>CAWKLM010000048.1:0-8239 GCA_963850475.1 Ilumatobacteraceae bacterium | reverse complement strand
TGACGTCGCGGTCGCCACCTCGACCGCGTTGCTCGAGACGTTTCCGTCGCTGCATCTCGCCGGAGGAACGAACCCGACGGTGCGGACGCTCCAATTGGGTGAGATGTCGACGTGTTGGCACCTCCCGGCACGCCTCCGGTGACGAGCAGCCGTTCTCAATCGAGCGCTGCGACCGTTGCCTCGAAGCCGGCGCGGTTCCGATCGACGATCTCCTGTGTGGCCGACCAACTCTCGATCTCGATCAACATCGATGGGACGCCGGCCACGAAGGCAGTCCAGCTCTCACCCCCACCGTGTTGGCTGACATCGCGCCGGACCGGGAGTCCGGACGCGGCGGCCCACGCGCCCTCCAGGGCGTCGGCGGTGGGTCCGATCGAACTGACGTAGCCGTACGGTTGGTGGACCCAGACCACCAGGTCGGGCTGCAGCCGTTCGACGAGCCCGACGAGCGCCTGCGGCTCCGGCTCGGAGAGTGCGGCCGGTCCACCGTCGTCGGGACGCCAGCCCCAGGAGAAGTTTCGGTTGAGGTCGACCCCGCTCGCGTTGCACCGGGTACCTGCGGCGATCCCGTCGGGATTCGACTCCGGGACGAGCCACACCTCGACGTCGTCCGGCGTGACGGCCGCGACCAGACCGCGCACGGTCGGTGGGGTCACGGGCTCGTTGCCGTGGATCCCGCCGATCACGACGACCCGACGCTCGGGTTCGTCGACGCCGCGGACGAGAGCGATGAGGTCACGACCCTGCACCGATGTGCCGATCACCTCGGTGGTCCACCCCGTCGGCGGAGTGGGTGCTGGGAGGGCCGACGGCGGCCGCAGGTCCCAGATCGCCGATCCGGTCGGCGGGCAGGGAACCGCTCCGCCCGGAACGGGAGCGGTCGCGGTGGGTGGGGTGGTGGGTGCCGTGGTGGCCGGTGTCGTCGTGGTGGGAGCGGGGGCGATCGTCGTGGTGGTCGTGGTGCTGGTCGTGGTGCTGATCGAGGTCGCAGTCGAGGTGCTGGTCGAGGTCGTGGTGGTCGTGGCCGGCACCGCCTGCGTGGTGACGGCGGGTGGAGGATCGGCGCGGACGAACGGCGGATCAGTCGGCGAAGCGGCAGTGATCGGAACCGAAGAACTCTCCGCCGACTCACCGCCGCTCGCGGACGCGCAAGCACCAGCTGCGAACGTGATCACCGCGAGCAGGACGAGGCGGCGGGCTCGCATCGTCACTCGGGTGGCGGCATCACACACGGGAAACCGGCGTACAGGCCGATGCTGTTGGCGGTGCGGCCCTCGGGCCCCTCGTCGATCAACTGGACGACGATCTCCGCGATCTCTGCGGGGGTCATCCAGGTGGCCAGGTAGTCCGGATCGGGGTCTCGGCCGAGGAATCCGCGCAACATCTCGGTGTCGGTGGCACCCATGCAGATGTTGTTGACACGGATGCCGTGCTCGGCGAGCGACTTCGCCCAGTCGAACGTGAGCCCGTTGAGCGCCCACTTCGACGCGTTGTAGAGGTCCATCACGCCGTGTCCATGGTGGCGATCGCAACCAGGACATGGCTTCACGTGGTCGGTCGAGATGTTGACGATGTTGCCGCCACCTGTCTCGACCATGACGGGAGCCACGGCTCGACCGAAGAGGAACGCGCCTTTCGTGTTCGACCCGAAGAAGCGGTCGAAGTCGGCGGCAGCCTGATCCCATGGGTCGCCCGGCCCCGTCGGTGCGACCTCACCGGCATTGTTGACGAGCACATCGATCACGCGGTGTGCCGCAACGGTTGCGTCGACGACACGGCGGACGTGGTCGGCATCGGCGACGTCGCCGACGTGGCCAGTGGCACCGAGATCGGCGGCGACATCGAGGACCGACGCTCGACGATCGGTGACCACGACGTCGTAGCCGTCGGCGACGAAGCGTTCGGCGATGCCCCGGCCGATGCCCCGGGCTGCACCGGTGACGATCGCGACGCTCACCGCCGCGCTCCCCAGGCGACCGGCAAGGTTCGTCGCCCCCACAGCAGGAACGTCGGGATCCGCGTCGTCGCCCCGTCGAGACGAAGCTCTGGGACACGGTCGAGTACGTGGCGCAGCATGATGCGGGCCTCCAATCGGGAGAGGTGGGCACCGGGACAGAAGTGTCGACCGAGACCGAATGCGAGGTGCGTTCGGCGGAGGTGGTCGAGGTCCCGGTCGAGGCGGAACGTGTCGGGGTCCTCGAAGACCTCAGGGTCGCGGTTGGCGGCGCCGTACGTCGCCATCACCTTCGTCTTCTCCGGGATCGCCACCCCGTGCAGGTCCACGTCTCGCGTGGTGGTTCGATAGAGGCCGAGGACCGGCGCGTCGAGGCGCAGGCTCTCCTCCACGGCGACCGCGTCGAGGTCCGGACGATCACGCAACTGTGCGTACAGCTCCGGTCGCTCGAGGATCCGCCAGAAGAGGTTCGTGATCAGCGACGTCGTCGTCTCGTTCCCGCCGACCAGCAGTTGCTGGAGGATGTTGAGCAGCTCGGGATCGGTCAGCCGCCGACCGTCCACCGCAGCAACGAGCAGTCCGGACATGACGTCGTCGGAGATCACGTCACCGAGGAGGGACTCGGACCAGTCCTCGGGGGCGAACCCCGCGGCCGAGAGCGCTGCCCGACGACCATCGAGCTGTCCGAGGAAGAACGCGTCGATCTGGGCCCGGTTCTCCGCGGCAGCATCGGGATCCTGACTGCCCATTGCCTCGACCTGGCGGTCCGACCACTCCTTGAACTGGGCGATCTGATCCGTCGGCACGCCGAGCACGTTCGCGATCACGAGCACCGGGAGCGGACACGCCAGGTCGTCGTGCAGGTCCGCTCGACGACCCGGCCGTCGCAACATGGCATCGATCAGCTCGTCGGTGAGCCGGACGATGTCGGACTCCATCCGTTCGACGACTCGCGGGGTGAAACCCTGCTGGACGAGTCGCCGGTACATCGTGTGCTCCGGCGGGTCGCTGAACAGGCAGCCGGTCACGCTGAAACGCGGCGACTGGCCGTAGTGGCTCGACCAGGTCTGCCAGTCGCGCAACATCGTGGCGACGTCGGCGTGCCGGGTGACGGTGAAGAAGGGCGGATCGAAGGCCTCGAAGTGGTGGACCGGACATTGCGAGCGCAGGTCGGCGTACGCCGGGAACGGGTCGGCGAGCACCTCACCCCCGAACGGGTTGTAGTCGACCGGACCCACGCTGCGAACGTAGCGAAGAGGAGGCCATACGATCGATGCGTGGAACTCGCCGCCTGTCTCGACGGGACCGACGCCCTCGTCGCACTCGACGCCGCACACGATGCGGCGTGGGGCGCGTGCGACCCGGAACTCCTGGCACTGTGCCGCGACCGAGCGGCGATGCTCTTGCGCCACCAGCCGACGATGGACGCGATGTCCGACGATCGCCGCGCCGCAGTCCGCGGGTGGCTCACCGACGAGCATTCTTCGGCGCTCGAACGAGCCGCGCTGGCGTTCACCGAGCAGTACGTCATCGACGTCGCGTCGTTGACCGACGACCAGGCAGGCGAGTTGCACCGCCACCTCGGCGACGAGGGATTGGTCACCTTCGTGAACGCACTGCTCGTCGTCGAGCAGCGGATGACACTCGAGCTCGCCTTCGAAGGGGTGCTCTGACGTGGAGACGATCCGGCGGCCGCGCGTCACCCCCGGGACGAAGGGAGACCCCCGGCTCGTCGGCCCACTGATGGAATTCGCCGCGGCGGCGGTCCGCAACGACCGCGTCGACCCGGTCACCACCGAGCTGGTTCGATTGACGTGCGCCAGCTATCACGATTGCCACACTTGACTGTCGCTGCGCTCGGCAGTTGCCAAGCAGCACGGACTCGACGAGGACCTCGTCGCTGAGCTGGGTCGCGGTGGCCCCGACCTCAGCGACGCCCAGCGGACGGCGATCGACTTCGCGCACGCGCTGATGGCCGACCCGGCGGACATCTCCGACGAGCTACGGACGAGGCTGACACGCCATTACTCACGAGACCAACGGATCGAGCTGGCGCTCGATGTGATGAAGTGGAGCTATCAGAAGGTGGCCGTCGCCCTCGGCGTCGACCGCGAGGTCGTGCCCGGCGAACTCACCGACCTCGTGTTCGACGACGACGGCAACTGGGTCCGCCCGAGCTGATCGCCTCCGCTACTCGGCGACGAAACCGGTGAGGTCTGCGACGAGATGGGTCCCGACAGCGGTGTACAGACACACCGTTCCCGCGGAGCTGACCTTGGCGACGACCTCGTTCGCAACGACGCCTGGCCCCACCGGGGCGTTCAACGACGATGCCAGCGGCCGATCGCCGCACGGTGAGATGGTGACGAAGCCGTTGCCGTCCGGACGCACCATCGTCACGTTCAGCACGACGGCGGTGACGCCGTTCGTCGGAATCCCGCCACGACCGAGGACGTCGAGCTCGATCTCGTCTCCGGCGGTGAGGCGACCGATGCCTTCGAACCGATCGTCGACGGTGTCACGCCCCTCCCGGGTGTCGAGGAGACGAGCCGGCTCGAGCGATGTGAGACCTGCGCCGTCGGGGACGTAGCCGACGACATCGGCGGCGAGATGCGTGCCGATCGAGCTGTAGAGGCAGACGGTGCCGGCATCGCTGACCTTGGCGACGACCTCGTTGGCGACGACCTTGCCACCCGCGGGTGCGTTCATCGTGGACGCCACCGGACGCGTCTCACACGGATAGGTGGTGATGAATCCGTTGCCGTCCGGTCGGATCATCGTCACGTTCAACACCACCGCACCGACACCGGTGTCGGGAACACCGTTGCGTCCGATGACATCGAGTTCGATCACGTCCCCGGCCTCGAGCCGACCGACGCCGGCGAACTCGCCGTCGCCGGTCTCGCGGCCGTCGCGGGTGTCGAGCATCCGTGCGGGTTCGAGCGACTCGTAGTCCGACCCGGCAGGCGTGTACCCGGTCACGTCGGCGACCACATCGGTGCCGACGGAGGCGTAGATGCACACGGTGCCGTCGGTACTCACCTTGGCGATCAGCTCGTTCGCGACGACCGACTTGGCGGCGGGTGCATTCATCGAGGACGCGACGGGCCGTACGCCACACGGGTACACCGAGAGGAACCCGTTGGCGTCCGGACGCACCATCGTGACGTTGACGACCACGGAGCTCGCGTCGTCCGATACTCCGGCGCGGCCGGCGACGTCGAGCTCGATGACGTCGCCGGCCGACATCCGACCGATCTTCTCGAACCGGTCGTCGACCGTCTCGCCGGTCTCACGGGTGTCGAGGATTCGACCGGGTTCGAGCGAGACCACCGACGGATCCGGGTCCGGATCCGGGTCCGGGTCCGGGTCCGGGTCCGGGTCGACGAGTGGAAGCCGGAAGGGTTCCTTGCCGACCTCGGGCGACTCGGCGCTCACATAGAGGTCACCACCGAGCAGGCGAGGATCTCGCAACCCCGACAGGTCATCGTCCGCGAATTCGTAGACGAGGCGCGCTCCGCCGGCTGTGCCATCCGAGGCCCACAGCTCGGGTGGGTCGACCGACTCCCGCACCACAAGGTCGCCGATGCCTCCGATGCCCTCCGCCGCGAAGACGATCTCGTCATCGACGACGTTGGCCCACAGGATCTCGAAGTCCTCGAACTCGGCCAAGATCGTGGTGCCACTCGGCCGCACCAGGAGCAACGCCCAGGTGGTCGTAGCAAGGGGGCTGACCAAGTTGTTCCCATCGGACTCACCACGGGTGGCGATCACGATCGCTCCGCCGCCGAATTCGACCGTCGGCCCGATGTCGGGTTGCACGACGCGCGAGATCGGCAAACCCAGCGGGTCGGCGATCGGGGTCACCTGCCCGTTGCCCGCGATCGCTGTGAACGAGAAATCCCCGAAGGTCTCACGGCTCACGGTGATCACCGAGTCACCGACCGCCCACATGTCGCCGACGTTTCGATCGCCCAACTGGGTGATCGAAGCGGTGCCTGCCGCCGTGCCGTCGGTGCGGATCGTGCGGAGACCTTCGCCGACGTCGAGTCGAACGTGGAGCACCGCGTGGTCGTTGGCGGCCGCACCGCTGAATACGGCCGGATCGTTGCCCGGAACGAGGAGCGTGGTCGCTCCGCTCGAGGTGTCGACGGCGTGGATGCCGCACTCGGTGGCGCATCCGCCGACGAGCACGCTGTCGCCGAGGAGGCCGACGACACCCGCCACGTCGGTGATGCTGCCGAGTGACTGGAAGGCCACCGCGCTTTCGTTCCATTCCAGGAGCTGATCGTCGGTGGTCGAGACGACGATGCCGTCACCCACGACGACCCAGTCTTCGATGTCCGCCGCGACCTGTGTGGTTCCGCCCGGCGTACCGTCGGTCACGTATGTGGATTCGTCGAAGTCCCCATCTCTGGCGGTGAACAACAGCCTTGACCCGAATGCGGCGACCGGCTTCGGAAGCGACGAGCCGTTCCCGGGTTCCAGATCGGCGACCAGTTCGGCTCCACCGCCGGGACTCCGCTCGACAAACAGCTCGTAGCCGGTCGCCTGGGTCTGCGCCGAGAAGTACGCCGAGGATCCGACCTGCATGAAGCCGCTCGGGTAGGAGCTCAGCGACGGCGGGCCGACGATCGTGGTCAGCCGGGTGGTGCCGACGGTGGTCAGATCGCTCTGCCAGATCTGTCGTCCGTTGGTTCCGTCGTCGGCGTAGAAGACCACTCCTCCGCCAGGCGCAGGCGTGAAGCGTGTGGGCGAGGAGGACCCCGTCCCCGGGAACAGGTCGCCGAGCTGGAAGGTCGACGCGACGGTTCCGCCCGACACCCACGGCTCAGTGCCCTCGGCCTCGGTCTGCACGACAGCGACTGCCGCGCCGTTCGACTCCTCCACCCGTATGTCGACCGACTGCACGTCGGACGCGACGGTCTCCACGGTGGTCCCGTCGGAGACGGCGAGTGCGTACTGATCGGTGTCGTCATCGAACACTTCGAGCAGGACTCCCCCGCCTGCGGCGCCGATCGAGTCGGCCTCGGTGTCCGCCGCAACGAGCGACAGCGCAGCGTCTCTGTCGGCGAGGAGGTGGAGATCGCCGTCGCCGCTGGGGTATGCGGCGGAGAGCGCGTACGCCGCAGCGCCGACGACGGCGACGCCCTGGACTGCGCCGTTCGTGAGCGGAATCATCTCGGCGGTGTCGGTTTCAGGGGTCGTAGTGGCCGTCGCGAGTCGGAGCACTCTGTTCAGCCCCGAGGCATCGCGGGCGTAGCCGTAGAGCGCCCCATCGGCGGCCACGGCGAGGTCGTTCGGATTCGAATCGTTCGGTCCTGGACGCAGGTCGTACGTCGTGATGGTCGATCCGTCGAGCCGGTGGAGTTCCCGGCCCGCCACCCCATCGTCGGCCGCAAAGAACACCGTGCTGTTCGCGCTGCCAGCGACGGGGACTCCGACAAACCCGCTCGGTCGGGAGTCTCCCGGACCGGTGTCGATGTCGATCGTGTTGATCGAGCCCGGCGTGCCGTTGGTGCGGAACAGCTCGACGCCGGCGGTCCCGTCGTCGGCCGAGAAGTAGATCGCTCCGTCGATCACTGCCGCATCGGTCGGGAACGATCCTTCGCCACCCGGACGGATGTCGGAGATCAGCCCGATGTTGCCGCTCGCGAGGTCGAGCACCCGCGGCTCGAGGCCGCTCGCGGCGGCAACGGCGGCGAAGTACAGCCGGTCGTTCTCGACGAACCACAAATCGGCCTCGGAGAGACCAGCAGTCGAGGACATGACCTCCTCGATCTGGCCGGATGAGCGATCGATCCGGTCGATGGCGCTGCGCTCGTCGGCGTTGTCCCCACCGCCGGCCTGTCGGACGTCACGGACCCGATAGACGTGGGTCGTCGTCACGGCGATCGAGGACGACCCGATCCCGTCGACGTTGGCCTCGACATCTTCGACGAGCTGCGGCGTGTACTCCGCCGGCAACGCTGCGACCGAGGTCGTCGTCAAGGGGACGACCGTGAGGCACGACACGCATGCAGCGGCCGCTACCGCCAGACCCCGCCTCCGGCCGACGACCGGCGCATTCGAGATGGTGGTCGGAACCCGCTCGCCGATCATGCCGGGGATCCTTGCATTCGACTGTCAGGCGAGCGTTGCCACCTCATGACGAGCTCACGTAGCCGGTCACGTCGGCGGCGAGATCGGTGCCGACACTCGTGTAGAGACACACGGTCCCCGCTGCGCTGACCTGCGCGATCAACTCGTTCGCGGCGACCCCACCACCGGCGGGAGTATTCAACG
>CAWKLM010000047.1:0-27204 GCA_963850475.1 Ilumatobacteraceae bacterium | reverse complement strand
TCGAAGGTCCACATGATAGGCGCCACTGTTTGCATTTGCGCGTTGTCGAACCGTTGGATTACGCAATTCAGGCAGGGTTGGTGCACCAACAAAGCGTTAATGCGAAGTGTGGCACCTACACTTGGCACCTACACTGCATGTGCTCGCCACTGGCGTCCTTTGCCGGTGAAAACGGGGAGAAGATCGACCTGACCGACCGCTGCTTCTGCGGCTACAAGTGCCCCGACGAATGCACGTTCCATCAGGCGACGCTGCAGGACGACGCCGAGCTCAAGAAGGAGGCATGGAGAGAGTGGAAGATCGAGGAGCGCTTCGGTCTCGAGTTCGACCCCGAGCAGGCCGTCTGCTATTGCTGCAAGACCATGGACAAGCCGCAGGGGATCGTTCTCGCCCGCTGTACGGTGCGTGACTGCGCCATCGAGAAGGGCCAGGAGTGCTGCATCGACTGCGACGAGCTGACCGATTGCGACAAGGAGTCCACGACATGAATCACGACCACCCCAACCTCGACGAGGTGCTCGAGCTGGCGGGCTCGGATGACGAGAAGGCGCGTCTGACTCGGGTGTGGAGCGAGCTCGAGTCCGCCACGGTCGAGGAACCACCTCGCGCCATGAAGGGCGAGTTCCAAAAGATGCTGCGCACCATCGAGGTCCTCCCTCAACCACGAGGGATCAGCTGGGCGCGGGCCGCTTCGATCTTCGGCATCGGTCTTTTGACCGGCGCACTCGGCATGTCCGTCGCGGCCCGCCTCGGGACGGCGCCGGCAGACGATCCTGCCGCGTCTCACGCCACGGCCATCGCCGCTGCCCTGCCGCTGCAGACGACGGCGCAGCGCCTGGCCGCCATGCATGTCGTCGGCGACCTCGCGAAGGCCGAACCAGCCGCCCGGGCTGCTCTGATTCAACGAGTGCTGCGGGACCCGACCCCCGCAGTGCAACTGGCGGCCATCGACCATCTCGCTGACCTGGAGCTTTCGAACGCCGAGATCGAAGTGTTGGCTCGCGCCCTGCCCGAGCTCGGCGCGCCGATCGTTCAGGTCATGCTCCTCGACCTCGTGACACCGACGACCGGGGCCCCGGTCGCCGAGGTCCTGCGGCGTCTGTCCCGTGACCCGTCAATCGACACAACCGTGCGCCGGCACGCCGACCGTGCCCTCGCACTGAACCCGGAAAGGAACGACATATGAAATCCTTGCGTATTTTCGCGACCGGCCTCGCAACACTCACTCTTGCAGCCGCCGTTCAAGCGGCCCAGCCCGTGGTATTCGAGTTCTCTCCACAGACGTTCTCGTACCCCGGCGAGCCCGGCACCTTTCGCAGCAGCATTCGCTGGGGCGAGATCGCGATCGAGGGACACGACGGCGACGAAGTCCTCGTGACTGTCCGGGTGGTCCCGGAGCACAGCCGCCCGGCCTCCGCCGGCCCCATCGAAGACCTGATCGACCTCCGGATCGACGAGGCCGGCAACGTGATGGACCTTCTGGTGGATTCGCGGATCGAGGGCTTCTACGGCATCGAGCTGACGGTGGCCGTGCCTCGAACAACGCGGCTCCAGCTCGAGATGACCGACGGCGGCGAAATCTCGGTGCGCGGCGTCGACGGCGAAGTCGATGTCGTCAACCGCAACGGCTCGGTCGAGCTCGAGGGGCTCGGGGCGAGCGCGGTGGTGGATGCTCGCAACGGATCGATCGTCGCCAGCTTCGACACAGTCGATCCCGAGCTTCCCATGTCCTTTTCCACCCTCAACGGATCGATCGACGTGACGGTCCCGGATGACGTTGCGGCAGACCTCAGAATCCGCCACACCTACGGCGGCGTCGAAAGCGATTTCCTGCTGCTCGACCGCGACGGAAAGAGTGTCGCCGCCGACCTCGACACGCTCGATCCGGGCGCGACCAGGGTGCTCCAGGCCGAAATCAACGGCGGGGGACCGCGCTACGATTTCTTCACCGCCAACGGTACTGTGTATCTTCGCAAGGCCCGACGAGTCGAGAACTGAAGGTCGGGGAGACGGAGGTTTCGACATGAAAACACCCCACGAGAAACGCGAGTCGGTGTAGATGGGGTTGGGCGTCAAGGGTCCCGATGTCGAGAAGAAGTCCAAGCTCGACACGACGGTCTTCTTCGAGATGATCGCCGAGGTCAACCGCGACTTCCCCGACGTGAAGATGGTGGCCACCACCCTCAGGGAGGTTGAAACCGCCAACCGCCATCAGTGGGGAGCCGTGACCTGGTACAACGGGGAGCGGGCCGTCTCTCCGACCTGCGAACTCGGTGTCATCGATCGCATCGGCGGCGGCGATGGCTTCGCCTCCGGTCTGATCTACGGAATGCTGGACGGACGAGAGCTCGATGAAGTCGTCCGTCTGGGTTGGGCCCACGGCGCCCTGTCCACGACATTCCCGGGCGATGTGACCATGGCCAGGCTCCCGGAGGTCGAGACCTTCGCGAAAGGCGGTTCAGCCCGAGCGTTCGAGCGTTCCGTACCCGCCGCACGCCCATATCCCGCGTTCTTTTGTCTCTTCAGTCCCGGCCTTCTGGTCCGCTGTGACGCTTGGGCGTCCCAGCGGACCAGCGTCGCGCCATCGGCGTGGTCGCACGTGGGTTGATTGGAAGGGCTGCGACCACGCCGATGGCACGCCGGCGGCCTGCCTCGAAGCCGGGAGAGCAGACCGCATCGCGCTCACCGAGGGAGCCCCCCTCGACGTTTTTCGGGACGTGGGTGGTAGCCGGAGCGCGTGTCTAGAAGAATGTCGAGGACGGCACCCCGGTGGGGCGGGGTCTGCGGCGTGTCCTGTGCGGTCACGGATCTTAAACATTGTCCCTTCTCCTATGACTGCGCGGAAGAGTACCTGCTCGCTTTCTCGTGCAAGACGCGGGACCTGTGTCCGTCCTGCGCGGCGAAGAGGTCGGTGGCGACGGCGGCGCTGCTGAGCGAGGAGCGTAGCGAGCTGCTGTTGTCGTGGCGCCATACCGGCTTTTTCGGTCCGAGCGAAGAAGGACCAGGGGCTCGACGCCCGCGCCCTCCGTCGAAGCTGGGCGAAGTTGATTAAACGTATCTACGAGGTCGACCCGTTGGTGTGCCCTTCGTGCGGCTGGTGAGATGAAGGTTGTCGCTTTCATCATCGAGCACGAGGTGGTGGACAAGATCCTCCGTCATCTCACACGGCGCGAAGAGGAGGGGAGGGGAAGGGGACCGCCCGGCCAGTCCGAGTTCGCCGCGGCGTGGTGAACTCGTCGTGCAACTCAAGGGTGTGATCTTGGGTGAGGTGTGTCCGGAATCGGGGGCGAAGGGGTTTTCTTGAGTGGTTTCCCGGAGAGATGCCGGATGTCGTAAAGGATGAGGGGCTGAAGAGGACGTTGATGTCTCGAACGGGGGTTCCAACGGGGGTTTCGAGCCCAGAACGCGCGATACGCTCGGTGGTGTGAGAAAGGAAATTCCTATCCCCCGATGCGCGAGTTTTACGCCGATGATCTGATCATGGCCGAGAATGACACCGAACCGACCGTCGGCCTGGCAGCCAACATCGAGCGCGAGCAGGCCTTCGTCGACAACACCACCTGGTACGGCGCCGAGCTCAAGTCGGTCGCCATCGCCGACGATCTGTCGATGACCCAGTGGCGATTGGACTTCCACAACACCCAGTACGGTCAACGGCTGGCCTTCACCCAGGTGGCCGTTCAGCGCTGGCGCGACGGCAAGATCTTCGACGAGCGC
Organism: Ilumatobacteraceae bacterium; assembly: GCA_963850475.1. Lineage (GTDB taxonomy): Bacteria > Actinomycetota > Acidimicrobiia > Acidimicrobiales > Ilumatobacteraceae > Ilumatobacter_A. Next base: position 23,487 of record CAWKLM010000047.1, on the reverse strand, counting down.
TTCTACTACAACCCGCAGCCCGTCACAGAGAGCTGACCCGCCGATCCCGGTCCGGAGAGCGCCCGCTCTCCGGACCTGGGTTCTCGATTCAACCGATGTGGCGCAGAGGTCTCTGCCGGTGCATTGCGATCGGTCGAGCGCATTGATGCCACCCGGAGCGTTCATCGCGTATTGGTCTCGTCACGAGTGACGCGTGAGATCAGGCGATCAAGGGTGTCGATGCGCTCGCGAGAGAAGCGTCGGTCCCAGAACGTGACGAGCCCGTGTCGGACCTCACCCAGGATCGGGGACCTACCCCTCGAATGTAATCGAGCTCACACATCGTCTGGAGTCGACGCCAACGTGCGCCGCGGCGCTGTGACAAGGTTCACGATATCTTCGACGACGAGGTACAGACACGGCACCAAAACGAGCGTCACCGCGGTTGAGAACAGAATGCCGAAACCGAGCGAGATCGCCATCGGGACGATGTGCTGCGACTGGAGGGAGGTCTCGAGGATGATCGGCATGAGTCCCAAAAACGTGGTCGCGGTGGTCAGGAAGATCGGTCGGAACCGCCGGACCCCGGCGAGCAGAATGGCATCGCTCGCGGGGTGCTCCGGGCGGCGCTTGTTCGCGTAGTCGATCATGATCAGGGAGTCGTTGACGACAACGCCCGCGAGGGCGATCACTCCCATGAAGCTGATCAGCGAAAGGTCGAAGCCGAGGATGATGTGCCCGACGACGGCGCCGATGGATCCGAACGGGATCGCGATCATGACGATCAGCGGCTGGAGATACCGCCGGAAAGCGACGGCGAGGAGCGCGTAGATCACGACCATCGCGAGGCCGAAGCCCCCCCACAGCGATTTGGTCGCCTCGCGCATCTCCGCGTTGGCCCCCTCGAAGGACCAGGTCAACCCGGGGTACTCTTGCGCGAGCTCGGGGAGCACATCCTGGTTGATCGCCGTGGTGATCTGCCCCATCTCCCGGTCGGGCTCGACATCCATCGACACGGTCACGACGCGACGCCCGTCGCGCCGATCGATCCGGGCGAAGCCCTCGCCCCTGCGCACCTTCGCCACATCGAGCAGCGGAACCTCAGCACCGGAAGGGGTTCGGATGACCAGCTCTTCCAGGTTGTAGATGTCCTTGCGCTCGTTCTCGGGGAGCTTGACCCGAACCTCGATCTCGTTCGTGCCCCGCAGGAGCCGCATGGCGAGGGCGCCGTAGAACGCCCCCCGAAGCTGGCTCCCGACGTCGGCCGGCGTGAGCCCCAACGCCCGGCCCTCGGGGAGAAGCTCGAAGTCGTACTGCACCTTGCCCTTGCTGTAGCTGTCGTTGACGTCGCGGGTGGAGGCGTAGGTCGCCATCTCTGATGCAAACGCCTTCGCCGCCCGCTCGAGCACGTCGATGTCGGCGTGGCTCAGATCGACGCTGATGTCGCGTCGGTGGCCGCCCGGGCCGCGCTCGGCCTCGAAGGTGATCTGATCCACACCCGGGATGTCGCCGATCGAGTCCCGCCAGACCTGGATGACCTCCCTGGCGGTCATCGTGCGCTCGTCGGGTGGGAGCATGACGAGCTCCACATCGATGAAGCTGCCGCCCCGGACATTGGTCATGACGCCCTCGGCGACCTCGTCGAAGTTCTTCTCGTCAAAAAGCCTGACCGTTGCGGCGGTCACCGCCTGGGCAACCGCGGCCGCCTGGTCAGGCGTCGCCCCGACGGGGAGGCGCACTCCCGCCTCGATCTCGTTGGCCGAGACCTCCGGCATGAGGATCAGGCCCATATGGGAGCTCGTGCTGTAGCTGACAACAATGGCGAGGACCGCAACCGCCGCCGCAACGGTGATGTACCGCACCCGAAAAGTGAATTGAAGAAACGGGCGGTAGTAGTGATTGATCATCCGGCTGACGAACCTCGAGAACGCCTGCTGCAGCTCGTGCAGTCGGCCGCCGATACCCCGCTTGTGCTCGACGGAGCGAATGTGAGCGAGGTGCGCCGGGAGGATGAACAGAGCTTCGAGGAGCGAAAGCAGCAAAACGACGATCACCACGATCGGCAGCGGCCGCCAGAACTTGCCGGTCTCACCCGGAATGAAGAGCAGGGGTACGAATGCCACCACGTTGGTGAGGATGCTGAAGATGACGGGCCCGCTGACCTCGCGCGTGCCGCGGATCGCGGCCTCGATGGGATTGAGGCCTTGTTGGCGGTACTCGTAGACGTTCTCTCCGACGACGACGGCATCGTCGACCACGATCCCGAGCACGATCAGAAAGCCGAAGAGCGAGATCATGTTGATGCTCACCCCGACGAAGGGAAGGAAGAGATGGCCGCCGATGAACGAGATCGCCATCCCGGCCATCACCCAGAAGGCGAGCCGGAACTCGAGAAACAGTGCCAGGGTGAGGAGAACGATCACGACCGCGAGCATCCCGTTCGTTGTCACCAACGCGAGTCGGCTCCGGAAGTCCTCGGCATTGTTGTTGTCGACGCGCCACGAGACGCCCGGTGGAAACTGCCGCTCCGCCGCCCGCATCACCTCGTCGACGGCGTCCGCGATCTGCAGCGGCGACTGGTCGCCGATGCGGTAGATCTGGAGCTCGACCGATGGCTGCTGGTTGAACTGCGAGTGGAAGTTGCCTTCGGTGAAGCCATCCCGGATCGTGGCGACGTCCCCGAGGGTGACCGCGGCGCCGCTGTCGCTCGTCAGGAGCTTGATCCTGGCAAACTGCTCGGCCCATTGCTTGCGGGCCTTGATCCGCAGCAGGATCTCGCCGGCGCTGGTCTGCACCGAGCCGGCGGCGATGTCCTCGCTCGACCGCTCGATGATGACCGCGACCTCGTCCAGCGTCATTCCGTACTCGCGCAGGCGGTCGCGCGGAATCTCGACGTGCGTCACATAATCCGGAACCCGTGACAACTCGATCTGGGTGATGTAGGGGTTGGCCAACAACTGGTCGCGGACGCGCTCGGCGAGCTGCCTCAGCGTCCACGTGTCGACAGGACCGAAGAGCCCGACTCGCATGACCTCGGTCTGTCTCGACTGCAGCCGGACCTCCGGCTCGTCGATATCGTCCGGGAAGGTCCGGATGCGGGACACTGCCTGGTCGATGTCCTGGAACGCCTTCATGCGCTCCGCCCCCGCAACCAGCTCGATGGTGACCGAGCCGCGCTCTTCCCTCGCCTGAGAGGTGATCTCGCGGATTCCGTCGACGCCGCGCACGACCTCTTCGATCGGTCGAAGAATGCCCTGCTCGACCTCTTCGGGCGCCGCGCCCGGGTAACCGACCGAGATCTCGACGATATCGAGCTCGAACTGGGGGAAGACCTCTTTCTGGATGTCGAAGGCCGACCAGATCCCACCGATGAACAGGACCGCCATGAGCAGATTCGCGGCGATCGGGTTCGAGACCATCCAGGCGATGGGACCTCGGTCGTGCGATCCCGGCTGACGCGGCGGGGCGCTCATTGTGACGCCTGCTCTGGGACGGAAGATCGATCGCGTGTTTCGGTGTCTGGCTCCGAGGTGTCGCGGATGGCGAGGCCGTCCACCGTCGTCGCCAGATTCGTCGTCACGACCCGGTCGCCGGCCGCCAACCCTCCGCCGATGAACGCATGCTCGGCATCGGAGAACCGCACGTCCACCGGCTGGATGCGCAGCTTGCCCTCACGCATCACCCACACCGTATCGCCCTGGCGCAGGTACTCCCGATCCAGACGGACGGCCCCATCGATGGGCTTCGCCTCGATTTCCACCTGCACGATCGATCCGAGAATCAGGGCCGGTTCGCCCTCGCCGCCGAGCGGATCGGGGACGGCGACGATCACTCTCGCCAGGCGGGTGCTCTCGTCGACCTCTCCGATCAGCCGCTCGACACGGCCTTGACGGCTTTCCTCCTCGCCCCAGGCAGTCCGGTGCCGGATGGTGGCCCGCGCTCCCGGCCGCTCCCGATCCGGAAACTCGATCCACCGGATCGCATTCAGCGGCACCGTGGCGATCACCCAGAACTCATCGGTGCCGACGAGGCGGGCGAGCGCTTCGCCGGCCGCGACCTCGGAGCCCAGCTCGACCGAGCGATCTAGGATCTGAGCAGCGAACGGTGCCCGAACCACCGTTCTCTCGAGATCGAGCCGTGCCTGCTCGACCGATGCTTCGGCGGCGCGCAGCTTTGCACGGAGCGACTCGATCTGCGGCTCACGCAACACCAGCGCCCTGTTCTCCGGATCGATATCCTCGCCGAGGAGGGCGAACTCGCGCCGCGCCACCCGCTGCTGACCCTCTTCGATGGTGAGCTCGGTCTCGACCTGCTGCACCTCGCTCGAGCGGGCGGTCAGCGTGTGCTCGTAGTCCGCGGGATCGATTCGAAGCAGCGGCTGGCGATCCTGCACCAGCCCGCCGGGGGTGAACGACTCTTCGACGGCAATGATCTGGCCGCCCACCCGAGGGCTCAAGACGATGTCGCGGGCAGGTCGAACGGTGCCCAAAACGCTGAGCATCGGTCGATATGTCCCCTGCTCGACGGTGATCGTCTCCACCGGTGCGGCGGATTTCCGCGTTGCCGCTTCGCGCACCGCGGTGGGCTCGGACTGCTTGATCCAGGTGCTCACCAGGACCGTCCCTACAAGCAACACAGCAACCGTGACAACCGATGTGACGGTTTTCACGGGTCGGCGATCCCCTTGGCGATTCAGACTCTCATTCGTCACAGGATTCCTTCCGTCTCCGCCGGGTTGGCGTGTGGACCTCGGTATTCGAGATCGCTCGGGCTGACATCGACGAACCCGCCCGCGATGGCGCGGTGCAGCGCGATCCGATGCTCGATCCGCATCAGCCGGGCCGCCAGCAGGCTCCGCTCGAGGTCCTGCTGGTTTCGAACCGCGGCGAGGACGTCGATGAAATCCGCGGCGCCGTTCAGGTACTGATTTCGAAGCTCGATATACGCCATCCTGGCGAGAGCGAGCTGCTTGTCCAGGCTATCCACCCGTTCGATCTGGTGCCGCTCCAGGGTCAGGGCGTCCTCGACCTCCTGAAACGATGCGAGCACCGTCTCACCGTACTCGGCCAGTCGCTGGCGGCGGACCGCCACCGACCGTTCGACCTCCCGGCGTCGCCGTCCGCCGTCAATGATCGGCGCCAGGAGCTGGGCGGTCAGCGAACCGATCCACGAGTTGAACAGATTGGAGGGATTCTCGGCTGCGGTCGCGAACACTGCGCCGAGGTTCAGCGTCGGGTACTGGTCCTTCACAGCGACGGCGACCGATGCGTCCGCGGACTGCAGTCGCAAAAACGCGGCGCGGACGTCGGGCCGCCGCTGCAGCAGGTCGGACGGCAGACCGACCTCGGGCAGCTCGGCGATACCGGGCAGCGACCTGGGTTGATCGATGTCCAGCCGACCCTGCGGCGGCGATCCGATGAGCACCAGGATCTGGTGCTTGATCAGCTCGATGGACGCCCTGGTGATGATCTGCAACTCGGCAGTCGCCTCGACCAGCTGACGCTGCCGCAGCACGTCCGCGCTGCCCGACTGGCCGATGGCAAACCGACCCTCGATGACCAGAAGAACATCGTGGTTGGTTTTCAGCTGCGACGTCAGGAGCTCGAGCTGGGATGACGCTTCGGTGAGCTGGTACACCGCCCGAGCCATCTCCGCCGAGAGCGTCAACGCGGCGGCCTGGTAATCCTCGGCAGTTGCGGCTGCTTCGAGCCGCTCGGCTTCGATCGCGGATCGGATGCGCCCCCACAGATCGATCTCGTACGACGCCTCGAGGCCGAGACTGATCACGCCCTGCCGATCCGCGTCGCTCGCGTCAAGCTCGGTGCCGCCCACCGTCAGATCGAGCGTCGGTGATCTCGCGGCCTTTTCCAATCTCGCAAGCGCGGTTGCTTCGCGGAGACGCTCGAACGCTGCGCGAAGGGTGAAGTTGTTTCCCAGCGCCAGCTCGATGAATGCTGATAAGGAAGGGTCTTCAAAGTCCTCCCACCACCGCTCCGAACTCGGCATTCCGCCGGTCGACGAAAACGCGGGAGCATCCTGGAGCGGGAGCGGCTGCGGCGGTTGCGGTGTTGCGCAGCCCGTGATCAACACGGCCGCAGCCGCGACCGTCAAGAGCGATCGAACGGCGCGCTGACCGACCGACCCGGACGCAATGTCACCTTCATCCCCGCGATTTGGTGTGGCGGGGACTGCGCCCGGTGTCGACTCCCCGACCGGTTGGCCGCGCGATGCCGGGTCTTGAGGATTTTTGAGGCGCATGTTCATGCTCGACCCATGGTCTTTTCGAGACGTCGTTTCAACCGAGCCTCGTCGAATCGAGGTCCGGCGCGCGCAAACGAGTCATATCCAATCTGGTGGTGGCTTCGTCCGGTGACATCGTACCTCAGTCCGCTGGTGACCATTTCAAGCTCCGGCCCGCTCCTGTTTGCATCCCAAGCGAAATCTGAACCTGAGCAGATGAACTGCGATGCTCCTGACGGTAACACGTTTGCTCTGCTCATTATTGCGAGCATGTCGCGGACCGAGGCTTCGGCATCACCGTCGAACGCATGGTCGACTCGGACAGCAAGCTCTGGATCGATCGCACCCGTGGAAGGCCGCGAGAGTCGGTCGTCGGCGACGGCGGGTAGCCGCACAACACCCTCACGTCTCGAGAACAAAACCACAAAGAACGCGACCCCCTCGAAGCCGAGAGGGCCGCAGGACATACAGATTGCTGTCTCGTGTCGAGCGCAGCTGACCTGCGACCTCGCGACTGTTGGCCGCCAGCTCGTGCGTCGCCCGATCGAGATCAGCCGAGATCGAAGCGGTCGAGGTTCATGACCTTGTCCCAGGTGGCGACGAAGTCGTGGATGAACTTCTCCTTGGCGTCGTCCGAGGCGTAGACCTCGGCGAGGGCGCGGAGCTCGGAGTTCGAGCCGAAGGCCAGGTCGACCCGGGTGCCGGTCCATTTGACCGTTCGCTTGCCGCGATCGCGCCCCTGGTACACGCCCTTGGATCTCGCCGGCTTCCACTCGGTCCCCATGTCCAGCAGGTTGACGAAGAAGTCGTTGGTCAGCGCGCCGGGTCGGTCGGTGAAAACGCCGTGCGCGGACCCGCCGTGGTTGGCCCCGAGCACCCTCAATCCGCCGACGAGCACGGTCATCTCGGGCGCGGTCAGGCTCAGCAGCTGCGCCCGGTCCACCAGCAGGTGCTCGGCCGGACGGTCGAAGCCCTTGGCGAGGTAGTTGCGGAAGCCGTCGGCCTTGATCTCGAGCGGCGCCATGGCCTTGACGTCGGTCTGCTTCGCCGTCGCGTCGGTTCGCCCCGGGGCGAAGGGTACCTTGACGGAAACCCCGGCGTCCTTCGCGGCCTTCTCGACCGCCGCACAGCCGCCGAGAACGATCAGATCGGCGAGCGAGACCTTCTTCCCGCCAGTCTGTTCTTTGTTGAATCCCCGCCGAATCTTGTCGAGACCCCGGATCACCTTCGCCACCCGGGCCGGCTCGTTCACCTTCCAGTCCTTCTGGGGCGCGAGGCGGAGACGGCCGCCGTTGGCGCCGCCGCGCTTGTCGGAGTTGCGGAAGCTCGAGGCTGCGGCCCAGGCCGTGAAGACGAGATCGGACACCGACAAACCCGACGCGAGGATCGTCTTCTTGAGCGCGGCTGCGTCTCGCTTGCCGATGAGCGTGTGGTCGACCTTCGGGACCGGGTCCTGCCAGAGCAGATCCTCCTTCGGAACCTCCGGGCCGAGGTAGCGCGACTTGGGGCCCATGTCGCGGTGGGTCAGCTTGAACCAGGCGCGGGCGAAGGCGTCGGCGAACTCCTTCGGGTTCTTGTGGAAGCGCTTGGAGATCTTCGCGGTACTTCGGGTCCATCCGCATGGACATGTCGGCGGTGGTCATCATCGGCGGGTGCTTCTTCGACGGGTCGTAGGCATCGGGCACCATGTGCTCGTCGGGCACGTCCTTGGCGTGCCACTGCCAGGCGCCGCCCGGGCCCTTGACGCACTCCCACTCGTAGCCGAAGAGCATGTCGAAGTAGCCCATGTCCCAGGTCGTCGGGTTCGGCGTCCACGCCCCTTCGATGCCGCTTGTGATGGTGTCGCCGGCCTTGCCGATGCCGAGGCGGTTCTTCCAGCCGAAGCCCTGCTCCTCGATGGGGGCGCCTTCGGGCTCGCGGCCGAGGTACTCGGCGTCGGAGCCCGCGCCGTGGCACTTGCCGAAGGTGTGGCCGCCGGCGGTGAGCGCGACGGTCTCCTCGTCGTTCATGGCCATCCGGGCGAAGGTCTCGCGGACGTCGCGGCCCGAGGCGACCGGGTCCGGCTCGCCGTTGGGGCCCTCCGGATTGACGTAGATCAGACCCATCTGCACGGCGCCGTAGGGGTTTTCGAGCTGGCGGTCGCCATGGTAGCGCTCGTCACCGAGCCAGTCGGCCTCGACGCCCCAGTCGATGTCCTCCTCGGGCTCCCAGATGTCCTCCCGGCCACCGGCGAAGCCGAAGGTCTCGAAGCCCATGGACTCGAGGGCGCAGTTGCCGGCGAGGATGAACAGGTCGGCCCAGGAGATCCGGCGGCCGTACTGCTGCTTGATCGGCCAGAGCAGCCGGCGCGCCTTGTCGAGGTTGGCGTTGTCGGGCCAGCTGTTGAGCGGCGCAAAGCGCTGGTTCCCGGTCGAGCCGCCGCCGCGGCCGTCCTGCACCCGGTAGGTGCCGGCGGCATGCCACGCCATCCGGATGAAGAGGCCGCCGTAGTGGCCCCAGTCGGCCGGCCACCATTCCTGCGAGTCGGTCATGACCGCGTAGAGGTCTTTCTTGACTGCATCGAGGTCGAGCTTTTTGAACTCCTCCGCGTAGTCGAAATCGGAGCCCAGGGGATCGCCCGCGGGCGGGTTCTGGTGCAGAACTTTGAGGTTGAGCCGGTCTGGCCACCAGTCGCGGTTGGTCATCGGCCGCTTGTGTTGCCCGCCCGTCACTGGGCATTTGCCTGCGTTGTCGGACATGATGTTCCTCCTGATGTCGGTTGGTGTGATTGTTTCTATTTCATACTTTCGAGACAGTCGGGGCAACGCCCCCAGTAGACCACCTCGGCCTCGTCGACCTCGTAACCCGCGGCATTGGCGGGGGTCAGACACGGCGCGGCGCCGACGGCGCAGTCGACATCGACCGTCCGGCCGCAGGCGCGACAGATCAGGTGGTGGTGGTTGTCGCCAACCCGGTCTTCAAAGCGCGCCGGCGATCCGGCGGGCTGGATCCGTCGAATCAGGCCCTTGTCGGTCAGGGCGGCGAGCGAGTCGTAGACCGCTTGGCGGGAGATCACGCCAATCTCGGCCCGGACGGCCGTGGCGATCTCGTCCGCCGTACCGTGTGGACAGCGCGACACCGCCGTCAGAACGGCCAGACGCTGAGCCGTGACCTGGAGACCGTGTCGGCGGAGCACATCGGCCGATCTATTTTCCACGTTTACAGGTTAATTCAAAATTTGGACCGTATCAATAAATTATTGTTGCCCATTTTCATTCAAACCGGGCATAGGTGCCAGGCACATAGGTGCCCGTAGGTGCCACCCATTTTTTCGCTCCCCGGTCAGTCGGAACCATCGCAGCCGGCCCTGGAAAAGTACTGCTTATTTAACAGGGAACTTCTAATGGGTGGCACCTATTATTTTCTATTTGGCACTTTCATCCGGACAGCCCCAGTCGACGGGCTGACCGACCATCTGAACCTGGATCGGACGCAGGCTGTCGACATGAAGGTCGCGTTGCGGAAAGGCGATGACGATGCCGGCCTCGCGAAATCTGCTCATCGAGCCGGAATCGGAGATCGGAGAGCACGCGTCGCTGGTCCATCGGCCGGTTCATTTCAATCCAGAACAGGGTCTGAAAAACCAGCGCGCCGTCGCCGAAGTCGTTGAACAGCACCACCGGGTCGGGAGGGGTCACGGTCCTGACGTGCTCCCAGACAACTTCGAGCAGAATCTCCTCGACCTTTCGAACCGGGGAGCCGTAGGCGACTCCCACCACCAGGCAGGCCAGCACGACGTAGAACCCGAGGGTCGTGAACGCTTCAGCCGCAACGGATAGGAATTTTCTTTCATCCACCTCGAAGGTACAACGTCTATCAACCCTTGAACCTGCACCGCCGACCTCGGATTTCTGCTCAATCGGGGTGTTCTGAGGAGCGATCCAGCCTAACGCAGGAACCTCGACGTTAACGGCAGGCTGGGAGCCCGCCGCCACAATCGTGCTCGAGCCGTCGTGGAGTACACCCGGTGGTCGGCATCGTTGCCCGGCGCCAAAGATCATTCGACGAGTCGCATTGTCGTGAATTGGTCACCACGCGCACAGGTTGGTGGTTGAGCGCATGGGTTGGTCTTCCCGCGAATGGACGGGTTTTCTGCTGCGGGCCACAGGGCCCTTGACTGACGCGCCGCCTTCGGCCACGATGAGAAGAACCGTCCGCGCTGCAGCACACGTCAAGAGTCGCTGTGGCCTCCGGCTGCCCTGCCGCCTACCGGGCGCGTTCGCCTCGCGCCACGCCCCTGTATCGCCTCATCGAAGGGCACTTCGACGAGGTGATGCGGCCGGGAATGGTCGCAGTCGTCCAGACCGCAGGGGATCTTGCGAACTGGCACCCGCACGTGCATGCGCTGGTGTCGCGCGGAAGTCTGGACGCGAGAAGGGGAGGAGGCGGATCGATCTCCCAGATCGGCAGGGCCTTGAGGTCTCGCGGACCGGGTGCCTGGCTCCACCTTTGTTCGCCGCGAACAAAGGTGCGTGCCTGGCATCCCCTTAGAGGGAATCGGGAACATGCCAGATGCGTGGTCGGTAGGTGTGTGCGCGAAACGCGCAAATCGCGAGTTGAGCGGCCAGGTGGGACGGTGATCGGACGTCGAGATTCCTGTGTTCGACCGGATCGGTCACCCAAGAACCCCATCCGAGCAGTTTCATCAGGCCTGGGGCGGAGGTTCGGAAAAATTCGAGCGTGGCACCTTCGAGGTGGGTGAAAGGAAATTCCTATTCGTCGCTGCTTCCCTCGCGGGCCACGACGGGTCGATCAGCCGGTGTCCGGCAGGCTCGCGCGGGCGAGCGCCATCATCGCCATGTGCGGCACCGTCAGAACCGATAGCCCGACAAAAATGATCGACGCGAGGAGCGAGTCCAGCTGAATGTCGGTCAGGCCCAGCGCGGCCGCGGCGGCCAGAGCAGCCGCAACGGTGGTCAGGGTCATGGGGGCCGCTTCTCGGGCGAAGCGCCGAAGGCCGCTGCCGAGTCGTCCGGGCTCGAGATCATCCGCGAGCTCGAGTGCGTGGCGGATCGAGTGCCAGCCGCAGAAGTAGGTGAGAAAAGCGATCAGCGGGGGTGCGACGACGTGGAGGAGGACGATTGCAGCGAGCTCGGCCGCGGCAGCGGGCGCGGCCGGGCGTCCGAAAACCAACCGGAAAAACCGCAGTCCTGCGACCGGTAGCACGACGCAGGCGACGCACGCGGCGATCGCTCCCACAACGCCGGAATCGAGCGGGCGAGCTGCGGGCATCAGCCACCCGAAGATCACGGTCACCTCGGCCGCGTGCAGCCAGGTCGGAAGCACGATGGGAATGGCGCCGGCACACGCGTGCTCGACTGCGTCCCAGAAACCTGAGGAGCGGCGAACCCACAGCGGGTCATCCCACCCGAAGTGGAAGGCCGACAGCACGAGGAAGATGACCAGCGCGGCGAGGGGAAAGGCGAGCCAAATCGAAGCCATCGTCCCGGCGAGACCGAGGTACAACAGCCCGAAAACCACCCACCACCGGCGACCGAGGACCGGGGCGAAGAGCTGCCGCGCCACGAGGTGGTCGAGGGCGCCGTGCGGCAAACCCACGATCGCGACCGCGGCGGCGAGGATGACCAACTGAACGGTCGGAGGAAGCGAGCCGACAATGAGCGCGTACGCGATGACAGCGGCCGTCACGCCGAGCATCAGACTGCGGTGTTCGGCGAGAGCGGTCAGAAGCCGAACCGCCGTGGGAGCCGGCTCGGCGCTCCGCGTGACCGCTGGGGAGAGTTCAGTGCTCATGGTGAAATATCAATCCGGGCCGGCATTCGGCGTCAAATTCATTGCGGCCTCCTCACAGCCTACAGAAGGGAAAAGTGAGATTCGCCACGGCGAATTCCAAATTCTCTCGTCATGAGCATGAACCCTCGAATTTGCCGTCACACCCTGGCCGGTTGCGGTCTACGGTCGAGCCGGCGAACTCGAATCGGTCCCCGAAAGACCGACGGGTCGATTCTCTCACCACGCTGAAGGATCTCCACCTGGTTTTTAGCGGCCAACCGGCGTGCGGCTCGACGTGCGGGCTCCATGAGTGCTCGCCAACCATCGGGGGAAACCAATTCTGCCGCCTCGGACGGGCAGATCGTCGCACCCTTCGCGCGCCGTTCGAGCAGGTCGAGGATCGCCGATTCGAGACGCTGGTCGAGCTCTGACAGGCGACGCCGACGCACGCGGTCGAGCACCGGCGAACCTCATCCCAACTCGACCTCCAGCGACGACGCCACTCGAAGCGACGGCCGCACGACGCGCAGATCTTCGCCGGCCGAGTCATCCGGCGTCCTCGAAGAGCGTCCGCTGCGCGGGACCTCGCCGGAGACCGAGCAGGCGGCCGGCCGCCGCGCAGCCCGAGAGGTAGGCGCCCTCGACCCGTGGTCCCCGGCCCCAGTCGCCGCAGGCGGCGATGGCGAGCTCCGCGTCGAAGAGACACGGCTCGGGCAGCGGCTCGGTCGGCAGCGCGTACCGCCACCGGTGGGCGACGAGGTGAACGACGTCGGCGAGCCCCGCCGACCGCATCTGAAACGCGTCGCAGCGGCGCGGCACCGTTGCCGCTTCCAGCTCGAGCTGCGCCTCAGACCACTCGGGGAGCCGTGCAGCACCCAGGCCTCGCCTCCGGGCCGATCCGGCTTGCTGTCGTTGCGCGCGACCCAGGTCAGCGGCGACGCCTCGACGAAAGCGCCGTCGAAGCCGAGCCGAGCGGCTCGTCGAAGCCCGCCATCGCGGCCCAGCACGGCGCCATCTCGACCTCGGCGGCGCGCTTGGCCAGCTCTGGAACCGCCTTGAGCAGCTCCGAGACCGTCTGCGGCGCCGGCGCCGACACCACGACCGCATCGAAGAGGCCGATGCGCGCCGCTCGCCGTCGAGCCGCCAGGTCCGCCGCGCTGAGTCGCCGTTCGCGTTCGAAGCGCACCCTGGTCCGGTCGCCAGGTCGGCGACACACGGCGTTCATGCCCGGCACGCCGACGAACCGCTGCGTCCGCCCGTCCTGGATCGTCACCGTGCCTCGGTCGACAACCGCGATGCGTCCGTCCCACGGTGCGACGAGCCCGTCCTCGAGCCACGATGCCACGAGGCTCTCGAAGCGCGGGTCGCGGGCGGTGAAGTACTGGGCGCCGTGGTCGAAGCGCAGATCGCCGGCGCGGCGGGTCGACATGCGGCCGCCGGGGCCGCGTGCCTTGTCGAAGACCCGCACCTGTGGCCGTGGTCGGCGAGCGTGCGGGCGGCGGCGAGTCCCGAGATGCCGGCGCCGACGACCGCCACCGTCAAGGGGCGCTCGGTGGGGGGCGGCTCGACCCGGCTCGCGTAGCGGTCGAGATCGAGCCGCCGGGCGTGGGCCGCCGTCGAGCGCGGCCGCACGGTGCCGAAGACCGGCCGCTCCGGTTCGAAGGGCCGGTCGAAAAGGCCGAGGCACCAGAGCAGACCGCCGTAGGAGTTCGGATCCGAGCCGTCGAGGGCGAAGCGGTGGTTGAGGTCGATCAGCGTCTCCAGCGCGTGCTCCGGGTCGCCGGTCCAGCCGAAAGCGCCTTGCCCCAGGTCATGCGCACGTTGTTGTGCAGCTCGCCGTGGAGCAGCAGCGATGTCTGGCAGAGTCCCACAGCCGGTCGCCGGTGCGACCGCGTGCGAGCGCTCCCACGAGCGGACTGCTCGCGCTGGTCGTGCGCGTGACGCTCGAGCGTCGTGCGTGCCCACTCGGGCAGCGCGTTCGAGCGTCTCGACGACGCTCGTGGCGGTGGAAGCAGCAGGTTGTGGGCCAGCTCGCGCCACACGATCAGCTCGTCGAGGAACTTCTCGGCGCCCGGCCGCCGATCGCGGCGGCCTCGCGGGCGATGCGCAGCGGCGAGACGTGGCCGTGGTGGAGGTACGGCGACAGTCGGCTGACGCCATCGACGGTGGCGTCGTTGCGCCGCGAGGCGTAGGACCGCAGGCCGCGCGTCGCGAAACGCCGTCCATCGCGCGTAGCCCGCGGTCGACCCGCCCGGCGTATGGGCCACGGGCCCGACGGTGTGGTCGATCGTGCAGCGGCGCAACCAGCTCGGCGAGGTCGGCCGACCGAGGTCGGCGTCCTCGAAGCCGAGCGCGATCGGATCGAAACGGCGGCGGCTCGCCCTCGACCTCGGTCCACGGCGGTGGACCGCGCTTCGGAGCTCCTCGCGGATCGCCGCGCGGAAGCGCGTAGGCGCGATCGTGGGCGCGGCCGACCAGCCGCATCGGCACCACGCACGCGGTGTCGACCGCCCACACCGGGGCCTGGATTCGATCGGCGAGCCCGGCGGTCCAGCGGGGAAAGGGCGGCGCCGGGAAGTCCTCGGTGACCACCAGGGCGGCCGCGGCGGCGAGCCGCCGTCAGCGGTGATGGGCGGTCCGGCCGGTCACCGAGCCAGAACAGGTGGTCGATGCCCTGCTCCGGACAGCTCCGCCCGGACGTCGCGTGCCCCTTCGAGAATGAAGGTGTGGTGACGGTCGGTGTCGAACCGGTGGCCGCCGCCGAGACCCTGGTAGACGACGAGCGGTAGGTCGAGTCCGGCGGCCGCGACTCGCGCGGCGTCGAGGGCCGGGTTCTCGTGACCGCGGACCGCGTGGTGCATCCAGTAGACGACGTGGTGTCCGCCGCCGTGAAGATCGCGGTCGGTGATCGGACGCACCCTTTCCGCAATCGCCTCGGGCAGACGGTCGAGCAGATCGTGTAGCGTCATCGTCTCCTCCGGTCGGGTTGGCAGCGTGGGCACCAGAACACTTTCCGTCCCCCCACCGCGGCCTGCTCGACGAGGTCGTCGCAGATCCGGCAGTGACGGCCCTCTCGTCCATAGACCCAGAAGCGCGCCGCCGGACGTTTGACACCGTTCTTCCGAAGCGCTGCGTAGCGAGCATCGGGCAGCGTCACCCCGCGCGTTCGATATGCGCGGCGGACCAGGACCAGCATTCGATCCGCGAGCCGCTCGCACTCGTCCACGTCGCAATCGGCCGCCCGTCGCCGCGGATGGATTCCGGCCTCGAAGAGGATGTCCGCCCGGAGATAGTTGCCGAGCCCGGCGACGAATCGCTGATCCAGAAGCAGCGCGCCGAGCTGGCGACCGCTGAAACTCGGGTCGGCGAGCCGATCGGCGAGCTCTGCGCGCGAAGGGCTCTCTGACAGAAGATCGGGGCCGAGCCGGCTGAGGAACGGGTGGTCGCGCTCGGCGTCCCTGTCGAGCACCTCGATGTCGGAAGCCGAGTAGAGCAGCGCCCGTCGGTTTCCAGCGTTGACGGCAAATCTGAGCTGTCGGCCGGTTCTCGGGGTCCGACTGCCGCTCATGACGTACCACCGGCCATAGAGCTGATTGTGACTGTAGACGCTCAAACCGCCGGCAAACCGGGTGAGCATCGCTTTTCCGCGAGTCGTCACTTCGTCAACAACCTGACCGCTGAGCACCTCCTCGAAACGTTTGAGCCGCTCAAAGGCGAAGAAGACATCCTCGGCCCGCCTCCCCTCGATGGCGGCGGCGACCCGGTCGGCGGCTCGGCGAATTTCAGGACCCTCAGGCATTCCAGTCTCCTCGAAAGGCAATCGAGGCGACAAGGATCGTATTCCACCCGGTTTCGATCGTCATCCGAATCGCTTGGGCATTCGGCGAACTTCGGTCACAGTATCGATTTCGCCCATCGTCGTGTCTCGTCGGCACCTCGCCGGTCGAGGAACGCGAAGCGCGACACTCTCTGTGCGTCGACCTGAGTCGCGAACCGGCTTACATGGACGCGGTCATCGAGACCGCGAGCGCCACCGCGGCGCGGAGCGACCAGGCGGCGGTTCGGATCCAGTTGCTCCGGACCAGCCGTTGATGGGCGCCCTGATCGAACCCGGTTTTCAGTTTGTTGTGCTCCGGGACTTGGAGAGCGAAGGTCGACAGCCAAACGACTCCGAGCAGCGAGAGCCCGATCCACGGCAACGCGGTGGGCACCGCCGATGGAGGCCGTGCGACAAGCCAGATCGCTGTGGCCAGCTCGACGAGCATGGGCGGGACAACAACGAGGCTGATTCGCCGTGTGTGACGCCGGTGAAGCTCGACGAACCCATCGCCTGCTCCGTGGCCGAGCAGTGGGTAGTGGACGACCTGAATGACCCAAATCAAACCCGTCAGGAAGATCGTCGCTGCGAGGTGCGTCCAGACGACGATCCCGGTCACGGTTTCGCCAGCCCGAGATCGCCGAGCAACGCCTCGATCGGTCGCCGCCGGGGATCTGCGACACCGAATGAACCCGCGGTCGCAGCTTGCGGCCGCTCGTGGGCCAGTCCGTGCGGGGGTGAAACCGCTTGCACCATCAGCCGAATTATCCACGATCTTCGCGGCGGATCCCAGCGCAGAGAAATCCGCATGGGAAACACCGAGAAATCTCGCGTCCGCGACGATGACTGGAATTCCACGTCCAGTTGTCCGCGTTGCCAAAGACGACCGCTCGCGATCACAGGTAACTTTTTCCGACTTCGTGAAGTGGCTTCGACGGTTGAGGTAGAGTGCGCTCGTGGGCTGGGTTCAGACCTCTCAAAGGAAGAGACGCCGTCACCGAATTCCCGGTGAAACTAGAAACCAAGGAACCAGGAGTTTCTCATGCAACCAGAAATGTTCACTATATCGGTGGAAGCTTTCGAGATCGTCAGTCACATCCTGACACTCGGCTACGCATCGATGGCGGCGGCGATGCTGTTCTTCATCCTCACGAAGAACGACAGTCTCCCTCAGTTTCGGATGTCCTCCGTCATCTCGGTCGTGGTCATGGTGTCGGCTCTGCTGCTGCTCTACACGCAGAAGATGAGCTGGGTCAACGCCTACGCGTTCGACGGGCAAGCTTACTCACTCAAAGCGGGCGCCGACCTTTTCACCAACGGATACCGCTATCTCAACTGGCTGATCGACGTTCCCATGCTGCTCATCCAGATTCTCTTTGTCGCCGGCATCGCCGGCGCGGCCCGCACCAGCTACATGACGCGGTTTTCGGTCTCCGGCGCTCTCATGATCATCACCGGCTACATCGGGCAGTTCTACGAGCCCGGCCGGCTCAACGAAAGCGTCACGCTCTGGGCCGTTTGGGGACTCATTTCGACCGCTTTCTTTCTCTACGTGCTGGTCTTGATCACGCGCGTGATCAAAGACGGCAAGAGCCGGATGACCGGTCCGCCGCAGAAGCTCTTCGGCGCCATTCTTCCGCTCTTCTATGTCGCCTGGTGGCTCTATCCGATTGCCTACGTGGCTCCGATCCTGATGCAGGCGGGTGTTTCGTACGAGCTGACCGTCGTCGGCCAACAGGTCATCTACACCATTGCCGACATTGCATCCAAGGTGATCTACGGCGTCATGCTGACCGCCACTGCAATCATGCTGAGCGAGCAGCAGGTCTCGAAGGACGCCTGAAACCGAAGAAACGGCTGATCGGCGATCCGACATCCAAACAACCTTACGCTCCCGCCCCGACCGGCGGGGGCGTTTTTTTGACCGCTCGTGACATGGTGAGTAGGATTCAGGTCTTCGCCGGAACACGGAATCGTCGGTCATCGAGCTCGGGACCCGAAACAACACTGAATGGCGCCGCGGTTGAAGGCACGTCAACCTCCCGGTCACTCTTGACGGTACGGTGAGCCGCCGCAAGGTGAGAAGACGCGGCTGGCGCGGATGCATCGTCGGCCGCAGGAGATCCCTCATGAATGCTTCGGGTGAGCTGGAGCGGGAATCTCCGCTGCGTGGTTTGGGGTTACCGTTCGTATGTCTGAAAACAACAAAGGCCCCCTCCTTCCGTCGTTGGTTTGCCGATCTCATGCCGCGCAGTCTGGCGATCATCGAGAGAACCGGAAACGCGTTGCCGCATCCCGGCGACGCTGTTCCTGCTGATGGCGACTGCGGTGATCGTAGCTTCCGGCATCGCCGCGGCGGCCGGTGTTTCGGCGATCCATCCGGCCACCGGCGAGTCCATCGAGGTCGTCAGCCTGCTGTCGATTGCCGGTCTGCATCGAATCCTCGAAGAGATGGTGGTCAACTTCACCGGCTTCGCGCCGCTCGGGACGGTCTTTGTCGCGATGCTCGGGATCGGCATCGCCGAGTCCTCCGGTTTCATCGGCGCCGCTCTCAGGCTGCTCGTGCTGTCGGCTCCGAAGCGTCTTCTGACGTTTGTCGTCGTCTTCGCGGGCGTCCTCTCCAACACGGCCTCGGAGGTCGGGTACGTCCTTGTTGGTTCCCCTCGCGGGGACCCTCTTCCTGGCGGTTCGCCGCCACCCGCTGGCCGGGATGGCCGCCGCCTTTGCCGGCGTCTCGGGCGGCTACAGCGCCAACCTTCTCCTCGGCACCGTCGACCCGCTGCTTGCCGGGCTGTCGCAGGAGGCGGCCCGGATCGTCGATCCCTGCTATATCGTCAATCCCGCCTGCAACTTCTACTTCATGGCGGTGTCGACCGTGCTCATCGCCGGCGCCGGAACCATCGTGACCGAGAAAATCGTCGAACCGCGGCTCGGCGAGTACGACGGATCGGAGGAACCCGAGCAGGGTCGGGGGCCTCAGCAACGAAGAGCGCCGCGGGCTGAGGTTCGCGGCAGTTGCAGGGCTTGTCTTCACCGGCTCTTCTTCTGGCCGGGACGGTGCCGGCGAACGGATTCCTCCGCGACGCCGCCACCGGGGGCCTCCTCCATTCGCCGTTTCTCAACGGCGTCGTGGCGCTGATCTTCCTCGGCTCGGTGGCGCTCGGTGTCGCCTACGGCTTCGGCGCCGGAACGATCTCTTCGCGACGCCGACGTCGTCAAGGGGATGGGACAGTCCATCGAGACCCTCGGCGTCTACACGGTGCTCGTCTTCTTCGCCGCTCAGTTCGTCGCCTACTTCAACTGGACCAATCTCGGGCTGATCATCGCGGTCAAGGGCGCCGAGGTTCTCGGGCGCGCTCGACCTCGGCCCGCTTCCCTTGATGATGGCTTTTGTCGTCCTGTCGGCGGTGATCAACCTGGTCATGGGAAGCGCCTCGGCCAAGTGGGCCATCATGGCGCCGGTGTTCATCCCGATGTTCATGCTGCTTGGGACCTCGCCCGAGCTCGTTCAGGTCGCCTACCGCATCGGCGACTCGACCACCAACGTCATCTCGCCGATGATGTCGTACTTCGCGCTGATCGTCGCGTTCATCGAGCGCTACGACAAGAACGCGGGGATCGGCACGGTGATGGCGACGATGCTGCCCTACACCGTGGTCTTCATGCTTGGCTGGATGGTGCTGCTCGGGAGGCTGGATCGTCCTCGGCCTGCCGATCGGCCCCGGCGCGCCCCTTGCCTATCCGGCGGGCTGAGGTTTCAGAGCGAGCCGACACGGGCATCTCACCACGCACGCTATGGGGATCATCCCGGTCAGCGTCCGGACCTTGGCGAGCGATGTCTCGAGCTCTGTGCCGGCGGTTAGCGTTTGCCCCTGTTGCCGCGTCGCTGACGTGTCCCTTCTTCCTGCGCGGCCTTGAGGGACGGGTGGGCCCGGACGTATGCGGCGCGGGCGTCGGACCGACGGAGCCAGTCAAAGATCTTGTCGAGATTCGCGGGTTGCCGTCGGAGGAGCTCGTGGAGGTCAGCAAGCCTCGGTTCGCCGAGCTCCGGGCCCTCCCGCCTCCATGTGGCGAGCACGACCTGGGTCGGTGTCGCAAAGGCGAGGCCGGACCCGCGGTCAAGCGTCGATTCGAGTTCGTGAGCGGGATCGCTCGCCAGGGTCCGGGTGGTCTGTGGAAACTCGATCCGTCCGTTCGGCCCGTCGAAGGTGCGGCCTGTGCGCTGTTTGAAACCATGCTGTCCGAGCACCTTGGCGATTCTGAGTCGATCGGTCGGCCCAATGAGGTCATAGTCGAAGTTCTCGTAGAACTCATCGACAAAGATCGAAACCGCGGGCAACCAGGGGCAGGAGACAGCGTCGACTGCGGCATCGGTGAGCCACGTGGCGACATCGTCAGCGAGTGATGAGAATGGTTCGTTCATGGCGTCCTTTGCGGCTCGATCCGCGTGGTCAGTAGCTGTGCTCGTCGATCTTCACCTTGCCGCGGAAGGTCCAGTAGATGATCCCGGTGTAGGTGAGCACGAACGGCATGCCGATCACCGCGATGAGCAGCATGATGTTCAGCGTCTTCGCGCTCGACGCGGCGTTGAAGATCGTGACGCTGTGCGCCGGATCGTTGCTGGCGGTCACGAGGTTGGGAAAGAGCGCAGCGCCGAACAGCGCAACCGCGACACGATGACGACGGTGCTCGAGAGAAAGGCCTGGCCGGGCCGGTCCCAGTACAGACAGCGCGGGATGTTGGCGACCGCCAGGATCGTGACCACGACGACGCCGACGAGCCCACGGGATAGTGCTCGAAGTTCGCCGTGGCGCGCGGCACCTCGAGCCACGGTGTAGATGGTCGTCAGCATAGAGGTCACCAGGAAGATCCCCCAGGTGTGCCACATCCAGTCGCGCAGCCGCTCCTGCAGCTCGCCCTCGGTCTTGAGGTAGAGGAAGATCGCGCCGTGCATGGCGAACAGCGCCACGGTCAGCAGACCGACGAGCAGCGGGTAGGGGTTGAGCTGGTCGAGAACCGTCGCCGGGAAGTTGCCCCGCGCGTCGAGCGGCATGCCGACGATCGCGTTGCCGACCGCGACGCCGAAGAGCAGCGTGGCGAGGAACGAGCCCCGAAGAAGCCCCAGTCCCAGAAGCGGCGCCACCGGTCGAGGCGATCTTGCTGCGGAACTCCAGCGACACGGCGCGGAAGATCAGCGCGAAGAGCAGCAGCATGAACGCGATGTAGAAGCCGGAGAAGACCGTGGCGTAGGCCTCGGGAAAGGCGGCGAACAGCGCGCCGCCGAAGGTCACCAGCCAGACCTCGTTGCCGTCCCACAGCGGGCCGATCGAGTTCATCGAAGACCGGCGCTCGCGTGTCGGTCTTCGCGCACGAACGGGTGCAGGATGCCGACGCCGAGGTCGAAGCCGTCGAGGATCGCGTAGCCGGCGAGCAGCACGCCACGAGCACGAACCAGATCATGCGCAGAGTCTCGAATCCATGCCGTCCCCTCAGTCTCCGCTCGCTCGTCGGTCCGCGGCCGCATCCGGTCGGCCCGCGCGGCCGGCCGCGGCGTCCGAGCAGGCCGCCGCCGCGCCGCCGGTCGATCGCTCGGGCGGCTCCGGGCCGTGCTGGATCTTGCGGTCGAGCACGAAGAGCCAGACCGCACCGAGCAGCAGGTAGATCAGCCCGAAACACGATCGAGCGAACCGAGCACCTGGCTCGGCCGTCGACCGACGCGGCTGACGGCGTCGGCGCGTGCGCAGAGCCGTGCGGTCTCGTCGTACTCGACCGACGCCCGTACGAGCGTCCGACGACGAGCGTCTCGCCGTCGGCGCGTCCACGCGACCGGGCGGATGGACGATCCACGGCTGCCGTCCGACCTCGGCCGCGACCCAGCCCGACCTGGTTGGCGGCCATCGCGCCGAGCACCGCGAAGACGAAGACCCACAGCAGCCAGCGCGTGCTCGAACAGCCTGCCGCGCCAGAGCAGGAAGCAGGCCGAGCAGCGTCAGCGCGATGAAGAGCCATCCCGAGGCCGATCATCACGTGGTAGCTGGCGAACGGGATCAGCGACCGGCGGCCGGTCCTCGGGCCGGAAGCGGTCGAGGCCGACCACCGGCGTCGTCGAAGTCCTCGTGCAGCAGGAAGCTCAGACCGCCGGGGATCGCGATGTTGAAGCGCGATGCGTCTCGCTCGTCGTCGTCCGGGATGCCGAACAGGCTCAGGTCGGCCGGCCCGGTCTCGAAGTGGCCCTCGAAGGCGGCCAGCTTGGCCGGCTGGTGCGCGTAGACGTTCTTCGGCCTGGAAGTGGCCGCGACACGAGCGCCGCCAGCGACGGCGACCGTGGCCAGCACCAGCGCGCCGCGGAACGAGTGCCGGGCGAACTCCAGGTGGCGTCCGCTTCAGCAGGTACCAGGCGGAGATGCTCATGATGAAGAACGCGCCCATGATGAAGGCAGCCGATCCAGACGTGGACCAGCCGGTGCACGGTCGACGGGTTGAAGACCAGCGCCCAGAAGTCGACGATCTCGGCGCGCAGCATCGGCTCGCCGTCGACGAACCAGCGGCTCGCCGTCGCGCATCATCTGGACGATGTGGTGGCCGGCCGGCGTCTGCTGCCAGCTGTTGGCGACGACGATCCAGACCGAGGAGAAGATCGAGCCCAGCGCCACCATCAGCGTGGAGAAGAAGTGCATCTGCGGGCCGACCGCGGTCCCAGCCGAAGACGAGCACGGCGAGGAAGCCGGACTCGAGGAAGAAGGCGAAGATGCCCTCGGCGGCGAGCGCCGAGCCGAAGACGTCGCCGACGAAGCGCGAGTAGGTCGCCCAGTTCGTGCCGAACTCGAACTCCATGACGATGCCGGTGGCGACGCCGATGGCGAAGTTGAGCGCGAAGATCTTGGTCCAGAACTTCGCCGCGGCCTCGTAGAGGGGTTGCTTCGTGCGCAGGAACCGGCCCTCGAGGTAGACCAGCACCACACCCATGCCGATCGTCAGCGGCGGGAAGATGTAGTGGAACATGATGGTCAGCGCGAACTGGAGGCGGGACAGCAGGACGACGTCCATTGCACGTCTCCTCAGACAGGTATCGCGTTCACATTCAAATGACTGCCGCGTTCACCGACGCATCTGCGTGAGCGCGCTTGGATCACCAGGGGAGGCGTCGGTCAGCATCTGGCGCAAGACCGGGAGAGTCGATTCAAGATGCGGGGACGTGGCGGCCATCCATCGATCCCTATCGCACCCGACTCTACCCCATCTCGTTGGTGGTTGCTCCTCGACCTCGACTGACGTTCGACGCTCAGAGCTGGGACTTGAAGTAGTTGACCGACTGTTTGAAGGCCTTCCAGACGTGCTCGACCTCGTCTTTGGACGACTCGAATGTGGCCTCGCCGGCCTGCTTGAGTTCGCCGAGCTTGTTCACGAGCCGTTCACGCGATTCTCGCGCCTTCGCCATGTACGGTTCGAGCCGCCTCTCGGTCTCCCCGCCGGCCTCGGCGAGCTTGGCCTCGAGCCGGTCGATCTCGTCGTTCCACTCGTCCAGTTGTTGCTTCATTTTCTCGACGTACTCGTCGCGCGTTGCCATGGGTCGCCTCCTCAATCGATCAGCACAACAATGTGAATCGATCCAAACGTCCACATCTGGTCGTATGTGGGCTGCGCTGATTGTACCGCGCACGTGAACGGTGCCGCGGAAG
>CAWKLM010000046.1:0-5979 GCA_963850475.1 Ilumatobacteraceae bacterium | reverse complement strand
GTGGCCGACGATGTCGAGGAGGAGGTGGGTGGTTTTGGAGGTGTAGATGCAGATGGTGCCGGTGGGGGAGAGTTTGGTGATGATTTCGTTGGCGCGGTTGTCGTCGAGGTAGTTGAGTGCGGAGGCGGTGGGTCGTTGGGGGGTGCAGGGGTAGACGGTGAAGAAGCCGCGGTCGGTGGGTTTGACCGAGGCGATGTTGACCACGGCGGCGTCGATACCCGAGTCGGGGATGCCGCCGCGTCCGGTGATCTGGACCTCGATGGTCTCGCCGGGGTCGAGGAGGCCGAGTTGTTCGTTCTGGTCGTCGATGGTGTCGCCGGTGGGGCGGGTGTCGACGAAGCGGGTGGGGTCGATGGCGGTGTAGTCGGATCCGGTGGGGACGTAGCCGACGACGTCGACGAGAAGGTGGGTTGTCTGCAGGGTGTAGATGCACACGCTGCCGGTGGGGGAGAGTTTCGCGATGATCTCGTTGGCGCGGTTGTCGTCGAGGTAGTTGAGTGCGGACGCGGTGGGTCGTTGGGGGGTGCAGGGGTAGACGGTGAAGAAGCCGCGGTCGGTGGGTTTGACCGAGGCGATGTTCAACACCGCGGATTCGAGCGGGACGCCGTCGGGGATGTCGCCGCGTCCGGTGATCTGGATCTCGATGGTCTCGCCGGGGTCGAGGAGGCCGAGTTGTTCGTTCTGGTCGTCGATGGTGTCGCCGGTGGGGCGGGTGTCGACGAAGCGGGCGGGGTCGGTCGAGGCGTAGTCGGATCCGGTGGGGACGTAGCCGACGACGTCGACGAGGAGTTCGGTGGGCTGTGAGTTGTAGATGCACAGTTCACCGGTGGGGGAGAGTTTCGCGATGATCTCGTTGGCGCGGTTGTCGTCGAGGTAGTTGAGTGCGGACGCGGTCGGTCGTTGGGGGGTGCAGGGGTAGGCGGTGAAGAAGCCTTGGCGGGCGGGTCGCACCGAGGCGATGTTGATCACCGCGGAGGTGACCCCGGTGGCGGGGATGTCGCCGCGTCCGGTGATCTGGATCCGGGTGGTCTGGCCGGGGGTGAGGGTGCCGGTGGCTTCGTTCTGGTCGTCGATGGTGGCGCCTTCGATGCGGGTGTCGGCGAAGCGGGCCGGTTCGGTCGCGACGATGAACGCCACATCGGGTTCACCGAGTGCTTGGACGCAGGTTTCGCCGCCGTCGTCGTCGATCACGCATGCTTCGATGTCGTAGTCGCCCTTGACCGCATAGGTGTGTGACGCAGCCACGACGCCGCCCGTCACGGCGTCGTCGCTCGTCGTCCCGTCACCCCAATCGACAACGAACCGATGCGTGTCCACCGGCGACACGTCGGCGTACGTCCCCGTGAGCGACACCGACACCCCATCGACCGTCGGCGGATCCACCTCGAGGCCCGGCGCGACGTTGTCGACCGCGGCGGTCACCGTCTCGGTGTCGATCTTGCCGTCGGAGTCCTCAACGGTCACCGTGACCTCGAAATCGGCGTCGTCTTCGTAGACGTGGACCGCGTCGGCGATCGCTTCGAGTCGACAATCGGCATCGATGTCGGTCGGGTCGTCACCGTTCAGGTTGGTGCACCCGACGTGGGATTGCAGCACCGGAACCGTCTCGGGCGCCGACCCATCACCCCAATCAACGGTCACCGTGTGCGTCTCGTCGACATTCGCATCCGACCACGCGACATCGAGGAAGAACTCATCGGCCTCGACGCCCGGATCACCATCACCCACCGACAGCACCGGCGTCGAGTCGACAATCCGCACATCGATGACCCGACTGTCACACGCCTCCGCACCGAGCTGGTCGGTCACACACACCTCGACGGTGGCGTCGCCGTTGGTCGTGAACGTGTGGCTCGCCGTCACGACACCGCCACCGCGTGCCGCGTCGATCGACACGCCCGCACTCGTCGGGCCGTCGCCCTCACCCCAATCAACCGTAACCGTGTGCGTATCGAACGGCCCAGGATCCTGGAACGTCATGTCGGACAACTCCACCTCGGCACCCACCGCAATATCCGGACCGGCCTCAACCGTCGGCGGCAAGTTGGTCACCTCGGCAACGAACGGTCCGCACATCGTGAGTTCCTCGTCGTCGGTGACGCAGACCTCACCGGTGAACGTGCCTGCCCGCTCGTACACGTGTGTGTCGGACACGGTGAACCAACCGGGCCCGGTGCCCGGATCGGCCACGACGGTGCCGTCGGTGGTCGAACTGCCGTCGCCCCACGAGATGCGCGCTTCGTGGGTGTCATCAGCGCCATCGTGCATCGGGACCGAGATGCCGTCGGCAGCTTCGGAACTGAACTCGCCGCCCTTGCCCTGGACGAACGAGAAGACGGGTGTGGCGCCGGTTGCGCTCAGGTTCATCTGACCCTGCGACTTGAGGACGAGCGACAGGTGGCTGGGGGGAAGCGGGTCGCCGATCGGATCGGGGTTGTCCCAGTCGAGCTGCATCACCCCGTTGACCCAGACGGTGATGCCGTCGGGTTGATAGTCGTACTCGATCAGGTAGGGCTCATCGACGGACGTCGGTGACGGTGCGAACGATCGCGGGAGCCATCCGTTCGCGGTCACGAACTCGTCGGGATCGGCTGTGGTCGGTACCGATGCGAGGACTTCGAGTCCGTTGTTCGGGCCGTCGCTACATCGGGGGTCCTGTGCGATGCCGCCGTCGTCGGACGCATCATCGGAGGGGTCGTACGGGAAGTCGAATGTGACGAAGTTCGAGTCCTCCCGATACGCCGGGTCCCCGTGGCGGCGCCACAGGGTGAATGGATCCGGTCGGTCGGCGGAGCTGCCGTCGGGAGCGTCGTTGCAGACGGTGGAGTAGTTGAGTCCCCCGGGGAAGGTGTTTCCGTCGTTGTACCAGGTGAGTCCGATGACATCGGAGTTCGGGTCGAAGAACTCGCCTTCCGGCCCGTTGCCTGCCGCCGGGTCCGCGTCGTAGGTGGCGTCGTACCCGAACAGCACGCCGAGCTGGTCGTCATCGCCGGCGCCAATGTGGTCCTGGCTGATCGCGGCCCGGCCGTATCCGTCGACCCCGAGCAGCTCGGTCGACGTGCGCACGACCCAGTTGTCGACGTTGCCGGACGCGGTCAGCGCTTTACCGGTCAGGTCGAGTTCGAGGAATTCGCCCATGGGCGCACCGCCACCCGTCGGCCCGCCGGGTTGATCGGCGCTCCACGTGCGGAAGTCGGTGGCGTTCACGATCGGCCGGTCGTTGTGCACGTTGTAGTCCACCCGATGGCACTTCTTCTCGTTCCCGGCGACCGGGTCGGGAGCGGGGTCGTCGAGCCATTCGAAGCAGAACTCGATCCGCAGGTTGGCGATCTGGTCGCCGTATTCGTGAAGCATGGCGGGGCGCGTGCCGCCCAGCGGCTCGCTGGAACCGGGGTCCCAAGCGACGTCGACGCTGTCGACGGTGCCGTCGCCCCAATCCACGGTGAGCCGGAAGTCGTCCTGGCTCGCGGCGCTGTTGTTCGGGTGGATCCAATCGGGGGTCAGGCGAAGGGTGGTGCCTTCCGATGCCGCGCTCGCGAGGACTGGGTCGTTCGAGAATGGGCTGCGGATCTGGAAGAACGCGCTCCCCGCAGCGACGTCGTCGACGATGCCGTTGCAGTCGTCATCGAACAGATTGGTGCTCTCGGTACCTCGCGGGTTGATGAAGAACGCATAGGGCGGGCCCGGCTCCAACGCCGGGTCGTCCAGACAGTCCGGTCCTGGCGCTGCGAAGAACCGGTCGGCGTCCAGGTCCTCGGTCACCGTCCACACGAAGAACGCTCGCCGAGTCTCGGCCTGACCGTCCGACACGATTGCTTCGACGAAGTAGGTGCCGAGTGCTCCGGCGTCGGTGTCGAGCGTGAACGACGCAGTGTCCTCGCCGGCCTCGACCTGGCCGTTGACGAGCCACTCGTAGGTCAAGGAGTCACCGTCGCCGTCGCTTGCGGTGACGACGATGTCGACGCTCGCCCCTGGGGGAACCTCGGTCAGACTCGGGGCGGCGCCGTCGACGGTCGCGGTGTCGATGGTCGGTGCGACGTTTCCGCCGGCGGCAACGATGACGAGGCCGGTCGCCGTGTCGTGTTCGGCAGAGTCCCCCGTGGCCTCGACGGAGACGAGCAATGGTGCTCCCACGATGGTGTCGCCCGGAATCGTCATATCGACGACCGCTCCGGTTGCGTCGCCAGAGGTGCCGTCGCCGTCGAGGTCCCACAGGTACTCGTGGTCGTCGTCGGGATTGTCGATCGACAGCGTCACGGTGGCTGCCGACTGTGGGGCGCCCGTGACGGTGAACGCGAGCTCTGGATCGAGGTCGGTGTCGGCGACCTCTGCCTCGAGCGGTGGGATCAGCGTCGTCGCGAGATCGTCGAACCCGTCGACAGCGCCGGCAAACTCGTCGACAGCCGTTCCGACCCCGTCGAGCACCTCGATCCACTCGGTGGCCTCGTCGGGAAGGTCGGTCCAGAACTGTGCCTGTTGCCAGTCTTCTCGACGCGCGGCGGCGAAGTCAGGATCGGTACCGGAGTTGAGGACTTCGTGTTGGAGCTCGATGTCGGGAACGGCGAAGCCCTCTGAGTCGAGGTTCTCGATTGCGGCGTTGGCGCGCTCCACGCTGCGGATGAAGTAGATGCGATCGGCGAGGACGTAGTCGGGTGAGCCGGGGACGAACGGACCCAGCGCCGTGCTCACGGCGGCCTGCGCGTCATCGAAGCCGGGCTGCAGCTGCTGGTACAGCGCCACCAGTTCGGTGATCGTTCGAGCATGGCGCAGGGCCCACTGAGCGTCTCCGGCCTGGTCGGCGCCCTGGTAGCGCTCGACGGCGTCGAGGAGCGCGCCCGACACCCCCGAGAGCGCATCGTGATTTGCGACGTACAACGCAAACGCCTCCTCGATCGGGTCGTCGGAGTGTTCGGAGGTGGCGTTCGCCGTCGTCGGCGTCGCCGGCCGTTGGAAGTCGGTCTGTGGTGGGTCGGCGGCGAGGCGGCGGATCCGAGTGCGGTGTTGGGTGATCGCCGTCTTGATGGCGGTCTCGGCACGCGCCTTGGCCATGTTGTAGGGGCTGTTCGCAGTGACGTATCCGACCGCCTGGTTGATGGCGAAGACTGCGAATCCCTCGACGCTGATCGCCGCTTGCGCAATGCCTTGTACCTCTTTGGCCTTGGCGATGACCTCCTTGAGCTTGATCAGCTGTTCGAGCGACCAGATCTGAGTGTTGAGCCGACGCGCCTTCTCCTTCAGGTTGAGGAACTGCGTCGCGGCTGGCGACAGCGGAGGCACGTCTTGGTCGAGGTCGACGAAGAATGCGTCGTCGATGTATGAATCCTCGCCGGTGTCGAAGTAGCCGTTCTGGCACTCATCCACGACGATGCCGTACACGCCGGCGCTGATCTTGCCGGCTGGGAACGTCAGCCCGAGCGGTTCGTACAGGAAACTGCCGCCGAGGCCGCCGAACACGGTGTTCGGCGCACCGTTGCGGTCGACGATCTTCTCGTTGTTCCTCGGATCCTGTCCGGAGGGAATGATGTAGATGTCGGCGAACGGCTGGAGGTAGTCGTCGACCCCGGGATGCTGACGCTCCCCGGTCCCCGCAGCATTGGCGGTGCAGGCTCCGACGCGACGCTTCACCTGGGTGGGAACGCCACCGATGTCGACGGTCTCGGTGATCTCGACGTCTCCGCCGATGTAGTTGATGTTGCCGGCCGCGATCTCGACGAGTTCGTTCGGGCCGAACGTCGGGGTGTTTCCGGGGCGGTCGAACAAGATGTTGACGAAGTTGAGTGCTGCCGCGCGCCCAGGTGCTGGCACGCCTGGAACTGAGGGCGCTACCGACACCGCAACGAACGTCGACGCTGTCAGGGTGAATGCGGTAGCGAGGAGCGAGACCCTTCGGAACATGGCCTCAAGGTAGACCAACGACCCCTAACAGGAGAACAACAGCGCTCTGTTGCGGCGTATGGGTGGGTCGGGGTCAGGTCGTGA
>CAWKLM010000045.1:0-584799 GCA_963850475.1 Ilumatobacteraceae bacterium | reverse complement strand
CCGTTGGTCTTGCTCGCGTTCAAACTGACGGGTCAGGCTGGCATTGAAGATTCCGCCCCAGCTCGAAGTTTCCTCGTCGGTGGTGATCGGTAGTGGTATGGCCTGACCGTTTATGAAAATGAATACCGGCTGCTTGAAGCGGTTGGTGGAGCGGCGAGCGCCCGCTGAAAAAGAAGTCGAGTAGTTCTCGCTGAATTGCCAGTCTGCTCCGCCCTGCAGATAAGTGAGCCCGGATTCGGTGTCGGTTTCGCTCTTGGTTGAGTTATGTCCCAATGTCGCCGTTAGCGTCGCGACTTCGTTCAGCACATGAGCCAGCGAAAGCGAGCCGCTGTGGGACTGGTAGTCGATAAAGCCGGGGCGGCTGGTAGGATACTCAACGTTGTTGAAGCCGTAGCCAAGACTCAACTGTGTCCGCTCCGTGAACCGGTAAGCGCCAGCAACGGTTCGCACCGCGACATGGCGCCTATAGGAACAGACGTCTGAGCGGCCCGAGCGGGTGACACAAGGAGACACCGAATCCGAGCGTTCGGTCGACACGCGGCAAGTTGGGCCGCGCATGTCATGAGCGACTTGCTCCGTGAGCTGCTCAGGGAGACCGCGCCGCACTTCGGCCCATATCGCGCACCCGATAATCCCCCCGGCAACTCGCCGCCGAACACACGCGGTGGTCGCGTTGCGAGCTACCCGTTGGCCAAGCCGACACGCAACAGTTTCTTGGAAGTCCGACGCCGAAGCCAAAAACGCGACGAAGCCCCGTTCGGATTACTCCTCACCAGGGCTTACAGGGCGGGCACGACGGGACTCGAACCCCGGGACCTCTACCGTGTCATGGTTTTGGCACTCGGAAACCAAACGTACAGTGATGGGTCGCTTCCGACCGCCGCCAGCAGCCCCGACTCGCTCAGATGTGAACCTGCCGAACCATGATGATGCGTGGACCCGCATGGTTCTGGTCCGTCCATCAGCACAGATCCGCCCGTATCAGGTTCCGGCGTCGTCGTTCGAGTCAGTCGTTTCCGACCTCGCCGGGCCAACGAAACACCACGTTGGTGTCCGACCATCTGGGTCGTTCGCGTCGAGGTACTCACCGATCTCGGCGCCACGACCCTCGGTCAGGAACAGTCGGCGCCGCGCTGAGGCGATGCGCTATCCGGGGTCCACGGTGGCGCTCGCGAGCGCCGGGCGTGGCACGCCCGGCGACGATGCGCGCTTGAGGCCACAACCGACGACTCGGACGCCAACACCGAGCCTGGGTTCGGCGAACTGATCGAGGGCACCTTCCTGCTGTCCGGGGCCGCCGACGAGCAGTACTCCTCCATCGACGAGAACCTCGCCTTCCGGATGAGCGGCGGCTGCCAGGACGGTGCGTTCGGATTCGAAGCGAACGTCGAGGACACCGCCGCCACGGCGACGTGCGCCACGTTCGGTGCGCAAGGCCAGGTCGATCTCTCCGATGGGGCCACGGGGCAATTCGACGATGTCGACCTGGAGGTGACCGTGTTCGCCGTCGGCGACATGTCCTCGTCCGAGCAGTACGAGGAACCGGTGAAGATGATCATCTCTCGGAGCACGACACCGGTGGTGTCGACGCCGACGTCACATACCCGCTGGGTGATTGGCTGCCCCTGATGCCACCAACGCGAGTCAGCGGATCCACGACGACGAACCCGACACGGGCGAAGCCGTCGTGCGGGTGCTGTTGGCTGCAGAGTGCCCACAGTGGGCCTCGGATCGACCGGGCGTCTCGCTGACCGAGTACTAGCGTCGATCGCGTGCGAGTGTTCCTCACCCACAATCCGGAGGACCGCGACGCGTACTACGGACGTGCGCTTCCGTTGCTCACCCGGATCGCCGACGTCGTGCAGAACCCGTTCGATCACGACCTGTCGACGGCGGAGCTGATCGATGCCGCACAGGGTTGCGACGTCATCGTCGCGCACCGATCGACACCGGGCGAAGCGGCCCTGTTCGAGCGAGTGCCGAGCCTGGTCGCCTTCTTGCGATGTGCGGTCGACACATCCACGATCGACGTCGACGCCGCTTCGGCGAACGGTGTCCTGGTCGCCCGGGCCGACAAGACGTTCGTGGCCTCGACGGCGGAGTTGGCGCTGGGCCTGTTGCTCGATGTGGCACGCAACATCACCATCTCGTCGGCCGAATTCGCCGCCGGCCGAACACCGGCACAGCGTCCCGGGCGACAACTGCAGGGCCGGACGGCCGGCATCATCGGTTTCGGATCGGTCGGCTCCCACCTGGCAGCACTGCTCGTCGCCGTCGGCATGCAGGTGCTCGTTCACGACCCGTTCGTGGCCGACCCCGGGGTCGAGGGTGTGAGACTTCGTCGGATTCGACGAATTGCTGCGCTCCGCCGACGCCGTGTTCCCGCTCGCGCCGGGATCGGCGGAGACGGAGAACCTCATCGGGGCGCCGGAGCTCGCGGCGATGCAACGCGGGACCCTGCTGATCAACGTGAGCCGGGGCGAGCTGCTCGACGAGTCCGCCGTCGCCGACGCGCTCCGCTCCGGCCACCTGGGCGGGCTCGGGCTCGATGTCGGCCGCGCCGCCGATCAACGGCCCTCCCCCGAGTTGGCAGCAGCTTCCAGGTGTCGTCGCCACCCCACACCTCGGTGGTCTCACCCCGGAGAATGCCGACGCCCAGGCGGCCAGCAGCGTCGAGCAGGTCGAAGCGATCGTCGCCGGCAACATCCCGCCGAGATCGTTGAACGCCGAACACGCCACGCGGCTGCACGCCCTGTGGGACCGAACTCGCCGCTGATGCAGTCCGCGTGCGACACCCACATCCACTTCTACGACCACCGATACCCCGTGGCGCCGGCGTCGACGCTGCGTCCGTCGGATGCGACACCCGCCGACTACCGCACCGCGCAGGCCGCGCTGGGCACCGAGCGCATCGTCGTCGTCCAGCCCACCACCTACGGCCTCGACAACCGCTGCCAACTCGATGCCATGGCGACGTTCGGCGACGCGGCTCGCGGTGTGATGGTGGTCGACCCGAGGGCACAGCCGGACGATCTTGCACGACTCACGGATCTCGGCGTGCGCGGAGCGCGATTTCACATGCTCGCCGGCGGCGCGGTCCCGTGGGAGATGCTCGAGGCGGTCGCCGCCAACATCGCGCCGTTCGGATGGCACATCCAACTCCAGCTGGACGGTCGCGAACTCCCCGACCGACTCGATCGCCTGCTCCGTCTTCCGGTCGGCCTCGTGGTGGACCATGTCGGCCGATTCATGCCGACGGTCGAGCCGGACGCATCCGCATTCGCTGCGCTGCTGACCCTGATCGATCATGGGGCGACCGTGAAGCTGTCGGCCCCCTACGAATCGTCCGAGACGGGTCCTCCAGGCTTCGACGACGTCACCCGGCTCGTCGACGCGCTCACCGCCCGGGCTCCGGACCGACTGGTGTGGGCAAGCAACTGGCCGCATCCCGGACAAGCGGACCCACCGACTGCGGCCGAATTGGTTGCACTGCGCGATCGTTGGTTGCCGACCGATGAGCTCCGTCGACGGGTGCTGGTCGACAATCCTGCCACGCTCTACGACTTCTGACCACGAGCTCGACGAGCGGGCGGCGCCTCCGGGCAGGAGTTCGTCGGGTCAGCGATGAACCAAAAGGCTCGAGGCAGCGATGGCCGATCCGCGGGCGCCGGCCATGTCGAGATCGGTCACGAGAGCGAACGACGCGACCTCACGCTGCTCGTCGCGCAACAACGTGTGCGCCTCGACCCGTTCGAGAAACCAGTCGCGAAACCATGGTTCGGCCTCGATCACGCCGCCGCCGAGCAGGTACAGGTCGGGGTCGGTGAAGTTGGCGGCGATCGTGAACAGACGACCGAGTGCCATCGCCTGCTGCTCGAAGATGTGGAGCGCCATCTCGTCGCCCCGCTCGCCGAACCCTCGGACCTGCTTGGCGGCCTCGAGTGGTTCGACTGCCGCGAGCTCGTGGTCGGGGAATCGGGTCAACCAGTAGGGCAGAAGATTGTTCCGGATGCCGGTGAGCGACGCAACGCTCTCTGCATCGCCGACGAAACCGCAGTTGCACCTCGGCGTCGGTTGCCCGTCGTCGAGCAGGCCGTCCATCGGGATGTGCACGTGTCCCAGCTCGCCCGCCATCCCCGCAGCGCCCTTGACGGTCCGACCACCTTCGATCACTCCACCGCCGAGGCCGGTCCCGACGATCGCCGAGATCGACGATCGTTCTCCCCGACCGCCCCGAAGTGCTCGTGGTGGGCGTAGAGCGCCGCTGCGTTGGCGTCGTTGTTGTAGACGACCGGCAGGCCGAGTTCGACCTCGAGTGCGGCACGGAAGTCGAACCCCTTCCAGTCGTCGTGGGCGAAGTTGGTGCCGCCGCACGACGAGATCACGCCCTGCGCCGTCGCCGGCCCCGGCGTGTCGAAGCCCACCCCGAGCACCTCGCGACGTTCGATGCCCGCCATCTCGATCGCGGCCTCGAAGGCGTCGCGGAGCGCGCTGATCGCAGCTGACGGCCCCTCGGTGACACGACTCGGCAACTCGACCAGACGATCGATCAGGAAGCGCCCGTCGCGATCCATGACCGTGAACTTGTTCGCCGTGCCGCCGTTGTCGAGCCCGACCACGTACGAAGCCGAGCTGGTGCACGCAGCACCGGACTGGTGTTGAGACTCGGACATGGGGGTGGCGGGATGATCGCGAACCGCGATCGTAGGTCAGCGGTCCACGGGTCCGTGGCCCTCCGAGCCGATCATCGAGCGACCGTCTGGAAGACTCGGCCCAATGGCCACCAAGACATTCGCAATCGACTCCACTCTGTCGCCCGAGGCGGCCTTCGCCCAGGTGATCGACCTCCTGCGGGTCAGCGAATGGGATCGGGGCATTCGGAGTTCACGCCTGGTCGATGGCAATCCCGGGTCGGCCGGGGCGCGCTACGAAGTCGCCGTGACGGGCTTCGACGGCGAGCCGACCACCGTGGTCTACGAGCTGACCGCCGTCGATGCGACCAACAGCTTCACCATGGTCGGCACGCACGCTGACTTTCGGGCCGAGGACACCGTGACGTTCGAAGCCACGAGCGATGGATCCACGTGATCTACGACGCTGGGCTTGTCCTGCTCGGAGACGAGCCCCCGATGTCCGATGCGCAGCTCGCCGTCGCCTTCGCAAATATCGTGGCGGTCCCACGATCGGGCCTCGAAGCGTTCCTCAATCCGTAGACACCCCGATCGGGCTGGTCGTGGGCGATTCCCCCCCCTCGTAGCTCCGCGCCGCCAAAGCGATCACGGACGATACGCCGAATTCTCAACGAACACACAGTGCACCCACAGGATGCCCGTCGAGACTGTCGTCATGACACATCTGCGAAACCATGCTGCCTGGCGGGTGGCGCTCCTCCCGTTCGCGTTCGTCGGGCTGGTGACCGCCTGCGGTACGTCGTCCGACAACGTGGCCGACACCATTGCTGACGAGGTCGCGACCACTGTCGCCACTGCACAGACGACCGTCGCAGCCGACCTCGGGTCGGCCGACGAGGATCCGGTTTCGGCCGACACTTCTGAACCCGCAGATCCTGCGGCTGTGTCGACGTTCAGCGTCGAGGTCTGGGCCGACAACTGGATGGCGGTGTACGTCGACGGTGAGCTCGATCGGCGAGGACTCGGTCTCCATCACCACCGAGCGGTCGTTCAACGCCGAGGTGTTCACCTTCGAAGCGACGTACCCGTTCACGATCGCCATCGAAGCAAAGGACTTCAAGGAGACCGATTCCGGCATCGAGTACATCGGTGAGTCGAACCAGCAGATGGGCGATGGCGGCATCATTGCCCAGGTCACCGACGTGTCGACCGGCGAGGTCGTGGCCGGCACCGACTCGGACTGGAAAGCGCTGGTCGTTCATCAGGCGCCACTCAACACCGACTGCGAACACGACGCCGATCCCGACGCGACGTGTGAGTTCCTGATCGTCGAGACACCCGCCGACTGGGCATCAGCCGACTTCGACGACAGCGACTGGACGAACGCCACCGTCTGGAGCGCCACCGACGTCGGTCCCAAGGATGGCTACGACGAGATCACGTGGGACCCGTCGGCACAACTGATCTGGGGCACCGATCTCGAAGTCGACAACACCGTCCTCCTCAGGACCACGATCTCATGAGAGCTGAGCGATCGAGAGCAGCCATGGGCCACGACCACATTCATCCTCATCAACCCCGCCAGCACGGACCCAGCCATCCCCAGAACGGTGCGGTGGTCGACAGACGCGCGGCGCTGCGTTCGGGAGCGCTCGGCATCGGCGCCCTCCTCCTCGCCGCCTGCGGGTCGAACACTTCGGACTCGACCGACGCAGACTCCGCGGCCGACGCGTCAGCGCCGACGGCGAACGGAACCGCGACGAACGACATGACCGAGGCCACCGCTGACTCGGTGTCGGGAACAACGTCCGCCGACGTGCTCGCCGGTTTCGACGCGTTCGCCGACACGGTGACCGCCTTCACGAGCGGGGACGTGTGGATGGTCGAGTGCAACGGCATCCCGATGCACCAGATGATGGTCGGGATCACCAGTTGGCAGCAGCAGGTCCCGGTCGCCCAGGACTACACCGGAGCCAACGCCTGGCAGTTCCCGGTCACACCTCGACTCGCCAGCCGAACCCGTCTCGGCGCGCACGGGGCTGTTCCGCGGAGCGATCGCGCTCGCGGTGAACGGGATCCCGATCTTCAACGCGCTCAACAACCGTGGCGACGATGCGTTCCTCGTCGGTGAACTCGACGAGTTCGGCGGTCACTGCGGTCGCGCCGACGACTATCACTACCACGCAGCACCACTGCACCTCCAAGAGATGGTCGGATCGGCGAATCCGATCGCCTACGCACTCGATGGGTTCGCGATCTACGGCTCGACCGAGCCCGACGGCAGCCCGCTCGAACCGCTCGACGAGTACAACGGTCACACCGGACCCGACGGCGTGTACCACTACCACGGCACCACCACCTACCCGTACATCAACGGTGGCCTGGTCGGCGTCGTCGAGGTCTCCGACCAAGTCGAACCACAACCAGTGACCCCCGCGTTCCGACCGGCAGGCGAGCCGCTGGCCGGCGCAACCATCACCGGATTCGAGGACCTCGGGGACGGCTCCTACCGTCTCGAACTACACCATCGACGGCGCGGTCGGCTCGGTCGACTACACCGTTACCGAGGACGTAGGTGGGCTCCGGTCAGAGCTACTCAAGATGCGCTGACTGCACGGCCATGCGCCTCGAGTCTTGTTGGACAGCACGCTGAACGTCAGGTGCCGGCTCGGATCGTGAACGGAAACGAACCCGACACCGGTGTCGAATCCGTGGATGGACACTGCGTCGTCCGGTCCGAGCCAGAACCCGAGCCCGTAGCGCAGCCCGTCCGTGGGGTCGCTGCGCGGGTGCGTCATGTCGGTCACCGTTTCGGGTGAGACGATCCGTCCTGCCATGAGCGCTTCCCAGAAGGCGTGGATGTCGGCAGCGGTTGTGTAGATGCCGCCGTCGCCGCTGCCGCGGACGGGCAGGTGGAAGATGTTCGTCGTCAATCCGTGGTCGTCGAGATAGCCGAGCGCTGCTCGGCCAGGTAGCGAGTCGGAGCGCAGGAACGCAGTGTCGGTCATGCCGGCCGGCTTGCAGACTCGTTCGTCGACGAGGTCGTGGAAGGACCGTCCGGAGACGCGTTCGGTGATCAGGGCGAGGATCACGTAGCCGCTGTTGCAGTATGCGAACCGCTCGCCCGGCGCGAACTTGGCCGGATGCCCGTCGAGGATGGGGATGTAGTCGTCGGTGGTGACGAGTTCGTGGACGGGGACGGGCATGAGGTAGGCGTCCGGATCCTCGACTGCGTCCTCGTCGAGGTAGTCGCCGATGCCGGACCGGTGTGCGAGGAGGTGCTCGACGGTGACGCGATCATCGACGAGCGGGAGGTCGTCACCGAGGATCGAGCGCACGGGTGAGTCGAGGGCGAGGTCGCCTTGTTCGACGAGGCTCATCACCACCAACGCGGTGAATGCCTTGTTGCCGCTGGCGATCGCGAGTTGCGCGCTGGTCGTCATCTCGATGCCGAGACTGCGGTGCGATTGTCCGAACGCCACCTCGGCGGCGATCTCGCCGTCGAGGTCGAGGCGGACGACACCCGACAGCGCCTCCTCGGTTGCGATCGCCCGCACGGACCGTTCGAGATCTGTACCGGTGCGGCCTGGGCGCGTCGACATCAGCAGAGTCTTGCCGGTTGCCGGCGCGACCGGTAGACCGTGGACTACGGCGACCGGTGGGATTCCGGTTGTCGCAGCTCTCCAGGGCCAGCTTCGGGCCAGCCGTGGATCACGATGATGATGACGGCGGGTCGACCGCGCTCGGGCGACTGGTGGTCATGCCGAGCTGCGCCATCGCGCCAGCCCAGTCGATGTAGTGGGTGACGAGTTGTTCCTCCGAGCGGCCACCTACGAGTGACATTCCGTGCACGGTCAGCGCACGATTGGTTCGGCGGCGGTCTTCCAGCACCGAGTCGAGGCAATCGACCGACCATCGGATCGTGGTGAACCCGCCATCGGCAACGAGGACGGTTCGCACGGTGAGCTCGCCGACGTCAAATTGTTCTCCGAGCGAAGCGCGGATCGCATCGACCATGCCGGGCGCAACCTCGTCGACGTCGGCTTGGACGACCTCATCGAAGATGTCGTTGTTGTAGGGCATCAGGTCCTCCTCAGGGCGCGACATACGGTCGAGGTGTGGCGAGCACACCGCCATCGGGTTCGGACGGCGCAACAGTGACGAGGCCCTCCTGGCCGACGTAGTCAGCAGGGTTGAGCCGAACTTCGAACGTCTGTCCGACCGGTATCACCTCGACCGCCCACGATGGTTGGGCCTCGTTGTGACGATGGGTGATCACCATCGACCCGGCTTGGCGCTCGACGCCGTTGATGACCAGGCTTGTCGGGTCCACCTCGAAGTCGGGAGCGACCTTGACCAGCACGCGTGATCAGCAGGTCGATCGAGCACCGTGCTGCCCTCCGTCGGGGTCGCGAACCACCACGACATGCCCCATCCCGGGGCGGTGGTACTCCCGCCGGGCGGTCCCGCGTCCATCCGGCGATGGGTGACCCATCCCTCGAACCAGTTCTGCCCGCACTTCCAGAACAGATCGATCGTCCAGTGCCTCGGCGGCGTGTCGGGAACCGGCTCGTTCTTCCCGACCCCGAGGACCGCGACCTCCAGCGCCGTTCGGATGGTCAGCCGGGTGATGCCGTTGACGTCACCGCTGTAGTTGTCCCACATCATCGCCGATGGGTCGGGACCCATCCCGAGCCACTTGTCCCGGAAGTCCTCCGCATACGACGGCGGCGGCTTGGCGAAGAGATTGGGTCGAGCCGAATGCGTCGAGCTCCCAGAGTTCGACGTACGTCGGGTCGTCGCTCTCCTTGCGCAACTCGCGCAACGTGTCGACGGCGCGGGCGGTGTCCGCATTCAGGTAGTCCTCGACCACCGAGAACATCGGCCCCTTCTCGAGGTAGTACGGCATCGGTGGCATGCTGACCCCCAGTCAGTCAAGCGGGGTCCGAATGTAGAACCAGCTGCGACCCCGACCGCGAGTGTGCCACATCTGGAATCACTCGCCGACCGGTTCGACCACGAAGGTCTCGACCGCAGCGTCGAACCCCTTCAGATCGAGCCGGCCGAAGGCAGCCAGCGGGCGTTCGGCTGACGTTGCCACCGCTGCCGATGCCAACCCCGTACCGTCGCGGGCCGCGCTGCACAGGACCGCGCCGCCTCGATGACCGTCATCCCGAAGAGGTCGCCATCTTCTCGGCTGAGGGGCGACCCCAGGGCAAGCCCGGCACGAATTCGCATCGGCACACGACCGCCGTACAGGCGGCCATGCTCGAACTCGCCGAGTAGCACCTCGGTCGCTCTCACCGCGTCGGCGGGGGTGGCGAACCAGGCGAACATCCCATCACCGGTGTGCTTGAAGATCACTCCACCGTGGCGGCGGACCGTCGACATCACGAGATCATCGTGCTCGTTGAGCACCTCGAGCCACGTCTCGTCGCCGAGTGTTCTCGTCAGGTCCGTGCTCGACACGATGTCGGTGGTCAGCACCGCCCGTGCGATCGGACGACCCGGATCGGATCCGAGCTGATGCAGCCGCTCCTGGCTGATCACCACGCCGGCGAGCATCCCTGTCTCGTCTGCTCGCCGGAGCGCGCTAGCAGCGTGCTCAGCCGCCGCAACACGATCGTCGACCACTCGGCTGGCGAGTAGCTCCAGCAGGATCAGCTCGAACTCGAGTCCTTCGCGGCTGGCGTGCGCCATCGCCTCATCGAGGTGGTCTCGGGAATCTGAGTCGCCTGCTGCGACGGCGACCTCGGCGCGTATCCGCGGGAAGTAGTGCGGCCACCCCGGCGAGATCGACACCCCAGCGGCGAGCACGTGATCGATCTGCGGGGCGAGCGCCTTGGCGCCATCTCGATCGCCGAAGTCGACCGCTTCGTCGGCCGCCGAACCGAGTGCGGCCAGCGTCGACATGTCCGGCGTCCGATACGCCGATCTCGAACGGCGCGGCTGCACGTCCATCGAACCGGCGAACAGCCGATCGAATCGGGAGAGGGCGCGGCGATGCGAGCCGGCGGCGCTGACCGACCGACTCGAGCTGCCCGAGAGCATCGCGGGCGCCTTCGATGTCGCCACGGATTGCCCGGCCATAGGCCAGGGCCGGGTAGAGCAACCCGGGGCTGAACGCATACGACGTCCTCCGGAACATCGCAGCGGCGGCCTCGGCCTCGGCTTCGACCCGGGTCGCCCCTCACGGCGAGCGCAATCGTTCGCAGACCTCCACCGAAGCTGCACTCGGCCCAGTGGTGGCACGAACGAGCCACCTCCATCCCATCGGCGACGCCTCGATCAGCCTGATCGAGACGACCTCTCATGAGATCGATCATTGCGACCCGGTGCTGGCTCGACGCCTCGTGCCAGGCCGACTCGGCGACCGCGCTGGTCTGAACGGCGCGCTGGAAGCAGGCCGCCGCTTCGTCGAGCCGCAACCCGGCCGCGTGCTGGAGACCTTCGCCGATCTCGACCGCCCACGTGCTGAGCGGATCTCCCGAGAGCGGGGCCAGCCGCCCGCGCCCTGCGCTGCCAACTTCTCCCCTCCCTCGACATCGAAGGTGGCGAACCGGCACTCCGCGGCCATTGCCAGGAGGCGCCGACCGCCAGCGATCGAGTCGTGCGTCGGGATCGCCGGCGAGCGCGATCAGTTCCGCTTCGTCGTGGGCGGTCAGTGCTCCGTTCCCGAGCGTGAGCAGCCCGCGTGCCCGCAGGATCGTCGACGTCGGCGACGACTCTCGACATCCGCGGCTGAGTCGGCGAGATCGAGCGCCCGCCCGAGATGATCAACACAGCGCAGGTTGTGGTCACGAAATGCTGCTTCACCAGCCACGTACCACCGATGGGGCGGTCGGTCCAGGTGCATCTCGGCACGCTCGTCGGCCAGCAGTGCCGCCTCGAAGTGGTCAGCAGCCAAGCCCCAGGCACCCGCACCGTGGGCGTCGACGCCAGCACTCCAATTGATCGTGGCGACCACATCGCCGGCGCAGCATCAGGCACCAACCGCAGTTGCGCTGCCACGCACCCGGAGGAGCATCGACCGCAGCGGCTCGGCCGCCACCGCTCCGCGATGTCGACCGTCACGG
Source organism: Ilumatobacteraceae bacterium (assembly GCA_963850475.1). Taxonomy (GTDB): domain Bacteria; phylum Actinomycetota; class Acidimicrobiia; order Acidimicrobiales; family Ilumatobacteraceae; genus Ilumatobacter_A. The sequence goes on along the minus strand of CAWKLM010000045.1, from coordinate 573,092 downwards.
CGGCCGCGCGATCCACGCCGATCGACTGGAGGACTGCATGTCGGTAGAGCGAGTGTTCGAACGCCAGCATCCACCGTCGAACACGATGAGCTCGGCGTCGGCTGCAGGAGCAAGAACCTGCCGATGCTCGAGCCGAGCAACGACTCGAGTGCGCGAACGCGACCCGACCCCCGAGCACAGCGAGCATGTCGACCGCGCGCTTCGTGGTCCGAGGCAGCAGCGAGTAACCTGCCCTCGAGCAGGTCGAGCCCAGCATCGCTCGCGTCGGCCGCGACCCGCGAACTCGGCGACGAACTCAGCGAGCCCGGATGAGAGCGGTGATCCGCCCGTGGTGTCGATCAGCGTGCGGAGTTCGGTCCGTGACGGGTACTGCCCCGTCAGGTCCGCGACAGAGCTCCCGAACCTCGACCTCGTCGAGCGGGCCGACGTGCACGCTCCGAGACAACGGCTCGCGTGCCAGCCGATGGGCTGCCCTTCGGCCCGGCTCCACTCCGTCGCCTGCCCGCACCGTCACGGCGAGGAGCAATGAGAGCGGCTTCGCCGAGGTCCCGATGACCACCGCAAGATGCTGCACCAACGCAAGCGTTGCCTCGTCGGCCCACTGCAAGTCGTCGATCACCAGCACGACCGATCCACGCTCGCCCGCTCGAACGACCGCATTGACCGCCCGTGTGAGAATCTGCGATTCCGACCCGCCCCGACGGGCCCAGCGTGCTGTCGTCGGGCACGAGTGCCTCCGTGCCGCCAGGGATCGACGCCATCAGCGACGCCGCGGCCAGCATCGGGACATCGACGCTTTCCACCGCCGCGCCCCACGATGTCAGTGATCCGGCCGAGCCGCGCCTCATCGAGCAACCAACGAAGCAGTTTCGTTTTGCCCATGCCTGGCTCACCGCGCACGATGACGACTCGCGGTGCACCGCCGATCGACTCGCGGAGCCACTGGGCCAGCACCGTCTGCTCATCGAGACGTCCGACCAGGTCGTTTGAGGATCGGAGTCCGGCCACGATGGAAGTCTTGCTCACCGAGCGCCAGCCGTCACCCCCGATTCGGATTCGGACACGACAAGCGCAATTCGCTCTCCGAGTCTGCTGGAGCTGCGACGTGCGCTTCGCCATCGACGGACGCTGCCCGAAAGTCCGATGTCTCAGCCCCTTACGCGACGAAGCCCCGGTCGGATTGCTCCTCACCAGGGCTTACAGGGTGGGCACGACGGGACTCGAACCCGGGACCTCTACCGTGTCATGGCGGCCGTCTGCCCTCAAGTGTTAGTACTTAAGAACCCCGCTCGACAAGAGCGTTCTCGTTCTGCGTCCAGTTGGGAATCCCGACCGAACCCGACCCATCACCAGCGGTAGGGAGCACCACGTCAGCGAATCTGCTCCTCCAGCTTGGAGATCTCAGCTTGCAGAGGCACCTCGTGTTGCTCGATGGCTAGCGCCCGTGCTCGTTCCAAAACCCGCAGCGCTTGCGGCACTTCATCTTGCGCGAGGAATAATTCGTCCTTCGTCTGCCAGCGAACCAGCGATTCCTAAGGAGTTGTTGATGCTCTCGAACAACTCGATCGCCAGTTGGATGTCGCTGTGCGCCTTATCCGGCTCCCCTAGGCCAGTTCCACCTTCGAGAGGTGCTGCAGTCCCGTAGCTATCCCCTCGGTATTACCACTTGCTTGCCCGACAGACAGACAGCGCTCGGCGTAGTCAAGTGCCCTTTAAGCTCGCCGTGCCGGAGCTGGACCCGAGCCAACTGTGCGTAGTTCATCCCTAGCCCGTCGGAGCTCTCCAACCGCTCGTTGATCTCGAAGGACTGGGTGAAGGCCTGCTCTGCTGCCGCATGTTCGTTAAGGCTCTCGTAGGTCAACCCAGATTCGAGTATGCACTTGCCAGTCCAGAGCTATCGCTTTCCGCAGCGAGATGCTTGATCGCTGTGCGCAGATGTTCCTCGGCTTCCTGAAGATGTCCGTATCTGCGGAAGAGAGCACCCAGGTTGTTGTACGTGTGGCCGAGGTCAACGGAGTCGCCCAGCTCCTCACGCACGGCGAGCGCCTGTTGGTGCGCCTGCAGCGCTTCGTCTTGTTCGCCAAGGCGGCGGAGCGTGTGGCCCAGGTTGTCGTAGACATACGGCAGTCGATCACTCGGATGCGGTGCCACCCTCAAGCGGAGCCAGGCCATCAAGCACCTCGACTGCCAACTCAAGATGCCGTCTTGACTCGATGAGATTGCCCCGCTTCCGTTCAAGGATCCCGAGATTGATGTGTGCCTCAGCTACTGCGCGTTGGTCGCGGAGACTCTCGCCCATCTCCAGGAGACGAACGGAGACTCTTGCCGAGTAGTCCAAACGGCCGCGTCGCTCAGGAATTGCGCGGAACTGCGTAGAGCAGTTGGCGAAGGATCGCCCGTAACGATCGCGTGGCTGAAGAGTGCCTCGGCTTCCGAAGGCCGACCGTCGCTGTTCAGCTTCTCAGCGTGACGGAGACGCTCGGCCTCATCTGTCTCCGCTGCGAGGGCGGTGTCAGGATCAAGCGTTGGGATCAGAGGCGCTGACTTCACAGTCTTTGGTGCACGGTCGTGCATCCAGCCGAGCAGGTGACGACGGATGGCTCGCTCGAAGTCCTGTTCCGTGTCGAATTGTGCAAACAGAAGCTCCTTGCTGGCTTCCAGCTCACGCTTGAAGTCAAGCACCTTGGCAAGCTCGGCGCCCGGGTCGCTGAGCTGTCGCGACTCAACCGTCTTGAAGAGCACCAGAATGTTCTTCATGTCTCGGTCCGGATGTGCGAGAAGCTCTCGTGCCAAACGTGTATTCAGCTTCAGTGCCCGACGTGAACTTCCCCGACCCGTCCTTGTCGGGAGGGCTGCCCCACCGGTCCCACAGGACCAAGACGAGATAGTCGCACTCTTCGAGTTCCAGGTTGATTAGCTCCTGAGGCTGTCCGACCCCTGCGAGGGTGTACTCCCAGCCAACAGGAATGAACGTGAAGCCCCGAGCATGGGCGTCATCTTCGTTGTAGTCGAGCAAGAGCTGCCGAAAGAGTCGCCGCTCATCATCCAGACCCCCCGGACTCGCGTGAATACCTGGATCGCAGTCAGTTGCTTCGGCACAAGCCGAGAATACTTGGGCGTGTCAGAGCGCCAAGGGTCGGGCTCGATCTGGAAGAGGTGGGCGGAGGCTCGTAGCTGCTCCCAACGGAGATGGGACGCTCGGTCATTCGCCCGATATGCCCGCCCAACGTTCTCCCATTGAATGCGTTGCAGTGGTGTGCCCTGACCTGATTGACGGATTGAGGGGCAGACTCGTCAACGGGACGAGACCACGAGGAATTCGGGATCTCGTAGACGACGGGTCAGAGGAGGTCGGCCCCACCCCGGCCTACGGAAGAGTGATCGCAAGCACTGCAACGACGAGAGCAAGCACGCTGACGCCGAGACTGATCCATCCAATCCGTCTGCTCAGTCGTGCGTTTCTCGGGCCTGCTCGCTATCGATGGCTGCGTGCTCAATGCTCACCGCAGAGGCGTCTGCGGTATCCGAGGTGTTGGATTCAACTGCCGCGTAGGCGGCCCTCTATACGGAGGAGTACGTCAGTCACGCCTCTTGTTGCTGGCGGCTAGAACATCGGGAGAGTCGATCCGCTCTTCGCCAAGCGGCAAGAGGCGCCGAGGGGAGATATAGGCAAGAGCATCATGGGTGGGCTCCGCTGCGGTGTCCTGTCCCGCCGCGGCAGCAAGAGCGGCACGCATGTCACTTGCGAGCGCCGTCAGCCCCGGCATCTCGTCCAGGCTGGTCATCTGTGCGGCCAGGTCGCTCGCAATTCGCTGGAATCCCGGGGAGTCGCTGAGCGCACTGATTTGACGCACGAGGTCCTGGGCCAATGGCTGGATCGACTCCTGGACCCGACTCCAGGTTTTCTCAACAGTCTCCTCGATTGCATCTCGGAGTTCCGGTTCGTCATCGAGGATTCCGTAGCCACGGTGCTCGAGAGAGATCAGCTCGACGACTGTCCACGACCGATCGACCAGTCGTGTACGCAGTCGATCGACGAGTTCGCCATCGGTGAGATCAGCGAGGGGATCCTGGCGCTGTGATCGCTTCTCTTCCCCGAACTCCACCACGGCCACGATGCTAGAGCCGCCTCACCACGAGCAACTGCCAGCAGGCGCTCAACCCACGGACCTGTGCGTCGAGAGACCACTGGTCCTAGGGCACTCAAACAACGATGACACGCTGCTGGTCGGTCGCCACGACGCGAACCATTGACCACTGCGTAGACCTCGACGTAGTGGTAGCCCCGGTACGAAGTGGTTTCGAACTCCCACTCCCGTCCGTGTCCTCCACGAATCTCACCCCGCAGTTCGTTGTGGCTCGCCGCTTCGGCGCCACCGTTTCGGACTTTCCAGTACAGCCTGTACGGTCCGACGAGGCCGGTTGTGGCGGTGAACGTGATGCTGCGGTTCTTGCTCACCCGATTGCCCTTACGGGCGAGGTCGTATTGCCGGAACCCCTTGCGACGGGTTACCTGGCCAACCTTCAACCCGGTCACTCGACCCCGCACCCTGAGTTGCACGTCGCTCTGAATGTCAAAGGTGAAATTCAACGGAGCCTGGTGAATGAACTGCTCGGATGCCACTGGAACGGAGGAAGCCAGGCCGGCCTCCCCACTCCTGTTCAGGTCACCGGGTCTGAATCCTTCACCGAGGACGTCTCGCCACAGTGCGGTTGCGACTGTGACATCGGGTTCGCTCATCGCAGCATCGATCTTGTCGGCGTAGTACGCCATGCGCTTCCGGAAGTTCTCGTAGTTCCACTCTCCCTGATAGCGGGAGGTGAAGTCATCGCCGGTCCCGGCTGGGTCTAAAACCGGCGGCATCGTGGTGGGAAGCGAACTCGCCAGTCTCGACATGATCGTGCGCAGGCTGGTCGGCAGGTCGGGATAGAAGGCCGGGTTCGGCAATCTGGTCGAGTGGCGTCACCGTATTGCCGAGGAGGGTGGTGAGGATGACGGACTTGCACGTGAACGTGTTCTTGTGGTCCCGGAGGTACTTCGCTAGACGAACGACTTTGATGAAGTGGCCGTTGGTGAGCCGCTGGCGCTCGTCAATCCACTCGGTGAACCCCTCAGGGTTGGTGTACTCGAAGGTTCCACCGTCCGGTGGTTCATCCCTGTTCGTGATGTAGGTCCGACCGGCCCGTGCGATGTACGGCACGACGTCGATGTGAAAGTCGTCGGCGTAATCCACGACCACACATCGAGATCGCGGCCACCTGCCGACCAAGTTCTTGTAGGTGGCACTCTGGTGGAAGGCGCGTTGTACCCCGGCGAGGTAGTCCGAGGGCATCCAGCCGTCCTGTTCAGCACCATGAGGATGTCTGCGTCGAAGGTGTCGTTCGTCGCTACGGGCTTGATGATCGTGCCGTGCGCCCATGACCCGGCTGGGATCAGGTCCTCATATGCAAGCCCGAGTTCGGAGTTGGCCAGGAAGTGATCGATCGCATCGACTCGGTCCTGCAATCGATTGATGCGGTCCTGGTTCAGGTTCACCTTCGCCTGAAGGAAGGCTTCGAAATCGGAGGCGAACTTCATGCGCTCACCTCCAGCGCTCTGAAGAAAGTACGCATGTCGGCGTCGTGGTCCCAGAGCGTGAGGCTCGGGGTGACGTCGGGCATCAGGACTCGTCCCAGCGTGACAGCGGCGGCGACACCGATCGACGGAAAGACGTCGAGGTTGGCGATCTTGCCGTGTTCTCGCTCGACCAGTGCAAGGAAGTGGCGTAGCTCGTCCTCGAATCGGGCGAGGTCCTGTGGGCTGGAGATGACCCCGCGACATCCTTTCGATCGGAACTGGTCGAATCTCGTACACGGCGGCGTTCGACACAACGCCGCGGAGGTTCGGGTGACCTGTATCTCCGTCCCCGAGAGCGAGAGAACGAGTGCGACCGGCCCTGCCTTCTGCCCGTCCTTCAAGATGACGGTCTCGAAGTCGATCTGGAGAGTGTCGCTCGGCCACGTCCATGCGTTGTCGCCATCACGGCGGTGACGCTGAAAGACTTGGACGTCCAGTTTGTCATCGAGGCGTGCACCGAGCAGCGTCAGAACCGGAATGCGCGTGATGGCAATATACCGCAACACGAGTTATCTCATCGTGGCGTACTCCCTCGTGAACAACCGCCGCAAGGTTCTCGACCCGTGGCACGAGCGCCTCGAAGTCCTCTTTGGTCCAGGGGTCGCCGTCAGCTCGGAGGTCAAGGTCAATGTCAACCGGGTAGCCGCCGGGTAGCCGCTGGGGGTAAAGCCTGGCACTCGTCGCCGCCGCAAGGACCGTTGCGGGTGCGAGTTCGGGCTGGCTTCCGCGGACGGCGCCGACCACGCGGAGCAGATACGCCGACCTATCGGCACCGATCTCCGTGAGTCCGCGGACCCGGGCCTCGTGAAGGCGCTTGCGTTCACGCAGTTCTTCAACAGTCCATCGGCCGAGCTGGCCACCATCGTCGAGGGGGCGGTGGCAGTTGCGACACACCAGCAGCAAGTTCTCGTGCCCGGCTCGCTCACTACCGCCGAGTTCCGAGTCGCCCCGTGATGAGGAGGTCGTAGCACCCACGTTATGGGCGAGTTCTCCGATCGGGACCGGCTCACCAAGGACCTCGTTCTCGATGACGGAGGATTGCACAGGGTGCATCGGCCAGCGGCTGCGGCCCACACCCTGCGGACGTCGGCAGTCGAGGGACTCTGCCGGTTCGTGACGTCAACCATGGTCTTCAACCTAGCGAACAATCGTTCGCCGCTCGACGACCACCACCCATGCCGGGCGCGACTCAGGCTAAGTCATCTAGGTAGCGATAACATCCCGGTATCGCTACTCAAGACTCCCCCGCTGCTACCGCCTCGACGGAGGTAATGACGTTCTCCGCGCAACGTTGGGAGCCCGGCGACGGCCAGCATCCCGATGTGGTGCGCCTCACCGAGCGCATTGGTGACTTCGCTGCGTCGGCACGGGCAGACGCGACGACGAAGGCGTACACGTCGGACTGGGAGCACTTCGCCGCGTGGTGCCACGAACGAGGCTTGACGGCGCTGCCTGCCGACCCGGGCGACCGTGGCGCTGTACGTCGCCGCACTGGCCGAGACGTACAAGCCCTCGACGATCACCCGACGGCTGTCGTCGATCTCGGTCATCCACGGCAGCTACGGGCACTCCTCCCCCACCCGTGACCCTCGCGTGCAGACCGTGACCCGAGGCGTCCGCCGCCAGCTCGGTGTCGCCCAGACCGAGGCTCGCCCGCTGTCGATCGGTGACCTACGTCAACTGCTCGCACACCTACCGGACTCGATGAGCGGGACCCGGGACCGAGCACTGCTCCTGGTCGGGTTCGCCGGTGCGCTTCGCCGGTCCAGAACTCGTCGGCCTCGACGTCGCCGACCTCGAACACCGCGACGAGGGCTGCTGGTCCATCTCCGGCGCTCGAAGACCGACCAGGAAGGCGCAGGTCGCCAGGTTGCGCTCCCGTTCGGTGCCGACCCGCAGACCTGCCCGGTAGCGGCAATCGACGCCTGGACGACCCGAGCCGACATCACCGACGGCGCACTGTTCCGGTCGGTCGATCGCCACGGCAACGTCAGCCCGACACGGCTGTCGGGGCAGTCCGTGTCCCTGGTGCTCCGCGCGCCGCGGAGAATGCAGGCATCGAACAATCTCGCCTCTCCGGACACTCGCTCCGGGCAGGATTCGCGACGACTGCAGCAGCCAACGGGGCCTCGGAAGCGTCGATCGCCCGCCAGACCGGCCACCGATCGATGGACGTCCTACGGCGGTACGTCCGCCACGGGACGGTCTTCATCGACAACGCCGCCACCAAGGTCGGGCTGTAGTCGGCCCTACCAATCAGGTCACGTTCGAGGTCGGGGCGTGCTCGACGATCGCCGTGACCGACTGGGTGACGGGCGGCAGGATCGTCTCGTGGTACTTGGTGTAGGTGGCGGGACCGGGCGAGAGACCGAGTTCGCTCATGCGGCGGCGACTGCGGGTGGAGGCCCTTGCTCGTTGTTGATTCACGGCGGCGGGCACTGCTTCGAGGTGATCGGGGTTCACGCAGGCTCGGCGACCGCAACGATGGTCGATCGTCATGCCGTCAGGAATCGGACCGACGTGCCGTTCGTAGCTGCACCGATGCGCACGGCGGGTCGTGAACCCGTCGGCAGCCTTGTCCCTGAAGAGGCCGTAGCCGTCCCGGTCCAACGCGGCCGTCCAGACGTGGCAGTTGGTCTCAGGCGTCCAAGGTGACCTTGCGGTCGAAGCGTTGCTCGTCGCTGAGACCGCGGACGTGCTCAACTTAACCGCGTGGGGATCGCCGTGCCTCCTCATCCGTTGGTAGTGCATCGAGCACAGGTCGCGTGCGTAGGACCGTGCGGTCGCACGCGACGACGGTACACGGCTCACTGGGGAACCAACTTCGCAGTGGCGGCCGCTCGCCGGTCGTCGTGAACCCGATCCGCAGGCGTCGCCGTGGGCGCTGCTTGCCCCCGGCCATCGACCAACACAGGTCTCCGGAACCGCGCACGACAGTACGGGCATCCGACGAGGCGTACCCGTTCGACCTCGGCGAGGTCGGGTTCGCTCTGCGATGCGCTTCATCGCCGGTGCCCGGTAGGCAGCGTGACGGCTGCGGCCGAGGACCTCACCTGTCTGGGGGTCAATGCGGGTGACCGTTACCGGAGAGGCTTTCGGCCTCGTCAACTTGGGGGTGTTCAGGCTTCTGTAGCCCATGGGTTTCTCCAGTCTCTCAAAGCTGGGCGCGGCAGCCTTTCTGCCCTTCGCCTGGTCCCCCGACAGGGGGCTCGTAGGCAATGGGAAGAACGCGTTGTCTTGAGGACGGTCCACTGGGGACGACGGGTAGCTACCTCTCTTCACAGTCACCTCTCGGTGTTCTGCAACCCTCACTCCCAGGTCCATTCGTGCCGACCCTGAAGGTCAGGCAGGTGCTGGGTCACCCCTGGCCGTCTACCTCGCCTTCCATGCACTACGACCCATGCACCTCCCTGCCTGGTCCCGAGGAGGTAGCCGACGGGAGGGCGAGGGGAGGCAGTGTTGCTCCGTAGCGTGGAAGTCTCACCAGGATCGTTTCGTGGGTTGTTCCCCACGGGTGGCATCCGCTGCTGCTATGTCGTCGGGATTCCCCGGATGACTTCCTGTCGCTGTCCAACTCCGCTCTGCCCACCCGACGAATTCGGGTAGGTCGTGAAGGACTCTATGGTCTCGAATTCAGGACGACAACCTGGATTGTTCCTGCATCGCACCAGGTAGATGGTATTAACATTGAACAATGTCTCCGAAGTACCACGCTCTTGCACGCATCGTTATGAATGTATTGACACCAGCGTTAGTACTGGCTCAATCTAAATGACGCCCTGGGAAATGCAGTGGTCCAACACATCGGAGCTGTGCATTGGCGACACGACGCAGCGGGCCACGCTGTCAGGAGCACCTCGGGTCGCTGTTCCCCACGACGGGCGATGATCCGCTTGCGATCGACTTCCCTGGCGAGGAGGGTATGACTTGCTGTTACCGCCATCCGGGAAGGTCGAGCGCCGTGCATTGTCCGTCTTGAGAGACGTAACGGACGTCCACGCAGCAGCAACCCTTGTCGCTCCGCGCAACCGGCGTTCGCCCTACAGCGCGGTCCATGCGCTACCTCGGAGTCTGCGGCTGCACCGTGGCTGACGGCAGACTCCGTCGCCTTCGTGGCATCCTCCAGTACTGCGGGCAGATGCGGCTTGACTGCGTCGATGAGGCGGCGTGCTGAATGCGCGAGAGCCTCCATACCTTCCGGGCTCGGGTCAGTCCGTTCGCCGATCACCACCTTGGGGGCGACGACCTTGGTGCGCTTCGTGAGAGGCCCGTGTGAGTCGTGTCCACGCCAGTCGAGGCTGGCGCCGTACGAGGCCTCTATCTCGCTGACGATGCTTTTGAAGTGCGACGAGCAGTAAGGCGTTGAGGGCGGGGTCGTCGTCGTCGAACTGGACCTCGGCGTAGGCCTCGGTCGAGGTCACCCAGACCTGGATCATTGCCGGAATGCCAGGGGTGATGATGCGCTTGAGCCATACCGCCCTCGGGCCGCCCTGCGGGAGTTTCACGTCGTGGAGCACTGGTCGCCCGATCGGTAGCCAGGCCTCCCAGAACTGACGAGCCTGCTCCCGGCTCGCCGCACTTGACGAAGATCGCTTTCCGGCTGATCGCGACGAGTTCACGTCGGGACGTAGCCATGTCCGACCGAGGAGCCCACCATGGAACGGTTGGAACAGCACGGCGTTGACGGGGACACCGAACGAGTCCGTAAGAAAGTCGATCATGCGCTCAGTCGAGTCGTCGAGATGGGCTGCGACGATCACCATCCGCGGGACGTCGGCGATCGAGTCGAGTTGTTCGCCGAAGTGTTCCTCGAAGTCCTCGGCGAGGTCGGCGGGTTCGTCGGCGTTCGCAGCTTGGTACTTGGCGTAGATCGTCTCGACCTCGTCGAAGGTGAGCGTGCTGACCCACGCGGCGTAGTCGATGGTCTGCGCCAGCACCTCGCGGGGCGTGCGGTCGCGCTTGTTCTCGATGACGACGAGGCGGCCGTCGGCGTCGAGCGCGAGCAGGTCGAGCGGACCTGACGGAGTCTGGGTCTGCCGTCCGACGATGAGCACGTCCATGCCGAGCAGCTCAGGTGCCGACTCGACAGCCGATTCGATCTGCTCCTCGGTCGCCAGCTTCTCCTCTGCGACGGCGGCGGCCGAACCATCAGGGTTCAGCTTCCACAACGACATTCGGGTTGCCATTGGCGTGACTCCTTGTCTAGTTCCGGACCAGCGGGAAGTCCTGTGCTCCACACCCACGGCGGCTGGTCGAGCCCGGAGATCAACGTCAGCCCACTCAGGGGCAAGCTGCCGACAGAGGTCGACGTGCTCGGCGTAGAAGAAATCCCGGACCGTGTTCGGGGCGAGAAGCCGTGCGAGTAGCTCCTCCAGGGTCGCGCTCCTCAATCTGTCCACCGCCTCGCGATGATGCGCTCTCGTTCGACCTCGTCGGCGATGGCGGTGGTGCGTTCCTGGTAGCGCCAGTAGAAGACCTGCTCGCCGCCCTTGGTGTCGTAGACGGGGTGGTCGGAGGGTTCGACGTTGATGCGGGCGATGTCGTCGCCGTTGATGGTGAGGAACTCGCACTCGACGAGGGTGGCGGCGGAGTCGCCGAGGCGTCGCAGCAGGTTGGTGAGGTGCGGCTGACCAGAGGTCGCGGTCGCCTCGCTCGCCTCGCTTGGAGAAGGTGGCGTAGTCGTCTTCGAGTCCGTGGATGGCTGCCGTCGTCGGCGACTCCGACGAGGAGGGTGCCGCCGTAGCGGGAGTTGGCGAACCCGGCGATCGTCTTGACGACGGCGTCTTCGATGTAGCTCGCCTTCGTGGCCTTCTCGGATGTCCCAGCGGAGCGTGGACTTGTACTCCAGGTGGGCGTCTTCTCGGTCCGGGCCGATGAGGTCGCCGATCGGGCAGGTGCGTTGCCGGGCGACGCGGGCCCGCTTGTAGATGTCGGGCAGGTACTCGGCGACGAGGGCCGAGCGGAGTTCTTCGTTGTCGAGCAGCTCGAAGGCGAACTTCTCGTTCGCTGACATCCGCCCGGTGAGCGCGCTGGTCCAGGTGCTTGTCGAACCCGACCCCGAAGGAGGTCTCGTCGTTGGCGGCGGCTTCGATCTGGATGCGCTCGTCGGCGACGAGGTCGTCGGCGACTCTGGTCGGTGAACAGCCGGTCGGTGTCGGAGATGTTGGTGCCGAAGCGTTCGTTGATCCGGGCGATGATCTCCGACAACGACATCTCGTCGGGGTCGCGCATCGCGCCCGGCGCCGCCGAACATCGGCGATGACCTCGCCGCCGTCGACATCGAGCGAGGCGTCCCCGGTGAAGGTCTCCTCGATGGCGTAGTGGGTCAGCTCGATCGAGTCGCCGAGTCGAGACCCTCACCGGGCGGCCGCGCGAGCAGCCGGGTCAGGGCACGGCAGTACAGGTAGTCGCGTTCGAGCTTGACGTCGGTGAACGACACCACCTGGGACAGGAACGAGTAGATGCGCACGAACCGGGTGAGCACGTCACGGAACTCGTCCTGCGTCTCCTGCGTCGAGGGCGTTGAACCGATCGACGGCCGGTGACAGGACGCCGTTGATGCGGGCGTGGTTCTTCTCCGGGTCCTCCAGCAGCAGCCGCACGAACGTCTCGACCTCGTCGTAGACGAGCACACCGAACCGGTCGAGCTCGGCGTGGGTGTCGTACAGCAGGTGCGGGTCGGTGGCGGGGCGACGGTCTGGGCGTACTACGGCTCGAACGCCTCCTGGATGTCCTCGTGCGATGTTGCGGAAGTCGAGCACGAACGTGCCGGTCTTCTGCGGGTGGATCCGGTTCAGCCGCGACAGGGTCTGCACCGCAGCCAGACCGCTGACAGGGTCTTGTCGACGTACATCGCGTACAGCTTCGGCTGGTCGAAGCCGGTCTGGTACTTCTCCGCCACGACCAGGATCTGCCAGGCGTCGGTGTCGAACTGCTGCGGGGTCTGGGAGTCGGGGAACCCGTTGACGTTCGACTCGGTGAACGTCTCGCCGTCGATCTCCAACTGTCCCGGAGAACGCCACCAGCGTGTTCACGTCGCCGATGCCGTGCTCGGCGCAGTACCGGTCGAGCGCCTGCTTGTACCGCAGCGCATGGAGCCGTGAGGCGGTGACGACCATCGCCTTGGCCTTGCCGCCGATCCGCTTGGCGACGTGGTCGCGGAAGTGGTTGACGATCACGTCGGCCCGCTGGGCGAGGTTGTGCTCGTGCAGCGAGACGAACCGGGCGATCGCCGCCTTCGCCCGCGCCTGGTCGAGCTCGGGGTCGTCGGTGATGGCCTTGTCGATCTTGAAGTACGTCTCGTAGGTCGTGTAGTTCGCCAGCACGTCGAGGATGAACCCCTCCTCGATCGCCTGGCGCATCGAGTACAGATCGAACGGCGCGATACCGGCCGTCCGGGTCCTCGCTGGCCGAACAGCTCCAGCGTGCGGCGCCTTCGGTGTGGCGGTGAACGCGAAGAACGACAGGTTCGCCTGCCGACCCCGTGCCGCCACCTCCTCGGCCAGGGCGTCCTGCATCGGATCAGGCGACCTCGTCGACCAGACCCGCCTCGGCCGCCTCGGCCGCCTGCAGCTCGGCCTCGGCGGTGTCCGGCCGGAGCCGAGGACCTTCTTCATCTCCTTGGCCGACTCACCGGTCTGCGACGAGTGGGCCTCGTCGATGATCACCGCATAGCGACGCTGTCTGGAGTTCCTCGACGTGGTCGCATCACGAACGGGAACTTCTGCAACGTCGTGATGATGATCCGCGCCCGCTCACCCGCCAACGCATCGGCCAGCTGGGCCGAGTCCTGCGTCGATCTTCTCCACGACACCGTGGACGTGCTCGAACTGGTAGATCGTGTCCTGCAACTGCCGGTCCAGCACGACCCGGTCGGTGATCACCACCACCTTGTCGAACACCTTGCTCATCGTCGGCGTGCAGCGACGACAGCCGGTGCGCCAGCCAGGCGATCGTGTTCGACTTGCCCGACCCCGCCGAGTGCTGCACCAGATACGAATGCCCCGGCCCGTTCGCCCGGGCGTGGTCTTCGAGGCGGCGCACGGCATCCCACTGGTGGAACCGGGGGAAGATCGTCGTCTCGCCCTCGGTGTGCACGAACCGGCCCAACAGATCCAGCCAGGCGTCGCGCTGCCACACCTCCTCCCACAGATACCCGGTGCGATGACCGCCGGGTCGGGCGGGTTCCCGGCGTTGCTGCCGTCGCCCTGGTTGAACGGCAAGAAGTCCGTCGACCCGCTCGGCCAGCCGGGTCGTCATGAACACCTGCTCGGTGTCCACCGCGAAATGCACCACCGCCCGCCGCATCAGCGGAGCCTTGGAGTCCCGATCGGCCCGTACTGCGCCTTCGCGTGCTCGACCGTCTGGCCGGTCAACGGGTTCTTCAACTCCGCCGTCGCCACCGGAATCCCGTTCACGAACAACCCCAGATCGAGCGTCTTCGCCGACCCCGGCTCGATACGGCAACTGGCGGGTCACCGTCAACCGGTTCGCCGCGTACCGCGCCTCCAGCTCCGGGTTCAGACCCGACGCCGGACGGAAGTACGCCAGCTCGAACTCGGCCTTCTCCACGCCCGCATACACCACCCCGTGACGCAGCACATCCACCGTGCCCCGCGCGTCCAACTCCTTCGCCAGCCGATCCAGGAACGCCCGCTGCGCCGCCTCCGGCGACGCCGTGCGTCTTGCGGACCTTCTCCCACTCCTCACCCTGCGTCGCCCCGATGAACGCGAACAACTCCGCCGTGTCGATCCCCGACACCGGATCGAAGTCGCGAGGCTCGTCACCGACGTTGCCGACCTTCACCGGCCTGATAGCCGCCAGCCGTCGATCAGCGAGTCGGCGATGTGCGTCCTCGAACGCCGCCTCCGACGGACCCGCTCATGCCGCCACCCCCGGAACCTCCAAGCTCACCCGTCACCGCCGCAGTGATCAGCGCCTGACGATGCTCGGCGAGGAGGTCGAGCTGCTGGTCGCAACGCCGTCGATCGCGCGTCCGCGCAGCTGCTCGCTCGACCGAGATCGTCGGCCATGCTGCGTCGCTGCTCGGCGATGGCAGGAGCCGAATCGGATATCGGGAATGTCGCCGACGTCAGGTGTCGATCGCTGCGTGCAGCGCGTCGACTCGAGCAGATCGAATCGGCGTCGCGGCTCAGAGCAGCTCGAGTACACGACGCCATGAACCGGAGCGCAGCGTCCGCTCGAGTCTGGCCGTGACGAAGTCGTGCCTGCGAGCAGCTCGAGTCTCGCCGACGCAGACGCTCGCCGCACCGGCTGCCGCTGTCGCCGACCGTCGAACAGCACGTCGCCCGGCCGCAGCTCGACGTGCGTCGACGCTCAGCGTCGAGATCAGCGTCGATCGATCGTCGAGCGATCGTCCCGTCCTCGACGTCGGCCGCTCGCACGTGGCCGAGCCGTCGTCGACGGTCCGCATGATGCGCTTGCTCGGGCGTATCGCATCCGAGTCGACGGTAGCGCATCGAGCCACCGCTCGAGTCGGTGAGCCTGCGAGCCGTCGCGCAGACGTCTGTGTCGAGCGCCCGACGTACGCGCTCGACCAGCGCGTCCGCCAGCGCTCGTCGAGGAGTTCGATCATGCGGCGCTTCTTGGTGATGAGGGCGTCGATGCGGGCGGTCTCGGTGTCGAGGTAGTCGGCGATCGCCCGCTGCTCGGTCAGCGGCGGCACGGGAACGTCACGACTGCGATCGTCCGAGCGTTCAGATCGTCTGGAGCTCGCTGACGTGTCGAGCATCGCACGTGCCGCTCGGCAGAAGTCGTCGACTGAGCACGTACGACGAGGTATCGCGGCCATCGACGTCGTGGCCGGACGCAGACGCAGACGAGTTGCTCAGCGACCGAGCGAGCGCCGAGCTCGTCGGCTGACGCAGCATCTTGCCGAGGTGGCCGACCGCTTCCGAGCAGGACGTCGCCGACGTCGAGATCGATCGGCTCGCTGCTCGTCAGTCGTGCGGTCGACGACTCGGCACGCTCCGACGAGGTCAGCGACGTCGCCGTGACCGTCGAGTCGCGATGTCCGACGACCGAGCGTCGACGTCCGATCGTCGCCGGTCGGCGATCGCCGTCAGCCGAGCGTCGCGCGAGCCAGTGCTTCAGCGGCCGCTGCCAGCTCACTCGGTCACCTCGGCGAGGAGGTCCTGGATCTCGGCTTCGAGGGCTTTGATCTCGGCGTCGATCTCGTGCGAGGGGTCGGGGTGGGGTGTAGGTGTAGAAGTGGCGGGTGAGGGGGATCTCGTAGCCGATCTTGGTCTTGTCGTGGTCGACCCAGGCGTCGGGGACGTAGGGGAGGACTTCGGCGGTCATGTACTGGTCGATGAGCTGCCGGTACGGCTGGGGTGGTGAGTCGTTGGGTGGGGTCGGGTTCGTAGGTGACGGTGATGTCGGTGTCGGCGAGGGGGACGTTCTCGTTGTCGCGGAGGTCGGTGTCGGGTTCGGGTTCGCCCTTCGTGTTGGTCTGGGGTTCGGCGTCGGGGTCGCGGACGGCGAGGGCGTCGACGATGGCGTTCTCGATCGGCCTTGCCGCTCAGCGCCGGCCTGTCGACATCGCTGCCGTGACCAGGCCGTGCGGATGCTCAGCGTCGGTCGTCGTGCGAGCGCTGCCGAGGTCGGCGCCTCGAGGCGCGTCGACGAGGGCGGCTGCGCGGTGTCGTCGTCGAGCTTGGCGAGCTTCTGGTCGGCGTCGAGCGGCGGCGAGGGTGTCGTCGGTGATCTCCCAGCGGACGCGGAGCGGGCGTTCGACGGTGATGCGCAGGAAGCCGAAGTCTTCGTTGTGGAAGATCTTGCGAGCGGTCGTTCGGTCTCGAAGTCGCCGTAGAGGCGGACGATGTCGGCGATCTGGTCGTCGGCGATCTCCTTGCGCTTGTCGCCGAGGCTCTTGCGCATCTTGGTGAACGACTCGCGGGCGTCGATGAGCTGGACCTTGCCCTTGCCGGTGCGGGGCTCTTGCGGTTGGTGACGATCCAGAAGTAGGTGGAGATGCCGGTGTTGTAGAAGAGCTGGTCGGGCAGGGCGACGATGGCTTCGAGCCAGTCGTTCTCGATGATCCAGCGGCGGATCTCGGACTCGCCCGAGCCGGCCGCGCCGGTGAACAGCGGCGAGCCGTTGAAGACGATCGCCAGGCGGGAGCCGCCGTCCTCGGGGCGCTTCATCTTCGAGATCATGTGCTGCAGGAACAGGAAGCTGCCGTCGTTGATCCGGGGCAGCCCGGCACCGAAGCGTCCGGCGAAGCCCTGGGTTGTCGTGTTCGTCCTTGACGGCGTCTTTGACCTTCTTCCACTCGACCCCGAACGGCGGGTTGGCGAGCAGGTAGTCGAACTGCGCGCCCTGGTGGCCGTCCTCGGAGAACGAGTTGCCGAAGACGATGTTCGTGGCGTCCTGGCCCTTGAGCATCATGTCGGACCGGCAGATGGCGTAGGTCTCGGCGTTGAGTTCCTGGCCGAACACCTCGAGGCGGGCGTCGGGGTTGAGCTGCGACAGGTGGTCCTCGGCGACCGACAGCATGCCGCCGGTGCCGCAGGCCGGGTCGAACAGCGTCTTCACGATGCCGGGCTTGGTGAGCAGGTCGTCGTCCTCGATGAACAGCAGGTTCGACCATCAGCCGGATGACCTCACGGGGGGTGAAGTGCTCGCCGGCGGTCTCGTTCGACAGCTCGGAGAACCGGCGGATCAGTTCCTCGTAGAGGTAGCCCATCTCCAGGTTCGAGACCGTGTCGGGGTGGAGGTCGAGGTCGGCGAACTTCGACGACCACCAGGTACAGCAGGTTGGCCTTGTCGAGCCGGTTGATCTGGGTGTGGAAGTCGAACTTGTCGATGATGTCCGTGCGCCTCGGGCGAGAACCCGTGCGATGTAGGCGCGCAGGTTGTCGGCGAGGTTGTCCGGGTCGTCGAGCAGCTTGCGGAAGTCGAACGGCGACGTGTTCCAGAGGCCCTCGATGTCGGTGAGCCGGTCGAGGACCGGGCCGAAGTTCTCGAGCCGGTCCTTCGACCTGGTCGTACTGGGCGAGCATCGTCGTCCTTCACCGGGGCGAGCACGCAGTCGAGGCGGCGCAGCACCGTGAACGGCAGGATGACCCGCCCGTACTCGGACTGCTTGTAGTCGCCCCGCAGCAGGTCGGCGACCGACCAGATGAACGCTGCGTGGTTGTTGATCGTGTTCGTCCGCCATTGCGAACGAACCTAGTGCCGGACAGGTCTCTGCGCCGGTAGCCCCCGTCACCGCAAGAACGGGTCCGCACTGGTTGCGGTGCTGGGTACGCCGTTGACAGCGTGCCGGGCATGAGGGAGGACGGAAGCGTCCGCTATCGCGACGGCGTGCGTCGCGATTAAGGGGGGGCACCCTCACCTTGCCGCAGGCCTCCCACGCCTCCGGCCGAAGTGGGCGGTGCAGTCATCGCCGAACGTCGCTGCTCCACACCCTGCCAGGTGGTGAAGGCACCCGACGCCGACCTCGCACGGTCTAACGCGTGGCGGACTGTCGGGGGTGGAAACCCGCTTCCTCGTCGATCGACGGCTCTGCTTGCCCTTGCGGTCATGGTCGGCACACATTTCGAGCAGTTCCGTTATCGGTGTGTCGTTACCGATGACGCGGTCCGTAACCCACATCCTCTGCACACGATGTAGGTGTGGTTTGCCACCACGTCGAACTACGCGTCGGGAGCCATCCCGCATCGGGTCCCGATTGGTCGGTCTGGGCCATGCTCAATACTTCGGCACGATTCCCGTCAGCATGAGCCCTCGCCACGCGACCGACATCGAACACTCAGATCAGCACTCGCAGATCACCCGTGGGCGATGATCTACGGCATCGGACGTCCACTGTGAAGGCCCTCCTCGGGAGTCCTCGGACCCCGCCCCCGCACCATCGGGTGGAGCCAGTAGCCCCCTGGTAGCCCCCAGACGCGGAACAGGGGCTCCGCATTTCTGCGAAACCCCTGGTCACAGTGTCGGGCTGACAGGATTTGAACCTGCGACCCCTTGTCCCCCAGACAAGTGCGCTACCAAGCTGCGCCACAGCCCGTGGCGGCCGAAACTCTACCGCCCCTCGGCGGCTGCTCAAACGAACAGGTCGACGAGTCGCCAGCCGAGGTAGGTGACCACGGCCACCACCATCAGCTTGAAGTGCCACGGCGTCGACTCATCGGCGGCCCATCAGTACTCTCGGCGCTCTCCGGCCAGCTGGAGCGACGTCGCCGCACTTCGGGCAGCTCCCGTCGGCCTCGACCGAGTTCGGCGTGTAGTACTTCGCGCACTCCTCGCACCAGGGCACGTTCAGGACCGCTTTCGCACGCGCATCTTGATCGCGGTGGACCCGAGGCCGAACTCCTCACGGATCGTGCGCTCGATGTAGCGCATGTAGGTCGCCGGGATCTCCCGGTTGACGAACAGCGTGAACGTCGGTGGATCGGTTGCGCCCTGGACGGCGTAGAGCACCTTGGCGCCCTTGGGCCCGGGAGCCCGCTGCTGAGCGGCGGCGATGACCTTGTTGATGTCCCGAGTCGGAACACGGGTGTGGTACTGAGCGATCGACTCCTGCAGGTGCGGCAGCAGCCGCGACACGTTCTTGCCCGTGAGCGCGGAGATCTTGAGGATCGGGGCGTCGCCGACGAACGCGAGCTTGCGGTGCAGTTCGGTCATGCACGTCGAGGCGATCGTCGGTCGACACGAACTCCCACTTGTTGAGCACGATCAGGATCGGGCACCCGGAGGCGTCGACCCGCTCGGCCAGGCGCTGGTCCTGGCTGGTCACGCCTTCGGTGCCGTCGATGACGAGCAGCGCCACGTCGGCATCGTCGATCGCCCGCAGTGCGCGGACCATCGAGTAGTACTCGGTCGAGTCGTCGATCTTGCCCTTGCGGCGCATGCCGGCGGTGTCGATGAACACCATCGGCCCGTCCTCGGTCTCGACGAGCGTGTCGATCGAGTCACGCGTGGTGCCCGCCATGTCGTGGACCACTGCCCGTTCAGAACCGACCAACCGGTTGAACAGCGTGCTCTTGCCGACATTCGGGCGACCGACGATCGCGATCCGCGGCGCCGCCACCTCGTCGTCACCGTCCCAGTCGTCGCCCTGCTCGTACTCGGGACGGGTCGCGGTGGGCCCGGGCCTCCTCCGGGAACCTGGCGATCACTTCGTCGAGCAGGTCGCCGGCGCGGCGGCCGTGGAGTGCGCTCACGGGGATCGGATCGCCGAGCCCGAGTGACAGGAACTCCCAGCGATCGGTCTCGCGTCGATCGTTGTCGGCCTTGTTCGCGATGACCAGCACGTCGCGGCGGGTGCGCCGCAGCCAGTTGGCGATCATCGAGTCGTCGTCGGTGAGCCCGACCGACGCATCGACGACGAACAGCACGACGTCCGCGCCGTCGACCGCCTCTTCGACCTGCTTGCTCACCTTGTCGTCGAGGTCGGTGCCGTCGCCGGCGGGCATCCACCCGCCGGTGTCGATGACGAGGAAGGGGACGTCGAGCCATGTGGCTTCGAGGACCTTGCGGTCACGAGTGATGCCCGGACGGTCCTCCACGATCGCCTGCTGGCTGCCGATGATGCGATTGAAGAGGGTGCTCTTGCCCACGTTGGGACGACCGATGATCACGACGGTCGGGAGGCCGCCGGTCTCGACGCCGGCCAGGGTGTGCTCGGTCATCGTGTTCCTTCCAGGGCGGCGCGCAGTGCGGCGCCGTCGGTTGCGACCACTTCGACGGGTCGCGGGAGTTCGTCGAGCGTCACGCCGTCGAGGAACCGTCCGTCGTCGGACAGGCAGACGTCGGGCAGTAGGTAGCGATGACCGTCGGGTTCGGCGGCGAGCACGCGGGCGACGTCCGAGCCTGTCATCAACCCGGTCACGCCGGTGTTCCCGCCGAAGAAGTCGTTGGTGACGGGAAGGACCCGGACGTCGTCTGCGATCGATCGTTTCGATCAGCGGTGTGATCACCGGAGCGCCCAGCGTGCCCGTCAAGCACACCGACCGGGGCGGTTCGCCGGGGCCGCAGCATCACCGGGCTGACCTCGCCAAGATGTTCGTCGGTGCCTGGCACCGACGAACATGTGGAGCGGAGGCCGGTGTAGGCAGCGGGGTTCGGCGGGGCGTCGACGGCGGCGAAGAAGCCTCGCTGGACGCCCGTGATCGAATCGGTGCGGCCGTGGAACTCGGCTTCGAACGTGCGTGCCATGCCGATGCCGTCCTCGTGCATGTCGAATCCGTCGTACCGTTCCGCGTCGGGGAACGGGTGCCGTGCCATCAGGTAGTACTCGTCTGCGGCGTGGACCATCCGCTTGCCGAGTGTCGTCTGGAAGACGTCCTGCCAGTCGGCGACCGCGTCGACCACCGCCTGGGCCTCGGCGAGCGTGTGGAATCGCATCGCGGCTTCACCGTTGAACTTCGAGATACCGAGCGGCACCACCGCGACCGATTCGAGGTCGGGAAACCGATCGAGGATGCCGGCCATCGTGTCGTCGAGGATCGCGCCGTCGTTGACCCCGGGGCACACGACGACCTGCCCTTTCACGACGATGTCGTGGTCGAGCAGGGCCCGCAGCCAGCGGAGGCTCATCGCGCCGCGGGGATTCTTGAGCATCTGGCTGCGGACGTCGGGGTCGGTGGCGTGGATGCTGACGTGCAGCGGCGACAAACGTTCGGTCACCACCCGCTCGAGATCGGCCTCGGTGAAACGCGTGAGGGTGGTGAAGTTCCCGTACAGGAACGACAATCGGTAGTCGTCATCCTTCAGGTAGAGCGAGCGGCGCATCCCCTTCGGAAGTTGGTAGATGAAGCAGAACTCGCAGTGGTTGTCGCAGGTGCGAACCCGGTCGAACACCGCGCTCGAGACCTCGATCCCGAGCGGTGCACCCTCCAGCTTCTCGATCGACATCGACAGCTCCAGGCCACCGCGTGTGACATCGAGTTCGAGGTCGGCTTCGTCGGTCGCCAATTGCCATTCGATGATGTCGCGCGGCATGTCGCCGTTGACGCGGATGATCTCGTCGCCAGGGAGCACGCCGACGGACTCGGCGGGCGATCCGGCCGCGACCGACACCACGCAGGGCGCGAGCGAGTGGGCGAGAGTCTGCGACATGGCCGCTCCACGCTACCGCCGCCCTCAACTGGGTAGATTGGACGACAGATGAGTGACCACAGCCCGCCACCGTCCGGTCCCGTCGTCGACAAGGTGTTGCTCGCCGAGCCGCGGGGCTTCTGTGCCGGGGTCGAGATGGCGATCAAGGCGCTCGCGTGGATGGTGAGGTCGTTCCCCGGACCGGTCTACTGCTACCACGAGATCGTCCACAACAAGCTGGTGGTCAAACGGTTCGAGGACCAAGGTGTCGTCTTCGTCGACTCGATCGACGAGGTGCCGGCGGGGAGCCCGATCATGTTGTCGGCGCACGGGTCGGCACCGAAGGTCGTCGAAGCCGCCAGAGCGCGCGGCTCCTACGTGGTCGATTCCGTCTGCCCGTTGGTGACCAAGGTGCATCACGAGGTCAAGGTGCGCGCGGGCAAGGGTTTCCGCATCGTGTACGTCGGCCACGAGGGTCACGAGGAGGCCGTCGGCACGATCGCGGTTGCGCCCGAGGCGATCAGCCGTGTCGAATCGGTCGCAGAGGTGGCGGCACTGCCCGACACGGAGGAGCCGATAGCGCTGCTTGCTCAGACCACCCTGTCCCACCGTGATTGGGAGGGCGTGGCGGTCGCCGTGAAGGAACGATTTCCTGACGTGTGGACCCCTGGACGCAGCGACCTGTGCTTCGCGACCACCAATCGACAGGCGGCGATCGAAGAACTTGCACACCGGTGCGATGCGATCGTGGTGATCGGTTCTGCGAACTCGTCGAACACCGTGGCCCTCGAGAAGCTCGCCCGCCACGAGGGCTGCGAGCAGGTGTTTCGTGTCAACTCGGTCGAGGAGTTGCCCGACGGCATCTCCGGCGTCGTCGGGGTGACCGCCGGTGCATCGGCCCCCGAAGAACTGGTCGATACCGTCATCGAGTTCCTGGATCCGGTCGCCGGCTGTGAGCTGCTGGTGGTCACCGACGAAGACGAGTACTTCCCCCCGCCCCGCAACATCCGTGAGCTCCAGGCGTCGATCGAAGATGCGTCGACTGTCCTCCTCGGTGGCAGCCTGCTCGACCGGCCGGCGATGGACGACCGCAGCCTTCCCGCGAGCGACGTCCTCGCCAGCCTCGCGAACTGACGACGACGCGGTCGACCGACTCAAGACGTCTTCCGGCGGACCGACATTGCAGGCCGGTCGCTCGTGCCGTCCGAGCCGGAGCCTGACCCGGAGTAGCAGATCGCCGAATCGCAACCCAGGTTGCGCATCCGACAACCCAGGTTGCCTTCTGTGGCTGCTCGTCCTCCCGAGACCGTCCGCCGCCGCGCCTGTCACTCAGTTGCGCGGGACCTCGCTCCACGGCACGTCGCGGTCGACGCGGACGTCGCCGGGGAGGCCGAGGACCCGCTCACCCAGGATGTTCCGCATGACCTCGGAGGTGCCTCCCTCGATGGAGTTCGCACGGACTCGCAGGAACGCCTTCTGAGCCGTGTCGGAGCCCATCGCCGTCTCGGGTCGCACCATCTCGTAGCTGCCGTACAACATTCCCTCGGCGCCCATCAGGTCGATGACGAGCTCGTAGATCTCCTTGTTGAGGTCGGCCGAGGCCATCTTGCCGATCGAGCCCTCCGGGCCAGGGTCTCCGAGCTTGCGGTTCTGGCTCGCCCGGATGTTGGTGAGCCGTGCGACCTCGGCGCGTGACCACAGCGACATCACCGCATCGAGACGCGCGGGGTCCTTCTGGCTCTCGTCGGCGTGCTGCCAGGCGCGGGTGAGCTCGCCGATCATCCCCGACCCCTTCTGCGGGATCGTGCCGCCGATCGACACGCGCTCGTTCATCAGCGTCGTCAGCGACACGCGCCAGCCATCGCCGGGTTTGCCGAGCATCTCGGACGCGGGGATCCGGGTGTCGGAGAAGAACACCTCGTTGAACTCCGCCTCGCCGGTCATCTGCCGCAACGGGCGGATTTCGACGGTCGGATCCTGCATGTCGACCACGAAGGCCGTCAGCCCAGCGTGTTTGACCGCCTGCGGGTCGGTGCGCACGATCAGGAGGCCCCACTTCGACAGGTGGGCGAGCGTGGTCCAGACCTTCTGGCCGTTGCAGATCCACTCCTCCCCGTCCTGGAGACCGGACGACGACAGCCCGGCGAAGTCCGACCCCGAGCCCGGCTCGGAGAACAACTGACACCACACTTCTTCACCGGTGAACAGAGGCCGCAGGTATCGGGACTTCTGCTCCTCGCTCCCCCATGCCACGACGGTCGGACCACACATCCCGTGTCCGATCGGGTTGCGGTACATCGCGTTCGGGCCGCCGGCTTCGTGGATGCGCTCGTTGACCATCCGCTGCAGCTTCGGAGTCAGTCCGAGACCCCCGTGCCCTTCGGGGAAGTGGACCCAGGCGAGTCCCGCATCGAATTGGGCACCGAGGAAGTCGACGGGCTTGGTGTCGGCGGGCGGATGCTGAGCGAGCAGCTCGTCGAGCAGGTCGCTGACGCGCTGCTCGTCGGCGGACAGCGCGGTGGCGTTCTCGATGACGGTCATGGGGCGAAGGTAGTTGCGCTCAGACCTCGTTCTCGACTCGTTCCAGCAGTTGATCGCGGATGCTGACTCCCGGCTCGCGCGCCTTGTCGCCGGTGATCCGCCAGCCCAATCGACTCGAATAGAGCAGCGGCGGGTCCTTGAGACGATTCGGCACCACCTCGACGACTCGCGCGAAGAACAGCTCGTGGTCCTCCATCGGCGTCACCTGGAACGTCGCGCAGCGCATCCAGGCGATCGAGTTCGGGACGATCGGGGGCCCCGAGGGATCGTCGGGCCAATCGGCCACGTACTCCGACGCCACGTACCTCAGCTTGTGGGCCGGATAGCTGAAGTACTGGCCCTCCGCAATCTGATCCGCAGCGAGCAGGCTCACCGAGAACTCGCCTGATGCGAGCATCAGCGGGTAGGTGTCGTGCTTCGGTGACACGCTCGCCATCACGATCGGTTCCTCGAAGCTCACCTGACTGACCCAATGGCTCGTGTACAGGCGTTGCACCCCGTCGTGAGCTGCTCCGACCACCTCGACGCCCTTCATCATCTGGCCGAGGCACTGCTTGATCTCGCGGTCGATCATCGCCGCGAGTGTGTCAGTTGAACACCGCCGTAGCCCACTCGATCTCGTCCTGCTCGGCGACCGCCAGCTGCGGGATCCGGGCGCGCATCTCCATGACGATGCCGAGCCGCATTTCGTCGGAGCGCCCTTGGAAGATCGCCCGCAGATTGTTCAGCATCCGCACGACGATCGGTTGCGCCAACGTCGGTTGGAGGAAGGACTCCTGCCAATCGACCTGGCCACGCGTGACGCTCCGGAACAGTTCGCGGGCACCGTCGGCGTCGAGCTCGGTCCCGGCTGCGAACGGATCGAAGAATCGTTCGGGTCCGTCGACGGTTCGGACGAGGAAGTGGGCCGGCATCCCCACACCGACGAGCTGCACACCCACCCGACGGGCCACCTCGATCATCAGTACCGACAGGCTGATCGGGATGCCGACCCGGTTCTCGATCACGCGATCGAGGCACGAATTCCGCCAGTCGTAGTAGGCGCCGGTGTTGCCACGGAAGCCCAGCTCGCCGAAGAGGTACTGGGCGACGCCGTCGGCGGTCGGGGTCGGGCACTCGGCAGCGAGCAGGTCCAGCGCTGCGAGCCACTCGATCTCGTCGAGGGGTCGTTGGATCGCGCTCGACATGGCCAAGACAGGCCTCGTCGAGACGGATGTCCGCGGCGTCCATCACCTGGGCGAACCGAGCCACACTCATCGCGGACGAACGCTACCGCTGCATGTGACCGCGGTCGCCCTGCTCGGCTACGTTGCGGACCCATGTTCCCCGGCGCACATCTCGCAACCCTCGGTGACAAACCTGCCATCACGATGGCCGGTTCCGGCTTCAGTCAGACCTTCGCCGAGCTCGATGCTGCCGCGAACCGGCTCAGTCGGCTGCTGCGTTCGGCGGGGCTCAACCCTGGTGATCACATCGCGATCTGCATGGAGAACCACGACCGGTACCTCGAAGTGATCTGGGGCTGTCACTACGCCGGCCTGATCTACACCGCTGCGTCGTCGCGACTCCAGAGCGCCGAGTTGGAATACATCATCAACGACTGTGGTGCGCGGGCGTACATCACGTCGAAGTACAAGGCGGATCAGGCCGCCGAGATCGTTGGCGGCGACACCGAACGTCGAGCTGCGGCTGATGCTCGACGGCGTGATCGACGGCTACGAGAGCTACGAGGCTGCCGTCGATGCCCAGTCAGCCGAGCCGCTCGAGGAGGAACGGATCGCCGGTCTGGACATGCTCTACTCGTCGGGGACGACCGGGATGCCGAAGGGGATCTCCCGGGAGTTTCCGAATGAGCCGCTCGACACGTGGGACAACGGGGTCACCGGGGTCTGTCAACTGCTCTTCGGCGTCGACGCCACGAAGCGCTATCTCTCCCCCGCTCCCTTCTACCATGCGGCCCCGTTGCGGTTCTGCATGGCGATGCACGCGATCGGGGCGTCGATCGTGGCGATGGAGAATTTCGATGCCGAGCGCTATCTGGAGCTGGTCGAGCAGCACGAGATCACGCACAGCCAGGTCGTCCCGACGATGTTCGTGCGGATGCTCAAGCTGCCCGACGACGTCCGCTCCCGGTTCGACGTGTCGTCGCTCGAATACGTGATCCACGCGGCGGCCCCGTGTCCGATCCCGACGAAGAAGTCGATGATGGACTGGTTCGGGCCCGTGATCCATGAGTACTACGCCGGATCGGAGGGGAACGGATTCGTCTACGCGAGTCCGGAGGCGTGGCTTGCCCACGAAGGAACCGTTGGCTCTCCGCTCAATTGCACCCTGCACATCTGCGGCGAAGACGGTGAGGAACTGCCGCAGGGGCATGCCGGAACGGTGTTCTTCGATGGCGGTGCCGAGTTCGAGTACCACAACGATCCTGAGAAGACGAAGAGCTCACGCCATCCGAAGGGGTGGTCGACGCTCGGCGACGTCGGATACCTCGACCAGGACGGGTTCCTGTATCTCACCGACCGCAAGGCGTACATGATCATTTCGGGCGGGGTGAACATCTACCCGCAGGAAGCGGAGAACATCCTGGTCACCCATGACAAGGTGATCGACGTGGCCGTGTTCGGCGTGCCGAACGATGACTTCGGCGAAGAGGTCAAAGCCGTGGTCCAGCCACGTGAGATGCCTGTTGACGATGCGGCGGCGCAGGCACTCGCCGGTGAGCTCGTCCAGTTCTGCAAGAGTCACATCGCCGACGTGAAGTGCCCGCGTTCGATCGACTTCCGGGACGAACTCCCGCGGCATCCGACCGGCAAGCTCTACAAGCGGATATTACAACGCGAGGAGTACATCAAGATGGGGTACGACCCCGACAAGCCCCTCGCCGGGCAGCGGCTCGCCGAAGCAAGCGACAAGGCAGGCGGCGAAGTCAAAGAGGTCTAGCGGCGGCAAGTCGATCGACCTCGGCCTGTATTCGGGCGACCGTCTCGTCGAGGTCGACGAGCACGAGCGGGGCAGTCTCCGTGTAGCCGCCCTGCGGCATGTCGTCTGGAGTCATGGCCTCGGGGGCTTCGAGGTCGTCACGCCACCAGCGAAGGATCGAAGTTTCGATGTCCTCGGCGTCTGCGCCGGTCGCGACATCCCAGGTTTGGATCAGTTGCCAACCCTCTTGAGTGTGTCGGTCGAGTCGATCGGTTCTTGAGGCGGTGGTCGTGACACCGACTTTTGCCGCTTGGTAGTCAGTATTCGACATTAGGTAGACGATTCCTGGAGCGGTGTAGTTGAATCCGCTGTCAGAACACCAGACACACCCCCCGCGACCGGCTTGAATGCTCCCGTATGTAGGGGAGACTTCGCGGTTGCAGGTCGTGCATCGACACCTCCACGGCTCGCCGCTGCCGGGGTACGGCTCTAACGGTTCCAACCCGGCCGCGACCATCACCGCTGCGGCCTCGTCGGAATCAACACGAAGACCGGCACACCAGACACACCCACTGCCGATTCGAATGCTCGTATATGTAGGGGAGACTTCGCGGTCGCAGGTCGTGCATCGACACCTCCACGGCCTCAACGCTCCCGGGTATTGCTCTAGAGGCTCAAGCCCAGCGGAGGTCATCACGGCCGTCAGATCGGCAGGATCAGGGCGCTGACCGGCGCACGCGACGCACCCGCCGCCCTTGTGTACAAAGCTATATCTCGGCGAGACTTCCGCTCCACACTGTTGGCAGCGGCACCTCCACTGTTTGCTCGAACCCGGGTACGGGACCAACGGATCAAGTCCTGCAGCGATCATCACCTCTGCCGCCTGATCGGGGTCGACTCGATGACCGGCACACCAGACACACCCGCTGCCTCTCTTGCGTACGTCGCTGAACAACGGGGCAACCTCACGTTGGCAGGTCAGGCACCGACACCGCCAGGGCTTGTCTGCACCGGGATATGGCACCAGCGGCTCAAGTCCAGCAGCGACCATGACTTCGATTGCTTCGGCCGGAACAACTGCCGCGGCGCCGCGCAATAGCGGCAACCATCACGGCCCTGCTGGACCTTGTTGTACGTCTTCGACACCTCGCGCCCGCACACCTGACATCGGCACCGCCACGGTCTGCTGCTACCTGGGTACGGTTCCAGCGGCTCCAGACCGGCCGCACGCATCACCGGCACCGTGTCCGCATCTGTGAGTCGTTGGGGCATGTCGAAGGGTCTCTCAGGCGCTCACTGTGCCGGGCCTCTGTGTGCCGTCTTCAGGCGGCGAGGGTCACTCTCACACGCACCAACTCTCGGCGGCACTGCCGATGATTGAAGGCGTCTCGCCATGTCCGCCATCATCCCACGGTTTTCCTCCGTCATGTGAGTGTGACCGTGAGACAGCCTTCGTCATGTGCCGACGCTGATCGTTGCGAGCGAGAACGTCCTTTGCACTTCTGCAAAGGTCGAGCTGACGCGCAGCAGCCCCGCCACCGCACGGAGGCACGGCGGCGAGGCTGTATGCGCCTCGGACGGGGGAGAAGTCCCGTCCTATTCACTCCGAGCGACTTTCATCAGATTCTCGGAGTGCGTTCTATTTGATGGATGCCGTTACAGGTAGCCCGGTGATGGTGGCAGCGCGACCTCGTGGGCGTCATCCGATGTCGGCTCGCCGAACGTCACCCGAGCGCCCGGTGCGACTGTCGCCACGGTCGCTTCGAGGGTGGCACGCCACCACGCGTCACGGGCGGCGATAGCGGCCTCGACGGCGCGACGGGCGTAGTCGGCCTCACGATCGGTGGCCTGTTCGAGATGTAGTTCCACGGGTTTCCCGTCCTGCGATTGTGGCGACGGCCCCGGCACCGAAGAAACCCAAGCGCGCGGGACCGCTGCGAGCGGTCGACCGTGGTGCGGCTTGACTACCGCCGGTCGACCACCATCGCATCGACGGAGAAGGCCGATGCGATGGCGTCCTATGTTCAGGCTGTCGTCGGAACGTCCAAAAGTCGCGCGGCTGCGATGTTGACGACTTCGGCACCGGTGCGGAACTGCAGAAACAGACCCGACTGACCCGTCGGTCGCCCGTTCGTCGTGCCGAACAGTTGCGCGATGATCTGACACTGTGGAGCCGACACGATCCACGATGATGAACGCTTCGCGGATGTCGCCGTAGATCACCAGGTAGTTGTTCGCGGTGGCGGCGGCGTCGATCGTGCCGTCCATGTCGGAGCACTCGAACCACGGCTTGCCCAAGAGCATCGGCGGGGTGTCGCGCAGCTCGGGGAACTGGATGCGCGCCGTTGGTCGTCTCCATCTGGCGGAACGTGTTTGCCGTCGCGATGTGCGACAACCACGAGGCGCCCGCGGAGAACCGGGCCGGGAGTGCCGACTGCAGGCTGTACGGGTCGGCAGAGTCGAGCACCTCGGAGCCTCCACCGTTGATCTCCGACGCGGTGCCCGACGAGGCCGGTCACGATGCCCTGCGGTGCCGTCGAGCCGTTCCCGGTCGTGAACGCGGTCGCCTGGAGGTTGTCGGCGGCGTCGAGCGTGATCCGGGTCAGCTCTTCGAAGAATCCTTCGACGTCCATCCCGACCTCGTGGGTGTAGGGCACGAACACGTCACCAGAGAACACCGGGATGCTCGGAGCGGTGAGTGTCGGTGATCCGTCCGCGGCCTCCGCGGCCTCGGCCTTCCACTCTGCAGTTGCACCAGCCGACAGGACTCCCTGCCATGCGTTCGTCGTGGTCTGCACGGTTCGAGCGAGCTGGCGCAGCGGATTGTTGGTGCCGTCCGAGCTGAGCATGATCGCCGGGTCGAGGGTGAGCGGGATCATGTGCCCACCGTTCGCGCCGGTCGTCGACATCGCACGGCCCTCCATCTCGGATTGCACAGTCGCGACGGCGCGGTACGCGACCTGCTCGGCCTCGGTCCACAAGAGATGACCACGGACGGGATCCGCGAGGAGACGAGCAAACGCGGTTCGATACGCGGGATCCCCCGCGGCGCTGGCCCACCGGGCGGCGAGTGAACGCTCACCGGTCTGGCCGGTCTCGATCAATCGGGTCGCCTTCTCGGCGGCGTGATCGGGCAGAGTGCCGCAGCGGTGCGCGTCGTCGATCGTCGCGAGTCCGCGATGCTCCTCTGAGGTCCAATCGGAACGGTTCTGATTCGGGCCGGACCGAGTGGAGCCCGGAATCGGAAACTTCGAGCGTGCAGCAGCGATCTCGTCGAGGTCGGCGAGGCGGGTCTGCTTCGCCTCCAGCAGCACGTCAATGTCAGTCGCTCGGGTGGCGATCTCGTTGGCGCGGGACGTGATCTCGTCGGCACTGAGGTTCGTGTCCGAGGTGAGCAGATCAAGCTCGGTCGTGAGATCGGCGTGCTCGGCTTCGAGTTCGGCGATCTCCTCGCGGAGCAACGTGGGGAAATGGGTAGCGGGCATGGGGTCTCCAATGAGAGAGAAGTGCCGTCGGTGCAGAGCGCACAAACAGCGCGAATGAACGGGACCTCGCAACACCTGGACCGACGGTCGCTCAGCGGCGTCCTCACCGTGCGTCGGACCGACGGTCGCTCGACACTGGTGATCGACATGAAGTCTAGTTCGAGGTCGTTGCAAACGGAACGATCACGCGTCGTCGAGTAGATCCGACCAGTGGAATCTCGCGACCGCGACTGTCTCGTCGCGGAACATGACGGTCACATGCCGGTAGCCGAGATCGTCGAATCCTTCGGCGATCCAGGTCAGTCGACCATCGAGCGCGGCGCGCATGAGGTCGTCGTCACCCGCGTCGTGGAAATGCCGCAGGAGGAGTCCGGGAATCAGATCGCGATCGACTTCGATGTCGGCAGGCTTCGGATCGGTCCGGATGTCGTCGCTCACTGGTCGGCCTCGGTGAGCGTCACGCCTTCACCGTCGAGCAGGTCGACCACGGCATCGACCAGCGCGACCTCGGTCCGCTTCGGCAAGAAGACTCCTGTATCGCAGAGCGCGTCGGTGAACGCACGTCGGAGAGGCTGCCAACCCACCTCGGGCTCATCGACGGTCATCGGTCGGTGTCCTCGGCGGATGACGGGCGGCCCATTCTTCGTCGGTCCACGCGTGGATCTCGCCGTCGCCGTCCTTGTAGACACGCGCCAAGCGGGTCGTCCAGTCATCGACAGGTTCCGAACGATGAGGCAGAAGCGACCTGATACCGAGATCCTTCAGCGCAGCGTCGATCTGCGCGTCGAGCTGGCGGAGTCCGACCCGATCTCGCCACTCTGCGTTCGCCACGACGCGGAGCCTCAACGCGGCGCGCTCGTCGAGCTGCTCACACAACCGGAGCAACGGCTCGACGCTCCCACGTACTTCGCCGATCGCGTTCACGTCATCCCAGAATGTGCGGCCAGCCGCTTCGAGCGGTCGCGGCGGCGGAATCTGTCGGTGTTCGTCTTTCATGGTTTCGGTCCCTTTCTTGAAAATCCTTGGGGTAGAGAGCGGGATTCCTTCGTCGGGGGCAGGGTCGTAAGGGCTGGCGTGGTTCTTAAGGAATCGGGTGCGGGGTCGACCGGATCAGTGGGGGTGTTCGTTCCTCCACACCCCCCAACTGTTCCCACCGGTGGGGGCACCTGTTCCGACCTGTTCCGGTATCTGTTCCGTTCCTGGTCAGCGCTCATTTCGGGGGCACCTGTTCCGTCGGGTGTTCCCGTTGCGTCGATCCGACCTGTTCCCGCACCTGTTCCCGCGGATTCTTCCGGTATCGGATCGCGGCTGAGATCACGGTGTCGCGCGCTTTCACGTCGGCGGCCTTGAGCGCTCCGCGGACCTTGCCGCGCCCGTAGGTGCGCGGGACGCCGAGGTCGTCGAGCTTCGCGGCCAGCGCCTCGGTTCCATCGGGCCACGCCGTGTTCGTTCGTCGATACGACACGTGTTCGTCTCCATCGAGGCCGACGACTGACAGCGTCCACTCTGGCGGATACGCGGATGTTCGGCGGTGCGTGGTCCTGAGCTTGATCCCGTTGTCGGTGCGCTTGAGCTGGACGACGGCGTCGGGCTTGTCGACCTTGACGGATGACCCGCGCGGGCCGAGGGTTTCATCCTTGCCCAAGTTGTCCGCAGTGAGCACTGCAATGCCCTCGCGTTTGAGCGGTGCGATCGCGTGCAGGTAGAACGCCCGCCAGGTTGTGTCGTCCTTCTCTGCGCCGGTCACGGTGCCGTTGATCCCGTCGATGACGACGAGCCCGGCACCGAGTGCCCGCGCCGCGGCAAGCAGTCTTTGACCGCCGGTCTCGGTGTCGAGCCGGGGCGGCATGTCCGACGCGTGAAACCTCGTGAGGTCGCACGGTTGGAATCCTGCGGCCACGATTCGTTCGTGCAGGTCCACCCTGCCCATCTCGGCATCGACGTGCAGGACGACAACAGGTGCCGCGCTGTGGCGGTCGAAGGGCTCGTGGCCCTCGCTGACATGTAGGGCGACGTTGAGCATCAGTTCGGACTTGCCTGCCTTCGCGGGCGCGACGAGTGCTGTCCATCGACCAGGGAGCGCGAGGCCCTCCACGATCGCGTCATCGCTCTCGTCGATCCTCGACCAGTCGATCAGCTCAAGCGCCATGCTCCGTTCGGGGTGTTCCCCGCGCTCGTGGACTCGCTTGTCGATCGGCGTGATCGTGCGGTCGAAACAGGTCGTGCACAGAACTTGAGGGCCGAGCGTGACGGTCTGACCGGCGCGGTAGTGACCCTCGGGCCAGATCGCAGCCGGTCGGTCGCCGCAGACCTGGCACCACTCATCGGCAACGGGTGCCGCGGTCATGGCAGCTCGACGAGCAGGAGTCGACACTCATATGGTGACCACGAGCAGCCGGTGCACGTCGATGTCGCGCAGTCCAAGACGGTGCCCCAGTGGATGCTGAGACGCCGAGCGTGGTGAGTAGGGTTCAGTTCAGCAGTTGCGTCGGCTCCGGTACTCCTGGGGCCGTCGCCGCGTCTGGGGTCACGCGACATCGGGATCACGCTTTCGGGCGACGAGCGCGGCGATCACCCTCAGCGTGGACGCGTCGGTGATGGTCGGCGGGAGCCCCTGCTCGACGCGTTCGCGTTTCACCCTCTCGATGAAGTCGGCGGCGGCGGTCACTGGCCGCCACCAGTCGCGACCTCGCTGCGGTCGATCAGTCCGAGACGGATCCCCTCACGGACGGTTCGGACGGCCTTCGCGAGCTTCGCGGGGTCGGAAGCACTTCGCACGGCCGCGCGGCGCATGTGCTCTTGGTTGGCGGCATACGTTCGACTGCCGCGTGCCTGTTTGGGCATGACTCACCTTTCGGTGGTCGAACGCCCATCGCTCGACACTTCCTTCGGCGTCCGGACTCGCTTTAAAGCGGGTGGGGATTAGCCGGGCTCAGCTTGAAGTTACGAAGCATCATATCGTCGCTCGTTGTTAGGTACCCGGATTCGGGAGAACTTCGTCCGCTGACTTGCCAGAACGGCGAAGACTCCGTCGCGGTCACGACGAGCTGCGCCAGCGGGTACGGCTGGTCGTCGCAATCACCCTGGCAAACCGCAACGAGTCCACCCGCGGCCATGCTCTTGGTCTCATCATCGTCGATCCCGAGTGTGACCGACCGCGGAATCCACTCATCAGCATCTCGGCCTCGCCGGGGACGGCGGAAGAGGTCGAAAGTCAGTCGATCTCCATCAAGCTCGGCTACAAGCTTGTAGCACTCGGGGCACCGAATCTTCTGCGTGGTCATACTCATACCCTCCAGGTGATCGACAGCCGGTCGAGGTCGACACCGCGCCCGCCACGCCTGATCGTCTTGCCGATCGTCAAGCTCTCGATCATCGCCCGGTACACGAGCAGCCGACCGTCGGGATCGAGGTCGGGCCACGCGGTGCGGATGTCGTCGACGTCGGGCAGTTCGACGGGTTCCGATGCCTTGGCGGTCTCGTTTCCCCACCGGGCCTTCGCTTCGGCGTACTCCTCTGGTTCGATCGTGCCGTCAAGCACCATCTCCCACATGCGGGCGAGTCGTTCCGCGACCGCTGCGGCGTGCTGCTCCGGATCGGTGCCTGAGTTGGCGCGTAAGGCGTTCCACGCGTCGACGTCGAGTAGGTCGAGCGCGGCGGCGCTGACGGCGTCCTCTACGGCGTCGTAGCCGATCCCGGTCAGGCACTTCTGGTTGGTGCACAGGAGACGGCCCATCGTGTGCTGGCCGGACTTGGTCGTCCACTTCTCAATGTGGTGGCGCATCTTCGCGCCGCAGTGACACTGGGCAATCGGAACGAGCGGCCACTTCAGCCGGTTACCAGAGTTCGTTCGACGGTCCGGTCGGTGGAGGATGTCGCGGACGTTCTCCCACGTCTCGACGGTCAGGATCGGCTCCCAGTCACCGGGCACGAGTTCGGCAGTGTCGAGTACCCGTGCGCCGCCACGTCGCGGCAGAGCATCGTCGGAGACCGCTGCCATTCCGATCATCGTCGGAGACTGCAACGCGGTCGTTAGCCCGCGGTGGGTGATCTTCACTCCCCCGGCGTTGAGTGACTTCACGACCGAGTTGACCGAGGCACCCTCGGCGATCCGGTCGGCGGCATCCGCGACCAGTGGCGCAACCTTCGGATCAGGGACAAGCTCGTTCGGAGCGGGTTTCGTGTAGCCGAGCGCAGCGCGTCCAGCCGGGACCGCGCCGTTCCGTCGGCGATGCCGGTGCCACTCGGTGGCCCGGTCGGACTTCTGTGCGGACTCCAACTGCGCCAGGGCGGCGACGAGCGTGAGCATCACTTCGCCGGACGGCGTGGAGGTGTCCATCTGCTCGGTGACGGACGCGAATTCTGCTCCGTGGTCGCCTAGCTCCTCGACGAGCGTGAGTAGGTCGAGGGTGTTCCTCGCGGCCCGGTCGACCTTCCAGACGACGAACGCGTCGGCGGCACCCGTGGTGACGTGATCCATCGCCTTCCGGAACCCCGGCCGGGATTTGCGTGACGACTTATAGGCACTGCGGCCAGGCTCGACGAGCACGTCGACGAGCGTCCATCCGCGGGTTACGCAGTAGGCCTCGATCGCCCGGTGCTGCGTGTCGGTCGACGTCTCGTTCTCCCGGTCGCGAGAGATGCGGACGTAGCCGATCGCGCGCCGTGTCTTCGGCTTCCGTGATGACATACCCGCACCTTACTCCTCGTGTTGATACCTCTACAAGCGGATCCTGAAAGACGAGTACTGGAAGGCCGCCGGCCGCTCGATCTGACTCCGGGCCTGCCGAGCTACGGTCGGGTCCATGTCGGTCGCCAATCCTCCGCTGCGTTCGGTCCGGGCGCCGAACCACCTCGTCGCCTCGGCCGACCATCTCGCGACGACGGCGGGAGTCGAGATGTTCGCCGCGGCGGCAACGCCGTCGACGCCGCAATCGCCGCGAACGCGGCCATCGCCGTCACCGGTCCGCATCTGTGCGGGATGGGTGGCGACCTGTTCGCCCTCGTCTACGTCGACGGCGAGGTCCACGCGCTGAACGCGTCGGGTCGGGCCGGGTCGGGCGCCGACGCCGCGGCGCTGCGAGCCGAAGGTCACGACGACGATGCCGTTCCGGCTCGACATCCGGTCGGTCACCGTGCCGGGCTGTGTCGACGGGTGGCTGGCGCTCCACGAACGGTTCGGATCGCTCCCGCTTGGAGACGCTCCTGGCCCCGGCGATCGGGCTGGCCAACGACGGCTTCCCGGCGAGCCCGTTGCTGATCGGCTCGCTCCACCAGGTGGGCGAGGTCGGTCGGGCGAACCTCCACGAACTCGTCACGCAGGCGCACGCGCGGGCCGCTCGTGTGCGCCGGCCCGGCGTGGCCGCGGCGCTCGCCGGCATCGCTGCCGGTGGCCGCGACACGTTCTACGGCGGGGCGTTCGGTGAAGGGCTGATCGCGCTCGGTGACGGGCTCTTCACCCCCGACGACCTGGCGCGGGTCCAGGCGGACTGGCAGGTACCCCTGTCGACGGAGGCGTTCGGGGTCACACTCCACACGATCGGCCCGAACTCCCAGGGGTACCTCGCACTCGGCGGCGCACGACTCGCGTCCCGCCTCGAGCTGCCGGCCGACCCCGACGACGACGTACTGGGCCCATCTGTTGATCGAAGCGGCGACCGCCGCCGGCCGCGATCGGCCTCGTCAGCTGCACGAGCACGCCGACGGCGACGAGCTGCTCGACATCATCGACGGTCGGATCGACGAGATCGACATCGAACGGGCGAGCGAACGGTCCGCCCCGGCCGGCGACGGCGACACGACCTACCTGTGCACCGCCGGTCGGAGCCGGGAACGGCCGCGAGATGGCGGTGTCGCTCATCCAGTCCAACGCCTCGGGATTCGGGAGCCATCTGGTCGAGCCGAACACCGGCATCAACCTCCACAACCGAGGCATCGGGTTCAACCTGCGAGCCGGGCCACCCCGCGGAGTTCGCCCCGGGCCGTCGGCCACCCCACACGCTGCTGCCGATGGCGGCGACACGCGACGACGGTTCGCTCGCCGCCGTCATGGGCACGATGGGCGGCGATGCCCAGCCGCAGATCATGCTGCAACTCGCGCGACGCGTCTGCTCCATCACCGCCAGACTCCCGGACGGGCGATCGGAGCCGGGCGGTGGGCGCTGATCGGCGAAACGAGCGGCTTCGACACGTGGACGTCGGCGAGTGGACCGGGCGTCTCGATCGAAGGTCACGCACCGGCGGGTTGGGCGGCCGACCTGGCCGATCGGGGGCACCGCACCGCGCGGCGCCCCCGAGTGGGACTCCGGATTCGGACATGCCTGCGCGATCGTGTCGGGTCGCGACGGGATGTGGGCCGGTTCGTCCGACCCGCGAGCGGTCGTCGGGAGCTGCGCCGGCGGGTGAGCACTCATCCGTACCTCGAACACGACGGACCGATCGCCTTCGCACATCGGGGCGGCCACGACGTCGCCCCGGAGAACACGATGGCGTCGTTTCGTCATGCCGTGTCGATCGGCTATCGCTATCTGGAGACCGACGCCCATCGCACCGTCGACGGTGTGCTCGTCTCATTCCACGATCCCGACCTGAACCGCACGTGCGGGATCGACGCGAACATCGTCGAGATGACGGCGGCCGAGGTCGCCGAAGCACGTGTGGTGGACGCGCGTGGCGAAGGCCATCCGATTCCGCTGATGGCCGATCTGTTCGAAGCCTTTCCCGAAGCTCGCTTCAACATCGATGCCAAGTCCGACGAGGCGGTCGAGCCGCTGGCCGATCTCGTCCAACGCTTCGACGCAGTCGACCGGGTCTGCCTGGCCTCGTTCAAGCTGTCCCGCCTCCGCAGACTCCGCACGCTGCTCGGACCGCGCCTGCTCACCAACATGAGCCCGACCGAGGTCGGCGCCCTCCGCGCCGTCGGTCGTCTCTGGGGCGACGCGCCGCGTGCCGCGCAGGTGCCGCCGTCGATGAAGGGCATCGAGGTCGTCAACGCCCGATTCGTGGACCATGCCCACCGGATCGGCGTCCCCGTCCACGTGTGGACGATCAACGACCGTCCGGAGATGGAGCGGCTGCTCGACCTCGGCGTCGACGGGATCATGACCGACCGGACCGAACTCCTCCGAGACGTCCTCCAGCGAGCGAGGGTGCTGGACGGCGCAGTGATGGACTCACGTCAAGAGCGGCTGGACGTCCTCTTTGAAACGTGCCATCTGCTCGTCGGCCTGCTTGTAGCTGTCGCCGAGCAGGTGCGGGAAGATCGTCAGCGACTCGAAGCCGAGCAGGTCCTTGAGGAACTGGACCTCCTCGGCGACCTTCTCGGGCGGGCCGAGCGAGGATCGTCTTGTTCTCGATCGACTCGTCGAGCGTCGGGATGAGCCCGGGTGCGGAGGGCTTGCCGTCGGGGCCCATGTAGCCGCGGCTCCACCCGTATGGCCCGAGGAACTTCCAGAACTCGTCGTGGCCGTTCAGTGCGGTCGCCCGAGCCTCCTCCATCGTGTCCTCGATGCGCACCGACACGACCAGCATCCGCTTCTCGTGCGGTTGGAGTTCGACGTCGTGGGCCGCGGCGTACTTCTCGCCGTACGTGTCCCAGAACCGCTTGATGAAGCTGTAGTGCTGGTTCCAGAACACCGCGCCGTGGTCGACGACGGGGACGTAGTCGAGCGTGGGCGGCGACGTGACGGCCTGCCAGATCTCGTAGGGGTAGATCGGCCGCGGGATCAGGGAGAGGTCCTGCACGGTCGAACCGCGATCGGGAATGCCCGGGAGCGGGATCTGGAAGTGCTTGCCCTGGAAGGAGAACGTCTCCTGGCTGAGGGCCCGCCGCACGATCTCCATCGACTCCTCGAAGATCTCACGGTTGAACGCGTCGGCCGCCTGCTGGTCGGGATTGTCCTGCGACCCGATCGACACGCCCTTGTCGTTGAGGTGCAAGACCTCGCGCGGGACGGTGCCACGGCCAACGCCGAGCATCGCCCGCCCACCGGACAGATTGTGCAGCGTGGCGAAGTCCTCGGCCAAGCGCATCGGGTTCCACTGGGGCACCACGTTGAACATCGCGCCGAAGCGCAGGTTGGTGGTCTGGGCGGCGATCCAGGTCGAGATCAACAGACCGTTCGGGATGACCTCGTAGCCCTCGTACTGGAAGTGGTGCTCGGTGGTCCAGAACGAGTCGTAGCCGAGCCGCTCGGCCTCGATCGCCGAATTGACGTAGTCGAGCGTCGCCTTCCAGCACTCGTCGTTCGAGTAGCGACGATCCATCGGATTCGGGAGTCCCGCGCCGGCATCGTTCATCTCGACGCCTCCGAAGAAGAACGCGCCGAGCTTGAGATCCTGTGCTGCAACCATGTCGTCCATTGTCGCCGAAAGGCCGTTCTCGTGAACAAATCCAGCGCTCCGTGCGCGAACTGTTCACGAGAACGGGGGTGGGTCAGCGGCTGGGGGCGCCTGCGCAGTACTTGTTCGTGTAGACGCCGTCGACACTGTCGGCGATTTCGGTGCCCTGGTCGGCGTAGATCGGCTGCAGGATGTCGTACAGCGTCTCCATCCGCGCCGGGTCGAAGCTGCAGTACGTGCCATCGGGGCTGTTGACCGCGTAGCCCTCCGACTCGATGAGTGCCATGCCGGCGTCGTTCAGGCCTTCGCTCAGCGACCAGAAGCCGTCGTGGGTCTCGTTGATCGAGATCATCGCGTCGGTGATCGGCTTCGGATCGTCGAGGAAGTCGATCCACGCCTGCTGCATGACGGGGACGAGCTCGGTGAGGCAGGAGTCGAGCTCCGTCGGCCCGGCTCTGGAGCATCGTGATCGCTGCCGGGTAGTTCTCGAAGCCGAGTTCGCCGACCGTGTAGAAGCTGACGTCGGCGGGGCCCCCGTCCTTCCAGGCGATGTCGTTCTCGTACTTGTAGATCTCGTTCGTGGCGAACCCCTGCTGGATGAAGTTGCCGCCATCGCTGACCCAGGTGGCGTCGGAGCCGTCGTAGCTGGGGTTGGGCTGATCCTCGGTGATGAAGCCTTGCGAGATCATGTAGTCGATGTAGGCCGTGCCCGGGAAGTGCAGGACCTGCGCCCCGGTGGCCGCGAGGTCTTCGGGCGACTGGATGTCGTGCTGGGTCGGGTCCCACATGACCATCTGCGGGTCCTGGTCGAGTGTCTTCGCGATCGCAACCATCGGAACGGCGGCGGAGTCCTTGATGATGTCGCTGGTCGTGATGTACGCCATGTCGGCGTCGCCGTCGGCCAGCACCGAGGCACCCGACTTGTCATTGTTGACAGTGCGGATCGTGATGGTCTCGAGACCTCCGACGGCGTACTGTTCCTGAACCGGACCGGAGTACGAGACCGTGTCCTTGTCGGCGGTGCCGTCAGGACCGATCAACTGGTAGGTGCCGCCGTGCTCGAGTTCGGGGAACCAGTCGGTCTGGATCACCAGTTCTGACGGGCAATCCGCCGCCGCGGCTTCCTGGCCGCCGTCGGTGGTCGCGCCTTCCTCGGAAGCTGCAGTGGTGTCGGGGCTGGAGTCGGACTCACTGTCGCTGTCCGAGCCGCACGCGGCGACCACGATTGCTGTCGCGCTCGCCAAGGCGATGACCTTGATTGCTTTCATGATGGATCTCCCCTGCTGACAGGTGTGGGTGGTGGGTGGGTGTTACCGGGCGGATCAGCCCTGATGGGCTGATTCGTGCCAGTCACGGATGGCACGAGCTGTGATCGCCCCGACGATCAGGAACATGACGACGCCGAACAGCGAGGCGGTGATGGTTCCGGCGAGCATGTCGGGTCGGTCCGCCGCCTTCTGCTGGCGGACTCGAATGAAGTATCCGATGCCTTTGTCGCCCTGGTTGAAGAAGAAGTCGGCGACGATTGCGCCGATGACGGCAAGGCCAGAGGCGATCCGGATGCCGGTCATCAAGGCGGGGATGGCCGTCGGGAGTTCGAGCTTCCACAGCCGGGTCCATCGGCTGCTCTTGTTCAGCGTGAACAGGTCCTGGTGCAGTCGATCGGTGGACTGGAGTCCGAACAGCGTGTTCGTGATGATCGGGAAGACGGCGATGAGGAACACCACAGCGAGTCGCACGCCGAGACGGTCGCCGAAGACCTGCGTGAGCAGCGGGGTGATGGCGAGCACCGGGACGGTCTGAGCGACGACGGCGTACGGGAAGATCGCTCGCTCGAAGTACTTCGACATGTTCATCACGACCGCGATCAGCACCCCGACCACGATCGAGATCCCGAGACCGAGCAGGGTGACCTTCACCGTCGGCCACATGTAGCCGAGGATCTCCCGGGTGCCCTGGCGGGTGTCCCAGAGCGGCAGGAAGCCGTCCTCGATCACCTCGTGCGGATACGGGAGCGCGTTGCGGCGCTGGAACGCCTGCTCGAACGCGAGTGTCGAGTACAGGTACCAGATGCCGATGAAGATCGCGAACATGATCGATCGGCGGGAGGAACCGGCCGAGGATCCCGTCGCCCGGTTGTGCGGAGCGGGACCACGCGGGTGATCGGAGCGCCGGCCTCGTCGTCGATGGCTGCCTCCGGGAGCGCGGCCGCTGCGTCGATGCGATCGTCGAAGGTCGTCATACGTGAGCGTCCTTCATGTCGTCGTTGATCTGTCCGCACAGCTCGGCGAACTCGGGCTCGAAGCGCAGGTCGTGCGCGCCGTTCTGTGCCGAAGGGCACCTGGTAGTCGCCGATGATGCGTCCCGGACGGGCCGACATCACCAGCACTCGGGTACTGAGGAACACGGCCTCGGCGATCGAGTGGGTGATGAACAGCGCGGCGAACCGTTCGAGTGCGAACAGCCGCAGCAGCTCGTCGTTGAGGAACTCGCGGGTGATCTCGTCGAGCGCACCGAACGGTTCGTCGAAGAGGAACACCCCGGGATTGAGCACCAGCGATCGAGCCAGCGAGCACCGCATCTTCATGCCGCCTGACAGCTGCTTCGGGTACTTGTCCTCGTGGCCGACGAGGTTGACGAGTTCGATCGCTTCGCCTGCTCGCCGCTTGCGCTCCGCCTTGTCGATGCCGTGGAGTTCGGCGTTCAACTCGACGTTGCGCTGCACCGTTCGCCACGGCAGCAGCGTCGCATCCTGGAACACGTAGCCGATCGAGTCGCGATTCGACGTCACATTCGCCGGAGTAGCCACGTTCGAGTCCCGATGCGATCCGCAGGAGCGTCGACTTGCCACAGCCGGACGGCCCGACCACCGTGGTGAACTCGCCGGGCGACACCGAGAACGAGATGTCCTCGAGGGCGTGTGTGCCGTCGGGAAAGACCATCGACAGGCCGTCGAATCGGAGGCGAAGTCTCGGCGTCGAGACTCGACCGGTCGATGTGCTCGTCGACGGAGGTCATGCGGATGCGACTATAGCCCTCGGCTCCGATCGGCCTCGTCCCGGATCCGTGAACATCACGTTTCGGGAGTGACCGTTCGTCACGCGACGGTGGCCGCCGCGCCACACCCAGCGGTCGGCCGGTGCGTTCGCGATGGCCTCACGGACGGTTTCGGCCGGAACGGAGAGCAGGTCGGCCGAGCTCCGACGACAACTCCGTGCGGTGCGTCGTCTCCCCGCAGAGCGCGCGCAGCGTTGGTCGACACCGTCGACCAGGCATCCGCGGGAAGCAGATGCGTGGTGAGGATCATCAGGCCCGGCTGTCTCGAACGGGCACGCCCGGCCGAGCGGGTTGAACGGGATCCTGCAGGTTGTCGGCTCCGGCCGCAGACGTTGACGCCTGCGTGCTGCAGCGCATCGACGGCGGTCAGTGCTCGAGGCATCGGTGCGTGCCCGCGTCCCTGGAGGAACAGGTTCGTGTGCGGAAGGGCGACGACGTTGATCCCGGCTGCGGCGACCCGCTCGGCGGTCGCCGCCTGTTCGGCGGTCGACCGTTGGCCCAGGCTCACGCAGTGGCTCGCGGTCACCGGCAGGTCGAAACCGTCGAGCACGTGCTGGGCCAGCCGATCGAGGCCGTCGGCGGTCGGGTCGAGGGTTTCGTCGGTGTGCAGGTCGACCGGGCGTCGATGGTCGTCGGCGATCTCGAGCAGCACCTCGGTCGCCGAAGCGATCGTGCCGCCGCCGGTGATCGCTCTCGAGGTGTGGAACGCCACCGACGAGATCGGCGCCCATCTGCATCGCCGTGCGGAGCAGCGCCCGTTGATCGGCGCCGGTCGTCCCGGTCACGGGCCAGCCGCACAGTGCGACGATCTCGATGTCGATCACGTCGGCGACCCGCTTGCGGACGTCGAGCAGTGCCTCGATCGAGGTCAGCCCGTGTTCGATCGTCACGTCGGCGTGCGTTCGGACGGCCGTGAACCCGTTGGCTGCCATCCGGCGCGCGGCGCGCTCGGCCCGGTCGGCGGTTTCGGCGACGGTCAGCAGGTGGCGGTTGCTCGCGCATCGCCTCGATCGCCCCGATCAGGTCGCCGGTCGGGTTGTGGATCACCTCGGCGAGGAACGCCTTGTCGAGATGGGCGTGGGGCTCGGTGGCCGCAGGGAGCAGGACGCGACCGGACAGGTCGACACGTTCGATGTCGTCGGCCGTCGGGCACCAGATCCGGTCCCGACCGCCGTCGATCGTCCCGTCGGTGCCGATCAGCGACGTCGACGACCTCGCCGCTCGATCGTCGTGGCCGAGTGGAGGAGTTGGGGCTGCACCGATGTCGAACGTACCGAACGACGTCAGTGGTAGGCGCACAGATCGAACGAGGTTCCCGTCCGGATCGGCGAGGTTCGCGATCGAGCCGTACGGCTCGTGCCGGGGTGGTGACTGCAACGCTCGCTCCGAGCGTCGACGAGTCGGGCGAGTTCGGCGTCGAACTCGTCGGGCGCGCACGCCAGGTCGAGGTGGGTCGAGCCGACCGTCGTCGTTCCGCGCTGGATGCCGATCCGGCGCACGCCGTCCGAGCGTGCTCAGCACGATCCAGCGATCGCCGTCTTCGCGTTCGGTCTCGACCATGCCCAGTACCGAGGTCCAGAACGCGGCAAGATCATCGGGAGTGGGAGAATCGAAGGTGACCAGATCGAACGACACGGGCATGTCGCGACTGTACGGGCGGCGACCGTGGTCAGCGGGCTGGCTCGGCGCCGTCGTCGCAGCGCTCGCAACCGTGGCGGCCGCCTGCTCGGGGAGCGACCGACGACTCTCGGGTCGAGACCGTTCCCGACGAGGTGCCGACGTCCGTGGAGATCGTCCGACCGCTGAGGTTGCCACGACCGCGGCAGACGATTCGACGACGACATCCACGACCCCGCCGGTCGAGGACGGCCCGCTCGGTGACGTCTGCCCGCCGACCATCGCAATCCAGACAGCGTCGCTCCCCGGCCCCGCGGTCGGCCCCCTCTACCTCCTGCTCGGGTCCGACCCGATCGTCGACGTCGCCACCCAACGAGTGTCGGCTCCGCTGGTTCGAGTCGACGGAACCGTCGAGGACGTCGACGCTCGAGATCCGCTCGGGCGGGCCGGCGGTCGGCTTCCGCAGCCCGCTCGCGCTGCTCGTCGAGGATTCCGGATCTGCTGCTCGCGCAGGTGTCGACCGCCATCGCAGCCCGTGACGCCGCCGAACGTCCCTCGATCGGCGTCGTGACGCTGACCGACCGTTCGCACGAGGCACTCATCGTCGATCCGGTCACCCATCCGGGCGTCGACACGATCGAAGCGGTCCGTGACGCCGGCATCGAGGTCCGCCACGTGACCGACGAGCCCTTCATCGCGTACCTCGCGGCCACGGGATCGCTGGCGGCCGAACAGCTGGTCGCCGGATTCGACGGCGAACCTGCCGCGTTCGTCCAGTCGGACGGAGCGATCGCCCAACAGGGCGACCTGCTCGTCGAGCCCGTGCTGTTCCCGGCGCTTCCCCAGTGGGGCCGGCCGGTGACGGCGATCGAAGCGGCATCAGCAGGATGGGCGGTCTACGACGACACACTCGTCGCCCGACCCGCCGACGTCGACGGACCAGCCGGAGTGCCTCGGTCGGCTGGTTCCGGTGATCCAAGAGGCGATCGTCGCCTACGCCGCCGACCCGGGATCCACGAACGTGATGATGGCCGACCTCCGCTCCCGATTCGCTCCCCTGGCCCGGCTCACACCCGAACTGATGGATGCCGGGACGTCGCGGTCGGCCGGGATGCGGGCGTGTTCGGCGACGGAACGAACGTCACGGTCGGCGACTTCGACATCGAGCGGCTCGACGCGCGTTCCTGCCCGAACTGGCCGCGGCGCTCGGTGTCGACGAAGTCAGCGTCGACGAGCTGGTGACCAA
Organism: Ilumatobacteraceae bacterium; assembly: GCA_963850475.1. Lineage (GTDB taxonomy): Bacteria > Actinomycetota > Acidimicrobiia > Acidimicrobiales > Ilumatobacteraceae > Ilumatobacter_A. The sequence goes on along the minus strand of CAWKLM010000045.1, from coordinate 528,201 downwards.
CGAGTTCATCGACCCGACGATCACATCGGCAGGCTGAACTCGGAGATCTCGCCGAGTGCGTCGCAGAACGCTCTGACCGCGGCCTCGAACAGCTCGGCTCCGCGCTCGGCGGTCGCCGTCGTCGGGTCGCCGATGTGTCCGTCGGGTCCGAAGTCGTTCGAGAGCCACCCGAAGCCGACGGTGCCGCCGAAGCGGACGTGTCGGTTGTCGACGAGCGCGTCCGGGATGTTGCGCACGGCGGCATCCATGTCGACCAGGTCGGGCGCGAGGTGCAGCATGATCGACGTCTCGTCGGTGCCGCCGTGGATGCCCATTCCGTGTTCGTCGGCAGCCGAGACGCCTCCCTGGTCGGGCGGCACGCCCGGGATGGGCGAGGAATGTCATCAGGCCGTGGTGCAGGCGGAGCTCGCGGTTCGCGACACCGACCAGTGCCGAGTTGCCGCCGTGGCCGTTCATGAACACGAGCCGGCGGGCGGGGGTCATCGCCACGCAGCGTCCGATGTCGTCGAGGACCCTCAGCAGCGTGTCGGCCGACAGCCAGATCGTGCCCGACGACCAGGCGTGCTCGTTCGACTTCGTGTACGCCAGCGGCGGGCAGCAGCCAGACGTCGTGCTCGACGCCGACGCGCTCGACGGCCGCGGTCGCGACGCGGTCGGCGATGACGAGATCGGTGTTGAACGGGAGATGCGGACCGTGCTGCTCGATCGCCCCGAGCGGCTGCACGAAGATCGAACGGTCGGTGACCAGCCGATCGAGATCGGGCGCCCGCAGTTCGTCGAGTCGGCGGGATGCGGGTGGGACGGCGGCTGACGACACGGCGCAACGTTACGCGGTGGCGGCGACGGTGCGAGAGACTGACGGTGATGGCCTGCCTCCCCCGCTGCCGACGTCGACGCCGTGGTCATCGGTGCCGGACACAACGGTCTGGTCACCGCCGCGTACCTCGCTCGCGCCGGGATGTCGACGCTGCTCGTCGAGGCCCGGGACCAGGTCGGTGGCACCGCGGCGAGCGAGCCGTTCGCCGGTGCGACGTGAACATCTGCAACTGCGATCACTTGACGTTCCGCACGACGCCGGTGATGGAGGAACTGGGCCTGGCCGATCACGGGCTCGAGTACCTCGACGTGGAGCCGGCCCAGCACAACATGAGCTGGGCGTCGGCGACCGAGGGCGTCGGTTGGTCGGCGCATCACGACCTCGACGCAACGCTCGACGAGATCGCACGCGTCGCTCCTGGTGACGTCGAGGGATATCGCCGCTACGCGAGGGCGGCGATGCCGGCGGTGCGGATGATCTTCGAGGCGGCCGCCGAGCCGCCCTCGGTCGCAGGGCTGGCCAGGGTTGCGTTGCGGCGCAAACTCGCCGGGACACCGGCGCTGCTCCGCTGGAGCCGACGCAGCGCCGCCGACGTGCTGCGGGAGTTCTTCGACAGTGAGATCATCCGCGGGCCCGGCGCGACGACCGGCCCGATGGTGTGGGGCATCTCCCCCGAGTTCGACGGGTGCGGCCTCGGTGCATTGACCCACGCGATGCGCCACGTCGCCAAGGTCGGGCGACCGATCGGCGGCAGTGGTCGTGTGCCCGACACGTTGCTCGCCGCGTTCGAGGCCGCCGGCGGCGTCGTCCGGACCGGGACGCGTGTCGTCGAGATCTGCTGCACGGGCGACGCCGTGAGCGGCGTGCGGCTCGACGACGGGTCGCTCGTGTCGGCGCGTACGGTCGTGTCCGCGTGCAACCCGCACGACACGTTCCTGCGCTGGCTGAAGCACCCACCGGCGGTCGCACGCGACCTGATCCGCCGTTGGGAGGGCGTGCCGCATGCCGACGGCTACGAGTCGAAGCTCGACGTCGTGCTGACCGAGGCGCCACGCCTGAAGGAGTCGGAGCGGAGCCTCGGCTCGACCACCGTGATCGCACCCGACCTCGTATCGATCCACCAGGGCTGGGAGCTGATGCAGCAGGGGCAGGTGCTCGATCGCCCGGGTCTGCTCGTGAACGTGCCGACGCTGCTCGATCCGTCGATGGCGCCGGACGGCCGGCACGTGCTCAGCATCGAGGCGCTGTTCACCCCGTTCGGCCTGCGCGGTGGATGGCCCGGTTCGGACGAGCCGCGCCGCTGGCTGGAGGCGTTCGCCGACCTCTGCGAGCCGGGGCTGCTCGACTCGATCGTCGACTGGCGGGCGATGACCCCCGACCGCTACGAGACCGAGTTCCACCTCCCGGCCGGCCATGCCACGAGCTTCGCGGGCGGTCCGCTCGCCGCGTTGCGGAACTCCGAACCCCGAGCTGACGAAGTACGAGACGGCGATCGGTGGGCTCTACCTCACCGGTGCGGCCACCTTCCCCGGCGCCGGCGTCTGGGGTGCCAGCGGTCGCAACTGCGCCACCGTCGTCCTCGAGCGAGTCTCGTGACATCGATCGCTGGTCACGAGTTGACTGGTGGGAATCGGGACGGGGTCGTTCTACGGTTGTATGCAACATGAGCAACGGTTCTCTGCATCTCGGGCGATACTTCGGCATCCCCGTGCGCGCGCACTGGAGCATGGCGTTCATCGCCGTGCTGTTCGGCGTCAATCTCGCCGCCGCACTCGGCGTCGTCGCCGGGATCGTCGCGGTCATCGCCTTCTTCATCTCGATCCTCGCCCACGAATTCGGTCATGCGCTCGTGGCCCGCCGCTACGCCGTCGAGACCGAGTCGATCGATCTGTGGGCGCTCGGCGGCGTCGCACGGCTCGACCGCGAGCCTCCCACCCCCCGTGCCGATGGTCTGATCGCCGTCGCCGGTCCACTCGTCAGCCTCGCGATCGGTGCTGGTCGCGTTCGGCACCGCCCTACTCGTCTCCTCGAACGTCCTGGCCTGGATCGGTTTCGTCAACCTCCTGCTGGCCGTGTTCAACATGCTCCCCGGCGCACCGCTCGACGGCGGACGGGTGCTGCGTGCTGTGCGCTGGGCCCGCACGGGCAACAAGTACCGGGCGATGCGCGACGCCGGCAACGCCGGACGGGTCCTCGGCTGGTCGCTCGGCATCATCGGACTCGCCCTCATGCTCAACGGTCAGGCGGGCATCTTCATCGCCGTGACCGGCCTGTTCATCGCCATGAACGCGAAGGCCGAGATCGCAGCCTCGCACGTCGAGCGAGCACCTCGACGGCGTGAAGGTCCGTGACCTGACCTGGTGGGGCCTCGCGCACGCCGGCGCCGACATGGACGCCGACTCGATGATCTGGCAGCGGTCACGCCTCGGCGAGGCCGGGGCGGTCGCGGTCGACGCGAACGACGACGGTCAGCTCGATGGCCTGGTCCTCGAGGATCAGCTGTGGGCGATTCCCTCCGACCAGCGAGCGCTCGTGATGTTGAACACGCTGATGGTGCCGTTCAGCCAGACCGCCCGGGCACAGCCCGACGACGATCTGTCGTCGGTGCTCCCCCGACTGAACCCGATGCGGCCGGTCGTCACCGTGTGGAACGACGGCAAGCTGCTCGGGATCGTGCCCCCGAAGACGCTGCGTCAGCAGCTCGACGGGGCACAGGCTGCGGCGCTCGGGCGCGGCTGACGCTCAGGCGTCCTTGACCGCCCAGTCGCGCTTGGCGACGGGGTCCTTGTCGCTCCACGGGAAGTTGATCCACTCGTCGGTTCGCTTCCACACGTAGTCGCACTTGACGACCGAGTGCGACTTCTCGTAGATGCACGCCGTGCGGACTTCGCCGACCTTGCCCTCGCAGAACTCCTCGACCGACTTCAGGGTGTGTCCGGTGTCGGCGACATCGTCGACGATCAGGATCTTGCCGTGCGACAGGTCGACGAAGTCCGGTGCCGGAGGCAGGATCCGGGGGACGTCGAGTCGCTCGTCGACACCGGTGTAGAACTCGACGTTCATCGTGTACACGTTCTTCACCGAGAGCGCGTAGCCGATGGCGCCGGCCGGCAGCAGGCCGCCGCGGGCGATGCCGAGGATCATGTCGGGCTCGTAGCCGTCGTCGGCCACCATCTGCGAGAGCGAGCGGGTCGCCTCTCCCAGCATGTCCCAGGTCATGATCTCGCGCTCATCGGCCATGGGTCGGGAACCTAGCCCGTCGCCGATCCGTTCGACCATGTCGCGACGCACGCCCTCGGGCAAATCCCGGCGGATCATGACGCCCGCCGTCACGATCCGCCGGAATTTGCCAGTCTTTTCGGGGGTCAGAGGCAGATGTCGGAGGGCCGGACGGGAACGCGGTCGAGCGGTCTGTCGACGCCGGCATGGCGGAGGGCGTCGCGGATTGCCGCCACGACCGCCGGGGTGGACGAGATGCACGGCGGTTCGCCGACACCCTTTGCGCCGAGAGGCGCGTGCGGGTCCGGCTGTTCGATCAGCGTGGTCAGCACCGGTGGCATGTCGAGGAACGTCGGCAGCAGGTAGTCGGTGAAGTTGCCGTTGCGGATCACGCCGTCGACCTGGATGATCTCCTCCATCACGGCCAGTCCGAGGCCCTGCGCGATGCCACCTTCGATCTGGCCGATCACCGACAGCGGGTTGAGCGCGTTGCCGACGTCCTGTGCCGTGGCGATCTGCACGACCTTGACCAGACCGAGTTCCGGGTCGACGTCGACCACGGCCCGGTGGGCGACGAAGGCGAAGGCCGTGTGGCAGTTGCCCTGGCCGTTCTCGTCGAGGTCCTCGGTCTCGGGATGGTGGTATTCGACCGTCTCGTCGATCTCGAGCCCCGCCGACGCCTCGGCTGACCGGGACCCGAAGGTCGCCGGCGGTGTCGATCACGTCGGTGCCGTCGATCATCAGTCGGATCGGCTCGATGCCGTGCGCTGCGCCGACCGCCTCGAACAGCCGCTCGCGGACGGCGCGGCATGCGGCATCGACCGCTCCCCCGCTCATCCAGGTCTGGCGTGATGCCGACGTCGACCCGGCCGAGCCGACGCCGGTGTCGATCTGGTCGAGCACCACTTCGTCGACGCCGAGCACGGTGCGGGCGATCTGTCCGGCGATGGTGACGAAACCCTGGCCGACCTCGGCCGTGGCGAACTTCAGCGTCGCGACACCGTCGGTCAGCCGGCACCGGGCGGTCGAGTAGTCGTCGAACCTCTCCGAGTACATGAGGTTCTTGATCGAGACGCCCCAGCCGATGCCCGCGGACGATGTCCGGCGCGTCGGCCGTCCGCCCTGCGCCGCCGGGGAGCTTCATCGCGTCGGGTGAGCCGTCGTCGAGCGGCGCCCCGCCGACCGGTTCGTCGGGCAGCGGGAGCGCGGCGGTCTCGCGGATGCACTCCTCGACGGGTGCCACGTTGAGCACCGGCTGGCCGGTCAGCAGCGTGTCGCCGGTGCGCATGGCGTTGCGCAGGCGGATCTCGACCGGCGTCGAGCCCGCAGGCCTCGGCGAGTCTGTCCATCTGCGACTCGTAGGCGAAGCAGGCCTGGACCGCACCGAACCCGCGCATCGCACCGCACGGCAGGTGATTGGTTCGACGGCGTACCCGTCGACCGTGCCGTTGGGGCAGGCGTACGGGCCCTGCGCCATCGTGATCGCGTTGACGAGCACGGCCGACGAGGTCGAGGCGTAGGCGCCGCCGTCGAACACGAAGCGCGCCTCGACGTTGACGAGCTTGCCGTCGGCGGTCGGCGTGGTGGCGCATCCAGATCGTGGCCGGGTGCCGATGGACGTGCCCGAGGAAGCTCTCGGCACGTGAGTAGGCCATCCGGACCGGTCGCCCGAGCCGCAGTGCGAGGAGACAGGTGTGCACCTGGAGGCTGATGTCCTCGCGGGCCCCGAAGGCCCCGCCGACCCCACCGAGCACGAGGCGGACCTTGTCGTCGGGGAAGCCGAGGCACGCCGCGATCTGGCCGCGGTCCTCGTGGAGCCACTGAGTCGCGACGTGGAGTTCGACGCCGTCGCCGCCCGGGATCGGGAGTACGCGATCGCCGCTTCGAGCCCGAGGAACGCCTGGTCCTGCATCCCGATTTCGTAGGTTCCCTCGACCACGACATCACCGGTCGCCGTCGGCATCGCCGTGCACGATCCGCTGGTGGCGGATGAGGTTGCCGTCGGGGTGGATCGGCTCGTGGCCACCGGCGATCGCGACCTCGGGATCGAGCAGCGGTGTCGAGCACGTCGTACTCCACCGCGATCGCGTCGAGCGCGCGCCGTGCGCGTTTCGGGATCGATGGCAGCCACCGCGGCGATCGGTTCGCCGACGTAGCGGACGACGTCGGCCGCGAAGACGGGCTGGTCCTGGCTGATCAGGCCGTAGGTGAGCTTGCCGGGCACGTCGTCGGCGGTGATGACCGCCTCGACGCCGTTGATCTTCCACGCGGCCGAGAGGTCGATCGACACGATGCGGGCGTACGGATGTGGTGAGCGAAGGGTCGCGCCGAACAGACAGCCGTCCGCGCTGAGGTCGGACGAGAACGCGTAGCTGCCCTGGACCTTCTCGATGCCGTCGGGTCGAGCCGGCGAGTCGCCGATCGTGCCCGGTCGGATCCCGGTCCGGGTCGCTTCGACGACGCTCACGACGACACCTCCGTTCCGCGTCGCGTTGCGTTGCACGGCGACCTGCTGGACGGCGTCGATGATCCGGCCGTACCCGGTGCAGCGGCAGACGTTGCCGGCGAGTTCCTCGCGGATCTCGGTCTCGGTCGGTGTCCCGGTTCGCTCGAGCAGGTCGTGGACCGCCATCACGAGACCCGGTGTGCAGAAGCCGCACTGGACGGCGCCGGCGTCGACGAACGCCTGCTGGACGTCGCTCGGTGCGCCGATCGGTGCGACGCCTTCGATCGTGACGACCTCCTGGCCGACTGCGCTCGCACCCATCACGAGGCAGGAGCAGACGAGCACGTCGTCGACCATGCACGCTGCACGACCCGCACTCACCCTGCGTGCACGCGCCCTTGGAGCCCATGAGCCCGATCCGGTCGCGGAGGACGTCGAGCAGGCTCTCGCCGAGCCACGAGTCGGCGACCTCGTGGTCGGTGCCGTTGACCCGCAGGGTGAAGAACTCGTTGCTCATGCGCGTCGCCTCCGTCGGTCGTGAACGCCCGTCGCGCCAGCCGCTTGCCGAGGACGCCGACCGCGTGGCGCCGGTAGTCGGCGGTCGAGCGGTGATCGGTGATCGGTCGGCTCGCCGCGCTGACCAGGCCGGCGAACTCGTCGAGTGCCGCGGTCGGTGACCGACGATCGCGGCCCAGTCGACGGCCGCGGCGAGTTGCTGCTCGGCGTCGGTGCAGCGGATGATCGTCGGGCCGACCGACCCGAGTGCGATCGCCACCTGCTCGGTAGTCGGTGTCGACGGCGAGACATGCGCTCGCGACCGCGATGACCATTGCATTGCGCACGCCGACCTTGGCGTAGCCCTGCCAGCCGTCGACGGACGGGCAGGATGATCTCGGCGATCAGCTCCCCGGGTTCGCAGCGACGTCCGCTTCACCCCGACCATCACGTCGTGGACCGATGCCGTGCGCTCGCCCGCCGCCGACACGATCCGGACCCGGGCGTCGAGCGCGGACAGCACCGGCAGCCCGTCGCCGGCGGGTGAGCAGGTGCCGAGATTGCCGCCGAGGGTCCCGGCGTTGCGGATCTGCGGCGAGCCGACCGTGCGTGATGCCTCGGCGAGTGCCGGCACGAGCGAGGCGATCGGCTCCTGCATCAGTTCGGTGTAGGTGACGCCGGCGCCGATGGTCAGCGTGCGAGCCGTCGGCGTCGTGGCGCCAGGCCCGGAGATCGCCGACTCGATTCAGTGCGATCACGAGGTCGTCGGGTCGGCGATGGCCGTCGTTGATCTCGACCATCGCGTCGGTGCCGCCGGCGAGCAGCATGCGCGTCGGGTTGGTCGGCGAGCAGCCGCACGGCGTCGTCGAGCGTGGTGGGGACGGCAACCGTCATGGCCGGGATCTTACAAACCGTCAAGCAGGCCGGCCGGCTCCTCGAACCGGATTCACGTGCCCGAAACGAACGGGACAGTGTCGACAGCCCGGAGTCGCAGCAGTAGCCCCGCCGCGCCAGGAACCCGGCCGTGAACACGCGGAAGCCGCTGAGCGGGTCGGCGTAGTTCGGAAGTCCCTTGCGACAGCGCCTCGGCGTGACGCTCGACGATCACGTCGTAGTGCGCATGCGCCGGCGACAGCCGGCGGGCGATGCGGGTGTTCCCAGTCGTCGCGGAGTTCCGCCTCGTCGCCCACACATCGATCCTACGACCGAGTCGGGACTGGTACCGTCGGCGGCGATGGCGGTGCTCGACCGAACGAACACGGTGACGACCGGCGCCGCCCCGAGTCGACCTCGGCGCAACGCTCGGCTGGTACCGCCACGGGGCGCGGTGACCCGACCACCTGGCTCGACCGCGTCGGTCGGCGGCACCGCAGCGTCCGGGCGATTCGTCCGGGCGACCTGGACGCCCGGACGGCCCGGCGACGCTGATGATCCGCTGGGCGCCCGACGCCCCGCTGTGCGGCCGAGACGTGGGGTCCGGGCAGGTGACTGGCTGCTCGCGCAGGTGCCGGCCATGGTCGGCGACCTCGACGACGGGGCGCCGCACCTCGAACTCGACCCCCATCCGGTCGTCGCCGCGACCGCCCGAGCGAACCGTCACGTCCGATTCGGCGCGAGCGCCACGCTGTACCACGAGCTGCTGCCGACGATCATCGAGCAACGGATCACCAGCGGCGAGGCGAAGCAGCAGTGGGCGCCGGCTGTGTCGCGAGCTCTCCGAGCCCGCGCCCGGTCCGTTCGCACGGCTGCTGCTGCCGCCGGCACCCGAGGTGCTGCGACGCCAGCCGAGCTGGTGGTTCCACCCGCTCGGGATCGAGCGCAAGCGGGCGCAGCCGCTGATCGAGGTGGCGCGTCACGCGTCGAAGATGTGGGAGTGGGCCGAACTCGAGCCGGCCGAGGCCGGACGCATGCTGCGGCTGATCCCGGGCATCGGCGTGTGGACGGTCGGATGTGTCCTCGCGCCGGCGCTCGGCGACACCGACGCGGTTCCGGTCGGTGACTACCACGTGAAGAACATCGTGGCGTGGAACCTCGTGAACGAGGCCAGGGCGACCGACGAGCGTATGCTCGAACTCCTCGTGCCGTACGCGGGTCAACGCGGCCGGGTGGTCCAGGCGATCACGAGACACGGCAACGGTGCGCCGAAGTTCGGGCCGAAGCAACGCATCCTGCCGATGTCGCGCTGGTGACCACCGTCCGTCGGGACCCGAGACCGAGACAACCCCTGATGACGACCAACGACCGAAGCCTGCCGCCCCCAGGCGATGCTGCCATCGCAGCATCGGCCATCGGCCGAGGCGCGACCGCCGACGATCACACCGGCGGCGCCCCCCGCCACGGGCGTGATGTCCGAACGGGATCGGTGGCGGCGGGCGGTCACGATCGGTCTCCTCGCCTACGTCGTGTCGCGGCTGTGCGTGCTCGGCGGAGCGATCGTGCGTGCGTCGCAGATCGTGATCGACCAGCGCGAGGACGGCGAGCCCGAGGACGGCGCGGTCGACCTGATCACCAGCGTGTTCACCTCGTGGGACGGACGCTGGTACCTCGAGCTCGATCCGGCTCGGCTACCCCGAACGAATCCCGGACAACATCACCTACGAGCAGACCGAGGCGCGTGCTGCCTTCTTCCCGATGTACCCCGGGGCGGTGCGCGCCCTCGATTCGATCCTGCCCGGCGGCGACACCGCCGCAGCGCTCCTGCTCAACTTCGTGCTCGGTGGCGTCGCCGTCGTCCTCGTCGGACTCCTGGCACGACGTGTGTTCTCGTCGACCGTCGCCGCTCGGGCGATGGTGCTGTTCGCCGTCTTCCCGGGATCGTTCGTGCTCTCGTTCGCCTATTCCGAGGCGCTGTTCATCGTGTTCGCGGCGTCGTGCCTGCTGTTGCTCGCTCGACGAGCAGTGGCTGCTCGCCGGGCTTGGCGGCGGCGCTCGCGACGGCGACTCGCCCCAACGGAGTCGCCATCGTGTTCGCCTGTCTGGTCGCCGCCGGTGATCGCGATCAAGACGAAGCGCCAATGGTCGTCGCTGCTCGCCGTGGTGCTCGCACCGCTCGGCTTCATCGGGTTCCAGCTCTACGTCGACGAGACCGCCGGCGAACGGGGCGCCTGGTTCCGTGTCCAGCGGGAAGCCTGGTCCGAGGGCACCAGCTTCGGGGTCACCGCGGTGGAGAACACGTTCGGGTTCATCACCAGCCCCTTCGATTCGACCGCCGACGCATTGACATTCCTGTCGCTCGCCGCGCTGGTGGTCATGGCCGTACGCCGCGTGGAAGAAGCGGCTCCCACTGCCGTGGGTGGCCTTCAGCGTCGTCGATCATCGCGCTGATGCTGATCCCCGAGACCGTCACGGCTCGCCCGCGATTCGTCTTCACGGCGTTCCCGCTGTTCATCGCGCTGGCCGCCTGGTGGCCGCAGGCGTCGATGGCGACACACGACGATGACGACACGCTGAGCTGGGAGCGGCAGAGCTGGAACTTCGTCCTGGTCACGTGCGGAGCGGGCCTCGCCGTGCTCACGAACCTGTATGCCGTGTTCGGTGCGATTCCGTGATGCGCACCTCGTCGTCGTCCCGACCCACAACGAGGCCGACAACATCGCCGAACTGCTCGACGGTCTGAACCGTCACGTCCCGGAGGCGGATGTCGTCGTGTTCGACGACGCGTCCACCGACGACACCCGATCGATCGTTCGGGGCCGACTGTCCGAAGGTGGCGGTCGCCTGCGGCTGATCGAGCGCGACGAGAAGCGCGGGCTCGGCGACGCCTACGTCCACGCCTTCGGGATCGCTCTCGACGAGGGCTACGACGTCGTCGTCGAGATCGATGCCGACCTCTCGCACGACCCGGCCGTCCTGCCGACGATGCTCGATCTCGCAGGCCGCGGCATCGATGTCGTGATCGGTTCGCGCTACATCCCCGGCGGATCCGTCGTCGGGTGGCCACGTCGCCGAACCTGGTTGTCCCGCTGGGGAAACCGCTACGCGGCGATCGCGCTCGGACTGGCGATCAACGACGCAACGGCTGGGTATCGGGTCTATCGGGCCGAGACGCTGCGCCGCATCGACCTCGGCGCGATCCGGGCCGAGGGGTATGGCTTCCAGATCGAGATGACCTACCGCGCCGTCGCCGCGGGATGCAGCATCGTCGAGGTGCCGATCACGTTCCGTGATCGGGTCGCCGGCGCCTCGAAGATGAGCGGCAACATCGTCCGTGAGGCGTTTCTGCTCGTCACCTGGTGGGCGATCCGCGACGCCGTCACGCTGCGCCGCCGCCGACGCGCCTACAACGAAGCCTGACCGTGCCCGCCGATGGATGCGGCCAGGTGCGCCCACGCCGCTTCTCGGTGCCGAGTGGCGCGCCTCGACAGGGACCCGATCGGTAGGCTCCTCCGTTCATGTCGGACCCGTCGAGCACCCCGTCGCACCGTGGCGCGATTCGCCGACGGCCTGCTCGCGGCCGATCTGCCGCGACTGCCCGACGATCGGCGTGCGGCAGCGATCGACTTCATCGGGCGGCGCGTCCGCGTGCTGCCGTCGATCACCCGGCTCGGCGTCCTGTCATCGCCGCTGCTGGTGCACGTCATCGGTGCCGTCATCGGCCACGACCGCATGCGGAGCATCGTCCTCGCGCTCCCGCTTCCGTTGCTCGCCGAGTACCCGCGCCTGATCCGGTCGCTCGGCTACGCGTACGTGTGGGAGACGTGGCCGGACACCTCCGTCGACGGGGGACGGGCGGTATGAACTCGGCGGCGACGCACCACGACTGCGACGTGCTTGATCGTGGGCTCGGGTGCGGGCGGAGCGACGACCGCCGCGGTCCTCGCCGAAGCCGGACACGACGTGCTGATCGTCGAGGAAGGCCCCTGGGTCGAGCAGGGCAGCGTCGTCCCGTTCTCGTTGGATCAGATGGACCGGCAGTATCGCTCGGGTGGGGTCACCGTCGCACTCGGCCTTCCGTCGATCGCCTACACCGAAGGTCGCTGCGCCGGCGGTGGGACCGAGGTGAACAGCGGGCTCTATTGGCGCCCGCCCGAAGCGACACTCGACTCGTGGCGGACCAAGTACCGGATCAAGGACTTCGCCACCGACGACGTGCTCTCGATCTGCGCCGAGGTCGAGTCGGCGCTCAGCGTGCAGAAGGTGCCCGGCGAGCACACCCCCGCCAGCGACATCCTGCGCCGCGGCGCGGACCGGCTCGGCTGGGAGAACGACGAGATCCCGCGCTGGATGACGTATCCGGATGGGGCCGGGGCCACCGAGGGGCAGCGTCAGAGCATGACACGGACCTATCTCCCCCGCGCGTTCGCCGCCGGAGCGCGCATCCTGTGCGAGCACCGGCTCGACCGGATCGTCCGATCCGGTCGGCGAGCCACGTCGGCCGAGTTGACCGACCTCGCAGGATCGGCCGAGGGGCACGATGCCGTGACGATCTCGTTCCGCGACGTCATCGTGTGCGGCGGTGCGATCCAGACCCCGGCGATCCTGCAGCGGGCGGGCCTGCGCCACCGGGTCGGCCGCACCCTCGCCGTTCATCCGACGGTCAAGCTTGCGGCCCGGTTCGACGATGCGGTGAACACCCCCGAGGACGTCTCGGTCTACCAGGTCAAACAGTTCGCCCCGAACATCTCGTTCGGGGGTTCGGCCAGCCACCCGGGGCTCGTGGCGCTCGCGCTCACCGACAACTGGCGGGACTTCGGTTCGGCGGTCACGTCCTGGCCGGAGGTGGCGATCTACTACGCCGCGATCACGAGCGAGGGCCGCGGTCGCGTGCAGGCGATCCCGGGCGTCCGCGATCCACTCGTCACCTACCGACTCACCAAGCGCGACCGGGATCTCCTCGGTCAGGGCCTCGGGCGCCTCGCAATGGTGATGCTCGAGGCGGGTGCAGACGAGGTGTATCCCGTCGTTCAAGGGTGCGCCGGTCGTGCGCAACCGCGCCGACCTGGCCACGATGACGACCATGTTCGCCGCCACCAAGGCGAGCGTGATGACGGTCCATCTCTGCTCGACTGCGCCGATGGGCGACGACGAGCGGCGCTGCGCGACCGACAGCCACGGTCTCGTGCACGGCACCGACAACGTCTTCGTCAACGACGCGGCGCTGCTCCCCGAGGCGCCCGGCGTCAACCCGCAGGCGTCGGTGATGGCCGTGGCGATCCGCAATGCTCGCCGCTACTGCGCCGACCGGGCAGGATGACGTGCAGGATGACGGTGAGCGCGATTCGACGATGACGGAACTTCGAACCATCGACCAGCCGGCAGCGACGATCGTCACCGGCGCCGCCGGCTGGCTCGGCACGGGCCTCGTCACGGCGCTCGTCGGGCGATGGCCCTACGGTCGCAGCGGCGTGGTGCGCGGGTTGGTCCGCCCGGGAGAGGACGCCGACCACCTCCCCGAGGCGGTCGAACGCATCCGCGGCGACGTCACCGATCCGCGGCTCGCTCGACCGGCTCTTCGACGGGCTCGGCGACGGCCCCGTCGACCTGATCCACACCGCGGGCGTCATCCATCCGACCGCGTCGATGGACGAGTTCGACGCGGTCAATCACGTCGGGACACGCAATGTCATGGAGGCCGCTCTCCGTCACGGTGTCCGCCGCGTGGTCCACGTGTCGTCGAACAGCCCGTTCGGCACGAACGGCGCCCGTGATGATCGCTTCGGCAACGACGAGCCGTACCACCCGTACCTGGCGTACGGCCGTTCCAAGATGGACGCCGAGCTCGCCGTGCTCGCGGCGGTCGACGCCGGGCTCAACGCCGTGATGGTGCGGCCCCCGTGGTTCTACGGCCCGCATCAGCCCGCCCGCCAGACGACGTTCTTCACGATGGTCAAGAACGGCAGATTCCCGATCCTCGGTGACGGCGGCCAGGTCCGCTCGATGACGTACATCGACAACCTGGTCCAGGGCATCGTGCGCGCCGAACTGACCGACACCGAACCCGGCAGAGGGTTGGTGGATCGCCGACGCCGAGCCGTACACGGTGAACGAGATCGTCGAGACGGTCGGCGATGCCCTGCGCGCCGAGGGATTCGATGTCAAGCCGAACAGGTTCCGGCTGCCGAACCTCGCCGGGACCGTCGCCGAGAAGATCGACACGATCACGCAGCGCGCCGGTCGGTACATCACGCAGTTCCACGTCCTCGGCGAGATGAACAAGAACATCGCCGTCGACATCAGCGCGGCACGCGACGAGCTGGGCTACGACCCACAGTTCGCGCTCGCCGACGGCATGCGCAACAGCATCCGCTGGTGTCGTGCCAAGGCATCGAGTTGTGAACGGCATCGAGCTGTGAACGGCATCGAATCGTGACCCGGTATCTCGTCACCGGCGGGAGCGGATACTTCGGTGCGCTCGTGGTCGCGCCGGCTCCACGCCGCCGGCCACGACGTCCGGGTGCTCGACCTGAACGATGCCGACGATCGTCCCGGCGATGTCGAGTTCGTGCGGGGCGACGTCCGCGACCGCGGCGTCGTGCGTGATGCCGTCGACGGGATCGACGTGGTGCTCAACAACGTCGCGCAGGTGCCGCTCGCCAAGGACCACGAACTGCTCCGGACGGTCAACGTCGACGGCACGGTCAACCTGCTCCGAGCGAGTGCAGCCGCAGGAGTCGAGAAGGTGGTCCACACGTCGTCGAGTGCGGTGTTCGGCGTCCCGAAGGCGAACCCCGTCCTCCCGACCACCGTTCCCTCGCCGATGGAGGCCTACGGCCACGCGAAGCTCGCTGCGGAGTGGGCGTGTCTCGCCGCGGCGCAGGACGGGCTCGATGTGTCGATCGTGCGGCCTCGCACCATCCTCGGTCACGGCCGGCTCGGCATCTTCGGCATCCTCTTCGAGTGGATCGCCGACGGCAAGGACCCGATCGTGCTCGGCGACGGCAGCAATCGCTATCAGTTCGTCCATTCCGACGATCTCGCCGACGTCTGCGTCCTCGCCGCCGACAGGAAGGGCCGGGAGTCTTCAACGTCGGCACCGACCGCTTCGGCACGATGCGCGAAACCCTCGAGGCGCTGTGCGCCCATGCCGGCACCGACGCCACGGTCCGTTCGCTTCCGGCGGGACCGGCGTCGCTCGCGATGAAGCTGACCGCCGGGCTCGGCATCACGCCGTTCGCCCCGTACCACTGGATGATGTACTCGAAGTCGATGTGGTTCGACATCGAGCACCTCGCACGACCAGCTCGGCTGGACGCCGACCTGGTCGACCGACGCGATGTTCGCCCAGAGCTACGACTGGTTCGTCGAGAACCGGGCGATCACCGATGACGCGCATGCGTCGCATCACCGTCGGAGCTCGAAGCAGGGTGTGCTGAAGCTGGCCAAACGCGTGTCCGGACTCCTGCCCGCCGGCACGGTGAACGTGACGCTGATCGACCGTCTCCGTCGTCATCAGACGGCGATCTCGGTCGCGATCCTGGCGCGTGCTCGCCTACGTGCCGTGCGCTGACGGCGGCGCCCGGTCGGATGCCGACCGACTCGAAGCTGTACGTCTACCTGAACCCCGGTCGCTTCCTGGCCGACACGACGACGACGTTCGACCCGCGCCAGTTCGCCGGATGGGTCCCCCATCAGCACATCGCCTACCTCTGGCCGACCGGACCGTGGTTCTGGTTGTTCGAGACGTTGGGGTTCCCCGACTGGATCGCCCACCGGCTCTGGATCGGCACGCTGCTGTTCGTCGCCGGGCTCGGCGTCCGCTGGATGACGCGGGTGCTCGGGTTCGCACCGCTGGCCGCGTTGACCGCCGCGCTCGTCTACCAACTGTCGCCGTACATCCTTCCGTACATCTCCCGAACGTCCGTGCTGCTGCTCCCCTACGCCGGTCTCGGCTGGATCGTCGGGCTGACCGTCCTCGCGAGCCTCCGCGGACGGTGGCGATACTCCGGCGGGGATCGCGCTCGTCGTGCTGACGGTCGGTGCGGTCAACGCGACCGCGCTGGCGATGGTGATCCCGGCACCGGTGCTCTGGCTCGTCCACGCGGCGTGGGGGCGCACCATCACCTGGCGGCGCGCTGCGATGACGGCCGCCAAGACCGGTCTGCTGTGCCTCGGCGTCTCGCTGTGGTGGATCGTCATGCTGGTCATCCAGGGCCGCCACGGCGCCGATGTGTTGGCCTACTCGGAGTCGCTCGAGGCGGTGTCGTTCACGTCGACGTCGACGGAGGTCACCCGCGGCCTCGGCTACTGGCTGTTCTACGTGCGTGACGCGTACGCCCCGACGACGACGGCATCGATCGACCATCTCGCCTCGGGTCGCACGATCCTGGTCGGATATCTCGTCCTCGCCGCCGGTCTCGCCGGACTCGTTCTCGGCCGGTGGCAGCACCGCCGATTCGCTGCCCTGCTGTTCGGGGCCGGGGTCATCCTCGGCGTCGGCGTCCACCCGATCGACGACCCGTCACCGCTGATGTCGCTGCTCGTCGGCGACGGTGAGGGTGGCCTGGCGCTCGCACTCCGCAGCAGCACCCGCGCCGTACCGGTCATGCTGCTCGGCCTGGCACTGGGTGCCGCGCTGCTGGTGTGTCGGGTCGGCACCGTTCGCCTTCCCCGTGTCGAGGTGTCGCCACGCATCGTGCGTGTCGGCACCGCGTCGGCGATCGGGATCGCCGCCGTGGTCGCGCTCCCTGCGCTGCGAACCGGAGGCTTCGTCGATCCGGCACTGGAACGCGACCAGGACCCGCCTGCTGCCTGGCTCGACGCGGCGGCGGCGCTCGATGCTCGCCCCGCCGGCTACCGGGTCCTCCAGGTCCCCGGCACCGAGTTCGGAGCGTTCCAGTGGGGCTACACCGTCGACCAGCCACTCCCGGCGCTGACCGAACGGCCGCTCGTCACCCGTGACCTGCTGCCACTCGGGAGTCCTGCGGCGATGGACCTGCTGTTCGCGCTCGACGACCGGATCCAGAGCGACACCATCGAACCGGAAGCGGTCGCCGCCGTCTCCCGATTTCTCGGCGTCGACACCATCTGGGTGTCCGGCGACGTGTCGTACGACCGATTCCGGCTGGCGCGCCCCGAAGTCGTCACCGACGAGCTGACCTCACCGGAGGCGATCGACGCCGGTCTCGTCGACGCTGTTCCGTTCGGCGATCCGTTCGTGATGGCACCGACGATCCCGATGGTCGACAACCGCTCGCTCGGGGATCCGCGCATCGGCGGGCCGATCGCGCCGGTCACCCTCGTCGATGTCGCCGACCCGATTCCGACCGTGCGGGTGAAGGACGACCTGGTGATCCTCGCCGGCAGCGGCGACGGGATCGTCGACGCCGCCGCAGCCGGGGTGCTCGACGGAACCGAGGCGGTGCTGTACGACGCTTCGATCGACGAGGAGACGCCGATCGCCGAGTCGTACCGCTATGTCGTCACCGACTCGAACCGGGACCGTGCCCACCACTGGCGCAGTTCGCAGGACGTCACCGGGTTCACCGAATCCGCTGACGACGACTCCGACGTGTTGCGCTTCGACAGCGGCGACCAGCGCCTGCCGGTGTTCGCCACCGCGGACTCCGATCGTCAGACGGTGTCGGTGCAGCGCGGGCCGGTCACCGCCGAGGCCAGTTCGTACGGTGAGCGGTTCGCCTATCTGCCGGAGCATCGCCCGGTGATGGCGATCGATGACGACCCGTCGACGGCCTGGTTGGTCGCCGATCGCGCCCCGGCAGTGGGTGAGTTCATCGAGCTCACCCTCGCTGCCGGAGCGGTCGCCGACCACGTCGACCTGCTGCAGCCACCCGCCGCTGACGATGAGCGCACGATCACCGAGGTCGAGATCTCGGCTGACGGCGCACCCGGGGCTCGGTTCGCGCTCGACGAACGCTCCCGATCCGGCTCGGGCCAGCGCATCGACATCGACGTCGACTCGACCGTGCGCATCACCATCACCGCCACCACGACACCGCAGCCGCCGATCGGTGACGCGATCGGTGGCGTCGGCTTCGCCGAGATCGACCTCGGCCTCGGATCGACGACCGAGTACCTCCGCCCGCCGCTCGACGTGCTCGGCCTGTCCGAGTCGGCCTCGAACGTCGACATCGTGCTCACCCGCCTGCGCGTCGAATCGGCCGATCGTTGGCGTGACGACCCGGAACAGCAGCTCGCTCGGGAGCTCGAGCTCAGCGCACCCCTGGAGGTCGACCCGACCGTGACGCTCCGCTTCGATCGGCGGCTCGACGACCGCACGCTCGCGGGCCTGCTCGGCGAGCCCGTCGTTGCGTCAGCGCACCTCACCGGTGTTCCGGCGGCACGCGGTGCGGCGGCGCTCGACGACGACGTGTCGACCGCCTGGGTGACCCCGTTCGACCGCGGCCTCGGGGAGCGCATCGAGTACCGCGGCACCGGGACGGCGAGCGAGTTGACGATCGTTCAGCCCGGTGGCGACCATTCGCCGATCACCGGCGTTCGGATCTCGTTCCCGGGTGGCTCGGTCGACGCGGCGTTGCCTGCCGAGACGGATCCGATGTTTGGGACGATCATCGACCTCGGTCGCCCGATCGACCTGTCGAGCATCACGGTCGAAATCACCGACGTCGCGCCGCGTCTCGTGCAGAACCGTCGGTTCAACGAGCCGACACAACTGCCCGCCGCGATCTCCGAGATCTTGTTCGACGGCGAGTCGCCCGCTGTGCAGCCGGCCGAACGGCTGACGGTCGACTGCTCGGACGACTTCCTCACGATCGACGGCGACCCGATCGGAATCGGCTTCGATGTCGCCACCACCGACGCGTTGGCCGGTCGTCCGATCGACGCAGACATCTGCACCGACACGATCGAGCTCACCGCAGACACGCACACCGTGGTCTCCGCTCCGGCGGCCGAGACCGGATTCGACGTCGACCGCGTCGTGCTGTCGACGGACTCGACCCGCCGATGCGCTGTCGACCATCGACCCGACCGCACCGGTGGTCATCGAGTCGAGCGCGCGCCATCGGACGCTCGACGTGCCACCGTGCCCGGACGGATGCTGGGTGATCCTCGGCGAGGGATTCAACGACGCGTGGCAGGCGACGGGTGACGGAGAAGATCTCGGGGCGCCCACGCTGATCGACGGGAATGCGAACGGCTGGTGGCTCGACCCCACGACCGACGTCACCCGGGTCGAGATCGACTGGCCGGTTCAACGATCGCTGAACATCGCGTTCGCGCTCACGGCCCTGGCCGTGCTCGCCTGTCTCGTCCTCGTCGTGAGCGATCGGCGACGTCGGGACGATCCGATCGCTGCACACGTCCGGATCCCGCGGGATCCGCCCGCGTCTGCGGTCGCTCGCAGTGTCGGGAGTCGTCACGGCAGCCGGCGCCGCGGTGTTCATCGACTGGGTCTGGGCGCTCCCGGTCGCTGGCGATCTGGGCGCTCGCGATCGCGCTCGAAGCGGCAATGGGCCACCCGTGCGGTCGGAGCGATCGGCGCAACGATCATCCTCGGTGTCGGGCTGATCGTCACCTACATC
This sequence comes from Ilumatobacteraceae bacterium, assembly GCA_963850475.1. Taxonomy (GTDB): domain Bacteria; phylum Actinomycetota; class Acidimicrobiia; order Acidimicrobiales; family Ilumatobacteraceae; genus Ilumatobacter_A. The sequence continues at coordinate 508,784 of CAWKLM010000045.1, read as the reverse complement.
GTGCGGACCGACACGCCGTTTCCCGATGCCGGCTGGCCGCGTCCGTTTCGAGTGGTTGCACGGCTGGACGCTGCTCGGTGTCGTGCTCGTCGTGGGAGCGTCGCTGGCCGCCCCCGGTCGAGAGCGCGACGGGTGAGTACGCGAACGATCGAATATCGGCCAGCGCTCGACGGGCTGCGGGCGTATGCGGTGGTCGCCGTGGTCCTGTATCACGCCGGTGCGACGTCGAATCTGGCCGGCCTCGCGCCCGGCGGGTTCCTCGGCGTATCGGTGTTCTTCACCTTGTCGGGCTACCTGGTCACGACGCTGCTCGTTCGCAAGTCGTCCTCGCCGACCGGCTTCGCCCTCGGCGACTTCTGGGCGCGCCGATTGCGTCGGCTCGCGCCGGTCTCGATCGTCGTGATCGTCGCAGCGGTCCTGGTTTCGAGCCGATTCTGGCCAGGAATGCAGTGGACCGAGGCCGCCGCTGGTCTGTTCGGGTGGTCGAACTGGAACGTCGTTCTCGCCGGAGAGGACGACCTCATCCGGACGATCGTCGGCCCGCTCGGTCCGTACTGGTCACTCGCGGTCGAAGAGCAGTTCTATGTGGTCCTCACGATCGCTGTGCTGGTCGCCTGGCGGACCGCTCGCCCGGTGCGGACGCTGTCGATCTTCGTGGCGATCGGATGGACCTCGTCGTTGCTCGTCCAGATCCTCGTGTCCGGCCCTGCGTACCGCCTGGAGTTCGGCACCGACAGCCGCGGCAGCGAGTTGCTCGCCGGGTGCGGGCTCGCCCTCATGCTCCACGTGCGACCGACCCTCACGATCCGGCACTCGAGACAACTGGCGATCGCAGGGCCGATTGCCGCGGCGATCCTGCTCGGCCTGGCGCTCACGACGGACTACGACCCACCGTGGCTGCTGCACGGCGGATATGCCGCCGTCTCGCTGGTGAGTGCCGCGCTCGTCGCCGCGCTGCTCGTACCGTCGCCGCTCACCCGGGCGCTCGCCACGCGGCCCACGGTCGCCATCGGTCGTCTCAGCTACAGCTGGTACGTCGTCCACTGGCCCATCATCTTGCTCCTCACCGAGGATCGCACCGGTCTCGATCGCTGGCTGCTGGTCGGCCTCAAGGTCGCCGTGTCACTGGCTGCGGCTGCCGCACTCCACCTGGCCGTCGAGCAACCGATCCGGGCGATGACGTGGTCGCCCGCCCGCACCGGGCTGCTCTGGCTCGCGGTCTCCTGCACCACCCTCGCGGTCGCACTCGTCGTGCTGTGAGCGCTGACGATGCGGAGTGCGGTCGGCGCCGTCGGTCGAGAGCGTGACATACGATCGCGAGATGAGCCTTGCCGACTTCCCTCGCACGCCGCTGTTGTTCGGACCGTCACCCATTCACCCGCTCCCCCGACTGAGCGAGACCCTCGGTGGGAAGGTCGAGATCTGGGCGAAACGCGAGGACTGCAACTCAGGGATCGCCTTCGGCGGCAACAAGGTCCGCAAGCTCGAGTACCTCGTCGCCGAAGCCCTCGATCAGGGCTGTGACACCCTCGTGTCCATCGGCGGAATCCAGTCCAACCACACCCGGCAGGTCACCGGCGTGGCCCGCCATCTCGGCCTCGAGGCCGTGACCGTGCAGGAGGGCTGGGTCGACTACAACGACATGAACTACGACAAGGTCGGGAACATCCAGCTCACTCGCATCATGGGCGGCGATGTGCGGGTCGACCCCGCCGGGTTCGACATCGGGGTCCGTGACAGCTGGAAGCGAGCCCTGGAGTCTGTCGAGGAGGCGGGGGGCCGCCCCTATCCGATCCCTGCCGGTGCTTCCGACCATCCGCTCGGGGGCCTCGGATTCGCGAACTGGGCGGTCGAAACCGAAACCCAGGAGAACGAGCACGACACCTTCTTCGACACGATCATCGTCTGCACCGTGACCGGCTCGAGTCACGCCGGAATGATCGCGGGATTCGCGCTCACCGACCGTCCGGGTCGTCGCGTCGTGGGCATCGACGCGTCCGCCACCCTCGAGCAGACAATCGACCAGGTCACGCGAATCGCGAACAACACCTCCGAGAAACTCGAGCTCGGACGTGAGTTGCGCGACGACGAGATCACGGTCGTGCCCGGCTACGAAGGCCCGGCCTACGGCATCCCCGACAAGGGGACCGTGGAGGCGATCCACCTCGCGGCCCGCACCGAGGGCATGCTCACCGACCCCGTGTACGAAGGGAAGTCGCTCGCCGGCATGATCGGCATGATCCGGTCGGGCGAGATCCCGGCGGGATCACGAGTCCTGTACTGCCATCTGGGAGGCCAACCGGCGCTCCCCGCCTACGCGGGCTTCCCCGGTCTCGGCTCCCCCGAACGGGAACTCTCGCACTGAGGACGGGCAGTACCGGGTTCAGGCGTCGGTGACACCGCTCGGGGTGAGAGCGAGCACGCCGTCGAGCAGTTCGTCGAGCACCAGCGGTGCGAACTCCGGATCGACGTGGATCCCGTCGGCGTTGCGCAGGGCATCGCAATCGTCGTCGGGGCACAGGAGCGGGTCGAGGTCGACGTGCTCGACGAGTTGGCGTGAGGCGAACCCCGAACATCGCCGAGCGCACGCAACCGATCCGTTCGCGATGGTCGTCCTCGACCATGAACGACACCCGTTGGCCGTATCGGGCAGGGATCGCGAGGATCGGTCGGACGCCTTCACCGCGGAGGAACTCCACTCGCTCGGCCGAGGTCGTCGAGGTACCAGTCGATCGAGTCGCATGGGCCTTGCCACTCACCGTCGATCAGGTGGTCGACCACCGGCGCCTGGCCGAGCACCAGCACCGCGACATCCGTCTCGTGCGCGTTGGCGAGCGTCTGCGGATAGGTGACGGTCCAGTCGAAGCAGTCGTCGGGCGGGAACGAGTTCGGTCGCCTCGCCGATCACGCCCGACGGGCAGGTCGACCATGCCGTCACATGCTTCTTGTGCCCCGTTGAGGACCACGACGTCCGAGCGGTCGAACGAACTCGCAGCGTCACGCAGCAGCCAGGCCGGCACGCTGTCGCCGAACATCGCCGATCGTGACCGGCTCCGGCGGCGGCGAGTGTCGTGGTACCGTGCTGCTGGTCGACGGTCGCCGATGCTGCCGGCGCTCCGGAGTCGCCGGCTCCGGCGCCGTCGCAGTCGCGGGTCGGCTGCCGGCGGCGTCGCATCGTGCTGGCGACGACCGTCGCGGGCCCGGCGCCGAGGACGCCGGGGCCGGGTCGGCAACGGTCGTGTCGTCACGCACGGCGAGCGGCGGCGACCGTGACGGTGAACATCGCGGCGACGGCGATCCCGGCTGCGACGAGCGGCCGCATGGCTCGCTGGACGTCCGGATCGGCCGTTCGAGCACGAAGAACATCGACGACGGCGATCACGCCGGTGACCGCGAGTCGGACGAGTGACGAGTGACCATCCCCCGATGCCGAGCCGCTCCTCGTCGAGCACGACGAACACCGGCCAGTGGACCAGGTAGACCCCGTAGCTGACCGTGCCGAGCGCGACGAGCGGCGTCCACGACATCGCATGTGTGACCGGCCCCGACGTCTGCAACCCGGCGATCAGCGCCGACGCTGACCAGCGCGAACAACGGGAGCCCGCCGTCGTACGCCCAGCCGGTCGACGTCGGCGTGAGGATCGACGCGACGATGACGGCGACAGCGCCGGACCGGGCAGCCAACGCCACCAGCCTCGGCCACGGCCTGACGGTCCGACGTCGACATCCAGACGGCCGAGCAGCGCTCCGGCGAGGATCTCCGCGGCCCGGGTCCACGTCGCGAAGTAGGCGACCTCTGGCGACGCGAGCGACGGCCGACACCGCCGAGAGCAGCGAACAGCGCGCCCAGCACGACGAGCAGTCCGCGTCGTCGCAAGCCCGAGCCGCCTCATCAGGAGCAGCATCGTGAGCGGCCAGAGCAGGTAGAACTGCTCCTCGATCGCGAGCGACCAGAAGTGGGCGACCGGCGCTCTCCTCCTGGAACAGCTGCGGCGTAGGAATCCCCCGACGCCAGCTCGTGCCAGTTGAAGACGTTCCATGCCGCAGCCGTGAGATCCCCCTGCAGGCTAGGGCGTGCGTTCGACCAGGCCGACGGCGGCGAGCAGGGCGATCGCGAGCAGCGTGGTCGATCGCTCGCGGGCATCAGGCGCTTGAGCCGACGCACGTAGAACCGGCCGAGATCGATGCCGGGTTCGTCGGTGCCGGCGCGGACGTTCCGACTCGTCGACGAGCAACGACGTGATCAGGAAGCCCGACAAGCGTGAAGAACACCGACACCCCGAGGTAGCCGCCGTCGAAGAGCCCGACGTCGAGGTGGAAGACCAGGACCAGGGCGACGGCGACACCGCGAACGCCATCGAGCGCAGGCTGGTAGGTCAGTCGGTGAGGCGCGGCCGTGTCCGGCCGCTCATCGACCTGCGACCCCGTCCCACCGGATCCTCGAGCTCGTCCACCGACGTCAACCGTACTCGTCGTGGCGGCCGGATACGCTCGTGCCGTGCCGGCCGAAGACCTCGACGACGTGACAGGCGCGTCGATGACGCCGCTCGAACACCAACAACTCGAACTCCTCGATCCGACCGCTCACACCTTCTGGCACTGGGTCCGCTTCGACGTGGTCGTGGCCGCTGCCCGCGAACGCGGCGCAACGACGATCGTGGACATCGGCGCCGGCTCGGGAATGCTCGGCGACCACCTCCGGACGAGACACCCGGACCTCGACTACCGCTTCGACGAGCTCTCCCCCGCACTCGACCAACAGCTCGAACGGCACTTCGGGCAGGCGTCCCGGTTCGGGGCCCGACGAGCGGATCACGTCGGAGTGCGTTGCGGCGATGCTCGACGTGATCGAACACATCGACGACGACCGTGCGGCACTGTCCGCATGGCGCGAGCGGATGGATCCCGGTGCGCAACTCGTCGTCACGGTGCCGGCCCTCCAGTGGGCGTTCTCGACCTGGGACAGCGAACTCGGCCACTTTCGTCGGTACTCGCGCAACCAGCTTCGCACGGTGCTCGAATCGTCGGGATTCACGGTCCGTCGCTGCGACTACCTGTTCCCCGAGATGCTGCCGCTCGTCGTGAAGCGCAAGCTGCGACCTTCCGAGGACAACGTCGACATGCCGCGCGCTGAGCGACCGGGTCAACCGAATCGGCTACGCGGTGAGCTCGACGACCAGCCGGATGCGTCGGATCTGGCCGGCCGGCACGTCGGTCGTCGCCGTCGCCGAGGTGGGGCGATGAACGGTCGTTGCTGGGTCGTCAGCCCGATGCTCAACGACACCGAGTCGTTCCTCCGGGTTCGCGACGAAACACTCGCCGCCTGTGCGGACTCCGGCATCGAACTCGCCTTCGTGGTGGTCGACGACTCGGCAGGGACCGATCCCGATGTCGGCAAGATGCACGACCTCGCCGACGTCGAGGTGATCGTCGCCCCGTTCAACCTCGGACATCAGCGGGCGATCGTGTACGCGCTGCGCCTGCTCGTCGATCGCGTCGACGACGACGACATGGTGGTCACCATGGACTCCGACGGCGAGGACCAGCCGAGCGACGTACCGCGGCTGCTCGATGCCATGGCTCGAAGACCATGCCGCCTTGGCGTTGGCACAGCGAACACAGCGATCCGAATCCCTCCCGTTCCGGGTGATGTACGCCGTGTACCGCCTCGCGTTCCGGCTGCTCACGGGGACGACGGTCCGGAGCGGCAACTTCGCGGTGCAGCGCGGCGACTCGCTCAAGGCGACGATCGGCCACCCGACGTTCGACCTGTGCTACTCGTCGAGCCTGCTCGCGCTTCGCCGACCGACGGTGATGGTGCCGTGCGCACGGGGTTCGCGGTTCGCCGGCACGTCACGGATGAATGCCCAGTCGCTGATGGCCCACGGTGTCCGGATGTTGCTGCCGTTCGCCGAACGCATCGCGGTGCGGGCGATGGTGCTCGCGACGCTGGCCGGCGCTGCGCTCGCTGCCACTGCTGCTCGTGCTCGCCGTCGGGGTCGACTCGGGCGACGCGATGCGCATCCTGCTCGTGGTGACCGCATTCGTGGCGATCGTCTTCCTCTCTGCGCTCATCGCGTTCCTGTCGCTGTTCGCACGTTTCGATCAGGGCCGTCGTTCCGACAGGCGGGCGCCGACGTGACCGAGGCGGACCTCACCGACACCGACATCGACGGCGAGATCCCCGACGAGATTCACGGCGATGAGGACGACGGCGGTGGATCGCTCGACGTCGTCGGCGAGCCGTCGAGGCGAATCCGGATCGCCGCAACCGCCATCGTCATCGTCCCGTTCGTGACCGCGGTCTTGCGTGCGTTGCGCAGCGATTGGTTCCCGGTCGGCGACAACGCACTGCTCTTCATCCGGACCCGAGACGTGCTCACCGAGGACCATCCGTTCCTCGGGTCGTGGACCTCGGCCTCGCTGAGTGTCGGCGAGAACATGAACAACCCGGGAGCGCTCTACGACTGGTTGGTCGCGCCCTTCGCCCACCTGCTGCCACCCGGCCCGGCCGCTGCGATCGGTGTAGCGCTGATCAACGTCGTGATGGTGTGCGTGATCTCTGCTGCCGCGCATCGTGTCGGGGGTTGGGCGTTCCAACGGTGGGCGCTGCTGGCCACCGCGCTGATGGCCTGGTCGATGGGGAGCGAGCTGCTCATCGACATCTGGCAGGCCAACGCGCTCGATCTTCGCGTTCATCGCGCTGCTGATCATCGGCGTGGGGATCGCCGCCGGCGACGACGGACTGCTCCCGTGGGCGGCGGTGATCACGACGCTGCTGCTGCAGACGCACATCTCCTACGCCTACATCTTCGTGTTCCTCGTGCTCGGCGTCGTCGGTATCCGGGTCTGGCAGCGCCACGAGATCGACTCGTCCGAGTGGCGGCGCCCGGTCGGCGTCAGCGCGGCGATCATCGGCGTGCTGTGGGCGCCATCGCTGTGGGAGCAGTTCTTCGGCGCGGGCAAGGGCAACATGTCCCGCCTGCTCGGCAACTCCTCGGGTGGCGACTTCTCGCTCGGACTCGACAACGCCGCCCGGATCGTTGCCAGCCTCGGCGTCCGGCCACCGTTCTGGGGTCGTTCCGGCTATTCGACGACGGTCGTCGTCACCAAGATCACCGAGACGGCCGAGGGCCGGACGCTCGACGTTCCCGGGCGTCGTGCCGCTGTGGGTCGCCGCCCTCGGTCTGACCGTCCTGGTGGCGATTCTGGCCGGTTCTGGCATGGGTCGCGCACGCGGGCGGCGCCGCGCCGAGACCGCCGCCGGGATCCTTGCGATCGTCGTACTGATCGGCTCGGTGCTCGCCCTGAGCCGCCTCACCATCGGCTCGGTCGGACTGTCACCCCATCACGTGCGGTGGGCGTGGCCGCTGATGGCCTTCGTCCATCTCGTCATCGTCTGGCTCGCCGTGAGCGCCTGGCGGCTCGTGACCGAGCACGAGACTCGCTCCCGATCGGCGGGTCGATCGCGGCATCGACATCGTCGTCGGCGTGCTGATCGTCGTCGTGTCGCTGCTGAACATCCCGTTCCTCGCGCAACCGTCGGGACCGACCGCCGAGTTCCGCACGCTGCCGACGATGCGCCGGATCGAGCCGCAACTCGAGCAGCTCGACGGGTTCGACCCGGTGCTCTACGACATCTCGACGCTGCGGATCTACGAGCCGTACAGCTCGACGATGATGATGTGGCTCCAGGAGGACGACATCGAGTTCCGCGTCGACGACGAGGGCATGATTCGCCAGCTCGGCGAGGCCCGCCGTGCCGACGGCACCGAGCCGACGCGGATCTTCCAGCTCGAAGGCGTCGCTGCCCGCACGTTCGACGGGCCCGAGTGCCTGCTCGCCGAAGCGAGCCTGCTCACCGCCGAGGACGACGCCGCCGTTCGCCAGCTGATCGAGGACGCCGCGGCCGAGCTCGCGCCGGCGATCGGGACGGACCCGCGAGTCGGCGTTCGACGCGATCGTGCGACGTGAGTTCGACGTGTTCGAGCCCGAACAGCGGGCCCGCGTCGACGTCTGGATCGATTCGGCGTACGCCCTGTTCGCCGACGGCGACATCTGCGACACGCGCTGACGCCCACCAGCCGAGCGATGAGTGATGAGTGCAAGGGTTGCCGCCAACTCTCATCGGCGCGCGGGTGGGCGACCGAGCGATGAGTGATGAGCGCAAGGGCTGCCTCCAACTCTCATCGCTCGGCTGGTGGGACGCCAGGGGGCCCAGTCGCGCAGCGCTACGACTCGTCGGCGAGCGTGGCCGCGGAGCACATCCTTGCCTCCCCGACCAGCCAGCCGGCGCCGAATTCGCTGACGGCGAGCACGACCTGAGGGTTGTCGGCGGCGTCAGCGAACGAGATCGTCATCGCGGCGGACTCCGATACGGGAGTCGGTGTCGCGGCGGTCAGCTGGCCACGGTCGATCCAGCCCGGTGAATCGGTCACCCACCAGGCCCGCGCCGCAGCCTCGACGCTCTCGTAGGCGTACGCATCCTCGGCGTCGTCGTACGAATTGGAGATGATCTCCTCGGAGTAGCAGCGCAGCCCGTACACGTCGTCGTCGAAGACGGGGACCGTCGCATCTGGCGCACCGACCTCGTCAGTGGCCTCATCAGTGGGCTCCACGGGTTCCTCGGGGATGTCCGGGGGTGCGTCGGCTTCGTCGACACCGGTCACGGCGGTACCGGGTGGGCCGAGGAACACTGCCGTTTCCTGGCCGAGCCGGATCATGCGGCCGCTCAGTGTGCGGGTTGATGTCGCTGATGCGTTGGTCGATGTTCAGCCCGAACAGATTCGTGTCGACCAGCGGGACCAGGTCGTCGAGCCCGCTTGCCTCGAGATCGGCGATCAGCTCGGATCGCAGTCGCTCGAACTCGACGAGTTCGTCGGGGCCGCGGGGGTCGACGGTCGCCAACTCGACGAATCGGTCATCTGCCCGCCACTGCTCGACGAATCCACCCGTCACGAAGACGAGCGCGTCGTCGGCCGTTCCGGTGGGGACCACCCGTGACGCCGTGATCGGCACGGTCCAGAACTCGCCCGCACCGACGTCGTAGCCCGCTCGCCGCAGCTCGTTGACCAACCCGAATGCCTGGCTCCCGAAGAAGTAGGCATCCTTCCACTCGACGACGTAGGTGCGTTCGGGATCGAGAGCTGCCGCCGTCGGCTCGACCAGCTCGCCCAACGTGTCGCCGAGATACTGCTCGGGGTGATCGGTCGACGGGGCGAGCACGATCATGCTCGCCGTGAGGACCACGGCTGCCAGTCACGGCGGTGGCCGCGATGCGGGAACGACTGATCGACTGGCCGATGCCTGAATCGCGTGACGCGGAGCCACACGACCGCGGTCCACAGCGTCGCCACGATCAGCAGCGTCGTGGTCACCCAGGCCCACAGTGTGAGGTAGTACCAGCGCTGGCCGAAGATCCGCGACATCGACATCGTGGTCAACACGAGCGTGACCGCGAGCAGCGAGTGCAGCGCGACCAGGGAGTGGTGCCGGAGCCGGACCGCGACGCAGCGAAAGCCACGATCCACACACCGAGCACGATCGCTCCTGCCCAGATCGGACCGTCGGGATCGAACCCCTCCTCCAGGAATCGCTCCTGCCCCACGAGCAGACCGAGGTGGGCGCCCACGACGTCCAGATGGCGAAGCATCAGCCGGATGCCGGCGCCGTAACCGATGGGCTCCTCGTCCGGGCGACCCGAAGTGATCGAGCAGGCGCTTGATGTTGCCGGGATCCCGTCGGACCTGATCGACGAGCGGTGCCAGCCAGAGCACGCCGAACACGCCGATCGTCACGAGCACACTGCGCGGCGGCGACGCACCATCGTCGGAGCGTCGGGAACGCCACCAGCGCACCAGGACGACGACGACGGCGAGCAGGCCGATCGCTCCCGCCATCAACAGGTACGGGATGTGGGTCTGAGCGGCGAACGACGCCGCTGCCACGAGCGGGATCAGCATCATGTCGTCACCGTCGAGTACAGCCCAGGCGGCGAGCAGGACCACGAGCCAGGCCAGCAGTGGCATGTACGGGTTCCACGGCTGCGTGAGCACCGACAGACCGAAACCGCGGATGAGCGATCGCGATGATCGCTGCGACGAGCGCGATTCCCGCCCGTCCGAGCCGGCGGTGGCCGATCCACATCGCCGAGGCCGATCCACACGAACGCCACCGAGCACCGTCGCCACCTCCATCGCCCACGCCGAGCCCCCGAACAGCCGATACGCCGGGGCGAGCAGCCAGAAGCTCAGCGGACCCGGATGACTCCCCTGGTCGGGCAGCTCGCCGATCCGTCCGGGGAGACCGATCAAGGGGTGTCTGGCGCGTCCCGACGTCCTGGATCCGGAACTCGGTCATCGCCAGGTCGAGCACCGGATACCAGCGCCGCTGTGCCAGCGCGATCACGGCGACGACGAGCGGCAGCGCCACCGCAACGGTTGCGACGCACGATCAGGGTGCGGTCGGACAGCGCGTCCAGTTGCCGCGAACCCGGTCGATCATCGGCGGCGGAGTCGACGGAGGCGATCGCCGATGCCCCACCGGGTGACCAGCATCATCGACTCGACGATGATCCGACCCGACATCTTCGACTTGCCGAGCGTGCGGTCGCGGAAGATGATCGGCGATCTCGACGATCGTGGCATCGATGGCCGAGAGGCGCCGGACGAGCTCGGTCATGAATGCGTAGCCCTCGGCGCCGGTCGACGTGGGATCGATCGCCCGCAGCGACGTCGCCCGATAGGCCCGGTAGCCGCCGGTGCAGTCGCGGGGTGAGACGCCGAGGATGGTGCGGGTGTACGCGTTGCCCCATTTCGAGAGCAATTGGCGACGCACCGGCCAGTCGGTGGTTCCACCGCCGGTGACATAGCGCGAACCGATGACGAGGTCGGCGCCGTCGGCGACCTTCTCGATGAACTCGGGAATCCGTTCCGGGTCGTGCGACAGATCGGCATCCATCGTCACCACGACGTCGTAATCGGCGTCGAGCACGTGGGCGAAGCCATCACGGTAGGCACTTCCGAGCCCGCGCTCGCCGGGACGTGACAGCACGGTGATTCGGCCGAGTTCGGCGTCGATCTCCTCCGCGATCGTCCCGGTGCCGTCGGGGCTGTCGTCGTCGACGACCAGCACGTCGGTATCGGGGGCCGCCTTGCGGACCGCTCGGAGGAACCGTTCGATGTTCTCTGCTTCGTTGTACGTCGGAAGCACGACCACGCTACGCATGCGGGGCTGGAGCCTAGCTGTCACCGTCGGGTGCAACGGCTGCACGGTGCAGCACCGACAGCACGCCGGCGGCGGTGGCGTCCCAGGTCATGGATCGGACCCGTCGTTCGGCTGCCGCACCGAGCCGTGAACGAAGACCATCATCGGTCAGCACCCGAGCGATCGCATTCGCCAGGTCGTCGGGAGCAGCGAGCAGACCGGTCTCGCCGTCGACAACCGAACTGCGGTGGCCACGGATGTCGGTGGCGACCGCCGGGGTGGCGCAACCCGCCGCCTCGGTCAGGCTCAGCCCCCACCCCTCTGCGAGCGAGGCGCTCGCGACGATCCAGGATCGCCGGTACACGTCGACCAGCGTCTTCGTGGTCGAGCCGCCCGGCGAACTCGACCCAGTCGTCGCCACCCAATCGCTCGGCCTGTTCGGCCAGCGCCTGGCGTTCCGGACCGTCGCCAACGATCGTGAGTGTCAGACCGGGCACGCGGTCACGTGCCGCTGCTGCCGCATCGAGCAGCAGCCCGAAGCGCTTCACCGGAGCGAGTCGCGCCACTGCCACGATCGAGGGGTGCGGTGTGCGATTGCCGCCCGGGGAGAATCTCGGGTCGGTCCCGTTGGGAATTGCCGTGACCCGCTCGGGGTGGAACCCGAGTTCGAGCAGTTCCTCGCGAGTCGCCTCGCGACGGGGTGGCGGTGAGGCCACGGCGGTAGACGGTGGAGCGACGCGAGCCTCCAGGGCCCGACCGAATGCGGCGAGCGGACCGGGGAGGATCTGGTCCCACATCGGCCCGTGGACGTGGTGGAGGAACAGGATTCGGGGCTTTCGGCACCACACGGGCGAGAAGAACGGCACACCGTTCATCACTTCGACCAATGCGTCATAGCTCCCCATCCGACTCGTCAAGCTCGGACGCGATCGTTCGCGGAAACACCGAGTACCGGCTCCCGCGACGGACAACTCGGTATCCGTTGCGGTCCGCCGTTACTGGCTGCCCGATCGCCGCCGAGGTGCGATGGACGATCTCGAGGCCGGCATCGGCCCAGCGGCGTTCGCACTCGTCGGCGTGGACCTCGGAGCCGCCGGCATCGGGGTCGTCGAGGTCACGCCACGCAAGCACGTGAACGCGCCGCACGCCGTGGGCGACCAGATCGTCGGCGTCGCGCTGGAGCCGTTCGAGCGCGTCGTCGTGGGGGGCGGCCGACATCGGGTCCGACGATACGCCGTTGCCCGCCCCGTCGGTGGATACCATGCGTGCGCTTGTCCGACCAGTCCGAGATCGCAGCTCCCGTCGAACCCTTCGTGCTGGGTGGCCGACCGCAGTGGACCGCACGCGGCACGGTGGCCCTCGGTGCACTGCTCGCCTTCTGTCTGCTCCCCGTGCGGGGTCTGTTCCGGGCTCCGGGTTCGTCGATGGAGGAAGGGTTCATGCTCGTGTTCCCGCGCCTCGTGCAGCAGGGCCGGGTCCCGAACGTCGACTTCCTCCACCTCTATGGACCGGCAGCGCTCCACGTCCTCGCCGGCTGGTACTGGGTGTTCGGCTACACGCTCGAAGCCGAGCGAGCGTTCGCGCTGCTCCAGAACCTCGGGATCGTATTCGCGCTGTACACCCTCGACGCGCCCGTGGGGGCGAACGGCTGCAGTCGGTGCCGGGGTCGTCGCCGCACTGTTGACGATGACCCCGATCGGGCTCGCGGCTCTTGCGTGGCACGGTGCTGTGGCGCTCGCACTCTGGGCGGCAGTCTTCGCGATCCGGGCCCGGAACACCGGTGCGGTGTGGTCGTGGGCGGTCGCTGGCCTGCTCGGCGGGTTCGCACTGTCGTTCCGTCCCGACATCGTGATCGCCATCTCGCTCACGATCCTCGCCGCGGGATGGGCCCACCGTCGCGTCGCCCTCCGCCCGATCCTGATCGGCGCATTCGTCGGTCTGATCCCGATGTGGGTTCACCTGGTGATCGCCGGACCCGGCCCGGTGATCGACGGGATCGTGATCGATCCGGTCGTCCGACTCCGGCCCGGTCGGGAACTGCCGAGCCCTCCGTCGTTCGGCGAGATCGACGGGGCACTCCAGGCCGTCGCCGAGGGGGTCCCGCCGTATTGGCCGCTCCCGGCGCCACCGGCGAGTCAACAACTGTTCTTCTGGTTCTTCGCGGTGATCATCATCGCGATCGCTGTGCCGGCGTCGGCGTGGTGGATTCGCCGTCGTGACGGCTCGAATCCGCAGATCGACACGCTATTCATCGCCGGTGTCTTCGGCCTCGGGATCCTGCCCCAGGCGCTCCAGCGTCCCGACTCGACGCACCTCGCATGGGTGGCGATGGTGTCATGGCCACTGCTCGCGGCGCTGATCACCCACGCCGTCGGCAGGTTCCTCCGCAACTCCGAGCGCAGCGGGCCGATCGTTCGGGTCTCGGTCTTCAGTGGTGCCGCGGTCGTGCTCGTCCTGATGCTGATCGTGAGCCCGTTCTACACGTACCGCTACTACCTCCTGCACACCCGAGTTTCGGCGGGCGATCTCCCACTGCCGTTCCTCGTCGAACGCGAAGATCGCAAGTTCTGGTTCGGCAACCCTGAGGTCGCGAATGCGCTGATCGCGATGATCCCCGACCTGGAGGAACGCAGTGAGCCCGGCGACACGCTGGTCGTCGGGACGGCCGACCTGAGTCGGACCGTCTACAGCGACGTGTCGATCTACTTCCTCTTCGACGAACTCGACCCGGCCACCTACTTCATCGAGATGGACCCGGGCCTCGCCGATGCCGAAGGGTCTGGACTTGCGGAGGACATCGAGCAGGCCGACTTCGTCGTCCTGACCAACTTCTGGTCCGGCTGGCTCGAGCCGAACACGTCCGTCAAGCGCCAGTCACAGGAACACAACCAGGCGATCGCCGACAACTTCTGTCTCGTCGGCCGGTACGAATCGAACCTGCTGATGCTCTTCCAGCGGTGCGAGGGCGGGGGCGGGATCAGCGGTGCCGACATCGACGGGTTGTACCCGATTGTCCCGGTACCTGAAGAACTCGCCGACTGACCGGGCTTGCCCGTTCTCGATGATGCGTGCATCAGCGGTGAGCGAGACAACGCAGGGACGGTGATTCGCTCACCGTCCCTTCCGGGCGAGCGAACGACCATCTCTGACGATGTCACGCTGTTCTTCGAGCCGCATGTCACCGAGTTGGTGCGCTGCAACATCTGGCACGTGCGCGGCAACGACCGTCGTCGCGACTCACGGGCACGGTGATCACGTTGGCGGCCACCACGAGTTCGACGAACTCTGCGTCGCGACCGAGAGTGCGACTCCACCCGCCGGTTCTCGTTGTGGAGGGGTGGTGCTGCCAAGCTGCGGGGATGACGGACTCCGACACATCTGACGTCGACGAAACCAGGGGCGGTGCCTCCGTGCACGTGACGGCATCTCCCGCGGCCGTGTTCGCGTACCTCACCGACCTCGAGCGGTTGCCAGGGCTGAGCCCCGAGAATCAGCGGTGTGAATTCCTCGAAGGTTCGTCGCAGGTCGAAGTCGGTGCACGGTTTCGGGGTCACAACAAGGCAGGGGACTACGAATGGCACGCGGACTGTGAGGTCACCGTGTACGAACCCGACCGTGAGTTCACCTACGTGGTGCCTCCCGGCTTCGAAGCTGCCACCGTGTGGAGCTACACGATCGTGCCTGACGCGGACGGCGACGGCTGCACCGTGACCGAGTCCTTCTCTGCCCCGCTGCTCGGAATGCCCGAGGTGTACCCCGGCAAGATCGAGGGTCGTCGCGACAACCTCGAACGTGCCTGCGAGACGACCATGGCGAATCTGCGCAACGCGTTCGCCGACTGACCGGAACGCGCTCCAGGCGATCGCCGAGCCCGCCGCGAGTGTCCCGACCGACGGGACGATCGGCCCTAACTCGTTCGTAGCAGCGGACACACAATGGGTGTATGAGGCGCAGCCGATCCGATGAGGCGCAGCCGATCCGATGAGGTGAGGATGTGCCGGTGAGAATGGACTACGAGGAGTTCTTGGTCGGTCTTGCGATCGACCTCATCGCAATCTCGGTACTGACGTATGCGCTGTACTTCCGGCGTCACCGGCGACGTGACCTGACCCTCGGCCTCGTGGGGATCAACGTCGGGCTGTTCGCCGTCTCGTCGTTCACGGCGACGACCTCGATCAGTGTCGGATTCGGCATCGGACTCTTCGCTCTGCTGTCGGTGATCCGTCTGCGGTCGACGGTCGCCAGCCAGGAGGAGATCGGCTACTACTTCGTCGCCCTCGTCATCGGCCTCGTGAACGGGCTGGCCGTCGGCGATCGGTGGAATGTCGCGATCACGCTGAACATCGTGTTGCTGGCCGTGATGTTCGTCGCGGACCACCCGCGAATGCTCCGCCATGCCGAGCGGCACGTGGTCACGCTCAAGGGTGTCCCACGGTCACTGGACTCGCTGCCGGCCGAACTCGAGGACCGGCTCGGCTACGAGGTGACCAGGCTGCGTGTGCTGGAGATCGACTACGCACGCAAGCGCACGCACGTCGACGTACGCTTCCGCACCGATCGCCCGGTGGCGCCCCGTGGTTCGACCAGCGTCGGCGGGCGACCCGAAGCGCCTCCGGAGGAGGTAGATCGGTGACTCTGACCTTCCGTCAGCTGGCAGTCGGTGTGGCCGTCGGCCTGATGGCCGTCTCCTGCGGCGGCTGACGACACCTCCCCGGGGGCGTCGGAACCGTCGCCGCCCGAGCTGTCGGAGGTGCCGTTGGACACCTCGCCGTCGGAGCCGTCGCCGCCCGAGCTGTCGGAGGTGCCGTTGGACACCTCCCCGAGGCGTCGGAGCCGTCGCCGCCCGAGCTGTCGGAGGTGCCGTTGGACACCTCCCCGGAGGCGTCGGAGCCGTCGCCGTCCGAGCTGTCGGAGGTGCTGTTCGACCAGACGGTCGTGCACGAGATTGCGATGGAGATCAGCGACGAAGATCTCGATCTGCTCGATCCCCCCACCGACGATCGGGTGCCGGTGGTTCTCACCGTCGACGGTGAGACGGCCGACGGCGCGGGCGTACGGCTCAAGCAGGGTTTCGCACAGTTCCAGGGACTGGACAAGAAGCCCGGGTTCAGCATCGAGACCGACGAGTTCGTGGACGGATTGGACCTGTTCGACGTCGATCGGTTCACGCTCGGAAACGCCGCCTGGGACCACAGCTTCGTGGCCGAGCAGCTCGTGTACGAGTTGTATCGTGCCGCGGGCATCCCTGCCGCTCGCACCGCACTGGCCCGAGTGACCGTGAACGGGGAGACGTTCGGGCTGTACGTGATGCGCGAGACCTACGACGAGCGGTGGCTCGCGCAGTACTTCGACGACCCCACCGGCAACCTCTACGAGATCGCCGGGTGGTGTGCCGGACACGGTGCTCGAGCTGCGCACCAACAAGCGTCGCGACGACACCAGCGACCTCGCCGCGGTCGCCGAGGTGGTCGCCACGGCATCCGACGAGGACTACCGGGACGCGATCGAGGAACTCGTCGACGTTGACGAACTTCTGACCTACTGGGCGATCGAGGCGTTGACGGCCCACTGGGACGGGTACGTGTACGACATCACCGCACCGGGTCGGGTCCCGACGCCCGCCCGGCCACCCGGGAATCCATGGCCGAACAACTTCTACGCCTACCACGACCCCGAAACCGACCGGTTCGTGTTCATCCCGCACGGTGCGGATCTCGCCTTCGGACTCGGAGCGGGAATCAGCTACGACGTCGATCCCTCGACGCCGGTCCTCGTCCCACCCAAAGAACGATGCCACCATCGCCGCGAGACTGTGGGACGACCCGCGTTCCGGGACGAGTTGGCGGAGCGCATTCGGTGGGTGCTCGACGAGATCTGGGACGTGCAGGCGCTCACCGAACGTGCCGACCTTCTCGCCGACCTGGTCCGTGCGGACGGATTGACCGGTTCGCGCGAGTTCGTCACGATGGCCAAGTTCGAGGACGCGTTGGCCGACCGCAAGGATTTCCTGACCCGTCGAGCTGAGGCGGTGCGCGCCGAGCTCGCGAGTTGGGAGTCCGGGGACGGACAGGGCGAGGGGAGCTGACCTGTGGACCGCCGACACTTCCTGCGTGTCACCGTGTCGGTGGGGATGGTCGCCGACACTCGATGCCCTCGCTGTTGCATGCGGCGACGACGGGCCGACGGCGAGCACCGACAGCAGCACGACAATCGGTGGACGACCGGACGTCACGACGACTCCGGACGTCACGACGACATCGGACGTCACGACGACATCGGACGTCACGACGACATCGGACGTCACGACGACTCCGGACGTCACGACGACAACGGACGGGCGACCGGAGGTGACACGCTACGGCCCGTTGGCCGCAACCCCCGACGAGAACGGTCTCTTGCTGCCGGCGGGGTTCACCTCCGAGCTCCTGGCAGTCGGCGGGGAAACGGTGCCGGGTACGTCGTATCGTTGGCACCCCTTCCCAGACGGTGGGGCATGCTTCGCCCTCGACGACGGCGGCTGGGTCTACGTGAACAACAGTGAGGTCTTCGTGGACGGTGCCGGTGGCGCCGGAGCACTCCGCTTCGATGCCGAGGGTCGCGTCGTGGATGCCTATCGCGTGCTGGAGGGAACGACGATGAACTGCGCCGGGGGTGCGACGCCGGCGGGCACGTGGTTGTCGTGCGAGGAGACCGAGGCCGGCCAGGTCTGGGAGTGCGACCCGCTCGGTCAGGATCCCGCCCAGCCGCGTCCGGCGATGGGCCTGTTCCGCCACGAGATGGTGGCCGCCGACACCACGCGCCAGGTGTTCTATCTGAGCGAGGACGAGCCCGACGGCCTGCTGTACCGCTTCCGGCCTCGAACCTGGGGCGACCTGTCGGAGGGCGATCTGGACGCGCTCGCCGTCTCGCCGGAGGATGGATCGACGAGCTGGGTTCCGCGTCAGAGGGATCGGTGAGCCGGGCGGGCCGAGCACGCGCCACGACGCGCCCGGCGCGACGGCGCTTCCGGGTTGCGAAGGCGTCGCGCTCGACGGCGACATCCTCTACCTGTCCACCAAGGGCGACGGACGCATCTTGCGCCTGGATCTGGCGGAATCCCGGCTGACGGTCTACTGGGAAGGCCCGCCGATCTGGGGACCGGACAACCTCGCCGTCCAGGACGAGACGGGCAACCTCTTCGTCTGTGAGGACGGGGGCGACATGGAGGTCGTGCTGATCACCCCGGACGGCCACGCCGACCCATTCCTTCGATTCGTCGGCCACGATCGCTCCGAGGTGACCGGTGCTGCCTTCGATCCTACGGGCACGCGCCTGATCGTCAACTCGCAGCGGGCGCCCACGCCGAAGAGGTTCGACGAAGTGGTCGATGGTGAGGGGAACTGGTCGCTTGGCCGTACGTACATGATCTCAGGTCCGTTCTGAAGTCGTCAGCGGTCGAGCTTGCGCCAGACGGATCCGGGGACGATGCGCAGGATCGCGAACACGTAGCGCAGCACGCCCGGCACCCAGACGACCGACTTGCGGCTGCGCAGCCCGGCGGCGACTGCGTCGGCCACGTCGGAGGGGTCGCAGGCGAACGGGGCCTCGTCCAACCCCTCGGTCATCGCCGAGCGAACGAACCCGGGCCGGACCGTCATCACCCGGGCGCCCGACCCGGCGAGCGCGTGGCCGAGCCCGGTCGAGAACGCGTCCTGGCCGGCCTTCGTGGCCCCGTAGACGAAGTTGGAGGGACGGGTGCGCACCCCGGCGACGCTGGAGAGCACCACGAGCACCCCGTGGCCCTGTGTGCGGAACCGGCCGGCCACGGCGAGGCCCGAGCTCACGGCTCCGGTGACGTTGACGTCGACGAGGTCACCCGCGGCGGTCGGGTCGGTGTTGGCCTCGGGGCCACCGAGCTGGCCGAACGCCTGGATGACGATGTCGAGATCACCGTGCTCCGCTGCGACGCCGTCGATGAACGCCGCATGTGATGAATGATCGGTGGCATCGAAGGAAACACAGTGCACCTGCACCGAGTCGTCGAGGCCTTCCAGTTCGACGGGATCACCACCACGATGAGCCAGCACGACCGTTGTCAATGCCGATGAGGCGAGCGCGCGCACGATCGCGTGGGCGATGTCGCTGCGCCCGCCGAGCACGAGGATGGTCTGGGGCTGGTCGAAGGCGTTCATCATGAGGGGTCCGTTCGGTGGATGGGCGGTATCGGGCCGCAGGTCAGATCAGATCGAGGCGGCGCGCCTGGTCGCTGGCCCACACTCCGTCGGGGTCGGCTGCATCACGAATGGTCTTCCACTCGTCGAGCCGAGGGTAACCGCGACGTACGATGTCAGGTGTCGCGAACGCGTCCTTGGCGAGATAGTGACGGCCGCCGACGCCGAGCACGAGTTCGTCGAGTTCGGTCAGGAGACGCCCGAGGCCAACGACACCGGCGGGCAGGTCGAGTGTGAGGGTCCATCCGGGTTTCGGGAAGCTCAGGTGCCCCCCGGACTCGGCGCCGAACCGCTTCAGCACGGCGAGAAAGCTTGCGTAGCCCTCGTCGGCGATCCTGGCGACGATCGTACGCATCGTGTCGACGGCTTCGAAGGGAACCACGAACTGATACTGGAGGAAGCCGCGGCTGCCGTACAGCCGCGTCCACTGGCCGACCATGTCGAGCGGATGGAAGAAGCCGGTGAGCGACTCGGTTCCGTGACGGTGCTTCGGAGTCTTGCGGTACCAGAGTTCGTTGAAGGCTCGAACGGCCAGTCGGTTCAAGACGTTGGGAACACCGCTCGGAACGTCGGGGAACACCGGCGGATCGAAGTCGAGCGGGTTGGCAACCGCGTGCGGGTTCAACTCGCGCACGTCGTCGAGCGAGGCGTGGTTGCCCATCGACAGCACCGATCGGCCGAGGCTGGTGCCGGTCGCAACGAGGTCGATCCACGCGACCGAGTACTGATAGAGGTGATCGCTCGCCTCCATCTTCTCGATCAGCGCATCGAGGTTCGGGACGCGCTCGGTATCGACGACGCAGTGGCGTGACTCGATCGGGATCATCCGGAACGACACGTCGGTGATCAGCCCGGTGAGGCCCATCCCTCCGATGGTCGCCCACCACAGATCGGGGTCGCTGTCGGGCGTGATCGATCGGTGCGAGCCGTCGGCCATCAACATGCCCAGCCGGGTGCAGTGGGCACCGAACGATCCGTCGGCGTGGTGGTTCTTCCCGTGGATGTCGCTGGCGACGGAGCCGCC
The DNA here is from genome assembly GCA_963850475.1 of Ilumatobacteraceae bacterium. Classification (GTDB taxonomy): domain Bacteria; phylum Actinomycetota; class Acidimicrobiia; order Acidimicrobiales; family Ilumatobacteraceae; genus Ilumatobacter_A. The sequence goes on along the minus strand of CAWKLM010000045.1, from coordinate 488,345 downwards.
GACGGTGACGAACCGTGTCCCGGGTGTCACGGGGACGAACCACCCCTTCGGGACCATGTCACGGAGCAACACGTCGAGGCTCACTCCGGCGTCGACGTGGGCCAGCCCGGCTTCCGGATCGATCCGGATCGGGTCTGAGCCGGGGAGGAGTTCGATGACCGCTCCCCCGCCGTTCTGTGCCGGGTCGCCGTATGAGCGCCCCAGTCCACGGGCGATCGCCCCTCGCGCACCGACGGTCGCCGACAGTCCGGCATCGGTGCGCAGTTCGTCGGCGGTCGCGCGAACGAGCGTCGCCACGGTCGGGGCGGTCCGGCCCCAGCCGGTCAGTGCGCGCTGTTCGGTCTCCACGAGGTGACGAGGCTACTGCCGCAGACGGCCGTCAGTAGGGCCACTCCCCCTCGAGCAGCTTGAGTGAGATCAGCACCTTCAACCCGACGTTCTTCACGAACCAGGGGAGCTGGGCGAGCTGGCGGCCGGCATTGCGGAGCCGTGCGGTGGGATTCGCCGGGAGGTCAGCACGGTAGATCGTCATCGAACGGGCCCGGTCGACATAGCGGAAGCGCCGACCGAACACGAGTGCACGCAGGATCGCCAACGTGACGCCGATGGACGAGAACGAGTCGTGGATCAACATCGTTCCGCCGTCACCGACACGGGCGCCCCAGGCGCGGATGTCGGCGAGCGCCGGTGCATACCGGTGTGCTCCGTCGATGTAGAGCACGTCGATCTCACCCTCGACCACGTCGAGGGCCGCGTCGGAGAACTCGCGGATGTGGCGCACGCGGTCGGCGACTCCGGCCGCGGCGACGTTTGCCAAGAACACGCTGTGGTCGTCGGCGGCTTCGTCCTCGAAGCCGCTGATCTCCTGTGGACCGCGGTCATTGCCGGCGTGCGGGTCGATGGCCACGATCCGGACCGATGGGTCGGCGGCGGTCGCCAACACGATCGTCGAACGTCCTCGATAGCTCCCGATCTCGACGATCAGCCCGTCATCGGGACAGTTGGTGGCCGAGTCGAACAGGGTGGCGCCCTGCCCCGGGCTCATCCATCCTTCGATGTCGGCGACGAGGTCCATCGTCGCGGCGAGATCTGGTTCTTGCCGAGTCATGTCGTGTACACCGCCACTCCGTAGATGATCACCCAGACGAGACCGGCGAGCTGCAGCACCCGGTCGCTCGCAAACACTTCCTCCGGTGCCGACCCTTCACCGCGTTCGAGGACCAGCAGGTACCGGAACAATGCGGCGATCATCGGCACGATCGAGAGTTCGTAGAACGGGAAGTCCTTGCCGAGTGCCGTTTCGAATGCCCACACGCAGTAGCTGATCAGTGCGCCGCCGAGGCTCACCGAGAGCAGCATCCGCAGGAACCCGGGCGTGTACGTGTCGAGTGTGGCTCGTGTGCCCGAGCCGATGCCCACCTCTTGGAGCTCGGCGTAACGCTTGCCGACCACGATGAACAGGGATCCGAAGGTGATGCAGAGGACGAACCAACGCGACATCGGAACGTCGACCGCCACGGCTCCCGCGGCGGCGCGCAGGACGAAGCCTGATGCCACCGCCAGGAGGTCGATGATCGCGACATCTTTGAGCCAGAACGTATAGCTCAAGGTCAGGATGATGTAGACGGCCACGACGGCCACGGTCTGCCAGCGTCCGGTCGCCCCCGCGACTGCCAGGGAGGCCAGGGGCAGCACGACCCCCATCGTCCTGGCGACGCCCAGCGGCACGAGCCCGGCCGCAAACGGGCGGTTCTGCTTCGTCGGATGCGCCCGGTCCGCGGCCAGGTCGTTCAGGTCGTTCCAGACGTAGGTGCCGCTCGCTGCCAGACAGAACGCGACGAAGGCGATCACCGTCGTCCAGAACTCGCTCGGTGAATCGAGCACACCGGCGGCTCCGGGCGCGGCGAAGACGAGCACGTTCTTCAGCCACTGCTTCGGGCGCATCGCGCGCAGCATCGCAGCGATCATGCGGCACGTCCGTCGGACGTGACCCAGTGCGCCTCGTCGGCGTCGGCCAGCAGCTCGCGGTCGCCTGCCGAGTCGCCGTAGGCCACCACGCGCACCTTGTCGCGTGCACCGAACTCGGCGTGGATCCACTCGTGCAACCGATGCACCTTCTCGGGTCCTCGACAGTTGGGCCCGTCGAGTTCACCGGTGGCCACGCCGTCGGCGAGCTGGAGTCGCGTCGCGAGGACATCGTCGACACCGAGCAGCTCGCCGAGCGGACGAAGGTAGACCTCGAACGATGCCGAGACGAGCACGACGCGGTCTCCGGACGCCACATGGGTGCGCAGCGCCTCGACGGTGTCGCCGCGGAGCCAGCCGTCATGAACGGTGCGGGCGAAACCGACACCGAGATCGGCGAGCTCGTCATATCGCCGACCTCGGAAGGCGGCGGCGGCTGCGAGCGCCTTGAGCTGATCACGGTCCCGGCGCGCGAGAACCGAGATGAGACGGTCCGGCCGCGCCGCCAGCCGGGGCACGATCCGATGTGCGCCGGTCACCCTCCGCATGAACGGGACCACACAGTCACGATCGGTCACGGTCCCGTCGACGTCGAACGCCGCGACGGTCGTGCGCTCGGTCACGGTCATGCCCGCCTCGCCGGAATCGCGCCGAGCGCGTCCCAGTAGCCGGGCCAACTCTTGCTCACGACGGCGGGGTCGACGATCTCGATCCCGTCGACGACGAGGCCGAGCAGCCCGAACGACATGGCCAGACGATGATCGTGGTGAGTGTCGAGGCGGGCCCCCTGCAACAGGTCGGTCGGGGCGATCGTCAGACCATCCGGCTCGACGGTGACGTCGGCGCCGAGCTTCGTCAGTTCGGCTGCGAGGTCACCCGAGCCGGTCGCTCTCCTTCTCGCGGATGAAGCCGACGCCGGTGATCCGCGTCGGCGTGGTCGCCTGGGTCGCCACGACGGCGAGCGTCGGGACGAGGTCGGAGATGTGGGCCATGTCGATGTCGATGCCGTGCAGCGGTGTGTCGCGTCGGCGCATGACGACCGTGTCACGTCGGCCCGACCGTGACGATGCATCCCATCTGCGCGAGCACCTCACAGAACACCGCGTCACCCTGCAGGGAGTCGCGCCCGAGCCCTTTGACGCTCACGGCGCCACCCACGATCGCCGCGGCAGCGAGTGGATAGCTCGCCGACGACGCATCGGGCTCGACCTCGTACCGCGGTCGCCTGGTAGCCGCTCTCGGCGACGGTGACGTGGCGATGGGCGATGTGCACGTCGACCGCACCGAACGACTCCATGACCGCTTTGGTGATCTCGACGTAGGGCCGGCTGACCAGGTCGGTCGACAACCCCAGTGAGAGCCCGTCGCGGATCAGCGGGGCGATCAGCATCAACGCGGTGACGTACTGGCTGGACACGTCGCCGGGCATGACGATCGCGTCGGCACCCCCGACCGGCCCCGACACGGTGACCGGCAGGTGGCCCCACTCCTCGCCCGGTTCGAGTCGGGCGCCGAGCGCGTGGAGGGAGTCGTGCAGCGGGCCCATCGGGCGGGCGCGCAGTGGCGGTGCGCCGTCGATCAGGTAGGGCCCGGGTCCGAGCGATGCGAGTGCCGTGACGAAACGTGAGGTCGTTCCGGCGAGTCGGGTGTCGAGCGTGATCGGACCGACGGGCAGTGCACCGCCGGTGCCGACGACCACAGCCACCGATGGCTCGTCGGTCGAAATCCCAACGGGCACTCCGAGCGCGTTGAGGCAGTCGACCATCGCGTTGGTGTCGTCGCCGGGAGCGAGGCCCACGATCTCGGATTCCCCGCTTGCCAACGCAGCGCAGACCAGCGCCCGATTCGCGATGCTCTTCGACGGGGGGACCGCGACCTCGGCGATCACCGGCCCCTCCGCCAATCGGACGGTGCAGATGTCGGTCATGTCAGCGCCTGCACCGACGGTCGGAAGCCGCGAGCGATGAGGCCGCCGCGGAACACGTCTGCGTGGGCCTGGTCGACGAGGACGATCGCGACACCCTGGTTGCGTCTCGGCGGCGTGCACCACCCCGAAGTTCGCGATGTTGACGCTGAGATCGGCGGCGAGGACGAACACCTCGGCGGCGGCGCCGGCCCGGTCGGGGATCGGGATCCGCACCTCGGCGAGGCTCTCGGGATGGACGACCCGGCTGGGCAGGTTTGCCCGCGCCTCGCGGGCGCGGTCGAGGCGGTCGCGGAGATCATCGCGGCGGCCGGTGTCGATCGCATCGCGGACGTCTCCGAGTTCGTCGATCAGGTGGCCGAGTGCGCCGACGATCGCGACTCGGTTCTCGTCGCAGATGTCGAGCCAGATGTCGGGCCGGCCACTTGCCACTCGGGTCATGTCCCGAAAGCCGCCGGCGGCGAGCCGCAGCAGGGCGGCGTGCTCGATCGAACGGTCGTCGGCGAGCGTCATGAGGGATGCCGCGGTGAGGTGTGGCACGTGGCTGACCACGGCGACGACGTCGTCGTGGCGGCCCGGTGCGATGGCGACGACCTCGGCACCGAGGCCCGAGATGATGGCCGTGAGCTGGGAGAAGACGAGGTCGTCAGCGTCATCGTCCGGCGTGAGCACCCAGATGGCCCCCTCGAACAGGTTCGGATCAGCGCCGTCCAAGCCTTCGCGTTCGCTGCCGGCCATCGGATGGCCGCCGACGAACCGCGGGTCGGTGATCGCCGCGCAGATCGGACCCTTGACGCTGCCGACGTCGGTGACGATGCCGGTGGTCTCGGCGAGCGCGCGCCGCACCGCCGTCGACCCCCCGCAGCACGGGCACTGCAACGAAGGTGATCTCGGCATCGGGATCGAGCCCCACGGTATCGATCACCCCCCGGTCGACGGCCGCCGCTGCGGTCTGCTCCCGGTCGTCGACCCCGTTGACCAGCCAGCCCCGGGTGCGCAGCGCATCGGCGATCGATCCGCCGATCAGGCCGAGCCCGATGACGTTGGCGCGGCGCTGCTCAGTCACGGCGGGCGATCGTAGTGGCGACCGCTGCAACCATGGCGTTGCGTTCGTCGCTGGTCCATTCACGCCACTCGCCCGGTTGCAGCGAGCGGTCGTTCATCGGCCCGATCCGGGTGCGCACGAGCCGGCGCACCGGGTGACCGATCGCGTTGCACATCCGACGAACCTGGCGGTTCTTGCCCTCGTGGATGACGATTCGCAGCACTCCGGGTTCGGGCTGGGACACCTTGGCCGGCGCGGTGACCCCGTCGTCGAGTTCGATCCCCTCGCGCAGTTGCCGGATCTTTCCGGCTGTGACCTCTCCACCCTCGACCTCGGCGAGGTACTCCTTGTCGACGCCATGGCTGGGATGCGCGATCCGGTTGGCGAGTTCGCCGTCGTTGGTGATCAGCAGCAGACCCTCCGTCTCGAGGTCGAGGCGTCCGATGGCGAACACGCGTCGGCTCGCTCGGGACGATGTCCATCACCGTCGGCCGACCGTGTGTGTCGGCGCTGGTGGTGACGACACCGGCAGGCTTGTTCAGCAGGTAGTAGACGAGGCCCGGCTTGACGCCGATCGGTGCGCCGTCGACCTCGACGAGATCGATGTCGGGCTCGGACACGCCGACCGAGGACGGCGACCTCGCCGTTGACCGTGACGCGTCCGGCAGCGATCAGGTCCTCGCAGGTGCGTCGGCTGCCGAAGCCGACCGCGGCCAACACCTTCTGCAGTCGTTCACCCTGTGGGAGCTCGGCGCTGCGTTCGGCCATCTGCTCCCACAGCGGACGCTCGGGCACCCGATCAGGCATCGGGATCTGGATCCGGTGCGCCGTTCGTCGACACGTCGATCGCGGGTGTCACACGCAGACCGTGTTCGAGCGCCTCGACGACGTCGGGGCCGGGGATGAACTCGGCGATCGCCGGGAGGTCGTCGACCGATTCGAGCCCGAGCTTCTCGAGGAACGTCGACGTGGTGCCGTACAGGATCGCCTGGCCGGGACCCTGGTCGCGGGCGACCTCGTCGATGTAGCCGCGAGCCTGGAGCGTGCGCAGCACACCGTCGGGGTCGACGCCGCGGATCGCTGCGACCTGCGCCCGTGAGATCGGCTGCTTGTACGCGACGATCGCCAGCGTCTCGAGGGCTGCGCCGGACAGACGGGCCCGCTGGTCGTGGAGCAGAAAGCGCTCGACGTAGGGCGTCAGGTCGGCTGCCGGTCTGGTAGCGAACGCCGCCGGCGATCCGGACGAGCTCGAACCCGTTGCGCTGCGAGACGGTATCGCTCGGCCAGTTCGTCACACCACTGCTCGATCAGCGCGGTCGGCTGTTCGAGCAGCTGCGCGAGCAGTTCGTGCGGCACCGGGTCGTGCGAGACGAGCACGATGGCTTCGATCGCCCGCTGGTACTCGGCGACGCGCGCTGGCGCGTTCGCCGTCGTCGATGATCTCGTCGGTCATGGTCCTCAGCCGTCGTAGGCGTCGATCAGGATGGTGTCGGTGTCGACACCATCGCCGGGCGCCCAGTGCACCTCGATGTCGCCGAAACGCTCCGGTTGTTCGATCTCGACGACACCCTGCTTGAAGAGTTCGAGCACCGCGAGGAACCGCACGATCACCTCGATGCGTTCGGCGAGATCGGCGGTGAGCCGGCGGAACGTGATCCGTCCGACCCGCGGCAGCTCGTCGAGCAATTCGGCGACCGCATCGGCCACGGTGACCTTGATCGGGGTGACGTGGAACAGGTCGACGACCGGTACCGGGCGCGGGGTCAACGCACGGATCGCGGCTCGCTGCAGGCTCCGCACGCTGGTGCCTTCGAGGAGGTCGGGCATCACGTCGATGAAGCGCTCGTCGGCCCCCACCGCCCGCGGAAACGACAGGTCGGCCTCGTCGGCGAGTCGGGAGAAGATCGCAGCGACGTCTTTGAAGGTCTTGGCCTCGAGGAGTCGGGCGAGCAGGAGGTCACGCTCCTCCCAGAGCGCCAGTTCCTCGTCGAGGTCCATGTCGGCCTGGTTCGGCAGCAGCCGACGAGCCTTCAGCTCGACCAGTGTCGCGGCGATCAGCAGGAACCCGGTGATCACGTCGAGGTCGAGGGTTTCGTCGCGCTGCATCTTCTCGATCTCGAGCAGGTAGGCGTCGACGATTCGGGAGATGTTCACCTCGTAGATGTCGACCTGCTCTTTGAGGATCAGCTGCAGCAGCAGATCGAAGGGCCCTTCGTACACGGGCGTTGCGACATCGACCATCGGATCCGATCCTACCGCTGGGGCACCGGCGGCAACGGATAGCGTCGGACGCCGTGAGCGCAGCCAGCCAGAACGACCAGACGCAGGGTCCTGTCCTGCATGCAGCCGACCGGTGACGTCCACCTCGGCAACTATCTCGGCGCGCTCAAGAACTGGGTGCGTGGACAGCACGAGTGCGACGCCTTTCACGGCATCGTCGACCTCCACGCGCTCACCGTCACCGAGGAGCCGGGCGTGGTCGGTGATGCCACCGTGTCGCTCGCAGCGATGCTCTTCGCCGTCGGGCTCGACCCCGACGTGGCGACGGTCTTCGCGCAGAGCCACGTGAGCGAGCACAGCGAACTCGGCTGGATCATGCAGTGCAACGTCGCCTACGGCGAGCTGAGCCGGATGACCCAGTTCAAGGACAAGACCGACCAAGCGCGAGGGCCGGTTCATCGTCTGCGGGTCTGTTCACCTACCCCGCCCTGCAGGCGGCCGACATCCTGCTGTACGACACCAACGAGGTTCCGGTCGGCGACGATCAGCGTCAGCACGTCGAGATCACCCGTGACATCGCGATCCGGTTCAACCACCGCTTCGGCGACACCTTCGTGCTGCCCGAGGCGGTCACGCCGGCTGCGGGCGCCCGGGTGATGAGCCTGCAGGAACCCGACGTCGAAGATGTCGAAGTCCGACGACTCCGACGCCGGGTGCGTCTACCTCGTCGACGAGCCGACGGCGGTGATGAAGAAGTTCAAGCGGGCGGTCACCGATTCCGACACGGGTCCCGACGCCGTGCGCTACGACCGGGAGAACAAGCCGGGTGTGGCCAACCTGTTGGAGATCCATGCCGCCGTCACCGACCGGACTCCGCAGGCCGTCGCCGACGAGTACGAGCAGTACGGGGCGCTCAAGGTCGCCACCGGCGAAGCGGTGCTCGCCGTGCTCGACCCGATTCGGCTTCGCTACCAGGAGCTGATGGACGACCGAGGCGAGCTGCCCCGCCTGCTCCGGATCGGTGCCGACAAGGCGCGAGAGGTCGCGTCGGTCACGCTCGATCGGGCTCACACGGCCATCGGGATGGTGCCGCGCTAGCCCAGGCTGTTCGGTAGGTGGCTGGGCTCTGGCGCGGTGGCGGGCGTGTGCGGTGGCGGTGGTCGTGGCGGCGTTGGGGGCGTGCGAGGCCGATGCCTGTCGGTGTTTGGTTGGCCGGTTTCGGTCGGGCGTGGGGCGGTCACCGGTGAACCGCGCAGTGTCGTTCAGACCTGGAGACGGATGGTGTCGAGCCGCGTGAACGCGTCGACGAGTTCGCGGGTCCAGGGCCAGGTGCTGGAGAGCCGACAGAAGCGCCGTCGACCTGTCGTGACGATCTGGCCAGCGGTGTGGAACAAGCAGTAGCGCAACCGTTTCGGTTCGGCCGCGGCGAGGTCGCCGTCAAGCACGAGGAGCCGTGTCCAAGCGAGGAGGTCGTGGGCAACGAGGGTGAGTTGCAGCCAGGCGGTGTTGATCGCAAACGAGTGTGATGGCAAGTTCGTCAGCCCAGTGGCTTTGGTGTCGCAGATCTGTCGTTCGGCGCGGCCGCGTCCGCGGTAGAGCGCTTCGAGGTAGGCAATGTCGGGATCGGGCAGGTCGGTGACGAACACTTGGTAGCGGTGTCCGTCGACATCGGTGAAGGTGAGCTGGGCGCCGGGATGAGGGAGTTCGCGCCGCCGCGATCATCCGCAAACCTGACGGCCAGCCCCTTGTGGTGTCGAAGACGTCGCTGACGAGGTGGGTGATCTCGACCACTTCGGCATGGTCACGCCACTCGCTGCCATCAGCGGTGATCGCCGGGGACCACGCCCGTTCCGGCACATCGACGAGGACTTTGGCGATGTCGACGGTGAGCCGGTGACCGATCACGAAGCTCACCTGGCGGGCCTGGCAGTGTTCCACGAAGCCGTGTGACCAACCCGCCGAGTCCGCTCGCACGATCCCCTCCGACGCTTCGATGGGGAGCTGCTCGAGCGCGTCATCGAGCACGGCGACATGATCAGCGGCGGTGCCCGATCCGGCGTTGCCTGGGCGCAGCATCCCGGCCAGCGCTTCGCCGGTCAGCGTCGAGATACGCGAGCAGCGGGTGGAACCCGAACCCGCGTTTGTACGTCGGCGCGGCGTGTTCTTTCTCCGAATGCGAACCGACCAAGGTGGCGTCGATGTCGATCACGTAGAACCCCGGATCCGCACCCGCCGCCCACGCCTTCGCGCGTGCGCCAGCACGTGCGATCTTGATCCGTTCCAGCGCGGCCTCATCGACGGCTTCGAGGGTGCGCCACACCGTTGGATGCGATGCCACATCACCGAACAGGTCAGGCTGATCGCGGAGCACCGCGACATCAGAGATCGTGTCGCCACCACCGGCGAGCATCACCGCGACATCGACCAGCACCCCACCGCGATCGTGGCCACGACGACGCTGCTTCGTGGGTGCCATCGCAACGGGAAAGGCATCGGTGAGGCCGACCTGATCGGCGAGATCAGCGAGCAGACGGGCGCCGACATGATTCACCACCCCCGAACCGTCACCGGTGATCTTCAGACGCGGACGACGACGATTACGCTTCACCATGGAAGTGCCCTTCTGGTTGGGAACTTGTTGCCTTCGACAGCTCAAGTTTCCCGCACCAGAAGGGCGTTTTCACGCGGACGCGCCCGCCTCGACCCCAACCCGCTACTGAACAGAGCGGGCTAGCGGTTCGTCAGCCGGCGGGTGCCGATGCGGCCTCGGCGAGTTGGGTCTCCAGCCAATCCATGGCTTCGTCCATGACGGCCTGGTCGATCTCCAGGTCGGTCCTCGAGTCCGTGCGGAGTATGTCGTCGCGCTCGTCGAGTTCCAGGTCGTGGCGTATGAGTTCCGTTGTGTCGACACCGAGCGTGAGATCGACCTGCTCCCAGTCGAACTCGTCCGGCTGCTCGCTCGGGCGGTCGGCAACTGCGGTTGCACCAACTGCAGGTGCACCCACTGTGACCGCGAGTGCGACCGCAGCATCCTCGTCGGTGTCGTCATCATCACCGTCTTCGTCTTCGTCGGCGCTGGGCCACAGGACGAACACGACGAGCACGCCGACGAGGATCGAGATCACCCACCACTGCTGGAGGAACCGGACGAACAGTCCGCCCTTGGGGACGTGGAGCAACGGTTGACCGACGACATCGCTCTCGGTGAGCGGCCAGATGTCGGCCGTCGCGCGATTGTCGCCCTGGGTGATGAAGCGTCCTTCGTCGTCGACATCGACGATCCGGTGGATCACCAGCGATCCTGCAGCGGTGCCCTCGGGGATCTCGAAGACCACGGTGTCGCCCAACGCGGAGGTTCCGCTGTCGCGCGTGATCACCATGTCACCGAGGTCATAGGTCGGCTCCATCGACGTTCCCGACACGATGACCAGTCGCGTGCTCCCGCCGAGCGACGCCGGCCAGAGGAAGATCGTGGTCGCGACGATCATGAGGGTGAACGCCCATGACAGCATCCGCCGCCAGAGCGGGGGCTTGTCGTCCTCGCGCTGGCTCGCTGTCCTGCGTTCCGCGCAACGTCGCAGCGGCACTCTGTTCCCATCGACCATCAGCGCGCCCGGTCGTGGCACTCCTGAGGTTGTACGCGATCGTTCCCCCGCTCGCGGACGTCGAACCGAAGTCGGTCCCGTCGGCTTGGAAGGAGGAGTAGGTCGTCATGGATGATCCCCCTACGGGGCGCAGTCTCCCAACAGTAGGCCGCTGACCGTGGCGGTCGCCGAGATGGTGCAGACGCCGTTCGGCGCCGCCTCGGCGTCACCGCCCACCGTGGCGTTGTCACCGATCGTGAGGTCGCCGTCGCCCTGCTCGTCGGCGGTGCGGCCGACCGTTCGCCGAGATGCCGATCGTGAAGTGGCCCAACTGCTTCTCGGTGGCGTTGCCGCTGATCGACGCGCCCGCCACGACGCTCAGGTTCCCGTCGTTGTCCTCGGTGGCGTCGCCGTTGATCTGGGCGCCCGACCCGACGGTGAAGTCGCCGATTCCCTTCTCCAGGACGTTGCCGCTCACCGTGCCGTCGACGGCTCAGGAATCCGTCGCCGTTCTCGGTGACGTTCCCCGTCACGCTCGGCGGTGGATCCGATCGTGAGATCGCCGCCTTCTTCCTCGATGACCTCGCCGATGACGGTTCCGTCGATCGTCAACGAGCCGGTCTTCTTCTCGGTCACCCTGCCCGTGATGCTGGCGCCAGATGCGATCGTGAGGTTTCCGTCGTCTTCCTCGGTGACGTCGCCGTTGATCTGGGCGCCCGACCCGATGGTGAAGTCGCCGATTCCCTTCTCCTTGACATTGCCGGCGACCGTGCCATCGACGCGTCAGGAATCCGTCGCCGTTCTCGGTGACGTTCCCCGTCACGTCGCCGTTGGACCCGATCGTGAGATCGCCGCCTTCTTCCTCGATGACCTCGCCGATGACGGTTGCGTCGATCGTCAACGAGCCGGTCTTCCGCTCCTTCACATTGCCCGTGACGCTGGCGCCGGATCCGATCGTGAGATCGCCGTCGTCGTGCTCGTCGACGGGCCCGTCGATCACGGTCCCGTCGATCGTGAGCGAACCAAGTCCCGACTCGTCGACGTTCCCGTCGATCACCGCGTTCGGTCCGATCGTGAGATCGCCGTCACCTTCTTCGTGCACGTCGTCGCCGATGACGGGGATCGCCGGCCGTATCCGTCGACGAACAACGACCCGGCTCCGGCTTCCTTGATCTTGCCGTCGACGAACCCACTCGTGTTGACCGTCAGATCGCCGGGTCCCTGTTCCTCGACGTCGTCGTTGACGCTTCCGTTGACGGTCAGTGACCCGGCTCCGGTCTCCTTGACCTTCTTGTCGACCACCGCACCAGGACCGACGGTCAGGTCTCCGTCGCCTTCCTCCTCGACAGAGCCGGACACGTAACCGTCGACCGACAGCGAACCGGCTCCGAACTCTTTGACGTGGCCGTCGACCACTGCGTTCGATCCGATCGTGAGATCACCGTCGTCCTCTTCACGCACGTCGTCGCCGATGATGCTCGGATCGCCGACGGATCCGTCGACGAACACGGATCCGGGTCCGTCTTCCTTGATCTTGCCGTCGACGCTGGAGCCAGCCTCGAGGGTGATGTCCCCGTCTCCGGTCTGCTCGATGTCATCGCCGACGACTCCGGTCGATCCGACGGTGACCGAGCCACCGTCGACCTTGATCTTCTTCTCCACCTCGCCGAGCACCAGCACGTCGGCCTCCCACTCCAGATCGCCCTCGAACACGGTCCCGAAGGGCACCACACACGGAACGTTGATCGGGCCGGAGCCACAGATGTTCAGCTGCTGGAAGTACTCGAGGAGAACGGTCTCGTTGCCGGCGACATCGGTCGCTCGCGCTTCGACGGTGTTCGTGCCGGGCCCGTTCGGGGTGACGGTCACCGAACATGCGCCGGCGAGACCCGACAGGGCATCCGACGCAGTGCAGGTGATGGAGGGGATGGTCTGGACGATGTCCCCGTCGTTGATGCCGACGATGTCGACGATCGGGAACGTGAGGTCGATGTCGACGAACACCGACGTCGTGGACGAGTTCCCGGCGACGTCGACGCCAGTGCCGTCGACCTGCTGTCCGGCGCCTTCGCTCGACAGCGAGACCGGATCCGTGCACGACGCCACGCCGGACCAGTCATCGGTGCAGTCGAACGACACCGTGACCGCCGTGTTGTTCCACCCGGCCGCATTCGCCGTCGGAGCCACCGATCCGGTGATCGTCGGTGCGGTGGTGTCGGTGACTTCCGTCGGCATCGCCCAGACGCTGAGCGTGCCGGCAGACACACCGAGGCTGGCCGCGTGCGCGACACCCAGTGCACTCGTCGCAATGACCAGTGCCAGCGCCCGGCGAACCGGGAAGCGGAATGGGAGTCGTGACACGCGGCCAGCCTCGGCCGATCAGATTGGTTTCGACCGGATCAGGGGGTGGGGATCGGGTTGCCCGAGATGACGATGGCGATGCCGTAGACGGCTTCGGCGTCAACGCCAGCGGCGACAGTGACATCGAACTCGTTCGCGTCCCCGAGGGTGGTCCAGTCGGCGAGCGTACCGTCCACCGATTCACCGGCGGCGGCGCCGTTGGCGTCGATCGGCGCGTCGGTGTCGCCGAGCAGGGTTACCTCGTAGTCGAGAAGAGAACAAAGTTCGGCCACGCTGCCGATGGTCACGTTGGTCACCCCGACGTAGCCCGTCCCGCCGCTCCCTGCGCCACCGCCTGAAGAGACGTACTCGGTGTCGTAGGTCACTGTGACGCCGTCCTCGTCGCAACTCTCCACGGGCGCGACGTCGGCGCCGAGACCCTGGGTGGCAACGCCGCCGAGCGTGGCCGCCGATGCGCTCGCGAGGCCAGCGATGGCAAGGCCGGCAACGACCGCAACTGATTTCTTCCGTATGTTCTTCATAGTTGGATACCTTTCCTTTCGGCACCCACCATGGATGCACGTTGAATGTCATCGGCGCGGTGAACAAATGACTTGAGAGGTGTCCATAAGAAATTGGCGTTACGAACGTCACTGGTTCGTAACACCCGCGTGGAGGGGCTCGACGAGCCGCAGCACCAAGTCTGGGGACCGTCGCCTGATCCCGGTCCGTCGCAGACCTCGCTCACCCGTCGATCGGCGAATCATCGGCTCGCGCTGCCGGCCTGCTGTGCGTTGCCGAATGAAGCCGACTTCCTCGAGCCGCTCATCCAGGTCGACCACGACGACCGAGCGGCGGCCGCTCGGGGCCCGAGCAGCGACGACATCTCGCCATATGTCAGGGGAGGCGTCGATTGACGCGGGCCCGAGGCCTGCGTCAATAGTCGCAGGCCTTCAGCTGCGCGTAGGCGGGTCCGGTCTCGGCGACCAACTCGATGGTCGTCGGATCCGACCCGCACCCGGCCACCATGCGGGCGCCGATCTCCTCGTGGTCGTGGTAGGCCCGAAAGCGTTCGGTTCGGCCACCGGCGATCGTCGCGGCGACCCGCCCGAACGTGCCGAGCCCGCACTCGATCTTGCCGATGTCGTGCAGCAACGCGCCGGCGATCTCCGCTCGCGAGGCGCCGCCCCGTGCGTCGTCGAACCGCTGGGCGACGCCGATGCTGTGCCGGCGGTCCTGATTGGTCAGCTGCACCCACAACGCGCGCTCCCCCGGCAGGAGGTGATCGTCGACCCACACCTCGTCCTCGACGGACGGGGGTGTCGGCGGCAACGAGGTGACGAAACGGGCGACGAGGTGCCACGGGGTCGTGACGACGTCGAACCAGGTACTCATGCGTCCAGTGTGGCCCTCGGGTGCGCCGACCGGTACACGTCCCACAACCGTTCTTGGCTGACCCGGGTGTAGACCTGCGTCGTCGAGATCGACACGTGGCCGAGCATCTTCCTGCACCACACGGAGATCGGCCCCGTGATCGAGCAGGTGGGTGGCACACGAGTGACGCAGCACGTGCGGCGACAGGTCGTCGGCCAACCCGGCCCGTCGGGCGTACTTCTTGACCACCAGCCAGGCGGCCTGCCGGGTGAGTCGGCCCCCACGGGTGTTCAAGAACACCGCTTCGGCGTCATCGCGACGCTGCCACCGAGCGGGCACCAGCCGAGCCCGTCCCCGTGGCGAGAACCAGTCGTCCAGCGCGCCCGCTGCCGACGATCCGAACGGCACGATGCGCTCCTTCGATCCCTTGCCGTACAACCGGACCAGCCGGCCCTCCAGGTCGAGGTCGCCGATCGACAATCCGACCGCTTCGGAGATGCGTGCGCCCGTCGCGTACAGCAGTTCGAGCAGCGCCCGATCCCGGTGGTCGATCGGCTCGTGGCCCGACGACGGAGTCGAGCAGGCTGGTGACCTGTGTCTCGGTGAGCGGTTTCGGGATCCCCGACGGCACTCTGACGCCCTCGAGATTGGCGGTCGGGTCGTCGGGACGGTGCCCCTCGATCGTCAGATACCGGTGCAACATCCGGATCGCCGCGAGTTGACGCGCCACCGACGACGTCGCCGAGTCGGAGGCCTTGCGCTCGCCGACGAACGTCACCAGGGTCTCGTGGTCGACATCCAGTACCTCGGTGGCATGCTCGCCGAGCCACGCGCAGTAGCTGCGCAGGTCGCGGCGATACGCCGCCAGCGTGTTCGCGGATCGCCCCTTCTCGGCGAGCATCCACGAGAGGAACTCCTCGGCCTCCAGCGGGAGTGGCGGCGTCGCCATCGGTTGATCGTGTCCGATCAGTCTCCGTCGGCGGAGCGGAGGCGACGGTCGGTCATCAGTAACCCTGACACCGTCTTCGCGTCGCGGATCTCACCCCGATCGATCATCGCCAGCGCATCGTCGAGCGGCACGTGCATCGTCTCCATGAAGTCCTCCTCCGGCCCCTGCCGATCGGTCGGGACCGGCGTGCAGTGGGTCGCGAGGTAGATCGACGTGATCGAGTCGGTCATCCCCGGCGACGGGTAGATCTCGCCGAGCAGATCGACCTGACCGGCATCGAGTCCGGCCTCCTCGATCAGTTCACGACGGGCGACTTCGGCGGTGTCCTCGCCCTCGATGTCGCGCATCCCGGCCGGGATCTCGATCACCATCTCCTCGTAGGGCGGGCGATACTGCGCCACGAGCACCACCGACGGGTTGCCCTCGGCGTCGAACACGAGCGGCACGACGCCGACAGCTCCCGGAGAGCGCACGATGTCGCGATGGAATCGTCGGCCGTCGGGCGCCTCGTACTCAGCCGTCGCGACGTGCCAGATGTAACCCTGGTGGATCAGCGACTCCTCGACGCGTCGAAACCCGCCCATCGTCACGCGCTGGCGTCGGCGTCGGCCGTGGGTCGACCGTACGGCGTGACGATGCTCCAGCGCGGCCGCGATCAACTCGCGGAAGAGCGGATGCGGCCGGTCCGGACGGCTCTTGAACTCGGGATGGGCCTGGGTCCCGACCCAGAACGGGTGACCCGGCAAGCTCGATGAACTCGACCAGCTTGTTGTCGGGCGAGGTCCCGGAGCACCACAGACCCTCGGATTCGAGCTGAGCCCGGAACCGGTCGTTGAACTCGTAGCGGTGACGGTGACGCTCGCGACACGACGGTTTCGCCGTACGCCCGGGCGACCTGGCGACTCGTTCGCGAGCACGGCGTAGTGCGCGCCGAGGCGCATCGTGCCGCCCTTGTCCTCGATGCCGCGCTGCTCGAGCATCAGGTCGATGACCGGGTGCTTGGTCTCGGGGTCGAACTCGGTCGAGTTCGCATCGGTCAGGCCGACGACGTTGCGGGCGAAGTCGATCGTCATCGCCTGCAGGCCGAGGCAGATGCCCAGACACGGCATCGCGTTCTTCGCGGGCGTAGCGGGCGGCCGCGATCTTGCCCTCGACGCCACGGTGGCCGAAGCCGCCGGGGATGACGATGCCGTCGAGATGGCCGAGCTGGCCGGCGGCGAGCAGCCCTTCGACGTTCTCGGACTGGATCCACTCGATCTCGACCTTGGCACCGTGGTGGAAGCCGGCGTGCTTGAGGCTCTCGACGACCGACAGATAGGCGTCGGACGAGTTCGACGTACTTGCCGATCAGCCCGATCTTGACCGGGTCGGTTGCCGCCTCGACCTTGTCGACGACACGCTGCCAGGAGGACAGGTCGACGTCGCCGTCGATCCGCAGCACGTTGCAGACGAAGTCGTCGAGACCCTCGTCGTGGAAGATCAGCGGCAGCTCGTAGATGTTCTTGGCATCGGCGGCATTGATCACCGCGTCGACGGTCGACGTCGCACATGTTCGAGATCTTGCGTCTTCAAGTCGTCGGAGAGCGCCTCCTCGGACCGGCACACGATCACGTCGGGCTGGATGCCCCGCGACCGCAGCTCGGTCACCGAGTGCTGCGTCGGCTTGGTCTTCTGCTCGCCCGACGGCCCGATGAACGGCACGAGCGTGACGTGGATGTAGCAGACGTTGTCGCGCCCGACCGAGGTTGCGGAACTGGCGGATCGCCTCGAGGAACGGCAGGATCTCGATGTCGCCGACGGTGCCGCCGACCTCGGTGATCACGACGTCGACGTCCTCGCTGGGCGACGCGCTCGACGCGGCGCTTGATCTCGTCGGTGATGTGCGGGATCACCTGCACGGTCTTGCCGAGATAGTCGCCGCGGCGTTCCGCAGCGATGCACCGACTGGTAGATCGAGCCGGTCGTCGCATTCGAGTTCCGCGACAGGTTCTCGTCGATGAAGCGTTCGTAGTGGCCGAGGTCGAGGTCGGTCTCGCCGCCGTCGTCGGTGACGAACACCTCGCCGTGCTCGAACGGGTTCATCGTGCCCGGGTCGATGTTGATGTACGGGTCGAGCTTCTGCAGCGTCACCCGGAGGCCGCGGAGCTTGAGCAGTCGGCCGAGCGACGAGGCGGTCAGGCCCTTGCCGAGCGAGCTGGCAACGCCACCCGTCACGAAAATGTGCTTGGTCATGTGGACCTCCGTCTCGGTATCACGACGGGAGATCACGCTCAGCACACGTTCGGGCCCGAACTTCACGCGAGTAGTTCTCGGGCGTGGTCGCGCGCCGACTTCGTCGCCGACCCCGACAGCATGCGGGCGATCTCGTCGACGCGGTCGCTCGCCGTCGAACCGGCGTCGGCCGCCGCGAAGGTCGAGCCGCCGCGCACGGACTTGGACACCGAGATCTGCGTGTCGGCGGCGGCAGCGACCTGCGCGAGGTGCGTGACGACGAGCACCTGATGGTGCCGTGCGAGATCGGCGAGCGCATCGCCGACCGCCTGCGCCGCTTCGCCGCCGATCCCGGCGTCGACCTCGTCGAACACCAGGGTGCCGGCCTCGGCGGCGGTCGCATCGACACCGGTGAGGCACGAGGCGCAGCGCCAGCATCGAGCGGGCCAACTCGCCACCGGAGGCCACCCGGTTCAGCGGCAACAGCGGAAGGCCCGGGGTTGGCCGCCAGCAGGAACTGCACCCGATCGCCGGGATGGTCGTCGGCGTGCTCGCCGACCTCGACGGCGACCGACGCATTCGGCATCGCCAGCAGGCGCAGCCGTTCCTCGACCGCCCGCGCCAGCGGCTCGGCTGCGGCACGGCGCGCACGGCCCACTGTCGACGGCTGCGGCGCGTTCGGCCGCGAGCCCGGCCCGACGCTGCTCGTCGAGTTCCGCGGCTCGTTGGTCGTACGACTCGAGTTCTCGGAGTCGGTCCTCGGTCTCCGCGTGGAAGGCCATCACGGCGCGCGAGGTCGTCGCCGTACTTGCGGCGGAGGTCGTCGAGCAGCTGGCGCCGTTCGCGCACCGCATCGAGTCGCTCGGGCGATTCGTCGATCGAATCGGTCGAGATCGCGGGTCGTGGCGACGACGTCGTCGAGTTCGGCCAGGACGTCGTGCAGCCGCGACGCCACCTCGTCGAACGGGCGCCGCCCGTCGACCGCGGCCAGCGCGCGGCCGATTGCGTCGCGCGCTCCCTCGTCGCCGGCGAGCGCCTCGTAGGCGGCCGCTCCGGCGTCACGGTGGGCTGCCGCATCGGCGAGCAGCGACTCCTCGGCGTCGAGCGAGCGTCCTCGTCGGGGTCGTCGATGTCGGCGGCATCGAGTTCGTCGACCTGGAAGCGGAGCAGGTCGATCTCACGCGCCCGCAGTCGCTCGTCGCCGCCGAGAGCTGCGAGGGCCGCGTCGATCTCGGTCAGACGGGCGCGAGCAGCGCGCAGCGGCTGGAGGTCGATGTCACCGAACCGGTCGAGCGCCGATCGCTGTGTCGCAACGGAGAGGAGGCTCTGGTGGGCGTGCTGACCGTGCAGGTCGACCATGTCGGCCGAGATCTCGGCCAGCGACGTCACCGTGGCCGGGCGACCGTCGACGTAGGCACGGGAACGGCCGTCGGCGGGGATCACCCGGCTGAGGATGCGTTCGATGCCGTCGGCGGCTGACGAATCGGCCCTCGATCCGGGCTTCCGCCGCGCCGTGCCGGACCATCGAGGAATCGGCTCGACCGCCGACGAGGAGTTCGATCGCCTCGACGAGCATCGTCTTGCCCGCACCCGTCTCACCGGTCAACGCGGTGAGGCCCGTCTCGAGCACCAGGTCGAGTTGCTCGATGACCCCGAGGTTCTCGATGTGTAGTTCGCCGAGCATTCCCCGCCATTCAAGCACGGGGGCGCTTCGGATTCGCCGAGGCCGTGGCCCGGCCGGCTCCCAAACCACAACCAGACACGGATGACGGCTCACAGTCGACCTGTCCCGACGTCGGAAGCTGCACCGTGACCGGCATCCGCGATGTTCGGGCCACCCACCCTCCACATCCGAGGAACGGTCCGTGACAATGGCTTGGGCCCGCTGGCCAACGGACTGTCGGGTCAGTCGGGGAGCGCGGCGTCGAAGGTGGCGACCGCGCGCTCCGCAGCGGCGGCGTCGTCGTCGTCGACCATCTGGATCTGGAGGCGGACGAGCGTCCGACCGTCGGCGCGGGTGGCGGCGACGTTGAGCAGCCGGGTGTCGGTGCCGCCGCACTCGCCGAGCGTCTCGGAACGGCCCACGAACGCGCCGTCGTCGGTTTCGAAGTCGACCCGCCCCTGCGACGTGCACTCGTCGATGAGCAGGCCGTCGAGGAGGCTGTCGAGGTCGTCGATGCCGCCGTCCGGATCGAGCTCGATGATCAGCCCCGGCACCTTCCAGGTCGTCTGGAATCCCTCGAGGTCGGGTGAGGCGAACAGGCTCGGCCCGAACGTGGGATTCGGGCTGCCGTCCCGCTCGTTCCACGTGACCGGGATCTCGACGCCGACCGACTCCGACTCGTCGGCGACGAATTCGTAGGCGGCCGGGTCGTCGCCACCCGGCCTGTCATCGCCCGTCCCGGCTGGGTCGGTGCGCGTGGGATCGACGGCGAGGGTCGCCCCGCCGAGCGTGCCGGTCAGCACCTCGCCCGTCGGGGTGCGGAGCACCTCGATGTCGAGCCCTGGGCCGGTCGAGCGGAGGACGTCGCAGAAGGTCTGCAGGGTCGGGTCGCCGCCCAGCTCCTCGCCGCCGAGCGTCGTGATCAGGTCGCCCGGCCGCAGACCGACCGCCTCGGCGGGGGTGCCGGGCCGGACGCCTGACACCCAGACGCCGCTGACCGTGCCGTCGGACGCGGCCTCGCCGTCGATCCCGATCGACTCGACGTCGCCGTCCGCGAGCCGAGCAACGACGTCCGCGGCGACCGATGCGGCGACCGCGAAGTTGAGGTCGTTCTCGTCGTCGCCGGCGATGTTGACCCCGACGACGTCGCCCTGTTCGTCGATGAGCGGCCCACCCGAGCTCCCGCCGCGGATCCGGGCGTCGTGCTCGATCACGCCGTCGACCGCGACCCACACGTCGGCACCCGTCCGCCCTGCGGTGCTGACGATGCCCGCGGTCAGCGTGTAGTCGGCCTCGAGCGGGTCGGTGTCGAGGTTGAGCGGGTAGCCGGCGGCATACACCTGCAGGCCTGGGTTGAACGGCTCGCTCCGCCAGTCGAGAAACGGGTAGCCGTCGCCCGCGAGGTCGATCAGCACGAGGTCGCTGCACTCCGACACCGCGACGATCGTGCCGTCGATCGGCTCGTCGGAGTCGAAAAGGTAGGCGGTGACGCCGTCGTATTGCGCCATCGAGTGGAGCGTGCCGACGACGAGACCGTCCGGGTGGATCAGGAACCCCGAACCGATCTTGCCGACGAGTTCGGCGTCGGACGAGAAAGGATCGAGCGGGGAACCCTGGGTGATCAGCTTGACGGTCGCGGGCGCGACGTCCTCGACGGTGCCTGCCGACTGGGCCATGGTCGTCTCGGTGGCGGCGGTCGTCGTCGGCCCGTCCGATCCGGAAGAGGTGTCGATCGCCACCGTTTCCGCCCCGCCGGTCGTCGGCGTCGACGCAACCGGCTCGGACCCGCCGCCGCACGCCGCAGCGAGCAGCGCGAAGAGTGCAGGAACGGCACGACCGGGTCCGCGCCGGCGCGGTGCGTCTCGGCGAAATCCGCGCTCCATGGCCGACGACGGTAGTCGCCGCTCGGGTCACGCCCTCACCGTGACCCTGATCCGGTGGGGCCCGAATGCCTGCGTGCCACAGGTTCAGCGGTCGGTCAGCCCGAATTTCGATTTCAGGATCTGGTGATAACGGTAGGCGCCGAAGCGGACGAAGTTGGCCGTCGCCGCCGACGGGCTGCACCGGACCACGTCGCCACGTTCGAGCACGCTGCGCGGTTGGCCGTCGACTGCGACGTCGGCCAGTCGGTGACCGGCGACTTCGATCTCGACGACTTCGTCGGGGCTGAGCACCAACGACCGGTCGAACAACATGTGCGGTGACACCGGCGTGAGCAGGATCGCCCGATGCTGCGGCGACACGATCGGGCCCCTGGCCGACAGCGAATAGGCGGTCGACCCGGTCGGGGTCGACACGATCAGGCCGTCGGCTTCGTAGTGGGTGAACGGGTGACCATCGATCCGGGCGAGCAGCCGCACGGTGTGCCCGGACTTGTTCTTCTCGACCACCGCCTCGTTGAGCGCACGGCCGACGATCGTGCCGTTGACGGCGACATCGAGCATCATCCTGCGGTCGAGGTGCCACTCCCCCGCCACCGCGCCGAGCGCGAACCGGTCGAGGGCGTCGGTCATCGTGTCGGGCTCGACCTCGGTCAGATAGCCCAAGGATCCGAGGTTGATGCCGATCAACGGGGCCTCGTGGCCACCCAGCATTTCGACGCTACGCAGCATCGTCCCGTCGCCGCCCAGGCTCACGACGACATCCGCCTCGGCTGCAGCTCTGTCGGTGCCGTACTCGGCGAGGTCGAGTTCGGCAGCGTCGTGGACGGGCATCCAGAAGTCGATGTCGTGCGTCCGGCACCACCGCGCAACCGCCTCGGCGTGGACTCGTGCCTCGCCGCGTTCGTGATGTGCGACGAGGATCAGTCGGTGCGGGCTCACGGAGTCCCGCCGCGCCGCAGCTCCCGGCGTGATCGCATGGACGAGGAACTCGACGTTCCCGTCGGCGCCCGTGATCGGTGAGGTCGTCCAGCCCACGACGTCGCATCCGGCCGTCACGCAACGCGGCGTCGACCTCGTCGCGGACCCGGTCGTGGACCTCCGGGTCGGTCACGACGCCCCGCCCGCGACTCACCTCGGCGTGTCCGGCTTCGAACTGCGGCTTCACGAGAAGGATCATGAAGGCCCCAGGCTGGCACACGGCAACCAGCGGAGCGATCACCAGCCGGAGCGAGATGAACGACAGGTCGCCGACCGCACCGTCGACCAGCCCGCCGATCAGCTCGGGGGTCACGGAACGGATGTTCTGCCGCTCGATGTTGACGACCCGGTCGTCGGCCCGCAGACGTTCGTGCAGTTGGCCGTGGCCGACGTCGACGGCGACGACCTCGGCCGCGCCGCGTTGGAGCGCACAATCGGTGAATCCGCCGGTCGATGCCCCGGCATCGATCAGTCGGAGTCCGGACACGTCGACACCGAAGACCTCGAGCGCGTGTTCCAGCTTCTCGGCGCCGCGACCGACGAAGCGGGCCGGTGGACCCTCGACGACGACTGCATCGCCGGGAGCCACCTGGCGCGAGGCCTTTGCAGCTACCGCACCGTTGACCAGCACCCGGTCGGCCTCGATCAGGAGTTGCGCGGCCGTGCGACTCGGGGCCAGCTCCCGGCGTACCAGTTCGGCATCGAGCCGACGACGTGCCGTCATCGACTCGAGGCGATCAGCGCGCCGGTGCGCTTCGTCGCAATCTTCGCGCACGCCCGAGGAGCCGACTGCCTTCTTCGCGGCGGCCTTCTTCCTGGCGGGGGCCTTCTTCGCGGCGGCCTTCTTCTTTGCCGGGGCCTTCTTGGCGGCGGCCTTCTTCTTGGCCGGGGCCTTCTTCTTGGCGGGGGCCTTCTTGGCGGCGGCCTTCTTCTTTGCCGGGGCCTTCTTCCGCGCCTTCTTCTTTGCCGGGGCCTTCTTCGCAGCCGGCTTCGATTGACCGACGCGGTCGGCGAGGTTCTCGGAGAGATCCTCGAACCGGTCCTCGAGTTCGTCGAAGCGCTCGGACAACCAACTGACCTGCTTCGAGACCTCGCGCTGGATCGTCTCGCTCATCCGCTCGGAGGTGTCCCTGCCGCGCTCGACGAGCCCGTTGACGAGCTTCTCCGCGTCACGGCGCTGCACCTCGCCGGCCTTGACCAGCTGGCGAACGACGGACTCGGCCTGCTTGCGCGACATCTCTCCGAACTGCACACCGGCGTCGAGGAGTGGTTGGAGTGTTGAATTGGCCATACCGGCAGGCTAATCCAGCAATTCGAACACGGCTCCCAAGTCATGGTGCGTTCCGGCTCCGGGCGGTGTGACTCCGGTCTCCACCAGGGCGAAGTCGCAGTTGAGCCGTTCGGCGAAAAGACCGTCGGTCTCGGGTCGGTCGCCGACCATCAGCATCGTGTCCGGCTCGACGTCGACGACGTCGGCCACCAGATCGGCCATCGGTTGTTCGGGCTTGCCGGCGAAGACGGCGTCGACACCGCCGACCGATGCAACGGCCGCCACGATCGATCCGCCGCCCGGTTCGAGTCCCGTCGGTGTCGGGAACGTGGTGTCGCGATTCGTGCCGATCAGGCGCGCCCCGTCCAGCACCGCTCGGCCCGCGATCCG
Organism: Ilumatobacteraceae bacterium; assembly: GCA_963850475.1. Lineage (GTDB taxonomy): Bacteria > Actinomycetota > Acidimicrobiia > Acidimicrobiales > Ilumatobacteraceae > Ilumatobacter_A. The sequence goes on along the minus strand of CAWKLM010000045.1, from coordinate 464,549 downwards.
CAGTCGGGCGTAGTCGAAGTCGCGGTGGAGTCCGACGACGACGGCGTCGACCGGCTGGTCGAGGTCGGCACCGGTGTTCACCACCACACTCGCCCCGCGAGCGGTCGACGGCTTCGGAGACCCCCGGTCCACCGGTCACGAGCACCCGTTCGCCGGGCTCCACGAGGAACGCCGCGGCCATCGAGGACGAGACGACATCGCCCGTCGCATCGATCCCGATCCTTGCCGAGGGCGGCTTCGTGTTCGGCGCGGGTTGCGGCGGAGTTGTTGGTGACGAACAGGACGCGTCGGCCGGAGGCCCGAATCGCGGCGATCGCCTCGACCGCACCGGGGATCGGCCGGTGGGCCAACCAGACGACGCCATCGAGGTCACACAGCACATGGGAGATCCGACGTGGCATCCTGTGATCGTGCCACGGTTCACTCCTTTCCCCGCTCTTCGCTACTGCGACCCCGAGATCGACGATCTGATCGCCCCGCCCTACGACGTGCTGTCGGATGCCGACCTCGACGAGCTCAACGCACGTCACCGATTCAACATCACCCATGTCGACGTGCCACGGGAGTCGGCTGGTCCGGGGCGGTACGAACGCGCCGGTGAGACGCTGCGGCAGTGGATCGATGCCGGCGTCATGGCATTCGATGATCAGCCGACGTTCACGCTCTATCGGCTGCGGTTCGCCGATGCGAGCGGCGCGCCGCGCAGCATCGTCGGTGTGCTCGGCGGGCTCGAGGTCGGGCCCTACGGCGAGTGTGGGGTCCTCCCCCACGAGCGGATCACCCCGAAGGCGTCGACCGACCGGCTCGACCTCACCCGGGCGACGCGGGCCAACATGTCGCCGATCTGGGGGCTGTCGCTCGCCGACGGCCTCACGGAGCTGCTCACCGATCCGGGCGAACCGATCGCGTCGGTGACGATCGACGGTGTCGAGCACCGTGTGGAGCGGGTCACCGACCCCGAGCGCATCGCCGCGATCAGCGCCAAGATCGCCACCGACGACGTCCTCATCGCCGACGGCCACCATCGGTACGGCGTGGCCCAGAAGTTCCGCGAGGAGATACGCGAGGCCACGGGCAGCGAGACCACCGACGCGGAAGACACGCTGGTGTTCGTCAGCGAGCTCGTCGAGGACCAGCTCAGCGTCGAGGCGATCCACCGCCTCTACCCGATGTGCACGTCGACGACCTCGTGGCGGCGCTCGACGAGGGATTCGACCGCTCACCGGCCGGGACACCTTCGGCCGGCCACGCTCGCCGAGATGGACGAGCGCGGCGTGCTCTGCCTCGTGCGCCCCGACGGCAGCGCCGAGTGGCTGACCCCCAAGCCGGGCGTGTTCGACGGCATCCGTGCCCTCGATGGACTCTGGCTCGAGGAACTGCTGTCCGGCGTGGAGCACTCCGTCACGTATCAACACGGCGTCGACCGAGTGGTCGAGGCGGTCGCGGGAGGCGACGCGCATGCAGCCGTGCTGATCCGCCCCGTGAGTGTGGCGGAAATCGAACGCACCGCCCGTGAAGGCGACGTGATGCCACCGAAGTCGACGTTCTTCACACCGAAGTTGCTCACCGGCCTGGTCATTCGCCCCCTGGCGTGATCGATGCCGCCGCAGCCGCGAGTGCCGAGCGAGTCGACTTGGCGCGTCGCGTCGGCACGAGCGTGGCGACCACCACCTCGGTCCGGCTCTGGGTCTGACCGCCGACACGGAAGAATCGGCGCCGCACCGATCCGACGACGACGATCTCCTCGCCGCGGCTCGAACGACGACACCGCCGAGTCGCGCGGGTCGTACCAGGCGACGGGCACCGATGCGGTTTCGCCGTCGACGGAGGTGGCGACGTCGAAGTTGACCACGTCGACGCCCGATCGGAGCGAACGCCGGGTCGGGTCGCTGGTGACGGTGCCGGTCAGCACGACCAGGTTGCTGGGTTGTCCCATGATGAAGTCTCCGAGGTTGGGAGGAGTTGGTTCGGTCACGGGGAGAGTCGGTACGCGTCACAGTAGACGCGGGGTACTCCAGAGTTGTGCTCGTTGCCGAACCGGAAACTTCCGATGGGTTCCGGAAGCGCTCAGCGATGTGGAAGGTTGGCTGCACTCGAATGCTCGACTCGACGATGCGCCCCGTGAAGGACCGGCTGCTCGCGCCCGTGGCGCGCACGCCGATCGGCCGACTGCCTCCGGTGACGATCTCGGTCGTCGGGCTCGCTGCCAGTGTCGGGGCAGCACTAGCGGCCTGGCAGTCGATTCCCGTGCTCGCCGTGGCGCTCTGGCTGTTCGGCCGTGTCGCCGACGGACTGGACGGTGCGGTCGCCCGGGCGAGCGGACGGTCGTCCGACATCGGCGGCCTCCTCGACTTCGTGTTCGACACGATCGGCTACGCGGTGATCCCGCTCGGCCTCGCGTTCGGCATCGACGAACGGGGCACCTGGATCGCCACGGCGGTGCTGCTCGCGACCTTCTACCTCAACGCCGTGTCGCTCGGGTACGTCGCTGCGCTCCTCGAGAAGCGCGGCCACCCGCCCGGATCATCGGCGAAGTGTGAGCCGTCGAGTGCGGAACCTCGGTCCACAGCTCACGTTTCGGCGCACGGTCGATCAGCAACGGAGCGCGCCTCGCCGACGAGCGCCGTCCTCCCACGTGGGCTCGTGGAGGGCACCGAGACGATCGTGTTCTTCACGTTGGCGCTCGCCTTCACCGACGCGGCCGCCACGATCTGGTGGGTGATGGCCGTGGCCGTGCTGATCACCGCGCTCGAACGTGTGCGCTGGGCGATGAGCACACTGCGGTGACGGCCACGCAGGTCACGACGAACATCAACACCCGTCGGGTGTGGATTCAGCGCGTGCTCGTGCTCGTACTCTGGCTCGCGATCTTCCTGCTCTGGCGGAACTATCAGACCTCGAACGACCTCTCGACGACCGAAGCCGGTCAACGGTTCATCGACGCCGTCGACGCAGCATGGTGGGGCGTCTTCGCCTACATCGGCGTGTACCTCGTCCGACCGCTGGTGCTGTTTCCCGCATCGGTGCTCACCGTGATGGGCGGTGTGCTGTTCGGCCCGTGGCTCGGAGTGGCCGTCGTGGTCGTCGCTGCGAACACCTCGGCGATGGTCGCCTACGGCGTCGGTCGCCTGCTCGGGAACGTTCCCGACGCGGCCGCGGCCGCCGAAGCCGCCGAGGCCGCCGGCGACGAGGACCTCTCGTTCGTCGCCAAGTGGAGTCAGCGGTTGCGCGAGCACAGCTTCGAGACCGTGTTCATCATGCGGCTGCTGTTCCTTCCCTACGACCTCGTCAACTACGTGTGCGGTGCACTTCGCATCAGGTGGACGTCGTTCCTGCTCGCCACGGCCCTCGGATCGTTGCCGGGCACCGTCTCGTTCGTGCTGCTCGGCGCCTCGCTCGAGCGCGTCGACCAGGGCCTCGACGGCATCAACCCGTGGGCGATCGTACGCCAGCGTGGCGATCTTCGTCGTCAGTATCGTCATCTCCCGACTCCTCCGAAAGCGACAACCATGAGCGACTCCTCGAACACCGCCACCGACACACCGACACGCCGACACCATTTTCAAAGCCGCTGTGATCGGTGCCGGTTCCGGTGGGCTCACGCTGGCGATCGGCCTCTCCGGGTTCGGACACGAGGTCGCGCTCATCGAGGCCGGCCGGGTCGGTGGCGACTGCACCAACGTCGGCTGCATCCCGTCCAAGGCGTTGCTCCACGCAGCTGCCGCGGGCGTCGACGATCCGTTCGGGTACGTGCGTGACAAGCGCGACGAGTTGAGCGACACCGAGGACGAAGAGATGGTCGACCACGAGACCATTCACCTCGTGCGCGGTTGGGCACGGCTCACCGATCGCCGCGAACCCCACGTCGTCGAGGTCACCGCGAAGGACGGCACCGTGGCCGAGGTGCGTGCCGAGAACGTCATCGTCTGTGCCGGATCGCAGCCGGTCGAGTTCCCGATCGACGGGCTCGACGCCGATCGGCTCCTCACCAACGAGAACCTCTTCGAACTCACCGAGGTGCCGGCCAAGATCGTGTTGATCGGTGGTGGCGCGATCTCCCTCGAGATGGCCACCGCATTCCGCGATCTCGGGTCCGATGTCGCGGTGGTCGAGTTGCTGGACCGGCTGATCCCCACCGAGGATCCGCTGGTGTCGTCGACGATCGAGGCCGCGTTGCGCGACCGCGGGGTCGAGGTGTTCACCGGGACGTCGATCGAGCGCGTCGACGGGACGGAGGCACAGCTCGCCGACGGCAGGACGATCGACGCGGTCGATCAGGTCGTGATGGCCGTCGGACGACGACCGAAGCTGGCCGACCTCGGACTCGACACCGCCGGCGTCGAGTACACCGAGCGCGGGATCAGCGCCGACACCTTCGGGCGCACGAACGTCGACGGGATCTACGCAGTCGGCGACGTCACCGGCAACACCCTGACGACCCACGGCGCGAACTCGATCGGACGCCGCGCGATCCGCGCGATCGCGCTCCCCTACCTTCCCAAGGTGGGCGCACCGCGAGCGCTGCCAAACGCCGTCTTCTGCCGGCCCGAGATCGCATCGGTGGGATTGAGCGTCGACGAGGTCGAGGCGCTGCCGAAGGCGGGACGACGCCGCTACACCGTCCAGATCGCCGACATCGACCGTGGGTACACCGACGACGTCGAACACGGCGTGGTGATCGTCGACGCCGAGCGGTTCACCGGGAAGATCCTGCGAGCGGCGATCGTCGGCCCCTCGGCGGCCGAGATCATCGGGATCATCACCTTCGCCATCGACCACGGGATCGGGCTGCGCAAGATGTTCGGCACGGTGCACCCGTATCCGGCATATGCCCAGGCCGTCGGCCAGGTCGCCGACGACTTCACTCGCGACACGATGACCTCCATCCCCAAGGAGTGGTGGGCCATGATGCGCGGTCGGGTCGGCGAGCGTTTCCGACGCGGATGATCGCGAGCTGGTGGTTCCCCACGACCGACGCGGGTGTGGTGATTCAAGTCGTCGTCACGATCCTCGTCGGGGTTGTACTGGGGGTCCTGCTGCGCAAGGAATCCTCCCTCGTCCTGCTCGTCGTCGGGGTGACCCTCGTGATCCTGGGCTGGTATGGGATCCGTGGACTGCACTAGACCGGACCCGATGTCGTCCGACGAACTGCGCTCGAAGCTGAGCGAACTCCCGCTCGAGCGGCTCGTGTCGCTGCTGTCGGGCGACGGTTTCTGGACGACCGAAGCGATCGACGAGCTGGGGCTCCCGTCGGTGACCCTCACCGACGGGCCGCACGGACTGCGCCGCCAACCCGACGACGCGGACCATCTGGGGATCGGCGACTCCGTTCCCGCGACGTGCTTCCCCACCGCGTCGAACCTCGCATCGAGCTGGGATCCCGAGCTCCTGGAGCAGGTCGGCGCCGCCCTCGGTCGGGAATGTCGCGCCGATGGTGTCGCCCTCCTGCTCGGCCCGGGGATGAACATCAAGCGCCATCCCGGCGGCGGCCGCAACTTCGAGTACCTCTCCGAGGATCCGGTGCTCTCCGGACATCTCGCCGCTGCGATGGTGCGCGGCATCCAGTCCGAAGGGGTCGGTGCCTGCCTGAAGCACTACGTGGCCAACAACCACGAGTCGTACCGCATGGTGTGCGACGTGATCGTCGACGAGCGGACGCTGCGCGAGCTGTACCTGCGCGGCTTCGAGATCGCGGTCGACGAGTCGACGCCGTGGGCGGTGATGACGTCGTACAACCTCGTCAACGGTGAGTACGTCGGCGACAGCGCAGCGCCTCGTCGACGACCTGCTGCGGACCGAGTGGGGCTTCGACGGGCTCGTGGTGACCGACTGGGGCGGAATGAACGACCGGGTGGCGGCGACCCGCGCCGGCGTCGATCTCGAGATGCCGTCGAGCGGCGGGGCACACGACCGGTTCGTGATCGATGCTGTCGATGCCGGCGAGCTCCAGCACGATCTCGTGCTCGATCGCGTCGCGGCGGTCGCCGCGCTCGCGGCCCGGGCAAACGCCGAGGTCGAGCAGCGCGGTCGCGGGGTGGTCGACGACGTCGAACACCACCGACTCGCTCGACGGGCTGCCAGCGCCGGGACGGTGCTGTTGTCGAACGACGGTGTGCTCCCCCTCGCCGACGACACCGACATCGGGATCATCGGTGCATTCGCCGACCACCCGCGCTACCAGGGCGCCGGGAGTTCGCAGGTCGTGCCGACGCGCCTCGACGACGCCCGCCGGCACGCCGAGGAACGCTTCACGGGCCGTGTCGGGTACGCCGTCGGCTACGACCCCATCACCGGCCGGTCCGATGCGACCCGCCTGCGAGAAGCGACCGACCTCGCGCGCAGCGTCACGGTGCCGATCGTGTTCGTCGGGCTGCCCGCGGTCGACGAGACCGAGGGGTGCGACCGGACGACGCTGGCGCTGCCTCCGGCCCACGACGAACTCGTCACAGCGGTGTGTGCAGCCAACCCGCATACGGTCGTCGTGCTGGTCAACGGGGCCCCGGTACTGCTCCCGTGGGCCGACCTGCCGGCCGCGATCGTCGAGTCGTACCTCGGCGGACAGGCCGCTGGCAGTGCAATCGTCGACGTGCTGGTCGGCGACGCCGAACCGGGCGGTCGACTCGCCGAGAGCTTCCCCGAGTCGATGGTGTTCCCGTCCGAGGAGCACTTCACCGGGCGCAAACGTCAGGTCCAGTACCGGGAGGGACTGTTCGTCGGCTATCGCTTCCACGACAGCGCCGACGTCACCCCGCGGTTCGCGTTCGGCCACGGACTGTCGTACACCGACGTTCGAGTGGACCGAGGCGACCGTCACCGGCGCGGGGTGCGACCTCACGGTCGAGGTCACGGTCACCAACACCGGTGATCGGCGCGGGCAGCGATGTCATCCAGCTCTACGTCCGCGACGTCGAGTCGACGGTGTATCGACCGGACCGCGAACTGCGAGCGTTCGCCAAGGTCCACCTCGACCCGGGCGCGTCAGAGACGGTGCGCCTCCCACTCGATGAGCGGTCCTTCGCGTTCTTCGATGTCGACGCAGCGCGTTGGCGGGTCGAGGCCGGCGAGTTCGACCTCCTGGTCGGCGCCTCGGCGCGTGACATCCGGAGCTCGATCACGATCGACGTTCCGGGCGACGTCATCGAGCGGCCACCGACGGGTGCACGCGGTCCGGGCCGGAACCGCTTCGTCGCCACCGCAACCGAGTTCGAGGCGATGCTCGGCCACCCGATCCCGTCGCCCACGCCCGTCCTCCCGTTCACCGTCAACACCGTCGTCGAAGAGCTCGACGTGACCCGTCTCGGTCGCGCCACCCAGGCCGGGTTCCTGCGTATCGCCGGGCGGCAGATGAAGCGGTTGCTCGGGAACGACCCGGATCCGGTGCTCGCCAAACTGAGCTGAGCGGATGATCCGCGAAGCACCACTGCGCTTCCTGGTGTCGATGAGCGGCGGCACCGGCTCGATCACGGCATTCGAAGGGCTCACCAAGTTGCTCAGCGCGTTGCGGATCACGGGTCGGCGAAGCGGGCGTGGATAGCGTTCGTCCATGACCGACACGACTGCGCTGGGGTATCGCGTCGACCGGCTACATCTCCAACTCGATGGCCGAGGCGCTCGCCTCGCTCGACGGGGCCGAGATCGTCGCCGTCGGGTCGCGGACGCAGGATGCGGCCGATGAGTTCGCCGAGCGTCACTCGATTCCGCGGGCGCACGGCTCCTACGACGAGCTGTGGGCTGACCCGAACGTCGACGTGATCTACATCGGCTCGCCGCACAGCGAACACCACTGGATGACGCTCGCCGCACTCGACGGTGGGAAGCACGTGCTGTGCGAGAAGGCGTTCGCGATCAACGCCGGCGAGGCACGCGAGATGATCGATGCGGCGCGTCGGAGCGAGCGGTTCTTGATGGAGGCGATGTGGAGCTGGTTCATGCCCGCGTGGCACGAACTCCGGCACCGGATCGCCGACGGTGCGATCGGTGACGTGATCAGCATCGACGCGAACTTCGCGATCCCGGTGCTCGACGAGGACGGACGGCACCGGCGCCCCGAACTCGCCGGTGGCGCCCTGCTCGACCTCGGCATCTATCCGCTCTCGATCGGTCGGTTCCTGCTCGGCGAAGCGGTCGAGGTCAAGGCGCTCGGCCACCTGACGAGTCAGGGTGTCGACGGCTCTGGTCGGTGGGGTGATGCGCCACGAGTCGGGGGCGATCACGACCTTCACGACCTCACTCGATGCGATGTCCGACCTCACCGCTCGGATCGTCGGAACCGAGGGCATCGCAGTGGTTGCAGCGCCGTTCTGGTTTCCGACCGAGTTCACGATCACCCGCCACGACGGCTCCGAACCCGCAGCGGGTCGAAGAGGCCGAACCGAGGTCTGGCGCACGAAGCCGAACACGTGATGGAACGGATCCGCGCCGGCGCGATCGAGAGCGACGTCCAGACCTGGGCCGCAACGATGGCCAACATGGAGCTGATGGACGAGATCCGCCGCCAGCTCGGTGTCGTCTATCCCTCCGAAACGACGTCAGGGTGAGCGCAGGTCACGACGGATACCCGGCGTACGACGCCTTGAACACACCCTGGTGCAGCAGCACCGTCGCGGCGTGGCGGCCACTGTCGGCGTCGGTCACCGTCGACTCGGTCCAATACGACTCGACCGCCCGGCTCTGCCCGATGCCGACGAGCGGTGTGCGCGATCTCGTACGGCCGACCGACGAACACCGGCCCGTCGACGAAGCGGACTTCGAGGTCGATGAACAACCCGACGGCCGGGCCGCGGACCGGGAAGTGGGCCCCCGCCTGGTGCGCGAGGACGCTGATCATCTCGGTCGGCACGATCGGCGCACCCCACGGCGAGTCGCCGTCGGGGTCGTACCACGACGACCGTTCGGTGATCCGTGCCAGCTTGTCGGCGAGCGTGAACGGGTAGAGCGCGCCATTGTGGCTGTCGAAGTCCATCGCGACCGTCACCGGTTCGACCGTCATCCCGATCTCGAGTTGGTCGACGATGTGCAACTCGCCCGGGTCGCCGAGGCCCGCGTTCTCGACGCACGTCGAGTTCGGTCGACGTGTCGATACCGATCGAAGCGGTGCCGGTCAACACCGGCGTGCCGTCGTGCTTGACGGCGTTGATCGTCGCCGAGTGCTCGCCGTGCGGAGTCAGCGACGCCTGGACCTCCTCGCCCTCCACGACCATGTTGAGGAAGTGCGACGAGATGCAGCCGCGCTCGAACCACGCCTGCCCCCAGTGCTCGACGGCGAGCGCGTCGAACTGGCTGAAGTGGGTGGGGCCTTCGATCGGCGCCCCGGCCAGCCCGAGCTTCGCGGCCTCGGCGTCGTCGTGGACGCTGGCATGGCCGCCGTACTCCTGGTCGGCGAGCATCTGCGCCGGGGCCCGAAACGGCCCGGTCAGCGTGCCGTCGCCGCCGACGGTGATCTCGGTCTGAAACGTCATCGTCCGATGGTGCCACGTCGGGCCCACGACGACCGGATTCGCCACTCGTTGATCACGGCGTCATCGCCGTCGTGCCACGATGGAGACGTGCGCAAATTCGTGATCATGGGAGTCCAGGGCAGTGGAAAGGGAACGCAGGCAGCGCTGCTCGCCGAGCGGTTCGACCTCGTCCACATCAGCGTGGGAGACATCTTCCGCTGGCACATCCAGTTCCACACGAAACTGGGCGCCGCCGTCAAGCGCATCGTCGACGCAGGCACGGCTCGTCGGCGACGACCTCGTTGGGTCGGTGGTCCAGGAGCGACTGCAGCTGCACGACTGGAACTACGGCTTCATCGTCGACGGGTTCCCGCGCAACGCCGTGCAGGCCGAGTTCTTCCTCGAGAGCTACGACATCGACGGCGTGATCAACCTCGAGATGCCCGACAGCGAGGTCGAGCGTCGGGTGCTCTCACGCCGACTCTGCTCGGGGTGCGGGCTCGACTACAACCTGATCGCAAGCCGGCCCGAGGTGGAAGACACCTGCGACGTGTGCGGTGGCGCGCTGGTGCGACGAACCGACGACCATCCCGAGGCGCTCGCCAATCGGTTGCGGGACTACCACGACAAGACCCGACCGGTCATCGAGTTGTTCGAACGCAAGGAGTTCGTCGCCCACGTCGATGCCACCCAGGAGCGAGCGGTCGTCTTCGCCGACATCGTGCGCCAAGTCGAGCTCCCGACCATCGAGTGACGTCATCCGTCCGGCACGGATCGACACCGGTCGGCCCGTCCGCCGGTGAGCGAACCCTCATGGCGGCGGCGGTTCGCTCACCGCTCGGGGAGTGGTACGTCATCGTCGCGCGCGTAGATCGCCCAGTAGTCGTTCGACTCGACGAGGTCGAACGCCGGGCTCACGATCGCCCAGTCGGCGGCGGGGAAGCTCGTCGGTCCGGCACCGGGAATCGGCAGCACGATGTACTCGACGCGCTCGGCGCGCTCAGGAATGCGTGGTCCGTCGACGATGCCGTCGGGCCCGTACAGCACCGACTCGGAACGGCACCGGGAACTGGTAGATCTCGGTGCGGTGCGCGATGTGCGGCGTGATCCGATAGTGCGCAGCGACGACCGCGTCCTCCGGGACGAGGTCGACGATCTCGTGGGCCGACGCTGCCCAGTCGTTGCTCGGGTTCCCGTAGAACAGCGGCGTGCGTCCCCACGGCACCGGCGCCCACAGGTGCGAGGTGATCACCGCTGTGACCGAGACCAGCGGTCACGGCGACCGCGCGCACCGGAATCGTGATCGGGCCGGCCCCGTCCGAGCCCTCGATCACCGTTCGACTCGCGCATCGCACCGATCGCGTACACCGTGCCGAGGCTCAGCGCCGGTACCGCGACCAGGCTGTAGTGGTACTCGATCTGGTACTGGTACCAGAACGTGCTCAGCACGTTGGTGAACAGCACGACGCCGCTGATCAGCGCGACCGACGGCAGCCGGGCGAACAGCCAGGCAGAACGGTGCCGTCATCTGCACCAGGTACCACGGGCGGTCGTCGCTGCGGAGATGTCGACGAGATCGGTCGGATTCGTGATCGCGGTGTCGATCAGACCCGCGCGGCCCGCCGAACGGGATCCGCCACCCGTTGCGGGTCGGCACGCCGATCAGGCTGCGCATCACGACGAACATCGCCACGGCCATGAACGCGAGGCTGCCGAACACGGTCGCCAGTCCGATCTTCCAGTCCCGCTTGACCCGACCCAGACGCCGAGCGGCACGAGCACGAGCGACGCGTCCTCCTTGACCGAGCAGCGCCAGCACGACGAACACGAGCGTACGTCTTCCATCGTGCGTTCGAGCGCCGCCCAGATCGCGAACCCGACGAACACACCGAGGAACGAGTCGGGATGGAAGTTCTCGAGATTCGTCCACCCGACCGCCGGATGCATGCAGGTAGGCCGCACCGCAGCGACGAGCGCCAACCACTCGCTGCCGAGCCGCGTGCGGGCGTACAGGAAGACCGGAATCGCGCCGGCACCGATCGCCGCCGACTGGCTGAAGAACAGGACTCCAGCCGACGGCCAGATCCAGTAGAACGGCACGAGCAGGATCAGGATGAACGACGTGTGGTCGCCGAACAGGTTGCGACCCATCAGCGTCACGAACGGCGTCTCGAACCGCGACAGCAGCCAGACGCCCTGGTCGTAGAGCGCCGAGTCGTACGACGCCGTGCCGAGTGCGTGGTGGATGTCGAGCGAACGCTGCGTGAAGTACGCGACGTACAGACGACCACGATCCGCCAGCAACACCTGCGGCGCGGTCGGCGGCGGGATCCGATGCCACCGGCGTCGGCCGGTCGTCGGTGCCGACCGTCGCCGGCGGCGACGTCGATCGTCGCGTCGACGTCGTCGGCCAGCTCGGTCATCGCACCAGTCTGGCGCGCTGGTCAGGGGCGCAGGTCGGCAACCAGTGCGGCGAGCACCCCGTTGACGAAGCGTCCGCTGTCGTCGGTGGAGAACTGCTTGACGAGGCTCGACCGCCTCGTCGAGGACGACGGCGGTCGGCACGTCGGGTCGCTCGGCCAGCTCGTAGGCGCCGATCCGCAGCACGTTGAGGTCGATCACCGGCATCCGTGCCAGCGTCCATCCCGTCGCCCGTGCGTCGATCGCAGCGTCGAGTCGTTCGACGGTGCTCGGCCACGCCGCGCGACGATCGACTGGGTCAGCTCGTCGGGTGCGAGCACCTGCAGCTCGAGCGCCTCGACCGGCGTGATGCCCTTCGATTCGGCCTCGTACAGCAGGTACAGCGCCCGTTCGCGGGCGTCCGACCGTTCGTCGGGCCGGGGAAGCGACGCCATCAGACGCGGGTCATGTAGTCGCCGGTGCGGGTGTCGACCCGCACCTTGTCGCCGGTCTCGATGAACAGCGGAACCTTGATCTCCTTGCCGGTCTCGAGCGTCGCCGGCTTGGTGCCGCCGCTCGACCGGTCGCCCTGCAGGCCGGGCTCGGTCATGCGCGATCGTCAGCTCGACCGATGCCGGGATCTCGACGCCGATGATCTCACCGTTGTAGAACGCGATCTGGGCGATCATCTGCTCGATCAGGTAGTCCTTCGCATCGCCGAGCGCCACTTCGGGGACGTTCGTCTGGTCGTAGGTCTTCGTGTTCATGAACACGTAGTCGTTGCCGTCGTGGTACAGGTACTGCATGTCCTCGCGTTGAACGATCGCCTGCTCGACCTTGATCCCGGCGTTGAACGTCTTGTCGATCACGGCGCCGGTGCGGACGTTGCGGATCTTCGAGCGGACGAACGCACCACCCTTGCCGGGCTTCACGTGCTGGAACTCGACGACCTGGAACAGGTTGTTGTCGAGTTCGAGCGTGATGCCGTTCTTCAGGTCGTTCACGGAGATCTGGGGCATGTTCAGTTCAACTCTCGCTTGGGTGAGTGCGTCAGCACCCGGTGGCCGGTCCCGTGGACCGGTTCGGTGACGAGCACCAGATCCTCGATCCGGAAGCCACCGAAGCCGCCACGATAGAGGCCCGGTTCGACCGTCACCACGTTCCCGTCGAGGATGCATGTCGGTGCTCGTCGTCGAATGGAACGGGGACTCGTGGATGTCGAGGCCGACGCCGTGACCGGTTCCGTGGATGAACCAGTCGCCGTAGCCGGCGTCGACGAACACCTGCCGACACGCCGCGTCGACGTCCTTGGCGGCGACGCCCGGCCGCGACGGCGTCGAGCCCGGCCTGCTGGGCGGCCGCCACGAGCTCGTAGATCTCGCGCTGCTGCTCGGTCGCGCTCGCCGATCACCCACGAGCGGGTCATGTCGGAGTGGTAGCCGTCGACGAGTGCGCCGACGTCGATGATCACCGTGTCGCCCTCGACGATCGTGCGGCCCGAGGCGCCGTGGTGCGGCCGTGCGCCGTGGTCGGGTCCGCTGGCGACGATCGTGTCGTAGCTGCGGTCGTCGGCGCCGTGCAGTCGCATCTGGTACTCGAGCTCCATCCGGACCTCGGCCTCGGTCATCCCGCACAGGTTCGGCTCGACCTCGGCGAGCGCGCCGTCGGCGCACGCCGCTGCCGCTTCGATCCGTGCGATCTCGGCGTCGTCCTTGGTCTGTCGGGCGACCTTGACCGGCGACGGCTGGTGCACGAGCTGCACGTCGGCCGCCAGCCGTTCCCAGGTCGGCGTGCGGGACCGACGTCGGCATCGAGCCCGACGGGCCCGCGTGCCGAGCGCATCGACGAGTCGGTCGTGGAGCTCGCGTCGCCTGCTGTTCGACGATCACGGTTGCTCCGGTCGCCGGCCGTCTCCGCACGCGGCCTTGTCGCCGTAGCGACCGTCGGTGCCGACGATCAGCTCGTCGGCGCGCACGACCGCCCAGCCGTTCGAGCCGATGAAGCCGGTCAGCCATCGCACGTCGGTGAGATCGGTGTACAGCAGCGCGTCGCACCCGTGTCGCACCGATCGGCAGCATCGTCGGCTGGACCGTCGCGACCCGCCGACGCATGGTCGATCGGGGTGTCGACTCATGGTGTCTGACACCATGACGTAGACGAACCGTTCGAGGGTGGTGCGGACGGCGCGCTTCGTCGACGCCTGTCGACGACCTCGACGCCGTCGGGGCCGTCGAGGACGAACGTGAGGCCGTTCAGCGCCTTCTTGTCACGGTGCATCAGCGCCACCAGTTCGTCGACGTCGAGCCGCTCGGGCGGGCGTGTCATCAGGTCGTACTCCCCCGCGACGACCGCGCGGTGTTCGTCGACGCGAGCCGCGTCGATCCGGCCGAGTTCGTGGGCGAGTTCGGCCGCGAAGATCAGCCCGATCGCCACCGCCTCGCCGTGAGCGAGTTCGTGGTCGGTGGCGGTCTCGAGCGCGTGGGCGAGCGTGTGGCCGTAGTTGAGCAGCGCTCGGCGGCCACCCTCGCGCTCGTCGGCGGCGACGACTCGGCCTTGATCTCGACGCAGCGGGCGATCCGCTCGTCGAGCTCCATCGCGAGCAGATCGTCGCCGGTGAGGAAGTGGTACTTCGCCATCTCACCGAGCCCGCAGCGCATCTCGCGTGGTGGCAGCGTGGCGAGTGCATCGAGATCGCAGATCGACACCCGACGGCTGCCAGAACGCGCCGACGAGGTTCTTGCCCTCGGGCAGGTTGACGCCGGTCTTGCCGCCGATCGCGGCGTCGACCATGCCGAGCAGCGATGGTCGACACGTGCACGACCGGGATCCCCCGGTGCCACGACGCGGCTGCGAAGCCGGCGACGTCGGTGACCATCCCGCCGCCGACGCCGACGACGACGTCGTTGCGGGTCAGCCCGATCCGGGCGAACGAACGCATCAGCGCCTCGATCGTGGCCAGCGACTTGGCCGACTCGCCGTCGCCGATCTCGAACACGTCGACCGTCGAGGTCGGGCAGGTAGGCGCCGACCTCGCGAAACTGGATCGGGATCCCGGGCTGGGTCACCACCGCGACCCGCCGGGCGGCGGCGGGGACGAGGTCGGTCAGTTCGGCGATCGCGCCGTTGCCGACGACGACGTCGTACGACGCGATCGGCGAGCGGGACGGTCACCCGGCGCATCGCAGCACCGCCCCGGCGACGTCGTTGATCGATCGGTGGTCGACCGAGACGATCGCGTCGGCGACGTCCTGGTACAGATCGGCTCGCTCCGCGTACATCGCACGCAGCGTGCCTTCGGGGTCGTCGTCGAGCAGCGGTCGATGCATCCCGTTGCGCACCCGATCGAGCGAGCAGGTCGACGTCGGCGAGCAGCCAGACGACGTGCGCGCGGTCGCCCTTGAGCAGCGCCGCGGTTCGCCTCGCTCAGCACGACGCCGCCGGCAGCGGCGACGACCGACGGCGTCGGCTGCGGCGATCGCATCGGCGCAGCACGTCGGTCTCGAGCGCGCGGAACGCCGGCTCGCCGTCGTCGACCAGATCTCGCGCACGGTGCGACCCGGCGCGCTCCTCGATCATCTCGTCGGAGTCGAACAGCTGCCGGTCGAGCCGGCGGGCCAGCGCACGGCCCACCGACGACTTGCCGGCGCCCATCATCCCGACGAGCACGATGTGGCTGTCGGTGCACGGACTCACAGCGTGGCCGCGAACGCCTCGGCGTTGCGGACGAACTCGTCGACCGAGTCGCCGCCGAACTTGCGTTGCGCCTCGGCGGCGAGGGTCAACGCCACCATCGTCTCGGCGACGACACCCATCGCCGGAACGGCGGTGACGTCGGTGCGCTCCTTGAACGACACGCCCGACTCCTTGGTCGCGGTGTCGACGGTTTCGAGCGTCGGCTTGTTCAGCGTGGCGAGCGGCTTCATGGCGGCGCGGACGACCAGCAGCTCGCCGGTGGTCATCCCGCCCTCGGTGCCGCCGGCCAGCGTGCTGCCGCGGCGGTAGCGCCGAGTGCTCGGAGTCCCACGAGATCGGGTCGTGCGCGTTGCTGCCCCGCCGCCCGGCGACGTCGAACCCGTCGCCGATCTCGACGCCCTTGACCGCCTGGATGCTCATGATCGCCTGGGCGAGCATCGCGTCGATCTTGCGATCCCAGTGGACGTGGCGAGCCCAAGCCCGACCGGGCACGTTGAAGCCGAGCACCTCGACGACGCCGCCGAGCGAGTCGCCGTCCTTCGCGCAGGCCTTGATCTCGGTGATCATGTCCTCGCTCGTCGTCGAGATCGAAGCAGCGGACCTGGTTGTCGTCGACCCGGTCGAGTTCGGTCGGGCGTCGGGCGTGCGGCGCCGTCGGGCACGCGCACCGAGCCCATCTGGATCACGTGCGACAGGATCTCGACGTCGAGTGTGCGGAGCAGCTGCTTGGCGACGGCGCCGGCGGCGACGCGGGCGGCGGTCTCACGGGCGCTGGCCCGTTCGAGCACGTCACGGGCGTCGGTGAAGCCGTACTTCTGCATGCCGGTGAGGTCGGCGTGGCCGGGGCGCACCTGGGTGAGCGGCGCCTTGGTCGCGCCGGGCGCCGGGTCCATCTCCTCGTGCCACTTGTCGCTGCGGAACCACTCGCTGTTCTTGATCTCGATCGCCACCGGCGAACCGAGGGTGCGACCGTGGCGGACACCGCCGATCAAGCGTGAGTTCGTCGGCTTCGAAGCGCTGTCGGGGGCCACGGCCGTAGCCGAGTCGACGGCGGCCCATCTCGGCCTGGATCTGCTCGACGGTGATCTCGAGCCCGGCCGGCAGTCCCTCGAGGATGACGACGAGCGCCTGGCCGTGCGACTCGCCGGCCGTCAGATACCTGAGCATCGGCGAGCCTACCGTCGGCCCGCATGCCGGTTCCGGCCCAACGTCCACGCTCACCGTGAGCGAATTTCGGCGGATCGTGACGCTGGTCGTCACGATCCGCCGGACTCGCGGGTTACGCGCCGTCAACGCGGCCTCGGCGGCTGCGCGCATGGCCGCCGTGTCGATCACGGCGTCGTCGCCGAGCCAGATCCGCTGCTGCAGGGCCGCCTGGTGGACGAGCATCCCGAGCCCGTCGACGGTCCGACAGCCCCGCTCGGCAGCGGCCGGCAGCCAGCGGGTCTCGAGCGGGTGATAGATCAGGTCGGCGACCACCTGACCGGCGTGGAGCAGCGTCGGGGTCGCAGGGCAACCCGCCGTCGTCGCCCATGCCGACGCTCGTCGCATTGACCACGATGTCGACCCGGGTGATGTCGCTGATGATCCCCGGTGAGGCAACCGGCGCCAGCGCTGCGGCGGCCTCGGCCCGCTCGGCGCGTGCGATTGAGGACGGTGATGTCGATCGACCCGGCCGGCCGAGCGCGTCGACCAGCGACCGGCCGCTCCCCCGGCGCCGATGATCGCGACTCGCGCACCGGCGACGTCGACACCGGCGTCGGCCAGCGACGCGACGAAGCCGGCACCGTCGGTGGACGACCCGACCAGCTCATCGCCGTCCCAGCTGACGGTGTTGACCGACTGCAGCGCCGCGAGCCGCCGGGTCGAGCCGGTCGACCAGCTCGGCGACGGCGGCCTTGTGCGGCATCGTCACCGACAGCCCGGCGATGCCGAGCGTGCGCATCGCATCGAGCGCAGCGCCGGCGTCACCGTCGGCGACGTCGAACGCGACGTACGACCAGTCGATTCCGGCCGCAGTCGAACGCCGCCCGGTGGATCGCCGGCGACAGGCTGTGCGCCACCGGTGAGCCGATGACCGCAGCCAGGCGGCCGGTCATCGCAGAGCAGGCCGGCGGCGGCGGCAGCTGCGACGTTGGCCTGGTGCTGCTCGCCGGTCGCGGCGAAGGCGTGGGCGCCGTCCTCGTCGGCGAGCACGTAGAAGAAGTAGAAGCACTCGTCGGGCTTGGGCAGGTCGCGACAGATCGGGTCACCCGGCGGCGGGTTCGGCGCCGGGTTCAGCGCCGCCTTGATCGACGCCCGACCAGGGTTGGCGATCGGTGTCGCCGGCAGACCCGGGCAGCAGATACGTGTTCCAGTCGCTCGGAATCTGGCGCACCTCGGAGAACGGCGTGTCGGGATCGATCCCGAGCTGGTTGCGGCCGTAGAGCACCGCGGCGTCGATCTGCAGAGCGGAACGGGTTCGTCGGGGTTGTTCGCGGTGACGAACAGCCGGTTGTGGATCACCCGCGAGATCTTGGCGCGGTCCTCCGGGACCTTCGCCTCCTTCTCGATCATCGACGCGATGATCAGGATCTCGTAGGGCGTCCGGCCGAGCGCCGCGCTCTTCGTGACGATGTCCTCCTGGTTGCCGACGCGCTCCATCAGACCGATCATCCGGTCGATGACCTGGCCCTCGCTCTCGGCGTTCGACACCTGGTAGGTGTCGGGGAACAGCAGCCCTTCGAGCGACGTGACGCCGTCCGGCTTGAACACGCGACGTGATCGACGGGTCCTGCGACGCTGCGAGGAAGTCCTCGGCCGACATGCGGTCGATCTCGGTGTCGAGACGTCTGCCCATCTGCGTCAGCGTGAACCCCTCCGGGAACGTCACCTTGGCTGTAGGTCTGGCCGGGTGGCGTGCGCAGCCGGCCGAGCACGTTGCCCATGTGGTCGTTCGGGCGGATCT
Source organism: Ilumatobacteraceae bacterium (assembly GCA_963850475.1). Taxonomy (GTDB): domain Bacteria; phylum Actinomycetota; class Acidimicrobiia; order Acidimicrobiales; family Ilumatobacteraceae; genus Ilumatobacter_A. The sequence continues at coordinate 446,072 of CAWKLM010000045.1, read as the reverse complement.
CGTAGTAGCCGGGCGTGATCTCGAGGCCGCCGTTGCGGTCGACGTACTGCTCGAACACGTTCGCGTCGGAGATCAGGCCCTCGTCCTCGAGCCGGTCGGCGAGCGACTCGAGCGTCTCGTCCTCGGCGACCGTGAAGCTCTGCACGGGCCCGGGTTCACCTTCGGGGTTGAGCTTCTGGACGTACCACCAGCCGACGGCGCCGGCGATCATCACCATCACGATCGTCAGGCACATCAGCGCGTAGACGGCCCACTTGACGACACGGCGTCTGGCGGCGAAGTCGCTCGACGGTGCCGGTGCGGTCGGCGTTGTCCCACGGGTCGGTCTCCCAGTCGATCGCCGGACGCGAGTCGGGGTCGACCTCGGCTTCGGGCAGCAGCGGGTCGAGCTGCTGGGTCATGACCGCGCCCCACGTGTTGCGGCGATGCTCGAGCCACGCCTGCAGCATCACCGCGGCGGCCGCCTTGTCGACGACCTGGCGACGCTGCTTCGCGTCGAGGCCGGCTTCGAGCATGTGGCGCTCGGCCGTCACGGTCGTGAACCGCTCGTCGTACATCTCGATGGGCACCCCGACGACGCTAGCCATCTGTGCGACCTCTTTGGTGGCAGCCTTGGCTGCCGGGCCGTGCGTGCCGTCGAGCGACAGCGGCAGCCCGACCACGACCACCTCGCACTCCTCGACCTGCACCAGTTTGGCGATCTCGGCGTGGTCGTGACGGCGGCTCTTCGACCGGTGCACCGTGGTCAGCGCCGACGCGATCGTGCCCGAGATGTCGGACACGGCGATCCCGATCCGTTTCGAACCGAGATCGACGCCGAGCGCCCGAACGCCCGGCGGCCGACTCGCGTGTCAGCGGAAGTCGGCAACGGCCCCTGCCGCGAGCTGCAGCGCTTCCTGGATTCCGGACGGGTCCTTGCCGCCGGCCGTGGCGATGTCGCCCTTGCCGCCGCCGCCGCCGCCGACCGCCTTCGCGGCATCCTTGAGCAGGACCGACGCGGGCTGTTCGGACGTCCTTCGGGCACCGCAGCGACGAGCCCGACCCCGCCGGAGGGGGTCTCGCCGACCAGCACCACCGTGTGCACGGCCGGCTGCTGGCGCACGGCGATGGCGAGCTCGCGCAGCTCACCGGGGTCGAGCTGGTCGACCTGGGTCACGACGACGCCGTCGTTGGCGATCGCCGCGAGTTCGGTGGCCCGCCCCATCGCGAGCTGTGCGCGCAGCGTCTTGATCTCGCCCTGGAGCGCCTTGATCTCGTCGAGCTTGCGCTGCACGCCGGCCACGACGTCGTCGGCCTGGCGCGCCGACGAGTCGTGGCGACCTCGGCGAGCAACTGCTCGTCGCGCTGCAGCAGCGCGATCGATGCCCTCGCCGGTGAACGCCTCGATCCGGCGCAGGTTCGAGCCGATCGACGCCTCGCTGACGACCTTGACCATGCCGATGTCGCCGGTGGCCGCCACATGGGTGCCGCCGCACAGCTCGATCGTGTCGCCCGCCTCGAGCACCCGCACGATGTCGCCGTACTTGTCGCCGAAGAACGCGATCGCGCCGAGTGCCTCGGCCTCGTCCTTGGTGGTCTCGAAGGTCCGCGTCGGCCGGTTGTCGAGCGTCTGCGTCGTTCGCGATCCGCTCGATCTCGGCGATCTGCTCGGGCGTGACCGCCTCGTAGTGCGAGAAGTCGAATCGCAGCCGGTCGGGGCCGACCCAGCGAGCCGGCCTGCTTGACGTGGTCGCCGAGCACGACGCGCAGCGCGTGGTGCAGCAGATGGGTGCCGGTGTGGTTGCGGCGGATCTTCTCGCGGCGCTCGACGTCGATCGTCGCCGTCGCCGTCTGGCCGGCGGTGACCGTCCCATCGGTGACCCGCGCGGTGTGCCGGCGGAGGTTCGGGAGCGCGAACGGTGGTGTCGAGCACCTCGGCGGTGCCCGGTCTCGGTGACGATCGTGCCGGTGTCGCCGATCTGGCCGCCCGACTCGGCGTAGAACGGCGTGCGGTCGAGGAAGATCTCGACGATGCCCGTCGTCGCTCGCACCGTCGAGGACCGCCAGCACCCGTGCCTCGGCGCTGGTCGTCGGAGTAGCCGACGAACTCGGTCGTGCCGAACTGGTCGACGATCTCGCGGTAGCGCGTCGAGCGTCGCGTCGTCGACCGCGCCCTTCGCTGCCGCCTTCGCCCGCGTCGCGCTGCGGCGTCCATCTCGACGTTGAAGCCGTCGAGGTCGACGTCGACGTCGCGCTCGGCGGCGATCTCCTGGGTCAGTTCGAGCGGGAAGCCGTAGGTGTCGTGCAGCAGGAACGTGGTCGAGCCCGACAGCGAGTCCGGATCGTCCTCGAGCGCCGTGTCGAGGATCGACAGCCCGTTCTTCAGCGTGTGCCGGAAGCTCTCTTCCTCCCGGGTGATCACGTTGGTGATGAAGTCCTGGTTCTTGACGAGGTCGGGGTAGGCGTTGCCCATCACGCGAGATCGCGGTCTCGGTGAGGCGCGGCATCACGAGCGACTCGGTGCCGAGCATGTAGGCGAAGCGGACCGCCCGGCGGATGATCCGACGCAGCACGTAGCCACGAGCCTCGTTCGACGGGAACACCCCGTCGTTGACGAGCATCGCGCTCGAGCGGGCGTGCTCGGCGAGCACCCGCAGGCCGAAGCTGTCGCGGTCCTCGTAGTCGCCGACCAGGTACGTCTTGCCGGTGAGCGACTGCGCCTCGTCGATCATCGGCTGCATCAGGTCGGTCTCCCAGACCGAGTCGACGCCCTGCATCAGCGCCAGGATCCGTTCGAGGCCGGCGCCGGTGTCGATCGACGGCTTCGGCAACGGCGTCCGGGTGCCGTCCGACGCCTGGTTGAACTGCATGAAGACGAGGTTCCAGAACTCCATGAACCGGTCGCCGGCCGGGTCGCCGAGCGGGCCGCCGTCGGGGCCGAAGGCCGGGCCGCGGTCGATGTGGATCTCGCTGCACGGCCCGCACGGGCCGGTGTCGCCCATCTGCCAGAAGTTGTCCTTGTCGCCGAGCCGCTGGATCCGCTCCATCGGCACGCCGACCTGCTCGTGCCAGATCGCCTCGGCCTCGTCGTCGGACTCGTGCACCGTGATCCACAGCCGGTCGCCGTCGAAGCCCCAGCCGTTCGGTCGGCGAGTTCCCAGCCCACGGGATGGCCTCGTGTCTTGAAGTAGTCGCCGAAGCTGAAGTTGCCGAGCATCTCGAAGAACACGAGGTGGCGCTTGGTCCGGCCGACGTCGTCGAGGTCGTTGTGCTTGCCGCCGGCGCGGGCGCACTTCTGCGAGCTGACCGCCCGCTGGTACGGCGGCTGCTCGTCGCCGACGAAGTACGACTTGAACGGCACCATGCCGGCGACGTTGAACAGCACCGTCGGGTCGTGCGGGATGAGGCTCGCCGAGGGCACGACGGTGTGGTCCTTCGCTGCGAAGAAGCCCCGTGAAGGAGTCACGGAGTTGATCAGCCGTCATCGAATCAGTCGTCGCCATACGGCCGTGGATGCTACCGACGGCTACGGCTCGCTCCCGATGAGTTCGCTGAGGCGAGTACGCGCCGTGACCGCACCGACGACCTGCACGAGTGGATCAGCTTCGACGATCCCGACGAGCACCGCACGTGGGTGTTCGACGCCACCTTCCTGCGGTCGAACTACATGTGCATCTACGGGTGCGGGTGCAAGGGCATCCTCGACGAGCCGAGCCCCGAGCTCGCAGCAGGGGTGCTGCAGCTACGGCGCCCACTTCGTCGATGCCGCCGACGTCGACGAACGTCGAGCGGTCACTTCGAGCGGGTCGGCCCCGAACACATGCAGTTCCACGCCGACGCTGTCGAGAACGGGATCACCATGCCCGGTGAGCTCGACGACGACGGCGAACCCACCGTCGTCAGCCGACTCGTCGACGACGCCTGCATCTTCCTCAACCGCCCCGGATTCGAGGGCGGCGTCGGCTGTGCGCTGCACATCGCCGCCGAGGCGGCCGGCGAGCGCCCGCTCGACTGGAAGCCGCAGGTGTGCTGGCAGGTGCCGCTCCGCCTCGAACACTCCGAGGACGAGTCGGGCCACGTCACGTCACGGCTGCGGGAGTGGAAGCGACGCGACTGGGGCGAAGGTGGCGACGAGTTCGGCGTGGTGGTGCACCGAGACGCCCGATGCGTTCGTCGGGAGCGAACCGTTCTACGTGTCGGCTCGCGACGACATCGTCGAACTGGTCGGACCACACATCTACGACCTGATGGTCGAGGTCTTCGAACGGCCCGTCTGCGGTGCCGCTGCCGCACCCGGCGTTGCGCCGGACGGTCGACGACTGATCAGTCGTCGTCGCCCTCGTCGTCGTCGTCGTCGAACGTGACGCCGTACTTGGCGGCCAAGGCGGCGTACTCGTCGTCGTCGTCCTCGTCGTCGTCGTCGTCGTCGTCGTCCGACGATTCACCGAGCCCCAGGTCAAAGGCCCCGGGACCGGACTGCTTCAGTTTTCTCGCCTCTTCGAAACGGCGATGACGACCCTTCTTCACGACAGGGCTCCCTCACTGGACGGTTGACATTGAGCCTCGATTGTAGCGGCACGAGCAGGTCTTTCGCGAGATGGTGCTGCGCATCGGACGTGTGTCACGATGACGGCATGGCAACGGTTGCGGTCCTGAACCAGAAGGGTGGCGTCGGCAAGACCACCGTCACGCTGGGATTGGCGTCGGCGGCGGAAGCCGCCGGACGCCGGGTTCTGGTCGTCGATCTGGACCCGCAGGCGTCGAGCAGCTGGGTGCTCGGCGTCGATCCGACGGCGGACGACCTCACCGTCGACCGACGTGCTCGACGGACGTCCGACTCGGCGACGCGATCCGGCCATCGACGTGGTCCGAGCAGCGTCGACGTCGTCCCGGCGGGACCCGATCTCCAGGACTTCGAGGCGGGCGAGGCCGGTCGGCTCGCCGCCGCCTGCTTCCGGTCGCAGCGACGTCGCTCGAGGGCTACGACGCCGTGTTGATCGATTGCCCGCCGTCGCTCGGCAACCTCACCACGAACGCGCTCGCTGCGGCGCGGCATGCGCTCGTCGTGGTCGAACCGTCGGCACTGGGTCTGCGTGGGATCGGTGGGGTCGCCGACGTGATCGACGACGTCTGGGACTCGTACAACCCCGATCTCGAGCTGTCCGGCGTGATCCTCAACCGGGTCCCGGCGATCTCGAGCGAGGCCGAACGTCGGATCGCCGAACTCCAGCGGATCGTCGGTCGTCAGGCGATCTGGAAGCCGGCGGTCCCCGCCCGGGTGATCCTCAACCAGGCGGTCGGCGAACGCCGCCCGATCCACAGCTACGCCAGCCGGGCCACCGACCCGATCGAGGTGTTCGACCAGCTCTGGGCGAAGCTGCGGCGCACCGTGAAACCGGTGACGCGACCGGCGTGACACGGCGATCAGACCGGCATGAGCGTCAGGCGGCCCTGCGGGTCGAACGTGAGCCCCGCCTTGCCCGACACCAGGTCGCGGATGCCCTGGCCGAGCAGCTCGGCGCGCCAACCCGATGCCAGACGGGCATCGTCGTCGTCGCGCAGCAACGCGACGATGTCGGCGCGGGTGGCGAGCATCGTCGTGTCGATCTTCTCGTCGCGTGCGATCTGCGACACCCACGCCGAGATCAGCGTGATCGCCGGTCGCAGATTGCGATCGAGGTCGTCGGACGACTTCGGTGACTCGGGCGGCGGCGCCTGCTTGCCCCGCTCGACCGCCGCGAGGATCTCGTCGGCGATGCCTCCCTTGGCGTGGCGGTCGTCGACTCCTCGGGCCTGGCGGAGTTCCTGGAGCGTCGACGGTCCGCGCTGGGACACCCCGAGGATGGCGAGGTCGGGCAACACCTGGCGAACCGGGATGTCGACGCGCATCGCCCGCTCTTCTCGCCACGCCGCCAGCGACTGAGCGATCGCTCGTCCGTTCGGCCGCAGCGAGCGAGCGTCCTTCAGGCGCAGCCAGGCATCCTGCGGATTCGAACCGCTCGTCGGTCGCGTCCGCAGCTCCTCGCATGCGTCCTCGGCCCACTCGAGTCGCCCCGTCTCGTCGAGCTTGGCGACGAGACGGTCGTGGACGTCGAGCAGGTACTCGACGTCGGCCGCCGCGTACTGGCACTGGTTGTCGGTCAGCGGGCGACGGAGCCAGTCGGTCAGCCGGTCGCCCTTGGCCGGCGTGATCCCGATCTCGCCCTGCAGGAGCGAGCACGAGCGACGGCGTGCCGTAGCCGACGAATCCACCGGCGATCTGCGTGTCGAACATCCGCTGCGGGCACCGAGCCGACGGCGTGGGTGAGCACGTCGAGGTCCTGCTGCGCGGCGTGGATGACGCAGAGCGACTCGCTGGCGAACAGCCGCCCGAGGTCGGTCACGTCGAGCTCGAGCGGATCGATCAGCACCAGTTCCTGCTTGCTCGTTCGATCCGTCCGGCCACCAGGCGATCTGGATCAGCGCCAGCTTCGGGTAGTACGTGCGCTCGCGGTGGAACTCGGTGTCGAGGGCGTACCTCGGCATCTCGAGCAGTTCGTCGACGAGTTCGACGAGGCCGTCCTGGCTGTCGATCCAGCCGAAGTCGATGTGCGGTGGGCGCTGCTCAGGCATCGACGACATCTGATCCGGTCGCCGACGTCGAACCCGGCGCCGCGCCAGGCGAGCATCCCACCGGTCACGTTGACCACGTGATGTCCGTCGAGCGGCCGCGAACTCGCACGCCCGCAGACTGCGAGCGCCGACCTTGCAGATCACGTAGGTCGGTGTTCCGTCGAACCGGTCGAGGTGGTCGGGGACGGTGCCGAGCACGACATGGCGCGCGTGCGGAATGTGCCCGTCGACCCATTCGTCGTTCTCCCGCACGTCGATCAGCACCACATCGGGGCCGAGCGCGTGCAGGTCCGCCACGGAGATCTCTTCGACAACCACGGGAGCCGACCCTAACGGTCCGATTCGGGCGCGCGGGAGGTCCTCGGGTCGATTGACGTTGCGGAGTGCCCGCGCGTCGACGGTGACGGTCGTGTGCGGCAGCTCGGCGATCACGCGGTGCAGCGCCCGCTCCCCCGCCACGAATCGTTCGCGTACCGTCCCCCGGGCGCGCGAGCGACCAGAGCGCACACATCGGCTCCATCCGGTCGGTGGCTGCCACCCAGACCCGGCTGTGCGCGTCACCCGCGGCGGCCTCGACGAGCGGCCAGAGCGCGTCGCCGCTGACGTCGGCCGAGGTCGCACGGCAAGATCAGCGCCGCGTCGACCGCGTCGAGTCCGGCGAGGTGGTCGAGGCGCGGTGAGCACCCCGCCGACGGGCCCCTCTCCCGGGTACAGATCGGCGACGACCGGGAGCGCTCGAGCGGCGCGAGTTCGTCGGCGTCGCCACCGACGAGCGAGGACCGGCTCGGCACCGACGGCGCGCGAGCGCGTCGAGCACGCGGTCGCCCATCGCCCGACCGTCGACGTCGATCAGCGCCTTGGTCCGCCCCATCCGCCGACTCGCGCCGCCGGCCAGGACGACACCGGCGAGCCTCACGTGGCGGGAATGCCCGACGGATCGAGCTGCAGCAGGAACTGCTCGCAGCGCTCGGCCTCGTCGGTCTCGCCGATCTCGGCGGCCATCTCGCCGAGACCGCGTAGCGATCGCAGGAACCCGTGATTCGTCGGCTCGGCCCATCGCACGTATCCCGACCCGCGCCAGCCGTTGGCGCGCAGCGTGTCGAGCCCGCGGTGATACCCGACCCGGTAGGCGGCGTAGCGCTCGATGGTGTCGCGGCCGAGGTCGCCGAGTTCGGCCCACGCGGCGAGGAACCGCGGCGATGCGGCGACGACGGCGGCCACCGCGGTGCGTCGCTCGTCGCCGTCGAGCTGCGAGGGCCGCGGCGAGCCGCTCGGCATCGGCCGGGTCGGGAGCCGGCAGGACGGTGGTCGGGATGCCGCTGGAGAACTGGATCGGTTGGTCGCTCACCGCGTCAGCGTACGCCGTCCGTTACTGTCGGCGCCGTGCTCGCCATCACCCTCTCCGAGGCCAAGAACATCGCGATCGGGCTGGTGGTCGTCTTCGTCGTCGGAGCGATCGCCGCCGCCTGGATCATGAAGACGATCATGCAGAAGATGGCGGTCGCGTTGGTGCTCGCCATCCTCGCGTTCGCCGTCTGGACCCAACGGACGTCGCTGCAGGACTGCGCCGACAAGGTCAACGATGCCTACGAGTTCGACGGCGTGAACCCGACGATCATCGACACCGACTGCTCGTTCTTCGGCACGACGATCACGATTTCCGACCCGCGCAACGACCCCGCCGACGACCCCCCGACGACACCAGAGTGAATCTGGTTCGCCTGACCGCCGCGAAGGCGGTCGCCAACACTGCGCTGCGCTGGGTCCCGCCGTTCCTCCCGGTCCTGGAGAAGGCGTTCGGCGCGACGACCGGCCAGATGACGACGGTGCTCGGGATCGGCGAGATGTCGGGGCTGTCGACGTTCGCCGTCGGCAAGCACCTCGATCGGGGTCGCGAGCGAATCGGTGATGACCCTGTCGCTGCTCGCCGTCGCGGTGTCGTCACTCGTCTCGCTGCTCGGCACCACGTTCACGTTTGCGATCGGGTTCGTCCTGGTCGTGCTCGGTGTCGCCAACTGCACCGTCGCCGGTCACGCCTACATCAGCCACCGTGTCGCCTACTCCCAGCGCGCCCGTTCGATCGGCCTGTACGAGACGTCGTGGGCGCTGGCACTGCTGGTCGGAGCCCCGATCATCGCCGGGCTGATCGCGCGTGTTCGGCTGGCGTGGCCCCTACGTCGTGCTGGCGGTCGCCGCGACGGCCATGGCCGCGATGATCTGGCGATCGAACGAGGCTGCTCGGCCGGCACCGGCGGCGACGGATCCCGCCCCGACGCCCGGGCTCGCTGCCATCACTCCCGCTGCGTGGGCCGTGATCGTCGGCTCGGCGCTGCTCGCCGCTGGCCGGGCTCTCGGTGTTCGCCATCTCGGGCAGCTGGCTCGACGACGCATTCGGTGTGTCGACGGGCGGGTTGGGTGCGGTGGCGATGGCGTTCGGGGCGATCGAATTGCTCGCCTCGGTCGGCTCGGCCGGGTTCGCCGACCGGGTCGGCAAGTTCCGCGAGCACGATGGCCGGTATCGTGCTGCTGGTCGTCGGGTCAGGCGGTGATGGCGTTGGCCGACGACGACCCTGTGGATCGGCGTCGATCGGCCTCCTGCTGTTCCTGTGTGGGTTCGAGTTCGCGTTCGTCACGTCGCTGTCGCTGGTGACCGAGGCGATGCCCGCGGCACGCGGCACCACGATCGCCGCGTCGAACGCCATCGGTACGGTCGCCCGCGGCTCGGGCACGATCGCCAGCGGCTGGCTGTACGGCATCCACGGTGTCGAGGGCACGCTCACGATGTCGGCGATCGCGGCCGCGGCTGCGCGACGGTTGCGTTCGTCGCTCAGTCGACGCAGACGAGCCTGAGCACGTCGGTCGCCACGTTCGAGCGGCTCGGGCGTCCCATGGGTGTCACGCGCCCCCGTCGGAGCCCCGGCCAGCACCAGCACGGTGTCGCCGTGGTCGATCGCGCCGTGTTCGAGCGCCGTCTCGACGGCGAACCACACCATCTCGTCGGTCGAGGAGTACATGTCGACCTCGATCGGCTCGACGCCCCAGCTGAGCGCCATCGTGCGCACCATCTTCGGATCGGGCGACAGGCCGACCATGCGCGGCCTCGGGGCGGAACCGCGCCATCGCCCGAGCCGTGCGACCGCTGCGCGTACAGCAGAGAATCGCCGTGACGTCGGCATCGATCGCCGCCTCGGACGCCGCCCGCGACAGCGCCATCGTGATCCGATCGTCCGGCGCTCACGTTGTCGCGCAGCTCACGCTGCATTCGCCCGAGCTTGTTCGCCCACTGGCGGTAGCTGGCTTCGGACTCGGCTCGCGCGGCGACCGTCGCCATCGTCCTGACGACACCGACCGGGTCGCGCCCGATCGCGGTCTCGCCCGACAGCATCACCGCGTCGGTCCCGTCGAACACGGCGTTCGCCACGTCGCTGACCTCGGCGCGGGTCGGCGACGGCGCGGTGATCATCGACTCGAGCATCTGCGTCGCCGTGATCACCGGCTTGCCGGCGGCGACGCAGTCGCGGATGATCCGCTTCTGCAGGTGCGGGACGTCTTCGATCGGACAGTCGATGCCGAGGTCGCCCCGGGCGACCATCAGCGCGTCGGACACCGTCGATGATCGCATCGAGGTCGTCGAGCGCGGCCTGGGTCTCGATCTTCGAGACGAGGCGCGCACGTGAGCCGACCACGTCGGCGACCCGCTCGACGTCGTCGGCGGCGCACACGAACGACACGGCGATGAACTCGACGCCGGCCGCGGCCATCGTCTCGGCGAGCACGAGATCCTCGTCGGTCGGTGTCGTCAGCCGCACGACCGTCGACGACAGGTGCACCCCGGGTTGTCCGCTCGTCCGACCGCCGGTCTCGACCCGGGCAAGTGCCGCGTCGTCGGTCGACCTCGAGGACCGTCATCGAGATCGCACCGTCCCCGAGCTGGACCTTCGCCCCGGCGTGGAGATCGTCGAGCAGCGTCGCGTACTGCACGTGGATCGTCGTTGCATCGCTCGGCCCGTCGCCGGGGACGAGCCGGACCTCGCTCGCGCTCTCGATCATCACGTCGCCGTCGCCGAACGACCCGGCACGGATCTTCGGACCCGGCAGATCGGCGAGCACGGCGACCGGCCGACCGGTCCGCTCGGCGGCGTCGCGGACCCGTCCGAGCGTGATCAGATGGTCGGCGATGTCGCCGTGGCTGAGGTTCAGTCGGACCACGTCGAGACCGGCGATCATCAGGTCTTCGAGCATCTCGGGCGAGTCGCTCGCCGGACCGATGGTCGCTACGATCTTCGTTCGGCGGGTCATCTCTGCTTGTCTATCGTTCGATGGAACTGTTGCTGATCAGACACGCGCTCCCCGTTCGACGCGAGCTCGACGCCGGCGTGGCCGACCCCGAGCTCTCCGACGAGGGGCACGAGCAGGCACGTCATCTCGGTCAGTATCTCGCATCCGAGCATCTCGACGCGGTCTATGCGAGTTCGTTGCGTCGCGCCCAGCAGACCGCCGTTCCGGTCGTGGACGGATCGCGACCTCGAGATGGTGATCGAACCCGACGTCGCCGAGTACGACAAGAACAGCCCGGAGTACGTCCCCGTCGAGGAGCTGAAGGCGACGAACGATCCCCGCTGGATCGCGATGCTCGACGGCATCTGGGAGCAGGACGGCGAGGACGAGGAGACCTTCAACGCCCGCACGATCGGGGCGATCGAGCGGATCATCGGCGAGCACCGCGGCGAGCGAGTGGCGATCGTGTGCCACGGCGGTGTGATCAACGCCTACCTGACCCACATCCTCGACCTCGACGGTCGGGTCCCGCGGGTTCTTCTACCCCAACTACACCTCGATCCATCGTGTCGCCGCCGCGTCGAGCGGTGAACGCTCGGTCGTGACGATCAACGAGACCAGCCACCTGCGTGGCACCGGGCTCCCGATGGGCCTCTTCCAGAAGGGCTGACCCCGACCGATGGCTGCCGACCTCGACGACCTGATCGCCTACCTCGACGCATCGCCGTCGCCGTGGCACGCGGTCGCGTCGACCACTCGGCGCCTCGACGGGTTCGCGCCGCTCGCCGAACACGACGCGTGGTCGCGATGTTCCGGCGCGGGGCCTGGTCGTGCGCGACGGGCGCGGTCATCGCCTGGTCGATTCCCGACGGAGCGCCGGCGTCGACCGGCTTCCGCATCGGCGGCGCCCACACCGACTCGCCCGGTCTCCGGGTCAAGCCGCGGCCCGACACCGAGTCCGTCGGCTGGAAGCAGCTCGCCGTCGAGGTCTACGGCGGCATCCTCAACAACACGTGGCTCGATCGGGACCTCGGTGTGGCCGGTCGGGTGGTCGTCGGCCGACGGATCGGTGTCGCTCGTCGACGTGCGCGAGCCGATCGCCCGCGTCCCGCAGCTCGCCGTCCACCTCGATCGTGGCGTCAACGACACCGGGCTGCTGCTCGATCCGCAGCGGCACCTCGCGCCCGTGTGGGGTGTCGGGTGTCGCACGACCCGGCGAGTTCGCCGAATGGATCGGGACGCGGGCCGGCCTCGACGCAGCCACCGGCCTGGTGGGAGCTCTGCCTCTACGACCTGCAGGGTGCCGCGGTGATCGGCGCCGATCGCTCGTTGCTGACCTCGGCCCGCCTCGACAACCAGCTGTCGTGTTGGGCTGCCACCGTGGCGCTCGCGGCAGCCGCACCGCAGCGAGCACATCGCACTGATCGTGCTGAACGACCACGAAGAGGTCGGTTCGGCGAGCACCACCGGGGCGCCAGGGCCCGTTCCTCGAAACCGTCATCGAACGGCTCGTGCTCGCTCGCGGCGGCACCCGCGACGATCTCCACCGAGCGTTGAGCGCGTCGGCGTGTGTGTCGGCCGACAACGCCCACGCGGTCCATCCGAACTACGTCGACCGTCACGAGCCGTCCCATCGGCCGATCGTCAACGCCGGGCCCGCGATCAAGGTCAACTCGAACCAGCGGTATGCGACGTCGGCAACGACGGCAGCGCGTTTCCAGGCAGGCCTGCGACGCGGCCGGGGTGCCGTGGCAGGTGTTCGTGTCGCGCAACAACATGCCGTGCGGATCGACGATCGGACCGGTCACCGCGACCCGGCTCGGCATCGACACCGTCGACGTCGGCGTCCCGCAGCTGTCGATGCACTCGGCGCGGGAACTGTGCGGCGTCGACGATCCGCGTGCACCTCGCCGCAGCGCTCGGCGCGTTCTTCAGCTGACGCGGGCCTGGGCGGCGTCGTAGAGGCGCTGGAGCTCGTGCGTGGAGTCGCTCCGTCGCCACTGCCGAGCTGCTCCCGGCTGGCGCGCCCCCGACCGTTCGTCTCGACCATGAACGGCTCGCCGATGATCACGTGCACCCGGTGCGGGTACACGAACTTGGCGCCGCGCGGCATCGCTCGGGCCGAACCGCCGATCCCGACGGGAACGAGCGGCACGCCGGCCTTCGCAGCGAGGAACGCGGCTCCGTCGAACAGCGGATGGACCGTCGGGCCGTCCTTGCGTTCGCCTTCGGGGAACAACACGAGCGGCTGGCCGGTCTCGAGCGCCTGCAGACACCGCTTGAGCGCCTCGCGGTCGATCGAGCCGCGGTGGACCGGGATCGCTCCCATCGCCGTGAACAGCTTCCCGAGCCACGCGTACTTCCACATCGAGTCCTTGCCGAGGTAGCGCAGGCGGCGCATCTGGACCCACGACGAGATCGGCGTGTCGATGTAGCTGCGATGCACCGGGGCGAGCACGAACGCCCCGTCGGGAAGGTGCTCCTTCCCCTCGACCGTGCCACGGGTGTAGATCCGCAGTGAGTTGCTCACCAGCTGGCGGAAGAACCCGTAGAGCAGGCGATTCCAACGTGTGTCGCGGCCCGGCTTGGTGACGACCCGCGGTTTGCCGGTTTCGTTCACGGCAGCATCCCCACGATGTGATCGACGACCTCCTCGATCGACATCCCGGTCGTGTCGACGACGGTCGAGCCCGACGCCTCGACCAGCGGGCTGTCGGCGCGCGACGAGTCCTTCCGGTCGCGTTCGATGATCGACGCCTCGACCTCGTCGACGTTGCCGCCGATCTCGGCGACGCGTCGTTCGGCGCGGACCCGCGCCGAGGCGGTGACGAACAGCTTCAGATCGGCGTCGGGGAACACGACCGAACCGATGTCGCGACCTTCGACCACGGCACCGCCGTGCTCGGCGACCCACGCCCGCTGACGCCGAACCATCTCGGCGCGAACGCCGCTGTTCGCGGCGACGGCGCTGACCGCCGCCGGTCACCTCGCGGCCACGGATCTCGACGGTGGCGTCCTCGCCGTCGACGGCGACCGCTGGTCGCGCCGTCGACGTCGGCCACGTCGAGCTCGATCGTCGTGGCGACGTCGCCGACGTCGTTCGGTGTCGTGCGGGTCGACGCCACGTCGGAGCACGGCGAACGTGACGGCCCGGTACATCGCTCCGGTGTCGAGGTAGCCGACACCGAGGCGCTGGGCGATCGCTCGACCGACCGTCGACTTGCCGGCACCGGCCGGTCCGTCGATCGCGATCACCCGCGTCACCACGACACCCCCTGTGGACGACCTTCGTCGTAGCCGGCCGCGCCCTGCACCCCGACGACCGCCCGCTCGTGGAACTCGGCGATCGACGTCGCGCCCGGCATAGGTGCACGACGAACGGAGACCGGCGACGATCTGGTCGATGATGTCCTCGACGCTCGGGCGCTCCGGGTCGAGATACATCCGCGAGGTGCTGATCCCCTCCTCGAACAACTCCTTGCGGGCCCGGTCGAACTCCGACTCGGTTCGGGTCCGGTGCTTCACCGCCCGGTTCGATGCCATCCCGAAGCTCTCCTTGTAGAGCCGACCGTCGGTGTCGAGCCGCGTGTCGGCCGCCGACTCGTAGGTGCCGGCGAGCCACGAGCCGATCATCACGTTCGCCGCGCCGCCGGCGAGCGCAAGTGCGACGTCGCGGGGAACTTCACACCGCCGTCGGCCCAGATGTGCCCACCCGACCGGGCGGCTTCGTCGGCGCACTCGACGACGGCGGAGAACTGCGGTCGACCGACGCCGGTCATCATCCGCGTCGTGCACATCGCTCCGGGCCCGACACCGACCTTGACGACGTCGGCACCGGCCTCGAGCAGCTGGCGCGTGCCCTCGGCGGTGACGACGTTGCCGGCGACGATCTTGGCGTCGCCGACGGCCGAACGCGACCGACTCGATCGGCACGCAGCGTGCGGGTCTGGTGGCCGTGGGCCGTGTCGATGACGAGCACGTCGGCGCCCATCGCCGCGCAGCTCGGCGGCCCGACCGGCAGGGTCGCCGTTGATGCCGACGGCGACTCCGACCATCAGTCTGCCCGTCGGCGTCGAGCGCCGGTCGGTAGATCGTCGAACGCAGTGCGCCCTTGCGGGTGACCACGCCGAGCAGCCGGTCGTCGTCATCGACGACCGGGGCGACGTGGAGTCGACGCTCGTCCGAGCTGCTCGTGGGCGGTGGCCGCATCGACGTCGGGAGCGAGGATGTGCACGGTCGACGACATCACGTTGCGCAGCTGGGTGAACCGGTCGAAGCCGTCGCCGTCCTTCCCGGTGAACACGCCGACCGGTCTGCCGTCCTCGACGACCACGACCGCGCCGTGGGCCCGCTTGTGGATCAGCGACAGCGCATCGCCGATCGTGGCGTCGGGTGCCAGGGTGATCGGCGTCTCGAACACGGGATGGCAGCTCTTCACGCTGGCGATCACGGTCTCGACGACGTCGAGCGGGATGTCCTGCGGGAGGATCGCGATGCCGCCACGCCGGGCGACGGTCTCGGCCATCCGTCGACCGGCGACGGCGGTCATGTTCGACACGACGAGCGGGATCGTCGTGCCGATGCCGTCGGGGGTCGTGAGGTCGACGTCCATCCGCGACGGCACGTCGGACAGGCTCGGCACCATGAACACGTCGTTGTACGTGAGGTCGTGGCCGGGATTCGGAGTGCAGCATGCGCATGGGGCTCGGATGCTATTGCGTTCTACGCTGCGGGTCGTGGAATCTTCCGAGACGGTCGTGTTGGTGCACGGGTGGGGCGGGTCGTTCGAGTCGACCTGGCAACGCAACGGCTTCACCGCGCTGCTCGAGGACGGCGGCAAGCAGGTGATCGGCGTCGACCTGCTCGGTCACGGCTCGGCGCCCGAAGCCACACGATCCCGAGGCCTACGCCGACTGACCGAACGGATCGTCGACGCGCTGCCCGCCGAGCCGATCGCGGCGATCGGGTTCTCGCTCGGTGCGCTCACCCTGCTGCGGACGGCGATTCGTCATCCCGAACGGTTCGACCGGCTCGTCCTGGCCGGGATCGGCCGCAACGTGTTCGAACGCGACCATTCCGGCGCGACCGCGATCGCCGACGGACTCCGCGCGCTCATCGACGGCGCCGATCCGGCGTCGCTCGATCAGACCGCCCGCCTGTTCGCCCAGTACGCACAGCAGCCCGGCAACGACCTCGAGGCGCTCGCTGGCGGTCATGGAGCGCCCGGCGGGTTCGAGATCGACGCCGCCGGGCTCGCAGCGGTGACGTGTCCGGTGCTGGTCGTCGTCGGCGAGAACGACTTCGTCCATCCCGGCGACGAGTTGGCTGCAGCCTTTCCCGACGGTCGCCTCGTCACGCTGCCGCGGACCGACCACTTCGCGACGACCGAGTCGTTCGGCTTCTTCGACGCAGCGCTCGAGTTCGTCGACGCGCTGTCGTGACCCGCCGGCTCCTGCGCGACGGCGTCGATCGGGCCGCAGCCGCGATCCGGGCGGGTGGGCTCGTCGCGATGCCGACCGAAACGGTCTACGGTCTCGCCGCCGACGCCACCGATCCGGTTGCGATCGCCCGGATCTTCGCGGTCAAGGGTCGACCGACGCGATCATCCGCTGATCGTGCACCTCGCCGACCCCGAGGACCTCGACGTGTGGGCGCCCGACGCGTCCGGAGTCGGCGCGACGCCTCGCCGCTGCGGGCTGGCCGGGTCCGCTGACGCTGATCGTGCCCCGTTCCGACCGGTTGCCCGGCGGCTGTTGCGGGTGGGCGCGACACCGTCGGGTTGCGCGTTCCGGCGCATCCGATGGCACGCGAGATGATCCGCTCGGCCGGCGTGCCCGTCGCCGCACCGTCGGCGAATCGGTTCGGTGCGGTCAGCCCGACCACGGCCGAACACGTCGTCGCCGACCTCGGCGACCTCCTCGACCCGGCCGCGACGTGATGCTCGACGGCGGACCGAGCCCGGTCGGCGTCGAGAGCACGATCGTCGACTGCACGGTCGATCCGGTCCAGATCCTTCGGGCCGGAGCGGTGACCGCCGAGCAGGTCCGCAGCATTCTCGACGCCGACGTCGCTGCGGCATCCGGCCCGGCACGGGCGAGCGGCATGCTGGCCTCGCACTACGCACCGCGTTGTCGAGGTGCGCCTCGTCGACACCGCCGACGACGCCGTGGCGCTCGCCGCCGGGCACCCCGGGCGCACGCATCCTCGACCTCACCGACGACGTCGCCCGCTACGCCCGTGAGCTGTACGCCTCGTTGCGACAGGCCGACGCCGACGGTGTCCGCACCCTGATCGCCGTCCTTCCCGCCGCCGACGGGCTCGGGCACGCGGTTCGTGACCGCCTCGACGAAGGCAGCTGCGCCGCGCCCCGAGATCGCTAGAGGCTCGACCAGTCGAGTCGCGTTGAGCGCGGTGATGTACGCGTTGCGCACGTCGACGAGCGGCGGCAGTCGATGGCCCTCGACGGGAGCGATCGACACGCTGACCGTCGACGCGCCGGCGTCGGGGACCACGTCGAGCTGACACCAGCAGGCGAGCGGCGGCGCACAGGAGCGTCCGGAGCTCGTACGGCGGGTCGTCGTCCTCCACCTCACCGAGTTCGGCGGTGGCGACGAGCAGCGCCTCGAACGCCTCGGCGGGGAGCGCCTCGATCGTGAACGACGGGACGTCGCGCGTGGTTCCGACCCAGTCGGTCGCGGTCGTCTCGCGTCGGCGAGCCGTCGGCGACTCCGCAGCGATTCGGCCGTCGCTCGAGGAGGCGGAGTGCGTGCGCCGGCCGCGGCGTTGACCGCGCTGCATCACCGCCGCGTCGCCGCCGGCGTCGGGGTGGTGGATCCGGGCGAGCTCGCGACGGGCGGTCCGGATCTCGTCGGCGCTGGCGCTCGGCGGCGACGCCGAGGATCGAGTGCGGCGTCGACGTCATCGCGTCGCGCGAGCGAGGCGTATCGCTCGCGGATGTCGCCGCCGTCGACGCCGTCGACGGTCGCGCCGCCGCCGAGCCCCCACCGCTCCTGGATGACCGCATGGTCGACCTGCTCGAGCACCGCGGCGGCCTGCACGGCAGCACCGGTGGCGACCGCCTCGTCGGCGTCGGACACGACGACCGGCATCCCGGCGAGGCCGGCGATGACCGCCTGCACTGCGCCGCGACCGTGCGCCGCCGCCGACGAGCACCAGGCGTCCGTCGAGGTCGGCGTGGTCGCGCAGCGCATCGAGGCCGTCGAGCAGGCCGCAGGCGACACCGTCGACAGCCGCTCGGGCGAACTGCTCACGGGTCACGTCCGAGCGGAGCCCGGTGATCGAGCCGGTCGCAGTCGGGCCGGTACGGCGTCCGCTCGCCGTCGAAGTACGGCAGCAGCACGGGCCGCCGGTGTCGGCGGCGAGCGCGAGCCGATCGAATTCGGCGTGGTCGACGCCGAGCAGCGTGCCGGATCGCGTCGAGGACCTTGGCGGCGTTCGACGTGCACACGAGCGGGAGGAATCGGCCGGTCGCGTCGGCGAAGCCGGCGACCGCGCCGCGTCGGGTCGGCGGTCGGTGTCGACGGACACGGCCGACACCGTTCCCGACGTGCCGATCGACATCATCGCGTCGCCGGGCCGCAGACCGACGCCGAGCGCGGCGGCCATGTTGTCGCCCGTGCCCGGGCGCGACGACGCGCGCCGTTCCAGCGTCCCGGCGACGTCCATCGGGCCGAGCACCTCGGGCACCACTGTCGGTCCAGTCACGCTCGGCGTCGACGATCGCGAGCAGGTCGTAGCGGTACTCCCCGGTCGACGGCGACCAGTAGCCGGTGCCGGAGGCGTCGCCGCGGTCGGTCGTGTAGCGCGCCGGTGAGGCGGTGGGTCACGTAGTCGTGCGGGAGCAGCACCCGGGCCATGCGACGCCCACGCGCTCGGGTGCGGTCCGGTGCAGCCACGACAGCTTCGTGATCGTGAACGCCGCGACCGGGACGCTGCCGATGGCGCTCGGCCCACGCCGCCGCCGAGCCCGAGCTGGTCGATCAGCCACCCGGCGTCGGCGTCCGATTCGGTGTCGTTCCAGAGCTTGGCCGGGTGGACGGGCTGATCGTCGGCGTCGAGCGCCACCATGCCGTGCTGTTGGCCACCGACGGCGATCGCCGTCGACCGTCGGCGCACCCGACTGCCGGCCCAGGCCGTCTCGAATGCGTCCACCAGGTGCCGTGGATCCTGTTCGCTGCACGGCGGGGTGACGGCCGGGTGCGGCGCCGCGACCGGCCGCGACCACCTCGCCGGACGTCGAGGTCGCGAATCTCGACCTTGGTGCTCTGGGTGCTGGAGTCGACGCCGGCGACGAGGGCATGGCGGCGAAGCTACTGCGTCGGTCGCGCGTCGGGGTCCTCGGCCCACGCCGCTGGGTCGCCCCACCGATCGTCGAAGACGACGTCGCGCGAGCGGCTTGCGTCGCAGCGGGCCGTGGCTGCCCTCCGGAACGCCGAGCGTGATGCACGCCGAGAGCGCCGACGTGGTCGGGGATCGTCGAGCAGCTCGCGGAGTTCGTCTTCGACGCCGAGGTGCCACATCGTGAGCGCTCCGCCGTATCCGTAGCGCCCGTGCTGCGAGCAGCAGGTTCTGACAGGCCGGATAGACCGATGCGCCTTCCATCGGGTTCGGGTCGCGGTACCGGTCGAGGCAGACGAGGACACGACCGGAATCTGTTCGAAGCGATCGACGTAGCGCTGCATCGAGTCGGCGAAGCGGCTCGGGCGGTAGCCGTCGGCTTCCCGTTTGGCGTTCCAGCCGGCGCGGAATGCCGTCGCCGAGCAGCGACTTCGCCTCGCCGGCGGCCGGGCCGTCGCGCAACACGAGGAACCGGAACGGCTGACGATTCGAACCCGACGGTGCTCGACCGGCGTGCCACAGGATCGACCGGAGGTCGTCGCGAGTCGACCGGATCGTCGGTGTATCGGCGAATCGACCGGGTCGTCGCGAGCCCCTCGAGCAGGTCGACGGGCGCGCGTGATTTCACACGGATGCAACGTAGTGCGTGGTCATCGAGCCGAATCCAGGCGTACACTTTCGGGACCTGAACGTTCGGGCAATCCCGCCCGCACCTACACAGGGGGAGAAAACAACATGCAGAAAGCACGCGTGAAGCGCGTCGGCGCACTGCTCGTCGGCCTCTCGCTCGTTGCCGCCGCTTGCGGCAGCGATGACGACGAGACCACGACGACCGATGCTGCCGAGACCGAGACCACCGAAGCGATGGAGGAGCGAGACCGCAACCACCGAAGCCATGGAGGAGGAGACCGCGACCACCGAAGCCATGGAAGAGGAGACCGAAACCACCGAAGCCATGGAGGAAGCCGAGACCGCGTCGACCGAAGGTCAGCTCGTGCTCGGCGGCATCCTGCCCGAGACCGGCAACCTTGCGTTCCTCGGCCCGCCCGAGATCGCTGGTGTCAACCTCGCAGTCGAGGACATCAACGCCGCCGGCGGCGTGCTCGGACAGGACCTCGTGTACCTGCCCGGGCGACTCCGGCGACAACGGTGAAGTGGCCAACGCCACGGTCGACCGCCTCCTCGCCGAGGACGTCGACGGCTTCATCGGTGCCGCCAGCTCCGGTGTGTCGCTGACCGTGATCGACAAGATCACGCAGGCCGGCAAGGTCCACTTCAGCCCGGCGAACACCTCGCCGACCTTCACCGACTACGACGACAACGGCCTGTACTTCCGTACCGCGCCGTCCGACGTCGTGCAGGGTGCGGCGCTCGCCGACATCATGATCGCCGACGGCAACGCTTCGGCGACCTTCCTCGTGCTGAACGATGCCTACGGCACCGGCCTGCTCGAGTTCACCAAGGGCCCGTTCGAGGCGCAGGGTGGCGTCGTCGACGCCGAGAACATCTACGACCCGAAGGCCGAGAACTTCGACGACGTCGTTGCGGTGGCCCTCGAGGCCGACTCCGACGCCATCGTGATCATCGGCTTCGACGAGACCTCGAAGATCCTCACGGGTCTGATCGAGGCCGGCATCGGCCCGGACGCGAAGACCATCTACGGCACCGACGGCAACATGGGCAACGCCCTCGCCGCAGCCTTCGACGATCCGACCGTCCTCGCCGGCATGCGCGGCACCCTCCCGGGTGTCGACGTCGAAGGTGAGCTCGACGGACTTCCGTGACTCGCTGCTCGCTGTCGACCCGCGACCTCGTCGACTTCTCGTACTCCGCTGAGTCGTACGACGCCGTCGTGCTCATGGCGCTCGCCGCCACGGTCGCCGGTTCGGACGACGGTGTGGCCATCGGCGCAGAGATCAACGACGTCACCCGTGGTGGCGAGAAGTGCACCACCTACGCCGACTGCCTGGCGCTCGCTCGAAGCCGGCACGCGACATCGACTACGACGGCGTCTCCGGCCCGCTCGAGTTCCGTGACGAGGGCGAGCCGACCCAGGCTTCGATCCTCATCCTCGAATTCGACGAGACCGGCACGATCGTCGTCGACGGTTCGGTCGCAGGGTTCGGTCGAGGTCTGATCCTCCGGATCAGTACTCGCTGACGACCTGAAACCACTGGAACGGCCCGGGGCTTCGGCTCCGGGCCGTTTCGCGTCCCGGGGTCAGCTGCACGCGATTCGGGCACACGGAGTTCCGAGCAGTGCAGCCGGTATCGCAGGCCGTCGCCCGTCAGCGGTGCGAACGGTCGAGCGGGGTGCGACCCCGCCGGCTCAGTCCTGGTGGTCCTTGACCAGCGTGCCGAGGTACAGCTCGATCACCTTCGGATCCTTCAGCAGCTCGCCGCCGGTGCCGGTGTAGGCGTTCGCGCCCTGGTCGAGCACGTAGCCACGGTCGCAGATCTGCAGACACCGGCTGGCGTTCTGTTCGACCATCACGATCGAGACGCCCGCCTTGTTGATCTTGTAGCACCGGACGAACACCTCGTCCTGCAACGCCGGCGACAGACCTGCGGACGGCTCGTCGAGCAGCAGCACCGACGGATCCATCATCAGCGCACGACCCATCGCGAGCATCTGACGCTCGCCACCGGACAGCGAGCCGGCTCGCTGCTCGGCTCGCTCGATCAGCCGCGGGAACATGTCGCCGACGACCTCGTAGCGCTCGGCGAACATCTTCGGCTTCAGATACACCCCCATCTGGAGGTTCTCGATGACGGTGAGCGCCGGGAACACGTTGTTGTTCTGCGGTACGTAGCCGATGCCGCGGCTCACGAGCGAGTGCGCCTTCATGTTGGTGATGTCCTCGCCGCGGAGGCGGACCTGACCCTCGCGGATGTTGACCAGGCCGAACATCGACTTGACGAGCGTCGACTTGCCGGCTCCGTTCGGTCCGATGATGCCGACCAGCTCACCCTGGGCCAGCGTCAGGCTGCAATCGTTGAGGATGTTGACGCCGGGGATGTATCCGGCCGTCGAGCGCGTCGGCGATCAGCAGCGGCTCGGCTGCCGTCGGTCGGGCTGTCGGGCGTCGTCGTGTCGGTCATGAGCGTCGTCCGGATCGCGAATCCGGTCATCCGAGCTCCTCGACCTCAGGATCGAGCTGAGCGCGTGTCGTGGCTGGAGCCGAGGTACGCATCGACCACGGCTTGGTTCTGGCCGATCGACGCCGGCGGCCCCTCGGCGATGATCCTGCCTTCGGCCATCACGATGACCCAGTCGCTGATCTCTTGCACCATGTCCATGTCGTGCTCGACGAACAGCACCGTCATCCCCTGATCACGCAGGCCCGTCACGTGCCCGAGGAGCGACTGGGTGAGCGCTGGGTTCACGCCGGCCATCGGCTCGTCGAGCATCACCATCTCGGGCTGGACCATCAGCGCACGTGCCATCTCGAGCAGCTTGCGCTGACCACCGGACAACGTGCCGGCGAACTCGTCGCGCATGTGTTCCATCTTGAAGTGGACGAGCAGCTCGTCGGCGCGCGACTCGATCTCCTTCTCCTGCTTGCGCCACAGGAACGGGAAGATCGAGGCGAACAGCGACTCACCCTGCTGATCGGTCGCACCGAGCTTCATGTTCTCGATCACGGTCATCTTCGACAGCGCCTTCGTCAGCTGGAACGTGCGCACCATGCCGTAGTTGGCGATCTTGTGCGCCGGCACCTTGTCGATGGCCTGGCCGTTGAACACCCGGGTACCCGGTGTCGGGCGTGTCGAAGTTCGTGAGCAGGTTGAACAGCGTGGTCTTGCCGGCACCGTTCGGACCGATGAGCGCCGTGATCACGCCGCGTTGCACCTCGACGTGATCGACGTCGACGGCCGTCAGACCGCCGTACCGGCGGACGACATCGTCGGCGATGAGAATCGGGTCGGGCTTCTTCGCCCCCGGTTCCCACGGCACGTCGGCGAGCGCTGCCCGGGCGGCGCTGCGACATCGACCTCGACCGTCGAGATGGTCCAGCAGGTGCGACGGGTGCGGCGCCGACGAGTGCGGGCCGGCCTCGGGAATCAGTTCGTCCTCGTTCGGAGAATTCATCGGTCATCGAGGGCCATCTCTTCCTTGTTGCCGAAGATGCCTTGCGGCCGGAATGCTGCGAGCAGGATCAGGCCGAGTCCGACGATCATGAAGCGCACCTGGCCGACCTGGGTACCGGACATGATCGAACTCGGGATGTAGTCGTTCGCGACGAGCTGACGCAGGATCGTGTCCGACGAAGTCGAGGGTCGCATACAGCAGCGCGGCACCGACGAGCGGGCCGAACACCCTGCCGGCACCGCCGAGGATGAGGGCCACCCAGACGAAGAACGTGACGTCGGTGATGAAGTTGTCGGGCTGGGCGACCGAGAAGCCGACCGCGCGGACCATGCCGCCGACCGCTCCGAACATGCCGCCGAGAATCAGCGCCTGCATCTTGTACGAGTAGGCGTTCTTGCCGAGGCTGCGAGCGGCGTCCTCGTCTTCGCGAATCGCCTTGAGCACACGCCCCCACGGGCTGCGCACCAGCGACCAGCACACGAGCGTGCCGAGCGCGAGGATCGCCCATCCGACGAGCACCAGGAAGAACTGGTTGCCGGTGAACAGGTTGAAGAAGTACCGCCCGGTCGTCGAGAACGGGCTGAGGTCGTAGAACGTGCGGCTGAACCCGGTGAGACCGTCGGACGAGCCGGTCAGCCAGTCGAAGCGCGGCGACCGAGCCACGATGCGGAAGATCTCGGCGACCGCGATGGTGACGATGGCGAGATAGTCCGCTCGCAATCGGAGCGTCGGGTATACCCATGACCAGCGCGAAGAGCGACCGGGAACACGACCACCGCCATGAACACGCCGACCCAGAACAGCGTCGTGTCCGACATGTTCAGTCCCGTGTTCTCGTTGAGCCGCGGGCCGATCGTGGCGACCATCATCGCGAGGCCGTAGGCGCCGGCAGCCATGAAGACCGCCTGACCGAAGTTGAGCAGGCCGGTGTAGCCGAAGTGCAGGTTGAGCCCGATGGCCGCGAGGGCGAACACGATGAAGCGCTCGCCGATGAGGCCACGGAACAGGCTCTCGATGATGGCTTGATAGTCCATGATCCCCCCTTATCCGATTCGTTCCGCTCGTCCGAGCAGACCCTGCGGTCTGACCAACAGGATGAGGATCAGCGCCAACAGTGCACCGACGTTCTTCATGTCGCCGGGCAGGATCAGCGTCGAGAGCTGGATGAACAACCCGGCGATGATGCTGCCGAACAGCGCGCCGTAGGCCGTCCCGAGCCCGCCGAGCGTCACGCCGGCGAACATCAGCAGCAGGAGGCGGAAGCCCATCTCCCAGTTGATGTTCTCGGTGGCGCCGAACGCCACGCCGCCGAGACCGGCCAGCGCGGAACCGATGATCCAGACGAGACGGATCACCTTCTCGACGTCGATCCCCGACGATTCGGCGAGGTCGCGGTTGTCGGCGACGGCACGCATCGCCTTGCCGGCTCGGGTCTTCGACAGGGCGAGCCCGACGCCGACCAGGATCGACGGTCGTGAAGACCATGATGAACAGGTCCTTGCGAAGGATCACGAAGAGGCCGAAGTCGATCGGCTCACCGATCCGGAAGTCGCGGTAGAACCGGGCTCGGCCACCGAACTGGTAGAGCAAGATGTAGCGGACCAGGATCGAGAAGCCGATCGAGACCACCAACGCCGAGATCAGGCTGGCGCCACGTTGGCGCAGCGGTCTCCAGACGCCTTCGTTGAACAGGTAGCCGAGGAATCCCGTGACGACGATCGCCACCAACGCGCCGAACATCAGCGAACTCATCCAGCTCGCCGAACCACGACGATCTGCCACGTCACGTTGATGAGATAGGCCGTCATGGCGCCGATCGTCACCATCTCGCCGTGGGCGAAGTTGGTGAGGCCGGTCGTGCCGTAGATCAGCGAGAGACCGATCGCGCAGATCGCGATGATCAATCCGAGCTTGAGGCCGTCGACGGTGAGCTGGGCGACCCGATTCGAGTTGCTCGAGCTCGACGCGCGCTCGCCGAGTGGGAACAGGGTGTTCTTGTTCGTGTTGGTCTGCACCTCGACGTCGGTCGAGCGGGTTCCTGTCGGGGTTGCGCAGCGAATTCCCCTCGGGAAGCGTGTCGACGACGAGTTCGACCGAATACAGGCCGGGACCCGGAAGATCGACTCGCCACTCCCCCTCGGCGTCGGACACCGCGGTGCCGACCTCGTTGCCGTCGGCATCGGTGACGACGAACGTGACGCCTTCGAGGAGGACCTGCTCGCCCTCCTCGTCCTTCGTCTGCAGCGTGCCGCCGATCGATCTCCGACGCGCCTCGTCGCCGCCATCGTCGTCCTCCTGGGCGAAGGCCGGGCCACCGGCGGCGGCCACCGCCAGGAGGGCCACGACGGCCCCGAGGAGAAGGCGGAGCCACGCGGAGCGGTCCGTCGGTTTCAGGTTGGTGTGACGCACGGCGCGGTACTCTAGACGTTCGTCAGCGTGCGCACCGAATAGTCGCTCTGCTTCGTTGCCGTTCGGCTGCGAGGCTCCGGCCGTCGTCGGCCAGCTCGAGCCCGGCCAGTTCGAGCCGGACGGTGACGACCCACAGCGCCGTCGCGCCGGCGATGTGCATCCCGACGAGCAGCTTCGGGAACGCCGGTGAAGTACTGGCGCGTAGCCGATGCCACCCTGGACGATGGCGACGAACAGCCACGTCGACATCGGTGACTGCAGCGGCTGGACCCGGCGCATCACGATCCAGGCCAGGAGCGCCGCACAGCGCCACTGCGAGGATCACGCGTCACGCTGTGGATGCGGGCGACGCGTACCGATGTCGAACCCGTACCGGCGGACGTCCTCCTCGCCGGCGTGGGGCCCGGCGCCGGTGACGACGGTGCCGGTGACGAGCGCGGCGGCGGTCAAGCGCGACGACGCCGACCAGCAGCCGGTGGAGCGGTGTCGGCGAACGAGCAGCTCGCCGCCATGGGATCGGTCGCTCGGACGCCGGCTCGCACGGCGATCAGACCGAACGCGATCGACACCATCGCCAGCAGGAAGTGCGACTGGACGAGGAAGGGGTGCAGGTCGCCGAGCACGGCCATGCCGCCGACGACACCGTTCGCCAGGACCGAGACGAGCACGCCGATCGCCGGCCAGCGCAGCCCGCTCCCACGTGGCGCAGCGCGGAATCCGCCAGATGACGAGCAGCACCGTCGGGATGCCGATCACCCCGCTGAGCAGACGGTTGAGCTGCTCGATCGCGGCGTGCCCGGTCGACACGTCGATGAACCGCTCGTTGTTGCAGTTCGGCCAGTCGTCGCATCCGAGGCCGCTGCCCGGTCAGTCGGACCACTCCCCCGGCGACGACGAGGAAACAGATCCCGATCGTGGTGACGATGGCCAGCTGTCGGTACGCGGGTGCGCGTCATCACCCCACAGGTTACGACTACCGTCGACTGAGGTGCTGAGTTCGTTCGACGACTTTCCGATCCATCAGACGTCACACCCGGTCGCCCGGACCGGCGTCGAGCGACCTCAACCACTACGACCGCTACTTCTTCAACGGGTACACCCGCGACACCCGCCTGTACTTCGCCGCGGCGATGGGCCTCTACCCGAACCGTCACGTCGCCGATGCCTCGTTCAGCGTGGTGGTCGACGGCGGCACCGCCGACGCCCGCCAGATCAACGTCCACGCGTCCCGGCGGGCCCCGACGGACCGCGGCGACGCCAACCAGGTCGGGCCGATCGAGGTCGAGGTGCTCGAACCGCTGAGCGCGCTGCGGCTCACCGTCGAGGCACCCGAGCACGGGCTCCGCTGCGAGCTCACGTTCGTCCGCCGATCGGCACCGATCGAGGAGCCGCACTTCTTCCACCAGGTCGGTCAGCGCGTCGTGATGGACTCGACCCGGATGACCCAGTTCGGCAACTGGGAGGGCTGGATCGAGATCGACGGCGAGCTGATCGAACTCGCGCCGGGCGAAACCCTCGGCTCACGTGACCGCTCGTGGGGCATCCGCACCGTCGGCGAACGTGCGCCGACCGGCGCGCCGGTCGCCGACCCGCAGTTCTTCTGGCTGTGGGCACCGATCAACTTCGAAGGCTTCTCGACCCACTTCGACGTCAACGAGCTACTTCGACGGTCGCCGCTGGCACGAGTCCGGTTTCGTGTCGCTCGTGCCGACCGGCTCCGAACGGACCCGAACCGGCCGAGGCGATGCGCGCGGTCGACTACCGGATCGAATGGCGTCCCGGCACCCGTGCGGCCGCGTCGTTCGAGCTCGACCTGATCCCGTGGACGCGGCGAGCCCACGTCGATGGTCGCTCGAGCCGCTGTTCGACTTCCACATGATGGGGCTCGGCTACACCCATCCCGAGTGGGGGCACGGCGTGTGGAAGGGCGAGCTCGAGGTCGGTGGCGACCGCTGGGACCTGCCGGTCGACGACCTGACCGCACCACACCACGTCCACATCCAGACCATCGTCAAGGCGACCACGTCGGGCGCCGTCGGGATCCACGAGGGCCTGGGCGTGCTCGAGCAGTTCGTGGTCGGCCGTCACGACCCGAGCGGGCTCACCGGACTCTTCGACGGCGCCTGACGCTCGGTCCGTCGCCGGCCGACGTCAGGTGTGCCGGATCGACATGCCGCCGTCGACCGGGATGTGGGCGCCGTTGACGAAGCTCGATGCCGGCAGACACAGGTTGAGCGTCATCTGCGCCACCTCCTCCGGGTCGCCGTAGCGCCGCAGCGGAACCCGACGACGGGCGTACTTCTCCTTCGACTCGTCGTCGATCCCGGCCGTCATCGCGGTGTCGATCGGGCCCGGGCAGATCGCAGTTGACCGTCACGCCGTGTCGGCCGAGCTCGACGGCGAGCGACTGGGTGAGCCCGATCACACCGGCCTTGGTCGCTGCGTAGGCGCGCCAGTCCCGCGGTGCTGACGAGCGCCTCGGTCGAGGCGATGTTGACGATGCGGCCGCGCCGGACTCGAGCAGGTGTGGCAGCGCGAGGCGGACCAGGCGGGCGTGGGCGGTGAGGTTCACGTCGAGGGTCTGGGCCCAGCTCGTCTCGAACTCGTCGGCGTCCTGGAACGGCGAGTTGATCACCGAGATGCCGGCGTTGTTGACCACGATGTCGAGCCGTCCGGCCCACTCGACGGTGCGCTGCGACGAGGCGCTCGAGCTGCGTCGTGGTCGGCGACGTCGGTGCACGACACCGAGCGCCGCATGCGTCGCCGTGGACCGCGCGGATCTCGTCGACCACGGCGTCGACGCGATCGGCTGCCGAGGTCGGCGACGACGACGCGTGCCCCCTCGTCGGCGAACAGCATGCGCCGTCGCGCGGCCCATGCCGCTGGCCGCGCCGGTGACGATCGCGACGTGACCGCTGATCGAGCGCGACAGCGACGTCAGGCGCTCCAACGCTGCAACCCGCCCATGCCGTACTGCTTCGAGGATCAGCGCACGCGTCGGCGTGATCGCGAGGAACGCCGTGTCGGGCGAGTTGTCGGGTCCGCCCGGAGCGAACGCGTTCAGGTCGTAGTCGAACACGCCGTCCCAGAGCCGGCGTTTCGTCTCGAGGTCGGTGAACACCTCGCCGGTCCCCCACACCTCGACGCCGTCGCCGTTCTCGGTGACCTGCCAGTGCAGTGCAACCTTCGGGTTGTCGGCGACGTTCTTCGCCTTGACCGAGGTCGTGCCGAGCATCGTCCAGAGGGTGTCGCCGTCCCAGCATGGATGGACCGGCACCACGTCGGGTTCACCGTCGGCCCCGACCGTGGCGATGTGCGCCCACGGGCTCAGTTGGGTGGCAAAGGCCTTGACGTCGTCGAGTGTGCAGTCGTCGCTCATGTACGACGACCGTAGCCGGTTCACGAGGACGTGATTTCGCTGACGGGCCGTCGCCCGATCACCCGGGGATGAGTTTCGACACCGTGTCCGAGGGGTTGTTGGCAACCCAGATGTTGGTCCCGTCAAACGCCACACCGATCGGGCCCGTGACGCCCGAGTACTCGACGCTGGTGCCGTCGGCCGGGTTCATTTTCGACACCGTGGACGAGCCGACGTTGGTGATCCAGATGTTGGAGCCGTCGAACGCCACCCCGGCCGGCAAGTTGCCGGTGGGGTAATCGACTTTGGTGCCGTCGGCCGGGTCCATCTTCGACACCGAGTCAGAGAAGAGGTTGGTGATCCAGATACTGGTGCCATCGAACGCCACATCACCCGGGGTATCACCCGTCGGATAGTCGACTTTGGTGCCGTCGGCGGGGTTCATCTTCGACACCGAGTCCGAGTCGGCGTTGGTGACCCAGATGTTGGTGCCGTCGAACGCCACACGCTGCGGGCCCTCGCCGGTGGGGTAGTCGACTTTGGTGCCGTCGGCCGGGTTCATCTTCGACACCGAGTCAGAGAAGAGATTGGTGATCCAGATACTGGTGCCGTCGAAGGCCACCCCTTCCGGGCGGTCGCCGGTGGGGTAGTCGATCTTGGTGCCGTCGGCGGGGTTCATCTTCGACACCGAGTCCGAGTCGGCGTTGGTGATCCAGATGTTGGTGCCATCGAACGCCACACCCGACGGGCTGTCGCCGGTGGGGTAGTCGATCTTGGTGCCGTCGGCGGGGTTCATCTTCGACACCGTGCTCGACGAGCGGTTGGTGATCCAGATGTGGGTGCCATCGAACGCCACACGCGACGGGCCGTCACCGGTCGGGTAGGTGGCCGCAGCGCCGGGGTCCTGATACCACTGCAACTGAGCGATCTGGTCGTCGCTGATCCGGTTCACCGGACCCGCAGGACCCGCAGCACCGTCCGCGCCCGCAGGTCCGGGATCACCCTGATCACCCTTCGGGCCCGCCGGCCCACCAGCAGCGGCAATGTTGTAACCCGCGACATCGACCAACACCTCCGCCACCGTGCCGTTCACGTAGATGTCGACCGTGCCCGACACCGGGACCTGCACCGTCACCGCGTTCGCGATGTTCGGACCACCCGGGCCCCAATTGATGTTCGACGTCGCGGGAACCCCGGACGCGTCACCCGGGCGAATCGACAAGAACCCCTTCGTCAACGGCCGCACCACCGTCACGTTCAACACCACCGACGTCGCCGACGACGGCACCACCAACGCATTCACAGGCGCCGCCCCACCCGGGGGCTGCGTCGGCACCGTGCCGGTCACCTGCAACTTCTGGGCCACCCCCGACACGAACGGCCCCGCCAACCCGACATCGGTACGCGTATCCAAGATCCGGGTCGGATCGATCGACACGAACGACGACGGCGCCGACGTCGCCGCACTCACCGCCACCATCCCCCCAGCACCCAACGTCACCGCAACCGCAGCACCAACCGCAGCCCACCGCGACCTCCACGCCCCCAACCGAACCCCTCGACAAGTCTTCATTGCTCTCCCCTTCCGCAGGTGACTGGCGGACCCCCACACGCGAACCCGCTGCCGACACTTTGCCACAAGCCCGCATCCTCGCTCGCTGACTTCCGCACGTCGCTCCGTGCACCGCTACGCCTCCGAGATCGATGACCACCTCGCGTGCACCCTCGTCGTCGAAGAGCTGGTCCGTCGCGGCCCAGCACGACCACGAATCTCGGGTTGGCCCGCCTGCCCTCGCTCTTCGGTCTGGCGACACTCGTATGGGGCCCGGGCTGAAGCCAGAGTGAAACGGTTCACACGCGGATCTCGTAGAAGCTGTTGACGCTGTGGTCGACGTCCATCTTGCGGAACTGCGAGAATCCGGCGGCCGCTGCCATCTCCTCGGCCTTCGACGCCGGCAGCCCGAGCGTTCCGAGACCGGCACCGTCCGGCTCGGACAGCGCCGAGCTCATGCACGACAGCACGCTGATGCCGTACATCAGCGACGCCATCGGGTTCTTCTCGACGTTCTCGGCGAACGTGTCGCGCCCCTTGATGTCGACGAGCAGCCAGGTGCCGTCGTCGGCGATCGCCGCGCGGATCGACTCCATCATCTCCTGCGGGTCGGGTCATGTCGTGGATGCAGTCGAACGTCGTCACGAAATCGCACGAGCCGTCGGTCGGCATCGGCTCGTCACGCGGGTCGACGAAGCGGGCGTTCGACAGACCCGACTCGGCGAGGCGTTCGGCCGCGCGTTCGAGCGCATCGCTCGGAGATGTCGTAGCCGACGAACGTGCGAGTTCGGAAACCGCTCGGCCATCATCAGGACCGCGCCGCCCGACGCCGCAGCCGATGTCGATCGACGGTGACGCCGGCGCTCGAGCCGCTCGACACGCCGTCGAGGCTCGGCAGCACCGTGTCGAGCAGGTGATGACGCATCCACGGTTCGAAGCTCTTCTCGATGCCGATCGCACCCTCGCAGTCCATGGCGTGTCGTAGTCGTGACCGAGCCCGGTCCGGAAGCTCTCGGGCATCTCGTCGAGCGCCCCCATCGTCTGCGGGAAGCGGTGGAACATGCCCATCCCGAATGCGACGTGGTCGGGCGAAGCGAGCACCGCGACCGCCTCGGGCGACAGCGAGAACAGCTCGGGCGTCGTCGTCGGTGTCGACGTCGATGATCTGCGCGGCCGCCTGGTTGTGCGCCCACTCCCGAACCCACCGCTCGTGGAGCCCGGCGGCCTCGGCCAGCTCGGCGGTCGTCGCGGGCCGGCCGAGTTCGGCGAGCGCGACGTACAGGCCGAGCCGGTCGCCGAGGTGGATCATGCCCGGCGGTGACGGCGCCGCTCAGCTGGCGTGAACACGCAGAACGAGAACATCTTCAGCCGATCGGGGTCGATCGTCGGTGTCGGCGTGCGGTCGGTGTCGGTCATGCGCGATCACCGTAATTGTCAGCGGGTGCGCTGGTCACGCGTGCGAGATGTTCGAGATCGCTCAGCTTCGTGAGGCTGAACGTGAAGCCGTCGTGCAGCTCGAGCGCCTCGAGCCGGCTCACCGAGGTGTGACCGAGCACGAAGCGCTCCCACTCCCACGGCGTCGGTTGCAGACCCGAGCAGATGTGCGATCGTCACCGAGTTGGTGCCGGCGTGGGCGACGAGCGCGATCCGGCGCCGGGTTCGTGCGATCTGCCAGATCGGCAGATCGTGCTCACGATCGCTCCATGCCCCGATCGGCGAAGAAGTCGTCGGCACCGGACACGGATGCGCGTCGGTGAACTCACGGATCGACTCGCCGCCGTCGAGCCCGTCCCACCGGGCCTCGGCCGGCCGACCCTTGCAGCTCCTCGTACGCGGCCTGCGGCCTTCTCCTGCGGGGTGCCGTGCCACGCCGGGTCGCGGATCTCCTCGAGCCACGGAGCGATCAGCTCGCTCGCGACCGAGCGCCTCGAACAGCGGTGCCGCGGTCTGGCGCGCCCGGAGCAGCGGCGACGCAAACACCTCGTCGAAGTGCTCGGAGGCGAGCGCCTCGGCCATCGCCTGCGCCTGTCGGTGGCCCGAGCTCGGTGAGCGGCGGGTTCTCGACGTTGAGGCCGTCTCGGATCCACTCGGGCTGGCCATGACGGATGAACACGATTTCCACGGCCTCACACTAGGTTGACGCCGTGCAGGACGACCGGTCGGTTGCGTACACGGCGGGCTGGTACCCCGACCCGATGGGCGCCCATGAGCTCCGCTACCACAACGGTCAGGCGTGGACCGGTGACGTGTCGACCGACGGGGTCCGCCACGTCTCCCCGATTCCCGGCCGCACCGGGCACCGCGAGACCGACCGGGAACCGCCGCGCTGGTGCTCGGGCATCGTGTCGCTGTGCCTCGGGTGGATCCCGTTCGTCGAGCGTCGTCGGCGTTCGGCGACGGCGATCGCCGCGGTCGTGATCGGGCTCCGCCGCCGACGGTTCCCGAGCGCTCGCGAGCGCATCGAACGTCGGGATCGTCACCGGAGCTGGCCGGCTTCGTCGTTCGCGATCGGTGGCACGTGGCTCACGTTCGTGATCGTCGATGCGGTCGTCACGGTACGACGATCCCGGGCCGCACGAGATCGAGCTCGTCGTGCGTGTGCCGAGGTCGACGGCGTCACCCGCGCCGACGGCATCGATCACGAACCTCGACGACGGCACGCGGAGCTACACCGTCGAGGTCGACCTTCGACGGCGACACGATCCGACGACCGGTCGAGATCGACGACGTCGCGGCCGGCGACACCGTGTCATTCGCCGTCGAGCAGGACCTGTCGCTTCGACGATCTCGACTGCCGCGTCAGCGCCGTCAACGGGCCGCGCCCGTTCGGCCTCGACCGACTCGACCCTGACGCTGCGGTCGCTCGGCTTCGACACGGTCGTCGCGAGATCCAGGCGTCGTACAGCCGGCGGTAGGTGCCGTCGCCGACGATGAGTTCGTCGTGGTGGCCGTCCTCGACCAGACGGCCGTCGGCCGAGCACGAGCACCCGATCGGCGCGGGCGGCGGTCGACAACGGTGGGCGATCGCGATCGTCGTCCGTGCCGCGGCCAGCCGATCGAGCGCTCGGGCGATGCGAACCTCGGTGAGCGCGTCGACCGACGACGTCGCCTCGTCGAGGATCAAGCACGTCCGGGTCGGCCAGGCCGGCGCGGAGGAGCGCGACCAGCTGCCGCTCGCCGGCCGACAGCGGCTCGCCGCGCTCACCGACGCTCGTGAGCAGCCCGTCGGCGAGCGAGTCGATCCAGTCGGTCGCTCCGAGGTCGGCGACGACCGCCTCGATCTCGTCGCGGAGCTCTGCCGGTCGCGGCGAACGCGATGTTCGCGAGGATCGATGTCGTCGAAGAGGAACGGCTCCTGCGACACGACGACGAGACGACGGCGCAGCTCGTCGGGATCGACCTCGACGCAGGTCGACACCGCCGACCGAGATCGATCTCGCCGACGTCGGATCGGTGAAGCGGGCGACCAGCCGACCGAGCGTCGTCTTGCCCGAGCCGGTCTCACCGACCATCGCCACCTGCTGCCCGGCCGGGATCGTGACGTCGATGCTCGCGCAGCACGTCGACGTCGCTGTTCGGATAGCGGAACGTCGACGCTCGCGCACGTCGATCTCGAGTGGCCCGGCGGGCAGCGGCATCGGGTCGCTCGGTGCCGGCGGTCCGATCGGGCATGTCGAGCACCGACAGCACGCGGCGCAGCCCGGCCACCGCCGTCTGCGTCTGGTCGATGATCTCGGTGAACTCGGCGATCGGTTCGAGGAACCGATACGTGAGGAAGACGAAGCCGACGAGCGCACCAGCGGTCAGGCCGCTCTCGGGCCCACGCCAGACCCCGACGCCGATCACCGCCGACACGGTGAACACCGAGAAGACCTCACCCGACGGGAACAGGAACGCGCCGATCCAGGCCGCCCGGATCTGCTGACGGGCCTTGCGTGCGGTGGCGGTCCGCACGATCCCGCCGAGATGGTCGCCGGCCTCGTAGGCCCGGATCGTCGGGGCTCCCGACACCACCTCGGCGATC
The DNA here is from genome assembly GCA_963850475.1 of Ilumatobacteraceae bacterium. Taxonomy (GTDB): domain Bacteria; phylum Actinomycetota; class Acidimicrobiia; order Acidimicrobiales; family Ilumatobacteraceae; genus Ilumatobacter_A. The sequence goes on along the minus strand of CAWKLM010000045.1, from coordinate 411,410 downwards.
GCGCCGAGCATCTCCCCGTTGCGCTCCCGCGCCTGGTCGTGGGCGACGACGAGCCGCTTCTGCACCGCGCGCAGCACGATGGCCAGCGGGAGCGCGACGACGAACGCGACGACGCGCCAGCACCGAGTCGTAGGCGAGCATCACGATCGACACGATCACCATCAGCGCCGTGTTGCGCATCCACGCCATCCCACCCCACTGGAAGAACTGCGCGAGCGTCTCGATGTCGCTCGTCACCCGGGCGACGAGACCACCACGGCGTTCGTCGCTGTGGTCGGCCAGGCTGAGCTGGTGGATGTGGCCGATCAGTCGCTCGCGCAGGTCGTACAGCGCCCGTTCGCTGCGCTCGCCGAGCCGGACGGCGGCCTGCCGGAACGCGACGCCGGCGACGAGCACGGCGACGAGGCCGATCGCCGCCAGTCGAGCGACCAGCGCGACGTCGACCGCATCGCTCGCCGTCGGCACCGATGATCCCCCTGTCGATCGCCTGCTGGATCAGGATCGGCACGACGACGCGGCCACCGGCTCCGACGGCGGCGAGCAGGAACGTGAACCAGAGACCGTTGCCGCAGCACGGGGACCTCGCGCAGACCGCGCCGGATCGTCGGTCGATCGCGGTCTCGTTCGACGTCGAGGCTGCGAGGTGAACGCCGGCGCGTCACGCACGCCGCCCGTCTCGATCGGCCTCGAACGCTTCGACGATCTCCCGGTAGCCGGGTTCGCGGTCGAGCAGCTCGTCGTGGGTGCCGTGCGCGGCGACCCGTCCTGACGACATGAACACGACGTCGTCGGCGAGCGCGATCGTCGACGGTCGCGATGCGATCATCAGCACCGTCGACGTCCAACGACGATCGCAGCCGGTCGAGGATCGTCGCCTCGGTCGCCGGGTCGAGCGCCGAGGTCGTGTCGTCGAGCACCAGGATCGACGGGTGTCGGACGAGCGCCCGCGCCAGGGCGACCCGTTGACGTTGGCCGCCGCTGAGGCTGACCCCACGCTCGCCGACCACGGTGTCGAGCCCCGACGGCAGCGCTCGGACGAAGTCGTCGGCTGCGGCGAGACGCAGCGCCGCCCAGACCTCGTCGTCGCCGAGTCGGTTGCCGAACACGACGTTGTCGCGCACGGTCCCGGCGATCAGAAACGCCTCCTGGAACACGATCGACCGCGGCCCGGGCGCGAGCGCCACCGTGCCCGACGATCGCCGGGACGAGGCCGACGACCACGTCGGCGAGCGTCGACTTGCCCGATCCGGTCGGTCCGACCAGCGCGGTGATCGTGCCCACCGGCAGCGCGCAGGTCGATGCCGTGCAGCGAGGCGAGATCGCGACTGCTCGTGGGCGAATCCGACGTCCGTCGAGTTGGATCCCGATGCCGGCATCCGGCGTCGCCGATCGCCGCGGCCGGGTCGTCGAGCACGACTTCGGTCACCACCGCCTGGATCCGCATCCAGGCGGCCATCGAGCGGGGCAGCTCCGACAGCGCGTAGCCGATCAGACGCAGCGGGAACACCAGCAGCGTGAACAGGAAGATCACGCTCGAGAACTCGCCGATGGTCACGTCGCCCGAGTCGACCCGCATCGCACCGAGCAGCACCAGGCCGATGTTCGCGATCGCCGGGATCATGTCGGGCAGCGCGTCGAACCAGCTGCGGAGCCCGATCGCCTTGACCGCGAGACGCCGCGCACCCGATCGGCGAGCTCGGCGAGGCGAACCGTCTCGCGATCCTCGGCGCCGTAGGCCTTGACCAGTTGCACGCCCTCGAAGCTCTCGTGGACCGCGGCGGAGAAGTCGCCGAGCTGCTCCTGGGCACGGGTGTAGTGCCGCGACACCGACCGCTCGTAGATGACGTTCGTGCGCGATCACCAGCGGAAACACGACGACGGCGACGATGCCGAGCGGGACGTCGATGATGAACAGCCAGATCGTCGAGATGACGATCATCAGCACCGTGCTCGTCGCGAACGGGATCGGAGCGATCACGCTCACCGTCGTCTCGGTGTCGACACCGGCACGCGCGACGAGATCGCCGTCGGGATGTCGCCGGTGCCAGCTGACCGGCTGGCGAACCAGCCGGTCGAGCACCTGATTCGTGTAGCTCTCGGCGACCCGCCACATCCCTGCCGACGCGAACGCTCGGCGGAACACGACGCCGACCGCACGGACCAGGCCGATCCCGATGATCAGCCCGGCGCCGGCGAGGAACGTGCCGAGCGCCGACCTCGCCGTCCTCGAACCGCGGCAGGATCACGTTGTCGATCACCCAGCGGATCGCGAAGCTCGACGCCACGGTCGCGATCGCGAACACGGCCGCGCCGACGAACGAGAACACGAACGACCGCGGGTGCAGCGACAGCATCGACCGGATCAACGTCCAGTTTCGTCGCAGGCGGTCGAAGCGCCGGGAGCCGATGGTCACGCGGCGTTTCTACCAGCGGGTCACGGCCATAGCGTCATGACGTTGTGGCGACCGACGACGACGCACCCGACGGGTCGGGCCATCGATCAACGGCCGACGTACGGTCCCGAGCCCGGACCGGTGGCTGGACGCTCGTTGCGGGTGCTGTTCCTGATCGGTGCCGCCGCGTTCGTCGCCGTTCTGGTTCTGGGCGCTGTTCCTCGTCGACAAGACCGCCGTGAACAAGATCGACGACCGGGCGTGGGCGGAGCGGGCCGAGGAGATCTGTGCACCGGTGAAGCTCGACGGTGCGTCGCCTCGAGCTCGCAGGCGACGCCCGAACTCGACGGCCGCGCCGATCTCGTCGTCGAGTCGACCGACATGCTGTCGGCGATGCTCGACGACCTCGAGGCCGTCGAGCCGACCGACCCGAAGGGTCAGGCGATCGTGCCCGACTGGATCGCCGACTATCGCACCCTGCTCCAGGATCGCTACAACTACGCCGACCGGCTGCGCGCCGGCGAGAACGTTCCGTTCACCGAAACCGCCGTGCAGGGCGTCCCGATCACCGAGCGGATCGAGACCTTCGCCGGCGACAACGAGATGCCGAGCTGTGCGCCCCCTCGCGCCGGCGTGCTGTAGCCGTGGCTGCACGGCATCGGCTACAGCTGGCGTGATCACCCGGGCGGGCACACCGGCGGCGACGCAGTTGTCGGGGAGGTCGCCCGTGACCACGCTGTTGGCGCCGACCACGACGTGCCGACCGATCGCTCACACCCGGCAGCACCACGGTGCCGTGGCCGAGCCACGACCCGTCGCCGATCGACACGGGTCGTTCGGGCATCACCTGCTTCGAGATCGGGAGATCGAGGTCGCGCGTAGCCGTGGTTCTGATCGGTGATGTACACGTGATGTCCGGTCCAGACGTCGTCGCCGATCCGGATCTCGAGGTGCCCGACGATGCCGCTGCCCTTGCCGATCAGGCATCGGTCGCCGACGCTGATCACCGGATCGGTCACCATCTCCTGTCCCGGGACCATCCCGGCCGACAAGGTGATCTGCGGGCCGAACAGCGTGCCCTCGCCGATGTGGATGTACTGCTCGTTGAACAGCGCATTCGGCGGAAAGCAGATCACGCTGTTGCGGCCGAGCTGACCGAATCGTTGACCGCGACGGGTGTCCGGTCCGATCGCGCCGAGCTCGACAGCGAGGTCCCAACCCCGGTGCACGAACTCGCCGGCAGCACGCTTGACGCCCGTCGCAACGCGGCGCAGCAGGTTTTCCGGAACGGCCTCTCGTTCGAACACGGGGCAACGCTAGGGCGAAACCGCGCCCCGACATCTAGTTTCGACCGTGTGAGGATGCGGTGAGGATGCTGTGCGGATGACGAACACACCGTTCGGATCGATCCTCGACGTGCCGGGAGTCGGCGTCGGCCACCACCAGCGGACCGGGGTCGGCTGGCAGACCGGCACGACCGTCGTCACGGTCGCCGCCGGTGCGACTCCGGGCGTCGACGTCCGCGGCGGCGGGCCCGGCACCCGCGAGACCGACGCGCTCGCGACCGGAGAACCTCGTCCAGCGAGATCCACGCCATCGCCCTCACCGGTGGGAGCGCGTTCGGCCTCGCGGCTGCCGACGGCGTCGTCGCGCTGCTCGAGCAGCGCGGCCTCGGGTTTCCGATCGCCGATGCATGTCGTCCCGGTCGTTCCCGCGGCCGTGATCTTCGACCTCGGTCGTGGTGGCGACCTTCGCCCGTCGACCGGATGCGTCGTTCGGCGCGCGGGCGGCTCGGGCTGCGCTCGCTGGTCGGCGCACGCCCGTCTGGGGGTCGGTCGGCGCCGGCACCGGGGCGCGTGCCGGTGGACTGCAGGGCGGTGTCGGCACGGCCAGCACGACCGTTCGGATCGGCGACGTCGGAGGTCGACCGTCGGCGCGATCGCCGTCGTGAACGCGAACGGCTCGGCGATCGACCCGACCACCGCGCTGCCGTGGGAACGACACGGCCTCGGGCTCACCCGGCCATCGGCCGCCGAACGCCGATCGGTGCGCGACGCACTGACCGCGTCGGGCCGCCGCGGGGCTGAACACGACGATCGGCGTGGTGGCGACCTCGGCGGCGCTCGACAAGGCGGAATGCTCGAAGATCGCATCGGTCGCCCACGACGGGCTCGCCCGAGCCGATCCGCCTGCACACTCGATGACCGACGGTGACACGGTCTTCGCGCTGGCGACCGGTGGCGTCGAACTCCCGGCGCACGACCGACGACCCGGTCGCATCGCCGCGACTCAACCAGATCCTGCGTCGCCGGTGCCGACGTGTTCTCCGCCGCATGCACGCATGCGGTCGATCAGCGCGACGACGATCGGCGACGTCCCCGCCTGGCGGGACCTGTGTCCGAATACGCTCGCCGCATGCTGACGATCGCGTCACCCGGCCGAGATGCGGGCCTGGTCTCGAGCACCGGGCCGCCGACGGGCCGGACCATCGGTTTCGTGCCGACGATGGGAGCGCTCCACGATGGCCACCTCGCGCTCGTCGCCGACGCCGCCCGGCGATGCGACGAGGTCGTCGTCTCGATCTTCGTCAACCCGCTGCAGTTCAACGAGGCCGCCGACTTCGACAGCTACCCGCGTCCGATCGACGACGACGTCGCCGCGTGCGCAGCCGCCGGGTGTCGGTGGTGTACGCACCGACCGCCGCGGCGATGTACCCCGGACACTTCCAGACCCGCGTCGTGCCCGGGCGCCCTCGCCGAGCTGATGGAGGGGCCGATGCGCCCCGGTCACTTCGAAGGAGTCGTCACCGTGGTCGCCAAGCTGTTCGGTGCGGTTCGGCCCGACGTTGCGATCTTCGGCCAGAAGGACTACCAGCAGCTGGCGATCATCACGCAGATGGCCGCCGACCTCGACATGGGGATCGAGGTCGTCGGCCACCCGATCGTGCGCGACGCCGACGGCGTCGCCCTGTCGAGCCGGAACCGGCGCCTCACCGCCGCAGCAGCGGGCCGCTGCGGTCTGCGTCCCTCGATCGCTCGCGGCGGCGCCGCAGCGGCGCCGCGGCGGAGCCGAGCCCGACGCGGTGGTCGCTGCGGCGGCCGACGTCGTCGCCGCGCGAACCGTCGGCCGAGCGCGAGTACACCACCGTGTTCGACGCGCGGACGCTGACCGAGATCACGAGCTTCGGAGCGGCTGACCGGTCACCCGGTGCTCGGTGCGGATCGCGACCGCCGTCTGGTTCGGCGACGTGCGGCTGATCGACAACTGCGACCTGTTCGGCGACTGACCCGGCGCCGTCTCGAACAGGTCGGGATTGTCCTCGAGCAGCCGGTCGCGGATGCCGGTCAGCAGCAGGATCATCACGACGCCGTTGAAGATCGCGTGGGCCACGACCGTCGGCCCGATCCGACGCAGCAGATACGCCGCGGTCCCGAGCGAGATGCCCGACGCCCGACAGGATCAGCGCCAGCCCGATGTTGCCGATCCCGCGGACCGGGTCGACGTGCGCGACACCGAACAGCACGCCCTGCAGCCCGATCGCGACCACGGCGGGGAGCTTCGACAGCAGGCTGCGCATCACCAGCCCGCGGAACACCAGCTCCTCGACGAGCGGCGCCGCGATCACCGCGGCGATCACGATCGCCACGGCGTAGGTCCGATCGGCCGACAGCTCGCCGATGTCGTCGGTGTTGTTCGACAGCGGGATGTCGAACCCGAGCACGATCGCGCCGACGAAGGTCTGGACGAGGATCGTCGCCAGCCAGATCAGCGGACCCCACCCGAGGTCGGACCAGCGCGGTGTCGCACCGACGTCGCCGAATCGGTCGCCGCTCCCCCATCGCCCGCTGGCGAACCACCACCAGGCGATCGACGGCCCGTACCCGATCACCGCGAGCAGCGCGACGTAGACGGCGACGGGCCACTCGAAGTCGACGAGCAGGTCGAGGACGTACTTCGACGCAAGCAGCGAGAGCGTGAGCACGATCGAGCGCGCCGAGCCCGGCCGGCGAGCGGCAACGTCGGGTGTGCCGGACGCGGCGGCTTGAAGCGCAACGTCGCGACCGACCTCGGCAGGGACGCCGATCGGGGTGGTCGGTGGACCCCAGGGTGTCATCGAGCACGTGTCATCGGGAGGTCATGGATAACTGGCGGGGAGCGTATCGGCGAACAGCCAGCGTCGAAGAACGCCGTCAGGTCGGCGCCGTGGACCTCGGTCGCCAGCGCGATGAACGTCTCCGTGGTCTGTGACGTGCCGACGTGGTCGTCGACCCAACGGGTCAGCAGCTCGAAGAACGCATCGTCGCCCATCGTCGCCCGCAGCGCGTGCGCAACGACGGCCCCGCCGTCGTAGCGGTTGAAGCCGAACATGTCGTCGAGCGTCGGCTCGCCGGTCGACCCGCCGCCGGTCTGGCGCTGGCGCAGCATCGCGTCGGCGTACCCGTCGAGTGGCTGGAGCCCGACGTGGTCGAGCCACAGCCACTGGGCGTAGGTCGTGAAGCTCTCGTTCAACCAGATGTCGCTCCACATCGCAGGGCTCACGGCGTTGCCGAACCACTGGTGCGCCAGCTCGTGGCTGAGCAGCAGCTGTGGAGAAGTAGCCGAGACGGCCCTGTCGTCGAAGTCATCGGCGCCGAACAGCGAACGACCCTGGGTCTCCATCGCCAGATTGCGGAGGTCCTCGACGAACGCGAGTCCGTAGCGGTCGAGCGGATACGGCCCGAACCGGTCCTCGAAGAACGCCATCTGCTCGGCGATGCCCTCGATCGCCGCATCGAACGTGGCCTGCTCGCCGGTCGGCACGACGTGCGTGAGCGGAAGGGTCGACCGCCGCTCGACTCGGGATCGGTCCCGCCGTCGATCACCTCGTAGTCGCCGACGATCAGCTGGACGAGATACGTCGACATCGGCTCGTCCTGCACCCACACCCACGGTCCGTCGGTGTCGCCCCGCCGCTGGACGAGTTCACCGTTCGCAACCGCGACCCGATCGGGCGGCACGGTGATCTCGAACCGCCAGCGTCGCCTTGTCGGACGGATGGTCGTTCGCCGGCATCCAGGTCCGAGCACCGTCGGGTTCGTTGAGCACGTACGACCGGTCGTCACCGGGGAGCCAGCCGATCGGCAACCCGACGGCCGATCGACGATCGTCGGGAACGAAGCGATACTCGATCTCGGCGCGCGACCGACTCGCTCCCGCCCGGCGGGGAGGTCGATGAGCAGTTCGGGGTCGGCGATCTCGTAACGTGGTCGCCCGACCGTCGACGCGGACGGCGTCGATGTCGAGGCCCGATCGCGTCGAGCGCAAGGACGTCGACGTCGCCGGCGACGTCGGCGTCGATGACCATGGTGGCCTCGACCGGGCCGATCCCGGCGGGAACCGTCAGCCGCAGGTCGTACGAGACGACATCGACGTCGGCGGACCCCAGCTCGGGAAACAGCGTGTCGCCGACGCCGAGTGCTGGGCTCGCGCACCGACCGCGACGCAGCGTCGTGACGGTCGAGGTTGCCGGAGTCGAGGTTGCGTCGGGGCCGGCGCTCGGTGGTCGCGGTGCTGGTGGTCGCGGTGCCGTCGGTGGCGGTGCCGGTGGTTGCGGTGGTGGGCGTCGGAGGGTCGGCCACGGTTCCGGTCACCGTCGGCGACGACCCCGTACACGCCGCGATCACCGACACGAACACGGCGGCGACACGCCGCTCGACAGCGCATCGGTTCAGCGATGCGTCGCGGTGTCGATGACGGTCGCCCGATACCGGACCGTGTGCACGCTGTCGCCGGACAGGATCCCGCCGCGTCCGAGCATCCGTCCGCCCTGCCAGTTCGACAGCCCGAGTTCCGGGCTTGTCGAGCGCGTACTGCCCGTCGACCCACCGGGTGAAGCCGTTCCCGACGAACGGCGCATCGACCGCCGCGTAGAACCGCTCGTGCTCGGCCGGATCGGAGCTGATCAACGACGCGACGAAGTGCGGGCTGTAACGGTTGAACAGGTCGACGCCCGCGTCGAGCGCGTCGACGACCACGAGCGTGATCTCCGGGCTGTTCTCCCATTCCCACTCGACGGCCAGGTCGTCCTCGGGCAGCGTCGAAGCCAGCGGTTCGTCGACCGTGCCCGTCGGCGCGATCGATCGTCGACCACGGTGTCGAACAGCTCCGTCGGGCACGAGCTCTCGGCTCCCCTCGACGACGTGGAGACGAGCGTTGGTCCGGCGGGCGTCGCCGGCCGCGCGCGAGCGCGTCGAGCGCGACCGGGACCAGCTGATCGGCGTCGCGATCGCAGGATCACGCAGGCAGTTGAGCGTGTTGCACACCTTGCGGTCGAGCGAGTGCGGACGGCGGCACCGCAGCGCCTCGGGATCACATGACTCGCCGGCCATGATCCATGCGCCACCGGTGCCGTGCAGGCTGACCGGAATCCCGGCCTGCGACGCCACGGCACCGAGTTGCGCGACCGCGGCACCCGACCCGCGGGCGACGGCGAGCGCGAGCCGGCGATCGCTGAACAGCGCGTGACCGGCGCTGCGCGCGGCCGACTCGACGAGCTGCACGGCACCGATCGGGCAGACCCGGAACCGCTCGAGGGCGGGCGAAGCGCGTGTTCGACGATCGCGCGGGCGGTTCCGAGCGCGTCGGAGCCGATCCGGAACACCACGGCGTTTCCGCTGCGCAGCACCCCGCAGGCGTCGGCGAACACATTCGGGCGACCCTCGAACACGAACGCGACGACGCCGAGCGGGGCCCGCCGGGCCTCGAGCCGCCAACCCTGCGTGGTCGACGACGTCGACGATCGCGTCGCGACCCGATGCCGCGCGTCCGCCATCCGTCGCAGCCCAGCGATCATGTCGGCGCGCATCGACGGCCGACAGCTCGAGTCGCGTCGTCGAGCGACCGCGCCGCCGTGCCGACTCGACGTCGGCGGCGTTCGCCTGCGGCGATCGGCGCGAACACGTCGTCGTCGGCGAGGAGTGCGGCGAAGCGGTCGAAGAAGTCGCTGATCTGATCGTCGGAGCACGCGGCCAGCGCGGCGAAGCCGTCGACGGCGGCCGACACCGCAGCGTCGACGAGTTGCGTGTTCGGCGGCCGGAATGTGCAGCAGGTCGCCGGTCGTCCTGCACGACGACCAGCCGATCGCCGGGGCGAACGCGGCGGCGAGTTCGGCGGCGCACGTGGTGACCCGATCGCCGCCGAAGACGATCGGCTGGCCGGCGTCCAGCCGTTCGAGGCGGCGTCACCAGTCCAGCCCGTCGAGTTCGGGGAGATCGGACATCATCACCGGGCAGCCCGCTGTCGATCGAGCGATGTGCTGCGAAGCCGATCGCGGCCGACCGAGACCGTCCATGCAGCGTCACCGTCGGCTCGGCGCCCGGGCGGATCGCCGCGGCGAAGTCGACGTGTTCGAGATAGCTCGAACCGTGGTGCAGACCGACGTGCTTGATGCCCTCGTGGTGGATCGTCGTCGCGTCGTCGACGACGTGTTGGCCGTCGGCGCGCCGTCCCGATCCGGAGCTTCGACTCGGTGACGAGTGCCTCCATCTTGCCCACGTCGCCGGTCACGACGATCTCCTGCTCGTTCACGCTCGCCTCGGCGAACATGCACAGATCGAGCAGGCCGCGCGAGCCGTCGTCGAAGTCGACGATCGACGTAGGCGTTGTCGAGGATGTCGGGCGTCTCGCCGTCGTAGAGCTCGTCGAGATGGTTGACCGACTGGCCGCCGGATGCGAACACCCGCACCGGTCGCGCCTGCGTGATCTGGAGCATCAGGTCGAAGAAGTGGCACGTCTTCTCGACGAGCGTGCCACCGGTGTTCCGGCTGAATCGGTTCCAGTTGTCGACCTTCGGCGAGGAACGGGAATCGATGCTCGCGGATCGCCACCATCTTCACGTCGCCGACCGTGCCCGCGTCGAGCTCGGCGAGCAGCCGCTGCGTCGGCGGCATGTAGCGGTACTCGAGACCCATCCAGATGACCCGGTCGTGCTCCGACGCGTGCGGCCGCCTCGACCACGTCCCGACAGTGCTCGAGCGTCGTGCAGAGCGGCTTCTCGATCAGGATGTGCGACCGGACGTGCGAGCGCGTCGAGCAGGATCTGGTGGTGGGTGTAGTTCGGCGACGCGATGACCACGGCGTCGACGAGACCCGAGTCGAGCAGGTCGTTGTGATCGCTCGAAGGTCGCCAGGTCGGCGCTCGCGCCCGACCGCCAGCCGCGCCCATTCGATCGACTTCGGGTGCGGATCGGACACCGCGGTGACCACGGCGCCGTCGACCGCCATCACGTTCTGGATGTGCTCCACGCCCATCATTCCGGTGCCGATCACGCCGTATCGGATGCGTGACGTCTGCTCAGTCATGCGACGAAGCGTAGAGCCGTTTGCCACACTGGAGCAGATGAGCGACGACCGTCTGTACTTCCGCCAACTGCTCTCGGGGCGGGACTTCGCCGTCGGCGACATGCTCGCCGAGCAGATGGTCAACTTCGTGTACGCGATCGGCGACCGGGTGACCGGCGAGTGCGTCCTGGTCGACCCGGCGTACGCGGTCGGCGACATCGTCGACATGGTCGAGGCCGACGACATGACCGTCACCGGCGTGCTCGCCACCCACTACCACCCGGATCACGTCGGCGGATCGATGATGGGCCACACGATCGAAGGTGTCGCGTCACTGCTCGATCGCGTCGACTGCCCGATCCACATCCACGCCGACGAGTGCGAGTGGGTCACGAAGACCACCGGCGGTCGGCGACGAGCACCTCGTCGCACACGCTTCCGGCGACGTGCTCACCGTGGGCGGCGATCGACATCCGGCTGCTGCACACGCCTGGCCACACGCCGGGCAGCCAGTGCTTCCTCGTCGACGACCGACTGGTCGCCGGCGACACGCTGTTCCTCGAAGGCTGCGGGCGCACCGACCTCCCGGGGTCGAACCCGGCCGAGATGGCCGACAGCCTGCGTCGGCTCGCACAGGTGCCCGACGACACGATTCTGTTCCCGGGTCACCGCTACTCGGCGGCGTCGAGCGCGACGCATGGAGATGGTGAAACAGATCAACTTCGTGTTCGACCAGCTCTGACGCCCGGGGCGAAACACCGGGCGGAGCTGCCCGGGTCGGCCCGCGTGGTCAGCAGTCGTCCTTGGCCGGGATGATGATCTTCTCGCCGGGGATGAAGCGACCGTAGGCCGGGTTGTTGGCGTTGGCTGCGTCCAGCGCCTCGAGCGTGACGTCGTACTGCTCGACCAGCTTGAGCGGAATGTCGCCCGGCGACGACCGTGTGCGAACCCGCCTCACAGTTGCTGCCCGGATCGGGGATGGCCTCGCCGGCTTCGCCGCCTGTGTCGGTGACGGCTTCGTCACCGTCGGCCGCGGCGGTGTCCGGTGCGGCCGCAGTGCCGCCGGCGGGATGATGATGACGGCACCGGGTCCGGGGAACTCCTTGCTGGCGTCGGCCCAGCCGTTGACGCTCTGCAGGTCCTCGAGGGAGACACCGAACTGGTTCGCCACCTTGATGCCGTAGTCGCCGGCCTGCACGGTGTACTCCTGCTCGGCACCGCGGCGCAACCTCACCGGGAACGGTGGTGGTCGTGGTTGCCGGGGCGATCGTCTGATAGTCGGTTTCGCCGGCGGCGAGCGTCGACGGTCGCCCGTGTCGCCGCACTCGAATCGTCGTTGCCGCATGCACCGAGCACCAGGGCCGCGACCACGACAGGTCCGGCGACCGCAGCGAGACGGTGCGTTGTCCTCACGTTCATGCAGGCGAGTGTACGACGTCTGCCGAGTCGCGTCGCCGTCACGGTCCCCCATCGGCCGGGGCAGTCGTCACATCAAGGGTCGGGCCGTCGGCGGGATCGGTGCCGGCAACTGTGTCTCACCCATGAGATATTCGTCCACTCCGGCGGCCGCGGCGCGCCCCTCGGCGATCGCCCACACGATCAGGCTCTGTCCGCGACCCATGTCGCCGGCGACGAACACCCCGGGCTGGTTGGTCATGTAGCGGTCGTCGCGCGCGACGTTGCCGCGCTGCGTCGTACTCGAGCTCCATCTCGTCGAGCCACGATCCCTTCTCCGGGCCGACGAAACCGAGCGCGAGGAACACGAAGTCGGCAGGGATCTCCTGGTCGGTGCCTTCGACCTTGGTGAACCTGCCGTCGATCATCTCGACCTCGTGCAGGCGGAGTGCCTGCACCTTGCCGTCGCCGTCGTCGATGAACTGCTCGGTGTTGACGCTGTACAGGCGCTCGCCGCCCTCCTCGTGGGCCGAGGTGACCTTGTAGACCATCGCGAACTGCGGCCACGGGTTGCGGTCGGCGGCGCGCTGCTCAGGGGGCATCGGCATGATCTCCAGCTGGGTGACCGACGCTGCGCCCTGGCGGTGCGCGGTGCCGAGACAGTCGGCGCCGGTGTCGCCGCCGCCGATGATGACGACGTGTTTGCCGTTGACGTCGATCGGCGAGTGCCTCGATGTCGCCGAGCTGCACCCGGTTGGACGGCGGCAGGTACTCCATCGCCTGGTGGATGCCGTCGAGCTCACGGCCCGGGATCGGCAGGTCGCGCCACTGGGTCGCGCCGCAGGCGAGCACGATCGCGTCGTGTGATGCCCGGAGCACCTCCATGTCGACGGTCGAGCCGACGACTGCGTTGGTACGGAACTCGGTGCCCTCCGCCTCCATCTGCTCGAGGCGTCGATCGATGTGGCGCTTCTCCATCTTGAACTCGGGGATGCCGTAGCGCAGCAGTCCACCGATTCGGTCGGCGCGTTCGAGCACGACGACGTCGTGGCCGGCCCGTGTCAGCTGCTGCGCAGCGGCCAGTCCGGCGGGTCCCGAGCCGATGACGGCGATCTTCTTTCCGGTCCGAACCGACGGGACGTGCGGCGTGACCCAGCCCTCGTCGAACGCGCGGTCGATGATCTCGACCTCGATCTGCTTGATCGCCACCGGGTTCTGGTTGATACCGAGGACGCACGCCGATTCACACGGTGCGGGGCACAGCCGTCCCGTGAACTCGGGGAAGTTGTTCGTGGCGTGCAGGCGCTCGATCGCGTCATGCCACTGATCGCGGTAGACCAGGTCGTTCCAGTCCGGGATCAGGTTGCCGAGCGGGCAGCCGTTGTTGCAGAACGGAATCCCACAGTCCATGCAGCGTGCCGCCTGATGGTTCAGCTCGTCTGCGGGGAACGGCTCGTACACCTCCTTCCAGTCCTTGAGCCGGACCGGCACCGGACGGTGCTTCGGCGTCGACCGATCCAACTCGAGAAACCCGGTCGGCTTACCCATGGGAAACAACCTTTCGCACGTCATGAGCGGGGAACGCGTGGGGGAGGTGGGGAGGGGGCGCTCCAACAAGTTCCGAAGAACGGAGAGAGGAAGCGAGGAACGAGCGCCCGAACGAGTGACGAGGACTCATACCCGTGCTGCTTCCATGATCTTCTCGACGGTTTCGTCTTCGTCGAGGCCGGCGGCTTCGCTGTCGGCGATGACGGTGAGGACCCGCTTGTAGTCGCTCGGCATCACCTTGCGGAACTTCGAGGCGTCGACCGCCCACGAGTTCAGGATCGCCGACGGCGACCGTCGAGCCGGTGAGGTCGCGATGGCGCAGGACCGTGTCGTGGAGGAACGCGCGATCCTCGTCGCTCAGCGGTTCGAGCTCGACCATCTCGTAGTTGACCTTGCTCCGCGAAGGTTCCCGTCCGGGTCGTACACGTAGGCGATGCCGCCCGACATGCCGGCGCCGAAGTTGCGTCCGGTCGGGCCGAGCACGACGACGCGACCACCGGTCATGTACTCACAGCCGTGGTCGCCGACGCCTTCGCTGACGGCGAGCGCGCCGGAGTTGCGCACGCAGAATCGTTCGCCGACGATGCCGCGCAGGAAGATCTCGCCGCCCGTCGCCCCGTAGGCGATGACGTTGCCGGCGACGATCTGGTCCTCGGCCACGAACGGCGCGAACGGGTGCGGGTGCACGATCAGACGTCCACCGGACAGCCCCTTGCCGACGTAGTCGTTGGCGTCGCCGACCAGCCGCATCTGGATGCCGGCGGGCACGAACGCCCCGAAGCTCTGCCCGGCCGAGCCGGTGAACGTGATGTCGATCGTGCCGTCGGGCAGACCGGCACCCTTCCACTGCTTGGTGACCTCGTGGCCGAGCAGCGTGCCCGTCGTGCGGTTGACGTTGCGGATCGGCAGGTCGATCGACACGTGCTGGGCGTCGTCGATCGCCGGCTGCGCCTGCTCGATCAGCTGCTGATCGAGCGCGTCGTCGAGTTCGTGGTCCTGGCCGATCGACTGGATCATCGTCTGGCCGTACGGGTTCTCGGGCACCGCCAGGATCGGGCTGATGTCGAGGCCCGACGCCTTCCAGTGCTCGATCGCTGCCCGGGTGTCGAGGCATTCCACGTGGCCGATCATCTCGTCCATCGTGCGGAAGCCGAGTTCGGCCATCAACTCGCGGACCTCCTCGGCGACGTACGTCATGAAGTTCACGACGAACTCGGGCTTGCCGCTGAAGCGCTCCCGGAGCTCGGGATTCTGCGTGGCGATGCCGACCGGGCAGGTGTCGAGATGGCAGACCCGCATCATGATGCAGCCGGACACGACGAGCGGCGCCGTGGCGAAGCCGTACTCCTCGGCGCCGAGCAGCGCTGCGATGACGACGTCGCGTCCGGTCTTCATCTGACCGTCGGCCTGGACGACGATCCGGTCGCGCAGGCCGTTGAGCATCAGCGTCTGCTGGGTCTCGGCGAGGCCGAGTTCCCACGGACCACCGGCGTGCTTCAGCGACGTCAGCGGGCTGGCGCCGGTGCCGCCGTCGTGACCGGAGATCAGCACCACGTCGGCCTTCGCCTTCGACACGCCGGCGGCGACCGTGCCGACGCCGGTCTCGGCGACGAGCTTGACGTGGACCCGAGCGGCCGGGTTGGCGTTCTTGAGATCGTGGATCAGCTGCTTGAGATCCTCGATCGAGTAGATGTCGTGGTGCGGCGGCGGGCTGATCAGCCCGACGCCGGGCGTCGAGTGGCGGGTCTTGGCGATCCACGGGTACACCTTGTGGCCCGGCAGCTGGCCGCCCTCGCCGGGCTTGGCACCCTGCGCCATCTTGATCTGGATGTCGTCGGAGTTCGTCAGGTACTCCGAGGTGACACCGAACCGACCGGATGCGACCTGCTTGATCGCCGAGCGTCGCTCGGGGTCGTACAGCCGGTCGGCGTCCTCGCCACCCTCGCCGGTGTTCGACTTCGCACCGAGCTGGTTCATCGCGATCGCCGAGCGTCTCGTGCGCCTCGGCCGAGATCGACCCGTAGCTCATCGCGCCGGTCGAGAAGCGCTTGACGATCTCGCTGACCGGTTCGACCTCGTCGATCGGAATCGACGTCCGCTCCCCCGAAGTCAGCTCGAACAGCCCGCGCAGGGTCATCAGCTTCTTCGACTGGTCGTCGACCGTGGCGGTGTACTCCTTGAAGATGTCGTAGCGACCGCTGCGCGTCGAGTGCTGGAGCTTGTAGACGGTCTCGGGGTTGAACAGGTGGGGTTCGCCCTCGCGACGCCACTGGTACTCGCCGCCGAGTTCGAGCTTGCGGTGGGCCCGCTCCTCGGGTCGCTTCGGGTTCGCCACGGCGTGGCGGGCGGCGACCTCGCTGGCGATCTCGTCGAGGCCGATACCGCCGAGCTGCGAGATCGTGCCGGTGAAGTACTTGTCGACGAGCTCGTCGCCGAGGCCGATCGCTTCGAAGATCTGCGCGCCGGTGTACGACGCGACCGTCGACACACCCATCTTCGACATCACCTTGAGCACGCCCTTGTTGCACGCCTTGATGTAGTTGCGGATCGCCTGCGGCGGGTCGAGGTCGCCCATGCCGTGCATGCCCTCGGCGATCAGGTCCTCGATCGACTCGAACGCGAGATACGGGTTGATCGCCCCGGCGCCGTACCCGATCAGCAGCGCCATGTGATGCACCTCGCGGGCGTCGCCGGCCTCGACGATCAACCCGGCCATCGTGCGCTGCTTGGTGCGCACGAGATGGTGGTGGACCGCCGCGGTCAGCAGCAGCGACGGGATCGGAGCGTCGACGGTGTCGGCGTTGCGGTCGGACAGCACGAGGATCCGCGCGCCCTGCTCGATCGCCGAGGATGCCTGTTCGCAGACCTGGTCGAGCGCTGCCGCGAGTCCGGCGCCACCGCTCTCGACGCGGTACAGCCCCGACAGCACCTTGGCCCGCAGGCCCGGATGGTCGCCGTCGTCGTCGATGTGGATGATCTTGGCCAGCTCGTCGTTGTCGATGATCGGGTTCGGCAGCGAGAGCTGCTTGCACGACTCGGGGCCCGGATCGAGCAGGTTGGCCTCGGGGCCGACCGTCGACGAGACCGACGTGACGACCTCTTCGCGGATCGCGTCGAGCGGCGGGTTGGTCACCTGGGCGAACAGCTGCTTGAAGTAGTCGAACAGCAGCCGCGGACGCTCCGACAGCACGGCGAGCGGCGTGTCGGTGCCCATCGAGCCGAGCGCCTCCATCCCCTTCGTCGCCATCGGGGCGATCAGGATCTTCAGCTCCTCGTGCGTGTAGCCGAACATCTGCTGGCGACGCAGCACGCTGTCGTGGCTGAACACGACGTGCTCGCGTTCGGGCAGGTCGGCCAGGTCGACCATGCCCTGCTCCAGCCATTCGCCGTACGGGTGCTCGGCGGCGAGCGTCGCCTTGATCTCGTCGTCGTCGACGATGCGACCCTGATCGGTGTCGATCAGGAACATCTTGCCCGGCTGCAGCCGACCCTTGGCGATGACCTTCGACGGCTCGACGTCGATGACGCCGACCTCGGACGCCATGACGACGAGATCGTCGTCGGTGACCCAGTACCGGCTCGGGCCGGAGACCGTTGCGGTCGAGCACCGCGCCGATCACTTTGCCGTCGGTGAAGGTGACGCTCGCCGGGCCGTCCCACGGTTCCATCATCGACGCGTGGAACCGGAAGAAGTCGCGCAGTTCCTTCGACATCGTCGTGTCGTTCTCCCACGCCGACGGGATCATCATCATCACGGCGTGGTGCAGCGGATAGCCGCCGAGATGGAGCAGTTCGAGCACCTCGTCGAACCGGGCGGTGTCGGACGAGCCGGGCGGTGCAGATCGGGAACGCCCGGTCGATCCCCGGGAGGCTGGTCGCTCTCGAGCATCGCCTCGCGGGCACGCATCCAGTTCTGGTTGCCCTGCACGGTGTTGATCTCGCCGTTGTGGGCGACGAAGCGGTACGGGTGCGCGAGCGGCCACGACGGGAACGTGTTGGTCGAGAATCGGGAGTGCACGAGCAGCAGCGCCGACTCGATCCGCGGGTCGGTGAGATCGACGAAGAACTCGCTGAGCTGCGGCGTCGTCAGCATCCCCTTGTAGACGATCGTGCGCGCCGACAGCGACGCGAAGTAGGTGTCGAGTTCGTCGACGAGCTCGCGACGCGACCGCTTGCGAGCCACGAACGCCTTGCGGTCGAGGTCGATGCCGGTGGACCCGGCGGGGTCGGAGACGAACAACTGCCTGAACGTCGGCATCGCGGCGCGAGCGGTCGCGCCGAGACAGTCCGGATTGATCGGCAGGTCGCGCCAGCCGAGCACCTCGAGGCCGACGTCGACCACCGTCGCGTCGATCGCCGCCTGCGCCTTCTCGCAAGCCACCTCGTCGGCGGGCAGGAATGCGATACCGGTGGCGTACGCGCCGGCCGGCGGCAGCTCGAAGTCGACGACCGCCCGGTAGAGCTCGTCGGAGACCTGGAGCAGGATGCCCGCACCGTCACCGGTGTCGGGCTCGGCGCCCGTTGCGCCGCGGTGCTCGAGGTTGGTCAGCGCCGTGAGACCGGTGACGACCAGCTCGTTCGAACGTTCACCCTTGAGGTTCGCGACGAACGAGACACCGCACGAGTCGTGTTCGTTGCGGGGGTCGTACAGACCGATCGGTCCGGGAGCCTGGATCATCTGGCACATCCTCGAAGGTACGTCCGGGCGCGGGCCCGGAAGGTTTCGTTTCGAACGCTGCGCAGGGTCGACGTTGACCGAACGGCGGTGCCTCGACGCTGAGGCTGCTCGGACGTCGCCCGAGCGGGGAAACGCTGATTCTAGAGGGTCGACGCGCCGCGAGGGAACCTCGTTCCCTCGTGATCGTCCCAGCGCAGCGACCGCACACCGGGCCGGTCGCCGTCGGGGTCGGCCGCGGCGGCGTCAGGTGAGGCGGGACTTGACGAGGTCGGCGACGGCGCGCCCGTCGGCCCGTCCGGCGACCTCGGCGTTGACTGCCTTCATCGCATTGCCCATGTCGGCCTTCGTCTCGAAGCCGTTCGCTGCGAACACGTCGGCGACGATCGCTTCGAGTTCATCGGCGCGTCAGCGCCTTCGGGAGATACTGCCTCGAGCACCTCGATCTCGGCTCGTTCCTCGGCTGCGCGATCGGCTGCCCCACCCGACTCGAACGCCTCGGCCGCGTCGACTCGGCGCTTGACCTGGGACTTCAGCACCGCCTGGACCCCGTCGTCGTCGAGCGTCGTCGCTGCGTCGCCGGACACCTGTGCCTCCTGCACCGCAGCGATCGCCGACCGCAGTGTGCGCTGGCGCAGCGCGTCCTTGGCCTTCATCGCCGTCGTGAGGTCGGCTCGGATCTCGTCGATCAACATGGGAGCAGTCTGGCCTCAGTCGACGAAGACCGGCGCACGCTTCTCGAAGCCCGACATCACCGCTTCCATCTGGTTCTTCGAGCCGATCTGCTCGCCGATCACCCGGCGCTCCTCGGCGAATGCCTCGGCGGCACCGTCGTGGTCGAGGCGGTTGAAGAGCGCCTTCGAGCCGCGTACCGCACCCGGGCTGCGGCCGGCGATGTCGCGCGCGAGCGCGAACGCGTCGTCGAGTGGCGTGTCGCTGAGTCGGGTCGGCAAGCCCGAGCGCATGGGCCTCGGTACCGTCGAACACCCGCGCCGTGTAGGTCAGCTCGCGGGCGACGTCGGGTCGGACGAGCTTCGAGAGCATGAACGTTCCGGTCATGTCGGGCACCAGCCCCCAGTGCACCTCGCGGACCGACATCTTCGTGTCGGGATGCACGATGCGGATGTCGGCACCGAGCGCGATCTGCAGACCCCCGCCGAGGGCATGGCCGTGCACCGCCGCGATGACCGGGACCGGCAATCTCCTGCCACACCCAGCACACCTGCTGGCCGAGATGGGTGATCCGTCCGTCGGCCATCTCGCCGGGGTTGCCCGTCGCGTGCTGCGATGCTCGCAGCCCGCTCGGCACCGTCGTCGCCGGAGTCGGCCAGCGCCTGCATCGACGAGAAGTCGAGTCCGGCGCAGAACGAGGCGCCGTCGCCCGACAGCACGACGACGCGCACGCCGCGCTCCGTCTTGAGCTGCTCTCCGGCTTCGGCGATTCCGCGGAACATCGCATTGTCGAGCGCATTGCGCTTGTCGGCGCGGTTGAGACGGACATCGGCGATGCCGTCGTTGATCGAGATGGTGACACGGTCGGACATGAACCGAGCTTGCCAGATCCGCGGACGGCCGTCTGTGTCGGGCCCGGCCGCCGCACAGCTGGGCGTCGCACCTCCGGGTGAGCGAGCCCGCCCGAGCTCTGTCATGCTCGCACGATGCATCTCGACCTCTCCGCTGACGACGTCTTGACCACCACCCGTTCGGTACGCAAACGTCTCGACCTCGACCGCCCGGTCGAGCGTGAGATCGTCGAGGAGTGCCTCGAGATCGCCCTGCAGGCCCCGACCGGCTCGAACAAGCAGGGCTGGCAGTTCGTCATCGTCGAGGACCCGACGAAGAAGCAGGCCCTCGCCGACATCTACGCGCGGAACTTCCAGAAGTACGCCGGGATAGCCGCGTCGAACGAATACCAACCCGGCGATCCGCGGTACGACCAGAAGGACAAGGTCACGTCGTCAGCCGTGCACCTGGTCGAGAACTTCCACCGGGTCCCGCTGATGATGATCCCGTGCATCACGGGGCAGTTGGATCGTGTACCGACCTTCCAGGCCGCCTCGGCCTGGGGCTCGATCCTCCCGGCGGTGTGGAGCTTCATGCTCGCGCTGCGTGAACGTGCGATGGGCTCCGCGTGGACGACGATCCACCTGATGGACGGCGGCGATGCCGAAGCGGCCGAGATTCTCGGGATCCCGCACGACCAGATCACCCAGGCCGGGCTCTTCCCCATCGGCTACACGATCGGGACCGAGTTCAAGGTTGCCGAGCGGCTCCCCCTCGACACCGTGTTGCACTGGGACGAGTGGTGATCTGACCGACGGCCGATTCAAGGCCGTCCCCGTGGCGCCGATGAACCGGTGTGACCACCGAGTACTCGCCGTTCGCCCCACCCACACCCGGTGACGTCCCCGCGGCCGCCCCACCGCCCGGAGTGCCGACGCTCCCCCCTTCGACGCCGTCACCCGTCGGCTCGCACCGATGTCCGAACCGGCACCGCGACGCCCGGCTCGCCCCGGCGTCCCCCGCCGGTCGAGTCGTCCCCGCCCGCACCGCCGGCGCCATCGATGTCAGCGCGGCCAGCGCCCACCGGCACCCGACCGACAACTCCGACGCCGAAGCGGTCCAGGGCGCCGTTCGTCGTGCTCGCGGGCCTCGCCGTTGCGACGGTCGCCGGTGCCGCCTGGTTCGCACTCTCCAACGCAGACGACAGCGCCACGACACGCCTTCCGCGTGGAGCCGACACCGCAGACCCAACTCGACATCGCACCACAGGACGTGTCGAACCCGATCGTCGTTCCGATCGACGACGCGTCGGAGGTGATGACGCAAGTCGACGACAACAGCTCGGAGGCCGAAGCCCTCGACCTGCTGGGACTCGACGAGACGGGCAGCATCGTCGCGGCCGGGCATCGATTCACCTGGAGCGACGGCACCGGCGGCACCGCCACGACCACCGTCGACGCGGCCACGGGCGACTACGCCTTCGAGTCGAGCGACGGCTTCAGGTACCGGCGGATCGACGGCACGACCTATGCCGGCCGCGATGGCGTCGCGTGGTCGGAGGTTGATGGCGGCGATGGCCTCGATTCGGTGCAGCGCCTCGGGCTCGATGGTCCGGTCACGATCGATCAGATCGTCGACCCACTCATCGACGACTACTCCTCGTCGGTGACGAACCAGCGCGGCGATGGCACCTCGGCGGTCCATGTCGAGATCGACTCCCACGGACTGTGGACCGACCACTCGATCCAACGCCTGACCTGGCTGGCTCAGATGGGCATCCCGAACCCCGAGGCAGACGTCGCACCCGGTTCGATCATCGTGGTCGACGCCTCGGTCGGCACCGACGGCCGGACCGTCGAAACGTTCACCGTGACGACGGCAACATTCACGTCCACCTACGTCCTCGACGAGGTCTTCGAGACCGCGCCGGTGATCGAGGTCCCCGAGCTCTGACTCAACGTCTCCAGTCGACGAGATCGCGGTCGATCTCGCGAGCGATCGACAACCCGTAAGCGCCATCGTCCGCTCCAGACCGGATCGCAGGAAGTCGAGCAGCCAGTCGACACCTGCCTCGCCGCCGGCGCCGAGCGCGAGGAAGTAGGGCCGTCCGAGCGAGACCGCATCGGCACCGAAGGCGACGGCCTTGACGATGTCGCTCCCCCGACGGACTCCACCGTCGCAGATGATCGTCGCCTGATCGCCGATCTCGTCGCGGACCGGTTCGATCAACGAGACCGGCGTCGGCGCGTCGTCGAGCTGGCGGCCACCGTGGTTGGACGAGCGCGAGGCCCTCCACCCCGACCGCCACGGCCTGCTTGGCATCGGCCACGGTCTGAATGCCCTTCAGCACGATCGGCCCGTCCCAGATCGAACGGAGCCAGTCGATGTCGTCCCACGACAGCGCCTGGTCGAATTGGCGCGCAACATGATCGGCCAGCGAGATCGCCGTGGAGCCGTCTTCGTCGTGCCGGCCGACGATGTTCGCGAACGTGATCGGGCCGCCACGGAGGAAATCCCAGGTCCACGACGGGTGCAGCGCACCGTCGACCAGGGTCTTGGGTCCGAGTCTTCGGCGGCAGGGTCATCCCGCGGCGCACGTCGCGCTCGCGGCGCCCGAGTACAGCGGTGTCGACCGTCAGCCAGACCGCGCCGTAGCCGGCAGCCCTCGCACGACCGACGAGCTCCTCGACCAAGCCCCGGTCCTTCCAGGTGTAGATCTGGAACCACTTCTCCCCTCCGGGTTCGCCTCGGCACACTCCTCGATCGATCGAGTCCCCATCGTCGAAAGGGACCACGGGACACCGGCGCGCTCCGCCGCTCGGGTGACCGCGAGCTCGCCTTCGGAGTGCGCGATCCGGGTGAAACCGGTCGGCGACAGGATCACCGGCATCGAGGCCGGGACCCCGAAGATCGAGGTCGACGTGTCGAGGTCGGACGACGTCGCGCAGGACCTCGGGCGCAATTCGAGTCGAGAGAAGTCGGACGAGTTGGTGCCAAGGGTGCGTTCGTCCTCGGCACCGCCGTCGATGTAGTCGAACACGCCTGCGGGCAGGCGACGTTTGGCCAGTCGGCGGAGGTCCTCGACGGACGCGACGCGCTTCAGCCGTCGCGTCGTCGCATCGAATTCGAACGAATCGAACTGCGCGACCGATCGGAACGTGTCCCACATCTGCATGCCGCGATCGTACGGCACCGTCAGCCCGACGACCCGGCGACCGTCACCGAGTCGGCGGCAGCCGGACCTCACTCGGCGAGCGGCTGGATGATGAACGTCTCGATGATGTTCGTGGCGGCCGCCCGATCGGCCTCGGTGACCAGCGTGATCTGCAACATTGCCGTCCAGATTCGGTCAGACGGTTGAACGACGGCGACCATGAACTCGCTGCCCTCGGCACCACAGTTGATGTACTGGTCGTACCACCCGGTGTACAGGCCATCGTCGTACACGAGGCGCCCGTCGTGGGTGCAGACGTCGTCATAGTTCTTGGAGTCCAGGATCTGCTCGGGGATCCACTCGATGTACGCCGACGCACCGAGGAACACTCCGGGGGTTCCCCAGGTCTCTTGGTTGTTGATGCCGCCGATGTTGGGGCTGGCGGCCAGTGCCGGGCCGATCAACTCGTCGACGCCGGTCGAAAGATCCGACTCCCACCGACGTCCATCGATGTCGCTCCATTCGACCGGCACGCTCATCTCGATCTGGTTCGAGTCGTCAGTGATCGAGACGTACTCGGTGTACGGGGTGCCCGGGGGAAGGCTGCTGGCCACGTCACCGTCTTCGGGTGGAGCTGCTTCTTCGGGTGGAGCTGCTTCTTCGGGTGGAGCTGGTTCTTCGGGTGGAGCTGGTTCTTCGGGTGGAGCTGGTTCTTCGGGTGGAGCCGCTTCGTCTGTCGGTTCCGGCTCGTCAGGGACCGCAGCAGCGACCACGGTGAGTTCGCGGCCATTGAGTTCACCCTCCAGCACCTCGCCGGTCTCGGCCCGATCCACCTCGATGCTGAGCACATCGCCCGCCACGTGGCTCCGCAACACATCGCAGTACTCCGCCATCGTTCCGTCGGCGGCCAACGGCATCCCCTCCATCGACGACAGGACGTCACCCGGCTGCACACCGGCAACATCGGCCGGCGAACCCGACTTCACCGTGTACACCCAGATCCCCGACGTCGACCCATCGGCGAAGGCCTCACCGTTCACACCGACACTCTCGAAATCGATGTCCTCCGAGAGTGTCGCGACAACCGACTGCGCAACATCGAGCCCGATGCCGAAGGACTGCCCGGCCTCGTTCTGCGCATAGTTCACGGCGACGACGGTGCCGTCCAGGGTGACGAGCGGCCCACCCGAGATACCGGGCGACGTGTCGGCGGTGTGTTCGACCACGGCATCCACCGACGCCCACGAATCCGCACCGGCCACTTCGTCTTTCGAGATCACACCGTCGAGCACGGCGTACGCCGCATCACCCAACGGAAATCCGACCGCAAAGACCTCACTACCGGCCGCCGCAGGCGCATCGGCCCATACCAGCGAGTCGAACCCCTCACCATCGATGTCGATCACCGCAAGATCCGAACACTCCGACACCCCCAACACCCGGGCGTTCCGCGGCGCAGGATCGTCTTCCACATACACCTCGATCGACTCCGCGCCGGTGACCACATGATTGTTCGTCACGGCAATACCCGACTCGTCGATGATGAACCCACTCCCCGAACCGGGAGCGTTCGCCTGCCCACCCCCACCCCGCTCCGCGAACGACCCCGTCCCAGCAATCCTCACGATCGCCGAACGAACCTCTTCCAACGAGCCCGCAACACGCGCTCCCGATTCCGCGCTCGAATCGGCGGTGTCCGCGTCTGGAGTCGTCTCGACAGCGGTGCCGTCATCCGCCGGAACGAACGGATTGCCGTCTGAACCCCCTCCGCACGATGCCGCGAACAGTCCGATCGCGGCCAACACACACACGTTCCGAATCATCGCCCGACCCTTCGTCGCTGTGATCGAACCTCGACCACAACTCAACGATCCTGCCATCGCGCCCCGACGGCCAGGGACCTCGGTCCCTTCCGCAGGTCACAACGGCGACATCGAACCTCGGTCAGTGGACGATGCGCAAACCACTCGGTGTCATGCTCGGCTCGGCCTGGGGGATCTCGACCACGAACTCCGTGCGGTGCGCCGGGAACACGTGCTCGCTCAACAGCAACGCCCGGCCGGCCTGATCGGTGGTCACCCGCTGGCACCGCAACAGGGGCGCACCGACCGGTACACCGAGGAGCGATGCATCGCCTGCCGACGCGATGTCGGCACCGATCGTCTGTGTCGCCCCGCGCAGCTCGACCTCGAGGAGCTCATAGAACGGGCGCCGCTCCACGTCGCGCCGCGACAGCGTCGCGCCCAGATCGGCCGGGCACCACACGGTGACCACCGCGAACGGCTCGCCGTCGGCGAGGTTGACGCGCTTGACCCGGAGCACCTGGTCCACGTCGAGAATCCTGCGAACGCGTTCCGGAGCGTCTTCGAACGCGAACTCCTCGATCTTGCGCTCCGACAACTTGCCGACGCCCTCGACCTGGGACTCGATCGTGCCCAACGACTCCAGCGATTGGCGGACGGGTTCGCCGGCCACGTACCAGCCGAAACCCTGGCGAGCGGCGATCAACCCGTCGTCACGGACGAGCTCCAGGGCGCGACGGATCGTCACCCGCGACGCGCCGAATTCGGCCGACATCTCCGACTCGGACGGCAGCACCGACCCGACCGGGGCGTCGGCGTAACGGCTCCGGAGTTCGTCGGCGATCTCCTGGTAGCGGATGTGTCTCATGCGTCGCTCGCTCCTGCCTCGATCAGTTCGATCCGATTGCCGAACGGGTCGAACACGTGGCATCGAACCACGCCTGCGATCTCGTCGTTCCACGTCGCGTCGAGTCCCGACGTCGCGAACGAAGTCGACCAGGCCATGCATCGTCAGCGCCGGGTGCGCCTTGCGCGCCGGCACGAACGGGTCCTCGGCTCCGACGTGGATCCGAACCTCACCGGCTTCGAACCAGGCACCGCCGCGTGCCGCCATCACGGGCGGTTTGGGCACTTCGGTCGAGATCCGAGCACGTCGGCGTAGAAGGCCCGCGCCGCGGTCCTCTGCCGCCGACCGGAATCGCCACCTGCACGTGGTCGATTCCCACCCACCGCACGTTCTGCGTTGGTCATGATTCGAGACCTCCTGGTTGTCACCTGCGCCTCCACCTTACTTGTATCTAACTTGTCTGCTATGGTTCGCTCCATGGCCACCGTCAGTGCAACCACTCCCATCGAGCTCGTCGAGCAGGTCTACGCCGCCCTTCCGGGCAACGTCGAGATCGCCCGCAACCGCCTCCAGCGCCCGCTCACGCTGACCGAGAAGATCCTCGTCAACCACCTCAACGACCCGGAGCACCAGGAGCTGGAACGGGGCGAGAGCTACGCCGACTTCCATCCCGACCGTGTCGCGATGCAGGACGCGACCGCTCAGATGGCGCTGCTCCAGTTCATGACCGCCGGGCTCCCCGAGGTGGCGGTGCCCTCGACCGTGCACTGCGACCACCTCATCCAGGCCAAGGTCGGGGCGAAGATCGACCTCGGCGTCGCCGTCGACACGAACGCCGAGGTCTACGACTTCCTCAAGTCGGTGAGCGCCAACTACAACATCGGCTTCTGGGGGCCCGGCTCGGGCATCATCCACCAGGTCGTCCTCGAGAACTACGCGTTCCCGGGCGGCATGATGATCGGCACCGACAGCCACACCCCCAACGCCGGCGGTCTCGGCATGGTGGCGATCGGTGTCGGCGGCGCCGACGCGGTCGACGTGATGACCGGCTTCGCCTGGAACGTCAAGTGGCCGAAGGTCATCGGCGTCAAGCTCACCGGCACGCTGTCCGACTGGAGCGCTCCGAAGGACGTCATCCTCGAAGTTGCCCGCCAACTCACGGTGAAGGGCGGCACCGGAGCGATCGTCGAGTACCACGGCCCCGGCGCCGACTCGATCTCGGCCACCGGCAAGGCGCACGATCTGCAACATGGGCGCCGAGATCGGCGCCACGACGTCGGTGTTCGGCTACGACACCAACATGGGCCAGTACCTCAAGGCGACCGGACGCGAAGCGATCGCCGACGCCGCCGACAAGGTCGCCGAGCATCTCCGCCCCGACGACGGTGCGCTCTACGACCAGCTCATCGAGATCGACCTCGACGAGCTCAAGCCGCTGATCAACGGCCCGCACACCCCCGACCTGGCACACCGGGTCGGCGACGGTGTCGGCGATGCCGCCCGCGAGAACGGCTGGCCGCTCGTGCCGTCCGCTGCCCTCATCGGTTCGTGCACCAACTCCTCCTACGAGGACATCACCCGCGCCGCCTCGATCGCTCGCCAGGCCGCCGCCAAGGGCTTGACGGCGAAGATCGACCTGATGATCACGCCCGGGTCCGAGCAGACACGAGCCACCATCGAACGTGACGGTCTGCTCGCCGACCTCGAAGCGATCGGCGCCACCGTGCTCGCCAACGCCTGCGGCCCGTGCATCGGCCAGTGGAGCCGGCCGGAGGCTGATCCTCGACGAGACCAACACGATCGTCACCTCGTTCAACCGCAACTTCCCGAAGCGCAACGACGGGTCGGCCAACACGCTCGCGTTCGTCACCTCGCCCGACACGGTGATGGCGATCG
Source organism: Ilumatobacteraceae bacterium (assembly GCA_963850475.1). Taxonomy (GTDB): domain Bacteria; phylum Actinomycetota; class Acidimicrobiia; order Acidimicrobiales; family Ilumatobacteraceae; genus Ilumatobacter_A. The sequence continues at coordinate 383,878 of CAWKLM010000045.1, read as the reverse complement.
CGCTGGCCGGCCGCCTCGACTTCGACCCGACGACCGACACGATCACCGCCCCCGACGGCACCGAGGTCAGCCTCGACGCCCCGGTCGGCCAGGTGCTCCCCGACGCCGGCTACGACCCCGGCGAGGACACCTTCACCGCTCCCCCGGCCGACGGCCACGACGTGCCGATCGCTGTCAGCCCGACGAGCGACCGGCTGCAGCTGCTCGAGCCGTTCGAGCCGGTGCCGCTCGAGCGCTACAACGACCTGCCCGGTGCTCGTGAAGGCGCAGGGCAAGTTCACCACCGACCACATCTCGATGGCCGGCCCGTGGCTGAAGTACCGCGGTCACCTCGAGAACATCTCGGGCAACCTCTACCTCGGTGCGGTCAACGCCTACGACGGCTACGAGGTCGGCTACGGCAAGAACCAGCTGACCGGTGAGACCGAGAAGTTCCCCGACATCGCCAAGGCGTACCACGAGGCCGACCAGCCGTGGGTCGTGATCGGCGACGAGAACATGGGTGAGGGCTCGAGCCGCGAGCACGCCGCGATGGAGCCCCGCTTCCGCTTCGGCCTCGTCGCGATCGCCCGCAGCTTCGCCCGCATCCACGAGACCAACCTGAAGAAGCAGGGCATGGTGCCGCTCACGTTCGCCGACCCGGCCGACTACGACAAGATCGACGAAGACGACCGCATCAGCGTCATCGACCTCCCGCCGGTTCCGGGCGAGACGGTCACGTGTCGGATCACCAAGCCCGACGGCTCGACGATCGACTTCGAGTGCAACCACACGTTCAGCCCCGAGCAGGTCGAGTGGTTCCAGGCGGGCTCGGCGCTCAACATCATCCGCCAGAAGTCGGCGAGCTGACACTCGCGTTGGCTCGATCGAAGCAGCAGCGGGAGCAGCACCGGACATCGATCGTCGGCTCCGGCGTCGACCGGCGTGCCGAGATCGTCATTCCGGTCGAATCGTTCGAGTCGGCGGGAGAAGATCGCGGTGCCCCGTGGACCGACGTCGCTCGCCGCTTCGGCCCGGTGATGTCCTACCCGGCCACCCTCGACGCAGCGCCCAGCTCGATCGCACTCGTGCTCGACGACTTCGCGTTCGACCTGCATGTCGACGACCGGTTCGTGGCGACCGGCACCCACGACGGCGTCACCTTTCGGGAGATCGCGGTCGAACACGGCGCGGCGGTGTATCTCGCCCGGGACCTCGATGTCCGGCGGTCGAAACCAGCCGACCTCGAGGCTGCGGCCGCCAAAGGACATCTCGTCGGATCACGCGTTGCCGCATTCGGCGTCGACACCCTCGAACTGCGGTGAGCGAACCACCGTCGCAGTGAGGGTTCGCTCACCGCCGTGGCCTCGCGGCGAGTCGTCAGGCGCGGCGGCCGGCCTCGACCTCGTTGAGGTCGAGGTGGTTGCGCATGTACTGATTCGTCGCGTCGGTCGTCGGCTGGAAGTCCCACGCGGCGAAGCGACCCTGACGCATCGCTCGGTCGACGACGACGCGGGCCTGCTGGCTCGCGCGCACGTCGGCGTCGATGTGCGCGGGATCCCATCGCCGCAGCACCTCGGTGGTGAAATCGGCGACGACGTCGGTGAGGTCGGCGTCGCCGACGAGATTCGGTCAACTCGTGGGGGTCGGTCGTCGAGGTCGAACAGCTGTGCGCCGTCGGGCTGCGACCAGACGAACTTCCACGGTCCGCGACGGATCATGAAGATCGGTGCGACGGCTCCCTCGCCGAGGTACTCGCCGACCACGGTTCGCTCCGGATCCGCCGGAGCGTCGATCAACGGCAAGCACGGCTCGCCCCGTCCATGATCGGCGGCACGTCGATTCCGGCGATGTCGAGCAGTGTCGGCGCGATGTCGAGCAGCCCGACGTGCGGCGTCGATCGTGGACCCGCCGCGAGCCGCCGGGCGCGCGCACGATCAGCGGGATCCGACAGGCGTGCTCGAAGTAGCTCATCTTGTACCAGAGCCCACGCTCGCCGAGCATGTCGCCGTGGTCGGCGGTGAAGATCACGACGGTGTCGTCGGCCATGCCGTGGCGTTCGAGCACGTCGAGCAGCTCGCCGACGTGGTGATCGACGTAGCTGATGTTCGCGAGGTACGCGTGGCGGGCGGTGCGGATCTGTTCGTCGGTGACCTCGGTGACGTCGGCGGCGATGACATGGCGCAGTCGACGCGAGTGCGGGTCGTGCTCGTCGTCGGGCATCGCGCCGATCGTCGGCAGCGGAATCGCGTCGTGGTCGTACAGGTCCCAGAACTCCTGGCGGGCGACGTACGGGTCGTGCGGGTGGGTGAACGACGCCGTCATCATCCACGGCCGGTCGTCGGTGGTGCGGGCGAGGTCGCGCAGCTTGCGGATCGCGTGATGCGCGACGTCGTCGTCGTAGTCGAGTTGGTTCGACACGTCGGCGATCCCGGCGTGGACGACCGAGTCCATGTTGTGGAACCACCAGTCGAAGCGTCCGTCGGGGTCGCCCCAGTTCGGGGTCCAGCCGAAGTCGGCCGGATAGATGTCGGTGGTCAGGCGCTCCTCGTAGCCGTGGAGTTGGTCGGGGCCGACGAAGTGCATCTTGCCGACGAGCGACGTCTGATAGCCGGCGGCACGCAGGTGGTGGGCGAACGTCGGGACGCTCGCCGGGAACTCCGAGGCGTTGTCGTAGGCGCCGATCTTCGAGTTGAGCTGGCCGCTCATCATGGCGAAGCGTGCCGGAGCGCACAGCGGGCTGTTCGAGTACGCCGACGTGAACGTCACGCCCTCGCGCGGCCAGCCGGTCGATGTTCGGCGTGATCGCCGGCCCGCCGTGCATCGACAGGAACGGCGCCGCGAGCTGGTCCGCCATGATCAGCAAGATGTTCGGCCGCGTCACGTAACGGGTCTGACCCGTCACGTCACGCGTACGCGATGGGTCAGACCCGTCGCGTGACGCGTCATCGGCGGCCGCCGTCGACGACCGCGCCGCGGTAGACCTCGGTGTGGTCGGGCGGGAGCGGCGTGTTGCCGAGGATCAGGTCGGCGGCCTTCTCGGCGATCATCATCGTCGGCGCGTAGGTGTTGCCGTTGCTGACGTTGGGCATGCAGCCCGGCGTCGACCACGCGCAGCCCCTCGGTGCCGCAGACCTGCATCGACTCGGGGTCGAGCACGGCCATCGGATCGCTCTGCGCACCGATCCGCGTCGTGCACGACGGGTGCAGCGCCGTCTCGGAGTCGCTGGCCACCCAGTCCATGATCTCCTCGTCGGTCTCGACCGCCGGTCCGGGTGAGATCTCACCGGCGTTGAACGGCTCGAACGCCGGCTGCGTGAGGATCTTGCGCGCCGTGCGCACGGCCTCGATCCACTCGCGGCGATCCTGCTCGGTCGACAGGTAGTTGAACTGGACCGCAGGATGCTGTGCGGGGATCGGTCGACGTGATCTTCACCGTGCCGCGGGCATCGGAGTACATCGGCCCGACGTGCACCTGATAGCCGTGCTCGATCTTCGCTTGCTGCCGTCGGGCCGTCGCGGCGACGAGCCGTCGTAGCGAATCGCGATCGGCAGGAAGTGGAACATCAGGTTCGGGTACGACTCGTTCGGGTTGCTCTTGACGAACGCACCGGCCTCGAAGTGATTCGACGCCCCGGACCCTTGCGGAACAACCACTGCAGACCGATCCACGGCTTCTTCCAGTGCGCCAGGTGCGGCTGGATCGACACCGGCTGCTTCGACTCGTACTGGATGTACACCTCGAGGTGGTCCTGCAGGTTCTCCCCGACACCCGGGCACCTCGGCCACCACATCGATCCCGAGCGACCGGAGATGTTCAGGGTCGCCGACGCCCGACAGCTGCAGCAGCTGCGGGCTGTTGAACGCTCCGCCGCACAGGACGACCTCGCCGGCCGGAGATCGTCTCGACGCCGCGGCCCTGTCGCGATCTCGACGCCGACGGCTCGGTTGCCGTCGAAGAGCACCCGGTTGACGTGCGTGCTGGTCATCAGGTCGAGGTTCGGGCGATCGAGCACCGGATGCAGATAGGCGCGCGCCGCGCTCAGCCGACGGCCGCGGTACACGTTCTTGTCGAACGCGGCGAAGCCCTCCTGGCGGTACCCGTTGACGTCGTCGGTGCGGTTGAATCCGGCCTGCGACGCCGGCTTCGAGCCACGCGTCGAACAGCGGCGATGTCGGCGGGGCCGCGTTCGAGCTTCAGCGGTCCGTCGTCGTTGCGCCACTCGTCGGCGCCGGCGAGGCAGGTCTCCATCCGCTTGAAGTACGGCAGGCAGTGCGCCCAGTCCCAGTGCTCGAGGCCCGGCAACGCTCCCCACTTGTCGTAGTCCATCGGGTTGCCGCGCTGGAAGATCATCCCGTTGATGCTCGACGAACCGCCGAGCACCTTGCCCCGGGCGTGGTACACCCGTCGGCCGTCCATGAACGGTTCGGGCTCGGACTCGTACTTCCAGTCGTAGAACCGGCTCCCGATCGGAAACGCCAGCGCAGCGGGCATGTGGATGAACACGTCCCACTTCCAGTCGCGGCGCCCGGCCTCGATGAGCAGGACCCGGTTGGACGGGTCGGCACTCAGGCGATTGGCGAGGGCACAGCCGGCGGAGCCGCCGCCGACGATGACGAAGTCGTACACGCGGGCAGTCTGCCAGACGACGGCCGTCCGCCGCCGAGGAGCGGCTGCTCCATCGTGCCGGTGGCACCCGCGGACCGCTACTCGGGGGTGTGGCAGACCGCTTCGACGTTGTTGCCGTCCGGGTCTCGCACGAAACCGCCGTAGTAGTTCGGGTGGTACTCGGGCCAGACGCGGGGCGCATGCAGCACCTCAGCTCCCGCGGCGACCGCTGCTTCGACGAACGCACGCACGGTCGCCCGGTCCGGGGCAGAGAACGCGATGTGCGACTCGCGGAAGCCGTCCCCGGTCGTTTGTTTCCCGAGCCAGAAGTCCGGCATCGGGGGGACGCCGTAGCCGATCACCTCACCGAAGTCCATGATCCGGGTCCCGCCGATGGTTGCGAGGACACTGTCGTAGAAGGCGGCGCTCGCCTCGACGTCGGCGCACTGGATGGACAGGTGGTCGAGCATGCACGATTGTCAGCTCGAGCGGGGTTGCTCGAACGACGACCCTCGACTCCGATGCGGTCGTGGTCCAGTCGGCGTCGATCGCGGCGCGGACTTCGGCGACGTAGTCGCCGACGGCGTCGGGGCCCGACTCCATCAGCCGCCGCACCATGCTCGCTCCCTGGATCACGCCGTCGGCGACGCGCGTCGCCTGGTACGCCTGCTCGGCGTTCGACACGCCGACGCCGACGAGCACGGGCACGTCGGTGATCGCCTTGAGGCGCGCCGGCGAGGTCGGTCGCCGTCTCGGCCAGCGACGACCGCTCGCCGGTCACGCCGAGCAACCCGACCGAGTACAGGAAGCCGCGGGCACGCGCGGCGACGCGCGGCAGTCGCTCGTCGGGCGCGGTCGGCGCGGCCAGCATGATCGTCTCGATGCCGTGGGCGTCGGCGGCTTCGCACCACGGCCCGGACTCCTCGAGCGGCAGGTCGGGCAGGATCGCCGCGAGATGCCCGCCCGCTCCAGGTTTGCGGCGAACCGCTCGGGGCCCGGATGGTGGACGAGGTTGTAGTACGTCATCACCGCGAGCGGGATGTCGACGTCGAGTCGACGGCACCTCGTCGAGAATCGCCGCCGGCGTGACCCCGGCGTCGAGCGCCGCCTGCGATCGCCTGTTGGATGACCGGGCCGTCCATCACGGGATCGGAGAACGGGATGCCGATCTCGACGGCGTCGGCGCCGTTGGCGGCGCACGCACGGATTGCGTCCTGCCAGCCCGGGATAGCCGCCGGTGATGTACGGCACGAGCAGCTTGCGGCCCGGCTCGCGCTTCGGCCCGGAACTCGACTCTCCATCCGCCCCATCAGAGCCGGTCTTCCAGGATGTCCATCATCTGGGCGACGTCCTTGTCGCCGCGGCCCGACAGGTTCATCAGCACCGTCTGGCCCTGCATCTTCGGGGCGCTCGCGACTGATCCAGGCCACCGCGTGGGCGCACTCGAGCGCCGGGATGATGCCCTCGGTCTCCGACAGCAGCCGGAACCCCTCGATCACCTCGGCGTCGGTGACGTTCGGATACTCGGCGCGTCCGATCGGCGGCCAGGTACGAGTGTTCGGGGCCGACGCCCGGATAGTCGAGGCCGGCGGAGATCGACAGCGCCTCTTCGACCTGGCCGACCTCGTCCTGCATCAGATAGCTGCGCGATACCGTGGACCACGCCGGGCGTGCCGCGGCCGACCGCCGCGCCCCCGGCCGGCTCGACGCCGACGAGGCGGACGCCGGACTCGTCGACGAATCCGGAGAAGATGCCCATCGCGTTCGACCCGCCGCCGACGCACGCGACGACGACGTCGGGCATCGCAGCCGATCATCGTCGTGGATCTGCTCGTGGGCCTCGTCGCCGATGATCGACTGGAACTGGCGGACCATGAACGGATACGGGTGCGGTCCGACGACCGAGCCGAGACAGAAGTGGGTGTCGGTGACGTTGGCGACCCAGTGCCGCATCGCCTCGTTCACGGCGTCCTTCAGCGTGCGGCTGCCGGACTGGACCGATTCGACCTCGGCGCCGAGCAGCTTCATCCGGAAGACGTTGAGCGCCTGGCGTTCGACGTCGACCGCTCCCATGTACACCTTGCACTCGAGTCCCATCAGTGCCGCGGCGGTGGCGCTCGCCACGCCGTGCTGGCCGGCGCCGGTGTCGGCGACGATGCGCTTCTTGCCCATGCGCTTGGCGAGCAGCGTCTGGCCGATCACGTTGTTGATCTTGTGCGACCCGGTGTGGTTGAGGTCCTCGCGCTTGAGGATCAGCCGGATCCCGAGCCGCTCGCCGAGGTTGTGGCACTCGGTCATGATCGACGGCCGCCCCGAGTACTGCGTGTGGACTCGGGTCAGCTCGGTACGGAACTCCGGATCGGCCCACGCATCGTCGAACGCGGCTTCGAGTTCCTGGCAGGCCGGCACGAGGGTTTCGGGAACGAATCGGCCGCCGAACTCGCCGAAGCGGCCGGTCGCGTCGGGAGGTGCACTCAGCGTGTCCGTCATCGCCGCCCGAGGGTACGCCAGCCGTCGGTCCGGTCTATTCGAAGTCCCAGTTGTACGGGCCTTCGTCGTCGCCGAGGTACTGCTCCGGCGCGTGCGGCCTTGGCGTTCTCGATGAAGCGCATCACGGCGATCGGATCCTTCTTGCCCGGCTCGCGCTCGACGCCGCTCGCGACGTCGACGCCCCATGGTTCGCACCTCGGTGATCGCTGCGGCGACGTTGCCGGGGTCGAGCCCGCCGGCCAGGATCAGCTTGAGCTGCGAGGGCGCGTCGCCAGCGAGGTTCCAGTCGAAGACCTTGCCCGAGCCGGGTTCGGGGCATCCATGCAGGATCATGTCGGTGCCGTACTGATCGGCCTTGGGCAGGTTCTCGTCGCCGGCCGCGAACGCCTTGATCACCCAGCGGAAGTGCCCGGCGACCTCCTTGCACTGCTCGGGGGTCTCGCGGCCGTGGAGCTGAACCGCCTTGACACCGGCCTTGTGTGCGATCTCGACGACCCGCGTCGGGCAGTTCGTCGCGGAACACCCCGACGGTGAGGATCTCGGGCGGCAGCCGACGGGTGATGTCGTACGCCCTCTGCGGCGCGACCTGGCGTGTCGACGGCGCGAAGATGAAGCCGACGGCGTCGGCGCCCATCGCCACCGCAAGCAAGGCGTCGTCTTCGTTGGTGATGCCGCAGATCTTCACGAACATGGTGCGCGTCGACCGTATCTCGCCCGATGCTCGAGACAGTCGCGGTGCGCGGATCTATGGTCGGGAGCGATGGGACGCCTCGACGAAATCGATCTGACACTGCCGACTCGGATCAGGACGAGTACGAGGAACGGCTGCGTCGCTGCGCAGCAGCGAGTTCCTCGAGCTCCGGCTCGAACTCGGCGGCGAGACCAACGGCGGCGAGATCGGTCCCGGGCCTGCTGATCGTCGTCGAAGGCGTCGGACGCCGGCGGCAAGGGCGGCGCGATCCGGCGGACGGTCGAGCGGCTCGATCCACGGCACTTCTCCGTGTACTCCTACAGCGAAGCCCGACTCGCGCGAGAAGCGGCATCACTTCCTCTGGCGGTTCTGGACGAAGGTCCCGGGCCAGGGCGGCATGTGCGTCTTCGACCGCAGCTGGTACGGCCGTGTGCTCGTCGAGCGCGTCGAGGAATTCGCCACACGCGAAGAGTGGATGCGCGCCTACGACGAGATCGTCCAGTTCGAGCGCGGCCTCGTCATGGAGGGCGTGATCGTCGTCAAGTTCTGGATGCAGGTCAGCCAGGACGAGCAACTCAAGCGCTTCGAGTCGCGTCGCGACGATCCGTTGCGCAGCTGGAAGCTCAACGACGAGGACTGGCGCAACCGTGACAAGTGGCCGCAGTACGTCGACGCGATCGAGGACATGTTCGCGATGACCGACCACGACACTGGCGCCGTGGAACCTGATCGCCGGCGAACAGAAGAAGTGGGCTCGGGTGAACTTCCTCGAGACGCTGAACGAGCGCGTCGTCGAGGGCATGGAGCGCTGGAAGGACTGAACGGTGAGCCGTCGATCGGGACGGTCCCGACCACGACCGGCGACCAGCTCGTCGTGCCGACAGGCGCGACTTCCCGACCGCGAACTCGGTCTTCTGCGATGTCACCTTTCCGACGTCGGTCGACGACTGCGCGTTGAACGCCAGCCGCAACCCCAGCGGCGACCCCGAGACTCGGCGACACCGAACGTCGTCCGGGTCGGCTCGTTGAGCTCCGCCGGCGCGTCCAAATCGCTCACCGGAGACGACCGGTTGAGCGTGCTCGTGACCTGCTGACGTTCTCCGGGTTTCAGCTCGGTGGTCGGCGCTCGGGGGTCGCTCGAGGCAGCGAACTGATCAACTCGCACCGACTGCGACCGCTCGATCGCCACTACCGTCGAGCGGGTGAAGGATTTCGAGGGCACAGGTCGCAGCAATCACTGGAGCGGGCTCCGGCATCGGGCAGGCGCTCGCAGAGGAACTCGCCCGCCGTGGTTGTCATCTCTCATTGAGCGACGTCGACGAGGAGGGCCTGGCCGAAACGGTGCTCCGCTGCGAGCGGGCCGGGGTGACCGTGCGGCCGGCACGTCTCGACGTCGCGGACCGTGACGCCGTCTTCGCCTGGGCCGACACGGTTGCCGCCGACCACGGGAAGGTCAACCTGATCATCAACAACGCCGGCGTGGCGCTCGGAGCCAGCGCCGCGGCACAGTCGATCGACGACTTCGCGTGGCTGATGGACATCAACTTCTGGGGCGTCGTGCACGGAACGCAGGCCTTCCTGCCGCACCTGCGCGAGAGCGGCGAGGGACACATCGTCAACGTCTCCAGTGTGTTCGGGTTGGTCAGCATCCCGATGCAATCTGCCTACAACGCGTCGAAGTTCGGCGTGCGCGGGTTCACCGATGCACTCCGGATGGAGCTGGAGATCGACCCGTGCGGGGTCTCGTCGACCACCATCCACCCCGGTGGAATCAAGACCAACATCGCCCGCAACGCACGCACCGACGAGTCGATGCTCGTCGGTGGGGCCGACCCCGACGAGCTCGCCGCCGACTTCGATCGTCTCGCCGAGCACCACGCCTGACAAGGCCGCGCAGCAGATCCTGAAGGCGGTCGAACGCAACCGCCGCCGAGCGTTGATCGGTCCGGACGCCTTCGTGTTCGACCTCGTGTCGCGACTCCCCGCCGGCCTCTACCAACGGTTCCTCGTGACCATGACCAAGCGGGAGCGGGCGAAGCGGTCGGCGGGTTAGCCGATCAAGTCGGCGATCACGGCGGCCGGGTCCGCGCTGGTCACGAGCGTCTCGCCGACGAGCACGGCGTCGTAGCCGGCTGCCTCGAGCCGGCGGGCGTCGTCGCCGCCGCGGACGCCGGATTCGGCGACCTTGACAGCGTGATCGGGGATCACCCCGGCCATGCGTTCGGCGCGCTCGTGATCGACCTGAAACGTGACGAGGTCGCGTTGGTTGACGCCGATCAGCGTCGCGTCCGCAGCGAGCGCGAGTTCGAGTTCGGCCTCGTCGTGGATCTCGACCAGTACGTCGAGCCCGATCTCGGTTGCCAGCTGATGGAAGTCGACCAACTCCGCTCGGTCGAGCGCGGCGGCGATCAGCAACACACAGTCGGCGCCCATCAGGCGGGCGTCGACCACGTTCAGCGCACTCGACGGTGAAGTCCTTGCGCAGCACCGGCAGCGAGCACGCCTGCCAGGCCATCTGCAGATCGCTCGACCGAACCACCGAAGTGCGGCGTGTCGGTGAGCACCGACAGACAGCTCGCTCCCCCGCGCTCGTAGGTGCGGGCCATGTCGGCCGGGTCGAGGTCGGCGTTGGAGGTCGCCCTTCGACGGCGAACGGCGTTTGATCTCCGAGATCACGCCGAGTCGCTCCGACCGGGCGAGCGCGTTGCGAAACCCCCGCGTTGGTGGCATGTCGTGCGCCGCGACCATCAACTGATCGACCGGGCGCGTGTCGGCGGCGGCCGCCGACCGATGGGCGTCGAGGATCGCGTCGAGGTAGGTCGAGGTCACAGACCCTTGCCGCGGACCGGATTCAGCAGGGTGATCTCGGGGCGGGCCCCGGCGAGCGGGCGCAGTGCCATGCCCATCTCCTTCATCGCCTCGCTCGAGCTGTGCGCGGCCAGCGCTTCGTTGCTCGTGTACTCCTCGTACATCCAGAGCACGTTCTCGTCCGCGGCGTCCTCGTTCAGAATGTACGTGAGGGTGTCGGGCTCATTGGCCTCGACATGGTCGATCATGGGGCCCATCGCAGCGACGAGTTCGTCGCGCTTTCCTTCGAGGGCGGTGATCTTGGCGATGACGACAACCTTGCTCATCCCCGCAACCTACAACGCCGGGTGTCGGACACCCGCAACGGCTCAGCGTTTCGGGAGGATCAGAATCCGAGTCGCTCGCTGACGGTCATGAGCAGTTCGTCGATCGGCACACGGACCTGCTCGGTCGTGTCGCGGTCACGCACGGTGACGGCGTTGTCGTCGAGCGAGTCGAAGTCGACCGTCACTGCGAGCGGCGTTCCGATCTCGTCCTGGCGCCGGTACCGCTTGCCGATGTTCTGCGTCTCGTCGTAGTCGACCATGTAGCGATCGGCCAGCAGCTTGCGCACCTCGTGCGCGAGCGGGGTCAACGTGTCCTTCTTGCTCAATGGCAGCACGGCGATCGTGTACGGGGCGAGGCGCGGATGGAGCCGGAGCAAGGTCCGACTCTCGCCGTTCACCTCGTCCTCGTCGTACGCGGCCAGCAGGAATGCAGCCATCGTTCGGGTGGCACCGGCGGCGGGTTCGACCACGTACGGTACGTACCGCTCGTTCGTCTGCGGGTCGAAGTAGTCGAGTCGTTCCCCCGACACCGCAGCATGCGCTTTCAGATCGAAATCCGTGCGCTGGGCGATGCCCTCGAGCTCGTCGAACCCCCACGGGAACTTGAACTCCACGTCGGACGTGCCGGTCGAATAATGCGAGAGTTCGTCGTCGTCGTGGGGGCGCAGCATCAGCATGTCCTCGGGAATGCCGTAGCTCCATGTACCAGTTCAGGCGTTCGGTGCACCAGTACTCGTACCACTCCTCCGATTCGTCCGGCGGCACGAAGAACTCCAGCTCCATCTGGTCGAATTCACGGGTGCGGAAGATCCAGTTCTGCGGGGTGATCTCGTTCCTGAACGACTTGCCGATCTGCGCGATTCCGAACGGGGGCTTCTTGCGCGACGTCTGGAGTACGTGCGCGAAGTTGGTGAACATTCCCTGCGCGGTCTCGGGGCGCAGATAGGCGTCGGCACCGGTCCCCTCGACCGGACCCGCCTGGGTCTTGAACATCAGGTTGAACTCACGGGCCTCCGTGAAGCGGTTCTTCTCGCCGCAGTTCGGGCACGTGTCAGGATCGTCGAGTTTGTCGAGGCGGAACCGGTTCTTGCAGTTCGTGCAGTCGACCAGCGGATCGGAGAAGTTCGTGAGGTGCCCCGATGCCTGCCAGACCTGCGGCGGGCTGAGGACGGCCGCATCGATGAGGAGCACGTCGTCGCGCTGCTGCACCATCGAGCGCAGCCACGCTTCCTTGACATTGCGCAGCAGGAGCGAGCCCAATGGGCCGTAGTCGTACGTCGAGCGGAACCCGCCGTAGATCTCGGCGGACTGGTACACGAACCCCCGGCGCTTGCAGAGGGACACGATCTGTTCGAGGTCGGTTGCGGCCATACGGCGCCTCAGGCTACGGCGCCCCCGGCTCGACCAGACCCGCCGCCCCATCGCTGCTGCGATGAGAGATGAGCGCAGCAGGTGCGCTCATCTCTCATCGGTGGGTCCGTTCGAGTTGCGTGCGGCGCGCCGATGCGTCGGCGCACAGGAACTCGATGGTGGCATCGAGGCGACTGCCGAGTTCGCCGGGACCGATCCTGCGCACGAGCCAACCAGCTGCGGCCGCGGCGTTGTCCCGCTCTCGATCAGCCCGGGCTCCGTCGGTCTCTCGATGGGTTGGAAAGCCATCCACCTCGACGGCCCAACGAATCTCGGGTACGGCAAGGTCGAACCTGATGCGTCGGTGACCAGGCGGACGGATCCAGTGCTGACGAACCAGACCGTGGAGACCAGCTGCGGACAAACGATCGCCGATGACTGCCTCGACGTGCGACTCCGCGGCAGGGCCGGGAACACGGCGGTCCAGCGCCCGCAGGTATCGCTTGACCCAACCGCGTTGCGGCGTGCACCATTCGACCGCAACGCTGCGCATCGTTGCGTCATCACATCGTCCGTCGTGCATGCACTGCTCGATGACGGACAGCAGATCGGTGTCACAGACGAACCGGGCCAGATCGAGCGCGAGGCGCGGATAGCGCAGGAGCCGAATCCCGTCCGAGCGCTCCTCGACGTCGGAATCACTCCAGGAGGCGGTTCGGAACGGAACGAGCCACGGGGTCACCGACGGGTTGCTCGCCGGTGGTGCCAGGACGTGGACCGAGCGGTCGCCGGCAACGCGGCGCACCCCACGCAACAGCGCCGCCGTCGGTCCACAGATCACCGTCTCGGGCCGGGCTCTGGACACCGCGACACAGCGCACCAGTACGGTCTCGTGGACCGTCGGCGTCCGATATGCGCCGGGCAACACCTGCACGAGTCCGCCGCGCCGAACGACGTCGCCGATCTCCCAGCGGCTCATCCCGGATTCGAGCAGGTCGGGAATGGATGCCGCGCCGTGCTGATCCGCAAGTCGTCTCTGGGCCCGATGACCGAGTTCAGCCATGGGTTTCCTCCTTGATCTCAGGTGAATCGAGGAGGGAGTCGGCAACCGCACGCTACCTGGACCCACCCGTTCCTCCCCGGCCGCCCCCTGGCGATGTGCCCCTCCCTCTGCGATGAGACCTGGCCGCAACAGGTGCGCTCATCTCTCATCGCAGCTGGGGTGGCAGGGGGCGGGATCAGCTGAGGTCGGCGGCTCGCTCGATCAGATCGGCCAACTCGGCGACCTCGGTCGTGTCGTCGTCGTCGGCCAGCCGCTGCGCCTCCTCGGCGAGGTTGTCGATGTCCACATCGTCGGCGTACGGGTTGTCCCGCAGTTTCTCGGCGAACGTCACCACCACCGTGGCGAGCTGGAAGTCGTCTGGGGTGTCGCTCCAGCGGGGTTCGATGTCACGCAGGTCGATGTCCTCGTCGATCTCGCTCACGTCGCCCGAGTCCGGATCCTCCCAGCGCAGTGCGACCACACCCAGCTCGGCCCGATCGTCGAGGTCGACTCCCGCGGCGAGTTCGAGTTCGTAGATCGCGGTCACCTGATGGCCCGCACCGAGTTCGCCCGCATCGACCGAATCATCACGGAAATCGCTGTCCCGCACGCCCCGGTTCTCGAAGCCGATCAGACGGTACGCCTCGACGAACTCGTCATCGAACTCGACCTGGATCTTGGCGTCCTTGGCGATCGTCAACAGCGTCGACGTGAGATCCTCCTCGAACAGCTTCTCGGCCTCGTCGATGGTGTCGACGTACGCGTAGAAGCCGTCGCCCTTGTCGGCGAGCTGTTCCATCGTCACGTCGTTGAAGTTGCCCATGCCGAAACCGACCGTGACCAGATCGATCCCGTTGTCCGCGTCCTCACGGATCATCGCGGCGAGCCGGTCGGGATCGGTGACGCCGGCGTTGGCGACGCCGTCGGATGCGAGCACGACCCGGTTGATGCCACCCTCGTCGAACGCCTCGCGAGCAAGGGCATACCCCTCGCGCAGGCCCGACTCGAGATTCGTCGAGCCGCCGGGACCCAGTTCGTCGATCGCGTCGATGATCCGATCGCGGTCCCGTACCGGCGTCGGGTCGAGCACGATGCCCGACGAGTCGCTGTAGGTCACGATCGCCACGGTGTCGTCGTCGTCGAGTTCGTCGACCAGCAGCGTCAACGATTCCTTGACCAGCCCGAGTCGATCGTCGCGGTCCATCGAGCCCGACGTGTCGATCACGAACGTGAGGGCCGCGTCGCCACGATCCTCGTCGGCGACGATCTCGCCCTGGACTCCGACCCGGACGAGCACGTTGTCGTCGTTGAACGGCGACGGACCCCCGTCGACCGAGATGTCGAGACCGTCGCGTGGAGCGTCGTAGTCGTACTCGAAGGCGTTGACGTATTCCTCGGGTCGCACCGATTCCCGCGGCGGAAGGGCCCCCTCGTCGAGGAACCGACGACCGACCGAGTACGAACCCGTGTCGACGTCGAGTGCAAACGTCGACAGCGGGTCATCGGCTGCGGCCACGAAGTCGCGGTAGCCGTAATCCTCGAAACGGTTGTCGTCGAAGCGGCCTTCGGAGTCCGCCGGCGGTTCATCCTCGAAAAGGCCGCCACCCTGATCGGCAGCCGACTCGTCGAACTCGTCCTCCACGTCGACGGCCGGTGCGGATTGCTCGTTTCCGGAGTCCAACTCCCCACTCGCCCGGTCGTCGGCCGCCTGGTCCCCGGATTCCTCGGCGTCGGGCGATGCCTCCTCCACGGCTTCGGTGCTGGCAGGTTCGTCCTGCGAGAACTCGCCTTCGGCGTCGCCTCCGCCCTCTGCCCCGTCTCCGCTCCGGCCCGAGTCCAGCTCTGCGGTTGTGCCGTCCGACGAATCGTCGTCCGAGCCGCAAGCGGCCAGAAGTGTCCCCACGGCCACGACGGCCGCCACTGTCTTGTTCACGTTGCTGCGTTTCATGTGGTCTTGGACGCCGACCGCGCGGCGACGGTTCCCGCGTCATCAGATCGTCACGTGCGAGGCCCGGAGGACTCAGTGGGCTTCGAACATTGCGACGGCTCGCAACCGCCGTTCGATCTGGAACTCCAACGCCTTGGTGGCGAGTGTCGACACCTCGTGGGTGGCCGGTGATTCGTCCTGGTCGAGTGCGTGCTGGAGGCGCCCCCCGAGGATGTCCCGGAGCAGGCCGAGCGCGGCCGGACTCATCGCTCGCCCGGACCGGCACGAGCGACACAGGACGCCACCCTCGTTGAGGTCGAAGGCGACCAGCGACACGTCGGGCTCCGAACCGCGGCAGCGTACGCACCTGTCCAATTGCGGATGGAACCCCTCGCGAGCGAGCAGCTTCCAGTAGAACGCCGGGACATTCAGGGGCGAAGGCTTCGCAGCGATCGTGCGCAGCACGCCGACGAGCATCTTGTAGAGCTGCGGGTTGGCCTCACGCTCCAAGGACAACTGATCGACCGCTTCGAGTGCGGCGAGGCCCTGCGATGCCCGGTCGAGCGACGACAGCATCGGCGACAACGGCTCGACGGCCTCGGCCTGGCTCACGATGTCGAGTTCCCGGCCCCGGTACAGCAACAACTCGACGTGGCTCATCGGCTCGAGTCGCGCACCGAAGCGCGACCGCGTCTTGCGAACACCCTTGGCGACCGCACGCACCTTGCCGTTCTCCCGAGTGTGGATCACGACGATCTTGTCGGATTCACGCAGTTTGTACGTGCGCAGCACGACCCCGACGTCGTGATAGAGGCCGCTCAACCGACCGACTCGTCGGATTCTTCGAGCCCGCCGAATCGGCGTTCACGTTGCGCGAAGTCGGCAATCGCCTCGACGAGATGGTCTTTGGTGAGCTCGCTCCATTCCATCGGACGAAAGACGAGCTCTCCATATGCGAGCTCCCACACGAGCGACGGTGGGAGGCGAGTCGGCTCACCGAGGACCACGATCAGGTCGGGCTCGCAGTCGGCGGGTGCGTACAGCATCTCGGACACGGTCGCCTCGTTCACCGGCTCGTCGGCGGGGAGGTCGGCCATCGCCTGAGCGAACCGTGCGCGACCGTCACCGCACGGGTCGATGATCACGTGACAACCATCGACCATGCGCTCCCAACCGGTGCTGTCGCTCGGGCGACTGCCGGGCTCGAACGCGCGCAGCGTCAGGAAGGTCGCCCCGGCGTTGGCGGCGACCGCGCCGAGTTCGCTGACGCGCTCGTCCCATCGCTTGACGCCGAGGTCGTCCCAGTCCCCGAGGGTCCCGCCGACCACCATCACGTGACGGAGGAACTGCTGCGTCGAATCGGCTTCGGACAGCGTGTCGAGGTGGGTGCCGCGCTTGGCGTCTGCGGTGGAAGAGGTCATCGGCACGCCACCATCATTCCACGCCGGAAGCAGTCGATGGTGCCCCCGAGTGGATTCGTTCGGGACTACCCTCCACCCTCGTGCCAGCCGATCCCCCGGAGCCCACCGATCCCCTCGCCTCGGGGCAACCGGGGCTCCATCACCGGGAGCTCGATCGTCCTGGACTCCACGTGGCGTGCATCATGGACGGCAACGGCCGCTGGGCAGGGCGTCGCGGACTTCCTCGCACCGACGGCCACACCGAGGGTGAGGAGAACCTGGCCCGCCTCGTGCGCGTGGCGGTGCAGCGTGACATCGGCTACCTGACGGTGTTCGGCTTCTCCACCGAGAACTGGCGGCGTCCCCGACCCGAGGTGCGTCACATCCTCGGACTGCACGAGAAGCTGTTCGGACGCGTCGCCGAACTCAACGAGCTCAACGTACGCATCCAGTGGATCGGCCGACCGTTCGACTCGCGCGAGGCGCGGACGCCCCGCTACGTCCAGCGGGCCATCCGCAAGGCGATCAGCGACACGGCCCCGAACACCGGCATGACCCTGACCGTCGCATTCGACTACGGCGGCCGGTCGGAACTCGTCAGTGCGGTCGAGAGTGCCCGGCAGGATCCCGACGGTGTCACGACGGAGTCGATCTCACGACACCTGTACCTGCCCGACCTGCCACCGGTCGACGTCCTCGTCCGCACCAGCGGCGAGCGACGCGTGTCCAACTTCCTGCTGTGGCAGGCGGCCGGGGCGGCCATCTACTTCACCGATGCGCCATGGCCCGATTTCGACGCTGCCGAACTCGATGCGGCGCTCGATCTGGTTCCCGCTCGATGAGCGAGCCCCACACCGACATCGACCACCAGCCCACACTCGCTGCGCTTTCGACGGTCACCGCAGCGCTCGACGCGAGCGAACAGCGCACCGGCCAGCACGAGATGGCGGCGCTCGTCGAGCAGGCGATCACGACCAGGCGGCACCTCGTCGTACAGGCCGGGACCGGGACGGGCAAGACCCTTGCGTATCTCGTGCCGGCGCTCACATCCGGCTCATCGGTCGTCGTCGCCACGGCCACCAAGGCACTCCAGGATCAGTTGGCGAACAAGGATCTGCCGTTCCTCGCCGAACACCTCGGCATCGATTTCGACTGGGCCATCCTCAAGGGTCGCAGCAACTACGTCTGTCTGCAGCGACTGCGGGAGATGGCGAACCCCGACCAGGGGCAACTCGAACTCGACAACATGGCGGTCGTCACGCAGGCCGAGATCAAGCAACTCGCCGATTGGGCAGGCTCCAGCGCGACGGGTGACGCTGCCGAACTCGACTGGACTCCCACCGACAACGCCTGGCGATCCGTGAGCGTCGGCTCCGACGAGTGCCCCGGCGCCGAACGCTGCCCGCTCGGCGAGCCGTGTTTCGCCGAACAGGCCCGGCGGCGCGCGCAGGCCGCCGACGTGGTGGTCGTCAACACCCACCTCTACGGTCTCAACGTCGCCTCGGACAACGCGATCCTCCCCGACCACGAGGTCGTGGTGTTCGACGAGGCACACGTACTCGAAGACATCATGAGCGACACCGTCGGCGTCGAGATCTCACCCGGCCGGTTCGTCGCGCTGTCGGCGACGATCCGCCGGATCCTGGATGACCCCGACATCACGGGATCGGTCGCCGAGATCGGCCAAACGCTCCGGGACGCACTCTCACCCCACGTCGGCGAGCGGCTCACCACACCACTCCCCGACTCGATCCAGGAGCCGCTCGTCGCAGCCCGACTCACCCTCGGCAACGCCAACGACGAGCTTTCGGCGATCGACACGACGAACGAGGACGCCAAGCAACGCACGTTGCGTGCCCAGACGATGACGGGTCGATCGATCCAGCAGTTGGACATCGCGATCGAGGGTCGTGAGGGCCACGTCGCATTCGTGTCGGGCTCCCGCGACTCGCCGCGGCTCGAGGTCGCGCCGCTCGACGTCGGCCCCGCCATGGACGTTGGAGTGTGGAAGCGGCGGACAGCGATCCTCACCAGCGCCACGATCCCCTCGTCGCTCGCGACCCGCGTCGGAATCGCCCCCGACGCCGTCGATGTCGCCGATGTCGGAAGCCCGTTCGACTACGAGTCGAACTCGATGCTGTACTGCGCGATCCATCTGCCGAATCCGAACTCGCCCGACTTCCGCTCCCAGGCCAACGACGAGCTCGAGGCCCTCATCAAGGCCGCCGGAGGGCGCACACTCGCACTGTTCACGAGCTACCGGGCGATGGACGAGGCCGCCGAGGAGATGCGCGATCGGCTCGGGGAGGAGTACCCGATCCTCACCCAGCGCGACATGCCCAAGACCGCGCTGGTGAAGACATTCGCCGACGACGCGGCAACCTGCCTCTTCGCGACGGCCGGGCTGTTCCAGGGCGTCGACGTGCCGGGCGGGACGCTGTCGCTCGTCGTGATCGATCGGATCCCGTTCCCTCGACCTGACGACCCGCTGTTGTCCGCGCGCCGCGATCAGCTCGGCCGCACCGC
This sequence comes from Ilumatobacteraceae bacterium, assembly GCA_963850475.1. Classification (GTDB taxonomy): domain Bacteria; phylum Actinomycetota; class Acidimicrobiia; order Acidimicrobiales; family Ilumatobacteraceae; genus Ilumatobacter_A. The sequence goes on along the minus strand of CAWKLM010000045.1, from coordinate 364,730 downwards.
GTTCAGCGAGATCGACATCCCCCGGGCGGCGATGATGCTCGCGCAAGCGGCCGGCCGCCTGATCCGGTCCTCCACCGACACCGGCGTGGTTGCCGTGATGGATCCGCGACTGGGGAAGGCCAACTACCGGTGGGACATCGTGCGGGCGCTGCCGCCGATGAAGCGAACTCGCCATCGCTCCGAGGTCGAGGAGTTCCTCCGCCGGATCACCAGCTGAGGATGCTGACGCGGCACCGCGCTGCTTGTGGGGATCCGCCACCCTCGGGTACCGTCACCGACTACTCCGATACCTGCCCGAGACGAACTGCCGATGGAGGCGAACATGACATTGGGACCCATCGAGGTCATCGTGATCGGTTTCCCCGGGAACCGGTTCCACGGCGAGATCATCGCCGAACTCGAGAAGCTGGTCGAGAACGACACGATCAGCATCGTCGACGGGCTGGCGGTGATGAAGGGCGGCGATGGTGAGGTCGAGTTCGTCGAGTTCGATCAGGACGGCGGCGATCCGGATGCCGCCCGCCTGGCCGGTTTGTTCGATCGCCTCGACTCGTTGATCTCCGACGAGGAGGTCAACGAGCTCGCGGCCGATCTCGAGCCGGACAGTTCAGCGGCGATACTGGTCTTCGAACACACGTGGGCCAAGCCCTTCCGCGACGCGATCGTGGCGTCCGGCGGCGTGCTCACGGCCGACTTCCGAGTTCCGGGCCCCGTCGTCGACGGACTGCTCGACGAAATCTCGACAACCGACGACTGACCCGCGGGGTTGCCGAGCTGCACGGACCTCGGTCACCGCCTCCCCGGTGACGACGCCCGCGAGAACGTCGTTCTCGAGCTGGGTCACCCCACCCGATGGAGGTCGCAGCGCAACGACCGGCACCGGTATGTTGCCGAACCATGGGAGAACTCGTCACCGTCGACCTCGCGGCAGATGTCGCCACGATCACGATGGACTCGCAGCACAACCGCAATGCGCTGTCGGTTCAGCTGATCGAGGAGCTGCATTCCGGCCTCGACGCGGCGGAAGCCGCCGATGCGCGGGCGATCGTGCTGCGCCACGAGGGCCCCGCCTTCTGTGCGGGCGCCGACTTGAAGGAGCGCTCCGACGGCCCTACCGACGCAACGCCGTTCGTATCGGTACTCGAGCGGTTGATGGACACCGAGCGCCCCACGATCGCTGCGGTCGACGGTGCCGTGCGGGCGGGCGGGATCGGGCTGATGGCGTCGTGCGACCTCGTCGTCGTCAACGCCTCGACCACGTTCGCCCTCACGGAAGTGCGCATCGGCGTTGCCGCGGCGATCATCTCCGTCCCGATTCTGCGTCGCGTGCCGGCGGGCAAGATCGCCGCTGCGATGCTGACCGGCGAGGTGTTCGATGCCGCGGAAGCCCGATCGATCGGACTCGTCACGCACGTCAGTGACGACGTGGCCGCCGCGGTCGCCGCACTCGTCGAAGGCGTCCGCGCCGGTGCACCGCGGGCAGTCCGCGAGACCAAGGCCCTGCTGCGCCGTGTCCCGACACTCCCTCGCAGCGACGCCTTCGCCGACATGGCGGCGCTGTCGAACGAGCTGTTCGCCGGACCGGACGCCCAGATCGGCATGCAGGCGTTCCGCGACAAACGACGCCCCGATTGGAATCGAAGCGGCATCTGACTCCCGCCGCGCGGACAACTCCGAGCTGCTTTCCAACGTGGCGCATGGCACGTGCGACAATGGACACATGACGACCAGCCAAGACCTGCACGAACGCATCGTTGGACAGAACATCCCCAAGCGCTTTCTCGCCAACGTCGAGCGCAACGGTGACATCGAGGTCCTGAATTGGAAGACCGCGACCGGCGAGTGGGCGACCAAGACGCTGCGCGAGGTCGCCGATGACGTGGCTCGCCTGACCACGTCGCTGAAGGATCTCGGCGTCGGCAAGGGCGACACGGTCGTGATGATGATCCGGAACCGTCAGGAGTTCCACGCGATCGACCTCGCCGTGCTGTTCTGCGGGGCGACACCCGTGTCGATCTACAACTCGTCGGCCCCCGACCAGATCCAGTACCTGGTCAACGACTGCGGCGCCAAGATGGCGATTCTCGAAGACGACGGCCTTCCTCCAGCGCTTCGAGTCCGTGCGCGACAAGATCCCGACGATCGAGCACATCGTGTTGATCGAGGCCGACGGCGCTGGCGACGACGTCGTGCGGTACGCCGATCTGATCGCGGCCGAGCCCGCCGATCTGGCGGCGGAGGCCGAAACGGCGACGCTCGACGACATCGCCACGATCATCTACACCTCGGGCACGACCGGCCCGCCGAAGGGTGTGATGCTCAGCCACAGCAACGTCGCGTGGACACTCGAATCGGTCGGCCAGTCGATGCGCGACCAGACCGACATCGACGACTTCGCCGGCAAGCGTCACGTGTCGTACCTGCCGATGGCGCACGTGATGGAGCGACTGCTCGGTCACTACTACATGGTCGACTTCGCCACCCGGGTCTTCTGCTGCCCGGAGACCGCCCAGATGCCGGCGATGGTCCGCGAGTCGAAGCCCGAACGTGTTCATCGGCGTTCCGCGGGTGTGGGAGAAGATGTACGCCGGCGTCAACGCCGCGCTCTCCGCCGATCCGGAGAAGGAGCAGCAGTTCAACGACGGCGTCGCCGCGGCGGTGCCGATCATGGCGAAGATGACCCGGGGCGAGGCGACCGATGAGGAGATCGCCACCTGGAACTTCCTCGACGAGGTCGGGTTCAAGGCCGTGCGCGGCCTGATCGGGCTCGACGAGGTCGAGATCGGCATCTCCGGCGCCGCGCCGATCCCGGCCGAGATCCTCGAGTGGTTCCGAGCGATCGGCGTCCCGCTCAGCGAGGGCTACGGCATGAGCGAGACCACCGCCGTGCTCTCATGGGCGGCGGCGGCGAAGCCCGGCTACGTCGGAACGGCAGCCACCGGTGTCGAGATGAAGATCGCCGACGACGGCGAGGTGCTCGCCCGCGGCGGCAACATGTTCGTCGGATACCTCGGCCTGCCCGACAAGACCGCCGAGACCATCGACGACGACGGCTGGGTGCACACCGGCGACATCGGCGATCATCGACGACGAGGGCTACCTCAAGATCGTCGACCGCAAGAAGGAACTGATCATCACCGCCGGCGGCAAGAACATCAGCCCGGCCAACCTCGAAGCGGCCCTGAAGATGATCCCGCTCGTGGGCCAGGCCTGCGCCGTCGGCGAGCAGCGTCCGTTCGTGGCTGCGCTCGTCGTGCTCGATCCCGACGCGGCCGCGGCATGGGCGGCCGAGCACGGACTCGACGGCGAGGCGGCGACGACGACCGCGCTCGCCGAGAACCCCGACGTGATCGCCGAGATCGAAGCCGGACTCGTCGAGGCGATGGCCGACTTCAACAACGCCGAGGCGGTCAAGAAGGTCAAGGTGCTCGGCGAGGAGTGGATGCCCGACACCGAGCTGCTCACGCCCACGTCGAAGCTCAAGCGTCGTGGCATCCTGGCGACCTTCGCCGACGAGATCGAAGCGCTCTACGCCAAGTGAGCGGCGTACGTCATCGGTGTCAGGCACATGCGTGACCGGTCAGCCGATGAGTCGATAGCCGACACCGCGGGCCGTGACGATCAGCTTCGGATCGTCGGGATGATCCTCGACCTTGACGCGCAGCCGCCGAACGTGCGCGTCGACGAGTCGCGAGTCGCCGAGGTACTCGTACCCCCAGACGCGTTCGAGCAGCTGATCGCGGGACAGCACGGAACCGGCATGGTCGGCGAACTCGCAGAGCAACCGGAACTCGGTCTTGGTGAGGTTGATCTCGACGCCGCCCTTCAAGCACGATGCCCTGCTCGCGCCGCAGTTCGACGTCGCCGAACACCGATCGCCTGCGGCTGGGGCGACGTCCTGGAGATGGACCCGCCGCAGCAGCGACCGGATCCGTGCCGCGAGTTCCTTGGGGACGACCGGCTTGGTGACGTAGTCGTCGGCGCCCGCCTCGAGACCGGCGACCATGTCGATCGGTGTCGGTCTGTGCGGTGATGATGATGATCGGCACGATGCTCTTCGACGCGCAGCGCCCGGCACACGTCGAACCCGGACATGTCGGGAAGCCGGAGATCGAGCAGCACCAGGTCGACGGGCTGGCGGTCGAACGCGGCCAGTCCCTCGGTGCCGTTCGGTGCCTCGCGCACCGAGTACCCCTCGTCTTCGAGCGCCAGCGACAGCGCCAGGCGGATCGCGTCGTCGTCTTCGATGAACAGCAGTGATTCCATGGGTGTCGACGATGATAGGTCCGGCCACGGGCTCGCGGCTGTTCTGTTGCGATTCCTCGAACGAAGCATCGATCCGCTGTCGAGACTGTTTCGTCAACTCGGACGACGCTCGATCGCTGTTCGGACGAGAACTCCCAGGTGGCAGGCCCGACGACAGCGACTCGTTGCTTCGTTACACAAATCGCACAATACGGGCGTTGGCCTGTCACAGACGGCGAGCAACATGTGAATCGTTCACGCTGCCCCGGTGAGGTACCTCCCTCCCCCTGGTGCCTCACCGGCAGCGGGTGAACACCCGCCAGGAGTCCGCCTGGCGCACCGCGACGTCGTTCCGTCTGCAACACTCGACCCGTGGCCAGCGAACGCTCCCTTCGACTGCGGACCCGCGTCACGCTGTTCTTCGCGCTCATCGCCCTGTTCGCCGGTCTGGTGCTCATCGGCGTCACCTACGGCTTCGCCCGCAACAACCTGCTCGACGAACGCACCGCGTCCGCCGAAGCAACAGGCCTTCGACAACGCCGCCGCCGTCGCCGACCAGCTCGACGCGCGATGATCGACCCGAGCGTCAGCATCGGCAGCTACTTCGAGAACGTGCTGCGCACCGAGCCGGGTGGCTTCGCCGTGCTGAGCTCCACCGTCGCCAGCGCCCCGCGACCCAGACCGACCTCACGCATCCGCTCGCCGACTTCCCCGACGACCTCGTCGAGCCGGTGCGCTCCGGCGGCTCCGGCAGTCCAGTACGCGACGCATCGACGGCGACGACTATCGTCACGGTCGGCGTGTACATCCGACGCCACGACACCGGCTACTACGAGGCGTTCCCGCGCCGACAACGAGGGCTCGACGCTGACCGCGCTCCTCACCGCGCTCGGCCTCGGCGGACTCGGCACCCTGGTGATCGCCACGCTCTTCGGCTACTCGACCAGCCGCCGGCTGCTCCGTCCGCTCAGCCGCGTCGCCGACGCCGCCGAGGACATCGCGTCGGGCGGGCTCGACACCCGCCTCGAGGCCGAATCCGACCCCGACCTCGACCGGCTCGCCGGAGTTCGTTCAACGACATGGCCGACGCCGTCCAGACCCGCATCGAACGTGAGGCCCGGTTCGCCTCCGACGTCAGCCACGAACTGCGCTCACCGATCACCGCGCTGACCGCCGCGGTCGAAGTGCTCGACGCCCGCCGCGAGGACATCCCGGAACGAACGCAGCAGGCGCTCGACGTCGTCGTCAGCCAGGTGCGCCGCTTCGACAGCATGGTGATCGACCTGCTCGAACTCTCCCGACTCGACGCCGGCGCCACCGATCTCAACGTCGAGACGCTCGACATCATCGACCTCACCCACCGCGTCGCCGCCCGCTTCGGAGAGCCCGGACATCGACGTCGACGTCGACCCGAGCACGCCCCGCGAGATCGACATCGACAAGGTCCGATTCGAGCGTATCCTCGGCAACCTGATCGAGAACGCCAACAACCACGGCGGCGGCGCGCTGCGCGTCGACGTCGCGCCGTCGCGCAACAAGATGCTGCGCTTCGCCGTCGAAGACGGTGGGCCAGGTGTCGCCCAGAGCGAACGCGACCGCATCTTCGAACGCTTCGCCCGCGGCAGCGCAGCCCGCCATCGCATCGGTACCGGTCTCGGTCTGGCCCTCGTCGCCGAGCACAGCGCGGCGATGGGCGGCGCCGTCTGGGTCGAGGACCGTGCCGGCGGCGGCGCCCGGTTCGTGTTCGAGGTCCCGATCCGGAACGGGCGTCGTCATGATCCGAACGCACTCGTGGCGTCGCGGCCGTCGTCGTGCCGCCGCGCTGATCGCGCGCGTGTGGCGTGCCGACCGGGCCGGACAGCTTCGAGGAGATCCCCGACCAGGAGGTGCCGAACCGGCTGGCCGACACGACGACGACCACCACGACGACCACGACGACGACCACGACCACCACGACGTTGCCCGACGCGCCGGCGACGACGCTCGCGACCACGACCACGACCGTCGTTCCGCACGCAGATCGTCGAGATCTTCTTCCTCTCCCGCGGCGAGCTGCGGCCGATCGAGCTCCCCGCGCAGTCGCCGGTGGTCGACACCGAACTGATCCTGCTGCTCGAACAGGGTCCGGTCGGCCCGTCGGCCGCGCTGCTCGACAATCTGATCGAGGAGGGTCTGATCATCGACACCGTCGCGCAGGACGGCATCCTCACCATCGACCTCGACGAGGACATCTTCGACGACATCTCGCGTCAGGACGACCAGACGCGAGGCGATCGCACAGATCGTGCTCACGTTCCTGCTCAGAGTCTCCGCGGCGTCGGCCAGGCGCTGTTCACGTTCAACGGCAGCGAGCAGAACGTGTCGGTGCCGACGGGCAACGCTCTGTTCACCGAATCGACCGGTCTCGGTCGACGACTACGCGTCGATGCGGGTCGACGCCGACCCGGCCGTCGACGAGTCCGCCGACGAACCCCGACCGACGACACCGCGACGAGCCACGACCACGACGTCCCGACGAGACCACCGTCGCACGAGCGGGCGCCGGTCAGTAGCCGAGACGTTCGACCCGGTCCGGGCGGCGCTGCCAGTCCTTGTCGACCTTGACCCGCAGCTCGAGGTACACGCCCTCGGGCAGCTGCTTGCGGGCCGCGCTCCCCGGCCCGCTTGAGGACGCTGCCGCCCTTGCCGATCACCATGCCCTTCTGGCTGTCGCGCTCGACGATGATGTCGACGCGGATCCGCGGCCACTCCCACTCGACGACCTGCGTCGCGATCGAATACGGGCAGTTCGTCACGGGTGACGGCCAGCAGCTGCTCGCGAACCAGTTCGGCCACCCAGCGTTCCTCGGGCAGATCGCTCACCTCGTCGTCGGGGAAGTACTGCGGCCCGACCGGCAGTCCGGTCGGTCAGGTGCTGCGACGAGGCCGTCGATGCCGTCCTTGGTCAGCGCCGACACCGGGAAGTACTCCTGCGCGCCCAGCTCGCTCGCCGCCGTCAGCATCGCCAACACCTGCTGCGGGCTGCGCACGGTCGATCTTGTTGACGACCACGATCGACGAGGCCATGTCGATCTGCGACGCGACCCAGCGGTCACCCTTGCCGAACGGCTTGGTCGCGTCGAGCACCAGACGCGGTGACGTCGACGTCGTCCACGCTGCCGAGTGCCGTGGCGTTCACCCGCTCGCCGAGTGCGGTGACCGGCTTGTGCAGTCCCGGCGTGTCGACGAACACGAGCTGGCTGTCGGGACGGGTCAGGACACCCATGATGCGATGGCGGGTGGTCTGGGGCTTGTCGCTGACGATGCTGATCTTGCGCCCGCAGATCGCGTTGACGAGCGACGACTTGCCGACGTTCGGCCGTCCGACGAACGTGACGAACCCGATGCTGAACTCCGCCGTCGGCCGGAGGTCCCGTGTCGAGTCGTCGGTTTCGTCGGTCATCTGCGACAGTCTGCCAACATCGAGCCCATGCGCATGATCGAAGGAATCGACGGACTCAAGGCCCTGGTCGGAGAGCACCTCGGCTACTCCCCGTACGTGGAGATCACCCAGGAGCAGGTCAACACGTTCGCCGAGGCGACCGGCGACCATCAGTGGATCCACGTCGACGTCGAACGGGCGAACGCCGGCCCGTTCGGTGGCCCGATCGCACACGGCTACCTCACGCTGTCGCTGGGCCCGATGCTCTCCCCGCAGATCTTCGGCGTCTCGGGCGTGGCGATGGGCGTCAACTACGGCACCGGCAAGGTGCGCTTCCCCTCGCCGGTCCCGGTCGGATCGAAGCTGCGCCTCGGCGTCACGCTCACCTCGGTCGAGGACGTCCCCGGCGGTGCGCAGGTCACCCAGGAGTTCGTCTTCGAGGTCGAGGGGCGCCGAAGCCGTCCTGCGTCGCCGAAGTCATCTTCCGCTACTACTCTTGACGTCTCTGGACTCGTGGGCCCCAAGTGCCGATCCGGGGCCGTGCACCGCACTCGGAGCGGGGATCGGTAGGGCCGTAGGATTGATTGCATGAGCAAGATGCGGGACTCCTCAGTGCGGCGTCGCTCTCGTGGGCTCGCTCTCGTCTGTGTGCTCACCGCCGGCGTGCTGCCTGCATCCGCCTGTGGCGACGACGAGCCGGAGGCGACTTCCACGACCGCCGAGCCCGACGACGACGAACCGGAGGCGACTTCCACGACCGCCGAGCCCGACGACGACGAACCGGAGGCGACTTCCACGACCGCCGAGCCCGACGGGGACGAGTCCGGGGGCGACGAAAACCTGGTCATCTACGGGATCGACCTGACCTCGGTGATGGATCTACCCGAGGCCGAGTCCTACGAGGACTACGAGGTGGTCGAGGACGACACCCAACAGGTCGAGGTGGCGGTCCCCACCGAATGGGACGACGTGGACACCCGCACCGCGGAACGCGACGGCGAGGAGATACCGGGTGTCTGGGCCTCCACCGACCTCGAGGCCTTGGACGAGGGGTACACCGTTCCCGGGGTCCAGATCGACCTCCGTACGGCGGACTCGGATCAGGACGTGTTGGACCTTCTCGACGCGGACAACGCCACCGACGAAGCCTGTGAGGCATCCGAGACCTTCGACTACGACGACGGTCTGTTCACCGGCACCGCTGAGCTCTGGACCGGTTGCGGCGAATCCGGAACGGGCCTGCTCCAGGTGGCCGCCCACCGGGGCGAGGACAAGTACGTGTCCGTCGAGATCCAGATGCTCACCAGCGCTGACGTGGAAGCCGCCGTGGAGGCCCTGGCCGCCTTCAACGCCGTCGAGGTGGGTGCGGTCCCGGAGGAGGAATCCGACGACACCACCGAGACCACCGAGGACAAGGCCGATGCTCTACCGGGGGACGAATCGGCAGATGAATTCGGGAACGGTGATCTGGTGGTGATCGAGTTCGAGAACGGGTACACCTCCGAGGTCGATCCCGACGAACCGGTCTTCAGCATCTTCGACGGCTCGATATCGGTGATCACCTTGTCGGACTATTGGATCACCGCCCCCAACGGTCCGGAGGATCAGTGGCGCATCTCCGAGGTCCACGACCTGATGACGGCGCTCGACATGGTGCCCGGCGTGACCTCGGACGGTGCCACCCGCTACTTCCCTATCGTCGCCAGCGTCATCGGCACCGGCCGGATCGTGTTCGAGAACTGCCCCGGTTGTCCCGAGGGAGGCGGTCAGCCTGTCCGGATCGTCGAACTGGAGGTGGAGAACCTCCCCAACGACTGACCTCCTTCGTTGGGGAAGCCCGAACGACGTTCAGCTCGGAGACTGCTGAAGGATCGGGTCTGTCGGGGGCGTGGTGTCGGCGGTGGTCTGGGGGAATGACCTCACCGAAGAGCTCGTGTTGGGGTGATTGGGTCGCGCTGGACCGTTCAGCCGGTTGGGGCAAGGTTCCAGGTGGTGCCGTCGTAGTGGAGTCCGAGGTTGATCAGTGTGATGCCGAAGTCGTCGCGATTGAACTGGTCGTCACCCGGAGGCGGAATCAGCCAACACGTCGAGCCCGCCCGGCTCGTTGGCGAGTAGCGCGATGCCGGTCGGGCCATCACCTTCATTGGCCGGGGTGAGATCGCACGCTGTGATCAGTCCGGTCGAAGGTTCGACTGCGATGTGAGCTTTGTAGCCGTCGCGATATGACGACCGGTTCTTGTGCATGTGGCGTGTCTCTCACCCAACCGAACGACGCGAGCCATTGCCGCAAGATTGTTCGACAGTCTCCTAGCCTCTTCGTATGAGCAAAGACGCCTGGTCGTCCGTCCGCCTGCCCCTCGCGGTCCTCCTGGGTGTAACCCTGATCGCCGGCGCCTGTTCGGACGACGAGCCGTCATCGGACACCTCCACCACGGAGACCACCGAACAGACCGACGGGACCGCGATCGACTCCGACGACATCCAGCCTGACGGGACCGCGATCGACTCCGACGACATCCAGCCTGACGGGACCGCGATCGACTCCGACGACATTCAGCCTGACGGGACCGCGATCGACTCCGACGACATCCAGCCTGACGGGACCGCGATCGACTCCGACGACATCCAGCCTGACGAGGACTCGACCGGCGACCGGAGCATCTACGGAGTCGACTTCTCGGGGCTGGAACTGCCCGAAGGCGACCCGCACGACAGCTACGAGCTGGTCGAGGACGACACCCAACAGATCGAGGTCGAGGTGCCGACCGACTGGAACGACGTCGACACCACGGTGGCCGAACGCGAGGGGCGGGACGTGCCGGGCATTTGGGCCTCCACCGACATCGAGGCGCTCGATTCGGGGTATTCAGTGCCCGGCTTACAGCTCGACCTGCGAACCGTCACCTCGACCGACACGGCCCTGGCGCTGCTGAACTCCGACAACGCCACCACCGAGGTCTGCGGCGACCTCGAGACTTTCGATTACGACGACGGCCGGTACCAGGGAGTGGCCGAGCTGTGGACCGACTGCGGCGAGGACGGCGCGGCGTTGTTGCAGCTCGTGGTGCTGCGCGCCGGCAACCAGTACGTGACGTCCGAGATACAGATGCTCAGCGACGCTGACATCGATGCGGCAGTGCGAGCCTTGGAGACGTTCACCGCGGTCGACATCGAGTCGGGCGAGCAGTGGGAACAAGGTGACGACTCGACGACCCAGTCGGTCGGTGAGCTGTTCACGATGGCCGTGGCGTCCAACAGCTCGGTGGGAGATCTCTGGCGTGTCGGGAGCACCCACGACACCGCCGTCGTCCAGTTCCTCTACGAGGACTACGAGCCCGACAATCCCGAGCCCGAGGCCGGCGGGGGAGGCACCGTCTTCTTCACCTTCGAGGCGCTCGCTCCCGGCACCACGACGATCACGCTGGAGAACTGTTTCCAATGCGACACGAACTACGATGGAACGGTAGATGCCGGAGAGGGTGAGGTCACCGAGTTCGGCGAGCTGGAGGTCACCGTCGAGTGATCTCGATCCCCACCCGGATACCGAGGAGATCATCATGACCACGGAACGGACAACGCACGGCCTCTCGCGACCACTCGTCGCCCTGCTCGCAGAGCTGTACCAGTTCGTGACGATGGCGAGCACCAAGTCGCCGTCGGCGAGTCCTTCGGCCAGCTCGGGAGTGAGCGTGCCGTCCTCTGTCGCGGTGACGGGTGTGCCGGTGGAGATCGAGTAGGCAGCCATCAGCGGAGCTTCGTTTCGGTGCGTCGAGGTCTTTGCGTCGTTCACGCAGTCGGAGCGCGAACTGGATTCAGCGCTTTTCGTGCAGGCTGCGCGACTCGGGAGGATTCTTCGCTGCGGCTCTCGCTGTGAGTAGGCGACGTCGCCCACTCTCGCGTTCACGCCACTTGACTCGACGGTGAGCGACGGCAACGTCACGAACCCGCCGCTCGCTGCTTGGTCCTTCCACGCCGCAGCACATGAAACAACCAAGTCACCGAACGTGAGCGACGTCTCGAGCGGCTCCTCGAAGCCGGTGAGCGCATCGAACGACGCCTCAGTCATGTCAGCTCGGAGAGAGGTGTTGCCAGCGTGCCCTCCGTACAGCATGAACCTGCCATCGCCCCCGCTCGCGAGCAACGACGTGGAGGGCACGAACGACGAGCTGCCCCCTTGTGCTCTCCTCCGGTGTTGCGCTGTCTGTGATGTTTGGCGCTGATGCTCGCTGAGCGCACAGCGAACGCCCACACTGTCGTTGGGAAGGCAGCAGCGAATGTCAGTTCACCATCAGCGTCATCGAAGGCGATGAGGGTGAGCGTCGGGTCCGGGTCATCGGGGTACCCAGACGTTGCCATCGCCTCGGCGTCGTCGTACTCGGGCACCGAGTTGCTGTCGCGCTGGACGAAGATGACCGAGTACTCCGACGAGACGGCAGCGAGCGGGATCGTGTCACCCCCTTGGGCTCCCTCGGGCACGGGAACGACGACGTTGCTCGTGCCGCTCACTGGGCCTGATTTGGCCGCGAGGTACGCCATCAGACGCCCTCGTTCGCTGCGCGCATCGCTGCGCTCCTGTGTCACAATGCCTGGCATGGCAACGGGTTCCGAGCTGCCCGCACGTTGCGCAACTACGTCTGAGTCAGCCGAGGTCCGAACGGTGATGTCCGACGCTCTTGACGTCGCCGAGCCCGCGCTGCGGGAACTCTCGCTCGCCGAGGTCCTCGAAGCGATCGGGCGAACGCGGCCCGACGAGGAGTGCCTCGTCTTCCGCGACCGCCGTCTCACCTGGTCGCAGATCGAAGACCGGACCCGTCGCCTCGCGAACCATCTGCTCGGTGCCGGCCTCGGCTGCCACACCGAACGCAGCGAGCTGCTCGGACACGAGTCCGGTCAGGACCACCTCGCGATCTACCTCCACAACGGCAACGAGTACCTCGAGTCGATGCTCGGCGCACTCAAGGCCCGCGTCGCGTCGCTCAACGTGAACTACCGCTACGTCGCCGAGGAGCTCGAGTATCTCCTGACCGACTCGTCAGCGCGCGCGATCGTGCTCCACTCGGCGTTCGCGCCGACGCTCGCCGAGGTCCTCCCCCGGCTCCCCGAGCTCACGGTCATCCTCCAGGTGCCCGACGAGTCGGGCAACGAGCTGCTGCCCGGCGCGGTCTGGTACGAGGATGCGCTCGCCGCGGCGTCGCCCGAGCGGCCCGCCGTCACCTGGTCGGCCGACGACCTGTACATGCTCTACACCGGCGGCACCACCGGCATGCCGAAGGGCGTGATGTGGCGCAACGGCGACGCGATGCGCGAGTGCTTCGGCGGTTCGCAGACCGCGACGACCGGTCGAGGAGTTCGTCGCCGAGGCGAACACCGGTCTGCGGTCGCTGCTCGCACCGCCGTTCATGCACGGCGCCGGGCACTGGATGAGCTTTCGCACGTGGCTCGGCGGCGGCACGGTCGTCGTCCAGGACATCCCGGATCGCCTCGATCCGGCCGACATCTGGGGCATCGTCGAACGTGAGCGGATCGACTTCCTCCTGATCGTCGGCGACGCCTTCGCCCGACCGCTGCTCGACGAACTCGACCGCGCCGCGGCCGAGTGGTACGGGCTACGACCTGTCGTCGCTCACGGTGCTCCTGTCCGGCGGCGCAGCGTTGTCGGCGCCGCTCAAGGACGAGTTCCTCGCGCACCTGCCGACGCTGATGATCATCGACGGTCTCGGCTCGTCGGAGGCGGGCGGCCAGGTCTCCCACGTGTCGACCGGAGGCGGCGCGACGACCGGCACGTTTCGCGCTCACGCCCGGCAACGTCGTGCTGTCGGACGAACTCGATCGCGGTCCTCGAGCCCGGCGACGACGAGATCGGCTGGCTGGCCAAGACCGGACGCCTCGCGCTCGGCTACCTCGGCGACCCCGAGAAGACGGCCCGCACCTATCCGGTGATCGACGGCATGCGCTACGCGGTCCCCGGCGATCGGGCGCGGCTGCTCGCCGACGACGCCGGACGGGCCGGGGATCATCGAACTCCACGGTCGCGACTCGGTCACGATCAACTCCGGCGGCGAGAAGATCTTCGCCGAGGAGGTCGAGGCCGCGCTCATGGCGCACCCCGCCGTCTACGACTGCGTCGTCGCCGGACGCCCGAGCGAACGCTGGGGCAACGAGGTCGTCGCCGTCGTCAGGATCCGCGACGGCTACGAGGCGACCGACGAGCAACTGCTCGCCGAGGCGAGCAACCACATCGCCCGCTACAAGCTGCCCAAGGAGATCGTGCGCGTCGACGAGATCGTCCGATCACCGAGCGGCAAGGCCGACTACCGCTGGGCGCGCAGCATCGCTGGAGCGCTGACCATGGCCCCGCATCTCGACGCGGCGACCGTCGAGCCGCTCGTCGGTTGGGCGGGCGTGATGCAGGCGATCGTCGACGGACACGACCTTCCCGAAGCTCAACTCGACGACACACTGCTCCGCCGCGGCGACGATGCGCTGCTGTCTCGGAGCGCACTGATCGACGGCCTCGGATCGCTCGTCAAGACCGCCACGGTGTTCCCGGGGAACGCGTCGCTGGGTCGCCCGACGGTCAACGGATCGGTCGCCCTGTTCTCCGACGACGACCGGTGAGCTCGACGCAACGCTCGACTTCCACCTCCTCACCAAGTGGAAGACCGCCGGCGACTCGCTGCTGGCTGCGACCCGTCTCGCTGCCTCCCGACGTCTCCGAGATCCTGATCGTCGGATCGGGCACGGTGGCCGCATCGATGATCGAGGCCTACCGCAGTGTGTGGCCCGGTGCCCGGCTCACCGTCTGGAGCCGGACTGCCGCAGCCGCCGCCGAACTGGCGGAACGATCCGGAGCGACACGCGACCGACGACCTCGAGCGTGCGGTCCGGCGGTCGGACGTGATCTCGACCGCCACCATGGCGACCGAACCCCTGATCCGCGGCGCCTGGCTCCGCCCGGGCCAGCACCTCGACCTGATCGGCGGGTACCGGCCCGACATGCGCGAGGCCGACGACGAGTGCGTCGCCCGAGCCGGGTCTTCGTCGACAGCCGTCGAACCGCTGCCGACGTCGGCGACATCGCGGACCCGCTCGAGTCCGGCGTCGCTCGACCGGATCGTGGCCGATTTCCGCGACCTCGCGAGCGGACGTGTTCAGCCGGGCGACTCCGGACGAGATCACCATCTTCAAGAACGCCGGCGGAGCGCATCTCGACCTGATGGTGGCCCGCCATTTCGCGCAGCTCGTCTCCGGCTGATCCGGACGAAAACGGTCACATCGCCGACGAGGTGTCATCTATGGTCTGATCAGGACCTCAACGGATACGAAAGGTGGGCCTGCCATGGGTCTCATGGACAAACTCAAGGGCGAACTCGTCGACATCATCGAGTGGATCGACGACTCCCGCTCGACGCTGGCCTGGCGCTTTCCGCGCTACCAGAACGAGATCAAGAACGGCGCCGAGCTGATCGTCCGCGAGGGCCAGGAGGCGGTGTTCGTCTATCGCGGCGCGATCGCCGACAAGTTCCAGCCCGGGCCACTACGAGCTGACAGTCCGAGAACCTGCCGATCCTGTCGACGCTGCAGGGCTGGAAGCACGGCTTCGACAGCCCGTTCCGCTCCGAGGTGTACTTCATCAACACCCGTCCGGTCACCGACATCCGCTGGGGCACGCCGCAGCCGGTGACCGTCCGCGACCCCGACTTCAAGATGGTGCAGGTCCGGGCGAACGGCCTCTGCGTCGTCAAGATCGTCGACATCGAGATCTTCCTCAAGGAGGTCATCGGCACCGACTCGGCCGTCGAAGCCGACGAGATCACCGAGCTGCTCCGGCGCGTGATCTCGATGGCGTTCTCCGACATGGTGATGGAGTCGGGGCTCGGCGCGATCGACCTCCAGGGTCAGCAGGTCGCGCTGTCCGGGCGAGCTCGCCGAGTTCGTGCAGGAGCGCGTCGACGACGAGTTCGGCCTCGCGATCCCCGAGATGACGATGAACATCTCGCTGCCCGACGAGATCACCCAGGCGATGACCCGCGGTGTCGCGAAGGGCGTCGAGGCATCCGGTTTCGTCGAGAACGTCGACCTGAACAAGTACCAGCAGGCGCAGGCCGCCGATGCGATGCTCGCCGCCGCCGAGAACGAGGGCGGCTCGGTCATGGGCGACATGATGCAGATGGGCATGGGCGTCGCGATGGCGGGCCAGATGGCCAACCAGATGGGCGGCGATCGGCCAGCAGCAGGCACCGGCCGCGCAACCCGCTGTCGCCGTCAACCCCGGCGGCGGCTCCCCCACCGCTCCCCGGCCAGAAGATGTTCCACGTCGACCACGGCGGCAACGCCCGGCGGGCCGTACAACATGGCGCAGATGCAGCAGGGCATCCAGAGCGGCCAGGTGACCGGCCAGACCCTCGTCTGGGCGCAGGGCATGGCCGCGTGGGCCCCCGCCCAGACGGTGCCCGAACTGCAGGCGCTGTTCGCCGCTCCTCCGCCGATGCCGCCGACCAACCCGACGCCGCCGCCGGTGCCGCCGACGCCCGACGCGCCGTCGGAGTGAGCGCGATGACGCGACACCCCGCCGCCGCTCGGCGGCTCCCAACCTCCGCCACCGGGCGACCGCCCCCACCACCACCGCCACCATCACCACCGCCACCGCCACCCGCACCACCACCGATGCCGGATCCGCCGCCCATGCCGGAGCCGCCGTCGGCGGCGTTCGACCCGGCCGACGTCGCTCGAGGCCGGTTCCGAGGCGCAGGCCGAGCGCGTCGACAGGCGATGAAGCACGTCACCGAGCAGTCGCGGACCTATCCGTGCACGGCGTGCGGCGGCGAACTCCACTTCGACATCGCCGTCGCAGATGCTCAAGTGCCAGCACTGCGGCAACACCCACGCGCTGACCGAGGGCGACGGCGAAGTCGTCGAGAACGACCTGCGCGACAGCGCTCGCGCATGGTCCGCGAGGGCAAGGTCGACCCGCACGGCGAACTTCATCGGCGACGAGAAGGAGATCGTCTGCCAGAACTGTGGCGGGCACACCACCTTCACCGGCAGCTTGACCGCCAACAACTGCCCGTACTGCGCCACACCGATCCAACGTGACGACGTCCACGCCGCGCCCGAACGGCTCCCCGTCGACGCGCGTGCTCCCGTTCCGGATCGACGACAAGCAGGCCGGCGAACTGATCGAGGAGTGGATCAACGGTCGCTGGTTCGCACCGTCCGAGTTCAAGACCTACAACCGCACCGGCTCGTTCACAGAGCGTCTACATGGCGTACTTCACCTACGACGCCGACACGATGACCACCTACACCGGCCAGCGCGGCGAGACCCGCACGCGGCACGGTCGGGCAGCGGCGACAACCGGCGCACCGAGACCTACACCCAGTGGTATCCGGCGAGCGGCACGGTGGCGAACCAGTTCGACGACGTCCCGGTGCTGGCCAACACCGGCTTCGAGAAGAAGCGGATCGACAAGCTCGAGCCGTGGCCGACCCAGGAGGCCAAGTCCGTACTCGGCCGAGTACGCGGCCGGCCACCTCGCCCGCACCTACGACCACGACGTCGAGGAGTGCCTCGGCGAGGCGACCGCGGTGATGGAGGACGAGATCCGCGGCACGATCCGACGCGACATCGGCGGCGACTCCCAGCGGATCAACACGATGAACGTCCGCTGGCGCAACATGACCTACAAGCACCTGCTGCTGCCGCTCTGGCTGCTCACGGTGATCTACGACGAGCGGCCGTTCCAGGTGTACATCAACGGCGTCACCGGCGAAGTCCACGGCGCCCGCCCGTACAGCAAGGTCAAGATCGCCTTCGCCGTCGCGGCCGCCGTGATCCTCGCGATTCTGATCATCATCGCGCGTCAATGCCGCGCGGAGGTGGGTCCGGATGATCATCACCGCGCTCCTGGTGCTGGCGGTCGCCGCGGTGGTCGGCTTCGGCGTCGCGCTCGCCGTGCGGTCGAAGCGGGAGTTCGGCGAGCAGAACCAGGTGGTCCCGGGGCGGCCGTCGCCGGCGCCGGCGAGCTGGGCGGGCGCGCACTCGCGCGAGGCAAAGCTGCACCGTCGCCTCGGTGACGCAGTGCGCGGCGCGCACACGCAACCCGCGGTTCGTCGAGTTGGGACTCGCCGCCCAGATGCAGCGCGATCGACGCCGAGGCGATGGCGATCGACGAACGACTCGTCGCCGCGGCCGGCGCTCCCGGCGCGCACCGGGACGCGGCGATCGACGCGCTCGAGGCCAACGTCGTCCAACTCGAGGCGACGATCGCCGAGATGGTCACGAGCATCACCGTCGCCGACTCGAAGCAACAGCTCGAACAGGCGGTGTCGGCAGCCGATCTCAAGTTGCAGGCGCTCGCCGAGGCCCGCGCCGAAGTCGAGATGATCGATCGACAGGTCGCCGGCACCGACGACGTGGCGACCGAGGTCGTGCAGCGGCCCAGACCGCTCCGCCTCCGCGGCCTCCGCCGACGCACCGTCATCAGCACCGCCGCCTCACCGCCACCATCGCACCGCCGCCGCACCGCACCGCGCCACCTGCACCCCCGGCCCGGGCACCGCATCGGACGGCACGCGGCTCGTAGCCTGACCGGGTGACGACAGAGACGGCACCGACGGCGACACCGCACCGACGTCCACCCGCCGTTGGGACACCGACGACCTCCCCGAAGGCGAGGAGAAGGTCGCGGCGGTGCGCGACATGTTCGACGCGATCGCGCCGAAGTACGACCGGCTCAATCGGATCATCTCGTTCCGCCTCGACGTGCGCTGGCGCAAGCGGGCGATCCGCGACCTCGCACTGCCGGCGGGTCCAGCGTGCTCGACCTCGCCAGCGGCACCGGCGACCTGTGCATCGATCTGGCGGCGGCGGGTCTGCGGCCGTTCTCGATGGATCTCAGCTTCGGCATGCTCGCCGCCGACCGGTCGGGTGTCCCCCGCGTCCAGACCGACATCCTGCGGCTCCCGGTGCCCGACGCATCGGTCGACGGCGTCACCTGCGGCTTCGCGCTGCGCAACCTGCTCGACCTCGGCGACTTCTTCACCGAACTCGGCCGGGTCGTCCGGCCGGGCGGCCGGATCGCACTGCTCGACGTGAGCACCCCGCCGAACCGGGTCGCTGCGCTTCGGGAACAACATCTACTTCGGCAAGATCGTCCCCAAGATCGGTGCCGCGCTCTCCGACGGCGCGGCGTACAGCTACCTCCCCAAGAGCGTCGCCTACCTGCCCGAGCCCGACGGAGATGCTCGCGATGCTGCGCGATCGCCGGATTCGACGACGCCGACGCACCGCCAGCTGTCCGGCGGGCTGACCCAGCTGATGGTCGGCACCCGGCGCTGAGCCGGTGACGCGCGAGCCGCTGCCGATGAAGGCGATCACCCGCCCGCTCGACGGCGTTCATCGACGCTCCGCTCGACCTCAACGACGTCGCCGCCGACGACGGCGTGCTGTTCGTTCGTGGCGGCGCCGGTCTCGCCGGTCGTGGCGTCGCCGCCCGGGTCCCGGTCGACGAGGCCGCCGAGGTGCTGCCGATCGATCGATCACGACTCGACGGTGGCGCAGGCTGCACCGCTCGCGATCGGATCGGTCCCGTTCCGTCCCGGAGCGGACTCGCCGAGCTCCTGATCCCGGCGGTCACGGTCGTGAAGCGCGGCGACACGGCCTGGGTGACCGCGATCGACGACGCCGATGTCGAAGCGGCACTCGCCCCTCCGCCCGAGCCGGTCCCGGCGGCGCCCGACTGGTCGATCACCCCGACTCGTCGCCGTCGAGCGATATCTCGATGCGGTCGCCGCAGCCCGGGACGCCGTGCGTGACGGGACGCTCACGAAGGCGGTGATCGCCCGACCGATCAGCGTCGAGGCCGGCGCGCCGATCAGCGTCCACGCCGTCCTGCGCCGGCTGCGGGCGACGTTCTCGTCGAGCTACCGCTTCTCGGTCGACGGGTTCGTCGGCGCCTCGCCCGAGCTGCTCGTCGAGGTCGACGGGCCGGTCGTTCGATCCCATCCGCTCGCCGGCACGGCGCCGCGTACCGGCGACGTCGACAACGACGCCCGCCTCGCCGCCGAACTCGAGGCGAGCACGAAGAACCAGATCGAACACCGGGTCGTCATCGACGACGTCCACGACCGCTTGCTCCCGTACGTCAGCTACCTCGACTGGGAGCCCGAGCCGTCGATCGTCACCGTCGCGAACGTGCAGCACCTCGGCACCCGGATGGAGGGCCGGCTGTCGCAGCCCGGCCCGTCGGTCGTCGAACTCGTGCGGGCCCTCGTCGCCGACACCGGCGCTCGGCGGACACCCGCGCGACGCTGCGCTGGAGCTGATCGAGCGGGTCGAGGGCTTCGAACGCGGCCGCTACGGCGGCGCCGTCGGCTGGGTCGATGCCGACGGCGACGGCACCTGGGCCGTCGCGATCCGCTGCGCCGAGTTCGCCGACGACCGCCGTTCGGCACGCCTCGTCGCCGGCGGCGGCATCGTCGCCGACAGCGAACCGCTCGCCGAACTCGCCGAGACCCAGGCCAAGTTCCAGGCGATGCTCTCCGCGATCATCCGGCCCTGACACCTCCGACGAGCGTGGCCGGGGCGTCACGGCCGACAACGGTGAGCGAATCACCGCTGCGGTGTCGCTTCGCTCACCGCTCCGACGAGTCCGACGCCACGGCGTCGTTCAGCGCTTGGTGCACACGCACGTTCGCAGCGCGATCGGACGGCACGCGACAGACCCACGGCCCGGGCTGCGCGAGCTGCGCGACGAGTTCGTCGGCGGTTGTCGCGGTCGCGGTCGCCAGACCGTGCGCCGTCGCGAGCGCGAGGATGTCGGCGCCGAGTGGGGTGCCGAACAGCTGCTCGAACCGATCGTGCTCGAGGAGCGTCGACTTGGGGCAGGAACGAGAAGATCCCGCCGCCGTCGTTGTCGACGACCACGATCCGCAGGTCGACCTCGCGGCGGGTCGAGCGCCGACCAGCGCGTTCGAGTCGTGCACGAACGCCAGGTCGCCGATCAGCACGAACCCCGGTGACGTACCGGCCCGGCGACCGAGCAGCCGCCCGAGCGCGGTCGAGATCACCCCGTCGATGCCGTTCGCGCCCCGATTGCAGTGGGCGTGGCGCCGCGCGCCCACCGAACCATTCGAGGTCCCGCACCGGCATCGACGACGACACCGTCAGCTGAGCCGCCGGCGGGAGGTGCTCGGCGAGCGTTCGGGCGACGCGCCGGCTCGGAGAGCGTCGGCGCCGATGCGAACGCGCTCGACGAGCGCGTGCTCCGCCCGCTCGTCGGCCGTATGCCACTCGACGCAGCCAGGTCGAGCCGGTGCACCCGGTCGAGCTCGACGCGCGAGCAGATCCTCGAGCGAGCAGACGGCGGTGACGTTGTGAGCGGGGTCGATCCGGCCCGGCCCGCCCACCTGGATGAGCGTGCACCGTCGGGGCGCGCCGGTCCACTGGGCGAGCACCTTCGACGACGACGGACGACCGATTCGCACGATCGTGTCGGGACGCCGCTCGGCGGCGAACCATTCGTCCCGGAGGAGTGCGTCGATCGTCGTGACCGTGCTCACGTGGCGGAGGCCCGACGTCGGGTCGGCGATGATCGGCCACGCCGTCCGACCGTGCAGTTCGAGGATCTTCCCTCGTCGACACCGTGGCGGCCACCGACGAGGATCACGCCGCGCTCGGTGTCGAATCCCGCCGGAACCGGATCGGTCGGTGCTGCGCCGGCGACCTCGATGACCGGCTTCGATCGGTTCGGGAAGCGGCGCATGGCGGTACCGACGAGCGGTTCACGGAAGGGCAGGTTGAGCTGGACCGGGCCGGCCGCCGACCGCGACCACGCGGTGGCGGCGAGCTGCCGCCACCCCCCGCGGTCGGACGCCTCGGCGAACGCCCGGGTCGTGGAACCAGCGCACGTGGTCGCCGTACAGCTCGATCTGATCGATCGTCTGCGGCGCGCCGACGCCGCGCAGTTCCTCGGGGCGGTCGGCGGTCAGCACGATCATCGGCACCTCGGACAGACCCGCCTCGACGACGGCCGGGTAGAAGTTGGCCGCTGCGGTACCGCTCGTGCACAGCAGCAGCGCCGGTGTCGCCGGCACACCGGGACCCGGCTCGATGCCGAGCCCGAGCGCGGTGAACGCCGCAACCCGTTCGTCGTGGACCACGTGCACCGCCATCTCGGCGCGATCCGTGAGCGCGATGGCCATCGGCGTCGACCGCGACCCCGGGGCGACGACGGCGTGGCGCACTCCGAGCCGGAGCCACTGGTCGACGAGCGTCGCGCAGAACGTCGCCTGGACGTCGGGCGGTTCGGCTGCCATGAGCTCGGGCGTTGAAGCGCTGTCGCGGTCGACCATCGCTCACCGACGATACGGCCCTACTCTGGCAGACGTGGACACCAGCACCGACACCGAGCACGCGACGCGACCGACGATCACCGATCGACATCTTCTCCGACGTCGTGTGCCCGTGGTGCTACATCGGCAAGCGTCGGTTCGAGGCCGGGCTCGCCGAGGCGACCGCCGACGGCGACCTCGGCGTCGACTTCGAGATCGAGTTCAAGCCGTACCAACTCGACCCGACCGCCGCACCCGGGGTCGCCGGACCGGTGATCGACGCCTACGCCAAGAAGTTCGGCGGACAGGAGAAGGCGGAGCAGATCATCGGCCACGTCACGCGCGACCGCCGCCGAGGAGGGACTCGAGTTCCACATGGACCGGGCCCTGCGCGCCAACACCCTGCTCGCCCACCGCCTGATCTGGTGGGCCGCGCAGCCCGACTCGCCGGTCACCCAGGATGCGATGAAGGAACGGCTGCTGCAGGCCTACTTCATCGACGGCACGCACGTCGGCGACGCCGACGCGCTCGCCGACTGCGCTGCCGACATCGGCGCCGACCGCGACGAGGTCCTCGCGTTCCTCGAATCGTCGGCGGGCACCGCCGAGGTGGCCGCCGAACTCGAACATGCCCGCGACAACGGGATCACCGCGGTGCCGACGTACGTGTTCAACGACCAGTGGGCCGTGCCCGGCGCCCAGGACGCCGCCACCTTCGCCAAGGTGCTGCGCAGGATGGCCGAGCGGGCGCTCGCCGACACCGAATGACGGCGCGCGTCGTCCTCGCTCACGGATTCACGCAGACCGCGCGGAGCTGGGCCGACATCGAGCGGCGACTCGCCGACCGCTCGCCCCGGTGTCGACACGATCGCCGTCGATCTTCCCGGCCACGGCGCTGCGTCGCGACGTCGTCACCGACCTGTGGGGTGCCGCCGATCATCTCGTCGACGCACGGAGGCGCCGGCGCCTACGTCGGCTACTCGATGGGTGGCCGGGTCGCGCTCCACGCCGCGCTCGCCCACCCCGACGCGGTCGAGCGCCTCGTGCTGATCGGCGCGACCGCCGGCATCGACGACGGCGACGAACGCGCGCGAGCGTCGACCGAGCGACGAGCGCCTGGCCGACCACATCGAGGACGATCGGCGTCGAGGCGTTCATCGACGAGTGGCTCACCAACCCGCTCTTCGCCGGGCTCGACGACACGATCGGCGCTGCGCGCCGACCGCCTCCGCAACACCGCGGCCGGTCTGGCGTCGAGCCTGCGCACGTGTGGCACCGGCACGCAGGAGCCGCTGTGGGACCGCCTCGGCGAGATCGCTGCCCGACGCTCGTGCTGGTCGGCGAGCACGACGCCAAGTTCCGTCGAGCTCGGCGAACGGCTGGTCGACGCGACTCCCGAACGGCCGGCTGCGTCGTCGATCGCCCGACAGCGGCCACAGCGTCCACCTCGAGCAGCCCCGCGACGCGACGGCTCGGCGACTGTCTGACTCGAGTTGACCTCGAGTTGACGTCAGCCCAGCGGCGAGGCCGATGGTGGCGAGCGCGCCGAAGACGAACTGCAGCCGACCGGTCTCGCCGAGCACGGGGATCAGCTCCATCCCCTGGCACCGCCGAGCACCCGCTTCGACGGGGCGACCGCCAGCGGGATCGACAGCAGTGCGAGCACCACCCAGATGCGATCGACGGCGGCAACGCCCACGAGGGCGAACGCCAGCACGAGCAGACCGACGTAGAACCACCGGGTGCGGCGATCACCGAGTCGCACTGCGAGCGTTCGCTTGCCGACCTCTCGATCGGTCGGGATGTCACGCAGGTTGTTGATCACGAGCAGCGCACAGGCCAGCGCGCCGGCGGCGCTGCCCATCACGATCGACAGCGCGGTGATCGTCTCGATCGCGGCGTACGTCGTCCCGACGGTCGCGACCAGCCCGAAGAACACGAAGACGAACACCTCGCCGAGCCCGATGTAGCCGTACGGCTCGTGACCCGCCGGTGTAGAACCAGCCAGCAGCGATCGCCGCCACA
This sequence comes from Ilumatobacteraceae bacterium, assembly GCA_963850475.1. Taxonomy (GTDB): domain Bacteria; phylum Actinomycetota; class Acidimicrobiia; order Acidimicrobiales; family Ilumatobacteraceae; genus Ilumatobacter_A. Next base: position 340,705 of record CAWKLM010000045.1, on the reverse strand, counting down.
CCGACCACGAGCAGCCACGAGGCTCGTCGTGAGCGCAACGGCCAGTCCGGCGACCGCGGCCACGCCGAACGCGGCGAACGCGGCCCGCTTCACCGCCGCGGCCGGAGCGAGTCCGCTCGCCACGAGTCGAGCCGGACCGACCCGCACGTCGTCGGTGCCACGGACCCCGTCGCTGTAGTCGTTGGCGTAGTTGACGCCGACCTGCAGCGCCAGGCTGACGATCAGCGCCAGCGCCGACCCGCCACCAGACGACCTCGTCGTCCAGGCCCGACCGCACAGGCCGCGCCGATCGCGACCGGAACCACCGCAGCGGGCAGCGTGCGCGGGCGGGCTCCGATGATCCAACGGTTCATGCGTGGGCCATGATGGGGCCGATGACGCCGTTCTTCCAACTGTGCGCTCCTGCGCCGGGGCGTGCATGACGCCGCGGCTCGTCGCCATCGACCGGCCCGGCGGTCCCGAGTTCGTCGACGAGCTCCGCTCGATCTGGGATGCGGGTGACGCCGCGTTCCCCGTCGATCAGCGGCTTCCGGAGACAGCCAAGGCTGCGCTGATCGCGACGATGCGTGTCGGCGAGGAGGTCGAGGCCGGGCGACGCGCTCGTCGTCGCCACGAGCGGGTCGACCGGCTCGCCCGAAGGGTGTCGTGCTCACCCACGACGCGGTCGCGGCATCGGCGGCGGCGACCAATGCCCGACTCGACGTGCGGGACGACGACCACTGGCTCGCCTGCCTCCCGCTGTCACACGTCGGCGGACTGTCGGTCGTCACCCGCAGCCTGCACGCCGGCACGCCGCTCACCGTCCACCCCGGCTTCGATGCCGACGCCGTCATGAGCAGCGGCGCCACGCTCGTGTCGCTCGTCTCGACCGCGCTCGGCCGCATCGACCCGACCGCGTTCCGCACGATCGTGCTCGGCGGCGGCCGCCCACCCGCCGATCGGCCGGCCAACACCGTCACCACGTACGGCATGACCGAGACCGGCAGCGGCGTCGTCTACGACGGGCGACCGCTCGACGGCGTCGACGTCCGCATCGACGACGACGGCGAGATCCACCTGCGGGGGCCGATGCTGCTGCGCTGCTATCGCGACGGCACCGACCCGAAGGACGGCGACGGCTGGCTCGCCGACCGGCGATCTCGGCGAGTGGCTCGACGACGGTCGACTCCACGTCGCCGGCCGCCGTGGCGACCTGATCATCACCGGCGGCGAGAACGTGTGGCCGGAAACGGTCGAAGCGGTCGTGCGCACGCATCCCGACGTCGCCGACGTGCTGGTGCGCGGGGTGGACGATGCGGAGTGGGGCCAGATCGTCGAGGCACTCGTCGTGCCGGTCGCCGGTGCCGTCCCGACGATCGACGCGCTGCGTGCGCACGTGAAGGTCGACCCATCCCGCGTTCATGGCACCGAAGCGGCTGACACTCGTCGACCGAGATCCCGCGAACCGCGCTCGGCAAACCGATCCGCCGCTGACCGGCGGTCCGAGCGACGGTGTGAACGCCCGGATTCCTCCTGCTCAGAGGTTGCGGAGCGAACATGTGTTCGATACAATGTGGGTATGTTGACAGAGCTGGTGGAGGACATGGAGAGGTTCACCGAGCTGGAGGTGGAAGAGCTGGAGGTGGAAGAGCTGGTGGAGCTGTCCGACCGTGCACTTGCCGACCGGATCGAGGCGCTCGAACTCCGACGCCGTGCAACGGAGGCGAAGCTTGCGACAGCGGTGGCAATCGCCGCCAAACGCAACCTGGCCGCAGCCGACGGGCACCGGTCGATGGCTGCGTTCCTGCGGGCGTCGTTGAACTGGTCGACCACCGAGGCCAACCGATTCCTGGGTCTGTCGCGTGCGGTCGACAACGTTGCAGGGTTTCGGCGGCGCGTGGTGTGCCGGCCGGTTCGGAACCCCGCAGGCGATCGCCGTTCTCCAAGGCCTACGGCAACCCGCGGGTCCGAGATCGCCTCCCGGAGTTCGCGCCGATCTTGCTCGAACACGCCGAACAGCTGCCCTACTCCGACTTCACCAAGACGCGTCGACCACTTCGTCGCTCAGGCCGACTCCGATGGCGCACACGACGATCGCGACGGCAACGTCGAGGGCCGGTCCGCGGCGGTACTCGACGTCGGATCGTCGCTCCACGTCACGGCCTCTGGTGGCGATGCGCTGACGACGGCCGAGATGATCGCGATTCACGAGCGCTACTGCGACCGGGAATACGCGCAGGACCTCGACGTCCGCCGCTCCCGGTACGGCGACGATGCGGAACAGCCATGAGCTGGCACGGACCGCGAAGCAGCGCCGCTTCGACGCGCTGATCGCGATCTTCCGTGTCGGCGGCCACCACCGACGGAGTCGGCGACGCGGCAGACCCGCTGGTCAACATCGAGGTCGACGCCCACTCCTTCGGTCGCATCCTCATCGACGCCGGCCTCGCCACCGCGACCGACCTCGACGGCAACCCGATCGACCCGTTCACCGGCCTGTCGGATCCGGTCGGACCTGCTCGACGACCCTGCGGCGTTGTTGCACGCCCGCTGCGAAACCTCCAACGGCGTCCAACTCCACCCGCACGACGTACTCCGTGCCGCGCTCGCCGGCCACGTGCGACGCGCCGTGATCGATTCCGACGGTGTCACCATCGACCTGGGACGCAAGCAACGCTTGTTCACGGGTTCCGCCCGCGACGCGGCCAGGCTCATGGTCCGTCACTGTGAACACCCCGGATGTGAGCTCCCCGCCGACTGGTGCGACGTCGACCACGCGGCCGAATGGGTCGCCGACGACGGTTCGACCGATCAGGTCAACGCCCGCATCCGATGCGGCGTCCACAACCGGGAGAAACACCGACGGCGATGGCGAACCCGACGCGCCACCAACGGCCGCAGCTACACGGTTCGCGGCGACGGCACGATCATGCTGCCGGCCGGCGCCCGATCACCCACGTTCGCCGGACCCGATGACGACACCGATCTCGACGACCCCGCCGAGATCGCCCGCCTGACGCTGCTCGCCCGACGACGAGTGGCCGCGCTTCGAGTCGCGTCGGCGAGCGGCCACACCAGAGCCGCCGACGCGAGCAGCAGTCCGCTGGGAGCCCGTCGTATCGAGTGACCAGACGACGCGGTCAGCCGGCGGCAGCTGACGCGACGCCTGCTCCACCGTCGATCACGTAGGTCTCGCCGGTCATCCACGACGCGAGGTCGCTGGCGAGGAACGTGGCGAGGTTGGCGATGTCCTGCGGCTCACCCAGCCGCTTCGTCGGCAGGCGGGCGGCGAGCGAGTCGCCGAAGTTGTCGACGAGATGGGCGGCGAAGTCGGTGTCGACCAGTCCCGGGGCGATCCCGACCACGCGGGTCGGCCCGATCTCGGAGGCGAGTTGACGCGTCAGGTGGATGATCGCGGCCTTCGTGACGTTGTAGACGCCGAGCCCGAACTCGGCGCGCAACCCGCCGACCGACGCGACGTTGATGATCACCCCCGGCTCGTCAGCGAACGCATGCTTCCATGCGGCCTGACTCCAGAACACCGGTGCGTCGAGGTTGACCTGGAACGTCTTGTCGTAACGCGGCTTGTCGACCTCCATCGTGGCGCCGAAGTACGGGTTCGTCGCGGCGTTGTTGACGAGGATGTCGAGTCGCCCGAAGCGTTCGATCGTGGCGAGCACCGCACGTTCGCCCGCATCGTCGTCGCCGGCGTTGGCGGCGAACGTCTCGACCTCACCCTCCATTTCGGCCGCAGCGGCGTCGAGGCTGTCCTGCTTGCGACTGTTGAGCATCACCTTGGCGCCCGCCGCGGCAAACGAGGCGGCGATCGCCTTGCCGATGCCGCGCGATGCGCCGGTGACCAGTGCGACCTTGCCGTCGAGTGAGATCTCCATGCGGCGAGCGTAGAAGCCGGGCCGTCATCGCCTGGATCAATCGTGGGACTGGCGGAAACCCGCCGGCGCCGGCCCGTCCCAGTGGTAGCGCTCGAGCAGCGCGAGCTCCCGGCCGCGCATCGTCGCGGTCTCCGTGGCGTCGGCGTGATCGTGTCCGAGCACGTGCAGCACGCCGTGGACGACGAGCAGTGCGAGTTCGTCGTCGAACGTCCCGGCGTGAGTCGGCGTACTGATCGGCGGCGACGGCTCGGGCAGATCACGATGTCGCCGAGCAGTGTCGGCACGCCGGGCGACGGGATCGTCGTCCATCGGGAACGACAACACGTCGGTCGGGCCCGTCCTGGCCCATGTGCTCGAGCGTTGAGCTCGGCGATCTCGGCGACGATCGACGAACGTGAGCGTCAACTCGCCCGACGCCGCCTTCGTGCGTCGGCCGCCAGCTTCGGCCAGGCGCGCCCAGCGACTCGACGTCGAGCTCGGCAGCTCGGCGGACCGCTCGCCGGCGAGTCGTCGACCGCCGACGACCGTGCAGGTCATCGACCGGCGGACTGCGTCGGACTGCTCGTAGGCCGCCACGATGTCGGCGACGATCTTGTGGCGGACCACGTCGGAGCCGTGCAGCCGAACGAAGGCCAGATTGTCGATCCCGTCGAGCGTCCGTTCGAGCCCGGCGAGACCGCTCTTGCCGTTCGGGACGTCGACCTGGGTGGCGTCGCCGGTGACGACGACACGCGAACCGAAGCCGATCCGCGTCAGGAACATCTTCATCTGCTCGGGCGTGGTGTTCTGCGCCTCGTCGAGGATGATGAAGCTGTTGTTGAGCGTGCGCCCGCGCATGAAGGCGAGCGGAGCGATCTCGATCACCTGCTTCTCGACCAGCCGGGTCACGGCCTCGAGGTCGAGCATGTCGTACAGCGCGTCGTACAGCGGGCGCAGATACGGATCGATCTTCGCCATCAGGTCGCCGGGGAGGAACCCGAGCCGCTCGCCGGCCTCGACCGCCGGCCGGGTCAGGATGATCCGCTGCACCTGCTTCGCCTGCAGCGCACGAACCGCCATCGCCACCGCGAGCCACGACTTGCCGGTTCCGGCCGGACCGATCCCGAACGTGATCACGTTGTTCGGAGATCGCGTCGACGTAGCGCTTCTGCCCGCCGGTCTTCGGCTTGATCTGGCGACCCTTGGCGCCCTTCAAGATGTTGTGGCCCGAGGATCTCGGTCGGGTTCTCGTCGGCTCGCACCATCGTGAAGACTCCGATCGAGCGTCGCGTCGTCGAGCGTCTGGCCCGTCTGCAGCAGCGTGACCAGTTCCTCGAACAGCCGCGACACGCCGGCGACGGCCAGCGTGTCGTCGCCGTCGACGCGGACCTCGTTGCCCCGCACGGTGATCAGGACGTTCGGGAACGCCTGCTCGATCCGGCGGAGGAACTGGTCGCGGGGCCCGACGAGCGCCGTCATCAGGTGTGTTCCGGGAACGACGACGGTCGTCGTGGTGGCTGCGGTCATCAGGTCCTCCAGCGTACGAGAACGAATCGGACAAATTCGCTACAGGTTCGCACCGTCGGTGCCGATACCGATGCACCGGCCGCGTGCGCGACCGGGAGACGACCCGTTGGGCGGCGGACCGTCGCCAACGACCGACGAGAGCGAGTTCGATGCGACCAAACCGACAGATGCTGACTCGTGCTGGCGTGGAGCACGCTCGTCGTGGCTGTCCTGTTGTCGATCGCGATGGTGCTCTCCGGACCCGACGTCGGGCCGATCATCAGCGGCGCGGCCATGCTGATGATCATTCCCGCCGCCTGGGTGGCGCGGAGGGTCCACGGCTTCCCGTCGCTGCTGACCTGGGGTGTTGCGATCGGTCGGTGCCCTGTACGTTCTCGAGGCGATTGCGGCCGAGTCGCTCCCGCTGCGGCCCGGCATCGATCCGGCCGACGTCATCGACCTCGCGGCGACCGGGGTGATCATCTGCATGACCGCGCTCGTCGTTCGCCAACGACGTGGTGGTCTGACGATCGGCGACCTCCTCGACGGGCTGATCATCACCAGCGGCACCTGGCTCGTGTCGTGGATCGTCTTCGTCGAACCGTTCGTCAACTCCAGTTCGGACCCGACAGGCGAGCTGATCGTCAACGCCCTGTATCTCCCGACGGCGATGCCGCTGATCGCCCTGGCGGCGCTGCTCGTCTTCGGTTCCGGACGACCGACACCGTCGGTCCTGCTGCTCGCGACCGGTCTCGTGCTCAACGTGTTCGGCGACTTGATCTACACGCTCGATGCGACCCGTTCACTCGGCGACTGGGCCTACACGGTCGCGGACCTCTTCTATCTCTTCTCGGTCGCCACGTGCGCCGCAGCGTTCTTTCACCCGAGTGCACCCTTGCTGCTCGGCGTATCGGCGGTCCCGCGCGACAACGCGTTGCCCGGCCGCCTCGCACTGACCACTGCATGCCTCATCGCTCCGGTCGTGCTCGTCGCGTTCGTCCCGGGCGAGACCAGCACCGATCGGTGGATCCGCACCCTGTCGGCGCTGGCCACGCTCGGCTTCGTCGGCGTGCGCCTGTACACGGCGACGCGTTCCCAGCTCCGGTCGCAACACGAACTCGTGCGTGCCGCCCACACCGACGAGTTGACCGGGCCTCGCCAACAAGCGGGCCCTCCTCGCCGGGGCAAACGACCACATCGACGAGGCGTGGACCACGACGGCGCGACCCGTCGTTCTACCTGTTCGATCTCGACGGCTTCAAGAACATCAACGATGCCTCGGGCCACGCGCTCGGCGACGAGATCCTGTGCTGCGGTCGCCGACCGGCTGAAGTCTGGCGATCCAGGGCGACGAACGGCACCGTCGCACGCCCGTCCGGCGACGAGTTCGTGGTGTTCGACCCGACGCCGACGAGCGACCTGAGGCGCTGCGCAACGCGACCGCGCTGCACTCGGTGTTCGCCCGCCCTTTGTCCACCTCCCGTGGCGAGATCATCGTCACGGCAACCTGCGGTGTCGCCTGCATGCCGCGCGGGTTCACCGACCCCTGCCGAGGAGCTCCTGCGCTGGGCCGACATCGCGATGTACCGCGCCAAAGAGGGTGGACGCAACGGCGTGGTGCTCTACGAGAGCGCAATGCAGGAGCGGGTCGGCTTCACGCATGACGATCGAACATTCGCTCCGCGGCAGCGCTCGAACGACACGAGCTCACGCTGTTCCATCAGCCGATCATCGACGTCGCACACGGCACCGTCGACGGGGTGGAGGCATTGATCCGGTGGCGACGCGGCGACGGCACGGTGACGCCCCCGATCGACTTCATCTCGATCGCCGAGGAGACCGGCCTCATCGACGAGATCGGCGCGTGGGTGATCCTCGAATCGCTCAGCCAGCTGCGCAACTGGATCGACGACGGCGTCGTTCCGGAATCGACGACCATGTCGGTCAACGTCTCACCCCAGCAGCTGGCCGACATCCACTTCCCAGCACTCGTTCGGGAAGCGCTCTTGCTGCTCGAATGTCCCGGCCGACCGGTTGTGGCTGGAGGTCACCGAGAGCGTGATGATCGACAACACGGCGGCTCCGCGCGGCTCGCTCGACCAACTCCGGTCGATCGGTGTCCGCATCGCGCTCGACGACTTCGGCACCGGGTACTCGTCGCTGTCGCTGCTGCAGGACTTCCCGGTCCAACGCATCAAGATCGACCGGGCGTTCGTCGACACCATCGCCGAACCCGGCAACGACGACACGCTCGTGCGGATGATCATCGGTCTCGGCGACTCGATGGACGTCGACATCGTCGCCGAAGGCGTCGAAACCGTGCTCCAGCTGCGTGCCCTACGCAATCTCGGATGTGCAAAGGCGCAGGGTTACCTGATCTCTCACCCGGTGCCGGCGGAGGCCATGCGCTCGACCGTGCGCGCCCTCGATGGCCTCTCCCAATGGCCGGAGTTCAACCAACTGATGGGTGACTCGTCACTCGAGCGCGAGCTGTGACAGCCGTGAAGCTCCCGCCCGCGGGGTCGTGTGCGACGGACCGGTGTGGTCACTCCTCGATGAATATGTCGACGATGGTGGTGCCGACCTCGCTGGCGAACGCATCCTCGTCTCCCACCACGCTCGGACACCAGAGGTTGGCGCCACGGGTGACCACCAGCAGCACCAGGGTTTGCTCGGACGCCCCGAACGGCTGGCCCGCGACCGGCGAGGCCGCGATCGCAGCCTCGATCGCCGACCTGATGTCGCCACCGGCGAGCAGGACCTCACACGACGCCTGCGCCCCTGCGACGAGCGATTCGGGCGGCGTCCCCGCATACGACCCGGTCGCCAGCACCGACTCCGCCAGCCGGTAGAAGACGGTCAGGTCGGTCTCGGACGGTGTGGCGAGCTCGGTCGTCGTCGCTGTGGTGGCGCCGGCCGAGCCGCAATCCGGAACGACATCGAGGACCTCGATCATTAGGGCCTCCCCATCGGCCAACTCGGCACTGCCCGCTTCGATCAATTCGCCATCGCCGCTCGCTGCCGCCTGCGCGAAGTGGTCGTGCGCCGACTCGAACAGGACCAAGCTGTCGCCGACGAGCTTCGACAGGGGTGCTGCGACCGTCGGAGCTTCACCGAGCTCGACGAATCGCTCGATGAGCAGTCCGAACTCGTCGGCAACCGCCTCGAACTGCGGCACAGCATCCGCCTCCGACAGCGTGCCGTCGGCAACATCGCCATTGATCGCCGCACCGGCCTCGAGCTGCTCGGCTCCGTCGAGGAGCAGCTCCCGCAGCCCAGCGACATAGCTCTCGCACGCCGCGACCGGATCGACGGGGCCGGTGGTGGTCGTGGTGGGAAGCGTGGTCGTCGACGTGGTGGTCGTCGTCGTGGTGGTCGTCGACATCGTGGTCGATGCCGAGGAGGTCGTAGCGGGAGCCGTCGAAGTCGACGCCGTCGGCGTCGTCGATGTCGCCGCACCCGTGGTCGCTGACTGGGTGAACGGGTCACCGTCACCGCCGCCGCAAGCGGAGAACGTCGCAACCAGCACCAACGCGGAGACGAGCCGTGTTGCCCGCCGCGCCCAGGGTGCTGCGTCATGATCCAACCAACCGCGTTTCGCCATCGAGTCCTCCTGACGTCGACCGTACTCCCGCAGCGAATCGGCGACCCCTGTCATTGGTCCCAATTTCCAGGGCGTCGACCGGACCATGCGTCAACCCCCGAGCAATGGGAGCGGCCGACGGAAGGCACGACGTGAACCGTCGCCGTTCGCTCCGCCCGGTCGAGATCCGATCACGCCTGGTAGCCCCTTGGTCCATTCCGTGCTCACAGCGCCCCGGGTGAGCCGAGCGCGGTCGACGTCACGAGCCGGTCGGGGTTCGAGTGCTGAAGGCTGGTGTCAACAGCTCAGCTGCAGCCGCTCGTCGTTCCGCAGCGCTGGCAGACATGGCAACTGCCGGCGCGCACCATCGCCACCCCACATGTCATGCACATCGGAGCATCGGGGGCCGATGTCGGCGGGGCAGGGGTAGTGGTCGGCTCGTCCACGCCGGGCAGGGTGGGTTGGAGGCGCTCGCCGACCGAGAAGATGCCGAGTTCGGCCCGCTCGTCGTAGGACATGTAGTCGATCGCCAATCGGCGAAACAGGTAGTCCATGAGAGATGCGGCGAGTCGAATGTCAGGATCGTCGGTCATCCCAGCTGGTTCGAATCGCATGTTCGTGAACGCCTGGACGAACGCTCGGATCGGTACCCCGTATTGAAGGCCGTAGCTGATCGACTTCGCAAAGGCATCCATGACGCCCGCCATGGTCGAGCCCTGCTTGGAGACCGTGAGGAAGATCTCGCCGGGTTTGCCGTCGTCGTATTCGCCGACGGTCGCGAATCCCTTGCAGTCGGCGACCCGGAACTCGAGTGTGCGACTCGGCCGGTTTCGTGGGAGCTTGCGGCGTTCCGGCGGTTGGGACGCCGCAAGCGGAGGGTGGTGACTGGCCGTTGTGGACAGTGGCTGACCGGTCTTGCAGCCGTCTCGGTAGATGGCCACTGACTTGATTCCGAGCCGCCAAGCCAAGAGATGGAGTTCTTCGACGTCTTCAACGGTGGCGCTTGTCGGCAGGTTGACGGTCTTGCTGATACCCCCGCTCAGGAGCGGCTGGACCGCAGCCATCATTCGGAGGTGGCCTTCGTAGTGAATCGCGTTGTCGCCGTTCGCGCAGGCGAACACCGCGACGTCTTCGGCGGTGAGGTGCGGCGCACCGATTGCCGAATGATTCGTCTCGATGTACATCTCGATGTCAGCCGACTGGGCTGGCGTGTAGCCGAGCACAGACAACGCCCGCGGGATCGATCGGCTCACCGTTGTGAGCGACCCCCCACCGAGCAGTTGCTTGGTCTTGACCAACGCGAAGTCGGGTTCGATGCCGGTGGTGTCACAGTCCATGGCGAGCCCGATCGTGCCGGTCGGTGCAAGTACGGTGACCTGGCTGTTGCGTACGCCGGTCCGCTCGGCAGCAGTGATCGCGTCGTCCCACCAGCGATTGGCGGTCTCGACCAACTCCAACGAGATCGGGTCTGTCGTCTTGATGGATCCGGCGGCGTTGCGATGCTCGCGGAGCACGTCGAGCATCGGGGCGGCGTTGTCGTCGTGTCCGGCGAAGGGCCCGAGTCGCGCGGCGATACGAGCGCTGGCCGCGTACGCCGAGGCGGTCATCAACGAGGTGACGGCAGCAGCCCGCGATCGTCCGCGATCGGAGTCATAGGGAATCCCGAGCGTCATCAACATCGCGCCGAGGTTGGCGAAACCGAGGCCGAGCTGCCGAAACGCCGTGGTGGTCGAGGCGATCTGCGGTGTCGGATAGTCCGCTCGGCCGACGAGGATGTCCTGGGCAGTGACGAGAAGACCGACGCTGTGGGTGAAGCCGTCGAGATCGAAACCTCCGTCGGTGTCGGTGAACGCGAGGAGGTTCAGCGACGTGAGGTTGCACGCCGAGTCGTCGAGGTGGAAGTACTCGCTACACGGGTTGCTGGCGTTGATCCGCCCGGAGTTGGGTGTGGTGTGCCACCGGTTGATCGTCGTGTCGAACTGCAGGCCGGGGTCAGCGCACTCCCACGCGGCTTCGTTGATCTGGTGCCACAACGCTCGAGCGGCAACGGTGCGAAGCACGGTATCCGTCGTGACCGCTCGAAGATCCCATGATCCGTCGTTCTCGACCGCCGTCATGAACTCGTCGGGGACTCGAACAGAGTTGTTGGCGTTCTGGAACTGGATCGACGTGAGGTCGGCGCCTCCGAGGCTCACGTCGAATCCGGCGTCGCGCAGCACTCGGATCTTGCGCTCCTCGCCGACCTTGGCGCCGATGAATTCTTCGATGTCGGGATGGTCGATGTCGAGGATCACCATCTTCGCAGCGCGACGGCTGGTGCCGCCGGACTTGATCGCGCCCGCCGAGGCGTCAGCCCCGCGCATGAAGCTGATCGGACCGGACGCAGTACCGCCTCCTTCCAGCGGTTCGGCAGATGAGCGAATGCTCGACAGATTGACGCCGGCTCCCGATCCGCGTTTGAAGATCAGCCCCTCGGTTCGATACCAGCCGAGAATCGAGTCCATCGTGTCGTCCACGGAGAGGATGAAGCATGCACTGGCTTGCTGGGGGACACCGTCGACACCGATGTTGAACCAGACCGGGCTGTTGAACGCAGCCCGCTGTGTCGCCAAGACGTACTTCAGCTCGGCGGTGAACGTCTCAGCTTCGGCGTCGTCGGCGAAGTAGCCATCAAGGCGGCCCCAATCGGCGATCGTGTCGACGATTCGGTCGACGACGGTGCGCAGCGAGCACTCGCGCTCAGGGCTGTCGAGGTGCCCGCGGAAGTACTTCTGCGCAACGATGTTGCTTGCGTTGGTCGACCACGACGTCGGAAACTCGACGTCCAGCTGCTCGAAGACGGTGGTCCCGTCGCCCGCATTCGTCAACACAGCGTCACGGTGGCCCCACTCGAACATGTCGTAGACCCCACGACCGGACGACGTGAAGTGACGTCCGATGCCGATCGTCGGACGGATGCCGGTCGACACCATTGAGCGGTCGAGCGTCGGTTGCATTTCACCTCTCCGAAAGCGTGGGACCCCGAACTTACGCCGATGTGATTCGCGTGTCCACACATCGTTCGTCACAGTGGCAGGCCAATGAGACACCTGCAACAGCCGACGCAGCATCCGGTAGCGGCGATGCACCTCGGTACGTCCGGCACGAATCGTGTGAGGTCACGCCGACACCCGCAGGAACCGTTGCGCGTCGGCCTTGCGGGTAGAGGCACGGGAGGGTTTGGCCCCCGTCGGATCGGTGAATCGGGCGCAGTGGCGATCTCCGCGTTTCACGGATATGGCTCAGAGCGGCCCCTTGCCCTTCAACGGGGCGGGTTGGGGCGAGATGGGGGGTGGGAGGCCGCGTCGCAGGGGTGAATCACGGTCTTCAGCGGTCACCAGCGGCGGATCCGTGGCTGGAACGAAACGAGCGCCTGAGCAGGGATGATCCCTGCTCAGGCGCTGGAGGCGACGCCGGGAATCGAACCCGGGTACACGGCTTTGCAGGCCGTTGCCTCAACCACTCGGCCACGTCGCCAGCGAAGGTCGATGCTAGCGGGAGGGGGGCTCGGTGCGACCGGCGGCGAACCATTCGGCGAGCGGCGTCGAGGCCCTCGTCGATCGACACGCGGGCTCCCAGCCGAGGTCGGCGCGAACCGCCCGCTGATCGAACCAGTGCGCGGTGCCCAGCTGTTCGGCGAGGAACCGGGTCAGCGGCGGCTCGTCGGATCGCTCGAGCCGCGGCCAGACCCGATCGATCATCGAGCCGATACGGAGGGCGACGCGGCAGCGGCACGTTCCGCGGTTCGAACGGCACGTCGGCGGCGCGGCAGAAGGCCTCGACCAGCTCCCGGATCGGGCGCGGCTCGCCGTTGCTGACGACGTAGGCCTTCCCGGCGCACGCTGCGCCCGGGCGGACTGCGTCGACCGCCGCGACGAGCGCCGTCGCAGCGTTGTCGATGTAGGTCGTGTCGACCAGGGCTCGACCGCCGCCGACCAGCGCCAGCCGCCCCGCTGCGGCGCGCTCGACGATCCGGCCGACCAACTGCGTGTCGCCGGGACCCCAGACGAGATGCGGTCGGATCGCGACCACAGCGCACTGGTCGTCGGACGCGGCGAGCGCATCACGCTCGGCGATCGCCTTCGTCTCCGGATACCACGCGGCGCCGTGATCGGCGACCGGTGGATCGGCTGCCCCACCGACGATCGGGCGTCCGTCGTGGGCCACCGACGGCGACGAGACGTGGACCACGCCGCGCAGGCCGTTGTGCCCTGGCCGCGGCGAGCACGTTGCGGGTGCCGTCGACGTTGATCGACACGTACTCGTCTCGATCGCCGACCACGCCGACCTTGGCAGCGAGGTGGACGACCACGTCGCAGCCGACGAATGCCGCATCGAGCGCCGCCCGATCGCGCACGTCACCGCGGTGCTGCTCGACCTGCGAGATCAGATCTGCGTCACCCGGGTCGGCGCTCGAACTCGCCGCGCTGGAAGGCGACGACATGGTCACCCCGAGCGACGAGCACCGCGGCGAGCGTCCGACCGATCAGGCTGGATGCGCCGGTGATCGCAACGGTGGTCATGGCGATGTCAGGCAAGCGTCTCCGCCGCCCAGTCGGCGACGGCAGCTCGGTCGATCTTGGCGTTGTGGCGGATGTCGACGGGCACCTCACGCGCGACGAGCACTGCGGCGACCGGTTCGGTCGACGCACCGCCCGCACCGCGGCGGCGAGTTCGTGATCGGCGAGGCCCGGCGACGTCGTCCGGCCGTTCGATCACGACGACGAGTTGTTGGCACCCTGCCGGCCCGACGCCGACCGCTGCGACTCGACCGGCGGTGACCAGCCCCTCGGGCTCGAGCGCTCGCTCGACGGCACGCTCGACCGGGACCGGGGTGATCGCCCCGCCGGCCGCGTCGATCACGTGGACGCTGCGACCCTCGACCCACAGTCGGCCGTGCGACGTCGAGGTGGCCGACGTCGCCGGAGCGATGCCAGCCGTCGCCCGGGCCGGGCGAGACGCTCGGTCTCCCAGCGCCCGAGGTATCCGTCCGACACCCACGGGGCACGCACCAGGATCTCCCCGGTCTCGCCGGTGTCGATCGCCTCGGGACACCGTCGAGCGCGTCGAAGCCCATCGGCACGATGCGCACCTCGGCGCCGTCGACCGGCTCGGCCGACGCACACGCCGCGCCCATCGCCGTCGGCTTCGGCGGCGTCGATCCCGGCGAGGTCGATGTCGGCGACCGGGAGCGCCTCGGTCATCCCGTAGGGCGTGTGGATCGAGGCGTTCGGAGCGAGCGCCGCCACGGCATGCAGCGTCTCGGCGGGCACCGGTGCACCGGCGCTGAACACGAGTCGCAGCGCAGCCAGCCCGGAATGGCCCCGCCATGATCGCGCCACCATCGTTCGCGGCGGTGGCGGCGGTCGCGACGACGTTGGCCAGCGCCGCCGGCGACGCGAACGCCATCGTGGCGCCGAGTTCGCGGCACGCGTCGTCGAGCGCCTGCAGCGGTGAGCTCGCCGGGCGTGGTGACGTCGCAGTCGGTGAGCGCCGTGGGAACGCCGAGCGCCGGCCCGTAGAGCGCGAACGGAGCGAATGCGGCGACGAGCCGGTCGTCGTCGGTGATCTCGTACGTCGCGGCCAGCGCATCGCGCTGGGCGGCGAGTTGACCGTGCCGGTACCGGACGCCCTTGGCCGGGCCGGTGGCGCCCGACGTGAACAGGATCGGCCGCAGGTGCGTCGGGACCGGGCTCGGGCGGGAGCTCGGCAGACTCCGCGGGGTTCGGCGATCAGTGTCCGTCACGTCGATGTGTTGCGATCGCGGTGCCCAGCGCAACAACGACGCGGACCAGACCCGGCACGCCGCGGACCGATGGTCCAGCGCGGGCGGGTCGACGCCACCGCTCGACCGAGTCCCCGGAGTCCGAGCCCACGATCGGCGACCACGGTCACGCCGCCGGCCCGCCACACGCCGTACACGGCGACGAGCAGATCGATGCCCGGCGGGGTGAACATCGCGACCCGGTCGCCGGCGACCAGACCCGCGCCGGCGCAGCCCGGCGGCGACCGCCTCGACGCGTTGCGTGAACGTCGCGAAGTCGATGCGTCTCGCGACTCGCCAGGTCGGCGACGGCCGTCGCGTCGTCGTCGAAGCGACGACGCAGGCCATCGAACACCGACGTCGTGACGGGTCGGCATCGGTCGGACGGCTCGGCGGACACGTCCGGAGGATCGCGTCGTTCAGCAGGTCGCGCAGCCACAGGTCGACGGTCGCCGGCGACGTCGGCTTCGGCCATCACGAGGTGATTCGCGTCGGGAAAGCGCTGCAGACGGGCGTTCGGGAAGCGTCCGGCGAGGTCGGCCGCGAAGTCGTCGTCGAACACGATGTCCTTCGACCCCCAGGCCAGCAGCACCGGCGCCGTGATGCTCGCCGAGACGGTCGGCCACCTCCGCGAGCGCGTCGGCCGACGGATGCGGTCTCGACGAGCGGGATGTCGCCGACGAAATCGGCGATCGCGCGCCGATGCGCGGCAGTGCGGTACGGCGCCCGGAACGCCTCGCGGTCGGTGCGCGAGATCCGTCGACCGGACAGGCGGACGGTCCCCTCGACGAAGGTCGGCGTTCGCCGACACACCAGGTCGCGCAGCGGCGCCGACGCGGGCGAGCCGGATGATCCTCGGAGCGCCGCGACCCTCGGGCACGCCGATCCCGGTGTTGCACAGCACCATCCCGGCGACGCGCTCGGTGTGCTGGACCGCCCAGCCCATCGCGATCGCCCCGCCCCAGTCGTGGGCGGCGAGCACGAGCGGCGAGTCCGGCGTCGACGTCGAGTGCGACGATCACGTCGTCGAGGTCGGCGCACCCGGTCGCGGTAGCGGCGCGGGCGCTGCGACGGTCGAGCCGCTCGCTGTACCCCATCCCGAGCTGGTCGATGGCGATGACCCGGTAGGCGGTCGCCGAACCGGGCGCAGGAACGACTTCCAGGCGTACGCCCAGGTCGGGTTGCCGTGGACGCACACGATCGTGGCCGAGCCGGGGACGCCGGGGCCGGTGTCGAGCACGTGCCAGCGATGCGTGTCGCCGTCGTGGCTGGCGACGTCGAGCAGTGCGCGACCACGACGGGTCGATCCCCCATGCTCGCCACGTCGCCCCGTCCGGTTGGTCGGGCGTCGACGGTCACCAGACGATTTCGGTGAAGCTCGTGTTGAGGCCCGAACCGATGCCCATGCAGAGCACCCGCTCGCCCGACGCTGATCTGGTCCTGGACCGACTGGCGAGCGTGATCGGGATCGCCGCCGGGCCGACGTTGCCGTACTGCGGGAACGTCCGCGGGCACCGGGCGGGGTCGATGCCGAGACGCTCGCAGAGCAGTTCGGTGTGGCGCTGGCTGACCTGGTGGACGATGTACTGGTCCATCCCGACTTCCCAGTCGAAGTCGTGGCCGCTGTGCTTCCACGCGGCCTCGGCGAGGTCGAGCCCGGCGATCAGCAGACCGTGCGAGTCGGTGCGCATCCGGTCGAGGTCGCCGATGCAGAGCTCGTTGTGCTGCGTGCCGCTCCGGGCGATGCCGCCGACGAGACGGTGGGCGTCGGGGTGATCGGTCGAGCCGGCACAGCACCGCTGCCGCCGCACCGGAACCGAGCGTGAGCGAGGCGAACTCGGCGAACACGTCGTCGCGCGGTCGCTCGGGCTGCTGCAGCCGCTCGATCGTGGTCTGCTGGGTGTAGCGGCTGCCCTCGCCGTCGACGATCAGGGCGTAGTCGATCGAGCCGGCGTCGATGGCGGCTGCGGCGATCTGCATGCCGTTGATGAAGCCGAGGCAGGCGTTGCCGACGTCGAAGTTCAGGCAGCTCGGTGCCAGGTCGAGCTCGTGATGGACGGCGCACGCGACCGACGGCTCGAGGTGGTGCTTGCACACCGACGTGGAGATCAACATGCCGACTGCGTCGCGGGTCGATGCCGGACGTCGTCGAGCGCCTTGCGGCCGGCGAGGGCCGCCGCCTGGTCGAACGTGACGCCCTCGGGCCACCAGCGACGCGCTTCGATCCCGGCCAGATCGGACAGCATGCCGGCGCTTCAGTCCGGTCCGTTCGTAGGTCTCGGCGAGCTGCTCGTCGATCCACGCCGAGGTCACGACCTCCGGGGCTTCGACGGCGGCAACCGTCAGCACGCCGACGTTGCGGTGTGTCAGTACCGAATTTGCTGCCATCTGGAGTCCTTTCGCGGCGCACGACGCGTCGGAGGTGCGGTGACCCGATCCTAGGCGATCGTCGCCGCTCTGGCGTGGCCGTGCCGTCGTCGACGTCGCCTGGAAAACGACGACGGCCCCGGCGTGACAGCCGGGGCCGTCGTGGAGCGGATGACCGGGATCGAACCGGCGACCTTCACCTTGGCAAGGTGACGCTCTACCAACTGAGCCACATCCGCGAGGAGACGCAAATCGTACCGGATGTTCGGCGCCCGGACAACCTCGGACGTGCTCGCGCAGATCGCGGTCCGGCGCGGACCGACGCAGCCCGGACGCCGGTCGACACGCACCGTCAGCGACCGTGTCGCCGGCCTCACCATCGAGCATCGTGCTCGCCAGTCATCTTCGGACCGTCGCTGTCACCGCTCGTTGCACCGATCGCTGTCAACCTCGGCGTCCGGCATCGTCAGCACGCGTCGACCGCGCAGCGTCAGCCGCGCACCGTCAGCATCGCCATCGACCTCGCCGTCCGGAACTCGCATCGTGGACGTTCCACGCTCGTCGTCCGCGGTGTCGAGACTGCGTCGGCCTCACGCGATCGGGACGTCGTCGCTCGTCGCCGACACGGGTCGTCGACGGACCGAGATCGTCCTCCGCCTCGCCGACGTCGCGTTCGGTCGGCGATCTCGTCGTCGGCGACACGTCGCACGGTCGTCGTCAGCTGGAGTCAGCGTCGGCGTCGGACCGTCGGCGAGGTCGTCGAAACTGACGACCGGGCGCGCGAGCCGCGAACTCGGTGTCGACCACCGGCTCGGCCGCCTCACGGCGCACCGGGCGGGCGCCGGCCGGTCGCGACGCGTCGAGCGCTCGACGTTGGGCTGCCGGATCCTGCTTGCGCCATGCCCGCGTCTCCATCTCCTCGAGCGGCGCCAGCAGCTGCGGCTCCGGGCGGGTTCGACGCAGCAGCCAGAGGGCCAACGCCGCGAGTGCCGACGCCGAGCACGACAAGCACGACGACCGATGATGTACACCGTCCTCGTGGCCGAGGGGTCGCCGACGTCAGCGGATGCCGGAGGAAGGGAGCAAGCGCGCGATCGACACTGGGGAGCGATTCTGCCAGGCTCGACGCCGAGATGCACCTGTGGAACGCAGACGTCGACGAACCCGCCGAGATCACGCCGAACGAGCCGGATCGACTCATCGCTGGTGGGCGCCGCACCACACCGCGGTGCGGCCGTTGATCGACGCGCGGCGCAGGTGGCCGCCGTCGAGCGGGCACGCGCCGACCGCTGACCGTCGCGAACATCGGGCGACAGCTCGCCGTGCGTCGAACCGCCGGCCGCGAGCATCGACCGGCAGCCGTTCACGGCAGCGCCGCACTGATCGCCTCGAGATCGTCGCCGGTCGAGCGAGTCGTGCGGGCCGATCGGGCGCGACCCCCGCCCAGAACAGGACCTCGTCGGCACACAGATTCCCCAGCCCGGCCACGACCCGCTGGTCGAGCAGCGCCGTCTTCACCGCGACGCGTCGACGGCCGAGGCCGGCGCCGAGTGTCCTGCGGTGTCACGGACAGCAGGTCGGGCCCGAGGTGCGAGAGGTCCGGATCGAGGCTGAGCCGTCCCGAGACGGCGCGGATCGTTCATCCGCAGTGCCGGCCCCGCAGGCGATCCGACGGGGCGGTCTCGAGCCGCAACCGATCCCACTCCGGACGATCGGCACCGGACGCGTACTCGAGTCGTTCGATCGGTGCGTCGCCCGTCGACGACGAGTCGACCGGTCATCCCGAAGTGCAGACCCGAGCGACGGACCATCGGTGTCGACCAGCACCACCTTGCCGCGCCGGCGGATCGCTCGGATCTCGGTGCCGATCAGCGCATCGGCGAGTCCGGCGGGCGCGACTCGTTCGTCGCACCACACCGACGCGATCGTGCGACCGACGAGCGGTTCGGCGCTGCGGCGCCAGATCTCGGCTTCCAGGCCCTCGGGCATCGCGTCAGATCGGCTCGGACCCGCTCAGACGACCGATTTGCTGACGTCGCCGAGGAACCGGTCGAGCGGCTCGGCGATCTGGTCGCCGTTGATCAGGAACGCGTCGTGGCCGTGCGGCGAGTCGATCTCGTGGTACTCGCTGGCGAGCGCCGTTGCGCTCGACCGCATCGTGGATCTGTTGCTGCTGGTAGGCGGGGTAGAGCATGTCGCTCCAGATGCCGACGGTCATGGTCGGCATCTGCGACGCGGGCCATCGCTCGTTCCAACGATCCCGCGCCCGCGGGCCACGTCGTGGAGATCCATCGCCTTGCCGATCGCGAGGTAGCTGTTGGCGTCGAACCGCCGCACGATCTTGGTGCCGTGGTACTCGAGGTAGCGCTCGACCTCGTACTGCTGCCACATGCCCAGGATGTCGCCGACCTCGGGCCGCCCGGAGAAGTCGCGGCCGAACCGGTCGGTGAAGACGTTGTCGCTGCGGAACGTGACCTGGGCGATCTGGCGGGCGATCGACAACCCGACCGCAGGGCCGTCGCCGGGTTCGGCGTCGTAGTAGTCACCGCCACGCCACTTCGGGTCGAGACGGATCGCCTGGCGTCCGATCCCACCCCACGCGATCTGCTGGGCCGTGGCCTGCATGCAGGTGGCGATCGGCACGATCGAGCGAACTCGTCGCGGGTACATGACCGCCCACTCGAGCGCCTGCATCCCGCCCATCGAGCCACCGATGACCGACATCCACTGCGCGACGCCGAGGTGCTCGGCGAGGCGGGCCTGGGCGCGCACCATGTCCCGAATCGTGACGACCGGGAAGCGCGAGCCGTAGGGCTGCCCGTCGTCGGGATGCGGCGACGCCGGGCCGGTCGAGCCCTGGCACCCGCCGAGCACGTTGGCGCACACGACGAAGTAGCGGTCGGTGTCGATCGGCAGGCCCGGTCCGACCATCGTCGTTCCACCAACCGGCTGCGACGTGGCCGCGCCCGGCCGGGTCCGGCGGCGTGGCTGTCGCCGGTCCAGGCGTGGCACAGCAGCACGGCGTTCGCCCCGTCGGCGTCGAGCGTCCCCCACGTCTCGTACGCGATCGACGACGTCCGACGAGCGTTGCACCCGAGTCGAGTGCGAACCGCCGATCGGTCGCGAACGTGAAGAACCGCCGGTGACCCGCAGGATCACCGGGCATCCAGGCGCCGGTCACCGGGAGTGGGTCGGTCGTCGTCATCTCGGTGGCATGTCGGGTCGCAGGTCTGCCCCCTCCATCTCGGTTCGGATCGGGGACGATCCGATGAGCATCGATTGGGCTAGGTCGACGGTAGCAGCCCGCCCGGACCCCCACGGCTCAAGGTTTCCGGCCGCCAACCGATGACGATTCGTGGGCTCTCTCGCCGACGGCTGCTCCGGCACCGACACTCCGGCAGCCGTTCGCGCGTCCACCGCCGGCGACTCGACACCGCAATCCGGTCGGCAATCCGATCGGCAATCGATGCGTCTGTTCCGAGTCGGCGCGGTCGTCCTCCTCGGACTGGTCGCGCTCCATTCCACCGGCACGTTCGGTGCCGCGACGTACGCGATCACGATCTTCGTCGCAGCGGCCTTTGGCATCGCGGGACTCTGCATCAATCGCCCGCCGATCCTGTGGCCGTGGATTCTCTTCGCGGTCACGGCCGCGTTGTGGATGACGAGCAGCGTGCTCGCAGACGGGTACAACGACCTACGCAACCTCACGCGGTCCCGGCCACTGCTGCCCGACATGGTGTCGATACCGGGCTATCGTGTTGTTCGGTATCGCGATCTACGGCCTCCTCAAGGCGCGAACCCGCTTCACCGACGCCGCGATCATGCTGGACGGACTCGTGCTCGCGATCGGGTCGTCGCTCGTGGTGCATCACACGCTGGTGGGTCCGACGCTCGAGCTCGAGGACACGTGGATCGTCGCGCGGCTCGCGGTCAGCGCGTACCCCACCGCCGCGATCTTCCTCGTCGGGCTCGCCACCCAACTCGCGTTCGGGCGCGGCGGACGCAACCTCTCGTTGCTGCTGGTGCTCATCGGCACCGCCGGGCTCGTGGTCGGCGACGTCGTGTGGGCGTTCGGCGAGATCGGCCGGCTCGTGCTGCCCGAAGGTCTGCTCGAGATCCCGTACATGATCGTGCCGACCGCGATCTGCTTGGCGATGCTCCACCCGAGCGTGTCGAAGATCGGGCAGGTGGGCGACGTAGAGACCACCCGTCCGATCAGCCGGTACGTCGCCGTGTCGACGGCGTTGATCGCACCGGCGTCACTGGTCATCTTCCCGGGCTCGATCACACCCTTCGTGGTGGTGATGTCGGTGAGTCTGTGCCTCGCCTCAGCAGCCCGGGTGGTCACCGCGATGCGTTCCGAGGACGTGCTCCGCGCCCGGCTCCTCCACCGAGCAACCCACGACGAACTCACCGAGCTTCCGTCACGGTCGCTGCTGATCGAAGAGATCGAGAAGCGACTCGACGCCGATGCACACGAAGACGCGAACGGGGCCATCGCGCTCTTGTTCATCGACCTGGACCGGTTCAAGAACGTGAATGACCTGATGGGCCATCAGACCGGTGACGAGCTGCTGGTGGCAGTCGCAACACGGATTGGAGAAGCAGTCCGCGACAGCGACCTGGTTGCGCGAATCTCGGGCGACGAGTTCGTCGTGCTCGCGACCGGGCTCGGCGCGAATGCCGCCCGCAGCATGGGTGACCGGGTCAGGCTGGCGCTTGCCCAACCATTCGATCTGTCGGCAGGCGAGGTCGTCGTGACGGCCTCGGTCGGGGTCAGTATCGCGGACCGTTCGACGGTCACGACCGCCGCGGAGATCCTCCAGCAAGCCGATACCGCAATGTACGAGTCGAAGCTCACCCGCAACGACACCACCGTCTTCGACACCTCGATGCACGAACGTTCGATTCGCCGGATGGAGATCGAACGCCGACTCCGTCAGACAACCGACGGTGCCCTGCTCAGCGTGTTCTTCCAACCGATCATCGAGAATCCCGGCACCCGCGTTCAGGGGTTCGAAGCGCTGCTGCGCTGGACCGACCCGGAGACGAACATCACGCCGGCCGAGTTCGTCCCGATCGCCGAGGAGTCCGGGTTGATCGTGCCGATCGGCGCCTTCGTGTTGAACGAAGCGTGCCGTCAGGCTGCGTACTGGCGCTCACGGATACCGGGGGCCGAAGAACTCTTCGTGTCGGTCAACATCTCCCCCAGGCAACTGCAGGCCGCCGACATCGTCGACACGGTGGCCGAAACACTCGAACGCCACGGGCTGCCGGCGTCGGCGCTCTGGCTCGAGATCACCGAGACCGTGATGACGAAGGACACCAGGGTCACCGCAGCGGCACTGAGCGGGCTCCGCATGCTGGGGGTCCGGCTCGCCCTCGACGACTTCGGTACCGGCTACAGCAGCCTTTCGGGCCTGCAATTCATCCCGGTCAGTCGTCTCAAGATCGACCGCCAGTTCGTCTCCGGACTCGGGGTACGCGACGCCGATGACAACCTCGTCCGCTGCATCACCGCCGTCGCCGAGTCCTTCGACCTCGACGTGATCGGCGAAGGCGTCGAAACCCATGAACAACTCGATCTGCTCGCCCAATACGGGTGCACCAAGGTCCAGGGCTATCTCTACTCGCCGGCGATCCCGGCCGACGACGTTCCTGCGCTGTTGCACGCCATGACCCCACCGCGACGAGCCCGACGACACCTGACCGTTCGTGCGCGCTGATCGTCTGGCATCGCAGGCTGCAGCCCGCGCTGTTGGCCGCGGGTTCAGGAGCCGGGGATCGGCTCGGGGAGCTCCGCGGCGTACCACGACTGCTGGTCGATCACCTTCCACGACGAACGTGGGAACCTCGCAGCGATGTGGTCGACGATGTCGTCAGCGCCGAAGTTGTCCCGGTTGAACCGGCACGTGTCGAAGATGAGCACACCACCGATGCGTGCGGGGATCTGCCACATCTCCGTGTAGATCCTGCTGAAGATCGTCATCCCGCGCTGGCGGGGGTCGACCATCACCGCGGTCCCGTAGAAGATGCGGTCGTGATCGGCGTGCTCCGGGAACTGGTTCGCGAAGAACGACTGCGACACTCCGGTGACGAGTTCCAACCGCTTCGTGATCATGCCGAGGCCGATCGGCGTCGTGCCGTCGTAGGCGACGATCTTGGTCATCTCCGGATGGGCGAACGCCGAGAGGACGACGTCACGGTCCTCGACGTGGAGCATCGCTGCCACTTCGTCGAGAGGGGCCAACGCCCGTTGGTAGAGATCCCACAGCGCATCGGCGGCCGCGCCGGTGACGGCGGCCTCGTGCACGTAGGTGATCACGGGCGTCGGGCGACTCGCGACGACGTCGGCGGCGGGCACGGTCGGTGAAGCGAGACCGGCGACGGGCGGCGAGACGGGTGCGGGAAAGATCGACCGGAGGCCGGGCCGCGTCGGGATCGGGCGCCCGGAACGGGTGCGGGTGATCGCGGTCTGATCACTCTCAGTGGCCGGCATCACGGTGAACCTAGCAGGGGACCCCTGCGGGCTGCGGGACCCTCACGTCGCGGGATTTGGTCAAGACCGCCACGCTCCGCGGTCAGATCGCCACGCGTCCGACCACTGGCTGTGCCCAGCGGAGACGTTGATCGAAACCGGATTCGTACGGAAGGAATCCGTTGCGGTCCGGATACAGCAGCTGGACCATGTCGAGCGGCTCGCCCCGGAACCACGAAACCGCCGTGGTGAAGTGTTGTGCTGCGATCGACGGGTCGATCGGGGCGAACACGCACCGGAGATCGTTGTCGAGCAGACCCAGCAGTTCCGCATCCAGCGGGATGGCCGTGCCGCCGCGGCAAGCATCGGCAACGAGCGTGACCAAACCGTTCGCGGCCACCGGCGCGAGCCCGAAGACGGCCACGTCGGGGAAGTCGACGGCGTCGCGCATCCCGATCGAGTACGCGCAAGCGGCGGTCGGTGGATCGGTTGACGGATCGGCGGCGATCGCCTCGAGCGCCCAGCCGTGGGTCTCGATCATCCACTCGATCTTCTCGGCATGGGGGATGTGGAAATCCGGCAGCTCCATGTGCTCAGTCGATCACATCGAGCGAATCGAGATCCACGCAGTGCTGCAGATGGCGGGTCGCCATCGCCGCGAACATCGCTTCGCTGCGTTCGCTCCCGCCGACGACCTGGCTCGCCACGACCGCCATGATCACGCCGCCGAAGGCGTCCCGGCGGTACTGGCTCCACAGCCACTCGGCGTCGACGTCGACCCCGCCGACAGCGAGCGCAGCCCGGTACGTCCGCGACGAGTGCGGACTCCGCGCGATCGGCGATCCTCGGGCACGAGACCCGCACCGAGGAAGTACGCGAGGTCGGCCACCGGCCCACCGTGACCGGGGGTCTGCCAGTCGACCGCCGTCACCGGGCGGACCACCTGCAGGGGTCGCGAACAGCAGGTTGTCGAGGCGATAGTCGCCGTGGGTGACGGCGAGCGGACCGCTGCGGCCGTCGACCCAATCGGCGAGTCGTGGTCCGAACGCGTCGAGCACACGCCGCATCCCGGCGTCGAGATAGCCGGAATACGTGGCCGTGAAGCCCGGGAGGAACATCTCCCACAATCCGGCGAGCTGCGCGCCGTCGTCGGGTCCGGACCGCCGCTGGAGGAACTCGTGCTCGTGCAAGCGTCGCATCGTCCCAGCGCGGCGCGTGGAGACGAGCGAGTTCGACGACCGCAGCGCGTGCGGTGTCGACGTCGCAGCCGGCCACCTGGTCGCCCTGCGCGGCGGGCGCCATGTCCTCGAGCACGAGCACGAAGTCGCCGGTCGCCTCGTCCCAGCTGCCGTGGTGACAGTGCGGGACGCGGATGTCGACGGTCGACGCGATCTGGTCGTAGAACTTGACCTCGCGCTCGTAGTTGCGCAGTGCCACGCCGGTGGCCCGACTCGTCTCGTCGAGCGACGGCAGCTTGACCACGACCGATGCCGGCGTGGCACTCGTCGCTCGACTCGATGGCGACCCGCAGATTCAGGCCGACGAGACCGTCGCCGATGCGTTCGCTGCCCAGACCCGACACCTCGGCGTCGAGCACGGCCGACAGCCACTCGGCGGTCAGCCAGTCGGGCGTGACTTCGTCGGTCCGCATCGGTCGGACCGTAGCCCGCTCGGCGATACCGTCCGAGATCGATGTACCGCTTCCTGCTCCGCCCGGCATGGTTGCTGTTCCACGTGGTGGTCATCGCCGCGGATCGTCCTCATGATCGCGGCCGGGTTCTGGCAACTCGATCGGCTCGACGAACGCAAGGACTTCAACAGCGAGGTCCGCGAACGATCGCAACAGGCGCCCACTCGAGCTGGCCGCGGTGCTCGACGAACTCGACGCCGGCACACTGGATCCGTCGACCGCAGAGTGGCTGCCCGTGACAGCGTCGGGCACCTACCTGCCCGACCAGGTCCTCGAGTTCAACAACTCCCAAGGCGGTCGGGCGGGCGACAACGTGTTGACGGCGCTCGTACTCGACGACGGCATGACGGTGATCGTCAACCGCGGGTTCATCCCGCTCGGCGTCGACGTGCCGCACCACCCGGCGGTCGAGGTGCGAGATCGTCGGATACGTCCGACCGTCCGAGGTCCGAGACCGAGGTGGCCTGACCGACGCGGACGACGGCGAACCCCTGACCGAGATCCGTCGCATCGACATCCCGCGGCTGGCCGAACAGTTCCCCGGCGAGGTGGCCCCGGTCTTCGTGCAGCTGATCAGCGTCCGAGCCCGAGATCGGTCGCCGGCGACCCCTCCCCCGTCGTGCTTCCCGAACTCGACAACGGGCCCCACCTGTCGTACGCGATCCAGTGGTTCATCTTCGCGATCTGCGTCGTCGTCGGCTGGGTGCTCGCCGTGCGTCGGTCGCTGGCCGTCAGGGCCGGAGCACGCCGAACAGCGACCGCGGACTCCCCGTGACGAGCTGACGCCGCAGCGACCATTCGGCCTGAGCGAACATCGCACTCATGACCCGTGCGAGTTCGAGCGGCGGTGTGTCGATGCGCAGATACGACGCCCATCGATCCGTCGGCAACTCGAAGAACGTCTGGAAGAAGCCCGCGGATCTCCGCTGCGTCCATACCGACGAGCACCTCGAGGCCGAAGTCGTGGAGTCGGCGCGTCCGCCGCAACGACCGCGGCCAGACCGCGTCGACCACCGCGGCCGCATCGGCTGTGCGATCGACCGGGCGACCCAACCGTTCGATCACCGCGTCGGCGACACGCCCCGCCGCCCGCAACGACGATGCGACCGAGTAGCCCGTCGCGGGGTGGATCATTCCTGCGGCTGCGCCGAACCGCACCGTGCCGGTCGTGGTTCCGGCGGCCGCCCCGCTTTCGGTTGCCGTCTGGGTCGCGTCGCCCCGGCCGGGGCGCGATGGCACCGGAGCCCCCATCGGGATCCGCACGCGCTCCACCCGGATCGCACGTTCCATGAGGTGTGCGGGCGATTCAGCGAGCCGCGACGCCAGCCGGGGCAGCAATCGATCCGGTTCGAGGGCGGGGCCCGCCAGCACCGTCTCCTCGACCAGCCAACCGTCCGCGACCGGAAACGCGTACACGAACGTCGGCACACAGATGTCGTCGGTCGATCCCGGATCGGTGAAGTCCATGACGGTCGGTGTTCCGAGCGGCCCCGGAGGAGGTTCGTCGAGAACGACACCGATCGCCGTCTGCCACGCGAGGTCGCCACGCGTCGAGCAGGGAACGATCCCGGCGATCGAGCCCCGACGGCCACCCGGTGGCATCGACCACGATCCGCGCTCCGGTGTCGCTGGCCGACGACCACGTGACCGACGTCGTGGGCGACTCCATCGCGCAGCACGGCACGCAGGCGATCGTTGTCGATCACTCCGTACGACCGCTCCACCACGATCGGCCGCTCGAAGTTCGACGGCGACCGACTCGAATGCGATGCATCCAGATGTCGGCGCCATCGACGACCGGCACGTCGTCGAGATCGTCGACCCACGTCGTGTACGTCGCGTCCCAGGGGCGATCATCCCCGAAGAGCACCACATCGAGCACCGAGGACGGTCAGCTGTCGGGCAAGCGCCGAGCCGGCAGGTCCGTCGCCGATGACGGCGACGTCGATCCCGCGTCGGTCTCGCGGTCGATGTCGCGGTTCGGGACACTGCGTGCGGCGTCAGTGTGCTTCGAGTTCGGCCATTCGGCGGAACTGTTCGACGACATCCGGTGTGTCGTGGGCGGGATCGAGGCTGCGGTACACGGTGTCGACGTTGACGGCGATCCGCCCGTACTCGCCGAGTTCGCCGAAACGCGGTGACGCCTCGAGCAGCGCTGCGATCTCGCGCGCGGCGTCGAACGCGTCGATTCCGGCATCGTGCCGGCCGGTCGCCTCGGTGTCGACGAACGCGAGATAGTCGCGGACGTCGACGATCCCGACACGGTCGGTGATCGGGCCGTGACCCGGGACGACGGTCTCGCACGTCCATCGCGAGCATCAGATCGCACGCCGCTGACCCAGTTCGACAGCGGTCCGGCCCAGACGATCGGGGTGCCACCGATGAACAGGATGTCGCCGGTGTACACGGTCGACGCGTCGGGGACGTGGACGATCACGTCACCCTCGGTGTGGGCCGGGCCGACCTCGATCAGTTCGACAGCCCGTCCGGCCACATCGATCTCGAGGCGGTCGTCGAACGTGCGGGTCGGCAGCACCAACTCGATCCCTCCGAAGTCGAACTCGCCGAAGAAGCTGCGGAACAGATCGCCGACCTCGCCGGGCGCCTGGTTCAACGCATCGAGCATCGACGGCGGCACCTCGGGCATCTCGTGTGCCGTCGCGTCGACGCCACGATCTCGACCCCCGGCCACTTGGTCACCACTTCGCTGTTGCCGTAGCAGTGATCACCGTTGGCATGGGTGTTGACCAGCGACGTCACGGGCGCCGCCTCGGTGAGCGGCGACATCGCGTCGAGCATCGACGCCGTCAGTTGCAGATCGAAGAGCGTGTCGACGAGCAGCGAACGACCCTCGCCGACGATCAAGCCGGCATTGCTCCACCCCCAACCGCCGTCGGGTTGGAGGTACGCGTGGCATCCGTCGCCGACCTCGTGGAGGCCGAGGGTGTATCCGGCAGCGTTCGTCATGACAACGATCCTGCCACGCCGGGCCACCGCGCCGTGAGCCGTTCGGCGAGCATCGTCGTCGGCAGGTGGGTGTTGACGTCGGGAATGTCGGGGAACGCAGAGGCGTCACAGACGAACAGACCCTCGTGCCCGTCGACCCCTCCGTCGGCACCGACGATCGCAGCGCACGAGCTGCTGGCGTGGACGTAGTCGGCACCATGGCGGGACAGCCACCCGCCGATGGCATCGAGATCCCCGTCGAGCGCATCGGCCGTCGTGCCCTGGTCGTCGATGTAGATCGCGTCGACGACGTCGGACGAACGGAGGACGGCGCAGCATGTCGAGCACGTCGGCGACTCCTCTGGCGAGTCGATCACGGTCAACCGGTTCACGGAGCAGATCGAACTCGACGGTCGGTGGAACCGCCGGATCGTCCGATCGGATCCGGACGTGTCCGCCCGGACCGGTCGGCCGCATCAGCGCCACGAGCAACATCGCCGTGTCGGCCGGTGCGGACGGCCCGAGGTGATTGAGCGACAGCACCTGGATCGGCCCACGGGCGACCATCGCCGCGGTCGCGAGACCCCTGCCGACGGGATCGAGCCGGTTCTGTTCGACGTCGGCGAGGCGCAACAGCAGGCCGGCAGCGGGATGGTCGCGGAGCCCGGTGCCCGCCTCGTCGACCCCGGACCGTTGCAGGATCGCCGGCGTGTGGATCGCACCGGCCGCGAGCACCACCGCGTCGGCGTCGACGGCGTCGCCGTTCGACACGACGATGCCGGTGACCGCTCCCCCGCGATCGAACGCGACCCGATCGACCGTGCAGTCGGTGCGAACCTCGAACCGAGCCGTCGAATTCGATCGGAGCGGCCACAGGTACGCCTCGGCGGACGTGACCCGACGGCCCGCTCGCCGGGTGAGCGGGGTGACCTCAGCCCCGACGTCGCCGTCGAGCAACAACCGATCGACACGACCGAGCTCGACATCGGCGGGACGTTCGACGGGGATCAGACTGCGCTGCCAGGCCACGTCGACGTCATCCCATCCCCACGCCCGATACCGGGCCGGATCGCCGCGCAGTGCGACCATCGCATTGACCGCGCTCGATCCACCGACGCCCCGGCCGCGCAGATACCGGGTCTCGGGTCCGCTCGCGGTTCGTCGCGCCGTCAGATCCTCGTGGACCCGCCCGTCGACGGCGAGCGCCGCGAAACAGTCGTCACCGTCGATCGCCGGCGGGACGTCGCCGGGTTCGAGCGGAGGACCGGACTCGACCAGCACCACGTGGTGTCCGGCATCGCAGAGTCGTCGCGCAGCGACGCACCCGCCCGATCCCGCACCGACGACGATCCACTTCACCCCGTCGACCTCACGTCGTGGCGCGCCCCGTCGCCGCAGGAAGGCCGGCCAGGTGTGCCGAGTCGTTGTACCGCACCAGTCGCCAGGGCTCTACGGACTCGTCAGGCGCCACGAATTCGGTCAACGACGTGTTCAACGTGTGCAGTGAGAACCCGCCCGTCACCGGCAGGTCGAGCGCGTCGCGGAAGACCGCGTCGACGACACCGCCGTGGCACGCAACGGCCACGTGGGCGCCGGCGTAGGTGTCGCGCAGGCGGCGCACGGCAGCTCGCACCCGTTCGTGGAACACCGCCGTCGTCTCGCCGCCGGGGAAGATCTCGACATCGGGATCCCCCGTCCAATCGGGTGTTCCGAAGCGCGCGACGTACTCGTCGAACGTCATGCCGTCGATCTCCGGTCCCGGATCGTGCTCGCCGAAGTCCGGCCATCGATCGATGTCCGTGATGCCGATCGCCGGCGCAACGATCTCGGCGGTCTCGACGGCACGAGCGAAGTCACTGGAGACCAACACGTCGGCTGCGAGCTCACCGCTCTCGCCGAGGCGTCGTGCCAGTCGTTCGGATTGGCGACGGCCGAGATCGCTCAATCCGGTGCAGGTTCGATGCCCACCGATGATTCGCTGGACGGTCACGTTGGATTCGCCGTGGCGGATCAGGGTGATCCGAGTCGGTGGGGAGTCGGTGGCCACGGGCGGATCGTACGCCAGGCGATCGGCTCGCCTCCCGCTTGTGCTCAAGAAGCGCCCGATCAGGCCGATGAAACAAGTTGTGACAGACCTGATGAACGCGGAGAGCCGTGCGCGACCCGCTCCGCCTGCCGGGCTCGCCGGCCTGTGCGACGACGTTCCGTGTCACGAGACCCCCACCACCGAGATCGTGATCGCTGCGGCCGCACCGTCGGCCCTTCCCCCGCCCACATTGAACACCCTGGCGCGCCCGGTCCCCCCGCCGCCACCGACGCCGACCGCACAAGCCCTCGCGGTTGCCGCGACCCCCTCCGCTCCCGAGGCCGCCCCGCCGGCCGCTGCGCCTGCCACCACGACTCCAGCTCCGCCTCCGCCCGCGCCGGCCCCAATCGCGCCTGCTACACCCACTCCTCCTCCGGCTGAAGCCGCGCCTGACTGCACCCACTCCTCCTCCGGCCGATCCCGGCACCGCAGTACCCGGCCCGGCGATCGACCAACCAGCCGCAACGCTGGTATCCGGACCCGCTGCCATCCTCTCGGACGACCCGGCGTTCGCCCCACTCGAACAGACCGCTCCGGCGCTACCGGTGGCCACCGCCGTCAAACCGGCGCCGCCGGCTGCAGCTGCCACACCGCTCACGCTCGAAGAACTCACCGGCCAGCCACCCGCCAACGGGGCGGCGAAGAAGTCGCACGGCTCGAGGTTCGGCCGAGCGCTGCTCCGACTCGTGATGCTGGGTCTGCTCGCCGCCGGCGGCTACGCCGCGTACGTGTACGGGCCAGGCCTCTACGAGCAACACGTCGGCGGGGACCCGTCAGAAGCCGAACCGCCAGAGGCCGATGCGCCGCTCGCGTTCCCGACCACCACACCGGCGGCACCGCCCATTCGCACGGCCGAGTTCATCCTCGAGGGACTTCCCGGCGCTCCGGACATGACGTATCGGGTGACGACCGACTTCGAGACGAACGTCAGTCAGGTCGACGTGACCCGGCCGAACGGGCCCGACCTCCAGATCCTCACCTACGGCGACGCGGCACTCATCCGCAGACTCGACGAGAACCAGTGGTACCAGCTCGAACGCGGCCGTTTCCCACTCGAAGATCGGCTCGAACGCGCCGACTGGGTCCGCCAACTCGACGAGTTGCTCCCCACGTCGATCCGGAGCAGCGTCACGATCGACGACGCCGGCGAGACCACCGTGTCGGGCGTCGCCACCCGTCGCCTGTCGCTGTCGCTCGACGTCGCCTTGCTCGGCGGTCGCGCCGACGATCCGGCTGCGACCGGCGCTGCCGATCCGGCCGTCCCCGCCGACCGCGCCGGTCCCCGCCGATCCGCCGATCCCGCTCGACGACGCCGCCGTTCCCGCCCAGCGCGCCCGTCCCTCCGGTACTCCGGCGACGGACGGCCGATGCGACGACGTCGCTCGCCACGAGCATCGAAGTCTGGGTCGACGCCCAAGGTCTCGTCCGCAAGGTGAGCGGAGTGCCCCAGCTCGGGGCCGAGACGATCACCGTCGTGCGGACCGACAGCGCCGCCTGGGTTCCCGATTATCCGGCACCCGAGTTCGTCCAGACCGCTCACCGCCGCGACGCTCGTCGAACTGGGTATCTGACCACGCCCGTTGCCGCCCAGGGCCACGGCACCGAACCAGCCCGCTCCCGTGCGAACGAAACCGCTACGCGACGGCTCTGTGACATTTCCTGCGAAAGGCTGGCTGTCACCGCATCGGCTCCGTATGGTCGCGCCGGTGTCCCATCGACATCGCATGACCATTCGATCACTCGATCCGGATCCGCGGGTCGGCCAGATCACCGCTGCCGCTGCCGCGCTCGGGCTCGCCCGCCTCGGTCGGATCGCCGTTGCCGACATCGTGCACGTCGAAGGGGACCTGTCGGACGCCGACCTCCAGAAGCTGCACGGCCTGCTCGTCGACCCGCTGCTGCAGATGGGCACATGGAGCGTTCCGACGGGACGAGCGGTCGAGATCGGGCTGCTCCCGGGGGTGACCGACACGTCGGCCGACGCCGTTCACCGTGCCGCCGAAGCCCTCGACATCGACATCGATCACGCATCGACCGGTCTGCGGGTGGAGTTCGAAGCCGACATCGACGAGGCGACCATGCGCACCGTCGTCGCCCGGCTGCTCGTCAACCCGATCGTCGATCGGTGGGCGGTCGGCACCATCGAACCCACGCACCCGGGGTCCGACGATGCAACCGGTGTCGCACAGATCATTGCGATCCGCGAACTCGACGACATCGGGCTGGCTGCGGTCAACACCGAGCGCTCCCTGTCGCTCGATCCCGAGGAGCTGCAGGTCATCCGCGACCACTTCGACGACGCTCGAGCGGGATCCGACCGACGTCGAGATCGAGACGCTGGCACAGACGTGGAGCGAGCACTGCGCCCACAAGACGTTCCGGGCGGTCGTCCACGCGATCGAGCCCGGCGACGCCGAAGCCGGTGAGCGGTCGCCGCTGATGCAGCAGCTCCGCGTCGTGTACCGAGGCGATCGCCGCACCGTTCGTGCGCTCAGCGTTCGTCGGCAACGCCGGGGTCGTCGAGTTCCAGAAGGGCACCACCCTCGCCCTCAAGGCCGAGACCCACAACCATCCGTCGGCCGTCGAGCCGTTCGGCGGTGCGAACACCGGCGTCGGCGGCGTCATCCGCGACATCCTCGGCATCGCCCACAAGCCGATCGCCATCACCGACATCCTCTGCTTCGGTCCCACCGACCTCCCGCTGTCCGAACTCCCGGACGGATCGCTGCATCCGCGCCGGATCGAGGCCGGCGTGATCGACGGCGTCGCCGACTACGGCAACAAGATCGGCCTGCCCACCGTGGCGGGTGCGATCCTCTACGACCCGGCCTACACGACGAACCCGCTCGTGTTCGCCGGCTGCATCGGTTCGGCGACGACCCGCGCCGCTCCACGACGGGACCTCATGCCGGCGATCGGGTCGATCGTGCTCGGCGGCGCCACCGGCCGTGACGGCATCCGGGGCGCGACGTTCTCGTCGGCGACGATGGACGCGACCACCGGCGAGGTCGCCGGCGCGAGCGTGCAGATCGGCGACCCGATCGTCGAGAAGCTGCTGATCGACGTGCTCGTCGGCGCCGAGGACATGTACTCCGCGATCACCGACTGCGGCGCGGGTGGCCTGTCGTCGGCGATCGGCGAGATGGCCGAGGGCATCGGCGCCGACGTCGATCTCGCGCTCGTGCCACGGAAGTATCCCGGGCTCGAGCCGTGGGAGGTGTGGCTGTCCGAGGCCCAGGAACGAATGGTGGTCTCGGTACCGCCACGCGGCGTGAGTGCGCTCGCCAAACGGTGCGACAGGCACGGTGTCGGCTGGTCCGACTCGGGTCGTTCACCGGCGACGGCGTCCTCGTCGTCCGCAACGGCGACAACGTGGTCGCCCGACTCGACACCGACATTCCTCCACGACGGGCGTCCGCAACGTCACATGAATGCGACGATGCCCGATCCCCAGCGCAATGGTGCAACGTCGCGGACCGTCGACGACCCGGCGGCGGCGCTCCTCGCGCTGCTCCGCCATCCGAACATCGCCTCGAAGGCGGCGACGATCCACCGCTACGACCACGAGATCCTCGGTGCGACCGTCGTGCGCCCGCTCGTCGGAGCGGCGTCGGACGGCCCCGCCGACGGTGTGGTCCTCGCTCGACCGACCGACCAGCACGGCATCGCCATCGGCATCGGCGTCAACCCGTGGTACGGCCTGCACGACCCCGAGGCCATGGCGTTCGCCGCCGTCGACGAGGCGATGCGCAACGTCGTCGCCGTCGGCGCCGACCCCGACCGGATCGCGCTGCTCGACAACTTCTCCTGGGGCGATCCGCGGCGCGAGTCGACGATGGGCGATCTCGTCGCCGCCGTCGACGGATGCTGCGCCGCCGCGTTCATGTTCAACGCGCCGTTCGTGTCCGGCAAGGACTCGCTCAACAACGAGTACGTCGGCGGCGACGGCGAGCGTCACGCCGTTCCGCCGACGCTCGTGATCACCGCCGTCGGCCACGTCCCCGACGCCGACCGCTGCGTCACGCCCGACCTGCTCACGCCCGGCAACGTGCTGCTGCTGATCGGCTCGACCGAGACCGAGTTCGCCGGATCCCACCTCGACCTCGTGCACGGCGAACCCGACGACCCGGGCGTCGTTCCCGCACCCGACACCGACGCGGCGACGCACTATCGCCACCTCCACGCCGCGATGCAGGCCGGCCTGATCGTCTCCTGCCACGACGTGAGCGAGGGCGGCCTCGCGGTCGCCCTCGCCGAGATGTGCATCGGCGGACGCCTCGGGGCGTCGATCAGCACGCTGCCGCACGACGACCTCGGCGACCGCGCTGTTCAGCGAGTCGATCGGCCGGATGATCGTCGAGGTCGAGGAGCGCAGCGTGCCGGCATTCCTGCGGATCATGGACGACGACGCAATCGTCCTCGGGGAGGTGAGCGACTCGGGACTGCTCGCGCTCCCCGACGTCGAGCCGATCCTCGTGTCCGACCTCGCCGACGCGTTCAACAGTCGGACCCATGTGCTGCCGGCGTCGTTCGACCACACCCACGGCGACGATCAGGACCGCGGTGACCCGCCGACAGGCGACCGGAGTGATGCACGCCGCCGCGTCGTCGAGGGAGACCAGTCATGAGCCGAGTTCCTGCAGTCGTCATCGCCGGTCCCGGCACCAACCGCGATCGGGACGTCGCCGCGGCGCTCGAGCTCGCGGGCGCCGATGCCCGGATCGTGCTGGCGAGCGAACTGGTCGACGACGCCGCGGTACCTCGACGATGCTCGCCTGGCCGTGGTCGCCGGAGGGTTCAGCTACGCCGACTCGCTCGGTGCCGGTCGGATGCTCGCCCTCGACCTGACGCTCGGCCTCGGCGATCGTCTGCACGCGTTCGTCGGCGACGGGACGCCCGCTGCTCGGAATCTGCAACGGGTTCCAGGTCCTGAGCCGGACAAGCCTGCTGCCCGGGTTCGCTCGGCCACAACGCACAGGGCGCGTTCGACTGCCGCTGGGTGGTCCTCGAACGGGACCGAAGAGCAACAGCATCTGGACGAAGGGCATCGACGACCCGATCCACTGTCCGATCGCCCACGGCGAAGGCCGCTACGTCCACCCCGATCCCGCTCGCTCGAAGCGGCCGGCCAGGTCGCCCTGCGCTACCGCAGCACGAATCCCGAACGGATCGGTCGGCGACATCGCCGGCGTGAGCGACCCGAGCGGTCTCGTGCTCGGGCTGATGCCACACCCGGAGAACCACATCGTCGTCCGCCAGCATCCGCATCACCGACGGGGCGGAGGTGGCCCGCCCACCTCGGCCTGCGGATCTTCGAAGCCGGCGTCGCACACGCCAAGCAGCTGTGAGATGAGTACGCGACGAGTCGGCACGCTCCGCCCGCCGTCTCCGGCACCTCGCCGCTCACCGAGATCGACCTGCCGCTCGACGACCGACGCGACGGCAAGGTCCGGGTGTCGTACGCGCTCGGCGGCGACCGACGCGGTCAACGGTTGTTCGTCACGACCGATCGACTGTCGGCCTTCGATCGCATCATCGCCGGCGTCCCGTACAAGGGCCAGGTCCTCAACCAGCTGTCGGCGTGGTGGTTCGAGCAGACCTCGGACATCGTCGACAACCACGTCGTCGAGATCCCCGATCCGAACGTCACGATCGCCCGTTCGGCCACGCCGTTGCCCGTCGAGGTGATCGTCCGCGGCCACATCACCGGGGTCACCGACACCGCACTGTGGACGGCCTACGCCCGCGGGGAGCGGACGATCTACGGCCACCGGTTGCCCGACGGCCTCCGCAAGAACGACGCGCTCCCCCATCCGATCGTCACACCGACGACCAAGGGCGCAGCCGGGTCCCACGACGTCCCGATCTCGTGTGCCGAGGTCGCCGAGCGGGGGCTGGTCGAGCCCGAGCTGTGGGAGCAGGTCGCAGGCTGCGGCGCTCGCCGTGTTCGAGCGGGGCGTCGAACGCGGCCGCACGGCCGGGCTGATCCTCGCCGACACGAAGTACGAATTCGGCGTCGCCGAGTCCGGCGAGCTGCTGTTGATCGACGAGGTCCACACGCCCGATTCGTCGCGCTGGTGGGTCGAGGCCGGACTATGCGGAGCGGCTCGCAGCCGGCGACGAACCCGAGAGCCTCGACAAGGAGGTCGTCCGCCGGGCGCTGGCCGACGTCGACTTCCGCGGCGACGGCGACGTTCCGACGCTCCCCGACGAAGTCTGGGTGGCGACCACGGCACGCTACGTTGATGCCTACGAACGGCTCACCGGTGAGGCGTTCGTCTACGCCGACTACCCCGCAGCCCCACGAATTCGTGACGCAGTGGCCCATCTGGAGTGACATGACCCGATCGATCCCGGTTCAGGCGGTCCCCGCCGAGCTCACCGCCGACGACACCGCGCACGACGAGTGCGGCGTGCTCGGGCTCTCGACCCCCCACGGTGACGGCGTCGCCCAGCTCGCCTTCTTCGGACTGTTCGCACTGCAGCACCGCGGCCAGGAAGCCGCCGGAATCGCCGTGAGCGACGGCAAGCGCGCCCGGGTCCACAAGGAGCCGGGCCTCGTGTCGACGGTCTTCTCGCCGGAGGCACTCAAGCCGCTCACCGGCTATCACGCGATCGGCCACACCCGGTACTCGACGACCGGTTCGAACGCCGAGCGCAACATCCAGCCGTTCCTCGTCGAGACGATGCACGGCCCGCTGTCGGTCGCCCACAACGGCAACCTCGTCAATGCAACGGCGCTGCGCGACGAGCTGCTCAGCCGCGGCTTCGGGCTCACCGCCACGAGCGACACCGAGGTCTTCACGCTGATGCTCGCAGCAGCCGGAGGGCAGACCTGGCAGGAACGGATCGAGCGCACGCTGCCGGCGTGGAAGGGTGCGTTCTCGCTCGTCATCCTCGCTGCCGACCAGGTGATCGCCGTCCGCGACCCCTGGGGTTTCCGGCCGCTGTCGGTCGGTCGACTTCCGCACGGTGGGCACGCCGTCGCCTCCGAGACGTGCGCGCTGTCGACGCTCGGCTGTCGTCGACATCGACGAGGTCGAACCCGGCGAGATGGTCACGCTGCGCGGCGCCGGAGATCGAGCGCCACCAGGTGCTCGCGCCCACAGCCGAGCAGCGCGCGGTGCACGTTCGAGTTCGTGTACTTCTCGCGGCCCGACTCGGTGTGGGACGGCAAGTCGGTCCACCACGTCCGCCAGCAGCTCGGCGTCGAGCTGGCCCGTGAGTCGATGGTCGACGCCGACGTGGTCATCCCCGTGCCCGACTCGTCGATTCCGGCTGCGATCGGGTTCTCGAACGAGAGCGGGCTGCCGTTCAACGACGGACTGATCAAGAACCGCTACATCGGCCGGACCTTCATCGAGCCGACGCAGGACATCCGAGAACGTGGCGTCGCGCTGAAGTTCAACGCGCTGACGGAGAACCTCGAGGGCAAGCGGGTGATCATGATCGACGATTCGCTCGTTCGCGGCACCACCGCCGGCCCACTCGTCAAGCTGGTGCGCGACGCCGGTGCCACCGAGGTCCACCTGCGCATCACCTGCCCGCCGATCACCCACGCGTGCCACTTCGGTGTCGACATGGGCCACGACGACGACCTGATGGCTGCCCGGCTCACCGATCGCCGAGATCGAGGCCCACATCGGCGCCGACAGCCTGGCGTTCCTCTCCCTCGACGGGATGATGCGTGCCGTCGCCGGTCGCGACAGCGGTGACGACGACGGCTACTGCAACGCCTGCTTCACCGGCGACTACCCGATCGCCGTCGGCGACGCGCAGGCGAAACTCGCCTTCGAAGGCGTGCTCCACTGATGCGTGTCCTCATCCTCGGCGGCGGCGGTCGCGAGCAGGCGATCGCCTGGGCGTGCCGACGGACCGGCCACGACGTGCGGCTGGCCGCCGATCTCGGCGACGCCAGCACCGACGACACCGATCTGGTGATCCCGGGGCCCGAGGCCGTGCTGGTGGCCGGCGCCGCCGACGAGTGCGCCCGTCGCGGCATCCCGTGTTTCGGGCCGACCGCCGAACTGGCACGGCTCGAGGGGTCGAAGGGCTATGCCCGCCAGTTGGCCGCCGATCTCGGGATTCCCGGACCGGCATTCGCCCGCTTCGACCCGGCGCCGTCGACGTCGGTGGTCGACGACGCTCGCGCCTGGTGGGCCGACCTCGGCGCGCCCGGTGGTCGTCAAGCTCGACGGACTCGCCGCCGGCAAGGGTGTCGTCGGTGCCCGACTCGCCCGGCGAGACCGACGCCGCGATCGTCGATGCCGCGGTCGCCGGCGCGTTCGTCCTCGAGGAACGGATGACCGGGTCCCGAGTTCTCGCTGCTGGCACTGTGCGACGGCACCCGGGCCGTCGCGCTCCCGCTCGCCCAGGACCACAAGCGCATCGGCGAGGGCGACACCGGCCCGAACACCGGCGGCATGGGCGCCTACGCACCTGCTCCGGTTCCGCTCGACCCGATCCGAACTGCTCGCGACGTTCGTGCAGCCCGTCGTCGACGACTTCGCTGCCGCAGGCACCCCGTACGTCGGCGTGATCTACGCCGGGCTGATGCTCACCGCCGACGGCCCACGGCTCATCGAGTACAACGTCCGCTTCGGCGACCCCGAGGCGCAGGCCGTCCTGCCGCTCGTCGAGACCGACCTCGCCGAGCTGGCACTCGCCGCCGCTCGCGGCGACGTGACCAGCGTCCCGCTGGTGACGCGCACCGCAGTCATCGGTCACCGTCGTCGCGGCCGCCGCCGGGCTATCCCGCCACACCCGAGTCGGGCGCTCCGATCGTCGATCAGGTCGAGGACGACGAGGCGTTCAACCACGCGCACGACGGCGTGGCGCTCCGGTTCGACGCCGGCGTCGACCGACCGGACCGTGTCGCCGGCGGACGCGTCCTGGCGGTCACCGGTGTCGGCCAGGATCTCGCGCGAGGCGCGCCGGATCGCGTACGCCCGGATGGACGCCATCCACTTCGACGGGATGCAGGTGCGTCGCGACATCGGATGGCGTGCTCCCGGTGCGGCGCTGGCGTCGTACGCCGACGCCGGCGTCGACATCGACGAGGGAACGCGTGCCGTCGCCGAGATGAAGGCAGCCGTCGAGTCGACCCACGACATCGGATCCGGGCGCGGCGTGCTCCAGGGCGTCGGCAGCTTCGGTGGCGTGTTCTCGGCCGCGGCGATCACCGAGCTCGACGACCCGGTGCTCGTCGCGTCGACCGACGGCGTCGGCACGAAGGTCGAACTCGCCGCGCGCCTCGGGCGGGTGCGCGGCGTCGGCGCCGACATCGTCAACCACTGCATCGACGACGTGCTCGTGCAGAACGCACGGCCGCTGTTCTTCCTCGACTACATCGCCGCGAGCGTGCTCGACGCCGACATGGTCGCCGACATCGTGCAAGGGCATGGCCGACGCGTGCCGTGCCGCGAACTGCGCCGTGCTCGGCGGCGAGACCGCCGAGATGCCCGGCGTCTACCAGCCGGGCGCGTTCGACATCGCCGGCACGCTGGTCGGCGTCGCCGAGCGGTCGACGCTGCTCCCCCGCCCCGACGTCGGCCGCGGGTGACGTGCTGATCGGCGTCGCGTCGTCGGGTCCGCACACCAACGGCTACTCGCTGCTGCGCAAGGTGTTCGAGTGGGTCCCGATGGACGTGCACGCTCGACGGGATGGACCGCCCGCTCGGCGACGCGCTGCTCGAGCCGCACCGCAACTACCTCGATCCGCTTCGTCAGGCGCTCGCAGTCGGGCCACGTGAAGGCGCTCGCCCAGATCACCGGCGGCGGGCTGCCGGAGAACCTGCCGCGGGTGCTGCCCGACGGCGTCGATGCCGAGATCGAGCTCGGTTCGTGGCCGATCCCGCCGCTGTTCCGGCTCGTGCGCGAGCTGACGCCGCAGATGTCGACCGACGAGCTGTACCGCACCCTCAACATGGGCATCGGCATGGTCGTCGTGTGCGGCCCCGACGACGCCGACGACGTCCAGGCAGCGATCCCCGAGACCACCTGGCGGATCGGTCGGCTCGTCGCCGGGCGCCCGCTCGGTCACCCTCGTCTGACGGGACGCTGTCGACATGCAACGGATCGTCGTGCTGGCCTCCGGCTCCGGATCGAACCTGCAGGCGATCATCGACGGATGTGCTCGACGGTGTCATCGACGCCGACGTCGTCGGCGTCGTGTCGAACCGGCCCGAGGCCTATGCGCTCACGCGCGCCGACGATGCCGGCATCGACACCGAGCTCGTGGCCCGGCTCGGACGACGAGGAGCGTCGACACTACGACGCTCGACTCGCCGGTGTCGTCGCAGCGTTCGAGCCCGACTGGGTCGTGCTCGCCGGATGGATGCGCATCCTGACGAGCGAGTTCCTCGATCGGTTCCCCGATCGCGTCGTCAACCTGCACCCGGCGCTGCCCGGCGAGCTGCCCGGGACTCGGAGCGATCGAGCGGGCGTGGGACGAAGCGGTTGCCGGTGAGCGCACCGAGTCGGGCGTGATGGTCCACCTCGTTCCCGACGAGGGTGTCGACGACGGCCCGGTTCTCGCCTCGCGGGTCGTTCCGGTCGACGCGTCTGGCACACTGGAGGCATTCGCCGCCGCCGTCCACGACACCGAGCACCAACTCCTCGTCGAGACGCTGGCGGACCTGTGCGCATCCGACAGCTCCTGAAATCCGAGGTCCCGACATGACCGACGCCACCGCTCCGAGCAGTCGCTGACGCTCTTCCGAGAACGTCAACGACGGCTTCTTCGACCGGTACGAGGCGCTCACGTTCGACGACGTGGTCGTCGTCCCCGGCTGGTCCGAGACGCTGCCCGACGCCGTCGACACCACGCCACGTTCGCAGCCGACATCGAGCTGGCCGTCCCGCTG
Source organism: Ilumatobacteraceae bacterium (assembly GCA_963850475.1). Taxonomy (GTDB): domain Bacteria; phylum Actinomycetota; class Acidimicrobiia; order Acidimicrobiales; family Ilumatobacteraceae; genus Ilumatobacter_A. The sequence goes on along the minus strand of CAWKLM010000045.1, from coordinate 299,530 downwards.
GTGTCGGCGGCGATGGACAAGGTGACCGAGGCGCGCATGGCGATCGGCATGGCCCGCAACGGCGGCATCGGCGTGATCCACCGGAACATGTCGATCGCCGATCAGGCGAGCGAGGTCCAGAAGGTGAAGCGGTCGCAGTCGGGCATGATCACCGACCCGGTCACGCTTGCCGCCGACGGCGCTGCTGCACGAGGCCGAGTCGCTGATGCACCGCTTCAAGTTCTCCGGCGTGCCGATCACCGACGACGACGGCCACCTCGTCGGCATCCTCACCAACCGCGACATCCGGTTCTGCGAGGGCGGCGACTTCGACCGACCGGTCACCGAGTTCATGACCGCCGACGACCGTCGGGCGGCTCGTCACCGCCGAAGTCGGCACCTCGCTCGACGACGCCCGGGCGATCCTCCAGCAGCACCGCATCGAGAAGCTGCCGCTCGTCGACGGGGCGGGCTGTCTCGCCGGGCTGATCACCGTCAAGGACATCCAGAAGCGCCTCGACTTCCCGAACGCCTCGCGCGACGGCCAGGGTCGGCTGCGTGCCGCCGCCGCGGTCGGCGTCGGCGCCGACCTCGAGGAGCGCGTCGCGGCGCTCGTCGCGATGAGCGTCGACGCGGTGTCGATCGACACCGCCCACGGCCACTCGGCGAACGTGGTGAAGGCGATCGAACGGATCAAGGGCAGCTGGCCGTCGCTGCCGGTCACCGCCGGCAACGTGGTCACCGAGGAAGGCGTCGAAGCACTCGCCAAGGCCGGCGCCGACGCCGTCAAGGTCGGTGTCGGAGCAGGCTCGATCTGCACGACACGGGTCGTGTCGGGCGCCGGCATGCCGCAGCTGTCGGCGATCTGGCACACCACTCGCAGGGCGCAGCAGCTCGGCGTGCCGATCATCGCCGACGGCGGCATCACGTTCTCCGGCGACATCGTCAAGGCGATCGCCGCCGGCGCCCAGACCGTGATGATCGGCTCACTGCTCGCCGGCACCGAGGAGTCACCGGGCGAGATGGAGCTGATGGACGGGCGTCGCTACAAGAGCTACCGGGGCATGGGATCGATGGGCGCGATGACCGGCGACAGCGCCGATCGCTACGCGACCGAGCCAGTCCGCGTCGGGCAAGACCGCCGTCGGTGCCGCGAGCCAGAAGCTCGTGCCCGAGGGCATCGAGGGTCGGGTCCCCTACGCCGGACCGCTCGGCGACGTGCTGTACCAGCTCGTCGGCGGCCTGCGCTCCGGCATGGGCTACGCCGGTGCCGCCACGCTCGACGGCCTCCGCCATGCCCGGTTCATGCGGGTCACCACGGCCGGGCGCGAAGAGTCACACCCGCACGACATCACGATCACCCAGGAAGCCCCCAACTACCAGCGCGGCAGCTGACGACCGGACGCCGCGTCGAGCCCACCGAGGGGCTGGGGTTTGTGTGACCGATCGTGACATTCGGTGTCGCATTCGGTCACCCAGAACGCGCCTCGCCGTTCGATCCCCCACTGATCCGGGTGTTTCCGTCCGTTGGGGTGTTTGCGGCTGCGTTTCCAAGCGGAAACACCCGGACGGACGGAAACACCCGGATCGGCGGGGATCAGCGAGTGAGATCGGCGACGATGTCGGCCAGCTCGGGCGAAGGGTAGAACTCGACTCCCGAGATCGTGCCGTCGAAGAACGTCGGAATCCACTCGAGTGAACCGTCGCGCCACCAGTAGAGATGCGGGCTCACCGAGCCGGGGCCCTGCTTGAACAGTTGGCGGGTGATCGGAATCATGCCGGCGATCCCGAACCGCACCGATGCATCGTCGATCGGATGCACGAGCACGCTGTGACGCAGCGGCATCGACACGATCGCACCGTATTTCGCCGATGTGGGCGTGGTCGGCGATCACGTCGTCGATGACACCGACCGTCCCGGCGGTGAACGACCGCTCGCCGAACACGTGGACCAGGTCGGCGCAACCGATGTCGATGACCTGGATCTCGTCGGGCACCTCCAGGAGTTCGGTCTGCACCCGAGCACTGGCCCACGCCTCGTCGATGTCCCACCCGTTGGCGGCGACTTCGCTCGTCGGCACGCAGCGGACAGCGTCATCGATGTCGACGGCGAGCACCTGCACGATGCCGTCCGCGAACGGTCGCCCACCGAGGCGGCGGAGCGTTCCGGTGTCGGCCGGCGTGTCGGGCACGAGCCGGATCCGCAGGTCGAACATCGAGTACGGCTCGGCGATCTGATCGAGGTGCGTGGTCATCGTGCGGAGGTGGTCGGCGATCAGTTGGCTCCATTCGTCCCGCGGACGCGCGATGGCAGTGCTGAGCGAGTTGCAGCAGCGCGAGCGAACGACCGCTCCGGAGTCGCACGACACCGGGATCGACACTGGCGACGACGAGCCCGAGCTCAGCGACGGCGTCGTACACCTCACAGTGAAAGGCCAGCCAGGCATCCTGCGGCATGAACTCGAAGTCGACCGGACGGTCGAACGTGGCGGCGTGGGCGCTGGGATCGTCGGACGACATGTGCGGGGCTCCTGCTGCTGACGAATGTCTGCACCACGTCAATCGGCACGTCTTGAGGGTTTCTTGAGCAATCCGGTCGTTCGGCGACGGCTACCGGCCGCCGCACCGTGCTCCCGCACGGATGGCGCCCGCTCCCAGGCCGTGACGAAACTCCGTGTGCGCCACCTCATCGATGTCGAGTGTGGTGTCGACGGAGTGGGCGCACCGCTGTGATTCGAAGCTGTCGGACATCGGCACCGTGGGCGCCGGAAGCTCATCGAGGGTCCCAGGCGCTGTGGGCGCGATCTTCCACGACCGTTGGAACGGTGGCGGACTGAAGATCAGCAATGCCATGGCCGACTATGGTCGCGAGGGGATGGGCACGAATGTGGTGGGGCGCGCCGAGGTCTTCGTCGGTCGGGAGCGTGAACTCGGCACTGTCGCCGATGCGCTCGCAACACCGTCGCTCTCGCCGTCGCTGGTTTCCATCGAGGGGGCGGCCGGGATCGGCAAGACGGCGCTTGCCCGGCATGCGATCACCGCATGGCAGGACACCAAACGGCGGGTGTTGTGGACACGGTGCTGGCACGGAACCGAGACGCCGGCGCTGCGGCCGTGGCGGCACCTTCTCGACGCGCTGGCGGGCTGCGGTGATCTGCTCGACGGCGCCGCCGACCGGTTCGGACAGTTCACCGCAGTTGGTGAAACGTTCGCGGATGCGTCGAAGGTGGGCGATCTGCTGCTCGTCATCGACGATCTTCAATGGGCTGATCAGACCAGTCTCGAACTCCTCCACTTTCTGAGCCGAAGCACGGATCTTCCCAGGCTCTGCGTGCTCGCGACGATGCGCGTGGAGGACGTCGAAGCCGCTGGGTCGACCGGCGACTTCGACGTGGTACTGCGCGAGGCCACACGGGTCTCGTTGTCTGGATTGCAGCCCGCCTCGGTGCGCGCCATGTTTGCCGACGCCGAGCCGGCGAACGCGGAAGAGCTGCATGCGCTGACCGGCGGCAACCCGTTCTTCGTGTCGGAACTCCTGCGGGTCGACGCGTTGGGCACGCAGTCGGATCACTCGGCGATTCCAAGCGGCATTCGATCCGTTGTCGAGCGACATCTCGATCTGCTCGACAACGACGCGGTGCGGGCCCTCGAACTCGCTGCGGTACAAGGACTCAGCTTCGACATCGACGTGACCGCCGATGCCGGACAGCTCGACCCGCTCGAATTAGGCGGGTTGCTCAAGTCGGCGGACCGCCTTCAACTCCTGCGGGTGAATCAACGACATGCAGAGTTCGAGCATGGGTTGATCCGCGAAACGCTGCTGGACCGGTTGGACCCGCATGTGGTCGCCGGGCTGCACGAACGCACCGCCACCGCGATCGAGAAACGATCCCGAGTGGAACGTGACGACGCCGAGGCCATTGCGAACCACCTCTGGGCAGCGGGACCGCTCGTGACGACCGACCGCATGATCGCCTCGGCCCGCGCTGCGGCCGACTCGGCCGGTCGACGTCTCGCCTGGGAGTCCCAGTCGCTCCACCTCGAACGGGCGCTGTCCACCCTCAGGTCCGCAGGGGACCCGGACCCCGGGCTCGTCGTTGATCTCCTCATCGATCGGTGCCGGACGGAGAAGGCGCGCCGCCAGCTTGATGCGGCGCGAGACCTCGCACTCGAAGCGGCCGATCTCGCCCGTTCGATGCATGACAACCTTCGGTTCGCCGAGGTGGCGCTCGTCTATCCTCCGGATGCCGAGGGCATCGAACTCGATCAGGTTCGGGACGCCGACCAGCTCCGGTTGCGTGCCGAGGCCCTCCAACGCGTGCCCGAGGATGCTCCGAAACTGCGAGCTCGGCTCCAAGGGGCACACGCTCTGGCGCTCTATTGGGCAGGAGCCGACCGTGGTCTCGCCGACCAACGTCGCACCGTCGATACCACCGATGAACGCGACGCCCTGACGCGGGCGGCGTTGGAGACCGCGGAGGACCTCGGCGACAGCGGTCTGCTTGCCGAGGCGATCAGGGCACGGCTGTATGCAACCTGGGGCCCGGCGACGCAGTCGACGCGCACCGAACTGGCCGAACGTCTGGTGTCGGTCGCCGGCAGGCACGGTGACATGCGACTGGTGCTGCAAGGGCTCGTGTGGCGCATCTCGCACCAGTTCGCAACCGGCGACTTCGTCGGCGCCGAGCGCGAGATCGCCCGGCTCTCCCACGAAGCGGACCGGCTGCACGATCGCGTGCATCAGTGGACTGCGCTGCGACTCGCCGCCAATCTGGCGTTCATGCAGGGCGACCTGCCGGGCTGTCTCGAGACCAACGGCAAGGCGCTCGCGCTCGGCAAGGCGTTCCTGCCCGACAACGGTGCGCTGCAGTTCTACAGCGCAGCACTCGGTCCCTTGGTCCACGTCACTGGCCAGATGGGCGACAACGTTGCGTACGTCGCCGAACAGGCGCGCAAGGCTCCGCACTTGCCGTCGTGGCGGATCGGCCATGCGCTGTGTGCCGCCGAAGCAAACGACCTCGTCACGGCTCGACGCGAACTCGAGGTGGTTGCCGCAGACGACTTCGCCATGGTCCCGCGCGACCTCGACTTCCTCTCATCGATGATGGTCGCGGCCGCAGTCGCGCAACGTACCGGTGCCGGCGAGATCGCTCGACGGATTGCCGGGCATCTCCAACCGATCAGTGGACAATTCGCAATTCACGGGATCGGCTACACGAGCTATGGAGCGGTCGATCTCTGGCTGGCGCAGTGTGCCGATGCCGCCGGCGACATCGACGATGCCGATCGGCTCTACTCGGCGGCCATCGAACAGCTCGAGCCGACGGGGTCACCGTTCGAAGCCTTCGCCCGGCTGCATCGAGGTCGGCTGCGGTCCACACACGGTCCCGCGTCGGCGCGCCCCGATCTGAGCGCTGCGATCGAACAATTCGAACGATTCCGAGCGGACGCCATGCTCAGCCGAGCGCAGGCCGCCCTTGACGAACTCGACCAGCGCTCAGCGATCGTCTTGCACCAGCGCGACGGCGCCTGGTTCCTCGTCCCGTTCGGCGAATCGCCCGTCCGCCTCGCTGATCTCAAAGGATGGCGTGCGCTGCACACGCTCGTCTCGAGCCCCCACCAGCACCATCACGCGCTCGAACTGGCGGCAGTCATCGAGAACGGGACAGCGGCCGTTCGGGGCGAATCCCGCGTCGAGGTGGCCGACGAGGAAGCAATTCGTCAGTATCGGCGGCGCATCGAGTCGCTACGAGAGCAGGCCCAGGATGCTGACGCACGCGGTGACGCCGAACGGTCAGCTGCACTCCATCACGAACTCGACGAAATCGTCGACGAGTTGCGCCGCACCACGGGCCTCGGTGGGCGCATCGCCTGGGAGGCGTCAAACGCAGGGCGGGCCCGGGTCAACGTGACAAAACACGTCAAGCGAGTGATCAACCGGCTGTTCGACATCGACCGTGCCGTCGGCCAACACCTGCGGGACACGGTGTCGACCGGGATGTACTGCGTCTACGAGCCAACCTCTGACGACATGACGCGGCGAGCAACACCTCCCGTTGCGACGTGACGGCAGTCAGTCGAGCGCAACACCGGTCGTGCTGTTGAGACCGTCGACCGGGCCCTGATCGCCGGGATCGGGCATTCCACCGTACAGGTCGGCTGTTCGCCGCCATTTGCTTCGGGTGTGCCACCGGGCGCCAGCGCGATGGAACAGCGATGGAACACCTTCAGTGTGTGACTGAGCCGCGTCGAGTCTTCCGTCCGTTCCTGGCTGCGTTGACCGTGGCCGCAACAGTGTTCGTCGTCAACGTCGGCGGTGCTCCCGCGCACGCGGTGACGTTCGTTGTCGACGACGTCGCCGGCGGTGGTCCGATCGATGGCGTGTGTGCCACGCCGTGCACATTGCAGGAGGCGATCCAGGAATCGAACGCACTTGCAGGACCCGACGTCATCCAGTTCGCCCTGCCGGCCTCGACAACCATCCCGGTGACGTTTCAACTCCTGGTGACCGATGAGGTCCGCATCGAGGGTCTCACCCAGCCCGGTGCAACCGCGGCTGTCCCCCTCGTTGCGCTGGACGGATCGGGATTCATCTCCGGCAATGCGCTGCTGCAGTTCGATCCGGGAAGCGAGGGATCGACTGTCGACGGGTTGATCCTCGGCGCGGACGCCGGCCTGAACGGCGGCCACGGCAGCATCTTCGTCCAGGCGGACAACGTCACCGTCAGCAATTCGCGGCTGGGCTTCCAACCTGATGGCGTCACCGCCTCCGAGGCCCCGAACCAGGTGACCGCACAGGCGGCAGGCTTCCGGTTGGTCGACTCGATCGTCGGCAACGCAGTGACCGGTGTCATCCTCAGTGGTGACAGCAGCGTCGTCACGGGCAACCGCATCGGGATCGACAGCACCGGAGCCGCAGCGCCCATCGCCTATGGCTTCTACATCACCGGCAACGACGGCCAGATCGGTACAGCGGCTGCCGGCAACCTCATCGCCGGCATCGGACAACCCGGAATCGCCGACGTCGCCGGCATCCGCATCCAAAGCGGCCTGCGCACCACGGTGCAGGGCAACCACATCGGCGTCGGCGTCGACCTGCTCACGCCGTTGGGCGGCAACACGTCCGGCCAGCGCATCCTCGGCATCGACATCCGTGCGGCCGACGCACAGATCGGTGGGCCTGCGGTCGCCGACGGCAACATCATCACCTCGCCGGTCGCCATCCGCGTGAACTCGGTGGCCGGAGACTTTCGGAACAACAATCTCGGCGTCGCAGCGGACGGTGTGACGCCGATCGACGGCGTGGAAACCGGGTTCTCCCTCCTCCACGTCATCGACTCGAGCTTCGTCGAAAACGTCGTACGCGCCCAGTTCACCGGTGTGACTGCGACGGGCGACGACAACCACCGCAATGTGTTCACCGGCAACCGGTTCGGCGTCGGACGCGACGGCACGACACCGATCGCCGGTCTCAGACAGGCGATTTCGATGAACGGCGACGACAACCGGTTCGGCGGTCCGGCAGTGGCCGACGCCAACGTCATATCGAACACGCAGCTCTCCTCGATTCTGGCCGGTGACAACACCGTCGTCCAGGGCAACTACGTCGGCACCGATCTCACGGGGCTCGTCGACCTGGGCAACGCAAGCGGTGGGCTTCAAGTCTTCGGCGACGGCGTCGACGTTGAAGGGAATCTCATTTCTGGCAACACGAACACCGGCTTGCTGGTGAGGGGCACACCGGGCGGCGCGCAGAGTCGCGTTGCCGTCAACACGATCGGTCTGGCAAGCGATGGCACCACAATGTCGAACGACTTCGGACTCGCCCTCGGCAGTGGCACCTTCGCCGTGGGAGAACCGGGACTCGGCAACGTCGTCTCCGGGAACACGATCAGTGGCATCAGCCATGACGGGACTGCGGACATCACGATTCAGAGCAACACGATCGGCCTCGACCCGACGGGTGCGATCGCTCGCCCGAACGGGGTCGGTATCTCCGTGTTCCAACGGGGAGCAGGCGCCCACCTGATCGGAGGGCCCGCGGCGGGTGAAGGCAACCTTGTCTCGGGGAACTCCGGCGTCGGCATCGCGCTTGACGCGCATCCAGACGGCACCTTCGACATCGTCGACAACATCATCGGTGCCGACATCGGCGGCACGGTTGCACTCGGCAACGGCGATCGCGGTGTGATCGTCGGCGGAGGCACTGGTTCGGTGGTGAACAACGTGATCGTCGCCAGTGGCAACCATGGCCTGCAGACCAACAACCGCGACGGGCTGCACACCGTCACCGGCAACACGATCGGCGTCGACCGAGCCGGCAATCCGTTGCCGAACACCGGTCGAGGGATCGATGTCGTCGGTACCGGCCCAGCGATGATCGGCGGTGCAGGAGTCGGCAACCACATCGCCCACAACGGCGACGACGGCATCGCCGTGATCGCGCCTGCCGCCGGCGTCGTCATCTCTCAGAACTCGATCCACGACAACGGTGGCTTGGGCATCGACCTCGGCGCCGATGGCATCACGGCCAACGATGCCGACGACGTCGACACCGGTGCAAACGAGCTGCAGAACTTCCCCGAGCTGAGCGGCGCGACCACCATCGCCGGCGGGGTGAACGTCACGGGATCGTTGCGATCGATGCCCGACACGACGTACCAGATCGAAGTGTTCGCCACGGGTCCTGAGGTCGGGACCCACGGCGAGGGCGACGAGTTCCTCGGAACGTTCCCGGCCACCACCAATCTGCTCGGCGCGGTGTCATTCGCCCAGGACGTTGCTGCCCCGGCGCTCGGCGGTACCGAGATCTCGATGACGGCGACCGGCCCCTCAGGGACGTCGGAGTTCTCGAACACGATCGCCATGCCGAACATCGCGCCGACAGCCAGCGCGGGTGGGCCCTACACGGCCGACGAAGGTGAACGGGTCACGCTCGACTCGTCGGGATCCGCGGACGGTGACGGTCAGGTCGCGACGATCCGCTGGGATCTCGACAACAACGGCACGTTCGAATTCGTCGAACGGCCCGACGCACAGAACGGTGCAGCAGACACCCCACCCGTCGTGACCGCACCAAACGGAGCGATCACCGTCACCGTTGAAGTGTGCGACGAGCGAGGCCTGTGCAGCACCCAAGCCACAACGGTGACCGGCACACCGCTCGCGACGACCACCACCACCACCACCACCACGACCAGCACGACGCTGGCGCCGACCACCGTCGCGGTCACCACTGCGGCACCCGCGACCACGTCAGCCCCGGTCACACCGCCGCCGACCGTGCCGACGACGCCTGCGCCGCCAACGGCCGATCTGCCAGCAACTGGCTCGGGTCTCGGAGCAGCATGGATCGCCATGCTCGTGCTGCTCGCCGGCGTCGGCCTGACCGCCTTGACTCGTCGCCGCCCGCGCACCGCCTCGCCGTCTTCGCAGGGTCGCTCGTAGACGGCCTTGCGAGGAGCGGACCGGCCATCCGGAAGGCGGCCGGCCTGCCCGATCGACGACGGTGACCACGGGCTCGCTGACGGCGCCGCAGGGCGCCACGAGGACCAGACCCAGACACAGCCAATTGGCGCCATCGAACGGACAGCACGCCGGCTCGAGCGGGAGTCCGGCTGGCTACGCGAGCAGGTCGACGAAGGATTCGAGTTGGCGCAGGTTGCGACATTCGTAGACACCGTCGGTGTAGGTGCCGTACTCCCCCACGATCGAGTCGCCGGTGTTCCAGTAGCTCTTCGGCTCCGGGTTCAGCCAGTAGACGTGGCGGGCCTTCTGCTGGATCTCCTTGACGACCCAGCTCTGGCTCGCGTGGTAGTTGTTCCGGGCGTCGCCGAGCAACAGCACGGTCGACTTCGGGCCGACGTCCTTGCCGTACTTGTTCCACCACACCTCGAACGCGTGGCCGTAGTCGGAGTGCCCGTCGACCCAGACCACGTCGGCCTCGGTGTTCACCCGGTGGATCGCCTCCTGGATGTCCTCGGTCGCCTTGAAATAGTCGGTGACCTCGTCGATGCCGTCGATGAACACGAACGAGCGGACCTTCGAGAACTGGTTCTGGATGGCGTAGACGAGCATCAACGTGAAGCGGGCGAACGCTGCGACCGAGCCCGAGATGTCGGCGATCACGATCAGCTCCGGCTTGGACGGGACGCGGGTACTTGAACTTCGGTTCGGCGGGCACGCCGCCGTAGCTCAGCGAATGGCGCACCGTGTTGCGGAAGTCGAGCGGACCCTTGCGACCGTGCTTGCGCTTGCGGGCGAGTCGGGCGGCGAGCTTGCGGGTGAGCGGGTAGAGCGACTTCTTGAGCGCCACCATCTCGTCGCGTGACGCGTGCATGAACTCGACGTCTTCGGGGAGCGGCTTGCGCAGTGTCTTGGCCATCGCCTCGGCGCCGCGGTCGGCGACGAGTCGGCGCCGGATCTCGGCTTCGATCTCGCCCTTGAACTTCTCGATGCGGTCCTCGTACTCCTCCTTCTCCAACCGCTCCTCGAGTGAGGTCAGATCGCCGGACGCCTCCTGGCGCGAGGCTTCCATCATCTTCTCGAGCATGTTGTCGAGGTCGAGGTTGCGCAGCGTGCGATACAGGTAGTACGTGCCGCCGACGGGGCGACCCGGCTCCATCCCGGCGAAGCGCTGCACGGCCTGCTTGGCCATCGCGCGCATCATCCCCTGGTCGCCGTTCATCAGCGCCTGCATCAGCATCTGGGCGATCTCTTCGGGCGTCATCCCAGTCCATGCCGCCCTGGCCCTGGCCCTCGCCCTGCTGCTGGGCCTCCTGCATCTCGCGCCACAGCTCGTCGATGTCGGTGTCGCCGTCGCCCTCGGCGATCTTGTACTCCGGACCCCTCAGGCTGAAGTAGACCTCGAACACCGTCTCGAAGCTGCGCCAGTGGGCGTGGTTCTTGATCAGCGTTGCACCGAGCGCGTACTTGAACGCGTCGCGGTCCTCGATCGGGATGTGCTGCACCGCCTCCATCGCATCGAGGTTCTCCGTCAACGACACCGGCAGCCCGGCGTTGCGGAGCTCGACGACGAAGCCGTTGAGCAGATCGAGCATGCCGCCCGTTCGAGCGGAGGTGCCGGACCCAGGGGTGGTCGACGGTGGCTCGGTCATCGACACGCAGCGCCGCTCAGTCGTCGACCGACAGCTCCTTGGCGGCCTTGGCGATGTCGGTCTGGTACTTGAGCAGGATGTTCAAGGTCTCCTTGGCGGTCTGCTCGTCGATCGTCTCGATGTTGAGCAGCATCAACGTACGGGCCCAGTCGAGGGTCTCCGAAACACTCGGGCTCTTCTTGAGGTCGAGCTGGCGGATCGAGCGAACGATGCGGGCGACCTGGTCGGCGAGGTTGTCGGTGATCCCCGGCGTCTTCGCGAGCACGATCTCCTTCTCGCGTTCGAGCTGCGGGTAGTCGACGTGGAGGTAGAGGCAGCGACGCTTGAGCGCCTCGGACAGCTCGCGGGTGTTGTTCGAGGTGAGGAACACGAGCGGGATCTGCTTGGCCACGATCGTGCCGAGCTCGGGGATCGACACCTGGTAGTCGGAGAGGATCTCGAGCAACAGCGCCTCGGTTTCGACCTCGACACGGTCGACCTCGTCGATCAGCAGCACCACGGGCTCGTCGGCGGTGATCGCTTCGAGCAGCGGCCGGGTCAGCAGGAACTCGTCGGAGAAGATGTCGTCCTTGATGTCGGTCCAGTCCTCGGCGTGCTCGTCGCCACGCTCGGTCTGGATGCGCAGCAGCTGCTTCTTGTAGTTCCACTCGTAGAGCGCCTTGCTCTCGTCGAGGCCCTCGTAGCACTGCAGGCGGATCAGCTTCGCTCCGGTGATCTCCGCGACCGACTTGGCCAGCTGGGTCTTGCCGGTTCCGGCCGGACCCTCGACCAGGATCGGCTTGTTGAGCCGATCGGCGAGGTAGACGATGCCCGAGATGCCGTCGTCGGCGAGGTATTGCGAGTCGCGCAGCGCGTCGCGCACCTGCTGCACGCTCTCGAAGCGCGGCTCGGCGTCGAACGGCGTGGTCGGGGTGGCGTCGGTTGTGGTCATACCGGCCCGAAGCTACCGGCCGGTAGACGCTCCGCTGGAATCGGAATCACGGTCGATGACCTAACGTCGGTCACATGAGCGAGAACCTCCAGAGCTTCACCCGCGCCGCGCACACCCTCCGCAACGTGGCCGTCAGAGTCCCCACCGACGCGTGGGACAACGACTCCTGCTGCGACGGCTGGAGCGCCCGCGAGGTTGCCGGCCATGCGTCGTGGGTGCTGCAGAACATCGCGGCGAGCACCGGGCCACGGCGAGCGGCCCGAGACAGCAACCCGAGGCCGCGGTCGCCGGCGACGACCCGGCGGCCACGGTCTGCGCCTCGGTCGACGCGTGCCTGGCGGCGCTCGACCAGCCTGGCTCGCTCCACACGGTCGCCAAGACCCCGTTCGGAGAGATGCCGGTCGACAACTTCATCGGCACCATCTGGGTCGACCCGCTCACCCACGCGTGGGACATCGCCGATGCCGCCGGGATCGACTCGGGAATCGATGACGCCACCGCCGCCGCGGCGCAGGCCAACCTCGAGCCGATCGCCGAGATGATGCGCGACGCCGGGGCATTCGGTCCCGAGGCCGACGTCGCCGGATCCGATGCGGTCTCGCGGTTCGTGGCGTTCGCCGGCCGCAGCAGCGTGCGGGGCTGACCCGTCCGACGTCGCCTCGACGAGCTGAGCTCAGCCGACGACGGTCACGGTGCCGGCGACCGGGTCGACCTCGACCGCTGCGCCGTCGGCGATGTCGAGCACGCCGGACGCGCCGACCACCGCGGCGATCCCGAGCTCGCGGGCGATCACCGCGGTGTGACACAACAGCCCACCCTGCTCGGTCACGACCGCACCCGCCAGCGCCAGGACCGAGTTGAACGTCGGCACGGTGTAGCGAGCGATGATCACGTCGCCGGGCTCACAACGCTCGAGCGCCTCGTCGGCGTCGGCGACCACCCGCGCGGGCCCGCGGTACGACGCCGTTCCCGACGCCCGTTCCGCTGCAGCTCGCCGCGGTCGGGCTCCGCTTCGAGCAGCCCGACGGCGTTCACCGACATCCGCATCATGCGTCCCATCGCATCGGGGAGCCCGTCGAGGTCGGGCTCGACCGGTGCCGGCCCGAGGTGCGGCGGGACTCGTCGAACTCCGCTCGGAGCCGGCGCCGACCGTGGCGGGTCGCCACGGCATCGGCACGTGGACCCGGTTCGCCACGCAGCGCGCCGGCCGAGCTCCACTGTCGACAGGTCGAAGACGTGGTCGACGGTCTGGAGACGTCCGGCGGCAACGAAGTCGTCGGCCGACTTCCAGCAGGATGCGGCGCACGATGCCGCCCGGCCACTCCGCAGTGATCGGGCCGTTCTCGTCGCGCAGGCCGTAGAGCCGACGGGCGTCGGCGACGAGCTCGTCGAACAGCTCGCGGTGCTCCGCCGGAACCGAGGATCGGACGGCGGCGTGCGCGCGCTCGCCCCGCTCGGCCGCCAACTCGGCAGCGCTGCGGTCGTCGAGCAGCCGCGGATCGCCGAGGGTCGCCAGGATCACGTCGGGCATCTCGGCCAGGGTGAGATGGGTGACGTCGTAGCCGGTCGTGAGTCGGGTACCGAACTCGAGGAGGTAGTCGTCGAGGAGCTGTGCCGCGTCATCGCTGACCGCCCTGACCTCGTCGAGCGACGTCGGGTGTGCTCCGGCGGCGGCGATCTCGCGGGCGAGCGGACGGAGCGCGTCCTGTGGTGCGCTCGTCGCAGGTGACGCGCCCGCGAGCGCCGGCATCACGTCGCCGGTTGTCGATGCCCCACTCGGCCGTGTGGTCGAGGAGCAGCGCGATCGGACCGAGGTCGCGAGATGTGCAGCCGGAAGTGGAGCACCATGGCCGAGCGTGCGTGGGCCAGCGTCCTCGTCGAAGTGTGTCGGCGAGGCTCGCGTCGGAGAGCACAGCGACGTCGACGGCGGCGAGTCGCCGATTCGTCGCCGACAGCTCCGGCTTCCACGTCGACTCCCACCGATCGGCCTCGCCGGTCCACGACTTGCCGTCGAGCGATCGCGGCCGCTGTCTGCGCCCGCTTGCGGAGGCGGGGATGGACGGAGAACACGGTGCGGATCAACCAGGCCGGTGGCGGAGTGCTCGGACCTCGCCCGCTCCCGCCGATGACCGGGACCAGCCGCCGGTACATCTGCCCGTTGACGAAGCGGACGTCCATGGTGTCGAGCGGGCGCACCGATCAGGTCGAACCCCTCGCGGATGCCGGTCGGCGCCGCGTGCTCCATCAGCTCGACCATCAGCGGGGTCACGGTCGCGTCGAAGTGCGCCGAATCGCGCTCCCACGTTCCCGGCCCCGGTGCCTGCCACGTTCCGTGCTCCACGCCGCCATCCTCTCAGACGACGGCGAGCCGGCGCTGACTGCGTAGTCTCGCGGCGATGGGCCAGGCATTCGACGACACCGCCGACGACTTCATCCACGCGATGTCGCAGACCCTCGACAGCCTGTCGGGCGGGGCCGACCATCGATCCGAGTGCGTGATCGAGGCATCGAACCTCGTGTCGGCCTTCATCGACGCCGACGGGCGCCACAGCGGCGCCGAGCTCGACGGCTGGATCCGAGCCCTCGGCACGAAGCTGACGCCCGCCGATGATCGTCACGACACAGACGCTGCGCGACGACGACACCTTCGGCGGCCGTGCCGAGTGGCTGGACCAGCCGAGCACGATGTTCGACCTCCTCGTCAAGGCCGACGCCAGGGATCGGGGACGCCGGTCGAACGAGTACTACCGCCTCGCGATGGACCTCGCCCACGCGACGGCTGCCATCGATCTCGTCCCGTCACCCGACCGAGGTCGCAGGCGATCGATCGATTCCGCACCGTGCTGCTGCAGTCGATGGACGCGCACGGTGTGCCCCGGCCGGGCCAACCGGACACGCAGGCTCCGGCCGAGCAGGCCGGGGCGACCGTCGGCGCCGAGGCGGCGGCCGAGCCCGACGATCGAGCTCCCGCCGGAACGCCCGATCGAGGAGCTGCTCGCCGAGCTCGACGCGCTCGTGGGCCTCGACCACGTGAAGCAGGAGGTTCGCCGCCTCACGTCGCTGCTGCGCATCCAGGAGCTGCGCGCCGCTCGGGACCTGCCGACGATCGAGACCTCGAAACACCTCGTCTTCAGCGGCAATCCGGGCACCGGCAAGACGACGGTCGCACGATTGCTCTCGCAGATCTTCCGCTCGCTCGGCGTCGTCACCAAGGGCCACCTCGTCGAGACCGACCGATCCGGCCTCGTCGCCGGGTTCGTCGGCCAGACCGCCACCCAGACCCGGAAGGTCATGGACTCCGCGCTCGGGGGCACGCTGCTGATCGACGAGGCGTACGCACTCGCTCGGGGCGGTGAGAACGACTTCGGGCTCGAAGCGGTCGACACGATCGTCAAGTTCATGGAGGACCATCGCGACGATCTGTCGGTGGTGGCCGCCGGCTACCCGACCGAGATGCAGGAGTTGATCGACTCGAATCCCGGCCTGAAGAGTCGGTTCACCCGGACGATCCACTTCCCCGACTACGACACCGACGAACTCGTCGCCATCTTCGAGCTGATCTCGGCGAAGCAAGGAGTACCACCTCGACGAGACCGGCACCGCCCGCCTGCGGGCCGTGATCGAGGCCGAACCGCGTGGCCGCGGGTTCGGCAACGGTCGATTCGTCCGCAACGTCTTCGAGGCCGCGGTCGGTCATCACGCGCTCCGACTCGCCGAGATCGACGAGCTGAGCGACGAGCAGCTCACCACGCTGACCGCCGACGACATCCATCCGGTCGACTGACCCGGGCCACTAGCGTCGGATCACCATGAGCCGCGACCAAGACCCCCGAGGTGCTGTCGCGCACGATCCTCATCGGCACCGTCTTCGCTGCGGTCGCCCTGCTCCTGCTCGGCGTGCCGTGGCCGATCGCGCTCCTCGCCGGTGTCGGCGGTTTCTTCGTCAGCCGATTCGATCGGTCGGAGCATCTCGGCCGAACCCGCCATCGACCCGTTCGCGGTCGGCGAGCCGTGGCGCCAGTTCGTCCAGGGCGCACAACGCGCAGGACAGCGGCTGCACGCGACGGTCGCCGCCGCCGACGACGGCCCGTTGAAGGACCGCATGCTCGACCATCGTCGGTCGGCTCGACGACGGGCTGGCCGAGACCTGGGCGATCGCACGTCGCGGCGACCAGATCGACGAGACGATCCGTCGCCTCGACCCGACCGCGCTCCGCTCGAAGCAGACCAGCCTCGAGGAACGTCTCGCGGCAGCGCCGAGCGACGATGTCGAGTCCGCGCTGGCGTCGGTACGCAGCCAGATCGACTCGACCGAACGACTGAAGGCCGAATCGGTCAAGACCGCCGATCGGCTGCGCCTCACGCAGACCCGCCTCGACGAGCTCGTCACCCGTGCAGCCGAGGTCGCGATCGGAGCCGGCGACACCGATGCCTACGAGCACGACGTCGACGACCTCGTGATCGAACTCGAAGCGCTCCGCCAGGCGGTCGAGGAGACCAACCGTCCGTGAGCAGCCCGTGTTCGAGGCGGTGATGCCGTGAGCGGACTCCTCAAGAGCAACCTGATCGTCGCCGCAGGCACGGCGTTGTCGCGGCTCACCGGTCTCGTCCGTTTCGGCGTCCTCGCCGCGGTCTTGGGCGGCACCGCGCTCAGTGACGCCTACCTCCTGGCGAACGAGACACCGAACATCGTCTACGAGCTGCTCGTCGGCGGCGTGCTGTCGGCCACGCTCGTGCCGCTGTTCACGTCGTTCGACGCACACGACGACGACGAATCGCGGAACGTGGTCATCTCGACGGCGCTCGTGATCATCGCCGCGACCACGGTGGTCGCCGTCGCCGCGGCGCCGCTGATCTTCCGGGCGTTCTCGGCACGCGTCGACGCCGATGTCGATCCCGAGGTGTTCCGATCGGTCGGGACGACGCTTGTCGCGGATCTTCCTCATCCAGATCCTGTTCTACGGGCTCACCGGGCATGGCCAACGCGTTCCTCAACAGCCGCCGCCGGTTCTTCGCTGCGGCATGGAGCCCGATCCTGCCCAACCTGATCATCATCGCCACGCTGCTGTCGCTGCCCGCGTCGGGTGCCGACGGGTACGTGCTCGACGACGTCCTCGACGACACCCGGATCCGGCTCACCCTCGGGCTCGGCGCCACGCGTCGGCATCGCGTCGATGGCGGTCGTGCTCGTTCCCGCGGCGTACCGGGCCGGGCTGCGCTGGAGGTTCGTCTGGAACCCGCGGCACCCGGCGGTCAAGAAGCTGCTGTCGCTGTCGTTCTGGACGCTGGGGTTCGTCGCGGCCAACATCGTGGCGCTGACGGTGGTCCGCAACCTGACCGAGCCGGGGTCGTCGGATGCGACCGCCTACTTCCTGGCGTTCACGTTCTTCATCCTCCCGCACGGCCTGCTCGGCGTGTCGATCGCCACGACCTTCCAACCGGAGATGGCACGTGCGGTGGCGCAACGCTCCAAGCGCGACTTCACCAACGCGGCGTCGCTCGGGATCCGGATGACCGCGCTGCTCACCATCCCGGCCGGCGTCGGGCTGTTCGTGCTGCGCCGGCCGCTGATCGGCATCGCCCTCGAGTACCGGAACTTCACCGCGGAGGACGCGCTCCAGGCGTCGCGTGCGCTCGCCGGGCTCGCGCTGGGGCTCGGCGCGTTCTCGGTCTACCTCTTCGTCCTGCGTGCGTTCTATGCGCACCAGGACACGAAGACGGCGTTCAAGGTCAACGTCGTCGAGAACCTGATCAACATCGTCCTCGCGATCGCCCTCGTCGGCTCGTACGGGGTGCTCGGTCTGGGCGCGTCGTTCGCGATCGCCTACATCGTGAGCGCGCTGTGGGTCCTCCAGATCCTGACCTACAAGGTGCCCGGTTTCGCAGCTGCGCTCGGTGCTGGGCAGCCTCGCCCGGATGGTGGTCGCCGCCGCGCTGATGGGCGAAGCCGGTCTGGCTCGTGGCGCGTGCACTCGGGGCGAACACCGGGCGGCGGGGCGCTCCTGCGCTTGGCCGCCGGCACGGTGGTCGGTGTGGCGGTGTACGCAGGCCTGCTCGCGCTCATGGGCGCGCCCGAGCTCGACGCCCTGCGGCGCCGATTGCCGGGACGGACCGGCGCGGTCGCCGACTAACATGTCGCGATGTTCAAGTACCTGAAGAGGCAGTGGAAGTACTTCGTCGCGAAGATCAGCGGCCGAGCCGAGGCCAACGCCGACCCGAAGGTGCAGCTCGAGCAGGCGATCGGCGAGGCCCACAGCCAGCACAAGCGCCTCAAGGAGCAGGCGGCGAACGTCATCGCCAACCAGAAGCAGGCCGAGATCCGTCTGAACAAGAAGATGGACGAGCTCGGCAAGCTGAACGCCAACGCGCGTCAGGCCCTGATCATGGCCAGCGATGCCGACAAGGCCGGCAACGCCGACAAGGCCGTCGAGTACACGCGCGCTGCGGAGACCATCGCCGACAAGCTGATCTCGGTCGAGTCCGACGTCGAGAGCTTGAAGTCGATGGTCTTCGAATCCACCGCGGCTGCGGATCAGGCCAAGGCTGCGGTGCAGCAGAACTCGCGTCTGCTGCAGGAGAAGATCGCCGAGAAGTCGAAGCTGATGAGCCAGCTCGATCAGGCCCAGATGCAGGAGGAGATGAACTCCGCGATGGCGTCGCTGACCGAGACGGTCGGCGACGACGTGCCGACCTTCAACGAGGTCCAGGAGAAGATCGAGGCGCGCTACGCGAAGGCGAAGGCGTCGGCCGAACTCCAGGAGGTCACCGTCGAGAACCGCGTGCTCGAGATCGAGCAGGCCACGGCGAACATCGAGGCACAGAGCCGCCTGTCCGAACTGCGGGCCGAACTCGGCCTCGATGCCGGCACCCAGCCCACAGCCGTCGAGTCCGGCGAGGCACAGGCCCAGCCCTCCGAAGGCTGAGCGTTGCGGGGCGGGTCCGACCCGCTCGGCTACGCGAGGATGACGAGATCGTCGCGATGGACCACCGTGTTGGCCATGCCGTCGGGCAGGGCGCTCGTGTGGTGACCGAGCACCTGCGACAGCGCCGTCGGCGCCGGTCGACGCGATCCCGCGGGCGAACACCGTGTCGTCGGGTCCGGTGACGTCGACCACCTGCCCGGGCTCGAACGCGCCGTCGGCCCGCACCACGCCGGCGGGGAGCAGGCTGTTCGGGCGCTCGGTGAGGGCCCGTTGGGCACCGGCATCGACGTGGAGCGACCCGGCCACCTCGGCGGCGAACGCGATCCACAGCTTGCGCGCCGAGAGCGCGCGCTCGTGCGGGGCGAACGTCGTTCCGACCAGCTCGTCCGATGCCGACCCGGCGAGCACGCCCACGCCGTGACGCCCGGGCGATCACACTGCGGATCCCCGACCACGACGCCATGCGCGCAGCGGTCAGCTTGCTCGCCATCCCGCCACTCCCCCGCCCGCTGCCGCCGGCGTCGGCCGAGATCGACAACAACGGATCGTCGGCCTTCACGTAGCGGGATGAGCGTCGCCGACGAGTCGCGCCGAGGGTCGGCGGTGAACACGCCGTCCATGTCGGTCAACAGCACGAGGACGTCGGCGCCCACGCTGTTCGCGATGAGCGCCGCGATCCGGTCGTTGTCGCCGTAGCGAAGCTCGTCGTTTGCGATCGCGTCGTTCTCGTTGACGACCGGCACCACACCCAACTCCAGCAGCCGTTGCGTCGTGCTCCGGAGGTGCAGATACTGCCGGCGCTCGACGAAGTCGAACGGGTCGACGAGGAGCTGGGCGCCGACGACGCCGTGTCGGGCGAACTCGTCGTTGTACGCCTCGACGAGCCGACTCTGCCCGACCGCCGACACGGCCTGCACGGTCTGCATGTCGCCGGGACGTTGGTCCATCCCGAGTGCGGCAACGCCCGCAGCCACCGCCCCCGACGACACGATGATCACCTCGTGGCCGGCGGTGCGCAGCGCTGCGGTCTCGTCGACGAGGCGGGCGATCGCATCATGGTCGATCACGCCATCGTCGGTGGTGATCGAGGCCGTTCCGATCTTCGCGACGATCCGCATCAGCCTATGCCCGTCCTGCGTCGCATCATCGGTCCGGTTGGTAGTCGAAGCTGAAGTCGCCGATCCAGATCACGTCGCCCTCCGTGGCGCCGGCTTTCGCCAGCATCTTCGGCACACCGAGGCGTTCGAGCCGATAGTCGATGTAGGCAAGTGCCTCGGGCGTGGTCACGTCGTTGAGCGCGACGACGCGTTCGACGTCGCGTCCGACCAGACGGAACTCGCCCTCCTCGAGACGTTCGACGATCGCCCCGCTCGGTTCGGGCCGGATGACGATCAGCCCGTCGTCGTGGCGGACTTCCTGGCGGGCGTCGTGCACGAGCGACGCCATCTTGCCGACGAGGGCGCTGACGCCATCACCGGTGATCGCCGACACGACGTCACCGTCCCACTCCATGATCTCGAGGTCGCCCTCCTGCACCATGTCGGCCTTGGTCCCGACGACGATGCGTGGACGTTCGAGCAGATCGGGCTGGTAGTCACCGAGTTCTTCGAGCAGGATCCGTTCCTGCTCGTTCGGCCACACGTTGTCCATCGGAGCGAGGTCGACCATCAGGCAGAGCACGCGGGCGCGTTCGACGTGGCGGAGGAACTGGTGCCCGAGACCCGGCCCTCGCTCGCGCCCTCGATCAGGCCAGGGATGTCGGCCACGACGAACTCGGTCTCGTCGTCGAGGCTGACCACGCCGAGGTTCGGTTCGAGTGTCGTGAACGGATAGTCGGCGATCTTCGGCTTCGCCGCCGAGATGACACTGATCAGCGTCGACTTGCCGACGTTCGGGAATCCGACGAGCGCGACGTCGGCCATGAGCCGCAGTTCGAGCTTGAGCCACCGCTCCTCGCCGTGTTCGCCCTGCTCGGCGAAACTCGGCGCACGACGCTTGTTCGACAGGAACTTCGCATTGCCGCGTCCGCCGCGGCCGCCGGCGGCCGCGAGCCAGCGGTCGCCCTGGTTGTTCAGCTCGGCGTACACCTCACCGGTGTAGAGGTCGCTGGCCTTCGTGCCGATCGGCACCTTGATCTCGAGCGAGTCGCCACGCCGACCGTGCTGATCCTTGCCCTTGCCGTGGACACCGCGTTCCGCTTTGCGGTGCGGATGATCCTTGAACGCGAGGAGGGACGCAACGTTGTGATCGGCAACGAGCCAGATGTCGCCGCCGTTGCCACCGTCGCCACCGTTCGGGCCGCCCATGGACAACCGGACCCTCGCGCCGGAAGCTGATGCAGCCCGCGCCGCCGTCCCCACCCTTCACGTTCAGTTGGCATTCGTCGACGAACTGCGACATGGCTCCAGAGGCTACGCCGGTCGAGGTCACTCGCTCAGCGCGGTATTGCTCGACCTGCATCTGACGCAGACTCGACGTCCCTCCCGGCCACCCACCCCGGTTCGGTAACGTGGTCTCGGTCGACGGCGAACAACGAACGGAGGCTCCGTGGCAGGCGACATCATCGACAAAACGGCCGACATCTGGGGTGAGGAGTTCTCCACCGAGAGCACGACGGTGGAACGCGCCTACGACACGTTCGCTGCGCAGGGTAGCTACGACGAGACGTTCGACGAATGGGGGTACGTCGGGCCGGAGACCGCCGCCGCGATCCTGAGGAACTACGTCCCGAAAGAGAGCCGAATCCTCGATGCGGCGTGCGGTTCGGGGCTGACCGGAACCGCGCTCGAAGCACCTCGGCTACGAGCACATCGAGGGCATCGACATCTCTGCCGGGCTACTCAAGCTCGCAGAGCAGACGGGTGCATACGACCGGGTCGAGCGGGTCGACATGCAGACCTTCCCGCTCCCGTTCGCGGACGGCGAATTCGATGCCGTCAACTTCATCGGGGCGCTGACCTACTTCGAGACCAACGAGGTCCTCCGGGCGCTGTGCCGCATCGTGCGCAGCGGCGGCCACGTCGTGTTCACCCAGCGCGACGACATCATGCGCAACCAGGACTACGGCGAGCAGCTCCACGAGTTGGAGCGCGAGGGCATCTGGAGGCGGACCTTCGGCACCGAACCAATGCCGTACCTCCCGCATCACCCCGAGTACGGAACCGAAATCGGGGTCCAGTACTTCGTGTACGAGGTGGTGTGAGCGCTGAGGCGGTTCGGCATCCGGTAGCGCGATCAGCCAAGATGGAGGGCGATGCCGGTCGCGCCCGAGAGTCCGACAGCAGCCGCAGGTTCGGCTCGCGACCCGCGTTGCGACGCCGCGTTCGCCACCTCTTGTTGGGAGACGGACAGATCGTTCCCGTGGCGATCGCACATGGGCTGGCGGGCTCCGCGGATGCATTCGTGTCGATCAGCCTCGCGGGATCGCTGTTCTTCAACGTCAGCCCCGACGCTTCCCGTCAACAGGTGCTGCTCTATCTCCTGGTGACCCTTGCGCCGCTCGCCGTGTTGGCGCCCCTGGTCGGGCCCGCGGTCGACCGCTTCCGCCGATCGCAACGCTTCGTCGCGTCGATCTTCTATCTGTTGCGGGCCGTCGCGTTGCCTCGCGCTGGTGAGCTTCCTGCTCGATCTCGTCTTCTATCCGCTGGCGCTCGTCCTGCTGATCGCGAGCAAGGCATCCGGCGTCGTGAAGCAGACGTTGGTGCAGTCGTTGGTCGACGACCCGGACGAGTTGGTCGCGACGAACGCTCGCCTCGCCCGACTCGCCAGCATCACGGCCGCAGTCGGCGCCGGCGTCGCCGTGGCGGTCCTGCAGGTCGGCGGATCGGCATGGACCTTGCGTGGCGGGGCGGTGCTGTTCGCTCTGGCATCGGTCGTCGTCCTGCGCATCCACACGCCGCGACACGTGACCGTCGCCACCGACGACGTCGAGTACGCCGAGACCCACCTTCCGGTGGTCTTCGTCGGGTCGGTCGGCATGGTCGCCATTCGTGCGGCGGTCGGCTTCTTCCTGTTCACGCTCGCCTTCACGCTTCGTCGCGACAGTCAGCCGGCGATCGTCTACGGCCTCGCCGCCGGCGCGCTACGGAATCGGTGCGTTCGCCGGGCACACCCTCGTCGGCTTGCTGCGCCGCCGTTTCAGCGAACAGCAGTTGATCGGACTGGCGATCGCGGCGCCCGCAGCGTTCACGGCCGTGGGGATCCTCGGGGTGTCGACACCGCTCCTGGTCGTGATCGCCGGGCTCGTCGGCCTGTCGACGACGCTCGGCCGCAATGCGTTCGACAGCCTGTTGCAGCGGCGGGCACCCGAGGCACTGCTCGGTCGTGCCGGCGCACGGTACGAGACCCGTTTCCAGCTCGCCTGGGTGTTCGGCGGCGTGGTCGCCACGCCGATCACCCTCGCTCCCGAGGTCAGCATGATGATCCTGACCGGCATCTACGTGCCCGGGCTCGTGGTGTTCGTTCGGGCACTGCGCGAAGCGCGACAATTCGAGGGGGCGACCGCCCATTCGCTGGCGGGTGCCCGCCAGCGAGTCCTGATGGCGCGTCACGCCTGTGAAGCCGAGGAGTACCGAACGGCCATCATCGACGCATCGGCGGCCGCCGATCTCGCGCAGGCGGTGCACGGCCCGTTCGGGGACGAGGATCGGGATCGTCGCGTCCTGCTCGACGAACTGCGCCGCGTCGCGATCGACCCCGGGCAGCCGGTCTCGACGCGAGAAGCGTTGCTGGCCATCGAGGCGGCGAGCAACCTCCTCGACGGCGAACTCAGCGCCGACGCCTCGTAGTTCCTGCTCGAGGTGATCGTCAGGTGGTCGAGTCCTCGGCCTCGACCGCTTCGGTGACGTCGGCGCCTTCGTCGGTTGCCGTGAGCTCGAGGATCCACGTCGTGTCGTCGTCGATCGATCGGTACCGCGAGATGCGGGCGTCGACCGTCGGCTGGTCGGCCTCGAACTCGTCGACGACGACGAGCACGCCGTCGTCCTTGACGGGCTCACCCTCGACGCCGTCGTCGACTGCATCCGCCGCCTGATCCGCGAATCGGATGATGGCGGCGTCGTCGACCGTCGCAACCACGTTCGCCTGCACCCTCACGTCGACGGTCTCGCCCGATCCCGCGGCCAGATAGATCACCGGCGCCTCGACCTCGCCGTCCTCGTCGACGCACAGGCTCGGTCTGTTCGATCTCCCAGCGGACGATCGCGACGTAGGCGTTCTCCGGGCCCACCGTGCCGCCCTCCGGTTCCGGGTCCGACGTGCATCCGACGACGGCGAGCACACCGAGCGTCGCGGCGCCGAACTTCAGCACGGCCCGCCGGCTTCGGCTCACATGACTCGATCCCACCGTTGCACGTTAGGGCAGATCGCGCAGCGAGCGGCTCCCCGAGGGCGACGCGACATCCGCATGGCGGGCTCGCCACCCCCTCGACCCCTAGCCTGAACGGCGATGGACGAACTGCCGTACGCGGACGACGCCGAGGAACGGGCCCACCGCTGGGCCTCGACGATGGCAGGGCACGCCGACGACGAGATCGTGCTCGCGCACGCCGATTCGTGGGCCACGGTCGGCGACGCCGAGATCATGACCCGCGAGGCGCGCGAAGAGCGCGACGCAGCCGTGTTGGCATCGAACGCCACGCAGGCATCCGGCGCCGGCAACCGTGCCGTCGACGAGGTCGCCGACCCGTACCGAACCTGCTTCGAGCGTGACCGGGACCGGATCCTCCACGATTCGGCATTCCGGCGCCTGGCCGGCAAGACCCAGGTCTTCGTGTTCCCCGGCGACCATCAACGCAACCGGATGACGCACGCACTCGAGGTGGCCCAGGTCGCTCGGTCGATCGCCACGGCACTCAGCCTGAACGTCCCGCTCGTCGAGGCGATGGCCATCGGCCACGACTGCGGCCACGGACCCGGCGGGCACGCGAGCGAGGACGCGCTCTCGCCGTTCCTCGAGGAGGGCTTCGATCACGCCCCGTGGGGTGCCGACGTGACGCTTCGGCCACTCAACCTGTGCGCCGAGACCCTCGACGGGATCCGCAACCACTCGTGGAGTCTCCCCGCACCTCGGACTCCCGAGGGCGAGGTCGTGTCGTGGGCCGACCGGATCGCCTATGTCTGCCACGACTTCGAGGACGCCGTGGCGTCGGGGATCGTCACCGCCGACATGCTGCCGAAGTCGGTCGCCGAGCGGTGCGGCACCGACCGCTCCAGCCAGCTCGGCGCCTTCGTCCGGGCGATGATCACCGCGACGCTGACGCACCGGTCGGATCGGCATGGTGCCCGAAACCGCCGAAGCGCTCGCAGCGTTCCGCGGCTTCAACTACGAGAACATCTACCTGCGCCCGGCCTCACGCCACCAGGCCGACGCCGTCATCTCGCTGCTGCGCGCCCTCGTCGAGCACTACGCCGATCGACCGCACGTGATTCCCGATGCGACCGCGCGGGCGGTCCTCCCGACCGATTCGCCGCTCGAGTTGGTCGAAGCCGGCTCGACCGAGGCAGTCCGCGCCGCGGTGGCGTACGTGGCCGGCATGACCGACCGGTTCGCGTGCGAACGCGGCATCGATCGAACTCAACTGGGACCCGGCGCGGCTCCCGACGGCCGTCGCCTGACGACGCGAGCCGGTGGCCACCCGAGCTCAGGCCGCCGAGATCGGCGACAGGAACAGGTTGCGGATACCGAGCCCCATGATGAACAGGCCGCCGCAGCCGTAGAGCAGGTGGATCTTGTCGGCGATGAACGGGCTGTTGCGGTAGCTGTAGAGGATGGCGACGGCGAAGATCGTGCTGAATCCGTACAGCGCGTGGAACGAGTCGAGCTCGACGCCGTTCTGGTTGACGATCAGCGCACCGATCACCGCCACGACGATGGTCGACAACTGCGGCAACGAGCGTCGCCCACCACAGCACGCGGTGACGGATCTGCGGAACGTACTGCGCGACCAGCGCCCAGATTCCGACGAACGCGTTCGAGATGATGAGGAACCATGCCGTCACGACGTGGGCGTCGTGCAGGTCGCTCACGCCCGTGCTCCGCGCGTCCGCGATCAGCTGTCGCACGGAATGCCACCGATGACCATCTGGACGAGGTCGGAGTCGGCGAGACCGGAGAGACGGCCGGTGAGGTTGTCGTTGACGAAGAAGCTGTCGTTCATGAACTCGTCGCCGGATCGCAGTTGCACACCCGGGTACGCCTGGAGCAGCTGGGCGACCGTCGAGCCGACCGAGATGCCGTCGGCGGTCTCGAGCCCGCCGGCGACGCCGTCGACGAGCCTTCCTTGCCGTAGTAGTACGCGTAGAAGTGCGGTCGTCCCTCGGCGATGTTGGAGACGTCGCCGAACTCGAGCTGGAGGTCGCCCCACGTCACCTGTCGCAGCTGCGTGCCGCCGCACGCTCCGATCGTGAACGGGTCGACCCATCCGGTGTCGGCGGTGGCACCGCCGAGGAAGCTCGTCACGAACGTGATCACACCGTCGGGATCGGCGCCGAAGGACACGGCGCCGAGCCCGTCGGTCTCGAGCGAGAAATCAGCGCGGCCGGCGGCGCGGTGGACGCCGTCGTCTCGGGGGCGACGGTCGCGGCGGTCGGTGACTCGGGAGCGGCGCTCGACTCGGCGGCCGGTCGAGTCGACCGGCGGCCGATCGGTCGGCGCTCGGTGCGGTGGTCTCGGGACCGGCGTCGATGTCGCCGACCGTGTCGTCGACCGTCGGCGTCGGCGACCGAGTCGGACGGTTCGAACGGTGGCAGCGACGTGGTGGTCGTGATCAGCGTGATCTCGGGCACCGAGTCGTCGGCCTCGTCGGACCCGCCGCCGCACGCGGCGATGACGAGTGCGCGCAGCCGATCGCGGCGACGAATGATCGTGTTCGCATCCGATCATCTTGCACGAAACGACCGCGTCGGGACGGGGACACCCGCCAGAGGTCACGACGATCTTGACGGGATGCAGAGTCCGAGCCGACCGCCGGGTCAGCCGTCGCTCGTCGAGTCGAAGATCCAACCGTCGCGGTGCGGTGGGTTGACGGTCGTGTTCGATGAACCATTCGACGCCGAACGCCATCGCGAAGACCTCGTCGGGCATCTCCAGGAAGAACGACGAATCGGTGATCTGGCTCCGATGGCAGCGCATCGCGGCCCGCTTCGCCTGCCGTCCGGTCCGTCACGTCGACCCGCAGCGTGAGCACCGACTCGGGTTCACCGAACGGGTTGCCGTCGTCGGCGGGCGCGGTCGGGTCGAACTCGTCGTCGGCGTCGGCGTCGGGCGAGCCCATGTCGACGCCGGACTCCCTCGCCGCGTTGATCATCGCCGCCATCGCATCACGGTTCGACGGTCGCCTCGAGGGTCCGCATCGGATGGTCGACCAGCTCGGCTGCGCGTCTGCCGACCTGGTGGACCTTGACGTGGTCGGGGTGGCCGTAGGTGCCGTGCCAGTCGTAGATCGTGAACACGTCGGCGCGCTCCTCGCGCAGCACCGCCGCGACCCGCTCGCCCGCCTCGTCGAGATCGGCCTGGTGGAACGACGCCGGTGTCGTGGTTGCCGTCCCAGCCGGTCATGCCCGAGTCCTGGTAGCCGAGCCAGACGACACGGTCGACACCGAGCACCGCCGCCGATGCATCGGTTTCGGCACGTCGCCGATCGGCGAGTGTCTCGCCGTCGGCCAGGTCGTCGGGGACCTCGCCGTGCTCGCCGTTCGTGGCGACGATCAGCACGACCCGATGCCCCTCGGCGGCGGCACGGGCCATCGTCCCGCCGGTCGAGATGCACTCGTCGTCAGGATGTGCGTGGAGACAGACCAGGGTTCCCATCGGCGGCCAGTGTCGCAGCTCACTCGGCGTGTCGCACTGCTCCGGAGTCGATCAGCGCATCGACGCGCTCCGCGGCGACGCCCCACGCCTCGAGCACGTCGCGCGTGTGCTGACCCGGCCACGCCGGCGTCGACACGACCTCGTTCTCGGTGCGGCTGAACCGCGGCGCCGGTGCAGGTTGCGTCACGCCGCCGACCTCGATGAACGTCTCGCGTTCGACGTTGTGCGGGTGCTCGGCCGCCTCCGACATCGTGAGCACCGGAGCGAAACACACGTCGGTGTGCTCCATGATCTCGCACCATTCGTCGCGCGATCTTCGTGGCGAACAGCTCGGTGAGGCGCTCCTTCAGCGGCCCCCACTCGGTCGGGTCCATCTGCTTGGCGAACTGCTCGTCGTCGGAGAGCCCGGTCAGCCGCAGCAGCTCGGCGTAGAACTGCGGCTCGATCGAGCCGAGCGAGATGTACTCGCCGTCGCTGCAGCGGTAGACGTCGTAGAAGTGGGCGCCGGTGTCGAGCAGGTTCGTGCCGCGTGCGTTCTCGTCGAACATCCCCATCGACTTGAACGCCCAGAACATCGTCATCAGCACCGCGGAGCCGTCGACCATCGCGGTGTCGACGACCTGCCCCTGGCCGCTGCTCTGCGCCTCGAGCAGCGCGGCCACGACGCCGAGGGCGAGGAACATGCCGCCACCACCGAAGTCGCCGACCATGTTGAGCGGCGGCGTCGGCCCCTCGCCCCTGCGACCGAAGTGCGCGAGCGCACCGGCGAGCGAGATGTAGTTGATGTCGTGACCGGCGGCCTGGCTGTACGGGCCGGTCTGGCCCCACCCGGTCATCCGACCGAACACGAGCTTCGGGTTGCGGGCGAGGCACTCGTCGGGTCCGATCCCGAGCCGCTCCATCACGCCGGGCCGGAACCCCTCGATCAGCGCATCGGCCTGTTCGACCAGGTCGAGCAGCGTCGCGACGCCATCGGGGTGCTTCAGGTCGATCGCGATGTTGCGGCGGCCACGCAAGCAGGACGTCGCCGTGCGGTTGGTCGGGCGCCGGGCCGCGGACGGCGCCGGCGCGCTCGACGCGGATGACCTCGGCGCCGAGGTCGGCGAGCAGCATCGCGGCGAACGGTCCGGGGCCGATCCCGGCGATCTCGATGATGCGGTGTCCGGCGAGTGGTCCGGCCATGGTGGGTCTCCCTGGTGTGTCGTGAGCGGATTGACGGGTGGTGCGGGTGCGGAGCGGTCGCGTCAGGCTGCCTCGGCGACGCGGATGTGGCCGCCGATCGCCTCGGCGAACACCGGCCAGAGCGGAGCGGGCAGGTCGTGGCCCATGTCGGCGAGGAGCAGGTACTTCGAGCCCGCGATCAGCTCGCGCGGTGTCCTCGCCGCCCGACGGTGTGATCAGCGTGTCGTCGCGCCCGTGGATCACGAGCGTCGGCACGTCGAGGGCCCGCAGGCGATCGCGACCGATCGCCGGTGGCGTAGATCGCGGCGAGCTGGCGGGGCGCTCCCTCGGGGTAGAACGTCCGGTCGAAGTCGGCTGCGGCACGCGCCTTCATGGCGTCGTGATCGACGTAGCGCTTCGACGCCCAGACCTCGCGCTCGGGTCGATGCCTCGATGTAGGCCGCCCGGTCGGTCGGCGGTGGGGCCAGCAGCGCCTCGCGCGCCTCGGGCGTCGGGGCGCCCGACCGCGGGTCGCCCGGTGCTCGACATGATCGAGGTGAGGCTGGCGATCCGGTCCGGATGCTCGATCGCCATCATCTGGACGATCATCCCGCCCATCGACATGCCGGCGATGTGCGCACGTTCGACGCCGAGATGGTCGAGCAGGCCGATGCCGTCGGCCGCCATGTCGGACAGCGTGTACGGGACCTCGGGCACCGGTTCGCCGGCGAGGATCGCCGGCGAGCACCTTGCGCGGGCTGCACGGCTGCCGGTCAGCTTGCTCGAGAGCCCGACGTCGCGGTTGTCGTAGCGCACGACGTGGAGCCCCTGCGTCGACGAAGCGCTCACACAGGCCCGCGTCCCAGCCGTTGAGTTGCGACGTGTAGCCGCAGACCAGGAGCAGCGTCGGATCGCCGGCGTTCGCCGAACGTCTCGTACTCGAGTTCGATTCCGGACGGCAGCGCAGCACGGGGCATCGGCCGATCATGGCAGACGACCTCGGCTCGCTCCGAAGCCGCAGCCTCGCGAGCGATGCCGAGCGCCGCAGGATCGGCCGGTACGTTTGGCGCAGGTGACGAGCGATGTCGAGACCACGCTTCCGGGTCCACGCACCCGGCCGCGTGAACCTGATCGGCGACCACACCGACTACACCGGCGGGCTCGCGTTCCCGATGGCGATCGACCGTGGCATCACGCTCACGGCGACCGCCGAACCGCGGATCGATCGAGCTGACGTCGGCCGACGGGCCGGGCGCGTCTCGATCTGCGTCTGCCGTTCGACGGTGACCCGTCGACGGTCGAGCCGCAGTGGGGGTCGTTCGTCGCCGGCATGGCCAAGGAACTCGGCGTCGACCACGGGTCTCCGCGGCCACCTCGTCTCCGACATCCCGGCCGGTGCCGGACTGTCGTCGAGCGCAGCGCTCGAGTGTGCGATCGGCTCGGGCGCTCGGGTTCGACGGCACCCCGCTCGAACTCGCCCAGACGCGCACGACGCGCCGAGCACGTCGCGACCGGCGTCCCGACCGGGATCATGGATCAGTTCTGCATCGCCGCGGCGACCGCGGGACACGCCACGCTGATCGACTGCCACGAGCTCACCGTCGAGCAGGTGCCGGTTCCCGACGACATCGACATCGTCGTCCGGTTCATCGCGCACCGCACGCTGCTGCGGCTCGGCCTACGCCGACCGTGTTGCCGAATGCGCCCGGGCCGAAGCCGAGATCGGTCCGCTGCGCACGGCGACGCTCGACCAGGTCGCGACGATCGGCGACGACACGGTCCGGCGCCGGGCACGCCACGTCGTCAACGAGAACCAGCGAGTCCGCGATTCGCCGACGCCCTGCGCCGAGCCGACTACTCCGGAACTCGGTCGGTTGATGGTCGACGGCCACGCCAGCCTGCGCGACGACTTCGACACGTCGACGCGCGCAGATGGACGCCGCCGTCGACGAACTCAACGCGACCGCCGGCGTGTTCGGCGCGCGCATGACCGGTGGCGGCTTCGGCGGGTGCCTCGTCGCGATCTGCGAGCCGGGCACGCTCCGCGACGGCTGGGTCGTCAAGGCGTCGGCCGGGGCGCGAGTGCTCGCCGCCAGACGGCTGACGGCGCCGCGGCGTCCGAACGCCCCACCAGAACAGGTCCTGACCGTCGACCTCGACGATGTGCGCGTCCGGGAGCGCCTCGGTCAGCTCGGCGAGGTGTCGGGCCGCGAACTCGTACGGCTCGCTCGGCACGACGACGAGGTCGGGTCGCGGTCGCGGCGATCTCGTCGAGTTCGACCGTCGGATACGCGGCGGGGTCGGCGACGGGAACGAGGTCGATCCCGAGGTGGGCGAGCAGGTCGGCCCCGTACGTCGCCGGCGAGATCGTCATCCATGGCCGTCGCCAGATCGGCACGAATGCGGTTCGCCGAGCGATGCGCTCGGCGCGCCTCGGGGAGCTGGCTGGCCACGTCCGGCACCGGCGGCGCCGATCCGTCGCGGCCGAGCTCGCGCACCACGTGCGACGGCGCCCGACAGGTCGGTGACGTCGGAGACGAACACGTCGAGGCCGGCGGCGACGAGCGCGTCATGGTCCTCGATGCGGTTCTCCTCGCGGTCGAGCACGACGAGATCCGGGCGCGAGCGCGCACGATCGCCTCGATGTCGGGGTTCTTGGTCCCGCCGACGTGGAGGAGGTCGCGGTTGCTCGCAGAACTTCGAGCACGCGACGACGTCGCCGCCGAGGGCGAGCAACGTCTCGGTCGACGACGGCACGAGGCTGACGACGCGCATCGATGGATGCTCCCGACTCACCGGCCGAGCAGCTGGTCCTTGTGCGCCTGGAACTCGTCGGCGGTGAGCGTGCCGCGCTGCGAGCATGCCCTCCAGCTTCTCGAGCTGCGACGGCGATGTCGCCGTCGGTGCCGCTCCGGCGAGCGCGAACCGTCGCCGCTGGTTCTCCTCCATCTGCGCGTGGATCATTCGTTGGACCTGCGCCGGGCGACGCACTGTCGGTGAAGCGCTGCTGTCCGTCCTCGCCGCCGGACTCGATGACGAGGTCGCCGGCGCCGATCATCCGCTCGACGATGCCCTGGCTGAAGTGCACGGTGTTCACTCGTTCGAGCGGGATCTCGACGCCGTGCTTCGCGATCGATGCCGGCTCGGAAGATCAGCCGGTCGGTCGTGATCACGAAGTGAGTCGTCGCCCACTTCAGGTAGCGCATGACGAGCCACGTCGCCGAACCGGCGAGGAACGCCAGCGACACGCCGGTCAACACCGTCCGCTGAGTCGTGCCGACGTCGGTCGATGGTGAGCGTGAGGATGCCGAGCGATGATCGCGGCGACGAGCGCCAGCGACCGGCTTCGAGTAGTACCACCAGTGCGGGTGCAGATCGACCGCAACGTCTTCGTGCCGCGTTCAGCAGCCTCCGCGGGTACGGCATGGTCTCACGGTACTGCGACCTACGATGCCGACTCGGGGTGGATGCCGACGCGCTGATCGCCGATCTCGATCCCGACCAGCGCGCCGCAGTCACCGCCGGCTCCCACCTCGTCGCCGTCGTGGCCGGCGCAGGGTCGGGCAAGACCCGCGTCCTGACACGGCGGATCGCCCATCGGATCGCCCTCGGCGACGCCGACGCCCGCCACACGCTGGCGCTCACGTTCACCCGCGAGGCCGCCGGCGAACTCCGTCGTCGCCTGCTGCGCCTCGGGCTCCGCGACCACGTCGAGGCCGGGACGTTCCACGCGGTGATGCTGCGCGTCCTGCGTCAGCGCTGGGCCGACACGAACCGGCGCGCCGAAGACGGTGTCCGGCGACCGTCGCCGGCTGCTTCGCGACGCCCAGAAGGAGTACGGGTTCGACGGCGGCTGGCAGGTGATGGACGGCGCGAACAACGAGATCTCCTGGGCGATGGCGCGTGGCATCGGGCCCGATCGATACGCCGGCCGCGGCGCGCCGGGCTGGTCGTCGTCCGGCCGGCGGCGTCGATGCGATGGCACGCATCTTCGAGCACTACATCGGGCATCAAACGCAAGCGTGGGGTGATCGACTTCGACGACGTGCTGCTCGACGTGCTCGCCGACGCGGCACGGGATGCCGACTTCGCCGATGGTCATGCGCTGGCGATTCCGGCACCTGCTGGTCGACGAGGCACAGGACCTCAACCCGCGTGCAGCACCGCATCGTCGACCTGCTCCGGGCCGGTCGCGACGATCTGTTCCTCGTCGGCGACCCCGCTCAGGCGGTCTACGGCTTCAACGGCGCCGACCCATCGCTGCTGATCGAGGTCGAGGCACGCTTCCCCGGTGTCGAAGTCGATCCGGCTCCCGGTCAACCATCGCTGCACGCCGCAGATCGTCGCGACCGGCGCCCACGTGCTTGCAGCGCCGGCGGGCAACCGACCGACATCCGCTCCGCCCGCGACGACGGCCCGATGGTCGACGCTCTCGGTCGGTCGCCGACGAGACAGCCGAGGCCGAGTTCGTCGCCGAGCGCATCGCCCGCGGCGATCCGAACCTGGTCCGTTCCGGTGGCATTGCCGTCCTGGCCCGAACGAACGCCCAGCTCACGGCGTTCGAGGCGGCGTTGGGCGATCGTGGTGTCGCCGTACGGCGATCGGCGACTGCGAGCGGGTCACCGCTCGAAGCAGCGATTCGGGAGGCATCGGCGAACACGTCGTCGTCCGGACTCCGGGCGTGGGCCCACGACACCCTCGACGACATCGACGCGCTCGACGCCGCGCGCTCGGTCGTCGAGCCAGCTCGGCGATCCACGTTCCGAGCCCGGTCGACCCTCGACCCGTTCCAGCGCTCCACACGCGTCGCAGCTGCGTGAGGCGACGACGGCGCTGCGCCTCGTCGAGGCCGAGCGCCGCGTTGCGACGGCGCTGCTCGAGTTCCTTCGTGATCAGCCGCGTGGCGACGGCGCCGAGTTCCGCGTCGTGGATCGCAACGACGAATCCGTTCGACGACCGCTCGACCGACGGCGTGGAACTGCTCACGTTCCACGGCTCGAAGGGGCGCGAGTGGCACACCGTGTTCGTGACCGGGTTGGAGGCGAGCCTGATGCCGCACAAGTCGGCGACGACGGCCGACGACAAGGCCGAAGAGGCCCGGCTGCTGTACGTGGCGGTGACCCGAGCAACCGACGTGCTGTGCCTCACCCGCGCCGAGCGACGCGCCGGCTATGCCCGCCAGCCGAGCCCGTTCGTCGCCGAGCTCGAGCTCGACGAGCCGGTACCCGTTCCCGGTACCGACGCGCGCTCCGTCGGACCCGCTCCGTCGACCCGACGCTGGAGCGCCTGACCGCGTGGCGGGCCGAATCGGCGATTCGGGCGCGGGTCGTGCCGACACAGCTGCTGACCGACCACGACCTCGCTGCGATCGCGTCGGCCAAACCGACCAGCGCCGAGGAACTCGACGCGGCCACGTCGATCGGGCTCCTCACCGCTCGGCGGCTCGCTCCCGAGATCCTTCCGCTCGTCCACCGGTGACCCTCCACGATCCGGCGGCACCGGTCACCCGTGAACACTCAGCGTGTCATTCTCGACACGGGACGCGTTCTCGGGTAGCATCGAAGACGAGAGGTGGTTTCACCTTCGAGCGGGCGGAGAAGGAAGCGCAACCATGCGCCAACCATCGGGTTTCGGGGCGACAGCACTGGTCGCTCTGTGCGTCGTCGAAGTCGCGTCGCTGATCACGATCGCCGTCGCCGCGGCCAAGGCGCCGCTCGTCTCGGCGACCAGCGAGTCGAGCCAGGCGGAGCGTCCCGACCGCACGAAACGGCATCAGCGCTCAGGCCGATCGGCCGGCGCGCGAGCCACAGCGCATCGCGCAGTAGCCAGCTCCCGGCCGGACGGTCAGGCGGCGCGTGCCGAGCGCCGACTTCTCGAGCACGTGCACGCCACACGCCGAGCCGAGCCCGATCACGTGGGCGAGGCCGACCTGTGGCACCGTCGATCTGGCGGTCGCCGGCTTCGCCGCGGAGGTGATGGCAGACCTCCCAGATGTTGGCGATCCCGGTGGCCGAGATCGGGTGCCCCTTCGACTGGAGTCCGCCGGACACGTTGACCGGCATCGACCCGGTGCGCCACGGAGCGCCCGAGTTGAAGAAGTCGGCGGCGCCGCCCTCCTCGCACAGCATCAGGTTGTCGTAGTGGACGAGCTCGGCGGTCGCGAAGCAGTCGTGCAGTTCGACGAGGTCGAGATCCGACGGGCCGACACCGGACGGTCTCGTACGCCTGGGTGGCCGCGTTGCGGGTCAGCGTGTTCACGTTCGGGAGCACCTGGCAGGCCTCTTCGTAGGGGTCTGACGTGAGCACCGACGCCGACACCTTGACCGCCCGCCGCTGCTGCTCGAGCGACAGCGTGCGCAGTCTTCGACCCGCTGACGACGACGGCCGCAGCGGCGCCGTCGCAGTTGGCCGAACACATCGGGCGGGTGTTCGGGTAGGCGATCATCATGTCGCCCATGATCTGCTCGAGCGACATCGCCTTCGTGTACGCGGCGAGCGGGTTGAGCGTGGAGTGCGAGTGGTTCTTCTCGGAGATCCGGGCGAACAGCTCGGCGTCGACACCGTCGTACTTGTGGCCGTATTCGACGCCGATCTGAGCGAACAGCGCCGGCATCGTCGCGCTGCCGATGCGCCCGTCGACGCCGGTGACTGCTCCGAGACGACCGGACGGCTCCCACTCGTGCTTGTCGGACTGCTTGGCGTCGCTGCTGCCGAGGAGTCCGGCGCCTGCGAGCTTCTCGACGCCGACGGCAATGCCCATGTCGCACTCCCCCGCCTTGATCGCCATGATCGCCGTGCGCAGCGCCGTGGCACCGGTGGCGCAGGCGTTCGACACGTTGTAGACGGGGATGCCGGTCTGGCCGACCTGCTTCTGGAGCTGCTGGCCGATACCGCCCGCCCCCATCAGGTTGCCCGCTGCCAGGATCCCCATGTCGGCCATCGTCACCCCACCGTCGGCGAGTGCCGCCATCATCGCCTCGGCACCGAGATCGACCACGTCCTTGTCGAAGTGCTTGCCGAACTTGGTCATGTTGATGCCGAGGATGAAGACCTCGTCGGATGCGCTCATGTCGTGCTCCTGTTCGGAATTCGGGTCGTGCGTTGTTCGTGTGGTCTACTTCAGTCAGCGGGTTCGAAGCCGTACCCGATGGCTTCGACCCCGTTGTCGTCGGTGCCGAGCGAATAGGTCGCGAGTCGAACCGCCATCCCGGTCGAGATGTTGGCCGGGTCGGGCTCGACGTTGATGATGTTGCCCTTCACGCTGGTGCCGTCGCAGTCGACGACTGCGGCGACGAACGGAACCGGGATGCCGGGTGCGGCGAACGCCACGATGGTGAAGGCCGTGCACCGTCCCCTGCGGTGGCGATCGGCAACGGTTCGGAAATCGGTCGCGAAGCACGCGGCGCACGCGTTTCGCCGATCGAAGAAACGGGCCCCGCACGACGTGCACTCGTGCGCAACGAGGTGCGGGTCGCCGTCGTCGAGCACGAGGTAGTCGACGTGCGGGACACGCCCGGTGCTGGACTCGTGCGTCGTCTCGGTGGTGCTCATGTCGCCACTGACGTTAGGACAACGCCGGCGATGCGCTGCGATTGAGCCGCGCCGCTGCTGCTCTGCTTGCATCGGGGCATGACGCAGTTCGACACCGGACCGATCCTGCCACCCCCGCCCGAAGGGGCGGTCGAGATCCTCCACGACCGCGAGTACCGCGTCGAAGCATTCCGACTCGCTGCCGACCGCCTGCTCCTGCAGGGTGCCGTCCGCGACCAGAAGCCGCCGGGGTTGTACCTCCGCGAGGATCCCGATCCGCTGACCGTCCACCACATGCAGTTGGCGATCGAGCTCGCCTTTCCGCAACTCGAGATCGTCTCGGCGACCGCACTGTTCGAGTCGCATCCGCAGGAGCAGTGCCCGTCGATCAGCGGGCACTACGACAAGTTGGTCGGGCTGTCGATCGGCCGCGGCTTCACGAAGCACGTCGCTGAGCTGTTCGGCGGGCCGCGCGGGTGCACCCACGTCACCGCACTGATCAACGCGATGGCGCCGGTCGCAATGCAGTGCTTCTGGTCGATGCGCGCCGCCGAAGCGAAGCTCTCGGGCGAACCGCAGAGCACGTTCGATCGCGAGCAGTCCGACGACGGGATGTGGAAGGGCATCGTCAACACGTGCCACATCTGGGACGAGAACGGTCAGGCCGTCGCCGATCGGCTGGCAGGAGCCCCGATGACGATCCCCGTCTTCCTCCGCGGTCGCCTCGAACAGCTCGGACTCACGCCCGGCGACTAGCGCCGTCTGAACGAACTACCGTTCTCGGCGCGTGCCGGCTGGGCGCGCCGAGTTGACTTCACTGGAGGTTCACGGATGGGCACTGAACGGCCGACGCTGCCGCACGAGACGAGTCGACCTCTTCCTGACCGACGGCGGTACCGAGACCTGGTTGATCCACAAACGTGGGCACGAACTACCGAACTTCAGCGCGTTTCATCTGTTGCGGGACCCGCACGGCGACCGAGGACATACGCTCGTACTACCGGGCCTTTGCCGAGATCGCGGTCGAACACGGCGCGGCGTTCATCTTCGACAGCTTGACCTACCGGGCGAGCCGCGACTGGGGCGGACTGCTGGGCTACTCCTCGAGTGCACTCGCGGACGCGAACCTTCAGGCCTTGGAGCTGTACCGAGACATTGCCGAAGAAGTCGGCATGGCCCGTCACGACGTGGTCATCAGCGGGTGCATCGGACCCAAGGGAGACGCGTACGAGCGAAATGACGAGCTCACCGCCGAGGGTGCGCAGGGGTACCACCAGGCGCAGATCGACACCTTCAAGTCGGCGGACGCCGACATCGTGACCGCGCTCACACTCGGCTCGAGCCGAGAAGCGATCGGCATCGTCCGAGCGGCACGAACGGCGGGGGTGCCGTCGGTCGTCTCCTTCACGGTCAGGAGTGATCAGCGTCTGGCCAGCGGCGAGACCTTGCGCGAGGCGATCGAGACGGTCGACCAGATGACCGATTCGGCGGCTGCGTACTTCATGGTCAACTGCTCACATCCGGTCGACTTCGGGCCGGCGCTCGCAGACGAGGAGTGGGTCACGCGCATCCGTGGTGTGCGCGCCAATTCCTCGACCGAGGAACAATGCACCTTGGCCGAGATGGACGGCCTCGATGAAGGCGATCCCGATGAGCTCGCCGCACAGCACGCGACCCTGAAGGCGCGGTTCCCCCACATGAACGTCTTCGGCGGATGCTGCGGCACCGACCACACGCACGTCGACAAGATCAGCTCTGCCCTGCAAGGCGCATCTTCCTCGTAGTCCGCCGCCGGGCCCGCAATCCGCCGACGTTCTACACTCGGCGACGATGACCAGTGAGGCGACCGAGTGACGGCCCGCTCCCCTGCTCACGACTACGACGCGATCGTGATCGGCGCCGGCGTCATCGGCAGTGCGGTGGCCCTCGAATTGAGCCGGCGCGGATGGCGAACGCTGTGCGGTCGACAGACTCCCCACGGCGGGCTACGGATCGACGAGCGCCTCGAGTGCGATCATCCGCTTCAGCTACTCGACCGCCGCCGGAGTGGCGATGGCGTACGAGGGTCTGCAGTACTGGCTGGCGTGGCCCGACCACATCGGCGACATCGGCGATCAACCCGCTGGCCGAATACGTCAACCAGCCGATGCTGCTCCCGAAGACATCGGGCGGTCACCACGAGAAGGTGGTCCCCCTCTTCGATGAGTTGGGCGTGCGCTACGAGGACCTCGATGCCGACGCGACGGCGGCGCGCTTTCCGCTCGTCGATCTGCGGATCTTCGGTCCGCCGGCCGCGCCTCGACGACGTCGACCATCCCTTCTGGGGCGAGCCTGACGCGATGCACGACGGGGTGATCGTGATGCCCGAGGCCGGCTACATCTCCGATCCGCAGCTGTCGGCGCAGAACCTCGCCTCCGCGGCCGTCGCCGCGGGCGCCGAGTTCCGATTCAAGACGGAAGTTGCGTCGATCGACCGAGACGGCGGACGCGTCAGCGGCATCACGACAGCCGACGGTGAGCAGATCACCAGCCGTGTGGTCGTCAACGTGGCGGGTCCGCATGCCCGCATCGTCAACGAGATGGCGGGTGTCCTCGCATCGATGAAGCGGACCTCCCGGGCACTCCGGCGTGAGGTCTACATCGTCCCGGCCCCGCCGGGGAGCGACTTCGACCGCACCGGGTTCAGCATGGGCGACGGGGACACCGGGGTCTACTTCCGGGGCGAGCGTGGCAACAACATCTTGATCGGCAACGCCGAGCCGGAGTGCGACGAGCTCGAGTGGGTCGACGATCCCGACGCGATCGACGACGTGTTGAGCGACGACGGATTCGAGCTCCACGCACTCCGCACGGCGCGCCGTGTGAAGGGCACACCGATTCCACTCCAGAAGTCCGGACTCGTGTCGATGTACGACGCGACGCCGGACTGGACACCGATCTACGACCGCAGCGACGTCGACGGCTTCTACATCGCATGCGGGACGAGCGGCAACCAGTTCAAGAACGCCCCCGTCGCCGGTCACCTGATGGCCGAATTGATCACCGCCGTCGAGGCCGGCCACGATCACGACGCCGACCCGCTCGTGGTCACCGGAAAGTACACCGGTCTCCCGATCGACGTGGGCACCTTCACCCGCAACCGGAGTCGTCCCCGACGACACCCACATGAACGTCTTCGGCTGACCGGACGCGACGTCGCCGGCGTCTGTCGAGGTCAAGTCGATGCGGCCTGCCAGCCGATGCATCGTCATGACGTCTCGTCCATTGCTCGGTCTTGCGGGCGCGGCATTCGCGGTCGCAGCCGCGTCGTGCGGGACGCCTGCATCGCCGGTCGCGCAAGAGTCGTCGTCGATCGGCGACGCCGCTCCCCCAGGTCGAGGCAGACTGCGCGACCCTGCCGCCCGTTGCGGAACTGCGATTGTCGGTCGACGATGCGCTGTTGCACGGCGACGATGCGCCGGCGCCGTGGGACATGAAGAACCGCAACGTCGAGACGTTCGCCTACGACATCGGCCCGAACCAGACCGACTGCGGACCCGTACTGGGAGTACGAGCGCATCGGGCGCCTCCAGGGCGGCGAGACGATGTGGTGGCGCGACGGCGGCAACCTGAACAACATGGTGCGGCGCGAAGACCGAACCGGGGCAGGCCGCCGCAGCTGATGCGGGTCTTCGCCGAATCTCCCGCAGACCTGTGGGGTGACCTCGTGGAGCGAAGGCGATTCGTTCACCATCGAGCCACTCGATCTGTCCGGACGTTCCGGGGACCGATGGGATCGTCGCGTTGTCGATCGACCACGTCCGCACCGACGAGGTGCTGTGGTTGGCATTCGCCCAGCGCGGCGACCTGATCAGCGAGCTCCGCGTGACGATGTGGCCCGAGTTCGAGTCGGGCCAGATCCCGTCGTTCTCCCGGGTCGACTTCGCAGCCGTCGCCGCAACCATGGCCGCACGGCTCGCGGTCGGCCGGTACTAGACGTCGCTGCCGCCGACCCGACGACGACCACCGTTCCTGGAGAGCGTCCCGACGAGATCCCTCCGACGCTGCCGCCCGAGCGTGCTCGACGACGAACTCGCCGGAGCTCGAACCGCTGCCGCCCGAGCGTGACGATCCCCCCGATCGACGTCCCGCCGACAACCTCGGCTCCGCTGGAGCGACCTCGCTGCCGCACTGCTGGTCACCGACGAACTCCCCGACGGGTGGACGGCAGATCGAGCGGACGGACTACGACGGCGGCGGCGGTGACGACGACGCGCTCGACGGCTGTCCGGAGTCGAGCGATCATCGTCGAACTCGACAGACGGTTCGAGTACAGCACCGAGCTGCGCGACGTCGACGTCGACGACCTGGCAGAGCTACGGGATGCAGTTCATCGCCGCAATCTCGGACGACGACGACGCTGCCGAGATCACCAACGCGTTCCTCGCGCTGGACGGGTGCGAGGGCGGCGACGAGTACGCGAGGTACCTGCTGTCTGCCACCGCAGTCGAGGTGCGACGGCGCCGATGCTGCCGTTCTCGCTGCATGTCGACCAGACGCAGACCGTCGAGATCGCGGGAGACGCGGACGACGCGTCCGAGACGCAGCGTTACGTGTTGGCACTCGCCACCGTCGGGACGACGCTGACGGCATTCTCGTTGTCGGCCGAAGCGCCGGTGCTCGACTTCCTCCAACGCGCGGTCGACAAGATCGTCGCATCCGGCCCGTTCTGAACCGCACCGCCACGCTCGACCGCTCAGAGCGTTTCGGACACGCCGAACAGTTCGTCGATGTCGTACACCGTGATGTGACCGCGTCCGGTGTCGACGACCCCGTGGCGCCGGAAGTCGCCGAGTGCTCGACAGACCGACTCGCGAGACGTCCCGACCCAGCCTGCGAGGTCGCTCTGGGTGATGTCGAGCACGACGCTCGTCGACGCACCGTCGTCGCGATGGTGCCGCTTTCGGAGCGCGGCCAACTCGGCCAGCTTGTGGCCGGTCCGCCAGCCTGCGCTCTCCGAGTTGCGGGCGAGGAGCCGGAGGTTGGTGGCCTGGAGTTGCTCGGCGAGACTCGCGCAGCACGGCGAACGCAACGCCGCTCTCGTGCGCGAGCTCGTCGAGAAACCGGTCACCCGGCATGTGCGCGACCACGCTGTCATCGACTGCCGTCGCCGACGCGACTCGCGGCCGCCGAGTGATCGCCGACAGCTCGCCGAACTGCTCGCCCGGCTGCTTGAAGCCGATGAGGATCTCGCGTCCCGAGTCGGCGCTGACGAACAGCCGCACGCGGCCCGACACGACAGCTGTAGACGCTCATCGAGCGGTCGCCCTCGAAGAACAGCGGCGCTCCGGCGCGCAGCGACGCGTGTCGGCCCCGTGCCGAGATGAACTCGCCCACGGTCACGGCGTCGACCGATGTCGACATCTGCCCTCCTCTGCTCGCCGCGACGACTCCGCCGCTGTGGGATCTACGTCATAGAGCCGTCCGGCACGGGAGCGCAAGATCGAACTCGGCAGTTTCGCCGTCACGAGGACCTCGATCCTCCGACGGATTCGCCGACGTCGGCCCCCCGTCCTTTCCCGTGGATTGGCACCAGCGACTCATCGAACGCCTCAACTAGGGACGAAGGACCCCTTGCGCTCCGGACCCGGGAGTGCGAATATCGCAGTGGGCCCGTGAGACGTCAACCAGGGATCCAGCGCCGGGGCCTCGTGCATCGGTCGACTGATTCAAGCCCTTCCCCGCAACGGGAACGACAACTCACGGGCCCGACCGCGCTCCGAGCTCCGACTCTGCAGCGTCTCGACCCCCACGCCTACGATCGCTCGGGTCGGGCGGGGTGGCCGCCGGCTCGTGGACGAACGGGGATACACATGAAATTCGGACTGGCGTTCGCGAGCAGCATCGCGCAGGAACACGAGGACTCACTCGAGGTCTGCCGACGAGCCGACGCTGCCGGGTTCGAGTCGCTGTGGGGTGGCGAGCACGTCATCATGCCGACGTCGATCGAGTCGTCGTACCCGTACACGCCGGACGGCAAGATTCCCGCCGAGCCCGAGACCCCGATCCCCGACCCGTTGATCTGGCTCGCGTTCGCCGCAGCCGCCGCACCCGGGCTGCGTCTCGGCACGTGCATCCTGATCGTCCCGCAGCGCAATCCGCTGATCCTGGCGAAGGAGCTCGCCACGCTCGACCGGCTGTCGGGCGGACGCGTCGAACTCGGGCTCGGCGTCGGCTGGATGAAAGAGGAGTTCGATGCGCTCGGTGTGCCCGTGGGAGCGACGCGGCGCCCGCAACGACGAGTACATCGAGGCGATGCGCGCGCTGTGGGCCGGACCGCACGCCGAGTTCCACGGCGAGTTCGTCGACTTCCCACCGGTGACCTGCAGCCCACGCCCCATCCAGGAGCGGATCCCCGTCCTGGTGGGCGGCGACTCGGAGGCAGCGATCTCCCGAGCGGTTCGCCTCGCCGACGGCTACTTCCCCGGCGAGGGCGACATCGATCGGCTTGCCGCGCTCATCGAGCGGCTGCGCGTCGCCGCCGAGAAGGCGGGCCGCGACCCTGCCGAGATCGAGGTCAACGCGATGTTCGGCACCCAGATGACCGATCCGGTGGCGGGCGTCGAGCAGATGCGCGAGGTCGGCGTCGGCCGGATCATGGTGCCGGCGTTCTTCTTCGCCGGCCCTGGCGGCCTGGACCGGCTGGCCGCGTTCGGCGACGACGTGATCGCCACGGCCGACTGACCGCCGAGACGCCGTCTCGGCAACATCGATTCCACACCCTGCGAGCCCGTCGTCGACGGTCTCCGACGACATGAGGAGACATCCATGAACAGCTTCGATCTGAGCGGCAAGTCCGCCGTCGTGACCGGCGGCGGCCAGGGCATCGGCGAAGGCATCGCCAAGAACCTCGCTGCCGCCGGCGCATCGGTGATCGTCGCCGCCCGCCACGTCGACCGCATCGAGCGGGTCGCGAACGAGATCAACGCTGCCGGCGGCACCGCCGCTGCGCCCTCGCGACCGACGTGACCGACACCGCTGCCGTCGAGGCGCTCGCCGACGCAGCGGTCGAGACAGTTCGGTGGCCTCCACGTCTGGGTCAACAACGCCGGCGGATCGCCCGTCCGGTCGTCGCTCAGCGACCTCGGCGACGACGAGTGGGAGGCGTGCCTCCGACTGAACCTCACGGCGGTGTGGAAGGGCTCGGTGATCGCCTTCGAGCGGATGGAGTCGGGCGCGATCATCAACATCACGTCGCCCGCCGGCGAGGTCGCCGTGCCCGGAAGCGGTCACTACGGCGCCGCCAAGGCGGGCGTGAACTCGCTGACCAAGACGCTGTCGCTCGAGTTCGCCCCGAACGTCCGGGTGAACGGCATCGCGCCGGGCTACGTCCCGACCGAGGTGATGATGACCGCGCTCGACACCGACGAGGAGCAGCTCGAGACCATGGCCGAGCGGCGCATCCCGCTCAAGCGACTCGGCACCCCCGACGACATGGGCTCGACCGCGGTCTACCTGGCGAGCGATGCCGGGAGTTGGGTCACCGGTCAGACCATCAAGGTCGCCGGCGGCATGTGATCGCCGATCGCGGTCGACACTCGCGCAGTAGCGTTCCGACTCATGACGCAGGAGATGGACGTTCAACCGGGCCCGACGGCGCTGCTCGTCGCACGTGAGTGGCCGGCAATCCTGGTCGATCGGCATCCTCACCGTCGGCCTCGGTGTCGTGGTGCTCGCCTGGCCGAGCGAGACGCTCACCGTGCTGTCCGTGCTGCTCGGTATCCAGTTGCTCGTGTTCGGACTGTTCCGGCTCATCGGCGCGTTCGCCGACAACGTCGTCTCACCCGGATTCGTCGGGTTCGTCGGCATCCTCGGGATGATCGCCGGCGTCGTCGTGCTTCGACACCCCGTTCGAGACCGTCACGGTGCTCGCCACGATCCTCGGTGCGGTCTGGATCGTGTCGGGGTGATCGAGGTCATCGATGCGATCGCCAACAAGTACGTCGATGGTCGTGGATGGCTGGCACTCGCGGGTCTCGTCTCGATCGCAGCCGGTACCGTGATCGTGGCGTGGCCCGACGCCGACGCGTGACCGTCGTCGCCTGGATCGCCGGGTTCTACCTGCATCGTCTTCGGCCTCTTCATCTGCGCCAACGTGCCGTTCTGCGCATGCGGCAGATCGCCGACCACGGCCTGATCGGCCGACCACGAGGATCGACGTCTCGACGCCACCGGACTGGTGCCGAGATGAGCGACAACCGACGACAACTCGACCATCGACGATCTCGTCGCGTTCCGTCACGACATCGAACGACGATTCGCGGTCCCGCCGGTCGCGTACTCGGCAAACGGACGCACCGTCGAGATCAACGGACCGCTCACACTCGGGCTGGGCATCGGCGGGTTCGGGATCGTCGAGCGCACCGGACACGGCGATCAGATCGTGATCCACGTGCGAGCGCTGACGCTCGACGAACGGATCGGACCCCGGATCGACTTCGACGACCGAGGCCATCGAGACCGGC
Organism: Ilumatobacteraceae bacterium; assembly: GCA_963850475.1. Taxonomy (GTDB): domain Bacteria; phylum Actinomycetota; class Acidimicrobiia; order Acidimicrobiales; family Ilumatobacteraceae; genus Ilumatobacter_A. The sequence continues at coordinate 254,576 of CAWKLM010000045.1, read as the reverse complement.
ATCGGCCTCCCGGGGACGAGTATCGACGTGCGCCTCCGCGGGGTCGCCGGCGAGGCGGCCGTGCTGGGCCGGTTGCGCGGCGGTCAGCTTCGATCCCGACGACGGCTGTCGAGCCGTTCGGGGAGGAGATTGGTCCGCCCGGCGACGCCTGCCGAGGTCGCCGCCGTGATCGACGCAGCTCGACGGCTCGGCGCCGACCATCGACGTCGGACGCCTCCGCGAGTTTCCCGAGCTCCCGGCACGGCTGCGCTCCAAGGGCTTCTCCCGTCACACGTTCATGTGCGGCCAATCCGGGTCGGGCAAGACCTACACGACGGGCGTGCTGTTCGAGCGGCTGCTCGCCGGATCCACGCTGCCCGTCATCGTTCTCGACCCCAACAGCGACCACGTCCACCTCGGCTCCCTCGCCGACCCCGACGACACGGCGCCCGAGGCGGAGCGCTACCGCGCGGTCGCCGACCGAGGTGGCCACGGTTCGACGCACGCGGGCTGCGGCGGGACCAACACGCTGTGCATCGACTTCAGCGACCTCGACCCGCACGTCCGCGCGGCACTGCTCCAGCTCGACCCGATCGCCGACCTCGACGAGTTTGCCGCGCTCGCGCGAGATCACCGACGATCTCGCCGAGCCGTACTCGGTGGACGACGTGGCCGCCGCCGCAGCGGCTGACGAACGGACCGCTCACCTCACCCGACGAATCGCGAACCTCGGGCTCGCCGACTGGGGACTGTGGCGCCGCGAGGGCGAGGAGTCGGCTGCGACCGCACGACATCCGTGGCCGCCGGTTCGTCGTGGTCGACACGGGCAGCCTCGCGACCCCACCGGAGCGAACGGTGCTGGCGCTCGCGATTCTCGGGAACCGGTGGCGCGCTCGTCGCGAGCGGCAGCCGATGCTGCTGGCCATCGACGAAGCCCACAACGTGCTGCCGGCCGCCACCGACGATCCGCTGCTGCAGTCGGCGGTCGACGTCGGTGCACTGATCGCCGGCGAGGGTCGCAAGTTCGGCATTCATCTGTTCATCGCCTCACAGCGTCCCGGCAAGGTGCATCCGAACGTGCTGTCGCAGTGCGACAACCTCGTGTTGATGCGGATGAACGGAGCCGCGCGACGTCGACGACCTGGAATCGGCCTTCTCCCATGTTCCGCCGATGCTCCTGCGCGAAGCGCTCTCCTTCGGCCTCGGTCAGGCGCTCGTTCGCCGGCCCGCTCGCTCCGCTGCCGCTGATCGCGCAGGTCGGCACCCGTCTCACGCCCGAGGGCGGCGCCGACGTCCCGACGACGTGGACCGCGCCGCCGACCGTCGAGTAGCGCGACCTGTCGACGCACGGGCGACGTCGTGTCGTCAGTGTCGGAACTTGCCGCCGCGGATCCGCTCGGCTTCCATCAGTTCCACCTCGAGTGCACCGGAGACGACGATCTCGGGATCGGGCACGAAGTCGAGTTCCGGGTTGCGGCCCGCGTAGTCGACCGCGTCGAGCATCACCCTGATCGCGTTCAGGCGTGCCCGGTGCTTGTCCTCGGATCGGATGACGGTCCACGGGGTGACGGTGGTGTGGGTGCGGCGCAGCATCTCGTACTTGCGCTCCGTGAACTCGTCCCACAGCTCCTGCGCCTGGACGTCGACCTCGCTCAGCTTCCACTGCCGCAGCGGGTCGTCGCGCCGCCGATCGAAGCGACGCTGCTGCTCCTCCTTCGTGACCGAGAAGTACAGCTTGACCAGGATGGTTCCCTGTCGGGACAGGTCCTTCTCGAAGCCGACGACGCCGCGCAGGAAGTCCTCGTGCTCCTTCTCGGTACAGAAGCCGAAGACCGGCTCGACCATCGCCCGGTTGTACCAACTGCGATCGAACAGCACCATCTCCCCCGCCCGCGGGAACTGGGTGACGTACTTCTGGAGGAACCACTGGCCCCGCTGTTCGTCGGTCGGCTTGCCCGAGCGCCACGACTCGATAGTGCTTCTCGTTCATGTAGCGGGTGACGCGTCGGATCGTGCCGCCCTTGCCGGCGGCGTCACGACCTTCGAAGATGACGATCATCTTCAGACCGGTGGCCTCGAGGTGGCTTCTGCAGCTTGAGCAACTCGACCTGGTAGGCCTCGAGTTCCTTCTCGCGGCGATACCGCGTCCGGAGCTTCTTCGCCGACTTCTCCTTCGGCGGCCGACGCTGCCGACGCCACCGTTTCCGCTGCTGCGTTCCATCGACGGATCCTCGGCGGGCGGATCCCACGCTGCGGTGTCGGCTCGGCGTGGGCTCGTCGGATGCTGCGGTGTCGGCATGGAGCTCTCGACTGGTCGACCATCGTTCCACGATGCTGCGTGTCGACCGCAGCCGGCTAGGGCCGAACGGCCCGCGACCACCGCTGGAGGTGAGCCATCTGTCTCCCCGACCGCGACCGGTCGCACCCCCGTCGACCCCTATCTTCACGTCGATGATCTCCGCCGAACCAGCCGTGAGCCGACCGATGCACAACCTGACCACCCTGATCGAACTCGGACTCCTCGTTCCGGCCGCCCTCATCCTCTCCTGGGCAGCCCGGCAACTGATCCGGGCGATGACCCGGCGCGCCGTGCGCCGCGCGCAGGATACGTCCGGGCACATGGCGAGGCCGCCTGCGTCGGCTCAACGATCTCGAGACCGAGGTCGAGGTCGCGCAAGCGCCAGCGCGCGGACGCCGCCGCCCGGATGCTCGGACACTTCGTGACCGCGCTGATCCTCGTCGGTGTCGACGCTGCTCGGCCTCCAGATCGTCGGAGTCGACCCGGTGTACGCGATCTCGAGCGCTGGCTTCGTCGGCCTTGCGCTCGCCCTGTCGGGCCAGGACATCATCAAGAACCTGCTGGCCGGAACGATGGCGATCCTCGAAGATCGATACGCGGTCGGCGATCAGGTGGCGATCACGTTGGGCAGCAACGAGGTCAACGGGACGATCGACCTCATGGGCCCGGCCTCGATCCGCCTGCGGACCGAAGCCGGCGCGACGTGGCATGCCGGGCACTCGGCGATCGACAGCGTGACGAACTACTCCCAGCTCGCGGCGAGCTCGGAGATCGCGATCCCGACCACGGAGTGGAACGATGTCGAAGACGATGCGGCACGCCGTTTGACGACGGCGTCGAACGACGTCGGGCTGACCGGCGTCGATCTTCCTGCCCGATCTCGCCACGCAGGAGCATCCGGCCGGCGTCACGACGGTGACCGTGCGCAGCAATCGTCCGCTCAGCGTCGACCAGAAGCAGATTGGTGCGCGAGCGTCTGGGTGGCGACGCCGCTGATCGGGCACGCTGCGAGACCATCGACCCCCGCGGGCGTGGAGTAGAATTCGAGGATGGCTGCTTCGCAACTCGAACTGATGCCGGGCGAGAAGATGGTGCTCTCCGGGAACCCGCACTGGTGGTATTTCTGGAAGCAGGTCGCAGCCGGCGTCGGCGTGCTCGCCCTGCTGTTCCTGATGTGGACTCGTCGACGTCGACTGGATGTCGACGGTGATCGGCTGGATCGCACTCGTCGCCTTCGTCGTGTGGCTGGCGAACACGATCTACGAGTTCGTGCAGTGGCGCACGACCCGCTTCGCGGTGACCGACCAGCGCGTTGCGTACCAGAGCGGCGTGATCCGTCGCGCCGGTGTGTCGATTCCGCTCAACCGGATCAACAACGTCAACTTCGAGCAGTCGATGGTCGCTCGGATGCTCAACAACGGCGTCGTGACGATCGAGTCGGCGGGCGAAACCGGCGATTCGGTGTTCGAGAACATCCCGGACCCCGAGCATGTCCGGACGGTGATCTTCGGGCAGATGCAGGCGGACGAACAGGCCGATTCGCAACGCGACGCCGCAGCGATCCGCGACGCGTTCCAGGGCCAGCCGCTGGCCGGCTCGTCGGGTCCGACGGCGCAGTCACGCCTCGACGAACTCGAAGAACTCCATCGTCGGGGCCTGGTGTCCGACGAGGAGTTCGAGATCAAGCGTCGTCAGATCCTCGAAGATCTCTGAGGCCGGCCGCCTGGCGTCAGCCGTGGCGGCGCTTGGCGACGTCCTTGCGGTGTTCGCGCCGGATCTGGGTTGCCAGCTTGTTCCTGGTCCTGTCGACAGCCACGAAGGCGGTCCAGTCGATGTCGGATGCCTCGAAGCGATGACCCGACCCCCACAACTGGGCGTGGATCTTGGTCTGCTCGTCCTTGCCGCCCTCCCATGACACGGTGACGTGACCGGTCTGGAGCGAGTCCATGTGCTCGTCGAGCTCGCCGATCTTGGCGTGGATCTCGTCTTTGAGCGCGTCGTAGAGCGCGTAACCCTGACCGTCGATCTTCAGTTCGATCATTGCGTCCTCTCGTGGGTGGGTTTCGGGTGCCCGGCTGATGCGGCAACACTTCCGACTGAATCGTACTCGTCGCACGGTGTGGCCTCCCGGGGCTTTGGACCCTGCTCGCCGGGACGTCTGGGACTCCAACTCGACCTCTCCCACCCCCACCAACCCGCACCCACCCGCACCCACCCGACCCCCGCATCGAAATCCCGGCGGATCCAGACGCTGACCGTCACGATCTGCCGGGATTTGCGTGGTCGCGCCATCGAACCCCGGGAAGGGTGTTGGCGTCACCGGATGTCACAGCCAGCGACGAGCAGCGCACCGGGCACGACGTCGAGGCGTACCGGAAGCGGGCCCAGCAGTTCGCCGTCGGCCCACACGTCGACGTCGGTGCCATCGATCGTTGCGGACGACCCCGAGGCGGTGCTCACCTCTGGTCGCCTGACGTGGCGGCCCGAGAACACCGTCGGGAAGACCCTCAGGAACGTGCGACGCGGCACATCGCCGATGCTGACCACCTGCAGCTGCCCATCGTCGGGCCGGGCATCAGGGCAGATGCGCATCCCACCTCCGAAGCAGGCGGTGTTGCCGACGGCGAGCAGGGTGGTGTCGCCGCCGACACGCCGTCCGTCGACCTCGATCGTCACCGGGAGCGTGCGGAGTCGCGGGAGTTGGAGCAACGTCGCGAGCGTGTAGCGCAACTGCCCGTGCGGCCATGCCAGGTCATTCGCACGGGCGGTGACGTCGCCGCTGAACCCGAGCGTGGCCACGGTGGCGACCCACCCGTGATTCGTGCGGATCGCATCGATCCCTCGGGGCTCGGCCAACGCACGCCCGACCTGGGTGTCGACGTCGCCGTCCAGTAACCCGACGGCGCGGGCGAAGTCGTTGCCGGTGCCGAGCGGGACCACGCCGAGGATCGTTGCGGACTCGGCAACTGCGTTGACGGCGATGTGCACGACTCCGTCGCCGCCGACGGCGACCAGCCTGGCCGCTCCTTCCGCCACCGCGCGCCGTGCCGCGGCGCGTGCATCCTCGGCCGTCCGTGCCTCCAGCACGGTCGCCTCGACACCGCGTCGTCCGAATCCGTCGACGACCTCTCGGAGCTGCGCCTCCCCGTCACGAGCGGTCGGGTTGCCGAGCACGTGAACCGAGGCCATCGCCGAACGGTAGGCGGCTCGACAGCATGGCGGGTGATCCGACCGCCGACGGGCCGCGACTTCACCGAGGCAACGAGCCGAAGTCGCTGCGATCCGTGCAACCGACACCGGCAGTCGCGGTTGAGCGCCTGCGCTTCTCTGCCAGTGCGGCGGGGTGGCCGGCGAGCCCGATCAGGCGGTATCGACCATCCGGCGGACCGCAGTGATCGTGGTTCTCGCGGGCATCGGCCCGACTCGCACCGGCTGGCCCGTGCCGACGGCCTGGATCCATGTCGTCGAGGTGATCGCCATACCGACGTGGTTGATCCTCTCGCTGCCGCGGCGGGCCTGGAACACCAGGTCGCCGGGCCGAATCGGTTCGTTGCGGAAGTCGACGCTCGTTCCTCGGCGGGCCTGCGACGCACTGTAGTGGACCAGGTCGATCCCGATCTGCCGGTAGGCCGCAAGGGTCAGACCCGAACAGTCGAACGCGTCCGGCCCCTTGGAGAAGAACCGGTACGGCTTGCCGACTTGGGCGAGCGCGTAGTCGACAACCGCTGCAACGCCGGTGGCGGCCGGCTGCTCGCCGCTCGGCGTGGATGCACCACCGGCGGACGGCTTGTTCGAACCTGCGGGAAGAGCCACCTGCATCCCGGCACGATCAGGCTGGTGGTGGACATTGCGTTGACCTCGAGCAACGACGCCAGCGAGACTCGGTAGCGGGCCGCGATCCCACTCAGCGTGTCCCCTGACCGCACGACGTGCGTTGCACCCGACCGGCCCGACGGGGACGGGGTCGCCGCCGAGGATGCAGTCGATGTTGCGGCGGCGGCCGCTCCGCTCGGCAGCGTCAGCCTCATCCCCGGCACGATCAGGCTGGAGAGCGACAGTTGGTTGGCGCGGAGCAGCGACGACAGAGAAACCCCGTTGCGACTCGCGATCCCACTCAGACGTGTCCCCCCATCGCACGACGTGTGTCGAACCGGACGAAGCCGCCGACGACGAACTCGATCCCGACGTGCTCGTCGGCGGTGCGGAGGCCCCGGACGACGCGGGGATGTCCAGTCGCTGGCCGGGGAGAATGAGGCTGTTGAGACGGAGGTCGTTCTCCCGCAGCAGATCAGACAGCCGAACGCCCGACTTGGATGCGATACCGATCAGGGTGTCGCCGTCGACCACGACATAGGTCTGGACGTCGTCGGCGTGGGTGACGGTGGGAAGCGCGAGCCCTCCGACTCCGAGCCCCAAGGCGACGATCAATGCAAGACGACGAAGTACGGCCATGCGTTCTTCATCGTCGCTCTTGAGGAGAACTTGACGAATTCCTGAGGATTTCTCGACAGCGGTGGCCGGACCGTGCAACGAGGCTCATCCGGCTGGGCCGGAAACAGTTGATGGAGCTGAGTCGTCTGCGTGAGACCACCGCCGGTGGCCGAACCAGACGAAGTGAGTCTTCCACAGGTCGGTGCTGACCAGACGCTGCCAATCGAACCGCGACCTCCAAGACGTCGCGCCCATCGCAGACCCCATCGAGCTGCGAGACTCCACGACGTGCCCCCTGCCCGAATCATCGCATCGGCCATGTTGGCCGGCCTCCTGGCGGCGACGGGAATTGCGGTCGGCAGCTCGGGCAACGGCATCGGGTCGGGAGCGGTTGCTACTCGGCCCGCCGAGCGGGACGTGCAGTACCTGGCGTCGGGAACATGCGATCTCACCACGGTCGAGTCGCTCGGCGGTCGCCACCCGGGGGTCCGCCAGTTCGTCGTGCTCGCAACGGCCGGCTTCGCGAACACGTTCGGGTCGGCTTTCGTCGCCGTCCGGATGCGCAACGGCGAGTGGGCGTGCCAGACCGAACCGACCGCAGCACGGTTCGGCCGAACGGGCACGCGGCCCCTCCTCGAGCGACGCTCGGGCGACGGCACGACGCCGGCTGGTGTGTTCCCGCTCGGGGAGATGACCGCGTGGGACGGCGAGACGTTCAACGTCTTCGGCAACCGGCCGGATCCGGGTGTGCACAACAGTGTCGGTTACCGCGACGTGCTCCCCGAAGACTGCTGGGGGGCGACCCCGAACACCACCGACTACCAACGGCTCGTGAACCGGCCCGGGTGCCCCGGACCCGACGACGAGTGGTTGACCCGGTTCGGCGACGTCTACGCCCACGCCGCCGTGATCGGGGCCAACCTGGACCCGGTTTCGGGAGACGATCCCGGTGAGCCGGCGCTGGCTGCGGCGATCTTCCTCCACCGGCACACCTATGCCCGCTCCGGCACGACCCGTCCGACCAGCGGCTGTGTGTCCGTCGCCCTCGACGACCTGACCCGGATCCTGACGGGACTGGACCCGGGCCTGAATCCCCATTTCGCGATCGGGCCGGTCGACTGGCTCCGCTCAGCGGGTTGATCGGCGGATCCTGGCGGAGGTTCGTCGACAGGCGGGTTCGCAGGTGGTCGCAAGGCTCCCGAGTAGGCAGACCCGGCCGCCGCGGCCAAGGTGCACTCCGCAGCGTTCGATGGATGTCCGGGGGGCAGTAATGTCCTCCGGGTGTTCGACATCAATCGCATCGCCATCAGTACCGGGGGCGGTGACGCGCCCGGACTCAACGCCGTGATTCGATCGGTCACCCTCGCCGCGCGCAACCGGGATTGGGACGTCGTGGGTATCCGCGACGGCTTCAACGGGCTGATGTTCCCCGACGAATATGCCGATGGCGGACTGATGCCGCTGCCGCGCGAGGCGGTCCGCGGCATCTCGCACCTCGGCGGCACGATCATCGGCTCGACCAACAAGGGCAATCCGACCGCCTACCCGACCGAACAACCGGACGGCACGATCATCGAGGTCGACCGCTCCGACGAGCTGATCGGCCGATTCAAGGACGCCGGCATCGATGCACTGATCACAGTCGGCGGCGACGGCTCGCTCACGATCGGCAACCATCTGTTCCAACACGGACTGCGCGTGATCGGTGTACCGAAGACGATCGACAACGACCTCGACAAGACCACTGCAACGTTCGGGTTCGACACCGCCGTCGACTTCGCCACCGAGTGCATCGACCGCCTGTTCGTGACCGCAACGTCGCACGGCCGCATCATCGTGGTCGAGGTCATGGGGCGCTACGCCGGTTGGATCGCGCTGCACTCGGGCATGTCCGCCGGCGCCCACGCCGTCCTCATTCCCGAGATCCCGTATGACCTCGAACCCGTCGCCGCCACGATCAAGCAGCGCGAAGAGCGTGGAGCCAAGTTCTCGATCGTCGTCGTCGCCGAGGGAGCGGCCCCGGTCGACGGCTCGGTGTCGACGAAGGGGCAGACCCTCGGGCAGGCGGTGCAGCTGGGCGGCATCGGCAACAAGGTGGCGGACGAACTCGGACGGCTCACCGGGAAGGAGAGCCGCTGTGTCGTGCTCGGCCACCTGCTGCGCGGCGGTCCCCCGACCTCGCTCGACCGGCTGCTCGGTCTCCGCTTCGGTGCCGCCGCCGTTCGAGCATTGGAGACCGGACACAACGGCGTGATGGTCGCCCTCGACCCGCCCAACGTGACCTATGTGCCGCTCGTCGGCGCCACGCATCGTATGAAGACGGTTCCGCTCGACGGCGACACGATCCTCACCGCCCGTGACCTCGGCATCAACTTCGGCGACCAGATGCCCTGAGCCTTCCCCGCGCCGGCAGCCGCGGACCACTGGTAGCGGGTGCGCTCGAATGGGCAACAGGCGAACTTGACGAATTCCTGAGATTCACCCGGGGACGGCGATCGGGTGGTGTTTCGACGCCACCACGCCGACGTTCGTCACACCGATCGGCGCATCAACGGCTGAGTTCGTCGAGCCACTCGCGCAGGCGCATCGGGGTCATCAGCGATCGATCGCCCAGCCGGGCGTCCTCAACGCCTTCCAACTCCGGCGGCACGCGCTCCACGACCAGCTCGAGGGTCTCCGCGCTCGCGTAGTCGTCGATGATCGACGCCATTTCCCGATCGTGATCGACGCCGCGCGCTCGGGCCGCAGCGACCAAACCCCGCAGGAGAGACTCCCACGTGGTCATCGGGCCCTGCGTGACAGAGGCCGATTCCGCGACCGAGTCGATGAACGCAAACGGGACTCGATCGATCGATCGTTCACCGGAGAGCGCGGCGTACAACCAGTCGGAGTCGAACGCGAAACCGAAGGTTGAGGGAGCTGCCAGGATGTCGCCGAGCGCGGCACGACCGTAGAGCTTGAACGCCGCCTGAGTGTCACGGAGTCCGCTCGCGAACAGTGCCGTCCCGACCATGCGCTGCATGTGGCGCAGCACCACGATGCCGGGTCCCCACCGCGCTTCGGCCTTGACGAGCACGGCATCCGGATGCTTACGATCGCCGACCACGACATCGGCGCCATCGCAGAACGGGCCGAGCAGAAGCCCGACTTGGCCCAGGTTGACGGAATTGTCCGCGTCGGTCATCACGACCGCGTCGCACCCGTCGGCAAGGGCGGCTACGCCGCCCGCGATGACGGCGCCGCCCTTCCTGGAATCGTCGACGTGGTCGAGCCCGGCCAGCGGGCCGTCCTCAGCCGGGATCGCATCGCTGAGCCGCAGCACCGCGACCCGATCGCCGTCGGGGTGGAGCGCGGCGCGCTCGATCGCCACTGCAGCGCTGTCATCGGGGTCGCCGTCGTCGACGGGATAGAGCCGCCAGCGGGTCGGTGACCCAGCGAACAGCCAGGCCAGCTGGTCCAGCTTCACATGCAGCGCGTCCTCGCCCGTGGGGTTGTCGTCGGTTCGCGGTCGGAGTCGGCGCTGCTCGCCCCACATCGCGAAGACCACGCCCAACATGCCCTCCCACTGCACGGCGCGCACGGTCTGCTTCGACGTCGCCAGGTGTGTCGCGATTCGGGCGTCGAGTGGCGCGGTCGGATCGCCGGGCAGTTCCGCACGGACGTCCCCGGCGATGATCGCATCAGCGAGCTGACGGACGCGTTCGTGGTCTTCACGCGACGCCAGATCGAATGCACCGGTTGCCGACGGCGTGCTCACGCTCGAAACTCCGCCTTCATCCGCCACGTGGCTGACCCCTTCCGGCCGTGTCACGCTACCGCACATGGACGAATCATGACCGCGATCGGAGCAGCATGGCGTGTGACAGGTAGCTGAACCGGGTACGAGGACCTCGGTCCAACGTCCAGTCGAAGCCGTCGTCCCGGTCGACGGTCTCGAGCCCGTACTCGGCCAGCAACGAATCCCAGACGAGACCGTGTGACGGGAGCCAACGGTCGGGATGGGTGGTCGCCGCGCTCAGGGCGTCGGGTTGAGCGACCAGCATGTATCCACCAGGACGCAGGAGCGCGCTCGCCTGGCCCAGCGCCAGCGCTGGATCTGCGACGGTGTCGAAGAGGTTGATCGCGGTGACCAGATCGAACGCCGTCGCGGGGAGCGGCGGGTCGTGGACATCCCCCGCCACCCAACGAACGAGCCCTTGTCCACGATGTTGAGTCGGGGCAAGCGGTTCGACGACCAGACTCGCGTCTGCCAGGAGGCTCGGCACGAACAGCTCGTCGCCGCGCGCCACGGCATCCGCGAAGCGAAGGGCCAAGCCCCACGAATCGAGGCCGACCACCGGGCATCGCAAGCCGGAGGACAACGCGATCGCAAACGCACCGAGGCCACAACCCAGATCGACGACCGATCCGATGCCGGTCGCCCGTGGAGCGATGAACCGGCGGTACAGCCTGGCGAAGATCGAATCCGGCGTCAGGTGGTGCAATCGGGCGTACATACCGAGCCGCACAGCTTGCTCCCACGTGTTGCTCCCCCGGTCGAGTCGAGCGATCCACGCCTCGGTGTCCTGGCGATGCTCGAATCGAACCTCGGAATCGAACTCGAGAAACGACGCGCGTCCACCGGCCACGACGAGCGGAATGTTCGTTCCCGGTAGGACCTCATACACCGTTCCACACTCGGGATTCGTGCACACGAAAGAGTCGCGCGTCAGCGCCCAAGCCGTTGGTGGGCGCCGACATGACGGGCACATCACGTCGAATTCCGGACGACGGGACACGGCTATGACGACTCCACCCAACCGACCCGTGTCGGCCGCTCCACGCGCGCCAGGCGCTCGGTCATCTGTGCCTGGTTGTAGCTCTCCAAGCGCGTTCTGATCGCCGAGAAGGTCGCCGCGTACTGTTCGTCGGGCAACACGGTCACGTTCACCTGGGGTGTTCGGAAATCGACCGAATCCGGAACCGGACAACCGCGGGTCATCTCGAACAGTTCGGTGCCAGGCAGCGGCGTGGCCGAGAAGAGACTGACGGCATCGAGACCGAGGCTCGTCGCGAAGTCGGCCGTTCGGTTCATCTCCACCTCGGTTTCCCACGGGAACCCGATCATGAAGAACCCGGTGCATCGGATGTCCAGATCCTTCACCATCCGCACCGCATCACGGATGGTGTCGAGACTCATCTTCTTTCCGATCCGAACCAGCGAGTCGTCGTCACCGGACTCGATGCCGAAGAAGACCTGCTCGCAGCCGGCTTGCTTCAGACGCGCCAGGAGCTCGGGGTCGACGCGGTCGGCACGGGTCTGACAGTGGAACGGCATTGCCAGACCGCGGTCGATCATGGTGTCGCAGATCTCGACGGTGCGCGACCGATGCATCGTGAAGACGCTGTCGTGGAAGAAGAGGTTCGAAACGCTGTATCGCTCGCGCAGCATGTCGATCTCGTCGACCACGTTCGCGGCGGATCGGTATCTGGTCCGGCGTGTGTTGCTGGACGGCACTGCGCAGTAGATGCAGCGAAACGGGCACCCGCGCATGGTCACGATCCCCTGGTGGAAGGCCGGGTGAATGTCGTCGCTCCACACGAGGCCATCGCGCAGGGGAAACGGAATTCGGTCGAGGTCGGCAATCGGAGGACGAGGCGCAGATTGACGGATCTCGCCGTCTCCGTCGCGCCAGTACAACCCGGCAATGGCGCGCGGTGGAGATGTTCGAACGCCGCGCACGCCACGCGCGGCGATCTCTCGGATCAGTTCGAGCATCGTGTGCTCGCCCTCGCCCTGCACGACGAAGTCGGCACCCGGCGCGCCCTTCAGTGCGGCCTCGGGTCCGGTCGAGGCGTGTACGCCTCCGAGGACCACGCAGATGTCCGGATCGATCGACTTCACCAGCGACGCCAGCACGCCCGCCGACACAGAATTGGCCGTGACCGCGGTGATGCCGACCACGTCGGGGGCTTCGTCGACGATGGCGCGTTCGATCTCGCCCCACGGGTCGATCCCGGTGTACGAACGCGTGTCAGGCAGGAGAAACCGCACGTCGTGCTCGACCGCCAGAACGGCGCCGACGTATCCGAGTCCGAGCGGGTGCACCTGACGCGTCCGCCCCGATCCGTCGAGGAACAACTGGGGTGGCTCCGCCAGCAGGACCCTCATCCGCCGCCGGGGTGCCATACCGACATGTACCCGGTCCCCCCGCAGTGCGTGACCACGCTGTGTTGCCACGCGGCCGGCTTGCCGTTGATGAGCACGCGCTGGTCGCCGGTCGCGATCACATACGTGTTCGAACCGCAGCAGGCAGCGTGGACTCCTGGGTCACCGACCGTCGCGACCGGCAAGCCGGCGAGCATGACGCCCGAGGCGTTCCCAGCGACGATCGGACCCTTACACGTGTGCGGACAGGCCGGGCAGCCGTGGCCGTCGGCCGCAACCTTCGAGATGTCCCCGAGGCGCACGTAGCCGAACGTGGAGATCACGCGGACCGGGAAGGTCCGACTCCTCGTGATGCCGTCGACGTCGACCGTCAATGTGATGCTCGCCGCGATCGATTCGCCCTCCCCGATGTCGCGATCCCATCCGGAACCGTTCTTGAACGCGGGCGACGAGCGTCTCCCCACCGAGGGGTGGAACGTGGCCGGACCGCTCCATCTCACCGAGTCGGACACGTCACGCTCCTCGGGTGTGCCGGCATCGACGATGCATCTTGCGCCGAACACCCAGCCGTACTGCAGCACGCACGGGCTCGGCCCGACGGGATAGGTCAGCTGAAGGCTGACCGAGTGGGTCCGCTCCTCGTCGTCCTGTGTGTCCGATCTGGTGGAATCAGGCTTCCCGCCTCGTCCCCGCTGGATTGCCACCCCGCCGGCGACCGCTGCGGCTGCCGCCGCGCCGATGACGAGAACCGGAAGTGCCCCACCCGAGCCGTCACCGCCGGCGAAGGGATCAGTCGGGGTGGAGCCGGAGTCCGGCGGTGCGACCTCTTCTTCGGTGCCGACGTCGGTGGGGACGACGGCATCATCGACGATTGCATCATCGACGATTGCATCATCGACGATTGCATCGTCGACCGCAACCGGTGCCTCCACCCAGTCGTAGCTCCACTCGACGTAGCACACCCCGCCGCAGTTGAGCGCGCCGACGCCCACGGTGAACGTCTCGCCGAACGCCGGTACCCGAAACGGCAGGACGCCCGTGTTCGTGACCGGATCACTACACACGTACTCATTGCTGATCACCGTCGTCTGGGCACAGTTGGCGCCCGCTCCGACCGCGCTGTTGTTCCACGTCCCATCGACGAGCATGATCACGTCGAGACCGAAGAAGAACTGTGTCTCACGGCTGCCCGTGACCCGGCCGCTCACCGTGACCGAGATCTCCATTGCGGTGTCCGGCTCGAGTTCACTCGGTGGCGCTTTCCACGTGGCATCGAACTGGGCTTCGGCACCACTCGGATCGTCCGGTCCGAACGACTGCGTCACACTCATCGACGTTTCCGACGGTGAGACGACCCAGTTGACCGGGTCGTCGTCGCCGGCCGGATTGAGCTTCGTCGAGGACAGGACCCACTTTCCGGAATTCTGGGCGTGGACGTCCGGTTCGCCGGACCCGGCCATGAATGTGTCCAGCAGCGCCCCGCTGAGCAGAGCGAGGATGACGACGCCCACCCCGAGGACGACGAAACGCGCCACCCGCGGACCACCCCCGCCGATTGGGAACCCTCCGTTACCCGCACTGTCGTGCATCGCCAGATCCTCGATTCCTCTCCGGGTCGTCCCGCTCAGGGACGGCAGCGGCTCACGTGCCGGGCTCGTCCCGGCCGGTGAAGTCGTCCATCGTGTGGTACACGCCGATGACGTGATCGGCGATGAAGTCGCGCACGCCGGTCGGGACGACACCTTTGAGCATCTCGCTGAGCATGCACCGTCTTGGGCAGGACGACGAACGGCCGCCCGTCGAGCGTCGCCGTCCACGCCTCGTCGACGACCTCGGCAGGGTCGAGGATCGGCAGCAGCGGCGCCGACTTCGCACCGTCGAACATGCCGGTGCGCACGTAGTACGGGCACACCGTCGTCACCTTGACGTGGTCGTGGTCGGCCTGCTTGAGCTCGAGGCGGACCGAGTCCGACCACCCGATGACCGCCCACTTCGAGGCGGCGTACACCGCCATCCGCGGGTTGGGGGTGAAGCCCGCCGCCGAGGCCAGGTTGAGCATCCGGCACTCGCCCGGCGCGGCGATCATCGCCGGGAGGAACGCGTGGGCGACGTACATCGGGGCCAGCGTGTTGACGTCGATCGTGAACTTGGTGTCGCGTTCGAGGTCGGTCTCCCAGAAGTACTGGTTGCCACGGACGACGCCGGCGTTGTTGACCAGGACGTCGATCCGGCCGAGATCGTCGAGGACCGCGGCGGCGGTGTCGGCGACCGCGGCGGCGTCGCTGACGTCGACGATGTAGCCGCTGACCTCGCATGGCCCGTCGGCGAGCTCGGTGAGCGTGTCGTTGAGAGCGGACTCGTCGACATCCCAGAGCACGACCGCCGACTGCCTGCTCGGCGATGGCGCGCTCGGCGAACAGCCGGCCCATCCCCATCGCCGCGCCGGTGACGAGGACGTTCTTGCCCTTGACCGATTTCATCGCTGACTCCTTCGACTCGGCGCCAGCAGTCGATCGGACATGCCCCGCCCGAGCGGCGAGCGCCGCGTCGCGAACCCGGTCGAAGTCCTCGTCGGTGTACGGCCCGTTGACCCCGGAGATCGTCGCCAGCTTCATGCCGTGTTTCAGCCCGAGCCGGTAGATCTCCTTGACCTTCGGCCAGCTGATGCTGCGGCCGACGGTGAAGTTCTCGTAGCGACCCTCGAGGGCGAGCACGATCGTCTCGGCGAGGCAGGCGTAGACGATGCGGTCGGGCAGGCCGATGTCCTTCATCCGAACCTCGCCGGGCAGCTCGACCTCGCCGGACTCGATGACCAGGACGTCGGGTCGCTTGGCGACGTCCTCGGCGGACATGTCCAGCGGGCGGGCGACGTCGGTGATGACGCAGCCCGGCTTGACGCGCATGATGTCGAGCACCTTGTGCCCGGCCGCCGAGGTCGCCGTGACGATCACGTCCATGTCCGGCAGGGCGTCCGACGGGTTGGTCGCGACGTGCACGGTGGCACGCGGGTTGTCCCGTTCGATGTCCTCCTTGAGCTGGAGCAGCTTGGCGGTCTCGGGAGAGACGAGCCACAGCTCGTCGGAGGCGAGCGCGAGGAGGCGGGCACAGGCCGACGCCGATCGCCCCGGAGGCGCCGACGACCATCGCCTTGCCGTGCATGACACCGTCGTCGTCGACCTCGGCGATCCCGAGCCGGCGAACCGCCTCTCCGGCCGCCCACAACGCGCCCGAGGCGCTGTAGCTGTTGCCCGTCGTCACCGGCAGCGTCGCCTGCTTGGCGACGGTGACCCCGGCGTCGCCGACGACCTTGGTGAACGCGCCCAGCCCCATGATCTGGGCGCCGAGGCGCCGTGACAGATCCGCTGCCTCGAGCAGCCGCGAGTAGGTGAACTCGGGCGGGTGGGCGAGCATCTCCTTCGGGGTCCCGCCGACGGTGATCAGCCAGCCCTCGGCCTCGTCACCCGGTGTCCGAGATGATGCCGGTGACGTGGCTGTAGACGAACGGCGGGATGTAGGCGACGGTCTTCTCGACCACCTGGGTCATCCCGGGGATGTTCGTGAGGATCCCGAGCGGCTCGACGTTCTTGAAGTACTCGGTCGACAGCGGATGGATGACGAACGAGAAGCGGCTCTTGCGGCGATGGCCGCGGGGCCAGATCAGCCGGGGTTCGAGCTCGGCGTCCTGGATGAACTGGGCGAGGTCGTCGGTCGTGAGCTCGGCGTCGGGCGGCAGGGTCGCGGCGACCATCGCCTCGTACATCGCAGGGACGACGACGAAGTCGAAGGGCTGCGGCGTGACGTCGACGACGAGGTCGGCACCGAGGTCGCTGAGCGTGGCGAGCCGTTCGTCGGAGACCGTGCTCGTGATGACCGCCTTGCCGGCGAGGTCGGGCAGGTCGAAGCGCATGAGCTCGGAGAACGAGCCGATGATGACGTCGGCGTCCTCGGCGGCGACGTGGGCGACCTTGTCGCTGAACCAACCGACCGGCCCGTCGACCTGATCCTTGATGAGGTCGGGGACGTGCCGCCAGGCGAACTCGCCGATCCCGGCGGCCGTCGCCGTCACCGGATTGGTCTTGATCTGTCCGGGCAGCAGCGATGTCGTGACCGGCCTCGTCGAAGATGATGTTGTCGGTGAACTCGCGGAGCACGGCGATGGTGCGCTCCTGCGTCGTCCCACCGACGACGACGACACGGGCGTTGGCGAAGTAGCCCGGCATCTCGGCGTCGATGCGGCGGATCGCCCACTCCTGGAAGATGTCGGCGAGCAGCGAGTCGTCGCGGACGGGAACCTGCCTCGTCGTGTCCTTGATCCGCTGCAGGTCTTCGACCTCGCCGGCATAGTGACCGGCGGCGCGGGCCTCGCGGACCCCGCTCACGGCGATGGCGTCGGCGTCCCGAGACCAGCGCGCGACAGCTGTCTTCTGCGGCCTCGGTGTCGCCGGCCGTCCCGACCCGGACGAGGCGGAAGCGGTGACCGGCGAGCGTGACGCGCTCGTCGTAGTCCCGCTCATCACCCTGAAAGGTGACGTTGACGACGATCTTGTGCTTGCGAGGGGCCATCTCTTCTCCTTAGCGGGGGTCAGCTCCGCCAACCAGGGCCAAAGGACCGGATCGGGTTCACGATGTCCACGCGCTCGCTTCGGCGACATGAGCGCGGGCGATCCGTCCGCAGCCAGATCAGATCTTCTTGAGCGATCCGCGTGCTCAACGTTCCTCCTCCGTGAACCCAGCAGCGACGATCTGGCAACTGGCCCGGACGTCAGATTCGATCGCATCCTACTTCGCGGCGCAGGCCCAGTGCCGAGAGTGAGACGCCGATCACCACGCCGTTCAGGGGCTGCCGCCCGACGGACGGGCGGTCTCTCGATCGACGACACGCTGCCGGCTGGGTCGCCTCAGCGTTGATTGGTTTCTCGAGATGGCTGTGGTCAGCCCGGGTTGAGCTTCGACACCGTGTCCGAGCCTATGTTGGTGATCCAGATGTTGGTGCCGTCGAACGCCACACCCCGCGGTCGGCTGCCGGTCGGGTAGTCGACCTTGGTGCCGTCGGCGGGGTTCATCTTCGACACCGTGTCCGCGAAGAAGTTGGTGATCCAGATGTTGGTGCCGTCGAACGCCACCCCCACCGGGCCGTCACCGGTGGGGTAGTCGACCTTGGTCCCATCGGCGGGGTTCATCTTCGACACCGTGTCCGAGTTGGTGTTGGTGATCCAGATGCTGGTGCCGTCGAACGCCACCCCCTGCGGGCCGCTGCCGGTGTCGTAGTCGACTTTGGTCCCGTCGGCGGGGTTCATCTTCGACACCGTGTCCGAGAAGGCGTTGGTGATCCAGATGTTGGTGCCGTCGAACGCCACCCCCTCCGGGGCGTCGCCGGTGGTGTAGTCGACTCTGGTGCCGTCGGTGGGGTTCATCTTCGACACCGTGTACGAATCGTTGTTGATGATCCAGATGCTGGTGCCGTCGAACGCCACCCCCAACGGATTGTCGCCGGTCGGGTAGTCGACCTTGGTCCCATCGGCGGGGTTCATCTTCGACACCGTGTCCGAATCGTTGTTGGCGATCCAGATGTTGGTGCCGTCGAACGCCACCCCCTCCGGGGCGTCGCCGGTCGGGTAGTCGACCTTCGTGCCATCCGCGGGGTTCATCTTCGACACCGTGTCCGAGTCGCGGTTGGTGATCCAGATGCTGGTGCCGTCGAACGCCACCCCCACCGGGGCGGCCCCGGTCGGGTAGGTCGCAGCCGCACCCGGGTCCTGATACCACTGCAACAACGCGATCTGATCATCGCTGATCCGGTTCACCGGCCCCGCCGGCCCCGCCGCACCGGGGACACCGGGCACACCCTGTGCACCATCAGCACCCGGGGGCCCGGCCGGACCCGCAGCAGCTGGGATGTAGTAGCCCGCAACATCGACCAACACGTGACCGACCGTACCATTCACGAAAATATCGACCTGCCCCGACGCCGGAAGCTGCACCGTCACCGAATTCGCAACGTTCGCGCCACCCGCCGCCCAGTTGATGTTCGACGTCGCCGGAGCCCCGGTCGCGTCACCCGGACGAATCGACAAGAACCCCTTCGTCGCCGGTCGCACCACCGTCACGTTGAACACCGCCGACGTCGCCGTCGACGGCACCACCTCGGCATCGACCGCAACAGCCGGCGCCGGAGGCTGCGTCGGCACCGTCCCCGTCACCTGCAACTTCTGCGCGACACCAGACACGAACGGACCCGCCAACCCCACATCGGTACGGGTATCCAAGATCCGCGTCGGAGTCACCGACACGAACGACGACGGCTCCGACGACACCGCATCCACCGCCACCATCGACCCAGCCCCCAACGTCACCGCAACCGCCGCACCAACCGCAGCCCACCGCGACCGCCATGCCCTGGATCGAACTCTCGACTTCAACTGCACTTCATCGCCCCAATCCGGATTCAGGTGCCCGAACCCATGCCGAGCAGCGTCCGCTCACTCTTCCACGTTCCGAGCACGCCCGTGACGAAATCGACGACCCCGCAGCACACAATCTTCGACACGACTGGTCGCGCGATTCGTGACGACGACGTATTCTGAGGCCTCGGGATCGTGCCGGGTCGGGTTCGCGCCCGTGGACCCATCACGTCGGCTTGACTCCCGGTCGGGTCGACCGTTCAACCAGGCAGGGACGTTCAACCAGGCAGGGAGTGGTGTTGTCCGAGGATTCGTCGGAACTTCTCGTACTCCGCCCAGTCATCGTCGCGGTACATCTCGACGCCGGCTTCGGCGAGCCGCCGAAGCACCGTCGGCCGAAGCTCGCCGGGGATGTCGTCGATGAACATCGGGTTGTACCGGAACAGGAAGTCCGGCCGTACCGTCCTCGCGGCGTCGAGGGTGCCGCGCTCCACGTGCCGAACGAATCGCTGAACGAACTCGGGCGGATACAACGTCATGAACGCCAGCGTTGCGAAGTCGGCGCTGTACGAGGTCCCTATCTCGATCTCGCGATAGGGAAGCTGCAGAGCGTCGAGGTCGACCGGAGCACCGCGCCGGAACGCTGCTGCCGTGTCGAACGCCAGGCGTTTGCGGAAGCTCTTCTCGGAGCGATGTCGTGCGAGCGATCCGAGTGACCGCTCGGCGAGGTCGGGCCGGAACGCGTCCACGACCATCGACCCGCCGAAGACTGTCAGCCCTCGCGTCGTGGCGTACTCCCGCAGTCCGATCGCCTCGGCCAGCGCCGGCTGCGGTGATCGTCGACGAGCGCTGATGTCCCAACCAGCCGGATTGAAGTTCGACGGCGTCGAGTCGAACATCGTCCCGAACCCCATTGCGCCGAGGTCGAGATGATCGGCGAACAACATCGCGACGGAGCCCATGAACAGCCAGTCGTTCCGGGCGTACCCTTTCGCACGGATGTCGGTACGGCAGACGACATCCGGGTCCAAGGTGTCGAAGAACCGACGTTCTCGGCGGAACCATGCGCCGAAATCGATCGCCACCCGCTTCACACCATGCGGCGCCAGCAGCCAGGCGGCGAGGGAGTCCATTCCACCCGAGAAGTTGAGAGCAGTGGTCGATCCGGCTTGACGGGGTTCGATCGTCCCTTCGGTGCTGACCTTCGCGCGGGTCCGACGGGCGATGAGTTCTTGCACCGCCGACGAAACCGCAAAGTTGAATCGGATGCGCTCATGACGGCTGTGCACGAGGGGGGCAACCGCAGCAGCGACGAGGTCGGGATGGGCATGGAAGCCCGGCGGGACCGTGAAGTGCAGGTGGTCGACTTGATGGACCGTGCGGAGCGCCAACACCAATTCACCGTCGGCGACGTGCGCCGGCGAGACGTCGACCCACGGGCTGTTGGCGAAGCTCCGCAAGTTCTGCGTGAGGCGAGGTGGTATGGGCCAGCGACGGGACCCCGCCCACGATGCGACGCGAACCGACAGGGATGACAGATTCTCCTCGACATGTCCGTACATCGAACTCGAGGCCGCTTCGATCAGGTCCGCTGGGCCCTTCGATGCGGTCACGCGCCGACTCTACCGGTCGCACCGGCTCGTCTACCGGTTGCACGGGCGGGACAAGACGTGTGCCTGACGAGGAACGAATGGTGCGACGGCCCCTCGAGTGTGAGGGCGACCGTGCGTGAATGATTTGGACCTTCGGCTCTTGTTCCATGCGACGCAGCGTGTTCTGGTCGTTGGCATGGGAGGAATGAGCCGCCGATTCCGTCTGGTCGTCGTGTCGTCATTGTTGGTGATCGCCGTTGCGTGCGGTACGTCGAACGACGAGACACTGAAGTCACCAGCGGGCGCACCGGCCGACGCGACCACGACATCGGTCGAGCCCACGACGACGCTCGAGGCGTCTACCACGATGGCCGAGCCCACCACCACGCTGCCCGGTGAGCCGGTCGACGGGGTGATCGCAGGAACGGTGGCTCAGGTCCCAGGCGTCGCCTTCGACGAGACGTTCGTCATCCGGACGCTGCCGGGAGAGGACCAGCCGGCGGCTGCCTCGCTTGCGCCGCTCACCGAACTCGTCTTGACCGGCAACGGCCGTGACCTCGACCAGGGCAGCTTCTTCATCACTTGGGCGGAGGTCACCGCGGGCGGCGTGATGGGGTGGATTCCTTGGCGGTCACTCGTCTACCTCGGCGCGCCACGAGACGTCACGGCCGAGGCCGTGTCGGCCTTCGGGCAGATGCCGACCGGGCCGACGATGCTCGAGCTCGGCACGATCGTCATGGCCGAACTCGCGCCCCTCGATCCCGACAGTGCAGGCGCAAAGCTCGTCCGCGCGACTGACCCGAGCGCGGGACTCACCTCCGAGGTCGTCTACGACGAATTCCCCGGCGAGAAGTTCGGCGACGACGCAGCTCTCGGTGCACGGTACGAGGTCATCGGCCGGCAGGTGCTCGCCAGCGACCTGCCGGGGACTCGGTTCGGGAGCTCGCTCGTGTACGAACTGGTCTCGGTCGAGGCGAGAAGCCTCTGCACCCGAGGGGTCACCCTTCCGGCCGGCGTCTGCGTCTGAGTCCGGCGACTCCCGAGCCGTGGTGGGCTGGGCCGTTGTCGATCGTGGAAGACGTCGTCGATCCAGCGTGAGAAGTCGCCAGTTGGGGCATGGTGGCGCAACGGTCGTGGTCTTCTCGGAGCCGGAACGCACGCTCCGCGTCGGTGCCGTCGGTGTCGTGCTTGTGCTCGTGTCGGAAATGGCTCGTGAGTCGCGCGTCGACGCGGGCGACGAAGACGGCCTCGAGTTCGGTCAGGATCCGACCGGTGTCGGCGCCGGCATGCTCGGCGTTGGCGCGGCCATCTCGGCTGGCGACGAGGGCGGAGTCGGGCGATCGCACTTCACGGCATCAGCGGTCACGCGATCACCACGATCAAGTCGGTGGGGTGCAGCACGACCCGTTCACTGACGCTGGGATTGAGCCGCATGTCGCCACCCCGATCGCTCGCCAGCCGCCATCCGATTGCTGCAGACCCGTCGCGGTAGGCCGCGACGACCACGTCGTGCCACGGCATCGTGCCGGTGACGTCGCGCGGGGGTGGCCACTGCGTTCGGTCAGAGATCGCTTCAGGATCAGCAGGTTCAGCAACGTTCGTGCATCGGCCTCCTCCACAGTGGAAGCCGACCTGACCACCGATCTGGCCGACCTACGATGCCACCCGGCGAAGGAAGCGGAGAAGCACATGACAACTCATCGGAGCCCTGAGGAACGTAAGGCCGACGGGAAGGAGCTGCGCGAGGCGGTGCCGCGGTCGAGCCACGGTGACTGGTCGCCGGCCGCTGATCGACCCGACCCCGTCGAGGTGATCACCAGCCAGGACGCCGACCGGGTCCAGGCTTTGGTGCCGATCCGGCACGGGAGGATGGCGGTGTCGGCGTTCACGTTCTACCGCGGTGCGGCCAAGATCATGGCGGGCGACCTTGCGTCGACGGCAGTCGTCGGGTCTCGACGCCCAGCTCTGCGGTGATGCTCACCTCGCGAACTTCGGCTCGTACGCGTCGCCTGATCGGCGTCAGGTGTTCGACGTCAACGACTTCGACGAGACCCTCCCCGGACCGTGGGAATGGGACCTCAAACGGCTGGCGACGAGCTTCGTGCTCGCCGGCCGCGACAACGGCTTCGACAAGTCGGCGATCACGGCGGCCACCACACAGTCGGTGGCCGGCTACCGCCAAGCGATGGCCACGTTCGCGTCCCAACGGACGCTCGACGTCTGGTACGCCCAGGCGACACTCGACCAGATCATCGCTGCGGCCCCGAAGAAGAAGGACCGCAAACGGATCTCGAAGACGGCCAAGAAGGCCCGCTCCAAGGACAGCCTCAAGGCGCTCTCCAAGCTCGCCGAACACGTCGACGGCAAGTACCGGATCAAGAACCAGGCACCGCTGCTGGTGCCGTTGCGGGATCTCGCCACGTCGATGGACCCCGACGCGCTGCGCGACCAGGTGACGGCGAGCGTGGAGAGCTATCGCAACACGCTCGCCGACAACCGCCGGGTGCTCTTCGACCGCTTCGAGCTCGTCGACATCGCGCTCAAGGTGGTCGGCGTCGGCAGCGTCGGCACCCGCTGCATGATCGTGCTCTTCCAGGGACGCGATCAGGACGACCCGCTGTTCCTGCAGATCAAAGAGGCCGAGGCGGCCGTGCTCGAAGACCACCTGCCCGAAGAGCACCTACGAAGAGCACGGTGAGCGCGTCGTTCGCGGTCAGCGGCTGATGCAGGCCTCGAGCGACATCTTCCTCGGCTGGGACACCATCCCCGACACACACCACCACTACTACTGGCGCCAGTTCCACGACATGAAGGGCTCCGCCGACGTCGCCACCATGAACCCGAGACGGATGGGCTACTACGCAGCGCTGTGCGGCGCGACGTTGGCCCACGCCCACGCACGGTCCGCCGACACGATCGCGATCGCCGGCTACCTCGGATCCGGCGACACCTTCGACAAAGCGGTGACCGAGTTCGCATTCACCTACGCCGACCAGAACGACCGCGACTACGCCGCGTTCATCGCCGCGATCGACAACGGGACCATCGAAGCCGCCGACGGCTGACATCGCGCGAGCGTGCGTCGGCAGATCTGTACGTTGCTGACATCGTGGCCGAGCAGCGCCGCCGGCGGTGGCGATCGTCTGTTTCGATTGAGCGCTCTGGTCAAGCTGGTCCTCGACGAGGCCGGGTCCGACGTCGCGGCACAGTTGTGGAACGCGTGCGATGCAGCGGTGTCGAGTCGGCCTGCCTATCCCGAGGTCTGCGAGCCAATCGCCGCTTGAAATCAGATCCGCAGTTCATGCCACCAGGTAGGTGGCGGCTTCACCGAGTTCGGCCCGAGCGCTCCGTGGATGCTGGGGAACCGTCTCGCGAGCCATCCGAGCTCGCAGACCGGCGGGCTGCGACGTGGTGACGTTGGACTCTTCTCGATTCGGGGCGGAGCGTGGAACGTTGAGTGATGGGCACTTTTCTGATTGCCGGCGAAGCCTTGGCGGCACGCGCTGACCCCGATGCGAGCGAGGCCCCTGGCGGCTGGATCGATGCGGGGACCGAGCTCCGAGAGCTTGAGCGGGCCGGCGACTGGGTGCGGGTCGAGACACCGCGTGGCGACCGGTGGTGGGTGGACGGTCGCCGCCTGACCGCTTCGCCCCGAACGGCTTCGGCGCCGATTGCCTCGGCTCCAGCAGAACCGGGATCTCCCCCGCCGACGTTGGCGGTGGGGCAACCAGGCGAGCCTCGCGCGCCGTCCGGACCCGAGTCGGCACCGCAGCACCGTCAGTTCCCCAGGGTCCTCGTCGGGGCCGCGGTGGTGGCCGCACTCCTGGCGGGACTCGGCGCAGGGCTGCTGTTGAACGGATCCGATCAGACGACGATCGCTCCGGCACCGACGACAATCGCCCCGGCACCGACGACAATCGCCCCGGCACCGACGACAATCGCCCCGGCACCGACGACAATCGCCCCGGCACCGACGACAATCGCCCCGGCACCGACGACAATCGCCCCGGCACCGACGACGACCGGGCCGGCCGATGATCCGGACGGTCAGCTGGCTGTCGATCAGGCGCTCGCTCGCCAGGCGCTGTTGACGATCGATGACTTCCCCGAGGGGTGGGTGGCCGAGTCGCCCGAGGAGAACACCGACGGAGAGCCCGATCCGATAGCCTGCTTCGGCGCCGGCCCCGGCTCCATCTTCGCTCAGCTCGACGGTCGCGAGGTCGACTCACCCGACTTCTCGTCGGAGCCCGAGGCCCTGTCGGTCGGTCAGTCGGTGGTGATGGCCGACGACGAGGAGATGGCGATCGCGGTGATGGAGGGTTTTGGCGTTGAAGGCGCCGCCGAGTGCATTCGGGGCGTGCTACAGGTCGCCCTTGTGAGCGAGTTGGATCTCCCACCCGGTGTGACGCTCGGGCAGATCACCGTTGACCGGGTGAACGACACGATCGATCCGACGATCGCCATCGAGTACGGCATCAGGGTGCCGATCCAGCTCGAGGGCGACGTGATCGAGGTGTTCATCGAGGTGGTGATCCTCCGGCAGGGCCGAGCGCTCAGCTCTTCGGTGTTCTCATCGAACGGCGCGCTGTTCGATCGCGAGCTCGGCGTCGCGCTCTCCAACACGATCGTCGAGCGCATGGCCGTCATCGGCAGCTGAGCAGCTATCCGAGGGCGACGCGCCCATCGGGGTCCGGACCGGCAACCATCGTGGTCAGGTTCTTCGGCTGCCCGGTGAACGCCTCGTCGACCTTGTCCAAATCCATTGCTCCCCGATCGTGACCGCGTCACGCTACGCGGCGTCGCGCCCACCACCCGTACACCACGGCGGGAGCTGCGACCTCGAGGTCGACACCACGAGCTCAGACAGCGCCGAGTGCGCACGCATCATCGCAAACAACCTCAGCTGAGTCCTGATTGTTGCCAGGTCGAGCGCTCAGGCGCGGTGAGCACCGACGATGGCCACACCCATGACGGCCGGTTCGGTTCCGGGGTTTCGCCACCGGTGGCGTGTGCCGTTCTGCACCACCGTGTCGCCCGGGGACAGCGTGACTTCGGCGCCGTCGTCGAGCTCCAGGATGACCTGGCCCGACAGCACGATCTCGAAGTCGGTGGTATCCGTGGTGTGCATGCCGGGGTCGTCGACTTCCATGTGCGCCATCATCCCCGGCAGCTTCGCCTCGATCTCGCCCATCGCCGCTTCCATGTCGTCGGGATAGTCGGATTCCTGCTCGGGCGGAATCGTGAACAAACCGAACCTGAAGCCGCCCACGTCAGGGAAGTACGCCGGTGCCGCCGGCGGGGTTCCCCCATCGGGGTAGGTCTGCGGCCCATCCGACCCCCACAATCGGTGGAACTCAGCTCCGGGCATCGCAGCCAGGGTGATCGGAGCGATCGACGCATCGCTTGCGAAGACCGCCTTGCCGTTGCTGTCGTGACCGGTGGTGACGAGTCGGACATCCATCGTGTTTCTCGCTCCTGTGCGTGTGTGATCTACGTGGGTCGACCACCTTTGTACTACGGCCACACGACGGCCGAGGACAAAGTGCGTCCGGTCAACGCCGGACGTCTCGTAGCCGAGGCGTCATGACCGATGTCACTGCCCATATGTGCGCGAGCTCACAGACTCAGCTCGGTGCAGACAAGACAATGAACTCAACCCGGGTCCATCCCGCTCCGTTGAGGTTTCCGCCATGTTCCCCTTTGACTCACACTCCGCCGCCCAGATGTTTGAAGCTGATCTCCTCGTCGCCCATCAACGTCGGACACGCGGTCCGGTCGTCACCGAACGCACTCGTTGGTGGACGGCACTGTTCGCCCGCGACGAGTTGGCGTGGACAGCCACCCACGAGCTGTTCATCGGACTCAGCCGCACCCAGCTCAACCGGGCAGCAAAGAAGTTCACCGTGCTCGACGTCGAGCCCGGGCGATCGCTTGGATCGCAAGGAAGTACCGCGAACGAGTTCGTCGCCATCCTCCGCGGCCAGATCGGCGTCACGATCGACGGTGCACCTCATGTGGTGCTGGACGACGGCTCTCACTTCGGCTCGATCCCGCTCCTCGACGAGCACAGCCCTGCGCTGAGAGCGTCCTTCAGCGCGATGGCCCCGAGCCGGATCGCTATCGCCGACCCCGCACGGTTCCGCGAGCTGCTCGATGAGTTCCCCATCGTCGCCCAACGCATCCGCTCCATGGCCGACATCCGCCGCGCATATCTCGCTGGCGTAGCAGCAGTCGATGGCGGCGAACGTCCCAACCTGGCTGAGGTACCCAATTACCCCGCACACATCGAAGACGCGAACATCAGGCTCTAGACCTCGTGTCGTCGCGCTGGGTCCGACTCATTGGTTCCTCCCCGAAGACGAGCCGACCGCACCTGTCTTGATCGTCTCAGTTCCCGGCGAGGCCGTGGACCGGCTCGGCAATCGCCATCACCCAGGTCTCGAACCGCTCGGAGCCCGGTGCCATCTCGCGGCCACCGTCGAACCGAACCAGTTCGGTGTCGTAGCCAGCGGCGGCGCGACCTTCGGTTCCCGTTGCGACCGTGCTTGCGATGGTCGCTGATGGAATGACGAACGACGAGATCATTCGCGAGCATCCCGACCTCGAAGCCGGTGACATCTCGGAAGCGCTGCACTACGCAGAGCTTGCCGTGCAGGAGCGAGAACTCCCTCTTCGCCTGCCTGCGTGAGGTTCCCGCTCGACCAGAACCAGTCGCCGCTGCTCGTCGGTCTGCTCAACGATCCGATCATTGAACTCCCTTCTCAGATCCAGTGCCCGATTCGTTGGCCTTCCACGTGGTCGGTTGGCCTGATGCAACGTCAGCGCCGGGGAGGAATCGAACCTCCGTCATCGCTCACCCAGAGCAGCGCTGACCTCGCATCAGACCTCTTCGGCAACGCTGCGAGTTGATCGACCGTGCGTCAATTCTCGGTGAACCGTCCGACTTCAGACAGAGCCGTTCGGCCTTTCCGGCAAGTGAAGCGTCAACTCGCTCGGGAATGCGGAATGGCTGGGCTCGGAGGAAGCTGATCAGGGGTGCTGCGTTGGTGACCTGCGATCGTCTGGTGGTCCTTGCAGGACAGCTTCCAAACCCCGACCGGTCTGATCAGGGGGTCGCGTCCCGCGGCGATCACGCGTAGAGCGATGCAGAGACCACAGTCCGTCGTTGTCAGGCCGGCTCTGGCCTCGCTCGCCTCAGCTCGACCCCGGTCAGGAGAGACGGGCCGAGAAGAGTTCGCGCCGCTACCGGGTGCCATGTCGACGAATCTGACGGATTGCCGGAACGGCTAGCGTCCGGGCAACGGAATCGGGGAAACATGCTCACTGGAATCCATCACCTGGCATTGACGGTCACCGACGTCGAGCGGTCCGCGGCGTGGTACTCCGAGCTGCTTGGCATGGTGACCGTGATCGGTGACGACACCGACGACGTGCGCTATCGGGTGCTCGCCCATCCCGATTCGGGGATGGTGATCGGGTTGCGGCAGTACCCGGTGACCGGTTCGGGCGACGTGTTCGACGAGATGCGGACCGGCATGGACCACGTGGCCATCGGCGTCGAGTCAGCCGATGAGCTCACGGCGTGGGAGGCCAAGCTCGACGAGCTCGGCGTCAGCTACACGCCGGCCACCGAGACGCCGATCGGCGCAGTGATCGTCTTCCGGGATCCAGACAACATCCAGCTCGAGTTCTGGCTGCCGGCGGGCTGACCTTGCACGAGCCGCCTCGCGGGACGGTGACGTTCCTGTTCACCGATCTCGAGGGCTCGACGCTGCTCTGGAACGACCACGAGGCGGCGATGGCGGTCGGCTGTCGCCGGTCACGACGCCATTCTGCGAAACGTCTTCGAGCGCACCGGCGGCTATGTGTTCACCACCGCCGGCGACTCGTTCGCCGTGGCCTTCCCGGACGCCGACTCAGCCGTCAACGCCGGCGTGGGCTTGCAGCGCGAGATGATGGCGACGACATTCGACGAGATCGGCGAGCTGCGGGTACGAGTCGGGCTGCACACCGGCACCGCCGAGCTACGCGACGGCGACTACTTCGGCCCCGACGTGAACCTGGCGGCGCGGATCATGTCGTCGGCGCACGGAGGGCAGATCCTCGCTTCGCTGCCGACCATCTTGTTGGCCGGCGGCGTTGCAACGCTCGACCTGGGCCAGCATCACCTCAAGGGGGTGCGTGATGCCTGTCTGATCCATCAGGTGGTCGTCGACGGGCTTCCGAACGAGTTTCCGCCCCTCCGTACGTCGTCGGCGCCGCTCACGAATCTGCCGGAGGCACGCACCGAGGTCGTCGGTCGTGAGCGCGAGGCGCAGCGGGTCGTCAAGGCCCTCGAGGAGCATCGACTCGTCTCGCTGATCGGGCCTGGTGGGGTCGGCAAGACGACCCTGGCCACCGCCGTCGCCCGATCGGTGACGGCGGCCGACGGCACGTGGTTCGTCGACCTGGCGCCGGTCGCTTCCCAAGCCCACATCGCCACGGCGTTCGCCGATGCGGTCGGAGTCACCGAGTCGGGAAGCCGGCCGCTCGGCGAGCAGGTGATCAACCATCTCCGCGATCTGGAGACGGTGCTCGTCGTCGACAACTGCGAGCACATCATCGATGGGGCGGCCGGGTTCGTCGACGAGTTGTTGTCGCGCGTGCCGGGCGTACGGGTCCTGGCGACGAGCCGGGAGGTCCTCGACCTCCCTGACGAGGCCATTGTCACGCTCGGCCCGCTGGAGGTGCCGGGGGTCGAGGCGTCGGAGCTTCGAGCTGCGTGCTTCGGCGGCGTTGCGACTGTTCGGGGTTCGGGCCGCTGCGTTCGATGCGAGTATCGATGTGGTTGCCTCGGCACCGGCGGTCTGCGCCGAGATCTGCCGGTTGGTCGACGGCATGCCGCTGGCCATCGAGCTGGCGGCGGCCCGCCTGCGCACGATGTCGGTCGACGAGCTCGCCGGTCATCTGCGGGAGCAGTTCTCGGTCTTGTCGGGTGGTCGAGGTCGCCATGAGCGACACCGCACGCTCGATGCGGTGATCGAGTGGAGCTACGGCCTGCTCGACGCTCAGGAGCGGGCGGCGTTCGAGCAGCTTTCTGTTTTCGCCGGCGGTTTCACGGCGGAGGCGGCCGCTGCTGTCCTGCCGGTTGAACTGGGTGGGATCGCGACGTTGGCTCGGCTGGTCGACAAGTCGCTGGTGGTGTCCGACCCTGGGGTCGACGGCACGCGGTATCGGATGTTCGAGACGCTGAGGGCGTTCGCCGGCGCGAAGCTTGCTGCTGGCGATGCGGCGGAGTCGGCTCGGGACGCTCATCTCGCATGGTGTCTGCAGCTGATCGATCGGCTCGAGGCGGCGATGCGCACGCCGGATCAGGACGCTGTGCTGGCGGCGGTGCGGCCCGAGCACGACAACCTGCGGGCGGCGAGGTCCTGGGCCGAGTCGCGTGATCCGGATCGCCACGTTGCGCATCACGGTGAGCGCTCCGATCGACAGCTGGGCCGATCGTGGTCGGCGGCTTGCCGCGGAGATCGCGGCGGCTGCGGACGCGTCGCCGGAGCTTCGGGCTCGGGCTCAGTACACGAAGCTCGGTGTGATGTTCGAAGGCGGCGACTTCGCTACCGGCGTGCCGGCAGGGAGGGAGGCAGTCGCGCTGTACGAGGAGCTCGGCGATCGAAGCCAGGCGGCGTTCAGCCGGCTGATGCTGTCGTATCTGCCTGTGGGGCGGAGGCCTCGCCGACGAAGTCGACGACACGCTTGCCTCCGCGCAGGCGGCGTTCGACGAGCTCGACGACACCTTGGGTCGGGCCTATGTCAACTGGACGCGTTCACAGTGGCGGCTGCGGGATCCCGACGATCTCGATGATGTCGTCGCGCAGGCGCGGCTGGGCGCAGAGCTGTTCCGCCAGACCGACTCACCATTCGGCATTGCCCACGGCGAGGAAGGCATCGGCCACGCGCTGGCCGCCTGTGGCGAGCTCGAGGAATCGATGACGCACATGCTGACCGCCGTTCGCAGCTTCCACGAGCTCGGCCACCTGTCGTGCATGTCGCACGCGCTCGACGGCGTGGCGCTGGTACTGGTGCTCGAAGGTCGCCTGCAGCCCGCGGCCGAGATCGTCGGCGCCGCCGAAGGCCTACGCGACGCGACGGGTACGTCCCCGCGCCCGTGGGAGATCGACGCAACCGAGCGCTGCGTGCGAGATCTCCGGGCGGGTCTCGAGCCTGAAGAATTCGAGGGCGCGTTGCAGCAGGGCCGGGAGTTGGGGCTGGCCGAGATCTTCGAGCGGGTCAAGCAACCCGGCAATACGACATAGGGCGGCAACGACCTCGCGAACCCCGAGCACGTTGTCGAAATCACGACGAGTGGACCTTATGGGACGGCTTTCGAACCCCACCCAACGACGCCTCTCCCCCACCGACGTCAACGACCCGTGAGCCTCGCCGATTGGTCGTTCCAACACCGGACACCGATACCCGACTCCCATCGGCACAGCTCTTTGCTCGACGGTGGGCGGCGGAGCGATATGGAACAGCCCGCCTAGCCGGCGAGCGTGAGACCGCTCATCGTGTACACCTGGCCGTCCTCGGCGACGATCGTGGCGTCGTCGATGGTGACGATCCGGCTCCCCTCGAGCTGCGTGATCGTTACGGTACCGTCGGCGGCGGGTCCCCCGCCGACGAGCGGGCCGGTGCCGTCCGGGTCGAGGTACACGCAAATGCCGTGCGTCGTGCAATCCGTCGGGAAGGTGCCGAGTTCGCCCGTCCACGCGTCGCCGAAGACGGTGTACATCTCGACGCCGACGAAGATGTTCTCCTGCTGGGTGTGAACCATGTAGAGGGGGTCGTCGCCTTCCAGGAAGCTGTCGAACAGCGGGTCGAGCCGCTCGCCGTCGATCGAGACCTCGACGACACCCGCCGCGTCGGGTTCTCCGACGACGATCGCGTCCGGCGGTGGATCCGCGACGGGCGGGTCGGTGGGGGGTGGCTCGGTCGGCGGCGGATCCGTGACGGGCGGGTCGGTTGCCGGAGCGGCGGTGGGTGGTGGGTCGGTCGCGGGTATGTCGGTGCCCGAACTCTCCGAATCGGACCCGCACGAGGAGACCCCGATCAGCGCGCCCACGATCGTGACAATCCACAGTCTTCGCACGAACATCCTCTCGAGTCGTCGAAGGTGACATCGACGTGGCGAACAGTAACCCACCAAGCCGGGTCGGGTCGTTCGGTTCACTGCGCGGCGTTCATGGCCATCAGCTTCCTCCCTGCTCGAAGTCGGTGTGTCGCGCTGTTGTGGAGTCCAGCATCCACGACAGGTCTCGTCTCGCGACGGTCGTCTCCGTGAACGGTCCAAAGCCCCTGGCCAGGGACCGTTTCGCGTGCTCCGGTTGTAAGCGGCCAGTCGTCCGACCCCATGCTTCAACCACTCGAGACGAGACGAGTTCATTGTGACCCCCGAAGAGTTCGACACGCATCTCGACCACGACCATGTTGCCGCGGTGTTCGGCGACCGCAGTTCGGCCGAGCGTGCGGTGGCAGCGCTCCGCGCGCACGGGCTGGGGAGCGAACACCTTGGCGTTGCGGTCCACGACGACAATCCTGTCGACTTCGAGCACGACGCTGAATCCGAGATGATCCATGACGCCGAGGTCGGGATCGCAGCCGGTGCTCCGCTCGGTGCACTCGCCGGTTTCATCATTGCCGCACTCGCGAGCACCGGGTTCGGTGTGATCGGTGTCGGCGGCGTGCTCGCGTTGAGCGGTGCGTCGGCGCTGTGGGGTGGCCTGCTCGGAGGCTACCTCGGCACCACTGCGGGCGACGTCGGGTGGGAGGAGCACCAAGAGTTCGGCTACGTGGCACTCGACCCCGGCGAGGTGCTCGTTGTGGTCTGTAGCCACGGACAGCCTGATGTGGTGCGCGAGCTGATGCAGTCCAACGGTGGTCGACTCATCTCCAAAGGCGCGAAGGTCGACTGATTCGATCCCGCTGGATCGTCTCGGTCAGCACGCGAACAGCGACCATGTCGACGCTTGTTTGGATTCTCATCGCCGGAGCGGCGATGAGTTCGCTCGCACTTGTCGGTGCCGTGACCACGGTGCTGTCCGAGGAGACGCTGGATCGGATCGTGCTCCCCGCGGTGGGTCTCGCCGCCGGGTCGTTGCTGGGTGGCGCGTTCTTCCACATGCTTCCCGAAGCCGTCGACGCGTTGGGAAACGGGCTGCTGGTCTACATCTGGCTCGTTGCGGGGTTCATTGTGTTCTTCGTGCTGGAACAGTTCTTGCACTGGCATCACTGCCACCGATCGGCGAACTCCGAGCACCGCCCGCTCGGCCACCTCATCCTGGTTGCCGACGGATTGCACAACCTGATCGGCGGCCTCGCCGTGGGCGGCGCGTTCGTCGTCGACATCCGGGTCGGGATCGTCACCTGGCTCGTTGCCGCGGCACACGAAGTCCCCCAGGAGTTCGGCGACTTCGGGATCCTGATCCACAGCGGCTGGCCGAAGAAGTCGGCGCTTGCATGGAACTTCGCGTCTGCGTTGACGTTCCTGGCCGGTGCGGTGCTGGCCTACGCCGTGTCCGGGTCGGTCGAGGTCGGCTACCTGTTGCCGTTCGCAGCGGGCAACTTCATCTACATCGCGGCTGCCGATCTGATTCCCGAGATCGCTCGCGAGACCCGAGCGCGCGACAAGCTCGAAACGTCGGCCGCGTTCCTCACAGGACTCGTCATTCTGCTGATCGTCACACAGGTCGGCTGACCGCTGCCGCTGCGCTGCGACCGGACCACGCTGCTACGAGGACTGTCCGCCTCGGTGTCGTCGCCGTCGCCGCATCCCACCCCCGCGCTCGGGGTCGTCGCCATCATCTCCGGCTGCCTCACCGTCGTGGCGGGCCGCGCATCGGCGAAACGCTCTGAGATGGTTCTCTTGGGATGCGCGTTGCAGGTTCTCGAACACCTCGATGATGTCGGAATGGGTGGTGACAGCGATCAGGCGGTCATACATCGCCCCGTTCTCGATCTCTCCTTCCACTCCTGCTGAGCAAGCTGCACGGATCGATTCGTATCGGGGCGCCCGCTCGTCCCATGTGTTGGCGGGTAGGAGCAGCCCGTAGCGCTCGAAGATCTCAGCGAGCACGCCGGCATGACGGCGTTCCGCTTCCACGATGTTGGTGAACGGGCGCACAGCTCCGAAGTCCGCGAGCACCCGGTCATAGGTGGCGACCGCCTTGTACTCGTCATCGAGCGCCTCATGCAGCGCGCTTACCTCTGCATCGCTGAGCATGTCGTGCTGTGCCATGTCTTGACCGTATTCATGCGGCGCTGCGAGAGCCCAGAGTCCAACGTCCGCGTGTCCGTCCCTCCGACGTGAAGACGATGGACCACAAGGAACAGCTTGCTCCGTCTCAAAGGCGCAGCATGTTCGCGTGGCAGTCGAAGCGGACCTCGCAGTCGCGGCAGTACTTGGGCAGCGTGTCTCGTTGTCGCGGCCGAACTGGACGTAGCGCTGTTTCAGGCGGCGGAGTCTTTGCCAAGATGCACCGGAACTCGTCGATCGTCGTCGTCGAACACTGCGACGAGTTCGAGGCGTGCACCGAGCGCTTCGAGGTACTGGCGAAGCGTGGAAACGCGAACGTCCTCGGAATGCTCCAGCTTGGAGATCGCCCCCTGGGTGACGTCGAGTCGACCCGCAAGTTCGGCCTGACTGATTGCTTCGCCATGGCGGAGTTCGTAGAGCCGGATCTCCTCCAGCGTGTCGCGGCGAAGCTCCGCGAGACGCTCGGTCGCACCCGGGCGGGCGACGACTTGGTCACGAAGTTCGGAGAATTTCGTTCTGGCCATCAGATCAGTCCTTCGTTTCGGAGTTCGTCGAGGTAACGGTCGTACAGGTCGTCGGCGAGCGGAACGGCCCACTCGTACCAGGCGTTCCACTCGCCCGTCTTGTCACCGCCGAGCAGCAGAATCGCTTGGCGCCGTGGATCGAAACTGAACAGCACCCGCAGCGCGCCGCCTTTGGCCGCTCTGAGTTCCTTCATCGACTGATGCCGTGAGGCATGGATTCTGTCGACGATCGGACGGCCAACGTCTGGTCCTCGCTCGGCAAGCACGTCGATTCGATCGGTGACTGCTTCTTGTTGTTCGATGGTCAGCGTCGACCACCACTCGACGAACTCGTCGGTGACTTCAACCTCCCACACTCAACCAGTATGAGCCCAGACTCATCATGAGTCAAGACTCATATCTGTGGTCGCACGGCGGCGCTGTGTAGTCAGAGGGACTCAGTCGACGGCTGGCGCCGCGCTGGCGCCGTGGCACTTCTTGAACTTCTGGCCGCTGCCGCAGGGGCAGGGGTCGTTGCGGCCGATGCCGGCGAAGCGCGCCGCCTCGCGCTCAGCGAGCACCTGCGGCAGTTCGGCGGGCGCTCGCCCCTGCTGCAACAGGCCGCACATGATCTTCATCGGTTCGTCGATCCCAGCGCTCACCATCTTCGGGCTCAGGATGCTCTCGCTCCGCTACGGCTGGGGCCTCCCGAAATTCGACGCCCGCGATCAGTGAGCGATCCGGCAGCGGACCCGAAGAGCTCTGAACGGCCCCCCTGCTGATCCAACCATCCACCGAGCGCCCGCGAAGATCCGACCGTTGAGGGGCACTCCAGAACAACAGTCGCCCGCGGCCTCCCGACCCGCTCCTGAACGGCACGTTCGATCGGCCATGCCGCTCCAGATTTGCGAGCGTTGCCCGCGACCGTCGAGCGCACTCCGCTGCCGGACATCGAGTGGAGCGTCGTCGTTTCGGATGGAACGTTCCCGGACGGTGCAGCTTGCCGGCGGTGATGGCGTCGTTTCGGAGCACAACCGTAGCTGGTCGCCGCGTCGTCGCCCCGGGGCTGCTGTGACCAGATGGCGCCTCGGGTCTCGATTGGCTGTTGTTGTCAGTTCTCGTTTGAGTGGGCGAGGCCATCGAGTATGAGGTCGAGTACGTAGCCGAACTCGTCGTGGTTGCCGTGGCCGTCAACGTGGTATCTCACGTGTTCAGCGACGCGCGGAAAGTCGCGTTGGGTGAGTAGCTCCTGCACACGGTTGTGCATCTGTTCGGTATCGGTCTGCATGTTCCCGTAGGCGACGCGCTGGCGAGCGAAGCCCTGAATGTGGTTCGTCAACGCGTGGAATCCGAGATCCGCGACATCGGGTGGAAGCTGCGCGCTGGCAAGTATCTCGAGCAGCTGTTCGGTGAGCGCGAATCGATTCGGGCCGGGCCAGACGGTGGACCACTCCGGGATCGCCCACGGATGGCGCAGGAGGGCCTCATGGGTCGATATCGCGAGCTGTCGAGCCGCCGCCTTCCAATCGCCAGTGGTCTCGAGGTCGACCTCGCCGGCAACCCGATCGACGAGTGCTTCAACGAGCGTGTCTTTGTCAGCGACATAGTGATACAGCGACATCACTCCAGCTCCGAGTTCGGTCGCGAGCTTGCGCATGCTCAGCTGGCCGACCCCCTGCTCGTCAGCCATCAGCAACGCCGTCTCCACAATGTGTTCCACCGTGAGGACCGGTTTGCCCTCGCGTTCCTTCTTGGGCCTCCCCATGATCTTGCTCCCACCGTTGGCTTTTTCAGTACAGCGTACTAATATTCGGGTCCATGAGTATTCGTACACCGCACCATAACAGTCCCGATCCGATCACTATGACCTTTCCAGTGACCCTTTCATCCAGGGTGGCGAGTCCGCAGCTGCTGTCGACGATCTGGATCTCCGTGCTGCTCAGCATGCTTTTCCGCGACGTGCACGAGTACCTCCGCGATGGCTTCATCGCCGAACTCGCGAGCGCCGGCACCGTCAACGGCAGCGAAGTCACCGGCACAACGCTGCTCGTCTCAGCGATCGTGCTACAGCTACCGCTCGCCATGGTCGTCCTGGCACGGGTCCTGCCTCGCCAGATCAACCGAGTCGCCAACATCATCGTCGCGGCGGTCATGGCGCTTGGCGTCGCCGGCACCTGGCCCAAAGACGCTGACGACATCGTGTTCGGCATCTTCCAGTTGGCCGGCCTCGGCTTCATCGCCGTCATCAGCCTCCGGTGGCAGCACGACAACGTGTCGAACGAACCAGCGGTCCCGACAGAACACGCGATGCCGGCGCACCCATGAGCAGCGCCAGCAGCTTGTGGAGCCTTGGCCCCAAACGATCTTCGCTCCACCCTTCGCGCTCGCGGCGGTCAACGGTCTCGAACGACTCGTGACCATCGAATCGCCGCACCCTTCCAACATCTTTCGCGATCCAGCTCCGCCCGATAGCGCACCTCTCTGACAACGTTTGGGCGAAGGCACGCACCCTCGGCGCCCGCTCGATATCGCCGACTGCGAAGAGCATCACCAACCGTCCGATAGCGGCACGCATGCGGGTGTTCACCCACTCCAGAACGCGCGATGTCTCGATCGGACAGTCGATGGTCTCCCATGCCGATCTTCGCTGCCGGTTCCAGGGCAGGTCTCGGGGCTGTTGGCGCATGACGCTCTGGGGCCTGGCAATGGACGCTGGTGGTGTGGTCGTCGGGATTGGCCCCTCAGTTGTCGCAGGTGCTCTGGTTACTGGCCACTGCGCAGGCGTCGTCGACGACATCGAACGTGACCGAGTAGATGTCGATGGTTTCACCATCGGCCATGAAGTGGAACTCGACGCGTGAACGACCGACATCGATGGCGGTGACCGGGAAGGTCGACCTCGAAAGGAACGACGCGTCACTGGCTCGGTTCCAGTCGCCGGGGGCCCGATCCGCGACCCGAAGAGCCGGGTCGGCAACATCGACTGCAGCGTCGATGTGCACGATCTTCCAAGACCCATCGGGGAACCGGGGGTTCCCCATCAGGATGACGTCGATGGTGTCACCCGGTTCGAGCGCCACCAGCCATCCATGATCCAGCTCCATGAGCCCCTGAGGCTGGTCCACTGCGGTGCCGCCACATCGATTGGCGACGAGACCGACATCGGCAGCGCACGGGTCCTCGACAACAGCAATCGTGAACTCGGTGATCGCGATCACATCGCCCTCACCGTCTTCGAGTTCAAGAACCAGCGGGGTTTCACCGATCTCCAAGCCTCGGAGGAAGAACATCGTGATCGTTGCTCGCTTGTCGCCCGTCAAGTCCTCGACATCTTGGCGAAGCCTCTCGTGCTCCTGGGCTTCGACAGCTACGACGGTGTCATCGACCTCGACGAGGCGCCACCGTTGGTCGGGGAACAGGGTGTTGCCGACAAGCCCCACATCGAAGACTTCGTCCAGCTCGATCGACACCAACCAGCCGTGGTCTCCTCTTTCCAGGCTCACCTGGGCATCCTCGAAGTCGCTTCCGCAGCCAGTGAGCCCCAACAGGATGCCCACCAACAGGAATATCGCTCCGCCTCTCATGGGGGAACCTCCTTGGGCAATCCAAGATCGCCCTTCCACACTCGATCAGACACCCGGACCCGCCTGCCAACCAGAGGCCGACGTCACAGCTGCTTTCAGGAACGGTTCGGGTCAACGGTGAAGAGCTGCCAGGGCCGCTGGATGCCCTTGAGCGCCCAGTTTCCACGTTCGCTGAATCGGTATGCGCCACCGATCGACGTTTCGACCACAGACGATGTCACGATGATCTCGCCCGGTTGGGCGTGACCC
The DNA here is from genome assembly GCA_963850475.1 of Ilumatobacteraceae bacterium. GTDB lineage: Bacteria > Actinomycetota > Acidimicrobiia > Acidimicrobiales > Ilumatobacteraceae > Ilumatobacter_A. The sequence continues at coordinate 216,099 of CAWKLM010000045.1, read as the reverse complement.
ATCACGCGGGCTGCCAGATGAACGGCAATGCCACCGATGTCATCATCGCGATGCTCGACTTCGCCGACGTGGATCCCGGTTCGTCCTTCCAGTCCTTGATCCTGGGTGGAGTTGTGCAGATCAATCGCGGCTGCAACGGCTTCGGAGCCCGATGCCAGGGTGGCGAGCGCACCGTCGCCGGTGTGTTTGACCACTGCGCCGTGGTGGCGTTGGATCGTTCGCTGCAGGTTGGCTTCGTAGCGGTCGAGTGTCGACCGCCATACCGAATCTCCGCTCGCAGCGGCGTTGGGGGTGGATTCGACAAGATCCGTGAACAACACCGCCACAAGCTCACGCTGCACAGTCGCTTTGATCGGTGAACCGGTGATGAAGCCCGCCGCCAACTCTGCGACCAATCCAGCGTCGAGGGCAGGTATCCCGACGTCGGCGCCTTCGATGGCCACGGTTTCGGCGTCGGGAAAGACACCCTTCCATCGCTCCAGATCAGCGAGGCTCATCGCGTCTCGGCGACGGATCAACATGATCGGCGGCCCATCCAGGATTGGCCGGGTCTCCGTCCGGGCGCGTTCGAGCGCCGCTCGATTGGCACTCAAGAATGCGGCGCCTTCAGTGGCCGAGGATCCCAGCCGGCTCGCACGCCGCAGCCAATCGACAAAGGCGGGGTCACCGGCGCGGCTCGGGTTCAGTTCGATCCTCACCTTGCGTTGGCGTTCGACTGCGGAGTCGACGCCCCGTTGAAACTGCGCTGGCGACAGCGGATTGATCAGCACCGCACCAAGGGCCCGAGCGGGATGGGTTTGGATCGTCCTTGCGATGGCCGACAACGTGCTTCCGACGATCCAGGCCGCCTCGGCACCGACCGCATCCAGGATCGCCACATGTGCCTCGGCCATCTGGTCGAGAAAGTCGCGATCCGGGTCGATCGGGTCCGACGAACCGATGCCCGGCTTGTCGTACACGACCAGCTGGCCAGACCCGCCCAGGGTTCGCAGAAACAGATCGTACATCGGCTCCTCGTTCAGGAGGTCGAGCGGGAACGGTCCCGACGGCGTGTGCAGGATGACCGGGCCGTCGCCGTCGGACATCGCCCGATACGCGATCTCACGCCCGCCGGCCATCTGCGCGAACCGAACATCACTGACCATCGTCACGAGCCCCCTCTTCACCCAATACCGAGTGTCATCGTGATGGGGCCGGCGCTCTCAGCCAGAGGGTTACGGTCCGGTTCCTGCACCCGGCGTTGACTTCACCGATTATTGGCTTTGTGCCTGTTGTCAGACGTGTCGTGTCGGGTGTGGGGCCGGCAGGTGTGCTCCTGTCTCAAAGGGAGCCTGTCTTACTCGACTCGGATCTGACGAAGCGCTCCTGCCGATCCCGGACCACCGGAATCATCACTTCCAGCAGGAGAACAATCATGCCATCAGCACTCGCGGGAATCGACCCGCACCAAGACTCGATCACCGTTGGGATCATCGACTCGAACGGTGTCGAGCTCTGCCACCGAGCGTTTCCGACGTCATCTGCGGGTTACCTCGAAGCCATCGATCTGCTCCATGAACATGGTGTTGTTCAGGTCGGTGTCGAGGGTTCCGCGAGCTGGGGAGCACACGCCGCGATCGCGCTCGTGGCCGCCGGTTTCGATGCTCGCGAAGTCCCCGCGCAACGGTCCGCTGCGCAGCGGCGCAGTCGACGTCTTGACAAGACCGATGCTGTCGACGCGGTCGCTGCAGCACGGGCGTTGCTCGCTGAGCCGACTCTTGGACCGGTCCAAACGCTCGAGGTCTATGACCCGTTGGTCGCCAAGATCGAAGCTGTCCTGGAGCACCGACGGATGCTCGTTGATGTCCGCACGCTGGTGCTTCACCATGCACAGGACCAGATCAACAAGCTGCCGATCGAGATCCGTGACCAGCTCACGTCGAACGGCAAGATCGAAGGCCGGCTCCGTCGCCTCGCCCAGATCGACCTCGCCGTCGTGTCGACATTGTCGGGTGAGTATCGGCTCTCATGGTTGATCCCGCTCGTCGACCAGGACCGTGCTGCGCGACGCCAGATCCGTCAGCTTGAACGCGACCTCGACCGCCTGCTCGATGAGCACGGCACCACGTTGCGCGACGAATCCGGCATCGGTCCGATCGCCGCGGCGACGCTGATTGCTGAGGTCGGTGACCCGTTCCGTTTCGCACGCGAGTCCAAGTTCGCCCGGTGGTGCGGAACCGGAGCAGTCGCCCTGTCCTCCGGCGAGGGCGACGGCCGGCCGCGCAAGCATCGACTCGACTACGGCGGCAACCGTCGCATCAACAGCGTGCTCTACATCGCCAGCGTCGTCCAACACCGCGACCTGCCCGACGCGACGACCTACATCGACCGCAAACTCGGCGAAGGCAAGACCCGCCGCGAAGCACGACGAGCCCACAAACGACACCTCGCCAACCGAGTCATCCGACGCATGTGGAAAGACGAACAACACCGCCGAGAACACCCCATCAGCATCGCCGCTTGACAAGGGAGCGTCTGACAGCCCGACCAAGACCACCCGACAACCGCAGACGTACCCAGCTCAGAAAACAGCGAAAGAACGGCACTTATGTGGGTAATCGAGTCAAGCGGAATCTGAGGTTCTTCGAGATCGGTGGTCATGGCTGGTCGGTTCGGGTTCGTTCGAGGAGCATGTTGAAGAGGTCGACGCGGTGGTGCTGGTCGCGGTCGGCGGCGTGGTCGCGTTGGGCTTCGAGGACCGGGACGAACGCGGAGTTGGTGGAGAAGTACGCGGCAGGATTCGCAGATCGACTCGAACTGGCAGTCGAGCTGGGATGGTCGGTTGCAGTGGCCGTTGCCGAGGAGTTTCTGGTCGAACTCGGCAGCGAGGTGCGCCATGGCGGCGGTGCCGTCGTGCGCCGATCTGAGCCCGGTCGGTTTGGTGTAGAGGGCGTCGATGTCGTTGGTGACGCGGTCATAGGCGTCGGCGACGGTGCGGTCCGCGATGCGCGCGTAGACGAGCGTCATCCGCAACGTCTTGTGACCCAGCATCTCCGCAATGGCCTCCAGGGTCATGCCGCGATTGATCGCCTGAGTCGCGAAGGTGTGGCGAAGCTGGTGCGGGTGAACGTGGCCAATCCCAGCAGCTTTCGCGACCCGTCGGAGCATGCGCGCGACCATGTGCCGATCGAGGCGACGACCGCCGAAAACGATCAGTCGATCGATGTCATCGGTTCGGCTCGCTCGGTGCTCATCGAGCTGCTCGAGGAGCTGGTGATGTAACGGGACGTAGCGATCGTTGTGGAGTTTGCCGATCGGGACGCGCAGCCAGTGTCGGTCGTGCATGAACACGACTGCGTCGGCTTCGAGTTCGCAGAACTCGCCGACTCGGAGGCCGGTGCGGGCGAGCATCTCGACCACCAAACGGCGGACCGGGTCAGCGTCGCCGGCAGCGCGCATCAGCTTCGCTGCGTCGGGGTCGGACAAGAATTTGGGGAGTGGGTCGTCGGGTGTGGGGAGGTCGCCGTTGAAGATCAGGACGCGTTTCGGGGCGTCGGGGTAGTCCCATTCCGAGACGCGTTCGAAGAACGTGCGCAGCGTGCCGAGCACGATCCGGACCCGTTGAGGCGTCAAGGTGCGCCCGGTCTTGTTCCTGGAGAGCCGGGTGCCGAGGTGTCGTTTGAACGCCTCAACATGTTCCCGGTTGACGTCGGCGAGTCCGCCGACCGCTGGGAACTCGGTCGTCAAGAAGCCAGCGAACTCGCGCAAGATGCCGTTGGCAGCGACGACGCTGGACGGGCGCAACGACACAGCGATCTGGTCCAGGTAGCGCTGCATCGTCGCAGCTAGAACGGGTGAAACGGTTGCGATCTGGGGCCAGTCAAAGAGCGCGCTGGCGCGGTTTGCCCGGCCCGGTTCTCGCCTCGGTCGACGCGACAGCGACCGCGAGGACAGCGGTGCTCATCGACCGATCCCCTCCGCGGTGGCGAGGAACATGTCGGCATCGATCAACGTGCAGGCTTTGTCGTATTCCTCCGCCAGCCAGCCGTTCGCGAGATGCACGTAGAGGCGGGTCGTGTCGAGTGATCGGTGACCGGCCTGGGCCTGCAGCGCTTCGAGTTCCATGCCCGCTTCGCGCAGCCGCGTGAAGCACGTGTGGCGCAACTGATGGCACGTGATCCGCGCGACACCTGACCGTTGACGGACCGACTTGAACACCTGAGTCAGCCCTTCGTCGGACAGCGGTTGGCCGCGGCGTTGGCCCTTCAATACGACGAACAACCGATCCGTCCCGGCGTCGGTCGGGCGCTCGAGACGCAGGTAGTCGCCGACCGTCGCGAAGAACCTCGACGAGATCGGGATCTGTCGCTGATGGCCGCCCTTGCCCTCGACAATGAACACCTGCCGGCGCGCCCCATCGAGGTCCTCGAGTCGCAACCCGAGGACCTCGCAACGACGCAACCCGCCGAGCACCATGGCTTCGATCATCGCCCGATCACGCCACCGCCGACACGCTTCGAGCAGCGCGTCGACCTCGGACGGCTCGGCCACCCGCGGCAACGTTCGCGGTGTTCGAATCAACGGAACACCACGCTGACCCCGATCACGCGAGCGGCGCGTCGACAGGCCACGCGGGACCGGGTTCTGATCGACATCGCCACGCACGATCAAATCCGAAAACATCGACGACAACGACGACAGACGCCGTTGGATCGTGCGCGCCGACAACCCCGACTCACCATCGACGAGGCGCACGACCGTGTCGTCGCCCGACGCGCGTTGGGCGGTGATGAACGCCAACACGTCCGCCGCTGTCACCTCCGCCGGCTCCACCGGAAACAGCGTGAAGAACACCTTCAGATCAAACCCGGCAGCCAGCACCGTGTTCGGCCGGCACCTCACTGCCAAGAACTCGAGATACAGATCCACGACCCGATGACCGAGGCGAACCTCGACCTCCCCGCCGGCTCGATCAGCGCGTTGGAACTCCGGCGACCACGACATCAGGCACTCCCTTTCGAGCCCCGGCGGAGCAATCACCCAGCGTCCCCGCCAACCACCCAAAGCGGCGAGGATTACCCACATATCTACACGTTCGATCGGGCAGACCCGCTCGAGATTGACAATCCCGTCGGGCCGACGAGATCGGCCCGCGGTCAGAGCGCCAAGTGGAGCCGAAGTGCTTCGTCGAGTTCGGCACGCAGTGGGCCGTCGAGCGTGCCGACCAGCGCTCCGATGCGCTCGACATCGACCGATCGAACTTGCTCGGCCTGAGCTTTCGAGTCGCGTGGCAGCCCGGTTGAATCGGCGCCGAGCAGGACCTGGAACGGGTAGATGTTGGCGGTGTTCGAGGTCACCGGTACGACGGTGATCACGCCTCGCCCGAGGCGCTCTGCGGTGGTGTTCGCCCCGTCGTTGCTGACGACGACCGCTGGGCGGTACTTGTTTGCTTCCGATCCGCGTGAGGGGTCGAGGTCGACCATGCGGATCTCGCCGCGCCTCATCAGGCGACGCCGTCGCTGACGACCGTTTCCCAATCAGCTGAATCGTCGTCAGTGGCCCACTCTGCCCATGCCTGCTCGTAGGCAGCGCCGAGTCCGGACGAGCGGAGAAGACGGACCGCTTTGTGGACAGCGGCCGATCGTGATGCCATTCCGTTGCTCGCGGCGTAGTCATCGAGGAACTCGATGTCCTCATCTGGGAGGGAAACACTCACCTTCATACCAGAATGCTACCAGTGGTAGCACCTTGAGGTGATCGCAGCGCAGATCAACGTCTGCGCAGGCACCCTCAACCCAAGCAGTACGGCACTTCTTCCCCAGCGGATGCGAGCGATATTGCGCGAACGGCCGGTGAGGACCCACGAACGATGCTCCCAGCCGGTTGTGGCCGGCCTCGGAAGTGGGTGGGCGGAGCGTTCTGATCGGGTCCCGCGTCGAGATCGAGCTCGAGGCGGTGCTGACCAACGAGGCGAAGCGACTTCAGACGACTCGGCTGGCTGATACCCATCGAGTCGGAACCGTCTTCGACACCCAGGCCACATTCGCCTGACGCTCTCAACCAATCCTGATGGGGGCGCTGGGGGCACATCATCCCGTCAACGAGGTTGGGGGCAGACCGGGACGTCGTTCGATCTCGCTGGGGACTATCGAGTGTCGGCTGACGTCAGAATGATGTAGTGCGTCATCTCGCGATTCCTGCTGCGGTGGTTTCGTGCGGCGGATCGGGGGCCACCGGTCGTGCAGATGACAGGTCGACGACGAGTTCGACGAGCAGCGATCAGAACTCTGAAACGCTCACGGAGCCCAGACCACACCTGGACGTGATCGTCGTCGCACCCCGTTCGGTCCCAACGGTGTCCCGCAAGTCGCGCCCTCCCACCGCTCGACTCTCTCAGTTGCCCAATCAGGCGGTCACGTAGGCGAGCACGTCGAGCGCATAGTGCGCCGTCACGTTGGAGAACACACACACCTCACCAGCACTGTTGAGGGCGATCGTGGTCGCGTTCGCGATGTTCACACCCGGCGTGTAGTTCAACGACGATGCCGTCGGCGGCGTCGCCGTACACGGATACAGCGTCGCAAACCCACGACCCTCATTCTGAATCGCCGTGATGTTCAACTCCACACCAACCGCATCAGCAGCAACGCCACCACGACCAGCAATCTTCACCTTCGTGAACTGACCACCCTGCAACTTGCCCGCACCAAGGAACTGACCATCCACCGTCGAACCATTCGACCGCGTATCCAACAGACGACCAGGCTCCACCGTCACCACATCCGAGCCGGACGGCACGTACGCCACCACATCAAATGCGTAGTGAGCGGTGACGTTGGAGAACACACACACCTCACCAGCACTGTTGAGGGCGATCGTGGTCGCGTTCGCGATGTTCACACCCGGCGTGTAGTTCAACGACGATGCCGTCGGCGGCGTCGCCGTACACGGATACAGCGTCGCAAACCCACGACCCTCATTCTGAATCGCCGTGATGTTCAACTCCACACCAACCGCATCAGCAGCAACGCCACCACGACCAGCAATCTTCACCTTCGTGAACTGACCACCCTGCAACTTGCCCGCACCAAGGAACTGACCATCCACCGTCGAACCATTCGACCGCGTATCCAACAGACGACCAGGCTCCACCGTCACCACATCCGAGCCGGACGGCACGTACGCCACCACATCAAATGCGTAGTGAGCGGTGACGTTGGAGAACACACACACCTCACCAGCACTGTTGAGGGCGATCGTGGTCGCGTTCGCGATGTTCACACCCGGCGTGTAGTTCAACGACGATGCCGTCGGCGGCGTCGCCGTACACGGATACAGCGTCGCAAACCCACGACCCTCATTCTGAATCGCCGTGATGTTCAACTCCACACCAACCGCATCAGCAGCAACGCCACCACGACCAGCAATCTTCACCTTCGTGAACTGACCACCCTGCAACTTGCCCGCACCAAGGAACTGACCATCCACCGTCGAACCATTCGACCGCGTATCCAACAGACGACCAGGCTCCACCGTCACCACATCCGAGACCCCGGTCGCGGCTGACTCCGGAGTGACCGGTGCCGACGCAGCCGAAGCAGGCCCGGTCCCGACCACGTTCGTGGCCGTCACCGTGAACGTGTAGGAAGTCCCGTTCGTCAGTCCGGTCACCGTGCACGCGGTTGCGCCGGTCGTCGTGCAGGTCGCACCGCCCGGAGCTGCCGTTGCGGTGTACCCGGTGATCGGGGAAGTGCCTGCGTCCGCCGGCGCCACCCAGGACACCGACACCCGAGCGTCTCCGGCCGTGCCGGTGACACCGGTCGGCGAACCGGGAGCCTTGAGCGCCGCCGCCGCGAGGGCAGCGTCGACCAGATCGAAGCCGTCGATGATGCCGTACCCGGAATCTCGATCGATGCCAGGTGCTTCGATATCGAGAGCGGTCGCCGCGAACAGGTTGTCGGCTTGGGCGGCGGTCAGGGTCGGATCTGCCTCGAGCATGAGCGCGGCGATGGCGGCGGCGTGCGGCGCTGCAGCCGATGTGCCGAAGAACGGGTCGAATCCCGGCGTGGCGGTGGACACGCCGTCGGCGGCTGTGATGTCGGGCTTCTGCCTGACGGTTCCGCCACTCGACGAGAAGTCACCGGGTGTGTAGGGAGTTCCCGCGGCATCGAAGAACACCCTTCGAGGGCCGTCGGAACTGAACGTTTCGACCGGATTGGCCGGACCGCCGGTGAACGCACCGCCGCCGGCCGTCGCCTGGTCGACGGCGGCGACACTGAATGCGCCCGCAGCTGCGGAGTGGCCGAAGGTCACGCCATTGGTCGCTTGATCGACCTGGCCTCCCCACGTGTTGAGATGAAGAAGGCGGGGACTCCCGTCGTACAGCTGGACGAGCAACTTGGTGCCCGTGATGTCACCGGACACCGTCAGGAGCTCGAAGGGATCGTCGTCACCGTCCTGTGTTCCGGTGGATGCGGCAAGGATGGTGTCTGCTGCCGAATTGAAGAGGAACAGGTCGTAGTCATTCGCCGAGCCGCCCTGCGGGTCGGCCCATTGCAGTGTGATCAGGCTCGTGTTGCTCGTGATGCGGTTCAAGCCCGTGCCATCGCCGAAATCGTGGATGTCAAACTCCAGGGGATCGAAATCCCCTTCCCACACTCCCGACGTCCCGTCGTTGAGGTTGCCGTAGTTCCCCACTGATGAGAAGTACAACGTGTCACCGGCGACGACCGTGTCGACCGCATCGGCGACGATACCATCCTGGAATACGGGCTCGGTCGGGTAGATCGTGTCGTCGACGATGACATCACAACCCGATGTACGAAGGTCGAGGATGTTCTGAGCGAACTGTGCCTCGCCTCCGTTCGACGTGGCAAAACCGAGGTCGGCACCAGGAGCGAGGTCGTAGACGATCTCCAACATCGCCGTCCCCTCACTCGTACCGGGAACGCCTGACTGGCCCGACAGGACCGAAACCGCCGGCAGGTCACCCGAGCCCTGCAGCGCTTCCAGAGCGTCGACCGAATCCGACACCACGCAGGCGCCGACGCCTGCACCGGTGAAACCCAACGTGCCTCGGGCCGCATCGGCGCGGTGCGCAACATCGCCTTCCGACGTGTTGACCTTCAAGGTGATCGCCTCATCGGCCGTGCGGATGTGCGAAACGCTCGCCGAAATCGCCAGCTTCTCGATCGCGTCAAGCGGGAGACGCGCGCGGATCGCCCCGTAACGCGGATGGCTGTTGACCACGACGCCGCCGAGCGCCGCGATCCGGCCGAGCACCACCTCGTCAACCTCGGCGTCGATGTCGACGAGCACACTGTCGTCACGATCTACGACCACGTTGGTACGAAGATCGGGCACCGCATCGAACAGCGGATCGTCGTGGTCTCGCTTGATCTCGTACAGCAGACTCGAATCGATCTTCGTCTTCGCTGGTGTACGGGAGGCCTTCTCCGCGAGAAGGATCTCGATCTGCTCGTGAATCTCCGAGTCGAGGTCAGGAGCGTCGGCTTCTTCCCCGTTCGCTGCCGACGAGGTGGCGAGCGCCGATGAAACCAGCGCGATGGCGGCGACCATGACAGCAAGTTTCTTCATGGCGCGCACGGTATTGGCCGCAGCAATCTCTGGAAGAGGCGAAAGACACCAGAGGCTCATCGCGCTGGCCGCGAATCACCGCTCGACGCGACATGACGCGTCGGGCTCGCAGACGTCGGCCGGGAAATGGTGTGCCCCGAAGACACCGCCGGTCGGTGCCGGCTACGCCCAGCTCGTTGCCTGACTCGGGCGGTTCGGGCCGATCGAGCGGGTCGGCGTCGAGGGCACCGGCTCCTATGGCACCGGCCTCACCCGACACTTGCGCAGCGAAGCCATCGCCGTGGTCGAGGTCGATCGACCGAACCGTCAGGCACGGCGCCGCCACGGCAAGTCCGACACTGTCGACGCGATCGCAGCTGCTCGCGCTGCGCTCACCAGAATCGCGACCGGCGAAGCGAAGCATCGTGACGGCAACGTCGAAGCATTCCGGGTCTTGATGGTCGCTCGTCGATTGTCCAGCACGATCCAGTCGGAGTGGCGTTCGAGGTTGTCTTGACAAGGCACTGACTGGGTCGAGCCAGACCAGACGCACATGGGCACTTGCCGATCGCCGAGAAATCCCGTCATGGTCGCGGTCGTGTTAGAAACGGTGGCGGGTTCAGGGGGTCAACGCTCCGCCGGCCCGAGACCCTCCGAGTAGTGAAGCCGACGCGCGATATCGGACGGTCTGACCGGTTCGATCCTTGCAGGCGCCCGAACTCGGTGTGCTTCTGTCTGCCGGATCCTGAGCGGCCCGAGGTTCGTCGCGTTGACGTCGTAACGAGCCCCGCCGACGCGGCGTTTGGTGACGCTCTCGGGCGGCGTCGAGGCCCGACCCAGGCAAGACGGTCCGATTACATCTTGCGAGCGAGGCTCTCGCGGCGGGTCAGGGTCTACCAGCCCTCGCGATTGTCTCGCGCTGAGTGGCCTCGGCTTCGTCAGTCGTGGCTGATTCGGCTACTGGTTTGTTCAGGTGCGGAGCCAGCGGCGGTGGTGTCGTGCTGCGGCCGTAGCGCTGAGTTCTTCGGGGATCATTCGGCTGCCTCGGCAGAATGGTGCGGTCCCGTCGGGGTCGTGTCCGGACGGCTTGCCCTGTGTTCGCCAGAGGGGTTCCCAGGCTCCGGTTGCTTCGAGGCGTGAGCGAACTGTACGGGCGGACGCGTCGTCGAGTTCGTTGTACCGTTCGCGGAGTTGCTCGAGGCACCACACGCGATACGGAGCGGTCGGCAGCCTGCGGTACGTGGCCCCCTGGACGGTGAGGTCATGCTCGACCTCACCAGCATCGTGAGCCTGCGCGTGCGCGTCGAGTTGTTCGAGGTGAGTCTGGCCGCTTTCTTCGAGCAGCGGGTCCCAGTCTGCGGGCACGTGGTCAAGCAGCGCTTGGTCGCCGAGCCGCGAGCCACGGGCATTCCAGATCCGGGCAACCCATTCAAGAACACCCGGGGCGAGGTCACCCATCATGTGCGCGGGCGTTGGGTCTTGGGCGAAGTGGCGGAACATCGGCCCCATGAACGCGATGTCGGCGAGCGATGGCCGATCGCCGAGCAGGTACGGCCGCGATTGCACGATGGGTTCGAGCATCTCGAGAATTCGCACGTAGCTCTGTTCGCAGTGCTCGCGGTTCGACGCATCGACGCCGTCGCCGCGCACGAACGTGCCGATCTGGCGTTGTTTGATCATGCGTCGCGCGATCGCGCGCGGCTGCGATTTCTCCGGGCCGCTCGTCACCTCCGCGGCGAGGTGATCGCCGCGATTCTCTCGGTCACCGTAGAAACTCCAGCGGTAGTGCATCGCCGGCCGCCAGAGCCATTCGTCGGCGAAGTCCTCGATCAGCAGCGAGAAAAACCGAGACACGGGATCGGTCGGGGTGAGCGGCCACGTGGGGAACTCCGTGTCGGCCCACGCCAAGATCGGCGTCGAGTCGGTGAGCCAACGGCCGTCGTCGAGTTCCACCGCTGGCACTTGGAACACGCCGACGTTCTTGTAGATCTTCTTGTTGGTGGCGGGGCCGATCTTCTGGAATCGGTAGGGCACCTCCTTGTACCGCAGGGCTGATTCGAGCTTGCCGGTGAAGTAGGAGGAGGTCGATCCGTAGACCGTCATCTCCGCTCGGGGGTCGTTCGTTTCCATCATCGTTCTCGTTCGGTCATGCGCCGCAGCGCTGGCGGGTTGGGCGGGCCGGGTCACTGTCGGCCGAGCGCGGTGCGGTGTTCCGCTTCGGCGTCGATCGATTGCGCGCCCGAGGGGATGTCGATCGCGACATGGTGGAGGCGACCGGTGAACTCGGCGGGGCACTCGTAGGCGTCGCAGACGGGGGTGCCGAGGTCGCGGCCGACGTCGAAGCCTTCGTCGAGGGTGTAGCGGGTCATGATCGTACGGGCGATGAGACCGCTGCCGATCTCGACTCCGTTCGCGGTCAAGATGACGTCGCCCCCGTGGTCAGGCCGTGCGGTGAACTGCATGCACAGCAGCACGTCGCCGACGGGAATCGACACGTTGCTGCTGACGGTCATGTGTGTGCCGGCCAGGTTGTAGTCGTAGACCAATGTGCTGTTGTCGACATAGAGGACGTAGCCACCGAAGCGACCGCCCTGGGCGAAGAGCACACCGTTGGCGCCATCGGGCGGGATGGTGACCTGTGCTTCGATCGTGTGTGATCGGTTGCGGACGTCGTGGGTCGTCCCCTCAGGGATCTGACTCGTGCCCGGGTGGTACACGTAGCGGCTGCGGGGTGGAGCTGCCACCGGTTTCAGGGCCAGGATCCTTGTGGCGCCGTGACCGACGGGAAAGACGTTGTTGTCAGCAGCCGCCGCATTCCACGCAGCGACCAACTCGGCGAGACGCTCGGGTTGCTCTTGCGCGAGGTCGTGCTCTTCGGCGAAGTCGTCGGCGACGTGGTACAGCTCCCACACCTGCTCGTCGATCGGCACCGCGAGGTCGGCGACCGTGACGGCCTTCCAGCCGTCGACGTACATGGCCCGGTTGCCGATCATCTCGAAGTACTGCGAGGTGCGCGTCTCCGGTGCGTCGGCCTTGTCGATCAGGCCCGCCGCACTCTTTCCGTCGATTCGCTGCTGATCGATGCCGTCGATCACCGCTGGCGCCTCGACCCCGACCAGGTCGAGGATCGTGGGCATCACGTCGGCAATGTGAAGGTACTGGTCTCGGATCTGGCCACCCTCGACGATGCGCGCCGGCCACGACACCAGGAAGGGGTCGCGGATGCCGCCGCCGTGGGTGTTCTGTTTGTACCACTTCAACGGAGTGTTGCCGGCTTGGGCCCAGCCCATCGGATAGTGGTTGTTGGTGCTCGGGCTTCCGAGTTCGTCGATGCGTTCCAGGAGATCGTCGACCTCTTCGACCATGCCGTTGAACATCGTCATCTCGTTGAAGCGCCCAACGGGTCCACCTTCGGGCGACGCTCCGTTGTCGGAGATCGCGACAACGATCGTGTTGTCGAGTTGCCCGAGCGTTTCGAGGTGATCGAACAACCGGCCGATCTGCGCGTCGGTGTGATCCAGGAAGCCGGCGTACACCTCCTGCATGCGGGCAAACAACCGCTGCTCGTCGGCAGTGAGGTCGGCCCACGCCTGAACTCCGGGATTGCTGGGGGTGAGTTCCGTGCCGGGCGGCACGATGCCGCTCGCAAGCTGACGCTCGAGGATGCGCTCGCGTTCGATGTCCCAGCCATGATCGAACGCTCCGCCGTACTTGTCGATGTATGGCCGCGGCGCCTGATGCGGCGCGTGACAGGCGCCGAAGGCGAGGTACATGAAGAACGGCTTGTCAGGGTCGACGGCCACCTGATCGGTGACCAGCTGGCTCGCCTGATCAACGAGATCCTCGGAGAGGTGGTAGCCGTCTTCTGGACCCTCCGGCGGTTCGATCGCGTGGTTGTCGGCGATCAGCGTGGGGAAGTACTGATCGGTGTCCGCGCCGAGAAAGCCGTAGAAGCGTTCGAACCCGAGCCCGAGTGGCCAGGTGTCGTACGGGCCGATGACGCTACGGTTCCAGTCCGGGGTCAGGTGCCACTTTCCGATCGCCCACGTGTTCCATCCGTTGAGCCGCAGGATCTGAGCGATCGTGCCGGCAGAGCGAGGCATCTGGGCGTGGTAGCCGGGGTGGCCATCGGAGAGCTCCATGACGGTGCCGATCCCGACCGCGTGAGGATTGCGGCCGGTGAGCAGCGACGCCCGCGACGGCGAGCACAACGCCGTGGTGTGGAAGTTGTTGAACGACAAGCCCGTTTCGGCGAGTCGGTCAAGATTCGGCGTCGAGATCGACGAGCCGTAGCTACCGAGCTGGGCGAAGCCGACGTCGTCGAGCATGATCACGACAATGTTCGGCGCTCCGGCCGGGGCGCGTGGCGGTGTCGGCCACGACGGCGATGCGGCAGATTCGGCGGACTCAGTCTCGGTGGTCATTGTTCCCTCAATAAAAGCAGTGTACACTCATTGTATTGACGAAGCCGGGGTTGTCAAGCCGGCGTGTACAGGAGCTTCAATGTCAGACCGCAAGCCTCAAGCTCGAAGCCTGGACACGCGTCGACGTCTTCGTGAAGCCACACTCGACACAATCGTCGACGTCGGTCTTCCTCGTGCGAGCACCCCGAAGATCAACGAACGGGCGGGTGTGTCCAACGGCGCCCAACAACACCACTACCCCACCCGTTCCGAGCTGATCGTCTCATCACTCGAGGAGCTCACCGACGAATACACCGGCCAACTCGACCGCCACCTCGACGCGGTTGCCCGCAGCGGGGCGCTCACAACGGTGCTGCGCCTGATCGCCTCAACCGCCACGGAACACGAGCGCTATCGGCTGTGCTGGATCGAGGCCATGGTTGCCGCCCGGACGTCGCCTGAACTCGCCGACGCAATGCGCCCGCTGGACAACGCCAAGACCGAACGGTTCCGGAACGTCGCCGCCCGAGTCGCCACCTGCGACGCCGACCTCGCTGCCGACATTGCCGAACTCACCGCCTACCTCGTCAGAGGCATGGGCCTGCAACGCAGCCTGCACCCCGACTCCGACTTCGACCGATTCATCGACCTCTGGTGCGCAATGGTCGAAGCGGCGACCGCCGACGAAACGAAACTCGACCTTCCGCAATGAGTGTCCAACACGCTCACGAATGCACCGACCCACTGCGCGAGCACATGAGGAGAACACACGAATGAACGACGAACCACTGCTGTACACGAAGCGCGACGACGGCGTCGCTGTGGTCTCCATCAACGACGACCCGCTCAATCGCATGACACTCGCCTACATCGACCGACTGGAAGACGTCGTGGCCGACATGGCACATGATGACGGCATTCGGTCATTCGTGATCACCTCCGAGGGCACGACCAACTTCTCGGTCGGCATGAATCTGAAAGAGCTCGGTTCAGGGTTCAAGGACCGTGGAGGCCCCGACGCCTTCTTCGACCAACGCCTCCGACTCATCAGACAGATCGAGACAATGGGCAAACCATCGGTGGCCACGCTCTTCGGCTACTGCCTCGGTGGAGGACTGGAGCTACCGCTCGGCTGCACGTTTCGACTCGCCGCCGCCGAAGGGGCCCAGATCGGACTGCCAGAAATGGATCTCGGCAGCGTGCCCGCCTGGGGCGGGAGTGCCCGCCTCGCGAAGTGTGTCGGCCGGAACAAGGCCCTGGACATGCTCCTCCGGGCCAAGAAGATCAGCGGTCAAGAAGCGTTGGCCATCGGATTGGTTGACGAAGTGTGGCCGAACGCCGAACTGAAAGACAGGGCCATCGCCCTCGCCACCGAACTCGCCTCTCGCCCGCGACTGGCCGTCAGGGCACTGCTCGACTCGCTCCAGGACGCCGAGGACAAGACCCTCGACGACCTCTTGGCAGCCGAGCGCCGAGGCGTCCACGCCACCCTCGGCACAGCCGACAACAGAGAGGGCATCCGGGCCTTTCTCGAGAAGCGCCCGCCAGTGTTCAACCAAGACTGAGGCAGCGCTCGAAATTCGCGCCGCCGCAACGATGCCGACCCGCTCGGGATCCGGCAGCGGAGAGCGCCAGCCGCGGCGTAGCTGACCGAGCGCTCGACCCGCGCGATCTCGAGCAGGTAGCCGCTCGCAGTCGTGCCGATCTCGCTCGGGTACTGGTCCGTTTCGACTCCGCACACTCTGGGCGGTTGATGCTCATGGTATCACGTTGATACCATCATCGAATGGCGATGACACTGAGGCTCTCTGAGGACGAGCAAGGCGCGCTTCGAGACCGAGCGGCAGCGGAAGGAATCTCAATGCAGGATGCTGCTCGCCGAGCGATCCGCGACTATGTGACACGCTCAGAGCACCGGTCCCGAGTCGCCGCAGCGGCTGGACTGATCACCGACGTGCACGCCGACGCGATCGAGCGACTTGGCCGCTGAGCGTCCAGTCGAGTTCCTCGACCTCGACGACTTGATCGACCTTGCGCGAATCCTGCTCGGCGATTCACCACCAATCCGCGACGTTGGCCTGCTGGCCTCGGCAGTCGCACGGCCACAAACCACCGTCGGCGGCGAGGACGCTTATCCGACGATCTGGCTCAAGGCCGCTGCGCTTCTGCAGTCCGTCGTGGGAAATCATGCCCTTGTCGACGGCAACAAGCGACTCGGCTGGCTCTCGGTCGCGGTCTTCCTCGAGATCAATGACGTCAGTGTCGCTGCAGCCTCCAACGATGACGTCTACACGTTGGTGATGGAGGTTGCCCAGGCCGGACTCGCGCTCGATGACAACGCCGACCGGCTTCGACACCTCGTCCACTGACCGCGAAACCGCTCGACTCGTCGCACATTCTCGTGCAGTTGGCCGAGCCCGGACGTGCCGATCGCGAGTGGTCCCGACGAGTCACTTCCGCTGCCGATATGAGTGCCCTTTCATCTCAGCGACATACTTGAAGGGTGGGGTACGAGTTGCACGTCAGGCGGCCTCGTCAATGGTGACGAGCCCGAGGACATCACCGAGGACGAGTGGTTCCGGTTCGTCGCTGACGCCACCGACTTCGAGTTCCGGGACGAGTTTTCGACGGCGTCGCCCGCGGGAGAACGGGTTGCTGTGAATGGCTCTTTCGGCTGCTGGACCGGTCACCCGACCGCAGAGAGTGTTCCGTTCCGTTGGTCTCATGGAGCGGTTCACGTCTCGTTCGCCGACGATCATGTCGTCGTTGGGGCGTTGCGTGTGGCAGACGCTCTTGGCGCAACGGTGATCGGCGACGAAGGCGAGAACTACGTGGAACCGCTCGGCAGCGAACCAGCGTGGGAGTCCCCGACGACGGCGAACCCAGGTCAGACTCGGTACCGGTGGCGGCAGGCACCGGCGGAACTCCACCGCCGATCGAGAGCGTGCCATTCGACTTCGATGGTGATGAGACGTTTCTCGAGCGCGTGCTTCCATGGTTCCGTCGCCAGCGCCGTCGTTGAGCCCACTGTTTGACAAGGGGACCTTCCGCCCTCGCCTTTCGCCAGCCGAGACCGCGTTCAGACCGGGCGCTCGTTCCGGCGCACGCGATCGCCCGACCGGAAGTGGAGGAAGTGCGGAGTCGCCGCGCGCGTCAGACGAGAAGTCGACGGTGAGGAAGTCGTTGCTTCAGGTCGAGTGTGGGTTCGTCAAGCATCGACGCCGGCCGCGATTTGGTTTGCTCGTTGCCTCGGTCGGAGGGGCGTTGGCCGCGCTTCCACAACTAAAACACCACCCGACGCAAGCTTTATAAACTACCTTTTGTATAGTATGCTTTCCTCAACAAGACAGGAGCTCGCTAATGAGCACCGCACTAATGGTTTGGATTGACCAGGACCTCTGCACGGGAGACGGAATCTGCTCAGAGATCTGTCCAGACGTGTTCGAACCCCGCGACGACGGGTTGTGGGTCGTCAAAGAAGAAGCCGAGCACTTCGGCACCGCCATCATCTTCGACGGCGCATCGGGTGAAGGACACGGACCCGACATGGGCAAGGGCGTCGCTCGCATCCCTGACGGCCTGATCGAAACCGCCGTCGAGGCCGCCGAAGAATGCCCCGGCGAATGCATCATGATCGAGCCGTACGACCAAGCAGCAATCGACGCACGCGGCGTCTGACTCCGAACGTCGAGACGCTGATGATCGCTCCGCCGGAGGTCAGGGACGAGCAGTGTCGCTACGCACGTTCTTGAGCACCAGACCGAGCGCCTACGTGCCGCTATGCGCTGTTCGATTGTGTGGATGGTGAGGGTGATACGCGTGGGTTCGAGCGGTTGGTCGCGGCAATATGTTCCCCAAGTGGCCCGTTGACAGAGCTGTCGAAGTGGCTACACTGATGGCATGAACGTAGCTACTTCGAGGTCGGAGGTCGGGATTCGCGACCTCAAGAATGGTCTCAGCAAGTACATCGATCGCGTGGAGGCCGGTGAAGAGGTGATCGTCACAGATCGGGGTCGCCCGGTCGCCAAACTCTCTCCACTCGACGCACCAGACGATCGCCTCGCTGACCTCGTCGCCGCTGGCGTGGTTCGACCACCCGCGAGCGGCACTCGTCATCGCGCTCGTTCCCGAATCAAGCCGAAGGGAAATGTGAGCAGTCTCGTTGCTGAGCAACGTCGGTGATCACCTACGTCGACACCTCGACCCTGATCAAACTCATCGTCGATGAGAAGGGGTCGGACCGAGCCGAACTGATCTGGCAGTCCGCCGATTCGGTTGCCTCGGTCGAGCTTGGTCGTGGTCGAAGCCCGCGCGGCGCTCGCTGCAGCCGCGCGAGGCAAGCGGCTTTCGACCGACCCAGTTGCACGTTGCCAAGACAGAGTTGGCCGCGTTCGTCGACGATCTCCATCTTGTTGAGGTGACCGAGGAACTCATCGAGAGCGCAGCGCAGCTCGCGGAGACCGAGTCGCTGAGGGGCTACGACGCAGTCCACCTCGCGGCAGCGCTCTTCGTGGGCGCTGCAGTCCTCACGAGCGCGGACCGAGCGCTGTGCGAGGCAGCCGAACGGCAGGGCCTGCACATCGCCGACCCGCTGACGGCGTGACCCGACCGGTCCATCGGCATCGACACCGCCGACATTCTCGGGCGAGTGATCGCTCACAGTTGTGCCTGATTGATGATGGATGTGCGTTGCGGCGGTTGTCGTAGCGTCGATGGCTGCCGGCCGGCGGGCTCTCTATGTGCCTGCCGCCCCGATGGGTTGGCTTCAGTACGAACTGTCTTCCGGTCGGTTCCATCGCCGAGGTGTGGCTCGAAAGAGGCGCGAACACAACGGACCCCAATCAGGAGTGCCCACCTCGGTTCACCACCGAGAGAAAGGCATCTGCCATGACCATCATGATCGGGATCGACCCACACAAGGCGTCCCACACCGCTGTCGCGATCGACAGTAACGAACACGTCCTCGACGAACTCCGAGTGAGATCGTCGGCCACTCAGGCAGACCGGCTGCGATGCTGGGCTGCCGGCTTCGAGCAACGGACCTGGGCGGTCGAGTCTGCTCAAGGGCTCGGATATCTGCTTGCTCAGCAACTCGTCGCTGCTGGTGAAGTGGTGCTCGACGTGCCAGCAGTGCGAGCGTCGCGGGTCCGGACATTGAGTTCGGGTCGTTCACAGAAGAATGATCCGAACGATGCTCGTTCGGTCGCGATCGCCGCGCTGCGCGCCGACGACCTCGCTGAGGTTCGCGCCGATGATCACGCCCGCATTTTGCGGCTGTTGGTGAAACGTCACCGGGATCTCGGTCGGGCAAAGAACCAGGCGTGTTGTCGACTGCATGCGTTGTTGTTGGAGATGGTCCCAGGCGGAGCTGGCTTCAGAATGGTGTCAGTGACCAGGGCAAACACGTTGATCGACAGTTTCGAGCCGATCAACGCGATGGGACGTCAACGCCTCGAGATCGCCCGTGAACTCGTCGCCGAGATCGCCCACTACGACGACCGGCTGAAAGCATCGAAGCAACGGATCCAGCGCGCAGTCGCAGCGTCGAACACGTCGCTCACCTCGATCTGCGGGCTCGGGGCGATCACCGCGGCGATGATCATTGGTCACACCGGCAACGTCGACCGCTTCCCGACCAAGCATCGCTTCGCGAGCTACAACGCGACCGCCCCGATCGAAGCATCGTCGGGGTCCAAGGTTCGTCATCGACTGAACCCGCGCGGCAACCGGCAGATGAACTGGGCGATCCAGGTCGTCGCGATTTCCCAGCTCCGACACGACCCCTCGGGCCGCGAGTTCTACGACCGCAAGATCGCCGAGGGCAAGTCGTCCAAAGAAGCAATCCGCGCGCTGAAGCGACGACTCTCCGACGTCATCTACCGGCACCTCGTCAACGACGCCCGCCAGCAGCGCTGACGATCAAGTGGGCCCGGGAGGACACCCAGGAACGACTCTGACTCCAGCGTGACCGGCCTCGCATCCTGAAAGCCGGTTCTTTGGACAAGTCACTTCCCGGACCCAACAACCAACGCTACGACCCTCCCGCCCACCGGGCAAGAGGGTCCGCGCCGTCGCGCCCGAAGCCGCCTCAAAATCGCCCCTTGACACAAAGAGGCTTCGTACTGTGCGAGGTCGGACGATTGACCCGGGCTGTTGATATCGAGCACCTCGCTCACTCGGCAGACAGGTGGCGCGGCGACGGCGATCGCTCGTTCCAAGGCGGAGCCGGGGCCTACGACGGGAATCGCTGACAGTTCCGCGGTACGCCCGACAGCGCCTCCTCGGTGGCGATCGCCCGCACGGACCGTTCGAGATCGGAACCGGTGCGGCGTGGGCGCGTCGACATCAGCAGAGTCTTGCCGGTTGCGACGACGCCGAGTAGCACATATCGGCGCCGTAGCTGCGGCGGTCGGGGAGCGAAAGAACGAGCATCATTCGCACGACGGGGTGCTCCATAACACTCAGCCGATCGACAGCGGTTCGCGTCCCCACCAGGTATGCCGTTCTGGGTAACCGCCACGCCATCGTGCCGCCTACGAAGCGTCGGCAAGTCCCACGACGGCACATTCACCCATAAGGTCCCCAGAAAGGGTCCCATCGCCACTCATATTTGTCACTAACACTGACTGAATAGCGATCTGTCAGGCATTATCCGGTGGGCGCAGAGGGACTCGAACCCCCGACATCTTCCTTGTAAGGGAAGCGCTCTAGCCAACTGAGCTATGCGCCCGACAGGGATGGGAGCGTAGCGGGACGGGCGACCCGACCGAGCCTCCCCGCGTCCCTCGCCGGAGACGAACCGCTCAGGTCTTGGGCAGAAGCTGTCGATACTCGAGGGTGCCCAAGGTCTTGACCGATACCCAAGTGTTGCAGCATGTGCGCCCCATGGTGCTCGTGCTCGACGAGGTGGGCACGATTCTCCAGGCCGAGGGCGCATCGCTCAAGATGATCGGCCTCGACGCCGAGACGATGATCGGCACCAGCGCACTCGACTACGTCTCGCCGCGACACTACGAACCGATCATGTTCGTGTTCGACGGACCCGGCGGCCATGTCGTACGCGACCGCCACGAACCGTTTCCGCTCGAACTCATCAGGCCCGACGACGGCGAGCCGATGCTCGTCGACTGCGCCGCAGAACGCGTCCGACACGATGGCCGAGTGCTCTGGGTCATCACGATGACGCCGCACTCTCTGCAGTCGGCAGCATTTCACGCGCTCGTCGCCTACGGTCGTGGCGCATCCGCCTACGAGGTCGGCGAGACGATCGCCATGCGACTCTCGTGGGAGTGGGAGCCTGGATCCGACATCCGCTCCTTCCTCCTGGCCGAGCCCCTCGACGGAAGATTCACGAGCGTGACCGAGCCCGGCCGCTCCCGCGCTTCCGACCGCCTTCTCTCCGCACTCGAACGCCATGTCGACGACCAGGCCCCGTGGAACCGCACCCTCGGCGCACCGCACGTCACGGTGCCAGTCGAGCAACTCCCTGAAGCCATCGCCGACTCTGCCCGCGAGGCAGGATTCGTGGTGGCTTGCGTGGCCGTCGGGACCGACGCGGGCAAACGAAATCTTGGGCTGGTCTCGTTTGGCTCCCATCCCCATGTCTTCGAGGGCAGCCTCGAAATGATCATGCGGGAGGCGGTGAAGACCCTCGACATGAGGCTCCATGGCGAGTCCGCCGAGGAGGCGCTGCGACGCGCCGCCGAGCAGGATGCGCTCACCGGTCTTTCCAACCGACTGACGTTCTCGGACGCGCTCGACGGGCACGAAACAAGCACCTCGGCCGTGCTCTACATCGACCTCGACCACTTCAAGGAAATCAACGACACGTTCGGCCACGCGGTGGGCGACGAGATCCTGATCGAGGTCGGTCGTCGGATCCGATCGACGTGTCGCAGCGACGACGTCGTTGCCCGCCTCGGCGGTGACGAGTTCGTCGTGCTGCTCACCGACGTCGACCCGACGAATGCCGCACGCATCGCCCACCGGGTCCTCGCCCGGATCTCCGATCCGTTGACATTCGGATGCGGACCCGACTCCATCGCCGCGAGCGGCGGGCTCGCGCTCACGTCTCTCGACGACGATCCCGTCGAACGGGCCGACCTCGCGATGATTGCCAGCAAGCGCGCCGGCCGCGCCCAACTCGTCATCGCCTGACCCGGGCCGGGCCGGGGCCGGTCGGCCGAAGGCGACTACGGTGCAGCAATGACCGCGCGCTTCGACATGCTGGGCATCGTCGCCCAGGATCTCGCCGCGTCGCTCGCGTTCTACCGGCTCGTCGGACTCGACATCCCCGTTGGAGCCGAGAACGAACAGCACGTCGAGATCACGCTCCCGAACGGTCTGCGTCTGGCCTGGGATCCGGTGTCGACCATCACGAAGTTCGACGACTCGTGGACCGCTCCTACCGGCTCGCCCAGGATCGCGCTCGCATTCCTGTGCGACTCGCCCGCAGCGGTCGACGCCACGCACGACCGCCTCGTCGCCGCTGGTCACCACAGCCATCTCGCACCGTGGGATGCATTCTGGGGGCAGCGCTACGCCACCGTCCACGATCCGGACGGCAACAGCGTCGACCTGTTCGCCCCGCTCGACTCAGGCACCTGAAGACCCGCGACCACGCCCGGCGATACCTGAAACGACACCGGCGCACGGCGGAGACCTGGCCGGCGCTTGGCGCCCCGAGCCGTCGGCCTCGCCGTTCACTGCTACCGGATGTAGTAGCCGGTGATGTCGATGAAGTAGTTGGTCGACCCGTTCGGCCCGGTTTCGACGACGATGAACCCCGGCCCGGCCTCGAACGCTTCTCCCACACCGACGACACCGCCGTTTGGCACGATCTGTCCCGTCTGAGTCCAGTTGACGGCGGAGGTGCCGCCGGCCGCCGCCCCCGTCGGAGCCACGGACAGGAAGCCGCGGCCGACCGTGTTCACCACGGTCAGGTTGTAGGTGACCGCGACGAGGTTTTCGGTCGGGATCTTGACGTTGCATGCATCGTTCTGGTCGACGGCGACATCGATGACGTACGCCGCGTTGGGACCGAACGGACCGGGCGCACCGCTGCAGATGTTCGTGGAGCGGCTGTCGAAGGCACGGTACGGGGTGACCGGGACGAAGGTCGCGCCCGCCGTCACGAAGTTGGCGCTCGCGCTCCCCCTGCGATTGACGGAGTCATCCGCCGGACTGTCAGCGCCGGCGGCGTTGGCGGCGACGATGGTGCCGACGGCCATGGCAACGGCGGTGAGGCCGACCAGGACCGGGCGGCCACGCCGACGGCGGACAGATGTGCTCTCAGGCGTGGCGTCAGGTGTGGTGTCAGGTGCGGGTTCCATCCCCATGACGTACCAGAGGCCGCGTCGAGAACACGACCCGGAGGCAACGATCGCTCGCTCAGTGCGCCGCCGGGGCATGGCGGGCGTCGTGGAGACGCTCGGCGGGTGGACGCGGGTGCGCGACGTCGGTCAGGGCTTCGCCACCGAGCAGGCCGCCAGCAGCTCCCCGAGCAACGCCGCAGACGCAGCGGTCACCGGGCGACGGCGCGCGGTGTGATCGAGCGTGACGAGCTCACGGCCCAGCGCATCGGCCGCCACGCCGCCGGCCTCGGTGAGGATCGTGACGGAGGCCAGGTAGTCCCACACGCCGATCCGGTCGTCGTCGAAGTCGACCGATCCGTCGAAACCCTTGCCGTCGGCGACCGAGACGATGTCGAGGGCTGTGGAACCCATCGACCGGTACTGAGCGGGGCGAAACTTGACCGGCGGGCGGGCGTTGACGGCCACGATCGCATTGGCCAGGCTCCGCTTCGCACCCACCGAGATCGGTCGGCCGTCGCGTCGCGCACCCTCACCCCGCACGGCCGTGTAACGGGTACCGGTGCGCAGGTTCGCCACCATTGCGACCGTCGGAACACCATCGCTGACCAGACACAACGCGGTCGCACACCACGGCAGTCCCAGCGCTGCGTTCGTCGAACCGTCGAGCGGGTCGACGACCACGATGTGCCGTGACGCGTCGCCACCGCTCGGTGCGGTCCGGCCGCTCTCCTCGGACAACGCAGCGAGGCCCGCGCCGTGGAGCAGCACGAGACATGCCGCGTCGATCTCGACGTCGACCGCATACTGACCCTCGCGCTCCCCCGACGCAGTCCAGTCGCCGTTCGCCGCGAGGATCGCCGTCGTCCGGTCGCAGATCGCACCGAACAACGCCAGTACACTCTGGCTGTCCGACGGGTCGATCATCGCCGCGTCATGCGATGTCGGTGCATCGTTGGCTCGCTCCACGCCTCGGGACGGTAGTGTCCGCATCGATGGCAGTCATCGACGTAGCGGGATTTGTCGCCGACGTGAAGAGTCAGGCGATCGACCACGGATTCCACGTCCACGACGAACGACACTTCGTCGAGACCTACTCCCTTCGCCAACTGTGGGAGGTCGACCTCCATCCCGAGGAAGCTTGTTCTGGGCCGATCGACCTCCATCTCTCCCTCGACGTCGACCCGCGTGCGATGCTCGGGTTCGAAGACGAGGTGATCCGCCTCGAAGAGATCGACGACGGGCCACCGACCGGTTTCACGTTCACGATCCTGTTCACCTGGACACTCCCCCCACTGCCCGAACCTCCGGATCTGTTGGTGCTCGCCACCGACCTCGCCGGAATCGGCGGGATCGACCTGCCGGTCGAGGTCTCCGCTATCGACTCGTTCCCGAGCGTCACCGACGCGCCTGAGCGCAGCCTGTCGATCGTCGCCAAGATGACCGTCGACCTGGCCGACGTGTACCTGACCAACGACGACGCGATCGGCGTCGCGCTCGAACGGTGCAAGCACGTCAGCCTCTACCTGCTCGACCGAGCGCCCGCCTGGCTCGACGACCTGTGATCGCCCCACTCGACCCACCACCCCTGGAGAACCCACCATGCGCGTGCACGAACTGATCGACATCCTCAGCGACCAGCCACCGGACGCCGAGGTCGAACTGGCGATCATCGCCCCGGTGGAGGGTGAGAGCGAGGACATCACAGTCGACCGCTACTTCGTCGACGGGGTGCTCCCCTGGCAGGACTCCGAGGACGACGACGGCGCGGAGATCGAAGACGGCGAAGTGTCGATCTGGCTCGTCGGCGGCGAAGAGGGCGACGTCAATGCCTTCCTCGATGCCATCGAGCAAGCCGACGCCTGAATCCGGTCACGACCCAGACCCGGGGTGGTAGCTCAGTTGGTTAGAGCAGGCGACTCATAATCGCTCGGTCGTGGGTTCAAGTCCCGCCCGCCCCACACGTTCTCCAGGACGAGAGGACCTTCGCCACTTCTCACCGGGCCGCCGCTGGCCGCATGCTCGGGAGCAGCTCATGTCGCACACCTGGCGCTATCGGCCCATCCGAGGTCGGAAACCGATGTCGTGAACATCAACCTTGTTCTCGCCGTCGTGTTCATCGCGCTCGTCGTCGCGCTGTTCGTGCTGGCACTCATCGAGGCCTCGCTGCTGCATCTGCGGAGATCCGAAGTCGCCGTCGAGGCCGTCGCCGGGGACCGGGCTGCCGCACGTCTGCTACAACTCCTCGACGATCTGCCACGGGTCATGAACGCCGTACTCCTTGCGGTGCTCCTCGGCCAGGTGACCGCTACCACGATCGCAGGCGTACTGGCGCGACGTTGGTTCGGTGGCACCGGGATCACCATCGCCACGGTGACCGTCACCATCTTGCTGTTCGTCTACGGCGAAGCCATCCCCAAGACGCTCGCCATCCGTCAGCCGCTCAAGATTGCACGACGTCTCTCAGGAGTCACGCGCTGGATGAGCGTGATCCTCAGACCGTTCGTGTCAGTGCTCGTCTTCGTCGCGAACAAACAGTCCCCGGCAGGAACGACGGACACGGTCACCGCGATCAGCGAGGAGGAGCTACTCCACCTCGCCGACGAGGCTGCGAATGCTGGGCGCATCGAGGAATCCGACGCGGAATTGATCGAACGCTCCTTCACCATCGGTGATCGCCACACAGGCGAGATCATCGTGCTCCGCGACGACATCTGTGCGGTCCCACACGACACACCGATCGATGTTGCGCTCCGAATTGCGATCGCCGCCGGCCATCGCCGCATCCCCGTCTTCCGCGGAAGCCTTGATCACATCGTCGGGTTCGTCCGGCTCCGCGACCTCGCCGACCCCGCAGCCGCAGAACAGCACTTCGAGGTTGCTCAGCTGACCCAACAACCCCTCACGGTCCGTCCCGAGATCTCGGTGATCGACCTCCTTCGGTCGATGCAGTCGTCAGGCGTGCACATGGCAGTCGTCGTCGACGCCGACGGCCACACGATGGGCATCGCCACGATCGAAGACGCCGTTGAAGAGCTGGTCGGGACGATCGAGGACCGCAGGCACTGACGCCGCACACCGGCGGGTCCGATCGCGCGATCGGAGGCCCAGCCCGGCGAAAACGACGAAGACCCACCGCGTGGACGGTGAGTCTTCGAGCTCCGGGAGCAGGGCTCGAACCTGCGACCCATTGATTAACAGTCAATTGCTCTGCCAGCTGAGCTATCCCGGAATGGCGAACCCGAATCCTACCGCCTCCACGACCGCCGACAACCGCCCCGTTTCGACCCAGGCCCCCGCTCGCAGCGAGAGCCCGCGGCCGTTTGTGTGACCGAAACCGACGCTCGACGTCACCTTGGGTCACACAAACGAGCGGGCGGGAGCGGGAGCGGGAGCAGACGGGAGCGGGCGTGCCGGGACGATCAGAGGACCGCGATGAACGCGTTGCTGGGGATCACGTTGGCCCCGAGCGCCTTCACGTCGTCGACGATCTCGCGATCGTTGGTGACGACCACCACGGAGCGCTCGGCGGGAAGGTGCGCCACCTCGGAGCGGATCACGTCGTCGGCGGTCACCCCTTCCGGGGAGAAGGCAACCCGAACGTGGCGGCGACCCGGCGCATGGGCGCCGACGATCGAGTCGCCGTCGAACACGATGGTGATCTCGGCACCGTGACGCCGAGCGAGGTTCTCCGTTCGCTCGATCAGCGCGGTGCGTTGGTGTTCGAGCGCGCTGTCGGGCCACGCCAGCTTGGCGACGTTGTAGCCGTCGACGAGGATCGGGGCGCCCGCGGCGACGAGGTGTCGCGCGGCGACCGCCGACGTGGAGATCACCCCACCGGGCAGCGGAATGGAGGTTCGGCGAACCCGCTCCGCCCCTGCTGCCGACGGCGTTGCGTCGTCATCGGCGAGGAGCGATTCCAGGTGTTCGATGAACGTGCGCGACGCTTCGACCGCCTCACTGAGGCGGCGTCGCTCCTCGGAGGCCCTCCGGCGATCCGCGAGACCCGCATCGTCGCTCGATGGAGCGACCGCAGTCGAGGCAGCCTCGAGCGCCGACGCGGCGACTTCGGCTCGCGCCAGCGCAGCAGCCTCACGATCGCGGGCGTGGCGGATCTCGTTGCGGGTGTCGATCAACTCCGCCCTGGTCTCGTCGACCTCTTCTCGCGCCTTGGAGACCTCGGCGCGGAGGTCGTCCAGCTCGGTGGCCTGTTCGGCGATGGTCGCGTCGCGGTGCAGCAGTTCGACCTGGATCCGAGCCGCCGCCTGCTCTGCCGCGACCCGGCGCTTCTCCGCACGCTTGAGATCCCGGCGCAGGTCAATCGACGCCGCCTCGGCCTCGCGTTGCTCGATGAGTTCGGCAGCCGCCGATTCCCATCCCTCTGCACCCGCAAGCCACAACCGGCCGACCTCGTCGACCAACTCGGGCAGAGCGCCCGCCGAGATCGCGGCGCGGAAGGTCGCGTCGCCCTCGACGGCCCGACGCACGCGTCCGAGTGCCGTTCCCGAGAGGCGTTGCCCGCCGAGGAACGGTTTGAGTTCCTTCGGGAACGGGAGCGGCGGACGACGCTTCTGGCCCTCCGCGGCGATCAGCACCGCGAATTCGAGCGCCGACCGCAACTGGCGGTGCTCGATCGTCGTCATCTCCTTGAACCTATCCGCTTCGACCTGTAGTCTCGCTTGACACGGGTACATGTGTTCGTGTTCACTCGTGGAGATGCGAGTTGGGGCCGCTCACGGGGCAGAGACGCAACGTTCGTTCGACGAGTTGGGAACGCCGCTCAGCGATGTCACCTTCTGTGTCCTCGACCTCGAGACCACCGGCGGCAACCGCACCGACGACATGATCACCGAGGTCGGTGTGGTGAAGGTACGTGGTGGTGAGTGCCTGGGCACGTTTCAAACGCTCGTGAATCCGGGCCGGGCGATCCCGCCGCAGATCACGGTGCTCACCGGTCTGACCGACGCGCTCGTCGCCCCGGCACCCCGAATCGAGGCCGTGCTCCCGTCGCTGCTCAGCTTCCTCGGCGATGCGGTGCTCGTTGCGCACAACGCCAGTTTCGACGTCGGCTTCATCCGCGCTGCCCTCGCCCGGGCCGAACGGCCGAACTGGAACGGCACGATCGTCGACACGGTCCACCTCGCCCGCCGGCTCGTCCGCGACGAGGTCCCGAACTGCAAGCTGTCGACTCTGGCCTCGCGGCTGCGCCTCGATCACCAGCCGAGCCACCGCGCACTCGACGACGCCTTGGCGACCACCGACCTGTTGCACCTCCTCATCGAGCGCGCGTCGGGGCTCGGTGTCCTCGGCCTCGACGACCTCGTCTCGCTGGCGAAGATCGGTGGGCACCCGATGGCGCCGAAGCTCAAGCTGACCGCCGCGCTGCCCCGCACGCCCGGCGTCTACATGTTCCGCGGACACGGCGACTCGGTCCTCTACATCGGCAAGGCCACCAACCTGCGCCAACGGGTTCGCAGCTACTTCGGCAGCGACGACCGTCGCAAGATCGGCCCGATGCTGCGCGAGACCCAGGCGATCACGCACGTCGAGCTGCCCGATCCACTCACCGCCGAGATCGTGGAGACCCGCTTCATCGGGCGCATGCTCCCCCGCTACAACCGGCGCGGCACACGTGCGGTCAAGTACTGCTACGTCAAGCTCGACACCGACACGGCGTGGCCACGCCTGTCGATCGTGAAGAACCCGGCCGGCAAGGGCGTGCATCTCGGGCCGCTGCCGTCACGAACGATGGCGACACTCGTCGTCGAAGCCCTCCAGACCGCGCTCCCACTCCGCCGTTGCACCCAACGCCTCGGGCGCAACTACACCGCACCCGACGACGCGCCGATCTGTAGCGCCGCCCAACTCGGCGTGGCCCACTGCCCCTGTTCGGGCACCGCCGACCCGACCGACTACGCGGCCTCGGTCACCCTCGCCGTGCGGGCGATGGAAGGCGATCCGAGCTTCGTGGTCGAGCGCTTGCGCGAACGGATGACCATGCTCGCCGGCCAACAACGCTTCGAGGAGGCTGCCATGAGCCGTGATCGGCTGTCGGCACTGCTCGGCGCCGTCCGCCGAACGCAACTGTTCGCCGCCCTGGGCGTGCTCGGCCGCGCCGAGATCACCACCGGCGACACCACCTGGATCGTCGCCGACGGTGCGCTCGTCGACACACACACCACCGCGACCCTGACCGCCGCACTCCCCGTCTCAGCTCTCGGAACCGTCGAGATCGGTCGTCCGCCCCCACGCGAGCACGCCGACGAGGCGCTGTGCCTCGCGAAGTTCTTCGACAAACACGCGCACCGTCTCACGGTCTCGTGTGACGGCGTGTGGGCGTTCCCGATCCCGCAGACCGACGCGATCCCACCGCTCGAGCGCGCTGCGTGAGCCTCATGGCGCAACGACGGCCACACCCTCGAACCTGCGAGCCGATCCCGCGGCCCGTCGGGCGGCCGACGGACTCGCCGGCCCACCGGCCCACCCACCGGTCAGAGCAGGTGGGCGCCGAGGGTGTCGATCGCCAGGATCTTCGTGTGACCGTTCGCCGGCAGCGAAGCGGCGACTGCTTCGGCCGCTGCGGCATCACAGAGCATCCCGACGGTCGGACCACTCCCGCTGAGCCACGCGCACCAGGATCCTGCAGCCACACCGGCTTCGATTGCGTCCGCTGCACCCGGCACCATCGGGAGCCGCGTCGAGCCTGGTGCAGACGATCGTCGGCCGCACCGCGCAACAGCTCGGGGTCGTCGTGGGCGAACGCCAGGGCGAATTGTGTGGACCGGCCGATGTTGTGGACGGCGTCCTTGCGAGCAACGGTCTCGGGCAGCGTGCGACGCGATGCGTTGGTCGAGGTGGTCACGTCCGGCACCCACGCGACGAACGACGCTGCGGACAACACCGGCCCAAGCCGGAACGGGATCGCCCGCGCATCGACGAACGCCACGATGCCGCCGTGCAGTGATGCGCTGACGTTGTCACCGTGGCCTTCGAGTTCGGTCGTCACCTGCAGGATCTCGTCGGCGCGGCCGCTGATCGCTCCACCGCCCTGAACGACCGCGAGAGCCGCCGCTCCCACGCGCACGGCGCCGCTGAACCCGAGACCACGGGCCATCGGGATGTTGCAGTGCATCCAGATGGGCCCTGTGCCGCCGAGGCGTTCGAAGGCGGCGCGACCCGGATGGTGTTCGTCGAGCTGCTCGGCGCCGTCAGGGGCAGCGCCCGTGCCGATATCAGCGTAGAGCTCGACCGCCATGCCGAACACGTCGAACCCGGCGCCCAGGTTCGCTGACGAGGCGGGCGTTCGAACGGCCGCCTCGGTCACCTGGCGACCTGGGCCTGCGAGACGCGGACGAAGTCGGCCAGCGTCTGCGACGCGCGTCCGTCGTCGATCGCCGCGCCGGCGAGATCGAGACCGGCCGTCGAGATCGTCGGCCTGACCGGCGACGACCAGGGCCGCGCCGGCGTTGAGCACGACGACGTCACGGTGCGGTCCGGTCTCACCGGCGAGGACACGGTGGACGGCCTCAGCGTTTTCCTGCAGGTTCACCCCCGCGCAGGTCGTCAGCGGTCGCAGGTGCCAGCCCGTGTGCCGCCGGGTCGACGGTGAATTCGACGATCGCGCCGTCGGTCAAGGCCCACACGTTCGACACGCCGGTGGTCGTCAGTTCGTCGAGACCGGCGCCGTACACCACCCAGGCCCGCTGCACTCCCTGCCGTTCGAGCGCTCCGAGCATCGGGGTGGCATACGCCGGATCGGCGACGCCGATCAGTTGGTTGCGGACTCGCCCCGGATTGGCCATCGGTCCGATCAGGTTGAACACCGTCGGGCACGCCCATCTCACGGCGGGGTGCCCCGGCATATCTGAACGCAGGATGGAAAGCGGGAGCGAAACAGAAGCCGATTCCTGCACCGCGCACACACGCCGCCACGCCCTCGGGCGTCTGCTCGATCGCGACGCCGAGCGCCTCGAGCACATCGGCGGCGCCGGTCTTCGACGAGGCCGAGCGGTTCCCGTGCTTGCACACCGGCGCACCTGCGGCCGCGGTGACGAGGGCGGCCATCGTCGACACGTTCACCGAATTCGATCCGTCGCCACCGGTTCCGACGATGTCGACGGACCCGGCTCGCTCCTCGTCGGTCAAAGGAACGATCTTCGCTTCGGCCATCGCCGCGGACAGCAGTCCATCGAGTTCGTCGATCGACTCACCCTTGGCCCGCAGCGCGACGACGAACCCGGCGATCTGCGCCGGCGTGGCGTCACCCAACAGGATCTCGGCGAGCGCGGCACCAGCCGCGTCGGCCGAGATGTCGCGCCCCGAGATGAGCGTGTTGATGACACCGGACCAGCCGCCGTGTGGCGCGAGCGCAGACATGGTTGGCGAGACTAGGCGGGCGCC
Source organism: Ilumatobacteraceae bacterium (assembly GCA_963850475.1). Lineage (GTDB taxonomy): Bacteria > Actinomycetota > Acidimicrobiia > Acidimicrobiales > Ilumatobacteraceae > Ilumatobacter_A. Next base: position 184,430 of record CAWKLM010000045.1, on the reverse strand, counting down.
GGCCCGACGGCGAGGTGGATGAGGCCGACGTCAGTCCTTGCGTCGTCGCTGACGGATGATGCGCCGACGGTCGCGCTCGGTCGCGCCGCCCCATACGCCGGCCTTCTCGCGGAAGCTGAGCGCGTGATCGAGGCACGCCTGCTTGACTGCGCAGCTGTCACAGACACTCTTGGCTGCCTGCGCCTCGGCTTCGTCTTCAGGGTAGAAGATGGCTGCGTCGAGCCCGCGGCATGCGCCGAGGTCCCACCATTTCGGCGCATCTGGGTTGATCTGATGAATTGACACGTTCGCGACCCCCTGGCCCTGTCAGCGGTTGGACGGCATCCCCCGCCGTTCACCCCAGAAGAATCTAGAGCCCGCGCGGTACCGCGCGCCAGTAAAGATTGTCGGCCACTCGCAGCGTGCGGCCGGATTCGTCAGTCGCTGAGGTCCCCCAACAGCTCGTCGCGAGTGGGGTTGGGCGATCTGAGTGGCGCGATCGGCCGAGTGTCACTTCTCTTCGGGAATGCCGTACGCCCGAGCGAGAACCTGCAGCGGGTGCGCCGCGGTCTGACCGGTCTGTTCGACGATCGCCGTGTTGGCGAGATGGCAGTCGCCGGCGACCACGTCCCCATCGGCTTGCTCGATCTGCTCGCCGAGTTTCTTCGGCGATCGGCACCGAGATGTCCTCGTTGCCGTCACGGAAACCCCACATGCCGTCGATGCCCGAGCACTGCTGCACGAGCTTGACCTTGGCGCCGGTGAGCTTCATCAGGTCACGGCTCTTGAAGCCGATGTTCTGGGCCCGGAGATGGCACGGCGTGTGGTACGTGATCTTCTGGTGGGTGTCGCCCGAGAAGTCGGTGTCGAGCACCGTGTCGTCGGCCCTGTGCACCTTCATCAGGTACTCGGCGGCGTCATACGTGTGCTCGGAGACCAACTCTGCGTCCGAGCCGCCCACGTAGTCGACGTAGTCCTTCTTGATGACGTAGCTGCATGTGGGTTGCGGCACGACGACATCGGTGCCGTTGCGCACCTCCGCGGCGAGCGTCTTGACGTTCTTCTTCGCGATCTTGGTGAACTGCTTCACGTCACCCGAGTGCAGCCAGGGGGCACCGCAGCAACCGGCGTCGGAGTTGTTGCACTCGATGCCGTTGCGTTCGTAGACCTTCACGAGGTCCTTGCCGATGTCGGTCTCCTGGTATTCGACGAGGCACGTCGGGAACACGGTGACCGAACCCTGCTTCTTCCCGAGCTTGACCGTGGGCCGCTGCTTGAACCACGTCGAGAAGCGTTGTTTCGCGTAGGGCGGGAGCAGTCGAACCGCCGACACCCCCGTGACCTTTGTGTTGAGCTTGCGAATCGTCGATTCAGGTTTGGCCCCGACGATCCAGTTCGCCAACGGCGCGGCGGTCGTGGCCAGCTTGCCGAGCAGGTCGGTCCGACCCATCACGTTGGTCGTCGCCTTCGAACGAGCAGACTTGTGGCCGTTCTCGTACATCATGGCGTCGGCCCGCAGCATCAGCCGCGGGAAGTCGAGGTTCCACTCGTGGAGCGCGGGAATGTACGGACAGTTGACGTAGCAGAGCTTGCACTGGAAGCACTCGTCGACGACCTGGTCCTGCTGCGCAGGTGTCATCAGCCCTGCGTCCTGGTCGTCGTGCTGGTCGATCATCTCGAACAGGGTCGGGAACGAAGTGCAGAACTTGAAGCACAGCCGGCATCCATGGCACAGATCGAAAACCCGCGTCAATTCCTCACGGACATCGGCTTCGTCCGTGTACAGCGGATGCTTCGGGTCATATGTGGTCGTCATCGTTGCCTCCAGTTGCGAACGGGGACACGTCCGATCGCTCGACGGCCGGTGCGCAATAAGCACCCCGGCTGGCGTGCGAAGCGAGATCGCGGCATCTCAGCGAAGCGAGATCACAGCGCCGCGAGGCCCTCGGTGAACTTGCCGGCGTGGCTCTTTCGGCCCGGGCCAGGGTCTCGAACCAGTCGGCGATCTCGTCGAAGCCCTCCTCGCGGGCGGTCTTGGCGAAACCGGGGTACATCTGGGTGTACTCGTAGCGGGGTCACCTCGAGTCCTCGAGCCCCGAAGGCACCGACGAGCTTCGTTGGCGACTCCACGAAGCCGAACGTAGCCAGATCAGTCCGCAATCTCCAACACATGCAGATTACGCATCACCGAACGCTGCGTGACACGATGCTGCCCGATGTCCGACGACGACACGGCGACCAGGATCGAGGCGGTGACGGCTGGGCGTTGGGACCTCGACGCGCTCCGATCGGGTGCGCTGATCTGCCTCGTTCTGGCCATTCCGTTCACGCTGTTGGGCCTGGCGTCCGACGGCGCCCGAGTGATCTCGTTCTTCGGTGCCGTGACCGGCTTCATCGTCGGATCCGGCAGCGCGGCATGGGCGCAACGCTGCGGCACACCGCTGAGCCACGCACTGGTCACGGCGGTCGGAACCTACGTCGCGGCCCAAGCGATGTTCGTCCTCCTCAGACTCGTGACCGGCAGAGAAGTCAACTGGTTCGGCGTCTTCTTCACCCTGTCGATCGTCTCGTTCGCCGGGATTGTCGGCGGCTTCCTGGGCAGTCGGATGCAAGCCAAGGGTTTCGTGCCGAGGTCACGGCGATGATCGATCGATCAATCCGGATGGGCGCGCTCGGGGTACCCCGAGCTGTCCGCGCTCGACTTCTGATCACGAGGGGACGAATCCGGTGTTGAACACGCTCCGCGCCCTAGAATCGCCCCGGTGCCTTCCCGGCTGGAAGGCTGCAGTCGCATGACCCGAAAGGACCCATCCCCCGTGGATCTCGAAACCGCTGAGCCCGCCACCGACACCTCGTTGTCGCGACGGAGCCTCGTCTCCCGTGTCGGTGCTGTCGGCGTTGCCGGACTTGCGGCTGCGCTCGTCATCGACCGATCCGCGTTCGTGACCGCAGCGGGCCCGGACGAACGTCCAGGTGTCCCGACCGAATCCGACAAGGTACTCCTCTTCCAGCTCATGGCACTCGAACTCGCGGCGAAGGAGCTCTATCAGGCTGCACTCGAGGGCCGCTCCGACGATCTCGCGATCGTGATCGAGGCAATGGTCGACAACCACCAGGCATACGCCCAGGCCATGTCCGGTGCGACCGGGCTGTCCGCCGACAGGACGAACGAAGATGTCGTCGCCGACAACCTCGACGCTTTCACCGGAACCGATGATGAACTGTTCGCGGCAGCACATGCACTCGAGCAAACGGCGGTTTCGACCTACACATCACTCATCGACGACTGGGAGAGCACGAACGCGATTTCGCTCACCGCCTCGATCGCCGTCGTCGAGGCCCGCCATGCCACCGTGTTCGCCGACCTGCTCGGTGTCGACGATCTCGACGTGCTCTTCGGCAACGACCAGCCCGCCCTCGACCTCACCGGAAGCGACGCTTGATGCCGTTCGAACTCACCTCACCTCGATCGCGCCGAGATGCGCTCAAGATCGGCGGACTCAGCGTGACGCTGGGCGCGCTCGTTGCAGCATGCGGTCAGGACCGCGAAGGAGACGACGCTCCGGGTCGCGTCGGCAACGCCCCGGTACCGACGGCACTCCCCGACTATCCGGTCGACGATGCAGTGCTGCTTCGCACCGCTTCGTCGCTCGAGTACACGGCGATCGCCGTGTACGAGACCGTGCTCGATCTCGGAATCCTCGATGCCGACGCAGTCACGCTCGTCGAACGGCTGATCGAGGACCACGGCGAGGTCGCAGATGTCATGGACGAGCTCACCGTGGCCGCCGGCGGTGAGGCGTGGACCTGCCCGAATCCTTGGCTGATGGAACGCGTCGTCGAGCCGACGTTCGAGCTGATCCAGTCGAACGTGGTCGGCGCGGTGCTCGACGACACCAGCATGGTCCAGGTGCTCAACGAGCAACTCCCGATCGCTCCGGTCGTCACGACCATGCAGGGCGATCTCACGTTGATCAGCTCGACCGACGATCTGTCCGCAGGTGACGCGATCGAGTTCGAGCGTCTCGACGGTGCCGCCGCCGACGACGTGATGACCTTTGCCATCGCCCTCGAGAACCTCGCCGCCGCATCACACCAGGAACTCGTTGTCGCAACGTCGAGCCCCGAAGCTCGCACCGCACACCTCGAAGCAGCGACGCTCGAGGCCCGCCACAGCAGCGTGCTCGCGATCGCACACGGCGGCGATGCTGCATACATCTCTCCGGCGGTGTTCGGCGAGGAAGTCCCGCTCACCGAACGCAGCCAGTTCCGCCAGTTCGCCGTCGATTCGACATTCGGCCAGACCACACAGATCGAGATCAAGGCAGGTCCGGGCGACCTGAACTCCGTACGGGAAAGCGTGATTCTCCAAACGCCGGCTGCGAACAGCCTCATCTACAACGAACTCGTCTGCGACGCCTGACCGGGTCGACGCCGTAGGCTCACTACCTGCAATGGTGAGGTGACCGGGTGGCCGCGGCACGCTGATGCGTGTCGAGGAAAGTCGGGGCTCCACCGGGCAGGGTGCTGGCGAGAGCCAGGTCGGGGTGACCTGACGGACGTGCAACAGAGAGAGACAGCCGATGGGCATGCCTGGCATGTCACAGGTGATGGTGAAACGGTGCGGTAAGAGCGCACCAGCGACGTCGGTGACGGCGTCGGCTCGGTAAACCCCACCCGGAGCAAGGTCGAGCAGGAAGATGGGCGGCCCGTCCGTTTCTTCCGGGTAGACCGCACAGATGGATGGCCACCGGGAGCGCAAGCTCCTACAGAACCCCGCTTACAGGCCACCTCACCATTGCCACCACCCCTGACCAGGGGAGATGCGAAGTGCGTATGGACGTCGAGGGTCTCCGAGAGAACGAGGAGTCATCGATGCCGCCCATTCAAGCCGGCGCTTCGAATACTCGGGGGTGTCCCGGTTGAGGTGGGTTGATTTCGATCCTGGGGACGACTCGCGAGATGTCGTGGGAGAGCCCGCTCGGCCGGGCTGGATCAGTTCGCTGACTGGATGTGTCTCTCGACCTGTGTTGATTGGTGGGTTGGTATTGCTGTGGTCAGCCCGGGTTGAGCTTCGACACCGTGTCCGCGTTCGTTGTTGGTGATCCAGATGTTGGTGCCGTCGAACGCCACCCCCGCCGGGCCGTCACCGGTGGGGTAGTCGACTTTGGTCCCGTTGGCGGGGTTCATCTTCGACACCGTGTCCGCGATGAAGTTGGCGATCCAGATGCTGGTGCCATCGAACGCCACCCCCCGCGGGCGGTCACCGGTCGGGTAGTCGACCTTGGTCCCATCCGCGGGGTTCATCTTCGACACCGTGCCCGAGTTGTAGTTGGTGATCCAGATGCTGGTGCCATCGAACGCCACCCCCACCGGGCCGTCACCGGTCGGGTAGTCGACCCTGGTGCCATCGGCGGGGTTCATCTTCGACACCGTGTCCGAGCTGGCGTTGGCGATCCAGATGTTGGTGCCGTCGAACGCCACCCCCAACGGGCCGTCACCGGTCGGGTAGGTCGCAGCCGCACCCGGGTCCTGATACCACTGCAACAACGCGATCTGATCATCGCTGATCCGGTTCACCAGCCCCGCCGGCCCCGCCGGCCCCGCCACACCGGGCGCACCCTGTGCACCGTCAGCACCCGGGGGCCCGGCCGGACCCGCAGCAGCTGGGATGTTGTAGCCCGCAACATCGACCAACACGTGACCGACCGTGCCATTCACGAAAATGTCGACCTGCCCCGACGCCGGAAGCTGCACCGTCACCGAATTCGCAACGTTCGCGCCACCCGCCGCCCAGTTGATGTTCGACGTCGCCGGAGCCCCGGTCGCGTCACCCGGACGAATCGACAAGAACCCCTTCGTCGCCGGTCGCACCACCGTCACGTTGAACACCGCCGACGTCGCCGTCGACGGCACCACCTGCTGGGTCGACCGCAGCAGCCCCGCCCGGAGGCTGCGTCGGCACCGTCCCCGTCACCTGCAACTTCTGCGCGACACCAGACACGAACGGACCCGCCAACCCCACATCGGTACGGGTATCCAAGATCCGCGTCGGAGACACCGACACGAACGACGACGGCTCCGACGACACCGCATCCACCGCCACCATCGACCCAGCCCCCAACGTCACCGCAACCGCCGCACCAACCGCAGCCCACCGCGACCGCCACAGCGATCCCGAAAGCGCAGACCGGCGTCCCGAAATCCCGGGTGTGCCCATGCCAGCCAGCATTCTGAGAGCCTCAGCGTCGACCTAGAGGCAATGGTCACAAGCACGCGCCTCCAACCCGCCATCACCCCACCAACCCGCCCTCACCGCAGAGGTCCGGCCCCGGCCGTCATCACCGCCCGTGTCGATGATCAATTCGAGTTGGCGTTGTCGCTGCAGCTCGAAGCGGCGCGGGTCTTCGAAGCGCATCACCGGCCAGCGGATCTGGCGATCGTGCGCGGTCCCACTTCTTCGAACTCTGACCGGCGCACCCGCACTCGCAGGGCGACCGAGCGGACCACGGCCTACGCTCCGGCCATGAGCTCCGCCCTGCCCGACACCGGCCGCGATCCCGACGAACTGCGAAGCCTGCTGGCCGAGTGGCAGACGGGCGACATCGACTGGAAGAGCGGCCGGGCCTTCAGCCTGGTGTACAACGCCGACGACCCGGTGTTGGAGTCGCTCCAGCACGACGTCGCCGACCGGTTCCTGCACGAGAACGCACTGAACCCGTTCGTGTACCCCAGCCTGCTGCGAATGGAGCAAGAGGTCGTGGCCGTGGCCGCCGAGCTGTTCGGCACCGACCCCGAGGCCGGCACCATGTCCTCGGGCGGGACCGAGAGCATCTTCCTGGCGGTGTATACCGCCCGCGAGCACGCTCGGGACCGGGGCATCGACCACCCACAAGTGGTACTGCCCGGCACCGCGCACCCCGCCTTCACCAAGGCAGCCCACTACCTCGGCCTCGAGGAGGTCAGGGTGCCGGTGGGAGCCGATCTGCGGGCCGACGCGCAGGCCATGGCCGCCCAGGTCGGCGAGCGCACCGCCCTCATCGTCGGGTCGGCGCCCTGCTACCCGTACGGCACCATCGATCCCATCACCGACATCGCCCAGGTCGCCCTCGACCACGGCATCCTCTGTCACGTCGACGCCTGCCTCGGCGGCTGGCTGCTTCCGTTTTGGGAGGCGATCGGCGAACCGGTACCGGCCTGGAACTTCGCCGTCGACGGGGTCAGCTCGATCTCGGCTGACATCCACAAGTACGGCTACTGCTTCAAGGGTGCTTCGGTGATCGTCTACCGCGACGTGGCCATGAAGCGTCGGCAGCACTTCCTGTTCGACGGCTGGCCCGGCGGGTTGTACGGATCGGCCACCACCGCAGGCACACGGCCGGCGGCCCCGATCGCGGCGGCGTGGGCGACCATGCAGCACTTGGGGCGAGACGGCTACCTGGCCAAGGCTCGCACGGTGAAGGCGGCCACCGAGACGTTCCTCGCCGGGGTGCGGGCCATCGACGAGCTGGAGATCTCGGGCGCCCCCGACCTGTCCCTCTTCGAGTTCTCCTCCAGAGCAGGATCCGACGCCACCGGCGCCATCGGCGATCGGATGGACGACAAGGGGTGGCACCTCGATCGTCAACAGGGCGGCCTCCACCTGATGGTGTCCCCGGGCCACGCTCAGGTCGCCGACGACTTCGTCCTTGATCTCGGCGATGCCGTCGCCAACCGTGGGGCGAGCCGCGGCGTCGCCGCGTCCTACGGCGGTGTCGCCGACCACGGCTGATCCCCTCGCAGGCCCGGCAGCATGGTCGGTCGATCCCGCCGTTACTGGAGCACCCCCGTGGTGCTGACCGGAGTGGTACCTGGGCGCTGATGCTGCCGCTCGCTGAAGTCCGATCGAGATCCGACGGTGCCGTTCGACCCCTGCGATGCCGTTTCCGCACGACGACCCGGGCGCGCTATGCGACGTCGAGGTGGGCGACAAAGAGTGGACTTCGTCGTCGAAGGCGGGAGCGTGACCCAGTTCTCGCTGGAGATGAGTGGTCGATACCCCGCGTGCACCGGGGGCTACGGCGACGAGGACACGGTCTCATGCACCGTCTGGTCGACGTGGGGCGTGACTCTGTCTGGTGGGACCACCCCGCCATCGGGCAACCTTGAGCGCCGTCAGTCGTCGTCGAGTTCGACGGTCTCGTTGAAGGTCGACAGGATCGGACGGCGCCACGGATCTCGACGCGGCAGATGCTGGCGTGATCGAGGTGACAGTTCCACGAGATCCCGATGTCGACGCCGAGCGCCCACGCGACCGACGACTTCATCGGCGACACGTGGCTGACCACCAGCACGTTCTGGTGCGCCGCCCGCTCGACCAGGTCGTCACACGCGCTCGCGCACACGCTGGTCGAGCGTCGCCAACGATTCGCCGCCCTCGGGCACGTAGGAGAAGTCGTTGCGCCAGGTCTGCCACACCTCGGACGGCACGTCGGCGTGCGGTACGCCCTCGTACACGCCGTACGACGAGCTCGATCCACCGCTCGTCGGTCTCGACCGGGAGCCCGAACGCGGCAGCGGTCTGCTGCGCACGTTTGAGCGGGCTCGAGATCACGACGTCGATCCCGCCGTCGATGTCGGACGAGGTGCGCGCGGCCGCCTCCGCCTGACGACGGCCGCGATCGTCGAGATCCTGGTTCAAGCCGGCCCTGCAGCAGCCCGGCCTCGTTGGCCGCGGTTCGGCCGTGTCGCAACAAGATCAGCACGGCGCCGAGTGTGTCACATCCCGAGCCGCCGGTCGGTCTTCACCCGAAGCGTTCGGGCGTGGTGATCAAGCCGACCGTCGGCGAGGAATCGCCGCCGACGAGTCGCGTCGCTCAGCCCGTTCGTCCGCCACAACCACACGCAGACCGCGATACCGACGACTTCGAGCACGACGCTCACCGACCCCGCGGTCGACGATCGGGAACGCCGTCGTCGGCGAACGCCAGCCCGGTGAACGGCCACCAGAACGTGTCGGTGTCGTTCCACGCCGCGTCGAACACGAGGTGCAGGATCATCCCGATCGGCAGCCCGAGCAACATCTTGCGGATGCGGCTCCCCCGCTTGGTCGCGAGCATCACCACGGCCAGCAGCGCGATGCTGACCGTGATGCTGTGCAGCGCTCGCGCGCCGCCGAACACGACGTCGAGACCGGGCAGCACCGACCCGACGATCAGCAGCCGGTTGTCGAAGCGTCGGGTCGCGGAACACGAACCCGACCGTGACGACGGCCGTGCGCGATGAACCAGAAGAACACGGCGACCGCTTCAGAAGACGAGCATGCGACCGCAGTTGGGGCAGTCGGCGACACCGTCGGCTGCGGCGGCCTCGTCCTTGACGTCGTCGACCTCGGCCGCCGACAGGTCGAGGTGACAGCCCTCGCAACGATGGCCGACCAGCTGCGCGACGGCGACGCCCGACGACGGCCCGCACGCGGTCGTACCGGGCCAGCGTCGCGTCGCCGAGCGCTGCGCGACGTCCGGATCGCGTCGGCGGCCAGCGCGTCGAGTTCGGCATCGATCTCCGACGTCGCGCGTTGCGAGCGCGTCGTCGGCCGACGCCGACGGCGTCGCGGAGACCCTCCTCGGAGCGGAGGTGCTCGGTCAGCTGATCGTCGATCGTCGACTGCTCCTCGAGCGCCTCGATCTCGGTCGTCTCGAGCTGCGTCGGTCTGCTCGTCGAGCGTGGCGATCTCGTGCATCAACGCCTCGGCCTCACGCGGTGCGATCACCGTCTTCAGCTGCGCTTCGAGCCGTTGCTTGTGGCCGGCGATCTCGGCCGCGTCGGTCTCGGACTGCTCGATCGATCTCCGTCAGCTCGTCCATCCGGGCCCGCATCGCGGCGCGCGCACGCTCCCACTCGCTGCAGCTGCTCGGACGCCGCGGCGAGCTGGTCGCGCTCGGCCAGCCGCTCCCGGCGGTGCGTCGAGCTGGTCGGCCTCGGTGTCGACCCGCTGCAGGTCGAGCAGGCGGGTCGCAGCGGTATCCGGTGCGCCCGACTCGTCGGCGGCGGTGTCGGTCGCATCGGCGGCGTCGGTCATCGTCCGCATCATGTCACGCCGCAGCCGAGCTGCGTTCAGTCCCGTCCGGCCGATGCAGCAGCCGCGGCCTCGACCGATCAGCAGGGCGAGATGTTGCGACCGATCGCGACCGACGGCAGCGGATGGTTCGGGTCGAGATTGTCGGGTGCGATCGTCGTCCCGAGCTGGCTCTTGGCGGTGATGACGACGATCGGCGTGGTCTCGACCGGCGCCGGCTCGGCCGGGACCTCGGGCGGCGGCGGCTCGGTCTGGAACTGCTCGACTGCGGCAGGTGGCGCCTCGGGCATCCTCGGGCACGATCGGCTCGCCGCCCTCGGTGCCGACCACGGTGACCTCGCACTCGTTGCCCGGCAGCACGAGTCGGGCGTTCGCCCGCTCCGGCGGTGGCGGCGCATCCCAGTCCTCGGCGGGCACACCGAAGTGGGCGCCGTCCATGTAGTTCTTCCAGATCAGCGCGGGATACGTGCCGCCCTGCACCTTGCTGAACTCGAAGCCCCTGATCGCCGACCATCGTTCGTGTAGGCGTCGGGGTCACCGACCCAGACGGCGGTGGACAGCTGCTTCGTCCCACCGACGAACCAGGCGTTCGTGTTGTCCTGCTGCGTGCCGGTCTTGCCGAAGGCCGGGCGACCGTCGGCGAGCGGCGCCCGCTGGCGACCGGTGCCGTAGCGAGATCGTGCCCTTCATGATGTCGACGGTCTCGCAGCGCGACGTCACGATCGAGCACCTGGGTGCCCGGGTCGAAGTGGGTGTGCATGCGGTTGCCGTCGGCGTCGTCGATGAACTCGACGTAGTACGGCTCCTTGTGCACACCCTCGTTGGCGAGCGTCTGGATGCCCGACGCCATGTCGAGCGGCGTCATCTCGTTGGCGCCGGTCGCGTAGCTGGCGAACGGCTGGATCGGCTCGCGATCGGTCTCGGGCTGGCCGCGGTACAGGTACGGCGACTCGGCCATCCGGTAGGTCGTGTCGACCACCCGGTTGAGTCCGACGATCTGCGACAGCCGGGCGAAGCCGCAGTTGATCGAGCGGGCGGTGATGTCGCGCGAGGTTGCCGACGAAGCCCGATGCACCGCCGGTGATCTGGAAGATCGGCTCGCTCGGATCGCCGGATTCGGCAGCGCGCAGCCGCGACGACCGTCGATCTGGTCGCCCGCCTGCGCACCGGCCTGGATCGCGGCGGCGAGGATGAAGAACTTGATGCTCGATCCGGTCTGGCGCGGGACTGAGCGCCATGTTGAGCTCGCGCTCGTCCGGCTTGAACCCGCGTCCGCCGACCATCACCCGGATCGCGCCGGTCTCGACGTCGAGCGACACGATCGCGGCGTCGAACCCCTCGACGGTGTCGGGCAGCAGGTCGCGGGCCCGCTCGGCCGCTGCCTGCATGCCCGGCTTGAGCGTCGTGTGGATCCGCAGGCCACCGCGGAAGAGCTGGTTGTACCGCTGCTCGGTAGGTCTCGCCGAGGATCGTCGACCGGTTCAGCAGGTAGTCGCGCAGCGCCTCGGTGAAGTAGGTGCGTCGGTTCTCACGACCCGGGATCACCTTCACCCGCTCGCGGGAGCACGAAGTCCTCTTCGAGGAAGTCGGCTTCGTCCTCGGTGAGGACCTCCTCGGTCGACGAGACGGTCGAGGACCTGGATCCAGCGGGCACGGCTGCGCTCGGGCTCGTTGATCGGGTCGAAGCCCGACGGCGACCGCACCAGACCGGCGAGGAACGCCGACTTCGATGAACGTCGAGCTCGGCGGCGGTCTTGCCGAAGTAGGTCTCGGCAGCGGCCTGGATGCCGTACGCGTTGTTGCCGAAGAAGACGGTGTTGAGGTACCGCTCCAGGATGTCTTCCTTGGACATCTCCTTCTCGAGCATGCGGGCGTACTGGATCTGGAGCAGCTTGTAGCGGCCGTCGCGTTCGAGCCCGGCGAGGAAGTCGTTCTTGACGACCTGCATCGTGATCGTCGAGGCACCCTGCTGCGGCGCATCGGACGGCGAAGTTCGACAGCGTGGCTCGGAACAGGCTGCGCACGTTGACGCCGTCGTGGGTGAAGAACTCCTTGTCCTCGATCGACGAGGAACGCCTGGATGACCTGCGTCGGGGATGTCGGCGTACTTGATCGGCTGGGAGTTCTCCAGCTCGTAGACCGCGATCTCGTTGCCGTCGGCGTCGTAGACGTAGGTGCGCTGGGCGAGCGGCTCGAACTCGGGGAGCACCACCGGGATCCTCGGAGTGGGCGTTCGCGATGTCCCACAGCGCGGGGCGCGACCGCGACGACGATCGCCACGATCAGCAAGGCGCCCGCTGCGATGACGAGCAGCATTCGGGGGATCCACGCGAGACGTTGCACAGTGCGTCCGACGTTAGTGCGTGGCGCCGCGCCGAGCGACGTCATGCGCCATCGTTCACATCGGCGTGTTCACGGCGAGCCGGTGCCGGGCCGACGGCTAGCGTCGGCGACGATGAGCGACCAGTCCAGCCCCTTCCCGATCCGACCGTTCCGCTTCGGCGTGCAGCTCACAGCGAGCCCGACCGGGACCGACTGGGTCGAGCAGGCGCGGCGGATCGAGGGACACGGCTACGACGTCGCGACGATGCCCGACCACTTCGACGCACCAGTTCGCCCCGGTGCCGGCGCTGCAGGCGATCCTCGAGTGCCACGACGACGCTGCGGGCGTGTGCGCTCGTGTTCGACAACGACTACAAACACCCGCTCGTGCTCGCCAAGGAACTGGCGACGATGGACGTGCTGTCCGGAGGGCGAGTCGAGATCGGCCTCGGTGCCGGATGGATGATCGCCGACTACGAGCAGGCCGGCATGACCTACGACCGGCCGGGCGTGCGGATCGACCGGTTCGTCGAAGGCCTCGCCGTGATCAAGGGTGTGATGGGTGCCGAACCGTTCTCGTTCGAGGGCGAGCACTACACGATCCGCGACCACAACGGATTCCCGAAGCCGATCCAGGGCCCCACCCGCCGGTGATCATCGGCGGCGGCGGCAAGCGGGTGCTCGGGATCGCCGCGCGCGAGGCCGACATCGTCGGCGTCAACGGCACGCTGCACGCCGGCGTCATCGGACCCGAGGCCATCGCGACGATGACCCGCGAGGCCGTCGTCGACAAGGTGGCGATCGTCGCCGACGCCGCACGCGACGCCGGACGCCTCGACCACATCGAGATGAACGTGCGGACGTTCTTCGTCAGCGTCACCGACGACCGCGACGGGCAGATCGCGGCGATGGCCGGGATGATCGGCGTCGACGAGCAGATGATCCGACGAGTCGCCGTTCGCGCTGATCGGGTCGGTCGACGCAGATCGTCGACGACCTCGTCGCCCGACGCGAGGAATTCGGGTTCAGCTACGTGATCGTCGGCGGCGACGAGATCGACAGCTTCGCACCGGTGGTCGGCCGAAGCTCGCCGGCACCTGACGACTGCGGCCTGCGAACCGCCACGCTCAGTCGTCGAGCAGGCCGCATCGCCCGGTCGCTCGCCACCGCTGCGCGGCTGCGCAGCCGAGCTGCGCCGTCGCCGTCGCCCATCAGTTCGGCGACGTCGGCGAGTTCGGCCAGACGCTCGGCGGTCTCGGCCGCCACCTCGGCGCCGGGGCGGTCGGCCATCAGCCGAAGCTGGTAGTCCTTCGGCAGCACGACGACGCCCTCGTCGCTGGTCGGCATACCGCTCGCGGTCCTGCTCGGGTTCGAGGCCGATCCGTGTCCACTCGGGCACGTTGACGTTCTTGTCGATGATGCAGCGGTGCAGGCGTGCGCCGGGGCCGATGTGCACGCCGGGGAAGATGATCGAGTCGGTGACGTGCGCGTCGTGGTCGACGAAGGTGCCGGGCCCGATGATCGAACGTTCGACGTGCGACCCCGCTCAGAGATCGAGCCCTGACACAGCAGGCTGTCGTCGACGAACGGCGGCTCGCCGCCGCTCCCCCGTGACACCTTCGCCGGCGGCAGCGCCTGGCGCGACGGTGAACACCGGCCACCTGTCGTTGTAGAGGTTGAACACCGGCACCGGAGCGATCAGGTCCATGTTGGCGTGGAAGAACGCGTCGAGCGTGCCGACGTCGCGCCAGTAGCCCGCGCTCGCGATCGTCCTGGCCGGGAATCGTGTTCTTCGAGAAGTCGTAGACCCGGGCGTCGCCCGCATGCGGTGAGCGCCGGGATCACGTCACCGCCGAGGTCGGTGTACTGGTTCGTGCCCGGGGTGACGATGTCGATCAGCGTCTCGGTGTTGAACACGTAGTTGCCCATGCTGGCCAGGCACAGCGTCGTCGTTGCCCGGCATCGTCGGCGGGTCGTCGACCTTCTCGTGGAACGCGATGATCCTGCCGTCGTCGTCGACCTCGATGACGCCGAAATCGCGTGCCTCGTGCTTCGGCACCGGGATCGCCGCGACGGTGACGCCGGCATCGTTGTCGCATGTGCTCCTCGACCATCTGGCGCGGATCCATGCGGTAGATGTGGTCGGCACCGAACACGCACGACGATGTCGGGGCGCTCGTCCTGGATCAGGTTGAGGTTCTGATAGATCGCGTCGGCCGACCCCTGGAACCAGTGCGGACCGCGTCGCATCTGGGCCGGCACCGGCGTGACGTAGTCGTCGAGCATCGCCGAGAACCGCCAGGTCTGGGTGATGTGACGGTCGAGGCTGTGGCTCTTGTACTGCGTGAGCACGACGATCTTGCGGTAGCCGGCGTTGGCGAAGTTCGACAGGGCGAAGTCGATCATCCGGTAGGTCCCGGCGAACGGGACGGCGGGCTTCGCCCGGTCGTTGGTGAGCGGTTGCAGCCGCTTGCCCTCGCCACCGGCGAGGACGATCACGAGCACGTTCGGGTCGACAGCCATCACCGTTCACCGTACCGCGATCGGACGTACGCCCGATCGACAACCGAATCGCCGCAAATCGATCGCGTCAGCGCGTCGGCGAGCGAGCTCGGCGTACAGCTCCGCGTAGCGCCGGGCCGGCTGTCTGCCACGACCAGTCGACGCCATCATCCGCTTCTGGAGCGAGACCCGCGGCCGCTTCTTGCCGACGCGTCGCGCGGCGCGGAACATCGCCGCGAGCAGGTGCTCCGGTGCGGGCTCGCGCGCGACGAACCGAGACCGTCGCGCGATGGTCGTCGGCATCGGGGACCGTGTCGACGAGCCCGCCGACGGCGGTCACGACCGGGATGGTGCCGTACCGCATCGCCTGCATCTGGGTGAGCCCGCACGGTTCGAACCGGCTCGGCATCAGGAACACGTCGGCACCGGCGAACATCAGATGCGACAGCGCCTCGTCGTAGCCCTCGACGAACGCGAACGACTCGGGATGCGCGGCGGCCAGCTCGATGGAGTTCGGCCGCGAGGACGGCGTCGCCCGATCCGAGGATGCCGAGGCGCATCGGAATCTGGTCGAGCAGCGGGATCGAGCGGAACGAGCAGGTCGATCCCCTTCTGCTCGGTGAGCCGGGTGACGACCGTGGCGAGCGGCGACCTCGTCGTCGGCGAAGCCGAGTCGATCGAGCAGTGCCGATCGGCAGGTGGCCTTGCCGTCGAGTGACTTCGCGGTGAACGTCGCGGGCGAGGAGCGGATCCGTTGCGGGATCCCACACGTCGATGTCGATGCCGTTGATGATGCCGACGAGCGCGTCGCTCCGGTCGCGGAGCGGTCCGTCGAGACCGAAGCCGTCGGCAGGAGTCTGGATCTCGGTGGCGTAGTTCGGTGACACGGCGACGATCCGGTCGGCGAGCGCCAGCGCACCCGACAGCGGGTTCGTGCCGCCCCACCACTCGTAGTGCATCCCGTCGGGCCCGATCCGGTCGAGCCACGATCCGTCGGCGATGCCCTGGTACGCGAGGTTGTGGATCGACACGACGGTCGGCGGTGCGCTCGGCCGAGCGCAGCGAGCGCCGCCCCGGTGTGCCAGTCGTTGAGGTGGACGACATCGGGTGGCTCCCGCTCGACGAGCGCGGCGACCGCCCGAGCGAACCGGAAGAACCGCTCGCTGTTGTCGGGCCAGCCCGTCCCGTCGGCCTGGAGGTACGGGTGCGGTCGGGCCATGCCCGGCACCGAGATCAGCGTGCAGCGGCCCGACGACGGGATGGTGCCCGCGGCGCACGACGGCCGCGCCGACCCAGTCGGGCACGTCGAGGTCGAACGTCGTCTCGTCGACGAGGGCGATGCCGCCGTAGTCGGGCATCACCAGGTCGAGGTCGACCCCGGCCCGCCGAAGCTCGGCGCCGAGACCGGCCGCGGCGGCGGCGAGCCCGCCGACCGTGGCGACCGGTGACAGTTCGGCAGTGGCGAAGAGGACGCGCATCTCCCCATCATGCGCCGCACCGCTCAGTCACCGACCCGGATCCGCCGTCGAGTCCACGCCGGTCTGCGCGTCGGTTACGCGTCGTCGATCGTCCACGACCGACGACAACCCGGCGCGGCCGAGCAGCGTGGCGGCGCTTGGATCGGTCGGACGAATGCGATCGACGAGGATCCTGGTTCCGCGTCGCTGCCACGCGTTCGCCATGGCGGCGTGCTCGACCGACGACGCTGGAGATCCGCGCCGACGACGTCGGCGCCAGCCCGACGACGTCGGAACCGACGCCGTCGACGAACGGTGCGGCCGAGTCGACGCCGAGCGAGGCGCCGACGAGCAGCGCTTCCCCGACGTGATCGACGCCGAGCGCCGAGCGGGTGGCCGACACGTGGACGATCTCGGCGACGCTCTCGTCGCCGTACGACACGCCCGAGCGGTACGCCGACGCATGGCGCGTCGTCGGCCCCGACGGCACGGTCTACGGAGAACGGATCCTCGACCCACGACCACGCCGGCGAGCAGCCGTTCACCCGCTCGCGAGTCGGGCATCGAGATCCCCGACGACGTCGCCGAGGTCGTGATCGAAGGCCGCGACCTCGAATACGGATACGGCGGAGCGACCTTCACCCTCGTCGCTTCCGCGCTGACGTGCTGCGCGTCGCCGTCGAATCGTGTTGACTGGTCCGCGTGCCGACCGACCCCGCCGCATCGCCGCCCACCGCCCCCGCTCCGCCGTCTGCCGCCTCCGACGGGTACGAAGCGCTGGGCGACGACATCCGGCTCCTCGGCCGACTTCTCGGCGACGTCGTGCGCGAGCAGGCGGGTGACGACACCTTCGACCTGATCGAATCGGTCCGCCGGGTCGCCGTCACCGCCCGCCGGAACGGCACGAGTTCGGTCGCCGAGCTCGAGGCGTTGCTCGGACCGCAGCCGATCGATCGGGTCCTCAACGTGATCCGTGCCTTCGACTGGCTGTCGCTGCTGGCGAACACCGCCGAGGACCTCCACGTCGAACGACGTCGCCGCCACCACCTGAGCGTCGGCAGCGGGGCCCAGCGCGGCAGCCTCGCCGCGACCTTCGACGAACTGCTCGCCGATGGTGTCGCGCCCGAGACCATCGTCGACGTGCTCGCCGATCTCGAGGTGAGCCCGGTCATCACCGCCCACCCGACCGAGGTCCGTCGCAAGACGATCCTCGACGTCCTGGGCGACGTCGGCGACCTGCTCGACCGACCACGACCGCCTCGCGCGACGGCGATCGGCGCCGCGCCGACGTCGTCCGCGAACTCGAGGCACGCATCCTCACGCTCTGGCAGACCGCCATCCTGCGACTGTCGAAGCTCCGCGTCCGCGACGAGATCAACGAAGCGCTCCGCTACTACGAGGTCAGCCTGTTCGAGACCATTCCCCGCCTGCACGGCCGACCTCGAGACGCTCGCCGACGAGCGGCTCGGCGCGGCGCCGGCCGACACGTCACGCGCGGTCAACATGGGCTCGTGGATCGGTGGCGACCGCGACGGCAACCCGTTCGTCACCGCCGACGTGATGCGGCTCGCCATCGGTCGTCAGGCGACCATCGCACTCGCAGCACCACCTCGACGAGATCCTCCGGCTGTCGATCGAACTGTCGATGTCGTCACGGCTCGTCACCCCGACCGCGGCGCTCCTCCGTCTCGCCGACGCCTCGGGTGACGACTCGCCGTTCCGCGCCGACGAGCCGTACCGGCGGGCGCTGCGCGGGATGTACGCCCGGCTCCATGCGTTCGCGAGCCGACGTCCTCGACGACGGCGTCGACGAACTCTCGTGTCCGACGCCCGCGTGTCGCTCGCCCGCGCTACGAGTCGCTCGACGAACTGATCGCCGACCTCGACATCGTCGTCGACGTCGCTCCGGTCCCACGGGGCCGGCGAGCTCGCCGAGGTGTCGGTCGAGCCGGTCCAGCGCGCGCTCGCGATCTTCGGCGCCCACCTCTGCGGGCTCGACATGCGCCAGAACTCGGCGGTCCACGAACGCGTCGTCGCCGACCTCCTCGCCCAGGCGCGGCGTCACCGACGACTACCTCGACGCTCGACGAGCGCGAACGCGTCGACGTCGCTGACCGCCGAGCTCGCGACGCCACGCCTGCTGCGCCACCCGACGCGCGACGTACGACGAACAGACGGTCGGCGAGCTCGCCGTGCTCGACGAGGCGGCGGTGTCGGTCGGACGGCTCGGCCGCCGCGTCGTTCCGCACTACGTGATCTCGATGGCCACCGCCGTGAGCGACGTGCTCGAAGTCGCCGTGCTCCTCAAGGAGGTCGGCCTCGTCCGCGTCGGCGACGCGACGACGCGCCCGGCGACGCTCGCAGCTCGACATCGTCCCGCTGTTCGAGACGATCGGCGACCTCGCCGACGCGTCGCACGACGCTGCACGACCTGCTCGACCACGACGACGTACCGCCAGCTCGTCGCCTCGCGCGGCAACCGCCAGGAGGTGATGATCGGCTACTCCGACTCGAACAAGGACGGTGGGTACCTGTCGTCGCAGTGGAACCTCTTCGCCGCCCAGGCCGCCCTCGTCGACACCGCGCGACGCCGCCGGCGTCCGGCTGCGTCTCTTCCACGGCCGTGGCGGCACCGTCGGCCGCGGCGGTGGACCCGCCTACCAGGCGATCCTGGCGCAACCCCCCGGCTCGGTCGACCGCTCGATCCGCGTCACCGAACAGGGCGAGATGGTCGCCGCGAAGTACGCCCAGCCGGCGCTGGCACGACGCAACCTCGAGACGCTCGTCGCCGCGACGATCGAGCGCGTCGTGTGCCGGCGCAACTCGGCGCGCCACGACGCCAGCCGGAGTTCACCGAGGCGATGAGCGACGCTGGCCGACACGGCGTTCGATGCCTACCGCTCGCTCGTCTACGGCGACGACCGCTTCGTCACGTTCTTCCGGCAGATCACACCGACGAACGAGATCGCCAGCCTCAACGTCGGCAGCCGGCCGGCCTCGCGGAAGCGGTCCGATGCGATCGAGGACCTGCGGGCGATCCCGTGGGTGTTCGGGTGGACCCAGTGCCGTCTGATGATCCCCGCCTGGTACGGCGCCGGCACCGCCTTCGAGACCTTCGCCGGCGCCGACGATCGCCGCGTCGAGCTGCTGCGCGAGATGTACGCGTCGTGGCCGTTCTTCCGCACGATCATCGACAACATGGGCATGGTGCTGGCCAAGACCGACATCGACATCGGCCGTCGCTACGCCGACGTCCTGGTCGACCGACGACGACGATGCGGCGCGACATCTTCGGACGGATCGAAGACGAGCACCGCATCGACCCGCGAGTGGCACGAGCGGATCACCGGGTCGCCGGACCCGCTTCGCGACAACCCGCTGCTGGCGCGGAGCCTCCGCAACCGGTACCCCTACCTCGATCCGCTGCACGTGATGCAGGTCGACCTGCTGCGTCGCCATCGCGACAGCGATCCCGACGCCGACGGACTCGATCTCGTCGCAGCGCGGCATCCAGCTGACGATCAACGCGATCGCCACCGGCATCCGCAACTCGGGCTGAATCCATCGTCCGGTGCAGCGATCATCGGAATCGTCGGGTAGTCATTCCCGACCGAAGTCGTCGGGATTGTGTCCCGGCGGAGGACATCACTGATCGGAGGCCCGCATGGCCATCGTCGAACATTCCGAGTTCGCACCGCTCGACGACGTGGTCGAACCTGCCTGGTGGTCGGGGACGGCGCCGCTCGATGCCGCCGAGTTCACCATCGACTGCAGCGACCTCGCCATGGACCCGCCGACCTCGTTCACGACAGCGAACTCGGCCGCCGCATGCGCGAGACCTACGACCGCGTCGGACTGGTCCACCTCACCAACACCGGTCTCACCGACCTCGTCGACATGCGTGCGGCCGCCAAGCTCATCATCGACGCCGAGATGCCGTACGACGGCGGGGCGAACCCGCGCGACAACATCGCGCCCAACGTCTACGAGATCGGTGCGCCGCTGGCGGCCTGGCTCCACTACCACCACGAGATGGCCTACGTCGGGCGCAGCACCCGTGTGATCAGCTTCCTGGCCAAAGACGTGCTGCCGCAGCCGGGGCCCGGCGACCACGGTGTCAGCAGGGGCGCGACCTTCGTCTCCGACTCGATCGGTGCGACCGACGAGCTGCTGTCGACCGAGTTCGGCCAGAAGCTGAAGGAACTCGGCGTCTGCTACCACCGCAACCTCACCGACCGCGACGCGTTCGCCGGCAAGACCGAGTACGGCGTGTACAACCACTGGCAGAAGTCGTTCGGCACCGACGACCCCGCAGTCGCGGCGAGCCGCGCCCGCGATCAGCGTCTCGCCATCGAGTGGGGTCCCGATCGGCTGCTGAAGACCCGCTTCTACTGCCCGGCGTTCGAGTACTTCGACCACCTCGACCGCAACGTGCTGTACAGCAGCCTCGCCGACCACGGGATGTGGTTCGACACCTGGCCGCTCGTCCAGCATCTCCCCTACGAGGAACGCCCGCTGCACATGACGTTCGGCGACGACAGCGAGATCTCCCCCGACGAGATCCAGGAGTGGATCGACCTCTACGACGAGTTCGGCATGCCGATCAACTGGCGCGCGGGCGACGTCGGCGTGATCTGCAACTACCGGTGGGCTCATGGTCGTCCCGGTATCCGACTCGGCGACGGTGAGGCCCGCAAGCTCGGCGTCGTCCTGGGCGACCAGTACGACCGGGTGGGTGTACGTCCCGACAAGTGGTGACCGGCACGTGACTGGTGATCCGGCATCGTCGCCGGCGTGGTGGAACTGGGACGATGGCTGACTTCCTCACCGACATCCAGACCCTGCGTGAGCGGGCTCGTGCCGGCATCGAACAGGGTCCGATCACCGACGCTTACGGCGCCGATCGAGAACGGGTCATCGAGGTGCTCAACGAAGCCCTCGCGACCGAGTTGGTCTGCGTCCTGCGCTACAAGCGGCACTACTACACCGCAACCGGGCTGAGCGCAGCGCCCGTGGCCGCCGAGTTCCTCCAGCATGCCAACGAAGAGCAGGGTCACGCCGACCAGATCGCACTGCGGATCACCCAACTCCAGGGGTCACCCAACTTCGACCCCGAAGGGCTCGCGACACGTTCGCATGCCGAGTACGACGCATCGGACGACCTGCTCGACATGGTCCGCGAAGACCTGATCGCCGAACGTATTGCGATCGAGAGCTACAGCGAGATCATCACCTGGCTCGGCTCGAACGACTCGACGACGCGTCGGATGCTCGAAGACATCCTTGCGGTCGAGGAGGAGCACGCAGACGACCTGCTGTCGATCCTCGAGGAGATCAGTCCGGCAGGCCACGAGATGAGACACGTTCTCGTGTCGACCGACGGCCGCGCCGCCGCACCTCTCGGAGGACCCTCATGATCCCTGCTCAACAACACTCGACCACGACACCGCGGGTGGCAGCATTCGACCGTGGATCCGGGGCCGGTTCATCGACCTCAACACGGCGCTGGAGGACCGCTACGCCGAGCAGGACAACCGCAGCGACGTACGCGGCGTCGGCGAGGATCTGAAGGCGCAGTTGGTCGACGAAGGCCGCGAGTTGATCGTCCCGCTCCTCGAGGAGGGCAACACCGACGAGGGGTTCGACCTGACCTTCGAACTGCTCGGCAACGTCGGCTACTACATGGCCGCGTGCCGCCGCCACGAGATCACCGAACCGAGCCGCGAGCGGACCTCGCCGCTCGTCGAGGCGTCGGCGCTCGCGATGCACCTCGGTGCCACCGTCGGCACCGTGCCACGTTTCGTCACGAGCCACATGGAGACCTACAACCGAGCGGTCAACGGGACCTATCGCACGTTCACGTGGCGGTCGGCGGAGAAGACGTTCCTCGACTACAACACGCGATCGGCCTTCGCGTACATGCGCGCCGCCGATGCGCTCGGTCGCATCCACCCGATGGGCGTCTCGCATCCGGCCGTCCACGACCTGCTGGTCGATGCGCGCAACGCGCTCCAGGATGCGCTCGCCCTGAACACCGAGCTCGGGCGGCGTCCTCGACGTCGACGAGTTCTTCTTCTGCGTTCGCCCGTACTACAAGCCGTACCGGGTCGGCTCCCAGGAGTACCGCGGTGCGAACGCCGGCGACTTCGCCGCGTTCAACCAGATCGACATGCTGCTCGGACTGTGCAGCCCCACCGACCCGTCGTACACCCAGGTCGTGCTCGAGAAGTTCCCGTACCTGACACCCGACGAGCAACGGCGGCTCCACGAGTCGTTCCGCCACCCGAACCTGCTCGACAGCCTCCTCGCCCATGCCGACGCGCCGCGACCAGGACTGGTTCCGGCGGCACGCCGCGGCCTACCTCGACGTGTGCGCGGCCCACGGAGCAGCCGCAGCTCAACACCACGACGATCTCGTCCACAACTTCATCACCGCGTCCCGCCGAGCGCATCCCGGCCGAACACCTCGACGGGATCACCGCGAGCGGGCCGCCGCTCGACGTCCTGCTGCGCGCGCTCGAGGGCCTTCGCGATCGACGTCTCGCCGCCGACCGCGACGACATCCCGACCCGCACGCCGACATCGCACGCCTCCGGTCGCTGCTCGACACATGAGTCACGCACCGGAGCGCCGACGCCGACCGCTTCGTCACCCACGACGGCGTCTACCTGCTGAGCCACTCGGTCGGCCTGCCCGTCGCCGGAACGCGAGCCGCGATCGACGACTACCTCGGCGTCTGGGAGACGGATCCGGCCCGCGCGTGGCCGCACTGGCTCGACACCATCGACGGCTTCCGAGCACGCTCTGGCCCGCCTGATCGGAGGCGCAGCGCCGCGTCGATCTGCCCGCAGAGCAACGTCAGCAGCGCACTCACGAAGATCCTCGGTGCGCTCCGATCCACGTTCGGCTCGACGCTCCGACGATCCTGCTGACCGAGGAGGCCTTTCCGTCGCTCGGATTCGTGTGCGAACACTCGGGCTACGACGTCCGATACATCGAACGCGACGAGAACGCCCTCGATCTCGACGTGTGGGCGCGCCACCTCGACGACGGAGTCGACGTCGTGCTCGTCACCCACGTCCACTCCAACACCGGCGAACTCGTTCCGGCGGCCGACATCACCGACATCGCGCGCGCCCGAGGCGTCGTGTCGATCGTCGACGTCGCCCAATCGGTCGGCGTCATTCCGATCGACGTCGACGACTGGAACGCCGACTTCATCGTCGGATCGTGCGTCAAGTGGCTGAGCGGCGGCCCGGGCGCCGGATGGCTGTGGGTCGACCCGGACATGATCGACCGGTGCCGGCCGACCGACGTCGGGTGGTTCTCCCACGCCGACCCGTTCGAGTTCGACATCCACGACTTCCGCGTACGCCGACGACGCGCTCCGCTTCTGGGGCGGCAGCCCGACCGTGTTGCCGTTCGCCGTCGCACGCACGTCGATCGAGACGATCGCCGACATCGGCGTCGAGACGATCCGAGCGACCAACCTCCGGCTCGGCGATCTGCTCATCGATCGGCTCGGCGACCGAGTCGTCAGCCCGCACCACGCCGAGGATCGAAGCGGAACGTGCATCGTCACCGGCGGCGAGGGTCTCGTCGACGAACTGCGCGAGCGACGGGATCGAGGTCGACCATCGGCCGTCGGGACTCCGCGTCTCCCCACACGTCCACACCACCGCCGTGACGACATCGAGCGTGTCGCCTCGCTGCTCGAGACTCGTCGCAGCGCCGACGGGGCCGCCAGCGCGGCACAGTAGGCTCACCGCCGCATGGGGACAGCAGCGGACACCTCGACGAACGCGCCCGACCAGCCGTCGCCTCGGCACCTCGGACTCCGACTCGTCTCGGCGTTCGTCGTCGGGTTCGTCGGCCTCTCGCTGGAGATCGCCTACACGCGGGTGATCTCGTTCAAGATCTTCTACTACTACACGTACTTCGTGATCGGGCTCGCACTGCTCGGTCTCGGAGCAGCGAGTTCGGCACTCGCATTGTCGTCGCGGCTGCGCCGGGTCGAGACGCTCCGCCTCGTCCGCATCGCATCGCCCATCGCCGGTCTCGTCGGAGCGATCGCCTACGTCGTCGTGGCCCGGATCGGCACCGACACGAACCTGATCTGGGCCGGCTCACGCAGCGAGGCCGTCGGACAACTCGTCCGGCTGCTCGTCATCGCCGTGGCGCTCACGACGGTGTTCTTCGGCGTCGGACTCGTCCTCGCGCGGCTGATCGTCGCCGAGGCCCACGAGGTCCGCCGGCTCTACTTCTGGGATCTCACGGGCGCGGCCCTCGGCTGCCTCACCGCAGTGCCCCTGCAGCTCACGATCGGCCCGCCGGCGATGATCCTGCTCTCGAGCGTGCTGCTCGTCGCTGCTCGGCCTCGGCATCACGCTCGCGCACGGGCGCCCGCTGGAGCCCATCGATCGTCGGTCTCGCTGTCGTCGCGCTCGTGGCGACCTTCGCTGCCGGCACCGTCGACGTCCGCACCGACGACGCCAAGACCCTGCGCGACGGCGACGTCGTGGCGGCCGGCGACTGGGGTGCAGTGTTCCGGGTCGACGCCGTCGAGTTCGGTCCGCTGCACGTCCTGCACCACGACGGTCTGTGGGGGTCGTCGATCTGGCGCTACGACGGGACGCGAGCCACCACCGCACGTTTCGACAACGACAGCCGCCAGATCCCGTTCGCCGCGCTCGGCCGCGAGCCCGAGCGGATCCTGATCATCGGCGCGGCCGGCGGCAACGAGATCCAGGCCGCGCTCACCTACGGCGTCGGCCACGTCGACGCAGTCGAGCTCAACCCGGTCACCGTCGGGCTGCTGGAGAACGAGTTCGCCGACTACGCGGGCAACCTCACGACGCGGGACGACGTCGACTACATCCAGGGCGACGGCCGCACGTTCCTCGCCCGCACCGACAACCGAGTACGACATGGTCTGGTTCGTCGCTCCCGACACCTACGCGGCGTCGAACGCAGCAACATCGGGGGCCTTCGTGCTCTCGGAGAGCTACCTCTACACCGAGGAGATGATCGCCGAGGCGTACGACCACCTCACCCCCGACGGCATGGTCGTCACCCAGTTCGGCGACTTCGACTTCGACGAGCGCCCGACGCGCACCGCCCGCTACCTGGTGACGGCCCGAGAGGCCCTCCGTGGCGAACAGACCGACTTCGCTCGTCAGACCGCGCTGCTCGTGAACCGTGGCGAGGTCGACCTCGATCGCTTCAGCACGATGCTGCTGTTCAAGAATCCCCCGGAGGACGACGCGTCCGACGCGTCTCGAGGAGTCGATCACGCGCGTCCCGGACACCGAGGCGCTGCACCTCCCCGACGGTTCGCTCCCCGGCGACGGCATCACGACCGACATCATCACCGGCAGCCCGGCCGACGTCGCCGACGATCGTCGACGGATACGAGTACGACATCTCGTCGATCGACGACGACCGCCCGTTCTTCTGGCACTTCACGCCCTTCGGCGACATCGTCGGCGACTGGAGCCGGTCGTACGACGACACCGAGATCGCGATCGGCGAACGGTTGCTGATGGTCCTCATCGTCGATCGCGTTCATCGTGGCATCGGCGTTCCTGTGGCTCCCGTTCGCGCTCACCCGGCGGCGCGGCAGCGAACGCCCACGGCACGTCCACGGACGCGGCCGGATGTTCGTCTACTTCGCCTCGATCGGTCTCGGCTTCATGTTCATCGAGATCTCGATGATCCAGCGCTTCTCGCTGCTCCTCGGCTACCCGACCCTGTCGCTGTCGGTCTCGCTGTTCACGCTGCTGCTCGCCACGGCGATCGGCGCCCGCTTCTCCGGCCGAATCGGCGCGCAACCGTCGAGCGGGCTGCCGGCGGCGGTGGCCGCGCTGTTCGCGGTCACCCTGCTCTATCTCGCGATCAGCGACCCGATCACCGACGTCGCGCTCGCGTGGAGCGAACCGCTTCCGGATCATGCTCGTGATCGTCATGCTGTTCCCGGTCGGGATGGCGCTCGGCGTGTTCCTCCCCGCCGGCATCGACCAGGCGACGGGGCTGACGGCCGGGGCGTCCGACGGCGATCGGGACCGTTTCGTCGCGTGGTGCTGGGCCGTCAACGGGTTCTTCTCGGTGATCGGCTCGTCGGTCACGACCGTCGCCTCGATGACGTTCGGATTCGATCGCACCGTGACCTTCGGGCTGGCGCTGTACGTGGTGGCGCTCGGCGCGCTGCTGCTCGGTCGCTCGGCGCCAGTGCTGCTCAGCCTCGAGCGAGTGACGACGCCGTCCCGGACGAGCGTGTCGATCTCGCGAATCGACCGAACAGTGATCCGGTCGGTGCTGCGCTCCGCCTCGACGGAACCGCCTGAGCCCGATCAGTCCGACGCGTCCTCGTCGCGCAGTTCGATCGGGCCGACCCGATCGGGATGTCGCGCCATTTCGCTGCGCTTCCGGGTACGCCGCCCTGATCGCATCCATGTCGGTCGTCGGGTCGCCGGTGAGCTCGATCGCAGCGAGGAACCCGCCGCGACGGGTTCGATAGTCGACGTACGACGGAACGACCGGCACGTCGGCCTCGAGCGCGATGCGGTAGAAGCCCGACTTCCAGTGGTCGACTCGGCTCCGCGTTCCCTCGGGCGGGATCGAGCAGCCGGAACTCCTCGTTCTCGGCAAACCGGTCGGCCATCTGCCCGACCATTCCGTTCGCCTGGCCCACGGGTGACGCCGACGGCGCCGACACGGCGGGTCAGCCATCCGATCGGCGGTCGGACCCAGACGTCCTTCACCATCCAGTGACCGGGCATGCCGATCGACCGGGTGAGCAGCACGAGGAGCAAACCGTCGAGATTCGTCGTGTGCGGCACCGCCAGGATCACCGCGTGCTGGCGGCGGAAGCTCAGACGGAGCGAACTCCCACCGCAGGAGTCGCAGAGCCCATCCGGGCGAGGCGAGCACCGAATGCCGTTGGCCGAAGCTCCACCGTGCTCACCAGCGGACCGTACCAGCAGCCCAGAGGATCGCGGCCGGTGCCGCTCAGTCGTCGAGGTCGACCATCACCGGGGCATGGTCGCTGGGCTGCTTGCCCTTCCGCGCATTGCGGTCGACGGCACTCCACGTCGCACGATCGACGACCGGTTGCGAGCACATCAGCAGGTCGATCCGCATACCGCGGCCCTGATGGAAGTCACCGCCGCGATAGTCCCACCACGAGAACATCCGATCGCCGTCGTGGAACTGGCGGAACACGTCGGTCAGTCCCCACGCCTCCAGTTCGGCGAGTCGATCGCGCTCGGGTTGGCTGCCGTGGGTGGCGCCGACCAGCACCTTCGGGTCGTGGACGTCGCGGTCGTCGGGGGCGATGTTGTAGTCGCCGCCGACGACGACGGCCGATCGGGCGTCGCGTGCGGGTCGGCGTCGAGATGCTCGATCAACCGCCCGAGCCACCAGAGCTTGTACGTGTAGTGATCGTCGTCGAGCGAGCGCCCGTTCGGGACGTAGACGCTGCTGACGCGGACACCGCCGCAGGTGGCGGTGATGATGCGCGCGTCGGGGTCGGGGTCGCCATCCCCGGCGAAGTTCGCGACGACATCGTCGAGACCGACCTTCGAGAGGATCGCGACGCCGTTCCACTGGCCTTGGCCGTGATGGGCACACGAATAGCCGAGCGCCTCGAAGGCGAGCGTCGGGAACGCGTCGTCGGCGAGCTTCGTCTCCTGCAGCAGGACGACGTCGGGCTCGACCTCGGTCAACCACGCCTCGACTCGCTCCTGGCGGGCCCGGAGCGAGTTGATGTTCCAGGTGACGATCCGCATCAGCGTCGAACCGGGCTCGCTTCGCTCGCGGCGCTTCTTCGCCGGCAGTCTTCTTCGCTGCGGTCTTCTTGCCGCGTCTTCTTCGCTGCGGTCTTCTTGGCCGCCGTCTTCCTCGCTGCGGTCTTCTTCTTCGCCGGCGTCTTCTTCGCCGCGGTCTTCTTCTTCGCCGGCGACTTCTTCGCCGCGCGTCTTCTTCGCCGCGGTCTTCTTCGCCGCCGTCTTCTTCGCCGCGGTCTTCTTCGCCGCGGTCTTCTTCGCCGCGGTCTTCTTCGCCGGCGTCTTCTTCGCCGCCGTCTTCTTCGCCGCCGTCTTCTTCGCCGCCGTCTTCTTCGCCGCGGTCTTCTTCGCCGCCGTCTTCTTCGCCGGCGGCGACACCGACTCGTCGGCGTCGCCGAGCTCTCGTCGGCTGCGGCGGCGATCGCATCGGCAGCCAGGTCGGGCAGCGCACAGTCGATGCTGCGCCGAGCCGGGGCGAAACTGACCACGACGACGGTGACCGATTCCCCGATCTTCATGACGCTCTTCGCGCTCCGCGGCGTCGGGTCGGCCATCAGCCGGAGCGGCACGTAGCCGCGCACCTCGGTGTCGCCGATCGTGATGTACGCACCATGCGACGAGTACGCGTCGACGGTGCCGTTGACGCTCGTCCCGACCGGATGATGCTCGACGAATTCGAGGAACGGCATCAGCTCGTTCACCGGCGTCACCGCCCTTCGGCGCGCTCTTGGCCGACCCACCCGACGACTGGTCGGGGCCCTTCGCCGCAGCGCTTCTTCGACCGCTTCGAGGTCGGCGTGTCGCCGGCGCCCTTGTCACGACGCACGACCGGGTGGCGGCGACTTGGGCGTCGGCATCGGTCCCGACGCCTCCCTGCTCCCGGTCCGTACCGTGCTCTCGTCGCGCGACGACCCTCGCCGCGAACGCCCGCCCGACGAGCGACGACTCCCGCCGCCCGATCCACGGGTCGCCTTGCGGCTGACCGGACCGCGGACCGGGACCCGCTCGACCCACACCCATCCGACGTGCGGCACCGGCTTGCCGCCGATCAGGCGTCCCTCGTCGAAGAGCCACGTGTACTCGCCGTGGAACTCCTGGAACGAGTCGTTCGACAGCACCGACGGCGCCCGCCTTGTCGGCGATGCCGAGCACGAACGCGTCGCCCCGCCCGACCGCTCCGGCAGGCGGCGCGACCAGTTCGTTGTTCGAGATGCCCGCCTCGAACTCGGGGACCTCCCGCTTGTCGATGCGGTGACCGAACGTCGCATCGACGACGACCGTGATCGCGGTGTCGGGATGCTCCTCCATGAAGCTCTCGACCGCCTCGCTCAGCTGGGCGAGGCTCGGCATCGACCGACCTTCGGTGGCGATGTTGGAGCCGTCGACCACGACGTGGGCGGGCCCCTGCTTGGTACTCATCTCGAGTGTCACTTCCTGTCTTGATGTGCGGCGCCGAGCAGACGTGCGTCGGCTGACCGGGTTCGGACCTGCTGTGGCACGGGCCGAACGACGGGTCTGATCGTAAGCGGTCACGGGCGACTGACACACTGATCCTCCCGACGGAATCCCGCGATCGTATGATCGCCACAATGACTGCACGACACCGTCCGCGCCGTGTTCTGGGACTTCGGCGGGGTGATCCTCACGAGTCCGTTCGAAGCGTTCAACCGCTACGAGGCCGAGCACGGCCTCCCGCTCGACTTCATCCGCGGCGTCAACGCCGCCGATCCCGACACGAACGCGTGGGCGCGGCTCGAACGCAACGACATCACGCCCGAGCAGTTCGACGCAGCGTTCGCCGACGAATCCGAGCCGACGCGGTCATCGCGTTCCCGGCGCCGACGTCCTCGCGCTGCTGTCCGGCGATGTCCGTCCCGAGATGGTCGTCGCCCTCGACCGAGTCATCGCGGCCGGGCTGACGCACCGCGTGCCTCACGAACAACGTCGTGTCCGACGATCGATCAGGACCCGCCCACCCGCACGTCGCCGAGGTGATGGCCAAGTTCGATCACGTCGTCGAGTCGAGCAAGGTCGGCGTCCGCAAGCCCGAGCCCCGCTTCTACGAGATCGCCTGCGAACTCGTCGGGGTCGACCCGCAGCGAGTGCGTGTTCCTCGACGACCTCGGCATCAACCTGAAGCCGGCCCGGGCGATGGGCATGCAGACGATCAAGGTCGCCGCCGCCGACGCGGCGATCGCCGACCTCGCAGACGATCGCTCGGCCTCGACCTCCGTTGACGGTGACGGCGACGAGTCACCGACGCAGCGACGCTCCGGTTCAGTCGTCGGAGGGAGCGAAGATCCCGTCCATGAGCTGCGCCAGCTCCTGGTCGTGGATCGCCTTCGAACCGGTCGCCGGGCTGCCCGACTCGACGCGCGCCACGTGGCGCAGGTCGTATCCCTGATCCTTGATCCGCCAGGTGTGGTGCTCGACGAAGTTCCAGGCGCCCATGTTCTCGGGCTCCTCCTGGAGCCACCGGAGCTCCTTGGCGTTCGGGTACTTCCGCAGGATCTCGAGCATCTGCTCGGTCGGCAGCGGGTACAGCTGCTCGATGCGGACGACGGCGACCGGCGCCTCGCGTTCGTCGCGGGCGGCGATGGCGTCCCAGGCGACCTTGCCGGAACAGAACACGATCCGCGTGACCGACTCGGGATCGAGGTCGCCCGGATCGTCGAGCACCTCCTGGAACGAGCCGGTCGTCAGCTCGTCGATCGACGAGCGGGTCTGCTTCATCCGCAGACCCGACTTCGGCGTGAACACGATCAGCGGCGTGTGACGCTCCGAGTGCACCTGACGACGCAGGAGATGGAAGAAGTTCGCCGCGGTCGTCGTGTTGACGACCTGCATGTTGTCCTCGGCGGCGAGCGTCAGGAAGCGTTCGATGCGCGCCGAGCTGTGCTCGGGGCCCTGGCCCTCGTAGCCGTGCGGCAGCAGCAGCACGACACCGTTCTGCTGGCCCCACTTGTCCTCGGCGGCGACGATGTACTGGTCGATGATGATCTGGGCGCCGTTGATGAAGTCGCCGAACTGCGCCTCCCAGACGACGAGCGCGTCGCGGTTGGCGTGGCTGTAGCCGTACTCGAAGCCGAGCGCGGCGTACTCGGACAGCAGCGAGTCGAACACCCAGAACTGGGCGTCGTCGGCGTCGTCGAGGCTGTCGAGCGGCACGAACGCGTCGCCGGTCTCGAAGTCGATGAGCGCGGCGTGGCGATGGCTGAACGTGCCGCGACGCGTGTCCTCGCCGGAGAGCGGACCGGAGTGACCTTCGAGCACCAGCGAGCCGATGGCCAGCGCCTCGCCGAGCGCCCAGTCGACCTCGCCCGACTCGTACATCTTCGCCCGCTGGTCGAACTGCTTGCCCAGCTTCGGGTGGATCGTGAAGCCCTCGGGATAGTCGGTGAGCTTGGCGAAGATCTCGTCGAGGCGCTCTCGGTCGACGCCGGTCGGGATGTGCGGCAGCACGCCGAGCGGCGACGGCGGCCGCGGCACGATCATCGAGCCCGGCGCCTGCGACCGGGTCTCGTCGAGCGCGACCTGCAGCTTGCCGTGGAAGTCGGTGAGTGCCTGCTCGGCCTCGTCGAGGGTGATGTCGCCGCGCTTGACGAGCGACTCGACGTAGAGCTTGCGGACGCTGCGCCGTTCGGCGATCGCCTTGTACATCAGCGGCTGGGTGTAGCTCGGGTCGTCGCCCTCGTTGTGACCGTGGCGGCGGTAGCAGACCATGTCGATCACGACGTCCTTGTGGAACGTCTGGCGGTACTCCCAGGCGAGCTGGGCGACGCGTGACACACGCCTCGGGGTCGTCGCCGTTCACGTGGAAGATCGGCGCCTGGACCGTCTTGGCGACGTCGGAGCAGTACGGCGACGAGCGGGCGCTGCCCGGCGCGGTCGTGAAGCCGATCTGGTTGTTGATGATCAGGTGGATCGTGCCGCCGATGCGGTAGCCGCCGATGTCGCTCATCGCCAGGCACTCGGCGACGACGCCCTGACCGGCGAACGCTGCGTCGCCGTGGATCAGCAGCGGCAGCACCGGGAACGAACCGGGCGGATCGATCTGGTCCTGCTTGGCGCGCACCATGCCCATCACGATCGGGTCGACCGTTTCGAGATGGCTCGGGTTGGCGGCCAGTTCGATCGCGATGTCGGCGCCCGACGGGCTGACGTACTTGCCCTTCGCCCCGAGGTGGTACTTGACGTCGCCCGAGCCCTGCACGGACGTCGGGTCGAGGTGCCCCTCGAACTCGGAGAAGATCGCCTCGTAGCTCTTGCCCATGATGTTCGACAACACGTTCAGGCGACCGCGGTGGGCCATGCCGAGCACCGCCGAGTCGAGTCCGGCGTCGGCGGCGTTGCCGAGGATCGCGTCGAGGATCGGGATCGCCGACTCGGCACCCTCGATCCCGAACCGCTTCGTGCCGACGTACTTCGTGGCGAGGAACTTCTCGAACGACTCGGCAGCGTTCAGCCGCTCGAGGATCCGGTGCTTGTCGTCGATGCTCGAACTCGCGGTGCTCGCTCTCGACGTGTTCCTGCACCCACTGCTGCTCGTCGGTGTTCTGGATGTGCATGTACTCGACGCCGATGGTGCGGCAGTACGCGTCGCGCAGCACGCCGAGCAGGTTGCCGAGCGTGCATCTTGTCGGTGCCGCCGACGCCGTCGGTGAGGAACTCGCGGTCGAGGTCCCAGATCGTCAGGCCGTACGTGGCGGGGTCGAGTTCCTGCGGCGTGTGCGGCTCGGTCCAGCGCAGCGGGTCGAGGTCGGCGATCCGGTGACCGCGGACACGGTGGACGCGGATCAGCTTCGCGACGGCCATCTGCTTGCGCAGCATGGCCTCTTCCTTGTTGATCGGGTTCGTGTCGGGACGCCACTTGACCGCCTCGTACGGCAGGTCGAGGCTGTGGAAGATGTCGTCGTAGAACTCGTGCTCGCCGAGCAGCAGCTCCTTCACCCGCTTGAGGAACAGCCCGGACTCGGCGCCCTGGATGATGCGGTGGTCGTACGTCGACGTGACCGTGACGACCTTGCTGAGGCCCATGTCGGCGAGGCTGCGCCCGGTCGGCCCCCTCGAACTCGGCCGGGAAGTCGATCGAGCCGACGCCGACGATCAGACCCTGGCCGGGCATCAGCCGCGGCACGGACTGCACCGTGCCGATCGTGCCCGGGTTGGTGAGCGACACGTTCGCGCCCATGAAGTCGTCGACGGTCAGCTTGTTGGTCTTGACCTTGCGGATCAGTTCGTCGTACGACGGCGAGGAAACCGGCGAAGTCGAGCGTGTCGGCGTCGCGGATGATCGGCGTCAGCAGCGTGCGGCTGCCGTCGGGCTTCTCGACGTCGACGGCGAGCGCCATGTTGACGTGATCGTTCACGACGAGCAGCGGCTTGCCGTCGTCGTCGGCCTGGTAGCCGTTCTTCATCGCCGGCACCGCGTCGGCGATCGCGCGGACGATCGCCCACCCGATCAGGTGCGTGAAGCTGATCTTGCCCTGGCCCGAACGCGCTCGGAACCCGTTGATGACCTTGCGGTTGACCTCGAGCAGCTTGGCCGGCACGTTGCGGAAGCTGGTCGCGGTCGGAACGTCGAGGCTCGCCTCCATGTTGCGCACGATCGCGGCACCGGCGCCACGGATCGGCTTGCCCGGCGTCGTCGGCGGACGGCGGCGGCTTCGGCTTGGCGGCGGGCGCGGGGCTCGGGGCGCGGCGCTCGGCGGCGCGAGCGTCCGGGCGGCGGCGCGGGGAGTTCGTCCTCGGCATCGGCCGGTCGGCGTGTGCGCAGCGGCCACGCGCGCGGACTGCAGGCGACGACGCGGCCGCGGCGGCGACCGAGGGCGCGGTTGCCTTGTAGTCGGCGAAGAACTCCTGCCACTGGTCGCCGACCGAGTCGGGGTCGCGGACGAACTGCTCGTACATCTCCTCGACGAGCCACGAGTTCGCACCGAAGTCGGCCCCTGTCCCCCCGGTCTGGTTCTCTGGCGCTGCCACGTTCGACAG
This sequence comes from Ilumatobacteraceae bacterium, assembly GCA_963850475.1. Lineage (GTDB taxonomy): Bacteria > Actinomycetota > Acidimicrobiia > Acidimicrobiales > Ilumatobacteraceae > Ilumatobacter_A. The sequence continues at coordinate 150,339 of CAWKLM010000045.1, read as the reverse complement.
GGTAACCAAGCGCGACCCACTTGCCTCGGCGACGAGCCCCAACAATCTTCGCCGATGCCCGTGCCGGCCCGTCGACTGCCGCGTGCGCTCGTCGACGGTCGCACACTCGGCCGAGGAGCGCGTCTCAGCGACGTTCGTGCTGCGTGCGCTCACCACGATGCGTCGCGGCTGGCGTGACCTCGTCACCGGTCGGCCGAGCCACGTCACGCGGATTTCTTGACCAAGCCTTGACCGTCCGACGTTGACCACGCCTGGTGGTCCAGCACTACCTTGAGTGAAGCCGCTGGCGGGGCGGCAATCGTCGAGCAAAGGCAGGTCAGATGGACATCACGAAACTGAGCACCGGTGCGATGTTGTCGGGGGACGACATCGACGCGAATGCGAACCGGGAGCGGGTCCGTCAACGTCGACTGCGTCGCAAGCTGTACCTGCTCGCGCCGATCCTCGTCTACCTCGTCTACCGCCTCGCCACCGACAACCCGATTCGCCTCGGCGTGCCGGGCTGGCTGAGCGGCAACCCCGAGATCATCATCGCCCTCGGCCTGATCTGCGATCCTCGGCTCGCGTCATCCTGCTGCCGTTCCTGACCACCGGCAGGTCGCCGCACACCGTGCTGCGCGCCGAGGACTCCAACGTCCGCCTCGACGACGTCGTCGGTGCCGCACCAGACCAAGCGCGAAGCGATCGACAGCATGAACCTGTTCCTCGCGTCGGAGACGTTCGAGGAGGTGATGGGCGGCAAGCCCCGCCGCGGCGTGCTGTTCGAGGGCCCGCCCGGCACCGGCAAGACCTACCTGGCCAAGGCGATGGCCGCCGAAGCCGGCGTGCCGTTCCACTTCGTGTCGGCATCCGAGTTCCAGTCGATGTACTACGGCCAGACGAACAAGAAGATCCGCACGTTCTTCAAGAACCTGCGCAAGGCCGCCCGCGAAGAGGGCGGCGCGATCGGCTACATCGAGGAGTTCGACGCGATCGGCGGCGCCCGCAGCGGCATGAACAGCCGGCTCGATGCGCGAGGGCATCGTCGGCGTCGTCAACGAACTGCTCGTCCAGATGCAGAGCTTCGACCTGCCCGACGTGGCCGCGAGAAGTTCAAGGCGAAGTGGATCGACTGGTTCAACAAGCACCTCCCGCCGCACCGCCGCATCAAGCGCCCGCAGCGCACCGATGGCGAACATCTTGATCGTCGCCGCCACCAACCGTGCCGCCGACCTCGACCCGGCGCTGCTGCGCCCCGGACGCTTCGACCGGACGATCGGCTTCAACCTGCCGCCCCGCTCCGACCGCGCTGGAGATCGCCCAGTACTACCTCGACCGCAAGTCGCACGCCGACGACGTCACCGCGACGCTGATCGCCGACCTGAGCGCCGGGCTACACGCCGGTGCGGATCGAGAAGCTGCTCGACGAGGCGCTGATCGTCGCGCTGCGTGACGGTCGCATCGCGATGAGCCTCAGCGACGTGCTGTCGGCGCAGCTGATCACCGAGGTCGGCGTCGCCCACGAGATGGGATACCACCCCGACGAGCGTCGCCGGATCGCGATCCACGAGGCCGGTCACGCACTCACCGCCGTGCTGACCCGGCGCGACGTCAAGATGGCATCGATCCTCCGCCGCTCGGCTGCGCTCGGCCTCGTCGCCCACGGCGACGCCGAGGAGCGCCACCTGAAGACCCCGAGCGAGGCCCGCGACCTGATCTGCGTCGCACTGGCCGGTCGGGCCGCCGAGCGGCTCGAGTACGGCGAGGCGAGCAGTGGCATCAGCTCGGACCTCGCCGTGGCGACGACCATCGCGTCGCAGCTCGTCGGTCAGCTCGGCAACGGACCCGGGCTGCTCAGCCTCGAAGCTGCGTCGATGCCGACCGCCGCGCAACCTGGTCGCCAAGGTGCTCGTCCGACGAGCCGAGCCGTGCCGCGGCCGAGGAGTACATGGCCGAGGGCGCCGAGCGCGCCGAGCTGATGGTCACCAGCTACCGCGTCGCGCTCAACGAGATCGCCGACCTGCTGTGCGAGCACGACGAGGTCGAGGGCGAGCGGATTCGCGAGGTCGTCGCGCGGCACACCGACATCAGCGAGCGTCGCGGGCCCGTGCGGATCAAGGCCCGACCGTCGACCTGACGGGCCGATCGCGACCACGGCCGACCCCGGCTGCGCTCCGTCGCGCATCGCTAGGGTGACCCGGTGCCGACGCCGCGACGAGGACCCTCCGCACGGCCGCGTCGACGATGCCCGTGGCGGGGGCTCGTCATCGGAGCCGGGGCCGGGCTGCTCAGCGGGCTGTTCGGGATCGGCGGCGGCATCGTCATCGTCCCCGCACTGCTCACGATCCTGTCGATGGAGCGGCGCCTCGCCCACGGGACATCGCTCGCCGCCACCGTCCCGGTCGCACTCGCCAGCCTTGCCACGTACTCGCTCGGCGGCAACGTCGACTGGCCGGTCGCGTCCTGTCTGGCCGCCGGCGCGATCTGCGGGGCGATCGTCGGGACGCACCTCCTCCAGATCATCCCGAAGAAGCCGCTGACGATCATCTTCATCGTGGTGATCCTGCTGACCGCGGTCCGCCTGCTCGTGTCGAGCGAGGCGGTGGGTCGTGACGATCTCTCGGCGGTGGGCATCGTGGCGCTGATCGCGATCGGCTTCGTCACCGGCACGCTCTCCGGCCTCCTCGGCATCGGCGGTGGGATCGTCATGGTCCCCGCGATGGTCGTCCTGTTCTCGATGCCGCCTGTCCTCGCCAAGGGCACGTCCGTGGCGGTGATCGTGCCGTCCGCGATCGTCGGCACCCTCCGCAACCGGGCGAACGACAATGTCGACCTGCGCGTCGGCGCCGCGATCGGTGTCGCCGGTGTGGTCAGCGCCGTGATCGGCAGCATGATCGCCAACTCGATGAGCGACTCGTTCTCCAATGCGATGTTCGCAATGCTCCTGGTGATCGTGGCGATCATCCAGGCTCGAACGCTGCGCAACCCGTCCAACCCGCCGGACTCGACATCGGCCGTGCCGGGATAGTCGGCCCATGCGTGTCGCCGTCATCCTCGCTCACCCGAACCCGGACAGCTTCGCCCACGAACTCGCGCGCCGCGCGCGCCGCCGGGCTGCGTGGCCGGCGGGCACGAGGTCGAGCTGGTCGATCTCCACGCGATCGGCTTCCGCGCGGCGATGTCGACCGAGGAACGCGAGGCGTACCACGGCGACTCACCGATCCTCGACCCGATCGTCCAGGAGCAGGCCGACCTCGTCCGGTCGGTCGACACCCTCGTCTTCGTGTATCCGACCTGGTGGAGCGGACTCCCCGCGATCCTGAAGGGGTGGCTCGAGCGGGTGATGGTGCCGGGCGTCGGGTTCCGCTTCGACGAACGCTCGGGCAAGATCCGGCCGGGGCTGACCAACGTCCGACGTCTGATCGGGATCTCCACCTACGGGTCGCCGCGCTGGTACGTGCGGGCGGTCAACGACAACGGTCGTCGCACGCTGCTGCGAGCTCTCCGTCTCGCGTGTGGCGTCGCGGACGTCTCGGCGCTGGCTCGGGATGTACGCGATCGACACGACGACGGTCGGACGAGCGCGCAGGAGTTCGCTGCGCACGTCGAGCGGGCGATGAGCGAGCTGCGATGAGTCGCCGCTCGCGCCCGTCCCCTCGCCGGGTGCTGGTGATCTTCTGCCACCCGTGCACCGAGGGATTCATCCCGGCGGCGTTCGATCAGGTCGAGGTGGGGTCTGCGCGCGGCGGGCGCCGAGGTCCGGGTCCACGATCTGTATCGCGAAGGGTTCGTACCCGAGCTGTCGGCCGACGAGCACCGCACCCACGTCGAACCCGGGGTCGCCGACGAACTCCAACAGCACGCCGACGACCTGCGGTGGTGCGACACGCTCGTGCTCGTCTACCCGACGTGGTGGTCGGGTCAGCCGGCGATGTTGAAGGGCTGGATCGATCGCGTGTGGGCATCGGGGGTCGCGTGGGAGCTTCCGGAGGGAGCGAATCGGCTCCGGCCGACGCTGCGCAACGTCCGTCGCCTCGTCGCCGTCACGTCGCACGGGTCGTCGAAGCTGATGAACTCGCTCCAGGGCGAGGGCGGCAAGCGGACACTGTCCCGCAGCCTGCGCACGATGTGTCATCCCGCTGGTGCGCACGCACTGGCTCGCGTTCTACGGCATCGATGCCGACGACGCCGACCGGCGCGACGCCTACCTCGACGAGCTCGCGGCGAAGATCGAACGCATCACCAGCTGACACTTGACTCCGGGCTCGTCGCGATTCGACGCGCCGACCGGAGCACGGCAGCGACGGGCCGGGGTCATCGCGAGCCGGCAGCGATGGCGACGGCGATCTCGGCCGCCACCGCGGCGTTGTTCTCGGCGAGCGCGAGGTTGGCCGGGATGCTCCGCCCATCGGTCGCCGCGGCGATGCGGGTCGAGGACGAACGGCGTGATCGCTGCCCCGACGATGCCGCTGCGGTCGCACTCGGCGAGCGCGTCGTCGAGCACCTGGCCGAGCTCGGTGGCATCCAGTTCGTCGGCCTCCGGAATCGGCACCGTCACGAGCAGCCCCGAGTCAGGACGCGTCAGGTTGGCGAAGACGGCCGCCACCTCGTCGGCCGTTTCGACCCGGTGCGCGACGGGAAGCCCCGACGAACGGGTGTAGAAGGCGGGGAACCAGTCGTGCTGCCAGCCGAGCACCGGCACGCCGGCGGTCTCGAGATACTCCAAGGTTCGCGGAAGATCGAGGAACGCCTTGGCTCCCGCCGACACCGAGACGACCCGATGGCTGGCGAGCGCGTCGAGGTCCGCCGACACGTCGCCGGTGAGTTCGGCCCCGCGGTGCACTCCACCGAGGCCACCGGTGGCGAACACCGAGATACCTGCCGCTGCCGCGATGGCCACCGACGCCGACACGGTCGTCGCCCCGAACTCCCACCGCTGAGCGATGGCGACGGGCACGTCGCGCTCGGCCGCCTTGCGGGCCGCCCCGAGGATGCGATCGTGCTCGCTCGCGTCCAGGCCGACGCGGACCTCGCCGTCGAGAACCGCGGTGACCGCCGGAACTGCACCGCGATCGCGCACGGCCGCAATGCAGCGCTCGAGCGCCTCGGCGTTGGCCGGCGCAGGCAGGCCGAGATTCGAGTAGATGGTCGATTCCATCGCCACCACGGCGCCGCCGGCGGCGAGGGTGTCGCGGACTTCGTCGGAGCAGCGCACGTCGATCACGACGCGCAGCGTAGAGGTCGGGTCAGAACGTTCCGACGAATGCGCCGTCGGGGTTGCCGTCGCTGATCACACCCGGCGACCTGCTCGATGGTCACGGCGAGCGCCGCCACGTCGCTGTCGACCGAGAACGTCTCGAGCTCGGGATTGCTCCCGAGGATCCCCAGCGACACGACGTCGCCGTTCTCGGCGATCACGCCCCAGAGCTGGTAGGTCTGGTCGGCGGCGAGCTGCGGCAGTGCGCTGGCGTCGAGGTAGCCGTGACCGTCCTGGTCGATCACCCCGACGGCGACGGCGTCGCTGCCCTCGGCGACGAGTTCGGTGCGGATCGAATCACGGTCGGCCTCGGCCGCGGCGAGCGCATCGGCGAGCGGATCGCCGCCGGTGTCGGTGCGGATACCCGCCACCACGACGGCGCCGGCCACCACGAGCGCCACCGCTGCCGCGGCGCCGAGCAGCCACATCGGCGTGCGACGAGACGACGCTGGTCGCGGGAGCGGCGATCGGTGCCGCCGCGGCCGGCTCGGGCCGCTCGAGGGCGAACACCTTGGCCAGTTCGGGTCCCGGTTCGGGTGCCGTCGCCTCGATCTCGTTCTCGATCTTCGACCAGACCCCGTCGGGGGCGTCCATGCCGGTGAAGGCGAGCATCGTCGCCACCTCACGGTGCTGTCGCACCTCTTCGGCCGCCTTCGGGTTGATGGCGAGGTAGTCCTCGACCCGGGCTCGCTCGTCGTCGTCGACGGCGTCGAGCGCGTACGCGCCGAGCAGTTCGTCGATGTCGTACGCGTCGCCTCGGTCGTCCGCGTCGTGTCATGTTGTCGCTCATTCCGCTCCCCGATCCAACGGTGATCCCAGAATTCGTCAGTTCGGCCCGCAGCTTCTTCAGCCCGGATCGGATCCGACTCTTGACGGTGCCCTCGGCGTCGCCGAGTTGTTCGGCCACTTCACGGTAGGTGAGCCCACCGAAGTAGGCGAGTTCGATCGCCGCACGTTCGCCCTCGTGCAGCGCCTCCATGGCATCACGGACGTGCCCGGCGAGCGCCATGTCCCAGACCTCGCGGGCGATGTCGTAGCCCGCATCGGCGGTCTGCGCCGACTCGCGTTCCTCCCGACGGCGCCGAGACGCCTCGGACCGGATCAGGTCGACCGCACGTCCGTGGGCGTTGGCGAGCAGGAAGCTGCGCAGCGTGCCGCGTTCGGGGTCGAAGCGATCCGGCTCGTTCCACAGGCGGACGAACACCTCCTGCACGATCTCCTCGGCGCGGGCATGATCGGTCAGCAGCCGGCGGGCCAGCCCGAAGACCGCACCGGCGTGGCGACGGTAGGCCTCGGCGAGCGCGTCCTGCTGGAAGCGACCGATCGCAACGGCGAGCGCACCGTCGGACATCTCACTCAGCACGCTGTTTCACATCTTCTGTACGAACCTGATCGTCCATCCGGATGACATTTTCTCAGAAGTCGGCAGAAGTCGGCCCGCACGGCGCGATCACGTGCGCACGAAGCGGGTGACGCACTCGACGTGAGGCGTCTGCGGGAACAGATCGAGCACCTCGACCGACTCCATGCGGTACCCCTCGTCGGCGAGCAGCCGGGCGTCGCGGGCGAGCGACACCGGGTCACAACTGACCAGCACGATGACCGGGGCGCCCATCCGCACCATGGCCGCGGTGCCGGGCTTCGCCAGCCCGGGTCGGGCCGGGATCGGCGACCACGACGTCGATCGGACCATGCCATCGGCCGGCTTCCAGTCGCCGACGTCGCTGCGCACGATGTCGACGCTCTTCGACCCGGTTCCCGCCCGGTTCGACAGGTTCTCCTTCGCGTCGAAGCACGACGAACGAGCCGATTCGATGAGCGTCACGTGGCGCACGTCGTGCATCACCGTGGCGGCGAACAGCCCCACTCCCCCGTAGGCATCGACGGCGTGGTCGGCGGTCGCCAGCTCGGGCGCAGCGCGGCCGACGGCATCGACCAGGAGCTCGGCGGCCGCCGGACCGGACTGGAAGAACGACGGCGCCGACACCTGCAGGTTGCGGCCTGCGATCCGCTCGACGAGGAACGCTCGGTCGCCGATGTGCACGTCGGCGGGGAAGCCCGCTCACCGATTCGCCCGGGGCGGCGTTCGACCGCCGCTTCTCGTGGCGGCGCTTGCGATCCTCCGGACGGGTCCATCGTGCGGTCACGCCATCGGTCGCCACCGACGTCCGCAGGGTCAATTCGACGCCTGGCGCGACGTCGATCTCGCGCAGCGACCGTCGACAGGTTGTCGTGGGCGACCTGGCAGTGGTCGATGCGAACGACCTCGTCGCTGCGTTCCTCGCGGAAGCCGACGCCGCCGCCCGGGAGCCCGACGAGGCGGATCGTCGTCCGGTAGCCGTACGGCGTCAACGGCGCCACCCACCTGGATCAGCGCATCGACCGCGTCGCTCGTCGAAACGACCGACCCGGCGCAGCGACTCGGCCACGATCTCGACCTTGGCGGCGAACTGCGCCTCGGGGTCGAAGTGCATCCACCCACACCCCCCGCACCCGGCGCGCCGATGTGGGCACGGTGGCACCACTCGCGACGGCGACGGCTCGAGCACCTCGGTGACCGTTGCCTTGACGAAGTCCTTGCGGTCGTTGCGGATCGCGACCTCGACCTCTTCGCCCGGCAGCGCCCCGGTGATGAACGCGACGCGGCCGTCGTCCAGGCGCGACATCGCATCGCCACCCGCCACCATCCGTTCGGCTCGGAGGGTCACCGGTTCGGTCGTCGACATCCCTGCAGCGTACGGAGCGTGTCAGACTCTGACCATGAGCGAACCGGAACAGTGGTACTGGGACCTCAGCAAGAACGCGGGCCGTCCGGGCAGCCGAGCGTGGGCTCGGAGCCGAACACGCTCGGCCCGTACGACTCGAAGGCCGAAGCGGAGAACTGGCATTCGATGGTCGAGGAACGAAACGAGACGCTGGGACGAGGACGACGAGGATTGGGACGACCCCGACCGCGGACGACTGACGCGCCAGGCGGGCACCCGGGGCCGTTGTCCGCGACCCTCGAATCGCTCACGTTCGACCGGCGCGCACCGGCGTGCTCGACCGCTCCGGCACGTGACCCGGGCAGCACCGGCGGCGACCGAACGCCCTGACGGCGAAAGTCGCCGCACCGGCTTCCAGGATTGTGTCAGGGTGCGCCGACCTGTTCACCGCGACCTGTTCACCGAAGGGCGCTGCGCTTCGGTGAACAGCAGCCGACACCACATCACTGACAGGAGTACCCCATGAGTTTTCCAGGCGGACGCCAACTCGTTCCGATCGTCGTCGCATCGATTGCCCTCGTCGCCGCGTCGTGTTCGAGTGGATCTTCGAGCGACACGGCCGACACCGCTCCACCCGACACCGAGGCCGCCAGCAGCACCGAGGCACTCGACGCCGCTTCCGAGACGACGGTCGCGGAAACACCGCAGACCGATCCGGTTGTCACCGAGGCGACCGACCCACCACCGACCGACCCTCCTGCGACCGATCCGCCACCGACCGACCCTCCTCGTGCCGAAGCAACCAGCGGACAGGCGTGCGTCGCCTCTCGCGAGGGTGTGTCCTGCCTCCAGGACGACGGCTCCTGGGTCGTGCACGACGAATCGACCGGTCTCTCGAACAACTTCGTCACGGCGTTCGACGTCTGCGACACCGGCGAGCTGATCGTCAGCAATTCGTCGGCACTCGATCTCTACGACGGTACGCGCTGGGTGCAACTCGCCGAACCGTTCGAGTTCGGCGGACTCGACCACCTGCAGTGCACCTCGGTGGACGACATCTGGGCCGGCGGCTTCGACGAGGCTGCACACTGGGACGGCTCGGCGTGGGAACTCTTCGCACCCGAGGTGTTCGGGGACGGCATTCTCGAGGACCTCGAACTCGGCCCGGACGGGCAACCGTGGTTCGGTTCAACGGAGGGCATCTACACCTACGACGGTTCCGACTGGACCGTGTACGACGAGTCGAACTCCTTCGAAAACCATTCGGTTGACGACATGTCGTTCGCTCCGAACGGTCGCCTCGAGGCGGTCCTGTTGCTCACTCGGGCAACGTTCGAGAACGGAACCTGGGTCGAGAGCGACTACAACGGCACCGCAACAGCGATCGCCGCCGACGACAACACGGTGCTGATCGGCACGTTCAACCGTGGCGTCGACGTGATCTCAGGTGGCGCCACCGCAACCCTCGACCGAGCGAGCGGCGATCTGCCGACCGACAAGATCCAATCGATGACCGTCGACGCACAGGGACGTGTCTGGGTCGGCACGCAGTACGGACTCGTCGTGCTGCAGGACGGAGCCGTGCTGCAGACGTTCCGGATGGACAACAGCGGCATCCACGACAACCTCGTGGTCGGCGTGTCCGTCCAGGGCACCGGGCCGTCATCGCTCGACGGCCTCTCGACGTCGCCGACGAACACGTTCTCCGGGGTGATTACCGACGGCGTCGTCCCGATCGATGGCGCGGCTGTCGAGATCTGCGTCTTGCCGTTGAGCGATTCCTTCGAGGGAGCCACGCCGTGCGACGGCCAACCCATCAGCTTCGCTGCAACGACGGGACCCGACGGCGCGTTTGCGATCCCCGACGTGCCACGTGGGCGCTACGTCTTCGTCGTCAACACCGGAAACGGCTGGATCCAGGCCACCGGGCAGTTCGGCCTCACCTCCGAGCGGGTGCTGATCGACCAGGATCTCGACATCGGCATCTTCGCCGCCGTTGCCGACGAAGAATGAAATGGCCGAAGCTCGGCGAGGACGGTGCGCTCGAGACCGGAATCACCGTGACGATCGACTGAGGGCTCGACCACCGGTTCGCACTCCCGCGGACCGGTGGTCGGCTCGGACGGGGCCGCTTCAGGCGGTCACCCGTCCTCCAGTAGCGTGACCGCCGATGAGCCGCCCTGTGATGATCTCCCCGTCGGTGTTGCCCGCCGACTTCTCCAAGCTCGGTGAGGAGGTGGCGGCGCTCGAAGCAGCCGGCGTCGACCTGATCCAGTGGGACGTGATGGACGGCCAGTTCGTGCCGAACCTCACCTTCGGGCCCGACGTCATCAAGTCCGCCCGCCAGCACTGCTCGGTGCCGTTCGAGGCGCACCTGATGGTCTACACACCCGACGTCATGGCGCAGGACTACATCGACGCCGGGTGCTCACGGCTCATCGTCCACGCCGAGGCCTGCACCCACCTGCATCGCACGTGCGGCAACATCAACGAACTCGGGGCGACCGCCGCCGTGGCGCTCAATCCCGCCACGCCCGCGTCCGCGGTCGAGCACGTCCTCGATCTGATCGACATGGTGCTCGTGATGACGGTCAACCCCGGCTTCGGCGGTCAGGCCTACATCCCGACGATGGAGCCGAAGATCGCCGAGGTACAGCGGATGCTCGAAGCGGCGGGACGAGCCGACGACGTGCACATCGAAGTCGACGGTGGCATCGGCCCGTCGACGATCGCCGGAGCGGCTGCGGCGGGAGCGAACGTGCTGATCGCGGGCAGCGCCCTCTACCGCGACCCGGAGGGTCTGGAGCATGCGGTCAGCGACCTGCGAGCTCGCGCCGAAGCCGCTCGCGCCTGATCGTCGGCAGCGCTCAGCGTGGCGGGCGGAGCATGCCCCACATGTGGGGGCCGACTTCGGTCGGCGGGGTCAGCCGCCGAACGACGAGAATCGGTGCGGATGGGGGCCGGTCGGGATGTCGAAGTCACTGTGGACCTCGAACCCGTGACGTCGGTAGTAGGCGACGTTGACGAGCGTCTCGGTCTCGAGATGGCACGGCAGCCCGTCGGCGTCGGTGCGTTCGAACATCGACGCCATCAGCGCCGCTCCCATCCCCTGGCGCTGCCAGTCGGGGTGGGTGGCGAGCAGCTGCAGGTACCAGTGGTCCTCGGCCGGCGCGTGCTCTGCCATCAACGGGCCGATGATGGCGAAGCGGTCGAGCAGCTCGGGCGAGGGCGGTGTGAGCGACGGGTCGGTGTTCTCGGGCGTCTCGGGTCGCCCGGGTTGGATCCACACCGCCAGCGCGGCGACATCGTCGGTGCACCAGACCTCGTTGTGCTCGATCCAGGCGGTCATCGCCCCGCGCATCACCTCGCCGCCGGGCTGGAAGTACTCGTCGTCGTCGGGGTACAGCCAACGCATGACCGGATCGTCGGCGAACGCCTTGCACCGCGGTCACGCAGAGTTGCGTGAGGTCGGCCCGAGTCGCGCGGCGAATCTGCATGGCGGCACCGTAGGTCGCCCGCCGGAGCGGATGCGATCTCGATGAGCGCGACACGTGCACACGCGTCTCGTGCCCGGCGCGAGCGGCGATCGCCGGCAATCCCGTCCGACGGTCATGGTGGTGCCGTGGTGTCGACCGTCGTCCCGGCGGTCGCGGCCACCGTGCGGGTCCGGGCCGGCGACCACTTCGAGATCGTCGGGCACCGACCTCGCCTACCGACTCGATCGAGGAGCTCGCCGAGCGGGTCGCCGACGAGGGCTGCGGCGACGTCCAGCCGCTCGTGCCGGCCACGCTGGCGGTGTTGCATCGACACCTCGGCGCGCGGCATCGCACCGCATCGCGTCGAGGTCCGCTCCACGATTCCGCGCTCGGTCGGGCTGGCCGGTTCGAGTGCGATCGTCATCGCGACGATCCGGGCGATGATCGCGGCTCACGCCGGCGAGTCCTGGGCACGGTCGCTCGTCGCACGAGCCGGCGCTGCTCGCATCGCTGGCCCTCGCAGCCGAGCGCGACGTCCTCGGAATCGCTGCCGGACTGCAGGACCGAGTCGTGCAGACGTTCGGCGGCACCGTCGCCATGGAGTTCGGTCCCGCGTCCATGCGCAACATCGACGGGCTCGACGTCGGCACGTACCGCCGACTCGGCCCGCTGCCCAGCGGGCTGTTCGTCGCGTACCGGACCGACGCAGCATGCCGACAGCGGTCAGGTCCACGCCGCCGTCGATTCCACCGACCCTGCCGTTCGATGATGCCATGTGCCGAGCGGCCGACGCCGCTCGCGCGGCCGCCGACGCGATCGAGATGCGGAGACGTCGTCGCGCTCGGCGCAGCGATGGACGAGACGTTCGACCAGCGTGCATCGGTCATGAGCCTCGACCCCGCGCACGTCGAGATGATCGAGGTCGCGCGGGACCACGGTGCGTCGGCGAACTACACCGGATCGGGCGGCGCCGTCATCGTGCTCGCCCCCGACGACCGGGCGCGTACCGAATTGGCAGCGCTCGGCTGCGACATCGTCGACTGCTGACGACCGTCACGGCCGACCAGATCAGGTCGGCGGCGCTGAACGGGCAGCGATCAGACGGCTCGGACGTTCTGGGCTTCGTCGCCCTTGCGTCCTTGGCCGATGTCGAATTCGACGTTCTGGCCCTCGTCGAGCGACTTGTAGCCCTCGCCTGCGATGTTGGAGTGATGGACGAACACGTCCTCCCCGCCCTCGCGTGAGATGAAGCCGTAGCCCTTCTCGTTGTTGAAGAATTTGACGTTTCCTTGCATTGGTTCACTTTCGCTTCGAACACGCCACCATGAGGTGCTCTGCCTGCACCCTACGGTGGCGGCGGAGCAAACCTGCGCATACCGGCATGATGCGGCCTCGACCGCACGCGACCACGGTGGACCGTCCGCGGTACCGAGCGAGTGCGAAGCGAACGACTACGGCCTCCTTCGACGCTTCCCGGCGTCTCGTGTCGACCCGACCGGCGGCCCGATCGAACCGTCCTCGTATCTCCGAGGTACCCCTTCCCTACGATGGCGAACATGCCGTTCGAGTTGTTGCGTTGCGCCCCGACCGACGTGCTCGCAACGCTCGCTCAGGCCATCGAGCGCGCCAAGGACGGCGATCGCCTCGCATCCGGTCACCGTGGTCGTCCCGACCAACGTTGCCGGCGTGATGGCCCGCCGTGGGCTCGGCGCGGGCACCGGGAATTCTCGGGGTCGACATGGTCACCCTCAATCGGCTCGCCGAGCTGCTCGCCGGTCCGGCGCTCGCCCACGCCAAACGGCGCCCGGTGTCCACGCCGCTCCTCGATCTCACGATCCGCCAGGTGCTCGACGAAGCTCCCGGCATCTACGGGCCCGTCGCCCATCATCCCGCCACGGTCGTGGCCCTGCGCGAGCTGCACCAGGAACTGCGCCTCGCCGGGCGCCGAGAGCCGCGAGCAGCTCACCCGGAGCCGGCGGGGGCGCGAGGCCGTTCGCGTCAGCAACGCCGTCACCCGCATCCTCCGGCGCCAGTGGTACGACGAAGCCGACCTGTTCGCCGGCGCGACCGAACGACTCCGCACCGAAACGGTGCCGGGGCTCGACCAACTCGTGCTCCACCTCCCCAGCCCGTACGAGGATGCCGCGCGGCGATTCGTCGAGGAACTCGCCACCACCCGCAACGTCGCCATCGTGTCCGCCTCCACCGGCGACGACGAGGCCGACGCCGAACCGCGCCGACTCGCCGCCCAGTTCGTCCCCGATGCGTCGCGAGACGGCGAGGCGGCGTCACGGCGGCGGCAACACCGGCGCAGGTCGTGTCCGTCACCGATGCCGACGACGAAGTGCGTGTTGCCGTGCGCACGATCGTCGACGCCGCGCGAGGTGCGCTCACCGGCGAGCCGGTGCCCCTCGAGCGCATCGCCGTGCTCTGGCCCTCCCAGATCGCCGTACGCACGTCTCGTCGAGCACCACCTCACCGCCGACGGCATCGCATGGAACGGCCCGGGCGGCACCGAACTCGTCGAGCGCATCGCACCGCGCCTGCTGCTCGAACTCCTCGGTCTCGATCGGCGCGGCCTGCAACGGCGGGCACTGTTCGAGTTCCTCGCCGACCTGCCGGTGCGCGACGAGCAGGGTCGCGCGCTGCGAACCGGCGAGTGGGAGCGCGTGAGCCGGGTCGCCGGCGCTGAGCGGCGACGACGACTGGGCACGCCGGCTCGGGCGACTCACCGGGTCCGACCGCTGGGGCGAAGCCGCCACCTCACTGCTCGACTTCGTCACCGATCTGCGCGGCCGGCTGGGGCGGCCGACCGACGTCAAGCCATGGACCGAGTGGGTCGAGTGGTGCGACGCCGAACTCCGACGCTGGCTCGGCCCCGGCGCGATCTCCCGCTTCAGCGACCCGGAGTACCGGGCGTGGGAAGCGCTGATGACCACGCTCGAACGCCTGCGCTCGCTCGATGCCGTCGCGTCCGCATGACCCGCCACGAGTTCCGCACCGTCCTCGAGGCCGAACTCACCGACGTGTCGGTACGCGAGGGACGCATCGGCACCGGCGTCACCGATCGGTTCGCTGGCGTCCGCCGGCGGCCTGATGATCGACGTCGGCGATCGTGCTCGGTGCCGCTGAAGGGTCGCTGCCGCCGGCGCCGCGGCCCGATCCGATGCTGAGCGCACGCGACCGGGCCGACGCCGGCCTGGCATCGGCCGACGAGCGCGCCCGCCGGCTCCACCACGCGTTCGTGGCGACCACGCAGGCTGCCCACACCGTCGTGACGTTCCCGCGCGGCGACCTGCGTGCCACCACCTCGAACCAGCCGACGCGCTGGCTGAGCGCCGAAGCGCTCGACTCCGCCGACCGTCGTCGAGTCCTCCACGGCCGGCATCGCCGCACTCGCCTTCCCGCCCGCGGAGCGGGAACGACGGCTCCGCGATCGGCTCCATCTGGCGGCCCATGCGGCGTTGACGGCCGAGTCTCCCCGCCGTGTCGACCGACGTGACGACCATCCGCGCGCTGCGCCTGCGCGAGGCCCGTGCGACCGACGAATTGACACCGTTCGACGGCGACCTCAGCTCGGTCGCGCGTCCCGCGGATCACCTCCGCACCCGGCGAGCCAGACGTTCGACCGGTCTCCCCCACCCAGATCCAGACCTGGTCGTCGTGCCCGCACGCCTACTTCGTGACGTATCTCCTCGGTGTGCGTCCGCTCGACGAGCCAGAGGGCCAGATCAGCATCAACGCGCTCGACAAGGGCTCGCTGCAACATGCCGTGCTCGACCGGCTCCACCAGGACGTCCTCGACGGCGCACTCCCGCAGCCCACCCTCACCGGCTGGACCGCCGACACATCGAGCGGCGCTGCTCGATCACTTCGACGACGAGTGCGAACGCGCCGAGCACACCGGCCGGACCGGTCGACCGGCCGCGTGGGCGTCCGATCGGGCTCGGATGCGTCGGGACCTGCTCGAATGGTTCCGACGCGACAGCGACCGCATCGTCGAACACGGAGCCACGATCCTCGCCTCGGAGTTCGACTTCTCGAAGCACGACGATCCCGACCTCGCCCATGGTCACCCTCGACCTCCCCGACGGTCGCCGATTGGCGGTGCGCGGCCAGGTCGACCGGCTCGACCGCTGGGCCGACGGTCGCCTCGTCGTGACCGATCACAAGACCGGCAAGGCCGACCGCTACGCCAAGCTCGACGCCAGCGACCCGACGCTCGACGGTTCCGTCTTCCAGCTCCCGGTGTACGCCGCAGCCGTGCTCGCGCGGGCCGCGGCTGCGGCGGCGACGAGCACGACGAGCATGGGCGAGCTCCCGCTGTTCGCGCCGAGTACTCGATGTTCGAACGTGGAAGTACCGAGCGCATCGGGATCGATTTCGACGATGAGGTCTGGGCCGACGTCGATGCCCATCTCGCTCATGTCGTCGACGGCATCGAAGCCGGCTGGTTTCCGCAGCGTCCCGGAGCGACCCGGTTTCCGGATGTTCGTCGGCTGCCCCTACTGCGAACCCGATGGCCTCGGCACCGACGACGCCTTCGAGCGTTGGGTTCGCAAGCAGCACGATCCGCGGATCGCACGGTGGTTCGGGGTCACGGAGGAGAACGATGGCGATGGCTGACACCGTGCGGGGCACCGCTCCACCGACACCGCCCGACGACGCCGATCGCCAGCGGATCCGCAGCGACCTCGACCACACGCTGTTCGTCGAGGCGGGCGCAGGTGCCGGGAAGACGAGTTCGCTCGTCGACCGGGTCGTGAACCTCGTCGAGTCCGGCGTGCCGATCACCGAGATCGCCGCGATCACGTTCACCGAGAAGGCGGCCGCCGAGTTGCGCGCTCGGCTCCGCGCGGAGCTCGCGCGGCACGCCCACCGAGTCGGCCCGACACGCACTGGGCGACCTCGACCACGCACCGATCGGCACGCTGCACGCATTCGCACGACGGATCCTCAACGACTTCCCGATCGAAGCCGGGCTCCCGCCGGGATTCGGCGTGCTCGACGAACTCGACAGCAACCTCCGCTTCGACGACGAGTGGAGCGACCTGCTCGACCGACTGCTGAGCGACCCCGAGCCCGCCACCGCGCTCGAGGGCGGGCGCACGCTCGTCGAGCTGTGCAACTTCGAGAACTTCGGCGTCGACAAGAACCTCAAGAAGGTCGCAGTCGACTTCCGGTACAACTGGGACCTCATCGAACCGCTCGTCGACCTGTCCGACCCGGGACCGTTCGTCCTGCGTTGCGACCACGTGATCGAGGTCGCCCGCAGCATCGCCGGCACCACCACCCCGCCCGACGACAAGCAGGCCGACCTCGTCGCGACAGATCGGAGCCGTCGCCGAAGAACTCGCCGCCGCCGAGCAGACGTCCGTCCGGCTCGAGCTGCTGGACGACGCTCAGGAGCAGTCATCGGCAAGCCGATGCGCAAGGGGGCGAAGGCCGAAGTGGAAGACGCTCGGAGAGGACGCGCTCGACGAACTCCGCGACCGCGAGCACGTCGCTCGTCGACGACATCGACGAGCTCATCCAGTCCGTCCAGGGCATACCGCAAACGTCTCGCCGGCGCGATCGCCGGCCGGTTCGTGCTCGACGCGGTGCGCGGTCGCGTCGACGCGGGCGTGCTCGACTTCCACGACCTGCTCGTCCACGCCCGGCGACTGCTCGCCGATGCCGACAGCGTCGAGATCCGCCGCGCCCTCCACGAGCGCTACCAGCGGGTGCTGCTCGACGAGTTCCAGGACACCGACCCGATCCAGTTGGAGATCGCCGTCCGGCTCACCTCGCCGCCCGACGACCCGCATCAGGCGCGGCGATTGGCGGCTGCTCGAGCCGCTTCCCGGACGATTGTTCATCGTCGGCGACCCGAAGCAGTCGATCTACCGGTTCCGCCGCGCCGACATCCGCCAGTACCTGCGCGCCGCCGAGCAGGTCGGCGCCGACACCGCTCGACTCAGCGCCAACTTCCGATCGACCGTCGGCCGTCATCGACTTCACGAACGACGTCTTCGGTCGGGTGATCGAGTACGAGCCCGATGCGCAGCCCGCCTTCCAGGCCCTCGATGCGTGCCGAGCGCCGCACCTGCTCGAACACGGCTCCGTCACACGTGCTCGGTGCCGAGCACCACGCCGACCTCGTCGGCCGCAGCTGGGACGGCGACCTCGGTGCGGCCGACGAACTGCGACGCCGCGAAGCGCTCGATGTCGTCAGCGGCGATCACCGCCGCGTTGCGCGACGGTTGGACCGTCGTCGACGAGGACTCGAAGCGAGCTGCGACCGTGCCGCCCCGGCGACATCTGCGTCCTGCTCCCCACCCGCCTCTCGCTCCCTGCGCTCGAAGCCGAGCTGCGGTCGGTCGAGATGCCGTATCGAGCCGAGAACGCATCGGTCGTCTACGCCACGGCCGAGGTTCGCGACCTGCTGATGGCGATCCGCGCCGCGGACGACCCCACCGACGAGCTGGCGCTCGTGACGGCGCTGCGCTCACCGCTGTACGGATGCAGCGACGTCGAGCTGTACGACTGGAAGCGCCGAGGCGGCACCTGGAGTCTGCTCCGACGGCCGCCCGACGACGCTCGCCGACCATCCGGTGGCCGACGGCGATCGCTCATCTGCGCTCGATCCACGAGCGCATCCCGTACGTCGGAGCGGCCGACCTGCTCAGCGCCGTGGTCGACGAACGACGCATCCTCGATGCTGCGCTCGGCGGGCCCGATGCACGCGACGTGTGGCGACGCCTGCGTTTCGTCGATCGATCAGGCCCGGGCGTGGGCCGATGCCGGCGGCCGTGGCATCCGGCGATACCTCGCCTGGGCGCATCTGCAGGCGTCGGAGGCGCGGGTGGCCGAGACGATCCTTCCCGAACGCGACCACGATGCCGTTCGCATCATGACCGTGCACGCGTCCAAGGGCCTCGAGTTCCCGATCACGATCGTCAGCGGAATGACCACGCAGCCGAGCCGCCGCCGCGGTGTGCAGGTGGTGTGGGGCGACGACACCTGGCATCTCACGAGTACCGGCGACGACGGCAGTTTCGAAGACGTCGCACCGATCGACGAGCTGATGAGCGATGCGGAACGCCGCCGGTTGCTGTACGTCGCATGCACGCGGGCAGTCGATCACCTGGTCGTGTCGCTCCATCGCCGCACGCCCGACGACCACGTTCCCAAGGGTGGCGCCGCCGGGTACACGTCTGCGGAGTTGCTGTTCCACGCGGGAGCGGCCGGGTCGACATCGGGCGCCGTCCTTCGCCGACTTCGAACCTTCGCCACCGATCGCGCCTGCTCGCCCACCACCGGGCGCTCGAGGCGAGCTCGACGACATCGAGGTCTGGCGCGCCGAGCTCGACACCGCGATGAGCAGCGCGGGCCGCCGCAGTGCGATCGCGGCCACCCGGCTCGCCGACGAGGTCCGGCTGCTGCGCGATCGGGACATGGTCGACGATCCCGGGCTCGACAAGCAGCCGGTCAACATCGACCTCCCACCGTGGCAGCGGGGGCGATACGGCACGTCGATCGGTCGCGCCGTGCACGGCACGCTCCAGTTCTGCGACCTGGCGACCGGTGCCGACATCGACGACCTGGCGCGCTCCCAGTGTGCGGCCGAATCGATCCTCGGGCTCGACCGCACGGTCGCCGCGCTCGCACGCTCGGCGATCCGAGCACCGATCGTGCGGCGCGTCGTCGACGGTGCCGAGCACTGGCGTGAGCTGTTCATCGCCGCGCCGGTCGGCGAGCGGGTCCTCGAGGGCTACATCGACCTGCTCGTGCGCACCGACGACGGGCTGGTCATCGTCGACTACAAGACCGACCAGTGGTCGGGTCCGGTCCAGACCGCCGAGCGGATCGGTCGGTATCGAACCCAACTCGCGGCGTACGGCGCTGCACTGGAGGCGACACTCGACGAGCCGGTCGTCGGTGGCGTGCTCGTGCGCTGTCGGGCCGACGACGAGCCCGAGCAGATCGAGATCCCGGACTGGAGTGCTGCGCTCGACGAAGTCCGCTCGATCGTCGGTGACGAAGCCCGGTCGAACAGCTCGATCAGGCGTCGACGAGGTCTGAGTCGTCGGCGTCCGACGCGGCATCATCCTCGACCGTCGTCGGGTCCCTGTTCGTCGTCGAGTTCGGCGGCGTCGACGTCGAACTCGTCGAGGTCGGGGATCTCGCCGTCCGTCGCATGGCGCCGCACGCGTGCGGCGCGGTGATCACCACTCGGAACGACGGCTGCCCGTCCGAGTGCGAAGATCCCGCGGAACCCGATGTCGAGCGAACCGGCGCAGCAGGACGAGCCCGATGAGCACCAGCCCCACGATGACCGCCGGGACGGCGATCGTCGCCAGCAGCAGACCCTTGTCTTCGGTCAGCGGTGTGAGGAGTCCGGTCTCGACCGGGGTCCCGTCGACGTTGATGGTCTGCACCGGATCGTCGACGACCGGGCACACCGTCTCGGTGTCTTCGAGTCCGACCACGGCGTCTCCGCCGAACAACGGCGCGTCCGGCGACGCCTTCGACGTGAGCGTGCCGATGCTGGAGTCGAACGCCGCCGAGACGAGATACTGCTCCCCGATCTCGAGATACTGCGAATCGGGCCCGAAGCGGACGTCGAACACGCCGTCGACGGAGAACGGCGCGGCGTTGCCGTCACGCACCTGATCGATCTGCCAGCGGACCGTCCCCTTCTGGACGAACTCGTCCTTGGCGAGCACGGTCCCGACGAACGCCACATCGGCCGGGTCGACCGGCGGGCAGCCGGCCGGAATCTGGATGAGCGCCGCCGGGCTCGGAAATGAACTCCTGCTCCGGTGGCGGGGCGGGCGGCTCGGTGCCGGCGGCGGCAGGCGACGCACATCACGACGCCCGCGACCAGCCCGACGAGGACCACCTTTCCACCAGTTCACGTGTCCGAGGCTAACGACACGACCGGCCCCGGTGGCGGCAACTGCTCCGATCAGCGCCCCGAGAAGTTCGGGGGACGCTTCTCGATGAACGCCCGCATCGCCTCGGCGGTGTCGGCGGTCGAGAAGTTCACGGTCTGCGACAGCCCCTCGTCGTCGAGCGCCTCTTCGAGCGTCACGTTCATCGAGTTGTTCAAGAGCCGCTTCGACATCGCGAGGGCGATCGGCGGCCCGGCGGCGAGACGCTGCGCCCAATCGTCGACGAACGCGTCGAGTTCGCTGCTCGGCACGATCCGGTTGACCAGGCCGATCGCCTCGGCCTCCTTGGCGTCGATGATGTCGGCGAGCAGCGCAAGCTCCTTCGCCTTGTGGAGCCCGACCCGACGCGGCAGCAGGAACGATCCACCGAAGTCGAGGCTGAGCCCACGCCGGGCGAAGATCTCCGAGTACCGGGAGGTCTCGTCGCCCACGACGAGGTCACACGACAGCGCCATGTTCAGACCGGCGCCGACGGCGACGCCGCGCACCTTGGCGATCGTCGGCTGGGGAAGCCGGTTGAGCGTGAGGCAGATGTCGGTGATGTTGCGCATCGATGCGAGCTGATGCCTGGGCGGCTCGTCCGACGCCGCCTCAGCCGAGTTGGCGCGCTCGTCCATCCCCCCGACGTCGGCTCCCGAGCAGAAGTCGCCGCCGGCACCGGTGAGCACGAGCACGCGGTCGCTCGTGCTGTCGTGGATCTCCCGGAACACCTGGAGCAGTTCGTTCCACATCGTCGCGCTCGGCGGCGTTCTTGCGGTGCGGGCGGTTCATCGTGACGGTCACGATGCCGTCCTCGCGCTCGACGATCAGGGTCTCGTCGCGTGTCAGTCGCCATCCTGCGGACGATACTGACCGACGTGGGCTACAACCCGTACCGGAAGTTCAACGCGAAGCCGAGCGACTACGTCCTCGTCGCGGCGGCGATCGTGGTCGCGCTCGCCGCGCTCGGCTGGGCGTTCCTCGGCTGAGGCCGGACAGTCGGCTGATCAGAACGCCGACTCGATCACGTCGATGCGGACGCCGGTGATCGCCACGACGTCGAAACGGATGCCGTCCCGCGGCATCGCGGTGGGCATCGAGCCATTCGACGGCCAGTAGGCGGATTCGACGTTGTTTGGCACGGTCCGACCGCGGCTGCGGCCGGGCCGTACCGGTCGTCTCGGCGGGCCTTGACCTCGCTGAACACGACGATGCCGTCGCGCTCGACGACGAGGTCGAGTTCGCCGGTCGGTCGATCGCCAGTTGCGATCGAGCACCGTGTAGCCGAGGCGGCGATAGTGCGACGCTGCGCGGTCCTCGCCCCAGCGCCCGCGGGCGCGTTTGGAGAGGTCAGGTGGCGGCGGTCGCCGGCGGTGGTCGGATCGGGTCGGGAGGCGCGCATCGGAGCCCTTTCGTCGAGTGCGGACGAGGGGCCGTGCGGGCCGAGGGGACGCCGGGGCGTCGATGGTGGTGCGCCGCGAGCGCACCGCGGACTCAGAAGTCGCGCTTCTCGCGGATCTTGGCAGCCTTGCCCTTGCGGTCGCGCAGGTAGTACAGCTTCGCCCGGCGGACGTCGCCGCGCTTGACGACTTCGATCTTCTGCACCGTGGGTGCGTGCAGCGGGAAGGTGCGCTCGACTCCGACGCCGTAGCTGAGCTTGCGGACCGTGTAGGTCTCCTGCAGGCCGCCGCCCTGGCGGGCGATCACGTCGCCCTGGAAGATCTGGACGCGCTCCTTGCCGCCTTCGACGACGCGGACGTGCACCTTGAGCTCGTCACCCGCCTGGAAGTCGGGGATGTCGTCGCGGAGCGAGTCGGAATCGATGAAGTCGGTGGCTTGCATGGCGTCTACCTGCTGGATCAAGTCGAAAGTGGGCCTGCAACCATCGGGTCGCCGGCGTGACCCCATCGGTCCCGATGGAGGCCGGTCAATGATACGGGTCGGAGGGGAACTCTTCCAACAGCGCCTGTTCGTCCGCCGTCACACCGCCACGAGCGCTCGATCAGATCGGGGCGCTCGCGAAGCGTGCGATGGAGCCGCTGCGCCTGGCGATAGCGCTCGATTCGGGCGTGATCGCCGCTGCGCAGCACGTCGGGAACCGTCCCAGCCACGGAACTCGGCGGGACGCGTGTACTGGGGTTCTTCGAGCAGACCGGTCGCGCCGAAGCTCTCGGTGACCGGGCTGACCGCGTTGCCCATCGCCCCGTCACGCAAGCGGGTGACGGCTTCGATGATCACGCACGCAGCCACCTCTCCCCCGCTCAGCACGACGTCGCCGATGCTGACCTCGTCGTCGACGAGATGGCGGCGGACGCGATGGTCGACGCCCTCGTAGCGCCCGCAGAGCAGGCTGAACCCGTCGGTGGCGGCGAGCTCGTTGGCCATCGCCTGGTCGAATCGACGACCGCCCGGGCTCATCAACAGCAGCGGGCGCGGCGGGTCGGCGGCCTCGACCGACGCGAAGATCGGCTCGGGCTTCATCACCATCCCGGCACCGCCGCCGAACGGGGCGTCGTCGACGGTGCGATGGACGTCGGTCGCCTGGTCACGGATGTCGTGGCAGCGCAGATCGAGCAGGCCGCCCGTCGCGTGCCTTGCCGAGCAGGCTGTCGGAGCAGAAGCCGTCGACGAGCCCCGGAAACAGCGAGAACACGTCGATCCGCAGCGCCTGCCGGCCGATCGCCGGCGTCAGTCATCGTTGAGCTCGAACAACCCGTCGGGGACGTCGACGGTGATCACGCCGTCGGCCATCGACACGACGAAGTTGGACGGAACGAGCGCACCGGTGTCGAGTTCGAGGATCTCGGCGGCCGGGTTGGCGAGCACCGCCGTGCACACGCCCCGATCGACTCCGTCCTGGTCGACGACGCGCTGTCCGATCAGCTCGTGGACCCACAGCGCGTCGGGATCGTCGATCGGCGCGGCGAACAGTTCGACGTTGGTCCAGCGCTCGGCCTGCGGTGCGATCGGGGATCTGGTCGAAGCGGGCGATGATCCGCCCGTTGCCGGCCACTCGACTCGCTGTGACCGACAGCATCTCGCCGCGCGCGAACAGCTCGGCGCCGACGTCGACGCGCTCGCGACGGTCGGTGGTGAGCTGGACGAAGATGTCGCCGCGCAGCCCGTGCGGGCGGCGGAGGTGACCGACGGCCAACCAGCCGTCAGGGGGTGCGGTGGTGCGGCCGGATGGCCTCATCGAACCGCTCAGTCGAGGAATTCGATGTCGATCTCGACATCGTCCTTGCTCGCAGCCGCCCGGGTGACGGTGCGGATGCTCGCAGCGGTGCGGCCGCGGCGGCCGATGACACGGCCGAGATCGCCGTCGCCGACGCGCACGTTGAGTGCGGGGCGCTGGCCCGGACTCGTCGACCTCGACGGTCACGGCGTCAGGATCGTCGACGATCGACTTGACGATGTGGGTCAGCACGGCAACCGCCGTGCCTGCGAATTCGTCGTTCGGCGTTGTCGCTCACTTCGACGCCTTGGAGGCTTCGAACTGCTCCATGGCGCCCGGAGATCTTGATGATCTTGGCGACCCGCTCGGTGGGCTGAGCACCTTCGCTGCAGCCACTTGACGATCTTGTCGTTGTCGACGTTGATCAGCGACGGCTCCTCGCGTGGGTTGTACTGACCGAGAATCTCGATGAACCGGCCGTCGCGAGGCGAACGGGCGTCCGCCGCCACGATGCGGTACTGGGGCTGCTTGGTCTTGCCGACACGTGTGAGTCGCAGTTTCACTGCCATCTTTGATCGTCACTCCTGGGATCGAAATCGAGAACGTCGAAAGGCTAGCGCCCACAGCATCGTTCCCCTCCCCGCACAGGCTCCGGAGGGCATCATGACGGACGGGATAGCGTCGTCGAGATGAGCGCCGACTCGTGGATCGCTCTCGTCGTACTCCTCGGGACGATCGGCGTCCTGATCCTCGACCGATTCCCGCCGGTCGTGGTGCTCGGTGGGGCCGTCGGGGTGCTGCTGTTCACCGACGTCATCGAACCCGATGTGGCACTCAGCGGCTTGTCGAGCCCTGCGCCGGCAACGATTGCGGCGCTGTACGTCCTGGCCGGCGCTGCAACCGCCACCGGCACGTTCTCGTCGGTCGTCGACCGGGCGCTCGATCGACGCGGCGCGCTCCCCACGTTGACAGCGACCACCGCTGCGCTCTCGGCCGTGGTCCCCAACACCCCGCTGATCGCGATGTTCGCGCCACGCGTCGTGCGCTGGTCCCAACGAACGGGCCGCGACGCCTCCCGATACCTGCTGCCGCTCTCGTTCGCCAGCATCCTCGGTGGCGTCATCACGTTGATCGGCACGTCGACGAACCTCGTGGTGTCCGACTTGCTCGAGCAGTCCGGCGCCGAGTCATTCGGCGTGCTCGAGATCACCGTGGTCGGCCTGCCGGTCGCCGTCGTCGGGGTCGCGCTGCTGTCGACCGTCGGCGTTCGGCTGCTCCCCGAGCGCACCGCGGTCGCCAGCAACCTGAGCCGGCGGGCCCGCGAGTTCCAGATGGCCGCACGGGTCGACCCGAGCGGGCCGTTGGTCGGGCGCACGATCGCCGAATCCGAGCTTCGCAACCTCGACGGAGCGTTCCTCGCCCTGATCGAGCGCACCGGCGTCGACGAATCCAGTGCCACCTCGCTCGCAGCTGCGCCCGACACGGTGCTCGAAGCGGACGACCTGTGCTGCTTCGTCTGCGACGCCGCACGGGTGATCGACCTCCATGACGTCGACGGGCCTCGAAGCGACCGAACGGTTCCACGTGCTCGACACCGAGGGAGCCGGAACACTCGTGTTCGAAGCGGTCATCTCACCGGCCTCGCGCCTCGTCGGTGAGTCGCTGCGTTCCGCCGACTTCCGGAGCCGGTATCGCGGCGCGGTGATGGCGATCCACCGATCCGACGGCGCGCTCGGCGGACAACTCGGACGGATCCAGCTCCGTGCCGGTGACGTGCTCTTGGTGCTCGCCGAGGAATCGTTCGGCCGACGGTGGCGAGGTGACGCCGACTTCTCGCTCGTCGCGGCCGTCGACGAGGCTCCACCGGTACGACGCAGCCGATCGTGGCTCGTGATCACGGCCACCGTTGCGCTCGTGGTCGTTGCGACGACCGGATGGCTGTCGCTGTTCGAAGCGGCACTGCTCGCCGCTGGAGCGGTCGTGCTCGGAGGTGCACTGACCCTCCGGGAAGGTTGGCGGGCGATCAACCTCAACGTGGTGCTCACGATGGCCGCTGCGATCAGCCTCGGCGCGGGCGTGAGCCAGAGCGGTCTTGCGGGCGAGATCGCCACGTTGGTCCACCAGGCCGACCGGTTGGGCCTCGGCGACGTCGGCCTCGTCGTGGCGGTGATGGTCGCGACGTTGGTCATGACCGAACTGCTCACCAACACCGCCGCCGCCGCCGTCATGTTGCCGGTGGCGCTCGCGGTCGCGAGCGACAGCGGGGCCGAGCCGCGGATGCTGGCCGTCGCGGTCCTGATCGGCGCGTCGTGTTC
Organism: Ilumatobacteraceae bacterium; assembly: GCA_963850475.1. Taxonomy (GTDB): domain Bacteria; phylum Actinomycetota; class Acidimicrobiia; order Acidimicrobiales; family Ilumatobacteraceae; genus Ilumatobacter_A. The sequence continues at coordinate 124,517 of CAWKLM010000045.1, read as the reverse complement.
GTTCCTGTCCCCCGTCGGCTACCAGACGAACCTGATGGTCTACGGCCTCGGCGGCTACCGGTTCAGCGACTTCACCCGCGTCGGCGCACCACTGACGCTCGCCACCATCGTCACGTCGGCAGCGATCATTCCGATCGCATTCGGTTAGCGCGGAAGACCGGGGAGACCGGGCATGCCCGGTGTGCCGGGTAGACCGGGAAGGTCCATGCCGCCCTCTTCGAGGTTGAAGCCGGGGGGCAGACCCTTCGGTCGCTTCGGGCCGCCCTTGCCCTTCTTCCCCTTCTTGCCCTTCCCGCCGGGCATGCCGCCGCCGAGGACACCCATCTTCTTCATCATCTTCTGCATCTCGTCGAACTGCTTGACGAGGCGGTTGACGTCGCCGACCTGCGTGCCCGACCCGGCGGCGATGCGCGCCCGGCGGCTGCCGTTGATGACCTTCGGGAAGGTGCGCTCCTCCATCGTCATCGAGCGGATGATCGCCTCGATCGGCTTGAGGTCGTCGTCGTCGATGTTCGCGTTCTTCAGTTCCTTCGGGATGCCGGGCATCATCGACATGAGGTTGCCGAGCGAACCCATCTTCTTGATCTGCTGCATCTGATCGAGGAAGTCGTCGAGGGTGAACTGGCCCTCCATCATCTTCTGCGCGGCCTGCTCGGCCTGGTCCTGCTCGAACGCCCGCTCGGCCTGCTCGATCAGCGTGAGCATGTCGCCCATGCCGAGGATCCGGCTCGCCATGCGGTCGGGGTGGAACTGCTCGAACTCGTTGAGCTTCTCCCCGGTCGAGGCGAATGCGATCGGACGGCCGATGACCTCCTTGACCGACAACGCCGCGCCACCGCGGGCGTCGCCGTCCATCTTCGACATGATCACGCCGTCGATCTGCAGCGTCTCGTGGAACGCCTCGGCGGTCTGGACGGCGTCCTGACCGGTCATCGCGTCGATGACGAGGAACGTGTAGTCGGGGTCGACCGCTCCGGAGATCAGGCGAACCTGCTCCATCATCTCGGCGTCGATCGACAGACGGCCGGCGGTGTCGACGATCAGCACGTCACGACCGAGGCGCTTGGCCTCCTCGAGCGCCCTGGTGTGCGGTGAGCACCGGATCCTCGGGGTCGGAGTAGACCGGCACGTCGATCTGGGCGCCGAGGGTGCGCAGCTGTTCGACGGCGGCGGGGCGCTGGAGGTCGGCGCCGACGAGCAGCGGCTGGCGCCCCTGGGCCTTGAACCACGAGGCGAGCTTGGCCGAGTTGGTGGTCTTGCCGGAGCCCTGCAGGCCGGCCATCAGCACGACGGTCGGCGGCTTCGGAGCGAACTGGATCGAAAGGGTCTCACCACCGAGGGCTCGGGTGAGCTCGTCGTTGACCGCCTTGACGACCTGCTGGCCGGGGTCGAGGGCCTGGGAGCGAGTTGCTCCGATGGCGTGCTCGCGAATGCGGTTGCAGACCGAACGCACGACGGTGACGTTCACGTCGGCTTCGAGGAGCGCCGAGCGGATCTCCTTCATGACCTCGTCGACATCGGCCTCGGTGAGGCGGCCCTTGCCGCGGATCTTCTTGACGATGCCTTCGAGCCGGCCGGAGAGATTGTCGAACATACGGTGGGTCAGGCTATCGGCCGACCCCTATCCCGTCCCGAACCACGCGTCACGTAACGGGTCGACCCATCACGTGACGCGTCACGTGACGGGTCTGACCCGTCACGTGACGCGTTCAGTGTTCGAAGAGCGCGTTGACGAAGTCGTCGGGGTCGAACGGGATCAGGTCGCCGATGGTCTCGCCGATGCCGACCAGCTTGACCGGGATACCGAGGTCGGTCTCGATGGCGAACACGATGCCGCCCTTGGCCGATCCGTCGAGCTTGGTCAGCACGACGCCGGTCACGTCGGTGGCCTCGTTGAACTCCTTCGCCTGGATCAGCCCGTTCTGCCCGGTCGTGGCGTCGATGACGAGCAGGGTCTCGGTGACCTCGCCGGCACCCTTCTCGGCGACGCGGCGGACCTTCTTCAGCTCGTCCATCAGGTTGGACTTGGTGTGCAGCCGGCCGGCGGTGTCGGCCATCACCAGGTCGACGCTCTTGGCTGCAGCCCGCTCGACGCCGTCGAAGATGACCGAACTCGGATCGCCGCCCTCCGCGCCGCGCACGAACTCGGCGCCCGAACGCTCGGCCCAGGTGTTCAACTGCTCGGCAGCCGCGGCCCGGAACGTGTCGCCGGCGGCAAGCAGAACGGTGCGGCCACCGGTGACCTGCTGATTCGCGAGCTTGCCGATGGTGGTGGTCTTGCCGACCCCGTTGACGCCGACGAACATCCACACGTTCGGCTCGCCGTCGCCGCGGTCGGCGAAGTTCAGCGTCGCGCTCGCTCCCGCGGAGGCGACTCGCCATCTCCTCCTGGAGCGCGTCGAGCAGTTCGCTCGGCTCGGTGATCTCCTTCGCCTTCACACGCTCACGCAAGCCGTCGAGCAGTTCATCGGTGATCGCCACGCCGACGTCGGCGCGCAGCAGCGCCTCCTCGAGGTCCTCGAAGCTCTCGTCGGTGATCCCGCTCCGCCCGAGCACGCCGGAGATGGCGCCCGGCGAAGGTCGAGCGGGCCTTCGCCAGCCGCTCGCGCAGCGTTCCAGGCGCCGGTTCCGGCTCGACCTCGGGTTCGACCTCGACCGCTTCCTCGGTCGACCGTGGCCGACGCCCGCTCCTCGAGGATCGTGCCGGACTTGGGTCCTGACGGACGCTCGATCGTCGGTGTCGACGGCGGGAGTTGTCCCTGGTTGCGTCGGTTGAGGACGACGACGCCCACGCCGAACACCAGCACGAACGCGAGCAGGACGAGAAGGAGGATTTCTACGGCACCCATCGCCATCCGACGCTACCGGCCCGCGCATCCCGCAACCCGAACGTCACCGCATCGCCACACCGTCACCCACCGCTGCGTCGTCCCCGATCCCGCACGCACTCGAATTCGGCGGATCGTGACGCTGCGTCACGATCCGCCGGGATTCGAGGGGCGTACGGCAGCGGTGATCGCGTCGCGTCGGCTGGTCGGCGTGGCGGTCGCCCGCTCGGTGACGACCTTCGACGACCCGCCGGGCTGCATGCTCACCCCGAGCAGGCAGTCGCCCGCCTCCATCGTCCGCTTCTGGTGCGACACGATGATCAGCTGGGCGTCCTTGCGGAACTCCTGGATCAGGCCGAGGAACCGGTGCAGGTTGACGTCGTCGAGCGCGGCCTCGACCTCGTCCATCACGTAGAACGGCGACGGACGCGAGCGGAACACGGCGAACAGGTAGGCCAGCGCGGTCAGCGAGCGCTCGCCACCGGACAGCAGCGACAGCTTCTTGACGTTCTTGCCGCTCGGCTTCGCCTCGACCTCGATGCCCGTGTTGAGCAGGTCGTCGGGATGGGTCAGCTTGAGCTTGCCCTGACCGCCGGGGAACAGCAGCCCGAACAGTTCGGTGAAGTTCGCCGCTCACGTCGGCGAAGGCGGCCGCGAACACGTTCTGGATCTCGGCGTCGACGGCGGCGATCACCCGAGCGAGCTCGCGACGTGTCGAACGGACGTCTTCGAGCTGTTCTTCGAGGAACGTGTGCCGGGTCTGGAGCTCGTTGAACTCCTCGAGCGCGAGCGGATTGATCGGGCCGAGCAGTCGCAGCTCGCGTTCGAGTTCGCGGACACGGCCGGCCGGCGAGGCGCCCTCGGGGATCTCCGGCATCTCTGCGGCTTCGGCGACCGCCGGCTCGATGTCGAGCTCCCGGCGCAGCGTCTCGATCGCCGTCTCGAGTCGCAGCTTCGCCTCGGCCTCCTCGAGTTCGGCCTTGCGCGCCCGCTCCCGGGTGACGTCGAGCTGCTGCTCCTTCTCCGACCGCTCACGGCGCAGGGTGTCGAGTTCGGTCGTGAGCTCGCGGACCTCGTCGCTCTGCTTGCGGCGGGTCTCGACCAGCTCGGCGTGATGGGCCTCGACGACCGTGCGATGGGCGTCGACCACGACGCCGAGTCGATCGATCACGCCCATCGACCGTTCGATCACGACTCGCTGCCCCTCGGCGGCATCACGCGCCTCGGCATCGGCTTCGAGCCGGCGTTCGGTTTCGGTGATCCGCCGTTCGAGGATCTGGCGATGCTCGATCAGCCCGGCATTGCGGACTTCGAGGTCCTTGCGCTTCGACGCGAGCGCGGCCGCGCGTTGCTCCAGCTGGGCTCGCAGCTCACCACGGGCACGCGCCGCATCGGCCTCGGCCTGCTCGTCGGATTCGAGGGCCGGGAGCAGCGCTTCGAGTTCACCGACGCGCTGCTGCTCACGCTCGCTGTTCTCGGTTGCCTCCTCGATCGCGCGATCGAGCGACTCCAGCTCGGCACCGATCTCTCGTTGCTCGCTCTGCGCACGAGCCAGTCCTTCCGATGCCGCGGTCAGCTTGGCGTCGTTGCGCATCGAGACGTCGGCTCAGCTCGCTGTTCGCTCGCGCTGCGCCGCCACCAGCTCGTCGCTGGCGGTCGAGACCGACAGATCGGCTCGCTCCAGGCGAGACGACGCGAGGTCGGCCTGCGCCTGCGCCTCGTCGAGCGCCGCAGCGGTCGCTCCCGATCCGGCCGACCCGATCCGCCATCCGCTGAGTCCGAATCGGTCGCCGGCTTCGGTGACGATCACCGCCTCGGGGTGGGCGATGGCGGCATCGAGTGCCTCGGCCGAGGTCGTCGATCCGGACCGCACCGCCGAGCAGTCCGTCGAGCAGCGCGTTGACATCGTCGTTCGACGAACGAGCGTGTGCCCGAACGGGCTGGCCCGACGTCACCGGGCCGTGCGTGGAGAACTGCGACCCGAGCGCGATCACCGCGCCGCTCGTGTCGGACGACCGCAGCGCGTCGAGCGCGCTGCGTGCGGAGCTCGGGATCCGACACGACCACGGCCGTCAGCGATTCGCCGAGCGCCGCCTCGACCGCGGCCTCCCACCCCGCATCGATCTCGATCAGCTCGAGCAACGTGCCGAGCACGCCGTCGACGCCCTGCAGGCGTTCGGCGCCGGCACGAGCCCGAGCAGCGTCGAGCGCCATCTGGAGCGCCTCGACACGAGCCGTGGCCGTGGAGGCGGCGTCGGCGGCCTCGGCTCGTTCGGCCCGCGCCGCCTCCATGACCGCGTCGGCAGCGGCGAGTGCGTCCTCGGCGGCGGCGAGCTGATCGAAGAGCGGCCCTTCGACGGCACCGGCTTCGTCGCACTCGGCGCGGAACCGGTGCGGCCTCATCGGCCGCGAGCTGCAGACGTTCGGTCAACGACTCGTGGCGACTGGTCGCACGCCGCAGGTCGCCGAGCGACCGCTCGAGCGCCGCCCTGACCGAGCGCGCCTCACCGCGCACCTCGGCCGCTGCGCTCGCCGCCTTCGCCGCGGGCTGATCGGCTCCGACGGCGTCGAGCACCTGAGATCGCTCGGCCTGGAACGCCTGCTCCTCCGCTTCGAGTTCGGCTGCGGCTGGCTCGAACGTGTCGAGTTCGGCGATCACGTCGACCAGTTCGGACCGGAACCTTGCCGCGTCGGCTTCGAGGTTCGCCACCACGCCGGCGTCGATGAGCTGTCCCTTGTCGCGCTCGAGCGATCGACGCCGCTCGACCAGGACGGCCGACAGACCCCGGGCCCGTTCACGGAGTTGTTCGACGCGCACGAGTTGGTCGCTCACGTCGCTCGCACCTCGGGCGCTCAGTTGGGCTTCGATCGCCATCACTGCCGTGTCGAGGCCGGCGAGCGCTGACTTCAGTTCCTGCTCGGCTGTCGAGCTGTCGAGCTTCACCGAAGCGAGTGATTCGAGCTTGGTGCGCAATCCCGGCGATCTCCCGGCCGGCGACGAACGTCTTCAGCTCGGTCAACTCGACGATCAGAGACCGTGCCGTTCGGCTGCCTTGGCCTGACGTTCGAGCGGACGCAGCTGCCGACGGACCTCGCGGAGCAGGTCCTGAACCCGCAGCAGGTTGGCCTCGGTCGCGTCGAGGCGCCGCTCGGCCTTCTCCTTGCGCTTGCGGAACTTGAGGACGCCGGCCGCCTCCTCGATGATCGCCCGCCGCTCCTCGGGTCGCGCGTTCAGCACGGCATCGATCTGGCCCTGGCTGACGATCACGTGCTGCTGTCGCCCGACACCGGCGTCGGACAGGAGCTCCTGCACGTCGAGCAGTCGGCAGGTGACGCCGTTCATGAGGTACTCGGACTCGCCGGTGCGGAACAGCACGCGGGTGATCGTGACCTCGTTGAACTCGACCCCGAGGGTGCCGTCGGAGTTGTCGATCGTGATGCTGACCTCGGCGCGCCCGAGCGCCGGACGCGTCGCCGTGCCCGGCGAAGATCACGTCGTCCATCTTCTGGCTGCGGACGGCCTTGGGCGACTGCGCCCCGAGCACCCACGCCATCGCGTCGACGACGTTCGACTTGCCCGACCCGTTGGGACCGACCACGACCGTGACGCCCGGATTCGAGGACCATGTTCGTCGAATCGGCGAACGACTTGAAGCCCTTGAGGGCGAGACTCTTCAGGAACACAGCGCCCAAGAAGCTACTTGGTCACTCCCCGAACCCCGCAGATCCCCAGCCGCGACGTGACCGTCACGACGCGTCCGGACGGTCGACCGTACATCGGTCAGCGCTGGCACCAGGGGCAGTAGTGGGTGCTGCGGCCGCCGCTGACCGTGCGACGGATCCATCCGCGACCGCAGGTGGAACACCGCTCGCCGGTCCGGCCGTACACGCGGTGATCGTCCTGGTACGAGCCGCTCTGCCCCATCAGGTCGACGTACTGCGCGTCGCCGAGCGTCGACCCGCCGACGGCGATCGACGCGGTGAGGATGTCGACGATCGCCGCATGCAGCCGCCACGTCGCGGCGGCATCGATCGTGTTCGCCGGGCGGTCGGGGCGCAGCCGCGCACGGTGCAGGACCTCGTCGGCGTAGATGTTGCCGATGCCGGCGATCACGTGCTGATCGAGCAGCAGCGGTTTGAGCGCCCGCGACGTCGACCTGACGATGCGGCGCAACTCGGCGCGTGGGAACTCGTCGGCGATCGGGTCGACGCCGAGCGCCGCGACTCCGGGCAACTCGACGTCGATGCGGTCGGGGTCGAACACGACGACCTCGCCGAACGTCCGCGGGTCGACGAACCACGCTTCGTGCCCGTCGTCGAGGTGCATCACGACGTGCGTGTGCGGCGGGCCGGTCGGCGCCCCGCATCGGCGAGCAGCACCTGTCCGCTCATCCGGAGGTGGATCATCAGCGAGTCGCCGCTGTCGAGCGGCAACAGCAGGTACTTGCCGCGACGCTCGGCGGCGAGCACGACGGTGTCGGTCAACCCGTCGATCAGCGCCTCGCGCGACGTGCGCCGGACCACTCGCTCGCGGCCGACCTCGACACGCGACGATGCGGCGGCCGACGAGATGTCGATCCAGTCCGCGGCGCACCGTTTCGACCTCGGGGAGCTCGGGCATGTCAGTCGAGCGTCCGGCAGGCCACCTCGGCGGCGACCTGCTCGGCGGCCTTCTTCGATCGGACCGCTCGCCGGTCCCGAGCACGTCGCCGTCGACCGTGACCGTCGCCGTGAACACCTTGGCGTGGTCCGGCCCCGTCGAGGTCAGCGTGTACACCGGCGCCGACCGGTCGTGACGCGCGAACAACGTTCCTGGAGTTCGGTCTTGTGGTCGAGGTGCACGCACCCCCTCGATCGTGTCGGCGAGACGCGTCGCAACGTGGCGTTCGACGACGGCGAACGCAGCGTCGGCGCCGCCGTCGAGATACACGGCGCCGAGTACCGCCTCGAACGCATCGGACGAGGATCGTCGGCTTGGTCGCTCCGTCGGCCGCCGCCTCGCCCTTTCCGAGCTTGATGAACGGTCCGAGTCCGATGTCGTTCGCTGCGTCGGCCAGTGCGTGACCGTTGACCACGCTCTTGCGGAGGTCGGTCAGTCGGCCCTCCGGCACGTCGGTGAAACGATGGAACGCGATGTCGGCGATCGCCCACCCGAGGACGGCGTCGCCCAGGAACTCGAGCCGCTCGTTGCTGTCGGCGTCGCCGTGCTCGGCACACCATGAACGGTGTGCGAGCGCCCGATCCAGCAGTTCGATCCGCTCGAAACGGTGCCCGATCCGGTCGCTCAGCTCATCGAGGTCCACCGGACTCAGTCGTTGGCGTTCTCGAAGACGTAGTCGACGGCGTCGCGTACGGTCTTCAGGTCCTCGAGGTCCTCGTCTTCGATGCGGAATCCAGTCGAGCGTTCGCCGATCTCCTCCTCGAGCGACTCGACGAGTTCGATCAGCGCGAGCGAGTCGGCATCGAGGTCGTCGACGAAGGATTGGCCTTCGGAGATGGTGTCGGGCTCGATCTCGAGGATGTCGGCGAGACGGTCACGGACGATCCGGAGGATCTCGTCACGCTCGATGTTGTTTTCCGAGGACATCCGGCGAGCCTACCTGGGGCGATCGCGCCGCTCGGGCTCTCGCTGCAAGCGGCCCACGGCTCGACGAGCAATCGGCCGCGTGCCACCGAGCAACCGGCGCAGGTCAGCGGGTTGCGGCGATCGCCGCGGTGATCTCCGCGGTGATCTCGTGTTCGATCATGTCGCGGGCGACCCCGATGCCGTTGCGGATCGCCTCGGCGTTCGACGAACCGTGGGCGATGATGCACACCCCGTCGACGCCGAGCAGGATCGCGCCGCCGTACGTGTCGGGGCTGAGCGTGGTGTACAGCGGCAGCAGCGCCGGCATGAGCGCATCGGCGTGCGGCTTGAACTCCTCGGGCGAGAAGGCTTCGAGCAGCGCGCCGATGACGGCCTTCATCCCGCCCTCGAGCGTCTTCAGCACGACGTTGCCGGTGAACCCGTCGGTGACGCACACGTCGAGTTCGTCGCTCATGATGTCGCGGCCCTCGACGTTGCCGATGAAGTTGATACCGGGCGTCGCCGCCAACAGTTCGTGGGTCTCCTTGCGGAGGCTGTCGCCCTTGGTCGCCTCCTCGCCGATCGAGAGCAGCCCGACCCGCGGGTTGTCGATGTCGAAGCGGTGCCGGGCGTAGATCGACCCCATCTGGGCGAACTGGACGAGCCAGTCGGCTTGCACCTCGGTGTTTGCACCGGCGTCGAGCAGGACCGTCGGCGTCGAACCCGGGAACGGGGATCGGCGTGGCGATCGCCGGCCGCTTGACGCCTTTGATCCGACCCATCCGCAACAGTGCGGATGCCATCGTCGCGCCGGTGTTGCCGGCTGAGATCATCGCTCCGGCGCGTCCGTCGCGGACGGCCTCGGCGGCGCGGACCAGCGTCGAGTCCTTCTTGCGGCGGATCGCCGACGGCCGGGTCGTCGTGCATCCCGATGACCTCGGAGGCCTCGATCAGGTCGAGGATGGTGCCGTCGGCGGTCTCCCGCCCGTCGAGGTCGGATGGCCCGACGAGCACGACGGGGATTCCGTCGGCGACGGCGGCATGCGCGCCGGCGAGGTTCGGGCCGGGTCCGTGGTCGCCGCCCATGGCGTCGAGAGCAACGGGGAGCATGGTGGTCAGCGTCAAGACCGCAGGGTCAGCTGACGTCGATGGCGTACCGGTCGCGGTACCAGCCACACGATCCGCACACGGTGTGCGGGGTCTTCGCGGCGCTGCACTTCGGGCAGACGCTGCGTGCAGGCGCCTTCAGCTGCCACGCGCTGGCGCGGCGGCTGCGGGTCTTCATCTTGGAGGTCTTCTTCTTCGGGACAGCCATCGTTCGCTCTCGTTCTCTCCGTGTCGACCGAATCGCTCGGGTCGCGGTCAGGGCCGGTCGTCAGGGCCGCATCACGTTATCGGCGCCTGACCCAGGTCCAACGTCGGACATGTCAGTCGTCGAGAACCAACCCGTCGAGGGCCGCCCACCGGTGGTCCTTCACCTCGGTGTCGCAGCCGCATGTCTCGACGTTGCGGTCGACACCGCACTGCGGGCACAGCCCGGCGCAGTCGTCGCGGCACAGCCGTTCGTCGTCGAGTTCGAGCAGTGCCGCCTGACGAGCCATCGGGGCGAGGTCGAGTTGACCGTCGACGATCGGGATAGGCATCCTCGTCGAGGATCTCCACCTGGTAGAGCTCGTCGACGGCGGCCCGGGCGACGCCGTCGAGATCCTCGAGACATCGGCGGCAGGGTCGCGCCCACGGCGCGGCGATGGTGCCGCGCACGACGATCCCGTCGTTGAGCGCCTCGAGTTCGAGCTCGAACGTCGATGTCACCGGCCAACGCCTCGTGGTCGACGTCGAGCATCTCCCCCGACACCGTCACCTCGACCGGGCGGACCGCGCCGGGTTGGCGCAACAGCTCGACGGCGTTGATTCGCAGCTCCCGCTTCGGTGCAGCTTCCATCCGACCACCCTAGGGGTGGGCTCGCAGGCTGCCTCCGCTCAGCTCTCGGCGTCGATTGCCGCCTGGAGCAGCTCGCCGATCCCCTCCGGCAACAGCGTTTCGAGCGGGGTCTCGTCGGCTTCGGCGAGGTCGGCGAGCGCGGTGACGACCTCGTTCGGATCGAGCTGATCGGTCAGCACGAGGTCGCGGATGACCTGGTTGGCGGCGTGCGTCGCGTCGTCACCGGCAGCGATGTGTTCGGTGATGCCGTCGACCATCCGGTCGTTGAACCCGGTGTTGTACGGCCCCGGGATTGACCTTGCAGACATCGATGCCGTGCGGCTGCGAGCTCACCGCGCAGGCTCACCGTGTAGGCCTCGACCGCGTGCTTGGTCATGCAGTACGGCGAGGTCAGCGGCGAGGCCAGCTTGCCGGCCACCGACGACACGTTGATGATGCGACCCCAGCCCCGTTCGATCATCCCGGGAACGACGGCCTGGCTCATCGCGACCATGCCGAAGACGTTGACCTCGAAGCTCGCCCGCACCTTGTCGATCGGCACCGTCGACATCGGCGCCATGACGCCCATCCCGGCGTTGTTGATCAGCACGTCGACCCCGAGATCGGCGACCTGTGCGATGTCATCGCTCGATGTGACGTCGAGCTTCATCGTGGTGAGCTCGGGGTGCTCGGCCGCGAGTGCGTCAGCCTGCGCCGTTGTCTCGGTCGTCGCGATGACCGTGTGGCCACGGGCGGCGAGCTCGACTGCCGCCCCCTTGCCGAATCCGGAGCCGGCACCGGTGATGAGAATCGTGCGCTGTGTCATCGCAGGAGTGTTGCACGTCCGGCGTCAGCACCGAGACGGTGAGGTCCCAGGCGTTGCGCCCGCTCCCCAGCCGACCGTCGCCACGGCCGACCGTCGCCGTCAGCCCTCCGGTGACGTCGATGCCGCAGACCCGCCAGCCGTCGTCGTTCGTCAGGTCGACCCGGACATCGCGCTCCCCGGCCCCTGCGAGGATGACCGTGCCCGTTGCCGCGCCACCACCCGTGAATCGTTCGGTGCCCGTGAGGTCGTAGCTCTCGAGTGCGAACTCGGTGAAGAACGCCTCGAGTCTGCGCGAGTTCGCCGTCGGCGAAGCAGCTCGGATCGGTGAGCTCGAACGCCTCGTCGAAGTCGGCGTCGTCGACGTGGCCGAGGAAGTCGTTGGCCTTGTCGATCGGGCCGGTCGCCGCCCGGTAGACGAGCGCAGCGCACCCGCCCACGAGCAGGAGCAGCACGACCAGAACACCGACGATCCAGGGCCAGATCTTGCGCTTCCTGGTCGGCGCGACCGGTGCAGGGCCCGGCCCCGGTCCGTAGCCGACGGCACCGGGCGGAGGCGGTTGCTGCCCTGGGAACGGCTGGCCGGGCGGCAGCGGCTGCCCGGAGGGTGCAGGCCCCGGTTGCGGCGGCGGCGGTCGTGTGTCCCGGCGGCTGCGATCCGGGAGGCGGCGGTCCGGGGTCGGTCATGCGGCCTCAGGCCTCCTGGTCGAAGAACCCGTGGTCGTCGGGCGCTTCGACGGGTGTCTCCGACTTCGCCGCCGCCGATCGACAGCCGCTGGCGGCCGGCGTGCACCGTCTTGCCGAGCTTGTCGAGCAGGATCTCGAACGAACCGAGCCGCTGATCGAGGAAGTCCTCGGTCTCGTGCTTCAGGCGACGAGAGTCGGCCTCGGCGGTCTCCATCACCTGTCGGGCCCGCTGCTCGGCGGCACGCACGACTTCGGTGCGCTGCACCATCCGCTCGGCACGGACGCGAGCGGCCTCGAGCAATTCGTCGGCCTCGCGGCGGGTCTTGGCGACGAAATCCTGGCGCTCCTTGAGCATCCACCGCGCCTGGCGCAGCTCGTCGGGAAGCCGGTTGAGTGACTCCTCCAGCAGCTCGATGATCTCGTCGCGATCGATACGCGGCGACGACGACAACGGCATCGTCGGCGCCGTTGCAACGATGTCGATGGCCCGGCGCAGCAGCGTCTCGGCGTCGCCGACGTAGTTGCCGGGTGCGCCCAGCGACGAGTAGTCGTCGTCGTCGACCACGTCGTCGTAGTCGTACCGCTGCTCGGGCTCCTGCCGCTGGTCGTAGCGGTCGTCGTGCTGGTCGTAGGTCATCAGGCTCAGTTCTGTTCTCGTTCCGCCATTCGGCGGACCAGCGCGTCGGCGACGGCCGGTGGCACCAGATGGGACACATCCCCACCGTAGTTGGCGATCTCGCGCACGAAGCGGCTACTCACGAATCCCAGGTCGGGGCCGCGCTGGCACGTACACCGTGCGCACCCCGGCGACCGACATGATTCATGTGGGCCATCTGCTGCTCGATCTCGAAGTCGCCCGGTGTCCGGAGCCCCTTGACGACGAAGTCGGCCCCGGCCGCGACTCGGCAGCCTGCACGGCGAGTCCGGTGTGCTTCTCGACCGTCACCCGGTCCAGCCCGTCGACCGCCTGCTCGATCAATGCAACGCGCTCGTCGACGTCGAACATCCCGGACGGCTTGGCGAAGTTGTACATCACCGCGACCACGACATCGCCGAACAGCTCGTGCGCCTGCTCGATCACATCGAGGTGACCGAGGTGGAGCGGGTCGAAGCTGCCGGGATACAGCACCCGCCGGGGACGGCCGGACGGGGTCGGGTCAGCACTCATGCGCGTCGAACGCTACTGCCCCGAGCGCTCCAGGAAGCTCACCCACGCTCGCCCGTACCGCTTCGAGCGGGTGATGTCCCAGCCGTCGACCGCATCGATCGCTCGGCCCGACTCGGCGACGACGAACGGCGCACGAACGATCGCCAGCAATTCGCTCCACCCGCCGAAGTCGTAGGGCGGGTCGATGAATGCGATGTCGACGTCGAGGGTGGCTGCGGCCTGGCGCGGCATCGGACCGCAGGATGCGTGTCCGTTCGGCGAGGTCGAGTGATTCGACGTTCTCCTCGAGCGCTCGAAGCGCCGCCCGGTCACGCTCGACGAACGTGCAGTGCGCCGCCCCGCGCGACAGGGCCTCGATGCCGACCGCACCGGTTCCCGCGAACAGATCGGCGACGAGCGCTCCGTCGATCAACCCGGCCGAGCCGAGCGCATTGAAGATCGCCTCGCGAACCCGATCGGTCGTCGGCCGCGTCGACGTCCCGTCCGGCGACACCAGCTTTCGACCACCGAGTTCTCCCGCAACGACGCGCATCGGCGCACTGTACGAGGATCCGGCGACAGAATGGGCCGATGTTCGCTCCCCCGCCGCAGATCACCTGCATCGACTGTGGCGGCCGGTGCTTCCTGCTCACCATGCCCCGCGAGGACGGCACGTGGGAGGTGGGCGACGCGGTCGCCTACCGCTGCGAGGACTGCCTCGACCGCTGGGATCTCGTCTTGGAGGACAGCGACATCGAGAGCGACGGCCGCCCCGATTGGTGATCGCGAGCGTGCTGGCGTGATCAACTCCGCGGCGACCAACGACTCTTCGGGATCGAGCTTGCGCTGCTCCTCGGTGAGTTCGGACTCCATCACCATCTCCTCGCGATCGGTCTCGTCGCCGGTTTCCATCACCCGCTCCGCCCACCGTCCGTAGATCCGCGCTCCGGGCGCCGCCGTGGCACCGTGCAGCACGATCGAGGCCGTCACCGTCAGCGCGATCACGCCGAACATCTGCTCACCGAGATCGCTGATCGCCTCGGTGTCCTCGAGCAGCAGCAACCCGAAGACGATCGAGGCGAGCCCGCGCGGGCCGAACCAGCCGAGGAAGAGTCGCGAGCGGCGGCCTGCGGTTCGTCCCGATCAACGCGATCCAGACCGGGAGCATCCGCCCCACCGTCAGGGTGAGCGAGCGCACAGACGACGATCGTGACGGTGACGCGTCGAGATGGCCTCGGCGAGCAGGACGTTGCCGAACACGAAGAATGCGGCGATGCCGAACAGCTGCGCTGCGTCCTCGGTGAACGCACCGAGGCGGACTGGCAGAATCGGCCTCGGCTCGTCGACGGGGAGACCGAAACGAACCGAACGTCAACCCGGCGGCGAAAGCGGCGATGAACGAGTTACCCGACACGGCCTCGGCACCGAACAGGGCGACGAACGGCACCACGAACGTGGCGAGTTGCTCGTAGCGAGCGTCGGACCATCCTCGCTCGTTCGCCCAGCGAAGCGCGGCGATGGTGCCACCGCCGATCACGACACCGATCACGACACCGAAGCCGATCTGCTGGACCACGAAACCGACCCATTCGACCGCCGATCCGGCTCTCCTGGATGAGCACCGCCGTGAGAATGGCGACGACCGGCACGGCGAGTCCGTCGTTCACCCCCGACTCGACGTTGAGTGCGAGTCGATCGCGGACGGGCACGGATCTCGTCCTCGACGACCGCCGAGCCGAGAGCAGCATCGGTCGGGGCCAGGATCGCTGCGAGCAGCGCGACGGCACCCAGCCGGCGTTCGGGAAACAGCAACGAGTTGACGAGCGTGCCCAGCACGATGGTCAACGGCATTCCGATCCCGAGCAGACGGGCTGGGAGCGCAAGCTGCCGACGGAGCCGCTTCATGTCGATGCGGACCGCATCGCTGAACAAGATCACCGCCAGCGTGATCTCGGCGAGCAGGGTGATCGCCTCGGTGTCGGGGGTGAGGTCGACGGCTCCGGCGACCTCCATGACCGCTCCGGCCGCCACGAAGACCATCGGCATCGTCAACGGCCAGCGTTCGATCCGCATCGAAACGACTGCATACGCGATGACGAGGAGCCCGATCGCGGCGGCTTCGATGGGCTGCACGGTTCAGCGACCCGACTCGAGCGCGATGCGCTTCTTGGTTGCCGCCCAGCCGCAGATCGGGCACGTCGAAAGATCGTGGCGGCGTGCCGGGCAGTACTCGCGGCCGAAGTAGATGATCTGGAGATGGCGGTCGCTCCAGGTGTGCTCGCGGGAACACCGCCTTCAGGTCACGCTCCGTGCGCTCGACCGTCGTGCCGTTGGAGAGTCCCCAGCGGTCGGCCAGCCGGTGGATGTGCGTGTCGACCGCGAACGCCGGGACGCCGAAGCAGCCGCCCATGACGACCGACGCCGTCTTGTGGCCGACGCCGGCGAGCGATTCGAGGAAGTCCCAGTCGCCGATCACCTCGCCGCCGGCGTCGATGATCTGATTCGCCATCAGCCACAGGTTCTTGGCCTTGGTCGGCGCGAGTCCGACCGTCCGGATGTGGGCGAGGATCTCATCGGGATCGAGCGCCGCCATCTTCTCGGGCGTGTCGGCCACGGCGAACAGCCCGGGCGTCACCTCGTTGACCTTCTTGTCGGTCGTCTGAGCCGACAGCGCAACCGCAACGAGCAGCGTGTACGGGTCCGTGTGGTCGAGCGGCACCGGCGGGTCGGGATACAACTCGTCGAGGATCTCTCCGATCCGATCAGCCTTGTCCTGGCGACGCATGCGGCGAACCTAGCCCGCACCGGCCTGCGCGCTTCCGACCGCTGGCCCGGTTACGGCTGGTTCACAGCACGCGACAACACTGTGACCATGCGCACACCACGTCATCTCGTCACCGCCCTCGCCCTGTTGACCGCCGGAACTGTCGTCGGCGTCGCCGCCCAACAATCGGTCTCCGCCGACGTCTCGTCCGGAGATCGGCCGGTGCTCATCCAGATCACCGCCTGCCGCCTGGCCGACACGCGGCCCGCGCCGGACAATGTCGGCCCCCGTATCGGCAAGCTCGGCCCGGGCGAGACGGTCACCTTCGACGCGCAGGACGCGTCGACCAAGTGCGCCGGGAAGATCCCGACCGATGCCGTGGGCCTGTCGATGAACGTGACAGCGCTCAACGCGACGTCCAAGTCGTTCTTCACCATCTGGCCGAGCGGGCCACTGCCGCTGGCCTCGTCGCTCAACCCGGCGCCGGGCGAACCGCCCACTCCGAACGGCGTCGCCACCCCGATCGAGGGCGGGAAGTTCAACGTCTACAACAACCGCGGTAACTCCGACATCCTGATCGACATCAACGGCTACTACGTCAACCACGACCACGACGACGTCTATCTCTCCGAAGCCGAGATCGACGCCAAGATCGCCGCATCCGGCGGAGGTTCGACGGCGGGGACGTTCAGCGTCGGCGCTGCGGCTTTCGACGCCTGGGAGTCGCAGTTCGGCTGGGCGAAGGATCTCGCACCGAGCATCGGCGGCGGCGGGGCGTGGATCACGCAATCCACACGGCGGCGGCTTCATTCCGGGCCTTGCTGCTCCGATCCAACTCCCGGACGGTGCGACCATCACCGAAGTGACGGCGTACTTCACGGACACCTCGGCCATCTCCGCCCTCGCGTTGCAGCTGCGCTGCGAGGAGTTCGACGGCGGCGTCAAGGTCGTTGCGTCCGGAGGGTCCACCGCGTCGCCGGCGAGCGGCGAGGACGATCTGGTGATCACCCCGCAGAACGCAACGGTCGACAACTCGGCCTGCAACTACTTCTTCATCGCCGAATCGGGCTCATGGGGCAGCGAACGGGATGACCTCAAGATCCGGGGCGTGTCGATCACGACGACCTGACCCGAACGGGGAACGAGAGCGTCAGCTGGCGTTGAGGCGACTGCGCAGGAACGTGAAGATCAGCGCCTGCATCGTCGCCTGCTGCGCTGCGTCGGCTGCTCCGCCGTGGCCACCCTCGATGTTCTCCCAGTAGGTGACGTCCTTGCCGAGCGACTCCGAGCCGCGCCGCCATCTTGCGGGCGTGGCCGGGGTGCACCCGGTCGTCGCGGGTCGACGTGGTCAACAGGATCGGCGGGTACTCGGCCGTCGGGATCGACCAGGTGGTACGGCGAGTAGCGTCCGCAGGTACGTCCCAGTCGGCCGGATCGTCGGGGTCGCCGTACTCGGCCATCCACGACGCGCCGGCGAGCAGCAGGTGGTAGCGCTGCATGTCGAGCAGCGGGACCTGGCACACGACCGCGCCGAACAGCTCCGGGCGTGCGGACGTACATGTTGCCGACGAGCAGGCCGCCGTTGCTGCCGCCCGAGATCCCGAGCTTCGCCGGCGACGTGATGCCGCGGTCGATCAGCGCCCGGGCGACCGCCTCGAAGTCCTCGTAGACCCGTGGCCGCTTCTCGCGCAGGCCGGCGCGATGCCAGGCCGGGCCGTACTCGCCGCCACCGCGGATGTTGGCCAGCACGTACACGCCACCGTCGACGAGCCACGACCGGCCGACCACCGCCGAGTACGCCGCGACGCGCGGCACCTCGAAGCCGCCGTAGCCGGTGAGCAGCGTCGGGCCGGGAGCCGTCGGTCGTCGCCAGCGCCTCGCGCTGACCGACGACGAAGTACGGCACCCGCGTGCCGTCCGCACTCGGCGCGAAGTGCTGCTCGATCTCCACGTCGTCGGCGTCGAATCGATGCGGCGCCTGACGGAGCAGCTCGGGCTCGGCCGCCGTCGGTCAACGACAGGACGTACAGCGTCTCGGGCGTGACGAAGTCGGTGCCGACGAGCCAGACGTCGTCGCGCTCGGCGCCGTCGACGGCACTGACCGACAGCGTCCACACGTCGGGCAGCGCCGGCGAGCGGCTCGATCGTCCAGTCCCCGTCGACCGCGCTCGGGCGGCGTCGCGACGGACGAGCACGTTGCGCACGTCGTCGAGCACGTCGAGCACGACCCGGTGGCGAGTACAGGTGAACCCGGCGAGCGACGCGGTCGCCGTCGGCGTGAACAGCGCGGTCAGCGCTGACGGTCCCGGCGAGGAACCCGTCGATGTCCGCGACGAGCAGCGAGCCGGACGGGAAGATGTCGTCACCGTGTCGGAGGTCGGATCGCGGGGAGACGAAGATCCACCGCTCGTGGAACCGGACCGTCGGCGTCGTCGGGAACGTCGACCGACGACGAGTTCGCCGTCACGCAGGATCGAGGTGCGGGTCGTGAAGAAGTCGGGCGCCCGCTCGAACACGTGGTGCTCGAATCCGTCCATCGTCGACACCGACACGCCGACCGCCACGTCGGACTCCTCGCCCTCGAACACGATCTCGGCCTCGCTCGATCGGGGTGCCGCGTCGCCAGCGGCGGACGGTGCGCGGATAGCCGGATCGGGTGAGGCTGCCCGTCGCCGAAGTCGCTCGTGACGTACACGGTGTCGTCGTCGATCCAGGTCAGGCCGCCCTTGGCGAGCGGCCGGACGAAGCCGCCCTCGGACTCGGGGACGAAGCGCTTGTCGACGAGGTCGAACTCGCGGGTGACCGATGGCGTCGGAGCCGCCGGGCGACAGTTCGATCAGCGCCCGGCGGCGATCGGGACGTCGGATGGAGGAGCCGTGGAACACCCATGACTCGCCCTCTTCCGCGCACAGCGCATCGACGTCGAGGATCGTCTCCCACTCGGGATCGCCGGCCGCGGTAGTCGTCCCACGTCGTGCGGCGGAGCAGCCCGCGTCGATGGTCGGCGTCGGTCCAGAAGTTGTGGACCACGTCGCCGTGGCGCGACGGGTAGGCGATCCGGTCGTCGGCTTCGAGGATGTCGAGCGTCGACGGTCCGCAGCCAGTCGAACTCGTGCGGCGGCGAACAGCTCGCGCTTCGGCATCGCCGTTGCGCTCGCGCACCCAGGCCAGCGCGTCGTCGCCCTCGACGTCTTCGAGCCAACGGAACTCGTCCTGGTTCGTCATCGGATCGACCGTAGCGACCGGCTGCGGCCTTCCCAGCGGGACGAAAGCCTCTGCATCGTGTCAAGAAACGGGAGGACCATTCCCATATGCGCCTACGAAACGTACTCCTAGTGGCGCGTCAAGCAACGTTTGCGCGGTTGACGAGTTCGGTCAGTTGACGGTCGCGGGCGTTGGTGTTGCGCCAGCGGATGTAGCGGCGGATCATGCGGGCTTGGGCGGCGTGGCTGGGGTGATCGGTGCCGTCGAGAGCGAAGTAGCGCAGCGCCTGGAACTGGGCTTCGATCCGGTTCAACCATGACCCGTAGAACGGTGTGTAGGCGAGCTCGACGTTGTTCGCGGCTGCCCACTCGCCGACACGTTGGTCCTTCTTCGTCGACAGGTGCGGCGAGAAGTTGTCGAGCACGATCGCGATCCGAACATGGGGTGGGTGCAGGGTGCGCAGGTAGCGACAGAACTCCAAGAACTGGGTGCGGCCCTTGCGGGTTTTGATGTGTCCGTAGAGCCGATCGGTCGACAAGTCGTAGCCCGCGAGCAGATGACGAACACCGTGCGGGCGGGTGAACGTCGCCCGCCTCGTCCGGCGCGGCTGGTCGGCTCCACCGCCTTTGGTCGCCCATTGCTTGCCCGGGTGCGGCTGCAAGTTGAGCGGTCCGAACTCGTCGAAGCAGATCACCACGTCGGGATCGCCGCGCTGCTTGTCGACCTTGCCGTCGCTGAGGTTGTAGAGGTGCAAGATGCGGTTCTTCTTCGCTTCGTAGTCGGGGTCGTTGGATCGTTTGAAGGTGTTCACGACTTGAAACGACACGCCCTCCTCGCGGAGCAGAAGACGGAGTCCTTCATGGCTGATGTCGTTGACCACCCCCTTCGCAACGAGATGTTCGCCGAGCTTGGACAGCGACCACGTCGAGAACGGCAAGTCGTAATCAGTCGGACGGCCCAGCGCGATCTGTTTGATCTCGCGGCGCTGATCGGCATCGAACTTCGGTGGTCGACCACCGGCGTATCTCGGGTAGAGCGAGTCGAACCCGTCGGCGTTGAAGTTGTGGATCACCTCGCGAGCCCGGTCCTCGGAGGTGAACCCCAGCGCAGCGATCTGCGGCACGTCCATCTGTTGTGCAGACCACAACACGATCTGGGCTCGACGCCATGTCACGATCGACCCCGACGACCGACGCACCATCTTCAACAACCGGTTGCCTTCGTCGTTGCTGATCTCACGCACCTGAACACGATCTGCCATTCCCACAGGAAAACAGACTCCCACCCTCAAATGGTGGACGCGAACCCACCAACGTTGCCGGTCACGCCACTAGCAACCACGATCCTCGTCGCCGGCACCCTCATCGGTGCCACGACCCAACACTTCGCGTCGGCCGACGTCTCATCGGGCGACCGGCCCGTCCTCGTCCCCATCGACACCTGCCGCATCGCCGACACCCGGGCCGCACCCGACAACGTCGGACCCAGGTCCACGCCGCTCGGCCCCGCCGAAACGATCACCATCGATGCTCAACAAGTCGGCACCGACTGCACCGGCCAGATCCCCGCCTCAGCCACCGCCCTGTCGCTCAACGTCACCGCACTCAACGCAACCAGCAACTCGTTCCTCACCGTCTGGTCCGACGGACCCCGACCGACCGCATCAGCGCTCAACCCCGAACCCGGAACACACGTCTTCAACGCGGTCACCACCGAAGTGACCGCCACCCAGACGTTCCAGATCTACAACAACCGCGGCAACGTCGACGTCTTCGTCGACATCAACGGCTACTACGACAACCACAACCACGACGACCTCTACTACACACAAAGCCAAGTCGACGCGAACTTCGTCAATCAGAACGATGCGCCCGAGATGTACTACGCCATTGTCAACAGCGGTGGCGCGATCGTCCGCTCGTCACCCGGAGTCTCGGTCAACTATGGCGGTGCAGGCACGAACCATATCTTCACGTTCCCGCGCGATATCACCACGTGCTTCTGGGGCGCCACGCTGGGAGGCGCCCAATTGCTCGACAACAGTCTGCCGCTCTCGAACGATCTCGGGATCGCCGCCTCCCAGAACTACGACGGGACTGCTCTCGACCCTGACGCCATCATCGTGACGGTCTACGACGCTGGGGGTTTGGTCGCCGTCTCGCCGTTCACGTTGACCGTCACCTGCCCGTAGTACACACGCCGCAAGCGACGCATCGGTCGGTGGCCCCATGCGTCGCTCGAGCGGCGGGCGACGCCTCCGGGTGGATTCTGCCCAGCCTGACGTTGTGCCAACGCGCAGCAGGCCGACACCGACTGCACCGGTAAGATCCCGGCCGGCGCTACCGCCCTGTCGCTCAACGCCACCGCACTCAACGCGACGAGCAATTCGTTCCTCACGATCTGGCCCGAGGGACCACGACCTGAGGCGTCCGCACTGAATCCCGCACCCGGCCAGCGAGTCTTCAACGCCGTCACGACCGAACTCAACGCCAACCAGACGTTCCCTCCCGATCAAATCGGAACGCAACCTGACGTAGATGTGCAATTGTGAACGGATGAAACTCCGTTCACTCACCATTGGCCTGTCGCTGCTGGCGACGGGCACAGTCATCGGCCTGACAGCCCAACAGTTCGCCTCTGCCGACGTCTCGTCTGGCGACCGACCCGTCCTCGTCCCGATCGAAACATGTCGCATCGCCGACACGCGGCCAGCACCCGACAACGTCGGCCCGAAGGCCTCGCCGCTCGCCTCCGCCGACATCATGGAGGTCGACGCGCAGCAGTCCGGAACGGACTGCACCGGTAAGATCCCGGCCGGGGCCACCGCACTGTCACTCAACGTCACCGCGCTCGGCGCCACCAGCAACTCGTTCCTCACCATCTGGCCCGACGGCAACCGACCCGACGCATCAGCCCTCAACCCCGCACCCGGCCAACGCGTCTTCAACGCCGTCACGACCGAACTCGCCCCCGACCAGACCTTCCAGATCTACAACAACCGCGGCAACGTCGACGTCTTCGTCGACATCAACGGCTACTACGACAACCACAACCACGACGACCGCTACGACACGAGCACCGAAGTCGACACCAAGATCACCGACGCCGTCGCCGGCATCCCCGGTTCGGGCACGAGCTACACCAAGGCCGAAGCCGACGACCGCTATGACACGAGCACCGAAGTCGACACCAAGATCACCGACGCCGTCGCCGGCATCCCCGGTTCGGGGACGAGTTACACCAAGGCCGAAGCCGACGACCGGTTCTACGAAGGGGACAACGTCGTCCTCGTTCCGGGCGACGGCTCGCCAGCTGACAACGGCGCGGCGTTCGAGGCCGCCCTCGCCGCCATCGGCGACGCCGGCCCCGACAATCCCTATTTGATCCGACTTGGTGCCGGCGTCTTCGACGTCGGCGACGACGGCGTCCAACTGGTCGATCAAGTGAGCGTGGCCGGCGCAGGGACCCGGGCCACCATCGTGACCGGGCCCGGACAGGTTGACGATTTTAGAGACGACCGGGCCACGATTGCACTCGCGGACGACGTCGTTCTCTCCGACCTGCTCGTTCGGTCGACAGGCGGAACCGACACCTACGCCGCAGGAGTCCTCGGGACGGGAGCCGGGTGGCTCGTCCGAGACGTGCGGATCGAGGTCATCGGGAATGGCGCCGACTTCGCCTCCGGTGCCGCAATGCCGAGCCTCAACGGGAGCTTCGACTATTTCGGGGTCCTCGACCGCGTCGACATCCAGGTCGACGCCGGAACCGCACCTCCAGGCTTGATTCGCGGCGTCGGCAGCCGGAATTTCTTTGGAGACACGACAGCACTCACCATCCGAGACAGCTCCATCGTCCTCAATACCAACGGCACTGCGATCGGCGAACTGGCGGCCGATTCCACCAACGAGGGCCTGCTGGTCCAGTCGACCACAATCCGACTCTTCGATGGTGGGATCGGCGTTGGCTTGAGTGGGTTCGACCCACAGATCTTCGACGACGTGGACATCGAGATCACGGGTGGCACCGCTCCGAACTATGGAATGCGAAGCGCTGGAAGCGGCATGCGACCGACGATCTCGGACAGTCGAATCGTTGTGGTTGGAGCGGGATCGGGCGTCATCCGGGGCAACACGGGAGCGATCACCGTGCGCAACTCGTTCCTCCAGGCGACCTCGGTCGGCATGGAGTCGACCGGTACGACGTCAAGCTTCGCTGGGACCTATCGATTCGACAACACCACGATCGATGCGCCGACGGCGTTTCAGATCACGACGAGCGGCACCGGCACCTACCGGTTCCAGTTCGGCGGGGGCAAGCTCGACGCGTCGACCAACGTCGACGTGACCAACACCGGTTCAGGATCGGTCGTGACGACATGCGTCAACACGTGGGACGAGAGTTACGCGCCCGTGAACTCCGACTGCAGCTGACTCGGCAACGCGCCACGATCGAGAAACTCCCACACGCCTTCATACCGACCTGGACTGGCGGCGACCGCCGACAGTCTCGAACCTGAACCGGGCTCCGGCGGGAGCAGGTCCGAAATCCGGTCGGAGCAGGCAATGTGGTGTGCAATTGTGAACGGATGAAACTGCGTTCACTCACCATTGGTCTGTCGCTGCTGGCGACGGGCACAGTCATCGGCCTGACAGCCCAACAGTTCGCCTCTGCCGACGTCTCATCGGGCGACCGGCCCGTCCTCGTCCCCATCGACACCTGCCGCATCGCCGACACCCGGGCCGCACCCGACAACGTCGGACCCAGGTCCACGCCGCTCGGCCCCGCCGAAACGATCACCATCGACGCTCAACAAGTCGGCACCGACTGCACCGGCCAGATCCCCGCCTCAGCCACCGCCCTGTCGCTCAACGTCACCGCACTCAACGCAACCAGCAACTCGTTCCTCACGATCTGGTCCGACGGACCCCGACCGACCGCATCAGCGCTCAACCCCGAACCCGGAACACGCGTCTTCAACGCCGTCACCACCGAAGTCACCGCCACCCAGACGTTCCAGATCTACAACAACCGCGGCAACGTCGACGTCTTCGTCGACATCAACGGCTACTACGACAACCACAACCACGACGACCTATACCTCACGGAGAGCGAGGTGGACACGGCGATTGCGAACGCGTCCGAGGTGATCCAGTCGACCGTCGGCTATTCGAGCGATCCGGCCTACGCGCCGAGCTTGACCCGCGGTGCGCTCGCCTTCGAGACGACTGCCCAGGGATCGGCCCTCGTCACGCTCGAGGCGAGCCTCAGTCTCGGATGCCCCGGCAGCCCGGGCGGCAGCGCCTGGTACTACCTCCTCGTCGACGGGGATCCCGTCCCCGGATCGCAGCGCATCTTCAACAGCCTCGAAGTCGCGCGCTACGAGGGTGTCGTCGACGACCTGGCGATCGGCGCGCACACGGCTGACATCGGTGTCGAGTGCCTCCCGGGCGGAACTCCGATCGGCGGCGTCGCGACGGGTTCAGTGGCGCGATTGACGGTCGTCGTGACGTAGGACCCCTTCCGAACGCGGTGACCACACTTCAGGTCGCGGTTCCGTTGTCGAATTGACCGTAGCGACTGGCCGTGACGGTGCCGGCGGGACGAAAGACTCTGCTTCGTGTCAAGAAACGGGAGGACCATTCCCATATGCGTCTTCGAAACACACTCATCGCCACCACGATCCTGGTCGCCGGCACCCTCATCGGCGCCACGACCCAACACTTCGCGTCGGCCGACGTCACCAGCGGTGACCGACCCGTCCTCGTCCCCATCGACACCTGCCGCATCGCCGACACCCGAGCCGCACCCGACAACGTCGGACCCAGGTCCACGCCGCTCGGCCCCGCCGAAACGATCACCATCGATGCTCAACAAGCCGGCACCGACTGCACCGGCCAGATCCCCGCCACAGCCACCGCACTGTCGCTCAACGTCACCGCACTCAACGCAACCAGCAACTCGTTCATCACGATCTGGTCCGACGGACCGCGACCCACCGCATCAGCGCTCAACCCCGAACCCGGAGCACGCGTCTTCAACGCGGTCACCACCGAAGTGACCGCCACCCAGACCTTCCAGATCTACAACAACCGCGGCAACGTCGACGTCTTCGTCGACATCAACGGCTACTACGACAACCACAACCACGACGACCTCTACCCGCAGAAGGCCGACGTGTACACAAGTGCCGAAGTCGATGCACTCCTCGCCGCGCAGCCGACCGTGCTCACCGCAGCCGTTGCGGGGAACGGGACGTTCGTTCGCGGGTCGGCCGGAGTGACCTCCTCCAACGTCGGCACGGGGCGTTATGAGGTCGACTTCGGTCGGGATATGGCCAGTTGTACCTACGTCGCGACCAGCGGCAACCTCGACCTCTTCACGATCGCCCCTTCGGTTGCCCAGACCGCACCGAGGCTCAACAACAAGAGAGCGGTCTACGTCGTGATTCGAGACCTTGCAGGATCCGGCCTCAACGACGACTTCTTCCTGACCGTCGTGTGCTGATCAGCGTCTCAGGTGCGGCGAAGCACACCTCGCCGGCGTCGTGGGCCGTTAGCAACCACACCGAGCAACGCGTCTACGACTTCGTGAGGAACTCCTCGTCGCGGTCGCTCGAGATCATGGCGAGCTCGTCGGCGATCAGCGGATTGCGTGCGAGGTCGGGGTCGTCGTCGATGATCTAGAACGCCACATCCTGCGCGAGTGCGCCGCTCGCTGAGGTCGCACCCAAGGTCCGGTGCGATTTCGAATTCGGGGCGGACGCTGACCTCGACGTGGCAACGTGATTCTGATGAGACTTCCTTCACTCACCCTCGGCCTCTCCCTCCTCGTGACCGGCACCGCCATCGGCGCCGCCACCCAACAGTTCGCCTCGGCCGACGTCTCGTCCGGCGACCGGCCCGTCCTGGTCCCCATCGAGACCTGCCGGATCGCCGACACCCGCCCGGCACCGAACAACGTCGGCCCGCGCACCGCACCCCTCGCTCCCGGCGACACGATGACCATCGACGCCCAGGAGCCCGGCACCGACTGCACCGGCCAGATCCCCGCCGACGCCTCCGCACTCTCGCTCAACGTCACCGCGCTCAACGCAACGAGCAACTCGTTCCTCACGATTTGGCCTGACGGCCCTCGTCCGACCGCATCTGCGCTGAACCCCGCCCCGGACGTCCGCGTGTTCAACGCCGTCACGACCGCACTCGCGACCGACCAGACGTTTCAGGTGTTCAACAACCGTGGTACCACCGACCTGTTCATCGACGTCAACGGCTACTACGAGAACCACGACCACGATGACCGCTACTACACCCAGACCGAGGTCGGCGCCGCAATCGACGACGCGATCACCGCAGCGCTCGCCGACGAGAAGATGATCAACATTGGCGTGTACCGAGACGTCGACTCCTTGGCGTCTGACCGGCGGCTCGGTCATCTCATCACCCGCTACTCGGCGAGCGTCGTGCTCCCACCCGACTACACGGCCGGATCCGACCTGCGCTTCGAAATCTCGCTCTGGCGGGGGGCCGGTACGGGAGCGTGCACGCTCGGACTCGAGCCGGACTTCCTCGATGTCTTCCGACCCGGGATCGGAAACCTCAACGACGACGGCGGTGCCACCACCGACGGGATCAGCACCCCAGCTGCGGTGGCCTTCCCTGACGGCTTCGACGGCGTCCTCAACCAGGAGTTCACGATCACCGCACCAGGGACACTCCCACTTCAAGCAGGCGATGTCATCAACATCGTCCTGAATGACAATGACACGACATGCGGCGGTGCCCGTATTCGCGGGTCAGCGCTCTACTACGTCTGAGTCGCCCTGTGGCACCCTCACCGCGTCCTCGTCACAGTCGATCAGGACTTGGTGAGGAACTCCTCGTCGCGGTCGCTGAAGATCAGGTCGAGTTCGTCGGCGATCAGCGGGTGACGAGCGAGGTCGGGGTCGGCGTCGACGATCGCGAACGCGGCGTCCCGGGCGATCTCGACGAGCTTGCGGTCACGACGGAGTGACGCGAGCTTGAGGTCGCTGCGGCCCTTCTGGCTCGTCGACATCAGCGTTCCCTCACCGCGGAGCTCGAGGTCGACCTCGGCCAGCGCGAATCCGTCGGTGCGTCTCGACCAACGCCTCGACGCGCGGGTTGGCGTCGTCGCCGTCCTCGTGCTGCTGGGTGATCAGCCAGCACGTCGACGCATGCTCGCCGCGGCCGACGCGACCGCGCAGCTGGTGGAGCTGCGCGATGCCGAACCGATCCGCGTCGAGGATCGCCATCACCGTCGCATTCGGCACGTCGACGCCGACCTCGATCACCGTCGTCGCGACGAGCACGTCGATCTCGCCGGCCCGGAAGCGATCCATGGTCGCCTCCTTCTCGTCGGCGTGCAGCTTGCCGTGGAGCAGACCGAGCCGGAGACCGTCGAGTTCATCGTGCGGCGAGGCGCTCGTAGGTCTCCTCGGCCGATGCCACCTCGAGCTTCTCGCTCTCCCCGACCAGCGGACAGACCACGTACGCCTGACGCCCGGCCTCGACCTCGTCTCGGATGTCGCGCCAGACCCCCGTCTCCATCAGCGGACCGTTCGCCCACATCGTGACGATCGGCGTGCGGCCCGGCGGCAGCTCGTCGAGCACGCTCACGTCGAGGTCGCCGTAGACGGTCATCGCCGCCGTGCGTGGGATCGGCGTCGCGGTCATCACGAGCGTGTCGGGCATCCGACCGTCGGCGGTCTTGTCGCGCAGCGCCGATCGCTGCTCGACGCCGAATCGGTGCTGCTCGTCGACGACGACGACGCCCAGTGAGTGGAAGTCGACCGCGTCCTGAATCAGCGCGTGGGTGCCGATGGCGATGTCGACCGAACCGTCGGCGAGGCCGGCCATCACCTCCTTGCGCTCGGCACCGGTGACCCGGTTCGTGAGCAACTCGACGCGGAGCGGTCGGTCGCCGAACAGGTTGCCCGGGTCGGGGACGCTCACGCCGTCGAGCATCGCCCGGACGCTGGTGGCGTGCTGCTCGGCGAGCACCTCGGTCGGCGCCATCAGCGCGGCCTGGTGACCGCTCTGGACCGCCGCGAGCATGGCGGCGACCGAGACCACGCGTCTTGCCGGCGCCGACATCGCCCTGGAGGAGGCGGTGCATCGGGTGTCCGGTCCGCGAGGTCGGCGAAGATCTCGCCGATCGCCCGCTCCTGTGCACCGGTCAGCGGATACGGGAGCGAGTCGTAGAACCGCTGGACGAGATCGCCGTCGGTCGTGTGCTCGAAGCCGCGCTGGTCGCGCTCGAGCGCGCGCTTGCGCAGCACGAGGACGAGCTGCACGCGGAGCAACTCGTCGAAGGCGAGACGGCGCCGGGCCTGTTCCTTCTGGCGCATGTCCTCGGGCAGATGGATCCCGGCGAGCGCGTCGCGCCGCGAGATCATCTTGTGTTCGGCGAGCACGGTCGGTCGGGAATCGGGTCGGCGATGCCCGCGTTCGGCGCAGCGGCGCAGCGTCTCCTCGACCCAGCCGGCCATCTCCCAGGTGTTGATCTGCGCCTTCTCGCTCTGCGGATAGATCGGCACGATCCGACCGGTCCGATCACCGATCAGGTCGACGACCGGGTTCGACATCTGGAGCCCACCCCGGTACGTGTCGGCCTTGCCGAACAGTGCGATCTGCAGCCCCTCCTTCAGCTGGCGCTCCCGCCACGGCTGGTTGAAGAACACCACGTCCATCCGCCCCGAACCGTCGCCCACGTTGACGTTGACCATCGTGCGCCGGTTGCGGGTCGTCCGCTTGTTGACCGACCGGACGGTCACGAGCACGAGCGCCTCCTCGCCCGGCACGAGATCCGCGATCCGCGCCTCGTTCGTGCGATCGACCCAGCGGCGCGGATACGTCGTGACCAGGTCGAACAGGTCGGTGATCCCGACCTTCTCGAGCGACGCCTGCTTCTTCGGCCCGACACCCTTGAGCCGTTCGACGGGAATGCTCGCAAGGTCCCGCAGCGTGATCGGCTCAGTCATCGTCAACGATTCTGCCCCACCGACCCGAACCCGTCACCACGACGCCACCCGGGCAATTCCAATTTGTTCAATGAGGGCGCTCAGGAGCGTCGCTCGCAAGGCGCCCGGCGACGACGTTGACATGGGTCAACGAGGAGCTCGGGGAACGCAGCGAGCGACGCTCCTGTGCGCCCTCATTCGACGCCGAAGAGGTAGGGATAGAGCGGCTGGCCACCGGTGTGCACCTCGACCTCGACGGCCGCGTGATGATCGCCGAGCCAGCCGGTGATCGAATCGGTGGTCGCCGCATCGGCGTCCTCGCCGGTGATCACCGTGATCAGCTCGGCATCGTCGTCGATCGATCTCGTCGAGGAGCTGAAGCACCGCGTCGAGCAGGTCGGCGGCGCACGACACGATGCCGTCGCCCTTCACGATGCCGATCCAGTCGTCCTTGCGGACCTCACCGATCTCGACGGTCGTGTCACGGACCGCCTGGGTGACCTCGCCCGTCGTGACCGACGCGGCGGCTTCGATCATCCCCTCGCCGTTGATCGCGCTCGATGCCTCGGGGTCGTACACGATGAGCGCCGCAAGACCCTCCGCCATCGACCGCGTCGGCACGACGACCACGTCTTTGGTGGTGAGCGCGTTGACCTGCTCGGCCACCGGGATGATGTTCTTGTTGTTCGGCAGGATGACGACCTGCTGGGCATTGACGTGTTCGACCGTGTCGAGCAGTTCGGCGGTCGACGGGTTCATCGTCTGTCCACCGGTCACGACGCCCTGGACCCCGAGTTGGGCGAACAGTTCGACGACACCGTCACCCGTGCACACGCCGACCACGGCCGTCGTGACCGGTGGCAGGCCCGCGCCGGCGGCAGCCGGGCGAGGCGACGTCGATGACGAGCCGTCGCCGGTCATCTCGGCCTCGCGCTTCGCGTGTTCCTCGTCGACCTCTTCGAACAGATCGGTGATCCGGATCTGCTTCGGTCGGCCGTCGAGGTCGAGCGCGACTTCGATGGCTGCACCGACGTCGTTGGTGTGGACGTGGCAGTTCCAGATGCCGTCGCCGCCGACGACGACGATCGAGTCGCCGATCGCTCCCCAGCCCTGCTTGAAGTCCTCGATTCGCTCGTCGTCGAGATCGAGGAAGTACATCACCTCGTAGCGCTGATCGGCCACGTCGACCTCATCGGCGCCGCCGACCTTGCGTGCGTGGCTGCGGTCGGGCGGGTGGGCCTCGAACGCGGCGGCGACGGCACCGCCGGTCCCGTCGTCCTCCTCCGCCTCGGGGAGCGGCTCACCGTCGACGACGTACAACGCCGAGTCGAGCAGCAGCAGGAACCCGGCGCCGCCGGCATCGACGACGCCCGCGTCCTTCAGGACCGGCAACAGTTCGGGTGTGTTGTCGAGCGCCTGCTTGCCCGCCGCGCGAGCCGCACGCACGACCTCGATCAGCGATCCACCCGCGTCGGACGCCGACCGGGCGGCGTCGGCGCTCTCGCGAACGACGGTGAGGATCGTCCCCTCGATCGGCTTGAGGACCGCCTGGTACGCCCCGACCGACGCGGCCTGCAGCGCATCGGCGAAGCGCGCGACCCCGTTCGTCGGGATCCGACGTGGTCGACTTCATCGTCGACGCGAAGCCACGCATGATCTGGCTGAGGATCACGCCGCTGTTCCCACGCGCGCCCATCAGTGACCCGTGGCTGATCGCGTCGCACGTCGCCGCGAGATCGTCGGCGTCGGCGGTCTCCATCTCGGCGACGACGGCGTCGAGCGTGCGGGCCATGTTGGTGCCGGTGTCACCGTCGGGAACCGGATAGACGTTCAGCCGGTTGAGTCCGCCCGCGTGCGCCTTGACCGTGTCGCGGAAGGTCACGACGAGCTCGCGCAGCGATTCGGTGCTGAACCGTTCCAGTGTGGGCACGGCATCGGAGTGTAGGCCCGAGCCGGTTGGACGCTACGAAAGCGGCGCTAGCATCATCTGGCCGTTCGGTTCTGCCCACCCGGGGCAGCTGAGCGCCGACTCGCGACGTTCTCCAGGAGAAGATGATGGCATCGAAGTGTGAAGTGTGTGGCAAGGGCCCCTCGTGGGGCATGTCGGTGTCTCACTCGCATCGGCGCACCAAGCGCCGTTGGAACCCGAACATCCAGCGGATCCGTACCTCCGTGAACGGCGCGACCAAGCGCGTCAACGTCTGCACCGGCTGCATCAAGTCCGGCAAGGTCGTCAAGGCCGGCTGACCGCCGCCACCTCGTCATGCAGGGCGTCATCAAGGCCTACGATCCGAGCACCGGCGACGGCCTCGTCATGTGCGACACCGATCTGGCCGACTACGAACTCGCCGCGAACGCGCTCGAGGGTTCGATCTTCCGCATGCTGCGCCAGGGTCAGCGGGTCGTGTTCGACCTCGACGACGCCGGTCGCGCCACCGGCCTGCACCTCGGTTCCGAGGTCGACATGGGCACCCCCGGCTACTGACCGCGCCGACGCCGCCCTCGAGCCGGACTCCGGTCATCGCCGGCACCGATTTCGACGATCTCGTGCGATCTGTTTTCGTGATGCCGACATGGCTCTTCGTGATGTAAGCGGTTACATCCGCGCGGCCGTTTCGCCGTCGGGCCGCCCTCGTTTACGGTGGAGACATCGCGGGGAAATCCCTGCGACACGAGATCTCGGGAGTCAGCACACAATGAGCGGAACCACCACGAACCAGCGCCTCACGGATTGGGTGGCCGAGTGGGCCGCCATCATGCAGCCCGACGAGGTCTACTGGTGCGACGGCAGCGCCGAGGAGTACGAGCGGCTCGCGCAGAGCCTCGTCGACTCCGGCACCTTCACGAAGCTCGACGAGGCCAAGCGACCCAACAGCTACTGGGCGCACTCCGACCCCGGCGACGTCGCGCGCGTCGAGGACCGCACGTTCATCTGCTCGGCGACCGAAGACGCCGCCGGCCCGAACAACAACTGGCGTGACCCCGACGAGATGCGCGCCGAGATGAACCGGCTCTACAGCGGCTGCATGAAGGGCCGCACGATGTACGTGATCCCGTTCTCGATGGGTCCGCTCGGCTCCCCCATCGCCCACATCGGCGTGGAGCTGAGCGACTCGGCGTACGTCGCGACCAACATGCGGATCATGACCCGGATGGGCCAGGGCGCACTCGACGCGCTCGGTGACGACGACTGGGTCCCGTGCATCCACTCGGTCGGGCGCCCCGCTCGAGCCCGGCCAGGACGACGTGCCGTGGCCGTGCGATGCCGAGAACAAGTACATCGTGCACTTCCCCGAGACCCGCGAGATCATGTCCTACGGCTCGGGCTACGGCGGCAACGCGCTGCTCGGCAAGAAGTGCTTCGCGCTGCGCATCGCCTCGGTGATGGCGCGCGACGACGGCTGGCTCGCCGAGCACATGCTGATCCTCAAGCTCACCAACCCGCAGGGCGAGTCGAAGTACATCGCCGGAGCGTTCCCGTCGGCGTGCGGCAAGACCAACCTGGCGATGCTGGTGCCGACGATTCCGGGCTGGAAGGCCGAGACGATCGGCGACGACATCTGCTGGATGAAGTTCGGCGACGACGGACGCCTGTACGCGATCAACCCGGAGGCCGGCTTCTTCGGCGTCGCCCCGGGCACGAGCCACGCGACGAACCACAACGCGATGGAGACGCTGTGGGGCAACTGCATCTACACCAACACTGCGCTCACCCCCGACGGCGACGTGTGGTGGGAGGAGATGACCGAGGATCCGCCGGCCCGCGCCACCGACTGGAAGGGCAACCAGTGGAACCCCGAGATCGACACGCCCGGCTGCCCACCCGAACGCTCGCTTCACCGCACCGGCGTCGCAGTGCCCGTCGATCGGCGCCGAGTGGGAGGACCCCGCCGGCGTCCCGATCTCGGCGATCCTCTTCGGTGGCCGTCGCCGCACCACGGTGCCGCTCGTGACCGAGGCGAACGACTGGGAGCACGGCGTGTTCCTCGGCTCGATCATGGCCTCGGAGAAGACCGCTGCCGCCGAGGGCGTCCAGGGCGAGCTGCGCTTCGACCCGATGGCGATGCTCCCGTTCTGCGGCTACAACTACGCCGACTACTTCGCCCACTGGCTGTCGATGAAGGGCAAGAGCGACGAGTCGAAGCTGCCGAAGATCTTCTTCGTCAACTGGTTCCGTCGTGACGAGGACGGACGCTTCCTGTGGCCCGGATTCGGCGAGAACAGCCGTGTGCTGAAGTTCGTGTTCGACCGCTGCGACGGCAAGGGCGAGGTCGTCGACACCCCGATCGGCAAGCTGCCGGTGCCCGGCACGCTCGACACCGACGGGCTCGACATCGACGCCGCCGATCTCGACACGCTCCTGGCGGTCGACTCCGACGGCTGGAAGCAGGCCGTGCCGCAGATCCGCGACCACTTCGCCCGATTCGGCGACAAGCTCCCCGCCGAGCTCAACACCGCCGTCGACGAACTCGAAGTCCGCCCTCGCCTGACCGTCAGCGTGACGCCGGGCTGACCCGTCACGTCGCATGCACGAGAACGACGAAGCCCCGGCCATCGGCCGGGGCTTCGTCAGTTCTGGGGGCGCTCGATCGAGCGTCAGCGGCGTTCAGTCCTGGAGTTCGAGGACGTCGACGGTCTTGCGGCCCTTGCGGGAACCGAACTTGACCGAGCCGTCGATCGTCGAGAACAGCGTGTCGTCCTTGCCGATCTTCACGTTGTGGCCCGGGTGGAACCGGGTGCCACGCTGACGCACGATGATCGAGCCGGCGGTGATCTTCTCACCGTCGAAGGCCTTCACGCCGAGGCGCTGTGCGTTGGAGTCGCGCCCGTTGCGGGTTGAACCGCCACCTTTGGTCTTTGACATGACGTGCTCCTGTTCTCAGCTCGCGGAGATCGAGGTGATCTCGACCATGTGGTACTTCTGACGATGGCCGTAGCGACGGCGGTACGTCGTGGAGTTCTTGTAGGTGAACCCGTTGATCTTGGGGCCCTTGGTCTGGCCGACGATCTTGCCGGTGACCGAAGCCTTCGAGAGTTCGTCAGGGGTCGAGAGGATCGTGTCGCCGTCGACGAGCATGACGGGGCGCAGCGACACGTCGCTGCCTTCGTCACCGTCGAGCAATTCGAGACGGACCTGTTGACCTTCGGCGACCTTTTCCTGCTTGCCGCCCGAAGCGATGATTGCGTACATAGCGAGGAGCAACACTATCGCCGCAAATCAGCCGGTCACACACCTCGCCGTCGAGTCACGACCGACGGTCACGCCGAGCCCACGGTCGACGACCGGTGCAGAACGCCACAGCTGGGCGGGGACGACTGCACCGGAACGAGGTCAGCAGATGTCGCAGCTGCCGTCGTCGGTCCCTGGCGCAGCCTGGAACTCGACCTTCAGCTTCTTGCCGATGCGCGCCCTTCGCGACGATCCGCATCGATTCGGCCATGCCGATCAGCTGCGGGGTGATCAGGATCTTGAACTGATCGTGGCGCAACTTCCGGTACGGCGAGAGGTTCTTGCCTTTGACGTTGGTGTCGACCGACACCTCGGCGACCTTGCCTCAACCGGTCGGGCGGATGAAGTCGATCGACATCGTTCCGCCCTTCTTCTGCCAGCAGCTTCTGCGCGTCCTCGGTGATCTCGATCTGCATGTGGACAAGCGTAGGTGGGCGAGCCCGTCGACACCCGACCGGTCCGAGTGAAAGACTTCGCAACATGGCACACGCGATCCAGATCACCGTCGACGCCGCCGATCCCCGAGCCCAAGGTGCGTTCTGGTGCGAGTGCTCGGCTACGTCGAGCAGCCACCTCCGCCTGGATTCGCCGACTGGGACGAGGCGCTCGACGCGTTCGGCATCGATCGATCCGATCCGAATCGCGCCTTCGCAATCGTCGATCCCGACGGCGTCGGTCCGCGGGTGTTCTTCCTCAAGGTGCCGGAGGCCAAGACCGCCAAGAACCGCATGCACCTCGACGTCCACACCGATCCCGAGCGGTTGCAGGCGCGAGCCGCGGAACTCGTGGAGCTCGGCGCGACCACGGTCGGCGAGTTCGACGAGCCCGAAGGCCACTGGATCACCCTGCTCGACCCCGAGGGCAACGAGTTCTGCCTCCACTGATCCTCGATCCCGGTGCCCGACCCATGCTTCGAGGGTCCCGCCTGGCGGCAATCTTCGACGATCTCGCTCCGGTTCCGTGACGCAACCTGACTTGCGGTGTGCACAACCCAGGTGGTTCTCACAGGTCGCGATGTCACCGAGATCGAGCCCCGACCTCCGCGGACACGCACCCTCACTCGAGCATCGAGAAGTCGACCTGCACGCCGCGTCCTTCGCAGTCGGGGCAGATCTCGCTGTACTCGGTGAGCAGACCCTCGCCGATGCGCTTGCGGGTCATCTCGACCAGACCGAGTTCGCCGATGTCGAACACCTGCGATCGGGTCTTGTCGCGGGCGAGCGCGTCGCGCAGCACCCCGACCACCTTGGCCCGGTTGTCGCGGATCTCCATGTCGATGAAGTCGATCACGATGATGCCGCCGATGTCGCGCAGCCGCAGCTGCTTCGCGACCTCCTCGGCGGCTTCCATGTTGTTGTGGAACACGGTCTCTTCGAGATTCGACTTGCCGACGTTCTTGCCGGTGTTGACGTCGATCACGGTGAGCGCCTCGGTGTGCTCGATGATCAGCGAACCGCCCGACGGCAGCCAGACCTTGCGGTCGAGCGCCTTGTGGACCTGCTCGTGCACGTGGAACCGCTCGAACAGCGACAGGCCCTCCTTGTCGGCGTCGTAGTACTCGACACGGTCGGCGAGTTCGGGGTTGAACGCCTGGACGTAGTCCCGCACCTCCTCGTAGAGCCGCTTGTCGTCGATCATCACGCCGCGGTAGTCGGCGCTGAACTCCTCGCGGATGACGCGCACGGCGAGTTCGGGCTCGCGGGACAGCAACGCCGGACGCTGCGCCTTGGCCGCCTTCTTCTCGATCTCGTCCCACTGCTTGAGCAGCACGGTCATGTCGGCGACCAGTTCGGCCTCGGTGGCGTGTTCGGCGGCCGTGCGCACGATCAGACCGTGCTCCTCGGGCTTGACCCGGTCGAGGATGTTGCGGAGTCGCTTGCGGACGTCGTCGGGCAGGCGCTTCGAGATGCCGTACGTCTTCGAGTTCGGGATCAGCACGACGAAGCGACCCGGCAGCGACACCTCCTGCGTGAGCCGGGCGCCCTTGTGCGCGATCGGGTTCTTCGTGACCTGGCAGAGGATCATCTGCTTGTTCTTGAGGATGTCCTCGATGCGCGGGTTCTTGCCCTTGACCTCGATGTCGGCCGGGTCGTACTGCACGTCGCTGCGGTACAGCACCGCGTTCTTCGGTGTCGCGATGTCGACGAACGCCGCCTCCATGCCGGGCAGCACGTTCTGCACCTTGCCCATGTAGATGTTGCCGTGGATCTGCGCGACGTCGTCGGCGGGGCGGCTGACGTAGTGCTCGATCAGGTTGCGACCTTCGAGCACGGCGACCTGCGCCATGCCGGGGCGGACCTGCACGCACATGAAGTAGCGGCCGACGGGCTTGCCGTTGCGTTCGCGGCCCTTGCGCTGCTCGAGCAGCGCCTCGTCGGAGGTCGGCGCTGCGTTCGCGACCCTTGCCTCGGCCACGCCGCTGCTTCTTCGGCCCGCTCGACCTGCCGCCGTCGTCGTTTGTCACGGCCGCCGCCCTTGGCCTTCGGCGCTTTCTGGCTGCCGCGCCTCGTCGCACCATCGCCGCCGCCCGAGCCGCCACCCTTGCCCTTGCCGCCGCGCCGCCGGCGCTTGCCGCCGCCCGGCAGGCGCATCGTCGGTCGAGCCGGCCGGGCCGGGGGGTGGCGCCGAGGGCACCGGCATCGTGTCGCCGATCTTCGGCTTGCGCACCAGCGCCCGCTCCGACGCCTCGGCCGACGGTCGGCCTTCCGACATCTTCTCGGGGAGCTCGACGTCGTTGCGGTCGTCGCCGCCGCACCGAGCGTTGCCTGCCTTGCGGGCGGCCGCCCCGCAGTACGCCGCGGATGCTCGCGAGCCGCTCGAGGCGGATGTGTCAGCCGAGTCGCTCGACCCCTGGTCGAGGTTCGCCCCGGTGTCTGAGGCGGTGCTCTGATCGTTGTCCATGGTGGAGGGAGTCCCTTCTCGGGAACGTCGGTGCGAGCCGTCGTTCCGTCGCCCGGGTCGGGCCGCTCAGCGGGCGGACCCCGGCAGTCGTGTTGGTACCGCCGCATCGGCTGATGGGACGGGTCGTCCGTGCTGACACCACCGGCGCCGAGCCGGCGACGCTGCGCCGGCCCAGGGGTGTGTTCATCGGTGTCGATCACTGGGCGGCCAGCCTACTGGGCCGACGGTCACACCCGATGGACCCATGCTCGGAGTCGCTCGACGCGCCCACTGCGGATGTGCCGGATGCCGGAGCGGGCGCATCACCGCATCCGGCGCATGTGGACGCTCTGCACCAGGCCGAACATCGCGAAGTAGACGATCAGCCCCGAGCCGCCGTAGCTGATGAACGGCAACGGCAACCCGGTGACCGGCATGATCTTGAGCGTCATCCCGACGTTCTGGAAGGTCTGCCACAGCAGCATCACGAACACCCCGGCGCACACGTACGTGCCGAGCAGGTCGCGCGAGAGATGGGCGATCCGCCAGATCCGCACGAGGCACACGCCGATCAGGCCGAGCACGACGGCACACCCGACCAGTCCGAACTGCTCACCGATCGCAGCGAACGGGAAGTCGGCCCACATCACGGGGATGTCGCCGTCGTTGGTGAGCGGACCCTTCAGCCAGCCCTTCCCCCACACTCCGCCGGTGCCCGAGCGCGCGCATCGCGTTGTCGGCCTGGTACGTGTCGTCGGACTCCGGCGGCCGTCGGGATTGAGCAGCGCGATGGATCCGAGCCACCTGGTACGAGTTGACGAGGTTGCCGACGAACGCGGCCGCCACGGTGGCGATCGACAGGAACGAGATCAGGAAGATGTAGCGGATCTTGGCGCCGGCGACGAGCAGCACGCCCATGGCGATCGACACGATCACCGACGCCGAACCCAGGTCGGGCTGGACGATCACGAGCACCGCAGGGATGCCGACGATGATCAGACCGCCGAGGAACCGCGCATACGACACCTCGTCGCTGCGCTCCTCGGCGAGAAACGCGGCGAGCATCAACAGCGTGGTGAACTTCGCCAACTCGGCGGGCTGCACGTTGATGATGCCGAGGTCGAACGAGATGCGGTCCTCGTCCACTCGCCACGCCGAGGAGGAACAGGAACACCAGGCTGACGACGGTGATGATGTACAGCGAGCGGGCGCGGTCCTTCCAGAACTCGTAGTCGGCGCTCATCACGATCACCATCACGACCGACGCGGCGATCGCGAAGACCACCTGGCGCGTGGCGAATCCGAACTCGTCGTCGAGCCGCGTCCGCGACGTCGAGAAGACGATGAAGCAGCCGATGATCGTCAGCAGCACCTGCGCCGTCATCAACACCCAGTCGATGTTGCGGGTCGGGTCGGCAGGGCTCGCCTTGATGTTGCCGAGGCCCGGAGTCGGGCTTCCGGGAGAGGAACGAGGTCGTCATCTGAGGTGGATCATCGTGCGGGGGATCATTCGGTGCCGCGGGTCGGCGAGAAACGACCTGCATAGCACGATTGGTCGGCCAGTGTCTTCGACTCCGCCGGAATCAGGTTCGTCGTGTCGAGCGGATCGGACAGTTCGACCGGGTCGGCCGGGGCGATCCCGGACAGCTGCAGGAAGATGCACTTCACGACCGGGCCCGGCAGCCTGCGAGCCGTACCCGCTCTTCTCGAGATACGCCGAGACCGTGAACGGACGTTCCGGGTCGATGCTGTACGCGGCGAACGCCGACGAGTCGTTCCACGGGTAGTTGCCGGCGCCCTGCGCCGTGCCGGTCTTGCCGGCGACCGGGATCGCCCGTCGACGGGTAGGTGTAGAACAGCTTCTCCCCGGTCGTCGAGTGGTAGTAGTCGCTCACGGTGCCCGGGCCCGGTGATCACCCGGCGCAGTCCGCGGGTGATCTCGCCGCCGATCTCCTCGGACATCGGGATCTGGCGGACGAGATCGCCGCGGGTGTTCGGCTCCTCGGCGAAGCGGGCCTGTGAGAGGTCGGCGTAGCCGGCCTCGGCCGCGTCGGGCACACCGGGCTCGTAGATCGCCTTGATGATCTCGGGGCGCAGCACGAATCCGCCGTTGGCGATCGTCGACGTAGCCGTTGGCGAGCTGGAGCGGCGACGCCGACAGCAGACCCTGGCCGATGGCGAGCTGCACGTTGTCGCCGGTGAAGTAGCCCGAGCCCTCGTCGTCGGAGATCACGCCGAGTTCGGCGTAGCGGGCCTTGAGCTCCTTGTCGGGCACGGTGCCGTCGAACTCGAACGGCAGGTCGATGCCGGTGTCGGAGCCGAATCCGAACAGTCGCACCTGCTCCTGCAGGATCGGTTCGAAGTCGTTCTCGACCATGATCTGCTCGCCGATGCGGTAGAAGAACGCGTCGCTCGACACGGCCAGCGCGGTCTCGACATCGACGGCGCCGTACACGCACGGGCGACCGGTACCCGAACACGTTGCGTTCTTGAACACACAGCGAACGAGCCCCGAGTTGCAGCGGTTCTGGTCGATCGAATCCATCCGGTACGTGCCGCGGTCGACGTAGTAGTCGTCGTGCTCAACAGCCCGGTGTTGAGCGCGGCGTAGGCCGTGAACGGCTTGAACGTCGACCCGAGGTTGTAGCGGCCCTGAATCGCACGGTTGACGAGGATCGACTCGTCGGGGTCGATCGGCGTCCCGTCCGGTTCGTCGACGGGAACAGCTCCTCGAAGCGTCCGTCGCCGAGATCGGACTCGAACCACCGGTTGTCGAACGTCGGGTAACTGGCCAGCGCGACGATGTGGCCGTTCTCGTGGTTCTGGACGACGACCGCGCCGGCCGGCGCCTTGAACGGCACCTGCTCGGGATAGTCGGTGAAGAACCGGGTCTTGAAGTTCGTCTCGGGGTCGAGCCCGTTCTTCGCGAACTGCGAAGCGGCGCAGCCTGAGCTGGCGTCTCGAGCGCCTGCTCGGCGTACTGCTGCTGGTCGAGGTCGATCGTCAGCTGGATGTCCTGGCCGTTGACGGCGGGTACCCGCTCGATCTCGCGGACGATCTGGCTCGACTTGTTGACCTCGTAGGTCACGTAGCCGGCCGTGCCGTGCAGCTCCTCCTGCATCGACAGCTCGATCCCGAACTTCCCGACACGTTCGTTCAGCTGGTACCCCTGCTCGAGGTACGCGTCCTTGGTCTCGGCGGTGATTCGGCCCATGTAGCCCGACGACGTGGCTGGCGAGCGGCGCGTACGGGTAGACGCGGCGCGACTCCTCGAGGATCTGGACACCGGGGAGATCCTCGACCCGTTCGAGAATCGCGGCGGCGGTCGGCTCGTCGATGTCCTCGGCGACCGGCATCGGCAGGAACGGGCTGTACACCTGGCTGTCGAAGCGGGCTTCCATGTCCTCGATCGGTACGTCGATCCAGCCCGAGAGCCGTCGGAAGATCTCCGCCCGGTCGCTGTCTCGACGGATGACGTCCCAGTCGACGGCGACGGTGAGCACCCGTTCGTTGTCGGCGAGAATGCGGCCTTCGGCGTCGAAGATCCGACCGCGCTCGGGCAGCAACGGGACCGTGCGCCGCTTGGTCTGCTCGACTTCTTCCTGGAGCCCGGCCTGCTCGACGGTCTGCAGGAACCACAGGCGCGCGCCGACGAGGCCGAACAGCATCGTTCCGACGAGTGCGAGCACGCCGAGGCGCGTGGCGCGTTTGTCGAGAGCCATCCGGACAGTCTGCCTGTCACACAACCGTCATGTTGGTCATCGAGGCCGAGAAGTTGGGAGTTGTTCGTCACGCGTCGAACCGTGTGCGCGCTCGGCGCGAGTGAGCGCGGCATCAGATCGGTGGCTTGCTCCGCCGGTGCAGTCCAGGCCGGACCACGGATCTTCAGGCACCAGCGACTCAGCGGCAACAGGACGGGCGACATCAGCGCACCGGTCAGCGCAACGATCAGGATCACCTTGGGCATGTTCGCCGGCCAGGGGTTCTCCTCGCCGATGAAGATCCGGACCACCGGCAGCATCGCCTCACCCGCAGCGCAGCCCAGCCCGACGAAGATCGCCTTCAGCCACCATTGCGGATCGGCGGTGATCAGCGCCAACAGACCGGCCACCGACGCCCGGCGACCGTGAACGCGATCGCGGTCGAGCCGAGCGGGGTGCCCTCGACGAGGTCGAACATCGCGCCGAGCACGAATCCGGCGACGGCGCCACGCTCGGAACCGCCGCTCGCTCCCGCCGCGGCGACCAGCGCCAGCACGACCTGCACGTGACGCCCGAGACCTTGATGTCGACGAACACCGTGCGCTGCAGCGCGAGCATCACCATGCCGACCGGGATCAGTCGGATCAGCGAACTCTGGACGAACGCAGCGAACATCGGACCGGAAGACGACGACTACTCGGCGACTTCGGTCAACGGCTGGAAGAGCACCACGCGGACGAAGTTCAGCTTGTCGAGATCGGCGTTCAACTCGATCTCG
The DNA here is from genome assembly GCA_963850475.1 of Ilumatobacteraceae bacterium. GTDB lineage: Bacteria > Actinomycetota > Acidimicrobiia > Acidimicrobiales > Ilumatobacteraceae > Ilumatobacter_A. Next base: position 83,012 of record CAWKLM010000045.1, on the reverse strand, counting down.
AGGAGCGGCCCGGCCACGCCGGGTCGGTCGGCGCGGTTGATCACCCGACCGACCGGGATGTTCGGAGGCGCCAGGCTCTGCGAGCCACCGGCGGTCTCGATCAGGTCGCCGACCTGGAGCACGGCGAGCGACGGGATGTCCTGGAGGAACCGGATCTGCGGCGGGCGGCCCTGACCGCGTCCCTGGAGCACGCCGAACTCCTTCTCGAGCTGATCCGGGTCGAGGGCGATCGTCGGTGGTCGTCGTGGTCGGCGTCGTCGATCGGATTGCCGTCCGGGTCGGTGACCACCGGGGCTTCTTCGCCGGCCGGGATCGCCTCGGGCAACGTGGTCGTGGTGGTCGTGGTCGCCTCGTTCGGGTCACCCGCCTGCGGCAACGGGACGTCGTCCTCGAACACCTCGGCGGGGGTCGGGTCGCCGTCGTCGTCCGCGGGGTCGGTCGCGACGGTCGTCGACGGTCTCGGCCGCCGCGGCTGTCCGCCGCCTCGGCGTCGGCGATCGACTGATCGATGATCTCGTCGAGTCTCCTCCTCGGTCCGTCCCGACGGCGTCGTGTCGGTCGGCTCCTCACCGTCGTCGAGCTCGCCGGTCCCGCCGAGGATCTCGACCGGGATCGAGTAGCGCGGATCGGTGATCAGCATCACCTTCGACGTCGTGGCGTTGACCTGGGTGATCTTGCCGATCAGACCGGCCTGGTTGACGACCGGCATGCCGACGGCGATGCCGCTGTCGCTGCCCTTGTTGATCTCGACGATCTGGTCGATGTTGTTGGTCGCGCCGCCGACGACCTGCGCCTTGGCGGTCTCGATGCCGGACAGCGACGGCAGGTTGTTCAGCGCGAGCAGCAGCTGGTAGTCGATGATGCTCGCCTCGGCGGCCGCCTGCGTGCCGCGCTGCCGGTCGATCTCGTCGCGCAGCGCCTGGTTCTCACGCTCGAGGTCGTCGTAGTTGGAGTACGAGTTCCACGCACGCTGGACCGGCGTCGTGACGACATCGGTGGCCTGCTCGACGGGCGCCATCGCCCGGGAGAACCCGTCGCGAATCGTGTCGAGGACCGGATTGCCGCGCAGATCGAGCGTGAGCAGCAGCGCGCCGGTGAGGAGCAGCGCGATGATGACACGTCGGCGCCCGACGGTGTAGATGGCCATGAGAGAGATGGACCCGAGAGCTCGGGTCGGGTCAGTCTTCGCCGCCCATCGACATCAGGCCGCGCATCGCATCGATGTTCTCGAGCGCGCGGCCTGATCCGATGACGACGCTGTAGAGCGGCTCGTCGGCGACCCGGATCGGCATGCCGGTCTCGTGGGTCAGTCGTTCGTCGAGGCCGCCGATCAGTGCGCCACCACCGGTGATGGTGATGCCGTCTTCCATGATGTCGGCCGCCAACTCGGGCGGGGTCTTGTCGAGCGTCGTCTTCACGGCGTCAACGATGGCAGAGATCGGCTCGGCGAGGGCTTCACGAACGTGTTCGGTCGTCAGCTGGATGGTGCGCGGCAGCCCGGAGATCAGGTCGCGGCCACGGATGTCGGCGGTCAGCTCCTCCTCCATCGGCCAGGCGGTGCCCATCTGGATCTTGATCTCCTCGGCGGTGCGATCACCGATCGCCAGCGAGAACTCCTTCTTCACGTACTGCAGGACCGCGTCGTCGAGTTCGTCGCCGGCGACGCGCACCGACTGGGCCGTGACGATGCCGCCGAGCGAGATGACGGCGACCTCGGTCGTGCCGCCGCCGATGTCGACGATCATGTTGCCCGACGGCTCGTGGACCGGCAGGTCGGCACCGATCGCCGCGGCCATCGGCTCTTCGATGATGTGGACGGGCTTGCGGGCACCGGCGTACTCGGCTGCGTCCTGCACGGCGCGCTGCTCGACGCCGGTGATCCCGGACGGCACGCAGATGACCATCCGCGGCTTGCTCCACTTCGATGCGTGCACCTTCTGGATGAAGTAGCGCAGCATCTTCTCGCAGACCTCGAAGTCGGCGATCACGCCGTCCTTGAGCGGACGGATCGCCTTGATGTGGTTGGGGGTGCGCCCCATCATCCGCTTCGCCTCGAGGCCGACCGCGACGGGCCGGCCGTCGTTCACGTTGATCGCGACGACGGACGGTTCGTCGAGCACGACGCCTTGACCGCGGACGTAGATGAGCGTGTTCGCCGTGCCGAGGTCGATGGCGAGGTCACGCCCCAGACTGAGTGGGTTGTTGCGGGCCATCGTGCTGGCCCTCCCTTCGCGAGCTGTGCTGGTGTCGTCGGGCGGGCACTCCCAACGGCGCCTCGCTCGACTGCGATCTGAAACTACTTCGATCGGCCGGACCCTGCGTCCCGCCGCACTCGGAATGTTACAGATTCGGGAAGAAGATCCCGATCTCACGCTCGGCCGATTCGAGCGAGTCGCTGCCGTGCACGAGGTTCTCGGTGAACAGGATCCCGAGGTCGCCGCGAATCGTGCCGGGGGCGGCCTCGCGGGGGTTGGTCGTGCCCATCATCGTGCGCACGACCTGCCAGGTGTCCTCCGGGCCCTCGACGACCATCGCGACGACCGGACCACGGCTCATGAACTCGACGAGTTCGCCGTAGAAGCCCTTGCCGACGTGCTCCTCGTAGTGCCGGGCGAGCGTGTCGGCGTCGAGCGTGCGCAGGTCCATCGCGACGATGTCGAGGTTCTTCGCCTCGAAGCGCGAGACGACCTCGCCGACGAGCTTGCGCTCGACGGCATCGGGCTTGAGCAGGACGAGAGTGCGATCAGACATGGCCGCGCACGCTATCGAGCCATCCGGTGTCAGACACCGATTGGCACGGCCCGATCAGCCGCTCCATCCGTTGACGTCGACGACGAGATCGGTTCGCGACTTCGAGTACACACAGGCGGTCCCCGACGCCGAGAGCTTGACCGACACGAAGTTCGCCACGACCTGGCCCGTGATGTAGTTCAGGTTCGACGAATCGGGACGCTGCTCGTCACACGGGTACACCGTGTAAAAACCAGTGTCGTCGCCGCGCACCGAGGTGACGTTGAGGACGGCTCCCGTTGCGTTCTGCGGCACGCCGCCTCGGCCGCTGACCCGGATGGTCGTGGTCGAGCCCGCGGTGACGCGACCGAGACGCTGGCCGATGCCGTCCACCGTCTCAGCCGTCGGGGCGACCGTCGTGGAGGCGAGCAGGAGTGAGGGGAACGATGCTCGAGCTGGCGGGCACGTATGCGTTCACGTCGGCCAGCAGGTGGGTCGAGGCGTTCGCGTAGATGCACACCTCGCCGCTCGACGAGATCTCCGACAGCACCAGGTTCGCGATGTTGCCTCCAGCAGGCGCATTCAGGTTCGAGGCTGCGGGCTGATCGGCATCGCACGAGTACACGGTCAGGAACCCGTTGCCCAGCCCGTTGACGGACGTGATGTTCAGCAATGCAGCCGAGGCGTCACTCGGCACGCCACCGCGGCCAGCCACCTTCACCCGGGTGACCGACCCGGCGTCCACCCGACCACCACCGAGCCCGACTCCGTCGTCGGTTTCGAAGTCGGGGCCATCACGCGTTTCGAGGAGTCGCGCCGGGACGACCGGCTCGATCGATCCTCCCGACGGGACGAAGCCGTTCACGTCGATCAGCAGGTGAGCGGACGACCTGCTGTACAGACACACCGTGCCGTCGGCGGCGATGGCGGCGACCACGCTGTTGGCGATGTTCGCCCGTTCGTAGTTCAGGTTCGACGCTCGCGGACGTTCCTCATCACAGCGTACACCGTGACGAAGCCACGGCCGTCGGGCTTGACGGCGGTGATGTTCAGGACCGCAGCGTCGGCGTCGTCGGCAACGCCGCCCCTGCCAGCTCCGCAGCCGTTTGCTCGGCCTCGACCGCGGGCCGCTTCGCGCGAGCGCCGACGGTGCCGTCGGAATGAAGCAGCCGGCCCCGACGAGCTGGCGCACCGCCGTGTGCAGACGACACCGCTCACGCGCGGTCGCAGCTCGCCCGAGCGGATCACGTCGGCCGACGTTCGCGGCGACCGCGGTCGGCTGCGCGACGCCGGCGCCGGTCGACGTCGACAGCGGAGCATCGCGCATCGCAGCTGGGCGTCGACGCATCGCTCGCCGCGAGCATCGCGTGACCTCGACAGGCGATCCCGGAACCGCTCAGCAGGTATCGAGTCTCGGCTGCGCCCAGTCCGGATTTCCGGAACTCGCGACGGCCGGCTCGTGCTCGATGTCGACCTCGGCCACCTTGTTCAGCGACGCGTCGTAGATGAAGCCGTCGGCGATCGCTTCACCGCTCGAACTGGCGACGAACACGTTGCCGTTGGTGGGGTGGTATGCAACCTGCGAGATCTGAGTCGCGGTGTAGACCGGTCCGGTCTTCACACGGGCACCCAGCGTCAGCGAGCTGCTCAGCTGCTGGACCATGGTCGTCGACTTGGCGGCCGTGGCGCCCTCGCACGCCCACGTCGGTTTGGTCGTCGTGGTCTGCCACCAGAGGTTGTAGGTCAGCGTGAAGCCCCCTCCAGCCGGATTCGCAGCCACGTCGGGATACCGCGGGGCGCAGCGCGAACATCGTCCCGAAGCTGGGGTTCAGGGCCACCTCTCCTCCGACGGGCACGCCGAGATCGCTCACGAGTTGTCCGGTGATCACGGCGGTTCGCGCGTCCTCGCCGAGCGCCAGGATCGATTCGCCCCGCTGGAGGACGACCAGGTACTGATTCGAGGCACTGTCGTAGGCCACATTGGGGTTCCAGAATCCCTGCGATTGGAACCGCGATGCCGCGTCGGCGCCGGTTTCGGCGATCACCGTCGGTCCGGAGAGGCGGTTTCCCTCGGAGTCGAGACGCGCCACGAAGATCTCGTCGGCCGGGTCGGTGCGCGGCCGCCACACCGCCAGATACTCGTCCCGTTCCGGGTTGTACGCCATCTCGTAGGTCGCTGCCGAGGAGACCGGCTGAACGGCAACCGTCGTCGGGAGGCCTGGGTCGATACGAGCGTCGGCCGCCGCGATCGGAACGATGAGAGCGGCCGCTGCCACTCCGGCAGCGATCGCAAGGTGTCGAGTGCGGTGTCCGTTCATCGGACCGACCCTAGGCGAGCACCGGTAACACACGGACAACCGCCCGAACCGGCCAGGAGCTCGACCGGATTCCCAGGCCGAACAGCCCGCGAAGGATTCAGGTGGCGAGGTGGGTGAGGACGGAGCGGGCGGCGCCGGCGGTGTAGAGGCTGCCGGTGACGAGGACCGCGTCGTCACCGTCGGCGTACTCGAGTGCACGCCGACATGCGGCCTCGACGTCGTCGAACGCGACGACGTGGTCGCAGCCGAGTTCTTCGGCGGCGGCAAGGAGGTCGGCCGCCGGCACGCCGCGCGGTGTCGGCGCGGTGGCCACGAAGACGATGTCGAACTCGTCGGCACGCAACGCCGACAGCATCTCCATCGCGTTCGCGAGTCGTTCCCGACCACGAGGATCCTGCGGCCATCGGGATGGAAGTCGCCGAAGAACACCGACGCGCAGTTGTCGGCGCCGACCGAGTTGTGGGCTCCGTCGACGATCACCAGCGGCTGCCGGCCGAGCACCTCGAATCGGCCCGGCATCGTGACCTCGGCGAACCCTTCGATCACGACGTCCTCGGGGAGCGGCGCGGCGAAGAACGTCTCGACCGCAGCGAGTGCGAGCGCCGCGTTGTCGCCCTGGTGGGCGCCGTTCAGCGGGAGGAAGACATCGGTGTAGATCGTGGTCGGCGTCCGCAGATCGAGCAGTCGACCGTTGACGGCGAGCGAGTTGCTGAGCGTCGCGAAGTCCTCGTCGCGCACGAACGTCGTCGCTCCCCCGGCGTTGCGGAAGATGTCGACCAGCTCGGGATCGGTCTCACCGACGATCACCGCCGACCCGGGCTTGACGATGCCCGACTTCTCCGTGGCGACGTCGCGGATCGACGGGCCGGCGAACTCGTTGTGGTCCATCCCGATGTTGGTGATCACGGCCACCTGCGACTCGACGATGTTCGTGGCATCCCACCGGCCGAGCAGGCCCACCTCGATCACCATGACGTCGACCGCGATGTCGGCGAACCAGCGGAACGCTGCTGCAGTCAGGATCTCGAAGTAGCCGGGGTCCTGACCGACGAGCGGTGCGATCTCGGCGACGGCGCTGATCTGCTCGGCGAGTTCCTCCTCGGTGATCGGTTCGCCATTGCGCTTGAACCGCTCGGTGACGTGCTCCAGGTGCGGGCTCGTGTACGTGCCGACGGTCAAGCCCTGTGCGGCGAGCAACCGGGAGATCATCTGGACGGTCGATCCCTTGCCGTTCGTGCCGGTGACGTGGATGACCGGTGCACTCAGATGCGGGTCGCCGAGCGCCGAACAGATCGCCGTGATCGGCTCGACCGACGGCGAGTCGATCCGCCCCGTCTTCTGGTACGACATGTGCTCGTCGAGGTACGCGAGCGCCTCCTGGAAGTCCATCGGATGTCCTGTCGGTGGGAAGCGTTGCGCTGCGTGTCTGACACGCAGCGCAACAGTCAGGAGGCGGCTTTGCGCTGGCGAGGCGCCTTGCGCGGCACGAGCGTCGGGTTGACCTTCTCGGTCACGGTCTTCTCGTCGATGACGACCTTGCCGATGTCGGTGCGTCCGGGAAGGTCGTACATCGTCTCGAGCAACACCTCTTCGAGGATCGCGCGCAGGCCGCGAGCGCCGGTGGCCCGAAGCAGTGCCTGGTCGGCGATCGCCGTGAGCCCGTCCGGCGTGAACTCGAGTTCGACGTCTTCGAAGCCGAAGATCTTCTCGTACTGCTTGACCAGGCTGTTCTTCGGCTCGGTCAGGATCGAGATCAACGCCTCCCGGTCGAGCGACCGGACAGCGCCGACCATCGGCAGACGGCCGATGAACTCGGGGATCATGCCGAACTTGACGAGGTCTTCGGGGAGCACCTGGGCGAACAGCTCGCCCGGATCGCGGTCGACGTGGCTGCGCACGGTGTGGTTGAAGCCGACGCCCTTCTGTCCGATCCGGTTCTCGATGATGTCGTCGAGGCCGGCGAACGCACCGCCGAGGATGAACAACACGTCGGTCGTGTCGATCTGGATGAACTCCTGGTGCGGATGCTTGCGACCGCCCTGCGGCGGGACCGAGGCCTGGGTCCCCTCGAGGATCTTGAGCAGCGCCTGCTGCACGCCCTCGCCCGAGACGTCGCGCGTGATCGACGGGTTCTCGCTCTTGCGGGCGACCTTGTCGATCTCGTCGATGTAGACGATGCCGGTCTCGGCGCGCTTGACGTCGAAGTCGGCGGCCTGGATCAGCTTGAGCAGGATGTTCTCGACGTCCTCGCCGACGTAGCCGGCCTCGGTGAGCGCAGTTGCGTCGGCGACGGCGAACGGCACGTTGAGCTGACGGGCGAGCGTCTGGGCGAGGTGGGTCTTGCCGCAGCCGGTCGGTCCGAGCAGCAGGATGTTCGACTTGGCGAGCTCGACCTCGTCGCGCCGGCCGACGGTTGCTTCGTTGTCGGCCTGGTGCTGGATCCGCCGGTAGTGGTTGTAGACGGCGACGGAGAGGATCTTCTTCGCGTCGTCCTGGCCGACGACGTAGTCGTCGAGGAACGCGCGCACCTCGCGCGGGTTCGGGAGGGTCTCGAAGCTGACGTCGGCGGTCTCGGTCAGCTCCTCTTCGATGATCTCGTTGCAGAGGTCGATGCACTCGTCACAGATGTAGACGCCGGGGCCGGCGATCAGCTTCTTGACCTGCTTCTGCGACTTGCCGCAGAACGAGCACTTCAAGAGTTCGCCGGTGTCACCGAATTTCGCCACTGTCGATCTCTCCCTCAGCTCACTCTCAGTCGTGCGTGTCTCGCGCAGGCGACGGCCCTTCATTGTGCAACATCTCGCTGCCTCATGCGAGGACCGGGCCGACATCGGATCCGCCGAACCGCGGAATCAGCGGATCGGACCGGCCCGGTCGACGGCTTCACGCGACGAGATGACCTGGTCGATGATGCCGTACTCCAGCGCCTCCTGGGCCTCCATCACGAAGTCGCGATCGGTGTCGACGTGGATCTTCTCGATCGGCTGACCGGTGTGCTCGGACAGGATGCCGTCGAGGATCTCGCGCATCCGCTGGATCTCGGCGGCGGCGAGTTCGAGGTCGGTGACCTGGCCGTAGCCGACCTGGCCCGACGGCTGGTGCAGCAGGACGCGGGCGTGGGGCAGCGCGAGGCGCTTGCCCTTGGTGCCGGCGGCGAGCAGCACCGCAGCAGCCGATGCGGCCTGGCCGAGGCAGATCGTGGCGATGTCGTTCTTGATGAACTGCATCGTGTCGTAGATGGCGAACAGCGCCGTGATGTCGCCGCCCGGGCTGTTGATGTAGATGTTGATGTCCTTGTCGGGGTTCTCCGACTCGAGGAAGATCAACTGCGCCGAGATGAGGCTGGCGACGGTGTCGTCGACCGGCGTCTGCAAGAAGATGATGTTCTCCTTGAGCAGTCGGCTGTAGAGGTCGTAGGCACGCTCACCGCGGCTCGTCTGTTCGACGACGTTCGGGACCATGTAGTTCTGAGCTCCGTACAGGCTCTGGGCATCGAGTTCCATCAGTCATCATCCTCCGTGGCTTCGGTGTCGGTTGCTTCGGGTTCGTGCTCGGCGTCGGTCGATCGTGTCTCGTCGATCGTGATCGTCGATGTGTCCGATCAGCGAGTCGCGATCGATCTCGTTGCCGTCCTCGTCGACGTACGTCGCGCTGTGCACCAGCACGTCGAACGCCTTCGACTTGCTGATCTGAGCGATCAGCTCGGACACGGCGTCGTTCTGCTCGTAGGCCCGGCGGATGTCCTTGGCCTTCTGGCTGTACTGCATCGCCATGCGGGCGTACTCGCGCTCGAGTTCGTCGTCGGTGACCTCGATGTTCTCGGCCACGGCGATCGCCCGCAGTGCCAGGTCGACCTTGACGGCCTGCTCGGACTGCCCGCGCATGCCCTCGACGAAGCTCTCGGGATCCTGGCCGGTGGCCTGCATCCACTGCTCGAAGTCGATGCCCTGCGCCTGGAACTGCTGGATCGTGCCCTGCACCCGCTGGTTGAGGTCGGCGGCGACCATCGGCTCGGGCACCTCGATCTCGACGAGCTCGGCGAGGGCGTCGTTCAACGCCGTGCCGGCCTGCTGACGGGCGGTGCTGAGCTTGCGCTCGGCGAGCGTCTCGCGGAGGTTCGCCGTCCACGCCTCGACCGTGTCGAACTCGCCGACGTTCTCGTCGACCCATTCGTCGGTGAGCTCGGGCAGCTCGCGGTGCTGCACCGTCTGCACCTTGACGGTGAAGTCGGCCTCGTCCTCGGTGCCCTTCGGTGTCGACGACGAACTCGAGCGTGTCGCCGGCCGAGGCGCCGACGAGCTGCTCGTCGAAGTCGTCGGTGACCCAACCCTGGCCGATCTCGTACGACCAGTCCTCGGTGTTCAGGCCGAGCACTTCTTCGTCGTCGCGCATCGCCGTCATGTCGATCACGACGAAGTCGCCGGTCTCGGCGGGCCGGTCGACGTCGCTCAGCGAAGCGTCGCGGGCGAGCTCGGCCTCCTGGGCCTCGGTGATGTCGTCGTCGCTGACCTCGACCGCCGGGCAGCTCGACGCGCAGCGCGTCGTAGCCGGACACGGTGATGATCGGACGCACCTGGCAGGTCGCCTCGAACTCGACCGGACCGGACTCCTCGCCGTCGGTGATCTCGACCTCGGGTGTGGCGATCAGGTCGACGTCGTTCTCGTTGACCGCGCGCGACAGGTACTCGGGAACCGCGTCGCGCAGTGCCTGCTCGCGTGCCGGGCCGAGGCCGACGCGGGCCTCGAGCACCTTGCGGGGCACCTTGCCGGCACGGAATCCGGGGAGGTTGACCTCCTTCGCCAGCAGCTTGAACGCCTTGTCGATGTCCTTGTCGAACTCAGCCTCTTCGACTTCGACGTACACCTTGACCTTGTTGTCCTCGAGGACTTCAACCGAACTCTTCACGGAGGCCGAGGCTATCTGTGTCTGGTTGATTCGGCCGCGGGAGCGTGACGGAGCCACGAACCGCCATCGACGACCTCGACCGAATCGCGCATCGGGCCGTCCGATCCGGCAGAATGGAAGCGATGGAGTACTGGAAGCCGCACAAGCTGGCGTCACCGCACGACGACCAGATCTCGTTGAAGATGAACGACAAGGTGCGCAGCACCGCCGAGATCCATGGCGTCCCGGTCGGCACCGAGGGCAAGGTCATCCTGGCGAACGGCTTCAACTGGCAGCGCTATCGCGTGCTGTTCGAGAACGGTGCCGAGATCGGCGATTGCGATCATCGCAACATCGAACCGATCGGCCGCACGGCCAAGCGCCTGGCCAAACAGGCCGCCAAAGCCAACCGCTGACCAGCTCTCCGCGACCCTCCTCGACCCTCCTCGACCCTCCTAGACGGGTTCGACGGCGACGAGCAGCGCCTCGAGGGCGGCAACGTGCTGCGCCACGCCGATCGCCTCGGTCCTCGTGCCCCCCACCTCGACCAGCATCGACCTCAGCCCCAGCGCCATCGCCGTCCAGGTCTCGCCACCGCCGACCTGGCGGAGGTTGTTCCGCACCGGCACGCCCGACACGTCCGACCAGATGTCGCCATAGAGTGGCGGGCATCCCTCGAGGGGCGCCACGTAGCCCAGCGGCTGATGCACCCAGATCGTCAGATCGGGCCGCTCGTTGCCGAGGAACCACATCGCCGCCCGGGTTTCGATTTCCGATGCCGCAACGCTGCCGCCGTTCCCGCGGCGCCATCCCCAGGGAAAGTTGCGGTTGAGGTCGATTCCTTCGCCGTTGTGGCGTGTGCCGGCGACCCACCCGTCAGGGTTCAGGTGGGGCACGATCGTGAGGTGCAGATCGACCGGCACGTCGATCCGCCCGAATCCGTCGGCCAGATCGGCGATGGCACGCTCGTCGCCGTGGATTCCGCAGATGACCGCGACATGGCGGCGGGCACCGATCGGTTTCGTGTCCCAGCGTACGATCGGGCGCCCCTGCCCGCTGCGTCCGATTGCGCCTGCGGTCCAACCCGGGCGGCCATGATCGGGCGGGCGGACCCTGTTGGCTCCGGCGAGGACCGACGCGAACTCGTCCGGCGGGGCACCCCGTGCGACTCCTCCCGACGCCGCAGCGCCGGCCGCGACGACCGCGCCCAACAACGCACGGCGGCTGATCCGACCCATTGTCACGCTACGACGCTAGGCCACGCGGAGCCCTTCGCACCGGACTTACGATCGCAGCCGCGACGCAGGCTGGTAGTTCGTGCCCGCCGTGAGGTCGACTCGCGCGAGCAGTTGTTCGCACGGCGGTTCGAACTCGTCTGCGAAGCGAATCGATGCCGCTTCGCCGAGCAGCGTCCACGGTGCCGTGGTCAATCGGTCGGTGTCGTCCTCGATTCGCTGTCGCAGGCCGATCCCCGCCTGCGTCACCTCGCCTTCGACGACGAGCCCCTTCGCCTCGAGCGACGCCCACCCGGCTGCGGTCAGATCATCGCTGCTCCCGCGCGACTTGGGGAGCCAATCCTTCGCGTAACCCAGCCAGGCGTTGTGCAGGATCGATGCCTCGCTGCCGGTGAAACCTGCCGCGGCGACGATCGCCCAATGGGTGTCGCCCCGCCACTCGCGGATGCAGTTGACCGCGTGCCAGCCCGACAGGATCGGGTCGGTCGGCCGAGGCATCCGAAGATGCGCGGCCGAAGAACACCCGACCGAGCACGCGGGAGCTGGTCGATGACGGGCCAGAGTTCGGGCCCGAGTGCGGACAGGGGCTCCTGGATGTCGGGGGCGTGCGCCGCGAGGCCCTCGAGCACGGCTTCGTCCCGTGCGGCCCAGACCTCGTCGAAGGTCGTGTTCCGCTCAACGGCATCGACGGCGAGCGCGATGCCGAGTGGACTGATCGACCCGAAGGCGGCCACCACGGCCTCGGGGCCGGCGGGCCCGAGCGGGGCGCATCGGCCGGCGATGTACCCGAGCCCGCCCGGGAGCCCGAGCGTTTCGAGGCGGGCGACGGCGCCCGGGTCCCAGTAGATCCAGCCGATCGTGGTCTGCACCGAGCGGGCGTTGCGGCGGGTGATCGCTGTCCAGTCCGTCACGGCCCGCAACGCTAGACGGTCTCCGGCAGACACGTCGACGTGCGACTGCCGCAATCGTTCAGCTCGTTCCCTTCGGGCCGTTGTGGCCACATTCGTCGAGCCACGCCGTGAACAGGATCGACCGGGCGCCAGCGAGCGTCGCACAGCGGCTGCGTCAGACCGCCGACAGATCGCATCCGCGGCGCAGCGGCGAGAGGACTGCCTCTCTTGCCAGGACCCACCCTGATCGGCCGCCGCAGCGGGCGTCGACTCAAACGTCGGGTCCGGTCGCTCGTACCTGATCGACCGTCGATGTCGCCCCACGAAGCTCGGCGAGCCACTCGTCCGCGTTCTTGCCCACGAGGCGCACACACCACGCCAACGCATCGGCACGAGACCGTGCGACGTTCGCGGCGACGAGGGTGTCCAGCACCAAACGCTCGGGCTGTCGAAGTCTGGTCATCACCGGAACGGCGAGGTGGGTGAACAGGTGCGTGTGGTCGCCGATGGTCACGGCCCATGCGACCTTGCGCTCGAACCGGTGCTCAGCTTCCCGGGCGATCGCCATCCGCCGGTCCCTGGTGTCCTCACGAAAGCCGGCGATCCGGCCGGCGGCGGCCTCCGCGCGATCGGCGTCACCGGCCTCATCGCCCAGTACGGGGGGTTCAACGGCGAGGGTGACGGTGATCTCTTCACGATCGACGGCGATCTCGGCGGGCTGGACGCTCGTCCATTCGGACGGCAGGCGCCCGGCGAACCAGGCATCGATGGTGGAGGAAGGAGCGGCGGTGGTCGTGGTCATCCACTCAGTGTAATGCTGATTACTTGATTACACACCAAGCTCACCAAGCCGTTCGAGATCAGGTCGACGGCCGTACACGATGAGCTCGTCGCCGGCGTCGAGTTCGACGTCGACCGGCGGGCGACCGAAATACCCCTCGTCGTGCCGGACGCCCAGCACGCTCACGGTCGGAAGCGCCTCGTCGATCCCCCGCAGGCTCCGCACGGCCGGCCCCGGCTCGTCGTTGACGCGCACCGAGCCGACAACGAAGTCGTCGCCCACCGCGTACAGCTCGGTCACGTGTCGTTCGAGATGAGGGAGCAGGTGCTGTTGGGCCTGACGCTGGCCGAAACGCGCAAGTGCACGCTGTGCGGGACGGTTGGCGACCAACATGATGATCAGCACGAGCCCGGCGACGGTGACCATGGTCCGTTCAGTGGTGTTGCCGGGGCCGGGAGCCAGGAAGCCGACGAGCACCGTGACGACAAGGGTGGGCGTTCCCAGATTGCCCACGAACATGGTGGTCCCGATGATCTTGCGACGCGCCGGATGATTCACGACGTTCTCCGCCTCGGTCGTCGTGAACCCGGCGCCGCTGAACGCCGAACGCGCCTGGAACGATGCGACATCGGACGGCAGGCCTGTTGCGATCAGCGCACCGGCAGCCAAGCGGGTGAAGGCCATCGACAGAACGGCCACCACGAGGAACGTTGCAACTGCATACATCAGACGATGTTCCCACGTTTGCGTCGGGTGGGAAACCTCCGCCGGCAGCGAACGGGTCAGGTCGGTGGCGCTTCGGCATCGTCGTTCGGCTCGTCCTCCTCGAGCACCTCGACCTCATCGTCTGCGGTCATGCTTTCGTCGCCTGACGTCGAGCTGTCGTCGGACGGTTGGGGTCCTTTGAGGCCCGTGTCTCGTCGTGCCGCGCGCACACACTGGGAGATGCTGTGCCAGGACTGCTCGACGGTGACGGTGTCGAAGAAGCCCGATCGTTGAAGGACTGCCTCGACGCGATGCAACGCACGAGCCAGGTACAGCCTGACATCGCGCCGCTCGAGCTCACCGGCGAGATGGGTGAGCACATCGGCGCTGGTCGTGTCGAGTTGCGTGGTGGCCTCGAGGTCGAGGACGAGCGCGCGGGTCTCGGGCCACCTGCCGATCTCTCGGAGCAAACGATCCTCGATTGCCGTTGCGTTCGCCCAGAACAACGGCGCATCGAGCCGGACGACGATGACGCCGTCGACGGGCTGACGGTCGGGGTGACCCCGCACCCGCCCCCACGCGGCCTTCTCCTCGCTGATCTTGCCCAACACCTCGATGCGCGGCGAGCTCGACCGGTAGATGATCGAGAGCAGTGCGACGGTGATGGAGATGCCGAGTCCGGCGAGTGGCCCGAACACCACCACCGCGGCGATTCCGACGACGGCGGCCACGAAGTCGGCGCGCGCGCACGTGGGCGTATCGACGTATGGCCGCAACGTCCATCAGCCCCCACACCGCTGCGATCACGATCGCACTGAGGACGGCCTGTGGGAGATCCTCGAACACCCACGTGAAGGCGAGCAGCACCACGAGGACGAAGCACCGCCGACGTGAGCCCGGTGATCTGGCTGCGCCCGCCGGCCTGCTCCGCGGCCGCGGTCTTGGACAGGCTGCCGGCGACCGAGAGCCCGCCGGAGAGCCCGGCGGCCACGTTGGAAGCGCCCATCCCGAGCAGTTCGCGCTCCGTCTCGACGCGGTACCCGCCCCGCGTCGCGAACAGCCGGCTGGCGGCGAGCCCCTCAGCGAGTGCCACCAACGCGAGCGACACACCACCGACGAGCACCGCACCGAGATCGTCCTGCGGGATCACGGGCACGCCGAGGGGCGGGAGCCCCGCCGCCACGTCGCCGATCATCGCGACCCCTTTGTCCTCCAGATCCAGCAGCCGTGAGGCGACAACACCGAGCACGAGCACGACCAGCCCCCAGGGGACGCGAGGCACGAATCGACGGCCGGCGGAGATCACCAGCAAGGCCGATCCGCCCACCAGCGCGGTCGACCGATCCACCTGGTCGAGACGGTCGAGTGTTCGGAACAAGACGCCGAACAGGTCACCGCTCGGCTTCGGAATCCCCAACAACGTCGGCAACTCGCCGATGATGATCGTGAGGGTCAAGCCGAAAACGAACCCGGTCACGATCGGCTTGGACAAGAACTCGGCCAACCAGGCGATCCGCAGCACACCCGCCGCGGCGAGCACGACGCCGGCGGCGATGGCCAGCGCCGACGTGATCGCCACAGCATCCTCCGGGTTGTCACGCGCGATGTCGGCGACGAGCGACCCGGACACGATGGCCACGGTCGACGCGGGCCCGACGATCAGCTGTGGCGACGACCCCAGCACCGCATACGCCAACAGGGCGAGTGGCACGGCGTAGAGGCCGACCTCGACGGGGACCCCGGCGATCCGTGCGTAGCCGAGCGATTGCGGGATCAGGAGCGCAGCGACCATCGCGCCGGCGAGCACGTCGCCGCGGAGTCGGCGACGCGGGTAGCTCGGCAGCCAACGCACGATCGGCAGGACATCAGCCACGCTTGCGAATCGTCCGCTCGTTCCTCTTGTGGTGGATTCCTCCACTGCGCGGCACTCCTCTCCCCGCATCGGAGAGTACGCGATCGTCGAGGCCGACCGAACCGACCGCTGCAACCAGACCCCGCGGGAACGCCGTGGCCGCGTCGAGCCGCGGCCGGGTGGCTTCGTCGTTCGCTCCGCTCGTCGGTCCGGCGAGTTGCGGCGAGTTGGCCTGCGGCGCGGCGAGATCTGATCGAGCCGGCATCACTCGAGAGGGGCATGTGCCATCCGGCGCCGGCCGCCTGACACAATGATCTCTGTGAGCCCGGCAAAGATCCTGGTGGTGGAGGACGCGGCCGAGTACGCGCAGCTCGTCACCGCCGCCCTGCGCAAGGACGGCCACGACGTCTCGACCGCCTCCACGATCGAGGCTGCACGTCGAGCGGCTCCGGTCGACGCCCGCCCGATGTCGTCATCCTCGACCTCACCCTGCCCGACGGCGACGGCCTCGACCTGTGCCAGGAGGTCCGCTCCGTCGACCGACGCGTTCGTGCTCATGCTCACCGGCCGCGACGACGAGGTCGACAAGCTGCTCGGGTTCCGACTCGGGGCGGACGACTACATGACGAAGCCGTTCTCGCCGCGGGAACTCGCAGCGCGGGTGAGTGCGCTGCTCGGACGCTCTCGTTCGAGGTCGACCGAGCCACAGGCAGCCGCCCGCATCGTGGGCGACGTGCGGATCGACATCGACACGCGGTCGGTCGAGGTTGCCGGCGAGGCGACCGAACTGACCAAGATCGAGTTCGACCTCCTCCTCGCGCTGTCGCAGCGGCCGGGCGCCGTACTGTCACGAGCCCAACTCCTGACCGCCGTCTGGGGAGACAACTACGTCGGCGACGACCATGTGGTCGACGTGCACATCGCGAACCTCCGCAAGAAGATCGACATCGTCGGCGACGGGCCGAGTCGGATCCGGACGGTGCGCGGCGTCGGCTACGCGATGAGCGTGTAGACCCGATGCCGGCGGTCGTTGACCGAAACCTGATCTGGCCCAGACCGTCCCTCGAACTCCCGCTCCGATCGTGGGCACCATGAACGCCGAGACATCCACGTGGCGCGATCCGCGTCTGCGGTGGGCGATCGCGCTCGCGCTCATCGTGCACGGCGGCCTGCTGGCCGCGGGCAGCTACCGCGGCACCTACGACGCGTGGGTGCACATCTTCTTCGGCGACCACTACGCCCGCGACTGGTTCAGCACCTGGGAACCACGCTGGTACACCGGGTTCACGACGGTCAGCTATCCACCGGCGTCGCACCAGAGCATCGCGTTGGGGTCGATGCTCGTCGGCCTGCCGACGGCGTTCGTCATCGTGCAGCTGGCGGCGATCATCACCGTCGTCGTCGGCGTCTACCGCTTCTCGCTGCTGTGGGTCAGCCGGGAGGCCGCTGGATGGGCAGCGCTGCTCGCGGTCGTGTCGTCGTCGCTCGCCGAGGTGGTCCACACCTTCGGCCAACTGCCCACGACGTTCGCGCTCGGGTTCCTGCTCAATGCACAGCCGTCGATCCGACGCTGGATCCACGATGGCGTGCGGACCGATCTCGTCGCGGCGATTGCGCTGCTCGCGGCGACCACGGCGGGACACCACGTGACCACGCTGTTCGGCAGCGTGTTCTTCACCGGGCCGGTCGCCGTCCGCGCCATGCTCGACCGCTGGGGCACCCCGGTCGTCGACGAGCCCGGCGGCCACGCCGTCAGCGCACGCCCCTCGCTGCTCCTCCCCCAGGTCGCCCGTCGACTCCGTCGGATCCTTCCGGCGACGGCCCGCACGGCGATCCTGGGGGTCCTGTCGATCGCAACGCTGGTCACCGTCGTCCTGCCCTACTGGCGGTGGTCGAGTTCGGATCCGATCACCCAGGTCCCGATTCCTCACGCCAGCCGGAACGACTTCCTGTCCGACACCGCCGCCGGACTCGTCTTCTGGGTGGTCCCCTGGGCGGGGTTCCTCCTCCTCGTGCCGTTCGCCGCCGTCAAAGCCATCGCGGGACGCGGGTGGCCGCTCGCTGCGTCGATCGGGCTCCTGGCCTTGCTCGGCACGGGCGGGACGACACCGATTCCGCGGATGATGCTCGGCGGAGCGTTCGACATCTTGACCCTCGACCGATTCACGATCTGGGCGACGATCGCGATCCTGCCGTTCGCGGGCTGGGCGATCATGAGTCTGCGCGGTGGCCTGCTCCACGACATCGGCGTCGCCTGGTTCGGCAGGATCCCGACCCAGGTCTTCGTCACCGTCGTCGTTCGCGACGGCCATCGCCGCGAGCGTGTTCGCCGCGACGCTCACGACCCATCGCCCGTTCCAGCCCCGGGCGATCGATCCCGCTCCGATCAGCAGCTTCATGAGCAAGGACCAACACGATCGATGGCGGTACCTCACGCTCGGCTTCGGCGATCAGATGGCCTGGGTCGCGGCGAACACGACGGCCTTGACCGTCGACGGCAACTATCACTCGGCGCGCCGGCTGCCCGAACTCACGAGCCGCTCGGTCGAGCGGCTCGAAGGCGCCAAGTATCGCGGCATCCCGGGCATCGGCTCGCTCCAGCAGTTCCTGATCAATCCGTCGCCGTACCACCTGAAGTTCGTGTTCTCGATCGACCGTTTCTACGACCCGCTCCTGTGGTCGAGCGGGTGGCAGCGCATCGGAACGCTCGACAACGACGTCGAGGTGTGGGAACGCGCCGACGTCCCTCCGCTCCCCGACGTGCTGCCCGAGCGCGAGATCCCCGATTGGCAGCGCGCGCTGTGGGGCGTGCTCCCGATGTCGTCGGTGGCAGCGGGGATCATCACCCTCTTCTGGCTCGGCACCGGCCGACGCCTGCCGCGTCGCCTGCGGTTCCTCGGAAGGCCGCGCCCCGGTCCGGGCCGCCTGCTCGCGTGGGTCGACCGTCGTCTCGGACGATGTGTCCGATCGACTCCGCGACCAGCCCGGCCTCCGGCCGCAGCGTCAACCCTGGTCGTCGGTCCACCGACGTGTCGCCGACCTGCTCGTCGCAGCCCGCCGCCCGCGATCAGCACGCGCACGATGGGTCGCGATGGCACTCGTCCTGCTCGGCGTCGGCGCCGTGGCGGCCACCGTCGGCCGGCGCGAGACCGCTGCCGCCGGGCCCGCCGAGACGGTCGAGTCGTACTACGACGCGCTCGACTTCCAACGCTTCGACGACGCGCACGGACTGCTGGACCCGTCGAGTCGCCCCGATCTCGCGACGTATCTGCTCCAGATCAGCGTCCGCGACGGTCTCCTCGACGGGTACTCCGAGCTGGACTCCGTTCGGAGCGACGTCGAGATCTCGGGCGACCGTGCCACCGCCGACGTCGATCTGGTCTACGTCACCTCGGTCGCCGAGTACGTCGTCGAGCGTCGCCACGATCTCGTGCGGCGCGACGGCACGTGGTTCATCGAGGCGATGGTCGAACCGATCCAACGTCCGGTCGATCAGCTCGTCGTCCGGCCGGAAACATCGGTCTCGTCGCTCGGGCGCGTCGGAGGTCACGGCGGGGACCACCAGCTTCGACGACATCCTCGACCGACCGCGGCTCGCCCTCGGGCCCGCCTCGACGTATCGCGTCGGCGAACGGTGGGTCATCGTCGGGACCGTCACCAACGTCGACGTCGACCCCGCCGACGTCACCGTGAACGGGGTGCTGCGCGGCGCCGACGACGACGTGCTCGCGAGCTACGACGCGGGACAGGCGACGATTCATCAGGTGCTGCCCGGCGAGACGGTGCCGTACCGGATCGACTTCGAGGGTCGCGCCGGGTCGGTGGATCGCGACGATCCGGTCGCGGCGCAATTCGATCCGTTGGCCTATGCGGAGCCCGTGCTCGACGGCGAGGTCGCCGACCGTCGAAGTCGCCGCCCGGGCGGTTGTCACCGGCGGCCAATTGGAGCGGGTCGTCGACGTGGTCGGCGCTTCAGCCACCTCGGCCGGAGACGGCATCGATCTCGAGGTTCGGCTGCGCAACGCCGGCACGACGTCGGCGACCGTGACCCGGATCACCGTGTCGTATCTCGACCGATCCGGCGATGTCGTCTGGGTCGACCATCACTGGGTGCCCGAATCGGTCCGACCCCAGCGCACGCTCGACGTCGAGTGGTCGGCCGCTCCACCCGACGCCGACGTTTCCGACCTCCCGCTCCGCATCTTCGACGATGCGCAGCTCGGGACCAGCGACGCGGTCGGCACCCGCGGTGGGCTCGTCGTGCCCGTCAGCGGTGACCCCATCGCGGTCGGGTGGTCGGCTGGTGACCGCCGTACGGCTCGACGTCAGTTCGTTCCAACGGAGTGTCGAGCCGTGACCAGCTTGCGCTTCCGGCAGCGCTCGCGGTTCGTCGTCTCGATCGCGTTCACCGTCGCGCTCGGTGTGGGCGCCGTCGGTTGTTCGGGATCCGACAACCAGCCCAGCGCATCGGTCACGAACGTCCTCGCGCCCGATGAGGTGACCGCAGGGTCGACGATCGAGGTCGTGGTCGAAGGCAGTCGGACCCGGCGACGTCGAACTGGACGTCATCGATGCGTTCGCAGTGACGACATTCGCGGCAACGATGAGCGATGGACGCGCGACCGTCACCCTCCCGTCTGCGCTGACCTCGACGAGCGGTCTCGTCACGTTCGTCGGGCGCGGGATCGACGACGGAGGGCGGACGGACCAGCGTGGTCGCGACGACGATGATCGTTCCCGCCGCTGCGGCAGCGGAGGTCGACATCCACGCGGGCCCGCGGACGATCATCGCCGACGGCGAGGATCAGACGATGGTCACGGCGATCGCCGCCGATGCGTTCGGCAATCCCCTCCCCGACGGAGAGGCGGTGGTCATCTCGCTCGTCGACGAGTCGGGACCGGGCCGGGACGTCACGGCCGCCGTCGAGCACGGCATCGTCGCGCGGCTGATCGCTTCCGACACGTCGGCAGGGAGCGTCGAGGTGTTCGCAACGGCCGACAGCGGAGTGTCGAGCCGTCGGGTCGGGTTCGAAGAAGTCCCCGGTGTCGGCGTCGAGCGTTCAGGCCGTCCTCACGGGATCCCCCACGCTCGTTGCCGATGGACGGGCCCTGGTCGAGATCTCGACGTCGGTCATCACCGACCGCTTCGGCAATCGGCTTCCCGATGGCCACCTGGTTCAGCTGCGATCGGATGGCCCGAACGGCGTCGGTGTCGCCACCGCGACCACGATCGACGGCATCGCGAGGTTCCGGCTGCTCGCCCCCTCCCGCCCCGGCACGGTGTCGATCGCGGTGACCGTCGACGGGATCACCGGGCGAGACGACCGAACTCACCTTCGCCGCAGCCGTCTCCTCGATCCCGGTCGACATCGTTCGCGACGACTCCGGCGGGGCGGTCGTCGAGGTCGGTCCGGTTCTCGACGATCTCGGCGCCGTGGTGACCGACGGAACCCCCGTGACGGCGACCATCGGCGACCTGGATCGACCCGATCGAGGTGCCGCTCCTCAACGGTGTGGCCGAGATCGACGTCGGCACGCTCGATCCCGGCACCGAGATCGTCATCGAGGTGCTCGGCGTGACGAGGACGGTGACGGGATGAATGACGAGTGAACGACGAGTCGACAGTCGACACCGACACCGGGGTGGACGCCGGCACCGGTCGGTTCACCTCGATGTCGACGCTGAAGCGATGGATCGCGCTCGCCGCGGGCGTCGTGATCGCGCTGGCGGTCCTGGCCGTCATCGGTGCCCTGTCGCTCGCCGTGCGGGAGTCGGGCGACGGAGCCGACCCGGACGAGGCGTTCTCGGCGACCGAGTTGGTCCCCGAGTCCCTGGGCGCCACCGTGACGTGGTCGGACGATGCGGCCGACCTCGTACGCATCGTCGAACCGACGACCCGCGACGAGGTCGCGGCTGCCTGGCTCCGGGCGAACGACGCGCTCATGCGCGCCGCCGAGGGCGACCTCGGTGGTCTCGACGTGTGGTTCACGGGCCCTGCGTTGGACGGCGCCCGCGACACGCTTCGACCGCTTCGAGCGACGGCGCATCGGCGAGTCGGGCCACCACGGTTCGATCGAGCATCGCGACCGCACACGACCTGCGCGTCGAGTTCTACAGCCTCGACGGGCAGATCATCGTGCTGCGCACGCGCGAGCGACGTGCCCGATCGCCGATGCGGAGCGGCGGCACCCCGTCGTCGAGCACGGTGCGATCCGAGGTCATCCTCGTGCTGAGTGACGGGAACTGGCGGATCCGCAACATCGAGCGACTGACCGACGAGCGCTGAAGCTCCGTCGCCGGCCAAATCTGAACTGATCTTGATCTTGCCGGGATCGCGGCTTGACCCAGCCGCCGATGGTTGGGTCATGACCGAAACAACGTTCCAGCGCTGGGCCACCGAGCCCGCCTCACTGTCCCCCGAACTCTCGATCGTCGTCCCGGCGTACAACGAAGCCGAACGCATCGTGCCGACCATCATCTCGATCGCCGCACGGATGATCGACGTCACGACCGACTTCGAGATCGTCGTGTCCGACGACGGCTCGACCGACGACACGCCCCAGCTGGTGCGCAGCCTCGGGCTGCGGAACGTGATCGTGCTCGATCCCGGCGTCAACCGCGGCAAGGGAGCCGCCGTCCGGGCCGGCGTCCGGGCCGCACACGGCCACCAGATCCTGTTCAGCGACGCCGACATGTCGACGCCGATGCGCGAGGTCGCCGCCCTGCAGGCTCGCCTGGCCGACGGCGCCGACGTCGCGATCGGTTCGCGCGCCGCGGCGGGCGCCTCCGAGCAGTCCAAGTCCGCGCTGCGGCGCGTGTTCAGCTGGGGCTGGCGCAAGATCACCCGCATCGGCCTCGGCCTCGACATCGCCGACACGCAGTGCGGCTTCAAGCTCTTCACCCGCGAGGCGGCGACGGCGCTGTTCGACGCCGGCCGCGTCGACGGTTTCAGCTTCGACGCCGAGCTGCTCTACCTTGCGTCCCGCTTCGGCTACGAGGTCGCCGAGGTGCCCGTCGAGTGGTTCGACGCTCCGGGCTCCAAGGTGCAGCCGGGCCGCGTTGCGCTCCAATTCCTCCGCGACCTCGTCGGGATCCGCTGGAACGCCCTGGTGGGCCGCTATCCGGCAACCGCCGCTGCGGTCGTCAAGCCGCTCGGTGCGGATGGCGGTCGTCACCGCAGTTCCGCCGTCGACCTCGACGCTGACCGAGTACGGGCACCATCTCGTCGAGCAGTTCGCCGCCAAGCCCGAAATCGACGAGCTCATCGTCTTCGCCGACGACAGCGCCGGTCTCCCGGACGACGCCGATGGCATCACCTACCGCGCCGCGTGGACCTTCGGCTCGATCACGACACCGCTACGGATCCTGCGACAGATCCGCCGCGATCGTCCCGACGTGGTGTTCTTCAACACCCACTTCACGAGCTTCGGCGGCGGCAAGGTGTCGGCGGCGCTCGGTCTCATGACACCCGCCCTCGTTCGGCTCACCCGGGCGAAGAGCGTGGTCCTGCTGCACAACATCGTCGACACCGTCGATCTGGATCAGGCGGGATACGGCTCGAGCCGGATCCTCAACGGCGTGCTCACCGGCATCGGCCGGATGCTCACCCGGGTCCTGCTCCTCGCCGACACCGTCGTCACCACGATGCCCCAGTACGTCGACGTGCTGCGTGAGAACTACGGCGCCGACAACGTCTTCCTGACCCCGCACGGCACCTTCGAGGCACCGAGCGAGCCGGTCGAGGAGACCATCCACGGCCCGATCCGGCTCCTCGCGTTCGGCAAGTTCGGCACGTACAAGCGGGTCGACGACCTGGTCGCCGCCTACCGCCTGCTGATCGAGCGCGGCCACGACGTCGAGTGCGTCATCGCCGGCACCGACAGCCCGAACGCCCCCGGCTACCTCGCCGAGATCGAGGCCGCCAACGCCGGCATTCCGGGCCTGCGGTTCACCGGCTACGTCGCCGAAGACGACGTCGCCGGCCTGTTCACCGACTCCCACGTCGTCGTGTTCCCCTACACCTCGACCACCGGGAGCAGCGGCCCGCTCCACCAGACGGGAACCTACGCCCGCGCTGCGGTCGTGCCACGCGTCGGCGACTTCGTCGACCTGATCGAGAAGGAAGGGTTCAGCGCCACGGTGTTCGAGCCCGGCGACATCGAGAGCCTGGTCACCGCCATCACCGACCTCGTCGACGATCCCGAACGGCGCCGACGGATGGGGCGCACGAATTTCGCCGCCGCCTGCTCGCTCCCGTTGGAGCACGTGACCGACTGGCACATCTCGCACGTCGAAGCACTGCTCGCAGACGCCTGAACCGCACGCTTCCGACGCTTGATCCAAACCTGATCTGGGCGTGAACGGCAGCTGAGCCGACGACCCGAAGATCATCCCGTACGACAACAGCGCCCTCGGGCCACTCTCCACAGGACCAGAACCATGACCATGACACTGACCACACCACAACCCGCATCCCGACCACGAACACCAGCGGCCGACGCCAGCATCTCGGGCATCGACCCGGACCACGCCGTGAGCCGCCGCTCGATCGCTGCGTATCGGCTCCCCCGACGCTTCGACGTCCACCAGGTCGAGCGAGTCACCGAGGAGATCTCGGCACTCGCGGCCGGCGCACCGCTGCCGATCGACGGCACCGACGTCGAGATGATCGATCTGAGCGCGCTCGCCGCCCTCGACGAGTTGGTCGATGCCCACGCCGAGCCTGCGCTTCGTCGCACCGTCGGTGGCGCTGCGGGCAACGATGGCCTACACCGGCCACGACCGCCTGACCGCACGCTGCACCGTGTCCACCATCTTCGCGGCGGCAGCCTGACATGGACCGCATCACACTGTCGGGTCAGCTCACCCCGGCCCAGTCCTTCGAGCTCGCCGCACAGCTCGATGAGCTCACCGCGACCCTGCGTCCCTCGGTGACCGTCGACCTCTCCGACGTCGATGACCTGCACCCGTCGATCGTGTCGGTGCTCGTCCGCTCCCGGCGTCAGGCACGCCGTCAAGGTGGCGATGTGCTGTTGATCGCGCCGGCCGCCCGGACGGCTCATCGCACGCTCGACCACGTCGGCCTCGACATGGTCGGCCTCGCCGGAGTGCCGGCGTGAGCATCGGCATCGCCGCCGAGACTCGGCGACCGCCGATCGTGTCCGCTGCGGCCGACGAGACGCACCATCGATCGGCCGGGCGTCGGTGGTGTTGACCGGCGCGACGCTCGCCGCATCGGGGGTCAACTACGCACTCAACCTGCTCCTCGCCAGGTGGATGACCCCGAGCGAGTTCGGTGACGCGAACCTGATCGTCACCCTGATGCTCGGGTTGACCGCCGTGGCCGTGACCCTCCAGCTGGTGACCGCACAGCGCATCAGCACGGCTCGCGACCGCCGCACAGGCTGTCGAGCGACGTGCGCTGCTGCGCCGGGCATGGCGCGTCGGGCTCCTCGTGGCCCTCGCGATCACCGTGTCCAGCCCGCTGATCGCCGCAGTGACGTCCAGTGCTTCCGCGGTTCCCTTCGTGCTGCTCGCCGCCGGACTCCCGTGCTACCTCGCCCAGGCGGTCGAGCGCGGCGTGCTGCAGGGCCGCCTCCGCTTCGGCGACCTGGCCGCCACCCTCGTCATCGAAGCGATCACCCGCCTCGGGGTCGCCATTGCGCTCGTGCTCGCCGGGCTCGGAGTGTCCGGAGCGACCGCCGGCATCACCGCCTCGTTCGTCGCCTCGTGGTGGCTGGCCCGCCGACGGGTGCTCGCGCTGTCCGCCCGATCGGGCACCGAGGTCGAGCACGACACCGCCGTGTCGCGCTCGGTCACCGCACGCCGAGCGACGCAGGCAACCATGTTGCTGCTCGTCGGTCAGATCATGATCAACAACGGCGACGTCGTCCTGGCCAAGACGCTGTTCGACGCCGATGCGGCCGGCGTGTACTCGGTCGTCGCCCTCATCGGCCGGGCGATCTTCTTCCTCTCCTGGTCGGTGGTGACCGCCGCGTTCCCGATGGCGGCGAAGGCCGACGCCGTCGAGCGCCGCGTCGCTGCGTCGACGGGCAGTGCGCACCGTTGCGGCGATGTCGGCGCTGATGACGCTGGCGGTCGCAGCTCCTCGCACCCCCGCTCACCCCGATCGTCTTCGGCGACGCATATGCCGCAGCGGCAGGTCTCTTCCTGCCGTATGCGATCGCGACGTCGCTGTTCGCCGTTGCGAACGTCATGGCGTCGCTGAGCGCCGCACAGGGCGACCGGCGGACCGCCGCCGTCATCGTCGGCGGAGCCGTCGGCCAAACGGTGTTGCTGCTCGCGTTCGCCGACGACCCGACTCGCATGGTGTGGCTGCAGGTGCTGGCGATGGGGACTGCTCCTCGTCGTCACGGCGTGGGTGAGTCGGCCGGCTCGCCTCGTGCGCTCGTCACGCTCCGCTGGTTGCGTCGGCCCGATGAGCTGCGAACTCGACACGGCGTCGGCAAGACTGTCCCTCGTGACCGAACGTCGGACCTCGATCCTGCTGCAGGCGTTCGACTCCGCGCCGACGTCGCTGTCGCTGAGCGACGAGCGCGGACGGATCATCGGAGCGAATCAGGCGTTCTGGGAGTTGTTCGGCCACGACCCGTCGGTCGAGCTGTTCGTCAGCGACCTGTCACGGGCATGCCGACCAGGAATGGACGGCGTCGTACCTCGCGCAGCTCGTCGAGGGTGAGATCGCGGAGTTCCAGTCCGGCAAGCGGTTCGTGCGTGCGGACGGGTCCGAATTCGACGGGCACGTGACCGTCCGGGCGATCCGCGACGGCGATCGGTTCGTCGGCATGATCGCCACCGTCGAGCCGGTCGAGATCCGCCCGAAGGTCGAAGACGCACGCATTCGCAAGCTGCTGCAGCACGCTGCAGGCACGCTGACCCTGATCGACGCCGACGGCAGTGGTGATCGAGACCTCGGGGCGCTATCGAACCACGCTCGGCTACCCGAGCGAGTACTGGGAATCGCGCACGATCCTCGACATCCTGATCCCCGAGGACGCCGAGCGCGTCCTCGCGATGCGCGACGAGGTGGTCAACACCCCCGGCCATGAGGTGTCCGGTGACTTCCGGGTGCAGGGCGCCGACGGAACCATCGAAGTGCTCGAGGTCGTCGCCGTCAACATGCTCCACGATCCCGATCTCGACGGCATCGTGCTGAGCAGCCGCAACGTGACCCACGAGCGAGCCGAGAGCGCAGCCGTCGCAAAGCTGCGCGACGAGGCGGTCGCCGAGGCCGAGCGCCGATCCACGCTGCTCGCCACGGTGAGCCACGAGCTGCGCAATCCGCTCCACGCGATGTCGGGGATGGCCGAGCTCCTCGCGTCGGACGACTCGCTCCGATCCGATGCTGCATGAACTCGCATCCACGCTGCACCGCCAGCTGCTCAGGCTCGCCGACGTGACCGACGATCTCCTCGACACCGCCCGCTTCGACGTCGGCCACTTCGAGATCCGCCCGGCGCAAGTGGTGGTACGCGACCTCGTCGACGACGTCGTGATGTCGGCCCGGTCCGCCGCCGACGGACGTCTCAGCGTCGACGTCGACCGTCGCCGACGACGTCCCCTTCACGATCACCACCGACCCGGCGCGCCTCCAGCAGATCCTCGGGAACCTGCTCGGCAACGCCGTCAAGTTCACCGACGAGGGCGGCGTCGACCTCACGGTTCAGCGGATCGGTGAGTCACATCGAGTTCGCCGTGTCCGACACCGGACGCGGCATTCCGCCGGAACAGGTTCGCGACGTGTTCCATGCCTTCACGACCGCCACGACGAGCGGTGACCGGCGCGGTGCCGGTCTGGGGTTGGCGATCGTCGATCGCCTCGTGACCGCGCTGGGCGGCTCGATCGCGCTCGAGACCGAACTCGGCCGTCGGCTCGACGTTCCGGCTGACGCTGCCGCTCGGAGCGCTCACCGACACCGTCGACGCGGCCCAACCCATCGACGCCGCCACCGTCGACCGTCGCCCCCGGGTCCTGGTCGTGGAGGACACGCCGGTCAACCAGGACCTCGCCCGTGCCCAGCTCGACCGCCTCGACATGGAGTGCGTGATCGCCGGGTCTGCCGAGGACGCACTCGAACTGCTCGCCGCCGACTCGTTCGACGTGATCCTGATGGATCATCAGCTCCCGGGGATGAACGGTCGGGATGCGACACGTGAGATTCGGCAGCGACGGATCACCACGCCGGTCATCGGGGTGACGGCCAGCTCGACCGCCGCCGACGAGCGGGCCTGCCTCGACGCAGGGATGAACGCCTTTCTCGCGAAGCCGGTCGGCCTCGAGCGGCTCGGTGCGGCCCTCCACGACGTCCTCACGACCAGGACCGCCTCGGTGTCGGTCGACGCCGCTGCCGAGCCCGGCGACACGGCAGCGCCCACGATCGACGTCAGAGTGCTCGACGAGCTCGCCGACGAGTTGGGCGACCGGTCGATCGTCGACGGCTTGGTGGGCACCTTCCTCGACGAACTCGACGCACGAAGCGCCGACATCATCGGCGACGACCCCGAGCTCGCCGCACGTCAGGCCCACACCCTCAAGTCCAGCGCACGGCTCCTCGGTGCGATCCGGCTCTCACAGGCGTGTGCCGACGCCGAGCACGACCCGGATGCGCGGCAGTGGAATCGACGAGTTGGCAGCATCGGCGCGCTCCGAACTGCGAGGCTGGCTGGCGGCAAGCGACGCGGCGACGTCTCCTGAGCTGGGGCCCGAGCCGCGTCCATGAAGATCGAATCACCATCGAGAGAC
The DNA here is from genome assembly GCA_963850475.1 of Ilumatobacteraceae bacterium. Lineage (GTDB taxonomy): Bacteria > Actinomycetota > Acidimicrobiia > Acidimicrobiales > Ilumatobacteraceae > Ilumatobacter_A. Next base: position 54,852 of record CAWKLM010000045.1, on the reverse strand, counting down.
CGGAGACTGACATGAAGGGTGTGTTGTTCAACGTCGTCGAGGACGTCGTCACCGAGGCGCTGTCGGCCGACGCGTGGGACGACGTCGTCGAACGCTCCGATGTCGGTGGCGCATACACGTCCCTCGGCACCTACCCCGACGGGGAGTTGACGGCGCTTGTCGGCGAAGTCGCCACCGAGGCCGACATGTCGGGCGAGGAGACGCTCCGGCTCGCCGGACAGCTCGGGTTCAAGCATCTCGTCGCCCGGGCACCGCACCTCATCGAGCCCTATCAGCGACTGGAAGGCGCATCCTCTCGGCGCTCGACGACATCATCCATCCCGAGGTGCTGAAGATCTATCCGGGTGCCGACGTGCCGCGCTTCGACGTCACCGACGACGGCGACGATCTGGTCGTCGTGTACTCGTCGCAGCGGGCGCTGTGCGCGCTGGCCGACGGACTGATCGTCGGAACCGGAACGTGGTTCGAGACGCCGCTCACCGTGGAGCACGAGACCTGCGTGCACCGTGGCGACAGCTCGTGCACGATGCGGGTGACCGCGTCCGGATGACGGCGACTGCACGACCCCGACGGGATCTCCGCCGACGCGCCCGTGTGGCGCGCCTCGAGCGCCGCCTCGTGCGTGAGCGGGCCGCTCGCGAGGAGGCCGAGCAGATCGCCGAACGTGGCATGCGCGACCTCTGGCAGGCGAATCGGGAACTCGAGGACCGGGTCGCGCAGCGCACGGCCGAACTCCGCCAATCGTTGGCTGCCGTCACCATGGCGACGCAAGCCAAGGAGCGCTTCCTTGCCGAGCTCGGCCACGAGCTGACGACACCGCTGCACGCTGTGCTCGGCATCCTCGAGCTCACCGATCCGAGCTCCCTCGACGAGGCCAACCGCAACCACCTCGAAGCTGTTCGCACCCACTCGCTGCAGCTGGCCGAACTCCTGCACGGTCTCGTCGAACTCGCCGGCGCCGAGGGGGCACCGAACCGCGGAGACGTTCGTGGAGCGACGTCCGGTCGACTGGCTCGACGAGGCGATCAACGACTGGACGAAGCGCGCCGCGATTCGCGGGCAACTGCTCGTGCCGACCACGGCGGGGGACTCCGGACGGCACGGTTGACGACTGGCTGCGCCTCCGCCGCATGCTCGATGCCGTGATGTCGAACGCGACCACCCATGCAGGCCCGGGGGCGATCACCATCTCGCTGGAGTTGACCGACGACGACATCGCCCTCACGGTCTCCGACTCCGGGCCCGGGATGAGTCCGGATCAGGTCGCAACCGCACTCGAACCGTTCGTGAGCCACGGGAGCCAAGCCGGCGTCGGGATCGGCGTGACGATCGCCGATCGGCTCGCTCGTGCCGCCGGCGGCAGCCTCGAACTGCGCAGCGACGACGCGGGCACGACGGTCGCGATGACGCTTCCCCGTCACTGAGCATCGATCTTGATCTGATCCTGATCTGCGTCCTGCGCTCGAACGAGATCTGCGCGCCGAGATTCTGTCTGTCCGACATCCGACAGACAGGTTTCTCATGCGCCCCCGTTCCTCTCTTCCCGGCTCCAACTTCCGGATCATCACCCTCGCCGCCCTCGCACTGCTCACGCGTCGGCGGATCGGTCGTCAGGTTCGGCACGCGCACCCGACGCCGAGGCGGAGGCGGGAGCCACGACGACGGTCGTCGACGATCCGGACCGCGACGATCCCGACCGTCATCCCGCAGGACGCCGACGACGATCAGACCGAACAGGTCAGTGAGGTCACCACGACGCTGGTGACGAGCACCACTGTTTCCGACCGCGACCCGTCCGCGGATCGCCACCGCACTCGACGTCGTCGACGACGGCTGATGAAATCGCTCCCGGTCTCCGGAGTCCCCGTCGTCGTCGACCGAGGTGGCGCCGAGGCGGAGGCGCCCGGGATCGAGACGTCGGCCCGTGCCGCGGCCGTCGACGAACCACCCGCCGAGTGCGTCCCGGTCGACACCGCGGTCGGCCGGAGTGGCCGCTCGCCGAGGACACGATGTCGGCACCAGCAACCGATGCGTGGTTCTTCGACGACTTCGCCGACGGCAGCGACGCCTGGACCCCGCTGTCGGGTACCTGGTCCGATCTCGACGGCGCATACGTCCAGTCGGATGGCGACGGCTACGACTTCATCTCACAGCTCCCGATCGACCTTCCCCCGACCTATCGGGTCTCGGTCGACATGCGCGCCGTCGACGGTGCGCTCGGTGGTGGCATCCTCATCGGTCAGCCGGTACTCGGCTCGCGCCGCGGCGCCACGCTGATCGACTTCACCGACGGCGGCAGCTTCCTGCGCTGGGGCGTCTACGACCCCGAGTCGGGTCAGTATCGCTACACCGGTGGGCTCGCGACGGGCCCCGACTTCGATCCTGCGGCCGACCATCGCCTTGCCGTCGAGGTGCGGTCGAACCGCACGATGGTCACACTCGACGGGCGAGCGATCGGCGACTTCGAACCGATCGCTGCCGGGCGCGCAGGTCTTGCCGCCTCGCTCTCCGCAGTGGCGTTCGACAACCTCGAGATCGTCGAGCTGTGATGACCACCGCGACCGACAGCCCCGCTCCGGCACCGAGACGGCTTCCTCGACGCCCTGCGGGCGATCGCGATCATCCGCGTGGTGATGTGGCATGCATTCGGCGAGCCGCTGATCTCGTGGGTCATCGCCACGATGCCGCTGATGTTCTTCGTCGCCGGCTCGCTGCTCTTCCGCTCGCTCGAGTCCCGCCCCGCCGGACAGGTGTTGCGGTCTCGGCTGAAGCGGCTCCTCGTTCCGTTCTGGTTCTTCGGTGCGATCGTGCTGGCGGTTCTGTCGCTGGTGCACCTGCGCAGCCCAGCGGCCGGGCACCCGGCTCGCCCCCGACCAGCTGCTGGCCTGGATCGTTCCGCTCGTCAACCCGACGGCGTCGGCGTGGGAGGCCGGCTGGGCATCGAGCCCGCTGTGGTACATCCGGGCCTACCTCTGGCTGCTGCTCCTGTCGCCGCTGCTGGTGCAGGCGTGGCGGCGTCTCGGCATCAAGCTCCTGCCGATCGCCGTCGTCGTGATGATGGTCGGCGAGATCGTGTCGAGTCGCACTGCCGCAGGTCCCGACAGCCCGTTCTGGATCGTCGGCGATCTCGGCGTCTACGCGTTCTTCGTGCTCCTCGGTTTCGCACACGCGACCGGGCATGTTCGATCGGCTGGGTCGGCGTGACCTCGTCGAGTGGTTGCTCGTCGGTGCCATCGCCACCGTCGTCGCGTGGCGCTACTTCCCGGCCGACGACGGCGTCGTCAACCACAGCTACCCTGCGCTCCTGACGTCAGGGATCGCCTGGCTCGCTGCGGCGCTGCTCGCCCGTCCCCTGCTGAGTCGTGTTCCGCAGATGCCGGTGCTCGGCGCCGTGCTGTACTGGATGACCCGCCGGGCGATGTCGATCTACCTGTGGCACAGCCCGGCGATCGTGGGCGCCTATCTGATCGCCCGAACCATGAACGTCGATCCGAGTCCTGCCGTCGTCCTCGGCCTCGTGATCCCGCTCGTGATGGTCGCGTCGGTACTGACCGGTTGGATCGAAGACGTCGCTGGCGGCCGCCCGGCCGAACTGTGGCCGACCCGGTCCCGTCCGCAAGCGTCGCTCGACGACGCGTTCGGACACCTCGTCCCACGCCGCTACCGGGCCTCGACGCTCGCCGTCGCTGTCGGGCGGGGTCGCGGCGATCGTGGCCGTCGCAACGATCGTGCCCACCACGGCAGGCACCGTCGGCGCGGCGCAGACCTCGACTGCCGCTGATGGTCTGGCGTTGCCTCCCGCGCCCTCGGGTCGACCCGACCCCACCGCTGGCGCCCCGGCAGCCGCGACCTCGGCAGCCGCGACCTCGGCAGCCGCGACCTCGGACGCAGCGACGAGCACCGGCCCGGTCACGGAGACCTCGGAGTCGCTGCAACAACTGGCCGAGGGCTGGTTGGCCGGCTGCCGGTATCGACGGCGTCCGGCTGGCGGTGTCGCTCCCCGGCGAGCCGACGTTGTTCGCCGGCGCAGGCACCGACGCCGCCGGTGCGGCGATGAGCTCCGACGTGCCCGTGCCGATCACGTCGGTCACCAAGACGATGACCGCAGCCATCGTGTTGCAGCTGGTCGACGAGGGGCTCCTGGATCTCGATGCGCCGCTGCGCATCGATCCCCGACGCCGGTGACGTGCCGGGCGACGACGCGATCACGATCCGCCAGCTCCTCGACCACTCGAGCGGCCTCGCTCCGTATCAGGAGGCGCCGGGCTACGACGCCGGCGGCGGTGCTCGACCCGACGGTCTGCCGTGCGGCTCTCGCTGGCGACCGACCTGCAGTGGGAGCCCGGCGCACGGTCGGGCTACTCGAACAGCGGCTTCCTCGCGCTCGGCTTGATCATCGAGGCGACGACCGGGATGGCCTTCGAAGAGGCGCTCACGCAGCGAATCATCGAGCCGCTCGGCCTGACCGGAACGGCCGTCGACGCCACTCCCGACGGGCGGATGGGTCGGCGGTGCCGCCGGTGGCGTCACATCGACCTTGGTCGATCTCGCCGACTGGGGTGCCCGGCTGTATCGGGATGGCGGTGTGATCTCACCGCCGTCGCTCACCGAGATGACCACCGTCGACGAGACGCTGGTCGCAGGGCTGGGCGCGTTCCCGGTGTGCCCGTGCGAACCCGCCGGCGACGGCACGCTGCGGGTCACGTCGATCGGCCACAACGGCGGCACGGTCAGCATGCAGTATTCGGCGTCGGACGGCGCGGTCATCGTCGCCGGCTTCAGCGAGTCGTTCTGGACCGGAGAGATCGACCAGGCCGACGTGTACGAGCTGCTCGCCCAGGTTCGCTCCGCAGTGGCGGGCTGACTCGACGAGCCGCGGCTATGCCGCGGGTGCCAGCGTGGCGGGCTCGGTGGGTTGCCAGCCGGGTCGCCGGAACACGTGCCCAAGTTTGTTCCGCCATCCGCGCGCGGTGCGCACATCATCGGCGATGTCGACGAACTCGTGATAGCCGATCCGCATCGGATTGAAGGTCTTGATGTTCTTGGTGAGTCCGTACTTGATCCGTCGCACCTCGGGCTCGAACGTGCCGAACAGCCGGTCCCAGATGATCAGGATCCCGCCGTAGTTCTTGTCGAGGTACTGCGGATTGGCGCCATGGTGGACTCGATGGTGCGACGGCGTGTTGAACACCGCCTCGATCGGCTTGGGCAACTTGTCGATGGTCTCGGTGTGGATCCAGTACTGGTAGAGCAGGTTCAGCTGGCCGGCTTTGGCGACGTGGTGGGCGGGAATGCCGAACAGCGGCATCGGGAGGAACACCCACGACGTGAGGAAGCCCGACCACGGCTGGCGCAGTGCGGTCGACAGGTTGTATCGCTCGCTCGAATGGTGGGTGACGTGGTTGGCCCACAGCAGCCGAACCTCGTGCATCCACCGGTGGTCCCAGTAGTAGAGGAAGTCCCACGCGACCATCGCTGCGGGCAGCGACCACTTGGTTGCGCCCAGGTTGGCGATGCGTCGCTTGAACACGAACTCGCTCATCGCGCCGACGGCTCCGGCCATCGCGAGGTTCACCACGATGTTGCCGCCGAGCATGGTGAGGCTGGCCTTCGTGTCGCGTGGTTCGTAGCCGACCGGCACCAGCGGGTCGGCCGGGAGTGACGGGTCGGACAGCTCGTCACTCGTCGCATCGTCGAGGTCACCCTCCTCGCGGAGCTCGCGCTTGGCCAGCACGCGCGATTCCCAGATCATCGTTGCGACGAAGAGCGGGAGCGACAGCAGGTCGACGGTATCGATCGGGCGGGATGCGAGCTTCTTCATGTGGCGCCCAGTCTGTCGCACGCGACGTCACCGTTCCCAACAGCATGACGACGAGAAGGAAATCTCGGGGATCTCTGCAAGATGCCGACATCGATGCCCACGTGGGGGCGAACTACCGCGCCGACGTCGAGGAACGCGGCCTGCTGGGGCTCGGCGACCATCGGGTCGACGAGCGCCGCCGCTGGAACAACGACGGCTCGTACTGAGGTCGAGCGGCGTTCAGCGGACTCTCAGCTCCTTGCGCAGGATCTTGCCCGCCGCGCTCTTCGGAATGGCGTCGACCACCTCGAGGTGCTTGATCTGCTTGTAGCTGACGAGATGCTCGCCGATGAGTTCCTGCAGCTCCTCGATCGTCACGGTCTCGCCGGGGATTGCGGTGACAAACGCCTTCGGGACCTCGCCCGCTTCGTCGTCGGGCACGCCGATCACTGCGACATCGGCGACCTTCGGGTGGGTGACGAGCAGCGCTTCGAGTTCGGCGGGTGCGACCTGGAAGCCCTTGAACTTGATGAGTTCCTTCATCCGGTCGACGACCGTCATGTGGCCGTACTCGTCGATGATCGCGATGTCGCCTGTGTGGAGCCAGCCGTCCTCGTCGATGGTCGCGGCCGTTGCGTCAGGGTTGTTCAGATAGCCGACCATCACCTGCGGGCCCTTCACCCAGAGTTCGCCCCGCTCGCCGACGTCGCGATCCTCACCGGTGTCGGGGTCGACGATCCGGCTCTCGGTGTTCGAGATCGTGACGCCGCTGGTGCCGGGACGGTACTCGCCTTCGACCGTGCAGTGGCTGACCGGGCTCAGCTCGGTCATGCCGAAGCCCTGTACGACTTCGCAGCCGAGCCGTGCGCCCGCCTGGGCGGCGAGGTCGGCACCGAGCGGCGCAGCACCGGAGAAGATCTGACGGATCGACGACGTGTCGAAGTCGTCGACGATCGGCGCATTGGCCAAACCGAGGATGATCGGCGGCACGGCGAAGAACCGGGTGATCTTCAGCTCTTGGACGGCGGTGAGCGCTTCGACCATGTCGAAGCGCGGCATCGTGACGGCGGTGACCCCGTTGGCGAGGAGGCCGTTCATCAAGACCTGCATGCCGTAGATGTGGAAGAACGGCAGCGCCGCCAGCGCGACCTCGTCGTCGGCGTACTTGATCGCATGGCGGCACTGCTCGATGTTCGCCACCAGGTTGCGGTGCGTGAGCATGACGCCCTTCGGCAGACCGGTCGTCCCCGACGAGTACGGCAGTACGACGGTGTGCGTGGACGGGTCGATCTCGACCTGGGTGATCGGGTCGCCGAGGACGTCGGCCATGGCGGTCGTGCCCGGGGCCGCGTCGCCGATGACGATCACCTCGGTGACGTCGGTGCCCTCGATTGCGGCGCGGGCGGTGTCGACGAACATGCCGATCGTGAAGAGCATCGTGGCGCCAGCGTCCTGCAGCTGGTGGCGGATCTCTTCGGCACCGTAGGTCGGGTTGATCGTGGTGACCGCACCGCCGGCGACCGCGACCCCGTGGAACACGACGGCGTACTCGGGCACGTTCGGTGCCATCAATCCAACGACCGTGCCGGGACCGACGCCGCGGGCGGCGAGCCCGCCCGCCAACGAGTGGATCGCCGCGCTGAGCTGGGCATACGTGTACGAGCTGGTTCCGGCGGCGTCCCGAATCGCAACACGGTCTGCAAATTGATCGGCCAGATGCAACACGTGGGCGGTGATCGTGACCTCGGGGATCTCGACGTCGGGCAGCGGGCTGGGGTGGATGATCATGATGACGGTCGGTCCTCCGGGTCGGGGCTACGTCGGGACAGTAGTTGAGCGGTGTCGATGCTTCGGCAACCGTGCCCCGACATGCGGCGAGCGCTGCCGGCCCAACACGGCCCAACACGGCCCGCACAGCCCATTTCGGCAAATTCCGGCGGATCGTGACGGGAGCCGTCACGATCCGCCGGGATTTCGTGGAGTGGGGGGTGGAGTGGGGGTGGACTGGGGGGTGATCCGAGACGTTGGGGTGGTACTTCGACACCGATTTGTCGAGGCGCGATCTCTACCGTGACGTCATGAGCGATCTAGCTGCACTGTTCGATCGGGAGCAGGAGGCGTTGCGCTGCCCGTACCCCATTTTCGACGAGCTTCGTGCCGAGGCGCCGATCGTCTACTACGAGGCGCTCGGCGCCTGGATCGCGACGGGCTACGACGCAGCACGCACCATCCTGCGCGACACGGACAACTGGTCATCCAAGTCGCCGACCTCTCCGGGGCCGCGGGAGTCGGCCATGACCACGGCGATGGCGACGCTCAGCCAGGAACCGGCGATGGCCGAGGCATTCGAGAAGATGCTCAGCGGTCGACGGACCGCCGCGGTGCTCCTCAATGCCGACCCGCCCGAACACGTCCGCCAGCGCCGCGTGGTGAACGCCGCGTTCCGACCGGCGCGGATCCGCGAGCTCGAGCCCAAGGTGCAGCAACGTTCCGACGAACTGATCGAATCGTTCGTCGATCGTGGGACGGTCGAGTTCGTGTCGGAGTACGCCGTGCTGCTCCCGATGCGGATCATCGCCGACGCACTCGGGGTCGGTGACGACGACCTGTTGATGTTCAAGCAGTGGTCCGACGACCTCGTGATCCCGATCGGCAACGCGGCGCCGTCGGTCGACCAGGTGCGTGACTTCATCACCGGCACGCAGGCGTTTGCCGACTACTTCTCCGACAAGCTCGAACAGCGGGCGGACGACCCACACGACGACCTGCTCTCCGACGTCGCGAATGCGGAACTCGACGGCGAGCGGCTGACTCACGCCGAGCAGATTTCGATGTGCCAGCAGTTCCTCGTCGCCGGCAACGAGACGACGACGAAGCTGGTCACGAACATGGCGAACCGGTTCGCGTCCGAACCCGGTCTGCAGGCGAGCATCGACGCCGACCGGGAGCTGATCCCGTCGTTCGTCGAGGAGTCGCTGCGCTTCGAGGCGCCGGTCCAGGGGCTGTACCGGCAGGCGAAGCATGATGTGACGATCGCCGGTGTCACGATCCCGGCCGGGCATCACGTGTGGGTCGTCTACGCCGCGGGAAATCGCGACGGAGAGAAGTTCGAGTGCCCGAACGACTTCGATGCGTCACGGGCCAATGCCCGCGAGCACCTGTCGTTCGGCAACGGTGAGCACTTCTGCATCGGCGCGGGGCTGGCGCGGGCCGAGGCGCACGTTGCCGTCGAGGCGATGCTCGACCACATGCCGAACCTGCAGTATGCCGCCCGCCACGAAGCCGCCTATGAGGACAGCTTCATCCTGCGCGGCTTGAAGACGCTCGATCTGGATTTTGATCCGCCGACCTGATCAGGCGATGGCCGCCTCCGCCTCGACGCGTTACGTCTCGGGTGTGCCGTCGACGAATACGGCGACCCAGGTGATCCGCACCTCGACGAGGTTCGGGACAAGCGTGCGGTATGGCTCGCGACCGCTCGCCGCAAGACCATTGGCTTCGAAGAAAGGTGCGAAGATGGGGTCGGCATCGGGCGTTGCGACGATCGGCCAGGCCGCCACCCTTCGCTGAGGAGCACCATGACCACCTTGACCGCCACCGAAGCTTCCGACTTGTTCCGCCGCGACCCCGATCGTTGGCTCGACGTTGGCGCAGGCGAAGCCGCCTACCGCCGCGTCGGGTCGGGCCCCGACGTCTTGTTCGTGCACGGGTGGCCTGTGAGCGGAGCGACCTTCCGGCTGCTGCTCCCCCACCTCGTCGACCACGTCACGTGCCACATCATCGATCTACCGTCCGCCGGGTCCAGCCGGTTCGACGCCGACACGAACCTGACGATCACACAGCACATCGAAACCGTTCGACGAGTCGTCGATCTGCTCGAGTTCGACGAGGTCGCAGTCGTCGGGCACGACAGCGGCGGCATGATCGCCCGTCACGCGATGGCAGGCGATCCGCGCATGCGCGCCATGGGTTTGATCAACACCGAGCCACCCGACCCGAGCTGGCGTTTCAAGTCGTTCATCGCAGCTCGCCACCTGCCCGGATTCAGTGCGGGACTCGGGTGGGTCGCCGGCAAGCCACGTCTCCGTCGCCTCGGATTCGTGCTCGGTGATGCCTTCGCCGACTCGTCGTTGCTCGACGGGGAATTCGACGAGTTCTTCCTTGCACCACTCCACGAGAGCAACGAAAGATGTGCGGCGGCGACAAAGCTGCTCAAGAGCTTCGACATGAAGCACGTGATCGAGCTCGCAGCGATTCACGAGAAGATCGACGTGCCGGTCCAACTCGTGTGGGGTGACCAGGATCCGTTCTTTCCGTTGAAGAACGCCGTGGCGATGGTGCCGACATTCCCCGACGCCGAACTCGCGGTGATCGAGGGTGCCGGCCTGTTCTCCCACGAGGAGGCACCGGCCGAGGTCGCCAAGGCGCTCATTCCGACGCTGACCGGCACGCGCTGAACGCAACTCCACACCTTCTGACTCCGGCTCCTGACTGCGGCTCGCCGCCAACAACGTGGCCCGAGGCACTCATCCGGCGATCGCGGTGTCCGGGAGCGGTATGGCTCGCAAGGGTATGGTCTCGGTGGCGCTCGAGTGAGGGAGGGTTTCTTGGCCGGAGTCATCAGCTTGTTCGTGGTCCTTCTCGTCTGGCGGTTCTTCATCGTCGTGGGCGAGACGGTCTTTGCGGCCGCCGGTCTGCCTCCGAAAGCGGCGGCGTTCGAGGCGCGATCGGCGCTGGTCGGTGCGGGGTACACGACGTCGCAGTCGGAGTACGTGGTGCGCGATCCGGCGGCTCGACGGGTCGCCTCGACGCTCGTCCTGTTCGGCTATTTCGGGCCGACCGTCATCGTGGCGCTGCTCGGTATCAGCTTCGTGCTCCCGTCCGGCGAGGATCTGACCGCACGGGGAGTCACGCTCTTCGTCCTGATCGGAGGCCTGATCGTGCTTCGACCGGCTCGGTGTGATTCGGGCGCTCGGAACGCGACCCGGGCGCGCTGTGGCAAAGCGTGCTGATCGACAACGACACGTTCGAGACGTGGGTCGCAGTCGGGGACCACGTGATCGCGGCCGTGCTGATCCCGAACGACCCCGAACGAGCCGAGCTGATGATCGCAGTGCTGAACGAGCCTGGCGTCAGGATCTTGGCCGTCGAGCCGGTCGGTTCGAGGTCAACAGACGTTCCCCGATGAGGCGCAGCCCATCGCACCGCAACCGGGAGACCGAGTGGTCGCGTTCGGGCCGGAGCAGGCGTTCGAGTCGGTGCGCAACGCCCCGAGTTGACCGTCGTCGGCGTGTTCTCGTGCACCAGCGACGCCCACCTCAGGGCCACGGACGAGGTCAGCCGATCACGACGATCTGGTCCGACGGCTCCACCATCGCGGTCATCGCGGGGCTCAACACCACCTGCCGTCCACGCTCGGCGGACGTCAACCACCCGACCGCGAGCAGCTCCGATGCGTATGCCGAGGCGACGACCTCTGCGAACACGGTCGGTGCGGTGACGCCGAAACGCTCGGGTGACACGAGATGCAAAGACGCTCGATCGGGGTCGTAGATCGCGGCGAACACCGCCTGACGCTCCGGCGCAACGGCGAATTGCGCCATCAGTTGGCTCCCGACCGCATCGCTGATGAGGAAGCCGTCGAGCCCGGACATGTCGGCGACGGCAGAGCGGCCGTCGTCGAGCAATTGCGACCAGGAGTTGGGGTGCGGCCGACGATGCGGCGGCGATTTCCTTTCGCACCAGTGCGAGATCGAGCAGCGTTCGTCCGTCGGCTTCCGCAGGGCTGATGCCGTCGGTGTACGCCAGCAGGACGACCGATGTGTACTCGCCCTCCCGGAGGAGATCGCGCGGATCCGAACCCGGGCGACATGAGACGTCGAAGTTGACCGTCACCGGGACGCTGACGTCACCGACCGGCAGGACGCTGTCGTCGATGAGCACGTGCGCGGTCGATCCCGGCGCGGCAAACCGGTCGAACTCAGCCAGCAACGTCGACGCGAGCTCGTTCCAGCCGATGAACAGCAGGCGCATCGCGCTCGGCTCGATCCCGAGGTGGACCGATGCGGCGGTCGGTAGCAGCGCGCTGCTGTCGGCCCGGGGCGATGGCCTCAGGTCCCGCGGCGATCGCCACGATCGCGTCGCCTGCACGCGATGATCGTGGCAGCCTGGAGGGTTCATCCGCAGCGTTCCGTTTGCAGCGATCACGCCGATCGGACGGGAGGTGTCGAATCCGAGGACGGCGTCACCGAACGTTGACCCGATGAGCTCGGGTCGTTCCTTCACGTGCACGCCGGGTGTCGCTGCGTCGACCAGTTCCTCGACCACTTCGCTGAGACCCGATTGCCGGAGCACCAGCGCGGTCGCGCGGGAAGCCGCCTCTGCGACGATCACGGGGTGCAGGTTCGGACCGGCGACCCGCAGGAGTTTGTCACGCATCAGGTCGCTCGAGACCTCCGCCACGATCGGCGTGTGCTCGAAACCGATCATCCGGCCGAGCGTGAGCACGACGGTCACGACATCTGCATCGCCGTGTCGTTCCGCTGGGAGGACGATGACTGCGCGGGCCTCGTCGACGTTCGCCAGCTCGAGGCTGGACGGCAGCTGAGGGTCGCCCGATCGGAAGACGAGTCGTTGGCCGAGCGTCGGATCGAGATCGGGTCGCAACTCGTCGTCCATGTCGGATGCGTCCCGATCCGCGAGCACGACCACGACGCTGCGCTGATCGGCCTTCGTCAACTGATCGATCACGACTCGCAACCGCGACGACCAACCCGAGCACGACATAGTGGTCGGATTCCACCACGATGCTCCGGCCGCGCCGCAGTCCCTCGACGCGCTGCTCGACCCCGCTCGCGATGAGACCGATCAGGGTGCCGGCGATCAGCAAGCCGGTGATCGTGACGATCAGGGCCAGAATCCGGCGCCCCCAGCCGACGTCGCCGGCCATCGTTCCCGGATCGATCACGCGCAGGAGCGATTGCCAGAAATCCTCGATCAACGAGGAGTCGTCGCTGCCGGAGAACGTCACGCCGGAGACCGTCAGCAGCACGGAACTGAGGACGACGACCAACAACGTGATCGCGCCGAGCCACAGCAGCACCGCCCACGTCCCGCGTGACAAGAGCCGGTCGAAGCGATACCGGAGACGGTTGCGGAACGAACGTGCGGCGCCCGCGGGCCGACGATCGCACCGTGTCCGCGCGAATCGGGGCGAGGGGTCATCTGGTCAGCACGCTAGATCGTCGACGCTCGCAGGGCGAGCCTCGGACCGCCACTCGGCAGCGGTCGCCGCCACCGGATGGTCGGTCGTCGACATCGACCCGGTCTGACCGCAGGGTCATGAGATCAGCGGTCAGACGGTTGCGAGCTCGCGATCTGCCGGCTCGTCGTCTTCGAGTTCGGCTCGCGCATCGCCGTAGAGCAACGTGGCCGAGATGGCCGTGTACGGCACCACCAACGCAGCGAAGGCCGTCACGATGATCGAGAACAACCACAGCGGGATACCGGCGAAGATGATCAGCAGCAGCAAGCCGACGATCGAGGTGAAGAGCAGCACGAGGGCGTTGAGCGACGATCAGCACGATCGCGGTGTGGAACCAGCGACCACGGACGAGCGCCGAACTGCGATCGAGCGCCCCACGGCCCTGCGTCCCTTCGAGCGTGATCGTCTCGGGAAGGAACTGATAGCGAACGAGTTGACGGAACCCCCACGGGATCCCGACGATGCTCAACAGCAGCACGCCGACGATCAACAACGCACGCAGGAGCGCGGAGAACAGATCGCCGAGGTCGCTGAACGCACGTCGGTAGGCCTCGCGCGCGCCGATGTCGTCACCACGCCCGAGTGCGTCCATCAGGACGGCGACGGTGGCACGGACGAAGTAGAACCCGATGATGTGTCCCAACGCGCTGACGGTGAGCGACAGCACCAGCCCGACGAGGCCGAGATTCTCTTCGCTCGCCAGGAGCGTTCCGAGCAGCGGGATCTGCTCGAGCAGCGCGAGGATGGCGCCGATCACGAATGCGATCGGGATGTAGATCAGGCCGACCGCGGCGAACCTCCGTGGGTGCGCGCGGTAGAGCCGTACGCCCCCTCGCATCAGCTGTCCGGCACGCCGCCGCTCGACGATCGGCACGGGCTTGAGCACGGTCCAGTCCGTGCGGCGCACGAACGATCGAACCAGCAGGAACAGCAGGACGACGACGATCGCCAACGCGGCGGGTCGCTGCTTGAGCGTGACCAACTGCTTCGAGCCGAAACCGACGACGGTGCAGAACGTGTCGACGATCGACGCTCCCGCATCGTCTCCCCCGGGACGACGGCGCTCGACTTGCGGAGTCCGTCGTGCCAGGCGACCGGATCCGTCCATCGGTCCTTCGTGATCGGTCCGGTCGGTCCGTTGAACGCGCCCGACTGGCGCTCACCCCAGTGTCCCTCGAAGTTCACCCAGGCGAGCGGGTCGTCAGCCGATTCGACCGAGTCGGGCAGGAGGACCACCTCGGGATCGAGCATCGTCGACGGCCCGTCGGTGTTGTCACAGCCGAACCCCTCGGTGCCGCGCCGGCCGAGGTAGAGCGCCGAGTCGTAGTAGCTGGCGTGGGAGCCGCGCGAGGAGTACACGACCGGTCGCGTCCCCTGCTTGTTCAGCTTGGCGCTGTCCCAATCGGCGCGCTCGCCGCCCTCGTGCTGGGCGTATCCGGTGCTGACCGGTTCGGTGGCGAGGGCCTCCTCGACGGTGCCGACGTCGAACAGCAGCTGGATGCCCTCCCAGTCGCTCTCGTGCAGGTTGTTCCAGTCGTTGTAGTACCAGTAGAACCAGTACTGGACCGCGAGCTGATCAGGTGCGTCGGCCTGGCGCGCGACGTGGCCGTACACGACGGGGCGTCGATCGCCTGAGTACTGCCGGAAGTCCTGCTCGTACAGACACCCGGGGTCGAGGGCATCACCGGGGAAGTCGAGGTAGAACCCCTCGCCGAGCGAGAACAGGTCGCTCGCACCCGGGCCCGCCTGCATCACCGGATTGTCGGTGCCGAGCTGGCGGAGCACGATCTGGTCGTTGTCGAGCACGATGTCGACTGAGGTCGGCGCATATTGCTCGCCGCTGGCGTCGCACTCACCGCCCTCCTGGGCCTTGATCATGATGATCGGTGCGTACCGGTCGACCAGCTCCTGCGTCGGGGTCGCCCTGCGCCGATGCCGTCGGCGCCATGACGAAGATCCCCGCGAGTACGGCCAGTGCCGCAATGACCCGCTGTCCAGTTCGCATGTCATTCCCTCTCAACGGTCGAAGCCCGTCCGACCGTACTGCGCCGGGTGCCTGTACTCGAGCATGTTCGGGCGATCCCGACATCGCCCACAAGGCGCGAACGTCGCGACCGTGCGCGAGGACTACGGTGGGCCGCGAGGACGTCATGACCGCTCCGTACCTGCTCACCATCGATCTCGGCACCAGCGGGCCGAAGGCGGCGGTCGTCGGCAGCGACGGGCTGATCGCAGGTTCCGGGCAGGCGAAGGTGGCCACGGTGTTCACTGCACGACGGCGGCGTTGAGCAGGACCCCGACGAGGTGTGGGCGGCCACTCTCGGCAGTTGCAGAGCGGCGCTCGGCGAATCCCGATCGGCCTCCGGCGTCGAACCCCACGAGGTGATCGCCGTCATCGCGTCCAGCCAGTACTCCTCGATCGTGCCCGTCGACCGCACCGGGCACCACCTGAGCAACATGGTGCTCTGGATGGACCACCGTGGTGCGCCGAAGCGAATCAAGCAGCTCGCCGGATATCCGCGGGGCGCCGACTCCCCCATCGATGTGCTTCGATCGATCCGCGTTCACGGGCTTGCACCCATCCAGGGCGGCATTGCGCTCACGCACATGCGCTGGATCCGCTACGCCCGCCCCAGCGTCTACGACCAGACCGCCGCGTTCCTCGAACCGATGGACTTCCTGGCCCTGCGGTTCAGCGGGCGGGCGACGGCGAACCAGTGCACGACGTTCATGTCGCTGACGGTCGACAACCGCACCCTCGGCGCCACCGCATACGACCCGCAACTCGTCGAGCGGTCGTTGATCGATCGGGACAAGCTGCCGGAGCTGGTGCCAGTCGGCTCCGCGCTCGGCCCGATCATGCCCGACGTGGCGTCGCAACTCGGGCTGCGAGATTCGACGATCATCCTGAGCGGCTGCAACGACACCCAAGCCGGCGCGATCGCCGCCGGGGCGTTCCAGGGGTCGCACGCCGGTGTCGCGCTCGGTACCACCGGGGTCATCGTCGCCCATGCGGAGCGACGCAAGACCAATCCGCTCACGTCGATCTTCACCGTGCCGAGCCCGCTCGGCGGCTGTCATCTGGCCACCGCCGAGAACGGCGTCGCCGGAGCCGGCGTCGACCATTTCCTGCAGACGATCGTGTACGGCGACGACGCGTTCGGTACGAACGGATCGACCGTCGATGCCTATGCAGCGCTCAACGAGGCAGTCGGCGCCGCCGGCCCGGGCGCCGACGGTGTGATGTACCTGCCGTGGCTGAACGGCACGATCGCGCCGAGGGCGAACGAGAGCATGCGTGGCGGTTTCGTCAACGTGGGTCTCGACACCGATCGCAACGACCTCGCCCGCGCCATGTTCGAAGGCATCGCCCTCAACTTCAGATGGCTACGGCGGCCGGTCGAGAAGTTCGTGAAACGTCAGTTCTCCCACGTCGTGTTCTACGGCGGCGGGGCGTCATCCGACGTGTGGTCGCAGATCATGGCCGACGTGCTGGATGTGCCGGTCCACCAACTCGCCAACCCCCGTCACGCCAACTCGCTGGGTACCGGATTGTTCGGCTTGGAACGGCTCGGCGTGATCGGCATCGACGACCTCGTCCGGATTCCGCAGGTACGCGACGTCTTCGAACCCGATCCCGAGGTCACCGGTCTCTACAACGAGCTGTCGGAGCGATTCGGGGAGGCATTCAAGCGCACCCGCCCACTGTTCGCCAAGCTCAACCGAGCCCGCCCGACCCCGAACTGAAGGAGCCACCATGACCAATCCGCTTTTCCCGTACACCGAGCAGTGGGGATCGATCGACTCGATCCCCACCGAGCCGCTCGACGACGCCGACATCCTGCAACACCTGCGCGACGTGGCGGCACTCGAGGACCAACGGTGGGAAAGCGGCAAGTGTTCGGGCACGACGTACTCAGGCGACCGCGAGCACTACGCCGTGGTCAACGAGGCCGCGTCGTTCTTCTCCCATGTGAACACGCTCCAGCGCGACCTGTGTCCGAGCATGAGCCATTTCGAGTACGAGATCATCCAGGCGTCGGCCGATCTCCTCCACGGCCAGGCCGTCAGCGAACTCGACCCCGACCAGCGGGTCTGCGGCGTGATCGGAGCCGGAGGCACCGAGAGCATCCTCAACGCAGTGCTCGGCTATCGCAACCGCGCGCACTCGAACGGGATCACCCATCCCCAGATGATCCTGCCCGACACCGCCCACCCGGCATTCCTCAAAGGCGCCCATCTGTTCTCGCTCGAACTGGTGACGGTGCCGACCGATCCGGACACCACACTCGTCGACCCGGCGTTGGTGCGCGAGGCGATCACCGATCGCACTGCGCTGATCGTCGGATCGGCGGGAAACTACGCCTACGGCACGATCGACCCGATCGCCCAACTGTCAGCGATCGCCGTCGAACACGACATCGGGCTGCACGTCGACGGCTGCCTGGGTGGTTGGATCCTGCCGTGGGGGCAACGACTCGGGTATGACATCCCGATCTTCGACTTCCGCTTGCCCGGCGTGACTTCGATCTCGGCCGACACCCACAAGTACGGCTACGGGCCGAAGGGCCTGTCGGTGCTGTTGTGGCGCGACGCCAGCTACCGGCGACACGGCTACTACATCGAACCGGAATGGAACGGTGGCCTGTACGCCTCAGCAGGCTTGCTCGGCAGCCGATCGGGGGGCGCCGTTGGAGGAACGTGGGCCGCACTGCGGCGCCTCGGCGAGCCCGGATACCGTCGCAAGGCATCCGCCATCTTCGAGACCGCCTTCGCCATGCAGGATGCGGTGCGCTCACACCCCGAACTGGTGATGATGGGTGATCCGACATTCTGTTTCGCGTTTCGTTCGGACGACTTCGACATCTACCACGTCAACGATCACATGATCGAGCGAGGATGGCGCTTCAACGGATTGCAGCGGCCACATGCGCTGCACATGTGTGTGACGGGGCCGCAGACACGACCCGGCGTGGTCGACGCGTTCGCGAGCGACCTGAACGATGCGGTCGCGTACGCCCGCGAACACCGCACCGAGGCACCTCGGAGTGGGTCGATGTACGGCGGCGCCGGTGCCCACATGAGCACCGAAGACCGCGACCGCATGATGGCCCTGATCGCGGGCTACATGGACATGGTCACCGACGGACCTCCAACCTGAATGCTCGACGGGTGACCACGTCTGTCAACGAGCCGTCGACGGGAACCCGACGGGAATGAGATAGAGGACCTCGTGCCCGGGCGGCAACGCCACGAGACGCGAGAGGGCTGCGGGGTCGAAACCACCGACCGGAACTGCAGCCAGCCCGAGTGCAGTCGCCTGGAGGAGCAGATTCTGGGCGGCGTGACCAGACTCTTTGTTCACGAGATCTCCGGCGACCGCACCGTATTCGACCTCGGTCCGCGCCGTCACGCCGGCGATCAGGAACACCACTGGTGCATCGCTCACGAATTCCTGACCGAACGCCGTGGCTGCCAACTCTTTCAATGTCTCCTCATCGCCACGTTGCTCGACTCGGTGCCCAACGGGCAGATAGTGCATGAACCTCGAGGCGGTCACGGCATAGATCTCGAGTGGATATCGCGCTCCCGCCGACGGTGCTGTCCGGTGCCCCGCACTGTCGGTGATGCCTTGGCCCGCCCAGAGCAACTGTCCGATCATCGCGAGCGGGAGCGGGTCCGGGGCGTACTCGCGCTGAGATCGGCGTTGTTGCAGCACCTGCTCGAGTGGAACCGAACCCGATGGGTCGGGACTCGGCAGGTCAATCGTCTCGTCATAACGTTCGGTCTGTTCGAGAACCCGGTCCGGAGCGCCCGAAGCGCAACTCACCAGGAGTGCCACCACCAAGACGAGGGCGCTAAGCGGTTTGTGCATCGTCCGACTCCGGCGTTTCGTCCCCGAGGTGCGTGCCGATGATCGTGAGGGCGCGCCCGATCACGAACAGTGCGATGGTCGGGGTCAACACGATCAAGCCGACGACACCCACGACGAGACGATCCGTGTACAAGAAGAGCGTCGAATCGGCGTCCGCGACGAGCACGATGAGGGCGATCACCCCGGCGAAACTGAGCGCAAGACCTGCCCACGTGGACATGTGCCCGAGCCGAACGATCCGATCTCCGACCGTCGTCGGTGCGCCGCGTCGGCGCACCGACCCGTCCCGTACCGGCGCCATGGACGCGCCCACGACGGCCACCACCCCGAGTAGCGCGGCGACCGCCAGCCGCTGGTTGACCGCTTCGGGGCACTGCCGTGTGCGCACGAGTGCAGATCGAACACTCGGGTCTGGTTCGTCCAGGTCGCTCGCCCACCACAGGTCCCAACCGGAACGATCGATCGCGCTGTCGAATGCCGATCCGCACGTTCTCGTCGCTCCCACCGAACCATCTGACGCCTCGACCTGGGTCAGCAAGACAGCAATGGACGCGACGAGGGCGACGAGCGCCACAATTCTTGCGAGCGTCGATCGCGTCATGAGTCGATTGTCCCTGACGGTCGCCGGGTGAAACAGGGCCGATCGCCCGTTGGTGGTGGAGACCACGACCCCGCCAAGGTCGGTTGCTGCGCCCGCGGCGACCTGCTGACGCGTGTCGGCCGGGATGCGAACAACGGAAAGCGGAGGCGCTGAGGCCACGCGCGTCGCGTCGTCCGGATCGCTCGGTCATTCATGGGCAGACGGTCCTGTGGTTCGTGCGTTCTGGGGCGAGTCGACAACTGGCGGTGGTTGCGCTTGCAGCTGACACACGACGGGGCGCTCTCGAATCGTATGACTCTGACGGACGTTGGGGCAGGGACGTCCGTCTCTGTTCACGAGGCACCCGTCTGGCTAGATTTCGCTCATGCTGAACGCTCCGGTGTACTCCAGAGCCACGATCGCGCCCCGTCTTCTTCGCCGAGGGAATCATCGATGAATCGCTTCACGAACATCTTGTTCAGCCCGTCGAGCCGGTCTCATGACCCCGCCGCACTGGCGCGCGTGGTCGATCTCGCAGTGCGCAACAACGCTCGACTCACACTGTTCGGCGTGGTGCCGGAACCGACCCGACTGCAGCGTCTCTTCGGCCGACCGGACGTGATCGAAGACGCGGCGGTGACCGCAAGGCGGGGTTTGCTCGACAAGCTGACGGCGGCAACGGCCCACGTCCACCGCGACCAGTTCGAAACGGTCGTCGAAGTCGGCAGACCCGGTGTCGCGATCATACAGCGGGTCCTGACCGCCGGTCACGACCTCGTGGTCGTCAACGACTCCAGCTGGTCCCAGGCGCCGGAGGTGAAGCGCCTCCTCCGCAAGTGCCCCTGCCCCGTGTGGGTGATCAAGCCGAGCCGCAACCGGACAGAACGCGTACTGGCGGCCGTCAACCCCGACCCCGACGAAGCGGATCTGAACCGATTGATTCTTGGACTGGCAGCTTCGATGGTCGCCGAATTCGGCGGCGAACTCCATGCCGGGCACGCGTGGGAGGTGTACGGCGGCGAGCCCGACGGCGCGGTGTTCAACTTCACCCCGCCGGTCGAATTCGAGCAACTCCGAGACGAGGTACAGGCAGCTCACACCAACGCGCTGCGCGAACTGTTGACCGATGGGCCATTCTCGGACGCCCCGTGGCACGTACACCTCGAGCAGGGACCCGCCGACGATGTCATTCCACAACTGGTCACGAAGCACGGCATCGATCTCTTGGTGATGGGCACAGTGGCCCGCTCCGGGCTGGACGGCGTGGTGATCGGGAACACCGCCGAACGAATCCTCGACCAGGTCAAGTGCTCGGTCCTCGCAGTCAAGCCAGCTGGATTCGTGTCCCCGATTCACGCACCGACGCAATGACCCTCAACGATCCAGCTCGCTCTGTGAGCCCATTTCGCGTTGTGCTGACCGGCGGACCCGGCGGCGGAAAGACCACGGCGGCCGACCTGTTCCGACGAGAGATCGGTGACCGGGTCACGCTCGTCCCCGAGGCGGCCACGATGCTTTTCTCCGGCGGCTTCCCGCGTCCGGAAGAGCCTGATGCCCAACGCAGCGCTCAGCGCGCAATCTTCGAGGTGCAACACGGTCTCGAAGACATCCGCGCTGGACAATTCCCCGATCGCCTGCTGTTGTGTGACCGTGGTACCGTCGATGGTGGCGCCTACTGGCCCGAAGGCGCCGACGGTTTCTTCGACAGCGTCGGATCGTCACATGCGACCGAACTCAGCCGGTACGACGCAGTCATCTTCTTCGAAACAGCTGCGATGGGCGGCCATGGCTTCGACAGCGAGAACCGCTACCGCACCGAAACCCAGCAGGAGGCCACCGACGTCGACAGCCGCCTGCGTGCGTTGTGGGAGGTTCACCCCCGCTTCACGCTGATTCCACACAGGGCTTCGTTCTTCCGCAAGATGACGATCGGACTGGGCATCCTCGAGAACCTCGTCGCTCAGCTCCCAGCGCATCGGCTCACGAGCGCGGAGGAGCCCGGGCCGTCCACCTAGGCTGATCGGGCAGCCGATCTGGCGCACCCGCAATCCGAGAGATGGGATCGTCGGCTGGCGGCAGGTTCACGTGACGAGGGCACCCGAGTGAAGGCAACGAGACAGAAGTGGTGGTTGTGGGCCCGGTTCGAGGCCTGGCTGTCCGGGCTCTCGGGATGGTCCTCACCAGCGCTGTTCGGCGGTTTCTTGGCCTGGTTCGTCGGATGGACCGTGCTCGTCGGGGTGGTGCTCGATGCTGTCGTCGAAGACGCCGACCAGCCCGCCCTGGCCGACACCGCCGGGCAGCTCGTACCTGCTGTGGGCGTGCTCTTCGCATTGCTCACAGCGTTCGTGATCACGAATCAGTGGAACCGAAGCCGCAGCGCCGAAGAGGTCGTGGGCAAGGAGGCCGACGCCTGCATCCGCCTCGCGCTCGCCAGTCAATCACCCGGCATCGACGGTCGACGCGTCCGGTCGTTGCTCGTGGACTACCTGCGAGCGGTGCTCGATGCGGAGTGGGACACGCTGCGACATGAACACGCCGGATCCCCTCGAGCCGCTGACGCCTTGTCCCGGCTCGAACGCGACGTGCGGGCCGACGCGACCACTCCAGGGACGGCCACCGCAGTGACCGCCGACCTGCTGGCTGCTGCCGAAGGGGTGGCGGTGTCGCGTCGCGATCGGCTGAACCTGTCGGGTCACGGATTGCCCGCGCCGCTGTTCCTCCTGGCCTTCGTCAGCGGTGTGGTCTTGTGCCTCAACGCGATCGCGGTGGCCGTTGGCCTCGACGACTGGGGGGCGATCATCATCGGCGGACTCATCGTGTTGATCGCCTTGGACCTCGCGTTGATCGTGAGCATCAGCGACCCTTTCCGCGGGCCGATGCGCGTGCTTCCGACCCCGATCGAGCGCATCCTCGGCGAACTCGAGCGCAACGTCTTCGGGCCGGCGACCTCCGCCGGGCGGCCCGGCGGTCACCCTGAGTCCGACACCGACCCCGACCGATCCATCTGACCTGCTGCGGGGCAACACGATCTGCTTCCTGCGCCGCCTGACGACCGCTCGAAGCAACGGTCATGCATCGCTCAGCCTGTGTCGCTGCGCCGCCTCGACTCCTGCCGCCCATCCCGGTGCTCGGCCGCCGAGCGGAGGTTCGCCGGCGACTTGGTCGAGTCTGGACTGCGTGAGCGTCCAGGAGACCACCGAGTTGGAGTTCCACATCTCGCCTGTCTCGAGCTCATCTCGGCCCCAGACCGGGGTGGGGACGTGTGGGAGCAGGCCGAGGACGTGGTCAACGATCATTGGGTCGTCCGTGATTCGGACGGGACTGGCGACCGCGAAGGTCAGGTCGGGGATCACGCCGTCATCCCATCGGCGGATCTCGTATCTGAAGATGCGCAGTCGCCCGAGCCACTTTGATCCGACGGCTCCTTCCGCGACAACTCCGCGTTCGGCACGACCGTTGTTATCCGGTTCGGGCGCCATCTCGACCGACACCGTCACTCCCTCTGCGGTCGTTGCCACGAGAGCCGCATGAAACAAGTCGCACCGACGACGCCGCTGCCACAAGGCGGCGAGCGCCTCGAAGAGACTGCCGAAGAACCGCACGACGCCCTGACCGGCACGATCGCCCGCTCCGAGGGGGATCCAATACAGATCAAGACGAACGCCATCATTCTGAAGACCGCCTCCTCGACTCCCTTCCGACGCGCTGCTCCCCATGCTTGTCGACGGTGCCGTACTGGCGCGGCGCCGAGCAAGGGACCAAGGTCTGTATCTGATCATCGGATCACGACGGGCGTAGACCGCGTCGGAACCGTCCCCGCAACGACATCATCGAACGCGGCGACGTTGTCGGTGCCTTCAGCCACCCACGGTGACAGTGAATGGCCACGGGCCCAGGCAGCGTCGGACGAAGTGCTCCGGTCCAGCGCCTGGTTCCAGTCGACGATGGGGAAGTTCGCAGAGAGCTTCGAAGTTCGCAGAGAGCTTCATCGGGCCCCCACGTGTCTCGGTGAACGAGATCTTGGTTGAGATGGAGGAGCTATTCGCAAGCGTTCTGCCCTCGCTATGGTCATCGGAATGGGCGTGTGCGGCGTGGTTCTCTCGGCCGGACGGGGCACCCGGTTGGCGCCGTTCTCCGACACCCGACCGAAGGCGTCGTTTCCGGTCGGGTCGCGGAGCCTGCTCGATCGGGCGGTCGATCTGGTACGTCCCTTCGTCGACGAGATCGCGTTGAACGTCAGTGGGCACCCCGACTGGTTTGCCACGCACGGGCCGCCCGGCGTGGTGGTGTTCCAAGAGGGATCCGAACCGCTCGGTACGGCGGGCGGGCTGTACAACATGCGGGAGTGGATCGGCGACCGTGACGTGGTGGCGCTCAACGCGGACTCGGTGCTCTTCGGTGACGTGGCCGACTTCATCGACGGACGTGACCGGGCATCGACACGTCTGCTGGTCACGCCCGACCGTGCGTCGCCTGATTTCGACGGTCTGTGGCGGTTCGTCGGGCTCTCGACGATGGACCGGGCCACCCTTGCCAGGATCGGGTCCGATACCGAAGATCTGTATCGCGACCTGTGGAAGCAGCAACTGGCCGACGGTGAGGTCGACCTCGTGCCGTTCACCGGTCTGGCGATCGACGGCGGGACGCCGGCCAACCTGCTGGCAGCGAATCTTGTCGAGAGCGGGGGCAGAACCGTCGTCGAGCCTGGAGCGTCGGTCGACGGAACCGCCGAGCAGTGCCTCGTGCTGACCGGCGGCGAGGTGCGGGCCGGCGAGCACCTCCGGCGCTGCGTGGTCGACGGAAACGCTCGGTTCGACCTGCTGAGCAACTCGATCATCCCGGCGGTGCGAAGCTGACAGGTGGCAGCAACGCCGTCGCGATCGAGCGGCTCAGCCTTGGGGCGAGAGCACCGAGGTGACCAGGGCGCGGGCCTCGCCCTGCAGTTCGCGGAGGTGGGCCGGGCCGCTGAAGCTCTCGGCGTAGATCTTGTAGACGTCCTCGGTGCCGGACGGCCGCGCTGCGAACCACGCCGACTCCGTGGTCACCTTCAGCCCGCCGATCGGTGCGCCGTTGCCGGGCGCCTCGGTCAGTACCGCCGTGATGGGCTCGCCTGCGAGTTCGCCGGGCGGGACCTGATCCGGTGTCATCGCACCGAGCGCAGCCTTCTCCTCGCGAGTCGCCGGCGCGTCGATGCGCTCGTACGTCGGATCGCCGTGCGCGGCGGTGAGTTCCCGGTATCGCTCACTCGGGCTCGACCCGGTCACAGCCAGGATCTCGGACGCGAGCAGTGCGAGCAGGATGCCGTCCTTGTCGGTGGTCCATACCGTGCCGTCGCGGCGGAGGAACGACGCGCCGGCCGACTCCTCCCCGCCGAAGCCGATCGAACCGTCGAGGAGACCCGGGACGAACCACTTGAAGCCGACCGGCACCTCGACCAGGGTCCGACCGAGGCCCTCGGCCACACGGTCGATCATCGACGACGACACGAGCGTCTTGCCGATCGCCGCGGTCGACGGCCATTCGGCGCGATGGGAGAACACGTAGTCGATCGCGACGGCGAGGAAGTGGTTGGGGTTCATCAGACCGCCGTCGGGGGTGACGATGCCGTGGCGATCGGCGTCGGCATCGTTGCCGGTGGCGATCTGGTAACGGTCGCGGACGTCGATCAACGATGCCATCGCATGGGGCGACGAGCAGTCCATCCGGATGGCGCCGTCCCAGTCCAACGTCATGAATCGCCACGTCGGGTCGACGAGCGGGTTGACCACGGTGAGGTCGAGGTCGTGGGTGTCCGCAAGGCGGCTCCAGTAGTCGACGCTCGCCCCTCCGAGCGGGTCGGCGCCGATGCGCACGCCGACGCGACGGACGGCGTCGAGGTCGAGGACCGACGGCAGGTCGTCGACGTAGATCCCGCAATAGTCGTAGTGATGGGTGCTGTCGGCGGCGAGCGCCCGGGCCACCGAGACGCGCTTGACGCCCCGGTTGCCCGCGGCGAGGAGTTCGTTGGCTCGGGTCGCGATCC
This sequence comes from Ilumatobacteraceae bacterium, assembly GCA_963850475.1. Taxonomy (GTDB): domain Bacteria; phylum Actinomycetota; class Acidimicrobiia; order Acidimicrobiales; family Ilumatobacteraceae; genus Ilumatobacter_A. Next base: position 29,311 of record CAWKLM010000045.1, on the reverse strand, counting down.
ATCCGGTGGCGTCGGTGTCGGCCGGGCCGCCGTGGGGCGGGTTGTATTTGAATCCGCCGTCCTTCGGCGGGTTGTGCGACGGGGTGACGACGATGCCGTCGGCGAGTGCGGTACCGGTGGTGCGGCCGCCGTTGTGGCGCAGGATTGCGTGGGAGATGGCCGGGGTCGGGGTGTACCGGTCGTCGGTGTCGACCAGCACGGTCACATCGTTGGCTGCGAGCACCTCGAGCGCGGTCACCCACGCGGGCTCCGACAGCGCGTGGGTGTCGCGCCCGAGGAACAGCGGACCGTCGATCGACTGCATCGTGCGGTACTCACAGATCGCCTGCGTGGTTGCGGCGATGTGGGCCTCGTTGAACGACCCGGTGAGGCTCGACCCGCGGTGTCCAGAGGTTCCGAACGCCACCCGCTGCGCGATGTCGCCGGCGTCGGGCTCGCCGGTGTAATAGGCCGACACGAGGTGCGCGATGTCGACGAGATCGATTGGGGTGGCGGGCGAGCCGGCACGTTCGTGAATCATGGGCCCAGTATGTCGCACGGTCTCGAGCCATCGGTCGACTGCGTCGTGGACGCACCGGATGAAGTCACGCCCAAGGCCGCGGACCGACGGCGTGTGGCGGCCGATGCACGGTGGGCCATCGAATCGTTGCGCGACATCTACGTCGACCGGATGACCGACCGCATCAGGAAATCGACCATTCGCCGGGCGAGCGAGTCGGAAGTCGAAACTTCGTAGATGTCGGTGTCGACGGCCGAGCCGAGAGCGCCGTGGGTTGCCGGACAGCAGACCTGCCTACATCCGAGACAGCACGGCCACGAGGAAGTCGGAATCCTCAGTGAAGCGCCGGAGGTCCCAGGTCGACGCACGGAGATCGACCAGGAGTCGAGCCGCTGCAGCGTCGGCGAGGAAGTCGTCGAAGTCGTAGCCGCGGCCGCTGCCGAAGCCGGTCACGAGGCGTCCGCCGTCCGCGAGATGCGCATGCAGCCGTTCGAGCACGAGGCGTCGGGTGCTTGCTGCGACGAAGGTCATCACATTCCCGGCACACACGATCGCATCGAACGGTTCGACGATCCCGCCCGAGGGGAGGTCGAGTTCTGCGAGATCGCCGACGATCCAGGTCGTCCCCGGATGGTCTTCCCGTGCGGCTGCGATCAACGTCGCATCACCGTCGACGCCAATCACGTGATGTCCCTGGTCAGCCAAGATCGCGCCCACCCGACCAGGACCACAACCAGCGTCCAGGATGCGCGCGCCGCGTGGGACCATCGCGTCGATCAGCCGCGCTTCTCCACCGAGATCAACACCGTCGGTGGCGAGGTTTCGGAACCGTTGGATGTACCGATGCGAGTGCTGCGGATCCTCCTCGATGATCCTCGTCCACTCGCTGCGTTCCACCATGCCGACGATCGTACGGTCCGAGCCGTTGTGTGATCTCCCCGTGCCGATTGCAGCGATCGGTGGCCCGCAGTTCCAATCCGTGATCGGGATATGTCATACGCCGCAGCATTGCCGTATGACGATGTTCAGCTTTCGTGTGGACGACGAGGAGGCCATTCGTACACAGCAGTGGGCGGAAGCGCTTGGCGTCGACCGCTCCGAGCTGTTGCGAGATGCGCTGCATCGCCATCTCGTGCGACTCGCTGCCGATCAGCGACTTCGCGACGCCACCGGGTGCTGACGACCGAGGCGTACGAACTCGAACGAGGCCCGGCAACACACAGCGCCGCTCAACCGACTCCCGGCCTTCGACCGCTCGAGATCGGGCTTGTGGTGGTGACCGGCACGAAGCGGCCTGGGTGTGGAGTGTTCGAGGGTCAGCGGTTTGGTCATCATTGACGTCATGGTGTGTTCGTTGCGTTGGCGGCTGGCTCGACGCCGGGTACGAGGAACCGGGCTGCAGCTGGTGGTGGCGTGGGTTGGTGGCACTGATCCTGGGGCCTTCACGGGATGACCCACTCGCCGAGTCGGGCGAGAGGCGCGCCGATCGATGGTCCTTTTGACTCTGGCAGACGCTGACGTCGAGGCGGACGCTGACATCATGAAGCAATCCCGCGCAATCGTGCTCGGCCGCTGGCTCGACCCCGAGTCGAACATCCATATCCCGGTCGGCGTCGCCCACGACATCGATGCCACCGAGCCCGAAGGTTGTCCGATGTACTTCGCCGACGCGCTGGTCGCGGTCGACAGGCCCGACCGATGACGTCGCAGCCGAGTGCGCAGCGTGAGGGTGATCCGTCGGTCGAGTCGCTGCGCCTGCACTCGTTCTATCGAGGCAAGGTGCAGGTTGTTCCCAAGGTTCCGATTCGTGAGCTTCGCGACTTCGCCCTCTGGTACACGCCGGGCGTCGCGGCCGCGAGCCGCGCCATCGCTGACGACCCTGATCTCGTCTTCGAGCACACCAACAAGGCGAACTCGATCGCCATCGTCTCCGACGGTTCCCGTGTCCTCGGACTTGGTGACATCGGTCCCGAGGCCGGCCTGCCCGTGATGGAGGGCAAGGCCCTGCTCTTCAAGTACCTCGGCGGTGTCGATGCGGTCCCGATCTGTGTCGAAACGTCGACGATCGACGAATTGGTTGCCCTGGTCCAACACCTCCAGCCCTCCTTTGGTGGCATCAATCTGGAGGACATCGCGCAGCCCGGTTGCTTCGAGGCGCTCGACCGGCTCCGATCGACCCTGCGGATACCGGTGTGGCACGACGACCAGCAAGGCACGGCCACCGTCGTCGTCGCCGCGCTCACCAACGCGCTCGAGGTCGTGGACAAGGCCCTGCACGACGTCGACATCACGCTCGTGGGCATCGGCGCCGCCAACGTTGCCACGCTGCGACTCCTCGTCGCCGCCGGTGTCGACCCCGCCCGCGTCGTCGCCTGCGACCGCGGTGGAACGCTGCACCCCGGGCGGACAGACCTCGAGCAGCGCCAGCGCGAGTATCCGGACAAGTGGCGAGTCTGTCAGACCACCAACGCGCGGGGCGCCACGGGTGGCATCGCGGAGGCGCTGGCCCACTCCGACGTCTGCCTCGCGTTCTCCGAGCCCGGTCCCGACACGATCCGACCCGAATGGATCGCTGCGATGGCGAGCGACCCTGTCGTGTTCGCCTGTGCCAACCCGGTGCCGGAGATCTGGCCGGAGGTCGCCACGAAGGCCGGGGCGCGGGTGGTGGGGACCGGCCGTTCGGACTTCCCGAACCAGGTCAACAACTCCCTTGCCTTCCCCGGCATCTTTCGGGGCGTGCTCGACGTCCAGCGCCCGATCGATCACCGACGAGATGGCCCTGGCCGCAGCCGACGTCCTGGCCCGGTTCGCCCGCGAGCGCGGTGTCGAACACGGCCTGCTCCCGACGATGACCGAATGGGAGGTCGTACCACTGGTGGCGGCAGCGACCGCGCTGACCGCCCAACGACAGGGCTTGGCGGCGGTCACCAAGACCGAGGAGGAGTTGGTCCGCGACGCTCGCCGGACGATCTCCGAGGCGCGCCGGGCGACCGAGGTCCTGATGGACGCTCACGTGATCCCGCCGCCGGTCTGAGTTCCCCGTCAGGTGGAATCCGTGGAAACGTAGCGGTCGAGATCATCGCGCACCCCCCGTGTTCTCGCTCGCCGGGTGCCACCGATCGTAGGTGCCTGTCAGGAGCGGGCGGATCTGCGGACGACCGTCGATATCCGTGCTTCGAGCGACAACGAGACCAGTGTTGGTTCTCGTCGCTGACAGCGCGACGACCCGGTCAGGACTGGAACACGTCCTCCGGCAGGTTCTCGCAGTTCTCCAGCGCCCACGCCTCGATTCGATCACCGGCGGCCTCGGTTCCGGCGAACTGCTCGTCGAGCTCGGCGACCTCCTCCGGTGATGCTTCGAGGGGGTCAATCTCGCTCAGCGCGGTGAACGCGTCCACCACGAGCTTCACGTCGTCTTTGATCTCGCTGGGCGCCGCGTCCACGAGGCGCTGCAAGTCACTCACGACCTCACCAGCGTCGTCGGCACCCTCGAACTCGATGTCCTGCGTCTCAACCAGCACCGAACAGAACTCCTCCGCACTGCCGCTGCTGTTGTCGTCGCCGCACGCAGTGAACAGCAACAGGCCCGTCGTACACAGGGCGATGAGCGATCGTTTTGCCATGGGTCCTCCTACGTTCGTCTTGGTGCTGGGCACAGCATGGCACGACGACGTGCGTGGCGCCCAAAGCCCGGTGTTCGATGAGCATGTGGGCTGTGGCCCCGCCATCAGGTTTGAAGCCGCTGGCCGCGAGCGGGTTCACCGATCCAGCCGAGCGCAAGATGACGATTGTCGACGACGAAGTCGAGCGCGATCTTCACGCCGACCGCGAGGCCCACAACACCAAGAAATGAGCACCGATCGACCGATGCCGACGCGCCGAGGCATCACACGACGTAACCCGACCGGCTCGACCCGATGCCATCGGCCTGCACATCTCCACCGCCTCCGAACACCCCGAACCCGTCCCGATAGACCCCCCACGAGACCCCTACGGCCTCCGAGAACGACTCTTGCGCACGGTGGGGAGATTCGAACTCCCGGCCTCCTGCTCCCAAAACGGAAAGACAGGCATATCGGCACGTGTCGGTCTGTGTTGGTAGGTGTCGAAATGTATCGATTCAGCTGGGGTGATGGGCGCACGGATCAGCACAAGACGGACAGGCCGACACAGCCCAGTGCTCCCCGAACTGATACATCCGTGATGCATCGCCTGCGACGTTCACACGGTGAACAGCTTTTGGCGGCGACGAAACGTTCACTCCAACGCGAGATCGAATCCGCCCTTCGCAAGCTTCGGCGACGACAAGGTCTCCGAGATGCGGGTCGTCCTCAGGATCTTCGTTCGGGAACGCTGCGTAGTACGCCGCCATCACCTCTACAACCGACGCGAACTCGTCGCACACCAGCGGCCAGACCGATCGCATGTCGACCAGGTCCGGCGGATCGCCACGGTTGAGTTTCATCAGGAAGATGTCGCGGCAGCGGCAGACCCAGCACGTGCAACTTGCCGTGCTCGAACAGCACCTCACACACATCCATGTCGAGCGTGGCCGGCGCCCACGGAGCAGCGTGATCGTTCAACCAGTTGGCCGCCAGACCGTGACGCGCTGCGACCGTCTTGGCCGCTTCGCGCAGCGCGTCGTCGAGAGGACGAATCGAGTCGACGTCCTCGGTCGCGTGCTCGGAGATCGTGCCATGCGAGCAGCGACCCGCCGACCACGATGATCGTGCGCTGCGCCTGATCGTCGAGCTCGGCAGCGACCTCGACGATGAGCGCCTTGATCGCTTCGCCGTCGAGCAACGTCATGTCGGGATCAGTTCTCGATCACGCCAGATCGTCCGCTCCGGCAATGTAATCCGGCGCGCCGCAAACTGAGCCGGCGTGTTCGTCCGCGTTCTCGGCCCGTCGCCGCGGCGTCGCCGGCGCCTCCCACGGCGACTCAAGCGGTGCAGTCTGTTTCGTCCAGCCCGGCCGCTGGATGCTCGCGTCGTCTGCGAGCTTCTCTGCGATCGCTGCGAGCAGATTCGACATGAACGGCGAACCCGGTGATGGGGCGTCTGCGATCGCTGCCGCGGTCCACTCGGGATGCAACGTGATCTGGTCCGCGAACGATCGCAGCCTGGTCCAATCCGGCTCGCCCGTGGTGTCATCGACGTCGATGTCGGCAAGCCGCAGGATCGACTCTGTCTCGAACGTGGGCGCAAGCGCTTTGCCGAGCGCAGCCGCGATCTTCGTCAACGTGTCCCAACGCGGGTCTTCGTGCCCATTCTCGATCCGCGAGATCGTCGGATACGAAATGCCTGCGAGCGCGGCGAGGTCGCGCATCGACAGACCAAGCGCTTCCCGTTCAGTGCGAACAAACGCAGAGATCAACATGAGTGTTAGTGTATACGCTAACACTCAGGACGGCAACGGATCGGCATCTCGTGCAGGGATTCCGAAGAACTGTCGGTGACCCGAATTTGTCGCCGCTCGATCAATCTGCCGAGGGGTGCGTCTCAAGGGACAGTCGGCGACCGTTCTCCATGAACCGCTCACGAACGTCGGCGGGCAGGTCGTCGAGATTCCCAACGATGCGCTCGGCGAAAACGGTCTCACGTTCAGCTGGCGTCATCGAGTCAAGCTCCTCGACGGTCACCAGCTTGCGTTGCTGAGCCATGAGCCGAACGTAGCTCTGGCCCACAAGTCCTTGCCACCGCCCGGCTGACCTGATGCCCACTCCCAGCCCAACCGCTCAGACCGCGACCGCCGATCCAAGCAACGCGACGATCTGATACATCGGCGATACAACCGATCGAATCGGGGTCAGGCGAAAGTCGCCGGCGCCCGGCACCACTGGTCGGGGTGGGGAGATTCGAACTCCCGGCCTCCTGCTCCCAAAGTACGAGACGGAGGCTGCAGCCGACTGCATGCTGGGGTGATCGACGGCAGCTCGTGCGATCGAAGCTCGATTCCTCGACCCGGTGTGCTGCTCTGCGCTGCACCGGCAGGCACTCGGCTGCAGCTCGTGCGCTGCACTGAGTGCTGCGTCGGGGCTAGTTGCGACTCCGCTCGAGCAGCTCGGGACTGTCATCGAGGTACATGAAATAGTCGTCCTTCGCTTCGTCTATCGGGTCTGGTTCGGTCACCTTGCCCGCCCTATCTCCTCCGCCTCCATGGGAAGCCGGTGAATTCGACGTTCACGGTGCGGAGATTTCACGGCTCGCCGGAAGCCTGACCACCAATTGCGCCCCACCCAATTCCTCCGAGCGGTTCGCAAAGATCGTGCCGGCGTGCCGGTCGACGATCGAACGAACGACGGCAAGTCCCAACCCGAAGCCGCCGACGTCGCGGCCCCGTGCTTCGCCGAGTCGTACGAACCGATCGAAGATTCGTTCCCGATCCAATTCCGCGATACCACGTCCGTCGTCTTCCACCGATAACTCCACCTCGTCGACATCACGAGCCAGGCTGACCACGACACGGTGATCGGCATGACGATCGGCGTCGTCGATGAGGTTGCGGACGACCTGGCGCAGCAGGTTCGCGTTGCCGTCGACAAGGACGGCATCCGGCGCACGAACCTCGATCGAGTCCCGCCGCATGTCGCGGACCTCCCGTCGCACGAGGTCGGCGAGGTCGAGCGGATTGGATTCCATACCGAATCGCGATTCGTCCATTCTCGACAGGCTCAGCAGGCCGCCGATCAGCTCGTCCATCCGGTCCGCCTCGGCGGTGATGTCGTCGGCGAGAGAGCTGGTCCGCGGCCCGGTCGGCGCTCTCCCGATCATCTCAGCTGCGGCACGAATCGTCGACAGCGGGCTGCGAAGTTCATGCGAAGCGTCGGCGGAGAACTGGCGTTGACGCGCCGCGCCGCATTCCACTCGGTCCAGCATGCGGTTCATCACAGTCGCTTCGATGAGGAAGGCAACTTCATTCCGACAACCGACTTCCGTCGCTACCTCGGTGGAGTCGCAGGATCCGTTCTCGGCGTCGACCCGAGTGACGTCACGGACACGAAGGGTGAGCCGCTGTTGCTGGCGTCATAAACCTTCAAAGCACGACGGGGTGTGTCGGTCTGTGCGGGTTCGCGTCCGAATGTGTCAATCTATCTGGGGTGATGGGTGCACAGAACGGACGGGACAACACTGCGAGCGGCGAGCTCGTGGAGGTGTTCTCCAGCGCGCTCGATTCTCCTACTCGTCGATCGAGGCCGGGAACAAGCGCTCGCCCTCGTTGAACGGCACGACCAGCTCGAACGTCCGCAGCAGACCAAGATCGTCGACCGTCGGATCCATGTCGCTCAAATCGATCATCCGTCAGTGAACCGGACGCCGTCCGGGCTGGCGGCGGGCAGCACGAGTGGCTCGCCTTGGGACAGGAGGTGAGGCTCCCCCCGGATCTCGACCTCGATCGGATCGCCTTCCACGAGCAGGTAGCGCTCCTCGCCGGGTTCGAGCGTGATGCGCAGCTGACGATCCTGGAAGCGGAGCGGGAACTCGAGCACCGCTGCGGCGGGGGGCAAACGCGGGTCGATGGAGAGCCGGCCATCGAAGTCGCGGACGCCTCCGAAGCCGAATACCAGCGCCATCCAGACCCCGCCCGCCGACGCGATGTGGACGCCGTCTGACACGTTGCCGGCGACGTCACCGAGGTCCATCATCAGGGCGTAGATGAAGTACTCGACGGCCTTGCTCATGTTGCCGATCTCGGCTGCGACGATGCTCTGCACGGCCGCCGAAAGCGAGGAGTCGCCGGTGGTCACCTCGTCGTAGTACTCGAAGTTTCGCCGCTTCTGCTCCAGCCCGAACTCGTTGCCGAGCAGCAGCATCGCGAGCACGATGTCGGCCTGCTTGATCACCTGGTGGCGGACGATGACGAGTGGGTGGAAGTGGAGCAGGAGCGGGAACTTGTCGGGCGGCACGGCGCGGAGGTCCAAGCGCTCGCGTTGCAGGAAGCTGTCGTCCTGGGGGTGGATGCCCAGCGCGTCGTCGTAGGGGACGAACATCGCCTCGGCGGCCCGCTGCCACCCGTCCACCTCGCTCGGGAGAAGTCCCATCTCGGCGACGATCGCGTCGTACGCCCCGGGCAGCTCGCGCTCGAGCCGACGGATCGTCGACACTGCGTAGTTCAAGTTCAGCCGAGCCATCAGGTTGGTGTACGTGTTGTCGTTGACGACCGTCGTGTACTCGTCCGGACCGGTCACAGAGTGGAGGTGGAAGTACCCGTCGTCACCGTAGAAGCCGAGGCTGGCCCAGAGCCGGGCGGTCTCGACGAGGATCTCTGCGCCGACCTCGCGGAGGATGCCGACATCGCCGCGCACGTCGACGTACTTGCGGATCGCGAGCGCGATGTCAGCGTTGATGTGATACTGCGCCGTCCCCGCCTGGTAGTACGCCGACGCCTCCTCACCGTTGATCGTTCGCCACGGGAAGAGCGCTCCGTCCTCGCTGACCATTCGCGCCCGGTCGCGAGCGTGATCCAGCATCGAGTGGCGGAAGCGCAGCAGGTTGCGTGCGATCCGCGGCTGCGTGTACGCGAGGAACGGCAGGACGTATACCTCGGTGTCCCAGAAGTAGTGACCCTCGTAGGCCTGACCGGTGAGCCCCTTCGCGGGGATGCCGGCACCCTCGGCCCGCCACGTCGCCTGGGCGAGCTGGAAGAGGTTCCAGCGCACCGCCTGTTGGAGCCGCCCGTCATCGTTCCGGACGAGCGACGCGCGGATGTCCGCGCGGTCCCAGAACCGGTCGAGATGGTCTCGTTGCCGGGCCCGCACTTCGTCGAACCCGACGTCACGCGCTCGGACGAGCGTGCGCGTCGCCCGCTGGGTCAACTCGGCTGCCGACTCCGCCCGCGACGTGTGGTACGACGCGTACTTGGTGAGTGTCACCGGCACGCCCGGGCGAGCGTCCACGACGATGGCGACCGTGCTCTCGTCGCCGTCGACGGTCACGTCGGTCCGGAAGGTGTTCTCGGTCTCGACCAGGTGATCCACGCCGAGCCCGAGCGACATGGCGCTGTTGGTCGTCTGGTAGCCGAGCAGCAAACGCAAACCGTCGCGTTCGACGACGCGCGAGTTGAGCGCGCGCTCGGAGAAGACGGGCGATTGCCGCGGGTCGAGCGCCTCGCTCATGTCGTCGGACTGGGCAGCGTCCTGGTGATTGATCACCGCCGATGAGATGACGATCGGGGTGTCGTGGGCGAGCGCGGTCACCTCGAACCGCATTGCGAGCAGGTGTCGCCACTCGAAGGACACGAGCCGTTCGGTGCGAACCCTGATGTGCCGTCCCGCCGGCGACGACCAGACGAACTCACGCGACAGGACCCCGGTGCGCATGTCGAGCAACCGCTCATACGACTGAAAGCGAGCGACCGGCAGGAACAGCGGCTCGTCGTCCACCAACAGCTTGATCACCGTTGCGTCGGGAACGTTGACGATCGTCTGCCCGGTGCGCGCCAGCCCGTAGGCGTCCTCGGCGTGCTTGATGGGCCACGTCTCGTGGAAGCCGTTCACGAACGTGCCGGGCGACAACGCAGGACGACCCTCCTCGAAGGTGCCGCGAACACCGAGGTAGCCGTTCGCCAGCGCGAAGAACGTTTCCGCTCGCTCGGCGTGATCCGCTGAGAATCGAGCTTCGCGCATGCACCACTCGTCGGACGGGTAGATGTGCTCCGGAAGTTGGGTGACGGTTCGCGGCAACATGGTCAAACTCTGCCACTGATCAGCGATGCCCTCGAAACCCCAGGGCGCGGTGCGGCTGTCACGGCGGTCGACTCCGTTCGTACGGGCATGCCGCAACTCGAGGTTGATCAAGGACGCCGGCCTCACCGATGCGGGCTGCTGGTTGACCGGAATGCGATCGCCGCAATTGAGGGGCCACGGGCTGTTGCCGAGGATCTTGGCCTTCTGGGCCACGAACTCGTCCTTCAACCTATTCAAGTTCCTCACCACCGGTCTCGATGCTCGCCGTGCTCATAGGGGCCGCGGGTGGGATCCCGGGCGCGCTCGTCGCGACACCGCCGGTCGGCTCCGCCAAGCGCATCTACTTCGAGATCCGTGGCCGCGATGGTGAGGACGAGCCTGAGCCTCAAAGACCGCGTCAACCACCTCGTCCACCGCGACCAAGCCACCGCGTAGGCCGAGGCGTGTCCGCAGCGGCACTGACGACTCCTGGTAGATGTGGTCGGGGTGGGGAGATTCGAACTCCCGGCCTCCTGCTCCCAAAACGGAAAGACAGGCATATCGGGGTGTGTCGGTCTGTGTTGGTAGGTGTCGAAATGTATCGATTCAGCTGGGGTGATGGGCGCACGGATCAGCACAAGACGGACAGGCCGACACAGCCCAGTGCTCCCCGAACTGATACATCCGTGATGCATCGCCTGCGACGTTCACACGGTGAACAGCTTTTGGCGGCGACGAAACGTTCACTCCAACGCGAGATCGAATCCGCCCTTCGCAAGCTTCGGCGACGACGAGGTCTCCGAGATGCGGGTCGTCTTCAGGATCTTCGTTCGGGAACGCTGCGTAGTACGCCGCCATCACCTCTACAACCGACGCGAACTCGTCGCACACCAGCGGCCAGACCGATCGCATGTCGACCAGGTCCGGCGGATCGCCACGGTTGAGTTTCATCAGGAAGATGTCGCGCAGCGGCAGACCCAGCACGTGCAACTTGCCGTGCTCGAACAGCACCTCACACACATCCATGTCGAGCGTGGCCGGCGCCCACGGAGCAGCGTGATCGTTCAACCAGTTGGCCGCCAGACCGTGACGCGCTGCGACCGTCTTGGCCGCTTCGCGCAGCGCGTCGTCGAGAGGACGAATCGAGTCGACGTCCTCGGTCGCGTCTCGGAGATCGTGCCATGCGAGCAGCGACCCGCCGACCACGATGATCGTGCGCTGCGCCTGATCGTCGAGCTCGGCAGCGACCTCGACGATGAGCGCCTTGATCGCTTCGCCGTCGAGCAACGTCATGTCGGGATCAGTTCTCGATCACGCCAGATCGTCCGCTCCGGCAATGTAATCCGGCGCGCCGCAAACTGAGCCGGCGTGTTCTCCGCGTTCTCGGCCCGTCGCCGCGGCGTCGCCGGCGCCTCCCACGGCGACTCAAGCGGTGCAGTCTGTTTCGTCCAGCCCGGCCGCTGGATGCTCGCGTCGTCTGCGAGCTTCTCTGCGATCGCTGCGAGCAGATTCGACATGAACGGCGAACCCGGTGATGGGGCGTCTGCGATCGCTGCCGCGGTCCACTCGGGATGCAACGTGATCTGGTCCGCGAACGATCGCAGCCTGGTCCAATCCGGCTCGCCCGTGGTGTCATCGACGTCGATGTCGGCAAGCCGCAGGATCGACTCTGTCTCGAACGTGGGCGCAAGCGCTTTGCCGAGCGCAGCCGCGATCTTCGTCAACGTGTCCCAACGCGGGTCTTCGTGCCCATTCTCGATCCGCGAGATCGTCGGATACGAAATGCCTGCGAGCGCGGCGAGGTCGCGCATCGACAGACCAAGCGCTTCCCGTTCAGTGCGAACAAACGCAGAGATCAACATGAGTGTTAGTGTATACGCTAACACTCAGGACGGCAACGGATCGGCATCTCGTGCAGGGATTCCGAAGAACTGTCGGTGACCCGAATTTGTCGCCGCTCGATCAATCTGCCGAGGGGTGCGTCTCAAGGGACAGTCGGCGACCGTTCTCCATGAACCGCTCACGAACGTCGGCGGGCAGGTCGTCGAGATTCCCAACGATGCGCTCGGCGAAAACGGTCTCACGTTCAGCTGGCGTCATCGAGTCAAGCTCCTCGACGGTCACCAGCTTGCGTTGCTGAGCCATGAGCCGAACGTAGCTCTGGCCCACAAGTCCTTGCCACCGCCCGGCTGACCTGATGCCCACTCCCAGCCCAACCGCTCAGACCGCGACCGCCGATCCAAGCAACGCGACGATCTGATACATCGGCGATACAACCGATCGAATCGGGGTCAGGCGAAAGTCGCCGGCGCCCGGCACCACTGGTCGGGGTGGGGAGATTCGAACTCCCGGCCTCCTGCTCCCAAATCTGTCAATCGGGCATATCGGGGTGTGTCGTTCCGTACCGGTTTGTGTCGGAACGTAGTGATCTAGCAGGGGTGATGCCCGCACAAAGCGACACAGCCTGGACAGGCCGACGCAGCCCGGTGCTCCCCGAACTGATACATCCGTGATACATCGAAATCGTCCGAAATCGTGAAACGACCCGCTGACACCTTCGAATGGGACACCCCGTTTCGGCGCTCTTCCAGCCGCCAAATCAGGATCTGATACATGTATCAGATCGTGAGCGACGACCGCCTCGCTCGCGGTTCTTCACCCCACGGAGATGCCGGTCACGATGCCTCCTCGGTGTTGGATCGTCACACGGCCGACGCGGAGATCAGCGGTGAACGTCTCCGTTGGGTCATCAAGGTCATCGACGCGTACGTCCCATCCTGCTTCGAGCAGGATCGTCGGCGCCCATCCGGTGTCGATTCTGATCACCATCGGGTTCGCCGACCTCGACGCGTACGGTGCGTATTCCGACGCCGCCAACGCCGATGCGGAGTGGAAGGCCTTCTGGGCCGGCGCGATGAGCAATCCGTCAGCGGAACTGATCCGCAGCGGGTTGTACGCCAACGTCAGCGGCGACTGATCGGGAGGAGCGACGACCGTCTGCCGGCGGGAGGGGCCGGCGGGCGGTCGTCGAGACCCGTGTTGCAGGCGACGGCGTCCGTCAATTCAGCCTCTATCGGCGGCTCGCAACGTGATGTATCGTTTCGACCAGCACCGAATGGGAGGGCGCAATGGGATTCGCCAAGAACATTACGAAACAGGTTCGCAAAGACACGGGCAAACACCTGATCTATCCACCGGGAGTGCCTCTGCAACTGGGCGATGTCGTCATGAAAGACGACGGCATCTGGATCCCGATTGCGAATCTGTATGACGACATCGGGTTCGAGCCGGACATCAGCGCCGACACCCAACCCGACGACAACTGGTCGCCGACTTCGCAACACGGGTTCGGGATGAAGATCAAGCTGGCGGGCGAACCTGGAAGCGGCTTCAAGCATCTGATCGACGCCGAAGCCGGCGTCCGGATCGATCTCTCCGGCGAATCGGCCTTTGCGCTGGCCATGAGCGGTGTCCGTTTCGACCGGATCGCGTCCGTTCCAGTGTTCTGGGACACGGTCAAGGCGGCCCGCTCCTATTGGAACTGGGACTTCTCCCACCGGATCGTCACGCAAGTCGTTCGCGCCGATAGCGCGACGTTCTTGGCGAGCGCCGGCAGGGATTCGTCGTTCGAGTTGGTTGCCGAAGCCGGCGTCGACGTCAGCGGAGTTCAACTCGGCGATCTGTCGGCCAATTTCTCCTTCAAATCGAACATGTCCGCGAAGGATCGTTTTGTCTCGAAGCAAGGCGCAACCCCACTGTTCGCCGCGTTCAAACGCAAGCGGCTCGGTGGCGGCGTCGGCCCGGCATCGGTCGACGAACTCGGCGCCACACTTCCCGAGATCGAGATCGAAGAGGACGACGGCTCGGACGACACCTGACCATGGGCTCGACGGCGTGAGTGGAATTCCGATTCGCGAATTCGAGCGGCTGTTCAGCGGTTCGGACCGCCTCGAAGCCGTCCAATGTCCGGTCCGCTTCGAGGTGTGGAAGCACTTCGCATTGTGGGGTCCATACGCTCGCGTCGATGTCCTCGTCGAACGGGCCACGTCGGTCGGGGTGGCACGCGAGATCGTCGGCCGGCTGAACAAGCGCCTCGATCAACTAGCGGCCGCTGACGTCGACCCGGCGAAGACCACCGGTCTCCCACCGATGGCCCGCGTCCGTTCGGCAGAGAACGTCCGCACCATCCAACCCCCGAACACCGGTGGCGTCGGTTCGCCGACGGGTGCCGACGCCGCGCCGGACCGGGAGCCCGATCCGAAGGCGACCGTCATGGGGCGGTGGGTCCTCGTCTCGTGCGATCTGCGCGAGTTGATCATCGCGATGATGCCGGGAACCAGCTGGGAGCCCGTGGTCAAGGCGTTGACGGCGATCGCGACCCCGGGCCTGCGGCGGGTGCTGACCGGAACCGGGTCGGACGACTCCGAGCCGCAGCCGGACGACGCCAGCACATCGGGCGACGTGAGCCAGAAGGTGTCGTGGATCGCCCGACTCCTCGCCCGCCTCTGGGGCTACGACCCGGACGTTCCGTGGGAACGGAGCTTGGCGGCACGCAATCTGCCCGGACATCTGAACGGCAGTGCGATGAGCCAGAGCGCGAGCTTGTCGATCTCGTCGACGATCGAATCGATCAGTACCGACCGGCGGGCGCGCGCTGCAGTGGTGCGGTCCGAACGGACGATCAAAGCCGACGCCGCACGCGACCTCTTCTCGATCGACTGCTCGCACATCACGTGGGCAGTGATCGACTCCGGTATCCAGGCGCGCCACCCGGCGTTCGTCGACACCACGCCAGAGCAGACCGGCTCGGCCGTATTTCGCACACGGATCTCGGCAGCGGTCGACTTCTGCAGGCTGGACAAGGCCCAGATCCACGGATTGAGCGACCGGGATTTCGTCGAGACGGTCTTTCTCGAAGCCGGCATCGACCCGCCCCGGTCACCGGGAGACACCAAACACCCGGGTCCACCGACCGCGCATGGCACGCACGTCGCCGGGATCCTCGCAGGGGCCGCGACGGGCGCCGACGACTCGTTCCGGGGGATCTGCCCCACCCTCAACCTGTGGGACCTGCGTGTGCTCGACCGCTCGGACGAGAGTCCGGAATCGCGTGTCCTGATGGCGCTGCGTTACGTCCGACTGAGCAACGAGATCGCGCCAAAACGCCGGGTGCACGGAGTGAACCTCAGCCTGGCGATCCCGTACGACCCGAAGGACTACAGCTGCGGCTGGACGCCGGTGTGTCAAGAGGTCCGAGCCCTGGTCCGCTCGGGCGTGGTGGTGGTGGCGGCGGCCGGCAACGCCGGTTTCGAGATCGCAGCCGAGGCGACGAGTTCTGCAACAACCGGTTCCGGCTACCGCATGGTCGGGATCACCGATCCTGGCAACACCGACGAGGCGATCACGGTCGGCTCCACCCATCGATCACTGCCCGGCAGATCCGGCGTGTCGTATTTCTCGTCGAAGGGTCCGACCGCCGATGGCCGTTCCAAGCCGGATCTCCTTGCGCCGGGCGAGGGGATCGTGTCGTCGATCGGCGTCAACGCGACGGCCAAGAAGGACGGCACCAGCCAGGCGGCACCACACGTCTCGGCTGCCGCGGCAATGTTGATGGCGCGCCATCCCGAACTCGAGGGCGACCCCGAACGAGTCAAGCGCATCCTCTGCGACACCGCCACCGACCTGGGTCGCGACCGCTACTTCCAGGGGGCCGGCCTCGTCGACGTCCTGCCGCGCCATTCAGTCCGTGTAGTGCCCGAGATAGGATGACGACATGAAGAAGGGTCACGTCACGTCGTACAACCCCGATCTCGGTATCGGCGTCGTCGTTGATGCTGACGATGACGATGACGACGCCGCACGCCATCACGTCCGGATCGATCAGATCCCCGACGACTTGATGGGTCTCAAGGTCGGGCAGACCGTCCATTTCGATGTCGACGACGACGGCAAGTTCGACAAAATCAACGAGGTCGTCGAAGACGTGGTCGAGTCGACCGCTTGGGAGTCCTAGCCGAACGAGGCGCCGTGACACGTCCCGCCGACGGCGACGATGGCTGCCCCGGATGGTGCCGCGTTCGCGTGCAGCTCGATCGACACCCCCAGCGCTGACCTCATCTCGTGCGGTGGGATCACGAGTTCCAGCACCTCGAACGGCGCGCTGTGGTCGTCGGATTGGGTTGCCTCGCCGTGTGCGAGGTGCACATCGAGTTCGTCGCGTGCGCCGACCTGGTGGGCACCGTCCCAGATGTGCACCCGCGAGACGACACATCCGCCGAACGTCCGCGCCGCGATCGACACCACCGTGAGCAGCGAGCCGGTCATCGACGGCGGGGCGTAGTGCACCCACGTCACGGCTGGTTGCTCCGCCTTGACCCGGAGGTAGAAGCCGAGTGCTTCGGTGGAGAAGCCCTGCGACGTCTGCAGCACGCCGGCGTGTCCGTGCACCCATGTCGTGTCCGCCACGTCCGACTTCCCGATCTCGCCGATCCACCGTCGAACCGTCGACACCGACGGCGATCGGCGCCCCGCGACCTTGGCGATCGCCTGCGCTTCGGTGAGCCCCTCGGCTCTCAGCTGCATAACATCGGCAACTGTGGCGCGCCGATAGGTCAGTGAGAACGGACCCGAACGCTGCGGACTCATGGGCCAATCCTGGCAGATACGCCGCCCCGAGTCAGCCGGGTGTGGGCGACGACGTTGCGTCGGCGGCCAGCGGACGCCCGACGAGTTCCTGAAGCGCGGCGACATGGCCGTCGAACGCAGCGCGACCTTCTTTGCTGAGCTTCGTTCGTCTACGACTGGCGATCGAAGAACGAGCAGGTGCTCATCGTCAATGGCTCAGTGGTCCGTGGGTGGTCTGGAAGCCTCTTCGGCCTCCCACTCCCAGCGGGCATAGGTGCCGTACGCTGGTGTTTTGTGGTCGGGGTGGGGAGATTCGAACTCCCGGCCTCCTGCTCCCAAAGCGGCGCGCTAACCAAGCTGCGCTACACCCCGGATCTGGCTGACCATGCTACTGACGCTCGGCGGCTGAGCGAGTATCCGGCGCTCACAGCGCGATCGGCCCAGCCATCGACGTCGGCGGCGGATCCGACCCCGCAGGCCGACCGAGACCAGCGTCGCTGAACGCCGTCGCAAGTTGACGGATGTGAATGGTTCCATTCGACGACCCACCGAGTCACGGTTCGTGATCGCCGCGATGACATCTAGGTAGGCCGCCCGAAACGACCCGTTGTGCCCGGCCACCGGGCCGGCGAGCACGTGGGCGAGTTCGTGAGCGGCGGTGGCGATCGTGGTTTGGTCGGCCGCGATGGTGATCGTTGCCGGATCGCCGGCTGGGCCACAGCGGGTGACTCGATGATCGCGCATCAAGCGCCCGCCGCAGAACCACGTGCGGGCCGGTCCACCAGGGCCCTGTGACGACGGCGCTCACCGCAGCGTCGACGTCGTCGAGCGCAATGACCGACTCGAGGTCCGTGCCGTCGAATGCGGCCAGTTCGGCCGCGTACACCGCAGCTCGCTCGTGATCGATCACCATCAGCCGCGACCCAACGGCTCGACGACCGCTGAGGCGGGCTACGCCCGACATCCGCCCGGTCCGCTGCGGCGACGCCTGCGTGCCAGCCCGTCGCCTGTGCTGCACCAGGGGCGCGTGCGGTTCGTACCCGGCCGAACTCACTTCTGCCGCGAACTCGTCCACCCGCTCGCTGCGTTCCTGGAGGATCAACGCCATGTCCGGCCGGCCGCTCGAGCCCGCCGCATCGGTGCCGTCCTCGATGGTTCGACGGGCGTCGTCGCCAGCAGCTGACCGATCCGATCGGCGTACCCGAACAGGAACGAACGCCGGAAACGCTGCGTCGCTGCTCCGGTCGAACGTCGCTCAGACGACATCTGGCTGGCCGCCTGCGTTGTGCAACAAGTGATACATCACCTCGACCACTTCGAGATCGGAGGCGAATCCGGCCACGTAGGCCACCGTGCCGTTGGGGGTCGAGCCGAACACGACCTTCGGCATCGTGTGTTGCAGCCACGGCCATCAACAGCGCCAGACGACCCCGCACATAGGCGCCCCGACCAAGTGCGACTTGTCGCACGACCAGGTCGTCCCCGGCCCCCGGCATCGAGGATCCGTTCCGGGTCGATCCGATGACGAGCGACGAGCTCGGCGGCCTTCCGCGCACGCGTCGGCTTCATGTGGATTGGTCGTCGCGGCTGCCTTGTCCATGAGCTTCCGGACCCGCAACAGGACGGTAGGGTGAGTGCCCTCAGACGTGGGGGCGTCACCAACGACACCCGTCACGCCACATCCAGGTTTGTACAGTCGGCCACACGGTGAACCACATGGTGAGCGTAGGAGCATGAACCAGATTCAGCAGAGCGCTCCAGCCGCCGAGCTGACCGAGCACATCGATGGTCGCACGCTCCGCCGCACCCGAAACCGGGATGCGGTGATCACCGCACTGCTCGAGATGATCCGCGAAGGGTGACCTCCACCCCGCCGCGACGGAAATCGCCGACCGCGCCGGCGTCTCGCACCGTTCGATCTTCCGCTACTTCGATGACCTGGACGATCTCGTCCGCACGGCGATCGACCGGGCACTCACGGACGCCGGCCCGTTCGACGGCATTCCCGACATCGGCATCGGCACATTCCAGACACGGGTCGAGGCACTCGTCGACGCCCGCCTTGCGCTGTTCCAGCACGTCGATGGCGCGATGCAACTCGCTGGAATCGCGCGCCCACTCGATCGCCTTCGATCGACGAGGAGATCGCCGCGATCGCCCAGGTCTTCCGGGACCAGGTCGCCGTGCACTTCGCCAGCGAACTCGACGACGGCCACGACGCATCGACCCGAGAACACGTCGTCGATGGCGATCGTCGTGCTCACGAGCTACGACTCCTTCACGATCCACATCCGGCTCCTCCATCACGACATCGATCGCATTCGCGCCAGGGCTGGAACACGGCCTTGCGAGCCTTGCTCGACTCCTGACGGTCTGCGGCCGTCGCCCGATAAGGTGTCGGCTCTTGCGGACGTAGTTCAACGGCTAGAACCTCAGCCTTCCAAGCTGATGATGCGGGTTCGATTCCCGTCGTCCGCTCCAATCGAAAGTGCTGGATAACACCAGCGCATTGACGGTGCCGAAGCAATCGGTACCGTGCGAAGCCTCGCCGGCGATTGTGCTGTGCCTCAAACGTGCCTTACGCAAAGGACAACAGGAGGCAGCGATGGCCGGCAAGAGGTCATCGGAACCATCCGCCAGCTAAAGAGCGGCAAGTACCAAGTTCGGTACCGACGCCACGGCAAGCAACTCTCGAGCGGCAAGACGTTCGCCACGAAGGCCGACGCAAGTGCCCATCTCTCCACGCTCGAGACGGACATCCTTCGGGGCCGAACCGTCGAGTCGACGGCCGGGCGGATTCGGCTCGGCGACTACGCCCGGACGTGGCTCGAGCAACGAGATCTCCGCCCGCGGACTCGAGACGTACGAGTCGCAGCTCAAGTGGATCTTGAATCGATTCGAGTTGGCCGCCCTCGACGAGATCACGCCCGGCGACGTGCGCGCATGGCACGGCGATCTCGTGAGGTCGGCGCTGCATCCGAACTCTGTGTCGAAGGTGTACCGGATGCTTCGGTCGATCCTGACCACTGCGGTCGACGACGGGTTGCTCGCCGAGAACCCGGCTCACATCCGCGGTGCCGCGCACGAAGTCCATCCCCGAGCGGCCTCTACTGACCTGGGAGCAAGTGGCGGAGCTCGCAGACGCCATCGAGCCGCCATTTTCCGCCCTGGTGTGGCTGGCCGCATCGACGGGCCTTCGCTTCGGCGAACTCACGGGGTCTGCAGCCGTCCGATCTCGACCTCAGCGATCCTGCGGCAGCAACGTGCGGGTCCAGCGAGCCCCTCCTACGAGAGTGGGACCGGAACGGTTCTCGGCGCACCGAAGACGGAGACGCGTATCGGACCGTGTCGATCCCTGCGCCGGTCGTGCACAGGGTCGTCGACCACATGAGGAGCTTCCCGAGCGAGCACGACGTCGGTCTCGTGTTCACCTCGACCAGAGGTACACCACTGGTGAACGGCTACTTCGCTCCATTCTGCGACGCGCTCGTGAGCATGTGGACATTCCCGACGTGCGTTTCCACGACCTCCGTCATCTCGCCGGGACGGAGGCAGCGTCCGCGGGCGCTTCACTCCGTGAGGTGATGGCGCGCATGGGCCACTCATCGAGTCTCGCGTCGCTGCGGTACCTGAAGGCATCGGAGCAACGCGAGACGGAGATCGGCGACGCAATCGCCAGAAGAATCGCAGCGGCAGCCGAGACTCCCGCTGCGAACTCGCCGACGTCGTGAATCAAAAAGTCGTACGAGCACGTTCGACGTCGAGCTTCGCCGCCACCTGAAGCGCGCGGGTCCGGGGCGGCTGTGGAGCACGCAGTCTTGTCATGACGGTAGGCCGAGCCCGGGCGACTCAATCCCCTGCGAGCGACGCCTCGTCGTGCCGCGTCCAGCCAGGAATCGACGATGTCGCGGCCCTCACCTTCGGAGTCACCGGGGGTCAAACTCGGCGTGGCGGGGTCACACGGAGTGGTGGGCGGCGAGTCGATGGTCGGCCAATGAGCGAGCGGAGGCAACTGCGACTCGAGCTTGGTGAGTTCGTGGTGTTCGACGATGTGGGGCCAGTGTTCGAGTATCCAGTCCCGCCGGGCTTGCTGACCGTGCTCGGCGATTCGGAGCAACTCGGCGATGTCGGTGAGCGGTTCGCGGGTTCGGTTGAGCAGGCCGCCGACGATGTGTCGTTGGTCTGCGGGGGCGGTGTCGATGAGCGCATCGAGTTCGTCGATTCGTTCCCTGATCGCTACCGGATCGAGGCTCGTGGCACGCGGCGGCTCGGATCGTTCGACGCGCAGCATCTGTCGGGAGGCGACGCGAGTTCGTTGCGCTTCGTCCACGCCTCGATGTCGTCCGGGGCAGTCGGCCGCGGTCCGTAGCCGGCAGCATGGCCGGGGATGCGGTGTGAGTCGCGCCAGTGGGCGATGTCGGCGACGAGGTCGTCGTACACGATCGCCTTCGTTGGGTCGGTTGGCCGGTCGCCTGCCCACCATCTCAGCCAGTCGGGCGGTGTCGAACGAGAGCACGCGTGCGAGCTGTTCTCGCCGCTGTGCGATCGCTGCCTGCAGAACCGATGCGTCACCGAGGGACGAGTCGTGCTCGACGAGGGCTGTCTCCCACCTCGACATCAGGCCGCTGATGCGGGCCGCCTCGTTCTCGAGATACTCGGCGGCGAGTTCGGTGAGTTCGATCTCGTCGGGGTGGTCGATGGGCGCGAGAAGGTGCCATGGGAGTTGTCGATGGGTGACGGCTCCGGTGTCGCTGGTGAAGCGGACGGTTGCGTGGCCGATGGTGTCGTGGAGTCGGGTGACGATGCCGACATTGTCCCAATCGCGAGCATTCACGCGGCCACCAACCACCATCCGACCCCGATGTCGTTCGGCCAGTTCGAGTCGCTCGGCGGCTACCGAAGGGTCGATGAATCCGGCATCGATCAGCTCCGCGGTGACTGTCCGCACGCGTCGGAGTCGGCCGATCAGTTCTCCGAGGTCGCAGGCGTTGGCCAGTTGTGCGATGCGGTCGATGTCGGGCTGCTCCATGGTGATGAAGTGCTTGGCTCGTGTTGCGGCGAGGGTCGCGGTCAGGTCGGATTCGGGGTCGTCGATGTTCTCGGTGGCGAGCGGTATACCGGTGGTATGCGTGGGCTCGGCGACGGTGGCGGCTTGGCGGGTGGTGGCGTAGAGGTGGGCGGAGTGGCGAGCGCGCGAGAGCGAGACGTAGGCGGCTTCTCGGTAGAGACCGGCAGGACCGACCACGTGGATGTGGTCGCAGGTGACGCCTTGAGCCTTGTGGATGGTGGTGGCGTAGCCGTGATCGACGGCGCCAGAAAGGGTGTATTCGGCGTCGAGTCTGATCTGGCGATGGCTTCCCGTGCCGGTGATGTCGATGGAGCCGGTGCGGTGGTCGATGCGAGTAATCGTGGCGATCATCCCGTTGTCGACGCGGCATCGATGTTGGGTGTCGAGGTCGATCTGGCCGCCTGCGTTGGCGAGCAGAACGATGCGGTCGCCGACCTGGAATGAACGGTCGTGGATCTCGAGTGCCTCTCCGGTGAGGAATCCGGCGGTGTCGGCTCGGTGTCGTGCGAGTCGATTGAGGAGACGCGCTTCTGCTCGGGTGCCGGCGATCAGGTGGGCGTTCGCTCCGGAGGCGTGGTGGTTCCACCAGGCCTCGACCGCTTCCGCGTGGAGGTGCTCAACGGTGTCGAAGAGATGGATGCGGTCGTGATCTCGATAGGTGTTCCAGAAGGTGCTCAGGCCGCCGTGGCGCAGATGGTCGAGCGCCGCGTGTTCCCAGTCGTTGCGCTGGCGCCGGTTGATGGTGAGTTCACAGCGCCGTCCGCCGACGTGGGCGAGGGCGGCGCGGAATCCGCCGCCTGCGGTGATCTCGGGAAGTTGGAGGTGGTCACCGACCAGGATCGTCTTCACACCCAGCACCCGGGTGTGAGTGAGGATGCGATGGAGGTCGATGGTCCCGCACATTCCGGCCTCGTCGACAACGAGGACGTCGCCCGGACGCAGTTCGGCGTGGTTGAAGAGCCGGGGAACCGTGAAGGCGTCGATGCCCGCGCCGTCGGCGAGTTCGCGCGCTGCACGACCAGTGGGACAGACGCCGACGAGACGGTGGCCGTGAACAGAGAAGACATGCCGGACGGCATTCATGGTGTAAGTCTTGCCGGTCCCGGCTCGCCCGATGACGACCTCGACGGCGAGGCCCTGGGTGCAGAGACGGCGCACCGTGTCGGCCTGATCGTGCCCGAGCGTGTTCCCGAAGTCGCCGAGGGTCTGCTCGACGGTCAGCGGGTCGAGCGCGGTGCTCGTCGAGTGGGTCGGAGCAACGAGGTCGATGACTTCCCGTTCGATGGCGATCATCCGTCGCGTGGTCCATCGCTGCTCCCACCCAGCCTGCGTGGCGGCGCGGGATTGTGGAATGAGAACGAGTTCGGGGTGTGCGAGGACGAAGTCGGTGAGGCGTTCGAGAATTCGTGCGCCGCCGTCACCGAGCAGGTGATCGGCGACGGCGTTCTGCGCGTCGAGCCGGGTGACGGTGGCCGATCGCTCTGGCAGATCCCAGGCGACCGTGAGAGCGAACTTGTCGAGTGTGAGGAGTTTTTCGTGGACCTCGCCAGTGATGCGGTCGACAACCCGGGTGGCGATCAACGTGTCCGGCCGGAGGACAAGATTCACATCGCGCGTACGGGTGTTGCGGAGGAGTTGGTCGATGTCGCCGTGGCCGAAGCCGATGCTCGCACCATCGGCTCGCCAGCGTTCGTCGAGCGTCTCCTGGTCGACCTGTACCTTGGCGGGGCGGGTAGCGAGGGTGGCCCGGTCGGCGGCTGCTGGCCCAGCGTGACCGGTGCGTTCGAGTTCACCTTCGATCTCGTTGCGTCGCTTCGAGAAGTGCGCCAGCACACACTGCGGGATCCCAGCGATGTCGGCGACGTGATCGCGAACCGGTCGCCAACCGACACCGAGCCGACGGGTCAGCTCGTCACGCAGCACCGTCTGGAACACGACCCCTGCAGCCAGCTTCGATCGATACAGCGCATGGCCATCGAGCGCCGTCCACCGACCGTCGGGCCCGCGCGTCAAGTTCGCAATCAGCACATGAGTGTGGAGTTGCGGGTCCCCCGCACGGCTCGTTCGATGCCGGAACCCCGCTGCGATGAAGCCCACACCCGGCAACCGGCGAGTCCCCCGCTCGTGGAACGGGCCGACCTTCGCGCGTCGGTTGTTCGACCCGCGGCGGACGAAACACGCCTCTCGTTCCAGCCACGACACCGCATCGGTGATGGCGGTGTCGACGGCGTCGGTGATCTCGGCGCGCACGATCGGGTTGGCGAATGCGTACATCACGCTCACCGACTTGGGCGCCGAGAACGTCAGATCGAAGCCGGGGACACGATTCTTGAACGGACGGAGCTGCTTGCCGTTCGGCGTCAATCCGGTGCCCGGCACGAGGCCGGCCAGGATCGCTCGGAGGTCGTCACCGTCAACCGTCTCGGGCAGATTCAAGATGTCGGCAGCGGTACCGAACCAGCGCCCCTCGGTTTCGCCGGCCCCGGAGTAGTAGTCATCGATGCCGCGTGCGACTTGCGACAGGTAGTACCCCTCGGCGCCGACCCGGAGCTTCCACAACGACAACATGACACCTCCCGACACACCGCCGAAGTGGCCGCGCGTTACGCGCCGAAGGCGGTTCAGGCACCTGTGGTGCACGTGTGTACGGATGGTGTTGGTTGTGTTGTTGTTCGTTCGGTGTGGTGGGTCGGGTTCGGTGGTCGGTGTGGGTCGGTTGTTTCGGTTCGTGGGTTCGGTCGGTGGCGCTGGTTTCGTTCGTCGGTGTCGGTCGGTGGTCGTCGTTCGGGTGTGGGTTCAGGTTCGGGTCGGCGGCAGGTTTGGTCGTCGTTCAGAGGTCGGTCGACGATGTCGGATTTCGGTGTAACGGTTGGCGGTCTCGCCGGTGGGTCAGGTGGGTAGATCGACAGTTCGTAGCGAGGAGATGTGATGGCACGCCGGCCGGGATCGACAGCAGAGCGAGAAGCGAAGGACCGAGCTGCGCGATCGGTACGACCTCGAGGTGAAGGCCGTCGCCGAGTTCTTCGGGTACGCCGATCAGATCGACAAGCTGCATGCGAAGGTCGCGGTGCTCGAAGCGCAACAGGACGACGTCGTTGTCCGCCTCGCCGGCGAAGTCGGACCGGCTCGCGCAGCCGCGACGGTGTGCTGGCCCGTCAACCGAGTCCGAGACGCAGCCGCGAACCAGCGCCGACCGCTTGCCGGAGTCGGCGAACGGCGGCGGCCATGTCTGAACCGACCCGTCGAGTCACCCTGATCGGTGACGTCGGTGACTACGTCGACCACCTCCGTCACGCACTCGGCCCACTTGGCGTCACCGACGACGCAGGGTCTATCGCCTCTGCGGGTTCGGAGGCGTGCGAGTTCGCCGGTTCCCGAGCGCGGACAGGAGCGTTCTTTCCCGCGATTATGAACGCCCGCCCGCGGCTGTGCGACCGATCGAAGGTGCCGATCGCGGGCACATCGGAAGCGTCGACCCGACGCGATTCTGATCGGCTGGGCGCGCCGCGACGGATGAAGGGTGGAATCGCGCTCCGCCCTGTTATGCCAGAATCGTCTATGCGTCGTCTTTCTCTGCTGCTTGCTGGGTTCCTCATCGCTGCATGCGGTGCGAGGAGGCGTCAGGGACCGGCGATCTGAGGCCGAGGCCAGCCCGCTGAAGCAGCCGGTCTTGCGCGATCGGGGTCAGGAACGGCCTCAGACCTAGCGCCGCGACGATCCGGAAATCGTGGACCTCCGCCCGGGGTGTTCAGGAGTTGATGTAGCCGAGGGTGTGTGCTTTGGCGACCGCTTCGCGGCGTCCGTGGACATTGAGTTTGTCGTAGAGGGTGACGGTGTGTTTCTTGACGGTGGCGGGCGCGATGATCAGTTCGCGAGCGATTTCCTTGTTGGAGTAGCGCGTCGCGAGGAGTCGCAGGACGTCGGCTTCCCGGGCGGTCAGGGCGGGTTCGCCGGGGACGGCGGTGGGGCTGGCCGTTGTGGTGTCGGACGGTTCGCGCGTGGGGGGTTCGATGGCGGTGAGGATGGCGCCGACGTGTGTGAGAAGGTCGCCGGTGACGTCGAGGCGGTGGAGCAGTGGTGCGAGTGGGGGGCCGAGGTCGGCGAGTCGACGGACGATGCCGCCGTGGTGTGCCATTCGGACGGCGGTTTGGAGTGTGTCGAGGGCGGCGGGTTCGTTGCCTTGGGTGGCGAGGTCGAGGGCGTGGATGCCGAGGAGGCGGATGGTGAGTGGCCGGTGGTGGCGGCGTTGTGCGGATTCGAGTGCTCGGGCGAGGAGTTGGCGGCCGCGGGTCGCGTCGGGCTCGGACGCCAACAGGACTTCGATCTGTGCCGGTCCGGTGTCGTACCACAGGAACCGATGTTGATCCGTCGCGAGGTTGGTGCTGCGGGCCCAGCGGAGACCGGATCGTGTTCGGCCTCGTCGGAGGTCGAGTTCGGCGCCGAACGCGTCCGCGACCGGTTGGAGGAACTCGCTGTGGGTGTCGATCACGAACCTCCTCAACGCCTCGGTGGTCGCGTCGGCGTCGTCGCGGCGACCCAACGCCAACTCGGTGCACGCGAGGGCCGCCCCTGCCTCGACGACGAGGATCGCCTCGGCCGTGAATCGCAGGTCGAACACGATGGCCAGATGACGCTCGGCATCGACGAGGCGGTTCTGTTCGTACGCACACGTCCCGGAGAAGTAGTGCCCTACTGCCGTGATGCCTGGCAACCCGAGTCGTGCACCGATCGATCGTGCGGTCGCTGCGTGTCGTTCCAAGGCGTCGAGGTCGCCCTCCAGCCATGCGAGGACGAGACGGGCCCACGTGGTCGGGTCGAGCGGGAGGTCGGCGAATCGTGGGTCGCCGACCAGCGAGTCGGCCAATCGGTAGGCATCCCCGGACTGTCCGGAACTCGCGAGGCTGATGACGCCGAGTGTGTAGGCGAACGCGAGCGAGCGTCCGGGGTGGTCGTGGAGTCGCCGCCGTGCCTCCTCGGAGTCAGCGATGGCGCCCTCGAAATCGGACTGGACGAGCTTGACGTATGCGCCGCGCAGCATCGCGACGTGGCCGCGCAACCTGGACACGGTCGGCATCTGGGCATCGTTTGACTGATCGAGCAGGAATTCGACCCGGTCGAGGACTTCGCGCATCTCCCGATGGCGGAAGAGGACCATTCCGAGGAGCCACGCAGACAGAATCAGCAGCTCGGGGTCGGTGTCGAGCAGGTCGGTGGGGATGTCTGACAGCAGTCGGTCGAGCTCGACCCACCGCTCCTGCTCGATGAGTTGGTTGCCGTGTGTGGCGGCGATGGTGGCGAGGTCGTGGTGGGCGTTGGCGAGGTGGAGCTGTTCGATGGCTTCGTCGATCATGCCCTGGTCGCGGAAGATGATCGCTGCGGCGCGGCGCATGTCGTGCTCGGAGATGGCGGTGTCCGAGGATTCTCTCCAGTTGGCGAGCAGGCGTGCGAATTGGTGGTGGAAGCGGTGCCAGTCGCCGTGAGCGTCGAGTTGAACGACGAACAGGTTGTGGCGATGGATCCAGTCGATGAACTCGGCACCCGTCATCGTGACCGCTGCTGTCGGGGTGGGGTTTGTCGCCGCGATCGTGTCGCAGAGCTCGGCGCTGAAACGATCGAAGTAGGACGCAGCCACGAGATGACGACGAACTTCAGCGGGAACGTGGTCGATCACGTCGGCGACGAGGTATCCCTGAGCGGCCGCGTCGAGGTAGCCGGCACCCACGATCGCATCGTCATCGTTGCGGAGTGCGTGAGCGGCGAGTCGGGCGCCGGCGGGCCATCCCTCGGTCGAGGTGTGGAGCTTGTCGATCTGTTCCGCGGTGAGCGATCGGCCGAGTACTTGGTCCATGAAGAGCCGCAAGTCACCGATCGAAAACGCCAAGTCGGCCATCCTCAACTCGGCGAGACGCCCCTGAGCACGCAACGTGCCGATCGGCAGCGGCGGCTCCTCGCGGGTGACGATCACCAGGTGGATGCCGGCCGGGGGGTTGCGCATCAGATCGGCGACGAATCGGTGGACCCGCGGCTCGATGATGCGGTGGTAGTCGTCGAGCACGATGATCGTGCGTTCGTCGAGTTCGTCGAGTTCGTTGGACAACTCGGCGATCAGCGCGTCGTCGACCGGGAGTGGCTGGCCGACACCATCTGTGAGGAGACCTCGAGCGCGTCAGGGAACACCCGGCGGACAGCAGCAATCAGGTGCATCAAGAACCAGCGCGGATGATCGATCGCCGGATCGAGTGACAGCCACGCACTCGGCCACTCGATGTGTTCGCACCACTGGCTGACCAGCACCGATTTGCCGAACCCGGCCGGAGCGCACACCAGCGTCGCCGGCAGGTCGAGGCCGCCGTCGAGCACGGTCTGCGGCTTCGACCTGACGAGACCCCCCACCGGCGGAGACGGACGATGCAAGAACGCCCCACGCACCGGCAATCCCACAGCCGACACGTCGACCACCGTCACCGGAGACCCAAATTCAGGCACCCTGAGACGCGTGCCAGGTCGACCATGCCCGGACACTAACCCGGACGGCCCGACGCCGACTAGTGGGGTCACCCGTCTTCGCGGCGGTGCGGGCACCCGAGACGAGCGGTATCGGCGCTCAGGCCGTCGACGCGGATTTCCGCCCTCTCGTGGGGCCGAGCGTGACTTGCCGTGCCTGGGCGGGTCATGTGCGCCGCATCAGCTGGCGATATGGGTGCCCTCGGACGCCACCTCTGATCGGGCCGTCCGCTGACCACTTCGTCGGCTCAGTAGGCGATGGCGGATTCAAGTGGTCATCGCGACAGTAGCTGGCGTCGGCAGGACCGACCAGTCGAACGCGACAGCGGTCTCGGTTGTCGGTCGCTCCGAGAGATCTGCGAGGACGGCTGCTTGGGCCGCGAGCGCGGCGTGCCATTGTCGGAACAATGCCCCGAGGAAGTGGCCGGAACGTGTCGGCGTCAGCTGGTGTCCGGTGACGTCACCTGGTTGGTGACGGCGGTCGGGGCGTGTCCCGGTTCCCATTGGACCGCGTCCAGCGTTGCGCCGGTCACGTCGCAGTGGGTGGCGTCGGTTCCGCTGAAATCGGCGCCGGTCAGATTGGCACGGACGAACTGGGTGCCCCATCGGTCGACGAGTCGGTGTGCGAGTTCTCGCACGGTGCGGTCCCGAGGGTCGCCGCGGAGTGCTCGTTTCGAGATCAGCACCATCGACACGCTGATGACGAGTGTGGCAAGCCCGCCGTTGGCCTGGCCGGCGGCGAGCCCGCCGATGATCGCGACGAGTGCGATAGCCCACGCTCCGAGCGCACCGCCGACCACTCGAGCGACGATCCCCGACAAGACCGCGAGCGCGAGCACGAGTGCGAGACCGATGCCTCGCGCTGCGACGGCGATGTCGACCTGGCCCCAGATCAGCCGGACGACGAGGCTCGCCCCGAGCACGACAGCGAACGTCCACAGATAGGTCTTGA
>CAWKLM010000044.1:0-358673 GCA_963850475.1 Ilumatobacteraceae bacterium | reverse complement strand
ATGCGCTGGTGGTTCGTGTGCGTGCGGGGCAGTTCCGGCTGCCGTTCCGTGATGGTGGGTCGTCGTTCAGTGTGATCGAGTTCTGTCCGTGGTGTGGGAAGAGCCTCGCCGGTCTTTGAGCGCGTGAGATCGAATCCGACCGCGATGATCGGTCGTGTTGTGGTGTTGCGGGCACGACAGGGAAGAGACACCCAACCGGCCCGGGTTGGGGTCACGCTCGTAGAAAGCCACGCGTCACCGAGGGTCCGCCCGCGGACGGTCGGGTGGCAGGTCACTTGTTGCACAACCTGATGGTGTGAGCCGGTTCGAAAGAGCCAAGACTCCGACCGTCAAGATGCGATGTCAGATCGTGGTGGGCAGTGTCTTGTACACCTCGCGTGCGATGTAGCGCTTCAGCATGCGGGCGATCTCACCCATGGTCTTGCCTTCGCTGCTGCGCCGGGCGATGTAGTTGCGGGTGCGTTCGTCATTGGCCATGCGAGTGAGCATGATCCGGTAGATCGCCGAGTTCGCTTGGCGGTTCCCGCCCCGGTTCAGGCGGTGGCGTTGGGTCTTGCCCGACGAGGCCGGGATCGGCGCCACGCCGCAGAGGTGTGCCCATGCAGCTTCGGAACGGATGCGGTGCGGGTTGTCACCCGCCGCGATCAACAGCTTCGCGGCGGTGTCGTAGCCGACGCCTTTCATCTCGATCAGCGCCGGCGCGAACTCGTTGATCAGCGGGCGCATCTCGGTGTTCAAGCGTTCCTTCTGCTCGCGAACGAACACGGCGCGTCGGCCCAGCTCACGCAACGTTGACAACGTCGTGAACCTCACGATGTCGTCGGTGTCGCGGCGTGGCCTCAACGTTGCGCAGGTGCGGGCGAGCTTGA
The DNA here is from genome assembly GCA_963850475.1 of Ilumatobacteraceae bacterium. Classification (GTDB taxonomy): domain Bacteria; phylum Actinomycetota; class Acidimicrobiia; order Acidimicrobiales; family Ilumatobacteraceae; genus Ilumatobacter_A. Next base: position 357,804 of record CAWKLM010000044.1, on the reverse strand, counting down.
TCGGCGAGAGATCGAGGAAGCGGGCGCGGATCTCGTCAGGTGCGCAGAACACGATGTGGCGCATCTGGTTGATGATCGAGATCCACTCATCACCAGCCGAACGCCGCGCGACCGTCAACACTCGAATGGCTTCGATCTTGCCGGTCCGCGACTTCGGCACACCGGTCGCAGTGCCCGTCAGCGCAGCCCGGGCAGCTGCGATCGCGTCAACGGAGTCGGACTTGCCGGCGCGGTGACGCGCTTGGCGATTCGGTCGGTCGACCTCGACAACGGCGAGGCCTTTGCCGACAAGATGCCGGGTGAGACCAGCGCCGTAGGAGCCGGTCCCTTCGACGCCGACCAGGCTGATGGTGCCGAAGCCGGCGAGCCACGCAACGAGTTCTCGGTAGCCGTGGGTCGTGGTGTCGAACGTTTCCACACCGAGGACGCCGCCGTTGGCGTCGATGGCGGCTGCGACGTGGAAGTCGAGGTGGGTGTCAACACCGCCCGTGACGGTGATCGTGGGGTTCTCTACGATGGTCATTGCCATCCCTTTCAGTAGCTGTGAATGGGTTGGCACGCACCTGCCGGGACGGCGGCATCACTGCGAGCACTGCTCCAACAGTTCTCGAGTCACAGTCGTCGCCCGACCGGTGGGTGCCGTTCCCGAACACGGCCGACCAGTCATTCTGAAGACAGCGAAGCGTCAGCCGGTTCACGAGTCAGACCAGGTCGGGAACGACTCCGAACCTACGTGGAAAGCTCAACGGTGATCGAGCCCCACGCACATCCGGTGCACCCACCAACAATCCTCCCTGCCGGTTCCTGAGCGGGCCTGACGCTTTGGCGAGAACGCGAATATCGAGCACTGCACTTGGGCCGTTCCCGAGTGGGTGAGCCGGCACCGAACAAGCGATTGCGTGGATGGAATGGAGTGCGTCTGATGCCAGACCGCCGGAGCCGTGCGTGACAGATGGCTCACGAAGTACGATCGCGTTGATGGGCGAGGGGGCCGAGGCGCAGCCACCTGCCTGGATGACTCGTGATGTTCGCCCTCGCCCTGGTCGGCTCGTGGGATCGATGGCCCCCACTGCGACGTTTCTGGCGGTTGATCTTTGGGCGAGTGTCGTTGCGGCCATCGTGGCCTCGAGTGTCGTCGCTGCGCTGCTGGTGGTCGAGCGGCACTGGCGGGGAGTGCGTGTCGGATGGGTGCTGCCGGTGACGCTCGGCTATGTCGTTGTGCGGGGGTTGGCCAGCGTCGCCACACGCTCCGATGATGTCTATTTCGGATTCGGAGTCGCCGCGAGCGCCGCCTTTGCGGTTGCGGTCTTCGCAACGGCGTTCATGCAGTCACCGGTCGCCGTCCATGTCATCCCGTACATCAAGAACTACGACTCCGGTGTCGTGACGCACCCACAGTATCGCCGGGTAGCAGCTCACGTCACGGCGTTGTGGGCGATCTGCGAACTCGGGATCTCGTTGTGGGAGGCGTCGCACCTGCGTGAGACTTCGTCGGCCGAGTTCATCGCGATGCGGTCGCTTGTTGGATGGCCGATCATGGCGTTCGTCGTGTTCTGGCTCATCTTCTACGTGCGTGCGCGCCTCGACCCGCTCGCACACCGGTTGGGAAGCAACGTTGCGCACGACGCCTCGGGTGGTTGAGCCTCGACCGCGCTCTCGCTCGGTGACATGGCCCGATGTTCGTGCAGCACTCCGGAGTGAGTCCGCTCCGAGCGATCTGATTGCTGGGAGTGTGAGGTTTCCGGTGGCACCTCGAGCGCTGTGAAGGGTGGCGATACGAGCCGTTGTCCACGTGCGAACCCGAGCGACATCCACAGACGGGAACGCTCCGATTCGCCCCGCATCGAGGGCGAAGTGTTGGAGGTCCGACAGCCGCAGGGGCGCTGCATATCGCGGCATCGAAATTCGCCAACAGGCGTCCGGGAACGGCACGACGGCGCTTGCCGAACAGCGCGGAATCGCGCGTCGTGATCTTGACTCCGCCGCGATGATGGACGCATGGACGTCGAGGTCGCTCTTGCCAACAACGACCGCGTGACAGTCCGCGTCGGCGACACCTTCTTGAAGATCGACTCAGATCAGCATCGCACCGACGTCGAAATCGAAGCGATCGAAGCTGCGCCGGTACCGACGCCGCAGGTCCTGTGGAGACAGCCACCGGTGCTGGCCCTCGCCCGAGTCCGAGGCCAGCCGCTGGGCCGACTCGGGGAACCGTCCATCGCATCACCAGCGGCTTGGGTCTCGGTCGGCGCGGCGATCCGTAGACTGCACGATGCCCCGCTTCCGACGCGGCTTGTGACGAGTGTCGATGAGCTCGGGTCCCGCCTGGCCGAGGAGTGCCGCTGGCTCGTCGACAACGCCATCCTTCCCGCGGAGGTGGTGAAGCGGAATCAACGCCGTGCCGAGGAGGTGCTGCGACCGTGGACGCCGGTCTTCATCCACGGCGACCTGCACATCGAGCACGTCTTTGTTGACGGGGACGAAGTCAGTGGGATCATCGATTGGTCCGAGGCCCGCCAGGGCGACGCGCTATTCGATCTCGCTTCGCTCACCCTGGCCAACGAAGCGCACCTCAACGATCTCCTCACCGGCTACGGCAGCAGCGTCGATGTCGACATGATCCGAGCGTGGTGGTCGTGGCGATGTCTCGTCGTGATTCGCTGGCTATCCGAGAACGGCTACGGAGACCCGCAGACGTTCCCCGAGGTCGCCGTCCTGCGATCCCAAGCCTGAGCCCACCCACTCGATATCGCGCGGCCCGACACCGGCGACGAACCCGCCCATCGCGGCACGTCCGCGCTCGGCCAAGCGCTCGAGAATGCGCGATCGACAAGAGACGTGGTGGATGCGATCTCCACTGCCGGATAGCGAGTGGGCCAAAGTCGTCACGCCGACGCGACTATCGGGGACTGCACTCGGGCCGGTATCGGGAGGCAGGACTTATGGCGGGTGTGCGTGCCGGGCCGCGCCGGGCCGGTGGAGTTGGTTACACCTCGCACACGGCGATGGCTGGTGCATAGCGTCGGGCTTTGTCGGAGGCGGTCGGGAGCTCGGCGAGTGTTGTGTAGACGATGTTGTCGGGGTCGAGTCCGAGTGCTGAGGCATCGGTGGCTTCGAGCTGTTCGACGAGGTTCTTGGAGGCCAGAGTGCGTCCACCGGTTGCGCACGCTTCGATGCGGGCACCTTCGTTGACTTCGTCACCGAGGGCAGTGACCTCTGTGCGTGCGAGTGTCGTGATGCGGCCGATGTAGAGCGAGGCACCCCAGTGGAGGCCGAAACGTAGCGTGACCTCGTCCGGGTCCAAACCGGTGTTGTCGGCAACCTGAGCAACAGCGTGCCGTAGCGATTGTGCGGCTTCGATGCACGCACGCGCGGCAGCGGACTCGGACGCATACGTCTCGGATGGGAAGAACGCGACCACACCGTCGCCGACATGACGGCCGACGAGACCGCCGGAGTCGACGATGCTGCGGTCAGCCGCTCGCACGAGGCGGCGGCCCAGCGAGAAATAGCGAGCTGTCGAGAGACGGCGTGAGAGCGATGACGACCCCTCGAGATCGGCGAACAGGATCGCCGCAGGTCGCCGCCCGGCTCTGCTGAGTCGATCCATCCGTTCCAGGTGCGGTACGTCGCGAGCATGGGCCATACCGATGAGCGTGCTCATGCCAGCGGTGGGCTTGGCGATGGCGACCGCTCCACGGAGGCCACCGTTCTCGTCTCGGATTCGTGTGGTCATCATCGCACCCGGGCGGGCTTCGCCGACACCTGCTCCCACGTACGGGAACCAGGACACCGTTGCCGTCTCCGGCGTCAACTCGTCGACGACATCACGGAGGGCGGGATCGACCCGCTCGGAGAGCTGATCCCGACCGATGTCCGCGAGGATCACGCCACCGATCCCGCGAAGAAAGCCGCGCCAGTAATCGACCGTTGTCGAACCGAACCGCCACATCTCACTGGCCTGGAGCATCTCACTGGAGAACAGATGAACACCTGTCGGAATGTTCGCCCTGTCACCTCCGGAGGCATCGGCCCAAAGCAACCGGAGCTCGTCTGACACATGCACGACGTTCCAGTTCGCGTCGAAGACGAATCCAGCGTGACCGGTCTCCTCCAACACGACCGCAGTTTCACGTAACAGCGGATCGTCTGGCAGCTCGGACATCGTCACGTCGCCCATGGTGCCACCACCGAACCGACTCTCGCGAGTAGAGCCGATCCACCGTCAGCAGCGCACAAGTGAAACTCGACGCAGCACATTCTGACGGGCAGTCAACGCACAGCCACTGTGCGAACTCGGAACGAAGGCGAGACCCGAGTAGACCAGCCCCGAAAATCGCCCGATATCCGGCGAATTGTGGAACCCTAGACTCAATGCCGTTCAGTTAGAGGCGGAGGATGGTGGCGACGGGTGGACCGGTGGGTTGGGGCCAGTCGGCGTGTCGGGCTCTCTTGACGTGCCACTTGGGCATCTTGCGTTTGATCAGCCGTGGGTTCGAGCGGTTGCGTCGGATTGGGTTGAGTCGCCTGAGGAGCTGTTTGATTGCGTGGGCCCATCCGTGATCAGTTGTGGCCGGAGGGGGAAAAACCGCGCGCTTGTGAGAGCGAGCGGCGACTGATGCTGAGTGCGTTGGTGAAGCTGACCCGGTCAGGGTCGACGTCGCCGGTTCGTGCGGCTTCGAACATCAGCGTGCGGATCGCGTAGTGACAACACAGATGCCCCCAGATCTCCTGCTCAACGAGATCCGCCGACTTCGATCGCAGCACAACTTTCGGGCCGCGCTGATGGGACTTGAGCTCCCCGAACGCCGACTCGATCTCCCAGCGCTGGCGATACACGTCGGCGAGCTCGACCGCGGAGACCTCGCCGGGATCGAGCAGCGTGGTGAACAACCGGAACGGTCCCAACGCCTCGTCGCGGCCATCGTCGATCGAGTACTCCACGACCCGGATCACCACATGCTCGGTGTCCAGCTTGGCGTTGTTGCGGCGCATCTCGGCGAGCCACGACCCGTCTGGCAGCGTCTCGATCAGCCGCGGTTTCAGGTTGGTCTTGGCTCGCCACACCAGGTCCGCTCCGGTCGCGATTGCCTGCTGCCACAGGTCGAAACCCGTGAACCCGCGATCGGCCAACAGCAACATGTCCGGCTCGAGACGGTCCACCAACGCGGTGGACAGCTCGCGCTCCGATGTCGTGTACGGGCCGATCTCGGCGTCGAAGATTGCATGCGTGCCGCATTCAGCCAAAGCAACAACCCGCGCCTGTGGGAACGCCGAGCGCTCACCCTTGGTCACACCCGGGCGACCAAAGAACGCGTCGTTGGCCTCGGTGTCGGCGACGTCGAGCGTGGTCCCATCGATCGCCACCAAACGTCGACCGGCCAACCACGAACCCGGCGTGACCTCAGTCGCCAACGGTCGCGCGACCCGCTCGAACAACACTCGCAGCGGCTCCGCGCCGAGACGCTCGCGGGCCTGGAAGATCCCCGACTTCGACGGCAACTTTGTCGGCGCGTCCTCACCGTCAGCCCACGCCAGACCGTCGGTCATCAACGCCAACACCTCCTCATAGGAGCCGTCCGAGTGCAACGCCATCCCGATCGCGAAATACGCCATCGTCCGAGCCGGCAACGACCGATGCCGCTGCTCGCGGCGACCGCACTCGGCAATCACCTCATCAACAACATCGGGCGGGAACACTCGCGTCAACAACCCCACCGACACCAGATCCGACAACCGCCGAGGCGACTCCGGCTTCACCCAACCAGCACGAGCCATCCACGGAAACTACACCCCTGTAGTCCTAACTGAACGGCATTGACCCTAGACTGGTGATTTGGTAGCGCATAATCACGCTTCGGCGAGCGGCCGAAGCCCGCTCGCTATCGGCACCGATGCGCTCGGCAGAGCGCTCAAGATTGCGCGGACCCGCACCGCTGGGTTGCGTGCAAGAGTGGTTGGCGTGGCGACCAGATCCGATGATGTGGCATGGCTGCTTCGAGTCATGAGCGAACTCGGTGCGGAACCGATCGTGGCGGGGGGTTGGGGCATCGACGCCCTGTGCTCGACCACCTCGCGGACCCATCGCGATCTTGACGTGCTGATTCAAGACCAATTCGTCGAGCCGATCACGAACGAACTGATCAGCGCCAGATTTATCGTGACCACGGACTGGCTGCCCGTCCGCATCGAACTCAGCGATGTCGACCGTGACCGACACGTCGACATCCATCCCGTCTTCGACGATGGGTGCGGAGGCTGGTGGCAGCACGGCCTCGACAACACGACATACGAGTACCCAGTGACCGTATTGACCACCGGGCGAATCGGAGACGTTCCGGTGAGATGTCTCACAGCCGAGAAGCAGCGCCAGGTGCATTCGGGATACGAACCCCGCGAGCAGGACCTCCATGACCTCGCCCTGCTCGACCGCCTCACCCACACCGAGCACTGACCACCGAGCAGCAGCGACAACTCGTCGGCACCGCCAGCGATGCGACTGTCTTCATCGCCGAAACCGGCGGCTCGGTGGACCTGTTCATGTGCGAGGCGCAGCCGAGAATGGGGGCCAGCGGTGCGGGACCGTATGCCCCCGTGGCAAAGGACGGGGTCGGTCAGTTGAGCCCGTCGGTCAGCTTGTGTTTGACCACGAGTTCGAAGCTTTTTCGACTGCGCGCGCCCATTTTGGTGAACCGACCGTGGCGTATCGGGCGATCTCGGCCTCGGTCCAGGCGCGGAGGGCGGGCCAGTCGTCGCGTCGGCGCCGAACAAGGTCCACGATCTCGCGTAGCACGCTGTAGTTGTGCCCCGAGCGGGAGACCCGAAGGTCCCAGAAGAAGGGATCGGTGGCGCTCGTCAGTCGCGTGAAGAACGGGATGTGGGCGCGAACAAGCTGTTGGTCTGTTTCGAGCCGCGTCTCGATGTCTCGCCGGTCCGAGGCCGCTGTGACGCCGAGCGTCCGACGCAGCGCTGCCCAGTCTGAGGGGTGGCGCGCTTCGAAGGCGCGGAAGAAGGGTGTGTTGCTGTGGTACGGCTCGTCGTCGATCAGGCAGTGCGCTGCGAGCCGGTACATTCGCATTTTCAGGAAGGCTGAGCGGGTGCCGTAGATGCGTCCGTCGAAGGCGTCCAGCATCGGGGCGGAGCTGTCGATGCTGACTGCCCGTGATCCCTTTAGTAGGAAGCCGAGCATTGCGATCAGGATCGGTGTTCCGACCCCGAGAATGTGGATCGGGATGTCGTCTGGGTGACCGTTGACCACGCCGAGCGTCAGTGCATGGGCGGCGAGGTAGCTTTCGGGCAGAGGCTCGCCGAGGTCTTCGGTGACGCCGGCGATCTCGATCTCCGAAATCCAGCGGCGGCTCGCCATGGGAGCGCCGAAGCTGATCGCCAGCCCGTCTTTCGTGCTCGTGCGGGCTGCGCTTGCACCCACGAGCGCGCTGGCGTAGTCGAACGCATGAACCACGAGAAAGAGTGCGGTGTCCGCGATTTCTTGGGTGTTGCCAAACTGTCCGTCCTTCTGCTGGGCGAAGAGCTCTCGTGTGCGAGCCTGGAAGTCGGCGATCTCGGAGGAGTCGGGCGCGAAGACCGGATCCATCAGCCCCGACATGATGAGTACCGGAATCGTGAAATCCTCGAGCCCGATCATGTAGTCGGGCTTCATCCGAAGTTGGGTGCGGATGATCTCAGTCGCATCGAGTTCCGCGAGTGCATCTGAACAGGCCTGCGCGATTCGGTCGATGAGCGCTTGGCGGTCCGCCCGGGTACCGGCTGAGAGTGCGCCGGCCGCTGCTTCGGTGCGCGCTGTTTCGAGGATCACGGCACCTTCGTCGGCGAACAGCCGGCCGAGGGCGTTGATCCGCGTCCAGTTGCCGTTGTCGGAAATCATCAGGTTGCGGCGCGCTCGTGCGATCGCGGCCAGCGCCAGGGTCTGGCTCGTTGTGTAGTGCTCGGACAGTAGGTACCCGTCGCGTCGGAGCGTGTCGGGCACGTCTGGATCGACAGTGACGGGGCTGAGGTTGGAGATGAAGGTGTAGGCGTCGCGCTTGTAGCGCGGGATTGCAGGGCGCGCTGCGACACTGACGGCGGGTGTAAGCGCTGCGGAAGAGGCCGGGGGCGGGACGTGTGTGAGGCCCAACGCGTCGGACATGTACATGATGACCTCGAAGGCCCGAGCGGCGCTGACCGGATAACCCAACTTGGCCTCGACTGATGCGCGGAGGGTCTCTGACTCCGGATCGGCGGCGATCCGGTCGAAGGCGGCCAGATAGGCACGGTATGCGGGCACGCTGTTGGTGTTGGGCGGAGAGGTGCCGTTGAGGAACCGGTTGATGCGGCTGTCCCAGACGGGGTAGACCGCCGGCGCGACGAAGTGCAACAGTTTTGAGGTGCCGACGATGGAGTTGTTCACGATCGCGGCAAGCGCCTCGAGATCGGCGGCGCCGAGCCGCGAGCCGTCGGTGCGCAGATCATCGAGTGGCCGCAGAAGCGGCTCCAGATCGCCGCGGCGCAGCACCATGGCAGTGGGCATGAGGCCGTAGACCATCGAGATCGTGGCCGACAGCTCCTCGGTGCTGAGGCGGCCGAGTGCAGCGACGGTGGATCGCAGGTGCGGGTAGGTGGAGAGGTAGGTGTAGAGGCGCCGCTCGGCTCGATCGTCGCTGGCAGACAGACGGGCAATGTCGAGATCGAGCTGGTGTTCGAACCCTGCGAGGTGCTGAACGGTCAGCGCGCTCATCGACGCTCAGCCGTCCTGCCAGGGAGCGTTGGAGTCCTCGCAATGGGTATTGAAGTCCTCCAACGCCTCGTTCAACTCCTCTTCGGCCTGCTCCTTGGCTTGCTGTTTTTCGTCGCGCTCGGCTTCGCTCTCGGCCAAGGCGTCGAGTTTGGCTTCCAGCTCCGCCAGCTTGTCGGACAGCTCCTGCTGCTTGTCGTCGAGTTTCTCTTCCTTCTCGCGCAGCTTGTCGCGCTTCTCGTCGCGCTTGTCTCGAGCCTCTTCAAGTTCGCCGGCCGCTTCGAGGTATTCATCGCGCGCGACATCGCGCTCCGCGGTCTTGTCGTCGACAGCGATACTGGCAGCCTCTAACTCGGCCTCCAGGCCGGGGATCGTGGTCTCTTCCAGGACTTCGACCTCAGCGGCGAGGGCCTCCATCTGCGCGATGATTTGGGCGTTGCCGGGGTCGTCCAGCAGCTCGATCGCAAGCTCACCGATCTGAATCACGAGCGCATCGCGCTCCTCATGTGCTTCTTGCAGCTCGGTTGCGATGATGCCGGCGGCGACCGTCGCCGCGCTGAGGGCATCCTGCTTTTCGAAGTACTTGAGGAGCTTCTCGGTGGCCTTTTCGTACTTGGCTTCGTAGCTTTCCTCGGCCTCCTCGAGTTCTCTCTCGGCGTCGGGAATGTCGAAGTCCTCGAGGTCGCGGATCTCGTCGCGTTTATCCTCAATCTCGCCGTACTTCTTGTTGATCTCCTCTTCCTTGGAGAAGATCTCGCCGTCCTTTTCCTCGACGGCCTCGGCCTTCTCGTCGAACTTCGCCTGCTTCGTGTCGACTTTCTCTGCGAGCTTCTTGCAATCGGTCTCCTCGGGCATGGCGTCCTCGCTCCCTACAGCCGACCGTGTAGTTCGTTGCGCCCGCCGACCACGCCCAGATCGGGAAGTTCCCAGGCCATATCGATTGAACCCGGTCGCATGTCGTAGACGGGCCGCATCTCGGTGATCAAGTAGTCCTCCCAAACATCGGCGGCGTGGGTGCTGATGGGCTGCTGACCGATTCCGAGGATCTTGTTGCCGGCGTCCGAAGACACCGTTCCCTCGAGCGCGAGCCAGCTTCCGGTGACGACGCCCGCTCGCATTGCGTTGCGGCGCGGCAGGCGCAGCTCGACAACGTCGCCAGCATCGACCCCGATGCGCGTGAATCCGTCGCCGTCCTCGACGAACTCGATGTCCGCTACCTTCGCGCGCAGCCGGACTGTGTCGCCATTGGACAGTCCGGTCGGGGCGGGAACGGCGGCCATCAGTAGTGCGCTGGAACGGTCCAGCGCCGTACGGTTCGCCGCGACACTGCGTAACCCTGCGGCCTTTCGCGTGTTCGTTAAGCGGAACATGAGCTGAAGGCAGGCGCCCGACAGCATCGCCACGCGCCGCGTGATTTCGCCCAGACGTGGGCCGGCGATCGCGTCTGACTTGACCGCGTCGTCCTGGCCGGCCAGTGCGAGCGCTGCGTAGCCAAGCTCGCCCTCGGCGAGATCAAGACAAGTGTTTAGGGCATCGGCGAGCCGCGCGATGCGCCCGCCTTTCGCCGATGTTCGAGCATCGAGCAGGCTGGCGTTGTATCCCGCCTCCGCAGTGGAGATCGCCCGGAGAATTCGCGACGCCGGGACCGCAGGCACGGCACCGCGGCCAGCTTGGTAGCGGGTGGCGACATGGGCGTGCACCGCTATCGCAGCGAGCCGAGCGCATCGTGCCGTGGCGCTCTCCGAAAGAGCCTCGTCCTCTTCTGTGACCGGCAGCTCCGACAGCGCATTAGCCGCGCGTCGCAGCCGCTCGAACGCCTCCAGCGCCAAAGGGGTGACGGTCTCCCCGCTGCCCCGGTCGAAGCCGCGCAAGAGTTCGTCGGAGCGCGAGTCCGCAAAGCTTCGGAACGCTCGCAAGTCCCTCTGGAGCCGGAATACATCCGCCGATAGGCTGACCATATTCATCCTCCCTCCGAAGGGGTAGGGATAGGAGAACAAAGCGGTCTCCGTCCAGCGGCTCACGATACGTGGCCGTTCCCGCGGTGGCAAGTGCCTCGCCACCGGGCTGTCGCGAGGCTGGCTGAAGGAAACCCGAGATGCGAAGCGGACGACCAGGGCGAAACCTCTGTCGGCGCTCGCTTACGGCACATCGGATCGGTCAAGCCCGCTCGGGAACGTGCTGCGCAACAACGTTCGTTCCTCACTGCCGTGTCGCGGATCGTCGTTCGGAGACGTCACCGGGCGCGCGGCCGAGGAAGCCGAGGAACCGACGCATGGCCGACGCGTCGGAGGGCACCGCAACTGCAGATGCGTACTGGGTGACGTCACGGTGCTCACCCACGACGGCGATCGCTGCGCAGCGCGCAACGTCCCACACGCCGTCGGTCTCATCGAGACCAAGCCCCGACACGACCGCAACGTCCCAGGTATGGGCAAGTGCATCGAAGAGATTGATGCCAGCCGCAAGCTCGGCGCTATAGGCACCGAACGGAAGCTCACACCGCCTCGATGTGTCCACGTCCGACCGCGGCCATTGACAGGTTCACCGTCTCCGCAAGCGTCGCGAGATAGTCGGCCCCGAGGAGATCTCCTCGCGGTGTGCGAAGGATGTCGGTTCGACCGGCGGCGAAGTCGGTGAACTTGGACGTGATCGCGACCGAGTGGTTCGGCCCGTCACGCACCGTCCACCCGGCGAGAAGCGACGGCGACAACAAGCGCTTCGGCTGGAGCTGTCGAGCGACATCGAGCTGAAGAAGCAGCGCCCGGCCGAGTGCCTGGATCATCAACGCATCCGCGGGCCGCGACGTCATCGTGCCAGTCTCGCGCTCCGGCAGAACCACCCCCGGAACGGCACGCATATCAGCGCCTCCCGACCGGAGCCGCAACCGCTCGGCATCGGCACGTCCGCGCTCGGCCAGGTGCTCAAGAACGTGCGGCCGCACCGTCGTCGTTGGCGAAGAATCGTCTCGATGTGGAGTCAAGGTGAGGCGAAGATTCGTTCGAGAGTCCGTGACATCACGTCACCGAGGGGATGCTGTTTAGCCTCGATCCACCGATCGATTGAGGAGGTAGTGGTCCGCGTCTCCGCGTGAAAGGTCTCCTGAGCTGGGACGATGTTGGTTCCTACACCGCATCGAGCAGCCAGCCCGAGGAGACACTTCCAGTGACCCGAGTATCGCAGAGTCTGGACCGCGTTCATGTCACCTTCGACGATGACAATCTGGTCGCCAACGCCGGGTTGTTGTTGCCCGCGACGTTGACCGAACGCCTCGACCTCGAGGCACTGGTGAATGCGACGGTGCGCCTCGATGGTCGTGTCGGTGGTGCGTCGCCGGGTCGCAAGGTGTTGACCCTGTTGAACACGATGCTGGCGGGCGGTTCCCACATTGATCATGCCGACATGTTGCACGCCGGCGCGACCGGGGCGGTGGTGTCGCATCGGGTGATGGCCCCATCGACGCTCGGCACGTTCCTGCGAGCGTTCTCGTTCGGTCACGTCCGCCAACTCGAAGCAGTGAACGATGTCGCTCGTCAACGCGCCTGGGCGATGTCGGCGGCGCCGGGTGGGTTGGTGATCGATGTCGACTCGACGATCTGCGAAGTGGCCGGCAAGCACAAGCAGGGCGCCGGCTACGGCTACACGCACTGTCTCGGCTACCACCCGTTGCTGGCGACGATCGCCGACACTGGTGAGATCTTGCACGGCCGACTCCGCAAGGGCTCGGCCAACACCCGCGCGGCACGAAGCGTTTCGTCAACGAGTTGGTAGCCCGGGCTCGCCGCGATGACAAGCATCGGGCGTTGACGGTCCGGTTCGACTCGGGATTCTGGAACAACGACACGATCCTCAACTTGAACCGCCTGAACGTGCGCTACACGATGGGCGTGCGCACCAGTGTTGCTGCGGTCCAGACAGCGATCGCCGGCATCGACGACACCGCCTGGGAGCCGATCGACTACACCTGTGATGGCGAGGCCCAGGTTGCCGAATGCGCGTACACGTCCGGGCGTGGCGCCAAGCGGGTGACGCGTCGGATGATCGTGCGTCGGACCCGCCTCACCGACACCACCCAGCAGCGACTGTGGCCTGACTGGCGGCACCACGCGTTCTTGACCGACCTCGACGGTGACGTCGTCGCCGTCGACCGGTTCCATCGCGAACACGCCGTGGTCGAACTCGCGATCAAAGACCTCAAAGCCGGCGCCGGACTCGAACACCTCCCATCCGGGGTGTTCTCCGCGAACTCGGCCTGGTTCCAGATCGCCGTCTTGGCGCACAACATGATCCGCTGGACCGCCCACCTCGGCGGCCATCACACCGACCGGCTGATCGTCGCCCGCACGATCCGCACCCGACTCCTCGCGCTCCCCGCCCGACTCGTCAACCGCGCTGGCCGACTCACGCTGCGACTCCCGGCACGATGGCCATGGGCCACCACCTTCACGAGCCTCCTCGCCGCGCTCCGCGGACTGCCAGCCGTCCCGATCTGACCGGGGATCCCGCGGTCCGGCGCGCCGCAGAACCAACCGAGCGCCACCAACCAGCGATCACTCCAGAACCACGACCAGCCACGACCACAAGCCGTCGAACCGGACCGCCGGACCTCAGACCCTCACGGCCACCATCGCCAACCCATCACCAGATCCCGATCGGTGGATCGAGGTTTAGGCACGTAGTACAAGACTCCACCGACTGCGTGTTCGAGTTCGAAGGTCCGTCCTCGGATCCATGCGGCATCGTCGGCGCCGACAGCCTCTCTGAATGCTGATCGCTCCGCCCCGGTCAGCACCGACCATGCGGGGGCAAGGTCTTGTGCCGTGTCGCCCCAGCCGGCTCCTCCCCAGTCGATGATCGCGTTGAGGCGGCCCTCGTCGACGAGCAAGTTTCCCGGGATCAAGTCGCCATGCACGAAGCCCTGGACCACCGGTTCGTCAACCACCTCGAGCGCCTCGGCCGCAAAGCGCCGTACCGCGGCCACTTCGAGGAGCGACGCAGCATTCCATTCCGCGGAGTGAAGCCAGCCCTCCAAGCGTTCGAGCAGCGGGACGATCGGCCCGCCGCGGCTGCCAGGCGAACGTGGCCGGGCGTCGTCGATCGCGACTGTTCCGATCATGTTGACGGCGTCGGCGAGATCGATGGCCAGCGCGTCAAGGGGTCGGCCGTCCAGGTCGTGGCGAAGGGTCCAAGCGTCGCTCCCATGAATCCATTCGAGAACGGTCCAGTGGTGGGGAAACACTTCGTGGGGTTCGCCGACGTGGCGCAGCTTGGGCGTGTTCACCGTGGACCCGATCGGGGTCTGCTCGATCTGTTGCAGTAGCGCCGCTTCGTGCAGCACTCCTGCAGCGGCTCCCGGGCGTCTCGGCAATCGGATCACCATGTCCGGTCCATCGGCGACGCTGATTCGCCACATCGCATTGTCCGTGCCGGACGTCTTGAGGTACTCGATCGGCGACTGCGCCCATTGCGGGCACTCCGCCTCCAACAGCGACCTGACCACGGGCTCACTCGTGTCGGGCTCGTCGTCGTGGATCCGCTCACTCACGTCGCGAGCATCGCAGACCCGCACCGGCAGCGGCCGGTAGGTACACACGAGAGCGCACTCCACTGCTCGCTGAACACGGTACCGAGCGCTCGAAATCGCCACGCATCCGCTCGGCGAGGTGCTCGAGATCGCGCATCAAGGGGCAGGCGGATCGTGCGGGGTCTCGCCTCCACCCGGCACACCGCGCGACGGCGAACCTGACAATCTGAGTCCCACGACGATCAACGTTGAAGTCGGGTCGCCACTGCCGCCGATCGAGATCGTCGGCGATCGGTACCTCTTGCGGCCATTCCAACACGAAGACCTTCACGTCGTCGAAGAAGCATCGCGCGATGACCTCATTCCATTGATCACGACCGTCCCAAGCACGTGGACACCACAAGCAGGCGAAGCCTTCATCGACCGCCAGAACTATCGACTGTCCGACGGCGAAGGCTGGTCGCTCGCCATCATCGACCGAGACTCCAACCGAGCAGTCGGCCAGATCGGACTCTGGATCACCCATCTCCACAAGGGCCGAGCGGAAATCGGCTACTGGATCGCAGCGTCCGAACGAGGAAACGGCGCCGCATCGCACGCTGTCGAGGCACTGACCACCTGGGCCTTCGAACACCTCGACGTCGACAGACTCAGCTTGTTCATCGAGCCCTGGAACATCGCGTCGATCAAGACCGCCGAGCGTGCCGGATACGAATTCGAGGGACTTCTCCGAAACTGGGAACGCGTCGGCGGCGTCTCGCGCGACATGGGTTCATACGTCCGAACCCGCTCGGGAAAGCCGGACTGAACCAGCTCCATAATCTCACGGCTCACCACACCGGAGACTGCGAAAGAACGGCACTTCTTCGGGCGGCCACCCGCCTGAGAATGCTGCAGGGCTTCGTCCGCGCTCGACGAGGCGCTGCCCGCTGCCGGATAGGCGCTCTTTGTCATGTAGCTGGGGGTGAACGTTTCCGACCGGCGTGCAGCAACATCGCACGGATGGATTGTGTCCATCGCAGAGGGCGAACACATCCGCTACCGACCTGGAAGCGTGAGGTGTTTCCACGTCAGGGCAGCGGTGCGATGCCTGCAGCACGAGCACTTCGCGGTTGAGGAAATCGATGGTCAATTGGACCGTGGGATCGTCGCCGGATCCGGAATGGAGATCGCCGCTGAAACCATGGCCGTTCTCATGCGGGATGAGTTCGCACACGACGCCGACGGCTGTCGCTGCTGCGCCGGTCTTCTCGGCGAGAGAGAACGGAATAGTGTCGTCGTTCGTACCGTGAACGAGTAGTGCCGGGGGTTCACCAGGGTCGATGCTCTCGGGCAGCGCCGAACCCGGCATGGGAAATCGCGGCGTTCGGGACATCGGAGTACTCGGTCAGGTCGGGCGGGACCGGCACCGAAATTCCAGATCAGGTGTCCGCGACGGGGGTGCCGAGTTCGTCGATGACGATCTCGTCGGACGGCTGCACATGGCCTGTTGAGTAGGGCGAGGACGCGAGTGAGGTGATTGCGCCCGCGAATAGCCGGCGACGACGACGGCATCAGGTGCGACGCAGTACTGCTCAGCATGTGCCCGAACCCATCGCACGGCGATCCCCAAATCGCCGGCGGCACGCGCAATTCCTCGACGAATTCCTCGTCGAACACGCTCGACTTCGAGTTGTCCGCCTCGTCGAGGTCAAACACTGCGATACCGCGGTCTGCCATCTCCCAATGGGTCGGGAAGCCACCGGGCGACACGATCGCGGGTCGCAACGGCTCGGAGCACGTGTCGTCATTGAGGTAGCGGAGACGTTTGCCGGGTGCGTACTCGATCGGATAGTCGGCAACAAAGGCGTTCGTGCTGGGTGGTGGTGGCTGTCGAGGGCACGCGAGCATGGTGATCGTGATGGGTGTGCCGTTGGCGTTGCCGCTGACGCTCTCGCCGAGAAGCTCCGTGAGCCCCGAGTCTGGCTCGAGGGTGAGGGTGGCCGAGTTCGAGGACCAACCCGCATCGTGAGAGAAGATGCCGTGATAGATCATTGTTTCGTCGTCCAGGCTTGGACCGACGAACGTGTGCACCACGTGCGACGGCGGATTCTCGACCCAGTTCGCGTTGTCGACCGTCCACCGGTACGCGACCGGACTGGCGAACTCGTTGTCGATCGCCGATCCCGTCTGCGGCCCTTCGCCAGCGGGATCGAACGTCGTCGACGCCGTCTTGGTCATCGGCACGCCGAACGCAATGCTCGCTTCCTGGAAGCTCTGATTGTCGGTATGGAACAGCACGGGAGCGAAGTAGTCGGTCGGCTCGTCCGTCAAGCCTGAACCCTCGGGGAGCGAGGGCGGGTCGGCGGGTTCGTCGATCGCGATGAACACGGTGGCGAAGTATCCCGGCCCGTGCGATTCGCCGTCGGTGATCAGGTCATCGCACTGCAACGCCTGTAACGAGACGTTGGCGAAACCGTCGCAGCCACGCCGAGGGCCCTGCCTTTCAGCACCACGGCTTCCGCAACGGCGAGATCGGCGGTCATGGTCAGCATGGCGAAGCGCTCGCACTCGTCGAACTCGAAGCTCAAGGTCTGAACCAACGCTGTGGGCGAAGTCACAGGCTCTGCTGTTGGGGCCAGAGTCGCAACCGGTGCAGTGGTCGCCGGCGTCGGCTCCGTGACCTCAGTTGCCTCGGGGCTCAGCTCAGCGACAGTCGTCGGTTCGCGGGTGTCGTTCGGAGAGGTGTCATCTGACTGGGCGGCACACGTGCACAGCAGCAGCGTCGCTGCGAACAGCCAGAGTGACCTGGATCTCATCGCGTCCTCCTCGTTCTGCCTCCATGCTTCAACGGGCAGCCCCGCGGCGCCAGAGGACTCCGTCACGATTCGAGCCGTCGCAGCTCGGCTTGACCCTGCGCTTACACGCCGAGCGATGCAACAGACATTGGTGGGAAGCGGAAGCCGGTAATGCTCCAATCCGACTGAGGTCGAAGAGTTGCGGGCTTACCTTGAAGACTCTGACTCAGCTGTGCTGACCGCACGGCTCGTGGCGGACCAGGTGAGTCTTCGCTTCGACTGCGCAGGCTGAGGACCAACTCGCAGCAGAAGCCATAGAGACCCCGAGCTGTGGGTTCCTGCCGCTCAGAAGATCACCCCGCCGCACGCCTCGCACCCGCTCCTGAACGGCACGTCAGCGCTCGGCCATGTGCGCGAGAACGTGCGCAGCGGAAGCGCCTGGCCCACGGTCGGCGATGAGGCGATCTTCCCAGCCGGATCCTTGTTGCTTGGGCTTGCCAGTGGTTGCGTCCCTCGGCGTCGATGGGTGCTCGACGTCTACCGTGGCAGCGTGACGAAGCAGCCGGTCCGGTACCTGTCGGGGGACGAGGACAGTGCCCGGTGGCTCGACTTCGATTTCCGCAATGACGACATCGTCATCAGCACCCGTTCCAAGTCCGGCACGACCTGGGTCCAGATGATCTGTGCGCTGCTGATCTTCGAAACGCCCGATCTCCCGCGGCCGCTTGCAGAGCTGTCCCCTTGGCTCGACTGGCTTGTCCTGTCGAAGACCGATCTTTTCGAAGACCTCGAGGCGCAGACCCACCGCCGATTCATCAAGACCCATACGCCGCTCGACGGGCTGCCGAACGATGATCGAGTCACGTACATCGTCGTCGCGCGGCACCCGCTCGACGCAGCCGTGTCGCTCTACCACCAGAGCCACGACATCTTCGAAGGCACCGAACAGATCCAACAGCTCGTCATCTCTCGGGCGATATCGGGCCTGCGTATCGAGTGATTCGGCCATCCGATGCTCCGGCGTCGGATCGGCCATCCCTACTTTCATCCCCGCGCGTTTTCGACCCTCCTCCTGCACCCCGTGAGTAGTGGCGTCGGCAGCTCGAGATCTTCGCGTGCATGCGCTTCAAGTGGCACGATGTGAACGTGCTTCGCCGCAACTTCAAGATCGACCCGCGAGTCGACCCTGCCGAGACCGAGTTCCTCAGGCGTCACTTGCTCGACGGTGGCTGGCAGCTGACCGGCGGCGAAGACTGGAACCTGTTCTGGTCGAGCGCCGTGCACCCACTCAAAGTGTTCGGCGGGCTCAGCGACGGGCAACTCGTCAATCACTTCCCGGGTATCGCTCCGCTGTTCTACAAAGACGAGATGGCCCACTTCCTGAAGCTGGCAGGCCATTCGTTCCACCCCGATACCTTTTCGATGCCGTGGCACCACGACGCGCTCGTTGCCGCGATGGCCGAGGATCCCGACGCACTCTGGATCAAGAAGCAGAAGCGGTGGATGGCTGGTGAAGGTATGGCGATCCTCACAGAGGACACGCCGATTCCACTCGACGAGGACTGGCTTGTGCAGCGCTACATCTCGAATCCTCTGCTGCTCCCGGACAACCCGTACAAACACGTGGTTCGCAGCTATGTCCTGCTCACCTCACTCGACCCGCTCACCGCGTTCGTCCACCAGAACGGCCCCGTCAAGTTCACGTCGCGCCCGTTCAGCCTGAGCCCTGAGGCGTTGCGCGACCCCATTGTGCATCTCACCAACCCTCCGATTCAGCGGATGAACACCGATACCGAGGATCCGGTCCGCAGCTTCGACCACGACGAATACCGACCCTGGTTGCGCGACGCCGGGATCGACGACCGGCGCCTGTTTGAACGCATCGATCAGATGCTCGCCGACACGCTGACGGCGTTACACGCGCCGGTGCTCGCACTGAGCCGCGAGTGGTCGCCACGCCTCGACTGCTGTTTCGAACTCCTCGGGTTCGACCTGATGATCGACGACGACCTCAACCCGTGGCTCCTCGAGTGCAACATCAGCCCCGCGCTCGGCGTACGCGGCCGCGAAGGCTCGACTCACCGGGCGGCTCAAGGCCGCGCCAAGGATCCAATGGTGGCCGACATGTTGCGCGTACTCGGGCTCCTTGCCGGGCCACATCGATTCGACCCGTTAATCAGGGGGGAGGCGGCCTGAATCCTCCGTCACCGGACATGCCAGCCTCGAATCCAAGGCTGGGTCGCGTGGTGAACCCCAGACCGCCACCCAATTTGAGGCTGGTGCCAGACAACCTCGCACCGGATCGTGACTCGCCCGTGTAGTGGAACCCCGACGACCCGAAGCCCTCGACATCGGGCACGAATGCTTCGGCCCGCTCGAGCACGCCATCGAGCGCAGCCTGCTCGGCCGTGTTGAGCTCGAGTGCATCGAGTTTGGCAGCCAAGCTCTCGAGATCTTCATCGCTGATCGCTGTCATCGTCATCCTTTCGATGGTCGATCGCCCCGGCGGGAAGAGGGGATCGAATCCCATTTCAACTGGTACGACACAACAGCGCCGCCCCACCGTTGTTCTAGTATCGCACACTATGGCGGAGCGGGTTCGAGGACGGGTGGCATGACTCCTGAGTCGGCATCGACCCACAGTTTCGAGACGATCGACAGGGGAACGATCCGAGTCCGGTATCGCCCCGGATCTGCCGGAGAGCGGGCCGCCAAGCCCATGGCGGCCGCGGCGGCCAAGGCCCGCAAGTCCCTCGCGGGTCTCGGATCGGAACCGGACATCGGCCCGCCGTGTATCTATCTCGACGACGCCTTTGCCGACCCGGACGATCCGGCACGCCTCGTCACGGAGGGCAGCGTTGTCGACGACGCTGCCGGCGAAGTGTGGATGGTCGTCAGTCCCGAGGCGCCTCTCGAACCGCCGCATCGTTCGTTGGCATTGTTGTTCGGGTCGGGGTTGGCCTCGATCGACGACGTTGCACCGTTGGTCGAGGGATACGGTCTCCATCTCGCAGACGTACCGAGCACGCGTCCACGACTCGCCGCGGTCGCACTGCCGGCGCTCGACGATGCCGAAGGTGAACTGCGCAGCGCGATGGCGGTCGACTACGTCCGGTACCTGTTGGACCGCGAGGATGAAGCAACCCTTCGGACCTTGCTCGCCACACCACGGGGGAAGATCGAAACGCTGTACCGCGAGCTCTACGGTGCCACCTCGTCCGCCATGGAGCAGGCCTGGCGGCACGAAGTCGCGGCGGGCGAACCCGATGTCAAGGCCAGCGAATTCCTGAGGTTGTCGGCGAGATATCTCCGTCCGTACTGGCGCCGTCAGGTCGAGATCTTCGCCTACATGCTGTTGAGCCTCGCATTCATCGCGGCATTTCCGTTCGTCTCGCGTGCGCTGTTCGACACGGCCATCCCGAGCGGCGAGTTCAGCGAGGTCCTGACGCTGCTCGTCGTACTCGGTGTGGCTTTCGCGGTGTCACTCGTCGCGGGGCTCAGACAGGCGTACCAAAGCGCTTGGGTGAGCGGTGCCGTCGTCCGGGACATCCGCCAGACGATGTTCGAGCGCCTCCAGCTGCTTCCCTCCTCATGGTTCAATCGGTACGGGCAGGGCGATGTGCTCGCGAGAATGTTCTCCGATGTCGGCGCCGTGCAGTCGGGACTCTCCGACACGATCGGCCAAGGCATCTTCCAGGTGCTCACGCTCGTCGTCAGCGCGATCATCATGCTGACGATCAATCTGCCCCTGGGTCTGGTCGTACTCGCTGGGGCGCCACTGGTCGGTTTCGTGTACAAGTCGATGGCACGGGGTGCGCAGGAGCGCAGCATCGCGCTGCGCGAGGACAACAGCGCGGTGCTCACCGTCGCGGCTGAGAACTACACCGCGATTCCTGTTGTGAAGATGTTCGGCCTCGGTGGCCGCGAGGGACTTCGCTTCCGCCGTGCGTCGGATCGACTGTTCCGTGCACAGCGTCGCCTCAGCCTGTTCGGAGGTCTGTTCGGCCTGTCGGTCAACGCGATCGTGACGCTGCTCCGTCTTGTTGTGCTCGGGTTCGGCGCCTGGCTGATCATCGAGGGCCGTTTCACGATCGGCGGGTTGGTCGCCTTCCTCGCGATCATGGGTGAGGTGATCAGCCCGGTCACCGTCCTCACGTCGATCGGCCAGGACATCCAAGCCGCGACCGGTGCGCTGGTACGTATCAACGAAGTGCTCGACGCCGAGCCCGAACCGGTCCGGGAGGACGCGGTCGAACTCCCCCGGCTCGCGTCCGAACTCAAGCTGTCGGATGTGTCCTTCTCCTACACCCCCGAGCGTCGCGCCCTCGACGGCATCGACGCGGTGATTCCCGTCGGCTCCAATGTGGCTTTCGTCGGTCCGTCTGGCTCGGGCAAGTCCACCGTGCTTCGACTGATCATGCGGATGTACGAACCGGAGGAGGGCACGATCTCGATCGATGGAATCGCCGTGGCCGACGCGACCATCGATTCGCTCCGCGGGCAGATCGGTGTCGTCTTCCAAGATCCATTCCTCTTCGACACGACGATTCGCGAGAACATCGAACTCGGCAAGCCGGGCGCGACCGAAGACGAGATCCTCGCCGCAGCGGCGGCGGCCGAGATCGACAAATTCATCGACGCGCTCCCACAGGGCTACGACACACTCGTCGGCGAACGAGGTTCGAACCTCTCCGGAGGACAACGGCAACGGGTGTCGATCGCTCGCGCCCTGATCCGCGACCCGCGGATCCTGCTGCTCGACGAGGCCACCTCTGCGCTCGACCCTGGGACCGAACGTCAGATCTCGGCAACATTGCGTAAGGTCGGAGCGGACCGGACCGTCGTTGCGATCACGCATCGCCTGACGTCGATCACCGATTACGACGCGATCTTCGTGATCGACAACGGACGCCTCGTCGAGTACGGAACCCACGAAGAGCTGGTGGCACTCGGCGGCACGTACGGGCACCTGTGGGCGGAACAGACCGGTACCGAACGGCGAGAGCTGGCACCGTTCGACGCTGCGGGTGCGCTGGCGCGAACTGTGCTGTTCCGATCGCTCGGCCGCGCCGCGTTGGACGACATCTCCGCTCACCTGCGATCCTTCATCGTGCAGCCCGGCGACTCGATCGGCGACGAATCCGGCGGCATGGTCATCGTGCGGGCAGGACGCGGCGAGGTCGTCTCGCCGTCGGAGCTGGGCGAATCGCTCCTGTCCGGTGAGTTGCGACCTGGCGACGCCTTCGGCGTGAACGCGTTAATCGGCAGGGAAAGCGGCGCGAGACTTCGCGCCGTGGAGCCGCTCACGCTGCTCGAACTCGACAACGCCGTGCTCGACGGCATAGCGCGCCAGCATCCGGCGGTTGCGGCAGCTCTCTCCGGGACCGCTGACACGACGACGAGCGGACCATCTCATGGTCATCGACTCGCCAACGCCAACTTCGCCAGCGCCGCATCCACCCGCACTACCAACACGATTGGGAACCCCGCCCCATGACCTCGATTGCTCGGCCCGTCCTGGACGCCATCGTCAACGCCGCCGTCGACGTGACCGCTGCATCGGTTGGATGGCTGTTGATGTTCGACGAATCTGCGGGCGAGGACGGCGAACAACTGGTCGTCGTTGCCGCAGCCGGAGGTGATGCAGCCCAATCTCGCGTCGGTCGACGCGTCGCGCTCAGTGGGGTCTCCGGGTTGGTCATTTCCTCCGAGCAACCCGCGGCGATCGACACACCTCCCACCGATACCAGCAACGTGGGCGCGGGCGGTCTCGACGGAAATCCGGCGGGCGTGCTCGCAGCGCCGTGTGGCGACGATGACGTTGTCGGCGTGCTGGAAGTGGCGCGAGTCGAAGGAAGCGGACCGTTCACCGTCGACGACATCGAGGAGATCTCCCTGCTCGCTCGGATCGCTGGCGCTGCCCTCGAGGAACTCGATGACGGATCGGTCGCCGTGCCGACCCCGACAGAATTGGCGCGCGATCTCGAACGGCTCGCGGCAGCGGAGCCGGCGCGCTATGCCGCAATCGCCCGCCTGGTCGCCGCCGCGATCGGCCACGACGGATGACCGACACACCCCGACCCGCCTGGGCGCGTGAGGGCGCGTTGCTCGACATCGGCGATGTGCCGCGACTGGACGACCTGACTCCGGAGTGGGCCTGGGGCGGCGCCGACGGAACCGGGGTACGAGTCGCGGTCATCGACAGCGGAGTCGAGGCGGACCATCCGCAACTCGGTGACTGCGTCGACAACGACAACGGCATTGCCTTCGGGGTCCAGAACGGAGAGGTCGTCAGCCGGACCGGACCGCACGCCGATGCATTCGGCCATGGCACGGCATGTACCGGCATCATCCATGCGCTGGCGCCAAAGAGCCGGGTCACGAGCGTGAAGGTGCTGGGCACCGGGCTGCGCGGAAAGGGCGCGGCGTTCCTCGCAGGACTGAACTGGGCAGTCGAGGAGGGTTTCGACGTGATCAACCTCTCGCTGGGCACACGCAAACGGGAATGGGCGCTCGCGTTCCACGAAGTCTGCGACCGCGCCTACTTCGGCAACTCATTCGTCGTCACCGCAGCGAACAACGTGCAGCGCCGCAGCTACCCCTCGCTGTACGCGTCGGTCACGAGTGTCGCCTGCAATCTCGGCGACGATCCGTACCGCTTTCACTTCAACCCCGAGCCGCCTACAGAGTTTCTTGCACGCGGCATAGACGTCGATGTCGCCTGGCTCGACGGCCAGTCCATCCGAACGACCGGGAACTCGTACGCCGCTCCTCACATTGCCGGGCTCGTCGCACTGATCCGATCGAAACATCCCGGGCTCCGACCATTCCAACTCAAGACCGTGCTGTGGGCCACCTCTGCCAACGTGCGCGGGGCGAACGAGGTCGAGATGGCCGGCAAGGTGACCAACGCGATGCGCCGTCCCGCGACCGCTCCCGCCACTGCATCATGATCAGAGAACCGACGACCGGCGCACGTGAGTCTGGATCCCGCGGCGTGAGCAACACTGGTGCTTCGCGCTTGACATCGCAAGTGCCTGAGAGAAACGGAGTGTTTTATGACCGATGAAGTCGAGGCGCAGCCATCGGATTTCGCGTCGCTGGCGGCCAAGATACGTTCCCTCGACCTCGACAAGAACGAAGCGGCGGCACTGGCCTCGCTGTTGCGGCGCGCCCGTGATGCCGGCGCTGCTGACGTCGAAGGTTTCGGCGCCGACATCGCGTCACTCGGCTTCGATACGAGGCTGCCCAGCGGCTCAACGTTCAAGGGCACCGACGAGGAGCTGCAATTCAAAGGCAGCGATGAGGAGTTGCAGGCGCTCCTCGACTGGTCGACGGGTCGCCGCTCGCGGTGACAGTGCACCTCGTGCAGACGGTGTCACCCCGGCGTGGATGACAACGGCACGTTCGTTCTGACATCCGGGAGGTCGGGGTCAACGTTTCTCGCTCGGCTGCTCAACGAGCACCCGGATCTCGTCGTGATCTCCGACGTGATCGAGCCCGCGATCGAAGATCCGTATTTCGATCGGCGATCGGAACTCGACGGCCCTGCGTTCTGGGACCTGCTCACCCGTCCGGCGCTGCCCGAACGCATCGCTCACTGGAGGCGATGTGGTGGCGAGGAACTGCTCTACCTGCCGGAATCGGACGGGGACGTGTCGCTGCTCATGGCGTACACCTTGCCTTTTCTCACAGATGACCCGTGGCGGTTGCGTGAGGAACTGGAAGCCGCAGTGTCGACCCATCCCGTACAAGCAGCACCAGACCATCTTTCGTCCGTCGCCGCGTACCTCCGCGATCGATTCTCGGGACGGCGTTGGATCGAGCGCACGGGGGGCAGCTTGCCGCACGCCGCATCGATCATCGAGGCGTGGCCCGATGCGAAATACGTGATGCTCCTTCGGGACCCTGTCGAGACGGCGATTTCGATGCAGACCGGATCGTTCTTCCGGCTGTGTCTCGCAATCGAAGACGGCTCGCCTGCGGACTGGTTGGACCCTCGGTTCGCAGACGCAGCTGCGCTGGCGTCGATGATCGAGCGGTGGACGATCGGCGGAGCGACGGCGATCGAGACTGTGCCCGCCGAACGAGTCCTGGTCCTGACGTATGAGCGCCTTGTCACCGAGCCCGTTGCGGCACTGACGAGCCTCGTGCACTTCGTGCTTGGACGCAATCCGTCTGATGACGACCTCCGCTGGGCACGCAAGGCAGCGTCGTGGGTCGCGCCTGCCCCTGCCCGCACACCGGAGCTATCCACGTCGGAGGTGACCCGGATCCGCGAGGCATGCCCGCAGACGCGTCAACTCTGGGCTCGCCTCCGAGCTGCCGACAGATAGCGCAGGGTTCACCCGAGCTCGCACCGACGGTGTTCTGTCGTCGGATCGGCTCGGTCAGGCCTGGACGCTCACTCGAGACCGTAGAGACGGGCGCAGTTGTCCCAGAGGATCCGACGGCGACTGGTGCGACTGAGGGCATCGATCGCGAAGAACTCGTCGATTGCGTGCGGGAACGCGGAGTCGTCGTGGGGCCAGTCGGTGCTGAGCACGATGTTGCTGTCGCCCAGCCGTTCGATCGTGTGAGCGGCCAGCTCCTCGTCGACGTCCATGGCGATCCAGCACTGACGGATGAAGAGCTCTGAAGGAAGTTCGCGCTGGCCGAGCCGTTCCTCGTCACCCCACTCCTTCCATCGCACGTCGAGCGCATACAGCCACCAGGGCAACCATCCGCAGTTTCCTTCGAGGAAGGCGAACCGGACCCCGGGAAATCGCGCGGCGACCCCGCCGGCCACGATCTCGCCAAGAGCGGTCATGAGCTCGATCGGCTGAGCCACGGCGTGGGCCAGCACCAGGTTGTCGTTGTAGCGGGTGGCGAGCATTCCCGCGTTGTAGGCGGCCTGCACACCATGGAACGAGACGGCCACGTCCAACTCTTCGGCCACCTGCCACAGAGGGTCGTAGTGTCGGTCGTAGAGCGTTCGGCGGTTGACGGGGTGTGACGGCAGGACGAGGGTGACCGCTCCGAGGTGCTCGACCGCGTGTCGGGCTTCAGCAACGGCGACATCGGCGTCGTGCAGCGGGATTTGCGCTCCTGGCTTGATCCGTGCCGGACAAGACGAGCAGAACTCGTGGAGCCAGCGATTGAACGCTCGGCACAGCGCCGCCGCGAACTCGGGGTCCATGTCGTCGAACACGAGGAGATGGGCGGCGAACGAGCGGAAAACGATGGCCACGTCGATCCCCTCGACGTCCATCGCAGCGAGCATCGAATCGGGGGTGGAACTCGCCCACTCACCGGACGCCTCGCTTCGGCCGCGCCCCTTGGCGATCATCCGATCGGCGAACTTCCTCGACGCGTAGCGCACATCGAGGGCGCGGCTCCGTTCCGGCGTGTCGGCGTAGGCAGGCAGTGAACGCCCCTCGAAGGTCATCCACGCCGACGTGTCTGGCGGGGGAGGCCCGGGAACTCGGTCCCGCCACTTGGGATCGAGGTACTGCGCCCACAGCCCCATCGGTTCGAGCACGTGGATGTCGGAGTCCATGATACGAAGACCGTTGCGCATGGTGGGAGTATCGCGCGTGTTCCAAATCGAGCGGACCGAGATCGGCGCTTCGACCTTGAGGGAGCCGAGTTTCGCGGCCCCTCCCGAGCCAGATCTGGGATTGGGCGACGGAATGCCACCGGGTCGCACTCGTCGGGGTCAAACCATCCCTAGTCATCCCCAGAACTGAACGGACTCAGCAATACCCAGCGGACAGCCGAAACGCGAAACCCGTGGTGAGCGAAACTCAGCAACACTGAGCGTCATTCACAAAACCGGAGAAGCTGAGCCACGACATCAACCGCCAACGCATCGCGGAACTCACCGGCAATCCGGAACTGGCCAAACCCAAGAAGCTGCCGCCGCTCGATGAATGGCTCCGGAGCTGGATCGAATCGGATGCAACCGGACAGGACGATCTCGAGTCGTTCAACGGCGTGTTCCACCATCTCACCGACGCATGGAGTCGGAAGGATGAGTTCAACATCGTGCTCGTGCACTACGCCGATCTACTGCACGACCTCAACAGCGAGATGCAGCGGATCGCAGCACACCTCGCGATAGACGTAGCGAACGAGCGAGTCGACGAACTTGGGCGTGCCGCAACCTTCGATTCGATGCAGGCCAACGGCGACAAGCTCGCGCCGGACCCTTCAGCGGTCCTGCTGGACAAGAGCCGCTTCTTCCGCTCCGGCCAATCCGGAGCCGGCACTGAAGGCCTGAGTGCGGGCGCTCTCGCTGCGTACCACTCCCGGGCATCTGGGACGGCACCACCCGACCTCCTCACATGGCTGCACCGAGGCTGACCGCGGTCGCCCATATCAACACCAACGCGCAACGTCCGAGACCGCTCGAGTACGGCACTTCTTCGGGCGGCGATGTGCTCCAGGATGTGTGAGCTGCGGAACCCAGCATGAACCAGCGTCTTGAACCGGCGGTTGGCCGTCGTGCGGCCCTTGACAACGACATAGTTGAGATCAGGGCTAGGAACCGGAGCCGAGTCAAGTGCAACGCCGTCGATCATTGATGGTCCGAAACCAGCGAGATCGAATGCCACGGTGGCCGAAGCTCCAATGCGTGGCTGACAGTCCCGACCGGATCACCGAAGAAATCAGCTGGACACCCTGACCCCTTGAAGAAGTTCATTGATTCCCGAGCGAAGGGCGCTGATCAGCGTGCGTACAAAGGCACATCCACCACGTTCTGGCCGCAGACCGCCCGGGATTACGGCGTGACGCGCAGGTTCGGTACTTGCGGTGCCGAGTGCACGCGTTTCGGTGGACACCGGCACCTGCACGTAGTCGGTGATGTTCGCCGCGTGCGGGGAGGAATCGGTGACGTCGTTGACTCGCGGCAGTTGCCGCGTTCGTCTCGACCGATCGGATGCCGTTGTCGCGGGCACCGGTCAAGGAATACATCTCGCTTCGTCCGATCGGTTCTCCGTTGCCTGCTTTGAGCACGAAGTACGGTTCCCCGGCCTTGGACGTACGTCGATCGAACCGGGCGGCGATGGTCGCGTTCTGCTGTACCGAGCGGATTCCGTTGATCGCGTTCGCCTTCGTTGTGTAGCGCTCACTGGTCAGGATGACCTTGCCGTTGGCTGCTTTCAGGTTGAAGTAGCACTGGCCATCGGAACTCGTGCGCACGTCGTACTTCGCTGCCATAACCCAACCTCCCAGATTCCTCCCGCTGTCGCGAGAATCCTATGGACACGACGCTACGTCGTTGCGCGGCCCGTAACGACTGTGCCCGCCCGCAACCGAGTCACCGGTCATCACAGCTCGCCACCCTTCAACCGACGCACGAAGGAGTACCAACAAAGGTGCCGACCGCATCGTCGTTGAACTACACGCCGGGCGTGAACATTGCGAACGCAACCTGAGCTGAGCCCCTGAGAGTGGTCCAGAGGTTGTGCGGTTTCACCGTTCCGTCCATTGTGGGCGGGCAGGAAGGAACCGTCACCGATGTCACGACGAAGAAGAACACCCGAGCAGGTCATCCGCAAGCTTGCCGAAGGCCAGAAGCTGTTGGCGGGCGGCATGACTGTCGAGGAGGTGTGCCGCCAGTTCCAGATCGCTGAGTCGACGTGGGCGTGAGAGGGCCCCGTTTGCCCGACCTTGGCGGGTCAGAACTCGTGGCCGTAGCGAACGGGCGTCAGTCTTGTCGGTGGCCTCGACCGAGGAGCCGACCCGGGAGTGTGACGATGGCGCGCAACGTGTCCAGGATGCCGGTCACGGAGATGCCGATGATCCGGAACGGCAGCAACAGCAGCCACACGATCGGGTACAGGATCAACGCCAGCAATGCCACGGGCCAGGAAAGCACCGCCAGGATCAGCCACAAGATGAACCTCATACCAGGAGCACCCCTGGTTCCCATTGATCTGACATCGCGGACCTCCAGACTTGCGTTCCGTTGCCCATCATCCGGAGCACTCGCCTGATCCACCCAGGGCCGATGGTCACATCCCGCTCGACAACTCGGAGGGGCAGCCCTTGGTGCCCGGATCGGCGAGCTGGCATCGCCGCAGATGCGCGGTCTTGATGGGTCGCGCGCCCGTGGCCCCGGCGATGAAGGCGAGCCTCCGGCCAAGGTCCAGGGAGCACGACGAAACCGCGAACTCCCCGCGACCGCTCGACCGCTGCCTGTGAGTCAAGGCGTCGGCGTGTAGATCGCGGTCAACACCGCATCGTTCACAAGCGACGACCCCAGAAGGCCGTCGTGGTTGCAGACGAGGTTGTACGTGGCCGTGGCATCGGCGGCGATGTCGAACATCCGCGTCCCCGCCAACTGAGAAGACGACCCCGCACCTCCCGGAGACTCCCACTGTTGGAGATAGTCGGAATCTTGGGTGGTGCCGGTGGTGATCGAACACAGCACCCTGTCTCCGGCGGTGCCCTCGTTTACGTTGGTCGTGGAGTTGACGGTGACCTGGCCGGCACCTGGTGCAGCCAAGACGACGGACACCACCACCTCATCCGTCGACGTCACGTCCCTGCTCACGACGGGGCTGGTGACCGCGAACGGTTGAGCCGCCTCCAAGGCAACGACTCGTTGTGACAGTTCTTGGAGGGTGGAGTTGGTGTAGTAGCCGACGATGTCGATGAAGATGTTGACGTTGCCGCGGAAGTTGAACACGCGGATCTTGCCGTCTGGCGACAATTTCACGTCGACCTTGTTTGGTGTCGGTGGGGCGCCGGCGCTCACGTTGAGGTTCGACAACAACGGCACCTCGGTGAGGTCGGCTGGGTAGATCCGGATGTTCGATGATGCCGTGGCGTTGACGGCGGTGACGTTCAACGCGACACCGACCGCGTCAGTGGGGATCGCGAGGGGGCCGGTGCAGTCGCCATTGGCGCCGTGCACGGTCACTTCGAAGATGTCGCCCGCGCCCGAACGGTGTCGAACGAAGACCCACGGTGTTCGGTGCCGGACGCGTATCGGCGACACGACACCCGGCAGTGGGCACGAACGTCGAGTCAGAGTCGCCTGGTGCGGCTCCTGCCGACCAGGCCTGGGTGACCAGCAACGTGCATACCACGGATAACACGATTGCGGTCGCGAACCACGCCACTGTGCGAATACGAATTGTTCCGTCCATCACGGACCCCCATCAGGTAGAGCATCCGGTGCCGGACACACCACACACCGTTCCACATCGGGCGCGACTGCGACTGACGAGAATCGATCGGGTGCCGGCCCGCGAGACCCTCTTGGCCCGACCCTGATCCGGATTCGGTCCGTCGCATACGATCGCAAGGGCGGACGACTGGTCATGCTCGGCATGGCCAGCGCCATCAAGGGTGGCCTCAAGACGATTCCCGGCAGCATGTTGGTCGTTGGTCTGGTCAAGATGCTGCCGAACGGCAAGACGGCGCCGATGGGGCCGGGCAAGAAGAGCTATCCCAAAGAGCACATGGAGTGGTACCGAGATTCCCTCGCCGAGTTCTTCGACCTGACGGTGGCGGGCAAGCTCAAGCCGGTGATCGCAGAACGCTTCCCATTGCTCGAAGCAGCCCGTGCTCACGAGTTCATCGAACGCGGCGGTTACGCGGGCAAGGCCGTGCTGACGGTCGGGTAGCTGGCGTCCCTCTTCCTTCGTGCGGACCTGAGCCCACCCACGATGACCGGGCGCACATATCGGCCGGTGAAATCGCCCGTGTGAGCCGCTCGATAGCGGCACGGATGCGCTCGGTCGAGTGCGCGATATCAGCTGGTGGTGATGATGTTGCCGTAGCGCTGTTGAGCTGCTTGGGCTGAGGTGCCAAGAAGTTCGCCGATGCGTGTCCACGACACTCCTTTGGAGCGGGCTGCGGTGATCGCGTCGACGATCTGTCGCTCACTTCTCGCGTGGGCGAGGGCGGCGCGTTCGAGGAGGTATTCCTCGACGGGGCGCTCGTCGGCGGGATCGGGTTCGTAGTTCTCGAAGCGGTCGGCGAGTTCGTCGGCGTGGTCGAGGATGTCTTGGATTGAGCGGGGCATCAGGTCTCCAGGAATCTGTCTCGTGCGGGCATGGCGTGAACAATGAACTCGAGCCCCTCCGCCTCCGACACACCGACCTCAAGCATTCGTGCGGCGGTATCGGGACCGATCAGCATGTCGAGTTCGCCGAGGTCGAACACTCGGATCGGGTTGCGGTAAGCGTGAAGCATGTCGTCATCGGAGACCTGGTGTTTGCGAGCTGACGCCAAGATCACCGGATCCACGATCATCAACTTACCTTGACGGCGTGGGTCGTGTGCGCGCACGTGGAATCTCCACCAATCCAAGGAGAACCGTCATGAACCCCACAACCACTCATTCCAGCGAAGTCGTCGGCCAACTCGTCCTGATCGAAGCCGACCCGATCCGCCAACGCGTCCGCCACGCCATCGCCGGCTTCCTGGCCGGCTACTCCGGCACCACACTCGAGGCGTACCGGCTCGACCTGCGCGGATGGATCAGCTGGCTCGACACCGCGTTCCTTGACCCGTTCGAAGTCGAGCGCGCCCACATCGAGCTGTACGCCCGCTGGTCTGAGTCCGAAGGCAAGGCTCGCTCGACGATCGGGAGACGACTGTCGACGATCTGTGGGTTCTACAAGTACTGCGCCCAAGAACGCCTGATCGAGCGAGATCCGTCCACGCATGTCCGGCGTCCGAAGCAGGACTACGAGTCGTCCACCCTCGGCCTGGATCGCAACGAACTCGGTGCGTTCCTCGTCCAAGCCGGGCTGTGCGGCGGACGGGATCACGCGCTCGCCTGCCTGCTCGCCCTGAACGGGTTGCGCATCTCCGAAGCGCTCGGTGCAGACATCGAGAACCTCGACGTCAATCGAGGGCACCGCACCTTGTTCATACATCGCAAGGGCAACAAGACGGCCACGATCCCGCTGTCGCCGAGGACCGCGCGTGCGCTCGACCTGTACATCGGCGAACGGGTGGCTGGGCCGATCTTCACCAACCACGACGGCACCCATCGTCTCGATCGGCATGCGTCCGCTCGGATCGTGAGACGGTTGACGAAAGCGGCTGGGATCGACAAGCGGATCAGTCCGCACTCGCTTCGACACAGCTTCATCACCGCAGCCCTCGATGCTGGCGTCCCGCTCCGAGACGTCCAAGAAGCAGCGTCGCATTCGGACCCGCGAACCACGATGCGCTACGACCGAGGACGGGGATCACTTGACCGCCACGCCACCTACATCGTTTCCACCTTTGTCGCCGGCGCCAGCCGATGACCGACCCCCGGCTACGCCGGCGATCATTCGGATCGTCGGCGCTCCGCCTTCGGGGCAGGCACGCTCGTAACAACACGCGTCTCTCACGCCTCACCCCGCTCCTGTACGGCACATCTTCCGCTCGACAGACCGATCAGATCGTCGGCGCGCTGTCGGCTCCCGACGCAGCGCTCCCCGCTGCCGGCTATGCGCTAGCTGTCCGGCTGTCGACTTGAACGTTCTGATCGGGCTCGGTTTACCTGCTCACGTCGGATCTCTTGCGATTGCGTCCCTGGAAGCGATGCCACATCGACACGAAACAAGCTTGCTTTTCTGCAAGACGGAGACACGAGCGCGATCTGGACGTACATGAACAAACAAATCACCTTCATCCTCACAACCGCTGCGATCGCAGCAACCTCACTCTTCATCTCAGCGGGCACGAGCCACGCCGACTTCAACCCGACCGCCCCCAGTCTCGAACCAACGGTCAAGCCCGTCAACGAACCACAGCGGACCACCAGTGAAGCTTCAGACACATTCACCGTCCAGACCAAGCCACCTAAGCGTGGCGGCCGCGGCTCCTCACGATCTGCTACACGGACCCCCTCACGGGGGTATTCGGATGCCACCCGGCCTGATCGGCAGAGCCGACCAGGAATTCGATCGCCAGAGCCTGAAGACAACAAAATGTGAGTGTGTTGAGGCCGGTCTTACGGATCGGCCACGGTAGGTGCCAACAACTTCGATGCGACTCAGTCACGAATCTGCTCTCACGAATCGTGTGAGATGCGCTGGACACGACTTGTACATCGTTGTCGTTGACGCCAGCTCACTCGCTCGTAGTTCCCGCCAGAGAAGAGCCCAGTTCCACCACCTCTACCGTCGACCAAGTTGAGTTTGCGCATGACCACGGACGCATATCGATCTCGGCTGGCGATCAAGCAATGCGGTCAGCATCGGCACGTCAGCGCTCGGTCTGGCGCCCGAGAACTCTCGTGAACCGCGACGTCGGTCGGCCGTCAACGGGAGGACGCCTCCCTTTGGGCGAGTGAACGCAAGACGCAGAATTCGTTGCCCTCCGGGTCGGCCATCACGACCCACGCTGCATCGATCTGTCCGACGTCGATACAGCTCGCCCCGAGTTCCCCAGTCGACGAACCTCCATCTTTGATCGACGTCGGGTCGAAGATCGAAGTGGACTCGATTCTTCGTTGTCTTGGCGCTCGGTGCTGGCATGAGCGCGAGTCGGCGTCCGGATCCGTCTGTTGATTCGAGGAGGTGCCCGCCAGATGGTCCGGTCCAGACATGTTCGAGGTCAAGTGCATTGCACCAGAACGTCGTCATCGCATCGAGGTCGACGCAGTCGATGAGGATGAGGTCAATGGCAACTGGCATCGGCCCAGCCTCGCAGTCAGGAGGATGTCGACTGTGTTGAATTCAACGTAGGCGATTGCGGAACCGCCCAGATCAGCGTTGCGCTCACGTCGTACTGGCTGCGCGAGTACGGCACTGATGCGCTCGGTCATCCGCTCGAGATCGTGCGACCTGTCCCAATGGCCGTCGGGGCGCTATCCAATGCCGGTTATCGGGTGTCTCAGCGGAGCCAGTTGGTAAGTGCGGCGGCGACGTCTTCGCCCCGGTCGTCCTGCAGGAAGTGTCCTCCCGGTTCGAAGGTCTGATGCGGTTGCCCGGCGGCGCCGGGTACCCGGTCGATGAACTCTTGGCCGAGGTGGCCGAGCACCTGGTCGCCGGGACACCACAGCGTCAGGAACGGTTTGGTCCATTGCTCGAGCACCTGCCAGGCGGCCAGGTTCTCCTGCACGCTGCCGTGTTCGGACGTGATCGGGACGAGACAGGGGAATTCGAGGGCGCCCGCCGTGAACACCGGTTCCGGGAAGGGTGCCGAGTACGCCGACTTCTCGGCGTCGGTGAGCTGGCGGGCCTGCACCGCTTGCGCCAGCAGCTCACCGGCGGTGGTGAAGTCGATCGTCTGTGACATCTCCAACCAGAAGTCGAAACCCTGGCCAATCGACTGGCCAATCGGGAGGCCGGTGTTCCCGATCGCAATGCGGCTGAAGCGGTCGGGGCCTTCGGCTGCCACCCGGAGCCCGATCAGGCCTCCCCAGTCCTGAGCGAACAGGGTGGCCTGAGGAAGCTCGATCGCGGTCGAGGAACTGTTTCATCCAGGCGACGTGGCCGGCATAGGTGTAGGCGGAGCGTTCTGTCGGCTTGTCCGAGCGTCCGAAGCCGATCAGGTCTGGTGCGACGCAGCGGAAGCCGGCGTCGAGAAGCGGCGGGATCATGCGACGGTACAGGTAGCCCCAGGTGGGCTCGCCGTGCAGCAACAGCACTGGTGTGGCGTCCGCCGGACCCTCGTCGACGTAGGCGACCCGCAGACCGTCGACCTCGACGTACCGCGGCTCGTAGGGGTAGTCCACAAGCCCGGTGAAGCGATCGTCGGGCGTGCGAACGAACTCGACGCCGGCCGACGTGATGCGTGTCTCGGTCATCGTCGGACGGTACCACTCGTGAGCAAAGCGGCTTCGCTGGTGAGAGTCGTCGTCCTTCGTCGCCGGGGCCGGTCTCTGCGCTCGACAGTCGCACCGGCCCACAAGAGCGACTCGGGCTTCCTGCCGGTCCCATCCGACCCAACACGAGCACCGAGAACGGCCCCTCGGCGCTCGTCCAGGTGCTCGGGAATCTGCCCGATGGGCTCGGCGCGTCAGTACACGATGTCGAGCGAGTAGCGGAGGGCTTCGTCGAGTCGAGCCCGTGTGATCTCGTCCAGGTGGCCGACGGGCTGGTCGTCCAGATCTTCGAGGGGAATCGTGATGACGTTGTCGCAACTGATCACGCACGCTTCGGGGAGGCCGTGCTCGACGCCGAGCTCTACCTCTGATCGGATCCCACGAACGGTCCGGGTGATGGGTGCGCAGGTGACAGACGTGAGGACCTCGATCGCGGCGTCGTGGGTCAGTACGCAAACCGGGCGGCGACCGGCGGGAGGTCCGAGGTCGGCCCAGTAGATGTCGTTGCGAGCTACCACGCCGGAGCGGTCTCGGCAGCAAGCCGCCGCGCCGATTGGACGAGTGCCGGATCGGCTGGCTGACGTCGGTAGGCCGCGCGGAGCTGACGATCGGCCGCAGCGTGCTGTTCAGCGTCAAGGACTGCTTGCGCACCTCGACGCATCAGCTCGGATCGATTGGTGCCGAGCTCGGTGGCCAGCGCGTCGAGCTGTTGCACGAGATCGTCGTCGAGTTGTACGAGTACTTCACGTCGGGCCATGACCATATGCTATCCCATATGGTCGCCGCTCAGAACATCGAGCAGTAACAGGCCCCACGACCGCTCCTGATCGGCACCTCGGCGCTCGTTCAGGCGCTCGAGATTGTGTTCCTGTCAAAGCCCTGCACGGTGGTTCGGGCAGCGTCTTGAGCGGCGCGGATGGCGACAAGTCAGCTTGCGATGTTTCCGGCGGCAAGCTAACTTGGAGTCGTGGAAATGCCGCTGATCGCGACGAGTGCTCGCAAACACGGCGTCCACGACGACGACATGTTCCACGCCTTCAACCATCCGATGTTCGTCGACGACCAAGACGACGGCTTCGTGATGTTCGTCGGCGCCGGCGTGTCGGGCAACCTGCTCGAAATCGGCGCAATCGAGAGCGTCGACGGCCCGATCATCATCCACGCCATGCCGGCACGACCGAAGTACCTCAGGTGATTCCAATGCCCCGAACAGCCCAAGAAATCCTCGACAACGCCGACGAACTCGCAGCACGATTCGAGCGCGCCGAACCCGGCGATCTCCGTGACGCGTCTGCACTGCGAACCGTTCGCGAAGCATTTGTGGCTCGAGCCGAGACCGAACGAGCCCTTCGCGACGCGGTCGTCGAGGCCCGCCACGACGGACACTCGTGGGCATCGATCGGTGCCATGGTCGGCACCTCGGGTGAGGCCGCTCGCCAGCGCTACGGCCAAGCAATCAAGGCCGAGTAGCCGCTCAGATCAACGACATCCTCCGACACTCCAGACTGCGCGAGATCGGCACATAGGCGCTCGGCCACCTGCTCCAGATCGTGCGGAAGGACGATCAGATTCGGGACACGTTGGTGGGCGCTCTCCGCTGCCGGATAGCGGACGGCACCGCCGTTGTTGCCAGCGGGTGATATCGGGTGCTCCTGTGGTAGTCCCGAGCCTGCCTGGTTGATGACCGCCGAGACGTCGAGAACGTTCTGCTTGTGTGGTAGGAGGATCTCGTCGATCGGCTCATGATGGTGTGCCTGTCGCTCACCCCACGTCCCAAGATCGGGTCCAGCTCAGTCGAACAGCACTGGGCCGATCCCCGCCCAGTAGGCGTCCTCGATCTGCAGCACTCCGTCCCGGTCAACGATGGCAAACGTATAGATGACCTCGTACCCCGTGCCGCCAGCGTCGACCTGCTCCCAGTCCTGGGCAACTGACACGATCCATGGGCCGTCGCCGCGCACGAGTGGCGGGTCGGTTGTGCTGATGGAGTAATCGACGACGCCGCCTCGCCTCTCGAGGAAGTCGAAGTCCTCGAGGTCGCGAGTAGCTCGGTGCTCATTGGTGCCATCCCAATAGATGCCGTACTCCGGCCGCCGGAAGTCGTCCGTAACCAGCTCCTGCATCGCGGCGTAGTCGTTGTTCTCCATCGCTGCAGTGAAATCGTCGAGAATCTGTTGGACGTCTGCGGGCAAAGCGCTTCCGGAGTCTTCGGTGGTCGTCGCGTTGTAGATCAGAACACCGCCGAGTGCCAAGGCGATCACGGCGAGAACCACGATCGTGATCTTCAGGGCCCGGTTTCGGTGGCGGAGCTGATCGTCCTCAGCCGGCGTGTTGGTGGTTGGTTGTTCGGCAACGGTGGTCATAATCGCTCCCTTCGCTGATGATGATGTCTCTCAATCTCATCCTCACAAGGACGTGGACTGCTGACCAGTGCCCGAAGACCTTGCTTGCCAACGTCGCCCAAGGGGATTGAGGTGAGACCCTCGTAGTGGTCCAGTTGATACGGCCCTGAAGCGCCCCGGGTTTGGCTTCAAGCAGCGGATGATGTCCTTCTTCGAGAGGCCTTCTGCAGTGCGTCGAGCGACGTAGTCGATGGTTGGCTGGTGGAACCGCATGCGGACGATGACCGTGCGGTAGATCGCTGCATTGTCCCGTCGGGCCGCCTCCGGGCGGCCTTCACGACATCGTCGCGGAACTCCTGCGGATAGGGCTCGGGCATGGTGTCATCCTCTCAGGCCCACCCGTCAGGCAAACCAGCTCAGATGTCACCTCGACGCGCGGCAGTCCCAAACCCGACCTGACGGCACGCCCACCACTGATAACCGGCGAAATCGCACGCCTTCGAACCGACGGAGGCCGCTCGATAATCACGGCTCGCTTCACACGCTGGCCCCGCTCGCGAACGGCACGTACGCGATCGGTCATGTGCTCCAGACACCCCTGGGCTCCAAGAGTCAAGCGGCTTGTGCGATTCTCTTGAGATCGATGTCGATTCGGTGTCCCCAGGCGCTGTTCTCGTCGTAGAGGGTGCGGTGGTCGAGGCAGCCGTGCAAGATGCCGACCCAGCGATTGGCGAGGGCTCGAAGGGCTTTGTGGTGCGAGTCTCCTGCAGCGCGTCGCCGGTCGTAGAACGCTCGTGCTCCGGGGCTCGCTGTGATGGAGGAGAACGCCCACTGGTCGAGTGCGTCAGCGAGTCGGTTGTTGCGAACGAACCGGGCGAGCGCGACCGAGCGGGTTCCTGATGCTCTCGTGATGGGTGACGTTCCGGCAGAGTTTTTGCGAGACTTGGCATCGGCATAGCGGTTTGGGTCGTCCCCGAACTCGCCGAGCGCCCGGGCTCCGAGAACGACACCGACACCTGGCAAGGAAAGGTAGAAGTCGGAGTCCGGGTGCTGCTCAAAATGGTCGGCCAACTCAGCTGCCAGCGCGTCGATCTCAATGTTGAGCGCAACAAGGATCGCCACACTCGATCGGGTGGTGGCGCCGTGGGCGCCCTCGACTGCTGCCGGGGCGCGCAGAGCGTCGCTGCGCAACCCGGCCGCAATGGCGTCGGCGCGGGTCTCGATGTTGCGTTGCCGACCGGCTCGACGCAACACGGTGCGGATCTTGCCCGGCGTGAGTTTGGCTGCCTCGCCCGGTGTCGCCGCCGCTCCCAGCACCGCCAGCGTGTCGCGATCGGCCAGCTCAGCGAACGTGTCGAGCGCTGCCGGGAAGTACTCGCGCAGCGAGCTGCGCAGCCGGTTCGCCGCCCGAGTGCGTTCCCACACCAGGCTCTGATGGGCACGAGCAAGGATCTTGACACCCTCGGCCAGAGCAGAGTCCCCGGCGACCTGGCGGTGATTGTGACGGTCCGTGCGCACCAACTCGGCAAGCATCTTTGCATCACCCGGATCAGACTTCGCGCCCGACAACGTGTGGCGATCCCGATACCTCGACGCCGCTTTCGGATTGATCGCGTACACGACATAGCCCGCCTCGACGAGCGCATGCACCCACAACCCTCGATCGGTCTCGATCCCGACAACGACGTCGCTGGGATCGCCCGCGTGAGTGGCGACGAGGTCATGGAGCTTGGCCATCCCATCGATGCCTTCGGGCAATCGTTTCGCCGCCAGCTTCACGCCGGCGTCGTCGCACACGTAGACGTCGTGATGGGCCTCGGCCCAATCATCGCCAACAAAGATCACGCTGATCCTCCTCGCTCGTCGGTCTGGAACTTCGAACCGGAAGGCCACCCTCCGCGTTCTAATGGATCAGTGCTCGAGGCACGACACCCCATCGGTGCTATCGGCAACCCTCACCAACCAACCAGGGCACGGTCTGGAGCCAGAGGTCAAGCCTCTGAATGTGCAAGTGCTCACCGGAAGGCGGCTCGGCCACCACACTGCCACCGCCAAGCGATCACCGCGTGATGTACCCCCATTAGAATGTGCGACCGAGAGGCAAGAGGGACGGGTGTGGGGCCAACCGAGCACCGGCGTTACCGAGTGCCCACACCTTGGGTCGAGATCGGGCGGTCTCGCCGGTTGTGGTGCTTCGAGTCAGTGGACTGACGTCAGTGATCTCAACGGAATGGGGCTCGTTGTTTGATTGGCTGAGCACTGGTCTGATGCAACGCCAGCGCCAGGCGCCTCAGACCCCTCCAAATCGTGGGTCGTCTTCGCCTCCTGGGCCAGGGAAGGGGCTCTCGAGAAGCGGTGTGCCTTCCGCGGAGACTTCCGGGTCATCGGGTGGAGTCCATCCCTCTTCCACCGTCGAGTTGCCTTCGAGGTCCCAGAACGCGAATGGATCGGTCTTGCTGCCGACGATGATCCTTCCACGTTGAATCCAGAAGGCGAATCTCTCGTTGCGTTCCTCATTGGACAGGGCGTTCCATCCGTCGGGGTAAGGCGAGACATATTCGAACGAACTCCCGCGGCTGGGAGTGCCATCGAATCCGGAGTTGTAGCGCTCCTTGGGGAGAACAAATTGGAGATCGGAGCGGACTCTGTCTTCCGTGATGAGCACATTGGGCTCACTCGACGGTGCGATTCCGCCTCCGGCCTCAAGGTGGCGATTCGGGTTGTGGGCCGGTTCGTCGTGGTGCTCGTGCCTCAATCCCCCGGGGACCGAGCGATCGGAAACGATTGGGCGCGTGTAGTCCACCACATCGTCCCGCACGTCCAGCGAGTCCAGCAAGTCCGTCGGATAGTTGCGCACCGTTCCCGTAGACGGTCCATCGGGCGAGACTTCGAGCGACATCCCGTCGGAGAATCGGATTTGTTGCATGCCATTCAGGTTCGGTAGCTCGACACGCTCTGCCTCGGTGGTGAACTCGTCAAAATCGGCCAGTGGTGGACGCTTGCCACGAACCTGAAGGTTGATCGACGAGCTGTTCAACTCCCAACCCGTCCGGCGCGGAATGAATCTGGACGTCGGATCCTTCCGAACGACGTACCATCGCCACGCTCCAGCGAGCGCGAGGAGTGCTCCAACAGAACCACCGATCGCGATCAGCCTGCCTGTGCCACTTCCACTTGACTGATCTGCCACCGTTTGTTCTGACACGACCGGGATCGTCGTCGGCAATGGCGCTTGGGTCGTCGGCGCGACCACGTCATCGTTGCCTTGCGCGGTCTCCGCCTGACCCGATGGTGCCACGGTGGAGACCGCCGGGGCCGGATCGGTCACGGCAGTCACGGCGGGCCGAGGCGGATCGACGGCCTCGGGAACCGGAGCAGCGAAGTCACCGCCGAGGAACAGATCGAGCGCGTTCTGATCGGTCTCGTCGAGTGCACCCGGCTCCGGGAGATCAAAGATCACGGACCCAGGAGTGAGCCGCGGCGTCTCCTGGGCGATTAACGCTTCCAACTCGACGACGTCAGCGCTGGAGGCGCCCGCCCACATCGCGTCGGGAACACCAGGAACAGCGACCATACGATATTTCCTCCCGTCACGCGAGAACTCGGCAACTCCCAACGCGTTGGCGAAGGGCTGCAGCGCCTCGCCGTCGGAAGCGGTGAACACGTCGAGCTGCTGACCTGAGACCACCGCCGACGAGTACGCATTGCTGGCTGCTCGTGCCGGGTCCCCTGGAAGCGCCGGGTTCGGAGGCTGTGACGGCAGCCCGGGATAGCTCCAGTACAGCGCCGACTCGTTGATCGCCGGTGCCGGTTCGGGCGGTGTCGGCGTGCACCAGATCGCAACCGTGACCGTGCTCTGTCCCGTGAAGAAGGAGACGACCGGAACGTTCGTTACGTTGAGCACTGAGTCGGCCGTCGGCGTGAACAGCGCGACGACCTCCTCGGGGGTTGCACGATAGGTAGCTATCCCAAAACTCTCGACCGGAGTCGCCACGTCTCCGTCCGGCCCGCCTTCCACAAGGGGCGCGCTGCCCGACTCAACCGGGACCAGGTCGACGAACAGCTGAGACGCCACCACGTCAAGAACCGGCGCAGGAGGTGCCGGGCTGGCGGAGGCAGATGTGACTGGGCCGAATACCGCCGCGACGAAAGCTCCGACGACCAACCCCCTTGGGGCGATCCCGCCGACGAGGCGAAGCGTGCCACGTGGCCCCACGGTGTGCTTTCTCACAGCGCCAAGCCCGCAGCAGCGCGTCAGCGAAACGTCAGCGAAGGGACCGCAACTGGCCCAATCGGCTTGCGGCACCGTTTCCAATTTGCCCTGACGGGGCGGCGAGGTGCCCCCTCGGCAAGTTGGCAGGTTGATGGCTCGCCCACCGCCGCGTTGGCGCCTGCTATTCGCCATCCCCTTGCGGGTGAGACCCCGCCCCAGGCGGCCGAACACACCTCTGATCCGTCGGACCGACGACCTGTCCTGCGCTGCTGCTCGCCACCATTGAGCACGACAAGACCGAGGCGTGTCGAACCTGGCCCAGGCCTCGGTCGCGCGGTAGTTCGTCATGACTCGAAGATACTTCAACGTGCAGGTACCTATGAGCGAGCTGCGTTGTCCGGTGAGGCGTTGCTCGGCGGTTCTCGCCCCTGGCGTGACCCGCGGCACGACCCACTGCTCGCCGAGTTGTCGCGAATCCGCACATATCGCACCGCTCGGCCCCGACCTCAGGGCCACGCAGTACGGCACGGATGCGCTCGGCCAGGCGCTCGGAAATGCGCGACGAGCCGGCGGGCGTCGATAGCGGGCGACTTGACCCAGCGGGACCACGCCCACGCTGTTCCCGCACGCCTGAAGCTCCAATAGGTGTCGAATAGACAGATTGGATGTGATCTGTCAGCTCGGGCAGTCGGTTCCTTGGACGACGAGGTTCTCAGCTTGCATTGGTGTTCCTTGTTCAGCGCCCTCGGCGCGAACGTCGATGAGGAGGGTCTCTGCCGGTGACGCTGCAATCAGCTCGAGAGATTCTCCTGGTCCGAGAGTAACGGTTTCGGTCGGGCCGGCTAGGGCCTGGATGTCGATGGACTCGTTGCACTGGTTCGTGACCGAGTAGTCCGACTCGGTCTGGGCGCACGCAGAGAGCAGTGCCACTACAAGCCCGCCCATCAGGAATTGTTGACCACGAATCACTGCCTGAGTGTCGCAGATTCGACGGCCGGCGGGAAGTGCCTCCCGTTCGAGTTCGAAACAATCGTCATCCGAACAGCTCCCTCAGCACGGGGGTCAGGCGCGGCGCATCACGTCGGACCGTCAATCGAGCCCAGCTCGCTGGTCGGCCGTGCACCCACCCCCAGTCCGCACCCGGTCCGCAGCAGCGGACAACAAAGGGTCGCGAACCGATCGATATCGCCACGGCGATCAGCAAGCTGACACCGCTCAGGTACGGCACCTCGGCGCTCGGTTCGGTGCTCGAGAACGTGCGGTCCGCCACCCTCACGCGAGACGACTGGGCTCTTGGAACGAAACTTTCATCCCAGCGCATCGTGATATCGTGATGTCATGACGAAGCAAACGACGGTCCGGTTGCCCGACGACCTCGCCGACGACGCAGAAGCCGTCGCACGGGTCCGAGGCGACAGCGTCAACCAACTCATCATCGACTCGCTCGCCGCCGAGATCGAACGGGTCCGAGCCGACAACGACTTCACTGCCCGCGCCAAGAAGCTCCTAGAACGCGACCGCGAGATCCTTGACCGACTCGCGAAGTGACCCGCTATCTCAGCCTCGCTGAATTCTGGTATCTCGCCGAACACGTGACCGGCATCGACGCTGCCACGTTGATCAAGGCCAGCCGCGTCGACCTCGCCGACTCCGCCCTACATGCACCACAAGCCGGCTTCGACGACACCGACTTTTACCCGGACCCACACGACAAAGCCGCCGTGTTGGCCTGTCGGATCGCCTGGAACCATCCGCTACCCGACGGCAACAAGCGAGCAGCGTGGGCCTGCCTTGTGTTGTTCATCGATCTCAACGACGGATCGTGGAACCACGAACGGCCCGACACCGACGATGCCGTCGAAGCGATGCTCGCCGTGGCTGCACGCGAGGTCGACGAAGCGTGGCTTGCGGACTGGCTCCGAGAACGGGTCACCTTCTCGATCTGAACCGGAGTACACCCGACTTTCACGGATCGAATCCGCTGACGACAGGCGCCGCCCCCTGCGCGATGTCACGCACCCCGAGCTGTGCGAGCCGCTCGATAATCTCGGCCAACCTTCATCGCCGAAACCGAGCAGTACGAAGCCTCTTTGTGTCAAGGGGCGATTTTGAGGGGGCTTCGGGCGCGACGACGCAGACCCTCTTGCCCGGTGGGCGGGAGGGTCGTAGCTTTGGCTGTTGGGTCCGGGAAGTGACTTGTCCGAAAGAACCGGCTTTCAGGATGCGAGGCCGGTCACGCTGGAATCAGA
The DNA here is from genome assembly GCA_963850475.1 of Ilumatobacteraceae bacterium. Taxonomy (GTDB): domain Bacteria; phylum Actinomycetota; class Acidimicrobiia; order Acidimicrobiales; family Ilumatobacteraceae; genus Ilumatobacter_A. The sequence continues at coordinate 314,204 of CAWKLM010000044.1, read as the reverse complement.
GTCGTTCCTGTTTGTCCTCCCGGGCCCACTTGATCGTCAGTGCCGCTGGCGGGCGTCGTTGACGAGGTGCCGGTAGATGACGTCGGAGAGTCGTCGCTTCAGCGCGCGGATTGCTTCTTTGGACGACTTGCCCTCGGCGATCTTGCGGTCGTAGAACTCGCGGCCCGAGGTGTCGTGTCGGAGCTGGGAAATGGCGACGACCTGGATCGCCCAGTTCATCTGCCGGTTGCCGCGCGGGTTCAGCCGATGGCGAACCTTGGACCCCGATGATGCTTCGATCGGGGCGGTCGCGTTGTAGCTCGCGAAGCGATGCTTGGTCGGGAAGCGGTCGATGTTGCCGGTGTGACCAATGATCATCGCCGCGGTGATCGCCCCGAGCCCGCAGATCGAGGTGAGCGACGTGTTCGACGCTGCGACTGCGCGCTGGATCCGTTGCTTTGATGCTTTCAGCCGGTCGTCGTAGTGGGCGATCTCGGCGACGAGTTGACGGGCGATCTCGAGGCGTTGACGTCCCATCGCGTTGATCGGCTCGAAACTGTCGATCAGCGTGTTTGCCCTGGTCACTGACACCATTCTGAAGCCAGCTCCGCCTGGGACCATCTCCAACAACAACGCATGCAGTCGACAACACGCCTGGTTCTTTGCCCGACCGAGATCCCGGTGGCGTTTCACCAACAGCCGCAGAATGCGTGCGTGATCATCGGCGCGAACCTCAGCGAGGTCGTCGGCGCGCAGCGCTGCGATCGCGACCGAACGAGCATCGTTCGGGTCGTTCTTCTGTGACCGACCCGAACTCAATGTCCGGACCCGCGACGCTCGCACTGCTGGCACGTCGAGCACGACTTCACCAGCAGCGACGAGTTGCTGAGCAAGCAGATATCCGAGCCCTTGAGCGGACTCGACCGCCCAGGTCCGTTGCTCGAATCCGGCAGCCCAACACCGCAGCCGATCAGCCTGAATGGCCGACGATCTCACTCGGAGTTCGTCGAGGACGTGTTCGTTGCTGTCGATCGCGACAGCGGTGTGGGACGCCTTGTGTGGGTCGATCCCGATCATGATGGTCATGGCGGATGCCTTTCTCTCGGTGGTGAACCGAGGTGGGCACTCCTGATTGGGGTCCGTTGTGTTCGCGCCTCTTTCGAGCCACACCTCGGCGATGGAACCGACCGGCAGACAGTTCGTACTGAAGCCAACCCATCGGGGCGGCAGGCACATAGAGAGCCCGCCGGCCGGCAGCCATCGACGCTACGACAACCGCCGCAACGCACGTCCATCATCAATCAGGCACGTATCGCTCGGTGACGATGCACCTCGAACCCACTCATAATCGCGGACAACGACGCCTTTGTCATCGCCACAGGTTGGTGAACTGTCGGGGGCCGGGCGCCACCGACCGCGCCGCCGTGGATCTCGCTGCCACGCGTTGTGGTGTCCGTCGTTGCGTCGCGCCACCGGGAGGTCAGACGGTTGTCGATGTATCAAGAATGTATCAATCCGGCGCGCACCGGGGACTGCCGGGCTGTGCGCCGCGTATCGGGCCGTGCGGATATCACCCCTGCTAGAGCACAACAGAACGGATGAATCCGGCACAGAACGACACGGCCCGATACGGCCGATTTTCAGATTTGCAAGCAGGGGGTCGTGGGTTCGATTCCCATCGTCTCCACCGATGTGATGTCGCGAGACATCGGAAACATCCGAACCCCCGTTTAGGGGTTCGGATGTTTTGGTTTCGGGGTGCGCCGACTGGTTTGCCGGTGGGCTGGTAGGTGCGTGTGGTGTCGAGGGTGAGGGTGCGGATGATCTCGCCGGTGGCGGCGTTGATGACGCGGATGTCGAGCTCCGCGATGAGCATCAGGATGCGGGTTCGGGCGTGTTCGCGGCCGATCCCGATCTTGTAGAGATGACCATCGTGACGGAGCGTGACTTTGCCGGAGGTGTCGACGATGTCGGTGCGGACGCGGTGATGAAGATCGTCTCGACCGGCGGGTGCGGCTTTCGGGCGGGCGGCATAGGCGACTGCTGGTGGTGAGCGGTGTGGGAGTGATCGATGTGGTCGCCGATGGTTGTATTCGTCGACGAATTGGTCGAGCAGCCACTGCAGATCGGGGACGGTCGTGGGTTGGTCGGGTTGGTGGCGGAGCCAGTTCTTGAGGGTTTGTTGGAAGCGTTCGACCTTGCCGCACGTGGTCGGATGATTCGGACGACTGTTCTTCTGCTGCACACCGAGACGGACCAAGAGTTTCTCGAACCCGTTGCGCCCGCCGGTGCCGCCACCCGCGAAACGTGTCGTGTAGATCAGACCGTTGTCGGTCAACGTCGAATAGGGAATCCCCTGCTCAACGGTGGCGCTCGTGAACGTGTCGATCACCGCCCGGACAGTCACCACCGCATGTGCAGTGACCGACAACGCCAAACGCGAATGATCATCAAGCCACGTCAGCAACTCGACATCGCCACCATCGGCGAGGCGATAGTGGGTCATGTCGGACTGCCAACACTCGTTCGGCAACTCAGCCTGGAACCGGATGTAGGAATTCTTCGGTCGCTTCTTCGGTGCCGGAACAACGAGGCCAGCGCTGACGAGATACCGGTGGATCGTCGATTCCGACACGGCGATCCGATGATGTGTTTCGAGATGCCAGCGGATCGTGGCCATCCCCGCGTCCAAACCACGTGCCACAAGATCTTGGCGGACCGACACGATCAGATCGACCGTGGACTGCGGTGTCATCGACGGCGACGAGTGCGGACGTCGCGACCTCGCCTCGAACGCCGACTCGCCCTCAGCTCGATACCGGGCGATCAACTTCGAGACCCACCCCGGCGACACCCCGTACTCACGCGGCAACATCGGCCTGAGACCGCCGCTCGACAACAACCGCAGTGATGATCAGCCGCGCCTTGGACATCCACCACGATCACCCGACAACGTTTCCTATGACGCGACAGACCCCTTTCCTATGTCCTGACAGATCACACCATCGTCTCCACCGACAAAGCCCCTGGTAGCGGAGCTGCCGAGGGGCTTTCTGGCTCTCTCGCTGGTGTCCGGCGTGCCATACCTGTGCCAGTCGCAGCGGAGGCATAGGGACGAGGAGGTGCCGCAGAGGAGAGCCCTCGGGTCGGTCCGCCGACTTCTGTCAGGTCGGTTTCAGGCGCGCTGCACCCACCCCGAGTCCGGGGTTCTCACTTTGCGTGGTGGGTGATCTGTGCGGTCATCAACTCGGTCGCAATTGTCCCAGCGTGCGAGCAAGGCTGGTTGTGTCGTCCCAAGGGTCGGCGGTGAGGACGATCGTGCTGAGGCCTCCGGCCTCGTCGACCTCTTTCGAGCGGCCGCTGAGCGTTGCGAAGATCATTCCGAGCCACCAGAGCGGAAAAGCGCTTTGCGCGCGCATCACAGGACCAACACCGCGCCCGGGTCGAACCGCCCGGCGCGCAGCGCCACTGCTGGATCGAGCTCCTCAACTGTCCAGTGCTTCGGCATCGCACTCTCATTCTGAAGCTGGCCCGGCTGCGGTCGGTGGGCTTGGGATTCACGTGGTCGGGTGTGTGGTTTGGGCTATCGGGAGCACCCTGACCGGTCGCGGTCGGCCACGTCATGATCACCTCTGCGAGGGTGGTGGCGATCTCGACGAGCTGGTCGGAGTCGACTTCGTCGGCGGTGTCGGCCTCTGAGTGGAACAGGGTTTCGATGATCTGGGCGATGGGTTCGGACGTGACGGCCAGCGCGGGCCTGCCGTTCATGGCGAAGATGGCGTGGTCGGCAATTGGCGGATGCGATTTCTGGGGACGGTTGGGCAACGCCGCGGAGAGCGATTGGATGTTGCGCGTCCCGACCGAGGCGCGGGGCGGAACGCGGCGATGGTCGACGATGCGGTCAGCGGGGATGCTGTGTGATTGATCCGCCGGGGCTCGTTCGCCGTGACCTCTGCGCCGAGGATTTCGGACTGGTTGGCGGTTCTGTGCCCTCGTGCGAGTGCTGATGATCGGCCACCGCACAGTGGCCGATCAAGCCGACCCCGGAGGGGCCCAGCCCGACATGGCACGGTGCGACAATGGTGACGTGTTGTGGCGTGTCGCGGCCGATCTGGTGCTCGTCGTCCACCTCGCGTTCGTCGTGTTCGTCGTGTTCGGCGGCTTCCTCGCGTGGCGGTGGCCCCGCGTTGCACTGGTGCACCTCCCGGTCGCCCTCTACGGCGTGATCATCGAGATCGTCGGGTTCCGATGTCCGCTCACGCCACTCGAGAAATGGCTGCGTCGACAGGCGGGCTCAGCCGGCTACGACGGCGGATTCGTCGAGCACTACATCGTCGGGGTGCTCTACCCGGGCGAGTTCACGAGCGGCGTCAAGATACTCCTCGCGGGCATCATCGTCCTGGTGAACGCCGTGGCCTATGGCGGACTCACGAGGCGCAGGCTCAGCTCGGCTCACTCGGACCGAGAGACGATGGGTTCGTGAGCCCTCCGCAGGACCGGAGCTCCCTGCATCTTCTTCATCGCAGCGGACACGACGCAACCTGTGCTGCGCGCGAGGGTGGTGTTCAATTGTGCCAGCCGCACGACGCACGAGAGCACATCGTGATCAGGGCCGCACCGTTTGAAGCCTCGACCCGAGCATCGGCGACGAGGCTCGTCGCCGCCAGCACCAGCGCGACGACCACGATCACCGTCAGCACGACCAACCCGGTCGGCCGTGTCCACACGAGCAACGTCAGTACTCCGAGTGCGAACGTGAACCCGGGCAGGGTGCGCTCGTTGTCGGCCACCCACCTCGGCGCTGCGCCGACGTCGCGATCCTCGCTCTTGTCGCCGACCCGGCCGACGAGAGTGTCCCACCAGGCGCGGGCGCGTCGGGCCCAGCCCGTGGGGGCCGAACAGCCAGGTGAGGAAGAGGATGGCCACGCCGGACACGAGCAGGACGCGCATGAACACGTGGTCGATCGGGGCCGCGATCGTCGCGACGAGTTCCGACCTCGAACGAGCTGGTGCATGTGCCGGCGATCGCTGCCGGGGAGTCAGCGTCTCGGTTGACCGACCAGCGGTGACGGCAGACCTCGTTCGGCCTGCTCGGGGACCTCGACGACCGGCTCCTTGGTGTGGTCGATGATCACTCGGTCGCGGCCCTGGTCCTTGGCTTCGCGGAGTGCACGATCGGCGGATCTCATCAGCGAGACCAGATCTTCGCTCCACGTCGAATCGACCAGACCGATACTGACGGTGAACGGTGGGACCTGGGCGGTGTTGATCGCATCGGCGAGCGTCGAGCGGATGCGGTGGAGTACTGGGGCGGCTGTGGTGACGTCGGCACCCGGGAGCACGATCACGAACTCCTCGCCACCATGGCGCGACACGACGTCCGAGTCTCGAACCGCGTCCTTCACGACGCGCGAGAACAGCCGGAGCGCCCGATCACCGGTGTCGTGGCCGTACGTGTCGTTCAGATGTTTGAAATGATCGAGGTCGGCCATCGCCAGGGCGAAGCCCTGGCCCTCGGAGCGGATCTGGCGGACGTGGTTCTCCATGGCGCGCCGGTTGAGGAGACCGGTCAGTGGGTCGGTGTCGGCCTGGAGTTGTGATTGCGCCATCGCCCGCAACATTCCCAGGCGCATCCCGAAGCTGATGCCCATGCCCTCCAGTTGGGTCACGCCCTCTTCGATCGCTTGCGGGTCGTCGACCTGGTCGTAGACCGAGTGCAACACGGCGGTCGGCGCACCGAGAATGGTGATCGGTACGCACGTGACGACAGTGCTGTCGTCGAGTTCACGCTCCCGGAGTTTCGGGCACGAGGCGAATCCGTTCGGATCGTCGAATCGGAGCATCTGGCCGCTGCGGACGGCCGGACAGTTGCCGGGGGTGCTCACGCTGCAACCCGGTGCCTCGCGGCCGGTGGTGACGACCGAGCGGTGGACGTGGGCGCGGCTCGCATCCGCGACCAGGATCTCGGAACGCGCGTCTCCAGCCGTCGACAGGGCGCCCGCGGCGACGTGGTACAGCTCCGATTCGTGCTCGGCCATCTCGAATGCGCGGTGCACGTCACGGTGGAAGCGCTGTGTCCGTCCCTGCTCGCGGAGCATGCGTTCGTTGTCGTCGACGACGTCCGTGATCCGAGCGAGTTCGCGTCGGATCGGGAAGACGTTCGAGATCGTGAGGGCGACGGACGCGACGAGCAGAAACACGATGATCTCGGCGGCGAGCCGGTTCATGTCGACGGGGCCGAGGTCGAGCACGACGTCGGTGATCCAACGTGCCACGAAGTACGAGATGCCGAGACCGCCGACAGCTCGGACGAGCTGCACCAGGCTGTTCCTCAAGCCGCGTTGTCGCTCGAGCAGCTCCTGACCGCTCATCTCCGAAACCGCCATGTGTGTTCATCGGCGATCGACCGCCAGGTCTTGAGAACCTCTTGTTGTTCCCACGCTCCGTCCACTCGGCCCGCTCCTGGCCGGGCGTGACCGCCGAATTCGCATGTTGGCGTTCGACACCCGGACGTCCTCGCCCAATGAGGTGATCCGTCTGCTGGGAGTGTTGATCCACGTGCTCGCCCGCGGCGACAGCATGCGTGACCGCGATGTTGCTCAGGCTCGGGCCAATCAGGACGCGATGGACGCGTATGTGCGCCAGGCCGCCGGTACGTCGGCGTCGACGGCGGACGAACTGGCGAAACTGAATGATCTCAAGAGCAGTGGGGTCCTGAGCGAGGATGAATTCGCGGCTCAGAAGGCGAAGCTGCTCGCCTGAACTCGTGGTGAGGACCGTCGGCGCGGAGGCGACCGTGGCCTCGTGCTCACCGGGGCACCTCACCGCGTGGGGTCGATGAGACCCTCGTTGCGGGCGAGATAGGCGGCGGCGGTTCGGCTTTCGACGCCGAGCTTGGCGAGGATGTTGCTGACGTGGATACGCACCGTGCCCGCGGTCAGGCCCAATTTCTCAGCGATCTGCTTGTTCGACAGGCCGTGCACGATCGGCTCCAGCACGTCCAGTTCGCGAGGGGTCAGGTCGCCCCGACGGCGTTCGGCGCTGTCGTGAGCAGGGGGAGCGCCTCGGAGCTGAGAATCGAACCGCCCGAAGCCACCGTGCGGACTGCTGCGGCCAACTCGTTGGCGCCGACGCTCTTCAGGAGGTAGCCGGACGCGCCGGCCTCGATCGCGTCGGCCACGAGCCGGTGTTCGAGGAAAGCGGTCAGCGAGAGGATGCGAACTGCGGGCTGGGCGGCTCGAATCCGGCGGGTGGCCTCCACACCGTCGACATCCGGCATCGATAGGTCCATCAGCACGACGTCGGGCTGTAGCGCCGCGGCGCGGGCAACCGCTGCCGCGCCGCCGGACGCGGTCCCGACGACCTCGAGGTCGTCGAAGCGGCTGAGGAGCAGCGACAGCCCCTCGGTGACCACGGCATGGTCATCGACCAGCAGGAGACGAATGACACTCGGCCGGGTCACCGGTCGACCGCCGTCTCGAGCGTGTGGGCAGTGGCCGCCTGGCGGTTCCAGCGGGTTTCGACGTTCGTGCCCACGCCACGCCGGCTGGACACGTCGAGCTCAGCGCCAATCGACGCGGCGCGCGCTCGGACGTTGTCGAGCCCGTGGCCAACGTTGACGGCGGCATGGTCGAAGCCGGTGCCGTCGTCGCTCACCTCGAGCGTCGTCAGATCGCCGGCTTGCATGAGGCGAACGCGGACGTGGTGGGCGCCGCTGTGACGGGTTGCGTTGCTGAGCGCCTCCTGTGCGATCCGGTACAGCCCGACCTTGACATCGGTCGGGAGGGGCACCCAGCCTGGGCCTCGGTCACGACGTCGAGCGTCGACGACGAGCTGACGCTGTCGGCCAGCTGCCCGAGGAGTTCAGCCAGCTCCACGTCTTCGAACGCGCTCGGGCGGAGCTCGAACAGCAGCGACCGCAACTCGGAGATCGACAACAGGACGAGTTCGCGCATCCGCGTGACGGGTTCGACGACGGCCGCCGGGTCGTCTTCGGCAAGATGGGCGATGGCGTCGGCGAGAAACGATACCGAGTACAGACGCTGGGTCACCGAGTCGTGGATGTCCATTGCGATCCGCCGTCGCTCGACCTCCACGGCGGAGTCGGCGATCTGGCCGACGAGCTCGAGACGTTGGAGGAGACCCGAGAGGTGCTCCGCGGCGAGGTCCATGTAACGGAGCTCCTCCTGAGTCGTAGCCGTGCGACCCCCCGACCATGCCCGGAGTTCGCCGATCTGCTCCCTCCCGATGCGGATCGGTTCGGCAGCCGACGGCGCGTCGCTGCCCGTACCGGCCGGCAGGTCGGGGGCTCGCCATTCGAGCGCTCTCGGGACGACCCGGGCGAATTCTCCCTTGTCGATGCGGAGATCGACTGCCGATGCCGACATGATCGTCCCGAGCCGCTCGACCATCTCGCCCATTGAGGCGTGGACCGCGTCGAGGTCCGTTCCGACGAGAGCGTTCGTGGTCTCGAACTGTTCGGCAAGATCCGCCAGGTTGCGAGACGACCGTCGCTGGCGGTCGAGCTCGGCTTCGAGCCGGTGTTTCGAGTCGATCAGCGCCGCGGTCCGCGCGATCACGGTTTCTTCCAACTGCACCGACTGGTCGTGCAGCCGCTGCTCGGCGCGAGCATTGCGATCGGCGAGGTACGTCGCGCCGCCGATCGAGATGATGACAAGCCCGAGCGGCGCCAGGTACGGGGTGTCGACGTCGCCGAGATCGACGAAGTTGTCCCAGACGCCGAACGCCGGTCCGATCACCATTGCGGTGCTCACGATGAGCGACTCCGCCCGGTGACCCCGGCGGAGTCCACGCGCAAGCGCATAGACCATCAGTCCGAGGCTGGCGACGAGCCACACGTCGAGTAGTGGCCTCCAGGCCGATCGAGATGCGACATGGACAACGAACTCCTCGCCGAGCAGCTGCACCGTGCGCAGTTCGTCGATCTCGCCGGTCAGCAGACCGGTCGGCACGGCGAGCTGGAGCACCCCGACGACAACCGAGGCGGCCACCCAGACCACCACTGCAGACCGAGGCACCGCACGCGTCCACACCAGCACGAGGACGACGATCGAGACTGCGTTCAGATAATTGGCCACACCGAACAGGTCGAAGGCCTCGGTGTAGCTCTCGACCGTGCTCGATCGGTGCAGTCGACTGGTCGCCACCGAGGCGATTCGAGGCGGTCAACGAGAAGACACCGAATGACACCACCAGCGGGTTGAAACGGCGACTCCGCATGCCGATGAGGAAGAAGACGATCGCGATCGCGAAGCTCGCCCCCGCGCAGAACCCGTAGGCCATCGTCCCCGACCCGATCGTCATCGGTCACCCCCTCGCGTTCACGTGCCCGGACGACCTCGACGTCTCCGGCTACCGATTGGGCTCCGATGCTCCCATAGGTAGCCGCCCGTCGACAACCGTGGGCCGACTGCTCGCCGCCACCACGATCGGCATCCGAGGGGTCTGGTGATCACGAGATACGGGAATCGGCACTCAGCGCGGTGACGTAGAGTCATCTCGCATCGGGGAAGGGAGCAGCGATGACCGATCGGTACGACGTAGTGGTGATCGGCACCGGGCAGGCCGGCCCGCCCTTGGCTGCCCGCGCGGCCGCCGAGGGATGGCGGGTTGCGATCGTCGAACGCCACCTGCTCGGTGGGACGTGTGTCAATGCGGGTTGCATTCCGACGAAGGCGCTCGTCGCCAGTGCGAGAGCCGTGCACATGGCCCGTCGGGGCGCAGAGTTCGGTTTCGACGTCGGTGGCGAGCCGATCGTGGACATGGCGCGGGTGAAGGCCCGGATGAAGGCCATCTCCGGGGGGTCCAACGAACGCGTCGGAAAGTGGATCGATTCGATCGACACCGTCGATCTCGTCCGCGGTCATGCGGTGCTCGACGGACCGAATCGGGTCATCGTCGATGGCCGGGTCCTCGAGACCGAGCGGATCGTTCTCAACGTCGGTGCTCGCCCGCGCGTCCCCGAGTTCGCCGGCCTGCCCGACGTCGACGTCCTGACGAGTACGAGCGTGATGGAGTTGGAGGAGGTGCCCGACCATCTGATCATCGTCGGCGGGAGCTACATCGGCCTCGAGTTCGCGCAGATCCACCGGCGTCTCGGCGCTCAGGTGACGGTGATCGAGCAGGGCCCGCGTCTCATCGCACGTGACGACCCCGACGTCTCCGAGGCGGTGCAGGCGGTGCTCGAGGCCGAGGGAGTTCGTATCCGTCTCGATGCCGAGTGCGTGGGATTCGCCCCCCATCGCGACGGGATCTTGGCCAACGTCGAGTGCGGCGAGGGTCCTCCGCAGCTCGTCGGTTCCCACCTGCTGCTCGCTGTCGGTCGCGTCCCCAACACCGACGATCTCGGACTCGACACGGTCGGCGTCGACACCGATCAGCGTGGCTTCATCACCGTCGACGACCGACTCCGCACGAATGTCGACGGGATCTGGGCGCTCGGCGACTGCAACGGGCGCGGCGCGTTCACGCACACGTCCTACAACGACCACGAAATCGTGGTGGCCAACCTCTTCGACGACGATCCCCGAATGGTCTCGGACCGGATCCCCTGCTACGGATTGTTCATCGACCCTCCGCTCGGCCGGGTCGGGATGACCGAGGCACAAGCACGGGCCAGCGGCAGGAACGTGCTCGTCGGCACGAGACCGATGAAGCACGTCGGCCGGGCGATCGAGATGAGCGAGACCGCCGGCTTCATGAAGTTCCTCGTCGACGCGGACACCGACGAACTACTGGGCGGTGCCATCTTCGGGGTCAACGGCGACGAGGTCATCCACACGCTGCTCGATGTGATGTACGCCAAGGCGCCGTACACCACGATCACCCGGGCGATGCACATCCACCCGACCGTCGCCGAACTCGTACCGACCACCCTGCAGAATCTCACCCCGCTCAGTGCCACTGTGACCTGATCACATGCGCCGTCAGGGGCAATCCGCGAGCGTGGCGTACACGGCCTGAGCGGAGGTGGCGACGTTCTCCACCGCAGTCGCCAGCGTCGACACGTTCTCCGCCGTGATCTCGCCGCCGAGATCGGAGATCGCGCTCTCGAGGTCGTCGACGGACTGCTCGAGCGCACTGACGTCGTCGGCGGCAGCGTCGGTCGACGCATCCTGGAGCTCGTTCACGTCGTCCGCGATTGCACTGACCCTTGACTCGAGTCCGTCGGTGCCTTCGGCGAGGAGGTCGAGGTCGCCGAGTGCGCCGATGCTCGACTCCAGCGATTCGCCGGCCGCGCAATACTGCTCCTGGGCCGATTGCTCGTCGTCGCTCCCGCAGCCGGCCACCAGAGCGACGGCGAGGCCGGCCCCAGCGATCGAACTCCGTGTCCGTCGTCGTCCTGAGTTTGTCATCGTGCGAAGCCTGCCGAGGATGGGTGGCAATTCAACTCGCTCCCGGAGTGCGAAGTGTTGGCCCAACCGCTGCTTTCCGTCAGGAGCACGATACGGTTCATGCGCTCCGCAGTTCGCTGCGCTCACTCACACCAGGAGAAACACACACATGATTGCTTACGACTACCCGATTCTCGGCGCGTTCTGGACGATGCTGATCTTCTTCATCTGGATCGCGTGGCTGTTCCTCTTGTTCCGGGTCATCTTCGACATCTTCCGCAGCAAGGACATCGGCGGATGGGGCAAGGCCGGCTGGCTCCTGTTCGTGGTCGTGGTGCCGTTCCTCGGAGTCTTGGTCTACGTCGTCGCTCGCGGCGATGGAATGAACGACCGCGACCTGGAGACTGCCCAGGCCCAGCAGGACGCGATGGATGCGTATGTGCGCCAAGCCGCGGGCACCTCTGCCTCCACCGCTGACGAGCTTTCGAAGCTCAGCGACCTCAAGTCCAGCGGCGTCATCAGCGACGCCGAGTTCGAAGCGCAGAAGGCCAAGCTGCTCGCCTGATCTGTGTCGCCGACCGGATCACCGAGATCCGGTCGGCGCACGAACCCTGAGGCCGCCCCGACGAGTTCGCTCGTCGGGGCGGTCGCATGTCCGGGTGCCGTTCTGGATGTCCGAGGCGGTCGAGATCGCTAGATCAGATCCTGGCCTGGCAAGGGGTCGTCGAGGTTTGGAGGACGAGGGTGGGGTGCGTCGTCATCGTCGTTGCGTCGCACCATCCACCAACCGGCGAGTCCGATCAGCGCCGCGAACCCGACCACCGCGATGATCGCCACCGTGGTGTCGTCGTCGGCGGTCGTGCCAGCGGCCGCTCCGGGTTCGGTGGTCTCGGGTTCGGTCGTCTCCGGCGCAGTGGTTCCCGACTCGGTTGTGGCGGGTTCGGTGGTCTCGGGATTGGTGGCTGATCGGACGACCTCACCGGTTGCGTGAGCTGTGGTCGGCGCCCCGGGCGACACGAGCAGCACCACGGCCACCGCACAGCCTGCGATCCGGATAGCGCGATGCCGGTCAGCCATCCTGGTCCTCCTGAACGTCGTCTTCGGGTGACGGATCGCCGGGTGGGGCGCCGGCCATCGCGTGTTCGGCGACCCAATCGACCGCGTCCCCGTGGGCCTGACGGGAGCTCTCGCCGAGGAAGTTCGTGCTGCGGTAGATGTTGTCCGCACCGATGACGTCGGTGGCACCGGTGACGCGCAACTGGCGGATCACGTTGCGGTTCCCGGTGACGATCATCAGCTTGCTGTCGACCTCGCGAAGTGATGCCGCGTACCGCTTGACCACATCGATCAGCGTCGCTCCGGCGTCGTCGGCACCCCGGATCCGCAGGATCACGACCGAGTTCGTCGACGCTGGCGTCACTGCGGGGATCTGGTCGAGCAGCGTCGACGCCGTGGCGAAGAAGAGTGCGCCGTACGGCTGCAGCACGATCACCTCGTCGGGTGGCACCGTCTCGGGAGGATCGACTTCTTCGACGCGACCGTCGTCGTGGAACAGCAGCCGACGGGTGACAAGACGTGTCGACTGCCGGAGTACGAACAGGATGACCGAGATGCCGACACCGACGAGGACTGCGAACTGCAACGGGATCACCATGGTCAGCACCAGCGTGATCGTCATCACGGTCAACGGCACGGCCCCCGTCTTGGCCACCGAGAGGATGCGTGTTGGCCGGATCGTGCCAATACCGACCACGATCAGCAACCCTGCCAACGATGGCATCGCCACCAACTCGATGATCCCACTGAACAGCACGATCACCACGGCCATGATGCCTGCTGCGAAGAACGCAGCGGTGCGGGTCTTCGCACCCGCCGAGGCCACCAGTGAGCTGGCGGACATCGATCCGCCGACGGGCATTCCCTGGAACAGACCGGCCGCGATGTTGCCCGCACCCTGTCCCACGAAGTCCTGCGATTCGTCCTGGGGTGTGCCGTCTTCGTTCGGGAACCCAGCGGAGACACCCGCTCCCTGCACGAGGCCGACGAAGGCGAGCGAAAGGGCCGGGACGAGCAGCGCCGGTACGTCGCGGAACACGGGCATCGTGATCAACGGCAACGAGCGGGGAACGTCGACGATGTCCCGCACGAGCGCGACGTCCTGATCGAACAGACCGAACAGACCGGCCACTCCCGATCCGGCAAATACGGCGACGACGAGCCCGAGCGGGCCCAGCTTCGTGCGCTGCAAGGTCACGATCAACACGATGGTGACGACCCCCACGGTCAGCGTGGGGACATCGACCTTCCAGAAGTTGAAGAACAGGTCGAAGGCACGGGTGACTCGGCCTCCTCCTTGTGCGTCGTATCCGGTGAAGTCGTCGAGCTGGCCGAGCACGATGTTGATGCCGACCGCGGTGATGAACCCGGTCATCACCGAGTTCGACACGAAACGGAGCACGGATCCGAGGCGCAGCAGTCCGGCGAAGATCATCACGACGCCGGTGAGGATCGACAGCGTGAACAACGCACGGCTGGGATCGTCCCGTGAGGCCAGGTCGACGTCGGCCACGATGATCGCCATGGCCCCGGTTCCCTGGATGGTCATGAACGCCGTGCTCGTGAAGAGTGCTCCGCCGGCGAGTCCGAACAAGTAGCTGTAGAGCCCTGCGACAGGGTTGACCCCGGCGAGCAGGCCGCTCGCGAGGCCGTCGGGGACGCTCTCGACGCCGAGCACCAGACCGGCCATCGCGTCGTCCTTGACGGTCTTGCGATTGAACAAGGACTTCGGTCGCAGGATCGGGAAGTTCATGGCGACCACGAATCTAGGTCGCGGGCATCGGACGTGGCCGCACCGTGAAGTCATCGGCAAGCTGTGGCGAGGGTGAATGCTCACTGCGTCGGCACTCCAGCAGGCGGCCCACATGCGGCTCTGTCGTTCCCCACATAGGGTGTGATGGCCATGCAGGTCTCCGGTGTTCACCACGTCTCACTGAACGTCACCGACGCTGAGATGTCGACGCGCTTCTACGTCGATGTGCTGGGGTTCACCGAACGGTCGGATCGGCCCGATTTCCCCTTTGCCGGATCGTGGCTCCAGGTCGGTGATCAACAGGTTCACCTGCTCGAAGTCGCAGGCTTCATTCCGCCGAAGGGCCAGCACTTCGCATTGCACGTCAGCGATCTCGATGCGACCCGGGCAGAGCTGCTCGACCGTGGGGTCGACGTGTCGGATCCGAACCGGATCGGCGACGTCTGTCGGCAGTGCTTCTTCACCGATCCGACCGGCAACCTGATCGAGCTCAACGAACCGCTCTGAAAATCGAGCGGACCGTCTCGTGCGGGAGAGCAGCGTCGCCACGCGGACCTCGAACCTCGGCGGGTCAGATTTCGCCGCGACGTTCCATCCACATGAACGTCACCCACCCCGGTGCGATCGGCAGCCAGAAGGTCGCCAGTCGGAACGTCAGCACCGCCGAAATTGCGATTCCGGCTTCCAGTCCGAAGCCCGAGAGTGCGGCGACCATCGCCGCCTCGAGTGGGCCGATCCCGCCGGGGGTTGGAGCGATGTTCGCGATCGCTGCGGCTCCGAGATACGCAGCACCGATCTGGGCGACGGTGAGCCCTCCGCCGAACGCCTCCACCGAGAAGACCAGCGCGAGGAGATAGCTCATGGTGATGAACGTCGAGCCGCCGAGCAGCGCCGCCACGCGGATCGGACTGCGGATGACCTGCGCCGCGTGCCCGGCCGCGGTGCGAAGACCATCGACGACCGGCCGGATGACCATGCGTCGAACGCGGGAGAAGAGCGACGCGAACGCGAGCCCCGCCGCTGCCACCGCGGCTGTGAGCAGGAACGTTCCGAAACTCGGCAGCGAGACACCTCCGACGTCGGCGCCACCGGCCCAGGCGAAGAAGCCCACCATCAGCAGCAGGTGGGTGACGATTCCGGCGAACGTGTTGAGCGCCACGGAGGCGCTCGCCTCTGCCGATGTGAGGCCGTTGCGCTGGAGGAACCGGCCGGCGAGGGCCATCTTGCCCGAGCTTGCTGGGCCGACGAGTTGAGCGAACGACGAGGCGACCTGGCTGCGGGCCGACGCCGCAACCGGCATCGCCTGCCCGACCGAGCCGAGGAACGAGATGGTGGCGAATACGAAGTAGACCAACGACGCGCCGAGGAGCGGCACGAGCCACCCCCAATGGGCATCGCCGAAGGCGTCGACGGTGTCGCCGAGATTGCCGAACTGCGGGAGCAGTGAGTAGAAGGCCAGCGCGCCCGCAAGGATCATCAGCAGCGTTCGCGTTTGCACGCGGGCGAGACGCTCGAGCGGGACGTCCTCGGCGCCGGTGCGCTCGTGCATCTCGTGACGAAGGTGATCGAGCAGGTCGCTCTCCGCCTTGATCGACTTGCCCAGAGATCGGCTCAATGCGAGCGGCTGGACGAGCGGAAGGGCGCGGGCGATCTCATCGCTCCCCAGTTCTTCGACCCCGAGTTCGACACTGCGCTCGGGCCCTACATGCAAACCGAATACGACGAGGATCTCGGCGACGTCGCGGGCTCGTTCGCGTTCGTCGGCAGCCAACTCGGCGTCGTCGTAGTCGAGCAGCCAGACCGCGCCGTCACCATCGAGGATCATGTTCTCGAGTGTGAGGCTGTGGTGAGCCGTTCGCGTCGCGTGAACGGATCGGACCGCCTGGAACGCACCACGGATGACTTCGTCGCTGAACTCCTCGGTGTCGAGATCGGACAGTCGGCGACCGGGAATCATCTCCTCGACCAGGAACGCCGCGCCGCTCGCCGTGACGCCGATGGTGACGACCGCGGGGCTCAGGGTTCCGGCGGCATGCACCGTGCGCGCCGCGAGCGCCTCGTGCTCGACCCGACGTTTCAGGGTGCTGTACGGCCGACCGACCTCGGACGATCGGAGTCGGATCGCTCGAAAGAGCTGGTTCAGCAGGTCCCAACTGCGGTCGTCGGGGGTTCGCAGCTTGACGAACAGCCTGCTCCCGTCGCGTTCGAGCGTCTCGTAGAGCGAATGATTCGTGACTTCGTCACGTCGCCGGATCTCGACCGGGTCGAGTCCGACTTCGAGGAGTGCATCGAGCACCTGCTCGGGACTCGGTTCCGGGTTCGGGGACCCGAAGATGAGGAGCGCGACCGAGCCGACGACGACCCCGAGCGAGACGGCGATCCATACGTCGAGCGGTGGTTGCCCGGGCCCGAGCAGCCGGAGGGCCATCAGCATGACGACCCACGACCACGCGGCGCGCCTCCAGCGGCGGGGGAGGTACTCGACGCCCACCGTCACGGATGCGACCGCCGAAGCGAGATACTCGGTCGTCGGGAAGTCGGCTCCGATCAGGAATGTTCCGTCGGCGGTGCGTTCCGTCAGCATGCTCACCACGTCGCGCTCGCCGAGCCATGTGGTCAACGCAGCGATCGCGATGCTGGCCACCGCCACCGTCAGACAGAGCGTGAACAACAGCCACCAGCGCCGCCACCACAGCAGAGCCGCGAGGGCGACGAGTGGCACGAACGTCGCGATGAGCTGCACGGTGCCCAGAACGGCCTGTTCGACTGCGTCCGGGATCCTGCCGACTGCGTCGACGACGTCGTTCTCGACTCCTGAGATGGTTCCTTCGGCGAACGACGCGGCCAACAGTCCGACGCCGACGAATGCGACGCCGACCAGCAGCCGCAGGATGTCCGCGGCTGACCATCGCTGGTGAGACGACGGTGGCGGGAACAGGATCACCGCGGGCGCCGCCGACGTGTCGGGTTCGTTCGCAGCAGTCGTCACGAAGACACGAGCCTAGGTCCGCCGCGTCGGCAGGCTGATGGAGCCCACGGCGATGAGCCCTCGTCACCGCGTCAGCTCGGGAGCGTGACGGCGTCGAGGCGCGGGACATCGACCGGTTCACCCCGCAGTCGGACCGTGACCGATCGATCGCTCCGGTTCTCGATGGTCACCGAAGTCGGCGTGGCTGTCACCGACAGCCATCGGCCGCGGAACTGGGCCTGGAACGACAGTCGTGTCCAACCGGATGGGAGTTTCGGGTCGAGCTGGAGCTCGCCGTCGACGACTCGCATCCCGCCGAAGCCGTGCACGGCGGCGATCCACGTGCCGGCCATCGACGTCGTGTGGCAGCCGTCCTCGGTGTCGTTGTTGTAGTCGTCGAGGTCGAGGCGTGCGGTGCGCAGCATCATCTCGTGCGCCTTCTCCAGGCGGTTCAATCGCACGGCCAGGACGGCGTGGATCGACGGTGACAACGACGACTCGTGGACCGTGCGTGGCTCGTAGAAATCGAAGTTGCGTCGCAGCGTGTCGAGATCGAAGTGGTCCTCGAAGGCCCACATGCCGTGCAGCACGTCGGCCTGCTTGATGTACGGCGAACGCAGGATCCGGTCCCACGACCAGTGCTGGTGGAGCGGCCGTTCGGCTGGGTCGAGGTCGGCGACCGTGACGTTCTCCTTGTCGAGAAATCCGTCCTGTTGGAGCAGGATGTCGCGCTCCCGGTCGTGGGGCAGCGCGATGCGTTGGGACACGGCCCGCCACCGGGCTGCCTCACGCTCCTCGTCGAACCTGACGCCCGACAGGACCGCATCGGTCGCGGCACGATCCGACGCGCGCGCCTGGTCGATCGCCTCGAGTGTGTACCGCAATGTCCATTGCGCGATGTAGTTCGTGTACCAATTGTTGTTGACGTTGTTCTCGTACTCGTTCGGGCCGGTGACACCGAGCATCACCCATGCCCGTCGAGGCTCGGACCATGTGACCCGCTGCGACCAGAACCTCGAGATCGCCACGAGCACCTCGATGCCCCCTTCGAGTAGGTAGGAGTCGTCGCCGGTCGTGCGGATGTAGTTGAAGATCGCGAACGCGATCGCGCCGTTGCGATGGATCTCCTCGAATGTGATCTCCCACTCGTTGTGGCACTCCTCGCCATTGATCGTCACCATCGGGTAGAGCGCAGCCCCACCGGTGAAGCCGAGCTTCACCGCGTTCTCGATCGCCTCAGCGAGCTGGCGGTGCCGGTACCGCAGCAGGTTCTTGGCGACCTCGTGCTCCGATGTCGCGAGATAGAACGGCAGGCAGAACGCCTCGGTGTCCCAATACGTGACACCCCCGTACTTCTCGCCGGTGAAGCCCTTCGGCCCGATGTTCAAGTCGGGGTCGTCGCCGGTGAACGTCGAGTTCAGCCCGAAGATGTTGAATCGGATGCCCTGCTGGGCCCCGGGGTCGCCGTCGATGACGACGTCGCTGATCTCCCACTTGCGCGCCCACGCTGCCCGATGCTCCATCTGCAACAGGTCGAACCCGACGGAGATCGCAGCATCGAGTTCGTCGTGCGCCGACGTGATGAGCGCGTCGGTTCCCACCTCCGGCCGAGCGCGTGAGGTGCAGGTTGCCCCGAACTTGACCATCTCTACCGTCTGGTGACCCGCCACGTCGAGTTCGATCGTGGCCGCCGCGAATCGGTCCCGTGTGTGCGATGTGAAGCGGTCGGCGTCGAACGAGGTCGGTGCGGTCCCGACCCCCAGGACGAGATCGGTGGCCGTTGCCACGATGAATCCCGTCTTCTTCGTCCGCGTCACGATCGTCGTCCGACTTCCGGTCACGGCCTCTTCGACGGCGTCCCAGAACGCTTCGTCGTAGTTGGAGTCCTCGTTCACCACGTCACCGTCGACCTGGGACTCGATGGTGATCTGAGCGGGCCCGTCGAGTGGGGTGATCCGGTAGCGGATCGCGCCCAGGCGCTGGCGGGTCATCGAGACGAACCGGACGGTGTCGACCGCCACCATGCGACCGTTGGGCAGCGTTGCGCGGACGTGGCGTTCGAGCTCCCCGGTCTTCATGTGGAGGACGCGCCGGTACTCGGTGACCTCCGCCGTTGCGAGATCGAGGGCTTCACCGTCGATCGAGATGTCGAGTCTTTTCCAATCGGGAGCGTTCAGCACCTTGGCGAAATAGTCGGGGTATCCGTTCTTCCACCAGCCGACGCGTGTCGGGTCCGGGTAGTAGACGCCGGCGAGGTAGTTGCCGCGAAGCGTGTCGCCCGAGTACCGCTCCTCATGGTTCCCGCGTCCACCGAAGTGACCGTTGCCGAGGCTGAACAGGCTCTCGAAGATCCTGTTCTGCTCGGGATCGAACCCGTCCTGCACCACGTTCCACGGATCGTTTGCCACCAACTGCTTCACGATGACGAACACTACGGCGACGCGGCCACCGCACCATGCCTGCTGGAGGGGTTCGGCTCTAGAGTCCAGCACGTGATCGCTGCATGCATCCCCGTTGGCGCCGTTTCCCTCACCTTCCGTCGACGGTGCCGCCGATGGTGACCGGCGGGTTGTCCGAAATCGCAGGTGTCGACCACTACCGGATCGACGGCGTCGAGGAGATGGAGCCGTTCCTCATGACGGTGGTGTCGGACTCCGACCTGTGGATGTTCGTGTCGAGTACAGGTGCGATGACAGCCGGTCGCGTCGACGCGGACCACGCGCTGTTTCCGTACGAAACCGATGACCGGATCCACCGCTCGGCGGGGCTCGTCGGACCGGTGACGTTGATCGCTCGGAACGTGGATGGGGAGCGCGAACTGTGGCAGCCGTTCGGCCAGCGGCTCACCGACGGTGCGACGCGTTCGATCGCCAAGAGCGTGCTCGGTGACCGGCTCGTCTTCGAGGAGCATCATTGCGATTGGGCGCTCACGTTCCGGGCGACGTGGGCGCCGTCCGATGTCTACGGATGGGTTCGCACCGTCGAGCTCCTCGACACGGCCAGCCCACAACGGAATCGACGTCAACTACGAGGTACTCGACGGCCTGCTCGACGTGATGCCGGCCGGTGTCGATGCGCACACCGAGCAGATCCGCTCGAACCTCGTCGACGCCTACAAGCGCTCCGAGACCGGCCCATGGGGAACGATGGCCGTGTACACCCTCGAGGCGCTGATCACCGATCGCGCCGAGCCGGCCGAGGCGCTGACGGCCACCGTCGTGTGGTCGACCGGGCTCACCGACGTGGAACTCGATCTCGACGGCCGCGCGGTGGGCGACATGATCGTCGGGCGACCACGGTCCGCGACTCGTCTGCTCACCGGTCGTCCCGGCGCCTACTTGATGCGCGGCCAGATTTCGGTTCCGGCATCGGGTTCGGCGTCGTGGAGGATGGTGGCCGACACCGGGCTCGGCCACGCGGAGGTGGCTCGCGTGGCGCGAGTTGCGAACGACGCCGAGGTCTCGGCACGGGTCGAAAGCGACATCCAGCTCGGCTCGACACGGCTCGCCGCATTGCTCGAAGGGGCCGATGGCTTCCAGGTGACCGCCGATCCGGTTGCCGACGCCCATCACCTGTCGAACGTGCTGTTCAACTCGATGCGTGGGGGTGTGTTCCCACACGGACACCGCGTGTCCGTTCCCGATGTGGCTCGCTTCGTCGAGGCCCGGAACCACCGCGTTGCCGACGCGCATCGGGGTTGGTTCGCGGAGCATGGCGACTCTTCCGACGTCGCGGACCTCCGCGCCGACGCACTGGCGGTCGGTGATCCGGATCTCGCCCGGCTCGTGCTCGAGTACCTGCCGCTCACGTTCTCGCGCCGGCACGGCGACCCGAGCCGGCCGTGGAACCGTTTTGCGATCGCCGTCCACGACGACGATGGAGGTCAGCTCCTGGCCTACGAGGGGAACTGGCGCGACATCTTCCAGAACTGGGAGGCGCTGCTGCACTCGTATCCGGGGTACTTCGCACACGTGGTGGCGAAGTTCCTCAATGCGTCGACGATCAGCGGTCACAACCCGTATCGCATCTCACAACACGGCATCGACTGGGAGGTGCCTGATCCCGACGATCCGTGGAGTCACATCGGGTTCTGGGGCGACCATCAGATCGTCTACCTGCTGCGCCTGCTCGAGACGTGGGAGCAGTACCAGCCGGGCGTGCTCGGCCACTGGCTGGAGCGACCGATCTTCGTCTACGCCAACGTTCCCTATCGGATCGCGTCGCACGAGGCGATGGTCGTCGATCCGCGGAACACGATCACCTACGACGAGGACCAAGCCACAGCGATCGCCGCTCGCGAGGAGGTGCTCGGCGCCGACGGCCGGCTCGTCGCCGACCCCACGGGAACGTTGGTGCACGTCGGTCTGCTCGAGAAGCTGCTCGTTCCCGCGCTCGCGAAAGTGTCCGCCTTCGTTCCGGGAGGGGGAATCTGGCTCAACACGCAGCGCCCCGAGTGGAACGACGCGAACAACGCGCTCGCCGGGCCCGGCCTGTCGATGGTGACGCTCTACCACTTGCGCCGTTACATGAGTTTCGTCGGCTCGTTGCTCGATGACGTGGAGACCGAGCACGTCTCCCTCTCGGAGTCCGTTGCCCAGTGGCTCGCCGATGTCCTGACCGCGCTCGTTGATGTCTCACCCGAATCTGCGGGTTCCGACGATCATCGTCGGCGTCAGGTCGTCGATGCACTCGGCCGGGCGGGTGCCGCGCATCGGGAGCGAACCGGGTCCGGCTCCGGGTTCGATGATGTCGAGGTCTCCGTCTCCGAGGTTCGCCGCCTCTGCGCGGTCGCTTCGGAGCATCTCGATCAAACGATCCGATCGGGTCGCCGCGACGACGGCCTGTACCACGCGTACAACCTGGTGTCGTTCCCGACCGACGAAACCGCATGCGTCGATCATCTCGGACCGATGCTCGAGGGCCAGGTTGCAGTGTTGTCGTCCGGAACGCTCGACGGCTCGGCTGCGGCGGATCTCGTCGAGGCCCTCTTCGCCTCGGAGATGTACCGCGGGGACCAGGCCTCGTTCCTGCTCTACCCCGCAACCCCGCTTCGCCCGTTCCTTTCCAAGAACCAGCTGACCGACAACGCGGCCGCCACGGTGCGAGCCCTCATGCCGCTCGACGCCACGTTGCGTCGGCTCTTCGACGAGGACGACGCGGGGCACCTCCACTTTCGCCCCGAGCTCGTGAACGCGGTCGCGCTCGACGAGCACCTCGAACGGCTGGAGGTGGACCACCCCCATCGCCCGGTGATCCACGACATCTACGAGCAGGTCTTCTCGCACCACCTGTTCACCGGGCGTTCCGGGAGTATGTACGGCTACGAGGGCCTCGGCTCGATCTACTGGCACATGGTCGCCAAGCTCCTGCTCGCCGTCCAGGAGGCGTACTGGTCCGCCGTCGACGGGGACGAACCCGACGACGTCGTCGAGCGGCTCGCAGCCGCGTACCGGCGAATTCGGGCCGGCCTCGGCTTCCGGAAGGACCCGTTGACGTTCGGCGCGATCCCGACCGACTGCTACTCACACACGCCCATGCATGCCGGCGCGCAGCAGCCCGGCATGACCGGGCAGGTGAAGGAAGAGGTGCTGACCCGGCTTGGTGAGCTGGGATATCGGGTGGTCGACGGCCGGGTGGCGATGTCGCCGGGTCTGCTGCCCATCGACGAGCTGTTCCCGCCCGGAGCTGATGGTCCGTCCGAGCCGGCGGCCTTCAGTGTCTGCGCGGTGCCGATGACCCTCGCTCCGGGCCCGGAGGACTCGGTGACGATCGTCCGTCCGGACGGAACGAGCGAACAACGCGCAGGGTCGGAGCTCACCGCAGCTCAATCGAGCGAACTCTTCGCGAGATCCGGCACCATCGCCCGGATCGACTGGATCACCGCGATCTGACGGTTGGCGACGCCTCCGGCCGGTGTCAGGAGCTGGTGACGCCGGCCTGCAGCTTCTCGAGGACCTTGTCGATGCTGAAGCTGGCCGGCTCCTGCCGGGGCGGAAACTCGATCAGGGTCTGCAGGTGCTCGGCAACGAACGCCTGCGCCGGCACGAGCATGAAGGCGTGGTCGAGCATCCAGTCGTAGTAGGTGTTGGACGTCGTGTCGGCCCGCTCGAAGGGGTCCGTGCGTAGGTTGAAGATCTTCGGCATCCGCAATTCGACGAAGGGATCCTGCCAAACCGCCAGCGTGCCGGGGGTGCGCTGCTCGAGGAACACGAACTTCCAGTGGTACAGGCGCAGCGCCGTCAAGTCGCCGTCGTCGGTCGCGTAGAAGAAGTAGTTGCGCGGGCTGTCGTCGACCTCACCGGTGAGATACGGCAGTTGGTTGAAGCCGTCGAGGTGGACCCGGTAGCCGCGCCCGTTGAGCTCGTGCCCCTCCCGGAGCTTCTCGGCGATGTCGGGTTCGCCGGCCGCAGCGAGGAAGGTCGTGAACCAGTCGCCGTGGCTGATCAGGCCGTTGAGCACCTGGCCCGCCTCGAAGTGGCCTGGCCAGCGGACCATGGCGGGCACCCGGAACGCGCCCTCCCAGCCCGAGTTCTTCTCGTTGCGGAACGGCGTCATGCCACCGTCGGGCCAGGTGTTCATGTGCACGCCGTTGTCGGTGCTGTACACGACGATCGTGTCGTCGGCGATGCCCAGTTCGTCGAGGTGGTCGAGCATCTGCCCGATCCGCTTGTCGTGTTCGACCATGCCGTCGTGGTACTCGGACTGCCATCGTCCGGCCTGGCCGCGGATCTCGTCGGCGATGTGGGTCCGGAAGTGCATGCCGGTCGTGTTGAACCAGACGAAGAACGGGGTGTCCGACTCGACGGCATCGCTGATGAAGCGCTGGGCCTCGGGGATGATCTCGTCGTCGATCGTTTCCATCCGCTTCTTGGTGAGCGGGCCGGTGTCCTCGATACGACCGTCGGCCCAGCTGTGGATCACGCCGCGGGGTCCGAAGTTCTCGCGGAAGTTCGGGAAGTCCTCCTCGCTCGGGTAGTCCCGGAGCTCGGGCTCTTCTTCGGCGTTGAGGTGGTAGAGGTTCCCGAAGAACTCGTCGAAGCCGTGGTTGGTGGGCAGGAACTTGTCCTGGTCGCCGAGGTGGTTCTTGCCGAACTGGCCGGTCGTGTAGCCGCGGTCCTTGAGGCCGGTGGCGATGGTCGGGTCGTCGGCCTGGAGGCCGACGTCGGCACCCGGCATGCCGACCTTGGTGAGACCCGTGCGGATCGGGTTCTGCCCTGTGATGAACGCCGCTCGTCCTGCGGTGCACGACTGCTCGCCGTAGTAGTCGGTGAACCGGATGCCCTCGTCGGCGATGCGGTCGATGTTCGGTGTGCGATAGCCCATCAGCCCGTCGGAGTACGCGCTGACGTTGCTGATCCCGATGTCGTCACCCCAGAGAACGAGGATGTTGGGCTTCTTGGTTGACACGTCAGTACTCCTTGGGGGTCGAGTTCGTTCCGGTGAAGTTAGACCATGTCGGTGGCGTCGTACTCACCGGGCCCGGGTGATGTGACGGCAGGGCGGGATCTCCCCGAAGCGGGAACCCTCAGCCCTCGTCGGCCGGGGGATCGGCTGGCGGGTCAGCCGCAGCCGGCGCCTCGGTTGCGGGAGGATTCTCCGCAGCCGGTGCCTGGGATGCGGGCGGGTCGGTCGCCGGCGGGGGGTCGTCGTTCGACGAGTCGTTGTTGCTGAGCAGCACGACGATCAACACGACCACCAACACGGCCAGGACGGCGCCGACGATCGCTCCGACCGGGGAGCGGTTCTCCGTCGTGACCGACACCGTCGGAGTCGTCGTCTGCGGAGCCGGCGCCACCATCTCCGTCCCGGGGGTGGGTGGCAACCTCGCCTGCGAGTCGTCGATCGGCACGTTGATCGTCAACCCGTTGCGGCTGACCGAGTCGGTCCAGACGGCGCCGTCCCAATAGCGGCCGTCTCCGAGTCCGGTCGGGTCCTGGTACCACCCTGCTGCGGGCATGTTCTCGGTCATGTCATCTCCTCGTCGACCTGCTGATGCGTGCGTTGTCGTTCATCCTTGTCGGGCGACCGGGTCGGTCGACTCGCCCATGTGGGGTGAGGTCGTTGTCAGGCGGCGCGGCGTGCGGAGCGACCGCGCCATGACGGGTCATGAAAGCGGAACTTCCATCTGCGGCTGGATCTCGTTGCGACGAACCAGCAGCACGCCGCTGACCGTCGCAACCCAGATCGGGAAGACCCACGTCAAGATGGTACCGGCATCAGCAGGAGCGTCAGGCCGACGGCGTAGCCGATCAGGACCAGCCAGCGGGGAAACGCCTCGGAGAGGCGACCGACCGTCGTGGTCGAGATGATGAACACTGCTTCGAGCCGAGTCGCGACGATCGATGCCATCGTGATCCCGCCCGCCTGGGTGATGGCAACCGTGTCGGCATCCGCCACGCCGTCGAACGTGCGCGCTGCGACTGCGGGCATGGTCAGCAGCACGCCGGCGACGAGCCAGGTGCCGGCGAGCAGCAGTGCGGAGCCGAAGAAGACGGTGCCGAAGAACCGGTTCTCCCGTTCGCCCACACGCCGACGGATCACGGCGACGAACCAGACGAACATGATCGCCGAGACGACCAGCAGGTTCAGGCCGAGGATCATCGTGCGCTGGTTCCCCTCGTCGGCGTACCACTGCGCAACGACCTGGTCACCGTCGGCCGGGTCCGGGGCGGTCAGGAGGAGCCAGGTGGCCGCGAGCGACAGCGAACTGTGCAGGAGCCCTGCGATGGCAGCGGCTTCGATCGATCGCAGTGCGCGCGGAGCGGGCATCAGTTTCCGCTGCGCCGACTTGTCGCCCACGGCACAACTCTCGCACCTCGACACACACAGATCCCTCACCCGAGGTGGGCGAGGAGACGGGTACCGCAGCGTGGTCGGATGCGTGAGGGGCTGGAGATGACCGCATCTCAGCCCTCGGCCTCGCGTGAAGAACATGCGATCCCGCTGCGACGTGACGGCGGTGGTAGCAGGTGGAAACTTTGCACACTTCGATCATGGGCAATGACACGCCAACGCACCTCACCCGCTGTGGGCGATGCGGTGCTCGGGTGAACTCGGCTTCGATGGTCTGTAATGAACACACGGCTTCCTGACCTGTCCCTCGCCGTGTACGACGCGCTCCGTCAGCCGCCGAGCGACGACACCTCGACGGGCGATACCTCGAGTGAGGATCTCGTCGCGGGTGTTGGCAGCGAGATCAAGGTCACCCTGGACCGGTGGTCGGCCGGCCAACTCGGTGTCACCGACCTGATCGCGGCCGGCGCGATCGTCGCTGCAGGATTCATCCTCGCCTGGCTGGTGAATCGCCTCATCCGACGCGGCGCTCGCCACCTGACGGGGGCGGCGCTCACGGCGGTGGGGACGATCGGCCAGATCGCCGGCGGATCGATCGTCCTGTTGGCGACCGCATTGGCGTTGGAGGTCATGGGCTTCGGCCTCGGTCCGATCCTCGTGCTGATCCTCGTCGCTGTTGTCGCGGTGCTGCTGATTCGTCCGATGATCACGAACCTGAGTAGCGGTCTCCTGCTCCAGTTGCGCGGCTCACTCGACGTTGGCGACCTGGTGATGACGACCGGTGGAATCCTCGGAGTCGTGGTCGAAATCACGACGAGGACCGTTGCCATCGACACTTCAGATGGACGTCGAGTCCACGTTCCCAACTCCGACGTGCTGAACGACGTGATCGTGAACTACTCGACGCGCGGATGCCGACGATCGTCGTTCGAGTTGATGGTCGACTGCGACGAGGATCTCGATCTCGTCCGATCGACGATGCGTCTCGCCTTGACTCAGGTCGCCGAGATTCACACCGACCCGCAGCCCGAAGTGCAAGTGGCGCGTCTTGTTGGTCACATCGTCGTCTTCCGTGCCTTCGTGTGGCACGAGCCCGAGCTCGGTGCACAGCGGGCCGCGATCGATGCAAGCGTCCGCTCGGTGTTGGCCGACCTGCACGCGGCCGGCATCTCACCCGGCGTGCCGACGCTGGTCGAGCTGGAACTGGACCGGCTGGACGCTGAACCCGATGAAGACTGACGCGTCCGACAACCACGACGACGTCACCATCGACCGACTGACCGGTCCACGACCTGTCACAGATCGGTGGCCCGTGTGCCGGTGACGAACCTCGGATGCCTGAAGTGAGGTACCTCGTCGTCGCCATCGCCGGGTTTGTACTCGGAGGGTGGGCCGTCCCGCTCGGCTTCGTCCTCGGGATCGGGCCGCTCGGCACCTTCGTTGCGGCAGCAAGCGGTGGGCTGGTCGGCTGCTGGGCCTTCATCCTCGTCGGCGATCGCATCTCGGAGTGGGCGCGCCGCCGGCGCAACCGACCTGACGAGGAGCCTGCGCCGGGCGAGAACGGCGCGGATGGATCCGGTCAGGACGTCGACGACGCCGGTCGCGTCCGCCGTTTCGTCGACCGCTACGGGGTCCGTGGGCTCGGTCTCGTCGGTCCGATCTTCCCGGGAGTCACGGCATCGGTGGTCGGCGGACTCGCGTTGGGACTCGAGCGGCGAGAGCTCGGCAAGTGGATGACCATTGGCATCATCGTGATGTACGGGCTGTACTCGGTCGGCCTCTGGATCCTGGTCGAACTCTTCTGAGCCACGGCGGTTGCCCGATCCTGCGACTTCCCGATCCGTTCGGGCACCGCGGTCGGACCATGCTTGACTACTGGCATGGGGATTCAGCAGGCTGTGTCCGCCAACCTGGAGGTGCCCGTCGCTGTCGCTCGGTACCTCGAGGTCATCGAGGATGCGCTCGACGCCGGGGACGTCGGGGCAGCGCGACGGCATCTTCGGGCGGTTCGCAGTTCGCTGTTCGGCGTCGGATTCGACGGGCCAGAATCCCCGCTCTCGGGCGGGATCGCCCTCACCGGCCAGGAGGAAGCCACGCTCCGGCTGCTTCCGGACGGGTCGCTCAGCCAGAAGGACATCGCGCTGGCGTTGGGGGTGAGCCGCAACACGATGAAGACGCATCTGAAGTCGATCTACCTGAAGCTCGGCGTCCACTGCCGAGCCGAGGCGATCCACCGCGCGCGAGCGGTCGGTTTGCTCCCCATGCCGTTGCGGCTCAGCCCGCCTCCGTTGTCGGTGGTCGATGTCGACCTCGTCGACGTGGTCTGCGCGTGAGCGAGCAGCGATGACCGACGGGTCCCCAGCCGCGGAGGGCCGGCCTTTCGAGTGGTGGATGACCGCCAACTTCGCGATGGGGGCGGGTTTCTCGGCGTTCATGGCGCTGTTGATCCCGCCCTACGTCACCGAGGTGACGAGCGACGCAGCAGCGGCCGGCGCCGTGATGGCGGTCATCAGTCTCGCAGCCGTGCTCGGGCCGGTGCTCGGAACCTTCGCCGACCGCCACGGCGCCCACCGGATCGTGATGAGTCTCGGCGTCCTGGGGATGGCGATCGGATTCGCCGCGTTTGCACTTGCTTCGGATTCGTCCAAGTTCTACGCCATCGACTCGATCATCCTCGGCGTGTCGACAGCGGCTGTCGCGGCTGTCGGACCCGTGTTCATCGTCGGCGCCAAGCTGCCGCTCGCACTCGAGGCGAAACGGATGACTTGGTACTCACTCTCTATGCCCGCCGGCCAGGTGGCCGGCGGGTTGTTGATCGGTGCGGCTGCAGCGGCGGGGTGGTCGTTCTCCAACCGCTTCTGGATCGCATCGGTGTTCTGCCTCGTCATGGCGGTGGTGACCTGGTTGACCAGCAAGGGCGCCGAAGAGCGACTGCATGCGGTGATGTATCGAGACGACGGCACCGAAGCCGAGTCGGACACGGCCGACGAGAAGCTGAAGGCGCCGCTCAAGGCCGTGCTGTGGTCCTCGTTCGGACTGTTCTTGTTGGTGACGACGTTGACCTCGGTCGCGAACAACGGCATCAACAGCCAGATCTCGAACATCATGCCGAACGTGTACGGCATCAGCGAGGCGGAGACGTCCACGCTGATCTCAGCGGCCGGGCTGTTGAACATCGGTCTGTTCATCGTCGCCGGGAAGATGATGGCCAAACGCGGCAACATCCCGACGTACTCGCTGGGTGTGTTGATGCGGTTCGTCGGCGCGCTCGGGATGGCGGTCGTCGGGCTCATTTCTGGGAACCCTGCGCTGCTCGGGATCGCCTTCATGCAGATCCTCTACCAGGGCAGCCCTTTCGCCCGGCTCGCTCAGCCGAGTACGGCGGTCCGGTTCGCCAACTTCCCGGCTGGCATCGCCAACGGCTGGTTGATCGCCGGGTCGGCACTCGGTGGTTTCATCGGTTCGCTGCTCGGCGGGGTGCTCGCCGACCGGTACGGGTTCAACGCGGTCAACTGGATGGGTGCCGCCGGCGCTGCACTGTCGGTGCTGGTGCTGGTGCTCGGCATCTGGCCGAAGCGCTCCCCGGACCCCGACGGGGGCGACTCCCCGCTGGTTGCTCCGGCGGCTCAAGTCAGCTGACACCACGAGCGCACGAAACCGAGGAGTACGTCATGGCAGGATCAGCACGGTCAACAGGCTCCTGTGATCGAATGGCGCGATGACGTCCGCAACGAAAGCCCCAGCTGACCGGCGCGATCGGGCGGCCCGCCTGCTCGCCGCCGTCGTGATCGGGATCATGACGGGGCTGGTGGTCCTCGCGCTCGAACACCTGGTCGACGACCTGATTCACGAGGTCTTCGAGGCGCCGGTTTGGGTTCCGGCCGTGGTGGTCGTCGCGGGAGCGGTGCTCACGGCCGTCGTGATCCGCTATGTCGGCGGACGGACGACGGCGTCGACCGAGGTGTACGTCGAGCAGTTCCACCACACAGACCCGGACATGGACCTCGAACACGCGCCAGGTCGGGTGGTCGGGTCATTCACCACACTCGCGAGCGGTGCCCCCCCTCGGTCTCGAAGGCCCAGCGGTCTACACCGGTTCGGCGGTGGCCACCTTCATTCACCGCCGGTGGTCGGTGTTGCGTGGTGAAGCGTTCCACGAGCTCCTTGTTGCCGGCTCGGCAGCCGGCATCGCCGCGGTGTTCAAGGCTCCCGCGGCCGGCGCGATCTTCGCGATGGAGGTGCCATTCCGCGGGCGGTTCGCCGGCGAGCGGGTGCTTCCTGCGATCTTCGGTGCAGCGTCGGGCTACTTGACGATGGCGCTGGTGGACGGGGTCGAGTCGGAGATCGAGGTGCCCTTGATCGAGCTGACGGTTGGTCGGGCCTTCCTGAGCGCACCGCTCGGCCTCGTCGTTGGCGTCGCTGCGATCGGGGTCATCTGGATGGTGACGACCGCCGAGCACGTGACATCTCGGTTTCCGTCCGGCTCGCGCGCCGTCGCCGCGGGCGGCGCGCTGGCGGGAATCTACGCGCTCGGGCGTGCCATGACCGGCGAATCGCTCGCCCTCACCTCCGGCAACTCGGTGATCGACTGGGCAGTGAAGCCCGACCACGCGATTCTCGTGTTGGTCGGTGTGTTCGCCCTCCGAGCAGTCGGGCCCGCCGTGTCGATTGCTGGGGCGGGGTCGGCGGGCTGTTCATCCCGTTGATGGCCGCCGGTGCGGTGGTGGGTCGGCTGTTCGCCGATGCTTCCAGCACCGACGACGTTGCGTTGTACGTCGTCGTCGGCGCAGCGACGATGCTCGGCGCCGGCTACGCCGTTCCGCTCACCGGGGTGGTCTTCGTTGCGGAGTACACCGGCCAGGCGAGCGTGATCGTTCCCGCACTGATCGCGATGGCGGTCGCCCGGATGATCGTTCGGAACCGATCGGTGAGTCCCGCCCAACGCCCGTGATCGGCTGGTGCGGGCGAGGGTGCCGACGGGACGCGGGCGACGTCAGGCCGCGTCGTTCGACATCGCGAGGACCACGTCACGCATCGAACGGCCCGTGTTGCCGGCGAGGAACTCATCGCAGTACGGGAGGGCTGCCGACATGCCGCCGGCGCGGGGTTCGAACCCCGCGGCGGCGGCCCGTGGATTGACCCACACGACGCGGTGCGCCAGCAGTGCGAGCCGATGCATGCCGCGTTGGAGGTCGGCGGGATCGTCGGCATCCCAGCCGTCGGAACACACGAGGACGACCGCGCCCCGCAACGAGGTGCTCCAGGTCCGGTGGTGGAGCAGCGTGCGCACGCTGGTTGCGACTCGAGTGCCGGAGAAGCGATCGCCGACCGCTTCGTTCATGTGGTCGATCACGTCGGTACTGCTGCGCGACCTGAGCGCTGGTGTGATGCGGTGCAGATCCGTGGCGAAGGCGAACACCTCCGCTCTGTGCACGAGGGCGAGCGGCCGAATGAGGTGGAGGTAGACCCGTGCGTGGCGCTCCATCGACCCGCTCACGTCGAGCAGCACGACGACCGGACGAGGCCTGCGTTGCCGACGCTCGTGCGCCAACGACATGACGTCGCCACCGGTGCGCATCGCCCTCCGCATGGTTCGCCGAAGCGCGACCTGTCCACCGGAGCGAGCCGGTCGTCGTCGACGTGACCGCCGCTGGGGCCAAGAAATCAGCGACTCCTCCAGCAGGACCCCGAGACGCTCGAGTTCTGCGTCGTCGAGCAGATCGAACGGTCGATTCATGTCGACGGTGTCAGCCGCCGGTTTGAGTTCGGGGATCGCGAGGTGGTCGTCCGACGCATCGGAGTCGGCATCGTCTTCGTCGCCCGCCGCAGGCAACGTCGACCAGGGAAGCGCTGCGGCTGTGGACCCGGCGTCGGTCGGCGAGCGACGGAGTCGCAGCAGTGCATCGGCATCGTCCTCGTCGTGCTCGGCGACCTCAGGACTCTGCGGCTGGTTCGGGACCCAGCCCATCTCGATGTTCGGCATCACGTCGAACACGGCCTCGAACACCTCGTCGAACACCGCCAGCTCCCGATGTCGGGTGACGAAGCTGAGGCGAAGGACCCAGTACGCGTCGCCGATGGTCAGTGGGCCAACCGCTTCGAGCGATGCCGCGCACCGTTCGACCGAGGTGAATGCGACGTCGAGGCCGGCACGGCGCAGCCGCGCCGCGTACGTGGCGGCGAACATTGCCCGGTCGACGCCGGCGAAGAGCCCGGCTCCGGTCACCGCCGCTTCAACAGCAACGCGAGGATGAGGAGCACCGCGACTGCAATGCCGATCGGGGCGAGCCGCTTGTACACGGAGCCGCCCGCCAGATCCATGAGGTCGAGCGCCTCGACCGGTTGGCGCGGCGCGGTGTCAGCATCGGCGGACGCGGCGGCGACCTCGTCGATCACCTTGTCGCCGAGCAGCTCCTGTTCGATGCAGTCGACGAACTGATCGATCAACTTGCCTGAGACCTCGGCGATCATCCCCTTGCCGAACTGCGCCACCTTGCCCGCCACCTTCAGGTCGGTGTTGATCGACACGACGGTGTGGTCGCCGTCGGCGCGCATGTCGGCCGTGATCGATGCCGATGCGTTCCCCGATCCACGCGAGTCCCGCCCGTCGGCTGCGATCTCGATGTGGTGGGTGTCCTCGTCGACCACTGCGAACAGCGCCTTGCCCGAGTAGTTCGCGGTCACCGGCCCGACTTTGATCTTCACGGTGCCGCGGTACTCGTCGCCGTCGTGGTCGGTCAGTTCGGCGCCGGGCAGGCACGGGGTGATCGCCGGAATGTCGGTGAGCACCTCCCAGGCCCGTTCGATGGGTGCATTGACGCGGAATTCGTTCTCGAGTTTCATGGGGTTCCTTGATCTGGGATGGAGGGGTCGGTCGATGAGTCGGGAGAGTGGGTGTGGTCGCTGATCGATGACGATCGGTGGGCGAGCATCAGGATGCGAACTCCTCGGCGGCACGCCGCAGCTCGATGGCATCGTCGGGTGTCTTGGCGATCGCGCCGATCGTGGCGAGGACGTTCGTCCGTTCGAACTCCGAGACACCAAGAGCGTGGAGCGCACTGACCCAGTCGATCGCCTCCGCAAGACCTGGGGGCTTGTCGAGGTCGAGCGACCGCGACGACGATACGAACGCCGTTGCCGCCTCGACCACCGCGACCGAGGCGCCCGGCACGCGCCGCCGGACGATTTCGGCGGAGCGGGCGACGCCCGGGTATTCGATCCAGTGGTAGTAGCAGCGGCGCTTCAGTGCATCGTGCAACTCGCGGTTGCGGTTGGATGTGAGAATGACGATCGGTGGGTGCGTCGCCGTGAACGTGCCCAGCTCGGGGACAGTCACCGACGCCTCACCGAGGAACTCGAGCAGCAACGCTTCGAACTCGTCGTCGGAGCGGTCGATCTCGTCGATCAGGAGCACCGGTGGCACCGTCCCGGTCGCACGAACCGACTTCAACAATGGCCGATCGAGCAGGAACTCCGACGTGAAGAGGTCGTCGTTCGTCATCCCG
Organism: Ilumatobacteraceae bacterium; assembly: GCA_963850475.1. Lineage (GTDB taxonomy): Bacteria > Actinomycetota > Acidimicrobiia > Acidimicrobiales > Ilumatobacteraceae > Ilumatobacter_A. The sequence goes on along the minus strand of CAWKLM010000044.1, from coordinate 280,796 downwards.
GCGTCCGTGGCTTCGGCCATGCGAATCGCCAGCATCTGCCGCGGGTAGTTCCACTCGTACAACGCCTCGGCAGCGGTGATGCCCTCGTAGCACTGCAACCGGATGAGCTCGGTGTCGAGTGCCGCGGCAAGGGCCTTCGCAGCCGTCGTCTTGCCCACGCCGGGTTCACCTTCGAGCAGCAGCGGCTGACGGAGTTTCATCGTCAGGAACAACGCCATCGAGAGCCCCTCGTCGACCAGATAGTCGACGCGGTCGAGCGACGCCCTCAAGTCCTCCAGTGACGAGAAGCCGATCACGAGCTCGCCTCGATCAGACGCTCGTAGTCGTCCCACGTGTCGACGTCGAGCGGCACATCTCCCGCCACAGCGACCTCGGTGATCGGCCATTGCCCGGACTCGATCAGCTTCCACACGGCCTTGTCACCGTGCAGTTGCTCCAGCGCCCCGAACACCGATCGGGCGAACCAGAACGGGTGCCCGCGGCCGTCGTCGTAGAGGCACACCCCGATCGAGCGGGCGCTCACCTCACATGCGGAACGCAGCGTGGTCACCGTCGAGGTTGCCACCTCGGGCTGGTCGCCGAGCAGCAGCACCATTGCCTCGGCACGGTCGTCGACGGCAGCGAGCGCGGCCACGATCGACGACGAGCAACCGGACGTGTGGTGGACGTTGTCCACGACGGTGACTCCATGCAGGTCGATGGTGGCGTGTACGTCTTCACCAGCCCCGCCGAGTGCGACGATCAGTTGATCGAAGCCGCAGGAGCGCGCGAGATCGAGTGATACGTCGAGCAGTGCGCGGCCGCGGTACTCGAGCAGCTGCTTCGGTTGCCCGAGGCGGCTGGAGCTTCCCGCCGCCAACACGAGTCCGGTCGTGAACATGGATCAGGCGACGCCGAGTTCTTCGGCGTGTCGCATTCGACACCCGGGGTTGCAGAACCAGTAGTCGACGCCGTCGTGGGCGAGGTGAGCGGTGTCGGCGACGATGGTCACCGTCATCCCACACACCGGGTCGATCGCGGTCGCCGGGCGCCCCGACGCCTCGGACGCTTTCGGCGGAACAAGCCCGTCGACGCGTACCGCGCGAACGACCTCGGCGAGGATCGACAGGGCGATCTCCTCGGCGGTCCTGGCGCCGATGTCGATGCCCACCGGGCTCTTCACGACCCGCCTTTCGTCATCGTTCAAGCCCAGGGATTCGACGACGGCGGCACCGCGCACCGCACTCGCAACCAGACCGATGAAATTCACGCCGGCGTCGAGTGCCGCGCGGATCGTTTCCTCTTCGGCCCGGCCGTGACTTGCGATCACCACCGCCGTTGCGCCCTCGACGGCCGACGGGTCGACGGTCGATTCCATCGCGAACCCGAGACTTCCACCGAAGTGGACAAGGGCATCGGCGATCGGGGTGTTGCCGATCACCGCGAGACGCGCTGCCGGATGGTTCGGTTCGAGAAAGACCTCGATGGCGCCACCCGACAGGCACGGATTGACGACCGTGATCGCGCCAGGTGCATCCGGGAAGGTCTCGGCATCACCGGGCAGAATTCGCAGCAGCGTCGAATCTCCCGACTCGAGCGCGTCGAGGGCCACGGCGCGTACCGATTCCTCGGCGCACTGGCCTCCGACGAAGCCTTCGATGGTGCCGTCGGGCAGCACGATCGCCGCGTCACCCGGACGGGCCGATGTCGGACACTGGGCGCGGACCACCGTCGCCCGCACGAACGTGCGGCGTTGGACCACCAGTTCGCCGACGCGGGCGGCGTGCTGCTGTGAGGCGATCATCAGATCGGCGGGGTGTGATTGCCCTGCATCGTTTCCCAGACCCGGCTCGGGGTGAGCGGCATGTCGGCGTGACGGATCCCGTACGGCTTGAGCGCATCGACGACGGCGTTCACGATCGCGGGCGGTGAACCGACGGTGGCCGACTCGCCGATGCCCTTCGCCCCGATCGGATGGTGCGGCGACGGTGTCACCGTGTGGCCGGTCTCCCAGTCCGGAACCTCCATCGCGGTCGGGATCAGGTAGTCCATCAGTGACCCTGCGAGACAGTTGCCCTCCTCGTCGAACGAGATCATCTCCATGAGTGCCATTCCGACACCATCGGCGAGCCCACCGTGGACCTGGCCCTCGATGATCATCGGGTTGATCTGGGTGCCACAGTCGTCGACCGCCACGAACCGACGGACCTTCACCTCAGCGGTACCGGTATCGATGTCGACGACGCAGATGTACGCACCGAACGGGTAGGTCAGGTTCGAGGGGTTGTAGCAGATCTGGGCCTCGAGCCCACCCTCGATGCCCTCCGGCAGATCGCCCGCACCGTGGGCCTTCATGGCGATGTCCTGGATCGTCACCGACTTCTCGGGGTCGCCCTTCACGCGGAACGTGCCGGCCTCGTACTCGATGTCGGCAACCGATGCCTCCAACATGCCCGAGGCGATGATCTGTGCCTTGTCACGCACTTTGCGGGCGACCAATGCGGCCGCCGCGCCCGACACCGGTGTCGACCGGCTGCCGTAGGTGCCGAGACCGAACGGTGTGTTGTCGGTGTCGCCGTGCACGACGTCGATGTCCTCCGGCGGGATACCGATCTCTTGCGCGATGATCTGGGCGAACGTCGTCTCGTGGCCCTGGCCCTGGGTCTTCACCGAGAGTCGGACAACGGCCTTGCCAGTGGGGTGGATGCGCAGCTCGCAGCCGTCGGCCATGCCGAGTCCGAGGATGTCCATGTCCTTGCGTGGTCCTGCGCCGACCGCTTCGGTGAAGAACGAGATGCCGATGCCCATCAATTCGCCGCGGGCCCGTTTCTCCTCCTGCTCCTTGCGCAGTTCGTCGTAGCCGACCATCGCCATCGCCTTGCGCATCGCCGGCTCGTAGTCGCCCGAGTCGTACACCCAGCCGGTCTTCGTCTCGTACGGGAACTGTTCGGGCTGGATGAAGTTCTGGAGTCGCAGTTCGGCCGGGTCCATCTCCAAGTCGTACGCGAGCACGTCGACCATCCGCTCGACCAGATACACCGCCTCGGTGATCCGGAACGAGCACGCGTACGCGACACCACCCGGAGCCTTGTTGGTGTAGACGGCAGTCATGTGTGCGTAGGCGGCTTCGAGGTCGTAGCTGCCGGTGAACACACCGAAGAAACCAGCCGGGTACTTCACCGGTGCGGCGACGCCGTTGAACGCGCCGTGGTCGGCGAGCACCTCCGTGCGGACCGCGCGGATCTTGCCCTCCTTGGTCGCTGCGATCTCACCCCGCATGATGTAGTCACGAGCGAAGCCGGTCGAGACGAGGTTCTCGGTGCGATCCTCCATCCACTTGACGGGTTTGCCGATCAGCAGCGACGCAACGATCGAGCAGACGTACCCGGGGTAGATCGGGACCTTGTTGCCGAATCCGCCGCCGATGTCCGGTGCGATGATCCGGATCTTGTGCTCCGGGAGTCCGGCCACGAGGGCATACACGGTGCGGTGCGCGTGTGGGGCCTGGGTCGTGCTCCACAGCGTCAGCTTGCCGGAGACGGGATCGAGATCGGCGACGCAGCCGCACGTCTCCATCGGCGCAGGGTGCACACGCGGGTAGACGATGTCCTCGGTGACGACGATGCCGTTTTCGCGGGCATCGGCGAACACCGCTTCGGTCTCGTCCTTGTTCCCCGCTTCCCAGTCGAAGCAGTGGTTGTTCGTCTTGCCCTCGAGATCGTCGCGGATGATCGGCGCGTCGGGGTCGAGTGCCGTGCGCACGTCGATCACCGGGTCGAGCCAGTCGTACTCGACGTCGATCAGCTCGAGCGCGTCGCGTGCCGAGTAGCGGTCCTCGGCGACGACGAACGCGACCTCCTGGTGCTGGAAGCGCACCTTGTCGGTGGCGAGCACGGCTTGGACGTCGTTGGACAACGTCGGCATCCACGCCAGGTTGTGCTCGGCGAGGTCCGCGCCCGTGACGACGGCTTTGACCTTCGGGTGCGCCTCGGCCGCCGACTTGTCGATGCTGACGATCCGCGCGTGCGCCATCGGGGCGCGGAGAATCGCGAGGTGCAGCATGCCGGACAACTGAACGTCGTCGCAGAACTGGCCGCGTCCACGAACGAGGCGGGGGTCCTCCTTGCGCAGCATGCGTCCGAAGCCGTTCGGCTTGTGATCGTTGAGATTGTTGTCAGGTGTCGGAATGGCGTTCGCATCATCCTCGACGCCCGGCTGTTCGGTGACGGTCATGACGCGCTCACTTCCACGGGGGTCTCTTGTTCCTTGGCGGCCGCCCACTGGATGGAGCGGACGATGGTCGCATAGCCGGTGCACCGGCAGATCTGGCCGCTGATCGCTTCACGGATCTCGGCATCGGTCGGGTCGGGATTGCGGTCGAGCAGGGCGCGTGCGGTGAGCATCATCCCCGGAGTGCAGAAACCACACTGGAGTCCGTGGCATTGGATGAACCCTTCCTGCACTGGGTCGAGTACACCGTCGACCTCCATGCCTTCGACGGTTCGGACCTCGTGGCCTCCGGTCATCGCGGCAAGCGTTGTGCAGCTCTTCACCGGTTCGTTGTCGACCCACACCACGCAGGTTCCGCAGTTGCTGGTGTCGCAACCCCAGTGCGTGCCGGTGAGACCGAGGTGATCGCGGATGAAGTGGACGAGCAGGGTGCGGGGCTCGACTTCCCGGGTGACGTCGTCACCGTTGACGTTCATCGAAATCTCCATGGTGCTCAGTCCTGTCCGGTCGCCCGTGCGACGGCTTTGCGGAGCGAGCGGATCGTCAGCTCCTTGGCGAGATGGGTCTTGTACGCGGCGGTGCCGCGGGTGTCGGTTGCCGGCGACGCGTTGTCCGCTGCGATCTGGCCGACGGTTGCGTACAGCTCCTCCGAGGGCGTCTGACCCCGCAAGGCAGCGGAGATCGGTTCGACGTTCGTGAGGTTCGGTCCGACCGCACACAGCCCAACGCGTCCATCGGCGATGGTGTCGCCGTCCATCGTCACGGCGGCGCCCGCTGAGGCGACCGCCCAGTCGCCGGCTCGTCGTTCGACCTTGTGATAGGCGCTGCCCGAGTTCGGTCGGATCGGGATGCGCACTTCCGTGAGCATCTCGCCGTCGGCCACCGCGGTTTCGTATGGACCCCGATGGAAGTCGTGCATCGAGACCACGCGTTCGCCCGCCGTCGAACGGATCACGCACGACGCACCGATCGCATCGCAGACCGCCGACAGGTCTTCGGACGGGTCGGCCTGGCACAGTGATCCACCCAACGTGCCCCGATTGCGGACGACCGGGTCGGCGATGACCTTTTCAGCGTCACGGAAGATCGGCAGGACGGCGGCGAGGTCATCGCTCTCGAGGAGCTCGCGGTGTCGCGTCATCGCGCCGATCCGGACTTCGCCATTCTGGATCCGGATGTAGCCGAGCTCGGCGCTGAGATCGTTGATGTCGATCAGATACTCCGGTGTGGCGAGCCGGAGCTTCATCATCGGGAGGAGGCTGTGTCCTCCCGCGACGAGCCGGGCTTCGTCGCCGAGTCGTTCCATCAGCGCGATCGCGTGATCGACGCTCGTTGCCCGTTCGTATTCGAACGGTGCCGGTACCTGCATGTTGGACCCCTCGTGTGTGGACGTCGATCACTCGACGGCATTCCCCCAACTGCACTGTCTCGCGATTTGCGGGACGAGTCAAACGCGACTCAACCAAAGGGTTAAGTTGCCAGCGTGCGGATGACGCCGGGGCTCCGGAGGAGGGCATGACGCCCACCCAGCTGCGCACGTTCGCGGCGATCGCCCGGCACGGAAGTTCGCGCGGCGCCGCCACCGAACTCGGCGTGTCGGAGGCCGCGGTGTCGAGCAACGTCGCCGCGTTGCGCAAGGGGTTGCGTGACGACCTCTTCCACCGATCCGGATCGGGCCTGGCATTCACACCGGGCGGCCTCCGACTCGCAGCACGTGCCGTCGAGATGCTCGGCTTGCAGGAACAGACCGTTCACGAGATCCGCGCCGCCGGCGAAGGTCATCGAGTGCTGCGCATGGCGGTGTCATCGCTCTTCGGCGAAACCGCTGCACCCGGGCTGATCGAGCTGTTCGCATCGCGAGCCGACGACCTGCAGGTGGAGGTCAGCGAGTGGAGCCCTGGTGAGTTTCCGCGCCTCTTGATGGCGCGTGCCGTCGATGTGGCGTTCGGCCCGGCGACGAAGACTCCACCTGACGGCATTCGCTCGACCGAGTTCCTGCGTTACCAACTGGTGGCGGTGGTCGGCGCTCAGCATCCGATCGCCCGGCGGAAGACGAAGCCGTCGACGATGTCGGAACAGACATGGTTGCTCGGACCGTCTGCCGTCGATTCTTCGAGCAGCGCGGGCAGGATGCTTCGCCATTTCCACGTTCCGGAAGAGAACCAGCGGATCTTCCCGAACCATGCGGCTGCGTTGATCGAGGCCCGTTCGGGGCACGGCGTGGCGCTGTGCCCGGCGCATGCTGCAGCGCAGGAGTTGTCCGACGCCCGCCTGGTCAGGGTCGATGCGCCCGGCGCGATCGTGGACGGCGTGTGGGCGACGTTCGCGCTTCGTGACCAGGTCGGCAACCCACTCACGAGCGAGATCGTCCGGTTCGTGTCGACGCCGCGGGCGATCTAGGCGATGCTCACCGGGAGCGGCGCCAATATTGCGCGCTTCAAGCCCCGGGTTCACGTCACGCTGTGGAGCTGACCGGCGCTGGGGGCTGAGAGGTGGGCCGCCCGCGGCTCCCACGATGAGACCGTGAGGACTCCCCGAGAGCTCTCGCTGATCAGATGAACCCGGTTGGTATCGGGTTGACACCTTCGACGATCTGACGGGCGCGCTCGGTGATCGCCGGCTTGGCCTCTTCGTGGGTGAGGATCCAGAACGTGTCGTCGATGATTGCGTCGTGCACCGCGTCCGCCACCTCGGCCGGTGGAATCCCCGACGCGATCATCTGGTCGATCACCGACTGGGTGCCGCTGGCCGCCTCGGTTCCCAAGTCGGTCTTCAGGTCCTCGGGCATGTTCCGTCGGCTCGAACCGATTGCCGTCTGCACGAATGCGGGGCACAGCACGGACACGCCGACGTCGGTGCTCGTCATCTGCATCTCCTTGACCAGGGTCTCGGACAACGCGACGACGCCGTACTTCGACACGTTGTACGGGCCCATCATCGGGGCGGAAGCGTGGCCGGCCATCGACGCCGTGTTCACGATGTGGGCGCCCTCGCCATGTTCGATCATTGCGGGCAGGAAGACCTTGCACCCGTAGATCACACCCCAGAGGTTGACGTCGATCACCCACTTCCAGAGATCGATGTCGTCGGGTTCGGCGATCAGGCCGCCACTTCCGACGCCGGCGTTGTTGCACAGCACGTGCACGTTGCCGAACCGGTCGCGGGCGAACCGTTCCAGCTTGCGGACAGCGTCGAGATCGGAGACATCGCAGTGCATCCCAGCGACCTCGACACCCGCGTCGCTGAGCCCGGCGACGGCCTCCTGAAGCGGCCCGGCTTCGACATCACCGATGACGACGTTCATGCCGTCTGCGCCGAAACGGTGGGCCAGCGCGAGTCCGATGCCGCTCGCCCCTCCGGTGATGACCGCCGTCTTGCCACTCAAGTCGTCCATCCCTCGAGTCTGGTCGATCGAGCCCTCCCCGCCGCTGTCCGCCGCCTCGACGTTCTCGTGAACTTCTCGCGCTCACTGCGCACGAAGAGTTCACGAGAACGCTCGAATCGTCGATTGACGTCCGCGTCTCGACGACGGGATGTGGCGTGGGAGCATGGAGGATGGCTGAGTTCGATCTGGTGGTCCGAGGCGGCAGGGTGATCGACGGGACCGGCGCGCCCGCCGAAGGTGGTGACGTCGCCGTCCGTGACGGCGTGATCGTCGAGCGCGGCATGGTCTCGGGTCGCGGCCGTCGTGAGATCGACGCCGACGGAGCGCTGGTCATCCCGGGGATCGTCGACATCCACGCGCACTATGACGGGCAGGCCACGTGGGAGGAGCGGATGCAGCCGTCGTCGTGGCACGGTGTCACGACGGTTGTCATGGGGAACTGCGGCGTCGGTTTCGCCCCGGTGCACGACGCCGACCACGATCGGCTCGTCGAGTTGATGGAAGGCGTCGAGGACATCCCGGGTGCCGCACTCCACGAGGGACTGGCGTGGGACTGGAACTCGTTCGGCGAGTTCCTCGACGCGGTCGATGCCCGTCCCCACGACATCGACATTGCGGCGCAGGTGCCCCACGGCGCATTGCGTCTCCACGTGATGGGGGAGCGGGGCGCCGATCACGAGGACGCGACTCCCGACGACATCGCGGCGATGGCAGAACTCGCCCGTGAGGGCATCCAAGACGGGGCACTCGGCTTCACCACGAGCCGGACCCGCAACCACAAGACCTCGACCGGCGCATACACCCCGACCCTCACGGCTGCCCCCGACGAACTGATCGGGATCGCGGAGGCCATCGGCGCGGGCGGGACCGGCGTGCTCCAAGTCGTCTCCGACTTCCTGGACGTCGACGACGAGTTCGCCACGCTGCGCGCCATGGTCGAACGATCGGGCCGCCCGATGTCGATCTCGGTCGCGCGCAACCCGATGGTGCCCGATGCGTATCGCGGCATCCTCGACCACATCGCCGCCGCGAACGCCGACGGATTGGAGATGACCGGCCAGGTCGCGGCCCGGGCAGTCGGTTTGATCCTCGGGTTGGACCTCACCCTGCACCCGTTCCTCACCAACCGCGTGTATCGAGACATCGCCGACCGACCGCTCGGCGAACGCGTCGGGGCGTTGCGGGATCCCGGCTTTCGCGAGCTGCTGCTCGCCGAGTTCCGGGCGCAGGCCACCGAGCGCGACCGCAACAGGCTCGGCGGGTCGCTGATCACGAAGTTCGAGTTGCTCTTCGAGATGGCCGACACGCCCGACTACGAGCCCGATCTGAGCGATTCGCTCGCCGCCCGAGCCGAGCGCGAACAGACCACGCCCGAGGAACTCGCACTCGACCTGATGCTCGCCGGAGACGGCGGCGGCATGTTGTACCTGCCCTTCCTCAACTACGTGGACGGCAACCTCGACGCTGTCCACGAGATGCTCACCCACCCGAACACGGTCCCCGGGCTCGGAGACGGTGGTGCGCATGTCGGCACGATCTGTGACGGCAGCTTCCCGACCACCCTGCTCCACTATTGGGGGCGGGACCGCGAGCGCGGAACGATCGACCTCGAATTCCTCGTCCAGCGACACTGCCAGGGCACCGCCCGCACCGTCGGGCTGCTCGACCGTGGGGTCATCGCCCCCGGGTATCGAGCCGACCTCAACGTCGTCGACTTCGACAACCTCCGGTTGCACAAACCCGAGATCGCCCACGATCTCCCGGCGGGTGGGCGCCGTCTGTTGCAGCGCGCCGGCGGGTGGGCGCACACGATCGTCGCCGGCCACGAGACCTACCAGGACGGGCAGGCGACCGACGAGCTCCCCGGGCGGCTGATCCGCGGTGCCCAGGAGGCGCCCGGTTCGTCGCATCCGTCCCGCCGTACGCAGGTGACGATCCTGTGAGCGTCGACATCGATCCGAGCGTGTCCGGCGGGCGGGTGGTCCCACTGGAGACCCATGCCGAGTGGCGGTCGGATGACGTCGCCGATCCTGCCGAGTGGACGTTGCAGCTCGCCGACGAGCACCTCGACGAACTCGACGCGGCGCTCGCACATTCGAAGACGGTCAGCGACGAGGTGCTCGACATCACGGCCGGCGACTTCCCGCTGCCGGCGCTCGCCCCGCTCCTCCACGAGTTCGCCCGAGAGCTGATCGACGGCCGCGGTTTCGGTCGCATCGGGACGATCGATGTCGAGCGACTCGGCCCCGGCGACGCCTCGCGCATCTACTGGGGCATCGGGATGCACCTCGGCGAGCCGTGGCCGCAGAACGCCAAGGGCCACCTGCTCGGTGACGTGCGTGACCAGGGCAAACGACCCGACGATCCGACCGCCCGCGGCAACGAGATCGGCGGGGCACCACTGACGTTTCACAGCGACGGTTCCGACCTGGTCGGCCTGCTGTGCCTTGATGCGGGAGTGAGTGGCGGTGAGAGCCTCGTGGCCAATGCGCTGTTCGCGCACAACGAACTGGTGCGCACCGCACCCGAGCTCGCGGCCGAGTTGTACGCACCGCTTCCGTACGATTTCCGGGGTGAGCAACGACCCGGAACGACGCCCTTCTACTTCGTGCCGACGTTCTCGCGGCACGCCGGGGCCGACGGTGATCGCCTCTTCATCCGCTACATCCGTCCGTTCATCGAGGCCTCCCAGCGTCATCCGGACGCGCCACGGCTGACCGAGGATCAGCGCGCGGCGATGGACGCCTACGACGCATTGATCACTGCCTCGGAGAACCGTGTCGAGATGCTGCTCCAGCCCGGCGAGATGCAATTCGTGAACAACTACCACGTGCTGCACGGGCGGCGCGGCTACGTCGATGACGTCGATGCCGGCCATGTCCGCTGGCTGAAGCGGCTCTGGCTGGCCACCGACGTCCTCGGCCCGAGCGACCGACCCGAGCGCTACCAGCGCGTCGGCTCGATGTCGCACTGGGCCGAGCGCCGCACCCGCGCCTGACCTGCAGTCATCGATCCCGGATCGATGACTGCACCTCCGAGCACGAAAAGTAGTCATCGATCCGGGATCGATGACTACAGGTCGCCGGATGGGATGTTGTGTCAGAATGGTGTCATGGCCCTCTGCCAGACGAGGGGTTCGACGCCGCGGCCACCACGCGTTCAATGTCGTCAGCAACGTCATCAGCAACTTGGTCAGCAACGTGTCGAGCGGCTCCCGGATCGTCGTTCCCAACTCGCAGTCCGAGCCGGCACCGCCCGACTCCACGAAATCGTCAGTTGATCACGACGTCGTCGAAGTCGATGTCGCCGTCGGGTTCGGGGTACTGCGGGTCGATCCGTTCCAGGTGGTGCCGGAGGATCCTGGCGATGCAGACGTTGCGTGCCCATTTGCGGTCGGCGGGCACGACGTACCACGGCGCATCTGCGGTCGACGTCTGCTCCATTGCGTCGGAGTACGCCTCCATGTAGTCACCCCACAGCGCCCGATCATCGAGGTCGCCGGCCCGGAACTTCCAACGCTTGTCCGGCCGTTCGAGGCGCTCCTCGAATCGTTCCTTCTGCTTCTGCTTCGAGACGTTGAGGAAGATCTTCACGATGTGGGTGCCTTCGTCCACGAGCATCTGCTCGAAGTTGCGGATGTGGTCAAAGCGCTTCTTCCAGACCTTCTCCGGAGCGAAGTCCTTGACCCGCACTACGAGCACGTCCTCGTAGTGCGAACGGTTGAACACGGCGATGTAGCCGTCCTCGGGGGCATGGGCGTGGATCCGCCACAGGTAGTCGTGGCCTCGTTCCTCCTCGGTCGGGACTCCGAACGGGTGCACCATGACCCCGGCCGGGTTGAGGCCGCTCATCACCGCTCGGATCGTCGAGTCCTTGCCGGCTGCATCCATCGCCTGCAAGACGATGAGCAGTGACGCCGACTTGTCGGCGAACAGTCGCTTCTGGAGCTCGACGAGTTCGACCATCTCGTCGGCGAACAGCGCCTCGGCCTCGTCGCGTTCCCAGCCGAACGTCTCAGCGGCATCTCGGTCGTCGAGCTGTGGGTCACCGTCGACGCGCAACTGCTCGAGGAAGTTCTTCGATGACATCTCGTCAACGTACTCGTCACGTCGGGGAGCCGACCTCTCGGTCGATCGGCTCGGTGGCCATCCGAGCCGGTGCGGTAGCGTCGGCGCCGCCATGGCAGCGATGTCCGAATTCGACCGGGTGGTGACCGACCTGTTGGCCCCCCACGACCTGCGGTACACGGCGGGGCGACGCGCGCTCGTCGCCGCATTGCGTGCTGCCGATCGGCCGGTCACCCTGCCCGAACTGCTGGAGATGTCGGCCGACCTGCCCCAGAGCTCCGCCTATCGGAACCTGTCGTTGCTCGAGGAAGCGGGCGTGGTGCGTCGCCTCGTGCACGGTGCCGACCACGCCCACTACGAGCTGGCCGAGGCGCTGACGGAGCACCATCACCACCTGATCTGCAACGAGTGTGGCCTCGTCCAGGACGTCACCCTGGCCCCGCGACTGGAGCAGACGCTCGACGCCTCGTTCGGCGAGCTCGCGGCCGAGGCCGGCTTCGTCGCGACCGGCCACATCATCGACGTCTACGGCCTCTGCGCCGATTGCGGCCCGACGTCGAGGTGATCGTCGGTTCGACCCGATCGGTCGCGTTCAGCAGCTGACCACGCTTCCGGCGATCGCGTCGGCGAGTTCGGCGCCGTCGCCGGCGGCAACCGCTGCGGTGGTGACGGCGAGTTCCACAGCCAGTCCCGCGTCCGGGTACACGAAGCGCTTGGTGACCGATTCGCCGTCGCTCGATGTCAGCGTCGCGATTTCGCGCCCACCATGCTGCTCGACCGCAGCGTCGGTGGCGTCGATGCCGAGCAGTGCGAGTCGTTCAATCACGATCTCGGGAGTGTCGTCGTACTCGAAGTCGCCCGCCAACGTCGACAGGACCACCTCTGCCGTGTCGGATCCGTCTCCGAACACGCCGCGGGCGAAGACAACGCCACCATCGGCCTCGATGTCTTCGAGGAGCGACGACGTTTCGGCAACCGCCGTCGGTGTGAGGAGCTCGGCGGCCTCGTCCGAAGTCGTGTCGGTGAGGTCGACCCAGATCCAGCCACCGGGGACGATCGCGACGGCGTCGACCGCGCAGCTGCCGATGAACTCGCCGGTCAGGCGTTCGAGTTGCACGCGGACGTCGTCGTTCCAGAGCCGGGGCACCGGTGCGCAGTTGCCGGAGTCGGGAATCGCGACCTGCTCGGGGTCGGCGACGATCGAGCAGAGGAATCGGGCGTCGGCGGCTTCGGCGTCGGCGAGTGTGTACATCGTGCGACCCATCTCGCCGTTCGACGACATCACCAGGAACGGCAGGTCCCATGGACGGTATTCGCCGCCGGGGACGGCGGACCCGGCGCGGTTCTCGTCGCCCGCGACGCTGCTGTCGAAGTAGAAGTGGACGTGATGGCCCGCCGGTTCGAGTTGGGGGACGAACCCTTCGGTGAAGAACGCGAGCGTCACCTCGCCGGTCTCCTCGTCGAATGCGATGCCGGCGACGATGCACGCGACGCGTGGTTGATCCTCCGGACACGGCGTCGGGGTGAGCCACGAGTCGGCAACACGGGGTGCGTACCCCTCGGGTCGGTTGCTGAAGTCGGGCGAATCGGCCGGGGTGCCGGAGAGGTCGATGGGAGCGGTCGAGACCGGCGTGGTCGTCGGGGTGGCCTCCGCCTCGGTTGCGGGATCGGATGTCGGAAGGTCGGCGACAGCAGGGTCCGCCGAGGAGTCCGCCGACGGCGACGGAGTCGTGGTGTCGCCGCTCGTGGCGTCGTCATCGCTGCCTCCCACGACGAACAATGCGATGCCGGCGAGCGCCACGATTGTGAGCGCAGCAGCCGCACCGAGGATCCAGGGCGTGCGACGTGACGACTGCTGTCGACCAGCGTTTGCACCGGTCGGCGGCGCGGGTGCGGCGGGTTCCGCCGGGCCGGATGGTTGCGGTGAGCCGGGTGGTTGCGGTGAGCCGGGTGGTGGGGGCGACGGGGGCGCGGGAGGGGTCGTCGGCGGGCCGGGGCGTGCGTCGGCGTCGGCGAGCGCCTCAGATGGCGTGATCACCTCGTGGGGAGCGTTCGGTGCGCGCACGAGGATCGTGCCGGTACGCGGCGAGTCGGGCGCCGGCCCCTCGGTGATCGCCACGATGTCGGGCCAGTGCAGAATGAAGCGACGGCGGCGCAGCCAACCCGACCCGAACGCCGTCACACAGGCGCGGGCGAGCTCATCGGCGAGTTCGGCGGCCGAACCCTGGCGGACGACGAGGTCCTTCGCGAGCGCGCGGTCGATCACCGTCCCGATGGCACCCGGGAGTTCGGGCCGAGTGGTCAGCAAGGGAAACGGCTCGGTGACGAGATGATGGGCGAGGAGCCCGGTCACCGACGGTGATTCGGGGAACGGGAGAGCGCCGGTCAGGAGTTCGTAGGCCATCATCGCCACGGAGTACACGTCCGAGGCGGGGGTGAGTTCGTCGCCACGCACCTGCTCCGGGCTCATGTACGCGGGCGTGCCGACGACCATCCCCGTCGCCGTCTGACGGATGTCGCTGTCGAGCGCACGAGCGATCCCGAAGTCGGCCAGTTTGACCGTCCCCTTCGTGTCGTACATCAGGTTCTCGGGCTTCACGTCGCGGTGCAGGAGCCCGCGGCCGTGTGCGAAGTCGAGCGCGGCGAGGCAGGCCAACACCGCAGCGCACGCTTCATCGGTTGCGATGCCCTCCGACTTGAAGCGATCGCCGACGGAGTTGGTGCAGCGCTCCATGATCAGGAGACACGCCGACTCGTTCTCGACGAAGTCGTAGACGGGCACGATGTGGGGATGGTCCAGCGAGGCGACCATCTGCGCCTCACTCACGAAGCGGCCGCGCACCACTGGATCGGCGGCGAACGCTGCCGGGAGTTCCTTGATCGCGACGTCGCGCCCGAGCTGGGTGTGGCGCGCCGCGTACACGACACCGAACGCGCCGCGGCCGAGCTCACCGTCGACTTCGTACGCAGGCAGCGCGGCCTGCAGGGCGGCGCGGACCTGCGGTTCCATCGTCTGCAGTATTGCTGTCGACCGGCACCGTGCCATGAATCGGCCATCGGGACACCACCCGTTCGAGCGCGAAGAACGGGGTGAAGGCGACGAGCGACAGCGGGTACGCAAACCCGACGAGCATCGTCGCCAGGATGGCGACGTGCATTGCCCAGGCCGCGGTGACCCACACGTTGCGCAGCCTCGGACCGACCAGCGCAACCGGTGCGGCGAGCTCGATCACCACCGACAGCGCCGCTATCGGTGGCAGGATCCATGCGTTGCGGACGACCACGCCGGCCAGTGGCGACGCTGCTCCACCCAGCAGGTCGAGACGCACCGCCGAGTAGGCGATGTGGTTGCGGAGCGTGTGGCCGAGGGCCCACTCGAACCCGCCGAGGCGGAGTTTGGCGATGCCGGCGATCACGTACGTGGTGACGACGCACAGACACGCCAGCTGCAGCGCGAGTCCGTACGTGGTGGGGTCACGGCGACGCCCGCCCGTGCGCCGGGCGTCGAGGGACCAGGCATCGGCCGCGGGGAACACGGCGAGAATCAGGAGGTGGAGAACGACGAGATTCTCGAAGTGGAGCAGCTGACCCCACGACGACCGGTACGCCGTGAGCAGGAGAACGGTCGCGGCGAATGTCGGGCCCGCGACGCGAAACCGAAAGCCGGCCGTCGCTGCGACACCGCTCGCCAACGCCACGACGAGCGCGCCCCGGATCACGATGTCGGGCAGTGGATGGGCGGCCCAGGCGAGCGGGCCCACACCCGCAAACGCTTTGGGCGACTTGTCGGGCAGGCTCCAGAAGACCGGAAACCTCAACGTCAGGTACACGACGGTGAAGACCCCGACGCAGACCCGGAACGCCGCCAGGCGCTCGGGCGGCGCCGTCGAATCGACCAGCCGGGACCACATGGTCAACTCGTCACCGCACAGCGTGCGTGGACCGTGCGACGAACGAGCGAGTCGCCGCCCTCCAGACGGACCACGGTGTCGTGGCGTTCGGTCACCACCTCGACATGGTCGAGCGCAGTGGTGTCGACGCGGTCGGCGATCTCCCGGCACCGTGTGTCCGCCGCGTCGCGACGGATGGCGGCTCGGAGTTCGCCGGCCACGACGAGCGGATCGTCACTCCGGCCGATCGCCTCGAGCGAGAGTGGGACGACCGCTTTGCCGCGTCTTCCCTGCGCGGTGACGAACGAGACCTCGGTGCCGCGGGTCCGGGCATACATCGGGTACGTCGACAGCGGAAAGCTGTCACGATCGAGCACGACCGGGGCTGCGAGCGCGGCCAGCACTCCGACGACCGCCAACGATCGCACTGCACGGCGCATGCCTGCAGTGTGTCAGTTCTGCAGTGTGTCACTTTTGCCGGCCACGGCCCGCAGATGTCTCCGCACGTCTGATGCGGCCAGCGACGGGTACGTTGCCCCCGTGACCACGCCCGCGACGTTCGAGCTGACCGACGTGGTCGCGGGACCTCGGGACGCTCCGATTCTCAAGGGGATCACGCTGGAGGTGCCGTGCGATGGGATCTTGGCGGTCGCCGGGCCCTCCGGCTCCGGCAAGTCCACTCTCCTGCGGTTGCTGAACCGCCTCGACGATCCGGTCTCGGGGTTGATCAGGTGGGACGGCCGCGACATCAGGGAGTGGGAGCCGCGTGAGCTGCGGCGCAGTGTTGCGATGATCTTCCAGACGGCGCCGATCTTTCCGGGAACGGTGTTCGACAACTTGCGCGTCGCGCTTCCCGGCCTCGACGCCGACCGGGCGCACCACGTGCTTGATCACGTCGGGATGCCCCGCGAACTGCTCGACCGGCCGGCCGATCAGCTCAGCGGGGGAGAGGCACAGCGCATGACCATTGCCCGCGCGCTGCTCACCGAGCCGGAGGTGCTGCTGGCCGACGAGCCGACCGCCGCGCTCGACACGGCGGCGCGGCGCACGATCGAGGAGCTCGCGCGTGAGCTCGCCGACTCGGGGGTGCCGCTGGTGTGGATCACCCACGACACAGCCCAGCTCCGCCGCCTCGCCGACCATGCGGTCGTGCTCGTCGACGGTGACGTCGCGGCGTTCGGCCATCTCGACGAACTGGATCGACACGGCGACCCCCGTGTGCGGGAGTTGGTCGGTGCATCACCCGCCGAGGAGGCCGAGTGAACAACGCCGACATCGGTCTGCTCGGTCTCGCTGCGTCGGGCATCCTCATCGCCGTCGCCGTCGGGGTGTCGATGTGGCGTCGGCTCGGCCTCGAACGCCAGCTGTTGTGGGCTGCGCTGCGCGCGCTCGTGCAGTTGGTGATCGTCGGATTTGCACTGCAGTTGGTCGTCGATCCCGACGACCCACTCATCTACTCCTTCATCTGGCTCTCCGTGATGCTCGTGTTCGCCGCGTACACCACATGGCAGCGAGCGCGCGAGGTTCCGTCGGTCTTCCCTCTGGCGCTGCTGGCCTACGCGGCATCGGCGGCGGTCACGCTCGGCGTGCTGTTCGGGTTCCAGGTGTACGAGTTCGACGGACGCACGATCGTGCCGTTGGCAGGCATCGTCATCGGCAACTCGTTGGCGGCGACCGTGCTCGTGTCGCGTCGGTTGTTCGATGCGAGTCGGGAACGGCGGATCGAGATCGAGGGTCGGCTTGCGCTCGGGTTGTCGGCCGCTGACGCGTTCCAGCCGATCCTGCGCGAATCGTTGCGCACTGCGCTGATTCCGCAGATCGAGTCGACCAAGGCCGTCGGGATCATCGCGCTGCCGGGGGCCATGGTCGGTCTGATCCTCGCCGGCGTCGACCCGGTCGACGCGGTCCGGGTGCAGATCTCGGTGATGTACCTCGTGCTCGGCAGCGTTGCGACGACGACGGCGGTCATGAGCCTCGGCATCTCCCGCAAGTTGTTCACGTCCAGCGACCAGTTGATTCGCCGCTCCTGACGACGAAGGGCAACCGCCGGTTGATCTCTGAACGGGTGTGGGTGACGAACCCACGGGCATGGACGCGGCTCCGCCCGACACGGGTTCGGATGGCTTTCGCCGGCTGCGTCGGATCATCGGCGCGCTGACCGGCCTCGTCGCGGCCGGGGTCGCGCTCGGTACGACCGTCAACGGTGTCGACGTGTTCTGCTCGAACGTCATGACCGCCGATGCCACCGTGCGCATCGTCGTTTCGCGTCTGCGCCCATATGGTGCGGGGATGCCGCGCTTCATCAGCGATGAGATCGATGCCATCGACGCCTACAAGTTGATGTCGGGACTGATCGTGCCGCGCCCGATCGGGTGGATCGGGACACGTTCCCCCGACGGCGTGAACAACCTCGCGCCGTACTCGTTCTTCAACGGCGTCGCCGCGTCGCCTCCGACGGTGATGTTCGCACCGACCGGTCAGCCCCACGCCCGCAAGGACACGCTGGCCAACGTCCGCTCGACCGAGGTGTTCACGGTCAACATCGTCGACTACTCCCTCGGCCCGGCGATGAATGCGACCTCGGGTACCTATCCGGACGACGTCGACGAGTTCGAGGTGGCCGGACTCACGGTGCGTGAGGCCGAGGCCATCGACGCTCCGATCGTCGCTGAGGCGCCGGCCAGCCTCGAGTGTCGCCAGCTCCAGATCGTCGACATCGGTGGTGCGCCGATGGGGAGCAGCGTCGTGTTCGGCGAGGTCGTCGCGTTCAACGTCGACGAGCGGATCCTCGACGGCACCCGCGTCGATCAGGCCGGCCTCGATCCGATCGGCCGCCACGTCGGCAACCTCTACTCGCGCGGCGGCGAACTGTTCGAGATGATCCGCCCCGACTGAGAATGTTCGGCGGTGCAAGGGGGAGGTCAGAGACCTGGACTCAACGGAAGCAGGTCGGGGTAATCGGCGTCGCGTCCTTCCATCTGTGCGGTCGCAGCCTCGCCCATGTCGTCGGTGTCGAACATCGCCGCGTTCCAGTTGGCGATGAACTCGAGCCCGTCGGCGACCGAGTGATCACGCGTGTAGTGCATTGTCTGCTTGGTTCCCCAGACGGCCATCGGGCTCTTCGACGCGATCATCGCCGCAGTGTCCATCACGCCCTCGAGCATCGTCGCGTGATCGACGTACACGGCGTTGACGAACCCGGCGGCATGAGCCTCGTCGGCCGACCATTTCCGGCCGGTGTAGGCGAGCTCGCGCACGATGCCCTCGGCCACGAGCTTCGGCATCCGCTGCAACGTGCCGACGTCGGCGGTCATCCCGATGTTGATCTCTGCGACCGAGAAGAAGGCGTCCTGGGTGGCGTACCGCATGTCTGCCGCGGTGACCATGTCGATGGCACCGCCGACACACGCTCCTTGAATCGCGCAGAGCACGGGCATGCGCGCGGCCTCGAGCGCGGAGAACGACTTCTGGAGCTGCAGCGCGGTCGACCGGAACCGCTCGTTGCGCCTGCTTCGATGGCCCGACGCCACCGAGGCGCCGAGGCCGTTGTCACCTGCTGCGAACACCGACAGGTCCATCCCCGAACAGAAGTGCCGGCCCTCGGCGGAGAGCACCATCGCCCGCACGGATCCGGAGGCCGACCACTCGTCGACGATCGCCGGAAGGTCTCGCCAGAACGACGGCACCATCGAGTTGGCCTTGTCGGGCCGGATCATCTTGAGGTGGGCCACCTTGTCGGTGACCTCGACGTCGAAACACTCGTATCCCATCTCCCGAGCTTCGCACAGGGTCGTATTCGTGTGGCAAAGGGGGCACGCCCCTTCGTCGTGAGGTGGCGCGAAGGAGGTCCAGCGCCAGTTCGAACAGGACGTCCCGATCTGGGAGAACAAGCGCTTCGTCGAGTCGCCGGCGTTGGCCCCGAACGAGCAGCCGATCACCGAGTTCCGCGCCTGGGCCGGCCAGCTTCACGCCTGACGGTTGCGTGAAGACTTCGTCAAGACGGGAACCGCCGTCGGGGTCGCGGGCGTCACACCTCCATGAAGCGCACGACACTGGTCCCCACGATCCTCTCCGCCGCGCTGCTCGCGGTGAGCGCCTGCAGCGCCGACGCGCCGGACGGTGCCGGACGGTCCGGTCGACGAGACCGACGGCACCGGCTCGAACGGAACCGACGGCTCGAACGGAACCGACGGTCCCGGCAGCTCTCCGACTCGTGACGGCGATCCCGAGCGCCTCGCCAAGGTCGCACTCCGGCAGTTCGACGAGTGCGACGCGTTCCTCGACTACGTCCACACCGAGGGCGCCGAGCGGGTCGGTGCCTACGGCTTCGACAACCAGCGGTACTGGCTCGGCATCGACGACGTGATGGTGATGGAGGAGGTCGTCGACCGCCGAGGTGACGGAAGCGGGCGAGACGCGGCGGATCCGACCGCGCGTGTCGACACGCTGCCGGTCCCGCTGAGACGTCGCCGGCGGGCGGGAACGCCGGCGACGAATCCGGTACCGACTTCTCGACCACGAACGTCCAGGTCGAAGGCGTCGACGAACCCGACATCGTCAAGACCGACGGCACCCGCATCCTCGCGCTGACCGAGAACGGCGTCCTGCACTACGTCGACATCGACGAGGACGGTGCCGCCGGCACGAAGCGCGGGTCGGTGTCGATCAACGATGCCGCCGGACCGAACGGCTACTTCTACGGCCAGGAGATCCTGGTCGTCGGGTGACCGTGCCTTCGTCATCGCCGCGTGGCGAGAGCGGCTTCCCGCGTGCCGCTTCCGGTCGACGAGGTGATGGTGGAGGAAACCACCGTCGTCGAGCGACCGACCCGAGGTCGACGCGACGACGCGATGACGGCGATGCCGAAGCCGAGTTCGCCGACGACGATGTCGTGTTCGAGGAGCCGATTCCGATCGAACCGTTCCCCGGACCGATCGGCGGCTACGGCCCGACGACCACTGTCGTCGAAGTCGACCTGTCGAATCCCGACGACCTGCGCATCGCCGGGTCGCTCACGCTCGACGGCAACTACATCAGCGCCCGCTCGATCGGCGACACCGCCCGGATCGTCGTGACGACACCGCCGACCCAGCTCGGCTTCCTGTACCCGTCGTCGCCGAATGCCGAGGAGTCGGCCGCCGAGGCCAACCGGCGACTCGTCCGGGAGACGACCGTCGACGACTGGGTGCCGGGCTTCTCGCTCACCGCCGCCGACGGGTCGCAGACCGAGTGGCGGCCTCGTCGACTGCGCGAGCATCCATGCGCCCGCCGAGTTCGCCGGCTTCGACATGCTCTCGGTGGTGACGCTGCCGATGGACGAGTCGTTGAGCGCCCCGGCCGCCACCACGTCGGTCATGGCGACCGGTGACACGGTGTACGCCTCCCAGGATCGGATGTACATCTCGACCAACGAGTGGATCCAGCCGACACTCGACGAGCAGGAGCGTGGCGTCTGGGAGGAGAACTACCAGACCGGGATCCACCGTTTCGCCCTCCCCGCCGACGGTGCCGCCGTCTACGAGGCGTCGGGCACCGTCGACGGTCACCTGCTCAACCAGTTCTCGATGCACGATCGTGACGGCACGTTCTTCGTCGCCACCACGACGGGCACCCCGTGGTCGAGCCGGCAGTCCGAGAGCCAGATCGTCGCCATGCAGCCGAACGGCGAGGTGCTCGAGCAGATCGGTCAGGTCGGCGGGCTCGGCAAGGGCGAGCAGATCTTCTCGGTCCGCTACGTCGACGACACCGCCTACGTCGTCACGTTCCGCCAGACCGACCCGTTCTACGTCGTCGACCTCTCGTCGCCGACCGACATGGTCGTGCGCGGCGAGCTGAAGATCCCGGGGGTGTCGAACTACCTCCACCCGATCAGCGACACGCTGGTGCTCGGTGTCGGCCAGGACGCGACCGATCAGGGTCGACAGACCGGTTCGAAGGTGTCGCTGTTCGACGTGAGCGATCCGGGCGACCCTCGTGAGATCGACGTCTGGACGCTGCCCGGCGCCTCGAGCGACGCCGAGTTCGATCACCGTGCGTTCCTCTGGTGGGCGCCGACATCGACGGCGGTGCTCCCGCTCGTGTCGTGGTCGGAACAGTTCGCCGGCGCCGTGGTGCTCAACGTGACCGAGGACGGCATCTCCGAGCAGGGTCGGATCACCCAGCGTGACGACGCCGAGGAGCCGACCGGCGTCACCGACTGTCGGGTGCTGACCGGCGACGACGTGCCGGGTCTCGGCGTGAGGACGGTGAGCTGTTCTGGATCCTCCAGGAGCCGGGCGTCGCAGTTCCAGCTCTGCGGCGCCGACGATGTCGGCGGTGCCACCGGCCACTCCTGCGAGGTCCAGTCCCGTGGACGAGCTCGACGACTTCCGCTTCTGGACCGGATGAGGACGAATTCCCGATCGACCTCACCGGTGTCGACCGCATCGAGTGGTGCTGGCCCGACGGTGGCTTCGACGGCTACAACGAGCGGATCCAGCGCACGTTGGTCATCGGTGATCAGCTGTGGACGATGTCGCCGACCGGCCTCCAGGCCAACGACCTCGACACCCTCGACCGCACGACCACCGTCGCCTTCTGACCGGCACGGCCCCACCAGGTCGCCTCGATTCGTGGAACCGAATGCGACGTGGGGTGTCGCATTCGGTCACACGAACCCGCGGGGACGGGCGGGGGCAGTTGGCGGGAGGGGCTGAAGGGTCAGTCGGTGCCGTCGAACGCCGCGTCGAGTTGGTCCATCGCCGACGGCGACATCGAGGTGTAGAGGAGTTCGGCGCCGCGGAACCGGCGGGCCTCCTCGGCGAGCGCGTGGACGTGGACGTGCTCGGCGAGCACGACGACGGTCGACGTTCCCGGCTCGACCGCAGTCCTTGAACCAGTCGACCCACTCGTCGGGGATCCCGAGGTCGACGACCTTCGCGGCGACCGCCCCGGCGCCGGCACCGATCCCGATGCCCGCGATCCAACCGACCGGCCCGCCGACGAACAGACCGAGCAGGCCGAGCCACATCCCGCCGCTGAGCGCCGCCCGACCGGGTGTGGGGTCGATCGTCTCGGTCACCGCGACCTTGCCGTCGTCCTGCTTGGTGACGGTGACCGCGTCCTTGAGCTGCAGCACGCCCTCCTGACGGAGGCGGGACATCGCGATCAGGTACTCCTGAGCCTTGAGCGCGCTGTCGAACGACACGCCGATGATCACCGGAGCACCGGGGTCGGACACGACGCGGTCGTGGTCGTCCATCCCGACGCGGAGCGACGGATCAGGCGGGGCGAACGCCGGCGTGGTGTCTGACTCTTCGGTCATGTTCTCGTTCTACTCCGGTTGGAGCGGCGATCCGCTCCCAGGGCTTCCGGCGGCCGAACCCGAGTCCGGATGGACGTGTTCAGCTCCCCTGAAGATAGATGGTCTCGCTGATGATCTTCACGTCACCTGAGGTTGCGAAGCGCACGATCGACTGCCAGGGCATGCCCCGCTCCTCACCTCCGGTTCCATCGTGGGGCCGAGTTGGCGCGGAATGGAAGAGGACATCTGGACTGAGTACCTTCGGCCGTGGTCGACCTCGAGAAGCAGAAGTTGCGCAGTCGCTTCGAGGCGTGGATGCTCGATGCGTCGGCCGAGTCGAACCACGAGTCTCAGGGCGAACGCAAGACCGCCGAGATCGGTTCGATGTCGGGCACGATCGTCGAACTCGGACCCGGCACCGGCGTCAACATGCGCTACTACGCCCCCGGCGTGCGTGTCATCGCAATCGAACCGAACCCGGTGATGCACGACCGACTCCGGCGACCACGCCGCCGAGCACGAGGTCGACATCGAGATCAGAACGCTGCAGGTGAGTCGATCGACGTCGCCGACGGTGAGGTCGACGGTGTCGTCGGCACGCTCCTGCTCTGTGGGGTCGAGGATCCAGCCATGGTGATCAACGAGGCCCATCGTATTCTCAAGCCCGGTGGCCGCTACTTCTTCACCGAGCACGTGCGGGCGCCCGACTCGACGTGGACGCTGCGGATCCAGCGGGTCGCTGCGCCACCCGCACGGCTGGCTGTTCAACGGATGTCGGACGGAACAGGACACGGCTGCGACTCTTGCGCGACAGCCCGTTCGACACGGTCGAGATCGACGAGCAGGACCGGGGCCTCGGCGGGCTGTACGTCCGCCACGGGCTCATCGGCACGGCCGTCAAGGCGAGCTGATCTCGCCAGGGTCTCCGTTGTCGTTGCCGACTCGCCGGGCCCACACGGCGTAGAGCGGGTCGCCGCGTGCGCCCGGGTTGCGGTGCTGGAGTGTCGGTTGCGGTCGAATCCGTCGGTCAGTTCGAAGTACGTCGCCACGATCGTGCAGCGCCCACGATCGTCGGTCGACAACCATCCGCGGATCGCCTTGGTCGGAAAGCACCGGTTGGAGAACGTGCAGACGAACAGGCCGCCGGGCCGGAGCACCCGCGCCACCTCGGCGAACACCTCCAACGGACGTGTCAGGTAGTCGACCGACACGCAACACGTGACCGCATCGAACGCCGCGTCGTCGTACGGCAGGACCGCTTCGCGGTTGAGATCGGCGACGGACCAGTCGTCGGCCATCGCGTTGCCTGCGAGTTCGGCGGCGTTCATACCGGTGACGGTCGAGCCGTTGCGGCTTCGCCCGGAAGTGCGAGACCCATGACGAGCAGATGTCGAGCACCTCACCGGTCAACCCGAGTTCGTCGTACAGCTCGCCGACGGCCGCGATCGCGCCTTCGTCGATGTGCGTGACGAAACGATCGAAGGCGTAGAACGCTGCGTCGTCGGTCGTCGTCCTGACGGGAGAAGAACCCGAGGTGGGAAGACGTCGGGGCGGCTGCGGTCACTCACGTCCGCAACGTAGGCCGCTCGCCGCGCCACGTACCCAACGCAGCGCGCTCGACGTTGCGCATCGTGTTTCGCGGAGGCCTCTTGCCATCCGGATTAAAAGCATGCTAAAGTATGACTATAGTCACAAATAAAGGAGAAGGACCGCTCGTGAATACACTGCTCAACAACCTCCCACCGTCGGTCAGGATGAAACTCCCGTTTCTCGTGGCCGGCTTCCTGTCGTTCCTCTTCTCGGTGTACCTGTACTTCGTGCTCGGCGAGGAGACCGCCGGCATCTTCGTCGGTCTCTGGGTCCCGTCGATCCACTCCCTCGGCACCCTGATGGTCGCACCGTCGGATCTGCGCGAGACCGAGCGCGAGAAGGTGCTCTCATGAGCCTCGTGATCTTCGGCGTCGGCGTCCTCGTCTTCTTTCTCACCGTCTATGGCACCGTGGTGGCCGGCGGGGTGGGGTTGACCAAACAACAGCTCGAGACGAGCCCGGAACTCGCTCCCGACCTCACCGGTGAAGCCCGCGACTCGGCGGACGGACTGCCGACGCGCGATGTCGTGCGGGCGGACTTCTGAGGGCATCGAGCCGGCGCGGTGGCGGTGGCACCGGCGGAGCCCACCGCGCAGTCCCGGCCGCGGCGCTGGCCGTGCTCGGCAACGGCGCGTACGCATTCGGCAAACCCGAGCCGAACGTGCTGTTCACGCCCGGCTTCGTGGGAATGGCCCATGCCACACATGTGCACCGTCGCACGGCGGTCGGGCGAAGTCCGAGGTGGAGGGGTGCGGGACCGGGGGATCTCGTCAGGAGGCGCCGCCGTCGGACGTATGCTGGATCTCCTCCACAAGGCCGCCGAGTGTCCGGCCCGCACCTCCGACGAGGGTGGGCGTTCCCGCCGACCGGATCTCCTGGGCAGCTCGTTGGGCCCGTTCGCTCGCTTCCGGGTTGGTCACCGAGATCACGGCAACGTCGATCTCCTCATGCGTGGCGCAGAACTCGACGAGTTCGTCGCTGGGCATGTTGGCCCCCAGGTGGTGCACGTGCCAGTTCGCCTCGCGGAGCGCAACGGTGGCCATCGTGGTCGGAAGGGAGTGCAGATCTCCGGCGACGGCCGCGACCATCACCGTGCCCCGACGGCGGCCACGAGGGTTGGGAAGCAGGTCGCCGAGCGTTCGTTCGATGATCGCCGACGCGCGATGTTCGACCCAGATGGTCAGTTTGCCGTCGTGCCATTCCTGACCGATCGCCCGCAACGGCGGCGCGATGACCTGTTCGACGAGGTCGACGATCGTTGTTCCTTCGTCGACGAGCCGACGGGCGATCTTGCGGACCTCGGATTCGTCGCCGGCCAGCAGCGCCTCATGCATCCGTTCGGACTGGCGACGGAGCCGGGCCGGGCTCGGCGCAGCCGGGGCCTGCGGACGCTGACGACTCGCTCCCACCTCGGCAACGTCGTGCGACGAGACGAGGTACTTCCCACCGGTGAGTTGGGCCGGCAGGCGGCCGCTGCGCACCCAACGGTACGCCGTTTGGTAGTGCACGCCGAGGGCGTCTGCTGCGGACTGCAGCTCCAGCATCGTCTCAGGATCTTGGCTCACAGGCACATCGTATGCCATTCGATATCTATTTTGCACTGAGGAAGGCTAAAGCAAACTAAGGCACGCTAAGATGCTGCTCGGAAAAGCGGGACGGACCGACCCCCGGGGCCGGGCCCGCAGGCGAAAGGACGACTCGATGAACACCTCACCGCTCCAATTGCTCGAAACCGAAGCCGGACTCGACGACCTCGTGGGTGCGGACGCTGACTGGAAACTGCAGGCCGCGTGCCGTGGCCGGCTCGAACTGTTCTTCGCACGCAGGGCCGAGCGGCCCGAAGCCCGAGCCCGCCGCGAGGAGAAGGCGAAGCGGCTGTGCGACGCGTGCCCCGTCTTCACCGAGTGCCGGACAGCCGCCCGAACCAACCGCGAGTACGGCTACTGGGCAGGCGAATCCGAGGAGGACCGACATCTGCTCGGCTTCCGGGTCACCGCGCCGATCGGGGTGCGCGCCCGGGCCGCCGACAATGAGAACCAGCAGAGCCGCAGCGCCTGAGCTGACACGTCGGTTCGCCGGCGCAGATCGCGCGGCGGACCCCGGCCCGCTACCTCAGCGGATCGGCTCGTAGTCCGGCAACGCCTCCCCGGGCGGCGGCTCGGTGTAGATCGTGACCGAACCCTCTTCGACGAACGCGCTCGGTGGCCCGCTGGGGATTTCGCCGGGCTTGTAGCGGAGGCCCCCCTCGACGTAGCGCCACAGGCCGCTGCCCTCCCGATCGATCTCGTCCGGGCCGGTCGCAGCCGGATCCCACCAGATCTCGGTGACGTCGTCGGTCCCGCGGTAGTCGGGTTCGAAGTCGTCGGGCCAGATCCCCTGGGTCCCCCACGACAGCGACACGCCCGTCAGCGCCCGTGGAGTCGGTTCGCCGTCGAACGCTGCATCGTTGAACGTCTCGATCGTGAGGTTCGGTCCGGTGGCCTGGAGGAACGCGTAGAACGTGTTGGGGACCGGCGTGATCACGCCGATGTTGTCGGGCGCAGGTGGCGGCTCGCCCTGGAACCACTCGTAGATCGCGTACGAGCTGCCGATCGTGCGGTCGACGCGAGCGGAGAGGTTCGACACACCGAACGCATTCGCCCATTGTTGTTGGTCGTACGTCCGCGAGAACGCGGCCGTGTCGACGAGTACCGAACCCGTGACGATCCACTCGGGGAAGTAGTTCTGCGCGGTGGCCTCGTTGGTGAACTCGCGTGGTGCGATCGGGTCACCGTTGAAGATCACCGAGGTCACGCCCGCCTCCTTCATGCGGGTGATCACGTTCGCCGCCGACTCCTGCAGCGTGGCGGGGTCGAGCGCATAACTCTGCGACTCGGCGATCGCGAAGCCGTTGTCAGCGGCGTACCCCTCGAAGCGTTCGTTCGCCGTGATCGAGTCGGCGCTCGATTCGATCCAGATGCGACCGAACACGCGCTCGGTGGAGTGCATTGTTTCGTCGCCGGCATGGATGGCGGGATCACCGGCCAGTCGCTTGCCGATGTACTCCGCGACGAGCAGGTCGAGTTGATCCGGCCCCTTGCCCACGGTGTAGGCGAGGCCGGCGTTGTCGGCGTACCACTCCTTGGTCTGGCCGGGTCCGCAGCTCAAGCACGGGATGCCGCGAGCTGCCAGCTCCTCGGCGAACGCATTGGTCAGCAATGGCCCACCCCACACCATGAACGGGTCGAGTTCCTCGTCGATTCGCACTGCATCGGCGCGCGCTGCCGCGGCGTCGGTGATCGCCCCCGATCCCTCGAGCACGATCAGTTCGACCGAACGGCCGTAGGTCTCGTAGTAGGTCTCGTAGTACTCGATCATTCCGCGCAGGGTGGCCTCGTCCTCGGCGTTCGTGTCGTCGTTGAGGATCGCCGAGGTGATGAACTCGAGGATCGGATCCTGCTCCTGGCTGACCCACTGGACGATGCGGATCGTGTCCTCGGTGACGCCGCGGGCCGTTGCGCCGCCATTGTCTCCTTCGAAGGGTGCGTAGCACTCGGGAGCGAAGAACGTCTGCACCTTGACGCGGCCGGTCGCGGTGTCACAGCGTTCGCCGAAGTCGACGTCGAGCCCGAGTTCCTGCGCGACGCTGAAACTCATCACGCCGTCGGGCAGCGGACTCTCGACGGGAGCGTCCGGCTCGGCGCCCGGTGCCGCGGTGTCGGTCGTCGACCCCGAGTCGCCGTCGGTCGTGACGGTGCCGCCCTCGGTCGTCGCGGTTCCGTCGGTCGTCCCCGGGTCGGTGGCACCCGGGTCGGTCGTGTCGTCGGTCACCACGGGTGCGGCGGCATCGTCACCTCCGCCGGCGATCACGACGCCGATCACGACCAGGGCCACCACGGCGATCGCCGCGATCGGTCCGTAGCGGCGCACGGCGCGGCCCGTGTCGCTGTTCGAACCTTCGGCTGATGCGGGTTGCATTGTGGCTCCTCGTTGCTTGGTTGATGGGTTCGTGGGATGGCCGTCAAGTCATCGCCGACGTGTTCGAGCGGTGGATGGCGGTCGGGTCGGTTCCGAGGTACGACGCGACGACGGCAGGATCGGTCAGCACGTTGGCGGGTCTGCCGACGGCGATCACCGACCCCTGATCCATGGCGACGATTCGGTCGGCGATCGACGAGAGCAGGTTCATGTCGTGCTCGATGATCAGCAGGGCGGATCCCATCTCGCTGCGCATTCGCTCGATCACCGGCCCGAGGGCTTCGACCTCGCGCTGGGCGATGCCGCTCGACGGTTCGTCGAGCAGCACGACCGTGGGACGGTGGGCGACGACGCACGCGAGGTCGACGATGCGACGGCTGCCGGTCGACAGCTCGCGGATCCGTTTGTGGCGGTACGGGCCGAGGTTCATCAACTCGATCAGCTCGGCGACGCGCCGACCGATGTCGGCTTCGCTGTCGAAGGCGGTCGGGAGGTGGAGCGCCGCCGACACCGGGTCGCGCGACGAGATCCACCGTTCGAGCGCAACCGAGATGGTCTCCTCGACGGTCAGGGACGGGAACAGGCGCGCGTCCTGGAAGGATCGGCCGAGGCCGCGGCGCGCCCGTTCGCTGGCCGTGGCCGAACTCAGGTCGTGTCCGGCGAGTTCGATCCGGCCCGCGTCGGTGGGCGTGGTGCCACCGATCAAATCGAACAGCGTGGTCTTCCCGGCGCCGTTCGGGCCGATGAAGCCGACGATCTCGCGTTCGGCCACGTCGACGTCGACCTGGTTGACGGCCATGAGGCCACCGAAGCGGCGCGACAGCCCCCGCACCGACAACGCCATCGATGGGTCGGGTGGCGCATCGTGGAGTGGTGGATCCTGAGACGGTGCCGGTGCGGCGCCGTTCGACGATGCGGTTGACGATTCCGTCGCGACGCCGCGACCGTGTCGCCGAGGAACACCGAACGCAGCAGATCGTCGCGTTCGACGAGTTCGGTGGTCGGTCCGTGGAAGCGAATCCGGCCGCGCTCCATGAAGTACGCGGTGTCGGCGAGTTCGAGTGCCACGTTGACCGACTGTTCCACGAGGATGACCGTCACCCCGCTCGCTGCGATCCTGCGGACCATCGCCAGCAACTGTTCGACGATCACCGGCGCGAGGCCGAGCGAGAGTTCGTCGATCATCAGCAGGCGCGGTGTCACGAGGAAGCTCATTCCCAGGGCGAGCATCTGCTGCTGGCCGCCCGACAGGTTTGCCGCAGGCTCGTCGAGTCGACTTGCGAGTGCAGGGAACGTCTCGAGCACCGTCGCCATGCCGGTCTCCAATGCGGCCTCGTCGCTGCGGTTGCAGCCACCCGGCCGCGTCGAGGTTCTCCTGCACGGTGAGGCCCGGGAACACGCCGTGGCCACCGGGAATCTGGACGATGCCGTGGCCGGCGATCTCGTTCGGCGGTGCGTGGGTCACGTCGCGACCGTCGAAGATGATCGCTCCCTGATCGGCCTGCACGACCCCGGAGATCGCCTTGAGCAGCGTCGACTTGCCCGCCCCGTTCGTGCCGAGCAGGGCCACGACCGAACCCTCGTCGATCTCCAGGTCGACGTCGTGCAGCACCCGTACACCGGAGTAGCCGACGTTGACCCCTCGACACAGCAGCAGCTTCACCTCGCCGCGGCGGCGCTGGTTCATCACCTCGGCCCGGGCCAGCGCGGTCTGGCGGACCTGGACGATGTCGTTGTCGATCACGTTGCCGCCGCTGGCGATGACGAGGCCGCCGATGAGGAACACCGGGACCATCATCGCCATGCCGGTGCGGATACCCCAGTTGTCGGCGATCCACCCGATGAACGGCAGCATCAACAGCCCCGGCAGGATCCACAGCGACGCCATCGAGAACCCCATCGACCGTGCTCGCGGCGGGATGGCGAGTGACAGCGAGGCGAGGATGCCGGGCCCGACGATCGCGAGGCACAGCGCGATCAGGAAGTTGGCGGCAATTGCGAACGCCGAGGTTCGGCACCACTGCGAAGACCAGTGACAGGGCGGACGTGATCGCCGACACGACCGCGAGGAACTTGAGGATCAGCGCCGGATCCCGCACGACGAGCTTGGTTGCGATGCGAGCCCCGATGACGAGCCCGATGAGCTGGCCGGGCTCGGAGGTGGCAGCCACGACCCCGCGGGCGCGTTCGTCGAGACCGTACGCCTGCTCGTACAGCAGCGACGCGAGCGTGGCGAATCCGATGAGCGAGACGGCGAGGAATGGCATCGCCACGAAGATCCGTCGCAGCGTCTCGATCTTCCAGCACATCCGCCACGCCTCGGCGTACGACGGTGGGGCCTCCTCGGTGGCCGCGGCCTCTTCGTCGCCGCCGGCGAGGCGCCGTTCGTGGGCGCCGCGGACGGGCTCGCGGAGTCGCAGGCCGAGCACGACCAGGATGATCGTCGGGATCGCAAAGACGAGAAATGGCGTGCGCCACCCGAACTGGTAGGCGAGGACGCCTGCCATGATCGGGCCGATGATCGCACCGACCGCGTTGGCGGCGCGGTGGAAGCTGTACACCTTCGGACGGTGGTCGGGATCGAACCAGTCCGCGAGCAGGGAGTTGTGGGTGGGGTCGTTGACCGCCTTGCCGATTGCCGACCCGGACCGGGCGAACCCGAGCATCACGATGCCGGTGGCGAGCCCGGTCATGAACGAGAAGCACGCCCACATCGCGGCACCGATGAGTGCGATCCGCACCCGCGGATACCGGTCGGCCATCCCGGCGATCGGCACCTGCAATGCGAGTGCGAAGGCCAGGACCACGGCGACCAGGGTGAGCAGTCCTGCGAAACCGAGGCCGAACTCGTCGCGGATGTCGGGCGCCAGGACGGCGAAGGCGGTCCGGTCGAGCTCGTCGACCGCGTTGAGCCCGAACAGGATCAGCAACGCGTAGAGCGGGCCGTCGCCGGTGATCGAGCGCAGCCATCCCGTCTTGGCGGCCGGCTCCTCGCCGGATGGGGTATCGGGGGCGAGCGTGTCGGTCATGCGGTTGTCGCCGCCTCGATCGTCGTGTCGTCGCCCGCTGCGTCAGGATCCCATGTCGTCGTCAGCTGATGGGACGATGTCGCTGTCGTCCTCGACGAGGTCGTCGGCAGGATCCCCCTCCACGATGCCGCGACGGGCACCGAACCAACGCAGGTGAGGTCGCGCAGGTCGTACCAGAGCCCGGTCAGGCCGCCGGGGGCGACGAGCAGGATGCCGAGCAGTCCGATCCCGCTCGCGAGCAGCCGCCACGAGCCGCGCAACCAGAAGAACGTGCCGTTGAAGTAGAGCGACCCGAGGAACGCGCCGAGCGGGCTCCCGAGTCCGCCGATCACCCCGGCGGAGAAGGCGAGCAGGTTGAACTGGGCGTCGTCGACGACGAGCGCCTGCTGGTGGTGCACGAAGATCGACCCGGAGAACGCCGCGAGGAATCCGGAGATCGCGAAGGCGGTCAGCTTGGCCCGCACCGGGCTGACGCCGTACGACTCGACCGCCGCCTCGTTGTCACGCAATGCGATCAGCACGCGACCGGTCCGGCTGTTGCGAATGCCGCGCACTGCCACGAAGGCGAGCAGCATCGCGATCAGCGAGACGTAGTAGATGGCGCGGGACGACGACCAGTCGATCACTCCGAAGATCGGGTTGCGTTCGATGCGTCCGGTCGGCAGCCAGTCGAAGAACCGTGGATTGAGGAAGTACTGGCTGACGGTGATCGCGAACGCGAGCGTCGTCACGGCGAGATAGGCACCGCGCAGCCGCAATGCGGGTACGCCGACCACAAGTGAGACGAGCGCGCCGATCGTGCCGGCCACGAGCGTCGTGAGCGTGATGTCCCAGTGCCACCGCTGCGTGAGCCAGGCACTCGTGGCGGCGCCGATCGAGGAGAAGGCGAGCTGCCCGAGGGAGAGCTGCCCCGCCCAACCGGTCAGTACACCGAACGACATCAGAGTGATCGCGAACAGGAAGATCAACGCCATTCGGACCACGACCGTCGTGCCGAAGACCGACGGGAACGCGACGAACGCGATGGCGACGGCCGAGATGCCGACGACGCGACCGATTCGCACGACAGGCAGCGACCGGTACACGTCGGCGATCGGACGGTCGTCGCCGGCGTTCTGCCACGACGACGCGTCGATCTCCGAGCGCATCCCGCGGGTGCGACGGAACAGCAGCCCGGCAACGATCACCATGCCGGTGATCGCACCCATCTTCGCCTCGGCTTCGATCGAGCCCGAGTTCCACACGACGGCTTCTTGCAGCACGCCGAGCGAGAGCGATGCGGCGATGATCGTCGGCAGGTGGATGAGGCGGCCGAGTGTGAGCGCGGCGAGCGACCGCAGAAGCAAGAGGAGACCGAGCGCGCCGCCGACCGGGAGGCCGTAGATGCCGCTGCGGAGGAACAGCGCGATGAAACCGAGGATCGTGGCGACCGACCACACCACGCTCTGGAGCCCCTTGACCGGGATGCCGAGCATTGCCGCACGGCCCGGAAGCTCGGCCGCGGCTCGGATCGCGATGCCGATGCGCGTCGAGCGCAACATCACGCCGACCGCCAACATCGCGAGGGGGGCGACGACGAGGGCGACGACGTGGTTCGCGTTGAACACCCGCGTCCCGATTTCGAAGTCGATGTCGAACGGCGCGTCGATGCGCTGCGACTGCACCCGGGCGCCCCACCAGCCCGGGAGGAAGAGCGCGCCGACACCGAGCAACTGCGCGACGCCGATCGTGGCGACGGTGACCACCAGTCGCGGTGCGTCGAAGAACCGGCGGATGATCAGGAACTCGACGGCGACGCCGAGAACCGCCGCAGCCGCGAAGCCGATACCGAAGCCGAGGTACCAGCTGAGGCCGGACTCGATGATGAGCATCACCGAGAGCACCGCGGGGAGCAGTCCGAGTTCTCCGGCCGTGAAGTTGAGGACCCGGTTCGCCCCGTACACGAGGTACATCCCCAGCGAGATCAGGCTCGTGATCAGCCCGAGGACGACTCCGGCGAGCAGTGCCCCGGCCGGGGCGGGAAACCAGATCTGCTGGATGATCACGAGCACGATCGGCCACGTCAGCCATGTCACCCTGTCCGCCCAGTCGGGGAGCTTCACTCGTCGACCCCGATCGCCACGCCGTCGCGCAGCACGACGTACTGCCGTATGGGGTCGTCCTGCGTGCACGCGGGCGGTCGGCGGGCCGGCCGCCGGGTCGCCCTGCAGTACGTCGGCGCCATCGGGCGCGTACTGCAGGATGTAGGTCTTGCGAGTCGAGCCCGTGATGTTCGGTCCGGTCCGATGTGGCGTGAGCGACGAGAACACGACAGCACCGCCGGCACGTACCGGCGCGGGAGTCGCGTCCGGGTGGTCGTCGAAACAGGTCAACCCGAGCGGATGGACGTAGCGATGGGCGAGCGTTCCGCCGCAGTGTTCGCCGGGCGCCACCCACGGGCAGCCGTTGTCGACGGTGGCGTCGGTGAGCGCCAGCCACACGGTGAGGTACTGCTGTGGGTCGACGTACGAGTACCCGTTGTCCTGGTGCCACGGGAACTCGCGCGGCTTGTCGGGGTGCTTGTAGACGAGTTGGTCCCAGTACAGCCGGACGTCGGGTCCGATCAGGTCGTGGCAGAGGTCGGTGATCGGCTGCGATCGGCTGAGACGGCGTGCTCCGTCGGAGCGCGGGACGAGGTGCGCCGCGAACGTGACCGCTCCAGACTCGGACAGCAGCAGTCGTGAGTCGGGCTGGGCACGGACGAACGCGGCCGTGTCCGCTTCGATCGGCGTCCAGGTCGGCGGTGAGATCAGCGAGCGTGGCGGGGTCGACGAGGTCGTCGACGATCAGCCAGCCGTCGCGATGGAACGAGTCGACCTGGTCGGTCGTCAGGCGGTGCGGCTCGGTGGCGGGTCGTCGCCATGCGAACGACGTGTTCCACGGATGTCGCACCGCCGTGGTCACGAGATCTCGATCCGCCGTTCGAAGACGAACTCGTACTCGAGATACGCGTTCAGGTGTTCCTGGCCGGGGGCCGGTGGCACGAGTTGCGCCGACTGCAGCAGCATCCAACCGTCCTGCAACGCGCGGAGCCCGGTCGAGTACGGCGCGTGCCCGGGCTCGCGTCGGTTCGGGCAGTGGAGGGCCAGCACCCTCGGTCCCGTCGTGGAACGCCCACCCGATGACCTTCTCGTCGAGCGACGACCCGTCGGTCCACAGGTAGAGCACCTGTTGCCGTCGCGGTCACGTCACGCCCGGTTCTCGATCAGTTCGGCGCGTCCTTCGAGCCGGGTGAGGTAGTAGTCGACGTCGAAGTCGTCGTCGCCGGTCAGGTAGCGCCAGAGGAGCGCGCGCTGCATCTGGTCGTTGCGGTAGTCCGTGATGCCCATCCAGGGGTGCCACGTGCGGAAGATCTCGGCGACACTGCCCGCCTGCATCCGGGCGAAGACGTGATCGCTGGGCGGGCTCTGGACTTCGTCGAAATCGGTGGTGTCCCACAACCGGACCTGCGGTTCGGTCGGGTTGAGTCGGATCTTGTAGAGCCACCGATCGTTCTCGCCCGGGTTGGGCTGGCCAGCGTGCCAGAGACCGTGGTGGAAGACGAAGACGCTGCCCGCCTCGCACGCGACCTGTTGCTCACCGACGATGTGCTGGTACCGATGCAGACCGGAGGATCGGACGCGGGTGAGGTGGCTGCCGGGCACGAATCGTGTGCCGCCTTCACCGGGTGCGACGGCGTTGGGGTACCAGAAGAGCTGGACGTCGAACGTCGGGTCGGTCGAGTCGGTGGCGGCGTCGACGTGGAGCGGCTGGACGTAGCTGCCACCACTCGGGATGTAGTGCACCCAGTCGTGGTCGAAGCTCGGGTGGGCCCCGACCAGCGATTCGATGATCCCGCGTATCCGCGGGAGCCGGAGGTAGTCGCCGATCGCCGACGGCGCCGGGTAGCACGCGTCGAGTGGGGTCAGTGAGTGCGGTGGCTTCATGCCCTCCGGGAGCAGCCGCTCGGCGTTGAGCCGACCGATCTCCTCGACCGCCCGCGCGTTGATCTCGGTGGGGACGATCGCGTCGAAGCGCAGGTATCCGTTGGCCACGAACTCGGCCATCTTGCGCGTCGACAGCCGATGGTCGCTCGCCGTTGTTGATGCCATGGACATCCCCCCAAATGGTGACGTACGTCACCGTAGACCGGAGGAGGGTTCGAGATGCGATTCCGAGGATCAGTCGTCGCCGAGTGCGTCGGCCAATTCGGTCGCAACCCGCTTCCAGTGGGCGCGCTGGCGTTCACGTTCGTCGGCGTCGGCGAGACGCTCCTGGTGGAGCGTCAGCCGGGTCCGCTGGCCCGAGGACCGGACCGCCAACTGGACGGTGGTCGCATGGTCCCAGTCGTGAGGTTGCCAGGTGAGCCGGATCCGGTCCTCGGGATGGAAGCTGCGGAGTTCGCCGACCGTCCCGTCGGAGGTTGCGTACCGCTCACCGGTGGATCCGGCGAACGCAACGTCGTCGCCGAGCCAGATCGAGATCCCGCGGGTACTCGTGAGCAGCGCCCAGACGTCGGCGATCGGACGGTCGAGGGTGACGGACACGCCGATCTGCCAGCCGGCGTCCTTCGTCTTGCCGACGGGCACGCGAACTCCGGATGGGTCCGGCCCGGCCGTCAGCTCGTCTGGGTGCCGACCTTGAGGTCCTTGAACGGGACGCCCTTGTCGACGGAGGGTTCGCGCGGGAGGCCGAGCACCCGATCGCCGATGATGTTGCGCTGGATCTCGTCGGTGCCGCCGGCGATCGACGACTGGAACGACTGCAGGAAGATCCGCTGACGCTCGTCGCCGTTCGGTGCGTCGGGCTCCCACGCGACGGTCTGCGGTCCTGCGATCTCGAGCGCGCACTCGCGCATCTTCCAGGCGATGTTCGAGCCGAACAGCTTGCCGAGTGAGCCACCGGGGCCCGGGGTCTTGCCGGCCTTCTGCTCGGCCCTGGTGCGCTGCGCGACGAGGGCCTTGGTGGTCTCCATCGAGTAGATCTCCATCAGCTGCTGGCGGACGACGGGGTCGTCGACCTTGCCGTTCTCCTGCGCGGCCTTCACGAGCAGCTTGTAGGTCGGCTGGTTGACCTTGCCGGAGCCCGCGGTGCCGATCGCGACACGCTCGTACATCAGCATCGCCGTCGCCATCCGCCAGCCGTTGTTGTACTCGCCGAGCAGATGGTCGGCCGGCACGCGCACGTCGGTCATGAAGACCTCGTTGAACTCGCTGCCGCCGTCGATCTGGTGGATCGGGCGGATCTCGACGCCCGGTGCTTTCATGTCCATGATGAACATCGAGATGCCGGCGTGCTTGGGCTGGTCGGGGTCGGTTCGGGCGATGACGACGCCGTAGTCGGCGAAGTGTGCGGTCGTGGTCCACACCTTCTGGCCGTTCAGGATCCACTCGTCGCCGTCCTTGATCGCCCGCGTCTGGAGCGAGGCCACGTCGGAGCCGGCGCCGGGCTCGGAGAACATCTGGCACCACAGCGTCTTGCCCGAGATGTTGTCGGGCATGTACGCGCTTCTTGATCTCGTCGGTGCCGTACTCGCCGAACATCGGCAGGCACATGCCGTGGCTGATGATGAACGCGCCGGTCATCATCGTGTAGTTGCCCTGCGTCTCGCGCCAGATCTTGTCGTGCGCCGGGGTGAGCCCGCCGCCGCCGACCGCCTCGGGGTAGGCGACACCGGCCAGTCCGGCACCGGCTGCGGCGGCGAGGAACGCCTTCTGGTCCTCGTAGGTCGGGATGCCTTGGCCGGGCTTGAACGCGTACGTGTCCAGGAAGTCGACGCACTTCTGGCGGAACTCGGCCGCTTCCTGCTCGGTCAACGTGTCGCTCATCGTGGGTCCTCCATCAGGCGGTGATCGGTTCGGGTGATCGACTTGGAACATACTGTATGGCGTCATACAATACGAATCCACCCGAGCCAGTCATCGATCCCGGATCGATGACTACAGTGGGCCCGGGTGCAGTCATCGATCCGGGATCGATGACTACCCCTCCAGATCCATGAGCAGCTTGACCAACAACGAACTCGACGCCCCGCCGTGGCTGCGCGTCGAATCGACGCTGATGGCCACCGCGCGCCTCGTCCGTGAGGCGTTCGACGCCCGGCTCGTGCCGCTCGACCTCAACCTCACCCAGGCCAGCCTCATCGGGTACGTCGCCGAGTTCGGTGCCACGACCCAGACCCGGCTCGCCGATCACCTCGGCATCGGTCGTGCGGCGATCGGCAGCGTGATCGATCGCCTGGAGCGGCGCGACCTCGTCGAGCGCCATCCCGATCCGGCCGACCGACGGGTGTGGCGCGTCGACATCACCGACCGGCGGCCGCGAGATGGCCAGGCGGATCAGCGAGATCGACGAGGTCCTCCGCGCCGAACTCCGCCGCGGGATCGGACGCGAAGAACGCCAGGCCCTCAGCTGGGTGCTCACCCGACTCCAGCAGAACCTGCAATCCGCCATCAACCAGACCTGATACGTTGCGACGGTGTCCGACCCCGTTGCAGATCACCCGAGCGCAACCATCATCCACCAACCACAGGAGACCACCAATGACCGAAGCAGTGATCGTCGACGCAGTCCGCACCCCGGGCGGCAAGCGCAACGGCCAGTTCAAGGACCAGCACCCCGTCACGATGGCGGCCCACGTCCTCAAGGCCCTCGAGGAGCGCAACGGGCTCGACCCGGCCATGGTCGACGACGTCATCATGGGCTGCGTCATGCAGGTCGGTGAGCAGTCGCTCAACATCGGCCGCAACGCCGTGCTCGCCGCCGGCTGGCCCGAAGAGGTGCCCTCGACCACCGTCGACCGCCAGTGCGGCTCGAGCCAGCAGTCGATGCACTTCGCCGCGCAGGGCGTGATCGCCGGCGCGTACGACGTCGTCGTCGCCGCCGGCGTCGAAGTGATG
This sequence comes from Ilumatobacteraceae bacterium, assembly GCA_963850475.1. Taxonomy (GTDB): domain Bacteria; phylum Actinomycetota; class Acidimicrobiia; order Acidimicrobiales; family Ilumatobacteraceae; genus Ilumatobacter_A. The sequence continues at coordinate 242,471 of CAWKLM010000044.1, read as the reverse complement.
ACCCGCACCCCGATGGGCGCCTCGATCGTCCAGGGCATGGGCTTCCCGTTCCCGCAGGAGCAGCTCGACCGCTACGCCGAGACCGGCCTCCCGCCGCAGGGCATCGGCGCCGACATGATCGCCGACGAGTACGGCATCACCCGTGAAGACCTCGACGACGTTCGGCGCCGAGAGCCAGCAGCGTGCCGCCGTGGCCCGTGACGAAGGCCGCTTCGAGCGCGAGATCGTTCCGGTCGACGTCGAGATCGACGGCCAGACCGTCACCGTCACCGACCGACGAGGGCATCCGCGACGGCACCACCGCCGAGAGCCTCGCCAAGCTGAAGCCCGCCTTCAAGGAGGACGGCAAGATCACCGCCGGCAACTCGTCGCAGATCTCCGACGGCGCCTCCGCCGTGCTGATCATGAGCGCCGAGAAGGCGGCCGAGCTCGGCATGAAGCCGCGCGCCAAGTTCCACAGCTTCGCCCTCGCCGGCACCGACCCGGTCACCATGCTCAAGGGCCCGATCCCGGCCACGAAGAAGATCCTCGAGAAGACCGGCCTGACCATCGACGACATCGACCTGTTCGAGGTCAACGAGGCGTTCGCCTCGGTCGTGCTCGCCTGGCAGAAGGAGACCGGCGCCGACATGAGCAAGGTCAACGTCAACGGCGGCGCGATCGCCCTCGGTCACCCGCTCGGCGCCTCCGGCACGAAGCTCATGGCCACGCTGCTCAACGAGCTCGAGCGCACCGGCGGCAAGTACGGCCTCCAGGTGATGTGCGAAGGCGGCGGCATGGCCAACGCCACCATCATCGAGAGGATCTGATCGACCTGAGCGGCGCCAGGTCGCCCGATACCTGCGTTGCCAGGCTTCGTCATTGACCGACGTCAACGTCCTCAGCTCGCGCCTTGGTCTCGAACGATCTGATCACCGCTCAGGTCATCGAAGGTTTTCAGAATTCAGCAGCAGCGGCCGGACTCTCGTGAGGGTCCGGCCGTTGTGCGTCCGGCACCGGCATCGTCGTGGGTCGGGGCGTGGTCACGATCGTCTAGCGTCGCTGGCATGGCTTCGATCGCTGACGAGAAATACGTGGCACTCACGACCTACAAGAAGGACGGCTCGACCAAGACGCTGCCGGTGTGGATCGCCGACTTCGGCGACGGTCAGGTCGGGTTCACGACGTCGTCGTCGAGCTACAAGGTGAAGCGGATCAACAACGACCCGCGCGTGATCCTCCAGCCGTCCGACTCGCGGGGCAAGGTGAAGGACGGGACCGAGCCGGTCACCGGCACCGCCGACGTGAAGACCGGCAGCCGAGTTCGAGTCCTACGCCTCGATGGTCAAGAAGAAGTACGGCATTCAGTACGGCGCGATGAAGCTGGTCGGCAAATTCATGAGCCTGATCGGCAAGGGCTCGGGTACCGACACCGCCGTCGTCATCACCCTCGACTGAGCGAGCGTCGACGCGGACGGCGTCAGACCGACGATCGACTCGAGCGCGTCGAGCACGGCCTTGGCCGCGACCGAACTCTGGAGTTCGAGTTCGGTGCACTCGCGCAATGACGCGAGCGTTGCCTCGTCGGTGATCTGCTCCGACATCCGGACCCACGCCTGCGACCCCTGGATCTCGGCCTCCGACTGGAGGTAGAGCTGCTCGCCGGGGTGTACGGGGCGAACACGTCGTAGTAGAGCGCGACCGCCGCCGGGCAGCGCCCCGTCGACCTGCGCCTGCAGCTCGTCGCTGATCGGGAACAGCCCGGTCACGATGTCGGCGATGCGATCTTCGCTCGCCGCGCAGGCCAGCAAGCGCATCGGCATGTGCCGGGATCTCCTCGGCCCAGCCGCGGTAGCGCGTCGCCGCCGATCGTTCGAGCCCGGCGAGGAACGCTGGTTGTGCCTCGGCGGGGACCGACTGGATGTGGTCGCGCAGCAATGCGCCGAACTGGGGGACCTCAGGAAGCGTCGACATCAGCCTCAGTCTCGCGCGTTGTCCGGGCTCGGTTCGTGATCGAGGGTTGCGTTCTCGTCGATATATCGCTAACGTAGCGATATATCGACAGCAGCTCGCGAAAGGAGCACCGAATGCCACGCTTCGTCACCAAGAACGAAACGACATCCCCAGGGGAGCATCCCCGGAGGCCCGCGCCGACGTCGGCGTCGGGATCACCAACGACACGCACGACATGGGAGACACACATGCGACACGACCACATTCATCACGCACCATCACGGCCGCGGCGGCCGACACCGCGCCCGCCGCGGCGCCATCGTCGACGCCACGCTGCTGCTGCTCGACGAGCGTCCGATGCACGGCTACGAGCTCATCACCGAGCTCGAGACGCGCAGCGACGGTCGCTGGCGGCCGAGCCCGGGTGCGATCTACCCCGCGCTCGGTCGCATGGAGGAGCGCGGCCTCGTCGAAGCCGAAGAGATCGACGGCAAGAAGCAGTTCCGACCTCACCGATGGCGGGCGCGAGCGACTCGCGCGAGTACCGCGAGCTCGCGCGGCGACGACTTCGTCGAGCCGTGGAACGACACGGCCAGCGGGCCGCGCGGTGACCTGCGCGGACACGTCGCCGAACTCGTCGGACAGGTCCGTCAGGTCGGTCGCTTCGGGACGCCCGAACAGATCGAGCAGGCCGCCGACGGTCCTCACCGACGCCAAGCGCAGGCTGTACGCGATCCTCGCCGCCGAGCCATCGGAGGACGACGACTCCGAGCGACGACGCCTGAGCCCGATCCGCTCTACGGTGCCGGGATGACCTCTCCTCAGGCACCCATCGGATCCGGCTTCGGCATGCGCACCGAGCCCCACGAGATCCTCGACGGCGTCGACCTCACCGGCACGCACGTCGTGATCACCGGCGGGTACTCGGGCCTCGGCCTCGAGACCACCCGCGCGCTCGCTGCGGCCGGCGCGTCGATCGTCGCGCCGGCTCGGCGACCGGACCACGCCCGGCAGGTCTTCGCCGACGAGGGGCTCGGCGACGTGACCGTGGGCGAACTCGACCTCGGCGACCTGGCGAGCGTCGAGGCGTTCGCCGCGAACTCAGCTCGCGGACGGCACGCCGATCGACATCATGATCGACAACGCAGCCGATCATGGCGTGTCCCGAGACCCGCGTCGGTGACGGCTGGGAGGCGCAGTTCGCGACCAATCACCTCGGGCACTTCGCGCTCGTCAACCGGCTCTGGCCGCTCATCGCAGCGGCCGGTGCGGCGAACGGGGCGCGTGTCGTCTCGCTCTCGTCGACCGGTCACAAGCGCTCACCGATCCGGTGGGACGACGTCCACTTCACCGCAGGCGACTACGAGAAGTGGACCGCGTACGGGCAGGCGAAGACCGCCAACGCGCTGTTCGCGGTCCAACTCGACCGGCTCGGCGAGTCGAGCGGCGTCCGTGCATTCGCGGTCCATCCGGGTGGGATCATGACGCCGCTGCAGCGTCACCTCCCGCAGGAGGAGATGATCGAGATGGGCTGGGTCGACGCCGACGGCAACGTCAACGAGCTGTTCAAGTCGCCGACGCAGGGCGCGACCACGACGCTGTGGTGTGCGACGTCGAGTCAGCTCGACGGCATGGGTGGCGTCTACTGCGAGGACTGCGACATCTCCGCGACCGACCGATCCGGAGAGCCCGTTCGCCCGCTTCCTCGGTGTCGATGCGCACGCGATCGACCACGGCGAGGCCGAACGGCTGTGGGCGCTGTCCGCCGAGTTGACCGGGGTCAACGCCTTCGCCTGACCGGCGTCACGACGTCGGCCGCCGAGCAGCTCGTCGTGGCGATTGTCGACGACGACGGCGTGTCGAACCACGTCATCACGGGCGGTGAGCCGTACGCCGCGGTGACCCGTTCACGCCAGGCGTCGTCATAGAACTGCTCCGCCGCATCGCGTGACTCCCACAGGTCGATGCCTCGCGAGAAAGTTCCGGGCGTCGTCGAGTTCACCGACCGACACGGCGGCCAAACCTTCGAGTTCACGCGAATGGGCCCTGCAAGCGTCGGTGCTCGTCGGCACCTGCGCCGCGAGTTCGCCGCGACCGTCGGGGCCTCCGTTGGTCGGATGGCGATCGTCCATGCCCTCAACAGATGCATCGGAGTGAATTCCTTTGCCGAGAGTTCGGCGTCGGCGAGTCTTCGCAGCCTGGCGCCGAGTGCTCGGTCTCGGCCGTCGAAGTGGGCTTCGATGAGTCGAAGTTCGAGCACGGTCGCGATCCGCCCGCTGAGTACCGGGCTGGCCGCGTTCGTCGACCAGCATCTGGCGGGCATGGACGACGAGCCGATGGCCCGCTTCGCCAACGAGCTCTCTGCCGGCACGCTCGTCGTCAGCGAGTCATCAGGCGGCTGACACTCGACGCCTCAGACGGGTCGGGGCGGGCGCCGGGATCGGGGCCGTCGGTGCGGGTCTTCTTCAGCTCGAAGAAGCCGTCGACGTCCATCATGTCCATGAGGGCGTCCCACATCTTGAGGCTGTCCTCGGTCGACGGGATCTTCGTGATCACCGGACCGAAGTAGCCGACGCGCTCGCCGCGCGAATTGTGGGTCGCGATGATCGGCGTGCCGACGTCGGTGCCGATCAGGCCGAGTCCGTCGTCCATCGCTGTTGCGGATCGACGGCGTCCCACGATTCGTCGTCGAGCTGCCGTCGGCGAACGCCGGGTCGAGTCCGACCGTCGTCGAGCGCATCCTTGATCTCGAAGTCGAGCGTCCTCGTCGTGGTGGATGCGTGCGCCGAACTCCCAGTAGAGCTTGAACACGTCGTGGTTGCCCGGCCTCGGGTGTGTCGCCGGCTGCGCGCACCGCTTCGAGCACGCGCAGCATGCGGTGGGTCTTCAGCGAGGCGTCGTAGTAGTCGGAACCTTCGGGCGGTTCGTTCTTGAACAGCAGGCTGATCGGTTGCCAGGTGATCTGGAGATCACGATGCGGCATGACTTCGTCGACGACCCAACGGGCCGTTGCCCAGCAGAACGGTCAAATCGGGTCGATCCAGAAGTCGATGTTGCGGCGCTGATCGGGGGTGGTGCTCATGCGGAGCCTTTCGTTGGGAGTGTGAGCGGAGACGTGCCCGGCAGTCGCGGCCGGATCACACCGCGGCCGGCCGGGACACGCCGAGGCCGCTGCGGGCGTCGGCGCCGAAGCGGGCGAGTTCGGCGTCGAGGTCGAGCGGGCCGACGGTCGCCTTGGCGGCGAGGTCGTCGGGCTCGATCAGATCGGCCGGCAGCAGCCAGACGATCTCGAGTTCGAGTCCATCGGGGTCCTTGGCGTAGAGGCTCTTGGTGGTGCCGTGGTTGCTCGCGCCGACGAGTGCGCCGGCGATCGCGCAGCGTCGACGCCAGCTCGGCGAGTTCGCCGAGCGTGTCGACCTCCCAGGCGAGGTGGTACATCCCGACCGTCCGACGACCGGCGTCGGACGCCTCGGCGCCGTCGCCGATCGCGAAGATCCCGAGATCGTGGTCGTTGTCGGATGCCGGGGCGCGGAGGAACGCGGCACCGGGGAACTCGGAGACGACGTCGAACCCGAGTGATCCCGCAGTAGAAGTCCTTCGAGCGGGCGACGTCGCGGACGTAGAGGACCGCGTGGTTCAGGCGGTGGATGGCCATGGTGGGTGCAACCCCGTTGCGGCCGCAACATTCCCGTGGTCGCGTGGTCGATGTCGCGTCGTCGAGCGTCAGGACGCGGTGCCGGACCGGCGTCGCCGATGATCGGCGGTGTGGGTTCGACTCGCGCACCGGGGGTCGGAGCAGAAGCGTTTCGATCGGTTCCGTGTCGCGTCGTAGAACAGCCGTGAGCAGTCGGTCGCCGCACAGGTGCCGAAGCGGATCGTGCCGTTGTCGCAGATTTCGTGGGCGAGGGCCATCATCAGGTCGGCCATCACCTGGTCGTCGAATCGGGCGGTCGGCGGGGTCCAGTGGATGTGGGGCCCGACGCCGCCGTGGTCGACGATCGACGGGGTGATCGGCAACTCGGTCAGCTCCTCGGTGACCCGTGCCGACGCCTCCTCGGTGTCGAGCTCGGGGAGCTGGGCCAGGAACGGTGCGAGGGCGTCGACTCGGGCGGTCGAGGCGATGCAACGACGCGGCGGATGCGTCGGGGGCGCGGCTGAATCCGGCGTCGGCGAGGATGCCGCGCGGGTCGGCGGTCGGATCGTCGGCGAGTGCGTTGTGGAGGTCGACCATCGTGTCGAGCGTGATGCGGTGCTCGGACTCTGTGACCGATGCGACGTACATGGTCGTCAGCGTAGCGCCGTTGAGGTTGTGTAACGAGTGAAACTCTGTTAGACCCTCACATCTCGTAAGGAGTCAAACTCCGAACAGTCATCACATTCAACCGCCGAATCAACCGCACCGAAGGAGGGTCGCCATGACCGCAGTACTCATCACCACCATGCTCGTCGTCGCCAACGTCATGGGAGCAGGGATGGCCTATCCCCAGGCCGCACGCCTCGTCCGACAGCGCAGCACCGCCGGCGTCTCGGGCGTGTGGGCCGGCGTGAGCCTGTCGATGAACCTGTGGTGGCTGGCCTACGGGCTGGCCGAGGGGCTCTGGGGTCTCGTCCCGGTCTCGGCTGTCGCCGCCGTGCTCTACGGCGTGATCATCGTCGCGTACGTGCGTGCGGCCGGCCGTTCGACGATTCCGGGTGTCGCGGCCGGGCTCGTTCGTCCTCGGCATGGTCCCGCTCCCGTTCCTGCTCGTCGGCGGCTGGCGCGTCGCCGGCCTCGCGATCGGCCTCTGCTACGGCATGCAACTCGTGCCCGCGGTCGTCGCGGCCTGTCGCAGCCGTGAACTCGAGGGTCTCGCCCCGAGCACGTGGATCATGGCGTGGATCGAGGCGGTGATCTGGCTCGGTGTACGGCCTGCTCGTGCTCGACCCGGCGCTGCTGGCCGGCGGCGCCTCCGGCACGCGTGATGGCGGCCGTCATCCTCACCCGACTCGCGGTCACCGGCCATCGTCCGTTCCGTATCATCCGACCCGGCTTGGGCGGTGGCCTGACCGCTGTCCGCGCCGGCTTCTTGGTGACTCCTGCGGGCTCCGCGAGCCGATTCGGCCGCGTCGCCACTACAGTGAGCAGCGCAAACGTGAGTCATTTTCGAGGCTCTCTGAACACAAGGAGCCGAAAATGGCTACAGGCATCGTGAAGTTCTTCAATGACGAGAAGGGCTTCGGATTCATCACCCCGGACGAAGGCGGCAATGACGTCTTCGTCCACTACTCCAACATCGTTGGCTCGGGTCGTCGTTCGTTGAACAACGACGCCAAGGTCGAGTTCGAAGTCGCCCCTGGGCGCAAGGGACCGGAAGCAGTCGACGTCAAAGAGATCTGATCCAGCAATCTGAGAAGGAGGCGGTTCTGCATGGCATCGAGCCCGCAGAGTTACCAGAAGCGGCAGCGCGAACTTCGCAAGAAGGAACGTAAGGCCGAGAAGCAGGCAATTCGCCACGGTCGCAGCGCGGCCAAGGCCGAAGAGACTGACGACGGTCCTGACGAGGACGCGCTGCTCGAGGAATTCCGCATCCTCAACGAGAAGTTCGCAGCGGGCGAAGTCGAAGAAGCCGACTTCGAGTACCGCAAGGCGGAGATCTTCCACCAGATGGGACTGGGCGAAGCCCCGGAACCACGTGAGGAAGAGCCGGCGCAAGCCGACGCCTGAGCGACTCGAACATCTTTGGCGAAGGCCCTCGGAGTGATCCGGGGGCCTTCGCCGTTTTCACGGGAACGGCACGAAGCGTCAATCGGCAGGTACGCGCCAGCGGTCGAGTTCGGCGCGGTCGCGTCCGTCGTTGTCGAGTCCGGCGTCGATGTAGCCGTCGATCATGCGGTGGTGCATCCGCATCCGTGTCTCCTGGTAGAGCCCGAAGCTGACACCGCGCTTGCCCGTCGACTTGAGTCCGGCCTGCACCTTGGGCAGGTTGTCCATGTCCTGTTGGAACACGTCGGCCAGCTGACCCATCGCCTCCGCTTCGTGCCAGGACTGGTCGAGCGTGAGGACCTGCTGCGGTGCGGGGTCGGGGACCTCCCCCGAATCCGGGTTCGGTGCCATTCGGATCACGTCCATGAAGCACGTGTCCGGCGTCGACCCGGGCCGCCAGCGGTACACGAGCGACTGACCGATGCCGGCCCACGGGGCGAACGCCGGGAACAGGTGATAGAGCACGGCGTCGAGCAACTCGGTGTCGGCGCGACCGGACAGATCCGGCGTCGAAGCGGGCGTGCATCGCCTGGCGGAAGAGATCGGCGACGATCGCCCGCGGGTTGGCATCGTCGGGAACGTCGATCCGCATCCCCTCCGGGATCTCGCCCTTCACCGAACCGACCGAGAAGGCCATGTACGCATCGACGACCTGCTGCGGGTTCAAGCTCCGCGAGATGCGGGCTCTGGGCGCCGAAGCCGTTGATGAACCGGGTGACGTGCGGCGAGTCGGGCCAGATCGAGTACTCGCTGTTCTCGTCGGCGGTGAACTCGAGGATCTGCGGGTGGGTCGCGATGACGTGGTAGCCCTCGCCGAACGCCTCCATGCACACCTTCCAGTTCGCCGGGACCTCCTTTGTCGCCCAGAACGCACGGTGGCGTCCGGTCATGTCGAAATCGCGGTCGAAGTGCTCGATCAGCTTGTCGGCGTAGGTGTCGAACGGCTGCGGGTCGTCGGCCATGTTGACGAACACGAAGCCGTGCCATGTCGCCACCGCCGCCTCGGGCAGGCACGAGTCGGGTTGCTCCCACACCTGGGGGAAGTCCCACTCGGCCGGGAGTTCGACGAGGTTGCCGTCGAGATCCCACTTCCAGCCGTGGAACGGACAGCGGAACGATGCGACGCGACCGTCGTCGGTGCGCAGCTTCGTGCCGCGGTGCAGACACGAATTGTGGAACGCCTTGATCGCGCCGTCCTTCGTGCGGGTCACGATCAGCGACTCGTCGGCGACGTCGTAGACCACGTGGTCGCCCGGGTTCGGGAGGTCGACCTCCATACAGGCCATCTGCCACGTGCTCGTCCAGAGGTACTCGTTCTCCAGCGCGGCGAAGCCGGCATCGACGTAACGCCCCTTCGAGACGTCGGCGGCGCCCTGTGGTGCCGAGCTGTGATCGAGCAGCGAAGCGGGGACTGTCCGCGTGTCGGCCGCCAGGAAGTCCTGCACCGATGGTCCGCTGCTGCGGGCGGTACCGATCGAGACCTGGGTGCCACGTTCGTTCTCCGTTGCCGTCATGGGATCTAGTCTCGCGGTCCCGACGAGGCCGCGGAGAGCCGAGCGAACTCGGCCGTCGACCGTGCGCGCAAGGGTTCGGTTCGCACCTGGTTGACGACCCCGTCGTACCTTGCCCATCGAGACGATCAGAGCCAGTAGGGAGCGACAGATGCAGCGGACTCATCACCAGGCGACCGCGATCATCGCCGGCGTGGCCATCGTGGCTGCGGCATGCGGCGGCAGCGACGGCAACAGTGAGGTCGGCGGCGGTGACGCCGCGGCCACGATCACCGGAGCGGAGGCGCGGTGGATCGACCGCGATGAAGCGCTCGATGAGTTCGACGTATCGCTCCAGAAGACCGACCCGACCGTGCTCGGCGCAGAGGTGACATGGGAGTTCTCGGTCGACGGCCTCGACGGATCGCCCCTCGACGCCCGGTACTCCCCGGATCTTCGGGCCGGCATCGTCATCGACGACCAGGCGACCGACGGGGCGGGCCGCCTCGGCAGTCGTTCGATCAGCAGCTTCGAGCGCGAGATCGGCGAGCTGCGGCTCGTCCCGACCGACGGCGGGTTCCGCATCGTGTTCGAGCTCGGGCAGTTGCTCGGAGCGTCCGACCTCCGCTCACAGGAGGAATTCGAGGAATTCATGGTCGAGGCCGGCCTCGACGCGGAGATGATCGACGACTCGATGGTGATGATCGAATTCATCGAGGACCGCGACGCAATCGGTGCGCTCGACTATCGGATCGCGTTGACCGGAACGGTCGATGTCGACGGTGCCCAGGTCGAGATCGACACCGACGTCGAGTTCACCGCCATCGAAAGCGACGCTGACGCCGTCGCGGTCGCCGACGACCCCAACGCCGTTGCCGAAGCGGAGGCGGCCGATGTGGCGGAGTCGGGGGAATGCGAGCCGCTTGCGATCACCGCCGAGGGTCCGGTGTTCGCCATCACCGCCCCGGGCGGCGCGGTGACCGTCGACGGAGTTCTCCCCGACGGGTGGCGCGCCGAGATCGTCGCTGGCGATCCCTGCGACCGCACCGGTGTGGAGGTCTTCACCACCGAAGATGCCCGGTACAGCGACTTCAGCGTCGTGGTGTTCGATGCGCCTGGAGAGGACGCCCGGGCGTTTGCCGAGCGGCGTGCGTTCGACGGCAATGCGTCGTTCACCGACGACGGAGTGGAGATCCAGCTCCAGCCGGGCGACGAGTTCTACGTCGACTATGCGTCGCTCGAGGATGTCGAGGTCGCCGGTCGGCCTGGCGTGCGCCTCACGGGGACCGAGGATCTGGGTGGGGGCAGTACGTTGACGTCCGTCCAGCTGGTGACCACGGCCGGCGAGTACGCCGTCGTCGTGCACTCCAGCTACTTCGACGGCGACAGCGAGCAATTCGACGCAGAGCTTCCCCTGCTCCTCGACGGCTTGAGCGTCACCCCCTGATCGGCGGGGTGATCCCTCGGGCTTTGCGGCGCACGGTCAACCAGAATCCGCTTCCGGCCCGAGCGGTGATGCCGGCCCACTCGCCCGGCAGTGCGTCGAGCACGTCGGCGGGTGGAAGGTGGATCGGCGTCTGATCGCCGAGCGTGTTCACCCACACCACCACACCGGCGTCGCGGAGCAGGCGATCGATCTCGCGCGGGAACAGCAACATGTTGACCAGCAGAATCGCATCGAAACAGTCGTCGGCGAACGGCAGCACCGACGCATCGGAGCGAACCCGGGGTGCGAGGTCGGGAGCGTGGAGCAACATCTGCTCGGAGAGATCGGTGCACACGAGTGACGTCACCCGAGGGGTGAGCACCCGGGCACCCGCGCCCGTCCCCGATCCGACTTCGAGCCAGGCACCCGTCGAGTGGGACCTCACCGCGGTCGAGCGCATCCTCGATCGGTGCCGCCTTGATCGGGTCGACGTGATCCTCGCTCCACGCGGAGGCCATCCCGTCGAAGATCTCCTGGACGCGCGCTGCGTCGACGTCGGTCCACGGCTCGCCGAACGCCTGAGCTCGCGTCAGTCGCCGCATCGGGTGGTCGGGTCCGGCAAACGGCTCCGGGTCGGACGCAGCCGGATGAGCTGCGAGCTCGGTGAGGTCGCTCACGGGCCCGCGGTCGTGGTCGGGACCGTCGTGGTGGTGGGAGCGGTCGTCGTCGTCGTGGTCGTCGTCGTCGTGGTGGTCGTGATGTCGAGGCGACGGACGAACAGCACGGTCATCGTCGCCTCGTCGGGCAGCAGGGCTTCGACGTCGTCGACGAGGTCGGTTGCGTCGGGTCGGGTCTCGCCGGCCACCTGGATCACCGCCTCGACCCCGTCGTAGGCGACGTCGAGCACGGCGACGTCGGCGTCCTGCGCCCACACGTCCGCGAGCGACGTCGACCTGCTCGGTGATCAACTCGTCGGCGGTCGGGCCGGTGTCGGTCGTGACGTTGCGCCGTTCGACCCAGGTCAGCTGCACCTCGAGCGTCTCGTCGAGTTCGCTCGTCGAGCAATGCCGTGAGGTCCTCGACCGGTGGAGCATCTCCGACACCGCTGGCGTCGACTCGGACGACGCCCCCGCCGATCACCAGCGCGTCGACGCGGCGAACACCTTCGAACTCGCCGTCCTGGAGCCACTCGTCGACGATCGTCCTCGACGTCGCCGGCAAGGCGTTGGGCATCGGACAGGATCGTCGTGGTCGGCGCAATCGTGGTCGTGGTCTCGAACCGGGCGAGCTTCTCCCATTCGAGCGACACGATGCGGTCGGCTCCGAACTGCAGTTGCAGGGCTTCGGTCAAGGGTTGGTCGTCGACGGGCTCTTCGAAGCTTCGAACCCGAACCAGGATGCGCTGATCCTTGAAGACGATCGACGGTGTGTCGACGGGTTCGATCTGGCCGAGCCAGTCGTCGACGATCGCTGTGGCCTCCAGCTCCCGGTCGGTGTCCTCGGCGGCGGACACCGATGCCCGGTAGAGCGGGATGGCGATCGCGACCACTGCCAACGCGACGATCGCAGAGACCGCAGCCGTGCGCGGAAGGTGTTCGCGAGGCGTCGCGGTGGCACGAAACCGGTTGCCACGAACACGATCGAGGGCCGCGAGCACGATCGCGGCGAGGTTGGTCGCGTACAGCAGGAGGGCGCCGCGGGCGAGCGTCTCGTTGCCGGCTTCGAGGGTGATGCCGACGGCGGCGATCGGTGGCACGAGCGCCACCGCCACCGCCACGCCCGGCAGCGACGACGACACGTCCTTGCGCACCGTTGCGTAGGCGCCGGCCGTGCCCGGCGGCGAGCGCGACGATCAGGTCGCGGATGTCGGGTGCGGTCCGGCTCGTGACCTCGTTCGGGAGATCCCCGTTGACGAAGAGCGCCGAGAGAACGTAGGCGAGTGCGATCGACCCGATCGACGCGAACAGGACGTGGCTGGCAGCGGTGAGCGACTTGCGGAACAGCGCCATCGAGATGCAGGCAGCAGTCGCCAGGACCGGCTGCATGAGCGGTGCGAGCAGCATCGCGCCGATGACCACGGCGGCCGAGTTCGCCGACATGCCCATCACCGCGACGACGACCGACAGCCCGAGCATCGTCGAGAAACGGAAACCCCAGTTGCGGCTGTCGCTTGATGCCGAGTTCGGCCAGGATCCGCTGCCGCTCCTCCGACTCGAGATGACGGTGCCACCAGCGACGTTGACGTTTCTTCGGGACGCCCGGAGATGGATCCGGCTCGGTCGCGGCGTCGTCGAGCTTCGACCTTCGCGTGCTCGATCTTCTCGTCGCGCGATGCGGTGTCGACTGGGCGCTGCGGGCGATCCGTCCTGGGCGTCGTCGCTCACGGGGCGATGTTACGGCCCAGTGCTGCGAAGGTGATGGCAGCCGCGTGTCCGACGTTCAACGAATCGACCTCCGGATGGATCGGGATCCGGACGCGACGGGTCGTCGCCTGCATCGTCCGCGTCGTCGAGTCCGGGGCCCTCTGCGCCGAGCACCACGGCGAGTCGTGCCGGGAGATCGGTGGTCGTCAGCGACCACAGGTCGTGCGCGTCGTCGGCGGGCGTCATCGCCCAGGTCTCGAAACCGGCGTCGTGCAGGATCGCGAGGTCGTCGGGCCAGCTCGTCGCTCGGCTCACCGGGAGGTGCAGCACCTCGCCCATGCTGACGCGCACGGTGCGTCGCGAGTACGCGTCGGTACATGGTCGGGTCGAGGACGATCGCATCGAACCGGAGCGCCCGAGCGGCCCGGGCGATCACGCCGACGTTCTCGGCGTCGTTGAGTCCGACCAGGACGGCGATCCGTCGTGCGTCCGATGCCGCGATGTCGGCGACCGACGGCACCGGTCGGCGATCGGCCGAGGCGACCACGCCGCGGTGCAGGTCGAAGCCGACGGTGTCGGCGAGCAGTGCCCGATCCAGCACGTAGACGGGGATGTCCTGCGCCGCGATCTCCGGGCGTCCGTCGAGCAGCCGCTCGACACGCGACGGCGTCACGACGACCGACCGGAGCCGATGCCCGGAGTCGATGACCCGGTCGATCGACACGTAGCCCTCGGCGATGAAGTAGTCGTCGCCTTCGCGTTCGCGTCGTGCCGCCTGATCCTTCAGGAGGGCGTAGTCGTCGAGACGCGGATCGTGCGCGTCGTCGACGCGGATGATCACGACAGGTCGGCGATGGTCGAGCGGATCGCGTCGATGCCGGCGTCGAGGTCGTCACTCGTCACGTCGAGCATCGGGGAGAGCCGGATCACGTTGCCGTACAGCCCGCCCTTGCCGACGAGCAGCCCGTGGCGCTTGCAGCCTTCGAGGAACTCGACGGTCTTGGCGGGGTCCGGCTCGGTGCCTCCCGGCTCGCAGATCTCGAAGGCCCACATCAGGCCGCGGCCGCGCAGCTCGGCGATCCACGGGGTGTCGTCGACGATCGGCTGCATCGTCTCGACGGAAGCGCTGGCCCATCGCCTTCGCGTTCGCCTGGAGATCGTTGTCGAGGACGTAGTTCAACGTTGCGGAGCCGGCGGCCGCCGACAGCGGGTTGCCGCCGAACGTCGAGAAGCTGAGGACCTCGATCGTGTCCATGATCTCGGCGCGTGCCACGCAGCCGGCCAGGGTGATCCCGTTGCCGACGCCCTTGGCGAAGGTCAACATGTCGGGGACGATGCCGTGGGCCTCGTAGCCCCAGAAGTGTTCGCCGGTGCGACCCCAGCCGGTCTGGACCTCGTCGGCGATGAACAGGATCCCGCGGTTGTCGAGCTCCTTCTTCATCGATCCGAAGAAGCCGTCGGGTGGCACGGTGAACCCGCCGACCCCTTGGATCGGCTCGGCGATCAGGCATGCCACGTCGCCCGCCGAGGTCATGTCGAGGAGTTGCACGAGGTCGTCGACGCACGCCGTCGTGTAGGCCTCGTCGTCGAGCGTGGCGAACGGTGAACGCAGTCGGTAGCCACCCTGCACGAAGTTCACCTGGAGCCCGGAGAGCGACGTCGACGACCACGATGCGTGCGAGGTGATCGCCTGGGTCGTGAACGAACGGCCGTGGTAGCTGTTGCGCATCGCGAGCACCTGGTTCGACTTGCGGTAGCTCGTCGCCAAGAGGATCGCCGTGTCGTTCGCCTCGGACCCCGATGTCGTGAAGCACACCCGGGCGTCGGGGATGCCCGACTGCTCGGCGATCTGTTCGGCCAGGTCGAGCATCGGCGGCGACAGGTACAGCGACGAGGTGTGCAGCGTCTTCGCCGCCTGCTCGTGGATGGCTGCGGTGACGCGCCGGGTTGTTGTGACCGACCATCGTCGTCAGCACGCCGCCGAAGAAGTCGAGATACTTGGTTCCCTCGACGTCCCAGACCCAGCTCCCCTCGCCGCGCTCGATCGAGATCGGCTCCGCGTAGTACGGCGAGAGGAACGACGGCAACACCCGTCGGTACTGAGCGAGCAACTCGGCGTTCGTGGTCATTTCCGAAACGCTAGGTCATTCGGCAACGCGAGGTCATTCGGCGCGGTTGCGTGCATGCGATCGCGTGGTTCCAGCGGTGCCAGTCGTCCGCGAATTCCGCACGGGCGATCGCCGCCGAGGTGGCATCGACCTCCCCGTACGTGGCGAGCTGTCGACGGATTCCGGCTCCATGGGCGCGCCGTCTGAAGATGTGGCTGCAGGCTGGATCGGAGTGACCACGACTCGATCGTCCGGGCCCGTCACGTCGCAACAAAGACAGCACGTATCGGAGCCGCCTGTGGCAAGGTTTCGCCCACCACCGACAAAGGGGAGCACGATGTCTACAACCGAACAGAACAGCGCAATCGACTACATGTTGCGCACGACGCAGCAGCATCATGTCCAGCTGAGTCTGATGGCTGACCAGAAGTCGAACATCATGATCGCGTCGACGAGCATCCTGCTCACGTTCTCCTTCGCGAACTTCAAACAGCAGAACCTCTTCTGGGGGTTTCTCGCATTGTTCGTGTTTGCGTTCGCCGCGCTGGTGCTCGCCATCCTGGCGGTGATGCCGCGGCTGCACCGCCACCAGAGTGGATCGTTGAACCCGCTGTTCTTCGGTGACTTCAACGAGCTGAGTCTCCACGAATACCGAGTGGTCATGGACGAAGTGATGAGCTCCGAGGGCAACACGTATGACGCGCTGGTCGCCGACATCCACGCACTCGGCACCACGCTGAACGACCGGAAGTATCGCTTCCTCACCTACAGCTACCGAACGTTTCTGGTCGGTATCGTCGGCGCCGCAAGCCTGTTCGTGCTGCAGACCGCACTGTTCTACTTCACCTGAGTGGTGCCCACGATGACTCGACGTCGGTCCAGTGCTCAGACGGCCGTGCTAGCTGTCGCGGTCTGCGTCCTGCTGGCGGCATGCGGTATTTCCACCTCGACCGGCAACGTCGCCGAGAGTCCGCCGGGATTCCGCGTGGTGCTCGGAGGGTCGCGCGGTCCGTCGAACGCGACGGTGTGGGTCGACGGCGAGCCGGTCGACTACGGCAACAGCGCACTGGTGGGGCTGTTCGTCGAAAACGACACCATCTACGCCGCGGGGCGATCCGGCTTGCTGAATCGGGCCGTACTGTGGACCGACCACCGGAGCGAGCGAGTGAGTGGGTCCGGTGCGACGGTGACCGGTCTGTGGATCGACGAAGGCCGTCCCTACCTCGTCGGCACCTCCGGATTCACCGATCGCGGAACGATCTGGGTCGACGGTGAGCGCAGTACGTTCGACGAAACCAACGCCAAGGCTACGGTCGTCACGGTCGATGGCGGCGACGTGTATGCGGCGGGCACGATCGGCAACGCCGTCGAGGTGGCGGGGCATTGGAAGAACGGTGTCTGGACGGCGCTCGAGCAATCCGAGGCAAAGGTCAACGACCTCTTCGTCGATGACGGGCGGGTGCACATGGTCGGTGGCTACGGACTCGCCGAACGGGCGGGACTGTGGGTCGACGACGAGCTCACGCCCATCGACGACCTGGGTGTCGTGGTGAATCACCTGTTCGTCGAGGACGGGGTCGTCTACTTCGCCGGCTGGTCGGGGCCGCAGAGCATCGCCGCGTACTGGGTCGATGGCGAACGCTTCGACATCGAAGACGACAATGCGCTCATCACCGATCTGTTCGTCCGTGACGGGACTGTCTTCGTCGCCGGGTCGTACGGGCTCCGCGGCCAGCCGGCGTACTGGGTCGATGGCGAACGCTTCGACATCGACGACTCCAGGGCCGAGGTCCATCTCATCTTCGTCACAAGCGACGACAGCTGACGGAGCGCAAGAGCGAGAATCGAACGACTCCGGCCGGCGAAGTCGCTCGGGTGTCGACGGTACGGTCCTGATTCATGGACGTCGACGTCGAACAAGCCACCCGGTGTGTCCCCGGGGCACCCGTCGATGCTTCTCACATCTCGCTGACCGGGCCGGAGCATGTGGCGGCATCGGCATTCGACGTCGATGGCCTCCTGGCGGATTCGGCCGCCTATTCGATCGCCGCCGCCGACCACCTCGGCACGACTCGCGGCATCGAGGCACCCGACCGCGCGCTCGACCTGGCGCATCTCCTCGCGTTCTGCACCACCGTCGTCGAAGTCGACGGCGAACCCGTGCCCGCGTGGTCCGATCTGTCGGGGGTGTACCCCACTCGGGACGGTCGCCACCTCCAGGTCCACTGCAACTTCCCGCACCACTCCGATGGCGTCGTGGCGCGTCTCGGGTGTGCTCCCGATCGCGAGTCGGTGGCGTCGGCGATCGCCGAGCGCGACGCCTTCGAGCTCGAGGCGGAGCTGATCGGCGACGGCATGATCGGCGCCGCCATCCGCACGCTCGCCGAATGGGACGCCGACCCGCACGCGGCGGCGACGAGCGGTCTTCCGCTCATCTCCGTGGAGCAACTGTCTCCGGCCGAGCCGATCGCCGACCCGGGGCCGGCTCCCGAAACACCTCCGCTGGGGGGTGTGCGCGTCCTCGACTGCGCTCGTGTCCTCGCCGGACCGGTCGCCGGACAGATGCTCGCGTCGCTCGGCGCCGACGTGATGCGCCTCGGTGCCGAGTCACCTTCCGTCGGTGCCGGTCGGCGTCATGTCGACCGGATTCGGCAAGCGCAACGCCTCGCTCGACCTCCGGACCGTGGACGGCACCGTTGCGATGGACGCACTCCTCGATGACGCCGACGTCTGGATCGACGCCTATCGCCCGGGGGCGCTGGCAGATCTCGGCTTCTCGCCCGAACGGGTGGCGACCCGTCGACCCGGGATCGTCGTGGTCCAGGTCTCCGCGTTCGACTGGACCGGACCGTGGGGTGGACGGCGCGGCTTCGACTCGATCGTGCAGTCGACGACCGGCATCCGCTGGGCCGGCGGTGTCGCCGCCACCGACTCACTCGGCGGCCCGCTGGACCGCGGGCCGATCGGGCTGCCGGTCCAGGCGCTCGACTATGCGACCGGGTTCCTCGCCGCCGGGGTTGCCTCCCAGCTCGTCGCTCATCAGCGTCACGTCGGTGGGTCGTGGCTCGCCCGCCTCTCGCTGCTCCGGACACGGAACTGGCTGGCTCGGCGCCAGTCCCTCGTTGCGTACGAGCCGGCCCCCGTCGACGTCGATCGCCGGTTCCTCCACGAGGTCGAGTCCGACTTCGGCCGGTTGACGAGTGTGCTGCCGCTCGCCGGACGAGTCGGAACCCCGCCGCGCCGATTGGGGACCTCGCCACCGCACTGGAGCTGGTCCCGGTGACGCGCCGGCTGCTCTGTGTCGGTGACCTCAACGCCGACGTGACCGTCACCGCCCCGGGTGGCATCTCGGTCGGATCGGACACGCCTGGCTCCGTCGTGATGTCGGGTGGTGGCTCGGCGGCGAACGTGGCGGCCTGGGCCGCCGAGGCCGGGTCGTCGGCGCGCTTCGCGGGTGTGGTCGGTGACGACCCGCTCGGCGAATTCCTGGTCGACGAACTCGACGGGTCACGGGGTCGAGGTGTGGGTGACTCGCCGATCCGGCGTCGCCAGCCGTGCGATCGCCGCGATCGTCGAAGCCGACGGCAACCGGTCGATGGTGTCGGCGCTCGATCCGGCCACCGTGCTCGTCGTCGACGACATCGAGCCGTCCTGGTTCGACGACGTCGACTGGATGCACCTGACCGCGTACACGTATCTGCAGCCGGCAGGACGATCGACGTTCGCGCGCGTGATCGAGCAGGCGGCCGAGCGAGTCGATTCCGTGGTCGGTCGACCCGTCGTCGGCCGAGATGCTGGCGTCGCGTGTCGTCGCGAGGAGGCGGCCTCGGCCTTCGAGGGCGCGTCGATCCTGTTCCCGAATCAGGACGAGGCGGGCTGGCTCGCCGGCGTCGACGATCCGACGGAGGCGGCGGAGGAGTTGCTCGACCTCGCCGAGACGGTCGCCGTCACGTGTGGAGCCGAGGGTGCCGTGATCGCACGGCGGGGTGCGTCGACGTTCCGCGTCGCTCGCAGCGCCGACCGAACTCGTCAACACGCTCGGATGCGGCGATGCGTTCGCCGGCGGATTCCTGTCCGGGCGCCTGGACGGTCTCGACGATCGCGGCATGCGCGACCCGTGCGGTCGAGGTCGCCGCCCGTGCAGCCCGGCGGGCATCGAGTCGCTGACCGCGTCGCGGACTGGGTCGGACCCACCCCGCGACGCGGTGCTGGGCGACGGGTGACCTCGGGGTCGCGGCTACGTTCGCCGCCATGGACTACAAGCGACTCGGCAACACCGGCCTCCAGGTCTCGGAGCTCTGCTTCGGCTGCATGAGTTTCGGTTCGTCGGCGTGGCGACCGTGGGTGCTCGAACCGGCCGATGCCGAGCCGTTCTACGCGCGGGCGATCGATGCGGGCATCAACTTCTTCGACACCGCCAACATGTACTCGAACGGCGCGAGCGAGGAGGTCACCGGCGACCTCCTGCGCAAGCACGGCAACCGCGACGAGTTGGTCATCGCCACCAAGGTGCACTTCCCGACGGGTCCGGGGCCGAACATGGGCGGGCTGTCGCGCAAGCACATCGAGCAGGCGTGCGAGGCCAGCCTCCGCCGCCTCGGTGTCGACACGATCGACCTCTATCAGATCCACCGACTCGACCCCCACACGCCGCCGGAGGAGATGCTCGCCGCGCTCGACTCGCTGGTGCAGAAGGGCAAGGTGCGCTACCTCGGGGCCAGCTCGATGTACGCCTGGGAGTTCGCCACGCTCCTGTCGCTCAGCGAGCGCAACGGCTGGGCGCGGATGGTCGCGATGCAGGACCACTACAACCTGCTCGCCCGGGAGGAGGAACGGGAGATGCACCCGCTGTGCGAGTACGAGGGCGTCGGGGTGATTCCGTGGTCGCCGTTGGCCCGCGGTCACCTCGCCGGCACGCGCAAGGCCGTCGGCGACGAGTCGAACGAGACGACCCGCGGCCAGACCGACGGTCTCGACGTGTTGCTCTACACCGCCGAGAGCGACGCCGCGATCATCGACGCCGTGCGGTCGGTGGCCGAGCGTCACGGTCGGCCGATGGCGCAGATCGCGCTCGCCTGGGTGAGCTCGAAGCCGGCCGTGACGGCGCCGATCATCGGCGTGACGAAGATGCCGCAGCTCGACGATGCGATCGCCTCGCTCGAGATCGAGTTGACCGAGGACGACATCGCCGAGATGGAAGCGCCGTACGTGCCGCGTCGAGCGACCGAACTCGGCCGCCCCTCCCTCCGCTCGTAGCGGAGCGGGTCAGACCGCACCCCGCAACGGTTCAGCTCTGTTCGGGGTTGATCGACTCGGCGGCGGCGGAGATCGCGCGCTCGGTCTCGGGGCCGATGACCCCGTCGACGATCAGGCCGTAGTCGCCCTGGAACGAGAGCACGGCGCTGTTGGTGGCGGCGTCGAACACGCCGGTGTCACCGCCCGTCGGGAGATAGCCGAGCGCGACCAGCTTGAACTGGATCGAGCCCGACCCGCGACCCTTCGTCTCCCTGGCGGAGGAAGTCGGGGTTGCGGCCCACGGTCGTCTCCGGCGCGGCCTCGGTATCCGGTGGGGCAGCTTCGGTCGCGGTCGGGGCAGCCTGGGTCGACGGTGGTGCCTCCGTCGCTGGTGGTCCGGTGGTGGTCGGGGCCGGCGTCGGCGTGGGGAGTTCGGTGACGACGGGCGGTGCGGTACTGGATGTCGTGGTGTCTGCCGATCGGGTCGGTGACCGCCACGGTCGTCGCCGCCCCGGGCACCTCGACGCTGTCGGAGCCCCCCGTGCAAGCTGCACCGGCGAGCGACGAGCAGCGCGATGAGATGCCATCAGGGTCGTATGGGGCGTCATGCGATCACTCTCCTCGGGTCCAGGCTGGCACATGACCGTCCGCCGCCGATGGCACCCGTCGGCGGGAACCGCAGGGATCGGCTCCCGTCAGCTCTGCTGCTCGCTCCAGCGGCGGCCGACGTCGGCGTAGATCTGCGGGGTCGGCAGCGCCAGCAGCGAGGCGCCGCCGTCGACGCACAGCGTCTGGCCGGTGACGTACGAGCCGAGTTCGGAGCAGAAGTACAACGCGGCGTTGGCGATGTCGGCGGGCGACCCGACACGTCCGAGCGGGGTCATCTCGACGACCGCTTGGATGGCCGGTTCGACGCCGAACACCCGTGAGGTCATCGGCGTCTCGATCAGCGACGCGGCGACGGTGTTGAACCGGACGCTGCGCGTCGCCGTACTCGACGGCTGCGATCTTCGATGCGTACTCCAGGCCCGCCTTTGCGCTCGCGTACGCGGCGAGGCCGCGGGCTGGGTTGTGTGCGGTGAGCGAGCTGATCGACACGAACGAGCCACCGTTGCCGAGATCGCGCATCGCGTTCGCAGCGTGGCGCATGCAGTACATGGCACCGTGGATCTGAACGGCATGCATCTCCTGCAAGCAGTTCCGGTGTAAGATCGGCGATCGGCGTCGACTGTTCGTAGCCGGCGCAGTTGACGAAAGAATCGAGCCGACCCGTCCTCGCAACGGTGGTCTCGACCAGCGCAACGACATCGTCATCGGACGTGATGTCGCACGTGACGCCGATACCGCCGATCTCGCCGGCCACTGCGTCGACCACGTCACGGCGTCGGGCTCCGATCACGACGGTCGCACCGTGCTCCGCGAACAGCCGGCTGATCGCCTCGCCGAATCCGCTGTGGCCGCCCACGATGACGGCGGTCGTACCTTCGAGAAGTCCCTGCGTCGGCATGGCCGCCAGCATGGCACGAGCAGGGTCCGTCCTCCGGGCCGTGGCGTCGCCTCGTAGGTTGACGACATGGCGACCACCATGTTCGATCTCCCCGTCACGATGACCTCCGCGTGGATCTTCAACTCCTACGTGATCGACACCGGCGACGGGCTCGTTGTCGTCGATCCCGGCTTGCCGGTCGTCGCCAAGCAAGCGATCGCGATGGTCGAGCGCGATCTCGATCGATCTGTCGGTGACATCGACGCGGTGCTGTGTACACACGGGCATCCCGATCACGTGGCGGGTGTCTCCGTGCTGAAGGGTCTCGCCGAGTGCGCCGTGATGTTGCCGCGACGGTGCGAGTCGTATCTCGATGGCGAGCAGCCGCGCACGTTCCCGCCCGTGGAGTCATCGGTGCGTTTCATGTCGGTGTTCGCAGAGCAGCGGTTCTCGGCCCGGGCGTTGAAGGAGTTCGCTCAGGTCAGCCGCCGCCTCGGTTTCGGAGGCCCACCGGGGATGCACCTCGACTTCACGCCGGACGGCTTCGTCGACGACGGCGACGTGATGCCGACCGCTCCGGGGTGGGAAGTCATCCACGCACCGGGCCACACCGACGACTCGACGTGTCTCTACCACCCCGAGTCGGCGACGTTGATCTCAGGAGACGCCGTGGTGACCCACAATGGCGCCGCGTGGTTCAATCCCGAGTACGTCGACGCTGACGTCGCGGCCGGAACCGAGGAGCGACTCCGCAGTCTCGAGGTTCGGCACCTGCTGCCGGGTCACGGCCAACCGGTCGAGGCGACCGATGTGTGGCGAACTGCAACGTCGTTCACCGACCCGCCGTCCGGAGGTGGAGTCCTGGCGCGATGCTCGCGCCGCTTCGGCAAGTGGTGACACCCCTTCGCCGTGGGGAGGATCGTCGCCTTGACGTGGGTCGGCATCTTCGCGAGAATCGAACACATGTTCCGTCAAGCGTCGCTCTTCGGGTCGGACGAACCCTCCTTCGATCCGGCTTTCTCGTCGGCGTCGCGCAGCGCGCTGTCGGGCTCGTCGTGGATCGAGTACGTGCCCGGCTGGCTGAGCGGTGCCGACTCGCTGTTCGACGATCTCATGGACCGCCTCGACTTCCGGCAGCGGACCGGCATCCCGATGTACGACCGTCTGGTCGACGAGCCCCGGCTCACGTCGTGGTGGAGCGAGGCCGAATCGGACGAGATCGCCCTGCCGGTGCTGGCCGATGCGCGCTGGGCACTCGCCGACCGCTACGACCGGCACTTCGACTCGATCGGCTTCAACCTCTACCGGGACCAGCACGACTCGGTTGCGTGGCACGCCGATCGTCACCGCGCATCGGGTCACCGATCCGGTCGTCGCGATCCTGAGCGTCGGCGAGAGCCGCCCGTTCCAGATGCGCCGCAACCGCGATCCCGGACACGGCGAGACGGCTGGTGCCTCGCTCACCTGGGGGCTCGGCCACGGCGACCTCCTGGTGATGGGCGGCGCCTGCCAGCACGAATGGCAGCACTGCGTGCCCAAGCGGCGCCGCCCGGCCGGACCACGACTGTCGATCACGTTCCGCCACGACGCCCGTTGACGCGAAGTGGCGCGGGCGACCGTTCGGCTCAGGTGGCGAACACCTGGGCGTCGTCGGCGAACGCCTTGAACTCGAGGGCGTTGCCCGACGGGTCGAGGAAGAACATCGTCGACTGTTCGCCGACCTCTCCGGCGAAGCGGGTGTGCGGCTCGATCACGAACTCGACGTCCGCCGACGGTGAGTCGATCGGCCAGCTCGCGCCACGCAGCGGGCGTCGAGCAGCACGCCGAAGTGGGGGACCGGCACGTCGTCACCGTCGACCGGGTTCGTCAGGCGCACCGCGGCCGCGCCCGACGTGTCGAGATGAGCGACGAACTGGTGTCCGTAGAGGTCGAAGTCGACCCAGTGGTCGGCCGAGCGTCCCTCGGGGCAGCCGAGCAGCCCACCGTAGAAGTCGCGGGCCGCGCCAGGTCGTGGACCGGGACGGCGAGGTGGAAGCGGGGATGGCCGGTCATCGCTCGACTCAGAACGGCATCGCGTAGGTGCCCTGGGCGGTTGACGAGGGCTTGTGCTCCCGGTCGTCGCACCACACGTGGACGGTGCCGACGACGTTGCGGCGGCCCGCCGATTCGACTGTCGCCCGTGCCCACAACATCTCGCCCTGCGCGGGCCGGAGGTAGCGGATCGACAGCTCGGAGGTCATCGCCATCGGCTCGATGCGGCCGGTGGCGGCGAACACCATGTACCAGAGTGCGGCGTCGGCGAGCCCGAACTGGGTCGGGCCGGACACGAACCCACCCGGACGGAGCACCGATTCGTCGACCGGCCGCCGAGCAAGCGCGTAGCCGGGCCCGATCTCGGCGCACGTGTTCCCGGTGCCCGGGAAGAGTTCGTCGATCATGGCATTCACCTGATCGGCCGTCGGGAGAGCGAAGTCGGAGAGCGTTGTCAGTGGTGGACACGGCACGCACGGTAGCGGCCGGTTCGGTAGCGTCGAACCGTGATTTCGGGAATCGACCACATCGTGTTGTGCGTGGGTGACGTCGAGCGATCGGTGGAGTGGTACCGGGACCACCTCGGCCTCGAGGCCGAGCGACTCGACGAGTGGCGGGCGGGCGAGGTGCCGTTCGTGTCGCTGCGCGTCGACGACCACACACTGATCGACCTGCTCGCCGACGAACCGTCCGGTCGCAACGTCGACCATGTTGCGTTCGTGACCGATCGAGTGTCGTTCGACGCTTTCGTCGCGACGCACCGCGACGTGATCGAGATGGGTCCGGCCTCGCTCTTCGGCGCCCGTGGGCAGGGCGACGGCGTGTACGTGCGCGACCCGGACGGCCACCGCGTCGAAGTGCGCACCTACTGAGCAGGCTGTGCTCGGCGGCTCGGCCAGCGTGAGGCGTGGCCGGTGTGCCATGTTGGCGGGATGGAGATGGATCGGGTCGTGGTCGTCGGGGCGTCGCTGGCGGGATTGCGCGCTGCGGAAACGCTGCGTAGCGAGGGTTTCGACGGTGACGTGGTGGTCGTCGGTGCCGAGCAGCATCGCCCGTACGACCGTCCGCCGCTGTCGAAGAAGCTGCTGTCCGGCGAATGGGAGCCCGACCGCATCCAACTGCGCCAACCCGACTCGTTCGACGAGCTCGACGTCGAGTGGCGGCTCGGTGTGGCCGCTGCCGGGCTCGACCCCGACGAAGGGGATCCTCCACCTGACCGACGGCACCGACATCTCGTTCGACGGGTGCATCATCGCCACGGGTGCGGCGTGTCGGCGGTTGCCCGACCAGAGTCGGTACTCCCACGTCCACGAGTTGCGCACGCTCGACGACGCCATGCGGTTGCGGGCCGAGCTGTCCGATGGGGATCATCATGTCGTCGTGATCGGTGCCGGGTTCATCGGCCTCGAAGTCGCCGCGACCGCCAAGCAACTCGGCAACCGGGTGACGGTGCTCGAGGGTGCCTCGGCGCCACTGATCCGCGGGCTCGGACCCGAGATGGGTGCAGCGGTCGGGGCCATGCACGCCGAGCGCGGCGTCGACGTCCGCTGTGGTGTCCAGGTCGATCGGTTGCACGACGGACGGTGTGCTCCTCGCCGACGGAGAACTGATCGAGTCCGACGTCGTCGTCGTCGGCATCGGCGTCGTTCCCGCGACAGCGTGGCTCGACGACAGCGGACTCGAGATCCGCGACGGCGTGGTGTGCGACGAGACGCTCAATGCCCGCCGCATCGACGGTGAGCTGCGCCCCGGCGTGTACGCCGCAGGCGACCTGCTGCGCTGGCCGAACCGCTTGTTCGACGAGGAGATGCGGGTCGAACACTGGACCAACGCCGCCGAGCAGGGCGCGGCCGCCGCTCGAAACCTGCTGGCCGTGAGCCGTGGCGACGAGCCCGAGGCGTACGCACCCGTGCCGTTCTTCTGGAGCGATCAGTTCGACATCCGGGTCCAGTTCCTCGGTCGTTCGTCGCCCGACGACGAGGTGGCGGTGGCCGCTGGTTCGGTTGCCGACGGCAAGTTCCTGGCGCTGTACCGCACCGGTGACCGCCTCCACGGCGCGCTCGGCGTGAACGCCCCGCGCTGGGTGATGCGGATGCGCGGTTCGCTCGCCGCGCATGCGTCCTGGGATGACGCGCTCGCCGTCGCCGAATCGTTCGAATAGCTGCTGTCCCCGCCCCCGTCCGGGTGTCCCCGCCCCGTCCGGGTGTTTCCGTCCCGTCCGGGTGTTTCCGTCTGTCCGGGTGTTTCCGCGTGCAAACCCATGCGCAAACACCCGGACGAACGGAAACACCCGGACAGACGGGGGCGGTGGTGGGTGCGGCCCGGGTTCATCCATCCCGGATCGGTGACCTTCTGCATAGGCTCGTCGGATGGCCGAAATCGGAGCACATCTCTCGAGCGTCTGGGCGACGGCAACCGACCTGCAGATCGAGCGTGGGATCGGCTGCCGCGTCATCGACGTCAACGGTCACGAGTATCTCGACTTCACAGCGGGGCTCGGCGCCGCCTCGACCGGCTACGCCCATCCGAAGGTGACCGCAGCGATCGCGGAGCAGGCGGGCAGGATCATCCACTCGCAGATCAACGTCTATCGCCACGACAAGCTCGAGCCGCTCGCGAACAAGCTGGCCGAGATCACGCCCGAGGGCATCGACACCTTCTACTTCGGCAGCACCAGCGACGAGATCGTCGAATCGGCGGTCAAGCTCGCGAAGCACGCAACCGATCGGCGCAACGTCATCGCGTTCGACGGCGCGTTCCACGGTCGCACCCACTATGCGCTCGCCATGTCGAGCAGTCGGGTGATCGACCGTGCCGGCTACGGGCCGCTCCCCGGTGGCGTCTTCATCGCTCCGTTTCCCGACCCGCACGCTTCCGACCAGGAGCGCGAGGTCAGCCGGGCGCTGCGTGGCCTCGACCGCATCATGTCGACGCAGGTGGCCGCCGAGAAGGTCGCAGCGTTCGTGATCGAGCCGGTGATCGGCGAACGGGGATACATCCCGACGCCGAGGGGATTCATGGAGGGCCTGGCCGACCGTTGCGAAGAGCACGGCATCCTGCTGATCGCCGACGAGACCCAGAGCGGCTTCGGCCGGACGGGCAGGATGTTCGCGATCGAAGCGCTCGGGGTGCAGCCCGACATCATCTGCATGGCCAAGGGCATCGCCTCGGGGTTTCCGTTCGCCGCGCTCGGCACGCTGCGCGCCCTCGACGAGCGATGGGTGACCGGCAGTCACAGCGGCTCGTCGAACGGCAACCCGATTGCATGTGCGGCTGCGCTCGCGACGATCGAGGTGCTGCAGGAGCCGGGCTTCCTCGACAACGTCAAGGCCCGCGGCGACCATCTCATCGACGCGCTCCGCGACATGCAACAGCTCGACCAGGCGCTGCTCCACGTGCGCGGCCGGGGCTTGATGGTGGCCACCGAGTTCGATTCGCCCGAGCGCGCCCAGGCGGTCGTCGACCACTGCTTCCATGAGCACAACGTGATCCTCATGATCGCCGGGACGTTCAGGCGCACGATCCGATGGAGCCCGCCACTGATCGTCACCCAGGCGGAGATCGACGAAGCAGTGTCGGCCTTCTCCTCGGCGATCCGCGCCACGGGCTGACCAAGGAGGACGCCGCTCGATGCCACGTCTCGACAACGTTCGCGTCGGTACATGGCGCGGGCTGCAGGCCCTCGTCGGTGAACTCGAGCGCAACATCGACGAGGAACTGCGCGCCGACTGGGACATCACGATCGGGTGGTTCGACGTGCTGACGTCGCTCCAGCGCCTCGGGGGCCTCGCGCGCCCGCTCGACATCGCCGCCGACCTGCGGTCTGCCGGCGTCGAGTGTCAGCCGCCGACTCGACCGGCTGGAGGAGGAGGGGTGGATCGCCCGACATCGGCACGTCGACGACTCCGACAAGCGCGCCGTCGACATCGAGCTCACCAAGTCGGGCCGACGTCTGTGGCGGGAGATGAACGTCAGCTATCGCCGTGCCGTCCAGTCGTTGTTCGCGACGCACCTCGACGACGACGACATCGACGACCTGCGCCGCATCCTCGACTGCTGATGGCCGACGGCGACGAGGTCGACGAGCTCGCGAGCTGGCCCTGACCGACTCGCCGCGGGTCAGCTCAGGCGTACATCGCCTCGATTGCGTCGGCGTAGCGGGAGTTCACGCCGCGTCGCTTGAGCTTCGAGGTCGGCGTGAGCATCTCGGAGTCGGGGAGCCACTCCTCGCCGAACAGGGTGAAGCGCTTGATCTGCTCGACCCGTGCGAACTTCTCGTTCGCCGCGTCGACCCCGGCCTGCACGGCGGCGATCACGTCGGGATCGGCAGCGAGCTCGACGAGCGACAAACCGCTCTTGCCGTTGGCCTCGGCCCACACCGGTGCGACTTCCGGGTCGAGCACGAGGATCGCCGACACGAACTTGCGGTTGTCGCCGATCGCCGCGGCCTGACCGACGAGCGGGATGGTCTTGAGCTCGGCTTCCAGGTTGGCCGGGCTGATGTTCTTGCCGCCGGCGGTGATGATCAGTTCCTTCTTGCGGTCGACGATGCGCAGGTACCCCTCGTCGTCCAACTCGCCGATGTCGCCCGAGTGGAACCAGCCGTCGATGATCGCCTCGGCCGTCTTGTCGGGCTGGTTGAGGTATCCCTGGAACACGTTGCCGCCGCGGCAGAGGACCTCGCCGTCCTCTGCGATCTTGACCTCCATCCCGTGACACGCTCGTCCGACCGAGCCGATCTTGTTCCGCTCGGGCGACCAGGTCAGCGGGCCGGTCGTCTCGGACAGGCCGTAGATCTCGGTGAGGTTGAGGCCCACCGCGTGGAACCACTCGAGGATCTGGTTGGGGATCGGTGCCGCGCCGGTGACGCCGACCCGCAGGGCATCCAGCCCGACGAGTGCGCGGACGTTCGCGAACGCCGCCTCGTCGAGGAACTTCAGCGTGCCGGCCTCCTCGTCGGTTCGCTCGCGACCGAAGCTGGCGGCCTGGATCGCCGCGGCTGCAGCGACACCGTCGTCGAACTGCGCCTTGCGTTCGGGGTCGGCGCCGAGTGCTGCGTTGACGCCCGCGTAGATCTTCTCCCACACGCGTGGCACACCGAACAGGATCTCCGGATGGACCTCCTTGAGGTACGCGGTCAACTCCGCCGGGTCCGGGCAGCAGTAGACGTCGTAGCCGAGGCCCATGCCCGAGTAGTGGCTCATGTCGCGTTCGGCGATGTGTGCCATCGGCAGGTACGACACGGTCCGCAACCCGGCGAAGTCGGGGAAGGTCGACGCCATCGACCGCTTCAGCATCTCGATCGCGTACACGATGTTGTACTGGCGTGATCATCACGCCCTTCGGCGGCCCGGTCGTGCCCGACGTGTAGATCAGCGTGGCGAGGTCGTCGGGTTCGGTCGCCGCGGCGAGCGCCGCGAGGTCGGCCTCCCCCGACTCCAGCAGGTCGCTGGCCGGGTACACGCCGTCGGGCAGGTCACCCGCTGGCGGGTGGACGACGTAGATCTTCTTCAGTGCGGGCAGCTCGGCGCGGACCTGCAGCATCCCGTTCAGGAAGTGTTCGTTCTCGAGGACCGCGATCTCGGCTTCGGCGTGTGACGCGAGGTACTGGATCTCCTCGGGCGACGAGGAGTTGTAGATGCTGACCGGTGTGGCCCGGAGGAACTGGGCGGCCGCGTCGAACCAGTGGAAGTCGGGGACGTTGCGGAGCATCAGCAGCATCCGGTCGCCGGCGCCGAGGCCGGCCGCCGAGAGCCCGGCTGCGGCCTGCGCGACCTTCGTGGCGTAGTCGTCGAACGTGTAGTCGGTCCATCCGCCCGCCTCGTTCATGGCGTGGAGCGCCGGGCCCGACCCGTGCCGTGCGACGAGGTCGACGAACAGCTTCGGGACGGTGGTCCCGCGCACGGCAGCGTCGATGTCGGAGATGGATGCGAGGTCGGTCAGCCCGGTCATCTCCACATCATTTCACGTTCGTGAACCCGCTCGCTCGTTCGGCGGCCGGGTGCCGATCGTCGACGTCGTTTTGGGCGGAGGAAGCGAGTTCGGTCAAGACTCGGACCGAGCGAGGTGGCGTGGGGGCGCCGCTTCACATCGAGACGAGGGACACGAAATGGGGAAACAAGCCACGTTGCGCGACGCCGTGATCGTCGACGCCGTGCGCACGCCGTTCGGTCGACGCGCCGGGTCACTGTCGCACTGGCACCCGGTCGACCTCGCCGCCGAAACGCTCACTGCGCTCGTCGATCGGACCGGTGTCGACCCCGGTGTCGTCGACGACGTGATCATGGGGTGTGTGATGCAGGTCGGCGAGCAGGGCACGAACATCGCGCGCAACGCGGTGCTCGCCGCCGAGTGGCCCGAGCACATCCCGGGCACGACGATCGATCGCCAGTGCGGCTCCGGTCAGCAGGCGGTGCACTTCGCCGCCCAGGGTGTCATGGCGGGCGCCTACGACGTGGCGATCGCCTCGGGCGTCGAGGTGATGACCAGGATCCCGATGGGGGCGTCGACGGCCGACGGCCGCTACGGGTTCCCGTTCGGACCGTCGGTGAGCGCCCGCTACGCCGAACGTCGGTGGGCTCGTTCCCCAGGGCGAGTCGGCCGAGATGATCGCCGACCGGTGGGACATCACCCGCGAGGAGATGGACGAGTACGGTCTGCTCAGCCAGCAGCGCGCGGCGACGCGCGATCCGCGAGGGTCGCTTCGAGCGCGAACTCGTCCCGGTGTCGGGCGACGACGGCGCGGCGATCACGATCGATGGGGGCGTGCGGCCCACGTCGATGGCCGAACTCGCGCGGTTGGCGCCGGCGTTCCGACCGCTCGACGGGCGGGTGACGGCGGGCAACGCGTCGCAGATCACCGACGGTGCGGCGTCGGTCCTGATCATGTCGGCCGAGCGTGCGCGGGAGCTCGGTGTGCCGGCACGCGCCCGCTTCGTCGACTTCGCGGTCGTCGGCGACGACCCGCAACTGATGCTCACCGCGAACATCCCGGCGACGCGCCGGGTGCTCGAACGCGCCGGGCTCGGGCTCGACGACATCGACCGGTTCGAGGTGAACGAGGCGTTCGCCTCGGCGGTGATCGCCTGGCTGCGCGAGATCGGCCCGGACGATCCGACGCTGATCGACCGGGTCAACGTGAACGGCGGGGCGATCGCACTCGGGCATCCGCTCGGCGCGTCGGGCACGCGGCTCACCGCCACCCTCGTCAACGAGCTCGAACGGATCGGCGGGCGCTACGGGCTGCAGGTGATGTGTGAGGGTGGCGGGATGGCCAACGCACTCGTGATCGAACGGTTGTGAGCGCCGACCTGACGGGTCCGGGCGGGCGCGGGTTGGACCACGGTCGGTAGCGTGGTCGTGTGCCGGCCGTGTCGACGATCATCTGGGTGGCGTTCGGGGTCTTCTTCGGGTGGGTCCTGTGGAAAAGTGGGATCGGCATGCTCCGGAGCTTCACGCAGCTGCCTCCCGAGCCGCCGCCGACCGGCGAATTGCGCAAGGTGAAGCGGAATTATCGCTGCGACGTGTGCGGTGTCGAGCTCAAGATGACGATGGCTCCCGACGAGGATCCGCCGCCACCGAAGCATTGCCTCGAGGACATGATCGAAGTCGCGCCGCTGTACGACTGAGTTGTCCACAGGTTGTGGACGAACCTGGGGACGAATCACATCGATGTCATTCGCCGCGAGATCGGGAACAGCTGTCGTGGACACGGTCGCGACATGAGGAACGGGCCGACCGTACGGCCGGCTATTCCCACTTGGTGGCGAACCAGAGGCCGCCGAGGATGCATGCGAGACCGACGCCGGTGAACCACCGTGAAGCGTCGCCGACGAGGTAGCCCGCCATGATGACGACACCGCCGATGATCAACAGCGCGACCATGATCACCGGGATCATGTTCGGCGGGATCAACCGACGTCGTTCGGCCTTCGGGGTGTAGCGCGACGATGCTGCGACCGTGGCCGCGACGAGGTCACCTCGTGATCGCTGTGGTCGCCCGACGAGCTCACCTTGCGGTTCCCCGGCTGGGTTCCCTTGGGTGTGACTCGTCCGCCGCCGGTCTTTCGCTTCGGAGGTGCCATCGGTCAGAAAGCATAGGCGATCGGTCGGCTCGGACCGCGCCGGGAGCGATGACGGCACCGAAACAGTCTGGGTGGGCGGTCCCGGACCACGGCAGACTACGACGATGCGCGTGCTCGTCATCGACAGCTACGACAGCTTCGTCTACAACCTCGTCCAGTACCTCGGTGAGCTCGGCGCCGACCCGATCGTGGTCCGCAACGACGAGATGACGGTCGCCGACGCCGTGGCGCTCGCACCCGACGGTGTGTTGCTGTCGCCGGGTCCCGGACGCCCCGAGTCGAGCGGGATCATCTGTGACGGCGATCGGCGCGTTCGCCGAGACCTCGACGCCGGTGTTGGGTGTCTGCCTGGGTCATCAGGCGATCGGGCACGTCTACGGCGCCGAGGTGGTCGGGGCGCCGGAACTGATGCACGGCAAGACGTCGCCGATCGAGCACGCGAACGGTGGCGTGTTCGCCGGGCTGCCGTCACCGCTCACCGCAACGCGGTATCACTCGCTGACGCTCGCGCCCGACTCGATCCCCGACGTGCTCGAGGTGACCGCCCGCAGCGCCGACGGCGTGGTGATGGGCGTCCGCCACCGGGACCACGACGTCGAAGGCGTGCAGTTCCACCCCGAGAGCATTCTCACCGCGTCGGGACACGATCTGCTGCGCAACTGGCTCCGACGACTCGGCTGACTCGGAGCCGCACCACACTGTGGCGGCGGCAGTCGGATCAGGGCGGCGCGAGCAGCGTCGTCGAGGTCGTGGTGGTCGTCGTGCTCGTGGTGGTCGACGATGACGTGGTGGTGGCGGCGGTCGTCGGTGGTGTGGTCGACGGCGGGCTCGTGCTCGGCGGCGCGGTCGGCGGCGGCAGTGTCGTGACCGCGATCGTCGAGCGACCCACGGTGATCGTGACGGTGGAGCCGCGGTCGAGTTGCGTGGCCGCTGCGGGATCCTGCGAGATCACGACGCCGTCGTTGGCGCTTCCGGGCGGGACGTCCTGGAACTGCGTCTCGACGTTGAAGCCGTCGGCGCGCAGTCGGTTCGTCGCCTCGCCCTGCGTCAGCCCCTCGACGACGGGAACCGCGACGGGTGCGGCGCCGCTCGACACCTGGAGCGTGATGTTGCCACCGCGCTCGACGAGTTCGCCCTGGCCGGGACTCGTCGAGATGACGAAGCCTTCGTCGATCGACTCACTCGGCACTCGCTCGACGGTGACCACGAACTCGTAGGGCGGTGCCTCGAGTGTCTCGACCGCCTGCTGCTCGATGAAGCCGACCACCCCGGGAACCGGCACCGTGTTGCGGCGTCCCGCGACGGTGATGTCGACCGTGGTGCCTTGGGCGACCGGGGTCCCGGCTTCGGGTTCGGTGCTCAACACCGTGCCTTCGCCGAGGTCGCTCGTGTCGTCGGTCGTGACCGTGCCGACGTTGAATCCTTGTGCTTCGAGGGTGGCGGTTGCCTCCTCGATGTTCTGGCCCACGACGTTGGGAACGTTCTGGAGGAGCGGGTCCGGGTTGAAGAAGACCTGGATCTGTTGGTTCTCCAACACGACTTCGCCGGCGGCCGGGTCGGTGCGGTGGACGAACCCGAACGGGACCGATGCGTTCTCCTCCTCGACCGTCGTGAACAGCAGCCCCTTCTCCGCGAGTTCGGCGGTGACGACCGTCGAGCGACCGACCGAAGTAGTCGTCGAGGATGAACTGCGACGGCTCGGCGGTCTCGTCGTCGGGCCCGAGCGCCTGGAAGAGCAGCACGCCACCGACGACGAGGGCGATCAACGCGAAGAACGCGGCCAGGGCGTACCAACCGGTGCGCGACCCTCCCGAGTCGTAGTACGCGGCTTCGGAGGACGCGCCGGTCGGGTAGCCGGCCTCGTACATGCCGGTCGACGGCACGGCCGACGCCTGCGGGTTGACCGGTGCGACGCCGGCCTGCGGGTTGGCGGTGGTTGCTGCGTAGCCCGTGTCGGCCGCCATTGCCGCGGTCGCACGCCGCAACCGCTCCAGCTGCGGCTCCCGCTGCCGCGCCGGGTCTGCGCCTTGGCCGTGGCGGCGACGAGTGCCTGGACGGGCTCGTCGTTGCGGAACCGGCGCAGGTCGTCGCGTAGTGCCCCGGCGCTCGGATAGCGGACCTTCGGATCCTTCGCGAGCAGCTTCGCCACCATCGCCTCGTAGGCCTTCGGGACGTCGGCCACGATCTGGACGAGCGGCTGCGGCGCGTCGTGGACCTGCTTGTAGGCGATGCTGACCGGGTTGTCGCCGGTGAACGGGGCGCGCCCGGCCACCATCTCGTACATCACGATGCCGAGCGAGTAGAGGTCGCTGCGTGGATCGGGCTGGGCGCCCTGCGCCTGCTCGGGGGAGAAGTAGGTGGCGGTGCCCATGACCGAGCCGACCTGCGTGAGGTTCGATTCGGTCGGCGCGTTCATCGCCCGGGCGATGCCGAAGTCGGCGACCTTCACCTGGCCGTTCTTGCCGATCAGGATGTTGGCCGGCTTGATGTCGCGGTGCGCGGTGCCCTTCTCGTGGGCGAACCCGAGGGCGGCTGCGACTTCGCTCGCGATCTCGGCGCGCCTGCTTCGAGGTGAGCTGGCCGTTGGTCTTGAGCACGTCGGCGAGCGTGCGTCCCTGGACCTCTTCCATCGCGATGAAGTAGGTGCCCTCGTACTTGCCCCAGTCGTAGACGTTGACGATGTTGGGGTGGCTGAGGTTGGCGGCCGACTGTGCCTCGCGCCGGAAACGCTCGACGAAGTTGTCGTCGGTCGCGAACTCGGGGAACAGGACCTTGATCGCGACCTGGCGGTCGAGCAGCAGGTCGCGCGCCGAGAAGACATCGGCCATGCCGCCGCGCCCGATGCGCTTGTGCAC
Source organism: Ilumatobacteraceae bacterium (assembly GCA_963850475.1). Lineage (GTDB taxonomy): Bacteria > Actinomycetota > Acidimicrobiia > Acidimicrobiales > Ilumatobacteraceae > Ilumatobacter_A. The sequence goes on along the minus strand of CAWKLM010000044.1, from coordinate 207,718 downwards.
TTCGTAGCGGTCGTTGATGACCGTTGCGTCGCCGTGGTTCGTCACTGTTCAGGTTCTCCCGCCAGCCCGTCTGAGGCCGCCGATCAAGGCTATCTGGCCCGTTTGTCCGGCACTCGTCACTCGGGTCAGCCCGCCGTTCAGTTCGACGTTGGCGCCGTCGCCGGTGAGCAGATAGTCGAAGACGGTCTTGACGACGGGACCGGCTTCGCGGCCACCGGTTGCGGCATCGGCCTGTGTCGAGGTGAGGTCGGTGAGCACCACGGCGATCGCGTACTTGGGTGCCTCGAGCGGCGCGAAGCCGATCATCCAGGCGTGGACCCGGTCGGGATCGCCGATGATGCCGAGTTCGGCGGTGCCGGTCTTCGCGGCGAAGCGCTGGCCGCCGTCGAGCTGCACGCTGCGTGCGGTGCCGCGATCGCCTTCGGTCACGCCGGTCATGAACTCGGTGAGCAGCGCGGCGGTCGGAGCGGAGATCGGCGTCTTCCACACCGATGGTCTCGTCCGGTCGAGCACCCGACCGTCGTGGTCGTAGGTGGCCTCGACGACGTACGGCGTCATCATCCGACCGCCGTTCGCCACCGTGCCGGCGACCATCGCCATGTGCAGTGGCACCATCTGGTCGTCGTTCTGGCCGAACCCGCGGATGCCGAGCAGCGGCAGTTGCTGGTCGAGGTTGCTGGTGTCGCCGAACGTGCTCGCTGCGGCCCCCGGGAGGTCGATCGGGAGTTCCTCGCCGATGCCCCACGCCTCGATGCCCGCGACCATCCGGTCGGGGCCGAGGTTGATCGCCGTCTGCGCGAACGGGATGTTGCAGCTTCGGCGGAACACCTCGGGCAGGTCGCCGCCGCAGGTCGAGCCGCGGTAGTTCTGGATCGGGTCGGTGGTCTGCGGCGGAACCCACTCGCGACTCGCGGACGAACTCGGTCGTGCGGTCGATCACCCCGGCTTCGAGGCCGATCCCGGTCGTGATCACCTTGAACGTCGAGCCTGGCATGAACCGCTGCTGGTAGGCGCCGGCGAGCAGCGGATTGCCGGGTGCGTCCTGCAAGTCGACGATCGCCTCCTGCGCGTCCTCGAACGGCAGTGTCACGAACGTGTTCGGGTCGTAGGTCGGGTTGCTGTACATCGCACGCACGGCGCCGGTCTGGATGTCGATCACGACGACCGAACCCGTGCGACCGCCGAGCGCGAACTTGGCGACCTGCTGCAGATCGTGGCGGACCGCCAACTGCACCGACCCAGAGTTGTCGATGTCGCTCGACAGGATGTCGCCGAGCGCGCGCACCTGCTGCTCGGTCGTGTTGCCGGTGAGCACGTCGCCGTACACCCGCTCGACCTGGGTCGACCCGAAGTTCAGCGTGAAGTACCCGGTGACATTCGACAGCAGGTCGCCGGTCGGATAGCTCGCGGATGCGGTCGAACTCGGCATCGGGTTCGGGGTTCGGATGTGGACGTCGCTGCGACGACGCCGTCGGCGCTGATGATCGTCGCCGCGCGGCTTGTTGAACTCGCGTCGGACCGCGCGCGTGTTCTCGACGTTCGCGTTGAGCTCCTCCTCCTGCGCGACCTGCCAGTAGTTGAGCGTTGCGAACAGCACGACGTAGCAGGCCATCAAGCCGACGGCGAGCTGACGGATCTGGCGGTTCATCCGGTGCCGCCCGCGTGGGCCGCAGCCCGCTTGCGGTCCCGGCGGACCTGTCGACGCAGCTGCCATGCCGCCCACCGCTCGCTGGGGGTCGGCTCGTCGGGCACCTCGCCGAGTCGTCGCGCGGCGGAGTCGGAGACGCGGATGAGGAGCGCGAGCAGGATGTAGTTCGACACGAGCGACGAGCCGCCGTAGCTGACGAACGGCAAGCGTGATGCCGGTCAGCGGGACGAGCTTGATCACGCCGCCGATGATGATGAACGCCTGGACGCCGACGATCGTCGTGAGCCCGACGGCGAGCAGCTTCTCGAACGTGCGCTCGGTGCGCAGCGCGGTGCGCAGTCCGGCGCCCGACGATCAGCAGGTACGACATGAGGATCGCCGTCGCCGCCGACCAGGCCGAGTTCCTCGCCGATCGCCGCGAAGATGAAGTCGTTCTGCGCCTCGGGCACCTGGTTCGGGTTGCCGCGCCCGAGGCCCGTGCCGGTGATGCCGCCGTCGGCGAGGCCGAACAGCGACTGGACGATCTGGTAGCCGCGCCCGAGCGAGTCGGACCACGGGTCGATCCAGATGTCGACGCGGGTCTGGACGTGGCCGAACTGTGACCACGAGAACGAGGCGGCGCCCGCGAACAGCACGGCGCCGAGCAGCAGCCAGCCGACCCGTTCGGTGGCCACCCAGATCATCACCACGAACAAGCGTGAAGAACAGCAGCGACGACCCGAGGTCGCGTTGGCCGACCATCACCACGACCGCGAACCCCCATGCGACGAGCACGGGCAGGATGAACCGCGGTTCGGGAAGCCGGATCGGGCCGACCTTCCACGTCTTGGCGGCGATCAGCTCTCGGTTCTCGGCGAAGTAGGCCGCGAAGAAGATGGCGAGGGCGATCTTCGCGAACTCGCCGGGCTGGAAGTTGATCGGTCCGAGGCTGACCCAGATGCGGGCGCCGTTGATGCTGACGCCGAGCCCCGGCACGAGCGGGCAGCAGCAGGCCGCCGGCACCGGCGAAGAACAGGAGCCACCGGTAGCGCGCGAGATCGATCGCGCGCTGGACGATGATCAGCACCGCGCAGAACACGCCGACCCCCAGCAGGCTCCACAGCGACTGCAGACCGGCGAGTTCGTCGTCGAGCCGCGTGATCATCACGAAACCGATGCCGTGCAGGAGCGCCGCGAGCGGGAGCAGCGTGGCGTCGGCACCGGTGGCGAACTTGCGGACGACGAAGTGAGCGACGAGCATCAGCCCGAGCAGGAACGCGACGAAACCGAAGATGCCGGGGGGATCTCGGCGTTCGAGCCGAGCGAGGCGAGCGTGTAGGCGATGGCGGTGATCGCCGCCGCCATGATGATCAGGGTCAGCTCGGCGTTGCGTCGCCGGTAGGCCAGCGGGGCCGCGGCTCGCCGCTCGCGGCGGCTGAGCCGGGTCGGCTCGAGATCGGACTCGAGCGTGTCGGTCACGGGGACCCGCGCGGCGGTCGTCAGCGTGGTCGTCGGGGCGTACGTCGTCGGCGCCGCGCGTGCGTCGGCTTCGACCATGGTGAGGCCGCGGATGAACGAGGGTCGCATCGCTCAGGCTCGAGAACGTCGGCCGGGCCTCGACGAGGGCGACGCTCGCGTCGGTGAGTTCGTCACGGGTGGCCGCGCCGGTCGCCTCCACCGTCGGGTCGATCCAGAGGAAGCCACCGGGTCGGCCCTGGTAGAGCACGACCTGGTCGGTGTTGTTGAACTCGACGAAGAACCCGCGGCGCGCCCACGCAGCGGTCGACACGAAGGCGGTGACCAGGAGCGGCGAGGAGCACGAAGATCCCGATCGCCTTCGCGAGCCGTCGCTTCTTCTTCGGTGCCGGCGTGTCGTCGGAATCGGCCGTATCGCTGTCGCTCGTCGTCGTCGGCGTCGTCGGCGGGTTCGTCCGGGGTGCTCGGCCGCGGTGTGACGACCGTGGTTGTGGCGACGGCCGCCGGTGCGTGCGGCCCGCTCCTTCGCCGCTCGCCGATCGCGCCGCCGTTGCCGCCGCCCGGCCGTGACGGCGACCTCCTCGGTCGGGTCCGCGCTCGACCCGTCGAGGTTCCCGGCCTCGATCCGTTCGATGTCATCGAGGGTCACGGCGGGATCGTCGGCCCAGATGGGGGTGAGGTCGAGTCTCCTGTGTCGGGTCCGGCGGATCGTCTCCGTCGAGAACATCGAGCGACGATGACGGTCACGTTGTCGCGTCCGCCGGCTTCGTTCGCCTGCGCGATCGAGTGAGTCGGCCGCCTCCTGCGGGTCGTCGTGTTCGAGGAGCGTTGCCACGATGTCGGCGTCCGCGACTTCGTCGACGAGACCGTCGCTGCACAGCAGGAACCGGTCACCGCGCACGAGCGGAAGTGTCCACCAGTCGACCTTCACATCGGGTTCGATGCCGAGGGCACGGGTGATGATGTTGCGACGCGGGTGCGTACGCGCCTCGTCGTCGGTGATGTGGCCGGTCGACACGAGTTCCTGCACGTAGCTGTGGTCGATCGTGACACGTCGGAGACGACCGTGGCGCAGCAGGTAGGTGCGCGAGTCGCCGACGTTGGCGAGCACGAGGGCTTCGGGTTGTTCGCTTCGGGACGATCGGGGTGACCCGGTCGAGGTTCGATCGGGTCGTTGTCGTCGATGTTTGGTTCGCCGCGGCCGGCCATCGGGTCCTCGATGATCGCGATCACGGTGACGGTGGTGCCCATGCCGGCCTGACCCGGGTTGGCGATCGCGGCGCGGAAGATGTCACCGTTCGCACTCGAGATCGCCTCGACGACACGCTCGGCGGTCGGGGCCGCTTCCTCGTCGGCGAGGGTCTCGCGGATGCGCTGCACGGCGATTTGGCTCGCCACCTCACCGGCCTCGTGACCGCCCATGCCGTCCGCGACGACGTAGACGCCCTGTCGACGCGTACAGGTTGTCTTCGTTGTCGGGCCGAATCTGCCCCGGGTGCGTACCTGCACCCCATGTGAGTTCAGCCATTCGATCCGTCCGTCGGAGGTGTGTCGGGCGCCGGGGCGGTCGGCGCAGCGGCGAGCTCCGCTGTCGCGAGCGAGATCGGGCAGGTCATTGCGCCTCGATCACGGTCGTGCCGACCTGGATGCGGTCGCCGGGTTGGAGCAGCTTCGTACCGTGCATCTTCGTGCCGTTGTGGAACGTGCCGTTGGTCGACCCGAGGTCTTCGATCATCGGTTGACCGTCGTAGTCGTAGATCCGGAGATGCAGGTTCGACACGTACGTGTCGTCCTGGATCGAGATCGTGCAGTTCTCGTCACGCCCGAGGGTGATCTCGCCGGCGAGCGCGATCGTCATCCCACGACGATGTCTCGGTTCGAGGATCACGAGCCGCCCGGCGCGCCCGCCGCGTCCCTTGGCGGGCTTGCGTGGGGCAGCGGCCGTGGCGGGTCGTGCCTGCGGCGCGGCTGCCGATCGGCTGGGCGACGGGTTGCTGCTGCTGGATGCGGGCGACCGGTCGTGCCCCGGGGGGTCTTGACCTCGCTCCACACGGCCCAGAGGACGCGGGCGAAGAAGAGATAGACGAGCCCGAGGAGGCTCAATTTGAGGATGTTGAGGACCTGGTCGCTCATGCAATCGTCACCGCCGCGAGGGCTGAGGTCAGGACGCCTCGAAGCGCAGGTGGGTGGAACCGAAACTGACGATGTCGCCGTCGGCGAGGAGTTGCTGTCCGACGATGCGGATGCCGTTGACGAGGGTGCCGTTCGTCGAGCCGAGGTCGGTCACGATGTACCCGTTCGCGCCCGGCGCGATGCGGGCGTGCTCGCGGCTGACGTTGCCGTCGTCGATCGTGATCGTGCTCTCGGGCAGCCGGCCGACGGTGGTGGTGTGTTCGCCGAGGCCGACCCGCTGGCCGGATGGGAGGACCAGCGATCCGGCACCGACACCACCAGGGGCCTGCTTGAGCTGGGACACGATGCCGAAGCGGCCGGTCTTCAAGCTGTTGTCGACGGTCAGGCCCACGTGGACCGGCCCGATGAAGTGGTACGCCTCTTCACGGGCGTACTCGCGGGCGGCTTCGGCGAGCTCGGTCGTGAGGGCCGTTTCGATCTCGTTGAAGCTCGGCGTGGTCGGCGGGGCTGAGCAGCACCGTGAAGTCGTTGGGGACCATGCGGCGGCCCTTCACGTCGACCGTGCGGTTGTCGTCCATCTCGCGCACGAGGCGACGACCGAGCTCGATGGGGCGGATGGACCCGCGGGAACGTCGGAACACGCCCTCGACCATACGCTCCAAACGGTGCTCCAGTGACTGCAATCCCATAGGTGGGTTCAGACGCTACTTGCCGGACCCCGCTGACCGGCGGCGTGTGCGTGGGTCGATCTCCCCTGGAGACCCCGTCCGTGTTGGCTTTCGTTCGGGTGTTTCCGTCCCCTTCTCGTTTCTGGGTCGTGATCGACCCGGCATCCGGGTCGATCACGACCCAGAAACGAAGTGTCGGGCGTCAGCTGGTGCCGACGGTCTGGATCTCGTCGATGTCGTAGTCGAAGGTGACCGACCGGTCGAACGAGCCGAGGCTGCCCGACCGGCCGTCGCTGGTACTCCACGTGAGGTCGTAGGTGATCGTGTACGTCATTTGGTGCGGTTGATCGTCGGGCGTGCGTTGGAGATAGGTGTGCCCGCACGGCCCTTCGGCGGGATCGTTGCTGCCTTCGGGGTAGGGCGTCCCGAAACCGTCGCACGTGATCGGGGCCGAACCGTCGCCGGGGTCGATGCTGACGCTGTCGAAGCGGCCCTGCGCCTGCGCCCATGCGGTGCCGAGCGTGGCGCGGGCCGTGGTGACGCCGGGATCGTCGATGGCGAACCACAAGCCGAGGTTGACCACGGAGCCGATCTCGCGCGCCGGGCTCATGTTCGGGACGGGGAGTGGCAACCGGGCGCGGGCGCGGGCCGCGGCTCCCGGCACCAGGTTGATCGGATCGACCGCCGGCGGCAGCCAGACGAACTCGGGTTCGCCGTCGCCGCACACCCGCAGCCAGCCGCGGTCGCCGCTCGCGTTCTCGATCTGCGACCCGTCGTCGGAGGTGTTGCCGACGGCGCCGGTGCCTGCGGTGTTGGTGATGTTCGCCGGCACCCACGTACACGTCGGCCGATACGACGCCGGCCCCGGCGAAGCATTCCACCCCCGCCCGACGGCCCCGTGTTCACGCCAGCCTCGATCGTCCCATCGTCGCCAGTCCCGCCACCGAAGGTCGGAGCGGATCGAATCGTCGCCGCCGTTGTTAGTCGAGTGTCCCGGGAGGGCGCCTGATCTGTCTGCGCCGGTCGCAACAGACCCGACAGGGGACTCAGCGGCGATGGCTACCGATCGCAGCGGCAGCTAAGACGACGCTCGGAGCATCGCTCGACCTCGTCGAGGATCTCTTCGGACATCGCCCCGACTAGACGACTTCCAGCGTCCGTCCACGAGCTCCATGCGTACTGCGAACAGGAGCGACACCGGGTCGTCGCGTCGCAGCGAGTCTCCACCGTCGGGAGCGGTCCCGACTTCGTAGATCCGATCGCTGTTGAACTCGCAGACCGTCACGCGAAGCGACTGCGTTGCTTCCGCCATCGACGAACTCAGCCGGTTCCACGACGGTCGCAAACGATGGATTCTCGTCGTTCTCCTTTGCGACGAAGTTGCCGTCGTTGGCGCGAGCGAGGTTCTCTAGTGCTTCCTCGAGATTGGGGCCTGTGAAGTGTTGTCGCAGCAGCGCTTCGTTGTCCGGATCGTCGGGGATTGCGGATGATCTCGCTTGCCGACCTCGAAGGCTTCGAGGTAGGCGGCTTCGGCTTCGGCGAGGACGGCGGCCTCGTCGATCGTGGTGGTCGGGGCTTCGCTCGTCGTGGTCTCGGTGATGGTGGTCGGAGCCTCGGTCGCAGGCACCGACACCGTGGACGTCGTCGCGACCGTGTCGGGCGAAACGACCGTCGAATCGGCCGTGTCGTCATTGCCGCCCGAGCAGGCTCCGACCACCAGTGCGGCGGTCGTGAGCATCGGCAGTGCGCGGCGCATCGTGCGATGGTAGATCGGACGCGATCGACCGCGTTGCCGTGGTCTGGTGTGGGCCGAGGTGGGCACACCACCTCACGGGGTCGTCAGAACCGTGAACGGGAAGCGAGGTCCCGGATTTGTGTAACCGAATGTGACGCCGAGCGTCGGATTCGGTTACACAAACCGAGGAGCCGGGCGGGAGCAAACCTGGTGGGCAACGCTGCGCTGGGGCGCTAGCGTTCCAACCTCCACTTGCGCGAGTGGCGGAATGGCAGACGCGCCAGCTTCAGGTGCTGGTGTCCGAAAGGGCGTGGGGGTTCAAGTCCCCCCTCGCGCACGATGAACCTCGGTTTCGGCCGGGGTTCTGTCGCGTCTTGCCACCTGACGCCGCACGGTCCGTTCAGCGGCGCGGGCGGGTGACGATTGCGAGGGCCGACGCGGCGGCGAGCATCGCGAGCGACAGTGCCAACCCGACGGTCGTGACCGCGTGCGGTGTCGTGTCGACCGTCCCGAGGTTGCCGACGGCGACGCTGACCGGCTCGGCGCCGACCTCGGCGAGCGAGGTGGCCCACAACCAGGTGACGATCGCCAAGCCTCCGGCCGCGAGGCCGAGTCCGTAGGTGCGCACCGACAGGAAACCGACGATGCCCGTGAACGCGATCAGGCTCAGCAGCACGAGTCGGCCCGCGAAGAACGCCGACGGCAGCCCGACGAAACCGAGGTTGAGATCGACGGTCGCCTCGCCCAACGGGATCAATGGCCCCGCGGCGAGGATCACGGCGCCGAGCGCACCGACTGCAGCGACCCAGGGGTTGAGGCCGGGGCGGCCACCTGTTCCGGCCATGCGAAGCGTGGTGAGGAACGTGATGATCCCGAGCACGCCGATCGCCAGGATCAGGAAATATCCGAGGTCGCGCGTGATCGCAAGGGTGAAGCCGTTGATGTCGGTTCCGGCGTTCCGCGTGATGCCCTCGGCGCTGTGGATCGGTACCTCGACCAAGCCGATCGTCATCGCCGACCAGCCCGCCAACGCGAGGCCCGCACCACCGGCGATACCTGCGCCGGAACGCAGTCCGAAACAGCTCAGCAGACCGCCGATCAGCAACGCGGCTGCACCGACGAACCCGGCGACGGGCAGGTTCGTCCCGAAGTCCTCGAGCGTCCGGATCCCGACACCGATCCCGTCGACCGGGCGGCTCGTACGGATGTCGATCATGTCCGCGACGCTGGCCATCAGCGTTGCCACCATCGCGAGGAACCCGAAGACGAACGACGGCGCGGAGCCGGAACCCCTCCGACGGCGGGACGGTGTACTCCCCGACGTCGTCGACGCCATCGAAGACCGGAGCCATTGCGGGGTGACCGGGCAACTCGTCGGTGTCGCCGAGCCCGCGAACCGCAGGCCCGGTGGTCGCAGCCATCGTCGTCGTCTGCTCGTGGGCGGGTGTCGACGGGGTGGGCGCCGCGGTCGGCGAATACACCCGGTCCGTCTGCTGAGCGAGCGCCGCATCGACGCCGGCTGCAGCGCCTCCCACGGCTCCGATCGCCTCGGTCGGTGTCAGCGCGATCGGGTCGGCGGGTGGAGCGGCCTGGGCTGGCGGAGCGAATCGAGCGTCGGTGGCGGGCGGCGGCGGATCGTCCGCCCACAGCCCGGCGTCACTCGGACCGGGGCCTGCCGGCTCGTCGATCGCCGGTGGTTCGAGGGTCTCGCTCGACCGCGGAGCCCCGTCCTCGGGGACCTCGTTGTCGTCGAGTTCGGCGTTCTCGATCGTCGGCTTCTCCGCGTCGGGGAGCGGTGACGGCTGTGGCGGCGGGGACGACGTCGAGTGGCTCGGTCGGGTTCGTCACACCGTCGAGCGACTCTCCACACTCGTGACAGAACCGTTGTCCGTCGCCCACCGCGACGTTGCAGACATGGCAACGCATCACCATGACTGTACGAGACGGGACACCGAGTTACCGATCGTTCCTGTTCGCCCCGATCGTCTCGGCGATGTCACCGGCGCCGCGTTCCCGACAGGCGACGGAGTTGGGACGCCACGTACGGGCGTGCTCGCCGTTGGCCGCCGCGCTCGGCGATCTTCGCCTGGAGCGACGCCAGCACGCGGATCAGCCGCTCCCGGTCCGGCGGCCATCCGAGTCCGTCACACTCGTCGGCCCACTCGCTCGGGCGTGCGATGCCCGCGTCGCCCGTTGCAGCGTCGACACGCCGCCACCTCGTTCTCCAACCAGCTCGGCCCACCCTTGATGCGCGGCACGACGTGTTCGGTGGTCGCCTCCACGAGTCCGACGCCGACCTCCCGTCCGCACCACACGCAGGTGGTGCCGTCCCGTGCGAGGATCACGTCCATGCGCGACCGCCGGTCCAGCCGACTGCCCGACCCGGTCGGCGACGTCGTGCGCACCACCTTGCGGCGGCCGCCCGGTGGGGCGCGTCGTTGGCGTGACGTGCGACGACATGGTGAGAATGCTCACATGAGCGGCCGCTTCGCGCCATCTCCAACCGGCACGCTGCATCTGGGCAACCTGCGCACGGCGCTCCTCGCGTGGCTGGCGGCGCGCTCGACCGGTCTCGATTTCATCGTCCGGATGGAGGACCTCGACCGGGTGCAGGCCGCCCCGGAGCACGAGGCGACACAGCTGGCCGATCTCGCCGCCATCGGCGTCGACTGGTCGGGCGACGTCGTCCGCCAGAGCGAGCGGTTCGACCTGTACCGCGACGCGCTCGCCATGCTTCGCTCCCGCGACCTCGTCTACGAGTGCTTCTGTTCGCGCCGCGAGGTTCGTGCCGAGATCGAGAACTCGCCGAGTGCACCGCATCTCCCACCCGGCTCGTACCCCGGCACGTGCCGAACGCTCACCGCCGCCCGTCGACAGCGGTATCTCGACGACGGGTCGCCCACCTGCGATCCGACTGCGCGCCGAGGAGTCGATGGGTGCGGCGCCGTCGTTGATCGAGTTCACCGATCTCGTCGCCGGCCCTGCGGTCAGGCGGTGTCGATGACGTCGTGCTCCAACGCAACGACGGCGTGCCCGCCTACAACCTCGCCGTCGTCGTCGACGATGCGCTGCAGGGTGTCACCCAGGTGGTTCGCGGCGACGACCTGCTCAGCTCCACGCCACGCCAGATCCAGCTGCAGCGGCTGCTCGGCCTGCCGACGCCGACCTACGGCCACGTGCCGCTCGTGATGGGCGACGACGGCGAACGACTCTCGAAGCGTCACGGGTCGGTGACCCTCGCCGAACTCCGCGATGCAGGGGCGCCGACCGAGCGTTGTCGTGGCCGAGTTGCTGCGCTCGTTCGGTTGCGAGGTCGATCGCGTCGTCGGACGTGTCGTCCCTGCTCAGCGATCATCGCGTCGGGCTTCGCGATCGGTGCGATCACGCCCGGCGAGGTGGTGTACTCGCCCGAACCGGACGCACCGGCGGCGTTCACACTTCGAAACGGCCGGTGAACACCAGTTTTTCGAGGGGAATGCCCGGTCGCGTCCATGCTCTGCCGATAACATCGCCAGCCGTGGCCATGGACGAACGCCGAAAGGCGATGATCGGATGCGGAGTCGTGTTCGGACTCGCCGCGCTCGTGGGTTGTTCTTCGGCGATGACCGGCGGCAACACCGGCGGTGACGGCGCATCCGCCGCCCCCGAAGCGCTGGCGCCGACGACCACGATCGCGCCCACCACCACTGCGGCCCCGACCACGACGTCGACGACCACCACGACGACCACCACCACCACGACGACCACCCTCCCGCCGCCCCCGACGATCCCCGACACGATTCGCACTGTCGCCCCGCTCGACGTGCCGCTGCAGGCGATCGGCAGCTCGAGTGGATCCGAAGCAGCGCGAGTCCAGGTTCGGCTCTTCGAGCTCGGCTTCTGGCTGCAACGGTGCCGACGGCGACTACGGCACTCACCACCACGCAGGCCGTGATGGCGTTCCAGAAGTACATGGGCTTCGACGACCCGAGCGGTCGCGTCGACGAGCAGACCGCGCAGGCGCTCAGCGTCGAGACCGTGCGCCCGCATGCCCGCGCCAACTCCGGCACGCTCGTCGAGATCGACAAGAGCAAGCAGGTGCTGTTCTTCGTGATCGACGGCGTCACCGAGTGGGTGCTCAACGTGTCGACCGGCAACGGCCAGGAATACACCGAAGCCGACCAGAACACCCCGGGCGAGACGATCTCCGGCGTGTCGCTCACGCCGAGCGGCCTCCACGAGGTCAACCGTCAGCGCGTCGAAGGCTGGTGGGAAGGCGACCTCGGGACGCATCTACCGACCGAAGTACTTCGTCGGTGGCGTCGCCGTGCACGGGTCGAGCAGCATCCCGAACTACCCCGCGTCGCACGGCTGCGTCCGGGTGAGCGTTCCCGCCATGGACTGGATCTGGGACTCGGGCATCATGCCGCTCGATACCTCCGTCTGGGTCCACGACGGCGCCTGACCGGGCCAGCTTGTCCGTCTCGCTGCGTCACCCCTCGCCGCTCGTTGCCCTGGGGCAACTCGGGCTCATGCGTCCTTGCGACTCGAAAATCTGATCCCGGTCAGGAGACCTGACTCGCGGCTTGCTGCTGGCTGACTCGCTGGGGCGGTTCACTTTCCTGCTTTCCGCTCCCTGCTTTCCGGCTGGAAGGCCGCACGTGGTTGTCGATTGCGTTGGGGCTCGGTTGTGCCTGGCACGATGGGTGGATGCTTCCCGTCATCGGCGATGTACGACCGTGGACCGATCCGGCGATCACGTCGATCGGTCGGATGCCGATGGCGCCACCGTCGACCGCTCACGAGTCGATCGCCGACTGCCCGAGCTGCCGATCCGCTCGACACCGCACCCACGCCGTGGGTGCACTCCCTCGACGGCCGCTGGAAGTTCCGGCTCTTCGACCACCCCGACAACGTCCCGGCGACGGCGATCACCAAACCGCCGACGGCCGCCGCTGGACGAAGGTCGCGGTCCCGGGCAACTGGACCGTGCAGAACGTGGTCGACCAGAACGGTGACCCCGACCTGCCGCAGTACACCAACGTGCAGATGCCCTTCGACGGGCCGCCGCCGAACCTGCCCGACCGCAATCCGACCGGCGTCTACCGGCGCGACGTCACGGTCCCCAAGCGCTGGATCGGGCGGCGCATCGTGCTCCACATCGGTGGCGCCGAGAGCGTGCACGCGCTCTACGTCAACGGTGAGTTCGCCGGCTACGGGACCGACAGCCGACTCGCGAGCGAGTACGACATCACCGACCACGTCGATCGCCGGACGCAACGAGATCGCAATCGTCGTCGTCAAGTGGAGTGCTCACAGCTACGTCGAGGATCAGGACCAGTGGTGGATGGGCGGCCTCCACCGCGAGGTGCGCATCGAAGCCCGCGCCACCACGAGCATCACGGCCGTCGACTGCGACGCCACGTACAACCACATCTCCGGCGGCGGCACCCTCACGGTGCGCTCGACCGTCGGCGGCGCCACGCCGCCCGGCCCCGGCTGGAAGGTCCGGACCACGATCGAGACGCTGGCCAAGAAGCGCCTCGCGAAGCCGGTCACCGACGCGGTGCCCCACTCGTTCGCCACGCCGTACCTCTTCAGCGGTCATCACGTCGACGCGAGCTTCGACCTGCCCGACATCGAGCCGTGGTCGGCCGAGTCGCCGACACGGCACCGCGTCCTCGTCGAGCTGATCGACCCCGACGGCGAGGTCGCCGAGGTCCACACCCAACTCGTCGGCTTCCGATCGATCGAGATCGCCGAGCGGCAGTTCAAGGTCAACGGGCAACCCGTCTGGTTCTTCGGCGTCAACCGCCACGACCACCACCCGGTCCGGGGCAAGGCCGTCACCGTCGACGACATGCGCGACGACCTGCTCGCGATGCGTCGCCACAACATCACGGCCGTGCGGACGTCGCACTATCCGAACGACCCGCGGCTGCTCGACCTCGCCGACGAGATCGGTCTCTACGTCATCGACGAGGCGAACATCGAGAGCCACGCCTACAACACGAGCCTCTGCAACGACCCGTCGTATCGGCCCGCGTGGGTCGAACGGGTGGCGCGGATGGTCTCGCGTGATCGCAACCACCCGTCGATCGTGATGTGGTCGCTCGGCAACGAGTCGGGTCACGGCGACAACCACGAGGCCGCGGCCGGCTGGGTCCGGGCGTCCGATCCGAGCCGCCCTCTCCACTACGAGGGTGCGATCTTCCACGACGGCTGGGTCGACGGCGGGCGCGCCTCGTCCGACGTCGTCTGCCCGATGTATCCGACGATCGACGACATCGTCGCCTACGGCAACAACCCGCAGGGCGACCGTCCGCTGATCATGTGCGAGTACACCCACGCGATGGGCAACTCGAATGGCTCGCTCGCCGACTACTGGGATGCGATCACCTCGACGCCCGGCCTGCAGGGCGGGTTCATCTGGGAGTGGAAGGACCACGGCATCACGACGACGTTGCCCAACGGCAAACGCGGCTTCGCGTACGGCGGGCAGTTCGGCGAGCCGATCCACGACGGCAACTTCGTCGCCGACGGCATCATGTCGGCCGACCTGGTGCCGCATCCGGCGATCCGCGAGGTCGAGTGGGTGTACCGGCCCGTGACCGTGGCCGCGGCGGGCCGTTCGAAGCTGGCGATCTCCAACCGGCGGAGCTTCACCGATCTGTCCGACCTCGAGGCGACGTGGGAGCTCACGGTCGGCCGGCGAGGTCCGGGGCTCGGGCCGGCTCGACGTCGAGGTCGGCCCGCACATGACCGTCACCGTCGGCTTGCCGTGTGCGCTGCCCACCGAACCCGACGCCCACCTGAGCGTGTGCTGGGCCCAGCGTGCCGCAACCGACTGGGCGCCGAAGGGTCACCTCGTCGCCTGGGACCAGGTCGAACTGCGAGCGCCCAAGCGGGTCAGCGTCGAAGGATCTGCCGCGGCTCGACGGGTGGCACGCTCGACCTCTCGGGGATCACGCCGGTGGCTTCGATCTTCCGGGCGCCGACCGACAACGACGGCTACAAGCTGATGCCGGAGTACGGCGAGCGCCACGGGATCGGCGGCAAGGCGTTGCGGCACTGGCAGCGGGCGGGCATCGACCGTCGGCCCGCCGACGAGCTCGTCGACCACCGCCACCGTGTCGAGGTCGGCGACGACGGCAGCGTCGTGCACCGGCACACGATCGTGGTTCCCGACGAGTTCCGTGATCTGGGCCGCGTCGGCGCGATGTTCGAGCTGCCCGCCGGTTTCGATCGCCTGCGTTGGTTCGGTCGTGGACCCGACGAGAACTACCCCGACCGCAACCGCGGGTCGGTGCTCGGCACGTGGGACGGGAGCGCCCGACGACCAGCCGTACCTCGTTCCGCAGGAGTTCGGGCTCCGCACCGACTGTCGCTGGTTCGAGTTCGTCCGATCGTCGACCGGCGAGACGAGTGCGCCTCGACGTGCTCGCACCGGTCGCGTTGCACATCTCAGCGACCAGGTTCACCGACGCCGCGCTGTACGACGCGGGCCACGAAACCGACCTGAAGCCGGGCCGCTCCCTCGTCGTCCACGTCGACGTCGCCCACCGCGGTGTCGGCACCGCCAGCTGCGGCCCGGACGTGCTCCCCCGGTACGAGATCCCGACCGGCAAGCACACCTTCGCCTACCGCCTCCGCGTCACGTAACGGGTCTGACCCATCACGTCACGCGTCACGTGATGGGTCAGACCCGTCACGTGAGACCCGTCACGTGACGCGGAGGGTTTCGGGCCACCCGGCGATCGACTCGTCGTTGAGGTTGTCGATGCGGTCGCCGAGCCAGTCGAAGAAGCTGGCCTGGGCAACCACCTGGAAGACGAAATAGGCGATGACCGCCAATGTTGCGATGATCAAGGCCCGCCGAAACCACCGCTTGAACTGGTTCGTGTACTCGCTGATGAGGGGGCTGACACTGCGGACTGCAGTGTCGGCCCGGTGGCTGAACTCCTGCGCGGCACGGTCGATCTCCTGGCGCGCGACGTTGCGCACCTCGGCGATGATCTGCGACGCATCCTGCTGGTCGACGCCGCCGGTGCGGTTGGCTTGCGAGACCGGCACGAGCGCGTTGTTGTCGAAGAACTCGCGGTTCTCCTCGGCGACCATGAGTTCGGCGCTGCTCGGTGGCGCCCGCCTGATGTCGGTCCAGTCGAGACCGTCCCACCACCGCAGGCGCGTCGGTTCCGTCAGGATCGGGATACCACCCGGCGGGAGGAGCGTCGACCTTGCGCATCGGGTCAGCGGCTCCGGAGTTCGTCCCGGTCCGGCTCGGGCAGCTCGACGCGTTCGCCGTCATCGGGGACGGGGAGGCCGTCCTTTGGGCGGACCTCGTCCTCGGCGTCGTCGGGTCGGATCGTCTCGGCGAACGCGGCAACCGTGCCGAGCAGGCCCGAGAACTCGGCGGGGATGACGAGCTTGGTCGCGCGTCCGTCACCGATGCGTTCGAGCGCCTGGAGGTACTCGACGGTCAACACGTTGTGATCGGTTCCGGCCTCCTTGATACCGGTGAGACGGGCTTTGGCGGCGGCCCCTTCGCCCTCGCCGAGCAACTGCAAACGCATCTTGTTGGCAACGGCTCGGAGTTGGATCGCCTCGGAATCACCCTGGGCGTCGAGCACCGCTGCCTCTTTCCGGCCCTGTGCGGAAAGCACGGCAGCCTGCTGCTCACCGTCGGCACGGGCGATCGCGGCCTCCTGGTAGCCCTTCGCCTCGGTGACGGTGGCGCGACGGTCGCGCTCGGCGCGCATCTGGGCGTGCATGGCCGACACGATGTCCGGCGGCGGATCGATGCGCTGGATCTCGACGCGGACGACTCGGACGCCCCACTTGTCGGTGGCGTCGTCGAGTACTTCGCGCAGCTGGGTGTTGATCGTGTCTCGCGACGTGAGCGCCTTGTCGAGTTCCATGTCGCCGATCAGGTTGCGCAGGTTGGTCTGGGCGAGCTTCGTGATGGCGGTGAAGAAGTCGGCGACGTTGTAGACCAGGCGCTGGGGGTCGGTTGCCTCGTAGTAGACGACGGCGTCGACCGAGACGACCACGTTGTCAGCTGTGATGACCTCCTGCGGAGGGACGTCGACGACCTGCTCACGCATGTCGATCAGCTGCATCGTCTCGATGAAGGGGAAGATCAGCCGCAGGCCGGGGTCTTCGGTGGCCTTGTACTTGCCGAGACGCTCGACGAGACCGCGTTGATACGGACGGACGATCTTGACCGCGCCGACGAGGACGGCGAGTCCGATCAGTGCGATGACGCCGACAACGATGGCGATGGGGGTCATGAATCCTCCGATGAGGGGGTGGTGGGCGGTGCCGGTGGCGAGGCCGCCGGTGGTTCGACGGGGGCCTCGGTCGGCGGCGAGAGGACGATTTCTTCGACCATCACACGGGTGCCGTTCATCGACGCGACGCGGACCTTCGAGCCGGTTCTCAGTGCGCGGTCGCCGTCGGTCAACGCGCCCCACTCTTCGCCGACCACCTTGACGCGACCGCGCCGCTCGCTGTCATAAGGGACGATGTCGGCGGTGACGATCGCAGTCATCCCGACAAGCCGGTCGGCGCCGACGCCGGCCGGCATCGCGTTGGCGTCGGCGAAGCGTTTCGAGTACTTCCAGAAGGCGACCCACAGCGCGGCCCCGCCGAAGAAGAAGATCGCCCACTGAACCTCGACCGAGGCGTCGTAGAACCCCGCGAGCGAAGCGAAGAATGCCGAAACCGCGAACGGGAGCAGGACAAACGACCCGGCGAGGACCGTGAGTTCGATCAGCGCGAAGATGGATGCGATGCCGAGCCAGACCCACGGCCAAACATCGAGATCGATCCCGAGGTCGAGCACCGCTGCCATGCGTCCAAGTTAGTGGCATTGTGTGACGGAAGTGACTCGAACCCGTGACAGCCAACCGGAACGTCGATGCGCCGGGCATCGGCGCGGCCGCTCAATGCTCCGGGTAGAGCGCGGCGGTGGCGTGGCTGAGGTCGCCGACGAGCTCGCGCAAGCGCGCGGGTTCGAGGACTTCGACATGAGGGCCCAGCGACAGGATGTCCATCGCTGCGGCGTCGAGTGAGCCGAGTCGGAACGTCGCCTGGCGCCAACCCCCGTCGTCGGGTGGACTGGCGCGGCGCAGACGCAGCGGCTGGAGTCGGCCGAGCACGGCGGCGAGATGTCGGCCGTCAGGCGAGATCCGCACCGCTGCGCGCCGTTGACTTCGCGGTGCGCGCTCCAGAGGCGTCCACTCCGATGGTGGAGTCAGATCGCTCCGATACCCGTCGAGGAGTTCGAAACCACCGTGCGGGCCCCGCACCGCATAGACAGGAACACCGGCACCGGAGAGTTCGTCGACATCGCGGAAGATGGTCCTCATCGAGACGTCGAGTTCGTCTGCGAGCTGGCGTGCCGTCATTCTCCCGCGGTGCTCGAGTAGCAGCAACATGCTGACGAGGCGTCCGGCTCGCATCGCTCCAGTCTGGACGAGTCAGACGTACCTGACAAGAGATGGCAACTTTGGATACGTACGGTATTGCAGAATCGACAACGTGAGGAGCAGACATGGCCGACATCGAGGGAACAGGTACTCCGGACGATCCGTGGATCCTGATGACACCGCCCGGCAAGTCGGAGTTCGAGGCGTATCGAGACACCGAGGCCGAGCCGCCGGCGCTGGTGGTGCAGGTCGGAGCGACCGAGCTGCGGTATCACCTGAGCTGTATCGAGGACCTGCATGCGATGCTGACGGAGGTCGGCGACTGGATGCCACTCGGGAACGCCGATGAGCAGAAGGAAGCCAAGCCGGACACGGTTGAGGCATGGGGTCGTGACGAGTCGAACCCCGTCGGTGGCTGGTACGGGATGAAGAAGGGCCTGCGCGGGCGTTTCGGCAACTACGTCCCGCCGGTGCTCGAGGTGCTCGGTCTCGCCGAGGTCGAGCACAACGCGCGCAACAACCGGATGCGAGCAATCTGACGCGGCACGTGGTTGACACGCGCCAGCATGCACCGCGGAAGATGTTCGTCGGTGCCTCGCACCGACGAACACTCAGGCGCGACGGATGCGGAGGGGGTGGCCGGCGCTGGTCTTGCAGGTGCCGGTCTCGATGTCGAAGCGCCAACCGTGCAATGTGCACACGAACTCGTCACCGTCGATTTCGCCGAACGCCTCGAGGTCGGCATCACGGTGCGGGCATCGGCGCTGGACGATGTGGTCGCCGATCTGGATGTCGGGCTCGGCGGCCATTGCCTCGGCATCAGGCGGTGCCACCTTGCGCACCGCCTCTGCTTCGGCCCGCTTCATCCGTTCCCGAGACAGCGACTTCAAGAAGTTGTAGACGTACTCGTTGAACTCACCCTCCCGCCACGCCACGAACCGACACGACAACAGGAGTGAGTTCGACCAGTCGACGGCGCGCTGCGCGACGACGGTCTCCACCAGGCGACGGTCGATGTCGAAGCGGAACGCGAACGGTTCACCAACGTGCTCACGCACCTCGCCGTTCGGGAAGTCGACCACGATGTCGAGTTGTTCGACACTGCCGTCGGCGGGTGCCAACGCACGAATGACGACGTTGGCGCCGACCTGCGAGCACAGCGTCGGGGCCATCTCGAGCAGCGGTTCCCACCATGACTTCAGGGTCTGGAGCATGTCGGTCGACGGCGGGTTCCATCCCGCCTTCATCTCGTCGAGCCATCCGATCCAATCGGACTGATAGCGATCGAGGTAGACCTGCTTCTCGCTGAAGATGGCATCGACGTCGGCGTCGGGCATGGGGTGGGTGACCCCGAGGGACCCGTCGACGGTGATCGTCGTCCCGGGGATGTTCATGATCCCGCGGTAACCCCCGCGGTCCAGCATCTCGAGGAACACGGTCTGGTCGGGGAAGATGCTCGCTTCGGATCCGTCGATCACGTTCAGGCCGAACAGGTCGGGATCGAGGAAGCACGGCGGGCCTGCGCTCGGTGCGATCGCTCGCGCTCCGATCTTCTCGACGTACCGCATGGCTCGTGCGAACTGGGCGTCGACCTTGGCGTCGCACGCCGCCTTCTTGGCTGCGTCGTCCATCTCATAGACCATCGGGTACCAGATCGCCCCCGAGTACTGCAGCCAGTGGAGATCGACCGGGCCGTGGGACCTGAGCTGCCCGAGGTCGGTCGTGCGGCAGTCGTTCTGGTTGACCATGATCGCGTCGTCGGCGATCACGACGAGCGCCGAGTCGCCGCCCGGTCCGTCGGTGATCGACGACTCGATGTGGATCGCGATCCTCAACCCGGGAGCGATCGCGGTCTCGACGGTGTCGGTCGTCCGGATGAACTCGGTGAAGCCGAGCGCAGCCAGTGTGCGTTGCTGCTCGCGCGTCGGGAACCCGGGAAGCAGGATCGGGATGTCACGACGAAGGTGCGCGCTGAGCCAGGCCTCGTCGTGGTGGTCGCCGTGCAGGTGGGAGACGTAGAGGAAGTCGGCGTGTTCGATCCGGTCGCGCAGGTCGGCGGAGAGCTGATCGTTCCGCGGGAAGGGGAACCACGAGCCGAAGAACGCGGGCTCGAACCACGGGTCGCACAGGATCGATCCGCCCTCCGTCTCGATCAGCATCCCTGCGTGTCCGATGGAGGTCACATCCATGGGATCAGGTTACGACCGGAGGCCGATCCAGGCACCGAGCACTGCTCGAAACGAAGACCAGCGGCCGGCGGTGCGGCAGCTGTTCTCAACGAAGCGGGGACCGCCGTCGGAATCAGGCGACGGGCGGATCGGTGTACTGCTGGCCGGCGCGGCTGACGTGCTCGGTCCAAGCGTTGCCGTCCCAGTAGCGCAGCTCGAACCGGCCCGACGGGTCGGCGTACCAGCCCGCCGGGACGCCGGAAGCAGCCTCTTCGGTTGCGGCTGCGGCCGTGTCGGCTCCTGCTTCGGTGGCCACTGCTGCGGTGTCGACAACGCCGACGCCAGCGTCGGTCGCGATGTCGCTTGCGGCGTCCGCAGCGCCCTCGGCGAGATCGGCAGTCTCGCTCGTTGCATCACCGACGCTGTCGGTGACAACGGCGCCTGCGTCGGCCGCAGTGTCGGCAAGGCCGCCCACTGCGGCTCCGGCCTCGCCTCCGGCTTCGACATCACCGGCCGAATCGGCGAGACCACCGGCGGTGTCGACCATGCCACCGGCTGCATCGGTTGCGGCATCATCTGCGAGGGCTGCACCACCTGCGACTGCAGCTTCGGCTGCCAGGCCGGCATCTCCGACCACGGCCCCGAGACCCGGGCTCGCATCGTCGCTCGCCTCGGGAGTGGCTTCGGAAACGGTCGCCGCTTCGGGAACGGCCGGTTCGGCCGCGGGGGCAGCGCCCCACCCGGCGGGCTCGCCGGAGGCTTCGACGGCGGCGGCAGCCTCTGGTGAGGCCTCGACCGCGGGAGCTTCCGGTGTGGAAACCTCGCCGGGCAACGTCGGGGCGATTGCCGTGGCATCGGCCGGCACGGCGGCGCTGTCGGCCGTCGCATCGTCGCCGGTGGACCACTCGTCGGTGACACTCGCAGCCGCCGCTCCGGCTGCAAGGCCTCCTGCGCCGGCAACCGCGGCCAACGGGACACCACCACCGCCCGACGATTCGTCGGCCGCGGCGTCGGCTGCGTCCTCGAGGCCTGTGTCGATGCCAGTTTCAGCAACGGCGCCTCGCGTGAGATAGGCGACGACGTTCGTACCAGCCGACACGATGCTGACCACAGACCAGCCCTCCTGGGCCTTCTCGGTGAGCATCGGCGCGAGTGATTCGGCGTCGTATGAGGACGCGGTGACCGATGAAAACTCCTGCATTCGCTCAGATTAGACCACTGGACGGGGTAGGAGGCGGACGTACCCGGAAGAACTCAACCGGCGTCGTCTTCGCCCGTCGACCCATCGGTCTCGTCAGCCGCCGGGGCTGCGCGATCGAACCACCCGTCGGCGAGCGCGCCGGGATCGGCGTCCGCCGGGTCGCCGTCGAAGATCACTTGGCCATCGCTGAGCGCGATCAGTCGGTCACTCGATGTCACACTGGCGAGTTCGTGCGTTGCGACCACCAGCGTCGCGCCGTCGCCGTGAGCCCACGCAACGAGGTCGAGCAGCGCCGATCGCCCCGCGCGGTCCAGACCGACGAACGGCTCGTCGATCAACATCAGCTCGAAGGGACGGACGAACGCGATCGCGATCGCCGCCTTCTGTTTCAGCCCACGGCTGAACGTCGCGGGCAGATCATCGGCTCGCGCCGACAGGCCGACGGTCTCGATCAGCCAGTCGGCATGGGTCTCCCACTCCTCGGTGTGGTGGAGGCGGGCGACGTACTCGAGGTGCTCGCGGACCGTCAGATCGTCGTAGAAGACGGGTTGGTCGGACAGGTAGGAGAGCGCTGCTCGCGCATCGGGGCGGCCCGGAGGGTGACCTGCGACCGTGGCAGTCCCGCCCGACGGATCCAGGAGGCCGGTCAGCATCTTGATCAGCGTCGTCTTGCCACTGCCGTTGTGCCCGATGAGCGACACCCGCTGGCCGGTCGGAATCGTCAGGTCGATCGGTGCAACTGCATCGTGGTCGCCGTAGCGCTTCGTCAGGCCCCGAGTCCGGATCGCGTCGGTCATGCGGTCGT
The DNA here is from genome assembly GCA_963850475.1 of Ilumatobacteraceae bacterium. GTDB lineage: Bacteria > Actinomycetota > Acidimicrobiia > Acidimicrobiales > Ilumatobacteraceae > Ilumatobacter_A. The sequence goes on along the minus strand of CAWKLM010000044.1, from coordinate 185,496 downwards.
CCCAGGCGCCGCCCGCCCCGCAGCGAAGAAGCGTCGAATCGAGGCCGACCAATGGTCGCGTCGCACCACCCAGAGCGTCATCACGCCGAGACACAGTGCCACACCGACGATCGAACGGCCCACTGTCGACGGGTCGGGCTGGACTCGCATGGCCGCAACCGGGCCCGCCGCGATCGCGCTCAAGATGATCGGGAGTGCACCCGTCCCGACGTTGCTGAACCCGGAGAACTCGGGCATCGAGAAGGGGCTCTCCACGTCACGGTCCGCTCCGGTGAGGGTGGTGTTCGCGAGCGCGGGCGGGTCGGGAGCGTCTCGTACCGTCGTCACGACGGCGCCGATCGCGCCCGCCCATGCGACCGGGACCGCGAGCGCGAACGCCCCGGCTGCGTGGTCGGCGTTGACCAGCGTCGCGGCGGCCGCCCCGATCATCGCGGCGACGACCAGGAGCACTGCCGGAGCGATCAGGTGATGCGCGAACAGCCAACCGCGGGGTTCGGGGAACCCATCGGTCAGGTCAGGTCGGTCGACTTCCTGGGCGAGCGGCTCGACCGCTTCGAGTCCGAGGAGAAAGCTCGCTCCGACGAGGAGGATCAGGAACAACCACGACGACGTGACCGTGAACGATGCTGCGATGCCGGCGATCGCGGCGAGGCCGACCATCCGCACGAGGCGGCTGAGTGGGAGCCGAGCGATCGAGGCGATCCCACGACGCCACACGTACGTCGGGAATCGACTCGCGATCGGGACCCCCGTACGACGGGGACGTACCGACGGACGCGGCAGCGCGGCGGCGTCCGCCTCTCGTCTGCCCGAGGACGGCCGCCCGAACCACGGCGTCGCCCTGATCGATTCGGCGCTGAGTTGGCGTCGGAGCAGGACCACGGTGCGGATGTCCTGCACGGTCGCAGCGAAGCGCAGTTGCGACACGAGCTGCCCGCGCCGTTCGAGTGGTTGGAGCCGCAGTCGCCCTCCCAGTGTGAGGGCGCACGCCACGAGCAGCACTGCCGCGGCGACGGCGACGAGGTCGATGCCGCGCTGACGGATCCCCCAGAACAGGATGCTCCCGGCGAGATTTCCGGGCCCGACCCGCTCCCATCCCGTTGCTTCGCCGTCCCAGATCCGCCACGCGGTGAGTGACTGCCACGCGACGAGGATCGTCGCCGGCACCGTGGCGGCCGTGCGCGGAAGGCGCAGTGCATGCGCGACGACTGCAGCGCCGACGTAGAACGCCGCGACGAGCGTGCCGAACAGCGCGCCGCTCGCCGCCCACGCGGCTCGTGATCCATCGATCTCGCGGGCGACGAGTTGTCCGAGGACGGCGAGCCCGAGCGCGAGCCCGAACGCCACTGCACGCAGCCGTTGGGTGATCGGCCGCAGCAACACTCGCGTGCGGCTGATCGGTGCGAGCAGGAGGTGGCGCACGTCAGCCGACTCGACCGAGATCGGGCCGCCCTCGGCGCCGTTGCGCAGACCGATCCCGAACGCGAGGACCACGACGACGCCGGCGATCGAGGGTCCGCGTTCCAAGATCAGGTCGGTGGCGATCGGTTCGTCGATCAGCCCGTCGACCGAGTCGGAGGCGAACACCACGGCGATCGTCCCGACGAGCGCGAACAGGTAGACGCGGTAGAGCACATCGAACCACTCGGTGTCGCCGAGGCGACGTTCGCGCCGCACCCGACGCAAGTCGAGCAGCACCGCCGTGTCGGTCTCCACGAACTCGCTCATCGCCGCGCGACGGTATCCGGCTGCCGCCCGTCGAGGGCGCAGAGACGGCAGACTGGAGGGGTGAACCCCACCGACTCCCCCCGACCCGATCGTCCGCCGTGCGCTCGTCGGACTCGCTGCCGCCGCGCTCGCGGTCAGCGCCTGCGCTGAGAGTGACGGCGCCGTGTCCAGCGACCGCTCCGACGAGAGCGTCAGCTCGGCGGCCCCCACCGATGGTGCGTCCGTGTCGACCGACGATGCGTCCGTGTCGACCGACGATGCGTCGGACGGCGACGCCGCTCGAGGTCTCCAGCAGAACGGTCCGATCACCGTCGAGGGTGATGTCCTCGACCCGTTCGACAGCTCGATCGAGGACCTCGCGGTCGGCCAGGTCGCTCCGGTGATCTCTGGTGAGAGTTTCGACATGACGCCGATCACGATCGGCGGGCCGACCGACAACACGACGCTCGTCGTCTTCCTCGCCCACTGGTGCCCGCACTGCAACGACGAGATTCCCGAGCTCATCGCGCTCGATCGAGGCCGGCGACCTGCCCGAAGGGCTCGACGTCATCGGTGTCAGCACCGCCGTGCAGGAGGGTGAAGACAACTACCCGCCGAGCGACTGGATCGTCGAGAAGGGTTGGCCGTGGCCCATGATGGCTGATGACGAGGAGCTGACCGCTGTCAAGGCGTACGGCGGCACCTCGTTCCCGTTCGCAGTCGTGCTCGACGCCGACGGCACCGTGCTCGCGCGCCGAGCCGGCCAGGCCACTGCGGCCGAGACCAAGGCCTTCCTCGACAGCGCGCTCGCGGGCTGAGTGGACATCGAGTCGCGTCGTGCGATCCCTGCCACTGCGTAGCCTCGTTGCTGATGACTGACGACGACGGCTCACCCGCCACCACCGTTCCCGTGCGACGGATCGGCTTCTTCGGCCCGCTCGGCACGTTCACTCAGCAGGCACTGCTCGGCCTCGAATCGGCGCAGGTCGCAGAGCACGTGCCGTACCGGACGGTGCCCGACGTGCTCGACGCCGTCGAAGCGGGCGAGGTCGACGCCGGTTTCGTCCCGATCGAGAACTCGATCGAGGGCATGGTCAACTTCACCCAGGACGCTCTGGCGTTCGACTACGACCTGTTGATCACCCACGAAGTCGTGATCGACATCGAGCACTGCCTGCTCGTCAAGCCGGGATGTTCGCTCGAGGCAGTGACGGAGATCCTGTCGATCCCCGTCGCAACGGCGCAGTGTCATCGCTACCTCCGCGACCGGCTCCCGGACGCCGAGTCTGATCGCTGCCAACTCCACGGCCGACGCAGCCCACCGGGTCAGCCAGTCCGAACGCACCGACGTTGCCGCGCTCGCACCGCGGATTGCCGCCGAGGTGTACGGCCTCGAGATCGCCGAGGCCGACATCGCGGACCATGCCGGCAACCAGACCCGCTTCGTGATGGTCGCCCGTGCGGGCGTTCCGGCGCCGACCGGGCACGACCGCACGGCGCTCGTGGTCTATCAGCGCGCCGACGAGCCGGGAAGCCTCATCGCGATCCTCCAGGAGTTCGCGGCACGGCAGATCAACCTCTCGAACCTGTTCAGCCGTCCGACGAAGGACGGCGGTCTCGGCCACTACTGCTTCATCATGTATGCCGACGGGCACGTCGCCGACGAGTTGCTGGCCGACACGATGCGCTCGCTGCACGCGAAGCAGGGCGCCGTGAAGTTCCTCGGTTCGTACCCCGCAGCCGGCGAGGCTGCCGAGACGGCACGCGAGCACGCAGGCGGCCGATGGCGCGACGCCGACGACTGGCTGGCCGGCATCCGCGGCTCGATCATCGGCTGACGACCAGCCCCGAGTCGGCGCCGACGGTCGTCGACGACCGGCCCTAGTCTGTCGGCCATGTCGCCCGCTCCGTCGTCCGGTCAGCCCGTCACCGTCGTCACCGGCGCCAACTCGGGAATCGGTCGCGCGACAGCGATCCATCTCGCGTCAGTCGGGCATCACGTGGTCGGCACCGTGCGCTCGCTTCGACAAGGCTGAGAAGCTGAACACGCTGGCTGCCGACGCCGGCGTCGACGTCGACCTGGTGGTCGCCGACGTCGCCGACGACGCCTCCGTGGCCAACGGATTCGACGAGATCTTCGCCCGGGCGGGACGTGTCGACCACCTCGTGAACAATGCGGGGGTCGGCGGCAACGCTGTCGTCGAGGAGTGCCCGTCCGAGCTGTACATGGACGTGATGAACGTGAACCTGTGCGGCGCGACGCGTTGCATCCAGGCGGTGCTCCCGCAGATGCGCGAACGTGGCAGCGGCACGATCGTGAACGTCACGTCGGTCGTCGGACGAATCGCAGCGCTCGCACAGAGCCCGTACGTGGCGTCGAAGTGGGCACTCGAAGGGGATCAGTGAGGGGCTCGCCCAGGAGTTGGCGCCGTTCGGCCTGCGGGTGGCGATCGTCGAACCGGGCGTGACGAAGTCGGCGATCTTCGCGAAGAACATCGATGCGCCGAACTCGACCGACGCCTACGAGGCGCACTACCGACGGATGTTCCAGATCTATGCGGCGGGTCGTGGCGAACGCGACCGATCCGTTCGAGGTCGGCCGGGTGATCGAACACGCGATCACCACCGATCGAGCCACAGCTCCGCTACCCGGTGAGCTGGGGCGGTGCCGAGATGGCCGCGTTGCACGATCGCATCGACTGACGCCGACTGGATCGAACTCGGTGCGATCGGAGGACGACGCCGACTACATCGATCGCTTCCGCGAGATCTTCGGCATCGACATCTCCCTCTGACCGATGGCCGCCTGGACCTGTCCCGACTGCCACCGCCAGTTCGGTGCGGTCGGCCAAGGCCACATGTGCCGGCCCGGGGTGACCGTCGACGAGTTCCTCGATGCCTCCCCCGACTTCATCGGTCCGGTGTTCGAACGGGTCCACGAGCACCTCGTCGCCGTCGACCGTGAGGCCGACGGCGGAACGTTGATCGTCGACCCGCTCGCCACGAAGGTGCTGTTCAAGAACGGCCCGACGTTCTGCATTCTCGAGGTCAAGACGAAGTGGGTGGCCGTCGGGTTCTCGCTGCGTCGTCGGCTCGACTCGGGGCGCCTCTCACGCAAGGTCGCCGACTACGGCTCCAAGTTCTTCCACGTGATCAACGTCGCCGATCCCGAGTTGATCGACGACGAGTTCCGCGAGTGGTTGACCGAGGCCTACTTCCACGGTGACGAGCCCGCTCAGGGATCAGCTGGCGCTGGCGATCCGATGGTGCCCGACGACGTCGACATCGTCATCGCGCCTCCTCCGGACTGAGGCTCTGTTCGTCGAGCCACTCGATCCGCTCGCGCATGAGGTCGAGGCCGTCGTCGGCCGGGCACGATGCGACATCGGAACGCGGCCGGTCGAAGATCAGCTGTTCCGGCGCATCGGGTTCGTAGATCGGCCATGGCGCGCGTCCGGGTGAGTCCGGAACCCCGGTTGCCGCGAACCCGAACCATCGGTCACCCATCTCGCGCGTCAGGAGATGGGCGTCGTCGGGGGTCGGGACGAGCGGCAGGCTGGTGTCGAAGACGTAGAACACGTCGGCGGCGTGGAACGCCCCGATCGTCTGGCCCGGCAACGCCGGAACCGCACGGAAGTGGTAGCGGTACACCGGGTGGCCGTTCGCCCGATGGCGACGCGACGCATGGTCGACGTGCACGCCGAACATGTGGTCGCCGGTGTGTGTCGATGCGCGCCTCGAGGTCACCGAGACCGAGCCCTGGATAGGTGGCGAACAGCCGGTCGACGTGTTCGGGGCTCGGATACGAACGATCGAAGGCAGCCCGAATCTCGTCGGGTGGGACCTCGCCACCGCCGGCTGGCGCCGCGAATTCAGCACCCGCCGGATGCATGAACGGCGCAAGCAGGGTGCCCTCGTCGGCGTTGTAGCCGACGACGAGCGGAACGGGCGCCTCCTCGCCGCGACTGAAGGCCGTCATCGGCGTCATCGGGAGGACCATGCCGTCGACGACCGGATAGAACGAGCGGCCGAGCTCCGGGTGGGCGGTGTAGAGCTCGGACAGCTCGTCGGCGTCGATCGCCCGCAGATCGGCGATCGATGCACCACTGCCCCCAGCCAACTCTGCGAAGCGTTCGCCGGTGCGCAACGCGGGCTCGAAGTCGAGCATCGGGCGATCGAGGTGGAGCCAGCGACCGCTGTCGCCGGGGCTCTGGGCGATCGCCCGGTGAAACAGGCCCCGCGCCCGCGGTGACGTCATCAGGTTGAGGACGGCCTCGCCTCCGGCCGATTCGCCGAAGATCGTCACGTGGTCCGGGTCGCCACCGAACTGCTCGATGTTGTCGCGGACCCACTCGAGCGCCGCGATCTGGTCGAGCAGTCCGTAGTTGCCCGAGACGCCGTCGTCGGACTCCGCAGACAGCTCCGGATGGGCGAGGAAGCCGAACAGCCCGAGCCGATAGTTGATCCTGACGAGGACGCAGCCTCGCTCGGGCAGCACATCGCTGCGATACATCGGCTCGCTGCCGCTTCCGTCGGTGTGATCACCCCCGTGGATCCACACCATCACGGGGAGCCCGGTTGCGTGGCGCGGTGCGCTCACGCTCAACGTCAGGCAGTCCTCGCTCTCCTTGACCCGTGCCAACTTGGTTGCGGCCGTGAGCGCCCGCCGCCGCACCGCGCCGAGGCCGAGCCCGGCGATGATCAGATCGAAGAACTGCTCGAAGACGAGTTTGCGCTGATGGGCGTAGGGCCCGAACTTGGTGCAACTGCGCACGCCCGACCACGGCTCGTGCGGTCGAGGCGGACGCCAGCGCAGTTCGCCGACCGGAGGAGCCGCATACGGGACACCGCGGAAGAACGCGATCCGTCCGTCGGACGTTGCGGTTCCGCGGATGCGACCGGTGGTCGTGGTCGCCGTTGGAGCAGAGCGGTTGCGGAGTCGGATCATCGGACCAGTGTCCCGCGGTCGGGCCGACGGCTACGACGCAGGCGTCAGTCGTGCCGGACCGCGAGATCGTGAGGTCCCGACTGCAGGTAGCCGCCCGCCTCACGGATGGCTGCACCCCACGGTGCGAGCAGCGCGATCAGTTCGTCGAGATCGTCGCCGAGCACGTCGACGACAGGGCGCATCTGGGCATCGGTGGCCTGCTCGATTCGTTCCCTGAACTCCCGCCCGGCCGTGGTGAAGCCGCCGTCGTCGGCGAGCAGCCCGAGCGATCGCAACCGTTCTTCTGCCCGGTCGAAGTCCTCGTCGGTCCAGGCTCGGGTGCGGGCGTAACTGCGGAGCGGGAGCCCCCACGAGAGTTCGGTGAGCAGCCCGATCTCGACCGCGTCGAGTCCGGCCTCGACCCAGGCCGCCGTGTGGCTGTCACCGCGGAACTCCCGCAGCAGGTCGCCGCGCCGCCAGACCGTACCGAGTGGATGGTCCGGATCGGCGAGCGCACTCGCACCCGCAGCCAGCGGGCGGCCACCAACCGGCAGCCGATCGGTGGCGCGCAGCAGGAGCTCGGTGGCACGGGCCCGGCCGTTGGGATCGGGACCGAGAATCCGCTCCAGTTGCCCGATCGCGCCGATGTCGCGTGCCGCGCAGATCGTGTCGGCGTCGGTCAGGGTCCATCCGTGGGCCACACTCGGGACCACGACCGCCGGGTTGAACACCCCGAAGGCGGCCGCAACGACTTCGCCACGAGCCTGGCCGAGGAGCGATCCGCGGCTCGTGAAGTAGGCCGGCCCGTCGGGAAGGGCGACGGCGTTGGCCCGACGCGCGGACGGCTCGAACCCGAGGCGGGCGTATCCCGCGTGGCACTCCGGCGAGAAGTAGACCTGCCCGATCACCGGCTCGAGTGCATCGCCGAGCCGTCGTTCGACCCGGGCCTCGTCGGTCGAGTCCATGCAGGTGAACGTACCGGTTGCTGCCGAGCTGTTCGGTGTCGAGCACGATTCTGCCCACCTCGTGATCCGGATCGGCCTCGGCCGGGGCGCTGTGGTTGTCGGGAGCTGGGTGTCGGACCGCCGAGGATCGCGGTGGGCCGGGTCATCCGCCGACTGGGACATTCCGAATAGGGTTTCGGTAATGTCGATTCGGTGACCGACACGCAGGAACGACCGCTCGTGGACCCCGACATCAGCGTCGACGACTTCATCGCCGATGCCCGTGTCTGGCTCGACGAGAACGCCGAGAAGCGCACCGATCGCGGTGGCGACTTCGTGTGGGGCGAGGGCGAGTTCGACGTCGCCGTGTTCCACAACATGACCCACGACGACGAGGCGGCGTACATCGGCGGGATCTCCGACTGGCTCAAGAAGAAGGCCGAGCGCGGCTATCACGCGATCACCCGGCCGCCCTCCGTGGGTGGGCTCGGGCTGAGTCGTGCACACCAGCGTGCGTACGGTCGGCTCGAGCGCGAGTACGTGTCGCCCGGTCGCCACGAACTGATCGGGGTGACCGCCGGCCTGATCGCGTCGACGATCGAGGCGATGGGGTCGGAATCGCTCAACGAACGCTTCCTCGGCGACCTGCTCCGCACCGACATCCTCGCCTGCCAGCTGTTCAGCGAGCCCGGCGCCGGCTCCGACCTCGCCGGCCTGGCGTGTCGTGCCGAGCGCGACGGCGACGAATGGGTGATCAACGGGCAGAAGGTCTGGAGCTCGGGAGCCCAGTTCAGCCAGTGGGGCGAACTGATCGTGCGCACCGATCCCGACGTCGTCAAGCACAAGGGCCTCACGGCGTTCATGATGCCGATGGACATCCCCGGTGTCGAGGTGCGCCCGATCCACCAGATGAGCGGCGGATCGTCGTTCTGCGAGGTCTTCTTCACCGACGCACGGATCCCCGACGATCTCCGGATCGGCGACGTCGGCGCCGGCTGGCTGGTCGCCATGACGACGCTCGGCTTCGAGCGTGACCACTCCGAGTCGGGGGCCGACGGGTCCAGCTCGGGTGGCAACTGGACCAAGCTCCTGGCGACCGCTCAGTACGCCGATGTGCTCGACGATCCGGTGATGCGCGACAAGCTGACGCAGCAGTACATCCGTGGCCGCGTCGAGTCGTTGACCAACCGCCGCGCCGCCGACCTCGCCAAGTCGGGGACACCCGGACCCGAAGGCTCGCTCGGCAAGCTGCTGTGGACCGAGGGCATGCGGACCATGACCGAGACGGTCGCCGCCATCCTCGGACCGAAGCTGGTCGCCGACACCGGTGAGTGGGGCACGTACGAGTGGGGTGAGCACGTGCTCGGCGCACCCGGCTACCGGATCGCCGGCGGCTCCGACGAGGTGCAGCGCAACATCATCGGTGAGCGCGTCCTCGGGCTGCCCCGTGAGCCCCGTGCCGACACCGGCGCTTGGAAGGACATCCCCCGCTGACGCGTCACGTAACGGGTCAGACCCATCACGTAACGCGTCACGTGACGGGTCAGACCCATCACGTGACGCTCACAGCACGCGGACGGGGTCGGTCGCCGGTCCAGTCGGTCGACGCGTCGCGCACCATTGCGTAGAACGCGGCGAGGCGATCGGTGCGCTCGTAGATCTCGAGCAGGTGGCCCATCGTCGGGCGTGCGTCGTGGAACGCGAACGCCTGACCGCCCGACGTGGTCGGCCATCAGGCGACGCGGGAACCCGTCGGCGGTGAGTGCTGCGCTGGCCGTCCTCGAAGTCGTCGACGAACGACGCGACGTGGTGGATACCCGACGTCCCGACGACCGGGTCGGGTCCCGGGTCGTGCTGTTGGATCAGCTCGACCATCACTGAACCCCACTGGCCGTACGCTGACGAGTGGTCGAACGATCGCTGACGTCCCGTCGATCTCGACGTCGGTGAGTGCGATGTGTTCGATGACGAAGAACGGCCCGATCCCCCGCTCGGCCCAGCGTCGCGCCGCGGCGTGGACGTCGTCGGTCGCGTACGCGATCTGAACCGGGGCGCCGAACATCAGTCGCCGCTCATCGCTCGCGTGGCGTCACCGACACGTTCGTCTCGCCGATCTCCAGCCACCGGAACATGTTCTCCCAGAAGTGGCGGATCTTCGTCTCGTTGTAGTTGGCGAAGATCGACCTCCTGCTGCTCCTGGGCCTTGAGGCCGGTCTGCACATGGGGCAGGTTGATCGAGTCCTGCTGGAAGATCTTGGCTGCGGGGCCGAGTTCGGTGGCGAGCGTCCAGTCGTCGTCGGGGCCGAGGTGGCGCACCGCGGCCGGCGCCGGCTTGTTGTCCGGGTCGGGGGCGACCGGGAACATCATCACCTCGAAGATGCACTCGTCGGGATTGTTGCCGTGCGGGCGCCAGCGATAGAAGAGCGTGTTGAACACGCCCCACGGCGACCAGTTCGGGAAGACCGAGTAGTACATCGCATCGAGCACCTCGGCATCGCTGAAGGCGTCGGGATCGATCGTTCTCGCCGACCGTCTCGCGGGCGGCCGTCGCGACGTTGTGCAGCGATCCATGCACGGATCTCGGCCGGGGTCTCGACGCCGTCGGGTGGGTCGGGGAGCGTGAGCGGGACGTCGAGCAGCGGCGCCGCGGTCGGACCGCCGATCCACTTGCACAGGTGCGGGTCGGCCTGCACGATCGGGCCGTCGATCCACGCGGCCTCGTCGTCGAAGTGGCTCTCGTGGCCGTCGAGGTCGATCACGCGGACGAGCCCGAGCCGGACGCGCTCGTAGATGTGGCCGTTCATCGGGTGGCGGTAGCGGGCGAACTGCTTGCCGTCCTCGAGCCGCTCGTAGTGCGTCATGTTCGCGAGGTGCGGACTCTCGACGGCGTGCGGCGAGATCGCCCGCGAGAAGTTCTCGTAGGTGTCGTAACGCGAGTTGGCGTCGCCGAGGTCCTCCATCAGCGTCGGGTGGGTGGCCACCACGTGGTAGCTCTCCATGAACGCTTCCTGGCACGCCTTCCAGTTGACGCGCATGATCTTCTCGACGTGCGCCGCCTTGTACCGGCGGTCGAACGTGCACTTGGCGAAGTGGTCGCCGAGGTCGCCGAGGAAGTCGGCGAGCGGTGCGGCGTTGCGATCGGGGTTGATGAACACGAAACCCTGCCACGTGTCGACGAGCGCCTCGGGAAGCGCGTAGTCCTCCTTGCGGATGCTCGGGAAATCCCACTCGCACGGAATCTCCTTCATCGACCCGTCGAGGTTCCAGGCCCACCCGTGGAACGCGCAGCGCAGGTTGCGCGCGCCCTTGCCGTTCGTCTCGCGGAGCAGCCGGCCCCGGTGCAGGCAGGCGTTGCGGAACGCCTTGATCCCGTCGTCGGTGCGCACGACCAGGAACGACATGTCGGCGATCTCGTAGACGTGGTAGTCGCCGACGTTCGGGATCTCGTCCTCGAGGCAGGCGAGTTGCCACACCCGGCTCCAGAGCTTCTCGACTTCGAGCGCGTGGAACTCGGGCGAGGTGTAGTACCAGGCCGGGATTCGGGTGTTGCCCTCCGCGCAGCCCGATCCGGCTCTCGTTGCGGAGGATGTCGTCGACGGGGCCGGTGTCGTCGTCGAGCAGCTCGGTGAAGCTGATGCCGGCGGAGCGGTTGGTCCCGGTGATCGTCTCGGTCATCGCGTCAGGTTTTCACACGCCGTTGCCACCAACCGAGTTGGCGAACGACCATTCGGGAAGTCCGCACCGAGGTCGCCGCGATCCGGGGTTTGTGTGACCGCATCCGACGTTCGACGTCGGAATCCGTCACACAAACCCCATGGGTCGGGGTCGTCGGGTGGCGCTCGGACCCGGCTCGTCGAGCTCTCGGCAACCGTCATCATGAGGTGATGTCGAACGAAACCTCACCGTCGGGACGTCATGCCGGTCGCGTCGCCATCGTCACCGGAGCCGGCTCCGGAATCGGGCGGGCGGTCGCCGAATTGCTCGTCCGCGAGGGCGGCTCGGTGGTGGCGGCCGACCTGACCGACGAGCATCTCGCGTGGTGTCGCGACGTCGATCGCATCGTTCCGGCCGCGGCCGACGTCGCCGGCAGCCGATGCGAACGACGCACTCGTCAGCCTGGCCGTCGAATCGTTCGGCGGGCTCGACGCGGTCGTGCTCAACGCCGGCATCTCGATGAGCGGGACGATCGAGTCGCTCCCGATGGAGCAGTTCGACCGCGCCGTCGACGTCAACGTGCGCGCCGTGGCGCTGGGGATCCGCGCGGCGGCGCCGGCGACTGCGCGCACGTGGCGGCGGGGCGATCGCGATCACGGCGTCGACGTCGGGCCAACGTGGCGATCCGGCGATGTGGGCGTACAACGCGACGAAGGCCGCCGTGATCAACCTGGCGCGTTCGGCCGCGCTCGACCTCGGTGCCGAGGACATCCGGGTCAACGTCGTGTGCCCCGGTCCGACGATCACCGGCATGACCGAACGCCTCCAGGAGATGCCGGCCGCCTACGAGGCGCTGCGTCGGCGAACCGCCCGACAGCAATGGGCGACCGCCGACGAAGTGGCAGCGGTGTTCGGCTTCCTCGTCAGCACCGAGGCCGCGGCGGTGACCGGCGCGGTGATCAATGCCGACGGTGGCATCTCGGCGAACACCGGTCAGTTCCTCCCGCCCGAACGACCCGCGTGATCACCGAGCGGGCACGCTCAGCCGGGGCGGGTCACCGACTTCCGAATGGCTGTCGTCGTCAGTTCGCCTGGCGCTCGTCGTACAACTCGCCGCGGCCAGTACCGCACAGGCGTGACCGCGTCCGCTTCGATCAGATCGATTCGGATCCGGTCGTACTCGTAGCAGTTCAGCTCGTAGCGGTTGCCCCACGGGTCGGCGAGTTCGAACGCCCAGCACATGTCGAAGTCGATCACGTCGTCGGCGACGAGCGGTCGACCGAGTCGGAGTGTTGATCTCGCCGGGCAGCGTTCGAGCGAACGACACGAAGGTCGCGGCATCGACGGAGAACGCAACACCGGTCTCCTGAGCGACCATCGGGTGTCCGTCGCCGGCTTCGAACAACGCCAGCATCGTCCGGCCGCCATCGGCGGAGATCTGCAGTGGACCACCCGGGAAGCCGGTTGCCCAGAAGTCGTACTCCGCCGACCGGTTCGAAGCCGAGGTGGTCGGCGTACCAAGCGGCGGCGACGGCTCGGTCCGGAACACGGATGTGCACGTGGTCGAGCCTGCCCATGCGGAATCGAGGTCGATCGGCCATGCCGCGACCCTAGAAGACGCAGGACGTCGCCGACGCCCGAAGTCAGGGCTGGAACTCGGTGGTGGCGTTGGCGAACAGCTTGGCGAACGACTCGTCGTCCTCGGCGGCGACCAGGCGGTCGACCCAGCCGTGGAAGCGCTGACCGCCGGCTTCGTTGCGACCGAAGATCACGTTCGGCTTCGCCCCGGTCTTGAGCGCGCGCTGGATGCGGTTGCCGGTGAAGTAGTCCTCGTCGACGACGACGCCGAGCAGGAACTCGCGCTGGGCGGCGATCGCCTCGGTGAACTCCTCGGTCGGCTCGAACGTGGCGAGGAAGTTCTGGTACGTGATCGACGTGTCGGGTGTGGCGCCCGGGTACAGCGTCGAGATCATGTACATCCGCCCGCCGCCCTCGACGCCTTCGAGGCGGACGTCGAACCCGGCGATCGACACGTGCGGGAAGATCGTCCACACGCCGCCGGTCAGGTGGCGATCGTTCCAGTCGGCTTCGTCGAGTTCGCCGATGGCGAGCATCCGATGGTCGGGTGACGTGACCCGCTGGTGCGGGCCCCAGGCGTCGTAGATCGCGGTGTTCGCGTAGTCGGGCCCGAACGTGTTCTTGTGCAGGATCGGCAGGTGGTAGAAGTCGAGGTAGCCGTCGTAGGCCACCTTCCAGTTCGGGCCGTCGGCCGTTTGCGAACCGACGAACCAGGCGTCGGCGATGCCGAGATGGTCGAGCATCGCGTCGTACCCGCAGAGGTGCGCGTCGATGTCCATCGAACCGCCGGGGTCGAGCTTGACGAAGACGATGCCCGAGCGCTCGGCGCACGGCAGCGGCGTGAGGCCGTGACAGTCGACGTCGATCTCACCGAAGGTCTCGCGATCGAGGATGCCGACCAACTTGCCGGCGGTGTCGTAGTTCCACGCGTGGTACGGGCACGTGAACCGGCGCGACGTTCCGCTGCCCGGCTCGACCACGACGGCGCCGCGGTGGCTGCACATGTTGACGAACGCGCGCAGCTCGCCGTCGGCGCCGCGCACGATCAGCACGGGCATGCCGGCGACCTCCGATCGCCTTGTACGAGTTCGGCTCGCGGAACTCCGCGGAGAACCCGAGCACCAGCGGCGTGCGGCGGAAGACGCGTTCCATCTCCAGCTTCCCAGCGCTGCGGGTCGTAGTAGTTCGAGGCGGGTACCTGCGCGATGTCGGCAGCCTGCGGGACGGTTCCCGCCCGTGCGTGCGACACCGTGCGGCGGGTGAGTTCGACCAGGGTTTCTCGACTCATGACACCAGTTGAGCAGATTCTCGGCGCACGCCGCTCAGCGGACGTACTCCGCATCGGCGTCCTCGCGCCGGCACGTCTACGGTCCTCCCATGGCAGGAGATGCGTACGACACGATCAAGAGGTTCTGGGAGATCCAGGACGACGGCGACTACGCCGCCTTGAGTCCGCTGTTCGCCGACGACGCTCGGCTGATCGACCCGGTGTACGGCACCTTCGTCGGAGGTGACGCGATCGCCGGCTTCATGCAGATGATGAACGACGAGATGAAGAAGGCCGGTGCGTCGTTCCGTCTGGTCGAGCTGTCGGGCGACGACGAGACGGCGTGGGCGCGTTGGGAGGCGACCACCAACAAGGGCGCACGCGAAGGCGTCGGCATCTACAAGGTGCAGGGCGGCAAGCTCACCTACTACCAGGACTACATGAACGAGATTGAAGGGATGAGCGACATGAAGATCACAGAGGATTTCACCGGCAAGACCGTGCTGATCACCGGGGCGTCGATGGGCCTCGGGGAGGGGTTCGCGCACGGGTTCGCGACGGCGGGTGCCGACCTCGTCCTCACGGCTCGATCGGAGGAGCTCCTCGAAGGCGTCGCCGCCGTGTGTCGCGAGTCGGGGAGCACGGTGACGGTGATCCCCGGTGACGTGTCGGTCGAGGCCGACGTCGCGCGGGTCGTGTCGGGGGCGATCGAGGCGCACGGCAAGATCGACGTGTTGATCAACAATGCAGGCGTCAGCGACATGAAGGGTGTGGCGCCCGAGCAGTTCGACATGGAGACGTGGAACTGGATCCTGTCGGTCGACCTCAACGGCGCGTTCATGTATCTGCGTGACGTCGGCAAGCACATGCTCGAGTCGGGCGGCGGCTCGATCGTCAACATCTGCTCGATCATGGGGCACGGCGCCAACGAGCTGAACATCATCGCCTACACCGCGGCCAAGGGCGCCCTGCGCAACGTGACGCTGCAGCTCGGCTGCGAGTGGGCCGATCGTGGCGTACGGGTCAATTCGGTGTCGCCCGGATTCATCGTCACCGAGATGGTTCGCCCGGCGATCGAAGGCATGGGCATGGACAAGTGGATCGCCTCGCGTACGCCGATGCGCCGGATCGGTGAGCTCGACGAGATCGTGTCGCCGGTGATGTTCCTCGCGTCCGACGGGGCGAGCTACATCACCGGCCACGACCTCAACGTCGACGGTGGCACGAACGCCGCCAACGGCTACTACCAGATCCCGCCGATCCACCAGGCGTGGAACGCCGACACCCGGCCGCGCATCGGCGAGGGGTATCCGGGCGTGGTGCCTCGGCCCGACTGGTACCAGGCGATGGCCGCCGGGATCCCCGGCATCCACTACGACCCGCCCGCCGAGTGAGTCAGCGATGACCGCGGGTGGCGGTGGTGACGAAGGGGCACCCGTTCGACGCGGACGCGTTCTTCGCGGTGTTCGACTCCTTCGACGACGTCGAGTGGGAGCACGTCGAGCATCCCGAAGCGCTCGACCTCGTGCGCCCCGAACGAGCCGCCGAGTTCGATGCGTTCGTGATGTACGACATGCCCGGCGTGGTGTTCGACCGGTCGGGTGGTCCGGCCGGCGCGACCGACTCCACCGGAGGGGTACGCCGAGGCATTCGACGACCTGCTCGCCGACGGGCAAGGGCATGGTGTTCCTCCATCACGCGATTGCGGGTTGGCCCGGATGGGACCGCTACGGCGAGATCATCGGTGGCCGCTTCCACTACACCCCGGCCCGCTGGAACGGCATCGAGCTCCCCGACTCTGGATACCGCCACGACGTCACGCACACCGTCGACGTGCTCGATGCGCAGCATCCGATCGCGACGGGTGTGCCCGCCTCGTTCGAGATCACCGACGAGGTGTACCTGTACCCGGTCGACGAGGCGAGCGTCACTCCGCTGATGCGCAGCCGCCATCGCTTCGTCGACGACGGCTTCTACTCGGCCGACCTCGCCGTGCGTGGCACACGGTTCTCGAACGAGGGGTGGACATCACCCGCCCGGGAGCGACCTCGTCGCCTGGACACGCCACGAGGGGCCGTCGCCGATCGCCTACATCCAGTTCGGCGACGGACCACAGACCTACGCCGACCCGACCTATCGACGGATCATCCAGCAACGCGATCCACTGGGCGGCCGACACCACGTCGCGCTGACCCGCCGTCATCCGGGTGTTTCCGTCCGATCGGGTGTTTGCGCGTGGATTTGTCGACGGAAACACCCGGACGGACGGAAACACCCGGATGGTCAGACCCTGGTGATGGTCAGACCTCGGTGGTCGTGGCGCCGGCGGGTGAGTTGGCGAACATGGCCTCGGAGTCGAAGCCGATCCGCGCGTCGGGGACGATCTTGATGACGACCCGACCCGGGGAGTCGAGATGCGCACGAACGCAGCCTGTTTGGCGCTGTCGCCGGGCCGGACCTTCGCGGCGAGTGTCGCGTACATCCACTCGCAGCGTCTCGCGATCGTCGAGCACCTCGGCATCACCCTTGTACGTGACCGCTTGGCTGATCCCGATGTCGGTTCCGCGGCTGCTGATCGCCACTGCGACGCGCGGGCGGGCCTCGACGGCCGGGACCCGCTTGCGGCGCCGTGTGCAGGTCAGCCAGAACGCGCCGTCGGCGTGGACGAAGTTCATCACGACGCCGACCGGATCGCCCGTCGAAGTGGTCCACATGAAGGTGCACTCGGTCTGCTTGTCGAGCAGGGTCTGCTCACGGTCGCCCGACAGCGTGAACATCGAGACGTCCTCGTAGCTGTCGGTGTACTCGCGTGTCGTCGTCATCGCGCTCATCGTGGCTTCGCCCCTCCTCCGACGCGGAGGATCTCCCCGCTCATCCAGCTTGCCGCGTCGGATGCGAGGTACACGCAGGCGGCGCCGATGTCCTGCGGTGTGCCGAGTCGTCCGAGCGGGATGTTCCACTCGTCGAGCAGCTGGTCGAGTTGGTCCTCGGTCTTGCCGACGGCGGTCAGCATCACCTCGGTCGGGATCGCGCCCGGCGCGACGCCGTTGACCCGGATGTTCGGTGCCAACTCCGCCGACAGCGTCCACGTCAGCGAGTTGGTCGCCGCCTTCGCCGCGCCGTAGTGCGCACTGCCGGGCACCGGGCCGGTGCCGGCGCCCGACGAGATGTTGATGATCGAACCCCGCTCGATGTAGCGCGCGGCGGTCATCGAGCCGACGTACACCGCCGTGAGGTTCAGGGCGATCGTGCGGTCCCACTCGTCACGCGGCAGGTCCTTGAGCGGCATCCGCATCGGCGATCCGCCGGCGTTGTTGACCCACACGGTGAGCGAGCCGAACTCGTCGATCGCCGCGCGGGCGAGGGCGTCGACCGCGTCGTCGTCGGTGACGTCGGTCGTGACGGCGATCGCACGGCCGCCGGCCTCACGGATGTCGGCGGCGACCTGCTCGATCTCGTCGGTGCGGCGAGCGGCGACGACGACCGCTGCTCCCGACTCGGCGAACGCCCTCGCGATGCCCTCACCGATCCCGCGACCGCCGCCGGTGATCACGGCGACGTGGCCGGTCATGTCGAACAGTTCGGGTGCCGTGCGTGGCGGGGAGCTCATGACGGTCAGTCTGGCGACGGACGCACGCCGGACGGCGAAGCGGACGTCAGGCGGCGCGGACGGCGGCGTTGTACCCGATCGTCGTGCGGTGCAGCAGCCGGTCGTGGCCCTCGTAGCCGCCGGTGGCGCGGTGCAGGATGCAGCGGTTGTCCCACATGACGAGCATGTTCGGTTCCCACCGGTGGCGGTACTGGAACTCCTCGCGGATCTGCCAGGCGTACAGCTCGCCGAGGAGCGGCCGCGCCTCGTCGTCGGGCATGCCCTCGATCCCGATGATGTAGCCGATCGTCGAGTAGAGCGTCTCGGCGCCGGTCTCGGGGTGGATGCGGATGAACGGGTGCGTCTGCGTGGCGTACGCGTCGGCGCTCGGTCGGATCCGCATCGACCGCTCGGCGGTGTCGTCGTCGCCGTAGGTCCCGTCGGGGGCGTAGCCGCCGCGGGCCGAGTGGATCGCCAGACGTCCGTCGATACGGGCCCGGAGGTCGGCGGGCATCGCGGCGAGCGCGGCCTGCTGGTCGGCGTAGAGCGTGTCGCCGCCGGTCGGCGGGATCACCTTGCCGTAGAGGCACGTGCCGTCGGGCGGGAACTCCTGGAAGCTCCAGTCGGCGTGCCAGTTCTCGGCGAACAACGACGACGTCTCGTCGGCGGTCCGCATGATCGCCGCGACGTGCGGGTGTCCGTCGATCGAGGCGAAGAACGGATCGTCGCCGAACGGTCCGAATCGGAGCGTGAACGTCTCGAGGTCGTCGTCGGTCAGTTCCTGGTCGGGGAAGGCCAGCACCTTGTGGGTCGAGCCAGGCCGAACGGATCGCCGCGATCGCCGCGTCGTCGACGGCACGGAGATCGACGCCGCGCACTGTGGCGCCGCACGCCTGTCCGCTGGGAGTGATGTCGAGTGTCGTCATCCCGTTCATTCCAGCAGGTCGGGGCCGCCCGTCCGGCTTCGGGACCGCAACCCGCTCTCCGTATCGTCGATGCGATGCCAGCACCAGAGTCGTCCATCTCCGAGCTCGTCGACCTGTCCGGCCGACGCGCATTCGTCACCGGAGGGGCGAGGGGCATCGGCGCAGCGGTCGCGCGCCGACTCGTCGAAGCGGGTGCGACCGTGACCGTCGGTGATCTCGACCCCGACGTGGTGACCCTGGCGGAGGGCATCGGAGCGACCGGGGTCGTGTGCGACGTGACCGACACCGACGCCGTGATCGCTGCGCTGGAACTCGCAGGCGGTGACGGCGTGGTCGACATCGTGGTCAACAACGCCGGGATCTTCCCGACGACCGGCCCGATGGTCGACGCCAGCGACGACTTCGTCGCGCGCATGCTCGACGTCAACGTGCGTGCGCAGTTCAGCGTTGCCCGCGAGGCGGCGAACCGGATGTCCGACGGCGGATCGATCGTGAACCTGGCTTCGATCGCCGGGTTGGGCGGCGGCGCGAACATCTCGGCGTACAGCGCGTCGAAGGCGGCGGTCATCGCATTGACGCGTGCGTTCGCCCACGAACTCGGGCCGCGTGGGATCCGGGTGAACGCGATCGCACCTGGCGTCATCGACACGCCCGGCGTACAGGAGCAGCTCGAGCCGTTGCGCGCCGGGGGGATCGACATCGACAAGCGGATCGCCGCCAACCCGGTCGGCATGGCCGGCCAGCCCGATCACATCGCCCGTGCGGCGCTGTTCCTGGTGAGCGGACTCGCCGAGTTCGTGAGCGGCCACGTGCTCGTCGTCGACGGCGGCTCGACCGCCTGACGCTGACCCGAGGGCGACGCCTGACCGCTACTCGACGGGGATGACGCCGGCGAGTTCGAGGATCGTCGTCGGCGGCAGATACTGCGACGTGACGCGGGCGCCGAACGGTGACAGCGCATCCTCGATGGCGTTGGTGATCGCCGCCGGTGCGCCGATCATCCCGCCCTCGCCGACGCCGCGGAAGTCGTTCTCGCCGCCGGCCGACAGCGTCTCCATGTGGTGCACCTCGATGTCGGGGATCTCCATCGACGTCGGGATCAGGTAGTCCATGTAGGTGGCCGACTGGAGGTTCGCGTCCTCGTCGTACGTGGCCTTCTCGTACAGCACCGCGCCGATGCCCTGGGCCACGCCGCCGCGGACCTGGCCGTCGACGATCGCCGGGTTGATGATCGGGCCGCAGTCCTCGACGACGAGGTAGCGCGGGAACGTGACCTTGCCGGTGTCGAGATCGACGTCGACGATGCAGACGTGGGTGGCGACCGACCAGCCGCCGTCGCCCTTGCCGCCGTAGCGCGAACGTCGCGTCGAACGCCGTGTCGGCGTCGGTGTCGCCGACGACGTTGGCGGCGAGTTCGGCGAACGTGATGCCGCGCGCCGGGACGCCGGCGACGTGGATGTTGCCGTCGATGATCTCGATGTCGGCGGCGTCGGCTTCGAGCATCTTCGCCGCCTCGTCGACCAGCTGTTGGCGCACCTCGCGGGAGGCGTACTTGAGCGCGCCGCCGCCGATCGGCCCGCCGCGGCTGCCGCCGGTACCGAGCAACCCGAACGGCGTCCGGCGGGTGTCGCCGAAGACGACCTTCACGTCCTCGATCGCCACGCCCAGCTCGTCGGCGACGACCTGGCCGTACGTCGTCTCGTGGCTCTGGCCGTGCGGCATCTGCGACGTGTAGACGACGACCGAGCCGTCGGCCTCGACCGTGGCCTGCGCCTGCTCGGCGAGCAGGGTCTCGGTGCCGGGGCTGATGAAGTCCCAGTAGCCGGGCGGTCCGGGGGCGGCTTCGTGGTAGCTCGCGATGCCCGAGCCCGAGGTAGTGGTTGTCGGCCGCGGCCGCGTCCCGATCGCGTTCGAACTGCTCGACGTCGATCAGTTCGAGCGCCCGCTCGAGCGTCTTCTTGGTCGACATCGTCTCGTCGATCATCGGCCCGGTGATCATCGCCGTCGGCATCTGGTCCTCGCCGATCAGGTTCTTGAGCCGGAGCTCGGCGGGCGACATCCGCAGCGCCTTCGCCACCACGTCGACCATCCGCTCGCGCGCCCAGGTCTCGTTCGCCCACGGACCGCGGTAGGCGACGTACTTGCCCTTGTTCGTCGCGACGATGCGCGTCCGCATCTCGAACGCGTCCCAGTGGTACGACCCGGGGAACATCACCTTCATCATCCGCGTCGCCGACGGCGCGCCGACCGGGAACCCCGGGTAGGCACCCTGGTCGACGACCAGATCGACGCGGAGCCCGCGGAACGTGCCGTCGTTGTCGACGGCGATCGACACGGTGAGGTCCTCCTCGCGGGCCTGACCGCCGTCCATCAGGTTCTCGACCCGATCCTCGATCCAGTGCACCGAGCGGCCGAGCTCGCCGGCGGCGGCGATCAGCGCGATGTCCTCGCGTGCGATCGAGCCCTTCGACCCGAACCCGCCACCGATGTCGTCGGCGATGCACGTCGGGGTAGCGGTCCCGGCCGAGCAGGCCGAGGCCGATGAGGTTGGCGTGCTTGAGGAACGACTTGTCGGCCTTGAGCTGGCTCTTCATGCCGTCGTTGTCCTGCGACTTGAGCCCCTCGGCGTTGGCCGCGAAGAACTCCTTCGCGCCGCTGACGAACGCCGGCGCGCCGCTGCTTGTTGGTGACGATCTCCTTCACGGCGCTCGTGCGTCGTCTGCTTGCCGGTCAGCGCGGCACCGATCCACCGGAGCGCGTGGCTCGACTGCGTCGCGTTGTGAATCGTCATGTGGCCCGTGTCGGGGTCGACCTCGACCATGCTGCCGCGGGTCTCCATCGGCTGGTTCGACTGGCGCGGGCACGAGAGCCGCTCGGTGATCACCCGGTCGGCGGCGGCGAAGACCGCATCGACGTCGGAGGTCGTCGCCTCCGCTCCGGCCGCCGTCGTGAACGTGTCGACGTGGTCGTAGAGGACGTTGCCGTTCGCCTTCTCCCACAGCTGCGGCTTGTCGGACGCGAGCCCGTCGGCGATCGACGCCACCGACGTCGAGCGGGTCGTAGTCGACGTCGATCAGTTCGATCGCGTCCTCGGCGAGGTGGCGCGACTCGGCGATGCACGATCGCGACCGGATCGCCGACCATCCGCACCGTGTCCTTGCTCAGCGCGTAGTACAGCGGCGTGTAGAGGTCCGGCAGCATCGAGAACGGCGGGAACGGATGGGTGAGCTCCTCGATGTCGGCGCCGGTGAAGACGGCGACGACGCCCGGGCGCGCGTCGGGCGGCGCTCGACGTCGATCGACGTGATGCGGGCGTGCGCCAGCGGGCTGCGGAGGAACACCGCGTGGAGCACGTCGTCGGGTGCGACGTCGGCGACGTACCGGCCGTTGCCGGTGAGCAGGCGGTCGTCCTCGACGCGCTTGCACGCTCTGGCCGACGAGGCCGGACCGGTTGGTCGGGGCCGGGTCGGTGACGGTCATGATGCGTCTCCCTTCGTCTCGGACTTCATGATCTCGACGGCGCGTTCGACGCCCGCGACGATCGACTGGTAGCCGGTGCAGCGGCAGAGGTTGCCGCTCAGTTCCTCGCGGATCTCGGCGGTGGTCGGATTCGGGTTCTCCTCGAGCAGCGCGACGGCGCTCATCAGGAAGCCGGGTGAGCAGAACGCGCACTGGAAGCCGTGGGCGTCCATCATCGCCTGCTGGATCGGGTGCAGCGAGCCGTCGGGCCGCGCCAGCCCCTCGATCGTGGTGATCTCGGCGCCCTCGGCCTGGCCGGCGAGCATCAGGCACGAGCGGGCGGGCTGGCCGTCGACGAGCACCGTGCAGGCGCCGCACACGCCGTGTTCGCAGCCGAGGTGGGTGCCGGTGAGCCCGACGTCCTCGCGGATCACGTCGCTCAGCGTGCGGCGCGCTTCGACGCGTGACGCGCTGTGCCGTCGCCGTTGACGGTGAACGCGACGTCGATCGACGCTGCCGCCTGCAGTCCGCTCGGCGGCGAGCGAGTCGTGCGGTGGTGGTGAGTTCGGCGAGTCGCTCATGCGGGTGCTCCGATCGTGGCGACGGCGGCGTCGAGGCCGCGGCGGGTGAGGGTGCCGGCGAGGTGCTTGCGGTAGGCGGTGGTGCCGTGGATGTCGGCGGGTGGGTTCAGTTCGCGACGACACGATCTGCGCGGCGGCGGCGAACGTGTCGGCCGTGGCCGGAGCGCCGACGAGCGTCTCCTCGGCGACCGGAACCCGGACCGCGGTCGAGGCGGCTCCGAAGAACGCGAGCGCGGCGTCGGTGATGACGTTGTCGCCGTCGACCTCGAGTCGGGTGACGAGGCCGACCAGCGCGTAGTCGCCGTGGCGGCGGGCGACCTCGACGACCGATCCGGCGGCGTTCGCCGGCCAGGCCGGGAAGGTCACCTCGGTGAGGATCTCGTCGGCGCGCAGCGCGGTGTCGAGGTAGCCCTCGAAGAAGTCGTCGGCGGCGATCTCGCGCTGGCCCGACGCCGACGTGGCGACGAGCGTCGCCCCGGTGGCGATGACGACCGCGGGCATCTCGGCGGCGGGGTCGCCGTGGGCGATGCTGCCGAGCACCGTGCCCCGCGTGCGGATCGCCCGGTGCGCGACCCACGGCATCGTCTCGGCGATCAGCGGTGCGTGCTCGGCGACGACCGGCGACGTGTTGGCCTGCTCGTGGCGGACCAGCGCACCGAGCGTCACCGCGCCGTCGTCGTCGACGGTGATGTCGGCGAGGCCGGGGATGCGGCCGATGTCGACCACGTGTGCCGGGCCGCCCCATCCGCAGCCCCATCAGCGGGATCAGGCTCTGTCCGCCGGCGAGAATCTTGGCGTCGTCGCCGTGCTCGGCGAGCAGCGCGAGCGCGTCGTCGAGGGTGTCGGGTCGGTGGTAGGTGAACGGTGGGGCTTTCACGTCATGGGTTCCTCTGTGGTCGCCGACGTGCCGACACGTCGATCGTCATGGTCCATCTTGGCCGCGATCGCGACTCAGGTCGCAACGGCGGCGCCGCGATCAGGTCGGGGCCGGTTCGCGTTCGGCGGCGGATTCGCTTTCGTCGCGTCCCGGCAGGTTGCGGGTGAAGGCGAGCGAGACGACCGACAGGACGGCGGCGAGCAGCAGCCCGGTCTTCAATGCGTTGAGCTGCGCGTCGCGGTACTCGGCGACGACCGCATCGGTGTCGTCGTCGGCGACTCCCGCTTCGATGAGCCCCGCTTCGACGGCATCGGCCGCGACGAAGCTGGCGCCGGCGGCGACCTCGATCTCGATCGCATCGGTGAGCTCGGCCGGGATGCTCGACTCGTTCGAGATGTTCGTCGACGAACGCCGCCACCAGCGAGCTGATGACGACGGCGCCGATCAGGGCGGTGCCGATCGCCGAGCCGAGCTGCTGCGCGGTGTACTGCAGTCCACCGGCCTCACCGCGATCCTTCGGCGCCGACCGACGACTGGATCACGCTGCCGAGCTGCGAGGCGATCAGCCCCATCGCGATGCCGAGCACGGCGAGCGTGGTGCCGAAGGCGACCCCGTCGAGTTCGGGCTTGATCGACTGGAGCATCCAGAACGCGGCGAGGATCAGCAGCGAGAAGCCGGCCTGCACGACCCGCTTCGGACCGAACCGGCCCGCGAGCAGTGGTCCGCTCGACGAGGTGATGAACATCGCGATCGAGATCGGGAGCATCTTGATGCCGGTCTCGAGCGCGTCGAAGCCGAGCACGATCTGCAGGTACAGCGGCAGGATGAAGAAGATCCCGAGCAGGATCAGGTTCTGGCTGAGGAAGCAGTTGAGCCCCGAGCGCAGCGGCGGCACCGAGAGCAGTTCGAGTCGGACGAGTGGGTCGAGGCCCTCCCGCTCACGGTGGCCCTGCCACCGGACGAACGCCCAGAGCACGATGCCGCCGGCGAGGATCACGAACGGGGTGAGGGCGAAGCCGAACGGTTCGATCGGCGACTGCTTCGGCGTGAGCCAGCCCCACGAGCTCGCCTGGAGCATCCCGAACACGATCAGCCCGAGCCCGATCGCCGAGAGCACCGAGCCGACGATGTCGAGGTTCGGCCGGCGTCCGACGAGCTTGGCGTCGACGATCAGCCGGGCGGTGAGGACGATGATGCAGGCGACGATGCACCTCGCCGACGAAGACCCACCGCCAGGAGAGATTCGTGGTGAAGAAGCCGCCGACGATCGGCCCTGCCGCGATGCCGACACCGGCAACACCTCCGATCACGCCGAACGCGGTGATCCGGTCGCGGCCCTGATAGTTCGCAGCCAACAGTGCGACGAGTGCGGGCAGGACCAGTGCCGCGCCGATGCCCTCGAGGATCGACCAGCCGAAGATCAGCGACGGGACGCTCCACGACGCCGCGGTCAGCGCCGAGCCGGCCCCGTAGATGACGAGCCCGACGACGAACGCACGTCGTCGACCGATGATGTCGCCGATCTTGCCGCCGGTGATCATCAGCGTCGCCATGACCAGTGCGTAGAACGTGATGACGCCCTGGATCGTCGTCACCGTCGTGTCGAAGTCCTCCACCAGTTGGCTGATCGCGACGTTCATCACGGCCTGGTCGAGCACCATCAGGAACTGCGCCAGGGACAAGACGATGAGCGGACGCCACTTCTTCATGCGGTCGGCGAAGCCTAGTGGAATCGTCGCGGCCGAGCCGGTTCAGCGGTGAGTCGTCGAGGCCATGTAGAACCACAGCGGCAAGGTGCTGCCGGCGAGGTTCGGCTCCCAGACCGTGCGCGCGCCATGACCGTCTTGTCGAGTTCTTCGGTCCGCGCTCCCAGCTCAGGCCTCGGCAGCTCGCCCGCCGGGCATGATCTTGTGGGTCCCTCGACGAGTTGGCGAGTCGACGTTCGCTCGTAGGTAGGCTGCGGATGTCGGTGGCGGACGCCGATCAGGTCGCCACCCGGCACCGGAGTTCTTCCAGTCCGCGCCGCCTGCCCACTGGTGCAAGACGTCGAGCGCTGCGGGCACCTCGTCAGCGCTGATCGTGCGTCCGACCGAGGTCGTCCCGCGTTTCGCGATCGCGCGGTCCAGTGGCCGCCGCGGAGGCCGTTGGCCTCGTCCACCGACGCGCGGGAAGGTCGGGGTCGAAGCGCGGTGGGATGTGCGCACGACATCGGCGTCTCGTCGGACTCGATGACCGTCGGGTGGGTCTTCGAACACCGGCTCGGTCGCGTCGAGCAGGGCGAGCCCGCGGCCGATGACGTCGGTCTGGAACTCGGCGTCGCCGGGCTTGCCGAGCGGGCGACCGAGCGGGAACTCGCAGTACAGCGTGCGCGGCGGGCCGATGCGCTCGGCGACCTCCTTCATCGACGCGAGCACGATGGTCGACAGGCCGGCGGCTTCGAAGACGTGGGCGAGCGTACTCACGGTACGCGTGCACGAGCGGTCAAACCGGCGTGAGCAGCACGACGTCGACGCCGTCGGCCTTCATCCCGGCAGCGCACGCCGGGCCGGTGTCGAGGCGTAGCTCGCTGACCGTGTCCGGTTGGTTGCCGGCGAAGGAGTAGTGGTGCGCGCGCAACGGCCCCGATGGCGCCGTCGGCGTCGAGTTCTTCGAGGCGGTCGATCGGATACACGACGTTCAGGTCGAGCTGGAAGCCGGTGCGATCGAAGTTCGGGCTCCAGTGCCCGAGCACCAGGTCGCCGGTCGGCGCGGTCGATCGTCCGGGTAGCTGAGCGTCGTGCCGGCGGTGAACTGCTCGTCGTGACCTCCGGTGCAACGCTGCAGCGAGGTCACGATGGCGACCTTGCGCGTTCGGATGCGTTCGATACGGCGAAGCGGCGTCGAACGACCGGCGTCAGTCGAAGCTCGGGCATGACGTCGGAGCGATGTCGTCGGCCGAACTGCGCGCATGGTGCAGTCGATCGTCCGCGAGTTCACGAGGTTCCTCGCTCGCTGTGAGCGCTGATCATCGTCGAACGGCACGTGATTGGCTAGTTCGACCTCGCAGTCGCATGTCAAATCGCAGCGTGTCGAGCCGGTCGCCAATCGTGCGTGCTGTCATCGTCACCGAGCTGGGCCGACGCACCGGCTCAATTTAATTGCGACTCGGACTCGCAATAGATTGCGTCCGAGCGGTCTAGGGTGTCGAACGTGGCAACGGATCAACCCGTCGACGGTCGGCGCGCTCGTCGGCAGCGAAGCCGCGCCGCGGTGATCGACGCGGTGCTTCTCGCTGGTGCAGGATGGCAAGGTGCCCCCGACGGTCGACGACGTCGCCGAGCGGGCCGGCGTCTCGGTGTCGTCGATCTTTCGGAACTTCGACGGGTTGGCCGACATTCAGCGTCAAGCGCTCGAGGAGTTCCAACCGAAGTTCGAGCACCTCTTCGTCGTCGACGACGCTGACCGGCCCCGCGCAGAACGGATCCGGTCGCACGTCCGCGCCAGGGTCGAGTTGCTCGCCGCTGCCGGTGGGCTGCTGCGGATCGCCCGGGCCCGCGCGCTCGATCACGCGCCGATCCTCGAGGGCGTGGCTCGCCTGCGCGGTCGCTTCGCAGACCAGACCCGCCACCGGTTCGCGCTCGAGATCGAACAACTGACGCCGGCCGAGGCCGCCAATCTCTGCGCGCTGATCGACGCGATGACATCGCCGGATGCGTTCGACGTCATGAGCGGCGCGCACGCACGTACTCCCCGACAGATCAGCAAGACCTGGATCACCGCGCTCGACGCACTGCTGACCCAATGGGTTCCCCCCAAGATGTTCGTCGGTGCCAGGCACCAACGAACATTTCGGGCGGAGCCGAGTCGAATCACAGGGAGACCGAACAATGACCAGAGCATCACGATTCGAGGGCACGATCGGTCGCACGATCGCCGATTCGGAGGCATGGTTCGACGATCCGCCGCATCCCGGCGGTGAGGCACCCAACGTCGTGATGGTCCTGCTCGACGACACCGGGTTCGCCCAGTTCGGTTGCTACGGCTCCGACATCGACACGCCGAACGTCGACGCGCTCGCTGCCGGAGGGCTGCAGTTCACCAACTTCCACGTGACGCCGCTGTGCTCGCCGACCCGGGCCTCGCTGCTCACGGGGCGCTCCCAGCACGCGGTCGGGATGCGTGCGGTGTCGAACTTCCGCACCGGGTTCCCGAACCAGCTCGGCCACATCAGCAACCACGCCGCCACCGTCGCCGAGGTGCTTGCGGAGTGAGGGGTACTCCACCTACTGCGTCGGCAAGTGGCACCTCGCGCCGATGGAGCAGTGCTCGGCGGCCGGCCCGTTCGACCAGTGGCCGCTCGCTCGCGGCTTCGATCGGTTCTACGGGTTCCTCGAAGGTGAGACCGATCAGTTCCACCCCGAATTGGTGTGCGACAACCACCCGATCGAACCGCCGGGTGGTCCCGAAGACGGCTATCACGTCAGCGAAGACATGATCGACCAGCTGATGAAGATGATCAGCGACAGCAAGGGTGTGCGGCCCGATCGCCCGTTCTTCGCGTACGTGCCGTTCGGTGCGACGCACGCTCCGCACCAGGCGCCGGAGAGCTACCTGCAGAAGTACCGCGGCAAGTACGACGAAGGCTGGGACGTCGTTCGTCAGCGCTGGTACGAACGTCAGCTCGAACTCGGCGTGATCCCCGACGGGACCGAACTCGCGCCCCGCAACCCCGGTGTCGATGCCTGGGACGACCTCCCCGAGAATCAGCAGAAGATCGGTGCGCGACTCCAGGAAGCGTTCGCCGCGTTCCTCGATCACACCGACGACCAGATCGGTCGACTGGTCGACGGCCTGCGTGACATGGGCGAACTCGACAACACCGTGTTCGTGGTCCTCGCAGACAACGGCGCCTCGCAGGAGGGCGGCCCCTTCGGTGTGATGCACGAGATGAAGTTCTTCAACGGCATCTTCGAAGACGGCGACGCGATGATCGACCAGCTCGACGACATCGGCGGCCCGCACAGCCACACCAACTACCCGTGGGGCTGGGCGCAGTGCGGCAACTCGCCGTTCAAGTGGTACAAGCAGAACACCCACGAAGGCGGGCGTGCACGTGCCGATGATCGTCCACGCTCCCGGCACCATCGATGCTGCGAACGCCGGCGAGTTGCGCGATCAGTTCGTCAACGTGTCCGACATCGTGCCGACGCTCTACGACCTCATCGGGGTGACGCCGCCCGAGACCTACAACGGACTCGAACAGCTCCCCGTGACCGGCCACTCGTTCGCGTCGGTGCTCGGCGACGCCGATGCGCCGGCCGACCAACACGCTGCAGTACTTCGAGATGGGCGGCAGTCGGGCCCTGGTGCACTCGGTGGACGGCGTGGCGTGGAAAGCGGTGTGCAAGCACAGCAAGGACGCCGACTACGACACCGAGCCGTGGGAGCTCTACCGCTTGAGTGACGACTGGTCGGAATGCAACGACCTCGCAGCCGCCGAACCCGACCGCCTCGCTGCGTTGATCGACCTGTGGTGGCAGGAGGCTGAACGGCACGGCGTGCTCCCGCTCGACGACCGCATGTTCGAACTGTTCGGCGCTCGCTTTCGCGACAACTCCCCGCACCCCGCCGACATGCGGTACGTGTACCGACCGCCGATGTCGCCGATGCCCGGCCAGGCGTCTGCTGCGATCGGTGGCAAGTCGTTCGACCTCACCGCCCGCGTCACCCGAGCGGCCGGCGACGAGGGCGTCATCTACGCCACGGGCACCGAGAACTCGGGCGTGTCGATCTTCATCCAGAACGACAAGCTCGTGGTCGACTACAACGCGTTCGACAAACACACGATCCTCGAGTCCGACGTCGAGATCCCCGCCGGTGACGCGACACTCGTCGTCAAGCTGCGGCGTCGCGCCGGCACGGCCGGCGAGATGTCGGTCGTGGTCGACGGCACCCCTGCCGGTTCCGCAGACCTCGATCTGTTCATGCGGATGATGTCGTCGGTCGGCCCGAGTGTCGCCTACGACCACGGCTCTGCGGTGTCGCACGCTACGCCGCACCGTTCCCGTTCGAGGGCACGCTGCACGAGGTCGAGATCCAGCTGCTCAGCCGCCAAGACGCCGAGTCCCGCGACGCCGAAGCCGCCAGCGAAATGAGCCGCCAATGACCTGCACGGGGGTTGACACCCAGTTTGAGTCTGACACGAACATCAGAGGAGTCCATGAGTCTGTCCGTCACGTTGCTCGGAACCGGGTCGCCGATGCCGTCGCCCGATCGCGCCGGCCCGGCCACGCTGATCTCGGCCGGCGAAGGCGCCGATGCCGAGCACTACCTGGTCGACGCCGGACGCGGCGTGCTGATGCGGCTCGCGGCGACGATGCTCGGCGCACCGAACCTGACCGCGGTGCTGATCACGCATCTGCACAGCGACCACATCACCGACCTCAACGACGTGATCACCACACGCTGGGTGATGACCTTCGAGGAGACGCCGCTCACGATCGTCGGTCCGGTCGGGACGCAGTAGGTGGTCGACCACATCATCGCCTCGCTCGAACCCGACATCGAGTACCGCATCGCGCATCACGAGGATCTCGACCACCGTCCGCCGGTGACCGTGATCGAAGTGACCGAGGGCGCCGTCGAGCTGCCCGACGGTCAGGGCGGCAAGGTCGCCATCACCTGCGGCCAGACCGATCACAAGCCGGTCGAGCCGAGCGTCGGATTCCGCTTCGACTTCGAAGGCGCGTCGGTCGTGGCGGCCGGTGACACGGTTCCGTGCGACGGGCTCGATGCACTCTGTGCCGGAGCCGACGCGGTCGTCCACACCGTGATCCGCAAGGACATCATCGCGAACATCCCGATGCAGCGCATGCAGGACACGCTCGACTACCACTCGTCGCCCGAAGAGGCGGCGCAGACCGCGCGCGAAGGCCGGCCTGTCGACGCTGATCCTCACGCACTACGTCCCGCCGATGCCGCTGGGCGGCACCGAGGACGACTGGCGCGCCCTCGCCGCCGAACACTTCGACGGCACGATCGAACTCGGCGACGACCTCCACCGCGTCGACATCCACCCCCATGACCGCGCTCAACTGGTGCCGACACCGAGATGTCACCACGAAGAGAGCACCATGAAGACACTGCGCACACCCGACGATCGCTTCGTCGATCTTCCCGACTACCCGTTCGCGCCGAACTACGTCGACGTCGACGACCAGGACGGCGGCACCCTGCGCGTCCACTACCTCGACGAGGGGCCCGCCGACGGGCCGGTGGTGCTGGCGATGCACGGCGAGCCGTCGTGGAGCTACCTGTACCGCAAGATGATCCCGCTCGCTCACCGCAGCGGGACTGCGCGTCATCGCCCCCGACCTCGTCGGCTTCGGCAAGTCGCGACAAGCCGAGCGAGAAGAGCGACTACACCTACGCGCGCCACGTCGCCTGGATGCAGGCGGCGATCATCGACCACCTCGACCTGCGCGACGCGACGTTCTTCGGGCAGGACTGGGGTGGTCTCGTCGGTCTGCGTCTCGTTGCCGAGAACCCCGATCGCTTCGCACGGGTCGTCATCGGCAACACCGGCCTCCCGACCGGCGAACAGCATGCCGAGCGACGCGTTCATGGCCTGGCAGAAGTTCAGCCAGACCACCGAGGTGTTCGACATCGGGTTCCTCCTCAACAGCGCCACGATCACCGAGCTGTCCGACGGCGAGGTCGCCGCCTACGACGCGCCGTTCCCCGACGACACCTACAAGGAGGGCGCCCGCATCTTCCCGTCGCTCGTGCCCGACCTCGCCCGACGACCCGGCGGCGGCGGCCAACAAGGCGGCGTGGGAGGTCTTCACGCGGTGGGACAAGCCGCTGATCTGCTGCTTCAGCGACAGCGACCCGGTCACCGCCGGCGGCGACAAGCCGTTCCTCAAGCTGGTGCCCGGCGCGCAGGGCCAGCCGCACGTGACGGTCGAGAACGCCCACCACTTCTTCCAGGAAGACGCCGCGCCGCAACTCGCCCAGATCATCATCGACGCGATCGGCGCGAGGCCTGACACCGTGGCCACCGTCGAACGCACCGGACTGATCGCTGCACCCGTCGATGCCGTCTGGGACGTGCTCGCCGACTTCGCAGCGATCAGCTGCATGGGCGCCCAACGTCGATCACTCCTGCCTGATGAGCGAACAGACCGAGGGCGTCGGCATGGTGCGACGCATCCAAACCGATCGCACGACGATTCTCGAGACGGTCGAGAACTGGGAGCCGGGGGTCACGCTGTCGTACCGGATCACCGGATTGCCGCCCGTGATCAAGTCGGTCACGAACACGTGGCGAATCGGAGCATCGGGTGACTCGACGATGGTCCGGCTCACCACCGACATCGACACCGGACCCAAGCCGCCTCAGCAGGTGATCGCCAAAGCGGTCGGCCGTCGTCTGGCCGCTGCGTCGGAGCAGATGATCGCCGGCCTCACCGAGCACGTCGAGCAAGGAGGCAACCCATGAGCGACGAACAGACAACACGGCCCGATGTGATCGTGATCATGACCGACGAGGAGCGCGCCGCGCCGCCGTACGAGTCCGACGATGTCGCCGACTGGCGGCGTACGGCGCTCACCGGCGCGACGTGGTTCGAGGACAACGCCGTCAACTTCCGCCGGCACTACACGGGCTCGCTCGCATGCGTGCCGAGCCGGCCGACGATCTTCACCGGTCAGTATCCCGAGGTCCACGGCGTCACCCAGACCGACGGCCTCGGCAAGATGGCCGACGACTCGCGGATGCGTTGGCTCCGCGAAGGCGAGGTCCCGACACTCGGCCACTGGTTCCGCACCGCCGGCTACGACACCCACTACGACGGCAAGTGGCACATCTCCCACGCCGACCTCCACGATGCCGAGGGCAACCGGGTCGACGCGAACGACGACGACGGCAACGTGCTCGCCGACGGCGTCGAGCAGTACCGCAGCGCGGACCGGCTCGACCCGTACGGCTTCTCCGGCTGGATCGGGCCCGAACCACACGGCGGCAAGCTCCGCGACGCCGGTGTTCGCCGGGATCCGCTGATCGCCGACCGGGTGGTCGCCTGGCTCGACCGATCGCTACGCACGTCGCGCCGCCGGCGACGCCGAAGCACTCCGTCCGTTCCTGCTGGTCGCGAGCTTCGTCAACCCGCACGACATCGTGCTCTTCCCGGCGTGGGCGCGACGCGGCAACCCGCTCGAACCGTCACCGCTCGACCCGCCGCACGTCCCCGAGGCACCCACCCAACACGAGGACCTCGCCACGAAACCGGCCGCACAGATCGCCTACCGCGACACGTACCCCTCCGGCTACGGGCCGGTCCGCGCCGTCGCCGGCACGTACACGAAGAAGGCGCAGGAGTACCGCGACCTCTACCACCGGCTGCATGCCGAGGTCGACGCTCCGCTCGACCGAGTGCGACGTGCCGTCACCGACGAGGGCTCCGATGCGCGTCATCGTGAAGACCTCCGACCACGGCGACCTGCTCGGCGCCCACGGTGGTCTCCACCAGAAGTGGTTCAACCTCTACGACGAGGCGACCCGCGTGCCCGTTCTCGATCGCCCGCGTCGGTACTGCACCGACGACCGGCGGCGGTGGTCGAAGGTGCCCCGACCTCGCACGTCGACATCGTTCCGACGCTGCTCGCGGCGGCCGGGATCGACGAGTCGACCGCAGCCGGCGTGCTGCGCGACGACTTCACCGAGGTCCATCCGTTGCCCGGAACCAACCTGATGCCGGTCGTCGACGAACCGTCGAGCGCCGACCGCGACCGCGCCGTGTACCTCATGACGAACGACAACATGCTCGAAGGCGACAGCGGTGCCTCGGGCGTCGCCCGTCGGCTCCGGCGGACGGAGAAGCCGCCGCTGCCGCTGCGGATCAACACCCCCGCACACGTCGCGTCGAACTTCGAAGGGCTCGTGCATCGCATCGACGGCACGCTCTGGAAGCTGGTCCGGGTGTTCGACGACCCGGCAACGTGGACCGAGCCGGGCGTGCGCCACCTCGCGGCCAGCGGTGGCCCTGGCCCCGACACGTACCGCTCCGAACCGCTGCCCGATCAGTGGGAGCTCTACGACCTCGACCACGATCCGATCGAAGCCCACAACCGCTGGCACGACGTCGACAGCGACTCGGCCGTCGCCGACGTGTTCGACCGGATGCGCGACGCCCTGAAAGCGGAACGCGCTCGCGCCGTTCCGGAACGCAACCACCCGTGGCCCTACGCGTCACGCCAACCCACAGCAGGACCGATGACCAAGACACCACCGCCACCCGCCCGCGCCGCCCGCAAGCTCGTCCAGAAGCTCGGCATGCACCCGGACGATCCCGACGCGACCACCTTCGACCTCGCGGGCAAGCGAGCCCTCGTCGTCGCGACCAACGTCGCCTGGCTCGACATCGCGAAGCCGACCGGTGTCTTCGCCAGCGAGATGACCGTGCCGTACTACGCCTTCCTCGACGCCGGGATGGACGTCGACGTCGCCAGCCCGAGCGGCGGCATGATCGCGGTCGACCCGAAGTCGCTGAAGCCCGTGATTCGCACGCCGGAAGACGACCGGTTCATGGCCGACGACGAGTTCCGCGACAAGGTCGCCGACTCGCTGGCCATCGGTGACCTCGACATGTCCGACTACGACGTCGTGTTCCTCGCCGGTGGCTGGGGTGCCGCGTTCGACTTCGGCTTCTCCGAGGCACTCGGCGAGAAGATGACCGAGGCCAATGCTGCAGGTCTCGTCATGGGCGGTGTGTGCCACGGCCCGCTCGGGCTGCTCAACGCGAAGGCGGCCGACGGCTCGCCACTCGTCGCCGGTCGCAAGATCTCGGCGGTGACCGACAAGCAGGTGAAGGAGCTCGGCATCGACGCCACGCCGCACCACCCCGAACGCGAGCTGCGCGGCGCGGGCGCACTCTTCGAGAGTGAGACGAAGTTCCGTGACCCGCTGGCCAACCACTGGGTGGTCGACGGAAACCTCGTGACCGGCCAGAACCAGAACGCCGGGCCGATGGTGGCCCGGGAGATGATGCAGATCCTCGCGGCAGCCGACGCAGAAAGCGCGAGCGCCTCATGAGCGAGCAGGCCGGGCCCCGCTACGGCACCATCGACCAGGACTACGGCATGAAGCTGGCCACGACACCGGCCGACGAGGACGGTCCGGTGTGGATGGTCAACCTGATGAAGTACCGCGAGGTCGCCGACTACGCCGACGGTCGCGAGTCGACGATCACCGGCCAGGAGGCCGATGACCTGTACTCGCCGCTCGACTCGCTCGCCGCGGTCGGCGCAGCTCCGGTCTTCTTCGGTGACGTCGACCAGCAGTTGCTCGGCGACGGAACGGTGTGGGACCGGATCGGCGTCGTGAAGTACCCGACGCGCAAGTCGTTCATCGACATGCAGTCGCTCCCGACGTTCCAGGAGTCGCACCAGCACAAGGACGCCGGCATGGAGTCGACGATCGTGATGGGCACTCAGCCGATGCCGCAGCCCGACGCGCCCGCGGGCTTCGCCCCCGTCGACTGGGCCGACGTGCCGCATCCGCCGACGGCCGAGGATGGTCCGGTCGTGGTGGTCCACGTCCTGCGGTTCAACGACACGCCGGAGGAGCGGCCGCAGCGCACGCCACGCCGACGCACATGGAGCAGTACCAGAGCGAGGCGGCCAAGGTCGCGCTCGGTCACGGCGTGCGGATCAACGGTTGGTTCGCCGTCGAGGGCACGATCATCGGCGACGGACGCGCCTGGCATCAGGTCCGATTCAACGAGTTCCCCAGCAAGGCCGCGTTCATGGCCGTGGTCACGGACCCGGCTCGGCTCGAAGCCCAGAAGGATCACCGCGAGGTGGCGATTGCCGACACCTACACGATGATCGTCCGCGCCGGGCTCAACAACCTCGCAGCGTCGATCGAGGCCTGATTCCCGACATGCTGAGGCGGTGACGGCCGCCGCTCGACGTGCTCGGACAGCGGCGATCTGCGCCCGCGTCGACCGCCACGGACTGATCGCCGCCGAGTGTCTGAGCCTGACGGGCGGGACTCCGGACGAAGACGGCATCGCAGCGTGCGACACCATCGACCTCGTCGCTCGCGCCGCGTACGTGCAGAAGGGTCTGGACGTGATCGCCAGCGCTGCGTCGTTCGGCGAGCTCGTGGCCGCGGTGGCCGAGGAGGAGTTTCCCGCCGAGGCGTTCCGGATCGACGTGCACGACCCGTCGGGGCGCATCGGTCGATCGACGCAGGATGTCGCGACGGCGCTCGCCGACGTGATTCCGTACGGCCCGAACCTCAGACAGCCGCGCCATCGCTTCATCGTTGCCGCGCGATCTGATCGTTTGCTGTTCGGCGAGGTCGTTGCGGAAACGGACGCGTCGTATCGCCGCCACGACTCGAAACCGTGGACGACGTCGTCGTCGCTCGACGGACGTTTCGCACGAGCGCTCGTCAACCTCGTCCCCACGGCGCGGTCGGTGCTGGACCCGTGCTGCGGCGCAGGCTCGATCGTGCTGGAGGCGGCGTCGCTCGGCCTCGATGCGTACGGCGTCGATTGGAAGCCGGCGATGGTCGGGATGACCCGCGAGAACATCGCGCACTTCGGCTACGCGGCCACGGTGGTGCAAGCGGACTCGCGCCTGCACCATCAGGTCGCGGACGCGATCGTCACCGACCTGCCGTACGGCCACGCCATCGAGGCCGACGAACCGACGATTCGCGCCATCCTCGAGCGGGGGGTCGAGCTGGCGCCGGAGGCGGTCTACGTCGCACGTGCCGACATCACGCTGTGGCTTCGCGCTGCCGGATACATCGAGGTCGAGGTGTGCACGGTGCGCAAACGTGCCGGTTTCACCCGCTGGGTGCACGTGGCTCCGGCGCCGACTCGATCGATCCCTGACACACTCTGACACTCTGCGTGGTGACGAACCACCCAGGGAGGTGCTAGTTTCGTGATGGGCTCGGCGGAGCCTCTGGAGGGGACTGTGTACAGCGGAACACGTGACCACGCCACGGCGGGCGGACACAAACGGGTGGGATGGCTGCTCTGGTGCGTCGCGTTGCTGCTGCCGGTGCTCGCCATTCGCGTCGAGTCGAGTGCGGGCGCAGACCGTGTCGTACTCGTCGATGCCGATCCAGTCGTGGCGGCTCAACGGTGACGGCCACGCGGTGCTCAAGGTCGGCAACACGGTCTACGTGGGCGGATCGTTCACCCGGGCGATCGAGCCCGAGCGGCGCGGAGTCGGCCGAATCGCTACAACCTCGCTGCGTTCGACGCCTCGACCGGTGTCGTTGATCTCGTCGTTCGTGCCGACACCGACGGCAGGGTCCACGACCTCGCCACCGACGGCACGTCGTTGTTCGTCAGCGGCAGCTTCAGCAACGTGAACGGAGTGCAGCGGAAGCGCATCGCGGTGCTCGACCTCGGAACTCCGGGGCCGTGCGCCCGGGATTCCGTGCCGATGCGAGCGGCACGGTCTACAGCATGTCGCTCGCCGCCGGGAAGCTCTACGTCTCGGGCGTGTTCACGAGCATCAACGGGACGGGTCGGTCGCGGGCGGCGGCGGTGTCGCCGACCACCGGCGCCGTCGATCCGGACTTTCCGCCCCGAGCGTCGACGGCACCGTCCTCGCGATCGCCGCGCATCCTGACGGTTCGAAGGTGTACATCGGTGGGCCGTACTCGACACGTGAACGGCCAGAGCGATGTCAACATCTCGACGTTGGACGGAACCTCCGGTGCGACGGTCGGGCCGCAGCTGAGCAATGTCACCGGCTACGTCGACGACCTGAAGGTCAGCCCCGACGGCAGTCGGCTCGATCGCCGGCCACTCGGGCGTCCCCGGCATCGGGAACCGCACCGCCGTGTACGACACCGCCACCGGCACCGGAGTTGGCGTCGAGGTGGTCGACGGCGACGTCCAGGGTGTCCACCTCATCGGCGACACGGTGTGGTCGGGCTTCCACGACGGCGCCCGCGGTGACGGCGCCTCGCGGCTTCGCCGGCTACAGCCTGTCGAGCGGCACCGAGGACACCAGCTTCCATCCGACCTTCGACCGGTTCATGGGCGCGCGGGACGTGCACGGCGACGCCGCCTCGCTCGTCATCTCCGGTGACTTCTCGACGATCTCCGGAGTCCGGGTCGACGGGTTCGCGATCTTCCCCGCCGGCGCCCGCCACCCGTTCGTGGCCCCACTGGGGGTACGAGAGCTGGCAGTACCTCGACAACGGCACCGATCAGGGAACCGCCTGGCGCAACCCGGGCTTCAACGATAGTTCGTGGACGACCGGCATCGGCGAGTTCGGCTACAGCAACGGTGGCGAACGCACGAAGCTGTCGTACGGCCCGTCGTGGTCGAACAAGTACATCACCACGTACTTTCGCACGACGTTCGACGCGTCGGCGGTTCCGTCGTCAGCTGCGATCTACATGCGTGTCGATGACGGCGCCGTCGTCTACGTCAACGGTGTCGAGGCAGCGCGTGACAACCTGCCGCCCGGCCCGATCGCCTCCACCACCCTCGCGACCGATCGCAGCGGCAACTCCGAGGGCAGCAGCCGCTACTTCGCGATCGATCCGTCCCTGATCGTTCCCGGCTCCGAACACACTCGCCGTCGAGCTCCACCAGTCGTCGCCCTCGTCGGACGACGTCAAGTTCTTCGCGACGTTCGTGGCCTACGGAAACGCGTCGACCAACGTCGTGCCGACGGCCGACATCGTCGCCGACCAGGTGGTCGGTGAGGTGCCCTTGGCCGTTGCGTTCGACGGGTCGGGCTCGTCCGACGCGGACGGCTCGATCGTCGACTGGGCGTGGAACTTCGGTGACGGCGCGACGGCGTCGGGTCCGAGCGCATCACACACCTACACCGCTCCCGGGACCTACAGCGCCACGTTGTCCGTCACCGACGACGGCGGATCGGTCGGCGTCGCCGGCCGCACGATCACCGTCGTGCCGCCGCCGCCGGCGGATCGCGTGGTCGACGTCCCGGTCTCGGCCGACTGGTCGTACCTCGACGACGGTTCGAACCTCGGAGCCGAGTGGTCGACGCTCGGCTACGACGCATCGGCCTGGTCGGTGGGCGTCGGGGAGTTCGGATACGGCGACGGTGACGAGAACACCGTCGTCTCCTACGGTCCGTCGGCCGGTCGCAAGTTCCGCACGACCTACTTCCGTACGCTGTTCAGCGCCTCCGCCGTGCCCGATGACCTGACGCTCACGCTGCGGATCGATGACGGCGCCGTCGTCTACGTCAACGGTGTCGAGGCGACACGTTTCAACATGCCGGCGGGTGCGATCACATCGTCGACCGCGGCACCCGATGCCATCTACGGATCCGGTGAGCGACTCGACCGGGTGTTCGCCCTCGATCCGGCCCTCGTTCAGAGTCGGCGCCAACGTGATCGCGGTCGAGGTCCACCAGAACACGCTCGGGTCGTCCGACCTGACGTTCCTCGCGTCGTTGACCGGAACCGGAGCAGGCGGGCCGCCGCCGCCACCACCGCCGCCACCTGTCAACGAGGCGCCCACTCGACGGTCCTCGTGGCTCGACGTGACCGCCGGTGATGCGCCGGTTGCCGTCGCCTTCGACGGGAGCGGCTCGGTCGACTCCGACGGTTCGATCCTCGGCTGGGCGTGGGACTTCGGCGACGGAACCACGGCGGCAGGCCCGACGGCCGCGCACACCTACACGAGCGTCGGGACGTACACGGCGACGCTGACCGTCACCGACGACGCCGGTGCGACGAGCGCAACCGCCACGACGTCGATCACCGTGCTCGACCCCGCCGCCGCCTCCCCCGCCGCCCGGGGGCGACAACGTGGTCGAGGTTCCTGCGTCGGCATCATGGTCGTACTCCGATGTCGGCACGATCTCGGCACCGCATGGAGCGGAGCTGGCTTCGACGACTCGGCTGGTCGATCGGGGTCGGTGAGTTCGGGTACGGCGACGGCGACGAGAACACCGTGGTGTCGTATGGGCCGTCGGCGGGGAGGAAGTACCGGACCACGTACTTCCGGTCGTTGCTTCGAGGCCACCGCAGTTCCGACCGAACTCACCCTCGGATCTGCGCGTCGACGACGGCGCCGTCGTCTACGTCAACGGTGTCGAGGCCGCCCGGTTCAACCTGCCGGCCGGGCCCGTCAGCTACGGCACTGCGGCACCGAACGCGATGTACGGCTCCGGCGAGCGCCTGGACCGAGAGTTCGTGCTCGACCCCAGCTCGTCCAGGTCGGAACGAACGTGATCGCCGTCGAGGTCCATCAGAACACGCTCGGGTCGTCCGACCTCAGTTTCCTGGCCACCCTCGTGGGCACCGACGTCGACGATCCGCCGCCGCCACCACCTCCGCCTCCGCCGCCACCACCACCGCCACCGCCACCGCCACCTCCGCCGACCGGGTGACGTCGCCAGCGTGCCGGCGTCGGCCGTGTGGTCGTACCTCGACGACGGATCCGATCTCGGCACCACCTGGTTCGACCCGGCCTTCGACGACTCGGCCTGGGCGACGGGTGTCGGCGAATTCGGCTACGGCGACGGTGACGAGACGACGGTCGTCTCCTACGGTCCGACCGCCAGCCCGAAGTACCGCACGACCTACTTCCGCTCGTCGTTCACTGCAACAGCCGCGCCGTCAGCGGTGACGCTGAATCTGCGCGTCGACGATGGCGCGGTCGTCTACGTCAACGGTGTCGAGGCCGCCCGGTTCAACATGCCCGACGGCCCGGTCAGCTGGCAAACGGCGGCACCGGCGCGATCTATGGCTCGGCGGAGCGAGTAGACCGGGCGTTCGACATCGACCCGGGGTTGATCCAGGCGGGCGACAACGTGATCGCGGTCGAGGTCCACCAGAACACCCTGGGATCGTCCGACCTCACGCTTCCTGGCGTCGCTCACCGCTTCCGCCTGACGCGCCGATCCAGGCGTCAGAACACGAGTACCGGCTTGATCACCGAGCCGTCGGCGCTCGCCGCCTCGGCCTCGTTGATCTGGTCGATCGAGAACGTGGTGACGAGTTCGTGGTACGGGAACTCGCCGTCGGCGTTGAGCTGCGCGAGCCGGGGGATGAACTCGTTGGGCGTGGAGTCGCCCTCCATCACGCCGGTGATCGTGCGACCCGCCGATCAGCGAGAGGAAGTCGAACGTGAGGTCGCCGAACCCGACGCCGGCGAGCCCGATCGTGCCGAGGTTGTTGAGACCTTCGAACGACGCGCGCACGACTGCGGCGTTGCCGGTGGTGTCGAACGCGTAGTCGGCGCCACCGCCGGTGGCGGCGTGGATGCCCGCCGTCAGCTCGGCAGGGTCGCCCGACAGCGTCGTCGTGGCCCCGTACTTCTCGGCGAGTTCGAGCCGGTTGGCGTGGCGGTCGATCGCGATGATCGTCTCGGCGCCGGCGACCTTCGCCGCCATGACGGCGCTGAGCCCGAGCGCTCCGGCGCCCGTGACGACGACCGATGAGCCGGGCTGCACGTCGAGCGTGTTGAGGATCGCGCCGGCGCCGGTCTGGATCCCGCAGCCGAGCGGGCCGAGCAGCGTGAGGTCGTAGGACGGGTCGACCTTGACGACCGAGGTGCGGGCCACCACCGAGTGGCTGGCGAACGACGACTGGCCGAAGAAGTGGGAGCCGATCGTGTCGCCGGCGGCGTCGGTGAACGCCTTGGAGCCGTCGGGGCGACCGCCGCTCATGTTGTACTCGGTCAGGTTGAAGCAGTACGGGCAGCTTGCCGGACGTCGCAGGCCGGGCATGCCCCGCAGTGGTTGAACGACAGGACGACGTGGTCGCCCTCGGCGAGGTCGGTCACGTCGGCGCCGACCGCCTCGACCACCCCCGAGCCCTCGTGGCCGTAGACCTGCGGACCGCCGAAGAACTCGGGCGGGAGCTCGCGCGACAGCAGGTCGGTGTGGCACATCCCCGTGGCGACCATCCGGACGAGCACCTCGTCGCTGCGTGGTGCCTCGAGTTCCAACTCCTCGATCGTGAACGGACCGCTCCCGGTCCGCATGACCGCTGCCTGTACCTTCATGATGCTCTCCCGGTTCGTGCGTGACGTCCGGATCACGGTAGGCGCGCCGGTCGACCGTGCTCGTGAGCGGAGTCATGCTGTCTGCGTACGCGTCGACGACCGGTCGGAGCTCGGTCGGCGTCGCGCCGTGCAGGATCACCGCGTCGGCACCGAGCGCGAGCTGTGCGCGCACTGCGCCGGCGCACTCGTCGGCGGTCCCGGTCGCGGCCGGTGCGAGCCACTCGTCGGGGATCAGGGTGGCGATGTGTTCGAGCTCGGCGGTCGTTGCCTTGTCGTCGATCGCCCCACGGAACCCGGCAACCATCTCGTCGGCACGGAACGCGGCGAGCACCGCAGGATCCCACCGGTTGGTCTCGACCATCAGGTCGCCGTACGCCTGGAGGTAGGTCGCGAGTCGGCCGACGCTCTTCTTCGAGCCGCAGTGGTTCGTCGATGTGATCGCCGATCGTCGCGAAGCACGACCACACGCGGACGTCGGCGGGGTCGCGTCCGGCCCGTTCGGCGGCGCGTCTTCACGGTCTCGACGCAGCGCACGAGGGTCTCGTCGGTGAAGAACGTGTGGAGGATCACATCGTCGAACAGCCGGCCGCCGAGGTCGAGCGAGTTCGGCCCGAACGCGACGAGGCCGAGTGGGATGTCCGCATCGAAGTCGGGATCGAGACGGAGAACCGGCCACGAGCCCGACGGGCCGTCGTGTCCGACGATCGTCTCGCCGTGCCACAGCCGGCGCATCAGCTGGGCGAAGTCCTCCATCTGCGCGGTCG
The DNA here is from genome assembly GCA_963850475.1 of Ilumatobacteraceae bacterium. Classification (GTDB taxonomy): domain Bacteria; phylum Actinomycetota; class Acidimicrobiia; order Acidimicrobiales; family Ilumatobacteraceae; genus Ilumatobacter_A. The sequence continues at coordinate 143,216 of CAWKLM010000044.1, read as the reverse complement.
TGATCCGGTCGATCCCGAAGGCGTCCTGCATCGGCGCGATGCCCCGGCCGATCCCGAGCGTGAAGCGGCCGCCGGAGAGGAAGTGCATGGTGGTCGCGTACGACGCCGTGACCATCGGGTGGCGGGTGTTGTGGTTCGTCGCTCCCGTGATGATCCGGATCTCGTCGGACACCGCAGCCGCCGCGCCGCTCAGCGTGGCGGCCTCCTTGATGTTGAACCGCTCGGAGATGAACGCCGCTCCGAGCCCCATCGCCTCGGCGTCACGCACCTCGTCGATCAACTCCCGCGGCGACTCCGGCGCGCCGGCGAGCGTGTAGAAACCGAGTTCGGGGTGGGCAGCCACGGCGTCGACGGTAGACGCCTCGACAGGGTGTCGCTGACATCGCCCCACCGGTGGGCGGTGCGGGGTGCCCGGTGTCGACGACCGACCGCTTCGGTGCGAGTCGAGGCTCGGTCGCCGACGATGATGAGCCGATGGGACGACCGATGACCGAGCAACACCCGGACCCCGACGAGATCGTGATCGTCCTCGAACCCGAGGACGAATACACCCACGAGCCCGACGAGGCCGAGAACTACAACGAGTCGATGTACCTCAACGCGTTCGACCTCGGGTTGCAGGGAGGCGGCTGGTTCCGGCTCGGCAACCGGGTGAACGAGGGCTACGCCGAGATGACCGTGTGTCTCTACCTGCCCGACGGGCGCGTCGGCTTCATCTACGACCGGCCGAAGATCGACAACAACGACGAGATGAGCGCCGGCGGGCTGACGATCTCGGTGGTCGAACCGTTCGAGCACCTGACCGTCGAGTACTCCGGTCGCGTCTGTCTGCTCGACGATCCCGAGCCAGATGGCCGACCCGCGCACCGCGTTCCGGAACAACCCGATGGTCGACTGCACGGTCGTCGCTCGACTACCGCGCCGTGTCACCCATGTACGGCGGCAAGCCGCAGTACGCCGACGGACGTGAGATCGAGGTGGAGGCCGGCAAGAGTTTCGCGAAGGCGCACTACGAACAGCACTGCTCGGTGACCGGCACGATCACCGTCGGAGCCGCCGACGACGAGAGCACCGGGACGGTCATGGAGATCGACGGGCTCGGCCTGCGGGACAAGTCGTGGGGGCCGCGCTACTGGCAGGCGCTCACCTGGTACCGCTGGCTCCCGATGGTGTTCAGCGACGACTTCGCCATGATGCTCTCGGTGATCGACCGCGGCGAGGGGCGTGCCCCGTCGACGAGCGGCATGGTGCTCGTCGGCGACGAGTACCACAAGGTCATCGACTGCCGCGTCGACGCCGACTGGGACGAGAAGGGCGAGCAGACGACGATGCGGGCGTGGGCGAAGACCGCCGAGCGCGAGTACGAACTCACCGGCGAGGTGCTGTCGATGATCCCGCTGCGCAACCGCCGCACGACTCCCGACGGCGAGCAGCTGCACACCCGGATCACCGAGGCGATGACCCGCTACGAGTGCGACGGCAAGGTCGGGATCGGCATGAGCGAGTTCCTCGACCAGGTCGTCGACGGCTGGCCGATCGGCGTGCCGCGCCCTCGGGCACCTGATCAACGATCACTGCGCGTCGAGCGACAGACAGTCTCCATCATCGTGGAGTGCCTGACCGCGCACGACACGCTCGCCGCGGTGCGGTCCCTGCGTCTCGGTCACCACGGTCCACCGATCCTCGTCGGGCCCGTCGGCGAAGATCACGACCCAGTCGTTGGTTCGGCCCAACTCGTGGGCGCGAGCGGTGTTCGAGAACATCGCGGTGAAGTGCTGCCCGTCGCGCGTCGTGTGGAGCACGGGCAGCCAGCGTGCGCCGGTCGGATTGAACCGTTGCGGAGCAATCGTGACCAACTCGTTCTGATCGGCCTTGGTCCGGTACTCGCGGTCGATGCTCAGCAGCAGTTCGACGGTCGGTCGAAACGTGTGCGTGCCCGGCATCGTCACGGTGGGGTCCGCGACGACTGTGGAGTCGGGCGACGACGGAGTCACGGATGGCGTGCCACCGCTTGTCGCCGATCCCGCGGAGGCGTCCGAGACGTCCGTCGTAGATGGAGCGCTCCAGGTCGTCGAGCGATTCGATGCCGAGTTCGAGGTGGAGTCGGCGCGCCAGCTTGGGGCCGATCGTCGGCAGCGTCGCCAAGACCTTCTCCGGGTCGGTGTCGCCTTCGAGCCGGTCGAGCCAACGCCAGTGACCGTCGTCGACCACGTCGGCGATCGCCAGTGCCAGTGAGCGGCCGATCGTGGGGAGTGCGATCAGCCCCCAGAGCCCATCGCGCCGGTAGATCTGGGCCGCCGACTCCGTGAGCGACTCGAGTTCGTCGGCCCCGTTGCCGGTAGGCGAGGACGCGAAACGTGTCGGCGTGCTGGGCCTCGAGGAGTGCGGCCGCGCGGCGGAACATCGCGGCCATCCGGGAGTTGAACTCGGCATCCGGAATCGGCTGCGGCGACGTGGTCCCCATGCGTCGATCATCGGCCGCTCGGACCGGCGACGCCAGAGGCGAATTGCCCGGAGTCGCCTCAGCCGATGTCGCGGCGCCGCAGACCGATCGAACCGACCGCGGCGAGCACGGCCGCGCACGCTGACCAGGATCACGATCGGGAGCCGCTCGGAACGACTCCGCCGGAACGGCGGGAACATGCTGGAAGGGCGACACGTTCAACGCCCACTGCGGCAGGTCGAGCAGCGTCCCGAACAGGTCGACCACGACGACCAGCGGCGACGACACCCCAGGCGAGCATCGACCGTCGAGGCCACCAGGCGACCACGCAGAACGCGATCCCGGCCACCACGAGTTGGGCCGGGACCATCAGCAGGGCGGCCGCCGTCAGCTGTGCGATCCGGGCCTCCTCGCCGGTCATCGCGGCGAAGCCGATCCCGGTCGCTGCGCCCATCGAGGCCAGCGCAACGGTCGTCCCCACCGTACGTCACGGCGAGGTGACTGCTCCACCAGTTCGAACGCGACGTCGGTGTGGCCATGCACCAGGTCGGCGCGGAACGCGACCTCCTCGCTCCGGAGCCGGAGCACCGACGACACGGTGAGCCCCATCGCCAAGAGCGCCATCATCAGGATCGACGTGGCGAGAAAGGCGTCGGTGATCGAGGCGTCGCCGAGGTGGGCGAAGTACGACTCCAGCTCCGGGTTCTCCTCGAAGATCGACTCGGCCTGCTCGCCGACGACGCCGTAGAAGAACCCCATCAGTCCCAGTCCGACCGACCACGCGACGATCGACGCTCGTTGGAGGCGGACGCTCGAGCCCCAACGGCGAACCCAGCGTCGGTGGCGCTGTCGGGCGACCCGCTCGTTGCGTGAGCATCCCGGCACCGAAGTCGCGGTGGGCCTGGAGTGCGACCGCGGCGAGGACGAGCAGCGCGGAGGTCCCGGCGGGGAGGAGCAGCACCCACCAGCGTTCGTCGGCGAAGGCACGGATCGCTTGGGCCCAGCCGATCGGCGAGCATCCAGGACAGGCGTCCGTCTCCGATGTCGCCGACCGCGCGGGCGACGAACGACGCGACCAGTACGACACCACCCAGGGCGAGCGCCGAGCGCGGCGTCGCGGCGATCTGTGACATCACGGCGGTGAGCGATCGCGAACACGGAGCCGGCCCCGATCAGGGACATCGTGAATGCCATGGTGCCGGCGACCGGCAGTCCGCTCATCGCCAGCACGAGTCCCACGCCCGCGGCGACGGCGACCGTCGAGATGAGCGCACAGAGCAGTGCGGCGGCGGTTCCGGCGTATCGCCCGACCGGAGCGGCGCGGGTCAACTCCGCGTTCTCCGTCGTCTCCTCGGTCCGCGTGTGACGCACGACGACGAAGATGTTCATCAGCGCGACCGCGATGGCCACCCAGACGGAGAGTTCGTTCATCATCACGGCACCGAGGGTCGGGTCGTCGAGCCCGTACCCCGGCCCCGCCTGGACGATCAGCGTCGTGTTGCCGCGGACGATTCGGGCGTACTGCTCGAGTTCGGCAGGCGTCGAGTACAGCCCGGTGATGCTCTCCACGGTTGCGACGACGACGCCGACCAGGCCCGCGACCCACAGCACGATTCTGAGCCGGTCGCGTCGCAGTGCGAGCCGGAGCAGGTGTCGGAGGCCGACGAACGAGGACGACGGCGCCGGTTCGGCGAACAGCGCCTGGTGTGTCGCCGTGCGGGGCATCGAGGAGGACGGTCAACGTGCCACCTCGGTCGAGTCATCGCTGTAGAGACGGAGGAAGAGATCCTCGAGCGTCGGTGGGTGGCTCACGAGTGACCGTACGCCGAGGGGTGCCAGGTATCGGAAGACGGCGTCGAGTTCGTCACCGTCCACCTCGAATTGGACGTGGCCATCGAGCTGGCGCAACGCGTGGACACCCTCGAGGCCGTCCGAGACCCACCGGCGGTTCGTCGGTGGCGACGGTGACCGTCGTTCGGGTGACGGCGCGCAGCTCGGCGAGCGTGCCGTGGCGGACGGCCCGTCCCTCACGGATGATCGTGACGCGATCGCACAACTTCTCGACCTCCGCGAGGATGTGGCTGGAGAGCAACACCGTCGTGCCGCGTTCGACCGCCTCGACGATCGTCTGCTGGAAGACCGACTCCATCAGCGGGTCGAGGCCCGAGGTCGGTTCGTCGAGGATCAGGAGTTCGACATCCGATGCCAGCGCGGCGATCAACGCCACCTTCTGACGATTCCCCTTGGAATAGGTGCGGCTCTTCTTCCGCGGGTCGAGTTCGAACCGGTCGATGAGTTCGTCGCGCCGGACGCCGGTCGACCCGACCCCGCAATCTGAGCAGGAAGTCGATGATCTCGCCTCCCGACAGGCTCGGCCACAGGCTCACGTCGCCCGGGACGTAGGCGAGCCGTCGGTGCAACTCGACAGCGTCGGTCCACGGGTCGGCGCCGAGCACGGTCACCGACCCACGGTCGGCCCGGAGCAGGCCGAGCAGGATGCGGATCGTGACCGTCTTGCCGGCGCCGTTCGGTCCGAGGAAGCCGTGCACCTCGCCGCGTTCGACCTGCAGATCGAGCTCGTCGAGCGCCGTCGTCGGCCCGAACGTCTTGACGAGACCCGCGATCGACACGACGGTCTCGGGCCCGTCGGCGGCCGTCGGTCGGTCGTGCCGGGGCGGGTGATCTCGTGGTCATCGGTGGGCACCCCTTCGTCGCTCGCTTCCACCCAACCAGGCGTGCGTGTCCGCGCTCAGGGCCGTTCGTCCCCCGCGCTCGGGTCGAACGACTCTGGCTCCTGCCGCGATCGCTGGGCGCATCATGGCCGCATGGCCGATGATCGCGCACATGTGTTGATCGTCGTCGAGTCGCGACACGGTGCGACGCGCGAGATCTCCGGCGTGCTCGCGCAGCGTCTGGTGACGCACGGAGCGAGCGTGACCGTCGTGGCGCCCGACGACTGCGACGAGATCGCCGCCGATGCGGTCGTGGTCGGGAGTGCCGTGTACTACGGCAAGTGGCTCAAGTCGGCGCAGCGTTTCGTCGACGCGCACGCCGTCGGAGCTCTCGACCCGACCGGTCTGGCTGTTCAGCAGTGGCCCGCTCGGTGACGATCCGGGGACCGACGTGGAGGGGGTCGACGCCGGGATCGAGCCGGATGTCGTTGCACACCTGATCGAGCTCACCGACGCCCGGGCCCACCACGTCTTCGCCGGTCGGCTCGACCGAGACGACCTCGGACCGTTCGAGAAGCTGGTCGCCGTCGGCGTCCACGCCCCCGAGGGCGACTTCCGCGACTGGCCCGACGTGCAGGCCTGGGCCGACGAGATCGCCGCCGTGGTGTGCGATCCGGATGTGATCGGCCCCGCCCCGGGCGAGACCATGGGGCCATGACGAGTTGCCCCCGGACGATCAACCCCGCCACCGGCCAGCTCGTGGCGGAGTACCCGGAGCATTCGGCCGACGAGGTCGATGTGGTCATCGAAGGCGCCCGGCAACGGTTCGCGTCGTGGCGCCGTACGACCTTCGCCGAGCGTTCGGAACGACTCCACCGTGTCGCCGAGATCCTGCTCGAGCGCAGCGACGAGTGGGCGGAGCTGATGGCCGTGGAGATGGGCAAGCCGTTGCGCGAGGGCCGCGCCGAGCTCGCCAAGTCGGCCTGGGTCTGTCGGTACTACGCCGACGAGGCAGCAGCGATGTTGGCCGATCGCGAGGTCCCCACCGAGGCCAGCCGGTCGTTCGTGCATCACGAGCCGCTCGGTGTCGTGCTCGCCGTGATGCCGTGGAACTTCCCGTTCTGGCAGGTGATCCGATTCGCCGCGCCGACGTTGATGGCGGGCAATACCGTGGTGCTCAAGCACGCATCGAACGTCACCGGTGTCGCGCTGGCGCTCGAGGGGCTCTTCGCCACCGCAGGGTTCGAGCCGGGTTGCTTCGCCTCACTCGTGATCCCCGGGTCGCGCGTCGCCGAGGCGGTCGAGCACCCTGGCGTGTGTGCGGTCACCCTGACGGGGTCGGATGCAGCCGGCCGAGCGGTTGCGGCGCTCGCTGGTGCGCACCTCAAGAAGGTCGTCCTGGAGCTCGGTGGGGCCGACGCGTCCATCGTGCTCGCCGATGCCGACGTTCGCCGTGCCGCAGCGGGGTGTGCGGCCGGACGGCTCGTCAACGGGGGCCAGTCGTGCATCGGTGCGAAGCGCTTCATCGTCCACGACGACGTCTACGAGGAGTGGCTCGACGCGTTCACCGACGAGTTGGCGAACAGCGTGATCGGCGACCCGCTCGACGAGTCGACGACACAGGGTCCGCTCGCACGCAGCGATCTCCGCGACGAACTCCACGATCAGGTGACGCGTTCGGTCGAGGCCGGGGCACACCTCCATCTCGGTGGCCGACTCCCCGAGGACCTGACCACGGCCTTCTACGCCCCCACGATCCTGACCGATGTGCCCACCGACAGCGCCGCGTGGACCGAGGAACTCTTCGGTCCGGTGGCGGCCGTGGTTCGCGTCCGCTCGGCGGACGAGGCGATCGAACTGGCCAACCGGTCGGTCTTCGGACTCGGCGGAGCCCTCTACACCGCTGACCTCGACGTCGGCGCGAGCCTCGCGGCCGACTGGGTGGAGGCCGGATCGGTGTTCGTCAACACGCCGGTGGCCTCGGATCCGCGGCTCCCGTTCGGTGGCATCAAGGGATCGGGCTTCGGCCGCGAACTCGGACGGGAGGGGATCTTCGAGTTCGTGAACGTCAAGACGGTACTCGTGGCGTGACGGTGAGGAGCCGGTCGACGTCGGACCGGTTGGGGATCCCGGCTCGTGCGCCAGGTCGCGAGCACTTGAGTGCGGCGGTTGCCGACGCGAATCGGAACGCGTCGGCTTCGGCCGCTCCTTCGGCCAGCGCGAGCGCACACGCTCCGTGGAACACATCGCCGGCGCCGGTGGTGTCGACCGTCTCGACCTCGAACGCATCGAGATGTCGAACCGTTCCGTCGTCCAGCCACCACACGCCGCGTTCGCCGGCTGTCACCGACATCTGGGCAGTGCTGGTACCGGCGACCGCGCGAAGTCCGGCACCGAGGTCGTCGGTCGCCGTGAACTCGGCGAGTGCCGACTCGCTGAACACGAGATGGCTTGCGGCGTCGAGCAGGTCGGTTTCGGCGGGCAGTCGGTCGACGTCGACGACGCCGGGGATCCCGGCCCGCCGCGCCATGTCGAGGGCGCTGCGGGTCGCCTCCGACCAGCGGGCGTCGACGAGGACGGCGTCGAACGTTGCGTCCGGGAGGTTCGGCGCCGGAAGTCGTGCGAGGTCGATTGTCGAATCCGCGATGATCGTGCGGTCCCCGCTCGGCTCGACCACGATGATCGACTCCGGCGTCGACCGAGCTGCGAGACGCTGGATGTGCTCGACCTCCACCCGCTCACTACGCAACTCTTCGAGTACGAGGTCGCCGACCGGATCAGGGCCGAGCGCGCCCAACAGCGTCGCCCGCCCGCCGAGCCGCGCGATCGTGACCGCCGCGTTCGCCGCCACGCCGCCGCCGATGTCGTCCCTCGATGTCGTCCGATGCTTGGTCCCGACGACGAGCCTCGACTCCAGCCGATAGATGTGATCCTGGGTGATCGAGCCGACGCAGAGCACGCGGCGGGCGTGTCGCGGTCGGGCCTCGAACCTCCTGGCCATCAGACCAGGTAGGCCGTCAACAGGTCACGCATCGACACGATGCCGAGGAGCCCGCCGTCATCGGACCCGACGAGCACGTGGCGAAGGTAGTTCTCCAACATCTCCTCGGCGACGTCGTCGACGGTCGAGGTCGCCGTGGCCCACTTGAGGTTTTCCGCTTCGATCGTCGTGACGGGCGTGTTGTCGAGATCGATCCCGAGTGCCACCGCCCCGACGATGTCGCGTTCGGACACGACCCCGTACAGCGTGGCACCGTCGGCCACGACGGCCAGGCTCACGTCGGCGTTGCGGAGCACTTCGGCGACGTGGCGCAGCGTTGCGTCCGGCTCGACGTAAGTGACCGCATCGGAGACGAACCCGGAGACGGACTGGCGTCCGCGCATCAGGTTGAACTCGTTGTCTTCAGGGTCGGGCATCGTCGTCTCGTTGCTCACGTCTCCAGGCTGCCTGCGTCAGGGCCGACTGCGCAAGGGAAAAGGTCCTGACTTCGAACAATCCCTCTGGCGGTGAGGCGACCGGTATTCGGGACGTGGGACCCTGTCCCGGGCGGGTGCACTCGACCACGATGGGATCATGGACGTCGTCCGATGAGTCCACGCGAGCTCGTGATGCTCGGAACGGCGAGTCAGGCGCCGACGCGCGATCGGAACCACAACGCATCGTTGTTGCGCTGGGATGGTCATGCGGTGTTGTTCGATCCAGGTGAGGGCACACAACGGCAATTCGCGAAGGCCGGGCTGTCGGCGGCATCCGTGGACCGGATCTGCATCAGTCACTTCCACGGCGATCACTGCCTCGGTTTGCCGGGGGTCATCTTGCGGCTGGCCCTCGACAACGGGCATCTGCCCATCCCTGTCCACTATCCGGCGAGCGGCGAGCAGTACTTCCAACGGTTGTGTGGTGCGAGTGCCGGCCAGGAAGACCTGCCCGTCGAGGCGCATCCGATCGTCGACTCCGGGGTGATCCATCGAGACGAGGCGTTCACGATCCGCTGCGCTCGGCTCTCGCACCGGATCGAGGCGTTCGGCTTCCGGCTCGAGGAGCCCGACAGTCGGCGCTTCGTGCCGGAGCGCCTCGAGGCCCTCGGTCTCGAGGGCGCGGCCGTGGGTCGCCTCCGCGCCGAAGGGACGATCGTTCACGAGGGGCGCACGGTCCACTTCGAGGAGATGAGCGAACCTCGTCGTGGACAGGTCGTCGCCTATGTGATGGACACAGCGTGGTGCGATGCCGCGCTCGAGCTCGCTGCCGGTGCCGACCTGGTCGTGTGTGAGTCGACCTTTCTGGCGAGAGACGAGCACCTCGCGGCCGAGTACGGACACCTCACCGCGCAACAGGCCGGACGGCTCGCGCGACAGGCCGGTGCTCGGCGACTCGTGCTCGGGCACTTCTCGCGGCGCTACGACGACGAGCCGGACGCCTACGGCGAGGAAGCCCGAGCCGAATTCGACGACGTGGTGGTGGCGAACGACCTCGACCGCATCCCCGTCCCGGCTCACTGCTGAACACCCCACCGCTCCGGTCGGCTCGGGTCGTCTGACTCTGTTGCCCGTGCAGCCCATGCAGCAAGATGGGCACGCAGTGGTGTCGCCGCGGCACGAGACCGAGCAGCGGGGCGAATGATCGAGATGGGAGGTCGAAGGTGAGGAACGTCGTCGTCGGACTGGACGGCTCGGAGTCGTCGCTGGGCGCGCTCGAGTGGGCGGCGGAGACGGTCGGCGTCACCGGACGCGTCCACGCAGTCGTCGGTCTGAACCCTTGGACTCGCTACATCGTCGATGGAGTTGCCGGCCGCGAGGTGCCCTACGCGGAGATGCTCGAGCGGGACCTCGTCACGAAGTGGACCGCCACGGTGGCGTCTCGCGTCCGTGAACTCCGGACGACCGTCAGCATTTCGACGGCGGCCAAGGCGCTCGACGACATCGCCACCGCCGATCGCGCGGAGGCGATCGTGGTGGGCACCCACACCTCCCTGCGCGGCATACCGGCGCGGGTCGGGCGGACGATCAACCACCTGATCCGGATCACCGACCACCCGGTGGTGGTCGTGCCCGGTCGGCCACCCGTCGATCTCGACGACGGAGTCGTGGTGGTCGGGATCGGGCACGGCAACGCGACGCGTGCGGCCGTTCGGTGGGCGGCGCATCTCGCGCGGGAACGTGAGTTGACCGTCGAGCTGTTGCACGCCACCGGGGATGCCCCGGTGTTCCAGGCCGACGGGGTCCTCGACCTCGCCCGCTACGAGTTCGGACGACCGTGATCCGGACGAGTGGGAGCAGGGTGCGATCGTGCACTTCGCCGGAGCTGATGCAGACGCTCAGCGGTTCGGAGTCCGACGTGGTCGTGTCGATTCCGCCCGGCCTGCCCGCCCTCCGCCTCGACGAGGCGAGCGAGCGGTCGGCCCTGCTCGTGCTCGGTCGGCATCGGTCTGCGCTGGATCGGGGACACCACACCGCTCAGCCGCTGCGCCATGCCTTGACGCATTCCCGGTGTCCCGTGGCGGTGATCGCGGATCACCCCGATTGGCTGCTCGACGAGTAGGCCACCGACGCAGCGAAGCGGCCGCGAGGTTCGCTCCGCACAGCGGCATTGTGACGGAGGACCCTGTGCGCGTCGACACAGGAAGCGAACCATGGATGTCCCCAAGCATTGTGAAAGGACTGGACCATGAAGGCGCACACGGGTGACACACTCACGATTTCGGGTCACCAGGTCGGCGAACCGAAACGTGTCGGAACGAATCGAGGAGGTACGCGGCGCGGACGGCGCGCCGCCGTACCGGGTGCGGTGGATGCGACAGCGATCACGTCACGCTGCTCTTCCCCGGCCCCGACTGTTCGATCGAACCGATGGGTGCTGACGGAGCGAAGGAGCGGGCGATGAAAGTCAGTGACTTCACCTGGCGCAAGCCGGTGACGATCGACGTCGGTGACACCATCGCGGCGGCGGCAGAGCTGTTCGCTGACGCCGGTGTCGGTTCGCTGGTGGTGGTCGACAATGAGCGCCCGGTCGGGATCGTGACGGACCGCGATCTCGTGGTCCGGGCGCTGGCGCGTGGCGTCGGATCCGGACGGTCGTGTCGACGGAGTGATGTCGATGGGCGTCGTCGCGCTCGATGCCGACGACGACGTCGAAGAGCTCTACGCGGTGTTCGGCCGCCACGCGATCCGGCGGGTCCCCGTCGTCGACCACGACCGCGTGGTCGGCATGATCAGCCTCGACGACGCGCTCGTGTCGACCGCCGGCCAGCTGGCAGCGCTGGCGGGCGTGCTGTCGACGCAGATCGCCTTCCCCCACGTGCGCGACGAAGCCGCCCCGCCGGCCGTGATCAGCCGCTGATTCCACAGCGCTGATCGCGCGGACCTTGGCCTCTGGCGTCGGAGGACACGAGCGCCGAGAGTCGAAGGTGGGCCTCACGAAAGGATTCGATCATGGTGACGACCGACACGCAGTCGGCACCCGATCTCGAGCAATCGGGATCGCCGCGGCCGTTGACGATTCCGCTGTCCGAGGTGGGGTCGCCCGACGTGCTCCTCGTCGGGGGCAAGGGTGCGAACCTCGGTGAGCTGCTGCGCAGTGGCTATCCCGTTCCGCCCGGCTTCGTCGTGACCGCCGCGGCGTATCGTCGGGTGGTCGACGAGTCGGGCATCCGACAACGCCTGGCCGACATCACGGTGGCGGCGGCGACTGCCGATCCCGACGAGCTGACCGACCTGGCGCACACCGCCCGTGGGCTGCTCCGCGACGTGGACGTCCCCGACGATCTCGTCGCCGAGGTGACGAGGATGTACGCCGAACACTGTGTCGGCGACCGGGTGGCGGTGCGTTCGTCCGCAACGGCGGAGGACACCGCGGAGACCTCGTTCGCCGGCATGAACGAGTCGTTCACGAACGTCACCGACCGTCGACCTGCTCGACCGGCTGGTCGACTGCTGGGTCTCGCTGTTCGGTGAGCGGGTCGTGGCCTATCGCGCCGAGCGCGGGCTCGCCGACGAGCCGGCGATCGCCGTCGTCGTGCAACAGATGGTCAGCTCGGACCGCTCGGGGGTGATGTTCACCGCCGACCCGGCGCGCCCCGACCAGGTCATGATCGAGGCGGCGTTCGGTCTGGGTGAGGTCGTCGTGTCCGGTGCGGTCGAACCCGACACGTACCGGGTCGATCGCGAATCGGCGGGCGTCCGCGAGATCCGGATCGGGCACAAGGCGGCGCAGGATCGTCAGCGGGCCGGACGGCGACCGGCACGAAGTCGTCGAAGGACGCGACGCGTGGAGGCGGGTGTTGTCCGACGACGAGATCCACACGGTGGCGTCGGTCGGCCTCGACATCGAGCAGCACTACGGCATGCCCCAGGACATCGAATGGTCGTACGTCGGCGACCGGCTGTTCATCGTGCAGTCGCGCCCGATCACCACGCTGGACGCCGACGATGCCGACGACGACGAGCCGCTGCTCCGCGGTCTGGGTGTGGGGAACCGATCGGGGAGTGGATCGGTGCGGATCCTCGCATCGCCGGCCGACGGCCACCTCCTCGTCGACGGTGAAGTGCTGGTGGCCGAGATGACGTCGCCCGACTGGGTGCCGACGATGCGTCGTGCCGCTGCGCTGATCACCGATGCCGGCGGAAGCACCTGCCACGCGGCGATCGTCAGTCGTGAACTCGGTCTGCCTGCCGTGGTCGGCACCCGATCGGCCACTGCCGACCTGCGTGACGGCGACGTCGTGACGGTCGACGCCCGACGCGGCATGGTGCTCCGTGGTGAGCAGCACGTCGCCGTCCCCGCCGTCGTCGAGCGGACCTCGCCCGTCGGCGGCAGTCGACGGGCGCGGAGCCGCTGGCGACGCGGCTCTACGTCAACCTGGCGATCGCCGACCGGGCGGAGGAGGTCGCCGCACTCGACGTCGACGGCGTCGGCCTGCTGCGCGGCGAGTTCATGGTGACCGAGGCGCTCGGCGGGCAGCCATCCGCGGGCGCTGATCGCAAGCGGCGGACAGGCCGAGTTCATCTCCCGCATGACATCGCAGCTCAGCCGGATCGCCACGGCGTTCGCGCCGCGACCGGTCGTGTACCGGACGATGGACTTCCGGTCGAACGAGTTCCGCGGCCTCGCGGGCGGCGAGGACTTCGAGCCGCTCGAACAGAACCCGATGATCGGATACCGCGGTTGCTACCGGTACCTGCACGACACCGAGACGTTCGCGCTCGAACTCGAAACCCTCGCCCGGGTCCGCGAGGCGTCACCGAACCTGCACGTGATGATCCCGTTCGTCCGGACGAAGTGGGAGCTCGAGGCGTGCCTCGAGGCGATGGCGACAGAGTCGACTCGGCCGTCAGTCCGGGACTGCACACCTGGGTGATGGCCGAGGTGCCGTCGGTGATCCCACGGATCGAAGAGTACGCAGCGCTCGGCATCGACGGAGTGTCGATCGGCAGCAACGACCTCACCCAGCTGATGCTCGGCGTCGATCGCGACTCCGAGATGCTCGCCGAGCTGTTCGACGCCCGCGACACAGCGGTCCTGTGGGCGATCGAGCAGATCATCGCGGCCTGTCACCGCGCCGGGATCACGTCGTCGCTGTGCGGGTCTGGCACCGTCGTCCGACCCCGACTTCGCCGAACTGCTGGTCCGGATGGGGATCACCTCGATCTCGGTCGACGCCGACGCCGTCGGTCCGGCCCGCCGGGTGCTCGCCTCGGCGGAACGTCGAATCCTGCTCGAACACGCGAGATCGTCGGCTGCGTCGGAGGCGGCGCACGAACGGAGGATGCCGGCATGAGCAACGACTCCTGGGAGTGTGGCGCGTCGAGAACTCGGTCTCGGTTCCGACCCGGACGACTCAACATCGCCGACCTCGCCGTCTCGCGCCACGTCCGTGAGGGTCGAGGAGAGCAGATCGCACTGCGGTGGTTCTCCCGCGACGACGTCGACACCGATCGTCCCGTCGAGATCACCTACGCGATGCTCGAGCACCGGATGAACCGTTTCGCCGGCGGGTCTGCGACGGCACGGCATCGATCCGGGAGTCGGGCGTGGCGACGTTGGCCGGTCGGGTCCCCGAGCTGTACGTCGCGGCGCTCGGCACGCTGCGCGCCCAGTGCGTCTACTCGCCTCTGTTCTCGGCATTCGGGCCGGAGCCGATCGCGCAGCGACTCGCCATCGGCCGGATCCGTGTGCTCCTGACGACGCCGGTGCTGTTCCGACGCAAGGTGACGCAGATCATCGACCGGCTGCCCGACCTCGAACTGGTCCTGATCGTCGGGGTCGACGAGGACGTCGCTGCCCGAGCACCCCGGCGGCCGGGCCCGACGGTGATGTCGTTCGGTCGGTTCGTCGGCGAGGGCCACGACGTCTTCGAGCCGTCGCCGACGGCACCCGAGACGCCCGCGCTGGTGCACTTCACGAGCGGGACGACGGGGCGCCGAAGGGCGCGGTGCACGTGCACGAAGCAGCGGTGGCGCACTACGCCACCGCCGGCTCGGTGCTCGACCTGCGAGCGGGCGACGTCTACTGGTGCACCGCCGACCCGGGATGGGTGACCGGGACGTCGTACGGCATCATCGCCCCGCTGCTGCGTGGTGTGACGATGATCGTCGACGAGGCCGAGTTCGACGCGGCTCGGTGGTACCGGATCCTCCGAGACCATGCGGTCAACGTCTTCTACACCGCGCCGACGGCGATCCGGATGCTCGAGCGAGTCGGCGAGGACGCAGCACCGGACGACTTCCCGGCGCTTCGGCTGGTCGCCAGCGTCGGCGAGCCGCTCGACGCCGAGTCGGTGCTGTGGGCGCGACGGGTGTTCCGGGTGCCGGTGCTCGACACGTGGTGGCAGACCGAGACGGGTGCGATCATGATCGCCAACCGCCTCGACGACGAGGTCCGTCCCGGATCGATGGGGCGTCCGGTCCCGGGGATCACGGCGACGTTGCTCGAACGTGATCAGCGAGGGGGAACTGGTCGCCGGCCCGGACGGGGAGGTGCGCGAGGTGATCGAACCGGGTGCGACCGGTGAGATCGCCCTGCGCACCGGGTGGCCGTCGATGTTCCGCGGCTACCTCGACCGGGACGAGAAGTACCGCTCGTGTTTCGTCGGTGTCGACCACGACTGGTACCGCTCGGGCGACCTGGCGCGGCGTGACGAGGACGGCTACTTCTGGTTCGTCGGCCGCGGTGACGACGTGATCAAGACCGCCGGACACCTGATCGGGCCGTTCGAGGTCGAGGCGGTGTTGGACGAACACCCCGCCGTCGTCGAGTCCGGGGTGATCGGCAAACCCGACCCGACGGCGGGCGCGGTGATCAAGGCGTTCGTCGTGCTCCACGGCGGTCACGAGCCCGACCGAGGAGCTCCGTACCGAGCTGATGGCGCACTGCCGACGGCGGCTCGGGGCCGCGGTGTCGCCGCGGGAGATCGACTTCGCCGAGTCGCTTCCGCACACGCGGAGCGGCAAGATCATGCGACGCGTGCTTCGAGCCCGCGAGCTGGGCGAGGACGAAGGCGACACGTCGACGCTCGAGACGCCACGGCGTCCCGCGGGGAGCGGACGATGAGCCGCTTCCGACTCGACGGGGTCACCGCCGACGAGGCCCGCAGGTTGCTCGGCGACATGATCCGGGTGCGCGTCTTCGAGGAGCGCTGCGCCGAGCTGTACGCCGAGTCGAAGATCCGCGGCTTCCTGCACCTGTACATCGGCGAGGAGGCCGTTGCCGCCGGCGTGATCGGCGCACTCGACCCGGCCGACAACGTGCTCGCCACCTATCGCGAGCACGGTCACGCGCTGCTCCGCGGCGTGCGTGCCGAGTCGATCATGGCCGAGATGTTCGGCAAGGCGACCGGTTGCTCGGGAGGTCGGGGCGGATCGATGCATCTCTTCGACGAGGCGACACGTTTCTACGGTGGCAACGCGATCGTCGGCGGGCACCTGCCGCTGGCCGTCGGGCTGGCGCTGGCCGACCAGATGCAGCGGCGCCGAGCCGTCGACGGTCGTGCTTCTTCGGCGAGGGGGCGATGGCCGAAGGTGAGTTCCACGAGGCGATCAACCTCGCCGCGCTGTGGAACCTCCCCGTCCTGTTCTGCTGTGAGAACAACCGGTACGCGATGGGCACGTCGCTCGAGATCGAGCGAATCGCAGGTCGACCTCGCCCTCAAGGCTGCCGCCTACGCGATCCCGGCGTGGGTGGTCGACGGGATGGACCCGCTGGAGGTGCGGCGTGCCGCCCGACGTGCGCTCACCACGATCGAGTCCGGTGGTGGACCGGTCTTCATCGAATTCCAGACGTATCGATTCCGTGCCCACTCGATGTTCGACCCCGACCTGTACCGGGACCCCGCCGAGATCGAACGATGGAAACTACGCGACCCGATCGACACCCTCGGGCGATGGCTGGTCGACCAGCAAATGCTGACCGACGACGACATCGATGCGCTGTGGGAGCGCGCCCGATCCGAAACCGAACAGGCGGTGTCGGCGGCCGACGCCGCCCGCTCGAGCCGGTCGACGGACTGCTCGACCACGTCACCGCCCCCCGCACCGCGACGCCTCACGAACAGGAGCACGATGATGTCCACCACCTCGGCACCTGACCGACCACGGCGAGTCGCCGGACGACCGCGGTGCACGAGACCACGCTACCGCGAGGCGATGCGCACGGCGATCCGTCAGGCGCTCGCCGACGACGACCGGGTGATCGTGCTCGGCGAGGACGTCGCCGACTACGGCGGCACCTACGCCGTCACGAAGGGGCTCCACGAGGAGTTCGGTCGCGACCGGGTGCGCAACACGCCGCTGTCGGAGTCCGGCTTCGTCGGTGCCGGCATCGGCGCGGCGCTCGGCGGGCTCCGACCGATCGTCGAGATCATGACCGTCAACTTCAGCCTGTTGGCGCTCGATCAGATCGTCAACACGGCCGCGACGTTGCTCCACATGTCGGGTGGCCAGTTCACGGTGCCGGTCGTCATCCGGATGACCACCGGCGCGGGTCGCCAGCTCGCCGCGCAGCACTCGCACAGCCTCGAAGGCTGGTACGCCCACGTTCCGGGGCTCAAGGTCGTCGCGCCGGCCACGGTCGACGACGCCCGCTGGATGCTGCCGACGGCGCTCGCCGACCCGAACCCGGTGATCATCTTCGAACACAACGCGTTGTACGGCGAGAAGGGGATCCTCGACCCGGACGGGTCGCCCGTCGACCTGGAGTCCGCCGCCATCCGCCGCTCCGGTGACGACGTCACCCTCGTGGCGAGCGGTGGGATGGTCCCCAAGGCCCTCGACGCCGCCGAGACGCTCGCAGGCGCGTGGCGTGTCGGCCGAGGTGATCGACCTGCGGTCGCTGCGCCCGTTGGACACTGCGACCGCTCGCAGGAGTCGGTGTTGCGGACGCATCACGCGGTGGTCGTCGACGAAGGGTGGCGAACCGGCGGTCTGAGCGCCGAACTCTCCGCGGTGATCACCGAGTCGTGCTTCTGGACACTCGATGCACCCGTCCGTCGGCTCGCTGCCGCCGAGGTGCCGATCCCGTACGCGCGGCACCTCGAGGACCATGCGATCCCGCAGGTCGACGACATCGCCGACGCAGCCGAGCGAGCTGCTCGAGGTGGGCGCAGTGACCGACATCTCGACCACCCCGACCACCGAGTCGATCGACTACGCCATGCCGTCGCTCGGCGCCGACATGGACGAGGGGTCGGTCGTCGAATGGCTCGTCGAGGTCGGCGACCGAGTCGGAGCGGGGCCAGGTCGTGGCGCGCGTCGAGACCGAGAAGTCCGACATCGACATCGAGATCTGGCAGGAGGGCGTCGTCGACGAGATCGTCGTCCCGACCGCACCGAATCGTGCCCGGTCGGGACGCTGCTGATGCGGCTGCGCACCCGGACGGTCAGCCGTGCATCGCCGATCAGCCGCCGCCGTCACTGCCGCATCGTCGGCACCGCTCGCGATCGTCGTCGCTCGGCGTCGCCCCTCGGCGCGGCGGCTGCGCCGGCGAACGCGGGATCTCGCTGCGCGGAGGTCGCCGGGTCCGGACCGAGCGGTGCGGTCCGCGCGCGTGACCTGCCCGACGGTCGGGGCACCGAGCCGACCGCTCGCCGCCGCCGACCACGGACGCCGCTCCGACCGTCCGTCGACAGCCGCGCCGACGCGGATGCGCGTCGGCGATCGCCGCAGCGGATGGCGCGCTCGAACCGTGAGATCCCCCACTACCGCCTCGAACGGACCGTCGATCTCGATGCGCTGCTCCGACACCTCGCCGCCGTCAACGAAGAGCCGGCCGGTCGCGGACCGCGTCGTGCCGGCGGCAGCGTTCGTCCGCGCGGTCGCGCTCGCCGCTGGCCGTCATCCGGAACTCAACGGCACGTGGACGGACGGACGGGTTCCGCCCGGGGTCCGGCGTCAACGTGTCGGTGGCGATCTCGCTGCGCACCGGCGGACTCGTCACGCCGACGATTCCCGACGCCGACCGGCTCTCGCTCGACGAGATGATGGAACGGATCCGCGACTACACGACGGCGGCGCGGTCCGGGACCCTGCGCTCCGAGTGGATGCGCGACGACAGCACGATCACGGTGACCAACCTCGGTGAACGTGGCGCCGACCTGGTGCACGGCCTGATCTCGCCACCCGAGGTCGCCCTCGTCGGGTTCGGTCGGATCCTCGAACGTCCCTGGGTCGTCGACGGGGCGGTCGTCCCGCGGTCGATCGTCAACGGTCACCCTCGGTGCCGACCACCGTGCGACCGACGGTGCCGTCGGCAGCCGTTTCCTGTCCACGCTCGCCCGCTCTCTGGAGGAACCCGATCAGTGATGAGCCACGACGACCGCGACCACCCGACTGCGCGAGCGTGGTCTCCGCGGCGATCGCGTGCGATCGCACCCGACGTCGCCGACGAACTCCCCGACCTCGATCCCGACATCGACCTGTTCGAGGAGTACGGGCTCGACTCGATGGATCGACTGAACATCATGACGGCGCTCACCGCAGTCGACCGGGGTCGAGATCCCCGACGACCGGTACCCGCAGCTGACGTCGATGAACCGACTGATCGCGCACCTCGCTGCTGCCGGCCCTGATCAACGTCCCGATCAGGACGCACGTGTCGCGAGGTGCGGGAGCCGGAACACCAACACCGGGCACGTGGCGTGACGAACGAATCCCGACGTGACACTGCCCATGGCGAGGCGGGACAGGCCGCTGCGTCCGTGCGACGACGTGACGATCAGCGAGGCGTCGTGGCGTGCCGCATAGTCGCAGACGGCCGTGATCGGATTGCTGTCGTGCAACTCGTCGAACTCGATCTGGTGGTCCGACGCCTCGCGGAGCTCGGCCGCGAGCCGCGACAGGTAGACGGCATCGTCGAGGTCGCCACCGGTGTCAGGCTTGGAGGGTCCCGTCACGTGGACGATCCACGGGGTCGTGTCGAGCTCGACCGCCCATGCCATCGCCAGCGGGAGTGCGGCTTCGGACTCGTTCGAGCCGTCGACCGTGATCACGAGTGGACCCGTGAAGTCGTCGGGTTCGACGTGCGGGCCCACGAGCACGATCGGGCCGAACGTGCGCTGCAGGATGTCGTCGGCCACGCTGCCCACGATCGCTGCTGACCGTCCCTTTCCGTGCGCCGCCATCACGACGAGCGCTGTCCGGGGTCGCCTCGACGCAGTTCGACTGAGTTCCGCTCCGACGGTCTCGGTGGTGAGATTGCACGTTGGCGTGTCACGCTGACATCGAACGGCCCGCGCTGCGCGAGCTCCGGCCGACAATCTGCTGCTCGGGCGATGCTCGGCGTCGACCGGATCGGACTCGACCTGGACGAGGTCGACGTCGGCGCCGGTCCGACGGGCGAGTGCCAGTGCAACGTCGAACCCGCGCCACGACGTCTCCGATCCGTCGATCGGCACGATGAGATGTTGAGCCATCGACGCTCCTTTCCGAGCGCACCGACGTGTGCGGCGCCACGACTCCATCTGCGCACGGCAGCGTCCCCGGCCGGCCAGGTCCATTGGTCACATCGACGCAGTGGTCGCCGCGGAGGGACATTGGGCCCTTGCCGGTCGGGTCGAAACGCGCGACCAATCGAGAGCATGGCGAACACGCCGGCGTGCGCGCAGGAAGGCGGATTGGACGATGTGCTTCACCGAACCCGGCCGGGTGCGGTTCGATCGACGGGTCGATGGTCCGTGTCGACACAGCCGATGGCGTCCGTCGATGCGTCCCTGCGGGTCGTCGAGGCGGGAGGTCGGACCGTCGCGGTCGGCGACTGGGTGCTGATGTCGCTCGGACTCGTCGTCGACGTGGTCGACGAGAGATGAGGGCCGTGCCCTGTTCGAGCAGGTGCGCAGCCTGCGGAGTCGAGGTCGAGTCGTGACCGGCAGTGAGCGCGAACCGGGCTGCTGCTGGCGCTCGGCGGCCGCAGTGGTCTCCGGCGTCGCCGTGTACCTCAACGGCGAGGCGGTCGCGGCGGTTCTCCTCACCGACCGTCTACACGACCGGCAAGAACCTCGTCGCCGGGATGCTGCTCGTGGCGATCGCTCTCGCGATCGCGTCCAGCCGGCGCGGATGCCCGTCGACCCGGTACGCCGAGGCTCGGTCGTGGTCGATGCAGCGAACGGCTGGGCGTGGTGGCCGTCGCGGTGATCGGCGGAGCGGTGCCCTTCGTCCTGTTCTTCGAAGGGCTCGCGCGGGCCACATCCAGCGACGCGGCGTTCCTCCACAAGACGCTGGTCGTCTGGGTGGCGGTGTTGGCCGTGACGCTGCTCGCACGAGCGGCTCACCGCGCTCCACGTCGGCGCGGTTGCGTTGCTGATCGTCGGGCAGATCGCGCTCGCCGACGGTGTCGGCTCGCTCCGCCCCGGTATCGGCGAGGCGATGATCCTGGCCGCAACGATCTGCTGGGCGGTCGAGCTGATCGTGGTGAAGCGACTCGTCGAAACCGTGCCGCCGACGACGGTCGGCGCGAGTCGGATCGGCGGCGGTGCGGTGCTGCTCGTCGGCTGGCTGGCGCTCACCGGTCGGCTGACCGATCTGGTTTCGCTCTCGCTCGGCGCAGTGGGCGTGGCTGGCGCTCACCGGATCGATCCTGTCGGTGTTCGTGACGGTCTGGTTCGCCGCCGTCGCCCGGGCACAGGTCACCGATGTCGCCGCCGTGCTCGTGCCGGGCGCGGTGATCACCGGCCTCATCGGCCTGGCCGCAGGTGGGACCGCAGCTCCGATCCAGATCGTCGGTTGGGTGCTGATGATCGTCGCTGTTGCCGCGCTCGTCGCGCGTCAAGCTGGCCGATGGTGGCGGTCGTCGCGCGGTCGGTGGCGCAGGCGTGAACGACCCGGTCGGTGTCGCGCGGTTCGCGCGGTATGCCGCTCCGCCCAACCGTCGCGGCTATTGCGGCCCGTCCGAGTTCGCGTCGCCGGTCGGGCCGATGACCGCGGAGCGAGCACGCGGAGCTGCGACGCAGCGCACGCGAGTTCCTGGGGGCGTACCCGTACCTCGAACTGCTTGGCGGGTGCCGCCGGACTCGACGACCCGCTGGCCGACGTCGCGGTCGAGGCGTACTGGATCGGCAACCCGGTCGCGACGCGCGTGTCGACCGGTGACTTCGGACGGTCGATCGTCCGAACGTTTCCGCGCCCGCAGCGGCACGAACTGGTCGCACCTCGAACTCGCGGTTCCCGGTGCGATCTGCAATCACGCGTTCCACGTGCTCGTGGCCTCGCCGTGGGTCGGGCTGATGCGCGGCGGGGTCGTCGACGAGCCGCTCGCGATCGTCGACGACTGCCGGGTGAGCTGGGGAACGGTCGTCGTCGACCGCGGGTGACCGGCAGCTGTCCGTCGAGCGCACGCCGCTCGAGTGGAGCAACGGTCGGCTCGTCCCCGGGCCGATCGGAGACGGTCGACGTGACCAGCGACCTCCCGTTGTCGGTCGGCGACACCGTCGCGCTCCACTGGGGCAGCGTGTGCGACGTGCTGTCCGATCGCCAGCTCGCCTGGTTGCGCCACGTGACCGCAGCTCGCAGCTCGCAGCCGTCGGTCGCCACTGACGGCGATGCGGACAAGGCCCTGAGCTGATGCGACGCGTCGAAGCGAGCGTGCGCCGCTCAGCGGTTCGTCGTCGGTCCCGACGGGCTGATCGGCATCGTCGACGAACTCGATCGTGCCGGCTACGAGGTGTGGGGACCGGCCGTCCGCGACGGCGTGATCGTCACCCGGCGCCTCGACGCGCGGATGATCGTGTTGCCGATCGGCTACGCCGTCGGACCAGTCGCCCGGCTCGTACCGGCTCGTCGACGACCGGTGACCGCTCCCGCTTCGGCTGGGCGGTCGGTCCACAACCGTGGAAGCCGCTGCTCCATCCGCCGTCGGTCGCCACGATGCACCTCACGCAGCCCGGCATCGACGCAACCGGTCACGGTCAGCCGTGCCGGGTCGTCCGCCGCAGCCGTCTCGCGCTGTTCGGCATGCGACCCTGCGACCTCGCGGCCCTCGACATGCTCGACCATGTCCTGCTCGGATGCCCCGCCATCCGCCGAGCCCGACCTATCGATGCCCGTCGAGATGACGCGTTCCTGGTGGTGGTCAACTGCGGGGTCCCGGCATCGACCTGCTGCTGTACCTCGTTCGGGACCGGCCCGCACGTCGATGAGCGGCGTGGCTCGCCACGACCTCGAGATCACCGAACTCGTCGGCCGCCGACCCGCTCGGATGATCCCGACTACGTCGTCACGGCGATCAGTGAGCGCGGCATCGGCCGTGCTCGAACGGGTCGCCGATCGGCTGGCGCACCGAGGCCGACGTCCGACGGCGCATCGCGCCGCGGTCGCAGCAGCAACGCGCGACAGCTGCCGCGGCGATCGAACGCCACCTGCCGGCCGATCGGGTCGCACGAGGCGCTCGCTGATGCGGCACACGATCTCGACCGATGGACGACGGTCGCCGAGCAGTGCGTGGCCTGCGGCAACTGCACCGCCGTGTGCCCGACGTGCTTCTGCACCACCATCAACGACGTCGGTGACCTGTCGGGAACCCACGTCGAACGGCGACGCGAGTGGGAGTCGTGCTTCTCGTCTCGAGTTCAGCCGACTCGGTGACCGATCCGGTCCGGTCGCTCGGTCGCCGCGCGCTATCGGCAGTGGATGACCCACAAGCTCGGCACCTGGCACGACCAGTTCGGCGAGTCGGGCTGTGTCGGATGTGGACGGTGCACGACCTGGTGCCCGGTCGGCATCGACTTCGTGGAGGTCGCGCAGGGCATCGTCGACGATGTGGAGGCGCGATGATCTGCCGCTCGCCTTGCCCGACCTCGCGTCGCCGACGTGCCCGTGCCGTATCGCATCGTCGCGCGCGACGAGGAGACGCATCGACGTCGTCACCCTCCGGGTGCAGCCGGTTGCGGGGAGCCTGCCCGACTTCCGGCCGGCCCAGTTCTCGATGATCGGGGTGATGGGGGTCGGCGAGGTACCGATCTCGATCAGTTCGGCGTGCGACGACCGGACGGCCCACGGGTACACGCTCCGTCGGGCCGGGGCCGTCACGAATGCGCTGTGGGATCGCCGGATCGGCGACGTCGTCACCGTTCGCGGACCGTTCGGTCGGCCGTGGAATCTGCAGCGAGCCGAGCGGTCGCCATGCGGTGTTCGTCGCGGGCGGCATCGGGATCGCGCCGCTCCGCGCCGCGATCGACGAGCTGGCGTCCGGCACGACCGCCGCCCCGCGCCGCCTCTCGGTGCTGGTCGGTGCGGCGACGCCGAGCGACCACCTGTACGGGTCGTGGTTGGCCGACCTGTCCGAACGGGGCGTCGAGGTGCTCCGAGCAGTGGATCGGACCGACGAATCGATCACTGGCCGCACGCGGTCGGATTCGTCACCGAGCTGATCGCTCCCGTGGTCGCGGAGTGGACCGGGACCGTCGATGTCGCCGCGTACGTGTGTGGACCGGACCCGATGATGGCGGCGACCATCGAGACGTTCCGCCGGTGCCGGGTCGCGGCGGACGACATCGAGGTGACGCTCGAGCGGAACATGCAGTGCGCGAACGGCTGGTGCGGCCACTGCCAGCTGGGGCCGCTGCTGGTGTGTCGCGATGGTCCGGTCGCGACGGCCGCCGAACTCGGCGACCTCCTCGAACGGAGCGAGCTGTGAGCCGGCCGGTGACGCTGCGGCGCCCGAACCGGACGCCGACGCTGGCGGTCTGGAAGTTCGCGTCGTGCGACGGGTGTCAGCTGTCGCTGCTCGACTGCGAGGACGACCTGCTCGCGATCGGCGGCTGGCTCCAGATCGCCTCGTTCCCCGAGGCGTCCAGCGCGATCGTCGATGGTCCGTACGACCTGTCACTCGTCGAGGGGTCGATCACCACGCCGGACGACATCGATCGGATCCGCGCGATCCGCGCGGCCTCGACGACGTTGGTGACGATCGGTGCGTGTGCAACGGCAGGCGGCATCCAGGCGCTGCGCAACGGTGCCGACATCGACGACTTCGTCTCGATCGTCTACGCGCATCCCCGAGTACATCTCGACGCTCGCGACGTCGACGCCGATCGCCGACCACGTCGACGTCGACTTCGAGCTCAGGGGCTGTCCGATCGATCGGCGGCCAACTCGTCGAGGTCATCGCGGCCTACCTGACGGGCCGACCGCCGCGCATCGCGTCGACCAGCGTGTGCACCGAGTGCAAGGCGCGGCGGGTCGCCTGCGTGATGGTGGCCGACGCGATGCCGTGCCTCGGGCCGGTCACGCACGCCGGGCTGCGGCGCGCTCTGTCCGTCGTTCCGGCGTGGCTGCTACGGGTGCTTCGGCCCGGCCGAGACAGCGGACACCGCGGCACTCGATCGCCAGCTCGGCCGGCTCGGCCTCGATCGAGCGTGATCGTGAGCGGCTCTGGCGAGGGTTCAGCGGGTGGAGTCAGGGAGGCGCACGCCATGACGCACAAGAACGTCGACTTCCGGGTGCCCACGCTGGCCCGAGTCGAAGGCGAAGGCGCGCTGCACGTCGAGGTCGAGGACGACGTCATCACCGACCTTCGCCTCGAGATCTACGAGCCGCCCCGGTTCTTCGAGGCGTTCCTGCGGGGGCGGGGCTTCGGTGAGCCGGTCGACATCACGGCGCGGATCTGTGGGATCTGCCCGGTCGCGTATCAGATGTCGGCGGCGGCCGCGCTCGAGCGGATCGCCGGCGTGACCGTCGACGGTCAGCTCCGGCAACTTCGCCGGCTGCTCTACGCCGGTGAGTGGATCGAGAGCCACGTCCTGCACATCGGGTTCCTCCACGCGCCCGACTTCCTCGGCGCCAGCTCCGGGCTGGAACTCGCCGACCGTCACCCCGAGCTCATCACGGACGTGCTGCGTCTGAAGAAGATCGGCAACGACATCATGGAGGTGGTCGGTGGGCGGCCGATCCACCCCGTCAACGTCCGCCTCGGCGGCTTCTACCGGGCACCCGATCGGGAGGTGATCGCCGCGCTCGCGGAGCCGCTCGCGTGGGCGCACCAGGCGGCGATCGACCTGGTCCGCTGGGTTGCCGGTTTCGACTTTCCCGACCTCCGCGATCGACCACGAGTTCGTGTCGTTGCGCGAGTCCGACGGCTATCCGGTCCTCGGTGGTCGGATCGTGTCCGATCGTGGGCTCGACATCGACGTCAGCGACTTCGACGCCGAGTTCAGCGAAGAACACGTCGCCCACTCGACGGCGCTGCACGGTCGGCGCCGCACCGGCGACACCTATCTCACCGGTCCGCTCGCCCGCTGGGCGAACAACCGGGATCGGGTGCCGCCCGAGGTCGACGCCCTCGCCACTCGAGCTCGGCGTCCCCGCGGTCGAACGGAACCCGTTCCGCAGCATCGTCATCCGCGGGCTCGAGGTCCTCATCGCGATCATCGAGGCCCAGGAGATCGTCGCCGCATACGTCGAACCCGACCCGGCGTCGGTCCCGGTGACGCCGACGGCGGGGGTCGGGCTGGGGGGTGACGGAGGCGCCACGTGGGACGCTCGTGCACCGGTACGAGACCGACGCTGCCGGGACGATCGTCGATGCGCGGATCATCCCGCCGACGTCGCAGAACCAGCCGGCGATCGAGGCCGACGTGCGGCGAGTCGTCGAGGACCACCTGGTTCGCTACCGGCGCGATCGCGACGCCCGAGGCCGACCACGAGCTGCAGCACCGATGTGAGATCGCGGTCCGCAATCACGATCCGTGCATCTCGTGTGCCACGCACTTCCTGACCGTCGACGTCCGCGACGCCACCTCGCCCGAGCCGGACGGGGACGCCGCGGTGAGCGATCGACCGGCAGGTCGCGTCGTCGTCATCGGCGTCGGCCATCGCGATCGTGCCGACGACGGCATCGGACCGGCGGTCGTCGACGCGCTCGGCGCATCGCACCGATCAGGTGGTCACGCTCGTGCGTGAGGGCGACCTCGCCGTGCTCCCGCTGCTGTGGGAGGCCGACGACGATGTCGTGATCGTCGATGCCGTCGCCGACCGCGGCCCGGTCGGCGAGCTCCGTGAGATCGATCCCGACGCGACGTTGCGGTCGGCGGTCGGCGTGTCGACGCACGGGGTGGACGTGGCCGACGCGATCGAACTGGCCCGACGGCTGCACTGCATGCCTGCTCGGCTCCGGCGTGTTCGGTATCACCGCTCGCGACTTCGGCTACGGACCGATGTCGCGCGAGCTCCACCATCGGGTCGACCGCCTGGCCGACGAGCTGCTGAACGAGCTCGGGTGTCTGCCCCGACGTCGCTCCGGGGAACCGGGACCACCCGGTCAGCTGAACCGGGTCGTCGCGGGCTTCGGGTCGCCCCGCGGAGAGGTGGCGTGCGACGATCGGCCGATGACCACCACCCGTCGTGTCGCCCTCGTCCGTCGTCCGACCGGTCAGGCGACGCCCGACTGCTTCGAAGTCGGCGATGTCGAACTCGACCCGCTCGAACCCGGACAGGTCCGCGTCGCCGTCGAGTTCATCTCGGTCGATGCCGGCACGCGCACGATGCTGCGCGGCGAGGGGTTCCACATGCAGGTCGGGCTCGGCGAGACGGTTCGGGCCGGCGGCGTCGGACGGATCATCGAATCGGCCGCCGACGGATGGGACATCGGCCAGGCCGTGATCGGTGGGCTCGGGGCGCAGACCGTCGCGACGCTGCCGGCGAGCGAGCTCACGCGGGTCGACGACACGCTCGGGCCGCTCAGCCTCCACCTCGGCGTGCTCGGTGGGTCGACCGGGGTCACGGCCTGGATCGGGATCCGCGAGGTCGCCAAGCCCGGCCCCGGCGACGATTTCGTCGTGTCGGCAGCCGCCGGAGCGGTCGGCTCGATCGCCGGCCAGATCGCCAAGCGCGACGGTGCCCGGGTGATCGGCATCGCCGGCGGCCCGGAGAAGATCGCGCTACCTGGTCGACGAGCTCGGATTCGACGCGGCCATCGACTACAAGAACGAGGACGTCAACGCCCGGCTCCGCGAGCTGTGCCCCGACGGCGTCAACGGCTTCTTCGACAACGTCGGCGGACCGATTCTCGATGCGGTGCTCGACAACCTCGCGATGCGCGCCCGGGTCACCATCTGTGGTGCCGTGTCGCAGTACGACGACATGGACGACATCACCGGGCCGTCGATGTACCTCCGGCTGGCCGAGCGCCAGTCGCGGATGGAGGGGTTCGCCTACTTCCACTTCCCGCAGAGCATCCGCCCTGCCACCGAGGAACTCGCCGAGTGGGTCGCGGACGGATCGATCGTGCTCCCCGAGACGGTGCTCGAGGGCATCGACCGGTACCCCGAGGCGCTGCAGTTCATGTTCGAAGGCGGCAACATCGGCAAGCTGCTCGTCTCCACGGCGCCCGCCGCCTGATGCCGTCACCGAGTCGATCGGCGCTGCCGCGAGCGGGCGACATGTACCGTGGGCGACCTCAGGTCGTCGGTTCGAGCAGCACGATCGGGATCTCCCGATCGGTCTTCTCCTGATAGCCGGCGTAGTTCGCGTGCTTCTCCGAGATCTCCGTCCAGAGACTCGGAGCGTTCGTCGCCGGTGACGGTCCGTGCCGTCATCGACTGTTCGCCGTCCCTGGTCCGGACACGTCACCGATGGATCGGCCTCGAGGTTGAGGTACCAGGCGGGATGGGCGTCGTTGCCGCCGGCGGACGCGACGATCGCCATCGTGTCCCCGTCCTGCCACGGTGTGGTGAGCATCGTCGAGCGCTGCTCCCCGCTCTTGCGGCCGGTGGTGGTCAGTTCGATCACCGGCATCTTGCCGGCGGTCCAACCGATCCGACCTCCCGTCACGGTCATCAGGGTGCGGTGCACGGTGTTCATCGTCTTCAGCACGAGGGCGGAGGGCATGGCGTGGCCTTTCGGGCAGATCGTCGAGTTCGGACGAGTCGCCGACGATTGCACGGTACATCGTCCGGCTTGCAGTTCATCACGAGCTGGGAGGCGTGCTGCGGGGCGACTTGGCTCGCCGACCGCTTCCGCCAGGCGACGAACGACGCCGATCCGAGTGCCATCCCGGGGAGGAAGGTGAGGGCTCGCCAGATCAGCACGGCGGCGAGTGCGTCGGCGGCGGTTGCGTTGCCGGCGCTCACCAGCAGCGCGGTGAGCACGCCGTCGACCGTGCCGAGACCGCCCGGTGAGATGGGGATGAACGTACCGAGTCGGCTCACTCCGAATGCGAAGAGCGCGGTGGCGAAACTGGTGGACGTCGCGGCGTCGCGTTGCACCGCCGCCAAGTGCCACCTCGAGCACGGCGAACTGCGAGAGCTGGACGCCGACCTGGGCGATGCTGATCTGGGCCCATCGGGTCGACAGCAGCTCGTGGGTCGATTCGCGGAACGACACCAGTGCGTCACCCCACTGCATCGGGCGGTCACGCTTGATCACCCGCAGGATTCGGTTGGCGATGCGTTCGGCACGCTCGCCGAAGCGGCGCGCCACCTCACCGCTGCGGACCAGTGCCCGCAGGAGGAGCCCGACGACCGTGAACCCGGCGACGCCGCCGATGATCGTCAACCACCAGGTCGGGGAGTTGTCGCCGGTGCCGACGAGGAAGCAGACGCCGACGAGCGGCACGAGCAGCGTGGCGAGGATGTTCCACAGTGCGGTCACCCCCGTTGCGGCGGTCGCTCGGGCTCGCTCGACGCCTTCGTCGCCGAGCATCGCGTACTGCGTCGGAAGGACGAGCGCGCCCTCCGCCGGGGATCCCGTTGCTGACCATGAACGAGGTGTTCGCGACCCGGAAGGCGGCCGGGAAGTTCAATTCGGGAAGCGGCGCCTTCCACTGGAGCGCGTAGACGCCGACGCTCACGGCTGTGGTGAGGCCGAGCGCGACGAGCCACAGCGCCGGCAGGCCACGCGCCGCCTGGAGGGCCTCGCGGTAGTCGGCGAACTGCGGAAGAATCCCGAAGAACACCAGCGCGATCGTCGCGACGGTGAGCATCCCGAGGAGGATCTGGCGCCGACGGTTCGGACCCGTTTCGCCGAGGATTGCGGTGTCGTCGCTCACGGACCGTGCCGCCACGCAGCGAGCATGCCGGCCTCGACCGGTCCCCAACGGCCGTCGCCTCCGAGTCCGAACGCCTCCGACACCGTCGCAACGGTACTTCGTGCTCGGCGTTGGAACCGGCGCTGACGGACGCGCTCAGTACTCCTGATCGACGAAGGTCTGGTCGACGACGGGCGGCCGGATGTACGGCACGTCGTCACGTTCGGGGATCTCGACCGGGTCGGGCAGCGTCTTCTCGTACTCGATCGAATTCAGGATGTGGCCGATGCAGTTGAGTCGCGCCCGGCGCTTGCAGTCGGACCTCACCACGTACCACGGTGCCTGTTTGATGTCGGTGTACTGGAACGTCGTGTCCTTCGCCATCGAGTAGCGCACGTAGCGCCGGTGTTCTTCGAGGTCCATGTCCGACAGCTTCCAGCGTTTGAGGGGCTCCTCGTTGCGGGCATTGAACCGTCGCTCCTGCTCCTCGTAGCTCACCGAGAACCAGTACTTGAGGAGGATGATCCCCGAACGAACGAGCATTCGCTCGAACTCCGGACACGTGCGGAGGAACTCGGCATGTTGTGTCTCGTTGCAGAACCCCATCACCCATTCGACGTTGGAGCGGTTGTACCAGCTGCGGTCGAACAGCACGATCTCGCCCCCCGATGGCAACAGCGGCACGTAGCGCTGGAAGTACCACTGGGTGCTTTCGCGCTCGGTCGGTTTCGGGAGCGCTTCGGTCCGCACGATGCGGGGACTGGTGCGCTCGCTGATCCGCTTGATCACGCCACCCTTGCCCGCTGAGCCGCGACCCTCGAAGATGATCAGGACCCGCAGGCCCTGCTGCTGCACCCAGTGCTGGAGCTGGACCAGCTCCTCCTGCATGCGCTTCAACTCGTGCTCGTAGAACTTCTTCCTGAGCCGGCCGTCCGAGTGATAGTTCTCCTCGCCGGCCGGGCGTTCCCAGAGGGAAGGTCCGGGCGTCTCCAGCTCCTGCTCGACGTGCTCCATCTCCTCATCATTCCACCCGAGCTGTGCTGACACGAAAGGGGCGTTGCCGCGGATGAGCGGTGGAGCGGTGGAGCGGTTCAGTCGGCGATGACGGCGACAGCCTCGATCTCGATCAGCGACTCGTCGAGGAACAGCGACTGCACCCCGACGAGCGTGATCGGAACGAGCGGCAACGGATTCACGGCAGCGGCCTTGCCGATCCCCTCGAACAACTCACCAGCCATCGACTCGCGCCATCCGACGACGTACATGGTGATCTTGGCGAGATCGTCGACCGTCGCGTCGGAGGCGCCGGTGAGCGCATCGACCATGTTGAGCAGCGCCTGCCCGGTCTGCGCGGCCAACCCGTCGGGGTGGTCGCCGTTGGCGTCGGTGCCGATCTGGCCGGCGAGATGCACGATGCGACCACCAGGTGCGATCGACGCATGGGAGAACCCGGCCGGCGGCGGCAGTTTGTCGGAATTGCGGAGTTCGATGGTCACGCCTGCAGTCTTTCGCAACCATCGCTCTGGGCTCCCATCGGATCGCTGCGACGTGGCATCCTGGAGTTCTCCGACCGACTCAGCGAGGTCCCCCGACAACCCGAGCGACATCGAGTAGGCGTCAACCGGCGACGTAGATCTCCACGGGCCAGCCGAGCGTCTCCAGGTGCGATGGTCGCAGGATCGGTGATCCGGCCGCCCGCTCGAATTGGCTGCGGTGGGCGTCCACCGCGCGAGCCCGCGCTGCACGATCGCGGTCGTCGAGGTGGAGTGCGACGACATCCACCTCGGCGAGCGCATGAGGCAAACGCTCATGCCACGTCCAGAACATGCTCGACATCGTGACGCAACCGGCCTGGGCCGCTGCCGACTGTGCGGCCCGTCCGACGGCCTCGTGGTCGGGGTGCACGTCGCCTGTCCACGGGGCGATGACGAGGTCGCCGGGTCGCACCCGCTCGAGAAGCGCCTGCTCGACGAGGTGTTCGTGGGAGGTCACGTCGCCGTCGGGAAGCCCGAGTCGGGAGATGTCGGCGCGATCGACGCCGAGTTCGTGGAGCGCCGCGTCCTGTTCACGCCGCCGGATGGTGCCGAGTTCGACGGAGTCTTCGCCCGGGTAGGCGGCCTCGCCATCGGTGACGGCGATGACCGTGATGTGGAGGCCGCGGCGACGTTGGAGCGCGACCAGGCCACCGGACGACAGCGATTCGTCGTCGGGATGCGGTGATACGACGATGGTTCGGGTTCGCGGTGGATCCCACGCCGCGCTCCGGTCGAGGACCGTGCTCCATCGCTCCGCGAGCCTCCCGCCGCGCCAGGTGTGGTCGGATTCGTTCGAGGTCGCCACCGACCAGCAGTTCAGATCGACTCGACCCGGGGTTCGACCGGGAGGCCGAGCTTCTTCGCGTACGTCGCGTGGTAGTGGTGCAGCGCCGGCTCGTTGCGCCCGAAGACGATGTGATCGAGGGCGCCGCTGTTCGCTGCCGCTTGCTGTGACTCGCCCATCGCGTAGTCCTCGTCGCGGATGATCTCCGCGAAGCCTCGAGCGATGGTGCGGATGAACATCTGGATCTCGAGCGCATCGGGTCCGGTCGCATCCTCGAGTTCGGGTTTCATGTAGAAGTCGATCCGGCTGACGTGGCGGCCAGGGTCGTCGAGTGTCGGGTAGGCGCGCACCAAGAAGACGCCGGCCCGGAACGGCATCAGAATCACGTTCGGGAAGATCCAGTACACGGGAAGCCCGGCCACGGTGATGTCCCAGTGCTCCTCGGGGAGGTGCCGCATCTCGTCGATCTCGCGCCGGCAGAGGATCATCCGGTGGCTGTGTCCACCGACGTCGGCGTCGTCGTCGTAGCACTGGACGTTGCCGTGGAAAGTGGTGAACAACGTGTCCTTGTGGAGCGACGAGAAGTGGTACGTCTCACCGAACGTGTCCATCGCGAGCTTCCAGTTGCACGCCGTGTCGTAGGTGTCGTGGTTGATCGGGACCATCCCGCCGAGGTTCCATGTCGGGAATTCGTCGTTGAACCAGTCGCCGAGCAACTCTCCGAGGTCGATCACGCCGTCGGGATCCGGATGGACGAACAGCAGGCCGTGCCGCTCCTCGGCTGGCAGCGGCGCGAGACCGTGACATTCGGTGTCGATGTCGCCGAAGTGTTCCGGCTTGGGGATGCCGACGAGCGCACCGCCGGTGTCATAGCTCCACGCGTGGAACGGGCACGTGAAGCGCCGCTTGGTACCGCGCAGCTCCGTCTCGACGATCGCCCCGCGGTGCCGACACGAGTTGACGAACGCTCGGAAGGTCCCGTCGGTGTCGCGCGTGGCGAGGATCGGGATGTCGAGGTCGTTGTTGGTCAAGAACGCGCCCGGCTCGGCCAGGTCGCCGGACATTCCGACGCACTGGGGGAGGCCGAGGAAGAACTCCCGACGCTCGCGCGCGGCCTGCTCGCGGTCGGTGTAGGTCGACGTCGGCTGGATGCAGAGACCACCGGCGTCGACGTTCGTCCCGGAGTCGAGCCGCTCGATCAGCTGCTTCATCAGCCGAACCTGTTCGTCGTGACGCATTGGTTCAGCTTCGCGGATCGCGATCACCTGGGGGCGAATCGAGTCCCGGCGTCGAGGCGGATCGTGTCGCCGTTCAGCATCGGGTTCTCGATCATCGCAACCGCCAGGCGGGCGTACTCATCCGGACGACCGAGGCGATGCGGGAAGGCGGCGTCTTTGGTGAGGTTCGCTGCCATCTCGTCGGTGACCCCGGCCGTCAGTCCGGTCGCGAAAAGGCTCGGGGCGATCGTGTTGACACGGATTCCGAGCATGCCGAGATCGCGCGCCATCGTCAGCGTCATGCCGGCGATACCGGCCTTCGCGGCGGTGTACGCGACCTGGCCGATCTGCCCCTCGAACGCAGCGATCGATGCGGTGTTGATGAGCACACCTCGGCTCCTGCCGACTGGTCTCGATCGAGGATCGCGACCGAGCCGCCACCGCTGGTGATGCGCTCGGCGGTCGCGCGAGCGAAGCCTGAGGCCCCGCCGATCAGAATCGCCTTCAGTCCCTGGATGTCCATGGTTGTGCTTCCTTGCTGGTTCGAGTGGTTTGGTGAGCTGGTGGGGTCCGCAAGCACGCCGGCTCGCGTGATGAAGAAGTGATCCGCGAGTTCACTCGCGGCTGACGGAGCGCACGGGCTCCTCCGACGCGCCCAAGCGGATCTCCGTGCCTGCGACCACGTGCGTGGTTCCGACGCGAGCATGGTCACTCGTGCGCATCTCGATGGCCGAGAGCCGGTCGGGCTCGTCACGCGGTCCACCGACGACCGACACGCGACTCGCCGTCGAGTTCGATGACCCGATCGGGCGAAACGGGGCGGTCGACGAGCTGTCCGAAACGATCGGCGAGACGATCCGGGTCGGAGGAGGTCAACTCCGCGCCGACGATCGCCTCGACGACATCGGTGTGGACGTGGCGCTTCCAGCTGCGACCGGCCCAGGCCCAACCCTCGGCGGGATCCATCTGGTCGAACGACATGATGGCGCCGCCCGTGTCGCCGGGGTGGAGGTGCAGCGCGGAGGCGTTGACCCCGTGTACACGCTCGGGCATCGCGTCGTGGACGATGCGGATGCCGAGCGCCTCGACTCGCGTCCGGACCACCGCGAGGTCGTCGACCTGCATGATCAACATGTACCCACCGGGGCCGCCTCGTCGGGCCAGGAATCGTGCCGACGGAGCATCAGTCTGACTCCGGCTGGAGGACCTCGAGGAACGTGTCCCCGACCGCGAACACCGAGTTCCGCATCTTGAACAGGTTCGGTGGATCGCGGTGGACGGCTGCTACGCCGAGGTCGGCGACGATGCGCTGTTCCTCGCGCCAGATGTCGTCGGTGCACAACGCGATCTGACGAATCCGAACCGACGTGCGGTCGGTCGGCACGGCGTCGCTCATCTCGTCAGCCGTTGCGGAGGGTGTAGCGGATCGGCAAGGTCTTGTGGCCGCCGACGAACGTGGTCTGCGACGTGGTCGGGGTCCCGGCCAGCTCGACCGATTCGATCATCGGCACGATGCGGGTGAACAGGGAGCGCAGTTCCATCCGTGCGAGTTGTGCACCCATGCAGAAGTGCTTGCCGAACCCGAACGAGATCTGTCGGTCTGCGTTCGGCCGTTCGATGTCGAATCGCAGCGGTTCGTCGAACACCTTCGGGTCGAGATTGGCCCCCTTGTACGAGAGGTAGACCAGGTCGCCCGCCGCGAGCTGATGACCGTTGATCTCCGTGTCGGCCGTCGCGGTGCGCATGAAGTGGCGAACCGGCGCGGTCCACCGGAGCATCTCTTCGATGGCGTTGTTCATCAGCTCCGGACGCTCCTGTAGCAGGCGGAGCTGATCCGGGTGTTCGACCAGCGCGCGGAATCCGCCGGCCATGGCACTGGAGGTGGTGTCGTGGCCAGCGGTCGCGACGATGACGTAGTACCCCATCGTCTCGAGGTCGCCGAGCGGATCGTCGCCGATCGTGCCGTTGGCGATGAGCGAGGCGAGGTCATCGGTCGGCTGCTCGCGGCGATCGGTCGTGATGCCGTTGAAGTACGTGAAGAAGTCCATCAGCACGGCGGCGATCGCCTCCGGCGTCAGCTCCTCCCGTTGGAGGTCCGGGTCTTCGCCGCCGAACAGCTGCTGGGTCAGCGTCATCATGCGCGGGTAGTCCGCCTCGGGCAGGCCGAGGATCTTCAAGATGACGTGCAGCGGGTAGGGAAGCGCGACCTCGACGGAGAAGTCGATCTCGCCCGCCTGCGTCGCGCATCGTCGTCGAAGGCCCGCTCGCTCAACTCGTCGAGTCGCCCTTCGAGCCGCGACAGGCTCGCCGGCTTGAACTGGGGGAGCCCGAGCTTGCGATATGCGGTGTGCTCCTCACCATCCATGTGGATGAGGGTCTTCAGCTCGACGAGCGGCGGGGTGTCGAGCGCCTCCTGCGTGGTGAGCACCGGAGCGGGGCCGTTCGTGAACAGATCGGGCTGCCGTTCGACCTCCAGCACGGCGGCGTGATCGAGGATCGCCAGGACGGAAGGAAATCCCTTCCGGTTGATGCGGTAGAAGCCGTCGTGCTCCGCATGGAGTGCGAGCGCACTGCGATTCCAGTCGACGAGGTCGCCGAACCGGAGGTTGTCGGTGAAGATGTCGTCGTCGGCCGGAAAGCCGATGCCTGGCAACATCTCGTCCGGACCGAGTTCGGGTCCGCCGCCATCGGGTGAATCCGTGCCCTGATCCATGTCCGGACGGTAGCGAATCCGACTTTCATCCAACCGGTCGGAGGGCCGGGATGGCGTTCACGCTCGGGGGGATGGCCGTCGACCTGATCAACTCCGCGACGCGGGCGTGAGCAGGCGACGCCTACGCTGCGCCTCGACGTCGAGAACCTTGATCGCCCCTCGGGTCGATCGAGTGTGAACCAATCGAAAGGCTCCTGATCGTGCAACCGCATCGCATCGCCGCGTGGTCCGAACTGCTCCCCGACACCCCGGTGGGGGTGCTGGCCTCGACCGTTGATCTCGTCGTGGTCCGATGGACGCCCGCGGAGGGGAAGCCGGACGATCCCGACTCGGCCCACTCCGTGCTGTACGGGCGATGCCTCCACCGTGGCGTGCGGCTCGCCGACGGACACGTCGTCGGGCAGCGACCTCATCTGTGGTGTGCACGGTTGGGACTATCGACTCGAGTCGGGTGTGTCGTCGTACAACAACGACGAGGCGCTGCATCGGTTCACGTCGTGGGTCGACGGCGACGAGGTGTTCGTCGATCTGGACGAGATCGAGGCGTGGGAGTTCGACAACCCGCAGCCGTACGACCGATCTGCGTACCTCGGTGAGTACGCCGACGTGCACGGCGGCCCGGAAGAGACCACAGGTGAGTGTCATCCAGTCCCTCGCGAAGAACGGACTGTCGAAGACGGGCTCGCACGGTCCTGCCGGGGCGATGGGTGTGCCACGCCCCGAGCTCCCCGAGTGGGATTCGATCCAGTTCGTCACCGCTCAGCTCGACACGCGGCCCCAACTCGACGACGTCGAGGTCACGACCGAGCGTGGTCATCGGGCCGAACGCGGCCAAGCCGCTGCACCTCGACATCCCGCTGTTCGTGTCCGACATGAGCTTCGGCGCGCTGTCGGAGGAGGCGAAGGTCGCGCTCGCCCGGGGCGCCGAGCTCGCGGGCACCGGGATCTGCTCGGGCGAAGGCGGCATGTTGCCCGAAGAGCATGCGGAGAACAGTCGATACTTCTACGAGCTCGCGTCGGCCCGGTTCGGCTGGTCGCTCGACAAGGTGCGCGACGTCCAGGCCTTCCACTTCAAGCTCGGCCAGGGCGCCAAGACCGGAACCGGCGGCCATCTGCCCGGGAACAAGGTCGTCGGCAAGATCGCCGAGGTCCGCGGCATCGAGGCGGGAACCGATGCGATCTCGCCGGCCACCTTCCCCGACCTGACCACGATCGACGACTTCCGCGAACGTCGCCGAGCAGGTGCGCGAAGAGAGCGGTGGCATTCCGATCGGCGTGAAGCTCTCGGCGCAACACATCGAGCGCGACATCGACGCCGCGCTGCAGCCTCGGGGTCGACTACATCATCCTCGACGGCCGCGGCGGCGGAACCGGCGCCGCGCCGCTGCTGTTCCGCGACAACATCTCCGTTCCGACGATTCCCGCGCTCGCCCGGGCCCGACGTCACCTCGACGAGCTCGGTCGCTCGCGACGTCACGCTGATCATCACCGGCGGTCTCCGAACACCGGCGGACTTCGCGAAGGCGCTCGCCCTGGGTGCGGACGCGATCGCGGTGAGCAACTCGGCCCTGCAGGCGATCGGGTGCCTCGGGATGCGCGCATGCAACACCGACAACTGCCCCGTCGGCATCGCCACGCAGAAGAAGAACCTCCGCTCGCGGCTGATCGTCGACGAGTCGGCACGACAGCTCGCGCAGTTCTTCGACGCCTCGACCCACCTGATGAGCGTCCTCGCTCGGGCGTGCGGCCACCACAGCCTCACCGCCTTCACCGTCGACGACCTGACCACGTTCGACCGTGAGATGGCGCACCTGACGGGGATCGCCTACGGCGGTGTGTCGCTCTGATCCAGCACTAACCTCGACAGCGTGGACGTGCGCCTGCTCGGCCAGCTCGAGGTCGACGATGGCGAGCGAGTCCGCATCGAGGCGCCGAAGCAGCGTGCCGTGCTCGAGGCTCTGGCGATCTTCGCCGACGTGGACGTTTCGCCGGACACGCTGATCGATGCGATCTGGGGCGACTCACCGCCGCCGACGGCCGGGAAGAGCCTCCACAGCCACGTCTCTCGGCTGCGCAGCGTGCTGCCAGAAGGTGTCATCGTCACCGACGGTCAGGCGTACCGACTCGACATCGACCCTGACGACGTCGACGTCCACCGCTTCGAACGGCTCGTTCGTCGCCGCCGCGCCAAGCCATCGATGGCGACGAACCGGCTCGATCGCTCGAACTCGTCGACGCGGCGATCGACCTGTGGCGTGGTCGACCCCTCGAGGACCTCGCCGATGGTGCCGTCCGGGCTGGTCACATCGCCCGGCTCGACGAGTTGCTGTCGACGGCACGTGAGCTCCGGCTGGCGGCATTGCTCGGGCTGGGCCGCCACGAGCAGGCGATCGTCGACGCCGACGAACTGATCGCATCGCACCCGCTGCGCGAATCCGCGTGGGCCCATCTCATGCTGGCGTTGTACCGCGCCGGTCGTCGCGCGGAGGCCCTCGACGCATACGGCCGCCTGCGCCGGGTGCTCCGTGAGGAACTCGGGGTCAGCCCGTCAGCCGAACTGCGCGAGCTCGAGTCGCAGATCCTCGCGGAGGACCCTGTGCTCGACCGGCCGACTCGTGCGCCTCGCGTGTTGCCGAGCCCGCGGACACCGTTCATCGGCCGCGAAGCGCTCGTCCGCGACGTGTGCACCCTGTTCGAGGGTCATCGCCTGATCACACTCTGGGGGGCCGGAGGGGTGGGAAGACACGCCTCGCGATCGAGGTGCGCGTGCGGCGGACGCTCAGCGTGGCAGCACGGCGTGTGGTGGGTCGACCTCAACGGTCATCGGGGCCAGGGGTGGTTGACCCGGCGGCTGGTCAGCGTCTCGGCGTTGCGTCGCCGCCCGGCATGGCTGCTGACGAGGCGCTTCGCCGGTTCGTCGCGCGCCGATCGATGCTGGTGGTGATCGACCGCGCCGAGGTCGACACCGAGCAGGTCGCCCGCACCGTCTCGCAACTGCTCGACGCGGCACCCAACCTGTCCGTGCTGGTCACCAGTCGGTTGCCCCTCGGCGTCGAGGGGGAGCGTCTGTCCGTGCGCCGCTCAGCCTCCCTCGCCGGGTGCTGACGATCCCGCCGCCGCTGAGGCCGTCAGGCTGTTCCTGTCCCGTCGCGAGGATCAGCGCGGCGCTCGACCCGACGACGACCCTGACGTGGTCGCCGACCTCTGCCGGATGGTGGATGGCCTGCCACTCGGCGTCGAACTCCTTGCGGCTCGCGTCGGTGTGTCGTCGGTCGAGGACGTGCTGGCGATCTGCGTGCCGACCCACGCTCGGTGCTCGCTGGCGAGGGCACCGTCGACGATCCCCATCGCAGTCTGAATGTCGTCTTCGACTCGACGCTTGCACTGCTGGACCCGTCGGCTCGAGCCTGTTGGCCCGGCTCACCGTGTGTCCTGCGACGTTCGATCTTGCGGCCGTTCGCGCCCTCGGGGGTCCGTCGGCACGCGTCGACCTCGAGCGTCTGGTCGACGCGGCGCTGGTGGTCCCGGTCGAGCCCGGGCCCGGCGAACGCCGCTTCCGGCTGTCCGACCCGACACGGACCTACGCCGGTTCGCTCCTCGACGACGACGAGCGGCAGGAGGCGGTTCGGCGACACGCGGAGCACTACCGGGAACTGCTGGTGCGTGCCGGTCGAGAGATGGTCGGCGAGCGGGACCGGGAGTGGATCCGGCGCCTGGAGCGCGACGACGCCAATGTTCGGAGCGCGCTCGACTGGTGGATCGACCACGAGCCGGCCGGAGCCCTCGGGTTCGCCGACGGGCTCGGGAGGGCCACGCAGTTCGGTACCCAGGATCGTCGAGTTGTGCTGCGCTGTTCGACCGCATGCTCGACGCGGCGTTGTCCGACGATCGCGGCGACCCGGATCCCGTCGATGTGGCCTACGTTCGGCTCCGCCGAGGATGGCCTCGGTTCCTGACCGGTGACTTCGAGGGCGGCATGGGCGACATGCGTGATGCCGCCAGCGTGTTCGACGAGCACGACGACGCGCTCGGTGCGGCCGATGCCCACCGTCGGGCTGGGTCACATGATCCTCCTGGCCACCGCCGACTCCGATGCGGCGAGAGCGAGCTACGCCAGGGCCATCGAGTCGTCGCGGCGCGCCGGTGCACCGCTGACGACGGCGATGGTGCTCGCCGAGAGCGCGCAATCGTTGATCTTCGCCGACCGAGCCGATGCGCGTATCGACGAGATGCTCGACGAGGCGGAGGCGGTGCTGCGCGAGGCCGACGACCCCGGCGGACTCGCCCACGTGATGATGGACCGCATGCTGGCGGCGTATGCGGCTGGACGACCTCGATGCGTCGGAACGGTATGCCGATGAGTCGATCCGGTGGAGTCGTGCGGGCCGAGAAGCGACGTACGAGCAGATCTCGCTCGTCGGCAAAGGAGTCGGCCGTCTCCACCGGGGCGAGCTCGATGAAGCTGCCGAGTTGCTCTCGGAGGGGGTTCGGCTCGCGTCTGACACCAACAACCTGCTGCAACTCGGGGTCGCGCTCCATGCGGTTGCCGTCCACGCCGCCCTCGCCGGTCGGCCGCATCGAGGCGGCCCGTGTGCGCGGTGCGGCGTCGGTGCTGGCGCCGATGTGGCCGTTGTTCGAGCGGCGGTACGGCGAGTTGGTGGGCACGGTCTTCGACGACCTCGGAGCGTCGTTGAGCGCAGAGATGGCCGTCGGTGCCGCCCTCGACCCCGACGACGTGCTCGGGCTCGTCGACGCTGTCCTCACGCCACGCTGACGTCGGAGCAGGCCACCGGGATCACGATGGTTCTCGACGCGCTGCCGCAAGCGATCGGCAAGCGGCAAGGCGGACGATCGTGGTGGACACAACCCGTCCAACGACCGACAAGGAGGGCGTCATGAAGAAGTTGACCACGACCCACCGCACCGGTGCCGCGCTCGCGGTGCTGGGAATTGCGTGCGCCTCGATCGCGGCGTGTGGGAGTGACGACGAGGCAAGCACACCGCAACGTCGAGCGACACCACCGAGGTGGTGGCGGACGACACCACGGTGGACACGGCTGCCGAGCCGGCAGCAACCGAGCCGGCAGCAACCGAGCCGGCAGCAACCGAGCCGGCAGCAACCGAGCCGGCAGCGACTGACACCTCGCCGACGGACCTGACCGACGACGGGCTCGCCTACATCAGCGACCTCGACCCCGCGATCACCGAGCCTGCGCTCACGTTCTGCGAGGCGTACGGCAACCTCGATGAGCCCGATGGCGTCGACCAGCTGATGGCGTTGGTGTCCGATGACATCGTCATCGAGGACATGTTGCTCGGCGAGACCTACAGCGGCCGCGAGGACGTCAGGGCGTGGGTTGCCGGGCTGAACGAGACGTTTGGGATCGACGGGGCCGTGTGCCCGGGTGACGCGGTGCAGGGTGCCAGCTGGACGGCAGGCCCGTACGAGCTCTGGGTGGCCGACACAGTGCTCAGCCAGGGCATTGCCGCGGTGCGTGTGAACGATCAGGGCCTGGTCGAACGCCAGGTGAACTTCTACACGCCGAGCCCCGATGGGACGACCCAGCCGAACGTCGACCAAGGCAGCGGCGTGCTCTCCATCGGCATGCAGTACTGCAATGCGTGGGGAGATGAGTTCAGCGAAGGCCACGAGGCACCCGACCCCGACAAGATCGTGTCGCTGATGTCGGCTGAGCCGACGATCCACGGCACCAGGACGATGACGGGTGCTGATCAGATCCGCACCTTCGCCGAAAACGTCGTCTGGGACCGCAACGAGTGCAGTGTCGAAGTGCAGGCGGTGCAGTGGGAGGCGGTCGCCAACCGCTTCTTCGACGATGACACCGGCACCGTCTGGGAGGGCGTCAACGTGATCGCACTCGACGCAAACGAGTCGGTCGCCGACCACTGGACCTACCTCGAGGTGGTCAGCTGACGTCACACGTGACGACTCGCGTCGCTCAGACGGGAAGCTGGATGGCTTTGGTCTCCAGGAACTCGTCGAGTCCGGAGCGACCGAGCTCGCGGCCATTGCCGGAGGTCTTGTACCCGCCGAATGGCGCCAGCGGGTTGAACCGGCCACCGTTCACCATGACCTGGCCGGTCTGCAGTCGGCGCGCGGCCTCGACGGCACGCTCGTCGGTGTCGGCCCAGACCGCACCCGAGAGCCCGAACGGTGAGTCGTTCGCGACGGCGATCGCCTCGTCGTCGCTGTCGACCGGGATGATGCACAGCACGGGGCCGAAGATCTCCTCCTGGGCGATCACCATCGAGTTGTCGACGTCGGCGAAGATCGTCGGCTGCACGTAGAAACCCGTGTCGTAGCCCGCGGGATCATCCGGCCCGCCGGCCACGAGCCGGGCACCTTCATCGATGCCCGTGCGGATGTAGTCCTGCACGGTCGACTTCTGTGATGCCGACACGAGTGGCCCGAGGAAGTTGTCGTCGCTCGTCGGGTCGCCCATCGAGAGCGAGGCGAGCGCGCCGACGGCGAGATCGACGACTTCGTCCTGCTTGCTCGCGCGGCACGATCATGCGGGTGAGCGCCGTGCACGTTTGCCCGCAGTTGAGCATCATCCCGGTGATGCCGGCGGGGACCGCCTTGCTCAGGTCGGCGCCGTCGAGGAGCACGTTCGCCGACTTGCCACCCAGTTCCTGACAGATGCGCTTGACGGTCGGGGCGCCCAGCTCGGCAATCCGTGCGCCGGCCTCGGTCGAGCCGGTGATCGAGATCATGTCGACCTCCGGGTGCACGCAGAGGGCTTCGCCGACGGTGCGGCCCGCTCCGGTGACGAGGTTGAACACGCCGGCGGGGAGACCGACACTGTCGATGATGTCGGCGAGCAGGAACGCGTTGAGCGGTGTCTCCGAACTCGGCTTGA
Source organism: Ilumatobacteraceae bacterium (assembly GCA_963850475.1). Classification (GTDB taxonomy): domain Bacteria; phylum Actinomycetota; class Acidimicrobiia; order Acidimicrobiales; family Ilumatobacteraceae; genus Ilumatobacter_A. Next base: position 100,528 of record CAWKLM010000044.1, on the reverse strand, counting down.
GGACCATCGTGCAGCCTGCGACCAGCGCGGGCGCCACCTTGCCGATCGTCTGGTGCAGCGGGTAGTTCCACGGCGTGATGAACGTGCACACCCCGATCGCCTCCTCGACGACCAGCGAGTGCCCCACGCGCTCGGGCTCGGCGTTCGCGAAGTCGCGGCCGATACCGACGTAGCTCTTCATCACCATGATCGGGAGCCCGGCCTGAACGCGCCGGGCGTTCGCCATCGGCATGCCCTGCTCGGACGACACCAGCGCCGCGATCTCCTCAGCTCGTTCGGCCATTGCGGTCGGCGATGCGCTCGACGTAGTCGACCCGTTCGTCGACCGACAGCTGCGACCACGACGGAAAGGCGGCGCGGGCGGCGCTGACGGCGCGGTCGGCGTCGCCGGTCGAGGCGGCAGGAACGGTCGCGATGACCTGCTCGGTCGCCGGATTCACGACCTCGATGACATCGGATCCGGTGGCCGGCACCCACTCGCCGCCGACGTAGAGATCACTGTGTACGTGCATGGCGCGCAACCATACTGGTCCCGCCGAATCGCGGCTCTCACCGGGCGTCGGCCCGGGCTCCAGGTCAGTCGTTGTCGAGCTTGTCGACGATCTTGTGCGCCGCTTCGGCGAGCTTGCCCTTGGCGCCGCCTTCGTCGGCAATCTGCTCGAGTCGAGCATCGGCAAGGCCCAGCACCGCGCGTGCGTCCTCGACCGCCGAGACCTCGCCATCCCCGTCGAGGTCGTACGCCGCCACGAAGCTCTCCTCGTCGGCGACCTTCTCGGCGGAGGGATCGGTCTGGGGATCGTCGGCCATGTCGCCGAGCGTACTCGGATCGATCGGCCGAGAACCGGGTGGCATCCGGTCAGAGAGCGCCACCGATCGCCATTGCCGCAACGATCGCGATGCCGGCAGCCATCTGCCGGAGGCCGATGATCTTGACCGGCGCGATGTCGCGGCTGCGCAGCGCGACGGTCTGTGCGACCGCGAGTGCGACCACCGCACCCGAACCGAGCAGCGCCCGGTCGTCGACGAGTACCGTCCCGCCGGCAGCCAACGCGGCAAGGCCCTGGAACGCAACCGTCGGTGTGAGTCGGGTACTGCCGTGGCGCATGCGCACGATCTGCGCCCGGACGTACGGGATCGACGCCAAGGACCGTCGCGGCGAGGATCAACCATGCCGCGCCCGCCAGTGTGGTGTCACCGTCGCCGGCGATGACGATCGCTGCAGCGACTGCCGCGATACCGGCTGCTCCGCACAGTTCGGGGACGAGCCGTCGACTGCGACTGCGGACGTCGAACCACAACTCGACGGCGACCAGCGGGAGGGCCAGAGCGACCGGTGCGAGCCAGTTCCAGCCCACCGTGACCAATGCGTACGACGCAAGTCCGACGATTGCAGTCAGCTCGACGAGCGGCGATCTTCGTTGCGAGCGCGGTGCGCGGCAGCGACCTGTGGCGACGCCGATCGACCAGCGCCAGCTTGAGCGGCGTGCGGACCAGGAACGCGAGGAACGCGGCGACACCGACGGCGGCTCCGGCCCACGATGCCGCCAGCAGCAGACCGAGCAGCACGGGTTCGAGCGTGAGGCCCCAACCCCCGTGCTCTGCCGGAATCGCAACGGTTCGCCACGATGGCCGCGTGTTCGGCGGCGTCGCGGACGCGTTCCCGGTCGCCGCGGTTCGTGTCACACGAAGATGACCTGGGCGCCGTCGGAGAGATCGATGAACTCGCTGACGTTGATGATGTCCTCGACGCCGTCGATCAGGTCGTCGGCCTCCAGATCCATCATGTCGACCGACATCCGGCACGCCCAGAGGTGGGCGCCCATGTCGACGAGCAGTTCGAGGAACTCGGGAACCTCGGGGACGTCGAGTCCGGCGATCTGCTTCTTCAGCATCTTGGTCGCCATGCCGGTCATGCCGGGGAGGCCGCCGAAGCCCTGCGGCATGTGCTTCTCGGACAGCTTGCCCCATCCGGGCGGCATGTGCATCGCGGTGTTGCCGAGCGGGGTGAACTGGAGGTCGTCGACCGTGGCCTTGTTGATCATGTCCATGCCCCAGAAGGTGAAGAAGATGTGGGTCTCCACGCCTTCGCCGAGCGCGCCGTTCGCCATGATCAGCGCGGGGTACGCCATGTCGAGGGTGCCCTTGGAGCAGATGAAGCAGATCTTGCGGTCGTTGTCGTCGTCGCCGAAGTCGGGGACGACGCTCGGGGCGGTTTCGGTGGCAGTCATGGTGGTTCCTTTCGAAGAAATCGAGTGGTTCGAGCTGCGATCAGACGCAGCCGTGTGGCTTGGGGAGTCCCGCGATGTAGGCCATCTTCTTGGCCGGCTTCTTGGGGAAGAGGGTGAACAGCTGCTTGGTGGGGATGCCGCCGACCTTGGTGACGCGGCGCAGCGTGGCGGTCTCCTGCTGTTCGGCGAAGTCGGACCGGAGGAAGCGGATCGCCGCCCAGTGGTCGTCGGTCATCTCGGTGATGCCGATGTTCGCGGCGAGTTCGCGACCGAGGTCTTCGGTCCATTCGTCGTATTCGGTCATGAAGCCTTCGTCGTTGACGTGGACGTCGCGGCCGGCGATCGTGGTGGTGGTCATGTGGTGCTCCTTGTGATTCGATTCGAGTGTGGTCTGGTGGTGGAAATGGTGAGTGGTCGAACCGGTCAGCTCGCCACGTCTTCGGGGTGCTTGCCGGCCATCGACATGTCGGCCTTCATCGGGATCGGCCGGCCCGGGAGGAGCATGTTCCAGTAGATCCAGCGGAAGCCGAGCTTGCCCATGTGGTTGGCCCGTGTTTCCTTGAGGAGCGAGAAGGGGCCGATCTTCGGCACCGGGAACTTGCCCGGCAGCGGCTGGACGTCGTAGTTGAAGTCGAGCAGCAGGCCCTTGCCGTTGCCCGACTCGACGAAGCAGTTGGCGTGCCCGTCGAAGCGCTCGGTCATCGGTCGTCCGGCGATGTGCTCCATGAAGTTCTCGACGAACACGTCGACCGCGTAGTGCGCCACCGATCCGGCCTTCGAGGTCGGCAGGTTGGCGGCATCGCCGATGGCGAACACGTTGTCGAGGCCGTCGGCGAGGAAGGTGTGCTTGTCGACCTCGACGTGATTCAGTTCGTCGCCGAGACCCGACCGCTCGACGAAGTCGGCGCCCATGTTGACCGGCACGGTGACGAGCAGGTCGTAGGGGACCTCGCGCTCGTCGTAGCTGACGAGCATGTTGCGCTCGGTGTCGACCTCCATCGTCATGAAGTCGGTCTCGACGCTCGATGTTGCGAGTGTCGAGCATCGAGCCCAGGTGCTTCGCGGCGACCGGCTTGGTGAAGGCACCGTCGAGCGGTGTCACGTAGACGAGTTCGACCTTGTCGCGGATGCCACGGTCGGTGAAGAACGCGTCGGCGAGGAACAGGAACTCCATCGGTGCGACCGGGCACTTGATCGGCATCTCGACGACGTTCATCACGAGTCGTCCGCCGGGCCAGTCGGCCAGCTTCTTCGCCAGCGCCGTCGCACCGTCGAGGGTGTAGAAGTCGTGCACCGTCGAGCCGTATTCGTCGCTGTCGAGGCCCTCGGTCTGGTCCCGTCGGGGATGCGTGCCCGTGGCGATGACGAGCTGGTCGTATCCGATACTTGGTCCCGTCCTCCAGGACCACCGTCGACGTGTCGGTGTCGACGACGTCGACGTTGCCGAAGACCAGTTCGATCTCGTCGGCCAGCAGCGGACGGGTGTCTTTCACCACGTCGTCGCGCTCGATACGTCCCGAACGGGATGAAGAGATACCCGGGCTGGTAGTGGTGCTCGGCGGTGGCCTCGATGACGGTGACCTCCCAGTCGGCGTCGAGCCGCTTGCGGAGTTTGTTGGCGGCCATCGTGCCGGCGGTACCGGCACCGAGGATGAGGAGTTGTTTCATGATCCTGTTCTGTTCTGTGGTTGGCGCAGGAGGTCGGCGATCGCGTCGAGTTTCGACACGAGCCGACGTTGCGCGGTGAGGAGTTGGGTGACGAGATCGCCGACCTGGGGCAGCGTGTGGAGCATCCACCGTTGGCGATCGTGCGGGACGTCGAAGGTCTGATCGACCACCGCCTCGATGTCGCGCATCGGAGACCCCGATCGCGTCGGCGATGCCGGAGATGAACGCTGCGCTCGGCGGCCAGTCGGGTGGCGTGACGCCCCCGATGAGCAGCATGCCGACCGGTTCGGTCCCGGCCCATGCGAACGTGCGGGCGCAGTGGAATCCGAGGTGCGAGGGCGTGAACCGCGGCGGCGCCATCTGGGGTCGCTGTGCGAACGAGCGCCACTCGGTGATGCAGAGTTCGGATGCGGCCGGCTGTGCGGCGATGGCGGTGTAGAAGCCGCAGGGGTTGACGACCGGGGTCAGCGGGTTGCCGTCCATGTCGGTCACGACGGCCATCACTCCGTAGAGGTCGGCGAGCAGTTCGATGATGGTCCGAATGGTGTCGTCGTCGAGCAGTTCGGTGAGGTGGGGGAGCGGGTCGTTCGGGGCGGGCGACGGAGCGGGCATCGTGGCGACGCCGAGTTGGTCGGCGATCTGGTCGGCCGGGAAACGCCATTGCCGTCCGACCTTCACTCCTGGCAGCCGGCCGTCGTCGGCCATCCGGTAGACCGTCGATTTGTCGACGTGGAGGAGCGCCTGGACGTCCTGAGTTGTCAAGAAGGTGGTCATCTCGTCGCGTGGTTCTGCTGCCTTGTGCCTACTCCTGCATCCTGCACCTCCTCGATGTCCGCTCGTAGGGTCTGAAGTCCTCTCATCTCGGGTGAGAATGGGAGCAATGAGGATTCCGCTCCCGGACGATCGCATTCGCATCGACGGCGCCGCCGACGTCGAGGTCGTGCACGGTGGCGTGCGTCCGCACCGCCTCGCGCTCGTTCACGGGTACGAGTTCCCGATCGAGACGGCGTTCGTCGAGGCGATGACGTCAGGCGTTCGGCTCGTGTTCGACACCGACGCCGACGAGATCAGGCTCAGTTGCACCCCGATGCGGCTGTCGCTTGGCGGCGTGATGCGCCCGGCGACCTTCGAGCGTTTCGTCGACGGGCGTCTCCTCAGCTCGGCGGTCGCCGACTTCGGCCACGTCGTGGAGGTCGACCTCGCTGACGACTCGACCGAGCTCACCCTCGGCGGTTCGGGTGAGGTCGTGCTCCACGGGGAGACCGATGGTGTCCGGACGGTGACGATCTGGCTCCCGCAGGCCGCCGGCGTCGAGGTCCATTCGGTGTCCGTCCCCGCGGGTGCGGTCGTTCGCGCGGCGGCGCCCGACACCCGGCCACGGTGGGTGCATCACGGCAGTTCGATCTCGCACTGCATGGAAGCCGACGGACCGTCGCGAACCTGGCCGGCCATTGCCGCGGCCCGGACGGGCCATCACCTCACCAACATCGGGCTCGCCGGCCAGTGCCATGTCGACCAATTCGTCGCCCGCACGATCCGCGACCTGCCCGCCGACCGAATCAGCCTGAAGTTCGGGATCAACGTGGTGAACGCCGACACGATGCGGGCCCGGACATTCTCTTCCTCGGTGCACGGCTTCCTCGACACCGTCCGCGACGGACACCCGCACACACCGTTGCTCGTGATCTCGCCGATCATCTGCCCGGTGGCCGAGTCGGCGCCCGGCCCGACCGTCCTCGCCGACGACGGTCGGATCACCGTGCCGGATCCCGATGCGACACCCACCCTCGGACGGCTGAGTGTCGGACGGATCCGCGAGTTGCTCGTCGAGATCGTCGACCAGCGACGCGCCGTCGGTGACGAGGCACTGCACTACCTCGACGGCCGGGAATTGTTCGGCGCAGCCGACGTCGCCGACCTGCCCGACGGGCTGCACCCGAACGCCGCCGGGTACGAGCGGATGGGTGAGCGGTTCGCCGCACATCCGTTCCTCACGACCTGACGGGCCCGTTCAGGTCGTCTGGCCGGCGAACTGTGCGTCGTGCAGGCGGGCGTAGGCGCCATGCTGCGAGCAACAGTTCGTGATGGCTGCCCTGCTCGACGATGCGACCGTCCTCCATCACCAGGATCACGTCGGCGCCGCGGATGGTCGACAGGCGGTGGGCGATCACGAAGCTCGTGCGGTCCTGTCGGAGCGCGTTCATCGCCTCCTGGATCAGCACCTCGGTCCGGGTGTCGACCGAGCTCGTCGCCTCGTCGAGGATCAGGATCGACGGGTTCGCGAGGAAGGCCCGGGCGATCGTGAGCAACTGCTTCTCGCCGACGCTGATGTTGTCGCCCTCCTCGTTGATCATCGTGTCGTACCCGTCGGGCAGCGACTCGACGAACCGATCGACGTAGGTGACGCGGGCCGCTTCGAGGATCTCGTCGTCGGTGGCATCGGGGTTGCCGTAGGCGAGGTTCTCGCGGATCGTCCCGCCGAACAGCCACGTGTCCTGGAGGACCATGCCGATCTTCGAGCGCAGCTCCTCGCGTGGGAACGAGGCGATGTCGCGCCCGTCGAGGCTGATCGTGCCGCCGTCGAGTTCGTAGAACCGCATGATCAGGTTGACGAGCGTGGTCTTGCCGGCGCCGGTCGGGCCGACGATGGCGATCGTCTGTCCGGGCTCGACGGTGAGGTCGAGTCCTTCGATCAGCGGCTTGTCGGGCACGTACGAGAAGTGGACGTCGTCGAACACGACCCGGCCGATCACGGCGGGCGGGTCGACGGTCGGCGCCTGCTCGACGCTCTGCTCGTCGGCATCGAGCAGTTCGAGCACACGCTCGAGCGAGGCGATGCCGGACTGGAAGGTGGTCGCCATCGACGCCATCCGGGTGAGCGGCTCGGAGAACGAGCGGGCGTACTGGATCATCGCCTGCATGTCGCCGATGCTGATTGCGCCCGCCGAGATCCGGAGTCCGCCGACGACGGCGATCAGCACGTACTGGATGTTGCCCACGAAGGTCATCGCCGGCTGGATCAGGCTCGACATGAACTGGGCGGCGAAGCTGGCTTCGTACAGCTTGTCGTTGTCCTCGGCGAACCGCTTCTCGACGTCGCGATGACGACCGAAGCTCTTCACGATCGCGTGCCCGGTGAAGACCTCCTCGGCCTGACCGTTGACCGCGCCGGTGTGTCGCCACTGCTGGACGAATCGAGGTCCGGCCCGACCGCCGATCGCCTTGATCAGCACGATCGAGGCGGGCACCGTGACCAGCGCGACCACGGCGAGGAGCGGCGAGATCAGGAACATCATCACGGCGACGCCGATCAGCGTCAGCAGCGACGTGAGGATCTGGCTGACCGTCTGCTGGAGGCTCTGGGCGAGGTTGTCGATGTCGTTCGTGACGCGGCTGAGCAGGTCGCCGCGGGACTGGCGATCGACGTAGGCGAGGGGGAGCCGGTTGAGCTTGGTCTCGACCGACTCGCGCAGCCGGTACATCGACCGCTGGACCACGCCGGCGAGCATGTAGGCCTGGCCGTAGGCGAGGACGAACGACGCGGCGTACAACCCGACGAGGAACGCGAGCAGCGAGTGCAACCGGTCGAAATCGATGCCGGCGCCGCTACTGAGCCCGTCGACGATGATGTCGGTCGCGTTGCCCAGCAGGCGGGGACCGATCACCACGATCGTGACGCTGAGCAACGTGAGCACGCCGATGATCCAGAGTCGGAGGCGTTCCTCGCCGAGGATGTCGCCGAGTCGCTTGACGGTCGCACCGAAGTTGGAGCTCTTCTCTGCGGGCATGCCGGCCGCGCCGCCCGGCCCGAAGCTGCTGCGGCGCGCCTGGGCCCCCGTCGTCGTCAGGACGTCACGATCGTCGTCGGGCGTCCGCGGAGTCGCCCGCCGGTGTGGCGTCGTCGCTCACCCGGCCGGCTCCTTGTCGAACTGCGAGTCGACGATCTCGGCGTAGGTCGGGCACGTGTCGAGCAGTGCGATGTGGCGACCGCGGCCGACGATCCGTCCGTTGTCGACGACGATGATCTGGTCGGCGTCGGCGATGGTCGACACGCGCTGCGCCACGATCAGCACGCCGGCATGTTCGACGTGCGGGTCGCAGGGCGAGCCGGAGTCGGGCGTCGGTCGCGAGGTCGAGCGCCGAGAACGAGTCGTCGAAGACGTAGAGGTCGGGCCGGAGCACCAGCGCCCGGGCGATCGACAACCGTTGACGCTGGCCACCCGACACGTTGGTGCCGCCCTGGGTGATCGGGCTGTCGAGGCCCTCGGGCATCGACTGGACGAAGCCGTCGGCCTGTGCGATCTCGAGCGCCTGCCACAACTCCTCGTCGGTGGCGTCGGGCCGTCCGAAGCGCAGGTTCGACGCAACGGTCCCGGAGAAGAGATAGGGCTTCTGCGGGACGTAGCCGATCGACCCCCAGAGCAGGTCGGGATCGAGGCGGCGGACGTCGACACCGTTGACCGAGACGGTTCCCTCGGTGGCGTCGAACAGGCGGAGCACGAGGTCGACGAGCGTCGACTTGCCGGATCCGGTGCTCCCGATGATCGCGGTGGTCCGACCCGGGCGGACGCTGAACGAGATGTCGGACAGCACCGGGTGCGCGGCACCGGGATAGGTGAAGCCGACGCCGCTCGAAGTCGACCGTGCCGTGTTCGGTGACCTCCGTGATCGGATCGGTCGGTGGGGTGACCGACGAATCGGTGTCGAGCACTTCGACGATTCGGTCGGCGGCGACCGCGGCACGCGGGAGCATCGACACCATGAACGTCAACATGACGACGGCGATCAACACCTGGACGAGGTAGCTGAGGTACGCGACGACCGACCCGAGCTCCATGTCGCCCGACTCGATGCGGGTCGCTCCGAGCCAGAGCACGGCGACGCTCGAGAGGCTGATGAACAGCGTGACCGTCGGGAACATCAGCGCCATCAGGCGGCCGGCACGCAACGACGTCCGCGTCAGCTCGTCGTTGGCCCCGGCGAAACGCTCGACCTCGACCGGCTCGCGGACGAACGCGCGGACCACGCGGATCCCGGTGATCTGATCGCGGAGCACGGCGTTGACGCGATCGACGCGCAACTGCATCACCTGGAACGTCGGGACCATCCGCGTGATGATGATGGCGAGCACACCGACCAGGACCGGGATCGCGACGAGCATGATCACCGACAGTGCGGCGTCCTCCCGGATGGCGAAGATGATGCCGAAGACCATCGTGATCGGGGCGGCGATCATCATCGTGCAGGCGAGCACGACGAGCATCTGCACCTGTTGCACGTCGTTGGTGATGCGGGTGATCAGCGACGGCGCGCCGAAGCGACCGACCTCACGAGCCGAGTAGCTGTTGACCTGCTGGAAGATGTCGCGACGGAGGTCGCGGCCGAAGCTCATCGCCGCGCGTGCTCCGTAGCGGACGGCGCCGACCGCGAACACGATCTGCACGAAGCTGAAGCCGAGCATGATCGTGCCGGTCCGCCAGATGTAGCCGTTGTCGCCGCGCAGGACGCCGTTGTCGATGATGTCGGCGTTGAGCGTCGGCAGGGTGAGTGCCGCAGCGGTCTGGATCGCCTGCAGGACGAGCGACGACGACGAGCAGCCGCCGGTACGGGCCGAGGTGGGTGCGGATCAGACGGACGAGGCTCACGCCGGAGATCGCCCCGGGCGTCCTCACCAGCTGATCTCGATCTCGAGTTCGTTGCCGTCAGGGCCGACTTCCAGCTCGACTTCGAGCTCGACCTCGTCGGCCACGTCGACCGTGTAGCGCTGGCCCTCACGGGTGAACTCGACGTCGTTGTGGCGTTCGAGGTGGTCGGCGAGCGTTCGCAGGTGGGCGGCAGCCTGCTCGCGCGTGACCGTGACGGTGGTGCTCAGTTCGATGATTGACGACATGGCGTTTCGGCTTTCTCGGGAGGGGACCGGTCGGCGTACGACCGGTCGCGGGCCCCCATTCTGGGTGTTCGATCGGTGTTTCCCTGCGTCGAACCGTTCGGGGCCCGATGCTGCTCGTTCAGCTCGGCCAGACCTCGGCGACTGCCAACAGTTCGTCGCGGACTTCGGGGTGGCCGATCGCGGCGAGGGCACGCGCCCGCTCGCGCACGGTCAGGCCGCGCAGCTCGGCCGCACCGTGTTCGGTGATCACCACGTCGACCATGTGACGTGGCGTCGTGACGATCGACCCCGATGGCAGTTTGGGCGTGATCCGCGAGACCAGCTCGCCGTCGACCGACGTCGATGACGGGAGACACACGAGCGAGCGGTCGCTGAGCTCGAGCGCCGGACCGGCGACGAAGTCCTCGTGCCCCCCGATGCCGGAGAACTGGGTACCGCCGACCGTGTCGGCGACGAGCTGGCCGGACAGGTCGACCGCCATCGCACCGTTGATCGTGATCATGTTGTGATTGGCGCCGATGATCTCGGGTGAGTTGACGATCTCGACCGGCAGGAAGCGGACCTCTTCGTTGCCATCGAGCCACTCGTACAGTTCCGGCACTCCGGCCGCGAACGTCGTGACGGAGTAGCCGTCGTAGACGCCCTTGTTCTCGTTGGTGACCTTGCCGGCCTGGGAGAGACGCATCAGGCCACTCGTGAACATCTCGGAGTGGACGCCGTAGCCCGAGCCGGGCCCGTCGGCGAGGGCCGATCGCGATCGTGTTGGGGATCCCGCCGATGCCGGTCTGGAGCGTTGCGCCGTCGGGGATGAACGGCAGCGCGTACGCAGCGATCGCCTCCTCGACGTGCGTCGTGGGGGCATCGGCCAGGTTGATCGGTGTGTAGTCGCCCTCCACGACGATGTCGACCTCGTCGACATGCATCGCATGGCGGTACTGCGGTTCGCATGCCGAGCGTGCGCGGGAATCGCTCGCTCGTCTCGAGCAGGCAGATCCGGTCGGGATCGGCGGCGGCTCGCCGCAATTCGGCGACGTGCGCCCCGGCATGGAGCGAGAGGCTCATCCAGCCGTCTGCGTCGGGCGGTGTTGCCATCGACGCCACGACCCGCGCGTTCACCTGTTCGAGCATGCTGATGAAGCCCCGGAAGTCGGAGGGCACGAACTGGACGTCGACACCGACGCTGAGCAGGAAGCGTTCGGCAGGACCGAAGAAGCCCGACCGGTACGACGACGCCCGGCTTGGTGAACACGCCGAACAAGTCGGGGAGCAGCGCCCCGTTGACCTGGAAGTCCTCGAAGTCGTCGCGACTGTCGAGGGCGTGGAGGAACTCACCGGGCACCCCCGGCCCGAGAGGCACCGACAGCGAGTCGATCGGCTGGATGATCCCAGCAGCCTCCGATGGCGAGAGCTTGCGCACGAGTTGTCCCCTTCCGTCCGCCCCACGGTGGGGCCTGTGCGTTCAGTATGCGAGACGCATCACGGGCGGGCAACGGACCAAAGACCCGAGCGTGTCGAATGGTCAGCGGCCGCGTGTCACGTGCTGGGAGCGGATGCCGTCACCGCAATCGTCGGCCGACCGGCCAGGGTCCGCATCGAGGCGTCGACGTCGGTGAGGCCGGCTGTGGTGAGCAGTTCGCCCATGTGCCCGGCGTCGATCATGGTGAAGCCGTGGTGGTCGTCGCCGTGGTCCGCGCCGAAGCGCTCGAACTCCGGGTGGTTCGGGTTCTCGAAGTCCTCGTCGACGAGCACGACGCGACCTCCCGGACGCAGCGTGCGGGCGATCTCGCCGGCTCCGCGTTCGGGGTCGATCCAGTGGTGCATCGTGTTGACCGCCCAGATCGCGTCGACGCTGCGGTCCTCGACCGGCAGGTGCTCGGCGGAACCGTCGACAACGGTGATGCCGCTGCGTGCTCGCTGGAACAGGCGTCGAGCACGCAGTGTGCGCCGCATGAACGGTGTCGGCTCGACGGCGATCACCTCGGCTGCGGTGCGCGCTGCGATGACGGTGCCGGCTCCCGTGCCGGCACCGATGTCGACGACGCGTTCGCCGGCATGGGGATCGACCAGCTCGATGACGGCGTCGTTGATCTCCGAGCGCCACATCTGCGGCGCCCACCGTATGTAGCGCAGCATGCCTCGGACGCCCTGATCGTTGGCGTGGCCGTGTGCGTGGTGCTCGGACCCATGGTGATGCTGCCCGGGGACGGGATGGTCGGTCATGTCAGACGATTCCTTTGGCTTGGGTGTAGCGGAAGAAGCCGTAGCCGGGGATGGTCGGCAGCCAGAACGTGAGCGTCCGGAAGAACAGCACGATCGCCGCTGCGGTGGCGTTGTCGACGCCGTAGGCGATCAATGCAGCGGTGAGCGCGGCCTCCACGCCGCCGACGCCACCTGGCGTGGGCACAGCCGAGCCGATCGTGGTGGCGATGATGTACATGGCGCCCGCTTTGGGGAACGAGATGTCGATGCCGAACGCAAGCATGCTCGCCCAGAACGAGACGACGTTGGCGAGCTTGCCCAGCAGCGCGCCGCCGAACAACTGTCCCAACTTGCCGGGGCGCTGGAGCAGGTCGCCGATCGACGCCTTGATCTTCGACAACGCCGTGGTGACCCATGGCAGGATCACCGTCTTGCCCCAGCGTGTGACCATCAGCCCGGTGGCGATCAAACCGAGCACGAGGATGGCCACCACGATCGTGCCGATGTCGGGGAACTCGAAGTCGGTCAGCTTGTCGCTTGCACCGCCCCAGATCAGGAACACGACGATCGTGACCACCTGGGCGACACCGCTCGCACCGGAGGTGAGTGCGATCGCCGATGCGGCGACGGCGGTGTCGAGCCCGTTCAGCTGTAGGTACCGGACCCGCATCGCCATGCCCCCGGCGTTCGCGGGTGTGAAGCGGTTGAGATACGACTGGCCGAACATCACCGCGACGGTGCGGGTGTAGATCAGGTCGATCGTGGTCGCGCCGATCAGGCTCATGGCGCCCGAGAAGTACGTCGAGATCATCATCAGGATGATCGGGACGGCATACAGGAGATCGGCCGACGTGAACGCCTCCCACGTCTGGTCCCAGTTGGAGGCCAGGTTGACCACGTACCAGACGAGGACCAGCGAGCCGACGAGCGAGACGGCGCCCCCGATCGTGATCCGCCGGACGGGAGCGAGCTCGACCTGTTCGATTCCGCCTGGGCGGCCGCGGCGTCGCGCAGGCTGTCGAGGAGGTCGTCGCGGTCCTTGTAGGCGCGTCGGGTGTCGGTCGAGAGCACCGCCGCCTGGAGCAGCGGGACCGCTCGTTCGAGCACGTCGGCCGGAAGCTCGACGGCCGCGCCGGCGACCGCACGATCGACACCGACCAGCAGCGTCAACGATGCGAGCAGTTCGGCGACATCAGCACCCAACGTTGCGTCGTCGGCGTCGATGTTCGCCTTGGCGAAGTCGACCAGCGTCACGCGATCTCCGTCGACCATCACGTTGGTCGCGTCGAGCGTCCCGTGCGCCAACCGTCGCTGCTGGAGTTGCGCGACGTGCGACCAGAGGTTGCGCATCAAGGCATCGGAGACCTCTGCGGCTTCCGATATCCGAACCCCGTCGATGAACGTGGATGCCAGGACCGATGCCTCGTCGGTCGTACCGAGCACGGCGACAGGCGTCGGAGTCGGCGCAACGCCGCCGACGATGCTCATCGCCAAGGCTTCGTGGTCGACGGCGCGTCGCGGCGACGACGGGGTTCCACCGCCGACCCCCTTGAGGGTCAGGCTGCGCCAGGTCCGCAACAGGACGTCGGAGTCGCGCTGGTCCCGACCGAGCACTTTGACGAAGAGACGACGGCCATCCGTGGTGGTGGCGGCGAACGTCGGGGTGCGGTGGCGGCCGACGTGCGAGTTGCACGTCGTCGATCTCGAGACCGGCGCAACCGAGCGCTGCGCGTACCGACCCGATGTTCACCCGGCGTCGGGGGGCACCGAAGACCACGAGTGCCAGTGATCCCGCCGCAGCCCCGACGGCAAGCAGCATCAGGTTGCGCACCGGAACCTCCACCGACGAGAGGATCCGGGCGAACATGACGAAGACGATGAAGACCCACCCGGTGCGCCGCCACGACCTCGTCAACCACGGGCTCGCCGTGACGAGCAGCGCGGTCAGCATCGCCAGATAGGTGGCCGACGGGTACTGGCTCCCGATGAACCACGAGTCGACCTGGTCGAACCCCAACTGCTCGCCGGCACGCTCGCGTCGACAACGCCGGTGAGCAGCGCCATGGTGACCGCTGCGATCAACGACGCCAGCACCATCAACAGGCTCAGTTGCCACGAGCGCGAGCGGAACAGCGCGAACACGACGACGACCGGCATCAGCGTCGCGAGCAACTGGACGAGTCCGACCAGGCCGTTGACGAGTGCGTCCGGGAGCCCGCTGAAGAGTTCGAGGATGTCGGTCGAGATCTTTGCGAGCTGGGTGTTCTGCAGGACGGCCAACAGCAACAAGACCGCCAGTGCGACGAGCGAGAACGTCAGCCGGGCGACGTCGGACGGATGCCGGTACAGCGTCGTCTGCGTTTCGGTCGTCATGCTGAGGCTCGCAGACCCCGGTCCTGGCTACGCGGTCTCGGCGATCCGGATGTGCTCGAAATCCTCGCCCGCCACCACGGATTGTCGGATGAGAGGATCGCCTCGGAGAGGAGCGTCTACGGGCACGTGTCGACCCCACCGTTGAAGCTGATCGGCGATCCGGTGTTGCCACCGAGGTCGCTGCAGCTGAACGGAACAGCGACGTTGCCCGAGCCGCCGAGGACGCTGTTGGAGAGATTGGCGACGACGCCGCCGAACGGCGCCGTGAACGTCACGTCGTTCAGCTCGAACAACCCGAGGACGCCACTGCCGAATCCGCCACTTCCGATGCGCACCCCGTCGCCGCCGGTGTCGGAGATCGTCCCGCCGTTCACGATGACCGAACCCGGGTTGTCGAACGCCACCCCGCTGATGATGCCGTCCAACCCGATGTCGTCGATGGCGACGTCCGCGAAGGTCACCGTGGCGCCCGAGTCCTCGACCGAGATGCCAACACCGTCGGCATTGGTGACGGTCGTCGTCCCCGTGACGGTGAACGTGCCGGCGTCGACGTTGAGCAGGTCGATCCCGTCGTCGCCGGCGAACCCGATCTGGGTATCGGTGTTGTTGGTCGACGTCACGTCCTGGAACGTGATGTCGACCTCGGCGATGTTGATCAGCGCGATCGCCGCCCCGCCGTCGGCGTCGACGGAGCTGTTGCCGTCGACGTTGATGCGCTGGTTGCCGCCGGCGAGGAACCCGGTGACGCCGTCGCCCGTGCCGGCGCTGTCGGTCGTGATGTTGAGGTCGGTGAAGTTGACGCTGCCCATGTTCCCGAAGACGTCGACGGCGCCGTTGAGCCCCTTGAGGTCGACGATCGTCATGTCGTTGAACGTCCACGTGCCGTCGCCGTCGGTTGTGAACGAGCGCGGAGAAGCCCGGCCGGACAATCGTCGCTGGCGTCGTGACCGTGATGTCGCCGTCGGCGTCGAAGATGAAGAACGCGCCGAAAGGGTTGTCGGTCGACGTCAGCGCGTTGGCGCCCGTCGAGTTGAAGTTGATCGCGGAACCGGGCGCGGTCGTGTCGATGGAGTAGATCACGTCGGTATTCCCGACGATGTTGCCGTCGTAATCGAACTGGCCCTCGAAGTCGACGATGGTGACACCGGGACCGGTCGGGTTCGTGATCGTCGTCGTGTCGGCGAACGAGAACGTACCCGCGGAGCCGTTGAGGATGTCGATGCCGGCGTCGCCGCCGTTGAGGGTGACGAGGCCGGGGAAGTGGTAGGTGCTGTCGGCGTCGCTGAACTGCAAGCCGGTGCCGTTGGTGGCGCTGACCGTGTTGGTGGGCCCGAAGGTGAATGTGCCGGCGTGGCCGGAGATGTCGATGGCGGCGCCGATGTTGGCCTGGGTGATCGTGGCGTTGACGAACTCGATGTTGGCGTCGCTCTGGTCGACCTTGAGTCCCGCACCGGACGGGTCGGTGATGGTCGTGTCGGCGAACGAGAACGTACCCGCGGAGCCGTTGAGGATGTCGATGCCGGCGTCGCCGCCGTTGAGGGTGACGAGGCCGGGGAAGTGGTAGGTGCCGTCGGCGTTCGTCGAACTGCAGGCCGGTGCCGTTCGTCGCGTTGAGGCTGTTGCTTGCGTCGTACGGCAACGAGCCGGTGTGGTCGGAGATGTCGATCGCCGGCCCCGAACCTGTCTGGTTGATCGAACTGTTCGTGAAGTCGATGACAGCGCTCCCGCCGTTCACCTGGACCGACGCTCCCCCGGCGCTGCTGACGTCGACATCGGTGAACGTGAAGGTGCCGCTCGTTCCGTTCAGCTCGATGCCCTCGCTGTTCGCCGTGATTTCGACGTCGACGACCGTGCCGGCGGCGCCCGACGACGAGATCGCAGCCCCGCTTCCACTGATCTCGAGCAGGAAGCTCTCGACCGACCCACCGGCGCCCATCGTCACCGTGTCGACCCCGCCCGACGCGCTCAGCGACGGCTGTCCACCGCCGGGCGGCACGAGCACCGTCCCGCCGACGGTCAGTCCGACCTTCTCACCGATCAGGTGCTGGTCGTCGTCGAGCGTGATGCCCTTGTCGTAGCCGGCGTCGGTGCCGTCACCCTTGTAGACGAAGATCGGCTCGCCGGGTCCCGATGGCGGCCCGGCGTCGGCGAGCTGGTCGAACGGCGCGTTCGAGGTGCCGGTCTTCGTGGCGGCTGCGCTCGTGTTGTCCACGAACCAGACGATGTCGTCGATCGCGATCGACACGGTTCCGGAATCGGTGGGAACGCCGTCGACGGCGACCTCGTAGCTGAACGTGTCGGTCACGCCGGTGACTCCTGCGGGCGGCGTGTACGAGAACGTGCCGTCGGCTCCCATCGCAACGGTTCCGCCGCGTGCGCTCGCAGCGTCGAATCCCGTGACGGTCAGGGACCCATTGCTGGAATCGTCGTTGGCGAGGACGTCACCGGCGACCGTGACGGCCGGGAACGCTCCAGGCGCTACCCCGACCTCGAGCAACACGTTGCCGATGGTGTTGTACGCGTCGGGTTCGGCGATGGGCTCGACGGCCTGGAGATAGCCGACGATGTCGACGGCCATGTGGGCGGTCGTGTTGGTGAAGATGCAGAGCTCGCCGTCGGGGGACAGTCCGGCGATGATCTCGTTGGCGCCGTTGACGCCTGCGGTGTAGTTCAGCGACGACGCAAGGGGTCGTGGCGAGACGCACGGATGCACGGTGAAGTACCCCCGGGTCGTCGGTGCCACCGCGGTGAGGTTGACGACCGCAGCCTCCGCGTCGGCGGGGACGCCCGCCCGCCCGGTCACCTGGAGGCGGTACTCGCTCCGACCGGCTTGCGGGCCGAATCCCGAATCGGCACCGTCGTCGGTGAGGCCGCCGGGTCGACTGTCCGCGAGACGAAACGGCTTGATCGTGGCGACCGTCGAGTCGGTCTCGATGTAGCTGACGATGTCGACCGTCAGATGGATGCTGCGGTTGGTGAACAGACAGATTTCACCCTCGGCGCTCAGCTCCACGAGCAGTTCGTTGCCACGGTTGACCATGGGCACATAGTTGAGCGATGACGTCGACGGCACGCTCGGCAGGCACGCGTGCACCGTGACGTAGCCGCGCTCGCGTGCATTGACGGCTGTCACGTTGACGAAGACGGAATCCACGCCGGTCGGAGGTACGCCGCCGCGCCCGGCGACCTGAACGGTCACCGATGATCCCGGGCTTGTTCGGCCGACCCCGTTTGCGAGATCATCGACCGTCGTTCGGGCGGGACGTGTTTCGAGCAGTCGTGCCGGCACGATCGGCGAGATCTCGCTGTTCGCGGGCACGTAGCCCACGACGTCGATCGTGACGTGGGTGCTGCTGAGCGTGTACGCGCAGATCGACCCGTCGGCCGACAGCGCCGCGATGACCTCGTTGCCGGTGTTGATGCCGGTCACGTAGTTCAACGACGAGATGACCGGGCGTGGGCTCACGCACGGATGCAGCGTGATGTACCCGCGGTCGTCGGGGGCGACCGCCGTCACGTTCACCACGACCCCTGCGGCGTCGGCGGGCACGGCGTCGCGGCCGGCAATCGTGATCTCGAACTCCGAGTCGGCGGTTCGCTTTCCATCACCGGCGAACTGACCGTCGATCGTCGCCTCTCCGGGACGGGTGTCGACGAAGCGGGCAGGAGTGATCGAAACCAACGTGTCGGCAACCTTCGTGAACGCGTCGCCGGGAGCGGCGGACGTTGCGGAGGTCGTGAACACGACCCCGGACAGCATGACCGCTGCCGCGCAACCGATCCTCATGCCGACGCGAAGTCGGCTTCGCACGGATCTCGTGAGCATCTCTCGTCCCTCCGGCTCGACTTGCGACGGTCAGCTCCGCCGACAACTGCAACGTACACCAACCGTCAGTCGGTGAGTTCGAGATCGACCATCAGTTCGTTCGCCAGCGCTTCGAGGTCGGCGGCGAGCGCACCGCGGTCGGCAGCCGTCGTGGCGACGAGCACCGCGCTGGCCTCGAACAGCGTCTCGGCCGACATCGGCGCGCTGCTGGTCGATGTCTGGAGTTCCTCGATGCTCGCACCGTTTCGGGCGAGTGCCTGCGCGATCTCGTGCACGATCCCCGGGCGGTCCTGACCGACGAGACGGAGCTGCCACCGGGCGTGCGTCGTGACCGACGCCGCTTCGGTGACGCGTTCCACGGTGATGTCGAACAGCCCCTGCGCCTCGAGCGGCCCGAGTTCGTCGATCAGGCCGTCGACGCCGGCGTCGCTCACCGAGACCTCGACGATTCCGGCAAACTTCGTGCCGAGCCGCGCCATACTGCTCCGTTTCCAGTTGCCACCGTGCCGTGTGACGACGGCCGCGAGCGCTTCGACGAGTCCGGCCCGGTCGTCTCCGATCACCGTCAACACGAGCGTGGTCATGCGCGGACACTACAAGTCGACGCCCCGGGCCGCGGTGCGGTGCGGTGCGAGCCAGCCGTTCAGGATTGTTAGGTCCACTTAACGACGTGACCGGTTCTCGGGTAGCATCCACGAGATGGAGACGCCCGAAGACCTCATCGACACCACCGACGTCAACCCGGTGTTGAACGACATCATGTTGGCCGAACTCGCCGGTGTGATCCGCTACACGCACTACGCGCTCGTCATCACGGGACCCAACCGGCTGCCACTCGTCGCCTTCATGCAGGAACAGGCCGACGAGTCGCTCGTCCACGCACGTCAAGCCGGTGAGATCCTCACCGGACTCGGCGGGCACCCGACGCAGGGGATCGGCTCGATCGAGGAGTCCCACGACCATTCGATCGAGGCGATTCTCCGTGAGTCGATCGCGCACGAACGGCGCGCGCTCGACCTGTATCGCACGCTGCTCGCCTTGGTGGAGAACCAGTCGATCTACCTCGAGGAGTACGCCCGTACCCAGATCGGCCAGGAAGAACTCCACGTCATCGAGATGAACAAGCTGCTCCGGGACTACACCATTGCCTGACCGTGCGGGCCGCTCTGCGACGGTGGTCGCCGCTGTGCGCGGGAAAGGACTGCCGGAAGCGCGGCGAGTACGCCAAGATCCGCAACGCATTGGAGGATCGCTGCACCGTCGTCGACGTCACGTGTGTCGGGGTCTGCTCGGGCCCTGTCGTGGTGGCGAATCCGATGTCGCAGGCACCGCTCGTGCTGTCGAAGCTGCGTTCGAAGAAGGTCCGCAAGCAGCTCGTGCGAGTTGTCGAGTCCGGCCGCGCCGCGCCGGCCGAACTGGCGCGACGTGAAGTCTCGAAGAGCAAACGCAAGCAGGTCCTTCGGCGCGTGCGTCGCGATCTGAACTGACGGTGCCGCAACGAGCTGCGGAGGTCGTGGGTCCGGCGAAGTGCTAGAGAGGTGTCGATGCAACACCGTCCAAGCCGACTCGTCCGAACCGCTCCACCCGGCCCCGCACCCCGGGCGAAAGCGTGGTGAACGCAGCGGCTGACGCGGTGACCGCCGGGTGGTCCGGACTCGACGTCGACGCGAACGGCGTTCGCCTCCACGTCCATCGCGCAGGTCGACCGGATCGGCCGCCCCTGGTCC
This sequence comes from Ilumatobacteraceae bacterium, assembly GCA_963850475.1. Taxonomy (GTDB): domain Bacteria; phylum Actinomycetota; class Acidimicrobiia; order Acidimicrobiales; family Ilumatobacteraceae; genus Ilumatobacter_A. The sequence goes on along the minus strand of CAWKLM010000044.1, from coordinate 80,617 downwards.
TGGCCCATGGCCTCAGCGACAGCGGCCGCTGCTGGTGGCGGGTCGCCGCCGAACTCGAGGATCACCTCGACCTGGTCATGGTCGACGCACGACACCACGGGCGCTCGTCCAATGCGACGGGACCGTCGTCGACGCTCGCCGAGGATCTGGGCGCCGTGATCGATGCGTTGGACCTCGAACGTCCGGCGCTGATGGGCCACTCGATCGGGGCGCGCACCGTCGCACAGTTCGCGGCGAGCCACCCGCACGCGCCCGCCCGACTCGTGTTGATCGACCCGCCGTGGACCACCGAGCGCGAGACCGACGGCGACCTGCGGGCCGCCGAACGTGAGGCGATCCGCGGGTGGTTGGGCTCGTTCGGCGACATGACCGAAGCCGAACTCGCGGCGCTCGGCCGCCAACAGCATCCCGACTGGCCCGACGACGAGTTCCCGACCTGGATCGAGGCGAAGCGGCAGGTGCACGACAACGCCGCCGACGACCTCGGCGGCATCGGCTGGGGAACGGTTGTGGCTGCGCTCGAGTGTCCGACGCTGCTCGTCCACGGCCTGACCGAACGCGGCGGCATCGTCACCGACGAAGTTGCGGCCCGGGTCTGCGAGCTGAACGAACGGGTGACGAGCGCCTGCGTCGACGACGCCGGTCACAACATCCACCGTGAGAACCTCGACGCGTTCCTCGACGTCGTCCGCCCGTTCCTGCTTCCCGACCAGACCTGAACGACCCCTGGAAGATCAGCTCATGTCAGCATCGGCAACCGACTTCGGTGCGCTCGGCTGGGCCGACCCATCACCGGACGCTGAATCCAGCTACCGTCGAGAAACCCGCAGAACCCTCACCCATCGAAGCGAGAACCGTCCATGTACGACATCGTCATCAAGAACGGCACAGCTGATCGACGGGACCGGGGCGGCACCGGTCGCACGGCGACCTCGCGATCAGCGACGGGCGTCATCGCCGAGGTCGGCGGCACCATCACCGCGCCGGCTCGGCGGACGATCGACGCCGACGGTGCGATCGTGACGCCCGGGTGGGTCGACGTGCACACGCACTACGACGGCCAGATCAGTTGGGACTCACAGATCGCACCGTCGTCGCACAACGGCGTCACCACGGTCGTGATGGGCAACTGCGGTGTCGGCTTCGCGCCGGTCGCTCCCGGGTCGCGAGCAGACACTGATCGAGCTGATGGAAGGCGTCGAGGACATCCCGGGCGCCGCGCTCCACGAGGGCATGGACTGGGGGCAGTGGGAGACGTTCGCCGACTACCTCGACTACATCGACGGGTCGCGAGTACGCGCTCGACATCGGCGCCCAGATCGCCCACGGCGCGGTTCGCTTCTACGCGATGGGCGAGCGCGGCCGGCTGAACGAAGACGCGACCGCCGACGACCTCGACGCGATGGGCCGCATCGTCGCCGAGGCGCTCGATGCCGGTGCCGTCGGCTTCAGCACGTCGCGCACGATCGGTCACCGATCGCTGTGGGGCGAGCCGGTGCCCGGCACCTTCGCCGCCGACGAGGAACTGCTCGCGATCGCCGACCACATGGGGCGGGTCGGCAAGGGCGTGTTCGAGATGATCCCGGCCGGCACCGTCGGCAAGCTCGAAGGGCTCGGTGGCGAGCGCACCACCCAGGAGGCCGAGCACGACCTGATGCGACGGTTCTCGCTCGCCAGCGGTCGGCCCGGTCACGTTCACCCTCGTGCAGTCGCCCGACTACGACCCCGACCTGTGGCGCGAGATCCTGCGGATGACCGCCGATGCGAACGACGCCGGCGCACAGCTGTACCCGCAGGTGTCGTCGCGGCCGATCGGCTTCCTGACCGGCCTCAGCGGCTACCACGCGTTCATGCGCAAGCCGACCTACCTCGAGAAGCTGGCCGACCTGCCGCTCGGCCGAGCGGGTCGTCGCGATGCGCGACCCGCGAGATGAAGGCGACGCTGCTCGCCGAGCCCGATGTCCGCCCGGAGGAGCCGGGTTCGATGGAGAACGTGTACGGCCTGTTCACCCGGGCGGCGCCGGTGATGTACCCGATGGGCAACCCGGTCGACTCGAGCCGGCGATCACCGACACGATCGGTGCCCGGGCCGCGGCGGCGGGCCGCGAACCGTTGGACTATCTGTACGACTTCATGCTCGAAGACGGCGGCACCCGCTTCGCATCGCTCAGCACGGTCGACGTGCCCGGACCGGATGAACGTGTTGCGCGAGATGCTGGTCGACCCCAACACGGTCACCGGGCTCAGCGACGCCGGTGCCCACGTCACGCTGATCTGCGACGGCACGGCGCCGACCACCCAGCTGACCTACTGGACCCGTGATCGCGCCGGCGAGCAGCTGCCGATCGAGTTCGTCGTCCACAAGCAGACGGCGCGCAACGCCGAGCTCTACGGCTTCGACGACCGCGGCACGCTCACCGTCGGCAAGCGCGCCGACGTCAACGTGATCGACCACGCCAACCTGTCGGTCGCAGCCCCGGTCGCCCACCACGATCTTCCGGCGGGCGGCACGCGGCTGATGCAGCCCGTCTCCGGCTACCTCGCCACGCTGTGCAACGGCGTCGTCACCCGCGAGAACGACACCGACACCGGCGAGTACCCCGGCCGCCTCGTGCGCAGCTGATCAGGAGGCCGCCAGCGTTGCGCACTCGTGGTGGAGCAGCTCGAGTTCGATCTCGAGGCGTTCGGCGAGCACGTCGAGGTTCGGTGATCATGTCCCGGTCGGCGACGAGCGTGATGTCGACGCGATGGTCGTGGGAGATCGCGCTGATCGACAGGCCGCACCCGTCGGTGATCGGAACCATCGCGTGCTCGCGCACGATGTCGTGGCCGGCGATCGGGCCCTCGTCTCGACCGGGGATGCTGACGATGTAGACGTTGAAGGGCGGCATCATGCGCAGTCCGGCGCCGGTGGTGAGCAGCAGTCGTGCGGCCGCGCCGGCGAGCACCGACGGTGCGCCGGCCCGGCTGGTGATCGCCGCGGCCGGCTGTGGATCGAGCTCGAGCGTGAGTTCCGACATCGACGCGTTGATGTCGTCGAGCCGCTGGAGTGGATCGTGACGATGGGTGGCGAGCGGGACGAGCGCCGCGCCGAGCTCGTCGGAGTCGGCGTCGACGAGCAGCGGGGTGAGCGCGACGAGCGGCTCCGCCGGCAGTTCGTCGTTGACGACGAGCCAGTGGCGCAACGCCCCGCTGATCACGGTGAGCAGCACGTCGTGGAACCGGACGCCGCGCTGTCGTCGGATCTCGCGCAGCTGGTCGACCGACAGCGTCACCCGGGCCACGCGTCGATGTGAACCGACCGTTCGGTTGAACGTGACGCGCGGGACCGGCCGGTCGTTGCGGGCCTTGCTCGACCGGATGCACGGTCGAACTCGCGGCCGCGAGCGCCAAACCGCGCGACCTCCCCGAGCATCGGGACGCGTCGGCTCGCGTTGAGCACGTGGCGGCCGGTTCGGATCGGGCTGCGTACGGTCGACCACGCCGCCTTGATCAGCAGGTCCGAGTCGGTCGGCAGCATGTCGGCCCGCCAGGTTCTGCCCTGTGGTCCGTCGAGATCGGCCTGCAGCACCGGCCAGTACGGTCGAGAGCGGACCCATCGGACCGAGCTCCTCGATGAGCACGATGTGCACCTTGACGAAGAGGTGGCTGTCACCGTCGGGATTCTCGATCAGGTAGAGCTCCCAGAGCGGGCGATTCCGGTCGAGAGGGCGTTCGTGGAGTCGCGCGAGCAGTTGCTCGAGGGCATCGGGATCCGACGCTCCCGGCACGGCGAGGTGGCGGATGTGGTAGTCGAGGTCGAAGTGCGGATCCTCGATCCACCACGGGTCGTCGAGATCGAGCGGGACGTGGCGGATGCGTCGGCGCAGCGACGGGGCGCGGTGCAGGCTCTCCTCGATCACCGCGCGCAGCCGGGAGAGCGTCAGGTGCTGCCCGTCGGCGTCGGGAGCGAGTTCGAGACACAGCGACTGGTGCCCGAGGTTGGTGTTGGTCTCGGCGCTGAGCAGTGCGGTTTCAGACGGTGTCAGCTGATGCATCGGAGGGCTCCTGTTCGAGGGATGGGTACCACCACCGCAGACGCCGGCGGGGGGTGAAGGGCTGCCAGTCGTCGGGCCGTTGTGCCAGACGGTCGGCGATCACGTACATCACGGACGGGTTCGTCGCCAGCCCGATGTGGGAGCCGCGGACCTGGACGCACTCCGCGTCCGGTCCGGGCGTCTGGCGACACAGACAAGCCCGGGCACGATGCCGTCCTGTGCGGTCCAGATGGTGGTCGACGGGACCGGGATCTTGTCGACGTCGATCCGCGGTGGGGTCGGGACGAAGAGGCGTGCCGGCGAGTTCTTGCAGCATGCCGATGTTCGAGTCGCCGGTGCGCAGCCTGATCGGTGAGCCGAGGCGTGATCACCTGACCGATCGAGCTCGCGACGGTGCTGTGCCAAGCAGCCGGCCGAGCAGCCCGCCGGCGCTCCAGCCCGACGATGTCGATCGTCGAACCGTGGCGGTGGGCGAGCTCCTGGATCAGTCGATCGAGTCCCCCGGCGATGTGATCGGCGACTCCGACGTTGAGTCCGAGTCCCCACCCGAACGGGCGGTGGCCGAGCGAGCGCAGGAAGGCTCGCAGCGGTGCCGTCGTGATGTCGCCGGTGACGAAGCCGGGCAGCACGAGCACGGGGCGCGCACCGCCGGGGGGAGCGGCGAGTGCGGCGACGGCGGCTCCGGGCAGCGTGACCAGCAGCTCGGGGACCGTCAGCGCCTCGGTCCAGATCGGTCGCGGGCGCGGCGGATCATCGGAGCCCGACGACTCATGGACGTCACCGTCTGCGCGCATCAACACTTCCGCCCGGCTCCCTTCTCGAGTGACCATCCGGTGGCTCCAGTGTTGCACGACGTCAGCGCCACAACAGAGGCCAAGTGCCCACAGGGCTGCCGATCTTGACCCCGGCGAACTCGTCTTCGCTGTGTCGTCTCTGTCCCGTCATGGTTCGCTGGGCTACCTTGCCGAGTGGACGAAATCGTCGACCTTGGAGTTCCCATGAAACCGCTGCTCACCGTCACCGCCGCTCTCGTGGCCGCCGCCGGATACGGATGGTCGCGCCGGCACCGCCATGTGGCGACGGCCGCACCCGAGCTTCGCACCCCGCAGCTCTACGTTCCGTTGTCGCTCCGCGGTGACAGGAAGCCTCCGCGTCGGCCGCAAGTTGATGGCAGCGCAACCGGCCGAACCCCTCGCGGACGGCGTCGAGCTCCGCACCGACGAGCTGCCGGCAACCGGCGATCGGCCCGCCGTTCCGGTCGTCGTCTACGAGTCGGGCGACCGACAACTGCCGTCCGGGCGCGTTGCTCTGGATGCACGGTGGAGGCCTGGTGATGGGTTCGCCCGAATCGGGTCACGCGCTGTGCAGCCGTTTCGCCGCCGACCTGGGCATCCTCGTGGTCAGCGTCGACTACCGACTTGCGCCCGAGGACCCGTTCCCGGCCGGACTCGACGACTGCTACGACGTCCTCACATGGATCCACGACCACGCGTCGGACCTGGGCGTCGATGTCGATCGGATCGCGGTCGGCGGCGACAGCGCGGGCGGTGGCCTCGCGGCGTGCCTCGCGCAACTCGCACACGATCGCGGCGGCCCGCCGATCTGCTTCCAGCTGCTGCAGTACCCGATGCTCGACGACCGCACGCCGCGCACCGAGGGCCACGACGCGCTGGTCTGGAGCGCAACGTCGAACCGCTATTCATGGTCCGCCTACCTCGGGCACCCGGCAGGCCGACTCGAGCCACCGCCGTACGCGGCGGCCGCACGACGCACCGATCTCACCGGACTGCCGTCGGCATGGATCGGGATCGGCGACATCGATCTGTTCCACGACGAGGCGGTCGACTACGCGCAGCGACTCGGCGACAGCGGCGTCGAGGTCGAGCTGCACGTCGAGCCGGGCATGTACCACGCCGCGGAACTCTTCGCCCCCGACGCCGCCTCCATGCAGCAGTTCCGCGAACGGATGGTGACCGCGCTCGGCGCAGCCGTCGGGCTGGCGGAAGGCATCCCCCGGGTGTCTCCAGCCCCCGGACGTCCGTGAGGTCGCCGTGTTCAGGCGACGTCACGACCGGGCTGCGAACGCGCTGGGGAAGCGGGCGAGGAACGCGATCGCGAGGCGCAGCTCGCGGGCGTCGACGCACTCGCCGATCTTGTGGGTGTTCTGCTCGTACCCGGCACCGAAGCCGAGCATCGCCGGGTGTTTGAACCCGCCGGCCTCGACCCAGGCCTTCGACTCGGGCACGTCGATCGTCCTGTCATCGACCGGGATCGGGTAGCCGACACCGTCGGTCGAGAAGATCCAGCGGTCGACCCGGGCCTCGGCGCGCATGCCGCCGTCTCCGCCGGCCGCCGGTTCGACGTTCGGCGCGACGACGGCGTCGTACACGTCGACCGCCGTCCTGATCGCCGGGTGGTCCTCGGGGGTCGCCCAGCCCATGTAGATCTGCTCGGTTGCCGGGGGTGTAGCCGCGCCAGGTGACACCGTCGTAGATCGGCACCGTCACGTCGACCGTGAGGCCGGCGTCACGTGCCACCCGCACGGCGTCGAGCCCCTCGACGTCGAGCCGCGCCTGCTCGGGGTCCTCGCCGACCGTGAGCCGGCGGTCGAACCGGAACGTGAACCGGTCGGGCACCGCGCAGTCGCTCGGCGTGTCGAGGTGCGCCCACGACGCCGTGCGCGTGCCGTGGCCGAGGAACGGGTCGTCGAGGAACCCGTCGCGGGCGTCGTAGCGCCGTGCGGCCTCGGCGATGATCGCGCTGCCGTACTCCAACGGGTTCAGCCCTTCCCACGGCATCGACCCGTGACACGAGCGACCGGTCACGGTCACCTCGATCTGCATCCGCCCGCGTTGGCCGCGGTAGATCCCGAGCGCACCCTTCTGCGCGTCGCCGGTGCCCTCGGTGAGGACGACCACGTCCGGGATCAGCTCGGCCGACGCGCCGGGCAGCACCTCGCTCATCAGGTACATCGGTCCGGCGCCGTCGTTGTCCTCCTCGGCGGCCGTCGCGTACGCCCGCACGATCACGCCGCGCAGCGCGCCCTCGGGCGCGAGTTCGAGGGCGATCTTCGTCGCGATGATCTGCGAGATCACCCCGGCCAACTGGTCGGCGGCGCCGCGGCCGAACACGAGGTGCTCCCACTCGTCGTCCGGCGGGAGGTGGCCGAGCTCGCTGCGCAGGAAGTCGCGGTCGACGGCGTCGATGTCGAGCAACCCGTCGTAGGCGTCGATTCCGCCGAGCTTGTCGCGCCAGGCCGTGCGCAGCGCCTGCACCGTGTCGGTGTGGCCGTCGAAGTAGACGACCCGTTTCTGGTCGGCGTCGATGCCGTCCGTCGGGTCGGTGACCGTCCACACCAGGTTCCCGTAGTCGTCGAACCAGACGTCGTCCGGTCCGCGCACGGCCCCGACGTCGATGATCGCCTGCTTCAGGTACTCGAGCCGCGGGCCTTCGTGGTTGCTCAAGCCCGACGACGGGTCACCACCCGCGTCGACCGGGCGATCGACGTAGTCGGCCGGGATGCGGATCGCTTCGCGCAGGATCTCGACGGCGAGCTGCAGGTGATCCTGACTCGAGGGCGGCGATGCGGGTATCGAGATCGGTCATCGGGGTGCCTCCTCCTCGAGTGATGCCAGCGCGCGGCGAGATCGGGGACCTTCGCCCCGGCGAGCAGTGCCATCACCACGTACATCTTCCAGTTCGCCTCCCGGGCGACGTTCACCCGGTGCCGGTCCATCACGCCGGGGCTGACCTCGGCGCCGATGTCGGCGGGCAGGCAGTGCATGTACAGCGCGTCGCCGTCGGCGGTCGTGCGCCATTCGTCGTTCGTCGCAGATCCAGTCGGTGTGCTCGGCGTTGCGTTCGAGCGCCCGCTGCTCGATGGCGCCGCAGTTCGTCCGTGTCGCCGGCCGCGTTGGCCGCCACCCGCTCGACCATCAGGTCGTGGGCGCCCCAACTCTTCGGGTACACGACGTCGGCGCCGGCGAACGCCTCGTCCATGTCGTCGACCACGCGGAACGACCCGCCGTCTGCTGGCGTTGTCGGCGGCGGCCGCCATCGTCGCGTCGGTCAGCTGGTAGCCGGGCGGATGAGCGAGCGTCACGTTGGCGCCGACGCGGGTCAGCAGCGTGATCAGCCCCTGCGGCGACCGACAGCGGCTTGGCGTACGACGGCGAGTAGGCCCAGCTGACCGTGATGTTCCGGCCGGCGAGATCGTCGAAGTTGTCCTCGAGCCACAGCAGGTCGGCCATCGTCTGCGTGGGGTGGTCGACGTCGCACTGCAGGTTGACGATCGGCACCGCAGCGCGAGTCGTCGGTTGCGTCGAGGTAGTCGTCGATGCCCTGCTTGACGTCGCGGATGAACGTGTTGCCCTCGCCGAGGATCAGGTCGTGGCGGATCCCCATCGCGTGCGCGTTCATGCCGAGCATCGCGCCGGTCTCGACGGCGGTCTCGCCGTGGGACACCTGGGTCGACGACCCGTCGACGATCACCGGCTGCATCCCCAACCGTGCGGCGGCGCCCGCCCATGCGCTCTTGGTGCGCGTCGACTGGTCGAAGAACACCGCCCAGGCCAGCTCGTCGGGACACAGCGGGGTGCGGATCCCCTGCCGGTCGAGGTGTGCGAGCGAGCGGGCGACGGCGCGCACCGATGCGAGATCGGCGGTCGACCACTCCTGGGTGGTCAGCAGGCTCCTGCCGAGCAGCGCGTCGAGCGCATGCCCGTCGAGCATCCGTGCGGTTTCGATCTGACTCACCGGTGGTTCCTCCTGATGTGGGTGCCCGCTCGGCCGTCGACGCGCGTCGACGAGGTCCTCGGGAAGGCAGATGATCGACGTCGCCGTCGATCGCATCGAGGAAGTCGATCGCTGCTTCGATCTTCGGCCCCATGCTGCCGGCGGCGAACTGGCCCGCCGCGTGCAGCGCCCGGGCCTCGTCGACCGTCAGCTCGGGCCGGGGTCGTGGGCGCGTCGGAGTAGAAGTCCTCGTAGACGTGGTCGACGCTGGTCGTGATCACGAGTCGGCGCGCACCGAGGTGGACGGCGAGCAGCATGCTGACCCGGTCCTTGTCGATGACGGCCTCGTGGCCGACGATCTGATCGTCGGCGCCTGCGACTGACCGGGATGCCGCCGCCACCGCAGCAGATCACGGTGATCCCGAGGTCGCAGAGCCGTTCGATCGTCCGACAGCTGGACGATCCGGCGGGGGATCGGCGAGGCGACCACGCGCCGCACGCCCCGCTTCGGGTCGAGCATCACCTGCCAGCCGCGTTCGCGGACGAGCATCGTCGGCCTCGTCGGCGTCGATAGAACTGGCCGATCGGCTTGTCCGGGTGGTCGAACGCCGGATCGTCGGGATCGACCTCGACCTCGGTGACGATCGTGACCACGTCGGTGTCGTCGCCGCGCTGGCGCAGCTCGGCGCGCAGCGCCCGCTCGATCATGTAGCCCATCGCACCCTGGCTGTCGGCGACGAGCGAGTCGAGCGGCACCTCCGGAACCGTGTCGCGGGCCATCTCCGAGCGGAGCTGCATGAAGCCGACCTGCGGACCGTTGCCGTGGGTGAGCACGAGATGCTCGCCGCGTTCGAGCAGATCGGCCACGGGCCGCATCGCGGCCCGGGTCACCGCGAACTGGTTGGCGACGGTCGGTGCGAGGTCGGGCGCGAGCAGCGAGTGCCCGCCGATCGCGACCACGGTCGGGCCCGCGTTCACCTCACTGTTCGGTCTTGCCCACGCTGTCCTCGTTCGTCGGTGCACGCGTTCGCACCTCTCCACGATCGTCGTTGCCCGCTCACAGGCGCTGGTAGGGCACTAGGTCCCGCGGGCACGCCGAGTCAGTGAGCGTCGGCAGGGAGTTCTCGGCGTCGTCGTGCGATCGCCCCTGAAAGCGGGAGACGATCGCCACGGCGACGAAGCCGACGACCAGGCCGATCAGCGCGGAGCAGACCGGTGTTGACCAGCCAGGCGAGGAACCCGCCGATCCCGTCGACGTCCTCGACCTGCTTCTCGAGGTCGTGGACGAAATCGTACGGCGCATGCCATCCCAGCTCGTCGGCGCCGACCAGCAGGATGTGGCCGCCGACCCAGAGCATCGCCGCCGTGCCGACGACGGTGAGGACCGACAGCACCTTGGGCATGCCCGCCACCATCAGCCGACCGACGCGCTGCGCATTCTCGGACTCTGCGGCCGGCGAGCTTGAGGCCGATGTCGTCCATCTTGACGATGAGCGCCACCACCCCGTACACGATGACGGTGATCAGCAGCGCGACGACGACGAGGATGATGGCTCCGCGAGAGGAAGCCCTCGTCGATCACTTCTTTCAACGCGATCACCATGATCTCCGCCGACAGGATCAAGTCGGTCCGGATCGCGCCGGAGATGGTCTTCTCCTCGGCTTCGGGACCCTGCATCGCGACGGGGACGTCGTGGTCGTGGTCGTCGTGTTTGAGGTGGTGGTAGATCTTCTCGGCGCCCTCGAAACAGAGGTAGATGCCACCCGCCATCAGGATGATCTCGACCAGCGTCGGGGCGATCGCGCTGAGGATCAGCGCCACGGGCAGGATGATCAGCAACTTGTTGCGCAGCGAGCCGATCGCGATCCGTTTGATGATCGGCAGCTCGCGGTTGGCGGCGAGGCCGCGTACGTACGCCGGCGTGACGGCGGTGTCGTCGACGACGACCCCTGCGGCCTTGGCGCTCGCCCGCCCGGCCGCTGCGCCGACGTCGTCGACGGACGCGGCGGCGAGCTTCGCCAGCGCGGCGACGTCATCGAGCAATCCGGCGAGTCCGCCAGCCATTTCTTCTCCTCATCGAGCGAACACGAACAGCCGCTCACGGTACTTCGTGGTGAACGGGTCCCGGTCAGGGTTGGAGGAGCCGCTGCACGGCGGCGTCGCTGCGCCGCCGACGAGGAGTCGGACGGTCCGGCAGGACGCGTCAGGTGGTGGTCAGGTCGACCTGCGCATGGTGGAGACGCGGGATCGTCCCGCGGGACACCGATCGCAAGGAGAGACCGACATGAAGAAGCAGATGATCATCGCGGCGGGCGTCGCACTCGCTGGTGCCGCAATTGCGGCCGGCGTCGGCGGAGCCGTGGCAGCGAGCAACCAGTCCGACGACGACGGGAACGACGTGCCGATCACCGGTGAGGCGCTGGCCACCGCCTCCCAGGTCGCCCTCGATCACGTCGGCGAAGGCCGGGTGACCGAGACCGAGGAGGGCGACGAGGACAGCTACTACGAGGTCGAGGTGCGGCTGGACAACGGCGACGAGATCGACGTCCAGCTCGATCGCGACTTCAACGTCGTCGGCTCCGAGACCGACGGACCCGGCGACGACTGACCGCTCCCGACAGGTCAGTTCGGAAGCAACACGACGAAGCGGGCGCCGGAATCGGCGCCCGCTTCGTCGAGCGTGATCGTGCCGCCGTGACGCTCGACGATGTCGCGGGTGATCGCCAACCCGAGGCCGGTCCCTCCGTCGTGGCGGGTTCGTGCCTCTGTCGAGTCGGACGAAACGTTCGAAGACGCGCTCCCGGTCACCGAAGTCGACCCCCGGACCGTCGTCGGTGACCGTCAGCGTGATCACACCTGCGCTCGACTCGCTCAGCGTGACCGAAACGGTGTGCGTCGCATGTCGCACGGCGTTGTCCAGCAGGTTGCGGACCATTCGGCGGAGTTGATTGGGGTCGCCACTGAGGTGAGCAGCCGACATCGCCGACAGGTCGACGGTGATCTCCGAAGAACTCCCCACGCGCTTCGCCTCGTCGAGCACGATGTCGTCGAGATCGACCGGTCGACGGACGTGCGGCGTGTCGGCCGAGTCGGACCGGGCGAGGTGGAGGAGGTCGTCGACCAAGCTGGTCATGTGGTCGATCTCGTCGCTGAGGCTCGCCAGGACCGCGTCGGTGCCGAGCCCGTCGGTTCGGCCGACATCGACGTCGGTGCGCATTCGGGCCAGCGGGCTCCGCAACTCATGTGAGGCGTCCGCGACGAACTCGCGTTGACGGCGTGAAGCGACCGCCTGGCGTTCGAGCAGCTCGTTCATGGTGACGGCCAGCCGCTCGATCTCGTCGCCCGTCGCCGGCGGCGAGATGCGGTGCGAGCGGTCACCGCCGTCGATCGATGCGACCTCTGATCGGATCCGCTCGACCGGCCGTAGTGTGCGGCCGACCAACGCCCACACGACGGCGGAAATGACGAGCGCGGCGAGCGGCACGACGAGGAGCAACGCGTTGCGGAGTTGGGTGATCACGTCACGGAGTTCGTCCATGTTCGTGGCGACGTGGAGTACTGCTGGCCCTGCATCGAGTTCGATCGGGCGCGTCAGGATCCGGTATTCGTCGTCCTCGACGGGGAGCGTCTCGACCGTACGCAGGGTCTGCCCGACCGGATCGAGCGGGCCGATGGGGGGCACGTCGACGGCGTTCGCGCTTCCTGCGATGATGCCTCCGTCCTCGTCGACGAGCTGTACGATGACATCGTCACCGGCGAGGTTGGTGAGGGTGAGCGGCGTGGTCGACAGGTCGAGGTCCTGGGTGACCGACGCGAGGTCGTCGGCGCGTTGCGACAGCGTGGTGTCGAGGTTGTCGAGCACCTGGTTCTCCTGGATGGCCAGCAGGACGAATCCGCCGATCGACAGGACGATCACGACCGCGACCGTTGCGACGACGGTGATTCGAAAGCGCACGCTGCGCCACGGTCGACCGGTCGCGCCCGTCCGTGCCACGTTCCGCTCACCCACCGTCGGCAGCCAGTCGATACCCCGCGCCACGGACGGTCTCGATCGCGCGTCGACCGAACGGCTCGTCGATTCGCGTCCGCAGCCGTCGAACGTAGACCTCGACGATGTTGGGATCGCCGTCGAAGTCGTATGACCAGACGCCGGTGAGGATCTCCGACTTCGACACGACCTCGCCCACCCGACGCATGAAGAACTCGAGTACGTCGAATTGCCGGGTGGTCAGCTCGACCGGGGTGTCACCGCGCCAGACCCGGCGTTGCACCGGATCGATCCGCAGGTCGCCGGCCACGACCGGCGACGGGTCGCGCCCCGCCGATCGCCGGAGCAGCGCGCGGATTCTCGCGACGAGCGTCACGAACGCGAACGGCTTGGTCACGTAGTCGTCGGCGCCGGTGTCGAGCGCTTCAGCCTCGTCGAGTTCGCCGGACTTCGCGGTCAGCATCAGCACCGGGGTCCAGTTGTCGGCGGCGCGCAGGTCGCGGCAGATCTCGTAGCCGTTCATCCCGGGCAGCATGATGTCGAGCACGACCAGGTCGTACCCACCCTCGGCCGCCATCCACATGCCGTCGTCACCGTTCAACGCGACGTCGACGGTGAAGCCCTCGTGCTCGAGACCGCGCCGGACGCCCGACGCGATCTTGAGATCGTCCTCGACGACGAGAATCTTCATCACTGCTCCATCGGGAGTCTCTCACTCGTCGCCTGACCCCCAGCTGACCGCCCGCTGACCTGAGCCGGGGCGGCGCACGTCATGCATGGTGGCGACGATGACATACGGTCGACCTGATGGGCGAGACGACCTCGATCGCTGATGCCGATGATTCTCGCGTGGCCGACTTCCGCCGGCTCAACGACCAGGCAGCGCGCAGGGAGATGGAAGGTGACGAGTACTTCCTGTCGGAGGGGTGGGTGTCCATCGACCGGCTTCTCGATTCGGGTCACGTGTTCCGATCGGTCCTGCTGTCCCCGTCCCGGGTGAACCGGTTCCGGCCGTTCATGGACCGCCCGGAGCTGGTCGGTGTGCCGGTGTACGTGGCCGACCGTGACGTGATGCGCAGCATCGTCGGGTTCGATCTACCGCGTGGCGTCCTGGTGTCGGCGTTCCGCAAGCCGTTGCACACGGTCGAGGACCTCGCCGCGACCTCCAGCCGGTTGATCGTGCTGGAGGCCCTCGACGACGACGAGAACGTCGGGGCGATCGCCCGCGCCGCTCGGGCGTTCGACATCGACGGCATGGTGCTCAGCCCGACGTGCACCGATCCGTACCATCGCCGAACCGTGCGGGTGAGCATGGGCGAGATCCTGCACATGCGCGTCGCGCGAGCGTCGCCCGACGACTGGCCGCGCGCGATCGACACGTTGCACGAACGCGGCTTCGAGTCGTGGGCGATGACGCCGGCCGCCGACGCCGTCGAACTGTGGAACGCCGACATCCCCGATCGCCTGGCGGTCATGCTCGGTGTGGAGGGCCCGGGCCTGACCCGTGCCGCCCTCCATGCGGCGACCACCCAGGTCAGGATTCCGATCCGCGAGGTGGTCGACTCGCTGAACGTCGGTCACGCAGCGGCGATCACGTTCTCCGTGGTGTCACGGGGCCGACGGTAGGTTTCGACGGTGGCCGCCGATCGACAACCTGACGAGGACGTTCGTCGGCGGCTGCTGGATGCAATGGCTGTGCTCCGTGACGTCATTGCGGCTCCCGAGTTGGTGAACGAACTCGACGCGACCGAGAAGGCCGCTTTCCTCAATGCGGCGGGTGACGTGTTCTGTCCCGATCCTGAGATCCGACGGCGTCGAACCAAGTTGCTGCAGCAGCAGCGACGCAGTGAGAAGTCGCAACGTGACGACGAGATTCTCGGTGAGACCGGCATCCGCACGCTGCGCAGCCGGCCGGTGTTCACGACACCCGACTTCCATGCGCCGTCGGACTTCGAGCAACACGAGGTCGTCGACGTTCCGGACGAGGCACCGTTCCGCGAAACCGTCGAACCTCAACACTGCTACATCTGCAAGGTCCGCTACCGCGAGATCCATCACTTCTACGACCAGCTGTGCCCCGAGTGCGCCGCGTTGAACTTCGCCAAGCGCAGCGAACTCGCCGACATGACCGGGATGGTCGTGTTGCTCACCGGCGGCCGCGTGAAGATCGGCTACCAGGCGGGCATCAAACTGCTGCGCAGCGGTGCCGAGCTGATCGTGGCGACACGCTTCCCCCGTGACGCAGCGGAGCGCTACGCCGCCGAACCGGACTTCGCAGAGTGGGGTGATCGGCTCGAGGTGTTCGGTCTCGACCTCCGCCACACGCCCAGTGTCGAGGCGTTCTGCGCGCACCTGCTGGCGACGCGCACCCGGCTCGATGCGATCGTCAACAACGCATGCCAGACCGTGCGCCGCCCACCCGCCTTCTACGAGCACATGATGGACAACGAGACCGCTGCGCTCGGCACCCTCCCTCCCCATGTGCTGCAGCTCGTCGGGTCGTACGAATCGCTCCGCGGCGGAGGCGCTGCGATCGACGCGGTGCCGCCTCGCCCGAGCATTCCGGGCTCACCCGCGCCGCAGAGTTGTCGCAGGCGGTGCTGCTGGCGGACGACCGACCCACGACTGACTCGCTGTTCCCCGACGGCCGACTCGACCAGGACCTCCAACAGGTCGATCTCCGCGGCCGGAACTCGTGGCGGCTGCAGTTGCACGAGGTGTCGTCGGTCGAACTCCTGGAGACCCAGTTGGTCAACGCGGTCGCGCCGTTCGTGCTGAACGCACGCCTCAAGCCGCTGCTGGAGGCCACGCCGGGCGACCACAAGCACATCGTCAACGTGTCGGCGGTCGAAGGCCAGTTCTATCGACCCCGCAAGACGACGAAACACCCGCACACGAACATGGCCAAGGCCGCGTTGAACATGATGACCCGCACCTCGGCCACCGACTACCACCATGCCGGAATCAACATGAACAGCGTCGACACCGGCTGGGTCAGTGACGAGGATCCGGTGGCGATCGCCGAGGCGAAGACGGCCGAGCACCGGTTCCATCCCCCGCTCGACATCGTCGACGGTGCGGCCAGGATCGTCGACCCGCTCATCCACGGTCTCAACACCGGCGACCACGTGTGGGGCCAGTTCCTCAAGGACTACGCGCCGACGGACTGGTAGCCGCGCCGTCCGAGGAGACCGCCATGGAGAAATCGGCGGGTGAGGTCCCGTCAGTCGATGAGTGTGAGTTGGTGTGTGGGGGCGGCGCCGATCATGGGTGGGCGCATGGTGTGTGCGCCACCGTGGGGGTCGATCAAGATGAAGTGTCCGCCCCCGAGGGGCTCGATTCTCCAGTGCTGTTCGTGCAGCCAGTGGTGGTGGTGCCAGCACACCAGGGCGAGGTTGTCGGGTTCGGTCTGCCCGAGATCGAGCCAGTGGACGGCGTGATGGGCATCGCACCCCGACGCGGGTGTGGTGCACCCGGCGAAACGACAGCCGTGATCACGCAGTGCGAGCACGTCGAACAGCGAGTCGGACACGACCCGCTGGGAGCGGCCGTAGTCGAGGATCGCCGACTGCGGACCGGTCACGAGTCGGTGCACCGTGCTGTCGCATGCGACCCGCCGGATCGCCTCCACCGGCACCACCGCGCGGTCGAGGTCGGTCTCCAACGACCCGCCGCCCGTCGATGCGACCAGGTCGGTGTAGCTGATGGTGGCGACGACCTTGGGCTTGCGGCGCTTGCGGCCCGGTACCGGCTCGACCTGTTCGAGCGCGATGCGGGCCATCGTCACCAGCCCGTCCGCACGCCGTTGCGCGGCGGTGCGGGTGTCATCTTCAGACCGTTGCGACAACGCCCGCACCGCTTCGCGGACCAGGGCGAAGCCTTCAGGGTCGAGGGTCCCGTCGAGACGGCCCATCCCGTCGAGCATTGCCGACAGGTGCAAGGACCGCGAGTCGTAGCGTTCCTCGACGGTTCGTTCCGCCCGGTCGGGGTCGGCGTGGAGGCGCCACGTGTCGAGCACGAACTTGAAGTCCTTGTGGCACAGTGTCGTCGCCCAGCGACACAGCATCTCCTCGTCGCGCGCAAACACGTCGGCCACATCGACGTGCCACGCGTCGGCCAGCAACCGCAGCGATGATTCGGCGAGATCACCGGCACCGAACGCCTGACGGACGACCGGCATCTTGCGGATCCGATCCGCGAGATGCAGCGTCACCCTGCAGGCACCCACACCTTCGCGGGTCGTCGTCGCCAGCCAATCGGTCGGCGAACGAAACCCGAGCGAGAAGAACGATCCGGCATCAACCGCCGCGCCCACCTCGTCGAGCTGCGCAGCCCGAGCCTGACGCACCAAACGGGTCGAGGCCGCAACGTCAGGCGTCGGCGCGTGATAGCGAGACAGCTCCGCCACCCCCTCGATCCACACCCCTCGGTCCATGTCACCATCATCTCAGAGGGGTACTTCAGAGTTCCCGGGGCAGCGGGACCCGGCAGTGCCTCAGCCGGTGAAGCCGGCCTCCTTGTGCGACCCGTCGCAGAGTGGCTTCGATGCCGATTGACCGCAGCGGCACAGCGTCACGCGGTTGCGTTGCTCCAGTGTCGAACCGTCGCCGCGGGTGACCTCGATGCCGCCGCTGACCCACAGTGGTCCGTCGGGGATCACGGCGACTCCGGCCGGCAGATCGGGTTCGATCGTCTCGCCGTCGACGGCGTACGTGAGTGCGCCGGAGGGGCAGCGCTCGATCATGGCCATCGCCTCGGCACGGATGCGGCTGTCGCTGGTCTTGGCCGCCATCTTCCACACGTTGGTGACCTGGTTGCCGCAGAAACCCGCGTGCACGCAGATCGGTCGATCGTCGAACACCTCGATGCCGTCGCCGCCGTAGCTCTTCGCCCGTTCCCCGTAGGTGCCCTCCGGCGCATTGTCGGTGCTGTCCCAGTCGGTCGCGGCGTGGGTGCCGTCGCAGTACGGCTTGTTCGAGGATGCTCCGCAGCGGCACAGCACGACCGTCGGCTTCGTCTCGTCGGGCCGCGCGGTCTTCCACGTGAGTGGCTCTCCGTGTTCGGACTCGATCGGACGTTTGGACGTGACCGGCACGGATCCGCTCACGATGTAGGGGCCGCCGTCGGCGACCCTGATCGTCTGCTCGTCGCTCATGCGGCGCTCTGGGTCGCCGAGGCCGAAACGACCAGCTCGAGGTCGCGACCGACGATGAACGTCGGCATCTTGTCGACGCCGGTGGCCTTCCGATCGACGGTTGCGGTTGCGGTGAACGACGCCCGTGACCCGTCGACTGCGACGTCGGTGATGGTGACGTCGATCGGCGAGGACTGTCCCTTGATCGTGACGGTTCCGGTCGCGCGGTACGCCCCGGTTCCGTCGGCGACCGTGTCGGCACGGAACGCGATGGTCGGATGTCGCGTGACGTCGAGGAAGTCTGCGCCGTGCACGTGTTCGTTGCGTTTTGCGTTCTTGCTCGCATACGACGATGCGTCGGCGACGATCTCGACGTTGCTGACCTGATGGCGGTCGTCGATCTCGATGGTGCCGGACGTGACGGCGAGGGTCGCCGGGACCGTGATGAAGCCGAGCTTCTTGACGGACACGGTGATCGCCGTCGCCTCGGCATCGAGCTGCCAAGTGCCGGTGGGGAGTGTGATGGGATTGTTCATGAGGTCTCCTGCATGGGGGTTCGGTGATCGGACACATATCGTTGACATGTCAACGAGATGCTTGCGGCCTCAACCTAGTGGGCGAAAGTTGTCACGTCAACTACTAGAGTCCGATCCGTGGCGGAGACCCGGTGGCTCGACGAGACGCAGCAGCAGGCGTGGCGTTCGCTCCTCGTCATCATCAACCGGGGACTGCCCGAGCTCGAGCGCACGCTGAAGCAACACGATCTGCTCGCCGTGCACTACGCGATCCTGGTCGCTCTCTCGTCGGCGCCCAACGACACGATGCGGCTGTCGGACCTCGCCGATGCCGCGAACCTGTCGCCGAGTCGCCTCACCCACCGACTGCGCACGCTGATCGAACGCGGCGACGTGGCGATCGCTCCGCACGGTGCCGACGGGAGAGGCAAGAACGCGACGTTGACGACAACTGGTCGGCGACGCCTCGAGGCCGTTGCGCCGCTCCACGCCGAAGACGTGCAGCGAGTCGTGTTCGATCATCTCGACCGGGACGACACCGCGGCGCTGGCGCGGGCGCTGTCGAAGGTCGCGAAGAGTCTCTGCGATCACGATGACCTCGTTCCCGACACCGTCTGACCGTTCCCCACAGGCAACCCGACGATCCACGTTCCGGTTGCACGTCGCTGATCGAAACAGGCGAAGCTCATCGACGTGTTGGCAATCGTGGGGAGCGGTGAATACCTGCCGCAGATGAGCGAGGTGGATCGCCGGCTCATCGAGCTGTTCGACACGCCGCCGCGGGTGGTCTGTCTGCCCACCGCCGCCGGGCGCGAGGGCGATGCGATGATCGACGAGCTGGGCACGGCGCGGCGTCGAGCACTTCACGGGGTTGGGTGTCGAAGCCGAGTCGGTGCGGGTCTGGGATCGAGCGAGCGCCAACGACCCCGCGCTGGCCGAACGCATCGCCGACGCCGATTTCGTGTATCTCTCCGGCGGCAACCCCGGCTACCTCCACCGAACGCTCGACGCGACGTCCGGCGTGGGACGCCATTCTCGAGGTCGTCGGTCGGGGTGGTCTCCTGGCAGGATGCAGCGCCGGTGCGATGATCCAGGGTGAGGCGTTCACAGGGCTTCCTCGACCGCACGACGGCTTCGGATTGTGGCCCGGTGTCCACATCATCCCGCACTTCGACGAGATCCCGTCGCCGATCGTGTCGGCGATGCGGGTCGCCGTCGGGAGGAAACGGACGCTCGTGGGTGTCAACGGGAACACGGCGCTCGTCAACGACAACGGCGCCTATCACGTCCTGGGCGACGAAGTCACCGTCTGGACGTCGACGCACAAGACCCGGTACGGCGCCGGTGAGCTCCCGCCGAACGCCTTGGTCGGCTGACCGGACCTCCGAGCCGAGTGCGGATCGGGTCGGCGGGTACCGTCGCGAGCGGACCGAGGGGGACCTGCATGATCATCGTGACCGCGACGCTGTCGTTCGAGACCGAAGCCGACCGCGACAACGCCGTCGCGCTCACCGCGCCGGTGCAGCAGGCCACCCGGGACGACGAGGACGGGTGCCTGGCGTACTGCTTCGGCGCCGACCCGGTCGAACCGACCCACGTCCAGGTGTACGAGTTGTGGACCGATCCGCACAGCCTCGCAGCGCACTTCGATCATCCGAACTACGCCACAGATGGTCGAGGTGCTCCACAACTGCGGCGGCTTCCTCGAGTCCGAGAACCGGCTGTACGCCGCCGACGATCGCGGGCCGGTCTACGAGGACGGCGCAGTTCCGCTTCGACGCCGTTGCGGACACCGGTCGCCGACCCGGGCCGGTGACCGTGTCGGGCGTCGTCGACCTGCACGCTCACGTCGTGCTCGACGATGCATTCGGTGCAGCGGGTGCATACGGCCCCGAGCACGGACTCGACGCCAACGGCGTCGAGTTCTTCCGCGTCGGCGACTACACGATGAAGCCGATCCCGTATCGCGGCAGCATGTTCATGGACGTCGAACGCCGACTCGCCGAGATGGACCGCGTCGGCATCGACCGGCAGCTGCTGTCGCCGAATCCCGCTCACGTTCCTGGGTGGTGTCGAGTCGGCACCGGCGATCGACTTCGCACGGGCGACCAACGATGCGATGGCCGCGCTGGTCGCGGCGCATCCGGAGCGGCTGCTCGGTGCGGCGCAGCTCCCGATGCAGGACCCCGACGCAGCGATCGTCGAGCTCGACCGAGCGGTCGGCGATCTCGGACTCGTCGCCGGCTACATCGGCACCGACTACGGGATGACGCCCGACGATCGGCGATTCGACGACTTCTACCGCCGAGTCGTCGAGCTCGACGTGCCGCTCTTCGTCCACGGTGTCACGAACGACGGACGTGGGCCGGTGGCCGACGCCCGACTGCGACGGTTCGGACTCGACCTCATCGTCGGCTACACGTACGAGGAGACCCTCGCCGCGTCGGCGTTCGTGCTCGGTGGTGTCCTCGACCGCCACCCCGACCTCGACGTGTGTCTCTCCCACGGTGGCGGTGCGATCGCCTTCCTCGCGCAGCGCTTCGATTCGATGGCCCACTTCCTCGGCAACGAGTCCGACTTCGCACGCGTCGCTGCGTCGGCTGTGGTTCGACTCCCATCTCGAACCGGGTCCGGCGCGCGACCTGGTCGTCGACACCGTCGGCACTCGATCGAATGGTCTACGGCACCAACTTCGGTGGGTGGGACACACCTGCGCGCACCGACGACTTCGACGCCGCGCTCACCCCGAACGCCCACCGACTCCTGCGCCTGGAGGCCACCACATGACCACGCTCCTCATCACCCATGCCCGGCTGTTCACCGCAGTCGACGACGACCGTCATCGACGACGGCAGTGTGCTGATCGACGGCGACCGGATCGCCTGGGTCGGTCCGACGGACGAGCTTCCTGCTGCGCTGCGCCGACGGTGTCGAGCACCTCGACGTGGGCGGCAAGTTCGTGATGCCCGGGATGACCGAGTCCCACGTCCACCTGTCGTACTCCAACGCCCATCCGAGCCAACTCGATCGGCAACCGATTCCGATCGCGATGCTCGACGCCGTCGACAACGCGCGCACGCTCCTCGGGTTCGGTTTCACGTCGGCGATCAGCTTCGGGTCGGCGCAGGGGATCGACGTCCCGCTGCGCCACGCGATCAACTCGGGCCGGGTGCCCGGCCCACGACTGTTGGCGTCCGAGAAGGACCTCGGCTCGACCGGGAGCAACGCCGATGCGGCGGCACCCGAGAGCGACGGTCGTAAGCGGATCGCCGATGGCCCGTGGGCGGTGCGCGCTGCGGTGCGCGAGGTCGCGAAGGCGGGGGCCGACGTCGTGAAGATCTTCCTCGACGGCGAAGAGCTCTCGGCGCACGCCGCGCCCGGCGTGCTGAGCTACACCGACGAGGAGGTGGCCGCGGCATGTGAGGAGGCACACCAGCGCAATCTGCGCGTCGCGTGTCACGCCCGCTCGGCGGGCGCCGTCAAACAGGCGGTCCGCCATGGCGTCGACTTCGTCGGCCACGCCAACTTCCTCGACGACGAAGCGGTCGACATGTTGGCCGCGGCCCGCGATCGACTCTTCGTCGGCCCGGGGATCGCGTGGGAGATCCAGTTGCTCGAACGTGGTCACGAGATCGGGCTCAGCCGTGCGGTGATGGAGGCGCGCGGCTACCAACGCGAGATCGACGAGACCGATCAGCGCGGTGAAGCGCCTGCGCGAGGTCGGCGTGCGCATCCTGATCGGTGGCGACTACGGGCTGTCGATCACGCCACACGGCTCGAACGCGAAGGACCTCGAGTACTTCGTCGACCTCTTCGAGATGTCGCCTGCCGAGGCGCTGCTGTGCGCCACGCGTGACGGTGGCCTGGCGTTCGACCCGACCGGGATGCTCGGCACGCTCGAGGCCGACACGGCTGCCGACCTGGTGATCGTCGACGGCGATCCGGTCGCCGACATCACCGTGCTCCAGGACGCCGATCGCATCGTCGGTGTCATGAAGGCCGGCGTGCTCGTCGATGATCTGCTCGGCTGACGCAGCATCGACAGAAAGGGGTTGACCAGCATGTACCGTGACCGATGTCGCATCAACACGTGAGGACAGAAACACCATGGACCAATTCATCAACGCTTACAAGACCGCATTCACCCGCTATGTCGACTTCTCCGGCCGCACGTCGGTCGGCGGGTTCTGGCGCTTCGTCGCCGTCAACTTCGTCGTGGCCGTCGTGCTCGGCGTGCTCTCCGGTGTGTCGTCGGTGTTCCTGCTGCTGTACGTCGTGTACGCACTCGCGGTGCTCCTTCCCAGCATCGCGATCGCGATCCGCCGCCTCCACGACACCGGCAAGTCGGGCTGGATGATCCTGCTCGGTCTGATCCCGTTCGTCGGCTTCATCATCCTGATCGTGTTCTACGTCCAGCCGAGCGATGGCCCGAACGAGTACGGCCAGGGCCCCGAAGACTGACCCAGAGCAGCCGGACGCCGACGACGATCGTCGGTCGGCCGGCCAGCAGACACCGACGTCTACGCTGACCTGATGTCCGTGTCCGCCGCGTGGTCGTTCCCGACGGCGCTTCGTCTTGCTGCCGGCTGCATCGCCGGAACTCGCCGACACATGCGAGCGCCACGGGATCGCACGGCCGCTGATCGTCACCGACCCCGGCTTCGCCCGACTGCTCGCGTTCGACGAGGTGCAATCGTCGTTCGATCGCCCGGTGCCCGTGTTCAGTTCGATCCGGCCCAACCCGGTCGGATCGAACATCAGCGACGGTGTCGAGGTGTTCTGCTCCGGCGGTCACGACGGCGTCGTCGCGGTCGGCGGTGGGTCGGCGCTCGACTGCGGCAAGCTCATCGCCTTCCAGGCCGGACAGACGCGGCCGCTGTGGGACTTCGAGGACATCGGCGACCACTGGACCCGCGCCGATGCCGACTCGATCGCTCCAGTGATCGCGGTCCCGACCACGGCGGGAACCGGGAGCGAGGTCGGCCGGGCCGGCGTGGTGATCGACGAAGCCACCCAGCGGAAGGTCATCGTCTTCCACCCGAAGATGCTGCCGGTTGCCGTGCTCTGCGACCCCGAACTGACCGTCGGGCTGCCCACCGACCTCACGGTGGGCACCGGGATGGATGCCCTCTCGCATTCGCTCGAGGCGCTCTGTGCGCCGAGCTATCACCCCATGGCGCACGGCATCGGTCTCGAAGGCTGCCGCCTTGTACTGGACCATCTGCCTCGCGTCGTCCGCGACCCCGGCGACCTCGACAGCCGGACGCACATGATGGCGGCCGCGGCGATGGGTGCTGTTGCATTTCAGAAGGGTCTGGGCGGCATGCACGCGCTCGCGCACCCGATCGGCGCCGTCTTCGACACCCACCACGGCATGACCAATGCGGTGTTGATGCCCTATGTCCTGACCGCCAACCGCGATGCCATCGACGGGACCATCACGCAACTCGCGGCCTACCTCGATCTCGCTGGGGGGACCGATGGCTTCATCGACCACATCGTGTCGGTGCGTGCCGGCCTCGGCGTCCCGCACCGGCTGCCCGAGCTCGGTGTCGATGCCGGTCGCGTCGGCGAGATCGCCGCGGCGGCCGCGGTCGACCCATCGGCCGGCGGGAACCCCATTCCGTTCACCGAGGCGCTCGCCGCCGAGGTGTTCGTCAACGCCTGCACCGGCACGCTCGAAGGATCCCGATGACGCTCGACGAACTCCGCGCCCACATCACTGCCGGCGACATCGACACCGTGGTCGTGGCGTTCACCGACCATTACGGACGGACGCTCGGCAAGCGATTCGACGCCGAGTTCTTCCTCGAGAGCCTCGGGTCCGGCAGCCACGCATGCGACTACCTGCTCACGGTCGACATGGAGATGGAACCGGTCGGCCGGCTACCAGTACGCCAACTGGGAGCGGGGCTACGGCGACTTCCATCTCGTCGCCGACATGTCGACGCTGCGTCGTTGCGGCTGGGCCCCCGGATCGGCGATCGTCCTCTGCGACGTCCACGACAACGCGGATCACGGGCACGTGCCGGTCGCTCCTCGCTCGATTCTCCGTGCGCAGATCGACGACGCGGCCGATGCCGGGTTCGTCGTCAAGGCGGCGAGCGAGCTCGAGTTCTTCCTGTTCCGCGACAGCTACCGCGAGGCCCACGACAAGGGCTACACCGACCTGACGTCAGCGGGTTGGTACAACGAGGACTACCACCTGCTCCAGGGCGCCCGTGTGGAGGACTACGTCGGTGCCGCGCGCCGGGCTCTCCGCGATTCCGAGATCCCCGTCGAGAACTCGAAGGGCGAGGCGGCGATCGGCCAGCACGAGATCAACATCCGGTACGCCGATGCGCTCGCGATGGCCGACCGACACGTCGTGGTCAAGCAGGCGATGAAGGAACTCGCGGAGCGGCAGGGTGCGGCGGTCACCTTCATGGCCAAGCCCGACGCCGACCAGTCCGGCAGCAGTTGCCACCTGCACCTCAGCCTGTGGTCGGGCGACGGCGATGCCGCCACCAACGTCTTCGCCGGCGACCGACGGACCCACCGACCTCTTCCGCTGGTTCCTCGGCGGCTGGATGCGCCATACCGACGACCTGATGGTGTGTTACGCGCCCACCGTCAACTCGTACAAGCGGTACCAGCGCCAGTCCTGGGCGCCGACCAGGATCGCCTGGAGCATGGACAACCGCACCACGGGGTTCCGGATCGTGGGCAGCGGGCCGAGCCTCCGCATCGAATGCCGGATCCCGGGCGCGGACGTCAACCCCTATCTGGCCTACGCCGCTGCCATCGGCAGCGGCCTCGACGGCATCGCGAACCAGATCGAACCGCCACCGGAATTCACCGGTGACGCGTACAACGCCGCCGATGTCCCGATGGTGGCCTCGACGCTCACTGCTGCACTCGACCGATTCCGGACGAGCCCCGACGCCCGACGCCTGCTCGGCGACACCGTCGTCGACCACTACAGCCACTTCCTGACCATGGAGCGTGATGCGTACGACGCGGCGGTCACCGACTGGGAACGTCGCCGCTACTTCGAGCGGATCTAGTGCTGCGATGGTCGTCGAACACTTCGCCGTCTCCGACGTCGCACCCTGGATCCGTCGTCGTGCTGCGGGTTCGGCGCGGTGTCTCTTCGGCATCGCCGGGGCGCAGGGGCCGATCGCGTCGTGATCGTCGAGGGGAACTACCTGCTGCTCGACGGCGCCCCGTGGGGCGAGTTGCGGGACCTGTTCGACGCGGTGGCCCACCTCCGGGTCGACGTCGACTGATCCATCCGCTCGCAGCGAGCGCGGGCAGATATGCCAGGCTCGGCCCCATGAAGCTTCGTGTGCGGCACCATCCGATGATCCACGACCGGATGACCGGTCTCGGCGAGGAGGTCGGACGATGAGTCATCCTCGCCCCTTCCGGTTCGGCGTGATGGCAGCCAAGGCCGGCTCGTCGGCCGAGTGGGCCGACACCGCGAAGCAGGCCGAGGACCTCGGCTACTCCGCACTCCTGATGCCCGACCACTTCGGCGACCAGCTGTCGCCGATCCCCGCGCTGTCGATGGCCGCGGCGGCGACCGAGGCGCTGCGGGTGGGCGCGCTGGTGTTCGCCAACGACTTCCGCCATCCAGCGGTCCTCGCCAAGGAGACCGCAACGCTCGACCTCCTGAGCGACGGTCGCCTCGAAGTCGGCGTCGGGGCGGGCTGGATGACGGAGGACTACTCGTGGACCGGCATCCCCCACGATCGTCCCGGGGTGCGGATCGACCGCATGATCGAGGCGATCGAGGTGCTCCGCGGGCTGTGGGGCGAGGACGCCTTCTCGTTCGACGGCGACCACTACACGATCACCGGGATGAACGGGCTGCCCAAGCCTGCGCAGGCCGGCGGCCCACCGATCATCGTGGGCGGCGGCGGCAAGCGGGTGCTGTCGACGGCGGCCCGGCTCGCCGACATCGTCGGCGTCAATCCGAACGTCGGCGAGGGCAAGATCGGCCCCGAGGCGATCGCGTCGATGTCCTCCGACGCGACCGAGGAGAAGCTCGGCTGGGTGCGCGCCGCCGCAGGTGACCGGTATGACGACATCGAGATCAGCATCCTCAAGTTCGTCACGATCGTCACCGACGCCCGCGACGCGGTCGCGGAGAAGGTCGGTGGCGGAATGGGGATGGACCCGGCCACGCTGCTCGCCAGCCCGCACACGCTCGTGGGCTCGGCTGAGCAGCTCGCCGAGGAGCTGATCGAGCAGCGCGAGCGGTGGCAGGGCTCGTACGTGACGGTGCAGTCCGACGCGCTGGAGTCGTTCGCGCCGGTCGTCGCGGCGCTCGCCGGTACCTGACGGGTTCGCCATGGCCTTCGACTTCGATGGCAAGTGTGCGGTGGTGACCGGTGCGAGCCGCGGGATCGGCGAAGCGATCGCACGCCAACTCGACCGGGGTGGCGCACGCGTCGCGTTGGTCGCGCGTTCCGCCGATCGGCTCGAGGCGATCGCCGCCGACCTGACGAACGACCCGGTCGTGATCACCGCCGACCTTTCCGAACACGAGTCGATCGAACGGATCTCGACCGCCGCGCTGGAAGCGTTCGGCGGTCTCGACGTGCTCGTCAACAACGCTGCGGTCGAGCGCAACCAGCCTGCCAGCAAGGTCACCGGTGATGCGATCGACGAGACGCTGTTCGTCAACTTGCGACAGGCCTTCATGCTCTGCTCGGCGTTCGCCAAGCCGCTGTTCGCGTCGAGCGGATCGATCGTCAACGTCTCGTCGACCGCCGCGACCGGTGCCGGCGGCACCCAGGGCGCCTACGCCGCGTCGAAAGGAGGGCTGAACACCCTCACCAAGAACCTGGCGAACGAGTGGGCGAACAAGGGGGTGCGGGTCAACGGCGTGGCGCCGGGGCTCGTCGACACCGAGATGTGGGAGCCGACCTTCGAGCGGCTCGGTGAGGATGCCGTGCGCGCAGGGTTCGCGAAGCGGGTACCGATGGAGCGCTGGGGAACCGCCGACGAGATCGCCGACGTCGCGTGTTTCCTCGCGTCGAGCCAGTCGAGCTACGTCACCGGTCAGACCATCCGCGTCGACGGCGGCATGACCAACATCTGACCCGGTCGGCCGTCAACCACGCGCGTAGGCGGGTGCCGCGGCGTCATCGATCCACGGTCCGACGCCGCTGAGTCGATCGACCTCGACGCGCACGACGACGCTGGTCGGTGAATCGCGAAGTGCGAGTGGGTGCCTTTTCAGGCCCGTGTACTTGGTGGCCAAGCGGTCCATCAGCGCCGGGTTCGGCCCGGGCTCGATCCGGGCGCGACCGCGGATCACGAGGTGCCGTTGGTAGCCGCGTTCGTTGCGTTCTTCGTCCTCGATCGAGAGCACGATGCGATCATCACGAGCCAGGTTCTTGGCCTTCTGACTCGCGGCGTCGGTGCCGAACAGGATCTCGTCGTCCTGGGCGATCACCCAGACCACGGAGACCTGCGGGCTCCCATCGGGGTTCGTCGTCCACACGTGGGCGACGGCGTCCGAACCGAGCAAGGTCTGAGCCGTTGCTGAAATCGTTGGCACGCAGGGCCTCCTTCATCTGGTGTGCGCCCACACTAGTGCGTTTGTGATCCCCGGTCGAGCGGGTCTTCACGATTGGTCGCCGTGCACGACGATGACCGTCTTGCCGGTGGTCGTCCCGGCTTCGATCTCGCGGATCGCATCGGGTGTCTCGTCGAGGCGTGCCCGTCGCTCGACGGCGGGGACGACGTCGCCGTCGGCGATCATCTCGACCAGCGGATCGATGTACTGCCGGCTCTCGCTGCTGATGAAGAACGTGAGCCGTTGCTTGGTGAACATCGACGACGCGGCAGCCCGGAGGTTGCGTCCGATGCCGCCCGTGAACCGGCCGCCGTCCTCACCGCCCACGATGACGAGCGTGCCGGTCGGGGTGAGCACGTGTCGGAGCTTCGACAGCGGGTTGCGGCCGCCGATGTCGATGATCAGATCGAAGCGGTCGTCGAGCTCGCCGATGTCGGTGCGGGTGTAGTCGACGACGTCGTCGGCACCCAGTGATCTGACGAAGGCGAGCTTGTCGGTACGGGCCACCCCGGTCACGACGGCGCCGAGACCCTTGGCGATCTGGACGGCGAACGAACCGACGCCGCCCGACGCGCCGACGACGAGGACACGTTGGCCCGCTTCGAGTCGACCGACCTCGGTGAGTGCCTGCAGTGCAGTGATCCCGGAGACCGTGGAGGTTGCGGCCTGTTCGAAGCTGACGTTGGTCGGCTTCAGGGCGAGCTTGTCCGCATCGGCCACCGCGTACTCGGCGAACGATCCTCGGGCGATACCCATCACCTCGTCGCCCGGGGCGAACCGGCCGACCGACGAGCCGACCTCGACGACCCGGCCGGCGACGTCCGCACCGGGGACCGGCTGCTTGGGCCTGAACAGGCCGTATCCCATGAGGCGGACCAGGTAGGGCATGCCCGTCATCAGGTGCCACACGCCTCGATCGAGACCAGCTGCGACCACCTCGATCAGGACATCTCGTTCGCCGAGTCGTGGTCGCGTGCGTCCATCTGCTCGTCGACGGTGAGGCTCGTGTCCGCTGCGCCGTAGAGGTGTTCGTCATGGTGAGTCCTTCTCGTACTTTGTATGGTTCAGTTGCAGACCGTACTCGTACAAAGTACGATCAGCAAGAGGAAATCGACGAGGGAGACACGTGACACGTTCCGACACCACGCACCGGCGCCCCCGGCTGAACGCTCGAAGCGTGTGGTCCGCAGCGGTCGCGCTCGCCGACGAGATCGGTTTCGAACAACTGACCATCCGCCGTCTCGCCGACGCGCTCGACGTCAAGCCGATGACGATCTACCACCACGTCCCGAACAAGGAGGCCATCGTCGACGGGATGGTCGATCTGGTCTTCGCCGAGATCGAGGATCCTGACCCCGGCCTCGACTGGAGGTCAGCGATCCGAGGCCGTTGCGCATCCGCTCGGGTCGTGCTCGGCCGACATCCATGGGCGACGTCGCTCATGGAGACGCGCACATCCCCCGGGCCGGCCACGTTGGCACATCACGACGCGGTGCTCGGCTGCTTACGCGGTGGGGGGATGTCGCTCGAGATGACCGCCCACGCCTACGCGATGCTGGACGCCTACGTGTACGGCTTCGCCCTGCAGGAAGCCGGCCTGCCGGCGACCAGCGGCACCGACATCGCCGAACTCGCGGCACAGGTGATCGGCCAATTCCCTGCGGGCGAGTATCCGCATCTGTTCGAGTTGACGACCGAGCACGTGCTCAGGCCGGGCTACGACTTCACGCGGGAGTTCGACTTCGGACTCGATCTCATCCTGGACGGACTCGACAACGCGATGCGCCGGCCCTGACCGACAGAGGTGGCTGACACCGCCCCGATCGGTCGAGGCCCACATCATCGGTTGCGCTGGATCGATCGAAGTGGACGGCGTCGGCCAGGTTGTCCGTGTACAGGACCTGTCCGGAGGCGCCGACGGCGATGATCCCGTACGCGCCTTCGTCGGGCCACCAGCTCGGCCGTGGCTCCCCGCCGGCGAAGACGGCGGTCGCCAGCGCGTCTGCGGTCGCCAACTCCGGGCCGACGACCGACACGCTCGTCAGCTCGTCCCTCGACCCGGTGCTGCGGATGTGGTCGCCACGTTCATACCGGCCCGAGGTCGCGATGGCGGCGTGAACGAGATCGACCCTTGCGAACACGGTGGTGGGGTCGTCCGGGTGGGTGATGCCGACCCGCCACGACGTCCGCCCAGGCGGCGGTGCGCCGACCACCACGTCACCGCCCGCATTGACGAAGTACGACGAGACGCCGACGAGCTGAAGGTGGAGCAGCGCCTGTTCGATGGTCCAGCCCTTGGCGCAGGCGTTCGGATCGAGGAGTCGATGTCCGTCGACGACCGGTCGGTGGTCGAACGCGCCGCCGGTCATCGTGCGGAGGAACTCACATCGGACGAGGACCTCGCGAACCTGAGGTGACGCGTCGTCCAGGGCGAGTTCGCCCCGCTCGAGCCGCATCACCTCGGAGTCGTCGCGGAACCGGGAGAGTTTCGCCTCGAGGGTTCGGATCTCGTCGAAGAAGCAGTCGACGGCATCCTCGGGAGCCTCGAGCGCCTGGAGCGAGATCGCGGTTCCCATGTGGCGCTCCACCCGTCGCGTCCTCGCGACCGACGTCGCACTCATCGCGATCGAGGCCCGGCGCCGAGGAGTTCGCGACTGGTCCCGTCGACCGCCGGTGGTCGTGTGGGCGGCGTGTCGGGGACGGTGAACTCCGTGGCCGATGCTGGTCGAACCGACGACCGACGAGGCGACCGTCGGGCGGAACGTCCCGCGACTGCGGTGCACAAGCGGAGCACCGCCGGATAGACGGCGAGGCCGACGAGCGCACCGAGCAGCACGGCGAACCACAGCTGGCCTCTGCTCGATCCGACCGTCCAGGCGTGGACCCCTGCGAAGACAGCGGCCGGGACGGACATCAGGTGGACGGTCAGCCAGACCCGATGAGATCCCCACCTGCGCGGCCACGACGTGAAGACGACGAAAGCGAGCATGTAGGTGGCGAGGACCCCCCAGGTGATACCCCACGCCCACCCGGTGGCGGTCATCGGAACGAAGATCTGGAGCAGCCCGATACCGGAGAGATCATCCTGGTAGACGGCGACCACGTGGATGATCACGAAGACGAATGCCAGTCCGCCGAGGTAGTTGTGCAGATCGAGCCACCATTTCGGTCGATGCCTCGTTCCGGTCGCCCGCGCGGCGAAGAAGAATCCCCACATGAGGGCCGCCACGATCAACACCGTTGCGACGATGCCCGACGAACGGCTGAGGTACCACCAGACATCGCTCACGACGTGGCCTCCCCTTGGGCCGCGGCGAGTGCGGCTTGGTCGAGGGCTGCCTGCAGCGAGTCCGCGTAGGTGCGGCTCGTGTAGGTCGCCCCGGACACGATGTCGAGATCGGCACTCTGTACGGCTATGGCCTCCGCCTCGAGCATGGGGATGGCTTGGTTGTTGATCTCGCTGCTCCTGCGGCCGGTCGGGTACCGGACCGCCTCGACGTCGACGATCGCGCCGTCGCTGACGGTCACCTGCACCTGGACGTCGCCCCACTCGGTGTACTCGGCCGTTCCGAGGTACGCGCCGTCGAGGTAGCCCGATGACTGGGCGGGGAGCGTCGTCTCCGGCGTCGTCGTGGAAGCCGCCGAGGTGCTCGAGATCACCGTTGTCGAGGTGGAGGTGGTGGTTGCGTCGGTCGGGGTGGTGGTTGCGTCGGTCGCGGTGGCGTCGGGAGCGGTCGTCGACGTCGGGGTCGACGCGCTCGACGGTGACGGATGCATCAGCAGCGACGTCGCTGTCGACGCTCCACACTCCCTCGGAGTACGCGAGCGCGCCGGCCACCGCGCCGGTGGCGACGACACTCGCCGTCAGTGCCACGGCTCGTGCTCCGCGGGCCGGGTGCTGTCGACGGGGCGATCGCGAAACGCCGCGTCCGCGACGCCGCGTCAGTAGGAGTGGGATGATGCGCGCGCCGTGCGGAACGGTCCGTGCGGCCGTCGGTCGGTGGAGCGAGCAGCGGGTCGCTGCCGGGCGGCCGCCCCGCTGACGGGTGCTTGTTCATGTCCCCAGAATGCGCCCCGATGGTGAAACCCCCATGAAGGCTCCCCAAAGGTCCGGTAAGGACGGCGCCCCGGCCAACCGGTGCGAGCTCCGAGTACGGCATCTGTTCCGCGTGTGAGAGGCCGACCAACTCGTCGAGCACCGAGGAGAACATGGTTTCGTCCGAGACGAACACACGTTCGACATGCAAGACGAAATCACCGACAGTTCGCTGCTGGATTGGAGGTGGTCCGCACCCACACTCGTCGGTCTCGAAGTGGTTCGCCGACAGACGTCCGGCTGTCAGACTCCACGGCGTGGCAGCTGCATCGCTTCCGGAGCTCGTTCGGCGCGGCGACTACCGGCGTTCGTGGCTGCGCCCGGACCTGCTCGCCGGGTTGACGGTCGCCGCCATGCTCGTCCCGCAGGCGATGGCCTATGCCGAACTCGGTGGTCTGCCGCCGTCCGCGGGATTCCGGGCTGCGCTCGTGGCGCTGCCGATCTATGCGCTGATCGGGACGAGCCGTCACCTCGGGATCGGTCCGGAACCGGGGACCGCGATTCTCGCAGCGGCGGCAGCGGTTCAGCTCGCCGACGGCGACCCGGCTCGGTACGCCGCCTTGATGGCGACGATCGCCGGGACTGGTTGGGGTTGATCGCGTTGGTGGCGGGTGTGTTGCGGCTCGGGTTCGTGGCCGACCTGCTCTCGAAGCCCGTGCTCGTGGGCTACATCACCGGTGTCGGCCTGACGCTGCTCACCAGCCAGTTGCAGGCGTTCACGGGTGTCTCGATCGACGCCGACAACCCGTTCGCACGGGTCGGCCAGTTCGTCACGCGGCTCGACGAGATCGATGCCACGACGCTCGGGATCGGCGCGTCGACGCTGTTCGTGATCCTCGTGCTGCGACGGTTTCGCCCGACGTGGCCCGGGGCGCTCATCGGGCTCGGCGCGGCGATGTCGGCGGTGGCCGTTGTTCGATCTCGACGCCGCAGTCGTCGGCGACATCGATGCCGCGTTGCCCACCTTCATGGTCCCCGACGTCGGCTGGAGCGACGTGACGTCGCTGCTACCGGCTGCCGCCGGCGTTGCCTTGATCGGCTACACCGACAACATCCTCACCGCCCGGTCGATCGCCGGCAAGCAGGGCTACGACATCGATGCCAATCGAGAGCTGTTGGCGCTCGGTGCGATGAACGCCGCCGGTTCGATGTCGGGCGGATTCGCGATGTCGTCGAGCGCCTCGCGATCCGCCGTCCCGGCATCGATCGGGAGCAAGACGCAGGCGTCGAGTGTTGTCGCATTCGCCGTGGTGATCGGATTCCTGCTCGTCGGCACGTCGGTGCTCGCAGACATTCCCCGCGCCGGCCTCGCAGCGGTCATCGTGTCGGCAGCGATCGCCGTGATCGATGTCGAGGGCTTCCGTCGGATCGCTGCGCTCAGTCGGACCGAGGCGGCGCTGGCCGGGGTGACGTGCATGGCCGTGATCGGTGTCGATCTGCTCACCGGTGTGCTGGTCGCAGTGGGCCTGTCGCTGTTGCTCACCCTCGCTCGTGTCGCGCGTCCCCACGATGCCATCCTCGGCGCGGGTGCCGGACTCGATGGGTGGATCAGCATCGACGACGAGCGGGCACACGTCCTCCCGGGGCTCCTCGTGTACCGCTTCGACGGCCCGCTCTTCTTCGCCAACGGCGAGTACTTCCTCGAGCGCGTCCGGGTGGCGCTCGACACCAACCCGGGAGAGGAGACGCAGTGTCGTGCTCGACATGGAGGGCATCGGGTCGATCGACACCACCGCCGTCGAACACCTCGCCGACCTCATCGACGAGCTCGACGCGGTGCGACATCGTGGTCAGTTTCGCCCGAGCGAACCGCAAGGTGCTCGACCTCCTGACACGGGCAGGGATCATCGATCGGATCGGATCGGATCGTGTCTTTCCGACGATCAACGCGGCCGTCGACGATCATCGCCGCCGGACGACGTCGTGAGGAGCGAGTCTCCTCGCGACGACCCTCCGGCCCTATCGGTAGCGGACACCCTGCCGATCGAGCTCCGCGTGAATCGAGGCGATGTCGACGGAATCGAGTTCGGCGCTGTCGTGGAGTGACTGCGCCGCGGCGATTCCGGCGGCCTGGCCGAGCACCGCACAGCACGACATGTTGCGGGTCGCAGCGTGGGAGATGCGGTCGCCGCCGGACGCGCGACCGGCGACGAGCAGGTTGCGGATCCCGCGTGGCAGCAGGTTGCGGTAGGGCAGCTGGAAGTAGCGGCCGGTGGTGGGCAGGATCAGCAGCCCGTATCCGTCGATGAACTCGGGGTAGATGCCGATGGTGTCGTCGAACCGACCCTCGTGGCGAACATCGTCTTCGCTCATGTTGTAGACGGCGTCGATCTTGCGTGTGTCGCGAATCCCGAGGGTCATCCCGAAGTTCCGGAGTCGCGCGTCGGAGCACCCAGCCGTGTACTGGCGGAGTGCCGCGATGGCATGCATCGCTTGGCGTCGGCCTTCGATCTCGCCGCGCGTCAGGTCGTCGGGGTCGGTGCCGTCGATCCCGTCCATGTGGACGACGTTCATGTACGTCAGCTCGCCCGAGTCGTGGACGGCGCCCCACGAGCCGGCGAGCGTCGTGAGGTTCGGTGGAATCACGCCGTCTGCGACGGCTTGGGCGAACGGCTTGCGCA
Organism: Ilumatobacteraceae bacterium; assembly: GCA_963850475.1. GTDB lineage: Bacteria > Actinomycetota > Acidimicrobiia > Acidimicrobiales > Ilumatobacteraceae > Ilumatobacter_A. The sequence continues at coordinate 45,923 of CAWKLM010000044.1, read as the reverse complement.
GGAACGGCGAGAACATCGCATCGTCCCGGCCGTCGGTCTCGATGCTCCAACCCGCGCCATCCCAGTCGCCGTAGGTCTGCGGATCGGCCGCGACACCGGCGAGGAACCCGGCCTTGTCGACGCCGGCGAGATGAAACATGACCGAGACGGCCATCATCTCCTCCCGTGGCGTGCGGTGGGTGGGTGCGCCGGCTCGGTGGGCGACGTCGGCATCGCCGGTCGCGTCGATCACGCAGCGTGCGAGGATCGCCTCGCGGCCCGCCTTGGACTCGGTGATGATCCCGGTCACATGGTCGCCGTCGAGGACCGGTGCGGCGAATGAGCGGTGCAACATCGGATGGATCCCGGCCTCGGTGACGAGTTGATCGGCGACCACCTTGAACCCCTCGGCGTCGAGGTCGTAGGAGTGTTCGTGAGCAGCGACCCCGGCTCGCGTCGCCGCCAGCGCAGCTGCGAGACCGGCCGGACCGGATCCGACGGCGAGCACGGCGGTCTCGTGGATGGCGTCGACCTGACGGGCCGGTTCGGTGATGGTCTTCGCGATGGCGACATCATGCCCGACAGGTGAGCGAACCCCCCTGGCTCGGATCATGGTCGAGGAACGGTGAACCCGACTTCGGCGCCACCGGTGTCGGATGCGTCGGCGAAGGCCTTCCCACCGTGCTGTTCGGCGATCTGACGGACGATCGCGAGTCCGAGGCCCGAACCAGCCGTCGACCGGGCCGACGGGCTCCGGTAGAAGCGGTCGAACACGCGGCCGTGCTCGTCGGGATGAATCCCCGGCCCGTGATCGCTCACGGTCAACCGGCGCTCAACCAGTTCGACCTCGATCGGTTCGGCCGGCGGGCTGAACTTGTGGGCGTTGCCGAGCAGGTTGGTGACGGCGCGGTCGATGCCCGCCGGGTGACCGGTCACGTCGGTCGGCTCGACTCGGACCTCGACCGTGCGGCCCGTGCGGATCCGGAAACGCTGGACGGCGTCCAGCACGACGTCGGAGACGTCGAAGTCGATCTCTGGCTCATCGGCAGATGTGCTGTCGGTTGCGAGCTGGATGAGTTCCCCGAAGAGGTCGTTCAGTTCGGCGACCTCGGTCGCAAGCGCCTCCATCAGGGCTTCGTGCTCGTCGGGTGGGAGGTCCGGGGCTCGTTGGAGGAGTTCGATGTTGGTTCGCAGGCTCGTCAGTGGGGTCCGGAGTTCGTGGGCCGCGTCCTGAACGAGGCGACGCTGCTGCTCGCGGCTCAGCGCGAGCGCGGCGAGCATGCGATCGAAGCTGTCGGCGAGGCGGCCGACCTCGTCGTGGCGATCGAGGTCGAGCGGCGCCAGGTCGGCGCCGGCTGCAACCCGCTCGGTGGCGGCCGTCAGCTCCTCGAGGGGTTCGGTCGTGCGCCGCATCAGCAACCAGCCGAGGAGCGCCGCAACCGCCGCCAGGACCACGCCGGCGCCGACAAGTCGCCATTGCAGACGCGCCAGGACGTCGCCGGTCGCGGTCGTCCTGGTCGCGACCTGGAGTGCGCCACCGCCCGCCGCGGGGGCGGTGATCATCCGGTAGTCCTCGCCGTCGACCTTGATGTCGCGGAGCACGCGTCCAGCGCCTGATGCCACCGCCACGTCCTGTTGGCTCACGGGCAGTGTCTTGCCGCTCGATCCGGTCACGGCGCCGATGTCGTCGAGCGTCTGCGCGAGCGCGTCGGGGTCGAACGCCAGGCTGGGCTCGAAGTCGGTCGTCCCCGATTCGTTGTCGTTGCGGTCCGTGCTGGTCTGATCGTTGTCCTTCGAGTCGCCGCGGCTCGGCCGCTCCCGGGTGCCGTCGCTCAGTTCGTCGGCGCGCTGTTCGAGGAACCGGTCCGTCTCCTCGACGAGCTCGCCCCGTGCGGATCCGTAGGCGAGCACCGACGCAATTACGATCCCGCACACCACGAGCGTGGTCACGATGATGACGACCCGGGAACGCAGCGTCATCACGAACAGTCCGGCGACGGTCGAAGGACGTAGCCGATTCCGTGGACGGTGTGGAGCAGTCGTGCTTCACCACCGGCCTCGAGTTTGCGACGCACGAGGCGGGTGTGGACGTCGAGCGCTTTCGACGTCGTCTCCACCTCGTAGCCCCAGATCTCGGAATACATCGTCGAGCGATCGAGCACCGTGCCCGGGTGGCGCATCAGCATCACGAGGATCTCGAACTCGGTCCGGGTGAGGTCGATCAACCGGTCGCCTCGCCGAACCTCGCGACGATCGAGATCGACGTCGAGATCTTCGAAGGTCAACCGACCGACACCGCTCGCGTCGATTCGACGGAGCAAGACCCGCAGTCGGGCGAGGAGTTCGTCCAGCGCGAACGGCTTCGCCAGGTAGTCGTCCGCTCCGGCGTCGAGGCCGTCGACCCGGTCCTGGATCTCGTCCCGGGCCGTCAACATCAGGATCGGGATGCGGTCACCCCGCGCCCGGAGCCGCCGGCAGACGCTCAGCCCATCGACGAGCGGCATGGATACGTCCAACACGATCACGTCGGGCTCGTCGCCGTCGACCGCCGCGAGCGCAGCAGCGCCGTCGTCGGCGGTGACGACTTCGTAGCCCGCGAACCGCAGTGCCCGCTGGAGCGCTTCTCGAACCTGGTGATCGTCCTCGGCGATCAGGACCGTGCGCGTGCTCACGGCGACCATTCTGATCGTTGTCCGTCGCCATCACGCGTCGGCACGGTCCGGATCACGATGGTCAGCCCCTGCCGCGACCGGCTCCGCGTCGCGGCCCGTTCCGTCGCCCTCGGTCGACGTTGCGTCGATCGCGGTCCCGCTCGTCGTCAGCGCGATCCTCGACCGTGTCGTCCGCGAGATCGTCCGTGTCCGTCACGGAAACCGAATCCGGTTCGGCGGTGTCGCCATCGACGGCATCCGATGCGGAGTCGAGCACGAACACGTTGTCCGACAGGTCGTCGGGATCGATGTCGCTGTTCGCGGCGATCACCTCTGCCAGGCTCCGGCGGTAGTCGATGCCGTAGTCCTCCGCGATCTCGTCGAGTGCTGCATCGTTGCCGTAGAAGAATCGGTCGCCATCGCGCAGCGCGGTGAACTGGGCCGCCCACATTGCGAGCTGCAGCTCCCCGAACTCGGTGCCGGGAAGGTGCGCCTCGGAGACCATGCCCGTGAACGCGTCGACCGCGTCCACGTTGCCGTAGATCGCGTTGAGGCGCGCCGCCGTGGTGGTTCGGCGTTCGGCCGTCACCGCCGTGGTGTCGGCGGCGTCGGTTCCCGGTTCGAGTTCGGTGCCGTCGGCGTCGGCGAGCAGGACGAAGTCGAGGATGCTCGGGTCGTCGATCGGGTTGTCCGCATCGATCTCGGGATCGTCCGGGAACTCGGCGGTGGCTTCGCCGGTGATCTCTGTGAACGTCTGCACGCGGGGGAGTCCGTACGCCTCGCGCAGGTCGTTGTAGGTCGGCATCCCGTGGTCGGCAGCGCGGACGATGTCGAGCGCACCGAGATCGTTGACCACCGTGAAGCAACCGGCGATCTCGGTGCCGTCGAGGCACTCGGCCGGATTCTCGACATCGGGTCCAGGCACCTGGAACAACACACTCCGGAGCTGGTTGTCGATCTGCTCGTCGTTCGCGTACGCCGCCTCCGAGGCGAGGCCGGCGAGCATGTTGTCGAGACCGACGTCGACCAGCAGGTCCGGGTTGCCGAAGGCCACGCCGAGCGGAATGGCGAATTCGACGACGGTGTCGTCGACCGTCACTTCGACGCCGGCCGACCGGAGTGCCTCGATCTCCTCGTCGGTGATCTCGGACCGATCGATCTCGCCTTCGTACTCGCCGTGGACCTGCGAGTGAGCGCGATAGCCCACGGTGGCGAACTCGTTGGTGATCGCCGGGTCGACGGTGGCGTCGTAGCCGGTGTACTCGTCCAGCTCGACCCCCATCGCAGGGAGGAATTCGTTGTAGGTGATGTACTGCTGGAGCGCAGCGACCGATCGCTGCGCGATGTCGAACTTCGTCTGCTCGTCCACGTCGTCGGGCAGCAGTTCGACGATCCTGTTGTGCTCGCGGGCGAGCAGGGTGTGCACGGCCGTGAGGCCGATGTTCTCGTTGACGCGCACGTCGCCGGCGATCACGGCTGCCGAGGGGTCACTCATCAGCCGCCCCTGCAGGTCGACGTCGGGGGTCTCGGCGTCCGGTCGCGCTGCGCCGGTGGGAAGATGACCGTCCACGAGCAGCAGTGATGCGTCGTTGTTGGTCGGATCGCCGTCAACCGGTCCTTCCCGCAGCCAGTCGATCCGCTCGTCGGATCCGCCGTAGACCGCCCACGCGTCGATGTAGGAACTGACGGTGTTCGTCTGCTCGCGCGCCGCGTCGACCCCGGTGCCGTCGGCGGCGGCCGATCGGGTGGTGGCGATCGCACCGAGGTCGTTGGTGAATTCCTCGAGCGGGTCTGCTGCGTCGTACGCGACGACGAGAGGCTCCTCGCCGCTGTCGCGCAGCGCGATCGTGTGGTCGATGAACTGTCCCCATACGAAGCTCCAGTGGGTGAGGTCGTTCTCCGAGAAGATGTTCTGGTTCGTGTCGTTGAAGATTCTGTTGCTCACGTAGCGCTCGTCGGGTGCTTCCACGAGTGTGCCGATCCCGTCGGCGTAGTTGGCGTCGGCGACGCGGGGGTACTCCGTGCCGGCCTGTCCGAGCGTCGGGTCGTCGAGGTTGTTTCCCGAGCCGTCGAGGCTGCGACCGTCGGCGAGCGCGGCGGCCAGTTCAGCCGAGACCGAACCGTCGGTCTGCGCGGACTCGTCGTCGATCGTCTGCGCGTTCGCCGTGCCGGCCGCGACGCCGATCATCGTGGGGACGACCATGGCGGCGAGTGCCAGGCGCCTGGGGAGTGGCGGTACGAAGTTCGACCGGGCGGTGTCGGTTGACGGTCGTGGGGTGTGGGTGGTCATCGGGTGCTCCTTGCGCTTCGAGTGGGTGGAAGGGGTACGAACCGGTCAGCTCGCGTTGACCTTGGTGGTGGCGCGATCCTCGGCGTCGGCGAGGACCGCTCGGGCCTCGTCGGCGGTGAGTTCGCCCGCGGCGACCTTCTCGTCGAGCCGTTCGGTCTTGCCGTCGACGATCGCCTGGACGACGTCGTCGACATCGACGCCCTGCGCCGCCGCGATGTCGGCCAGCGTCGAGCCGGCGTCGCGAGCTTCGTGCAGTTCGTCGGTGGTCAGCCCGAGTGCTTCCGCCACCGCTTCGTTGCCTCCACAGCCCCGATCGCGGCGATCGCCGGCGTCGTCCGTGGTCTGGTCGGTCGTGTCGACCTCGTCCGGCTGGTCGTCGATCGTCTGGAAGGCATTGGGCTGCTCCGACGGGGCGATCACCGAGATCGTGGCGGTGTCTGCGTCGCTCGCCTGGGCGATGACGCTGCCGGCTCCGACGACGCCGCTTGCGAGGATCGTGGCCGAGAGCAGTGCTTTGGTGATGGACTTCTTGTTCATCGTGATCGTTTCCTTTGGTTGGGGGGATTCGCCGGGTGGTGGGCGGTGTCGTTTGTCGACATCAACCACGTTGCTGACGTCGAGTAAGGCCAGGAGCCAGTGGCTCGAAGGGAGTTCGAAAGATCGTCAGCGCGGTGCTGACGAGCTCGAGCGTTCGGCGGTGAATCGCTCATGCAGCTCGTGCGGCGAGATACCGGTGCGGCGAACGATCCGCCGGCCGATGGGCGTCGACGCAGCCGTTTCGATCAGCTCGGCCGGTCGGTTCACGATCGCGACGGTCGTCACGGCTGCGACGAGTGACAGGAACGAGAGCATCAAGGCGGGGTCGTCGATCACATCGGCGGGATGGACGGTGCGGGCGAACGGTGCGAACAGCGCCGCGGGCACCAGCCAGAGTGCTGCTCGGCGGAGCGCGATCTTCGGACCGATGGGCCGACTGAGCGCAAAGAGCAGTGTCACCTCCATCACCAGGTAGAAGGCCGACGGGTTGACCCTCCCGGCCATCGTGAAACAGAGGTTCAGCACGATCCCCGCCCACAGTGCCGGCCTCGCATATCGGTTCGTGATGAGGCAGATCGGGATCGCGAGTTGCATCCACACGACGATCCACGCGACGACCGGTGCGAGCGGCTCGAGGACGTGGTCGGCGAACGGAGCGAAGAACGGCAGCATGTGCGGTTGCTGTTCGTCCAGGAATCCGACGAGGTACTCGCCCGTCCACCACGAGGGGTCGATGACCTTCTCCACGCCGGCGCGGAGCCATCCGGCGATGAGGAAGAGATACAGCGGCACGAGGATCGCCGTTCGTCCGACCGGGAGATGGCGACGCGCCGGCGGGGCCGAGTCGGCGTCCCCAGTGGTGGCGACGCGGGAGTGCGGGGAGTTGTGCGTGATCATGTTCGGCAGTGTCGAAACCGCGCGTAAAGGGCAGCAACGGGCGAACGAAGGAGGTCCGAAAGGAACCGGCGACACCCGGGCCGTCTGCGGTGAGCGAATCACCGCTGCAACGTTGGTTGACTCACCGGCGCCGCTCGGCTCACGACGGCCGGTTCATCACCTGCGACGACGATGTGACGGTGCTCGAAGCGCGATCGGGTCGATGACGAGCACCCGTTCAGCCGGCGAAGCGGCTCATCGCCGGTGGCGACCATGGAGCGGTCCACTCACAGCGAGCGACTACGCCACCGTCCCGGTCGCCATGTACATTCCACACGTCGGACGACCAACGGAGAATGAACCCATGTCTGGACAGCACCGGATCGACTGCCTGTACCTCTCGCAGGAGGACCTCCTCGAGGCGGGGTGTCTCGATCTCAACCTGGCGATGACGGCGGCGGAAGAAGCCATGCTCGCCTTCCGCAACGACCGAATCATGTTCCCCGACAAGATCGTGCAGATCTTCGACGACGAAACCCAAGAACGCATCAACTGCCTTCCGGCAACGCTGCTGGATGAACGGGTGTGCGGCATGAAGTGGGTGTCGGTGTTCCCGATGAATCCCGTCCAGTACGACAGCCAGAACCTCTCGGCGGTGATCGTGCTCTCCGAGATCGAGAAGGGGTTCCCGATCGCGTTCATGGACGGGACCTTGTGCTCGAACATGCGCGTCGGCGCCATGGGCGGAATCGCCGCGAAGCACTTCGCACGCACCGATTCCGAGCGCATCGGGTTCATCGGGGCCGGCGAACAGGCCAAGATGCACCTGATCGCAATGAAGACCGTGATCCCGCGGCTCAGCGAGTGCCGCGTGTCGTCGTTGTACGAACACGAGGAGCGCCAGTTCGCGGACGAGATGGGTGCGCTCTTCGCCGACGTCACCTTCACGTGCGTCGGCAACGACGGCGGGGCAGCGATGGAGGGCGCCGACATCCTGGTCACGGCGACCAGCGCGCAGGCTCCGTTGTTGAAGGCCGACTGGATGCAGCCGGGCTCGTTCTACAGCCACATCGGCGGCTGGGAAGACGAATACGCCGTGGCGGCCCAGTGCGACACGATCGTCTGCGACGATTGGGAGACCGTCAAACACCGCACGCAGACGCTCAGCCGGATGTACAGGGACGGCGAGCTCACCGATGCCGACATCGCTGCAGACCTCATCGAGGTGGTTGCCGGCGAGAAGAACGGTCGGACGTCACCCAACGAGCGGGTGTACTTCAACGCCGTTGGTCTGGCCTACGTGGACGTGGCGATCGCACACGCGATGTATCAGCGCGCCAAGGATGCGGGACTCGGCCAAACGCTGGCGCTCCAACAAGAGATGATCTTCGAGCATCAGAACCTCGCCGAGGTCATCCGGATGTAGTGCCGCAGCGTCTCGCCATGGAGCTGATCGTCAGCGCGAACCCGAAGGCCTGCTGGGAGAGCTTGGTGAGCGTCGTTGGATGATCCGAGCCGCAACCTTGATGGCTCCGGTCGGGGCCGACGAGCCAGAGGTCGTCGTGCCTGACGGACAGTCGCGTCTCGTCGGGTTCGCACCAAGCCACTCATGGCGGATCGCGATCGATCAGTCCATGTCGGACATGGCGGGCACGCCCCACCCCGGTTCGTAGCCGAACACGTCCCGGGCCGAGGTCGCGCCGAACCGATCGTCGAGCACGTCGACATGATCGAGTGAGATCAGCGCAGGGTGATCCACGCCGCAGGCCCGACTCAGCGCCAACAGGTCCTTGCGGAGGGTGAGGACGTAGTTGGCGAGGCGAGCGGACTTCAGCTCGGGGTCGAGGCCGTGGACCAGCCACGGGTTCTGGGTGGCGACACCGGTCGGGCACTGGCCGGTGTGGCATCGCTGGGCCTGGATGCAGCCGATCGCCATCATCGCCTCCCGGGCGACGTTGACCATGTCGCATCCGAGGCCGAACGCGATCGTCGACTCGTGCGGGAAGCCGAGCTTGCCCGAGCCGATGAACACGACCCGGTCGGCGATGCCGCGTCGGGCGAACTCGCGGTAGACGCGGCTGAAGCCGACCTTGAACGGCAGCGCGACCTGGTCGGTGAACACCAGCGGTCCGGCACCGGTGCCGCCCTCGCCGCCGTCGATCGTGATGAAGTCGACGCCGCGTTCGCCCGACACCATCGCCTCGGCCAGCTCCGACCACAGCGACGACTCGCCGATCGCCGACTTGATCCCGACCGGCAATCCGGTCGCCTCGGCGATCCGTTCGACGAAGTCGAGCATCGAGTCGACGTCGTCGAACTCGGGATGGGCCGCCGGGCTGATGCAGTCACGGCCCTCGGGAACCCCGCGGATCCGGCTGATCTCCGGGGTGATCTTCGACGCCGGGAGCACCCCGCCGAGGCCGGGCTTGGCACCTTGGCTGAGTTTGATCTCGATCGCCCGCACCGGGTTCGCGGCGACCGTTTCACACAGCCGGTCCAGGTCGAATCGCCCGTCGGCGTCGCGTGCGCCGAAGTAGCCACTTCCGAGTTGCCAGATCAGCTCGCCCCCCTGCTGGTGGTGCGGAGAGATGCCGCCCTCGCCGGTGTTGTGGAGGCAGCCGGCGATCTTCGCGCCCTGGTTCAAGGCCGAGATCGCATTGGACGACAGCGCCCCGAAGCTCATCGCCGACACGTTGATCACCGACGCGCGGCCGGAAGGCCTTCGCCCGCCCGCGTGCCGCACCGAGCACCTTCGCGACGGGGATCTGGTACCGGTCGTCGTAGTCGGCGTCGCCGGCCACCGGCGCCCGCAGCGGGAAACGGTGAATGTTTGATGATGAAGAAGTTGGGCGAGCTCTCGAGGTCCCTGCTGGTGCCGAACGCGAAGTAGTTGTTCTCGCGTTTCGACGATGCGTAGATCCAGCGGCGCTGCTCCCGGTTGAACGGGCGTTCCTCGGTGTTGCTCGTGAAGATGTACTGCCGCAGTTCCGGTCCGACCTCTTCGAGCATGTAGCGGGCGTGGCCGAGCAGCGGAAAGTTCCGCAGGATCGCGTGGCGTCGTTGCGTGAGGTCGTACGCCGTGACCGCAGCTGTTGCTGCGGCCACGGCCGCCGTCGTTGTTCGCAGCCACCGACTCATGTTTCGACCGTACGACCTGGCTCGCGGCGGAGGGAAGGGACTTCGGACCCGGCATCGCGAGTTCGAGTCGGCGCCACCCCGATGCAGCTCGGCACAGCTCGGGCCGGGACTGAGGCCCACGGCGTTGTTCGGCGCGAGTCCGAAGGAGTCTGACGAGGTCCACCATGTCACCCGATCCGCTCATCCTCACGAAGCGCGCCGGCGACGACGCCATCCGGGCGTTCGTGATCACTGCGGAGGGCGCCACCAACTTCTCGGTCGGCATGGGGCCGTGTCGATCAGCGGAGCCGGCCACGTGATCCTGCGGCTCGCCGGCTCGCCGTAGGGTGGTCGCATGAGCCGGAACTATTCAGACGCGGAGCAGTTGACCGAGGTCTACGCCGCGATGTTCGACACGGTCGCCGACGACGACTCGATCGACGAACTCGTCGAGCAGCAGATGGTGATCAACTTCCGACTGCACGACCCTGATGCCGATATCTGGGTCGACGGTCGATCTCGTCCGGTCGTCACCACGTTCGAGCCGATCGACGCGGACGCCGCGCTCACGGCGAAGCTGAGCGCCGACGCAATGCACGACCTGCTGTTGGGTACGCTCCCGCTCGGACGGGCGCTGCTCTTCCGCAAGCTGAAGGTTTCGGGCTCGAAGTCGCAGGCGATGAAACTCGAGTCGCTGTTGCACGCGTGTCAGGCCGTGTACCCGGACATCGCCGCCGAACAGCTCGGTACCTGACCGCAGCCGGCCCGGCGCCGAGCTGCAAGAATCGAACACATGGCCTCGATCGTGCTGCTGTGTACCGACGGTTCGGACGTGTCAATCGACGCACTGCGAACAGCCCTCCCGCTCCTTGTTCCTGCCGACCGGACGATCCTCGTCACCGTCGAGTCCTCGGTGGCCCGCAACACGACGACCGGCACCGGCTTCACGTCGGCGGCGTCGACAGGCGATTTCTCCGAGCAGATCGAGACGAGCGGCGACCTGGTCGCCAAGCGCATTCTCGACACGACCCGCGAGGCACTCGGCCTCGACGACGTCGAACTCAGGGCGATCGTCGGCCGGCCCGGCTATGCGATCTGTGAGCTCGCCGAGGCGTTGCCGGCCAGTGTCGTCGTGATCGGCACCAGCAGCCGGAGTGGGCTCCGCCGAGCGGTGATGGGCTCGACCTCCGACCACGTCATCCGCCATGCCCCGTGCCCGGTGCTCGTGCAGGGCGTCGGCCAGCACTGAGTCCCCGGATGCCCTGCCGAAAGGTGACGCCATGTCAATCGAGACTCAGAGCCCGGACGTACGGCGGCCCGGTGTTGTCACCTTCATCGCCGCGATCCTCTACATCCAGGCATTCCTGGCGATCACTGCAACGGTCACGCTGACGATTTGGCGCGGGCCGATCCTCGACTTCCTGGAGAAGGAGGAGTCACCGCTGTCGAGCGGTGCGTTCACCGGCACGATCGTCGGTGAAGCGATCACGGCCGTGCTGCTGTTCATCGTTGCGAGCGGTCTGATGCGGGGGAGCAAGGGGATGCGAGTGTTCGTTGCGATCGTTCAAGGCCTGACGATGGCACTCGCGTTGTACGTCCTCGTGGCGCACCAAGTCGGCGGTTACATGTATCGCGCGGTGTTCTCGCTGTTCGTCGGCGCCTTGGTGCTCTGGGCGCTCTATGGCAGCAGCGAGTCCGACGAGTTCTTCGAGTCCGAGTGGCATGACCCATCAGGTCAGAGGGACCCGGGTCCTGGGGCGGCACCGGACACCCGATAGCGACGTTCCGGCCGCGTGCACCGGTATGGTCCGACGTTCCGGTCCACCACCCACTGACCCCTCTGATGTTCCTCGCTCTCAAAGAAATCACTCGGGCCAAGACACGTTTCGGGCTGCTCGTCGCGGCCATTGCGCTGCTCGTGTTCCTGATCCTGTTCCAGCAGTCGCTGCAGAACGGATTGATCACCGGATTCGTCGGGGCGATCAGGAACCAGAACGCTCCCGTCCTCGTCTACTCGGTCGACGGTCAACGCGTCATCCAGGGCAGCATCATCACACCCGGCCTCGAGGCCGAAGTGCGCTCCGCCGATGGGCTCGGCGAGGTCGGCCGGCTCGGTCAGGGCACCTTCACCGGTCAGCCGACCGGCTCGGACGACACCTTCGACACCACGATCATCGGCTACGAACTGGGACGTGACGGCGAAGGGCTCGGCGCTCCGAGCGAACTGGCCGGCGGCCGGTACCCGACGGGTGATCTGGAAGCGGTGGCGAGCACGGGTGGCGACTTCGAGTACGCCGTTGGTGACACCGTCGTCCTGCAGCCGGGTGGATTCACGGTCGAGATCGTTGGACTCGCCGACGAGATTCAGCTCAATGTCGCACCGACGCTGTTCGTCTCCTACGACACCTGGTCCGATGCGGTCCAGTCGGTCAACCCCGACGCAGGCGACCCGCTGCCGAACGTGATGGTCGTAGCCCCCGCCGACGGGGTCGCCGACGCGCAACTCGTCGAAAACATCAACGACCGATCGCTCGACCTCGACGCACTCACCCGTACCGACGCAGCCGCGGAGACACCCGGTGTCGCCCAGGTGCAACAGTCGTTCCAGCTGATCTTCCTGCTCTACGGACTGGTCGTCCCGTGTGTGACCGGGCTGTTCTTCCTCATCGTGACCTTCCAGAAGGCCAACGCCCTGACTCTCCTCCGAGCGATCGGGGCCCCGGCGAGCCGGCTCGTTGCCTCGCTGCTGATCCAAGTAGTCATCATGATCGGAGGCGGGCTGATCCTCGGCACCGCGCTGTACTTCCCGGTGTCGCAGGCGGACCTGGGTGGCCTCTCGCTCCGGTTCGAGACGGGCGCCGTCATCTTCTGGTCGGTGCTGCTGCTGACTCTCGGCGTGGCCAGCTCACTGGTCGCCGCACGACGCGTCCTGCGCATCGATCCGATCGAGGCGACGACCGGAGCGGGGGTGGGCATATGAACCTCGCGCTCAAGGAACTCCGTCGGCGACCCGGACGCTTCGCCACGGCGACGGTCATCATCACGCTGATCGCCATCCTCCTGATGTTCCTCGGCAGTCTGCTCGACGGGCTGATCCGCTCGTCGACCGGAGCGATCCGGGCGCAAGACGCCGACGCCATCGTCTACTCGAGCACCGCCCAGGCGTCGTTCGCTCGCAGCCGGGTCGATGTCGACGTCCGTGCCCAGATCGAGGCGCTGCCGGGCGTCGACGAAGTCGGCGGCATCGGTCTGGTCCAGCTCGGCGCTCGCGTGCCGGGCAACGGGCCACGCGATCTTGCAAATGTCGCGCTGTTCGGGTACGAGCTGGAACCCGACGGCGTGCCGGCGCCGCCGGCCGCCGGCCAGGCCTACGCCGACGAAGTCCTCGAGGCCGACAACGTCGAGGTGGGGATGACGATTCTCCTCGGTCCTGCGCGCACGCCGATCGAAGTGATCGGGTTCGTCTCGGACACGAGTTTCAACGGGCAGGGTGGGCTGTGGGCCTCCGAGGCGACATGGCGGTCGACGCTTGCCGAGAACCGCCCCGATGCCCAGCTGGCCGATGGCGTGTGGCAGGCGCTCGTCGTGCGCGGCGATGCTGACATCTCCGATCAGATCGACGCCGCCACGGCGGGGGCGACGGACAGCTACACCGTCGATGAGGCGGTCAACGCCATTCCCGGCGTCGAGGCCCAGCAGGGCACATTCAATCAAATCATCGGTGTCACCATCATCGTCGCGTTGGTCGTCATCGGGCTCTTCTTCGCACTGCTCACCGTGGAACGACTGAGCCTGTACGGCGTACTCAAGGCGCTCGGTGCGAAGTCGCTGACGATCTTCGGTGGGCTGATGGTGCAGGCTGTCGTCGTCACGCTCATCGCGTCGACGGTGGCCGGTGTGCTCGTTGTGTTGCTCGACCTCCTGATCCCGCCTGGATCGATCCCGATCTTCGTGTCCGCAGGTTCGATCCTGTCGAGCACGGCCCTGCTGCTGCTGGCTGCTGCGGTCGGCTGTTCGTTCTCCCTCCGCCGGGTTCTCAAGGTCGACCCGGCCTCAGCCATCGGAACCACCTCATGAATGCGCTCGAACTGTCCGACGTCCGCAAGATCTACACGATGGGCGACGGCTCCGATGTCGTCGCACTCGACCACGCGACGCTGACCGTCGCCGACGACGAGATCGTTGCCCTCGTCGGTCCGTCCGGGTCCGGCAAGACGACGTTGTGCTCGATCGCCGGCGGCATCCTTTCGCCGACCGAGGGCAGGATCGTCGTCGCGGGCGAGGACATCTCCGACTACGGCGACAAGCAGCTCACGACGTTCCGACAGGAATCGGTCGGTTTCGTCTTCCAGTCGGTCAACCTCGTGCCGTTCCTCAATGCCAAGGAGAACCTGACGGTCGTCGACGAACTCGGCAAGCGCACCGGCAAGCAGGCGCAACAACGGGCGGACCTGTTGCTCGACGAGCTGGGTCTCGGCGACCGGAAGAAGAACCTGCCGTCGCAGCTGTCGGGCGGCCAACGGCAGCGGGTGGCGATCGGGCGAGCGCTGATGAACGACCCGCAGCTGGTGTTGTTCGACGAGCCGACCTCGGCGCTCGACACCGAACTCGGTGAACAGGTGATGGAGCTGATCCGAACCGAGATGAAGCAGCGCGGCACCTCGGCGATCGTCGTGACCCACGACGAACGCATCACGCAGTATTGCGACCGCAGCGTGCACATCATCGACGGTCACCTCGCGGCCTGATCAATCGTGGCGACCCACGGGTGGTGAGATATAGACATTGACGGTGTCAAAACCTTCGACACGGAGGATCGGATGGCCCTACAATCCCGAGATGGTCGAAATGTCAGACGGGCGCTCGGCCCGACGAGAGCGGAACCGTGACGCGGTGCTCGACGCGCTCGTCGAACTGACGACGGAGGGTGCCGACGATCCGTCGATCGACGACATCGCCGACCGCGCCGGCGTGTCGTATCGGTCCGTGTACCGCTACTTCAAGGACCGGTCCGAGATGATGGACGCGGCCACCGACCGGGCGATGTCGTGGATCCAGCCGCTGGTGATGCGGGCATCCGGTGATGCCAAGCCGACCGACCCGCTCGATCACCGGATCGATGCGATCGTCGATGCCCGGGTCGAGCTCTACTTCCAGATCGCCGACATGATGCGCGCCGCGATGGTCCAGTCGTTCTCGAACCGCAAGATCTACGAGCACTTCCAGAATGCGCGACGGATCTCACGCGGCCAGATCCACGACCAGTTCCACAACGAACTCAAGGAGTTCACCCCCCAGGAGTGCGAGCTGCGAATCACCTCGATCGATCAGGTGCTGAGCTTCCAGGCGGTCGACTACGTCATGCATGAGCGCAACCACAGCCGCGAAGAGCTGGAGCGCTATCTACGGGGAGCGATTCGAGCCGCGCTCACCGTTCCCGAAGTCGGAACCTGACAGCTCCCGCGTGCCGTTGACGATCGCGTCGACGATCCGCTCGGCGACGACGTCGGGCGCCAGCCCTTCGGGCATCCGGGGTGCGGAGCCGTCGAGTGGACGCGTTGCGAGGCCCGTCTCGGTGTGCGGCGGACGAGCGTCGAGGACCCGGATCCTCCTGCGCCGCCACTCTTTCGCGAGTGCGATGGTCGCTGCTGACGCCGCTGCCTTCGAGGCCGAGTAGGCGGCCATCCCTGGCATCGGGGTTTCGGCAACGACGCCGGAGATGTTGACGAAGAAGCCCTGCGACTCGGTGAGCATCGGTGCGACTCGCTTCGCCAGCCACAGCGGCCCCATCGCGTTCGTGAGCAACAGCTCCTCGATCGTGATGTCGTCGGTGTCGACCAGGTCGCCGAAGGCGACGATCCCCGCAGCGATGACCACGCCGTCGAGACGATGGTGCGCCGACGTCACGTAGTCGACGAGCGCCTCTCCGGCTCTCGAGTCACGCAGGTCGAGCTGCACGTCCGCGCCTCCGGAGCGATTGGCGGTGACCACGGTTGCACCCCGCCGGCGCAGCGACTCGGTGATCGGGTGACCCAGCCCGCCCGTGCCACCGATGACGGCCACGACCTGTCCATTCAACTCTGCCATCCGTCGATCTTCCCGCATGTCGGGCGAACGTGTCGGGTCCACCTCGATCCGGTGACCGACGCCGCGCTGCTCAGTCGTCGGCCGGTGGCGCGACGAGCGTGGTCGTCGTGGTGGTCGTGGTGGTGGTCGACGAGGTGGTCGACGGGGCGACAGTGGTCGTGGTGGTCGTCTGACTCGGCACCCTGGTCGTCGGGACGACGGTCGGGGTCGTCGTCAGTGCAACCGTCGTGGTCGTGGTCTCGGGCGGGAGCGTCGTGGTGGTGGTCGTGGTCGTCGTGGCCGACGGGTCCGCGTAGTCGAACGACGGGAGCGAATTTCGCTCGGACACGTTCTCGGGCTCGTCCTTGCCGTTCCACACCAGGATCCGGTCGCCGATCGAGATCGTGTCCTGGAAGTACTCGGAGATGTGCATCGGAATGCGGACGCAACCGTGCGAGGCGGGCTCCAGCGGAACGTTTTCGGCGCCGTGCACCGCAATTCCGTAGTTGAAGTAGACGGGGTTCCACATGCCGCCGAGCGGGCTGACGCGCTTGCCCTCGACCTCACGCTTGTACGTGAACACGCCACCGGGCGTTTTCGCGAGCGCACACACCGCTTTCGTGACGGGCTCCTCCAGCTCGCGGCCCTGGGCGTCGGTGTCGTACGTTGCCTCTTCGCAGTACTCCGCCGGCTGGCCGTCGGCGTCGAGTTCGCCCGTTGAGATGTGGGAGATGAGCACCGGCACGTCGCGTTGGAACACGATCATCACCTGTTCCTCGAGATACACCTCGGTGTGGTCGGCCTGACCGTTCGTCGGGCGTCGCGGGGCGATCGCGACGTCGCCCATCAGTCGTTCCCAGGTCGCCTGATCGATGCGTCCGGTCGCGTCGCTCCGAGGGGTGCCGAGGACGAGCTTTTCGAACGCCCACACCGCCTGGGTGGTCATCAGCCCGAAGACGCCGTCGGCCGGGCCGGGATCGAAGCCGAGCTCGACGAGCCGTTCCTGCAACTGACGGACCTCGTCGCTCTGCATGCCCCCGGAGAGTGGCTGGCTGAGCGGCGTGATCGCCACCGCCCTCGAGGTCGGCGCGGGGTCGGTCACCGGAGGTGCGACACTCGACGCGGGAACGAACGGGGCGACGGTCTGCGAAGGCGGAGTCGTCGGGATCGCTTCTTCGCCGCCTGTGGCGCCGACCACACCGACACCGACGATCACCGCGATCAACGCGGTCGCCGCGATGATCGGGGCGCGATTCGCCGCCCCGGCGTCGCCGGAGCGTGCGGGCGCGGGTACGCGCGAAGGGGCGGGGGGTTGCTCGTTGATGACGATCATGTTACGGCCGAAGACGCATCCGTCGACGGCAGGCACAGCGGTTCCGGCCCCGGTTGACGAAAGTCACCAACATTCTTGGCGGCCGTCAGGCGGCGACGAGGGGGTCGGACCAATCGGCCCAGTCCGGACCGAGCGCGCGCCGGATCCGTCGGGCGGCCTGATCGCGTCGATTTCGGATCGTGCGAACCGTCACCGCACAGTCGCGGGCCGCTCGCGACGGTCCTCCAGCGACGACGATTGCGCGGAGCAGTTCGAGATCGCTCGATCGCACTCCGGCCCGAGCGGCCGCGCGCATGGTGCCGGCGAGCGCAGTGAGTGGATCGGCGACATGCGGCGGGGCCGGTTGCGCACCGAGCACGCTGCCCGGAACCGGGACCTCCGATTCGACTCGCTTGCGCGCACCGCGCCGGAAGCCGATCCACAGCGCATCGGCGATCAGCGCCGGAGCGACGTGGCGGGACCGGGCCCGAACGTCGAAGGCGCGGATCGCCATCCACGCGGCACCGATCGCGATGTCGCTCGGCTCCGTAGCGCCGCCGCACCCCATCCACCGGCGCGACTGGCTGATGAGACCCGGGAGCAGCCGCTGCAGCACGACCCGGCCGGCCAGTTCGTCCTTAGCTGCGATTTCGACCAGGCGACGCAGGATCGCGTCGCCCGACCCCGGCGCGCCAGCATGTGGCTGGGTCACAGCAAGCAGCGCGTCGAGGGTACGAACACCTCCGACGATGCGGCGGAAGGTCTCGTCGCCGTCCCACCCCCGCGCCGTGCGCAACGCAGTCGGCCGGCGTCGGAGCCGATCCCACTCGCGATCGAGCTCGACGAGCATCGGGGTGGATCGTCGCAGCGGCATCGAGCGGTCCGTCACCCGGGCAAGTTGTTCGGCGGTGGCGGGTTGGCGGGCGGTGGCGGGATGGCCGGCGGTGGCGGGATGGTCGGTGCTGAACGTGGTGATCGGTGTCATGAGCCGACCATGACGTCACCCCCTCACAGCAGGACTCACAGGAACCGGGAGCTGCGCAGAATCCCTCGGTTCACAACGTTCACAGCGGGCTCCCGTACGCTCACAACCCCTGGTCAGGAGCGGATCTTGGCGTCACGGCGAGCATGCTGTCGTTGCGCAGAAATCGTTTCCCCTCTGGGGTTCTTCGCGACCCCGTGAAGGGTGTGGACACATCAACACTCCCCCCACTCGCCCTCGTCGGGCCCGACGGCGACCGACTCACGGTGCGTGCACTCGACCGCGCCGACACGGTCGGGGTGCTCGCCCGACGCCTCGGCACCGAGACGCTGTGGACGGCTCATCGTGAGCTCGATCTCGACGAACGCCTCACCGAGATCGACGAACTCCGCGTCGGCGCCCGCCTCGCGACCGCGGCCGTCGAGACGGCTGCACATTCGGAGCCACCGCTCGCCGAGATCGCGGTGGTCGCCGGGCCGTCGACCACGACCTGGCAGTCACTGCCAGCCGGCCGCCATCTGATCGGACGAGCCGCGCATGCAGCGGTCCGTCTCGACGATCCGGCGATCGAGGCGCACCATGCGCTCCTGCGCATTCACGACAATGGAGGCATGGAGGTCCTGCAGTTGACCGGGGTCGTCCCGATCCGGGTCGACGGGCTTCCCTGGGAGGGAACGGCCGTCGACGACGACACCCATCTCACCCTCGGCGCCAGTGTGATCAGGATTCGACGACTTCCGTCCGCAACGTTGGCGGGATCGTCGGCCGATGGTCGCGCCGACGTTGAGCTCGCCCGGATACTCGGAGGTGGCACGACACCGCCGGTCGGGTCGATCGCAGCGCACTCGAGCGACCCCTGGCGTCGCGTCGTGTGGCGCGCTCCGTTCGACACGCCAGTCTGGAACGCGCCGACGGCGACCGCGCCGACCGTTCCGGTCGAACCACAGCGCCCCTCCTTCACCGGGTTGATCGGCACCGGCGTGACCGCGTGCGGCGCGGTCGTGATCGCCACGATCATGGGGAACCCGATGTTCATGCTGTTCGCGGCGATGGGGGTGATCGCGGCGGTGACGACGTTCATCGTGGGGTTGGTGACCACGCGCCGAAAGCGCACACAGTTGCGAGCGGAGCACGACGAGCGGATGGAGACATTCGCCGATGCGGTCGACGCATTGCGCCGGGGTCGGCGGGAGCATCACCGGCGCCTGCATCGGACGGTTGCCGACACGCTCGACGAGGTGCTCGAGGGTGGCTCGTCGGTCTGGCAGCGCCGCATCGCACAGCGCCTCGACGTCGAGGCTGCCCAGGTGACCCCGGCGACACGTGATGTCGCGATGACGGCGGTCGTCGGCACGGGCACCCACCGGTGGAACCCGCCGATCGAGATCGCCGATCAGCGCGCGCTCGACAGCACGCTGCTCCAACGCGTCGAGCGGTGCGCGCGGCTGGGCGGTGTTGCTTCGTCGATCTCGATCCGACCCGGTGACGCCATCGCGGTCCACGGCGGCCGACTCCACTCGCGTGCCGTTGTCCGCTCGATCGTCGCGCAGCTCGCGACGTGGATCGGCCCCGCCGACTGGCAGCTCGTCGTGGTGTCGACCGATCACCGCGCGTGGCGGTGGGTGGACTGGTTGCCTCATGGAGCGCTCGACGACGGGGCGCTGATCTGTGTCGATCGGACCGACCGGACCGATGCGCTCGGTGACGCCCTCGATTCCGTCGACACGTCGCGCCAGACCGTGCTCGTCACCGATGAGCCACACCTCTTCACCGCCCGGACCGGCCCGCTTCGTCGCTTCATCACCGCTTCCAACGCGGCGGCGCTCGTCGTGGTCGACACCGAAGCCACCGTGCCGGCGATGTGTCGACGAATCCTGACCGTCGGCGCGACGGGATCCGCGTCATGGAGCGGAGACGTCCCCGACGACGACGATGCGGTTTCGATCTCATTCGCCGGCATCTCGATCGACACCGCGGATCGGGTCGCTCGCCGCCTGGCATGTCTCGTCGATCCGGAGGACGACGGCGGCGCCGGCGGAGGAGTGCCGGCCTCGGTGACGTTCGCGGAGCTGCTGCCCGACACCTCGACCGAGGCCGTGATGCGACGTTGGCAGCTCGGCGGGTCCGACCCCGCTCCGGCTGCGCCACTCGGTACGTCCGTCGACGGCCGCGTCGACATCGACCTCGTGCGCGACGGCCCCCACGGGCTGATCGCAGGGACCACGGGTGCGGGCAAGAGTGAACTGTTGCGCACGCTCGTGCTGAGCCTGGCGGCGTCGGTCGGTCCCGCGCACCTCAACTTCGTGCTCGTCGACTACAAGGGCGGTTCCACCTTCGATGCATGCACCCACTTGCCGCACACCGTCGGACTCGTGACCGACCTCGACGACGGACTCGCCGAACGGGCGCTGGTGAGTCTTGATGCCGAGTTGCATCGACGGGAACGGATCCTGCGTTCGGTCGGGGCGTCCGATCTCACCGACTATCGCTCCCGCCAGGCGGCCGGTGGTGTAGCGCTCGAACCGATCGCCCGCCTCGTGGTGGTGATCGACGAGTTCGCCGCGCTCGCCAAGGAGCTTCCCGATTTCCTGAAGGCGCTCGTCGGAATTGCGCAGCGCGGTCGCAGCCTGGGTGTCCACATGCTGCTCGCCACACAACGACCTGCCGGCGTGGTCAACGACGACATCCGTGCCAACACCAACCTGCGGCTCGCGCTGCGGTTGCACGACAAACCCGATGCGGTCGACGTGGTCGGCGACCAGCTGCCCGCCAAGTTCCCGCGCGGTGTTCCCGGTCGCTCGGCACTTCGGCTGGGCCCCGACGAACTGGTCGTGTTCCAGGCGGCTCGGTGCACTGGAACGGTGGTCGCTGGTTCGAGCGATGGCATCATCGTCGATCGGCCCGACCGTCCATCCGCCGCGACCGATGCCGGCGACTCCGAGGTGGTCGACGGGCGGAGCGAACTCGAGGTGACGGTGGAGGCGATTGTCGAGGCCGCCGCTTCACTGGGTGTCCGCGCGCCGCATCGTCCCTGGGTCGAGCCGCTCCCGTTCCCGCTCGTCCCCGACCTGCTCCGCGGTATCGGGACGGAGAACGATCTCGCCGCCGACGGGGAGGATGTCGCCGGCGCGGCATCGATCGGCTGGGTGGACGATCCGGCGCATCAGCAGCGTGTGCCGCTCACCTGGCGACCCGCCGATGGCAGCCTTGCACTGATCGGCTCGATCGGCTCCGGGACGACGTCGACGATGATCGCTCTTGCGGCAGTCACCTGCGGGCTGGCTGGCCCCGACCGACTGCACCTGTACGTCATCGACGCGCGAGGCGACGATGGGCTCACGGCGCTCGCATCGATCGCGCACTGCGGTGGTGTTGTGCGGCTCACGGAGGATGAGCGGCTGCATCGACTCCTCGCGCGTCTCGTCGACGCGATCGATCGGCGTCTGGGGCTCGCCGATGCGGATGCCGACCCCGAACCCGATCTGGTGCTGATGATCGACGGCTACGCGTCGCTGCGGGCCTCGCTCGGCTCGATCGAGCGACAGGCGACGTTCGACCTGCTCCAGCGAGTCGTCATCGACGGGCCGGCGGTCGGTATCGCACTCGTGATCGCGGACGAGGGTGGTTCGGCGATCACGATGGTGCCCGTAGCGCACCGCTGGCTGTTCCACCTCGACGATCCCGGTGTCGCCCGCGGTTTCGGGTTGCGCACCGCGCCGGTCGCTGCCGACAAGCCGGGGCGACTCCGCATCCTCGGATCCGGTCTCGAGGCACAGATCGCTCAGGGCGCGGCGGGTCTGGCCGCTCTGCCCGCCCGAGCGGATCGAGACGCCGTCGGCGGTCCCGCGCCGATCGCAGTACTGCCCGACCTCGTCGGGATCGACCAGATCGAGACGCCTGCGCCCGCAGGCGGCGGGAACGGCCCGGCTGTTCGTCGGCATCGACGGTGCCGGACTCGGTCCAGCGGTCCTCGATCTCGTCGACGGCGACCACGCCTTCGTCGTCGGCGGGCCGCGGACGGGGGTCTCGACGGCGCTCGTGCGGCTGGCCTCCGCCTGGGAGGATGACGCGCGGCAGCGCGCTGTTCCGTTCCACATCGAATGGTTCGGGCGCGGCGTCCCCGTCGATCCCGACGTGGTGCTCGACCCATCCGTGCGCACCGCGATCGTCATCGACGACGCACACCGCGTTGACGACCCCGGCGTGCTCGCGGAGATCGCGAAGGGCGAGTTTCCGCATGTGACGGTCCTGGCTGGCGCGCGCGCCGATGTGGTCCGGGGGGCGTACGGACACTGGACCCGCGAGATCGCCAAGAGCCGATGCGGGATCGTGATGGCGTCGCGGAGCGATCCTGACGGCGATCTCCTCTCGGCCGAGGTCCCACGGCGCTCGCTCGTTCCCGCGCGGCCCGGGCTGGGTTGGGTCGTCGACGGTGGGCCGCTGCGACAGGTCCAGTTGGCCGTGTCCTGACCTCGCTCCATGAATTCGATGGTCGCGCGGATCCGAATGCGTCGCTGATGCGTCTGTCGTCGGAGGTGCTGGGGCAAAGTGCAGACTGAGCCGGCCGAACCGGTCTCGCCGAGCCTCGGGGTGGTGGCATCGGTGAACGACGGGTGGATCGTCGAGCAGATCTCCGACGGCACGGACGACAGTAGGTGGACGAGCGGCGCAGTGGTCGGCCGACGACGAGGTGCTGGTCGCCTGGTCCGACCGGCACTTCCACCCGGATCGCTGCGACCTGACCCGGACGCGGCACGGGCGCCCGACCGAAGCCGGACGCCCGTGCGCGGGGGTGTCAGGGGAGCGTGTTCGTCGACGTCAGTTGGCGTCGGCGGTGGTCTCGATGGCGGGTGCCGACGGTGTCGAACCGATTCCCACGTTGATCTTGCGGGGCTGGGCCTTCTCGGCCACCGGGACCCGCAGGGTGAGCACGCCGTCGGTGTAGTCGGCCTCGATGCCCTCGGCGTCGAGCCCGTCGCCGAGCGTGACCTGGCGACGGAACGTGCCGCTGCGGCGCTCGGCGAGGTACACCTGGTCGCCCTCACGGCGTTCCCACGAGCGCTCGCCGGTGACGGTGAGCACGTTGCGCTCGACCGAGACGTCGAGGCTGTCGGCTGCGACGCCGGGAAGATCGAGGTGGACCCAGATGTCGCTGTCGCGGCGGTAGGCGTCCATGGGCATGGCGTTGGCGGCCCCGCCGGAGCTGCGGCCGGCGAACTGGTCGAAGAGGGCATCGAATTCACGGAAAGGGCTGTTCATGACGAGCATTGGGTGACTCCTTGGGTTGCTTGACTGGGTCTGGCGGTTGAACCTTGTCGTCCGGGATCCTGCACCCCGACCGACGCATAAGATGATAGCGCCCGACTCAGGATCATGACAACCATTGACTCAGGTTTTCTACCCCTTCCCCCATCTCCCCGCCCCCACCCCCCGTTTGTGTTGCGATTTGGGCGGTTCGGACAGCCAGAAAAGCAACACAAACGGGAGATGGGGCGGGGATGGGCGGGGTTGACCGCCTCAGTTCTGGGAGATGCGGCCGCGCATCGCCGCACTCGCCAGCCCGAAGCTGACCACCGTGACCGCGAGGATCGCCAACAGTCCCTTGCCCAGGTCAGCCCACACCCAGCCCTCGGTGATCAGCGACCGCAACCCCTCGAGCACGTACGTGACCGGGTTGTAGGTCGCGATCGTCGAGAGCCAGCCGGTGAGCGCTTCCTGCGGGAGAAAGCTCGTCGTCAAGAACGCGAAGGGGAAGAACAGGATGAAGCTGGAGTTCACCGCTGCAGGGTTGCCGGTCCTGAGTGCGATCGCGTATGGGAATCCGGCGAAGGCCAACCCCCACAACGCGCCGTAGACGAGGAAGACCAGGATTCCGAGGATTCCGCTCGCGAATCTGACGCCCAGGATCAACCCCAGCGCAGTGACCGGAACCGCAAGCATCATCACCGCCATCAGGTCGGCGGCCATCAGGCCCAGGAGCAGTGTCGGGCGACGGACCGGAGTCAGGAGGAGACGATCGAAGTAGCCGTCCTGGATGTCGATCACCAGCGAACTCGCCCGCGAGACGCCGGTGACGGCGAAGATGATCGCCACCGGCAACTGGAACGCCTTGAAATCGAGCTGTTGCCCGGCGAGGGCGGCGCCGCCCTCCGCGACATCCTGCAGCGCACCGATGTTCACGACGAAGAAGAACACGGGTGTAATGAGCGCAGGGATGAAGAACTCGGGCTCGCGGAACACGCTGCGGCAGGCGCGCCTGGCGATCGTCGCAAGATCGTGGAGGACCGTCGAGCGTCGGGCGAGGGGCGCTTCTTCGATACGGCGGGCCGCCGTGGTCGTGGTTGAGGTATCGGTCATGATGCGGCCTCCCCGATCGTCTCGGTTGTTTCGTGACTCGCCGACAACTTCGCGCCGGTGACGTCGAGGAAGACGTCGTCGAGGGTCGGGGTGCGCAGGGTGAGCGAGGTCACCCGGTGGTTCGAGCCGTTCAGTGCGACGGCGACTCCGGAGACCGCGCCGGCGCCGTCGCTCGTCGATGCCGAGATCTCGTCGCCGTGGATCTCGACGCTCTCGATGTCGTCGACGCCGCGTACCGCCTCGGCTGCGGCCTCGGGGTCGCCGTCGATCTTCGCGACGATCAGGTCGGTCCCGATCCGGCGTTTCAAGTCGCCGGGTGTTCCTTCCGCTTCGAGTCGGCCGTTGGCGATGATGCCGACGCGCCCTGCGAGCTCGTCGGCCTCTTCGAGGTACTGCGTGGTGAGGAAGATCGTCATCCCCTCCTGTTCGTTGAGGGTGCGCACCTCGTTCCAGACGTCGTTGCGGCTGACCGGATCGAGGCCGGTCGTCGGGCTCGTCGAGGAACAGGATCTGCGGTTTGTGGATGAGCGACATCGCCAGGTCGAGGCGCCGCTTCATGCCACCCGAGTACGACTCGACGAGGTCGTCGATCGCCGTGCCGATGTCGACGAGGCCGATCACGTCGTCCATCCGTCGCTTGATGTTCGCCTTCGACAGGCCGTAGAGCATGCCCTGCAGTTGCAGGAGTTCGCGACCGGTCTGCTTCGGGTCGAGCGACGCTTCCTGGAGCGCAACGCCGATCCGCAGGCGGATGTCGGCGGCTTGTGTGGCGACGTCGAAGCCCGCCACGGTGGCGGTGCCACCGGTCGGTGAGATCAACGTGCAGAGCACCTTGACCATGGTCGACTTGCCGGCTCCGTTCGGGCCGAGGAACCCGTAGATCTCCCCGGCCTGGACGTCGAGGTCGACGCCGTCGACGGCGTGGTTGTCTCCGAACGATCGTCGGAGTGCGTGCGTGGTGATCGCTGCGGTCATCGCGGCTCATCGTGCCAGCCGCAGACCTCCAACGCACATGTTCGTTGGTGCCCTGGCACCGACGAACATCTTCAGCAGCAGGTGGGTGTGGCGACGACGGAGTTCTCGAGTTGCTCGGCATCGCCGGTCTTGACGTACCACTCCCAGCGGGCACCCTCGGGCGAGGTCACCCAGGTCTCGGTCTTCTCCGCGTAGCAGCACACGGTGTCGTCGACGCCCGTGGTGTCGATCCCGGTGTCGATGAGGCGTGACTCGGCGGCCACCACCTCGGTTGCCGTCTCCGTCTCGACGCCGAGGTGGTTCAGGTGGGCGAACCCGTCGCTGTCGGCGGCGTCGGGCCGCTCGAACAGGACGAGTTTGAGTGGCGGATCGACGATCGCGAAGTTCGCATAGCCCGGCCGGGTCTTGGCGGGAGCGGCGTCGAACAGCTTCGAGTAGAAGTCGACGGCGGCATCGAGGTCGGCGACGTTGAGGGCAAGTTGGAGGCGCATACGGGCACGGTACCCGTCATATCGATGAACGTCAATATGTATTCATCGAAACTTGTCGATATGTGAACGCAGCTCGTGATCAGCGTGCACGCAGCTCGTGATCAGCGTGCACGCAGCTCCAGGCGATCGCGCTGCACGATCTTGTAGGTGCGATCCTGCTGCTCGAGCCAGCCGAGTCGGATGAAGCTGGCAATCGCCTTGTTCACGCGCTCGCGCGACGCGCCGACCATTCCCGCCAGTTCTTCCTGCGTGACTGGCAGAGTGAACTGATCCTCGCCGTCGGCGAGTTCCAGGAGCCGCTTGGCGGTCCGCCCGGTGACGTCGAGGAACACCGAATCGGCAAGCGCCTCGTCGGTCACTCGGATCCGTTGCGCCAGCAGCCGGGTGACGTTCCACAGCAGCTTCGGATACTCGTCGAACATCGCCAATACCGGCTCGAACGGGATCTCGAGCACTGTGGTGGGCTCGAGCGCGCGGGCCATCGCAGAGCGCGGTCCGTCGTCGAGCATGCCCATCTCGCCGAACAGGTCGTCGGGCTCCATCAACGCGACCACGCTCTCGCGTCGGTCGATCGGGTTCGCGATGGCGATTGCCAGCCGGCCCCGCACCACGAGATAGAGCGCGTTGGGAGGATCACCCTCATTGAACAGGACATCGCCCCGGATCAGGTGCCGTTCGTGTCCCGCAGCCGCCACATTGCGGAGTGCGTCGGGGTGCGCATCGGCGAAGAAGTCGGTGCGGGAGAGGATCTCTTCGTGGGCCATGACGTCCGTCACGGTACTACCCTCCGCCAGCGTGGAGCGTGCCCGAACCCCAGGTGATCCGACATCGGTGGCCGAGTCGTCGCGCGCCCCGTCGGATGCGGGTCGCTCTGCGACCGTCTGGACCATCATCGTCGGCGGCGGAAGCGGACAACGATTCGGGCGACCGAAGCAGTACGAAGCCGTGGATCACCGACGCGTGATCGACGTCTCACGCGACGTCGCAGGAGCCTGCACCGACGGGGTGATCCTGGTGGTGCCCGCTGCCGACGTCGAACGCGAAGGGGGAGTGGCCGGTGGCCAAACACGCAGCGCTTCGGTCCGTGCCGGCCTGGCCGCCGTGCCCGCATCGGCCGACGTGATCTGCGTTCACGACGCGGCCCGTCCGCTGGCGTCGCCCGCCATCTATCGACGCGTGATCGACGCGGTGTTGGACGGCGCCGATGCTGCGATCCCCGCAGTTGCCGTGTCCGACACGATCAAGACGATCGACCGGCCCGTCGACGCCGCGAGCGATGGATGGGGACGCGTCGTCGAGACGCCGGATCGCGCACGTCTCGTCGCGGTCCAGACGCCACAGGCCTTCCGTGCCGATCTGCTACGTGCCGCGCACGATTCCGGGTCGGACGCGACCGATGACGCGGCGCTCGTCGAATCCGCTGGCGGCACGGTCGTCGTGGTACGTGGCGAGACCGACAACCGCAAGATCACCGAACCGGGCGACCTCGAATGGGCCCGCCGCAGGCTCGCCGGACAGGCTGCCCCATGAACGCGAACGACCTGCGCGTCGGGCAAGGCTTCGACGTCCACCGCTTCACCGACGACCCCGACAGGGTGCTGGTGCTGGCGGGCTGTGTGTTCGACGGCGAGCGCGGCCTCGACGGGCACAGCGACGCCGACGCGATCGCCCATGCGTGCAGCGACGCACTGCTCGGCGCGGCCGGCCTCGGCGACATCGGGATGCACTTCCCCGACACCGACCCGGCGTGGAAGGGAGCGGATTCGCTCACCTTGCTGGCGCACGTGGTCGGCCTGGTCGCCGCCGACGGCTGGGACATCGCGAACATCGACTGTGCTGTGGTGTGCGAGCGACCGAAGCTGGCGCCCCGGCGCGACGAGATGCAGCAGAATCTCGCCGCAATCGTCGGTGCCCCGGTGAGCATCAAGGGAAACCGCGCCGAGCGACTCGGTGCCATCGGTCGGGACGAGGGGATCGCGTGTTTCGCAACCGCGCTCCTCGTGCGACGCCGCAGCGAAACGGAGGAACGATGAGCCGGCAGGGACCACGACGGAACTCGGGAGGCGGATCGCGGTCGGGCCGTGGGGGTTCGCCGCGCGGCGCTGGACAAGGCGGTGGACAACGCGGCGGGGGGCAGCGTGGCGGTCAACGCGGGAGTGGACGTCCGGACCGACCGGCGGGCGCGGCAGGCGCACCCAAGGGACTCGGCGGCCGCCAGATCGAAGGCCGCCAAGCCGTCCGCGAGATGCTCATCGCCGGCCGACGCAAGGTCCACGAGATCTGGATCAGCTCCGAACTGGAGGGCGACGCCGGCGTCGACGACATCGTCACGATCGCCAACTCCCAGCGGGTCCCCGTGGTCTACATCGCGAAGAGCCGACTCGAACGCGAGGCGCGCAGCGAAGCGCCACAGGGCGTGTTGGCAAAGCGGCCGAGCTCCCCGAAGCCGACCTCGGGTCCATGCTGCGCGGCGACGGAACGACGCCGCCGTTCCTCGTCGCGGTCGACGGGGTGACCGATCCGGGCAACCTCGGAGCGATCATCCGCAGTTGCGACGGGGCCGGTGTCAGCGGTGTGCTGCTCCCGCGTCACCGGGCGGTGCACGTGACACCGACGGTGGCCAAGGCGGCAGCCGGTGCGGTCGAATTCGTTCCGATCGCCCTGGTTCCGGGTCTGCCGGCGGTCCTCAAGCAGATGAAGGAGCACGGGATCTGGATCGTCGGGCTCGACGATTCGGCCGACCGCAGCCTGTTCGAACTCGGCGATCTCGCCGTCGAGCCGATCTGTCTCGTGCTCGGCGCGGAGGGCGCCGGACTCTCGCGTCTCGCCCGCGAGCGCTGCGATGCCGTGGTGTCGATTCCGATGCTCGGCGGTGTCAGTTCACTGAATGTTTCGGCCGCAGCAGCACTTTCCACCTATCAAGTCACCCAGGTTCGCTCTCGCCTGACGTAGCATTTGTCCCCATGGTCGAACACGTGACAACGCCTGACGCTCGATCAACCGCGCAGTGCGGCTGGCGTCCTCGCGCCCGACGTCGTCGGGCAACCGCTCGGTCGTCGCGGCTTCATCGTCGGTGGAGCTGCTGTCGCAACCACCGCGGCGTCGATCGCCGCGATGTCGTCGCCCGTCGCGGCCGCTGCGGCGCCCTCGCGCTACGTCGCGTTGACCCCGCTGCGCCTGTGCGACACACGCCCCGGCGCGGGTCGCAACTTCGGTTTCACGCGGGTCGGCAGCAAGGTCACGCGCGTGCAGATCGCAGGTCGCACCATCGGCGGTGTCACGGTCCCTGCTGACGCCACGGCGGCGGTGTTCACCGTGGTCGGGATCAATCGCACCACGGGCCGCAACTACCTGTCGGCGTACCCCGCCGGATCCACGTGGCCCGGGACCTCGAGCGTGAACATGCCGTCGCGCAACGCCGCGGCCCCGAACCTCGTCACGGTGCAGCTCGGCAACGGCGGCGTCGACATCCTCGCCAACAAGCCGGCCGACATCGTCGCTCGACCTCGCCGGCGTGTACGTGCCCGCCGACGGCGGCCGCTCGAAGGACGGTCGCTACCGGGAGATCGCCCTGCGCCGTGTCATCGACACGCGGAACCAGGCTGGCAAGCCGGGTCGGAACTCGAACGTGCGGGTCGACCTGACCTCGTTGAAGGGCAGCGCCGGGCTGACGAGCGACGCGATCGCGGTCTCGATCAACCTGACAGCGGCGGCTCCGAGTGGCCAGGGGTATCTGACCGCGTACCCCTTCGGTGAGTCGAAACCGCCGACGTCGTCGCTCAACGTGCGACCCGGGGTCAACCGGGCGATCGGCGCGATCGTCAAGCTGGGTAACGATGGGGGGCGTATCGGGTTCAACGTGTTCGTCGAGAACGGCGCGCACGTGATCGTCGACGTCACCGGCTACTTCACCGGGCCGGACGACAACTCGTCGTCGAGCGGGCTGTTCGTCCCCGTCACGCCCGTGCGACTGATGGACACCCGCAAGGGGCACGCCGGCAAGAAGCGGTTGTGGCCGGGGTGGACCCGGGCCTTTGCCATGCCGGCGGCCTACCGCAACGATGCGGGCACCGCGGTGCTCAACGTCACCGCTGCACGGACGATGGCCCGCGGGTTCTTCTCGGTGAACGCGGCGCAGACCCGGTCGGGCAGTCCCGCTGACGTCGAGCCTCAACGTGCCGGGCCCGAACGAGACCGTCGCCAACCATGTGGTGAGCCGCATCAGTACGGCGGGGCTCGAGGTGTTTTCGAGCAAGGGCGGCGACGTCATCGCCGACCTCGTCGGCTACTACAAGGGCTCGGGTGGCGGGGTGACCAAGCCGGTACCGCCGGACCCGGCACCGCCCGCGATCCCTCCGCCGTATTGGATGATCGCGCCGTCGATCAGCCGGATGAACAGCGGGCGCAGCGTGGCGGCGGGGGCGGACTCCGCTGCGACGGTCAACACCGGCAAGATCTGGCACTGGACCGGCACGGGCTACGTCGGGAACAACAGCCAGAACATCGCAACGTTCGGTCATCGCACCGACTACGGCGGTCCGTTGTACTTCGTCGATGACCTGAAGGGCGGCGATCGGATCTACGTCTCGACGACCGACCAGCGGACCTACGTCTACAAGTACAACCGCCGTGACCTCACCTCGAGCAGCAACGCTCAGATCCTGGCCGCGACCCAGACGATCGAGCGGAGAGTCGATGTCACTCATCGCCTGCACCGTCGGCTACGACCGATCGAAGTCCGCGTATCCGGATGCATGGGCGGCCACCAGCCTCGAGTACCGGATCATCGTGACGTTCGCACTCGAGTACTGGACCGACGACATCCCACTGCAGTGAGCCGCGTCTGGGTCGATAGCCTGACGCGCCTCGCCGGGTTAGCTCAGTTGGTAGAGCACTTGACTTGTAATCATGTGGTGGCGAGTTCGACTCTCGCACCCGGCTCCAACAAAACACCAGCGTATCGCCCTGATCGAGCCAGAGCGCCGGTGAGCGAACTCGCTCCGTGCCCACGG
The DNA here is from genome assembly GCA_963850475.1 of Ilumatobacteraceae bacterium. Taxonomy (GTDB): domain Bacteria; phylum Actinomycetota; class Acidimicrobiia; order Acidimicrobiales; family Ilumatobacteraceae; genus Ilumatobacter_A. The sequence goes on along the minus strand of CAWKLM010000044.1, from coordinate 15,278 downwards.
ATTGCCCACGTGCCTTTGTGAAACGCGGTACCGTTTCGGCATGAAGGGAAGCGTCCGCAAACCCCGCACCGACGGTGGAACGTGGAGCTACCGCATCGACGCAGGCCTCGATGATCGAGGTCGCCGACGCCAACGCGAAGTCGGTGGGTTCGGCACCAAGAAGGCAGCGCAGACCGCGCTCAACGAAGCACTCGCCGACACGCAACGCGGCAACTACTCGCCGCCATCTCGCACGACCGTGCGCGAGTTCCTCGACGAGTGGCACGAGGGAGCACGTCACGAACTGGCGCTGACGGCGTGGACGAACTACGGCCAGATCATCCGTCGCAACATCAACCCGTACCTCGGCTCGAAGCGGCTCACGGACTTGTCGCCGCTCGACATCAAGCGTTGGCACGGCAAGCTGCTCACCGACGGTCGCCAGGATGGGCAGCCGCTCGCCGTCGCCTCGGTCAAGCTTGCTCACCGGATTCTGCGACGTGCGCTCGCCGACGCAGTTCGCTGGAACCTGATCGTCAGCAACCCTGCTGCGGCGACCCGCGTGCCGAAGGGGGAAACGAAGGAGTTGACGGTCTGGTCGGCCGAGGAAGCCAAGCGATTCCTGGACGCGATCGCCGAAGAGCGACTGGTCGGACTCTGGACGCTCGCGTTGCATACAGGGCTACGTCGCGGTGAGCTGGCCGGCCTGCGCTGGCGAGATGTCGATCTCGACGCTGGGACGCTCACCGTTGCCCAGCAGCGCACGACTGCCAACTACACCGTGGTGATCACGACACCCAAGGCAAAGAGCCAGCGGCAACTGCTGCTCGCACCGGCGACGGTCGCGGCCTTGAGAGGTCACCTCCAGCGCCAGCGGAAGGAACGGATGGCGCTGGGGCCCGACTGGACCGACAGCGGCTACGTCTTCGTCGACGAGGCAGGTGTCGAGATCCATCCGCAACGCTTCACCAAGTTGTTCGACGAGGTGCTGAAGAGAACGGGTGCGCCGAAGATCCGGCTCCACGACCTCCGCCACACGATGGCGTCACGTGCGCTCGAAGCAGGTGTGCACCCGAAGGTCGTGCAAGAACAGCTCGGCCACTCGGCGATCGCCGTCACCCTGGACACCTACAGCCACGTCCCTCAAGCCGTGCGACGCGACAGCGCCGACAAGATCGCCGGGTTGTTCGGCGACTGAGCGTCGCAGCGTTCAGGTCAGTAGCCGGAGGCCCGGCACGTCACGGAAGATCCCATCCGCGCTCACGATCGGAGCATCGATGTGAACAGCGCTGGCAGCGATCCAGAGGTCGTTCGTGTGGACGCGGTCGCTCAGCGGATGACCCGCTGATCGACACGCCAACCGGAGTTCGGCGACGGTCGTGAGGAGTGAGTCGGTGACGGGGATGACCGTCGCTGAAGCCATGCGCGCTTCCAAGAGCTCACGACGCCGCTCCCCCCACTCCGCAAGCAAGGCTCCGAACCGAAGTTCGGCGACCGTCGCTGCAGCGAGGAACAGCTGATTGCCGTCGAGGTGCCTGACGTGCGAAGCAACCTCGAGACGCCGCCAAGGGTCGAGCGAAGCGCTGAAGACGCCGGTATCGACGACGATCCTCACGAATGGACGGCGCGGTCAAACGCTTCGAACTCGTCTTCGGTGAGGTCGTCCATGATCAGGAGATCTGCCGACGCCAGCACGGGAGCGCGACGGAGCTCCTCCTCGGTCAGGTCCCGAGGAAGCGTTGACAGGCCCTGCGGTCCGTCGTTGTCGCCTTGTGCGAGATCGCTCATGGACTTCATGTTACTCACACGCCGCTTCCGGATCGCCAGGACGTGGACGTCGTCGGCGAGATGCGATGTGTAACGCACAGCCATCTCGTGAGGCCTTCGTAGAGGTGTCGCCTCCGTTCGACGCACCCGTGCGTTCGTCGTTCGGTGTAACGACCGACCGTCTCGCCGGTGGGTCGGGAGGGTGAGCAGTGAGCCCATGACCGCAGCCGACATCTACATCCAGGCACCGCCGCTGTTGACGGCGGACGAGGCGCGACTCGTGCTGCGCATCGGGCGGTCGAACATCTACGACTCGGCGAAACGGTTCTTGACGACCGACGGCGAAGACGGCATTCCCTGCGTCCGGATCGGACGTCAGATCCGGTTCCGCCGACACGACCTCGAGCAGATCACCGGTGCACCGATCCCGTGGCCACTGGTCCATCACGACGACGCCGACCAAAGAACCGCAAGCCACGACCTCGATCACTCCACAACCGGAGCTACCACCAGCTTCACCACCCCTACCGAGTCGAACACCACCACACCGACTCACCCATCAGACCAACCGAACAGCACCCCAACACTGTTCACCATCTGACCCCTCCCCACGATGAACACCAACCATCTCAAACCAACTCCCGAAATCAACACAAGACAGTTGCCCGCGGCCGGGCGGAGGTTGACGTGTTCCGGGTGAGGGCAGTCCACCACGGCGCATCGGGAGCCGTCGTCCGCTATCTCACCGACTACCTCACCAAGGCGAAGGGGGAGCGGCCGGGAGTCTGGATCGGGAAGGGCGCTGCCAGTCTCGGCCTGCGAGGCGAGGTCGACCCGTGGCACCTCGAACGAGTCCTTGACGGAGTTCATCCGATCAGCGGGCAGACGCTCGGCGCGATGTTCACGACGCGGCGGACGGCCACCGGCAAGAAGGTGTCGTCGGTCATCGGATTCGATCCGACGTTTTCCGCGCCGAAGCGCTGTCGGTGTGGTGGGCGCTCACCGGCGACGAGGGTGTTGCCGAGTGTCACGACGTCGCCGTGGCGGCGGCGATCGAAGCGATCGAACGGCGGGCCGCTACGACCCGTGTCCGCTCGAATGGGTCGCGGATGTACCTCGACACTGAGGGCCTCGTCGCTGCTGTGTTCCGGCAGTCGACGAGCCGCGCCGACGACCCTCAACTCCATACCCACGTCGTCATCTCCTCGAAGGTTCGCACTGCCGACGGTCGATGGAGAGCTCTTGACGCCCGCAACCTGATGAAGCACCAGTCAACCTTCGGGCGGATGTACCAAGCGGCGCTCCGCGCCGAAGTGACCCGCCGCTACGGCGTCGCCTGGGTCGAGGTCGTCAATGGCCAGGCCGAAATCGCTGGCATGCCGACGCCGCTCATCGACCTGTTCTCCAAGCGAGCTGAAACGATCAGCATCGAACTCGACGACCGCATGGATGAGTTCCGAGCGGTCGAGGGTCGAGAACCGTCCCGCTACGAACGGTCGGCGATCGAGCGCGAGGTGGCGGCCGACACCCGCGACGACAAGACCGGCCTGACCGCCAGTGAGCTACGAGTCGCTTGGGAAGCAGAAGCGGCGGCCATCGGCTTCGACGCCACCGACCTCATCGCGGGGATGACGAGAGCCGCAGCTACTCGCCGCCCGCCCGGCATCCTGCCGAAACCGGAGGAGGTGATGGCGAGCCTCGCCGAGCAGCGATCGACATGGCAGCACCTCGACGTCATCCGCCACCTCGCGGACAACACCACACCACCGATCGACTGCGACGGCCGAGCCTGGGCGCAATCAATCGACCTGCTCGCAAGCGAAGTGATCGCCGCGTCGCGCAGTATCGACCCACCGATGCGAGACGCCGCCATTCGCGCGAGTGATCGGCGCTCGATCTGGTCCGACCCGACCGATTCGCATGCGACCAGCGACCACGTCCTGGCTCAGGAGGACCGGATCATCTCGTGGGCGATCGAGGCGCAGACCGAGGTGCCAACCACCGTGCCGGTCGACGTGCCATCGCTCGACGACGGCCAACTCGCCGCCGCCGAAGCCGTGGCCGGTGAAGACCGCCTCGTCCTCGTCGTCGGCCCCGCAGGCGCCGGCAAGACGTCCATGCTCCGAGCGGCAGTCGACCGGCTCGCTTCCGACCGTCGCACGGTCATCGGCTTCGCTCCAACGGCGAAAGCGGCGCGCGTCCTGGCCGTCGAGACCGGGATGCCAGCCGACACCGTCGCCAAACTCCTGCACGACCATCGGACCGGCCAGAACCTCGTCTCGGTTCCAAACGGAGCGACCGTGGTCATCGACGAAGCTGGGATGCTCGCCACTCCCGACCTCCACGCTCTTGTCGAGTTGTCTGACGAGTACCGATGGCGGCTCGTTCTCGTCGGCGATCCCCGCCAACTCGGCGCAGTCGGTCGGGGCGGAATGTTCACCCACCTGTGCGACACCGGCCGCACCGTCCATCTCGATCAACTCCATCGCTTCACACAGGACTGGGAAGCCGACGTCACCCTTCGACTACGTGCGGGCGACCCGACTGCGATCGACGACTACGCCGACCACGGCCGAGTCGTTGCTGCGGAACTGACCGACCTCCACGCGACGGCCGCTGCCCACTGGATCGACTGCAATCGGCGAGGCGTCGACCTCGCGATCACAGCGACCCGCAACGAGGACGTCGACGAGATCAATCGGCGCATCCAGCGCGAACGACTGACGCATCGGGAGTTGAGACGTGACCGCTATGCCGACATCTCGACCGGGGTCGCATTCGTCGGCGATGTCGTCATCACCCGACGCAACGACCGAACGCTGCGCTCAGCCGATGGCGACCACGTCAAGAACCGCGAGCGCTGGACGATTGAATCGATCGCAGCCGACGGCTCGATCGTGCTCGCCGTCGGCGATCGACGCGTCGACGTCCCCGCCGACTATGTGCGCGAGCACGTTCAACTTGGCTACGCCACGACCGAGTACGGAGCGCAGGGCATCACAGTCGACGAGAGCATCACGCTCGTCACCGATGCCACGACGCACCGATCCCTCTACGTCGGCGCCACACGAGGACGAGACCGCAACGCCTTGTTTGTCGTTGCGCCTGACCAAGCGGCCGCTCTCGATCGACTCCAGGTCGCCCTGACCCTCGACCGCTCCGACACCCCCGCCATCCGCCAGTGGAGCCAGCTCGTCGAGAAGGCCCTTGGACCACATGTACCGCCCAGGTCCCCAGTCGTTGGAATTGACCAACCAAGTCTGGGACTGCCCTAGATGATTGGTTCCAAGGGGTCGGTGGGTCAGTGGTCGTAGGCAAGGAGTGATCGTGCGGGGCCGGCGATGTTGCTGGTTTCGTTGTGCCAGATCGCGGCGGTGAGCGCGAGGAGGCGTTGCAGGACGCGGGCGCACACGCCGGCGGGTTTGCGGCCGCCGTGGCGTTCCAGGTCGAGTTGGGCTTTCAACGTCTGGTTCACCGACTCGATGATCTGGCGGAACGGTTTCAGGAACGTGGTGAGGGGCCGCTCGGTCTTCTCCGAACGCACTTTGGGCCGGATCAGGGTGATGCCTCGGTTGTTGAGTTCAGCTTCGAACGTCGCTGAGCGGTAGCCCTTGTCGGCCATCAACACCTGCCCTGGGCGCCCGTCGAGTGCTGGGTCGAGGTGGATCATCGCGACAGTAGGCCGCTTGGGTCGCGATACCGAGCGGTTCTACCCGCCCTCAAGTGCCGATCAGGAGTGGGTTCGGGGCGGCGCCTTCGGCGTTGATATGCGTGGTCCGCTGAGAACTGTGGCGAACGGACTGTTCCGCCATCGAGTATCTGGCGCGCTCCCATTGACCTCCGGCCCTGGGAGACATCACCGCGCTCCGCCAAGATGATCGAAAGGACATCGAGGAGGGCAACATGTCGGCCGGACCAGCCTCGGACATCACCGCGACTTATCCGCTGAGCGAAGCCGGGCAGACCAGCCTGAGATCAGGCGTCGAGGGGACCTGATCGGCCCGCAACGGGCCGATCAGTCACGTTCCCCGGCGTTGTCATCATTCGGCTGTCGTCGTTGGCGCCCAGTTCCGCGCGAACGTCTCATCTTGTAGCGAAGACGTGGTGTCGGGCAGGGTGGGCGCGTCGCGGTCAATCGTTGACGTTGTCAACAAGGAACGAGATGCGTACGAGGGCACCCCACTCGTCGAGGTTGTCGCCTCGAAGGCCGATCGACACGACATCGAGCGCTTTCACATCGCGCAGATTCTTGCTTGCTTCAGCGAGCGCGTTCTTGACGGCAGCGTCAGAACTCTCTGATGACCGGCCGACGACCTCGATGATCTTCGTGAGACTCATTGTGAACTCCTCGTTGGGATTGGCTTCTGGCCATCATTGCATCGTCCCGACGTCTGCGCTACAGCCGGACAGGGGTTCGGGACGCCGTGAGGCACGGGCGTGTAGCGCGCCCCGCTGACGTGGTCCTCTGGCGCACCTCGCGAAGAAGCCGCCGCCCAATCCAGGCCACACCTCAGGCGACAGTCCGGAAACGACACCTCGCCAAGCCGACTCCACCTATGCGTGATCCGGCACGATGATCGGCTCTCGGCAGTGGTTGCCGTCCGTTGCAGCCGACGCGCGTTCTCGCGCATGTGATCGCTCGCATTCGTGCCGTTCTCGGACGGGTCCGTCGGGAAGACTCGACCGTCGATATGGCGCGTTCGCCTACCTCTGATCGGCCAGTCCGCTGCCCATTTCATCGTCGGCGTGGCTGGTCCGGTTGACGGAGTCGAACTCGACATCGGCGACGGTCAGGTCGCTCCACCCGGGGAAGGACCGACTGGCATCGTTGCAGTACCTCGTCGCGTGCGACCGTGATGATCCCACGAAACCGCGGACGGGGACGTCAGCCCGTGAGGGTGAGCGGGACGATGGTCTCGAGGTCCATCGGGCAGTTGGGCTCGCTGTCCGGCGTGCAGCCCACAGGGCTGAGGGCGACGAGTTCGATCGGGCCGGCTGGCGCGTCGACCGAGATCGTCGTCTCGAAGTCGGCCCAGTTGCCCCAGGCTCCGGCGAACACGATGACGACGTCACCGATCCGCTCGCCATTGCGCCTGACCTCCATCGGGAAGTCGGCTTCGAACACGTCTCCTTCGCCGGTGACGGTGATCGGGCTGGTCACGGTGGCTCCCGGCAGGGGTGTGTCGATGATGATCCCCTTGGTCAACGCCCAGTCGACGTCTCGCCGTTGCTGGGCGTCGCCCAGCACGATGCCCTCACCGCCGAAGAACTCGACGGGGGCGCCGTCGAGCCAGAACAGCACCTCGTCGGCGTTGTCGAACTGGGTAGCGGTGAAGATCACCTGTGCCAACCGGGCGGTCATCGAGAGCGTGCCGCCGCCGCGTTCGTAGTCGCGGCTCAGATCGACCGTGGCGAGCCCGTCGGCGAGCTTCAGGTCGCGCAGCGTCGTGCCGTCGGGAATCTCGGTGTGGAGCCCGGCTGCGCGCTCGCTGTCGGTGGGCCCCTCCAGGAGTTCGGCCAAGGCGTTGCGCAAGACGGCGGGGCCCTCCACCTGCCGGTGGGTGACGGCGAGCCGTTCGCCACGCAGGAGGTAGATACGCACATCGACGAGGGTCGGGTTGGTCGTTGGCGTGGTGGGTGCGGGTGTCGACACCGGTGCGGTCGAGGCGGGCGTCGTGGTCGCGGCGGGTTCGGTGGTGTCCGGCGATTCGGTCGTGGTCGTTGCGACCGACTCGGTGCTCGGCGCTGTCGTGACGGGCGGTTCGCTCGTGATCGTCGTCGAAGTCGGCGTGGTCGGGTCCGTGCTCGTGGCCGTGTCGTCGCCGTTCCCGCATGCCGACGCGGCGGCCAGCATTCCGAGCACGAGGCCCACTCGCAGGATGCGCATGACACCTTCCTTCAGCTTCCTCTTCACGGTCGCGCCGAGCGCGCTCCCGTGCCAGGGCCGAACGTCAGGGACCGACCGTCGGCATCGCCAAGCCGGGTTCGAACTGGGTGCGATTCAGACGTGTGCCGGAGGCCCCGTCCGGCGAGGGTCGACCCAAGGCCGAGGAGTCACCGACGGTCGTGACCGCCCACGGGCTGTACGTCGCCACGATCGATCCGCGGCCAGCCCGTAGAAGTGGTCGGCGATCCACATCAAATCGAAGAACTCATCGACCGGCGGCAGGATCGTCTTGGCCTGCTCGACCACGATCGGCTTGTGATCGCTCCACCGATTCCCGATGCACCGAGAAAGCCAACCGAATCGGAGTGGGTGGCGGGTCAGCCATCACGAGAACCCAACCGGCGGGACCGATCCGTCAGAGAAGGTCGTTGGCGAGGGCGTCGATGGCGACGGTGATGGACAGCAGCAGCACGGTGGCGTTCTCGTCGTAGACGTCGATGCCGTAGGTGTCCCTGACGCGGAACCACTTCTTGGAGATCGCGGCGATCGTGTCGCCCTTGCGTTCGATCTTGTACTCGTGGTCGACGAAGTTGCCGTGCGCCTTGAGGTCGGGACCATCGTCGATGTCGATCTCGAAGCGGTCTCGAACGCCGACGATCGCCTTCTTGACCGTCGCCGAACCGACATCGAGGTCGATCTTGACCTTGTTGCGCACGGACAGCGCCTTCTCCTGGATCTTCGCCACCTTGTGGCCGTGCAGGTCCTCAAGGATGAACGTCTCCCGCTTGCGAGCCGCCTTGCCGTTCACCTTGTAGGCCCGGTGCCCGTCGTCGTCCTCGATCCAGTAGTCGTCACCGATGCTGACCAACTTCTGCTGCATCTTGAACCGGCGATGCGGCTCATCATCATTGTGGAACAGGCCCATCGTTGCCTCCTGGCAGCCGTCGATCGATCGCCACCGAGAGTACCGGCAGCGTCGGTGACCCCGGCGGCGACATCGATCGGCGGGAGCTTGGACCCGCGTGCCGATGTTCTGCTCACCCTGGCTTGAGGCGGCCGCTTCCGTCGACCACTCCGCTCAGTTCTGCGTCGCCGACACGCCGAGGTCGATCCAGCGGTCTGCGTGACCCGCATGGCCGCCAACGCGATCGCCTGTGGACGCGAGTGATTCGCACACAACGCGAGCGCCGTCACCCGACTCCACGGTGAGAGCGACCCGCACGTATCGGCCCTTATGCAGTGCTCGATGATCACCACGCCGCGGTGGCCATCTGGCCGAGCAGATCCGGCAGCGGAGAGCGTCCTTTAACGGGTCACGGGCCTGGACCGGCCATCCGCATGTTCTCGAGCGGGTGGCCGCTCGCGTACGTGCCGATCTGCGCTGCTTCGTGGTGGTTGTGCGGCCGGGAATATGTGCGGGCCGAGCCGGCAGTTCGGCCTGATGTCGTTCAGGTCCGAACGGTCAGTCGGTACCGTCGCCGGCGGCCATCCGAAGCCGAGGACGACGTTCTACGACGTTCGCTACACGAAGCGCAGCCGTCTCGTCGGTGGGTGGAGGCGGCTGCTTCTTGGTGAGTTCGTAGTGTGGTTGGCGCACGAGACCTGCTGATCATGTTTGAGATCCCTGCCGCGTTGCTCTCCTGGTTCTATGGAGCGACCAACAACTACATCGTCTCGATTGCGCTGATGTCGGTGGTGGTCATGGCGATCACGACCCCGTTGACGTTGAAGAGCACGAAGGGGATGCTCGAGATGCAGAAGATCTCGCCGGAGATGCGGCGTCTGCAGAACGAGCATCGCAACGACAAGCAGAAGCTCAACGAAGAGATGATGAAGCTCTACCAAGAGCACGAGGTGAACCCGATGTCGTCGTGTTTGCCGATCGTCGTGCAGATCCCGGTCTTCATCGTGATGTTCCGCGTGCTCCGCGGCTTGACCTACGCACCACGCGGGAGCGCCGAGCCGATCGCCAACACCACGTTCGCGGTGCTCGGGCGGGAGGACGAGATCGGCGGATTCATCCCCCGCTACCTCGCTGTCGATTCGGGGTTGTTCGAGTCGTTGTACGGCAAGTTCGAGATGCGCGAGTGGGGGCTCGACCTGAGCCTGTCGCCGTTCGAGGCGATCCAGGACAACGCGGTGACCGGGATTATCTACGTCCTGTTGGTGGTCTTGCTCGGCGGTCTCTACTTCGGACAGCAGCGCATGGTTGCTGCCCGGGCGTCGATCAGCCCGACGATGTCACCGACGCAGCAGAAGCTGATGCAATACCTGCCGGTGGTGTTCGCCGTCTTCCAGGTCTTCTTCCTGACCGCGCTCGTCGTCTACTACATCTTCCAGACGCTGCTCCGGATCCTGCAGCAGCACTACATCACCAAGAAGTTCTATCCACAACAGGACACACCTCTTCGCTGAGTTCGCACACGAGCTTCTCCCCGAGTAACCGATCGGGCCGAGGAAGGTCATCGCACCGCGATTCGGTGCCGTCCCGGCCCGACAGCGAGCGAACCCACCGTGTCGCGTATCCGGAAGTCCTCGGCACGTTCTGGAGCAGGTGACCGCTCGGAGATGTGCCTGATTGATGATGGGTGGTGCGTTGCGGTGGTTCCGTAGCGTTCTGATGATCCGGCTGGTGGGCTCTCGATGTGCCTGCCGCTCGTTCGGGTTGGCTTTCTAACGAACTGTCCGCCGGTCGGTCATCTGACCGTGGTGTGGCTCGAAAGAGGCGAGAACACATCGACCCGAATCAGGAGTGCCCACCTCGGTTTCACCACTTACCAAGGAGGCATCTGCCATGACCATGATCGGTATCGATCCCCACAAAGCAACCCACACCGCGGTTGCAGTTGATGACAACGAACACGTTGTCGACAAGTTCCAGCTTCGAGCGTCAAGCCGCCAGGCCGAACGACTCCGAGCATGGGCCGACGGGTTCACCAAACGCGAGTGGGCGGTCGAGTCCGCGAACGGGCTTGGCTATCTCGTTGCCCAGCAGCTCGTCGCTGCCGGCGAGGTGGTGTTCGACGTGCCACCAGTGCTCGCTGCGCGTGTTCGGGTGCTGGGCTCGGAGCGCTCGCAGAAGAACGATCCGAACGACGCCCGCTCGGTCGCGATCGCGGCGATGCGATCGGATCGGTTGTCGCTCGTGCGGCCCGATGACCACTCCCGAGTGCTTCGGCTCCTCGCGAAACGGCATCGTGACATGGCGCGGTTGCGCAACAAGCACTGCACCCGCCTGCATGCGTTGCTGCTCGAGTTGGAGCCGGGAGGGATCAGCTCTGAGATCACGGTCACGAAGGCGAACACCCTGCTCAACGGTGTCAGCGTCGCCGATCAGGTGACGCGGCATCGGGTGATGATCGCGAACGAACTCGTTGAAGACATCGCCAGACTCGATGTCGCGTTGAAGGCATCGAAGAAGCGGGTCGACCACGCGGTGGTCGCGTCCGGGACGACGCTCACCGAGATCGTCGGGATCGGCCCGATCTGTGCTGCGATCATCATTGGCTACACCGGCGACATCGGCCGGTTCCCGACCAAAGGCCACTTCGCGACCTACAACGCGACCGCCCCGGTCGATGCGTCGTCAGGGCCACGACCGAAGCACAGGTTGAACCAGCGCGGCAACCGCAAAATCAACCATGCGATTCATATCGCAGCGATTGCACAGCTCCGCTTCGACACCGAAGGCCGCGCCTACTACGAACGCAAACTCGCCGAGGGCAAATCGACCAAAGAAGCGATCCGGGCGCTGAAACGGCGGATCTCGGACCGGGTCTATCGACACCTCAACATCGACGCCCAACGCGCTTCGACCAGCTGAGACGAGTGGGCCCGGGAGGACAAACCAGGAACGACTCTGACTCCAGCGTGACCGGCTCGACATCCTGATCGGCCGGCTCTTCGGACAGGTCACTCCCGGGCCCGACAACCAACGCTACGACCCTCCGCACCGCCAGGCAAGAGGGTCCACTCCGACGTGCCCGAACCCACCCCGAAATCAACCCTTGACACAAAGAGGCTTCGTTAGCGGACGGGTCGTGTGGGTTCCGAAGGTTGTGGATATGGGCGGGGCGAGCTGCAGGTCCGGCACCGCCGGGGCACCCGGTCCGCGACATTGCTGACAGCCGGTCAGCGGCTCAAATCTGCTCGATCACGACGGTCAGCTTCATCGCCTTGGCTGTTGGCCATTTCCGGTCGGTCGTGATGAGTTGGTCGGCGCCGGACGCCGTTGCCGTCGCGATCACGAGTGCGTCGGGGAGTTTCAGCGTTCGGTGTCGAGCGCGAAGTATGGCTGCTCGGGTCGCGATCTCCGTGTCGAGATCCACGACAGACACGGGCAGTCGATCGATCACTGTGCGAACGAGTTCGCTTGCCTGCTGGCTGCGTCGAGCAGGTCCAACGAGACATTCGGCGAGCGCCGAGGCGGCCATGAAGAGCTGGTCGCCGTGATCGAGGGCGTCGGACAGGGCGGCGCGTGCCGTGTCGTGATGGGAGTCGTCGGCGTCGAGGAAGCCGATGATCACGCCGGCGTCGAGGTGGGTCAGTCCCATTCGGAGCGGAGGTCGTCCAACTCGTCGGGGCGGTACGTCCCGGTCAATGCTCCGGCGAACTCAGCGATGACGTCGTGCTCGCGCTCGAGAATGACGCGTCCTGCTCCGTCTGCGTGAGCGACAACGCGTTCACCGGCTTGGAGTCCGGCGCTGCGGAGCGCTTCGGCTGGGATCGTGATCTGATTCTTGGAACTGATTCTGGAGGCACCCCTCCGCCGTTTCTTTACATTGACCATGAACGTAATGGTAACGGGAGGCGAGGCGACGATCAAGGGTGAGGCTTGCCGTTGGCCAGAAAGCTGCGTTCCAGCCGTCCGAAGTCGACAGCGGAGAGCGCCTCTTCGCTCCCGGCCGCGCAATCTTGAGCGGGCAGCCGAGCGAATACGTGCCGTTCTCGGGCACCCTGTGGCCCGTCGTCGGGTGATGATTATGCGTTACTCGATCGGCAGCCTGACCTCCCACTGTGCGCCGGTTATTGAGCGGTCGGGTCGATGCCGATCGTGGGTCCACGTCTGTCCTCCGACACCATTGAAACCGCAGGTCAGCAGGCTGGCAGTTGCTCGGTTGATACGATCGGTGTTGTGAGGGAAAGCCTTCGCGATGGATGAGGGGGTCGTTGTCCTCGCCGACGGTCGCAGCATGGGGTATGCGATGTACGGGCCGGCCGACGTGCGAACGGTCGTCTACTGCCACGGGTTTCCGGGTAGCCGATTTGAGTTCCAGCTGATCGACGGTGTGCTGAGGAGTGGAGGCGTCGACGTGCGCGTGGTGGTGTTCGACCGGCCTGGGTACGGCACGTCGACGTTTCAGCAACGACGGACCTTGCTCGACTGGCCGGCCGACGTGGCGGCAGCCACTGAACGTCTCGGTCTCGACGAGTTCGCGGTCGTCGGCGTATCGGGAGGTGGACCCTACGCGATGGCGTGCGGCTTCCTCCTGGCTGATCGTGTCACGTCTCTCGGAGTCGCTGTCGGCGTTGCGCCGCCGGATGCGATCGGCATGGAGCGCGGCGGCGTCGATCGCCGGTCCGTCCCGCATTCCGCTGTTTCGTCGTGGCGGAGTTCGCGCTGCCTGCCCACGCGTTTCAGAAAGGCCAGGAAGCTCGCTTCATCGATCGAGTGATCGCCACGATGAGTGAGCCGGATCGCGAGGTGCTCGAGCAGCCCGATGTGCGGAAGTGGTTCACCAAGATGACCCGTGAGGCATTCGTCCAAGGCGGAAGAGGTGCTGCAACCGAAGCAGGCCTCTATCGCCGGGAGTGGGGCTTCGATCCCGGCGACGTCTCGGTTCCGACGCGACTCTGGTACGGCGGCGCGGACCAGACCGTTCCAGAGTCGGCTGGCCGTTGGCTTCAAGACCGGATGTCCGACGCGGAACTGGTCGTGTGGCCAAGGCACGGGCATCTGTCCTGGATGGTTACCGACGAGGCTGCCGAGGTCATCGCGACGGCCGTCGGACAACCGCAGTAACGATCCCGGCGATCTCTTGAACCAATCGCCCGACCTCATTCTCAACCACAACAGCTGAGCCGCCAGTGTGCGGTACCTGATCGCGCTAATCGGTCCTCCGACTCGAACCCTCACCCCGCCCGAGAGCGGCCCTCCTGCAGCGCGTTCACCTGCGATCTGCACGGCGGAGACGTCTCAGTGGTGGTGGCCTCCGGCGCCGAGGTCGGGGTTGAGTTGGTGCAGGATGCCGAGGGTGTTGCGGGTGTCCCAGATTTCGGCCAGCCGGTTGTCCTCCAGCCGATACATCGTTACCCCGGTGAACTCGATGGTGTCACCGGTCGGCGCCAGTCCCATGAATGGGCCTTGGGAGATGCCCCGAGCCGTCCAACGGACGGCAACGATGTCGCGGTGGGCGACAGAGAAGTGGTCGGTCACGGTGAGGTCGTCGAATGCGGTCCATTGTTCCTCGAGCCATCGTGTTGCTCCTGTCGGGCCGTGGTGGGCGGCTTCACAGGGCATGGCGGTCGGGTGTATCAACAGATGCGGTGTCACCAGCGAGGAGGCCAGGTCGGCGTCGTGGCCGTTGAGGACCTCGTTGATCCAGCGTTCGACGCATGATCGACTGGTCTCAGTGTCAACGTCGGGGGCTCCCGCATAGGGCGGATCTGTCGTCATGTTGTGGCGGTAGACGGAGGTAGGTGACCCGTTGTCGAAGTCGTAGATGTCGACGACGCGGCTCGTGGTGGTCCGATCGGCTTGCGGCGGACCCATGGCGACGACGACGTCGTCGAACGCGACAACGTTGTCCAGCATGTCAGCGGCGATGGCTTGATTGAAGGCGGCACGGTTGGCCTCGCCAGCGGGACTCTGCTCGGCCGGCGGCGGTGAGGGGGCGACACCCATCTGCTGCATCTCGACCAGGGAGTCCATCCCGAACCACATCTCGACCAGACGTCCGTGGTCGAGTCGCACGATGTTGACCATGCCGTAGTCCAAGCGTCCTCCCGTCGGCGGAGGCGCGTGTTCTCCCTGCCCGGTAAAGGTCCCGTAGGTCGGCAACAGCACCGCGACGTACTCGCCGTCGGCGATCATCACCGGGATCGGATGCCAGGAATCTGGTGACAGGACCTTGAATCCGGCCCACGTCGAGACCATCCCTTCGGGACCCGCCTCAACGGTTCCTCCGAGGGGGTGATGGAACACGAAACCGGGCGCGACCACCTCGCGAACGGTGTCCCAATCGTTGTCGTTGAAGCCGTGGATGAATCGGATCGCGGTCGCCTTGTTCGCCTCCTGAAGCTGGCCGCCAACCTCGCCAGTTGTTTGTGTAGACATCTCAAACCCTCTCCATCGCGTACCTCAGATCGTCGTCTCATCGGTTGGGAATGTGTAGAGCCAATGGTCCCCGACCGTGACAGCGTCGCCCTGGACAACAGATGATGTCCCTGTCCGACGAGGACGAACTCTCGAGGACGAACTCCGCATCGGCGATGTTGGCGTGTGCGTTGGGAGCCTTCACGGCTCAACCCCGATCAGAACATTGCACACCTACCGGCGCCGAGCTGGCACATACCCGGCAGTGAAGATCGCATCGAGGAGGTCGGCCGCTCGTCGCACATTTCCGAGCACCTGAACGAGCGCCAA
>CAWKLM010000043.1:0-137571 GCA_963850475.1 Ilumatobacteraceae bacterium | reverse complement strand
CGGGTGCACTCCTGGTTTGGGTACCATCAGCACCCCATGTCCGCATCGGTCACGTCATCCGGCCCTGCGCTTGGCAGTTCCGGTGCTGCAGCCGAACACCCTTGGCGGGCCGGACGGAGCGTCCTGGTCGCCCTCGTCCCGGGGACAGTCTTCATGCTCGTGTTCCTCTGGAGGTCGAGCGCCAACTCGTACGGCGGTAGGCACTTCACGTTGTTCGATGACGCCATGATCTCGCTGACCTACGGCCGGACCCTCGCCGAGACGGGCGAGCTCGTCTGGTTCCCGGGTGCCCCCCGCGTCCAGGGGATCACGAACCCGCTGTGGACCTTGTACATGGCCGCCCTGCACGTGCTCGGTCTCGAAGGATCCGGCGCAGCGTTGGCGGTGAGCATCACCGGCATCGTGCTCGTCCTCGGGTGTGCCGTGGTTGTGTTCGCCATTGTGCGGCGCGCGGTCGGCACCCGCGGCACTCCGGTGCTCGTCGCGGCGGCGGCAGCGGGGACGGTCCCCTTCGTCTACCCGCTCACCTTCTGGACCGTGCGCGGAATGGAGGTCGGCGTCCTAGCGCTCGCCCTGCTGGTGATGATCTGGTCGGCACCCGCCGCCGGCGTCCCGGGCCGGTTCGGGACGGTCATCTGTGCGGTAGCGGGCGTGATCGGGGTGCTGACCCGCCTCGACTTCGTACTGCTCGCGGGCGCCGTGATCGTGTGGAGCGTCGCTGACGCGAAGGGAACGAGCGCGGCCGTGCGGAGAGGGTTGGCACTCGGTGGCCCGATCGCGATCGCGGCGGGCGCCGTCTTGCTTCTTCAGCGGCTCTACTACGGCGAGATGCTCCCGAACACCTATCGGCTGAAGGTCGAGGGGTACACCGTCGCGGAACGTGTGACGCGTGGCGTGGTGTCGCTCGGGAAGTCGCTCCCTGTCCTCATTGGGGTCGCCCTCGCCGTCGTCGTCATCGTCGCGCTGGGCACGGCGGCGTCTCGCCGGACCGCACGGATGATGGGGACGAGCGTCGGAGTCGGTGCGGCATACGGCGTTTGGGTCGGAGGAGACGCGTGGGAAGGATTCCTGATGACAGGTCGCTACCTCAGCGTGGTGTTGCCACTTGCTGTTGCTCTGGTCTTCATCGCTGTGGGCCTGCTGCTGGATCAACCTCGTGCGTACCCGGCGCCTCGGGTGCGCATTGCCCTGGCGGGAATTCCGGTCGCTGCGGTTGCCGCAGGGATGGTGAGCAACCCGTATCGGTTCCACATCCGATTCGCCGCCTTCATGGTCGCGATCGCAGCAGCCTGCGCCGCAGCATTGGCGGTGTCGTTGCGCGTTCGCGCGCGTGCCAGCCCCGGCGATCGACCATCGGTGGTGCTCGCCGGCGTCGCAGTCTGCCTCATTGCGCTGACGAGCGCGTACCCGCTCATTCAATGGGTGCGTTCGGATGCACTGCACATTGCCGACGACCAGGACAAGACCGAGGAGGGCCTGGCGATCGCTGACGCGACCTCCCCGAACGCCGTCGTAGCCGTCACGTGGGCTGGTGCGCTCGCGTATCACGCCGATCGCGACATGGTCGATCTCCTCGGCAAGAACGACCCGGTCGTCGCGGCCGCCGAGCCCATCGGATCTCTCTACCCCGGCCACAACAAATGGGACTTCGAGTACAGCATCGGACAGCTCCGACCCGACATCGTGTTCCAGGTCTGGAACCGGTCCCGGCCCGTGTCCGATCAGCTCCCCGGCTGGGGGTACGAACTCCAATGTCTGACGCTCGGTGACGGCCAGCAGGTGGCGGCTTGGTTCCTGTCGTCCAGCGAACACATTCGCTGGGACCGAACCGTCGAGTGCGGTCGGGAACGACGCGTGCCGTGACGAAGGCGGGCCCCGCCGGGTGCCACGCACATTCCGAGTGGGTTCCATCTGTGGCGTGATCGTGGCATAATGATGGCATGGCACGCGCCCGAATCAGCACGACCGTCGATCGCGATCTCCTCGATGACGCTCGCCGTCTCCATGCCGGTACTACCGATGCCCAACTGGTCGATGAGGCGCTGACAGCTCTGCTCCGAAGCTACCGATCGGCCGAAGTCGATGCCGCCTACGCGGCCGCGTACGAGGCTCATCCCATCGACGGTCAGGACGATTGGGGCGATCTCGCGTCGTTCCGACGTGCGGCTGCGGTCACGTGAGCTCGCTGCCGAAGCGTGGTGAACTGTGGTGGTGCGAGCCATCGGAGATCGGTCGGCGACCGGTCGTCGTGTTGTCGCGGGATGCGGCAATCCCGCGACTGCGTCGTGCGCTGATCGCCCCGTGCACAACGACGATCCGAGGTCTGCCGAGCGAGGTGGTTCTGGAGCCCACCGAGGATCCCATCGAACGTCGCAGCGCAGTGAATCTGGACTCGGTGGAGTCGGTGTCGGTTGCCGTGCTCGTCGAGCGGATCGGCTCGCTCAGCGGCGTGAGGATGCGGGAGATCTGCCGAGCGCTCGAGGTCGCTACGGATTGCGGATAGTCGGGCGTGTTCCGAGCGGGTGTTCAACAACAAAGGCAGCGTCAACGTCGCGATCGACGTGAACGGCTACGACACGAAGACATCGTTGCAGGAACTCGCTCAACGACTGACCACCGTCGAAGCCACCACCGCAACCAACACCGCGGACATCGCGACCGTGGAGACGAGTCTGGATGTGTTGGACGCGGCTCAGCCCTTCACCGTCGTCAGCCCAACAACCAACCAAGTCACTGCGGGTTCGACCCCGACGGAGATCGTGTCGGTGACGGTCACTGCGCCAGTGGACGGCCAAGTCGCAACCGTCGCCGCCGGCTACACGGGTGAGTCCACCGATGGGCAGTTCGTCGAATGCGGGTTGCTGGACTCGGTGACCAACCCGGGCATCGGTGAGGAACTGTTCTGGCAGTCGCCGACGGGGGGACGTTGCGGGAAGAGACGGAAACCGACTACCACAAAACCCCTCGTAGACGGCCAGCAATGGGAACCGGCGGCGTCAATCTGGAGGCGCCTGCAGCGTCTTGATGAAGTGGTCGAACGCGCCGCGACCGCTCCGCATGGTCGTGGCCTCGAGTGCGTAGACCTCCCCTTGCTCGGTGACGAGTGCGAACTTCGAGACCATGCCCGTCGGCCCGGTCTCGACGTCGATCGAGCTGCGGTCCCAGCGGGCTACCTCCGAGCCCGGCTTGATCTTGATCTTGAAGCCTCTCGGCTTGAACTTGAACGCGTAGATGGTCGTCGGCCCGACGGCGATCAACACGGGCTGGGGCAAGTCGGATGTCCTCGTGACCGCTCCGCTACCGGACAGGAACTTGCTGATCAACAGGTTCTTCATGGAGCCCGCGTGACCGCAGATCATTGCCGACTGGAGCGGCTCGTCGCAGTACGGCTGCGCGGCGTCCACCATCAGTGCGATCTGCTGCTCGGTACTCTTGGCCATGCCGACCTCCTCGGATTCGCAAGCCCCACGTCCTCGACATCTCATGGACGCTGCGCCTTCATGCTGCTCGTGCCTGTCGATGACCGTCCAGGGCACAACGGCCCCGACCGGTGGCCCTCAGCGCACATCGGGATCGCTCACGCGGCCTGCAGCGGCACCATTCCCTCCGCGGTGAGAACATCGTGGAGGCCCGCCACGACGCCCGGACGTTTTCGACGCCCGTCACCTGCACCCGAGGCTGCCCGGTTCATCCCGATTGCGTAGCGTCGGTGGCGATGTCGGTCGCCACACCCCCCGAGGTCGACGAACTCGTCGGCGCGGAGGACGACGGCTATCCGCGCCGATTGCTCATCACCGTTCTCGCCGGGCTGATCGTGTTCTCGTCGTCGATGACGATCGTGTCGGCGTCGCTCCCGACGATGGCCGACGAGCTCGATTCCACCGAGTCGTTCCTCAGCTGGGCTGTCACCGGACTGTTCCTGGTGATGGCCGTCGGCACGCCCATCCTCGGGCGTCTCGGTGACATCCACGGACACCGCAGGGTCTTCCTCGTCGGGTCGATGGTGCTCAGCCTCGGCACCGTGCTGTGTGGTCTCGCACCGACGGCGGCCGCCTTCGTGGGCGCACGCATGATCGTGGGGCTCGGCATCGCCGCGACGATGCCGAACGCGATGGCACTGATCATGGTGGCGTATCCGCCGGCACGGCGCTCCGAGGCGATGGGCTGGTTCCAGATGGCGATGACCGGCGCACCGGTCCTCGGCCTCGTCATCGGCGGACCGCTGATCGATGCTGTTCGGATGGCGCGTCGGTGTTCGCGATGCTGGCGCCGATCTCGCTGATCGGGCTTCGCCGCGGCGTGGAAGGTGATCCGCCCGTCCGAACCCGGCGCAGCGCGTCCCGATCGACTGGTCGGGGCGCGACGTTTCTCGCCATCGCCACGCTCGGATTCCTGCTCTTCCTCGAGCGCGGATCGTC
Organism: Ilumatobacteraceae bacterium; assembly: GCA_963850475.1. Taxonomy (GTDB): domain Bacteria; phylum Actinomycetota; class Acidimicrobiia; order Acidimicrobiales; family Ilumatobacteraceae; genus Ilumatobacter_A. Next base: position 133,153 of record CAWKLM010000043.1, on the reverse strand, counting down.
CGCCGGCTTCGGTGATCCGTTCGCCCTCGGCCTGATCGCAGTCAGCGCTGCCGGGCTCGGTGCGTTCGTCGCCGTCGAGCACCGGGCGCCCGCGCCGATGCTGCGCCTCGACTACTTCCGCCGGCCGAACTTCACCGGCCCGCTGATCGCACAACCCCTCAGCCAGTTCGCCTACATGGGAGCGTTTCTCATCGCTCCCCTGCTGCTCGACGAACTGTTCGGCTACTCGGTCGGCGATCATCGCGCTCGTGCTGCTCGCACGCCCGCTGGTGTACAGCGTCTCGTCACCGATCGGTGGACGGCTCGCCACCACCGTCGGTGAACGCCCGATGATCATCGCCGGCTCGGTCCTGATGGTGCTGTCGATGGTCGTCGTGGGTCTTCGGGGCACGCTGGATCAGCGTGCCGATGATCCTGGTCGGACTGGTGCTGTCGGGTCTGGCGATGGGCCTCGCCTCACCGTCGTACGCGACGACGATCGGCTGGCTGCCGTCGACGAGGGCGACCTCGGTGATCGCGAATGCGATGGGTACCACGATGATGAACATCGGCATGCTCACCGGCATCCAGACGATGTTCGTCGTGCTCGGCGACGGACGTCAGCCCGACGACTTCGCCGTGGTCTTCGCGTTCGGTGCCGTCGTCACCGCGTTCGGTCTGATCGGTGGGCTGATGGTCACCTCGTCGCCCCACGACGACCGCAACGCCGTGACGGGGCTCGCTGCCGGACGCTCAGCCCCAGGCGTTCGCCGAATCGGTCACGGTAGGCCATCGCCGACGGCGGCTGGCGGGTGATCGGACCGTGGCCCTTGCCAACCGGGTAGCCGATCGGGACCATGCCGACGGTCGCCCACTCGGCCGGGATCCCGAGCACCTCCTTGACCTCGTCCTCCTGCAGGCAGTGCAGCGTCGTGAGCGTGCAGCCGAGGCCCTCCTGCACACACGCCAGCATCGCGTTCTGCACCGCCGGGTACACCGAGCCGCCGCCGACCATGCTGACGCGGTCGAGCTTGGCGTCGGTGATCGCCATCATCGCCGGGTTCGCACAGAACATCAGGATCGCCGGCGCCTGGGCGAGATGCTGGGCCAGATGGTCGCCGGCGGCCACGATCCGCTCCCACTTGGCGAGCTCCTCGGTCGGCAGTCCGGCCATCATCTTCATGAACCCGGTCGAGTACCGCTCCCACTCGGGCTCGTAGATCTCCTGGAGCGCCTGCTTCGTCTCGTCGCCGGTCGCGACGACGACGCGCCACGGCTGGGTGTTGCCGCCGGTCGGCGCCCAGCACGCGGCCTGGAGCACCCGATCGAGTACCTCGGGTGGGATCGGATCGGGTCGCAGCTTGCGGACCGCGCGCAGCGTGCTCATCACGTCGTACAGCTCAGCCATGGGCCGAGTCTCGCGGATGGTGACCGTCGTCGAGTGCGCGTCGGGTGGTCAGCGTTGCCGCTTGAGCTGCTCGCGCATCTTCGTGTCGCGCCAGAACGACGCCGTCTTCGAGCCGTACGGCTCCCACGGTGAGGGCATCGGCGGCCTGCGGGTCGTCGCCCATCACCGTCACCCGCTGGATCACGCGTTCGCCGACGAAGTCGTTCAACACGTGGTGCTGCGTACACCGGTTGTCCCACATCGCAACCGTGCCGGCGTGCCAGCGGTACCGGACCGTGAAGCGGGGCTGGTGGATCCACTGCGCAGAGATACGTGAGCAACATGTCCGACTCGGCGTCGCTGAGTTCGACGATGCGGCGGGTGAAGTGTTCGTTGACGAACAGCGACCGCTTGCCGGTCTCGGGGTGGACGCGCACGACCGGGTGGATGTGCATCTTGTCGGGGACGAGGTGGGGGCTGGCGTCGTGGAGCGCGGTGAGGCCATCGCAGAGCGCCTGCATCGGCGCCGACAGCTCGTCGTACGCCTTGTAGGCGTTCGCCCAGAGCGTGTCGCCGCCGACCTCGGGACACGTCTTCATGTGGAGGATCGCGAACTTCGACGGCTCGGCTTCGAACGTGATGTCGCTGTGCCACTCGTCGGCGACCCCGCCCGCGCCGTCGGTCGCCCGCAGCTCGAAGAACTCCGGACGCTCGCGCTCGAGGTCGAGGTTCGGGTGGGATTCGAGCTCGCCGAACAGCCGGCCGAACGCGAGATGCTCGTCGGGGGTCGGATGCTGATCGGGGAAGAACAGGACCTGGTGTTCCATCAGGAGCGTCGTGGATCCGCGTCGGCGTCCTCAGGCGTGGCATCCGCCAGGCGGAGGCCCCGGATCTCGGCGCCCAGCGACCCGGAGAGTCGGTCGACGTCGAGCTGCGTTGAAACCTGGGGCATGGTGGGTCCTCGATTCGGTGTGCCGGTGTTCATCACACAGTAGGCAGTGGCTACCGTTCGCGAGATGAGCGAGCGCGGCACGGACCATGCCTTTGAGGGCACCATCGGCACGACGATCGCCGACTCGACGCCGTGGTGGCCGGAGCCCGACGACGATGCTCGCCCGTCGGCGCAACGTGTTGATCGTGCTGCTCGACGATGTCGGTTTCGCCGACTTCGGTTGCTACGGCTCGACGATCGAGACCCCGACGATCGACCGGCTCGCGGCCGACGGCATTCGCGCCACCGGATTCCACACCACCGCGATGTGCTCCACGACTCGGGCATCGATGCTGACCGGACGCAACCACCACGCGGTCGGCATGGGCTGCCTCGCGAACTTCGACAGCGGCTTTCCGGGCTACCGCGGCAAGATCGCGGCCGACGCGCCGACGATCGCCGAGATGCTCGCCCCCCACGGGTACCGCAACTACATGATCGGCAAGTGGCACGCCACCCGGACCACCGAGACCGGGCCGACCGGGCCGTTCGACGGGTGGCCGCTCGGTCGGGGTTTCGACCGCTTCTACGGGTTCCTCGACGCCGAGACCGACCAGTACTCACCCGAGCTGGTGCGCGACAACACCCACGTCACCGCAGCCGGGCGACCACTCGACCGGCTACCACCTGACCGAGGACCTCATCGACGAGGCCATCCGCAACCTGACCGACCACCACGCCGCAACCCCCGACGCTCCGTGGTACCTGCAGCTCTCGCCCGGGGCGTGCCACGCACCGCACCAGGCGCCGCGAGACCTGATCGACCGCTACACCCAGGAGTTCGCGCACGGCTGGGACGTCGAACGCGACCGTCGCCTCGCCCGCCAGATCGAACTCGGCATCGTCCCCGCAGGGCACCGAACTGCCCGCCCGCAACCTCGGCGTGAAGGCGTGGGACGAGCACTCGGCCGACGAGCACCGCTTGTTCAGCTCGCCTCGCCGGCGCCTACGCCGCGATGCTCCATCACTTCGACGACCACCTCGGCCGGGTCGATCGCAACGCTGCGAGGGGACCGGCCAGCTCGACGACACCGATCGTGATGGTGCTGTCCGACAACGGAGCCAGCCAGGAGGGCGGACCGCTCGGGTTCGTGAACGCGATGGCACCGTTCAACATGGTCAAGGAGTCGCTCGACGACAAGCTCGCCCGCCTCGACGACATCGGCGGGCCCGACACCCACTCGAACTTCCCGCACGGCTGGGCGATGGCGGCGAACACGCCGCTGCGGATGTACAAGCAGAACACCCACGGCGGTGGCATCCGTGATCCGTTGATCATCCGTACTCCCGAGACTGCGACGACGGCGACCGGCGGGCTGCGCCACCAGTTCTGCCACGCGTCCGACCTCGCCCCGACCGTGCTCGAGCTGGTCGGCGTCGATCCGCCGAGCGAGGCCACGCCGATGACCGGCGATCAGCTTCGCGGCCGCCGTCGACGACCCCGAAGCGGACACCGGCAAGTCGGTGCAGTACTTCGAGATGTTCGGCCACCGCGGCATCTGGCACGACGGGTGGAAGGCCGTGGCATGGCATCGCCCGGGCAGCTCGTTCGACGAGGACCGCTGGGAGCTGTTCGACCTCGACCGACCGACTTCAACGAGTGCCACGACCTCGCCGATGCCGAACCCGATCGGCTGGCGGACCTCGTCGAGCTGTGGTGGAGCGAGGCCCGGGCCAACCAGGTGCTGCCGCTCGACGATCGGTTCGGCGAGCGCTTCGCCGAGAACGCCGAACGCTTCCACGGCGCACGGCGGCGCTACGTCTTCACCGCCGGCATGGGCCACCTCCCCTCCGACGTCGCGCCCGACCTCCGCAGTCGCAGCTACACGATCACGGCTCGCGTCCGGCCCGTCACGCGACGACACCCAGCGGCGTGCTCATCGCCCACGGCGACGCCACGTGCGGCTACTCGCTGTTCGTCCGCGACGGCCGTCTCGTCCACGACCTGAACATCGGCGGCACCCATCAGGTGGTCTCGTCGGACACCCCGATCCCGGCCGGTGCGACCGAGCTCGGCTTCCGCATGGCACGCAGCCCGGGCGACGGACCGTTCCCGCACGGCACCGGCACGCTGCTCGATCGACGGTCACCGAGGTCGGACGGATGGAGACCGACCAGATCTTCTGGTTGATGATCTCGTGGTCAGGACTCGACATCGGCCTCGACCGGGGGACGACGGTCGCCGACTACGACGGGACCGGCCGACACGTCGGACCGTTCTCGTTCACGGGCTCGCTCATCGACGTGACCGTCGAACTCGACGACGACCAGGAGGTCGACCACGACGCGGCAGGCGACACCGAACTCGGCCGGGAGTAGCCCGCCAGCCCGCACCGCAGCGTCAGCTCGGCGCAGTCGGAGAGCCCGTCGAGGCCACGGGTGTCGACGAGATGCTTCACGTCGATCGCCCAGTGCAACACCGGCGGCACCAGATCGAGGAACGGCGCCGACAGCGTCACGGGACCGAACTCGGCCAACCCGCGGCACCCGCCGAGGTCCAGCACCCAGCCACGGTGCGACAGACGGGCCCGGTCGAGTGTGTCGCCGCGAAGCAGTCGCAGCGGCGTTGCGTCCCGCGAGCGTCGCCGGCCTGCACAGCGATCTGCGCCGACATCGCCAGCTCATCGGCCCTGCCCGTCGCGGTGACGCGGCGACATCGCCGGCGGCGAAGGTCCGGTCCCACCCGCGCACCCGCAGGAACTCGTCGACGTCGATCCGTCCCGATTCGTCGACCGGGAACCCGAAGTCGCCGGCGCGGGCGGTGAATCCCGCGGCCCAGACCGGCAGCCCCTCGATCGTGTCGCCGTCGACCGTCACCGAGCCCTTGCCGATCTCGTCGACGATCGGACCCGAGCCGGATGTCGACGCCGCGGTCGCGCAGGATGCGCGCGGCGTCGGCACCGGTCGCGTCACCCATCCCGGCGAGGAGCACCTCCGTCCCCTCGATGAGCGTCACGTCGACGTCGGGATGGCTGCGCCGCCACGGCGCCGGCCAGCTGCACCCCGGTCGCCCCGCCACCGACGATGACGACGCTCGAGGCCGCCTCGATCTCGGCGCGCAGCGTCAGCGCGTCGTCCGCGGTACGCAGCGGCAAGGCGATGCTCGAGTCCAGGGATCGGCGGCGTCGGGTCGGAACCGCTCCGGCGGTGACGATGACGGCGTCCGCGGTGAAGGTCCGACCGTCATCGAGGGTCACCTCGCCATCGTCGATCGACGACATCGATCCGATGATCACGTCGTCGCTGAAGTCGCTGAGCGCCGCCGACGCGTCGCCGCACGGGCGCGGTCCCACCGGCAACGGCCGCGAGCCGGGTGACGAAGTCATGGCGACCGGTCGGGTCGACGATGAACGCACGACGGCCCGCTCGGATCACCGAACGGGCCGCATGGACTCCGGCATAGCCACCGCCGACGACGAGGACACCGTCAACGGCCGTGATGGTCACCGCTTTCTGCAACGCTGCCGATCAGCTCGGCCTTGCGTCATGCCGCTCCGGCCGTCGATGTCGCGCTCTTGTGCCCGCTCGTAGAGCTCCGCCTTGGTCCAGCTCGCGATGTCGTCCGTGGCGGACGGGACGCTGGCGTTGCGGGTGGTGACGGTTCGTTCGATCGTGGACATCATGGTTCGGTACCGCTTGATCCTCGCACCTCGGACATCTCATCGCGCTGCGACGTCGGACACGTCACGCTCACAACCACTTCTCGACGACGGTCGTGACCTTCTCGGCCATCTTCTGCGGCAGGCCGCGGTCCGCCCAGCGTGACGGGTCCAGTTCGATCGACTTCGTCAGATCCTCGTCGAAGTGACCGGTCGAGCACGTTCACGACGTCGTCGTCGACGAGCACGACGTTGGCCTCCTCGTCGTGCTGCATCGATCGCCGGTTGAAGTTGGTCGAGCCGACCGTTGCGATGCGACCGTCGACCGTCATCACCTTCGCGTGCATCATCGACACCTCGTAGGTGCGAATGTCGACGCCGGCGTCGAGCAGTTCCTGATACGCCTCCTCGCCGGCGATCTGGATGAAGCGCTTGTCGTGGTGCTCACCCGGCACCAGCAGTGTCACGTGGACCCCGCGCTCGACCGCCGCGATCAGTGCGTCGATCACGAACCGGTCCGGGTTGAAGTACGCCGTTGCGATCCGCAAGTCGCTTCTCGGCGATCGACACGAGCGTCATGATCATCCGCCAGACGTCGCTCGCCCCGGTCTCGGCCGATCCACGAACCACGAACATCGCCGTCGAACCGCGCTCGGTGAAGTCGACGTCGTGCTCGCCGCGAGCGTCGTAGCCGTCCTCGTGCTGGTCCGCCCAGTTGTCGATGAAGGCACTGAGCAGCCCGGCGACCGCCGGTCCGCGGACGGTGAGGTGGGTGTCGCGCCACTCCGTTTCGTCACGCGCGTCGCCGGTCCACTCCGCCGCGATCCCGACACCACCACAGAATCCGAGGGCGTTGTCGCAGACGAGGATCTTGCGGTGCGTGCGGCGGTTCGCCTCGGCGATCTTCGGCACCTTCTTGTCGAAGAACGGTCGGAACCACCGGACATCGCACCCGGACTTCGACATCTGGTCGATCAATGACTCGTCGATCTTGCGCGCCCCGACGGCGTCGAGCAGCACCCGGACCCGACATCCCCGGCGGGCTGCATCCTGGAGGGCATCGGCGAACGTCGACGGCGATGTCACCCGACCAGTAGACGAACGTCACGAAGTCGACCGTTCGCGTCGCTGTGCGGATCGCATCGAGCATCGCCGGAAAGATCTCGTCGCCGTTGCGCAGGACCCGCACCTCGTTGCCGAAGGTGGGCGGAACCCCGAGCAGCCCGTGCAGCCGGTCGATCGCTCGCCGTTCCAGTTCGTCGCGGGTCATGCGCTCACAGTCAATCAGGGTCGGTGGGTTCGTCGGAACGCGCGCCATGGTCAGCGGACACGCATCATCGATGCGGTCCTGCTCACTCGCCACGCACGCCTGCCTCCGGTCCGTCCGGACAGTCGTCACACCGATAACGTCGCCGACGTCATGATCCGCACGTCCGAACCCGTCGACTTCACGAATCCGATCGATGTCGAACACGCGATTCGGATCGGACGAGCCTGGATCGAGCTGCGACGCGGCGCCTGGACCCAACACCTTCGGGACTACCTGTTCGGCGACGACGACCCGCTCGAGCCCGGTCAGATGGACGCACTCGACCTGCTGTCACGGCGAGATCGAACGATGAAGCAGCTCGCCGAACGACTGCGGATCGACCCGTCGAGCGCAACCCGAGCCGTACAACGCCTGGTCGCCGACGGTCTCGCCGAGCGGTACGCGGCGGCCGACGACGGACGCATCGTGATGGTGCGCATCTCCGACCACGGTCGGCTGCGCCATGCAGCGGTCGCTTCGCGTCGCGCCCACGCGATGGCGCTGATACTGAGCGAGTTCACGCTCGAGGAGCGGTCCGACCTCGCCGGGCTGCTCGACCGTTTCGTGCAGGCGTTGGACGACTCCGTCGGCCGATTGGGCTGACCGATGCCGACGCTGACGAGCACGCAGGCGGCGTGCGGGCTGGCCTGGCCGCGCTGCAGTCGGTAGGTTCCAGGCGATGGCAGACCAGGCGGTGTTCGCAGATCAGGCGATGCAGTACGCACCGCAGCTGTACGCGGCCGCGATGCGCATGACCCGCAATCGAGCCGACGCCGAAGACCTGGTGCAGGAGACCTACCTCAAGGGGTTTCGCAGCTTCCACACGTTCAACGAGGGCACCAACCTGCGGGCATGGCTGTTCCGAATCCTGACGAACACCTACATCAACAAGTACCGCAAGAAGCAGCGCAGCTTCGACGAGAGCGATCTCGGTGACATCGAGGACCTCTATCTGTACAAGCGGATGGGGACGCTTCGAAGACGCCTCGATCGGCCGCTCGGCCGAAGAGTCGCTGATGACGATGCTCCCCGACGACGAGGTCAAGCAGGCGCTCGAGGACCTCCCGGAGAACTTCCGACTGCCCGTGATCCTCGCCGACGTGGAGGGTTTCGCGTACAAGGAGATCGCCGAGATCCTCGACATTCCGATCGGCACCGTGATGTCGCGGCTGCATCGGGGAAGAAAGGCGATGCAGAAGGCGTTGCACGACTATGCAGTCGAACGCGGACTGCGGCGCACCGAGCGTACGGACGAGACGACGAACCAGGATCGATGATGGACGAATGTGACGAACCCGATTGCGCAGCGACGCTCAAGGAGCTCGACGTCTTCCTCGACGACGAGCTCTCCGTCGACGTCCGACTGTCGATCTCGCACCATCTCGAAGGCTGTCCCGACTGTCACGGGGCCTTCGACTTCCACGCCGAACTGAAGATGGTGATCGGCGAGAAGTGTCGCAACGAGGAGATGCCGCCGGACCTCCTCGCCCGGATCGAACGCTGTTTCTCGACCGACTTCGACGGTGACGGCCAGGTCGGCTGACGTCGTTCCCGCGATGATCTCGACGAGCGAGGCGATCGTGACGATCGTTGCGCTCGCATCTGTCTGGGCGATGACCGGTGTCATCTGGGTGATCCAGTTGGTGCACTATCCGATCTTCGATGCGATCGAACGCGGCGTCGACGACGAGCGCTGGCGCCGGTTCGGCGATCGTCACCGCGCAGCATCTCCTACGTCGTCGGCCCGTTCATGTTGGCCGAGGGCGTGACCGGGCTCTGGCTCGCGTCGACCCCCCGGAGACGTCGGACGGGTCCTGCCGCTCGGCGCTCGCGCTGATGGCCGTTGCGTACGGCACCACCGCGTTCGTGTCGGTACCGCTCCACGAACGGCTCACCGACGCTTCGACGACGAGCGCACGTCGCCTCGTGCGACCAACTGGATCCGGACGGCCGCCTGGACCCTCGCGGCCTCGTCGTCGCAGTCATCGCCGTCGTCGCCGTCACCGGCTGAGCCGCGCGTCGGCCGCACGCCGGCACGACGGACCGGTGGCGTCGCGGCTGTGGACGATAGTCTCATCGCATGCTCGGAATGGTCTGGCACATTTGGATCGGCGTGGCCCTGGTGGCCGTGGTTCTGCTGGCGATGGTCGGGCTGCTCGTCTACTACATGTTCAGTGTCGAGGCCAAGAAGCACCCGAGCGGCAAGCGGCAACGCCGCCATCAGGACCTCTGACTTCCGACGCAACCCGGCTCACCGGCGAACTCCTCGCCCGCTGCGCCTTCCCGCCACCCGGCACCATCGTCACCTGCGCGCTTCTCCGGTGGTCCTGACTCGAGCGCGCTGCTCGCGCTCGCCGTCGCTGCCGACCTCGAGGTCACCGCGGTCCACGTCCATCACGGCATCCGTGACGAGCGCCGACGACGACGCCGACGACGGCCGAGCGGATCGCTGACCGTCTCGGTGTGGCGTTCCGCTGCGAACGACGCCGAACTCGACGACGGCCCCAACTTCGAAGCCCGGGCCCGCGCCGCCCGCCGCGACCTGCTCGGACCCGACGCGCTGACCGGACACACCGCCGACGACCAGGCGGAAACGGTGCTGCTCGCGCTGCTCCGCGGGAGCGGGGCCACCGGACTGTCGGCGATGCGGCCCGACGCCCATCACCCGCTCCTCGCACTCCGGCGCCACGAGACGCGACGACTCTGCGCCGCACTGCAACTCGATCCGGTGGAGGACCCGACGAACACCGACCCGCGCTTCCGTCGCAACCGGATTCGCCACGAACTCCTCCCGCTGATCGATTCGATCGCCGAACGCGATGTCGTGCCGCTCCTCGTTCGCTCCGCCGACCTGCTCGGCGACGACGACCGACTGCTCGACGAACTCGCAGCGAGCCATCGACCCGACCGATGCACGGGCGCTCGCCGCTGCGCCGCTCCCGCTCGCCCGCCGGGCGATTCGTGCGTGGCTGAGCGTCGACGGCTATCCGCCTGACGCAGCGGCCGTCGCACGCGTCCTGGACGTCGCCACGGGGAGCCGCGCCGCCTGCGAGGTGGCAGGCGTGGGTCGAGTCCGGCGGTCGCACCAGCGGCTCTCGGTCGAGCCGATCCGGTCGATCGCGCCGCGGTTTTCCCTCCACGCATCCGACGGGCTAGCGTGATCAGCCGTCATGAACACAGCAACCGCTCGTCTCCTGCCCGCGATGGGCCGCCACTGATGGCTCCCCGCCTGCGCGGCAAGTGGGCCCTCGGCATCACCCCGCGGAACTTCACGTGGGTGCTCAAGGACAAGATGGCGATCTGCGAGCGACCGGGCGGCGTCGGCGACAACCACCGCCGTGTCCGCCGCCAGGAAGAGATCATCTGGCTGCGCGAGAACGGCTTCGGTTGCGTGATCTCGATCATCGCAGCACCGCACAACCTGCACAACTACGACGAGCTGCAGCTGCCGTACCGGCACCGCCCGTTCAACACCGAGCACCCCGATCCGTACCTCAAGTCGCTGTACACCGAGATTCGCGAGCTGCTCCGCCACGACACGAAGCTGATGGTCCACGCCGAAGAACTCGGTGATCGTCTGATCGGCGTGATGGGCGGCTACATCCGCTGGTCCGGCCTGGTCGACGATCCCACGCAGGCGATCCAGGTGACCGAGCGCATCGCCGGGCGTCAGCTCGATCCGTTCGCACGCGAGATCATCATGCGTGCCGACACGCTGCGCTGACGCAGATCGTTCGGCGTCAGCTCTGGAACGTGGCGCCGGCGATGCGCTGCAGCTTGTCGAACGGGTCGGCCGGCGTGTCCGGTTGGCCTGCCGGGTAGTACTCGAAGTGCAGATGGTAGTTGCCGGCCGACGTGCCGGAGTCGCCGACGAAACCGATCACATCGCCCTGCTGCACTCGATCGCCCTCGTGACCATCCGGCGGGGTCGCTCGTGTTGTGGAAGTAGCGGTAGCGGCTTCCGTCGTCCCCCTCGAGCGTCCAGCCGTACGTGTCCTGCTCGTGGCGACTGGCTCAGCACCCCGTCGACCACCGCCACCTGGGGAGTGTCGAGGTCGGCCATGATGTCGACCGCCTTGTGGTAGTAGCCGCAGCAGCGACCGCGGGTGTCGCCGAAGTTGTCGAGGACGTAGCAGGTCCGCTCGGCCCCCAGGGCGAGCGGGAACAGGATCTCTCCCGCCGCGGGCGGCTCGAACGGGACCGTCGTCGACGGTGCCGGAACGTAGGGCGGAATCTCGATGCGCCGCGCTGGATCGTTGGCATCCGCCGCGTCGCCGAGTTGGGCCACCTCGGCCGCGGCCGTGGCGGTCCGCCAGGTGGCGAGGAGTCCGGCGCCCACCGCCGCACCGGTCAGCAGTCGCCGTCGAGACAACCCGGGCGGTGCACGGTCGTGGCCGGGTGTCGGCGCTGCGGATCAGGCGCATGGCCGGATCACGCGAACGTGACGTTCGGGTCGCGCTGCAGCAGGTGGTACGAGTTCTGGGCGATGTTGTCAGGTCGGTACTCGAAGTGCAGGTGATAATTCGTGCCGCTGTTCGTTCCCGACGTCCCGGTGTTGCCGACCGCTCCGATGATCTGTCCGATCTCGACCGTGTCGCCGACCTCGAGGCCCTCGGCGTGGTGATCCATGTGGAAGAACTTGTACGTGATGTTCGTCGACGCCTCGTAGAGGGTCCAGCCGTTGCCGGCACCGGACGTCGAGCCCGAGTCGACGTACTTCTTGGTGAGCACCCCCGTCGACCACCGCCCGGATCGGCAGGAGGTGGTCGGCCATGATGTCGGTGCCCTCGTGGCGTCGGCTGCACCCCGAGCGACATGCGCCGAAGTTGTCGTTGAGGAAGCACGAATCGTCGGGGCCGACGACGATCGGGAACAGGATCTCGTCGTCGCCGAGTTCGGTCGGCGTCGTCGGCACCGTCGTCGTCGTGGTGGTGGTCGTGGTGGTCGTGGTGGATCGTGGTCGTGGTCGGCGGATTCACCCGGAACGCCGTCTCGAGCGCCGAGCCCGGCTCGTTCAGTTCGCCGGCGACGGCCCCGGCCGAGCCTGAGCCGAAACGAGCGAGCGCCAGAGCCGCGCGACCCCGATGCCGCCACCGGCGAGCGCATCGACGGCGCGACACGCGGTGCCGGTCATCGGTCGTCGGGTCGAGGGGCGTGGGTGTCGCTGCTCATCGGATCGGGTGGTCCCGCAGCGCCGCGCCACAGCGATGCGGGACGGTGGTCGTCATCGGCCCAACTGCTCGACGACTTGATCGGACGATCTGCACAATCTATGACGAACGCATGACGCAAGCGACATCAGATCGACATATTCGAATTCTCGCGGGTCAAATCCGCCGAGCCGCGCCACGCCGACGGAACCACGAGAATTGGCGAGCGAATGCGGGTACTAGCGTGGGAGTCATGGCAGGTCAGCGGGTGTTCATGAGCGGTGTCGGCGGTGAACTCGGCACCCAGGTCGCCGGTCTGCTGGAAGACGAGCCGTGGGTCGGAGCGCTGTCGGGGATCGATGCCGATCCGCCGCGAAGCCGGTTCAAGCGTACGGCGTTCCACCGGATTCACCCCGACGAGCACGACCGCATCGTCGAGACCGTGATCGACTTCGATCCGCACATGCTGGTCCACGTCGGCGTCTGGGAGCCCGACGCCCGCGCCGGCCCGGCGCTCGCCGCGCAGCTCACCGACAACGCAGCGATCTCGATCCTCGGGCGCCGCGGCGGAGTGCCCGCTCGCTCGAACACGTCATCCTCCGCAGCGGCATCGAGATCTACGGCGCGGGCCGCGGCACGCTCACCCGACCCGACGAGTTCGCACCGATCCGGCCGACCTCGGAGTGGGGTCGCACCGTTGCCGACATCGAGCGCACGGCGGCGAGCGTCGCCGAGCGTGTCGGCGTCACCGTCGGTGCCGTCCGACTCGCGTCCGTGCATCGGCCCCCACGTCCCATCGCCGCTCGGACGCTTCCTCCGCCTTCCGGCTGTCCCGTTCAACGCCCTGGCGATCCGTCGTTCGCCGTGATTCGCCAGAACGACGCCGCCCGGGCGATCGTCGCCGCCGCCCGAGAACGGCTCGCCGAGCCGGTCAACGTCGTCGCCTCGGGTTCGATCACCGCGCTGCAGGCAGCACGCCGCGGACGGCGCCTCGCCGTTCCGACCATCGGACTGCAGTGGTCGATCGCCCGCCGGCTGAGCCACCTCGCCGGCGCTCCGGTCCCCGATCACGTCGCCGAGCTCCTGCTCCACGGTCGCCTCGCCGACAACGGTCGCATGCGTGAACTGCTCGGTGTCGTTCCCGAGCAGACCACCGCCGAGGTGATCGACGATCTCTACGGGTGGCCGAGCGTCATCCGCCAACCCGCACGAAAGCAGGTCGCCTGATGCCCGCGCTCGCCGACGTCGTCCCGCTGCCCGACCGTTCGCGAGTCCGGGCGACTCCGACCGGTCCGCACGATCGGGCGAACCGTCTCGCACACCAACCGCCGGGTCAACAACGCCATCGAGGCACTCGCCTCCGCCGCGACCGAAGGCGTGCGTGCGGCGAGTCGCCGCCTCACCGAGGAGCCGGCCGGGGCCACCGACGACTGGGGTCGCGACCCGGTGCTCGTGCGCAACATGATGCTGCTCGCGCAGCTGCGCTGGACCGTGTCGACCGGCGGCGATCAGCACCTCCCGAAGCGTCGCGGGGCACTCATCGTCGTCAACGCGCCGCGTCTGTCGAACAGCGCCGTCTTCACCGCCTTCGCGATCAGCGAAGCCGTCGATCGACCGGTGCGCTTCGTCGGCCGTCGCAACGCTGGCGCCGCTGGCTGCGTTCGACCGCCGAATCGGTGGCCTGCTCGACGATCCCGACGAGATCGCCGGGGCACTGCGGGCGGACGAGATCGTGGTCCTCGGAGCGGGACCGGCGTCCGGGACTCCGGTCGGTCGGGCGCGGTCGATCACACCCTGATCGGCGCCGCGCTGGCGACCGTCGACCCGCGTGTTCCCCGCGGCCACGACGTCGAGCCCGTTCGCCCGCCGGGCGCGGGTCGAGATCGGCCCGGCGACGCGACCGCCGCGCAAGCGTCGGGGACCGCTCACCGAACTCGAACTCGCCGACCGGGTCCGCGCCGACGTCCACGACCTCCTCACGGAGATGGGCGAACTCAACACCGGGACACCGTTCGACTGGTTGCCCCTCACCGGAATCGGAGGGCGCTGATGACCTACGTCCGTGCGAGCGACGGGACGCGTATCCACTACTCGAAGACGGGTCGCCCCGGTGGCGCCTCCGGTGCTGTTCATCCAGGGGCTCGGCGCCGGCAAGGCCGGGTGGGCGCTGCAGCGCCTGGCCACCGCACCGTGGTACCAGGGGATCGCGCTCGACAACCGGGGTGCCGGCCGCAGCGACAAGCCGCACACCCCGTACAGCCTCGAACAGATGGCCGACGACGCCATCGCCGTGCTCGACCACGCCGGGATCGAGACCGCACACGTCGTGGGCGCGTCGATGGGCGGTGCGATCAGCCAGATCATCGCCGTGAAGTACCCCGAACGGACCCGCTCGATCACGCTGGCGTGCACCGCCGGCCAGAACCATCCGTGGCGCGAAGAACTGCTGATGGAGTGGCGCGACAACGCGCTCGAAGGCGGCATGGGCATGATGAGCCGCGAGGCCTTCCGCTGGGTGATCGGCCCGCGGTCGTTCCGCCGCTTCCTCCCCGCGATGACCTGGCTCGGACCGCTGGCGCTCGGTCGTCCGTCGCACGCCTTCGCCAATCAGGTCGAGGCGATCCTCGACGTCGACATGTCGATGGTCGACGAACTCGAGAACGTCGACGTCCCGGTGCTCGTGATGGCCGGCAATCAGGACATCCTCACGCCACGCGGCGACAGCGAAGAGCTGGCCGAGCGGATCCCGACTGCCGAACTGGTCGTGATCAGCGGCGCCGCCCACGGCTTCATGGTCGAGCACGCGTCGACGTTCAACAGCGTGCTGCTCGACTTCCTCGGCCGGGCGGAGAGCGCCTGGGACGAAGCGAGTCGACGCGTACGGAGACGCTACACGCTCAAGTCGGCATGAGGGTCGTCATCGTCGGTGCCGGGATCTCCGGGCTCGTCGCTGCACGCGAACTCGCCGCCCACGACGTCGACGTCCAGCGTCGTCGACAAGGGCCGCTCGGTCGGCGGACGCCTGGCCACCCGTCGGATCGGTGACGCACGACTCGATCACGGTGCACAGTTCTTCACCGTCCGCACGCCGGCGTTCCAGGCACCGCGTCGACGACTGGATCGAACGCGGCGTGGTGCACGTCTGGAACCACGGCTTCGACGGCGGCGACGACCACCCGCGCTACGTCGGCTCGGCCGGGATGAACTCGATCGCGAAGGATCTTGCGGCGGGGCTCGACGGTCGAGACGTCGACGATGGCGTTCACCGTTCGGGCGGGATCGGGTGACGCCCGCTGGGAGGTCGTGATCGACGACGGCAGCGCCCGCGCCGCCGACGCCGTGATCCTCACCAGTCCGATCCCACAGTCGCTCGCCCTGCTGGTCGACTCCGGCGTCGATCTCGACGGCTCACTGATGCGCACCGAGTACGACCGCACGATCGGCCTGCTCGTCACGCTCGACGGTCCGAGCGCTCTCCCGAGTTCGGGTGGCGTGCAGGACGGCGACGACGTGTTCAGCTTCATCGGCGACAACGCCGCCAAGGGCATCAGCCCGACGCCGGCGATCACGTTCCACGCGAACCCGACGTGGAGTGAGGCGCACTGGGACGACGACGACCTGCTCGACCAGCTGACGCACACGCCGCAGCACCGTGGCTCGGTGGCGCCTCGATCATCGAGGCGCAGGTCAAGAAGTGGCGACTCGCCACGCCACGGTCGATCTGGCCCGACCCGTGCTGGACCACCGGCGAGCGGCACGATCGTGCTGGCGGGCGACGCGTTCGCCGGCCCGAAGGTCGAGGGGCCCACAACTCCGGCCTCGCCGCCGCTCACGCACTCCTCGACTGACCACGCCGACTCCCGCCGACGTCGTCGCGTCCGAGGCGTCACTCCGCCGGTCACCCGGCTGCCCGTCACCCGACTGCCCGTCAGGACTCGGGCGGTGCGACGTCGGGATCGAGGACCGGGCAGCGTGCTCGGTCGACGGCGTGACGATCGAGCCGTCGAGCGAGCCCTCGTAGACGACGGTCGTCGGCGGCTCGACGAACTCCTCGCCGCAGATCACCGCGGTCACCTGGCGGGTCTCGAGATCGACCACCGTGGTGCTGCCGGGTCCGAAGCGGCGGAGGAAGTCGCTGAAGCTGACGACGTCGTCACCGCAGGTCTCGGCGTCGCGCTCGATCACCGGGGCGTAGAGCACCTCCCAGCCGTTGACGAACTGCGCGTAGCCGTCCTGCAGATCGACGATCGGCGGCAGCTCGACGGTGTCGCGCGGGCCACGTGGCATCAGCGCGAACCACACGACCGCGTCGCCGAGCACGTCGGCGACGATCACGCAGCGATTCGGATCGTCGAAGTTGGCGCACGTGACCTCGCCGGGGGTCCCGGGCACGATCCGGGCGACGCGGTTCTGCGTCGATGACCGCATCGAGCACGCCGACCGTCAGCCCGTCCTCCCCGATCTCGAAGTCGGGTGATGGCACGACGAACGCGACCGGCTCGATCAGGTCGATCCGGCGCGGAATCAGGTTGCCGCTCGTCGTCGAACGTCGCCGGCGCGACGACGGCGATCTCGCCCTGCTTCTCGGCCGCCGGCGAACGCGGCGTCGACGCCGATCGCCAGGAGCACGAGGGCTCCGATGGCAGCCAGGAACCGCCACGTCAACAACTGTCTCACTGCGGCAACGGTACCGAAGCGGCCGCCTCGGCGAGCGGCACCCCGAGCGTGACGCCCGTCAGCCGGCGGCGGTCACCGCAGCGGTAGCCGAGCGGCGCGTGCGGTGGCGTCGCCGATGCGGTCGATCACGTCGTCGGTGTGGGCGAGCCCGACGAAGATCGCCTCGTAGGCGCCGGGGGCCATGGCGACACCCTCGGCGAGCATCGCCCGGAAGAACGCGGCGAACGCCGCCTCGTCGGTCGTCTTGGCGTCGTCGAAGTTGCGGACCGGGTTCGCCGCGTCGGCGCCGCACACGATGCCGACCAGCGTGCCGACGACCGGGAAACGGGCCGGGAAGCCCGGCGCTCGCGCACGCATCGCGCATCAGCGCCGCGAGGTGGCGGGCCCGGGCCAGCAGTTCGATGTAGACGTCGGGGGTGAGCTGATCGAGCGCCGCCAGACCCGGCCGCCGTCGCGAGCGGGTTGCCCGACAGCGTGCCGGCGTGGAAGACGGGGCCGAGCGGCGACAGGTGCTCCATCACGTCGGCGCGGCCGCCGATCGCACCGATCGGCAGTCCACCACCGATGACCTTGCCGAAGCAGGTGATGTCGGCGACGATGTCGTACTTCTCCTGCGCACCGCCGGGCGAGAGGCGGAAGCCGGTGATCACCTCGTCGAAGATCAGCAGGGCGCCGACCCGATCGCACTCGTCGCGCAGCCCCTGCGAGGAATCCCGGCTCCGGAGCGACGACGCCCATGTTCGCGGCGACCGGCTCGACGATGACGGCGGCCACCTCGTCGGTGAGTTCGGGGACGACGTTGTACGGGGCGACCATCGTCTCGGCCACCGACGCGTTCGGCACGCCTGCCGTGCCGGGCAGCCCGAGGGTGGCGATGCCGCTGCCGCCGGCGACGAGCAGTGCGTCGGTGGCGCCGTGGAAGTTGCCGGCGAAGGTGACGATGCGGTCGCGACCGGTGACGCCACGGGCGAGGCGGATCGCCGTACTCGTCGCCTCGGTGCCCGAGTTCATCAGCCGCACCCGTTCGCAGCTCGGCACCCGCTCGCGAGATCGCCTCGGCCAGCTTCATCTCGCGCGGCGTCGGGGCGCCGTACGACGTCCCGTCGGTCGCGGCGGCCGACACCGCCGCCGTGATCGCCGGATGGGCGTGTCCGAGGATCACGGCGCCGTAGCTCTGGACGAGGTCGAGGTAGGTCGTGCCTTCGACGTCGGTGATCGTCGCGCCCGTCGGCGCGAGCGACGACGTACGGTTCGCCGCCGACCGAGTGGAACGCCCGGATCGACGAGTTGACGCCACCGGGGATGGCCGCGCAGCTGCGTTCGAACAGCGTGTGGTTCGACGGCACGCCGGCCCCGGTGCACACGGTCGGCGAGCAACCGGCCGCGACGCACGCCTCGGGGTCGCAGAGCGGAATCATCGTCGGTCATCGCAGCTGCTCAGTCACGATCGGCGCTGGAGCCCGACGCGGTCGCTCGAACGTTCGGCGAACCAGCGGGTGAAGTAGGTCAGGATGATCGTGCGCACCGGCGCGCTTGATCGCCGTCAGGTGTTCGAGCGCGACGGCATCGGCGATCGATCCAGCCGCGCTCGCCGGCGGCGTGGATCATCGCGTACTCGCCGCTCACGTGATACGCCGCGACCGGAACGTCGACGTGGTCGGCGACGTCGGCGATCACGTCGAGGTAGGCCAGCGCCGGCTTGACCATCACCATGTCGGCGCCCTCGGCGATGTCGAGGTCGACCTCGCGCATCGCCTCGCGCGACGTTGCGGAAGTCCTGCTGGTACCCCTTGCGGTCGCCGCCGTCGGCGATCGAGACGTCGACGGCGTCGCGGAACGGGCCGTAGAGGGCGCTCGCGTACTTCGCCGAGTAGGCCGAGGATCGAGACGTCGTGGAAGCCGGCGTCGTCGAGCGCGGCGCGGATCACCGCGACCTGGCCGTCCATCATCCCGCTCGGCGCCACCACGTGGGCACCCGCCGAAGCCTGAGCGATCGCAGCCTTCGCATAGATCTCGAGCGTGGCGTCGTTGTCGACCACACCGTGCTCGTCGACGATCGCCACAGTGCCCGTGGTCGGTGTACTCGTCGACGCACAGGTCGGCCATGAGAACCACGGAGTCGCCGAACTCGGCGCGCAGATCGCGCAAGCGCGACCTGCACGATCCCGTCGGGGTCGTAGGCGCCGCTGCCGATGGCGTCCTTCTCCGCCGGCACGCCGAAGAGGATCACCGCCTTCACCCCGAGATCGATCAGGTCGCCGCACCTCGGCACGGAGCGACTCGAGGTGTGCTGCACGACGCCGGGGAGCGACTCGATCGGCTGCGGCTCGCTCGATGCCCTCACGGACGAAGAGCGGGGCGACGAGATCGTCGACGCGGACGTGCACGTCGGCGACGAGATCGCGGAGCGCGGCGGTGCGGCGGAGCCGTCGGGGTCGCACGCTCGGCCGGTCGGGAAGGTCGCCGTTCACCCGATCAGCCTACGAGTGGGGCCACGAGACCACCCAGCCCGACGTGCGGCCCGACGGCCCGGGTCGCTGAACCGCGCCGATTGCCAGCCGCGGAGCAACGGCGGCAAGTAGCGTCGAGGCGTGTCCGTACAGGCCTGGTTCTCCAACGACGACGTCGACATCGACCCCGGTGAGTCGCTCACGCTGAAGCTGTCGGTGCAGAACCTCGGTGACGCGACCGAGAGCTACACGATCGTGCCGAGCGGGCTCACCGCCGACTGGGTGACGGTCGACCGCGGCAACATCACGCTGTTCGGCGGCTCACTCGATGTCGTCGAGGTCGAGATCGCCCCGCCGAAGCTGCCGTCCACCACCGCCGGGCCGACCGTCGTCGGCGTGCGGATCATCCCGTCGAACGAGCCCGACGAGACGATCGTCGCCGAGACGACGCTCAACATCCAGCCCTTCGACGACCGCCGGATCGTGGCGCTGCAGCCGGTGATCCGCGCTCGGCATCGTGCCAGCTACGAGTTCATGGTCGAGAACCACGGCAACGGCCTCGCGAGCTGCCGGATCCGGCTGATCGATCCCTCCGATCGCGTCGACGGCAACTTCGATCCGCCTGCCGTCGGCGTCGCGCCTGGCGGTGCCAGCCTCGTGCGTCTCAAGGCGAAGGCGAAGCGCGGCGTGTTCCGCCGCGCGACCCGCACGCTCGACTTCGAGGTCGAGGCCGAGCAGCCGGGTCACGAGCCGACGGCGACCGACCTGTCGCTGGTCCAGCCGCCGACGATCCCGGGCGCGGCGATCGCACGATTGCTCGTCGTCGCCGCGATCATCGGTGCGGCCGTGGCCGCCTGGTTCGGCGTCATCGAACCGACGATCGAAGATGCCGCGACCGATGCGGTCGACGAACGCCTCGTCGGAATTCGATGCCGCCGTCGCCGAGATCGCCGACGGCAGCGATGCCGTCGTGCCCGTCACCACCGTCGTCGATCCCGACGGCCCTCGCCCGTCGTCCGAGGACGGCGAGCCTGCCTTCTTCCGCCTGAGCGTCACTCCACCGGCACTCGAGATCGCCGACGCGGTGTTCACGGTCGAGGACGGGATGTTGTTCGACCTGACCGACCTGCGCATCGAGAACACCAACGGCGACGCCGGCCGCGCAGCGTTGCTGGTCAACGGCGAGGAGGCGTTCGTCTGGTCGCTCGAGAACATCCGCGGCTCCTACTTCGAGCCCAACATCACCCCGATCCGGCTCGAGCCGGGCGACAACCTCACGTTCAGCGTGCGGTGCGACGTCGTCGGCGACCCGGCGCTCGCCACCTGCTTCGACGCCGTCAACATCGGCGGCCGATCGATCGAGATCGACGAGATCTGACACGATCGCTGTCGACTCACTCGAGTTGCGGAAGGTCGGCGAAGTCGAGTCGCCGATACAGCGGATCGAATTCCGGTCAGCCGAGGCCGAAGCCGGGGAGACCGATGTAGGTCTGGTTCTCCTCGACGACTTCGACGGGCGCACTCGCGGCAGCGCCGGAATCCGACTGCACGACGATCGTGCGGTCGCCGCCGCGCTCGTTCGCGTCGACCGGGACCGTGACGCTGAAGTTGCCTTCGGCATCGGTGACCGCGGTGACCGACGAGTTCGGACCGTCGCCGAACACGATGGTCACCTCGGTGTTCGGCGGGTACTGGCTACCGGTGGCGAGGAAGTCCTCGCCGGCCTCGACGGACTCGGTGTCGATCTGCGACGACCGGCTCGTACTCGCCGTCGCCGGCGAGCACCATCGTCGTGTACTGGCCGTCGCGGGTGGCGAGCTCGACCAGCGCCGTGCGCCGACCGGCGTCGGACGGCGTGAAGATCACGCCGACGCTGCAGGCCGCACGCGGGTTCAGCGGGCGGAACACACAGTTGTTGCTGGTGAACTCGAAGTCGCTCGGCGTGCGCCCCGGAGATCTCGAACGAGGTGATCTCGGTCGGGCTGAACCCGATGTTGCTCAGGTCGAACTGGAACTCGACGCTCGGCTCGCCGACGACGACGGTGCCGATGTCGATGCTCGCCGGCTCGATCCGCAGTGCCGGGTTGCCGCCGGCACCCTCGAGGGTGGCCGACACCGAGACGGCGCCGAAGCCCTCCTCGGCGACGGTCAGCGATCGCGCTCGACGCGCCGGGGGCCGTCGGCGTGAAGGTGAGCGCCACCGTGCAGTCGCCGCCGGCCGGCACCGAGATGTCGAGCAGGCAGGTGCTCTTCTCGGGGTTGATCTCGAACCGAGGGTTCGAGACGGTCACCGAGGTCGGCCGGAACGACGACGGGCCGTCGTTGATCACCGCGACATACCACTCGTCGCTGGCGAGCCCGACGAGGGTGGTGCCCATGTCGGCGTCGGGAAGCGACAGCAGCGGGTCGGACGAGCGGGCGACGACCTGGCGGCCGGCGAGTGCCCCCTCGACGAGGAGGTCGGCGGCGGCCGCAGTGTCGAAGACCGCGGTTCGGCCGGTATCGCTGAGATCGGGATGAGCATGGACGCCCGGCGTCGGCAGGATGCCATCGACGGTTTCGGTGAGGCGGGTCAGTCGGCCGTTGCGGATCTCGGCGAGGAGGAGGTCGCCGTCGTCGCCGCTGCCGACACCCGGCACCTCGATGAGCTGCAGGTTCGGCGCCCTGGTCACGAAGGCGACGAGCTGGCCGTCGCCGGAGATCGACGGCTGCGTCGACGGCGACGTGCCGGCGACGGGCAGCCCCGCGTCGGCCGCCGACGGCGTTGCGGACGCTGACGATGTCGACGGTGGCGATCTCGTCGACGCCGATCTCGCCGTCGTCGTCGGTGTCACGGTCG
Source organism: Ilumatobacteraceae bacterium (assembly GCA_963850475.1). Taxonomy (GTDB): domain Bacteria; phylum Actinomycetota; class Acidimicrobiia; order Acidimicrobiales; family Ilumatobacteraceae; genus Ilumatobacter_A. The sequence continues at coordinate 110,772 of CAWKLM010000043.1, read as the reverse complement.
ACGACGAAGACCTGGCTCGGGCAGTCGGTCGCGCAGTCGGGGTACTCGGCTGCGGCCAGTCCGGTGTCGGACGACGTGAAGGTGACCGCTCGCCCGCTGCGCGAGATGTCGGGCTCGGAGGCACCGGCGGTCGACGGTGAGCCATCCGGCAAGCGCGCTGATCAGCGTCACGGCCTGGAACGGATCGAGTTCGTCGATGGTCCACGAGAAGACCTGTGGTGGTGGCGGGCCCGCCGTCGACCAGACCGGGGCCCCAGCCGGGAACGGCCTCGGACGACGTCGGCGTCGGAGCGGTAGGCGAGGTGTTGGCCGTTGCCGGAGAGCACCGGCTGGTCGAGACCGGCGTGGACGAACGTGTCGGTGGGCGAGTCGGCCGGCGACCCGGCGACGAACCGTGATCGGGCCACGTCGTCGATCGGGACGGTGGCGTCGACGAGCGAGATCGTGGTGATGCCCTCTGCATCGAAGAGGTGGTCGGCGGGATGGGTGTAGGCGATCAGCGTGCCGCTGCGTGAGGTGGTCGGGCGAGCGACGACCACGTCGTCGCGGGCGATGCCCCCCGATCCCGTGCCGGCTCGACACGAGCTCCCAGTCGCCGAGGGTGCCGTCGCAGTGCGGCAGCGTCGAGCGGTACACGTCCCAGCGGTCGCCCGTGTCGTCGTCGCGGAAGACGTCGAGCGCCATCTGCGGTGACGGCGACGACGGTGCAACCGTCACCGGAGATCACCGGGTGGACCGAGTCGCCCGACCGCAAGCCGTCGGGAACAGGGCTGAGCTCGGTGGTCTCACCCGACTCACGATCGGTGAGGAAGATCGTGGAGGTCCGTACGTCGTCGGGCGAGAGCGGTGCGCCCTGGAACACCACGAACCGTCCGTCACCGGACACCGACGGGTTCGCGCCGATCGCCGTTCCGACGGCCGCCGTGTCGACGTCGACGGGTGCGATTTCGGCCTGGGACAGGACGAATTGCGGACGTGGCTCCGACGCCGCCGGTGCTCGACGACATCAGCAGCCCGGCGAGGAGCGCGGCCGAGCCGGCGAGTGTCCGGCGCCGGTTGCGCTCATCTGCGGCGGTCGTCTGCCACGTTGCTCCTCATCTGGTCGTTCATCGGCGACGGCGGACCTCGTGTCCACTCGCGCCGACTGCTTGGCGGAAGTCTGCCAGGAACCGGTGTCGAACTTCACGTCGCCCGGGAATGACCCCACGCGTCGATCAACTCGTCGATGACTCCTGCAATGAGAGTGATCGGCAGCGATGTGGGTGACCTTGAGCCCCGATTCGGCTGCAACCGCCGCCGTCGTCGGCCCGATCGCGACCACGATCGGCGGCAGTCGCGGCCGCCGGATCCCGACGGCGTCTGCCCAGCCCTGTGCCGCCGATCCGCTGGCGAACACGACCGCATCGGCACCGGCGATCGCGTCGAGATCGTCGGTGCCCGGCCGGCGGAGCAGCGTCCGGTAGGCCACGACGGCCGTGACCTCGTGGCCTGCTGCGCGCAGCCCGTCGACCAGCGTCGGCGCGGCGCGGTCGGCCTGTGCAACCAGCACGCGGCGGGGGCGGTCGTCGACGGCGACGAAGTCCTCCACCAGCGCAGTCGCGAGCTGCCGGTCGGGAACGAGGTCGGGCGGGCGACCGCACAATTCGTGCAAGGCGCTGTGCGGTTGCGGTCCCGACGGCAGCGAGGCGAACGCCCGGTCGCGTCGCGACGTCGGCCGCGACCCGCTCGGCGCCCGCTGCCGACGTGACGATCACCCAATCGGGCTCGGGGCACCCACGCCGCAGCCAGAAGCGTCGGATCGGCATCGACGACCTCGATCAGCGGCACGTGCACGACCGTCGGCCCCCTGTGCGTCGAGCAGGCGTCCCAGTTCGCCGCGCTGCTCGCGGGTCACCACGACGGTGCACCCGCTGAGCGGCCGGCGTCACCCCAGCTGCTCCTGAAGGCGCCGGGCGGTCGCCCGCGCGACGGCGAGATCGGCGCTTCGATCGACGCCGTCGGGCGACAGCGCGACCACGTCACCGACCGATCGGCCCTGTTCGGGGTCGGCGAGAAAGACGTGCAAGCGAGTCGCCGACGACGTGGCCGCCGACCGGCAGCGAGCAACCGCTGCCCAGTTCGCCGAGAAACGCCCGCTCGACCTCGACCCGGTGCCGAGTCGGCCCGTGATCGACCGTACGCAGCGCGTCGACGGTCGCCGCGTCGTCGGCCCGACACTCGACCGCGACGCAGCCCTGCCCGACCGCGGGGACGAACCGCTCCACGTCCAGCACCTCGTCGATGCGATCGGTCATGTCGAGGATCTCGAGCGCCGCGCAGCGCCATCACGATCGCGCCGCCGTCAGGGATCTTGCCGAGCCGGGTGTCGATGTTGCCGCGCAATTCGACGAAGGTCAGGTCGGGCCGCACTGCGCGCCAGCTGCGCGCGGCGGCGAACCGACCCCGACGCAACGGTCGCACCCTGGGCGAGATCGGCGAGCGTCGAGCCGATCAGCACATCGTGCGGGCTGCGACGCTCGGTGAACGCGGCGATCACGAGGCCGGCGGCAGGCTCGGACGGGAGATCCTTCGCAGAGTGAACCGCCAGATCGGCGCGGCCGTCGAGCACGGCGCGCTGGACTTCCTTGACGAACACACCCTGCCCGCCGATCGTGTGGAGTGGTACGTCCTGGCGAACGTCACCGGTCGTCTCGATCAGCACGAGGTCGACCGGCCGACCGCTGGAAGCGGTGATCGACGCGGCGACGACGCTCGGCCTGGGCACGCGCCTGGCGGGACCCTCGCGTCGCGAGACGGAGCGGAGCGAGAGTCGTTCGACACGGCGGGCGGACCAGCTCAGCCGAGGTCGAACAGGTCGCGCACCGCAGCGGCGTTGCGATCGCCCTGCGGTGTGCCGGCGCCGGTCTTCAGGCGGACCGACGGCTCGTGCAGGAGCTTCGACACGATCGCCTTGGTGAGCGCTTCGACCGCATCACGGTCATGCGTCGGACAGGTCGGCGAGCCGGCTCGCGAACCGCTCGAGTTCGGCGGCACGAACAGCGTCGGCCGCTCGACGCATCGACGCGACGAGCGGCGCTGCCTGACGCGCTGTCTGCTCGACGGTGAAGTTCTCGACCTCTTCGGCGACGATCCGCCGAACCATGTCGGCCTCTTTGGCGCGCTGGGCCCGCCCTCGGTCGGCCCAGTCGCGGAGATCGTCGAGATCGAAGACGGTGACCCCGTCGAGCTCGGCCACGCCGGGCTCGACGTCGCGCGGCACGGCGATGTCGACGACGAGCAGCGGACGTTCGGCGTCGGCTCGAGCGCGCTGGATCGTGTCGACGGTGATGACGGCCTCACCCGAGCCGGTCGACGCGACGACGACGTCGGCGGTGGCAAGCGCCTCGTCGAGCCGGTCGAAGCCCATCGCCGTCGCACCGACACGCTCGGCGAGCGCGCCACCGCGTTCGGGCGACCGGTTGACGACGCAGATGTCGGCGCCGCCGGCCTTGTGCAGCGCCACGGCGACACCCTCGCCCATCGATCCGGCACCGACGACGGTGACGCGACGGTCGGACCAGGTCGCCGACGACGTCGGCGAGCATCTCGACCGCCGCATGGCTCACCGACGCGGTGCCGCGTCCGATTGCGGTCTCGCTCCGCGCCCGCTTGCCCGTCTCGACCGCGGAACGCATCAGCAGGTTCAGACCCGAGCGCGCCGCCGACTCGTCGAGCGCGACCTGCCACGCGGAGCGGATCTGCCCGAGGATCTCGCCCTCGCCGAGCACGGCGGAGTCGAGGCCGGCTGCGACCTCGAAGAGGTGCCCGACCGCTGCGCTGTCGTGCTCGCTGAACAGGTGGGGGCTGAGGTCGTCGACGTCGAGTTCGCCGAGCTCGCACAGGAAGTCGCGGATGTCGGCGTACGCGCCGTGGAAGCGCTCGGCAATGACGTACACCTCGGTGCGGTTGCACGTCGACAACACGACCGCCTCACGGATGTTGTCCCGCTGTGCCAGGCCGGAGACGCGCTTGGGAAGGTCGTCGGGCGCGATCGTGAGGCGCTCGAGCAACGACAGCGGACCGCTGCGGTGGTTGACGCCGACGACGAGGATGGACATGTCGCGACCAGCCTAGGCCGAGGCCCCACGTCGACCGTTGCCGGGAACCGCCTTCAGCTTGGTCGCCTGGCGGGCGTTCGCCCGGCGCTGCTCGTGGTAGCTGAGGATCTGCAGTTCGACGGCGAGATCGACCTTGCGGACGCTGATGCCGTGGGGCACGCTGATGATCGTCGGCGCGAAGTTCAAGATGCTCGTGATCCCAGCAGCGACGAGCGCACTCGGCGGCATCCTGGGCTGCGACACCCGGGGTGGCGATCACACCGATCGAGATCTCCTGCGCCTGGACGATCGCGGCGAGCTCGTCGACGTGGCGGACCCGTACTCCACCGACGACGCGTCCCGATCTTCTTCGGATCGACATCGACGACGCCGCCGACCGGGAACCCTCGCTCGCCGAACCCGCCGTAGCCGGCGAGCGCCTTGCCGAGGTGGCCGGCGCCGACGATGACGACATGCCACTCGTGGGTCAGCCCGAACTCGCGCTTGATCTGGAAGACCAGGAACTCGACGTCGTAGCCGACGCCGCGGGTGCCGTAGCTCCCGAGGTAGGAGAGGTCCTTGCGCACCTTGGCGGCGTTCACACCGCCGAGTTCGGCGAGCTCCTCGGACGAGATGTTGGTCGTGCCGAGCTCGAACTGATCGGACAGCAGCTTGAGGTACACGGGCAGCCGCGCAACGGTCGCCTCGGGAATCCGACGTCGAGTCCGCTGACCAGCCACGACTCCAACCTAGGACGCTTGTGCACAGTTTCACAAAGCTGTGCTGCGCGCAATTCCGAGCGTTGTTACGAATGTCTCACCGGTGGCGCGCACTCTCACTCGAGGAGCTCGCGCCGCACGAGCTTGCCGGACGTGTTCCGGGGGAGCTCGTCGACGAACAGCACCTTGTTCGGGCACTTGTACCGAGCGAGGTGGTCGAGACAGAACTCGATCAGCGTCTCCTCGTCGATGTCCGACCCGTCCGCGGCCACCACGAACGCCTTCACGGCCTCGCCGGTGTGGGGGTGCGGGACGCCGACGACGCCCACCTCGTCGACGTCGGGATGACTCGCGAGCACCTCTTCGACCTCGGCCGGAAAGACGTTGAAGCCCGAGACGATGACCAGGTCCTTCGCACGATCGACGAGCCAGATGTAGCCGTCGTCGTCGACGGTGGCCATGTCGCCGGTGCTGCAGCCAGCCGTCCTCGGTGAGCACCGCGTCGGTCGCGTCGGCGTCGCGGAAGTACCCGGCGAACACGTTGGGACCGCGAACCCAGATCTCGCCGACGTCGCCGGCGGGGATGTCGCCGTCGGCGTTGACGAGACGGACCTCCACACCGTCGAGCACCCGCCCGACCGAACCGAACCGCACCGGGGCACCGAGCGACGACGTGACGATCGGCGAGGCTTCGGTCAGGCCGTACCCCTCGCGGATCTCGACACCGAAGCGGTCGCGCATCAGCTGCGACGTTGCGATCGGCAGCTTCGCCGCACCCGACAGCGCGAGGCGGACGTTGGCGAACTCGCTGCCCTGGAGCTGATCGAAGTAGGCGAACGCCGACCACATCGACGGCGACCCGGGAAGCACGGTCACGCCGCGATCGGCGATCGTCTCGACGGCGGTGACCGGGTCGAACCGCTGGACGAGCAGCACCGTCGCACCGACCGACAGCCCGAGGTTGAGCGAGACGTTCAGACCGAAGATGTGGAACAGCGGCAGCACCGTGTAGATCACGTCATCGGCGACCACGTGGCCGGTCGCACTGAGGCTCTGGTCGATGTTCGCCATCAGGTTGCCGTGGGTGAGCATCGCCGCACGCGGTTTGCCGGCGGTGCCACTCGTGAAGATCAACGTCGACAGGTGGTCGGGGTCGACGTCGACCCGCTCGACCGGGTCGGCGGCGAGCAGGTCGTCGATGAGCACGTCGCCGTCGGACGCGTGCGCTGGGTCGCAGGTGATGACCGTCGTGACCGAAGGGACCTTCGACCGATCGACGTTCGCCCACGTGGCGGCGCTCAACTTCTCGATCACGACCACCGACGCGCCGACGTTCGCGATCTCGGGCTCGAGCTCGAGGGCCGGGCTGAGCGGGTTGAGCGGGACCACGACGGCGCCGAGCCCGAGCGTGGCGTAGTACGCGATCACGAAGTGGTCGGAGTTGCTGCACAGGAGCGCGACACGGTCGCCGTCACGAGACGCCGAGCGAGGCCAGCCCGCCGCGCAGTGCGGTCGACCTGGTCGCGGAGCTGGCCGTACGTCGTCGGTCGACCGCGATGGATCAGGGCGACCGAGTCGGCGTCGTGGTCGTCGATGATGCTGGCGAGATTCATCGTGGCTGCCTTCGACTCGGTGACGTCAGAGTTGGACGAGCGACAGGATCCCGGCGATCAGGATCGCGGCGAGGAGGATGCCGAGGGTGAGTGTGGTTGCTGGGCGCATGCGATCCGAACGCTAACGGGTGGTGAGGTCGACCTTGACGGTCGTCCGCGGAGTCGCCGTCGTCGGTCGAGCGGCGTGATCACGACCTGGTCGCCGTCGGCGATGCCGAGTTCGTCGGCCGCCGAGCGTTGATCCATCGCGAGCGCGAGCATGCCGTTGGAGTCGACGACGAGCCCGACAGCACCGTTGGCGATCTCGGCGAACGACGTGACGCGGGTGGCGGCGCGGGTCGTCCCACCGGTCGGGATCGGTCGGCGCGCTGCACCGCACCTCGACGACGTCGGCGAACCCGGCCGGGAGGTCGTCGGGACCGACGTTGAGCTGGACGTTGCCGAACCGGTCGGTCCACAGAGCCTGGGCGATCACGGTCGAGTCGTCGACCTGCGGCAAGCGGGACCACGCCCGGGAACAGCAGGTCGGCATCGACCGTGTCGCCGAGTTCGAGCAGGTCGACTCCGTTGCACAGCGCCGCCGCGGCCGGGGCGAACACGTCGCGGCCGTCGAACGTGGCGCCGGGCGCTGCGAGGCGATGCTCGGGGTTGTTGAGCTGGACGGCACGGCCGGCGCCGCCGGCCATGGCGACCGCCGGGGCGAGCAGCCCGTTGTCGGGTCCGACGAGGACGCCCTCACCGTCGGCGACCTCGATCGGCGATCCCGCGGCGCGTCGTCCCGACACCCGGATCGACGACCGCCAGCACCACCCCCGAGGCGACGTAGCTGATCGAGCGGGCGAGGGCCAGCGACCCGGCGCGCACGTCGAACGGTGTGATCCCGTGGGTGAGGTCGATCACCGTTGCGTGCGGTGCGAGCTCGCGGATCACCGACTTGACGACGCCGACGAACTCGTCGTCGGTCCCGTAGTCGGAGAGGAAGGAGATCGTGTCGTACCGGCGGCCCATGGCGGCGCCGACGCTACCGGCCGCGACGATGGCGCGGGCCCGGTCAGCCCGGACGCGACGAGGGCTGATGCCAACCCCCCGATGGCACCAGCCCTGTCGGCGCTGTCCCTCCGATACGTCGTGTCACCACGACGCATCGGAGGAACGCGTCTCCACGTCGGTCACGATACGCCCGAATTGCTCGATGTGAAAAGGGCCACACGAAAATACTTGGAGATGGCAACTTCGTCGGTCGAGTTGCCGTCAGCCGAGCTCGCGGCTGCGTTCGGTTGCCGCGCGCGACGGCATCCGCGACGATCGCCCGCAGGTCGTGGGCGTCGAACCGCGCCAGCCCGGCCGCAGTCGTCCCACCCGGTGACGTGACGTTGCGTCGCAACTGCGCCGGGTCACGATCGCGGTCGAGCAGCGTCGACGCGCCGAGCAGCAGCTGGGCGACCACCCGCTCGGCGACCGTCGGGCTCGATCCCCTCCGCGACGGCCGCATCGGTCAGCGCCTCGGCGAACAGGAACACGTAGGCAGGGCCCGAACCGGCGACGCCGGTGAACGCGTCGAGTGACGCTTCGTCGAGTCGCTCGACGATGCCGACCGATCCGAGGATCGCCTCGGCCCACGCGAGATCGTCGTCGGTCGCCGTTCGCCCCGCCGGCGATCGCCGCGGCACCGAGGCCGACCAGCGCCGGCGTGTTCGGCATCGCACGGACCACGGCGACACCCGGCCCGGCGGCGGCCTCGAGCGTCGAGCCAGGGTGACGCCCGCGGCGATCGACAGCACCCTGCGGGCGCCGGCGGCCACCGCGCGCGGACGGCGTCGGCCACGCCATCGGGTTTGACCGCGATCACCGCCGCCGCGCACGGCGGGACCTCCGCCACGACCTCGACGCCGGGGAACAGCTCGACGAGCTGGTCGCGTCGGGCGTCCAGCTTCTCGACGACTGCGAGCGACGCCGGCTCGAACTCGCCCGACGCGAGCATGCCCGCCGAGCAACGCGGCACCCATGTTGCCGCCACCGATCATCGCCACGCCGATCTCGTTCATCGTCATCGGGACCGTAGTGCGCGCAGCACCGTGGACCGCCCGAGCGGATGCGGGGAACCGACTCCCCCGAGATGCACCCGCCCGGGCACCCCCTCACGGGGTCGTCGGATCGCCAAACGGGAAAGCGAACCCGCCAATCCCGCTCGGGCGCGAGGCGGAGGGGGTCAGTCGTCGGTGGCGAAGCGGCTGGCGTAGCCGATGCGCAGCAGCGGCTTGAAGGTCTGCTCGACCGTGGCGTACAGCGTGCCGAGGATCCGGTCGACGTCGTCCTTGTCGACGACCGCCGTCGGGAGCTCACCACGGAGGTAGACGGCGTCCTCGGCGCCGATCGAGAAGTGCACACCGACGAGCCGGTCGTTGCGGCGCAACAGGTTCTCGTACAGCTGCTGCTGCGTTCTCCTCGGGAGCGGGCATCACGTAGGTCTCGTAGCGAAACGTCCGCTGGCCGAGCGTGAGCCAGACCGTCGTGAACTCCTTCTCCTCGCCGCGCATCCGGACGTACCAGCGGATGATGTCGTCCTCGGCGCGGTCGACCGCCACGATGTGGTCGTGCTCCGCGTCGAGCTCGCCGATCCACTCGTCGATCCTGCGCTCGAGCACGGCGAGCTGCGCGGCGTCGTACGCCTCGCTCATCCGAACGACCCGTCCGACGAGCGCGTCGCCGAGCACGGGTGGATCCTCGCAGCTGACGAGCGGGGTCGACGGCGAGATCGTCGTACAGCTGCCGCAGCCGGGCGGCGGCCGCGTGCCACGTGTAGTGCGACGCACGCTCGCGAGCGCGCGACGCTCATCGCGGTCCGGAGTTCGGGGTCGTCGAGGATCTCGGCCATCGCAGCGCCATAGTCGCTCGGATTGCGTCCCGCGATCAAGCGTCCGGTCGACCCGTCGTCGACGAGGCTGAGCAGGCCACCGACCGCGCTCGCCACGACCGGGGTCCCGCACGCCGCCGCCTCGAGCGCGACGAGCCCGAAACTCTCCGACCGGCTCGGCACGATGACGATGTCGGCGGCTCGGTAGTAGCTCGACAGGACGTGGTGCGGCTGCGGTGGGACGAACACGACGCTGTCGTGCAGGTCGAGTTCGTCGACGAGGTCGTGCGCACGCTGCGTCTCGAAGCCGCCGCCCTGGCCGCTCGCTCCGCCGACGATCGACCAACATCGCGTCGGGATGCCGCGCCGACGCAGGTCGGCGAGCGCCCGAATCGCCACGTCGGGTCCCTTGAGCGGCTGGATCCGACCGACGAAGACGATCAGCGGGACCTCGGGATCGGCGCCGATCGCCCGGCGGGCGCCGAGCTTGATCGCCGGGCGCGAAGAACGCGTGCTCGACGCCGGGGGCGATGATCTCGATCCGGCCGTGCGGGTTTCCGTACAGCCGCCGGAACTGCTCCTCCTCCTCGACGCAGCTGACGCAGATCGCGTCCGAGCACTGGATGATCTCGGCCTCGGCACGATCCCGCCACTCCGGTTCGGGGTCACCGCCCTCGGCCTTCACCCGGGCGAGCGTGTGGAACGTCGACACGAACGGCACGCCCAGTTCGTGCTTGAGGTGGTGTCCGACGACGCCGCTCAACCAGTAGTTGCCGTGGATGACGTCGGGCGCACCGTTGGCCCGGAACCACTCCATCACACCGTGGCAGAACTGGTCCGAGATGTCGGCCAACGCCTCCTTCGGCAGGTGGTGCGGACCCGGCTTCGATGTGGACCACGCGATGGTTCGGTTCGACCAGCACCTCGGGAGCGAGACCTTCGCGGTCGGCGCGGGTGAAGGTGATGCACTCGACACCCGTCTGCGAGAGCGACGACACGAGCTCGCGGACGTAGACGTTCATCCCGCCGCTGTCGCCCGACCCGGGCTGCAGCAGCGGCGACGTGTGGAGCGAGATGACCGCAACGCGTCGGACGCGACGTTCGACTCGCTTCGGCCACGACGCAGGTCAGTCGGTCAACAACGAGTCGACGTTCGCTTCGCCGTCGCGGTAGCGACGGACGAGCTCGGCGCTCAATGCGTCGAGCTGGTCGAAGCGCGCACGGCGATCCCGCGACACCCGCTGCTCGAACTCCGAGATCGCATCGGCGAGCGTCCGCAGGCCGTCCTCGTCGAGTTCTTCGACTCGACCGAAGTGATGCTCGGCGCAGATCGCATCGAGCTCGACCGACAGCGCGTCGTCGCTGAGGTCCTCGGCTGGGCGCGGCGGGCGGGCCGGGCCCGCCCGTGAGGTGCTGCGACAAGCACGTCGGTGACGTCGGCGGCCAGTTCGCCGCCCGACGACCGGCGTGCCAACTCCGAGTTCACGAGATCGAGTCGGGCCTGGGCGACACGACGCGCGTACGACACGACGTCGTCACGCTGCTGCAGCTCGCTGCGGAGCTCGCGGAGTTCGGTCAACGACAACGCTGCCGGATCGATCGGCCCTCCGTCGGTCTGATTCTCGTCGCTGCTCATGTCGCTCCTCCCGAGACCGGCGGCAGAACCGCCAGCTCGTCGTCGGGCCCGATCGAAGTATCGGGCTCCACATCATCACCGTTGACCCACACCCGGCACGTTGCCAGGACGTCGGCGAACCGTTCTCCGTACCGGCCTTCGGCCGACCGCAGGACATCGGCCACCGTGGCACCGTCGATCACGTCACTGCCCGTCCCCGCAGCCTCGCGGGCCGACGCAAAGAGTCGTACTCGTGCCACGACGGTCAATCTACTGCGACCCCTGCGTTTCCGAGCGACCCGCCCGTCCCCACGACCGACGATCCTGGTGTGACCCGGCCGGAGGACACGGCGGCGATATCGTGCCGTCACTGTGGGAACTGCGAAACGAGAACGTCAGAAGGCCAACAAGGCGAAGCGTGAGCAGGAGGTCGCTCGACAGCAGGCGCGGTCGCGCTCCACGCGGATCGGCCTGCTCGTCGCCGGTGCGATCGTCGCCGTGTTCGTGCTCGTGTTCGTCGCCGGTCGGTTCATCGACGACGGCGACGACACCGACGACACGCTGGTGACCTCGGACGAGCCGCGCTCGCCGACGGCTCGAGCCGACGCCGACCGAGGCGACCGCCGACGCGACCACGGCCGACGACAACCGCCGAAGCCGTCGTCGCCGAAGCATCCGTCGGCTGCCCTCCCGTCGAGGGCTCCGACGAACAGATCCAGTCCTTCGACGGCCCGCCGCCGATGTGTCTCGATCCCGACGCGACCTACTCGGCGCTGATCACGACGAACGTCGGCGAGATCACGATCGATCTCGACCAGGAGCAGGCGCCGAACACCGTCAACAACTTCGTGTTCCTCGCCCGATACAACTACTTCGACGACACCGAGTGTCATCGCGTCGATCCAGGGCTTCGTCGTCCAGTGCGGCGACCCGACGGCGACCGGCACGGGCGGCCCCGGCTATCGAGTTCGCCGACGAACTGCCCGAGGACGGGCGCGTACGAGATCGGCTCGCATCGCCATGGCGAACAGCGGCCCCGACACGAACGGCAGCCAGTTCTTCATCATCAGCGGACCGAGCGGTACGGCGCTGCCGCCGCTCGTACAGCCTGTTCGGCGCCGTCGCCGAGGCCGACCTCGGCGTCGTGGCCGACATGGATGCCCTCGGCTCGACTCGACGAGAGCGGCGTGTCCACCGAGGAGATCCGCATCCTCGACGTGACGATCATCGAAGTCTGACGCGGCCGGCGCCTCGTGCACCGATCAGCGTCAGACGGTGACCGCGTCGGCCATCTCGGCCAACACTGCGTCGCCGATGCCGATCGACGAGAGGTACCCGCGGACCGAGCCGTGATCGACGACCATCTGGTCGAGCACGTTGCGCATCGCCTGCGGGTTGGCGGCGAGCATGAACGCCGGCGTCTCGCCCATCCGCTCGGCCATCTCGGGGTGGTGCGTCATGACCCACGTTCGCATCCGCACCATCGCCGCCTGCGTCAGGGCGTAGTCGGCGACGATGGTCTCGTGGTCGACCCCGAGGCCGCCGAGGATGAGTGCTGCGAGGACGCCGGTGCGATCCTTGCCGGCCGCGCAGTGGAAGACGGCGGGAGCGGCGCCGGGGACGGCGAGCACGCGGAAGGCGTGTGCGAAACGGTCGGCGCCCTGCGCGAGCATGTCGCCGTACGCCCAGGTGAGGAACTCGATCGCGCCGTCGTCGGTGTCGTCGACGTCGGGGATCTCCGATGCCATCCACGTCGAGTCGATGATCGGGAGGTGGTGGAACGCCACCGGGTAACGCTCGAGCGGGAATCGCCCGTGCTGTTCGAACTCGGGTGCCGAACGCAGGTCGACCACGGTCCGGATCCCGAGTGCGTCGACGACGTCGAGATCGTCGGCGGTCAGGCGGTACAGCCCGTCGGCGCGGAACAGTCGCCCCCAGCCGATCGTGCGGCCGTCGTCGGTCCGATAGCCGCCGAGATCGCGGAAGTTGTGGACGGCGTCGAGGTGGACGAGGCGACGCGGGTCGTCGACGATCGACGTCGTGTCGGTCAGTGCGGTGGCAACCATGCGGGCGAAGGTACCGACGGATTGCGGCCGAGGATTGAACGGCGCGTGAACGGGCCCCGGTGATCGGTCACACCCGGCACGTCAACGGAGTCGCGCCACCGGGTCGCGGACGTCGGCGCCGGTGCCGGCCATCTCGTCGACCGGCGGGTCGAATCGCGGCTCGGTGCGGTGCAGCGCACGGAACAGCAGGTGCACGGCGAGCGGCAAGCGTGAGCACGAGCGCCGCACCGGCCAGGACGAGCCGAGCGGCACCACCCCAGCCGAGTTCGATCGAGGCGCCGATCCCGGCGATCAGGAACGCGACGGGGCTCGCCTTGCCGGCCGCGTGGATCCGCGCGTACGGCGTCCGCAGCTTGAACAACCCGACGCCTGCCAACACGACGATCGCCACGCCGGCGAGCAGGAACGCCGACGAGACCGGGTGCAGCGCGATCATCGCCGTTGCTCCATGAATCGGGAGACGGCGACCGTCGCCGTGAAGCCGATGATCGCGATGACCACGAGCAGGTTCAGCCACGTGGTCGAGTCACGATTGCGCAGCGTCGACCACGATCCCGGTCATCAGCGCGACCAGCAGCAGGTCGAGCGCGATCACCCGGTCGGCCAGGGTCGGGCCGACGACGAGGCGGTACACCGCCGCCGCCGCACCGACGAGCAGTCCGAGATAGGCGATCGTCACGACGGTCATGTCACGGGCTCCGCGGGAAGGGGAAGGGGCAGCGCTCGTTCGGCGAGGTCGAACAGTCGAGCACGTGTGCCTCGACCTCGTCACGCCGGTCGGCGTGCAACACGTGCAGGTAGATGACGGACGCATCGGCTTCGGCAGCGACGACTGCCGTGCCCGGCGTGATCGTGATCGCGACGTAGGACAGGAAGAGGTGGACGCGACCACCCGGCGGGATCGGAATCGCGATGATCGCCTCGTCGGTGAAGTCGGTCGGCGTGAGCACCTCGCGGACCACCACCGCGGTCGACACCACGAGGTCGACCGCGACGAGCCAGATGAGTTGGAGGAGCGGCACGAGTCGCACGCCACCCGACCGGGCCGGCATGCCGAGGGTGGTTGCGGCCGCCGACACCACCAGCCCGGAGAGGATGTTCGCCGCGCTCGGCGAGCCCCACAGCGCACACCATGCGGCGGTCAGCGCGACCACCGACACCGCTCGGCGGAACGTCAGCTGTCGGCGCAGCCGGGCGACGAGGCTCATCGGTCGGCTCCGTCGTCGAGCACCGCGCTGATGTACGGCTCGCCGTCGAGCAACTCGGTCGCGGCCCGTTCGCTCATGTTCCAGATCGGTCCGGCGAAGAGCGGCGATCGCCAGCGTCACGATCATCATCACGGTCGTCGCCGACGACATCGTGAGCCATCCTCGACGGGTCAACCGGGGATCGGTGGGGAGATCCTCGGGCGCGACGCCCCAGAACACGCCGGACCAGATCTTCACCATCGACAGCAACGTGAGTGCACTGCCGACCAGCGCCACCACGACGATGACGGTCGAGGTCGATGCGATGCCGGCATCGATGAGGGCGAGCTTCGCGACGAACCCGGAGAACGGCGGCAGCCCGGCCAGGCTGAGCGCCGGCAGTGCGAACAGCAGCGCAAGCCAGGGTCGCGAGGTGATCAACCCGCCGACCCGACCGAGCGCCGAGGTTCCACGGTCGGACTCGACCATCGCGCCGGCGAGGAACAGCACGGTCTTCACCGGGATCTGGTGGACGATGAAGATGACCGCGCCGGCGACACCGACGACGCTGAACAACCCGAGCCCCATCAGCATGTAGCCGATCTGGCTCACGATGTGGAACGACAGGATCCGCTTCATGTCGTCCTGCGCGAGCGCGCCGGCGACACCGACGATCATGGTGATCCCGGCGATGACGAGGATGATCGGCCCGAGGTCGTCCATGCCCGTCAGCGTGTGGAACCGGATCATCGAGTAGACGCCGATCTTCGTCAGCAACCCGGCGAACACCGCGGTGATCGTGGTCGGCGCGGTCGGGTAGCTGTCGGGCAGCCAGGAGAACAGCGGGAACATCGCCGCCTTGGTGCCGAACACCACGAGGAACCACAGCCCGATCCCCCACCGCACACCGTCGCCGAGCTCGGGCACCCGCTGGGCGAGGAGCGCGAGGTTCACCGTGCCGGTGGAGGCGTACACGAACGCCACACCGAAGAGGAACAGCGTCGACGCGAAGAGGTTGATCACCACATAGGTCATGCCGGAGCGGACCTGGCCGGCGCGGCCCTGATGGGTGAGCAGGACGTAGCTCGCGACGAGCATCAGCTCGAACGCGACGAACAGCGTGAACAGGTCGCCGGTGAGGATCGACAGCGCGACGCCGGCGGTGAGCACGAGCAGCATCGGGCCGACGACGTTCGGCTCGGCCCCGGACGCGGTCCCGCGCTGGCCGATGGCGAACACCTCGACGAGCAGGATCGTGATCATCGCGACGGCGAGAACGAGGACGGCGAACATGTCGGCGACGAGCACGATCCCGAGCTCGGGGGCCCAGTCGCCGAGGCGGACCACGATCGAACCGTTCGCCTCGACGTCGACGAGCAGCACGATCGCCAGCACGCTCGAGGCGGTCGAGTGCGCCCGAGCGTGACCAGGTCGCGCAGCCCGTCCACGGTGGCGGACGCCGAGCGCGACCATCGAGGCGAGCAGCGGCAGGACCACCGCGAGTGCCACGACCGCGCTCATGATGCGACCTCATCGGTGGCGGTCGCGTCGCCGCTCGGCGATCCGGCGGTCCTCGAGGTCGTCTTCGACGAGGTCGTCGCCGCTGAGTTCCTGCTGCCGCCGCGCGAGCGCGAGCAGGAACAGCGTGAGACCGAACGAGATCACGATCGCGGTGAGCGACAGGGCTTGCGGCAGCGGGTTGGACGACTCGGCGGGGCTGGTCCGGTCGGCGAGCGGCGGGTCGCCGGCCGGGCCTCCGGCGGTGAGCAGCGCGAGCACCGCGGCGTGTCCGAGCACGGCGAATCCGAGCACGATCCGGCTGAGCACGCGAGACGTCGCGAGGTAGACACCGACGGCGGTGAGGCACCCGACGACGATGATCAGCGTTGCACTCACGTCGACGCCTCCTGACCCACGGCCAGGTCGGGTCCGTCGGATCCGGGCAGTTCGTCGGCACCGAGCCCGTCGAGCACGGCAACGATCAGGCCGAGGACGATCAACGTCACACCGAGGTCGAAGATCAGTGCGGTGCCGGCCTTGACCTTGCCCAGGATCGGGAGCGTCGTCTCCCAGACGTACTGGTCGAGGCCGACGTCGCCGACGAACAGCGGTGCGACGGCGACGAGGCCGATGATCATGCCACCGATCGCCATCAGCCGGATCGGATGGCTCGGCACCGAGAGGCCGACGACGCTGCGCAGCGCGCAGATCGAACCGAACACGAGGCCCGCGGCGAAGCCGCCTCCGGGCTGGTTGTGCCCGGCGAAGAACAGCATCGTGCCGACGACGGCAGCGAGCGGGCTCGCCAGGCGAATGCCGTCGCGAACGACGAGTGAGCGACCGGCGATCACGAGCCGACCTCCGTCTCTCGTTCGCGGTCGCGGACCCGTGCGAGGGTCAAGATGCCCATCGCCACGGCGACCAGCACCACGACTTCGCCGAACGTGTCGAGTGCGCGCACGTCGGTGAGGATCACGTTGACGATGTTGTTGCCGCCGCCGATGTCGGCCGCCTGCTCGGTGAGCTCGGCGAGCGGCGGCACGCCGGTCGGCGAGGAGGCGCTCGCGGCGAGCCCGACCGAGACGGCAACGCCCACCCCGACGGAGACGACGATGCGAACGGTGCGCCACAACTGCCCGACCGGCGGGAACTCGCGGCTCAGATGGCCGAGACCGATCACGAAGCCGACCACCACGACCGTCTCGACGAGCAACTGGGTCAGGGCGAGGTCGGGGGCGCCGTGGACCGCGAAGATCCCGGCCATGCCGAACCCCACCGAACCGAGGCCGAGCGCCGCGCCGAGTCGGCCGGGGATCCGGACGGTCCCGATCGCTCCCACGACGATCAGGACACCGAGGGCTGCCTGGAGCGGGTGATCCCAGGGCTCGAGATCGTCGAGGTCGACCGACGTGAAGAACGGAACGGCGGCGAGCACGGTCACCGCGGCGCTCGTCACCATGTACACCGGCAGCGAGCCGTGCTGGACCCGGGCGGCGATGCGGCGAGCGAGCGCTGAGCACGCCGTCGACGGCGGCATCGGCGGCGTCGGCGCCGACGGTCCGGGCGACGCGGATCGTCCGCGCGCGCCAGCGACTGCTCCGACGACCGCGCCGGCGGCGACGATCGCGATCGAGATGACGAAGGCGGTCTTCAGGCCCGGCCACCGGATCAGCGAGTAGACCTCGGCCTTCGGGTCGAGCAGCACTGCCGCGTCGCGCACGAGCGTGGTGACGCCGCCGAGTGCGATGAAGCCCACCACGCTGCCGACGCCGAGCACGGTCGTCGCGATCGTGATGCCGGGTCGTCGAGGCGCCACGACCGTCGGCGTCTCCGCCCGGCCCGAACGCGGTGATCATGAACCGGGTCGTGTAGGCGACGGTGAGGATCGACCCGCCGATGATCCCGACGAGCAGCACCACCCGCTCCCACCCTGCGGCACCGAGGCCGCTTCGATCGCAGCTTCCTTCGCCGGGAACCCGAGCAGTGGCGGCACGCCTGCCATCGACAGCGCCGACACGAGTGCAACACCGAACGCGATCGGCATCGAGCGCCACAGACCGCCGAGTTCGCGGACGTCGCGGGTGCCGGTTCGGACGTCGATCTCGCCGACGACCATGAACAGCGCCGCCTTGAACACGGCGTGGGCGACGAGGATCGAGAGCGCCGCGAACGTCGCCTTGGGCGACCCGTACGACAGCAGCGCGATCATCAGTCCGAGCTGGGAGATCGTCCCCCACGCCAGGATCAGCTTGGCGTCGACCTGGCGCAGCGCCCCGATCGCTCCCCACACCATCGACACCAGCCCGAAGGTGATGCCGAGCGGCGTCCAGGCCGAGGTGTCCCCGAGTGCGGGGTTGAACAGCGCGACGGCGATGACGCCGGCCTTGACCATGGTCGCCGAGTGCAGATAGGCGCTGACCGGGGTCGGCGCCGACATCGCGCCGGGAAGCCAGACGTGAAACGGGACCTGCGCCGACTTGGTCGCGGCGCCGACCAGGACGAGGACACCGGCCACCGTGCCGGCGGTTCCGGTGAGCGGCTGGAGATCGCGAAGGCCGACGGCCATGTTGCCGTCGGCGACGAGCACGAGGCCGGCCAGCAGCGCGAGCCCGCCCGACGCGGTGATCAGCAGCGCACGGCGGGCGGCCAACTGGGTGGCCGGATCGGTGTGCTTGAAGCCGACGAGGAGGTACGACGTGATCGAGGTGAGCTCCCAGAAGACGAACAGCGTCCAGATCGAGTCGGCCCACACGAGGCCGAGCATCGACGACGGAGAACGCCGACAGCGTCGCGGCGAAGCGAGCGGTCGCCGGGCGAGGACGCGGTGAAGTACCCGGCCGAGTAGACGAACACCAGCAGTGCCGATTCCTGCGACGACGAGGCCGAGCAGCGACGAGAGCGCATCGAGCCGGAAGGCGATGACGAGGTCGAGGCCCGGTCGACCCAATCGACCTGCGTGGTGATCGGGTCGGACGCCGCGAGACCACGGATCGACACGATCGTCGCCACGGCGGCGGGGATCGCGGCGATCGCGAACACGGCTCGCCCGGTGCCGCCCGCGAGTGCGCCCCACCACCAAGATGGCGAGGATCCCGACCACGTGGAGGCCGAGTGTCAACCAGATCAGCACTCGGCAGGACTGCTAGGACCCGCAACCTACTTCTACAACTCGATAGCTGTATTAAGAATAGGTATTGTGAGGCGTTCGGGCTGCGTCGAGCGGCGCGATCCTCGGCATCACATGCGTCTGATAGCTATTTTCGAACATAGTCGTTACAGTGAGGAGATGAGTCACGCCGGAACACGCATCACCCGGTCACCCATCACCATCCCAGCGGGCGCGTCCGCCACCCCCCAGATGCCCTCGCTCCGTCGTCGGCTCGCACGACTCGAACGACGTTGTGCAGCCCTCTGGGCCGAGGAGCCCCGACCCCACATCGATCGCGAGGTTGCGTACGGAAACCTGTCCGAGATCGAGCACCGCATCGTCGGGCTCCTGCTGCGCAGCCTCACCCAGGACGACCTCGTTTCGATCCTCCGTGCAACCGAACGCTGTGACGCCGAACTCGAAGGCCTCGCCGCGTTCTGGTCGGCACCTCGCGCAGCATGACCACTCCGAACAGACTGGATCGAGTCGGATACGATGGAGATCAGATGTTCTCCGATCCGCAGCTCGATGTGCCCGCCTGGACGTTTCTGACGAACCACGCCCACGTGCTGATCGCGATCGCACGGGATCCCGAACTCCGCCAGCGCGACATCGCACACGTGGTCGGCATCACCCCGGGCGCCGTCGTGCGGATTCTCCACGACCTCGAGGAGAACGGCTACGTGACCTCCGAGCGGATCGGCCGCCGCAACCGCTACCAGATCAACACCGACGTCACGCTGCGGCACCCGCTCGAAGCGAACCACTCGGTCGGCGACCTGATCGAGTCGCTCGCCGAGTGACAAGCGCTGTCGGACGGCCGGCGTTCGTTCAGGCGGCCTCGTCGCGTTCGAGTTCGTCGACGCCGTCCTGAGGCACCTTCACCCGGAGGTGCACCGCACGCGCCGCGAGGTGGGTGCCGACCGGGGAGGTCAACAGCTGCAGGATCGCGACCAGCGTGAGCGTTGCGACCGCACTGAATGTTCGGATCCGGAGGGCGGCACCGATCGTGACCAGCACGAGCCCGAGCGTCGGGCTCTTCGCGGCGGCGTGCATTCGCGAGAACGGATCGCGGAACTTGTGCACGCCGATCCCGGCGAGCAATGCGAACGACGCGCCGACGACGAGCGCAACGCCGCCGACGATGTCGAGTACCTCGCCCACGTCAGCTCCCCCGCCGTTCGATGAAGCGGGCGAGAATCGCGGTGCCGACGAACCCGCCGAGCGCGACGACCAGCACGGTGCTCTCGACGACGCCGCTCCCGGGTCGCACCGACGCGATCGTCACGCCGATCACGATGGTGGACACGAAGCCGTCGACCGAGATCACCCGGTCGGCGAGCGCCGGCCCGCGCAGCATGCGCGCCACGAAGAGCAACGCCGCCAGCGAGGTGATGACGAGCGCGACATCGATCATGGCGTCTCCTCCGAGGACTCGGGGCGGGAGCCGTCGGCGGTCGGGTCCAGCTTCGCCTCGTGGGCGAGCACGTCGGCGTGGGCGAGCGCGCGATCCCTGTCGGATCCGAAGGCCCGCAACGCCAGCTCCTCGAGCCGGAGCACTTCGGAGCGGACCGCCTCGACATCCTCGCCGTAGAGGCAGTGGACGTAGAGCGTCGCCCCGGCGGTCATCTCGTCGATGATGCCGTCGCCGTCGTAGTCGAACTCGTCGCGCTCGTGACGGCGTACATCGATCGTCATCGTGCCCGGGGTCAGGGTGATCGAATTGGCCACCAGGTTGACCACCGCATCGGAGCCACCACGAATCGGGACGGCGATGATCGCCGTGTGCGTCCCGTCGCCCGGCGTGAGGATCTCGACGGCGAGGCGGAGGTTCGACAGCACGAGCTGCCAGACCGAGTACGACCACGTAGGCGACCGCCCAGTGCGGATGGAAGTACGTCGGGCGCAGCGACGCCGCGTCGAGCCGGGCGACGCATGACCACCAGTGCTGCGATCAGCACGCCGCCGAGCAGATTGGCCCAGCTGAGGTCGCCCCAGAGCATGATCCACAGCACGCGTGAGCCACGACATGATCGCCGGAATCCGGAGCCTCGCTCTCATCGGTCCCACCTCCGAGCACGGCCTCGATGTAGGCCGCCGGGTTCATGAGGTCGGTGCCGGCCCGCTCGGCGAACTCGAAGATCGGGCCGGCGAACACGACGAACGCAATCGACAGCGCAACGCGTCAGTCCGGTGGCGAACACCATCAACGACGGTCCACCGTTGGTGCGCCCTTCTTCGAGCGGCGGCGCCGACTCGGGCTCACCCCAGAACACGCCGGCCCAGATCTTCGTCATCGAGAACAACGTGAGCAGGCTGACGACCAGCGCGACGGTGACGATCGCCCACTGCGACGACGCCACGCCGGCGTCGATCAGCGCGAACTTGCCGGCGAATCCGGACGACGGCGGCAGCCCGGCGAGCGACAGCGCCGGAACGGCGAAGAAGCACCGCGATGATCGGCGCGCTGCGGACCACGCCGCCCACGCGCGAGATGCGGCTCGTACCCGGTGTGCCGGTCGATGAGCCCGGCCACGAGGAACAGGTTGGTCTTCACGAGGATCGTCTGGACGATGTAGAACACGACGGCGCTGATGCCGGCCACCGTGAACAAGCCCGAGACCGAAGATCATGTAGCCGATCTGGCCGACGATGTGGAACGACAGCAGGCGTTTGAGATCGTCCTGCGCGAGCGCTCCGAGCACGCCGACCGCCATCGTCAGACCCACCGATGATCAGCAGCGCCGTGCCCTGCTGTGACTCGGGCGGGAAGAGCAGGGTCTGGGTCCGGATGATCGCGTAGACGCCGACCTTCGTGAGCAGCCCGGCGAAGATCGCCGTGACCGGGCCCGGGCGCCGTCGGGTAGCTGTCGGGGAGCCAGAAGAAGAGCGGGAACAGGCCCGCCTTGACCCCGAACACGAAGATGAGCAGCAGCGAGAACCCGGTCCGGACACCGGGCGACAGCTCGGGGATCCGCTCCGCGAGGTCGGCCATGTTGACCGTGCCGGTCGAGGCGTAGAGCAGCGCGAGCGCGGTGATGAACATCGCCGACGCAACGAGGCTGATCACCACATACGTCATCCCGCTGCGCACCTGGTCGGCCCGCCCGCCGAGGGTGAGCAGGACGTAGCTCGCCGCGAGCATCATCTCGAACGCAACGAACAGGTTGAACATGTCGCCGGTGACGAAGCTGGCCGAGACTCCGGCGGCGAGCACGAGGTAGATCGGGTCGAAGCCGACGTGGTGCTCCTCGACCCCGTGCTGGCCGATCGCGTAGATCAACACGATCAGCAACATCAGCGACGACGTGACCAGCATGATCGCCGACAGCCGGTCGACGACGTAGGTGATGCCGAGCGGCGCCGCCCATCCGCCGGCGTCCATCTTGACCACGTCGTGCTCGTCGACCTGCACGAGCAGCGCGATCGAGATGCCGACCGACGCGGTCAGCGCACTCAGCGCGATCACGCGCTGCACGATGTGGAAGCGCCCGAAGATGACTGCGAGCGCAGCGGCGAACAGCGGGACGACGATCGGCAGGGGAACGAGTGCGCTGTTCACGACTCCTCCTCCTCGTCGCCCGACGAGTCGGTGATGTGCGCCTGCTCGGCCGCTTCCACGTCGGCAACGTCGCTGTCGGTGCGGCGGCTCGCTGCGATCAGGCGATCCTCGAGGTCGTCGGCGACCACGTCGTCGTGGGTGAGCTGCCAGCTGCGATACGCCATCGCGAGGAGGAACGCCGTCACGCCGAACGTGATCACGATCGCCGTGAGCGCGAGTGCCTGCGGGAGCGGATCGGCGAAGTCCTCCTTGTCGCCCTTGCCGATGACCGGCGGGATCCCGCCGCCGCCGCCGGACGTGATCAGCAAGATGTTGGTGCCGTGGCCGATCAGACCGATACCGATGACGATGCGGGTCAGGCGACGCTGGAGGAGCAACCAGGTGCCGAGCGAGAAGAGGCTCGCTGCGGTGAGCGCGAGGAGCACGCTCATGACGCGCCGTCCTCTCCGAGCCAGACGCTCGCGGGCACGTGCTGGTCGCTCGTCGGACGTGTGCTGTGACAGCGACCGATACTCCTCGCGGACCGACGTGGCCGGCAGCGGTCGGCGCCTCGATCATCTCCATCTCGTCGTCGCGGTCGTCGCCGAACGCTTCGAAGATCATCAGGATGAGCCCGATCACGACGAGGTACACGCCGATGTCGAACGGCAGCGCCGAGGTCGACCTTGATCTCGCCGAGCACCGGTGGGTGCAGCTTCAGCGTGCCGTGTTCGAGGATCGCGCCGCCGAGCAGCATCGGGAAGATCGCCGTGCCGACCGAGATCGCGAGCCCGGTGCCGAGGATCGTCCACGGTTCTGACCGGAACGAGCGACGCACGGCCTCGAGGCCGCCGGTGACGTAGCGCAGCGAGATCGCCGCCGATGCCGCCAAGCCCGCCGACGAAGCCGCCGCCGGGCTGGTTGTGTCCGGAGAACAGGAAGTACAGCGACAGGACGATGATCGACGGGTACAGCAGCCGCACCGAGACGTCGAGGATCAGCGACCGTCTCACGACACCGGCTCCTCGGTGCGCTCGAGATCCGCGAGCTCGTCGTCGTCGTACTGCCGGCTGCCGCGGGCGAGCGCGACCGCGCCGACGGCCGCGACGAGAGCACGGTGATCTCCCCCATCGTGTCGACGCCGCGGAAGTCGACGAGGATCACGTTGACGACGTTCTTGCCCTCGCCGTCGGGCTTCGACCGTTCGATCATCTCGACCGAGATCGACTCCTCGGCGACGTCGTCGCGGGCGTTGGTCGAGGCGATCGCGAAGACGAAGATCGCCGCCCCGACCAGCAGCGACACCGCGAGGCGAAGCGGGCGCACGACCGCCGGCGCGAGATCGACGAACCGGGTCGGGAGGAACCGCAGCACGAGCACGAACAGCACCGTGCCGAGCGTCTCGATCGCGAACTGGGTGAGTGCGAGGTCGGGCGCGCCCTGCACCTCGTAGAGCGCGGCCATCGCGAACCCGACGGCACCGAGCATCACGACCGCCGCGATGCGCCGGTGGATCAGCGCTGCACCGATCGACGAACCGATGATGATCGCGACGATCGGGAGCTGGATCGGAGTTCTCGACCCACTGCGGCAGCTCACCGAACTCGGCCAGCATCGGGATCACCGGCACGACGACGACCGTGGTCAGGATGACGAGCAGGTAGATGGGAAGCGAGCCGCTCTGCACGGTGCGGGTCACGCGCCGAGCCGTCCGATCGATCGCCCGGATGGTCGCGCCGTAGGCGTCCTCGGTCGATGGGAGCCGCGCGCAGCGGTTGTGCCAGCGACGGCTTGGACGTGTGCGACCGGGCGGCGGAACACGGCGAGCAGCGTGCCCGTCGCAATGATCACGAGCGAGATCATGAACGCGGTGTTGAAGCCGGCCCACAGCTTCACGGTGGAGGGTGACGCATCCGGGTCGAGGCCGAGCAGCGCCGACTTCGTCAGGTCGCTGATCAGGACGGGAGCGAGGCCCACGACGACGGTGAACGACGGTGAGCACGATCGGCGAGATCACGAACACCGGCGCCGGTGCCGGTGCGGTCCGGCTCCGTACCTCGATGTCCGGCATCGCCGTGACACGCCGAACACCCCGAGCACGAAGCGGGCGGAGTAGGCGAAGGTCAGGATCGAGCCGACCACGATCACGACGAGTGTTGCGGTGGCGCCGGTGAAGTCGCCGTACTCCAGGTAGGTGTCGATCGCCTTCTCCTTGGCGACGAATCCGAAGAGCGGCGGCAGCCCGGCCATCGACGCAGCAGCCGACGACGGCCATCACCTTGACGGGCATCCAGCCCGCTCCGAAGCCGTGCAGTTCGCGGATGTGACGCGTCCCCACCTGGTGGTCGATGATGCCCGACGAGCATGAACAGCGTCGCCTTGAACGCGCCGTGAGCGAGCAGCAGCACGATGCCGGCCTGGGCGATCTTGTACTCGCCGGTGCCGAACAGCAGCATCATGAACCCGAGCTGGCTGATGGTGCCGTAGGCGAGCAGCAGCTTGAGATCGCGCTGACGCATCGCGCGGAGTCCGCCGATCAGCATCGTCGCCGAGCCGACGACGAGCACGAGCAGTCGCCAGTTGCCGGTCGTCGCAACGATCGGCGCGAGCCGCGCGACGAGGTACACGCCGGCCTTGACCATCGTCGCCGAGTGGAGATAGGCGCTGATCGGCGTCGGCGCGACCATCGCGGCAGGCAGCCAGCTGCTGAACGGTGCCTGCGCCGACTTCGTGAACGCGCCGAGCAGCACGCACACGAGAGCGGCGGCGACCGCTCCGCCGGACGGCGGCGACTCGATCATCTCCGACAGCCGATACGTGCCGGCGCTCTGGCCGATGATGATCAACCCGAGCAGGAGCGCCAGTCCGCCGCCGCCCGGTGATGAAGATCGCCTGCAGCGCTGCGGCCCGGGCGCGCGGGTTGCGGTCGTCGTTGCCGATCAGCAGATAGCTCGTGATCGAGGTGAGCTCCCAGGCGATGAACAACGCGATCAGGTGGTCCGCCCAGACGACTCCGAGCATCGCGGCGGCGAAGAACGTCATCAGCCCGGCGAGGCGGCTCTGGCCGGGCTTGATGTGCGAGAAGTAACCGATCGCGTA
Source organism: Ilumatobacteraceae bacterium (assembly GCA_963850475.1). Taxonomy (GTDB): domain Bacteria; phylum Actinomycetota; class Acidimicrobiia; order Acidimicrobiales; family Ilumatobacteraceae; genus Ilumatobacter_A. The sequence continues at coordinate 85,354 of CAWKLM010000043.1, read as the reverse complement.
GATGCACACGAGCAGACCGATGCCCGACACCAGCAGCGTCATCACGAGCGCGAACGCATCGAAGCGCAGCGACGAGATCGAGGTCGAGGTCGCTGATCCAGCCGATCGACTCGAACCGCGCCGTCCCGCCGATGCATGCCCGTCCGCGTCGAGCGCGCTCGGGTCGCCGACGACCGTCGACCACTGCGTCGCCGCCCACACGATCGTCGCCAGTGGTGCGAGCGCCGCGACGGCGAACGCGCGACGCCCGAGTCGGTCGCCCGACAGCAGGATCGCGCTGCCGATCAGCAGGTGGATGAGGAGCAGCAGGAACATGGCGGACGAAGCCCCCCACGATACGGCGTGATGGTTCGCTCGACCGTGTTCCATCGCAGACCGGCTGGACCATTTTGGCGCAAGCTACCAACCGGTAACTAACGTGGGCGATATGAACAGTGACGACACCGCGACGCAGCCCACCGTGCACACGATCGAAACCGTGGGCATCGTCGGATCCGGGATCATGGGTGCCGGCCTCGTCGAGGTGGCGGCACGCTCGGGGCGCACGGTGATCCTCCGTTCGCGCACCCAGGCGACGCGCCGACGCTGCGATCGCGAAGGTGGCATCCGGCCTGGCGCGTCAGGTCGACAAGGATCGCCTCGAGTCCGACGAACGCGACGCCATTCTCGGCCGGATCTCCGGCACCGCCGAACTCGCCGACTTCGGCCACTGCGACCTCGTGATCGAGTCGGTGATCGAGGACCTCGACATCAAGAAGGCGGTGTTCGCCGTGCTCGACACCGTGGTCGGGCCCGACGCCATCCTCGCCACGAACACCTCCACGCTTCCCGTCGTCGAACTGGCGATGGCGACGGGTCGCCCGGACCGTGTGTGCGGCATCCACTTCTTCAACCCGGCGCCGATGATGAAGCTGGTCGAGGTGATCCGTCCGCTGACGGCCTCCGACGACACGATCGCCACCGCGCTCGACTTCGCCACCTCGTGCGACAAGGACGCGGTCGAGGTCGTCGACCGCGCCGGGCTTCATCGTCAACGCACTGCTGTTCCCGTACCTGAACAACGCCATCAAGATGTGGGAGCAGGGCACCGCCTCGATCGCCGACATCGACACCGCGATGCAGGGCGGGTGCAACTTCCCGATGGGCCCGTTCGCGCTGCTCGACCTCGTCGGGCTCGACACGTCGCTCGCGATCCTCGACGCGCTGCACGAGGAGTTCGGCGACCCCAACTTCATGGCAGCGACCTCGTTGAAGCGCAAGGTCGCCGCCGGCCAACTCGGCCGCAAGTCGAGGCGCGGCTTCCTCGCGTACTGACGCCGCGCTCGGTCGGCTCGGCGCGACCGTCCGGTTCGACAACCCGTGCGACGACTCTGGTGAGGTGAGCGCCATGGCTCCGCCGCGTCCCATCGTCCGGCCGGCGCCATCCCGATTCGTGATGCCCGATCCGGCCGAGGCCGAGCCGGGCAACGACCTCATCGCGATCGGTGCCGATCTCGAACCCGGCACCCTGCTCGCGGCCTACCGCTCCGGGCTGTTCCCGATGCCGGTCGCATCCCGAGCCGGCGACGCAGCAAGATCGCTTGGTACTCGCCCGATCCCCGCGGGATCCTCCCGCTCGACGGGCTGCACGTGAGTCGTTCGCTGCGCCGGAGCTGCCGGCGCTTCGACGGCGCGCATCGACACCGCGTTCGAGGCGGTGATGCGGGCCTGCGCCGACCCGAACCGGGAAGGTCGCTGGATCACCGAGGACTTCATCGAGGCCTACGTCCGCTTGTTCGATCTCGGCTGGGCGCACTCGGTCGAGGTGTACGCCGACGACGTGCTCGTCGGCGGGCTGTACGGCGTGCGGATCGGCGGTTGTTCGCCGGCGAGGCGATGTTCCATCACGCGACCGACGCGTCGAAGGTCGCGCTGGTCGAACTCGTCGACTGGCTCCGCGAGACCGACGCTCGAGTTGCTCGACGTCCAGTGGGCCACGCCGCATCTGGCGTCGCTCGGCGTCATCGAGATCCCGCGAGTCGACTACCTCCGAGCGCTGGCAGAGGCGACGGCCGGCGTGGACATCGACGGGCCGATCCCGGTCGAAAACGACTGAAGGAGCGATGGGTCGGTGACCCATCGCTCCTTCTCGTCCTGCGCCGGTCGGATCCGCCATCCGACCGGCGTGGTTCCCGCCAAGGGAAACCTGATCCCGAGGAGCGGCTGGGCAAGGGGGAGGACCCAGCCGCTCTCGGGAGATCTTGTAGCCCGGTGTGTTCCGGGGACAGTGAATGCTTCGGCGCCATCGTCGCGGGACTTGAGCAGTTCTTTCCGGTCGCGACGCTCGATCCGCCATCCCGATGCTCCGTTTGGTGAACGGTCCGCTGCCGACGAGACTTTCGACATGAGCGATCAGGCGACCGAGACGCCCACCGACACCATGCAACCGCGTGAACGCGACCGTCCGTGGATGATGCGGACCTACTCGGGCCACTCGACCGCCGCAGCGTCGAACGAGCTGTACCGGACCAACCTGGCCAAGGGCCAGACCGGCCTCTCGATCGCCTTCGACCTGCCGACGCAGACCGGCTACGACCCCGACGACCCGATGTCGAAGGGCGAGGTCGGCAAGGTCGGCGTCCCGGTTGCCCACCTCGGCGACATGCGGACGCTGCTCGACCAGATCCCGCCCGGACAGATGAACACGTCGATGACGATCAACGCGACGGCGGCGTGGCTGCTGGCGCTGTACGTCGCCAACGCCGAGGAGCAGGGCCGTCGCCGGCACGAGCTGCGCGGCACGACGCAGAACGACATCGTCAAGGAGTACCTGTCGCGCGGGCACCTACATCTTCCCGCCGGCCGAGTCGCGGCGGCTGATCGTCGACATGGTCGCCTGGTGCGCCGAGCACGCACCCAAGTGGAACCCGATGAACGTGTGCTCGTACCACCTGCAGGAGGTCGGGGCGACGCCGGTGCAGGAGATCGCCTATTCGTTCGCCACGGCGATCGGCGTGCTCGACGCGGTCAAGCGAGTCCGGGCCAGGTCAGCGACGAGAAGTTCTCGCAGGTCTTCGGGTCGATCTCGTTCTTCGTCAACGCCGGCATCCGCTTCGTCGAAGAGATCTGCAAGCTGCGTGCGATGACCGAGATGTGGGCCGACATCGGTCGCGAGCGCTACGGCGTCACCGACCCGAAGGCGCTGCGCTTCCGCTACGGCGTCCAGGTCAACTCGCTCGGGCTGACCGAGGCCCAGCCGGAGAACAACGTGCAGCGGATCGTGCTCGAGATGCTCGCCGTCACGCTGTCGAAGGACGCCCGCGCCCGTTCGGTGCAGCTGCCGGCCTGGAACGAGGCGCTCGGGCTGCCCCGCCCGTGGGACCAGCAGTGGTCGCTGCGGATGCAGCAGGTGCTCGCGTTCGAGACCGACCTGCTCGAGTACGGCGACCTGTTCGAGGGCTCGGTCGTGGTCGAGGCGACGCACCGACCGAGCTGCGCGCGGCCGCACAGGCCGAACTCGACGACGTGCTGTCGATGGGCGGCGCGTTCGAGGCGGTCGAGACACTGAAGTCGCGGCTCGTGTCGTCGATGGCGGCGCGCACCCGACGGATCGAGTCCGGCGAGCAGAAGGTGATCGGCGTCAACGACTTCGTCGAGACCGCCGAGTCGCCGCTCGGCGGCGAGAACAACATCATGAAGGTCGACCACGCCGTCGAGCAGCAGGCGATCGACGAGCTCGCTGCCTGGCGGTCGAGCCGCGACCAGGCGGCGGTCGACGCAGCGCTCGACGAGCTGCGTCGCGCCGCGACCGAGGGCGACAACGTGATGCCGCCGTCGATCGCGCTCGCGAAGGCCGGCGGAACGACCGGCGAGTGGGGCACCGTGATGCGCGAGGTGTTCGGCGAGTACCGGGCGCCGACCGGCGTCGGAGGTGCGACCGCATCGGCAGCCGGGCTCAGCGAGGTCGCCGAGTACGTGAAGTCGATCGCCGGCGGGCCGCCGAAGTTCCTCGTCGCCAAGCCGGGCCTCGACGGCCACTCGTCGGGTGCCGAACAGATCGCCGTCGCCGCCCGCGACTCGGGCATGGAGGTCGTCTACTCCGGGATCCGGCTCACGCCCGGAGCAGATCGCGGCATCGGCACGGGACGAGGACCCCGACGTGATCGGGCTGTCGATCCTGTCGGGGTCACACCTCGAGCTGGTGCCCGACGTGCTCGCATCACCTGTCGGAGATGGGTGTCGACATCCCGGTCGTCGTCGGCGGCATCATCCCCGAGGACGACCGGCCGCGCCTCGCCGAGATCGGGATCGCCCGCGGTCTACACGCCGAAGGACTTCGAGATCGCCAAGATCATGCGCGACATCGCCGACCTCGCCGCCTCCCACCGCGTCACGTAACGGGTCTGACCCATCACGTGACGCGTGACGCGATGGGTCAGACCCGTGGCGTGACGGTCAGGCGTCGGCGGTGACGGGGGTGTTCGCGGCGATGAACGCGTCGAGCGCGGGACCCGACTCGAAGCTGGTGATCAACGCGTAGCGCGGGGCGTCGCCGTTGTGGACGACGACGTGCCACAGCCGCTGGGTGTCGACGACGAAGCGGGCACCCTTGGTGCAGCGGGACACGCCGCTCGGTCGCCCGGTCGGGCAGACCGTTCTCGTCGTTGTCGAACAGCAGCATGTAGCTGTCCGGGTTGTCGGTCAGCTCGACCCACGACCGCACGACCCAGCCCTCGTCGTCAGGGTTGAAACGGTTGTTGTCGTCACGGTGCAGGCTGCGCAACGCCGCCTCGCGATCCTGCGGCTCGAGCCTGATCGTGCGGACCCGACCGAAGTTGGCACCGACGCCGTCGACGTAGTCGCGGATCGTCGGTGCGATCTCGGCGTTCGAGGTCCACATCGCGTCCTTGTCGGTCTTGCCCTTGTCCCAGAAGCCGCGACAGTCGAGTTCGCCGTCGGCGGTGGCGATCGGAGCGAAGTTGGTGTCGCCACCCGACTTCCAGTCCATGTACTCGAGCGCCTCGTACTCGGAGGCCGGGAACCTCGAAGGGTGCGTCGGTCAGCATGGCGACGCCGGTGTCGGCGAGGACATCGAGTCGGGGATGCGGGGTGTCGAGCGGGATCTTGACGCTCCAGTGGTCAGCGTTCGGCCAAAAGCTCATGACGCCGAGTCTAGGAACGCCGAGCGGACCGTCGACAGGGCCATTGGTCACCTGCGGCGGTCGAGCCGTCGCCGGGCGTCACTCGCGAACGTTCGACGGGATCTCCAGCACCTGCCCGGCCTGAATCGCGTCGGCGCTGGCCAGATCGTTCAACTCGACGATCGCGTCGACGGTCACTCCCCGTTCGGCGGCGATCACGGCGAGGATGTCGCCGCGCTGCACGGTGTAGAACCGCTCGACCGGCACGGTCGTGGTCGTCGTCGTGGTCGTCGTCGTGGTCTCGAGCGGCGGGAGCGTCTGGCGCGACGCCTCGTCGGTCGTCCCGCACGCGACGAACGCTCCGGCCGCGACGATCGACAGCATCGCCGTGCGCCGTGCGCCGGATGCGCGCCCGCGTTGATCCGACCCGTCCTTCATGCCCCGATGATATGCCGTCGTTCGCCGACGGCACGGTCACCCTCGATCCGGCCTGGGGGCGGCGCCGTGGCCTCCACTACCGTCGGCCCGATGGCGAGCGCTGACGACGACTCCGGTCTCGACGAACACGGAGAATCACCGTTTCCGGGCGCTCGACGACCCGATCGCGCCTACGACCTCCCGGCCCACGGCGTGCGGATCGCGGTGCACGAGTGGGGCGACGCCGACGCACCGCCGCTGATGATGATGCACGGCGGATTCGACTTCGCCCGGACGTTCGACGTCTTCGCCCCGAAGCTGGCAGCCGGCGGGTGGCGGGTGGTCGTGCTGGGACCAGCGCGGTCACGGCAACAGCGAACACGCACCGCTCTACTCGTGGGACGGCGACATGCGCGACACGCTCGCCGTGTTCGACCACGTCGCCGGCGGCCGACCGATCCCCGTGGTCGGTCACTCGAAGGGCGGCGCGCTGATGACGCAGCTCGCCGACGCCCAACCACATCGCTTCCGCTGCCTGGTGAACATGGACGGCATCCCGTACAAGCGGAACATCCCCGACCTCGCCGAGCACGAGCGCACCACGATGCTCGCCAAGGACCTCGCCGGCTGGCTCGACCATCGCCGCCGCACGGCGACCGCGAGCCGCAAGCCCGGCACCCTCGACGACCTGGCCCGGCGCCGCGGCCGGATGAACCCGCGGCTCCCACACGAGTGGCTGCGACGACTCGTCACGACCGGCGGCTTCGAGTCCGACGACGGCTGGCGATGGAAGATCGACCCGGCGCTGCGGTTCGGCGGATTCGGTCCGTGGCGGCCCGAGTGGATGCTGATGCGGCTGCCCGGGTCTCCCGATGCCGTTCCTCGGGATCCTCGGCGCCGAGATGGAGGAGATGGGCTGGGGAACTCCCCCGCACAAGGTGCTGCCGTACATGCCGATGGACGGGCGCTGCGAGGTCCTCGACGACGTCGGCCACTTCGTGCACATCGAGCAACCCGACCTCGTCAGCGGCCTCGTCCTCGACTTCGTCGGAGCGCCGGCATGAGCTCGTCACCGGTGATGCTGCGCCACAACAAGATCGACCTCGCACTCCACCTGCTGCGCACCGAACCGCTCGACCCGGCGGTTCCGTCCCGACCCCTGCTGCTGCTCCACGGACTCGGCGACCGCTCGCCGGCGGCCGTTCCCCACTGGTGCGCGTCGTGGCCGGGCCCGATCGCGGCGCTCGACTTCACCGGACACGGCGACTCGACGGTGCCCGCCGGCGGCGGCTACTCGCCCGAGCTGCTGATGGCCGACGTCGACCAGGCGCTCGCCCACCTCACCGACGGTGACCCCGACTCGGTCGATCACCGTTCTCGGTCGCGGCCTCGGCGCGTACGTCGCGCTCCAGATCGCCGGTGCCCGGGCCAGCCAGATCCACGGTGCGATCCTCGTCGACGGGCCCGGCCTGGCCGGCGGGCCGACCGGGCCGACGTCGCAGTCGGTCTTCGCGCTCGACACCGACGGCAGCAGTCCGGACCCGTACGCCCTGGTCGAGCTCGGACGCGATCTGCGACCGGGCGACTACGCCGTGTCGTTCGTGAACCTCGCGAACGCGGCGCACCGGTGGCCAATCCGATCACGGTCGCGAGCAGCTTCCGCCCGAAGTGGCTCGCCGCGGTGGCCGAGGCTCCCGGCGTCGTCGAATCGTCGCTGACCGACGCACTCGCCGCCTACGCCTGAGCCGCCGCAGCGGCGCTGGCCAGATAGTCCCGGGCGGCGGCTCGCGCCTCGGGGTCGCTGAGCGCGGCGCCCAGCTGATCGGCGTCGGCCCACGCACCCGTGGTCGACGCGACGTTCTCCAGCGCCGCGTTCACCTGACGCTTGGTGGCGCGGACGACCGACGGCGCCTTGCGTGCGAGCTGCTGCGGCGAGTTCGTCGACGGTCGAGTTCGAGCTCGGCTCGGGGCACGACCCGGTTGACGAACCCGAGCGACCGGGCCTCGTGCGCGTCGAAGGGCCGGCACGTGAGCACGAGCTCGCGGACGATCGCCGGCGGGATCTCGCGCACGAGCCGTGGGATACCGCCCCAGGCGAGCGGGATCCCGAGATCGACCTCGGGGATCGAGAAGACCGTGTCGTCGGCGGCGATCCGCAGATCACACACGCCGGCGAGCACGACCCCGCCACCGACACAGGGCCCCTTGATCGCCGCGATCGTCAGGGCCCGCATCCGCTCCATCGCCTCGGCCATCAGCCTGCCGAGGTCGGCCTGGGCCCGGCTGTCGTGCGGCGGTCGCGTCGGCGCCGCCGGCGAACTCGCGCAGGTCGAATCCCGACGAGAACGCGCGGCCCGCACCCGTCACGATCACGACGCTGGCCTCGGTCGTGTCGAACCATGCCGCAGCCTCGGCGATCTCGGCGAGCGGCACCGTGCCCAGCGGGTTCAACTTGTCGGGCTGATTCAGCGTGAGCCGGCCGATGCGACCGTCGACGCTGACGTCGAGTGTCGTGAATTCCGCGGTCGATTCCTCCATGACGGCATCGTGTCACTTCGGTGGAGAATCGGCCGGGTCGGTCGACTCGGGGTCTATCGTTCGAGCCATGAACCTGTCGTGGATCCTGATCGCCGTCGTGGCGTTCGTGGTGATGGAGCCGATCACCGCGGCGACGCACCGCTGGATCATGCACGGCATCGGCGAGTTCCTGCACCGGAGCCACCACCAGCGCAACGATTCCCGCTGGGAGTTGAACGACTGGTATCCGGTGATGTTCGCGGCGATCGTCAACCTCGCGCTGTTCGCCGGCTTCAACGTCGACGGGTTCGGTGCGCTGGTCCCGGCCGCCGTCGGGCGTCACGCTCTACGGCGCGATGTACGCACTCGTCCACGACGTGTACATCCACGGTCGACTCGGCTGGTTCGAAGGCCGCCGGATCGCGGCGTTCGATCGGCTGGCCGATGCGCACCGGATCCACCACCTGTACAACGCGGCACCGTACGGCATGCTGCTCCCGGTCGTGCCTGCCGAACTCCGTGACCGTGCGAGCCGCACGACGCGCAACCCGCTCGCCAAGGTCTGAGTCCGGCCGAGCGGCTCGCGACGCAACCGGGTCAGAACACGAACAGGCCGGACGGTTCCGGGGCCGGTGTGGGCGCCGACGCTCGGGCCGATGCGGTACTGGATCAACTCGGCCACGGCATGGGTGGTCACGGAGTGCCTCGGTGAGCGCGACCGACATCGGTCGACTCGACGCGTCGGACGTGCCGATCGCGATCGCGCAGCCCGTCGGTCGTCGCTCGGTGGCCACGCCAGCGCGTCGTCGACCATCGCCGCGACGGCCGCGTCGAGATCGGTGACGGTCGTGAGCACCGAAGAACTCGGGGCCCGTCATCGCCAGCACCGGGATGCCGTCGTCGGCCGCCGTCCTCGACGGCAACACCCTCGGCCCGTCCGGACCGGTCGACCAGGCGCGGAACGCCGACGACGAACGACGTGTCGCAGCGTTGCCGCCCTGCCTGCCGCGACGTCTGCGCCGCCTCGTCGAACGACGCTCCGTTGCGATCACGACCTCGGCCGCGGCCCACGCACAACACGAGATGCCGAAGCTCGCGGTGCCGGTGTCGACGAGACGGACCGGCACATCGACCATGCTCGGATGCGATGCGTGCCGAGTTGAGCGTGCCGCTCATCGTCTCGGCGATGTGCACCGACAGGATCTCGGTCGCTCCGCGCTCGGCGAGCCGGGTGTACGCCTCGACGAACGCTCCCGGCGACGGCTGGCTCGTCGAGATCTCGGGCGTGTGGCCACCATCCCATGCGGCGTAGAAGTCGTCGGCGTCGAGGTCGACGCCTTCGAGATGGTCGACGCCGTCGATCGCTGACGATCAGCGGCACGACCTCGATCGCGAAGCGCTCGGCGAGCTCGGCGGGGAGCTGGCTGTTCGAGTCGACGACGAGCGCCGATCACGATGCCGGCCTCCGTCGAGCTCGGCGCCCTGCGGATGCCGCTGCCGCCGTTCGGGCGTGCCGGCGGCGAGGAACCGCTCGGCGATGATGGCACTCGACAGCAGCGCGCTGATCGGGAGCATGATCGTCGGTTTCGGACCCCAGAGGTTGCGCCACCCCTTCGCCCACCACACGACGCCACCGACGACCCAGAAGCCGCTCGACACCAGCGTCGCGGCGAACGCCCGCTGCTTCCACGCGGGCACGGCCGCGGTCGCGGCGGCGACGCCGAGGTCGATCGGGAAGTACGCCGGGAACGTGGCCAGGCACTGGCCGACGCTCGTCGCCACGCCCTTGCCGCCGCGAAACCCGTTCCACACCGGATAGCAGTGGCCGGCGACGGCCGCCGTGCCGGCGAGATGGGCCCCGGTCGGGCCCGCGAGCGCGCCACCGACCGCACAGGCCGCGACGCCCTTGGAGATGTCGCCGGCCATCACGACGAGTCCCGCCTTGGTGCCGAGCACCTTCATCGCGTTCGCCGCGCCCGGGTTGCCGGTGCCCTGGGAGCGCAGATCGGGCCCCGCCATCTTCGACACCACGATGTCAGCGGTCGAGATCGTGCCCAGGAGGTAGGCGACGCCGACGCCGACACCGAGCCGGTTGAGCCTGCCACGTCGTCCTCGCCACTGCACGGTGCGGACGTTAGACCCTGGATCGAAACGCCTGGACAACGGCACGTGCCGGAGAACTGCGCGCGTGGAACGACGGGGCGGCGGTGTTAGATTCATGTCGCTCTCAACGAGAAGAGGTCCACGCCTCGAATAGGCCCCCATCGTCTAGTGGCCTAGGACACCACCCTTTCAAGGTGGCGGCACGGGTTCGAATCCCGTTGGGGGTGCGATGCGGCAACGCATCAACAACACGGCGGGTTGACATCCGCCCGGAATACATACTGGTCCCGTGGTGAAGTCAGGAGTTCACGCCGGCCTGTCAAGCCGGAGGTCGCGGGTTCAAATCCCGTCGGGACCGCCAACAGGGGCCACTCACCAAGCGATTGGAGGGTGGCTTTTGTGCATACAGGGGAAACCCTGGAAGATGGTCTCGTAGCTCAGTTGGCAGAGCGCTCGCCTGAAAAGTGAGAGGTCACCGGATCGACGCCGGTCGAGACCACCACTGGGTTCTCGTGAACTTGTCCAGCGCAGTGCGCTGGACAAGTTCACGAGAACGGCCGGGTGCTGATCGCACTCGCCGCGTCGGACTCTGCGATTCTGCGCACGACGAACCCCCGCCGCCGGCGGGGGTTCGTCGCGTTCTCACACCGGTTGCTCGACATCGATCGCCCGACCCGTCACACTCGAGAGGTGACGCTCGTTCGACGCATCGCCGCCGTTCTGGGGACCGATGGCCTTCGCAGGTGCTGCCGCGGGTGCCGCGACGCTGCAGCCGGACTATCGCCGTCCCCACCGGTCGCATCGACGCCGATCGAACTCGGAAGCGACATCGGCGGTTCGATCCGCGTGCCCGCCCACTATTCGGGGGTGATGGGCCACAAGCCGAGCTTCGGGATCGTCCCGGGGCACGGGCAGATTCCGGGATGCCGGGCACGCTCAGCCAGGCCGATCTCGCCGTGACCGGCCCGATGGCGCGCAGCGTCGACGACCTCGAACTCGGCCTCGACGTGCTCGCCGGCCCCGACCGCTGGATGGCCCCGGCCTGGCACCTCGACCTCCCGGCTCCACGCACCCGCCAGATCGGGGAGTTGCGCATCGCCGCCTGGATCGACGACCCGTTCTGCCCGGTCGACGCCGACACTCGCGGCGTACTCGCGCAGGTCGCCACCTCGCTCGCCGACGCCGGCGCAACCGTGGACACCGACGCGCGACCGGGGTTCTCGCTCGAACGAGCCAGGACGATCTTCGAGGCGCTGCTGTTCGCGGCGCTTGCCGGTGGTCACAGCCGCGACAAGATCGAATACATGTCCGCCGCGACGGACGAAACGGTCATCGGCCACATCAAGCGCGCAACAGCGGCGCGTCATCGGGACTGGCTGGCGAACCACGAGCGACGACTGCAGCTGTGCGAACGCTGGGCCGAGTTCTTCGCGGGTACCGACGACTCGGTCTTCGATGCGATCCTGTTGCCGGTCCACCCTCGTGCCGCGATCGCGCATGATCACTCGCCGCAGTGGGAACGTGTCGTCGAAATCGGCGGTGTGGAGAAGCCCTACCTCGACCTCTTCTCGTGGATCGCACCGGCGGGAGCAGGCCTCCTCCCGGCCACCGTCGTCCCCGTCGGCTCCGACCGCGACGGCCTACCGATCGGCGTGCAGATCGTCGGCCCGTTCCTCCACGACCGCACGACCCTCCAGGTCGCCCGCGCCGTCGAGTCGATCACCGGGGCTGCCCACACCCCGCACTCGCATCAGCCGACGTCTGAGCACCCCCAGCCGGACCGTCGCACAATTCAGCCCGAGTAGGTCTGCAGCTGGCCGCCGGACTCGGCGAGCGACTTCAACAGCGGGCTCAGCTCCCAGTGCCTGCCACCGAGCGACGCGCTGTAGCCCTCGATCCTCTCGACGATCTCGGCGAGCCCGATCGAGTCGGCCCAGTGCATCGGGCCACCGCGGTAGACCGGCCAGCCGTAGCCGTTCACCCACACCACGTCGATGTCGCTGCCGCGGATCGCGATCTTCTCCTCGAGGATCTTCGCTCCCTCGTTGACCATCGGGTACAGCAGCCGTTCGAGCACCTCCTGGTCGGTGACCTCGCGCTGCTCGATGCCCTGGCCGACGGCGAAGTCCTTGATCAGCTGCTCGACCTCGGGGTCGGGCGTCGCCGCCCGGGTGTCGGGGTCGTAGGTGTAGTAGCCGCGACCGTTCTTCTGGCCGCGGCGACCGTTCTCGCAGAGGACCTCGCGGATCGTCGACGACGAGGACTTCTCCTCCTTCCAGCCGATGTCGAGACCGGCGAGGTCGCTCATCGAGAACGGACCCATCGGGAAACCGAACTCGTACAGCACGTTGTCGACCTGGGCGGGTGTGGCGCCTTCGAGGATCATCCGCTCGGCCTCGGCGCCGCGCATGAACAGCATCCGGTTGCCGACGAAGCCCGGGCACACCCCGACCATCACGCAGACCTTGCCGATCTTCTTGCCGATCGCCATCGTGGTGGCGACGACCGAGTCGCTCGACTTCTCGCCGCGCACGTTCTCGAGCAGCTTCATCACGTTCGCCGGCGAGAAGAAGTGCATGCCGATCACGCTCTCGGGGCGCGAGGTGACGGCGGCGATCTCGTTGACGTCGAGCGCCGACGTGTTCGAGGCGAGCAGCGCGCCCGGCTTGCAGATCTCGTCGAGCTCCCGGAAGATCGACTGCTTCAGTGCCATGTCCTCGAAGACGGCCTCGATGACCATGTCGCAGTCGGCGAAGTCGGCCTTGTCGGTCGACCCGGTGATCAACGCCATCCGCTCCTCGACCTGCTCCGCGGTGGTCGAGCGGGACCGCTCGTAGTTCTTGCGCACGACACCGAGCCCACGATCGAGCGACTCCTGGTCGCGTTCGACGATCGTCACCGGGATCCCGACGTTGGCGAAGTTCATCGCGATGCCGCCACCCATCGTGCCGGCACCGAGCACGCCGACCTTCTGCACATCGATCAGCGGGGTGTCCTTGGCGATGTCGGGGATCTTGTTCGCCGCGCGCTCGGCGAAGAAGTAGTAGCGCTGCGCCGCCGACTGCGGGCCGGTCATCAGCTCCATGAAGAGCTTGCCCTCGACCTTCAGACCCTCGTCGAACGGCAGGTTGGCAGCGGCCTCGATGCACCGGATGTTGTACTCGGGGGCGAGGAACCCGCGGGTCTTGCGGGCGATGCCCGCGCGGAAGTCGGCGAAGAGCTGCTCGTTGCCGCGGGCCTCGGCGACCTTGTCGTCGCGGTCGCGCACGCGCAGCAGCGGGAGACCTTCGGCGACGGCCCGGTTGGCGAACGCGACGGCTGCGCTGCGCAGCGCAGCGAGCGTCGCCGTCGACGACGTCGTCGATGAGGCCGCCGTCGAGCGCCTCGCCGCTGCTGATGTGGCGACCGGTCGTCATCATCTCCAGCGCCTTCGGCACGCCGACGAGACGCGGCAGCCGCTGCGTGCCGCCGGCGCCGGGGAGCAGGCCGAGGTTCACCTCGGGCAGCCCGAACTTCGCCGACGCGACGGCCACCCGGTAGTGCGCGCACAGCGCAACTTCGAGTCCGCCGCCGAGGGCCGTGCCGTGGATCGCGGCGATCACCGGGACCGGGGCGTCCTCCATCGCGGCTTGCACCTCCTGGAGGCCGACGGCCTGCGGCGCGCCGCCGCCGAACTCGCTGATGTCGGCACCGGCGATGAACGTCCGGCCGTCGCAGATCACGACGATCGCCTTCGCACCGTCGTCGGTCGCCTTCGTGATCCCGTCGAAGAGCCCCTGGCGGACGTGCCAACTCAGCGCGTTGACCGGCGGATTGTCGACGATCACGAGGGCGATGTCGCCCTCGCGCTCGAGACGGACGGATTCGGAGACGTCAACGGTTTCAGCCATTCCGACAGTCAAGCAAACCGGACCCCCGAACGTTCAAGCGTCGGCCGCGTCACGTGACGGGTCAGACCCATCACGTGACGCGTTGTCGGGAATCCGGGATTGAATCCCGGCTCCACCTCCACGAGAGTGTCACCCGGGCCGATCAGATCGATCGGCCCGGGTCAGGAGTGGGATGGACACGATCGGTTTCGTCGGGCTGGGCAACATGGGCGGGCCGATGTGTCGGCGGCTGGTCGATTCCGGCTACACGGTCCATGGATTCGATCTCGAGTCGACACGCGTGGAGGCGAGCGGCGCCATCGCCGCCGAATCGGCGGCCGCGTGCGCCGCGGCGTGCGACGTCCTGCTGACCTCCCTCCCGCGACCCGACCACGTCGAGGCGGTGATGCGCGACGGGGGCGCCCTCGCGGCGTTGCGGCCCGGGTCGCTCTGGGTCGACCTGACCACCAATCGCAAGGAGCTCGTCGCCGAACTCGCCGCCGAGGCTCCGGACGGGGTCGACGTGGTCGACTCACCGGTGACCGGGGCGGTCGACGGAGCGCGCACAGGACGCCTCACGCTGTTCGTCGGCGGAGCACCCGGGCCCGTCGGGCGGGCGACCGTCGTGCTCGACCATCTCGGCTCGGTGATCGCGTGCGGCCCGCTCGGGGCGGGCAACGTGGTGAAGCTCGTCACCAACCAGCTCTGGTTCGTCGCCGCAGCTGCTCTCGGCGAGGGGTTCGCGATCGGCATGTCGCACGGCGTCGAGCTCCCTGTGCTGTATCGGGCGATCTGTGATTCGGTCGGCGACTCGTTCGTCGCCCGCCACGACGCGCCGTCGATCTTCGCCGGCCACTACGACCCGTCGTTCACGCTCGACCTCTGTCTGAAGGACCTCGGGCTGCTCGCCGAACTCCAGTCCGGCGTCGAGGCCGAATTGCCGATGACCGAGGCTGCGCGCGCCGTGTTCGCCGATGCCGGGGATCGCTACGGACGCGACGTCGGCGAGCTGCATGTCGCAAAGCGGCTCGAGGACGACACCGGGCTCGACTTCCGGGTCCCCGGCGCCTGGATCCCACCGTGGGAGGTCACGGACCGCTGAGCGCCGCGCACGGCAGACCGCCAACGAAACGATCCAGGAGGACTGTTCGAGTACGTTCCGGCGATCCGATCGGATGGTGACGGACGATTCGACCGGATCCGGCCCGTCCTCGAGGAGCACCTCGCCGCCGAGGCTGCCCGCGTCCGCAACGACGCCCTCATCGACCGACCGAGCGCGATCAGCCGCCGAGGAACTCCGCGGCCGCACCGTCGACGATCTCGACGGCCAGGCCACACTTCACCACCGACGACTTGACGTTGGCGACCGCCGTCGCGTCGCCCGCTGCGAGCAACGTCAGTGTCGTGTCGCCGTGGTCCGCAATCGTGGTCTCGATCGCACAGTTGGCAGCCTGCGGCTCGACGCCCTGGCCGACGTAGTTGTTGTCGCCACCACCGACGAGGAGATCGAACACGGTGCCTTGGACGAGGTCGGTCGGCCGGTCAGCCGAGAAACCACTCAGGTCGATCGCCGGTTCAGCCGGCGGGGCTGCTTCTTCGGCCGCCGGCTCCTCGACCGGCGGCAGCGGCTCGTTGCGGAGACTGGCCACCGCCCGGTCGATCTGGTTCTGGGTGATCCCGCAGTCGAGGGCGGCTTGGGACGACCACCTCGACCGCTGCCGGCTCGCCGGTCGCCGCTCCGAGCGCGAGGAGTTCCTCGTCGGTGATGCGCGTTGCCAGCGTCTCGATGGCACAGTTCGCCACGTTCGGAGCGACGCCGATCTCGGAGCCGGTCAACAGGTCGAACAGCACGCCACCGACGACGGTCGTCGGCTTCTCGTCGCCGAACGTCGACGGGTCGATCAGCGGCCCGGCTGGCACCTCACCCGCTGAGGTGGGCGGCGGCGCGATGGTCGTGGTCGTCGTGGTGGTGGTCGTCGGCAACGGGACGGCTGCGAACGCCACCTCCTCGGATTCACCGCCGGATGTGTCGGCCGAGACGTAGACGCCGACGGCAGCCGCGATCAGCACGACGACTCCGATCGCGGCGGGGACGGTCTGTTTGCCCGGAAGCAGCGCGGCGAGCCGCACCGAGTGCCCGCTGTCCACCCCCTGCTCCTGGGTACCGAGCAACCCCTTGCTGTCGATCCACACCAGCAGTGGGGGCATCGCCACGAGCGCGGCGAGCAACGCGATCGCGACGTTGAGCGTGACGATGATGCCGAAGTCGCGGAGCAGCGGGAGCGGCGAGAGGACGAGCACAGCGAATCCACCGATCGTGGTCATCGCCGACGTGAAGAACGCACGGCCCGTGCGACTTGCGGCCATGTCGGTGGCGGCGCGTGGTTCACGACCCGTTCTGGCGTTCCTCCAGATATCTCCCCATGATCAGCACGGAGAACTCCGCGCACGTCGCGATCACGAGCGGGCCGGACACGGTGGTCAGCGGGCTCAGCTCGAACCCGAGCAGCCCGACGAACAGCGACGACGCACCGACGGCCATCAGCACCGGCACGAGCGCGAGCACCGCTCGGCTGAGGCTACGGAAGCGCAGCACGAGGAACAGTGCGGCAGCGACGAGCGCCAGGTACGTCAGGTTGGCGCGGTTGGCCTTCAGGTTCTCCAACAGACCGATGCCGACGGTCGCGAGCCCTGCGGGTGTCGCCTTGACCGCTTCCTGTCCGTCGGACGAGCCCGACGACGAGGATGCTGTCCTCCGGAAGGTCGAGTTCGGCGATCCGCCGGTCGAGGTCGGCAGCGAGCTCGTCGACAAGGACGGAGCGCTCTTCGAGACTGGCCTGTTCGAGCCGGAGATTGACCTGTGCAGCCGTGCCGTCCTCGTTGACCAGCGCGCGGGCGATGGCCGGCGTGTCCTCGCGCGCCGCAGTCGCCGCGTTCACGATGTCGGCGGAGGTCGGCGCGATCCGAGTGGCACCGTCGATGTCGATGATCTTCTCGAGCGTGCCGACCAGGCTCGACGACGCGACCACGCCGTCGCGCGCTTCGGCGTCGACCGTGAACTCGTAGATCAGGTCGACGACCTCCTGGTCGAACACGTTGTTCGCGGCGACCAGCACCCCGAGCGTCGACGCGAAGTCGGTCTCCGCGGCCAGTCGATCGATGTCGCTGACGGTCTGGCTGCCCTGGTCGATCCACTTGACGGGGTCGGACTGGATCTTCGTGCGGCCTTCGACGAGTACACCGCCGACGAAGAGGATCGTGCGCGAGGATCACCAGCGGGAGTCCGGCCTTCGTCGGAAGACCACCGAGCTTGACGACGAGCTTCTCGACGAGCGACTCCTTGCGCTCATCGGTGCGCTTCGTGAACTCCCGGATCCCGAGCAGCGAGGCGGGCAGGACGATCCCCGACGATCACCAGGACGATCACGCCGACGGCGAGCAGGACGCCGAAGTCACGGATCATCGGGACCTTCGAGATCCGCAGTGCGAGGAACGCCAGGACACCGGTGATGGTGGCCGCGATCAACGGCGGTGCGACGTTCGCCACCGTCTCGGCGATCGGATGCGCCTCCTTGTCGAGCACGACCTCCTCCTCGACGCGGTTGTGGATCTGGATCGCGAAGTCGATACCGAGCCCGATCAGGATGGGGAGCCCGGAGATCGTGACGAGCGACAGATCGATCCCGATGATGCCGAGCAGCGAGAACGCCCAGAGCACGCCGACGAAGACGGCGAGCAGCGGGAGGAGCCGCCAGCGCACCTTGAAGATCAGCGCGAGGATGATGGCCATCACGATGAGGGCTGCGGCACCGAGTGTCAGCATGCCGCCCTGGAGGTAGTCGTTGATGTCGCCGAGATAGATCGGCGAACCCGTGATCGTCAGTTCGAAGCCCTCGAGCTGGTACTCGGGCTTCTCCAGGATGTCGAGGACCTTGTCGGTCCCGACGGTCAATTCGTCGAGGGTGGCGTTGCCCTCGATGACGATGCCGCCGACCGCCGTGCCGTTGAGCGGGCCGCCCTCCACGTTGGGGAACGTGCCGCGGAGCGACTTGCGGATGACGAGTTCTTCGGTCGGTGGGGCCACCGGCGCGTTGTTCTCGTCGATGGTGAATCCGGTGTTGTCGTAGATCAGGACCTCGTTCCAGGCCGGATTGCCGATGTTCCACTCCGACTCCGGGCCGACCGCTCCGCGACGGCGCCAGGGAAATCGTGATGTCGTCGTTGCGGACCTCCGCGCCGCTCTCGTCGCGGCTGACTGCGGTGGCGAGCGCCTGGGTGCCGGTCGGGCCGCCGACGAGTGACGAGCTGTAGACCATCGACGTGTACGGCGTGATCGCCGAATACACCTCGGGGACCTGATCGATCTCCTCGGTCATGTCCTTGAGCTTGGCCAAGTTGTCGCCCACGAAGAGGTCGGAGACGGTCGAACCCTCCTCGGCGGAGTACAGCAGGATGATCGTCTCACCGCCGAAGTCGTCCTGGAACGAGACGTTGTCGATGGCGATCTGGGAGTCCGTGTTGAGGTAGCTGTCCTGCCCGGTTGCGAACTCGATGCGCGTCGCACCGACCGCCAGGACGCCGGTGATGACCAGCATCACGACCATGACGGCCTTCCAGTGCTTACCGAGCTGCACTCCCGTGTTGCGCCAGAACTGTTCCATTGCCCTCTTCCCTCGACTTCCCTCGACGATCATCTCGATGATCGACCGGCTTCCCTATGTCCGAAGTCACATCGGACGAGAGAACCGTAGACGGTCGGGGTGACCGTCGCACAAAATCGCGCCGACGAATCTCAGGTACCGAAGTCGTAGCCGAGGTCAGGAGCGACGAGCAGCGGCCGGTAGTCGATGTGGCGTTCGGCAGCCATCGCTGCACAGGTACCGCCGCGGTCGACGATCACGCTCATGAACACGCGGCTCGGCGCCGAACGCCTCGATCTGATCGACCGCCTCGATCAGCGACGTTCCGCGCGTGGTGGTGTCCTCGGTGACCAGCACCCGGTCGCCGGGTTGGAGTGCACCGGCGATCCGACCGGTCACGCCGCCCTGCTTGGCTTCCTTGCGGACGCTGAAGCTGCGGAGCCCGAATCCGCGCGTTCCGAGAACCGCCGCCACGCCGTACGCCATCGGGTCCGCCCCGAGCGTGAGCCCGCCGATCGCATCGATGCTCCGCAATTCGTCGCCGAACACCTCGACGATCGCATCGGTCACGGCGATGATGCCGTCGGCACGGCAGGCGGTCTGCTTCGTGTCGAGGAACCAGCTGCTGCGGGCACCGGACTTCAGGACGAAGTCGCCGGTCTTCACCGAGTGCTCCATCACGTGGGCCCGCAGTCGATCGAGCGTGGGGGACAACGCGGGGAGCTCGGTCACGGTCGAGAAACTACCGGCGCTAACACTCCACGACGCTCACGGGAATCCGCGTCGCGAGGCCACCCTCGGCCGTCTCCTTGTACTTCGCGTTCATGTCCTGCGCCGTCGACCACATCGTGTCGATCACGTCGTCGAGCGACACCCGGGCCAACTCGGGGGAACTGGCGAGCGCCAGGTGCGCGGCAGAGATCGCCTTCATCGCACCCATCGCGTTCCGCTCGATGCACGGCACCTGCACCAGGCCGCCGATCGGGTCGCAGGTCATCCCGAGATGGTGCTCCATCGCGATCTCCGCCGCCATCAGCGACTGCCCGACCGTTCCTCCCTGGCACTCGGTCAGCGCTGCCGCGGCCATTGCGGACGACACGCCGATCTCCGCCTGACAGCCGCCCATCGCCGCGGAAATGGTCGCCCCCTTCTTGAAGATCGCCCCGATCTCCGCGGCGACCAACAGGAACCGGATCGACTCGGCATCGATGCCTGCCCGATCGGCGTCGAGCCCTGTGCCAGGTGGTGGAACAACACGGCCGGGAGGACGCCGGCCGCCCCGTTCGTCGGGGCGGTGACGACCCGCCCGAACGCGGCGTTCTCCTCGTTGACCGCGAGCGCCAGACAACTCACGAGGCGGACCGTGTCGCCGAACTCGAGATCGGCGAGACGCACACTGTCGAACCACGTGGCCGAGTCGGTCGCCTCGACGGGACCGAGCAACGAGCCGTGCAGCGCGGCGGCGCGGCGGGCGACGCCGAGGCCCCCCGGCAGCGTTCCGGTCGTCGAAACACCACGAAACGCACAGTCCCGCATCGCATCGCGGATGCGGAGCAGGCCGGCATCGATCTCCGCGTCGGTGCGCCACGCCTGCTCGTTGTCTCGCACGACGTCGGCGATCGACCGGCCATCGGCACACCATCGAGTGAGATCGTCGGCCGACGCGATCGGACACGGCAGCTCGACCGCGGGGTCGGGGGCGGGCGTCGGTTCTTCGATGCTGATGTCGTGGGAGACGAACCCGCCACCGAGCGAGTACGACGTCTGCTCGACGACGTCGCCGTCGTCGAGCGTGGCGACGAGTCGCATCCCGTTCGGATGCGTCGCGAGGCTGACCGACCCGTCGAACACGATGTCGCGTTCGCGCACGAACGGGACGACGTGGGCGCCCCCGACCGCCAGCTGTCCGGACGACAGCGTGCTGGGGCCGAGGCGCTGCACCTCGTCGACATCGCACGTCTCGGGGTCGTTCCCGCTCAATCCCATCATCACGGCGATCCCGGTGCCGTGCCCACGACCGGTCTTGGCGAGCGACCCGTAGAGCTCGACACGGACGGAACGCACGCGATCGAGACGACCCGCCGAGCGGAGGCTCGCGAACGAAGTGCTCGGCCGCCCGCCACGGCCCGAGCGTGTGCGAACTCGACGGACCCGACACCGATCTTCAGCATGTCGAACACGCTGATCGGGTCGGGCGAGATGTCAGACACGGTCGCGAGTGTCGCGCATCAGCACCTCCTGCGCGACCGTTGCGACATGGACCCCCTCCGGGGAGAAGATGTGCCCGAGCGCCAGGCCACGGCCGCCGACGAAGTGGAGACACGAGAAATCGTGGAGGTGCCACCGATCGGCGGCGAGATCGCGATGGAACCAGACCGTGTGGTCGAGGCTCGCCGCGAACATGTGATCGTCACCATCGTCGCCGTCTCTCGCGCTGCGACATCGGATGGGTGCGATGCACCGCATCGGTCGGGCAGGTCGTCGGAGACGAACGCGAGCCAGCAGCGGTGCAACAACTGCGCTGCCGGTTCGGCCGGATCGCCGATCGGCTCGGTCACCTTCATCCACGCAACCGCTCGACCGGCGCCGTCGCGGCGACTGTCGACCACGCTGTCGGACGGCACCATCGCGCGCTCGAAGGCCGGTGACCAGGACTCCTGTTCCAGCACGTCGGGCGGCGGCACGTCGGGCATCTCGACGGTCTGCAATTCGACGGACGCCTCGGGGCGCTGGAACGAACTCTCGGCGTTCAGGATTGCGCCCACCGCCTGGCGCGCGACGACACGGCGGGTGGCGAAGGATCGTCCGTTGCGAATCCGATCGACCTCGTAGCGGACCGGCTCGGAGGCATCGCCACGACGGATGAAATAGGCACGAATCGAGTGCGGCTCGAGGCCATCGTCGACCGACAACGTTGCGGCCCGCAACGCCTGTGCGACGATCTGCCCGCCGTACAGACCACCCCACGGATACTGCGGTCCGATACCGACGTGGACATCGGGTCCAGTGACCTGACAATTCGAACATGGACGGCCAAGGTTATTGCACTCAATGCGAAATGCCTAGAATGCCGAGATGGTTGCGAAACGAACGATGTCAGATGAGCACAAGGCGGCCCTCGCCAAAGGGCGGACCGAAGGTCGAGTCGTGCGCGATTATCTCGAAGGGCTGCGCGCCACCAAGCCGAAGCGCGGGCGTAAACGAACGGCCGAGACCGTCCAGAAGCGACTCGATGCGATCGAGGTCGAAATGGCCGATGCCGAGCCCGATGGACGAGCTGTTGCTGGTCCAGGAGCGGCGCGATCTGGAGGCCGAACTCGAGTCCATGTCGAACACGATCGACATGGAAGCACTCGAGGCTGCGTTCGTCGAGGTGGCCAAGAGCTACAGCGAGAGCAAGCAGATCTCGTACGCCAGTTGGCGTGATGTGGGCGTCGAAGCCAGCGTCCTCAAGCGGGCGGGCGTCTCCCGCGCTTCCTGATCGTCTTCCGACTTCGACCGTGATCGTCAGGAGACGTCGAGCGCGTCGAGCTGGGCGAAGACCCGGTCGAGGTTCGCCAGGCTGCGCCGCAGGTCGAACGCATCGTCGAGCACGGAGTTGTCGACGTCGTCGTCGGCTTCGAGCAGGGTGCGGAAGTCGAGTCCTTCGTCCCACGCACGCATCGCGTTCCGCTGGACGATCCGATAGGCCTCGTCGCGGGTCGTGCCGCCCTGCACCAGCGACAACAGGACCGGTTGACTGAAGACCAGCCCGTAGCTGGCGTCGAGGTTGGCCTGCATCCGCTCCGGCATCACGACGAGACCCTCGAGCAGTCGCCGCAGGCGGCGCATCACGTAATAGGCCAATTGACTCGAATCGGGCAGGATCACCCGCTCGACCGAACTGTGCGAAATGTCGCGTTCGTGCCACAACGCAACATCCTGCATCCCAGCGGAGAGGTTGCCGCGCAACACCCGTGAGAGCCCCGAAATGGTCTCCGCCGAGATCGGGTTGCGCTTGTGAGGCATGGCCGACGAACCCTTCTGCCCCGGCTTGAAACCCTCCTGCACCTCGCGGACCTCGGTGCGCTGCAGGTGGCGCAGCTCGACCGCCATCATCTCGCAGGTCGCCCCCACCGATGCGCACGCATAGAGGAACTCCGCGTGCCGGTCCCGGGCGACCACCTGAGTGGCCGGAATCGGTGTCAGCCCGAGCTTGTCGCCGACGTAGGTCTCGACCTCGGGCGGAATGTTGGAATAGGTACCGACCGCACCGCTCAG
This sequence comes from Ilumatobacteraceae bacterium, assembly GCA_963850475.1. Lineage (GTDB taxonomy): Bacteria > Actinomycetota > Acidimicrobiia > Acidimicrobiales > Ilumatobacteraceae > Ilumatobacter_A. Next base: position 62,428 of record CAWKLM010000043.1, on the reverse strand, counting down.
CTTCATGACGGCCACGGCCTCACGCGCCGCCCGCAGCCGCTCGCGATCGCGGTCGACCTGCAACGCCCACAACGCGACCTTGGCACCGAACGTGGTCGGCTCGGCGTGAATCCCGTGGGTGCGGCCGATCATCACCGTGTCGGCATGCTCTCGGGCCATCCCGACCAGCGTGGCGAGCAGGTCGGTCGCCGCGTCGATCATCAGGTCGGCGGCGTCGCGCATCGCCCAACACAGCGCGGTGTCGCCGATGTCGGACGACGTGAGCCCGTAGTGGATCCACGAGCCCGCCGGATCGTCGATCGTCGGCCTGCACCGTGTCGACGAACGCAGCGACGTCGTGATCGGTGATCCGCTCGCGTTCGAGGATCCGCTCGACGAACGCCTCGTCGGAGACCGGCGCCTTGGCCCGACAGATCTCCGCAGCGTCGGTTGGCACGACCCCGATCGCAGCGTGGCCCTTCGTCGCCAGCAGCTCGACCTCGAGCCACCGACCGAACCGCACGGGGTCGGACCACACGGCGTCCATCTCGGGCGTGGAATAGCGGGGAATCATTCGGACACCCAGACGAGGTAGTCGTCGCGTTCGGCGCCGACGCCGACGACGCGGACCGGGATGCCGACGTGCTCCTCGACGACCTCGATGAACTCCTTGCGCCTCGGGGCAACTCGCCCGGCTCGCGCTTCTCGCTGAGCGCAGTGCCCCAGCCGGGGAGCTCGACGTAGACCGGCTCGATCTCTTCGAGGACGTCGTACCGATCGGGGTAGTCGGTCGACCTCCTCACCCCGATACGCGATAGCCGGTGCAGATCTTGACCGTCTCGAACCCGTCGAGGATGTCGAGCTTGGTCAGCGACAGCTCGGTGAGCGAGTTCAGACGAACGGCGTGGCGCAGCATCACGAGGTCGAGCCACCCGCAGCGACGCGCCCGACCGGTGACCGTGCCGAACTCCTTGCCGACCCGGCCGAGCGTCTCGCCGTCCTCGTCGAACAGCTCGGTGACGAACGGGCCGGCACCGACACGGGTCGTGTACGCCTTGGTGATGCCGACGACCCGATCGATGTCGCGCGGGCCGAGCCCGGTGCCGGCACACGCGCCGCCCGCCGTCGGGTTCGACGACGTGACGTACGGGTACGTGCCGTGATCGAGATCGAGGAAGGTCGCCTGGGCGCCTTCGAGGAGGACATGGGCGCCACGGGCCAGACCGTTGTGGAGCAGGCTGATCGTGTCGCACACGTACGGCTTGAGGCGCGCACCCATCTCGCCGTAACGGCTCGACCATGTCGTCGACGTCGAGCGGTTCGCCACCCGCCTCGGCGATGCAGCTTGTTCTCGGCCGTCGCCCGCTCGCGGATCAGCGAGGCGAAGCGTTCGGGTCGTGCACGTCGCCGGCACGGATGCCGACCCGCCGCGCCTTGTCGGCGTACGCCGGGCCGATGCCCTTCAGCGTCGTGCCGATCTTGTCGTCACCGCGCATCGCCTCGGCGATCGCATCGTGCGCCTGATGCCACGGGAAGATCAGATGGGCCCGGCTCGACACCTTCAGCTCCGAGCACGAGATGCCGCGGGCCTCGAGCATGTCGACCTCGTTGAACAGCGTCGGCAGGTCGACGACGACGCCGTTCGCGATCACCGGGATCACGTGCTCGTAGAGCACGCCGGACGGAACGAGCTGCAGGGCGTACCTCTCGCCGTCGACGACGACGGTGTGCCCGGCGTTGTGCCCGCCCTGGTAGCGCACGACGAACGTGTGCTCCTTGGAGAGCAGGTCGATGACTTTGGCTTTGCCCTCATCGCCCCACTGGGCTCCGACGACGACGGTGACGGGCATGCACGCTCCTGTGCGACTGGCTGGCTGGAACGTGACGAGATCCTACTTGCCCGGCACGTCACCCGGTCGATGGAGTAGTAATTCGGGTATGACGAGCGGCCGCCCGACCCTCGTCTTCATCATGAGCGAATCTCGACAACTCGCTGTGGACCTTCCCGCGGGCCATGCAATCGGCAGGCTGGCAGACCGCGCTGTTCGGCAAGTGGCACCTGGGCCAAGGGGACGGACACGACCCTGCCGGGTTCGACCCCTTGCGGGTGCTCCCGGGTCAAGGCCATCATCACAATCCGGTGTTCCACGATTCCCCTACCCCGACACGTTCCGCGACGATCTGGCGGGTCGCGCCGACGTCGTGCAAGCGGTCAGATGCGGTTGCTCGACCTCGACCCGATCATCGACCTCGAGGCAACCGTGCCCCACTTCGTTGGAAGTGGCTGGTCAGACGAGGAGCGCGTCGGTGATGACCTCGACGATCGCCGGACCGTCGTGGGCGAGGGCAGCCGAGAGCGCAGCGTCGAGCTGATCGAGCGCGACCGACGCGGGCGCCCCACGCACCGCACAGCTGGGCGAACTCGCCGAACGACGGGTTGTGCACGCTCGTCTGCCACACGTCGAGCTCGGCGGCCCGCTGCTCCTTGCTGATCTTGCCGAGCTCGGAGTTGTTCATGATCACGTGGGTGATGTTCATCCCGTACTTCACCGCGGTCGTGACCTCCATCGCGTACTGGCCGAATCCGGCATCGCCGGACACGCCGATGATCTGACGCTCGTCGCCGACCGCCGCCCACGCCCCCATCGCCGCGGGGAACCCGAAGCCGATCGAACCGAGATACCCCGACATCAGCACCGACTGGTTCGCGACCTCGAAGTAGCGGCCGAAGCTGTAGGTGTTGTTGCCGACGTCGACGCAGAGCACTGCGTCCGCATCGGCGGTCCGGCTCAACGAATCGAACAGCGCGGCGGCGTTGATCCCGTGCCGCTGATCGTCGGCGCGGCGGCTCGCCTTCTCCTCGCGCCAGATCGACCAGCGCTCGGCCACCTCCGACGCGGTGGTCGACACACTCGTGGTCGTCGCCGACCTCGGTCGGCGAGCAGCCGAGCGGTGACGGCGGCGTGGCCGAGCATCGGCACGTCGACCGAGTGGAACCGGCCGAGCGCCATCGGGTCGAGATCGACCTGGATGATCGGCTTGTACTCGGCGATGCCGGTGTGGTTCGAGAACGACGCACCGAACACGATCAGCAGATCGGACTCGTTCATGAACCAGCTGGCGATCGGGCGTGCCACTGCGCCCGAGCACACCGCAGCCGAGCTCGTGCTGATCGGAGATCGCACCCTTGCCCTTGAACGTCGTCGCGACCGGCGCACCGATGTGCTCGGCGAGGGCGATGATCTCGGCCATGTCGTTGCGAGCGCCGTGACCCGACGATGATCATCGGACGCTGCGACGTGCGGATCATCTCGATCGCAGCGTCGACCACACCCGTCGGCGGCGTGATCTGGTGGCTCGCGACGCGCCCGAGCGGCCCGCCCGGCTCGGCATCGCTCGGTTGGATCTGCACCTCGTCGGGGAGCACGAGGTGGGCGACGTCGCGACCGACGACCGCGGCCTTGCACGCCATGTTCATCAGCTCGGCGTGGGCCGATCCGGCGTGCACGGTCTCGGAGTAGCGCGCCACGTCGGCGAACGCCCCCTCGAGGTCGACGTCCTGGAACGCACCGCGACCCTTCACCTTCGACGGGACCTGACCCGACAGCGCCAGGACGGGCGCTCGATCGACCTTGGCGTCGTAGAGACCGGTCAGCAGGTTCGTCGAGCCGGGCCCGGCGATCGCGAAGCACGCCGCGAGGTCGTTCGGTGAGCTTGCCGTACGCCGTGGCGGCGAACGCAGCGGCCCCTTCGTGACGGATCCCGAAGAAGCGCAGGTCCCCGCGCTCCTCGGCGACACGCATCGCGTCGGCGAACCCGAGATTCGAGTGGCCGACCATGCCGAACACCGACGTGACACCCCAGTTGACCATCGTCTCGACGAGCACGTCCGACACCGTGCGCTCGCGCTCGGCCTCCGGCGGTAGTGCCACGTAGACGCCGTCGTCGCGGGCGTCGACGGCGAACGCCTCGACGCCGTCGCCGTGCGCTCCGGGCGACCGCCCGTTGCACGGCGAGTAGTCGTAGCCGTGCCACGGACAGCGCAGCCAGCCCTTCTCGATCGACCCCTCACCGAGTGGCCCGCCCTGGTGCGGACAGTGGTTGTCGATCGCGCCGTATCCACCCTCGTAGTTGCGACACGGCGAGCGACCGCCGGCCGACGGTCACCGTGGTGACGCGACCTTCCGGCAAGCCCGTCGGCGTCGAGGACCTTGTGCCAGGCGAACGGTTCGTCGGGAACGGGGACGGGTTCGAGGGATGGCTGCTCGGCGGTCATGCGACGACAGTACGCGGTCACCGAACGTCGTGTGGCGGCCCGCTGCACGGTCCGCGCCTGCAACGGCGAACCATCGCCGCACGGCGCACCATGCCAGGTCGGCTCCGACCCGAGCTCACTACGATCGTCCAGACCGGCTCGCCACGCCGGGAGACCCCCGTGAGCCACGCGCACTCCCACGACCACGTCGACCTTCATGCCCGCCTGACGGTCGACCCGCGGATCGAGCGTTCGATGTGGATCGCCGTTGGCTGCTGCGCCGTGCTGGTCGTGATCGGACTCGTCACCCTGTGGCCCGGGTCGTCGTCGAGCACCGTCGATCCCCTCGGCCTCGAAGGGGAACCCGTCCCTGCCGAGGTCGTCTCGGTCGAGGTCACCCCGTGCAGCTACGACGTCCTGCTCGGTTGCCGGCTGATCGAGATCGTGCCGTCGGAGGGACCCGAGACCGGCGAGCGACTGACGTTCGAGCAGGGCCTCGACAGCCCGATTCGCGACGGCGATTCGATCCTCGTCGACATCGCGACCGGTGACGACGGTTCACTGCTGATCTTCTTCTACGACTTCCAACGTTCCACGCCGCTGTTGCTCCTGACATTGCTGTTCGTCGCAGCGATCATCGTGCTCGGGCGATGGAAAGGCGTCGGTGCACTCGCCGGGCTGGCAGCCAGCCTGATGGTGATCATCGCATTCGTGCTGCCCGCCGTGCTCGAGGGGTCGAACGCCGTAATAGTCGCGCTCGTGGCTGCCGGCGCCATTGCGTTCCTCGCGCTGTTCCTCGCACACGGTTTCAATCTGGCCACCGCTGCTGCGTTGCTCTCCTCGATCGCGAGCCTCGCGGTGACCGCGATCTTGGCCTGGCTCTTCGTGCGGCTGTCCAACCTGACCGGACTCGCGAACGAGTCGATCGGCTTCCTCGGGGCGCTCGGCACCGACATCAACCCGGAGGGACTTCTCCTCGCCGGCGTGGTCATCGGCTCGCTCGGCGTGCTCGACGATGTGACGGTCACCCAGGTCTCCGCGGTCTGGGAGCTGAAGCGGGCTCGGCCCGAGGCTGACATGGCCGACCTGTACCGACGCGCGGTACGGATCGGCCGAGACCACATCTCGTCCACGGTTAACACCCTCTTCCTTGCCTACGCCGGCGCGGCGCTCCCACTCCTGTTGCTGTTCCAGGAGGCCGGCCAGTCGATCTCGTCGGTGGCCACTCGTGAGGTCGTCGCCGTCGAGATCGTCCGCGCGCTCGTCGGTTCGATCGGCCTGGTCGCCTCCGTCCCGATCAGCACTGCGCTCGCAGCGGCGGTCGTCGGCTCACGGATCGACCCGCCCGCGGCGACGAACACCGAGACCGCAGCCGACTGGCCCGCACCGAGCCACGGATAGCGTCGACCCGGTGAGCGTGATGCGTCGACAGGTGTGGGCTTCGATGGACTCCGACGCGCGGGCGTCGCTGATGCACCGCGGGCTCGACGACATCTTCGAGCCTGGGCTGCGCGCCTCGATCGGCGAGCTGATCGAGGACGTGCGCACCCGTGGCGACGCTGCGGTATGCGATGCGTTGGCCACGTTCGACAAGATCGAGGTCGACCCTGGCGGCCTCCGCGTGACCGACGACGAACTGGACTCGGCCGAGGTCTCCGACGCTGTCGATCGCTCGATCGACGATGCACTCACCCACCTGCGCGCGTTCAACGAGGCGCAGATGGAACGGGCCACGCGATTGGAGCATCGAGTCCGAGCCCGGCCTCACCGTCGGCGAGAAGATCACCCCGATCTCGTCGGCCGGTCTGTTCACGCCGTCCGGGAAGGCCAGCTACCCGAGCGTCGCGTACCAGCTCGCGGTCCCCGCCGTCGTCGCCGGAGTTCCCGAACTCACCCTCGTGGTTCCTCCCGTGCCCGGCGGTTCCGGCGAGGTCGACCCGGCGGTCCTCGTCGTGTGCCGCAAGCTCGGTGTCCGCAGCGTGTTCCGCGTCAACGGCCCAGCCGGTGTCGCCGCGCTCGGCTTCGGCACCGAGTCGATCCCGAAGGTCCGCAAGGTCGTCGGTCCCGGCTCGCCGGCGGTCACGCATCGCCCAGGTCGAGATGCAGCGCCACGGCATGGCGACGATGATGCTGCTCGGCCCGACCGAGAGCCTCGTGATCGCCGACGACTCCGCCGACCCGACGCTGCTCGCCGCCGACCTGCTGATCGAGGCCGAGCACGGCATCGACTCGTCGGTCGTGCTGCTGACCCCGTCGTCGGCGCTCGCCGACGCCGTCGACGTCGAGGTCGACCGCCAACTGGCGCTGCTGCCCGGCGTTCGCGCCGACGCGGCCCGCGCATCGCTCGGACCCAACGGTGGGTGCGTGGTCGTCGACGATCTCGACACCGCGGTCGTCGGTCGCCAACGAGTTCGCCGCCGAGCACCTCCAAGTCGTCGTCGACCGAGACTCGAGCTCGACGATGTGCTCGACGGTCTCGTCAACGCCGGCGAGATCCTCGTCGGCCAGCACACGCCGTTCAGCGCCGGCGAACTTCGTGATCGGATGCCCGGCCTCGCTCCCGACGAGCGGGTTCGCCCACGTGTCGTCGGGGATCACCGCCGACACGTTCCTCAAGCGGACCGCCGTCGCCCGTGCCGACGCCCGGGCAGTCGCCCGGATGGCACCGTCGGTGATCGCACTCGCCGAACACGAGGGGTTCCCCGCCCACGCCGCGGCGCTGCGGATGCGTCAGGGCTGATCAGCACGCTCGGCGGCGGTCCGACCGCGGCCCGCGCTCCGATCACCGAATCGGTCAAGATTCGGTCATCGCGTGCCGATCACCAGGCGTGGAACAGACTGCGGTGCTCCTCGTCGAGGACGACGAACGGATCAGCGAGCCGCTGATCCGCGTCCTGCGTGCAGAACAGTTCGACGTCACCCATGTGGCGGCCGGCCAGCCGGCGCTCGATGCGGTCGACGCCGGCCGACCCGGCCCTGGTGCTGCTCGATCTGACCCTCCCCGACATCGACGGCCTCGACGTGTGCCGACGATTCGCGCGGATCATCCCGACCTCCCGATCATCATGCTGACCGCACGGGCCGAGGAGATGGACGTGATCGTCGGGCTCGGCGCCGGCGCCGACGACTACGTCGCCAAGCCGTTCCGGCTGGCCGAGCTGGTCGCTCGGATCAAGGCCCGACTGCGCGTCGCCCAGTTCGCGACCGCCGCCGAACCCGACCGGACCGCTGAGCGGCGCCGGCATCGACCTGGATCCGGCCAGCCGTCGCTGCTTCGTCGCCGGCCGACACCGACACGATCGAAATCGAACTCACCTCGAAGGAGTTCGACCTGCTCGAGTTCCTCATGCGTCGCGCCGGCACGACCCTCAAACGTGACGACATCATGTCCGAGGTCTGGGACGAGAACTGGTGGGGCTCGACACGCACGCTCGACACGCACATCTCGACGTTGCGCAAGAAGATTCTCGATCGCACCGACCCCCCGTCGAAGATCGTGACGGTACGCGGGGTGGGGTTCCGATTCGAGCCGGAGGCATCGACACTCCGCACTCGTCGCCACGGGAGGCTGAGATGCGACGTCGACTCGTCCTCTCGACGCTCGCGGTCGTCGTCGTCGTCATGGCCGTCCTGCTCGCACCGGTCTTCCTCGTGATCAACGCCGCCGCGGCGACCGAGTACGACGACCGGTCTGTACGGGCGGATCGCATTCATCGCCGTGTTCGCCCTCATCGCCGCAGCACTCCTCGCAGCGATCCAGGCTCGCCAGCTCGCCCGCCCACTGGAGCGGCTGGCTCGGAGCGCCGGGCGGCGTCGGCGACGGCGACTTCACGACTCCGTCGTCGGCGTCGGGGATCGACGAGATCGACGACATCGCCCGCTCGCTCCGGCTCAGCGCGAATCGAGTCGATCGCATGCTCGAGGCCGAGCGAAGCTTCACCGCCGACGCCACACACCAGCTCCGCACCGGGTTGACCGGCATCGCGATCCGCCTGGAACTGCTGGAACGTCACGACGATCCCGAGGTCGCCACCGAGGCGAGGGCGGTGCTCGAGCAGACCCACGAGCTGAACGACACACTCGACGAGTTGCTGGTCGTCGCCCGCAAGGGCAGCACGGGCGAACGCTCCACCGTCGAACTGGTCGAGATCGTCGACGACCACCTGGACGACTGGCGGGCCCGGTTCGACGCACAGCGACGCCAGCTCGTGGTCACCACCGGCCGCGACGCTCGCAGTCAGTGCGACGCCGGGCCTCGTCGGCCAGATCTTCAACGTGTTGCTCCAGAATTCGCTCGATCACGGTTCCGGCACCGTGATCGTGCTGGTCGATGGGACCGGCATCACCATCGACGACGAGGGACGCGGGGTCGCCGACGCCGACGTGCCGTCGCTGTTCGAACGCCCGAGCGATCACCAGGCCGCCCACGGGCGCGGTCTCGCGCTCGCCCGGCGACTCGCCGAGTCCGACGGGGGTCGGCTGGAACTCGTGCGCCGCCGTCCCGCCCAGTTCCGACTGTCATACGTGTCGGCACACGAATTCGCGGCAGCGTCACGGTCCGAGGCCCCCGCGGTCGAGTCCGACGACCGCGCAGAGCTCGAGGCCACCATCGGCTGAGCTGCACGCTCAGCCGGCGAAGTACTCGATGCGCTGGAGCCGGCCGTCGGCCGCGATGAGGCCGACCTCGCCGAGCCCCAGGACCGCGATGCGTTCGACCGGGACGGTCATGACGCGTGCGGGCCGAGTCATGTATCAGACAACACATCGCGTCCAGAGTTCTGTAACAGATCCGAACATCCTGGAAGAATGGGGAGGTGACACCCGCGGGGACGATCGCCGACCGGCTCGACACTCGCCGGCGCGGCGCTCACACCAACCGAGCGCCGTGTGGCCGAGGTGGTGACGACGGACCCCACCGCGCTGGCGTTCGACACGGTGGCCGAGCTCGCCGAGCGCGTCGGCTCGAGCGGACCGACGATCGTGCGGTTCGCCACCAAGCTCGGGTTCGACGGATACTCCGAACTCCAACAGCACGCCCGCGCCGCCCTCACCGAACAGTTGTCGCCCGTCGAGCGGAGCCGGTCCTCCGCCCGACGTGCCCGCGACGAGCTTCGTCGCCGGATGCTCGACGCGCTGCTGCAGGCCGTCGAGAGCATCGATGACGAGCTGGTCGACACGATCGGGCGCACCATCGGCCGCACGCGCGGGTCCGTGTGGATCGTCGCATCCGAGTCGTCGTCACCCGTTGCCCAACTGCTCGTCGCCAACCTGCGGCTGCTCCGGCCCCGGGTCCACCACGTGACCGGGTCGGATGCGGCCGTCGCGGCCATGCTCGTCGACGCGTCGGATCGCGATGCCGTCATCGCCATCGATGCCGAGCGCTACGAACAGGCGGTGTATCGGATCACCCGCCAGCTCGCCGATCGCGGCGCCACCGTCATCGCCCTCACCGATGGGCCGACGTCGCCGCTCGCAGCGGATCGCCGACCTCCGATGCGACGTGACCGTGCCGGCGATCGGACCGTTCGACAGCGCCGTCGCCCGTGGTCGTGATCGCCGAGCTCGTCACGGCTGCCGCGGCCCGGGCATCACGCCCGGGGCGACCCGACGACTCGAAGCCGCCGAATCCGGCTGGGCCGACTCGACGTCTTCGCCGCTCCCGCTCCGAAACGAAAGCGAGCCGATGACCGGCCGACCGGACGATCTGCACCCGGTCGAGGCCGCCCTCCTCGGCTCGCTTGCCGCCATCGACGATCGCGAGATCGCGGCGACCGACGTGCACGACATCGACCCGATGACGGCCGCGACCTGGCTCGAGGCGCAGATCACCAGTCGTGTCCTCGATCACACCGCCCGCTGGCTGCGCGCCGAGCGAGGGCTCGGGTACTACACGATCGGTTCGGCAGGCCACGAGAGCAACGCAATCGTCGCGACGGCGTTGCGCATCGACGACCCCGCCCTGCTCCACTACCGCTCGGGCGCGTTCTACGTCGCCCGCTCGCTGATGGCCGCCGCAGCCGGACACGACGCCGGCGACCCGATCGTCGACGTGCTGCGCGGCATGCTGGCCCGATCGACCGACGGGATCGCCGGAGGACGACACAAGGTGTTCGGCAACCACGCGCTGTCGATCATTCCGCAGACCTCGACGATCGCCTCACACCTCCCCCGAGCCGTCGGCCTCGCGTTGAGTGGCGGCATCGCGCCGAACGCGCCGACGACGTGGCCGGACGACATGGTCGTGGTGTGCAGCTTCGGCGACGGGTCGCTCAACCACTCCACCGCACAGGGTGCGCTCAACTGGGCCGGGCATGCCGCCCACCGGGGTGAGCGGGTCCCGATCCTGTTCGTCTGCGAGGACAACGGGCTCGGCCTGAGCGTCCCCAGCCCGGTCGGCTGGGTCCGCTCGTCGCTCGCGGCACGCCACGGCCTCACGTTCGCCGCTGCCGACGGCGCCGACCCCGTGGCCACGTGGCGCACCACGGTCGATCTGGTCGACGAGATCCGCCGCAGCGGGCGGCCTGGGGTGCTCCATCTGTCGACGGTCCGATTCCTGGGGCACGCCGGGACCGATGTCGAGTCCGCGTACCGCAGCGTGGCCGCGGTGAACGCCGACCTGGCACGCGATCCGATCATCGGCGCCGCTCGGGTCGCGGCAGCCTGCGACGTCTGCTCGCCCGCCGACACGGCCGACTGGTACATCGATCTCCGCGACACGATCCGGCTCCGCGTCGCCGCCGTGTCGGAGGAGCCGGAACTGCTCGACCGTCGACGAGGTCGCCGCCCCGCTCGCCGCGCTCCACACGCCCACCCGCAGGCCGCTGCCGGCACCCGCGACCTCGACCGTCGCCGACCCGACCGAACGGCTGACGATGGCCCAGTCGATCAACCGGTGTCTCGACGAGTTGATCGCAGACTCCGACGATGTCGTCGTGTTCGGTGAGGACGTCGGCCGGAAGGGCGGGGCCTACGGCGTGACCCGAGGCCTGCAGAAGCGGTTCGGTGATCGGCGGGTGTTCGACATGCTGCTCGACGAGCAGTCGATCCTCGGCATGGCGCTCGGTTCCGCGCTCAACGGGCGCCTGCCGATCCCGGAGATCCAGTACCTCGCCTACCTGCACAATGCCGAGGACCAGCTCCGCGGGGAGGCCGCGACACTCGGCTTCTTCTCCCACGGTCAGTACCGCAACCCGATGGTCGTTCGGATCGCCGGCTACGGCTACCAGAAGGGCTTCGGCGGCCACTTCCACAACGACAACTCGATCGCCGTGCTCCGCGACATCCCCGGCCTCGTCATCGCCTCGCCGGCCCATCCCGCCGACGCGGCACCGATGCTGCGCGCCTGTGTTGCCCACGCGCGCGCGACCGGCGCCGTGTGCGTGTATCTCGAGCCGATCGCCCGCTACCACGATCCCGATCTGCACGAAGTCGGCGACGGCGCCTGGTCGTCGGCCGAGGTGACGACGCACCGCCGAACTCGGTCGGGCCCACGGCTATCGCCCACCCGGAGATGCGCCGTGCGATCTGACGATCCTCACCTGGGCGAACGGGACCTACCTGAGCCTGCGGGCGCAGCGACGGTTGGAGGCCGAGCACGGGATTCGGTGCCTCGTGGTCGACCTGCGCTGGATCGCGCCGCTGCCCGTCGACGACATGGTCGAGGCGGCCGAGGCGACGGGGCGGGTGCTGATCGTCGACGAGACGCGACGTTCGGGTGGCGTCGGCGAGGGCATCGTCGCCGCCCTCGTCGAACACGGCGTTCGGCGCCCGGATCGGCCGGGTCGCCGCCCTCGATTCGTTCGTGCCGCTCGGCGCAGCAGCGAACCTCGTCCTCGTCGGCGAGGACGACATCGTCGCAGCCGCGACGCAGCTCGTCGCTCCGGCCGGGCCCGACAACTCCGGCAGCCCGCAAGCTTGACCGAACGCTCCGGAAAACGGCAGGAGCCCCGGGGCGACCCGGGGCTCCAGCGGAAGGAATGAGGACATCTTGACAGGTTCCGAACCAATGCGGGGTCAAGAGATCGTCAAGATCCTTGACACGCCCCTCAGGGCCACCCTGCTGCGGCCGATCGGCGCCCGCGTTCTCGCCGCTCGCGGACGACGGTCGAGGGTATGTTCAGCCGATGCGATTCCCTGGCATGCCCCTCCTGATCAGCCTCGCGATGCTCGCGGCCTGCGGCAGCGACTCGAGTTCGAGCGAGCCGGACGACACCGCATCGGCGACCACCGACGCGGCGACGACCTCGGTTGCGCCCGAGGCGAGCACAGCGCCGATCACGGAGCCCGCACCAACCGACCCGCCAACGAGCCCCGCACCGACCACCGAGCCGGCGCCGACGTTGCCCGAGCCCGCGCCGTGGGACGGTCCGCAGTTCGACGAGGCGATCGAACCGACGATGGCGGCGCTCGCAGTCGGTGTCGGCCAGCCGATCTCCGCTGCTGCGGTCGCTCCCGAGATCGTCCTGCCCGAGGGTGTGCCGACGCCGGGCGGCACCGTCATCGGGGCCGGGTGGGTCTCGGGTTTCGACCCGCTCCGTGACGAGTACGAGTTGGAGTATGCGGTCGGTCTCGACTCGGCGATCACCCCCGACGGATTGCAGGAATGGCAGAACGGAGCTGCTGCCCCGTGGCGGGCGCCGTCGTTCGCCGAGTCGGGATCGTTCTACACGAGCCTGCTGATCGACGAGCAGGACCAGCGTCTCGTGCACCTGCTCGACACCGATGCCGCTGCAAACGAGCGTCCCCCGCTCAACCTCGAATGGTCACCAAACGCCGACACGCTGCTCGAGCCCGACTGGCTCGCCGCGCTGCCCCGGCCCGAAGGCGGGGTCACCAGTGAGATTCTCGTGGGACGTGGCGACGTCGTGCTCGGGCTCGGTGGCGCCGGCTACGACGGCCACGCCTTCGTCCGGTTCGACTACGAAGTCGACGATCTCGACCGCATGGTCGAGTACTTCGAGGGCGGCTCCCTCGTCGGGGCGGGGTTCGAGTACGAGCCCGAGCCGCTGTCGAACGCGCGCTATCGGCGCGACGTGTCGATCGGCGACTGGTCGGGCGAAGTGATGATCGGCGAGTCGTCGGCGAACGGAGTCGAATACCTCCAGGTGATCTGGCAGCTCACCCGCGGCGCGCCCTGAGGGCGTGCCGCCGGTCAGGTCGCCGGTCGCTCGACGACCGCTGGTCGAGCCGACACGCCGAGCCCGTCGTCACCGGCGGTCACGGCGAGCGTGTCGCCGTCGACCACCGACCCGTCGAGGATCAGCACCGATGCCGGATCGCCGATCTCACGTTGGATGATCCGCTTGAGCGGCCGGGCGCCGAACGCCGGGTCGTAGCCCTCGCGTGCGAGCTGCGCCATCGCGGACTCGTCGACATCGAGGGTGATCCGACGTGCGGCCAGTCGACTGCGCAACCGCTCGAGCTGGATTCCCGACGATGTGTTCGAGGTCGGCCTCGGTGAGCGAACGGAACCGGATGATGTCGTCGACTCGGTTGATGAACTCCGGCTTGAAGAAGTCGAGGGGGTCACCCTGCAAGTTGCTCGTCATGATCAGCACGACGTTGGTGAAGTCGACCGTGCGGCCCTGGCCGTCGGTGAGGCGGCCGTCATCGAGCAGCTGCAGCAGCGTGTTGAAGACGTCGGGGTGCGCCTTCTCGATCTCGTCGAGCAGCACGACCGAGTACGGGCGCCGCCGCACCGCTTCGGTGAGCTGGCCGCCTTCGTCGTAGCCGACGTACCCCGGGGGTGCACCGATCAGGCGGGACACCGAGAACTTCTCCATGTACTCGCCCATGTCGATCCGGACCATCGCCTTCTCGTCGTCGAACATGAACTCGGCGAGCGCTCGGGCCAGCTCGGTCTTGCCCACACCGGTCGGGCCGAGGAACATGAACGACCCGATCGGACGGTCGGGGTCCGACAGGCCGGCACGGCTCCGCCGGATCGCGTTCGCGACCGATGCCACCGCGTCGTCCTGGCCGATCACCCGCTGATGCAGCAGCTCTTCGAGGTGGACGAGCTTCGAGGTCTCCGACTCCATGAGCCGGGTCACGGGCACACCCGTGGCCTTGGCGACGACTTCGGCGATGTCCTCTGCGTCGACCTCCTCCTTCAGCATCGCGCTGGTCGCCTGCAACTCGTCGAGGTGCGCAGTGGCGTCTTCGATGCGCCGTTCGAGTTCGGGGATGCGGCCGTACCGGATCTCCGCCGCCATGGCCAGGTCGGTCTCGCGCTCGACCTGCGTCCGCAGCATCTCGAGCTCCTCCTTGAGGGCACGGATGGCGTCGATCGCCTGCTTCTCCTGCTCCCAGTGACCCTTCATCTCCTTGACCTGGACGTTGAGCGTCGCGAGTTCGTCGTGCAGTGCGTCGAGGCGCTCCTTCGACACCGCGTCGCTCTCCTTCTCGAGCGCGACCTGCTCGATCTCGAGCTGCAGGATGCGGCGCTGGACGACGTCGATCTCGGTCGGGAGCGAGTCGATCTCGATGCGCAGCTTCGACGCGGCCTCGTCGACGAGGTCGATCGCCTTGTCCGGCAGGAAGCGTGCGGTGATGTACCGATCGGAGAGCACCGCGGCGCTGATGAGCGCGGAGTCCTGGATCCGCACGCCGTGGTGGACCTCGTACTTCTCCTTGAGGCCGCGCAGGATCCCGACCGTGTCCTCGACCGACGGCTCGCCGACGTAGACCTGCTGGAAGCGACGCTCGAGCGCCGGGTCCTTCTCGACGTACTTGCGGTACTCGTCGAGCGTGGTCGCGCCGATCATCCGCAGCTCACCGCGTGCGAGCATCGGCTTGATCATGTTGCCGGCGTCCATCGCTCCCTCGGCGCCGCCCGCTCCGACGATGGTGTGCAGTTCGTCGACGAAGGTGATGATCTCGCCCTCGGCGTCGGTGATCTCCTTGAGCACCGCCTTGAGTCGCTCTTCGAACTCGCCGCGGTACTTGGCACCGGCGAGCATCGAGCCGATGTCGAGCGCGACCAGCCGCTTGTTCTTCAGACCTTCGGGCACATCGCCGTCGGCGATCCGCGAGGCGAGCCCTTCGACGATGGCGGTCTTGCCGACCCCGGGCTCACCGATCAGTACCGGGTTGTTCTTCGTGCGCCGCGAGAGCACCTGGATCGCGCGGCGGATCTCGTCGTCCCGGCCGATGACGGGGTCGATCTTGCCCTCCGCCGCACGGGCCGTGAGGTCCTGGCCGTACTTCTCGAGGGCGGCGAACTTCTCCTCCGGGCTCTGGTCGGTCACGCGATGGGAGCCACGCACGGCCTGCATCGCCTGCATCACCTCTTCGGATCCCATGTCGAGGCGATCGTTCATCGCCAGCAAGAGGTGCTCGACCGACAAGAAGTCGTCCTTGAAGTCCTTCTGGTACTGCTCGGCGTTGGCGACCTTGTTGTTGAGCTCCTTGCTCAGCCGTGGCTCCTCGCCGCCGTAAGCGCTGGGCAGGTTCTGCACCGCCTCGTCGGCCTGATTGCGGATCATCAGGGGCGCAAGGCCGAGCTTGGCCAGCACCGCCGGAACGATGGTGCCCTCCTGGCGCATCATCGCCGACAGCACGTGGTCCGGCGTCAGCTCGGGATTCGAACGTGCCTTGGCATCGTCGATCGCGGCCGCGAACGCCTCCTGGGTCTTCATCGTCCACTTCTTGGGGTCGAATGCCATGTTCTCGAAACCTTCTTTCACTCCGTCACCGGTTCACTCATGAAACTTGAGTGTCAGTATATCAAGTTCGCTCAGGGTTTTCCACAGGGTGCTGCCGTTTCCATTCTGGTCGCGTCCGAGCCCGGATGCCGACGCCGGCCGCGACGAGGAAATTCCGACGGTCGGGGCCGGTCGGGTCGTCTCGAGGAGCCGAACCCGCCCGATCGGCGCCATGATGGAGACGTGCAGACCGACGCCGCCACCCCGAAGCTGTCGATCCTCGACCTGGCGATCATCGGGCCGCGGCCAGACCGCCGCCGACGCGTTCGCCAACAGCGTCGCGCTCGCCCAACGGGCCGAAGCCCGCGGGCTACGAGCGGGTCTGGTACGCCGAGCACCACAACATGTCGGTGATCGCGTCGTCGGCGCCGAGCGTGCTCATCGCCCACATCGCCGCCCACACGTCGACCATTCGGCTCGGTGCAGGCGGTGTGATGCTGCCGAACCACTCGCCGCTCACCATCGCCGAACAGTACGGCACGCTCGCCACCCTGCACCCGGGCCGCATCGACCTCGGCCTCGGGCGCGCCCCGGGCAGCGACCAGACCACCTGGCGAGCGATGCGGCGCGACCCCGGCGCATCCGACCGGTTCCCGGAGGACGTGCTCGAACTGCAGGGATACCTGCGAGGCGAGTCGCGGGTCACCGGCGTCAGCGCCGTCCCCGGGGCGGGCACCTACGTCCCGCTCTACATCCTCGGCTCGTCGCTGTTCGGCGCCCGGCTCGCCGCATTGCTCGGGCTGCCGTATGCCTTCGCCTCCCACTTCGCACCCGGGGCCCTCCTCCAGGCGGTCGAGCTGTACCGCGCCGAATTCCAGCCGTCGGAGCAGCTCGCCGAGCCGTACGTGATTGCGGGTGTCAACGTCATCGCTGCCGACGACGAACACGAGGCGCACCACCAGTTCGAACTCGTCCGTCGCCAACGGATTGCACGGTTCCTCGCCCGTGACCGGGAACTGTCCGACGACGAGATCGATGCCCTCGTCGACTCACCGCAAGGCCGCCAGGTCGCCCAGATGATGCACTACTCCGCCGTCGGCACGGCGTCGGAGGTCACCACCTACCTCACGCAGTTCGCGGAACACGCCGCCGTCGACGAGGTCATCACCGCACACTCGTCGCCGACCATCGGCGAGCGGCTGCGGTCGGTCGACCTCGTCGCCGACGCGATCGACCCGGTCACCGTCTGAATCAACTCAGGTCGGTCAAACTGACAGGACCTTTGCCCCTGAGCGCCCGGCATCCGCTCTGCGAAGGTCGAAGAAGTGGACGGCCGATTGCCGAGTGAGACAACGAGGGGTCATCGAATCCCAATTGTCGTCGCTCTCCTCATCGGCATCGGGCTGATGCTCGCTCCGGTTGCATTCCAGATGTTCACGCGAGCGCCACTCGGCGGGGACATGATCGACGACTTCGAGCCGTACATGTCGACCGAGCAGGTGGAGCTGTTCCGGGGCTACCTCGTCACCGTGGATGCGGCGAACGCCGAGTCGCTCGATTTGCAGGCCGAGCTCGTCTCGGCCGGCGCGCTCGCTGAGGACGACAACACGACCCTGGTCGCGATTTCACAGCTGAACGACTCCTGGGCCGCCGTGGATGAGGACATGACCGACCTCATCGATCGTATGGAGAACAACATCGACAACTACGAGGCGGTGGCAGCGCTCCCGGCGTTCGATCTCTTCCCGTGGTTCTTCGTCCTTCCCGGGCTGATCATCGCGGCACTCTCCGCCAGCATCCTGTGGGCCCAACGCTCGGGTGATCGCCCGACACGCCGCCTGTGGACACTGCTGGGCGTCGGCATCGCGGTCGTACTCGCGCCCGCCGTGTTCCAGATGTTCACGCGGGCGCCCAGGGCCGCGACATGATCGACGATTTCCGTCCGATGATGACTCGCGAACGGGTGCAGAACGTCCAGGGCTACTTCATCACCATGGGCGCGGCGGAAGGCCAACTGCGAACCCAGGCCACCGCGCTTGCGACCGATGCCGGGATCGATCCGGACGAGTATCCGGCGATTGCCGAGTTCTCCGCGCGAGTGGCCGACGATCGTCGTCGACTTCAACCCGATGGTCGCCACGATGAGCGACAACGTCGACAACTTCGCGGCCGTCGATGCGATGCCATCGTTCGATCTCTTCCCGTGGTTCTTCGTCGTGCCCGGCGCACTCGTCGTGGGTCTCGCGGCGTTCTCCCTTCGCCGCCGCCCCGACGAGCACACCGTCGACCCCGCCAACGTCTCACCGTCCGACCCACAAGGAGAACATCCATGACCCCCCCGATCACCTTCCGGCGATTCGCAATCGCCGCAGTCGCCACGTTGTCGCTCGCCGGACTGGCCTGCAGCAGCGATGACGATTCGTCGACCACGACGGAGGCCGCGAGCACCGAGGCCCCAGCCGAGAGCACGGCACCGGCCGACACCGAAGCCCCAGCGGAGACCGAGGCACCCGTCGAGACAGAAGCACCCGTGGAGACCGACGCACCGTTGCCCGCCTTCGAGGGCGATCTGGTCGGCGTGTTCTCGGTCGATCCGGCGGTCTGCGCCGACAGCGCAGCAACGAGCGGCTCATACTTCCGAATGGTGCAGGTCGGCGGCACCGTCGACGCCGGACCGTTCATCCCGAACGGCGACTCCACCTGTGTCGACACGACATTCTCGGGCCTCGCTCCCGGAGCTGACGGCGGCCTCGTGACCGGCGTCCATCAGGCCGCCCCCGATCCGGCGTTCGACGAGGCCGGCAACGGACTCGCCGACGCGATCTTCCAACCGGTCACGTTCTTCGCTGTCGCCTTCGCCGGAGCAACCGACCCGGCCGAGGCCGTGCCGACGCTGACCGCCGCCGACGGTGCCCTGACCGGCGACCTCGCGGCCTTCACTGCGTACTACGGCGCCGGCCAGTTCAATCAGGGCGCGCCGAAACCGGACGGTTCCGGCGAGGCCCCGATCGGGACGATCGACGCCGACACCGGGGCGTACGTGCTGGATTGGTCCAGCGTCATCTCCGGCGGAGCATTCGACGGATTCACCGGCGTGTGGCACCTCGAAGGCACCTTCACTCCGGCCTGATCACCCCAGGAACGCCGCCCGACGCCCGCAAGGGAGCGATGGCGTCGGCGCTGGCGGTCACATCCTTGTAGTCGCGAACGTCGGCGACATGGCGGCGACGGCATCGGCGAGCGCACGCGCCGAGTCGTCATCGGCCATCACCGACGTGATCGGCGCGACGTAGGTGCGGATCGTGAACAACACGCAACCGCTCCCTGGGAAGCGTCGCAGCGTCTCGCGCTCGACGCGGACGAACAACGTCGACACGTCGGGGTCGACCGGCCGGGGTGCGCCCGTCCCGTCTGCGGGCGTGTATCCGTCGGCAAGGTCGATGATCCCCCACCCGAGCCGCCAGAACGATCGTTCGGGTCGGAGTCGATCGAGGAAACGCGTCGACCCCGTGCTCCAACTGATCGTTGAGCCGAGCCACGGGCTGCGTGGACCTCGGCCATCGAACCGCCGAGCTTCGAGCGCAGGTCCCAACGGTTCGGGAAGCACACGCACCCGCCACCGAACACGAGCCGCCCGTCGCGCTCGACCATCACGACGAGGTCTTCGGGGACCAGCGACCGGCCGCCTCGAGCGGGTGCAGGTCGAGCCATCGAGCGCGACGTCACCGAAACGTTCGGGCCACCGCCGACGCAGGTGCTCGACGAGCGCCTCGGCAACTTCCTGCCCCTCGGGCTCGATGCCGTCGAGCACGGCGAACGCGGTGTCGCCGGTGCTCGGCCAGAACACGCTCCTTCTCCGCGATCCAGCCATCGGGGCCGTCGACATCCGGGCCCAGCTCGATCCAATCGCGCAGGTCGAGCGGGCGCACCCCGAGTCGCCAGCGAAACGTCGCCGTCGACCACCGAACCGCGCTCACGCCACGGCGTGTACGGCAACTCGTCGACCAACGACACGCCGAAGATCGTAGGGCGAGCGATCGCTACTGTCTCCGGGCATGGACATCACGCTGCGCACCGCAACTCTCGACGACGTCGACGCGCTCGTCGAGCTGATCATCGGTGGGAAGCTCGCGACCGACGACGACGGACCCGAGCACCGAGACGACTACGTGGATGCGCTCGCGCGAAATCGTCCAGGATCCCGGCATCGACGGTGCTCGTCGCCGTCAACCACGGCGTCGACGTCGTCGGCATGCTGCAGCTGATCACCTTCCGTCACGTCCAGCATCGGGGCGGGCGGTGCGCCGAGATCGAGTCGATGCACGTCCGCCACGACCTGCGGTACTCCGGCATCGGCGGCAAGCTGCTCGACCATGCGGTCGCAGGTCGCCCGCGAGATGGGTTGCTACCGCGTCCAGCTCACGAGCGACGAGCGAGCGCCACGATTCGCATCGGTTCTACGAGCGTCACGGGTTCGTCGGATCACACCGAGGGTTCAAGCGCTACCTGACCGGCACCTGATTCGGTGTTCGCGTCCGCCGGGTGTTTCCGTCTGCGATCGCAGCCGGAAACACCCGAACGGACGCAAACACCCGGACGGCGGGGTCAGGGTGAACGATGGAACGTGCCGATCGCACGGCGGGCCTCGAGGAGGTCGGCCATGGCCGCTGGCGCGTCGACGACGTCGGTCACGACGTGGCGGGTGTCGATCGCTGCGCCGGCGAACTCGGCATGCATGTGCCGGGCGGCTGCCTCGTCGGTGAAGCCGTGGCCCAGTCGGGTCGCCACCCGCTCGACGCAGACGTCGACAGGCGGCAGCAGGATCACGTAATCGAACCGATCGATGCCACCTGCGGCGGTGAACTCGTCGAGCTGCCAGGGGCCGAGCACACCGTCGTACACCGTGGCGTACTGCGGCGACGAAGGCCGCCGTCGCCCGAGCAGCGGCGCGGGCGACGATCGCGTTCTGCCGCCGCGAGTCGGGTTCCCACGGCGGGATCGCACCGGCGGCCAGGAACGCATGGAACACGTCACCCTCGACGAGCACCGACGGCGACACCCGGCTCGGCCAGGAGCTCGCGCGATCGTCGACTTCCCCGCACCGGGAGGTCCCGTCACGACCAGCAGCGAGCCCATGGACTGCAGTCTGGTCCACGATCGGCCCGGTTGCCGGGACGATTCGCGACGGGACGGGTTCAACACAGGTCGTCGATCGACGCGGCGGAGCCTGTTGCACCCCCTCGGTAGATTGGTGGGTTGATGACTCGCCTGTCACGTCACCGGCCACCGCACGTGGCACAGGGCACCTGGCGGTCGGGCGCGCTGCACGTGTGGGGCTGGAACGGCGTCGACACGGCGTCGATGGCCTGGCTCTACTCGGGGTTCCGCACCCTCAACGCCGACGGCACCCGCAGCGGCTGGCACGATTCGCCCATCTCGTACGGCGCCATCGCCCGCATCAGCATCGACATCCCGCAGCGTCCCGCGCTCCATGCTGCGTCGGTGCAACTCGACCCGCTCGGCACCGCCGTGTGGCTGTCCGAACTCCCCGCCGACGGCGACATCGTCTCCGACTCGATCGCCTGGTTCGCCACGGGTGGCCGAGCTGGCCCGCCGCATGGTGTCGGCCGGGCGGATGTCGCCGATCGTCGTCGACGAGGGCCCGTTCACGGTGGCTCGGTGGACCCCGGAGATCGACGACGAGATCGCCGAACTGCTCGCCACCGCTCGACGCCGCGAAGCCATCACATCTGCACCGCCGGATCGGGCCACGACACGCGCAAGATCTTCGAGCTGATGGTCGACGGCGTCGCCCGTTCCTACCTCTTCCAAGGCGGCTGGAAGGCCGACGTCGGGCGTGGCCGCAAGGGCTCGACCCAGGCGCTGCGAGCGGTCTTCGGCGCGCTCGCCAAGCCCGATCACGTCGTCCGCGGCGGCACCACCGAGTTCGACCTCGCGCTCGGCCAACTCCGCGACGAACTCGATCGCCATCGCCGCCGGCTGTCGGGCGAACCGGTCGTGATCCCACGGGTCCGGCTGCTGATGTCGCACGACCCGCACGACCCCTGGGAGGTGCGGCTCGAACTCGTCGACGACACCGACTCGATGCGTTGGTGCACGGCCGCCGACCTGTGGGACCGCAACGACCGCGCCATCGAGGTCGCCCGCGAGGCACGGCACCTCGACACCCTGGTCGTCGCTGCTCGACGACGTCGTCGCACGGATCGCTCCGGTCGTCCCCGGGCTCGCCGACCTCGCCTTCGAGCACGAACCGACTGGCGTCGAACTCGACCTCGAAACGGCCGAGGACTTCATCGACGTCGCGCCGTTCGAGCTCGAGAAGGCCGGCGTCGAGCTGATCGGGCCGGAGCGACTGATCCGCAACACCGTGCGGGTCGCCGGCGAGGCGACACCGACCCCGCAGGACGATCGCAAGAAGCAGTTCGGCCGTGAGGCACTCGTCGAGTGGAAGCTCGTCGTGGGCGACGAGGAGATCTCCGACGCCGAACTCGAACGCGCGGAGGAGGCCGGCGCGACGCTGTTGCACACCGGCGATCGTTGGGTTCGGATCGACCCCGACGAGTTGCGACGCAAACGCGAGAAGCAGCGCGAGCTCGAACAGACACGTAGCCGGGTCACGCCGCTCCAACTGCTCCAACTCGCGAACGACGACGAGGCGACCGAGGACCGCACGACGATCCGCGTCCACACGGCGGGCGACACGATCGACGGGGTCGAACTCGGCGATCGATGCCGCCGATGCCGGGCTCGCCGTCGGGCGATCTGGCCCCGATCTCCGACACCGACTGGGTGCGATCGCTGCTCCACGGGCTGCCCGACGAGCGACTCGAAGAGGTCGAGGAGTCGAGCGAGTTCGTCGGCGAACTGCGCCACTACCAGCGACGCGGCCTCGCGTGGATGCAGTTCCTGTCGCGGCTCGGCCTCGGCGGCTGCCTCGCCGACGACATGGGCCTCGGCAAGACGGCCACCACGCTCGCCCACCTGGTCGAACGGCCGGGACCCCATCTCGTCGTCTGTCCGCTGTCGGTCGTGCGCAACTGGCATTCGGAATCGCATCGGTTCACCCCGAAGCTCGAGGTGTCGGTCCACCACGGGTCGCAGCGCGACAAGCAGCTCGACCTGATCTCGAAGGCGATGGAGCACGCCGCGTCCGACGGCGCCGCCGACGAGATGTTCCTCGTCGACCCCGAGCTGCAGATCGTGATCACGACCTACGGATTGCTGCCGCGCGACCTCGAACACCTCGGCGCCATCGAGTGGTCGACCGTCGTGCTCGACGAGGCGCAGATGGTGAAGAACCCGAACACCAAGGCGGCCAAGGCCGTGCGCCAGCTGCGCGCCGACCAGAAGATCGCGCTCACCGGCACCCCGGTCGAGAACCGGCTGAGCGAACTCTGGGCGATCCTCGACGCGGTCAACCCGGGCATCCTCGGCGGGCTCGAACGGTTCCGCAAGGACTTCGCATCGCCGATCGAGCGCGCCACCGACCCCGAGGCGTCGGCCGACGCCGCCGCCCGGCTCCGACGGATCACGGGCCCGTTCATCCTGCGCCGCACCAAGGCCGACAAGCGGCTGCTCCCCGACCTGCCCGACAAGATCGAGCAGATCGCCTACGCCAAGCTCACCAAGGAGCAGGCGGCGCTCTACCAACAGGTGGTCGACCAGTTGCTCGTCGACGCCGAACAGGCCAAGGGCATGCGCCGCCGTGGCCTCGTGCTCGCGGCGCTGATGCGGCTCAAGCAGATCTGCAACCATCCGGCTCACGCGCTCAAGGACGGCTCACGCCTCGCCGGTCGCTCGGGCAAGCTGACGCGGTTCGACGAGTTGGTCACCGACCTGCTCGATCAGGGCGAACGGGCGCTCGTGTTCACCCAGTTCCGCGAGATGGGCGAGCTGCTCGTCCGCCACGTCAACGAACAGTTCTCGCTTCGACGCGCCGTTCCTGCACGGCGGCGTGACCCGCACCCGGCGCGATTCGATGGTCGACGAGTTCCAGGACGGCACCGGCCCGCCGTTGCTGATCGTGTCGCTCAAGGCCGGCGGCACCGGCCTCAACCTGACCGCCGCGAGCCAGGTCATCCACTACGACCGGTGGTGGAACCCGGCGGTCGAGGACCAGGCGACCGACCGTGCGTGGCGGATCGGCCAGACGCAGACGGTCAACGTCCACAAGCTGGTGTGCGAGGGCACGGTCGAGGAGAAGGTGAGCCAGGTCATCGACGACAAGCGCAAGCTCGCCGAGCAGGTGGTCGGCACCGGCGAGGGCGAGGCCTGGATGTCGGAGATGACGACCGACGAACTCCGCGACCTCGTCGTCCTGGAGGCCGAACTGTGAGCCTCCGACACCGAGACCTCGGTCGACGGCTCACGCATCAGGTGGGGGCGGGACGATGAGCCGGCCGCGCAAGCCGTTCGGGGCCCAGCAGCCGGGCCGACTCCCGGCGACGATGATGAAGGTGCTCGCCGCCGAGATGAGCGACCCGCAACGATTGCGTCGCGGCAAGCAGTACGCGAAGGACGGGTCGGTGCTCGACATCGTGGTCGACCCCGGCGTGGTCACGTGCGAGGTGCAGGGCACGCGATGCCACGCCGTACATCGCATCGCTCGAGGTCACGCCCGGCGACGGCATGCCGCTGCGCCGCGACGTCCACGCGGTGTGCAACTGCCCCGACGACGACAACTGGGACGACCACGCCTGCAAGCACGTGATCGCCACGATGTTCGTGTTCGCCGACGAGCTGCTCATCGAGCCCGAACTGCTCGACGTCTGGCGCGGCAACGAGCGCATCGGAACCGACGACACGAACGCGGTCCCGACGACGATCGAAGCCGGACGACGCACGAACCGGCGGGACGACGACCGCGAGTGCAGACGACCTGCCCCGCCGACGCCGACACCTGCAACTCGTCCGCGACGGCATGGAGCAGGGTCGCGCCGAGCGTCGCGAGCAGCACGCCCGCCGTGAGCGCGAACCGTTCGTCGATCCGATCGCCGACGTCCTCACCGTTCCCGAAGGCGCCGCGCTCCCGCCAGATCCCGCACCTCGAACGCGCCGACGAACGACTGCCACGGCGGCCCGAACTCGCCAGCCATCCTGCGCGACGCCTATCGCCACCTCCACATCGACTGGGACTGACGTGTCGCCCCTGACCACCCGCATCTGATCGCGCTCGACCTCGACGGAACCCTGCTCGACGGCGACGGGCGCTCGACCGCCCGTACCGCTCGATGCCGTTCGCTCCGTCTTCCGCGGCCGGTCATCGTGTGGTGATCGCCACCGGGCGACCGCCCGACATGGCGATGCGGCCCACGCGGCCGCTCGCCGGGCTCGTCAGCCACATCGTCGGTGGCAACGGGACGATCATCTCGACGTTTCCGCGCCGATCCGGACGAGTCACCCGGAACTCGTCCACGTGAGCGGCTTCGAGTACTCCGCCGCGGTCGACGTGGTCACCGTGCTCCGTCGGCACGACGCCGGGTTCGGCTTCGCGCTCGCCACCGACAACGGATTCGTCCACGAACCCGGTTTCGCCGAGTTGATGCCGGCCGCCGTGCACGACGATCCCGTCGAAGACGTGCTCGCCATCGGCGGCACCACGGCGTTCAAATTGCTCGTGTTCCACACCGAGCGCCCCCTCGACGCGCTCCTCGACGGAGGTGCCGCCGGTCATCGCTCATCTCGGTACCGGCTTCACGGTTCGGCACATGGGCGCCGCAGCCGCGGAGATCGGACCCGCCGACGACGACAAGGGTGCCGGGTTGCGTTGGCTGTGCGAGCACCTCGATGTCGATGCACGCGACGTCATCGCCGTGGGTGACGAACTGAACGACCTGACCATGCTCGAATGGGCCGGGCGCGGCGTCGCTGTGCGAGAACGCCGACGCCCGGGTCCGGGCGGCAGCCGACGAGGTGATCGGATCGAACCTCGACGACGGTGTCGCGGTGCTTCCTCGAGCAGCTCGTCGGGGACGCCGAGGTCGACCGGCACCGTCAAGAGGACGTCAAGACTCCCTGACTGGGAGCACGCTGCGTCGTACACTCGCTCCGTGGCAGGCAACACGTCGCTGGTCGTCAACGCGCTGATCGACAACGTCGATCAGGTGATCCGCGGAAAGCGTGACCAGATCCGCTTGGCGCTCGTGCTGCCTGCTCACCGAAGGTCACCTGCTGCTCGACGACGTGCCGGGCACGGGCAAGACCAGCCTCGCCAAGGCGATCGCGAACTCGATCGCCGGCGGCTGGAAGCGCGTCCAGTTCACGCCCGACCTGTTGCCGACCGACATCACCGGCGTCATGGTCTACGACCAGCGCAGCGGTCAGTTCTCGTTCCGCGAGGGTCCGGTCTTCACCAACGTGCTGATCGGCGACGAGATCAACCGCGGCAGCCCGAAGACCCAGTCGGCGCTGCTCGAGGTGATGGAGGAGCGCCAGGTCACCGCCGACGGCATCAGCCGGTCGGTGCCGCGTCCGTTCTTCGTGATCGCCACGCAGAACCCCCGCGACTTCCAGGGCACGTTCCCGCTCCCCGACGTCCAGCTCGACCGGTTCGCAATGCGCCTCACGCTCGGGTACGCCGACGCCGACACCGAGGTCGCGATCCTCGAGGACTTACACCCGCACCCAGCGCGACGACGAGCTCGAACCGGTCACCGACACCGGTCGAACTCGACCAGATCATCTCCGACATCGATCGCCTCACCGTGGCCCACTCGATCCACGACTACATCGTGCAGATCGCCGACGCGACCCGTCGCCACCCCGACCTTCGGCTCGGCGTCTCGACACGCGGCACGCTCGCGCTGCTCCGCATCGCGCGGGCGTTCGCGGCCACCGACGATCGCGACTTCGTCACACCCGACGACGTCAAGGCGCTGGTTGCACCCGTGTTCGGGCACCGCGTGGCGCTGTCGGCCGAAGCCGAATTGCGTGGCGTGACGATCGAGACGCTGATGGCCGACATCAGCGACAGCGTCCCGGTACCTCGCACCAGCGGAGCCTGAGCATGCTCACGCGGTCCGGTCTCGGCGCCGTCCTCGTTGCGGTGATCTTGGCCGTGCTCGGGCTCTGGTGGAGCTACGAGGAGCTGGTCGTCGCTCGCGCTCGGCATCGCGCTCGTCGTCCTGCTCGCGATCTTCGTCGCCCGACGGCCGCTGCGGGCGCGAGTCGAACGTCGGATCCGGACCATCCGCGTGCCCCGTGGTGACCCGGTGCAGGTCGACCTACCGAGTGCGCAACGACACCGCGCACCGCTCGGGTCGCGCCACGATGCTCGACCGCTGCGACGGCGCCGACGTCGAGGTCGCGATCGAACCGATCGCGCCGGGCGACGTCAACGACATCGTCTCGACGCTTCCGACACGGCGACGTGGCGTCTTCGAACTGGGTCCGCTCGACATCCAGAAGGTCGATCCGTTCTTCCTCGCAGTCGGTCGGTGGCGCAACGACCAGGAGCGAGTCCGCCTCGAGACGGTCACCGTGCACCCGAAGGTCTACGAGCTCCTCGGACCCCAGGGCTCGTCCCGCGTCGTCGAGAACGAGTCGATCGTGCGGCGCGCCGCCGCCGATCCGCTGTCGGGATTCGTGTCGATGCGGGAGTACGTCGCCGGTGACGACCCGCGGATGATCCACTGGCCGACGACGGCACGCACCGGCACGCTGATGGTGCGCGAACACGTCGAGGTTCGGCGACCCGAGTTCACGATCGTCGTCGACGCCGGCGCCGCGGTCGGCACCGAGGACGACTTCGAGGAAATCGTCGACGTCGCGGCGACGTTGGCGGTCCATGCGCTCCGGACCGGACTCGACGTGGTGGTGCGAACCACGAATCCCGATCACGCCGGACGCCCATCGCCGCTCGCGCACGAGGCGGAGGTCCTCGACCTGTTGACGCCGGTGCGACAGGTCGAGAGCGACGCGCATGCACGTGGCTGCGCTGTTCGCCAACGGCTTCGACCACACCTCGGTCCTGATGGTCACCGGCCCCGACGGGCCGACGACCCGGGTGTCGTCGAACGATCAGATGATCACGATCCGCGTCGGCGACGGCGCACGAGCCGGTGGTGGCATCGCCGTGGCCGCCAAGGACGCACCCGAGTTCGTCCAACGGTGGCGGGCGTGGAGCTGATCGGCTGATGCTCGGGCTGCTCCGGCTCCGCATCGTGCTGGTGACGCTCATGATGATGCGTCGTCGTCGTTGGCGGCGGGCGACATCTTCGACCGGCGGAGTCTGGTGGCTCCTCGCGCCGTCCGCGCTGGTCGGAGCTGACCGCCTTCGTGACGTGTCACACGCCGCTGGCCGATCCGGCTCGCTGTCGGCGCTCGGTGCCGTCGTGGTCGCCACGACGATCGTCGTCGTCGTCTCGGGCGGAACCGGCATCGGACCTCGGCGCCGCGTTCGGACGCCGGGACCCAGCGTCTGCTGTCGACCGACTGGCCGAGCCCTGACCGCCCCGACCTGCTCGGAATCGTCGCCACCGGCCTCGGCCTGGCCACGGCGGTGTCGGCCGAACTCGCGCGGCAGCAGCGGTTGCACCTGAGTCCTCTGGTTCCGGTGCTCGTCGCACAGCTCCTGGTGATCGCGCTCAGCTCACCGCTGGGGGTCCGGCTCGGGTGGGTGGTTGCCGATCGCCGTGCTGGCGCTCGCGTTCGCCGCACTCCGGCCCGGACCCGGCGTCGACCTCCGGGAACGGCTGACCGCTGCTCCGCGGCGAACGTCGCCTGCTGCCGGTTGCCATCGCCGCAATCGGTGTTGCCACCGTACTCGCCGTCCCGCTCGCGCTCATCGCACGCGCCGATCCACGTCGCACCGAGCAGGCCACGGGTTCAGCAGCCGTGCTCGACCCGATCGAGGCGACGCTGGCCCTTCAGGCGATCGACCCACCGATCGTCCTGCACGACCTACGCATCACCGAGATCTCGACGGCAGGCCGAGGATCGGCCACTCGCTGCGGTGGCGCACCGCCGCACTCGACGATGTACGACGGCCGCCGTTGGGCACCGGATCTGGTGCTCCGACCGATCGGTCGTCGGCTCAGCGCTCCCGCCCCGGACACGATCTCGGCAACCGATCACGTTCGAGGACGACGACCTCCAGCTCGTCCCACTGCCCGGCGCGCCCGTCGTCGTCGACGCGTCGATCGAAACCGACGACGAGCGCACGATCGTCCGACTCGCGGACCGCCCACTCGACGATGAGCGATACGTCGTCACGGCTCGCGTCGAGCCGAACGTGGCGCAGGCAAGCGGCGCGATCGGCGTCCGCGAGATCGACGAGAACGCAATCGCCCTTGCCGAACTGGCGACCGGCCTGGCCGAACAGGGCGGCGCCGACGAGACGACCGACCTGCTCGGTCGCCTCCAGGCGATCGAGTCGACGATGCGCGACGACTTCGTTCTCGCGGTCGGACGCCTCGGGTGGCGGGCCTCGAGCGAGCGTTGATCGAACGGTTCCTCCGCGACACGCAGCGCGGGAACGCCGAACAGTTCGCCACGGCATACGTGCTGCTCGTCCGCTCGCTCGGCGTCGACGCGCGGGTGGCCACCGGGTTCGCCGTCGAGCCCGGACCGGTTCGAGCACCGACGGCGACGGCATCTGACGCTCACACTCAGATCCGACGACGCGGTGATCTGGCCGGAGATCCGCATCGGCGACCAATGGGTCGCGTTCGATCCCGTTCCCGAGGAGGAGGACTCCGATGCGGTGCCGCCGCCGCCAGAACCTCAGGTGCAGACACCCGCCGCGCCGCAGCCACCGATCGCGCCACCGCCCGAGTCCGCCGACGAACCCGTCGTGACCGACGACGACGCCGACACCGACGAACGCCTCCGGCCTTCCGACGCTGATCGGCTACGCGCTGTGGGCGCTCGCCGGCGCTCGTGGCGCTCGCGATCCCGATCCTGCTCGTCGTCGGATTGATCCTCGGCATCAAGTGGCGGCGCCGTCGGCGACGACTCTCCGGCGCGCCTGCCGAACGAATCCGTGGAGCGTGGGCCGTGGCCACGAATGCACTGGTCGACGGCGGGCATGACCATCGCCGTCTCGGACACCAACGACGAGATCGCAGACGACGCAGTCGACTTCGTGCCCGACGGCGCACCGCGAAGTCGAGCGGCTCGCGACGCTTGCGAGTGCCACCACGTTCGGAGATCCGGCGCGCCCCGACCTGCTCGCGCAGGACGCAACCGCATGCCTCGGCCAGGTCGAGACGTCGATGTCGGAGTCTCGGTCGTTCTGGCAGCGGGCCCGTTGGCGGCTCAGCCTGCGCAGTCTCCGCCGCCGCACCGCATCGCCGGTCTGACCCTCAGCCGCCGTCGGGTGGTGGATCCGGCGGCAGCGTCGTCGGCGGCAGCGTCGTCGGCGGCAGCGTCGTCGGCGGCAGCGTCGTGGTGGTCGTGGTGGTCGTGGTCGTGGTGGTCGTGGTCGTGGTGGTCGTGGTGGTGGCCAGGGTGGTCGTGGTCGTCGACGAGGTCGACGTCGTGGCTGCCGACGCGTTGATCGTCACCGTTGCGGTGCCCGAAGCATCGGTCCCGTCGGTGACTCGATACGTGACGGTGAAGGTCCCGGCGCTCGGCGCCACGATGGTCATCCTGCGCCCGGACACCGACGCCACGTTCGCCGGGTCCGAGACGTCGATGACGGTGAGCGCGTCGCCATCGGCATCGGACACGTTCAGATCGATCGTCTTCTCGGTCCCGGCGACGACCGAGACGCTCTGGTCGTTGGCCACCGGGGCGGTGTTGTCGCCCGGCTCGGTCGTCGTGGTGGTCGTCGTGGCGACCGACGGGCCCGTGACCGTGACCGTCGCGGCGTTCGACACGCCGCCGCCGCGCATCGACGATCCTGTAGGTGAACGACGCCGTGCCCCTGCCGTCGGTCGTCGTGACCGTGACCTGGCCACCCGACCGCGTGATCGTGCCTGTGCCGCCACCATCGAACGACACGGTGGCGGGTATCGCCTGAATCGTCAGTTCCGAATCGGGGCCATCGGGATCGCTGTCGTTGGCGAGCAGATTGGTCGTGCCGACGCCGCTCGATGCGTCGATCGTGTCGGCGACGGCGACGGGAGCGCCATTCGACACGGTGACCGACACCGTTGCCCTCGCCGTGAGACCGCCCGGGTCGGCGATGGTCGTCGTCCACGAAGTGGTGCCGAACGCTGCATCATTCGGCACGACGATCTGCAGGCGGCCGGCTGTCGTCGTGACCCAGCGCGGGGCACCGGTGCTGCCGGTGATGGTGAGGGCCTCGGCGTCGCTACCCAGTTGCCCGACGGGCACCTCCGCACTGGCCCCGCGGGAGAGCGTGATCGACGTGTTCTGGCTCGAGGGACTCTGGTTGACGTCGATGGTGATCGTGCCGGTGGCCTGCTGGTCGCACTCGTTGCGAACTCCGAAGCCGATCGTCACGTTCCCGTTCTCGCCTGCGGGCGGGGTGTAGACGCCGTTCGCGTAGCCGGGTGGACCGGTCACGTTGATCACGTCGCCGTTCGACGAGTAGTTGGCAAGGTTCACGGCGATGGGTGTCTGGTAGCCGGTGGTCAGGAAGGCATCGTTGGCGACCGGCTGCGACGCCTGACAGGACGCCACGGTGACACTCGCCGTCGCCGTGTCGGTCAGTTCGCCGTCGCTGACCTGATAGGTGATCGAGGCGACCGCCCGCCTGGCCCGAACGGGCCTGGAAGCTGATGTTCTGACCGCTCGTGACGCTCGCCGAGCCGAGCGACCCCTCGGGACCGCTCACGATCGACACGGTGAGCGGATCGCCGTCGGGGTCGGTGTCGTTCTGCAGCACCGGGACGGTGACCGATCCGCCGTTCGCACACCGAGGCACTGTCGTCGCCGGCGACGGGCGGCCGGTTCGCCGGCTCGGTCACGGTGAGCGTCACCGTCGACGACGCCGTGCAAGTCCCTCACCGTCGCGGATCGTGTAGGTCGCCGGTGAGGACGCCGACGAAGTCGGGTTGCGGGGTGATCGTCACCTGCGAGCCGGATCGGCTGAGCGACCCCTTGCCGCCGGTCGAGCTGCGCCGACGTCACGGTCAGACCGCCCGGAGTGTCGTCCGGGTCGACGGTCGTTGGCGAGCACGTCGAACGTCTGCTGCACGCCCGGACCCTCGATCTGTCGGCTGTCGGGCACGGCGATCGGTGCGACGTTCGCGGCCTCGGTCACGGTGATCTGGAAGCGACCCGTTGCGAGCGCGCCCTCGCTGTCCTCGACTTGGTAGGTGATCGTCGCGACACCGGTGGTCGAGCCGGCGGTGAAGGTGATGACGTTGCCGCTTCGAGTTGCCGTGCCGAACGGCGGCTGCGTCGACGACGTCACCCGGAGCAACGACGAGTCGCCATCCGGATCGGTGTCGTTGATGGTCACGTCACGGCTGACCGACTCGCCCAGGTCGACCGTCGCCGTGTCGAGCACGGCCACCGGCTTGCGGTTGGTCGTCTCCGGCTCGCGCACCGAGATGATGATCGCCGCGGAGTCGCGGCAGGTTCTGGGAGTTGGTCACCTCGTATGAGCATCGGAACGCCCCCGACGATCCGGGCGGCGGGTCGAAGCGAACCTGGCCGTCGGCGGTGACCGTTGCGGTCCCGCCGGTCGGGCAACCCGGTGTGCCGACGATCGTCGGGCGCTCGCCCGACGGGTCGCCGTCGTTGCGCAACACGTCGATCGTCACCGGGTCGTCGACGAAGGTGAACGTCGAATCGTCACGCGCGTACGGCGGCTCGGGCAACGCCTCGGCGAGCACCGTCACCGTGACGTCGCCGACGACTTCGTGCCCGTTGCCGTCGGACACCGTGTAGGTGAAGCGCACGTTTGCGTCTTCCTCGTCGTCGATCGCCGACGGCGTGAACTCGATCTGGTTCCGGCCGCCGCTCGCCGTCGTGCCACCACTGTCGGGCTGGCTGATCGCCGTGACCGCGAGCGGATCACCGTCGGGATCGGAGTCGTTCGCGGTGACGTCGATCAGGATCGTCTGCCCGACGACGACGGTCTCGATGTCGGGCGAGACCACCGGGGGTCGGTTCGGTTCGCTTTCGTCGATCACGCTGACGAGCACCGGGCCCCGGACCGTGTGCCCACTGTCCGTCGTCGACTTCGTACTCGAACGTCACTGCGTCGCCACTGCCCGCGAGTGGGGTCACCGCGAGTCGGTCACCCTGGATCTCGACGTCGATGCCGTCGGGGAGTGGGCGCACGACCGAGAGGACGAGCGGGTCGCCGTCGGGATCGGAGTCGTTGACGAGCACGGGCACGATGGCCTCGCTGTAGCGGCGAGTTCGGACCGAGTCGGGGGCGACGACCGGCGGCCGGTTCTCGTCACCGGCGCGCGCCACGTCGACGGCGACCTCGACGGGTTCGCCGACCGCTCCGAACGTGTCGACCGGGCGGTAGGAGAACCGCGCGATGCCCTCGAACCCGTCGAACGGGGTGTACTCGAGCGCCGGGAGGCCCGACGGTCCTTCGGTCTCGTTCACGTCGCCGATGTCGGGCTCGGCCGAGAACGAGTCGAGTCGCAACCCGTCACGTTCGGGGTCGACGTCGTTGAGGAGCACGTCGACGACGACCGGGACGCCGGGGCCGGTCTCGCTCTGCGTCGGGTGCTCCGACGGGCGCCCGGTTGGTGCCGTCGGTCGGCAACAGGTCGATGATCACCCGGGCGGTCGCCTCGGTGCCGTCACCGTCGACGATCGTGTACTCGAACTCGTCGACGCCGACGTAGCCGGCGTCGGGTGAGTAGATCACCGTGCTCGCCGTCCCGATCTCGACGGTGCCGTGACCCGGCGTCCCGACGTCGGAGACCGCGATCGCTTCGCCGTCGGGGTCGTAGTCGTTCGCCGTCACCGCGACCGGCACCGACGCTCCCGACCGGGCGGTCACCGGGTCGTCGACGGCGACCGGTGGGTCGTCGATGCCGTTGTTGTCCGGCTCCCGGATCTCGGGTTCGATCGCCACACCGTCGTCGGCTCCGGCGGCCTCACCGGTATCGCTCTCGCCCTCCTCGACGATGCTGCCCTCGTCGTCGACGACGAACAGCCCCGAGGCGTTCTTGTCGATCGCCTCGATGCCCCACGGGTGGACCGACCAGACGAAGTCGCCGGACACGTCGTCGATCCAGATCACGTCGGTCGTCGACGTGACCTCGAGCTGCGTCAGCGCCGGCAGCGTCAGCGGCTGCTCGTCGAGCAGCCGCTTCGGTGCGCCAATCGAACTGGACCACCTCGGTCGGGCCGCGTCGAACCAGCGCGGAGGCGTCACCGGCGATCGCGAGAAGGTCGCCGCCGCCGATGGCCAGTCCCGGGATCGTCGACGGATTCTTCGATGCCGTTGCTCGACACGCACCACAGGTCGTCACCGCCGCCGACCCAACCGCAGTCGGCGGCGGGACCCGGACGCTGGACCACCAGTTCGCTGCCGTCGATGTCGCTGGGGATCCGCTGCCAGTCGCCGGACCCGAGCCGCACGCGGTTCTCGGCTCGGTCGAGGACCAACGGTTCGTTGTTGACCAGCGAGAGCACGGCATCGTCGAGGCGGAGATCCTCCGACGTCGCCGCCGACGAGGACGCCCGCTCGAGCGATCCGTCGACCAACGACCAGATCGACCCGTCGGGGGCCAACGCGATCGTGGTCGAGGTGTCGACCCCGGGACCGTTGTCCGCATCGAAGGAGATGTCGACGGGTTCGTCGTTCGTGACGAGGGTCGCCTCGCCCGTCACCGGATTCGCAACGACGAGCCCGGACGGGCCCGACCGGGCGACCGCGACACCATCGCCGAGTGCAGCGAGCGCACTGGGTGCACCGAGGCGAAGGTCAGCGCCGTCGATGGTGCGCACCTCGGCCGTCGAATCATCGAGGACGTAGGTCCCACCGGGACCCTCCGCCACGAACAACTCCGTCGCCGACCGCATCGAGTTCGAGGCTGGCGAGGGCTCGCCCACCGAACCCGTCGACGAGCACCACCCGTCCCGTCGGCTCGTGGACGACCCACCGCGTCGCACGCGACGACGCTGCGTTGACCGCCGGCAGTCCGTCCGACCGCAGCACGATCACGAGCCCGGCAAGTGCGAGTCCGACCGCGACCACGGCCGCAACCGCCTGTCGCCAAGTCACGGTCTGCAGGGTCGGGGTCATGGGCACGACCTCGGCATCGTACCGATTCCCGGACGCGCGAGATCGCCATCAAGATCGTGGATGCCGGGCGGAATCAGCCGGTGAGGGTTCACCTCCACGTGCTCGCATCGGCACCTTCGGTCGCGGACTTGAGCGATTTCTCGAAGAAATTCGAAGAGGCGACAGGACCCCAGTCGACGGTCCTATTGTCGGGGGGAATGGACGTCGTGGTGAGGACCCCCCACGGTGACGCCGACATCGACATCGTGGCGGCGCCGACCGACACAACCCTTGCCGACCTGGTGCGCGCCGTCACCGGCCAGGCACCGCCGGCGACCGCCACCGTCGATGGTCGAACCGTGTCGACGTCGCAACTCATGGCTGACCTCGATCTCGTGATCGGGTCGCTGATCGACACCCGACCTACGGCTGTCGCCGCCGGTCGACGGACCGGGCGCGGCCGACGTGGTCGGCGTCACCCAGGTCACCGGTCGTGGTGCCGGCGTCGTACGCCTCCTGCACCCGGGCCGATACCGCGTCGGCAGCGCCCGCCGGCTTCACGCCAGCGAGCTCGAATCCGCGCCGGTCGAGACCACCGGCGTTCGAACTCGCGGTCGCAATCCGACGGCGCGGTGACGGTCGTTCCGGGGCCGGACGTCGGCGGCGCGCTCGGGATCTACACCCCGACCCTCGGGCAACCTGCTCCTCGACCGCGAGCTCCCCTGGACGGGCGGACGGCTCCACGTGGGTGGTCGTCTGTTCGAACTGGAATCTCCGCCGGTCATGATCGACCGACAGCGGCGATCGACGCCGGCCCGCGACGGATCCGTGCCGTTTCAACGTCCGCCTCCGCCACCGCCCTCACAACCCCGCCTCGTCGTCGATGCCATCCGCGACGCGGCCAGTGGCGGTGGTCGGCTCTGGCAACGGCGTCCATCCGATCCCGGCGCGTTCGACATCCCGTTCGGCATCGAAGCGGACGGCGTCAGCATCGCGTCGGTCGATCTCCAACGCCACCGCGGCGTCGCGCTCGTCGGCTCCGATCGATTCACCGCCGGCCTCGCGCGGACACTGCTCGTCGAGTTGTGCGCGATGCACGGCCCGGCCGACCTCGACGTCGCGATCGCTTCGACCCCGGATCGAATCGCCAACTGGAACTGGGCGAAGTGGTTTCCGCACATCCGCAACGGGGTCCCGTCGGCGCAACCGAACCTGTTCGCCGATCCAGAGTCGCTGGCGGCGTGGGCAACGTCGCAGCACGACTCCTCAGGAGCGCCGGCCGCACGTCGCGACGGCACGGCCGTGACTCCCGACCCCGCACAATGGCAGCCACCGACGTCGACCCCGAGCCGCACCCCGGTGACACTGCTGCTGCTCGACGACATCTCGCTGTGGAGCCAGCGGGACTCGCCGATCCGATCGCTGCTCATCGATCCCCCGCCCGAGTTGCGAATCGTCGCACTCTGCGTCGGTCTTCACGAGGCACCGGGACTGTGCACGCCGCTGCTCGAAGAGGTACCGCCGGCCGACCGACTCGCACATCTGTCGTCGATCACGACCGAAGCACGAGTCGGCCGACCTGCGCTCTTCGGTTCGCTGACCACGCAGCACACGCGCCTGGCCGATGCGCCCGAGGTCGGTGCACCGACATCCGACCCGCACTGGTCGAGGTGCCCGAGGCCGCCGATGTCGCCCGCCACCTGGCCCCGCTCGACGATCTCGACGCCTTGCGAAGGCTCATGGCCCCCACCCGCCTTGCGCCACCGACGCTCAACGAGTTGGTCGAGGAATCCGCACGCAACGACCGCTCCGTCGATGGCTTGACCGTGGCGATCGGAGTGAGTGCCGACACCGACTCGGTGCCCGCGGCGCGCAGGAGCACCACGCTCGACCTCACGACCCCCCGATCGACGATCATCGCCGCGTCCGACATCGAGCAGCACGATCAGACCGTCGCCGCCCTCGTCCTCGGCGCGGCCGCTCAGCGGCGACCCGACGAGCTCGCGATCCTGATCGTCGGTCGGGAGCGACCGCCGTGGCACGCGGAGCTCCCACACATCGCCGGTTGGGCTGGTCGCGACGAGGCCGACGATGCCCCGCGCCTGGTGCACCGGGTCGCCCACGTCCTGGTCGAACGACCCGACCTCCACGTCGTCGTCATCATCGAGCACGCGTTCGACCGCAACGACCCGCTGCGCTCGGAGCTGATCACGGGGATGACCGAGCTCGCTCGTGGCGCTTCCCAATGTGCACGTGGTACTCACCGCCGACCACCCCGACTCGGTGCCCGAAGCGAGCCGCGCGGCATGTGGCTCGTTCGCCTGGATCGCACCGAACGGCGACGGGACCGCATGGTTCACGGATCGCTCGGAGGCGTTCGTCGGCGTCGGGACCGCCTCGTCGGCCCCGGGGTCGCCCGGCCCGACCGAGCTCGATGCGCCCCACCTGGTCATCCGGCCGACCACGCACGGCCGGGCCATGACCCCGCTCGAACGACGACTCAGTCGATCGACCGACCGACGACGTGGTGACCGACGTCGACGACC
Source organism: Ilumatobacteraceae bacterium (assembly GCA_963850475.1). Taxonomy (GTDB): domain Bacteria; phylum Actinomycetota; class Acidimicrobiia; order Acidimicrobiales; family Ilumatobacteraceae; genus Ilumatobacter_A. Next base: position 24,871 of record CAWKLM010000043.1, on the reverse strand, counting down.
TCGCGACCGCCGCGGTCGCTCGCCAGATCACCAGCCGCGTCGGCGAGCAACGACGACGAAGCGCCACGCCGTCGCTGCTCCCACCGCCGCTGCCCATCGAGATCGATGCCGCCACGCTGCTCGCTCGACACCCGGGCGACGGGGTTCCGATCGGACTCGTCGACCGTCCCGAACTCGCGGAGAACGAGGCCTACTGGTGGCAGCCCGGGAGTGATGGGTCGATCCTCGCCGCCGGCTCACCACGATCGGGGATGACCTCCCTGATCGACCTGATCACCACCGGCGTGGCGGCTCGGATCGCTGCCGACGACCTGCACCTGTACGCCATCGAAGCCCTGCCACAGCGGAGGCGCGCCTTCGAGGCGCTTCCCCACACCGGCGCCGTGGTCACCCCGGACGACCCGACGAAAGTGGCGCGGCTGATCACCGGCCTGCACACGATGATGACCGAGCGCCTCGAGGCCCAGCGGCACGACGACCGACCCGACATCGTCTTGCTCATCGGCGACGTCGGGTCGCATGCGTCGCGCACTGACCGCCACGACGCCGGGCGACACGTTCGAGCAACTGGGTGAGCTGGCGTCCGCTGGAGCTTCGGTCGGGATGAACGTCGTCGTCGTGGCGACCCGCGTCGACGATCTCGGCCCGCTGACCAGGCTGACCGGCGATCGTCTCGTCGGCCCGTTGACCGACCCCGATGACCGCGCTCGGCTGGACGCCCCGCCGATCGGGCCTGCGGATCGGCACCCGCGCCGATGCTGGTCGACCACGGCCGATCGACGCGTGCAGCTCGCGACGCCGCCTGCGAACGTCGAAGACGACGATCGAGCGACTCGCGCCCGAACCGGCGCGCCACCAGCGGCCCGTCACGATCATCCCGGCGTCGACCTCATGAGCGACGGCGTGACCCGCGGCGACGGGGTCGGGATCGAGATCGCCGACACCGTCGTGCGCGGGGTCCGACTCCGCCACGACGTCGAGGGGCGACTGAGCGCAGTGGCCGAGTATCCGGTCAACCTCGCCGACGACAACGCGACGCTCGACGCACTGGTGCTCCTCCGCGCCGAGTTGGGAGAACCCGACGAGCCGGCACGCATCGCCACGTTTCCCGGCGACGCGATGATGCAACGCGTCGACATCACCGGACGATCGGGTCCCGAGCTGAACGAGCTTCGCTCCCGCCTGGACCGCCGACACGGCATCAACTCGACCGTCGTGGTCGACGACGGCCCGCGCCGCTGGCTCCTGCTGATCCGATGGGACGCCCATGCAGTCCGGAGACTGGAGGATCTCGCGGAGCGGGCCGGGTTCGTCGACGTCACGGTCGAACCGACGCCCATGTCGATCGCCCGGGTGACCGGTCACGACGCAACGTACGTGAGGCGGCTCGTGGCCCAGAACGACGCCCACCATGCCGTGCTGAGTCATCGACTTCCTGTTGCTGCCCTGTCGACGGTCGCGACCGGTCGGCCCCAACCCGACGTCGACATCAGCACCGTCGACGTACCACTTGCGTACTTCGACGACTTCATGACCGATGCCGCGCTCGCCGAAATCATGGATCGCGTCGACGAACGCGCCCGGACGAAGGCCCACACCGACGCAAACGGTGATCGGCGCGTGGACCACCGGTGCTCGACCTCGTCGGCGTGCCGTACCCGGTGTACCCAGAGCACGACCTCCGCGCTGCCCAGCGGCAGGCAGCCGCGCTCGGTGCCGCGGTCGGAGCAGCGGGACTCGCCGGGCCGCTGCGGCCTGTCGACATGATCATCTCGAGCATCGCCGTCGACGATCAGTTCGACCGGCCGTGGGCGATCGAGGAGATGTCGACGCTGCCCGATGTCGCGTCCCGAGTCGCCGACCGGCGGGCATCAAGCGGGTCACCCGTTGGCTGCGACCCCGACGCCATCGGCGTTGACGAGGCGGCGACGGATCAGTCGCGGTCGAAGATGCTCGGACGCTGCCCGAACACCGCAACGGCCTGCTTGAGCGGAACGAGGTCGCCGCCGGCGCTGCGCGTGTCGGCGTTCTCGGCCTCGCGGATCGCGTGCAGCGCGATTTCGCGTGCCTGTTCGAGTTCGTTGCGGAGTCGAGCGTTCTCGTTCTCGAGTTGCATCACGCGCCGAATCCCCTCGAGGTTCATGCCGGCATCGGTCAGCTCGGAGATCCGTCGGAGGAGTTCGATGTCGTCGTCGCTGTAGCGCCGATTGCCGCCCTGGGTCCGGGCCGGTGACACGAGGCCGCGGCGCTCGTAGATGCGCAGCGTCTGCGGGTGCATGCCGGCGAGCTCGGCGGCGACCGAGATCACGTAGACCGCTTTCAGCTCATGCTTGCTCATGACGACTCCTGCTCCTCGAACACCGTACTTGCTGCGGCGAACGCCTCGACGGCCGCACGCTGTGCGTCGTTGAGTTCGGTCGGCACGACCACGTCGACGGTGACGATCAGGCTTCCGGTCACGGTGCCCTTCGAGCCGGTCCGGGTCACGCCCTTGCCCTTCACTCGGTGACGGGATCCGGACTGCGTTCCGGGCTTGATCCGCAGCTTCACCGTGCCTCCGTCGAGCGTCGGCACGTCGATGTCGGCACCGAGCGCCGCGTCGGCGAACGACACCGGCACCGTGACGGTCAGGTCGTCGCCCCTGCGGCCGAAGCGCTGGTGCGGCATCACCTTGAGCTGCACGAGCAGATCGCCGGTCGGTCCGCCGTTGCGACCAGGCGCACCACGCCCGCTCAGCCGGATCGTCTGGCCGTCCTTCACGCCGGCGGGGATCCGCGTCTTGACCTCGCGTGGCCGTCGTTCGATGCCCGTTCCCTTGCACGTGTCGCACGGGTACTCGATCGTGCGCCGGTTCCCTGGCAGACCTGGCACGGCGCGGTCATCGCGAAGAAGCCCTGGTTGTCGTCGATCACGCCGCGCCCGCCACAGTTCTGGCACACGGTCGGGCTCGTGCCCGGGCGCGCTCCCGATCCCGAACAGGTCGAGCACGGTGCGTCGGCGGTGAGGTAGAGCGACGTCTCGATCCCGGCGACCGCATCGTCGAAGTCGACGGTCAGCTGTGCCTCGATGTCGGCGCCGCGTCGTGGCCCGACACCCGCGGCCGAGCCGCCACGGCGAGCTCCAGCTCCACTGCGGCCGCCGCCGCCGAACATGTTGCCGAGGAGATCGCCGAGCCCGCCGGCGCCGCCCATGTCGTCGACGTTGAACGAGAAGCCACCCGGACCGCCACCGGAGCCGCCGCCCGCGCCACCGCCGAACCCGCCGACGGGGCCCAGCGAGCGCACCTCGTCGTACTCCTTGCGTTTCGCCTCGTCGCCGAGGACGTCGTACGCCGCGGAGACGTCCTTGAACTTCTCCTCGGCAACCGTGTTGCCGGGGTTCTTGTCGGGGTGGAGCTCACTGGCGAGCTTGCGGTACGCCTTCTTGATCTCCTTGTCGGATGCCGTCTTCGACACACCGAGACGTCTCGTAGTAGTCCTTCTCGAACCATTCGCGTTGCGGATTCATGTGGGTGACCTCCTCTCCGGGTCTCGTCGTTTGTCGTCGCACGGCCAGGGACGCGGTCCTGACGATCGTCAGTCCGTGGTCTTCACCATGGCGGCGCGGAGGGTCTTGCCCTTCCAGCGGTAGCCGCTGCGCAGCACCTCGGCGACGATCGGCTCACCTCCATCGGACGGCTCGTGGGCGACCGCTTCGGCGACCTCGGGGTCGAACGGCTGGCCGTCGAGATCGAGCGTCTCGAGGCCCTGCTTCTTCAGCTCGATGAGCATCTGGTTCAGCAGCGGACCGACCTCGTCCGGATGGCGGAGGAACGCGGCCTCCGCGGCGTCGAGCACCGGAAGCAGCGCCTCGGCCAGCCGGCCGGTCGCCCGGTCGGCGTCGGCCTGCGCCCGCACGCTCGACTGCTTGCGGAAGTTGTCGAAGTCGGCCTGCACGCGCTGGGCCATCGTCTTGAACTGGTCTCGCTCGTCGAGCAGCGCCGCGACGTCGACATCGGAGAAGTCGATCTCGTCGACGGCTTCGGCGAGGGCCTGCTCGGCCTCCGCGTCCGTCATCGGACGGCTGAGGCCATCGGTCAGATCATCGACCTCGCTGGCGCGTTCGGTGTCGTCACCAGGGAGCCCGTCGAAGCCGATGCTGCCGTCGGCCCGCCCACCCGACGCCGGAACGTCGGCAGGGCGGGAGACGTCGGGATCGTGGACATCGGGGTCGTAGTTGTCGCCGTCGCCGGTGTTGCCCGGCCGGCCGATCGGTTGGTCGGACATCCGGTGCCTCAGTTCTCGTCGTCGACGATTTCGGCGTCGACGATGTCGTCGTCGGAGGCGTCACCGGCTCCGGCGTCACCACCGACGTCCTGGCCAGACGCCGAACTCCCGGCGCCGTCGGCGTCCTTCGCTGCGGCCTCGTAGAGCTTCTGGCTGAAGGCCTGGCTCGCGCTCATCAACGTTTCGGTCGCGGTCTTGATGGCGTCGTTGTCGTTGCCCGCCAGCGCCGTCTTGAGGTCGGCGAGCGGCGTCTCGACCGCTTCCTTCTCGGCAGCGTCGACCTTGTCGCCCTGATCGCGCAGCACCTTCTCGGTCTGGTGCACGAGCGACTCGGCGTTGTTGCGGACCTCGGCCTCTTCGCGGCGCTGCTTGTCCTCCTCGGCGTGGGCCTCGGCGTCCTTGACCATCTGTTCGATGTCGTCCTTGGCGAGCGTCGACTGACCGGTGATGGTCATCGACTGCTCCTTGTTCGTCGCACGGTCCTTGGCCGACACGTGCACGATGCCGTTGGCGTCGATGTCGAACACGACCTCGATCTGTGGCACACCACGCGGGGCGGGCGGCAGGTCGACGAGCTGGAACTTGCCGAGCGTCTTGTTGTACTGCGACATGTCGCGCTCGCCCTGGAGCACATGGATCTCGACCGACGGCTGGTTGTCTTCGGCCGTCGTGAACACCTCGGACCGCTTGGTCGGGATCGTCGTGTTCCGCTCGATGAGCTTGGTCATGATGCCGCCCTTGGTCTCGATGCCGAGCGACAGCGGCGTCACGTCGAGCAGGAGGACGTCCTTGACGTCACCGCGCAGCACGCCGGCCTGGATCGCGGCGCCGATGGCGACCACTTCGTCGGGGTTGACCGTCTTGTTCGGCTCCTTGCCGGTGAGTTCCTGCACGAGGTCGCCGACGGCGGGCATGCGGGTCGAGCCGCCGACGAGGATGACGTGGTGCAGGTCGCCCTGTTCAACGCCGGCGTCCTTGAGGGCCTGCTCGAACGGGGTCCGGCAGCGCTCGATGAGGTCGGCGGTCATCTCCTGGAACTTCGACCGGCTGAGGCTCTCGTCGAGGTGGAGCGGTCCGTCGGCGGTCGCGGTGATGAACGGCAGGTTGATCTGGGTCGACTGGGTCTGGCTCAGTTCGATCTTGGCCTTCTCGGCGGCTTCCTGCAGACGCTGAGCTGCCATCCGGTCCTGACTGAGGTCGACGCCGTGGGCGGCCTTGAACTGGTCGACGAGCCACTCGATGATCCGCTGGTCCCAGTCGTCGCCACCGAGATCGGTGTCACCGTGGGTCGACTTGACTTCGAACACGCCGTCGCCGATCTCGAGCACCGACACGTCGAACGTGCCGCCGCCGAGGTCGAACACGAGGATCGTCTCGTCCTCGGAGCCCTTCTCGAGGCCGTACGCGAGCGCGGCCGCGGTCGGCTCGTTGATGATCCGCAGCACTTCGAGACCGGCGATCGTGCCGGCTTCCTTGGTGGCGGTGCGCTGTGCGTCGTCGAAGTACGCGGGGACCGTGATGACGGCCTGCGTGACCGTGTCGCCGAGGTAGCTCTCGGCGTCGCGCTTGAGCTTCATCAGCGTGCGGGCGCTGATCTCCTGGGGCGTGTACTGCTTGCCGTCGACGTCGTCGGTCTTCCAGCCGGACTCGCCGATGTGGCGCTTGACGGAGCGGAACGTGCGATCGGGGTTGGTGATCGCCTGACGCTTGGCGACTTCACCGACGAGCACTTCGCCGGTCTTCGAGAACGCCACGACCGACGGGGTCGTGCGGGCGCCTTCGGAGTTCGGGATGACGACGGGGTCGCCGCCTTCGAGGACGGAGACGACGGAGTTGGTGGTACCGAGGTCGATACCGACTGCCTTGGCCATGGGGGTGTGCTCCTTGTGAGGGCGAGTCCGGGCGGACTCGTGGTCAGATCTTGAATGAGTGGTAATCAAGATAGGACCACCGCAGCGGTTCGGCAACCCCTCAATCAGAAAACTTGAGTGCTTCCGACTCAGGTTCTCAAGCAGGCGTGAGCGAGAGGGTGACCGCTCCCGATGCCCCATCGCTTGCCGTCGATCCATCCTTGGCGTCGGCTGAAACGCCGATACTCGTCCGGAACTGGAACTGCCCCGCCGGGAGCACGACCGGGTCGATACAGGCGTCGGAGATGTTGTTGACGCCGCCTCCGCTGATGGAGACGGGCATCGTGGGACAGCGAGGTGTGACGGTGAGCAATGCGTCCTGTTGGAGCACGACAGAAATTGTGGCGAGCGCGTCCGCGTCGCCGTCGGCGTCGTGTGCGTGATGGAAGGCGCCGACATCGCCATCGGAACTGGCGCTCGCGGATGCGTTCGTGCTGGCCGTCACGTCCCACTGCCAACTCGACGCGGTGCTCCCCAACCCCACAGCCAACGACGCGTCCGCTGAGGCATTCGCGCCGGACACGCCCGCCGTCTCACTGCGGCCGGCATTCCAGGATGCTGCTGTGTACGACCCCACCACCGTCGTTCCACCGGTGATCACGCCATTGCGGTTCGTGCGTTCCTGAACAAAGAGTTCGTCGTTGGCTCCCGGCCCGAACTGTGCCGACGAGGACCGCTTGCTGTCGGAGAAGTAGTCCGAGCTTCCGTTGTTGATCGGGTCCTCGTCTCGATTGGCGGAAGCATCGGCCGAGACGCTGTAGTTGTGGCTGACGACCTCGACCTGGAGGTCGCAGCCGGGGAAGTCGGCGATGGCGGTGCCGCCTTGGGTGATGGGTGAGTCGACGAGGGTGATGTCGACGTTGGCGAGCGAGAGCGATCCGAGCCAACTCGACAGCGAGAGCCCGAACTGGGCTTTGACCGACCCGCCCAGCTTCCACAACGGCGTGCGGCACGGGTCCAGCTCGACACCGACCCCGAACGGAACCGATGCTTTGGGACCGACCGCCCCGAACACGTAGACCGCCAACGCCGGCGTCACCGCCAACTCCGCAGTCGCCTTCGCCCCGGCGGTCCACGCCGCGGTGGCCGACGGGGTGGCCTGCTTGATCTTGGTGATGCCGGTGTTCTCGTCGTAGATGAACCCAGAGGTCGTGTCGACCCGATACTGCGCCGACCCGCCGATCGACCCCTCCAGCGCACCCGACACGGCGAGGTCGACACTGAGCTCGGGGAGGAAAACGATCGGGATCCCCGCAATCGGGACCACGACTGCGGCGAGGTTGTACGTGAACAGGTTCTTCGACAACGCACACGTCACCTTCGCGGTCGCCGTCGCGGTGATGTCGATGACCAGATCGAGGTCCGCCGTCACCTCAGCCTGATGCAGGCCGCTCGGGCTCCAATCGAAATCCAGATCGAGCGACGGCTCGATCGACCCATCGAACGTCGTCGCCAGCGACACCCCGCTGTCGGAACAACTCAACGGACTCTGGATCGCACTCGCGCCCTGCACCGCCGCAGCGGCTCCCACGTCGAGGTCAGCCGAACCGACGAACTCTTTCGTGAGAACATCAGGATCGAACGTGGTCGACATCGAGATCGAGCCCTCAGGGATCGCATCCGTGATCACCGCACGCTGCGTCACAGCCCGAACCGTGCCACCCGACATCGCCTCCACCGACACCACCTCGCGCAAGAAACCCGACGGAGCGAGTGCCGTCGGACCACTCACCAACGATCGATCCGACCTCGACCTCCGCCGACCCAGCAACCTCGAAGACGACCGGGCCATCGGACACCGGGTCGCCACCGATGTCAACGACTTGTTCTTCAGCCAGGACCCGGACGTCGTCGGCGATCACCGGTGCCGTCACACCATCGGGAACACCGACATAGCCCACGACGTCCGCGATCAGCGCGGTCGAACCCTTCGCGTTGAACAACCGGACCTTGCCACCCGCACCGATCGGTGCGACCACCAGATTCGCGACGTTCTCACCGCCGAGCATGTTCAACGACGACGTCACCGGCTGCGGCAGACCCGTCGGCCACGTCGTCACGAACGACCGCTCCGACGGCGACGCCGCCGTCACATTGATGATCACCGCCGTCGCACCACGCGCCGGCACACCCGCCACCCCCACCACCGTCACATCGATGAACCCCTCCACGACCGACACGACCCGCCTCCACACCCACACCCGACCGTGTGTCCAACAACCGCTTCGGCGCCAACGCCACCACATCCGAACCCGCCACCGTGTAACCGACCACATCCACGATCAGATGCGCCGACCCCGCCCGATTGAACAACGACACCTTTCCGCCCGCACCCACCTTCGCAACCACCAGATTCGGCACCGGCGCCGCATCGACCATGTTCAACACCGACGCCGTCGGACGCTCCGAACCCGGTCGGCCACACCGTCACGAACGACCGCTGCGATCGCCCGGTCGCGGTCACATTCACCACCACCGAATCAACCCCCGACGCCGGCACCCCACCACGCCCCAACACGTCGAGATCAACCCGACCAGCCGCACCGACCGCACCCGCCGCAGACGTGCCGACACCGGTGCGCGTGTCGAGCAACCGCGCCGGCGTCAACGTCGCCAAATCCGACCCCGTCGGAATCCAACCCACCACATCAGCCAACAAATGCACCTCACCGAACGCATTCGACAACGACACCCGACCACCCTCACCCAACTCGGCGACAACGAGATTGGCGAACACCTCACCCGCCCCCACGTTCAACACCGACGTCGTCGGCTCGACCTCACCCGACGGCCACGCATTCACGAACGTCCGCTGCGACGCCGCGGTCGCCGTCAAATTGAACACCACCCCTGCGACACCGGCAGCCGGGCACACCACCAACACCGAGCACCTCGAGATCGATCGACCCACCCGGACCGACCCGACCCGACGACCCGACCCCAAGCACCGATCCGCGTATCCAACACCCGACTCGGCGTCAACGGCACCAGATCAGCGACCGGCTGCTCGATCTCGCGGACGAACGGAGCATCTGCGGTGGCATCCGGGGCCTGATCGAGCTGTCGCGCGTCGACCGTGACCGAGCCGACAGAGACTGCCGACACGCCGACCACGAGCGTTGCGAGGAGAGACAGAGTCCGCTTCATTCTCGAAGCCTGAACGCACCCACCAAAGGACGACCAAACACCGTCTGGCCGTTGAGGGCCCCGCGTACCCCGTCGACCGATCGAGTCAGACCAGGCGGTCGGCTTCGGGGCTGCAACTCAGCGAAGCGGATCGAGGTCGAACCACACCACGGCCTCGAACGACACCTGGTCGGAGCTGTTCGGGAGTGTCTCGATCACCGCACAACGATCCGCGCCAGGGTTGGTCACCCCGCGGTCTGCGCAGGTCGGAAGCTGCTGGATCTCTGCGAGGCTCATCGACGGGGTCCACACCGCGCTCCACATCGTGCGGGCGTTCTTGCACCAGGTGATCGTGCTCTCCGGATGCCAATCGCCGGTCGGGTCGCCCTGGATGAAGCAGTCCGACAACGAGGTGCCATCGCGTTCACCGGCGAAGACCATGATGTACGGGTACTCGCCGTTGCCGTCGGCGGTGAGGGCACCGCCTGCGGATCGACCGAGCCGAAGCGTCGTGTTCGAGGAGAGCTTCTCCTCGTTGCGCCACCCCCAGTACGTCTCGCCGGCTCCGAACTCGAAGCGGATCTCGCCTCGGTTCCGATTCCCGTCGTCGCCGTCACCATCGATGTGGACGCGGTCGACGCCGGCGAGGATGGTCGGTGACGGGGTCGCAATGCGCGCCACCCACAGATCGATACCGCCGAGGTCGTCGCTCGCCGTGACGACGACGGAGTACGCCGTTGCGGGTGTCAGTCCGGACAACCGCAACGTGGTCGTGCCTCCGGCTGCGACCTCGGCGGTGCGGGTGGTGGCGTCGACGAGAGCGGGTCCGTTCGCGCCCTGCTCGAACTGCTCGGTGGACCAGGCGTACTCGACGATCACGTCGGTCGCCGCGACGAGACCGATGGCGACTTCTGTTCCGTCGTCGCTGGCCTCGACGGAAAGGCCGTCGACACAGCCGTTCTCGCAAGGCCGCGGAAGGGCGAGATCGTCTGGGCCGACGGCGGCGGAGGTGGTGAACGTGCCGGCAACCGATGACGTTCCCTGGCCGTCGTTGGCGCGCACCAGCAGGTGGTACTCGGTGGCCGGTTCGAGGTCGAACGAGGTCGTCCACGTGGGCCCGACCGACCCGGAAGCTGTCGGCGCGCTGAAGGGCGGCAGGTGGCCGCCGTCCTCCGTTCGGACGATCGGTGCGAGCGACAGGTACGCCTCGACGGCCGCAGGGTTCTCGAGTTCGACACGGAGATCGTAGAGGCTCGACGAACCGCCGGCGGTCGAGATCGCCGCGCTCTCGATGCAACGATCCGCGCATCCGGTCGCCGCCGTGAACGCCGGGTCACCACCGACGTCGTCGTTCTCCACGGGTACGACGTCACCGCTCAGCACCACGGGCTGGAACGCGTCGGTGGGAACCGGTGGCAGCTCGGGACGGTCCATCTCGACGCGGGTGAACGAATCGATGACCGGGTCGAACATGATCGCCGACCCGTCGGACGCTGGCACATCGAGCGGCACGACGTCGTCGGGGATCGCACCGAACGCTGGATCTGGCTCATCCGTTTCGTCGACGTCGGGCTCGGCCGACCCCGACGTCGTGGGAACCTCTGCTGGTGGCACGGGCTGCCCGGAAGCGGCATCTGACGGTGCGATCTCACTCGCCGACTCCTCCACCGCGGCCGGCGTCTGTGCCGGAATCGATTCGGACGAGATGGTCCGCTCGGCTTCGACGGATGGCGGCGCGACGGATGGCGGTGCGACGCCGCTGGTGTCGTCGCGGGAACCGGTCGATCCAACGACCACTGCGCCCGTCAGCGCCAGGGTACAGATCGCGGCAGCAACCGCCGCGGCCATCGGGGTGGAGGAAGGCGTGTGGATCCGTTTCACGTGGGTCCAGAGGACCCGCCGCTCGACGTCTTGCAGTTTTGTCGCCGCTCGTGGTCAGAGCAGGCGGTCAGGGCCGAACGAATCCGGCAGCAGCTCCTCCATCGTGACCGTCCGAACCGCGCCGTCGACGGTCGTTGCGTGGATCATGGTGGACGCATCGCTGAACTCGCGGATCTTCTGACGGCAGCCGCCGCACGGCGTGCCCGGTGTGTCCCCGGTGGTGACGGTGACGATCTCGGCGATCACCGGCACGCCATCGCTGCCGGCCACCATCATCGAGATCGCGCCGCCCTCGGCGCACACACCTTCCGGATACGCGACGTTCTCGACGTTGCACGCGGCGAACACGTCACCGGCCACCGTACGCAGCGCCGCGCCCACCTCGTAGTTCGAGTACGGGCTGTACGAGTGCTCGCGTGCCGCACACGCGGCGTCGAACAGTTCCCTCACCTGGTCATCCATCTGGCCATCCTGACACCAGCAGCCCCCGCCCAGTCATCGATCCCGGATCGATGACGACACCTCGACCACCGAGGTGATGACAATCGCCCCGGATGATTGTCATGGGCTCGGTCTCCGAAACCGGACGTTTCACCTGCTCAGACAGGATTCTGGCTCCGCGTACCCCTCACATCCATCCGGGGCGATTGTCATCGGGTCAGCGGGTCGGATGGTGACAGTCATCCGGGATCGATGTCATGTTGTTCGTAGGCTGGAGCCATGGATTCGCTGTCGTTGAAGCCGCATCCGTCGTTCTCCGGGCGTCCGGGACCGGTGCTCGTCGTGGTCGCCGACGGCGTGGGCGTCGCCCCTCCCGGGGCGTCGAACGCGGTGACCGAGGCACACACGCCGACCCTCGATCGACTGACCTCGGGTGAGCTGTACACCGAGCTGGCAGCTCACGGGCCGGCGGTCGGTCTGCCATCGGACGACGACATGGGCAACAGCGAGGTCGGCCACAACGCACTGGGGGCGGGCCGGGTGTTCGCGCAAGGCGCCAAGTTGGTGAACAAGGCGATCGAGACCGGGGCGATCTTCGACTCCGAGATCTGGGCCGACGTCGTCGATCACGGCCGCCAGGGCACGCTGCACCTGATCGGCCTGCACTCCGACGGCGGCGTCCACTCGAGCCTCGAGCAGCTGTACGCGCTCCTCCGCCGAGCGGCGCCGAGAGGGAGTGACGAGTTGCGCCGTGCACATCCTGCACGACGGCCGCGACGTCGACGCTCGCTCGGCGCTGCGCTACATCGACCGAACCGAAGAGGTCCTGGCCGAGATCAACTGCGGGCAGGTGACGGTCGTGACTTCCGGATCGCCTCCGGCGGTGGCCGGATGAAGATCACGATGGACCGCTACGAGGCCGACTGGGACATGGTCGAGCGCGGCTATCGATGCCACGTGCACGGCGAGGGTCGCACGTTTCCGAACGCTCGCGCAGCCGTCGAGACCATGTACGACGAGTCGGACACCGGCGACCAGTACCTCGGAGAGTTCGTGGTGGTGGATGACGACGGCGCGCCGGTCGGCGAGATCGTCGACGGCGACGGTGTGGTGTTCTTCAACTTCCGCGGCGACCGCGCGATCGAGATCTCCCGCGCGCTCGAAGAGCCTGACTTCGACGTGTTCGACCGCACGGGCGCCGACGGGCGATCGCATCCCGACGTCTCGTTCGCCGGGATGCTGCAGTACGACGGCGATGCGCTGGTCCCGAAGCGCTACCTCGTGGCACCGCCGGCGATCGACCGTGTGATGGGGCAGTTCCTGTGCGCCGAGGGCATCCGCAGCTTCGCGATCAGCGAGACGCAGAAGTACGGGCACGTGACGTACTTCTGGAACGGCAATCGATCCGGCTACATCGACGAAGTCGTTCGAGACCTACATCGAGATCCCCTCCGACAACGTCGAGTTCGACACGACCCCGGCGATGAAGGTGCCCGAGATCACCGACGAGACGATCGACCTGCTCCGCTCAGGCGAGTACCGCTTCGGACGGCTCAACTTCCCGAGCGGCGACATGGTCGGGCACACCGGCCATCTGCACGCCACGGTCGAGGCGATGGAGGTGATCGACGAGTGCATGGCGCGCCTCGTCGAGGTGATCGACGATCTCGGCGGCGTGCTGATCTACACGGCTGACCACGGCAATGCCGACATCATGTTCACCGAGAAGAACGGCGAGCGATCACCGAAGACCAGCCACACGCTGAGCCCCGTGCCGTTCGCGATTCACGACCCGAACTACGACGGCGAGTACCACATGGTCGGCGGCGGGCCGGCAGCCGACCACGGCCTCGCCAACGTTGCGGCGACCGTGTTCAACCTGCTCGGCTACGAAGCCCCCGACGACTATCTCCCCAGCCTCATCGACTTCTAGCAGGATCGACGCGTCACGCCATGGGTCTGACCCATGGCGTGACGCTCAGAGCCAGTCGGGGCCGAAGTAGAACGACGGGATGCGCTCGGCGCGGTAGGTGAGGTAGAAGTTGTCGGTCTCGGACGCCGACTTGAGTTCCCACACCACGTCGCCGCCGGACTCGCCCTCCGGAACGATCTCACGGATCAGGATGTGCAGCGGATCCTCCGGCGTCGGAGGGAACGTCCCGATGCCGCCGTGGGTCACGAGGACATTGCCGTTCTCGAGCACGTCGGCATCGGAGATGAACGTCGAGTAGGCCAGCTTGCCGTTGTCCTCGACGTCGATGTTCTCCCATCGTCTGCCGGGCCGACCACTGGCTCGGGTCGTCCGACGCATCGTCGACCTCGTAGATGACCGCACGGCTGTACGGCGGGTTGTCGGGATCGTCGGGCGACGTGCCGGGGCGGAAGTTCCCGTTGTCGTAGACGACCAGCGAGCCGTCGTCGTTGACCTCGACCGCGTGCTGGTAGTAGGTCTGCTCGCCGTCGAGCGGCATCGTCGCACCGTCACCGAGGATCCACCGCAGCTGCGCCTGAGGGCCCTCGTCGTCGAGATGGTCGAAGGCGACGATCTGATTCGTGTGGCGCGACGAGATGATGATCGCATCGCGCTCGGGGTCGTAGATCGACGCTGTTCGCGTGGGTCCAGTCACGGGTGTTCGTCCCGGCGAAGATGCCTGCATCGACACACAGTTCCCGACCGGGGAACTCGTCGATGTCGACGACGTCCCACAGGTCCCAGGTGCGCACGACCCGACCGGACGGCTCGAACTCGACGGCGACGTCGCTGATCGCGTCGAACGGGGCTTCGTCGTCGGGACAGAACGTTGCGCGCTGTTCTGGCGTGAGTTCGTGGACCGTCGTCGACAGCGTCAGGACGTTCCCGTTCGGCATCGGCCAGCTCTCGTGGTGGACGCCGATGAGGTCGATCCAGTCGGCACGGATCGGGGTCGGCTCAGCGTCGCCCGGGTTGCCGTCGAGCGCGTCGAGCCCGCCCTGGAACTCGACCTGGTCGGGGTCGACCTCGGCGACGACCAGCTCGTCGTCGACGGTGTCGCCGGCTGCGTCGGCGGGCTGCGGGCGCCAGTTGTTGACGACGTTGCCGAGGATGTCGACCTCGCGGATGCCGAACGGCCAGTAGAACATGTTGAACGTTCCGGCCGGGGTGCGCTCGATGCCCGCCAGCGCGCCGGTGTTCGTGTAGTACCAGACGACCTCGCCGTCGTTGTCGTACGCCATCAGGTGCTGGCTCGACGGCGCGCCCTCGGGGATCCCCAGCGTGTCGAACTCGACGATCGTGTAGCCAGGCGCCGCACGGTCCTTGTCGATCGTCAGCTCGTGCTCCTCGAACCACGGGGGCAGCGGCCGACGTCGTGAACTCGGCACCGTCGACCTCGCCGACTTGCTCGCCGGCCTCGTCGAACAGCGCCGCCGTGATGGCATACGTCTGCTCGGCGCGCATCCCGACGAGCGGGATGATCGTGGGCGGCCGACAGCGCGGCGGTCCGCGGCACCTCGACCACGTGGTCGCCCGAGGTCGCGGTCAACTCGACCTGCACCGGCTCGTCGGCGTTGACCGACACGAGCGCAGCGAGTCCGATGTACTCGGACGGCGTCACGGTGATCTCGGCTGGGCCGGTCGGCTCCCCGTCGGATTCGGTGTCGGGACGCAGACGGCTCGGTCGAGTCCGGGCTGTCCGTCGGTCGAGCGGGGTCGAGTCGGCGGGTTCGCTCCCGTCGGCGACTGTGCTCGCCGGATCGCTGGCCACCGGCTCGCTGCCGCCGTCGTCGCTCGAACAGGCGGCGACCAGCAGCGCGAGAACGACGAACGGGACGGCGAATGCGTGGCTTCACGGGCGAGAGTCTGGCCGACGAACAGGCCGCGCCACCACCCGAACGCCGATGATGGTGGGACGCTCGAGACCGATTCGTGTCGAGTCGCGCCGTCGCGATGTGCGTAGTGTGTCGCCTCATGGCGAGCAAGAAGCAGCACCTCGAAAGCCTCCGGAACGTCGCACTCTTCAGCGCGTGCTCCAACAAGGAGCTCGAAAAGGTCGCGAAGGCGACCGACGAGATCACGATGACCGAGGGCACCATGATCATGGATCAGGGCCAGATGGGTCGCGAGGCGTTCGTGATCGTCGACGGTGACGTCGTCGTCAGGCGCAACGGCCGCAAGGTCGCGACGCTCGGGCGCCGGCAGCGTCGTCGGCGAGATGTCGCTGCTCGACAAGGGCCCGCGCACCGCCACCGTCGTGTGCGAGACCGACTGCACGCTGCTCGTGATCGATCAGCGCCGGTTCCTCGGCGTCATCGACTCGATTCCGTCGATCTCGCACAAGCTGATGGCGAGCCTCGCCGGCCGCATCCGCGAGCTCGACCGCCAGTACTACGGCTGACCCGCTGTCTCCGCAGCTGGAGCAACGGCCATGAACTTCGTCGAACTCCCCGACGACTGGCCACGCGAGCGCGACACGCTGCGCCGCATCGCCACGCACGTCGTGGCCCAGGCCCAGCAGCAGGTCACCGGCCACTTCGCGCTGATGCCGCTCCCCGGCGGCTTCGGCACGCCGCAGTTCGGCGACGACCGCCGCCGCGTGCGCGTCGCCGGCGGTTCGCTGTTCGTCGAGAACGCGCGGACCGCGACCGACGACGGCACTGCGGCGACAACCGAGGTGCACATGATCGCGGGATCGACCATCGCGTCGCTGTGTGCTGCGTGCGGGTTCGTTCCCGACTCCCGACTTCCGGGTCGGCGAGCGACACACCGCCGCTCGGCGACGTCGACGAGATGCTGCTGCTCGACTCGAGCGCCACGACCGTCGTCGGCGACTGGTACGCCCTCGGCCAACGGGCGATGGACGTCGCGCTGGCCTCGCTCCCCGACCCGCAGGCGTCGATCGTGCGGCTGTGGCCCGAACACTTCGACGTCGGCGCCGACCTCGCCGTGAACAGCCAGCGACAAGCCGGGTGTCCGCACGAACCTCGGCGCGTCAGCCGGCGACGAGTTCCACCAGGAGCCGTACCTCTACGTCGGTCCGTGGGGACCCGAACGACCGGGCCCCGCCGAGTTCTGGAACGCCCCGTTCGGAGCCGTGCTGAGCTTCGGCGAACTCGACGTCGCCGAGAACCCCTTGGCGGCCGCCACCGAGTTCTTCCTCCACGGCATCGCCTACCAGCGCTGACCCGCCCGACCCGCGCCCGGGCCCGCGGTGACGATGGGCGTGGAAATGGCCGCGGCACCTACCGGCGGGTAGCTTTGGGGCCGTCATGAGCACTGCTGTCGAAACCACCTCCGACGCGCCCGCCAAGCGCGTCAAGCCGCATCAGCTCGCGCTGATCCTGTTCACGGCGATCGCCCTGTTCACGGTCGTGTCGGGCATCCTCCCGCAGATCACCGGCTGGGAGAACGACAACTTCGCCCACCGCACGGTGTTCGTCAACATCCCCGGTCCGATCCAGATCGCGTTCTACACCGTCATCCCGGTGCTGCTCGTGTGGGTGGCCGTCATGTTCTCGAACCGGATGAAGAACTGGGAGCGCGGCGCACCGGCTCAGCGCAGGACCACGACCAAGAACGCCGCGCAGCGGCTCAAGGACTTCCGGGCCGGCGTCTACATGCAGACGCTGCTGCGCGACGCCGGTGCCGGCCTCATGCACTCGATGATCTACTTCGGGTTCCTCGGCCTGCTCGGTGTCACCACCGTGCTCGAGATCGACCACCAGATGCCCGAGGAGCTGAAGTTCCTGCACGGCGACGTGTACCGGGGCTACGTGGCCTTCGGCGACCTGATGGGGCTCATCTTCCTCGGCGGCATCGTGTGGGCGCTCGTTCGCCGCTACGTGCAGCGCCCGTACCGCATCCGCATCAAGTCGAAGCCCGAGCACGCCGTCATCCTCGGCACCTTCTTCGTGATCGGCGTCACCGGCTTCGGCGCCGAGATGTTCCGCATCGCGCTCGAGGGCCGGCCGGGCTACGAGCAGTGGAGCTTCATCGGCTACCCGCTGTCCGGCCTCGTCGACGGCTGGAGCGTCAGCGCGCTCGAGACCTGGCACCAGTGGTGGTGGATCGCCCACGTCGTGAGCTTCATCGTGTTCCTCGCGCATCCTGCCGATCACGATGCTGCGTCACATGTTCACGTCGCCGATCAACATGTACCTGAAGGACAAGGACCGTCCGAAGGGTGCGATGCGGCCGATGCCGAACCTGATGGAGACCGAACTCGAGAGCTTCGGTGCCTCGTCGGTCGAGGACTTCACGTGGAAGCAACTGCTCGACCTCGACGCCTGCACGATGTGCGGCCGCTGCACGTCGGTGTGCCCGGCGCACGCCACCGGCAAGCCGCTCGACCCGCGCGAGATCGTGCTGAAGTCGGGCGAGGTGATGGCCGCGACCGGCACGCCCGCCGTGTCGCCGCCGCTCGGTGTCGACAAGGAGATCACGGTGTCGGCCGACTCGCTGTTCGAGCGGATCACCGCCGAGGAGCTGTGGGCGTGCACCACCTGCAAGGCGTGCGACGAGATCTGCCCGGTCAACATCGAGATCACCGACAAGATCTTCGACATGCGGCGCTACCTGTCGCTGATGGAGTCGAACTTCCCCGCCGAACTGGGCAACGCCTACCGGGCGATGGAGAACCAGATGAACCCGTGGGGCCTCAACCAGGGCGAGCGCGGCGACTGGGCCGAGGGCATCGACGGCGTCGCAGATCGTCGACCCGGGCGAGACGCTCGAGTCCGAGTACCTCTACTGGGTCGGCTGCGCCGGCTCGTTCGACGACAAGAACAAGAAGGTCACCCAGGCGATGGCGAACCTGCTGCGCCGTGCGGGCATCGACGTTGCGATCCTCGGCCCGTCCGAGATGTGCACCGGCGACTCCGCTCGCCGCTCGGGCAACGAGTACCTGTTCCAGATGCTCGCCCAGCCGAACGTCGAGATGCTCAACGGCATGGGCGTGAAGAAGATCATCACGCAGTGCCCGCACTGCTTCAACACGCTGCTCAACGAGTACCCGCAGGTCGGTGGCAACTACGAGGTCATCCACCACACGCAGTTGCTCGAACAGCTCATCGACTCCGGCCAGCTCGACGTCGTCGCAGGCAACGCTCGACGAGCGGATCACGTACCACGACTCGTGCTACCTCGGCCGCCACAACGACGTCTACGTCGCGCCGCGCAAGGTCGTCGGCTCGATCAAGGGCGTCGAAGTCGTCGAGATGCAGCGCAACGGCACGAAGGGCATGTGCTGCGGCGCCGGTGGCGCCCGGATGTGGATGGAGGAGACGACCGGCACGAAGGTCAACGACGAGCGCGCGGCCGAGGCGCTGTCGACCGGTGCGTCACGCGTCGCCACGGCCTGCCCGTTCTGCTACATCATGCTGGACGACGGCGTGAAGGGTGCCGGGGTGGAGGACGACGAGGTCAAGGTCGCCGACATCTCGATCCACCTGCGTCGACGCGATCGAGCAGGGCGAAGCCGACGTTCCACGCCGGCGAGCGCCCCGCTGCGTCGACGCCGAGAACAGCCTCGCCAGTCGCCGGCGCCTGACCGTCGCCCACGCGCGCACGTCGCCGAGCCCCACGCGCCATCCGCATCGGAATTCCGGCGGATCGTGACGGTGACCGTCACGATCCGCCGGGATTTCGGAGCGGGTCGACGTCGTCGAGCGACTCCTACACTCACCGCATGGCCGAGATGACGCCCACGACCGCGCTGATCGTGGTCGACATGCAGAACGACTTCGGGCACCCCGACGGCTCGCTCTTCGTCGACGGTGGCGACGACATCGTCGGCACGATCAACGACGAGATCGAACGGACCGCCGCAGCCGGCGGGACGATCGTGCTCACCCAGGACTGGCACCCGGCGTCGACGCCACACTTCATCGACGACGGCGGCGTGTGGCCGACGCACTGCGTCGCCGGCACCTGGGGCGCCGAGCTCGTCGACGGTCTCGATCCGAACCACCGCGCGTCGGCCGATCGTCCGCAAGGGCACGAACGGTGAGGACGGCTACTCGGCGTTCTCGATGCGCGAGCCGGGCGGCGACGTCGACATCCCGACCGGCCTCGCCGGCCTGCTGCGCGAACGCGGGATCGAACGAGTCGTCGTCGTCGGGCTCGCGACCGACGTGTGTGTCGCCGCGACGGCGCTCGAGCGCAGCCGCCGCCGGGTTCGAGACGGCCGTGCTGTGGGACGCGACCCGGCCGGTGTCTCCCGACGCCGACACGACCGAGCGGGTCCTCGCCGACCTCGACGACGCCGACGTCACCGTGATCGGCGCCCCGACGTGACCCCGCCCACTCGTTTGCGTTGCTTTTCCGGCGGTCCGGACGCCGAGAATCGCAACGCAAACGCGAGGGGTGGCGGTGTGACCGGGCTCGGCGAACGGATCATCGACCGATGGACGGCGACCCGCGGGCCGCTGTTCACCGACATGTACGAGCTGGCGATGGCGCAGGTGTACGTCAGCCAGGGGATCTCCGAGCGGCGCGCCCAGTTCGACTACTTCTTCCGGTCGGCACCCGACTACGGGACCCACCAGGCCGGCTTCTGCGTGTCGGCCGGGCTGGCGCCGTTCCTCGGCTGGCTCGACCGGCTGGCGATCGGGCCGGAGCACATCGAGGCGCTCGCCGCGATGACGTCACCGACCGGCACGCCGGTGTTCGGGACGCGAGTTCCTCGAGTGGCTGGCCGCTCCCGACCGTTTCGCCGACATCGAGATCAGTGCCGTCGCCGAGGGCCGCGTGGTCCACGCCCACGAGCCGATCGTCACCGTGACCGGTCCGCTCGCCGTCTCCCAGCTGCTCGAGACGTCGCTGCTCAACCACTTCAACTACCCGACGCTCATCGCCACGAAGGCGGCGCGCGTCGTGCGCAGCGCCCGCGGCGGCAGAGTGCTCGAGTTCGGGATGCGACGCGGCCCGTCGACCGGTGTCAACGAGGGCATCCGCGCCGCGCTGATCGGCGGCTGCGTGTCGACCTCGAACGTCGAGGCGGCGATCGCGCTCGGTCGCCAGCCGATCGGCACCCACGCCCACTCACTCGTGCAGGCCTATCTGGCGATCGGCGACGGCGAGCTCGGCGCATTTCGGGCGATGGCCGCGACGGCTCCCGACGAGTGCATCCTGCTCGTCGACACCATCGACACGCTCGAGTCCGGTGTGCCGAACGCGATCACCGTGTTCGACGAGCTGCGCGCCGCCGGCCACGAGCCCGTCGGGCGTCCGGCTCGACTCGGGCGACCTTGCCTACCTCGCGGTGCAGACGGCGAAGCTGCTCGACGACGCCGGCTACCCCGACGTGTCGATCGTCCTGTCGAGCGATCTCGACGAGCTGAACATCTGGCAGATCCTCACCCAGATCGGCGACGACGCCGAGCGGCTCGGCATCGACCCGGCACCGATCCGCGAACGGCTCGTCTACGGCGTCGGCACCCGGCTGATCACGTCGCACGGGTCGGGCGCGCTCAACGGCGTGTACAAACTCGTCGGGATCGAGGACGACGACGGCGAGTGGACCCCGGCGATCAAGATCTCCGAGGACCCGGGCAAGGTGCCGCTGCCCGGACGCAAGACGTGTGGCGACTCTACGACCAGCGCGGCGCCGCCGTCGTCGATCTGATCGGGCTGGCCGACGAAGAGCCGTTCCCGACCGAGTCGATCGTCGTGCACGACCCGAACCGCGAAGGTGTCACCCAGCACCATGCGATCGCGCCGACATCTCCCACGTCGAGCTGCTGCACGAGGAGCCACCGTCACGCCGAGCGGCGGCCGGCAGCAGCCGCGTGCGACATCGTCGATCGACGAGCTCGCGGCGCAGCGTGCGAGCCGACATCGACCGACTCGACGTCGGTGTACGGCGCCTCGTCAACCCGCACCGCTACCACGTGAGCGTGACCGACCGCCTCCATCGATCTGCGCCGCGAGTTGATCGACCACGCGCAAGCCGCGCCGATGTCTGACCCCTCTCCGAGCAGGTCACGGGTGACGGGTGTCAGACCCACGTGACAGGTCAGGTGAAGTTCTCGAAGTAGCGGCTCGGGGTCGGGCCGCGTTGGCCCTGGTACTTCGAACCCTTGGCACCGGCGCCGTACGGGTTGTCGGCCGGGCTGGTCATCTGCATGAAGCTGACCTGGCCGATCTTCATCCCCGGGTACAGCGTGATCGGGAGGCTGGCGACGTTGGCGAGTTCGAGCGTGATGTGGCCGTCGAAGCCGGCGTCGATGAATCCGGCGGTCGAGTGGATGAGCAGCCCGAGGCGGCCGAGCGACGACTTGCCCTCGACGCGACCGACGAGGTCGTCGGGCACGGCGATGCGCTCGAGCGTCGAGCCGAGCACGAACTCGCCGGGGTGCAGCATGAACGCTTCGTCGCCGACGCCGTGCTCGTCGGCGGGGATCTCGATCAGCTCGGTGAGGTTCTGCAGGTCCTCCTTGACGTCGATCACGCCGCGGGTGTGATTGCGGAACACGCGGAACAGGTTCGAGATGCGCACGTCGATCGACGACGGTTGGACGAGCGACTCGTCGAGCGGGTCGATGACGATCCGACCGGCGTCGAGCTGTTCACGAAGGGAGCGGTCGGACAGGATCACGCCCGCCACGCTACCGACCCCGCCGAGTGGGACCGACCCTCGCCTGAAGCGGCTCGAAGGGCTGGCTAACGTGACCGGCGTGTACAACCCTCCCCCCAACCGGGTCGCGGTTGACGAAGCGGTCTGGATGATCCAGGCGTCGGGATTCGGCCATCTCGTGTCGAACGGTCCCGACGGGCTCGCCGCCACCGGCCTGCCGTTCCTCGCCGCACGCGACGCCGGCCGCGACGGGGACCAATTGACGCTCCGCGGCCACGTCGCTCGAGCGAACCCGCAGTGGCGCACGCTCGACGGCGCCGACGTGATGGTGATCTTCCCGCTCGCCGACGGCTACGTGTCGCCCTCGTGGTATCCGTCGAAGGCCGACCAGCCGCGCGTCGTGCCGACGTGGAACTACGAGGTCGTCCACGTCCACGGGCGGGTCGTCGTCCACAACGACGCGGAGTGGACCGAACGACTGGTCCGCGATCTCACCGACCGCCACGAGCGCGGCCGCGTCGGCGAGCATCGATCTGGCTCCTGTGTGGTCGGTCGACGATGCCCCGCCGACGCTTCATCGCCAAGCAGCTCCGCGCGATCGTCGGGCATCGAAGTCGTGGTCGGCCGGATCGAGGGCAAGCGCAAGCTCAGCCAGAACCGGTCCGACGACGATCAGACCGGTGTGATCGCGGGCCTGAGCGGATGCGCACGCCCCGTCCGCACGCGTCCTGGCCGACGCGATGCGAGTCGGATGGCGGACCCCGACCGCTGATCATCGGCCCGGGCACGCTCCTCGGTCGAACCGGCGGGAAACGTGACGGCGATGATGACCGCCGCTGCGAGGTAGGCGCCGCCGACGAACAGCCACGCCCAGCGGAACGCCGACAGCTGCGGGTCGGTCGAGACGTTCGGCCAGGATCGCGACGATGACCGAGATGCCGAGCGCGTACCCGACCTGCTGCGTCGTCCGCACCGTCGCGTTCGCCGTGCCGAACTGCGCGGGTCGGACCTCGGTCAGCCCGGCGCTCGACCACGTGGCGATCGTCGCGCCGACGCCGACGCCGACGATCAGCCCGACCGGAACGAACACGCTCCACACCGCCGGCGTCGCGTCGAGCAGGAGCGGCTGGAGCAAGTAGCCGATCGCACACAGGGCGCTGCCGCCGGCGAGGATCCAGCGGTGTCCGATTCGATCGGCGTACCGACCGGCGATCGGCGACACGAACGTCGCGAGCAGCGGTGCCGGCACGAGTGCGGCGCCGACGGTCGAGAGCGGCTGGTCCCACAGCTCCTGGAGCAGCAGCGAGTTGACGAGGAAGCCCGACGTGAACCCGATCGAGTACAGCGCCAGACCGGCGTTGGTGCTCGCAAACGACCGGAGGGCGAAGAGGTCGAGTTCGAGCAGCGGCTCGGGCTGGTGACGCGAGCGGCGCACGAGCAGCCACATCAGCACGACACCGACGGCTGCGAGCGCGAGGACGCGCGGGTCGAAGATGCCCCACGACTCCGACCGCACGATGGCGAACATCACGAGTCCGACGCCGGCGGTGCCGATCGGAACACCGACGAGGTCGATCTTCCCGGTGGCGGCCGGGTTCTTCGACTCGCGGAGCAGACGGGGCGACATCGCGAGCACGACCGCCGCGAGCGGCACGTTGATCCAGAAGATGCCGCGCCACGACCACACGTCGGTGAGGAAGGCACCGAGCGCGGGTCCGACGACGGCACCGAGCGCACCGGTCGCTCCCGTGATCCCGATGACGGTCGACCGCTTGTTGGCCGGGAAGTCGGGCAGCACGACGGCGATCGCCGTGGCGAGGATGATCGCGCCGCCGACCCCCTGGAGCACGCGCGACGCGATCAGCGCAGCCGGCGTTCGGTGAGATCGCGCACAGCATCGACCCGACGACGAAGATCGCGACGCCGGGGAGGAACAGCCGTTTGCGGCCGTAGCTGTCGGCGTAGCGACCGGCGACGAGCAGCAGCGCGGCGACGGTGATCGCGTAGCCCGAGATGATCCAGCCGAGCGTCGCCTCCGAGACCTCGAAGTCGTCGCGGATCGACGGGAACGCGACGTTGACCGCGGAGACGTCGATGACGACGAGGAAGAAGACGAGGGTGACGACGCCGAGCGCCAACCACGCGTTGCGATCGCCGAGTTCGCGCTCGACGGTCGCGTCGTCGCGATCGACGTCACACGAGCGCCCCGACGGCGGACCCCATGAGATCGATGAAGTTGTCGGCGTAGAAGCGTTCCCGGATGGCCTCGCTGCGATCGCCGAGGCTCGCCTCGAACCGCTCGTACGGGCGGCGCCCACCTTCGACGTGGGGGTAGTCGGTGTTGAACAACAAGATGTCGGGGCCGACCTGATCGGTCACCCAGCCGACGTCCTCGGTCGGATACGGGGTGACCCGCACCTGGCGTTCGACGAACTCGCGCGGCGTCAGCGACAGCGTCGCGCAGGCGCTCCTCGTGGCGGCCGAACGCATCCATCGCCGACTCCATCTGCTTGAGCCAACTCGGGCAGCCAGATGCACCCCTGCTCGATCACGCCGATGCGCAGCTGCGGGTGCCGTTCGAGCACACCGTCGAAGATCATCGTCGCCAGCGTCTGCATCGGCGGGAACGGGATCGCCATGTAGTCGACGGATCGGAAGTTCTCCTCGCCACCGTGGAAATCGGGCGGGATCGGCAGAC
>CAWKLM010000042.1:0-9743 GCA_963850475.1 Ilumatobacteraceae bacterium | reverse complement strand
CGCCTTGGCGTCAGGGAGCCATCTCCGTCCCGGGCGGATGCGAGCGATCTCGCGCAAGCCGCAGGTCCGGACCCGCAACCGATCGTCTTGCTCCATATGCGGGACAATGCCGGATCCCGGGCGGGTCGAGGGGGCCGTCGGACCGACGGTCGACGTTGGTCAGCGCCATCGACCCGGCGTTCTGGGGCAGTGCGATTGCCATCGACGTCGTACCGTGGCTCGGCATGGGTGAGTGCGGCATCGAGTACAGGATCGCGACCGATGGTGATTGGGCTGAGATCTGGCCGATCGTGTCGGCAGTCGTTCGCCGCGGCGACACGTACACCTACGCCCCAGACGTCGATGAGGGCGTCGCACGATCGGCGTGGATGCTCGAAGGGTCGAGCCGGGCCGCCACCTATGTCGCGACGCTCGATGGCGTCAGTCGTCGCGACTGCGTGCCTCAAGCCGAACCAACCGGGGCTGGGCGACCACATCGCCAACGTGGCGTGGATGGTCGCGCCGGCGGCCACAGGGAGGGGCATCGGCCGTGCGTTCGCAGAGTTTGTCATCGACGAGGCGCGGCGGCT
Organism: Ilumatobacteraceae bacterium; assembly: GCA_963850475.1. GTDB lineage: Bacteria > Actinomycetota > Acidimicrobiia > Acidimicrobiales > Ilumatobacteraceae > Ilumatobacter_A. The sequence goes on along the minus strand of CAWKLM010000042.1, from coordinate 9,174 downwards.
TTCCTACCTCGGGATGCAGTTCAACGCCGTGGTGGCGACGAACGTTCGCGCCATTGCGTTGTGGGAGTCACTCGGCTTCACAATCGTCGGAACCGTTCCCAGGGCGTTCAGACACTCCGTCGAGGGATTCGTTTCAGTCCACATCATGCACCGAGATCTCTAGCGCCCGTACGTTTCGTGTCCCCGATGTGCCGCTCGGCAACCGATCCCGATCGGCAGCAGACCTTCCACGCTTCGCCGGTACTGCATCGCGAAGCGGGGCGTTCTTGACCGTGATGATCGCGTGGGTCCGGCGAGCCAACCGCCCGATCGGACGTACGGTTCTCGGACGGCTTCCGACGTCTGGCCATCGGGAGATACGCGTCGGCACGAACAACCGCAGGTGCATGGTCGAGTGGGTTCGAGCTGCACTGCCTCCTGTTCGACGAGTGGGAGCAGCGTCGGACCCGACGGTCACATCGACGAGGTGCCGGATACCTCGTACCGGGTGACGTCGCGATCGATGACACCGAGTTCCGTGACGTCCTCCAGCCACTGGGCCATGTGCTGTGTGGTGAAGTGCACCTGCAGACTCGCCTCATCGTCCCAGACCTCGAAGAGCCTCAGCTCGCCTGGCACCTCGGCGTTGACGGTGAAGAGGTACTCCTGGCACCCGGGCTCGTGTCGCACCAGTTCGCAGAACGGGCGCAAGATTGCCATCGCCTCGTCGACCTTCTCGGGCAGCAGGGTGACGGTTCCGGCAACGACAAGCATCGACTCCTGTCTACCCGCCCACGACTACACCGACGCCACTCGGCGTCGGTGAGGAGCCGGACGAGTCCGGGGTTGCAGCTGGACGCCTGAGGCGGCTCTTGCTGTTCGCTTGCGAGCGGGCACTGCATGCTGGCGCAGTCTTGCGCTCTTTTCGATGGTTACCGTCTTGAGCTGAGTGGGGCAACGGCAGTGTCGTGGTGGTTCCCCTTCCGCTCGAGGTCAGATTCGTGATGATGCGCTGGCGGACGGTCCACCTGCGAGGATCGGCGGTAGGGGCATTCGCACAGCAGCACCGTGGCGTTGGAGGTCGGTCGCCGCGGTGGCCCGAGCGATCTGGGTGGTGGTCATGCCGGCCGCGATCGCCACGACGATCATGTTGATCGTGATGTGGCCGAGAGGAACGGGCGAGGTGCCTGGCCCGTTGGCGGAGGGGTCCGATCCCGTGTCGGCCAACGTTGTCGATCACGACTTCGTGCCCTGCTCCTACGATCCTCTTCTCGGTTGCTACACCTTCACGATCGTGCCGAGCGAGGGTGACTTCGCCGACGAGCGACTGGTGTTGGATCAGCCTTTGGAGACGTCGATCGGCGACGGCGACAGCATCTTGGTGGTGATCGACCGGCTAGGTGACGGTTCGGTGGCGGTGAGTTTCTATGACTTCGAGCGCAGCACGCCGATGCTGCTGCTGTTGCTGTTGTTCGTCGCGGTCATCGTCGCGTTCGGTGGCTGGCGCGGGGTGGGGGCGCTCGCGGCTCGTCGCGAGCCTGTTCGTCATCGGGGCGTTCGCGCTGCCACGCTTGCTTGCCGGTTCGAACAGTGTGGCGGTCGCGCTCGTCACCGCCAGCGTGATCGCGTTTGTTGCGCTGTTCCTCGCTCACGGTTTCGACGTGTCGACAGCTGTTGCACTGATCTCGACCCTGGCGGCGCTCGTCGTGACGGGGCTGCTGGCTCTGGTCTTCGTCTGGTCGTCGAATCTCACCGGACTGGCCGACGAGTCCGTCGGCTACCTGGACGTTCTCGGCACGTCGATCGATCCGCGAGGACTGCTCCTCGCCGGCATTCTCATCGGTTCGTTGGGGGTGCTCGACGATGTCACCGTCACGCAGGTGTCGGCCGTGCTTGAGCTCAAGCGAGCCGCACCGCACGCGAGCGTCAACGAGCTGTACCAACGCGGGGTCCGGATCGGGCGTGACCACATCTCTTCGACGGTCAACACGCTGTTCCTCGCGTACGCCGGCGCCGCGCTCCCGCTGCTCTTGCTCTTTCGTCAAGCGGGCCAGGCGATCGGATCGGTTGCGACTCGGGAGATCGTTGCCGTCGAAGTCGTCCAGCACGCTTGTCGGCTCGATCGGTCTCGTGTCGGCGGTTCCGATCAGCACCTATCTGGCTGCCCACGTCGTCACGATCGACAAGGACGAGAGCGCGTCGCAGCGGCTGATCCAAGTCCGGATCAACCGGGTGCAATTTGAGAGTCATTCTCATATGACCTTCAGATGCGAATCATTCCCAATTCGTTGACGGCTGCGGGCATCGCGATCAGCGGCGTCATGATCGTTGCGTGCAGCTCCGACGGTGGTGTGACCACCCCCGAAGGGTCGGCCCCAGCGAGACCGCAGATCGTGGTGACCATCGACATCCTGGGCGACATCGTCGGCGAAGTGGTCGGTGACCTCGCTGCGGTGGAGGTCAGCATGCCGTCGGGGCCAGCCCCCACGAGTTCCAGGCATCAGCCAGCAGATCACCCGAGCGCAACCGGGACCCGGCGTTAGGTGGTACCCCTCGAGGCTCATCCGGTCGAGCATGCGCTCACGCCCCGTGCGGTCATGCAATCGGGCAGTCAGCGAACCCAGCGTTTACATCGCCTGCGCCTACTGGCTGGCTTCGACCTTCGTGGTGGAAGGCGGTGACAATCGCCGCTACGTCTTCCTCGTTGTGGGGGCTGCGTCAAGTCGTTGTTCGCTTGTACAGGTTCACCGGCGGTTTGACGATGATGGTATAGAAGACGAAGCAGCATCGCCGGTAGTGGCGTTGCTGTCGAGGCGGTGATGGACGCAATGGCACCTGGCGGCGCTACGGGATTCGACGACCATTACTCTCGGACCGCCCCGAGCATGGAGACCGGCGATGAGCGCTACGCGTGGGTCAACACGACCTTGTTCGTCGGTGAGGGCCGGATGCATGAGAACGGCGTCGAATACAAGCTGTACCGCTTGACCTGAGCCGGGTGCGATCGCAAGGCACACGCTGGGGACGCAGTTAGCGAACGTTCTGCGGGCAATACCTCGGGAAGGGCACGATGCATGGGACCTTGGCGATACTGCCGCCGCCGAACATTTCATTGCTGCACCGACGAGGGCGTCTGATCGGCGGATCGGAGGCACCCATCGTGACGACCTCGAATCGCTTCGACCTTCTCGGGTTTGGGCATACAAGCAGGCGCCTGTCGAGATCGACGAGGTCGGCTCATGCGGTGTGCACATTCTCGGACAGGTGATCGCTCGCATACGTGCCGAACCAGAGCGGGCGCGGCTGACGTCGTCCGGCGCTGATATGCGTGGCCTGTCGGTCCTTACGGTCACGCCGGGTGGGCTGTCACTTCGACACGCGGCAATCCCTCTATCGGCGCATCGGGGATGGCGAGTCGGAGGGCTGGATTGGCGTGATCTGGGACGCGTCTAGCATCGCGTGACATGAAGATCACTCAGGTGTGGCGGTATCCGGTGAAGTCGATGATCGGTGAACCGGTCGAGTCGGCCGAACTGAATGATCTGGGTGTCGCTGGTGATCGGACCTGGGCCGCACGAGATCTCGAGCGTGGGGGCATCCGCGGCGCGAAGAAGATCGGCCCACTGATGCAGCTGGCGGCCAGCGACGTTGGCGACGGACAGGTGGAGATCACACTGACCGACGGCTCGACCGTGCGCACATCGAATCCTGACGTCGACGAGCGCGTCAGCGCGGCGCTGGACCATCGAGTGCGGCTCGAGCGGCTCCGCCCTGCCGATGAGGTCGATCACTATCGTCGCGGCGCTCCCGATGAGGGCGACATGATGACCGAACTGCGAGGTGTGTTCGGACGGCTCGATGACGAGCCACTTCCCGACTTGTCCGCGTTCCCGCCGGAGTTGATGGAGTTCGAGTCGCCGCCAGGCACCTACCACGACGCGTATCCGTTGATGGTCATGACAGAGCAGGCGCTTGCCGCTCTCGAAGAAGCGCTGCCGGAATCCAGCATCGACGTTCGCCGGTTTCGACCCTCCATCGTGATCGATGCAGACCGCGCACCTGCAACAACCGCCGGCCACCCAGAGTTCGACTGGGCTGGTCGGCGCGCACAACTCGGCTCTGCCCTGATCGAGTTCACGATGCCATGCCCTCGTTGCATCATGGTCACGCGGCAGGTCACCGAGTCGATCCCGCAGGATCGGGCCGTGTTGCGACATGTGGTCCGGAATCTGGACCAGAACGTCGGCATCTATGCCTCGATCACAAGGCCAGGCACCATCCGCCCGGGCGACGAACTCACCCTCCTCTGAGCCGCCCAAGCAGTCGCGTGCTGCTCGGGAGGCACCGGTCGAACGTCCCGGGTCGCCGCATGTCGACTCCTACCGACGAGGCTCGAGCCTGGAGGGGCCGAATATTCGGCCGTGTGGGTTGACCAGCACAAACGCGGCGATCTGCTGCTTCCAGGCCTCTATGAACCTGGGTTTCGTGAGTTTGTTGGCGCCGGCCACTGCGAAGAGTGCGCCGAGCCCGATCCGTTCAATGGACAAGATCCAACGCTCGTACACGTTCGCCCTGTTCAGCGGCTGTCCTTCGTCCAGTTGCTCCCGCTACCGCGGACACGTTCCTTTCCTGCACGCCCAATCGGGGGCTTGATGTATTACTACCGCTAAGTTAGGGTAGCTAATATGAATGCCGCAACGGTTCCTTCCGTACCGAGTTCGACGCGCCGAGTGCTGCTCGGTGGGCTCGCTGCCGGTGGAGTCGCGGCATTGGTCGGCTGCGCTTCAAGTGAAGTGAATGACTCGACGGCACCGACCACGGGGAGTGGTCGGGCGTCTACGGTGGCGACATCGGTGACGCCGGTGACTACTTCACCGAAGGTCGAGCTACCCGAGCGACGGCAACGACTCTCCGATCCGTACGAACCAGCACGTCGGAGATCGCCGAACTGGTACCTGTCGGCCAACTTTGCGCCTGTTCCGTTCGAAACGACCGCCCACCGCCTTCGGGTCGACGGTGAGATACCGGCAGAGCTTCGTGGCTCGCTGATTCGCATCGGCCCCAATCCGTTCAACCCGGACCCTTCCCGCTACCACTGGTTCCTCGGTTCTGGGATGGTTCACTCGTTTGCGTTCGGTGATGACGGAGTGTCGTATCGAAGTCGATGGGTGCGGACCGAGACGGCCACCGACGCCCTCGGTGAGCGGGCGATCGCGGGTCAGCCGGCAGACCCGTACCCGATCGCGAATGGAGCGAACACGACGGTGATCGCGCACGGCGGCAAGCTGCTCGCGACGTACGAGTCGGCGCTACCGACCGAGATCGGAAGCGACCTGTCGACCATCGGGCGCCACGACTTCGGTGGAGCGCTCACCACGCCAATGACCGCACACCCAAAGATCGATCCGGCCACTGGTGAGATGTTGTTCTTCGGTGTCGAACTGCTCGCGCAACCCCACCTGCGGTTCCACCGAGCCGATGTCAACGGCGAACTCGTCGAAACCACCGGCATCGAGTTGCCAGGGCCGTCGATGATGCACGATTTCGCGATCACCGAGGGCCACCTCGTGTTTGTCGACGTGCCCGTCGTCTACGAACCGTTTGGTCTGCTCGAACGTCCGATTCCGGCGAGTTGGCGCGACGACTACGTCACGCGAATCGGCATCGCTCCACGAGTCAGCGCCGACAACGTTCGCTGGCTCGAGATCGATCCGTGCTACGTAGGCCATGTCCTCAACGCCTACGAAGAAGCGTCGGCGACCGGGGTCCGAATCGTCCTCGACGCCACACGCCACACGCGGTTCTTTGATCGCGACATCTTCGGCGTCGGCGAAGGTGAGGTCACATTGAGCCGGTGGACGATCGACCTGTCGACCGGCTCCGTCGTACACGACGTGCTCGACGAACGCAGCCAAGAGCTGCCGCGCATCGACGACCGGCTCACCGCACGCCGACATCGCTTCGGCTACGCGGTGCTCAGCGACCAACAAGACGGGAGGCTCGGCTTCGGTGGGGTCGTGAAACACGACTTCGAGATGTCCACATCCAAGAACGCATCCCTGCCGGTCGACGCGCGCGCAAGCGAGCCTGTGTTCGTGCCCCGCCCGGGATCCGACATCGAAGACAATGGATGGGTGATCACGGTCGTGTATGACCCCGTCATCGACCTGAGCTCGATCGCAGTGATCGATGCGCAACGTTTCGACGAGCCGCCCATTGCGTCGATCGCGTTGCCCGTTCGCGTGCCGCACCACTTCCACGGCACATTCCTCCCTGCGTGATGCACGGTGGAGATGGCAGAGTTATCACCCATGGACGACACGACACCACGAGCGCGCCGAACCCGGGCTCGTCGCGGCGACGGCATGAAGCTTCGCGACGAGATCATCGTCGCCGCGACGATGCTGTTCGAGGCGTCCGGGGACCCCGCAGCGGTGTCGATGGCCAACATCGCAGCGGAGGTGGGCTGCACACAGCCTGCGATCTATCTCCACTTCGAGAACAAGCACGCGCTCGTGATGGCCGCCTACGACGCTCGATTCGAACAATTCCGACAGAGTCTCCGCGCCGCGCAGAACGCAGCCACTTCCCCGCTCGACGCGCTCGTCGCACGCGGCAAGGCCTACATCGAATGGGGACTCGACAATCCAGCGGCCTACCGAATGCTGTTCATGCACCAACCGACCCAGGCCGCATCGACTGGTGACGGCGTCGCGATACACACCTCGACATCGTTTCAAGATCAGGTCGAGTCGGTCCAGGCATGCATCGATGTCGGCATCTTCCCGGGAGGCGACGCAAAATCGGTCGCCATGGCGCTCTGGGCCTCGACACACGGGCTCGTTGCACTGCAGCTCGCCAAACCCGATTTCGGTTGGCCCGACACCGAGCACCTACACCGGCTCACCCTGTACGCCCACGGCCTCGGTATCGACGCACTCCTCCGCACCGAGAACACCAGTCGGTAGAAACTCACCCTTTCATCACGGCAGCAGCCAACCGAGAACACGCTCGCCAATCCCACGTCTGCCGCTGGCCAATGTGTGCCAAGTCGGCCCGAGCCGGGCGCTCCGAAATCGCGGATCACTCAGACCGCCTACGCGCCCCTACCCGGCACGAGGATCGGTCGCCGACGTCGTTGAGGTTCTGATCGAAGCGACGAGCGTTCTCGCGCACCGGGGATTGCTGCGTTCGTCGGCGGCGCGTGCGGCGACGGCGACGACCGTCTCGAGACGCTGAAGTCCGACCCGATGGCGTCCTACGAACTGCCTGGCGCGCTGGATGCCACGTTCACGGAGATGGCAGAAGGCACCGCGCAGATCGCTTCTCCCTCTGAAGTCACCCGACGATTTACCGTGGCAGCTGGCGGGGTCGACGCGGCGATCGAGGAGATGGCCGCTGCTGCGGTGGCCGCGGGCTGGGAGCTTCGCCCACGTGAGGTCGTCGGCTTCAGTGGGGACAAACGGATCGATGGCTTGCGCGCGCAGATGGTCATCAGCGGCACCGACGACAACAACCACGTCTGGATCACGATCTCGAGCAGGTCGTAGACCGTTCGGCAGCGGGTCCGGCCGGGCCAAGACGCAGCGCTCTGGGCTTGCACGTTCTTGAGCACCGGAACGAGCGCTCAGGCGCCGATCTCGCGTGGTTCTCGAGCGTCGAGAGCGACGGTGTTCTGAGCCTTCCGCGCTGGTGCCGTATCGGCGCGTGGCTCCGTGATCGGGCGGATTGGTGGCTCCGTGATCGGGCGGATTATCGGAAGGTGACAGGAAGCTCGATGCCGAACCTCGCGCAAAGTCTTGGAACGTCATGGTGGTCTTCGGGTCGTGGCGGGTAGCCGGTGTGCCACCGCACCGACCATTCTGGGGCCTCGCAGCGGACCGCGCTGGCGCCGATCAGGCCGTTGCCCTGCAGCGCTCCGGCCGGGAACGTCTCGCCGGACTCGACCGCGCCGAAGTGAAGCTCGCCGCTCGTGAGCGTTTCGTACAGGTGCAGATCGACCCGTCGGTGTTCACCATCGTGCAGTACGAAGTTCCACGGGCGTTCATCGCCCCACGGGTACAACCGATCCACGCCGCAACCGGCAAACACGACAACCGCACGCTCGAACGAGGTCGACGGGATCCACACGTCAAGATCGCTGTGTTCGCGGGTCTCTTCGCCAAGTAGCGAATCAACGGCCCAACCGCCCCCGACGCAGACATCGACCCCGTTTGCCGTCAAAGCATCGAGCACGGAAACGGCATCGACGACGTCCATGACGTGGGCACCCATGGGAGACAACAGTACGTAACGGGGCCACGACGACGAGCTCAACCCGTCGCACATTCTGTAGCACTCGACCGAGCGCCGAGGTGCCGATCAGGAGCCGTATGGCTGGCGATGAGGAGGTGGAGTTCTGCGGCCCATCCGGGCGACGTGGGGCTCGTAGGCGCTCTGGACGCATCGAACAATCGAGCCGACCTCGCGCCGCTCGGCTCGTCGAGCGCGTTCGGGCGGCGGCCGACGGGACCCGCCGACCGACTTGCGGCGACGTCGAATTGGGCGCACGATGATCCGATGACCGACATCGGGGCGACGGTGCATCCCCCGAAGGTGACGCCCACGTTCGTCGCCCGTCTCCGGCGGCGACTCGCGCGGCTCGGCGCCCATCTGAGCAGTCCTGCGTCGGTGGATCTCGGTGGCCGAAATCCGGTCGATGTCACCCGCCGGGTCGGTGTGGCGGCCGGTGAGGCTGCCGACGTGTTGAATCGGACCCGAACCATCGAGTTGGATGCCGGCCGACGCGCGGGTCATCTGTCTGTCGAGCCGCTCCGAGCCGATCCGGATGCGCTCGGTGATCCGTGGGTGGCCGAGGGCGTCGTACGGCGGCGTCGGACTCGCTCGTTGGCTGTCTGCGTTGCGATCTTCGACGACAGCCGGGACCGCTGTGTGCTGCAGATCCGGCCGGGCTATCGGACGCCGTGGGGTGTCCGACGACTCCGACGATGCCTCGCATCGACACACGAGGCCGCCGACCGGATCACGGAACTCCTCATGGCCGTCGACTTCGCCCCTCCGAACCGTCCGGTCGACGAGCCGCCCGGCTTCGGGTTCTTCGGTCGCAACGCACCGTCGGCGCCCGAGTCACCTGGACTCGGCGACGTCGACGCCGGACACGGGGGACAACCGTGTGTTCCACGGGTTCCGGGTCCG
>CAWKLM010000041.1:0-409872 GCA_963850475.1 Ilumatobacteraceae bacterium | reverse complement strand
TCGGCCGGACCAGACCTCAGCGTTCCCGTCGGGTCGGGCCCATCATCTACGTTTGCAAAGATGAGCGCCGAGGAAGCACTCGACCGTGTCTACGCCGCGTCTGGTCGGATCCCGAAGGCCAGCAAGAACTGTACGACGAGTGGGCGACGTCGTACGACTATGACCTGGAAGTGAGTGGCTACGCGACGCCTGGACGAATCGCCGAGATGCTCGGCGATCACCTCAACGACTGTGATGCGCCGATCTTCGACTTCGGATGCGGCTCCGGGATGTCCGGCCGTGCGCTCGCAGGCGCCGGATTCACAACAATCGACGGGGCCGACTTGTCACGCGGGATGCTGGAGCAAGCAGACCGTTCGGGTGTGTATCGACGGTTGTGGCAGCTGACGGCAGGCGAGCTCGATGTCACGCCGGGTGCCTATCGTGCGGTCGTCGTGTGCGGTGTGATCAGTGTTGCCGCTGCCCCGGCGGACACTTTGACGCTCATCGCATCTGCCGTCGAACCCGGCGACGTGTTGGTCTTCTCGTACAACGACCACACGCTCGCCGCCGCCAACTACATGTCGACGCTTGCGGCGCTGCTCGACTCCGACTTCGAGCAGTTGGCCGCCGAGAGCGGCGTACACATCGCGGTCCTTGAGGGGTCCGAATTCAACCGTCTACGTGCTTCGCCGCAGCGGTTGACGGCGCCCGGTCCCGTCCTCCAGCGGACCAAACGCGACCCGTGGTGTCAAGAGCACCTGCCACCGTGTCACAGAATCGAGCAACAACGTGTCAATCGACTGATTTGGCGTTCCGCATCGAGCGAACATTCTCGGACAGGTAATCGCCCGAAGAAGTGCCGCGATGCGCCGGTCGGCACGTCGGGCGTCTGCGCAATATGGGCGATCCTCTGAGACGACCGATGACGGCTTTGCCATTGCGAGGTAGCATGATCGCCATGTCGACGATGAACGTGTCGCTCCCCGATGATCTCAAGTCGTTCGTGGACGGACGCGTCGGCCACGGCGGGTTCGGGTCGACCAGCGAGTACGTCCGTGATCTGATCCGTCGCGACCAGGACCGCGAACGACTCCGCGAGCTTCTGCTCGATGGGGCCGCCTCGCCCCCGTACCTTATCTCGGTGGACGACTCGTACTTCGAGTTGTTGCGTGCACGAGTCCGGTCCGCGCGACTGAGCCGGCGGTGGTCAAGACCGTCAGGCTCCGCCAACTCGCAGCGGCCGATCTCGACGACGTCAGCGAGTACTACCGCCACGAGGCTGGCGAGCAGACAGCGCTCGACTTCATCGACACCGTCGAGCGCGGCATGAATCGAATCAGCCGCAGTCCGCGGGCTCTCTCCAGTTCGCCTACGAACTGGCCATCCCCGACCTGCGAGCGTGGCCACTACAACGCTTCCCGTACGTGGTGTTCTACGTCGTCACCGACCACGAGATCGACGTCTGGAGACCCTCGACACTCGCCGCGACCTTCCAGCAACGCTCGAGCCGCCGGAGACATAGATCCCGATCCGTCGATACCGAGCGCCGTCCCACCGAGGACACGCCGCCAGTGGTGCCGCTATCGGACGGGTTGCACCCCTCCGGCGAGGTGCGATTATGCGCTACGCAGTTGGCGGTCGAAACTCCCACACTCCGCTGGTTATCGCTCGCTTCTCGGATGGTCCGTCAGGCCCGAAGTGTGCGCCCTCAGACCCGTCGATAGGGGCACCCGCAGTGATGCGATTCCTCGAGTAGTGGCCGGTGCCCACCGAGGTCCTCCTCGCGTCGGAGGAAGACGGCGTTTCGGATGGTCGCACCCGATCCCTATCGAATCGCCGTACGCGACCTGCCGGACTCGTCTTTGCTCGGATCGGGGTTGAAATGGAACTGGGGGCTTCCTCTCCTCCTACCAGTCGCTTCGCTCCGGTTGCTCGGAACCGGTCTACGTGAGAGTCGATACGTATGCGCACTCACCGCTACGTGACGAACCGTCGACCGCCTCGAACAAGTGGGGCACTGGTACGGTCGGGCGTCGCGTACTGGACACCTCGGCGGCTCGGGTGCGCGACCCGGTGACGATGTCGATCGTCATTCCCTCTTACCAGCGACGTGACTCGCTGCTCCGATTGCTCGCGACCATCGACGAGGCGCTTCCGGACGGGTCCGATACCGAGGTGGTGATCGTGCTCGATGGATCGACCGACGGGTCGTCGGAAGCTCTCGACCAACTGCATCTCGGTGTCGAACTGCGCTGGCACCGGCAGCCGAACTCGGGCCGATCGGCGGCTCGAAACGCGGGCGTTGCGATGGCGCGAGGCGACGTGTGCTGGCTCGTCGACGACGACATGACCGTGAGCCGCGAGGCGTGGATAGCGCATCGCGAATTCCACGCCGCATCGTCCGAACCGTCGGTGCTCGTGGGTCCGCAGTGGGAACTCGACGTCGACGGCCCGCCGTTCGGATTCCTTCGTGATCGTGTCGAGCGGCTTGCAGGTGCGGGCTCGATCACCGATCCGTTCGACTTCTGGACGGGCAACGTCAGCATCCCCCGGCAGACGCTGATCGACGTCGGCGGCTTCTGCACGCAGTTCGTGGGGTGGGGCGAGGAGGACGTCGAGGTCGGGTTCCGCCTCCTGAAGTCGGGCATCCCGATCGCCTTTGACTCTGCAGCAGGCGGCCACCACGTTCGGCCACGACCGCTCACGCAGCAGATTCGTCACGAGCGCGAGCGGGGCCGCAACATCGTCCGGCTGTGTGAGGCCCACACGGAGGCGACCCGACGGATCATCCCGGCATCGGCGTTCATCGTCGACATGCACGACCACAACATCCGGTCGCCGCGGATCTACGGCGCGATCGGCCGGACCACCGCGCTGTTGTTGCGCTCGCACCGTATCGCCGCCTCGAGTCAACGAGATCGCCTCTACAACATCGGGATGTCGGCGTCGCGGCTCGCCGGTGTGATCGAGGCGGGAGGGTCGGAGCGACTCCAGGCGCGGGTGACGGTCAATCACCGGGTGTTCCGGAACGGTGACGAGTGCCGAGGCCGATCAGGCGGCCCGTGGCGAGCAGGTCGGTTCCGCACCGACTGGTCGCCGGTCCGAGTACGCGACATCTGGGATGCTGCGGCAGTCGATCGCACTCGCCGATCCGGGCGTACTCCCCGGTGTGCGAGACGATGCGTCGCGGTTCGCGGAGGCCGTTGCCGACCTGAATCGCCAGGGCCTGCATCGAGTGCCCTACGAGTTCACGCCGGCCGTCGAGCGAATCGCGTCGCGATCCGGCGCTCGTGGGTGTGGTCGAGGACGTTCTCGGCAGCGAGCGATGGGTGGCCTGGGGCGCGAACATCCAGATCGGCACGCCGAACGATGCGTTCGAGTGGCACACCGACATCGAGAGTGACTTCTGGCCGACGATCACGGTGGTGGTGGGCATCGCCGGATGTCGCTCCGGCAACGCCACGCGTTACATCCCGGGTTCGCATCGGCTCCCGGTGAAGCCGGCCGAATGCGGTGACGCCTCCGACGACGAGCTCGTGCTCGCGACGGCGACGATGCTGGACCCGGACTGTGACGAGATCGTCCGCTTCGAGGGCTTCGGAGATGGGCGCTTCTCCGTGTTCGATGCCAAGGGTTGGCACTGCGGCGACACCGAGGAGTCGGTCGACCGTCTGGCGCTGTTCCTGCACTACCAGCATGCGGACCATCTGCGCATCCCGTACATGCGCGACTTCACGGCGGGCACGTGGTTCGACCACGCGGCTGCGTTCATGCCGAACCCGCGAATCGGTGATGCGTACGAGCACGCGGTGCACACGGTGGCGGCTCATCGGGCGACGCCCTCCCATCGAGTCCGGCAATCGGCGCGCCGAGCGGTCGGCAGACTGGCTCGGCGGAACGCTCCGCAGCCATGAGCCCGACGAGCGAGGGCCGGCCGGCGTCGGGCGGGCCGGTCGACGTGATCGTGCCGACCCGCGATCGTCCCGACGACCTGCCACGTGTTCTCGATGCCCTGGCGGCTCAAACGCACCGTGACTTCCGGGTGCTGGTGTTCGATCAGTCGGCGGACACCGGGCAGAACAGCGACTCCGTCGATCGGCTCGACGACCCGAGGATCGCCCACATCGTCGACGATCGACGCGGGAAGAGCCACGCCCTCAACGACGCGATCAGGGCGTCGAGGGCGCCGGTCCTCGCGTTCACCGACGACGACTGCTCGCCCGCTCCCAAGTGGCTCGAACGCTCACTCGCGACGCTCGCGGCGGATGACTCGATCGGGTTGCTGTTCGGCAACGTGATCGCATTCGAACACGACCCGAACGACGTGTTCGTTCCAGCCGTGACCTTCGAGTGTTCCGTGTCCTACAGCGGGCCGGTGATGAGATCGCGCGGGGTGATCGGTATGGGCGCGAACATGGTCGTCCGCCGGTCGGCCCTGAAGTCCACGGGGCTGTTCGACGAAGATCTCGGACCCGGCGGGCGATTGAGAACCGGCGAGGACTGCGAACTCACCTACCGGATGCTGCAGAATGGACACGTCGTGCACTGCAACAGCGAGGTCGATGTCGTCCATCACGGGGCCCGTTCGAACGTCGACGACGCCGCTGCCCACTACATCCACGACAGCTACTTCGCGATCGGTGCCGGCTACGGCAAGCACCTGCGCACCGGCGATGTTCGCGCCGCTGCCGTCGCGCTGCACGAGCTCTCCAGGATCGGCGTGTTCGCCCTCGCGTCGATCGCACGACGGAGTCGGCCGTTTCACGTGCCACGACTCACCAGGTTCTCGGTTGGGATCGTCGCCGGCTGGCGAATCGGTCCGAACTGGCCACCGCTGGATGTCCCGGCGCCACCGGGCGCCACCGAGCCAGCCGGCGCCGCCTGAACCGGCCAGAACGCACGCGGCAGGTGGGTCGCCGGCGAGCAGGCGCGGGCAGCCCGGCCGCTCGGCGCGTGTGGTGATCGCGATGCGCAGCCATCTCGGCCAGTCACCGACCCCGTTCACGTTGACATCGGGCAGCCCGACCAGCAGCTCGCACATGCGCGTAGAATCGGTCTCCAACAGGGGCTCCTCGGATCCAGATGGCGTTAGACACCTTCAGGTTCGCAGAGCCCCTGTGTCGCGCCCGGGACCACCTACACGATCAACCGATTCCCACGCTCAGATCCGAAGCGCCCGATATGGAGTGGGCCTCGCCGATCCGACGTGCCGTACCTGAGCGGGTCATGTGCGCCGCATCAGCTGGCGATATGGGTGCCCTCGGACGCCACCTCTGATCGGGCCGTCCGCTGACCACTTCGTCGGCTCAGTAGGCGATGGCGGATTCAAGTGGTCGTCGCGACAGTAGCTGGCGCCGGAGTGAGGTCGCAGGTGGAGATCTTCTGTGGGGTTCTCATTCCGAGGGTCTTTCTGGGCCGGTCGCCCGCCGATGCCGCAACACCGGCGGGTACCACAGCAGCCGGTCCGCGACCGCTGACGCCCTCATCGAGAATCGGATGGTGCTGCGTTCGCCCTCTGAGAGCGCCGACGAAGTCGCGCGGTGTCGACTGCCCAGACCATTCAGCGCTCTGGAGCACCTCGCAGTGCGCCTCCTTGGCGACGCATATGGCGTCCGAGTCCTGGTGGGCATGTCACTCGGGGGCGGTGGCGGCCCCGTGGCATTTCTTGTACTTGTGGCCGCTGCCGCAGGGGCATGGGTCGTTGCGGCCGACCCCGGTGAAGCGCTGCTGGTCTTCGGCGGTGAGGAGGTCGTGTGCCTCGGCTGGGGAGCGTTCCTGGTGGAGCAGCTCGGACATTTTGCGCATCGGGCGGTCGACATGGTTGAAGAACTCTTTGTAGCCGGCGCACAGGTAGTTGAGTCCGTCCTCGCCGTCGGGAGTGCGGATGAACCGGTTACGGGGGCAGCCGCCGTGGCAGGCGAAGCGCACTTCGCAGTCGAGGCAGTACTGCGGCAGCGTGTCGCGTTTGGCCCGACCGAACGCGACCTGTTGCTCGGATGCGACGAGATCGATCATCGGGGTCTCGGCGATGTTGCCGAGCAGATAGTCGGGCTCCACGAAGTGGTCGCATGAGTAGACGTCGCCGTTGTGTTCCACGGTGAGCGCCAACCCGCAGGTTTCGGAGAACACGCACAGGGCTCCGGGTTCGCGATGCCAGTTGGCGAGCGCGGTGTCGAACATCTGCACGTAGACCTCACCGACATCGGCTCGGATCCATTCGTCGAACACGTCGATCAGGAACCGGCCGTAGCCGTCCGCGGTGACACTGCGATCGGTGACCCTCGTGCCTTCCTGGGTGTACAGCGGCCGTTTCTCCTTGCGCTCGGTGCTCCACCCGAGGTTGGCGATCTGCAACAGCTCCTCGGTCGCCCGTTCCACGATCGGGATGAACTGGATGAACCGGACCCCCATCTCGTCGCGAAAGAAGCGGTACACGTCGACGCCATGGTCCTGGTTGGCGTCGTGCACCGTGCACAACACGTTGACGTCGACGTCGGCTGATCGAAGGTGTTCGTAGCCGGCCATCACCCGGTCGAACGAGCCCTGCTTGCGGGTGTCGACGCGGTACGTGTCGTGGATCTCCTTCGGGCCGTCGACCGACAAGCCGACGAGGAAGTCGTGCTCCTTGAAGAACGCTGCCCACCGCTCGTCGATCAGCACACCGTTGGTCTGGATCGTGTACTGCACCTGCTGCCATGGTTGGCGGTACTGCTCGACGAGCTCGATGGAACGCTCGAAGAAGTCGAGCCCCATCATCGTCGGCTCACCGCCCTGCCAGGCAACGGTCACCTCCCGAGTGCGGTGCCCTTCGAGCAGCTGGCGGATGTACATCTCGAGCATCTCGTCGGCCATCCGGAACCGATCGCCCGGATACAACATCTCCTTGGACAAGAAGAAGCAGTATTCACAATCCAGGTTGCAGATCGGCCCCGTCGGCTTGGCCAACATGTGAAACGCTGATGGTCGGTCAGGCCCCGTCAGTAGTTGATTCGTCATCGGTCACCAAGCTCCTATCAATCTGAACCGAGACGTCGGCTCGGCGATTCACCCATTGGCGTCCCATCCTCACACGCTCTGTCGGAGGGTTCGGTTCGTCTTTCTGCGAGTCCACGACATCGTGCCTGAGAATTTCGTCACCTTGTCCGCATGTGGAAATGCTCTTGGTTCCCATCCGATGTCCTCGTCTCGATTCCGTTGAGTTCGCCTACCGCCACGGGCAAACGCCTCGCTACTTCGACCATAGAGACCGAGGCGCGCACTGGGCACCCCCGCTTCGGAGATCCGACGGCGCACGCCGACGTGGCGGGCGACCCCTACCCCCCCTTCCGCCTCCCTTTTGGGGGTTCCGTCTCTTCGAGCAGGGCACGAGGATGAGGACAGCAGCAAGGTCCGCCCAGCGGACCCCGCTGTGGTGATCTGACATCCCAGCGACCGAAACCTCCGAAGGAGACAATGCAATGCCTGACACACGACCGAATGTGCTGATCTTCCACGTCGACAACCTCGGCTACGGCGAGCTTGGGTGTTATGGCGGTGGCATGCTGCGCGGCGCGGATACCAAGCGGATCGATGAGTTCGCCGCTGACGGCTTCCAGATGATGAACTACGCGCCCGAGGCGCAGTGCAGCCCGACCCGCTCTGCGCTCATGACGGGCCGCTATTCGATTCGTTCGGGCAACACCAAGGCCACGGCGCCGGGTATGTCCGGTGGCCTCGTTGCCTGGGAGAAGACGATGGGAGACGTTTTCTCCGATGCCGGATATGCCACGTTGTGCATGGGTAAGTGGCACATCGGCGAGGGCGACGGGCGTTGGCCGACCGATCACGGCTTCGACGAGTGGTATGGCCCTCCGTTCTCCTGGGATCCTGCCCTGTGGACCGACGACCCGTGGTACGACCCCGAACGCGACACCGTCGAGCACATGTATCAGGGCAAGAAGGGCGAACCCATCGAACAGTTGGGTGTCCTCGACTATGACCTCAAGATCAACGTCGATGTCGAAATGAACACACGGACGATGGACTTCCTCGAACGCCACGCCGACGGAGACAAGCCCTTCCTCGTCTATCACAACTATTCGCTGATGCACCTGCCGGTCCATCCGCGCGACGAGTACAAGGGCACGAGCGGACACGGCGATTGGGCTGACTGCCTGCTTCAACTCGACGGCGATTTCGGCATGATCCTCGACAAGCTCGACGAGCTCGGCCTCCGTGAGAACACGATCGTCATCTTCGCCGGCGACAACGGCAACGAGGAGTTCGGCCCTGACCGAGGAACGGCAGGTTTCTGGGAGGGCTCGTACTTCACCGGGATGGAAGGGTCGCTCCGGACGCCGTGCATCGTCCAGTGGCCCGGACAGTTCGCTACAGGCACGAAGAGCAACGAGATCATGCACTGCACCGACTGGTACACGACGTTGGCCAACGCGGCCGGCATCGACGTGCCCGGCGACCGCGAGATCGACGGTGTCGATCAGACGGCCTGGCTCGCCGGTGAGCAGGATGAATCGAACCGGGAAGGTTTCCTCTACTGGAACGCCGACCAGTTGTACGGCATCAAGTGGCGCAACTTCAAGTTGGCCCTGAAGCAACAGAAGTACCTGTTCGACCCGGCGCTCGACCTGGCTTTCCCTGCGATCATCAACCTCGACCTCGACCCCAAAGAACGCGAGAAATACAGCAGGTACTTCCACTCGTGGGTGATCGACCACGCCTCCCGACTCGGCCAGGAGTTCGCCGAGTCGGTCAAGCGCGAGGAACTGATCCCGGTCGGTGCTCCGCTCGACTTCGTGCCCAAGCACAATCCGGACGCTCCCGACCATCACACCGCGCACGCGGGAGGCTGACGACCCGTCTCGCGGCCGCGCCCAACGCAACCTGCCCTGGCAATCGACGTCGGCTCACGTCGGCGTCGTCTGCCCAGATCAACCTCGGTCTGCTGCCCGGCGCCGGCGGCACGCAGGCCTCTGTCGATGACCGACGAGGCGGCTGTCCCGCCGTGCTGATCTCGACGTCTGCAGCCCCAGCGGGTGCTGGTCTCGACCGGCTCACGCCCACAGCGGAATTGTCGGTGGCGGGAATCGAGGCAACGATGCTCAGCGACGAAACCGGCATGCATCATTCCGCAACCGTCGAGCTGCCGAGTGGTGAACCATCGACAATGATCTTCGAGAACAAGGGCGCCCTCCGGCAGCAGGCTCGCCCGCTCGGGTACGACGAATCCGTGGCTCGTGACATCGTTCGCCAGTGCTCCGAGGAGGAGTTCTTCGCAGACGCTCTCCCTCCGACCGACGACGATGTCCCGATCGCGCTCGACGGTCGAGTTCTCGACTCTCCCGAGAAGGTGATCGCCTACCTCGACGAGATCAATAGTCTTCAGAGCCACGACCGCGGCTGACGCCTGAAGCCGCGTTCGAGCCGGCAAGAGCTTTGGAATCGTTGGACCGCCACGGGGTCGAGTACGTGCTCGTCGGTGGGCTTGGTGCTCGGGCACACGGCGCGACTGAGCGACCAGCGATATCGATCTCGTGCCGGACCTGACGACGACAACCTGGCTCGCTTGGCCGCTGCGCTCGGGGAGCTGAACGCTCGGCTGCGCGTCGGCGGGTTGACCGACGACGAGGCTCGTCAGCTCCCAGTACAACTCGACGCTGAGACACTCCGCTCGTTCGGCAGCTCGACTTGGATGACCGATGCCGGACCGATCGACGTGCTCCGAGACCTCCGCGACCGGCAAGGCGGCGATGTTGCGTTCGATGAGCTGATCGCCCGTGGTGTGGATCAGCAGATCGGTGCAGTCGTGGTCCACGTCGCCGCCCTCGACGACATCATTGTCGAAGGAACACGCCGACGGGAGAGAGGATTCGGAGGCACTTCCCGAACGCCGAAACCTCAATCGGGAACGCTGAAGTCGACTCGCGAGGCGATTCGGGAGAGGTTTCGGGTTCCCGAGTCGCGTATTCGGGAGGGTTTCGGGAGTCGGGAAGAGGAGCGTTGGAGTCATCAAGTTCGACCCAGGAGGACTCCATGACCGACGAGAAGCGCAAACCCGGACGACCACGCAAATGGTCATCCGACGCCGAGCGAATGCGTGCGCCACCCGAGCCGCAAAGCGGGCGAAGCGGGTGGCCGACGAAGAGCGACGGGAGGCGAAGCGTGCAGAGCAGGAGCGGGCGAGCCGTGAGCAGTTTGCCAGTTCCCCGGATGCGTAGCCCTCACTGCCTGGAGTGAGGGCTACGCATCTAGCCTTTACTTGCGGTGAGCCGGAGTAAAGGCTACGAGAAGTGTCAGCGATGCTGATGCGTCGCCCGGTCAAGCAGAGCCGTCCATCCGGCGACCGATGGCGTCGGCGATCTCGCGGCTCGCGGTGCTCGGCGGTCTTGAGGTAGCGGAGGCTGGCGGCGCTCGACGCGTGGCCCATGATCGACATGACCTCTCGGAGCGAGGCGCCCGCGGTTGCCGCTTCGGTGCCGGCGAGGTGGCGGAGGTCGTGGAAGCGGACGTGGCGCAGACCGACGGCGTCCCTCGCCTTCGACCACTGCGGGGCGAAGTAGGTGTTGAGCAGCGGGCCGCCTCGGAGCGACGTGAACACGAGCGCGCTCCGGCTCGGCGTCCTCGACGTACTGCTCGATGTGAGCCGCCAGCCGAGTCGCGATCGACTCGGCGACCGGCACGGTCCGCACGGCGCTCTCGGTCTTCGGTGGGCCGAGCGTCGGGCCCTGGCCCTTGATGTCGTGCAGCGCTTGCGATCACTCGCAACTCCCGGCGTTCGAGGTTGACGTGCTCGATCGTGAGGCCGGCGAGCTCGCCGAAGCGCAGGCCGCTCGCCGCAGCCGTCCACACCAGGCACTCGAACCTCGGGTGGATCGCGCCGGCGAGTGCTCGCACGTCGTCCCACGTGAGCAGCGGGCGCTCGATCATCCGCTCGGCCGAGGCGCCCTTGATGCGGACCGGGTTGCGGGCGATCAGGCCGTCGTCGACGGCGGTCGTCATGATCGAACGGAACAGGCGGTAGATCTTCGCCACCGTGTTGTGGTGCAGGCCGCTCGCCGAGAGCCGGCCGTGCCACGTCCGCACGTCGACCGGGTGGACGTCGCAGAGGTGCACGTCGGCGAACACGGCGACGATGTGGCGGAGCTGGCCCTCGTAGATCTCGCTCGTCCGCGGGCGCACCGGCCGCTCGGCGACCCACCGCTCGCGTACTCGCCGAACGGGATCTGGCCGGCGTCGGGATCGATCCAATGGCCGCGCACCATGTCGGCCTCGACGGTGGCGAGCCAGCGTCTCGCGTCGGTCTTGCTGGCGAAGGTGTGTCGGCGGCGACCTGCTTGCCGAGGTGCCAGTAGCGCGGCTTGGTAGCGGCCGCTGGGCAGCTTGCGGATGTTGCCGAAGGAACGGGCTCGGGCCATGGTCGGCTCCTCGTGCTCGGTGCCAACTCTCTAGGCACGTGTAGGCACGACGGCCGTTTCCGGGGCCCTCGGCGTTACACGATTCCCGGCCAGAAATCGTCTCTGACCAGGGGTTTCGCGTGGAGCGGACGACGGGAATCGAACCCGCATCATCAGCTTGGAAGGCTGCTCAGGGGTGAATCGCTGACCTGGGGCGACGCATGGAAACGTGCAATGACCTGCGGTTTAGTGTCTCGGACGTTCTCACTGTTTCACGCCACATCACGTCAATGTGTGTCACGGCTGTGTCACGCGGTAAGCGGCGTCGAGAGCACCACCGGATCCGGTCGTGGCGCTCTCCGGGTCACCAGGTGCGGAGTGTGCGCGAAGTCGTGGCGGGGGTGCAACGACCCGGCACGCACCCGATCGTCCTCGCCCAGGTTCACCATCGGTGGCGGGGCTAGATCTCCGTCGATCGGGACAGCGCAGCGTCGATCACGTGTCACTCTCGATTTGTCGCTCCGCGTCGTGCGGTCCGAGCCCATCGGTGTACGTGACATGGACGCTCGACTTCTGTCCTCACCAGAAGCGGGATCAGTTGCCGATGGTCGCGAAATTGTCATCTCGACCATGCGAGCATCCATCGTGTCGAGATCCGTGGCCGTCGGCCCGGCGCTGTCGACGTTCAATGAGACCGTGCCCGTCGACGATTGACGCGGTCGAACTGCTCAGTGGCGAGCGAGCGCCTCGATCATGTGCACGGGGTAGGTCGCGACGTGCGTCGTCAACGACCGCTCCCGGCCGCCACCGGCGGCGAGACCCGCGAGGTAGGCGCGACGGACGTCGGCCATGGCGTCGATCCGCTCCGCCACGATGGGGAACTCGGCCAGCAACGTTCGGAAACGTGATGCGTCGATGACGGCGACTCGGCTGGGGACCATCACGTTGAACGACGCCCGGAATTCGGGATGGTGGCCGTCGTCGAGCAGCGGGAGCGCGCCAAAGTGGGACCCATCGTCCAGCACCGCGTGCGGAACCCCGTCGATCGTCACGCCGATTCGCCCCTCGAGAATGGCGACGAACTCACCGGCGACCGCTCCCTGTGTTCCGAGCGACCAACCGGGCTCCACGTCGTGCACGGTGAACTGGTTACTCGCTCGCTTGAGCTGGTTCCGCCCGAGACCCTCGAACAGCTCGTGGGATGCGGTCCACGGAGCGTCGGCGCGACGGGGTTTCAGGCCGCTGAGCACGCGACGCCACGGGCTCGGTTGTAGGGAAACCACCTTGCCCTGAGTGCGCCGCTGATGAGCGACGTGCATGTCGGCGTGGTGCAGCTGGCGCATGGAGATGGGATCGCTGGGATACATGGCGGGAACCTCGATGTGTGACCGTTCGGCACTGGATTGCGTCCACACTGATGCCAGATCTGCTCGCCGTCTGTGCGCGAGCGCACACAACGCCGATGGTCACACGTGACACATGTCACGAGTGGCACCGTCGACGAGGAATTCCACGTACGGCTCAAGATTGGAGCGGACGACGAGAATCGAACTCGCATCATCAGCTTGGAAGGCTGAGGTTCTAGCCGTTGAACTACGTCCGCTAGACGGCCGGATGTTATCGGCCTGGCGTGCAGACCGGAACCCGCTCGCTCAGTCGAGCAGGGCGTGCAGGATGATCCGCCAGGTCTCGCCGACCTCGTTGCTCGTGCGCCCGCTCATCCTGTGCTGGACGTCATAGCTGTCCAGGCCGGTGGTCGCGGTGATGGCGACGGCAATCGCCTCGGCGCGTTGCTCGTCCATCGCTTCGAGTTCGCAGGCGAATTGGCGGCGCACCTGATCGAGTCGGAGTTCGTAGATCGTGGTCAACCCGCGGTCCATCTCTTCGAGATCGATTGCACGCGAACGGGCGACGAGGCCGAGCAAATGTGTTCGCTGGAAGGTCCGGATGGCGGAAATCACGAGTGCGTCGATGCGCTCCTCCAACGATCCCTCTCCCACATTGTGGATCACGGAGAGTGGCCAGGCCTGGCGGAACTCGGTTTCGATCGCCGTGCGGGCGAGATCGTTCAGGTCGTCGAAGTAGCGAAAGACCGAACGGTGCGAGACGGCAGCTCGGTCAGCGATCCCCGCGACGGCTCGGCGTCATGTCGCCCTCCTGGATGAGGTCGATCAGCGCTGCGATGACGGCATCGCGATTGCGCTTGCGCCGCAGGTTGCGGCCGTCCCCTTTGTCGATGGGAGTCGCGGCTGCAGCGTCGCCGTTCTGATGCGAGCGCGGACGTGCCGTCGTATGGGGGGTCGGTTCGTGGAGTGTCGGTCATAGTCTCTCTTTCCCTCGCTTCCCAACCTAACCACGCTGAGTGCTCGGCGAGATGACGTGCTGCCCAATGACCTCACCACTGTCAGAACCAGACCCCACACTCGTCGAACGAGTCCGCAAGCTGCTCGACAAGGCGGCCCGAACCGACAACCAACACGAGTCCGACACGTTCGCCCGCAAGGCGGCCGAGCTGGTCGCGCGTCACCGAATCGATCCCGATCGGCTGGCCGCCCGCCCGCTACCCGACGACCTCGCACTCGTTGAGATCGTCGTGGGTCGCGGGCGCCTATGTGCGGGGTCGGCTCGACCTGTTGCACAGCATCGCCGACACCCACGACGTGCGGATGGTGTTCCGCTCCACGCCGACCGGGAGCGTCGCCACGTTGGCCGGCCGGTCGCGACGACCTGTCGATCGTCGAGGTGATGTACGCCTCGCTCCACCAGCAGGTGGCGTCGCAGATGTCGGAAATCCGTCGCTCGACGGGCGCAGCGACGCAGCGCCATCGACGGGCGTTCCTGTTCGGATTCGCGGCCCGGATCGGGGAACTGCTCGCCGAGACCCGGGAGCGCGGTCGAACGTTCGGACTCGCGTCGGCGTCAGACACGAGTGCTGCCCAGCTCGTGCTCCGGGAGCGGCGCGACCGCGTCGACGAGTTTGCGCAGCAGTCGTGGGGACGGGTTCGATCCGCGGCTGCACCATCGGCGGTGGTGGCCGATGGTTTCGCCCAGGTGCGGCCGCCGCCGAACGCGCCGATGTCGGTCGAACCCGGCTGGCGGGTCGCAAGCCGGTGCGGCAAGGCAGCGCCATGAGTGCCGACCGCGACCGGGCGCAGGTGTACGCGGCCGAACTCGCCGCGTACGACGGGACCGACCTCGAGGTGGTCGTCGGGATCGACGCAGTGGCAGCAGGCCGTGCGATCGACGGTGAGCAGTGAGTGGTGGCCGTGCGGTGCCATTGGCCGTTCGCGAGATGCGATCGGACGCACGGTCGTCCGTGACCGCGCTGCTCGGCTCGACGATGGGTCGGTTGTCGATATCGGGATCGCCCCGTCCCAATCCACGCTCGCCACCGGTGCCCACGAACTCGCCCATGCACTGGCCGGCGTGCAGCACGGCCACGACGCAGTCTTCCGGCGAGCGCACCTCGATGTGGTGCAGGCGATGACCAACCTCGATCGCCTGACCGGGAGGGGAATGGTGCACGTCGACCAGCTCGAGCGGGCGTACGCCGCGACGGGGTTGACGGTGGGGGAGCGGACGTGGCGCCGCACCTCCCGAGCCTGGTCGAGCGATCGCTCTCTGAGCCGAACACGGGCGGCTCCTACGGCCCGATAGGTTGGCCGGCCACATACGGGGTGTAGCGCAGCTTGGTTAGCGCGCCTGCTTTGGGAGCAGGAGGCCGGGAGTTCGAATCTCCCCACCCCGACCACATCTAGCAGGGGTTATGCGTCCCTCGGCGGTGCGTGAGAGGCCCTTTCGGGGTTCGTGGGGGTCTTGTGGGGGTCTATCTGGACCACGTTCGGCGGGGGTCCGGTGCTCCGAGCGCGCTCACCATTCAGTCCCAAGGTCAGCCCCTCTTGAATCGGTTTCATGCGACGCTGAGGGCGTTTCGACTTTCCATTCGTCCCGGTGTACTGGGGACCAGGCCCATCGACGTAGCGAACTTCACCTTTTGTGCCGGGGGCCTTTGGCGGCGGGCATCACTCTGTGGCACTTCGGACAGGCGAGTTTGCCGTGGGCGACACACTTCCACACCAATCCTCCGAAGTGCCAAACAGGCGTTTGCTCCGCACTCATGGTCAAATCTTCCCTTCTCCTGAACCCGTCCGAGTAGGGTCAAATGCGCCTTGAACCGCTCGCCGTTGTCAACCGGTTTGACAACGGGGCGTCCCCCGTCGATCCACCGCCGACGAGCGCTCGGCTCGCGCGTCATCTCGCCTCGCTCCTCGACGACTGACCTCTCGCGGTCGCGCCCGAGGTAGTTGGTGGGACCTACCGGGCGGGCTGGAGGGTGTTGAGCAGGGTGGCCTCGTAGTCGGGGTAGGTGCCGAGCGGTCCCTGGAACACGAACACCTGGAAGGTCCCCTCCCCGGTATCGACGACGACGGTGACGTGCATGCGCTCGAACGCCGAGGCCGTCTCCTCGATGAACATCACCGACATCGCCTCGAACCCAGCGATCGTCAACACCTCGGGATCACCTCCCAGCACGCTCGACACGACGTCGGCTTCGTCGACGTATGCCGCGAGTTCCTGGGTCGTGACATCGAGGACGCGGTAGCCCGAATGGACGACGCCGGTCAGCTCATCGGCCAGCTCGGCGACCGCCAGCCCATCGTCGCTGGTCACCCAACCCTCCGGGGCCACCAATACGACTGGCGGCGCGTCGGGATCCAGAGTCGTGGTCGTCTCGGCCGCGGTCGTCGACGGTCCCGCCGTCGGTGCCGTCGGCGACGCCCCAGCCGCAGTGGTGGTCGTCTCGGCCGCGGTCGTCGACGGCCCGGCGAACAGGGTCCGCGCCGTCGCCCGAACCACCACAGCCGACCAGCAACAGCACCACAGCGACCCCGAACGCAAGTCGGATCATGGCTCGCCAATCCTCAGGCCGAAGTTGAAGAGCCGGACGAACGCGGTGAGTGCCTCCTCATTGCTTGGATCGTTGGAGGTCGTCTGTGCGAGCCGTGACATCACTTGTAAGACACCAGGGTTGGCAAACGCCGGTGCCTGGAAATCACCAGACTCCTCGAGTCTGGTGATTTGCAAGACTGCGGCGAGAAGCTTCTGTGCGAAATCCTGCGGGGAACGTTCCCAGTTCGCGACACCGCTACTTAAAGTCGCCAGGCAAAACGCACTGAGCGGGGTATTCGGCATATTTTGCCACCGCTCACACAGTGATTTGAGGAGCTCCCAGTCGAGGCCGTACGGCCCGGCGCCGACGAACAGCTCTCCGATGGGCTCGAGCCGCGGCGCCGGCTGCACCCCTGTCTGGCTCGCCTCCAACGTGGAGTCGATCCAGTCCGCAGTGATCCGCCCGGTCAGCGTCCGATCCGACTCCGACCACGTCCCGTTGAACTCGCCCTCCTTGTCAGCAAACGGTTCCTGGTTCTGCGGCGGACCATCGAGGACTTCGAGCGACTGGCTCTCGGGCGGGAACCGGACCTTCACCAACCCTTGCACGGTGCCATCCGGGGAGACCACTGCATCCAGCTCGAATTCGACGACGTCCCGGTACACGCTGTGCGACCGGAAGCTGGTCTCGACATTCACCGTCTCGGTACGTCGCGCCACGACTCCCGCGCCCTCGAGCAGCGCACCCTGGTCGTCACCGGGATACAGGAAGAACTGCCACGCGTTCTCGGTCGCCTCATAGTCGAAGAACTCGACCGAGGGATCTACGCCCGTCGGGCCTTCGACGAGGATCCCGGAGGTGATCTCGCCCTCGAGCAGCTTCGTGCCAACGGGTAGCTCGTTCTGGGCACGGCTCGGGGCGCTCGCCGTCAGCCGCGGCCAGCAGCACCGCCACCACGATCATCGCGGTCGACCGAACAGCCCGCATAACGTGAAGTCTCCCCGACCCCGCCCCAGGCGGGAAGAGTCCTAAGACCCCTACCGCAGCTGCCCAGAACTCGGTGGCACGCCTTACCGGCCGGGCTGGAGGGTGTCGAGCAGGGTGGCCTCGTAGTCGGCGTAGGTGCCGAGCGGCCCCTGGAACACGAACACCTGGAAGGTCCCCTCCCCGGTATCGACGACGACGGTGACGTGCATGCGCTCGAACGCCGAGGCCGTCTCCTCGATGAACATGACCGACATCGCCTCGAACCCAGCGATCGTCAACACCTCGGGATCACGCGCCAACACGCTCGACACACATCGGCTTCGTCGACGTATGCCGCGAGTTCCTGGGTCGTGACATCGAGGACGCGGTAGCCCGAATGGACGACGCCGGTCAGCTCTTCGGCCACCTCCGCAACCACGAGCCCATCGTCGTTGGTCACCCAACCCTCCGGGGCCACCAATACGACTGGCGGCGCGTCGGGATCCACGGTCGTGGTCGTGACGGCCGCGGTCGTCGACGGTCCCGACGTCGGTGTCGTGGTCGTCACCACGACCGCGGTGGTCGCTACCGCGTTCCGGCGTGGTCGTCGACGTGCTGGTGAACAGCTCCGCGTTGTCGCCCGAACCGCCACAACCCACCAGGGCCAGAAACAGAGTTGCGAGCAAGATCCCGGACGCCGGTCGCTTCGTCATCGCTCGATCCCGTGGATCCACAGGTTGAAGTTGAAGAACCGCACCAACGCGCCGAGATACGTGACGGAGTCCGGGTTCTCGATCACATCGCTGGCCAAGCGAGAGATCACCTGCTGGACACTGACGCTCGCAAACGGCGTCAACGGCTTGCGTTGGACCATCGCCTCGTTCAGCCAGAACGCGGCCTGCACGAACCGCTCGGCGAACCGCCCCGGATCCTGCTCCCAGGACTCGGGATCGACGAGCAACTCGCAACGAGCGATGCAGTCCTGCCGCTCCAGCTCCTCGTCGCAGAAGCTGAACGCCGCCCGCAGCAGTCCCTGCTCCAGGCCGTACGGTCCCGCGCCGACGAACTCCTCCGCCCGAGGCTCGGGCCGCGGTGCCGGCTGCACCCCCGTCTGCACCGCTTCCAACGTCGAGTCGATCCAGCCCGCGATGATCCGCCCGGTCAGCGTCCGCCCGTCCTCCGACCACGTCCCGTTGAACTCGCCCTCGATGTCCGGGAATGGCGCAGCTGAGGCGTCGCCCTCGATGGGTACCAGCTTCTGACTCTCGGGCGGGAACCCGACCGTCACCGTCCCGCTGATCGTCCCGTCGGGGAGAAGCGTCGCCTGGAGCTCGAACTCGACCACATCACTGTAGGCAAAACGGATTCGCTGGCCGTTGACGACACTGTCAGCTACCCAACTCCGAGCCACGACACCTGCACCCTCGAGCAGCGCACCATCAGCGTCGCCGGGAGAGAGAAACAGCTGCCACGCGTTCTCGGTCGCCGCATAGGACGTGACAGCAGGATCCGCCGCGCCCTCAACGAGGATCCCGGAGGTGATCTCAGGCATCCGACGAGGATCTTGCGTTGACGCTCGTCAACGAAGCCATAGCGATGGACGTCCCACCTGGCGGTGTCCGCGCTCTTCGTCATGGAATCCGGGGCACGATCTGCTTCGGGCGCCGCGAGTCGGGTGGATGCGTTGTTGTCGCTTCTGGTTGGCGTCCAGGCAATGGCGCGAGTGGGCCTCTCCGCGGAGGGCAGCCACTTCCTTGCGATGGGCTCGGCTTGCTTGTGTCAGCTTGGTGAGACCGACACTGGTGTCGAGCTCTTCCGGCGATCGGCGGCAGCCACTGACCTGCAGACAATCACGTTCTACCGGGAGACCGAAGAACAAGCTGCTGAGCTCATCGGCGAATCGTTTCCGCCTCACCGATCCGGCCAACCCGTTCCCTTCGACGAGCTGGCACGCCAAGCGGTGGCAGCGTTCCGGACGCGATTCACCTCCAAGCGCGAGCTCTTACTCACCGTTCATGAAGCCGTTGACCGGTGCTGCGGCAGACAACCTTCTGCCGGCGCGTGCTGGTGTGGCTGTCTCTCGATGCCACGGTGTGCCAGCGCGGAGTGCAGCACACGGGCGGCGGTCACGCGCATTGCCGTGCAGCACGGTGCAGCGCACGGGCTCGCGAAATCGAGCTTGCAGCGAACGTGGTGCAGTCCGTCACCCCCGCGTGCAGTGGGGTGCAGCCTTCGTCGCATACTTTGGGAGCAGGAGGTCGGGAGTTCGAATCTCCCCACCCCGACCACATCTACCAGGAGTGACACACTTGGCTTCGACCGGTCGAAGTGCCCATGTATCAGCGATGTATCAGACTTCGGATCGGTTTTCACCGAGGGAGTAGGTCATGGCCTGGAAGCCAACGGGTTCTCCGATAGTCCGCAAGCAGCGCGACAAGTGGGTCGTTCGTGTCGATGGAGTCGACACCGGCACGGGCAAGCACAAACCGAAACAGCTCGGCACGTACAAGTCCCAGCGCTCAGCGTTGAAGGCAGCTCGCGAGATGAAGGTCGAGGGCGTCGTTGCCGACAAGGGAACGGTGAGCTGGCTCGTGCGCCGCTACGTCGCCGGCCGCACCGACATCACACCGAAGGCTCAGGAGCAGTACGCCTGGGCGATCCCACACATCGAAGCCGGGCTCGGTGCGATCCAATTGTCGATGCTCGACCGCGACGATGTCGCCGGATGGATCGAGGCACTTGCCGCTGGCGGCAAGTTGTCGAAGCGCTCCGTGCAGATCTGTCGGACCGTGTTGCGAGCGGCGTTGACCGAAGCAGTCGACGAAGGATTGATCGCGCGCAGCCCGGCGGCTCGTGTCGATGCAGCGGCACAGCGGCGCGGAGTCGACCCGCAGGTTCTCGTCGACCGATTCATCGCCGAACTCGACGACGATCCACTCGAAGCCTTCATCGGCGTCGGTGCGTCCGGTGAGTCAGAACCCTTCGATGTTCGCAGCGCTCGGAGCGCGGCAGCCGACAAGAAGTTCGCACGCGGCGTCTGACCTACCGTGCTGCTCGTCGACACCGGCATCTTTATCGCTGCTGGTGATCGCAACGAACCGAATCATCAGTCGTGCGGAGACCTTCTCCGGAACGAACCGATCTCGCCATCGCAGCTCCTGTCGTTGCCGAGACGGCATGGCTCATCGAGGATCGCCTCGGCCCTCACGCAGAAGCGAGCTTTCTCCGCCTCGTCACGAGCGACCGTTTCGATATCATCGATCTCGTCGCGGACGACTACGAACGATGCCTTGAACTGATCGAGACCTATGACGACCTCGGCCTCGGATTCGTTGACGCCTCGATCATCGCCGTCGCCGAAAGGTTGGGCCAGTCGACGTTGGCGACCTTGAACCATCGAGACTTCGCCGTCGTCCGACCAGCGCACCGAGACACATTCGAACTCGTCCCCTGACAGCTACTCGATGGCTCTCGATGGGGCCAGCGCCGCTGCGATGCTGTGCTCTCACCGAGCCAGTTGCGGACGAGATGCGACGCCACCGGGTGTCGCACACCGTGGGACCGCTCGCTGAGTCCATGAACGTTGAACCTCGGGTTACGGCGCTCGCGTTATGTGCGCTCCTGCCCGGACCTTCGGTCCGCACGTATGCCGGATCTGGGCGGCCAGACATGGGAGCGAGCATGAGCGTTTCCGGACGGGAGATCGGGTTGTCAGGCCTTTTCGACGTGGATCAGGTATTCGTCGAAGCAGAAGCACCTGAGGAGGCATCCGGCGTAGTCACCGTCGCGATGGAGGAGGTTCAGGAGCGTCTCGCTGTCTTGGTCTGATCGACTCCATTCGAGCCGCGCCGCACGGACTGCCTGCTCCACCCGCGCACATCGAGAGTGTTCGCCAGCACCACCAAGGCACTGGACTTGCGCGGTGACTTCAGCCGAGGTCGGTGACGATGACGTCCGCCCGGTGGCGCGTCTCGTGGATCAACGCGGCGTTCGGTTCGTCGGACGTGCGGACGAAGTCGATCGCTTCGTCGCGCGGCTTGCCGAATTGGACGTGCCGTTCGACTAGTCGCTCGATGCGCACATCATCGTCGACGTCGAGGAACAGCACGGCGTCGAACTCGCGGACGAGTCGCTCCCACGGGTCGAGGGGAAGCAGCAGATAGTTGCCGTCGACGAGGACGATGCGGTCCGTCTTTCTGACCCGGATCTGGTCCGCAACCGGTTCATCGATTGTTCGGTCGAACGACGGAAGCCAGACGTCGTCACGAGCAACGCGGAGGCGAGCGATGGCCTCGACGAAGTCGGCTGCGGCGAACGTCTCCGGCGCGCCCTTGACCGCGTGCAGGCCTCGCTCGTCCAGCACGGTGTTCGGAAGGTGGTAGCCGTCCATCGGGACCACCGGCGCAGCAAGTTCCCGCGACAACTGCGATGCCAGCGTCGACTTCCCGCTGCCCGGCGCGCCGGTCAGGCCCACCAGGTATCGGTCGGACGCGAACGCTTGCCGGCGGATCCACACACCTACCGCATCCGCACGGATGTGCTGCTGCGTCACGGAGGCGACGCGATCATGCCGCGGCAGCGCCGGTCATGATCGCAACGGCCTCGGCCATCGTGTGTGATTCGGGAGTGACGACCGTGGCGCGCTTGCCGAGCCGCTGGATGTGGATGCGGTCGGCCACCTCGAAGACGTGGGGCATGTTGTGGCTGATGAGGATTACCGGAAGCCCTCGGTCGCGCAGGTCTCGGATGAGCTGGAGAACCTGACCGGATTCCTTCACACCGAGGGCCGCTGTCGGCTCGTCGAGGATGACCACCTTGCTCCCGAAGGCGGCAGCCCGAGCCACCGCAACTGCTTGACGTTGGCCACCGGACAGTGTTTCGACAGCTTGGGTGATGTCCTGCAACGTTCCGATCCCGAGCTCGTCCAGCGCCGCTTTCGCGTCACGCCGCATGCCTCGACGATCGACCTTTCGCAAGACCGTTCCCAACGGACCGGCCTGGCGCTTCTCGCGTCCGAGGAACATGTTCTCGGCGATGTCGAGGGCGGGGGCCACTGCCAGTGTCTGATACACGGTTTCGATGCCGGCCGCCTGGGAGTCGGGAGGACCCTTGAGGACCAGGCGCTCCCCGTGGAGAAACATCTCGCCTTCGTCGGGGATCATGGCACCCGACAAGCACTTGATGAGCGACGACTTGCCAGCACCGTTGTCGCCGATCACGGCGAGAACCTCTCCGGGATAGAGCTCGAGGTCTGCACCGCTGAGCGCGGTCACACGACCGAACCGTTTGACGAGACCTCGGGCTTCGAGCACTGGCTGGGCACTCGCATCGCGACCCGCTGCGACGTCGCTTCCATTGTCGATACTCGTGTCCTGGTGCTCGCTCATTTGCCGACCTTTCGGATCCAGGTGTCGAGTGCGACGGCGAACAAGATCAACAGGCCGATCGCAAGGTTCTTGTAAAAGGCATCCACGCCGGCGAGGCTGAGTCCGGTGTCGAACATGGTGACGATGAGTGCACCGATCAGCGTGCCGACGAGCCGGCCACGGCCGCCGAAGAGGCTGGTGCCGCCGATCACGACGGCGGTGATCGTCTCGAGATTGATGTCGGTCGCCGCGTTGCTCGATGCTGACAGCGAGCGGCCGAGTTGGACCCAGCCGCCGAGGGCGTAGAAAAGGCCGGCGACCATGTAGACGCTCATCAGCACGTTCCGTGTGTTGATTCCCGCAAGTCGTGCCGCTTCTGCGTCGTCGCCGGTCGCGTAGACGTGTCGACCCCATGCCGTGCTCGACATGATGTAGCCGAAGATGACGTAGAGCACGAGTGCGAGGAGCACCCCTGCGGTGATGCGCATCGAGCCGATCGAGATGCCACGCCCGAGCACGAGCAACAGCCCTTCAGCGACGTCGCGGGTTTCGGGATTGTCACCGAGCAGCTCCTTCGGCGTGGTCTGCGCCTTGCTGTACACGTTGCCAAGTGACTGATAAACGTAGAAGAGCCCGAGTGTGACGATGAACGGCGGGAGGGCGAACTTCGTGACCAACCCACCGGCAATTGCGCCGAGGGACAGCCCGAGCAGCAATCCCAGTAGGAGCCCGACTATTGGGGGGACTGGTTCGATCACCCACCCGACGATCGGGACTGTTGCGCCGAACGCGACCATCCGGGCCATCACCAGATGCACCAAGATCATCGCCGTTCCGACGGACAGGTCGATGCCTGCGGTGAGGATGATCAGGGTTTGGCCGATGGCCAAGGTTGCGAGTACGGCGGTCTGCTGCAGCATGATGCCGATCGTGCTCGGCTGCTGGAATCGGCCGTCGCCGAGGAAGGTGAAGACGATCCCCGAGAACAGCAGCACGAGCGCCGGGCTGAGCACCGGGTAACGGTGCAGCGCGTGCTGAAGTTGGTCGAGCGGCGTCCTCGACTGGCTGAGGAGCCCGGTGGCGTCGTCAATGGGCGGTGCCGGTGTTGCGTCGTCGGTGTTGGTCATGTGTCCCCCCCGGACAATGATGGTCGCGCCGTCGCAGCGGACCCGGTGAACGTGTATGCGTTCTGCACGATGACGGGGCGGTCGGTCTACTGACCGCCCCGTCATCGTTGCAGATGTGTTCAATTGTGATCCGGCCGGAGAAATGAAGAGACGCCGCCGGGATCAGGCGTCAGATCAACCCCAGCAGATCTCGCTGCCTTCGGCGACCGAGATGCTCTCGACGCCGTCGACCGCGTTGTCGGTCACGAGTGCGACGCCAGTGTTGAAGAAGTCGAGGCCTTCGGTCACTGCGGGCGGTTCCCCGCCGTCAGCCAGCGTCTTGATCGCTTCCATACCAAGCGTGGCCATGGCACCGGGGTACTGCTGCGACGTGGCGCCGATGACGCCCTCCTCGACGAGCCGCAAGCCCGGGTCACATCCACCGTCGACGGACACGATGATCACGCCGTCAGAGCTGCCTGCGGCGGTGAGCGCGTCGAAAGCGCCCTGGGCAGCCGGCTCGTTGATCGTGTAGACCACGTTGACGTCGGGATTCTGCGCAAGGCAGGTCTCCATGGCCGTGCGGCCACCGTCGACGGCACCGTTGGTCGGTTCGTGACAGACCACTTCGTACTCGCCGCCGCTGTAGCTGCCGGTGGCCGGCTCGTTGCCGTTGCCGGACGTGTCGACCTCGTCGATGATGCCCATGCCGTTGAGGAATCCTTGGTCTCGGAGGTAGTCGACCGAGACGACCTGATCGTTGAACAGGTCGAGCATGGCGATGGTCGCCTTCTCGCCGGCGAGGGTGCCGGCGGCCCATTGACCGATCAGCTGGCCGGCGAGGTAGTTGTCGGTCGCGTACGTGATGTCGACCGCGTCCGCCGGATTCGGCGGCGTGTCGAGTGCGATCGTGTACAGGCCGGCGTCACGCGCTGATTCGAGTGCGGGCACGACTGCGTCGCCGCTCGGCGTGATCAGGATGCCGGCGTCACCGCGGGCGACGGCGGCCTCAATTGCGTCGATCTGGCTCTGTGTGTCGCCGTCTTCCTGGCCGGCAGCCACGGTCAGGCTGACGCCGAGCGCGTCGGCTTCTTCCTGGGCGGAGTCGGCCATCGACACGAAGAACGCGTTCGAGAGGTTCTTGAGGATCAGCGAGACGCCGACCTCGCCGTCGCCCGCCGGTTCGGCTTCGCCCTCGCCAGCGGCGGCTTCGGTCGTGTCGGTCTCGGCTGCGGTGGTGTCTGCGGTGGTGTCTGCGGTGGTGTCACCGCTCGAGTCGTCGTCGCTGCCGCAGGCTGCGAAGACGAGCGCTGCTGCGGTCGCGATCGCGGCAATCCGACGACCTCGGAATGGTGAACTGTTCATGATTCCCCCTCAGGAATGAAGCACGCTGTCTGGGTGACAACGTTGTCAAGATGAGACAGTACGCCGATCCCGACAACGTTGTCAAGAGCGAGCAGTGCACTCTTGACAACGTTGTCGGCATGAGTAGAGACTGCGGTATGTGAAACTCCGGTGCCCGACTCTGTGTTCGCAGATCTCGTAACAGCAGGGTAGGGCGGACCACGTGGTGCAACAGAGGCGACCAACGATGCGTGACGTGGCCGAGCGGGCCGGCGTCAGCTTCAAGACGGTGTCTCGCGTGATCAATGACGAAGGAGGTGTCAGCCACGACCTCGTTGGGCGCGTCGAGGCCGCTGTCGAGGACCTCGGGTACCGACCCGACGAGCATGCCCGGCGTCTTCGCCAGGGCGGCACTCGTACCGGCGCCATCGGATTCGTGATCGTCGACGTCGCCAACCCGTTCTTCTCGTCGGTGCTGCGCGGCATCGAGGAGGTGGCGAGAGCGCACGACTCGATCGTCATGTCGGGCAGTACCGACGGCGACAAAGACCGCGAGAATCAGCTCATCGACGCATTCACCTCTCGACGGGTCGACGGGCTGATCGTCGTCCCCGAGGGCTCAAGCAATGGCGTCCTGAAGACCGAAGTCGAGCGGGGCACACCCGTGGTGTTCGTCGACCTCGAGCCACACGACCTGACTGCCGACCTCGTGCGGACCGACCATCTGAACGGATCGATCATCGCAACCGAACACCTCATCGATCACGGACATCGCGACATCGCATTCTTCGGCGATTTCCCCGAGATCTCGTCGTCTCGACTCCGACGGGCAGGATACGAGCACGCATTGAAATCTGCTGGCATCGCCGTCGAGGAGCGTCGGATCGTTCAGGACCGACTTCGCCCGGCCGAGTGGCGCGAGTTGATCGGCAAATACCTGAAGGAGCCTGATCCACCCACCGCGATCTTCTCGGCACAGAACTTCGTGACCGTCGGCTGCGCAGAGGCCCTCCACGATCTCGGCCTCCATGAGACGATCGCACAGATTGGATTCGACGACGTTGAACTCGGTGACGTGATCGATCCGGGGATAACCACCGTCCCGCAGCAGCCGTTGGCCTTGGGGCGACGAGCAGCGGAGATCCTCTTCGCCCGGATCGCCGGCGAACGCAGTTCGCCGACCAAGGCGATACTCACGTGCGCGATCACCGAGCGCGGCTCAGGAGAAATTCGGCCGACCGACCCGCCCACCTCGGACCGACTCACATGACGCACAGCTTTCTCGTCCCGATCACCGCGTGCATCGGACAGCCCGTTGCCGAGAATCCGACCCAGGTGATGGTCGAAGCCGCCTACTCATCGCTGGGTCTCGACTGGCGCTACGTCACCCTCGAGGTGGCCCCGAGCGATCTCGCAGACGCAGTTCGAGGGCATCCGAGCCCTCGGGTTCGCCGGATTCAACTGCACGATTCCGCACAAGGTCGCGGTCATCGAGCATCTCGACGAACTCGGTGAATCGGCCGCCGTGATGCAAGCGGTCAACTGCGTGGTTCGGCGAGGCGACCGTCTGATCGGCGAGAACACCGACGGCAAGGGCTTCGTCGCAGGCGCTCCGCCGACGACTGGACCCGCTCGGATCCGAGGTCACCATGATCGGAGCCGGTGGTGCCGCCCGCGCCATCGCCGTCGAGCTTGCGGTCGCAGGGATCGCCCGGCTCCGCATCGTCAACCGAGACACCGAACGCGGCGCACGACCTCGCAGCGCTCGTGGGCGCTGCATTCCCGGCAGCTTCGCGTCGAGGCGACCTCGCTCGGGGACCACTACCGGATTCCGGCGAGCACCGACGTCTTGATCAACGCGACCTCGGTCGGTCTGTATCCGAACGTCGACGCCGAACTTCCGCTCGATCTTCGCGACCTGCGACCGGGCTGCCATCGTTGCCGACGTCGTCTTCAATCCGACCGACACGCACTTGCTCCGACATGCACGCACGATCGGCTGCGACACCGTCGACGGTGTCGAAATGCTCGTCGGACAAGGCGTCATCGGCGTCGAGTACTGGACCGGTCGCACACCCGACCGCAGTGTGATGCGCAGCGCGCTGACCGCCGTTCTCTGACCCGATCCGTCGTCGGGACCGCTGGCAACACGACCGTGTTCGCACCGACCTGATCAAGGTCACGCCCAATCCTCCCGAGCGGAACGTGTCCTCGCAGCGCGCGGCGGCACCGCCCACGCCGAGTAATCGGCGAAGTTGGGCCACTTCGCGCGCTACAGCGGCCCACCCATACACGAAACTCGACCGCGCTCGGACCCGTCCGGGTTCGGCACGTACCGAGCAGCGGAACCCGATCAGATCGTTCGCTCGGTTGCGTCACCGACGGAGCCGCTCTCCTCTGGCCGGTTCTCGGATGGGGGCGAGGCGTCGTGGCTGCTGCGAATACCGAGCGCCCCTACTTCGTTGACGCCGCCATCCTCAACCCAGTTCGTGGGGCGTCTCGGCGAGGATCGCCAAGTCCCTAGTGTGCACTTATGACGTGGGAGATGGTTGATGAGGGTTGGGGCAATGCGGCGGGTGTGTGGGCCTATACGAGCGAACCGCGATTCCGACCCGAGTACGAGGCCGTGCTGTCAGCTCTCGGAGTTGGACCGGCGGACCGATATCTGGACGTGGCGTGCGGGTCGGGGCTGGCTGCCCAGATCGCGGACCAACGGGGCGCCACGGTCAGTGGAATCGACGCCTCGCATCGTCTCGTGGCAATCGCCCGGGCGCGTTCTCCCGAGGCCGACTTTCGCACCGGCGACATGCACAACTTGCCCTGGGGCGACGAGTCGTTCGATGCTGCGACGAGCTTTCGCGGGATCTGGGGGAACACTCCGGATGCGCTGGTCGAGGCCGCGAGGGTTCTGAAGCCCGGCGGGCGTCTCGGTATCAGCTTCTGGCCCGCGGATCTCTTGGACGCGCCGACGGCTTCGATTTGGGTTGGCGGTTGCCCCTGCGTCAAAGCATGAACGTTCGACGATGGCGGGCATGGGCAGCATTGCTGCAGATGGACGGGTCGAGGAGATGTGCGTCGCTGCCGGGCTCGAGCCCGGCGGTCGCGCCCGAGTCGAGTTCGTGATGGAGGGCCCTGATGTGGACTTCGAGATTCGAGCTGCGCTCGCGTCAGGCCCCGCGTACACGGCGGTCAAAGAGCGCGGTGTCGACGATGTGAGCCGTGCGCTTCGCGCGCGCTCGAGCCGTTCGTCGACGAGAACGTCGGGGTACGGGTCCCCCAGACCGTCGAGTACCTCGTGGCATCGAAGTCCAGCTGAATCCGGAGCGGCGTCTATCAAGCTCCCGGAGGACCCGGTAGTCGACCGAGCTGAGCAAGTGCGAGTACAGAGCGAGTGTGTCCCGGACACGCATAACGTTCGACCGCCGGCACCCGGAAACCCACCCGGGTTCGGCACCTCGGCGCTCGGCGAGGTGCTCGGAAAGATGCGGCGTGTCGGTTGCCCGACACACTGAACCGCCGGCATCGTGCTCGACCGGACGCAAGGCAACTTGCGATCCGCCCGATAGCAAGCTAACTTGTGGCTGTGGATGCGCCGCTGATCGCAACCAGCGCCCGCAAGCACGGCATCCACGACAACGACATGCTCCACGCGTTCAACCATCCGATGTTCGTCGACGATCTCGACGACGGCTTCGTGATGTTCGTTGGTGCCGACACCGCCGGCAACCTCCTCGAAGTCGGCGTGATCGACAGCGCCGACGGTCCCATCATCGTCCACGCCATGCCGGCCCGACCGAAGTACCTCAGGTGATTCCAATGCCACGCACCGCCCAGGAGATCATCGACCACGCCGACGAGCTCGCCTCCCGCTTCGAGCAGGCAGAGCCCGAGGACCTTCGCGACGCCACAGCGCTGCGCGTCGTTCGAGATGCGTTCCTGGCTCGTGCCGCGGCCGAGCGAGACCTTGGCGACGCAGTGGTTCGCGCCCGACACGAAGGACACTCATGGGCCTCGATCGGAGCCATGGTCGGCACGTCGGGGGAGGCGGCCCGTCAGCGGTACGGTCAGGCAGTCAAGGCCGAGTAGTCCCGGCCCGCCCATATTCGCGTTGCGCGGGACGCTGCGGACCCGCCCATAGCGGCACGTATGGCATTGCCTGGAACGCCCATAATCGCGGCGGCGGGCCGCTGTTCACGGCCGCAGACGGGGCGCCGGTACCGTGGGATTGTGGATGTCGAGGACCGCAGCCCGAAGCGCGTGGCTGACGCGTGGGACCGACGGGTCGGGGAGACGTTCGACACGGATCGCGTCCTCGGCCTGCTCGGGGTCAGTGGAGCTGCCCTCGACACACAATCGCAGGAAGGCAGCGTCCTTGCACTTCCGGGCCTTGGAACCAACCGCTACCCGGCTTGGCAGTTCCATGCGGAGGGCGCTCGGTCGTCGGTGCGCCCGGTCGCGCGGCGGATCCTGATGGCGTTCGCAGAGGTTGCCGCCGACGTGTCGCCGTTCACGATTGCAGCATGGGCGACGAGCCCGCAACCGGAGCTCGACGACCGAACCCCAGCGGATTGGATCGCCGATGATCGAGACGAGGATCTTGTCGTTCTGGCCGCGAAGCGGGCAGCTCACCTCGAAGCCAGCTGAACCAAGTCGGCTTCTCCTGGAGCGCCGGAGTTATGGCTACTCCCGGGTCAGCTCAGCTCGGCGCCAGTCAGCGGCGACTTCGACAGGCACGACCAATTGGCCGTCTGTGGTGAGTAGCGACAGGAACTGAGAGCCAGCCCCAACTCGGTTCCAGTCCGTTCTGGCCGTCGCAGCGCTGACCGCAGCAGGAGCCGACTGCGGGCTACACGCGAGGACGCGAACGATGTCGTCGTCGTGATCGGCGAGCTGGGAGAGCCGAGCGGGTGGGAACGACAGCTTCGTGTTCTCCCACAGCTTGCGGACGTAGACCTCGGCCTGGTCGCGCTTGCGGGCTGCAGACCGCTCTCGTCTCGCCGGCAGCCCAGTTGTTCCGGACGGTGGTCGCCGACGTGTCGCCGTCTGGCTGGCGAGCGATGGCGTCGGCGAAACCGTGGAAGCCGCTCTTGTGGCCGAGGTTGAGTTCGTCGTGGTCGTGGCCGTCGGTGACGACGTGGGCGTGGTTGCTCCGTCTGCCGCGGGTCATGCCGACGTACAGCGATGCTGCGTTCGTTCGCGGGGTGACCAGCACGTGGCCGGTGTCGGTGTTGCGGCCCTGTGCGCCAGCGATCGTCGAGGCGTATGCGAGGACGGTCTGCGTTGCGAGGTAGTCGGGCGTGATCGCAACGGTCGTTCGTCGGCGGCGATGCTTGGCGATCACTGCTCCGTCTTCTCGGCATCCGGTCACGGTCCAGACATCGCGGTTGAGCACTCGTCGGCCGTCGCTCGTGGCGAGTCGGCTCGTGTTGTCTCGCGTCTGGATCTGGTCGCCGACGCGGAACTCGTTGTGGTCGGCGCCGACCCCAACCGCCGAGCCGAGGCGGCCCTCTCGGTCGAGCAGTTCCTGGCAGGTCGCGGAGACGTCGGCGGCTTCGGTGTTGGTGTCGACGACGATCACGGAGTGGAGTCCGCTTTCTTCGTCGCGATGCCATGCGGCTGCGATCGATTCGTGGCTCGACTCGCTGGTCGTCTCGATGATTCGGCCGTGGTCGAAGTAGTCGATGGTGGTCTCGGGTTGGCGTTCGTGCAGGCCAACGCTTGCTCGTCGCTCCCATCGTTCGCGGAAGCGGCGCACGGAGGTGAGCGCGGTGGCGGACGGCAGTGCCGCGAGGTCGCGGAGCAGGCCGCCGGCTTCTGGTGAACCCATCTGCGCGTAGTCGCCGACGAGCGCAAGTCGGCTGCCGTTGGCGTGCGCGGCTCGGACGAGGTCTCGGAGTGTGAGTGTCGGAACCATCGACGCCTCGTCGACGAGAACGAGTCCATGGCGGGGGAGTGTTCGATTGCCCTTCTGCCATGAGGCGATGGTGTCGGCCGGCAGTCCGGTCTCGTCGGTGACGACACGAGCGGCGTTGGCGGCGAGTGCGAGCACGCACACGTCACGCTTCGCCCGGCGGTATGACTCGGCGACCGACTTCAGCATCGTGGTCTTGCCGGCGCCCGCAGGTCCGATGATCGTTGCCACTCGATGCGGCTTCGCCGTGAGCGCTTCGACGGCGCGCACCTGGTCGTCGCCGAGGTGGTCGGCCGGGTGTGGTGCGATCACCCACGATGACTCGTGCGCGGCGTCGAGCACTTCGGCCTCGGCGTCGAGGATGCGTTGCGACGAGAACTTGGTTGCGTCGAGGTGTGCGTACTCCGGGTCGGGATCGGGTTCAAGGCAGACGCAGTCGAGCATCGCCCGTTCGACGACCAGCTCGATTGCTTCGTGAGTCGGCGTGTCGATCCACTTGGCGACCTCGGCGTAGACGTGAACCCGCGTCCACCACGACCGCTGCGACTCGAGCGAACCGATCACACGCGCTCGAAGCTGTGGGTCGTCGGCAGCGAGACGCCCGCCCGTGACGGCGTCGGGCTCGACTCGTCCCACGGTGCCCTCGATCGCTCCGCGTTCGTCGCCGCCGAGCGTGGACGTCCACTCGGTGTGGAGATCGCTGATGCCACCTGACTTGCGTTCGCGTGACTCGATGGTCGCCTGGTCTTTGAGACGCGCTTCCTCGGCGCGAGTGGGGGAGCGGTGGCAGCGGGTCGCGGAAGTCCTCGACCAGTTGTTCATAGGTCGCCATCATCTGTCGACGTCGCGACGACCAGCGAGCGATCACCGACTCGGGCATCCCGGTGATCTCGCGCATCGGTACTCGCTCGTCGCTCCGAGGCGTGATCCACTCGACGCCGAGCCGGTTGGTGAGCTCGCGTTCGAGCACTGCTCCGTACAGGGCGCCCGCGGCGTGGGCGTGTCGGTAGATCGCCTTCGAGTCGAGTGTGCGCCACGCTGCCGTCGGCGCCTCGAACCCGATTGAGGATCGCGCAATGGCTGTGGAGCTGTGGGTCGCCGACCCGGTCGCCGGGTGCCGTGGACCGAGAGGTCCGGTGACGGAACTTCGCAACGATGAACCCGCTCGACTCGATGCGGCGCAGCCCTCCCGCGCCGGACCGGGTGTGGCTGGCGTTCGCTTCGAGGTAGGCGAGCCCGGCTGCGACCGCAGCCTCGTGGGACTCGATGACGCTCACTCGCACACTCTCGGATGGGTGCGCAGCCCACAGCGCGGAGACCGACTTCGACGGCGAGAACGTGACGTCGAGAGCTGCCAGCGGTTCGGCGACATGCTCGCGTGGCGTTCCCGCGTGCATCACCCGTGGCGGTCACTCGGCGGCCGAGGACGACCTCCTCGTCGCCGCTCGTTCGAGGGTCGACGAACCGCCCGTAGAGCGACTTCCATGTCGCGCTCGCGAACGTGGCCGTGGAGGTCGAGCTCGGCGAGCCCGGACCCCTTCCAGACGCCGGGCGCCTCGCCTCGACCGGCGTAGTAGTCGTGCTTCGACGTGGCGACTTCCTTGGCGAGGTACTCGTAGCCGGTTCCGGCGGTGATGCGTCCGATTGAGGCGACCATGGGTGCACCATGCGGCCGGTCGCCGGCGATGTCCAGCACTTCATAGTGCCAGGGTGTGAACTATGTACTGGCAACACGGGGCCGGACTGGACGGACACAACGGACGATCGAGCGCCGGAGCGCTATAAGCGAGATAGGCTACAATCGGCACGGTGCTTATACTAGCGACATGCTGATGGACGTGGTGCGCCACCTACGGCCAACTGGGGTTGAGTGTCGACGTCGAACGCGAGGTGGCGGCGGGGTCCGGCGAGCGACTCGACGCGGTCGTGGAGCTGCGCGCCGAGGGGGTCGACAGCCGGTTCGCAGCGGAGTGTCGCGACCGGGCGCCGTACCCGAATGAGTTGAAGCGACTCGACGTCACGCGAGGGCTGATCTCTGAGTACGGCGAGCCGCTGCTCGTCGTTCCGTTCGTGTCCGTCGCATTGGGAGAGCGGCTTCGAACGACCGGGTGGTCGTGGGCTGATGCCGAGGGCAACCTCGACCTGCGGGCGAAAGGCGTCGTGATCTCCCAGCGCCTCACCGACTCGCCAACGCCGAACCGCGTCGAACGCGCCGTCTGCCCGGCGGCGCAGGGAGTAGCGCGAACGATTCGCACGTTGATCGGATGGCCGCGAGACACCCCGCTTGCCGACCGTCACGGACCTCGCCAAGAAGGTCGGCGTCAGCCAACCGAGGATGTCGCAGATCCTGACGGCGTTGCGCGATCTCGAACTGACGGCCAAGGAGGGGAGGGAGTGGTTCGTTGTCGACCGTGCCGCGCTGCTCGATCGGTTCGTCGACGAGTTCGATCAGTCGTCAGTGTCGACTCGGTACCTCTACAGCCTCGATCCGGTGTCGGCGGTCGCGGAGAGAGCCGCGACCCTCGACGAAGCCGTGGTGGTTTCCGCCGACGTTGGGCCCGACCTCGTCGCGCCCTGGCGCCACCCGTCTGTCGTCGTGCTCTACACGCACGACTGGATCGAGCCGGATCGACTTGGTGCGGTCGAGGCTGACGGCCGAGACGCGGCGAACATCTTCGTGCGGCAGCCGCCCGACGAAGCGGTCATGGGCTGGGCGACGAGCGTCAAGCTGCGCGCCGACGGTCCGGAGATCCCGCTCGCCGATCCGACGCAGATGTTGATCGATCTCCTCGACCTCGGTGGAAGCGATCGCGAGGAAGCGGCGGGGCTGTTGCGAACATGGATACTCGACCGCCCCTGAACGCCAGCGGGCATGGGGATCGCAGTTGTGGGCCCCTCCCGAAATTGTCCAGCGAAGCACGCTTCGGACTCATACAGGTCTAGAGTGGTGCTCTGATGACTGACTCGGTTCGGGCTGCAGAGACCTCACGGAGCGTCCCGCGTTCCGTCGCGCCCGTGCTCGAGGCGCTCGAACTCGACCAGCCGGCGTTGGTCACGCTCAGCATGATCCAAGACATCGTCGCCGAGACGGAGTCGCCGACATCGGCCGTGAACGCTGCGCGCATGTTGCGCGAGCGCGGGTGGCTGCTGCCGCTTCGGACGTCGGGCGCGTGGGAGTTCGCCCCGGGCGCCCGGGCCGGTGCGTGGCGAGGTGGTGATCCGTTCATCGAGTTGCGAGCTCGTCTCGCTACCCGTCCGATCGACGTGGCGGTCGCCGCGGAGTCGGCTGCGTGGCTTCACGGGTTGTCGACCCGTTCCCCAGATCGCCACGTAATCGCGCTCGAGCCGGGGGTCAGCGTTCCGCGATCGCTGAGTGATTTTCGCATCGTGCGTTGGCGTGCGGTCGATGAAGTCGTCGACAACGACGGGGTGCCCGTCTGGTCGGTGGCGACGCTGCTCGCGTTCATGGGGGTGCGGCCGGACCAGTATCGGGATTGGCCGAACGTGAGCGAGTGGCTTGCCGCGGCGGTGTCTCAGGGCTCGGTCGAAGCGTTGCGTGCTGAATTGTCCAATCAACCCCGAAGCGGGTGGGCGCGGGTCAGCTACTTGTTGTTCCGGGGAGGCGAGAAGGAATCGGCCACCGAGCTGATGTCGTTCGCTCCTCCGGGTGGTGGGCCGTTCCACCTCGGGCCGCGTGACATGCCGTCGAAGTACTACGGCGACTTCGAGGTCATTGATCACGTGTTTCCGACCTGGTGGTCGATCAAGGCAACCACCGAATCGCCGCACGCATGAGGATCACCGAGGGCTATCTCTCCCAGCACTATCAGGGGCGCTCCGGCGGCCGCGATCCAGCCCTGCTCGACATC
Source organism: Ilumatobacteraceae bacterium (assembly GCA_963850475.1). Taxonomy (GTDB): domain Bacteria; phylum Actinomycetota; class Acidimicrobiia; order Acidimicrobiales; family Ilumatobacteraceae; genus Ilumatobacter_A. The sequence continues at coordinate 375,047 of CAWKLM010000041.1, read as the reverse complement.
GCGCAGGACCACGCCATAGCGCTCCTCCAGTTGCACGGTGTGTTCGATCTCGGCGTGGTGTTGAAAGGCGGGACCGCATTGCGCAAGTGTCGTGCCGGGAACGCTGGCCGGTTCTCGACCGATCTCGACTTCGCCGTCGAAGACGAAGCAACGGCTGCGCTCTTGCTCGACACCCTCGACGGCGCAGAGATCGACGGATTCGGATTCACACTCCGCAACCGAGACGGTGATCGACGCGCCGACCTCGTGGTCGATACGCCGTTCGGTCGTCCGGGCCTCGCAGCGAAGGTCGATTTGTCGACGCGGGGGTTGTGGCTGCCATCCGTCGCGGAGCCGCCGATACCGCTCCCGATCCACAAGCGCTACGACGTCGCCATCCAGAGCATCCCGGTGATGGCGCTCGAAGAACAGATCTCGGAGAAGCTGGCGCGATATCGGCGGGCAAGTCTCGCTCGTGACCTATATGACCTCGCGTGGTGTGCGGGGCGACCGTTCGACGAGGCTCTCGTTCGGCGGCTGTGGGTGCTGAAGTGCTACTTCGACATCGTCGACGACGGACTTGGCACCAAACCGGTTGCGGCCACCGATGTCCTTGCAGCGCGTGCGGAGTCATCGTTCGCCTCCGAGCAGATTGGCTATCTCACCAAGCCGGTCGATGTCGATGGCTGGGTCCGAGCGGTCAGAACCAGGTTCGGCTTCCTGGAGCAGCTCACCGACGAGGAGACGAAGTGGGCCGAAGCGAATCCGGGCGACCGGTGGGCAGCGCAGCAAGCGGTGGGGGCTCTCCGGTGAGGTCGGGCGCCTGACCTTCGGCCGTACTGCCGCCGGCTCAGGTTGGGAGGTGTTCGACGAGCGTCGACGGCCGTACGTCGAGTCGAACAGCGGACACGCGGTCGGGGAGCGACGTCGGGGGTCAGCGCCGGATCGAGAAATCTGAGAACGGCGACGGATTGTTGAACCTGAGTGACCGTTAGAGGGTATGGAGACTCAGAGAGCCTCATCGCCCGCCGGTACTCGTCCGAGCGTTGACCAGGCCCTCGCGGGCCGGTCCGAACAAGAAATCTCAGACGAGGCGACGAAATCACGCTGCTGCGTGACCGTTGTTAGAGGCAGGGGGTTCTTGAAAGCAACCTGAATTCTCTGCCGGCTCTCGATCGAGCGCCGACGCAGTCCCGCTTCCGGGTGGGGCCAATTCCGAAAGGAACTCATGAATCAAGAACACGAAAGCAACGAAGACGAATCGCAGCAGCCCAGCGAGGATCTGCAGCAACTGACCGAGGCTGAGCGGGAGCGCTGGTTCCTCGAGAAATGGGACGAACGTCCCCCCGTGTTTCTGCTCGGGGAAGTAGCCAAGGAAATCAGGGTGTCGCGCAGCACCGCATACGTGCTGGCCGACAACGGAACGCTCCCTTGCAAGCAATTCGGAAGGTGCAAGCGGATCACCCGCTTTGACCTCTTCCTCCTGCTGGTCAGAGGCGACGAAGGTCAGGCAGCCTGACCGTGCGAGCCGGGTGGTCGCCGACGAGGCATGCGCCGACTCGGCGGCCACCACGGACTATTCCCTGCCGACAGTGTCCCGTCCAGACGCACCGGCGTGGCGTACGTTTGCGGCGTGGGATCGGGTTCGCATGCCCTGTGACGGCGAGATCGTGGATGTGACCGCGGCGTCGGTCGACGGCATTATCGAACTGAGCAAGCGTCATCAGAAGACCCTCGGGCAACTCCCCTACGAGGCCTTCCGGCTCTTCGCCGCCGAGGGTCGCATTCTTGCGTCGATGGAGAATGACGAGGTCGCTGCGTACGTCATCTATCGCGTTCGCAAGCGCACTGGCGTCCTCGTCCTCGTTCACCTCTGTGTTGATGTTGAACACCGGGGCGTTGGGCACGCAGACCGACTCGTCGATTCGGTCTGCGCGCGGCACCCGTACGCTCCCGGACTCGCTGCCTGGTGCCGAGCGGACTACCCGGCACATGGTCGATGGCCCTCGCTCGGATTCGAGCGCACGGGCAGTCGGCGGGGGCGCGGTCGTGAACGGGCTCGCCTCATTCATTGGTGGCGGCCGGTCAACGAACTCACGCTATTCACCTACGTCGCCGAGGATGACGAGACGCCAGTCGCAGTGATCGACACGAACGTGTTCCGCGACATCGTCGAGCCCCGGAGCGAGTTCATCGAGTCGATCGCGCTGGGGGAGCCTTGGCTCATGGACAGCCTCAGCCTCGTACTCACCGGTCACCTCATCACTGAGATCGAGGAGGCGACGGAACGCACCTCAGGTCTTCGAGGCACGACGTCGCGATTCCCACGCCTCTCATCGTCGGCTGAGGAATCGCGACCGCTGTACGCCGAACTCACCCAGGTTCTCGCACAGTCGTCTATCGAGGCCGGCGACCGGCAGCAGCTGGCGCAGGCGAGTGCGGGCGGCGCCCGCTACTTCGTCACGCGTGACGGGCAGTTGATCTCGCATCGAGATGCAATCGAGGCGATCACGGGGCTACAAGTAGTGACGCCCCTTGAGCTCACTCTCGACGTTCACACGGACCAGTTCGAACTCAACTATCAGGCGGCAGCGCTTCGAGAATCGGAGCTTGAGATCCGGCATCCCACCGCCCTGCCGAGCAAGCGAGATCTCAATCCGTTCACCGACCATGCCATCCAGGAGAAGACGTCCGATGTGCACCGCGAGCTCGGCCGTGTCGCCGGCGGAGTCTCCAGCGGCGCTCGGCTCTGGGAACTCGGGCCCGCGGAGGCTGCGCCGATCGTCGTCGCTGCGACGTCGATCAAAGGCCGGTGGCTGGTCTGTCACTGTCTGCGGGTTCGTGCGGACAGGCACCGAGTGACCTTTGCTCGCCAGCTGCTCCACCTCCTCCGGGAGGAAGCTGTCGCCGAGGGGCAGGCTGGTGTCGAAATTCAAGGAACGGTCCCCGACTATCTCGAGACCGCGCTTGTGGCCGAGGGGTACGTCGCCGAGGGATTGGGTGGCGAGCTCGGTGCCAGTTGGGGGTCATCGCTGGTCATGACACGGTCCCAGAAGCCGACCCACCGGCGCGAGCGAGCGACCTCGACACCAGCCTGGTATCGCAGCTTGAACGCGTGCTCTGGCCGTTGAAGATCTTCGGCGGGAACGTTCCGACCTACATCGTTCCCATCCAACCGGCTTGGGCGCGAGCGCTCTTCGACGATGAGCCACCTCAGGGCGAGCTTCTCCGTCGGCCGAGCCCGCTGGGACTTGCTCGCGAGCACGTGTACTACCGAAGCCTCAACCGGAAGATAGTCGCCCCTGCCCGCTTGTTGTGGTGGGTCTCCGGCGGGGGCAGCAATGGCGGCATGCGCGCAGCGTCCTGGCTCGAGGCCGCCGTCACGGGGCGTCCTCGAACGCTGCATCGGCGGTTCGGTTCGCAGGGCATCTATCGTCAGGATGACGTCGAGGAAGTTCATCACCGGCCGGGCGGCGAGATCACTGCGCTCGTGTTCTCACGTACCGAGACCTTCACTATCGCTATCTCAATGTCGCAAGCTCGTCGTGTCTTTCCGGCGATCGGCGGCAACGGATACTTGCAAACAACCAAGCTCGTAGGCGAACATGTGTTCGCATCCTTCTACCAGATCGGGAAACCGCCACGATGATCGACCCAGACCGCCGCCTCCTGCTCTCGCTGAAACCGCGGTACGCAGACGCAATCCTCGATGGTTCCAAGACGATCGAGCTCCGACGAACGCGCCCGCGCATCGAAATCCCGACTGACGCTCTGATCTACGCATCGAGCCCAAGGTGTGCAGTGGTTGGGACTTGCCGAGTTGTTGAAGTCCTCGAGTTCACGCCGCTCGGTATGTGGCGGCTCCACGGTCGGGAGGCCGCGATCGACTACGCCGCGTACAAGGCGTACTTCGATGGGTGCACGACCGCCTACGGCTTGGTCGTAGCTGCACCTCGCCGCCTGGGCCGCGAGATCGGTCTCTCGTCGATCCGGACTGCGTGGCGAGGCTTCCAACCGCCCCAGAGCTTTCGCTATCTCTCGACCGAGATCAGCGACCAGATGCTGTCCGTTGCTCACTGAGGCTCGGTGCGCACGCACAGAGATTCGGCGCGCGTTCAGTGTGGCGGATCGTGGTTCGGTCGGTGCACAAAAGGTGCACAAGACTGGGCGGACGGCAGCGGATTCTGAACACCTGTTCTGGACGTCCTGGAACGAAACCCCAGGTCACAGCGTTCTCGACGGACGTGGCCGGACTCAACAAACGTCAAATCTCGAACTTAAACCCCCCTGCTCCGCAGGGAGAGTGCGGGTTCGAATCCCGTCCCGGGCACACATAACTAGCAGGTGGAACGCTGAAGTTTTGGTGTTCCGCCCGCCCCGTCTGCCAGGGTGTTGTGCACGAAAAGTTCACAGAACTACGATCGGAGCATGCGCAAGGGATCGATGTATCGACGCAGCGGCGGGTGGGCATTCCGCATCGACGTCGCTTCGAACCCTGAATCCGGCCGTCGACAACAGGTTTCTCGTCAGGGATTTCGAACCAGGGCGCAGGCGATGGCGGCGATGAGCGAGGTGCGTGCCGAGACCGAACCGCCTCGAATCTGGCCGACCGATCCATTGAAGGTGCGCCAGGTCGCATGTTCGTGGCTGGAGCACAAAGCTGATGACTGCGCTACATCGACGCTGCGCACGTATCGCCGTTGTGTCGACAAGATCTGCGACGGACTCGGCGACACGTTGATTGGCGATCTGACGGTCGCGGCGGTCGATGGGTTCGAACGCGATCTACTTGCAAGCGGATCGGCGACCGGGGAGGCTCTGTCGCCGAAGTCGGTGCATGGTGTGCATGTCGTGTTGCATCAGATCCTCGACGACGCTGTGCGACGCGACATCGTCGCTGCGAACGTCGCAGCATCGGCGGCGCCGCTACGACACGAGGCGGTCGTGGCCACCACGTGGTCGATCGAGGAAGTGAAGACGTTCCTCGACGCCGTCCAACACCATCGCCTGCACGCAGCATTCGTCGTGCTGCTGACCACGGGTCTCACCCGTGGAGAGTTGGTCGGTCTCCGATGGGGAGACATCGACCTCGTTGTTGGCACGTTGACGGTGCGTCGCGTCGTGTCGATGGCGGGCGGCACACGCACCGAGACAGAGCCGACGGTCGCTGCGCAGCGCACCGTCACGATCGGACCCCGAACTGTCGAGGTGCTGCGCGACCACCGACGAGCATCAGCGGCAGCAGATGACACGTCGCCCGTGTTCGAGAAGCGCAGCGGGGGCGAGCTGAACCCGGAATCACTGTCGAAGACGTTCGCCCGGCTCGTCGACCACGCCAAGGTGTCGAGTCTGACGATCAGTGGGTTGCGACACACGCATGCGGCGATGGCGTTGAAGGGTGGCGTCAACCCGCTCGCAGTATCGAAACGCCTCGGCCATTCGACGTCGGCGACCACACACGACATGTACGGCCACCTCATCCCACCGCTCAACGATCCGAACATCGAGGTGTTCGAAGCGGCCCTGTTCGAGGCGGCACCGTGATCGGCATCCTCGACGAGCGCACCCCGTGGCTGCGCGACGACCGCGGCGAGGCGCTCATTCACGTGCGCCTGTCGTCATCGCTGCCGAACTCGGCGACGAAGTCGATGTCCGTCTCCGCAGCAACCTGAATCGACAGCGACCGTTCCACTGCGAGTCCGACGCCGGTCGCAACGTCCGGTCAAACGGTCAGCGTTGACAACGTCGCGGCGGCCGCGGCGGCCGATGCGTTCGGGTGGCCGCTGATTCGGTTGTGTCACCGCGTCAGGCTGGCGGCACACTGACGCCGTGACAGCTTTGCTCACCGACTACGCGTGTGCCGTCCCGCTGAATGCCATCGAGGCGCTCCGGGCCGGCGGGTCGAACGGGTCGACCAAGGCGGTCGCGACGCTGCGGTCGCTGCGTGATTCTGATCGTGGCCTGTGGAACGCGATCGACTCGGCTGGAGATACCGGTCGACGGGTGGTGTCGGTCGTTGCCGCATTGGGTGGGAATGCAACCGCCGCGCAGTTCGCGTTTCAGACCCGTGACGCCGACGAGGCCGATGTCACCGAGGCGCTCGATCGGCTCGTGACCGCTGGTTTGGTGGGGCGCAGAGCGGACGGCTCGTTGTTCCTCGCCGGACGGCTGGCTGCCGCGGCCCCTGTCCCGTCGATGGCGGATCCGAGCATGATCAACAGTGACGTGCTCGCTGTCATCTGTCGTCGCCTGGGCGTCGCGACACCGATCCCGACGCGCAAGCAGGAACGCATCGACGAGATCAGTGCAATTTTCGCCGATGCCGATCAGGCCGAACGTGTGCGGGCGTCGCTGTCGAAGTTGGCTTCGGAACTGCTGGACGGTGTCGCGCGCCTCGGGGGAGTCGGCGCGATCGATCCCGAGACCATCGGCGTCGAGTCGCACCTGTTGCGACATGCCGCACCAAACCCGTACGGCCATCGCATCCCGGACTACGTGCGCGACAATTTGCGCCTGGTCGCGTTGCGCGAGTTGGCGTCACTCGGCATCGTCGGTGTGGGCGAGTGGGGTGGCGAGATCTGGATCTGGAGCGAGGCGTGGCCATTGCTCGATCGCCCGTTCATCACTGACTGGCCCGTTGTCCACCCACCGGACGTGGTGTCGGTGGCCGATGCGGCGGTGCGCATGCCGTCGATCGTCGTCACGGTCGATCACGCGTTGCAGGCGTGGGATGCCAACCCGCCAGCCGTGTTGAAGAACGGCGAACCACGCGTCGCTAAGACGCAGGTACGCGCTACCGCCAAGTCGATCGGCTCGAACGAGGTCACCGTCGATCTCATCGGACGGCTCGTGATCGCGATCGGTTTGCTGCTTCCCAACGTCGTCGCGGCGTCGGGTCGTGGCCGCAATCGTCGTGTCGAGCAGTCGTGGATGGCCGACCCCACACTGTTCACCGCCTGGCAGCAGACCGCACCGATCGACAGGTGGCTCCGTCTGCTTGCCGAGTGGTGTGCACCCTCGACCGACGTCGGTGAGCAGCTCCTCGCCAATCGCCAGTTGGTGCTGTGGGAACTCGCCGGCCTCGATGAGGCAACGGGATACGGCGACGAAGGCGACCTGGTGAGATGGATGGCGCATCGGCATGGCCTGATCGCGGTCGAAGCGACGGTGGAAGAGTGCATCGACGAACTCCGATCGATGGGAGCGGTCACTGCCGACGGGCCCATCGCCCTGACTCGGTTGGGTCGCGCGGCGCTGGAAGATCCGGCGACGGTCGGCGATGTCATCGGGGTGCAGTCCACCTCGGCAATCGTGCAGGCCGACCTCACCGTCACCGCCCCACCCGACCTCCGCCACGACTTGACGCTACGGCTCAGCGCGCTTGCCGACGTCGAAAGCGACTCGGGAGCCGTTGTCTATCGCCTGTCGCCCGAGCGCATCACCAAAGCGGTGCAGGCCGGCGACACCGCGGCCGACATCGTCAAGTTCCTCGCCGCGTTGTCGTCCGTGCCCCTGACCGACACCATCGAACGGTTGGTGACCGACGCGGCGGCGCGTGCAGGGCGCGTCCGGGTGGTCTCCGCGACCACGGTCGTGATCGTGAGCGACGCCGCCGACCTCACGACAGCGTGCTCGGTGAAGTCCGCCAAGCTCACCGCAGTGTCCGACACCGTCGCGGTGTCCGACGTCGCGGCGAACAAGGTGACCGCTGCGCTGGAAAAGAAGGGGCTCGCACCTCACGCGGTCGTCGAGACCGCCGATCGGCCCCGTCGCTCGAGCGAGGCCGAGGCTGCCGAGGTGATCGAGCGCGCCGCGGCCCTGCGCGCGGCAACGGGGTCGACGAGTGCGTACATGAAGCGTCACGCCGACCGGATCGAGAAAGAAGCACGGGCAAACTCTGATGTGGGTAAGCGTTTGCAGGTCAGCGGCCCGCTGGCAGCGACGCCGACCTTGGCCACGCGGCGCTTCGAGGGCGATCGCTCCAAGAAGGCCAAGTGAGCGCATCGGTCGAGTCCGACGCGTCGCGCGGCGAGTCGGGCACTCCGCTCATCGTGCAGGGTGACCTCACCGTCATGTTGGAGGTCGCCGCGCCAGGAGCGCAGGCGGCGCGCTCTCAGCTCGCCAGATTCGCCGAACTCGAGAAGTCACCTGAGCACATCCACACCTACCGGATCACGCCGTTGTCGTTGTGGAATGCAGCGGTGGCAGGTGTGTCGGTCGACGAGGTGCTCGACACACTCGTCGGCTTCGCCAAGTACCCGGTTGCCGATGTGGTGCCCGATACCGTGGCTGATCTGATGGGTCGCTACGGGCGGCTCTGGCTGAGTCGTGACACCGACGGATTGGTGCTCGCATCCGACGACGACGTGCTCCTCGATCAGATCAGCTCGACCGAGCAGGTGCGGGAGTACCTGGGCAACCGGCTCGATCGCCATCGGATCGCAGTACGTGACGCGGATCGCGGCACCCTCAAGCAGGGCCTGCTCTCGGCCGGTTGGCCGGTCGCCGATGAAGCCGGTTTCGAGGCGGGCACAGCGATCGATTCGCTGCTGCTCACCGCCGAGTTGCGCGACTACCAGCGTGACGCACTGGAGGCGTGGTGGGCCGATGGTTCACACGCCGGCGGCAACGGGGTCATCGCGCTGCCGTGCGGTGCCGGCAAGACCGTCGTCGGTCTCGCCGCGATGGTCGCTGCAGGAGCGCAGGCCCTGGTGGTGTGCACCTCGGTGTCGTCGGTTCGTCAGTGGATCCGCGAAGCGATCGACAAGACCAATTTGACCGACGACCAGGTGGGGGAGTGGTCGGGGCGACGCAAACAGCTGCGTCCGGTCACCTTCGTCACCTACCAGGCACTCACGTGGTCCGACCCGCGAGCCGCGCGCGACGACGTCTTCGTGCGTCACCCGCATCTCGGGTTGTTCGGCGAACAGAACTGGGGTCTCGTCGTGTACGACGAGGTCCACCTGCTCCCCGCCCCGGTGTTCCGCGCCACCGCCCGGATCCAGGCCGTGCGCCGACTCGGTCTCACCGCGACACTGGTGCGCGAGGACGAGCGCGAAGCCGATGTGTTCAGCCTGATCGGGCCCAAACGCTACGACGCACCCTGGACTGACCTCGAAGCGAAGGGCTGGATCGCACCCGCAACGTGCACCGAAATGCGCGTCGCACTTGGCGCGGCGAGTCGCTCGCACTACGCAGCGGCTTCGGCTCGACATCGACACGGGGTCGCAGCCACCGCCGAGGAGAAGCTCGCCGTCGTCGAGTTGCTGGTGCGTCGACATCGCGCACGGGGCGAGCAGGTGCTGGTGATTGGGCAGTTCGTCGAGCAACTCCGGTCGATCGCCGAGCTGCTCGACGCTCCGCTGATCACTGGGAAAACCACACAACGTCGCCGGGACCAACTGTTCGACGAGCTGCGCGACGGCAGCCTCGAGGTGCTGGTGGTATCCAAGGTCGCCAACTTCTCGATCGACCTGCCCGAAGTGAGCGTCGCGATCCAGGTGTCGGGACAGTTCGGAAGCCGCCAGGAAGAGGCGCAGCGGCTCGGCCGAATCCTCCGACCCAAGGCCGACGGCGGCCAAGCCCACTTCTATTCACTCGTGTCCGACGACACCGACGAGGTCACCTTCGCCCGTAACCGGCAACGCTTCCTGGCCGAGCAGGGTTACTCGTACTCCATCGTCGATGCAGCACGGCTCGGAGACTGAGCGCCTTCGGCCCACAGACAGATGTCGCACGGCGACCTGGACGTGCCGTGCCAACCCGGAACGTGCCGAGTTCATCCGTTTGCCGTCGGCGAACGTTCACGCGGCGCCACCTGTTTTCATGCACCAAATCGAGCGTTCATGCTGCACCCAATCGAGTGTAGATGGTGCACGAATTCGAGTGTAGAGGACTAGCGTGTGATGATGCCGTTCGAACTGAACGACTTTGGTAGCGGTTATGTGCGCAGGGTCGTGGACGCTGAACTCGATGAACTCTTCTCCTCGTTGCCAGCCGTGCTGCTCGATGGAGCGAAGGGTGTCGGCAAGACCGAGACGGCATTGCAGCGCAGCGGTTCGGTTCGCCGACTCGACCAAGCGATCGACCGCGAGATCGTCGCCGCGAACCTCGAGGGAATCGGCTCCGCTGCGACGCCGTTGCTCTTGGACGAATGGCAACGACTTCCTGAGGTGTGGGACACGGTGCGTCGGCACGTCGACATCAACCCTGCCGGCGGGCGATTCCTGCTGACCGGCTCGACGCCCGGATCGGTGCCCGACATTGAGACGCACTCAGGTGCTGGGCGGATCGCGACGATCCGGATGCGGCCGTTGACGATCGTCGAGCGACTCGATGTCGACCCCGCCGTCTCGATGCGAGCCTTGATCCAGGGAACGGCTGGGAACATCGTTGCCTCGTCACCGCTTGGCCTACGCGACTACACCGATGAGATCGTGCGTGGCGGATTCCCCGGGATGCGTCATCTCAGCGGGCGCGCCTTGCGAAATCGACTCGACGGCTATCTGGAACTCATCGTCGTACGCGAACTCGCCGAAGCCGGGCTGCGTGTTCGGCGGCCAGAGGTCTTGATGGGATGGCTTCGTGCTTACGCGGCCGCAACGGCGACAACGACGACGTGGGAGAAGGTGCGAGCTGCTGCGAATCCCGGTCACCGCCCACCTGCGGCATCGACAACTGCACCGTACATCGAACTGCTGTCGGCGCTTCGCGTTCTCGATCCACTGCCGGCGTGGCTTCCGACGAGGAATCACCTTCGGAGTCTCACCGGTACGCCAAAGCACCATCTCGCAGATCCGGCCCTGGCAGTCCGTCTCCTGCACAGCTCGACCGAGCGGCTCCTCGCTGGGAGCGAGGCGGGCTTGCCAATCGTCCGCGATGGACCGCTGCTCGGCTCGCTCTTCGAATCGCTCGCCGCACTTTCGGTCCGCGTGTTCGCACAAGCGGCCGAGGCGCAGACGTTTCATCTCCGTACCAAGGGTGGTCGCCACGAGGTTGATCTCGTTGTCGAATCCGACCACGGTGTCATAGGGATCGAAGTCAAACTTTCGCCATCGGTCACCGACGACGATGTCGTTCACCTCCACTGGCTGCGAGAGCAACTCGGTGATGACTGTACTGACCTTATGGTGCTCACGTCCGGTCCCGAGGCATATCGGAGAACCGATGGGATCGCCGTCGTCCCGCTCGCATCGCTCGGCCCGTAATCCGGACCAGCGGACGCTCAACGGCATGACGACCGTCCAGTCGGCGACGTGCCGGGATGTGACCACGTACGAGCCGGATTCGAATGGTCGAAATGTGATCGAGACAGCACCCCGAAGATCACGAAAAGATCACAGGATCCGCCGGACTGACCCGGTCGAACGTGGACACGCCGAACTGAGCGGGACGATCTGGACCGGTGGCCCGTACAGAATGGCCTTTCCTGGATCCGGCTGGACGCATCGGACGGATTCCAACCAGCTTAAACCCCCCTTCCACTCACGTGGAGTGCGGGTTCAAATCCCGCCCCGGGCACATCTAGCTGGGGTTTTGCGACCTGAAGAATGTTGTGTGCGCAACGTTGCGAGGAAAACGGTCACAGGATTCGTTCGCTCGGTTGCTGATGCAGGGGTTGTACCCGAGTCCGACGTCGCTCACGCCACTCCACGGGCTGGTGGGGCGCCGGTCAGGCCCGGGCGCTGGGTCCCGCAGCATCGGGGGAGCTGAGGCCACCCTCGGCGATCGTGGCGCGGGTGCCTTCGTCCATCCAACGACCGCACATGGCGAAGATCGACCCCCCGTCGGCGTTGATCGTCGAGCCGTGCGCAAAGCGGGCGAGCGGCGAACACAGCCACGCGATCGGCTCCGCGATGTCCTCGGGTCGGGCTGCGGTTCGGAGGGGATGCGTGCGGGCATCGAGATCCCACGCGGCATCGAAGAGCTCATCGCCCAGCATGAGCTTGATGGAGTCGCCCATGATCGTCCCCGGGTTGACGCCGAGAATCGTGACGCCCCGCTGGCCGATCTCGCACGCGAGGTACTGGATCATGGATTCCATGGCCGCCTTGGCCCCCGCCAAGACGCCGTGGGCCGGGATGTAGGTGCGAGTGTCGGCACCGCTCACCCCGATGATGGTCCCGCCGCCGCGCTGCTCCATGATCGGGACCGCCAACTGCACCGCACGCAGGAAGCCCTCGACCGAGATCGCATACGTGCGACGAAGATGCCGCGTTTCGGCCTCCATCAGAGGTTTGAACGCCGTTGCCGCGGCGTTGAGTACCACGATGTCGAGACCGCCGTGGCACGTTTCGATGGCGGCGAACACCGACTCGATGCTGTCGATCGACTCCATGTCGAGTTCGTGGACGGTCGCCGTGCGGCCTTTGGAAGCGATCTCCGCGGCGACCTCGGCGGCTTCGTCGGCCTTCGACCGATAGGTCACGGCGACGTCGGCGCCCGCTGACGCGAGGGCGAGTGCGGTCGCCCTTCCCAGCCCGCGCGACGAACCCGTCACCAGCGCAACCTTGCCGGTCAGATCCACATCCATGCGCAGGTCCCTTCGTTCGTGTCCCAAACGACCGTAGTCGCCTGCCTCGGGGGAGACCCGAGGTGGCCGGTTTCGGCTTCGATCGCGCGGGCTGCGGATCAGATCGGGTGCCCGAGTTGGAAGGTGGCGCTCCCTACCTGCATCCGTGGGTGCCGGTCGTGAGCCTCACGAAGGGTCTCGAACGCGACTCGATGCTCAGGATGACCGAGGTGTTCAAGGACGTGTTGCCCGGGCACCCGGCGGCGGCGCTGACCGGGCCGAACATCGCGAAGGAGATCAGCCGGACAGGCCGCGGCGAGCGTGATCGCCACCGAAGACCTCGCCGTGGCTCAGGCGCTCCGACGGGTCTTCCAGAGCGGGCTGTTCCGCGTGTACACGAACCATGACGTCGTCGGGAGCGAGATGGGTGGCGCTCTCAAGAACGTCGTCGCGATCTCGGCGGGCATGGCCCAGGGCGTCGGTGTCGGCGACAACACGCGCTCGGCCGTCATCACGCGCGGTCTCGCCGAGCTGTCGCGACTCGGTGTCGCTATGGGCGGCGAGGTGGCGACCTTTGCCTGGCTCACCGGTCTCGGCGACCTCCTGGCCACCTGCATCTCGCCACACAGTCGCAACCGCTACGTCGGCGAGCAGCTCGGGGTAGGGCGGACGTTGGCCGAGGTGCTCGACGAGATGAACATGGTCGCCGAGGGCGTGAAGACCGCGGCCAGCGTGGGCGGCGCTCACGGCGATCACAGCGACACGATCGCGACACCTCCCGCACGCCGGCGACACCACTCAGGAATGGTGGTGATGGTGCGAAGAAGCGCGCGGAAGCGTTGCTCGAATGGGTTCAGCGATCGCATCTGCCAGGCGTGCTGGAGATGTTCCGTTCTGCAACTCTTGGACGATCACGGGCAGGGCGAGTTCGACTTCGTGGGTCGGGCCGGGCAGGCAGATGATGGTCGCCCATCCCAGCCGCAGAGTTGCGCCAAGGCGCTCGATATTCACGCCGCCACGATCGCTCGCCGGCCAGCGCGCGCTCGGCGTGGCACTCGGAAACGCGCGACTCTGAGGCGCGGTCCCGCCCCGACGCGAGGAGTCAGCGACATCGCGACGCCGGCGGATCTCGTCAACACATGTTGACGGTCGTTGGTGCGTGGCGTAGCCTGGGGAAGTGGACATCGAGGCGAGCGCCCGAAAGCACGGTGTCTCCGATGACGACATGCTCCATGCACTCCGACACCACTGGCGAGGCTTCGAAACCGACGATCCCGACGTCACGATGTTCATCGGGCCATCCGCAAGCGGTGAGCCGCTGGAGATTGGTGTCGTCGATGATGCTGACGGTGTCGCGATCATCCATGCGATGCCTGCCCGATCAAAGTTCCTGAAAGGTTGGTGGACTCCATGACGACGAAACGAGCACAACGCGCCGACGCCCTCGAGCGATGGGCTGACGAGGTTGACGCCGATGATCTCGTCGAGTCGAACACGGCGGCGCTTCGTAGCATCGCCGAGTTGGTGGAGCAGCGAGACGACGTCGACACAGCGCTGCTCAGTGCGATTCGCGATGCCCGCAACGCCGATCGATCCTGGTCGGAGATCGGAGCGATGCTCGGCGTGTCCAAGCAAGCCGCCCAACGTAAGTACGCCTCCAAGATCTCCGCGTAACCTCCCCGAGAATGTGGGACGCCACACCGCCCGCTCCTTGTGGTTTGAACTCGTTCGGCGGTCACGAAAAGGTCACAGGATTTCCCGGAGACGACGGACTCCAGGGCAGAGGCCGGACGAACTGAGCGGCTGCTCCACACGAAACCGCATGATCCGGACTCACGTGCACTGGCCGGTCGGTCTGCGCATGTCTTAAACCCCCCCTTCTCCTCAGGGAGAGTGCGGGTTCAAATCCCGCCCCGGGCACTTCGGGTTTGACGATCAACAACCGTGCGGAGGGTGGCTTCCCGTTACATTTGGGCGTGGGACGGTGTACGGGGCACACGCGTCGGGTCGACCGGCCGCGAACCTTGCTGGCACCGCGGCCTGATGATCACGAAATGATCACGTGGTACCGCGGATGTTCGACCTGCGCGGTTGTCGAGGTCATCGTTTGATGAGGGTGTGAGCGGTCCCTCAGGATGTCATGCCGCCGAGGCCGACCAGGCCGCGGGCGAGCCAAATCTCACCCATGTGCCGCATGCCGTGCTGGTACCACCAGCACTCGATGGCGTCGAGCACGGTGACGCCGCCCTCACCCGCAACGCGCGCGCTGAAGGTGTTCGCGACCACCGGCGGGAACGGTCGGGGGACGACGAGACTCGCAGCTCGGCCGGTCGGGACCGCTCGCGTCAAGGCCAGCGTTCGCGGCTGACGCGCTTGTCGACGAACGACCGCTGCAACCGCCTGTGCTGCAGCGAACACGGTGAACGACGCAACGATTCCGATCGTGCCCGGCCAGCTGAACTCCGGGTCCGTCGAGATCCAGCGCATCCAGAGCCTGGCAATTGCACCGAGGCCGACGCCTGCGAGGGTTGCAAGGAGGAGGAAACGCGCCGGCGGCGAGGCCGTGTTGCGAACCTGGCGATCCAGTGGCCCCTCGATCATCGTCCCTGACTTTGCTCGACCAGGGACCTGCACTTCGTGCACTTCACTCAACTCCGCCGTCGGCGGGTCGGCAAGACAGCAATTCTTCCCGGCATGTCGGGAACCTCAACTCTGGTGCTCGGGATCTCGGCGCGGGTCGACTGGTCTCATGACCAACTTCCACACCCGTTACATCCTTCTTTCCACCGTCTGTGTCGGAACCCTCATTGCCGGATGCGGTTCCGACGACGAAGGGCTTTCCGACACTCAGTTCCGCGATCAGGCCAATGAAATCTTCTGCGAGGGCAGCGCCGAGATCGGCGAGGCGGTCGGTGCAGCCTTCGCGGGCGAACCCACCCCTGAAACCCTGCAAGAAGCGCTCGGCACCATCGTGTCGGTGTCGTATCGACAGTTCGATGACGTCGATGCGCTGCTCCCGCCGTCCGATATGCGTGACGATGTCGATGCCATGATCGCCGAGGGTCGCGCTGCGACCAAGGTCGCAGAGGAGCAAGGACTCGGCTTCTTCGAGATTGACGACAATCCCTGGGCCCGCACGGTGCAACTCGGGGCCGAGCTGGGCCTGGATGAGTGTGCGACATCCGGGTGAGGCCCCTTGACAGACTGCGCGAGAATGTCGCTGTGGAGCGCTCCAGGCGTGACGCCCCGGCTCGCCGGGTGTCGCTCGGGGGTTCGCTCGCGTCGGTGATCGTCGTTGTCGCCTCGGTCGTGGCGGCGACCTTGGCCTTCTCGGACCGCCAACTCGATGCTGATGTTCCTGTGCCGGAGCCTGTCGATTGGTTCGTGCCGGTACAGATCAGCGGTGCGTTGATCTGGCTCGTTGCGGCGTGGTCGTTGTCGCAGCGTCGCGACCTCATCTGGTCCCGCCTCGCGGTGGTGGTCTCATTGAGTCATGCGTTCGCTGCACTGTTCGTCGCGTGGGCCATTCACGGGCTTGTCGGTGGTCATCCTGCACCAGGGGCGACGCTTGCTGCCGGATCTGCGATGTGGTTGTTGCCGATCGAGATGCCCATCGGCATCTACATGATGGTCTCGCTGCCGTCGGGGCGCCTCGGTCGCACCGGGATCGACAGAATTGGGTTGTGTGCAGTCGCGATGGCCACTTGTGGTGTCGTGATTTCGATGGGCAGCCTCCCGGACGTGTCCGGGACCGAGTTCGCAGCAGCGCGGAATCCTTTGTCGCTCGGTCTCTCGAGTGGCCCGTGGCCAGGTCTGCTGATCGGGCCCGCCGCGATCGTCGCTGTTGGTGTCCTGGTGGTGAAGTGGCGGCGCAGTGTGGGGTCCGATCGTCAGGCTTTGTGGTGGATCGTTGCCGTCAACGTGGTCGGAACTCTGCTGGTGATTCCGGTTATTGCCCTTGCGCCCGATGGTGTGGGTGTCGGCGTCGCGCAGGTGACCGCTGCCATATCGGTGCTGGCCCTGGTGACGGTCGTTCGTCGACATCACCTGCTCGGCATCGAGAGATTCTTCGAGCGAACCTTGCGTGTGGCCATCATCGTCGCTGCGCTGACAGTCGTCTATGCGGCAGTCATCGCGGGCGGTTCGAGCCTGTTCGGCGGTGGCGCTCGTGTGATCGCTGCGGCCGTCGTGGCACTCGCCGTGGTGCCGGTGCGGGACCGCGTGGAACGTGGCGTCGAACGCTTCGTCTATGGCGATCGACTCGCAGGAGACGAGCTGGCCCGACGACTCGCCGCCCGCGCCACGACCGCGATCGGTCCCGTGGAGCTACTCGACAGTGTCGTTGTTGACCTCGTCGACGCGACGGGGCTCCGCGGGCTACGCGTCGAACTGGATGGCCTGGGGGTGGTGACGGCGCACGGCGAACTCGGTTCCGGGGCGGTTGGTGTCGCCGAGATTGCATTGCGGAACGGTGGGACGGTGATTGGTCAGCTCGCCTGCTGGCCACCCGTCGGAGAAGTGTGCCTCGACGCGCCGTCGAGAAAGCTCCTCGACGACGCTGCCCCGTACATAGCGATCGTCGCCGAATCGTGTCGTACTCAGACGGCTCTCCAACGATCTCGAGAACAGCTCCTCGAAGCAAGCGAGCGCGAGCGTCGACGACTCCGCCATGACCTTCACGACGGCCTCGGCCCGATCCTCACCGGGGTCGCGTTCTCCATCGATGCTGCTTCGAACCTGCTGCCATCGAACCCAGCACGAGCAGAGTCTCTCCTGTTCGAGACCCGCGCCGACGTAGCGAACGCGCTCGACGAGATCCGTCGCATCGTCGACGATCTCCGACCGCCTGCGATCGACGATCTCGGTCTCGTTGGAGCGATTCGACAACACGCAGCTCGCCTCGCATCTCTCGACGTCTCGGTCACGGCGGCGACGCCGATCATTCACCTCCCCGCTGCAGTTGAGGTCGCCGCTTACCGGATCGTCACCGAAGCACTGACGAACGTCGTCCGTCACGCCGGCGCCCGCTCGGCCCACGTTGAGATGTCGGTGAACGGCGACTTCTCGCTCAGTGTCACCGATGATGGTTCGGGCGCTACACCCTGGATCCCAGGCGTCGGTCTTGGATCAATGCGCGCTCGTGTCGATGAACTCGGCGGAACCATGAACGCAGCGGCCGGTCCACACGGTGGCCTGGTCACCGCACGTCTCCCGCTTCCGAACTCATGAGCGGGGGAGTGGTTGATTCGATCCGAGTGTTGATCGCCGACGATCATGAGATCGTCCGGCGCGGCCTTCGTTCACTCCTCGCCACAGTCGTGGACATCGAAGTGATCGGAGAGGCTGGCACCGGAGCCGACGCTGTGGCGATGGCGATTGACGCCGTTCCCGACGTCGTGCTCCTGGACCTCAACATGCCAGCCGGCAACGGCATCGACGCCACCCGGGACATCGCTGCCGCACTTCCGAGCGTCGCGATCGTGATTCTCACGATGTACGACGACGACGATTCCATCGATGCAGCGTTGCGAGCCGGCAGCGCGGGTACCTGCTCAAGGGCGCAGCTCAAGATGACGTCGCCCACGCAATCCGCAGTGCATCGCAGGGCCACGTCATCCTCGGACAAGGCGCAGCCCAGCGACTCCTCGCCCGACTGACCGCGCCGGGCGACAGGACGCCGATCTTCCCCGAGCTCACCGTGCGAGAACGCGACGTGCTTCGCCTGGTCGCCGACGGAAACAACAATCAGGCGATCGCTCGGGCTCTGGGCCTCGCGCCGAAGACAATCGCCAACCACGTCTCGAACATCTTGACCAAGCTCCAGATCGCAGACCGTGCTGAGGCCATCGTCAGAGCGCGACGGGCCGGCCTCGTACCCGACCAAAGCGACCGGCCGAATCAGCGAGCAGATCGAGGCTGAAGCGCCCCGGGCTGATCAGGATTCGGCACATACTGGCAAAGCTCTGGGAGTTGTGGCTGGGGTGAGCCGCCGCGCTCCAGGAGTTGATCGAAGCCGAGTTGACCGCCACGATCGGCGCAGCGCCTGGCGAGCGAACCGACGGCCGCGCGATCGCTCGCGCCTCGATCGCAGATCGGTCAACCCGCGTCGGCTCGATCCGTCGGCCGCTTCAGGACCAGATGCTCCCGTCAGTCGGGCGCTGGACGGGCGGTCCCAGCCAGACGGTTCCGGAGCTCATCCGACAGACCGGTCAGCACGGGATCGTCCTCGGTGACGAGCTGGCCGTCGCCGGGATCGGCGAAGGAGAACCAGACCGCGAGCCGTGCTTCGACACCCTTGGCTCCATCTGGGTCCGAGTGGTCCAGCCTTCGGAGTCGGCGCACGAGGTCCTGAGCTCCGGCGTGCTCGGCCCACTGCGCAAGGAGTGCGTGACGGAGGGTGTCGGCGTCTCGGTTCGTGGCATCGAAGCACCCGGCGAGAAGCCGGAAGGTCGAACGCGACGTCGGTGCTGTCGCGTCGATGGCTGCGCGCGGGATCGGTGAGGTCATGCGGTGAGTCTCCCGCTCGTGCCTCGGTCGCGCCGAATTCGAAACGGCCCAGCGGCGACGCGTCGCGGTCACCCCGATGCTGCTCGTACCGATCGCAGAGCGGCCTCGCATGAATCGCATCACATCAAAGGACGGCCGTGAAGGCACCTCGGCAGCCGCTCTGCACCCGCGGGTCGCGCAGAACGGCCCAATATCGCTGCTCGACGGTGCAGAACAGGCTCCGCCAAGAAGGATCTGCGCGGCTCAGGCTCCTGCCAATGCTTCCTGGAACGGTCGCAGGCCACCTGGGAGCGGCGCGCTGGTGTGGACGAAGTCCCGGATGACCTCGACGAGGTGGGTGGGCTCCTGCACGTGGGGGAAGTGGCCGCACCCCTCCAGGATCTCCAACCTGCTGTGCGGGATCGCCTCGTGGGCAGCGTAGGCGTGCTCGACGGGGATGATGCCGTCCTTGTCACCCCAGATGATCAGGGTCGGCATCGCGGCGGCGAGGTAGAGCCGGTCGGTGGCGTTGACGGTCTGGCCGCCCGGGTCGATCACCGCCCGGAGGGTCCGTACGAACGCCTTCCGGTTCTCCGCTTGGCCGAGCGAGGCGTAGGCCCGCCACATCTCGCCGATCTGGGGCTGGCTCCAACCGCGATCGTGGATCGCCTTGCCCAACTCGTTTCCTCCGTCGCGGACGAACGCTGGGAAGAACAGGGGCATCAGATACTCGGCGCCGGGCAGCGTGAGGAGGCGAAGCAGCCAGCTGACCTCGCGTCCCAACCCGCCGCTGCCGATCAGCACCAGCCGGTCGACCAGCTCGGGATGCTGGTAGGCGAGCTGCATCGCCACCCCGCCCCCGAGGGAGTGCCCGATCACCGTCACCGGTCCGATCTCGAGCTTGGCGAGCAGGTCTCGCAGCCCACTCGCGAACGCGCCGAGCGAGTAGTCGCCCATCGGTTTGGCGGACTCGCCGTGCCCGATCAGATCGGGCGCCAGCACCGTGAAGTCATCTCCCAGATCGGGCATCACGTCCTTCCAGGTGCGCGAGTTTCCCGCCATCCCGTGGATGAGCAGCAAGCTCGGCTTCGCCGGGTCAGCCTTGGCCAACCGGTAGGTGACGTCGTGCCCGTGCAAGTTGATGTGGCGGAGGGGTATGCCCATACCCACAAGTTACCTCAAGGTAACTTTCGGTTGTGGAGCCCTCGGTCACACACCCGTCCGGAATCCGCATCGAGCATCGAGTTCGGTGCCCCGTGGATGATCATCCTCCCGCTGACAATCTTCGTGGTCCAGCGACCCGAACCCGGGCCCGCGTGGATCGAGGCGAGGCCCGCTAATCCACGCAGAACGTCCGAATCTCGATGACCTCATCCGCGGGGATTTCGAAGGCGGCCGCGAAGGCATCCGCGTCCTCGATCGATTCGAAGTAGGCGGCCGCGGCGAAGTAGTCACCCACCGGCAGGCCAAGGCCCTCGACCGCTCCTTCGTCACAGTCGAGCGACCCGACGAACACGTCCACGCCCTCGTCCTCGAAGAAGGCAACGGTCTCCGCGAAGTCGACGCCCGGGTCACCCGAGGACTCCGATACCTCGATGAGGTCGACGTACACGGCGAACGCAGTGCCGCCCTGGGTGGGGAAGAAGTCGGTGGTCGGCGTCGCGTCGGGCACCGGCTCGTCGTCGACCGATGGTTCAGTCGCGTCCGCCGCCTCGCTCACAGACTGCTCCAGCGCCTCGTCCTCGAGTCTGGCCTGGGCGACGAGCGCGTCGAACTCTGCGTTCGATACTGCCGTCGCCTCCGCTTTGATCTCGTCGGTGGACAGCGGCACCGCCCGCCCGCGGAAGGCTGGCCACGTACGCCACGACAGCGGCAAGGATGAATCCCGAGCCGGTCACCAAGATGACTCGGGTGAGGTGACCCTTCAGCACCAACGAAACGCCGGCGAGGAAGAGCACGAGCGCGGTGATCGTTGCCGAGAGTACGTAGTCGTCACCGTTCTGGTTGGCGTCGGCAGCATTGTTCAACAGCGTGAAGGCGGCGTCACGCTTCGCCAATCCGACGCCGTAGATGCTGTACACGTACACGTCACCGTCGAAGGGTCGGGCTTCGTCGGTGACGAACCAGCGTTCCGATGCGACCTTCCCTGGATCCGACATCTGGCTGAGGAGCAACTCCGCTTCGTCCGCATCCGGACGGAGGATGTAGTCGCCGAAGAGCAGCTGGTCGAGCGTTGCCACGGAATCGGCGCGTCCGAGGTCATCGGCGGCGTCGACGATCTCGAGCGCCGAGGTGGTGCTGCGCGCGGCCTGGACACCTCCCCAGACCTGGGACTGGTACGTCGGAAAAGGCGATCAGCACCGACGCGATGCCGAGCATCACCGTTGCGGTGATCTCCAGCCAATCGGCCGGCGGTTTGGCCGGCGGCGACTCGGCCACCGCTCCGACGTCCGCGAACTCACTCATCTCGGGACCCCCATCCACGTCGCACGGCGATGACGTCTCGCCGCTGGGTCAACGTAACAGAGTCCGATGCGCCCGACCTCCTGGTGACCGTCCCGACCTCGAGCCAGCCGATCACCCTGCAGCCGGCCTCGAGCCAGCCGGTCGGTGTTCAATCGGTGAAGAGATCGGAGTGTTCGGTGCGCAGGGCTCCCTTCTGGATCTTCGACATGGCGTTGCGGGGGAGCGCGTCGGTGGCGACGTACCGCTTGGGGTGTTTGAACCGGGCGAGCACGCCGTCGAGCGATGCGGCGAGCTGTTCGTCGGTGATCGTCGACGTGGCCATCACGCACGACGACGGCGACGACGGCTTCACCGAAGTCGGGATGCGGGACGCCGATGACGGCGGTCTCGAGCACGCCCGGGAGCTCGTCGAGGACCATCTCGACCTCCTTGGGGTACACGTTGTAGCCGCCGCTGATGATCATGTCGCTCGATCGGCCTTCGAGCGTGAGACGACCCTCGGCGTCGACCGACCCGACGTCGCCGGTGACGAACCAGCCGCCGTCGCGATGCTCCGACGCGGTCTTCTCGGGCATCTGCCAGTATCCCGCGAAGAGCCCGGGGGAGCGGATCTCGACGACGCCGGTCTCACCCGTCGCGACCGGGTTGCCGTCGTCGTCGCAGACGCGCAGCTCGACGTCGGGCAGCGGGAACCCGACGGTGCCGGGGACGCGATCGCCGTCGTAGGGGTTCGAGGTGATCATGCCGGCTTCGGTCATGCCGTACCGCTCGAGGATCTGCTGGCCGGTGCGGGCGGTGAACTCGGCGTGGACCGCCTCGGTCATCGGCGCGGATCCGGACGTGAAGAGCCGGATCGACCTGCACGCCGCAGCGTCGAATTCCGGCGGATCGTGACGGCTCGCGTCACGATCCGCCGTGATCTGCCGTTGGTGGGCGAGCAGTCGTGTGTACTGGGTCGGGACACCCATCATGACGGTCGCCTGCGGGAGGTGCTCGACGACATCGGCGACGTCGAACCTCGGGAGGAAGATCACCTCGTTGCCGGAGAGCATCGCGCAGTGCAGGGCGACGAACAGTCCGTGCACGTGGAAGATCGGAAGCGTGTGCAGCAACACGTCGTCGGGCCCGAACCGCCCAGATGTCGTGGAGTGCCAGCGCGTTCGATTCGAGGTTCGCGTGGGTGAGCATGGCGCCCTTCGAGCGTCCCGTCGTGCCCGAGGTGTAGAGCATCGCGGCGAGGTCGTCGGGGCCGCGTTGGACGAAACCGTCGAACGGGGTGGCGCGGTCGGTCGCCTCGGCGAACGAGCCGTCGCCGTCGGTCCCGAGATGGACCACGTCGGCTGGCGAGATCGTCGAGCGTTCCCGGTCGGCACGACGACGCACGGCAGGTGTGGCGTCGTCGACGAAGTAGCCGACCTCGCTCGAGGTGTACGCCGTGTTCAGCGGCAGGAACACCGCACCGATCCGGAGGCACGCGAGGTACAACGCGACGTTGTCGGTCGACTTGTCGATCTGGACCACGACGCGATCGCCGACCGCCACGCCCAGTTCGCGCAGGGCGCTCGCCATGTGGGCCGAACGAAGGTCGACGTCGCGATACGTCAACGGCGCGCATCCGGGCACCCGCAGAAAGGGTGCGTCGAGCCGGGAGGCGAACCGATCGGCGAGCGTCGAATACAGGTTGGTCATGGGATTCCTTCACCATCGGCGTCGGTCGGCCGGCCGGCACGTCAGGAGGTCGTTCGAGAGGGCCACGGTACGCGCGGTGGCGGTCGCCACGCACGAACGGTCAGGTCCGAGGGGTTGACGACCCGGCCCTTTGTTAGGTTTCGATCGATGTCTCGATCGAGCATGACCACCCACCGCAACATCTACATGACCGATGAGCTGCAGGCGATCTACGACCAGACGGTCGAGTTCGTTGCCAAGGAGGTCATGCCACACGGCCTCGCCTGGGAGGCGGCGGGCAAGGTGCCGCGCGAGACGCTGCGCATGATGGGGGAGTTGGGGATGCTCGCATCTGCGGGTGCCGGAGGAGCACGGCGGGCTCGGCCTCGGCATGCTCGCCTCGGCGACCTTCAGCGAGGCATTGGGCCAATCCACCTTTGCCGGCTTCGACGTGACGGTGTTGGTGCACACCGACATGGCCGGGCCGCACCTCGTCAACTCCGGGATCGCCCGAGCAACTCGAGCAATGGATGCCGGGCGTCGTGGCCGGCGAGACGATCCTCTCGATCGGCGTCAGCGAGCCCGACGCCGGGTCGGACGTGGCCGGCATCCGCACCGCGGCGGTGAAGGACGGTGACGGATGGCGGATCAACGGCACCAAGACGTACATCACCAACGGCGTGTACGGCGACATGACCATCGTCGCGGCGAAGACCGACCCCGACAACAAGTACGGCATCACGATGTTCCTGGTGCCGGCGCAGACCGAGGGATTCTCGGTCGCGAACAAGCTCGACAAGCACGGCTGGCGATGCTCCGACACCGCCGAGCTGGTGCTCGACGACGTCTGGGTGCCCGACTCCTCCGTCCTCGGCACGGTGCACCGCGGTTTCTACGAGACGATGAAGAACTTCCAGAACGAGCGGATGGTGCTCGTCGGAATGGGCGTTGGTGCGGCACAGGCGGCCATCGACCTCACCAGCGAATACGTCGGGAATCGTCCGGCGTTCGGTGGTCGACTCTCCGACCTCGGCGCAATCCGTCAGCGGATGGCGATGAACCAGGCGAAGGTCGACGCGGTCCGCGCCGGCATGTACCACGCCGCGTGGCTCGGCGACCAAGGTGTCGACAACGTGCGCGAGATGTCCGGCGTGAAGGCGCTGGGATGCGAAGTGGTCAACGAGGTGATGTACGACTGCCTCCAGTTCCACGGTGGGCTCGGCTACATGCGCGAATCGACGATCGAGCGGATGACACGTGACGCCCGCATCCTCCCGATCGGCGGCGGCGCAACCGAGGTCATGCTCGAAGAAGTCGCGAAGCGTCTGCTCTGAGGCCGAACCCCGCGGGAATCGACCGCGTCCTTTGATTTCTGGGCGTCGGCATACGCTGTGGTCGTGGACGTCGACAGCTACATCGGGCAGTCGGAGCTCTGGCCCGACGAGATGACCGCATTACGGCCGACGCTGCTCGGCTGTGGGCTCGATGAGGGGATCAAGTGGGGAAAGCCCTGCTACAGCCACGGTGGCAAGAACATCGCGATCATGCAGGAGATGAAGGACTTTCTCGCCCTGATGTTCTTCAAGGGAGCGCTGCTCAGCGACGCTGCAGGTGTGCTGGAGGCGCAGGGGCCGAACTCCCGGTCGGCTCGCCGGATCCGATTCACGTCCGTCGCCGATGTCGACCGGCTCGCCGACGCGGTGCAGGCCTGCGTCGCCGAAGCGGTCGACGTCGAGGAGTCGGGTGCGGAGGTCGAACCGGCGCCGGAACCAGTTCTCGTGGAGGAGCTTCAGGAACGCCTCGCCGCGGACGCGGTGTTCCGGGCAGGCTTCGAACGGCTCACACCTGGCCGCAGACGGGAGTACAACCTCTACTTCTCCGGCGCCAAGCAGTCCGCCACCCGCGCCGGGCGCATCGAGAAGTACGCCGACACGATCGCCGCCGGCCAGGGCCTTCGAGATCGCCCGACGGCTTGAGGACGTACCGCTCGCGTCGCCACAACGGCTCGGTCGTCGATGGCGCCGCTTCGACGCGATGGTGGCAACATCGTCCTGACCTGGACGTTCGCCCTGCTGGACGTCCGCTGCTCAGATCGAAGGGGGAGGTCTCATGACCGACGCGACCGACGTGGCGTTGCTGATGGTCCGAGTCGTGCTCGGGTTGACGCTGGCCGCACACGGTGTCAACAAGGCCAAGAATCTCGAGGGGACGTCGGGGTGGTTCGACTCGATCGGGATGCGCCCCGGTCGCGTCCACGCGCGCCTCGCAGCGGGTGGCGAGATCATCGCGGGAGCGTTCTTCGCGCTGGGCCTGCTCACCTCGTTCGCGGCGTTGGGGTTCGTCGGCTTGATGACGGTGGCCTGGTACACCTCGCACCGCACCTCCGGGTTCTTCATCATCAAGGAGGGCTGGGAGTACGTGATGGTGCTCGCGGTCGTCGCCACCACGGTGGCCATGCTCGGACCGGGGCAGATCGCGGTGGACAATGCGCTGGGCATCGCAGACGATCTCGACGGATACGTCGGTCTGGCGATCGCCGCCGGTGGTGGAGTTGCATCGGCGGCCGTGCTGCTCGCCGTGTTCTTCCGCCCTCCGCGGGCCTGAGCTCTGGCACGCGGACCTCGCCGAGGTCACGGTCGAATTCCGGCGGATCGTGACGCCAGCCGTCACGATCCGCCGGAATTTCGAGGGGTGAGGGGTGAGGGGTGAGGGGTGAGGGGTGAGGGGTGAGGGTCGAGGGTCGAGGGGTGAGGGGTGAAGGGTCGAGCCGCCCTGGCGGCTACTCGCCGGTGAAGTTCGGCTGGCGGCGATCGCTCATCGCAGCGTTGCCTTCGACGAAGTCGGCGGTCCGCCGAAGCCGTTCCTGCTCGGCAGCCTCGTGCTGCAGTGGCGGCCTCGACCCGGTCGGCCAGGTCGCCGCGCAGCGTCGCCCGGATCGACCGGACGGCGAGCGGTGCCGAGATGGCGATCTCGCGAGCGAGATCGTGTGCCGTGTCGCGTAGCGATCGTCGAGATCCGCGAGACGATCGGCGAGGCCGAGCTCGACGGCCTCGTCACCCTTCACCCGCCGCCCGGTGAAGAGCAGGTCGGCGGCGGTCTGCTGGCCGACGAGGCGGGGCAGTGTGACGCTGAGTCCGAAGCCGTGATGGAAGCCGAGCCGAGCGAAGTTCGCGCTGAAGCGGGCCTCGGGCGCAGCGATCCGGAAGTCGGCGGACAACGCGAGCCCGAGCCCGCCGCCGATCGCCGCGCCCTGCACCGCCGCGACGACGGGCGTGTGCGTGCGGAAGATGCGGACGGCGGCCGCGTACAAGTCGTCGGTCGTATAGCCGAACGGCGCCCGAGAAGTCGGCGCCGGCGCAGAAGTGTTTGCCCCGCCGCACAGAGCACAGCGGCGCGGCACCCGTCGTCCTCATCGAGCAGCTCGAGGGCGTCGGCGACACCGCCGATCTGGTCGAGCGAGAAGAAGTTGTTCGGGCGGGTTGTTCAGCTCGATCGTGGCGACGTGGTCGTCGCCGATGGTGGCGACGAGCGCGTCGTTCTCGAAGACGACTCGGTTCATGTCGAGCCCTCGCTGCCGGTGCTCCCGACGTGCTTCCCGACATCGCGGAACGGTATCGCCCCGATCGACGGCGGGCTCCTTCGGGAGTCCGAGCACGTTCTCGCCGAGGATGTTGTGCTGGATCTCGTCGGTGCCACCGGCGATCGACTGGGCCGGCGTCGACACGAGCACTTCGGCGATCACCGCGTCGACCGGATCGTCGGACTCCCGAAGCAGTCCGCGGGCGCCGGCGATCCGTGCTGTGGACGCGATGGGCGCCGGCGCGCCACCTCGGACAGTGCCAGCTTGCCGATCGACCCCTCCGAGCCCGGTGGGCGACCGAGTTCACGGCTGGCCTTCGCCCGCCCGGCGGTCCACTCCGAGGCGCGTTGGAAGCTCACCAGATCGATCATCTCCTGGCGGAGCACACGGTCGCTGCGCGAGGCCCATCGCTCGCGCCCGCTCGACGACGAGGTCGACTCGGCCCATCCGCTGCGGATACCACTCGTAGGTCTTCAGGTACTCGGCGGCCTCGACGTCGGGCCTCGTCGATGACCCGACCGGTCGCTCCCTGCGTGAAGTGCACGGTGCGCTGGGTCGCGAACGAACGCTCGTGGGCCAGGTGCCGCGAGCGACCTTCCATCCCGCCCCTTCCGCTCCGACCATGTTCGCGTGCGGCACTCGGGCATCGGTCAGGAACACCTCGTTGAACGAGTTGCGGTGGTTCATCTGCTCGATCGGCCGTGCCTCGACACCGTCCTGGTGCATGTCGATCAGGAAGTACGACAGGCCGGCGTGTTTGACCGCATCCCAGTCGGTGCGGGCGACGAGGATGCCCATGTCGGCATGGTCGGCGCTCGTGTTCCACACCTTCTGGCCGTTGACGATCCACTCGTCGCCGTCGCGGACGGCGGTCGTCGTCAGACCGGCGAGGTCGGAGCCGGCGCCCGGCTCGGAGAACAGCTGGCACCACGCGAGCTCTCCGGTGAGCGTGCGGCGCAGGTACTTCCGCTTCAGCTCGTCGGACGCGTGGTCGTACATCGTCGGCGCGGCGAGCCCGAAGCCGCCGCCGAGCGGGACGGCGACGCCGCCCGCGTCACGGATCGTTGCGTGGGCGACCCGGTCGGCCCACGCCGGGAGGTCGCGCCCGAACCAGTCCGACGACCACGACGGGACGGCCCAACCCGAGTCGACGAGGCGGTCACGCCACTCCACGCAGCGACAGGTCGGGGTCCCATGCGTCGTGGAACCAGCTGCGCACCTGCGCGGAGATGTCGGTGTCGCTGATGTCGGTCATCCCGAGACGACTCTCCCATGCAGGCTGCGCCGCAGCGAAGGCGGACGAAGTTGTGGGTCGGGCGACCTTCCGCGGTCGGTTCTGGGTCGAGATCGACTCGGCTTCCGGGTCGATGCCGACCCAGAAGCCATGGGCGACCGAGAAACCATGGGCGACCGATCGTTCGTCGAGGTCGCACCCGGCCGGGTGACCCGACCGTTGGCGTCGCCGGCCAGCGTCGGCGCGTCGTAGTTTGCGGCTCATGGTCGAAGCAGACATCGTCATCGAGACCGGCGAGGGCGACATGGGCACCTTCGTCGTGCAGCCCGACGGTCCGGCGCGGCACCTGGTCGTGATCTTCCTCATGGACGCACCCGGCAAGCGGCCGCTGCTGCACGACATGGCCCGGCGCCTTGCATCGAACGGCTACTACGTGATGCTGCCGAACCTGTACTACCGGACGACGCCGGCGTTCGAGCTCGACTTCTCGAGCAAGGAGTCGTTCGAACGGATGGTCGAGTTGATGAGCAACCTCGGCAACAAGGCCGTCGCCCGCGACGTCGGCTCGCTGCTCGCCCACGCCGCGCCTCGACGACGGCGCCGACGAGACGACGGTCGGCTGCGTCGGCTACTGCATGAGCGGCCCGTTCGCGATGTGGGCGGCGGCAGAACACGCCGACGTCGTACGGGCCGCCGCGTCGTTCTACGGCGTGCGGCTCCACGTCGATGCCGACGATTCGCCCCACACCCGGCTCGGCGAGGTCACCGGCGAGCTCTACGTCGGTGCGGCCGAACACGACGACTACGTGCCGCTCGACATGATCGACCGGTTCGAGGCGGCGATGCAGGACGCCGACGTCGCCGGGCGGGTCGAGCGCTACTGGGGAACCCACCACGGGTTCGCCTTCGACGACCGTCCGGCATACGACCGCCGCGCCGACGATCGACACTGGGCCGCGCTGCTCGACCTGTTCGAACGGAACCTGCGGTCATGACCGGCGTGATCGTCGCTGCCGACACCATGTCGCCGAGCGACCTCGTCGACTACGTGCAGCGGCTCGAAGCGCTCGGCTACGAGTCGGTGTGGATCCCCGACATGTTCGGCCGCGAGATCTACGTGACCGCCGGGCACCTCCTGTCGCACACCGACACGTTGAAGGTGGCGACGGGAATCGCGCACGTCTACGGCCGCGACGCGATCGCGTCGGCGCAGGCCGCGCGGACGCTGTCGGAATTGTCGGGAGGTCGATTCATCCACGGGCTCGGCATCTCGCATCCGCCCGCAGCCGAGTTGCGCGGCCTCACCTGGGAACCGCCGATCGAGAAGATGCGGACCTATCTGACCGAGTTGCGCGCGGCGATGGCCGGCGGGTTGCTGCACACGCCGGCCGACCCGCCGCCGACCCCGATCTACGTCGCCGCGCACGGCCCGAAGATGATGCAGGTCGCCGCCGACCTGGCCGACGGTGCCAACACCTACATGCAGCCGCCCGAACACACGGCGACCGTCCCGGGCCACGCTCGGACCCGACAAGGCGTTGAGCGTGGTGCTCCCCTGCGTGCTCACCACCGATGCCGACGCAGCTCGTGCGGCCGGTCGCCGAGCGCTCCACATCTATCTCACGCTTCCGGCGTACCACCGGCAGTGGGCGCGCGTTCGGCTTCGACGAGTCGGATTGGACCGGGCGAGCCAGCGATCGCCTCGTCGACGCATATGTGGCCTGGGGAGACGCCGACGCGATCCGGCGGCGAGTCGACGAGCACATCACGGCCGGCGCGACGCAGGTGCAGCTCTCGGTCAATCACCACGAGCGCGGGGCAACCGGACCTCCATGGGAGCTGCTCGAGGCGATGGCGCCCCGGTGACGGTCGGATGAACGAGTCGAGCGCTCAGCCGGCGTGAGCCGGTAGTCTCGGCCGCCATGTTGATTCTCGCCCTGATCGTCTTCGGCATGGCCATCGGCTGGCTCGCCCAGCTCCTGATGGGCCGTGGCTCGACCCAGATCGATTGGACCATGGCGCTCGTCGCGGGAACGCTCGGGTCCTTCGTCGGGGGATTGCTGTTCAGCCTGATCGCGGGCGACGGACTGGCCATCGAGCCCAGCGGCCTGATCGGGTCGCTGGTCGGAGCGCTCATCGTCACCGCGATCTGGCAGGCGATCGCGAAGAAGCAGCGTGCCGACGCTCGTGTCGCTGACAAGAAGCCCTGGGAGGAATAGCTGGAATCCCGCGGTTCGACCTCTGCGTGCAGTGGTCGGGGTGCGCTGGTCGACCGACCGCGTCGACCCCTTTGTCGGCGCAATGACCCGGACTGTAGGGTTCGGCGGTGGCCGAGCGCGAAACGAAGACCGTGGCATGGCCGCGCCGGATCGTTCGCAACACATCGGTTGCGACTCGGCTGTCGCTCGTCGTGGTGCTCGTCGCCCTCGTCTCGCTGGTGATCACGTCGATCGTGGGGCTGCAGCGGGGAAGCGACCTCGCCGACGATCTGTTGCGTTCTCGTCTCACCTCGATCGGCGCGGCCCGAGCCGACGAGGTCGAGCGGTACATCGGCGGTCTCGAGCGCGCAACGATCTCGCAGGCGATCAGCCCCAGCACGGCCGAAGCGATCAGCGGCTTCGCCGACGCGTTCGAGCAACTGAACGCCGAGACGCCGTCGCTCGACGACGAGGACGCCGTCGGCGCGTACTACGTCGACGTCGTGGCGCCGGAGCTGTCGGCGGTACGCGGCAGGCCGGTCAGTGCGGCCAGCCTCGTGCCGCGTGCGCCGGCCGCCGTCTCGCTGCAGGCGAACTACGTCGTGCCGGACGGCGGCGACGGGGGCTTGCTGACCGACGCCGGCGACGGCAGCCTGTGGTCGGAGCTGCACAGCTCGCTCCACCAATCGTTCGACGAGTTCGTGATCCAGACCGGGGTGGACGACCTGTACCTCATCGAGCCCGACGACAAGACCATCGTGTATTCGACCGCCAAGGACATCGACTTCGGAACGAGCCTGCTGACCGGTCCGCAGAGCGGGACCGCACTCGCCGTGCTCATCAATTCCTTCGGAGACCGAACCCGAAGCCGGCGCCGTTGCGATCCACGACTTCAACAGCTACGCCGCAGCGGGCGACGAACCGAGCCTGTTCATCGCCAGCCCCGTGATGGCCGACGGATCGCTCGCCGGGTTCGTCGCGCTCCGGATCGGACCCGACCGGATCAGCGAGATCACGACCAACGGCGGATCATGGACGGCGCTCGGCGCCACCGGCGAAACCTATGTGGTGGCTCGTGACGGCCTGATGCGTTCCGACGCACGCGGCTTCGTCGAGGACGAAACCACGTATCTGGCCGACGTGACAGCCGCCGGGGCTGCAACCGAAAACCAGATCCGATCGATGGAGGCGTTCGGGACGACGGTGCTCTTCCAGCCGGTCGACAACGACGACGTCACCGACTGCACTGGATCTCAAGAACCGGCTCTGGTGGAGACGACCAGCTACCTCGGCACCGACGTGTTGCAGGCTCGCCGGCGCGCCTCGACATCGAGGGGTTGGAGTGGGCGATGATCGCCGAGGTCGAGCAAGCGGAGATCGAGCAGCCGATCGCCGACTTCGTCCGCAACCTGCTCATCGCGATCGGCGCTCTTCCTCGTGGCGATCACGTTCGTCGCCGTGCGCTGGTCGGACCGCCTGCTGCAGCCGTTGCGGCTCATCTCGACCAATCTGCGTGCGGTGCGCGCCGGGAGCGACATCGAAGAGGGAGTCAGCTCGGCCGCGCTTCCCGATGACAGCCCGACCGAGTTCGTGGAGCTGGCGAGCGACATCGACTCGATGCTGGAGACGCTCGCGACGCGCAACGCGGACGCCGCCGAGCGTGCGGCCGAGCGCCGACGGTTGTTGCGGCGAATCCTGCCACCGCAGGCCGCCCAGCGGGCCGAGGCCGGCGAACGCAACGTCGTCGACCAGGTGGCGCACGCCACGGTCGCCGTGGTGGTGATCAGCGGGCTCGGCGCCCTGATGGAGGCACGTTCAGCCGACGAAGCGCGCGAGCTGCTCGATCAATTCGTCGAAGAGGCCGACGCGTTGGCGAGACAACGGGGTCTCGAACGGATCCGGCTCACCGGCGACGCCTACTTCGCGGCCTGCGGCACGGTCCGCCCGTACATCGACCACGCCGCGCGGTCGGTGGCGTTCGCGCTCGACGTGCGCGACCTCGTTCGTGACCTCGGCGACCGACGACCGGGCGATCTCGATGACGGCGGGCGTCGATTCCGGACCGGTCACCGTCGGGCTGACCGGCGGCTCGGGTCTCGTCTATGACGCGTGGGGTCCCACCGTGCAACGTGCGGCCGACCTGGCACGCCGCGGGACATCGAACGATGTGCTGGTTTCGGCCGCCACTCGATCACAGCTGTCAGTCGAGCTTCGCGACCGACGACGACGCGCGACTCGATCGACGGACGCGGCGCGGCCAGAGTGTCGGGGCGGGCGAACGAGGAAGAAGCCGTCCGATGAGCCTCTTTCCAGACTCGAGCGCAGCGTGGGCGGCGCTGATCATCGTCGTCTTGCCGCTGTTGATCATCGGTGCCGGCGAGCTGGAGGAGCGCCTGCGTCAACGCGACTCGCCGTACCAGCCCGCCGTCTCGACCATCCGCGTCTGGGTGGTGCCACTGCTCACCGTGTGGGTGCTGGCGCGAGCGCTGTTGGACGTCGCAACGGACACCATCCTGCTGGGTTTCGTGGGAACGCGCCGTCCTCATCTCGAGTGCGACGCGCCGCGCTCTCCGCCTTGCGAGTCGTGGTCGCCGACCTGGCCGACCGACCTCGGCGGACGGGCCGCCGCCCGATTCCTCGGCTGCTGCTCGCGCTTCCCCGACTCCTGCTGATTCTCGCGACGCTGTGGCTGATCATCGCCGGCGTCTGGGGCGTCGACCTCTCCGCCGCGCTCACCGCGCTCGGGGTGACCTCGCTCGTGGTCTCGTTTGCGCTGCAGGACACGCTGAGCGGCATCGCCTCCGGGTTCACGCTGCTCGCCGACCAACCGTTCGCCCCCGGCGACTGGATCGAATCCGAAGACGTCGAGGGCCGGGTGATCGACGTCAACTGGCGCTCGACCGCGAGTCCAGGATCGCAACGGCGACCTCATCGTGATCCCGAACGGTCAGCTCGCAAATGCAACGATCACCAACTACGACCAGCCGAGCCGCCTGCACCGTGTGAAGGTGCCGGTCCAGATCGAACGAACCGCGCCGCCGACCGCGGCAATCGAGATGTTGGTCGACGCGGCCCGCTCGACCCCGGGTGTCGTCGAGGATCCGCCCCCGTTCGCCCGGGTCACCCAGATCGCCGACCCGGTCGTCGACTACGAGGCGTCGATGTGGATCGAGGACTACACGATTGCTCCGCAGGTCAAGGCTGACTTCGGCGCGCTGGTCTGGTATCTGTCGTACCGGCACGACGTTCCGCTCCCCAATCCCGCCCAGGATCTCTACCTCTTCGACGGCGCGAAGACGGCGATCGAGAGCCAGATCACCTCCGCCGACATCCGTCGGCGCATCGTCGGCGCACCGTTGGTCGCCGAGCTCGGCGACGACGCCCTCGACAAGTTGGCAGCCGCCTCGTCGCTCGGTCAGTACCAGCGTGGTGAGACGATCATCGTGGAGGGCGCGCAGCGCGACCTGCTGCTGCTGGTCGAGGGTCGAGCCCGGCTGCGTACTCCGCCACGATGGCTCCGAGGATCTCGACGTGCTCGACCTCGAGCCCGGCGAGGTGTTCGGCGTGCTGAACGAGCCGCCAGATGCTCAGCGGGCCGCGCTCGTTGTCGCCGCGACCGATTGCGAGGTCGTGAGGATCCCGCCCGAGGGTGCCGGTCGGGCGATGGCCGTCGCACCCCGGATCTTGCGGCGATACTCGAGCAGGTCGCGGTGACCAGGCGACGGCGAGTCGAACGCGTGATTCGGCGGTCGATCCGCACGACCGACGCCGACCAGCGTCCGGTCGCTGCGATCGATTCGACGACCAGATCGACGACGAAGGACGGCGACTCGTGAGCAGGGCTCGGAACACGAGCCTCCGCCGTCGCCTCTCGGTCACCCTCGTCGGGGTCGCCCTCGTCTCGGTGCTGCTGCTGGCTGCGGTCAACTATGTCTTCGCCCGGCTGCTGCTCGACGACAGCGTCGAGTCCCAGCTCGTCGCGGTGCGCGACACGCGAGTCGAGGCCCTCGAGATCGGCACTGATCGGCTCCAGTCACGGGTGTCGAGCGCTGGCCACGAACCCGAGCGTGGTCGATGCGCTCACCGATCTGGCCGCCGAGTTCGGTCGACTCGACGAGGACATCACGCCCGAACAGGTCGACGAGCTCGCCGCGATCTACGACACCGAGGTGTTGCCGCCGTTCGTCGACGCCGGCGTCGACCTCGATGCCGCCGATCTCGTCCCGTCGTCAGCGGCCGGTCGGTACCTCCAGCAGCAGTACATCGCCGACAATCCGAATGGCTTCGACGAGCGAGACCGGCTCGACGATGCCGGCGACGGGTCCGGCTACAGCGCGGCCCATGCGGAGCACCACCCGCTGCTGCGCGCGCTGATGGAGAACGCCGGCATGTCCGACCTGCTCCTCGTCGATGCCGACTCCGGCGACGTCGTGTACTCGACCAAGAAGCGGATCGATCTCGGCACCAACGGATTCAACGGCCCGTACTCGGTCGACGTCGACGGGCAGCCAGCGGGGCTCGGAGCGGTGATCGACCGCCTCAGCAGCGTCGCCGTCGGCGACGCAGTCATCTCCGACAGCGTCTTCTACGTCCCGACGGCGGGTGATCCCGTGTTCTTCCTCGCAGCGGCTGTTCGGTCGGGGTCCGACGTCATCGGCGCCGTCGTCACCGAGGTACCCGTCGAGGCGTTGACCGCCCTCATGACCGCCAACCAGGACTGGGAGTTGCTCGGTCTCGGCGACACGGGAGAGAGCTACATCGTCGGACCCGACCAGACACTGCGTTCCAACTCGCGGGCCTGGTTCGAGGATCCTGACGACTACCTGCGCCGACACCTCGACCGGTACGGCGACCAAGACGCCACCGACCTGATCGAAACGGTCGGGTCGCCGGTCCTCCTGCAACCGGTCGACAACGCGGCGGTGACCGCGGCGCTCGAGGGTGACGAGTTCATCGGCACCGTGACCAACTACCTCGGGACGGAGACACTGGCCGCATCGGGGCCGGCGCAGGTCGACGGCGTCGACTGGGCGGTCGTCGTCGAGTTCGACGAGAGCGAGAGCGACTCAGCGCTCGACTGCCTCCTGCGCGGGATCCTCCTGGTCCTCGCCATCCTGCTCCCGACGATCGCTGTGGTCGGGGTGTTCCTCGCTCGCATCCTGACCCGGCCGGCCGAGCGGCTCGTGAAGTCGGCCGCGCGGATCGCCGACGGAGATCTCGACACCGACGTCGAGGATCTCGGGCGCAACGAGCTCGGCGACCTGGGACGACAGCTCGAGGGCGTCGCCCGCCAGCTCGAGTCGGGAGAGCAGGCAATCGTCGACGAGGAGCAACACATCAACGACATGCTGATCGCGCTGCTCCCGGCCCGGCTCGTCGACCGGGTCCGTCAGCGGTGAGGAGGCGATCGGCGACATCCTCGACACCGCGACGGTCGTCTCGATCACCGTCGACGGGATGCCCGAGGCCGTCGGTGCGGACCAGGATCTCGCCTTGGAGATCACCGACCGGTTGAACGAAGAGGTTCAGGCGCTGATGGCCCGGTACGGCATCGAGCGGATCCAGCGCTCGTCGGGCAGCCAGCTCTACCTGAGCGGACTCGACCAGGACGACGCCCGTGTGGCCGACGCGGCGATGTTCGCACTCGCGGCGATGAACATGGTGGCCGAGGTCGGCGCCGAGTTCGGGCAGGCGTTGACCGCACGAGCCGGGATGTCGTCGGGCGATATCGCGACCGGAGTGCTCGGAACCAGTCAGCTCTCGTTCGGAGTCTGGGGCGACCCACCGGGCATCGGCCGTCACGCTGGGCTCGTACGCCCAGCCCGGCCAGGTGCTCGCAGACCGCAGCGTGATCGAGCAGCTCGGGAGCGACTGGGACCTCGGCCCGGTGGAGGAGCTCGCCGGTCTCGCCGACGACATCGACGCCCAGATCATCAACGGCCGAGTGGCTGCTCCCTCCGACTCCTGATCGCCGATCTGCTGGTCACCGATGTCGCCTGTCACGCGGATCGTCAGCGACCGCGGAGGCTGATCTGCTCCGCCGCCGAGGAAGCTGCTCGTGTAGCTCGCGAGGTTGCCGATGTAGTTGGCCCGCTCGTAGGCCGACGGGTCGGCGACCGCTGCCCGCGACACGGCCCCACGCATCTGGTCGACCGACTCGTACTCGTGCTCGCGCATCCACTCCCTGAGTTGCTCCTCGATGGTCGCGAGGTGGGCGAGCACCGTTGCGGAGCAACGACGACGTCGTCATCGCCACGTCGGCGCCGGCCAGGATCAGCTTTGCCACGTCGTAGCCGCTGTGGACCCCGCTCGATGCGGCGATCGACATCGACAGGTGCTCGTGCAGGATGCCCGTCCATCGCAGCGGCAGCCGTACCTCCTCGGGAGTGCTCGAGCGCGACGCGGGGCGTCACGTCGAGCGTCTCGAGGTCGAGGTCGGGAAGGTAGAAGCGGTTGAACATGACCACTCCGGCTGCACCGGCTTCCTGCAGCCCGACGACGAACGATGACAGCGACGAGTAGTTCGGCGAGATCTTCACGGCCAACGGGATCGTGATCTCGTCGGCGAGGAGCGCCACCAGCCCGAAGTGCTCGGATTCGAGCGCCGCACCCGACACGATCGGATCGGCGGCCACGGCGTACAGGTTCAACTCGATGGCATCGGCACCCGCGTCCTGCAGGAGCTGGGCATAGCGCAGCCATCCGCCGATGTTGGTTCCGTTCAGGCTGGCGATCACCGGCACGTCGATCGCGGCCTTCGCCGCCTCGAGCAGGTCGAGGTAGCGGTCGACGCCGCTGTTGTATCCATCGAGTTCGGGAAGCACCGACGAGGCTTCGCCGAAGCTGTCACGGTGGAGCGAGAACAGCCGGTCGATCTCGTTCGTGTCGTGCTCGATCTGCTCCTCGAAGAGCGAGGGCATCACGATGGCTGCGGCGCCGTGCGTCCTCGAGCTCGCGCATCCGCTCGACGTCGCCGGTGAGTGGACCCGGCGATGCCACGATCGGCGACCGCAGCGGCAGTCCGAGGTAGGTGGTGTGGAGATCAGTCATCGTCGTTGGATCCTTCTGCTTGCTCGGTCGTGCGCTGCGGTGGCCCGTTCGTCGCTCGCGAGATCTCGACACGGACCATCTCGTCGGGGTGCGGGATCGCCGGGAGCGCACCGTTCCATCGACGCCAAGCTGCTCGTAGTAGTGCCAGCGTTCGTCGATGCCCGATCTGTGCGAGGTCGAGGAGTTCGTTGGAGCGTTCGGGATCGGTGCGGGCGAGCATCGCGTATCGCGCCTCTTGGAGCGCGAAGTCGCGGAGCGGGATGCTCGGCGCCGCCGAATCGAGTTGGAACGGGTGCTCGTGCTCCTCGACGGTCGGCTTGTATCGGTACAGCGGCCAGTACCCGGACTTCACCGCCTGCTTCTGATGCGACATCGACGTGGTCATGTCGATGCCGTGGGCGATGCAGGTCGAGTAGGCGATCACCAGCGACGGCCCGTCCCACGCATCGGCCTCCTGCAGCGCCTTGACGGTCTGGATCTCGCTGCCGCCGATGGCGATCTGTGCGACGTACACGTCGCCGTACCGGCGGGCGACGGCCCCGAGGTCCTTCTTGCCGGTTCCCTTGCCGGCGGATGCGAACTTGGCGACGGCGCCCATCGGCGTGGCCTTCGATGCCTGACCGCCGGTGTTGGAGTAGACCTCGGTGTCGAGCACCAGCAGGTTGACGTTGCGACCGCTGGCGAGCACGTGGTCGACGCCACCGAATCCGATGTCGTAGGCCCAGCCGTCGCCGCCGACGATCCAGGTGCTGGAACGCACGAGCTCGTCGGCGATCGCGTCGAGCATCCGGGCCCGGGGGTCGTCGATGTCGGCCAGCCGGGCCCGGAGCTGATCGACCCGTTCGCGTTGCTGCCTCGATGTCGGCTTCGGTCGGCTGCGTGTTCGCGAGCAGGCCGAGCGCCAGCTCGGCGCCGATGTCGTGGGAGAGCTCGTCGACGAGTCGGCGTGCGTCGCGCTGGTGGTGCTCCACGCCGAGCCGCATGCCGAGGCCGAACTCGGCGTTGTCCTCGAACAGCGAGTTCGACCATGCCGGGCCGCGGCCGTCGCCGTTGGCCGAGTACGGCGTCGTCGGCAGGTTGCCGCCGTAGATCGACGAGCAGCCGGTCGCGTTCGCGATCACCAGCCGATCGCCGAACAGCTGGGTGAGCAGCTTGATGTACGGCGTCTCGCCGCAGCCCGAGCAGGCGCCCGAGAACTCGAAGAGCGGTTCGAGGAGCTGCGAGTTCTTCACCGAGTCGTGTGATGACGGCGGTGCGGTCGAGCTCGGGGATCGTCCCGAAGAAGTCCCACCGCTCGCGTTCGACGTCGCGGTGTTCGGTCGCCGGATCGCATGTTGATCGACTTGCGCTTGACCTCGGTCTTGTCCTTGGCCGGGCACACGTCGACGCACACGCCGCAGCCGGTGCAGTCGTCGGGCGCGACCTGCACGGTGAGTTGATGGCCGACGAGCTCGCGTGACCGGAACGACTTCGTCTTGAAGCCGTCGGGCGCTGCGTCGAGCGCATCGGGTTCGTAGGCCTTCATCCGGATCGCAGCGTGCGGGCAGACGATGGCGCACTTGCCGCAGTCGATGCAGAGGTCGGGTTCCCACACCGGGATCTCCGTTGCGAGCTTGCGCTTCTCGAACCGGGTCGTTCCGGTCGGGAACGTGCCGTCGACCGGCATCGCCGAGACCGGGAGCAGGTCGCCCTTGCCGGCCATCATCTGCATCGTCACGCGTTCGACGAACTCCGATGCGCCGACCGCCGCGTGCCGCTGCGAGTTGGTCGGCCGACGATGCAGCGCGGTCGACGTGGTCGGGCACGTGCACCTCGACGAGTTCGTCGAGTGACGCGGTCGATCGCGGCGTGGTTCTTCTCGACGATCAGGCGGCCGCGTCGGCCGTAGGTCTTCGTGATCGAGTCCTTCATCGCGGTGAGGGCTTCGTCGCGGGGCATCACGTCGGAGAGCGCGAAGAAGCAGGGCTGCATCACGGTGTTGATCCGCCCGGCCATGCCCGACCTCCGAGGCCACGCGTGCGGCGTCGATGGTGAAGAACGTGAGCTCGCGCTCGATGATCTCGCGTTGGATGATCTCGGGGAGGTGGTCCCACACCTCGTCGGCCGGGAACGGAGCGTTGAGGAGGAACGTGCCACCGTGGCGGGCGTTCTCGAGCACGTCGAAGCGGTCGAGCAGCCCGAACTGGTGGCATGCGACGAGGTCGGCTTCCTGGACGAGGTACGTCGAACGGATCGGCGACTCGCCGAACCGGAGGTGCGACACGGTCATCGAGCCCGACTTCTTCGAGTCGTAGACGAAGTAGCCCTGGGCGTAGAGATCGGGTTGGGAGCCGATGATCTTCACCGTCGCCTTGTTCGCACCGACCGTGCCGTCGGAGCCGAGCGCGTAGAACACCGCCGACCGGACGTCGGCATCGACCCGGAACGAGTCGTCGACGTCGAGGCTGATGTCGCTCACGTCGTCGACGATGCCGACCGTGAAGCGGCGCTTCGGCGACTCGGCGGTCAGCTCGTCGAACACCGCCTTGGCCATCGCCGGGGTGAACTCCTTCGAGCCCGAGTCCGTAGCGTCCACCGATCACCCGGATCGGGTCGCGGTCCGATTCGGCGAGCGCCGTCACGACGTCCTGGAAGAGCGGCTCGCCGACCGAGCCCGGCTCCTTCGTCCGGTCGAGCACGGCGATCGAACGGACCGAGTCGGGGAGCGCAGCCAGCAGCGCGTCGACCGGGAACGGACGGAACAGTCGGACCGTTGCCACACCGACCCGCTCGCCGTCGGCGACCAGCTTGTCGACCGCCTCGCCGACCGCACCCGACCCGATCCCATCACGACGATGACCCGTTCGGCGTCGGGAGCCCCCTCGTAGTCGACGAGCCCGTATCGGCGGCCGGTCAGCTCGGCGAGTCGGTCGAAGGCGTCGGCCACCGCATCGGGAACCGCGTCGTGGAACGGGTTCGCCGCCTCGCGGGCCTGGAAGAACACGTCGGGGTTCTGCGCCGTGCCCCGGATGCTCGGGGCGGTCGGCCGCAGCCGGCGCAGCTTGTGGGCGACGACGTCCTCCTCGCTCGACCAGGGCGCCGCAGCGTGTCGTCGTCGAGCAGCTCGATGCGGTTGATCTCGTGGGAGGTCCGGAAGCCGTCGAAGAAGTGGAGGAACGGGACGCGGGTGCGCAGGGTCGCGGCGTGCGACACGGCCGCGAAGTCGTGCGCCTCCTGGACCGAGCTGGCGCAGAGCATCGCGAAGCCCGGTCGTCCGGGCGGCCATGACGTCGCTGTGGTCGCCGAAGATCGACAGCGCGTGGGTGGCGATCGACCGCGCGGCCACGTGGATGACCGCGGGCGTCAGCTCGCCGGCGATCTTGAACATGTTCGGCAGCATCAGCAGCAGCCCCTGCGACGCGGTGAACGTGGTGGCGAGCGCGCCGGTCTGCAGCGCACCGTGCAGCGTGCCGGCGGCGCCGCCCTCGGATTGCATCTCGACGATGTCGGGCACCGCCCCCCACAGGTTCTGCTGCCCGGCTGCGGCCCACGCATCGGCGTGCTCGCCCATCGGTGAGGCCGGCGTGATCGGATAGATGGCCACCGCCTCCGAGAGTGCGTAGGCGACGCGGGCGGCCGCCTCGTTGCCGTCCAGGCAGTCAGAGCTCATGTGTCGATCTTGCTGCACCGGCGATCGGCCCGACGACGGCACAAAGTCCCGACTTCGGACATCCCGCCCCGCGTCCCACTACCGGAATTTCGGCGGATCGTGACGGTCACCATCACGATCCGCCGGAATTCGGGTATGTGTGGGGTGGGACGTGGGGAGCAGGCGGGACGAGGACGTTCGTCCCTGGTCGGCGGCTCGTGGAGTCCACGAGAGTCGAGGGATGTCCAACGATGCTGCCCCCTCGCCCGAACTGCAGATGAACGCCGTGACGTCGGCGCAGTTCAGTTATCACGTCCGCATGGCCGCCATGTGCGCGATCGCCGGCAACAGCGAGGAGAGCGCCTCCGAAGCCGTGCTCGCGTGGGCGATGCTGTCGTCGTGCTGTGCGGGCGCGGCAGCGGGAGCGGCGGCTGGTGGGCGCCGAACTGATCGACCCCGAGCGGGTGGCAGCGACGCGACGATCAGCGGCGCCGTGCGCA
Source organism: Ilumatobacteraceae bacterium (assembly GCA_963850475.1). Classification (GTDB taxonomy): domain Bacteria; phylum Actinomycetota; class Acidimicrobiia; order Acidimicrobiales; family Ilumatobacteraceae; genus Ilumatobacter_A. Next base: position 333,747 of record CAWKLM010000041.1, on the reverse strand, counting down.
GACCCGCGCCCACGATCTGGCGCTCTCGCTCGAGGCGCACTACGTGAGCGTCGGGCAGCACGAGCACCGCGACGCTGTACGAAACGGTCGCCGACGAACTCGACGAGTCGATCGCCCAGCTCGCCCACTGACCCTCCCCGCACCGAAATTCGTGGCGGATCGCTGGCGCCGACCGGCAAATCACGTCCGCGAAGGTCGGGCGTTCATGCGTTGGCACGTGCAATAGCCGTCGGCGAACGTCGAACCACAGCGACGTGCCTCCGAGGCGCCGTGGTGGAAGACCGCCACCGTCTACCAGATCTACCCCCGCAGCTTCTGCGACACGACCGGCAACGGCGTCGGCGACCTCGCGGGGATCATCGCGCACCTCGATCATCTCGAGTGGCTCGGCGTCGACGCGATCTGGTTGTCGCCGGTGTTCACCTCGCCGATGGTCGACCACGGCTACGACGTCGCCGACTACTGCGACATCGACCCGATCTTCGGTGACCTCGAGCAGTTCGATCGCCTCGTCGCCGAGGCGCACCGGCGCAACATCCGGGTCGTGCTCGACTGGGTGCCGAACCACACGAGCGACCAGCATCCGTGGTTCGTCGAGTCGCGTTCGTCGGTCGACTCGCCGACATCGCGACTGGTACGTCTGGCGCGAGGGCGAACCCGACACACCGCCCAACAACTGGCAGGCGGCGCTGTCGCAGGGCCCGGCCTGGACGTGGGACGAGCCGACCGCGTCGTGGTACCTCCACCTGTTCACCCCGAACCAGCCCGACCTCGACTGGTCGAACGACGACGTCCGCGATGCGATGCTCGACACGCTGCGGTTCTGGCTCGATCGTGGCGTCGACGGGTTCCGGATGGACGTCGTGCACCTCATCGCCAAGCCGGAGGGGCTCCCCGACCGCCCCGGCGGGCCCGGGCAGGTGATCGTCGACATCGACGAGCCGGCCGTCCACGATCACCTGCGGGCGATCCGCGTCGGTGCTCGACGAGTATCCGCAGGAGCCGATGTCGGTCGGTGAGGTGTACCTGCTCGACCCGCATCGGGTGGCGAGCTACTACGGCGACGGCGACGAACTGCACCTGAGCTTCAACTTCATCGCCCTCCACGGCCCGTGGGACGCCGAGCACTGGAACCGGGAGATCCGTGCCGCGCAGGCCGCCTTCGATCCCGTCGATGCCTGGCCGACCTGGGTGCTGTCCAATCACGACCAGACCCGGCATCGCCAGCGCTACGGCGGAAGTGAACGCGTCGCACGGGCGGCTGCCGTCCTGCTGTTGACCCTCCGCGGCACCCCGTTCCTGTATGCCGGCGAGGAACTGGGCCTGGTCGACGCCGACGTGCCCCGCGAGCAGCAGCAGGATCCGCAGGGTCGACGCGACGGGTGTCGGGCGCCGATCCCGTGGGATTCGACCGCCGACCCACGGATGGCAGCGCAGCGACAACTGGCTCCCGTTCCCACCCGGGTCGGTCGGCACGCAACGCGGCGTCGCTGCGCGACGATCCGACGTCGATCCTGCACCTCTACCGACGGCTGCTGGGGCTGCGGCGGTCGTCGCAGGCCGCTGCAGCGTCGGCGCCATGAACGTGCTCGATGCGCCGACCGGCGTCGTGGCGTGGGAGCGCAGCGTCGACGACGAGCGCGTCGTCGTCGTGATCAACATGTCGGACGAACCGGCCGTCGTTCGACGCCGGGGGTGCGTGGATCGGTCGCGATCGACTCGTCGGTCGGCAGCGCGACGCCGAGCGCACGACCGTACGGCGGGCGCCGTGGCGGCACAGTGCCGGTGTCGTCCTGATGCCCGCGACCTGATCGCGGGTCGCGCGCGGTCAGGCGAGGAGCGGCACGATCACCACGTAGGCGAGGGCGAGGAGGCCGCCCTCCACTCGCGTGACACGAAGGCCCGTCCGCATCGACACGGTCGCCGCGACGGCGACCGACGACAGCGGCTGTGGCAGCGATCGTCGTGAGCGACGTGTCGTCGAATCGGGGTGCGCCGATGAGGCCGACGACGCCACCGGCGGCGAGTGCGTTGAACAGGTTCGAGCCGAGCAGGTTGCCGACGATCAGGTCGGTCTCGGAGCGGCGCGCCGACTGGATGACGGTCACCAACTCGGGCAACGACGTGCCGATCGACACGAGCGTGGCGCCGACGAAACCGGCGGAGAGCCCGGCCCGATCGGCGAGATCGAGCGCTCCCCACAGCAGGAGTCGACCGGCGGCGACCGTGAAGACGAGGCCGACGACCGTCCGCCCCACCTCCGACGCCGAACCGGTGGTGGATCGCATCGGCGAACTCCTCCGTCTCGGGTCCGAGCGGGTCACCGGTCTGCGTGCGGGTGATGACGAACAGCGCAACGGCCATCGCGACGAGCAGGACGACACCTTCGAGGCGGCTGATGCCGCCACCCTGGACGAAGACGCCGAACAACGCACGGCGCCGACCACCATGAGCGCCTCGCGCCGCACCGTGCGCGAGTCGACGGCGAGCGGGACGATCAGCGCGCCGATCCCGAGCAGGAGCGACAGGTTGGCGATGTTCGAGCCGACGATGTTGCCGACCGCGACGTCGGGTTCGTCGTCGAGCGCAGCCAATGCCGACACGAGGATCTCCGGGGCGCTCGTGCCGAACCCGATGATGACCACACCGACGACGAGCGAGGGCACGTTCTTGATGAGCGCGACACGTGCGGCGCCGATCACGAACTGGTCGGCGGCGACCGCGAGGACGGCGACGCCGACGACGCACGGCGAGCAGGGCGAGGAGCAACGGGGTGAGCTTTCGGCTGAGAGGGCCGGTGATGAGCGGGAGACGCCGGAAGTGTACGGCCGGACGTCGGAGACCGGCCGTCGAGCCGTACCGCGTGTCGAACCGCAGGCGGCCATGTCTGACACGCTGGAGCCGATGTCGTCCGACGTCTCGACTCGACACCCTCCGGGAGATCGAACAGCGGGTGCTGTGGCTGGCGACGCGGATCATCGACCACGCCAACCGGCGCGGCGACACCCGAACGATCAGAGCGTGAAGGTCGGCGGTCACCAGGCGTCGTCGGCGTCGATGGTGTCGGTCATGACGGCGCTGTGGTTCGCCCACATCGGCGGCGACGACAAGGTGGCCGTCAAGCCGCACGCGTCGCCGGTGTACCACGCCATCAAGTACCTGACGGGCGAGCTCGACCGGTCGTACCTCACGACGCTGCGGCAACAGGGCGGCCTCCAGGCGTATCCCTCGCGGACGAAGGACCCCGACGTGTCCGACTTCTCGACCGGTTCGGTCGGGCTCGGCGCCGTCGCGCCGCTCTTCTCGGCGTTGACCCGCCGGTACACCGACTCCCACTTCGGCGCGCAGGACCCGGCACGGTTCATCGCGCTGGTCGGTGACGCCGAACTCGACGAGGGCAACGTGTGGGAGGCGATCGCCGACCCCGCCACGCAGGGCCTCGGCAACTTCACGATGGTGATCGACCTCAATCGGCAGTCGCTCGACCGGGTCATTCCCGACATCGCCGCGATTCGCCTCAAGCGGTTCTTCGCCGACGCCGGATGGCACGTGGCCGAAGCGAAGTACGGCCGGCGGCTCACCGAGGCGTTCGCGCAGCCCGGTGGCGACGCGCTCGAGGCGCACATCGACGCGATGCCGAACGAGGCGTACCAGGAGCTGTTCGGGCTCGTCGGGCGCCGACGTCCGTCGCAAGTTCCTCGTCGGTGCCGATCCGGCCGTCCGCGATCTGGCCGACCGTCTCGACGACGACGAGCTGAAGCAGCTCGTCACCGATCTCGGAGGCCACGACCTCGGTCTGCTCGTCGACACGTTCCGGTCGTGCGACGCCGAGCCCGATCGACCGTCGGTCGTGTTCGCGTACACGATCAAGGGGCACGGTCTCCCGATGGCGGGCGATCCGATGAACCACGCGGCGCTGCTGAGCCCCGAACAGATCGACGAGTTCCGCGCGTCGCTCGGCCTCGACGCCGACACCGAGTGGGACCGATTCGACCCCGAGTCCGATGCCGGGCGGCTGTGTCGAGCCGTCGGCGGCGACATCAACAACGCACCCCCGACGCCGCGCCCGCAGTTGCCGGTCCCGGCCGCGGCACGCTCGGTGGTCACCAACGGATCGGTGTCGACGCAGGAGGCGTTCGGACGGGTGCTGGCCAGCCTGGCCGACGTGGAGGGTGTCGGCGAGCGAATCGTCACCACGGCACCCGACGTGTCGATCTCGACGAACCTCGGCGGGTTCATCAACAAGCGGGGCGTGTACTCCCACGTCGAACGCGACGACCACGGCGGCGCCGAGCGTCTGCTGAAGTGGGCGCCGGGCCCGACCGGCCAGCACATCGAACTCGGGATCAGCGAGATGAACCTGTTCATGCTGCTCGGCCAACTCGGGCTCAGCCACGACCACCACGGCCAGCATCTGCTCCCGGTCGGCACCGTCTACGACCCGTTCGTGCTGCGCGGCCTCGACGCCTTCATCTACGGCCTCTACAACGACGCCAAGTTCGTCGTCGCCGGCACACCCGCCGGCGTGACGCTCGCGCCCGAGGGTGGCGCGCACCAGTCGACGATCACCGCGTCGGTCGGCGCGGAGTTGCCGAACCTCACCTACGTCGAACCCGCCTACGCCACCGAGGTCGACTGGTTGCTCTGCGATGCGCTCGACCAGGTCGGCCGACCCGACGGCACGAGCAGCTACCTGCGGCTGTCGACCCGGCCGATCGACCAGGCGCCGTTCGCCGCGGTGCTGGACGCGGAGGGGGAGGAGCGGCTGCGCCAGCAGGTGCTCGCCGGCGGCTATCGGCTCCGTGACGCTCCCGACGACGGTCGACCCGGCGTCACGATCGTGACGACCGGAGTGATGGCGCCCGATGCGCTCGCCGCCGCCGCGGAGCTCGACGCGCGAAGGCGTGCAGGCGAGCGTGGTCCATCTCACGAGCCCGGATCGGGTCTACCGGAGCTGGCGTGACGGCTTCGCCCGATCGACGGCGACGGCGCGTGTCGTCCGTGCTCCGAGCCGACTGCACCGCCTCGTGCCGAGCGGCCGAGCGGCGTCGACCGGTGGTGAGCGTCCACGATGCGGCGAGCCACAGCCTGGCCTGGATCGGCTCGGCGCTCGGCACCCGCCAGTACACGCTCGGGGTCGACCGGTTCGGCGAATCGGGCACGATCGCCGACCTCCATCGGCTCACCGGGATCGACGCCGGCAGCATCGTCAACGCCGCACTCATCGCCGTCAGCGAGGTCGAGCCGTACGAGGAGTGACACGTTCGACTCGAGCGTGTCGAGGCCGGGCCGTGGCCGGACTGGACGACGCTCAGGCGAGGGTGGTTGCGATGGCGATCACCATGGCGAGCCCGGAGAACACCACCGTCGTGATGCCGATGAACTGCACGGCGAACGGGTGGACCGGGCTCTCGCCGCGACGGAGCGGTGCGTGCAGCTGCTCGTAGCGGAGCCCCGTCCAGATCAGCAGGGCGGCGCCGAGCACGACCTGCAGCACGCCCATCGCCGCGAGCGAGACGTGCAGATCGGCCGCCCGCCGGGCGAGCAGTGTGCCGGAGACCATGCGTGGCGATCGCCGTCCGCTCCCAGGCGAGCGCGGTCCGCTCGTGCTGCAGCATCGGATCGAAGACGGTGTCGGGTCGCATGACTCAGTTCAGTGCTGCGATCAACGCCGCCACGAGTGCCACGACCGCGACGCCGATCGCCATGAGCAGCGGAAGACGCGAGGGTGGGAGCGGAGCGTTCAACCGCATCGCCCGCTCGTTGAGCGCCCACCGCCGATACGCGGTGGCCGCGGTGAGGAAGCTGATCACGAGCAGGCCGATCCCGAGGAACTCCTCGCCGCGGACGTCGTCGAGGACCGTCAGCGCCAGCCAACCCCCGGCGGAGAGGGCGAGTGCGGTGCGCACCCACGCCAGGAACGTGCGCTCGTTGGCCAGGGTGAATCGGTAGTCCGGGTCGTCGCCGACCGTGGTCGGGTCGCGCGGGAACCACCGCTCGAGCGGTGGCTGGCCCGGTGCGGCGTTCGTCCGCTGGTTCATGTCTTCGAATCCTGGTTCGGAGCGGAGTGGTCATCTGACTAGCTCCTCAGCTGCCGAGCATGCCACCGTCGACGGCGAGGGCGTGGCCGGTGGTGAACGACGACGCGTCGGAGCAGAGCCACAACGCTGCGGCTGCGATCTCGTCGGGTCGTCCGAAACGCCCGAGCGGACTCAGCCGTCCGGCGACATCGTCGGCGGATCTGCCGCGACGTTCCATCGCCGCGTGCAGCATCGGCGTGTCGATCGCCCCGGGACAGATCGCGTTGACCCGGATGCCGTGGCGGGCGTAGTCCAACGCCGCACTGCGCGTCAGCCCGAGCACGGCGTGTTTGCTCGCGGTGTAGGCCGGTTGGTCGTGCTGCGGGCGGAACGAGTTGGTCGAGGCGATGTTCACGATCGATCCGCCGTCGCCGTGATCGAGGATCGCCCGGAGCTCGTGCTTCATGCAGGTGAACAGCCCGGTGGTGTTGACCTGCATCATCCGTTCGAAGTCGTCGTCGTCGCAGTCGGCCAGGGGGACGGTCTCGAACTCGATCGCGGCCGCGTTGACCGCGCAGTCGAGGCGACCGAAGCGCTCGGTCGCCGCGGCGACCAGCCGCTCGACGGCGGACCGCATCGGAGACGTCGGAGGGGGAGAACACGACCGAGTCGCCGCCGCCGAGCGTCGTCGACCAGTGCGGCTCCGGCATCGGGGTCGAGATCGGCGGCGACGAGTCGGGCGCCGGCATCGACCATCGCATGCGAGATCGCCCGTCCCATCCCGCCGGTCGCGCCGGTCACGAGGACGACCCGGTCGGAGAAGTCGTAGGTGGTGCTGCTCATGTGGTTTCACCTTGTCTTGTGCGCGTGTGTTGTGCGGGCCGATCGCACCCGTTCGAGGACTCGGCGCATCCCGGCGGCGGCGCCAGCGACATGCTCGTCGGGTGGTCGGCCCCAGACGTCGTCGTTGCACACCTCGAGGTCCCAGGGTCCCGACGTAGCCGAGGTCGAGCACCGCGGCGACGAAGCCGTCGACGTCGAACTCGCCGTCGCCCGGCGGCACCCGGTACCGCAGGCAGTCGTCCTTGTAGTCGTCGAGCGTCGGTGCGGCCGGGCCGTCGCTCATCTGCACCCGCACGAGCAGTTCGGGAGGGATCCGTCGGATCAGGTCGAGATCGTCGGCGCCACGGGCGTGATGCCAGATGTCGGCGCACACGCCACCGTTGGGTCGGTCGGCCGCTTCGACGATGGCGACGGCGTCGGTTGCATCGACGATGTTCGTGAACGGCAGGAACTCCAGGCCGACCGTGGCGCCGTGCTCGGCCGCACGATCGCACAGCTCGCCGAAGCGTCGGCCGGCATCGGCGGTCGACCCGTCGACCGGCCCGATCGCCTGGACGTACGGCACGTCGAACTCGTCGACCAGCGTCCACACCAGTTGCTCGAAGTCGAGGTACCGGTCGGACGGGGTCGAGGCGCCCCACCCCGACAGCGCCTCGACCTCGGCCATGACGACGTCGTGTCGGTCGAGGAGTTCGTGGATGCGCGGTCGACGCTCCACCCGTCGCCCAGGACCGGATACTGCCCGGCGAAGAAGCCGATCCCGTCGAAGCCGGCTGCGCCGGCGGCACGGATCCGATCGTCGAGTGGATGGTCCCGCGCCAGGCTGAAGTGGGAGAGCACGAGTTGGTCCGAACCGGGGGTGCTCATCGGTCGCCGCAGCCCGGCATCGAGTGCTGCGACCTGGCGCGACTCGGTCCACAGCACCGGGTCGAACAGCGACTGCAGTGCGATGCCGTTCGACCACGGCGATCAGGCGTTCCGCCTCGTGCTCGGGTTCGACGATCGGGGCGACAGATCTCGACGAGTTCGATGACCGCAGCGCGGAAGTCGAGGTACGCCTCGCGTTGGATCATCGCGAGTTCGGGGTCGGAGCTGGCCTGACCGGCGAACGCGAGCGTCACGACCCAGTGCAGGGTCGTCTCGGGCGTCGTCGGGAGCGCATCGACGAGCATCGCGCGCAGGGCCTGCTCGGGTTCGAGCGCCGCGCGGTCGGAGTGGCGCGCGCGGCGACGGTCGAGCGATGCCTGGAGCGTGAACGCGAGCAACTCGCGCTTGTTGGCGAAGTAGTGCACGAGCGCGCCGGTGGTCCATCCGGCCTCGGCGGCCACTTCGCGGAGCGAGGCGCCGTCGATCCCGGAGCGGGCGATCACCCGGGCGGCGGCCTCGGCGAGTTCGCCGCGGCGTTGATCGGCGTCGACGAGCTTCGGCATTGACGCAGAATATCACAACTGTTATACATAACGCTTGTGATGTCACAGGGAGCGTGGTCCGCAGCGCCTCCACGACGAACAGGAGTCATCGATGGTCCACGTTCCCACCCGAGGTGACGTCCCGGTCCGCCTGGGCACGCGGCGTCCCGCTGCTGCCCGACTACGGGCCGAGCACGATGGACGCCGACGTGTACCGCGACCCGGTGCGCTTCGAACTCGAACGCGAACGTGTGCTCGGGACGCACTGGCTGCTCGCCGGGCGGTCCGAGCAGGTGGCCGAACCGGGCGACTGGTTGACGTACGAAGGTCACGGCGAGACCGTCGTCGTCACCCGCCAGCCCGACGGGTCGCTCGCCGCGTTCCACAACGTGTGCCAGCACCGGGGGCCGGCGATCGTCGGCGAGCCGGTCGGGTGCGGCGCCCGTCGCTTCACCTGCCCGTACCACGGCTGGGTGTACGACACGACCGGCCTCGTCGTCGGCGTGCCCGACCGCGACGACTTCGACCCCGCGCACCTCGACGGCCTGCGCGCTCCCGCGGTTGCGGCCGACGAATGGGGCGGCTGGGTGTGGATCAACCTGGCCGGCCCCGACGCGCGCCCGCCGCTGATCGACAGCATCGGCCCCGAGATCGCCGCCGACCTCGGTCGCTTCCGCATGGACGACATGATCCTGCACGAGGTCGTCGAGTGGGACGTCCCCGTCAGCTACAAGGCGATCGTCGACGGCTTCAACGAGATCTACCACACCAAGCAGCTGCACGGGGTCTCCGCGCCGAGTGGGTCAAGGCCGCACGCAACACGTCGTTCCACATCGTCGGCGACAACTACATGTGCTTCGTGCCGCGGGCCGAGAAGCTCGACGAACTCGCCGCCGACCCGGACCACCACCGGTTCGCCATCTGCCACTACGTCGTGTTCCCGAACACCGTGTTCAACTGCAATCCCGAACACGTCCAGGTGTTCCAGCCGATCCCGATCGACGTCGACCGCACCCGCTTCCTGTGCTGGGAGCTGATCTACCCCGGCGACCTCGACGATCCCGAGTACGCGACGTACCACGAGCGGACGATGAAGCACTGGGACCGGCCTCAAGCGCGTCGTCGGTGAGGACATCGAGATCTACGAACAGCTCGAACGGACCAAGCGGTCGAGCGCCTACACCCGCCACGTCCTCAACGACCGGGAGTGCAAGATCGCGCACTACCACGAGAACATGGACGCCAAGATCCAGCGGTGCTGACGCTCCAGCAGTGCTGTCCGGATGGTGGCGTTTTCGTCGGCTGGCTACCGTGGATGCCATGCAGATCGGTCAGCTCGCCCGCACGTCCGGCGTGACGACGAAGACGATTCGGTACTACGAGTCGATCGGGCTGTTGGATGCCCCGGCGCGTACGGCGGGGGGCTATCGCAGCTACCGACCCGAGGTGCTGGAACGGCTCGACTTCATCCGGCAGGCGAAGGCGTCGGGGCTCACGCTCGCCGAGATCGGGTCGATCCTCGAGATCAAGGACGAAGGCGGGCAGTCCTGCGATCACACCAGGGCGCTGCTCGCCGAACACCTCCTCGCGCTCGACCGGAAGATCGACGAACTGCTCGCGGCGCGGGTCGAGCTCCAACGGTTGAGCGAGCGCGCCGGCCGTCTCGATCCGGCTCAGTGCACCGATGCGAACCGCTGCCAGGTGATCGCAGCGGCGCGGGATCCGGACTGACGTCTCGTCGGCGGCCGGGCCACGCGCGCCGCTGAGCGAGCACGTGGCCCCCTTGGCCCCCCTTTGTGACCCCCTGGTGCGCTTTGGTGATGCTTTGTGACGGTAGTCACTTGACCTTGCCGTCGGCTGGAATCCGTAGAGTGATCGCATGACCGTCGACGAGACGACACGGACGAGCAGGCAGCTCGACTTCGTCGTGGGCGGCATGACCTGCGGGTCGTGTGCCGCGCGTGTGCAGCGGACGCTCTCGACGCAGCCGGGGGTCGCGACGGCCGAGGTCAACTTCGCGACGTCGCGGGCCACCGTGACGCCCGAACCCGGAGCACACATCGATCGGGTCGCCGTCCGCTCCGCCGTCGAACAGTCGGGATACGAGTTGGCCGATGTCGTCGACGTCGACGGTGGCGAGATGTCGGCAGCGGAGCGTGCCGACCGGATCGAACTCGACGAAGCCGCCGATCGCCGGATGTGGCTGCGGCGGACCCTGATCGCCGCACCGATCGCGGTGTTCATGGTCGCGCTGATGTTCGTCGACGGCGCCATGGAGAACACCGCCCTGCGGTGGACCCAGTTCTTGTTGGCGATCCCGGTGCAGTTCTACGTCGGCTGGCCGATCCTGGTCGGGGCCGTGCGCCGGGCGCGCCATCTCACGGCCAACATGGACACGCTCGTGGCGCTCGGCACGCTGTCAGCGTTCTCGTTCAGCACCTATCGCCTGCTGACCGGCGGGATGGAGCTGTACTTCGAAGCGTCGGTCGTCATCATGTTCTTCATCACGCTCGGGCGTTATCTCGAAGCGCGAGCGAAGACACGGGCGGGCCGGGCACTGCGCTCGCTCGTCGAACTCGGAGCGAAGCAGGCGCGCGTCATCCGACATGGCATCGAAGTGATGGTCCCGGTCGACGACGTCGTCGTCGGCGACACGTTCAAGGTTCGCCCCGGTGAGAAGGTGCCCGTCGACGGGGTCGTGGTCGCCGGCGCCAGTGCCGTCGATGCGTCGATGCTCACGGGTGAGTCGCTGCCGGTCGACAAGACGGTCGGCGACGACGTCGCGGGTGCGACCGTCAACACGTCGGGTGTGCTCACCGTTCAAGCCACCGCGGTCGGCGCAGAGACCGCACTGTCCCGGATCATCGAACTGGTCGAGCGGGCACAGACCGGCAAGTCGGCCGCCCAACGTCTCGCCGACCGGATCGCCGCGGTGTTCGTCCCGGTCGTGATCTCGATCGCAGCTGCGACCTTCGTCGGATGGGCGGTCTTCGGCGACGACCTCGGTGACGCGGTCTCGGCTGCGGTCGCGGTGCTCATCATCGCGTGCCCGTGCGCGCTCGGCCTCGCGACGCCGATGGCGATCATGGTCGGGACCGGGCGTGGCGCGCAGCTCGGCATCCTGATCAAGTCGATCGAGGTGCTCGAACGAACTCGGTCGATCACGACCGTCGTCTTCGACAAGACAGGCACGCTCACCGCAGGGGCGATGTCGCTGACCGATGTTGCGACGGGTGGCTCGACTCGCCGCGACGAACTTCTCGTCCGGGCCGGCGCCGTCGAGGCCGACAGCGAGCATCCGATCGGGAGGGCGATCGCCGACGCTGCCGTCGATGCGTTCGGCGAGCTCCCCTCGGTCATGGACATGGAGTCGATCGCCGGACACGGGATCCGAGCCGAGGTCGACGGATCCACCGTCTGGGTCGGACGTCGCGAACTCATGGTCGAGGCCGGTCTCGTCCTGTCGCCCGAGCTCGAAACGGCTGCAACCGGCTGGGAGCGACTCGGCCGGACCGCGGTCTTCGCCGGATGGGGCGGCTCCGTGCGCGGCGTGCTCGCCGTGGCCGACACCGTGCAACCGTCGGCTTCGGCGACGATCCGGCGCCTCCACCAGCTCGGGTTGAGCGCAGCGATGCTCACCGGCGACAACCAACGGACCGCTGAGGCGATCGCGTCCGAGGTGGGTATCGATCGGGTGATCGCGGAGGTGCTTCCCGCCGACAAGCAGGCTGAGGTTCGCCGCCTGCAGGACGCCGGCGATGTCGTTGCGATGGTGGGCGACGGGGTGAACGACGCGCCGGCGCTGGTCCAGGCCGACTTGGGGATCGCGATCGGGACGGGCACCGACGTGGCGATCGAATCGAGCGATCTCACACTCATGCGCGGCGACATCAGCGACGTCGTGACCGCCATCGAACTGTCGCGGCGCACCTATCGGACCATCGTGCAGAACCTCTTCTGGGCGTTCGGATACAACTCGCTCGCGATTCCCCTGGCCGTCGCAGGCCTCCTCAGCCCGATGGTCGCCGGTGCCGCCATGGCGTTCTCGTCGATCAGCGTGGTCGCCAACAGCATCCGCCTCCGACGGTTCGCGCCGTCCGTCGCACCGCTGCGCGCCGAGCGCACCGCAACCATCCCCCCACAACCCGAGGAGCACGTCGTGCCCGAGCCCACCGTTCCTGCCGGACCCGCCGGCAGCATCACCATCGACGTTCCCGACATCTCGTGTGGGCACTGCAAGCAGGCGATCGAGTCGGCCGTCGGCGAGGTGCCCGACGTCGCCTCGGTCGAGGTCGACGTCGACGCCAAGACCGTCACGGTGGTCGGCGGGACCGCTGACGGCGTCGTGGACGCCATCACGGGCGCGGGCTACGAGGTCGCGCGATGAGGGGTGGACGCGGCGGGGCGCCGCGTCGCGTGAGCCTCATGCAGGTCGCGCCCCATCAGCGAGTGGCCCGGGGAGCCGTTCGCGCCTCGCGGCGGTGGTCGTGTGGAGTCTCGCTCGTCGCCGTCGCATCGATGCTGTTCGGTGCCTCCACGGCGTCGGCCCACACGGGTTTCGACTCGTCGACGCCTGCCGACCAAGCCACGGTGGCCGAACCCGTGGAGCTCGTCACGATCTCGTTCACGGGGCCGGCCACGCCGGTCGGCGACGGTTTCGTCGCCCTCAACGCGGAGGGGGTGCTCCAGGAGCCGGTGTCGGTCAGCACCGTCGATGACCAGGTCTTCACGGTGCGCTTCGACCCCCCGCTCGCCGGCGGACAGGTCGGGATCCGGTGGAGCGTCCAGGCGGCCGACTCGCACCCGATCGAGGGGGCGTTCTCGTTCACGGTGACGGCGCCGTTGCCCACGACGACGCCTGCCACCACGACGCCGGCCACGCGCGCCGGCCACGACTGACGCCGGCCACGACGGCTCCCGCGGCGACGACGGCTCCTGCGGCGTACGACGGTCGGATCCGGGGTCGCCCCGCAGGCGACCGAATCTGTGGACGAACCGGCAGCGACCGTTGCCGCGGTCGGTGGTGTCGACGACGCCAGCTCCGACACGGGCGCAGACGCCAGCTCGGCACCATCGCAAGCCCAGTCGCTCGACGAGTTCCTGGCCGTCGACGATTCCCGCCCCGGCGAGACGACGGCGCTCGTCGGGAGGATCCTCGGGCTCGTCGGCGTGGCGCTGGCGCTTGGTGCGGTGGCGTTCGGGATCTCCACGCTGCGTGGGCCCGGCGCCGAGGTGCGCCGCGTTCCTCGCCGCGACGGCGGCGGTCTCGGTCGTCCTGGTCGTGGGTGCGGTCGTCGAGTACCTGGGCGTTGTCCGCCTCGGCGACGAGTCGATCGGTTCCGCGTGGTCGACGTCGGCCGGCTTCGCCACGGTGCTGCGCGTGTTCGGCGGTCTTGCACTGATGGTCGGCCTGCTCGTCGCGTTGCGCCGCAACGAGATTCGGGCCGTGGGGCCGACCCGTGCCCTGTCGGCAGCGGTCGTCGACGACGTGGCGACGGCCGACCGACGAGCCGACGGGGAGGCGCGAGTTCGTTGGTCGCCGACCCGCAGTGCCTGGCCGATCGGCGTCGGCGTCGTCGCAGTACTGGTGTCGTTCTGGTTCGACGGGCACACGGTGAGCAGGGGGTTCCGGCCGCTGCACGCGGCGGTCAACACGGTGCATGTCGGTGCGGGGAGTGTCTGGGTCGGCGGTGTCGTCTCGCTCTGTGTCGATCGCGTGGCCGCGTCATCGTCGGGGCCGTCGGGTGGGTGTCGCTGAACTCGTCGTTCGGTTCTCGCGGGTAGCGACCGTTGCGCTCGGCGCCGTCACGTTGGCCGGGTTGGCCATGGCGTTTGTCGTGCTCGACTCGTTCGGCGAACTGACCGGAACGGAATGGGGCCAGACCTTGCTGCTCAAGACCGCCGCGGTTGCCGTTGCCGTCGCCGCTCGGTGCGTACAACCACTTCCGGCTGGTCCCGGCGCTCGATGCTGCCGCCGACGTCGACGCGGAACCGCTCGCAGCGCGTCTGCGATCGACCGTGACCGCCGAGGCGATCGTCCTCGTCTTCGTGGTGATCGTCACCGCCTGGCTCGTCGTCGCCGCCACGTAGCAGCCCGCAGATGTTCGTCGGTGCCAGGCACCAACGAACACTCTCGGCTGGTCCGGTGACCTCCCGATATGGCGCGAAGGTGGCGCAAAACTAACGTGCTCGCGATGGACTCCTCGGACGGCGCGACTCCCAACCAGCTCTACGACCTCGTGATCGTCGGCGGATCGGCGGGAGGGCTGTCGACGGCGATCTCGTCGTTGCGCTCCGGGCTCCAGCGGGTGCGCGATCATCGAGTCGTCGTCACGGGTGGCGCTGCCCGACCTGATCGGCCCGAACCAGCTCGATGTCGGATTCGGCGAGACGGTCGAGTCGATCGACTCGGTCGGCGATGACATCGTGGTCAACACGAACCGGCTGAGCTATCGCACACGTGCGGTGTTGGTGGCCGATCGGCGCGCCGACGCCTCCTGGTCGCCGCCGATCGCCGTGCCCGACAGGCCCGCGGTCCACGTCGACGAGGTCGCCGCCGGCACCGATCAGGACGTCCTGGTCGTCGGGCTCGTCGGACCACGCCGTCGAGCTGACCGCGCAGTACGTCGACGGCGGAAACCGCGTCGTCCTCGCCGCCGCCGGGATGGATCCGACGCTGCTCTCGCCGGCTGCGGCGAGCGCGTTGCGGGCGCTCGAACGGGGGCGTCAGGCGACGCTGCTCTACCGCTCGACACCGCAGGTCATCACGCTCGCCGGCGAGTACCCGATGGTCGAATTCGGCGATCGCCGCACGCCGGATCTGCAGTTCGACCACGTCGTGTTCGCCTCGGCGCCGGCACGTGTTCGACACCCGACGAGGTCGGCGTGACGCGCCGCCGCGCTCGACTCGGGCAAGGTGTGGTTCCTCGGCGATCCCGGCGAGGGGCGGCCGGCGACGACCGCACCCGGGCTGGCAGGTCGGGCGTGGCGATGGCCGAGGCGTGTTTCCCCGAGGTCGAGGTGGCCCCGCCGCCGTCGCCGCTCGAGCGGCGCGCGAAGCACGTCGGTGCGATCGAGGAGCTGCGCGAGGAGCACTACAACGCAACGATCACCCACTTCGAGCCGACGCACTCCGACCTGTGGGTGTTGCGGGTCAAGCCCGACCAGGGCGACACCTCGTACCTTCCCGGGCAGTACGCCTCGCTCGGTCTCGGGCTACTGGGAGGAGCGCATCGACGACGCGCCGGATCCGGAGGCCGACAAGCGGTGGGACAAGCTGATCCGTCGGTCGTACTCGATCTCGTCGAGGATCTTCGACGAGCACGGCTACCTGACCGACGAGAACGGGCTCGACGAGCTGGAGTTCTACATCGTGCTCGTCCCACCGACGCCGGACAACACTCCGGCGCTCACGCCCCGACTGGCGCTCAAGCGTGAGGGTGATCGGATCTACCTCGGGCCGAAGGTGGCCGGCCGCTACACGCTCAACTCGGTGATCGACCCGCATGCGGAGATCGTGTTCTTCTCGACGGGGACCGGCGAGGCGCCGCACAACGGGATGGTGATCGATCTGCTCCGCAAGGGCCATTCGGGCCCGATCGTGTCGGCCGTGACCGTGCGCCAATCGGCCGACCTCGGCTACATGGACAAGCACCGTGAGCTCGAATCCCGCTACGCCAACTATCACTATGTGCCGATGCCCACGCGCGAGCCGGGCATCCCGAAGCGGTACCTCCAGGACCTGATCCGCGACGACGACTTCAGCACAGAAGCTCGGTGTGGAGCTGTCACCCGAGACGAGTCACGTCTTCCTCTGCGGGAACCCGGCGATGATCGGTATCCCGGAGGAGCAGGACGGCGAGCTGACGTTCCCGGAGACGGTCGGAGTGGTCGAACTGCTCGTCGAGCGGGGCTTCACCCTCGATCGACGCAACTCGCCCGGCAACATCCACTACGAGGAGTACTGGTGACGCCACGTCCTCGCCGGCTGACATCGATCCGGGATCGATGACTGCAGGTCAGAGCGGTTCGACGTCGATGGCGTCGAGGGCGATCGGGAAGTCGGTGAAGAACGCGTGGGTGTGCTCGCTCACCATGGCGACGGTCCGGCTGTTGATCCCGTAGCCGAGCGCAGCGCCGACACCGAACGGCACGGCGCGCCCGACGGCGGCGACGCCGGCGCGGGTGCCGTAGCGGCGCACCACGACCCGCGCCACCGACGCGTTGATCTTCTGGACCGAGCGTTCGGACAGCCGGCGCATGCTGCCGCGGCCGGAGGTCTCTGCGAACTCGGCCACGAGCTTGGCCAGGACCCCGGCGGCGCCATCGCGGTAGGCGAGGATCGACAGGACCCACATTCGACGTTCTTCGAAGGTCGCTCGATCGTGCCCGTGGATGACGGCGATCGTCATGATCAGGTCGGTGAGGCGGACCGTCGACCACCCGAGTTCGGCGGCGAACGCGGCGGTCGACCGTCACCAGGCCCGACGCCTGGAACCGCGGCGGTGCCTCCCGAGGCGCGCCCGCCAAGCCGAGCTCGCGACGGATCCGGGCGGTCACCACGGCGACCTGCTCGTCGCGCGGGCCCTCGAGTTCGCCGGCTCGCTCGCCGCGCTGCGTCCCAGCGTGTCGTGGCGGCCCGATCGACGCCTGAGATCAATTGTTGACCGACCGTGGCGCGCACGACATCGTGCGGTGCCGACACGACGTGGCGTGCGCCCGGTGACGATTGGTCGGCGTCCCACGGACTTCGACGGTAGCGGGTCTTGACGAACGGCTGAATAGCGAGTTAGTTATAGAGGTATGCAGTTGACGGCGACAACCGATCCTGCGATGACCGATCCGGTGACGGACGCCAGTGCTGGAGCGCGCCGTGAAGGCGCTCGCCAGCGCTCGGCGGCTGCAGATCCTCGACTGGCTGAAGGATCCGGCTGCCAACTTCCCACCGCAGGAGCACGGCGACCCGGTCGAGCACGGTGCCTGCAACATGTACATCACCGACAAGCTCGGTGTGAGCCAGCCGGCGGCGTCGCGGCACATGAAGGTGCTCGTCGATGCCGGGCTCGTCGTCGCCACGCCCCGCTCCGGCTACGTGTACTACCGCCGCGACGAGCCCGCGATCGAACGACTCAAGGCCGACCTGGCCGACATCTGAAACGAGACCACACATGCACGAATCACTTCAGGACAAGGTGGTCCTGGTCACCGGCGCCGCAGGAGGCATCGGCCGAGCGATCGCCGAACGCTTCGCGAACGAAGGCAGCCTCGTCGTCGTCAACGACATCGACGCCGACGCCGCCGGCGCGGTCGTCACGTCGATCGTCGCCGCAGGAGGCCGTGCCAGCGCCGTCGATCGCCGACGTGTCGAACGGTGAGCAGGTCGCCGCGATGTTCGACACGCTGATGGCCGATCACGGCACCATCGACGTGCTCGTCAACAACGCCGGCCTCGTCTCGCCGATGCTCCACTTCTTCGAGGCCGACGAAGCCTGGTGGCGCAGGATCATCGACGTCAACCTCACCGGCCACTTCCTGTGCTCGCACAAGGCGGCGCGGATCATGGCCAAGGCCGGCGGCGGCTGCATCATCAACATGAGCTCGGGCGGCGCCACCCGGGCCCACCGGGCGTTCACCGCCTACGACGCGACCAAGGCGGGATCGAGGCGCTCACCCGGGCGATGGCCCTCGACCTCGGCCCGTACAACATCCGGGTGAACGCGCTGATGCCCGGTTCGATCGACACCGCCGGGCTCGACATCGAGCAGCGCACCCTGCGTGGTGAGAACGTGCCGCTCGGCCGGATCGGTGAACCGCACGACATGACCGGCGCCGCGTTGTTCCTCGCGTCCGATGACGCTTCGTACATCACCGGCGACGTGATCCGCGTCGACGGTGGCATGCTCGCCCAGCAGCGATCAGCGACGGTCGACATCATGCCGCCGAGCGGCTTCCCGAAGATCGAGGACCTCTGATGGGCGTCCGGATCGGTGCCGACGTCGGCGGAACGTTCACCGACGTCGTCGTCGAGCGCAGCGACGGAACCTACGCCTCGACGAAGGTGCTCACGACCCACGACGCGCCCGAGCGGGCGATCCTCGACGGCCTCGAACGCCTCGCCGCGGCCGAATCGATCGCGCTCGCCGACGTCGAGCAGTTCATCCACGGCACGACGCTTGCTACGAACGCACTGATCGAACGACGCGGGCGCGCACCGCGTTCGTGACCACCGAGGGGTTCCGCGACGTCATCGAGACCCGAACCGAGAGCCGGTTCGAGCAGTACGACCTCGACATCGTCCTGCCGCGGCCGCTGATCGAGCGGCGTGACCGCCACACGTTGCGCGAGCGGCGCGACGCTCGTGGCGGGGAACTCGTCGCCGTTCGACGAAGCCGCCGCCCGCGGCTTGGTCGAACTGCTCGGTGCCGAGCGGTACGAATCGGTGGCCGTCGTGCGGAGCGGTGCCAGCGAGTGACGTCGCGGTCGCCCACGACGATCTCGATGTCCGACACGCCGAGTTCGAGGAGCAGATCTGGCCGACCGTTGCCAAGTACGTACCGCAGTTCGATCAGATCGGGCTCGTCACGGCATGGGGCGGCCAATACGACTACAACACCCTCGACCACAACGTGATCATCGGGCCGAGCAGCCTCGTCGACAATCTGATCTTCGCGAACGGCTTCTCGGGCCACGGGCTGCAGCAGGGGCCGGCGGTTGGTCGTGGAATCAGCGAACTGATCACCTACGGCCACTTTCGGACACTCGACCTGTCGCCGCTCGGCTACTCGCGTGTCGAGCGAAATGAGCCGATCGTCGAACTCGCTGTCATCTGAGCGTGCGGGCGTCTCATCCTCCGGCGAGCAACGCACGCCGAACGGGTCATTCTCCTCTGGCCGAATCCGACGCCGATCGGGTACCCCGGAGAGGAGAGAGCCAGAAGGAAGGCGAGACGGTGCATGCCGATGAGAAGGCGATTGCGGTCCGTGCGTCCGGGTTGTCCAAGGAATTCGGATCGCGTCGCGCCGTCACCAACCTCGACCTCGACATCGCAACCGGCGAGTTGTTCTCGCTCCTTGGCCCGAACGGAGCGGGGAAGACGACGACCATCAAGATGTTGTGCTGTCTCACACGACCGTCCGAGGGGACCGCGTCGATCATGGGCCACGACATCCGAACCGACCCACTCGCGGTCAAGCAGATCATCGGTGTGTCACCACAGGAGACGGCCGTCGCCCCGAACCTGAACGCGTGGGAGAACCTCGGACTCATGGCCGGGCTCCACGGGATGGACAGGCAGCTCGCCCATCGCCGCGCCGCGGAACTCCTCGAGGTCACCGGTCTGGTCGACCGCGCCGGAGAAAAGGCAAAGAACTACTCAGGGGGACTTCAACGACGCCTCAGCATCGCGATGGCACTCGTCGCGGAGCCAGACGTCGTCTTTCTCGACGAGCCCACCATCGGGCTGGACCCGCAAGCTCGACGTGGGATGTGGGACTACATCGCAGGCCTCAAGGGCAACACCACGGTGGTGCTCACGACCCACTATCTCGAGGAGGCTGACGCACTCGCCGACCGGATCGCAGTGATCGACAACGGCGTGCTCGCTGCACTCGGAACACCGACCGAACTGAAGGCGCGTGTGCTCGGGACTCCGGTCATGGTCGTCGAAGCCACGAATGTCACCGACGATGCGCTCGCTGCACTCCGCACGATCTATCCGACCGCCCGACCCACCGACAGCGGGATCGAGATCGTGGCCGATCACGTCAGCATCTATGAGCTCGGTGACTGTCTGCGCCCGTTCGACGTCGAGATCCGGTCCACGGCCACCAAGCAGGTGTCACTCGATGATGTCTTCATCGAACTGACCGGTAAGGAGCTCAGAGAATGAGCAGCTCGACGATTCGGGGCAGGTGAGGGAATGATGAGATCGACCGAACTCGCGAAACGGAACCTCAAAGAGGTCCTCCGCGACCCGCTCTCACTCGGCATCACGATCGCGCTCCCACTCCTCCTGCTCTTGACCCTCCAGGCACTCGGTGGCGATGAGACGTCGTACATGTCACCGACGTTGCTCACGCCAGGAATCGTCCTGTTCGGATTCGTGATGGTGATGTTCAGTTCGGCGATGATTCTCTCGACGGACCGGGAAACGGCGCTGCTCGCACGCTTGCTCACCGCGCCGCTGCGCTCGAACGAGTTCGTGACGGGCTACTCGGTGCCGTATCTGCTGGTGGCGGCGATGCAGTGGATCGTGCTGATGGTGGTGGGTGTCATCCTCGGTCTCACGATCGCCGGGCCGATGGCGGCGGTGGTGCTGGTGTTCGCGTTGATGGCGATCTTCTACGTCGCGCTCGGCATGATCTTCGGAGCGACCCTGACCGTCGCGCAGACATCAGGGGCCTACGCCGTCGTCCTGCTCCTGACGATCTTCGGCGGGGCGTGGTTCGATCTCGAGCAGATCGGTGGGGTGTTCGTGACGGTGGGCGATGTGCTTCCGTTCAAACACGCACTCGATGCAAGCCGAGCCGTCATGGCCGACGGCGCGGGGTTCGCCGACATCGCCGGCGACCTCGCTTGGATCGGTGGCTATGCGATCGTCGCCGTGCTCCTCGCCGTCGCCACGTTCCGACGCCGCATGCTGGAGTGAGCGGCGCCGAGCCCGACCGCGTGGCCCACGATCTCGATCACCTGGCGAGGCGCGCGAACCGCGGCCCCGCGCGGAGCATCCGGCTCGGCAGCTCGGTGCCGAGATGCTGCTCGATCGTCGACGCGACCGCGATCAGTTCGTCGAGATCGACACCGGTCGTCAGGCCGAGCGCGTGGAACAGGTGCACGAGGTCCTCCGTGCACACGTTGCCGGTGGCGCCGGGGGAGAACGGGCAGCCGCCGAGTCCTCCGACGCTTGCGTCGAACCGGCGGACTCCCGCCTCGAGTCCGGCGGTCGCGTTCGCCAGAGCCAGGCCGCGGGTGTCGTGCAGATGGAGGCCGAGCGCGATGTCGTCGCCGACCCGCGCGCGTACGGCGGCGACCACCGCTGGCGATGTCGTTGGGTGCGGCGCTCCCGATCGTGTCGGCCAGCACGATCTCGAAGGCGCCCGCTGCTGCGATCTGCTCGGCGACCTCGGCCACCGAGTCGACGGCAACCGGGCCTTCGAATGCACATCCGAACGCAGCCGACAGGTCGACGCTGACCGGAAGCCCTCGCCGCTCGTGCGACCTCGACGATCGCAGTGAGCTCGCGGATCGCGTCCGCGGTCGACATCCGCACGTTGCGATGGCTGAACGTGTCGCTCGCGGAGATCACGCCGACGAGCACGTCGACGTTCGCCGCGACCGCCGCGTGCGCCCCCCGTTCGTTCACCACGAGCGCTTCACGTGACACGCCTGCGCTCGGCATGGCCACGAACACCTGGCGCGAGTCGGCCATGCGCGGGACGGCCCGCGGGCTCACGAACGATCCGGCCTCGACGCGCTGGATCCCGGCCGCCACCAGGCCGTTCGTCATCGCGATCTTCGCGTCGAGCGAAACGTCCTGCGCAATCGCCTGCAGCCCGTCGCGGGGACCGACGTCGCGCAGCAGCACGCGGTTGTCGTCGACCGCTGCGGTCACGTCGAAGCCGGCCTCGAAGCCCACATCGTCCATGGGCCCCGAGCGTACGCCCGCTGTCACTTCGGCGAGCACACCGTGGCACCTCGTCGAGCGCAGGCGTAACATGGTTACCGATGAGTAACTACACCCCGCCGACCGACGACATCCGCTTCGTGATGACTCACGTGGCCGACATCGAGGGCATCCTCGCCACCGAGCGCTTCGGCCACGTCGACATGGAGAGCATCGGCGCCGTCGTCGACGAGGTCGGCCGATTCATGGCTGAGGAAGTCGCCCCGACCAACGTCGACGGGGACCGGATCGGATCGCAGTGGCAGGCCGACGGCACGGTGGTGACGCCCGAGTCGTTCACGCCCGCCTACGAGAAGTGGGTGGCCTCCGGTTTCGGTGCGATGCCGTTCGAGGCCGAGTACGGCGGTGCCGACTTCCCGTGGATCTCGGCGATCGCCGTGCAGGAGATGTTCACGTCGTCGAACATGTCGCTGTCGCTGTGCCCGCTGCTCACCCAGGGAGCGATCGACGCGATCCTCGCCCACGGCTCCGACGAACAGAAGGCGACCTACCTGCCGAAGATGATGACCGGCGAGTGGACCGGCACGATGAACCTCACCGAGCCGCAGGCCGGCTCCGACGTCGGCGCCGTGGCGACCAAGGCCGAGCCGAACGGTGACGGCTCGTGGAGCATCACCGGGCAGAAGATCTTCATCACCTATCGGCGAGCACGATCTCGCCGAGCAGATCCTCCACCTCGTGCTCGCGCGTACGCCAGGGTCTCCACCCGGCACGAAGGGCATCTCGATGTTCCTGGTCCCGAAGTTCGCTGCTCGAAGACGACGGTTCGCTCGGCGAGCGGAACCCGGCGACGTGTGTCTCGATCGAGCACAAGCTCGGGATCCACGGTTCGCCGACGTGCGTCATGGCGTTCGACGGTGCCACCGGTTGGCTCGTCGGCAACGAGCACGACGGCATGCGCAACATGTTCACGATGATGAACAACGCCCGCCTGTCGGTCGGACTCCAGGGCCTCAGCCTCTCCGAGCGCGCGTTCCAACAGTCGCTGCAGTACGCGCAGG
The DNA here is from genome assembly GCA_963850475.1 of Ilumatobacteraceae bacterium. GTDB lineage: Bacteria > Actinomycetota > Acidimicrobiia > Acidimicrobiales > Ilumatobacteraceae > Ilumatobacter_A. The sequence goes on along the minus strand of CAWKLM010000041.1, from coordinate 310,793 downwards.
ATCGCACGCAGGGCACGGCGATCGGTGCATCGAGAAGGGCACGAGCAGCCCGATCATCGACCACCCGAACGTTCGGCGGATGCTGATGACCCAGCGGGCGTGGATCGATGCGATGCGCGCGCTCGATCTACACGAACGCCGCTGCGCTCGACCGTGCCGATGCCGCTGGTGACGCCGACGAGGCGCGTGAGTGGCGAGAGTTGGCCGACCTCCTGATCCCGCTGTCCAAGAGCCTCTGCACCGACGTCGTCAACGAGACGACGTCACTCGCAGTGCAGATCCACGGGGGGATGGGGTACGTCGAGGAGACCGGCATCGCGCAGCACTACCGCGACGCACGGATCGCTGCGATCTACGAAGGAACGAACGGCATCCAGGCCGCCGACCTCGTCGGGCGCAAGCTCGCGATGCGCGGCGGTGGGGTCATCTCCGACCTGCTCGACGAGTTCGAGCTCCGGGCGAAGGAGCTCGCCGACATCGACGGTCTCGCGCTGTTCGCTCAGCGGCTCGACGAAGCCGTCGTCACCGCACGCGCGGCCACCGCCCACCTCATCGAGACCCGGTCGTCCGACATCCGGTCGCTGCTCGGCGCGTCGGGTCCCTATCTGCGATTGCTCGGCACCACGGTGTGTGCCGGCCTCGTTGCGAAGGGAGCGGTGGCTGCATCGAGCGCCGCGACCGAGAGCGCGGAGTTCGATGCCGATTTCTTGGCGGCGAAGGTGACGAGCGCCAAGTTCTTCGGTGAGCAGATCCTCCCGACGACGGCCGGGCTGTTGGCGGCCGTGACCTCGCCGGCCGACGATCTCTACGCGCTCACTGCCGACCAACTGCTCTGATCGTGTGAGCCGTCGCGCTGCGATCGCCTGGATGTTCGCCGCAGTCCTGGTCGGAGTGGGGTTTGCCGCGGCTCGTGAGGCCGGCTTCGTGGGCGATGACCCCGGCGATTCGAGCGTCGACCGTCGACGAGCATCGTGATGTTCGGCGACAGCCTCACCCAGCAGGGTGACTGGAGCGAGTTGTTTCCCGATCGCGAGATCGTCGAGGCAGGGTTCTCGGGCTACACGACCGAGCAACTCACCCGGCTCGCCGGCGATGCCGTGAGGTCGCAACCGGCCGCCGTCTTCGTCCTGTCCGGCACGAACGACGTGTTCCAGGGTCGGCGCACCGGCATGGACCGCCGACCGGATGAACGAACTCGTGACCGCGATCGAGAACGAGTCACCGGGCACCCGAATCGTGCTCCAGACGCTTCCGCCGAGCGCGGAGATGCGTGCGGAGGTGGTCGCCACCAACGATGCGATCCGTCGCCTCGGCGGTCGAGCGCGGGCTCGAGGTGCTCGACCTGTATCCCGAGTTCGACGATGGATCGGGCGGGCTCCGCGCCGCGGAGACCTACGACGGCGTGCACCTGACCGAGTTGGGGTACGACGCGCTGGGCGGCACTGCTGGGTCCCGAGTTCGATCGACTCGGCGGGTCACTCGACGACTGCCTGAGCCGGTCGTGCTGCCGGTGACGGTGCAACGCCGCCTCGGTCACCGTTCGCGCGTCGAGGAAGTCGGTGAGGCCGGCCTCCGCGACGGCTGCGAGCTTCGGGAACATCGAGTCCAGCTGGGTCGGGGTGAGCGGAGGGTTGTCGCCGAGCAGTTCGAGCGTCCCGTCGTACGACAGCTCGCACCCGGTGTCGGTGGGCGGCGAGCGCGAGCGTGTCGGCGGCCCGGAACTGGTCGTTCTCGCCGACCATCACGAAGCGGGTCGGCTCGTCGACCTCGGTGATCTCGTACACCACCGAGGTCGGCGCGCCGTCGAAACCGGTCACCGTGACGTCGAACCGACTGCCGAGCGACGGAGTCGCCGGCGCGCCGGCTCGATCCGAACCGAGCCCCGAACACCCTCGTCCCACTCGGTGACGCGTTCGAGGTCGACGAGCCTGGTGAAGGCGTCCTGCACCGTCAGCGGGGAGACGATCGTGAAGCTGTGGCTGGCCATCCGTCGATCATGTCACGGGCGCCGGGTCACGCTCGGAACCGGGAGGACGCAGCTCCTCGAACGTGTCGATCCTGCGCAGCGAGGGGAACACGAACGCGAAGCTCGCCGCGATCGCCAGCGTGATGAATCCTCCCCCCGCGATGGCCCAGGGAAGCCCGAAGGCGCGTGCGGCGACGCCGCTTTCGAACGCGCCGAGTTCGTTCGACGCGCCGATGAAGACACCTTCGACCGCGTTGACCCGGCCGAGCTGCTCGTCAGGCGTGACGAGCGGGACGATCGCGCCCCGGATGAACATCGACACCATGTCGGCCGCCGCCACGATCACGAGCGACACGAACGCGACGGCATAGCTCCGCGTCAGGCCGAACACGATGTGTCCGGCACCGAAGATCGCGACGACGACCAGCAACGTCGGACCCGACCCGACGGGTCAGTGGTCGGCGGGCGAGCCACAGAGCCATGGCGGCCGCGCCGATGCCCGGAGCGGCGCGGAGCCAGCCGTATCCGATGTCGCCGACACCGAGTCGCTCCTCCGCAACCGCAGGGATGAGGGCGATCGCTCCACCGAACAGCACGGCGAACAGGTCGAGCGAGATCGTCGCGAGCACGACGGGGGTGCGACGCACGAAGTGCAGCCCTTCGACCGCGCTCGCCCACGTCGGGCGGTCGGTGATCCGCTCGGGTGTCCGGTGGTAGTGGATGACGAGCATCGGGATGACCGACGGCGAACTGCAGGAGCGCAGCGACGCCGTACGCCCACGACGCACCGACGCTGTAGACGAAGCCGCCCAGTGATCGGGCCGATGATCGCCGAGGCGGTGAAGGTGGCGGTCCAGAGTGCGATCACGGATGGGAACAGCCGCTGGGGGGCCACGAACGGGGCCACCGACCGGCGGGCGGGCGCCAACATCGCGTCGGCGGTCCCGAGGACGAACGCGATGAGGAACAGCTGCCAGACGGTTTCCGACCCGCGGACGCTGAACACGATCAAGGCGAGCGCGCAGACGCCGCGGCCGCCGAGGAACAAGCCGGCGACGCGGCGGCGGTCGAAGCGGTCCGCCACCCAGCCGCTCACGAGCACCAGCAGCAACGCCGGAACGAACTGGGCGAGGCCGATGAAGGCGATGTCGAGTGGGTTGCCGGTGAGGTCGAAGACCTGCTTGAACAGCACCGTCAGCAGCACGTTCTGGCCGATCGCGGCGGTGGCGGTCGAGACGAGGAGGAGGCGAACGGCGGGGAGCTGCATCACCTCGCTCGTCGTCGAGGGGGTGCTCATCGTGCGAGCAGCTCGCGCGCGACCTCGGCAGCGATTGCCCTGAACCGATCGGCCGCAGGTGGCAGCGAGCGCCCGCGCTTGCGGATCAGTTGGATGGCGCGTGGTGGGAGCGGGGGATCGCAGCCGGTGGATGCCGATGTCGGGATCGTCGTGGTCGACGGCGAGCGAGGGCATGACCGCCCATCCCATGCCGGTCCGCACCATCGTCTGCACGGCTGCATTGTTGCGGAAGCGGAACGCGTAGTCGGCAACGATTCCGGCCTGCTGGAGCCGTTCGTCGACCATCCGTTGCACCGTCTCGACGTCGGGCTGACCGACCAGCGGTTGGCCGCGGAGGTCATCGGCACGCACCGTTGGTCCGGGTGCGGCGCCGAGCGGCGCGAGCACCACGAACGGGTCGTGACCCAGCTCCTCGATCGTCAGGCGGGGATCGTCTGCGACGTCAACGGTGAACGCGAGGTCGGCCTCGTCGGTCAGGACGTTGCCGACCAATTCGTCGAGGTCGTCGGTCTCGAAGAGACGCACGTCGACCTCGGGGGTGTCGGCGCGCATCCGTGCCAACATGTTCGGGAGCAGCTCGGCTGACGCCGACTGGAACGTCCCGACCACCAGCCGCCCGGCCAGCCCCCGCCGGAGCAGCTCGAGTTGCTCGTCCATCCGGTCGATCCGGGCGAGCACGCTCCTGGCGTGTTCGAGCACCATTCGTCCGGCGGTCGTCAACTCGGCGGGGCGCGGCCCGCGTGGGCGGTCGAACAGTGCGACACCCGCTGCCCGTTCCAGCTGACGGATCTGCTGGCTGATCGCCGACTGCGTGAAGCCGAGTTGTTCCGCCGCCGCGGTGAACGTTCCGGCGTCGACGACTGCGACGAGCGCCGCCAACTGGCGCGGATCGGCGGTGCGCAGCGTCCACATCAATCATCAGCGATATCTGATGACCATGACCAGATACTCGCGCTTTTGGTAATGAGCAGTCGGCCGTACGCTTTCCTCCATGGCTCCGATCACTGCTCTCGAACTCGCCGAACACGTCGTCACCGACGGTTTCGTCGCCCAGAAGGACGCGCTCACGGCGCTGTATCGCACCGCCCGCCGGAACGACGTCACCGACGTGCTCGTTGCCGTTGCGTCCGACGACAACGAGCCGCGCGCCGTACGTGAGCGGGCGCTCGGTCGGATCGTCGTCCAGCTCGCACGTACCGCCGCCTGACCCCGGTGCTCGACAGCGGTGCCTGACAACCGCCGTCGAATCGCCGGCAGCGTCGAGGGCGATGCCCGTCCCGGTCGCTGCGTCTCGCGCTCCGTGGCGTACCGTCGGGTCGATGACACCTCTCGAGACGGTCAACGAGTTCATGCGACGGTTCTGTTCGAAGGACCTCGACAGCGCGTGCGAACTGGTCACCGACGACGTCGAATACGACAACGTCCCGATGGGCAAGAACTTCGGGCCGGACGGCATCAAGGCGTTCGCGGGCGGCATGGTCGGCGGCTTCGACACCGTCGAGTTCATCGTTCATCGCGAGGCCGCGACCGGCAATGTGGTCCTGAACGAGCGCACCGATCGGTTCGTTCGCGGCGACCAGACCTTCGATATCCCGGTCGTGGGCGTGTTCGAACTCGCCGCCGACGGCCAGATCGCGCTGTGGCGGGACTACTTCGACATGGGCCCGGTCAACGAGATGATGGCCGCACTCGCCGGCTGAAACACTGCGCCGGTTCGTGCGCTCGGTCGGCCACCTTCACCCCACCTGGTCGGCCGCGTCCCGGTCACCGGATCTCGTGAGGTGATCGAGCAGCTCGACGACGAGACGGGCGGGTTCGGACCGCGCCGACCAGACCGCGAGGAGGCGTCGTTCGACCTGCAGCCCCTCGACGTCGATCTCGACCAACGAGCCCGCGGCCAGATCACCGGCGACGGCGAGCCGGCTGATGACCGTCGGGGCCGAGCCGTTGATCACCGCGATCCGCACCGCCGACAACGACCCGAGGTCGAGTGCTGACGTCGGCGGATCGAACCCGAGCCGGGCCAGCTCCTCCTGCAGCGCGTCGCGGGTCCCCGATCCGACGCTCGCGAACGACCAGCGGCGTGGCGACGAAGGTCGCGAGGTCGACCGAGCCGCGGCGGCCCACGGATGACGTGGCGACACCACGGCGATCAGCTCGTCGGTGCCGACGACCTGCTGGTGCATGGTCGACGGCGCGGTCGGCGACTCCACGAACCCGAGATCGACGGAGCCGGACTCGACGCGCTCGAGGACGGCTCGGCTGTTCGTGACCTCGAGCGTCACCGAGTCGTCCGGGCGATCGGCGAGGAACCGATCGAGCCACGGCGGCAGGAGGTACTCGGCGATCGTGTAGCTCGCGGCGATGCGCAAGAGTCCGGCTTGGCGGGCGCGCAGCGCCTCGACGCCGGTGTTCAGCGTCGTCGCGGCGTCGAGCACGGTGTTCGCCCAGCCGGCGACGAGTTGGCCGTCGGGCGTGGGGCGCGATCCGGTGGGCGAGCGATCGAGCACCGTGATGCCCAGCTGGCGTTCGAGGGTGCGAATCCGGCTGCTGGCCGACGGTTGCGTGATGCCGTGCGCCTCGGCCGCCCGGGACAGACTGCCGAGTGCGACGACCGAGCGGAGCAGGTCGAGTGCGGCGAGCTCCGGAAAGCCCGGTGGTAACGGCATGCCGCACATGGTATCCGTCACAGTGATTGCCTCTATGGCATGTCATAGATCTGATCTATACCCGAGAGGTAATCAGGGCCTACCGGTCGCCGTCGTTGGTGGACGAGAATGGTGCACATGACGTTCGACGGCCAGCGAACTCGGTCGATGCGATGACCCGCCTCGGATTCCTGCTCGACAGCGACTCGTGCATCGGGTGCCATGCGTGCACCATTGCCTGCAAGAGCGAGCACGACGTGCCGCTGGGCGTCAACCGCACATGGGTCAAGTACATCGAGACCGGCTCGTTCCCGAACGCCAGCCGTCACTTCTCGGTGATGCGCTGCAATCAGTGCGAGGACGCGCCGTGCATGACGATCTGTCCGACGAACGCGTTGTTCCGGGCCGACAACGGCATCGTCGACTTCCAGGACGACAACTGCATCGGCTGCAAGTCGTGCATGAACGCCTGTCCGTACGACGCGCTGTACATCAACCCCGAGACCAACACGGCGCAGAAGTGCAACTTCTGCAACCACCGGGTCGAGATGGATCTCGCACCGTCGTGTGTCGTGGTGTGCCCGACCGAGGCGATCAAGGTCGTCGACTTCGACAACCCCGACGATCCGGTCGGCAAGCTGATCGGCCGCGAGGACGTCGCAGTGCGCACTCCGGAGCAGAACACCAAGCCGAAGGTCTATTACCGAGGTGCCGACCAGGCGTCGCTCGACCCGACGCGGACCAAGATCAACGCCGACGGGATGATCTGGGCCGACACGACGGCCAATCATCGCCAACTCCCGGTCCTCGACGAGCACGGCCACGGCGACCCCGGCGTCGTGGCCCGCACCGCGTACACCACCTCGCACAAGACCACCTGGGATCGCATGGTGTCGGGCTATCTCGTCACCAAGGCGATCGCCGGCGGCATCATGTTGATGGCTGCGTTGATGATCCTGCTCGGTCATGCCGACGAGCAGGCGGCGGTCGGCATCGTGCCGCCGATGGTTGCCGGTGTGTTCCTCGCGATCACCGGAGCGCTGCTGATCGGTGACCTCAAGCAGCCGGGTCGGTTCTACTACCTGCTCACCCGGTCGAACTTCGTCCTCGTGGTTGGTGAAGGGCGCGTACGTGCTCGGAGCGTTCGCCGCGGTGTGTGGGCTCTGGTGGATCCTCGGTCTCGCCGACGCCGGCGACGCGTTGAAGATCGTGGCGATTCCGGCAGCTGTGCTCGGTGCTGCAACGGCGGGCTACACGGCGTTCCTGTTCGCCCAGTGTGAAGGCCGGGACCTCTGGCAGACCCCGCTGCTGTTGCCGTTGCTGCTGGCACGGGCGGTGGTGGCCGGCGCGGCGGCGTACGCGGTGCTCGACCTGTTCATGGACATCCCGTCGCAGCGAGCCGTCTGGTGGACGCTGCTCGGCGGCGTGGTGGCGGTCGGGTTCCTCACGTGGGTCGAGCTGGCGTCGCACGGTAGCCGTCACGTCGAACTCGCGATCGCCTCGATGACGACCGGCGACCAGGCCGGCTGGTTCAACTGGGGCCTGTCGTTCGGCGTCCTGGCGCCCGCCGGCCTGACCATCGTCGCCCTGTCGGTCGACGACACCTCCGTCTTGCTGCCGGCGATCGCTGGAGTGCTCGCACTCGTCGGCATGTGGCTGTCCGAAACCGCCTTCGTCCGCGCCGGCCAATCCGTCCCCCTCTCATGACCGTCACACGACGGGTCTGACCCATCACGTGACGCGACCGTGACGCGATGGGTCAGACCCGTTACGTCAGAACTGGAGCATCGCATGACCGATCTCAACAAGTACCCACCGCAGTCGAAGTGGCACGACTGGACCGAGCTCGACGCGAAGGCGTGGCCGGACAAGAGTGAACGCAACTACACCCTCGTTCCGACCACCTGCTTCAACTGTGAAGCCGCCTGTGGACTGCTCGCGTACTTCGACAACGAGACCGGCGACATCGCGAAGATCGAGGGCAACCCCGAGCACCCGGCGAGCCGCGGTCGGAACTGCGCCAAGGGTCCCGCGACGCTGAATCAGGTCTACGACAACGAGCGAGTGCTGTACCCGCTCAAGCAGACGGGCGAGCGCGGCTCAGGCCAGTGGGAACGCATCAGCTGGGACCAGGCGCTCAGCGAGATCGGCGAGCGGATCCGCACGGCCTTCATGGAGGACCGTCACAACGAGGTGATGTACCACGTCGGACGCCCGGGCGAAGACGGCTACGCCGACCGCGTGCTGAAGGCATGGGGGACCGACGGTCACAACAGCCACACCAACATCTGCTCGTCGAACGCGCGCATCGGCTACCAGAGCTGGATGGGCCACGACCGCCCGTCGAGCGACTTCGCGAACGCCGAGGTCATCTTCCTCATCTCGTCGCACCTCGAAGCCGGGCACTACTTCAACCCGCACGCGCAGCGGATCATCGAAGCGCAAGGCAAGGGTGCAACGGTCATCTGCGTCGACCCCCGACTGTCCAACACCGGTTCGAAGGCCGACCACTGGCTGCCCACGTGGCCGGGTACCGAGGCGTTCCTCTGCCTGTCGATCGCCCGTCTGCTGCTGGAGAACGGCACCTGGGAGCGGGACTTCGTGCGCCGCTGGGTGAACTGGGAGACGTTCCTCGCCGAGCTCTATCCCGAGATGCCGCAGACCTTCGATTCGGTCGAGGCTGCGCTGAAGGACCACTACAGCGAGTACACCCCCGAGGAAGCCGAGCGGGTCACCGGCGTGTCGGCCGAGCAGATCCGCGAGATCGCGACGATCATCGGCAAGCACCCCACCAAGTTCGCCAGCCACAACTGGCGGGCGGCGGGGGCGGGCAACTACGGCGGCTGGCAGGTCGCCCGGTCGCTGTTCTTCCTCAACGTGCTCACCGGCTCCGTTGCGACCGAGGGCGGCACGTCGGGCAACGGCTGGAACAAGTTCGCCGCGCACCAGCCCAAGGGTGCGCCGCCGCTCGAGAAGTGGAACGAGCTGAACTGGCCCCAGGAGTTCCCGCTCGCCTACCACGAGATGTCGATCCTGCTCCCGCACTTCCTCAACGAAGGCCGCGGCAAGCTCGACACCTACTTCTCCCGCGTCTACAACCCGATCTGGACCAACCCCGACGGCTTCACCTGGCTCGAGGCGCTCAAGGATCCCGACAAGGTCAACTGCCACGTGGCGCTCACGCCGACGTGGTCGGAGACGTCGTGGTTCGCCGACTACGTGCTGCCGATGGGGGTCGGTGCAGAGCGTCACGACGTCGCGTCGTTCGAGACCCACGCCGGTCGCTGGATCGGATTCCGCCAGTCGGTGTTCCGCCGCTACGCCGAGATCAAGAGCGGTGAGCCGGTCGGCCCGGACGCACGCAGCTACGAGTACAACCCCGGCGAGGTCTGGGAAGAGAACGAGTTCTGGATCGACCTGTCGTGGAAGATCGATCCAGATGGCTCGCTCGGCATCCGCAAGTGGTTCGAGTCCGACGAGCGTCCGGGCAACCCGATCAGCGTCGACGAGTACTACGGGCACATCTTCTCCGAAGAGGTGCCGGGTCTCGCCGAGGCCGCAGAGCAGGCCGGCCAGCAACCACTCGAGTACATGCGCGATCGCGGGTCATTCGCCGTTCCGACCGATCCGTACACGCCGTACGAGAAGCTCGTGTCGGCCGATGCGGTCGCCGATTGCACCAAGGACGAACACGGCGTGTACCGCAAGCCGGGCACGATCGGCACGTTCGACGGTTCCGAGGAGTCGTTTGCCGCCACCGAACTCGCGAAGCTCGGCGACGGTTCACCGGCGGTCGAGATCGACGGCGAGATCAAGGAGGGCTTCCCGACGCCGTCGAAGAAGCTCGAGCTGTTCTCCACGACGCTCAAGGAGTGGGGCTGGCCCGAGTACTCGACGCCGAAGTGGATCCCGAGTCACGTGCACTGGGAGGACATGGACATCGCCGGCAACGAACGCATCCTGCTCCCGACCTTCCGCATCCCGACGCTCATCCACACGCGTTCGGCCAACTCGAAGTGGTTGAACGAGATCAGCCATCGTCACCCGCTCTGGATCCATCCGCAGGACGCCGAGAAGCTCGACATCGAGGAGAGCGGTCTGGTGCGAATCACCACGCGCATCGGCCACTTCGTGATCCAGGCGTGGCGGACCGAAGGTATCCGCCCCGGTGTCGTCGCCGCCTCCCATCACATGGGCCGGTGGCGTCTCGACGAGACCGAAGGTCGCAACTGGGCTGCCGGCAAGGCGAACATCACCGACACGCCGAACGCCAATGGTGGCTCGACCTGGAAGCTCACACGGGAGCAGGGCAATCAGCCGTACGAGTCGTCGGATCCCGACACCGGTCGGATCTGGTGGCACGACACCGGGGTGCATCAGAACGCGACGTTCTGCGTGCAACCGGACCCGATCTCGGGCATGCAGTGCTGGCACCAGCGGGTGCGAGTCACGCCGGCCGAAGCGGGCGACGAGTACGGCGACGTGGTCGTCGACACCGCCAAGTCACGTGAGGCCTACCTCGAGTGGATGGACAAGACCCGCCCGGCGGGCACCACCAACGACTCCGGTCTGCGTCGCCCGCTCTGGTACGCGCGGCCTCTCAAGCCGACGCTCGACGCCTACCGCCTCCCCGACGCCTGACGACGGGTTCGGCGTGGTGCGGGCCCGACCGTTCACCCATCGAGTGGGTTCGACGGGCGGCTTCTCGAGCGCACGAATTCTGGTGTGGCCGAAGTGTTGCTGCGTGGCGTGGTGTCAGGTGCCTGGACCCGAGATCGTCGCCTTCGCCGCGTTCAGGCGGTCGATCGCAGTGGCGGACATCGCTCGGTAGTCGGCGATCAGTCGTTCTCGCTGGTCGGGTGACGCGTCGGCCAGATCGCCGAAGGCGGATGCCAGGTGCTTGTCGACGGTGCCGAGCACCGAGCCCGGGCCGAATGCGCGATTGCGCAGCACGAGTTCCGAGCGGATCGAGAGGAGCGCCGATTCATAAGCGTCGAGTGCGTCGCGGTTCACCCCGTGCTCGACGAATGCGGCACCGAGCACGCGGGTGTCGACGATCGCCTGGCTCGCGCCGTTCGAACCGACCGGATACATCGCGTGCGCGGCGTCGCCGATCAGCGCGACGGAGCCGTGGACCCAGTGATCAACGGGTCGCGATCGACCATCGGATACTCGAACACCTCATCCGAACCGCGGACGAGGTCGGGAACATCGAGCCAATCGAACCGCCAGTCCTCGAACGCGCCGACGAACTCGTCGATGGCCACCCGGGTGTTCCAATCGCCGCGGCGCCAGCCCGCGATTCGCGTCGAAGGTCAACTCGGCGATCCAGTTCTGCACCTGCAGCCCCGTCTCCGGGTCGGGTTCGGAGATCGGGAACATCACGAAACGTTGCGGCGGGATCGCCGATGACGACGAACGAACCCGGCGTCCGAATCGGCGTGACTGCAGCGCGCTGCCGCGCCACAGCACCGAACCACCCCAGCGGGGGCCGCCCTCGCCGGGGAACATCTGTGCCCGGACCGTCGAGTGCAGCCCGTCGGCGCCGAGGAGAACCGCTCCGTCGACGACGTTCCGATCGTGCCGTCGCGCCTGCGCCACTCGACGTGGACGGCGTCGCGCGCGTGTTCGTATCCGGTGCACGCGGTGGCCGGTGCGTCACGACGTCCGGGCCGAGGCGGTCGACCGCCGCCCGGTACAGCAGCATCTCGAGTTCGCCGCGGTGCACCGAGTACTGCGGCCAGCGGTAGCCGGCGTCGAGTCCGCGCGGTTCAGACCACACATCGGCACCGTGCCGGTCGGCGAGTGCCGAGCTCCCGTGTCTCGACGGCGATCGTCGGCGAGCTCGCGATTCGAGCCCGAGTTCGAACAGCTCGCGGACTGCGTCGGGCTGCACGTTGATGCCCAGTCCGAGCGGCCGGATCTCCGGTGCTGCCTCGAACACCCGGACCGGACACACCGACCTGGTGGCAGGTGAGGGCCATGGTCAGTCCCGCAATTCCTCCGCCAGCGACGAGAACCTCCATCGAAGCGACTGTAGTTCGGTGACGAACGCCGTCAATTCGCGAGGAAATGTTCGTCGGTGCCTGGCACCAACGAACATCTTCGACGATCGGATCGTGACGGCGGGTTGCCAGCAGGTCGCTCCCTCAGGCGAGCCGACCGGCGGTCTGCACCTTTGCGACCGAGGCACGAACGACGGGGATGTCGTCGTCGGCGAGCGGCTGCATCCACTGCTTGCGGCCGAGCGCCGCCTCGATGTACGGCGCCAGTTCCTCGTCCTTGCGACGCTGCCGGGCTGCTTCTTCGGCCTTGAACTCCGGGAGGACCTCGTCGGCGAACATCTGGAGCGAGCGAGCAGATGTCCTCGTGCCGGTTGCGGCCGCACTGCTGGATGAAGATCAGCTGATCGACGCCGACATCGGCGAGGTCGCGCACGTAGCGGCGAGCGTCGGCCGGCGTGCCGATGCAACTCGAGTAGGAGTCGCCGGCTGCCTCGGCCGATGCGATGCGCTCGGCCTCGACCGACGGATCGCGACGTTCCTGGAACTCGCCCCACAGGTTCGTACGGCCGGGCACCTGATCCTTCGTGACGAGCGAGCTCATCGCGTAACCGAAGAACTCGAAGCCCTCCTGACCGTTGCGGATCGCCGTCGCCCGATCCGCGTGCATCGAGAAGCCCGTGACGAGCGCGAGGTTGGCGTTGACCGTGTGGCCGATCGGGACGCACTCGTCGCTCTTGATGATGTCGTAGTAGATGTCGGCCCACGCCTTGGCTTCGTCGGGGTCGATGAACGTGAACGCCAGGGCCCCGAGGCCGTTGCGTGCAGCGACCTTGATCGTGTCCCGGTTCGTGCACGCGATCCACATCGGCGGGTGCGGCTTCTGGCGCGGTTTGGGCAGCACGTTGCGGCACGGCATCGAGAAGTGTTCGGACTGGAAGCCAGGGTACGGATCGAGGACCATCATGTTCGCGATCTGCTCGGCGGACTCCAGCGACATGGCTCGCTTCTGCTTGGCCGGGATCCCGAAACCGTGGAGTTCGAGGCGGGTGGCGCCTTCGCCGATGCCGAAGTCGACGCGACCGTCCGAGATCAGGTCGAGCGTGGCCAACCCCTCGGCCGTCCGAGCCGGATGGTTGTAGTTCGGAATCACCTGGCGGATGCCGTGGCCGAGCCGGATGTTCGACGTTCTCGCGGCTGCGGCGGCGAGGAAGACCTCCGGAGCCGAGGAGTGGGAGTATTCGTCGAGGAAATGGTGCTCGACCTCCCAGGCGTGATCGAAGCCCAGCCGATCGGCGAGTTCGACCTGATCGAGGGCCTCGTTCAGCAGGCGGTACTCGTCGTCCTCGGTCCACGGCTTGGGGAGTTGGTGCTCGTAGAAGATCCCGAACTTCATCGGTCCAGCAGACCACAACCAGCGTGGCCGAACGCAGCCGGACCGCCGAGCGGCGCTCACTGCTCGAGTCGTCGACTCGCTTCCGCCTCGGCGCGGGCGCGGCTGCGCGGCACGCGGTTCACGGCATCGAGAAACGAGTCGGCGTCCATCCAACAGACCGTCGCGCCGCTGTCACCGGCTGCCACCGTGGCGGTTCGTGGCACGTCGCGCAACAGTGCGATTTCGCCGAGTATGACGCCCGGGCTGCGGCGCACCACGGTGCCGTTGGTGGTCGCGACCTCCACCTCACCTTTGGTGAGCAGGCACATCCGGTCGCCGGTTTCGCCTCTCGTCATCAAGATCTGGCCACTGTCGAAACGTTCGGGCACCATGCCGTTCATGACCTGCTCGATGGCGTAGGGGGGCAGCGGGCTGAACACGGCGGTCGAACGGGCGATGCGCAGCAGCTCGGGGTCGACTGCGCGGCGGGCCCGATCGATCGATGCAAGGCGACGCCACATCAACGCGAGGCCGACGATGCCGGCACCGCCGACCACGGCGAAGGCCGTCGTCACGCTGGTCCGAACGGCGAGTACGGACAGTGTCACCCCGCCAGCCGCCAGCCCGATCGACTCGAGTGTCTCGAGGACGCCGAACAGGCGCGCCAGGGTGTCGTCGGGTGTGAGCCCCTGCAGCATGGTTCGTCCGGCGACCGACGTCAGTGTCACGCCGGCTCCGACCAGCACGAGGAGCAGGCTCGCTGTTATGAGATGCCCGGTCCATCCCATCACGCCGAAGATTGCGCACATGACGACCACGGCACCCGCCAGCCAACGAGCGAGCCGTCGCCGTCCGACCAGGGCGAAGCTTGCAGCGGCTCCGATCAGGCCTCCGGCTCCGAACCCGGTCAGGAGCACGCTCGTGGCCGAATCGTCTCGGCCCAGGACGTCGACGGCGATCGTGGCGGCTCCGACGTCGAGAGCTCCGGCGACCCACGACGTCGTTGCGATGGCTCCGGTCAAGGTCCGCACCTGAGCGTCGCGTGCGAGGAGCCGGAGACCGGCGGTCAACTCGACCACAGCGGAGAGGCGGTCGGGGTCGTCAGCATGTCGGCCGAGGAATGCGTGCGACTCACCGGCACGGCCGATCGTGCTGAGCGCGCCGATGCCCATCAGGGCCCCGAGCCAGACGAGCACCGCGCCGGGCGACGCGACGGTCAGGATCGCTCCTGCGAGCAGTGGTCCGACAAGACGTCCAGCGGATTCGACGGCGCCTGTTGCGGTGTTTGCGGCGGTGAGTTCGTCGGCCGTGGTGGCAGCGGTTGGAATGATCGCAGCCATCGTCGGCCCGCCGAACGTCAGCAGGATCGAGAAGACGACGGCAAGGCCGTAGGTCAGCTGGATCGGTGCTTCGGTGAGCATCGCGACACCGGTGCCGATGCTGGTCGCAGCGATCAACGCGTACCCGGTGGTGAGCACGACGTGGCGCGGGTACGCATCACTGGCGACCGCGACGAGCGGTGCGAGCAGGGCAGCGGGAAGCAGCAGCAGGCCCGCGACCAACCCGACTTCACCGACGCCACCACGGTTGAATGCGAACAGGAGGATCGCCAGCCAGCACCCCTGTTCGGTGATGGCGAATGTGAACAGGCCGCGCATCGACCGGGCCAGCAGCGGGTTGCGTGAGACGGTTCGTACCGCAGCCCAACGCCCGACTGTGGGTGCGACGTCACTGCCCATCGTCGAGCGACAGTAGGACACCGGCTCCGTTGCTGTCAGTTCCGGATCGGCGTGGTGGCGAGCGCGAGCGGCATCACCGGGCCGCTCCCGGCGCGGCGGAGCACGCGACCGACCTCGGTCAGCGTCCAACCGGAGTCGATCAGATCGTCGACGAGGAGCACCGCACCGGTCGGTACGGCGCCCGTGACGGCGAACGCGTCTTCGACGTTCGAACGCTGATGGGCGCTGTTGGCCTGTGCCTCCTGCGGCGAGCGGTCGGCGATGCGTTCGACCACCGGGACGAAGTTCGACCCCGAGCAGATCGGCGAGCCGCCGGGCGACGTCGGGCACCAGGTCACCCGACCGGTTCGACGGGACGGCGGTCACCCACTCGATCGGCGTCGGCGGTGACCAGGCCACGATCAGCGCAGCGAGCGCATCGACGATGTCGTCACCGAAGTGTCGGTCGGCGAACTTGCCGCGTTCGATCGCCCGCCCCCAGCCATCGTCACCCCACACGGCGAGCGCCTGGCCGACCTCGCTCCGTTCGTCGGCCGGGACGCCCTGCTTCTTCGGGGGGAGCACGATCGGCCGGTTGCGCAGGAAGTCGCCGGCGCGCACCAGGTCGGACGGATCGGGGTCGAAGGGTGCGAAGACGCCCGAATCGGTCAGGACCTCGATCGCTGATTCTCCGTCGACGACGCGCCCGGTCCGGCGGCAGTTGTCGCAGATCCCGCAGGGCTCGTCGGCCGGGTCGTCGAGCAGCGCCGTCAGGAACTGCATGCGGCACCCGGAGGTCTCCGCGTAGTCGCGCATCAACTGCTGCTCGAGGCGCCGCGCCTCGGTGACGTTGCGGACGCGTTCGGTCGGGTACTCCCACGGCCGGCTCGGTCCGTTCGTAGGACTGACCCTTGATCCGGCGGACCGTGCCCTCGACGTCGAGCTGTTTGAGGATCGACTCGATGTCGCCCCACGTGAGGTTAACCTCCGCAGCGATGTTGCGGATGCCGACCGGCCCGCCGGCAGCATCGAGGATCGCGAGCACCTCGTCGACCTTCTCCGGGGCGGGAAACGCCCGGTTGATGAAATGGTCCTGGATCCGCAGATCCTCCTGGCCGACAAGGAGGATCGCCGCCGACTCCGCGAGCGCTCTGCCCGCCCTGCCGACCTGCTGGTAGTAGGCGATCGGTGAGCCGGGCATCTGGAAGTGGATGACGAACCCGAGGTCGGGCTTGTCGTAGCCCATTCCGAGGGCGCTGGTGGCGACGAGCGCCTTCAGCTCGTTCGCCTGCAGCCGCCGTTCCAACTCCTCCCGCTCGTCGGACTCGGTTGCACCCGAATAGGCGGCGACGTCGAAGCCCCGGGACTGGAGGAAATCGGAGACGGCCAGCGTGTCGCGAATGGTCAGGCAGTAGATGATTCCCGAACCGGGGATCGACCCGAGCCGCTCGGCGAGCCACACGAGTCGCTCGGGCTGCGCGGGCAGGTCGACGACGCCGAGACCGAGCCCGGACCGGCCGAGCGCGCCGCGGAACGTCGTGAGCTCGGCGCCGAGCTGTTCGGCGACATCGTCGACCACGCGCAGGTTCGCCGTGGCGGTGCAGCCGAGGATCGGGACGCGCACGCCCGCCGATCGTCCGAACTCGTCGAGCATCCGGCCGATGCGGCGGTAGTCGGGGCGGAAGTCGTGCCCCCAGTCGGAGATGCAGTGGACTTCGTCGATGACCATCATCCCGGGCCGTTCCTCGAGCATCGGCATCACCTTCGCGGCGAACTCCGGGTTGGCGAGGCGCTCGGGGGAAACGAGGATCAGGTCGAGCGACTCGGTGTTGAGCGCATCGGCGAGCTCGTCGACAGTGGTCTTGGCCGACGAGTTGACGGTCATGCAGCGCAGCCCGAGTCGGGTGGCTGCTTCGATCTGGTTGCGCATCAGCGCGAGGAGCGGCGAGATCAGCAGCGTCGGCCCGAGGCCCTGTTGGCGGAGCAGGTGGGTGGCGAGGAAGTAGACCGCGCTCTTGCCCCAACCGGTGCGCTGGACGACGAGCACGCGGTGATGGTCGACCAGTGCCTCGACGGCGTCGCGCTGGTGTTCACGAAACGTCGCATCGTCACGGCCCGTGAGCGTGCGGAGTGCGCCGAGAAGACGGTCGTCGGCCAGGGTGTCAGCGCTCATGGGTCGAGTGTGCCACCGGGGTACTCCAGAGTCGCGAGAAAGGGCTGCGGGCGCCGTGCACCAGGGAGGTGTCGCCACGTCGGTGTTCTTCTGGGCTGGCTCCGCTGGGTGAGGCTGTGTCCGAGCGGTACCGTCGCCGTCATGTACGCATGGAACGAAGAGCAGTTGATGATCCGCGATGCGGTACGGGACTTCATCGAGCGCGAGATCGCCCCGCACCGAGAAGAGCTCGAGTTCGGTGACACGCCGCCGTACGACCTCCTCCGCAAGCTGTTCTCGACCTTCGGCATGGACCAGATGGCCAGGGACCGGTTCGCGAAGACGATCGCATTCGAGAAGTCGGTCGAGGCAGCGATCGCCGCGGGCGAGACTCCGCCCGAGAAGGCCGCGTCCGGAGACCGGCACGATCCGTCGACGACGATGATTCCGATCATCGAACTGTGCCGCTACTCGCCGGGGATGGTGACCGCGATGGGTGTCTCGATGGGGCTCGCCTCGGCGGCGATCATGAGCAAGGGCACGATTGCCCAGAAGGAGCGCTGGGCGCTCGACCTGCTCACGCTCGACAAGGTCGGTGCGTGGGCGATCACCGAACCGAACTCGGGATCCGATGCCTTCGGGTCGATGAAGGCGACGCGCGCGTCGCGACGGCGACGAGTACGTCCTCAACGGCTCCAAGACGTTCATCACCAACGGCCCCTACGCCGAGACGATCATCTTCATCTGCAAGCTCGACGAGGGGAATCCCCCCGAGGAGCGCAAGATCCTGTCGTTCGTGCTCGACACGGGCATGTCGGGTCTGGAGCAGTCGAAGCCGCTGCGCAAGATGGGCATGCACTCATCGCCGACCGGCGAGCTGTTCCTCGACGACGTCCGCGTCGGGATCGACCGCCTGATCGGCGAAACCGAAGACCTGCCGTCGGGCGGTCGCGACGGCGCCAAGGCCACCTTTGCGATGGAGCGGTCGGGTGTCGCGGCGATGGCGCTCGGGATGATCGACAAGGCGCTCGAGTTGAGCATCGGCTACGCGAAGGAACGGGTCCAGTTCGGGCAACCGATCGGCGACTTCCAGCTGATCCAGGACAAGCTGGCTCGGATGGAGGTGGCTCGCCTCAACGTCGAGAACATGGTGTTCCGCTACATCGAGACGACCCGGGACGGCGCAGAGCTGTCGCTCGCCGAAGCGTCCGCGATGAAGCTCTACTCCGCTCGGGCCGCGACCGAGGTGGCGCTCGAAGCCGTGCAGATCTTCGGCGGCAACGGCTACATGAGCGAGTTCCAGGTCGAGCAGATCGCCCGCGACGCCAAGGTCCTCCAGATCTACGCGGGCACCGACGAACTCCAGATCACCCACATCGCAAAGGACCTGCTTCGTCGCTGAGCCGACCTCAGGCGGCCGAGTCATCGATGATGTCGACGAGGCGCAGCACGGCTCGACCCTGATCGATCGACGCCACGGCGTCCACGACCGCTTCGATGCTCCACTCGTTGATCTCGTCGGGGTCGGGGAGCACCTGCACCACTCGGCCGATCCGCGACTCGTAGACGAATCGCTCGGGGGTGCGCACTTCATGCCCGATGTCGATCGAGTCGAAGCGCTCCCGACAGGGCGCCGTCGCTGCGACGACGCCCTCGGTCGAGCTGAAACTCTCGGGGGCGACCGGATCGATTCGTCAAGCCGACAGGGAAGGACGACGCCGGCGTCGAGCGAGCATCATCCGGACCGGGCTCGACGGGGCCGGGCCATCGGATGACGGCGATGTGCACGCATCGCCGACGATGACGTCGACGACGTTCGGGTCCGCAGCTCGGATCGCCGGCCTGATGAGCGCCAGGAGTGTTTCGTCGGAACGGCTGCACCCGTGGCACGCGCCTTCGGCTCGGAGATGGAGTGCGGAGCGGCCGACCGCAGTGACCACCATCGCGCCACCATGTGCGCGCATCGCCGCCCCCGCCGCCCGGTCCACGACTCGTTGGGCGTCCTCGATCGACAGCGCCCCCTCGGTCCGATCGGTGGGCTCCAGCAGCCAGGTGGCGGTGCCGTCATCGAGGTCATCGAGTTCACCGATGATCGCGGTCCGCACCTCATCGGCGATCGTCGGCCAGGCGCGCGAGTCCGACGCGCGGATGAACGCGTCACCGTTGCGGAGTTCCACCTCGACGATGGCACTGTTGCGTTTGAGTCGGCCGAGCGGCGACGACGGAGGAGCCTGCCGCTCCCCGCGCTCGGCCGATCGCAGGCCGGGGTGGTTGAGGACCCAGCGCATGACCGCCGGGTCGGCCGTCCGTTCGACGTGGATGGGGCGAGGTCGAGTCGGATCACTCATGCGATCACGCCGATCACCGTGTGGGCGACGAGCGCCGCGACGTAGGCCAGCACGAACATCGACGTGAGAGCGAGCAGCGGCCACTTCCACGAGTTCGACTCGCGCCGCAACACGGCGACGGTCGACAGGCATTGGAGTGCGTACACGAAGAACACCAGGAGTGCGCCGACGGTCGCTGCGTCGAACACCTTCGATCCGTCCGGTCGTTCGAGCTCTTCGAGCTGGTCGGGCAACGCGTCCTCGGTCTCGGATCCGGTCGTGATCGACAGGGTGCTCACGAAGACCTCGCGTGCCGCAAGGCTCCCGAGGAGTGCGACATTGGTCCGCCACTCGAAGCCGAGTGGCTCGAAGACCGGTTCCATCGCCTTGCCCATCGCGCCGGCGATGCTGTGCTCCATCTCGTAGCTCGCTGCCTGCGCATCGTCGAGGCCTGCGGTGGCGGTCGTCGCCGGCACGTTGAGCAGGACCCACAGGGCGGCCGTCGCGATCAGGATGATCCCACCCGCCTTGCGGACGAACGCCCAGGCACCCTCCCAGACTTGGAGCAGGATTGCTCGCGCCGTCGGTCGCCGGTACGCGGGCAGCTCCATGATGAACGGCGCCGACGGGCCGGCGAGGGTGAACCGGCTCAGCACCGCTGCGTACAGCAGACCCGACACGCTGCCGAGGACGTACAGGCCGAACAGTGTGAGCCCTTGACTCCGGATGGGCCCGAGGATCGACCGGTCGGTGACGAAGGTGCCGATGAGCAGGGTGAACACCGGGAGTCGGGCCGAGCACGTCATCAGCGGAGCGGCCATCATCGTGGCGAGCCGATGGCGTTCGTTGGGGATGGTGCGTGTCGACATGATGCCGGGCACTGCGCAGCGTCTTGACCGCATCGAGTCCGATTCCCCTGTGGCCCACCACGCCCACGACCGGGACACCGAGAGCGGCCGAGAGACGCTCGAGATCGACGCGTCCGTGGCGGGCGGCGACCTCGTCGATCATCGTCACCACCAGACATGTCGGCAGGTCCAACTCGAGGAACTCCGCGACGAGGAACAGCGAACGATCCAAGGACGTGGCGTCCGCAACGACGACGAGCGCATCGGGGGGCTCCACGCCCTCGATCCGACCGTGGAGTGCGTCGGTCACGACGGCTTCGTCGGGGCTGACCGGTTCGAGACCGTACGTGCCCGGGAGGTCGACGACGGTGAGTTCGTGGTCGCCGACCACCACCGTCCCTTCGCGTCGGTGGACCGTGACGCCGGGATAGTTCGCGGTTTTCGCGTGGGCGCCGGTCAGGGCATTGAAGATGCTCGTCTTGCCTGCGTTCGGGCTCCCGACGACCGCGACCTGGAGTGGCGGGCTCACCTGGGTCGGGGCGTTCACGACGCGCTCCCTGCGCCGATCGGATCCACCTCGATCAACCGTGCACCGGTGCGGCGTAGCGCCAGTCGTGTCGACCGCACCTCGTAGACGGTCGGATCGCCCAGTGGTGCCCGCCGCTGGACCCGGACGCGGGTCCCGGGGACGAAGCCGATCTCCTGGAGGCGTCGACCCTCTCCCGATCGCCCCGGCTCGACGCCGCGCACGATCGCCTCGGTTCCGACGGCAATCTCGGACAATCGCAACGGGGTCTCCTCCGGATGCTTCCTCCGCACCAACGGTGAGGACGACGAACAAGGGTGTTAAGAAACCCTAACACGACGGTTCGGGTTTGCGCAGGTGTTGGTCGAATCGAGATGGTGCATTCGGTGGGGTCGGATGGAGCGGGTCACCGCGGGAGCGATCAGTGGATTCCCGAGTCGTCGACGATGTCGTCGAGGCGGAGCACGGCCCGGCCCTGTTCGATGGAGGCTTCGACGTCCACCGTTGCTTCGATGCGCCACTCGTTGGTCCCGTTCGGGTCGAGCAGCACCTGCGCCACACGGCCGATCCGCGGCTCGTAGACGAACCGCTCGGGGCTGCGCGCTTCGGGCCCGGTGTCGATCGAGTCGAAGCGCTCCCAGTAGGGCGCCATCGCTGCGGCGACGTCGTCGGCCGAGCCGAAACGCACCGGATCCAGCGGATTGTCGACGAGCGCGTCGTAGTCGGCTCGGCGAGCGAGCCGCTGCGTCCACTCGAAGATCTGGTTGCGCACCATCACCCGGAACGCCCGCTCATCGTCGATGACCGTTGCTGGTGTCGTCGGGCGGATCGGCGTCGCCGCGCGTCGATGTCGGAGTCGGGGGCGATCAGCCGTTCCCACTCGTCGATCAGGCTCGAGTCGACCTGGCGGACCAGCGCACCCAGCCACGCGGTGAGATCGTCGATCTCGTCGGTGCGGTACTCGTCGGCGACGTTCTGGACGAGCCCCTTGTAGACGTCGGACAGGTAGCGCAGCACCACACCTTCGGACCGCTTGAGCTTGTAGTGCGACACGTACTCGCCGAACGTCATCGAGCGCTCGTACAGGTCACGCACGACCGACTTCGGCTTCACCGTGTCGCCACCGACCCATGGGTGATGCGTGCGGAACCGGTTGAAGCTCGAGTAGATCCAGTCCTTGTTCGGCTTCGGTGCCTCCACCTGGGCGAGGCGTTCCATCCGCTCCTCGTACTCGACGCCCGACGACTTCATGTCGGCCATCAGCGTGTTCTTCGCTTCGTCGAGTTGTGCCGCGATCACCACGCCGGGGTTCTCCTGCGACCGCTTCGATGACGGTCAGCACGTCGAGCGCGTGGCTCACCTCGTTCGACCGAACCGGTGCCTGAATCGACGTCGTCCTCGTCGTCACGCGTCACGTGATGGGTCTGACCCGTCACGTGACGGTCGAGTTCGGAGATCGCCTGGACGGCCCACAGCGACAGCGGCTGGTGGAGGGCGAACTCGTCCTGCAGGTCGACGGTGACGCGAACGAGGCGGCCCTCGGCGTCGGGTTCGTCGAGGAACTCGAGGATCCCTGCGTCGACCAGCGAGCGGTAGATCGAGATCGTCCGACGAATGTGGCCCCGCTGGCGCTTGCGGGTCTCGTGGTTGTCGGTGAGCAGGCGGCGGATGTCGCCGCAGCCGTCGCCAGGTCGGTCGAGCATCGACATCACCAGCTGATGGTTCACATGGAAGTGCGAGCGCAGTTCCTCCGGCTGCCCGTTGACGAGCTTGTCGAACACGTTCTGGTCCCAGGCGGCGTAGTTGCGCTCGGGAGCCTTCTTCTTGACGATCTTCTTGCGGCCACCTGCGTCGGCCTTCTCCTGCAGCCGGAGGTTCTCGACCACGTGCTCGGGTGCCTGCACCCAGACGTCGCCCGAATCGTCGAACCCCTTGCGCCCCGCACGTCCCGCGATCTGCGCGAACTCGCGGTTGGACAGGATGCGGACCGAGGTGCCGTCGTACTTGCACAGCTGCGTGAACAGCACCGACCGGATCGGCACGTTGACACCCACGCCGAGCGTGTCGGTGCCACAGATGATCTTGAGCAGTCCGTCCTGCGCGAGCTTCTCGACGAGCAGTCGGTACTTGGGGAGCAGACCGGCATGGTGCACGCCGACGCCGGCGGTCACGAACCGCTTGAGGTCCTTGCCGATGGGGGAGTCGAACCGGAAGTCGCCGATCGCCTCACGGACCCGACCCTTCTCGTCCTTCGTCAACGGGTCGAGTGCGAGGTAGCCCTGTGCGGCATCGGTCGCGTCCTTCTGCGTGAAGTGCACGATGTAGACCGGCGCACGACCCGACTCGAGCAGCTGCTCGACGCTGTGGTGCAGCGTCGAGGTGCGGTACTCGAAGTGGAGTGGCACGGGCCGCTGCGCGGACCGGACGATCGACACCGGGCGACCCGACCGGGCTTCCAGATCGCGCTGGAAGAAGCCGACGTCGCCGAGCGTCGCCGACATCAGCACGAACTGGACGTCGGGCAGCTCGAGCAGCGGCACCTGCCATGCCCAGCCCCGTTGCGGATCGCCGTAGTAGTGGAACTCGTCGACGACCACGAGGTCGACATCGGTGCGTCGGCCGTCGCGCAGCGCCTGGTTGGCGAGGATCTCGGCCGTGCAGCAGATGATCGGTGCGTCGGCGTTGACCGCGGCGTCGCCGGTGATCATGCCCGACGTTGTCCGAGCCGAAGTCGCGGCACAGCGCGAAGAACTTCTCGCTCACGAGCGCCTTGATCGGCGCGGTGTAGTAGCTGCGTCGACCCGACGCGAGCGCGGCGAAGTGCGCGGCGGTGGCCACGAGCGACTTGCCCGACCCGGTCGGCGTGTTGACGATCACGTGGTTGCCGAGCAGCAGCTCGAAGACGGCCTCCTCCTGCGCCGGGTACATCTCGATGCCCAACTCGTCGGTGTAGCTCGTGAAGCCGTCGAACACGGCGTCGTCGTCGGTGCGTCCCGTCGGCGCCCCGGTTCGGGCAGGTGACGGATCAGCGGAGGAAGGGGGCTCATGTGGCGGCCGCCTGTTGCACCGCGTCGAGCACCTCGTGGACGAACGGGCGATCGGCGGGCCCTTCGCTCCAGAATCCCCAGCTGAGGCGACCGTCAGGTGCGATCACGAAGTCACCGCCGAGCTGGCGCGTGTCCTCGGTGGTCGAGGCGAGATCGGCAAATCCGCGATCAGAGCGGCGCAGGATCTGCGCGTACCGGCGAAGCGTCGCCCAGCCCCAGATCCTCGCGATGCTGCCCCGCCCGAGCCCGTAGGCCGCGTACACATCGCGGGTGCCGTCGATCAGGATCGTCACGGGCAGCTCGCGTCGGAGCTGGTACTCATCGAGAAGCTCTGCCGTGGTGAAGGTCAGCAACACGAGTTCGGCGTCGTCCTGGAGTTGCTCGCTCACGGCGGCGATGTGTTCGGCGCACGGCAGTCAATGGATGTGGCGGTGGAAGACGAGCACGATCGGGCGCTCGGCGTCCGGGTCCGACGTGGTCGTCGAGCGACCAGGTTCCGCCGCCGTGCATCGGCACGGTGAAGCGGGGTGCTGGCTCGTCGAGGGTGGGGCGGTCGGGCACGCCTCGACCGTATCGGGCGTGGGAACATGGACGACCATGAGCGACAGCACCAGCGAGAACGACGAATCGCAGCGCATCGATTTCAGCGGGGATCAACCACCTCGCCCTCGTGAGCAGCGACATGGCGCGCACCGTCGACTTCTACAGCGGCGTGCTCGGGATGCCGCTGACCAAGACGATCGAGATGCAGGGCGGCGGTCAGCACTTCTTCTTCGACTGCGGCCACGGCGACTCGCTCGCGTTCTTCTGGTTCCCGCACGCGCCTGATGCGGTGCCGGGTGTGTCGGCGCCCGGCGAACCGTCCCGACCAGGGCGACATCGTCAGCGCTCACGGATCGATGAACCACGTGGCATTCAACGTCGCCGCCGACCAGATCGATGCTGTGTCGCAGCCCTGCGGAAGCCGGGGTCGACTGCACCGAGGTGTGGAACCACGACAACAGCGAGTGGGGCGTCTCGCGCGAGCAGCACGACGACGTCTTCGTCCGCTCGATCTACTTCACCGATCCCGACGGCATCTCGCTCGAGATCGCCGCGTGGACCAAGGAGCTCGGACCGCACGACGTGTCACACGAGCCGCGCTCCGCCGTCGGCTCCTGACCGGGACTCGACCGAGCGGCCGGTTCACGACTCGTCGGGCCAGGGTCCGGGACGTTCGATGCCGAACCAGTCGTCGAGGAGTCCATCCCACTCGTCGCGCTCGACCGAGCTCGCTCGGTCTGTGACCCGTCGGCGTGCGCGATCTCGAGTCGGTCGGGCGGTGAGCGTGACCCGGTCGGTGGAATCGACGTCGACGATGCGGGTTGCGAACGGTTTCGTCGACCAGTGCTTGGCGGGATCGATCTGCATCGACGCGGCGACCGGTGCGAAGTCGTCGAAGTCGTGGGCGACCCGCTTGAACCGGAGTCGGGCCTCGGGGATGCCGTCGACGTGCTGGCTGAGCGTCGTTCCCTGGGGGCTCCCGAAGAACTCGAAGATCGCGTTGCCGCCGTCCTGGGGTCCACTGCGGTTCAGCGCGAGCGGGCGCACGGTGCTGTCGCCGAATCCGACGTCGACGAAGTGCGGTTCGACTCCGCCCGACGCCGCCCGACACTTCGAGTGCGAGGTGTTCGAGGATGGTGCTCGGCCCGTCGAGCAGCACGGCGGCGCCGAGCAGCGACACGGTGAAGCCGAGCGCTTCGAGCAGCCGTCCGAACGCACCGTTCAGCTCGAAGCACCACCCGCCGCGGCGAGCGTCGACGATCTTCTCCACTGCCGCGTCGCGGTCGTGGGGCACGCCGTCGGCGAAGACGATGTCGAGGTTCTCGAACGGGACGTACGCGAGGTGAGCGTGCTGGAGCAACGTCAGACCGTCGAGGTCGGAGCGCACCGAACGCGCGTCTGCAGACCGAGACGGGCGAGGTACCGGTCGACATCGACGTCGTCTTCGACGTCGACGGTGCAGCATCGGCGTCAGGCTAGGCGACCGGACGTCAGCCTCCTGCGCCGCCGTCGGGCTCGGCATCTCGGTGCCGTTCGACCGGCCCGCCTGAGGCGCCTGACACCGGCCGCTTGGACGTCGCTGTGACATCGTGGACAGAGGTACCAATCGTGACCGCCAACGCGCCGGTGGGTGCACTACCGTCGTCGCCCATGACGTTCACCCGCCGCATCCTGCCCGCCGGCACCGCGCTCGCGCTCGTCCTCACCGCCTGTGGAGGTTCCGACTCGTCCGACGACGAGACGACCGACACGGTCGTGATCACCGAGGCCGAGGCCGAGTCGACCGAGGTGTTCAGCGCCGAACACCGACACCGAGCCGAGACCACGGCGGCATCGGTGGAAACGCACGCCGGCCGAGACCAGCGCCGCGGAAACCGCACCTGTCGAGACGACGCCCGGCCGAGACGACCCCGGCCGAGACGACGCCGGCCGAGACGACGCCTCCTGGCAGTGTCGACACCGTGCCGGGCGCCGAGGGCGAAATCGGGGCACCGGCCGAAGGCGGTCGTCGCATCGCTCGTCGAGTGGGCGATCGAAGCGCCGACCGAGTACGCAGCCGGCGAGGTCACGTTCACGGCCACGAACAACGGCAACTTCCCGCACGAACTGGTCGTCATCCAGGGCGAGAGCTACGAATCGTTGCCGCTCGCCGAAGGTGGCGCGGTCATCGAGGACGATCTCCCGACCGGAGCGTTGCTCGGACGAACCGCGCGCATCGGCGGCGGCTCGTCCGAAGACCTGACCGTCACCCTCGCTCCTGGGAACTACGTCCTCGTGTGCAACCTCGGCAGCTGGCGGGACCAGCCACGCCGGGCAGGGGACAGCGCCTCGACATCGCGGTCTCCTGATCGGTCGTCGCCGGACCTGCACACCGGCTAGGTTTCGGCGAATGTTCGCTGGCGTCTTCGACGAGTTCTTCGGAGTGCCGACCCATCCACTGGCCGTGCACGCACCCGTCGTGCTCGTCCCGATCGCTGCGGTGGTCGCCGTCGTGCTCGCCGTCAAGAGCGACTGGCGGGTCCGGATCGGTTGGCTGATGCCGGCGGCGGTGTTCGTGCTCGTCGCCATGTTGTTCGTGGCGAAGGAGTCGGGTGAATCGGCGAAGGAGGCCGACAACGTCTTCGGCGACATCGCTCAGCACGAGGATCTCGCCAATACGACGTTCGTGCTCGCCATCGTCTGGTTCGTGCTCACGCTGGCCGTGACGATCCGCGATTGGATGACCGGACGTGATCAGCAGGTGCAGCCGCTGTCGGCGGGGGCGGCGGTCGTGTCCCGCGACACGGTCGCGCAGGTGCTGGTGGTCCTGGCTGCCGTCGCCGCCGTGATCACCACGATCTGGTTGATCCGGACCGGTCATGCCGGCGCCGAATCGCGCTGGAAGCTCGACTGAGGGCGACGGAGTCGTTCAGCCTGTGCGGTTCCGCTCAGGCAAACGGGGTGGCGTGGGTCAGGTGACGACGACCGGAGTGCCGACCGGGGCGAAGCCCCACAGGAACGACGCGTCGAGGTTGTGCTGACGCTGGCAGCCGCCCGAGAGGCGGGTGCCGAGCTCATCGGTCGTCTGGTACACCTCGCCGGTCGACACCTTGGTCGGGATGCCGTGGAAGCCGATCGCCCCACGCTCGGTCTTGAGCCAGCGGATCATCAGCGGGAGGTAGGCCTTGCCGTTCCAGGCGGTCGAGACCTCCGATCGGCTGTAGACCTTGTGCGTCCCCGGGACCTCGTTCGCGTAGGTGCTGCCGGACACGAGCCACGACCGGATGATCCGTTCGTTCTCGTCGACCGCCCACACACGCTGGCCGGCCCGGTCGTACACCACGCGGTAGCCCGACCCGGAGTTCTCCGGCAGCGGCGGAGCGTCGTCGCCGGCCGACCCGACCGGTGACAGTTCGACGCCCCACAGGTCGGTGGCGCCCGGAGCCGGCTTCGGGGTGCGGGTGACGAGCGATTCCTCGTCGGGCCAGATCTCGAGGCCGAGTGCGGTTTCGCGACCGACGACGCCGTCGACGAAGAAGTCCTCGGCCTGCTGGTACTTCATGACCGCGTCGAACGTGGTCTGTCCGAACTCGCCGTTCGAGGTCGCCGTAGAAGTAGCCGGCGTCGGCGAGCGCGTTCTGCAGGCATTCGACGCCGTCACCGCTCGCACCGATCCGGAGCGACAGCGCCTCGATGGTGCAGCCGCCGTCGGAGCGTTGCTGCTCGGCCGGCTCGTCGACGGTGGCAGGGTCGGGGTCGGCGAGACCGGCGAGTTCGACGTCGACCAGTTCGACGAAGGGCTCGTCGCCCGCAGCGGCGGCTTCGGCCTCGTCCGAGGCATCGATCGCCGCGTTGATGTCGTCGATCGCGTCGGCGTGTGCCTCGGCGGTGGCGATCGCTGTCGCCTCGTTCGACTCCGCCTGAAGTGGCGAAGGCGACGACCGCCGCAGCACCGAGCACGCCGACCACGGCGAGACCGAGGAAGACCTCGCGTCGTCGCTGCTCGACCGGCTTGGAGAACTGCGAAGTCCGGACGCGGCGCCGGGCCGCTCGAGCTGTCCGTCCCACTGGTCACGCATGAGGACCGAGCCTAGCGAGGCCGTACCCGCCGCGGCCGGCATTCCCGCCGTGTTTCGCGGTGTCACGCCCCAGCATCCGATGCCATTCCGTATCGTGGAACAAGGTGCAGTCATCGATCCCGGATCGATGACTGCACCCGATGACTGCACGTTACGATCGAGATCGTGTTCCGTATGGTGGAACTGTCCCGGATTGTGGGCCGCTGAGCCTTCCGCCCGGTGGCCAAGCGCGGTAGTTTGCATCCATGGGGAAGCGATCCGATCGCCCGCGACACGACGGGTCGCTGCGCCGAAGTTGCCGCGATTGACGACACCGATGGTCCGCGACAACAAGGA
This sequence comes from Ilumatobacteraceae bacterium, assembly GCA_963850475.1. Classification (GTDB taxonomy): domain Bacteria; phylum Actinomycetota; class Acidimicrobiia; order Acidimicrobiales; family Ilumatobacteraceae; genus Ilumatobacter_A. The sequence continues at coordinate 281,950 of CAWKLM010000041.1, read as the reverse complement.
ATCGCGCGCTGCGCCCGGCATCGTGGGACGAAGCCCTCGACCGGGCGGCGGCGGGCTCGGTGCCGCACGCGACGCGCCATCGCCGACGGAACACGACCCCACGCCTTCGGCATGTTCTCCTGCTCGAAGGCCACGAACGAGGTCAACTATCTCGGCGCAGAAGTTCGCCCGCATGGTGATGGGGTCGAACAACATCGACTCCTGCAACCGAACTTGACACGCTCCCTCCGTCGTCGGTCTGGCGACAGTGTTCGGAGCGGGAGGCGGCACGGTCTCGTACGCGGAGATCGAGGAGGCCGACGTCATCCTGCTGTGGGGCTCGAATGCCCGTGAGGCGCACCCGATCTTCTTCCATCACCTGATGAAGGGGCTCGACAACGGCGCGAAGATGTACTGCGTCGATCCGCGGCGCACCTCGTCGTCGAAGTTCGCCGACCTGTGGCTCGGTATCGACGTCGGCACCGACATCGCCCTCGCCAACGCGATCGCCCGCGAGATCATCCACGCCGGGCTGGCGAACGACGAGTTCATCGCGCACTCCACCCAGGGCTACGACGAGTTCGCAGCGTCGGTCGAGCCGTACACGCTCGACGTCGCCGCCGAGATCACCGGCGTCCCCGCCGAGGCGATCCGCGAGGTGGCCCATGCCTACGCCACGGGCGGCAAGAGCCAGATCCTCTGGACCCTCGGGATCACCGAGCACCACAACGCCGTCGACAACGTGCTCGTCGCTGTGCAACCTCGCCCTGCTCACCGGTCACGTCGGACGGTGGGGTTCGGGTCTCGTTCCGCTCCGCGGCCAGAACAACGTGCAGGGCGGCGGCGACATGGGCGCGCTTGCCGAACAAGCTGCCCGGATTCCAGGACATCGACGACGACGCCGACCGCGGCAAGTTCGAAGCGGTCTACGGCATGCCGCTCAACCCGACACCCGGGCATCCACCTCACGCTGATGTTCGAAGCGATGGAGCGCGGCGAGCTGACCGCGGCGTACGTGGTGGGGGAGAACCCGGCCGACTCCGAGGCCGACATCGACCACGCCCGCACGCTGCTCGAGCGGCCTCGACTGCCTCGTCGTGCAGGACATCTTCATGACCCGCACCGCCGAAATGGCCGACGTGGTGTTCCCGGCCTCGGTGGCGTGGGCCGAGTCGGACGGCACGGTCACGTCGTCGGAGCGACGGGTGCAGCGCGTGCGCGGCGCGGTGACGCCGCCGGGCGAGGCGCGCCACGACATCGACATCATGATCGCGCTCGCCGAGCGGATGGGCGTCGACCTCGGCACGAACGTGCCCGAGGAGCTGTGGGACGAACTGCGCTCGCTGTCGCCGCTGCACGCCGGCATGTCGTACGAGCGGCTCGACGACGGCGGCCTCCAGTGGCCGTGCCCGAGCCTCGACCACCCGGGCTCGCCGTTCCTGCACGGCTGGCTGTGGGAGGACGACCTCGGTGGTCGCGATCCGGCGCCGTTCTCGGTCGTCGAACACGAGGGCCCGAAGGAGCAGCTCACCGACGAGTTCCCGCTGCGCCTCACGACCGGCCGGTCGCTCGACTCGTACAACACCGGGGTCCAGTCGAACGGCTACACCTCGCCGATCCGCTACGGCGAGGCGCTCGACATCAACCCGGCCGACGCTGCAGTCGCTCGGCATCGTCGACGGCGAACGGGTGCGGGTGTCGTCGCCACGCGGTTCGGTCGAGATGGCGGTGCGTTTCCAGCCCGACATCCCGGTCGGCCTGACGTTCACCACGTATCACTTCCCCGATCTCGTCGACATCAACAAGCTGACGAACGACGCGTGGGACGAACGCTCCGGGACCTCGGAGTTCAAGGCCGCGGCCATCCGCATCGACAAGCTCGACGCCCCGATCCCGGTGGCCGGCTCCTGATGACCGCGTCACGTAACGGGTCTGACCCATCACGTCACGCGTCACGCGATGGGTCAGACCCGTTACGTGACACGGGGGGATGGTGGTCGCGTGGCTGACCTGAAGCTGTCGGTCGACACGTCGACGGAGGTCGAGCGTGCCGCGGTCGACGCGGTCATCGGACCGGGCGATCACGCCGTGATCCACGAAACCGAGCGTCTGGTACGCGGTGGCACCGAACGACGCCGGGAGCGCCGTCACCTCCTGCTCCCCGGGCTCCACGCGCTGCAGGCCGCGGCCGGCTGGATCAGCCCCGGTGGCCTCAACTACCTCTGCGGAGTGCTCCAGGTGCCGCCCGCCGAGGCGTACGGCGTGGCCACCTTCTACGAGCTGTTCCGCACCACCGACCCGGGCCACGACCGGTCGGTTCATCACGTCTGCATGGACACGTCCTGCCACATCGCCGGGGCGGAGGCGCTCGCTCGGTCGCTCGAAGCCGATGGCAAGCAGGTCCATCGCGGGCCCTGCCTCGGGCAGTGCGAGCGGGCGCCCGCGCAATTCGTGCAGGGCCGAGGCGAACCGGACCACGTGCCGGCCGATGCCCCGCTCGTCGCCGAGCCGTCGGTCGTACCGGCTCCCGCAACACGGATCGCCCGAGCTTCGCCTCGCTCCGCCGAGTCGGGTGTCGTCGACCCGACGTCGCTGCACGTCGTATCGCGACCACGGCGGGTACACGATGTTGCGGCACGCGATCGACGATCGGTCCGGACGCGGTCATCGACGAGATCGGATCCGCCGAGCTGACCGGCCGCGGCGGCGCGGCGTTCCCGACCGCGGTCAAATGGCGGGCGGTCGCCGACGAGCAGGGTCGCCCGAAACACGTCATCGCCAACGCCGACGAATCCGAACCGGGCACGTTCAAGGACCGCATCGTGATGGAGAACGATCCGTTCGCGATGATCGAAGCGCTCACGATCGCGGGCCTCGCAACGGGTGCCGACAACGGCTGGATCTACATCCGTGGCGAGTACCCGCTGGCGACGGCACGGCTGCAGAACGCGATCGAACAGTGCCGGACGGCCGGGCTGCTCGGCGCCGACGTCATGGGCTCCGGCGTGCGCTTCGACATCGAGCTGCGTCGCGGCGCCGGCGCCTACATCTGCGGCGAGGAGACCGCGCTGATGGAATCGATCGAGGGGTTCCGCGGCGAGCCGCGCAACAAGCCGCCGTTCCCGACGACGCACGGGCTGTTCGGCGAGCCGACCGTGGTCAACAACCCCGAGACGCTGCTCAACGTGCTCGACATCCTCCACGTCGGTGCCGATCACTACCGCACGCTCGGTACCGAACGCTCGAACGGACATCGGCTGTTCTGCCTGTCCGGTCACGTCGGCGAGCCCGGGCTCTACGAGGTGCCGTTCGGGATCGACGCTCGGTGACCTGATCGAACTCGCCGGCGGAGCCGACCGGAACCACCCGGGCCGATCCTGCTGGGCGGTGCGGCCGGCGTGTTCGTCGGTCCGGATCAGCTCGACCTCCAGCTCTCCCTCGAGGCGACCCGTGCGGCCGGCGCGACGCTCGGCTCCGGCGTGGTCACGCTGTTCGACGACACCGTCGACTTCACCGCGCTCGTCCTGCGCATCGCCGAGTTCTTCAAGAACGAGTCGTGCGGGCAGTGCGTGCCGTGCCGTGTCGGCGTGGTGCGCCAGCACGAAGTGCTCGTCGAGATGGCCGAGCGTGGCGTCGCTGGCCGACGAACGCAACACGCTGATCGACGACATGGCGATGGCGATGCGCGACGCCTCGATCTGCGGGCTCGGCCACACCGCGTCGGGCGCGGTGCAGTCGGCGATCCGCCTCGGCCTGATCGGAGATCGCAGATGACCGTCAGTGACACGACAACCGGGCCGACCATCGATCGTGTGACCGAAACCGACGCGAGGTCACATTCGGTCACACAAACCGCGGCGGTGGCGGGCGTCGCATACCGTGTGACCGAAACCGACGTCGAGCGTCGCATTCGGTCACACGAACGGCGGCGGTGGGCGTTGCCGCGCGGGGCGAGGGAGGACCCCGATGACGACGAGCGAGACGCGGTGACGGTGCGGATCGACGGTGCCGATGTGACGGTGCCCGAGGGAGCGACGATCCTCGACGCCTGCAACGCGCACGGCATCGACACGCCGACGATCTGCTACGCCGAGAACCTCACACCGGTCAACGTCTGCCGCGTGTGCGTCGTCGAGGTGGAGGGCAATCGCACGCTCGTGCCGTCGTGCTCGCGCCCGGCGGAGGACGGGATGGAGATCCAGACCGACTCGGAACGGGTGCGCCACAGCCGCAAGATGGTGCTCGAGTTCCTCGGGTCCGGGGTCGACCTCAGCCAGGCTCCCGAGATCAACGACTACTCGGCACGCTACGACGGCCGACGTGACCCGGTACGTCGACGACCGGGCGGTGATCGACGAGCCGATCCGGATCCAGGACGACCTCTACATCCGGGACTACGACAAGTGCGTGCTCTGCTACAAGTGCGTCGAGGCGTGCGGCGACGACGCCCAGCACACGTTCGCCATCGCCGTGGCGGGACGGGGCTTCGACAACCGGATCTCGACCGAGTTCGACGCCACGCTGCCCGACTCGGCGTGTGTGTACTGCGGCAACTGCATGGCGGTGTGCCCGACGAACGCCCTCCAGTTCAAGAGTGAGTTCGATCTGCGTGAAGCCGACAACTGGCGCGAGGAGGACCAGACGGTGACCACCACCGTGTGTTCGTACTGTGGCGTCGGCTGCAACCTCGAACTGCACGTGCAGGACAACGAGATCGTCAAGGTCACCTCGCCGGTCGACCATTCGGTCACCCACGGCAACCTCTGCATCAAGGGTCGCTTCGGCTACCGGTACGTCGGCAACTGAGCTCGGGCGTCGGCCCCGATCGTCGGCGCCGAGCCGGCTGTCGCGGAGCGTTCGCTGTTGGTGCGGACGTCAGCGATCGCGGACGAACTCGAGGAACGTGACTCCCTGGTCGAGCGGGAGGGGCGAACCCGTCGTGGCGTCGCGGAAGGTGAACGGGTCGTACGGCCGGTCACGCGACCACGTCGCCGGAATCGCGCGACCGTTGCGATGCACGACCGCGTTGCCGCTGCCCAGCGTGATCACATGGGGCGAGCGAGCGTCGACGACCGACGGGGTGTGCACGCTCGCCAGCTCGACAACGGTCGAGGCGGCGATGCGCGCACCGGTCTCCACGACATGCGGCGCGCCGTCTTGCGAGCGCAGGTACGAGCGGGACGTCGGGTCCCATGTCCATTCCACCTGCACGCCGTCGAGTTCGACCGAGAAGGTGGTGTCGGGTGACGATGCAACTCCGCCGGGGAGCGCCCAGTCGCCGTCGATGCTCCACAGCGGGCGCGCCGGCCCGGCATCGGTCGCGCTCGCCAGGACACACGTCGGGCCGAGCACGAGGTTGTGCGGTCCGCGACGGTCCGGGTCGCGTCGCGTAGCAGGCGCTGCGCGGCGCCCCGCGGTCGACGAGCAGGTTCGAGTCTGCGGCGGACTCGATCCAATTGGTCACACCGGGGTTGGCGCCGGAATATCCGAAGATCGGTCGGTTCATCGCTGCGAGGAGGTCGAGGTCGGTCGTTCGCGCCGACCGGACCGGGCCGATCAACGGCGGTGTCCGCGAGTGGAAGAGGGCGATGAACCGCGAGACTCCCTCGACGTTCACCTCCAGCACCGCATCGGCGAGGTCGAGGCCGATGTGCGGTCGGGCGAGTCGGTAGTTGTCCACCTTCACGGCGATGATCGGTCGGCCCGTGACGTTCGGGTCGGCAGCGAATCCGGTGAGCGCCGCGATGCCATCGGACGGAGGGAGTGCCTCGTACGGAGGCCAGACCGGGACGCCGTTCGCGTCGACGGGGACGCCGCGCGAGCCAGGCGTGGTCCCGTAGCGGGTGTCGGTGCGCTGATTCTCGAACGAGGTGATGCCCGTGTCGGACACCCCGTTCACGTCGATGACGAGGTCGACCCGGCGCAGCGTGTGGAAGCACACGTCGCCATTCGCGTCGGCCTGCACGATCAGCCGGTTCGAACGCGAGGTCGACACCCGCGGGTCGTAGTTGAGGTCGGACCGGTCGACGGCTCCGGCGTTGTCACGGGGCAGACCGTCGTTGCATCCGTAGGCGGTCACGTACCCGCGTTCCGTCACCCGGGCCGCGGTGAGCTGACCGATGACCGTCTTCGCACCCTCGGCTTCGGGCACGTTCACCCGCAGCACGCCTCCAGCCGCCACGGGGTTCGCGGGTGCACCGACCCGGGTGTCGGTCCGGCGGTTGGCGAACGGTGTGATCCCGCTGTCGGCGACCCCGTTGACATCGATCACCAGGTCGACGCGGTCGAGGGTGTAGAAGCACACGTCACCGTTCGCGTCGGCTTCGACGATCAACCTGTTCGAGCGCGACCCGGTGACGCGACCGTCGTAGTTGAGGTCGGATCGGTTGACCTCGCCCTGCGCGTCACGCGGCAACCCGTCGTCACACCCGTAGGCGGTCACGTAACCGGGCCCCGTCGCGCGTGCTGCGGTGAGCTGGCCGATGATCACCTTCGATCCAGCGGCTTCGGGCACGTTGACGCGAAGGACGCCGCCGGCCGCGACGGGCCCGCTGGTCGTCCGCGTGTCCGTCCGCCGATTCGGGAACGAGGTGATCCCGGTGTCGAACGAGGTCGCGTTCACGTCCACGATCATCTCGAGGGCGCGCAGCGTGTAGAAGCACACGTCGCCGTCGTCGTCGGCTTCGACGATCAGTCGGTTCGACCAGCTCCGTGCGATCCATCCGTCATAGTTGAGATCGGATCGTGCGACCTCGCCCGCAGCATCTCGCGGGATGCCGTCGTCGCATCCGTATGCGGTGACGTACCCGCGCTCGGTGACGCGGGCAGCGGTCAGTTGACCGATCACGGTCTTGCCGCCCTCGGCTCCTGGGACGTTCACCCGCAGTGCCTCCCCGGCGGCGAGTGGAGCGATCACCACATCGAGATCGCTCGGCGCAGCGAGTGAGCGGCCGGCATCCGACGTCGGTCCTGTGGTACCGAGGACGGCCGTTGCTCCCACGGCGGCCGCCAACAGCACTCGCCGCCATCGAGTGGGCCGCGCCTCCGGCGCAGCTCGATGCGGTCGGGCGCGCGGCTCCGACGGACGAGAGGCACCCATATCGGCACACGCGTGCACGGTCGTCCACAGTAGGGCGGTTGATCGCGTCGAGGGTCGCGGGAGACGGTGTCCGCGACGTGTCAGTCGACGATGAATCGACATGTCAGTCGACGATGAATCCCGCGTAGCCGGACGCCGCCTCGTCGTTGCACCGTGCGACGTATTGCGGCCAGCCGAGCACGGGCATGAACACCCGGGGTTTGCCGGGCACGTTCGCTCCGAGATACCACGAGTTGCAGGTGGGGTAGAGCGTCGCGTCGGCGAGGTCGTTGACGTGGGCAACCCAGTTGTCGGCGGCGACGTCGGCGGCTTCGATCGTCGTGTGGCCGTGCTCGCGCATCCACGATGCGCAGTCGGCGATCCAGTCGACGTGTTGCTCGACGGCGGTGATCATGTTGGCCAGCACCGACGGGCTCCCCGGCCCGGTGACCGTGAACAGGTTCGGGAACCCCGGGACGCCGAGCCCGAGCAACGTGCGCGGGCCGGCCTCCCACGCGTCGGCCAGCGTGCGGCCGCGACGGCCGCGGATGTCGATCCGCAGGAGGCTGCCCGTCATCGCGTCGTAACCGGTGGCGAACACGATCGTGTCGAACTCGTACGCCGAACCGTCGCTCAGTTCGAGGCCGGTCTCCGTGAGGCGCTCGATCGGGTTGTCCCGAACGCTCACGAGCGAGACGTTCGACCGGTTGAACGTCTCGTAGTACCCCGAGTCGACACACGGCCGTTTGCAGGCGAAGGTCTGTTCGGGACACAGGAGGTCGGCCGTGTCCGGATCGGCCACGATCGAGCGGATCTTGCGGCGCACGAAATCGGCAACAACGTCGTTGGCCTCCGGTTCGAGCAACGTGTCGTTGAATGCGCTCGACAACGCAAAGCCGCCGAGCTCCCACCGCTCATCGAGAATGCGGCGCTGCTCGTCGGGTGGGTGGTCGAGCGCGCTTCCTGCCGGTCGAGGGTAGCTCGCCCCGAACGCGGTGGCGCGGCGCTGCAGCGCCGCGCGGAACCGCTCGTAGTCGGCTTTGACCTCGGCCTCGACCCGGGGGTCGAGGGGCGCGTTGCGGGCCGGTGCTGCGTAGGTCGGGGTCCGTTGGAACACCGTCAGGTGGGCGGCGTCCTCGGCGAGCAGCGGGATCGCCTGCACGCCCGACGAGCCCGTTCCGATCACGGCCACCCGCTGACCGACCGACGTCGACGCCCGCGTGGGGCCAGCGGCCCGTGTGCAGGAGTCGGCCGCCGGCCTCCTCGAATGCATCGATCCCGCCGAAGTCGGGGATGTTCGTGCTCGACAGGCACCCGGTGGCCATCACCACGAAACGCGCGTCGTAGACGGTCACGCCGGCGCCGAGCTCGTCCCCGCCGACCGTCCGACCGACCACAGGCTGCGTCGTCACCGTCCAACGCGCACGCGCCTCGTCGAACACCGCGCTGATGACGCGCGCGTCGAACACGATGTCGCGACGGAGGTCGAAGCGTTCGGCGACGTGTTCGGCGTAGCGCAGGATCTCGGGCTGCGGTGCGTACCGTTCCGTCCAGTGCCATTCCTGCTGGAGGTCGGCGTCGAACGAGTACGAGTACTCGAGGCTCTCGACGTCGCAGCGGGCTCCGGGATACCGGTTCCAGTACCAGGTGCCGCCGACGTCGCTCCCGGCCTCGATCGCGCGCACTTCGAACCCGGCGGTGCGGAGGCGGTGGACGGCGTACATGCCGCCGAAGCCGGCTCCGACCACCAGTACGTCGACGACCAAACCGTCGACGGCCGTCGGATCCGCGCTCGGGTCGGTCGTCGCCGCCGGGTCGTTCACGGCCCGAGCCTGTCACCACCCTCGGTGCCGGTCCGAATCGCACCGATCCGTCCCACCGATCCGGCGCCCGTCGACGAGATCGGTCAGAATCGGTTGCGATGGATTTCGACCTGCCACCCGAGGACCACCCCACCCGCCAACGGGTTCGCGACTGGATCGCGGCCAACCCGAATCCCACCGGCAAGGACCTCGCGGAGGCCGGCTACGTGGTGCCGCACTGGCCGGCACCGTGGGGGCTCGATGCCGATCCGATCGACCAGTTGGTGATCGACGACGAGCTGGCCCGAGCGCGGATCCGGCGACCGAACAATCAGATCGGGATCGGCTGGGCGGCCCCGACGATTCTGCTGGCCGGCACCCCCGAGCAGCACGAGCGCTACCTGCCGAAGATCTTCTCCGGCGAGGAGTTCTGGTGTCAGTTGTTCTCCGAGACCGAAGCGGGATCCGATCTGGCGAACCTCGCCACCCGCGCTGAAGCGCGATGGCGACGAGTACGTGATCAACGGTTCGAAGATCTGGTCGAGCGGTGCGCATCATTCCGAGTTCGGCATCCTGATCGCCCGCACCGATCCGGACCAGCCGAAGCACAAGGGCATCTCGTACTTCATCATGCCGATGGACTCCGAGGGGCTCTCGATGTCGCCGATCGTCGACATGACCACCGCACACTCGTTCAACCAGGTCTTCTTCGACAACGTCCGGCTCCCGGTCGACAATCGCATCGGCGAGGAGGGCGACGGGTGGCGACTCGCGAAGGTCACCCTCTCGAACGAGCGCGTGTCGCTGTCGTCGGCGGGCTCGATGTGGGGCGTCGGCCCGTCGGCCGAGCTGTTGATCGATCTGTGTCGCGCAGCAGGGCGGCATCGCCGATCCGGTGTTGCGCCAACGGGCGATCGACGTGCACATCGAAGCCGAGCTGCTCCGACTCAACCGATTCCGGAGCTTGAGTGCGACCTTGCAGGGCAAGACCCCGGGTGCCGAGGCTTCGATCCAGAAGATCATGGCCGACGACCACGGACAGCACGTGCTGTCGCTCGCCAAGGACCTCGCCGGCGCGAACGGCATGCTCGACGGTTCGGGGCCCGCCGGCAACGTGCCGTCAGCGATGCGGGGTGGCCCGACGGAGAACAACTTCGTCGACGATCAGTTCCCCGACGTCGATCCGATCTGGCACTTCGGGTACCTCTTCCACCCGGCACTGACCCTCGGCGGCGGCACGTTCGCCGTCCAACGCAACATCGTGGCCGAGCACGTGCTCGGACTGCCGCGTGAGCCGAACGTCGAGCGCGGGATGACCTGGTCGGAGGCACGAAGGCTCGCCGTGTGAGTCAGCGGCTACGGTGTGAGGATGGGAAGGGATCGGCGGACCCCGTCCCGATCGGTTCGATCGGGCCTCGTAGGCATGCTCGGCGCGTCCGCGCTCCTGGTCGCGTCGCTGGCAACCGGCACCCTGATCCTCGTCGTGGAGCAGCCGGCTGCGGCAGCGGGGCTGACGTTCATTGTCGACTCGACCGGCGACGCCGGCGACGTGAACGAGGGCGATGGCGTCTGTGACGCGACGTCCGGCTCCGGTCGGTCGTGCACCCTGCGGGCTGCGATCGACGAAGCGAATGCATCGAGCGGACGTGACACGATCCGGTTCGACATCGCCGGCTCGGGACCGCACACCATCCGGCCGGGAGGCGACGGTCTCGAGTGGATCACCGACAGCGCCGGCGTGACCATCGACGGCTACAGCCAGCCCGGTGCGCGTGCGAACACCGCCACCCACGGGACCAACGCGGTCATCAAGATCCAGGTCGAGGGTCAGGGGACCGGATCGGGCGCCCCCGACGGCCTCGAACTCCGGTCGTCCAACAACGTCGTGCGGGGATTGGCGATCTACGACTTCCGGCTCCAGGTCCGACTGCTCGGTGGCTCGTCGACCGACAACGTCGTCGTCGGCAATTTCATCGGCACCGATGCCGCGGCCACGTTCGTGAACAACTCGTCGAACTCGTCCAACGGGGTGCACATCCAGCAGGGCGCCAAGCGCAACGTCATCGGCACGTCCAGCCTCGCGGACCGGAATCTGATCTCGGGAAATGCCGGCAAGGGCATTGCGATCTACGACGCCAGCACCGACAACCTGATTCGCAACAACGTCATCGGGTTGGCGCCCGATGGCACCAGCCGTCTCGCCAACCGGAGCCACGGCATCGATCTCAACGTCGGCGCGAGCAGGAACATCATCGGTGGGAGCGGCACCCGCGAAGGCAACGTGATCTCCGGCAACGGCCACCCGGTCAGCGGGGGGTCGGGGATCGAGATCTCGCATGATGCGGGGTCGACCAAGACCACCGGCAACCAGTTCGTCGGCAACCTGATCGGCACCACCGCCGACGGGACGGCGGGCACCTCCGCCACCCGCAACGACGAGTTCGGCATCAACTTCGAGGGCAACGAGGAGTGTCGCCCGGGTCAATCGTGTCCCGATGACATCGCGTTCAACTCGGCGATCGACAACGTGATCGTCGGGTCCACGACGAACATCGTCCTCTGGAAGGGCGCCAATCAGAACCTCATTCGGGGGAACCACATCGGCGTCCTCGCCAGCGGCGCCCGGCCGGCCTCGGCCGGCGAGACCACGTGGGGCGTGCTGATCGAAGTCGCAGCCAACCGCAACGTGATCGAGCGCAACACGATCGCCCACATGCCCAGAGGCGTGCACATGCGCGCCGGGAATCCCGGTGACTCGTTCAACGGTTCGTTCCCGGTGTACGGCAACCGGCTGTCGCGGAACTCGATCCACGCCATCGATGGCGGACTCGGCATCGACCTCGTCGGACCCGGCGACCGTGACCTCGGCCCGAGCACCGCCCCCGGGTCGGCCGTCCAGCACGGGATCGGCTATCCGACGATCGACTCGGTGTCACCGGTCCTCCTCGTGGGGAGGACCTGCGCCAACTGCACCGTCGAGGTGTTCGTGACGCCCACCGTCACCTGTTCGAACTGCGACGCCGCCTTCGGACGCGGCAAGACCTGGGTGGCCGACGGCCGAGCGGACGGCTCGGGCCGGGTGTCGATCGTGTTCCGCTCCTCGAGCAGCGACCCGTTCGTGGTCCGTGCGGGGCAGCGCATCACGATGCACGCCACCGACGGAGCGGGCAACACGTCGGAGCATTCGCGCAGCGTCGTGGCGAAGCGGTACGAGCCAGCCGTCCGCTGCAACTTCTCGCGCGACTGCTGATCCGCTGGTGCATCGAGCGCCCGTTCGTGTGGATCGTCTCGACCGCTACCGTGGCGCCCGTGACGACTTCGCAGAGCGATCGCGCCGGTCAGGCCTTCGGCATCGACATCGGCGGTAGCGGGATGAAGGCGGCCGTCGTCGATCTCGCGACCGGGGACCTGATCACCGAGCGCTACCGGATCAGCACGCCACAGCCGGCAACCCCCGAAGCGATGGCACAGGTCGTGGTCGAGCTCGTCCGCCACCACGGATGGAACGGAAGCGTCGGATGTGCGTTTCCGGCAGTCGTCCACAACGGCATCGTCGGCTCGGCGGCGAACATCGACGAGTCGTGGCTGAACGTCGACGCCGACGAGATCTTCACCGAGGCACTCGGCGTCGGGGTGCACTTGATCAACGACGCCGACGCTGCCGGGCTCGCCGAGGTCCGCTACGGCGTCGCCGCCGGTCGTCAGGGAGTTGTCTTGATGCTCACGTTCGGCACCGGCATCGGGTCGGGCCTGTTCATCGACGGGGTGCTCGTCCCGAACACCGAACTCGGCCACCTCGAACTCGATGGCTACGACGCAGAGAAGCGGGCTGCCGCCAGTGCCCGCAAGCGTGACGACCTCTCGTGGTCGAAGTGGGCGGAGCGGGTCGAGCGATACCTCCACCACGTCGAGGCGTTGTTCAGCCCCGATCTCTTCGTCGTCGGCGGCGGTGCGAGCAAGGTGCCGCAGAAGTGGCTCGACCTGATCTCGATCGACACCGAGATCGCAGTCGCCTCGATGGCGAACAACGCCGGCGTCGTCGGTGCCGCGCTCGTCGCCCCCTGAGTCGGTCGACCGCGAAGCCGCCCGGATCCGGAGCGCTGGGCTGGTCTGTTGACCGGCGTCGGATCATCGCTGGAGGAGCCGTCGTCGCACACCCGCACGTCCCTCACGTAATCGAGGAGTCGGTCGTGCCGTTGTGGTGGTGAGACCGGTGATCGGCACCGGTCGGCGAGGAGCAGAGCACATGTCCGATCGAGTCGTTTCCCGACCCACCTGGCTTCCCCTTCGCCTTCCCCTTCCCGTCCCCTTCGCCTTCCCGTTCGGCTTCGGGCGCCTCGGCGGCCGACCCGGTCGTTCGGTGCCGCCCTGGTGTCGGCCGTTGCGGTCATCGCCGCGCTGACGGCAGCTCCGGCAGCCGCAGCGGAGACCGACGAGGTCGCGGCCGAGCGACCCGCCGGACGTCGAAGTGATGCACCTGGACTGCACCGGACGCAACCGAGACGTGGCGGCGATCGGGTGTCGATGGACGGTCCCCGGCGACGCGGCGGGCGTCCGCCTGATCCGGGTCGCGCTCGGCTCGGGCATGGGTCGAGTGACCGTGCACCGCACCGATGACCCGAGCGAGAACACCTTCGTCGACACACCGGTTCGCCGTGGAGTCCGATACCTCTACGCCGTGCGCGCGATCGACGTCGCGGGTCGACTCGTCGGGGCGAGCCGCCCGGTCGTTGCGGGCGTGTCCGCGCACGATGAAGGGGCAGCGATCGAAGCGTTGCGTCTCCAGTGCACGGCATCAGGCGTCGTGACGGTGCGCTGCGAGTGGACCGCTCCCGATGCGCCGGCACGAGTCATCACGTTGTGGCGTTCGGTCGACGGTGGGGCCCGCGAACGGGTCGCCTCGTTCCGGGCGCCCTTCCCGACGTCGTACGGTGATCGAGGTGCCTGCGTCGTCCTCCCGTGCGGTCTACGCGGTGATCGCCACCGATGGTGCCGGTGAGATCGTCGCTCGATCCCGCGCCGACGGCGTGGCCTTCTCCGATGGGGAGCCGCCGGTCATCGATCGACTCGGTCGCGGTCGAGACGCGTCCGGTGGAGACGCGGCCGGTGGAGACGCGGCCGGTGGAGACGCGGCCGGTGGAGACGCGGCCGGTGGAGACGCGGCCGGTGGAGACGCGGCCGGTGGAGACGCGGCCGGTGGAGACGCGGCCGGTGGAGACGCGGCCGGTGGAGACGCGGCCGGTGGAGACGCGGCCGGTGGAGACGCGGCCGCCGTCGAGACTCGGCCGGTCGAGACACGGCCGGACTCGGCGCCGAGCCGGGACGGAGATCGGACGAACTGACACGTGCGTCGGCGGAGTCGGAACGGAGTACGCAGTGGTGACCAGGATGACGACAGCCTGGTCGCTGCCGCATGCGCCGGCGACCACGATGCGTTTGCAGCGTTGTTCCGCCATCACGGACCCGATGTCGTGAGATCGATCCAACGGCGAACCGGCTCGGTCACACTCGCCGACGATGTCACCGCTGCTGCCTTCGAGCGCGCGTGGCGGTCGCTCGACGACGTCGCCGAACGTGGGATCGGGTTCCGACCGTGGGTCTTCCGGATCGCGATGAACGAACTGATCGACGTCCAGCGCTCTGCAAGTCGCCGGTCGCAACGCGAAGCGCGACACGGTCATGGCGCCGTGGCATCGAGCACGCTCGACCATCCCGAGTCGTTCGCGGACGTCGGCGCCTCGGGGATTCCGGTCGAGGACGTTCGGAACGCGATCAACTCGTTGTCCAACGGCCACCAGGAGGTCATCTCGTTGCGCTGGTTCGCGGACCTCGAACCCGCCGAGATCGCCGCAACGCTCGGCATCTCGAAGGGGGCGGTTGCCGTCCGGACGCACCGCGCCATGGCGGCGCTTCGAGCCGCGCTGGGCGTCGAGACGACGGAAGGAGCGAAGCGATGAGTGACGATCCACCGCGCGATCAGCCCATCGGGTCGGGCGTCGGCCGGGACCCCGTCGAAGACGCACTCACGGCTGCAGCAGCTGCTCCGGTGGCCCTCGGGGACGAACGGCTCGCCGCGCTCGAAGCCCGCATCATGGGATCTGTGGCCGACGGCGACGATCCGTGGCCTCGTCGCAGCGGTCGGATCGGCGCCCGTTGGCGAGGGTTCGGCGGCGCAATCGTGCGGCGTCTCTGTTGGCTGCGGCTGCGGTGGTGCTCGTCATCGCGCTCGGTGCACTCACCGTCTCTCTGCTCGCCGCTGATGACGACGTCCTGGCCATCGCGGCCGCCGATCGCGTCGTCGTCGAGCTTCCCGACGGCGAGGCCGTCGCCGGAGAGGCGGGGACCGAGTTGCCGGACGGCGCCCGCCTCGAGGTGATCGGTTTCGTCGAGATCGACGGACGTCGGTTCGGGCCGGGGTCGTACCGAATCGTCGACGGCGAGGTCGTCAGAGCTGAGTCCGAGCTCCCTGAGCCCGCTGCCACCTCCGATGTGGCCGGCGGGTCGGGCGACGGCGACTCCGACTCGTCCGACAGACCGGCCACCGCCAACGACGAGAGGGTGACGGATGGGGGACGGGGAGGACGACGATGGGTCGGCTCGGACCACCGTCGCGGCCGGTGACGTGGGGGTTGACGACCCTGTGCCCGGCAACGGCGGTGCGCGACCCGGTGGTGCCGGCGACGATCGCCCCGACGGTGACGTCTCGCCCTCGCCGACCGATCCGTCACGTTCGACGGCGCCGCAACGTCCACCCGACGTGACCCGGCCGCCGGCACCGACGACCGCGCCGGTGCGTCCGACGACCGTTCCGGCGCGGCCGGACACAACCGTCCCGTCGAGGCGCCCCACGACGCCCAGCACCACGACGCCCAGCACCACGACGCGGTCCGCTACGCCCAGCACGACGCCCAGCACGACGAGCACCACGACGCCCAGCACGACGAGCACCACCACGCCGTCGCGGACGACCGTGGCGCGTGGGGACGGTGAATCCCGAGACGGCAGATCCTGATCGGAGCGCTGTGGCGTGCTACGAATCTGGTCGTGATCGTCGTCATCGGGGAAGCACTCGTGGATCTCGTCATCGCGCCGAGCGGCGCAGTCGAGGCTGCGCTCGGCGGGGCGCCGTACAACACGGCTCTGGCCGCGGCCAGGCTCGGTGCCGACGTCGAGTTCGTCGGCGGTCTGTCGGATGATCGTTTCGGTTCGCTCCTCCGCGATCGACTGGAGTCCGATGGTGTCGGGACGAGCTATACGATCTCGGTTGGAGCGCCGACCACTCTGGCGGCCGCCGAGATCGCCGACGACGGGTCGGCCGAGTACCGCTTCTACTTCGACGGCACGTCCGCCCTGCTGGTCGCACCGCAGTCCGCCCGGGCGGCCGCAGCCGCGCTCGGGCCGCACGATGTGCTGTTCACGGGCGCCTTGGCGTTGGCCCTCGAGCCGATGGCGTCAACGGTGATGGGCGCGCTCGACGCGGTCGGCGACGAAACCGTCGTGATGCTTGACGTCAACTGCCGTGCAGCGGTGATCCCCGACCGGGCCGCGTACGTCGAACGAATCGGCCGTGCGGCTGCGCGGGCCGACATCATCAAGGTCTCCGACGAAGACCTCGCGTATCTGGCGCCGACCTTGGACACGAACGCCGCCGCCGGGCGGTTGATCGACATGGGAGCACAGGCTGTCGTCGTGACCGCCGGTTCCTCGCACACCACGATCGTCACCGCCACCAACGAGACCGAGATCGAGGTGCCACCCGTCGCCGGCGACATCGTCGACACGATCGGGGCCGGCGACACTTTCGGCGCCGGTCTGCTCGCGTGGTGGAGTGCTGCGGGCGTGGGGCGTGGTGACGTCTCGATGGCGAACATCTCCGCGGCGGTTCGCGTCGGCCATGCGGCGGCGGGGGTGGTCGTGACACGGCGCGGTGCGGACCCGCCGCGTCGTGACGAACTCGACGTCGAGTGGCCGGGAGGCTCTGCTTCGACGGGTCAGACGAGGTAGTGCCGCACCGCGAGCCGTTCTGCCGAGTCGTCGCCGGGAACACCGAGTTGCGCGACGACCCGCAGCGATGGCCACTCGGCCGGGGTCAGCTGCTGGTACTCGAACGTCAGCTCCCCGGCGGAGGGGTGCGCGAAGCGACGCAGCCTGGTCTCGAACCCCGATACGTCGTGCTCGGGCCACCATTCGGCGAACGTTTCGCTCTCGTCGGTGAGCAGGTCGACCAGCTCGACCGTCGAGGCATGGTGGCGGAGGGTTGACGTCGCCGAGCGAAACTCCGCAAGCGCCTGGCGGGCGTGGATGTCCCAGTCGATGATCAGGTCGCGGGTGGCCGGGTCGGCGAACAGCACCCAGAGCAGGTTGCGTCGGGGTGATTCGAGCTCCGCGAGACGCGGGTAGAGCCGTTCTTGCGCATCGTTCCAGGCGACGAACTCCCAGTGCGGACCGAGCACGTAGGCGGGTGACGGCATCAGGGCCTCGAGCAGGCGGACCAGCGCGCTCGGCGCCTCCGTCGGTGCGTCGACCGAGGCAGTGCCCGGATCGGTCAGTGCCAGGAGGTGCGCCAGCTCGGCATCGTCCAATCGCAACGCTCGACCGATCGACAGCAGCACGTCGTCGGATGCGTTGATCCGGCGTCCCTGCTCGAGCCACGTGTACCAGGTGACCGAGACGCCGGCGAGCAACGCGACCTCCTCCCGGCGAAGTCCCGGCGTGCGGCGTCCTCGTCCGGCGGGGAGACCGACCTGCTCGGGGCGGACCGATTCGCGTCGCGCACGGAGGTACTCCGCCAGTTCACGCCGATGGGCCCCCGAGCTCATGGGTTGAGTCAACCAGATGGGTCCATGCTGTGGGTGGTGCCCGTGCTCCGCGCGTCACGTGACGGGTCAGACCCGTCACGTGACGCGTCACGCGATGGGTCTGACCCGTCACGTGACGGTGCGGGTCAGCGGCAGGGTTGGCCGCGGAGCGAGCCGCAGGCGGGGGCGTTGGCGGGCGGGTCGATGCCCGGGATCACGGGGAGCACGAGTTGCGACGGTGTCGACGGCCCGACTCCGATCTGGACCTGTTCGCCGTTCGAGATCGTCTCGAATTCCCACACGGCGCGGTTCCCGCCCGGCGCGTCGACCATCAATCGGATCTGCGATCCGGCGCGGAAGACGTGCGCGAACGGGAAGATCTCGACGCGGGCGAGTTCGAAGGCGTCCGCCGGGTCGGGGAGCGGTTCGGCGTCGACTTCCAGATGCGAGTGCACAGGACGGAGCTCGGTCGACGCTGTTTCGTCGAGCGCGCGATGACTCGCGCGTAGCCATCCCGACTGCACGAGCACCTCGCTGCCGTCCGGAAGAACTTCGCTGAGCGTGACCTCGAGGTCGGTGTCGCCCGTGCTGCTCGTGATCCAGAGGTCGGCCGATCCCGACCCGACCATCGTGAGCGTCTCGGTCAGCGGTTCGGATCGGAATTCGGCGAACGTCCCCGGGGCCGGTTCCTGCCAGTCCCAGACGACGTCGGTGCGCCAGAGGTCGGAGGAGTTTCCGCTCCAGTACGTGGCGGATGAGGGGTCCGGCATCGCGCTGTAGGCGACTCGAGCATCCGCAGTGACCGGGTCGGGGGTCAGCGTGTCGGGACCGAGTTGCCAGGCCGTCGGCTCGGTCGATGGGATCGGCCAGGCGTCGAAGCGTTCGCCGAACCGCGCGAGCGGGGCCAGCGGCGTGGCGCCGTCGGCCGCTCCCTGTTCGAACAGGATCTCGATCGGTGGCTCGGCCTCGAACGCGGCGAGCGCGTCGGCGTACTCCAGGCCGGCGAAGCGGTCGGGGATCTCGCCGACTTCGTCGGTGCCCCAGATGCCCGCCGCCAGGATGGGCGTCACGGATCGTGCCGGTCCGAGATCGGGTGTGCGTTCCGCGACGTAGAGATCGAGGAACTCCAACATCCGGGGAAGCACCGCAGGGCTGATCGACTCGGTGTGGAGCCCATTGACCATGGTGGCGTAGAACCGATCGGTGCCGGTGAACCGATCGAGCATCGTCGGGAAGCGGCCACCCGTCTGCTCGTCCTGCCACGCTCCGGCCAGGAATGTCGGGACCTCGATCCGGTCGACGAAAAGGCGCGGCGAGATGTCGTCGCCGACCGTTGGGTCATAGAACTCGGTCGCCCTGATCTCGCCGACGAGATCGGGGTTCTGGAGGCGAACGCCCTGGTTGGTCGCACACTCCTCGTCGCCGGTCGAGATCTGGTCGACCGTCCAGCTCTGCCCGAGGTCGGTCGGTTCGCCGTCCGGGTCGATCGACGGCATCGACGAATCGACGCGCTCCTGGGTCCAGTTCACGGCGAACCCGGTGTTGAGGATGCCGCCCGGGTACAGCGTGCCCTGGTAGGAGTCGTCGTTGACCGACAGTGGTGTGATCGCCTTCAGACTCGGCGGTTGTGTCTGGGCGACGAACAACTGGCTGATCCCGGGGTACGAGATGCCGACCATTCCGACCGAGTTCCCGTCGACCCACGGTTGTGCGGCAACCGCCTCGACGACGTCGTAGCCGTCGGTCGATTGCGTGTACTCGAAGAACCGGAACGAGCCGCCGCTGCAGCCCGTGCCCCGCATGTTCACGCCGACATAGGCGTAACCGAGCGACGAGAACAGTGTTGCGAAGCCGGCGCCCTGCTCGGGGTTGCTCGGCGAGTAGCCCGAGTACTCGACCACGGTGGGGTAGGGGCCGTCCTCGATGGGTCCCGGCAGCACGATGTAGGCCCCGAGTGTCGTCCCATCACGCGTTTCGACGTAGTCGAACCCGGTGTTGTTCCCGCGGTCGATGGTGAGCCGTTGCTCCGCGTAGAACGCCGGGTCGGGATGCTCGTCGCGAGCGAGGACATCGATCGGAGCGGTCGCGCCATCGGCGGTGGCGATGCGGTAGTCGAGGTCGGCATCGAGCTCCCGGAAGACCAACGAGCCGTAGTCGTCGACCGTTCCCTCGCTGACCACGTCGCCGTCGGTCTCGGTGACCAGGTCGAGTGGCGTGCCGGGGCTGGCGTCGATGATCGAGATCTGTTCGGTCCCGGCACGCACCGTTGCGTCGAGTTCGACTTCGTCCGGCCCCGATGGCCCCGTCACTGCGGGATCCGTCGTGGCCGGTTGTGCCGTGGCCGGATCCGGCGGTTCGGTGGCTGGTGCGGTCGACTCGTCGATCTGCGATGCCGCGGTGTCGCTCGGAGCACCCTCGTCAGCATCACTCGAACACGCCACGGCCACCAGCGCCAGCGTCGCCAATCCTGCGATCAGTCGTCTCCCCATCGCCGGAGCATTGCAGGTGGCTCTCGCTGTGGCCGAAGTGGTGACGTAGCCTTGCGGGGTGCCTGCACTGATCTCGGCGGATGTGTTCGATCTCGATGCGCTGCTCGCCGATCTGGCGACGTTGGTGGAAGTCGAGTCGCCGTCGCTCGACCTCGATGCGCTCGACACGTCCGCAGCCATCCTGGCAGCCATGATCGAGCGGCACCTCGGTGGCTCCTGTGAGCTCGTCCCGAGCCCAGCCGGTCCCCACGTGCACTGGAAGGGCGGCGGATACCCGCGGGTCCTGATCCTCGGGCATCACGACACCGTGTTCCCGATGGGCACGCTGGCCGAGCGCCCGTTCGACGTCACCGACGGCATCGCAACCGGACCCGGTGTGTTCGACATGCTCGGTGGGATCGTGCAGGCGCTCCACGGGCTCGGGCGGCTCGACGATCTGAGCGGTGTCGAGCTGCTGTTCAGCGCCGACGAAGAGGTCGGCTCGATCCACTCGCGCCAGCTGATCGAGGAGCGGGCGCGGGCCTGCGGCAACGTGCTCGTGCTCGAACCGTCCGCCGACGGTGGGGATCTCAAGGTCGGTCGCAAGGGATGTGGCACGTTCGAGGTCGTGGTCAAAGGTCGTGCGGCACATGCTGGGCTCGAACCGGAGAACGGCGTCAACGCGTTGATCGAGACCGCCCACCAGGTGCTGGCGATCAGTGCGATCAGCCGCCCCGACATCGGCACGACGGTGACGCCGACCGTCGCCACGGCCGGCACCGCCGACAACGTGGTGCCCGCCGAGGCCCGGATCCGCGTCGATGTCCGCATCGAGTCGGCCGAGGAGAAGGACCGTGTCGAGGCCGAGATGGCGGGGCTCACCACCGTCGACGAGGCGGCGACGCTCACCGTGCTCGGCGGGGTCAACCGTCCGCCGATGCCCGAGTCGGCTTCGGCGTCGCTCTTCCCCCTCGCGGAGCAGGTCGCACCCGGCATCGGCGGTTTCGCCGTCGGCGGTGGCAGCGACGGCAACTTCACTGCGGCGATCGGTGTGCCGACGCTCGACGGCCTCGGAGCGGTCGGCGGTGGTGCCCATGCCGACACCGAGCACGTCGTCGTGTCGACGATGCCGGACCGTGCCGCGCTGGTGGCGAACCTCGTCGCCGCAATCGCCGACCGGGGCTGACGCGATGCCGCAGCGTGTGGTGATCACGGCGGGCGGTTCGGGCATTGGCCTGGTCACTGCCGAGCACTTCGCCGCCGCTGGAGCAACCGTTCGAATCTGCGATATCGACGATGGCGCGCTCGCCGATGCATGCGTCATCGCGGGCATTGACGGTGGCATCGCCGATGTGGCCGACACCGGCTCGATCGACCGGTTCATGATCGAGTCGATCGAGGCGCTGGGCGGCATCGATGTGCTCGTCAACAACGCGGGGATCGCCGGACCTGGCGGAGTGATCGAGGACATCGATCCCGACGACGTGACGCGCACCCTCGACGTGGACGTCACCTCGATGTTCCGGACCTCGCGACATGTGGTTCCGGTGATGAAGCGGCAGGGGAGTGGCGTGATCGTCAACATCTCATCGACCGCAGGACTGTTCGGGTTCCCGTATCGCTCGCCGTACGCGGCGGCGAAGTGGGCCGTCGTTGGCCTCACGAAGACGATGGCGATGGAGCTCGGCGAGTTCGGCATCCGGGTCAATGCTGTCTGCCCCGGTTCGGTCGCTGGCCCACGGATGGATCACGTGATCGAACTCGAAGCCGCCGCCGGTGGTCGCTCGGTCGACGAGATCCGCGAGGGCTTCGAACGCCAGGTTTCGTTGCGGACCTTCGTCGACGCGGCCGACATCGCCCAGACGATCGTGTTCCTCGCGTCACCCGCCGCTTCGAAGATCACCGGTCAGGCCATCCCCGTCGATGGCCACACCGAGTCGATGCGTACCTGACCCGTCCTGACCTGCCCGACCGATCGGTGGAAGTGATCGGTGGAAGTGATCGGCGTCGAGGTCGTCATCTCTCTCTGCTATTGCATTTCGGTAGACAATGAAAACGAACAGGTGTACGATGTGCGTATGTCGTCGGAAGCAGAACACGAGGCACCACGCGGGTCGGTCGAGGTGATCGACAGCGCGTCGTTCGAGCTGCTGCTCGACGACGTTGCCGGGCATCTCAACGCTCAGCACGGGCGCCTGATCGACCTGACGGTCTGGCTGCTCGCGCATCCGGAGGAGTGGCAGGGCGACGGTGTGTGGACACCGAACCAGTACCTCGCCTGGCGCTGCGGAATCGGGCCGGCCCTGGCCTCGAACATCATCGCGGTCGCGGAACGCTCCGACGAACTGCCGGCAGCCATCGGTGCGGTACGACGTGGCGAGATGTCGCTCGACCAGCTGATGCCGATCGTCAGGAGCGTTCCGGCGTGGGCCGACGAGCAGGCCGTGTCCCTGGCCAAGCGGCTCACGGTGTCCCAAACGCGTCGGTTGGTGAAGGAGACCAATTGGGCGTGGCAGCCCGGCCACGTCGATCAGCCAACGCTCGGCGCGGACGACGAGCCGGAGACGCCTGAAGCGGAGCGGCCCGATGAACCGATCAGCGAGCCGAACGGGGAAGCATCCGATGAGAACCGGGTCAGCTACGGATTCGGGCCCGATGGACGCTGGTTCCTCCATGCCGATCTCGACCCCGATCTCGGTCTGCTGTGCGAATCGGCTCTGGACGAAGCGCGCGACGCCGAGTTCGCTCGCCGGCGCCAGGGCGGCGTCGACGGTGACCCGATCTCGATGGCGTCCGACGTCGCTGCATTGATCGAACTCGGTCAGCGTTCGCTCGACGCGGCGGGCGCACCGGCTCGCCGCAACCGGTATCGGATCAACCTCTACCTCGAACGTGATGGCCGACTCGCGACCGATCGCGGCGTCGAGATTCCCGAACCGATCGCCCGGTTCCTGACGTGCGACGGCCACATCGATCCGGTCGTCGTGGAACAGGGGCTGCCCGTCTCGGTGGGGCGGTCGCAGCGGACGATCCCGGATCGCACCCGCCGCACCGTCTTGCATCGTGACGGCTACTGCTGTCAGGTCCCGGGCTGCACGACGACCCGTGGGCTCGATTTGCATCACATCGTCCATTGGTCACAGCTCGGCCCCACCGACACGTGGAACCTGATCACCGTGTGTTCGAGACATCACCGGATGCACCACAAACGCCAACTCGGGATCTCCGGCAATGCCGATGACGCCGACAGCCTGGTGTTCACCGATGCCCGCGGCAGACCGATCCGAGCGTCCGGGGCGAATCCGGCTCCGCCGGGCGGTCCGCCGAGACCGATCGACGGTCGCTACGAGCATCCACTCGGCGAGCGACTCGACCGTCGGTGGGTCACCTTCGTCGACCCGAGCATTCCGCCGCAGCTCCGCCACCAACACCCCGAATCCGCCTGATCATCAAGGGTCTCGGGTCTGGCGCGACCAGCAATGTGGATCACCTGAATCCGGCTGCCCCGAGTCCGGGTGACGGAATGTGACGACGGGTGTCGGTTCAGGTCACCCGGATCGTCGGGGGCGGGGGCGGGGGCGCGGTCGAGGGTGGGCAGGCCGGCTGCGGCTCAGTCGGCGCGGTCGAGCGCCGGGGTGATGTCGCCCTTGCCCAGCGTGCCGACGTGCTTGTAGACGTCGAGCTTGTTGCGGGTGTCGGTGATGTCGAGGTTGCGCATGGTCAGCTGACCGATCCGGTCGAGCGGACCGAACGCGGCGTCTTCGACCCGCTCCATCGACAGGCGATCGGGTTCGTACGTGAAGTTCTCGCCGGTCGTGTCGAGGATCGAGTAGTCGTCGCCGCGTCGGAGGCGCACGGTGACCTCGCCGGTCACCGCGGCGCCGACCCAGCGCATCAGCGGCTCGCGCAGCATCAGACACTGCGGGTCGAACCAGCGCCCCTCGTACAGCAGGCGGCCCAGGCGACGGCCCATCGTGGTGTAGTTCTCGAGCGTGTTCTCGTTGTGGATCGCCGTCAGCAGCCGCTCGTACGCGATCTGCAGCAGTGCCATCCCGGGCCCTTCGTAGATGCCGCGTGACTTGGCCTCGATGATCCGGTTCTCGATCTGGTCGCTCATCCCGAGTCCGTGACGCCCGCCAATCGAGTTGGCCTCCATCACCAGGTCCACCGACGTCGCGAACGTGGTGCCGTTGATCGTGGTCGGCCAGCCTTCCGCGAATCCGACCGTGATGTCCTCGGTCGCGATCTCGACGGCTTGGTCCCAGTGCGCGACTCCCATGATCGGCGAGACGATCTCCATCGACGCATCGAGTTCCTCGAGCGCCTTCGCCTCGTGCGTCGCACCCCAGATGTTGGCGTCGGTCGAGTAGGCCTTCTCCGTCGGGTCGCGGTACGGGAGCCCCCGCTCGACGAGGAACTCGCTCATGCCCTGGCGGCCACCGAGCTCGTCGACGAATTCGGGATCGAGCCACGGCTTGTAGATCCGCAGCGCCGGGTTGACAAGCAACCCGTATCGATAGAAGCGTTCGATGTCGTTGCCCTTGTAGGTCGACCCGTCACCCCAGATGTCGACGCCGTCGTCCTGCATCGCGCGTACGAGCAACGTGCCGGTGACCGCCCGGCCGAGCGGCGTGGTGTTGAAGTAGGTACGACCCGCCGTGCGGATGTGGAAAGCACCGCACTGCAGGGCGATCAAGCCTTCGTGGACCAGTTCGTCGCGGCAGTCGACGAGGCGGGCTTCCTCGGCGCCGTAGACCTTGGCGCGATCGGGGACGGTCTCCAGCTCGGGCTCGTCGTACTGGCCGATGTCGGCGGTGTAGGTGTACGGGATCGCGCCGCGCTCGCGCATCCACGCAACGGCCGCAGAGGTGTCGAGCCCTCCGGAGAAGGCGATGCCGACCCGTTCGCCGGCGGGCAACTGCATCAGCACCTTGGCATTGGACGCTCCAGCCGGATTCCCAGTCGGATCGGTAGTCGAATTCGCCGTCGGATCACCGCCCGCGCTCGCCGTCGCATGTGCAGCCGGGTTGTCTGAATGGTTCGAGGCGTCGGACACGGCCGCGACGATAACGGACCGATCGGCGGACGGTCAGGAACCTGCCTGCTGGGGAGGAGCGAACGAGGCCACCGCCGGGTCGCCGTTCGTGCCGCCGCCCGCTTCGCTGTGCGCTGCGTCACCTGTTGCCGCTGCGGGTTCGGAGTCCGATTCCGGATCGTCGTTGCGCCCGTTGGGTACCAACCGATACCGACCGGTCAGCGCGGCGAGCGTCACCAGGCCGAGCAGGCACGCGATGACGAGTTCGGCGAGCCCGAGGCCGGTCGAGCGCGAGAAATCCGGAATCGCCACGATCGTGGCGAACACGACGCCCACCGCGCTCAGCCGCACGAGCCGCCGGGCGTTGTAGACGGCACACATCGCCATCGAGATCGACAGCAGCGAGGGAAGGACCCTGACCAGGGTGTGTCGCGGTTGAGCTCGTGGGCCGACCCACCACGTCCCGATGCCGATCTCGACGCTCGCCTGCCAGACCGCCGCGTACGCGAAGAACGCAATGACCCAGGCCGCTGCGAGCACGTAGCGCCATCGCGGCGTGAGGTCGCCTTGACGCGTCCCGATCGGGGACGAAACCGCCGGCGTCGACGCTGCTCGTGCCGGGGTGGGTGATGGCGTGGATGTGGTGGGTGCTGTGGTGGACGGCATGGATGGCTTGGGTGATGGCGCGAGCGGCGCCTCGGCCGGCGGAGGGGGCGCCGATCGAGACGGTGTCGTGCGACCCGGCGGCGGGAGCGGCGCGGTGTCACTCGAGCCGGCGTGCACTGCGTCGGCGGGGTCGTCGGAACGCGTCGACATCGCAGGGCACGCTACTGCTGTCGAGGCGCCACCCGGGCGCACGACTACCCTGCACGAGCGATGACGGCCCTGGAGCACACCGACCGATCGAATCCTGTCGCGGAGCGGTTCGAGAAGCTCTCCATCTTCTACCCGATGTGGAACGAGGAGATGTACATCGAGCGGGCCCTCGACGCTGGGCACCGCGCGGCCCGTGGCCTGATGGCTCGGGGCGACATCGGCGACTACGAACTCATCGTCATCGACGACGCATCGACCGACCGCACCGGCGAGATGGCCGACCGGCTCGCGGCAGAGAACGCGCACGTCCGAGTGGTCCATCACGAGAAGAACCGCAAGCTCGGGGGCGCGATCAAGACCGGTTTCGCATCGGCCACCGGCGACCTCATCCTGTACACCGACGCGGATCTTCCGTTCGACATGGCCGAACTGCCACGCGCCGTCCGGCTGCTCACCGACTACGACGTCGATCTCGTCAGCGCGTACCGCTTCGACCGCACCGGCGAGGGATACCTCCGGCTCGTCTACACCTTCGTCTACAACCTGTTGATCCGATCGATGTTCGGGGTCAAGGCCCGGGACATCAACTTCGCGTTCAAGCTGTGCCGTTCACGGCTGTTCGACCACGTCGAACTGCGCAGCGAGGGGTCGTTCATCGATGCCGAACTCGTGATCCGTTCGACGCGACTCGGCTTCGAGATGCTGCAGTTCGGCGTCGACTACTTCCCCCGTACGCGCGGAGAGTCGACGCTCAGTTCACCAGGCGTGATCTGGACGATCCTGCGGGAGATGCGAGAATTGCGCAGCGACCTCGACGGGATCGAACCCGTCCGCCGGGACTGACTGGTCAGGCCGCTCATCGGGTTGGAGAACCACGTATCGGGTTGGAGAACCGGGTCGGAAAATCCCCACGAAACAGCGGTTTCGCGCGCTGCCAGCACCGTGTCCCGCGGATAACTTGACCCTCGTCAGGGGCGCCGTGCGTCCCGGGTGTGCGTCGACATCGTGAACCAGCAACCTCCTCCGTCCCCCTCTCCGGCCGCTGCTCCTGCGAAGCGTCCCGTCGCGCACTGGCTGCCGGCCGGTGCCGCGGTGGGCGTGCTGGCGATCGTGATCGTGGCGGGGGTTGCGCTCGGCAACCGGGGCGGCAGCGAAGCGAGCGACGACGTGGTGGCGACGGGTGAACTCACCCAGCTGACCGTTCCCGATTCGGTCCCCGAGGTCATCGCAACGGTCGAAACCACGGCGCCGGTGACGAAGTCGGTGCTCGAGCGCACCCTGTCGAAGGGAGTGGCGGGGTCCGACGTCCAAGCGGTCCAGCAACGATTGACCGATCTCGGGTTCGTGCCGGGTCCGACCGACGGCATCTACGGCGACGAGACGATCAAGGCCGTGTGGGCGTACGAGAAGCTGGTGCTCGGCGTCGCGAGCAATCGTCCGAGCGGACAGGTCACCCCCGAGATGTGGGACGCGATGCAGGATCCGTTCGTGATCCAGCCACGGCGCCCGAACTCCACCACCGACCACACCGAGGTGTACCTCCCCGAACAGGTCCTCGCGGTGTTCCATGACGATGTGCCGGTGATGATCACGCACATGTCGAGTGGGACGAACGAGGAGTGGTGCGAAGAGGTGACCATCAGCCCCGGCGAGTACGGCAACCGCGACGGCGAGGAGCCGATCGTGCGAGGTGAGTGCGGCCGGTCGACCACCCCGGGGGGTGTCTTCGAGTTCTACCGCCAGGTCGAGGGCATTCGTGACAGCGCGCTCGGCAGTATGTGGAACCCCGTCTACTTCAACTACGGAATCGCCATCCACGGTGCGCTCAACGTCCCGCTCCAGCCCGCGTCGCACGGCTGCATCCGGATTCCGCTGAGCATCTCCGAGGACTTCCAGGGCCTGGTGTCGATGGGTGACCAGGTCTTCGTGTGGGACGGGAGCAAGGAGCCCGAGGAGAACGGCGCTCCGCCGCCCACGTTCAACTGGCTCGATCCGGACTACGAGACGACCACGACCGTCCCCGAGACGACCACGACCGTCCCCGAGGCGACCACGACCGTCCCCGAGACGACCACCGCCCCGAACACCACCCCGAACAGCACTCCGGCTCCCCCGACGGCGCCGCCCACGACCTCGGGTCCCACGACGTCGTCGTCGACGACCACGTCCTCCACCACGAGCAGCACGTCGTCGACCACGTCCTCGACGACGAGTACCACGACAACCACCACGATCCTCGCTCCGTGACGGACGCGCTTCGCTCGCTTCGTGCGAGCGCGCTCCGCTCCGTACGATCGGGTGATGGACGCCGCTGACACTCCGCCGGTCGACGACAACGAGACCGGCTACGACGAGTTCGGGCTCTTCCACGAGAACATCGACGAGTTCGGGCTCGACGTCGCCACGGTGCCGCCGGTGGAGCGAGTCACCGTCGACGTCCCCGCGGACCCGCGCCGCCGGGTCAGCGCGTTGCGTTGGGGGATCGGCCCGGTCGAGGTCGTGTTCGTCCACGGTGGCGCACAGAACGCCCACACCTGGGACACCGTCGCGCTGGCGCTCGGACGTCCCGCACTCGCCATCGACCTTCCGGGTCACGGACACTCGGCATGGCGCCATGACGGTGCCTACACCCCGCACAACCTGGCGGACGACATCGCCGCCATGGTTTGGGAGCACGCGCCGCAGAGCCGGCTGGTCGTCGGGATGTCGCTCGGCGGTTTGGCGTCGCTGGAGTTGGCGGTTCGTCACCCGGCGCTGGTCCGACGCCTCGTGCTGGTCGACATCACCCCTGGGGTCAATCAGCAGAAGGCGAAGGCGGTGCTCGACTTCGTCGACGGCCCCCAGGAGTTCGCGAGCTTCGACGATCTCCTCGAGCGGACGATGACGTTCAATCCGACACGATCGGAGGCGTCGCTGCGACGGGGGATCCTGCACAACGCCGCGCCACGCGCAAACGGCTCATGGCAGTGGCGCTACGACCGGTCGAGCCATGTTCGTTCGCGAGCGCGACCGAGCCCCACGCCGCCCAGGCCGATGTGTCGGCGATCGCCCCCGGCGCGACCGATGTGTCGGCGACCGATGTGACTGTGGCACGCTCGCCGGCGACAGACGGCGTCCTGTCTCAGGCCATGTCGCCGCTGTGGGAGGACTTCGGCGCGGTGAACGTCCCGCTCACGCTGGTTCGGGGTTCGACATCGCCAGTGGTCGACGACGAGGACGTCGCCGAAGCGCGTCGTCGTCAGCCCGAGATCGACGTCCGCGTGATCGATGGCGCCGGCCACAGCGTGCAGGGTGATCGACCGGTCGAGCTCGCCGCCGTGCTGGAGGAACTGCTCGGCTGACGCAACGCCCGTGGCACCGCCGTCGCATCGTGCGACCGAGCACATGCGGGGTGGACAGTGCGGGGTGGACAGTGCGGGGTGGACAGTGCGGGGTGGACAATGCGGGGTGGGTGGTCAGCCGCAGGCGACGATGCCGCCGAGCGCACCCCGGCGGAACGAGTCGATCTTCTCGAACGGAGACCCCAGCACGTCGGTGCTGAGCGTCGGGTCGCCGAGGACGATCGCAGTCTGGATCGCCTCGGTCAGGTCGTTCGGCGAGATCGACGCAGCACGATCCGGATCGCGTGGTTCGGGGAGCATCCCGGTCGTGGGATCGGGGGTGACCGTCTGGACCCAAGCGCCGACGAGGCAGTCGTTCTGCAGTTGGCGTGCTTCGCCCCGCAGCGCCGAGCTGCTCGTGATCTGGGCGTGCTCGGCCCAGACGACGCCGAGCAGGTAGCCCGGGGCGAAGTCGCCGAGCTCGTCGTAGAGCTGCCGGGCCACCGGCGTGTTGAGGTACACCGTGGACGTGGCCGAACAGAGCTCGACGCCGATTTCGAAGAGGCCGAACGGCGAAGCACATTCGATCTCGGTCCTGGACTGCACCGACACGAGAGTCAGCGGTGTGAAGGTGGGGAACCGGGTCTGGAGGTCGTTGTCGTACAACAGGTTCAGGTCGGGTACCAGGAAGCCGAACAGCTCGTCCTCTTCGAACCCGAACGGCGCGTTGCCCTCGTTGAGGATGTCGTCCTGGCTGAGGAACTGGAGCGGGGTGAGTGGGAGCGGGTCGTCGATCAGCACCGCGCACCTCGAGAGGCCTTCCTGGAAGCCGACCTGGAAGGCGCCGACGCGGTCGAAGCCGGACCCGTGCCCGCCGGGTTCGTTCGGGTCGATCCCGACCGGGTCCTGTACCCGGATCATGGCGATCAGCCCGGCACGGATGTCGTCGTCGGTGAACGGTACGCCAGGTGCCGCGCCGGAAGCGGCGCGGCCGGCCCAGGCGCCGGCGATGCAGTCGGCCTGCTGCTCGGTGGCGACGGTCGGCAGGTCGAGCTGGAGGGCGCCGGTACGGGCTTGGATGGCGTGTCCGTACTCGTGGGCCAACACGATGCCGATCGTGGCGGCGCCGAACTCACCGGCCAATTGGGCCAGCAGGCCGTTCTCGCCGTCGTCGTACACGATGAAGTCGCCGAGTGGGCAGTAGAACGCCACGAATTGTTGCAGGTCGTCGTAGCTCGTCCTCGGCTCGCCGCATCCCGGAAGGTCGTCGGAACGCTCGGGGTAGCCGGCGTAGACCTGTCCTTCGAGCGGCTCGTACGCATCACCGAAGGCCGGCTGGTATTCCACCCGCAACCAGGCGTCGATGTCGCCGAGCGCGGCGAGCAGGAAGTCGTCGTAGCTGCGTTCCGGTTTGTTGTCACCGAAGTTGATCGCATCCGGATCGACGGCGGTCGGGTCGACGTCTGGGACGTCGGGTTCGCCCATCGGGTCGGCGGGATCGATCGGGTCGAGTGGGGTGTTCCGATTCGGCTCCGTGCTCGTCGGGTCGCTGGGGTCGGCAGGGTCGCTGGGGTCGGCAGGGTCGCTGGGGTCGGCAGGGTCGGTGGGGTCGGCAGGGTCGGCAGGGTCGGAAGGGTCGAAAGGGTCGCTGGGGTCGGCGGAGCGGATCTGATCGGCGCGCTCGGTCGTCACGAGGATGTCGGCGCTCCCGCATGCCGCAACGAGGAGCGACGCGGTCACTGCGAGCGTGAGACGAGCGGTCCGCCTCGGCCGCTGAGCGTGTCGCTTGCGGGGTCGTCGGTGCCGCGGAGTGGTTCGTGAGGTGGCCACGTGCTCGACTCTAGATGTCGAACGTCAACGTGGCGTCGCGGCCGAGGGAGGTTCTCGACGGGGCGCACTTCCCGCCCGGACGATTCATCGCGATGGCCGGCTGTCCGAGGAATTGCAGTGCTATCGGTCACACACTGCTACCGTCGCTGGTCATCTGGTTGACCGGTGCAATCCGAGGGGGAGCGCAACAACGTGGCACTACTTGAAGCTGATTCGATCACGGTGCAGTTCGGTGGCATCGTCGCATTGGACGAGCTGTCATTCGAGATGAACGAAGGCGAGATCCTCGGTCTGATCGGACCGAACGGCGCCGGCAAGACGACGATGTTCAACGTCCTGAGCCGGATCTACGAGCCGACCAGCGGCCGGTTGAGGTTCGACGGTGAGGACCTGCTGCAGGTGCCGGCCCATGGCATCGCCAGTCGTGGCATCGCGCGGTCGTTCCAGAACCTGGCCTTGTTCCCGACGATGACGTTGCTGCAGAACACGATGACCGGAGCGACGAGTCACGGCAAGGTCGGCTTCGTCAGAGCTGCGTTGCGGATCGGTGCCGGCAAAGAGGAGGACCGGCTCGAGGCCGAGGCGTACGACATCCTCGCGTCGCTCGACCTCGCCCAGTTCGCCTTCCGCCCTGCGGCCGGTCTGCCGTTCGGCACACTCAAGCGGCTGGAACTGGCTCGTGCGCTGGCATCGCATCCGCGGTTGATCCTGCTCGACGAGCCGGCGGCCGGCCTCACCCATGCCGAGGTCGACGAGCTCGGAGAGACGATCCAGCGAGTTCGTGACGAGTACGGCGTGACCGTGCTCCTCGTCGAACACCACATGGGCATGGTGATGTCGATCTCCGACCGTGTGGTCGCCATGGAGTTCGGACGCAAGATTTCGGAGGGCCTGCCGCAGGAAGTCCAGAGCGACCCGCGCGTGATCGAGGCGTACCTGGGGACGAGCGCATGAGCGAGCATCTCCTCGAGGTCACGGGACTCGCTGCCGGATACGGGCAGATCGAAGTCCTCCACGGCATCGACTTCCACGTTTCCGACGGGGAGATCGTGGTCATCCTCGGTGCAAATGGAGCCGGGAAGACCACGTCGATGCGGGCCGTGTCCGGCATGATCAGTCGCTCCGGCGACGTGGTCTTCGCGGGCAAGCAGATCGGTTCCTCCCGGCCCGATGCCGTCCTGCGCTCGGGGATCTCCCAGGTCCCGCAGGGGCGTGGCACCTTCACCGACCTGTCCGTCGAGGACAACCTGCGCGCCGGTGCCTACACGATCAAGGGATCGATCGCCGCCGACCTCGACCGGTGGTACGAGGTGTTCCCACGGCTCGCCGAACGCAAGGATCAGCGGGCGGGCTCGCTGTCGGGCGGTGAGCAGCAGATGCTCGCGATCGCGCGGGCGATGATGAACCGCCCGAAGCTGCTGCTGTGCGACGAGCCGAGCCTCGGTCTCGCTCCGATCATCACCCAGAACCTGTTCAAGATTCTCGGCGAACTCCGCGACGAGATGGGCATGTCGCTGCTCGTGGTCGAGCAGAACGCCGGGTTGTCGCTTCAATTGTGCGATCGCGCCTACGTGCTCGAGACAGGGCACATCGTCGCCACCGGAACCGGTGACCAACTCCTCAACGACGACACCGTCAAGCAGGCCTACCTCGGAGGGATCGTCTGATGTCGCTCTTCATCCAGCGCATGTTCGACGGGCTCGCAGAGGGCTCGATCTACGCGCTGCTCGCCCTTGCGCTCGTCGTGATCTTCCGCTCGACCGGCCAGCTCAACTTCGCGCAGGGCGAGATCGGCACGTTCTGTGCCTTCTGCGCCTCTACCTTCACCCTCGTCGGGAATCTCGGTGTGGCTCTCGTTCCTGATGGCGATGGCGGTCGGCTTCGTCATCTCGGCGTTGGTCGAGCGAATCGTCGTCCGCCCGATCGAGGACCGCAATCCCGGGGCGGTGATCGTTGCCCTCATCGGCGTGTTCCTGGCGGTCAACCAATTGACCGCGATGTTCTGGGGTGTCGATGCGCGCAGCCTCCCGAGCCTGTTCCCGACCGACTGCCGATTCGTTCTTCAGGATCGGCGATGCGGCGATTCGCTGGGAGCGCGTCGGGATCATGGGCGTGCTCGCCGTGACGGTCGTGCTCTTGTTCGGTCTGTTCAACTACACGAAGATCGGGCTCGCGATGCGCGCCGTTGCGAACAATCAGGAGTCCTCCAACCTCGTGGGGATCCGGGTCGGGAACATCTTGATCCTCGGATGGGGCCTTGCCGGGGCGATCGGTGCGCTCGCTGCGCTCATGCTGGCGCCGTCAGCGGGCCTGACCGGCTCGTTGATGCTCGGACCATTCCTCCTCGCGTCGGTCGCCGCCGTCCTCGGCGGCCTCGACTCGCCCGTCGGCGCCGTCGTCGGCGGCCTCCTGATCGGGCTGCTCAAGGCCTTCCTGATCGGGTACGTCGACTTCCTGTCCGACATGTTGTTCCCCGTCATGCTGGTCCTCCTGCTCGGCGTCCTGCTGTTGCGACCAGCCGGGTTGTTCGGCACCGAGAAAGTGGTGCGAGTCTGATGAGCGACCACTTCGAAGACGACATCATCGACAGGAAGATCACCGAAGAGATCGCCGACGCGGGAGTGGCCGGCGGTGCAGCCCCGCTCACCGACGGCACGGCCGAAGCGGCGAGCGGAGGTCTGCCGATTCGCACGCCACAGTACGGTGCCCTGCACTGGCTCGGCCGAGTGCTGGTCTTCGCGATCCCGCTCGCATACCTAGTGATCCGGGTGCTCGGCGTGACGGGGATCGCTGGTGACGGCTGGACCAATTCCGGCTTGGGACTGCTGGCCGATGCGTTCATCGTCGCGATCGCGGTGATGGGGGTGAACCTGATCACCGGGTACACCGGCCAGCTGTCGCTCGGTTCGTCCGCGTTCTTCGCGATCGGTGCGTACACCGGGCTCGTGCTCACCGACGGTCGCGTCAGCACGCCGTTCTTCGGTGCCGACAACCTGTGGGCTCCTGGCTGGACCATTCCGATCGCTGCGGCGCTGTGTTTCGTGATCGGTTGCATCGTCGGGCTCCCGGCGTTGCGCCTCCAGGGCATCTATCTCGCACTCACGACGCTCGTCTTCGTCGAGGCCGTGCGTTCGACGCTGAAGTACGAGCGGTTCGAAGAGACCACCGGCGGTGCCACGGGCATCAAGGGCGACAAGTACACCCCGCCGGAGTACCTGTTCGACTTCTTCGGTCTCCGGCTCCCGACCGGGCTCGACGGGCGCGGCGACCTCAATCAGTGGATGATCTATCTCTCGCTCGGGTTGCTGCTGCTGATCATGCTGTTGGTGTCGGGACTCATGCGGAGTCGGATCGGGCGGGCGATGGTCGCGACGCGTGACAACGAACTCGCGGCCGAGGTGATGGGCGTCAACCTCGCCGTCGTCAAGACGATCGTGTTCGGACTCTCCGGCGCAGTCACCGGAATCGGTGGAGCGCTGTTCGGGCTCAAGCTCGGCCTCGTCGACGGTGACGTGCCGCTGTTCGGTCTGTTCGGCGCGGTCACCTTCCTCGTCGCGATGGTGGTCGGTGGTGCGGCACAGAACTGGGGCCCCCTCGTCGGTGCGGTCTTCTACGTGTTCGTCAACGACCTCGCCCGCAGTGTCGGTGAGCGTCCGAAGGACTTCAGGTGCGTGTTCACCTCTTCTCGATCGTCGTCGTGATCCTGGCGCTCGTGCTCGGGTCCAGTGGCGCGGCGACACCGTGACCAGTTGACGAATCTGTCGTCGCAGTCGGCGGCGTGGTCGGTGAGAACCCCTTCGGAGAGCGCCTTCGGGTTCCTGTTCAGTGAGCTCCGTGACGGCGACACCAAACTCGACGGCCTCGGCGGGGTGATCTTCGGCGTCCTGTTGATCCTCTTCGCCCGCTTCGCGCCGTTCGGTGCGGTCGGTACGTTCCGGATCCTGCGCAGCAGGATCGTCCAGATCGTGCCGAAACCGCCCGGCGATCGCTCGATGGCCGGGCGGCGCCCTCGAACGACAGCCGACGAGCTGATCTTCGCCGGGATGGTCCAGCCGACCTGTACCAACCCGGATCAAGCGACTACGGTCACAGTCGCTGGGTTGTCGCCTGTCCGGCGGAGACCGACAACAGCGTGACCGAACACCAGCATCTACAAGGGGGAAACCTGATCATGGTTCGAAGCAAGAAACTGGTCGCTATAACAGCGGCAGGCGCATTCGTGTTCGCTGCGTGCGGCAGCGACGATGGCGGTGGCACCGAGACCACCGACGCCGCTGAAACCGACACCACCGAGGCGATGGAGGAGGAAACCGACACCACCGAAGCGATGGAGGAGGAGACCGACACCACCGAAGCGATGGAGGAGGAGACCGACACCACCGAAGCGATGGAGGAGGAAACCGACACCACCGAGGCGATGGAGGAAGAGACCGACGGCGGTGCCGCCTTCGCAGTCGACACCAGCATCTGCGATGACCCCGATGCTGCGACCGCTCCGATCGAGGGCTCGATCGTGATCGGAACGTCGATTCCGCTTTCGGGCGGCCCGGCCGTGTTGTTCGCTCCTTTCGCGGACGGCCAGCAGTCCTACATCGACTACTACAACGCCGAGTTCGGTGGCGTGAACGGTCAGGAACTGGAGCTCATCGTCAAGGACGACCAGTACACAGCCGACCTGACGGTGGCCAACATCGACGAGCTCGTGTTCGACGACGAGGTCGACCTCGTCGCCGGTGTGATCGGTTCGCCGAACAACCTGGCGATTCAGGAAGACCTCAACGCACAGTGCATCCCGCAACTGACCGCCTCCACTGGAGCGCCGAACTGGGGCGATGTCGAGAACAACCCGTGGACCACCGGCTTGCTCGTGCCGTACGCGATCGAATCCCAGGTGTGGGCCGCCGAGGCCGCCGCTGACGGCGCCACCACGGCCGGCCTGTTCTACGTGAACAACGAGTTCGGGCAGGCATACGCCGAGGCATTCGAAGAGGCTGCTGCCGGAGAACGGCATCGAAATCGTCGCCACCGAGACCATCGAGGCGAGCGACTCCGGTGCCCCGTCCGGTCAGGTGACGAACCTCGTCGCCGCGAACCCGGACACGATCCTGGCCGTGCCGCTCGGCGCCCAGTGCATCGCGTTCATGACCGAGATCGGTAACCAGAAGGCGGCCAACGCCGACTTCACGGCTTCGATCTACCAGACGGCCACGTGTGCCAACCCGGTGTTCTTCGGGGCGGTCGCGAACGGTGGTGCTGACGGCGTGTTCACGTCACAGAACCTCAAGGACGTCAACAATCCCGACGTCGCCGCCAACGACCCCGGTGCCATCGCCTACCTGGAAGCCTTCGCAGCCACCGGCTCCGACGCTGATCCGGGTGGTATCGCCGGTGCTGGTTGGGAGTCGATGGAAGTCGCCGTGAAGGCGATTCAGGAAGCCGCAGATGCCGGCAACCTGAGCCGTGAGGGCATCATCAACGCCGCTCGCAACGTCAACTACTCGTCGCTGCTGCTGCTCGAC
This sequence comes from Ilumatobacteraceae bacterium, assembly GCA_963850475.1. Lineage (GTDB taxonomy): Bacteria > Actinomycetota > Acidimicrobiia > Acidimicrobiales > Ilumatobacteraceae > Ilumatobacter_A. The sequence continues at coordinate 245,305 of CAWKLM010000041.1, read as the reverse complement.
GGCCTCACCTACGTGATGAATGCCGACGACGGCTACCTCGCCGAGGGCACGCAGCTGCGAGTCTGGTCGGACGAGAGCGGGTGGCTTCGTGGTCCGAGGGTGACGCAGTCGACTTCAACGGGACGCTCGGCACCTACTCGGGCTGACCTGAACACCTGAACACCTGAACACCTGACGGGCCCGTCGTTCTCGTGAACGGCGGGCCCGTTCGCGTTCCCGGGTCGTTTCCCCGGGTCGGGCGACCGGATCGGTACGGTCCCGTCGATGACCGACGACGCCGTGCTGCTGATCGACGATCCCGCCGAACACGTTCGGCGCCTCACCCTCAACCGTCCGACGAAACGCAATGCCTCTGTCGCACGCGTTGCGCAGCGCCCTGTTCGACGCGCTCCGTCGTGCCGATCGTGATCCCGACGTGCGCGTCGTCGTGATCCGCGGTGCGGGCCCGTGCTTCTCGGCCGGGTACGACCTCGCGCAGGACCCGACCGAGCGGCCGCCCTGGACGATCAGCCCGGCCGACGGCGGCTGGGCACGTCACGTGTTGCAGGGTTGGTTCGAGATGATGGACCTGAGCATCCCGATCATCGCCCAGGTGCATGGCTACTGCCTGGCCGGCGGCACCGAACTCGCCACCGCATGCGACCTCGTGTACGTCGCCGACGACGCCGAGATCGGCTACCCGCCGGTTCGTTCGATGAGCAGCCCCGACATGGGGTGGCACGTGTGGATGATGGGGATGCGCCGGGCGATGGAGGCGATGCTGACCGGCGATTCGATGTCGGGGGTCGAAGCGGTCGAAGCCGGGTTCGCCAACCGATCGTTTCCGCCCGAAGAGCTCGACGCGGCCGTCCTCGCAGTCGCCGAACGGGTGGCCAAGGTGCCGTCCGACCTGCAGGCGTTGAACAAGCGCGTCGTGCATCGGGCGATGGAGGCGATGGGGATGCGCAACGGCATGCGCGCCACGGCCGACATCAACGCGATCGGATTCCACCAGCCGAGCTCGATCGAATACCACCGTCGCTTCGGCGAGGGTGTCACCTCGGCGCTCACCAGTCGGGACGAGACCTTCGGCGACTACCGGACTGCCGAGGAGTCGGGTTCCTGACGATCCGCGATGCCGGGAGGCCGACCGGAGTACACGAGCCGATCGAAGCGGGGACCGTGATCAGGGGGTGACGCAGCCGATGAGCAGCGTCGTGAGACCGTCCTCGTCGACGCTCAGGCCGTCCGGGAACTCGATGTTGTCGAAGTCCCCGAGGCGGTTCGGGTCGTTGCCGTCGCCATCTTTCAAGAAATCGCTCGCACCCCGCTCGTCGAGAGCATCCCGGCGGCCGTCGAGGCGACACGGTCACTGTCGAAGTCGGCGTCGGCGAGGGTGTCGTCGGCCGCAATGAACGCTTTGACCGCGTCGGCGGCGCGATCCTGAACGGAGGCGGACCCGCCGCATGCGCTGAACACCGCCGCGGTCAGCACGACGCCGACGAGCAGTCGTCGGTGTGCCGACATGTCGACGATGCCGCGATCGCCGTGGCCGACGAGCGGCGGTGGCTCAGAAGTTGAAGTCGGTGACGAGGAACGAGTCCTCGGCGTTGATCCGCACGTCGAACGTGACAGTTCCGACGCCCTCGACTTCAGCCGTGCACTGGTACTCGGTGCCGACGTCGGTGCTGTCGGGCTCGTCACACGATGCATCGGAAACGTCGCCGCCGACAGCATCGGAGACTTGTGCGTCGTCGTTGAGGAAGTCCTGGGTCTGGTCCTTGTAGCTGCCGGTTCCGGTGCAAGCGGCGGCGACCAGGGCGAGCAGGGGGGTGGCGATGAGAATGCGGCGCATGAGCGCAGACCTTATCCGCGCGCCTCGGTCACGGCGTCGATTATTGCCTGGTCGATCATTGCGTGCTCGATGAAGGCGTGCTCGACGGATGTGCGTTCGACGATTTGCGAGACGCCTGGGCTGAGCGGATGCGGTCGTACATCACGACGATGAGTGCGACCCAGACGAACGCGAAGCCGACCACTCGTTCGGCGGGCATCTCCTCGTCGTACAGGAGCCAGCCGAGCCCGAAGTTGATGACCGGCACGATCAGGTTCAGTGGTCCGAGCAGCGTGAACGGAATCGACTTCGCGGCGGAGGCGAACAGCATCAGTGGAATCGCCGTGATCGCCCCGGTGCCGAGCACGAAGAGCCAGTCCCGAGCGTCGGCCGACGATATGACGCTGCCGGTGCGGCCGCTGACCGCGATGAGGAGCGCGATCGCGGGGCCGGCGAGGACGAATGTCTCACCCGCCAAGCTGTCGATGGCGTCGAGGTTGAGTCGGCGTTGCGACAGCCCGTAGAGGCTCCACGTCGCAGCGAGGAGCAGCGCGATCCACGGGGGTTGTCCGCTGGAGACGGTCAGGATCACCACGGCGATCGACGCCAAGCCGAACGCCATCCGTTGAGCCGTCGATGGATGCTCGCGCAGGACGAAGACGCCGATCGCCATCGTGGCAAGCGGCGCCATGAAGTAGCCGAGGGCGGTCTCGATCACCCGGTCGTTCACGACCGCCCAGACGTAGCTGCCCCAGTTGCCGGTGAGGAGCGCAGCAGCTGCGATCAGCCGGACCAGCGTGGTGCGATCGGCGAACGCCTCGCGAATCCGAGGCCACGACCCGCGCGCGGTGACGATGGCGGCCATCACGACCCCGGCGCAGACCATCCGCCAACCGATCAGCTCGAGTGCTTCGAACGCACTGAGTTGCTTCCAGTAGATCGTCAGCAGGCCCCAGATGACGTAGGCCGCGAGGCCGACCCGGACGCCGCGCGTGATCTGTGCAGCCGTGGGGTCGCCGGCGACGGCCGGGCGAACGTCGGTCGGTGACGCGGGAGCACCGCTCGGAGCCGAGCCGGCGGGGGTGGATCGGCGGATCACGCTCGGAACCCTACGCCCCGATCGGGCCGGTCGACGCTCGGAACTCGGCCGCCCGCGGCCGCGCGTGTGGACGGGCCCCAGTACGTTGCGACCATGGACGTCCGAGTCTCGAACAGCCCGGCATCGGCCGCGGCGCACCACATCGCCACCCGACTGCGAATCGCGATCGCCGAGCGGCACTCGGCGACGCTGGCCGTGAGCGGCGGCAGCACCGCACCGCCGCTCTTCGCTGCGCTGGCCGCCGAGGCCGAAGTCGGTTGGCCGGCGGTGTCGGTCTGGCAGGTCGACGAGCGCATCGCGCCCGGACGGTCACGAAGACCGCAACGCGACGCAACTGGCCGCGCTGCCCGCCGACCGTCACGCGATGCCCGTGACCGCTCCCGACCTCGCTGCCGCAGCGCGCGACTACGCAGCGACGTTGCCCGAGCGGTTCGACGTGATCCATCTCGGTCTCGGCGATGACGGACACACTGCGTCGTGGGCGCCGGCACCACATCCCGACGCTTCGCGGGCGCTGACCTCGTCGGCGTCCGGTGTCTCACGATCGGTGAGTTCAACGGTCGCGATCGGATGACGCTCGGCGTCGACGTCGTCAACCGAGCCGGCGCGCGCATCCTGCTCGTGACGGGAGCAGCCAAGGCCGACGTCGTCGCCCGCTGGGTGCGCGGCGCCCGGCGGCGTGGCGCTGCGTGGATCGACGAGACCCTGCCCGTGGCAGCACTCGAGCTCGATCACACCGTCGTGTATCTCGACCGCGCCGCTGCCGCTGCGCTCGACCCGTCCGAGTTCACCGAAGTCGACGCGCGGGGATACCCCGTCGACACCGAACCGGTCGACGCGGCACGTCCAGATTGGCTACCGTCCCGTGACCATGAACGTCTCCCCGCCGGACCCCGTCTCGCTCGGTTCGCTCCCGGACATCCCTCGCCCCGCCCATCTCCGCCAGCTGTTCGCCACCGATCCCGGTCGGGCGGAACGATTCGTGACGACGGCGGGCGACCTGCGGATCGACTGGTCGAAGGCGCTGCGTCGACGACACCGTCCTCGACGCGCTGATGGAGCTGGCCGTTTCGTCGGGTGTCGAGAGCCGCCGCGACGCGATGTTCGCCGGCGAACACATCAACGTCACCGAGGACCGCGCCGTCGGGCCACGTGGCGCTGCGGATGCCGCGCGGTGCAACGTTCGAGATCGACGGTCGGAACGTCGTGCCCGATGTGCACGAGGTGCTCGACGCCATGAGTGGGTATGCCGAACGTGTGCGCAAAGCGGGCACGATCCGCCACGTCGTGAACATCGGCATCGGCGGCTCGGATCTGGGTCCGGCAATGGCGTACGAAGCGCTCCGGGCGTACCGACACGAGTCCATCCGCTGCTCGTTCGTCTCGAACGTCGACGGCGCCGACGTCGCCTCCGTGCTCGCCGACTCCGATCCTGCATCGACGTTGTTCGTGGTGGCGTCGAAGACCTTCGGCACGATCGAGACGCTCACCAACGCCCGCACGGCACGGGCCTGGCTCGTCGACGCACTGGGTGAGTCCGCAGTCGCCGACCACTTCGTCGCGGTCTCCACCAACGCCGAGCGAGTGGCCGACTTCGGGATCGACACGGTGAACATGTTCGGCTTCTGGGACTGGGTCGGCGGCCGCTACTCGGTCGACTCCGCGATCGGGCTGTCGCTGATGCTCGCGATCGGCCCCGATGCCTTCGGTGAGTTCCTCGCCGGGTTCCACACGATCGACGAGCACTTCCGCACCGCGCCGCTCGCGGGAGAACGCTCCGGTGATCATGGCGCTCCTCGAAGTCTGGTACGCCAACGGTCTGGGCTACGACACCAAGGCCGTGTTGCCGTATGCGAACGACCTCGCCCGGTTCGCGGCGTACCTCCAGCAACTCGACATGGAGTCGAACGGCAAGTCGGTCGACCTGCTCGGCCGACGGGTCCGACACGACACGGGGCCGATCATCTGGGGGGAACCGGGCACGAACGGTCAGCACGCGTTCTACCAGCTGCTTCACCAGGGCACCCGGATCATTCCGTGCGACTTCATCGGCTTCGCGCGTGGCAACCATCCGTACCAGGAGCATCACGATCTGCTCATGGCGAATCTGTTCGCCCAATCGGAGGCGCTGGCCTTCGGTCGGGAGAACGTCGCCGAGCCGCACCGCAACTTCGAGGGCAATCGACCCAACACCGTGATCCTCGCCGAGCGACTCACCCCGTCGGTGCTCGGGCAGTTGATCGCGCTCTACGAGCACATCGTGCACGTCCAGGGGACGGTCTTCGGCGTGAACAGCTACGACCAGTGGGGCGTCGAGCTCGGCAAGGAACTCGCCAACCAGATCACGCCCGAACTGACCGGCGCGCCGATCCCCGACGACCATGACAGCGCGACGAACGCGCTCATCGCCTGGTACCGAGCGCACCGCACCTGACAGGATCGGTCGATGGTCGACGGATCTGACGGAGTGGGTGACGGAGCGGGCGATCGAGTCGACGTGGTGGGATTCGACGTGCCCGTCGTCGAGGCATGGATCGGGGAGCACACGCGTGTCGAACCGCCGTGCACGTGGAAGCGACTCGAGGGTGGACACTCCAATCTCACGTACGAGTTGACCGACGCCACCGGTCGACAGTTCGTCATCCGCCGGCCGCCGCAGGGAGAGCTGCTCCCGAAGGCGCATGACATGCACCGTGAGTTCCGGATCATCGACGCCCTGCACCCCGTCGGCGTGCCGGTCGCCGAACCGGTCGGTTTCTGTGACGACCGGGCAGTGTGTGATCGGCACTTCTACGTGATGGGCAAGGTCGGTGGCGAGGCGCTCTACACCGCCGAGCAGACCGCGCCGCGACTCGACGAGACCGCACGTAGCCGGGTGGGGGAGTCGTTCATGGCGGTGCTCGCACACCTCCATTCGATCGATCCCGACGAGGTGGGCCTGGGTGACCTCGGCCGGCACGAGGGCTACGTCGCCCGGCAACTGCGGACCTGGTACGGGTCGTGGACGGCCTCGGCAGAGGCCGCCGAGTACGACGACGACCGTGTGCACGCGCTCCACGACGCGGTTGACGGCGGCGATCCCCGAGCAGGGCCCGGCGCGGGTGGTCCACGGCGACTACGGCGTGCACAACGTGATGATCGACGACACGGGGGACGTGGTCGCCGTGCTGGACTGGGAGATCGGCACCCTGGGTGATCCGCTCGCCGACTTCGCGTACGCACTCAATGCGTGGGCCGAGCCGTCCGACGGTCCGAACGTCGCGGCGGTCGCCCCGACCGCGCTGGCAGGATTTGCCACGCGCAACGATCTGATCGGGTACTACGCCGACCGCACCGGTGCCGACCTGACGCAGCTCGGCTACTACCGCAGCTTCAACTCGTTCAAGACGGCGTGCATCGTTCACGGCGTCTACGCCCGGTACAAGCTCGGGATGAAGTCGACCGACGGCGTCGACATGCCCGGCCTGTTCGAGCGTGTCCTGACGAGCATCGATCTGGCCGAGCAGCACCTCGCCGGCTGACCCGAACCCGTCCCTGGTACGGCGCAACGAGCGGGTGAACAGGAGTGGCCAGGGGCGAAAGCGGCCGAGTGCAGGAGCGAGGGCATGCCGAGGGTTCGACCTCGGGGGGAGTGGTCCCTTCGAAAGGTGCACAGTGGGTTCACGCGGGTCGTGTAGTTTCGTGGTGAACCAGAACACCAACGACCGAACAAGGAGACATCGATGACGAATCAGCCACCCCCGTACAACCCACCGCCGGCCAACCCACCGCCGGCCAACCCGCCGGGGAGCCCGATGGGTGGACCCGCGGGCCCCAAGCCCGACAACTACCTCGTCTGGGCCATCCTCTCGACGCTGTTCTGCTGCCTGCCGCTCGGCATCGCCAGCATCGTGTTCGCTGCGCAGGTCGATGGCAAGTACAACTCCGGCGACTACGCCGGTGCCCAGGCATCGTCGCAGAAGGCGAAGCAGTTCGCGATGTGGGGGGCAATCGCCGGCGTGGTGGTTGGGGTGCTCTACTTCCTGCTGATCGTCGTCATTGCCGGTAGTGCCTGACGTGGCGGCCACGACCACGCGGACGCAGGCGGCCGATGGCGCCGACACGCCCGCGTGGTCGTGGCGCGCGGCGGGACCGCCGCTGGCCGTCGCCGGCGCTGCGCTCGCGGCCGCCGTGACCGTTGGCGTGCGTGATCCGCACGCTGCGGGCAACTACCCGACGTGTCCATCGATCGCACTGTTCGGTGTGCACTGTCCGGGCTGCGGCTCGATGCGGGCCATGCACGAATTCGCTCACGGCGATCTCGCAGGTGTGCTGTCACGGAACATCCTCGTGCCGATCGGGCTGGTCCTGCTCGCCTGGGCGTGGGTGTCGTGGTTCGATCGCCGCCTCGGCTACGCCCGGGTGCCGGCGTTGCGGCCGCCGGTTCCGGTGCTCTACGCATCGATCGTGGTCCTGGTGCTCTTCTCGGTGCTGCGCAATCTGCCGATGTCTCCGTTCTCCGGCCTCGCACCCTGATCCGCCGGGTTCGGCGGCCGGGCCCGCCGTCTGCCAGGCTTCTGGCATGCTCGACTACAGCAACATCTACATCGACGGAGCTTGGGTTCCGTCCGACGGTGCCGGCACGATCGACGTCGTCAACGCCGGCACCGAACAGGTCATGGGTTCGATCCCTGAAGGCACGGCGAGCGACGTCGACAAGGCCGTCGCCGCCGCCAAGGCAGCCTTCGAGACGTGGTCTACCACGCCCGTCGAGGAGCGTCAGAAGTACCTGGTCCGGCTGAACGAAACCCTCCAGGCGCGTTCGGCAGACATCGCCTCGACGATCGCCGAAGAGGTCGGCATGCCGATCACGTGGTCGACGATGATCCAGGCGGGGCTTCCCGCCGGCAACATGCAGACCTTCGCCACGTTGCTCGACTCGTTCCAGTTCGAAGAGGAGATCGGCAACAGCCTGGTCGTCAAGGAGCCGGTCGGCGTCGTCGGCGCGATCACGCCGTGGAACTACCCGCTTCATCAGATCATCTGCAAGGTCGGTGGCGCGCTCGCTGCCGGTTGCACGATCGTGCTCAAGCCGTCGCGAGATCGCACCCGCTCAACGCGTTCATCCTCGCCGAGATCGTTCACGAGGTGGGCCTGCCGGCGGGCGTGTTCAACCTCGTCACCGGCACCGGCCCCGTCGTCGGTGAGGCAATCGCCGCGCACCCCGACGTCGACATGGTGAGCTTCACCGGCTCGACCCGCGCCGGCAAGCGGGTGGCCGAGGTGGCATCGCAGACCGTCAAGCGGGTGTCGCTCGAGCTCGGTGGCAAGTCGGCGAACATCGTCCTCGACGACGCCGACTTCGCAACCGTGATCCCGAAGGGCCTGTTCGCCTGCTACCTCAACTCGGGCCAGACCTGTACCGCCCACACCCGGATGCTGGTGCCGAACAGCCGCTACGACGAAGCCGTCGAGATCGCCGCCGCTGCAGCCGAGCAGACCCAGGTCGGCGATCCGACCCAAGAGGGCATGCACCTCGGGCCGCTCATCAGCCAGGCGCAGTGGGATCGCGTGCAGGGCTACATCCAGCAGGGGATCGACGAGGGCGCCGTCGTCGTCGCCGGCGGTCTCGGCAAGCCGGAGGGCAACGAAACCGGCTACTTCGTGAAGCCGACCGTGCTCGCCAACGTCACCAACGACATGACGGTCGCCCAAGAGGAGATCTTCGGCCCGGTGTTGTCGATCATCGGCTACGAAGACGACGACGATGCCGTGCGCATCGCGAACGACAGCCTCTACGGCCTGTCGGGTGGTGTGTGGTCGGGCGACCAGGAGCGGGCGCTCGCTGTGGCTCGTCGGATGCGTACCGGTGCGGTCGACGTCAACGGTGGCAGCTTCAACATCGCGGCCCCGTTCGGCGGCTACAAGCAGTCGGGCTACGGACGCGAGAACGGTGTCGTACGGCATCGACGAGTTCCTGCAGACCAAATCCCTCCAACTCTGATCCACGCTGCGGGCCGGGCGGAGCGGCCGATCAGGCTGCGGTGACGGCGGCTGCGGTGTCACACATGCTTCGTCGCGGGTCCGTGGCGGGCAGTACGTTCCGTGCATGCCCACTGTGACCACACCCGTCTCCATCGAACGTGTGGGGGTCGTCGGGTGCGGCCAGATGGGGGCTGGGATCGCAGAGGTGTGTGCCCGAGCGGGGATGAACGTGATGGTGCAAGAGATCGACGCCGCCGCTGCCGAGCGGGGCCGGACGCGACTGCTCGCGTCGTTCGACAAGGCCGTCGCCCGTGACAAGATGACCGCGGAGGAACGCGACGACACCGTGGTGAGACTCGATTTCACGACCGACCTCGGCGACATGGCCGATCGGCAGCTCGTGATCGAAGCCGTGATCGAAGAAGAGATGCTCAAGACCGAGGTGTTCCGTACGTTGGATCGGGTGGTCGAATCGCCGGAGGCGATCCTCGCGAGCAACACCAGCTCGATTCCGATCATGAAGCTCGGGATCGCGACGCAGCGTCCGGAATCCGTGGTGGGGATCCACTTCTTCAATCCGGTGCCCGTGCTCAAGCTCGTCGAGCTGGTCACGAGCCTGATGACGTCCAACGAAACGGTCGCTCGCGCCGAGTCGTTCGCCCAGGACACGTTGACCAAGATCGTGATCCGCAGCCAGGATCGCGCCGGCTTCGTGGTGAACGCGTTGCTGATCCCCTACATCCTCTCTGCGATCAGGATGATGGAGTCGGGCTTCGCGACGGCCGAAGACATCGACAACGGCATGGTCGAAGGCTGCAATCATCCGATGGGTCCGCTCGCGCTCGCGGACCTGATCGGGCTCGACACGACGCAGGCCGTGGCCGAATCGATGTACTCCGAGTTCAAGGAACCGCTCTACGCCTCGCCGGCCATGCTGTCGAGGATGGTCGAGGCCGGTCTGCTCGGACGCAAGACCGGTCGGGGGTTCTACGATTACTCAGCTCGCTGACCGGGCGTGATGATCGTGCCGGGACGATGACGACCACGACGAGAACGATGACGAGGGAGAACAACTGACAATGGCCGGAGAACGAGTACTCGTTGCGAAAGTTGGTCTCGATGGCCACGACCGTGGGGTCAAGGTGGTGGCGCGCATCTTGCGTGATGCCGGCTTCGAGGTGATCTACACAGGCCTCTTCCAGACGCCCGACACCGTTGCGGCAGCCGCGGTCGACGAAGATGTCGATGCGATCGGGCTGTCGATGTTGTCGGGAGCACACATGACCCTGGCACCCCTGGTCGTCGAGAAGGTCCGCGAACGCGGGGTCGACATCCCGGTGATCGTCGGCGGCATCGTTCCTGACGTCGATGTCGAGCCGTTGATGGCCGCAGGCGTTGCGAAGATCCTCACTCCCGGCGCCACGGCCGATCAGGTCGCCGCTGCGGTACGCGACGCGATCGCCGGGTCCTGACCGCACGCACCGCCGCAGCTGCGGCGACCACCCGCCGGTGGAGCGGATGTCAGCGCCCCGTGACGGCGTGTGCCTCGAGGTCGGCGAGATCGACGTACTCGAGGGTCGAGACGTGTGTCGCCTCGAGCACCACGCCGCACGCCTGGCCGGCATCGAACGCTTCTTTCCACCGCGCCGCGCACACGCACCACTGGTCGCCTGCTCGTAGTCCGGCGAACCCGTACTGGGGCATCGGGGTGGTGAGATCGTTGCCCCGTGCCTTGGAGAACTCCAGGAACGACTCGGTGAGCCGGCAGCACACCGTGTGCATGCCTGGGTCGTCACCTCGGTGTTCGCAGCAGCCGGTCCGGTGGAACCCGGTCATCGGGTCGTGAGAACAGGGCGTCAACTCGCCCCCGAGCACGTTGAGCTGGGTCATCACTCCAGTGTCACGTACCCCACGCTTCGGAGCAATGCGGGGAGTTCGGTGCCGCGCGGTCCGGCGCCGGTGTCGATCAGATCCACCAGCCGTTGAGGTCGACGACGAGGTGCCCTCCCTTGGAGTGGAAGAGGCACGAGTGGCCGTTGTCGGACAGTGGAACGAGGGCTCCGCCAGCTGTCGAGGCGTTGGCCGCCGGGTTGAGCGCGGAGGTCGCGGGCCGAGGACCGCAGTCCCAGGCGGTGACGAATGCGCGGGTCGTGGATCGTGCCGCGGTGAGGTTGACGCTCGCAGCCGCCGGTGCGACCGAGAGCCCGTTGGCGACGGCGGCAGTCGTCAGCTCGAACGCTGTGCTCGAACCAGCCGCCAACGCGTGTTGGTCACGCGTGTCGAGGACGCGCTCGGGTGTCGCAGCGATGAACCGCAAGCCGAACCCCGTCCCGAACTCTCCGGTGACGTCGATCGTCAGGTGAGTGGTGGTGGTCGTCGAGACGCAGAGCCGCTGGCCGGTGCCGAGTGCGAAGATGCCGTTGTTGCTCCGGACCTCGCCCGCCCCGACATTGATCGATGAGGTGGTCTTCGTCGCTGAGCAGTCGTCGACGGTGAGGTAGCCGCGAGTCGTCGGGCGGATCGCCGTGAGGTTCACCGCGATGGCGCCGACGTCGTCGCCGGACACGATGTCGCTCAGATCGATCTCGGCGGTGGTGCCGGCGCCGAGTCGACCGGGGAGGCCCAGCCCTTCGCGACTGTCGACCAGACGGAACGATTCGGTTTCGTCGAGGGTGAGCGAGCCAGAGGTGCCGATCCATCCGGTCACATCGACCACGACGTGGGTCGCGGTCGAGGCGAAGACGCAGATCTCGCCGTCAGCCGTCATGGGGGCGACGATCGAATTCGCCACGCTGCGACCGGGGCCGAAGTTGATCGAGGACGTGCGTTCGCTGAGCGGGACGTTCGTGCACGGAGTCACGCTCAACCAGCCGGTGGCGGTCGGATCCGCAGCGACGATGTTGATCACGGCGGCGGCGGTCCCGGCGGGTGCTGCGGTGAGGTCGAGGCGGAGGTTCTGGCCCGCACGGACCCGGCCGGTGGTGGGCGACGACGGAGCTCGCGTGTCGAGGACGCGTTGCGGGCTGATCGGCTGGAGGCCGTCGCCGGCGCCCCGGGTCCCCGGCCGTTGCGGGGTGGTCGGCGTCGTGGTCGAGGTCGGCGTCACGGCAGTCGTGGTGGGCGTCGTGGAGCCATCAGACGAGGGGTTCGGCGGGTTGTTCGCCGACGTCGGCATGTCGACGGTGAGGGAGTAGCTGCCGATCGATCCGTACGAGCTGAAGCCGGGATCGTCGCTCCCGTTGCCAGCCCAGCCGAGGCTGCGTACCTCGACGGTGTAGGTCCCGGGGTTCACGCCGGCGGGGAGGTCGGCGCTCAGTGACCAGGATGCAGGATGGAGGGGGGAGGCGGAGGCGACGATCTGGTGCGCCGAGTCGCGAAGGGTGAGTCCAGCGAGCAGGTTGCCGTAGCCGTCGAGCTTGTCGACCTGGATCGTGACGGGACCCTCGCTCACCTGCAGCGAGTGGGTGGTCGTTGCGCCGCTCGCGCCGAGCAGGTGGGAGGTCATCGACGACATGCCTCCCGGCAGCGCCGCTGCTCCGCCAGAGCTGTCCGGCAAGCGGTCGATGAAGCCATCGATGATCGCGAGGTCGTCCTCGGTGTTGGTCGCTCCTGCATAGTCCCCGTTCGACCACTGGGTGATGTCCCGGTAGTAGCCGACGCCCATGATCGGGGCCCAACTTCCATGGCCCGAGTAGTAGGACGACGATGACGATCCACTGTCGATGCCGTCGTGTTGGAGTCCGAGGGTGTGGCCCACCTCATGAGCGACCGCTTCGGCGACCGACTTCGGATTGCCGCTGCCGAGGTTCGCGGAGAACACCCATGCCGGGAGGTCGGAGCTCCGCGAGAACGAGCGGAGGTAGGCAACGCCGCCGAGCCGCTGCGAGTCGTACCACTCGTAGTCGGGAGTGATGATCGTCCGGATGCCGTACTCGTCGTCGCCGAAACCCGACCGCATCAATGCGTCGACGCCGGGATCTTCGGTCGTGACGTCGACATTCCAGGCGGCGAAGTCCTCGGCCACGCGCGTCCAGATCTCGACGATGCCGTCGAGCTCGTTCTGCGTGAACCCATCGTCGGGTTGACCGGCCGACTCGCGCCGATAGCGACCCGCTTCGATCGTGGCGAGCGTCGAGTTCCAGGAGGTGCCGGTCACGGTGTGGCCGTCGAAGTCCAGGAAGATCGTGTGTGTCGCCGCCGGCCGTGAGTGGAGCGAGAACGCCTCGTTGAGCCCGAGCGTCGCGACCGGTCCGCCGGATCCGCCGGATCCGCCGGCTTCGATGTCGGAGTCTGCGGCTGCGTCGGTGGTGTCGTCGACGAAGGGTCCGAACGGCGCTGGGTCCTCGACGAGGATGTTCCGTCCATCGAAGATGAAGTCGTCGTCGGCGAGTGTCTCGATGACCTCGGAGAACGTGAGGTCATCGAAGATCGTCGCCTCGTCGACGACGAACGGCTCGGCGACGGGGTCGTTCTGGGCCGGCGGCATCGCTGCGCCGTCGGGCGCTCCCTCCGCGACCGATGGGAAGAGGAGCGCACCGAGCGCCACTGCTACGACAAGGCGACGACCGGTCAGGTGTGCAAATCGACGTCGCACCGGAACGTCGGAGAAGGAGGGGTGGAGCGTGGTCATGGTTCCTCTCCCAAGGCGTCTCGGCACGGCCATGGGCGACTTGAAGCAACGTGAGGGCTTCTTGAGGATTCCCGCACCGGTTCTTGTCGTCGTGGGGCGGCGTGCTTGTCGTTCTGGTGTGGGCGTCGCTCGGTAGCGTGCGAGTGAGATGACTCCAGGACCACGCTTCCGCTTCGCACCGTCGCCCACCGGCTCGTTCCACGTCGGCGGGGCCCGCACAGCGCTGCACAACTGGGCGCTTGCACGCCGACTCGGCGGGACGTTCGTGCTCCGCATCGAGGACACCGACGAGGCGCGGAACCAGCCCGAGTGGACCGAGGGGATCATCGATGCGCTCGCGTGGATCGGTATCTCGGCCGATGACGACCACTTCGAGGGGCCGCACTTCCAGAGTGAGTACGCCGATGCGCACCTCGCGGCTGCCGAGCGGCTGTTCGAGTCGGGGGCCGCCTACTACTGCGACCTGACCGGCCAGGAGGTCCAGGATCGTGCCAAGGAGCTCGGGATCACGGGGTACGACGGGTACTCGCGGGACCGCGGTTTGGAGCCCGCGCCGGGTCGGGTCCTGCGCTTTCGGGTGCCGGACGGAACGGCCGTGGTCCGCGACGCCGTGCGCGGCGATGTCACGTTCGACAACTCCACCATCGAGGACTTCGTGCTGTTGCGCGGCAACGGCACACCGATGTTCCTCCTCGCCAACGTGGTGGACGACATCGAGATGGGGATCACCGATGTCGTGCGCGCCGAAGAGCACCTCCCCAACACCCCGAAGCAGCAGATGCTCTGGCAGGCCCTCGGTGTCGAGCCCCCCCGTTGGGCCCACGTTCCGGTGCTGGTGAACGAGCAGCGCAAGAAGCTGTCGAAGCGGCGGGACAAGGTGGCCCTCGAGTCGTACCGTGACGACGGCATCCTCGCCGACGCGATGGTCAACTATCTGATGACACTCGGATGGACGCCGCCCGCGGCCGAGGAGGCGGGGAGCGAGATCTTCCCGTGGGAGGAGCTCGAGGCAGCCTTCCGGCTCGAGGACGTGACCTTGTCGCCCGCGTTCTTCGACGTCAAGAAACTCCTCGCCTTCAACAAGCAGTACATCAAGCACCTACCACTCGCCGATTTCCTGGCGGCGGTCGACGGTGAGCTCCCCGATGACTGGGATCGTCGTCGCTTCGCCGCGATCGCCCCGCACATCATGGAACGGCTCGAGCGGCTCGGCGACGCCCCGGCGCTGGTCGACTTCCTGTTCCTCCCCGACGGCGCGGATCCCGACATCGACGCCGCTGCATGGGCCAAAGCCGCCAAGCCGGACTGGGCCGGCCCGCTCCTCGCCGACATCACCGAGGCCTATGGGTCGTACGGGCCCGACGAGTGGCGGACCGACACACTGAAGGCGACCATGGAGACCCTGATGCTGCCGTACGAGATCAAGCTCGGGAAGGCCCAGGCACTGCCGCGTGTCGCCGTCACCGGTCGGGCGGTCGGGCCGCCTCTGTTCGAGGCGCTGGAGGTGCTGGGGCAGAACGAGACGGTCCGACGACTCCGTGCTGCAATGACCCGGCTGACAGACGACGAGTGAGGCAGACTGATCTGATGCCGCCGGCCCGCCGTCCCGAGTTCGAGCCCGCATACGGCGCTCGCGCAACGGATGTGCCGCTCGCGCCGCCCGGCCGCGATCGGCCGGCAGACGCGATGCCGGCTGCGTTGATGGGCGGCCCTGATGTCGGAGCATCCGGTGACGTCACGCGAGTGGAACCCCGGCAACCGGCACCCCGGCAACCGGGCGTCGCCGACGAGCCGATGATCGACTCCGATCGGCGGGGCGACTCGGGTGCGAGCACCGAGGCGTCCGCACGCCCGGCGCCGACCGACATCGCCGCGGAGCAAACACCGTTCGATCCGGTGCCCACAGGTTCGGTGGCGACCGGTCCCGTACTGCCGGCCCGGCCGCCGGTCGATCCGACCCCGGTGGGCTGCGATGTTCCGCCGATGCCGGAGCCGGTCGATCCGACACCGATCGACGCCGGTCCCGTGCCGCCGGGTCGGGTGGGCAACCGTTGGTTCCGGGTGCGCCGTCGGATCCTCGCAGCGTGCGCGATCGCCGTCGTGCTGGGGGTCGGTTACTACCTCGTGTCGCTGGCTCAGGTCTGGACGACGGGTCGGGCCGACGATGTCGGTCCGGTCGACGCGATCGTCGTGATGGGCGCGGCGCAGTACGACGGCAGGCCGTCACCCCAGTTGGCCGCTCGGCTCGACCACGTCGTCGAACTCTGGCCGCAGGGCGTCGCACCGCTCGTCGTGGTGACCGGCGGCAACATCCCGGGCGACCGATTCACCGAGGCCGAAGCGTCAGCCGCCTACCTCGCCGAGCGCGGCGTGCCCGAAGATGTCCTGCTGCTCGAGAACGACGGCTCGAACTCGTACGAGTCGTTGGAGGCGGTCGCCGACCTCCTGGCAGCGCGGGGGCTCGACGAGGTACTGATCGTGACCGATCCGTATCACGCACTTCGCAGCCGGCTGATCGCCGAGGAGGTCGGTCTGGACGCATCGACGTCATCGACCGATTCGTCGGTGGTGACCGGGGGTGAGTCGCTGACCCGACACCTGCAAGAAGCCGGGGGAGTGGCGGTCGGCAGGGTCATCGGGTTCGATCGGCTGACCCGCCTCGTCGGCTGAGCCGCCATCCGCGGCAGAAAACGTCGACAGCCGACCCGTGGGGGGCCGGCCGTCGCGTCGCTGGGGTGAAGGGAATCGAACCCCTAATAACAGAACCAGAAACTGTCGTGTTGCCAATTACACCACACCCCAGAGTGCGGTGGCCCCGAGCCGATGAACTGCTCGGAACCGGTGCGGGCACGAGGTTATCGTCCGCTGTCGACATCGACTCCGCGGAATCCGCATCGGCCGGACCCGGCGTGCGAAACGCCGGCCACGTCCCGCTATCGTCATGGTCCGCATCGATCTCGGTCGGTGTTGCAGCTTGGCCCGTTCGTCTAGAGGCCTAGGACACCACCCTCTCAAGGTGGCGGCACGGGTTCGAATCCCGTACGGGCTGCCAAGAACACCAGGTCAGAGCCACCCTTCGGGGTGGCTCTCCTGGATTTCTGGACTCGTTGCCACTCCGATGCCAATCCCTTTCAAGGAGGATCGGATGAAGGGTTCATGAGGCAATGCGGGGCGTCGTGGGAGCTGAGGGTGTACCTCGGCCGCGATCCGCTCACCGGCGAGAAGCGGGGCGCGACGCGGACGGTGCACGGCGGCAAGCGCGAGGCGCAGACAGCGCTGGCATCGATGATCACCGAGGCCGAACGCGGCGTGACGGTTCGGACGACGGCGACGGTCGGGGAGTTGCTGGACGCCTGGTTCGAGTTCGCTGCGCCCGACTGCTCGCCGAAGACGGTGAAAGAGACGCGGAGCTACATCGACCGCCCGATACGCGATCTCACGCCCGCAAGCCATCAGCGCGAACGCGCGGCACCTCATGGGATGGCCCGGCGGTGTCGGCATCGTCATGGTTCGGCCCAGCGCTCACGCCCGGACGAAAGGTCATCACTATCATTGGGCCGATGGCGAGGGCGGGGGAACGGGTCAATGGAATTCGGTCGGTCGCTGTTCTTCTGGGGGTTGCGATGCTGGCGGTCGCGTGCGGGGGTGATGACGAGACGGGCTCGACGGCCGCGAGCGAGGCGGCGGATGCGGAACGGCCGTCGGAAGCCGTCGACGTAGCGGCGGCACTGGACTACTTCGGGGATCTCGCCGTGTTCGACACCGAGCCGATCACGGTTCGGGTCGACTCGGCTGCAGCGGAGGTCTCGCTGCCCGACGGCGCGACGGTCGAGGTGCCGGCTGGCGCCTTCGCGGAACCGACCGTGTTCACCGCCGGGATTGCCGAGCTGGATTTCGCTCGGTTCGGGGACGACGAAGTGTCGGGGAAGTTGTATGTGCTGGCGACCGCGGAGGACGTCGATCTCGCTGCGCCGGTCGTCCTCGAGGTCGACGTGTCGCCCGGCTCGGTCCGGGTGACACAGCAGGTCGACGGCGAGTGGCGACTCGTGGATGTCCCGCCCGGTGAAACAACGAGGGTGCCCATCGCTGGGTTCTCAGCCGTGCCGACCGCGGTCGTCGAAGTGGGCGCGCCGCCACCGACTCAAGCACCGTTGCCCAGCAGTGACACACCTGGAGACTTCCTGTTCACCTGCACTCTCGCGCTCGGCCTGATGTTCGACGACGACCCCGACGATGGGAGCATCGACGGCGCCGCCCTCAACCGCGCGCTTTCGCTGTGCACCTCGGCACTCGTTCGACGACTCAGTCCTGCCGGGGTCTATGTGTCGGTGGCCTGCGTCGGTGATCGCATCGACGAGACCGGCGAGATCGAATCGGCGATCGCCTCGTGCGCCACGGAGTCCGAATCCCCGACTGGCGAATCGGTCGGCGACGATACGACCGAGCAGGACAACGGAGGCGACCAAACGCCCGCCGCCTCGACTGAACCGGCGGCCACCGACGTCGCTTCGGACACCGTGGTGGTCGTCGAGGGGGCGGTAACCGGCGGCCCGGTCGTCGACGGCGCCGACGCCGGACCGACCGTGGTCGTCGACAACCGGCTCGAGTTCATCCTCGCGTTCGGCGACGGCGTGATCACCGGAGAGGGGGTGGTCGACCGGGAGATCGACGGTTCCAACGAGAACTGCACGGATCGCTACATCAGCCCGCTCACCTTCGATTTCACCGGCCTGTTCACCGGTGAGGACTCGACGACGGTCTCGGGAACTTTCGACTGGCGGGTCGACGAGAGCCGGTTCGCGCAGCTCGAATTGGTACAACTCGGCGACGTCGATTGCCAGGGACGCACCTCGTTCGCCTCCGGCGCCGGCGAGTGGTCGGCGACGTGGGACGCGGCAGCGCGCACGTTCGACGGGTCGTTCACCATTCCAGGCGGGCTCGGGACGAACACCTTCGAACTCGACGCAACCACAACGATCTCGGACGACTGAAGTCCACCGCACACCGGGTCAGGAAACCAGCACCACCCGTGTTCATTGCGTCACAGCTCGGGCACGTTGCCGGCGATCCTGAGCGCGAGTAGCTGTCCCAATCGCCCGCGTCCCACGTGCCCGTCGACCGCTCCGGGCAAGCCCTTGATGGCACGCAAATCGCTCCGGCCCTGGGGCCCGCGGTCGATCACGATCTCGTCAGGAGCGCGGTG
The DNA here is from genome assembly GCA_963850475.1 of Ilumatobacteraceae bacterium. Taxonomy (GTDB): domain Bacteria; phylum Actinomycetota; class Acidimicrobiia; order Acidimicrobiales; family Ilumatobacteraceae; genus Ilumatobacter_A. The sequence goes on along the minus strand of CAWKLM010000041.1, from coordinate 226,596 downwards.
AGTCCGATCGGTACACCTTCGAAGTCGAGGCAGATGTCGAACTGTGAGCCGCCGCCAGTGGGTGTCCCGACGATCGTGACTGGGTCGTTGTCGTCGATGGCATCGGACGATGGGGTTCCCTACCGCTGCACATGCTGGTACCCGCGACGCTCAAGGACCCTGACGCGGAGAAGCCGCCCTCGACGTCGAGGCTGTAGCGTGGCGGGCGATCGCCGGAATGCGTGATCGCACGATCCACCGGTGGTCTGACGACCCCCTGGCTGCTCCATCGGAATCCGTTGTCCTTCCAGTGCGCTCGTGCACGGCTTCATCGGCGAGCCCAGCACCGGCGTGAACTGGATCGGGGCACGACGGTGCCGGTGAGCGTGACGGTGGTGCGCTGCTGGGAGGTCAACCGACGCATCGGTTGCGCATCGTGCCGATCCCCTCGACCCAGGTTTCGAGGAGCTGCCCGGCTCGCAGCGCCCGCGGCGGTTGGCGTGTGATCCCGACGCCGGCAGGTGTGCCGGTGAAGATGACGTCGCCCGGGAGCAGTGGCAGCACGGCCGAGAGTTCGGCGACCAGTTGGGGAATGTTGAAGATGAGATCGCTGGTGCGGGCGTCCTGGACCACCTCACCATCGAGGGAGCAGCCGAGCGCGAGGTCATCCGGGTCGACGAACTCGTCGGGCGTGACGAGGTACGGCCCCATCGGACCGTACCCGCGGCGCGACTTGCCGAGTGAGAATTGGGCGCCGGCTGCGAACTGGAGCTGGCGGTCACTGACGTCCTGGCCGACGGTGAGACCGGCGATGTGGTTCCAGCCGTCTGCTTCGGCGACGCGGTCGGCGCGTCGTCCGATCACCGCGACGAGTTCCACTTCCCAGTCGATGTTGTCTCCTGCGATCTCGATGTCGGCGAACGGACCGGACAAGGAGGCCGGGAACTTCGTGAACGTGGCAGGGACCTCCGGGATCGTCATGCCCGACTCCTCGGCGTGGCTGCGGTAGTTCAGACCGATCGCGAAGACCTGTGCGGGCCGCGGTGCGGGATTGCCGAGGGCTGTTTCGTCGAGCGGTTCGGTCGCAGAGTCGACACCAGCGGCAAAGTCGACGAAGTCGTCCCAGTCGTCGTAGATCCTCATCGGATCGGGGCCGAAGCGGCCGTTGGATGCGGTGGCGATGTCGACGATGTGGTCGCCGAGCACCAGGGTCGCGCGGTTGTGGAGGTTGGCAATCTTCATGAGGGTGTGCCTTTCGATCGTGGGTTGGTGGCGCCGAGTGGGTGGTCGAGGTGCTGACGGAGGTGGACGAGCAGGCCGTCGGCTCCGGCGGCGTCGATGGCGGTGCCGTAGAGGTGGAAGTCGGGTCGCTGGAGCAGGAACGACGCCTCGAGTGCGTCGAGCCACTCGTCGGCCGCGACGCCGCTGTCGGTGGCAGTCGCGTCCAGTGAGACGATTCGGCCACCGATCGATTCGAACCAGGCGACACTCGATGGGTCGATGACCGTTGCGTCGGCATGGGTCATGACGAGTCGCCAGCCCGCGCCGTACACGTCGTCGAAGCGTCGACCGTCGACGGTGCACTGACCGAACAGCTTGCCGGCATGTGCCGCGTCGGGGTGGAGGAATCCGCTGTCGATGCCGGGAAGCTCTGGGGCTTCGCTGACCTCGTCGGTGACCATCGCAGCCATTGCCTCGTCGCGCCGTGCTGCTTCGGCAGGGTCGGGGACGCAGATCACCTTGCCGAGTTCCATCGAGAAGTCGATCGCTTGGCTTGCGCTCGGCCGTCGCTCGGCCTCGTACGTGTCCAGGAGGTCGTCGCCGGTGTGGCCTGCGAGGACGAGGTCGAGCTTCCATGCGAGGTTGGCGGCGTCGCGTACTCCAGCACCCATTCCCTGCCCGGCGAAGGGTGGCATCTGGTGTGCCGCGTCGCCGGCAAGCAGGACGCGTCCGCTGCGCCATCGCTCGGCGCAGCGGGCCTGGAACGTGTAGACCACGTTCCGCTCGAGCGTCGCATTGCCGGGGTGCACGTCCCACGGCGCGAGCAGTTCCCACGCCTGGGCCTCCTCGTTGAGTTGTTCGAGTGGTTCGTCGGGGAGCCGCATGAACTCCCAGCGTCGACGTCCGGGTCCGCCCGAGACCGCGGTCGTCGGTCGGGCAGGGTCACAGATCTGCAGGTTGAGTGGGTCGAAGACGCGGGGTTCGTCGAGGATGACGTCGACGATCAACCAGTCGTAGAAGAACCCGAGGTCGTCCATTTCGGTGCCGGCCAGGTCGCGCACCGTGCTGTTCGCACCGTCACAACCGACCGCATGTCGGGCGCGGACCGCACCGCCCGACGAACTGCGAACGACCACGTGATCGTCGAACTGTTCGAGGCTCGTGACCTCGACGCCACGGCGAAGATCCAGCGTCGGGAGTGATTCCGCTCGTGCGTCGAGCAGCTCTTCCAGGTCGGGTTGGGAGAACATCGACGACTCGGGCCAGCCCGATCGACTGCTGCCGATCCGTCCGAACCGGAGGAGCGTGACGCCGTCCGCGCTCCGCCATTCGTAGATCCCGGCGGGCTCGCTGACGTCTGCGAGTTGGTCACCGATGCCGCACGACTGGAAGATCCGGCCGACCTCGTGGTCGAAGTGGACCACGCAGGGGCGCGGGTAGGGCTCGGGGAATCGTTCGAGGACCACGACGGCGTCGCCGTACTGCGCGAGCAGGATGGCCAGCGTGAGCCCGACAGGACCGGCCCCGACGATCGCGACGTCGCATGTCGACGTCGCTGTCGACGTCGCTGTCCCCAGCCGCGTCGGTGTCGTCGCTCATGCTCGGAGAGGCTGGTGACCCCAGGCAGAGATGCGGTCGTAGCGACGGTTGTCGTCCCAGTCGTCGGTGATCAGACGCGCACCGTGGCCGACCTCCACCTGGAACCCGGCCGGGCTCTGGACGTAGAAGCTGAACATGCCGTCGTTGTCATGGCGGCCGAGACCGTTCGGGATCGGGAGATCGGTCGCCCACGCCCGATCGAATGCTGCGCCGACATCGTCGCGCTCACTGGTCTCGAACATCACATGATGCAGCTTCTGAGGCAGGTCGAACGGAGCCTTCGCAAGGGCCACGGAGTGGTGGCGCTCGTTGCAGTGGAAGAAGTGCACCACCAGTTCGATGCCCTCCATGATTTCCATTTCGAGCCAGTCCGACTGAGCGAGGCCGAGGCCGTCGGTCAGGAACCGGGTCGACTCGTCGAAGGCAGTGGTGGCGAACACGACGTGTCCGAACCCGACGCCGTCGGTGTGGAACCCTCCCGGCATCAATGGCGACGAATACGGCGTCGAAGCGGCCGCCAAGCCTGCGACGATCTCGACGGCAACCCCCCACGGGGCCACCACGCTGGACAGCCTCCGTACCGACCGATCCTGACGGTCCCGCTCGGTGCCGTCGGCGACGTCGAACCCCGCGGCTGCCAGTCGCGCGACCACCCCATCGAACGCACGGTCGTCGACCGCTTCGAAGCCGACGATCGTGGCGTCGTTGGCCGGCCCCTCGGCGACGAGGAGTCGATGTGATCGGTCGTCGTTGCGCCACGTCGCACTCTGTCCGGGTGCCGGGTCACCGGGGACGAGGCCGATCACGTCGCCGAAGCACGATGTGAGCGCAGCGGGGTCGGGCACCTCGATGCCGAGGTAGGCGAGTTCGATGTGTCGTGGCATGGGTCCTCGGGAGACCGTGGGCTGATCGGTGAGCACGTTCACTCGTTCCCCCAGAGCGCCTTGGCCAGCAGGTGGTTGAGCGTGTGGATCTCGTCGGCGGCGAGGTTCGACCACTGGCGCTGATGAAAGGCCTTGAGCTTCGGGGTGACGGCAGCGAACACACGTTGACCTTCGGGCGTTGCCCTCACCAGGACGCTTCGCCGGTCGTCGGGGTTCGCCAACCGTTCCGCCAAGGCGGAGCGTTCGAGTCGATCGATCAATCGGGTGATATCGGACGCGCGGTTCAACAATCCGTCGGCGACCGACCCGATCGGGATACCGACGTCGGGTTCGTCCGCCAGGCAGAGCGCCCAGAGTGCGACGTATTGCTGATGAGTGATCCCGTCGGTGCGACAGATCTCTTCGAGGGTCTCGAGGTTTCGATCCGCGAGCAACAAGACGTTGAGGTGCGCCTCACGCGCTGCTGCCAGCGCGCGGGGCTCGCGGAGTGCGGCGGTCGGCATGCGGGCGACCCTAGGTGGTCACGATATCTGTTGCAACAAATATCGTGAGAACGTGCGCTCCGAGGGTTTTGCTGTTACAGTCTGTAACTATGCCAGAACAGAGTGTCTCGACCGACGTCTCGACCGACGTCTCGAACGGGGTCGACGGATGACCGAGAGCTGGGAGCAGACCCGGCTCGATCACCGCAGCCGTCAAGCGGCCTCGATCGCAGCCGGCGCACTGTCGCTCCTCAGCGAACACGGTGGTCCGGGGCTCACGATGGCGGCGATCGCCGATCGCGCAGACGTCTCCCGCCAAACGCTGTATCGGTACTACCAAGATGTCGACGCCGTCCTGGTCGGGGTTGCCGAGCTCGTCACCTCCCACGATGACGACTTCGTCCGACTCGTCAGCGAGCAACCGGACCCACGATCACGGCTCGAGCTGATCGCCAGAACAGCCACAGGCGACGGCCACGGCGACCAGAACGCAGCGGCTCTGCTCGCCGTGCTCCCTCCGGCGGGCCGGGAGATCGTTGCCGGACATCAGGACCGGGTGGGCGACCTCCTCGCGCGAGGTCTTGCAGGAGGGCGTCGACCAGGGCAGCTTCCGAGACGACCTGGTCCCTCGGACAGATGCGCCACTCATCCTCGGCCTCCTCACGGCTACGGAGCCAGCCGCCGCCAGCCGAGCGATGTCGCTCGTCCTCCAACTCGTCGAATCCCAACCGTCGAACAGCACAACAAGTGAGAGAGGCAAGCAATGACCGATCCGACCTACACCTTCGTCAGCGTGTCCACCGCCAAACCGAACCGGCTCGACGATCTCGTCGCCATCGCCCGCGCGCCAAGCGAGAAGATGGACGGCAAGGTGCCGGGCATGATCGCCCGTCAGGTCTCCGTCGACCGAGAGCGCAACGCCGTGGTGGTCTGGGTGACGTTCGAGGACCGAAGCGATCTCTACGACCACCTCGCCACCGAGCAAGGCGCCGACGATCACGGCGAAGCCGACGACATGAGCGACATCATCGAGACCTTCGAGATGTACGACCTCACACCGATTTCCGGTCGACTCGCTCCGAGCTGATCGAGGGGAACCGAGCACGGTCTCGACGGCGACGGCCGATCAGTCGTCGTCGACGAGTCGAGCGGGGAAGCCGCCCTTCGCCACAGGGCCCCAGCGTTCGATCGTGAGCCGGATCAGACACTTGCCCTGCCGGGTCATCGCCTCGCGGTACTCGTCCCAGTCGGGGTGTTCGCCCGAGATGACGCGGAAGTAGTCGCACAACCCTTCCAGGGCGTCAGGAAGGTGGATCACCTCGGCCGAACAGTCGACCTGGACCCATTCGCCATTGAATTCGTCGGACATCACGACGACGGAGGCCTGCGGGTTGCGACCGATGTTGGCGACCTTCGCCCGTTCCGGGTAGCTCGACACGAGGATCCGGCCGTCACCATCGAGTCCCATCGTCACCAGCGACGACTGCGGCCAACCGTCCCGACGCCGGGTGAGCAGGACGCCACGGTGTCGAGGTCGCACGAAGTCGTTCAGCCCGTCCCGATCGACGAACCGATTCGTTGCGACGTAGCGCTTGTTCACCATCTTGTTCTCACCGTCCTGTTCGACCGTCTCCGGGTCCCCCTCATCCTCCGAGTGTTGCAGGTCGGCCGTCCGCTGGGACCGGCCGACCGGCCGACGAATACGGTCGTCGGATGCACCCCGGGTTCGACCACGAGTCAACGACCACCGACGTCCTCGCCGGTCTCGACCTCTCGGGGCGGCGATTCGTCATCACCGGAACCTCGGCCGGCCTCGGTGAGGAGGCAACCCGTGCGATCGCTGCCGCGGGAGGCAGCGTGGTGATGCTCGCCCGCGACCCCGACGCCAATGGCGAGGCAATGGAGCGAGTTCGTGCGGCGGTGCCGGACGCATCGCTGTCGCTCGGCCAACTCGACCTCGCCGACCTGTCGAGCGTTCGCCGCTGCGCCCGCGGACTCATCGCCGATGGGGACCCCATCGACGTGCTGATCAACAACGCCGGGGTCATGGCCTGCCCCGAAGGGCGAACAGCCGACGGATTCGAGATGCAGTTCGGGACCAACCACCTCGGTCACTTCGAGCTCACCCGGCAACTGATGCCGGCGATCCTCGCAGGCACCGATTCGCGGATCATCTGTCTCACCTCCTCAGCGCACGACATCAGCGACGTCGACCTCGACGATCCGAACTTCGAGCGCACTCCCTACGACGCGTGGCTTGCCTACGGTCGATCGAAGTCGGCGAACGCGCTCCACGCCTTCGCGCTCGCACAGCGGTATCCGGTCCGGGACGTGTTCGCCGCTTCGGTCCATCCGGGAGCGATCATGACCTCGCTCGGGCGCCATCTCGACGACGAGCTGATGTCCCAGGCGATCGAACGGTCCCGCCAGCGTGCCGCCGAGCATCCCGAGGCTGCGACCGGTCGCCGCTTCAAGACCGTCGAGCAGGGAGCGGCCACGGAGGTGTGGGCGGCAACTGCGCCCGACCTGGCTCCACTCCACGGTACCTACCTGGCGGACTGCGGGCCGGGCGTCGAAGGCGGCAACCCCGGTGAGAACGGCTTCCGGTCCTACATCGCCGATGCCGAGACCGCCGCGCACCTGTGGGACCTGAGCGAACGCCTGGTCGACAGCGTCGAGTAGGAGCCCGGACGAGCAAGGCCCTGCCCACCCGTGACGCGCAACGGCCCACGGTGACCGGCTTGGTCACCGCGGGCCGTTGCGGTTCGTTCAGACCGTGCTGGTCAGGGTCACGGCGTGGTCGTCAGCTCGCGGCGGGACGGTACGGCATCACCGGTGCGACATAACCGGTCACGTCGGTGATCAGATCCGTTTCTCTCGAGGTGTAGATGCAGACCTTGCCGTCCGCTCCGATCTGCGCGATGACCGAGTTGGAGATCACGTCGTCACCGCGGTAGTTGATGCTCGACGCGAAGCGGTTGGTCCTCGTCGCACGGGAACACCGTGACGTAGCCCGGCCTGCGATGCCCGCACGGCGCCGACGTTAGATCGTCCGCAGTTGCATCGTCGGGGACCTCGCCGCGACCGGCGACGATCGAGCTCGACGGTGCCATCCGGCCGGAACGCGGCCCGTCGCCTTCGAACAGTCGCCGTCGATCGTCGTTGTCGTCACGGTCCCGTTCGGGTGTCGATCAGGCGAGCCGGAACCAGCGGGTTCGGCGACCCACCCTCGGGAATCGTAGCGTTGACGTCGACGATCACGTTGACGGTCTTCGGACGAGTACACGCACACCGTTGCCGTCGTCGTAGAGGAGCGCGTTGACGGAGTTCGACACCGTCGTGTCCGGGCCGAAGTTGACGCTCGATGCCAGCGGCCGGTCCTGCGTCACACGGGTACACGGTGAGGAAGCCCTGCTCGTCCGGCCGCACGACGCCGACGTTGAACGCCACCGCTGATGCGTCCGCGGGGACACCGCCGCGCTCGGCGACCTCGAGTTCGACCTCGGTCGCCGGCCTGGATCGGACCGTCACCCTCGAACTCGCCGTCGACCGTCTGAAGTTCGTCACCGATCCGGGTCTCGAGCAGACGGGCAGGGAGCAGCGGCAGTCGGGGAGCCACCGGCCGGCACGCGGCGTTCCCGTCGACGTACAGGTTCGGCTCGTGCGCTGGTGTAGATGCACACCTTGCCGTCTCCGTCGATCTGGGCGAGCACGGGGTTCGAGACCACGCCACCCTGCGGGTAGTTGACGTTCGACGCCAGCGGCCGATCCTCATCGCACGGGTAGACGGTGAGGAAGCCCCGTGTTGCTCGGGAGGATCACGCCGATGTTGAGATCACGGCGCGTGGCATCGTCGGCGACGCCACCGCGGCCGGCCACGTCGAGTTCGACGTCGCCGCCGGCGTCGGGGGGCCATCGCCTACGAACTCGCCGTCGACCGTCTTGAACTGCGTCACCGATGCGGGTGTCGAGCAGGCGAGCCGGGACGAACGACTCCAGCGGCAACCGGGAATCGATCCGGGTCTCGTTGACCCGGTCGGTTCCGGGAGGGGCCACCGGTCCGCCGGCAGCCGTCGAAGTAGTCGATGAGTGCATCGATGTCCTGCGCGCCGGGAACACGATCGGTCGGGGTCAACCTCGGCAAACGTGTCGAAGTTGTCGCCGCCGTCGGCCAGGAAGTTGTTGACTGCCACCTGATACGTGTCGGTCGCCGATCACCAGGTGCACCCGTTCGAGCTTGACGTTGGTGACCTCCATGGCGGTGCACATCCGAATCCTCGATGGTGTTCGTCATGTCGTAGGTGAAGCCATCGGACACGCCGAGGTGCAGGAACGGACGGCTGGAGTCGCTGGGCTGGCACTGTTCCTCGAGCACCTTGACGATCTGCGCACCCGTCATCGGGAGCACGAACATCGTGTTGTTGAACGGTTGGAACGTGAACGCCTCGCCGTAGGTGACGACGCCGTCGCCTTCCATGGCACTTGATTCGTCGAACTCGAGGTCGGATCGCAGCCCGCCCGGGTTCATGAAGGCGACGTCGGCCGGCGGTGGCCAGGCTCTGCGTCGACGCGAGCTGGGCGTCGGCAACGAGGTTGCCGGCGTCGGACTCGACCCGCGGTCACTGCCGGTCGGGTCGCCGCCACGGGTGATCGTCTCGGTGATCTCGCCGACCGGGACGTTGCCCTGGGCCTCGGCGAGCGGCGCCCACTTGTCGATCACGGCGGTGACGCGTCGGGGTCGGGCGTGAGCTCGATCTCTGCAGCACCTCGTGGTTGAGCATCGTGAACGTGTCGCGGTCGACTTCGCCGGTGGTGTTGTTGATCTCGAGTTCGATCTCGGTCACGACACGGCCGAACGAGTATGCGCTCGTCACCGGACGCGGGTTGTCGGCGGGGTCGTCGATCGAGCACGTGTACGGCTGATGGGTGTGGCCGGTGATGATCGCGTCGATCTCGGCGTTCATGCCCTCGGCGATCGCGACGATCGGGCCGGAGATGCCGGCACAACCGTTGATCGCGAACGGGTTCGGGATACCACCCTCGTGCAGCAGCACGAATGATCGCCTCGACGTCGGGGTCGGCGGCCTGGATCGCCGCGACGGCGGCGTCGCCGGCCGTGATCTCGTCTTCGAAGGTGAAGCCCGGCGATGCCCGAGGCAGCAACGAGTTCGTCGGTGCCCTCGAGGGTCATCCCGATGAATGCGATCTTGTTGCCACCGGCGGTGGTCTCGATCGCCCAGTCCGGGATCGAGTCCTCGAAGTCGTCGGTGCCGTCGGGAGCGTCCTCGGTGACGTTCGCGGCCAGCCACTGGAAGTCGGCGCCTGCGTACGGGCTGGCGGGGAAGTAGCAGTCGTCGGCGTCGTCGGTGCCGACCGGCGCCATGTCGCCGTCGAGGTCGAAGCATCCGCCGTTCTGCATGCGGAGCAGTTCGTCGGTGCCTTCGTCGAACTCGTGGTTGCCGACGCCGGAGTAGTCGAGGTCCATCTCGTTCAGCGACTCGACCGATGGCTCGTCATGGAACAGTCCGGAGAAGAACGGCGAGCCGCCGATGAGGTCGCCGGCCGCAACGGTGAACGTGTCGTTGGCCGACGACGCGTCGCGCAGCTCGGTCAGCTTGGCCGACAGGTACTCGCCGCCGCCCGCCGGGTTGTCCCGGTCGCCGTCGATCGAGCCGGCGGTGTCGTCCTGGACGTGGCCGTGGTAGTCGTTGAACGAGAGGATCTGGACCTTCTCGTCGCCTGGTGCCGCACTGACCTGCGGTGCCACCGATGCGACGAACGGTGCGACCATGGCGGCGGCAGCCAGCCCGATGACCGTTCGTGGAATGGGAACCCGACGTGCCGGCGATCGGCCGGGTCGAGTGCTGAGAACGCTTCATGTAAACCCTCCGAGATGTGTGTGTCCACCGCGCCGACCGCGGGTCTAGCACATCGCGCCGACGGGTCTGAATCGCGCCGGCCAACGCCGGCTGAATCCCGAGTGACGATCACGAGTCGGTTGGCAGGACGCACTCGAGTGACGCGCGCGGCCGAGCCGGTCAGATCGTCGGGACTTCGACGTGGCGACCGAACACGCCGGCCATGGTGCCCATCATCTCGCCGAGCGTCGCGTAGGCGTGTGATGCCTCGACCAGCGTGGGCATCAGGTTGACCTCGGGGTCGGCGGCCTCGGTGGCCAGCTTCGCCAGCACCTTCTCGACCGCTTCGGCGTCGCGATCCTGCTTGACGATGTCGAGCCGCTTGCGCTGGCGTTGCTCGTCCTCGTTCGTGATCTGCAGGATGTCGAGCTGTGTCGTCGTTGCCGTCGAGGAAGTCGCTGACGCCGACGATGATCCGCTCGCCGGTGTTGAACTTGCGTTCCAGCTCGTAGGCAGAGTCGGCGATGCGGCCCTGGAACCAGTTCTCGTCGATGCCCTTGATGCAGCCTTCGAGCATCGAGCCGTCGCCGAACTCGTCGAGCTTGGCGAAGATCTCCTCGGCCTGGCGTTCCATCTCGTCGGTCAGTTCCTCGACGAAGTACGAGCCGCCGAGCGGGTCGGCCACGTGGGTCACGTTCGTCTCGTGCGCGATGACCTGCTGGGTGCGCAGCGCGATCCGCGCCGCCTTCTCGGTCGGCAGCGCGAGCGCCTCGTCCATCGAGTTGGTGTGCAGCGACTGCGTGCCGCCGAGCACGCCGGCCAGCGCCTCGATCGCCGTGCGCACGATGTTGACCTCCGGCTGCTGCGCGGTCAGCGACACGCCGGCGGTCTGGGTGTGGAAGCGCAGCTGCATCGACTTCGCCGAGCTCGGCGCCGTAGCGCTCCTTCATCCAGCGGGCCCAGATCCGGCGGGCGGCGCGGAGCTTGGCGATCTCCTCGAAGAAGTCGATGTGGGCGTTGAAGAAGAAGCTGAGACGCGGCGCGAACGCGTCGATCGGCAGGCCGGCCTGCAGCGCGAGTTCGACGTAGGCGAACCCGTTGGCGAGCGTGAACGCCAACTCCTCCGCAGCCGTCGAGCCGGCCTCGCGGATGTGGTAGCCGGAGATCGAGATCGAGTTCCAGCGGGGCATCTCGGCAGCGGTGAACTGGATCGTGTCACGCACCAGTCGCATCGACTGGCGCGGCGGGAAGACGAACTCCTTCTGCGCCTGGTACTCCTTCAAGATGTCGTTCTGCAGCGTGCCGCCGAGCGCGCGCCCGCGGCACACCGGCCTTCTCGGCCTGCGCGACGAACATCGCGAAGATCGGCGCGGCCGGCGAGTTGATCGTCATCGACGTCGTGATGTCGCCGAGATCGATCCCCGAGTAGAGGTCCTCCATGTCGGCGAGCGAGTCGACGGCGACGCCGCACCGACCGACCTCGCCGAGCGACATCGGATCGTCGGAGTCGAGCCCGAGCAGCGTCGGCATGTCGAACGCCGTCGACAGACCCGTGCCGCCCGCCTTCAGGATCTCCTTGAAACGCCAGTTCGTGTCCTCGGCGGTGCCGAAGCCGGCGAACATCCGCATCGTCCACAGCTTCGAGCGGTACATCGACGCGTGCGGTCCGCGGGTGTACGGGTACTGACCGGGGAACTCGCCGTCGTCGGGGCCGTACACCGGCTCGAGCGGGATGCCCGACATCGTGGCGTAGTCGTCGTCACGGATGCGGGAGGCGCCGAATGCCTCTTCCCAGATCTGTCGATTCGACGGGGTCTGCTCGGTCGTCATGGGAGCAAAACTACCGAACGCACGGCCGGCCGGCCCGACTGGGGCAGCCGGCCGGCCCGACTGGGGCGCGATGCGCGTCGACCGATCGCGAGCGCCGCTCGGCAGACTGTGGCATGAGCAGCTTCACGGCATCCGATGTCCCCGACCAGTCCGGGCGGACCTTCCTCGTCACCGGTGCCAACACCGGAATCGGCTTCGAAGCCGCCAAGGTGCTCGCCGAGCGCGGCGGCCGGGTGCTGCTGGGTTGTCGATCCGAGGAGCGCGCCGCCGATGCCATCGAGCGAATCGAAGCCGACGTCGACGGTGCCGATCTGCGCTTCATCCCGCTCGACCAGGGTGACCTCGCGAGTGTGGCAGCGGCCGCCGAGCTCGTGGCCGAGGAGGATCGTCTCGACGTGCTCGTGAACAACGCGGGCATCATGATGCCGCCGCGCGAGCTGACGACCGACGGGTTCGAGTCGCAGTTCGGCGTCAACCACCTGGGGACGTTCGCACTCACGTGCCAGCTCCTCGACACGCTGGCCGCAGACCGAGCACGCACGGGTGGTCGTGACGAGCAGCATCGCCCACCGTGGCGGCGACATCCACTTCGACGACATCGATGCCTCGGAGAAGTACGGGGCCCAGGACCGCTACCAGCAGAGCAAGCTCGCCAACCTGCTGTTCATGTACGAACTCGAGCGTCGGCTGCGGGCTGCGGACTCGACGACGATCGCCGTCGGTTGTCACCCCGGGATCGCCACGACCGAGCTGTCGCGCCACATGCCGAAGATCGTGATGCTCGCCGCTCCCGTCGTGAAGGTCTTCTTCAATTCCCCGGCCGAAGGCGCGTGGCCGACCCTGATGGCAGCGACGTCGGAGGAGATCGAAGGCGGCGACTACATCGGGCCGTCGAAGCGCGGCGAGACCGCCGGGCCCGGCACGCAAGGTCGCCTCGACCGGGCGCGCCCGCGACGAGCAACTCGCCGCGCTGCTCTGGGATCTCTCGATCGAGATGACCGGCGTCGACCCGGGTCATCTGAGCGGTCGACGGCACCGGCTCCGAGTCGATCGGCGGCGCTGTCGTCGACAAGGCTGCCGGGCGTGAGTGACGCTGCGATCGACATCGAAACCGCTCGGTGGGAAGGCGCAGACGGCGTCATGCTCGCCGCCGACGTCGCCGGAGACCCCGACGCCGAGACCGTCCTCCTGTTCCACGGTGGCGGCCAGACCCGACACTCGTGGGGCGGCACGCTGCGTGCGCTCGTCGGCCGCGGCTACCACGTGGCATCGGTCGATCTCCGCGGTCACGGCGACAGCGACTGGTCGCCCGGAGGCAACTACGACGGTTCGGTCTTTCCCGACGACGTCGAAGCGGTCGCCCGACGCTTCGATCGACCCGTGCTCGTCGGCGCCTCACTCGGCGGCACGTCCGCGCTGATGGCGGTCCAACAGGGTCGAGAGCGAGACGGTCAGGACATCGCCGGGGCGCTCGTCCTCGTCGATGTCGCGCCGAACATCGAACCGGCGGGAGTCGACCGCATCCGATCGTTCATGCACGAGCACATCGAGACGGGATTCGCTTCACTCGACGAGGTGGCCGACGCGATCCAGGCCTACAACCCGCATCGACCCCGTCCGACCAATCTCGCCGGGCTCGAGAAGAACGTCCGGTTCCGCGACGGTCGGTGGTACTGGCACTGGGACCCGGCGTTCATGTGGGGCAAGCACGCCGACAGCGACGAGACCCGCATCGTCGACTTCGAACAGCGCAGCCGCGGCGCTCGAGGCAGCTGCGCGAGGCCTCACGATTCCGACACTGCTCGTCCGCGGGCGCCAGAGCGACCTGCTCTCGGAGGAGGGGGCGCAGAAGTTCCTCGAGTTCGTCCCACACGCCCGGTACGCCGACGTCGCGGGTGCGGGCCACATGGTCGCCGGCGACCGCAACGACGTGTTCACGATGCGGTCGTCGACTTCCTCGAAGCGCACGACTGACGGCGCTCCACCCGAGCATGCACACGGCTGCGGCCCCTGCGCCGAGGCCGACCCCGACGGCGTTGGCGAGCAGATCGCTGAGCTCCACGGCACGGCTGGACGAGTAGCGGCCCTGTCCGAACTCGACCACGACACTCGCAGCGAACACGGCAATGGCGACCGGGACCAGTGTCGACCACCGCCAGAGTGTGAGCGCGACGAGGGTCGTGGCCACGGCCCAGACCCCGATGTGCACGATCGCATCGTTGCCGGGGAGGTCGCCGGCGTCGATCGTCGACGTCGTGTCGAGCCGGTCGGCCAGGCGCTGGGCGAAGCCGCCGAACAGGCGACGGGTGATCCCCGGTGCCCGATCCGAGATCATCAGCACCACGTTGAACAGCAACGCCGCGACACCGATCAGCCCGATGAAGAGACGGACAGCCAGCGGAGCACGATGCTCCACGGGCGCGGGTTCGGTCACCGGCGCGTGGCGTCGGTCAGCAACGGCCACGGCACGAAGCCCAACCGTGGGATTCGCCCCTGGTGCTGCACGTCGAACCCCGCCGCTTCGAGCAGTCGTCGCAACTGCCGTCGCGGGATGGCGCGCACCGGACGGCCCGCGAGCGCCGTCGCGCGCTGGATCGCGTCGTCGGCGAATCCGGTGACCGTCGCGATCGAGGCGATGACGAGGCGGCCCCCCGGGCGGACGACTCGGGCGAGCTCGGCCGCGGCCGCAGCCTGGTCCGCGTACCAGTGGAACGACTCGGTGCACGTGACGATGTCGAGTGATCCGTCGACGATCGGGAGGCGTTGCGCGTCGGCACGGACGAATGCCGGGGGTTGATCGTCGGCCACCCGGTCAGCAGCCCGCTCGAGCATGCCGTCGGACAGATCGGCGCCGACGACCACGGCGTCCGGAAACGCCGCACCCAGTCGTTCGGTCAGCTGGCCCGTGCCGCAGCCGAGGTCGAGCACCCGATCGGGTTCGAGCCCGTCGAGTCGAGCGAGCACGGCGTCGTGGATCGGTCGGTAGGTGGTCTGCTGGAGGCCGGGTCGGTCGTAGGTGGCCGACCAGAGGTCGAAGAAGATCGATTCGGCCGGAACGGACATGTCTCCACTCTCGCAGAAATCGACGAGTCGGTACGACGCGCGGCCTCACCCTCGCCAAGATCGCGACAACAACCCGACGAGAGTGAATGCGCTGCATACTGGGTCCGATGAGCGCTCCCGACGACCGACCGGCCGCAGCAAACTTCGTGCGCGATCTCGTGATCGCCGACAACGAGCAGGGCACGTTCGGCGGGCGCGTGCAGACCCGGTTCCCGCCCGAGCCGAACGGCTACCTGCACATCGGTCACGCCAAGGCGATCACCGTCGACTTCGACCTCGCCGCCGAGTTCGACGGCGTCTGCAATCTGCGCTTCGACGACACGAACCCGGACACCGAGGACACGAGCTACGTCGACGCCATCATCGACGACCTCGCATGGCTCGGGTACGCCGTCGGCGACGCCGCTCTACGCCAGCGACTACTTCGACCAGCTGGCCGACTGGGCCGAACTGCTCATCCGAGCAGGGCAAGGCCTACGTCGACGAGCAGGACGGCGAGACGATCTCGGCGCAGCGTGGCGGCTACGGCAATCCCGGGGTCGAGAGCCCGTACCGTGACCGTCCGATCGAGGAGAACCTCGACCTGTTCCGCCGGATGCGCGCCGGCGAGTTCGACGACGGGGCAGCCGTGTTGCGCGCCAAGATCGACATGCAGCACGAGAACATGCAGATGCGCGATCCGGTGATGTACCGCATCCGGGCCGGGCCATCACCATCGCACCGGCGACGCGCTGGAAGATCTATCCGACCTACGACTGGGCGCACGGCCAGAGCGACGCCATCGAAGGCGTCACCCACTCGCTGTGCACGCTCGAGTTCGACAGCCACCGGCCGCTCTACGACTGGTACCTCGACCAGCTCGCCGCCGCCGGCGTGCTCCCGTTCGAGCAGCCGCGCCAGAGCGAGTTCGCCCGGCTCGAACTCACCCACACGGTCACGTCGAAGCGCAAGCTGCTGCAGCTGGTCGACGACGGCGTCGTCGACGGCTGGGACGATCCGCGGATGCCGACGCTGCGCGGGCTGCGCCGACGCGGGTATCCGGCCGAGTCGATCCGCGAGTTCTGCCGCTTCATCGGCGTGTCGCGCACCAACAGTCGCAACGAGATCGAGTTGCTCGAGTCGTTCGTCCGGACCCATCTCAACGCCGTCGCGCTGCGCCGCATGGCCGTGCTGCGCCCGCTCGAGGTCGTCATCGACAACTGGCCGACCGACGACGCCGGAGCGCCGGTCGTCGAGCAGGTCGAGCTCGTCAACAACCCGGAGAACGCCGACGACGGCACCCGCACGGCGCCGTTCTCGGGGCGGTTCTGGATCGAGCAGGACGACTTCATGGCCGAGCCGCCGCCGAAGTACTACCGGCTGACGCCCGGGCGCGAGGTGCGGCTGCGTGGCGCGTTCTTCGTCACCTGCGTCGGCTTCGACACCGATGCCGACGGCGACGGTCGAGCGGGTCCACGTCACGTACGACCCCGAGACCCGCGGTGGGAACGCGCCCGACGGTCGCAAGGTCAAGTCGACGATGCACTGGGTGTCGGCCGACCACGCCGTCGACGTGCGGGTCGCGCTCTACGAGCGGCTGTTCAGCGCCGAGGTGCCCGGCGAGGCGACCGGCGACGTGTTCGACGACCTCAACCCGGACTCACGCGAGCTGCTCGAGGGCTGCAAGGTCGAGCCGGCGCTCGCCGACACGCCGCCGGCGTCGGTCGTCCAGTTCGAACGGCTCGGCTACTTCGCACACGACCCGCACGAGCCGCTGCTGTTCCATCGCACCGTCGGACTCCGAGACGAGTGGGCGAACATCCAGAAACGCAAGGGCTGAGACCGGCCTGCTCCATCGCCCCGGAAGATGGCAATGGAACCGAAGCTGCAGATGGTGCAGGTGCAGATGGTGCAGGTGCAGATGGTGCAGGTGCAGATGGTGCAGGTGCGGATGGTGAAGCTGCAGCTGGTGCAGCTGGCGCAGATGGTGCAGATGGTGCAGCTGATTCCACGCAGCGTCGCCGAGTCATTACGTTGAGCCCATGATCCGCATCAGGATGATCGTCGGTTGCGTGCTGGCCGCTCTCGCCTGCCTCGGTGTCGGGGTGAGTCCGTCCGTCGGTCCGGTCGCGGCCGCGGCCACCTCCACGGTCACGTGCGACCCCGTGCCCGCCACCGAGGCGGCGCCCGATGTCGATCTCGTGGCGTACGACCCGATGCTCCCCGAGCGGATCGTCGACACCCGCGACGGGACGGGCGGCGTCGGCGCGGCGCTGGGTGCTGGTTGCACCCTGATCCTCGACACCACCGGCATCGGCCCCGCCGATGCGACCGCCTTTGCGCTGTCCGTGACGGTGATCTCGCCGGTGAAGGGGTTCTTCACGGCCTTCCCCTGTGCCTCGGGGCTGCCCGGAACGTCGAGCGTCAACGCTCGGGCCGGCTTCCCCACGCCGAACCTGGTGGTCGCCACGCCCGATTCTTCCGGTCGCGGTCTGTCTCTACTCCAACCGCGGTGGGCATGTCGTCATGGACGTGTCGGGCTGGTGGGCGGAGGGGACGAACCGGTTCACGCCGATCGACCCCGTGCGGGCCTACGACACCCGCGAGCTCGCCCAACCGGTCAGGCTCCCAGCCGGGGCGGTCCGTGCCGTCGATGTCGCAGGCGTGGTGGTGCCGGACGACGCCGTTGCCGTCACGGTGAACCTTGCTGCCGTCGCACCGGTGACCCGCGGCCACCTCGTCGTGTACCCGTGCGGCCTGCCCGCGCCGCTCGCGTCGAACCTGAACTTCAAGGCCGGCGAGAAACGAGCCGCATCCGCAGTGGTCGAGGTCGGCAATGCCGACGTCGCTGCGTCGGGGAAGATCTGTGTGACGGGCAACACCGACACCCATTTCCTGCTCGACGTGACCGGGTACATCGCGCCGTCGTCACCGACCAGCCCCGATCTCGTGCTCACACCCCTGCCCGACACCCGTGTCGTGGACAGTCGTGATCCCGGTGTCCCCGGCGTGCGCTTCGCGCCGGGAGTCGTCCAACGCTTCGATCTCGGCACGTCGGTCGCCCGCGAGGACGACATGGTCGCGGCGGCGCTGAACGTCGTGGCGGTGCAGGCCGATCGCGCCGCGTATGCCAGCGTGTTTCCCTGCCAGTCGCCGCCACCGACGACATCATCGCTCAACTACGACCTCGCGCAGACGTCGAACCTGGTCGTGAGCGCGGTGACCGACGACGGTGAGATCTGCGTGGTCACGAACTCGGCCGTCGAGATCGTGGTCGACCTCGTCGGCGTCTTCGTCGGGCCCGCGGGATCGCTCGTCAACCAGCTGTCGCTGACCGATGCCGACGGCGCGTTGGTGCCGCTCGAACAGGATTTCGCCGTCGACGGCGAGAACGCAACGCTGCGGTGTGACGGCGCCGTCGAACTCGGGCTCCGACTGGGCCTCGCCCCCGGGGTGACGGCGGAGATCGACGGAGTCCCCGTCCCCGAACGCGATCCCGTGACGCCCGACGTGGACGTGTTGTTCCCGGACGAGGGTCTGGTCACCCTCGTGCTCGAACGCGGCGCCGAGACGGCGACCTATCACGTGCGGTGTGTTCCGTTCGACTTCTCGCCGTTGTCGGTCACGCGCGCCGAAGCGACGGCTCCCGGCTGGTACCTGACCGAACTCGGGTGGAACCAGCCGACGACCGGCCGCTTCATCGTGGTCATGGACGAGCGCGGCGTGCCCGTCTGGTTCAAGCGCACCGGCACCAAGGGGCGCGTGATCAATGCCCAGTTGCTGACAGCGGGCACGATCGCGGTGGCCCCGATCACCGGCCGCGGCTTCGGCATCGACCCCCTCGTCGGACACCGGATCTACGACCTGGACGGATCACTCGTCGCCGAACGCTTCACCGCCGACCCGGTGGCGTTCCCGACCGATCACCACGACTACGCGGAGGTCCCGGGCGGCGGCTATGCAGTCATCAGCTATCCGCTGGTCACCGACGTCGACCTCGACGGTCCGGTTCCGGAGGACATGCTGACGTTGCCGCCTCCGGTGGGCCTCGGAGCGGACTGTGCGCCGACCGTCGTGAGCGACACGAGCGCCATCGTCGACAACGTCATCCAGGAAGTCGACGAGAACGGTGCGCTCGTGTGGCAGTGGACGATGAGCGACGACGTCGACTACCGGGAGTCGACGTTCGCCCAGTGCTTCGCCAACTATGTCGGCGGGGTCGACGACGATCCGATGACCGACGACGGTGTGGACGAAATCGACATCTTCCACATCAACTCGATGCAGCGCGTCGATGACGGTACGGGTGACTACGTGGTCTCGGCGCGCCACCTCGATGCGGTGCTCCGCGTCGACCGCTCGGCGCCTGGCGGTGGGATCGAGTGGATCCTCGGCGGGAATGTCGCTGTCCCGAACAAGTCGGGTGCGCCCCGGCTCACCATCGTCGGCGACCCGCTCGGTGGGCCGCTGCGAATGCACGATGCACGCATCGATGGCGACCTGGTCACGATGTACGACAACCGGACGGCGGATCCCGGTGGTGCACCGAGTCGGGCGGTGGCCTACCGGCTCGACCTCAGCGATGTCGACCCGGCCAACTGGACCGCCACCTTGGAGTGGCAGATCTCGCATCCCGAGGGGCTGACCAGCAATCAGATCGGGAGCACCCGCGTCACGCCCGACGGATCGGTGCTGGTCGATTGGGGCTCGACGCAGCCGATGTTCGTCGAGTACGCCGCACCGGACGACGGCCTGGGCGAGTTGATGCGGATCGAGATCACGCCCAACGAGGCGGCGTACCGCATCGTGAAGTACGCGCCGCGAGGCGTTCGACGCCGACGAGCTCCGCGCCGACGGCCGGCGGAACGCTCGAGGTCCCGGCCCCCTGACCGGCCTGCTCGCACGGGGGAGCGCCGGACGTAGCGAGCGGTCAGCGGGGCTCGACGAACAGGCTCTGGACGCTGCGGCCGACGCGGCCCAGTTCGTCGTGGAGCGCTGACTCGGCGAATCCGGCGCCGCTCGACTCGGTCGGCGGTGCCGTACACGCTGTGCGATCGACATGCCGACCCACTCGCCCTCGGGCTCGCGTGCGAGGTGCACCGTGAGGTCGGGGTTGATGTACAGGTAGTCGCTCGTAGTCGATGCCGCTGCTCACCCCGTTGCCGAAGTCGGCGGCGGCGGCCACGCGTTGGACGCCGGTCGGCGTCTCGTCCGCCACGACCGGCACGGTCAACCGGATCCACAGCTGGATCGGGCCGGGGTCGTTCCAGCTGCCCGTCACGATCCGGTGCTCGGCGCTGTGGCTGTGGAACGCGATCGTGGCAGCCGTCGGCGGCCCACGACACACGCTCGTGGCGACCCACGCCGGGCGTGCCGTCCATCTCCGGATCGGCCAGCGGGTGCTCGGGGAGCGTCGAAGTGCCGTCGACGAACCCGCAGCGCTCGAACCTTCGCCACCTCGGTGCCGTCGCTCGACAACGACGCGGCGACGACCGAGACCTTGCGTCCCGGTCGCTCGACGACGGTCGAGAGCGCGAGCGGGCACCCGACCGGAACGGGTCGGGTGAGTTCGATCGTCAGTCGCGTGATCAACCAGTCGATGTCGCCGGCCGGCGCCCGCTCGCAGGCGCGGGCGAGCAGCGCCGAGACCGGACCGCCGTGGCAGTGGCGTCGGGTCCCACGGACCGCGTGCGTACTCGGTCGGCGTTCCACGCCTCGATGGCACCGTCGGGTGCGTCGGCGGGCAGCGGGACGGAATCGAACAGCGCCCTGCCGGCCATCGGACTCGTCGTCAGGGTGATCATCGGGGTCGATTCACCCGACCTCGAGCGGCTTGAGTGCGTCGGCGGCCTCGTCGAGGTGCGCGATCCACGATGTCGGCGTCACCTGGTTCGTCGAGCGGGAGTACGACGAACTTCGTCGTGCCGACGTCGACGAAGCGTCGGATCATGTCCTGTAGCGCCGTCCACGAGTCGGGCACGAGATCGGTGACGTCCGTCCAGGTCGGGGCGCCGCTTCGCGAGCACCCGTTGCAGCACGTCGGGAACCGGCCCGAACGAATACGGGATCAGGACGCCGTAGTGATCGTCATCGATCGAGCGATCGTGTTCGGCGCAGACCCGCTCGATCTCGACGCGTCCCGCCTCGGCGTCGGCCGGCAGCACGAACGATGGAAGCCAGCCGTCGGCGAGGCGGCCGACCCGCCGCAACTCGCTCGGTGCGATGCCGCCGAGCCACACGTCCATCCGCTTCGGCGCCGGCTGCACGACGACCCCGTCGTAGTGGAACCGCGGTCCGTCGTGACTGAACGGCTCGCCCGGTCCAGCACTTCCGCATCACCTCGAGTGTCTCGTTGAAGATCGCGGCACGCTCGCTGCGTTCGACACCGAACGCCTGCTGTTCGATCGGATCGACGGCACCGAGTCCGAACGCAGGGAGCAGCCGACCGCCCGACATCGTCGCGAGCGTCGCCAGTTCCTTCGCGAGCACCACGGGATTGCGACCCGGGAGGACCATCACCGACATCCCGAACTTCAGCTTGGTGGTCCGTCCGGCCGCCGTAGGCCATGGCGACGAGCGGGTCGGGTGCCTCGCCGCTGATCTTCTCCGACAACCAGAGCGAGTCGAATCCGAGCGACTCGAGTGCATCGACGACTGCGCCGTAGGTCTCGTCGTGCAGCCGGGTCCGCGTGCCGAGCCCGTAGCCGATCCGCACCTTCATCGGTTCGCCTGTCGTCGCGACGGCGTGGCTGCTGTCGACACCGGTCATGCTGCGCGCACGATCTGCTCGACGATGTCGGCGGTCGAGGCGACGGCGCTGAGGAACGGCGAGTGGTCGGTGTCGAGCTCGTGGTGCTGCGAGCACCGTTCGGCCATCGACCCGTTGGTGGGCCGGGTGGACCGCACGATCCTGGCTGCACACGACGTACGTCGATGCGATGGTGTCGCGCGGGGTCGCCCGACGTGGTCTCGGTCATCGACGCCATCGACTGCGGGCCGAGGCGGGGCAGCGCCGCGCGGACCGCATCGGGGGGACACGACCCGTAGAGAGCTGCTGCGGCCTGCGAGGCGTCGAGCGTGGTGGCCGACCCGTCAGCCGTCGGCACCATCGCAGCGGCCAGGTCGACGTCGTGTCGCTCGAGCGAACCGAGGCACCCGAGGACCGATTCGCCGTCGTCGAGTGCGAATGCAGCGAGGTAGCCGAGGTGGCTGATGTCGTCGCGTCCGGCGGCGACCTCGGTGATGACAGCGCCGCCGTAGCTGTGTCCGACGAGGGCCACCGGCCCGGCACCTCGGGCGGCGAGATGGTCGAGCAGCGACGCCACGGCAGCGGCATCGTCGTGGAGGCCGCCGATCGGTTCGGTGGAGGCGCCGTGACCGGGCAGGTCGATCGCGAGCGATGCGATGCCGCGCCGATCGAGTTCGGCCTGCAGTGCCTGCCCAGCACCAGGCGCCGTGCCAGGCGCCGTGGACGAGGACCACCAGCGAGGGTGTCGCAGCAGCGGGTTGGGAGGAACTGTCGACCGTCACGGGGCCGATCGTGGCACAGAGCCGTCGATCGCCGATAGGCGGGCCGAGGTTGGCGGACAGGCGGTGAGCGAATCACCGTTGCCGCGTTGATTCGCTCACCGTCGTCTCGATGTCCGATGTCCGGTGTCGTTCCAGTCGGCGCAGACCACGCCCACTCGCCACGTTTCCCTTCGAGCCGGGTGCTGCTGTCAGTAGGTCGAGCGTGCGGGGAGGATCACCATGTCGGCGATCGCCCGGCGACGAATCCGCTCGGTCTGGACCCAGCTGGCGACGAAGGCGACGACGATGACGGGGACCACGATGGCGGCCTGGGGGACCTCGCCGACACGTGACACGCCGAAGGCGAGGCCGGCTGCCAGTACCGACAGGACGACGGCGAGCTTGACGGCGGCGGTCCAGGTTCGGCGGCTGATTTCCATGTGATCGATCATGGATGACATGAGTGAACGGCACGTCAACTCGTGCACCTTGTGCGCGAACTGTCACACGATCGCGACAATTGTCGCGGGATCGCGAGATCGGAGATGTCGGTCATGTGACGGATCTCGCGCCGACCTGTGACCGTGTGATTTGGCTGTCCAGCGAGCCGGGGAACGGCGAGTCGGTGCCGTCGCCCCTCCATGCATCCTCCACGCGTCGTTCGTCGCAGTGTGCGCCCGGTTCGTAGTGTCGACGCCCATGACCGATCTCGATCCACTCTCGCCGTTCCGACTCGACGGGCAGGTTGCCATCGTCACCGGAGCGTCGTCGGGTCTCGGCGATCGTTTCGCGCGGGTCCTGCACGCCGTCGGCGCGCAGGTGGTGGTCGCTGCTCGCCGCGTCGACCGGCTCGACACGCTGGCCGCCGAACTTCCCGGCACGTTGGCAGTCGGGGTCGACCTCTCCGTCGAGGCCGACCGGGAGCGGCTCGTCGCTGAGACGCTCGAACGGTTCGGCCGCGTCGACGTCCTCGTGAACAATGCGGCGATCGGCCATGCCGTGTCGGTCGAGAACGAGACCCTCGACGACTTCCGTGATGCGATGGAACTCAACGTGACCGCGATCTGGCACCTGTCGAAGTTGTGTGGCGAAGCGATGGCCGCAGCGGGATCGGGGTCGATCGTGAACGTGGCGTCGATGTTGGGCCACGTGGCGTCGACGCCGATCAAGCAGGCGCACTACTGCGCGAGCAAGGGTGCCGTCGTCAACCTCACCCGCGAGCTGGCCGCGCAGTGGGGCCGCAAGGGCATCCGGGTCAACACGCTCAGTCCGGGCTGGTTCAAGTCCGAGATGACGGGTGACATGGACACCGACGAGTCGAGCCAGCGCTTCGTCAAGGCGAATGCGATGATCCCGCGCATGGGTCACGAGAACGAACTCGACGGAGCGCTGCTGCTCCTGGCGAGTCGGGCCGGTAGCTACATGACCGGTCACAGCCTGCTCGTCGACGGCGGCTGGACGGCGCGCTGATCTCGCTTGGCCACGCATCATGTTCCGCGCATGCGATACCCGAGGAGATGGCAGGATGAGCTTGTGCTCGACCTGATCGATCCCATTGTCGTCCGGCGGGTCCGGCGCGCCGTCCGAGGCGCCGTCCAGGTCGTGGGCATCGTGCTGGGTGTCGGCGTGCTCGGCGTCCTCGCCGGTTGTGGTGAAGAGGAACAGGGTGGGCTCCAGGCCGCGAGCCCCGGCCCCGATGCACTCGTCGGCGGTGAGATCGACCAGATCGAGTTGTTGTACGACGACATCCTCGCCGAGGTCGACGGCACCGTCACCGCTCCTGACGGCGCAGAACTCGACGCCGAGTTCGTCATCGACAACCAGATTCGCGTGTTGGTCGAACTCGGCGAGCCGTTGAGCGTGTCGGGTGAGTACACACTGCGCTCCGAGGTCGTGTCGGTCGTCGACGATCGCGTCGAGGAGTCGTACGTGTTCACCTACGACCCGGCTGCTGCATCGCCACAGTTGGTGTTCCCACCGGAAGAGGACTCCGGATCGCCGTGGCTGCTCTGGACGCTCGTCGGCGTCGGGGTCATCCTGATCGTCGTGCTGATCGCCCGGCTGATGGTGTCGATGCGCCGCCTCCGGTCGTCCCCACCGCAGTCCTGACCAGCCACCCCTCGCCACGGCGGTCGAGCCGTCCGCTCCGCCGGAGGGAAGTGACAGCGGTGATCTCGACCGCTCCGATCGAGATGGCCTGCTCGCCTTCCAGTCGAGGGTTGCATCGCGGAACCGGTGAGGTTCTCGAGTGCGCCTGCCCGATTCGAACTTGTGTTCGTAGTACACATGTTCGATGATGTGCAGGATGGGATTCAACAACCCGTCCTGGTCGTGGAGCGAACTCGAGTCGGCGCTGTCCGATCGGGGTCGGACTCCGCAGGCATCATCCAACCGGCGCACCGGTCGTGACGGGCGCGCCCCGGGTTCGCCATCGTGGAACTCGGGTGGTGACGCCCCCGGGTGGAGCCGCAAGCGTCAGCCGTTCGAAGCTCCTGCCGACGTCGCTCGGGCACCGGCCGGCATCACCGTTCCGTACGCCGAACTCCACTGCCATTCGAACTTCTCGTTCCTCGACGGGGCGTCACACCCCGAAGAACTCGCCACCGAGGCCGCCCGCCTCGGGCTCGAAGCGCTGGCGGTCACCGACCACAACGGCTTCTACGGCGTGGTCCGCTTCGCCGAAGCCGCCAAGGCGGTGGGCATGCCGACGGTGTTCGGCAGCGAGATCACGGTGCTCGATGGTCGCCTCGACGCCGACGAGCTTGCCGCTCGGTCGTGTCGCCCGTGCCGAACACGAGACCGTCGCCCAGGTCGACACCGGTCTCGTCCCCGATTCGCACGCACCCGACCCGGGTGGAACACATCTGCTGGCGCTCGCCGACGGGCCCGAGGGATACGCCCGACTCGCCCGGGTGATCAGCCAGGGTCATCTCGCGGGTGAGAAGGGTGCTCCTCGATTCGCGTTCGACGACCTCGCCGACGGACTGGCCGGCCACACGTGGGTGCTGACCGGTTGCCGCAAGGGTGCGGTCCCCGCGGCGTTGGTCGCCGATGGTCCTGCCGCTGCGCGTCGTGAACTCGAACGCCTCGTCGACGCGTTCGGTCGGGACCGTGTCCTGGTCGAACTCTGGGACCACGGCGAGCCCGCCGACACCGTCCGCAACGACGCGCTCTACGAGCTGGCCCGCCTCGTCGGCGTCGGCTGCGTGGCGACCAACAACGTGCACTACGCGACTCCTCCGCAACGCAAGCTCGCAACGGCGCTCGCAGCGGTCCGGTCCCGCCGCAGCCTCGACGACATCGATGCGTGGCTGCCGTCGGCGGCCGGGGCACACCTGCGCTCGGGCGCCGAGCAGGCTGCACCGGTTCCGGCGCTACCCGGGCGCGGTCGAGATGACGGTCGAGATCGGCCGGGCGGCCGCGTTCGACCTGTCGTTGGTGGCGCCGAACCTTCCACCGTTCCCGTGCCCGGACGGTGCCGACGGGTCACCGATCTCCGAGATGGCACATCTCCGACAGCTCGTCGACGAGGGCGCGGGTCGCCGTTACGGAGCACGGCCCGGTCCCGCGTCCGTGGCGAACGGGATGGTGGGTGAGGACCTGTCGTTGCGGGCGCGGGCATGGAAGACGATCGACCACGAGTTGGCCTTGATCGAACAGCTCGACTTCGCCGGCTACTTCCTCATCGTGTGGGATCTCGTCGAGTTCTGTCGACGCTCGAACATCTACTGCCAGGGGCGGGGGAGCGCTGCCAACTCGGCGGTCTGCTACGCCCTCGGTGTCACCGCCGCCGATGCGGTGTCGCTCGGTTTGCTGTTCGAACGGTTCCTGTCGCCGGAACGTGACGGCCCGCCCGACATCGACATCGACATCGAAAGTGATCGTAGAGAGGAGGTCATCCAGTACGTGTACGAGACCTACGGCCGGCATCACACCGCCCAGGTCGCGAACGTGATCACGTATCGGTCGCGGTCCGTCGATCCGTGACATGGCCAAGGCGCTCGGCTACGAGCCAGGCCAGCAGGACGCGTGGTCGAAGCAGGTCGACGCGTGGGGCAATGTGGCGGCCACCGCCGAACAGGACGACTGCACGATCCCACCGGCCGGTGTTGGATCTGGCTGCGCAGGTCGAGGACGCCCCGCGGCACCTCGGCATCCACTCGGGTGGGATGGTGATCTGCGACCGACCGGTGGTCGAGGTGTGCCCGGTCGAGTGGGGCCGCATGGACAAGCGGTCGGTGCTGCAGTGGGACAAGGACGACTGTGCGGCGACCGGGCTGGTGAAGTTCGACCTGCTCGGCCTCGGCATGCTCTCCGCGCTCCACTACGCCGTCGACCTCGTGCACGAACACCGCGGCTACGAAATCGACCTGGCCACGATCCCGCAGGACGACGAGGTCTACTCGATGCTCTGCCGGGCCGACACGGTCGGCGTGTTCCAGATCGAGTCGCGCGCCCAGATGGCGACGCTGCCGCGGCTCAAGCCGCGCAAGTTCTACGACCTCGTCGTCGAAGTCGCGTTGATCCGTCCGGGTCCGATCCAGGGTGGGTCGGTGCACCCGTACATCCGGCGCCGCAACGGGCAGGAGCCGATCACGTACCTGCATCCGCTGCTGGAGAACTCGCTCGCGAAGACACTGGGCGTGCCGCTGTTCCAGGAGCAGATGATGCAGATGGCGATCGACGTCGCGAGCTTCACGCCCGCCGAAGCCGAC
The DNA here is from genome assembly GCA_963850475.1 of Ilumatobacteraceae bacterium. Classification (GTDB taxonomy): domain Bacteria; phylum Actinomycetota; class Acidimicrobiia; order Acidimicrobiales; family Ilumatobacteraceae; genus Ilumatobacter_A. Next base: position 199,477 of record CAWKLM010000041.1, on the reverse strand, counting down.
GAGCTACGCCAGGCGATGGGCTCGAAGCGTTCGGCGCGCCGGATGGAGGCGCTCAAGCAGCGGCTGTACGTGGGCATGGAGGGCAACGGCATCACCGGGGAGGTGGCCGACGAGTTGTACGTGAAGCTGAAGGCGTTCGCCAACTACGGGTTCCCCGAATCGCACTCGGTGTCGTTCGCCTACCTGGTCTACGCGTCGAGTTGGATCAAGTACTACGAACCCGCCGCGTTCTGCGCGGCGCTGATCAACGCGCAGCCGATGGGTTTCTGGTCGCCGCACACGCTGGTCCAGGACGCCCGCCGCCACGGGGTGACCGTGCACACGCCTGACCTGAACGCGTCGGGTGCCGGGGCGACACTGGAGCCGTGCGCGGGGTCGCTGGGGTCGACGGCTCGTCCGGTGTCGCACGGCTTCGCCACGGCGCCGAACGTCGAGCGCACGCTGGGTGAGGGGTTGGCAGTACGTCTCGGGTTGGGCTCGGTCCGCTCGGTCGGGTCGGAGCTGGCCGACGAGATCGAAGCCGAACGCCAGCGAGGTGGGCGGTACTTCGACACCGAGGACCTCGTCCGCCGCGTCCCGTCACTCACGCTCGGCAACCTCGAGGCGATGGCGACCGCCGGGGTGTTCGAGGAGTGCTTCGGGCTCGATCGTCGTGAGTCGTTGTGGACCGTCGGGGCAACGGCGCAGTCCCGGCCGGGTCGACTGGAGGGCATGGTGACCGGCGCCGACTCCCCGCGCCTGCCTGGTATGACGCCGGTGGAAATTGCGGTCGCCGACCTGTGGGCGACCGGGGTGTCACCGGAGGGGCATCCGACGATCTTCGTCCGTCAGGAGATGAATCGGCTGGGTGTGCTCACGTCGAAGGATCTGTGGGACGCGGAGCCGACTGCGACCGTCCGGGTCGCCGGGGTGGTCACACATCGTCAGCGGCCGATGACGGCGCAGGGCACGACATTCCTCAACCTCGAGGACGAGTTCGGGCTGATCAACGTCGTGGTGTCGAAGGGGTGCTGGGCGCGGTTCCGCAAGGTCGCCCGGTCGGCTCCGGCGATGTTGATCCGCGGGCGGCTCGAACGCTCCGAAGGTGTCATCAACATCGTCGCCGACCACCTCGCGCCGTTGCCGATGCCCGGCAAGACGCAGAGCCGCGACTTCCGCTGACGCCGATCCAGGCACCCCGACCCACCAGCCGTCGGGGTGTTTGCGTTCATTCGGGTGTTTCTGCGTGCTTTTGCACGCGGAAACACCCGAACAACGCAAACACCCGGGTCAGGTGGGGACGGAGATGACCAGGAGGTCGGTCGGGGCCTGGGTCTCCGACGGGAGGAGCTTGCGTGATCTCGCGACGTCGTCCGACGACTTGGACGAGCACCGGGCCGTCGGGCGTCTCGAGCACGCCCTTGGCGCGGGCGATGTGTCCGCCGACATGGCGGGGCAGCGAGTCGAGCAACGCGTCGATCCCCGCACGGTCGAGCGGTCCGTCGACCGGGACGGTGTTGGTCTCGTGCAGGTCGAACAGGGTCGGACCGGGGACCCGCGTCGCATCGCCGACGCGATGGCCCCCGAGCGCGAGGAACCGGCCGAGTGCTCCCGGCTCCCCGATCCCCGCGTCCACGCACGGGATGCCCGGAGCCAGTTCGTCCAGGCGGGCCCTCGCGGCAACGATCGCGGACGCTTCGGCGAGGTCGGTCTTGGTCAGCACCAACAGGTCGGCTTCGGCGATTTGACGATCGAGGTGCCCGCGAATCCACTCCGGCATCGAAGCGTCGACGAGTTGGTCAACCGCCGCGACCACGACCACGCCGTCGAGGAGGAACCCAGCTGATGACCCCCACGGAACCACGTTGGCCGGCTCCGCGACACCGCTCAGCTCGACGATCACATGTTCCGGCGGTTCGGCCCGTGCCCGGATCTGATCGAAGGCGGCACCGAACCCCTCGATCGATGTGCAGCACACGCAGCCATCGGTCAGCTCGATCGTGTCACCCGAACGTTTGCGAATCAGCGCCGCGTCGATGTTGATCGAGCCGGCGTCGTTGACGATCACCGCAATCGGGCGGTCGGTCTCGGCGAGTACTTCGTTGATCGCCGTCGTCTTGCCGGCACCGAGATAGCCGCCCACGAACGTGATCGGCACCCGACGTCCGTCCCACGGCAGGAACTCCGGCTCGAGGTATGGCATCGACTCCGAGCGTACGCGGGGCGGGTCGGACCCACTCCGGGTCGGGGCTCAGTCGGCCGATGCCGAATGGAACACCGAGGTCACATTGCCGTCCGGCCCGCGCACGTCGTCGGCGGCGTCGATCCGGTACTTGGCCACCGAGCCGCCCACCGGCGTCACCACACGGAGCGCCGCACCGGTGGCGCGGAAATTGGCGTGTTCGAAGTGCGCGTCGAGCGCCTCGGCGGACTCCCAGAGTTCGGTGATCCGGATGCGACCGGGGTTCGCCGGATCCGCACAGATCGTGTAGGCCACGCAACCCGGCTCGTCACTCTCCGTCGAACGCTGCAGGTCGGCGGTGGACTCGACGAGTTCGTCGCGCACCTCCGGGTCGACGTCGATGTATCCGATGATCGCGATCATGAAATGGTGCCCTCTCGTGCGAGTGACCATTCTTCCAAGTCGCGTGCCGATTCGGAGAGTTGCACGTCGGACGGCCAGGCCCGGACGACCGGCCGAGATGACGCGCTCAGCGGACGGGGTCGGGGACCATCGAGAGGTGGAGCGGTCCCCCCGCTTCGTCGGGCCACCGGTTGGCGAGCGCGACAGCTTCGTTCAACTCGACCCCGAGACCGGGCTCCCGCGACGGGATCACGTACCCGTTCTCCCACACGATCGGGGTGTTGAGGATCTCGGCATGGAACCCGCCCCACTCCCGGATTCCCTCGATGATCAGCAGGTTGGGGAGGGTCACAGCGAGTTGGATGTTCGCGGCACCGAGGATCGGCCCGGAGTAGAGGTGCGGCGCGACCTGACAGCCGTTCGCTTCGGCGATCGCGGCGATCTTCTTGCCGGCGAGGATGCCACCGCATCGGCCGAGGTTCGGTTGCCAGATCGACGCCGCCTGGTAGCGGCCGAGTGCCGCGAACTCCGAGACCGTCGTCAGGCGTTCGCCCGTGGCGACCGGGATCGACGTGTGCGCGGCGACGCGGGCCATCTCGTGCGGCAGGTCGGGCGCGCACGGCTCCTCGAACCACAACGGATCGAACGGCTCCAATTCGTGCGCGAGACGGATCGCACCGGCAGCGGTGAATTGGCCGTGGGTTCCGAACAGCAGGTCGGCCTTCGGGCCGACCGCGCCGCGGATGGTCGCCAGCATCTGTGCCGATGCGACGATGTCGTCCTGGCTCGGCATGTGCCCGTCGAACGCGGAGTACGGCCCCGCCGGGTCGAACTTGAGGGCGGTGAAGCCGCGCTCGATCTCGTTGGCTGCACGGGCGGCTGCGTGCTCGGGGTTGGTGTAGACCTCGCGGTAGCCCGCGCTCGGGTACAGGTACGTGTACGTCCGCAGCTTGTCGTGGACTCGGCCCCCGAGGAGGTCGTAGATCGGTTTGCCGGCGTCCTTGCCGACGATGTCCCAACAGGCCATCTCGAGCCCGCTCATGATCCCGACGAGCGTCGGGTCGGGCCGCAATGCGTACCCGCTCGAGTAGATCCGTCGCCACATCAACTCGATGCGATTCGGGTCCTGGTCGATGACCCAGCGTGCCGCCACGTCGTCGACCATCGTGGCGATCACGTGCGGACCGAACGTGGCCGCGTAGATCTCGCCGTAGCCGACCACGCCGGTGTCGGTCGTGAGTTTGACGACGATGAAGTATTTCCCGCCGAACGCCGGCGGCGGGTTCTTGATGACGAACGTGGTGACGTCGGTGATCTTCACGACGTCGAGCCTGCCACAGGTTGGACGATTTCGCGTGAGAGTCGACGGCGGGCAGGTCGGCCGCCGGCCGGGCACGAGAGCCCTGCGATGGTCGCCTCTCGAGTCGGCCAGTTCTGTTCAGCGAGGCAGACGGGGTGAACTACCATCGAACCTCTCCCGCGAATCGTGTTGCGGGTCGGACAACCGAAAGAGGGTCAGGTCATGAAGGACGCAGATGGAAATCGGCGAGCAGGTGCGTGGCGCTCTCGCTGGGCCGCGATCGGTGCCGCTGTCGCGGTCACGCTCGGAGCAGGCGGGATGGTCGCCGTCAATGCCGCCCCGAGTGCGCCGTCGTTGTTCGTCGGGGACACACCGGCCCGGATTCTCGACACCCGCACCGACGTCGGCCTGCCCGGGCCGTTCGTGTCGGGAGTCTCGCAGACGCTTCAGGTCACGGGGACGGTTCCGACGCAGCCGCCGAACAACGCTCCTGCGGTCAGCACCCAGGTGGTGCCTCCTGGCGCGACATCGGTCGTGTTGAACGTGACCGTGGTGCGCCCGTCGACTCGTGGATTCATCTCGATCCGTCCCGGTGACTCGACGGGGGTTCCAGCCACGTCGAACATCAACTGGGGTGCGGACAGTCCGAACATCGCCAACTCGGTCACCGTCCAGCTTCCGGCGACGGGCACCGTCAACATCTACGTGCAAGGGACGGTCGGCGAAGTGTTGGTCGACGTCGCGGGCTACTACGAAGCAGGCCCCACCGGCCCGGTGAACCCCGTTTCGTTCTTCCTGTACCTCGATGGCGGACAAAGCCAGGAAATCGGCGCCGCCGGACCACTGTCACTGGTGGCCGACTGCGTCGACCAAGGAGGCGGCACATTCAAGGTGCAGATCCTCGGCAAGACCACACAGAACGACGACGTCGTTCAGACCGGAAACGACAGCTTCGACGGCAGCGCGGCGGAGGGATTTCTGCTCACCAACACCCCCAAGGCGGATCGGGAAGTCGTGTCGAACAACTCCAACGAGACGTTCGTCGACAACGACATCGACGAGGGTGCGCTCCTGAGCAAGAGCGGGCACTACATCGCGGTCGATGGTGAGACGACAATGCTCGGGGTGAACTACGGAGGCCGGGACTGCGTCCTTGCTGGGACCTACACGTTCAGAGTACCAGCGACGCCGTAGGTCTTCGCGGCGACAGTCCGGGTCGGGGTGGCGTTCGAAGCACCTCGACCGGATTGTCACCAACTCGAACTCACCGGCGTTCGACGACAGCTCGCGTTCGACGAGATCTTGCGACCGGCAATTGGGGGACTTGTCGCCGACTCGGGAACGACCCGTGCCTCGGGCTGGCCCGCTGTGGCCGTGACCGACCACGATCTCGATCGATTCGACCAGCTGCGGTCGGAGTCGGTTGCCGAGCCACCCGGTTCCGACTGCGCGACGGCCTGACACCGCCGGTTCACCGGGACCTGTGAGCCGGTCACCGCGCGGACCACGTACTCCGAGATGACCGCCGACGGAGAGGTCGAGGAAGTCGGTTTCGTGGACGAGTTCGACGAGGGCAGCTGTATCTGACGGCAGCCCGATCAGACGCCGGTGTCGATGGGGGAGTCGGGAAGACCGGTGCTCGCGAGGCGTCGCATCAACTCCCCGAGGCGGCCTGGAGCGAAGCGGATACCGTCCGACGTGGCGTCATCGATCTCGTCCACGGACCACCAGCGGATCTCGTGCATCCGCTCTGCGTTGAGTTGCTCCCACGGCATCGCCGGCATCGGGTCGAACCGTTCGGCGACCGGCACGTGGTGGTACTGGTCGCGCTGGCCGTCCCAATCGCCGTCGACGAACTCGACGATCTGCTCGCGCGTCCACACGTGTGGACCGATCTCCATGTCGACGAGACCGACCTCCTCGTGGAGTTCGCGATGCAACGCCGTCACGTGGTCTTCGCCGGCATCGAGGCCACCGCCGGGCAGCGCCCACACCGTCGCCGTCGGGAACTCGAAGCGGACGAGCAGGATCGAGTGATCGGGTGTGGTCAGCACGGCGCGCACGGCCTGGCGGATCCGCAACGGGGACATGTTCGAGCGTCGGTCTAGTCGACGGGAGTGTCGCGGTTGACGTTGTCGCTGAACGACTTGTACATCTCGTAGATGTCCTTGCACTGCTGGCACACCGGCAGTTGCTTGGGATCCTTCGAGGGGACCCAGACGAATCCGCAGAGGGCCTCGACCGGGGTGCCCATGATCCGGGCCTCCAGGACGAGCCCGGCGCCGTTCTCACCCGGGCCCGCCTTGACGATGTGCGCCGAGGTCGGCTCGCCGGTTTCGGTCTCTTCGTCGGTGATCGTGTCGAGATCGACCTGCGGCATCGTCTGAAGATCACCCATCGGAACAGTCTGCCAGGCGATCGGCCCCTCGAAACGGCGCGAATCACGCCATGAACTGTTGGTCGAGATCGTCGCACAACTGTCCAAACCCCCTCCGATGCGGTACCGTCGAGGTCGTGCTGATCGAGATCATCGTTGCTGCTGGAGCCGCCGCCGCGGTCGTCGGCGGCATCGTGGCGGGTCAGCGCAAGCCCGAGCCGGCGCTGATCCCGATCCCGGTCAAGCGTCCCCGGCGCTCGAGCGACGATTGAGCCCGGCGTCCGCTGACGGGCGCCCCAGCTCGAGCGGGAGCGCCTTCTCGTCCCTCCACGTCGTCGGGTATCGACGACTGTGGTTCGCCGGGACCTTGGCGTTCCTCTCGGTGCAGATGCAGTTCCTGCTGCGGGGGGTCCTCGCCTGGGACCTCACCGAGCGGGAGGGAGCGCTCGGGCTCGTGTACCTCTGCTTCGGTGTGACCATGCTGGTCGCGACACCCCTCGGAGGAGTCGCTTCGGATCGCTTGCCCAATCGGCGCGTGCTCTTGGTCAGTCAGTCCGTGCTGTTGCTCGGGGCGTTCGGCATGGGCCTCGTTGTGGTCACCGATGTCGTGCAGTACTGGATGCTGCTCGTGGCATCGGTCGCCCAGGGTCTCGCCTTCGGCTTCTACGGCCCGGCGCGCGTTGCGTTCGCCGCCAAGCTCGTCGGTCCGGAGCAGCTCGGCAACGCGATCACGCTGTCGATGCTGAGTCTCAACGGCACCCGCGTCTTCGCGCCGGCGTTCGCCGGGATGCTCGCTGGCATCGCGTTCTTCGGGATCGGTGGCGCCTACCTCGTCAGCGCCGTGTTCTCGGCTGCTGCGTTCGTGCAGCTCCTGCGTTGCCCTGACGGAGCGGTGACCCGGCAGGCGACCGGGCGCAACCCGCTCACCGACATCGCCGACGGGGTGCGGTACGTCGCCGCTTATCCGGCGTTGCGGCGGCTGCTCGTGAGCTCGTTCTTCGTGATCATGTTCGGGTTCAACTACGTCGCCTTCATCCCGGCGCTGGTCAAGGACACGTTCGACCTCAGCGACGGGTACGTCGGAGTGCTCATGTCGGCGAGCGCGATCGGCGCGGTCGTGGTGGCACTCTCGATCGCACGCCACGCCGATGGGCCCCGCGCCGCGCAGTTGATGGTCATGTCGGGCGCTGTGTTCGGTGGAGCTGTGGTCGCGCTCGCCGCCGCCCCGACGTTCTGGGCCGCCTTCGTCGTGGTCGGGGTGGTCGGTGCCGGTGCGACGGGTTACCAGTCGCTCTCGAACACGCTGGCGCTGTCGCTGTCCGACGAACGGCACCGAGGGCGCGTGCAGTCCCTGCTGATGCTCAGCTTCGCCGGCTTCGGGATCGCCGCGCTGCCGCTCGGCTTGCTCGCCGAAGTGATGGGCCTGCGACCGGCGATCGGCGTGATGGGTGTCGTGGCCGCGTTCGCGTGCGCGGTGTTCGTGGTCGTCGAGCGGAGAGCGGCCGAGTCCGTTGCGGTCGACTCGGTCGCCGCTGACGTGGCGATCACTCGCTGAACGCTGCGAGTTCGGCCGTGAGGTTGGCTCGCGCGGCGCGCTCCCAGCGGGCCCGTCCCGTCGCCGTCGCGTAGATCGTCTCACGAGTGAGGAAGGCTTCGAGCACGCGGCTGCGTCCCGTCCGCCAGGCATCATCGTCGACATGTCGGTACTCCGCCCGCACGCCATCGACGTAGGAGGCGTAGTCGGCAGGTGGTGCGCCGAGGATCATGAGGTCGGCGTCGAACAGGACTGCGTGATCCGGGTCCGGGGGCGCAAGATGGTCGGTGGTCGCCTCGATCATGTGCGCGACGTGTGTGATCCGATCCTGCGCCCATCCGAGGGTGGCGAGGTCGCGCCGCGCCAGCCGTGCGCTCGCCCGCTCGTTCGCCGGTGAGGCCGGCTCGTACACGGCATCGTGATACAACGCGGCCGCAACGACCGCAGGGAGGTCGCCGACGTCTTCGGTGGTGCTGATTTCGACGACGGCGCCCGTCACGGCTTCGACATGCGCAACCGTGTGGATACCGACGATGCTTTTCGCGATGGCGTCCGATGAGCCGAGCGAGCAGCGTCGGATCGGTCGAGACGTATCGCCGCCAGGCCTCGTCGAGCAGCGATGGAGACACACCGTCGTCGGGATCGGTCGTGGTGGACACGGCACGAGTGTGGCACGGCGTGCCATGCTCGGCGTGATGGCGATCCTCATGGACGAAGCTCGCTGGTGGTTCCGGGGTCGGAAGTGGTGTCACCTGGTCTCCGACGTGTCGTACGAAGAACTGCTCGACTTCGCCGACGGGGTCGGGATCCCGCGTCGCGGGTTCCAGGGTGACCACTACGACATCCCCGAGGAGTACCGCGACGACCTGATCGCCGCCGGGGCACAGGTCGTGGAGAGCCGCGAACTCGTGCGTCGGCTGCGTTCGGCCGGGCTCCGACTCAGCCCGGCGGAACGCCGCGCACGTGTCGGCTGATCGATGCAGCTGATCGACGCAGCTGATCGACGCAGCTGATCGATGCGGAGTGGCTCAGGCCGCCCACCGCTCGGGTTCGCCGAACAGTACCCGCGGCCTCGACACGGTGCGGCCGTAGACGTACCACTCGACGAGTTCGATCCCGGCCAGTGCGAAGCGTTCGTCGAGATCGAGCCAGCGCTCGACGTCGTCCAGATCGTCGCGGCCCGCCGGGCGGACCGTCGCGATCAGCGCCCCGCCGATGGCCGGCGACCCATCGGCCAGCGCAATGCTCAGTTCCGCGACCTCGAGCACGGCGTCGGGGTCGTCGGTCTGGTCGACGTTGATGATCGAGCGACCGCGCCGATCGTGGTCGAGCAGCACGACGATCGTCTCCGGGCGTCGCGGGACGGCGAGTACGGAATCGAACAGCAACCGGGCGGTGACGTCGTCGATCGGGTCACGATCGGCGGACGGGAATCGATGTGAACTGCAGAAGTGGGTCATGGTTCCCCCAAGAGTGGGTCGGGGCGGGGTGCCGCGGGTGATGGGGGAGGAGTCGGTTTGTTGCACCCTACGCGTGGGGTGTCACACTGACGGCGTGACTGCTCCCCAATCCTCAGCCCCCGCCGAGTTCGAGCCCACCGCGGATGAACTCATCTCCGGAAACCGCCGCTTCGCCGAATCGTTCGACTCGCACGAACTGCAGGTCAAGCCGACGCGGCGGATGGCCATCGTGACCTGCATGGACTCGCGGATGGACATCTTCGCCATGCTCGGTCTCGGGAACGGCGAAGCGCACATCATCCGCAACGCCGGTGGAGTCATCACCGACGACGTCGATTCGCTCGCTGTGCCTCTCGCAGCGCTTCCTCGGCACCCGTGAGATCGTGCTCGTGCATCACACCAACTGCGGCCTCCAGCTGGTGACCGAGGACGGGCTGAAGGCGGAGCTCGAAGCGGAGCTCGGGCTCAAGCCGTGGTGGGCGGTCGAGTCGTTCGAGGATCCCTACGTCGACGTCCGCCAGTCGATGAAGCGGCTCGAGATGACGCCGTTCGTGACGCACAAGGACCACGTCCGCGGGTTCGTGTACGACGTGTCAGACGGGCCTGCTCGAAGAGGTGTACCTGCGAGGACGCCGCCGCCACCGACACCGAGTGAGCGGGATCAATCGATCGGTCGATTCGTCCATCGGTCGCATAGTGTCGCCGCCATGTCGGACGTCACGATCTACCACAACCAGCATTGAAACTCCTCCGTCAATGCCGTGCGCATTGCCGAGGACCTGGGCGTCGACCACGAGGTCGTGCTCTACATCAAGGAGCCGCCGGACGCCGGCGACGCTGCGCGAGATCATCGCCAAGCTCGAGGATCCGCCGACCGACCTCGTGCGTCGTGACAGCAAGTTCAAGAAGCTCGAGCTGACCGACGACGACGTGGCCACCGTCGACCAGATCGTCGACATCCTCGTCAAGCACAAGCAACTCCTCCAGCGACCGCTGGTGGTCACTCCGGACACCGCGATCATCGGACGTCCGAAAGGGCCGCGTCGCCGAACTGCTCGGCTGACCCCGGATGCCCGCTTCCGACGCTCATCACGCACCGGTCTCCACCTGGCCGCTGCTGTGGGAGACGTTGCGGGCACAGCGACGCAATCTGCTGATCGGCACGCTGATCGGCCTGGCGTGGACGGTCGGCAAGGTCGCGTCGCCGATGCTCGTCCGGTTCGGTATCGACCGCGGCATCCGCGACGGCGAGATGCTCTGGCTGTGGGCCGGCCTCATCGCGATCGCCGGGCTGTTCGCCGGGTTCTTCACCGCGTTCCGCCGGTTCTACGCCTTCCGCGAAGCCCGGTGGACCGAGACGCGGCTGCGCGAGCGGCTGTTCGGCCACATCATGTCGCTGCACATCGGCTATCACGACCGGGCCCAGACCGGTCAGCTGATGAGCCGTTCGTCGAGCGACCTCAACCAGATCCAGATGTTCGTCGTGATGATCCCGATCACGCTGTCGAACCTCGCGATGATCACTCGCGGTCACGGTCATCCTGTTCGTCACCGACTGGCAGCTGGCGTTGCTGGCGCTCGCCTCGTTGCCGCTCATCCAGGTCGCCGGGAGTCGTTTCTCGCGCGCCATCCATCCCGCGGTGCTCGCCGTCCAGGCCGAGCAGGCCGAGCTCGCGACCGTCGTCGAGGAGACCGTCGGTGGCGTCCGCGTCGTCAAGGGCTTCGGCGCCGAGCGGGTGCAGGCCGAGAAGCTGCGCATCGAGGCCGACGACATCCGGCGGGAGTCGATCAAGGCCGCTCGGATCCGAGCGAAGTATCCTGCCGGCGATGGAGCTGCTTCCGCAGATCGGGCTGATCGCCGTGCTGTGGTTCGGTGGCAACCAGGTGATCAACGGCGACCTCACGCTCGGTGCGCTGGTCCAGTTCAACGTCTACGTGGCACTGCTGGTGTGGCCGCTGCGAATGATCGGGATGACGATTGCGTTCGCACAGCGGGCGGCCGCCGCGCTCGGGCGGGTCAACGAGGTGCTCGACACCTCGCCCCAGGTGCGCGATCCGGAGCACCCGGTCGAGCTCCCGGCTGCCGTCGGCCCGGAGCCGACCGCCGGATTCGGCGCCATCGCGTTTCGCGGGGTCGAGTTCACGTATCCCACGATGGTCAGCGAAACCGAGACGAGTGGCCCGGTGCTCGACGGCTTCGATCTCGACATGGTCGCGGGCGAATCGGTTGCGATCGTCGGAGCGACCGGTTCGGGCAAGTCGACCGTCGTGCGGCTGCTCGTCAGGTTCTACGACGTCGACGCGGGCTCGATCTCGATCGACGGCGTCGACATCCGCGAGCTCAGCCTGCACGAGCTGCGGCGTGCGGTCGGCATCGTGTTCGAGGACACGCTCCTGTTCCACGACACGGTGCGGGCGAACATCGCGTTCGCCGACCCGACGGCCGGCGCCGAGCGAGTCGAGCGGGCCGCCCGCCTCGGCCGGCGCCCACGACTTCATCATGGGTCTCCCCGACGCCTACGACACGATGCTCGGCGAACGCGGCTTCTCGCTGTCGGGCGGCCAGCGACAACGCATCGCGATCGCTCGTGCGATCCTGGCCGACCCGCGGATCCTGGTGCTCGACGACGCGACGTCGGCGGTCGACCCGTCGAAGGAGCACGAGATCCGCGATCGCCATGGCGACGGTGATGGCGGGGCGCACCACGATCGTGATCGCCCATCGTCCCGGCACCATCGCGCTGGCCGACACGGTGGTCCTGCTCGACCGTGGTCGGGTCATCGCGCGCGGCCCGCACGACGAGCTGCTGGCCACCGAGCCCCGGTACCGCGACGTCCTCGCAGCGATGGAGCAGTCCGACGAGGACGAGCGCGGCGAACTGTCCGGCGCGGCGTCTGCCGACGTCGCGACGCCGGTGGGTGGCGACTGATGTTCCGGATGGGCGGCCTCACCGACGAGGACAAGCTCGACAAGGAGGCGACCAAGACAGGTCCTGCGTCGGGCGATCGGCATGGCCATGCCGTTCCGCCGAACGATCTTCGCCGCGCTCGGCTTCGTCCTGCTGTCGACGCTCGGCCTGCTGCTCGGTCCCGTGATCGTCCGGTACGGCATCGACAACGGCATCGACATGAAGGACACGACGACGTTGCGCAACGCCGTGTTCGCCTACATCGGCGTGGTGGCGATGGCGTATCTCGCCGCCCGCCAGCAGTACATCTTCATCAACCGCGCCGGCGAGGGGTTCCTCCGCGCGCTGCGCGTCCGCACGTTCGACCACATCCAGCGTCAGTCGCTCGGGTTCTTCGACCGCTACCAGTCGGGTGTGCTGATCTCGCGGATGACCGCCGACATCGAATCGATGGCCGAACTCGTCCAGTGGGGGCTGCTCCAGTTCGTGGCCGCCGTGTTCCTGATCGTGCTCGCGCTCGTCCTGATGTTGAGCCTGTCGTGGCAGCTCACGATCGCCGCGTTGCTCGTGATGCCGATCATCATCGTCGCCTCGCGCAAGTTCCAGCGCGACTCGAACGCCGCCTACCTCGAAGTGCGCGAGCGGGTCGGCCAGAACCTGTCGGAGCTCCAGGAGGGCATCGCCGGCGTCCGGGTCGTCCAGGCCTACGCCCAGGAGCAGGAGCAGACCCGCCAGTTCGTGGCGTCGAACCGGTCGCTGTACCAGTCCCACGTCCACAGCATCCGGGTGTCGACCTGGTACTTCGGTCTGGTCGAGGCGCTCGGGCATCTTCTCCACCGGCCTGGCGATCGGCATCGGCGGCTGGCTCGTCGGCCGCGGCGACGTCACCATCGGCACGGTCATCGCCGTTCGTGTTGCTCCTCGCCCAGTTGTTCGAGCCGGTCCAACAGCTGTCGCAGCTGTACAACACCGTGCAGTCGTCGGCCGCGGCGCTCGACAAGCTCTTCACCATCCTCGACACCGAGCCCGACATCGAGGGCGGCGACGAGGAGCTGCCCGAGCGGGCGACCTGATCGTCGACGGCGTCGGATTCACGCTACCCGAGCACCGACACGCCGGTGCTGCGCGACGTGTCGATCTCGGTCGCCGACGGTGAACGCCTGGCGCTCGTCGGGCCGACGGGCGCCGGCAAGTCGACGCGTGGCCAAGCTGATGGCCCGGCTCTACGACCCGACCGAGGGCACGATCTCGTTCGGTGGCATCGACCTCCGCGACGCCACGCTCGACTCGCTGCGCCAGCGCGTCGTCGTCGTGCCGCAGGAGGGCTTCCTGTTCGGTGGGTCGATCGCCGACAACGTCCGCATCGCCCGTGCCGACGCGACCGACGACGAACTGCGGGAGGCGCTCGACGCGATCGGCGCGCTCGATCGGTTCGACTCGTTCGAGGACGGCATCGACACCGAGGTTCGCGAGCGTGGCTCGCGCCTCTCGGCGGGTGAGCGCCAACTGGTGTCGCTGGCGCGGGCGGCGCTCGTCGACCCTGCCGTGCTGGTGCTCGACGAGGCCACGAGCAGCCTCGACCCCGGGACCGAGGCGATCGTCGAGCAGGCGCTCGACCGTCTGATGGTCGGGCGCACCACGATCGTGGTGGCGCATCGTCTGTCGACGATCCAGCACGCCGACCGCATCGCCGTCATCGACGGCGGTCTGCTCGCCGAACTCGGCACGCACGACGAACTCGTCGAGCTCGGCGGCCGCTACGCCGCCCTGGCCGCCGCCTGGGCGCAGTCCCTGCCCACCTGAGCCGGCCAACGCCCCCGAAGGTGGCCCCGGTTCACGTCTGGTTGACGTCGACGAGCGAGGCTGGCCCACATGGCATCCAACACCATCACGACGACCCGGCAGATCACCATGTCCTGTGCTCTCGACGAGGCCCGCGAACGATTGAGGCGCGCGATGACGAACCGGAAGGGCACGGTCACCGACGAGGGTGGGGTCCTCGTCGCGAAGTTCGGATCCCAGCTGCTCATGCGACTCGTCGGTGGCTGGTTCGTGTCGGCCTCGACATTGCCGGTGCGGGCTCAGGCCGCCTTCGCATCGACCGACAACGGCACACTCGTCACGATCGATGTCGGCGACGCGATGGGTGTCGGCGTCAAGGCGGGCATGAACAGCAAGTTCACCGAAGCGGTCAACGCGGTCGCCGACACGCTCGCAGCGGCGTGAATCCAGCGCCCCGGTCTGCCGGTCACCGACGGCATCGTCGATAACGTCCAGGAGGTGACCGAGCTGACGCGAGCGCACGAACGGCTGCGTGAGGAGCTCGCCGATGACGACATCACGCTGCCCGGCAGCCCGGACGAAGTCGATCTGCTCCTCACCGAGCTCGAACACGCGTGGCGCCCTCCGGTGTTCGAGAACCGCTCGCTGATCTACGGATCGTTCGTCCTGCCGGGTGAGCGTTCGCTGATCAAGATCGACAACCTCGTCGAGCTGCTCGACCTCGACATGCCGATCGATCAGGCCCGTCGGTTCTCCGACGGTCGATCCTCGTTCGTCGTCCGGAGCGCCGACGGCACCACCCAACTCGCGTGCTTCCGACGGACGATCCAGTACGAAGCGGACCTCGTCGAGATCGAGCAGGCGACCGGAGCTGCCATCGTGCAACGCACGGTGATGGGCGTGAGTCGCGTCTTCACGCCAACCGGTGTCGTCGAGTGGAACGGCCACCGATGGCGCCATCGGCCGTCGGCGCGGGTCTATCTCCCGTCGGTCCGCACGGCCGTGCCGGAGGCGCCGCGGGCGCTCCTTCAGGGCCTGCTCGATCTGGCGGTGCACTGGCTCAGCCCGGCCCGCATCGGTGCGACCTTCCTGCTCGACCTCGACCCTCGCGACCACGACGACCACGGGCTCGACCTGAGCGCTGCGCTGCCATCACCGAACCTGTCGGTGCTCGAGCGTCATCACTACCCGGCGTTGTTCGCCGTGCTGGCGCAGACCGACCTGGCGACACTCGTCGCGCGCCAACGGTGATGTCGGGATGCTCGGTGTCGGACTGCGGAGTTCGGTGGCGTCGGAGTCCGCCATCCACCTCGAAGCCGGGATGCGCCACCGTTCGGCGGCGCGGTACACGTGGGACCACGAACACACGGTGGCGTTCGTGGTCAGCGAAGACGGTCCCGTGACGCTGTTCCGTCACGGGAACCCGATCGCTGTCTGCCTCGGCGTTCCCGACTGAACCGTCTGCGACCCGCGTACGCCCTCGACGCGTCGAGTTGGCACACCGCGCCCTACCCTCGCGCCAGATGATTGTTCGGATCTATCTCGAGACCGACCTGAACCGGGTCTTCACGAAGTCCCTCGGAGCGATCGCGGCCGCCGAGCTCGACGTCGTGCTCACGCATCGACTCGACGCTCCCGGCACCGAGATCTCGTGCATCGAGGAGGGCCGAACCTCTTCGCTGCGGTTCGAACACCACGGTGAGCGTGAGCCGCTCGTCGAGCAACTGGCAATGCTCTCCGCAACTGCTGCCGTCTTCGTCGAACACTCGGCGCAGTCGCTCGAGCCGCTCCCACTCAGCGAGCGACTCGAGTTCGGCACCGAACTCGTGACGACACAGCGCTACAAGGGCAAGACGAGCGAGCGCCTCACGCGGTTGATGCTGAACGTGGCGCGCGCGACCGACGTCTCGATGGCCGAGAACGACCGGTCGGTGCTCGACCCCATGTGCGGCCGCGGCACCACGCTCAACTGGGCGCTGCTGTACGGAGCCCGTGCCACCGGCCTCGATGTCGACCGTCGAGCGCTCGACGAGTATGCGACCTTCCTGGAGCAGTGGGCCAAGAGCAACCGCTATCCCCACAAGCTCCAGCGATACAAGAAGCTGCACAGCGAGAGCCGGCATTTCGACTTCACCGTGGCGACCGATCGCGAGGGTCTCGCCGCAAAGCGCTCACCCGACGTCACGACGTTCAACGCGCCCGCCGACGATGCCTCGGTGCCGGTTGGTCGCCACGCGATGATCGTCAGCGATCTGCCGTACGGCATCCAACACCAGGCCCGATCGGTGGGCGGCCGCGCGCCGACCTCGGTCGCCGAGCTCGTCACGAACGTGGCGGGCCGGTGGCCGGAGCAGATCCGCACGGGGGGATCGGTGGCGCTGTCGTGGAACGTCAGGAGCCTGAGCGGGACCGACATGACAGCGGTGCTCGATGCCGCCGGATTCGACCAGGTCGCCACCGCCGGGTTCGAACATCACGTCGATCGCACGATCATCCGCGATGTCGTGCTGGCCAGACGTGCGCCGGCCCGATGACGTGATTCGGGACGGTCCCGCCCAGGCGCGATCTCAGAGGATCTGGGAGAGGAAGAGCTTGGTGCGTTCCTCCTGGGGATTCTCGAAGAAGTGCTCGGGGGTACCGACCTCGACGATCTGACCGTCGGCCATGAAGACCACGCGGTCGGCCACCTCGCGGGCGAAGCCCATCTCGTGGGTGACCACGATCATCGTCATGCCGGACGACGCCAGCTCCTTCATCGTGTCGAGCACCTCGCCGATCATCTCCGGGTCGAGCGCCGACGTGGGCTCGTCGAACAGCATCACCTTCGGCTTCATCGCCAGCGACCGCGCGATCGCCACCCGCTGCTGCTGCCCGCCGGAGAGCTGGCCCGGGTACTTCTTCGCTTGCTCGGGGATCTTGACCAGGGTGAGCAGTTCCATCCCCAGCTCCTCTGCCTTTGCCTTGGGCATCTTGCGGACCTTGCGCGGCGCCAGCGATGACGTTGTCGAGCACGCTCAGGTGCGGAAACAGGTTGAAGCTCTGGAACACCATGCCGGTCTCCCGGCGGATCTCGGTGATGTTGCGGATGTCGTTGGACAGCTCGGTGCCATCGACGACGATCCGCCCGGCGTCGTGTTCCTCCAGCCGGTTGATGCACCGGATCATCGTCGACTTGCCCGAGCCCGACGGCCCGATGACGACGACCACCTCCTGGCTCGCGACCTTGACGTTGATGTCGGCGAGTGCCTGGAAGCTGCCGAAGAACTTGTCGACGTGTTCCAGCTCGATCATCGCCTGGCCGGTGCCGGTCATTGCGGTGGCGTCGGCGTACACCGACGCGGCGTTGTGCTGATCTGTCATCTGTCCCCTACTCCCAATCGCTTCTCGAGCCGCTGGCTCTCCCGGCTCATCGTGTATGACACCATCCAGAACATGAGGGCGGCGAAGGTGATCGTCTCGCCGATCAGGCCCTGTCCACGGAACTGCTCCTGGGCCGGGATCGCGCCGGCGACGTTGAGGAGTTCGAACAGCCCCATCGCGATGCCGGCGAGCGTCGTGTCCTTGAACAGGCTGATCAGCTGTCCGATCTGCGCCGGAATCACGTTGCGGAGCGCCTGTGGCAACACGATGTAGCCGGTCTGGCGAACCGGGCTCAGCCCGACCGCCTTTGCTGCCTCCACCTGCCCGCGTGGCACCGACTGCAGGCCTCCGCGAATGATCTCGGCCATGTAGGCCGCCGTGAACAGCGTGAACACGACGATCGCCCGAGTCGAGGTGGACGGCGTCAGGCGTGTCGGGGACGAAGAACCCGAGTGCCACGTTGGCCAGCAGCAGCAGCACGAACAACGGTGCGCCCCGGACGATCTCGATGTAGGTGGTCGACACCAGTCGCACGAGCGGCAACGTCGATCGACGGCCGAGCGCGAGCAGGATGCCGAGCGGGTAAGCAGAGCACGATCGAACACACGGCGAGGAACAGGTTGAGCATGAACCCGCCCCAGTCATCGAAGCCGACCGCGGTGACGACGTAGAAGTACAACCCGACGGGCACGGCGCCGAACGCGACGAACAGCACCGCCGACCCGGCAGGCCCGAAGGTGCGGCGACCGAGGAACGGGCCGATGACCCGTCCGATCACGGCCGCAACGATGGCGGCACCCGACCATGATCCACGGCCCGCTGGTGCCGGCAAGGAGCAGGAGCAGCAGCACGAGCAGCCCCGGGATCCAGAGGCGGGTGACGATGTCGAGCGCCCGAGCGGTGCGTGAACCGGTCGTCGCTCACGCGGCCGCTGCGGATCTGGCGCCCGCGGACGAATCCGCCGAGCAGGCCGGCCCAACCGGCGAGCGCGATCACGGTGACGACGAGTCGCAGCTCGTGGGCCTCGGGGAAACGACCGATCATCAGCAGCCGGAGGTTGACGCGGATGATGTCCCAGCGGCCGGTGATGAACACGAACGACAGCGGTCTTGTACAGCAGCCAGACGCTGAGGGCGCCGAACACGATCGTGAGCACGGCGTCGAGCCGGGCTGCGGAAGAGGTGATGGCGCATCCACGCCACGGCGCCCATCCGCGACGACGGTGGCCGCTTGGTCGACGATGGCATCGGCGACGGGGTGGACTCGACGGTGTCGGTCATCGTTCCACCAGCGTGAATCGGCGATTGGCGAAGTTGACGATCACCGACGTGACCAGCGAGATGGCGATGTAGATCACCATCGTGAGCGTGAACACCGGCACCGCGGGAGAGCCGTTGCCGACCGTGGTCTGGGCGACGAGGGTGAGGTCGTAGTACCCGATCGCGGCGCCGAGCGACGAGTTCTTGATCAGGTTGAGGTACTGGTTGCCGATCGGCGGGATGGCGATCCGGAACGCCTGCGGGAGGATCACGTACCACATCCGTTGGAAGCCGCTCAGCGCGACCGCGTCGGCGGCCTCGCCCTGTCCCTTGGGCACGGCCTGGATCGAGCCGCGGACGATCTCGGCGATGTGGCTGGCGGTGTAGATCACGAGCGCGAAGAACAGCGCGAAGAACGACGGGTCGACGCGGATGCCGCCGACGGTCTGACGACCCTCGATGTCGGGGAGCGTCCACGAGTAGCCGAACGCGATCCAGCCGATGGCGAGCACGATCAGGAAGGCACCGCCCGCCCCAGAGTCCCGTTCGGGGGAGGGCGCCGGTGCGGTCGGACACCGACCCGCGCCAGCGAGCGACGCCCCAGGCGACGACGGCACCGACCAGACCGATGAGGAGCAGGCCCGCGCCGGACCCGTTGAACCAGGGCACCGCGACGCCGCGGTTGGAGACGATGGCCAGTCCGCCGAGATCCCACGCATCCTGGATGGTCGGGAACACGCCGAGCACCACCACGAGCAGACCGGCAACCACGAACAGCGCGAGCGGCACGTTGCGGACCGCCTCGACATAGACGGTCGCGAGCTTGTTGACGATCCAGTTGTTCGACAGCCGGGCGATGCCGATGAGCGTGCCGAGGATGGTGGCGGCGATGATGCCGGCGACGGAGATCCGCAGCGTGTTCAGCAGCCCCTGGTAGATCGCGTCGCGGACGGCGGCATTTGCCGAGAGTGAGTTGCCGGTGATCTGGAAGCTGGCCGGGTTGTCGAGGAACCCGAAATCGGTCGGGATGTTCTGCTCAGCGGCGTTGTCGAGGTAGTTGCCGTACAGCCAGATCACCAGGGCGACCACGAGCCCGACGACGACGAGCTGGGCGAGCCACTTGAGTACTCGGATGTCCCGCCAGAGCGGAACCCGAGTACCGACCGCGCCGGTCACGAGACCCGGGCGCGAGCCCGTGACATCCCGTGACCGGCGCGGATCAGACGTCATGTCGTCAGCGGTACGGGAGCGCGTAGAGCAGCCCGCCGTCGGTCCAGAGCGAGTTGATGCCCCGCTCGAGTCCGAGCGGGGTGAGGTGCTCTTCGAAGATCTCGCCGTAGTTGCCGACCTGGCTCACGACCTGGAAGGCGAAGTCGGTCGGCAGACCGAGACCCGGATCGAGCACGGCAGCGCCGTCGTCTCCCTCGACCTCGAGGCCGAGGAAGCGCTGGATCGTGACGTCGTCGGTGTCGGCGAACGTGTCGACGTTCGTCGAGTCGATCCCGAACTCCTCGGCCTGGATCGTCGCGAGGATGGCCCAGTTGACGGCCTGTGCCCACTCGGTGTCGCCGTCGGCGACCGCCGGGGCGAGCGGCTCCTTCGAGAACACGTCGGGCAGGATCGTCAGCGCGTCGGGCCCGTCCGGGAACTCGCTGCGCAAGGCAGACGAGCTGGCTGCGGTCCGACGACCACGCATCGCACTGGCCGGCGATGAACGCCTCCTGGATCAGGTCGGTGTCCTCGAACGCGCGAACCTCCCACGTCAGTCCGAGACGGGCGGCCTCGTTGGCGGCGTTGCCCTCGGTGGTCGTGCCCTGCGCGACGCAGACGATCACACCGTCGAGGTCGGTGATCGCAGCGAATCCGCTGTCGGTGCCGACCATGATGCCCTGGCCGTCGTAGAACGTCGGCGTGACGAAGGTGGCGCCCTCGCCGCCGTCGCGGCTTGCGGTCCACGTGGTGTTGCGCACGAGCACGTCGATCTCGCCCGACTGCAGTGCGGTGAAGCGGTCGCTGGTCTCGAGGTCGACGTGCTCCACCGCCTCGGCGTCGCCGAGCACCGCAGCGGCGATCACGCGGCAGAAGTCGCTGTCGAAGCCGACGTGGTCACCTTCCGGCGTCGAGGACGGCGAAGCCCGGCCAGTGCGTCGCGGGTGCCGCAGCGCACCACGCCGGCGTCCTGGACTGCGGCGAGCGTCGAACCGTCGCTCTGGACCACCTCGACGGTGTCGTCGGGTGCGTCGGTCGCCCGTCGGCTGCATCGGTGCCGTCGGGTGCGTCGGTGGCCTCGGTGGTGTCGGCGCCATCGGTGCCGTCGCGTGGCGGTGCTGCCGTCGTCGTCGCTCGTGCAGGCTGCACCGAACATCGCAAGTGCCACCAGTGGCACGAGTGCCCGTCTGGTCGTGATTCTGCATCATGTCTCCCCTTGCAGGTGCCGATGTGGCACCGTCGTCTGTTCACGACGGCCACCTGTCGGCGACCTGTGACAGAACCTACACCCCCGTCGGCACGGGGCAAGACGACCGTTGGTGGTGTCGCGGTGGCGGCGTGCGCCAGACTGTCCGGCCATGAGTGATGCCAGCGCTGCCGTTCAGTCCGTGACCGTGTCGACCGCACGGTCCGTCCCGATCGGGGGCGGACGCGGTCGGGTACGCGGTCGCGACGAAGGGGTCGGTGCCGCGCCAGCTCGGGATGAGCCGTGCGGCGCTGAGCGCCAACGGCTTCGAGGGCAAGGCCGGGCAGATCCTCACGGTGCCGAACGGCGACGGTCTGCTCGTGGCGATCGGCATCGGTGACGTCGGGGAGATCGATGCCAACGGACTGCGGTCCGCCGCCGCCGGCTTCGCCCGAGCGGCGTCCAAGTTCGAGCATCTGGCGACGAACCTGGCCGACGTCGCCGGCGTCGATGCCGAGGACGCCGGCCGGGCGGTCGTCGAAGGGGTCCTGCTCGCGTCGTACCGCTACGTCGGCCTGAAGAACGCCGACGATGCCGGCTCGAAGCTGGCCACCGCTCACCGTCGTCGCGGGCTCGAAGCGGGCGAAGGGCGTCGAGCGGGGTGCCGAAGCCGGCCGGGTCATCGCCGGTGCGGCGGCGTTCGCCCGCGAGCTGGCGAACACCCCGCCGACCTACCTGAACGCGAAGGACATCGCCGCGAAGGCGGTCGAACTCGGTCCCGACGCCGGGCTGACCGTCGAAGTGTTCAACAAGGACGACCTCGCGGCGATGGGCTGCGGCGGCATCATCGGCGTCAACCGTGGGTCGACCGAGCCGCCGCGGATGGTCAAGCTCACCTACTCGCCGCGGAACCCGAAGGGTCACCTCGCGATGGTCGGCAAGGGGATCATGTACGACTCCGGCGGGATCAGCCTCAAGCCGAGCGATGCCTTCCACCAGGTGATGAAGATGGACATGTCGGGGGCGGCCGCGGTGCTCTCGGCGATGTCGTCGCTTGAAGGCGCTCGGCTGTCGGTCGAAGGTGACCGCGTGGCTGATGTGCACCGACAACATGCCGTCGGGGTCGGCGCTCAAGCTCGGCGACGTGCTGACGATGCGCAACGGCAAGACCGTCGAGATCCACAACACCGATGCCGAGGGTCGCCTCGTGCTCGCCGACGGCCTGTCGCTCGCCGTCGAGGAGGAGCCCGACGCGATCGTCGACATCGCGACGCTCACCGGCGCGGTGCTCGGGGCACTGGGACCCGAGATCGCCGGGCTGCTGGGGACGAATCAGGAGTGGGTCGATGCGGTCAAGGCATCGAGCGAGAAGATCGACGAGCCGACCTGGCAGCTGCCGCTCGAGACGAAGCGCTACCGCAAGCTGCTCGACTCGGTCGTCGCCGACATGCGCAACATCGGTGGCCCGTACGCCGGCACGATCACGGCGACGATCTTCCTGTCGGAGTTCACCGGCGACGTGCCGTACGCCCACCTCGACATCGCCGGTCCGATGAAGGTCGACGGCGACCAGGGCATCTACTCGAAGGGCGCGACCGGTTTCGGCACCCGCCTGCTGATCGACCTCGCCTGCAACTTCACGCCGCCGGCCGCCTCGTAGCGCGAGCTCGGTCGCCGAAGTGTCGGTCGGTGGTCACGCACTGCCCGGCGATCGCTCCGTCGCAGCGAGGCTCTCGAGCACCGGCCGGGCGAGCGCTGTCCCGTACCGGAATGCCCCGCTCGACCACACCGGGCAATCGCCGGTGACCCCGCGGTCCGCCTCGGCGCTCGCCGGGCAGAAGTGCAGCCCGTCCGGAGCACGAACCGACGTTGATCGCGGCGCCCGAGTCGGCGCTCGCGTCCGGCGCACGGCTCGAGTCCGGAGGCATGGCAGCGTGGCGGTCCACTTCGCCGTCGTCGAGTATCGATGCGCCTGCGTCCACGTAGCGGACGCCGTCGAGACGTCGAGCCCAGCTCCTCGTACACGACGTTGAGTGGCGCATGGTGCAGGTCGAGCGTGGCCGTCGCCGGTCGTGCGATCGGAGCCCCGGCGAGCACGACCTGCGCGTCGATGGACGCGAACGTCGCGATGGCGGTTTCTGCGTCAGCGGTGTAGCGGTCGACCAGGGCTGCACCGACCAAGGCATCACCTGCCGGATCCTGCATGCACGATGTGTAGTTGTTCCCGACGAACTCGATGACGACCAGGCCTGGTCGGAGCGTCGCTGCGTCCTCGGTCATCTCGTCGTGCCAGTCGCAGATCGCCGTGCCTCCGAAGGTGCGGGTGACCACCTCCACGGGTTGGTCGGCGAGCGCGTTTTCGAAGACCTGTCGCGCTTCCCACGCAAGTGAGTCGCCATAGAGCATCACGACCGGGCGAACGAGCGGGACGATCTTCTCGGTCTCGGTCTCGGTCTCGGTCTCGGTGCGCTGGCGTGATGCGCTTCGAGCTGTGTTCCCCGGAGCCGGGTGCCGGCGGCTCTCGCCTTCCGCGCCCTGATCACCGGTGACACTCACCGCGGTGGTGAATCGAACCGGCCGGTGTTCTGGCGCCGACCACGACGTCGTGGTCCGATCCACACCGGAGGAGGCCGTCGGAGGGGCCGTCGGGGAAATCGTCGGGGAGGCCGTCGGGGAAATCGTCGGGGAAGCCGTCGGGGAGATCGCCTGCGCAGTCGCCTGAGTGAGCGGCTCGACCTGGCTCGGCCCATCCTGTGTTTCGGAGCCGAACACGATCACGACCGCAGCCAAGAGCATCAGATTGCAGAACGACCATGCGATGCCGCTGACGGGAAACGCACTGCCACGACTGCCGGGACGATGATTGCAGGCCTGGCCAGTCGCCGGGTTCGGGTCGGTTTCGCCGCTCGTGATCGTCGGGCATCCCATGCGTCCATCGTTCGTGTGTGGAGCTCGCAGCACAGTCGCGCGTGGCACACCCGTTGTGTGTCGGTGGTGACACAGCACGACGACCTGGCGGTGCGGCGGCGCTGCACCGGCGCGTGGCGTCGGCGGTCGAAGTAGCGTCGGTTGACGTGGACGAGCTGGGAGACCCATCGCGAGCGAGACTCCACTGGCGGGCGTTGGGGGCCGAGGCCGGTCTCGACGAACGCAGCCTTCGGTCTGTGACTCGACGCCGGACATACGCCCGCGGTGACACCATCTTCCACGAGGGTGATCGCGCCGGTGCGTTCCACATGCTCGACCGTGGCCACGTGGCGATCCGGCTGACGACGCGGCTCGGTGACGTCTCGATCATCGACGTCCTGCAGCCCGGCGACACCTTCGGCGAGCAGGCGTTGATCCACGGCGACGGCGACCGGAGCGCATCGGTGACGGCCATCGACGACGTCGAGACGCTCACGCTCGACGAAGCGAGCTTCAGGAGCCTCAGCGATGACCGTCCCGGTGTCGATCGGTTCCTGCTCATGGTGCTGAGCAATCGGCTCCGCGAGACGAGTACCCAGTTGCTGGAGGCCCGCTACGTGACTGGTTCGCAGCGGCTGTATCGATGCGTTCTGCGGCTTGCCGAGCAGTTCGATGCCGTCGGTGATGGCGTCATTCCGTTGCGGCAGTCGGACGTGGCGTCGATGGCCGGGCTGACGCGTCCGACTGCGAATCGGCTGCTCCGACAGGCTGCACAGGACGGTGTGATCACGATCGGCCGAAAGCAGCTCGAGGTGACCGACGCGGCGATGCTGCGGCAACGAGCCGGGCTCGCCTGACTCGCCCCCACCTCCGTCAGAGCCGACACGCGTTGTCGGCGACCTCGGCCGCGACGGCGTCGGCGACGCCGATGGCGACGAGACGGTGCTCGATCGTCGCCGGGTCGTCACCGACGTCGAGCATCGCGAGCGCGAGTCGGTGTGCCCGAGTGAGCTCGTCGACGTCGATCGTGGCGCGAACCCATTCGTCGTGGGCTCGTTGCACGGCGTCGGGCATCCGTCGAAGGTGACGATGGGCGACCGTCGGGATCCGTCGTCGCACGGCGATGCCGTCGCTCGTCTGGTGGGCGAGGCCGAACATCGTGCAGCGCTGCAGCGCCTTGGAGAAGGGGGACGATCGGCCCGCCCGATACGACATTCCCATCGCCCGCGCCGTGACGTCGAGATCGATTTCGTAGCCGTCGGGCTGTTGTTCGAGCCCGGCGACGAGACGTCGGAGCAACCAGGTTGCCGTCGGACCGAGCACCCCGAGCCAGAACTGCTCGACGTAGCGCGAGCGCGGGTCGTGGCCGGTCTCGTCGACGACGGGGTCGATCCACGCCCGGATCATCAGCACGGCGGTCTCGCGCCTCGGCGGCATCGTGTCGGCTCGGGCGATCGGTGCAGCCGGTGCGTGGCGACGCGGTTTCGGTCGGAGGCGGCGGGATCGGTCGTCGTTGCGGGCGCTCCGGACCGGACCGCGTCGATGCGGGCGTTGTCGTCAATGCTGGTCACGGAGACCTCCGTCGTTGGGAGACACGGCGGGAGAAGTCGGCACCCGATCACTGGGTCGCCAGCCACCCGAACGGGAAATCGAATTCCTGGGCCGAGCGCCGACCCACCGGCCGAGTGACCGCGTTACCGTCGCCATTTGTGAATCAGCCCGTCGCAGCCAGTGTGTACCGTCGGCGCCGTCTTGCCGTCGGTGCCGGTGTCGTCGTCGCGTTGGTCGCCTTCGTCGGGGTGGCAGTCGTCGTGTCGTCGGGCGGCGACGGTGCCGATCGCGCTCGGCACGGTCGACATCACCACGACCACCACGACCACGGTCCCGCCGACGACGACCACCACGACGACCGTCCCGCCGACGACGACGCACGACCACGACCACGACGACCACGACCACGACCGACGCTGCCGCCACCCACGACCATCCTCGAGAACGGTGTCCCCATCTGGCCGCCCTACGAGACGCTGCCGCCGCTCGACGGCATCGCTGCGCTCACGGGGCTTCCCGCCGACGAGGCGCTCACGCGACGGCCGATCCTCGCCGTCAAGATCGACAACTACAGCCGCGCCCGCCCGCAGTGGGGACTCGATTCGGCCGACGCGATCATCGAGGAGAACGTCGAGGGCGTCACCCGCTTCGTCGGCCTGTTCCACATCGAACCTGCCCGACCGGGTGGGTCCCGTCCGTTCGGCGCGCACCGGTGATCTCGATCTGTTCGCCGGGATGAACCGGCCGATCGTCGCGTGGTCGGGCGGCAACGCCGGCGTGACCCGCTGGATCCGCTCGGCGGCCTTCTCGCGGGTCCTCGTCGACTTCACTGCCCAGCGGAACCCGTGCTACCAGCGCACGTCGAGCCGGCGGGCCCCACACAACCTGCTGCTCGACCCGACCTGCGCCGTCAACACCGCTCTCGAGCCGGGCCCGGCCAAGCCGCTGTGGCCGATCGACGGCGACTGGTCGCCGGCTGCTGGCGGTCGGCGCGGTGCCCGACACCTCGTTCGACGTGAACATGGACGGCGTCCGGGTCACGTGGACCTGGAACCCGGAATTCGGTGTGTACGTGCGATCACAGAACGGCAACCGGCATCTGGCCGTGTCCGGCAACCAGATCGTGATGAACAACGTCGTCGAGATCTACACCGCACATCCGCCGTCGCCCGTCGACGCCGGGTCGCCCGAACCCGATCACGATCGGTGGCGGACGTGCGGTCATCCATCGGGACGGGATGGCGATCGAGGCGGTGTGGGGCCGCACCGTGCCGTACGACGCGTTCGGTCTCGCCGACGCCGCGACCGGTGAACCCGTGTGGCTCGACACCGGCAAGACCTTCATCGAGCTCGTGCGCCAGTGAGCGCCGACACCAGTTGGGACGAGTTCGCCGACGGGTGGGGCGACGATCCTGCGGCTCGCGCCTATTCCAGTGCTGCTTCGTCGCTGGAGTCAGCGTTGCTCGGCGCCGGGGCGCGCTCGACGGTTGCCGTCCTGGACTTCGGCTGTGGGACCGGCCTGCTGACCGAGCGCTCGCCGACGGGTGACCGCAATCGACGCACGGACACCTCGCCCGCGATGCTCGAGTCCTGCGCGACAAAGCGGGCGAGCCGGCTGGTCGCACGTTCGTGCTCGCCGAACTGCCGGCCGTCGCCGGCCTACGACCTCATCGTGGCCTCGTCGGTCGTGCTCGTTCCTCGACGATGTACCCCGGCACGTCGCGCACCTCGTGTCGCTCCGCACGCCGGTGGCGACTTCGTCCAGTGGGATTGGGAGCTCGATCCCGCGCCGACGACCCGCACGGACTGACTCGCGACGCGGTTCGGATGCGCTCACGACGGCTGGACTCGAGTCGGTCGGGTCGAGACGGCGTTCGAGGTGCCGATCGGCGACTCGGTGATGGCGCCGATCGTCGGCGTCGGTTCGAAACCGACCGCCTGACCTGCCGAGTACCGCCGTCGGACGAGGGCGAGTCCACCAGACTGTCCGGATGCTGAATCGTGTGTCGGGCGTTCGTCACGCCGTGGTTGCCGCCGGGGTGCTCGGAGTGTCGGCGCTCGGGGCGTTGGGTATCGTCGGCGCAGGCGATCAGGGTCGCTTCCGTGCGGAGCACTTCGACGCCAAGCAGGTCGTCGTCACCCCCGCCGGCGCGGATCAGCCCGACGGTGTGGCGATCCGGGAAGTCGTCGACATCGATTTCGGGGTGAACGAACGCCGCGGCTACCAGCGGATCATCCCGAACGACTTCGGTGCCCCGGTGGGTGTCACGGCGTCGTCGCCGGACGCCAACGATGCAGCTCGATGTCGTGCAGATCGGCGGTGACACACGCATCCGGATCGGTGATCCGAGCATCACCTTCACCGGCCAACATCGGTACGAACTCGAGTACACCCTGCCCGAGGCGCAGATCGGCACCGGGTTCCTCGCGCTCGACATCATCGGCAACGACGAAACCTTCCAGACCGACAGCTTCACCGTCGAGGTGGTCGGCTTCGAACTCCTCGACCCGACGTGCGACACGGGTCGGCGCGGCGATTTCGGCGGATGCGAACTCGAGCCCGTCGGTGAGGATCGCTACGTCGCCGTCATCGAGCCGCTCGAGCCGGGCGAGGGGATCACGATCAGCGGAACGATCCGCGAGTGTGTCCGCCGAGCCCGTTGAGGTCGCCGATGCGCCACTGCCCGGCCGGAACCCAACCGGCCTGCAGCCGCTCGGCCTCGTCCAACTCGTGCTCGGTGCGCTGACGGCGGTGGCGTGTCTTCGTCGCCTTCCGGGCGCGGGGGAGCAACGAGGTGTTCGGCGGGGGTGGGGCTGCGGACGCGGCGTTCGGGCCGGGCGCGGCCGGTCTCCCCGTGCCCGTCGCGGGCGACCCGTTCGCCGACGTGCCGACCCACCGGGTGCCCGACAGCAGGCTGGCGGAGCTCGCCACCATCGAGTTCTCACCGCCGCGCGGCATCGAGCCGTGGCAGGGGAACGCACTCCTGCGCGAGCGGGTCGACGACGACACGGTGTCGGCCTGGTTCTCGGAGATGGTCGCCCGCGGCGCCATCGAGATCTCCGGGGCGGGCAAACAGATGGTGCTGCGGCCCGGCCAGACCACCGCCCGGCTCCACTCCGTCGACCGCGGCCACCTGGTGCGTCTGTTCGCGCAGGCTCCGGCCGTCGAGCTCGGCACCTACGACAAGAGCTTCGCCGCGGTGTGGAAAGGCATCGCGAGCGAACAGAAGCGCCTCATCGACGACTCGGGGTGGTGGAGTCGACCGCTCGGCTTCGGTGGTTCGGTCAGCGCCGCGGCCGTCGTGCTGGCCGTGATCGGCGGGTTCGTGGTGTTCGGCCTGTTCGGATCCGCACTGCTGGCCCTCGTCACCAGCTCGTGGGGCGGCCCGGCGGCGGTCGCCGTGCTGACCGTGTTGGTGATCGCGGTCCTCGCCGCGCTGATGTATCAGTCGATGCTCGCGTCGAGAACTGCGACCGGGTCGGCGCTCACGTTGCGCACCGAATCGTTTCGGCGGTTCCTCGACGCGTCCGAGGGTCGCCACGTCGACTGGGCGTGGGAGCACGGGTTGTTGCGCGAGTACTCGGCCTGGGCGGTGGCACTCGGTGAGGCCGACGCCTGGTCCGATGCCATCGAGTCGAGCAACATCGACCAACCCGAGCGGTTCACGACCCCGATGCTGATCTACGCGAACGCCTCGGTGTTCCGGTCGTCGCACACGGCACCGTCGAGCTCCGGGAGCAGCGGCGGATTCGGCGGCGGCGGCGGCGTCGGCGGTGGCGGCGGTGGCGGCAGCTCCGGCAGCTGGTGAAGATGTTCGCTGGTGCCAGGGACCAACGGACATTCAGGCGACGATGTGGGCGAGCGTCAGCTCGGGCTCGTTCTGCTCGATTCGTTGGAGCGCGTACTTGTTCTCGAACAGGGCGACGAGAGCGCCGTCCGTGCGCTGCAGGATCCGGACACCGGGTTTCTCGCGCAGCACCGCGGCCGATTCGGCATCGGTGAGCCGGATGGCCTGAAACGGCGAGCTCGACAACTCGATCGGTGCGTTGAACTCGATGTCGAGCCGGTTCGCGAACACGTCGAACTGCAGCTGGCCGACGGCAGCGAGTACCGGCGATGCTTCGCCCCAGTCCGGGTCGCGCAGCACCTGGACGACGCCTTCCTCGCCGAGCTGGTCGAGTCCCTTGCGGAACTGCTTGACCTTGCCCGAGTCCTGAGGGCGCGCGGTGGCGAAGACCTCGGGAGCGAACTGTGGCAGCTTCGGGAACTCGACCGAGGGGCCGGTCTCGTCGTACAGCGTGTCGCCGATGTTCAATCCCGTGGCGTTGACCAGGCCGACGACGTCGCCGGGGAACGCCTCGTCGATCGTCGTGCGTTCGGCGCCGAACACGGTCGAGGCGTACTTCGTGGCGAACGGCTTGCCCGTCCGTTCGCATGTCATCACCATGCCGCGGTCGAACTTGCCCGAGCAGATTCGGGCGAACGCGATGCGGTCGCGATGGTTGCGGTCCATGTTGGCCTGCACCTTGAACACGAACGCCGAGCACGGCTCGTCGAGATGGCGCGGCTTGCCGTCGATGTCGGGGCGGGCCATCGGCGCTGGGGCGAGGTCGACGATCGCGTCGAGCAGGTGGCGGACACCGAAGTTGGTCAAGGCCGAGCCGGCGAACACCGGGGTCGACTCGCCGGCGAGGAACGACGGAAGATCGACGTCGGCCTCCATCGCATCCGAGCAGCTCGGACTCCTCGGCGCACTTCTCCCAGGCGGCGCCCTCCTCCGCCGCAGCGCGTTCGGCGGGGACGTCCTCCTCGGGGGCGATCTGGCTGCCGCGGGCGGTGCGGGTGAAGCGGGTGAACACGTCGGTCCGGCGATCGAGCACGCCGCGGAGATCGCCGTACGACCCGACGGGCCAGGTGGCCGGCGTGGGGCGGAGGCCGATCTGCTCCTCGATCTGGTCGAGCAGCTCGAGCGGCTCCAGGCCGGGACGGTCGAGCTTGTTGAGGAACGTCAGGACGGGCAGCTCGCGAGAACGGCAGACCTCGAACAGCTTGAGCGTCTGGGGCTCGATGCCCTTGGCCGCGTCGAGCACCATCACCACGGCGTCGACGGCGGAGAGCACTCGGTACGTGTCCTCGGAGAAGTCGCGGTGGCCGGGGGTGTCGAGCAGGTTGAACTCGTGCTCGCGGTACGGGAAGTTGAGCGCCGTCGACGAGATCGAGATCCCGCGCTTCTGTTCCATGTCCATCCAGTCGGACGTGGCGGACCGGCGACCCTCGTGTGCCTTGACGGCACCACCCGACTGGATCGCGCCGGCGTACAGCAGGAACTTCTCGGTGAGCGTGGTCTTGCCCGCGTCGGGGTGGGAGATGATCGCGAACGTCCGTCGACGTTCGGCTTCGGCCATCACCTGAGCAGACACGGCAGTCTCACGCTATCGCCGCCGCCTCCTCGCCCTTCCGATGAGAGGTGAGACCACCTGCTGGCTCTCACTTCTCATCGCAGAGCGGTTCCGGGTCGACGGCGCGGCGGACTGGCTGCGGACGGCACGGTGATCGGACAGGGTGGGGGAATGGCCGAGGTGATGGGTGTCGAACGGGCGCGGGAGGCAGTGGCCGACGCACGTCGGATCGTGGTGTTCACCGGCGCCGGCGTCTCGACCGACTCGGGGATCCCCGACTTCCGTGGTCCGAACGGGTTGTGGACGAAGAACCCGGCCGCCGAGAAGGCCGCGACGCTCCAGCACTACCTCGCCGACCCCGAGATCCGCCGCGTCGCCTGGCAGAACCGACTCAACACGCCGGCGTGGACCGCCGAACCGAACCGCGGGCACCGGGCGATCGTCGACATCGAGGAGCAGGGTCGCCTGCACGCGGTGATCACCCAGAACATCGACGGACTCCACCAGAAGGCCGGCAACGATCCGGAAAGGGTGATCGAGGTGCACGGCACGGTGTGGTTCACGCGGTGCTGGGACTGTGACGACCGACGTCCGATGGAGCAGGCGCTGGAGCGGGTGCGCGCCGGAGACCCCGACCCGGCATGTCTCGAATGCGGAGGCATCGTGAAGAGTGACACGATCAGCTTCGGCCAAGCGCTGGTGCCGGAGGTGATCGACCGGGCGTTGCAGGTCAGCGACGAGTGCGATCTGCTGCTCGCCGTGGGCTCGACGCTGTCGGTGTTCCCTGCCGCGAACTGCGTCCCGCGGGCCAAGGCCGCGGGGGCGCACGTGGTGATCGTCAACGGCGCCGAGACCGCGATGGATCGCTACGCCGACGACCTCCTGCTCGGCAGCATCGGCGACATCCTTCCCGGGCTCGTCGCCTGACCGTCCGGGTGTTTGCGCTGTCGGGGTGTTTGCGGCTGGAAATCCAGCCGCAAACACCCGCATGCACGCAAACACCCGGACGGACGGGGGCCTGGGGCCGTCAGCGGCGGGCGCGGCTGGCGAGCAGGGCGCCGCCGATGACCAGCGCGATGCCGACGATCGCCATCGGCGCCACCGTGTCATTGCGGAAGGTGACACCGAGCGCGAGCGACACGACGGGAATCAGGTAGGTGATGAACGACGCGCGAGTCGACCCGACCCGGCCGACGAGGCTGCCCATGATCGCGAAGGCGATCCCGGTCCCGAACACGCCGAGCACGAGTACGGCGACGAGTGGGCCGAGCTCCCACTCGGCGTCGCGGATGTCCCACAGGCCGTAGGGGAGCGTCCACACCGTCGCCAGTGCCAGCATCCGGCTCATCAGCGGGAGCGAGCCGTACCGCTGCTGGAGTGGAGCGGCGAGGTTGATGGCGAAGCCGTAACACACCGTGGCGCCGAGCACGAGCAGCACGCCGCGCGCCTCGCTGGCACCGTCGCCGATCGAGGGCAGGCTGATCAGCACGATCCCGACGAAGCCGACGACGATGCCGATCAGGAGTGGACCTCGCGCTCGCTGGCGCAACAGGACCGCAGCGACGGTCGCGGCGAAGATCGGCGTGGCGCCGTTGAGGAGCCCGGTCACGGACGAGTTGATGTACTGCTCGGCGATCGGGAAGAGCGTGAACGGCACTGCGACCCAGATCACCGAGAGCAGCAGCAGCCGAGCGCGGTCGGTTGCTTCGATCGTGACGTTCGGCTTGGGGAGCAGCAAGAGTGCGATTGCGCCGGAGGCAATCCGGAGCAGTGTGATCAGGCCCGGCGGGAACGCGTCGAGGCCGATGTCGATGAACAGAAACGAGGAGCCCCAGATCCCGGCGACCGCGATGAACAACCCCCAGTCGTGAAGCGTGAACGATCCGTCGTTCGCCGCCGTCGCCTGCTCGAACAGCTTGCGCTGAGCGGGGGAGGAGGACGGCTCGGTCGAGGTCACGGGGTGACGCTAACCCGGCGCCCGGCGCCGGGCAGGCTGGCCGGATCCGGACAGTACCCGCGCGACACTGCTGCCATGATCCGAACGCACGCGGGGCATGGCCGACGGGAATGCCGATCGTGGTCGTTCGGTTGTTCAATACCTGACCCAACAACTCGACATTCCCGTTAGGCTTTTTCCATGGCAACGTTTCGTGACCTGCTCTCCGCCGCCAAGGCATCGATCACCGAGATCGACACCGACACCGCGTCGGACAAGATCGCCGACGGCGCGGTGATCCTCGACGTCCGCGAACCCGACGAGTACGAGGAAGGCGCGATTCCGGGCGCCGTCCACATCCCGCGGGGCCACCTCGAAGCCCAGATCGAGGGTCGCATCGTCGACAAGGACGCTCCCGTCGTCGTGTACTGCGCCGGCGGCGTGCGCTCGGCGTTCGCCGTCCGGACGATGGAGGAACTCGGCTACTCCAACGCGATGTCGATGGAGGGCGGCTTCGGCCGATGGAAGGACGAAGGGCGCAACTGGAAGCAACCCGCGGCGCTCACGCCGGAGCAGAACAACCGGTACAAGCGCCACCTGCTGCTCCCCGAGGTCGGCACCGAGGGGCAGCTCAAGTTGCTCGATTCGAAGGTGCTGATGCTCGGCGCCGGTGGCCTCGGGCTCGCCCGCGGCGCTGTACCTCGCGGCGGCCGGCGTCGGCACGATCGGCATCGTCGACATGGACGACGTCGACGCGTCGAACCTGCAGCGTCAGATCCTGCACAACGTCGACCGCATCGGCGACCGCAAGGTCGACTCTGCGAAGAAGACGCTGGTCGGGCTCAACCCCGACGTCAACGTCGTCACCTACGACACCCGGCTCGATGCCTCGAACATCATGGACATCATCGCCGGCTACGACGTGATCGTCGACGGTGCCGACAACTTCCCGAGCCGCTACCTGCTCAACGACGCCAGCGTGAAGCTCGGCATCCCGGTCGTGCACGGCTCGATCTTCCGGTTCGAGGGGATGGTCAGCGTGTTCCACCCACTCGAGGGTCCGACGTATCGCGACATGGTGCCCGAGCCGCCGCCCGCCGAGCTCGCGCCGTCGTGCGCCGAAGCCGGTGTGCTCGGTGTACTGCCAGGCATCATCGGGTCGATCCAGGCGCTCGAGACGATCAAGGTGATCCTCGGCCTCGGCGACCCGCTGATCGGCCGCATCCTCACCGTCGACACCAACGACATGGAGTTCCGGGTGTTCAACCTGAAGCCGAACCCGGACAACCAGGTGATCTACGCCAACGCGGACCGCATCGAGATCAACGAACTCGACGGTCTCTGCGCCCCCGGCCTCACGGGCTGACACAGCGACCGGCAGCTCGACCCCCGATCCGTTCCACCCACAGCGACGAAGCGGGCTGGAGCAGGCGGCGAGGTTCGCGAGGCTCGGACTCGATGGCAGGAGGCTCGGACTCGATGGCAGGCGGCTCGGACTCGATGGCAGGCATCGTGCAACGCATCGTCACTGCTGTGCTCGTACGTGACGAGCAGGTACTCCTGTGTCACCGACATCCCGACCGTCGGTGGTACCCGAACGTGTGGGGTCTCCCGGGAGGCCACGCACACGCCGACGAGCCAGCCGTCGGTGCGTTGATCCGTGAACTGCGCGAGGAGTTGGGGATCGAAGTGGGTGCGCTCCCGACGACGCCGATCGGCTCCGAGGCGCCGACGCCGGACCTGTCGATCGATGCGTGGATCGTTCGCGACTGGAACGGTGAGGTCCGCAACCTCGCGTCAGATGAGCACGACCGACTGGGCTGGTTCGGTCTCGACGAGATCTCCTCGCTCGAGCTCGCTCACCGAAACGTCGGTGAGCTCTGTGCGCTCGCGTTGGCGGCGGGGCAACGCCGGTTCCGGTTTGCTGGGCCTGCGGACGCCGACGGCATCGCGGCCTACCACCACCGCTGTTGGGTCGAGTCGTTCTCGCTCCTGCTCGACCCAGGGTCGGTCGCCGCGACGGATCCGTTCGGCAAGTTCGACCGATGGCGGTCGTGGCTGGCACCAGGATCCGGGTTCAGGACGGTCGTCGCCGACGTCGACGGGTGTCCGGTCGGTCACGTCACCGTGCGCGGCCGCGAGCTGGTGCACCTGTTCATCGATCCCGACCATCAGGGTGACCATCAGGGTGGAGCTCTCGGGCGATCGTTGCTCGCCGTCGGGGAAGCGCTGATCCTCGTCGGCGGTGAAGAAACGGCGGAGCTGCGGACGATCGTCGGCTTCCAACCGGCGGTCGACCTGTACCGGTCAGCTGGTTGGGCGGTGACCGATCAACTCGTTCACAACGACTACGACGGCGTGGTCTACGACGAGCTCGTCCTCAGGAAGCGGCTCCGGCCGTGAGTCGCCGTACCATCCGGATCTCGTCCTTGCACGGGTCGGACGGAAGTGGCTTGTGGTCGCCGGTGACCACGAAACCGAGCGACGCGTAGAGCCGCTGTGCGGAGTCGTTGTCTCGGGTGACCCACAGCTCGACACGTGCTGCTCCGGCATCCGCGGACCACTCGACGGTCGCCTCGACCAGCCGTTGGCCAACTCCCGACCGACGTACGTTCGGTGACGTCCACATCGACGTCAGGTCGACGACGGAGCTGTCCCTGATGCCGGTCACGATGCCGACCGCCGCGTCGCCGAGCCATGCGAGGTAGGTCACCGCGTGGTTGCCCGCCGAGCTCTGGGATGCTCTCGCCGCCCAGACCTCGTCGGTGAAGGCCTCTTCGCGTTCGAGCGTCGACCCGAATGCATCCGGCCGGTCGCCCAAGGCCGCGAGGCGCACCTGTTTCAGGACCTGACCCTCGTCCGGACCGATCCGCCGCACCACGATCGACATCAGGCCATCTGATCCGCTGCGGCCGATCGGCTGCAAGCGAGTTTCTCCGATCCTCCGGCCGACGTCGTCCGGGAAATGTGAGCTGTCAACGGCGTTTTGCGGACCTTCCGGCTCGCACTCGCGCTGGTGCCCCTCTCCGGTCAGTCGAGGAACTCGGGCTCGTGGGCGACGAGCTCCTCCCAGAACGGCTGGAACTGGAACCACCCGGCGATGTCGCTTCCCTGGGCCTTGTGGCCGTCGATGCAATATGCCTCAGGGATCTCGATCGGGGTACCCGCAGCCTCGGCGACGAGTTGGCTCTGACAGGCCCGCTCGAGTGCGATGAACCACCACACGGCGGCATCGACCGAACCGCCGGCGGTGATCAGGCCGTGATTCTGGTGGATGAGCGCCTTCTTGTCGCCGAGCGCCTCGGCCATCTTGCGGCCGACCTCCTGGTCGAGAACGACGGCCCCGCTGCCCTCGTTGCAGAGCGCCACGTCGTTGTAGAACATCGTTGCGTCCTGGGTGATCATCTTCAGCGGCTTGCCGAGTGTGGAGAACGTCTTGCCGTACATCGAGTGGGAGTGAGCCGCCGCAATGATGTCGGGGCGGGCCTGGTGGATCTGGCCGTGGATGGCGAAGGCCGCAGCGTTGAGCGACCCGTCACCCTCGACGATGTTGCCCTCGTGATCGACACAGATGAGGTCACTGACCTTCATCAGCTTGAAGTTCTTGCCGAACGGGTTGACCCAGAAGCGATCGGGGAATTCGGGGTCGCGCACGGTCACGTGGCCCGGCACGCCCTCCGCGAGGTGGAGACGACCCATCGTCCGGAGGCCGCAGGCGAGGCGCTGCTTGCGGTGGAGGCGTTCGGCCTCGAAGTCGGTGGCATCGTTGCCGGCTTGCTCTTCGAGCTTTGCCAGGGTCTCCTCGACGGTGTCGGTCATTGCTCCTCCAAAGGACTCAAGTGATGGACTGAGAGTGATGGAGCGATGGTAGCCGCCGGTTCGACGAGGGTCGGCGTCAGCGTTACGCCGGATCGGTGCGCACCACGACTTCGACGCGCCCGATCTCGTCACGTTCTTGGACGGCCACGCCGACGAGCACGAGTGCGATGCCGAGCATGTCGACCGGCGACGGTTGCTGTCCGAGACCGATCCACCCGATGAGCGTGCCGGTGACCGGGAGCAGCGCGAGCAGCAGCGAGAACCGTCGGACCGGAATCCTCCGCATCGTGAACTGGTCGATGCCGTAGCCGATGGCGTTCGAGAACACGCCGACGGCGAGGCAGAGCACGAGCAGGCGTCGGGCTGGTCCAGACCTCGGCGCTGCCCGGCGCTCCGACGGGGGCCAGGACGAGCGCCCCGATCGCCAACCCGAGGCCGAGCCCGGCGACGCCGCGGTCCACCTGGGCGACTCGCGACCCGACCACGATGTACCCCGCCCACAGCGCCGAGGCGATCAGGATGAACACGACGCCGAGGAGATTGTCGTCGATCTCGACGCCACCGAGCACCACGACGCCGGCGAACGCGAACAGCAGGGCGATCGCGTTGCGTCGGCTCCGCGTGGTCGCCGCGGCGACGGCGATCGGGCCGATGAACTCGATGGTGATTCCCTTGCCGAGATCGATGCGTTCGATGGCCAGGTAGAAGAAGACGTTCATCAGGACGGTCGTGATGCCGAAGATGGCGACGGCGACGAGTTGTTCGCGGGTCCACCCGGAGCGCCACCCGCGGGAGACGGCGAGCAGTGCGATGGCCGCACCGATCGCCCGGAACCACGCCACGGTCTGGGGTGCCACACCGTCGGTTCCGCCGATGGAGCCGTCGAACAGCAGCACGGCGAGCACCGCGCCGATGTACTGGGCGATCGCCGACAGCACGAACAACGCTTCGGGTTGCGCCGTCGACAGCCACCGACTGACCGGACCGCCGGTCGCCTGGGAATCGCGGTCCATGATCGGGATGCTATGGGCGTCGGGTGTCACGATGGGCGACGTGAACCGTGAGATCAACCCGACGTCGATCGCCCCTCCCGCCGCCAACTACGCGCATGCGATGCTGACCGAGCAGCCCGACGCGGTGGCTGCACACGTCTGGAGTGGTTCCGACGACTCCCGACGGTTCGACCCCGGACGACGTGGGTGCGCAGGCGGCAGTCGTGTGGGAGAACATCGGGGCGATGCTCGCCGACGCGGACATGGGTCCCTCCGACATCGTGTCGGTCACCACCTACGTGGTCGCCGGGGAGACGCTCGGACCTGTGATGGCGGCGCGGGATTCCTTCCTCGACGGTCATCGCGCCGCCTCGACGCTCGTGACCGTTCCCGAACTCGCCCAGCCCCAGTGGCGGATCGAAGTCGCCATCATCGCAGCCTGCTGAAAATGTTCGTCGGTGCCTGGCACCGACGAACATTTCTGGTCGTTGGGGGGTGGTCGCTCTACGCTCGACTCCATGGCCTCCAACTCTGCCGACACGGCTGCTGAACTTGCCGACCACCGACTCGGGGATCCCGATCGCGAAGATCTACACCGGCGAGGCGCTCGCCGATTGGAACGCCGAGCAGCGTCTCGGCCAACCGGGGCAGCCGCCTTACACCCGTGGTGTGTACCCGTCGATGTACACGAGTCGTCTCTGGACGATGCGTCAGTACTCGGGTTTCGGTTCCGCCGA
The DNA here is from genome assembly GCA_963850475.1 of Ilumatobacteraceae bacterium. Classification (GTDB taxonomy): domain Bacteria; phylum Actinomycetota; class Acidimicrobiia; order Acidimicrobiales; family Ilumatobacteraceae; genus Ilumatobacter_A. Next base: position 161,196 of record CAWKLM010000041.1, on the reverse strand, counting down.
ACAGACCAACCAGCGCTTCAAGTTCCTGCTCGACGCCGGCCAGACCGGGTTGAGCTGTGCGTTCGACCTCCCCACCCAGATGGGCTACGACTCCGACGCCGGCCGCGCCGAGGGTGAGGTCGGCAAGGTCGGCGTGGCGATCGACACGATGGCCGACATGCGGCTGCTGCTCGCCGACCTCCCGCTCGACAAGGTCTCGACGTCGATGACCATCAACTCGACGGCGGCGATCCTGCTGCTGATGTACGAGTTGGTCGCGGAGGAACAGGGCGTCGCGGCGAATCAGATCAACGGCACCATTCAGAACGACCTGCTCAAGGAGTACATCGCCCGCGGCACCTACGTGTATCCGCCCCGACCCTCGATGCGGATCATCACCGACATCTTCGAGTACTGCTCCGAGCACGTGCCGTCGTGGAACACGATCTCGATCTCGGGCTATCACATCCGCGAGGCCGGCTCGACGGCGGTCCAGGAGATCGCGTTCACGCTCGCCAATGCCATCGCCTACGTCCAGGCGGCGATCGACGCCGGGCTCGACGTCGACGACTTCGCACCGCGGCTCAGCTTCTTCTGGAACGGGCACAACAACTTCTTCGAGGAGGCAGCCAAGTTCCGCGCGAGCCGTCGCATGTGGCACACGATCATGACCGAGCGGTTCGGTGCGCAGAACCCGAAGTCGTCCATGTTGCGCTTCCACACCCAGACCGGCGGTTCGACGCTCACGGCGCAGCAGCCGATCAACAACGTCGTGCGCGTCGCCATCCAGTCGATGGCGGCGGTGCTGGGTGGAACCCAGTCGCTGCACACGAACGGCTACGACGAGGCGCTCAGCCTGCCGACCGAGACGGCGGCGCGGATCGCACTGCGCACCCAGCAGATCATCGGTTACGAGTCGGGCGTGACCGACACCGTCGACCCGCTGGCCGGGTCGTACTTCGTCGAGTCGCTGACCGAGGAAGTCGAGCGGCTCGCTTGGGAGTACATCGAGCAGATCGACGAGAAGGGCGGGGCCGTCGCCGCGATCGAGGTCGGATTCCAGATGGACGAGATCGAGAACGCCGCGTACGAGTACACGAAGTCGATCGACGACGACGAGCGGATCATCGTCGGTGTCAACAAGTTCACCGTCGACGACGACACCGAGCCCGAGCCCTTCCCGATCGACCCGCAGCTCGAAGCCGACCAGATCGCGCGCACGAAGGCCTACAAGGCCGACCGCGACACGGCTGCGGTCGAATCGTCGCTCGCCGCGGTGACAGGCCACCGCCGGTACGAGCGACAACCTGCTGTACGTCATGAAGGACGCGCTCCGAGCCGACTGCACCCTCGGTGAGATCAGCGACAGCCTCCGCGAGGTCTTCGGCGTCTACACCCCCTGATCCCGTCACGTGATGGGTCAGACCCGTTACGTGACCGTCACGGGATGGGTCTGACCCGTTACGTGACGCGTCACGGGATGGGTCTGACCCGTAGCGTGACGGGATGGCGTGGGAGTTGTTCCGACGGGATGGGGCCGACGGTTTCGAGATGATCGGGGTCGACGGCGACCTGCTCGCTGAAGCGCCGGATCCGGCCCTTCCGCTGGCGTGCGAGATCACGATCGAGGCGCCGTCGACGTTGCCGGAGTTCATCGCGGCGACCGAGGCGGCAGTCGACACGATCACTGATCAGATCGGCGGTCGCGTGGCGGGCACCAGCCGAACGGCGACGAGGCTGTGGGTGCTGGTGCACCTCCCGGGTGACGAGCACGCCGCGCGGTTCACTCAGGTGCCGCTCCCGGCCAAGGCCTCGGTGTCGGTGGCACCCAGCCGCGACCCGGAGTGGACGATCTTCGAACGCGTTCGCCCGGTCGACATCGAGGTGCAGTCGATGCGCGACCTCAGGGTGATGGCCGAACTGCACGCGGCGGGCGACATCGGCGGGGTGCGTCCCATCGAACACGTCGTGATCGGTCTCGACCCGGACCGGTCGGCGGCGTTCGTCCGGGCCGCAGGAAGCATCGGTCTCGAACCCGGGACTGTCGAGGGCGATCGGATGATCCTGCGTCACGCCGCAGACCCGTCCGACATCACGCCCGACTCGTGGACGCTTCGTCTGATCGCCGAACGCCACGGCGCTGTCTACGACGGGTGGCGGTGCAGCGTCGTCGGGGCGCCGCAAGCAACCCGATCGAGGCGGCGTTGGCGCCGCCGCTGATCACTCACCACGTTCGAAGGCAGCGACCAAACCGTTCGAGAGGTCGTCGCCGAATACCTGCTCGCCGAGCACACGGCCGCACCCTGATGGGCCGCACCCTCATGGGCCGCAACCGGTCAGAACGCGCCGAGCACGGCGGCTCTCACGGCCAGACCTGTGACGATCAGACCCGTCGCCACCGCCTTCACCGCGTTCTCTCGTTGCGCCTGTCGGTGTCGCCTCCGCCCCTGTGAGCGAGACGGTAGCCCTTCCGACCAGGCAGACTGGACGCCCCATGGTGTCGACGATCGTGGCCGCGACGAAATGGCCGACCTGGCAGCAGGCGTGGATCGCGAGTCTGGTCTGCATCGTGCTGTACCTGGCGCTCCGCCGGCTCCGGCCATCGCGTTTCACCGAGTTCGCCCTCCCCGCCCTGCACGAGCTCGTCGTCCTGACCGGGCTCTACGGGCTGTGGCGGACCGCGAAGAAGTTGCCGCTCACCCAGTCGGAGGGGGCGATCGAACGCGCTCGGAGGATCGTCGATTTCCAGGAGGCGACTCTGGCTGCCGACCGAACTCAGCCTCCAGGAGTTCGTGGTCCGGTACGACTGGCTCGGCTGGTTCAGTGCGGCGTACTACATCGGCATGCACGTGCCGGGGCTCTTCGCATTCCTCATCTGGATGTTCGTGCGCCACCGGGATCGGTACGCCCGCTGGCGCAACGTGCTCGCCCTGACCACCGCCGGCTGCCTGTTCATCCGCTTCTGGCACGTCGCGCCGCCACGGTTCCTCACCGATCTCGGCTACGAGGATCTCTCCGAGGTGTACGACATGTCGGTCTACGGCCCGGTGGGTACCGGCGTGTCGGGGCAGTTCGTCGCAATGCCGTCGATCCACGTCGCGTGGGCGGCCGTGGTCGGGTTCGGCATCGTCGAGGCGAGCCCGAGCCGCTGGAAGTGGCTGTTCGCGGCCCACCTGCCGATCACCCTGCTGGTCGTCTCGGCGACGGGCCACCACTGGTGGCTCGACGGCATCGTTGCGATCGGTCTGGTCGGGATCTCGCTGGCGATCGACGAGGGAGTCCGGCGGGTCTGGCGGGCGTGGCGCGGCTCGGTGCCGCGTTCAGAGTTCGGCGGTGATGGCGGCGAGCAGGTCGTCGTAGGCCGTGAAGGCGCGGAACTGGGGGAACTCGGCGATCACGTTGTCGGGTGACCGGAACAGGAACCCGGTCGACGCCGCGCCGAGCATCGTCGTGTCGTTGTACGAGTCGCCGGCGGCGATGATCCGGAAGTTGAGCGACTGGAAGGCCTCGACCGCCTTGCGCTTCTGGTCCTGCTGCCGGAGTTGGTACCCGACGACCGTGTCGCCGTCGACCAGCAGTTGATGGCACATGATCGTCGGCCAGCCGAGCTGGCGCATGAACGGGCGTGGCGAACTGCTCGAACGTGTCGGACAGGATGATCACCTGCGTCTGCGAACGGAGCTCGTCGAGGAAGTCGCGGGCGCCCGGCATCGGCTCGAGCGTCGAGATGACCTCCTGGATCTTGGCGAGCCCGAGACCGTGCTCGGCGAGCAGGTCGAGCCGGTAGCGCATCAGGACGTCGTAGTCGGGCTCGTCGCGGGTCGTGCGGAGGAGTCCGTCGATGCCGGTGGTCTCGGCCACCGCCACCCACACCTCGGGGATCAGCACACCTTCGAGGTCGAGGGTGACGATCGTCTGCGTCGGTTCGATGTCGGCGGCCACGTCGTCATTGTGGCGTGATGGCGGCGCCGACGCAAACGTCACCGGTCGAGAACGTCAGCGGTCGATGACCGACAGATCGATCGGTGGGCGTTCGGGCGCCTCGCACATCCGCTCCGCCCAGCCGAGGTAGATGATCCCGACGATCCGGTCGTCGGGTTCGAAGCCGCACAGGTCGAGCACGCTCGGGGGCCGGGTGAGCGCCGGGTGTCGACCAGAACGTGGCCAGACCCATCGACGTCGCAGCGAGCAGCAGGTTCTGGATGCCGGCAGCCACAGCGTCCCGGTTCTCCAGATGCAGCATCTGCGTTGTCGTGTGCACCGCACCCGACGACGAGAGTGGCCGGGCGTGCGTAGGTACTTGACGGCGGTCTTGAGCGTTTGACCTCGTCGCCGAAGTCGGCGTCGACCATGTCGGCGACCATCGTCTCGCCGAGTCGGCGCCGACCGTCGCCGGTGAACAGCGCGAAGCGCCAGGGCCACGTCTTCTTGTGGTTGGGGGCCCACGACGCGAGTTCGCACAGTTGCTCGACGAAGGCGACGGGCACCTCGCACTCCTTGTCGACCAGCATCGAAGTGCGCCGACCGCGGATCACCGCAGCGAGTTGATCGAACGTCGCGGGCTCGGTCGATGTCCCAGGCGGCATGGGTGCAGCCTGTCAGGCCGTCGCCCAGATCAACACCTCGGCGCCACGATCGCCGGCGACGAGGCCCGGCTCGCCCGCCTCGGTCAGGCGAGCTGCATCGCCGGCCTCGAGTACGCCGCCACCGGCGAGGTCGGCTGAACCCACCGGAACGAACACGTGGACATGGCGGTCGTCGGGCACGGTCACCTGCTCGCCCGGTTGCAGGCGGCCGCCCCAGAGGACGGCGCCGGCCTGGCGGATGGAGATCGCAGCGTCATGCCCCTTGCCCGACGCGATCGGGACCAAGCCCGCCGCGGTCGAGTTCGGCGTTGATGTCGAGCTGTTCGTAGCCCGGATCGATCGACTCGGTGTCGGGGCTGACCCACATCTGGACGAAATGGACGTCGTCGGTGCCCGAGTTGTTCATCTCCGAGTGCCAGATCCCGCGCCCGGCCGACATCCGTTGGGCGAGGCCCGGGTAGATGGTCCCGCGGTTCTTCTCCGAGTCCTTGTGTTCGAGTTCGCCCGAGAGCACCCACGTGACGATCTCCATGTCGCGGTGGGGGTGGGTGTCGAAACCGGTCCCGCCACGGACGACGTCGTCGTTGTTGACGAGGAGAAGTCCGTGGTGGGTGTTCGAGAAGTCGCGGTGATGGCCGAAGGAGAACGAGTGGTGTGACTCGAGCCAGCCCGCGCTCGTCTGGAAACGATCAGCTGCGCGGCGGACGTCGATGGCGGGGGATACAGCACGCATACGGTCTTGAACAGTTGTGTCCGCAAGGATATTCCATCGAGGATATTCCATCGCGGTCCCGAGCTGGTGCGATCTGCAAGAGTCGAGCCATGCGTCCGCTGATCATCACCGCAAGCGTTGCGTTGCTCGTCGCGGGTTGCGCCGGATCCGACGAGTCCGAAGTGACGGAGCCCCCCTTCGAGGTCGCGACGACGGACGATGTTGCGGTGACCGACCCGCCCGCTACCGACCCGCCCGCTACCGACCCGCCCGCTACCGACCGGCCCGGTACCGACCCGCCCGGTACCGACCCGCCCGGTACCGACCCGCCCGGTACCGATGCCCAAGCGCCCGAACCGACGTCGACCGAACCGCTCGAGCAAACCACCGATGTGTTGCTCGAGGATCCGTTCGCGATCGTGGAGCAGTTGGCGGGCGACCAACTCAACGGACGGAACAACCTGACCGACGGGTCGACCGCCGCGCGCGAGCTCCTGGTTTCGAAGTTGGTCGGCGTCCTCGAACCTGGGCGCCCGGAGGTGGCCGGCGGCGACGGGTTCCTCCAGCCGTACGACGTCGGAACGAACATCGTCGGCATCCTGCCGGGGCGCGGCGCGCTCGCCGATGAATACGTCCTGATCGGGGCCCACTACGACCACCTCGGGCCCGGCGAATGCCGCATGAATGGTGAGACCGACGACGACATCTGCAACGGAGCGGCCGACAACGCGGCCGGAGTCGGCGCCGTGCTCTCGATCGTCAACATGATCAACTACGCCGACCTCCAGCAGCCCGTCCAGGAAGTCTCCGATCAGGACGAGACGGGGCGGCGGTCGATCATCGTCGGTCTGTGGGACGGCGAGGAGGATGGACTGGTCGGTTCGCAGGTCTACGTCGACGATCCGCTCGTCCCGCTCGAGAAGACGGTCGCATACGTCAACTTCGACATCCAGGGTGCGCAGCTCACCCCGGCGCTCGCGAACACGACCATCCTCGTCGGACCCGAGACGGGTGGTGACGTGCTGGTCGAGGCTGCGCGTCGAGCGACCGGGGCGTCCGCGCTCGACTATGCGACGTTCAGCCTCGTGTTCGGCCAGGGCCGCAGTGATCACGCCAACCTTGCCGACGCCGGCGTCGCGTCGGTGTTCTTCACCGATGCGAACAACGGCTGCTATCACACCGTGCTCGACGACATCGACCACGTCGATCGGGACAAGTTCTACTCGCAGATCGGCACGGCCGAGGCGCTCGTCGACGACCTGGTGACGATGGCGACGCCGCCCTCCTACGTTCGCGACACACCACTGACCACGTACGACGATGCGGTGGAACTGCTCGAACTCGTCGCACGCGCCGAGCCGGACTTCGGGCTCCTGCCGGCCGACGGCCCTGCGACGAGTGCTCGGTTCCTCGTCGACCTGCAGACGATCGTCGATGCCGGCCCCGAGGCGTACGACGATGCGGCGGGTGGCGTGGTCCTCGCCGGAGCGGCCGCACTGGTCGGCGCGCTCGCCGCGAGCGACTGCGCGCTGCCCGCGTGAATCAGTCGGGCTTGCGGGCGCGGCTCGGTTGCACCCGCGGTGCCTCGTTCGGCATCTTCGGGTAGACCGGTGGCCACGGAGCGTCCGGGACGCCGTCGGCGAGGTCGGAGGCGAACCGCTCGACGAGCGGAGCGATCGTGCACGGTGCGTCGTCCATCAGCTCCCACGGGTCGCCGACACTCGGCCAGTCGGTCGGGGACGGTGTCGATCGTGCAGGTCTCGGGATCGATCGTGTCGAGTTCGTCCCAGCGGAACGGCGTCGACACCTGGGCCCCGACCCGCGGGTCGGACGCCCCAGGCCCCGAACATGTTCTTGTGCGGAGCGTTCTGGTTGAAGTCGACGAACACCCGCTCGCCGCGCTCCTCCTTCCACCACTTGTCGGTGATCAGGTCGGGATGTCGTTCGGTGAGGATCCGTCCCAGCGCGACCACCGCGCCGCGCACGGCGAACGAGTCCCAGCCCGGCTCGACACGCACGTAGATGTGGATCCCCTTGCTGCCGGTCGTCTTCGGGAATCCGAGCATGCCGAGTTCGGCGAGCAGGTCGCGGGTGTGGGCGGCCGCCTCGCGGGTCATGTCGAACGTGACGCCCGGTGACGGGTCGAGGTCGATCCGCATCTCGTCGGCGTCCTCGGGGTCGATGCCCGGAACTGCCAGACGTGCAGCCCGAGCACACCCTGGTTCGCGGCCCACAGCACGTGTGCGAGATCGGAGATCACCAGCGCCCGCGACGGCGTGCCGTTGATCGTCTCGACCGTCGTCGTCGTCAACCAGTCGGGTGCCGACGTCGGGATCCGCTTCTGGAAGAACGACGTGCCCCGCACGCCGTTCGGATAGCGCTCGAGCAGCACCGCTCGGTCGTCGAGCGTCCGCATGATCGGCTCGCCGACCGCGACGTAGTAGTGGGCGAGGTCGAGCTTGGTGCGTTCCTGCTTGTCGGGGCCGACGGACGGGAACATCACCTTGTTCGGGTTCGTGATCGGCACGACCCGCGTGACCGCCGTCGGGCAGATCGACGGTGATCTCGACCGGCGCCCCGAACTCGTCCGATGTCGCCATGTCCCGACGCTAGCCCACCGTCCCCGACGGTGATCCCCGGCCATTCGAGCGCTCGTCGCATGTTGCCCTGTTGCCGTGTCACCGGAATGGGCTATGACTTGTTGCCGTGGATGAACTCCTGACCCCCGACGGAACCCCTCGACCGGCAGCGCGCGGGTTGTGGTCGCTGCTCGACGAACTGGGACCCGACGAGCTCGCAGCGCGGCAACACGCGACCGAGCTCGACATCTTGACGATGGGCATCACGTTCACCGTCTACTCCGACGGGGAGAACATCGACCGGGCCTGGCCCTTCGACGTCGTGCCCCGGATCATCCCCGGCGACGAGTGGAGTCAGGTCGAACGGGGTCTCGCGCAGCGGCTGCGGGCGGATCAACATGTTCATCGACGACCTCTACAACGAGCAGCGGATCGTTCACGCCGGGGTGTTTCCGGCCGAGCTGCTCGAGGACTCGGTCAACTTCCGACCCGAGTGCGTCGGCGCCCATCCGAAGTTCGGTGTGTGGGCGCACATCTCGGGCTCCGACCTCGTACGCGACGACGACGGCACGTTCTACGTACTGGAGGACAATCTGCGGGTCCCGTCCGGCGTGAGCTACGTGATCGAGAACCGCGGCGTCACCAAGCGCGCCTTCCCCGAGCTGTTCGGCCACAACCGGATCCGTCCGGTCGACACCTACACCGACGCGCTCAACAAGCTGTTGTCGTCGCTCGCCCCCGACGGTGTCGCCGATCCGACGCTTGCCGTCCTGACCCCGGGCATCTTCAACTCGGCGTACTTCGAGCACTCGTTCCTCGCGCAACGGATGGGCGCGGAACTCGTCGAAGGCGGCGACCTCGTCGTCGGCGACGACGACTGCGTGTACATGCACACCACCGAGGGCCGCCAGCGTGTGCACGTCATCTATCGGCGGATCGACGACCTGTTCCTCGACCCCGAAGTGTTCCGGCCCGATTCGATGCTGGGCGTCGCCGGACTGATGCGCGCCTGGAAGGCCGGCAACGTCGGCATCGCCAATGCACCCGGTGCCGGGGTCGCCGACGACAAGTGCGTCTACGCGTGGATGCCCGACATCATCCGCTTCTACCTCGGCGAAGAACCCCAGATCGCCAACGTGCCGACGTATCGCTGCATGTACGACGACGAGCGCGAGTACGTCCTCGATCACCTCGACGAGCTGGTGATGAAGCCGGCGAACGAGAGCGGCGGTTACGGCATCACGATCGGCAGTCGGGCGACCGAGGACGAACTGAAGGCGTGCGCCGAAGCGATCCTCGACGACCCGCGCAACTGGGTCGCACAACCGATCATCAACCTGTCGACGGTTCCGACGCTGATCGACGGGACCCTGCAGCCACGCCATGTCGATCTCCGTCCGTTCATCCTGACCGGGGAGTCGAGCTACGTGACCGCCGGCGGTCTCACCCGAGTCGCACTGCAGGAGGGCTCGCTGATCGTCAACTCCTCGCAGGGTGGAGGAAGCAAGGACACGTGGATCGTCGACGAATCGGATGGCGCTCCACCGCCGGTGCTCCAGCAGAGCCAGCACCAGTCGCAACACCAGTCGCAACACCAGTCGCACGGCGACGAGGGAGGGGTGGCCTGACATGGCGCTCCTCTCACGCAACGCCGACCGCATCTACTGGGCTGCGCGCTACCTCGAACGAAGCGAGGACCTCTCCCGCCTCGTCCAGTCCTACGGCGAACTGATCGACGACCTCCCGAGCGATGACGACGACGCCGCGTCCCGTTGGGGAGCGCTGCTGGCCGTGCTCGGGCCGTCGAATGACGAGCCGCACACGGTCGGATCCGACTGAACGCGAGGTCGTCCGGCGACTCGTGTCCGAAACCGAGCAGGCGGGCAGTGTCGGTTTCGGTGTCGCGGCCGCCCGGGAGAACCTGCGCACCACCCGTGAGGTGCTCCCCCGTGAAGCGTGGCGAGCCGTCAACGATCTCTCGCTCTTCGTCCGTGACGAGGCGGTGCGTGCCGACGACCGGCGCTTTCGCGACCGTGTCCTGACGCGGGTGATCGACGACAGTCGACGTCTCGACGGCATCCTCACGTCGTCGATGACGCGCGACGACGCATGGGAGATCTGGCGTCTGGGTCGATATCTCGAGCGTGCTGACATGACGACCCGAGTGGTCGGCGTTCGGGCGGCGGCGCTGATGGCGCATCGCGACACCTCGCTGAGCTACGACGAGGTCCACTGGATGGGTGTGCTGCGCTCGTTGTCGGCCCTGCAGATGTATCAGCGGGCGACCAGAGGAGCGATCGACGCAACCGCCGTCGTCCAGTTCCTCCTGTTCGATGACCTGTTCCCCCGATCGGTGCTGTTCTGTCTCAACGAGATCGATCGCTGCCTCGATCGGCTCACGCGGCCCGACAGTGTCCGTGAGGCGGTGGCGACCGCCCGTGACGGCGTTGATGTCGGTGATGGCGACGACGACCGACGGTGCCGACCTCGATCAGGCGATGGAGTGGGTACAGTCCCTGCTCGGCAGGGTCAACGAGCGCGATCTCGGAGCGCTACCTCAGTATCGATGGTGGTTGATGAATACGACGTCCGACGTGGTCGACCCAACTGATCTCGCGCGAACTCGTCCGACGCCAGTCGGTGATCGACCGGCTGCTGATGGGCGAAGGCGCCGGCCACATCGTCCACGATCTGCCGGTCCGGTCGGACGGTCGATCGGTCGGGCTTGGCCAGCCGCCCGTGGCGGCTCGACCCGATGCCGTACGTGCTCGACGCCGACGAGTTCGCCTGGATCGAGGGAGCGGTCACACGCCGGATGCAGATGCTCGAGGCGCTGCTCGTCGACCTGTACGGCGAGCGGCGGCTCGTCGCCGATGGCACCATCGATCCCGCTGTCCTCTGGGGCAGCGCCGGCTACCGGCTCTCCGCTGTCGGTGCGGTGTCGCGCCGGCACCAGCGACGATGGCTCTCGACCTATGCCGTCGATGTCGTGCGGACCGCCGACGGCGTCTGGTTCGCGATCGCCGATCACACCGACACCCCGGCCGGGCTCGGCTACACGATTCTCGACCGCGGGGTGATGACCCAGGTCGCCGATGTGGGTGGCGACCTCCCGCGCGCCATCGACTCCTCGCTCGCGTTGCTGCGGCGGGCGCTCGTCGACACCACCGCGGTCGAGGGTCCACGCGTCGTCGTGCTGACCAGCGGCATCGATCATCCCGCCTATGTCGATCACTCGTACCTGGCGACGCAGCTCGGCTTCAACGTCGTCGAGGGTCCGGACCTCGTCGTGCGGGAGAGCCAGCTGTGGCTCCAGACGCTCGGCGGACTCGAGCGGGTCGACGTGCTGCACCGCCGCATCGTCGATCGCCAACTCGACCCGCTCGAAACGAACACGTACGGCTCGGCCGGCATCCCGGCCGTGCTGCTGGCGGACGATGCCGGCACCGTCACGATGGCCAATGCGCACGGGACGGGCGTGATCGAGGACGGCCTCGCTCATCGGATTCTGGGACCGCGCCGGTGAGCTGCTCACCGGCGACGCCCCCTGGCTGCAGATGCGCTCGCCCCGGCTCGCCGCCGGATCGACGCGCGATCGACGACGTGCTCGGGCGGCCCGCCGAACGTGTGCCGTGCCTCGTCGATGGACGGGTCCTGGACCAACCGATCGTGCTCCGGTTCCACGCCGTCGCGACCGACGACGGCATCGCTGTCATTCCCGGCGGCAACGGTCGGGTGATCGAACCACACGACGATCCGACGCTGCCGACGCCGTCACGTGCCAAGGACGTCTGGGTGCTCGGCGACGACGTCGCGCCGGCGCTCGTCGCCGAAGCCCGCTCCGCCCCGCAGGTCGACTTCATCACGTCGGTGCCGACGCGGGCTGCGCACTCGCTCTACTGGCTCGGTCGGGCATCCGAACGCGCCGAGGCCGTCGCCCGGTCGATGCGCGTGATCGCCGCCGCGGCCCCGATCGTCTCGCTGGGATGGCAGGCCGACCCCGGCGATGCAACTGCTCGCTGCGCTCACCGGGACCGATGCGCCGACCGCGGCGGTGCTGGAAGGCGGTCCGTCCCTCGCGCTGACGCGGCGCTCGTCGCCTGGCCGTCGAAGCGGCCGCTGAGTCGCTCGAGTTCCACATCGGGTCGATGTTGGCCGAATCGGCGTCGGTCCGCGAGTTCCTGTCGACGACGACCGGCCGTGTGCTCGGTGAGATGGTCGACAGCCGAGAGCGGCTGACCGAGCGTCCCGACGACGTCGATGCGCTCGACGCGGTCCTCTTCCAGTTGTCCGCGTTCGCCGGCCTGTGGAGTGAGAGTGTCGTGCGCGGCCCGGCGTGGTACTACGGCGACTTCGCCAAGCGGTACGAACGCACGCTCGTCGCGATCTCGAGCGCCTCGATGGCGGTCCGGATCGACGGCGACGGGTCACGTGAGCGACCTCGACTCGCCGCCGAGGTCTCGAAGCGGTGCTGGGAGCGAACGACAGCCTCGTCGCCTACCGCCGTCGACACCGCAGCGACGTCGAACTCGATGCCGTGCTCGCGCTGCTGTTGCACGATCAGCGCAACCCGCGGTCGGGCGCGGCCTCGGTGGCAGGGATGGTGCGCAACGCCGAAGCGATCGGCTGGACCGCAGGTGTCGATCGACTCGACGCGGTCGGCCACGACGCTCGCGGCCTTCGGCGTCGGCGATGACCCGTCGCTCCTCGAACGCGCCGCCGACACGCTTGCACGAACTCGCGGTCGAACTCACCTCGACGCGCCTCGTCGCGCCGCCGCATCCGACGCTCGTGCGCTCGAGACTCGTCGACCCGGGGGCGGTGGCATGAATGGCACCATCGGACACCCCGCCACCGGATACCCCACCACCAGATACAGGGTCAGGCATCGCACCTCGTACACGTACGGGCTGGCTGTCGCCGACGCCTACACGGTCGCGTGCCTGCTCCCGCGGGAGCGGGAGTTCCAGGACGTGCTCCACGCCGCACGTCGTCACGACGCCCGACGCCGACGAATACGTCGAGACGCGAGACGTGTTCGGCAATCGGATCGTGCAACTCGGCGTCCATCATCGCCACGATGCGTTCGAGATCACGGCAGAGAGCATCGTCGACACCAGGGTGCCGGCCGTGCCGTCCACCGGTCGGTCGTGGGAGGAGGTCGCCGAGATCGCGCGCAACACTGCGCGGGGTCGCAGCGATCAAGATCGGGCCGTATCGCGCGGCCACCGACGCACTCGACACCGATCCACCGAGCCGACCTGCTCGCGGCACTCGCCGACCGCATCTTCACGCCCGGCCGCCCCGTGGTCGAAGCCGTCACCGACCTCTCGCGAGAGATCTTCGAGGTGTACGGGTTCGACCCGACGGCCACCGACTGGGCGACCCCGCTCGACACGCGTGCTCGAGAATCAGCGCGGGGTCTGCCAGGACTTCGCCCATCTCGCCACCGCCGTCCTGCGGTGGGTCGGCCTGCCGGCGTCGTACGTGAGCGGCTACATCGAGACCGAGCCGCCTCCCGGCGAGGTGAAGTCGATCGGTGCCGACGCCTCGCACGCCTGGTGTTCGGTGTGGACCGGACCGTCGGAGGACGACGGGCCGGCCGGCTCGCGGCTCAGCGCCTGGCTCGACGTCGATCCGACGAACCACCAGGTCCCGCCGACCCGCCACGTGACGGTCGGCTGGGGCCGCGACTACGCCGACGTCGCACCCGTCCGCGGCGTCGTGCTCGGCCCGGGGTCGAACCAGCTCCTCGACGTCGCCGTCGACGTCGACTCGTCTCGACACCCGGACCTGACCGTTCGAACACCCGGCCCCCTACCCTCACCAGCCAAGTCCTGCGCACGGAAGGAACCCCGATGGGCATTCACATCGCCATCGAACACCGCACCAGCTACACGTTCGATCGAACGACGACGATCCACCCGCACGTGTTGCGGCTGCGGCCGGCTCCACACTCGCGCACGCCGATCCTGGCGTACAGCTTGGACGTCGTCGCCGAAGGATCACTTCCTCAACTGGCAGCAGGACCCGTTCGGCAACCATCTCGCCCGTCTCGTGTTCAACGAGCCGGCCGAACGCCTGGACATCACCGTCGATCTCGTTGCGGACATGACCGTGATCAACCCGTTCGACTTCTTCGTCGAGGAGTCGGCCGAGAAGTACCCGTTCTTCTACGAGCCGCAGACGGCGCGCGACCTCGATCCCTATCTGCGCCCGACGACGCGGCCCGGTGAGCAATTGAAGCGGTGGTTGGACGGCATCGACCGCTCGTCGCGGGTGCGGATCGAGGACTTCCTGGTCGCCGTGAACCAACGGCTGTCCGAGGACATCGCCTATTCGGTCCGGATGGAGCCGGGGGTCCAGACGCCGGAGCAGACCTTCGAACGGGGTGTCGGATCGTGTCGTGACACCGGGTGGCTCCTCGTCGAAGCGCTCCGCCACCTCGGGCTGGCGGCACGCTTCGTGTCGGGCTACCTCGTGCAGTTGACCGACCGACCAGCCGGCCCTCGACGGTCCCGGCGGACCGGACGACCGACTTCACCGATCTGCACGCATGGGCGGAGGTCTACGTCCCCGGTGCCGGCTGGATCGGCCTGGACCCGACGTCGGGGCTGTTCGCCGGCGAGGGTCACATCCCGCTCGCCTGCACCCCACACCCGGTGTCGGCGGCGCCGATCACCGGTGCCACCAGTCAGACCGAGGTCGAGTTCGAGTTCGTCAATGTCGTGCGGCGAGTACGCGAGGACCCGCGCGTCACGCTGCCGTACACCGCCGAGCAGTGGTCGGCCATCGACTCGTTGGGGCACGCCGTCGACGAACGTCTCGATGCAGGCGACGTGCGCTTGACGATGGGTGGTGAGCCGACGTTCGTGTCGATCGACGACATGGACGGCGACGAATGGAACATCTCGGCCGACAGTGCCGCCAAACGGCAGCTCGCCCACGACCTCACCGAGCGGCTTCGCGATCGGTTCGCGGTGGGTGGGCTCGTGCAGTACGGCCAGGGCAAGTGGTATCCCGGTGAGCCGTTGCCGAGGTGGCAGATCGGCATCGTCTGGCGCCGTGACGGCGAGGCGTTGTGGGCGGAGCCGAAGCTGCTCGCCGACCCCTCGAACCCCGGGACGCGCGGTACGGCCGATGCCGAGGCGGTCGCCGAGGCGATCGCCGACCGGTTCGGCATCGGGGTCGGACGGGTCCTCCCGGCCTACGAAGACCCGATCGAAACCGTGTGGAACGAGGCTCGTCTGCCCGCCGGGGATCCGCCGGCGCTCGACGTCACCAACGACGAAGCGGACAGCATCGCCGAGCCCGACGCCCGTCACCGCCTGATCGAACGCCTGAGCGGCCCGCTCGCAACACCCGCCGGCTTCGTGTTGCCGTTGCGACCCGCCGATCAAGGGGACGGCTGGCTGAGTACCGAGTGGACGCTGCGGCGGGGCCGGCTCTATCTCGTCGGGGGCGACTCGCCGATCGGCCTGCGTCTACCGATCAGTCGCTTGACGTGGCAGAGTCATCCCGTCGCCGTTCGAACGCTCGGCGTTCGAACTCCGAGGACCGCTGCCGGTCCCGGGTGCGATGCCCGACCCGGTCCGTTCCGACCGCAAGGATTTCACCGACGTGGAATTCACCGACTTGGCAACGGTCGATCCGACCTCGCCGACGGCGCTCGCGGTCGAGGAACGCGACGGCCATGTCCACGTCTTCCTGCCGCCGATCGAGGACGCCGAGCGAGCCGTCGAACTGGTGCACGTGGTCGAGGAGGTCGCCGCCGACCTCGACACGCCCGTCGTGCTCGAGGGCTATCCGATCCCGCGGGATCCCCGGTTCGACACGTTGATGGTCACCCCCGACCCGGGCGTGATCGAGGTCAATGTCCAACCGAGCAGTACGTGGGCGGCGATGCGCGACGTGATCGAGACGATCTACGACGAGGCCCGCCAGGCGCGGCTCGGCACGGAGAAGTTCGGGCTCGACGGTGGCCACACGGGTACCGGCGGCGGAAACCACGTCACGCTGGGCGGGGCCACGCCAGCCGACAGCCCGCTCCTGCGTCGTCCCGACCTGTTGCGCAGCATGGTCACGTACTGGCAGCACCACCCGTCGTTGTCGTTCCTGTTCTCCGGGCAGTTCATCGGACCGACGAGCCAGGCCCCGCGCGTCGACGAAGGTCGTGCGGACACGCTGTACGAGCTCGAAGTCGCATTCGACGAACTCGAACGGGCCGGCCAGGGCGAGCACGGAACCCCACCATGGATCGTCGATCGGCTCCTCCGCCATCTGCTCGTCGATCTCACCGGCAACACGCACCGATCAGAGTTCTGCATCGACAAGCTGTTCAGCCCGGACTCGGAGCGCGGGCGCCTGGGCATCCTCGAACTGCGTGCGTTCGAGATGCCGCCCCACCCCCAGATGGCACTCGTTCAGGCGCTGCTCGTGCGATCGCTGGTCGCCCGATTCTGGGAAGATCCCTACAGCGGGCCGCTCGTGCGGTGGGGAACCGAGCTGACCGACCGGTTCATGCTTCCCGCACTTCGTCCGGGCGGACATCCACGACGTGCGTGACCGACCTGAACGACCACGGGATCGACTTCGAAGCGTCATGGCTGGAGCCGTTCCTCGAGTTCCGGTTCCCGCTTGATCGGTGAAGCCGTGATCGACGAGGTCGCGCCTCGAGATCCGGCGGGCGATCGAGCCGTGGCACGTCCTGGGTGAGGAGGCGTCCGGCACCGGAACGGCGCGCTACGTCGACTCGTCGGTCGAGCGGCTGCAGGTAGAGGTCGATGGCATCAACCCCGAGCGCCACATCGTCACGTGCAACGGCGTGCCACTGCCGCTGCGGACGACCTCGACCGCCGGGACCAGCGTGGCGGGCGTGCGGTTCAAGGCGTGGGCGCCGTGGTCGGCACTGCACCCGACGATCGACAAGAGCGGACCGCTCACCTTCGATGTCGTCGACCGCTGGAGTCGCCGCTCGTTCGGCGGTGCGACGTACCACGTCGTCCACCCGGGTGGGCTGGGGTACGAGTCGTTCCCGGTGAACGCCACGGAAGCCGAGACCCGCCGCGGCAGTCGGTTCGAGGTCCGCGGGCACACCGCAGGCAGCGTCGACATCTCGCGTCTCGACGAACTCGCCGCCCGAATTCCCACCGAGCATCCCCGCACGCTCGACCTGCGGCGGTTTGCCGGACTGCTCGAGGGAGCGTCGCCGATGCAGCCCTTCTCGTGTGACGTCTGCGGGCAGATCGTCTTCTTCGACAACTCGAGGTGTCTGCGCTGTGATTCGGAGCTGGGATACGTCCCCACCGATCAACGTTTCGTCGCACTCAGACCGGGTGTCGCAGATCGGCCGTGCCTGAACCGCGTCGCGGCGCGATGCAACTGGCTCGTGTCGCCCGATGACCCGAGTGAACTCTGCGCGAGTTGCCGACTGACCACCGTGCGGCCGAACGATGACGAGATCGACGCCATCGCTGCCTTCGCCGATGCCGAGGCGGCGAAGCGCCGACTGCTCCACCAACTCGCGGTCATGGGTCTTCCGATCGTCGGACAGGTCGAGGACGAGGAGCGCGGGGTCGCCTTCGAATTCCTGTCCTCACGCGATCGCCAGGTGATCACCGGCCACGACGGTGGCGTGATCACCCTCGATCTGTCGGAATCCGACGATGCCCACCGTGAGTTCGTCCGACAACAGCTGGGTGAGCCGTATCGCACGGTGCTCGGTCACCTCCGCCACGAGATCGGCCACTACTACTGGCCCCGGCTCGTGGTCGATGCGGGATGTACCGACGAATTTCGGGCGCTGTTCGGCGACGAGCGGATCTCGTACCAGGACGCGCTCGACCGGCACTACGACGCGAATGACGGCAGCGCCGGGCCGCTCGATGCGCCGTGGGTCGACACCCATGTGAGCCAGTACGCGACGATGCACCCGTGGGAGGACTGGGCGGAGACCTTTGCCCACTACCTCCACATTCGAGCCGGGCTCCACACCGCGCAGGCGTACGGGATCACGATCGGGGAGCCTGCCGCCAGTGCCGCCCGCGAGACCTATTCGCCCGATCCCGGCGTCGCGATCGGACCGACCGTGCAGGCCTGGCTCGGTCTGACGCTCGGCCTCAACGCGATGTCGCGTTCGATCGGGGACGGCGACATGTATCCGTTCGTGCTGTCGAACGACGTCATCGTGAAGCTCGACTTCGTCCATCGGTGCGTGACGGCTACTGACCCGAGTGGAGCTCGGCGTTCAGTTCGCCCCAGCTCCTCGAGCGGGGTCTGGCGATCACCTGACCGGTCTGACCGTCGCGGATGAACAGCAGCCCGCCCATGCCCGAGATCTCGCGCCCCTTCTTCACGCCGTCGGGCGTCATGACCGGCGTCGACGCCGTGACGTAGAGCCCGGCCTCGACGGCGCAGTCGTCACCGAGGCTGATCCCGATTCCGGAGTTCGCGCCGAGCAGACACCGTTCACCGATCGAGATGACCTCGGTGCCGCCACCGGACAGCGAGCCCATGATCGAGGCGCCGCCGCCGATGTCGGATCCGTCCCCGACGATCACGCCGGCCGAGATGCGACCTTCGACCATCGACGTGCCGAGGGTGCCGGCGTTGAAGTTGCAGAACCCCTCGTGCATCACGGTCGTGCCCTCGGCGAGGTGCGCGCCGAGACGGACGCGGTCGGCATCGGCGATGCGCACGCCGGTCGGGACGACGTAGTCGGTCATCCGCGGGAACTTGTCGAGACCGTGGACCGACACCACGCCGCCGGTCTTCTTGACGGCGAGGCGCACGTCGTCGAGGTCCTGGATGGCGACCGGGCCGAGGTTGGTCCAGGCGACGTTGTTGAGGGCGCCGAAGGTGCCGTCCATCACGATCGAGCGCGGCGCTGCGAGTCGGTGGGAGAGCAGATGCAGCCGGAGGTAGGCGTCCTCCGGTGAGCCGGGTGCTTCGTCGACGTCGATCGAGATCCGCACCGGGCGGATCGTGACCTTGCGGGTCTCGTCGACGGTGTCGCGCAGCCCGAGCCCGGCCTCGATCTCGTCGTGCGATGCCCTTCGCGACCATCTCGTCGTTGCCGAACTCGCCCCAGCCGAGCCAGCGGTACCACGTGTCGAGCGTCGAGCCGTTCGAGTCGACGTTGCGAGGCCGGCGCCCCATGCCATGCGTGTCATGTCAGATGTGCCTTTCGGAGTTCATGCTTCGGGTCGGAGGGTGGGGAAGAGGATGACTTCCTTGATCGAGTCGACGCCGGCGAGCAGCATCGCCAAGCGGTCGATGCCGATGCCGAGCCCGCCCGTCGGTGGCATGCCGTACTCGAGCGCTCGCAGGTAGTCCTCGTCGACGCTGCCGGCCTCGGCGTCGCCGGCGTCCTTCGCCGCCTGTTCCTCCTCGAAACGCAGTCCGCTGCTCGACCGGGTCGTTGAGCTCGGAGTAGCCGTTGGCCAGCTCGCGGCCGTCGACGAACAACTCGAAGCGCTCGGTCAGGAACGGATCGTTGCCGGTCGACTCGGGCGAGCGGCGAGATCTCGACCGGATGGCCGGTGACGAAGGTGGGGCGCACGATGTCGTCCTCGGACGTCTTCTCGAAGATCTCCTCGATGATCTTGCCCGTGCCCCAGCGGTCCTCGACGAAGACGTCGTGGTCGGCGGCGACCTTCCGGGCGTCGGCGACGGGCATCGACGGATGGAGGTCGACGCCGGTACCCTCCGACGCGTAGTCGATCATCCGCTTCCGCGGCCACGGTTCGGCGAGGTCGACCTGCTCGCCACGGATCGCCACGACGGTCGTGCCGAGCGCGTCGCGCGCGGCGGTGGTGATCAGCTCCTCGGTGATGTCCATCACGTCGTTCCAGTCGCCGAACGCCTGGTACAGCTCCATCATCGTGAACTCGGGGTTGTGCCGGGTCGAGACGCCCTCGTTGCGGAACGTCCGGGCGATCTCGTACACCCGCTCCATCCCGCCGACGATCAGCCGCTTGAGATACAGCTCGACGGCGATCCGCAGATAGAGGTGCATGTCGAGGGTGTTGTGGTGGGTGGTGAACGGTCGGGCCTGCGCGCCGCCGACCTCGGGGTGCAGCACCGGCGTCTCGACCTCGATGAACCCGTGCTCGGCGAGCGTTCGCCGGAAGCTCGCGACGGTCTCGTGACGGATCTCGAAGTTGCGACGCGCCTCGTCGTTGACGATCAGGTCGGCGTAGCGCTGTCGGAACCGGGTGTCGACGTCGCTCAGGCCGTGCCACTTGTCGGGCATCGGACGAATCGCCTTGGACAGCAGTGTCACCCGCTCGGGTTTGACCGACAGTTCGCCCTTGCGAGTCGTCATCACCGTGCCGTCGACGCCGACCCAGTCGCCGAGATCGAGTGCCTTGACCGCAGCGAACTCGTCGTCGCCGACGACCGCCTTGGAGATGAACAGCTGGACGTCGCCGGAGCGGTCGCGGATCGTCGCGAACACCAGCTTGCCCGAATCGCGCTTGAGCATGATCCGCCCGGCGACCGACACGGCGTCGTCGGTCTCCACGCCGGGGTCGAGCTCGCCCCACGTCGTACGCGACCTCGGCCAAGGTGTGTGTGCGGTCGAACCGGTACGGGTAGGGGTTGCGACCCTGCGTTGCGCATGTCGTCGAGGAGAGCGAGTCGACGGGACTTCTCCGCGGCGAGTCCGCTTCCGGACAGCTCGATGTTGTCGCGCTCGTCGACGTCGGTGTGTTCGCTCACGGTGGACTGACCGTAGCGATCAGGACGATCGCCCCACACCGGTTCGCAGTCCGAGCGAATCTCCGAGGATGCCACGCGTGAGCCGTCATCGTTTCGTAACATCACCCCGGTGAACCGACGTCTCCTCCCGCTGGTCCTCGTCGCCGCGGTCGCGGTTCCGTTCGTCGGCCGACGCGATGCCGCTCGACGACGACGGGTGCCACGGTCACGCGAGACCGGCGGTGCGCCTGTCGCCGCCCGTCGAGGACATGGTGACGGTCTACGACAGCGGTTCGCTCGACGCGTCCACCGAGGTCGCGAGCCGTTCGCGGCCGCGCGCCAGGCGCGCGCGGATGCGACGGTGGTGCGGCTCGGCGTCGATCGCCATGCAGCGCATCCGACGCGGGTCGACCACCGTGCAGGCGGCACCGCCGTTCATGTCGATCCCGATGGGGACCACCGTGATCGATGCCGACGTGATCGGCATCCTCATGGGCCAGGACGTGTCGGCGGTGCTGTCGGCGACCTCGATCGTGATGAGCGCAGCGCACGGCGTCGCTGCGCGGCGCGCAGGCTGGCGACGTCGTGACGCTTCGGTCGGCGCTTCGGCTCCGAGGTCGACTTCACGATCGGCGACGTCGTCGCCGACGAGATCACCGGTGGCACCGAACTGCTGATCACCCCCGAGGCGGCACAGCGGATCGGCCTCGATCGGAAGAGCAGCGTCGTGATGTGGGGATTCGCGTCGCGGGCCGAGATCGACGAGGCGCTGGCCGACGAGGGCCTGGTGTCGACGCGGATCCGGATCCGCCGGAGTTGGGATCCGTTCGACCCCGACTCGACGCTCGGCATGGCCCGCACCAAGGAGTTGCTGGGCGAGTTCGGCTACCGGGTCGAGGAGCAGCGGTTCGGTGACCCAGGAGGCGGCCTGGCAGGTCGGCGAACCTGCCGTCGGGTCGACGGCTGCTCAATGGCACCGATTCCGATCATCGCGAGGTGTCACCTCGTGGTCGAGCCGGCGTTGCGGGCAGCGCTCGCCGAGGCGGCGGCGGCCGGTGTCGGTGGCGTCTTCGACATCGGCGACGCGAACACCGCCGGCGGCTGCCACAACCCGCGCTTCAACCGGATGTCGCCAGAGCAGCACCATCGGCTTCCTGTCCCGCCACTCGTGGGCGATGGCGATCGACACCAACACCAGCGGATCCTGTCAGGGCTGCGCGCCGCCCGACTTCGCCACCGACCCCGGCGGGTGCACAGCGGTGCGGATCTTCCGCAAGCACGGCTTCGCCTGGGGCGGCAACTTCCTCACCGCCGACGGGATGCACTTCGAGTACGTCGGGGAGCGCCGCGACACCTTTCCGTACCCGTCGCGGTACTGCCCGAACATCGTCGACAACTCGCTGCTCGACCGCGATGCCGAGCTGCCCGTCGAGATGACGCAGCGCGCCACGATCTTCGCCGACGCCGGCCTCGTCGCGGAGTAGCCGCGAGCAGCCCGCCGTCGACGCTCTAGCCTGACGGCGTGCCCGAACGTTTCGTGATCCTCGGAGGTGGGCCGGCCGGCAATGTCGCGGCCACCTACGCCGCCCGCCTCGGAGCCGAGGTGACCGTCGTCGAGCGCGACGTCATCGGCGGAGCAGCACACCTGTGGGACTGCATCCCGTCGAAGTCGATGATCGCGACCGGCGGGGCGATGAGCTTCATGCGCCGATCGCGAAGGGATGGGCCTCGAGCACGAGACCCCGACGATCGACACCGAGGCGCTGACGTCGCGCATCGGGCGGATCAAGGACAAGATGAGCGACAACACCACCGAGTTGCTCGAGAGCCAGAACGTGCGCCTGATGCGCGGCGCCGGCCGGTTCACCGGCCCGCACACGATCGAGGTGGTCGGCGAGTCGGGCACCGAGGAGGTCGAGTTCGACTCGGCGCTGGTCTCGACGGGTTCGCGTCCGCGCGTTCCCGACTGGTGCCATCCCGACGGCGAGCGGATCCTGACGACCCGTGACTGCTATCCGCCGACGCGTCTTCCCGGAGAGCGTGACCGTGGTCGGGTCAGGTGTCACCGGCGTCGAGTTCGTCCACATGTTCTCGTCGTTCGGCTCCGAAGGTCACGCTCGTCGTCAGCCGGCAGCAGGTGCTTCCCGGCAAGGACCCCGAGGTCGCAGCGGTGCTCGAACAGGAGTTCATGGACCGCGGTGTCAAGCTGCTGATGGGCGCGCGGGCGCAGTCGATCGAGCGTGTCGATGCCGACGGCAACCCGGATCCCGACGGTGAGCGGGTGGTCGTGCGCTGCGACGACGGTCGGTCGGTCACGTCGTCCCACGCCGTGCTCGCCATCGGCTCCATTCCCAACACCGCCGACATCGGTCTCGACGCAGCCGGCGTCCACGTCAACGACTGGGGATACGTCGACATCAACCATCACTGCGTCACCAACGTCGACCACATCTACGCCGCCGGCGACATCAGCGGCAAGCTCCCGCTGTCGTCGGTGGCGTCGATCCAGGGCGCAAGGTCGCCGAGCACGTGATGGGGCTGCACACGCGCAGCCACCGCCACCTCGACTACGACAAGGCGGCCTCGGCGATCTTCACCGAACCGGAAATCGCCGACGTCGGCCTCGCCGAGGCCGAGGCCTTCGCCTCCGGGCCGCAAGATCCGGGTGACGAAGGTGCCGTTCTCGGCGACCGCCAAGGCGATGATCAACAACGACACCCGGGGGTTCGTCAAGATCATCTCCGACCCGGCGACGGGTGTGATCCTCGGCGGCTCGATCGTCGGGCGTCACGCCGCCGAGCTGATCTCGGTGATCGCGGTCGCGGTGACCGCCGGGCTGACCGTCACCGACCTGGTCGAGAGCATCCTCGTGCACCCGGCGCTCAGCGAAGCCCTCGCCGAAGCCGCCGAGTAGCGCCGGACGCGACACCCATCGCGACGGCCCACCAGGTTCGGGATTGATCTCGGCGGAATCGCAACCCAGGTTGCCGTCTTCCGGATGCGCTTCCCGGAACACAATCCTGCGCGCTCACCTGACTCGGCCCCGGGCGCGACCACGCCGATGGCTTGCGACCGGCGAACCCGTCCCCTGGCTGATGAAGGACCGGTGATGAAGGACCGGTGATGAAGCGGCTGGTGATGAAGGGCTGGTGATGAAGGACTGGTGGGCTACTCGATGACGGCGAGGATGTCGCCGCCGCCGACGGTGTCGCCGGCGGCGACCTTGATCTCCTTGACCGTGCCGGCCGTCTCGGCGTTGATCTGGTTCTCCATCTTCATGGCCTCGAGAACGAGGACACCGGTGCCGGCCTCGACTGCCTGGCCGACCTCGACCAGCACCTTGACGATCGTGCCCTGCATGGGCGCTTCGATGCTGCCCGATGCTGCGGCGCCGCTGCTGCCCGATGACGCACGCTTCTTGCGCTTCTTGACCGGCGCAGCCCCGGCTGCGACGACGGGTTGATCGGGTACCCACATCGACACGTCGAAGCGCTTGCCGTTGACCTCGACGGTCGTGTCGCGGCGCACGAGCGGTGGTCGCGTCGTCGTCGTCGGTCGCCGGGGCCGCTGCCGGCCGTGGCCGACACCTCCGAGAGGTCGAGTGTCTCCTCGACCCACTTGGTCGAGTGGGTCACCGCGACGAAGTCGGGGTGCTTGAGGATCGCGAGGTCGGCCGGGATCGTCGTGGCGACACCCTCGACCACCAGTTCGTCGAGCGCTCGGATCGTGCGGGCGATCGCCACGTCGCGGTCGCGGCCCCAGACGATGAGCTTGCCGACCAGGTTGTCGTAGTACTGGCTGACCTCGTCGCCGGACATGTACCCGGTGTCGAAGCGCACCCCGAACCCGTCCGGTGGGACCAGCGACGTGATCGGTCCGGGCGACGGGAGGAACTTGCCGCCCGCCGGATCCTCGGCGTTGATCCGGATCTCGATCGAGTGGCCGCGGCGGGACTTGTCGACCTGCTTCTGGCTCATCGGCAGTTCTTCGCCCGCAGCGACGCGGATCTGCCACTCGACGAGGTCGATGTCGGTGATCATCTCGCTGACCGGATGCTCGACCTGCAGGCGGGTGTTCATCTCGAGGAAGAAGAACTCGCCGTCCTGGTAGATGAACTCGACGGTGCCGGCGCCGTAGTAGCCGACCGCCTTCGCGGCCTTGACGGCGGCCTCGCCCATCGCCTGTTCGACGCCGTCGGGCAGGCCGGGGGCCGGTGCTTCCTCGACGAGCTTCTGGTGACGTCGCTGGGCCGAACAGTCGCGGGTCGAGATCCACACGCAGTTGCCGTGCTTGTCGCCGACCAGCTGGATCTCGACGTGGCGGGGCCAGGTGAGGTAGCGCTCGACGTAGACCTCGTCGCGACCGAAGAAGCTCTTCGCCTCGCGTTGTGCGCTGGCGAACGCGTCGTCGACCTCGTCGGCCGAGTGGACGAGCTTCATGCCGCGTCCACCGCCGCCGAACGCGGCCTTGATCACAGCCGGCCACCCGAACTCGTCGCCGAACGCCCGGATGTCGTCGGGCCCGGTGGCGAACTCGGTCATGCCGGGGACGATCGGCGCCCCGCCGCGCATCGCCGCCTGCCGGCTCGACACCTTGTCGGACATCTCGTCCATCGCCTCGGGCGGTGGGCCGATGAACTCGACGCCGAACGCGGCGACGGCGCGGGCGAAGTCGGCGTTCTCGCTGAAGAACCCGTAGCCGGGGTGCACCGAGTCGGCCCCGCTCGTGCGGATCGCGTCGAGCAGCTTGTCGGAGTCGATGTAGCTCTCGGCCGCAGTGGTGCCACCGAGGGCGTAGGCCTCGTCGGCGAGGCGGACGTGGAGGGCGTCACGATCGAGCTCGGAATAGACGGCGACCGTCTGAATGCCCATCTCCCGGGCGGCTCGGATGACTCGGACAGCGATTTCGCCTCGGTTGGCGATCAGGATCTTCTTGAGCACGACTGCAAATGTAGGGGCGTGACCGACCCGATTGGCATTCCGCGACGCGAAGCCGACCCGGCACCGTCGTGGACGGTGTTGGAAGTCGCCGAGACCGGGAAGCACCAACGCGGACCTGTTGGCGTGGGCCGACGCCGGAACGGTGCCGGATCGCACCGTGCTGCGGGCGGATCATCAGACGGCAGGCCGAGGGCGTCTCGACCGTCGCTGGGAAGCGCCCCGAGCGGAGCGAATCTGCTCGTCTCGATCCTGTTCCTCGAACCGCCGTCGGTGCCGTCGCTGCTGACGCAGGCGTCGGTCGGGCCGCACTGGACGCCATCGAGACGGTTGCCGCACGTGACCTGACGGGCCGACTGGCCGTCAAGTGGCCGAACGACGTGTTGCTCGACGAGCGCAAACTGGCGGGCGTGCTGGCTCAACGGTCGGTTCGAACCGGTGCGGTGGTCGTCGGGTCTGGGCCTCAACGTCGCGTGGGCGCCCGACGGTGCCGCGTCGCTCGCCGGAGATCTCGGTCTCGAGGTCGCGCCCGATGCGTTGTTGGAGCAGCTCCTGCATCAACTCGACGGGTTCTCGCGCGCACCCGACCTGGTCGAGCGCTATCGAGCTCGGTTGTCGACGTTGGGCGCACAGGTCCGCGTCGAACTGCCGGGCGGAGCGAACGCTCGTCGGGACGGCGATCGACGTCGATGCGCGACGGCCGGCTGCTGGTCGACGACGGGACCGCAGTCGTCGCCCTCGACGTCGGTGACATCGTTCACCTCCGCCCCGCCTGATGCCGAGGTGCCGCCGAACGCGTGCGACCGAGCGGTCTAGCGTCGTCCCGATGCACACGTTGCCCGACGATCAACCGCCGCGATCGACCGCGCCGTCGCACGTCGGCTCCGCTCGGCGTCCTCTTCGCCGTCGTGGTCGCGTCGCCGGCGCCGACCGGCGTGATCACCGCCGCCGACCGTCAGGTCGGCAACCTCGATCGCATCGACGACCTCGAGGACATCCTCGTCGCCGTCGACGGTCCGGCGGTCAACTACCTGCTGATCGGCTCCGACTCGCCGTGAGGGATCGGACCCGAACTCGGCCGACGCCGGAAGCATCGGCAGCGAGTCCGATGTCACGCGGCCGCCGCAGCGACACGATCATCATCCTGCGTCAGGAGGCGGACGGCAACGGCGCCGCACTGTTGAGTCTCAACCGCGACCTGTGGGTGACCCATGCCGACACCGAACGTCAGCAGCGGATCAACGCGGCCTACAACCGCGGTGCCGACGTGCTCGCCGCAACGATCACCCGGGAGTACGGGATCCCGATCAACCACGTCGTCGACGTCGACTTCTTCGGCTTCAAGGACATCATCGACACCATCGGCGGGACGACGATCTGCTTCGATGCCCCGGCTCGCGACCTCAACAGCGGTCTCGACCAAGAGGCCGGCTGCAACCTGCTGACCGGTGAGCAGGCGCTGGCGTACGCCCGGAGCCGCAACTACGAGGAGTTCCGCGACGGCGACTGGCGCAAGGACGGCACCGCCGACATCGGCCGGGTCGCAGCGCCAGCAGCAGTTCATCTCGGCCACGGTCAACGAGACGCTCAACGAACTGCAATCGGACCCGTTCCTGGCCTCGGAGCTGATCAACGCGGCGTCCGGCTCGCTCCGACTCGACCCCAATCTCGACCCGCTGTCGGCGGCCGGGCAACCTGCGCAAGGCCTTCAACACCGGGCTGGTGACGTACACGCTGCCGAGCGACGGAGCGAACATCGACGGCAACTCGGTGCTGATCCTCCGCGACGGTCCCGAAGCGCAGTCGATCCTCGACTACTTCCGCGGCGTCGGGCCGCTGCCGGTGCCGCCCACGACCGTTCCGGGCGGGTGATGGCGGCGCTAGCCTGCCCGACCGTGATCGAGTTGAGGTCGAGATGGACGACGACATGAAGGGCATCGTGCTCGCCGGTGGCACCGGCTCGCGGCTGCACCCGGTGACCCGCGGAACGTCGAAGCAGTTGCTTCCCGTCTACGACAAGCCGATGGTCTACTACCCGCTGTCGGTCCAGATGCTGGCCGGCATCCGCGAGGTGCTGATCATCACGACACCAGAGGACTCGGACGCGTTTCGGCCGGCTGCTCGGCGACGGCGACCAGTGGGGGATCGAGCTGAGCTACGCGGTGCAGGAGCGACCCGAAGGTCTCGCGCAGGCATTCCTGATCGGCGCCGACTTCCTCGACGGTGGCGGCGCCTCGCTGGTCCTCGGTGACAACATGTTCTACGGCGCGGGCCTGTCCGACATGGTCGCCGGGCCGCCGGCCGCAGCACCGGGGCCACGATCTTCGGCTACCAGGTGAACGATCCGCAGCGATACGGCATCGTCGAACTCGACGACGCCGGACGCCCGATCTCGATCGAGGAGAAGCCCGCGATCGCACGGAGCAACTGGGCGGTCACCGGGCTCTACTTCTTCGACGACGGGTGTTGTCGACGCCGCGCGCGCGGTGACGCCGTCGGCCCGCGGCGAACTCGAGATCACGTCGGTGATCGACCACTACCTCGGCCGCGGTGAGCTGACGCGTCGAGCAACTGAATCGCGGCCATGCCTGGCTCGACACCGGGACGTTCGACTCGATGATCGAGGCGTCGGAGTTCGTGCGCGTCATCCAACATCGCCAGCACCGTCAGATCGCCTGCCTGGAGGAGATCGCCTGGGAGATGGGATGGATCGACGACGACCAGCTCCGTGCTGCGGGAAGCGCGATGGCGAACAACAGCTATGGGCAGTACCTCCTGTCGCTCCTCGACGGTGTCCCGCGATGAAGCTCGTCCCGACGCGGCTCCCCGACGTGATCGAGATCCAGCCGGTCCGTCACGGCGACGACCGCGGTTGGTTCAGCGAGCTGTATCGACGCGACGTGCTCCGAGCGGCGGGGGTCGACATCGACTTCGTCCAGGACAACGAATCGTTCTCGGCCGAGGCCGGGACGCTGCGCGGGATCCACTATCAGCTCGCACCGTTCGTCCAGGCGAAGCTGGTGCGCGTGATCAGTGGATCGGTCGTCGACGTCGCCGTCGACCTCCGGCGCTCGTCGCCGACGTTCGGCGAACACGTGGCCGTGACGCTCACCGCCGAGGCGGGCAACCAACTGCTCGTGCCGGCCGGGTTCGGTCACGCATTCTGCACCCTCGAACCGGACACCCGGGTCGGCTACAAGGTCACCGCGGTGTACTCGCCCGAGAGCGAGCGTTCGGTTCGCTGGGACGATCCGACCCTGGCGATCGCCTGGCCGAACTGGGCGGGCTGCGCCGACACTGTCCGATCGCGACGCCGCAGCCCCGCTGCTCGCCGACCAACCCGACCTGTTCGACTGAGCGTCGAGAGAGGACCGCCCACCATGAAGCTGTTCGTGACCGGCGCCGCCGGGTTCATCGGGTCGAACTACGTCCGTCACGTGCTGGCGACGACCGACCACGAGGTGACCATCTACGACGCGCTCACGTATGCCGGCAACCTGGCGTCGATCCGCGACGTGCTCGACGACAGCCGATGTGAGTTCGTCCACGCCGACATCTGTGATGCCGACGACGTCGCTCGAGCCATGGACGGGCACGACGCCGTGGTGCACTTCGCCGCCGAGACGCACGTCGACCGTTCGATCGCCGACGGCTCGACGTTCGTGCGGACGAACTGCGTCGGGACCAACGTGCTGTGCGACGTCGCGCAACCAGGTCGGCGTCGGCAAGTTCCTGCACATCTCGACCGACGAGGTCTACGGATCGGTCGAGGAGGGATCGTCGGTCGAGACCGACCCGCTCGAACCGCGCTCGCCGTACTCGGCGGCCAAGGCCGGGTCGGACCTGATCGCGCTGAGCTACCACGTCACGTACGGCCTCCCCGTCGTGGTCACCCGCTGTTCGAACAACTACGGGCCGTATCAGTTCCCCGAGAAGATGATTCCGCTCTTCACGACCAACCTGATCGACGGGCTCCAGGTGCCGCTCTACGGCGACGGCATGAACATCCGGGACTGGATCCACGTCGAGGACCACAACATCGCGGCGCACCTCGTACTCGAAGAGGGCATGCCCGGCGAGATCTACAACATCGGTGCCGGCAACGAACTGACGAACGTCGAGCTCACCCACCGACTCCTCGAGCTCTGCGGCCGCGACGAGTCGTTCATCCGGCCCGTCGAGGACCGCAAGGGTCACGATCGTCGTTACTCGGTCGACATCACCAAGATCACCGAACTCGGTTGGACGCTGTCGCGCAGCTTCGACGACAACCTCGCCGCCACCGTCGAGTGGTATCGCGCGAATCGCGACTGGTGGGAGCCGTTGAAGGCGCGCGCCGAGCTGTGAGGGTGCTGGTCACCGGCGC
Source organism: Ilumatobacteraceae bacterium (assembly GCA_963850475.1). Classification (GTDB taxonomy): domain Bacteria; phylum Actinomycetota; class Acidimicrobiia; order Acidimicrobiales; family Ilumatobacteraceae; genus Ilumatobacter_A. The sequence continues at coordinate 131,338 of CAWKLM010000041.1, read as the reverse complement.
GGCCGGTCAGCTCGGAACCGACGTCGTCGATCATCTGGGCACCGCCGGCGATGAGGTCACCGGTGTCGATCGAGCGCAACTCGACATCGTCGACCAGCGCGGACGTCGATCTCCTCGTCGCCGATCTGCGACCCGATGTGGTCGTCAACTGTGCGGCCTTCACGGCGGTGGATCGCTGCGAGACCGAAGTCGAGCTCGCACACGACGTCAACGAGCACGGCGTGCGGGTCCTGGCCGAGGCCATGCCGTCGGGTCGGCGCGCACCTCGTCCACGTCTCCACCGACTACGTCTTCGACGGGACGCTCGATCGCCCCTATCGGGAGGACGATGCGACGAACCCACAGTCCGTCTACGGCCGCTCCAAGCTCGCGGGCGAGCGCGCGGCGGCCGAGGTGCTCGGTGACGCCGTCACGATCGTGCGGACATCGTGGGTCTGTGGCGAGCACGGCAACAACATGGTGAAGCTCGTCCGCCGGCTCGCCGCCACCGGCAACCCGATGTCGTTCGTCGACGACCAGCGCGGCTGTCCGACCTTCACCGCCGACCTGGCGCCTGCGCTGCGATCACTGGCGATCGAGCGACCCGGCGGGATCTTCCATCTCACCAATGCCGGGTCGGTCTCGTGGTACGAGTTCGTTCGGGAGATCCTGACGGCGTCGGGCCACGATCCGGAGATGGTCAGCCCGATCTCGACGGCCGAGCTCGACCCGCCCCGCCCCGCACCGCGTCCGGCGAACAGCGTGCTCGACAACGCCCGGTGGCTCGCCGAGGGGCGGGCCCCGCTCCGCGACTTCCGCGCGCCCCTCGCCGAACTCGTCGCACGCCTCTGACGCTGCCGCGCTCGTCGGCGTCGACGGGCCCGATTCGATTACGTTCGAGGCGATGCGGCACACGACGATGCGGCGCGATCCGTGGCAGCCGATCGGCGGCGGCCGTTGGGTCGGCACCGACACGAGCGGGACGTTCCCGATCTACACCCGCGCCAACGCCGGTGAGGTGTATCCGTTCGTCTACCGACCGCTGAGCTTCTCGATCGCGCAGGAGTCGAGTGAAGGCGCGATGCGCCGGGCCGTCCTGGCCACGGGGCTGATCCGTCCGGAGGAGATCGAGGGCGTCCCGCTCTCGACGGCGCTCGTGAGCGGCGTGTTCGGTGGATACGCCTACCTCAACTTGAGCATCAGCCGCCTCGCGTCGGCACGTGTGCCCGGCGGGAAGGCCACCGACGCCGAAGCGACGTCGCTCGGGCGTGGCCGACGCGCCGGAACACGTGCCGATCGCCGATGAACGAAACATGAGGGCCTCGCTCGCCGGGCTCCGGTACGCGATCAAGCTGATCAGACGGACCGAGATTCCCGAACTCGATCGTGACGAGCGTGAGATCGAGGCGTTCCTCGCCTCGCTGCCCGACCCGGCGACAGCAACCGACCAGGAGTTGCTCGACTCGACCACCGACGAACTGATCGAACGGTTCTCGTGGTGGTTCGAAACGCACCTCGTCGTCTCGTCCGGCGCCGGCGCCCTGCTGTCCCTGCTCGTCGCAGCTGCTCGAGCGCGCTCGGTGATCCGACGATCGCGACCCGGCTCATGTCGGGAATCGGCGACGTGGATTCGGCGGCACCGTCGCGGGCGATGTGGGCGCTCGGGCGCTCGGTCGCAGCGAGCACCACCCTCACGGCGGAGTTCGATCGCGGCGTCTCGGGCATCATGTCGCGACTGCACGGTGCGATCGAGCCCGACGACGCGCCCGATCGGCCGGTCGCGACGTTCGTCGACGAGTTCGCCGCGTTCACGGCGGAGTTCGGCTCGCGCGGGCCCAACGAGTGGGACACGGCCTTCGACACGTGGGAGACCGACCCCGAGTTGGCGTTGGCCCTGATCGATCGCATGCGTCACACCGACCCGTCGCATGCGCCCGACAGCGCAACACGACCGTCTCGCGCAGGAGAGCGCAGCACTCGAAGCGGAGATGATGGCGGAACTGAAGTGGCCCGTGCGCCGCCTGGCGCGCCGCGTGCTGCGTGGGGCCCGCCTCCACATGCAGAGCCGCGAGCGGGCCAAGACGACGATCGTGCGGGCGATCCACGGTGCCCGCCTGCGGGGCCAGGAGCTGGACCGTCGCCTGGTCGAACGCTCCGGCGGGCAGCGCGGCGACCTGTGGTTCCTGCTCAGGGAGGAACTCGACGACTACATCGCCGACCCCAGCTCCTTCCTGCCGACGATCGCCGAACGTCGCGACCTCCACGATCGGCTGTCGGAACGGATCCCGCCGTTCTACGTCCAGGGGGAGATGCCGCCGCTCGACGAGTGGGAGTTGCGATCGGCGACGGTCGAGCAGCTCCGCGTCGGCGACACCATCACGGGCCTGTCGGGTTGCGTCGGCATCGGGCCCGCGGTCGAGCCAGAGTCGTCACCGATCCGGGCGACCCGCGCGGTCTCGAGCCCGGTGACGTGCTCGTGGCACCACACACCGACCCGAGCTGGACGCCGTTGTTCGTTCCGGCCGAGGCGGTCGTCGTCGACGTCGGTGCGCCGATGAGCCATGCGGTGATCGTGAGCCGGGAGCTCGGGATCCCATGTGCGATCTCGGTGCACGACGCGACCCGGCGCATCCCCGACGGCGCCCTGATCGAGGTCGACGGCGGAACGGGCGAGGTCACCGTGCTCGAGCTGGCCGGCGACTGAACCGATGGGATTCACCCGAGCCGAACTCGAGTCGTACGTCGGCGCCACCGTCGATGACCTCGTCGGCCCTGGTCTGCGGCTGCTCTTCGTCGGGATCAACCCCGGCCTGTGGACGGCGGCGACGCAGACGCACTTCGCGTACCCCGGCAACCGCTTCTATCCGGCGCTGCTGCGGGCGGGGATCATCGAGCGTGAGATCGATCGGGGTGTCGGGATGTCCGACGAGGATCGCCGACACCTGCTCGACCGGGGGATCGGGATCACCAACGTGGCCCACCGAGCAACGGCCAAGGCGTCCGAGCTGAGCAAGCAGGAACTCGTCGCCGGTGGCGAGATCCTGCGATCGTTCGTGCGCACCCATCGACCGAAGGTCGTCGCGGTCGCTGGGGTCACCGCGTACCGCACGGCCTTCGCCGAGCCGAAGGCGGTGATGGGGGAGCACCCGGACGGCTTCGAGGGGTGTCGATTGTGGATCGTCCCGAATCCGAGTGGCCTCAACGCCCACGAGACGGTCGAGACGCTGGCCGCGGCCTACGCGGCTCCGGCTCGTGCGGCCGGCGTGACTCTGAGCGATCAGGTGTGATCGGGCGGCGAGCTGCGAGACTCGTCCCGGTGGGATCATCGGCGATTCGCGTGGCGTACACGGTCGAGCAGTGCTGGCACGACGCGCCCGGCGGGACGGCGATCGCCGCGCTGCGCATCGCTCGCGAGCTGCGGCCAGGACCCCGAGCTCGCCGACGACGTCGACCTCCGTCTCGTCGCCGGGAAGCATCCGGTGCCGCCTGATCCCATCTTCCGCCCGGTCGGGTCCGTGGCGATGCTGCCGCTGTCGCGCCCGCTGCTCTACGAGGCGTGGACGCGATTCAACTGGCCCAAGGTCGAATCGGTGACCGGCGCCGTCGACGTGGCGCACGCAACGGGCCTGATCCCGTGCGCGACCTCCTCGCCGCTCGTCGTGACCGTGCACGACCTCGCATTCCTGCACACCCCCGAGAAGTTCTCGAAGCACGGGGCCAAGCTGATGACGCGCAGCCTCGATGTCGCGCGGTCACGGGCGGCGCGGGTGCTCTGCCCGAGCGCGGCGACGATGGACGACTGCGTCGCTCACGGCTTTCGCGACGAGCAACTCCGGCTCGTGCCGCTCGGTGTCGATGCCGCACCGGCCACGGCACGCGAAGTCGACGACGCGCGTCGCCGACACGACCTGCCCGACGAGCTTCGTGCTCTTCGTCGGCACGCTCGAGCCCCGCAAGAACCTCCGCCGGCTGGTTGCAGCGATGGCGGTGCTGACCGAGAACGGCGTCGGCGTCCCGCTCGTCGTCGCCGGAGCCGGGGAGTGGGGTGCGGTGCGCAGCGAGATCGACGGTGACCCACGAACGTCGGCGGTCGACATCCGGTTTCTCGGCGCCGTGTCCGACGCCGACCTCCGGGGTCTCTACGCGTCGGCGCAGGTGTTCGCCTATCCGAGCGAGCGTGAGGGGTTCGGCCTGCCGGTCGCCGAGGCGATGGCGCAGGGGACCGCCGTCGTGACCAGTCGTGGCACGTCGACCGAGGAGGTCGCCGGTGGCGCCGCCGTCCTCGTCGACCCGTTCGACGTCGACGACATCGCCCGCGGGATCGTCCGAAGCGCTCGACCGTGTCCGATGAACTGGCCGCGCCGTCACGACGCCGGTCCGGACGAGATGTCGTGGAAGCGGTCGGCGATGGCCACCCTCGCCGTCTACCGTGAGTTGTGCTCATGAGCGCCGGCCCTGTCCCCGATCTCGGCGTCAGTCGTTCGACGCCGCCAACGTGTCGGCGATCGACGTTGCGGTCAACCTGCTCTGGTGCGTGCCCGGACAAGGTCGGTGGCTCCGAGCAGTACCTCGTCCGCCAACTGCTCGGGCTGGCGTCGCAGCCGGCCGGTTTCGTCCCGACGATCTACTGCCTGCCATCGTTCGTCGATGCCCATCCCGATCTCGCAGAGCTGTATCCGATGGTGACCGCGAGCATCACCGGCGATGATCGCAAGCGGCGGGTGCTCACCGAACACACGTGGCTCGCTCGTCGAACGAAGTCCGCCGACCTCGTGCATCACGGTGGCGGAACCGCGCCCCGCCTCGGCGGTGGGCCCGGTCGTGTTGACGATCCACGACCTGCAGTACGAGACCTTTCCCGACTACATCAGCCCGGCCAAGCTCCGGTACCTCCGCTCGGTGATGCCGCGGTCGGTCGCCCGAGCCGATGTGATCACCGTCCCCACCGAGTACGTGCGGGGGACCGTCATCGACCGCTTCGGCGTCGACCCGAGTCGCGTCGTCGTCGTGCCCCACGGGGTCGAGCCCGACATCGGCGTCCGTGCGCGTTCCGAGTTCGAACTGCGTCGCGACTACGGCCTCGGATCGGGACGGGTGCTGGTGCTCCCGGCGATCACGCATCCGCACAAGGGGCACCGTTTCCTGCTCGATGTGATGGCGGCGTACTGGGACGATCCCGACCTGCGTCTCGTGCTGCTGGGCGGCCCGGGTGCGGCCGACGACGGAGGTGCGTCGTCAGATCGAGCGGCTCGGACTCGGTCAACGGGTCGTGCGGACCGGACGCGTCGACGACGACGACCGCGACGGACTGATCCGCCTGGCTGACGCTCTCGTCTTCCCGAGCGAGTACGAGGGATTCGGGGCGCCCGTCGTCGAGGCGATGGCGTTGGGGACACCGGTGGTCTGTTCCGACCAGGCCGCCCTCAAAGAGGTCGTTGCCGACGCTGGCCTGGTCCTGCCGCTCGACCTGGAGGCATGGGCAGACGCGCTCGATCGGGTCGCATCGGATCGCGACGACGATGCGCCGCGCCGGGCGACGTCGGGCGGCCGAGTTCACCGCGGCGAAGTCCGGTGAAGGAGCTCGTCGCTGCGTATCGACTCGCACTCGCCTCGTCGATGACTCGTCGACGCGCTGCGGGCATCGTCGTGCTGTGCCCGCACTTCGTCCCCGACAACGCACCGACCGGCACGGTGATGACCCGCATCGTCGAGGAACTGGCGGCGCTCGGGCACCGCGTGCACGTGGTGACGGCGCTTGCCGTGGTATCGAACCCATGCGATCGAACCGGGATGGACCGGTCGGTTGGTGCGTCGGGAACGCACGGCGTGGGGGTCGATCACCCGCGTCCACCCGTTTCCCGGCGACGACAAGTCGAACCTGCTCCGGCGTGGCTGTGGGTTTCGTCGGCTATTCGGTGCTCGCCGGGCTGCAGGGGTTGCGCACCGCGGATGGTTCCGGCGAGCCGATGTCGTGATCGCGATGTCGCCGCCACTGACGCTCGGGCTCACCGGGCGCGATCGTCGCAACCCTGCGGCGGGCGCCGCTGATCTTCAACATCCAGGACGTCTTCCCCGACGCCGCGATCGAGACCGGTGCGATCACCGACCGTCGGATCATCGCTGCCGCGCGGTGGCTCGAGCGGGTCAGCTACCGCAGTGCCGATGCCGTGACCGTCCTGTCGAGTGACCTGGCCGACAACGTCAGGGCGAAACTGCCGTCCGCTCGGCATGACCGGGTCCACGTGATCCCCAACTTCGTCGACACCGATGCGATCCGACCCGGCCGATCGGCACACCGGCCTATCGTGACGAACTCGGGCTCGGCGAGGCGCCGGTCGTGCTCTACGGCGGCAACGTCGGGTTCTCCCAGTCGCTCGATCTCGTGCTCGGCGCCGCACGCGCGTCGCCCGACGTCCGATTCCTCGTGAACGGTGACGGGGCCGCGCGGGCATCGCTGGAGGCTGCGGCAGCCGATCTGCCCAATGTCGTGTTCCGCGGGTACATCGAGCCGGAGCGGCTCTCCGAACTCCTTGCGACGGGCGACATCCACGTCGTGCCGCTCAAGGCGGGTCTCGCTCGCGTGTCGGTGCCGTCGAAGACATACTCGATCATGGCGGCGGGTCGCCCCGTGCTCGCGGCGATCGATCCAGCACACCGCCGTCCCTCAGCATCCTGGAGGATTCGGGTGGCGGCCTCGCGGTGCCGCCCGACGACCTTGACGCGTTCGTGGCCGGTCTCCGCGAGCTGTTGGCCGACCCGGTCGGAGCCGCCGCGATGGGAGCCGACGGTCGTCGATGGGCCGTGGCGCACGCATCGCCCGCCGCTGTTGGTCGTGCGTACGACGCGCTGATCTCGGCGCTGCGCGAGGCCTGAACGCGCATCGGCGGCCGCGTGCGGCCGCGCCCCCAAGTCGGCGCCTGACCGCTAGCCTGCCACGTCGTGGCAACCTCCTCGTCATCCACCAAGAAGGCCGCGCGGCTCGCTCAGAAGGGCAAGGGCCAGAAGGTCCGCTTCCAGGGCGGCACGCTGTTCCCCCTGATCGTGGCCCTCGTCGTCGTGCTGGGCTCTGCACTGGTCGTCTACGCCCGCCAGTCCCGCCCGTCCGCCGATGCCTCCGCACCGACGATCGACGACCACTGGCACCACACCTACGGGTTCCTCCTCTGCGACTCCTGGGTGCAGCTCGACGGCGACGGTGAGGCGCAGGACGCCAACGGTCGCCCGACCAACGTCGAGTACGCTCGCACCGGCATCCACAGCCACGACGACGGGCTGATCCACTGGCACCCGTTCTCGTCGGCCTCGGTCGGCAGCCGCGCCCAGCTCGGCGTGTTCCTCGGCGTCTACGACGTGGAGCTCACCGACGACGTCCTGCAGTTCCCCGAGGACCAGCGGGCGCAGCTCCCCGCCGACTTCCAGGAGGACGGACGCTTCGAGTCGGGTGAGACCGAGTGCACGATCGACGGTGAGACCAAGACCGGGCGACTGCAGGTGGTGCGCTGGGACAACATCAGCGACACCGGCGACGGGACGACCTTCATCGCCGGCTTCGACCAGATCCGGCTCGACCAGGATGCGATGGTGGTGGTCATCGCGTTCGTGCCCGACGGCACCGATGTCGGCAAGCCGCCGTGGATCGACGACTTCGAAGAGGACGCGCTCAACGACAGCGGTCAGCTCGGCACCGATCAGCTGTTCCCGGGCGTCGAAGTGGACGACGACGGTGACGTGACGGTCGGCACCGCGAGCTCGATCGGGACGAGCCGGTCGGGACCGAGCCGGTCGAGACCGAGGCGCCTGTCGCGACCGAGGCGCCTGTCGACGAAGCCGAGAGCTGATGCACGCCGTCGTCCTGGTCGGCGGGTTCGGGACACGTCTTCGCCCGCTCACCGAACACATTCCCAAGCCGATGCTGCCGGTCGGGCACGTCCCGATGATCGAGCGGCTGATCCGACGTCTCGCCCGCGGCGGCGTGACCGACGTGGTCCTCGCGCTCGGGTTCAAACCCGAACCGTTCGTCGAGGCGTTTCCCGACGGACGCTGCGGCGACGTCGCGGCTCACGTACGCGGTCGAGCCCGAGCCGCTCGACACCGGTGGGGCGATCCGGTTTCGCTGCGGTCGCGGCCGGGATCGACTCGACGTTCGTGGTCGCCAACGGCGACGTGATGACCGATCTCGACGTTGCGGCGCTCGTCGCCGCCCATCGCTCGAGTCGGTGCCGAGGCGACGATCCACCTCATCGGTGTCACCGACCCGTCGGCCTTCGGTGTCGTCGACCTCGCCGAGGTCCAGGATGGGGTCGGCCGGATCGCTCAGTTCGTCGAGAAGCCTGCGCCCGGAACGGAGCCGAGCAACCTGATCAACGCTGGAACCTACGTGTTCGAACCGACGTGCTCGATCGGATCTCCGGCCGACGAGCGTGTCTCGATCGAGCGCGACACGTTCCCGCAGCTGGTCGACGGCCGGGTCGATGCACGGGCTGGCGACCGACGACTACTGGATCGATGCCGGTGTCCCCGACCTCTACCGGGCTGCGAATCTCGATCTGCTCGGCGGTGGTCGGCTCCACGATTCGTGTGACGGCGGTCGCTCCCGACGCAACGGTCGATCCGGGCGCCACGCTGATGAACACGATCGTCGGCTCCGGTGCCGTGATCGAGGCCGGGACGCACCGTCGTCGACACCGTCGTGCTTGCCCGGGGCGTTCATCGGCGAACGGGCCCAGGTCGAGTCGTCGCTGGTGATGGGTCGTGTCGAAGCCGACGCCACCGTGATCGAGGCGATCATCGGTGCCGACGGTGTCGTCGCCGACGGCGACCACGTCGCGTTCGACACGGTGCCGGCCACCGGGTGATCCCGCAACCGTGCCGGCGCTCCTAGCCTGCAACCATGAGGATTGCGGTGATCGGCGGAGCGGGGTTCATCGGGTCCCACCTCGTCGACCGGCTCCTGGCCGAGGAGCACGAGGTCGACGTCATCGACGATCTGTCGACCGGTTCGCTGGCGAACCTGGCCGATGCCCGCGCCGCGAGTGGCGCGCGCCACCGGTGGATCGCTGAAGATCCACCACATCGACGCAGTCGTCGTCCGAGGCCGACTCGCTTGTTCGGGATGCGTCGGCCGGAGCTCGTGTACCAACTCGCGCTCCTCCCGCGTGCGGATCGGTCGCCGCGGGCGCAGGGCCGTGGCTTCGACGCCGCGCTCGCCACGATGGAGGCGGCGCGTCGCCACGGTGTCGCCAAGGTGGTCACCGCCGTGCCGGCCTCGGCGCTCCACGGTCAACCGGCGGCGGCCGCTCTCCCGGTGAAGGAGGGCGAGATCGCACCGCGCGGTGTTCGGGGAGTCGTCGCTCGAGCCGTCATCGACCTGATGTCCACGTATCGCGAGCGGGACATGATCGAGTTCACTGCGTTGGCGCTGGCCTCGGTCTACGGTCCGCGCCAGCCCGCCGGCGGCGGTGTCGTCGCCGCGTTCCTCGCTGCCCAGAGCGGTGCCGTGCCGCCCTGCTTCGAAGGCGACGGGCGGCAGACCCGCGATTTCGTGTTCATCGACGATGTCGTCGACGCGCTCGTCCGGGCGGGTGAGCGGGGGAGTGGGCTCGTGATCAACATCGGCACGGGCGTCCAGACGACGCTTCGCGATCTGTGGGCCGAGGTCAGCGGTGGTGCCGGTCGCGCCGCCCGCGGTCGTCGCGGCGCGCGTCCGACGACCTGCCCCGGTTCGCCGTCTCGCCGGTGCGGGCCAGGATCCATCTCGGATGGTCGCCGTGGACGTCACTCGGCGACGGATTGGCCCGGACCCGCAACTGAGGCGAGCGTCGTCTCGGCGAGCTGCCGGGCGATCTCCGGTGTCGACATCACCGATGGTGTGACCACGCAGCGCATTCCGGTGCGTTCGACCTCGCCCGTCGAGATGGGCGTCGAGCGGGTCGATCACGAGGACCGACGCGATCGGTGCGTACATCCGGGCGACGCCGACGACGCTGGGCTCGTGGCCGAGTTCGAGGAGCATCCGGTCCGCCGGCCCCTTCGAGCGCGGCGCCACCGACGATCGGGGAGACGGCGACGACGTCGTCGCGCCGGGCTGCGAGCAGGTCGTCGACGCCGGCGAGCGATCGGAGCGGACCGATCGACACGACTGGGTTCGACGGAGCGATCACGATCGATGTCGGCGCTCTGCAGCGCGGTCGACGGCGGTCGCCGACAGGCTGGCGTGCGCCGTCGAATCGAACTGCGGACACCGGAACCGAGTGGCGCAGGCGGACGAAGTAGTCCTGGAACGACACGTCGCGCGCGGCACCGCCCGCGTCGGGATCCTCGCGTCACCGACACGATCGTCGAGCAGCGCTCGTCCGACATCGGCACGAGCCGGATCGGAACGTCCCACGCTCGACGGATCTCGTCGGTGACCTGGGTGAGCGTCGCTCCTTCTGCGAGACGTGCGGTGCGGTAGAAGTGCGTCGCGAGATCCTGGTCGCCGAGGTTGAACCACTGTGGTGCGGCGGACGACCCGTCGGGGCGGACGGCGGCGTAGCGTCCGAGTGCCCCCATCGCGCGCCACGTCTCGTCGACCAGCCCCCAACCGCGTTCCGGGTCGATCGCGCCCGGCGAGGGTGTAGGTGATCGTGTCGAGGTCGGGCGAGATCGACAGCCCGTGCAGCACCGTGTCGTCGCCGGTGTTGACGACCGCGGTGATCCGCTCGGGGTCGACGGCATCGATGAGCCCGCGTGAGGAATCGGGCGGCGCCGACCCCGCCGGAGATCACCGCGACGGTCCGGGTCGCGATCGAATCGGAATGGGTCGTCATGTCAGGCCTCCCGAGCGAGTCGGAGATAGAGGGCGGTCAGCGCGGCTGCGGTCTGCTGCCACGAGAACCGTTCGACGTTGATGTGGCCGCGTTCGATCAGCTCGGCTGCGCTTGGTCGGGCTGTCGATGCGCCCAGAACAGGTTGGCGGCCAGGGCCTGCCTCGTCGGTCGGCAGGCTGAGCAGTGCGCCCGATCCGGCGACCTCGGGGATCGACCCGGCCGAGCTCGCCACGACCGGCGTTCCGGCACGCTGTGCCTCGAGGATCGGGAACCCGAATCCCTCGTCGAGCGACGGGTACGCCAGGACCGCTGCGTGGTCGAGCAACCATCGTTTCACCGGCTCGTCGACCGTCACGTGGCGCACGACCCGCGACCGCACCATCGGGCTGCAGGCGATCGAGCGCGGCGGCGAGGGCGGCCGAATCGTCGCCGTCCCGTCCGGCGATGCGCAGCTGCACGGTCGGATGCTCGGCGGCGAGCCGGGCGAACGCGCCGACGAGCGTCGGGAGGTTCTTGCGGCGCTCGACGGTGCCGAGCGCGAGGACGAACGGAGCGTCGGGATCACCGAGCGCGGGAGCCGTGCGGCGCTGCGTCCGGGTCGTGGGGTGGCGGACCGAGATGGATCGTGCTGACCTCGGGCGCGTCGAACAGCTCCGCGCACGCGGTCGGTCGTTGCTGCGGACGACGTGACCACGTGGGCGCCGTCGTCGATCGAGCGCCGCAGGACGTGCACCCGCTCGGGCGACGTCGGGGTGCGCATCGTCGGGATGGTCGAGAAACCAGCAGTCGTAGACGCTGACGAGGCGCGGCGCACGTGCCGGTGGGACGACGTAGTTGGTGCCGTGGACCACGTCGGGGTGGCCGAGCCACCGATCCATCGCGGGTGCCCGAGCGGCGCGCCCACACCCGGTGGGCGAGCGACGGCCGGGATCGGGAGTCGTCGTTCGTCGCGCTGGAGTCGTCGCGCGTACCGAGGTCACGTACGGCAGCAGGTCGACCCGTCGCCGGGGTCGTCCGGGGCCGCGGTGGCGCTGCGGCGGAGCGCCTCGATCGTCCAGGCGACGGCGTTGCCGATCCCGGTGCGCGGGCCGTGCAGCGGTCCTGCGTCGATCGCCACCTGCACCCCGACCTGTGACATCGCTCGCAGCGTAGCGATGAGCGTCGGCGGCGCGGCGCACGTGGGTCGTCGGATTGCGCTCCTAGACTCGCGCAGCCATGCCACGTGCGTTCATCACCGGGATCACCGGACAAGACGGGTTTCATCTCGCGGAGTTCCTGCACGACAAGGGCTACGACGTGTACGGGATGGTGAAGGGGCAGAACAACCCGCGGGCGACGAAGCTGCAGGAGGAGTTGCCGTTCCTCGAGCTCGTCCCGGGTGATCTCGCTGATCTGCCGTCGCTGGTGGCGGCGCTGCAGTTGGCGCAGCCCGACGAGGTGTACAACCTGGGCGCGATCAGTTTCGTGGCGTTGTCGTTCTCGCAGGCGGAGTTGACGGCGAACATCACCGGGTTGGGTGTGTTGCGGATGCTGGAGGCGATCCGGATGGTGGGTGGCGCGCAGAACAACCCGATCCGCTTCTATCAGGCGTCGTCGTCGGAGATGTTCGGCAAGGTGCGTCGAGACTCCGCAGACCGAGTTGACGCCGTTCCATCCGCGGTCGCCGTACGGCTGTGCGAAGGTGTTCGGTCACGACATCGTGGTCAACTATCGCGAGTCGTACGACCTGTTCGCGTGTTCGGGGATCTTGTTCAACCACGAGGGCCCGCGGCGGGGGATCGAGTTCGTGACCCGCAAGGTCACCAACGCAGCGGCGCGGATCAAGCTCGGGTTGCAGCACGAGTTGGTGATGGGCACGCTCGACGCGAAGCGTGACTGGGGGTATGCGGGCGACTACGTCAAGGGCATGTGGATGATGCTGCAGCAGGACGAGCCCGACGACTACGTGCTCGCGACCGGTGAGACGCATTCGGTCGAGGAGTTGGTGGAGTTGTCGTTCGCGGCGGTCGGGATCGACGACTGGCAGCAGTACGTGCGTCAGGATCCGAAGTTCTACCGGCCTGCCGAAGTCGATCTGTTGATCGGCGATCCGTCGAAAGCGCGCGAGCGGCTCGGCTGGAAGCCCGAGGTCGACTTCCCGACGCTGATCAACATGATGGTCGACAACGACCTCGCCATCGAAGCCGCCAAAGCCGGCTGATCGCCGGGCCGCGGGTCACTCGAGCGGGGTCGTCGCCTCGATGATCGACCCCTGATCGGGCACCACGCCCGACGCGAGCCGCTGTCGGAGCGCGATCGGCGAAGGCCAGCAGCGCTGCGATCGACGAGAAGAGCAGGCCGAATTCGATGCGGCGGAACAGCTCGTCGCTCGACAGCCACGTGACCACGACGAAGGTGACGACGCCGAGTCCCCACCCGAGCGCCACGAGCGCATGGCCCTTGAGCGCGATGACCGCCTGCCCGAGCGCGAGCGCCAGCATGTAGAAGCTGCTGGCGAGGGCGAGCATCGCCAGCGTCCGTCCGCTCAGTCGACGTCGTAGACGACGTCGGCAGCGAACGGGCCGAGGATGAAGGCGCCGGCCGTACCGACGACGCCGACGGCGACCACCAGATAGGCGAGCCGCAGCAGCCCGGCGCGGAACTCGACGAGTTCGCCGCGTGCGGCGAGCCGGCTGAGGCCGGGCAGGAGCGCCGCCTGGACGGCCTGGAAGAGGAACAGCGGGATCCGCGCGAGCAGCACCCCGAACGAGAACCGGGTGACGAAGTCGCCCTCGTTGTCGTTCGCCAGCAGGGTCGCCGTGATCGGGCCGGCGTTGAGCAGTGCCGCGGCGAACACCGATCCGAGCAACAGCCACCCGAGGTTGGGGGTGACCTCGTTCCACTCGGCGGGCGAGCCCTCGTCGACGGCTCGTCGACGTCGAACGGCACCGCCCGTCGGGAGCGCGTGTCCGATCGTCGGTACCGGGGAACGGCGCAGTGCACCTCGTCGCCAGACGTAGGCGACGGCGAACAGCGGCGAGACGGCGATGGCGAGTCCGTAGACCCCGGCGGTCTTGATCCCGACGATCGCCAGGAGCACCGTCAGGACGATCCGGATCACGCCGTCGGACCCCATGATCAGCGCGTAGTCCATGGAACCGCCCGCTGCCCGAGCAGACGCCGCGTGCGAGGTGCGCCGGTGCGAACGCGACGAACGTGGCGATGAGCGCGACGACCATGAGCCAGTCGCCGTCGAAGTAGTCGCTCGCGATCAGCGGGCTCGCCGCCAGGATCACGATGACGATCACTGCGACGAGCACGGCGCTGAGTCGCACCACCTTGCGCACCACCGGTGTCGAGCCGTCGTCGATCGCGCGGCGGTGCGCGAGCGCCCGGCCGAGTTCCTGCTCGAGAGGCAGGAAGAAGCCCGGTGCCGAGCGCGAACGTCGCGAACCACAGCGAGACGATCGGCTTGAACTCCTCCTCGCCGCCGACGGCGACGGTGCCGATCCGGAAGAACGCGAACGTCGCGACGCCGGCGATGAGGAGTGCGATGGCGACCGGGATCGTGCCGTCGGGAACGGGCATCCGCGACCGGCCGGGTCGGCGTCGCCGGGCTGGTCGGAGTCGGCGTCAGTGGACACGGAAGGTCTAGAGGCTTGCGGGCGCTGCCGATCAACGGCGGAGTTCCCGCTCGATTTCGCGTCGCCGCACCTGGATGCGCTGGTACGTGAGCACGCCCAGTCCAACGGCGGTGTAGGTCGCCTCGGCGGCGACGTCGGCGGCGGTCGAGGTCACGGCGCCGCCGGCATCACGCAGGGTCTTGGCGGCGGGGGCCAGGTCGAAATTGGTGAGATCCACCGACGGGAACGTGGCCATCGTTCCAGGATACCAAGCCGGACCACCCGCACCGTGGGCACCCGGTGGCATGGAGTGCACGGGGTGACCGACGCTGCGTCGACGGGTTCGGCGAGTGACCCGATCGCGGTCGGGACGCACCGCTAGCCTCGGCACGTCGTGGAATCGGAGACTCACAGTGCACCGCCGGTCGTCGCCGTCGTCGTCGTTCACGAACCGGGTGACTGGTTCGACGAGACGCTCGACGCGCTCGCAGACCAGGACTACCCGAATCTGCGTTTCCTGTTCCTGGTCGCCGACGAGGCGGCGGAGTCGAGCGTTCCGCTCGAGACGATCGAGGCGGCGATCACGGCCCGGCTGCCCGAACGCGTTCGTCCGATCGCTCGGAGCGAATCCGGGCTTCGCCGGTGCGGCCAACGAGGTCAGCCGGCTGGTCGAAGGCGCAGAACGGGTTCTTCCTGTTCTGCCACGACGACGTGGCGCCCGACCCGAGCGCCGTTCGCTTGATGGTCGAGGAGCTGTACCGATCGAACGCCGGAGCCGTCGGACCGAAGTTCGTCGAATGGGACGATCCCGGCGTGCTGCGCAGCGTCGGACTCGGTCTCGATCGCTTCGGCGTGATCGACCAGCCCATCGAAAGCGGCGAGGTCGACCAGGAACAGCACGACGGCGTCCGCGACGTCTTCGTCCTGCCGACCGCGTGCCTGATGGTGCGTGCCGACCTGTTCCGCGAGCTCGGCGGGTTCGACGACGCGATCGACCTCTACGGCGAAGACGTCGAGTTCTGCTGGCGCGTCCACCACAGCGGTGCGCGTGTCGTGGTGGCTCCGAGCGCCCGGGTGCGCCATCGCGGCCGACTCGCCGAGCGTCGACCCGATCTGAACGAAGTCCGCGCTCGCCGCTCGTCACCGCCTCCGCACCGTCGCCACGATGACCGGCGCCGCACGGCTCCCCGGTCGAATCCTCGAACTCGTCGTGCTGACGTTCGCCGAGCTCGTCGTCGGATTGTTCACCGGTCGGTTCAAGCAGGGGTTCGCATCGCTCGCGGCGCTCGTCGGCCTGGTTCCGCGGATCCCGTCGATCATCGCTCGGCGGCGTGCGGTTGCATCGATGCGCCGGGTACCCGAACGCGAAGTGCTCGGTCTGCAAGAACGGGGCAGTGCCCGACTGAGCTCGTTCCTCCGAACTCGCGATACGACGACCTACGTCGGTTCGGGGACGAGCGTCCGGCGGTGGAAGGAGAGCACGACCGCTCCGGCCATCGCGTGGATCGTCGTGTTGGCTGTTCGTTGCCGATCGGCAGCCGCACGCTTCTTCTCCGACGGCATCCCGACGGTCGGCGAGTTCTTCCCGTTCCCCGACAGCCCACGGGACCTGCTCGGGCGCTACGCGAGCGGGTGGAACCCCACGGGCACCGGTGCGACGTCGCCGAACCCGACCGGGATGGCGACCATCTCGTTGCTCTCGGTCACGACGCTGTTCCGGATGGGGTCTGCTGCACACGCTCTTCATCGTCGGCCTGGTCGTGGTCGGTCTGATCGGGCTGTGGAAGCTCGCCACCGTGTTCCCGTCGACCCGTGCGCGCATCGCGGCGCTGGTCGTCTACGCCGCGTCGCCGCTGGTCAGCGGTGCCTTCGGCACCGGGTCGCTCGACGTGCTGGTCGCGTTCGCAGCCGTTCCCTGGGTCGTCCACACGCTGCGCCGCTCCGTCGGCGTCGAGACCGCCGATCCGCGTACCGCCCACATGGATGTCGCCGACGGACTGGTGATGTTGTCGTGGCCCGAGCGACTCCGCCGGACGATGCAGTTCGGCATCGTGGTGGCCCTTGCCACCGCCTTCGAGCCGGTCGTGGTGGTGATCTGCCTGATCGTCGGGGTGTTGCTGGCGGTGGGCACGCTGCTCGCGCTCGCGCCGTGGCGAACTGCCGTCCGCTATCTCGGGGTGACCGTCGTGGGCACGGTGGTCGCCGCTCTGCTGAACATCCCCTGGATCACCTCGTGGAGCTGGGACGCACTCGTCGGTCCGCCACCGATCGGAGATCCCGGCCGTGGGGTTCGGGCGCTGGCGTCGTTCGAAATCGGACCGACCGACTTCGTCTCGCTCTCGCTTGCGCTCTACCTGCCCGTCGTCGCTGCGCTGCTGCTCGCCCGGGCATGGCGGCTGACCTGGGCGGTCCGCGCCGGCGTCCTGGTCGTCGGGTTCGGTGCGCTCGCGGTCTTCGGCGACCAGGATCGCCTGCCGTTCGCCGCACCGGAGGCCGGACTGCTGCTGGTCCCGGTCGCGGTCGGGCTTGGCCATCTCGGCCGCGGCGTCGTTGGCGGCGTTCGATCTCGACGTCCGTGGTGGCTCGTTCGGTTGGCGACAGCCACTCGGGCTCGCGGCGAGCGTCGCCGTCGTGGTCGGGCGTGGTCCCCGGCGTCCTCGCCGTCGCGCCCGGCGATTGGAACATGCCGTCGACACCGCTTGCTGGACTCGTCGAAGCGCAGCTTCCGTCGGTTCCCGAGGACGGCCCGGGCGACTACAACGTGTTGCTGATCGGCGATGCCGCGGCTGCTGCCGATTCCGGCGCACGGAGTACCGCGACGGAGTCTCGTTCGCGGTGATGAGCGACGACGACCTCGACATCGCCGATCAGTGGCCGGCGACGGATCGTAGCGATGCGACCATCATCGATGCGCTCGATCAGATCGCGGACGGGTCGACGCAACGCGCCGGTCGACTGCTCGCGCCACTCGGCATCCGGTACATCGTGGTGCCGGAGTTCGACGGTGTGAACTCGACGACGACGGATCCGATGGAACTGCCCATCGGTCTCGTCGGCGCCCTCGACGAGCAACTCGACATCGCCTCGACGGTCTCGATCCCGACCTTCGACTTCTTCGAGAACACGTCATGGCTGCCGACGTACTCGCTGCTGACCGGACGCGACTGCCGAGGCCAGCCGGACCGCCGGTGACGCGGCGCTGGTGCGATCCGATCTGTCACAGGTGACCCCGATCTTCTCGGGCACCGACGCGCAGTCAGCGAGTCGAGCGCGCAGGTCACTCCGGGTGTCGTGCATCTTGCGGTGCCGTACGACGAGAACTGGACGCTCGAGGTCGACGGTGTCGACATCGATCCGCGCCGGGCCTTCGGTGTGACGACGGCCTTCGACGTCGAGACCGCGGGTGTGGCGACGCTCGTCGTACGCCACTCCGGGCTCGCGCCCGTTCGTCCTGGTCTTCCAGGTGCTGCTGTGGATCGCAGCGCTGTTCGGCGCGACCAGAGTGAGCGTCCCCCTCGCGCGGCGTCGCGGACCGCTCGTCACCGACGAGACGTTGATCACCTTCGAAGACGACGCGCCGGTCGACGGCGTCGACCCACCGGTCGGCATCGACCCCGGCCTCGACATGACCGGACAGGTCGCTCGAACCGGCCTGGGCGACGAGTCCGACAGCCCCCTCGGAGACCCGGTCGACGAACAGTCCTGGGTCGACGACCTGATGGCCGAGGCCGTCGAGGATCCGATCACCGTCGCCGACGACAACGACGAAACGCCGGAGTCGGAGGACGATCGATGAGCCGCCGTGGCCTCCCCGCGCTCGTGTTGGTGCTGCTCGGCACTCGTCGGCCTCGTGATCGTCGGTCGTGATGTGCCTGCGCGCCCGATGCCCTTCTTCGCGGCCACCGGGGGCACGTGGATGCCGGCGGTCGGCGCATCGGGCACCCTCACCGGGAGCTGGTACTGCCCGGGTGTCCCGACCGACGGCAGCGACGGTGTCGGCGGCGAGGTCGTGGTCTCGAACGGCGAAGCGGCGCAGGTCGTGGGCCGGTACCAGGTCCTCACCGAGGACGGTGTCATCGCCGACGAGCAGTTCACCGTCGGATCGTGGTCGCAGACCCGGATCGACGTCGACGCAGTGTCCGACGCCGACTTCGCCAGCGTGATCGTCGAGGTCGAGGGTGGGACCGGCTTCGTCGAGCAGGTCGCGCGGCACCCGCTCGGCGACTCGGTCGCCGCCTGTTCGAACGACACGTCGCCGACCTGGTACGTCGCCGACGGCTACACCCTGGAGAACAGCGTCGAGACGCTCGTCCTCACCAACCCGTTCGACGAGTCGGTCGTCGCCGACCTCCGGTTCTCCACCGCAGAACCGCCAGTCGGAGCCCGACCGTTTCCGTGGGTTCATCGTGCCGCCGCGCTCGGTGCAGACCATCCCGATCGCCGAACTCGGTGCTCGGGACGAGCCGATCATCGCGGTGACGGTCGAGGCGACCGCCGGGCGTCTGGTCGTCGGTCGCGCCCAGGAATACCGGGGTGGCGGTCGCTTCGGGTACGACGTGTCACTCGGCGCGCCGGAGCTGCGTGACCAGTGGTGGTTCGCCGACGGCGAGGTCGCCGATGGCGTCGAGGAGACGTACTCCATCTACAACCCGACCGACGAGGAGGTCGAGGTCACGGTGTTCTTCGGTGGGCTTCCGTTGTCCGCATCGGCGGTCAACGAGGGCGATCCGATCATCGTGCCGCCATTGCGTGTCGTGGTCTTCGATCCGACCGGGCAGAGCGCGACCGACGGCAGCGCCGCGCGACCGGCGACGAGGGGGCCGCCGCCGACGAGCCGGCCGAGACCACGCCGGCCGACGAGAGCGATGACGGTTTCGTCGACTTCGTCGGAACCGTCGCGCGACTTGCCCGAGGGCCGCCATGCGACCGTGTTCTCCACATTGGCGCAGCCATCGATCGTGGTCGACCGCGTCGTGACCCGCCCGGCCGATGGTTCGATTGCGACGTCGGTCGTCATGGGTGCACCGCCGCGGCCGGACGGTTTCGTGGCCAACACGTGGCGGATGGGTGTGGGGCCGACCGAACCGACCGAGCAGGCCCTGGTCGTCTACAACATCGACCAGGTCGAGGCGACGGTCACCGTGTCGGTGGTCGGACCCGACGGTCCCTCGGTGGTGCCGTCGCTCAGCGAGGTGGCGCTCCCGAGCGGTTCGATCATCACGATCGACCTCGTCGACCCCGACGTGCTCGGTCGCGAGCTGATCGTCACGTCGACGAGTCGGGTGTTCGTCGAGCGACTGCTGCCGCGAAACAACGATCTGCCCGGTCGATCCGGTTCGTGGCTCCTGCCCGTCTCGGGCTGAGCCGGCGACGCCGTCGTTAGCCTGAGGGCCGTGTCCAGGGTACTGATCGCACTCGCCATCGTGGCAGTCGCCGCCGCGGTGGCCTCGATCATCCAGCGTCGTCGTGTCCCCGACGCTCCGACGCAGCGTCGCTACAACGTCCCCGAGCAGCTCGACCGTGCCGACTTCCCGCGTCCTGATGCGCCGTGGCTCGTCGCGGTCTTCACGTCCGACGTGTGCGACAAGTGCGCAGAGGTGGCGACCAAGGCGGCGGTGTTGGAGAGCGACGAGGTGTCGGTCGCGAACATCGAGTTCTCGGCCGAGCGCGAACTCCACGCCAGGTACCGGATCGACGCGGTCCCCACGCTCGTGATCGTCGACGCCGACGGGGTCACCCGCCGGAGCTTCCTCGGCCCGATGACGGCCACCGATCTCTGGGCCGCGGTCGCCGAGGCCCGCGACCCCGCCTCGGCCCCCGGGGAGTGCGACCACCACGCCACCTGACCCGCGCGCTCGATGACGTCTCGACGCGTCGCGCCAACACGCCCTGCGCCTCCATCGCCCGGGCTGCAACCCACCCGAGTTCGTGTGACCGATTGCGACCTCGAGCGTCGCAATCGGTCACACAACTCCACAACGGCTCCCGCACGTCGAGTTCGTGTGAGCGAAAGCGACGTTCGGCGTCGCAATCGGTCACCCAAACCGGCGACCGCCCCGTGGGTGGTGGTGTGGTTGGTGTGGTTGGTGTGGGTGGTGTGGGTGGTGTGGGTGGTGTGGTTGGTGTGGGTCGTGTCCGTCGACGACTCAGGACGCGGCGGCTGTTCGCAGTGCGCTGCTGACCGTTGACATCACGGTGGCCGGGTCGGCGACGACCTGAGCGTAGGTGAACTGGAACGGGACGTAGCCGCTCGACAGCAGCGCGTTGGTCCGCTCCGCGTCACGGGTCATCTGCGTCGCCGTCCGGTGGTACCGGTAGCCGAGCACCTCGATCACGACCGGGGTCGCGGGGAAATGGAAGTCGACCCGTACGAGCCGATCGCCGGCTCGGCTCAGCACCTGTTGCGTCGTCGGCATCGGAAGTTCGGCTTCGACGATCAGCCGCAGAAACTCTCGTTCGAGCCAGCTGTCCGCTCCGACTGCGAGTTCGCTGCTCTCGATGACGGAGAGCAACGTCGGGATCCCGTATCGACCGCTTCGGCGCAGCGCCACGATTCGACGGTGCAACAGGTCGTCGGTGAACAACCCGTCCCGGCGCCCGGAATCGAGCGCGGCGGCGAGTCGTCGCTCATCGACCCAGCGTGCGAGGTCGACGACGGTCCGAGCCGGACTCAGAGCTGGAACGCACTGGACCTCGGAGCGATCGATCAGATCGAGTTCGATCGTGGTGTGAATCCGATGGCCGATCCGTCGCATGTTGCGGCCTCGGAGGAGCGTGACGTCGAACGGTGGCGCCAGCCGGAACCCGTCGAAGCCGTGAAGTGCAGCAGCGGTCGGTCCGCTGGCGAACGCGCCGCCGCCGAGGTCTGCGAGCAGCGATCGGAGCTGCCCGATCGGGGTCATCGGGTCGCCGTACAGGCGAAACGAGTGTGGTCCGGTCTGGATCAGGGTGCCGCTCTGGACTCGGCTCCGAAGCTGGCGATCGGTGACGCCGGCCGCGTGTGCGGCCTGACGACGAACGATGCCCAGCTGACCAGTCGCGATGTCCGCCAGTCGGCGGTCCGTGGTGGTCATGGCCCCATCATCGCGAGCGGGGGTACCTCACAGTTGCCCGGCTCCCCGAGCCCGCCCGTCCCGATCTCGCGTGAACCGACGGGTTCGTGTGAGCGAACGTGCCGTCGATCGTCGCTTTCGGTCACACAGATCACGGCGCAGGCGTCGGGTGCGGCGTTCGGTTCCTGCGTGGCGGATGTGTGGGACGGCAGCTCGCGACGGGGCGGAGCCGACTCGCGTCGGGTCAGCGCAGGACGATGTCGTCGAGGGTGGGAGCGCTCTCGCCCGACTCGATCATGCCCTGCTGGATGAGGCGGGCGACGGTGGGTCCGTCGATCGTCTCGTGCTCGAGCAGCGCTTCGGCGATCAGTTCGAGGCCGCGGCGATGTCGGGTGAGGACGTCCTTGGCCCGCTGTTCCTGGTCGGTCAGCAGCTTGGAGATCTCCTCGTCGAGCAGGCGTGCGGTGTCCTCGGAGTACTCGCGGCCCGGTGCTCATCAGGTCGTCGCCGAGGAACGTGGCCTGCTGGCCGCTCCACGCCTGCGGTCCGACGCGGTCGGACATGCCCCACTCGCGGACCATCCGACGGGCGATGCCGGTGGCCTGCTCGAGGTCGTTGGCGGCGCCGGAGTTGAGATGACCGAACACGACGATCTCGGCCACGCGGCCGCCCATCGCCTTGCAGATCGTGTCCTCGAAGTACTCCTTCGAGTAGGTGTGCCGCTCCTGGGGGAGCGACCACGTGACGCCGAGTGCCATGCCACGGGGCAGGATCGTCACCTTGTGCAGCGGGTCGCCGTTCGGCAGCACCGTGGCGAGCAGGGCGTGGCCGCCCTCGTGGTAGGCGGTGGCCTTCTTCTCCTCGGCGGTCATGATGACCGACTCGCGCTGCGCGCCGAGCACCACCCGGTCGCGGGCGTTCTCGAAGTCGATCCGCTCGATCTCCTTCGACCCGCGACGCACGGCCACGAGTGCCGCCTCGTTGACGAGGTTGGCGAGGTCGGCGCCGGCCATGCCGACGGTGGCCTTGGCCATCGTGTCCATGTCGACGTCGGCGCCGATCCGCTTGTCGCGGCTGTGGACCTCGAGAATCGCCTTGCGCTCGCTGGCTTCGGGAACGGGCACGACGATCTGGCGGTCGAAGCGGCCGGGACGCAGCAGCGCCGGGTCGAGGATGTCGGGACGGTTGGTGGCCGCCATGATGACGATGCCCTCGGAGGTCTCGAAGCCGTCCATCTCGGCGAGCATCTGGTTGAGGGTCTGCTCGCGCTCGTCGTGGCCGCCGCCGAGGCCGGCGCCGCGCTTGCGGCCGATCGAGTCGATCTCGTCGATGAAGATGATCGCCCGGCCCATGCGGCGGGCCTGCTGGAAGAGGTCGCGGACGCGGCTCGCGCCGACGCCGACGAACATCTCCATGAAGTCCGAGCCGGTCACCGACAGGAAGCCGACGCCGGCCTCGCCGGCCACGGCGCGGGCGAACAGGGTCTTGCCGGTGCCGGGAGGACCGACGAGCAGCATGCCCTTCGGGACCCGGGCGCCGATCTCGCGGAACCGCTCGGGGTAGCGGAGGAAGTCGACGACTTCGCTGATCTCCTGCTTGACGCCCTCGTAGCCGGCGATGTCGTCGAACGTGGTCGACGGCTTGTCGGTGGTGTAGGCCTTCGCCTTGCTCTTGCCGATCGACATCACGCCGCCCATCTGGCCGGCCGCTCGGCGCTGCATCCAGATGAGGAAGCCGATGATCAGGAAGATCGGCAGCATGAAGCCGAGCAGGTTGAGCAGGAAGTTGTTGCTCGGCGCCTTGTAGGAGATCGATCGACCCCGTTCTCCTCGAGGAACTCCTGGTCGCCTTCGAACAGGCCGGCCTCGCCGCCCGCCGTCGTGTTGAACGTGTCGCCGTTGGTGAGTTCGCCGGTGATCTTGCCGGAGCCCTTGTTGACCTCGATCTCCTCGACGTTGCCGTCCTCGACCTCGGCGATGAACTCGGTGTAGGTCGAGGTCGGTGCCGTCGTTGCTCGGCCACAGACTCGGGACGAGCAGCGCGCCGAGCGCGACGAGACCGATGATCCACCATCCCCACCGCGGAAACCCGGGCTTGGTCTCGCCGGCGTCACCCGGTCCTGAGCTCTCGTGCTCGAACTTGTTCCTGGGAGTGGGTCGCTCGGGCTTCGGCGACCGGCGCTGACCCCGACCCGCGCCCGGAGGCGGGGGTGGCGGGGGAGGAGGAAGGTTGGACATGGACCCATGATACGACCCGTGGCGACCCGTGCCGGGTCGTTCGCGCACGAACCGGTGTGGAAACTGACACCCTCCGATCGGGAATACGGCGGACCGTGCACCGGCCACGCATCGCACCGTCGCTCCATGCGTCACCATCCACCACGGCGCGCGTGCGTTCGTTTACGGTTTTCCGGATGGGAGTTGGGCCTGAGCACACACCGGACGACCGTGCGCGAGCAGCGCAGAACACCTTGTTCGATCGCATCGCACGTGAGATCGCCGACACGGCGGCGGCGTTCCCCGGCGACGAGACCGCCGAACTGGCTCGCCCGTCGACGACGAGTCCGAGCCTGGAGGCATCGTGATCCACCGCAGTACCGCTTGGCCGGCGCCCGACATCTCGACCCAGATGGAGCGGCCGAGCATCGCCGAACGGCAGTGCTCGCGCACCGGGTGCTCCGACGCCGCAGCGATCACGCTCAGCTACCACTACGGGCAGTCCCAGGTGTGGATCGACCACCTGTCGCCCGAGCGCGAGCCGCACATGTACGACATGTGTGACCGTCACGCCGAGCGACTCTCCGTTCCCCGCGGCTGGCATCTCGACGATCGTCGTGGCGCTCGCCGCGGGTCGCTGATCGCCGTCTGATCCGGCCGACTCCCGTTCGGGTCCGCCGATAGCGTCGGTCGGCCGTGTCGACGCGCACCGGTGGAGCCGGCATCCCCACGGGCCGCATCCCCGAACCGACGAGCACGATCGCCGCCTTCGTCGGCACCTGGGTCGCTCGCGGCGCTCGCGTCGTCGCTCGTCATCGTGGTCGGCGGCAACCCCGACGAGCGACACGTCGATCCCGCTGCTCGCCGCCTCGCTGCTCGTCGGCTGGTCCGTCTTCCTCGGCGGCACATGGTTCACGTCGCAGCGGCTCGGCACCGGCGACGTCCGCGCCGATTTCGCGCTGACGGCGCGTCCGATCGATCTGCTCGGTGTGCCGATCGGCGTCGCGACGCAACTCCTGCTCGTCCCGGCGGTGTACCTCCCGCTGCGCGCGCTGTGGCCCGACGTCTTCGACGACGAAGCGCTCACGCGAGACGGCGAACGACCTGGTCGATCGAGCCGACGGTGGATTGATCGTGGTGCTCTTCGTGCTCGTCGTGGTCGGTGCCCCGTTCGTCGAGGAGGTCGTCTACCGCGGGCTTGCTGCAGCGGCCGCTGCTCGATCGGCTGCCCGCAGCTGCCGGTCGTCCTCGGCGTCGCCGCGCTGTTCGCCGCTCGATCCACTTCCGTCCGGTCGAGTACCCGGGCCTGTTCGTCGCCGGGCTCGTGTTCGGCGTCTGCGCGTGGCGCACCGGTCGGATCGGGATGGCGGTGGTCGCCCATGTCGCGTTCAATGCGACGGGATCTGGCCTCGCTTGCGACGTGCTGTGATTTCCGCGAGCGGTGACCGGGATCGGTGGCGCCGGGTTTGTCAGAATGGCCGAACTGTGATGGGAGCCGACTGTGAGTGACGACCTCCGCGATCCCGACGGCTCGACCGATGAACCGACGAGCGGCGACGGCCGACGACTTCGTGGCGTGGTTCGACGAACGCTTCGGCGAGCCCGACTCCGACCGGCGTCGGCACGCGCCGCGCCGAGTCGTCGGCGACACGCTGATCGACGTCGACGACCGAGTGCGACCGGCGACGCATCGGAGCCGGCGGCGACGATGCGCGACGCCGATCGATCGGAGCGCGCGCACGCAGGCGCCGACTCGGCGACCGCATCGTCGGCCGGGTGTTCCGGCGGCCGATCGCCTGGTGGAACGCCCCGTGGACCAACGCGCGGATCGTGCGGCTCCTGGTCACCAGCACCGCGCTGACCGTGACGACGGTGATCATGATGCGGATCGTGCACTTCACGCCGATCCCGGGGTTCGGCGGCCAGGACCTGATCTTCGACCAGACGACACCGACCGGCGGCGACATGGGTGCCCACGTGTGGGCGCCGGCGTTCCTCCGTGACCATCTGCTCGCCCAACGGTCAGATCCAGGGCTGGACGCATGGACTGGTACGGCGGACTTGCCGCTGTACCGCTTCTACATGGTGATCCCGGCGCTCGCGATCGTGGCGCTCGACGTGATCCTGCCGTACGGCGTGGCGTTCAAGATCGTTGCGATGTCGGGCCTCGTCACGTTCCCGGCCGCCTGCTGGGCGTTCGGTCGGCTGGCGGCATTCCGTCATCCGATCCCCGAGCTGTTCGCGTTCGCTGGGCTGTGCTTCCTGCTCGACGAGAGCTTCGAGATCTACGGCGGCAACGTGAAGTCGACGATGGCGGGCGAGTACTCGTTCTCGATCGCGCTCACGCTCGCCGTCCTCGGGCTGGGTCTGCTGGCCAACGGGCTCCGCACCGGGCAAGTACCGCGTCTGGACCGCCGTCGTGCTGTCGCTCGCCGCCGTCTCGCACGGCATCGTCCTGATCTTCGTCGCGGTCGCGGCGACGATCATCTGCCTCGTCTGGATCGACAAGACCCGCATCGTCTACGCCGTCACCGCCGGGATCACGACGATCCTGCTGTCGGCCTGGTGGGTCGGTCCGTTCCTGTTCGGTCACGAGTTCATGACCGACATGAAGTACGGGTTCCGGCCGAACAGTTCGACCGACTCGTTCTGGGACATGTACTTCCCGCTCACGCCGGCGCTCGACATCGTGATCACCGCGCTCGCGGTCGTCGGATTCGTCGCGTTCGTGATGCGCCGTCAGCTCACCGGCACGGCGCTCGGCCTGATCTGCATCGTCGTTCGCCGTGCTCGTCTGGAACACCCGCGAGAGCCTGCCGGTGATCGGGCTGCTCTGGAACCCGCGCCTGCTGCCGTTCTTCTACCTGACGCGCTACCTGCTGATGGTGGTCGGTGCGCTCGAGCTGATCACGTGGGTCGATCAACGCCGTTCGGCAGCGCCGGGCGAACCGCACGCTCGACGCGCTACGAGGGCGCCGGTGCGTTCGCCGTGATCGGCGTGTCGATCCTGCTGGTGTTCGGCTGGATGTACGAGGTGCTCCCGTTCGACGGTCGAGTCGACCGAAGGCGAGACGTCGGTCTACGCATGGGGTCCGCTCCGCAAGGGCGCCGAGAGCGGTCGCGCCGTCGCCGACGGCTGGACCCGCTACAACTGGCTCGGCTACGAAGGGCGACCCGCCTATCCCGGCCTATCACGACCTCGTCACCACGATGGACGACCTCGGCGAGGAGCGCGGTTGCGGGCGAGCGCTGTGGGAGAACAACTCGGCCAACAGCGAGTACGGCACCACGATGTCGCTGATGCTGCTCCCGCACTGGACCGACGGCTGCATCGGCTCGATGGAGGGTCTGTTCTTCGAGGCGACCGCGTCGACGAACTACCACTTCATCACGGCGGCGGCCGTGTCGGAGAGCGCCTCGAATCCGGTTCGCCAGCTCCGCTACACCAACAACGACGCCGAGACTCGGCGACACGCCACATGCGCGACCTCGGCGTGCGGTACCTGATGGTGCGCACCGACGCCGCGAAGGCCGAGGCGGCGACCACCGACGGGTCTCGAGTTCGTCGGGCTCTCGGGCACCTGGGAGATCTACGAGGTCGCAGGGGTCGAACATCGTCGAGCCGCTCACCGTCGAGCCGGTCGTCGTCGATCAGGCCGACGACGACTGGTACAAGCCGGGCGATCGAGCGTGAACGCAACCTCGAACTCGGCACGAGTTGGTTCCAGAACCGAGACACGTGGCCGGCGATCCCGGTCGACGAGGGTCCCGAGGAGTGGCAGCGGGTGACGGCATCGATCGTCGACGACCAGCGCATCGAGCCGTTCGACGACCAACTCCGCAAGGTCGACTACGTCGCGCCCGACGGTGGTCTGACGCCGACGCCGCTTGCCGGAGGTGACGGTGAGCGACGTCGAGATTCGCCAGCAGTCGGTCGAGTTCAGCGTCGACGAGGTCGGCGTGCCCGTCATCGTCAAGGTGAGCTACTTCCCGAACTGGCAGGTCGAGGGCGCCGACGGTCCCTACCGGGCCGGAGCGAACCACATGATCGTCGTCCCGACGAGCAACGACGTCACGCTCACCTACGACTCGCGGTCGACGCTCGACTGGTTCTTCTACCTGCTCACCGCCGTCGGCATCGGCCTGTGCTTCCTCTGGCGTCGTCTCGGCGACGTCGACCACGTCGACGTTCGACCGGTGTTCGGCGTCGCCGGTGGCGATGGCGATCGGTGACGCGCGGTGCGTCGGCGACGCCGATGTCGTCGCGGCTGATCGGCGATCCGGTGCGCCGACCGTCGCGACGGATCGCCGCAGTCGCATCGACGAGTGCCGATGGCTCGAGCGGCGACCACGTCGCGTGTCCACGGCGAGGTGATGGATCCGACGCCGATCCAGACCGCCGATGCTGCTCGACGACGTCGCGGCCGACGACGGTCCGCCGATGCCGACGCGACGGATCGCCGGACGTGACGATCCGGACGATTCGACGACGCGATCGTCCGAACGAGTGACCGTCGCGTCGGCGTCACCCCGTCGTCACCGCGCTGTCGCGAGTCGCCGGTAGCGTTGCCGCACCGTCATGTCAGTCCTCGACCACATCGTCAAGGCGTACGACATCCGCGGAACCGTGCACGACGAGCTCAACGCTGACGTCGCGCACGCCCTCGGTGTCGGCTTCGCCACCTTCGTCCGTTCGCAGCACGTCGACCGCGTCGTCGTGGCCCGCGACATGCGCCCGTCGGGTCCCGGCCTCGTCGAGGCCTTCACCCGCGGGCTGACCCAGTACGGCGTCGACGTCGTCGACATCGGGCTCGCGTCGACCGACCTCATGTACTTCGCGTCGGGACGGCTCGACATCCCCGGGGCGATGTTCACGGCGTCGCACAACCCCGCCGGGTACAACGGCGTCAAGCTGTGCATGTCGGGGGCCCGTCCGGTCGGAGCCGACTCCGGCCTCGCCGACATCAAGGCGACCGCCCAACTCGTGCTCGACGGCACGCCGCCGGCGATTCCCGCAGTCGGACGCCGGCACGGGACGTCGCTCGCGAGATGTCGCTGCTCGACGAGTTCGTCGATCACGTCCTCACCTTCGTCGACGTCGCCGACATCGGCCCGATGAAGGTCGTGGCCGACACCGCGAACGGGATGGGTGGACTCGTGGTCCCCGCGGTGCTCGAGCGGCTCGACGGAGTCGAGTTCGAGATCATGTACCCCGAACTGGACGGGACGTTCCCGAACCATCCTGCCGACCCGCTGCAGCCGGCGAACCAGCGTGATCTGCGTGCGCGCGTCGTGGCCGGTGGGTTCGACCTCGGGCTGGCGTTCGACGGCGACGCCGACCGGGTGTTCGTGGTCGACGAGCAGGGTGTCGGGCTCAGCGGCTCGACCACCACCGCGCTTGCTCGCCGCGGCGACGCTGCGCCAGCATCCGGGCGCGACCGTGCTGCACAACCTGATCTGTTCGCGCACGGTCCCCGAAGTGGTCACCGAGCACGGTGGCACCCCGGTCCGCACGCGGGTCGGGCACTCGTACATCAAGCAGGTGATGGCCGAGACCGGTGCCGTCTTCGGTGGCGAGCACTCTGCGCACTACTACTTCGCCCGCAACTTCAACGCCGACAGCGGGCTGATCGCGTCGCTGATGGTGATGGCCGAGATCGGTCGCTCCGGGCTGCCGCTGTCGAAGCTGCGTGAGCCGTTCGAGCGCTACTCGACCAGCGGCGAGATCAACACCCAGGTCGACGACGCGGTCGCCGTGATCGACCGGATCAGCGGCGAGTTCGCCGAGTCACCCGCAGGACCGACCTCGACGGGCTCACCGTCGACTGTGGCGACTGGTGGTTCAACCTGCGGCCGTCGAACACCGAACCACTGCTGCGGCTCAACCTCGAGGCGCCGACCGCGATGCGTGCGATGATCGTGTTGCCGAACTGCTCGCGCTGATCACGACCTGACGACACCACCCGCTCACCGCCACTCCAACCGCTCGAAGGACCCAGATGTCTCTCTCCACCGATCTGCTCGCCATCCTCGCCTGCCCCGAGGACAAGGGACCGCTGTACTACCTCGAGGCGGAGGAACATGCTGTACAACCCGCGTCTCACCCGCTCCTACGCGGTGCGCGACGACATTCCGGTGATGCTCGTCGACGAAGCGACCACCGTCGACGCGGACGAGCACGACCGGATCATGGCGCTGCATCGAGGCGGAGGGCATCGCTCCGACCTTCACGGAATCCTGACGACTGCTCGCGCTCAAGTCGTCGCCGGCTGCCGGCCGATGAAGACCGTGAAGACCGGTTGGGCCGTGAGCCTGCGCGACGAAACTTTTTCGACGTCCGACCACTTCCTCTATTACGAACGAGTTACGATTGGCCACGATGATCTCGACAACGATGATTCGACGGGGCGCCGCTCTTCTCCTGGGTGTGACCGCTCTCGGGGTCGTCCCGGCACCTCCGACCGCGTCCGCTGCGGACTCCCTGGGCGCTGGCGGCGAGTACTTTCCGGTCGCCCCTGCCCGCATCTACGACAGCACGACGTCCCGGGGCCGGTCGACGCCGATGGTTCGGTCGACGTGCCCGTCGTGGGCCTCGAGGGTGTCCCGGCCGAGAACGTGCTCGCCGTGGCGGTGAACGTCACGATCGCCGAGCGCACCCGGGCGCGGGTATCGCCTCGGTGAGCCCGTCCGACTACGAGCCCGGCGCAACAGCGCCCACCTCGTTGATCAACTTCCAGTACGCCGGGCACACCGTGCCGAACTTCGGGATCATCGGTGTCGGCACCGAAGGTGCGATCACGATCGACCTCGACTCGCGCGTCGCCGGCTCGGCACGTGTCATCGTCGATGTGTTCGGGTTCGTCGCCACGTCGTCGTTCGAAGGCACCGACGGCGCGCCGGTCGAAGACGGCGCCCGGATGGTCACCGTCACTCCCGGAGCGTATCGTCGACACCCGCGACGCCGCCGGTCCGACCAATGGCGCCACGATGGGCGCCGGCCAGTCGATCGAGGTGCCGGTTCGTGGAGTGGGTGCCGTTCCCGACAGTGCGAACGTGTCGGCGGTCGTGGTCAACATGACCGGCATCAACAACCGGGCAGGCAACACCAAGACCTACCTCGCGGCGACTCCGGAGCAGGTCACGAGCGGCTCGGAGACGTCCAACGGCAACTACCCGTCGGGCGTGACCAAGGCGAACCTCGCGATCGTTCCGCTGAACGACGACGGCAGCATCTTCATCTACAACAACCGTGGCCAGATCCACGTCGCCCTCGACGTCGTGGCCTACCTCGAAAAGGGTGGTGCCGACGACTCCCGCACCGGTCGTATCGTTCCGCTCGAGGCCCCGTTCCGCTCGTTCGACACCCGCGACGCCGAATTCGGTGGCGCCCGGCTCGGCTTCTCGTCCTGGGAGGACTGGAGCTTCGAGGCGTTCGCCAATTCGGTGCGCCTCAACGAAGTCGAAGTCGGCGACCAGTCGGGCTCTTCGGCAACCTGACCGCGGTTGGGCTCGAGCGGCTGTACGCATCGGAGTCGGTGAAGAGCTTCATCACGATGAACCCGGCGACCGATGGGGATTTCCCGACGGAGCCGAGCAACTCGAACCTCAACTTCGACGAGGCTGGGTCGGTTGCGAACGCCGCGGTCGTCACCTACGGCTCGAAGGACGGCGACGACAACATGGTGTCGGCGTACAACTCGAACGGACGCACGCACTACATCCTCGACGTGTACGCCGTCATCCTCGACTGACACGGGCCGGCGGCCCACCCGCCGGTCGGGCTGGATCTGGCCGCACCCGGCGTGCGATTGCTCGTGCGGCGCACCGCCGCCAGGGATGCTCGGTAGGCTGATCGGCACTGGGCTGTACTGCTGACTCGGATCTGATGATCCCGGCCCGGTTCGCATCTTCCAACCTCGCGAACCACCGGAGGTTTCACCATGTCCGAGTCCACGATCACGTCTGCCCCGCGTCGACGTTCGCCGCCCGCAAGGACTGGCGCGTCGCCGACCTGTCGATGGCCCCGTTCGGCCGCAAGGAGATGATCCTCGCCGAACACGAGATGCCGGGCCTGATGGCGCTGCGCAAGGAGTACGGCGACTCCAAGCCGCTCGCCGGCGCGCGCATCTCGGGGTCGCTGCACATGACGATCCAGACCGCCGTGCTCATCGAGACGCTCACCGAACTCGGCGCCGAAGTGCGCTGGGCGAGCTGCAACATCTTCTCCACGCAGGATCACGCCGCCGCCGCGGTCGTCGTCGGCCCGAACGGAACGGTCGACGAGCCCGACGGTGTCCCGGTGTTCGCCTGGAAGGGCGAGACGCTCGAGGAGTACTGGTGGTGCACCGACCAGATGATGACCTGGCCCGATGCTCCCGACGGCACCGCCTACGACGGCCCGAACATGATCCTCGACGACGGCGGCGACGCCACGATGCTGCTGCACAAGGGTGTCGAGTTCGAGAAGGCCGGCGAAGTGCCCGACCCGACCGAGGCGTCGAGCGCCGAGTTCGCGATCGTGCTCGGACTGCTCCAGCGCACCTTGAAGTCGGACCCGGGCAAGTGGACCCGGATGGCGTCGCACATCAAGGGCGTCACCGAGGAGACCACCACCGGCGTCCATCGTCTCTACAAGATGATGGAGGAGGGCGAGCTGATCTTCCCGGCGATCAACGTCAACGACTCGGTCACCAAGTCGAAGTTCGACAACCTCTACGGCTGCCGCCACTCGCTGGTCGACTCGATCTCGCGTGCGACCGACGTGATGATCGGCGGCAAGACCGCCCTCGTGCTCGGCTACGGCGACGTCGGCAAGGGCTGCGTGCAGTCGCTGCAGGGCCAGGGCGCCCGCGTGATCGTCACCGAGATCGATCCGATCAACGCACTGCAGGCGGCGATGGAGGGCATCCAGGTGCATGCCGCTCGAGGACTGCATCGAGGACATCGACATCTTCGTCACGGCATCGGGCAACTTCAATCTGATCACGATCGACCACATGAAGCAGATGAAGCACAACGCGATCGTCTGCAACATCGGCCACTTCGACAACGAGATCGACATGGCCGGCCTCGCTCGCTCGGGTGCCGTTCGTGACGAACTCAAGCCCGGCACCGACGTGTGGCGCTTCGAGGGTGGCAAGCAGATCATCGTGCTCGCCGAGGGACGCCTCGTGAACCTCGGCTGCGCCACCGGCCACCCGAGCTTCGTGATGTCGTGCTCGTTCACCAACCAGGTGCTCGCGCAGATCGAGCTGTGGCAGAACACCGAGCAGTACCCGCTCGATGTCTACGTGCTCCCGAAGCACCTCGACGAGAAGGTCGCCCGGCTCCACCTCGATGCGCTCGGCGTGAAGCTCACGCAGCTCACCGACGAGCAGGCCGAGTACCTCGACATCGACCCGTCGGGGCCGTTCAAGCCCGACGAACTACCGCTACTGAGTCGAGTTCTGTGAGTCCTGGGCCGAGAGACCCCGGCTTGGGTTCCATCGGTGACTGCGGGGACGGGAGTGGGGTCAGGCTGCGATGGCGCCGACGACGATGCCGGCCTGGCCGAGCTGATACAGAACGTGCACCCAGACGCGTCGATCGCGTGTCGGTTCGAGGAACCGGTCGGCACCCAGGATGCCGTCCGACGCGGCGAACGCCAATGTACCGACCACGATGAGTGCGCGTCCGGTGCCGGAGCCGGTCATGACGACGGCACCGCTCACCGCGATGTAGGCGACGACTGGGAGGTGGAGCGGATCCGTCCGCAGTGATCGTTCGATCGGCCGTCCGACAGCGATCACCAGTGTGGCCAGACCCGCCGCGCCGGCGACCAGCCAGGCCGACGGTGACCACAGCAGCACGAAGGCCACGACGTAGGCGAGGTGACCGAGGAGGAACGCGGACAGCCCGACGACGAAGCGATCGAGCCGTGGCAGCAGGGCGATGTCGCCGAGCAGGCCGAACGCGAGGCCGGCGACGATCCACGGGCGGATCGAGGTCGGATCCACGTCGCCGAGCACTGCCACACCGATCAGGGCGATCATCACCGCCGGCTTGGCGACGCTCTCGACCGTCGGCCGGCGCGTCGCGACCGACCACCAGTCGAACAGCATGCAGCCGATCGCGAATGCGAGGAAGATCGTGGCCGATGCCGTCACCAGGCCAACCTACGTGAGCGGTTCGACACGCCCTCGGATCACGCCTCGACGACGACGGTGAACTGGCCCGATGGATGCACGGTGCACTTGTCCTCGAACACGCCTGCGGTCGTGAAGCGCTGCCGCAGCGTCTCGCCGGCACCCACGAACCACGGGCCGAGCAGATGTGCCTCGTCGTCCTCGTTCACGATGATGACCGTCTCGTTCAGCTGCGCGACCAGCTCGCGCGGCAGGATGTCGAGTTGTTCACCCTGCTCGATGCGGTCGGCGGAGCCGGCGGGGATGACGAACGAATAGGTCGGCTGCTCGGGGGCGGCAGCGTCGCTGCCGCCGCATCCGGTAGCGGCGAGGCCGACGACGCTCAGGAGGAGGAACGACACGATCACACGGAGGGAGGTCCGGCGGGCGGCCTCGGGTGTGGCGGGGGAGAGGGCGATGGTCATGTGGCGGTTCCTGGGAGTCGGCGTCGGAGGCGAGGAGTTCGTCGATCTTCCGGTCGAGTGATTCGGCGTCGAGCACGCCCGTCGAGTCGACGATCGTGCCGTCCGACGCGACGAAGTACGTGGCGGGGAACTGCGCGACCCGCAGTTCTTCTTGGAGTTCGGC
The DNA here is from genome assembly GCA_963850475.1 of Ilumatobacteraceae bacterium. Classification (GTDB taxonomy): domain Bacteria; phylum Actinomycetota; class Acidimicrobiia; order Acidimicrobiales; family Ilumatobacteraceae; genus Ilumatobacter_A. The sequence goes on along the minus strand of CAWKLM010000041.1, from coordinate 96,930 downwards.
CAACTCGTCCCGGAAGAGGTCGTAGGTCGACGCCGCGGTCGGCCGCAAAATCGGCCATCGCTTCAGGCGTGTCGATCGGGTTCACGCCGATGAAACGAACCTCGTCACCACGTGTCTCGTCGACCTCGGCGAAGTCGACGAGTTCGGTTGCGCACGGGATGCACGTGCTGAACCAGAAGTTGATCACCAGCGGTTCGCCGATCCAGGTGCCGGTGGACACCGTGGTCTCCCCGACGCCGATGAGTTCGACGTCGGGGAGCATCTCGGTCTCGCCGGAGCTGTCGCTGCCTCCACAGGCACTCAACGTGAGCAGTGCGGTGCTCATGCTGATCGTGACGGCCCGACGAGCGGTCGTCACGGTTTGGGGTTGACGATCATGGCCGTGACCATGCCGAACATGCCCGTCGGCACGCTCGACGTGGGTGAGGATGTGGCAGTGGTACACCCAGGTGCCGACCGTGTCGGCGTTGAAGAGCACCGAGTAGCGCTCACCAGGAGCGACGTTGATCGTGTCGGCCCAGTACGGGTTGTCGAGCGGGATGCCGTCCTTGGCGTACACCAGCTGCGGGAACTGGTGGAGGTGCATCGGGTGCGCCGTCAGACCCTCGTTGTAGTAGTGGATGACCCCCCACTCGCCCTCGTCGATGCACGATCGGCTCGGTGGCCGGGAAGCTCTTGCCGTTCAAGCGTCAGGCCGATCGTGCCGGCGTCGTTGAGGACCATCGGCTTCTCGAAGGCCGGCTCGAGGTCGTCGGGGATCGTCGACCCCGGAGATCGTCTGGCCGTACGGGCAGAGGGTTCTCGCCGATCTGCATGGTGGCGAACATGCCGTTGATCACCGAGGTCTGGCTGTGCAGGTGGGCGTGGTACATGCCGATCGCCGGATCCTCGGCGACGAACTCGTACGTGAAGGTCTCGCCGGACTCGATCGGGTCCTGGGTGTACGGCGAGACGCCGTCCTGGTCGTTCGGTGTGTGGATGCCGTGCCAGTGGATGTCGGTGCCCATCGGCGTGAGGTTGGTCAGCTCGACCTGCACCTTGTCGCCGACGTCGAGCATGATCCGCGGGCCGGGAACCTGGCCGTTGTACGCCCAGGCCTCGACGATCTCGCCCGGCGAGACCTCCCACGGGATGACCTCCGCGGTCAGCTCGAAGCGCTTGGTGCCGTCGGCGAGGATCTCGGGTTCGAGGAGCTGGTTGCCGAGCCCTTCGGTCTCGGCCGGGAAGGCGAGCATCGAGTCGACCATCAGCTGATCCATCTCCTCCGGCGTGAGGCCGGCGTGTTCGCCACCCAGATCGGCCGGCTCGAACGAGTCGGCGTCGCTGATCTGCGAGTTCGGCGATCATGCCCGACTCGGCGTGGCCGGAGATGCTGCAGTACAGCTCGTAGGTGCCGGGCTCGAGCTCGCCGAGTGCCAGCGTGTCGACGCCGCGGGACATCAAGTTGTTGCTCTGGAGGCCGAGTTCGCGGACTGCCAGGTTGTGCTCGATCGCGCCGCCGTTGACGATGTTGAGGGTCACGTTGCCGGCCGGTGCGCTGAGTTCGCCATCGATGGCGAACTCGCTCAGCGAGATGTCGAGCGCGCTCGACGCGGTGCCCGCACCGTCGCCGCCACCACCACCGTCATCACGGACGAGTGCCACGAACGCGAGGGCGATGAGCCCGGCGATCAGCCCGAGGATCCCGAGTACGCCGAACGGCGAACAGCGCCGTTCCGATCGGGCTCCCGGACGAATCGTCGGGGTGCGGGGTCGGTGCCGGCGGCGGGAGCCGGTTGGTCGATGACGGTCATGCAGGGTTCTCCAGTCGAAGAGATCGATGCAAACCCCGTCAGGTTCCGGGGGTCGAGCGAGAAGCTACAGGGCCGAAAGTCCCCAGTGCTTCCCAGCACGGTGACACCAGTCACGCGGCATCGCGCCGCCTCAGTGGACGACGGACCCCTCGGACGTCGCCGGCTGCGTCATGGTGAGCCGGGGGAGGAACACCTGCACGAGCGGCCCGATCCCGAAGGCGAAGACGGCCGTTCCGATGCCGATCGCTCCGCCGAGTGCGATGCCGACGGCCAGCACGACCAGTTCCACGAACGTCCGGCGGCACGGATCGAGATCGAGCGACCGAGCGCCGTGTGGCTCGCGAGGCCGGTCATCAGGCCGTCACGAGGGCCCGGCCCGAGTCCGGCACCGATGTAGAAGCCCGATCCGATCGCGATGAGTACCACCCCGCCGAACATCATCGTGGCGCGGACGACGAGCAGGTCGGTGTCCGCGAATCAGCGGAGCGGTCAGATCGACCACGACACCGATCACCGATCGCATTGAGGATCGTGCCGAGGCCCGGCTGTTCGCGGAGTGGGATCCACAGCAGCAGCAGCAGCACCCCGGTGATGATGATCACGAAGCCCGTCGAGATGCCGGTCAGTTCGGTGACGCCGGTGTGGAAGACGTCCCACGGTGCCGCACCGAGTTCGGCCTCGATGAGCAGGGTGATCCCGACTCCGAACAGCACGAGTCCGAGCAGGCAGCGTGCGATCCGCTCGACCGGGCGATCGACGGGGACGAATCGCTCGGCGAGAGTGGTCGCCATCGACGCCAGCGTACGCGTCATCCCAGCTCAGGGTGCACGAACGAACTCTGAAGTACCCCTTTGCTTCACTGGACCACATGATCTTCGAAACACGTTGTGCCGGGTGCGACAAGCCGGGGGCACCGATCTGCACCACCTGTCGCTTCGCCCTCCTCGGCCCGGCACCGCACGATGCGTCGCACGGGGTGATCGCCGCCGTGCCGTTCACCGGGCGGGCGCGTCGCGTCGTGCTCGGGTGGAAGTACCGGAACCGACGTGCGGTCAGCCGACACCTCGCGGGGCTGATCGTGAATCGACTGCTCGCGGTGCGGGCGCACCACGATGTCGACATCGTCACGTGGGCGCCGACCAGTTCGAAGCGCCGCCGCGAGCGGGGTTTCGACCAGGGCGAGTTCCTCGCTCGAGCGGTTGCGCGCCAGCTCGGTGTGCCGTGCCGCCGGCTGCTCGATCGTGACGGCTCGGCGTCGCAGACCGGTCGTTCCCGTACCGAGCGCCTGTCCGGGCCGACGTTCGTGGCGCGGCCGGGACTCGACGGCGCGCGGGTCCTCGTCGTCGACGATGTCGTCACGACCGGCTCGACCCTGGCTGCCGCCGCAGCGGCGCTCCACGACCGTGGTGCAGTGGCCCGTCTGGCCGCAGTGGCGGCGACCCCCGATCGTCGGGGTGCGACCGTGCTGCCGTTCCGTCGCAAGGCCGCAGCAACCGCAGCGTGACGCCCGGGTGAACCCTGTCGCGCTCCCGGTCCGGTCGCCGTCGCGCCGGTAGCATGGTCGGTCGCATGGGAATCCTCGATCGCATCCTCCGCGCCGGTGAAGGCAAGAAACTCAAAGCGTTGCAGGGCATCGTCCCTGAGATCAACGCGCTCGAGAGCGAGATGAAGGCGCTCAGCGACGATCAGCTGACGGGCAAGACCGCCGATTTCCGCCAGCGCATCGAGAACGGCGCCGACATCGACGACCTCCTCGTCGAGGCGTTCGCCGTCATCCGCGAGGCAGCCGATCGAGTCCTCGGCCAGCGTCACTTCGACGTCCAGCTGATGGGCGGCGCCGCGCTGCACTTCGGGTGGGTCGCCGAGATGAAGACCGGCGAGGGCAAGACCCTCACCTCGACCGCGCCGGTGTACCTCAACGCGCTCGAGGAGAAGGGCGTCCACCTCGTCACCGTCAACGACTACCTCGCCCAGTACCAGTCGGAGCTGATGGGCCGGATCTACCGGTTCATGGGCATGGACGTCGGGCTGATCCTTCCGGGTCGTGGTGCGACGCCCGGCCGAGAAGCGAGCGGCCTACGCGGCCGACGTCACCTACGGCACCAACAACGAACTCGGCTTCGACTACCTGCGCGACAACATGGCGCCGAGCAAGGACGCGAAGGTCCAACAGCGTGGCCACAACTTCTGCATCGTCGACGAGGTCGACTCGATCCTCATCGACGAGGCGCGCACCCCGCTGATCATCTCCGGCCGCGTCGCCGACGCCGCCAAGCTGTACTACCGCTTCGCCTCGATCGTGCGGTCGCTCAAGCGTGACGTCGACTACGAGTTCGAAGAGGACAAGCGCATCGTCGTGCCCACCGAGGAGGGCATCGAGAAGGTCGAAGCCGCGCTCGGTGTCGACAACCTCTACGACAACGTGCAGGCGAACCTCGTGCACCAGTTCACCGTGGCGCTGAAGGCCAAGGAGATCTACAAGCGCGACAAGGACTACATCGTCCAGGGCGGCGAGGTGAAGATCGTCGACGAGTTCACCGGGCGCATCCTCGAGGGCCGTCGCTGGTCGGAGGGCATCCACCAGGCGGTCGAGGCGAAGGAAGGCGTGAAGATCAAAGAGGAGAACCAGACCCTCGCGACGATCACGCTGCAGAACTACTACCGGCTGTACACCAAGCTCGCCGGGATGACCGGCACGGCGGCCACCGAGGCCGCAGAGCTGATGAACACCTACGGGCTCGGCGTCGTCCCGATCCCGACCAACATGCCGGTGATCCGCGACGACGAGGCCGACCTGATCTACAAGAGCGAGGACGCGAAGTTCAACGCGATCATCGACGACATCGAGGAGCGTCACGCCAAGGGGCAGCCGATCCTCGTCGGCACGGCGAGCGTCGGCCGATCCGAGAAGCTGGGTCGGCTGCTCGAACAGCGCGGGATCCCGTGCGAGGTGCTCAACGCGAAGCAGCACACGCGTGAGGCCGAGATCGTCACCCAGGCAGGTCGTCTCGGAGCGGTGACCGTCGCCACCAACATGGCCGGTCGAGGCGTCGACATCCTGCTCGGCGGCAATCCGGAGGGTCTTGCCGCGCACCGACGTCCTCAAGGAAGGCTACGACGAGGGGCTGCTCGCACACGAGTTCGAGCTGCCGATGCCGCTCGACCAGATGCCCGAGGAGTTCCAGGTCGAACGCAAGAAGGCGCATGGCGTTGTACGACGAGCGTCTCGAGTACCACAGCGCGGCATGCCGCGCCGAGGGCGACAAGATCCGCGAGCTCGGCGGCTTGTACGTCATCGGGTCGGAGCGTCACGACAGTCGCCGCATCGACAACCAGCTCCGGGGCCGCTCGGGCCGTCAGGGCGACCCCGGCGCGTCGCGCTTCTTCCTCAGCCTCGAAGACGACCTGATGCGCCTGTTCGCAACCGGCGCGCTGAACTTCGTGATGGGCCGGGCCCTGCCCGACGACGAGGCCATCGAGGCGAAGATGGTGACCAAGGCCATCGAGCGGGCGCAGACCACCGTCGAGACGAAGAACGCCGAGATCCGCAAGAACGTCCTCAAGTACGACGAGGTGATGAACGAGCAGCGCAAGATCATCTACAAGCGCCGCGACCAGATCCTCGACGGCGAAGACCTCCGGTCGGCGGGTATGGAATACCTCGCCGAAGCGGTCGACTCGCTGATCGCGACCCACTGTGCGTCGGTCGCCGACGACGAGTGGGACATCGACGCACTCGCCAAGGAGTTGACGCTCTACTGGCCGAACTCGATCACCGAGGAGCAACTCGAGGACTGCGCCGACACCGACGAGATCTACGACCTCGTCATGGAGAACGCGACGGCGCCACTACGAGCAGCGCGAGGCCGAACTCGGCGAAGAGGTGCTCCGCCAGGTGGAGCGTCAGGTGATGCTGCGCATCATCGACCAGCGCTGGCGTGAGCATCTCGAGGAGATGGACTACCTCCAGACCGGCATCAACCTGCGGGCGATGGGCCAGAAGGATCCGCTCGTCGAGTGGCAGCGTGAGGGCTTCGAGATGTTCGGCGCGATGATGACCGGCATCGCCCAGGACTTCGTGAAGTACGTGATGCACGTGCAGGTCGTCCAGAACCAGGCCGGCGCCCCGACGTCGTCCGACGGTCGTCGGTGCGATCGCCGATCCTGCCGACACGAACCGGGACGGCGTGATCGACGCCGCCGAGTCCGGCGTCAGCAACATGACGACGAGTTCGTCCGACGACGTCGACGACCGACGGGTTCGGTGCGGCGGCGTGCCGGTGGCGGCGGTGGCGCGATGCCCGCAGCAGCCACAGCCGAACGCGCCCGACGAAGCAGCAGACCGTCGTCAAGGACGACTTCTCCAAGACGCCGCGCAACGCGCCGTGCCCGTGCGGCAGTGGCAAGAAGTTCAAGAACTGCCACGGTGAGAGCTGAGTCCGGCCCACCCGGATCATCCTGATGCGTGACTTCTCTTCCGATCTTCGCGACGTGCAACGTCGCCTCGACGAAGCCGAGAGCTACCTCTCGATCGCCGAGAACCGTGAGCGCTTCGCGGTGCTCGAAGCCGAAGTCGCCGACCCTGCGCTGTGGGACGACCAGGACGAGCGCGCAAGCTCAACCCGAGTACGCCAACCTGAAGGACGACCTCGACACGTTCGATGCGCTGTCCGAGCAGGTCGGCGACGTCGACGTGCTCCACGAACTCGCCCGCGACGAGGACGACGAGAGCCAGGAGCCCGAGATCGAGCAGCAGATCGCAGCGATGGCGGCACCGAACTCGACGGCTCGAGCTTCGCAGCTTGTTCACCGGCGAGCACGACGATGCCGACTGCATCGTGCAGATCAACGCGAAGGACGGCGGCGTCGACGCCCAGGACTTCTCCGAGATGCTGCTTCGGATGTACGAGAAGTGGTGTGAGCGTCGCGGTTTCACGATCACCCTCAACGGTGTGTCCGAAGGCCAGGAGGCCGGGATCATGTCGGCCGAGGTGACCATCCAGGGTCGCTACGCCTATGGGCTGATGTCGGCGGAGCGTGGGACCCATCGCCTCGTGCGAATCAGCCCGTTCGACAACCAGGGTCGCCGCCAGACGTCGTTCGCGGCGGTCCAGGTGTGGCCGTTGCTGGAAGACGTCGACGTCGAGATCGACGACTCGGACATCGAGATGCAGGTCTTCCGTGCGTCGGGTGCCGGCGGTCAGCACATCAACAAGACCTCATCGGCGGTGCGGCTGATCCACCACCCGACCGGGTTGGTCGCGAGTTCGCAGGAGGAGCGCAGCCAGCTCCAGAACCGTGAGCGGGCGATGAATCGGCTCTCGGCCATGATCGCGGCCAAGGCCGAGGAGGATCGTCAGGCCGAGCTCGACTCGATCGCCGGCAAGCAGGCGCAGGTCGGCTGGGGCAGTCAGATCCGCAGCTACGTGATGCAGCCGTACCAGATGGTCAAGGACCTGCGCACCGAGGTGGAGACCGCCAACGTGCAAGGTGTCCTCGACGGCGACATCGACTTCCTCATCGAGGGCTACCTCCAACAACGCCGCGCCAACGACGACGACGACCTGACGTCACGTCGCGTCACGTGACGGGTCTGACCCGTCACGTGACGCGGGGTGGCGTTCGTCATGGTCGGGTGCCACGATCCCGGCGTCGAGCGGCGGTACGGTGTTCCAGCCCTCCAACCGGGGCGAACGTCCTCATGATCAGACTCGAAAACGTCACCAAGAGCTATTCCACCGAAGTCGTCGCCGTGAAGGACGCCAGCTTCGACGTCGCCAAGGGCGAGTTCGTCTTCCTCGTCGGCCCGTCGGGCTCCGGCAAGAGCACGCTGTTGCGGATGCTCAACCGCCAGGATCGCCCCGAGCGCGGCGCCGTGTGGGTGGCCGGGCGCAACATCGTCGACCTGCCGAGCGGCCGGATCCCGATGCTGCGCCGCAACATCGGCAACATCTTCCAGGACTACAAGCTGCTGCTCGAGAAGAACGTGTTCGAGAACGTCGCGTTCGCCCAAGAGGTGATCGGGCGCCCGCAGCACGTGATCCGCCAGCAGGTGCCGGCCGTGCTCGATCTCGTCGGTCTGGCCGGCAAGGAAGAGCGGATGCCGAACCAGCTCTCGGGTGGCGAGCAGCAGCGTGTGTCGATCGCACGAGCCTTCGTCAACCGGCCACTGATCCTGCTCGCCGACGAGCCGACCGGCAACCTCGACCCGGCCACCGGCGAGGGCATCATGCGGCTGCTCGACCGGATCAACAAGACAGGGACCACGATCGTCATGGCCACCCACGATCAACGGATCGTGAACACGATGCGCAAGCGCGTGCATCCAGCTCGACCGGGGCATCATCGTCCGTGACCAGGCGCGCGGCGTCTACGAGTGAGGTGATCTGATGCTTTCCCGTATTCGCTACATCTTCCGCGAGACCTTCGACAGTTTCCGTCGCAACGCGACGCTGACCGTCGCGTCGATCATCACCGCGGCGATTTCGCTGCTCGGTGTCGGGCTGACCCTGCTCAGCCAGGAGGGCTTCGACAACCTGCTCTCCAAGTGGGAGGGCGGCGTCGAGATGATCATCTTCATGCGGCCCGACGTCACCGACGACCAGCGTGCGCTGATCGAGAGCAGCCTCGACCAGAACAACCAGTTCATCGAGTCGTGGACGTACTGCGACGTCGACTGCTCGATCGCCGAGCGCGACCGTGTGCTCGCTGCCGAGCCGGGCGTGCGCGACCTGCTCAACGAGTCGAACATCCCGACGCAGTACAAGGCCGTGCCGACCGAGGCGACCGACGTGCAGTTGCTCCGGCAGGTGTCGGAAGCCTTCTCCGAGGGGCCCGGCGTGTTCGAGGTGGTGTTCGCCGAGGACCAGATCTCGCTGATCGAGCAACTCCAGTCGTTCTTCGGCTTCCGGCTGTTCCTGCTGTCCGGCTTCCTGCTGCTCGCCGCCATCCTGCTGATCTGGAACACGATCCGGACCGCGATCTTCGCGCGTCGTCGAGAGATCGAGGTGATGAAACTCGTCGGCGCGACCGACTGGTTCATCCGGATCCCGTTCATGCTCGAAGGGCCTGCTGCACGGCGTGATCGGTGGTGCGCTCGCGAGCCTCGGGCTCGGCATCTGGAACTCGCAGTGGACGCGTGGCGTGCAGGGGTTCCCGCCCGAACAGCGGGTTCGCGTCGCTCGTGATCACCAACGGCTACGACAAGACGGTCATGCTGTACATGCTGATCATCGGTGCGGTCGCCGGCGCCATCGGGTCCGGCATCGCCGCCTCCCGCTTCCTCGACGTCTAGGGCGAGTCTCGACTCGCCTCGCCCCGGCCGTCCGGAGTCCGTCGTGAGCGAAAGCTGACACCCGGCGTCGGAATTGGTCACAGCAATATCGGGGAGCGGCGGGCGCAGCGTCCGCGCGTTCGAGCGGCAGCTCGGTCGGGGCACGAGCAGGCGGTTCTCTACGGTGCTCGGCATGGAGTACTCGCAGATCCTGTTCGACGTCGACGACCACATCGCGACGATCACGCTGAACCGCCCCGATCGGCTCGAACGCGTTCACCGGCACGATGATGAACGAGCTGATCGACGCGTTCGATCGAACCGATGCCGACGACGACGTGCGTGCGGTGATCGTCACCGGCGCCGGTCGTGGATTCTGCGCCGGCGCCGACCTCGGCGGCGGCGGCGACACGTTCGCCAAGGGTGGCAGCGACGTCCAGACCGATGTCGGCGTGCCGCGTGACGGCGGTGGACTGGTCAGCCTGCGGATCTACGACTCGAAGAAGCCGGTGATCGGGGCGATCAACGGTGCCGCCGTCGGTGTCGGGCGTGACGATGACGCTCCCGATGGACATCCGTCTCGCGAGCGAGCACGCCAAGTTCGGCTTCGTCTTCGCCCGGCGTGGGATCGTGCCCGAGGCGTGTTCGTCGTGGTTCCTTCCGCGCCTCGTCGGCATCAGCCAGGCCGCGGAGTGGTGTTACTCGGGTCGGGTGTTTCCCGCGCAGGAGGCGCTCGACGGTGGTCTGGTGCGCAGCGTCCACGCTGCCGACGACCTGCGTGCCGGCGGCCCGTGCGATCGCCGCCGACATCGCGGAGAACTCCGCACCGGTGTCGGTCGCGCTGACGCGCCAGATGCTGTGGCGGATGCTCGGCGCCGCGCACCCGATGGAGGCGCACCGGGTCGACTCGCGTGGCATCGCGCTCCGCGGGCCGAGTGCCGACGCCCGCGAAGGGGTCGAGAGCTTCCTCGAGAAGCGTCCGGCGGCGTACACGAATCGGGTCAGCGACGAACTCCCCGATGTCTTCCCGAACTGGGTCGACCCGCAGTTCGAATGACATTCGTCCGAATCGCGCCCGCGGCGGCCGGCCGAATGTGACAGCCTGATGTCAGCGGGTGATCTCGACCGTCACATTCAGTCGATCTCAGCGGGCGAGATTCGGAGAACAAGGTGAACACGCACCACGGACGGCGCAGACCGTCCGACCCCCACGACCGGCTATCGAGGCCACGACGTCGTCGATCCGTCCCATCGGCTGATCGGCACGATCAGTGACGTCGTCTACGACAGCGGCGGCGACCCGCAGTGGGCCGTCGTCGATCTCGGTCTGCTGCGATCGTCGCACTTCCTGCCGATCTCGGTGGGATACATGTCCGAAGCCGGCGAGTTCGTCGTCCCGTACGACAAGCGGATCGTCAAGAGCGCGCCGAAGGCCGACCGAAGCCACCTCGTCGACTCGATGACCAGCCAGCAGCTGCACCGTCACTACGAGCTGATCTGAGCACCGCGATGTCGTGACGGGCCGTGACGCCGGTCGCGACGCGACGGTCAGGATTTGTTCATGAATTCGCGGAACAACCTCAAGGTTCTTGAGGTTGTGACCGAAGAATGATCGACGAGCGCACCGAGCGCCCGACGAACGAGACGAACGAGGAACACCATGACCACAGTGCTGATGGAGAAGCTGATCGCCGGCGACGTGATCGAAGTGCGCACGTCCGACGACGTGATGACCGTGCTGGTGCTGCTCGCAACCGACGACTTCGTGATCCTCGACCCGTGTGACGACTCGACGCCGTTCGTCATGCAGCGTGAGGAACTCGTCGAATACCGCAAGTTCGACGCCAGCTGATCAACCCCATCCCCCAAGCGTGCCGATTCCCCCGTCGGCACTAACGTGGACGCCGTGTCTGACACGGCGTCTTCGTTGTTTTCACGGGTCGGCGGCATGGACGTTCTTCGAGCGGCTCGTCGATGCGTTCTACGACGGGGTCGCAGACCGACGAGGTGCTCCTGCCGCTGTATCCCGAGCAACCCGATCTCACCGGTGCCCGACACCGCCTGACGCTGTTCCTCGCCCAGTACTGGGGCGGACCGACCACCTACATGGAAGAGCGCGGCCACCCCCGACTGCGGATGCGGCACTTCCCGTTCCACGTCGGTCCGCTGGAACGCGACCGATGGCTGCGTCCACATGGCGGCAGCGGTCGAGCACGTCTGTGCGGATCCGGCGGTTCCCGACGGTGTCGCCGAGGAGCTGATGGCCTATTTCGTCCCGGCGGCCGAGCACCTCCGCAACGACACCGGCCTGCCGATTTCGTCGGCGCGCCCGGGCACGGGCCTGAGCGGGATACGGTCACGCACGATGGCTGCGATCGAGGTCCGCGACCTGCACAAGCGCTACGGCGACAACCACGCGGTCGAACGGGGTGTCGTTCGACGTCGAAGCCGGTGAGGTCTACGCCCTGCTCGGTCCGAACGGTGCCGGCAAGTCGACCGTGGTCGAGATCCTCGAAGGTCACCGTACCGCCACGTCGGGAGCGGTGTCGGTCCTCGGGTTCGACCCATCGAAGGCCGAGCGCGACTTCCGCGACCGCATCGGCGTCGTGCTGCAGAGTTCGGGCGTCGAGAACGAGTTCACCGTCCGCGAGGTGATCGACCTCTACGCCAGCGCCTACCGATCGCGCCGTTCGATGGACGACGTGCTCGCCCTGACCGGGCTCGAGGAGAAGGCCGACGAGCGCGTCGGGTCGCTGTCGGGTGGCCAGCGGCGCCGCGTCGACCTGGCACTCGGCATCGTCGGCACACCCGACCTGTTGTTCCTCGACGAGCCGACCACCGGCTTCGACCCGTCGGCCCGACGACTGTCGTGGGACCTGATCGAGGAGATGTGTGCGGGTGGCACGACGGTGCTGCTCACGACGCACTACCTCGACGAGGCCGAACACCTGGCCGATCGTGTCGGCGTGCTCGGTGAAGGGCGGATGCTCGCCGAGGACACGCCGGCCGCGCTGATCGAGGGGATCAGCGGCACGCTCGGTGAGCTTCCAGCTGCCGGACGTCGATCGAACCCGCGGATGCGGTCGCCACGTTCGGCGAGGTGATGGGCTCGGACATCCGGGTGTCGGGCCGGCTGGTCGAGGCGACCGTCGAGCACTCGACGCGAGTCGTCCATCGGCTCACCGGCTGGGCGGTCGAGCACGACGTCGAGCTGCTGGGGCTGAGCGTGACCCGAGCCTCGCTCGAAGACGTCTATCTGCAGCTCACGTCGCCAGCGACCGTCGCGGAGGACCGATCGTGACCGCGTACCCGTCCAACGCGGCGCTCGTCGTCCGACAGATCCGCTACCAGGTCACCTACTTCTTCCGCGTGCCGGTGGCGCTGTTCTTCACGCTTGATCCTGCCGATCGTGATGCTCGTGCTGTTCAACGCCCTCTTCGGTGACAACACGGTCACCATCGACGGCGGCGAGTGGCCGATCCGCCAGTTCTACACCGGTGGGCTCGCGGCGTACACGGCGGTGTCGGCGACCTACAGCAACATCGGCAACATGGTGCCGATCCGCCGCGACGAGGGCATCCTCAAGCGGTGGCGGAGTACGCCGCTGCCGACGTGGACCTACATGGCCGGGCTGATCGGGGCCTCGGTGCTGATCGCGTTCGCCGGCACGATCTTGATGCTGGCGATGGGCTACGTGTTCTACGACCTGTCGATCGAGTGGGCGAAGATGCCGGCGGCCTTCGTCACGCTGCTCGTCGGCGTGTCGTCGTTCGCCGCGCTCGGGATGGCGCTCGTGTCGATGATCAAGTCGGCGTCGTCGTCGGCGGCGGTCGTCAACGCAACGATCCTCCCGTTGGCGTTCATCTCCGATGTCTTCGTGGTGACCGACGACGAGGGCAGTTCCTTGTCGACGATCGCCAACCTGTTCCCCCTCAAGCCGTTCGTCAATGCATTCCAGGACTGCTTCAACCCGTTCGTCGACGCGCCCGCGTTCGCGCCCGGCAAGCTCGCGTTCGTGGCCGCATGGGGTGTCGTCGGTGCCGTGATCGCCGTCAAGCGGTTCACGTGGGAGCCGTCCGGTGCCGCACCACGCCGGGGTCGCCGCGCCCGCCAGGCCGCGGTCGACGCATCGGCGTGAGTCGGCCTGACGGCTCAGTTGTAGACGATCGTGCGGTGGCCGTGGACGGCCACCCGGTGCTCGAGGTGTGCGGCGACCGCCCGCGCGAGCACGACCGTCTCGAGGTCGCGGCCGCGTGCGGTCAACTGCGCCACCGTCTCGCGGTGGCTCACGTGGGCGGTGTCCTGGGCGATGATCGGGCCCTCGTCGAGGTCGGCGGTGGCGTAGTGCGCCGTGGCGCCGATGAGCTTGACGCCACGCTCGTGCGCCTGACGGTACGGGTTCGCGCCGATGAACGCCGGGAGGAACGAGTGGTGGATGTTGATGATCCGCATCGGGTGGCGTGACACGAAGTCGTCGCTCAGGATCTGCATGTAGCGGGCCATCACGACCAGCTCGACGCCGTGCTCGATCGAGTGTGTCGAGCACCTCGCGCTCCTGCTGCGGCTTCGTCTCCTTCGTGACCGGAAGGTGCACGTACGGAACGCCCATGTGGGTGCAGATGCCCTCGTGGTCGGGGTGGTTCGAGATCACCACCCGCAGGTCCATGTGCAGCTCACCGCTGCGCCACCGCGTCAAGCAGGTCGTAGAGGCAGTGCGGCTGCTTCGAGGCCATGATCGCGGTCGGGATGGGAACCTCGTCGTCGCGCAGGTCGACGGTCATCTCGAAGCGCTCGGCCGTCGGGCGCGAACGCGGTGCGAAACGAGTCGGTGGAGCCGGCGTCGACGAGGTCGAACACGACCCGCTGGAAGAACGCGGCACCGGAGTCGGCGTCGTCGCCCTTGACGTACTGCTCGGCGTGCACGATGTTGCCGCCGTTGTCGGCGATCGCCTGGGCCGTGGCCGCGACGATGCCGGGTTGGTCCGGGCACGACAGAAGCAGGACGCTCGACATGAGCCCTGTTCTATCCCCGGATGCGGAACTCCCAGCATGCGATCGCCGTGGCGGCCGCCGCGTTGAGCGAGTCGACGCCGCGGCCCATCGGGATCCGCACCGGCGTCGCGAGCGTCGAGCAGCTCGTCGGACAGTCCGGATCGTTCGGAGCCGATCAGCACCGCGGCTCGGTCGCCCGGCTCGACGGTGTCGAGCGGCGCCGGCGTCGCTGTGGGGGGTCATCGCGAACAGGTTGACGCCGTGCAAGGCCCCGGATGTCGTCGAGGAGCGTCGTCGTGCGGGCGTGGGGGAGTGCGAATGCCGTGCCCATCGCAACCCGGAGCGATCGGCGTGCCAACGGGTCGGCACTCGTGTGGTCGAGGATCAGCCCGTCCCAGCCGAGACCGGCCGCGTTGCGGATGATCGCGCCGACGTTGGCCGGGTTGTCGACGGCCTCGAGCACGACGATCCGTCGGCAGCGTGCGGCCAGTTCGGCGACGCTCGGGCGGGCGGGTCGATGGAACAGCGCGATGATCGACTGCGGCATGCCGAGGCCGGACACGACCCGACGGACGTCGTCGCCGCCTGCGTACACGGGTGCGCCGGACGCACCGAGTCGTGCGCATGACATCGGGCACCCGCTTGGAATCGACGAGCGCGGCAACGGGAACGCAGCCGGCGTCGAGCGCCCGATCGACGACGAGGTCACCTTCGGCGAGAAACAGCCCGGCTCCGGCGTCGTTGCGCTTGTCGGCGCGGCTCGCCAGCCCGCGTTCGTTCAGCCGGAACTGGGTGAACCGCTCGTCCTCGGGGATCGTCGACGACGATGACGTCGATCCAGCATCGCGCGATCAGAAGTGGTACGGGAAGGGCGACCAGTCGGCATCGCGCTTCTCGAGGAAGCTGTCGCGCCCCTCGGCCGCCTCGTCGGTGCCGTAGGCGAGACGGGTGGCTTCGCCGGCGAACACCTGCTGGCCGACGAGACCGTCGTCGATCAGGTTGAACGAGTACTTCAGCATCCGCTGAGCCGTCGGGCTCTTCGCGCAGATCTTGCGGCCCCACTCGAGCGCCGTGGCCTCGAGTTCGGCATGGGGGACCGACTTGTTGACCGCTCCCATGGCGACCATGTCGTCGGCCGTGTACTCGTCGCCGAGGAAGAAGATCTCGCGGGCGAACTTCTGGCCGACCTGGCGGGCGAGGTAGGCCGAGCCGAAGCCGCCGTCGAAGCTCGCGACGTCGGCGTCGGTCTGCTTGAAGCGGGCGTGCTCGGTCGAGGCGAGCGTCAGGTCGGACACGACGTGCAGCGAGTGCCCGCCGCCGGCAGCCCAGCCGGGCACGACGCAGATCACGACCTTCGGCATGAAGCGGATCAGACGCTGGACCTCGAGGATGTGGAGCCGGCCGGCGCGTCCCGGCTCGATCGAGTCGGCATGCTCGTCCGCGTCGCGCGTACTTGTAGCCGTCCTTCCCGCGGATCCGCTGGTCGCCACCGGAGCAGAACGCCCAACCGCCGTCCCGCGGCGACGGTCCGTTGCCGGTGAGCAGCACGCAGCCGACGTCGGTCGACATCCGCGCGTGGTCGAGTGCTCGGAACAGCTCGTCGACGGTGTGGGGCCGGAAGGCGTTGCGGATCTCGGGCCGGTCGAAGGCCACGCGGACGACGCCGGCGTCCGACCGCCCGGTGGTACGTGATGTCGGTGAAGTCGAAGCCGGGGACCTCGTCCCAGGCGGACGGGTCGAAGATCTCCGACACCTGTCGGTCGCGGTCGTCTGTCATGGCTGCAGTCTGCCCGAGCATTCGGGTGGAGTGGTCGACCGAGACGATGCAGAGACGTGCTCTGCGCCGTCGAGGACGACGCATCGTTGCCTTGCTGAGCGTTCTCGCCATGTTGTCGAACTAGTTTCGGCCCCATGCCCTTCGCAGACGTCAACGGCCAACGGCTCTACTTCGAGGACACCGGCGGCGACGGCCACCCGTGGTGCTCTCGCACGGCTTCCTGATGGACCACGAGATGTTCGCTCCTCAGGTCGAGGCGCTGCGTGGCACCCACCGCGTGATCACGTGGGACGAGCGTGGATTCGGGCCGACCGAGTACGACGGCGCAGCCGTTCACCTACTGGGACTCGGCTGCCGACTGTCTCGGCCTGCTCGACCACCTCGGCATCGAGTCCGCAGTGCTCGGCGGCATGAGCCAGGGCGGGTTCCTGTCGTTGCGCGCCGCGCTGACCGCGCCCGAGCGGGTGCGGGCGCTGATCCTGCTCGACTCCCAAGCCGGCGTCGACGACCCGGAGACGGCAGCGGCGAACGATGCGATGAACCACGTCTGGCTCGACCAGGGTCCGACCGACGAGTTGGCCGAGATCGTCGCCGGCATCATCATCGACGACGCGGAGCACAGCCCGAGCTGGATCGCGAAGTGGAAGGCGCGGGACAAGGACGCGTTCCGGGAGCCGTACCAGTGCCTCCGGACGCGCGACGACATCACCGACCGTCTCGGTGAGATCACCTGCCCGGCGCTCGTGGTCCACGGGACCGAGGACACGGCGATCACGATGGATCGCGCCGAGATCATGGCCGCCGGCCTGCCCGGCGCCGGTGATGTCGTCCGGGTCGCGGGAGCGCACGCCGCGAACCTGACCAATCCCGAGCCGGTCAACGCAGCGATCATCGGCGTTTCTCGCCGAACTCGCCGCATGATCGGAGCGCGCTGATGGCCCGGCTCGAAGTGTTCGGCGTCGAGGGGCTGCCCGAGATCGTCGATGGAATGGACCTCGCCGGCGATGATCCACGAGGCGGCCGCCGCCCAGGGCGACCCGCTGCGTCGACGGCGACATCGTGCTCGTCACGTCGAAGATCGTCTCGAAGGCGGAGGGCTGCACGGTCGAACTCGACGACATCGAACCGTCGGAGTTCGCGATCCGCTGGTCGGAGAAGTGGGACAAGGACCCGCGCGTCACCGAGGTCGTGCTGCGGGAGTCGAAGCGGGTGATCCGCCAGATCGGCCCGGTGCTGATCACCGAGACCCACCACGGTTTCTGCTGCGCGAACTCGGGTGTCGACCAGTCGTCGAGTGGTGCTCGATGGTCGCATCCTGACGCTGCCGGTCGACCCCGACGCGACGTGTCGGGCGCAGCGGCAGCGGTTCGCCGAGCTCGGTGTCGACGTCGCGGTGATCATGACCGACACGTTCGGTCGCCCGTGGCGCGAGGGCCAGACCGACATCGCGATCGGCATCGCGGGAATGCATCCGCTGTTCAGCTACATCGGCCAGCAGGACCCGCACGGTCACGAGTTCCGGGTACAGGAGATCTGCACCGCCGACGAACTCGCCGCGGCCGGCGAACTCGTCAAGGGCAACACGAGTCGAGTCCCCGTTGCCGTCGTCCGCGGCTTCGACTGGGAGCGTGACGACGAGGCCACGATGGCGCCGGTCCTTCGGGACTCCGAGCGGGACCTGTTCCGCTGAGCCGGGGTCGTTGAACATGCCACGCCACACCGAGTGGCCGCCCGTGACCTTCGAGCGGCTGACCTGGCTGATCGAGCAGGGCGGGGACGCCCGCCGATCCGGACGGGGTCGACGCTACGACTCGGCGGTCGTCCCCGAGATCGCAAACGCGGAGATGATGCTGCCGTCGGAGTGTGCGCTGGTGTCCGAAGACGTTCGGACGGCCATCGCGGCCTTCGACCTGCGGGTCGGCGACGCGTTGGCGCCGTTGGAGTCGTTGCTCGTTCGGATCGAGTCGTCGGCGTCGTCGCGGATCGAGAACGTCGCCGCGCCCGTGCCCGACCTGCTTGATCGCCGAGACGGGCGACGATCAGGGTCGCTCGGTCGCCGACGTGATGGGCAACGTCGATGCGACGACAGCGGCGATCGTGCTCGCCGACGACATCTCGCCGGAGACGATCCTCGATGTCCACCGGGCGCTGCTGGTCTCGACGCACCCCGTGCTCGCCGGGCGGTGGCGCAACGAAACCGTCTGGATCGGCAGCTACTCGGCAGGTCCACCGGAGGCCGAGTTCGTCCCGCCGTCGGTCGAGCGGATTCCTGACGCGATCGACGACCTGTGCGACTTCATGGCGCGCACCGACATGCCCGTCTTCATCCAGGCGATGGTGATGCACGCACAGTTCGAGACGATCCACCCGTTCCCCGACGGCAACGGTCGGGTGGGCCGGGCGCTGATCCACGCACTGCTGCGACGTGACGGTCTGACCAAGTCGGCGACGCTCCCGATCTCGGCGGGCATCGTGTCGCAGAAGCACCGCTACATCGAGGCGCTCACCGAATACCGCATGGGCGACTTCGTGCCGATCGTCGAACTCGGTGCCGATGCGACGTTCGCCGCGCTGCGCAACGCGAGTCACCTCTTCGACGATGTCGTCCAGATGCAGCAGCAGTGGCGCGAGCGCACCGTCGTCGCTGCGCTCGGACGCGCTGGCGCACCCGATCATCGACAACCTGCTCAGTCATCCGGTCGTCGACACCGAGGTGCTCGAACCGATTCTCGACGCAAGTCCGGCGTCGATCCGACGGGCGCTGAACGACCTGGTCGAGCGCAGGGTGATTGCGCCGATCTCGCGGGAGTCGCCGGGAACGCAACGATTCGTGTGCAACGACATCGTGCGCGCGCTCAACTCGTTCACCGAGCGTTCGATCAACCCGTTCGGTCGCCACTGACGAGCGGCGTACGCGTGGGCGTGCGTCGGCGATCAGGTGAGCAGGTCGACGGCGATGCCCCGGAAGTACTCGGCCGAGAGTCCGAGCGACTCGACATCGATGCGTTCGTCGTGGCCGTGGAAGCGCGAGCCGAACGTGGCGAAGTCCATGCTCGGCGAGAACAGCCCGGCGCCGTACGCGGTGCGGCCGCGCTCGCGGTAGAAGCGCGCGTCGGTGCCGCCGACGACCAGCCCCGGGACCAGCGTCGCTCCCGGGTAGGCGATCTGGGTGTGCTTCTCGACCGAGTTCCACAGCGCATTGTCGGCAGCCGAACGGTGAGGAAGTCGGCCGGCGAGTTCTGGATGTCGCTCACCTCGACGTGCGTCGTAGAGGTCGCCGAGCGCCGCACGCAGGTGGCCCTCGGCGCTCTCGCGGTCGCCGGGAACCGTCCGGATGTCGACCTCGAGATCGATCACGTCCGGGATGATGTTCGTCTTCTGGCCGCCGTGGACCACGTTGGGTGAGAACGTGGTGTGGGTGTGGGCGTGACACGTGCGCGCCATCGGTGTCGGCAGCGTGGCGATCGTGTCCCAGATCGTCGCGGGGTCGAGGAGGCCCGTCGCGGATGTCGTCGCTCAGCGCCATCGAATCGACCTGGGCACGCCAGATCTCGTCGAGATCGGGTGCCGGACGGTACTCGGTGAGACGCCGGACGATCTCGGCGGTCTTGACCAGCGCGTTGTCGGCGCCGAACGGCATCGACCCGTGACCAGGTGTGCCGCGGACGCGGAGGCGACGCCAGGCCATGCCCTTCTCGTTGACGTTCACGGTCACCTGGCGGGTCCCGTCGGCTGCTTCGTGTGACCAGCCGCCGAGTTCGGTGAGCACGTAATCGGCGTCGATGTCGTCCCAGTGGTGCTCAGCCATCCACTCCGCGCCCCACACGCCACCGGCTTCCTCGTCGGCCACCCCGAAGAAGATCAGGTCGCCGCGCGGTCGGAAGCCCGAGTCGGCGAGGTGACGGAAGGCGACCGCCATCGACGACGTGAGGTTGAGCATGTCGATCGCGCCGCGGCCCCAGATCTCGCCGTCGATCAATTCGCCGCCGAACGGATCGTTGCTCCACCCGTCGGGATTGACCGGCACCACGTCGGTGTGGCCCATCAGGCACAGCGACGGCGCATCGGGGTCGGACCCCTCGATCCGGGCGACGATCGAGTCGCGGCCCGCGCGGGGCGTGTAGGTCTGGAGGTCGAGTCCGGCGCCCTCGAGGTACTGCCGCAGCGTGTCGGAGCTCCGGCGTCTCGAAACCCGAGTCGGGGGTCCCGTCGTTGACGCACTCGTTGCGGATCAGGGTCTGCAACAGTTCGGTGGTCGGACCCTCGAACTCCTGCGCAGATGGCATGTCGGGCAACCTAGCGCCGGCAGTCGTGACGTGCGCCGTCGCTGGGCGCCGGACCGGACGGTCAGCCGAGCGGGTCGGGGCGGCCGACGCCGGTCGTGACCACCTGCCACACCTGGTCGACCTGGGCCGGCGAGAACGGACCCGGAGGAAGGCCGATCAGCCAGTCGACCAGGCGGTGCCCGTCGACCGCCACCAGTCCGGTGGTCACCTCGATGGCGGCGGGACGGTCGGGTTGGGCAGTGCCCCAGTAGACCTTGGCGAGCATGTTGCACGGCACGCCGACCGTGCGGGTGAGGTCGTCGACATCGCCGCGTTCGATGGCGGCGGTGGCGATCAGTTGCGGCTCGCTGCCGCCCTCGGCGATGTCGGGCCGATCGAGCATCAGGGTCTCGATCGCGATCACGCCGGTCGGGCCGACGACGACGTGGTCGACTGCGCCGAGGTGACGGTCGCCGATCTCGTACACCACGCGCCAGGGCGGGCTGGCCAGCAGCCGGAGTCGTTCGGCGGTCAGCCGTGCTCCGGGAAGCGAGCGCGAGTCGGCGTCGGGCTTCATGTCGGCGAGCTTGCGCCGGTACCAGAGGTAGAACGAGGACCAGCGCCAGCGTCGTCACGACGAGGGGGATCAGGACACTCAGCTTCACAGCGACTCCATTTCAGCAGTTCCCGCGGCGTCGGTGGGCGGATGTCGAGCCGGATCCGGTCGCGACGCCGACGCGAGGTCGATCACCCGAGGCGGCGGATCGGGCCGTCGTCGTCGGGTCGGTCGACGAGACGGACCGCACGCGTCGGTGACGAGCGCCTGACCGTCCGACACGATCACCGGGTTGAGGTCGAGGTCGTCGACGTCGTGCTGGTCGGCGCACAGCTGTGCGGCGAGGACGATGACGTCGACGAGCGGCGACGAGTCGAGGCCGGCGGCGACGAGCGCGCCGCCGACCTTGGTCTCGCCGAGCATCGCCGCGGCGCTCGCGGGCGACAGCGGTGCCAATCGACTGGTGCGGTCGCCGATCAGGTCGGCATCGACGCCGCCGTAGCCGACGTTGACGATGACGCCCAGCCGCTCGTCACGATGACAGTGGATGCGGACGTCGACGCCCGGGCGGGATCATCTCCTGGACCACGAGCGTGCTGGCGTCCTCGCCGAGCGAGTCGACCATCGTGGCGACGGCCTCGTCGACCTCGTCGGGCGAGCCGAGGTCGAGTGCGACGCCCGCGCGCGCCGAACGGCCCGCCGTACGCTTGGTCGACTTGACCGCCACCGGGAACCCGATGTGCTCCGCCGCGACGCCGCTGCGGACTTCGGGTGTGGCCTGCCGTGCGGCGGCGACGGTGACGCTGTACGCCGCCAGCAGGTCGGTCGCCGCCTCGATGTCGAGGTGCACGCCGGCGTCGGGGTCGGCCTGGGCGCGCTCGAGCCAGGATCGCACGAGGCGGCGAGCACGCTCGGGATCGACCGCTCGTGGTTCGACGGTTGCCTCAGCGGCTTCGGTGTCGAGCCACCGGCCGTACGCGTGCGACGACGCAAGCGTCGCGACGGCCTGCTCGGGAAAGGCGAAACTCGGCACGCTGCCCTCGCCTGTGACCCATCCGTCGCCCGAGCCGATCATCACGGCCACGACAGGCTTCGAAGCGCCGGCGGCAGCCTCGGCGATCGCCGGACCCATCGCCGCTTCGAACGCGGGCACGGGCGGAGCGAAGATCACGAGCAGTCCGTCGATGTCGTCGTCGGCGAGCGCTGCCTCGATCGCCGCCCGGTAGTCGTCGGGTCCGGAGCGCCAGTTGAGTGGCTGGTGCCGTGTCGCACGGGGATGAGTCCGGCAGGTGTCATGGCGGCCCGTGCGAGCGTGCCCGGGCTGGCCGAGTTCGTGATGACCGCGACGGCGGGGCCGCGCAGGACGGGCTGGGACTCGAGGACGCGACACGTGTCGAGCAGCGCGTGAACCGTCGGTACCTCGATCAGGCCGGCCTGCTGGTAGAGCGCGCTGCCGAGTTGCCCGTCGGCGGCGGCTCCGGTGCGGACCGCGACGATCGGCTTGGTGCGGCCGACCCGTCGGGCGATGCGCGCGAACTTGCGGGGGTTGCCGAACGTCTCGGTGTACAACCCGATGACCCGGGTGAACTGGTCGTCCTCCCAGAACTGCAGGAGGTCGTTGGCCGACACGTCGGACTTGTCGCCGAGCGACACGAACCAGCTCAGCCCGAGGTCGAGGTCGCGGGCTCGTCGCAGGAGCGACGCGCCGAGCGAACCCGACTGCATCGAGATCGCCACGCCGCCGGCCGGGCAGCGTCACGTCGATCAGCGCGGCCTGCAGTTGCTGAATCGGGGTGGAGCGACGCCACGCCCATGCTCGACGGGCCGATCAGGCGCAGGCCGTTGCGTCGAGCACGTCCCACGATCGACGTGATGTCGAACGTGGTCGAGCCGTCGACCGGCTCCGGCGTCGTGATGATCACCGCGCCGCGCATCCGCTTGTCGATGCACGCGTCGATCGTCGACTCCAGCGAGCGGGACGGGACGGCGACGATGGCGAGCGACACCTCGTCGGGGAGGTCGGGCACCGACCCGTAGCAGCGAACCCCGTCGAGATCCTCCAGGCGCGGGTTGACCGGGTAGACGGGCACGCTCACGCTCGCCCGCACGTTGCTCCACAGCAGGTTGCCGGCCGATCCCTCACGATCCGACGCCCCGATGATCGCGATCGCACGCGGCAGCAGGATCCGTGCCACCGCCCGGGAGTCGGCGCGCTGCTCCCGGCGCTCGACGGTGTCGATGAACTCGTCGGTGGTCGCGAGTTCCCAGTCGAGGTCGACGACGCCGGAGTCGAAGCGTCGTTGCAGCGGCCAGCCGGCCTTCGCGAAGACCGCGAGCATTCCCCGGTTGTCGCTGAGCACCTCGGCGGTGAAGCGTTCGATGCCGTTCGTGCGGGCGATCGCCGCCAGGTGTTCGAGCATCAGGGTGGCGATGCCCAGGCCGTGGTAGCGGTCGTCGACCATGAACGCCGCCTCGGCCTCGTCGCGGCCCGGCCACCGCTCGTAGCTGCACCAGCCGACGAACTCGTCGTGGACCTCGACGGCGAGCGCGACACGGTCGACCATGTCGACGGTGGTGAAGTGTTCGAGCTCGCTCGTGCACTGAGGGTCGGCTTCGGGGAGAAGTACCGCTTGTAGATGCTCTCCCGCGACTGCGCTCTGGTGGAAGGCGAGCAGGTCTGTCCTGGTCGGCGGGAACGAGCGGGCCGGATGAACGCGGTCGAACCGTCGCCGAGTACGACGGTCGTCGCCCATCGCGAATCGGGGGGATCTGACGGGGTCACCCCTCCAGCATGGCAGCACCGGCGGCTGAGCGTACGCTGGGAGCGTGGATCAGCCGATCGCCGTGTTCTCCGCCGCCGAACTCGACGAACACCACGCGCCCGACGGTCACCCGGAACGCCGCGGTCGGCTCGACGCGTCGCTCGCCGGGAT
Source organism: Ilumatobacteraceae bacterium (assembly GCA_963850475.1). Taxonomy (GTDB): domain Bacteria; phylum Actinomycetota; class Acidimicrobiia; order Acidimicrobiales; family Ilumatobacteraceae; genus Ilumatobacter_A. The sequence continues at coordinate 73,341 of CAWKLM010000041.1, read as the reverse complement.
CCCGGCCGCGGGCCTCGGCGACGCGGTGCGGATGGTCGAACCTCGGCTCGCCACCGTCGAGGAGCTGGAACGGGCCCACGACCCGCGACTGGTCGCGCAGATCCGGGAGTTCTGCGAGGCGGGCGGCGGGAGCATCGACGCCGACACCTATGCGGCGCCGGGTTCGTGGGACACGGCCCGTCGTGCGGCGGGCGCGCTGCTGGACGCGGTCGACGACCTCGAGTCGGGACCGTGCGACGTCGCCTTCGCCGCGAGTCGCCCACCCGGGCCACCACGCCGAGTTCGACCAGTCGATGGGCTTCTGCCTGTTCAACAACGTCGCCGTCGCGGCGCGCGAGCTGACCGAGCGCGGCGAGCGGGTGGCGATCGTCGACTGGGACGTGCACCACGGCAACGGGACCCAGGACATCTTCTACGACGACCCGTCGGTGCTCTACGTCTCGACGCACCAGTCACCGCTGTACCCGGGCACCGGTCGGTTGACCGAGACCGGTGGGGAGGGGGCGCCGTTCACGAACCTCAACCTGCCGTTCCCGCCCGGCACCCGTGGCGACGTGTTCCGTCAGGCGGTCGACGAGGTGATCGCCCCGGTGATCGAACGGTTCGATCCGACGTGGCTCATCATCTCCGCCGGGTACGACGCGCACCGCAACGACCCGCTCGCCGGGTTGCAGCTCACCTCGGCCGACTACGCCGACCTCGCCGACCGGCTGAGCCAACTCGTCGCCGAGCGCCGTCTCGTCGTGGCGCTCGAGGGCGGGTACGACTTCGATGCGCTGAGCATGTCGACGGGCGCGACACTGAGCGCGCTGGTCGGCGAGCAGTACCGGCCGGAGCCGGCGTCGACCGGTGAGATCGGCGTTCCGGTGATCACGGCCGCTCGGCAGCTCTGGGATCTCTGACCCGTCCCGCGTCGGCAGGGAGTCGGCATGGCGGTCGATGGCCGGTCGGTGGTCGTCAGGGTGTCCGGTCGGGCTCGCGCCGATCCGAATCCGAGATCGGAGGCGACTGCGGGCACGACGATGTCGCACACGCCGCCGCCCGAGCTCACCGAGTTCCCGGCGATCGTGGCCGAGACCACGGTGGCGCCGTCTTCGAGGACCCAGATGCACGCCTTGGCGCCGTCGACCGTGCCGGTGTGGCCGAATCCGTACTGGTCGGTGAACACGCCCGGGTGGCTGGAGGATCGCCCGATCGGCGGGGGTCATTCGTCCGAGCGCCATGGCGGTGTCGTCGGTCGACACGATCAGCGTGCCGGCGCCGCCGAGACGCGACAGCCGCTCGACTCCGTCGGGATGCGGCTGGTCGCCGGGCTGCAGCCCGCCGTACGTGAGGTGGACGCCGCTCGCGCCGACCGGGTCGAACACGAGCTGTTGCAGCGCGACGTCGAGCGGTTGCCCCGTCCGCTGCTCGACGAGCAGTCCGAGCAGGCAGTAGTTGCCGTTCGAGTAGACCCATCGCCCGCGGTCGCCGTTCGGTGGTGAGGTGAGCAGCGACGGGACGTACTCGCGGCAGGTCCCCTCGCCGGTGAACCACGAGTACCGCGCCTTGGCCAGGCCGCTTCGATGATCGAGGAGCTCGCGGATCGTCACGTCGTTCCACCCGTCGTTCGGGTCGAGGCCGAGGTCGGCCCACGGGACGGGACCGGACACGTCGAGCACGCCCCTGCTCGTGCAGGCGGGCGATCGCCATCGCGACGACGATCTTGCTCACGCTCGCGACGACCATCGGCGTGTCACCGGTTGGCCGGCTGCCCGTCGATCGTGGCACCCGGACGCGCGGCTGAACACGACGTCGCCACCGCGCACGACGGTCAGCGACGCCCCGGGATTGGCGCGGGCGAGGCGATCGAACGCGGCCGCGGTCGCTCCGAAGGACGGGTCGGCGACGATTCGCGTCCGGCAGGTCGGGCGGGGGCAGCGTCGTCGGGGGAACGCGTCGTGGGAGGGACCGTTGTCGGCGGAACGGTCGCCGGTGGGCGTCGTGGTCGATGTCGTTGTCGGTTCGGCCGTCGAGGCGGGGACGACGAGCTCGCCGCCCGTCAGGTGCCTCGACGACGCCGTCACCCGGAGCTGCCGCTCCGCCGCCGCGGCGCCTCCGTCCGTCGGATCGGCCGGGGTCAGCCGCGAGTTCGTCGTCCGCCGACGTCGCAGCGCGGCAGGGTGGTCGCCGTGGGGCGTGCGATGGGTACGGCGACCTCGGTCTGCGACGCTGCCGCAGCCGGACAGGAGTACGGCGACAGGCGAGTCACGCACAGTGCAGCTGTTCGGACCCGACCCGTGCCGTTCACGCCTGCTCCTCACCGCTGCGAGGGTACTGGCGCCCCGGTGACAGTCGGGCGCGGTCGAGACCGACGGCGGTCGAGTCGTCATCGGGCAGACTGGCTCGATGGCAGCCATCGTCGTCGACTGCACCGACCTCGACGGAGAGGTCGACTTCTTCACCGGTGAGGCGGGGTTCCGCATCCACCTCGTGACTCCTGCCGACGCTCCGCGTCGCGTGGTGATCGAACGCGACGGTACGGCGCTCGAGTTGCGTCGGGCGCAACGAGATGCGCCGGTTCGGCTCCGGGTCGACGACGACGACCGAGCGTGAGCTGCGCTCGCCGGGAGGTTCGGTCGTCGAGTTCGGGCGACGATCGACGTCGGTCGACGTCCCCGAAAACGTCCCGAGCCTGACCGTGGTCGATGCGGCGACCGGCGGCTTCGGCGTCGGACGTGCCGGGATGGAGTATCGCGATCTGCTGCCGGATCGGTGGGGTGGCCGGTTCATCGCGAGTCACATCCGGATCGCCGGGCGGTGGCGACGTCGCCGACTGGGTGCACTTCCACCGCATTCGTTTCCAGATGATCTTCGTCGCCGCAGGATGGGTCGACGTCGTCTACGAGGACCAGGGCGAGCCGTTCCGGATGGTGGCCGGCGACTGCGTCCTGCAGCCACCCGAGATCCGCCACCGCGTGCTGCGGAGCTCGCCCGGTCTCGAGGTGATCGAGATCGGCTGTCCGGCCGAGCACGACACGCTGGCGGACCACGATCTCGATCTGCCCACCGCGACGGTTCGTCCCGAGCGGGACTTCGGCGGGCAGCGCTTCGTGCGCCACATCGCCGACGACGCGCCGACCGACGGTGTGGGTCGATGGATCGCTGGCCGTGCGTGACACGGGCATCGGCGCGGCAACCGACGGTCTGGCGGGTGCGGTCGTCGTGTCGAGCGGATCGGAGCCGGCGTCGACCGACGCTCGACGCACGAGGGCGAGTTCGTGCTGCTCGTCGGCCTCGCGGGCGACGCGTCGCTCGACGTCGGGAGGCCGTCCGGTCGCGTTCACGCCGCGGACGTCGGTCGCGGTTCCGGCCGGCACGACGCTGGTGCTGGTCTGCCCATGGGCCGGAACACGAGGCGCTCGTGGTCAGCCTTCCGGCGGATGCGGTGCGCGTCGGCTGACCTCGGTATCGCGACGCGGGCCCGATCGAGCTCGACCTCGTCGAACTGCGCTGGTACGGATGCCTCGAGACCGAGTTCGGCTCGCAGCCGGGCCGACAGCGCGGCACTGGCCGTGCGGTTCGCCGTGGACGACGTACACGTGGTCGGGTCGCTCGGGGAGTTCGTCGACCCAAGCGACCAGGTCGTCGGCGTCGGCATGGACCGACATCGACGTCAGCTGCGTGACGGAGCATCGAACGGGGATGTCGCGTCCGTGCATCCTGACGTCGTGACGCGCCGTCGGCCAGTGACCGACCTCTGCGTTCCGGCCGCTTGGAAGCCGCACAGGATGACGGCGTTGCGGGGGTCGGGGAGCAGGCGCGCGAGATGGTGCAGGACGCGGCCACCGGTCGCCATGCCCGACGCCGAGATGATGATCGCCGGGCCGATGTGGTCGGCGATCGCCATCGACTGCTCGACGGATCGACACTCCCGGAGTCCGCCGCCGGGGTCGAAGTCGATGCTCGTCGCCGAGTTCGGCGCGGTACACGTCGAGGACGGACAGCGCCATCGGGCTGTCGGCGAAGACCGGCAGCGTCGGGATCCGCTGGTCGCGCATCAGTCGTTGGAGGAGCAGGAGCAGGAGTTCAGTGCGATCGACGGCGAACGCCGGGATGACGATGCTGCCGCCCCGTGCCGCAGCCCTGCTGATCGCCTCGGCGACCGCCTGCTCGTCGTCATCGGCGGAGCCGTGGATCGAGTCGCCGTAGGTCGACTCGACCAGCACCGTGCTCGGCTGCCGGCGGCGTCCCCGGTCCGGGGAGCAGCGGGTGGTCGCCACGCCCGAGATCGCCGCTGACGAGCAGTCCGTATCCGCCGTCGTCGAAGTCGAGATGAACCGACGCCGAACCGAGGATGTGGCCGGCGGGCACGAGCGTCGCGGTGATCGCGTCGGTGACCCGGAACGGCTGCGTCGTAGGGACGCGGGCGAGAGCAGTGGCAGCGCGGCCTCGGCGTCGGCGGTGGTGTAGAGGGGCAGCGCCGGATGGTGCCGGCTGAACCCGCGTTCGTTGGCGAATCGGGCCTGCTCCTCGTGGATGTGGGCGCTGTCGGGCAAGAGGATGCGGCACAGGTCGCAGGTGCGCGCCGTGGCATGGATCGGGCCGCTGAATCCGTCACGGACGAGACCGGGGCAGCCAGCCGCTGTGGTCGATGTGGGCATGGGTGAGCACGACGGCGTCGATGGTCGTCGGATCGACAGGGAACGGGTCCCAGTTGCTGCGTCGGAGATGGCGAAGACCCTGGAAGAGGCCCGGCATCGACCATGACCGGTGCCCGTCGTGCTCCACGACGAATCGGCTGCCCGGTCACGGTGCCGGCGGCACCGAGGAAGCGCAGTCGCGGAGTGGTCACATCGCCCAGGCCCGTGCGTCGACGTCGTCCCAGCGTTTGGTCGGGTGGGGGAGCCGGACGATCATCACCGGGCAGGTGGCGTGGCGGACGAATCCCGATGTCACGCTGCCGACCGTGAGGCGCGACAACCCGCTGCGTCCGTGCGACGACGCCACGATGAGCGACGCATCCATCCGCTCGGCGAACTCGGGCACCGACACCGCCGGGTGTCCGTCGTGCAGTTCCTCGAACTCGACGCGATGCCCGGACTGCGCCGACAGGTCGTGCGCAAGCCGAGACGTGTACATGCTGTCGATCAGATCGTTGCCGGAGATCGTGCCTGGCCCGTGGTGACCGCTGGGCCCGATCACGTTCACGATCCAGGGGTCGACACCCAACTCGATGCCCCATGCTGCTGCGAGCGGGAGCGCAGCCTCGGACTCGTCGCGAGCCGTCGACGCGTCACGACGATCGGTCCGGAGAAGTCGTCGACGACGACGTGCGGCCCCACGACGATGATCGGCCCGAATGTGCGCTGGACGATGTCTTCGGCGATGCTGCCGACGAGTGCCGCGGAACGGCCGCGCCCGTGCGACGACATCACGACCGTCGAGCCCGGCGAGGCGATCACGCGCATCATCGATCGCCGACGCGACGGTCTCCTCGCTGATGAGCACCTCGACGTCGATCTCGACATCGGACGCGTCGATCTGGGCCACTCCCTCCTCGAGCCGGATCTGGGCGTTCGCGGTGTCGCTGCGGTGAGAACACGACCTCGACGACGTGGACGCTCGAGCGGTCGTGCGCTGCGCGAGCGAGAGTGCGACGTCGACCGCCCTCCAGGAGGTGTCGGACCCGTCGACGGGGACGATGAGACGCTGAACCATGTTGTACTCCTCTCCGGGCCGACGCCACAGCGGTGTCGACCGCTTCAGTGTGCCGGTACGTCGTGGCCTGCGGAAGGGCCGGAGGTCCTGCCCGCTCGCTCAGTCGTGGGGCAGTTCTCGCGGCTCGATGCCGGCCACCGATCCCGCGTGTTCGGGATGATCGTGCCGGACGTGGTCGATGACTTCGTTGTGATACTTGAAGACGAGTTCGCAGTACGGGCAGGTGTGGGTGTCGCTCACGTCGTTGCCTCCTCTCGATCGGTGAATGGGTTGTGATCAATAGGCCCGGCGCAGCAGGGCGCCGATGCCGTCGGTCAGTTCGGGAGCGGAGCCCGGGCAGCACGTCGGCACCGTCGGCGTGGGCGGCGCGGATGGTCTCGTCGATGTGGGTGCGATCCGCCCAGCTGTCGGCGTCGACGAACAGCGTCGCCACCCGGTGATCGGCGATCGCCTGGAGGGTGTGCACCTCGCCATCGACGGCGAGGTCCTGCTGGCCGAGCTCTTCGGCGAGCCGGTCCGCGTCGGCGCGCCAGTGCTGCGACCTGGGTCTCGTTCGGCCGCCGAGATGGCGGCGGCGAGCAGCCGCAGGCGGGTGTCGGGCTCGTGGCGTCCGCCGGCCTGCGCCGCACGCACGGTCACGTTCGGCTCCGGCGACCCGCTCGGCGACGAGGTCGACGGCTCGACGATCTCCCGTCAGCACGACGACATGTGCCCGGTGCTTCGCGACCAGTCGGCTGATCTCCTTCGCGACCGTCCGACGCGTTGCGCTCCCAGATCACCTCGCTGTGCCGTTGGTTGCGCGCCTGATCGAAGCCATCGCCGGCCGACTTGTGGATGCCCTCCTCGTCCCCGTCGACAGCGCGCAGCGCCTCGAGGTGGGCGTGATCGACGACCGCGAGGTCGGCGCCGACGCGGTCGACGGCTGCCGTGACGACCCGGGGCCGTCGATCGACCTCGATCAGCGCCGGCATCAGCGAGGGGAGGTCGCCGCAGCCGCATCATCGAGCCGCCGGTCGGCGTGATCAGCCAGCAGTATGCGGCGCTCTCGGCGTTGGCGGTGACGAGTGCCTCGTATCCGGACGGCGGGAGCGCCGATGAACAGCACGTTCGAGTTGCAGGAGGACGTCGTCGTCCGCACCGAGGTGACGAAGGTCGGCGCGAGTTGCGCTCCAGCGCTTCTCCATGTTGTTCCCGACCCGTCCCGGTGTCGCGATCGGCATGACGACCGTGACGTGGGGGCCGGGAAGCCGGTACCGGCGCGAGGACGGCCCTGGAGTCGGCGAGTCGGGTGAGCCCATCGGGTTCGACAGCTACGTGCGCGGGTCGGAACGGGTGTCTGGTCGGATCTCGATGGCAGAACGCTTGCTCATGATTCGATCATCGACGACGAACGCTGCGGGAGCGAAGGGTCCAACGTCCTGTCTGCCCAGCTCACGGGTCGAAAGGCCCTGCCGATTCGCGACCCGGTGTGCTCGACAATGGCGTCATGACCGCGAGCGATGCCCTGCCCACCGCTGCAACGTCACATCGGATGCGGGCGGGTGCGCCCGTCGTCGTCGGTGCCGACGGCTCGGCCGAGTCGGAGCGCGGGTTGCTGTTCGCCGCCGATCTCTCGATCACGCTCGGTGTCGAACTGGTCGTCGTCCATGCGCTGGGGATGTACAGCCATCTAGCGGGGTGGCGCACGCCGATCGAGGAGCACGAGCAGGAAGCCGCCACGATGCTGCAAACGACGTGGTGCGCCCCGCTCGACCGACATCGACGGGCTCCGATGGCGTGGGCAGGTCGCCCAGGGGTCGGCGACCGAGGCGATCCTGCGGGTGGCCGACGACGTCGACGCGGGCTTCATCGTGCTCGGTTCGCACGGTGCCGGGAACAGCGATCAACCGCTGCTCGGATCCACCAGCCACTGGATCGTCCGCAACAGCCATCGTCCGGTGATCATCGTGCCACCAGGCGACAACCACCCGCACCGCCGACCGGGCGTCGGCGCGGCGGCATCCGACCCGAAGGAGACCAACCGATGACGTGTCCATGACTTTCCCGAACGACGGCGCGAGCTGCGCCAGGGGTATCGCGACCTGAACGCGGTGCTCCCCGAGCAGATGAAGGCATTCGGTGCGCTGCATCGCTCGGCGGTCGCCGACGGTGCCCTGCCGGCAGCGGTCAAGGAGTTGATGGCCGTCGCGATCGGCATCGCAACGCGCTGCGACGGATGCATCACGTTGCACATGCACGATGCGCTGCGTGCCGGGGCGACGAAGGAACAGGTCGCCGAGACGATCGGTGTCGCGGTGCTGATGGGCGGTGGCCCGGCGTCGACGTACGCGACCGACGCGTGGCGGGCGTTCGAGCAGTTCGACGGCTGACACCACGCACGCCGACGTCGGCGTGGCGACTCGGGACCGCTCAGTCGGGGTCGGGAACGACCACGATCGGTCGATCGACATGGTGGAGGAGCCACGACGAAACCGAGCCGAGCAGCATCGAGCCGATCGCCCCTTGTCCCCGAGCACCCATCACGAACAGGTCGCACTGCTGGGCAGCGTCACGGAGCACGCGGCGTGGCAGGCCCTCCTCGAACCGCTGAACGATCTCGAGGTCGCGACGATCGATCGTCCGTCTCAGTTCGTTCATCGTCTCTGCGAACCGTTTCCGGACGAGCTCGGTGGATTCGGGCAGAACGAACGACTCATCGCTCGTGATGAGCGGTGTGACGTCCCACACCATCACGCACTCGACGACCGTCCCGGCATCGGCGAAGTCGATCGCCCACCGTGCGGCGGCGAGGGAGTTCGGCGAACCGTCGACGCCGACCACGATGCGGCGTGCCGATCCGATCGGGGCGCCGAGCGGGATCACCGCGGTCGCGACATCGGCGTGGGTCGCGCACTGGGTGCTCGTGGAACCGAGCGTCAGGCGAGCGAATCCGCCGCGTCCGCGCGAACCGACGACGAGCAGCGCAGCGTGCCCGGCTGCGTCGAGGAGGCACGAGGCAGCTCCACCTCGACAGACGATCGGTTCGACCGGGACCTCGACCGACGAGCGCATCTCGGTGGCCAGGCGGTCGACGTGATCGTGGCTGTTCGACTCGAACGCATCCGGGAGCCCCGGTGGGGAGGGCGCCCCAGCCCGGCGTCGGCGCGAGGAACGGCGGATGCCAGACGGTGACCAGGTGCAGCTCACGGCCACGGCCGGAGACGTGTCCGCTGGCCCACAGCGCTGCGTGGCGGGACGATGGTGAGCCGTCGATGCCGACCACCCAGACGCCGGGAGTGGCTGATCGATTCGCAGGGACATGTCCCGATGGTGACGACGTGGTGTCCATGCTCCTCAGCCAACTCCGAATCGAGCGACATCCGCCAGAGTCGAAATCCCCGGCGGAGGGATGATCCGGTTCGCCGGACACGTGACCTTCGCCCCTGTCGTCGGGGGGCGCAGTCCCTCGACACTGGGGGCGAAGGAAGAGCGAGGAGTGCCGATGACCGACACGGTGACGACCGTCGCCGAGCTGGCCGATGACCTCGGGAGCGACCTGGATCACGGCATCTCGTCGGTGGAGGCGGCCCGCCGGTTGGAGCGTGATGGGCCCAACGAACTGGTCGAATCGCCGCCGCCGGGACTCGTCAGTCGGTTCGCGGCCCAGTTCGACGACCCGCTGGTGCTCCTCCTGCTCGGCGCGATCGTCGTGTCCGCACTTGCATGGTGGTTCGAAGGGGCCGACACGACACCGGTCGAGGTGATCGTCATCGCGGTCATCGTGCTCGCGAACGCGATCGTCGGCGTGTGGCAGGAGGGTCGTGCGATCGACGCCGTCGCCGCGCTGCGCGCCCTCAGCGCACCTCACTGCATCGTCCGTCGCGACGGCATCGACGTCCGGGTGACCACTCGGGCGCTGGTCGTCGGCGACATCGTGATCCTGTCGGAGGGTGACGCAGTCGGGCGCGGACGCCCGCCTGGTCGAATCGTGGTCGCTCGAGGTCTCCGAGGCCGCCGCTGACCGGTGAGAGCGTCCCCGTCGCGAAGGCGCCCGGAGCCGTGTCGGCCGCCGCCCCGGTGGCCGAGCGGACCGACATGGTGTTCAGCGGAACTGCGGTCACACGTGGTCGTGGTCGTGTCCTCGTGACCGCGACCGGGGCGCGACACCGAGATCGGGCGAATCGCTGCGTTGCTCGGCGGACGGGGACGCCGAACCCACGCCGCTCCGGCGCCAGATCGACCGGTTGAGTCGGCTTGCTCGGAGTGGTGGTCGTCGTCCTCGGTGTCGTGGTGGTCGCGGCGATCCTCGTGACCTCGGACATCGACGGGTTCGGCGACGTGCTCGATGCGCTCCTCGTTGCGGTGTCGCTCGCGGTTGCGGCGGTGCCCGAGGGATTGCCGGCGATTCTGACGGTCGTGCTCGCCCTCGGCGTGCAACGCATGGCCGAACACGATGCGATCGTGAAGCGGCTGCTGTCGGTCGAGACGCTCGGGTCGGCGTCGGTCATCTGCACCGACAAGACGGGCACGTTGACCCGCAACGAGATGACCGTGGTCCGCGCCGTCACCGCGTCCGGCTCGGCGCGCCTCACCGGCGTCGGGTTCGAACCGATCGGGTCGCTCGCGGTCGACGCTGGTGACTCCGCAGCCGACGTCGTCGAGGAGAGGTGGAGGCGATGCTGGCCGCCGCAGCAGCCGCCAACGACGCGCTGCTCGAAGTCGGTCCCGACGGTCAGTGGGAGGTGCGTGGCGATCCGACCGAGGTCGCGCTCCTCGTGGCGGCCGAGAAGCGTCGGAGTCGCGCGCTGCAGCAGCTGGAGCTCGAACGGGTGGGCGAGCTGCCGTTCGAGTCCGGGCGGAAGCTGATGTCGTCCATCCATCCGGCGCGACGCATCGGTCCACGCGTTCGCCGACCTCCCGTCGTTCGACGGCGCGGTCGTGCAGTTCACCAAGGGCGCTCCCGACGTGCTGCTTGCATCGATGCGAGGCCCTGTACCGAGCGGGTGCGGTCGAGCCGCTGGACGACGCAGCAGCGGGACGAGTTCGAGCGCACCATCGACGCGTTCGCCCGCGAGGGGCTCCGGACGATCGGCGTGGCGATGCGGGTCGCGTGATCGCATCCCGGAACCGCTCGACGCGGAGATCGAGCACGACTTGGTCCTGCTCGGAGTGGTCGGCATCGTCGATCCGGCCAAGCCCGAGGCGATGTCGGTGATCGCCGAGGCCGCCGGCGCCGGTGTTCGCACCGTCATGTTGACGGGAGATCACCCGCAGACGGCAGTCGCGATCGCGGCATCGCTCGGCATGTCGGTGAGCGATCGGTCGGTGATGTCGGGCCAGCGAACTCGATGCTGCGCAGCGCAGCGGGGACGGCGTGGTCGAGCGGTTGCTCGACGAGCGGATCGACGCGACGACGGCGTTCGCCCGGGTCAGCCCCGAGCACAAGCTGCTGATCGTCGACGCATTCCAGCGCGCCGGTCACATCGTTGCGATGACCGGCGACGGCGTCAACGACGCACCGGCGCTCCGCAGGGCTGACATCGGCGTGGCGATGGGCCGCAGCGGCACCGAGGTCGCACGTGAAGCCGCCGACATGATCCTCGCCGACGACGATGTCGGCACGATCGTCCACGCGGTACGCGAGGGCCGGGAGATCTTCGCCGACATCCGCAAGTTCCTCCGGTATCTGCTCGCGTCCAACGCCGGTGAGGTGCTGGTGATGATCATCGGCGTGCTCGCAGCCGTACCGCTCGGACTGGTCGTGGGGGAGGGCGAGTTGGCCGTCCCGCTGCTGGCGACCCAGATCCTCTGGATCAACCTGTTGACCGACAGCGCGTTGGCATTGGCGCTCGGTGTCGATCCGAGCGTCGACGACGTCATGTCACACCCGCCCCGCAAGCTCGACGACCCGATCATCGATCGGGCGATGGGTGTCACGATCGTCGTGGTCGGCGTCACCACGGCCCTCGCCGGCCTGATCGCACTCGACCTGGAATTGGCGGGCGGAATGCTGGGCGGATCCGGCGATCTGGTCACCGCTCGCACGATGGCGTTCACCACGGTGGTGCTCGCGCAGATCTTCAATGCGTTCAATTCCCGCTCGGATTCGACCAGCGCGTTCGTCCGCGTGTTCGACAACCGGCTGCTGTGGGCAGCGGCAGGCGCGACGGTGCTGATGCAGGTCGCTGTCGTCCACCTTCCGCCGCTGAACCGGGCATTCGAGACCACCCCGCTGGACGCGGGGCGGTGGGCCATTTGTGCGGCGCTCGCGGCGTTGGTGCTCGTCGTCGAGGAGATCCGCAAGCTGGCTGGACGCATGCGGCGCGCAGGCTGATCAGTCGACGTCGAGCGCGACGACGGGAAGGACCCAGCCACGTGCAGCGTCGACCGTCACGACGTGTCCATCCTCGAGGAGGGATGTCGCCGTGCCCGTTCCCACGATCGCTGGGATCCCGAGCTCCCGGGCGACCCGTGCCGCGTGGCACGAGCTGTCCCCGTCGTCGGTGATCACTGCGCCGGCGCGTTCGAGATGTGGTGTCCATTCGGGCGTCGTTTCCGACGTCACGAGGATGTCGCCGGTGCGCACCTCCGTGAGCTCGCCGGGACGTTGCGCGATCCGGATCCGGCCGGTCGCGAAGCCGCGGCCGATCCCGATGCCGCTGATCGTTCGATCGATCGATGGTGTGGCGACCGACGTGGCCGGGCGTGAACGGTCGGACCTGGAGGACGTGGAGCGTGCCCTCGAGCAGTGCCCATTCGATTTCGTGTGGCGCACCGAAGTGGGTGTCGACCGACGCGCTGAGCTGACCGATCCGGGCGATGTCTCGGTCGTCGAGCACGCGTGCCGTCTGGCGTTCCGGCGTCAGAAATGCGTGACCCGCACCGCCGTCGAGCACCACCAGCTTGTGGCCGACCGTGACCGATGACAGGGTCGACGTCGCCCGGTCGATCACGTACCGGTCCGGCTCGACCGCACCCGAGATGATGGGTTCACCGAGGCCGAAGGTCGCCTCCACGAGGAGGTCGTCCGACGCACCGAGCGGGATCGCAAGCCCTGACTTCTCGGCGTGAACCATCCGTTGGACGACGACCGCCATCGTCGGCTGTTCGGCGCCGAGCCCACGGGCGCGCATCGCCAACGCTCGTTCGCCGAACAGTGAGGCCCAGCAGCTGTGGATCCGGCTGATGACCTGGGTGAGGTCGACGACATCGGTGAACGACGCGTGGACGCCTGCACACTCGGGACCGGAGACGGCACCTGGAGCGGTCGAGGAACGAACGGCCACCGGAACGACCGGCGCCTCGTCGGCGGTGGTGCCGATGTTCGCGAGCGCGGAACCGATCGCATTGGTGAGCGCACCATCGAACCGGATCTGGGCGATCAGGTGTCGGGCCTTGCGCGCCAACATCGCGATGTCGTCCCCCGATGCGTTGCTGGCCGCGGCCCAGACCGTGTGCGAGACGGTGGTCGACGTGGGCACCTCGAGTCGCGGCCTCGTAGGCGGCGGCGGTGACAACGAATCCGTCGGGCGTGTCGTAGCCGAGGTCGCGGAGTCGACTGAGGTACCAGCCCTTGAGGCCGACCGCGTCGACGTTGCCCTCGCGGGCGTCGTCGAACGAGACGACGAACCGAGGAGGGATCGCAACGGTACCCATGGGTCGAGTCTCCGTTTGCGCCCTCGTCGCAACCAGAGGACTTCGTCACGTCGGACTGCAGACCTCAAACGGCGACGGCGTGGGATCGCAGGCGAACGGCCGTTGCGTCGACGACCGAACGCTGGCGTTCCCGGCCAGCACCATCGGGCTCTCGATCTCAGCGAGCGCACCCGGTTGCGTGATCGTGATGTGTTGATTCGACGCCCCGATGACGGCCCAGTCGTCGCCGTCGACCTGATGGACGTGGACCACGGTGCGACTCGCGTTCGCGTGGGACCGGATCTCGACGTCACCCGAACGGTTGTCGCCGGGCTGGAACGCGCCGACGATGATCGGGTCGAAACCGACGAACTCGACCGCGAACGCCCGGGCAGCCGCAATGGGATCGTCGTAGCGGGTGGCGGACCCGTGCCGCGGCGAGATCACCTGGGAGACCTCACCGTTCAGGGTCGTGGGCGGCAGCACGATCGTGTCGGTGTCGCTGGTCGTCGTGCCGGTCGTCGTGCTGGTCGTCGTGGCGGCGGATTGCAGCGTGCCGATAGGGAAATTGGTCCCGAGATGCGCCCGCGGGTCGGAGTGGGACGGATGACCTTGGCCCCTGGCGACACCGGCCCGATGTGCGTAGCCTCCAACGTGCCCGCCGACGCTCAGGAGGAGTCGCATGTTCACGGACCGTCGAGATGCTGGTCGACAGTTGGCGGCGTGCCTGTCGCACTACCGAAACGACCCGGACGTGATCGTGGTCGGACTGCCTCGCGGCGGAGTGCCCGTGGCGTACGAGGTTGCCGACGGAGCTCGGGGCGCCGCTGGATGTCATCGTCGTCCGCAAACTGGGGGTTCCGTTCCAGCCCGAGCTCGCGATGGGCGCCATCGGTGAGCACGGAGCGCGCTACGTCGACGCCGATCTCGTCGTCCGTGCGGGGGTGTCCGATGAGCAGTTCGCCGAGGTGGAGCGTCGCGAACGCGACGAACTGGAGTGGCGGTCGCATCGGTTCCGCGCTGGACGCCCGTCGGAGCGACTCGAAGGGCGTGTCGTGATCATCGTCGACGACGGTGTGGCGACCGGCTCGACGGCGCGCGCCGCGTGTCATGTGGCGCGCGTGGCGGGAGCCGTGCGCATCGTGTTGGCCGTTCCGGTCGCACCGTCCGACTGGGCGGAGCGGCTGCGCGACGTCGCCGACGAGTACGTCGCTGCCGAGACGCACTGGCGGTTCGGTTCGGTCGGACTCTTCTACCGGCGACTTCGCGCAGACAGACGACGCCGAGGTGATCGAGTGTCTGCGGGCGGCCGCCCGCCGCAGTGCCGCCGACGGCGCGCGAGGCGGTCGCTCCCGCCACCTGCTCGCGGAGCGCAATGCCGATGTCGTCGTCGATGCCGACGGGGTGTCGCTCGACGGTCACCTGAACGTGCCTGAGCACGCGCGTCGGGCTCGTCGTCTTCGTGCACGGCAGCGGCAGCAGTCGACACAGCTCGAGGAACCGCTTCGTTGCCAAGACGCTCAACGACGCACGAATCGCCACCCTGCTGTTCGACCTGCTCACGGTCGAAGAGGAGTCGTCGCCCGAGAACGTCTTCGACGTGGCGCTGCTCGGCGACCGGCTCGCGGCGACACTGGAGTGGGTCCGACAGGACGAGGCGCTGCGGGGCCTCCCGCTCGGCCTGTTCGGAGCGAGCACCGGCGCTGCCGCGGCGCTGTGGGCGGCCGCTGCACCGGGATCGAACGTCGCGGCGGTCGTGTCACGCGGCGGGCGTCCCGATCTCGCCGGCCTGCGGTTGGGCGAGGTGCGGGCACCGACGCTCCTGATCGTCGGTGGGCAGGACACGCGGGTGCTCGAACTGAACCACGAGGCGCTCGAGCACCTCCATGGCGATTCGACGATCGTGCAGGTGCCGGGAGCGACCCATCTGTTCGAGGAGCCGGGCGCACTGGCTGTTGTCGCCGAACTCGCGCGCGACTTCTTCGTGGAGCACCTGTCGACCTGATGATCATGCCGTCGGGCGAGATGCGCCTGCGGGCTCAGCCGTTCCGGAGATCTTCGAACTCCTCGGCGATCGTCTCGGTGACGACGTGGAGATCGGGGCTCCGCTCCGGGTCGGCGTGCAGGCCGATGGTGAGTGAGCCGTCGTACGAGAACAGCGCGATGCCGAGCGTCGTGTTGGCCGCCGAGCGGGACGACGGGAACGATCGATTCGACCCGTGCGCCGCGGAACCAGAGCGGCTGTGGTGGACCGGGGATGTTGGTCACCACCAGGTTGACGAACGGCTGATGGGTGAGCAACTGTCGGAGCGCCGGGCCCGGGCACGGTGGGGAGGTGGTCGAATGCATCGAGCGCCCAGGCCACGCCCTCGCCGTCGTGGCGTCGCTTCGCGCGCCCGGTGCGCTCGCGGATCGATGCGCCAGTCGACGGACCGGGTCGGCCTCGCCGAGCGGAAGGGCGATCAGCATGGCACCGACGTGGTTGCTGCCGTGGCCGGCGTGAGGCGTTCCGGTCTGCGGCGTCGCGCTGCGACACCGGGCAGAGGGCGTGCAGCTCGGGAAGGTCCTCACCGCGCATCGATCAGCCAGGCGCGGAGGCCTCCGGTGATGAGCGTGAGCGCGACGTCGTTCGCCGAGCCACCGTGTGCCTCGCGGATGGTGTCGATGCCGTCGAAGTCGAGGTCGATGGGCAGGATCACCCGGTATGCGCCGACCGGCTGGTTGAGCGCCGATGGCGGGGCGACCGCGTCGGGTCCGAGCAGATCACGCACGCCGGTCGAAACCGTCGCGACTCGCTGCGCGACGGTGGCGGGCGTACTCATCGCCGTGCCGGCGGTCGAACGGGCCAGCTCGACCGGATCGCGGAGGTGATCGACCGTGGCGTCGACGATCGCACGGAGTGCCGAGGGGGCAGCGGGTGCCGCTCGACGCGGACGGGGATGCCGGTCGGCAGGTCGGCTCGGCTCCTCGGCGTGTTCGTCGAGGTCGAACAACGCGGCGATCAACTCCACCGCGCCGACGCCGTCGGTGAGCGCGTGGTGGATCTTCAGCAAGGCGACGACGCGCCCGTCGTCGAGGCCGTCGACGAGCCAGATCTCCCACAGCGGCCGGGAGCGGTCGAGACGCTCGGCGTTGAGGTCGGCGCAGAGCGTGAACGCGTGGTCGACGTCGCCGCCGACCCCGTCGTGGGTGATGCACTCGTCGAGCGAGATGACCTGCGACGTGGTTGTCGATGTCGAAGTCGGGATCGTCGATCCACACCGGGCGGTGGAGTCCGAGCGGCACCGACTCGAGGCGCCGGAGGTACGCCGGGACTCGATCGAGCCGTGACTTCGACGTGCCGACGGATCTCGTCGAGTCGGAGTTCCTGGTCGCTCGTCGCGCAGCGCCCGGCCGTCGAGGACGAACACGCCGCCGAGATGCATCGGCATGTCGTCGGTTTCGAGCTGCAGGAATCCGACGTCGAGCGCCGACAGCCGCCGCGGCGCGTCCGTCCCGGTGACTCGTCCGTGGGCGCATCGACGGTCGGAGTCGGGCCGTGGGCGTCGGAGCGGTCGACTGGGCGACGTCGATCATCTCGTCGATCGAGTCGGCGATCGCACGTGGAGTTCGGCGGGATCCTCGACGGCGTCGGTGTCGGACATCATGCCGAAGCAGGCGGTCGAGCCGTGGGAGAGCAGCGCGACGTTGAACGCCGCGCCCGGCGGTCGGCGCGAACGCGAACATCCGCTCGACCTTCGCCCCGGCGAGATAGCGCGTCTCGCTGAGGCCCGGCACGTTCGTCACCACGAGGTCGACGCCACCCATCATCTCGGCGACGACTGCGCTCGACAGCGCGCTGGGGAGCATCTGGACGCTCCGGCCAGCGTGTGGCTGAACTTCATGGCCGGCTCGGCGCGCGGCTTGGTGGTGAGGTCGTGGACGACCGCCATCCGAGCTGATCGGGTCGTCGATGTCGGCCGGGACGCGGAACCGGACCGGGACCCACTGGTTGCCGCCGGTCGGCGAGCTTCCCGCCCGGATGTTCACCGGCATGGTCACGCGGAGTGCGTCGAGCGAGGCCGAGTGGTCGCGGTGGTAGCGGGCGGTGCCCTCGACGACCGCCGCCACGAACAGATCGTTGACCGTGTGGCCGTGCCGTGCTGCGGCGTCGTGGAGTTCGTCGAAGTCGACCTCGTGGATGTCGAGGTGGCGTCCCGGATCCCGCTCGGTGAAGAGCGGCGACAGCATGGCGCCACTCGGCGCGAGGAGGCGCACGGCCGAGGTGCCGGCCCTGGTGATCGATGTGGCGGTGCGCACCGGGTGGCTCGCCGCGTCGAGCAGCGCCTTGCCGGCCGTCAACGGTGCCGTGGCCATCGTCGCCGGGTCGACCGGGAGATGCGGCACGTGCGGGCCCGTCGTCCGATCGGTGCTCGTCGGTAGTCGGGCAGGGTCGCGAGATCGCGTGGTGGGTGTGGTTCGCTTGGCGTCGAAGAGCGCGTCGAGCAGCGCCACGCCGCCGACGCCGTCGACGAGGGAGTGGTGGACCTTGAGCACGACTGCCGGCTGTCCGCCGTCGATCGGCTCGACGTACGCGCACTCCCACAGCGGTCGCGTTCGGTCGAACGGAGCGGTCGCGAACTCGTTGGCGACACCGAGCACGCCGCGTCGAAACCGGAGGTGTCGGGCGAGACGACGCTCACGTGGTCACGGATGTCGAAGTCGTCGGTGAGCACCCAGTGCGGCACGCCCATCCCGAGGAGGGGGCTCTCGATGTGCTGTCGGAGTCGCGGGACCGAACGCGACGCGGCGTCGAGCGGCGGCGATCAGGCGCTCGGGGTCGATCGGGCGGTCGAGCGTCAGCAGCGACACGATCGTGGTGCGCAGCGTCGGATTGCGTTCGATGTCCCACAGCGCGGCATCGGTGCCGTTCAGCGGTTCGGGTTCGAGGTAGTGGATCGTCATGGGCGTTGTCGCTTCCGGTACGCCGGAGCGCTCGAGCCAGGGTTCGGCGTGGTCTGTTCGTCTCGATCGTTCGCGAACCGCACGAGCGTCGGTCCCGTGATGACGCCGACGGTGGCACCCATGGCGACCGCCGCTCCGACGGCGACCACGACGTGGACCGCTGGGGGCCACCCGTTCGGGACGACCGAGAGTGCGATGACGGGGATCGCGACGCCGATCGACCACGCAACCGTCGTGACGGGAATCCACGTCTCGGCGTCGGCGACGACGGGCGCAGGCGGCGTGATTGGAGGACACCCATCGAGAGCAGGCCGACGATCCAGCCGGGTGCGACGACGATGACGCGCAAGTGGTCCGACCGCCTGGATCAGCGAGCTTCCGCCCATGCCCGCCAGCCGCAGCGTGTCACCTGTCGAGCCGTACCCCACGATCCGATGGTCGCGTGGCCCCGTCGACGCCGACAGGGGAGAAGGTCCTCGCCGAGGGTTCAGCGGATCGCCCGAGGCCGCCAGCGTTCGAGCCGTGCGCGGTGGTGCCCTTCGATGAGCGGAATGGTGTTGTCCAACGGGTCGTCGAGGATCTCGTCGACGGGACGGTCCGCGACTGGCGATCGTGGCCTTGGTGCGGCACAGACCGGGCGTGTGACCGGAGCCGATGACGGTTCCTTCCGCGCCGCCGAGTTGCTGCAGGCGAGCGAGCGCCTCGAGCGGTGCCGGGAGTGAGTTGTGTCGATCTTGCAGCGGCGAGGCGACGATGTCGAACGTGCAGCGGACCATGTCTTCGACACCCAACTCGCTGTGTCATCGCCGGGCCGAGGGTCGTTCGTCATGCTGTGGCGGCGATCAGCCACGCCGTCACGCCGCCGTACAGGACGAACAGCAGCGCCGCCGACGCGAACCGGTGGCTGCGCCGTCGCATCACGATGAGCGTCGCCCCCGCAACACCGACGGCGGCGATCAGACAGACGGTCGAGGCCTCGGGCGACACTTCCGTCGCGCGGAGCGCCGGCCCGCTCCCGATCGCCAGCGTCGCGTCGAGCAAGGACGAGCCGAACAGGTCGCCGAGTGCGAGCGCCATCGCTCCGCGTCGGAGCGCGGTCAGATCGACCACGAGTTCGGGGAGCGAGGTGCCGAGCGACAGCACGACGGCACTGGCGACGAGCTGCGGAATGCCGATGTCGTCGGTGATCTGCACGAAGCTCTCCACCACGACTGTTGATGCGACACCGACGACAGCCAGCCACCCGAGTGATCGAAAAGCGTGCGGTGCGGCTCCTCGCACCCTTCCCTTGCCCTTGTCGTCACCAGGCGGCGCAACGAGGTAGGTCACGATGAGACCTCCGAACCATGCGGTGACGAGCAGCAGACCTTCGGTGCGCGAGAACACACCATCCTGTACGAAGGTTGCGACGACGACCAGCGCGCCGACGGTGAGCAGCCCGATCGTGGCGATCGACGAGCGGTCTGCGGTGATGACCGACGTGACGCAGAGGATCCCCATGACCAGCGTGACCTGGGTGAACGCCGAGCCCGCCGAGTCGCCGACGAGGATGTCACCGTTGCCGCTGAGCGCCGAGACGATCGAGTTCGCGATTTCAGGCAGGTCCGTCCCGATCGCCACGACCGTGACTCCGACCAGCCCTGACGAGACACCGGCCGTCTTCGACGCCCGCAAGGCATGAATCACGGCGCGCCGACTCGCCGAGACAGCGAGCACCAAGCCCGCCGACGAGCGCAAAGACCCACGCCACGATCATCGGTCGGTTCGCTCCACACCTCTACGGTGGCAGCCACCGCCCGGTTGATCCAGGGTCCGAGGTCATCGAATGAGGCATGGCGCCGGCGCGTCCCGTGTTTCCTCCCCGGACGGCCCCATGACCGCTGGAGGTGTCCGTCTGGGCGAAACTGGCATCGTGATCATCGACTGTGCCGCGTATCTCGACGGGAGGCGGATCGACGTCGATCCCGACCCGTCGTCGCTGTGCCGTTGGGAGGCCGATGTGGTGCCCGTACGCCATCGCCGACGGAAGCATCGCTTCAGTCCGACCAGGCCTTTCTGTGGCTGGGTTTGCGCATTCCTGATGAGCGCGAACTGCGCGGTGCATGCACGGCGCTCCACCTCGACGAGGTCTCGCCCGCCGAGATCCTGACGCCTCACGAACGACCGGTGTTGAGCGTTGACGGGTCGATGATTCAACTCGTGCTGCGAACGGCGCGCTACGACGACCGAGAGGAAGTCGTCGCCCTCGGTGAGATGACGCTGCTCGTGACATCCCACTCGATCGTCTCGATCCGCCACGGACAGGCCAGCCAGCTCGCGCCGGTCCGTGCCGCGCTCGAGGGCGACCCCGACCGGCTCCGCCTCGGCCCGATGGCCGTGCTCACCGCAGTCATCGATCGGGTGGTGCGCGACTACGGACCGGCGCTCGACGGATTCGAGAACGACGTGATCGAGGCCGAGCTCGAAGTGTTCACCGACATTCACCATCAGCCCGTCGAGCGGTTGTACCGCTTGAAGCGTGAGGTGCGACGAACACTGGTCGCGTTCGACGCACTTCAGGACCCGTTGAGTCGGCTGATCCGGGCGGTCGGCAAATCGATCCCCGAGGAACTGGTCGCCGATCTCAACGAGGCCTCCGACCAGCTCGACCGTGCGGTGAATCGGGCGCACTCGCTGTCCGGGCTGCTCGACGCTGCACTCACCGCAAGCCTGACGCAGATCACCGTGCAGCAGAACAACGACATGCGCAAGATCAGCGCCTGGGTCGCAATGGCCGCGGTGCCGACGATGATCGCCGCGATCTACGGCATGAACTTCGATTCGATGCCCGAGCTGAGTTCACCACTCGGCTATCCGCTCGTGCTGTTGCTGATGTCGGTCACGATCGCGGCGCTCTACCGCTACTTCAAGCGCAGCGGCTGGCTCTGAGCGGGTCGAGGTCCTGCGCGTCAGCCGACCGGGCGCTTCTCAGATGCTCGGCTCGTTGGTCTGCCCGTGCGCGGTCCAATAGGCGTTGATGGCATTCTGGATGCTGACGTACCAGATGATGTTGCCGATCACCGGCAGCAGGAACCAGAGACCCCAGAGCGTCGTGATCGGCGGCTCCTGACGGTCATCTCGGTACAACTGCTCGACCTCGCCGGCCATGATGAACATCGTGACCGGTGAGATGAAGATCGTGATGAGGAGGTAGGGCACCCCGCCCAATCCCTTCCCCGACCAACGCTGCAGCTCGTCGCCGTTCTGGTACGCCCAGACGACGGTCCAGATCCCGCAGGTCACGACCGACAGCAGCATCACGAGCCAGATCGATCTCCGCTTCCCGAGTTGGCGTCCGTACGTGGACATCGCTGGTTGGCCTCCGGGCGAACCGGGTGGTGGCACGGCATCGGGCGGCGGAGGCGGCGGAGTGTCTGACGGTGGCGGTGTGGCGCTCATGGCGCGTACGCTAGACCACGCTCGTTGCGCACCGTGCCGACCCGCTTCGATTCGGTGACGCCGCCGCCGCGGCCGCACGCAGGGTGACGACCGCCTTCATGCAGCCGGCGTTGCGATTGTTGCGTACTCGTAGTCAGAAAAGTTGATGTTGATGATATCATGATGCCATGCTGTTGGTCGATCTCATCGGGATCCAGATGGATCCGGACACGGGGGCCGCGGTCCTCGTGCTGCGTGAACACGAGGCGCCCAACCGGCTGTTGCCGATCATCGTCGGCGGTGCTGAGGCGACCTCGATCGCGATTGCGGCCAGTGGGCAACACGCCCCGCGTCCCGATGACGCACGACGTCATGGCGACGCTGGTCGACAGCCTGGACGCCCATGTCGACGCAGCCGAGGTGACCGAGCTCCACGACGGGTCGTTTCTTCGCCAATCTCGCGTTGAGCGGACCGATGGGTGAGCGCCGCCTCGACACCCGTCCGTCCGACGCCATTGCGCTGGCGATGCGACTGAACGCACCGCTCTACGTGAGCGAGGACGTGCTCGACGAGGCCGGGACGCTCCCGATCGTCGAATTCGACGACGACGAGATCGATGCCGAGGTCGACGAGTTCCGCGAGTTCCTCGCCGAACTCGATCCGGACGATTTCGTGACCGAGCTTCCCGCCCCCGACCGGTCCGAGCCTCCGGCGCCCCGGTGACCCCGGCGACATCGACGGGGAGACGCCGGAGGACTGACCCGGCGATGGATCGCTTCACCGTCCCCACCTCGTACTGGCACCAACTCGATGACGGACGGGTGCAGTGCGACGTGTGTCCGCGTGCCTGCAAGCTGCGCGAGGGTCAGCGTGGCGTGTGTTTCGTGCGGGCTCGAGAGGACGACGGCGTCGTGCTGACCACCTACGGGCGATCCAGCGGATTCTGCGTCGACCCGATCGAGAAGAAGCCGCTCAACCACTTCCTTCCCGGGTCGGCGGTGTTCTCCTTCGGAACGGCCGGCTGCAACCTGGCGTGTCGGTTCTGCCAGAACTGGGACATCTCGAAGTCCAAGGAGATCGACACGCTCGCCGACGAGGCGTCGCCGGAGACCATCGCTCGCACCGCGGTCGAGCTCGGATGTCGCAGTGTGGCGTTCACGTACAACGACCCGACGATCTTCATGGAGTACGCGATCGACGTCGCCGATGCCTGCCACGACGTCGGCATCGCAACCGTGGCGGTGACCGCCGGCTACATCTGCCCCGAGCCGCGAGCCGAGTTCTACCGCCACCTCGACGCGGCCAACGTCGACCTGAAGGGGTTCACCGAGGACTTCTACAAGCACACCTGTGGGGCCGAACTCGGCGCGGTGCTCGAGACGCTCGAGTACCTCGCGACGACCGATGTCTGGTTCGAACTCACCACCTTGCTGATTCCGGGAATGAACGACAGCGACGACGAACTCGATCGGATGACCACGTGGGTGGTCGACCATCTCGGCCCCGACGTGCCGATGCACTTCACGGCGTTCCATCCCGACTACCGCATGCTCGATCGCGGGCCGACGCCGCCGTCCACGCTCACCCGAGCGCGCCACATCGCGATGGCGAACGGCGTCCGCTACGCCTACACCGGCAACGTCCGTGATCGTGACGGAGGCAGTACCCACTGTCACGGCTGCGGCGAGCGGATCATCGAGCGCGACGGCTACCTGATCGGTGAGTACCGGCTCGATGACACGGGCCACTGCCTGGCGTGTGGTGTCACGATCCCGGGCGTGTTCAACGGGCCACCCGGCGGGTGGGGTCCTCGCCGTCAGCCGGTCGTTCTCAGCCGTCGAAACGCGGGGAAGGACTCGTCATGACGGGCGAGTCCGTTCACCGTTCGGCGGCCTGCGGTCGCGGGTGACGTTCTACCCGTCGACGCCTGACGAGGTGCGCAACTCCCTGCGCGAGGCGTTCGCTGTCGGCAGTGCCCCGCCCGCCCGACGCACCCGTTCCCGAGGCGATCGTCGTCCCCCACGCCGGATACGTGTACTCCGGCGCGATCGCGGCGAGTGCCTACGCGCGGATCGTGCCGGCGCGCAGCATCATCCGTCGGGTCGTGCTGCTCGGGCCGAGCCACCGTGTCCCGGTGCGTGGGCTGGCGGTGCCGAGCGTGGATGCGTTCGAGACGCCGCTCGGGCGCGTGCCGATCGACGACGACGCCCGCTCGCTCGTGCTGGACGCTCCCGGCGGTGGAGATCGACGACCGGGCCCACGCCGCCGAACACAGCCTCGAGGTGCAACTCCCGTTCCTGCAGTCGGTGCTCGACGACTTCACGCTGCTGCCGATGTCGGTCGGCGACGCAACCACCGAGGAGGTCGCAGCCGTCCTCGATGCTCTGTTGGGGTGGCCCGGAAACGCTCGTGGTGATCAGTACCGACCTGTCGCACTACCACCCGTATGACGACGCAGTCGGTCTCGATGCGCGCACCGCCGCGGCGATCGTGGCGTGCCGACCGGATGCGGTCGGCGACGGTGACGCGTGCGGCGCCCGACCGGTCCGCGGGCTGTTGCGGTGCGCGTCGCACCGTGGGCTCACCGTCGAGCAACTCGATCTCCGCAACTCGGGCGACACCGCTGGAGATCGCCATCGAGTCGTCGGATACGGAGCGTTCGCCGTTGGCTGAGGCAGCGATGATCCAACCGGTCAGCGAGGCCGCCGGCGAGCAGCTGGTCGACGTCGCCGATCGAGCGATCGTCGCGGGCCTCGACGACCGTCGTCCGCGTCGTCCCCGATCCCGCCGACTTGCACGCCGACCTCCGCCAGACGGCTCGGAGCCTTCGTCACGCTCACGGTGCGCGGAGAACTGAACGGATGCATCGGTTCGATCGAGGGCGACGAGCCGCTCGGGGTCTCCGTCGCCCGACATGCATGGTCGGCAGCCTTCGCCGACCCCCGACTGCCGCCGCTGCGCTGGTCGGACTACGAGTCACCTCGAGATCGAGGTGTCGGTCCTCTCGCCACTGACCACCATCCCGGCCGACTCGCGTACCGGAGCTGCTCGAACGCGTTGCGTCCGGGCACCGACGGGCTCCTCATCGGTGCCGGCGCGAGGCGGGCCGTGTTCCTTCCCTCGGTCTGGGATCAGTTGCCATCGGCCGAGACGTTCGTCGAGCATCTCTTCCGCAAAGCCGGCCTGGCGCCGACGATGTGGCCGGACGATCTTCGAGCGTACCGGTTCACCGCACAGAAGATCCGTCGCACCGATCGAGTCGCTGAGAGAAGCTGAGGAGCAGGTGCCTGCCACGACATCGGGACGATGGGCCGGTCGGCTGCTCGGGCTCGCCGCGCTGCTCTTCGCCGGGTTCTTCGTTCTCGTCGCCGCTCGGCAACGAGGGGGTGACACGTTCTTCTCGAATCCGTCGCTGTCGATCACGATCCTGGGTGCTGCTGTGGCTGCCGTGGTGGCCGGTGCCTTCGGTGTTGACGCACTCCGACACCGCGACCGATCCGTCGTGGCGTTCGGCGCGATCGGCGTCGCGACGGTCGTCATCTTGTGGTCAGCGCTCGAGATCGCGTTTCCTCACTGACGGCGGCGACTCGCAGAGAAGCGCACGATGGTTCCGGCGACGGACATGAACTCCGAGACGTCCGGAGCCGGGCGTTGTCGTCGCTACCCGCTCGCATTCGGTTACTGTCGATCCTCAGTGATTCCCGCCGACATTCCAGCAAACGAGGAGGAGCGTCTCGCAGAGCTCCGGCATCTCGGCATCCTCGACACGCTTCCGGAGCAGTGCTACGACGACATCACGTTTCTCGCCTCCGAGATCTGCGAAACGCCGATCGCATTGATGAGTCTGGTCGACAACGATCGTCAGTGGTTCAAGTCGAAGGTCGGCCTCGACGCCGACGAGACCGACCGCGACGTCGCGTTCTGCGCTCACGCGATCCTCGAACCCGAGGAGTTGTTCGTCGTCGAGGATGCATCGGCCGACGAGCGCTTCCGCAACAACCCGCTCGTCGCCGACGATCCGTCGATCCGGTTCTACGCCGGGGTCCCCCTCACCACGGCGTCCGGCAACGCGATGGGGACGCTGTGTGTCATCGACCGGGTTCCCAAGCACCTCACGAGCCATCAGCAGGCCGCGATGCGGGCCTTGTCACGTCAACTCGTGGCTCAGCTCGAGCTCCGCGGTAAGAACGCGGAACTGGAGGAGGCGGCCGAGGAGCGGCGCCGCTACGAAACGCAGCTCGAGGATTATCAGTTGCGTCTCGAGGAGCATCTCGCCCTCATCGCCGAGCAGAGCATCACCGACCCGCTGACCGGTCTCAAGAACCGCAGGGCCTTCCTCGAGCGTTTGGAGCAGGAAGTCGACCGTGCGAAACGCGACGGTTCATCGCTGGCCGTGGCGATGATCGACATCGACAACTTCAAGGGCTACAACGACGCCCACGGCCACCCGGCCGGTGATGCTGCGCTGCAGGCGGTGGCGAGCATCCTGGAGGGGCAGAGTCGATCCACCGACCTCGTGGCGCGATACGGCGGTGAAGAATTCGTGGTCGTCCTTCCGAGCACCGATCACGACGGCGCAGCGATGTTGGGGGAGCGGTTCAGGCGATCCATCGAACGAGCAGACTGGCCGCACGGTGCAGTCACCATCAGCGTCGGCTTGGCGAGCGCAATCGGCGCCGGCGTGAACGGCACGACCTTGCTGGACGCTGCGGACGCGGCGTTGTACCGCGCCAAAGCGGCAGGGCGCAACGCCGTCGTGACCGACTGACCCAGAACCCGAGTGGTCGCGCGAGGTCGACGCCGTGCAGGATCGCGCCGCTGCGAACCGCATTGACGATTCATCGCCGACCGCAGCCTTCGACCGGACATCCTGCAGAAGGCACCCAGCGCCAGGCGGGCACGGTGTCCGGGACCGACTACGCAGCGCGCCTGGGCATCGATTACAGCGACCCGTTGCTCAGGAGCGACCTGGTGGCTTCCTGGGGCACCGTGACTCCACGACGTCTCGTGCTCCATCAACAGAAGCAGACCGCGATCCGCCCCCGTCCCGGGGTGTTCATCGAGGCAATCCCCATCGACGGGGTCGTGTTGCGCTACTTCGATGCGGAAGGTCTCGGTCTGTCGAACCGAGTACTCAATCTCGACTTCGCCGACGGTCGCCGGCTGCTGTCGGCGACCATGCTCAAGGCAACGATACGCCGGAAGAACTTCACGGCCGAGCCCGACCTGTTCGTACGGGCGTTCGGCGACCGAGCGACCGAGGTCGAGCACGGCTGAACCGCCCAGCGTGTCGACGGCTCGACCGTCATCGCCCGTGGACTGTCAGGTGGCCCGAGGGCATACGACCAGCTCCGGCCGGATGACGTGGCGTCGCCCTGAATCTCTTGGGTGGAACCCACCGCACCCCGTGTCCGTCTGCAAGCGCTCGACGTGACGGTCCGTGTCCAGGAGATCGGCGACGGACCGCCGGTGGTCCTGATTCACGGAGCCTCGGTTGCGGGAACCAGTTGGGTTCACGGCCTCAGCGGGTTCCGGTGGATCGTGGTGGATCGACGACGCCGTCGACCGGTGTCGCCGATGATGCAGCTCGACGCGACCGAGCTGCCCGATGGGGCGCCTCGCAGGGGCCGACGAAGTGCCAACGGACGACGGCGGGTGCGGACCTCTGGACCTGTCGGCTCGCTCGACGTCGCCCTATGTTGAAGGTGACCGCGGTTGTTCTGCGACGAGGAGGTTCGCAATGAGTGGACGTACTGGTTTGGTGCTCGCTGGCGCCGGTGCCCGAGGTGCATACGAGGCGGGCGCGCTCTCTGTGCTGCTCCCGGCGCTCGAGGAACGGGGGCAACGGCCCACCGTGCTGGTCGGTACGAGCGCCGGTGCGCTCAACGCAGCGTTCCTCGCCTACCGTGCCGATCAAGCGGCGGACCGGGCGACGAAGGAGCTGCTCGACCTGTGGCTCCGCATGGGCCGCAAGGACGTGTTCGCGTACTCGCCTCTGTCTGTGCTGCAGATGGCAATGCTGGAGTTCGGTATCGGAGGCCGTCCTCGCGGTGCCGTTGACACACGTCCACTCGGTCACACGCTCAACGCGGCGGTCAGCGACTGGGGCCAGATCCGCGACAACGTCGACAACGGTCACGTCGACGCGCTGGCGGTCGTGACGACAGCTGCGTCCACCGGACGGACGGTCGTCTGGGTCGAGGGCGGCGTGCCTGGAGCAGTCGCGAATCGGAAGCTCCCCGAGCTGGATCTCAAGAAGGGCATCGAGTACCGCGCCCCGGTCGACGGGATCGGTGTCGAGCACGTACTCGCGTCGGCAGCGATCCCGATCGTCTTCTCGCCCATCGAGATCGCAACCGGTGTCGACACAGCCGACTGGTTCGTCGACGGAGGGCTCCGGCTCAACACCCCGATCAAGCCGGCGATCAAGCTCGGCGCGACCCGTGTTGCGATCGTCGCAACCGATCCGGCCACCCATTCCAACTCACTTCCACCCCACCCGGGGAATGTGCCCGACGTCGACGACCTCGTGCTCCACGCGCTCCAGGCGGTGCTCGCCGACCCGCTGATCGAGGACATGTGGCGACTCGCAGGCGTCAACACGCTGCTCGGCCGAGACGCGCGCGCCGGGAAGTCGCCGATCGAGTACCTGTTCGTCGGCCCGAGCGCCCGAGGGCTGCTCGGTCAACGAGCCGGCGAGGTCGCCAAGCAGCTGGGCCTCAGCGAGCTGCGGGCGTTCAGTTGGCTCCTCGGACGCCAAGGCAGCCAGCACGAGGAGCTGCTCAGCTACTTCATGTTCGAGCCTGCGTTCTTCGAGGCGGCGGCCGAACTCGGTAAGCGCGACGCACACGCCGAACTCGACCAACTGCGCCGCAATGGCAGGACGCTGTCGTGGAGGACCAAGCCGATCAAGGTGTGACACCGGCCCGGACCCTGTCGGCCGCGAGGGCACTTCGCCGCGTTCGGTGGTCGGTGGTCGGTATTCGAGAGCACCTTACTCCGGAGCGGTCGCGAGCAGCGCCTCGACAAGCGTCGGCGACGACGGCCGACGCGACTTTCCTGGCGTCGGCAGCGTCCGTGGTGTGTGAAACGCGGTGGGCGCATGGGTGCGACGAAGTCAAGGTCGCTCGACGTCGTGGACGTCGTGGTGGCCTCTTGCGACTCCGGCGGTGTTGTCCATGAGGAGCTGACTCGGCACCGGGCATTCACGGGCTTGGACGGTTCCGAGGTGCTGAAGCAGCGGCCGGTGCCCACGGAGATCCTGACATCGCGCACCGCAACGATCGCGGACTCAACCGGCGGCGCTCCACTCGACACAGAGCTGGCTGGATGCGTTCCCGCACTCGTCGCTTCGAACCGCGCTGAGGTTCTCGGGGTACTCGATCTCGTTGAGATGGGTGCTGCGTTGCCCGCCCGTCATGTGCGCATCGAACGTCCGAGGACGCCGGCGCCGTCACCGGGGAGACGAACGCGATGACGGTTCTTCTCAGCGCTGTCCGGCTCGGTGCCGTGTCTCACCAGGGCGATCCGGACGCAACGGCTGGGCGGGTGTGGGGCCTGCTGGCGCGTGGCGGCATGAGCCCGAGCGCCGCGTACGACGTACACCTCGCCGTACGCGACACGCTCGCTACGTCCCGTGGACACGATGTCGCCCTCGACCTGACGGTGGATACCGCCGGCGACGACTTCGAGCTGAAGGTGAACCGCACCATCGGTACCCCGGCCCGCGTCGAGGTCCACCGCGTCGCGTACGACCGCGTCGAGCATCGCTGACAATCCTCGAGGTCGGCCGGGAGGTGGACACGGCTGCGGCGTTTCCTTCAACTCTGCTCGGGTACGTTTCAGTCGAGTGGCTCGCGGGCACCCCGGCCAGGGATGACCGCCAACCACGACCAGAGCAGTTGGAGGAACACACATGACCACGCCAACGGACCACGAAGCATGGGATGCGATCGTCGTCGGATCGGGTGCTGGAGGGCTGACCACGGCGGCATGCCTGGGGTCGGCGGGACAACGCGTCCTGGTGCTGGAGCGCCACGATGTGGCCGGAGGGAACACACAGGTCTTCCGGCGTCATCACGGCGACGATTGGTACGAGTTCGACGTCGGCGTCCATTACATCGGCGAATGCGGGCCGAACGGTCTCTTCACCAACGTCTTCAACGGGCTCGGCATCGGCGACCGCCTGGAGTTTCGCCCGCTGGACCCCGACGGCTTCGACACGCTCGCGTTCCCCGACTTCACGTTCAGGGTGCCGGCGAGCTGGGATGAGTACGCGCAGCGGTTGGTCGATCGGTTCCCGAACGATCGGGCGGGTATCGAGCGCTGTCTCGACGTGTTGCGGTCCGTCGCCGAGGAATCGCGCATGATGTTCGGCGAGGACCGGCCCACGTTCGAACTGTGGGCGATGCGGCCGCTGTCGGAACTGTTCAGCGAGTGCGAGCTGTCACCACAAGCCGTCGCCGTCCTGGATCATTGGTCGGGACTCTACGCAGGGGGCCCCAAGCAGACGGCCGTGGTCATGCATGCGGGGATCGTCAGCCACTACATGGGTGGTGCCTACTACCCGGAGGGTGGGGGCCAGATGATCGCTGCCCGCCTGATTCAGGTCATCGAAGCCTGCGGCGGGGAGGTGCGGGCGCTCGCCCCGGTCGAGCGGATCATCATCGAAGACGGCCGGGCAACGGGCGTGTTGCTCCGGAGCGGTCAGCAGATTGCGGCGCCGATCGTCGTCAGCAATGCCGACCACCGGCGCACCATCGATCATCTCGTCGGACGCGAGCACGTCGATCCCGGCACCGTTGCGTGGGCCGACGATGCGGTGATGACGCTCGGGTTGGTCTGCGTGTACGTCGTCGTCGACAAGGTGATCGACGGCCCCAACACCAACTACTTCGTCTTCCCCACCTACGACACCGACGAGCTGTACGAGCAACTCGACGCGGGTCGCCTGCCCGACGGCGACGTGCCCTTCGCGTATGTGGCGCTCGCGTCGCGGAAGGATCCGGGCAATGCGGAGCTGTGTCCTCCCGGCCACACGAACTTCCAGATCATGACGCTGGCACCCCGCGGCTACGACTACTGGGGTGTCACCGAGGGCCCCGCGGATGGTGGCAGCTACCGCCGCAACGAGCAGTATCGGTCGCGCAAGCAGGACATCACCGACGGGTTGATCGATGCGGCCGAACGGGTTCTCGGCCCGTTCCGGGACGACATCGTTCACGTGGAGACGGCCACCACGCTGTCGCACGAGCGATACACGCACAGCAGTGGGGGAACCAGCTACGGCTACATGCACTCGCCCGACCAGGTCGGCGAACACCGTCCGCAGTACCGCACCGAGATCGATGGTCTGTGGGTGGTGGGTGCCAACACCGTCAGTGGCCACGGCATCGGCGGCGCCGTCAGCGGGGGTGTGTTCTGTGCCAGCGACATCCTGGAGCGACCCCTCATCGTGGAGATGTACATGGGTCAGCAGCTCGTCGACCCGGCGACGATTCCGGCCGACCCGGACGGTTTCGATCCCCTCGAATACAGTCGTGGCGAGAAGCTCCGCGAACGCCGCGCCGATCGTGTGCGCTCCCTGCGCCGGCGCCGGGAGGAAGCCAGCGTGCGCTGACCGGAGACCTCGAGGTCTCATGTCTCAGGTCGGCCGGCGCGATTGAGTTGACGGTCACGCGCTCCCACGTGCGGTTCGCCCGATCGAACTACCCCCGTTGCGGACGCCGCCGGTCGAGACACCCGCTGTTCACAGTCGACCTGCCTCCCATCGCCTACTCGATGGCGCGTCCGAGGGTCTCGAAACGCCAGCTCGGAGGAGATCAGAGCATCCCAGCGCGGAACCGGGTGAAGCCGCCCTCATCCGGCAGTGAGCATGGGCCCTCGACATCGGTTGCGTCCGCTGCAGCCGACGCGCGTTTTCGCGCACCAGAGCGAGCGCATCCGGGCCGACAGCGGACGGCTTCAGACGTCTTCCCGAGAACTGATCATGCGCCCTGCCAAGTCAACCTCCCCGGCCGACGAGGAAGCCCGGCCCGCGCTTGGGCGGGTGGGCTGCGATCACCTCCTCGATCGGCTCGGTGCCCCAGCCGGGCGCGTCGCTCACGACCAGTTCACCGTTTTCGATCGTCGGGGTGACGGTGAACAACTCGTCGTCGAGCGGGATGCGGTCGATGTCGGTTTCCATGATCCGCAGGTGCGGAACCGCGGCGCTGAACTGCGCGACCATCATCGTGCAGAGGTGCCCGTAGAAGTTGTGCGGCGCCACCTGGATCTCGTGGGCAGCCGCCATCGCCGCGATCTTCATCGACTGCCACGTACCGTTCCAGACGGTGTCGACGATGGCGACGTCGACAGCCTGATTGACGAAGTACGGGACGAAGCTCGGCAGTCCGATCTTCGTCTCGAGCGAGGCGACCTGGGTCTGCGCGCGATCCCGGATGAGCCGCAGCGCTTCGGGTGAGTCGTTGTCGTACTCGAGCCAGAACAGATCGATGTCGGAGAGATGCCTCAGGAGCTCGAGCACGCCAGCGGTCTTGAGGTTGAAGTTGAGATCGAGCAGGATCCCCATCTCGTCACCGGCGCCCTCGCGGAAGGCGGTGAGCACCTTGTGCACGCCGTCGAGCATCTCGCGGTCGGCGTTGAGAGCTGGCCGGCTCGGAATGGCGAACCCGGGCGCCCACGGCAGGAGGGATCCGTCGATGTCGAGGAACAGGTTGGTCTTCAGGGCGCCGAACCCGCGGTCGCGCACCTCCGCGCCGAGTTCCCTGACCCCGGCCAGATCGGTGATCCGATTGCCGACGAACTGTCCGTACGCGATCCTCCACGTTCCGCAATGCGACCAGTACACCGGTACCCGGTCGCGGATCTTGCCGCCGAGCAGGGTGGCGACGGGAACGCCGAGGGCCTTCGCCTTCGCATCGAGCAGCGCGTTCTCGATGGCTCCGATCGCTTGGCCGACGACGGAACCGGCGGCCGGCCGTGTCGCGTACAACAGATCCATGAAGATCGACTCGTGGTCGAAAACCGATCGGCCGGTGACCCTCGCAGTGAGCGCGTCGATCGCAGTGCTGACCCCGGGCGAACCGAAGCCTTCGTCGAACTCGCTCCAGCCGACGATGCCCTCGTCGGTGGTGACCTTGCAGAAGTGGTAGTTGCGCCAGCCCGCCGCACAGTGCAACGTCTGGAGGTCGTCGATGCGGACCGCGCCGACGTCGCTCATCGTGTGGACTCCCATCGTGGTGTTGTGTCGATCATCGTCGATACCTCCCAGGTTGTTGCGTCGGAAACGTGGTCATGGCGCGATTGTCGCAGATGGCCGACTCGATCGTGCACGACGCGCCATGGCGATCGCTTGACGTCGATGACCACGAAATTCGCAACGGGTATCTTCGAAAGAAGACACCAGCGTCTCGAGTGGGCGAGGGGAGGCGATCCCGTGGTATCCCGATCGGGCAGGACGATCGGTGGCCCGGCCGCACCTGCACCTCGCGAAATATCGCTCGCATCCGCTCGGGAAGACGTGCCGTTCGCGAGCGGGTGAGCGGTCATGTCGCGGATGGCGATACGTGCGCGTGGTCAGCTCGACGCAGTGTTCAGCGTGGACGTCGGTTGGTCACCGTTGGCATAGGGCGGGATCGATGGCTGAGCAGGGTGACAACGAGTCGGATGCGCGTGTTCTGGGTGCGCCGTTCGAACTTCCGTGCGGAATCGTGCTCGAGAACCGGCTGGTGAAAGCAGCAATGTCCGATTCGCTCGGAGACGGTGCCGGCAATCCGACCGAGAAACAGATCGACCTCTATCGGAGATGATCGGCGGGCGGTTCAGCCGTGTCGCTCATCGGTGAGGTGCAAGTCGACCATCGTTATCCGGAAAAGCCGGGAAATCTCGTTCTCGGACCCGGCGTCAACATGCCGCTCCTGGCTCGTCTCTCCGAGGTCGGATCTGCCGACAACGCTCAGGTCTGGCCACAGCTTGGTCATGCGGGAGCGTTGTCCCATCTCCCGATTTCTCGTCCTGCTGGTCCATCGGAGTTGGACCTCGAGGGTCTGCAATGCGATGCGTTGACACGGTCCGACGTGGACGACCTCCCGGCAAAGTGGTGCGATCCGGCAGGGGGCTCCTTCACGACTCGCGACCACCAGCCTGGCCCCCACAATCGGCGGCTTCGGCGTGAAGGTCAATGCCGACCCATTCAGCTCTACCCAGACCATCGCCACACCTGAGTCGATCCATGTCGACGCACCGTTCCCCTACGTCTCTCCAGAACGACCTGGATGATTGGCGTGTGGCAACGGCCCTCCTTTGGTACCGCATTGTCCCGACCAGTGACACATCGGTGAGTGCTCTCGAGTCACTTCACCCCTGGGCGCGCTCGCCGTTCACGGCCTTGGCCACGATCGTCTCGATCCTGCGCTCTCTGGTGGCTTGCTTGGCTGCGCTGATCACCCACCACAGCATCGCCTTGCGGGCACCCGGAGGAAAGGTGTCCCAGGCGATTCGTGCAGCCGGGTTGGCGTCAAGAGCGGCGGCGAGGTCGTCGGGTTCCACGAGATCCTCCACGGGATCGAGAATCGTCCACCAGCCGTTGCCTTGCGCAATGTCGACGGCGCGACGTCCGGCGTCGGTCATCAGTCCGGCTGCCTCCATGTCCGCGACTCGTTGTCGATTCAGCCGGGTCCATGTGCTCTTCGATCTGCGTGGTGTGAGGAGCTGCAATCGTCTGTCATCGTCGAGGCGGCTCGCAGTCGAGTCGATCCAACCGAAGCAGATCGCCTCCTCGACCACCTCGGGGTACGGGCACGTCGGTCGGCCGGTGACCGCCCTCCACGTGCACAGCCAGACGCCCGGCGCCGTGTCGTGATTCGCCTCGAGCCAGGCGCGCCACTGGGCACGGGACGCGGCGTGGTAGATCGGGTAGCCGAACTTCCACACCGCCGGGTGAGCGGACGACGAAGGAGGTACCGAGCCCATCGCCTCGCAGCGTACGCAGTTACGGTTGGGCACTTCCTGTGACCGGTATGACTTCCCCGACCCGCACAGCGCCGGTTCCCGCTCTGAGACCGACAATGAGCAACGGGTCGCACGGGTCATGCCTGCGAATCGATGTGCTCGATATCGCCGCACAGGATCACTACGGAACTCCAGCTCGTTGCGCCGCACTGCGGCCCCGATGCAGCGGTCGGGAATCGCGACGACGGCTACGCCCTCCGACCCATCCTGGATCCGGCAGAACGGTCGGCTCTCGGCAGTGGTTGCTGTCGCTTGCAGCCGTCGCGCGTTCTCGCGCACCTGGCCGAGCGCAAACGTGCCGATCGCGGGCAGAAGCCGGTCGCTCCTCGACAGGTGACGCGTGGCCGATCAGGGGCGAGGCGTCCAACACTGCGCCGGCAAGTGGCGTTGGTCGGAGCGTTCCGGGTCGCGCGATGACGAGCTCCTGTCAATCTCCTTGATGCGTGCGAGCGTGAGTGCTGTTGTGGTGGTCGAGTCGAGCCGGGTTCGACTGGGCAGTCGAATGCTGATTGTGCTCACGGCGGGTGCGCCCACTGGCGCGCTGGAGGAGCTG
Organism: Ilumatobacteraceae bacterium; assembly: GCA_963850475.1. Classification (GTDB taxonomy): domain Bacteria; phylum Actinomycetota; class Acidimicrobiia; order Acidimicrobiales; family Ilumatobacteraceae; genus Ilumatobacter_A. The sequence goes on along the minus strand of CAWKLM010000041.1, from coordinate 38,101 downwards.
CCGCTCGGCACGAAGCTGTTGGCGGGCGAGATCACCTCGGGGATCGTCGTGGAAGGCCGGGTTGCCACAATCCGGGGCCAGGGCACAGCCTTCGGCGGCCGAAGCACGAACTCTCGAACAAATCTGATCGTTCGGCCCTGGTCGCGGCGACGCGGACGTGGAACAAAGAAGGTAGAGACATCTGACTTCCCGGGTGGTCACCGAGCGAAAGAGGTGGTTGCGGTGGCGCGTAGAACCAAGGTGATCGGGTTCGGAACCGGGCTGGTGGTGGCGGGGCTCGTCCTCATCTACAACTTCGGTCTCGCGTCGTTGTTCCACTCTCCCCTTTTTGGCGAGTACAACTTGAGCGATCCGTTGACGGTCGAGTTGTCGTCCCGTGCAGTGGTCACCGACGACGTCGAGCTGTTGCGTTGGAACACCATGCCCGAGTTCATCTCGGCGCCCGATGATGTCCGGGTGGAGGGTGTTGCGGCGGGGTCCGACGCGCTCTTCATGGGCATTGCTCCAGCCGATGCGGTTGCCGGGTATCTCGACGGCGTCGCCCACGATGAGATCACCGAGTGGGACTCCATGGCGGACGACATCACCGAGGTGGTGTACACCCGGAGCGAGGGCGCCACCGATCCCGCCGCTCCGGGGACCAAGGGTTTCTGGGTGGCGTCGGTGAGTGGCAGCGGTGAACAGACGCTCGACTGGACGATCGAGAGTGGGGAGTGGGCTGTGGTGATCATGAACGCCGACGGCTCGCCCGGGGTTTCGGCCGATGTCCGGTTTGGAGTTCTGGCGCCCTCCGTCCTCTTCCCCATCGGCTTGGCCTCGTTGGTTGTTGGGCTCGTGGCGCTGATCGGCGGTACCCGGCTGGTCTTGTCCCTGCCGTCTCGGCCGGATGAGACCCCCCGCTGGACGTTGTGGGGTCGCTCCGTGTTGCCGACCACTGTTGAAGGACGCATCGCAGTGCTTTGCGCGGCGTTGCTCTTTGTGTCGTTCACGAGCGGGGCGATGTTCGGTGCCCCCATCTTCTTGTTCCTCGCCGTACGCAAGGGTGATCGGAGCCTGGCGTTGGTGCTGCCCTTGCTCGTGTCGATCCTCCCGTTCGGGCTGATCGCCATGATGGTTTGGGCGATTCTTGGTGGGTAGATGCCTACCGGCTGGCAGCGATGAGCTGGGTGAACTGGTCGGCCGACCGCGACACCGGGCGCATCAGCGACGGCGGCGCGTACGGCAGCGAGCCCTGGCTCGATGTCGAAGCCGGGTACGGCGCGTATCTCGTCCTCGAGGCCGACGCGGACCTCGGCATCCGCCTGGCCGATGAGCTGTACGACCTGGTCGAGGCGGCAGTGACCGGCTCGCCGGCCTGGCCGCTGGTGGTCTGGGCCCAGCGAACGGGCTCGTCGAGCAGGCCCTGGCCTTCGCTCGCCGCGAAGTCGATCGCGGCCTGCAGGTCACGTCGCATCGCGGCGGCGGCCCCTACGGGGTCGATGGCCTCGACGATCGACTCGTGGCACTCGATGACCTCGTGCTCGGAGGCGTTGGCGTCGTCGAGCCGGCGGACGAAGGGCACCATTCCCGAAGTGTTGTTACACGGGTGATCCGCTGGGGCCTGGGCTGGGGTCTATCGAATCATGTTCAGGGGCCGGTGTCGATGCCGTCGAGGAGCCGAGTGAAGAGTTCGGCGCGGTCGGGTTGGTGGTGTTCGGTGGCGGGTTCGCGTTGGCGGAGCGGCACGGGGGCGAACTCGGGTCCGGTGTTGAAGAAGCCGCATCGTTCGCAGATGGTTTCGTGAGTGCAGTCGAGGCGACGGGTCGGGTGCAGTGGCCGTTGCCGAGGAGGCGTCGTGGCGGCATCGATCGCTGCGCAGACCTTGATCGTCTGCTCGGGTGAGATGTCGAGGCCGTTGGCGAGCGCCGCGATCCGGGCTGGTTCGTGGTTCTGGTTGACTGCTCGTTGGATCAGGCGGAGGTCGCCGAGCCGGTCGTCCCGAAGTTGACGGGCGACATCGGCTCTTTCCGGCGTTTTGGGCATGAGCGTCTTGACCTCTGTCGGGGATGCGACGGTGAGGAGGGCGGCGCGCACTTCGACGGCGGGGTGGAGGGTCGGTCGTTCCAGGTCATCTTGCGCTTGGATCGACCGTAGCGACCGGCCGTGACGGTGCCGGCGGGTCGAAAGCCTCTGCTTCGTGTCAAGAAACGGGAGGACCATTGCCGTATGCGTCTTCGAAACACACTCATCGCCACCACGATCCTGGTCGCCGGCACCCTCATCGGCGCCACGACCCAACACTTCGCGTCGGCCGACGTCACCAGCGGTGACCGACCCGTCCTCGTCCCCATCGACACCTGCCGCATCGCCGACACCCGGGCCGCACCCGACAACGTCGGACCCAGGTCCACGCCGCTCGGCCCCGCCGAAACGATCACCGTCGACGCCCAACAAGCCGGCACCGACTGCAGCGGCCAGATCCCCGCCACAGCCACCGCACTGTCCCTTAACGTCACCGCACTCAACGCGACGAGCAACTCGTTCATCACGATCTGGTCCGACGGACAGCGACCGACCGCATCAGCGCTCAACCCCGAACCCGGAACACGCGTCTTCAACGCCGTCACCACCGAAGTCACCGCCACCCAGACCTTCCAGATCTACAACAACCGCGGCAACGTCGACGTCTTCGTCGACATCAACGGCTACTACGACAACCACAACCACGACGACCGCTACTACACCGAGACCGAGGTCGAGAACCTCGTCTTCGACGGAACCATCCCCTCGGGTGTCACCGTGACCGGCAACCTCATCTGGGACAGCCACGGCTCGACCGACACGTTCCCCGACCGATTGGACGTCGCCTTCCCCGGACGCGCACCCGTGCCGCTGGTCGACACCATGGTCAACTTCAATCAGCCTGGCGTCACCGGTGACGGCGACCCCCTGTGTCAAGGTAGCGGCTTCGCACCGACGGCCCCGGCCGGCAAGGTCTGCATCTACCTCGTCAACTCGAGCGGTATGGCGACGAACCAGCTCTTTGGAAACGCGGGCTACCCCCTCGCCGACGCCGGGTTCCAGTTGGCCTTCTTCCCCAACGGGACCGACAACGTCAACCAGTTCGTAGCCGCGTCCTGGGCCTACACCGCGCCCTGATCGACACGCTCGCAGACCGTCAAAGCGACCAGACCGGCAACGATGCCGCCGCCGATCTTGAGCGCCTTACCGCCACGCTTCGGCTTCCGTGACTGTGGAACAGGTGTGGGCACGGCTGGGAGCTGGTCGGCGTTCGGTGGCAGAGCCGGCTCAGCTGCGGGCGGCAGCCGCGGCTCTCCAGGGTCCGGGACTGGCCAGTTCGCGAGATGGCCCGCTCGACGAGGACCGGCGACCCGTTTACCGTCGAGAACGAACGGCGACTCTGTCGCATCTCGGGACTCGTCATCGGTGTCGGCTTCGTCGTCAGCCTCATCGCCGGGGTCGCTCGGATGATCATCCTGCAGCGCTCGGCCGCAGCTGATCTTCAACTTCGAACTCACGATCGACTTCATCCCGATCATCATCGGGTTGGTCATCGCAGCCCTCGCATCGATCTGGCACCAAGGTGTGGCCGTGCGCGACGAACTCGACGCGACGATCTGAGGCTCTGCTGATGGCTGACCCAGCACCGCACCGCATCCACTGCCACCTCGACGACCTGCTCGAAAGCCGGGACATGGCACTCGTCGACCTCGCAGAGGCGGTCGGGATCACCGTCGCCATCGAACCATGGCCAGACCGGCCAGTACGGCATACCTGTGGAGCGTTGAATCCGTCAAGCAACGCGGCGGGCGTGTTGTCGATCCTCGACCACGACACCCGATCCCCATCGGCGTTGAGCACCACCACGACGGAGCGTCGCCGGTGCAGGTCAATCCCCACATAGACCGTGTCTCGACTCGGATGTCTGGTCGGCTACGTCGAGATCACGACCATCACCCGGATCAGGTCTTCAGGCGTCCTCTGATGTACTTGGCAGCGGATCGGTAGTGGCTGGGACCGGCTGCTTCTGCCCAGCGGCCAGGCGTCCATTTGTTGTTTGCGCCGGTCATTGGTCCGCCGTAGAGATCACCATCGGAACGCCGTTCGATGAACTCGATCAGTTCGTTGTGTGCGTCCCGCAAGTCGCAGCAGGCTGTTTCCCAGTCGAGATCGGCCTGTTCCGCTCGAAGAGCGGCGTTGTACCGCTTCAGGTCGTTCCATTTGTAGCCCTCAGCGGGAAAGAAGACCTCCTTTCCGTCGAGGCCGTCGTGGTACCAGCCGAAAAACAGGCTGATCCAGTGCGCGCGATGGCCAACGACGTCCTTGATCGACGTGTCGTCCTCATCCTTGACAAGCGCCATTTGCTCGTGGACCTGTGCGAGCAGCTTGTCGAGCTTGTCATACTCCTTCTTCGCAACTGCGAGGAGTTTGTATTTGGTCGTTGCAGCCATCGGGCGCCTCTCTGTGTGCACCGATCATGCCCATCGCCACGACCGGTACGCCAAGTGACAAGACGATGGTGACGATGGTTCGGTCCTCTCGGCGTTCCACCGTCGACCTCAATTGGCGCCTCGGATCGGAGAGGCGCTCTCACGATCGTGCGGGGGCGATCGACGAGGGTCGGTGTACTCTCCAACGCCGGATAGCGCCGGGATCGACGGCTGACGGCTGGGTGATTCTGATCGTCCACGCTTCAGACTCGGAGAACGCACTCGGGTCACTTGTCGTCAGCGGAGCTCTTGGAGCAGACCAATCGTGTTCCGACTTGCCCAATGCTGAATGGTCGGCGAGTCCGGAGGCCCTTGGCGATTGTCACCCGGAGGTCCAGCGGACCGGCGTCAGGTGATTTCGGCCAGCGCTGTGGCGACGCGTTCGATGTCGGCGGCTGACGTGTAGTGGACGAACGAGAGCCGCACGCATCCGCGTGTCGGGTCGACGCCCATGCCCTCGAGGACCCGCCACCCGTAGAAGTGGTGGGCGCTCGTCTGGACGCCGCGTTCGATGAGTGCCGCCTCGACATCGCCGGGTTCCATCGAGGTGGGTGAGAACGCGACGGTCGGGCAGCGGTGACCGGGTGTTGCGTCGAGCGTGTCGGGGCCGAGGAGCCGGAACGCATCATTGCTGTGCACGGCGTTGAGGAGCGTTGGCGTCAGCGAGTCCTCGTGGCGCTGCCACAGTTCGGTCACCGCAGCACACTGTTCTCGCAGCGAGGCTTCTGCCGGTCCTTCGTGGTGGGTGTGAACGGTCTCGATGTAGTCGAGTACCGCGTCGGAGCACGCGACCTGTGCGTGGTCCGGGCCGGCTGGGTTCAGACGGAGGTCAGGCTCCGACGCGTTGAAGAAGTGGCTCTGATTCGAGAGTTCCTCCGACAGGCTGCGTCGGATGACCATCACGCCCTGGTGGACGGAGAAGACCTTGTAGAGGCTGAACAGGTAGATGTCAGCACCCATCGCAGCGACATCGGGAATGCCGTGGGGGACGAACGAGACGCCGTCCACGATCACCCGGGCGCCCACGCGGTGGGCGAGTTCGCAGACTCGAGCGACGTCGTTCTCTTTGCCCACGATATTCGATGCGTGGGGCATCGTGACCAGCCGGGTCCGCTCGCTGAGCAACGACTCGAAGTCGTCGATATCGAGCAGGCCGGTGTCGGGGTCGGTCCGCCATTCACGCAGAGTGCAGCCGACCCGCTCGGCCATCCGCCGAGTGGCGCCGGTGTTGGCTTCGTGGTCCTGGTTGGTGACGATGACTTCGTCGTCCGGGCCGAGCACGTCTCCGAACGCTTGAGCCAGGACGTAAGTGTTCATCGACGTAGAGGGGCCGAACACGACTTCGTCGGTGTCGACACCGAGCGCCTCAGCCCAACGGCGCCGCGAGCGATCCATCTGTTCACCGGCCTCGCGTGATGGGCCAAACGGCGAGTAGGGCTGGACCTTCGTCTCGGTGTAGAACTCGCCGAGCGCGTCGATGGTCTGTCTGCAGGCGTAGGAACCTGCTGCGCAATCGAAGAACGATTGACCCTTGTTGCCGGGAACGGCGAACGCGGGGAACTGGGCCCGTGTGAAATCGAGGTCGAGCGATCCAGACAAAGACATCGCTCGACTGTAGCGAACGTCAATCTGCGGAGTGCTGGCAGCTTCGCCGCTCGTGCGGGGGCGGGGCGAATGAGACGTTGGCCAGGGTCCGAGATTGGCTCTCTGCCGTGTCGGATCAGTTGTTTCATCGTCCGCTCCCGACGCGCGTCGCGACGGGTTTGATCGTCGTCGTGCCCTGTCGGGTCGCCACGACGGACACTCGTGGGCGTCCATCGGAGCCATGGTCGACACCTCGGGCGAAGCCGCTCGCCAGCGCTACGGCCAATCCGTGAACGCCGAGTAGCCGCTCAGATCACCGCCGCCACTCAGCAGCCCAGACTGCGCGAGATCGGCACTTCTTCGGGCTGCGAGGTGCGCGAGAACGTGCGGGCGTCCGGTGTCTTCGTCGAAGTGGTCATGTCTGCGGGTCTCTTGCGGCGGCCGGAAGGGTGTCTACGACGCGTCGGAGTTCCAGGAGTCGTCGGCGCGTGTCCCCGGCGCTGTCTTCGAGTGCCTCGTTGACGTGATCGAGCGCGGGTCGGAAGAGCGCGCCGGCGGCGTGGTGAGCTTGGCGACCCGTCGCGGTCAGTTCGAGACGGTAGGAGCGGCGGTCCTCTGGATTGGGGACGCGACGGACGTGGCCGCGCCGCTCGAAGCGCTTGACGTAGCTCGAAACCGTCGTGGGAGGCGCTGCCATCCAGTCGGCCAGCTCCGAGGGTGTCATGGCTGTGTCGGAGGCGAGAACGGAGTAGATGGCGAACTCGTCCGCGTCGAGGCCCGACGGACCGATGGCATCGTCGATCAATGCGTGCACGGCCCGGGACACGAGCCACACGTCGAAAAGGACGTTCGTGAGTCCGGGGTCGATCTTGTTGGCGGCGGTTTCCGCTTCGGGCGAGTGCTCGGACACGGGTTGGAGGCTAGGCCGATAGCGCCCGGCGACCGGTGGAGCGGGACTCACTTGGGTCATGGATCGGCCGTATCCGCCGCCGGACGAGCTGCACGCCGAGGACGGCCAGGGCTCCGAGGAGCAGGATGCCGGTGGCCCAGGACGTGGCGTGCTTGGCGGCTGAGGCGTATCCGAGCACGGCGTCCGTGGGGGCCGAGGCGGGGTACCGGGCGAGCGCGAACCAGGCGAAGATGTTCTCGACGTAGTCGAGCGAACTGGCCACGAGGGGGATCGCCGCCAGCCAGACCGCATTCGAGCCGCGGGGCGAGAGGCGGCCGATCACGAGTGCGAGTGACGACGCCAGGAACAGACCGACGACCGCGGGGTAGATCAGGTCGGCCACTTGCATGTTCCGATACGTGTCGCGTCCGGTCGGGCCGCAGGCGTCCAGGAAGCTCGTGATGTCGCTGGCGCTGGTGAAGAACCGCATGTCGGGGGGTCGCTGCCCGCAGGCCGCTGCGACCTCGGGGATCGCGAACGGTGCAGACGATGCGAAGAACACGCCCGCGAAGACCAGGAAGACTGCGGTGCTCGCGATCCAGATTCCCCGTCGGCCGAGCTGACGCATTGAGGCGGCGAGTGTCCCGATCGGACCGCCTCGGTCGTCTGGCTGACTCAGCGGAGTCCTGTGCTTGCTGGTCTGTTCGGTGGTGCTTCTGGTGTTGTGTGCGGTCATGTGATCGTCCTCCTGGGTCATGCGATATCGTACTACAACTATTACGATATCGCACTACCTTGTCAAGTCGTCCCTCGACAGGACTTTCGATCGGGTTGCTCCTGAACTGGCACCCACAAGTGATCGTGGATCAGATCCATCCGACACGCGCCGCTCGCCGGCGAATTGTTGGAGGTCCCGAACCTCGATCCGGCGCATAATCACGCTTCGGAGAGCGGCTGAGACCCGTCCGAGATCGTGCGGAGGGCCGGTCGGGTCAGCGACACGTTGATGGGCGCTCTCCGCTGCCGGATCTGCTCGGCCAGATGGCCCTCGCGGCGCGGTGAGTATCGCGCGCCGCATCGGCGCTGTGATGCAGCGCGCCGGGTCGGTGAGGGCGGTGATCTTGGCGGCAAAATGTGCGGGGTTCCCCCGATCGGTTGAGTCCGACAGACTGTTCGCACGGACGACCATCAGCGACCGCAGCGTCGAGCATCCGCGACCTGCCACCCACACGGTTGCTGGTGTGCACGCCTGCGGAGGGCCGAGGCGTCGGCCGCGATCCACGACTTCTGACGCACTGCAATTCAACGCACGATGCCGGCTTGATGTGCGAAGGTTCTGCTCGAACCACGAGCAAGGAGCCATCTCATGACCGACCGCGACGAACTCGACGCGCTGCGCGCTCATCTCGATCGGCTGGAGGCTGAAATCGACGACCTCCGCGCCGAGCGCGCGGAAGAGGTGACCGGCATCCTGACAAACGAGCCGCCGATGCGCGCCGCGGTCGGCCGGCGGCAGTGGATGAAGGCGGCTGCCGGCGCAGCCGTTGGCGGAGCCGTCGTGGCACTCAGCGGCGCTCAGCCGGTCGCAGCCGATGACCCCAACGACATCACGCTCGGTTCCACGAAAGCAACGACCGGCCGAACCGGTGCCAATTTCACGGGCCCAAGTGGCGGATCGGCATTCCTATTTCAGGTCGGGACCACGTTCTCCACCACCTCCAGCAGCTATCCGTCGGCGATCGCCGGCGCCACCACAGATGACGGACAACCGAGCGGTGTATACGGGTACACCAACGTCAACGCCGACAGCGCGAGCGGCGTTGTCGGCCGCGCGTCGGGCGGCGCGGCGGCCGCGGCCGGAGTGCGCGGGCGGCACGACGGCTTTGGAACAGCAGTGAGTGGGTCCTCGGCGAATGGTTTCGGTGTGGTCGGCAGCGGTACAACCGGCGTCTCGGGGAACGGAACGGACTACGGTGTGATCGCATCGGGCGACGTAGCCGCACTGTTTTTCCCGCCCGCGGCGGGCACCGCGCCGCCTGCTCGAACCGACCCCCACGACGCCGGCGAGATCGACATCCACCGTCTCGACGCAGTGGGTTTCGAGTCCGACTTCTGGGCGTGCGTTGGAGGAGGAATCCCCGGGCGCTGGCGAAAGCTCGCAGGTCCGGGCACCGCCGGATCGCTCCATCCTGTCGAGCCGACCCGCGTGTACGACTCGCGACGTCCACTCCCGGGTGGTGGAACGCTTGCCTCGGGCGCAACGCGAACCGTGAGTGTCGCCGATGGGCGCGATCTCTCGACCGGAGCGGTCACCGTTGCCGACCTCGTCCCGAAGGGGGCGACAGCTATTGCGTTCAACCTGACGATCACGGGCACCGTGGGCCGCGGCTTCCTGAGTGTCGCCCCGGGCAGTTCGACGGCGCTCGGCGCGTCCACGATCAACTGGTCGGAGTCAGGCCAGAATCTGGCCAACGGCAGCGTCGTGAAGCTCGACGACAGCCGCCAGGTGAAGGTCTACTCGGGGGGGCCGAGCGGTTCGACTCACTTCATCTTGGACGTCGCCGGGTACTACATCTGAGCCCTGACAGCCGACCCGCGCTACACAAACCGGGTCGACCGCGTCGGCCCATCGTGCGTCTCGAGTTCGGCTCGACGAACGATGCTGCTCCAGCTTCCGTGACTGGGTTTCGATCCGATTGGGTCGCGTGGCGAGGGAAACCGGTTCTCTTGGGCACATTCCGCGACTCGGAGCCGATCGACAACGGCGTTGCTGGTGTGTCGACAAAGCGCCGCACCGCGGGCGGCCTGTGGGAGGCCGGGGTGTTGACCTGGTGGCGCATGATCCCACCTCCGTGACGGGCGCAAACCGTCCGAGATCAGCACCTCGGCGCTCGGTCTGGCGCTCAAGAACGCGCGCAGCGACACCGAATCTCCTTGACCCTGGTCGGGCGATCGCGTGTGCCGGTTCCGGACGGGTCTGAGACCGGCGCCGCGAATATGGAGCACGGGCACTTCATCGGGCCCGCGCCGGGCGACCGATCACTGCGAACGTGATCGCCGCAGCGTGGCCAACGTTGAGCGAGTCGACGTTTGTCGAGATCGAGATCCGAACGCGATGAGTCGACGCGTCCATCGTCTCGACCTCCAGGCCATGGCCTTCCGCGCCAAGAACGGCCGCGACCCGATCGGGAACGTCCATGTCCCAGAGGTCGACCGCGTCGGCATCAGGAGTGAGGGCCCAGGTCTCAAAGCCGGCGTCGCGAAGCGTGTGCAGGGCGCTCGGCCAATCATCGGCGCCTGCCTGGGCCACCGGGACATGCAGGATCTCACCCATGCTCACTCTGACCGTGCGCCGCTGATACGGATCGTTGCAGGTGGGGCTGATGACCATGCCGTCGATGCCAAACGAACGCGCAGCTCGGGCGATTGCGCCCACATTCTGATCGTCGTTGAGCGCTTCGAGCACGACCAGACGCCGGCACGTGCTCGCCAACTCAGCAACGGTCGGCATGGGAGCGCGGAAGGCGGACGCGAGACAACACCGGTCCATGTTGAAGCCAACGACCTCGGCAAGGACTGCTTGCTCGGCGACATAGACGGGCACCCCGGCCATCTCAGGCTGAGACATCGTGGGAACGAACCGCTTGAGACGTTTGGGGTGGAGCAGAACCGAACGCATGCGATGCCCCGAGTCGAGCATCCGGTCGATCGGGACATATCCCTCGCCCATGAAATACTCGTCGCCTTCCATCTCGGCACGCACCGCGATGCTGTTCAGCTCGCGATAGTCGTCGAGACGCGGATCGGCGGGGTCAACGATGTACGTGACACCCTCGACCCGGCCGACCTCGTTACTCAACGCTGCAGCGACTTGGTCCGCGGTCATCGGCCCATCAGCTCGCCGAATGCTGAGCAGTTGGGGTTCTCGCACATCGATGGCTCGCCGGGCGCCTCAGGTGGCAGTGCGCTCACGCCGCACGCAGTGCAGATCGGTGAGACATCGCCGTCGTCAGTCTCGTCCCACAAGTCACTCATGGCGTCAGTGTCGCTGCCGTCGCGGCGTTTCGTTCGCCCCTCGAACACTCTGAACCGAGATCTTCTCGGCTGAGGCCACCTTCGGCAGCCCGCCGCTCTACAGAACAGGAAGGTCTCGGTGCGCATGGCGGTCAGGTGGTCATAGCCAGACGCAAGCGACGACACGCTGACCGCAGTGCCGGCGAGACACCAACCGCCGCGCTCATATCAGCGAACGATTCTCAACGTTCAGACCGCCCGAGAACCGCACGTCGGCGAGCGATCACGTGCTCGGAAACGTTCGGCTGCCGCGACGGTCGACGCGGTCGTGGGGCACACGCGCTTTGCTGCCGGATCCAGGACGGGTCTTTGGCGCTGCGGCAGATGTCGCTATGCGTCCCTGATCCGGCGTTATACGTGTGATCGCTGTCAAGAGGTCGTTTCGGTTCGTTCGATGAGGTTGTCGAAGAGGTGTGCTCGGTCGGGTTGTTGGTGTGCGCGGGCGTGGTCTCGTTGTCGGAGTAGGACGGGGACGAATTCGGGTCCGGTGTCGAAGTAGGCGCAGGTCTCGCAGATGGTTTCCATCCGGCAGTCGAGCTCGACGGGTCGTGTGCACATGCCGTTGCCGAGCATGCGGGCGTGGGTTTCTTGGCGGAGGCGGGCCATGGCTTTGGTCTCGATCTCGGCGGGGAGGGCGCCGGGTGTCGCGGCGGTCGCGTAGAGAGCGTCGATCTGTTCGCAGACCGCCGCGTATTCGTCGGCGACGACGCGGTCGGTGATCTTGGCGTAGACGAGGGTCATCTCGAGTGAGCGGTGGCCGAGTAACGCGGCGATGGCTTCGAGGCGCATGCCGCGGTTGATGGCTTGGGTGGCGAGGGTGTGGCGGAGCCGGTGTGGGTGCATGTCGTCGATGCCGGCGATCTGCCCGATGCGAGCGACGATGCGGTGGACGGTTCGCCGGTCGATGGGTGCGTGCCCGTCGGCGAGGAGACGGCCGGAGGTTCGGATGTGTTCGGCGTTGGTGGCGGTCCATTCGGCGAACAGTTCGACGAGGTCGGCGAGGAGGGGGATCATGCGGTCGTTGCGGAGTTTGCCGACCGGGACGCGGAGCCAGTAGCCGTCGTTGCCGATCCGGGCCACGGCGTCAGCGTCGAGTCGGCAGAGCTCGCTGGCGCGTAGCCCGGTGCGGGCGAGGACTTGGGCGACGAGCCGGTAGCGCGGCAGCGGGTGTTGCTTGGCGGCAGCCATGAAGGAGGCGGCTTGTTGGTCGGTGAGGAACCTCGGGATCGGCTCGGGGCGCGGTGGGATGTCGCCGTGCAGGATCGGGTTCCGGCCGGGTGCGTCGGGCCAGTCCCATTCGATGAGGCGCTCGAAGAAGATTCGGATCATGCGTAGCCGTTGGCGCTGGGTGTTCTTCGCGAGCGTTGGGGTCTTGGTGCCGGGTTGGGCAGCGAGCCAGACCTTGTAGTCCTCGACATGAACCCGGGTGATGTCGCCGACCACTCTGGCGTCGGTGTTGCCGAGGAGCCAGCGGGCGAACTGGCGCAGCGTGAGATCGGCGGCATCCACGCTGCGGGGAGCGAGGAACGTGGTGAGTTGCAGCAGGTAGCGGCGCATCGTGACGACCAGATGCGGCGCCTGCATCGACAGCTCGGGCCATTCGCGGTCCGACCCTGGACTCGGGATCCACGGCTCGACGTTGTCGGTGACAGCGATGGCGCTCATTGGTTGATCTCCTGCATCGAGCGCAGCTCCGCTGCGGCGTCGGCGTCGATGCGTTCGGTTGCTCGTCGGTACTCGGCGGCGAGCCAGTCGTTGGTGAGGTGGAGGTAGATGCGCGTACGACTCGATCGACGCGTGGCCGGCTTGGGCCTGGACTGCTTCGAGTTCCATGCCGGCCTCGCGAAGCCGGGTCAAGCAGGTGTGGCGCAGCTGGTGACACGTCGCCTTCGTGAGTCCGGCTCGGTCGCGGGCGCCCCGCAGGATCGTGTCGATCCCATCGGCGGTGAGCGGCCGGCCACGTGTTGGCCCCTTCAACGCGACGAACACTCGATCCGTGTCGGCGTCGCGGGGACGTTCGTGGCGGAGGTAGTCGCCGACCACGACAAAGAACGTGTTGGAGATCGGGATCACCCGCTGATGACCACCCTTGCCCTCGGCGATGAACAACGACCGCTCTGGCACCTGGACATCGCCCAGGCGCAAGCCGAGGACTTCGCAACGACGCAACCCACCCAACACCATCGCGAGAACCATCGCCCGGTCCCGGTGTGTGCGCAGCGCCCCCAACAGCGCGGTCACCTCACCGGGCGAGAGGATCTTGGGGAGGGTGCGTGGCACCCGCACCAATGGCACCTGGCGCCGACGCCCACCACGACGACGCGTCGACAACCCACGCGGGACCGGATTCGAGGTGACCGCGGTGTCGCCACGCGCAACCAAATAGGCGTAGAAGCCCGAGATCGACGACAACCGTCGGGCGATCGTGCGCGCCGACAACCCGGACTCGCCGTCACCGATCCGCACCACACTCCGGTCGCCGCGCTGTTCGGCGATGAAGCCGAACACGTCCGCCGCGACGACATCGACAGGAGCCTTCCCGACGACCGAGAAGAACGTCTTCAGATCATGGGCAACCGCCCGCAACGTGTTCGCACGGCACCGCCCCGCCACGAACGCCAAGTACGAATCGACCAACGGGTCGCCGAGTACGTAACGGGCCTCCCCACCCGGGCTCGAAGAACGGATCAGACACGGGAACTGGTTCATCGCACCACCCTCCCAGCACCCGCCGGACCCCCTCATGGATGCCGTCAAGATCACACGTGTATTAGGCGTTGGGTGACGCCCCTCGACGCCCAACCGGTTGAGCATTATGGGACTGTCGGACCGATCGAACGTGTCGTACGCGAGGGGGTACTGCGGGGCGGGAGCAGGGGCGATATGGGTGTTTTGGGACGCCTTGCCTCTGCTCGTGCCGGCCGCCGGCCGCCATCATCTCAGGAGCGGATCTCCATTCGGCCGTCTCATCGCCGGGCGCAGCGGCAGCCGCTCAGCGGTGCCGTGGAGCCGCGTCGCTCATGGCTCGGCGACGATCCAGCCGCGACGCTGCAGCTCCGCGGCGAGCAGTTCGGACGAGACATCTCGCAACGCCCGCTCGGCAGCCGACGGGCCTATCGCACGCGTGAGAGGAGGCGGCTGGCTCTCGTCGTACGCCGCTTCTTCCAGCTGTTCGATGAACGCGTCCGCCTCGTCCCGGGTGAACTTGCCACCGGCTTGGCGCTGCGTGAATCCCATTGGACCGCGGGCATCACGGAAGTCGGTGTGGCCGGCAGCGTGCAGCAGCGCCAGCAGCTCGCGAAGCTTGTTCGCAGGGGCGGGTGGGCCTGACTGCTGACCGAATGTCATGCCCGACAGTCTCGCATTCCGCGCAGTCGTGCCGAACCCAAGCGTGTCGCCGCCCTGAAGAGCTGGAGCGATATGTGGGCACTCCGTTGAGACATCGTGCTCTTGTGCACCGGACACCAACCTGACCAACACCCATCACGAACCCGCCCGATGACGGGTTCGATTCGACGCGCCCACACACCGACTCCCAGCACCGAAGATCCCTGCTTGACAAACCAACACTCTTCAGGGATGCCGATCTCGGACGGCTGCGCTCCCTCGACGAGGTGGGAATATGCGCTACCCAATTGGCCGTCGAAGCTCCCACACATCGCCGGCACGTCCGGTTGGGGTTCCACAACTGAGGCAGCAGTACCGAAGGTCGGCAGCCAGCGGCGTCGGGCATGCTGCACGACGCGCTCGAGAGGCGGACGTTGTCGAGATGTTGATCGAGGCGAGATGCGCTGTCAACGAAATTGAGCGAGCGAAGTCATTCAACGTCTGCTGGAATTGGCCGGTGACCACCGAAGTTCGTTTCGCCGGTGAACAAGACCTCGCAGCGATGACCGAGGCCGCCGTTGATGCGCAAGCCGATCCGGAGAGGTATTGCGCCTATTTCGGCGACGACGCTTCGTCGATCGCGAGCGACATTGTCGACGTCGTCGGTCCGGCGGGTGGCGACTGGACGTCGGCAGCCTGGCTCGACCTCGACGACGAAGGAAGAATCAAGGGCTGGCTGTTGGCCGAGACCGACCACGAGATGAGTCGCGTGTGGTGGTGGGGCCCGACGATCACCGGCCTCGATCGATGCCCAGCGGGCCAGCGAGACCGCACATTCGATCGGTTGCTCGCCGTCGCCATGGACGCACTCGGCGGGTACGCCGAACACGAAATCGTTGGAGACGAGCGATCGAGGTGTTTCGCATCGCTCGCCCGCCGTCACGGCTTCGTCGCTGGCGCACCATCCGCGGTGTTGCGCACTGCGCCGTTCGCCGATGCGAGATGGGAAGGCGACGATGACATCGTCGCTCTTGCTGACCCACATCGCAGTCCGGTGCGCGAGTTGCACGACGCGCTGTTCCCGGGAACGCACACACCTGGTGTCGGATTGGTGGCCCCAGTTGACAATCGAACTCGACTGATCGCCGAATATGACCGACAGTTCACCGAAGCAAGTGACCAGCGAGTCGCTGGCTACATCGCTACCGAAATACAAGGCGACGGCTCGCTTTACATCGACTTCCTCGGAGTCGCCCTCGACGCACGCGGGAGAGGTTTCGGTCGCCGGCTCGTGTCAGAAGCAATGCGTCGCGGAGCGGAAGCCGGGGCCACTCATGCCCATCTCACTGTTCGAGCCGAGAACAGAGCCGCACGTCGGCTCTACGCTTCATTGGGCTTCGTCGAGGAACGTGTCGTGGTGCCGTATCGACGCGGTTTCTCTCTCGATTGAGACATGGCGACGATGCTGTTCCCCCGTCCTATGACCGGCTTGGAACGCTCACGCCAACCCACACGAGACAAGCCCCGATCCGGCACGATGATCAGCTCTCGACGGTGCTTGTCGTCCGATCCCGCCAACGCACGTTCTCGCGCACCCGATTCGAGCGCATCCGTGCCGATCCAGTGCGCTTCTCGGGCGTCGAGAGCAATGATGTCCTGAGCATTCCGTGATGACGTCAGATTGGGCCGAGAGCTCCTGACCGATCGGGCGGGTTATCGGAAGCCCACAGGAACCTCGATGTTGAACATTGAACAAAGTCGTTGAACGTCATGGTGGTCTTCGGGCCGTGGCGGGTAGCCGGTGTGCCATCGCACCGACCAGTCCGGCGCCTCACAGCGGACTGGGCTGGCGCCGATCATGCCGGTGCCCCGGAGCGCGTCGGCCGGGAACGTCTCGTCGGACTCGACCCCGCCATAGTGCAGTTCGCCACTCGTGAGCGTCTCGTACAGGTGAAGATCGACGCGCCGGCGTGCACCGTCGTGCAGTACGAAGTTCCACGGGCGCTCATCGCCCCACGGGTACAACCGATCCACGCCGCAACTGACGAACGCGGCGACCGCGCGCTCGAAAGAGGCCGCCGGAATCCACAGATCAAGATCGCTGTGTTCGCGAGTCTGTTCGCCAAGTAGTGCATCAACGGCCCAGCCGCCTCCGACACAGACTTCGACCTCGTTGGCTTCCAGGGAGTCGAGCATCGCGACGGCACCGACAACGTCCATGACGTGGGCACCCATGAGATTCGATCGTACGCGACGGGTAGAAGTAGTCGTGCCACCACACGACACCGGGTAGGCCACTCGATGCTGAGTACATCGCGCGTTCTGGAGCAGGTGGCCGCCCGAAGACGTGCCGTCTTGCTCGGCTCGAAGGTGCTCCGATCGAGGGCAGTATTGATCGCCTTCGATCACCCGCCACTCGCTGCGAGTTGACACGATTCCTCGATGGCCGACGTGGGCAGCGACACGAAGGTTCCGAGGCGACTCACGTCGTTGACTCGCACAGCGATCAATGACGTCACGTGCCAATGATTGATCCCGCCCGTATCGCCTTTCAGCGCCTCGACCGTTGATCGCGAATCTGCGCTGCGTGTCATAGTGACGGGATGATCGAACTGGTGTTGACCATCATCGGGCGCGACCGGGCAGGTGTCGTTGCGTCACTGGCCGACGTGGTTCGCTTTCACGAGGGCAACTGGAAGCGCAGCGAGTTGGCCGAGATCGCTGGAACGTTCGCTGGCGTCGTGGTGGTGGAGGTCGGCGACGACCGGGTCGACGAACTCCTCACCAACCTGCTGATACTGCGTGACCAGGGTCTGCACGTTACGGCCCAGCAGGTCGAGGAACCCACCGTTGCACCCGACGCCGATGAGGTGCGCCTGCGACTCACCGGTGATGACCGACCGGGCGTCGTCCATGAGATCTCCACAGCGATCAGCGAATTCGGAATCAGCATCTCGCGTCTGGGCACGGTCACCGACTTGCCAGGCAAGGATGGTGGCAGGCGGTTCGAGATCACCGCCCAGTTGACCGTGCCGGTCGGGGCCGACCTCGACGCTGTGCTCGATTCGATCGGGGAGCTCGCCGTCAGCTTGGGCATCGCCCTGACCGTGGAAGACCTGACGGGCGACGACGCGGACGAATAGCCAACACGGTCGACACGCAGGAGTGCGCCGCCGAGAAGTGGAGCTTCAAGTTCTGCCCGCAGCCCAGCGGCGTGTGCCTCTTGGACAATCATCTCGCCTTCAAGAACCGACCTCGGCGAACTGTTCTCGGTCTCGCGTCCCACCGTCTACCGGACCATCAACCGCGCGACAGCCCAGTAGCAGCGCAACCAAGCCGCCGAACCCCGGGCGCGAACGCCTGCGGCCGGGGACGGGCAACTGACACCCGGGCCTCGTTCCCCGCGGAGATGAAGGCGAGCAGTCCAGAGCGTCGCCGTCCACGAAACAAGGAGCGACGCGCGTCGTGGACGGCAACGCACTTGACGACGGCTGCGTTGGTCGTGAATCATCGAAACGAACCCGCATGCCGAACGTCGTCATCACCGCTCGACCGACCGACCAGGAGTTCGCGCGGGTCGATCTCGTGAAGCAGGCCGTCGGGCAGGTCGTGCTGGAAGGTGACGATCTCACATGGATTCTCGGAGCGCCGTTGGTCGTCGGGGTCAACGAAGGCGAGGTCATCACGGTGCCAATCGGATTCACGACCGACGGCGCATCGATCCCGAAGTTCGCTCAGAAGCTAACGGGCTGGAAGCCGTTCGAGGGACCGCAGCGGTGGGCGGGCATCGTGCACGACTGGCTGTACTACCAAGACGGTTACGACCGCAAACGCGCCGACGAGATCTTCCGGGACATCCTGCGCGCCGAGGGCGCTACCGACTTCCGCACGACAGCGATGTACTGGGCAGTTCGATTGTTCAGCGGGATGGCCTACCGAAAAAACCAGGAACGAGACGTCGAGGACCGGATCTGGGGCAACCCGGCCTATCCGCGCCACGCTTGAGCTCCGACACGGGACGGGCTGAGGACGACCTGCACCCCGTCCGACAGCCGATCGTGATGCGGACGTCCGCTGGCGGGAACGGAACCGACATTCGCCTCTTCCCGCACCGCTTGCGGATGCGCGACGCTTTGACCGGACGGTGACGACGGTCGGCCGAACCGTGGACTCGGTGAAAGGGGTAGTCGGATGATCGAGATCAAAGGAGACAGCGGCGAGTCGTTGCTCTTCGACGGAGCGTCGGTGGCAAAGTTCCGTCACGACGGCAAGGAGGAGTCCGTCCGCAATCCAGCTCGCACGTTCCGCGAGGTACGCGTGTCACCCAAGAAGAAGAAACGCAAAGAGCGCGATCAGGAGCAGAAGTACGACGTCTTGCTGGCGTGTTCGACGATCTTCTCCTTGACCATCCCGGAGTCGGAGAAGCCCAAGCTGGACGAACTCGTCGCCGAACTCGAGCGCATCGCAGCTGGCTCGTAGACAGGTTTGTCGCAACGACGAACGGTGAACCGGAGAAGCGACGGCTTGCAGAGGGATCGGCATCTGTGCCGCTACGAGCGGGCTGGTGCTGAGAGTTGCTTCGCGAAGATGCGTGGCCCCAACCGGCACCACGGGTGAACCTCGGCCCGATCAGGGAGTCGCCCACGTTGCCGTGACGGCGGTGGGCCGCCGCTGTACGTCCGGCCCGCCGTAGCCAGACCCGATTCCGCGCTCAATCCGAGTCACCGAGAACGTCGCGCCACTCCCGAAGCCAGCGCACGTAGGCGGCGGTGAACGCTTGCGCGTTTTCCCCACTCGCTCTGAGTGCCTGTTGCGGGTGCAGCATCGGCACGTTCGGCATGTCTCTCATCGATTCGAGTGTCAGCTCGCAGGCTTCCCGCTGCTGTCGCCTGGCCGTTGCGGTGACCGCTCCGAGCTGGCGGGTGACAGCGGAGAGCTGTTCGAGTCCTGATTCGACCGCCTCGCCGAGCGGGCTGCTGTCGAGTTGCACGGTGCTGTGCGTCCGTCCCCCGCTGACGTAGTCAGCGAGCAAGGGATAGCGGTCGTCCTGTGCGCGGTCGAGTGGATCGGGTGCGGAGGCGGCGAGATCATCCCAATCTGCCGGCGACAACGTGTCCCAGGCTTCGGAGTAGAGAATCTCCTCTTCCTGTGCGATATGTGCTCGCATCGAGTGCGCGAAACGTTCCAGCCGGCGGGCCAGTTCTTGGCGCGTCGATCGCTGGGAGGAGGAGTGAGACGCCCGGTCGAGTGTGGAGAGCAGCTCTTCACCTGCACGATCCGTGAGTTCGTGTTCCTGCGACAATCGGGCTGACGTGTCAGCAAGTGTTTCCGATGCGTTCGCGACTTTCGCGAACATGATCTCTTCGCGGGGATGATGGTGAATGTTCTGATAGTTCACCACGTAGTCCACCGCTTCAGAGAACAGCGGGAGGACAGCCTCGGGTTCATCGAGGAGGCGTTGCGCGTCGCGGCCGATCATCGACAACACTCTGGAGAATCTGGCGTGATCCTCGCGCAGCCCTCGGAGATACTTTTCGCCGGTCGGTTCCATCTCGTCCTCCTCTTGTCTGTTCCCCTTCTGCGCTTCCATCCCGCCGGTCTCCTACGGGCAGCACCGGCGCACGAAGTCGCCGAGATGTCCGAACGCCTGCTGGGCTTCCGGAAACGGCATGGTGTGCCAGACGTGCGGTTGCCCTTTCCACACTTCCACCTCGGCATCCACCCCGGCCGCACGCGCCCGCTCGGCGAACAGGGTCGACTGATCGAGGAGCCAATCGGTGCTGCCCACCTGCAACAGCACAGGGCAGAGCCCGCTCAGGTCACCCCGCAAGGGGGAAGCGTACGGATGATCCAGCACGGTCTGGTCTCCGGCGGCGTAGAGCATGCGGGGATCGCTCTCGCGAGCATCGGCCGACTCCGGAAACAACGCGTCGGGGTCGCCGAATTCGATGCGCGCACCGCCTTCGCTGAAGCTCATGTCCGTACAGGGCGACACGGCAAACGCACCCGCGGGCGACGGTTTCGCGTCATCGCGTAGTGCGAGGAGTGACGCGAGGGCCAGATTGCCGCCGGCGGAATCGCCGCCGATGACGATCCGATCTGGCGCAACACCGTCATCCAGGAGCTGCTCGTAGCCCCCGACGCAGTCCTCCAGCGCCGCCGGGAACGGATGCTCCGGCGCCAGGCGGTAGAACACCAGCATCACGTCGGCGTTGGCTGCCTCTGCCACCGCGGCGGCGAGGCGACGGTGCGTGCGCGGACTGCGCAACGCCCAGCCACCGCCGGGGAGATAGAGCACCACCCGGTCGGTGCGCCGGCCGGTTCGGATCCACTCGGCGCTGCAGTGAGCGAGTTCCACCGGGTCGATACTCACTCCGGTCGGCGCGGGGTAGAGACCGTCGATGCGCGCAAGCAGCGAACGCGCCCGTTCGACGTCGAAGTCCTTGAAGAGCGACTCCATGGCCCGGTCTGTGATCGGGTTGAATAGTTGTGAAGGAATGCTCGGCATGGACGACCCCAGTAGCTTCGGATACCCCGACACCTACCATTTACCCCTCAACCTCCGGACAACTGCAGAGGCCATCGGCACTATGTGGCGATGACCGGGGAGCAACACGTTGCCCGAACCACACGCTGCGCTGTCTATCGGTCACGGCGGCTGGCGCTGCGGTGATCGGGCGGTCTTGGTCGCCCGGTACTCGGCGGTCAGGTCGGTGTGCTCGAGACCGGTGAATCCTGCTGTGGCGACAGTGGATGCGCTCGAGAACGGATCGACACCGACCTTCCGACGTTCGGCCCTGCACCGGAGCCGCGATCGGGAGGACGCTGGAGACACGATCAGGAAGGGAGAGTGCGATGATGACGATCAGACGCAGACGCTCAACCCTCGCTCGTGCCGTGATCCTGACCGCACTGCTGACGGTGGCCTGCGGGAGCGATCTTGACGGGGTGCAGGGTTCAGGCACGGTGCAATCCGAAGAGCGGACGGTGGGCGGCTTCGACCAGATCCTGCTCGAAGGGAGTGGTGACATCTTCGTCGAAGTCGGCGATACCGAGTCACTCACGATCGAGGCGGAGGACAACCTCCTCCCACTTCTGTCGAGCGAGGTCAAAACAAGCCGCCTCGAACTCCGTACGCGCGAGTCGATCTCACCGACGCGGCCGATCGTCTACACGATTGGCGCACTCGCCTTTGACGGCATCTCGATCGTCGGGAGCGGCGACCTCGTGGCGATGAACCTCGACTGCGACTCGTTCGACGCCTCGATCGCTGGGGCTGGCAACCTCGACCTGACAGGCCAGTGCGTTGGTCTCAATTTGTCGATCACCGGGAGCGGCGATTTCACCGGCGAGGACTTCGAGGTGGGGACGGCCGATATCGACATCGCCGGGACCGGTGATGTAATCGTCAACGCAACCGATGAACTCGTCGTTCGAATCTCGGGCTCGGGCGATGTCGAGTACCTCGGCGACCCGTCCACCGACATCGACATCGCCGGCACCGGCGACGTGCGTGGGCGTTGAGGCTGCCAGGCACTCCTGTGGGGTCTGAGCGGGGAGAATCGCCGGCCCGATCGAGTGGCGTCGGCGCGGGCCTGCTCCTCGGCGGCGCCAGTGTGCTCCTGTACCGGACGGTCGCGTTGCTCGCTGGTGGAGCTCGAGTGGTGCTCAAGCGGTGGGTCGTGGCGCTGACGGTCATGGAGATGATCGTCGACGTCGTCAGTGTGGCCGCTGCTGCACGCTGGTGGAAGTCGCACGCCCCTCATCACGCTCGGCTTCCGCTGCGTGTCGGTGCCCTGGCGACGCTGTTGCACGCGGTACGGGTCCTGATCTTCGTCCTCGGGCGGACCGGACCGTGGGTCGATTTCGATGTCCGGCCAGAGCATCGAGCCAGTCATGGCACGCGTTGGACGTGGGGCGGGGTGGTCTTCGCCGGAGTGATGGCGGTGCTCGGAGTGATCGGCGTCGGGGTCGTCTGGCGTTGGCGGTCGCTTCGACTTCGTTCGGTCGGGGCGCACTTCCTGGCCTGAGGAGTTGACGGACTCCGACAGCTGATTGCGGGCACAACGAATAGACCGTTACGTTGGGACCTCTTCGAGGTGCGTTGCAGCATGAGATGCTAACCCGATGGAGGAGACAGCGACGCCGACTGGGACGGTCACGTTCCTGTTCACCGACATCGAGGGCTCGACCCGTGCCTGGCAGGCAGACCCCAGGGCGATGGGTCGGGCGGTCGCCGACCACGATCGTCTTCTGCGGTCCTGCATCGAAGCTGCCGGCGGCTATGTCTTCGCGCTGGGTGGTGACAGCTTCGCCGCGGCGTTCCAGACCGTCGATGGCGCGGTCGACGCGGCTGCCTCTGCGCAGACGGCGTTCGGCGCGTACGCATGGCCGACACCTGAGCCGCTCCGGGTGCGGATGGGCATCCACACCGGTTCGGCCGAAGAACGGGCCGGCAACTACTTCGGACCGACCGTCAACCGGGCGGCCCGGATCATGTCGGCCGGCCACGGAGGTCAGGTCCTGCTCTCGGAGGTCTCGGCCTCGCTGGTGGGGACCGGCCATGGGGTTTGCTTGCTCGGAGAGCGACGGCTGGCCGACGTCGAGGCTCCAGAGCTCGTTCACCAACTCGGCGACGAGCCGTTCCCGCCGCTGCGGGCGGTCCAGGTCTTCTCGTGCGACGTTCCTGTCGCCCGCACCGAGCTGTTCGGACGCGAGCAGGAGCTGGCGCACGTGGACCGGTCGCTGCAATCGTCGCGGCTGGTCACGCTCGTCGGAGCGGGCGGCACTGGGAAGACCCGTCGTGCGTTCGAGGCCGCTCGCGCCGCCCAGGCGCGATTCGAAGCCGGCGTTCGGCTCGTCGACCTCACCGCGGTTGCCGAACAAGGCGGTGTTGCTTCTGGGGTGGCCACCGCAGTGGAAGCGGCACCCGAGCAGGACGCCACTGCGGCGGCGGTCACGGCGATCGGCACCCGCGACCCGCTGCTCGTCATCGACAACTGTGAGCACGTGATCGACGCAGTCGCCGACTGCATCGACGAGCTGCTCTCGTCCTGCCCGAACCTCAAGGTGCTCGCGACCAGCCGGGAGCCGCTGGAGGTCGAGGGCGAATCGGTCTACCCCGTGCCGCCACTGGATCCTGCCGGCCCAGCTGCCGAGCTGTTCCGGGCTCGAGTCGAAGCGACGGGCGTCGATCCCGACCAGTTCGATCCGACGGACATCACTGCGCTCTGTGCCCGCCTGGACGGGCTCCCACTGGCGGTGGAGCTCGCCGCGGCACGAGCCCGGACGCTGACGCCGACCGAGGTGATCGCCCGGCTCGACGCCGGAGCTGACCTGGGAACCGGTCGCCGACGGCGACGGCGACGCCACGACACCCTCGAGGACACCATTGCCTGGTCCTACGACCTGCTCGGCGCCGACGAGCAGCTCGTGCTGAGCCGCTGTGCGCTGTTCGAGTCCGACTTCCCGATGGACGCAATCGAGACGACGAGCGGATTGTCGTCGGTGGCAACGGTCGACGCCCTCGACGGGCTGGTGTCCAAGTCGCTCGTCGTGCGAGATCCCGAGGCGGGGCCCGACGGGGTCTCCCGGTACCGCTTGCTCGAGACGATTCGCGACTTCGCCGCCCAGCGGCTTGCAGGCGACGACGACCTCCACGACGCGCAGAGCCGGCTCGTCGACTACTTCGTGGGACTCGTCGACGCCTGGCTCGCGGGATCTTCGCGTCAACAGCTGCTCGACGAGATGGTCTCACAACGGGCAACGATCGCCCCCGCGGCCCGCCACGCAGACGCCTCCGACCGGCTGGAGGCACTCGGCGACATCGTCCAGATGGCGTTCCTGGTATGGCTGGCCGAACCGACCGCGAGCGGCCCTGACGAGCTGATCGACCCCGGCCGCCTCGACCAGCTCCCCGACGAGACTCGCGGCGCAATCATCATGAATCGGGGTATTCGCCTGCTGAATCTCGGCGACATCGGCGGCTGCCTCGAAGCCGTCACCCGTGCCCAGCAGCTGTCGGCCGGCCGCGACACCCACTTTGGCGCGACTGCGCTGTCGGTCCAAGCCCGGCTCATGGCGTACGTCGACCCCGAGGCCGCGCTCGAGCGATGGGAACGATCGATGGCCATGCGGGAGCGCGCGGAACCTGCGCCGCGAACGCTCATCGGTGGCGATGCCTTTTTATGTTTCACCGGCAAGACCACGCCAGCGTGCTGCTCGCCGTCGGAGACGCACGCGGCGGCATGGGACACCCTTCTCGGTGCGGCCCGGCTCGGACCCGACGTCAACCCGCTCGCCCACTACATGCTGCTCACCGACCTGCTCTGGACCTCGATCCTCGTCGAGCGAGCCGAAGAGGGTCTCGAGCTCACCAAAACGGCCATCGACCCTCAGCGGGAAGAGACGCATCGCTTGGAGCCGGGGCGGCGATGGCTACCGATCGCCCAGGCAGCCGCGGCTTGCCGCCTCCGGCCACCCAGAACGAGGTCGACGGCTCCTGCTCGAGACGATCGAGTCGTGGACCGACCAGCCGTTCATCACGAACCTGTGGCCCACTTCCCTCGTCGCCTTCGGCGTGATCGCCTTCCACAGTGGCGACGTCGAACGCGCGGCAAGGCTCCTGGAGCCGCCGCCCCGGGTCGCCATGCCTGCGCTGATGACGCGCCGCCACTACCTGTCGAAGTCGGGAACTCGGTCGTCCTCCACGACGCCCCTCGAACCCGGGCCCGAGCCCGATCTCGACCAGACCCGGGCGCTCGTCGACGAAGAAGTCCGACACGCACGCCGGGTGCTCACCGAGAGCTGAGGCGTCGCGCCTCTGACAGGTTGATCAGCTGCGATCACGTCGCCGGCGATCACTTGACGGAGCCGGCACAGGGTGGACGCCTACCTCCGCGACTCCGCAGAGGGGGTCGGGGCCCGGTAGCGCCCCAAGGTCTTGCCGCGCTCTCGTTTGGATGAGCGTCTAGTGCCGTGACCGTTCTCGACCTGGAGCCTGTCGAAGCTGGCAGAGTTCCTGGTCGCTGAGGGGGCGGTCGACGACATCAGCCATGAGGGCCTGCGGGCTCTGCTCCGTGATCGCCTGCAGGTTCTGTGCACCGGTGGCAAGCCGAAGGCTGCTGCTCTCGTAGCTCCCAGCAGCGATCATGGCAACGTACTCGTCGAACATCGGCGACATCTTCGCCGTGAATGTGCCCACGACGTCGGCGAACAGATCGAGCGGGGCGCCGGAGGCGCCGCACATGGCCGCCGAGCTCACGAAGGCGTGGGCGGCGACGTACACGAAGGCCAGAGCGCTCGTGTTGATCACCGCGGACGCAGTCCGATCCTCGTCGAGAAACCTGATGTCACCGCCGATTTGCTGTCGAGTACCGGTCGGGACCGCTCGAACGCAGTCGAGTCACCGGAGACGAGAAGCTGGCAGTCGGCTGCTCCGACAGCGTCCGGGGACACCATGATCGAACCGTCGAGATACCGAGCGCCCTGCGCGCGGAACCATTCCGCTGCAGCGGTGACCTCGGTCGGAACGCCATTTCCCAGCTGGATCAGCGTCCTGCCGGCCAGCGAGTCTGCGACGGCGGGGTTGTCGAAGAGCTCGATGGCGACGTCGTAGCCGCGCTAGCACACCACGACGACCTCGGACCGCGAGAGAGCATCACCGACCGAGGAGGCCACCGCGGCGCCTCGGTCGGCGAGTGCCCGATATTTCTCGTCGGAACGGTTCCAGACCGTCAGGTCGTGCCCAGCGTCGATCAGGGCGCCGGCGAGTGCCGCTCCCATGTCGCCCTTGCCGATCATGCTCGCCGTCTGGTGTTGGCTCATGTGCTCTCGGTTTCTCTCTCGGTGCTAGCCGTCGTGGTCGGATGTAGGGCGGCGGTGAGCTCATCCAGTACGAAGTCGACGATCTCGTCGGCGGACATCGCTGCGCCGCTGCGTTCGCCGAACCAGATCTCGCGCGGAGGTCAGCGCAGTCGCCGCCCGGTGAACGCCAGCAGCGCCTCCAGGGGATCGGTGGCGTCGCTGACGACCGGATCGCCGAGGATGGCAGGCTGACGCACCGGCGACCCTGCCGCCTCGGCGTCCACCCACGCTCGCATCGCCGAGGCGCCGTTCGTCATTTTCAGGCGCTGTTCAGGAGCCGATCGTTGAGCGTGCCGTCGGTTCCAAAAAGCCGCTCGCGCCACTCATCGAGCAGTGCCTCGGTGTCGTGGTCGTCGGGATGGAAATCGACGCGGTTGTAGTCGCGGAGACGGCGCCAGACGGAACGCTTCAGGAACGGGTTCCCGCGCAGGCGGCGCAGGCTCGCACGCAGCCTTCCCCGACGGTAGGTCTCGCGGTCGAACAGCGCGCCGATGATGACTTGCAGCAACATCCCGCCAATGAAGCTGAAACAGATCAGGTTCATCGTCCAGGTTCGCGTGCGTTCGGAGCCACCGATCTCTTTGTACACGTCGAACGCGACCGCCTTGTGCTCCGATTCCTCGAGCGCGTGCCAGAGCAGGACATCGAGGATCTCTTGGGCCCCGATCAACTCGCGCGCTCGCTCACTGGACAGGATGACCTCCGCGAGCGTGGCGGTGAAGTGTTCCAGCGCGGCGGTCGCCGCGAGGTTCGACGCGCGGCTCAGGTGACGCTCGCGGAACCTGAGCTCTCGTTCGGTGAACCGCTCGATCTGTTTCGTCGGAAAACCGAGCGCGGCCAGATGGTCGTTGAGTTGTCGATGCTCCCGACCGTGGATGGCCTCCTGGCCGATGAACCCGGCGATCTGTCTACGGAGGTCCGGATCGGTGATCTCCTCGCGATAGTGCCGGACGGACCGGACGAAGAACTCCTCGCCGTCGGGGAACACGCCAGAGAGCGCGGCGAGCAGGTGGCTCATCAGCAGATCGCTGTCGCCGGCGAAGTAGCGCGGTAGTGCAGTAACCGACTCGGTGAACGACACCCGACGAGTCGGAATCGGACGAAGGACGCGGGCGGTCGCCATGGCGACGATGATAGAGAAATTGATAGATTAGGTCAATTTCTTAATTCTGTTACGTTGGGCAGATGGGCGCCGCGACGACCACGAAGGGCGAGATGTCGCGCCAAGCGATTCTCGACGCCGCTGTTCGGCGCTTCGGCTCCGATGGATTCCGATCGTCGAGCGTCGCCGACATCGCTCGCGATGCGGAGGTGAGCGGCAGCCTCGCGTACGCCTACTTCGCGAACAAGCAAGACCTGTTCCTCGCCGCGCTCGACCAAGACGTCGCCAAGTTGATCGACGAAGGCGTGTCGACGATCCTCGAAACGCCCGGCGACCAAACCTGGCGTAACACGTTGATCCTCTCGTTGATCGGTGCGCTGGATGACCACCCACTGGCTCGCCGAGTCCTCGCCGGGCTCGAGCCGCGCGCCACCGGCCGGATGATCGAACTCCCGGCGCTCAACGACCTCCGACGAGCGATGGCCGAACGACTCCGGAGCGATCAGGCGATCGGGCTCGTGCGATCCGACATCGACCTCGAATCGATGGGACGCGGCATCGTGTCGATCTACGTCTCACTGCTGATGGCGGTCGTCCAGTTCGGCAACGAGGGCATCGAGGCGTACGGGCCCGACGTGATGAACGTCCTCGGCGCGGCCATCGACGCACCGAGCTGAGCGACCCAGCCCAACTTCGACGTCGGGGTCCCGGACGAAACCGCCGTAGTAGTTGGCGTGCCACTCGGGCCACAGTCGCGATTCGTGGAGTACCACGACACCAGCGTCTCTGGCCACCTCGACGCACGCATCCTAGGAGTCAGCCCGACAGACGAGATACCGAGCCAGGCACGCATCTCGTGCAACGCTCAGCGTTGCTCAACCGCGCAGTACGGCACGACACCTGCGCCAGATTGTGCACTCGACGAGTGACCTCGTGGATGCGATCTCCACTGCTCCATATGCCTGTATTCCACCTGGGGTTCGGTCGGGGGGAGTATCCGGCGTGGTTCTGATCGCTTGCGATCGGGCGATTCGGTCGTGGTGCGAGGCGCATGGTGGCTTCGGATCGAGCCGGGTGGTGGTGTGGGTCCTGGTTGCTGTGCGGTCGATTGATGTTGGCGACCAGTTGGGAGCATCCCGGCGTCGGTGTGGGTCTGGTCGGTTTCGGGTGTGCCGCTGTGGCGATGGCGGGCTGCAGTTCGTCGGGCGGTGATGACGGCCGAGGTCGGACCTCTGCGGCGAGGGGGGGTTGGTGGGGTGTTGCACCGGGTTGGTGGCGCGTGGTTGTGACCATTGCCTCTAGGTCGACGCTGGGGCTCTCAGAATGCTGGCTGGCATGGGCACACCCACGATTTCGGGACGCCGGTCTGCGCTTTCGGGGTCGCTGTGGCGGTCGCGGTGGGCTGCGGTTGGTGCGGCGGTTGCGGTGACGTTGGGGGCTGGGTCGATGGTGGCGGTGGATGCGGTGTCGTCGGAGCCGTCGTCGTTCGTGTCGGTGTCTCCGACGCGGATCTTGGATACCCGTACCGATGTGGGGTTGGCGGGTCCGTTCGTGTCTGGTGTCGCGCAGAAGTTGCAGGTGACGGGGACGGTGCCGACGCAGCCTCCGGCGCCGGCTGTTGCGGTCGATGCCGAGGTGGTGCCGTCGACGGCGACGTCGGCGGTGTTCAACGTGACGGTGGTGCGACCGGCGACGAAGGGGTTCTTGTCGATTCGTCCGGGTGACGCGACCGGGGCTCCGGCGACGTCGAACATCAACTGGGCGGCGGGTGGCGCGAACGTTGCGAATTCGGTGACGGTGCAACTCCCCGCATCGGGGCAACGTTGACATTTTCGTGAATGGCACGGTCGGTCACGTGTTGGTCGATGTTGCGGGCTACAACATCCCAGCTGCTGCGGGTCCGGCCGGGCCCCCGGGTGCTGACGGTGCACAGGGTGTCCCCGGTGTCCCCGGTGCGCCGGGGCCGGCGGGGCCGGTGAACCGGATCAGCGATGATCAGATCGCGTTGTTGCAGTGGTATCAGGACCCGGGTGCGGCTGCGACCTACCCGACCGGGGCCGCCCCGTTGGGGGTGGCGTTCGACGGCACCAACATCTGGATCACCAACCTCTTGTCGGACACGGTGTCGAAGATGAACCCCGCCGACGGCAGCAGACTCGACTACCCGACCGGTGACAATCCGTTGGGGGTGGCATTCGACGGCACCAACATCTGGATCGCCAACTCCGGCTCGGACACGGTGTCGAAGATGAACCCCGCCGACGGCACCAGACTCGACTACCCCACCGGCGACAGCCCGTGGGGGGTGGCATTCGACGGCACCAACATCTGGATCACCAACACAGGCTCGGACACGGTGTCGAAGATGAACCCCGCCGATGGCACCAGACTCGACTACCCCACCGGCGACAGCCCGTGGGGGGTGGCGTTCGACGGCACCAGCATCTGGATCACCAACACAGGCTCGGACACGGTGTCGAAGATGAACCCCGCCAACGGCACCAAAGTCGACTACAACACCGGCGTCACCCCGTTGGGGGTGGCGTTCGACGGCACCAGCATCTGGATCACCAACACCAACTCGGACACGGTGTCGAAGATGAACCCCGCCGACGGCACCAAAGTCGACTACCCGACCGGCGATGGACCGTTCGGGGTGGCGTTCGACGGCACCAACATCTGGATCACCAACTTCTTCTCGGACACGGTGTCGAAACTCAACCCGGGCTGACCACAGCCATACCGACCCACCAATCAACACAGACCGAGAGACACACCCAGCCAGCCAACCGATCCAGCCCGGCCGAGCGGGCCCGCACCCACCGCTTCGTTCGCGAAGTGCCGCACTCCTCTGACTCCAGCAGATCGTCCACGGGCCTGCGTTTCGGCCCGGCACGCAACTGCGAGAGCTTGCGGCGATAGCGGACCAACTCGCGTTGCTCACGAGTCGGGGCGGGTGCGATCCATGCTTCGGGGAGCATTCCCATTCGCAACAGATCGGCCAGCAGGCGGGCGTCGATCACCACCTCCGGATCCGGACCCGCATCGGCGATCGCTGCGGCCGGCGTCGCTGGTTCGTTCTCGATCTTCCTGGTCCAGACTTCTTCGCCGTCCTCGTTCAAGACGACGATCACCGACCTGCGCCGGTGAAGGTCAATTCCCACATAAGTCCCATGACGGGGCCTCCTCGCAATCGTGATGTTGAAGCAAGCCCGAGTCTCACTCGGGCTCAGGAAGCGAGGCGGCCCCCGCTCTTCATGGCATCACTGATGCGCTCGGTCATCTGCTCGAGATCGCGCGACCTCTCCCAATGGCCGTCGGGGCGCTATCCAATGCTCCATATGCCGGTAATCGGGTGTCTCAGCCGAGCCAGTTGGCAAGTGCGGCCGCGACGTCTTCGCCCCGGTCGTCCTGCAGGAAGTGTCCACCCGGTTCGAAGGTCTGATGCGGTTGCCCGGCGGCGCCGGGTACCCGGTCGATGAACTCTTGACCGAGGTGGCCGAGCACCTGGTCACCGGGACACCACAGCGTCAGGAACGGTTTGGTCCATTGCTCGAGCACCTGCCAGGCGGCCAGGTTCTCCTGCACGCCGCCGTGTTCGGACGTGATCGGGACGAGACAGGGGAACTCGACGGCGCCCGCCGTGAACACCGGTTCCGGGAAGGGTGCCGAGTACGCCGACTTCTCGGCGTCGGTGAGCTGGCGGGCCTGCACCGCTTGCGCCAGCAACTCACCGGCGGTGGTGAAGTCGATCGTCTGTGACATCTCCAACCAGAAGTTGAAACCCTGGCCAATCGACTGGCCAATCGGGAGGCCGGTGTTCCCGATCGCAATGCGGCTGAAGCGGTCGGGGCCTTCGGCTGCCACCCGGAGCCCGATCAGGCCTCCCCAGTCCTGAGCGAACAGGGTGGCCTGAGGAAGGTCGATCGTGTGGAGGAACTGTTTCATCCAGGCGACGTGGCCGGCATAGGTGTAGGCGGAGCGTTCTATCGGCTTGTCGGAGCGGCCGAAGCCGATCAGGTCTGGAGCGACGCAGCGGAAGCCGGCGTCGAGAAGCGGCGGGATCATGCGACGGTACAGGTAGCCCCAGGTGGGCTCGCCGTGCAGCAACAGCACTGGTGTGGCGTCCGCCGGACCCTCGTCGACGTAGGCGACCCGCAGACCGTCGACCTCGACGTAGCGCGGCTCGTAGGGGTAGTCCACGAGCCCGGTGAAGCGATCGTCGGGCGTGCGAACGAACTCGACGCCGGCCGACGTCATGCGTGTCTCGGTCATCGTCGGACGGTACCACTCGTGAGCAAAGCGGCTTCGCTGGTGAGAGTCGTCGTCCGTCGTCGCCGGGGCCGGTCTCTGCGCTGGACAGTCGCACCGGCCCACAAGAGCGACTCGGGCTTCCTGCCGGTCCCATCCGACCCAACACGAGCACCCGAGAACGGCCCCTCGGCGCTCGGTCAGGTGCTCGGGAATCTGCCCGATGGGCTCGGCGCGTCAGTACACGATGTCGAGCGAGTAGCGGAGGGCTTCGTCGAGTCGAGCCCGCGTGATCTCGTCCAGGTGGCCGACGGGCTGGTCGTCCAGATCTTCGAGGGGAATCGTGATGACGTTGTCGCAACTGATCACGCACGCTTCGGGGAGGCCGTGCTCGACGCCGAGCTCTACCTCTGATCGGATCCCACGAACGGTCCGGGTGATGGGTGCGCAGGTGACAGACGTGAGGACCTCGATCGCGGCGTCGTGGGTCAGTACGCAAACCGGGCGGCGACCGGCGGGAGGTCCGAGGTCGGCCCAGTAGATGTCGTTGCGAGCTACCACGCCGGAGCGGTCTCGGCAGCAAGCCGCCGCGCCGATTGGACGAGTGCCGGATCGGCTGGCTGACGTCGGTAGGCCGCGCGGAGCTGACGATCGGCCGCAGCGTGCTGTTCAGCGTCAAGGACTGCTTGCGCACCTCGACGCATCAGCTCGGATCGATTGGTGCCGAGCTCGGTGGCCAGCGCGTCGAGCTGTTGCACGAGATCGTCGTCGAGTTGTACGAGTACTTCACGTCGGGCCATGACCATATGCTATCCCATATGGTCGCCGCTCAGACACCCCGGGGCCGTAAGTGTCAAGCGGCTCGTGATCAGCACGACTGTGAGCGGCGAAGTGCTCCAGAATGCACGAACCGGCATCGTTGAATATCGACCTTGAGCCGCGTCGAGACGCGAGTGCTCGAAGGTATTGCTTTCTCGTCTGTTCGACGAAGTGGGGTTCACGGTGGGTGCCTGGGGAACGGGCGTGTACGACAACGATGCTGCGGCGGAGTGGACTGCTGACCTCGCATCGGAGGGATTGTCCGCAGAGCTCGTCGCTGCAGCCGGGGCCGCGATCGACTCGGTTCGTGGTGACGGCTCGGAGCTCGCAGAGTGTGGGCAGAGAGACGAATTCGATATGGCCCCCGTCATGAACATCCTGATCGGGGTTCCGCGGTCCAGATCGTCAGTCGGCGGCGCGGATCCGGTGTTCGGGCAGCTCGCCGAGCGCGGCGTTGATGATGCTTCCGATATCGGTGCCGGTGAGTTCCTGGAGGTCGGCGATGGTGCCCGATTCGTCGATGGTTGAGGGTGCGAATTCGGCCACGGGATCTCGCTGAGTTCGGTCCAGTCGTCGCTGCCGTCTCAGTAGATTCCGCAGACGAGGTCCTTCGACGACGATCGGTCGATCGACCGGGCGGTCCAGTCGCCGTGTGGGCCGTCGTTGCTGAACACGTATGCGTTGGTTCGTGTGGGGTCGCCAGCAACTGCGATGGCGAACTTGGACGGGTCGGTGACGATCGGGACCATGCGTTCGGGATCGTCGGACTCGGCGAACACGGCCGGAACGTGGCCGGCGGCTGCGAGGTCGATGAGCGTGCGTCGACCGGCGGTGAGGTTGCTCCACTCGCCGATCAGCTTCTCGAATCGCCATGCGGGAATGCGGGCGTGTTCGAAGAGTGCGTGACGGACGTCGTCTTTCGACCAGCCGGCGTCAGCGAACGTGCGGGCCAACAGTGGAGCGAGGATGAGCAGCGGGCGGTACTGCGCCGTGCCGAGCCCGTACACGTGGGTGAGATCCCAACCGCTGATCCGGGCGAGCCCGTCGGCCAGGTAGGGCAGGATCTCGTCGGGCGTTGATCCGTAGACGCTGCCGATGATCGCGCCGCTGTTCATGCGGGCCATCGTGACGACGTCGTCGGTCTCGTCGAAGCCGAAGTCAGCGCTCAATGGCTGCCATCCGATGTCGGCGAGGGTCGCCATGTCTTCGGCGAGTACGACATCGCGCCGAGTTCCCGAACGTGGCTTTGTCGTGTTCGTCGGGCGTGAACCCGAACACGTTGCGCAGATACAGCCGCAGCCAACGACCGATCGTGGTGTTGGCTGGGTGACCGTCGCGCATCGCGCCCTGGCCGTGGTTGAAGCCGAGGTCGACCGAGGAGGGGCCGTCGATGATCATCAGCGCGTCGGCGCCGGTCGTGTTCCCGGAGTGTTCGGCGCCGTAGTGCGGGTTGACGAGGATCTCGGCGACTGCAATCAGTACGGGCAGGATGCGCGGGTTCGCAGCCTGCCATGACGGCGTTCACGGCGATCGACCAGATCGTGACGTCGCGACCCGACGACGGTGCGATCCCGATCCGTCGCCACGGATCGTGTGCCGTGACCGTGATGAACTGCTCGACGCGGTCGCGGGTCGGCGGGATGATCGGCGAACCATCGGACCATCCCCTGGCGATGAACGTCCGGTTGATCTCGTCGATCGTTCCGCTTGCCGCCACGTCGAGCGCGGTCGGTTCCTCGGTCTCGGCCTCACCGTTGCTGACTGCTTCGGTCAGCCCGGTAATCACCTGGTCGACGGCGACCTCGCGGAGGTTGGACAACATCACGTCGGCGGATTGAGCGTCGACGTGACCCGGCATGACGGCGATCGGCAACCCGTCGTATCCGTGACCGCGGCCGGTTGCCGTGGCCTGCTTGACGAAGCCCTCGCACACCAGGGAGACGGACGGGATGCCGGCGGATTCAGCTGCGATGGATGCCCGCATCACGGCGGGCGTGCAACTGCCTCAACACCCCATCGCCGACACCACCGCGTCGACGTGGCGCGACGACAACCCGTTCGGGAGTCCCGCGACCATCTCCTTCTCGTCGCCGCCGTGCGTGTTGCCGAACACGTCGTAGCCCACGATCTCGACATCGGGGAACCGCTCGACCAACTCGGCTTCGAGCACCGGGAAGATCTCGTCCCCACGGAACAGGTAGTCCCACAAGAACGCGACTCGCTTCCCGTTCAGCGTGTCGATGCGGTCCGCGAGCGGTCGGGACTGCACTCCTCTCGGTGACTTCGGCCAGACGACATCGAACGTGGATTCCATGGCTCCATTGTGACTACAAAGTGCTGGTCTGGGTCACCCTGTCGGAAGTCACGCGGACGACCATGCTCTCGTTCGAAGCGGCGGTCCAAGACGTCGCCAACATCACCGAGGCCAACCGGATGATGGGGCAACCGGACTACTTGCTGAGCGTGTGGTCGCTCGCGACTTCCACACGTTCGAAGAGCTGTACATGGACGTTCTCGCTGCACTTCCACACGTCCAGAAACCCACCTCCCAGCCTCGCGATGAAGATCGTGAAGAGAACTCACGAACTCCCCATCGAGACCACGGCCTGATATCGGCCAACAAGCGCCGTCGGGGCCGGGTTCCCGGAGGCTCCGGGCGTCGGCGTCATTCTCGCACCAGGCACCCCCGAAGCACCTTCTCGGGGCTACCGGGTTGGAGTTCTCGACGCCGGTCTACGGTGACCGTCGTGGAGAGAACCACCTGTTGATGTTGACGCCTCCCCGGAGGACCGAGCCCCGTCCGGGGACGGATCCTCGTCTGCCGGCGGCGGTCCCGCCCACGTCGATCGAGCTGACCTTCATGTCGCTCGTGTGGATCGCCGTCGCCCTTTTCTCGGTGATCGTCGTGGTCATCAGCCCACACTCCCTGCGCCACAGCTTCATCACCGCAGCCCTCGACGCCGGCGTCCCACTCCGAGACGTCCAAGAAGCCGCGTCACACTCCGACCCGAGAACGACAATGCGCTACGACCGAGGACGAGGATCCCTCGACCGCCACGCCACCTACATCGTCTCCACCTTCGTCGCCGGCGCCAGCCGCTACCAGCCAACCATGGCCGGCCACGAGACCACCGCGCAGCGATGGTATCCAGGCCCTCGAATGTGCCGTCGGAGGGCACCATATCGACGGTCGCCGCGGCGCGACCTACCCGCTCGCGGTTCGGCACTTATGTGGGTAATCGAGTCAAGGGGAATCTGAGATTCTCTGAGGATGGTGGTCATGGTTGGCCGGTTCGGGTGCGTTCGAGGAGCATGTTGAAGAGGTCGACGCGGTGGTGTTGGTGGCGTTCGGTGGCGTGGTCGCGTTGGGCTTCGAGGACCGGGACGAACGCCGTGTTGGTCGAGAAGTAGGCGCAGGATTCGCAGATCGACTCGAACTGGCAGTCGAGCTGTGAGGGGCGGTTGCAGTGTCCGTTGCCGAGGAGTTTCCGGTCGAACTCGGCAGCGAGGTGCGCCATCGCAGCGGTGCCGCCCGGGGCGGATCTGAGCCCGGTCGGTTTGGTGTAGAGGGCGTCGACTTCGGCAGTGACGCGGTCATACGCGTCAGCGACGGTGCGGTCCGCGATGCGCGCGTAGACGAGCGTCATCCGCAACGTCTTGTGACCCAGCATCTCTGCCAGGGCTTCGAGGGTCATGCCGCGGTTGATGGCTTGAGTGGCGAGGGTGTGGCGGAGTTGGTGTGGGTGCACGTGGCCGATGCCGGCAGCCTTGGCGACCCGGCGGAGGATGCGCGCAACGATGTGGCGGTCGAGGCGTTTGCCGTTGAACACGATCAATCGGTCGATGTCGTCGGTGCGACCCTTGGCGTGTTCGTCGAGCTGCTCGACGAGCTGCCGATGGAGGGGGACGTAGCGGTCGTTGTGGAGTTTGCCGATCGGCACGCGTAGCCAGTGTCGGTGGTTCATGAACACGACGGCATCGGCGGTGAGTCCGCAGAACTCGCCGACCCTGAGTCCGGTGCGGGCGAGCATCTCGACCACCAAACGCCGGACCGGATCGGCATCTGCTGCCGCTTGCATCAGCTTCGCGGCGTCCGGGTCGGACAGGAATCTGGGGAGCGGATCGTCGGGTGTTGGGAGGTCGCCGTTGAAGATCAGGACACGTGTCGGGGCGTCGGGGTAGTCCCATTCCGACACGCGTTCGAAGAACGTGCGCAGCGTGCCGAGCACGATCCGGATCCGCTGCGGTGTCAACGTCCGCCCGGTGTCGTTGCGGCTGAGCCGGGTGCCGAGATGACGTTTGAACCCCTCGACGTGGTGGCGGTCGACGTCGATCAGACCGTCGATGTCGGGGAACTCTGTGATCAAGAAGCCAGCGAACTCGCGGAGGATTCCGTTGGCTGCAGTCACGCTGGATGGGCGCAGCGACAACGCGAGCTGATCGAGATATCGGAGCATCGTCCCTGCAAGAACGGGTGAAACCGCTGCGATCTGGGGCCAGTCGAACACGCGGGGTCGCGGCTTGCCTCGCCCGTGAGGGGCCTCGATCACGACGGCGGGGACGGCGCTCATTGGCCGATCCCGTCGGCGGCGGCGAGGAACGTGTCGGCGTCGATCAGCGCGGTTGCTTTGTCGTATTCCTCAGCGAGCCAGCCGTTCGCCAAGTGCACGTAGAGCCGGGTCGTGTCCAACGATCGGTGACCGGCCTGAGCCTGAAGCGCTTCGAGTTCCATGCCGGCTTCGCGCAGTCGGGTGAAGCATGTGTGGCGTAGCTCGTGGCACGTGATCCGACGGACACCCGAACGATCGCGGACCGACTTGAACACCTGGCCCAGCCCGTCGTTCGACAGCGGTTGACCGCGGCGTTGGCCTTTCAACACGACGAACAACCGGTCCGTGTTCGCGTCGGTCGGGCGTTCGAGACGGAGGTAGTCGCCGACCGTCGCGAAGAACCGTGACGAGATCGGGATCTGGCGCTGATGTCCGCCCTTGCCCTCGACAATGAACACCTGACGACGTGCCCGATCGAGGTCTTGAAGTCGCAGACCGAGCACCTCGCAGCGGCGGAGTCCGCCGAGCACCATTGCCTCGAGCATCGCCCGATCACGCCACCGACGACACGCCCCGAGCAACGCGTCGACCTCGCCCGGCTCCGCGACACGTGGCAAGGTTCGCGGTGTTCGGATCAACGGCACACCACGTTGACCGCGATCGCGGGAGCGGCGTGTCGACAGACCGCGCGGGACAGGATTCTGGTCGACGTCGCCGCGCACGATCAGATACGAGAACATCGACGACAACGACGACAACCGGCGTTGGATCGTGCGCGCCGACAACCCCGACTCGCCATCAACAAGGCGCACAACCGTGTCGTTGCCCGACACGCGTTGGGCAGTGATGAACGCCAACACATCGGCCGTAGTCACTGCGGTCGGCTCGACCGGAAACAAGGTGAAGAACACCTTCAGATCGAAACCCGCGGCAAGCACCGTATTCGGCCGACAGCGCGCCGCCAAGAACTCGAGATACAGATCCACGACCGGATGACCGAGGCGAACCTCGACCTCCCCGCCGGCTCGATCAGCGCGTTGAAACTCCGGCGACCACGACATCAAGCACTCCCTTTCGAGCCCCGGCGGAGCAATCACCCAGCGTCCCCGACAACCACCCAAAGCGGCGAGGATTACCCACATATCCTCAC
>CAWKLM010000040.1:0-402262 GCA_963850475.1 Ilumatobacteraceae bacterium | reverse complement strand
GCCGCAAGGAAAGCGTCGACTCCTCGCCGCTGGCGCCGGTGCCAGTGGTCGCAGCGACATCTCCGAGCGGATCGAAGAAATCCTTGCCAGCGAGGTCGGCTCATCGCACTGATCGTCGACGCCGGCCCGCTGTACGCGTACATCGATCGCGACGACCGGCACCACGCTGCGAGCCTCGACCTGCTCGAAACGCACCCCGGGCCACTGATCGTGCCGACCCTCGTCGTCACCGAAGTGACCTACCTTCTCGGCACACGTCTCGGCGCTGACCCCGAAGTGCGTTTCCTCGGCGACCTCGCCGCAGGCAACCTCATCGTCGAGCCGGTCGCAGCGTCGGACTGGTTGCGCATCGCCGAACTGGTGGCGCAGTACGCCGATTTGCCGCTTGGCACGGTCGACGCATCGGTGATCGCGGCTGCTGAGCGACTTGGCACCAACGACATAGCGACACTTGACCTTCGACACTTCACGGTCGTCCGATCGAACATCGGAACTCTCAACCTCCTGCCCTGAGAGCCAACCGAACCACTCCAGACACCCCTGGGCTCCAAGAGTCAAGCGGCTTGTGCGATTCTCTTGAGATCGATGTCGATTCGGTGTCCCCAGGCGGTGTTCTCGTCGTAGAGGGTGCGGTGGTCGAGGCAGCCGTGCAAGATGCCGACCCAGCGATTGGCGAGGGCTCGGAGTGCCTTGTGGTGTGAGTCTCCTGCGGCGTGTCGCCGGTCGTAGAACGCTCGTGCTCCGGGGCTCGCTGTGATGGAGGAGAACGCCCACTGGTCGAGTGCGTCAGCGAGGCGGTTGTTGCGAACGAACCGGGCGAGCGCGACATAGCGCGTGCCGGATGCAATCGTGATGGGCGCAGTGCCGGCGTAGTTCTTGCGGGCTTTAGCATTGAGGTATCGGTTCGGGTCGTCCCCGAACTCGCCGAGTACCCGGGCGCCGATGACTACACCGAGGCCTGGCAAGGAACGGATGATGGCGGCGTCCGGGTGCTGATCAAAACGGGATTCCATATCGCTTTGAAGTTGAGCGATCTGTTCGTTGAACTCCAACAAGACAGCTACCAGCGCTTTTGTGGTGGCACCGAACGCGTCGTTTAGCGCTTCGGGAGCTGTGAGCTGGTCCTGGCGGAGGGCTTGCTGGATTTCTGTGGCTCTCACTTCGAGACGTCGCTGGCGGCCGCCCCGTTTAACGCGGCAACGATCTGGGTCCTGGTGAGTCGTGCTCCGGCTTGAGGCGTCGCGGCCCGCCGAAGAACAGCTAACGCATCACGGTGGGTCAGATCATCAAAGGCGTCTAACGCTGCCGGGTAGTACTCGCGCAGAGTGTTGCGGAGCTGGTTGCTCGCCGGGCCCTCGCCCATATCAGGTTCTGATGGGCTCTGGCTTGGACCTTGATGCCTTCTACTAGCGGTGAATCACCAGCGATCAAACGATGGTTATGGCGGTCAGTGCGAACCAGGTCGGCGAGCATCTTGGCGTCACCAGCATCAGACTTCGCTCCCGATACCGAGTGGCGATCCCGATACCGAGACGCCGCTTTCGGATTGACTGCCGCACCGATAGCCCGCCTCGACGAGCGCATGCACCCACAGCCCTCGATCGGTTTCGATCCCGACCACCACGTCGCCGGGATCAGCTGCGTGGCTGGCGACGAGATCATGGAGCTTGGCCATCCCATCGATGCCCTCAGGCAATCGTTTCGCCGCCAGCTTCACGCCGGCCTCGTCGCACACGTAGACGTCGTGATGGGCCTCGGCCCAATCATCGCCAACAAAGATCACTTCGTTCTCCTCGCTCGTCGGTCTGGAACTTCGAACCGGAAGGCCACCCTGCGCGTTCTAATGGATCAGTGCTCGAGGCACGACACCCCA
Organism: Ilumatobacteraceae bacterium; assembly: GCA_963850475.1. GTDB lineage: Bacteria > Actinomycetota > Acidimicrobiia > Acidimicrobiales > Ilumatobacteraceae > Ilumatobacter_A. Next base: position 400,389 of record CAWKLM010000040.1, on the reverse strand, counting down.
TCGGTGCTATCGGCAACCCTCACCAACCAACCAGGGCACGGTCTGGAGCCAGAGATCAAGCCTCTGAATGTGCAAGTGCTCACCGGAAGGCGGCTCGGCCACCACACTGCCACCGCCAAGCGATCACCGCGTGATGTACCCCCATTAGAATGTGCGATCGGAGACCCGACCGGACCCACTCGGAAACGGCACGACTGCGCTTGGCCAGGTGCGCCATATTGCTCATGACCAGTTCGGACGTCGAATGATGGCCGAGGCCGATCGTCCTGCCGGATTCCGGACGGGTCGGGGGCCGTCGGCTGGGTTGCTCCGGGCGCTCCCCCGACGCAGCAGTCGGTGGCACGCCAGGGTGTGTGTCCGCGGGTAGGCGTTTACGGGGCACCTCGGGATAGGTGATCGCCTCGGGTCGGTGGTTCCCTTCCGTGCGGCTGGTGAGTCGAGGGACAAGACCGGCCTGGTGCGTAGTGAGTGTTCGCTGACGATTACCTGGCAACGATGCCGTGCTCGCTGTGGATCAGCGTCGCGACTCGTCGTCCGGCTCGAGGGCTCCTGTCATGATTGCGACCGTGTCGGGCATCGAGTGCGACTGCGGTGTCACGACGGCCACCCGCCGGCCCAGCCGCTGGATGTGGATGCGATCGGCGACCTCGAAGACGTGCGGCATGTTGTGGCTGATCACGATGACCGGAAGACCGCGGTCGCGAACCTCGAGGATCAGTTCGAGCACGCGCCTCGATTCCTTGACACCGAGCGCAGCGGTCGGCTCGTCCATGATGACCAGCCGGTTGGCAAAGGCCGCAGCGCGGGCGACGGCCACGCCCTGCCGCTGCCCGCCCGACAGCGTCTCGACGGTCTGACTGATGTTCTGGATCGTGAGCAGGCCGAGCTCGGACATCTGCTTGCGGGCGTGCTCGTCCATCGCCTTCTGGTCGAGCGCCCGGAAGATCCGGCCCCGGAAGTCGTCGTAGCGCTTCTCTCGGCCGAGGTACAGGTTCGACGAGATGTCCATGCCGGGCGCCACGGCGAGCGTCTGGTACACGGTCTCGATCCCCTTCTCGCGGGCGTCGAGCGGGTTCTTGAAGTTGACGACCTCGCCGTCGAGACGGATCTCGCCCTGGTCGGGTGCGTACGCCCCGCAGAGGCACTTGATCAGCGACGACTTCCCGGCGCCGTTGTCGCCGATCACCGCGAGGATCTCACCCGGGTACAGCTCGAAGTCGGACCCGGACAGCGCAGTGACCCGACCGAACCGCTTGACGAGACCCTTCGCCTCGAGGATCGGCTGGACCGCCGGTTCAGGTGGGGTCGGGGAAGCAGGGGATGTTGCGGTGTCGGTCACGAGCCGACCCTCCTGATCCACTGGTCGAGCGAGACGGCGACAAGCACCAGCACTCCGATCGCGAACACGCGCCACAGCGGGTCGAGGCCGAGTTGGCTGAGCCCGCTGTCGAAGACGCCGACGATCAGCGCCCCGATCAGCGTCCCGATCACGGCGCCGCGACCGCCGAACAAGCTCGTCCCACCGACGACGACCGCCGTGATGCTGTCGAGGTTGGCGTTGACGAGCGGTTTGGGGCTGACGGCGCCGATCCGGCCGATCAACATCCACCCTGCGAGAGCGCAGAGCACTCCGCCGACGGCGTAAACCGACAGGAGTACGCGCTTGACGCGGATACCGGTGAGCCGCGCCACCTCGGGATCGTCACCGGTCGCGTACACGTGGCGGCCCCACATCGTCCGCCGCAGCGCGTACCAGAAGACCCCGTAGAGCACGAGCATGAACACCACGCCGTAGGTGATCCGGAACCCGTCGAACGGCTCGACGATGTTGCCGAACCAGAGCAGGTTGCTCGCCTCGGCATCGACGTCGGTGTTGCTGATCGTCACGTTTTCCGAGAACCACTGGTTGAGCGCGAAGTAGACGTTGAACGTGCCGAGCGTGGCGATGAACGGGGGGAGGTTCAGTCGGGTGACCAGGAGCCCGTTGATGGCCCCGAGCACGAGACCGGTCACCAGCCCGAGCAGCAGCGCCACCCACGGGTCGTATCCCCAGCCGATGGCGAGCTTGCCCATCACCGTCGACGAGAGCACGGCCATCGAGCCGACCGACAAATCGATGCCTGCGGTCAGGATGACCAGCGTCTGGGCCAAGCCGAGCGTTCCGATGATCATGACCTGCGACAGGATCGTCGAGAGGTTCGTCGCGGTCATGAACCGGTCGGTGAAGACCGTGAAGTAGAGAACCGCCAGCAGCAGCACGATCGTCGGGCTGGCCATCGGGTGGCCGTGCAGCAGCCGCTGCGCCACGGCCAGCGGGGATTCGTCCAGCTCGAAGTCGGCGAAGTCGCCACCGGCCCCACCGGCTACCGCTTCTGCGGCCTGCAACTGATCGGCCGATCGTCCGGGGGTACCGTCGTCGGACATTGTCGCTTCCTTTCCCGTCGGTCCGGGTCCGGACCCGACGGTCGTCACTCGATCCAGGGGTGGGGAACGTTAGTTGCCCCACCCCTGACCAAAGGGAACCTCTACGGCACGCTGTTGTTGCCTAGCCCCAGCAGTTGTCGAGACCCCACGCTGAGTCCATCGAGGCGGGGCCACCGGACGTGTCGGTGATCAGCTCGACGCCCGTGTTGAAGAAGTCGAGCCCCTCGGAGTTGGGCGGGATCTCCCCGGCGGCGATCGCATCGACACCCAAGGACGCCATCAGCAGCGGGAACTGCATCGACGTCGCGCCGAGGTTGCCGTCAGCGACCTCCTGCACGCCGGCGCAGCTGCCGTCGACCGACACGATGACGTAGCTGTCCGACGAGCGGCCGGCGGCCTCGAGCGCCAGGACCGCCCCGGCCGCAGCCGGCTCGTTGAGCGTGTAGATGACGTTGATGTCCGGGTCGAGTGCGAGGAGGTTCTCCATCGCCGTGCGCCCACCCTCGATCGATCCCTCGGTGACGTCGTGGCCGACGATGCGCGGATCGTCCTCGTCGCCCCACATCGAGGAGTCGCCGAGGTCGATGCCGAAGCCCTGGAGGAACCCCTGGTTGCGGAGCACACCGACGGTCGGCTGACTGGCGTTGATGTTCAGCAGCGCGATCTTGGCCGAGTCCGGGTCCTCGACCTGCGCCAGTGCCCATTCACCGATCAGCTCGCCGGCCCGGAAGTTGTCGGTCGCGAACGTGGCGTCGGCGGCCTCGAGCGGATCCAACGGCGTGTCCAGCGCGATCACGACGAGCCCGGCTTCTTCGCGCGCGCTCGATCGTCGGGACGATGGCCGTCGTGTCCGACGCGGTGATCATGAAGCCCGCGGCACCGAGGCTGATCAGATCCTCGATCGCCCGAACCTGCGCATCGTTGTCCGAATCGTCCTCACCGGCAAACGTCCGCAACTCGACGCCGGCCGCCTCGGCAGCTGCGTTGGCGCCCTCGGCCATCTTGACGAAGAACGGGTTCGTGTTGTTCTTGGTGATCAACCCGATGATCGCGCCCTCACCGGCGCCTTCGATGTCACCCTCGCCGCCGTCGGTCGCAGCGGGCGCCTCGGTTTCGGCGGGCGCCGCGCTTTCGGCGGGCGCCGCGCTTTCGGCGGGCGCCTCGGTGGTCGCGGTGTCGGCGCCCGAGTCGTCGTCGGATCCGCATGCTGCGGCAACGAGCCCGAAGGCAGCCACCACGCCGATCATCGACTTCCAGTACTTGGCTTTCATTGCATCCTCCCCGTGGATTGCTCAGCGGCCGCTGGCCTGCGGGCGCTTGCGGCTCACACTAAACACACTTTGGCATCAAGGCAAGCAGAAGCTCAGGATCGAGCGTCGAGCAACCGGGCGATGCACGACCGGCCGGTCTCCGCCAAGGTCGGCTGCGGGGACAGCCGACCCGCCGGTGTCGGCGCCGCGATCTCGTCACCCTGGGAGCGCGCGGCGAGCCGCGCCGCGCCGCGTACGGACGCGTGGCCGTCGACAGCGACGTGCACGTCGTGGCCGACCAGCGTCGTGATCAGCTGCGCCCACGCCGGGTTGCGCGTCGAGCCGCCCGACAGCACCACCCGGGTCGCCGCCGTCAGGCCGAGCAACTGCTTCGACCGGTGCGCGAGGTAGCAGGCGACACCGACGAGTGCGCTCCGGGCCAGCGCGGCGCGGTCGTGCGCGGCGCTCAGCCCGAGCCACGCACCTCGCGCGTCGAGGCCGACGTCCGGGTCGCGTTCACCAACGAGATAGGGCACGAACACCGGGTCGGCGTGCGCCGCACCGAGCGCGTCCTCGGCGTGGACGAACAGCTCGTCCCAATCCATGCCCAGCATCGTTCGCACCCACATCAACGCAAGCCCGGAGTTGAGCACGGGCGCAAGCACGTACCACGGGCTGGTCGACGCCGCCGTACGGAACTGGTGGAGCCCGATCGCAGTGAAGTCGGCCCGCACCTCGTCAACCAGGCTGATGACCTGTGCCGCCGTGCCCACGTTCAGCATGACGCAGTCGGATCGGTCGATGCCGAGGCCGACCAGCGCCGCAGCGGAGTCGCCTGCTCCCGCAGCCACAGGAATCCCGGTGCGCAGGCCGAGCTCCCGCGCCGCATCCTCGGTGAGGTGACCGGTGACGGCCGTCGACGCCTCGATCGCCGGCATCTGCGAGGTCGTCAGGCCGAGGACGTCGCCCACCGCTCGGGACCACGTCGAGTTGCGGGCGTCGAACATCAACGTGGCCGAGGCGTCGCTTGGATCGGTGACCAATGGCGCCTCACCGGTCAACTTCGACCGGAGGTGATCCTTCGGCGCCACGATCTGTTCGATCTCGGCGTACACGGACGGTTCGTGCCTTCGGAGCCACAGCAGCATCGGCCCAGGCATCCCAGGACCGGCCGGGTTGGCGAGCGAGCCCGGCTCGGCCCGCTCGATCTCGGCGAAGACGTCCGCTTCCGCGACCGCTCGCCGATCGGGCCACAGGATCGCCTTTCGGAGCACGGCGTTCCCTCGACCAAGCACGACGAGCCCGTGCATCTGACCGCTGACGCTGACCGCCTGCACGTGCTCGAGCAGTTCATTCGGGGCGTCCTCCAGCGCGGCGCGACATTTCGACCACCACACCCCGGGGTCGAGCTCGACCCGCTCGCCGGACACCGCGAGGTCGTAGGGCTGCTCGCCGACCCAGCGCAGTACGCCCGCTCGGTCGACGACGGCGGCCTTGACCGAACCGGTTCCGAGATCGAGTCCGAGATACATGGCCACTCTCCCCACTTTCGTCGCAGCAGGAATGACTTATAACCTAAAGTGCTCTGAAGTTCAACCAAGGGCGGACGCTACATGACCCGACGTAACCCACTCGCCTCAGCGTATCTGGACGTCAACGACGGGCACCTCATCAGGGTCGTGCTGGACGCCAAGGAGATCACCCGCGCCGACCTGGTCGACCTCACCGGCTGGGCCCGCTCCACCGTCTCCCGCCGCGTCGACGCTCTCGTCGACCTCGGTCTCCTCACCAGCCGCGGCGAAGCCAGGTCGTCGGGCGGACGGCCCCCGTCGCTGCTCCGGTTCAACGGCGACGCCGGCACGATCCTCGTCGCAGACCTCGGAATCAGCCACTCCACAGTGGCGGTGGTCAACCTGCTCGGCGATCCGTTCGGCGAGCCCGTCGACATCGAGCTCGATCTCAGCGAGGGGCCCGCCGCGACGCTTCCCCGGATCCTGGACGAGCTCCGACGACAACGGTCGCTCGTCGCCGAGTCGCCGCTCGCCGCCGTGGTCGGGCTGCCGGCGCCGATCGACGCTCACACCGGTCGACCGACACATCCGCCGATCCTCGCCGGGTGGCACGACTTCCCGCTCGGGGAGCGCGTGCACGAGGAATTCCAGGTGCCGGTCTTCGTTGAGAAGGACGCCAACCTGATGGCCCTCGGCGAGCAAAGGAGCATGTCGCCACAAGCTCGATCGCTGATCTTCGTGAAGGTCGGCACCGGGATCGGCTCGGGAATCGTTCTCGACAGCGAGCTGTATCGAGGCGCCGGCGGCGCAGCGGGCGACGTCGGCCACATTCAGCTCGAGGAGTATGAGTCGGCGCTGTGCCGATGCGGCCGTCACGGCTGCCTCGAAGCGGTCGCCGGCGGAGCGGCCCTCGCCACCCGCATGCGAGCCCTCGGTCGGAGTGCAGTGAAGGCGCGCGACGTCGGCGTGCTCCTGCATGCCGGGGATCCCGAAGCGCGCGCCCTCGTGCGCGAGGCCGGCGAACTCATCGGCCGAGTGCTGGCGAGCGTGGTCAGCTTCGCCAACCCGGAGGTGATCGTGCTCGGCGGCGACCTCGGCGTGGAGACGTTGCTGCTCGGTGCAGCCCGGGCCGAGATCCTCCGCCGGCCGCTCGAGCTGGCGACGAAGGATCTACACTTCGTAGCGAGCGCGCAGTCCACCGACAGTGGAATTCGCGGCGCTGCCGCGCTCTCCATCGACCGACTATGGCCGTCTCGCTCGCCACGGCCAAGGCACACGTCATGACCGACCCACGCATCCAACTCGGAGCGCACACATTCATCTGGGCGCCACGATGGGACGACTGCGGCGCCAGAGTCGTCGCGTCGCGGGCTGCGACGGCCGGTGTGTCGATCGTCGAAATCCCGCTCCTCGAACCGTCTCGAATCGATGTCGATGCAACGGTCCAGATCCTCACGGACCATCGGCTCCAACCAACGTGCTCGCTTGCGCTCCCGAAAGAGGCCCACGCACCCGATCATCCGGAGGCTGCGATCGAGTTCCTCCGCGGAGCCATCGACACCTGCGCAGCCATCGGGTCCGATTGGCTGACCGGCGCGCTCTACGGGCACTTGGGTCTGTTCACCGGGGAAGCCCCGACCCGGACAGAACACCGGACCATCTCCGACGTTCTGCGCCATGCTGCCGACCACGCCGAGCAACGCGGGGTCCGGCTGGGCATCGAGGTAATCAACCGATACGAGACCCACTTGATCAACACGGCGGAGCAGGCGTTCGACCTCCTGGAGAGCATCGACAGGCCCGGAACGGTGTGCGCCCACCTCGACACGTTCCACATGAACATCGAGGAACCCGACATCGGTGCGGCGGTCCGGCTCCTCGGCGACCACCTCGGCTACGTCCACCTCGCCGAGTCCGACCGAGGAGTGATCGGCCACGGGACGTTCCCGTTCCGAGAGCTCTTCGAGGCGCTCGACGACATCCACTTCGGCGGACCAGCAGTGATCGAGGCATTCGTCAACGCGCCCGCCGAACTCCGCATCGCAACAGCTTCGTGGCGATCAGTCGCCGGCGACGCGTCCTCGTTCCTCGACGCCAGCCTGTCCCACATCGCCGCCCACCTCTCGTAGCGACGCCTGCGTCACCGACGGCATCAACAAGGAGCCCGACTCCACACGACTGCGCAGCGGCCCGGCGTGAGTCCGACGGAGGGACACGTTGTGGCGATTACAGTAGTTTGGACTGCCAGGGAGTCCGGCCCGAGCCCGCCCTACCGACCGGTGCATCCGGACCCACCGTGCCGTCCATTCGCCTGCGGCCGGTCCCTTGACCGTGGCAGGTGCGCCACTCGGTGGCGAGCATAATGCCGCGTCGAAGGCGACCGAGCCAACCCGCTCATAGCGGCTGTGAGTGTTGTGGTGCCGGCGCTCGAGAACGTGCGTGTCGGTGACAGTCGGCGCGCGACAGCCGTCGCACCAGCACCGTTCGAGATCCGATCTCGACTCGACCGATCGTGTGAGCGACGAACAGGCTGTGCGGCGAGCTGCGCTCGCGCTGCTCGTTGTCGTTGCACAGTTTCTCCTGCTGGGCGCAGTGCTCACGATTTCACTCCTTGGTGCCGTCTTCGGACTGCCCCTGCTCTTCTTGGCGGTACCACCAGCGCTCATTGCGTGGCGGGTACGAACGGCCCCGCCCGTCAGACAGCATGCGGCTCAAGCGAATTGCCGTCGCCAGCGCCGTCGTCGCGGGCGCCCTCACACTCGCGATCGTTTCAGCGGCTGCAGTTGGGCATGAGGATCTCGATACACCACTGGAGTGGGGACTGCTCGCTGTGGCGGTCGCCTGGGTTGCAGCAGCCTGGTGGGTCGCGTTCACAGCTCGAACACTCAGGGCCACCCCGTAGGCAGACCACGCATATCAACGAACCGATCCAACAGTCGCACCCGCTCGCGAACGGCACGTACGCGAGCGATCACCCGCTCCAGATCGTGCGATCGCCGGCTGACCATGATCGTCGAGGCGATCCTCAGTGCCGGATTCCGAACGAGTCGGAATCGTTGCGGCGACGCGAATAGCGAGGACTGCATCGGGGCCGATACAGGGTGCTCGTGTGGGCGTGGGGGTTCGAGTCGGTGGGGCGTCTTGTACCCTCACTCCACACCACGAGAGCGACTGGGTTGTGCTGCCTGCGGCGTGAGAAAGAAGCCGCCCGGCCGGGCTCGGGCGATTTCCGGCTGTCGGGTTCGCGCTACTCGCTCGCCGTTCTGACGTGCAAGAAGTCTCTGAGCTCGCCGAGCGTCTCGGCATCCATCGTGCGGCCCGAATTGCGCAACCTCCGACGCCAAGAGACAGGCCAGGGCACGGCGGGCGGCCTGATCGCTTGCGAGCTCCGTCGTGCCGTTTCCGAGCGGTGTTGGCTGGGCTGTCAGTATTGAAGAGGTGGGAGGCGACCCTGGTGGCTGGTGAGGTTCAGTTCGCGACGATGGCCAACGGGCGCGAGGTCGTGTATCAGGTGAGGTCCGACTGTGACGGTCCGGTGATCATTCACGAGGTGGTGGGTCCGTGGCCACTCGATCTGGTCGGCGAGGAGCCGATGTATGACCGGTTCCTTCGGACGCTTGGTCTGCACGGGCAGGTGGTGGTGTACGACAGGCCGGGTCTTGGTTCGTCCGACCCGTTGGATCTGGAACGCGTATCGGCTCGATCAGATGTGCGAGGCGAGCCTCGCAGTGTTGGACGCGGTTGGAACTGATGCAGCTTGGATCGTGGGTAGCTCACCGCCGGAGGCTGCGACGAGGATGCGGACGGACCCGGCACGGGTGTTGGGTGCGGTGCTGATCAATCCGCTGTCTCCGGCTCGGTTCAAGCGGGTGATCGAGTCCAGTGTCGAGCGGGATCGCAATCCGGTGACCGACCCGTTTCCGAGTCGTGCCGGTGATCCGGTCTTTGCCGACTGGCTCAAACGCGCCAACCGCATGGGGGCCTCCGCCACCGACCTCGCAGCTTTCGTGAGCGCGGAGCGGGTTTCGCTGGACCGCTTCTTCGCGGCGCCCTCACCGGTCGTCGACGGGCCGCCCACGATGCTGATCCGTCGGCGCGGCGCGATGAGCCTGGACGAGCTGCAACGATGGACCACACTCTTCCCCGGTGTTGAATGCGTCACGATCGAAGGCGCCGACAGCGGGGTGATGGCACTCGATGCCGGACTCGTCGCCGAGCTGGCCGCCGGATTCATCACCGGCACACCAATCGAAGCATCAGCTGAGCGGCGACTGGTAGCGGTGTTGTTCACCGACCTGGTCGAATCCACCCCGACCGCCTCCACCATCGGGGACGCAGCGTGGAGATCCACATTGGACCGCTACGAGGCGAGCGTGCACGCAACGGTCCAACGGCACCACGGCAGCGTCGTGAAGCGCACCGGAGACGGAGCGCTGGCCACCTTCCCATCAGGCTCTGAAGCCATCGCAGCTGCGGTCGAGCTTCGCAACACGACCCGTGACCTCGGCCTCGAGGGTCGGACCGGCGTCCACGTCGGAGAGGTCGAAGTCCGCGGCGACGACATCGGCGGCATCGCCGTCCACCTCGCAGCTCGCGTGATGGGTGAGGCCGGACCGGGTGAGATTATCCTCACCTCAACCGTTGCCGACTCTTCGACCGGCGGTGCCTTCAGCTTCACCGACCGCGGCGTACACACGCTCAAGGGGCTCGAACAACCCAGACACCTCTTCGCAGTCGACCTAGACGCCCGCTGACCGGCGAGAAGACGCTCTCGACCCATGCGGCGAGCTGGCAACCACTCGCAAATCGCGGTCCGGAACGCCCCAACCACCAGTCGGGAACCGGCGAGGCGTGGAAGCTTCGACTGCCAACTGCGTAGCGCATAATCCCACCTCGCCGGAGGGGTGCAACCTGTCCGAGATCGGCACCTCGGCGCTCGGTCTAGTGCTCCAGAACGTGCGGTTCGTCAGCCTCACCCGCGACACCTTGGCGGGCGCTCTTCGTTGCCGGATCGCGAGCGGGATCTGACGATTGAGCCCGTGAGCATCCTGATCGGCCTGCTGGTGCACGGTTCGCGCGGCGAGTGCTGCAATCGTGTCTGGACCCGTTGTAGGCGCGGATCGCGGCGGTCTTGTCCGGAGGGGTCGGCGCGATCTGCAATGCTGTATGTCTCGGTTCGTCAAGGGGTGTGCCGATGGACATTGGAGGTGCCATGACTACTGACAGCATTCAAAACGAATCCCGGCCACGGTTGTGGCGGTCCCGGTGGGCTGCGATCGGCGCGGCCATCGCCGTGACGTTCGGCGGTGGCGGCTTGTTCTTCGCGAATGCGGCGTCGAGCGCGCCGTCGTCGGTCGTGACGATCGACCCCGTCCGCATCTTGGACACCCGGACCGATGTTGGGTTGCAGGGCCCGTTCGTCTCGGCGGTGCCACAGAAGTTGCAGGTGACCGGTTCGGTGCCGACCACAACGGGAACGCAGACACCGGTGCCGCCTGGAGCGACCGGGGTGCTGCTGAACGTCACCGTGGTGAGACCCTCCGCCGACGGGTTCTTGTCGGTGCGGCCCGGAGACGCGACCGGTACACCGTTGACGTCGTCGTTGAACTTCAAAGCTGGCGACAACGTGCCGAACTCGGTGCAGGTCGCGTTGCCGACAGCGGGGGCGACCGCTGGTCAGATCGACATCGTCGCGGGTGGTCAGGCCCAGCCGACCACGGAAGTGTTGATCGATGTGGTCGGCTACCTCATCGACGGTGCATTCGATCCGGCCGTTGTCGCATTGCAGGCGCGGGTCGACGCCCTCGAGGCGTCCCAGCCGTTCGCCGTGACCAATAGCGATGTGTTCGAAGTGGTGGGCGCGGATGACAAGGTCGTCACGTCGGTCGAAGTCACGGCGCCCGTCGCCGGGCAGGTCACGGTGATGTCCACCTCGGCATTGGGAGATGTCGTCGCCGGTAATGAGGTCCGCTGTTCGATCACGACCGGTTTGACCCTCGAAAGCCCCGCCGCCCTCCAACGCTGGGAGTCTGGCGGGCCCAACAGCGGTCAGCACGCCAGCATTGCCGGCGTGCGGACCTTCGACATCGCGGCTGATGCAACGATGACGTTCAACCTCGTCTGCGATCACATCGGAGGGGCGGCTTCGACGGCGAACCTCGAAGGCACCATCGTGTCGGCAGTCTTCACACCAGCAGTCCCGACCCCCTAGCTAGCTCGTAATCACGCCGACCGACGGTACGCATGCCCGCTCCTGATCGAAGCCTCTTTGTGTCAAGGGCTGATTTCTTGGGCGGGTGCGGGCGCGTCGAAGGTGACCCTCTTGCCTGGCGGGGCGGAGGGTCGTAGCGTTGGTTGTTGGGTCCGGGAGTGACCTGTCCGAAGAGCCGGCTGTTCAGGATGTCGAGCCGGTCACGCTGGAGTCAGAGTCGTTCCTGGTTTGTCCTCCCGGGCCCACTTGAACATCAGCGCTGCTGGCGGGCGTCCGCGACGAGGTGTCGGAAGATCACGTCGGAGAGCCGTCGCTTGAGCGCTCGGATGGCTTCTTTGGAGGTCTTGCCCTCGGCAACTTTGCGGTCGTAGTAGGCGCGGCCCGCAGTGTCGTGGCTGAGCTGAGAGATCGCGACGACGTGAATGGCCCAGTTCAGTTTCCGGTTGCCGCGCTGGTTGAGCCGGTGACGAGCTTTGGGGCCCGATGACGCTTCGACCGGGGCGGTCGCGTTGTAGCTCGCGTAGTGATGCTTCGAGCTGAACCGGTCGATGTTGCCGGTCTCACCGATGATCATCGCCGCACAGATCGGCCCGACCCCGCAGATTGTTGTGAGCGACGTCGCAGACGCCGCCAACGCGACGTTGATGCGGTGCTTGGATGCGTCGAGCAGGTCGTTGTAGCGGCCGATGTCGGTCGGCGAGTTCGCGTGCGATCTCGTGGCGCTGGCGGCCCATCGCGTCAGCGGGTTCGAAGCCGTCGATAACAGCGTTGACCCTGGTCACGGTGGTGATCCGGAACCCGGCGCCACCCGGAACCATCTCCAACAACAGCGCATGGAGCCGGCAGCTGGCCTTGTTCTTCAACCGGCCGAGATCACGGTGTCGCTTCGACAACAGCTTCAACACCCGGGCGTGATCATCGACGCGAACCGCTGCGAGGTCATCGGCGCGCAAGGCGGCGATCGCGACCGAACGGGCATCGTTGGGATCGTTCTTCTGCGACCGGCCCGAGCCGAGCACACGCACACGAGACGCGCGAACCGGTGGCACATCGACCACGTTCTCGCCCACGGCGACGAGCTGCTGGGCGAGGAGATAGCCGAGGCCGTGGGCGGACTCGACCGCCCACGTTCGCTCCCCGAAACAGTCAGCCCACTCGCGCAGACGAACTGTCTGGGTCGAACAAGATCGCACTCGGATCTCGTCGAGAACGTGCTCGTTGCTGTCGATCGCGACAGCGGTGTGGGAGCCCTTGTGGGGGTCGATCCCGATCATGGTGTGAGCGATCACTGAATACCGACATTCACGATCATTGAAAACCGACATGGGTGTCGGGGTCTTCTGGCCGGCATCCACCACCCGAGATGGGTGGCTCCTCCAGCGTGTCAAGCGACCGAAGCACGACACGAACCGGAGGAGCCGCTCTCCATGATGACCCAGGAGAACTACGTGAATATCAACGACCTGCACAAGCAGGGATGGACGATCCAACGAGATCGCCGCCGAGACCGGCTGGCACCGAACCACGATCAGCAAGTATCTGAAGGAAGGACGGCCGCCGTTGGCTCGGCCGACCGAGGCGCCGGTGATGACCGACCGGTGGCGCGCCAAGATCGACTCGCTGCTCGAAGCGCACCCGAGGTTGCTGTCGATCTCGGTGCACAACAAGTTGCGCGCCGACGGCTTCGACGGCTCCTACCCGACCGTTGTTCGGGCGGTGCGCGACAACCGCGGTCCCCGGTTCAAGGCAGCGAACGCGGTGTCGGTTCCGATCCACACTGCGCCGGGCGACGAGGCCCAGTTCGACTTCTGCGACCTGTCGTCGTGGGCGGTTCGGTTCGGGTGGAACATCCCGCTGGTCGCGTTCGGGATGATCTTGTCGTGGTCGCGTTTCCGGATCTGGTGGTTCACCACGTCCGAGGATCGCCACCACACCTTCGAGGGTGCCGCCCGGTTCTTCGACGAGATCGGCGGCGTCCCCGCCGCGTGTCGCACCGACCGGATGGGCGCGCTCGGCCGGTCGCAGGGCCGACGCTTCGAACTGCACGCGCCGACGATCGGCTTCGCCGCGCACCACGGAACGAAGATCACGTCATGCCAAGCCGGCGACGCCAAACGCAAGGGCAAGGTGGAGCGGCCGTTCCGTCAGCTCCAAGAGACGTTCCTGCCCGAGGTCGAAGCCGACGGCATCCCGGTCGATCTCGCTGATCTGAACCGGCGGTCTCAGGTGTGGCTTGCCGAGCGGGTTCACGCTGTCGAGTCGCGTTCGACGGGCGAGACGCCGGCGGCCCGGTTGGAGGTCGAGCGTGACTTCTTGTCGCCGTTGCCGCGGGTGCGGTTCGACACTGACTACGTCGAGCCGCGTCGGGTGCACAACGCGTGGCCGTTCGTCGCGATCGACGCGAACCGCTACTCGGTTCCGCCAGAAGCGTTGGGGCACATGGTCGAGATCCGTCGGCCGGTCGACGCCGACTCCGTCGAGATTCGCCTTGCCGGCCGCCTGATCGCGACGCATCGCCTCGTTGCGGGGCGGCGCGTTGACGTGTGGGATCCCGCCCATAAGCTGGCCGCCGAGGCACTTGCGTTGGGGTGGGACCCGGCCGGCCCGGACCTGCGCGTGGTCGTGAACCAGGCTGAACCAGCAACGTTCGAGCGTCTCGAACTCGGAGGCGACTACGACGTCGAGCCGCCCGACCTCGACGGCCGCTACACCGTCCACATCGACGACGGTGAGGTGTCGGCGTGAGCGTCTACGAACAGATCAAAGCCGACCTCGGCTACCTCAAGTTGGACGCCGCCGCTGGCGCGTTCGCGACCCTCGCCGAGGAGGCCAAGGCCGAGGACTGGTCCCACATCGAGTTCCTCGCCCGACTGGTTGCGGAACAGGCAACCGCCGATCGGGACCGCCGGCTGGCGGCGCGGTTGCGTTACGCGAAGTTCCCCTACCGGCGCACCATTGCGGACTTCGACTACGAGTTCCAGCCCTCGGTCGACCGCAAGTTGATGGAGGACCTCGCGACGCTCAGGTTCATCGACGAGAACCGACCGATCCTGTTCCTCGGCCAGCCCGGCTGCGGCAAAACCCACCTCGCCGTCGCACTCGCGACCGTTGCGGTCGAGGCCGGCTACCGCGGCTACTTCACCACCGCCGACAACCTCTGTCGCACACTCGTGCGAGCATCGATCGAGGGGAACCTGACGTCGAAGATGAAGACGTTCACCGCGCCGACCGTTCTCGTGATCGACGACGTCGGACTCCTCCCGATCGGCGGCACCGAAGCCTCCGCTGTGTTCTTCCAAGTCGTCAACACACGCTACGAAAAGGGCCATCCGACGATCGTGACGACGAACCGAGGACTGCCCGATTGGGGCATCATTTTCGGTGACGCAGTCGTCGCCGCGGCGGTCCTCGACCGGCTGATGCACAACGCGATCGTGTTCAACATCAAAGGCCCTTCCTGGCGTCTACGCGAGCACAACGGCCTCGAAATCGCAGCCACCAACCCGAGCGACGGACGCGCCAACTAACCTCACCAACCACCGACCAGAACACCGACCCCATGTCGGTTTTCGATGATCGCCGATGACGGGTTTCCCTGATCGCTCACACATGGTGGTGGTCATGGGGGATGCCTTTCTCGGTGGTGAAACCGAGGTGGGCACTCCTGATTCGGGTCGAATGTGCTCTCGCCTCTTTCGAGCCACACCTCGGCAAAGGAACCGGTCGGCAAGCAACTCGTTAGAAAGCCAACCCAGCGGGTGGCAGGCACATCAAGAGCCCACCGACCGGCACCTTCGACGCTACGACAACCGCCGCAACGCACTCCCATCATCAATCAGGCACGTCCGCGCTCGGCCAGGCGCTCGAGACACCCCAGGGTCGTAAGTGTCAAGCAGCTTGTGCGATTTGCTTGAGGTCGGTGTCGATTCGGTGTCCCCAGGCGATGTTCTCGTCGTAGCGGGTCTGGTGGTCGAGGCAGCCGTGCAAGATTCCGACCCAACGGTTTCCGAGGGCCCGAAGGGCTTTGTGGTGCGAGTCGCCAGCGGCACGTCGCCGGTCATAGAACGCGCGGGCTCCGGCGCTCACGGTGATCGAGGAGAATGCCCACTGGTCGAGCGCGTCCACGAGGTCGGTCGTTGCGCACGTATCTGGCGAGCACGACCGATCTGGTCCCGGATGCTCTGGTGATGGGCGACGTGCCGGCATAGTTTTTGCGAGACTTGGCGTCGGCATAGCGGTTCGGGTCGTCCCCGAACTCGCCGAGCGCCCGGGCTCCGAGAACGACACCAACACCTGGCAAGGAAAGGTAGAAGTCGGAGTCCGGGTGCTGCTCAAAATGGTCGGCCAACTCAGCCGCGACCGCGTCGATCTGAGTGTTCAGCTCGGCGAGGATCGCCACGCTCGAACGGGTGGTCGCGCCGTGCGCTGCCTCGACTGCTGCCGGAGCGTGCAAAGCGTCGCTGCGCAACCCGGCCGCAATCGTGTCCACGCGGGTCTCGATGTTGCGTTGCCGGCCAGCTCGGCGCAACACCGTTCGGATCTTGCCCGGTGTCAGCTTGGCGGCCTCGCTCGGCGTCGCCGCCGCTGCCAACACCGCAAGAGTGTCGCGATCGGCCAGCTCAGAGAACGTGGCGAGCGCAGCAGGGAAGTACTCGCGCAGCGAGCTGCGCAACCGATTCGTCGTCCGGTTGCGTTCCCATACCAGGCTCTGATGGGCACGAGCAAGGATCTTGATGCCCTCCGCGAGAGCAGAGTCGCCGGCGACCTGGCGATGGTTGTGGCGATCGGTGCGCACCAGTTCGGCGAGCATCTTCGCGTCACCGGGATCGGACTTGGCGCCCGACAGTGTGTGCCGATCCCGATATCTCGATGCAGCTTTCGGGTTGATCGCGTACACGACATAGCCGGCCTCGACGAGCGCGTTCACCCACAACCCTCGATCGGTTTCGATCCCGACCACCACCTCGCCGGGACTGTCGACATGGCTGGCGACGAGGTCGTGGAGCTTGGCCATCCCGTCGATGCCTTCGGGCAATCGTTTCGACGCCAGCTTGGCGCCGGACTCGTCGCACACGTAGACGTCGTGATGGGCCTCGGCCCAATCATCACCAACAAAGATCACTGCGTTCCTCCTCGCACTCGTGGTCTGGGGTTCGAACCGGAAGGTGGCCCTCCGCGTTCTAATGGATCAGTGCTCGAGGCACGACACCCCATCGGTGCTGTCGGCAACCCTCACCAACCAACCGGGGCACTGTCTCGAGCCAGAGGTCAAGCCTCTGAATGTGCAAGTGCTCACCGGAAGGCGGCTCGGCCACCACACTGCCACCGACGAGCGATCACTGCGTGATGTACCCCCATTAGAATGTGCGTCGTCCCGACGACCTTGAGAAGATGGCCGTCGACACGCTTCGGCTTCAGCCGAGCGTCGCAGGCGCCACGGGAAGTCCAGCGGCGGCGGCTCCAGCGTGGAGACGCTTGTCCCACACTGCAACGGTGACCTCCTGCGAACCGAGAGCGAGGGCACTTGCGAGATGAACTGCGTCGGCTCCGCGCAGTCGGTGCCGGACAGCCAACTCGCCAGCCGCTCTCTCGACGTCGGGCGAGAGTTCGATGGGACGCATCGACGACCAGAAGATGTCCCATTCGCCTGCTGCAGCGGACGCTTCGGATTCGGTGAGGTCGTGATTGCGGCCCGCCGCGGCGAGAGCTGCGCAGACTTCGGGATACGCAAGCCGGCTCGACAACGCAGCGTCGCAAGCGTTCCACACTGCTGCTGCGACGTCGGATCCGGTCTCGTCAAGCACGAGTTTGACGAGCGCGCTCGAATCGAAATAGACGATGGCCACCTTCAGCCACGCTGCTCGCTGACGATGTCAGCCACAGGTCGCTTCGGCTTTGGCCGGGACCGACCGCCGGCGACCGGGCGGGACGATCGTGCGGGTCGACTGATCACGCCTTCGGCGGTCAGACGGTCAAGGACCGGAGTGGAGTCGAGCGCAACGATTCGGGCGACGGGCGTCCCCCGATCGGTGATGACGACGTCGTTGCCGTCACGCGCAGCGTCGATCCACTGACCGAGGTGAGCTCTGAGTTCCGTCACGGCAACATCCATGGGGCGAAGTGTACATCAGAGAGAGACACGAAACGTACAGATCTTCGGCTATCCCGCTCAGATCATCAACGTCGGCGCCGCACCTGGCCTGCGCGATATCGAAGCCTCTTTGTGTCAAGGGTTGATTTCGGGGTGGGTTCGGGCACGTCGGAGTGGACCCTCTTGCCTGGCGGTGCGGAGGGTCGTAGCGTTGGTTGTCGGGCCCGGGAGTGACCTGTCCGAAGAGCCGGCCGATCAGGATGTCGAGCCGGTCACGCTGGAGTCAGAGTCGTTCCTGGTTTGTCCTCCCGGGCCCACTCGTCTCAGCTGGTCGAAGCGCGTTGGGCGTCGATGTTGAGGTGTCGATAGACCCGGTCCGAGATCCGCCGTTTCAGCGCCCGGATCGCTTCTTTGGTCGATTTGCCCTCGGCGAGTTTGCGTTCGTAGTAGGCGCGGCCTTCGGTGTCGAAGCGGAGCTGTGCAATTGCCCACGCTCACGTGAAGCTCCCCAGAGTTGCTCGCTGAAATTCCCCACCTGGTGATCCACCAGAACGCGGTGGGACTCCTCTCTGCTGGTTGTCGCCAAGACAGCCCAGCGAGACGAGAGGAGCCCCGCCGGAATGATCACACAAGGGGAAGACGTGGAGATCCACGCATTGAAGAATCAGGGGTGGTCGATCTCTGCGATCGCCCGTCATGTCGGCCGTGACCGCAAGACGGTCCGCGCCTATCTGAACGCCGACCGCCAGGTCGGTGTTCGCGCCAGCGACGAGGTTGATCCGTTCGATCGGATCGAGCCGTATGTGCGCCAACGCCTCGCGGATGATCCGCATCTGCGGGCAACGGTGTTGTTCGCCGAGGTCGAAGCCTTGCCTGACGGCTATGGGCGGGCGTATCCGACGTTCACCCGCCAGATCCGCGACCGGCAACTCCGCCCGCATTGCGAGGCGTGTGCGGGGGTGAAGGGCCGAGCGCATGTCGACATCGAGCATCCGCCGGGCGAGGAGATCCAGTGGGACTGGCTCGAGCTGCCAGCCACGCCGTGGGGTGCCAAGACGTTCGTGTTGGTCGGTGCCCTGTCGTTTTCGGGCAAGTTCCGATGCTGGTTCTCCGACTCGATGGACCAAGCCCATCTCGTCGTCGGCATGCACCAGGTGCTGGTGCGCTTGGGTGGGACGGCTCGCCGGTGGCGGGTGGACCGGATGGCGACGGTCATCGTGCCGGGCACTGATCGGGTGCAGGCATCGTTCGCGCCGGTCGCGAAGCATTACGGCGTCGGGGTCGATCCGTGTCCGCCACGGCGCGGGAACCGCAAAGGCGTGGTGGAGAAGATGATCGACTACCTCACCCAGTCGTGGTGGCGCACCGCCCGCATCGGCACCATCGCACGAAGCCCAGGCGTCGCTGGATCGATGGTGTGTCGAGGTCGCCGACCATCGTCTCCGCGACACCGACGGCACAGCGGTCACGGTCGGTGAGGCAGCAGCGAGCGAAGCGTTGTTGGCGTTGCCGGCAGCGGCGTTCCCGGTCACGATCAGCATCGAGCGGGTCGTGTCGAACAACGCGCTCGTGTCGGTGTGGGGCAACCGCTACTCGGCACCGTCGGCTTGGTCGGGACGACGGTGACGGTCACGCACCGTCACGGCGCTGACACCTTCGAGATCCGTGCTGGGGGCCGAATCGTGACCGAGCATCGTCTCGCACCGCCGGGCGCGCATCGCACCGTCCGACTCGCCGAGCACACCGACGGCGTTGCAGAACGTGGTGCTCGCCCAGTTCACATCTGCTCGGCCGTGCGCGACGAAACTGAACCGGCCACCATCGCCGATCGCGCGAGCGATCGCCGACCAGCTCGGCGGCGACCAGCGTCGATGATCCGGTGATCGATCTCGACGTCTACCGGCGACTCGTCGAAGGCGAGGTCACGTCGTGAGCCACACCGATTCGATCTATCAACAACTCCGATCACACCTCGCCTACCTCAAGCTGACCGCCGCCGCCGAAGCGCTGCCCGGCCGCGCTCGACCGGGCCGTCAAGACCAAACAGAACCCGACCGAGTTCCTCCACGATCTGCTCGCCGTCGAGGTCGACGCAACCGAAGCCCGCCGACTCGCCGGCCGGATGCGGTTCGCGAACTTCCCGACCCCCTGGCGCATCGACGACTTCGACTTCGCCGCCCAACCCTCGCGTCGACGAAGCACTGGTGCGCGACCTCGCCACGAGCCGCTACGCCGACGACGCCACCAACATCTTGTTGATCGGACCGCCCGGTGTCGGCAAGACCATGCTCGCCACCGCCCTCGGCCACGCCGCCGTCGACCACGGCCTACGCGTCTACTACTGCACCGCAGCCGACCTCGCCGCCCGCTGCCGCAAAGCCGCGATCGAAGGACGCTGGGCCACCACCATGCGGTTCTACGCCGGACCGTCCGTGCTGATCATCGACGAACTCGGCTACCTCCCGATGCCCGCCGACGACGCCAACGCCCTGTTCCAAGTCATCTCCCAGCGCTACCTCAAAGGCTCGATCATCTTGACCACCAACCGCGGCGTCGGATCCTGGGGCGACGATCTTCGACGACACCACCATCGCCGCCGCCATGCTCGACCGGCTCCTGCACCGCTCCGTCGTGTTCAACATCACCGGCGACAGCTACCGCCTCCGCGCCCACCAAGCCCGCAACCGCACCCTCACCAAAGGAGACTGACCACCGAACCGAGCTACCCTCACACCCAACACCAGGTGGGGAATTTCGGCGAGCACAACTGGGGAATTTCAGCGAGCGGCAGCACAATCGCTGCGATATGAATCGCATGGTTGATTTTGCGGTTGCCGCGCTGGTTCAACCTGTGCTTCGGTCGTGGCCCTGACGACGCATCGACCGGGGCGGTCGCGTTGTAGGTCGCGAAGTGGCCTTTGGTCGGGAACCGGCCGATGTCGCCGGTGTAGCCAATGATGATCGCAGCACAGATCGGGCCGATCCCGACGATCTCGGTGAGCGTCGTCCCGGACGCGACCACCGCGTGGTCGACCCGCTTCTTCGATGCCTTCAACGCGACATCGAGTCTGGCGATGTCTTCAACGAGTTCGTTCGCGATCATCACCCGATGCCGCGTCACCTGATCGGCGACGCTGACACCGTTGAGCAGGGTGTTCGCCTTCGTGACCGTGATCTCAGAGCTGATCCCTCCCGGCTCCAACTCGAGCAGCAACGCATGCAGGCGGGTGCAGTGCTTGTTGCGCAACCGCGCCATGTCACGATGCCGTTTCGCGAGGAGCCGAAGCACTCGGGAGTGGTCATCGGGCCGCACGAGCGACAACCGATCCGATCGCATCGCCGCGATCGCGACCGAGCGGGCGTCGTTCGGATCGTTCTTCTGCGAGCGCTCCGAGCCCAGCACCCGAACACGCGCAGCGAGCACTGGTGGCACGTCGAACACCACCTCGCCGGCAGCGACGAGCTGCTGGGCAACGAGATAGCCAAGCCCGTTCGCGGACTCGACCGCCCACTCGCGTTTGGTGAACCCGTCGGCCCATGCTCGGAGTCGTTCGGCCTGGCGGCTTGACGCTCGAAGCTGGAACTTGTCGACAACGTGTTCGTTGTCATCAACTGCAACCGCGGTGTGGGTTGCTTTGTGGGGATCGATACCGATCATGGTCATGGCAGATGCCTCCTTGGTAAGTGGTGAAACCGAGGTGGGCACTCCTGATTCGGGTCGATGTGTTCTCGCCTCTTTCGAGCCACACCACGGTCAGATGACCGACCGGCGGACAGTTCGTTAGAAAGCCAACCCGAACGAGCGGCAGGCACATCGAGAGCCCACCAGCCGGATCATCAGAACGCTACGGAACCACCGCAACGCACCACCCATCATCAATCAGGCACGTGTGATCGGGCGAGCCCGCCCAGATCGTGCGGGGGCTCGCCGCTGGTCAGGATGTTGCGAGGCCGAGGAACACGACGACCGATCGGGCGAGTCTGGCCATGTCGTCGTCGGAGAGTCGACCGATCCGCTCACCGAGTTTCGCACGAGGAACGGTCGTGATCTTGTCGATCATGAGCCGGCTGGGTTGGCGGATGCCGGTTGTCTCGTCGGCGGCGACAGGTATGCGGAACAGCGGAGCATCGGTGTCGTCAGTGGTGAACGCACAGACCGTGACCGACGCAGTGGCGTCGAAGAGATCGTCTTGGATGATGACGACCGGTCGCGGTTTACCGGCGTACCCGCTGCCGGCGGCAGCGGTCCAGATCTCGCCGCGTTTCACTCGTCGTCGCCGAGGGCGTCGATGAACGCTTGATTATCGGAGTCCTGGTCGCTCGCCGCAACGGCGAGCGACTGATCATGGGCTTGCTGCGCGAACTGTGGTGATCGCACGTCAGGCACCCAAAACTGAACCGGGCGCAAGCCCTGTCGCGCGTAGCCGCTCGCGATGAGCCCGCACGCGGACCGCGCTTGCCGCAGTTGAACGTTGACGGGCCATACCCGGACGTTACATGTAACGCCCCTCTCAACGCAACGGGTCGCACGACACCAGAACGAGGGCGCCCAGAATATTCCGGACCGCAATCGCCTCACACCGCTCCTGATCGGCACGTATTCGCTCGGCATGCCGCTCCAGAATGACGGTCACCCGACGGTGGATGTCAGTGAGGGCGGAGCTCTCTACTGCCGAAGGATTTCGGTCGGGCAGTTGATGGTTGGAGCGTTCGCGAGTCGTTGGTCGGATGTGACCAGCGTGCACTCCAGGGCCTCAGCGAGAGCGACGTAGCAAGCGTCATACGCGGTGACGTTCGCTCGGAGTTCGAACGCTCTCGACATCAGTGACCCCGTTGGGAACCGAGTGATCGGTAGCGCCAGCAGGTCGTCGACCGCACCCCGGAAACGTTCGTCGGTGAGATCTCCCTTCAACCAACGGCGACGAAGAACCGACACCGTCTCGACATCGACGAGGTCAGGCGCTGATGCGGCGCCAGCGACCTGCAGCCGGCGACGCGCGAGCGCGCCCGCCGACTCGTCGTCACCGACCACGTTCGCCAGCACCGACGCATCAATGACGATCACCGCTGCGCACGTTCATCGGCGAGATCGTCGACGGCGGTCTCGAAGCCGACTCGACCACCCGAGCGTTGTTCGATTCGCTCCATCACCTCGGCGAGCGTCGGCGATTGTGCGACACGTGAGAGTTCGTTGGTGAGGTACTGCTGGAGCGACTGTCCTGCTGCTTCGGCGCGTCGTTGCAGGCTCGCATGAACTTCCGCTGGGAGATCTCGGATCAACACGTTCGGCATGCTTGCATTATGCTTGCAGTCGACCCCAACCGCAAGCGTGCACGCATATCAACGGCCCGGATGGCGTCATCAGACAGCGCAAGAACGGCACTTATGTGGGTAATCGAGTCAAGCGGAATCTGAGGTTCTTCGAGATCGGTGGTCATGGCTGGTCGGTTCGGGTTCGTTCGAGGAGCATGTTGAAGAGGTCGACGCGGTGGTGCTGGTCGCGGTCGGCGGCGTGGTCGCGTTGGGCTTCGAGGACCGGGACGAACGCGGAGTTGGTGGAGAAGTACGCGCAGGATTCGCAGATCGACTCGAACTGGCAGTCGAGCTGGGATGGTCGGTTGCAGTGGCCGTTGCCGAGGAGTTTCTGGTCGAACTCGGCAGCGAGGTGCGCCATGGCGGCGGTGCCGTCGTGCGCCGATCTGAGCCCGGTCGGTTTGGTGTAGAGGGCGTCGATGTCGTTGGTGACGCGGTCATAGGCGTCGGCGACGGTGCGGTCCGCGATGCGCGCGTAGACGAGCGTCATCCGCAACGTCTTGTGACCCAGCATCTCCGCAATGGCCTCCAGGGTCATGCCGCGATTGATCGCCTGAGTCGCGAAGGTGTGGCGAAGCTGGTGCGGGTGAACGTGGCCAATCCCAGCAGCTTTCGCGACCCGTCGGAGCATGCGCGCGACCATGTGCCGATCGAGGCGACGACCGCCGAAAACGATCAGTCGATCGATGTCATCGGTTCGGCTCGCTCGGTGCTCATCGAGCTGCTCGAGGAGCTGGTGATGTAACGGGACGTAGCGATCGTTGTGGAGTTTGCCGATCGGGACGCGCAGCCAGTGTCGGTCGTGCATGAACACGACTGCGTCGGCTTCGAGTTCGCAGAACTCGCCGACTCGGAGGCCGGTGCGGGCGAGCATCTCGACCACCAAACGGCGGACCGGGTCAGCGTCGCCGGCGCGCGCATCAGCTTCGCTGCGTCGGGGTCGGACAGAATTTGGGGAGTGGGTCGTCGGGTGTGGGGAGGTCGCCGTTGAAGATCAGGACGCGTTTCGGGGCGTCGGGGTAGTCCCATTCCGAGCACGCGTTCGAAGAACGTGCGCAGCGTGCCGAGCACGATCCGGACCCGTTGAGGCGTCAAGGTGCGCCCGGTCTTGTTCCTGGAGAGCCGGGTGCCGAGGTGTCGTTTGAACGCCTCAACATGTTCCCGGTTGACGTCGGCGAGTCCGCCGACCGCTGGGAACTCGGTCGTCAAGAAGCCAGCGAACTCGCGCAAGATGCCGTTGGCAGCGACGACGCTGGACGGGCGCAACGACACAGCGATCTGGTCCAGGTAGCGCTGCATCGTCGCAGCTAGAACGGGTGAAACGGTTGCGATCTGGGGCCAGTCAAAGAGCGCGCTGGCGCGGTTTGCCCGGCCCGGTTCTCGCCTCGGTCGACGCGACAGCGACCGCGAGGACAGCGGTGCTCATCGACCGATCCCCTCCGCGGTGGCGAGGAACATGTCGGCATCGATCAACGCGCAGGCTTTGTCGTATTCCTCCGCCAGCCAGCCGTTCGCGAGATGCACGTAGAGGCGGGTCGTGTCGAGTGATCGGTGACCGGCCTGGGCCTGCAGCGCTTCGAGTTCCATGCCCGCTTCGCGCAGCCGCGTGAAGCACGTGTGGCGCAACTGATGGCACGTGATCCGCGCGACACCTGACCGTTGACGGACCGACTTGAACACCTGAGTCAGCCCTTCGTCGGACAGCGGTTGGCCGCGGCGTTGGCCCTTCAATACGACGAACAACCGATCCGTCCCGGCGTCGGTCGGGCGCTCGAGACGCAGGTAGTCGCCGACCGTCGCGAAGAACCTCGACGAGATCGGGATCTGTCGCTGATGGCCGCCCTTGCCCTCGACAATGAACACCTGCCGGCGCGCCCCATCGAGGTCCTCGAGTCGCAACCCGAGGACCTCGCAACGACGCAACCCGCCGAGCACCATGGCTTCGATCATCGCCCGATCACGCCACCGCCGACACGCTTCGAGCAGCGCGTCGACCTCGGACGGCTCGGCCACCCGCGGCAACGTTCGCGGTGTTCGAATCAACGGAACACCACGCTGACCCCGATCACGCGAGCGGCGCGTCGACAGGCCACGCGGGACCGGGTTCTGATCGACATCGCCACGCACGATCAAATACGAAAACATCGACGACAACGACGACAGACGCCGTTGGATCGTGCGCGCCGACAACCCCGACTCACCATCGACGAGGCGCACGACCGTGTCGTCGCCCGACGCGCGTTGGGCGGTGATGAACGCCAACACGTCCGCCGCTGTCACCTCCGCCGGCTCCACCGGAAACAGCGTGAAGAACACCTTCAGATCAAACCCGGCAGCCAGCACCGTGTTCGGCCGGCACCTCACTGCCAAGAACTCGAGATACAGATCCACGACCCGATGACCGAGGCGAACCTCGACCTCCCCGCCGGCTCGATCGCGCGTTGGAACTCCGGCGACCACGACATCAGGCACTCCCTTTCGAGCCCCGGCGGAGCAATCACCCAGCGTCCCCGCCAACCACCCAAAGCGGCGAGGATTACCCACATATCCTACACCTTCGATCGCTACTCCTGATCGATATCAGCGAGGACGGCTGCGATGTCTTGAGCATCGGCGAGCAAGCGGACGACATCGACGCGATCGCCGCTGGCGAAGTAGAACCAGCCGCACGGGAAGCTCGGCACGCGACGGACACGCAACCCATCGATTCCGCACAACTCGCCCACACGCGGCGACCCGGCACCTGGCATCCGTCCAATCGCGTCCAACGCCGCAATCGCTGCATCGAAGAATCGTTCGCCGAGGTCCGAGCCGCCCTCATCTCGGTAGTAGCGGGCTCGCTCGATGAGATCGACTTCGGCTTGTGGGCGAAGAATCGGACGCGTCACGCGTCAGCGCCGAGTGCCCGCTCGCGCAGCTCGGCAATCACGTCGTCGGTCGCTTCGCGCCCATCGCCTGATGCGAGTCCGTCAGCGATGAGATCGCGAAGGCGTTGGGCAGCCTGCTCGCGTTGATCGCGGCGAATCAGTTCGCGCAGGTACTCGCTCGTGTTGCCGTAGCTGCCGTCGCTGACACGCGCGTCGATGTACTCGCGCATGTTCTCAGGAAGTGCGAAGCTCATCGTGTTGCGGCTCATCTGACCATTGTGCTGGAGCTATCAACAGTTGTCAACACTGCTCAGATCAACATGCTCCAGCGAGCGCCTCGACCGCGCGCGATCGGCACGCATGCGATCGGCTACCCGCTCCTGAATGTGCGGGGTGTCGACCTTTGAGAAGTGGCCGGTCGACAGATGCCTATTGTTGTCGTCATGAAACGGCCCACCGACGAGGATCGCGTCGAGGCGTTGCAGCGATTCCTGGTTGGTCTCGCCCGAGGTGACGATGCCAACCAGCTCTCGTCTGCGATCGCCGATCTCCATGTGCGCCACAACACGTTTCCCGGCGAAGTCTTCATGGAACTCGCCGCCGATGCCCTCGACCTCGCGGGCACGACACACGCCGACGCAGTCGTCTACCGAGACTTGCTGTCGAAGCATCTGCCTGAGGTCGAGTTCCGAGGCAAGGAGCACCGTCGAATCCAATACGCGCTGCTCACACCGTTCGCCGTTCAGGGCGGCCTCGAACCCGACCTGCTCGACGAAGTGACGTACTGGATCGAGCAATACTGGCAGTACGCGCTGTTCGCAGCCGTTGCCATCGTCCGAGACTGCGCCGAACGATCAGACACACCGATCGAGATGCTCGCTGCCGAGTTGGCCACGCGCTCGACTATCGAGATCAGCTGAGTCCTCGCCGACGCCGCGACTATCGGACGCATCCGATCAAGCGGCCCATCTCGGCAATCACCGAAATATCAATCATCTACTGCCGGATCCCGAGCGGGGTCAGCGTCATCGCGGCGCTGCCAGTATCGAGCGCCTACGACCAGTCGAGGTCTGCGTCGAGGTCGAGGGAGATCAGCTCGATCGCTCCGTCTGGTGAAGACTGGCCCACCACCGAATAGGCGCGAACGACGACACCGGTAGCAATCAAGATGCGGTAGTCGTCGCGACCCTGAATCAAGGCGGGGAGGGTGTCGAAGTCGACAGCGAACTTCTCGACGATCTCCAACAGCTCGAACGTCTGGAAGTCACTCGTCGACGGCTCACCGTTCGGTCCGCGTTCACTCGGGAGTTGTCGATCGAGATCGTGGAAGAAGTCGAGCGTTGCTCGCACATCGCGGCGTTCGCCGCTCACCCGAGTTGAGATTCCGACTCTGCGATGCGCTGTTCGATTCTTGCTCGGGCCCGCTCGACGAGTCCTTGGGGCGCTTTGTCGAGATCGGTGATGATGCTCGCTTCGAAGACTGCACGACGCTCGACGGGGCTCATCGCTTCGAGTTCAGCGGCGGTCACGACATTCTCGGGCACGAGATGATCCTACATCTCAAGGCGACGCCGGCTCGGCGAACTGGGTCGCCGGCCGCTCGTGCTCAGCGGATGGGGTAGTACAGAATGGCGAGCACTTCGAACCGATTCCACCCGAGCAAGATCGGCACCTACGCGAGCGGACGACCATCCCATATTGCTCGACTGGCTGAGCGTCGACGGGTGCCACCTATCGCCGGTTCAGCGACCGTGGCCGAGCCGCACTTCGGGGGCACCGGCTCAGCGGTCCGGCTTCTCTGAGAGTTGGTCTGTCGGCGTCGTTGGCGAAGTCGAATAGCTCTCGCGAACGGAAGTCCAGAGGTGGTCCGGCGTTGATTTCGCTGGCGACCTGGCTGCTGATGGGCTGGGTCCACAGCGTCATCGTCTCGGCGCAGAATAGCTCCTCGGGTGCGGTGTCCATCCCTTGCTCTCAGTCCGGAAGCTTCAGGAGCGACAGCTTCACTTGGATGATGTTCTTGTCGTCCCGTTCGAGGAAGGCGAAACAAGTGCATGTGAAGCCGCCTTCGTACGCAGCCCACAGAGTCGAGGTGTGCCGCTCCGTCATCTTCTTGGTGAGCTGGCCGACCAACTCGCTGTCTATGTACACGCCTATCGAGTTGTCGGGCGCGCTCCGAGTGATGCGAGGACGTGCTGGCCGCCCGTCTGCTGGAGCACTCTTTCGAGGAATTCTTGGTGCTGCTCTTCCTTGGTCACGGTCACAGTCGAGACCCGGCTGCCGTCGAGAAATGGTGTGCCTTCGACAAACGGCACCCATGCCTGGGCATGCAGCGTGATACCGATACTCGGTTTGCCTGGAGTGCCGCCGATGATCTCCGCTCTACACGTCGCGGGGAGTCCGCGAGTCGCCAGTGAATCAATCAGACCATGAGCTGAACGAGCTTCGTCGCGTGGCAAGTAGCCGACGTGGACTCCGCCGACGAGCACCTTGACCGTGTTCTTGTCATGTTGGTTCTTCGGTTCACGCTGAAGTTGCGCCATCACGAGTCGAACGGTTGGCCCGACGCCCGGACGAACCTGCGCGATCTGCTGAAGCCCCTGCTGTCGATATGACTCACCGACGACCTTTTGGAGATCGCCCCAAGCGATGGTCGGCCAGTTGAGCCAACTCCCGTCGGCCATCGGTATGGGTGTGGGCGTTGCCGACCGTTTGAAGAATCCCATGTTCGGCCCTTTCAGGTGGTTGATGCGGCGATTCGCAGCGATCGTTCGAGCAGGTGCGGGTCGCCGAGCCGGCGGCGGAGTTGCATCTCCAATCCGGCGATCGGGTACAGGTTCTGGGGAGCACGCGGCTCCTTGTGCGGCTCGCTGGCGAACCGTGGCAGGCACGCACTGATCTGTTCGGCGCGGGCGATGGCGTCCGCGACGGTTCCAACTGCTGGGAGTTCGAGCCGGACAATTCCGGAAAGTGGTTGACTCCGAGGTCCAGGCAGGCGGAGGTACCAGCTGTAGCGCGCATAACCGCGACCGCCGATGAGCATCATTGGAGTCCGCTCACCATCCGCGAGTTGACCGAGGACGGGCATGACCTCGTCGGGCAGATACTGCACGAGCTGCGTCTTGACATACCCGACTCCGACGGGGTCGTTCCGTCCACGGAGCGGGCCGTCGAAGACGACGAGGTCGCAATCGTGTTCCACGGCGGCAAGCTGTTCGAGCGCCGTCATCATCTCGTGGATTCCGGCATAGATCGCGGTCGGTTCGTCGCTTGTCGTCGGTCGGTACTCGTACGTGGCGTGCCTGCTCACGATTGGTCCTGCGCCCGACGTCGCCGGAGCGAAGATTCCCCGCTGGACATGAACGTCTTGTACCTCAGCTCGACCAGAGGAGCACTCAGCCGCCCCTGCTGCGACTGAGGCACACACGCCGACATGTGAGCGGTCTCCATCGTGGATCCAGACTCTCGCGTCAATCCGTCGGACGCCGTCGACAAAACGAATGCGTTCGGGTGGAGCCACAGTCGTTGCTGTCGGAATGGGTGCCCACTCGGCGACTCCGCATTCGATCTCGGCATCGACGTTGTCGGCGACCTCGTCGAACGAGTTCTCATCCGCAGCGACGCCGTACTCGGGCGACCAGGTCTCGACGCTGAACTTCACGTCAAGCCTCGATCCGCTCGACGCTGGCTGAACCGCTTGTCTTAGTGACCTCGAGGCGAACCGGCATTCGATCCGCTAACTCTCGAATGTGCGTCACGATTCCGACCATTCGTCCTGACGTGCCGAGTTCCTCGATCGCACCCGCAACGACGTCGAGTGTGTGGGGGTCGAGTGTGCCAAAGCCTTCGTCGAGGAAGATTGATTCGATCTGTGGTGCGCCTTCCGGCGCGAGTTCGGCGGTCGATTCGGCGAGCGCGAGTGCGAGCGACAGCGATGCGAGGAACGTCTCGCCGCCCGACAACGTTCGAGCGCTTCTGAGCTCGTCGGCGTTCGCATGATCTCGAACCGAGAATGCTCGGTCTTCCAGTACGAGTGAGTATTGCGATCCGGACATCTCGAAGAGCCGGGCGGTTGCCCGAGCCGCGAGTTCTTCGAGGGCCGATTCCATCAGCCAGCCCTCGAAGCCGTCCGAACGGAGTAGGTGCCCGAGCTTCTTCGCCACCGACTCTTGGTCGTCGAGATCGGCAATGCGTTGCCGAACGCCCTCGACCTTGTCCCGATCTCGGTCGAACGTCTCGAGGGCAGACGTCGCTGTCGGACATCCGATCAGCCAAGGGTTCGCCGAGCCGGGCGAACGGAACGCTGTGAACTTCGTCGCCGAGCAGCTCGCGGAGCGGTTCGTCGAGTTCGCGGCGAAGGGTCGAAATCTTGTCCTCAACGCCATCAAGCTCGCGCTGGGCTTTGTCGCCAGCGCTGCTCGTCAAGGCTGCCGTCTCGTCCTTCCAGGCGATCAGCACTTCCCAGTCTGTAGCCAGACCGTTGTTGCCGATTGGGGGTGGGCCGAGTGTGGCGACACCATCGCGGGCCGTGTTGAATTGGCCGCGAAGGTCCGTGAGCTTGCGCTTCGCATCACCAAGGGATGTGGCCGCGGACGTATTTGCCTCCTGAGCGGTCGACTCAGCCTCCTCGGCGGAGCGAAGAGCGTCGGAAAGGGTCTTCGCTTCGTTCAGAAGCCGTTTGCAGTCGTCTTCGCCGGGTGCCTTCTTCAGTTGGACCGTCAAAGCATCACGGCTCTTGGCTGCTTCGCTGCGCTGACCTTCAACCCTTGCATGCTCGGTTTGAGCTTTCTGCTCAACTTCGATGGCTCGTGCGTTTCGCTTGTTGTTTCGGTGCCTCTCCGCGGACTTTGTTGCCTTGACAACCTCGGCCTCCGCAATGTCCACGATTTCCTTGAGGCGAAGCGCCTCGTCTCCTAGCTGACCGAGCTCGTCTGGAGACGCGATCCCCTTCAAGGTGCGCTTGGAGCGCACCGCGAGGCCCGTGACGGCATCGAGCGACGCTTCGGCTTTGTTGGCTTCGTCGCGGAGCAATTCGAACTCGGCCTGTCGATCGACGACGCTGCTCGCCGCAGTCTCTCTGAGCTTCTCTGCGTCGGCGAATTCGGAATCCACGTGGTGGTCCGGGAGCTCGTGCACTTCCTGTAGGCAGAGTGGACACTCCTGTCCGAGTTCGAGGGTCGATGAGAACGCCACAATTCCAACCCAGTCACGGAGCCTTGACAGCTGCCCATCGAGTTCGGCGAGAAGTGACTTCGCATCGGCGACGGCTTGTCCCGCTGGCTCGAGTCCGGCAGACGCAGCCGATGCCCGATCAGCAGCGAGCTCCGACAGCCGTTGGTTCTCGACATGGGTTTCGTGGAGGGCAATCCAGGCATCGATCTGAGACGTCGAAGGTGACTTGTTTGTCGCCGCCCTTGCCCTATCAGCGGCGGCTCGTGCGTCCACCACCGCGTCATCGAGCGTCGTTTGGACGTTCCTGATTCCGTCGGCGGCACCAGTGGCCGCGGTCAGATCGCTCTCAAGAGAGGACACGGACCGTTGGAGTTGGTCGAGTTGCAGAATCAGCTTCGCGAGGCGGTCGTGGCGCTCGAGATGAAGTTGAGTTTCAGCGCGGTTAGGGCCGTTTTCGACCCGCTGCTTGCGGACTGGCGGGCCTCCCGGGCCAGCCGGAGCCGTTCGCTTGTCTCCAGTTCCTTTTCCGCGGCGGTCTTGAGCGCTGAATCGACCTTCGCTAGGCCAGGGGGCAGGCGAATCATCTTGAGGAGTCCGAGATCTCTCGCGGCTGCGTCGGCCGCCGCCTGCAGGGCCCGTTTCCGCTCAGTCAGTTCTTCGACCGCTTCGCGAGCGACAGCAAAGTTGTCGCGGCAAATTTCCGACGGCCATGACAGTCGCAGCAAGGGTCGCACGATGTTCATCAGTCAGGTCCAAGAGGGCTTTCTCGGACTCCTCGCGGAGGAGGTCTGCTTGCGTCTTCAACTCCCTGGCCTTCGTGCGGGCTGATTGGCCAACGCGCTGGTACATGTCGAGGCCGAGTAGTTGCCGCAACGTAGCCTGGCGCTTGGCTGGGTCGTCGTGCAGGAAGTCCGCGAAGCGCCCTTGTGGCAGGACGACCGTCTGATTGAACTGGTCCATGTCGAGGCCAAGCTGGTCCTCGACCTTCCGGCTCATCGATCGGGCATCGTCGGCGAGCATCTCATCGCCACGTTCCAGACGCGCCTCCTTGGTCGTTGCACCCTTCTTCGTTCGCCGAACGACTCGCACGGCGGTGTGTTCACGACCGTTCAGTTCGAACGTCAGACCGACGCGGGCCTCTGTGCTCGTCTGGTTGATGATCGGCGCAACAAGTCCGTTGTGCTCATATCGAGCTACGGAGCCGTACAGAGCGAAGGTGATCGCGTCGATGATGGTCGACTTCCCTGAGCCGGTCGCCCCGACCAACGCGACCAGGTCGATGTCGGTGAAGTCGATCTCCGTGTGGTCTCGAAGGCGCTGAATCCCTTCATCTCGATTCTGAGGGGCTCTCATCGCTCGATCTCTTCGAGCGACTCATCGAGGAGATCAGCAAACAGTGCGCCGATTCTTGAGTCCTCGACTCCTTCGAGCGTGAGGTATTCGGCGAACAGGTCCTGTGGCGAACGGTTGCTGTTGTCCCGTGACGCGGCTGCCAGCTGCTGCGCAGTGTTCTCGACGCGGACATCCACGACTCCGGGTCCGAGTTCGTCGCGCACCAGCTGTGCGAGACCAGCCCGAGTCGGTCCCTCCACAATGACTCGGAGCCACTCGTCCTCAACTTCGGTTTCGAGAAGGTCGTCGAGGCTTCCACGTAACGTTCGGAGCCGGCGGCCAGAAGACAGCGTGACGGCCTGAACATCTGCTGGGACACCTGGCTCGATCGTCACAAGGTTCACCTGTTTGACCTGCTCACCCTCGCCAAAGTCGAGCTGCAACGGCGAGCCGCAATAGTGCAGTGGCGGGCCCGAGGGGATCCGCTGCGGCTTGTGGAGGTGCCCCAGTGCGCCGTAACCGATGGTCGAAGGAAAGGACTGAGCCGTGATGGCGTACTCCTCAACGAGGTGCGCCGGTCGTTCACCTCCGCCCGCCGAAGCTCCAAGAACGAAGGCATGTGCGGCGAGGACGTTCACCGAGTCACCGGAGAACCCTTGGCACATGTGGTCGAGAAGCAAACGAAGCCGCTCTGCATAGGCCTGGGCATTCTCGAACGCGGCCTGCTCCATCAAA
The DNA here is from genome assembly GCA_963850475.1 of Ilumatobacteraceae bacterium. Lineage (GTDB taxonomy): Bacteria > Actinomycetota > Acidimicrobiia > Acidimicrobiales > Ilumatobacteraceae > Ilumatobacter_A. Next base: position 367,486 of record CAWKLM010000040.1, on the reverse strand, counting down.
TGTTCAGCCCGAACGATTCCCCGCTTGGATACGAAGGGGAACATCGCGAGGCGTACCGGGGTGCCGGCTTTCGTCGTCAGCGCAAGCAGCCCGCCATCTTCCGGCCGCGTGGGCTCAACGACGAGGTGGACCCGACCGATTTCGAGCAGCGGCGCGACCGCGTGGAGGCGACGAGCGTTGTCGTGATTGCCGGCAATCACCGCAACATCCACATCCGTCTGTGCAAGTGAGAGCAGTGCCCGGAACACGATCTCCTCCGATTCCGGGGTCGGGCTCGCCGAATCGAACAGGTCGCCCGCGACAATCACCAGGTCGACCGATTCCTTCTCCGCGATCTCTGTGATCTCGCTGAGGACTGCCCGGTGCTCCTCGCCCGAGACTCACCGCGAATCGGCTTACCGACGTGCCAATCAGATGTGTGGAGCAACTTCACGCAGTGGCCTCCTCAGCATGCCGCTGTGCAGTGTGCTCCACGCCGCCGAGCATCACAGTCCGTCGAATGGGTCGGATGTGGTCTCGTCGTCGATGGTGTGGGCCGCCCCCGCAGACAAGGTCAGCTTCTGACGAACGGGTGGCCCACGCCGGAAACGGGAACTCGACCAGCAGCGGCACCGGCAGCCGAGGCTGGCTGAGATACATGGAGCCCGGCTTGAGGATCGTGGCCCGCTGCCGTTGCACGCCTGGCAGGAAGCCGTACTGATCACGGCCAGCCTCGGCGGTGTCGAGCCGGCCGACGACACGGATCGCGCTGTTGGCCACGACGCGCCGTTCGACCTCGCTGGCCGTCTGCTGGGCGCCGATCAGGATGATGCCCAGGCTGCGACCACGCTCGGCCACGTCGAGCAGGATCTCCTTGATCGGGCTGGAGCTGTCCCGAGGTGCGTACTTGTTCAGCTCGTCGAGCACGATGAACTGGAGCGGCTCGGCGGTGCCGCTGGCTTCCTTCTGTTCGAAGGCCTGGCGCAGCACGACGCCGACCACGAAACGTTTGGCCCGGTCATGCAGCTGTGGATATCGACCACGGTCAGCTGATTCGCATCGAGGTCGAGCGAGTGACCGGTGGCGTCGTTCATGTCGGCTCGGATCAGATGCCCGATGTGTCGCTCGGCGCTCGATAGCCGCCGCACGAACGCATTGATCGTGCCGCCGCCGATTGCCCGGCCGCTCCATCGCGGATCCGGCATGGTCGACTCGGGTCGTCGGGAATCAGCTTCGACTCGATGACTTCGACCAGCGTCGGCGAACGTCGCGAACCGTCGTCGCCTTCGATGCGCACGGCGCCGTCGCTCGTGTCGCCGTCTGGGCGCACTCCCGAAGTCGGGCGGTCACCGAATGCACGACGATCGTGTACTGCTGGCGTTCGTCCTCGGCGTCGGCGAACAGGAACGGCAGCAGCCCGTGCTCGCAGAACTCGGCGATGGTCCAGAAGAGCGGGCTTACACCCTCGATGCGGGCGCCGGTCGCAGGCGTGGCGTTCGGATCGCCCCGCGAGGCGGCGCAAGATATCCGAACTGAGCGGAACGGCCCCGGCTGCAGGCCGAGCGGTGCGTACCGAGCCCGCTGCTCGTCGTCCAGTCTTGTGTTGGCGTGGTCGAGGAACAGCAGGTCCTCGCCCTTGACGTTGAAGATCAGACCCTTGGTGTTCGTCGCGTTCGCGTCCGAGCACGCCCGAGTTGAACAGCGAGTACAGCAGGAACGTGGCGTAGCTGGTCTTGGTGGCGACACCCGAGATACCAGAGATGTTGACGTGGGCACCCTTGGTGCCGTCGATGAAGTCGAGGTCGAGGAAGACCGGATCATTGTCACGGGTCAGTCCGGCAGGGCAGCCGCCGCTCGACGTCGGTCAAGTCGAGCGCCTCGTCGCGTTCAGTCGTCGGTGGCCTTTCGAACCTCGGTGCCGGGCAGCGGGGGCACGAAAGTCTCAGGCACGATCCGCGTGACCTGCACCATCGCCGCCTCCGATACGTCCGCCGGCGAGAATTCCCTCCGCCACCAGGAACACGTCGGAGTCGAACCGAACACCTTCGTGCCGGGCTCGCACCTGGCCGACGATTCCGTAGATCGAGACCTTCTCGCCAGTCGGCAAGATGCGGTCAAGAGCGATCACGTCATCGAGTTGCAGGTGACAGCCCGGAGCGACAGCAACCCAGAACTCGAGCGGGGTCGCATCGTCTGTGCCAAGTACCCGCCCAACTGGTTGTTCCATGCCTTGGATCATGGCACGGACTCGACGTTTGGGTAGCCACGTGAGGGCATTGAAAACACGGACCGGAGGGCCAGGCCGGCCGATCTCACCGCCGCTATGAAACGGAATGCGGTAGTCGTTGCTGTCTCAAGTTCGACCAGAAAGATGAAGAGGGCATCCGAGCTCAAGGCCGATGGGCAGGACATCGAGGTGATGTCCGAGCGAGGGTTCTAACTGTGCAGGAGGGCGAGAAAGTCGCGCTCCGCAATGATCTCGATCTCATGGCCATCGTCGTTGAGTTCGGCGGCCCTCTTCATCTTGCCCGTTCGCATGCCATCAGCGAACTGGACGAAGTCGGCATCACCGATGACAAGCGTGTCGACTTTCGTCGACACGTTGTCTTTGAAGTCTGCACCGAGAGCAGTGACACGTTCGGCGGCCTCTCGTCGCACCATCGAATACATCGCTCCGGTGAAGCAGAGCGTGCGCCCGAACAGCGGATGATCCGGGTTCGCATCCTCGGCGGCCTCAAGATTTCGGAGGCCGGGCAGGGCGTTGCTGTTGAGACCGATGAATGAGGAGGGATCAAGTGTGCCGAACATGAAGTCCAGCCGCTGGCACATGTCGCTGAGACTCGTCGCCCCTGAATCTCGGATTGCAGCCAGTACGACTCCGGCGCACGCGGCAGCATCCGAACCTGCCTCGTGATGGTCGAGAGCAAGGCCCAGTTCGCCGCTGAGATAGGCGAGTCCGTAGGACGGATACGCCTTCCATGCTCGCTTCGCAAGCCGCCACGAGCACATCGCTTCGGCATCGATACCGGGCAGCTCGTAACGCGCAACCGACTGCCGGAGTACCCCAAGGTCGAAGGTTGCCACGTGGGCAGCGATGACTTGGCCGCTCAGCAGAACCGAGAGTTGCGGCCACAGTTCCGCAAACGTTGGCGCATCGGCGACGTCGTCTGGGCCAATGCCATTGACGGCCATGTTGTAGCCGTCAAAGAATGTCTCTGGATTGATCAGCGCGGAGCCGTGTTCAACGACCACGCCCGCACGAACGACCGCAACGCCTACGGAACACGCACTAGCGCGAGAGGAATTTGCCGTCTCGAAGTCGATCGCAACAAAGTCAGCGCCACCTGCCGAACGGGGGATCCCAGCCGTCGTCGAACGCCGCCGCTCCAATCCGATATCCATGCCCGCCATTGACTCCGACATTACTTCGATTCCACGGCCCGCGCCTTGGAGCAGCAACCCCATCGCCGTGTGCAGAACGACGCGGGATACGCAATGATCTTCAGATGAGCGGTGCTACAGACGAGCAAAACGATGTGCTGTCGCGGATCGGTGCCGAACTCTCCGAGAAGTTCCGTCCCTTTCAAGCCGGCGCGATCCCGGACGAGTCGTGGACTCTCCACAAGGCCGTACGCGAGGTCTTTCAAACCAACCCATCGTGGGGGTTGATCGCCTACGAGAACCACGAAGAGCTTCGCTCTCAGATCCAGGCCGCCTACGCAGCGCTCGACCAGGCGCTTAGCGAGATGGGCGCCTCCGGTCGCGCTGAACCATGGGGCCTGAACAAGGACCGCAAGACCGAAGAGATGGTGGATCTCTGCGAGCGAGCATCGATTCTCGCCAGTCCGGAGTCGCCCCGACCCACGGTTGGCTTGCAACGCGCTCCGATCAGTGGTCTTCGGGGTGTCGGAAAGTACCGCGGGCGCGATCTGTTCAGTGATCGCCGAAGTCGCCGTGGCTCGTGGCGTGAGCTTCGGGGAGATCGTCGACGAAGTCACCGACCTCGGCGCAATCACTGACACGGCACTGCTCGATCATCTCGAGCGCCTGCCACGAACCACTCCTGACACGGCCACCGCTGCGAGCGCCACATCCACCTCGATCTGGTCGGGAAAATGGCTTGGATCACGCGGTAATCTGATGAGCGACTACTTCCTCAAGGTGAAGACCTTGTCGGGCGCGTGGCGCGATCTTGAGGCTCTCGACGCGGCCCTCCAAGAGTTGGACGTCAAGCTCAACGTCTGACGACGGATTTGATCGAGGGACAGCACGTCATGGAGTCCCCCAATGCCCCTAGGAGACTGCTGAGCAATTCTTGGTGAAAGGCTCGCGTTGTCGGCGTGAGTGAGGGAAAATCTGTGGGTGCAGGGAACGTCTGGTCCTGATCGAGAACTGTTGGACGCGGCGGCGTTCGTGTCGCACCTTGTCCCGGAGGGATCGGTGTACGCGTTCTTGGCCGAGCACCGCCACCGATTGTTCCCCGATGATCTGTTCGCCGATCTGTTCCCATCGGGTCGGGGGCGTCCGTCGCAGCCGGCCGACCTGGTCGCCACGGTGTTGGTGTTGCAGTCCCTTGAAGGGCTGTCGGATCGTGACGCGTTGCAATCCTTGGCGACCGATCTGCGCTGGAAAGTCGCCGGTGGTCTCGCGATCACGGATCCCGGGTTCCATCCGACGGTGTTGACGTTGTGGCGCAACAAGCTGCGCCAGTCGGATCGGCCCGAGCGAATCTTCGACGCCGTGCGTGATGTGATCAGCTCGACGAACGTGTTGGCGAACAAGACGCGTCGGGCGCTCGATTCGACGTTGTTGGATGATGCGGTCGCGACCCAGGACTCGGTGACGCAGTTGGTGTCGATGATCCGCCGGGTCCGCACAGCCATCCCCGAAGCCGCCGCTGCCGAGGTGGTCGGCGACGACTACGAGGCCGGGTCGGGCAAGCCGGCCTGCGCGTGGAACGACCCGATCGCACGTGACGAACTCGTCACCCGCTTGGTCAACGATGCTCTCGTCGTGCTCGCTGCTGTCGACGGCGTCGACCTCGATGACGCCCAACAACAGCTGGTTGGTCTGCTTGCGTTGGTTGCCGGCCAAGACGTCGAACCCGGCGACGAAGATGGCACCTGGCGCATCGAGCGCAAGGTCGCGAAACATCGCACGATCTCGACGGTCGATCCCGAGACACGCCACATGCACAAGTCGAGGTCGTCATATCGCGACGGCTACAAAGCCCACATCGCAGTCGAACCCGACACCGGATTGATCACCGCGTGCGATCTGACACCGGCGAATGCCGGCGACGGACCGACCGGCATCGAACTCCTCGCCGACGAACCCGCCGGGCTCGACGTGTTGGCCGATTCCGCGTACGGATCCGGCGACTCTCTCGCCAAACTCGCCGACAACAAGCATCGGATCCTGATCAAGCCTTGGCCGCTCGCTCGGAACCCGAACCTGGGTGACGACCAGTTCAACCGCGACGACTTCACCATCGATTACACCGCACGAACCGTCACCTGCCCCAACGAGATCACCACCCACATCAGCCCGACTGGGATCGCGACGTTCGGAGCGAAGTGTCGAGACTGCCCGGTTCGCACTCGTTGCACCTCAGCGATCGACGGCAAAACGTTCCTCGTCTCAGAGCACGACCAGCACCTCGCCACGAACCGAATCCGTTGGCGAACCGACACCGACCTCGTCGACGACTACCGCCAACACCGGCCGATGGTCGAGCGCACCATTGCCTGGCTCGTCACCAATGGCCACCGCCGCTGCCGCCACCGAGGCGTCGACCGGAACCGCATCGCGTTCTCTACCCGAGCCGCCGTTGTCAACCTGAAGCGGCTGATCAACCTCGGCCTCAACCACGACGGCACCACCTGGAACCTCGCTCCGACCAACTGACCGGCCCGACCCGCAAACAACTCGCGTCGCACATCCGCCAGCAGAAATCCACCAAGCGATTGTCGACACGCTCACAACCCCGCCACCACCAGACAAACGCCGATTGCTCAGCAGTCTCCTAGGAGGACTCGGTGGAGGCTTCGTCGGCGCCGACCCCGAGACGGTCATAGATGGTCTGCATCAACTGGCCGGCGATCATCATCGTCACCACGATCAGGATCACCTCGAGCAGATGGCCGAGCTCGACGTGATCACCGAACACGACGTTGACGATTTCGAGCATCACGAACTTGCCACCGAACAGGACGATCCAGATGGTGACGACACCGGCGAATCGCCAGGAGTGCTGCTCGAAGAAGAAGTGGTGAATCCGATGTTCGAACCTTGCGAGGACGCCAAGCATCGCCGTGAGCAGCACTGCGGTGAGCACAGAGATGACGAACGAGTCGATCACGACTTCGTCGGCAAACTCCACGAACAGATTGAGCACCACGACGTTGACCAGCACGTTGAGGACAGCACCGGCGAAGACCTGTTGCCGGCGACTGACCGTCACCAGATCCGTGCTACGGAGCGATTCGAGTACTCGTGACGCTGGTTGTTCGGCCTGCGCCGTGGTAGATCCGTTCACCGCTGTGTCCCTTCGGTTGTCATGACGAGGTGCTGGGCGCCGCCCGGGTGCAGCATGGTCGAGAGGCCCAGTCGTCGGCCAAGATAGCCGCCAGCCACGCTCGCCGATGTGCCGTTCAAGAGTGGCGATCGGGCATGTGGGCGATCGATGTTCGGAGCGGCCGATGCGTTGTCTCGGATCGTATTCGACCGGTAGGTCGAGATGGCTGTGATCAGGACGGGATGTACTTCGACACCGAGTCCGAATTTGCGGTTGGTGCCATCAACGGCGACGAGCTGATTTTGTTGACGACGCCGTAGTTGTCGTTGCCGGCAGTGGCGGTCGCGGTCACGTGGTTCATCATCGGACCAGGGCCTCGCCTGCGGCGTTGACGAACGTAGGGCTCGATGCGATCGAACTGAACAACATCGTCGCGGACACGCACCTCCACCTGCCGGTCGGCATCCCGATAGACTTGGCGGTCTGGCCGAGTTCGGTGAAGCCGTCGGCAAGCCGGCAGCGTCGGAGGAGGCATCATGGAGGCATTCGAACTCACGGGCCAAACGCTCATCGTCGCCGGCGGGTCGTGAGCCGATGAAGCTGCCCGTGATCGACCAGGCCGTGGCCATCGCGATCCGCCGCTGCCCGACGCCGAGCGATCTGTCGATCATCACCCACATCGGCGACGAGTCCGGATCGGGCGACCAAGCCGCTGCGGTGTGGGCGCTCGTCGAAGACGTGTACCGCAGCGGGATGCACCCCGGCATCCAGGTCTGCGTTCGCCACGAGGGCGAGGTCGTGGTCGATCGATCGATCGGCCACGCCAGCGGGATCACGCCCGGACGGCGCTTCGACCCCGACCGCGCCGTTCCGCTCACCCTCGACACGCCGGTCAACCTGTTCTCCGCCGCCAAAGCGGTGACCGGGGTGGTGATGCACAAGCTCGAAGAGGACGGGGTGCTGAGCCTCGACGACCGGGTCGCCGACCACATTCCCGGGTTCGAGCGGCACGGTAAAGGCGACATCACGATCCGACACGTCATCACTCACCACGCCCACATCGCCAAGATGCCCGCCGAGGCCTTCGACCTCGATCTGCTCGCCGATCCCGACGAGGTCGAGCGCATCGTGTGCGACCTGCGCCCGACGGCCGTGCCGGGGTCGTTCCCCGAGTACCACGCCGTCACCGGCGGTTTCGTGATGGAAGCGGTCACCCGTCGCGCAACCGGGATCAGCCTGCGAGACGTGCTGGCGACCGAGATCAAGGAGCCGCTCGGGCTCGAGTGGTTCGACTACGGCGTCGCTCCCGATCAGGTCGATCTCGTCGCCCCGAACGTCGAGACCGGGCTCCGGCTCGACCCGCTGATGGGCATGTTCTTCAAACGCATCCTCGGCAAGAGCTGGAGCGAGGTGCTCGAGATGTCGAACGACCCACGGTTCCTCTCGGCGGTAGTGCCGTCCGGCAACCTCATCGTGCGGGCTCGCGACGCCGCCGTCTTCTACCAGTGCATCATGAACGGCGGCGAGTACGACGGCACGCGGGTTTTCGAGAAGAAGACGATCGAGCGCCTGCTCCACCCGCCTCACGACGAGCCGGTGTTCGACCGCCTGCTCGGTTTCCCCGTCATCTACGGCGGTGGGTTCATGCTCGGCAACTCGTCGTTCAGCCCGTTCGGCTGGAACCGACCCGGAGCGTTCGGGCACGTCGGCATGTCGAACCTGTTCACGTGGGCCGACGGCGCTCGCGAACTTGTCGTTGCCATCCTCACCACCGGGAAGCCGATCCTCGGCCCCCACCTGTCGCCGTTCGTCAAGATGATCGCCGGGATCAACGAGGTGTACCCGTCGCCTTAGCGACAGCACGCGAGGAGGACCGTCGATGCGCGCCCATCTCATCGCGAAATCCGACGTCGTGGACGCCGAGCACCTCTCGGTGGCCGTCAGCACGCAGTCCGGTGGCGATCACGACGGCCTTCGACACGACACGACGGTTCTCGCGGACGTTCAGGTAGGTGGCGTCGAGCACACGGAGACGAACGGCTGATGATCCAGCCGAGGTGCCGGTGGCGCATGCGGTCATGATCACCGCCCACAACGCCTTGTCGATCGGGCCGACAGCTTCGGGATCACCAGATCAACCTCCACAGCCGGTGTCGTCAACAGCTTCGGGTGATGCCCGGAGCTGCCCGAGTTGGGTTGTGTCGGCTGGAAGTTGTGCCCGTCGTCTTCGATCACCCGGACCTGTTCGCCGTCTGCGGTGCCGATCGCGCGGGCCCGGGGTCCGGTGTCGCCGTCACCCAGAGGGAGCAGCCTCCGATCGCGCCGAGCAGCGGTACTGCGCGCTGCTCCCGCCACCACCACCACCGGCGAACGTGGCCGAGACCACGGTCAGGCGGCGAGCCGATTCAACTCGACGGTGGTCGAGCGACGTTTGGCTCGCATCAGTTGTCGGGTGAGAGCGAGCCGCCGTAGATCTGCCAGGCGAGAAGGGACTTCGCGACGAGGCTGAGCACCAGATAGGTCTTCTCGCCGAACAGGTAGCTCGACCACTTGCCGACCCGCCGGTACTGCAACCACTGGTTGAGGCCGAAGCTGAAGAACAGGACGGTCTCGGCGATCACGATGCCATAGACGAAGCCGGGCACCTCGTCCGCAGTCACGATGTTGAACCAGATGGCGACCCACGGGGCGACACCAGCGAGGGTCCCGAACCAGAACGGCAGCATCGTGGTCGCGGTCCGATCGGGTGGGTTGAAGCGCTCCTGGAGCCAGCCGAACAGGATCATCGCGACGTTGGCTCCGGCGATGGCGAACAGGGCGGTGATCTCGGTGATCCCCGAGTAGGACGCAATGAGCAACACCATCACCGTTGCGCTCAGCGAGTACTCGACCCAGCGGAAGCGGTTGATCCCACGCTGCAGGTCGGCCTCGTACGTGGAGCGCCCGACGGTGGCGGTGATCAGGTGATCGATCGCGGCGAGCGCGAGGAAGAGCGCGACGGCCAAGCCGATTCGCACGTCGACGAGCGTCTCGGCGACGGGGAGCCGAGTACCGGGTGGCCCTTGGGGCGGTGCCGTGGTGACGGCGATTGCGAAGTCACTCGCCAGGACGAGGATCAGCACCGCCTGCGCCGCGTGCAGCACGGTCAGCCCGATGTTCCAGCGGCGGAGATCCGTGGCGCGCTCGTCGGTGAGTTCGATCATGATCGCCCACGGTACCGGGCTGTGCCCGGACGATGCTTCCCGGAACTGGCCTGAGCCGCACGCAACGAAGCCCTGGGTGGCTGGTCAGGAGAGTCGACCCCGTCGCGCTCCTCACACCAGCGCTCGACGACATCGCGCGGCACCCCGATCGACCCGGCTCCAGTCCGGCACGACGATCAGGCGGCGTGCGTGCCCTGCCGCACCCAGCTTCCCGCCAGCTCGATGCCTTGTCGGTAGGCGAGATGGTGGCACTCCTGGGCCCGCTGTGCGTGGAAGAGGTGGTCCGGGCGTCGTACCAGGGTGGCGATCTGCGGTGTCGGTCGCACGACGGTCACCGTGGCGCCCGTGTGGTGACGGTTCCAGGTCTCGATCTCGCGCACCGTCCGGCGCTCGATCAATCGGCCCGCCGGGCCGAACATCGGGCCCGACATGGGCAGCACCACCAACAGCTGCCCCGCACTGTCGCCCAGATCAGCGCTGGCCATCGACCGGAGCCCTCCGTCGACGTAGCGCACACCGTTGATCCGGTGAGGCGCGAGTACGCCGGGCACCGCCGACGACGCAGCGACCAGCTCGGCAACCGAGTGGTCGGCACCACACAACACCTCGCGGCGCAGCGTGGGCAATGCAACGACCCCGACTCGCACCGACGGACACCGGGTGTCGCTGCCGAACATCGTCCGGCAGAGCTGGGCCAGTCGGCCGGGACGGAGGTTGGGCCGCCGGGGGATGTCCTCGCTGAAGCGGTCGAAGGAGTCGTCGAATCGCAAGCCGAGTGCGAGGTGTGCGGCCGCCCACGCCCCTGCGGACGTGCCGAGCGCGGAAGCCGTGCCGAGATCGACGCCGGTGTCGACGAACGCCTCGGCGATCCCCAGGTTGTATGCGATGCCGAACACGCCGCCCCCGCCGAAGACCGTGGCGATCTGGGTGGGACGTCGGCCACCGAAGGCCGCTCGCACGAGCGAATGAGCGGGTTGCCGTTGATTCGCCATCCGTCTGTCGCCTTTCAGATGTCGGGACCTCGAAACCATTCTCCGCTCGATCGGGTCGAGCTCATCTCGAACATCGGCACGACCACACGAAACCTTGACAAACGGCGTGACGACACGAACAGGCCAACAAGGTCGGGATGCGCGTCAGTTCACGGACCGAACCACGCCTGGAGCCGGCCTTCAGTTCCCGGCGTAACCGGACGGGAAGCCGTCGATCAGCGACCGCTGGATGCCTGCGACGATCGTGGCGATCTCGGTGTAGTCGGGCGAACCCGGCGTCACCAGGGGTGGGGCCAGGCCGACCGACTCGGTGATCGCGGAGTTGTCGCCGAGCCGATCGAGCAGCGTGTCGAACTCGCCCGCTGAGAGCGACGTGCGCATCGAGTCGTCGAGCGCTCCGGTCACCGTACCGAAGGCGCCTGCGGCTGCCGTCGGCGAGATCTGCGAGCCGAGCGCGGCGAGCAACTGGCGCTGACGACCCATCCGCTGGTAGTCGGAGTCGGCCGAGCGCGATCGGGCGTAGGCGATCGCCATCGCGCCATCCATCTCGACGAAGCCGGGCCCGATCTCGGTCGGCAGTGGCCGCTCCCCGGGCAGGCTCGGCGGCAACGGCACCGACTGACCGAGCTCCAGCGTCACCCCGCCGACGGCCGAAATCACTTCGGTGAAGCCCTGCATGTTGACGAGCGCGAAGTCGTCGATCCGCACGTTGAGCGAGTAGCCGATTGCTTCGACGAGCGCCATCGCCTCGGGCTGCTGGCCCGCACGGCCGTAGTGGTCGACGAGCACCGGACTGGTGTTCACGTGGGTGAACAGCGCGTTGGCCAGGTCGTCGAAGCCGTTCGGGAATTCGGCGCCCAGCGGCGAGCCGGGCGGGAACCGCAACGACGTCAGGTTGCGCGGGATCGAAGTGAGCGCAATCCGCCCCGATTCGTCGTGGACGGAGATCAGCATCATCGTGTCGGTGCGCATCCCCCACCGGCCCGGGCCGGCGTCGCCACCCACGACCAGGATGGTCGTGATCGCATCGGCAACGACGACACTGCCGTCGAGTGCGAGCGCGCCGGATTCGGGAACGTACAGCGGCTCACCGCTGTCCGAGCCGAAGACGTCGGACACCGCATCGCGCGCCGCTGCCGCATCGGAGACGAGCGACGCGATCGGGAAACTCAACCCGGCCGTCACCAGCAGCGCCATGGCCGTGCGAAGCGCCATCCCAGGACTCCGGCGATGAGCAAACGCGACTTCGCCGATCGCCGCGATGCGGGCCAGAACCGCGAGCACGCCCACGACCATCACGGCGAGGAGGAACGTCCGATCGAGGGCCAACGCCATGAATCGTGAGCGCTCGACGTAGACCCAGCCCGTCAGAGCCATCGGGATCAGCACACCGAGCACGGCGAGACCTGTGGCCAGACCCCTGCGCCGCCGCCACGACCCTGCCCCCGGGATGACGATCGACGCGATCAGCGCCGCCGTTCCCGTCCCGACCGGGCCATCGACCCCGCCGGACCGGACGCCGGCGATGCCGAGACCGACGACCGGAAACTCAGCCGTGACCACCCGGTCGTGTGGTGGAGTCGCCAGCAGCGGGTCGACGTAGCGGCGCGGCGCCGGATCGACATGATCGTGTTCGTCGAGCAAAGTCACCGGCGCGAAGCTAGAGACTGCGGTCAGGCTCGAACCGTCATGCGCCGGACAACCTCATGACCGGATCGGGCACGTCGGGTGGCCGGCTCGGACAACCGGTGTTGACAATCGTCAGTCGAAGAGACCGTCGCGCTCGATCGCCCTGATCGCGGCGGTGCGGTCATCCACGCCGAGCTTCAGGTAGGCCGACTGGAGGCGTCGCCGAATGGTGCGCTCGCTGAAGTGGAACCGTTCGGCGAGCGCCACGATCGTCTCGCCATCGACGACGCCGCGCAGCAGTTCGATCTCCAAGTCGTTGAGCACCATTGACTCCGCAGCATCCGAGGTGCCCGCCTCCCTGGCCAGGTGTCGTGCGACGTGCATCGGCAGCAGCGCTTCGCCGTGTCCGGCGCTCTCGATCACCTGCGCCATGATCTCGGTCGACGTGTCGTGGTGCACCACGCCCACACCCATCGCGATCGCCCGCCGGTACAGCGCCGGGTCGAGCGTCAGGATCACGGCGACGACCCCGAGCGCTCCGGCATCGACCGCCGCCGACACCGCGGCCCACGCCTCCTCGGAGTCGCAGTAGTGGACCACGACGGTCGAGCCGTCGATGGGCTCGATCACCGCGACGTCCGCGCCGTCGGCGGCATCTTCGACGGGTGGATCGGCGACCACTCTCCAGCCGCGCGCCGCAAGTCGGGCCGCAAGGGCCTCGCGGTACGGGATCGGCCCACCTCCGATCGACACGCTCTTCACATCGGACACCGTAGCCACGGACGCCGCGGCCGGTTCCCGTCCAACCGGCGACCGTCGGACCCCTCGACAACACCGACCGTGAACAGGTCGGGGCACGACTCCCACCGGGTCGACCGCCGGCGATCACACCGTGTGATCAGAACCCCGAGAGCAGTCGGCTCACCCGGTCACGCAGTACCGTCGGCGTGAACGAGCGCGTGCCGTCGAGCAGTTGCGCGTCAGCTCCGACGAGATACCGGGCACGCGGGCGGGATGCGTCGACAGCCGACGCGATCGTCGAAGCAACCGACGCAGGGTCCCCCATCAACGGCTCCCACCGCTGCAGGTTCGTCCGCATCCGGTCGTACACGACCTGATACCGGCCGTCGCCGTACCGCTCGGCGTCGGCCTCGAGATCCTCGAAGATCGCCGTCCTGAAGAAGCCGGGCTCGACGAGGATCACCGAGACGCCCTCGGCGGCGCATTCGATCCGCAATGCGTCGGACACCGCCTCCAGCCCGTGTTTGCTCGCCTGGTACCAGCCGGTCAGCGGCAGCGTGACCCGCCCGAGAATCGACGAGACATTGACGATTCGACCCCACCCGTTGGCGCGCATGTGCGGGATGGCGAGCCGTGCGAGCCGGATCGGAGCGATGAGCATCGTGCCGAGCAGGTGCTCCGCAGCCTCGTCATCGACGCTCTCGACGGGGGCCGTCTGGGCATACCCAGCGTTGTTGATCAAGATGTCGGGGGTGAACCGCTCGACCACGGCGGCACACCGATCGGCGTCGGTGACATCGAGGATCGCCGATTCGACCTCGACACCGGCGCCGGTTGCCGCCGTCCGCAGCAGCTTCGCTTTCGCCGGACTCCGCACCGTTCCGATCGTGCGGTGACCACGGCGAGCGAGTTCGAGTGCGGTAGCGAGGCCGATCCCCGAGTTGGCGCCGGTGACGAGCGCAGTACGTGTCATGAGGACCAGCCTCTCACGATCCGCGGGCCCGCCCCGCCCCGGAGGACCCGACGCGTCACGCAACGGGTCTGACCCGTTGCGTGACGCAATGGCACGGGCGCGCACGAGTGGGCATCGCATCGCAGAGCGGCCAGGCTGTGTGGGTGCACCGATCCCATCGAATCCGGAGGTGGGTTGCGCCGCTCCTCGCTGCGGCCGTGGTCACGACTGCGTGCGGGGTTGACAGCCCGTCCGAGTCAACGGCGACCGACGTAGCCACATCCACGACGCCGCCGACAACCGAACTCGATGAGGAGTCCGAGCCCGTGAACGACCAGCCACCAACGTCGGAACCAACACCGACCGAGTTCCCACCAACCACGGCAAACGACATCACCCCGAAGCGCGTCGACGCCGACTGCCAACGACTCGCCGACTTCGACGGCGACGAGGCGAACCAGTGGTTCGTCGTGAACGATGGTGTCATGGGCGGCCGCTCGAACGGCGCCATCGAGGCCACGGACTCGGCGATGCGATTCACCGGCGGTGTCGTCACCGCCGGCGGAGGATTCACCTCGGTTCGACGCCGCCTCGACGGCACCGAACTCGCCGGGAGCGTCCGAGTCGAACTGCGCGTCCGCGCCGACACCCGCACCTACGGCCTCACGCTCGAGGACGACGCAGAGGTGGGTGGACGGGCCGTCTCCCATCGCGCCGATCTGGACATCGGCGAGCCGGACGAGCCCGACGGGTGGACAACCGTGACGCTCTCGTTCGACGACCTGCGACCCTCGGTGTTCGGCCAGCCGGTGGATGCGCCGCCGTTCGACCCCGACCGGGCCCGCGAATTCGGCATCATCATCGCCGACGGGCTCGACGGGGACTTCACGCTCGAGGTCGACTGGATCGACGCCTGCCGCTGAGTCGCTCCGAGCCTCTCCTCGGCGGTCGTCACAGGATGCACATGTCGAAGGGTGCGACCGACCGCAGGACGTCGGCGCAGGCCTCGGGGGACGAGCTCCACGGCGCGACCCTCGAACTCGGTCATCTCCATGTTTCGACGGCACGCAGTCGTGCGGTCGCGCCCGAGGGTTCGAAGACCCTGTCTCACCGATCCGCCTCTACCCTCGACAGCGACCGCATGGATGTCGACCTCCACTCACCAACACCGCCGTGGCGCACGCGAGCCCTGCTGCGTTGGCTCTGGCGACTCACGAAGGACGTCGTCAACGAGTACCGCGATGACCGCGTGGGGGATCTGGCCGCGTCGATCACCTTCTGGACGATCCTGTCGATCCCTGCGGCTGCGCTTTCGCTCGTCAGCACACTGAGTTCGCTCGAATTCGTCGTCGGCCGATCCGTTGCCGACAACCTCCAGAGCGAGGTGGAGTCATTCGTGAGCACCACCTTCGGCGACGACGCCGCGCTGAACGACACGGTTCGTGAGCTGTTCGACACCCCGAGTGGCGGTGTGGCGACGGTGGCGACACTGATCGCGTTGTACACCCTCTCGCGCGCCTTCGGCGGCCTGATCCGAGCGCTCGATGTCGCCTACGAAGTCGACGACAGCCGACCGTGGTGGTTCCTCCGCATCGTCGCGATCGGACTCGGTATCGGCACCGTGTCGATCGTCGCCGCAGGAGCCACGGCCCTCGCCGTGCTCCCCTCCCTGTCGCTCTCCGGCGCAGCGAGTTGGCTCACACCGACAGCCATCGTCGGCGGGCTCATTCTGTGGGCCGCAACGCTGTTCCACATCGGGCCCAACCACAAGACCCCATGGCGGTACGACCTGCCCGGCGCAATCCTCACCGCACTGGGCTGGGTCGTCGCCACCCAGGGCTTCGCCGTATACGTCCGCTTCGCTCCGAGCAGTAACGACATCCAAACGAGCGTCGGCGCGATCCTCCTCGCGCTGACGCTGATGTATCTGCTCAGCCTCTTGCTGGTGCTCGGCGCGGAGTTGAACGACGTCATCTCCCGCCGCGCCGGTGTCGTCCAACAGCCTCCTTCGGTCACCACCCGGGCACGAAGGGCGTTCGATCGGCTGCGCTCACGCGCCGGCGGCGATTGACCACCGAGACCCCGGTCGTCTTCTCCTTCGATCCGTTCGACGCCCGATTGCACGCGCCGTGCCACGGACCGAGGAAGATGGCGCCATGCCCGACGCCCCCCACGACGACATCCTGCTCAGCCGCGACGGCGCCGTCGCGACCCTCACCCTCAACCGGCCCGATGCACTGAACGCGATCACCCCGCCGATGCTGCACCGGCTCGGCGACCACCTCGACGAGCTCGCCCATGACGCCGCAGCACACGTCGTCGTACTCACCGGCGCGGGTCGGGCCTTCAGCGCCGGCGTCGACCTCAAAGCGCTCGGTGACCGGGAGCTGGTCGACGGCAAGGTCGGCGACATCCTCGACCTGCCGGCCCGACGCGTGACCGAGCTGCTGTCATCGATGCCGGCCGTCACGATCGCGAAGGTCAACGGCTTCTGCTTCACCGGGGCGCTCGAACTCGCGTTGGCCTGCGACGTGATCATCGCCGCCGAGGAGGCGAAGTTCGGCGACACCCATGCCAAATTCGGACTCCGACCGACGTGGGGCATGAGCCAACGGCTCCCCCGACTCGTCGGCATGGCCGCCGCACGCGAGCTCTCACTGACCGCCCGCACCTTCGATGGTGTCGAAGCCCGTGCGCTCGGCATGGTCGCCCGCGTCGCTCGCCGCGCCGAACTCGACGTCGCGACCGACGAAATCGTGGCAGCCATCGTCGCGAACAGCGTCGATTCGCTCCGTGCCTACAAGGACCTGTACCGCCAGGCGTTCGAGCTCCCGCTCCGCGAAGCACTCGCCTACGAGGCGCGTACCGACTACCCGATCGGCGACAGTTCGGACCGCCTCGCCGACTTCCGGTGAAGCGACACCCGCCGGAGTACGGTCCCCGACATGGCGAACGAACCTCCCACCGAGTACGGCGACTTTCCCCTTCGAGAGTTTCTCGGGATGCAGCTGACCGGTGACGCTGCCGGCGTCGGCATCGCCACGATCGACGCCGGCCCCGATCACATGAACCCGAACGGTGTCGTCCACGGCGCCGTGCTGTTCGCGCTGGTCGACACCGCCATGGGCAAGGCGACGATGAGCGTCATCGACGAACCCGACACGTACTGCGCGAGCATCGAGGTGTCACTGCGGTTCATCCGCCCTGCACTGGCCGGGCCGCTGACAGCGACCGCATCAGTGATCAAACGCGGTCGCAACGTGATCCACCTCGAAAGCCGCGTCACCGGCGAGGCCGGCGCGCTCGTCGCGTCCTCGGCCGGAAGCTTCGCGATCCTCCGCCCCTGACGGGGGTGACCGCACTCAGCGGATCAGCATCACCGTGCACGGCGCGAGCCGGGCGATCTTGGTCGACAGCGACCCGAGCAACCCTTCGAACAAACCGGCACCGTGGGTGCCGACGCAGAGCACGTCGGGCGAGTGTTCGTTGACCGCCTCGAGGACCGAGCGTGACGCGCTCTCGCCCTCGATGCCCAGGACCTCGACGTCGACCCCGGCGGTTTCGAGCGCAGCGACCAGCTCACTCGTACGTGTCGCCACGACCCGATTGACGTACATCTCGACGAACGCATCGTCGCCGACCCAACTCCCGGCGGGTGTATCGCCGGCCTGAGTTCGACGATACTCGACGTCGACGTCGATGGGATCCGGGGCCGGCGCGGCAGCGCTGCGCATCTCGTCGAGGATCTGACGCGGCACCTCGACCACGGTGCAGACAGTCACCCGTCCCGTGTCACCGGCAAGACGAGCGACCAATGTCGTCGCTTGTTCGACCTCGAGGCTGCCGTCGGTGGCGACCATTACATGCATCGGACTCTCATTCGTCGTCGGGTGTGGTTGGATCGGACCTTACGTCAGCAGACCACCCCTGCGGGACGAATCCCGAGCGAGCACGAGCGGCGATCGACCAGCGTCGACGGGTTCCCGCATGTCTTGACGTTCGAGCAACGAGCCCCCATCGCGGTATTCACTCGAAAGGGTCAGCTGCCTGCCCCCGCGAGTTGACGGCGCTCACGCAGGAGACGACGACCGAGCGACGTCTTGTGCACCTCGTCGGCGCCGTCGTAGATCCGCGCCGCCCGCTCGTGGCGATACCAGTACGACAGGATCGTGTCGTCGGTGACCCCGAGCGCGCCGTGCACCTGGATCGCCGTGTCGACCGCGCGCAGCATCGTCGCCGCCACCGAGAACTTGATCGCCGAGATCTCGTCGCGTGCCGCCTTGGCGCCGACGCTGTCGATCATCCACGCCGCGTGCAGCGTCAAGCAGCCGTGCGCTGCGGATCTCCGCGTCGAGTTCGGCCACCCAGTGCTGGATGACCTGCCGGTCGGCGAGGGTGTCGCCATCCGGGGTGATCACCCGCTCGTTGGCGTAGTCGCACATCAGGTCGAACGACACGGCTGGCGATGCCGAGCCATCGCATGCAGTGGTGGATTCGACCCGGACCGAGTCGCTCCTGGGCGATCGCGAAGCCCGCACCCTCGGGGCCGAGCAGGTTGGCCTGCGGAACCCGGCACGACTGGTAGATCACCTCGCCGTGGCTGGCATGTCCGCTCCCGGCATGACCCATCACGCTCACGTTGCGGACCAGGTTGAACCCCGGCGTGTCGGTCGGGACGATGATCATGCTCGCCCGTTGATACGGCGGGGCATCGGGGTCGGTCACCGCCATGACGATTGCGAACGCAGCGCCGTCGGCCGACGACGTGAACCACTTCTGACCGTTGATGACGTAGTCGTCGCCGTCCTTCACGGCGGTGGTCTCCAACAGCGTCGGGTTCGACCCGGCCGTCGCCGGTTCGGTCATCGAGAAGCAACTGCGGATCTCGCCGGCCACCAGCGGCCGGAGGAAGCGTTCGCGCTGCTCCGTCGGTGGCATGGGCGTGGAGGATCTCGACGTTGCCGGCATCGGGCGCCTGCACGCCGAACACCGTGTGGCCGAGCGGACTCCGGCCGAGTGCCTCGCTGAGCAGACCGTGTTCGAGCATCGTCAGCCCGAGGCCACCGAACTCCACCGGATGGTTGGACGCCCAGACTCCCATCTGGCGCACCTTGCTGCTGCAGGTCGGCCACACCCGCGACCACCGTCTCCGGGGTGCCGTGCAGGAACTCCCCTTCGAGCGGGATCACCTCGTCGTCCATGAACGCGGTGACCATCTGCAAGGATCGTCTGCATCTTCTCCGAGATCTCGAACTCCATCGAACGAACGCTACGAGTCGCCGCCATCGGCGACAGAGCCCTGGTCCCGACAACGGTCAGGCTGCGACGGCATGTCAGGGGAAGGACACCGGCGAGCCGGACAAGTGGCGTGGCGCAACCTCCAACTGGTCGCACGAGGGTCACCACGGCTCGACCGTCCGCACGGCCGAAATGACCGTACAATTGCCGGCATGGTGAAGATCAATGCTGTTCTGGCCGCTGCCCTCACCGCCTCGCTGGCACTCGCTGCCTGTGGCGGGAGCGACGATGCCGCACCCACCACCGAGGCCGCACGGTCGCTGGCACGACCAACCCGGCACCGGAAGCATCGCGGTGTCCAGGTCGTTTCGGCCACCGATGCGGCCGCGACGATCGACGACCCGCCGGCCGATCTCGTGATCCTCGACGTGCGCACCCACGAGGAGTTCGACGAGGGCCACATCGACGGCGCCACGATGCTCGACTTCTACCGCCCCGACTTCGCCGAGCAGCTCGCCACAGCTCGACCCCGACGTCCCCTACGTCCTGTACTGCCGCTCGGGCAACCGCAGCGGCCAAGCCCGCACGATGATGGCCGAGCTCGGGTTCACGACCGTCGACGACATCGACGGCGGCATCCTCGCCTGGCAGAGCGCCGGCCTCCCCGTCGTCACCCCCTGACGGCGCTCGATCGCACCGCTCCCGACGCGGTGCGCGACGCCGTCCGGCGACGTCGCTCAGCGCGATCACTCAGGCCGGAGTCGCCTGCACCTCCTGCCACGCGCCGTAGCCACCGAGGATGTCGGACACGTCGCCGAACCCGGCTTGCGCAGCACGCTCGCCGCCACCGACGAGCGGTAGCCGCCGGCGCAGTACACGACGGTCGGTGCCGACGGGTCGAGCTCGTCGAGACGACCGGGAAGCTGACCGACCGGAATCGTCACGGCGCCGGGGATGATGCCGTGCTCGACCTCGCCGGGATTGCGGATGTCGACGAGCTGCAGCCCGTCGATGTCGCCGCGACGTGCGTCGAACTCCGTGGCGGTCATCCGCGAGGCGTGGCGGACACGGTCGGGGTGATCGGCCATCACGACGAACGGGTGCTGCGAGGTACCCGACGACCCGGTCGAAGCCGATCCGGCCGAGTCGGTTCTTGGCCTCGAGCTCGAATCCCTCGTCGACGACGAGCACGATGTCGACGTCGCTGCGGCACGACCGAGCCGGCGAACTCCGCGTAGCGCCCACTCAGCCCGACGTTCACCGAGCCCGCGATGTGGCCGTGGGCGAACTCCTCGGGATCGCGCCCGTCGACGATCATCGCACCGCCGGCGACGAGTTCGTCGAACGTGGCCAGGTCGAGCGCCGTCGGCAGCTCGTGTTCGTCGAGCAGCTCACGATCCTGGCGGTTCAGGATCGCGTCGTACACGAAGTAGCCGGGCGCCGGGCGGCTGCCCCTCGGTGACGAGGTCGAAGAACGTCTGCTTGTCCTTCGCCAGCAGCGCGTAGTTCGTCGCCCGCTGCTCGCCCATCGTCGACGACGTCTCGGTCGACAGGTTCTTGCCGCACGCCGAGCCGGCCCCGTGCGCCGGGAACACCCGGGTCGCAGTCGGGCAGGGTCAGCAGCTTGTCGTGCAGGCTGTCGTACAGCTTGTCGGCCAGCTCCTCACGCGTGAACCCGATCGACGACAGCAGGTCGGGTCGCCCGACGTCGCCGATGAACAGCGTGTCGCCGGTCAGCACGCCGTACGGCTCGTCGTCGTCGGCATGCTCCCACACGACGATGCTGATCGACTCCGGCGTGTGGCCCGGCGTGTGGCGGATCTCGAGCACGACGTCGCCCAGCTCGATGCGCTCGCCGTCGGCGAGCTTGCGCGACGCGAACTCGGTCTCGGCGACCGACGAGAACCCGATCTCGGCGCCGGTTGCGGCGGCCAGTTCGAGATGCCCCGACAGGAAGTCGGCGTGGAAGTGGGTCTCGAGCACGAGCTCGATGGTGAGGCCGGCGGCCTTGGCATCGTCGAGGTACTCGGCGATGTCGCGCTGCGGGTCGACGACGACGGCTCGGCCCGGTCGGTCTCGTCGCCGATGAGGTACGACGCGTGGGAGAGGCAGTCGAGGTAGTACTGGGTGAACTTCATCGGGAAACTCCTTGTCGACGCGAGCATTCCGCCCGCGAGGTTGATGACGTCGTCGAACCGGCCGCGAGGAACTCGCGCCTGTGCTGCGCCACCGTGCGACAGACCGTGCGGCGATCGATCCGGCACCCGCACGACGAGCTGGTCGAGCGGGATGTTGACCGCCGTCCGTGCCTCGACGAGTTCGCGGGTTGCGACATCGATCCTGCGTTCGCATCGAGAACGGCGGACGGGATGCTCGCGGTAGCCGATCATGATTCGGCTCGCAGTTCGGTGAGGACGGCCTCGATGTCGCAGCCGCGGCCACGGTTGTACGGGAGCTTGGCGAGCACGTTGCCCATCGCACAGGTGTTGGTCACGGCCGAGAACGTCAGACCGGTCGCCACGCCACCGGCGAGCCACTTCGCCTTGGGGACGAAGATCGACAGCGAGGATGCCGACCAGCGAGATCGAACCGGCGACGAGGCGGACCTGACGGTCCATCGCCCAGGTCTCGCTCGATCCGCGCACGACGTCGCCGCCGCCGGCGCATCCATGCGTCGAGGCCACCGTCGAGCAGGTGCAGCCGCTGCTTGCCGGCCCCGGACAGCTTGGTGTGGGCCTGGTCGGCGCGTGACCCCGACTTGCACACCAGCACGACGGGGTGTTCGACATCGGCGAGGTCGCGGGCGTGCTCGCCGAGGGTGTCGAGCGGGACGTTGTACGAACCCGGCGATGTGGACGCTGTCGAACTCGCCGCCGGTCCGGACGTCGAGGATCCGGTGGCCGGATCGTTCGAGCATCATCCGCTGCAGCTGAGCGGTGTCGATGACGTCGGTGTCGGGCAGTTGAACGGTTGATGTGTTGGTCATGGTGACTCCTGTGGGAGTTCGTTGGGGGTGGATGTGATGTGGCTCAGGCGGTGAGCACGGTGGAGATGGCGGTGTAGACCGCGACGACGAACAGCATGATCGCGAAGGCGCGGGTGAGACGATCGGCGTCGATCCGGCTCGCGATGCGCGAGCCGACGATGACGCCGACGGTCACCGTGACGAGGAACGGGACGACGACGCCCCAGTCGAAGTCGAGATCGCCGGCACGCATCGCGAGCGCCATCGCGGCGTTGATCACGATGACGACCAGCGACGTGCCGATGGCGACCTTCGTCGGGAACTTGAGCAGCAGCGTCAGCGCCGGCACGACGGCGAAGCCGCCGCCGACGCCGAACAGACCCGGTGAGCAGACCGACCGCCGTTGCGGCACCTGCCAGTTTGGCGATCGCCGACGCCGAGAGCTCGAGACCGGCCCGCTGTGTGACGCGCTGCTTCGTCGCACTGCGTTCGGCGACGCCGCCGACGTCATCGCCGCCGCCGCCGGTCCGCCGAGCACCGGAGCGATCTGGCCGAGGTCTCGGCGTCGGTTGACGCTGCGGTACATGCGGATCGCGACGAACACGATCGAGCGCGGAGAACGCCAGCAGGAGCACCTGCTCGTCGACCGACTGGTTGACGAGGGTGCCGATCCGGGACCCGACGATTCCGGCAGCGCCGAAGGCGATACCGGCGCCGAGTCGAACGTTGCCGGCGCGGTAGTGGCCGATCACACCGAATGCCGAGGCCACACCGACCACGAGCAGCGACGCCGTGGTCGCGTCCTGCGCGTCGAGCCCGGCCACGAACACGAGGATCGGCACCGCGAGCGTCGAACCGCCACCGCCGAGTGCACCGAGCGACAGCCCGACGAGCAGGCCGAGCGCGATCGCGATCAGTTCGCCGGTCATGCCGGAGCGCCGTTTCGGGCGACGTCGACGAGTGCGTCGAACTGGTCGGGACCGATCGCACCCGACAGCCGTCCGACGACGTTGCCGTCGGCGTCGACGACGACCCAGAACGGGAAGGCGGACAGACCGTACGTCTGCGCGAGGCTGCTGTCGGCGTCGTCGAGCAGGATCGGTGCCGGCCACTCCTCGCTCGGCGAACCATGCTGACGGCGGATAGTTGTCCTCGTCGGCCGCACCGAGGTCGACACGGCAACCACCCGCACGTCGTCGGGCAGACCGCCGTCGCCGAGATGGTCGGACGAGTTCGTCGACCTCGCCCTGACACACCGGGCACCAGTGCGCGAAGAATCCGATCGACCGTCGGCTCGCCGTCGGCGAGCAGCTCGACACCGAGTCCGTCGAAACCGGTCCCGGTGGCGCTGCGGCGCCGGTGCGCCGATGCGGCATCCGTCGACATCGGTCGAGCTCGGGAAGCGGTGTCCCCTCGATCACGACGGCGTTGGTCTCGACGATCGCCGACGGGTCGCCGGCACCGTCGTCGTCGCTCCGGGTCAGGCGCGACCACGACCGCGCCGATGAGCGCGACGACGATGACGCCGCGCTCCGATGATCCACGGCGTGTATCGAGCGACGATCGCGCTCACGTCGTCACTCCCCTGCCGCTCGGTCGGCGGTGAAGTTGAAGTCGTCCTCGATGTCGAGACCGAGGACGACGTCGACCGATGTCGTCGTCGGTCGCCTCGACCAGTGCGAGGTGCACGCCGTCCGACGTCGAGCTCGAGTTCGGAATCCGGATCGATCTTCGAGCGAGGCGAGCAGCGAGCCGTCCGCCGACCGGAACTCGATCTCGCCGGCCGAACTCGATGCCGACGTGATCTCGATCGTTCGATCCGTGACGTTCTGGATCGTCCCGACGATCACATTGGCGTCGGCGCCGCCGACGAGCGCCGGACTGGTGATCGACAGCGGGGCCCCCGCGACCACGACCTCGGTGGTCGACGTGGCATCGTCGTCGGAAGAACACGCACCGACAGCCACCGGAGCGGCCAAGATGAGAGGCGAAGGAGAAGGGACCGAGTGAGATGATTCATGAGTGATCATCAAAGACCGTACAATATGTACGTACATTTCGCAACCCGATCACCGACCACCGCCTCACACCCCTCGCCCGACACGACCGATCCCCTCGACACCCGAAAGAACTGACCGTGGACCCCCGAGACGTCGCCAACTTCTTCGCCCTCGTCCTGCTCCTCGGCGCGGCCGGCGTGATCGTCGCCGCCATCGTCCCGACGAGCGCGCACCGAGCTCGTCCCGTGCCGCGCCCGTCGTCGTCGCGGTCGACGGCGATCGGCGCCACCCTCGGGCAGCCTCTACTTCTCCGAGATCGCCGACTACATCCCGTGCACCTACTGCTGGTACCAGCGCATCGCGATGTACCCGATGGCGGTCATCGTCCCTCTCGCCATCGTGCTCCGCGACCGTTCGATCCTCCGCTACTCGCTGGCGCTCGGGGGCATCGGCCTCGCGATCTCGATCTACCACATCCAGCTGCAGCTGTTCCCCGACCAGAGCTCGAACTCGTGCGAACTCACGAGTCCGTGTACGGCCAAATGGGTCGAGGCGTTCGGGTTCATGACCATTCCGCAGATGGCCGGTACGACGTTTGCGATCATCGTCGTCGTCAGCATCATCGGCCTGCGCACCCCGGTCTCCTCAGCCGACGAGACCTTCGACGACGAACCCAGCGAACAGACATCTGCGGTATAGAGTCTGGTTGTCCGGATCTTTCGTCATCCGGACGATGATCTGACGAAGGGGAGCCGTGACACTCGATCGAGACAGCCCGATGCCGCTGTGGGCGCAGCTCGAAGCGAGCCCTCAAGCACCGGCTCGACGCCGGCGAGTTCGACGATCGCTTCCCGACCGACAACGAACTCGTCGAGGAATACGAGGTCAGTCGCCACACGGTCCGCGAGGCGATCCGTCACCTCAACCGCTCCGGGATCCTCCGCCGCGAGCGCGGCCGCGGGCACGGTCGTCAATCGCACCGAGTTCGAGCAGCCGCTCGGTGCCCTGTACAGCCTGTTCCAGCTCGATCGAGTCGTCGGGTGCGGTCCAGCGGAGCGTCGTGTTCGACCTACGCGAGGAACTCGACCCTGCGGTCGCCGAGCGACTCGACCTGGCCGCCAGACACCCCACTGCTCTTCCTCGAACGGATCCGATTCGCCGACGACGAACCGCTCGCGATCGACCGAGCCTGGCTGCCGATGGACCTCGCCGCGCCGCTGATGTCGAGCGACTTCGAACACACCGCCCTCTACGACGAGCTCGAGGCGAAGTGCGGCATCCGACCCGACGCGGGATGGGAGCGGATCGCTCCACTCCTACCCGACCCCGAGGAACGCTCGCTCCTCGCGATGCGTCGGGGTGAGGCCGCGTTCTTCCTCGAGCGGCTCGGCTCGGCGAACGGCAACCCGATCGAGTGGCGGACCACCACGATTCGCGGCGACCGCTATCGCTACGTCTCCCACTTCGAGGCGGGAACAGCCCCCAGCCTCGTCGCTGCAGCAGACTGAGGTGGCCGCTGATCTCCAGACTGATCTCGTGAACACCTACAGCATGGTGTGCGCGAACAGTTCACGAGAACGAGGTGGGGTGGGTCACCAGATGCCGATGAGGCGTCCGGCGAGGAAGAGTGCGGCGCCGACCATGAAGACGCGCACCACCCGCTCGCCACCCGACACCGCCAGCTTCGCCCCGAACCACCCGCCGGCCAGAAAGCCGGCCGCCAAGACGAGTGCCGGGCCCCAGACGACGTTGCCCTGCACGATGAACACCGGCAACGCGATGCAGGTGACGATCAGGTTCACCAACACCTTGACGCTGTTCGCGGTGACGAGATCGAAGCCGGCCCGCGTGAGCGCAGCGAGCATCACGAGGCCGACGCCGGCCTGGAAGGCGCCGCCGTACAGCCCGATGCCGAAGAACACGATCGACGTCACCGTGGCCGACCACGGCTCGACGCCCTCGGCCGGCTTGGGCTTGAAGATCGTCAGGATGATGATCGGGATCGAGCAGCAGCCCGAAGATCGTCTCGAACGTCTCGTCGGCGAGCTGGCTGATCCCGAACGAGCCGATGAGCGATCCGACGACCGCCGGCGCCAACACGGGTGCCGCACCCTTCATCCCGTCGACGCCCGATCGGCGGAACGAGGCGACCGCCGAGCCGCTTGCGGCCAGCACCCCGACACGGTTCGAGCCGTTCGCCTGATTGCCGGGGACGCCGGCCAACACCAGCAGCGGCACGGTCAGCGCCGACCCACCGCCCGCCATCGTGTTGATCACTCCCGCTGCCGTGCCGCCGACGACGAGCAGCAGCGCCTCCCACCATGTCATCGTCGCGGTCATCCGTGCGCGGTCATCCGTGCTGGAACAGCTCGCGCATGTCGGGATCGCGCAGCACCTCGCGGACCGTGGTGACGATCGTCTGGGTCTGGGCGTCGAGTTCGAGATTCGCGACCGAGCCGACCTCGACCTGACCGAGCGTGGTGCGTTCGAGCGTCTCGGGGATCAGGCTCACCGCGACCTCGTTCGCGTCCCGGTCGAGACGTGAGATCGTCAGGCTCACGCCGTCGATCGCGATCCATCCCTTCCACATCAGGTAGGCCATGTGCTCGGCGGGGACGGCGAACCAGACGGTGCGATTCTCGTCGTCCGACTCGATCCGCGACACGGTGATCGTCCCCGACACGTGACCGGACAGCATGTGCCCGCCGAGTTCGTCACCGAAGCGGAGACTGCGTTCGATGTTCACTCGCGATCCGGGCCCGGACCGACGCGCAGGTTGGTGAGCCGCACCGTCTCCGCGATCACGTCGAAGGCGACGACGCCGTCGTCGATCGCAGTGACGGTCAGACACACACCGTTGTTGGCCACGCTGGCGCCGAGTTCGAGGCCGGCCGCACGCTCGCCGAGCTGCACCCGCAGGCGACGGACGCCGTTGCGATCCTCGACCTCCACCACCTCGCAGAGGTCTTGCACGATGCCGGTGAACATGCTGCGAGGGTACCGATCGAGCGGTGTCCGGACGAGCCGGCGTCGCTACGGTGCGCTACGGGTCATCTCGATCGCCGAGGATTGCCCGCGATGGATGAGCGATGGATGGACGGATGGATGGATGACCGATGAGTGACCAGCCCACCGACGCCGCGACGCACCGGCTGCGTCCGACGACGCCACGCTGGACCCACATCGCCCTGCGCGTCTCCGACATCGACGCGACCATCGACTGGTACCGGCGCTTCACGACCCTCGAACGTGCTCGACAAACGCGAGGACGCCGACGGCTACGGCGCGTGGCTCGGCCACCCCGACGCCGGCGAGCATCCGTTCGTACTGGTCCTCGCCCAGTTCTTCGAGGGCCACGACCCGTTCGCCCCCGCACCGCTGGCCAAGCTCGCGCCGTTCAACCACCTCGGGATCGAGCTACCGAACGAAGGCCGACGTCGACGCGATCGCCACCCTGGCCGAGGCCGAGGGATGCCTTGCGATGCCGGCGCAACAGATGCCGGACCCGATCGGCTACATCTGCATGGTCGAAGACCCCGACGGCAACCTCGTCGAGTTCTCCTTCGACCAGGGCGTGTACGAGAAGGTCCGTGACGTCTGGGGCTGACGGGCGACGCCGCGCGTCGCCTCGCTATCTCGCCGCGCTCGGCGGCGACGACCCGGCGGCGGTGCGCCTCGTCGCCGACGACTTCGTCAACGAGCACACCGCCGAGCTCGGCTCCGGCTGCATCGGGCGCGACGAGTACGCACGCGACTGCCCGGCTTCTTCGCGATGTTCCCGAATCGGCACTACACGGTCGAGGAGACGGCGGTCGGCGAACTGCTCGGCGTCGACGGCGAGCGCGACGACCGAAGTGATCGTCAGTACCGGTTCGGGCCGACGTCGACGGCACGGATCGACATCCCGGGCGTGATGTGGATCAGCGTGCGCGACGGCGAGATCATGCGTCGCTCGACTGCTGGGACTCCCTGACGTTCACCGCCAGACCGGCACACCGGTCGACGGCTGACTGCTCAGCCCGTTGCGGACTTGGCCGTGTCCCGCGCCCAGCGATAGTCGGCCTTGCCGTTCGGTGCCCGGTACACCTCGTCGACGAACACCACCCGACGCGGCGCCTTGTAGTCGGCGATCGTCTGTCTTGACCGTGGCGATGATGTCGTCGGCAGCGGTCGGCTCCGACACCGAACACACGAGCACGACGGTCTCACCGAAGCGCTCGTGCGGGCACGCCGACCGCATTCGCGTCGATCACGGTCGGGTGCAACCGGGCAGCGACCTCGACCTCTTCGGGATAGATCTTCTCGCCGCCCGGAGTTGATGCACACCGAACCACGGCCGAGCAGCGTGACCGTGCCGTCCTCGGCGATCGTCGCGAAGTCGCCGGGCACCGTGTAGCGCACGCCGTCGATCGTCCGGAACGTCTCGGCGGTCTTCGCCTCGTCCTTCCAGTAGCCGCGCGGCATCGGGCCGGCCGCACCGAGCATCCCCGGAGTCTCACTCCCCCGTGGGAGCACACCCCCGGTCGCCGGGTCGATCGTGACGACGTTCGGCGGGGCCGTGAAGATCGCTGTCTCGGGTGGCTCGGTACCCGGCATGGTCATCGACAGCGCGTACGGGCCGCCCTCCGATGCCCCGATCATGTCGAAGATCATCGCGTTCGGGAGTCGGCGCTGGAACGCACGCTTCTGATCGGCCGACAGCGTTGCCCCGGTCGACACGATGCGACCGACCGACTCGAGGTCGCGGCTGGTCCCCGCCGCCTCCGATGCGTCGAGCGCCTCGTTGAGCGGACGGGCGAACGCATCGCCGACCAGCGAGAGTCTGGGTCACGCCGTTGCTGCTCGACGAGGTCCCACAGTTCGTCGGCATCGAAGGAGCGACCACCGAGCAGCACCACCGATGCCGCCCATCACGAACGCGCCGATCGCGAGGAACAGCGCCGTGCCGTGCATCAGCGGCGGCGCGCACAGCATGACCGGGCTCTTGCCCTCGGCCTGGAGCTGCGCTGCGATCGAACCGACTTCGGCCGGAGTTGTCGGGACATCGACACCGGCTGTCGTGTAGGCGGTGAAGGCCGAGCGCACCGAACAGGTCGACGTGGCGCCACACGACACCCTTCGGATTGCCGGTCGTCCCGCCGGTGTAGAGCATCAGCGGTGTCCTCACCCGACCGCTCGATCCGAGCTGCGGGCTCGGCGGCAGCCACGACATCGTGATACCACTCGGCCCCGTCGACGAGCGGACTGCCGTCGTCGACCTGGAGCAACGTCGTCACGGTCGGCATCGATGGGCGCGCCTCGGCGACCCGTTCGCCGAGCGAGCCGTGGAACACGATCACCTCGGCTTCGGCGTTGTCGCAGATGTACGCGATCTCGGGCGCCTTGTACCGGTAGTTCACGTTCACCGGTGTCGCCCGCAGCTTGAACGCCGCGTACGACGGACTCCAGGTACTCGGGGCAGTTGTACATCAACTGCGCGATCCGGGTACCGACACCCGCCCCTCGGTCCTGCAACGCGGTGGCGAGGCGGGCCGCGCCGATCGTCGAGTTCGCGCCAGGTCTGTTTGTGCGACCCGATCACCACGGCGGTGTGATCGGGCTGGGCGTCCGCGAACGCCTCCCACAACGTCGCCCAGTTCTCGCTCAGACCTTGGCTCTCGTGGTCGCTCATCGGATGCTCGCTTCCTCCTCGATGGTGGTGCGATCTTGCCCGATCACGGCGCCGTCGGTCGAAGCGCGGCGGCGTGCACCCACCGTCTACGGTGAGTCGCATGCGCATGGAAGCGATCGCCATCGGGACGAACCCTCCAGACGACGTCAACGTCATCATCGAGGTTCCCGTCGGCGGCGAGCCGATCAAGTACGAACTCGACAAGGACTCGGGAACCCTTCACGTCGACCGGTTCCTCTACACCCCGATGCGGTATCCGGGGAACTACGGGTTCGTGCCGCACACGCTGTCCGAGGACGGCGACCCGATCGACGTCCTCGTGTGCAACACCAGGGTCATCGTGCCCGCCGCGGTGATCAACTGCCGCCCGATCGGCGTGCTCGTCATGGAGGACGAGGCCGGCAACGACGAGAAGATCCTCGCCGTTCCGAGTTCGCACGTGAGCCGCCGGTACGACCGGGTGGACGAATACGAGCAGCTTCCCGAGATCACGCGTGAACAGATCCAGCACTTCTTCCAGCACTACAAGGATCTCGAGCCCGACAAGTGGGCGCGGATCGATCACTGGGGTGAGGCGGCCGAAGCGCGTCAGATGATCATCGATGCCATCGACCGAGCGAGATAGGTCCCGCCTCGGCAGGCTCACTCGCTGTATTCGTGCTCCTCGGCCGGGTACACACCGCTCTCGACGTCCTCGCGGAACGCCGTTGCCGCCTCGAGCAACGTGTCGCCGATCTGCGCGTACTGCTTGACGAACCGCGGGATGCGTCCACGTGACATCCCGGCCCAATCCGACCACACCAGCAGCTGACCGTCGCAGTGCGGACCGGCACCGACCGAGATCGTCGGAATCGACAACTCCTCGGTGACCCGGCCGGCGATCGCCGACGGCACCATCTCGAGCACCACGGCGAACGCACCGGCGTCGGCGACCGCATGGGCGTCGGCGAGCAGTTGCTCGGCGCCCTCGCCACGGCCCTGGATGATGTGGCCGCCGAGCCCGTGCTCGCTCTGCGGCGTGAACCCGATGTGCGCCATCACCGGGATTCCGGCCCGGACGACACGTTTGATCTGCTTGGCGCTGCGGACACCGCCCTCGAGCTTCACTGCGTGGGCGCCCGGTCTCCTTCATGAACCGGATCGCCGTGTGCAGCGCCTCGTCGGGGCTGTTCTCGTACGAACCGAACGGCATGTCGGCGATGACGAGCGCACGGCTCGCGCCGCGCACGACCGCCGCCGTCAGCGGGATCAGCTCGTCGACGGTGACCGGGATGGTCGTGTCGTAGCCGAAGACCGTGTTGCCGGCCGAGTCGCCGACGAGCAGGAAGTCGATGCCGGCCTCGTCGAAGATCGCCGCCGACAAGAAGTCGTAGCTGGTGAGCCCGGTGATCTTGATCCCCTGCTCCTTCGCCCGCTGGAAGTGTCGCGTCCGCACTCGTTTGAGTGCCGGATCACTCGTGCCACCACCGTAGGGACGTGCCTCATCGGTCATGCTCCAACCGTAGCCATCCGTTGGCTGCCGGCCACCAATCTCGAAACTCCCTGCGTGCTGACGGTTCGGCCACCTCCGTCCTGGGTACGTTCGCTTGATGCATGATCCGGCGCGACCCAGTCCACGCGACGCGCTGGCCGCCGCGATGGCGGCCACCGCGATTCTCGCTGCGTGCAGCGACGCAGGAAATGACCGCACTGCCTCGGTGCCCGTCCCCGGCGCAGCTGCCGGCCCGGCCACCGTCGACCCCGACACCGCCCTGCCCGTCCCCACCCCGACACCGACCACGACAGCAACACCGAGCACCAGCACGACTTCGACCCACGACGACGCCGCCGAGCACCACCAGCACGACGACGCACCAGCACCACCACGACGAGCACCAGCAGCACGACGACGACCGTGCCGGCACTGGACGTCTACGCCCCCGAATGCGTCGTCGAGGTGCAGCCCGGCGACTCGCTCAGCTTGATCACCGACCGCTACGACGACGACACGATCCTCATCGACACCGTGCGTGCCGAGAACGGCATCGAGGGCGAGACGATCTACCCGGGCCAGCTCCTCGACATCTGCGTCGACAACGGCCTCGACGACATCACCGGCTCCGAACGCGAGCGCAACGAAGCGATCGTCGCCAACGAGACGACCGCCGCGATCGAGGCGCAACAGACCAAACTCAACGAACTGTTCGCCGGTCTGGGAATCCGCGATCTGCTCGTCGACGGCGTCTCGGGCCCGGTGACCCGCCAACGTCTCTGCGCCGCACGGGTCAGCCTCGGCCTGCCGGTCACGCTCACCGACATGGAGCCGGGCAGCGACGAGGAAGCCGCGCTCATGGCGGCCGGTTCACTCCCTCTCCCGTTCACGAGTTCCCTCAACTCGGAGCGATGGATCCTCATCGACCGCACCTGTCAGATCATGTTCGTCGGCGAGAGCGCCGAGCGGCTCACGTTCGTGTTCCCGACCTCGACGGGCGAGATCGGCTACGAGACACGCGATCAGGATCGTTCGCGCGTCTTCCGCTTCGACCCCGCACTCGACAACGACGGATGGCACAACAGCACGACCTATCCGGTCGAGATCGACAACCCGCTCAACGGCAACATGTACAAGCCGCTCTACTTCGATGGCGGCCAGGCGATCCACGGAGCGAACAACGTTCCCACCACACCCCAGAGCAAGGGATGCGCACGCTGTGCGGCCGAGCGACCAGGACCTACTGATCGGCTGGCTCGGGCTCACCGACGCCGTCGGCCCGACCAACAGCTCCGATCGCATCAACGTCACGGTGAACGTGCAGGGCGCCTACCCGCACTCGGCAGCCGACATCGCGGCCGCCGAGGCGGAAGCTGCCGCCGAGGCCGACTGACCAAGATGTTCGCTGGTGCCAGGCACCAACGAACATCTTCAGGAGCTGAGCCGCTCGAGCATCGCCTTCATCTGGGCGTGGACGAGGTTGATCGCCTGCAGGGGTCGGATCATCACCTTGAACTCGACGATCATCCCGTCGTCGTCGCAGGTGATGATGTCGACCCCGTTGACGTACTTGCCGTCGATCTGTGTCTCGAATTCGAGCATCGCCGAGTGCCCCTGGCAGATTTCCTTCGTGTAGCGGAACCCACCGCCCGATCCGCCGGTACTCGATGATCCGCCGGCGGCGGGTTCGTCCGGCTCACCGCCCAGGGTCCCGCCGGCCGCGGTGAGGTACAGCTTGGTGATGTCGCGACCTTCCTGCGGCGTGAAGACGATCGGCGACAGGAACACCACGTCGGGGTGCAGCATCGCGTCGAGCCCGCCGTCGAGGCGGCCACGCATGTGGTCGTGCCACCGCACGATGCAGGCGTGAATCGGTTCGTCGGTCGTCGTCTGCGTCTCGGTCATCGTCCAAGTCTGGCAAATCGGCGCCGTACGAACGCAGTCCCGAGCAACCGCATCATGCGGCCCGACGTTCGGCGAGCAGGCGGGTCCCCACAGATGTCCCAACTCGGGGCCTCCCCGCAATCGTGATGTCAAGCGAGCCCCGGAGTCGTACTCGGGCCACGAAGCGAGGCGGCCCCGCTCTTCATGGCATCACGTGTCGCTCAGGGTCGGGCGCTTCGCTCGACATCACGGTCAGCCGTCCACTCATGATTGCGAGCTGCCGAAGCCGCCGCCCCCGGGTGTCTCGATCTCGAACCTGTCGCCTGCGCCTACGTCGACCTGCGCGTTCCCGGCCAACTCGGTCACGGTGCCATCGACGCGCAGGACCTTGTTGTGGCCGACGGCGCCGGCGCCGCCGCCCGACAATCCGTATGGATGCACCACGCGTCGAGATGACAACACGTTGACTTGCATCGCCTCCCCGAACCGGAGGCGGCGCACGGCACCGTCACCGCCCCGATGGGTGCCAGCGCCTCCGGATCCGCGGCGCACGTGGAACGTCTCGAGCACCACGGGGTAGCGCCATTCGAGGACTTCGGGATCGGTCAGCCGCGAGTTCGTCATGTGGGTGTGCACCGCGTCGCACCCATCTCGACGGCTGGTCGCACCCGTGCCACCGCAAATCGTCTCGTAGTACTGATGGCGCTCGTTGCCCCAGATGAAGTTGTTCATCGTGCCCTGCGCAGCGGCGACGACACCGAGCGCGCCGAACAAGGTGTCGACGATCAGCTGGGACGTCTCGACGTTGCCGGCGATCACCGCCGCCGGATACCGGGGGTTGACCATGCTCGGCTCGGGGAGCACGAGTTCGAGCGGCTCCATGCATCCTGCGTTCAACGGGATGTCGTCATCGACCATGCAACGGAAGACGTACAACACCGCAGCGTGAGCGATCGCCGACGGAGCGTTGTAGTTGCCGGGGTGCGTGCCGCTCGTGCCGGTGAAGTCGATCGTTGCCGAGCGCCGCTCCTGGTTCACCCGAATCGTCACGTTGACGTGATGCCCGTCGTCCATCTCGCCAACGAACTCGCTGTCGGTCAACGCATCGATGACACGTC
Source organism: Ilumatobacteraceae bacterium (assembly GCA_963850475.1). Lineage (GTDB taxonomy): Bacteria > Actinomycetota > Acidimicrobiia > Acidimicrobiales > Ilumatobacteraceae > Ilumatobacter_A. The sequence continues at coordinate 333,126 of CAWKLM010000040.1, read as the reverse complement.
GCACTGATTCCTCGGCGTTGTCCTTGACGTGGCCCATGTACGCATGCACGACGTCGAGGCGGTAGTGGTCGATCACCCGGAGGAGTTCGGTCGTGCCCGTCTCGCATGCCGCGACCTGCGCCTTGAGATCGGCGACGTTCTGGTCAGGATTTCGCGCCGGGTACGCGCCAGAGGCGAGCAGGTGTCTCAGTTCGTCTTCCCGGAACCGGTCATTCTCGACAAGCACGAAGTTGTCGATCAGCACACCTTCTTGCTCGACGGTGGTGCTGTTCGCCGGTGCGGAGCCTGGTGTCATTCCACCGATGTCTGCGTGGTGCCCGCGCGAGGCGACGTAGAAGATCGGCACGTGACCCTGCTCGCCGAAGACCGGTTTGATCACGGTGATGTCGGGGAGATGGGTGCCGCCGTTGTACGGCGCGTTCATCACGAACACCTGACCCGGTTCCATGGCGGGGTTCTGGGCGATGATCGACTTGATCGACTCGCTCATCGATCCGAGATGCACCGGCATGTGCGGCGCATTGGCGATCAGTTCCCCGGCAGGATCGAACACGGCGCACGAGAAGTCGAGCCGTTCCTTGATGTTCACCGACGACGCCGTGTTCTCCAGCACCACTCCCATCTGCTCGGCGATGTTCATGAACAGGTTGTTGAAGATCTCGAGTTGCACCGGATCTACTTCCGTTCCGACCGCTGACGTCGCGTCCCGCGGCACGATGCGTTCGAGTACGACGTCGCCGAGGTCGGTCACTTGGGCTTGCCAACCAGGCTCGATCACCGTCGTCGCGTTCGCCTCGATCAACACCGCTGGTCCGTCGATCTCCGTGCTCGGCGCGAGCGCCGCGCGGTCGAAGAATGGCGTGTCGTGCTCGTCGCCAGCCATGAGGGTCGGATGCATACCGAGCAGGCGTTCACCCGCGCTTGCGTTGGCGCCGGAGAGGTCGACGTCGACCGCCGAGCCGACCGCTTCGACCTGGATCGACTCCACGATGAGATCGCGATCGCGGGACACGAACCCGAACCGCGCGGTGGCTCATCTCGAACCGTTCGACCAGTTCTGCAGCGCTGCCGTCGCTCACGTGGAGCGCGGTGTCCGACCCGGCGTAGCGAAGCGAAACTCGTCGCACGAGCTGGCTCGCCTCCTCGGCGACCGCTTGCTCGAGCAGGTCTGCGCGAGCTTGCGTCTCGAGTGTCTTCCACGTCGGCGCGAGGTCGTCGAGGCCCGTCGGACTCAACGTTGCTTCCACCGCATGGTCGATCACCTGCCGCACATCGGCAAGACCGATCCCGACGGCCGACAGCACGCCGGCATGCGGGTGAATATGGACCCGCGTGATCCCGAGGCGGTCAGCGACGAGACACGCGTGCTGGCCGCCGGCCCCACCGAAGCTCACGAGCGTGTACTCGGTGACGTCGTGGCCCCGCTGCACCGAGATCTTCTTGATCGCGTTGGCCATGTTCTCGACCGCGATGTCCAAGAACCCACTCGCCACCGTCGCGACACCGTGCTCGGCATCGGTCGCCTTCGAGATCTCGGCCGCCAAACGCTCGAAGCCCGCGAAGGTCGCATCGACCGAGAGTGGCTCGTCCCCGCCAGCACCGAACGCGTGCGGGAAATACTCGGGGCGAAGCTTGCCGAGCACGACGTTGCAGTCGGTGATCGCCAGAGGGCCGCCGTTGCCATAGCACGCCGGGCCGGGGTCGGCACCAGCCGAGTCGGGCCCGACGCGGCATCCGCGCACCGTCGAAGTGAAGGACCGACCCACCGCCCGCCGCGACCGTGTGGATGTGGATCATCGGCGCCCTGACACGGACGCCTGCGACCTCGGTCTCGTAGGTTCGTTCGAGCTCTCCGGAGTAGTGCGAGACGTCGGTCGAGGTGCCGCCCATGTCGAATCCGATCAGCTGATCGAATCCGGCGGCGGTGCCGGTCCGGACCATGCCGACCACACCTCCGGCGGGCCCTGAGAGCAGTGCGTCCTTCCCGCGGAATCGGTGTGCGTCGGCCAGTCCACCGTTCGACTGCATGAACATCAGCCGCGGACCGTCCCCGTTCGGTCGGAGATGCTCGTCGACTCGTCGTACGTAGCGGCGGAGGATCGGCGACAGGTAGGCGTCGACGACGGTGGTGTCGCCACGTCCGACCAGCTTCATCAACGGGCTGACCTCGTGACTGACCGACACCTGGTCGAATCCGAGTTCGCGACAGATCGCGGCGACCCGCCGTTCGTGGTCGCTGTAGCGGTACCCGTGCATCAGCACGATCGCGATCGCGCCGAAACCCCGGTCGTGGCAGTGTCGTAGCCCATCGCGGACCGCGTCCTCGTCGAGCGGTTCGAGCACCGTGCCGTCGGCAGCAATCCGCTCGTCGATCTCGACGACCCGCGTGTACAGCATGTCGGGAAGGACGATGTCGAGCGCAAAGAGGTCGGGTCGCGCCTGGTAGCCGATCCGCAACGCGTCGCCGAAGCCGCGCGTCGTCACGAAGACCGTCGGTTCGCCCTCCCGCTCGAGCAGTGCGTTGGTGGCAACCGTGGTTCCCATCTTCACCGCATCGACGAGTTCGAGCGGAATCGGTTCACCGTCGGCGAGTTGCAGCAGCTCGCGGATTCCTTGGATGGCGGCGTCGTCGTAGCGGCGCGGATTCTCGGAGAGCAGCTTGTGTGTGGCCGTGCCACCGTCTGGACGCCGGGCGACGATGTCGGTGAACGTTCCGCCTCGATCGATCCAGAACTGCCATCCCACCGAATGCATCATGGTCCATGTGCGGATCGTGCGATTGATTCAGCCTGTCGCAGGTCGCGGACCTTCTGCTTCATGGAGTCCTCGAGCTGTTGATCCCCGGGATGTCGGACCAGCGCCTCGTCGTCCTTCACGATGTAGTCGACCCGTTCGGTAAGACGCAGCAGGAGTCGAAGGCAGTGCGGCGAGAGTCTCCCGTCGAGCTGCGGTTTCCTCACCCATGTCGGGGGATCGATCCTCGCCGACGGCGGTCTAGGTTCGAAGCCATCGCAGCGGTTCGGTCCATCCGACCGTGCCCACAGGGGTACCCCACCGCCGAGAATGGGAGTCGATCGATGGAACGTGCCAACATCATCTGGAGCATGACGAGGAGCGAGCAATGAGCGACGAGACCCAAACTGATGTGGCCGCAGCGGTGGCCGAGATCGAGGAGCAGCGTTCGAACCGGCCTGTGGTGTGGTTGTTGATCGTCCTGGGGACGATCGTGATGGTGTTGAGCACGCTCAACACGTGGGTGGAGCGCCAGTTGCTCGACACGAACTCCTGGGTGGACGCCAGCACGGCGCTGCTCGACGACGACGATGTGCGCCACGAGTTGTCGGTCCGGCTGGTCAACGCGCTCTACGAGAACGTCGATGTCGGCGAGTCGATCGACGACAACCTCCCCGAGGATCTGCAGGGTCTCGGGAGCCCGCTGGCCGGGGTACTGCGTGATCCGCTCATCGACACCGCCGACACGCTGCTCCAGACCGAGCCGGTGCGGGTGGCCTGGAAGGAAGCCAACCGAACCGTGCACGAGGCCGTCCTGGCGATCCTCGAAGACGACGTTGGCGACAACATCTCGACCTCCGATGGCAAAGTGGTCATCGACCTCGGCGCCGTGCTGGTTCAGCTCGGCGACCAGATCGGTCTCCCTCAGGGCGTGCTCGACGCCATCCCCGAAGACGCCGGCCAGTTCGAGGTCGTCGACTCCGACCGGTTGGAGGCCGCCCAAACCGCTGTCAAGCTGATCAAGATCCTGAGCGTCGTGTTCTTCCTCCTGGTCATCGCCCTCTACTGCGCTGCGGTCTACCTCGCCCGCAACTGGCGACGAGCGGCAATCCGCAACGTCGGCGCCGCGACCGCGTTGGGCGGGTTCATCGTGCTGGTCGCGCTCCGTCTGGGGGTCAACGTTCTCTCCGGGGCACCTGAGACTTCGGGAGGCCGCGCCGCCACCGAGTCGGTCCTCACGATCGCAACCGACCTGCTGCGGCGGAGCGCATGGTCAGAGATCCTGATCGGCTTGCTGATCGTACTCGGGGCGTCGCTCATCGGGCCGGCCCACTACGCCATGCGGGCACGTCACTACACCGCACAGGGCTTCCGACGGTCTGCGGTCGCGACATGGATCGGCCTCGCAGTGTTGGTCCTGGTCGTGCTCGCCTGGTCACCCTTCTCCGCCGGCGGTGACTGGCTGACGGTCCTGATCGTCCTGGCCCTCGTGATCCTGGGCATCGAGGCGATCCGCAGGACATCGCTCGCAGAGGAAGCGACACACATCGAAGACGAGGCGAACGCTCAACAAGCGGAAGCCGATCTGGTCGCCGCCGGAGAGCAACGCTGAGCAGTCCGACCAGAAAGGAGCAACTGGTGGGATTCGGCGTGTGCCCCGACAGGCGGGCTGGGGCCGGTCGTTTCGGGCGACCAATGGGATTCGTGGATCGGCGCATGGCTGCTCGTGTTCGACCCCGCGCTCGCGGTCACCGGTCGTCGCTGCGTCCCCGCGAGACTCCTCGATGACGGCTTCGGGTTAGCAGGGTGCTGAAATTCGGCTGAGGTGCTCGCGTTCGTCGCCGGGATCGAAAAGAATGGGGGTATGCGTGGAACCCCTGATCCGCAGTTGGCGATGTTGACCTCGGTGAGCACCGAGGATTTGATCCCGCCCGATCATCCGATCCGCAAGATTCGTGTCGTGGTCGACGCAGTGCTCGCCGAACTCGATGCGGTCTTCGATGAGATGTACGCGACGAGCGGGCGGCGCAGCGTGCCGCCGGAGATTCTGTTGAAATCGACGGTGTTGATGGCGATGTACTCGATCCGTTCCGAGCGCGCCTTCTGCGAGCGACTCAACTACGACCTGCTGTTCAAGTGGTTCTTGGACATGCGGATCGATCAGCCAGCGTTCGACGCGACGACGTTCACGAAGAACCGCCAGCGGCTGTTGGACCATGACGTCGCGGATCAGTTCTTCGCTGCGGTGGTGCGTCAGGCGAAGCTGCGCCGCTACGTCTCCAGCGATCACTTCTCCGTCGACGGGACACTGTTGAATGCGTGGGCGTCGCACAAGTCGTTCAAGCCCAAGGACGGTCCGCCGTCGGAGCCACCCGCCGGACGCAACACCGAAGTCCAGTGGCACGGCCAGAAGCGGTCAAACGACACCCATGCCTCCACGACTGACCCCGAGGCGCGGTTGTATCGCAAGTCGAACAACACCGCGGCGACGCTGTGCTACTCGGGGCACCTGTTGATCGAGCATCGCTCAGCTCTGATCGTCGATGCCGAGCTCACCACCGCTGACGGCTACGCCGAGCGGGCCACGGCGCTCGAGATGCTCGCCCGACTGCCCGCGTCGAAGCGGCGTCGAACGGTCGCTGGTGACAAGAACTACGACACCAAAGGGTTCGTTACCGACACACGAGCACTCGGGTTCACCCCGCACGTCGCGCAGAACGTGAGCGGCAACCGGCGCTCGGCGATCGACGGGCGCACCACCCGTCACGCCGGCCACACCGTGTCACAACGAATACGTAAACGGGTCGAGGAACCCTTCGGCTGGATGAAGACCATCGGCGGCGGGCACAAGCTGCGCTACATCGGCCGACAACGCAACCGATCCTGGTTCAAGATCAACGCCGCGGTCTACAACCTGATCCGCATCACCGCTCTCGACACCCAACCCGCCTGACCGAACCTGCCAGGACCGTTCCGGCGCCCCAGCCGGGACCCAACCGGGACCGGACCACCAGTCCAGGACGGGCCCGGTCGCAGCAGATCAACGAGCCCCGGCCGCGATCAGCCCCCAACCGACGATTTTCCGCATCCTGATAGAGGCCACCGACATCGACGAGGCGGTCCAACCCGCCGTCGACAGCCAGGCTGAGCCGACGAAGCGATCACATCCGCTCAGGCGGGGGTGACCGCGACGATCACACGTCCGATGGCGGTTCGGGCCTGGGCGAGCACGGCCGGGTCGTCGTGGAGGATGTACGCCGTGTTCGCTGCGATCACGAGCGCGTTGAGTTCGAACACGAGCGTCGCGACGTCGGTGTCGTCGCGCAACTCGCCACGAGCCACAGCTTCGTCGGCGGCCGCCGTGAGCAACGCTGATCCAGTCCTTCTGGTTCGCCGCGACGCGTTCACGCAGCGGGCCGGGCCGACCGCCGAGTTCTGCGGCGGCTGCGGCGAAGAAGCAGCCGCCCGGGAGCGTCCTGTTCTCGACGTAGGTGAGGAACGACTCGCAGAGAGCCTGCAGGCGGTCGAGCCCTCCCTGTTCGAGCGCGGGGACCACCACCACGTCGATGAACAGTGCGCGTGCGTTGTCGACGGTGGCGAGCTGCAGCGCCTCCTTGGAGTCGAAATGCGCATAGACGCCGCTCTTGCTGAGCTTCGTGGCGTGAGCGAGCGAGCCGATGCTCAGTCCGTCGAGGCCTTCGACGGTCGCCGAGCCGCACGGCCGTGTCGAGGATCAGTCGCCTGGTGCGTTCGCCGTCGGCTCGGGTTCGCCGCGGGGCGACTGCGGGAGATTCGGTCATCGGTTGACAAGTTAGCACGATCGGTCGTACTGTCCTAGTTAGCACGACCGATCGTGCTAACTAGGAGGCGACCAGATGACCGAGACCACGAGACCAGCCATGACCGACGCACACGCGTCACGACACGTGGATCGACGCGGGACGGGGTTGGGGTGCACGCGCCACGGAATGGGCGTACCTGTTCGAGCCCTATGCGCTCGCTGCGAACCACCTGGTGTTCGACCGGTTGGGCGTCGGCGCGGGCACGCGCCATCTCGATGTGGCCTGCGGATCCGGCTTTGCGGCCAACATCGCACATCGTCGCGGGGCAACCGTCAGCGGGCTCGATGCCTCCGAGGACCTGATCGACATCGCGAGGGCGCGCACGCCCGACGGCGACTTCCGCGTCGGCGACATGTTCGCGCTCCCCTACGACGACGGGGCCTTCGACATCGTGACGAGCTTCAACGGGATCTGGAACGGATGCGACGACGCGCTCGATCAGGCACGAACGGTGCTCACCGACGACGGACTGCTCGGGTTGACCTACTGGGGTGCGTTCGAACGCATGGGACTCATGCCGTACTTCCTCACCGTCATCGAGCACTCACCACCGAGTCACCAAGCGGCCAACGTCGAGCTCGGCGAGACCAGCAACGTCATCGAGGACATGCTCCGAGCGACCGACTTCGATCTGCTCGAACAGGGAACCGTCGAGGTGATCAACGAGTGGCCCGATGTCGACACCGCCGTCCGCGCGCTCGCAGCCGCGGGCCCGTCGGTCCCCGCCATCGAAGCGATCGGCTACGACAACTTCTGCGAGTGCGCTACGCGACGCCATCACCCCGATGCACGACCGGAAGGGGCGCGTCGGCGTACGCATCTCATCGGAGTTGGGATGGGTGACCGCACGACCACACTGATCGGCAGCAAAGCGCACGGACTCTGTGCGGCATCGAGCGCCGACGCGATTGGATCGAGCAGCTCGATGACCCGCTCCCGACCGAGTGGCGCCTCGCGGTCGATGACGTCGGCGAGCGTCTCACCATCGACGAGGCGCATTGCGAGGTAGTAGAGGCCATCGTCGTCGCCGGCCTCGTACACGGGGACGATCGACGGATGCTCCAGCGACGCCGCAGCACGCGACCCTCCCGCTCGAAGCGCCGGGCGGCGTTGGGATCCCGGGCGACCAACGGATCGAGCACCTTGACCGCGACGTCGCGGTCGAGCCGGACCTGACGGGCGCGCCAGACACTTCCGTACGAGCCCTCCCCCAGCGCCTCGATCATCTCGAACCCGCCAAGGCGGCGTCCCTCAGATCATCGACCGCCACGGGGCCGAGCGTAGGGCAGTTCCGGGTGTTGCCCGATGGCACTAGGTTCCACGAGGTGGGAGGAGGTCGGCCTCGACTGTTGACGCGGCGCCGTCGTGCGACCGAGCGCTGGTGCGACCTCGAGTGCTCGAGGCAGCACTGACCGGACAGATCGTGGCGATCTCGGCTCCTGAAGGGTCCGGCGTGTCGACCGCTGCGGCTCAGATCGGACTCGACGCACGTGGTCGGATGGCCTGGTGTCGGCTCACGCCAGGTTTCGATCACTTCGGCGATGTCGTCGACATGGTCGCGACGACGCTCGGCATCGACGTGGCCCCTCCGCGCATCGTGCTCGGCGCTGCCGACCAGCTGCTCGAGATGTCGAATCCGGTCCGCTGACCGTCGTCATCGACGACTACCACTTCGCCGCCGACGGCGAGATCGACCGGATGGTGGCCGAGCTCGCCGCGCTGCTGCCCCCCGACGGTCGCATCGTCATCGCCGGGTCCGTTCGTCCCGCCGGCCTCATCGGTCTCGTTCCGAGCGGGACGCTGACGCTGATCGAAGCGTCCGATCTGGCGTTCACGAACGACGAGGCCGTTGCGCTCTTCACTCAGGTCGGAAGCGACACGACCCGCGGCCACACGCATCGCGCCGCCACAGCCGACCTCCGTCGACGGTTCCCCCGGTCCTCGCCGCCGGTCAGGCGACGGTCGAGGTCGACGCCGCGCTCGTCGACCGCCGAAGCTCGCGTCGAGGCCGCCACCACCGATCGCTCGCGTCGCGACCCGCCGTTCGCGCTCGGGTCGATCGAGCGGCATCGCGGCGAGCTGGCCGCAGCGGCCGGTGCCTTCGAGAGCGCACTCCGGTCGGCCGGTGATGACGACGCCGCCGCCATGCGCATCGCGGCCGAACTGGCGACCGTCCGGTGGCTTCTCGGCGATCGGCTCGGCGCCCGATCCGCACTCGACGGAGCGCGCGACTCGCCCGACACGTCGTGGCTCCGCACACAGCTCGACGTCCTCGATGGGCGTGCCGAACACTCCGCGGTGCCGGCCGACGGGCGAGGCGCTCACCGACGCCGCAACGGCGCTGGTCGCACTCGATGCCGACGACCTCGACCTGGCTCGCAGCACGTCGGAAGCGGCCTACGTCGCCGCCGTGGCCGGCGGCGGTGACGCGCTCCTCGCGGCGGCGATCACCCGCGCCTGGACGCTGCTGCGCAGCGACGACCCCGAGACTGCGCTCACGACGATCGACGAGTTGGAGCGCCGACTCGGTCCGCGCCACGAGCTGGGCCGAGTCCACGGGGCCATCGTCCGTGAGCGGGTGAGCCGCGCCGACGACCGCGGTCGACACGAGCGCGACGAGCGACGCCTCCGCGACCTCCGCCGCCGCGGCTACGCCACCGTCGAAGCACTCGCCGACACGATTCTCGATCGAAACGTCGACGCGTTCGCCCGGACCCGCAGTGGTCGTGGAAGTTCTCGGCGCACACACCGCCACCGTCGGCGACCGCCGGATCCGACGATCAGACTGGAAGTCGAAGAAGGCGTTCGAGGTGCTCACGGTGCTCGCTGCGCACGGCCCTCGGGGCGCGGCCGCCGCGAGCAGATCATCGAAGCGGTGTGGCCGGGACGTCCACCCGAGAAGGGCCGCACGCTGCTGCGTACTGCGCTCAGCGAGATCCGCCGGGTCGTCGAGCCGTCACGACCAACGGGTGAGCCGTCCAAGTTCGTGAAGACGAGCGAAGACCTGATCGCACTCGACGGCGCGCTCGACATCGACATCGCCGACGACCTCATCGCCGACGATCCGGCTGCGGCGTTCGCCCGCCTCGCCGAGGGTTTGGCTCCCGAAGTGGTCTCCGCCGAGTGGACCTCCGACTGGCCCGTGCGGGTCGATCGGCTGACCATCGCAGCGGCCACACAGATCCCAGTCGATGCCGAGCCATCGCTGCGCGTCAACGCTCTCGAGGCCTTGATCACCGTCGAGCCGTGGCAGCGTGCGGACTACGACGCACTCGCCGCACTCCACCGTTCGAGGGGCGACGAGTCGTCGGCGGCCGACGTCGAACGTCGGTGGTTCGCCGACGACTGAGCGCCACTGGACTCACCGACGGAACCCAGGACCGACCCCTCGGCCGAACTCTCACCGCAGGCGGGTGGACTCGGCCCGATCGAGGGTCTCCTAGCGCGGGCTCTGTCCGTCGTCGACCTTGATGATCGCTCCCGTCACGGCGTCCGACGCCGGCGAGCACAGGTAGAGCAGCGTCGAGTCCAACTGGGCCGGATCGCCGAGACGCTTGCGCGGCATCGCTCCGCTGAAGTCGCCCATCCGTTCCATCATGCCGTCCATCATCTCGCTGTGGAACGCCCCGGGGGCGATGCAGTTGACGTTGATGTGGTTGCGGGACCATTCGACGGCGAGCACCTCGCTCATCCGGGCGATCCCGGCCTTCGTGACCGAGTAGAGCGCAGCGCCGTGCCCGTCGTAGTTGCTGGCCGAGATGCTCGAGATGTTGATCTGGCGACCCGGCAGCTTCTGCTCGATGAGGCGCCGCGCGATCTCGCACGACAGCACGTACGGGCCGCGGAGGTTCGTGTCGAAGACCCGGTCGATCAGCTCGATCGACATCTTGTGGGCACGCTGGGCGTCGGGAACGCCCGCGTTGTTGACCAGGATCGTGATCGTGCCGAACGCGGCCTCGGCGGCGTCGACGCCGGCGAGGATGCTGTCGGTGTCGGTCATGTCGATCTCGACGCCGACCGCCGACCCGCCGGCAGCCTCGATCTCGGCGACGACCTCGTCGAGACGCTCGCGGCGACGCCCGGCGGCGACCACCTGCGCGCCGGTCGCAGCCAGCACGCGGGCGAACCGGCGACCGAGTCCCGACGTAGCCCCGGTGACGAGCGCGACCTGTCCGGTGCAGGTCGTCGGAGATGTTCGGCAGCGGGTAGGCGTCGGCGTCCATGCGTCAGGACCGTATTGAGCCGGCCGGCGAGCAGAACGAACACGGGCTGCGTAGTCGTGGGGGTCGATGCCGAGTCATCCCGTTCATCCGCCCGAGTGGATCGACAGTGCGCCGATCGTCGTCGACGAGTCGATCGTGATCCACGCACCGCCGAGCGACGTGTGGGCCGTGATCGCCGATCACGCATCGTGGCCCGAGTGGTTCGACGGCACTCGATCGGGTCGAGCCCGGGAGCCGACCTCGACCGGTGTCGGCGGCACCCGTCGGGTCATCGCTCCAACGGTCTGCCGATCGACGAGGAGTTCACGGCGTGGGACGAGAACGAGCACTTCGCGTTCGCCGTCACCGGCTCGAAGCTGCCGATCCTCGGCGGCGATGGCCGAGTCCGTACGACTCGAACCGGTCGACGACGGCGCCGCCTGCAAGGTCACCTATCGACAGGGTCTGCAGGGCCGCACGGGGTTCGGTTGGGCTGATGAAGGCCGCTCTGGTCGCAGGCGGCGCAGGGACTCCCGGTGGCACTCGACAGCGCTCAAGGCGCGGGTCGAGGCCCGCTGAGCCGGATCAGTACAGCGACGACTCGCGAGCCGGCTCCGGCTGATCCGAACGACCGGCACGCAACGCCGCGTCGCGCACCGGCCGTCAGCGCCTGCAGGTCGCTCGACACCGTCACCATTCGAAATCCCTGCTCCAGCCGTTTGGCGGCGATCTGCGGATTGGCGTGGATGCCGGCGACGATGCCGCGCCGGTCACACGCGGCGACGATCGTGGTCAGCGCCTCGTTGAACGACGCATCGTCGTGATCACCCTGCGGTGCGAGACCGAGCGTCAGGCTGAGGTCGGCCGGCCCGACGTAGACGGCGTCGATACCCGGGACGTCGAGGATCGCGTCGAGGTTGCCGAGCGCCTCGACCGTCTCGATCATCGGGATGCACGCCACCCGCTCGTTCGCCGTCGCGTGATAGTCGGGCCCGTTGACCCGCGAGCGCTCGGATCGGGCCGTAGCTGCGCGCGCCGTCGGGTGCGTAGCGACATGCCGCAACCGCTCGCTCGGCCTGCTCGACGGTGTTGACCATCGGGATGATCACCCCCATCGCCCCGGCGTCGAGCACCCGGCCGATGATCCCCGGCTCGTTCCACGGCACCCGACAGGTGATCGCCGTCGCGGACCCGAACCCTCCATCGCCCGCATCATGTCGACGACGTCGGCGTAGTCGGCGAAGCCGTGCTGCATGTCGATGTTGACGTAGTCGAAGCCGAGATCGCCACCGACTCGGCGACCGCCGACGAGTTGCTCGTCATCCACAGGCCGAGCGTCGACTCGCCCGCCGACCAGCGCCTGCTTCAGCGTGCTCACGCCAGGACGTCTTTGCTGATGATCGTCTTCATGATCTCCGAGGTGCCGCCGTAGATCGTCGAGATGCGAGCGTCGGCATACGCCGGCCCGATCGGATACTCGGTCATGTAGCCGTATCCGCCGAACAGCTGGAGGCACCGGTCGGTCGTCCGCTTCTGCAGTTCGCTGCCCCACAGCTTCGACTTGGCGGCGTCGGCCGGCGACAGTTCTCCGGCGTTGAGCTTGACGACGCACTGATCGATGAACGGCTGCGTGACGTCGATCTCGGTCGCGATCTCGGCGAGCACGAACTTCGTGTTCTGGAAGCTGGAGATCGGCTTGCCGAACGCCGTGCGCTCCTTGACGTACTCGATGGTCCATTCGAGGGCGGCTCGTGGCTGCGGCGACGCCGTAGAGCCCGATCGACAGTCGCTCCTGCGCGAGGTTGAAGCTGAGGTACTCGAACGCGTGGCCGATCTCACCGAGCACGTTGGTCGCCGGGACACGGACGTCGGAGAAGAACAGCTCGGCGGTGTCGGCCGAGTGCTGACCGATCTTGTCGAGGTTGCGCCCGCGTTCGAAGCCGGGCATCCCCCGCTCGACGACGAGCAACGACATCGAGTTCTTCCCGTCGTTCGGCGTCGCCCGGTCTTGCAGGCGACGATCACGAGATCGGAGTTGATCCCGTTGGTGATGAACGTCTTCGCGCCGTTGAGCACCCACTCGTCACCGTCGCGCACCGCCGTGGTGGCGATCGACTGCAGGTCGGATCCGGTTCCGGGCTCGGTCATCGCGATCGCCGTGATCAGCTCGCCCGAGGCGATGCCGGGGAGCCACCGCTCGCGCTGCTCGTCGGTGCAGTACTCGATGAAGTACGGCGTCGTGATGTCGTTGTGGAGCATCATCCCGAGGCCGCCACCGCCGAGGTTGAGACGCGCGACCTCTTCGTTCGAGCACCGCGTTGAAGCGGAAGTCGCTTGACGCCGCCCCCTTCGAACTCCTCGGGGACCGCCATCCCGATGAAGCCGTGTTTGCCGGCCTCGAGGTAGGCCGAGCGGTCCATGATCCCGGCTCGCTCCCACTCGGGCACGTGCGGTGCGAGTTCCTGCTCGGCGAAGGCGCGGAAGCTGTCGCGGAACAGTTCGTGGTCCGACTCGTAGATCGTCATCCCCCCATCCTCCCGCTTCCGGCCGCTGCCCCACAACCGTCGGAACCGAAAACGTTCGTCGTGCCAGGCACCGACGAACATTCGGTACGTTCCGGACCGTGATCATCTTCGGAGTCGTCAACGCCAGCCCCGACTCGCTCTCGATCGACTCGATCGCAACGACACCCGACGAGGCGATGGCCCGGGCACGGCAACTGCTCGCCGACGGGGCGGACGCGATCGACCTCGGTGGACAGGGCTCGACCGACTTCGCCGAGGTCGTCGACTGGACCGACGAGTGGGCACGGGTCGAGCACTCTGATCCCGGCACTCGCGACGCTGGGCGTCGACGTGTCGATCGACTCGTGGCGACCCGAAGTCGTTCGACGTGCGCTCGACGCCGGCGCAACGGTGATCAACGCCGCCGACGGAATGCAGTCCGACGAGATGTGGCAGGTGGCGAGCGACTTCGACGTGCCGATCGTCGTGCCGTTCCTCTCGGGCCCGAACCCCCGCGAGATGGACGTTCGTCACCTCCGACCCCGTCCAGGTGATGGTCGACTTCTTCGAGGCGCGCCTGGCCGACGCTGATCGCTTCGGGCTGCGTTCGCGCTGCATCGTCGACCCGGGTACGGGCTTCGCTCCGCCGAACTGGCCGTGGGAGCAGCGCTTCGAGTACCAGAAGATCGTCTACTCGAACCTCGACCAGCTGCGCCGGTTCGGGCTTCCGATCTACATCGCGCTGCCCTGGAAGGAAACGGCCCAGCACGACGAACTGCTCGACATCGTGGTCCGCCAACGGCCGGAGTACGGCCGCGCCCACTATCCAGCGAAGATCCGCCGCTTCCAGGCCGCCGCCGGGGTCTGACCGCCGGGTCCGATGCATCGAAGTCAGGCGTAGCCAGCGTCCGGTGGCGGGAGTCGCCGGACCGCCATCGGGGACGAGCGCGACACGGCTGCCGACCGGCACGATCGCCTCAGCGAGTGACCTCGAACCAGCGGCCGGTGAGGTTGTCGAGACGCTGCCATTCGTCGTCGCCGGCGTGCGCCTGCTCCAGCGCGTGGATGATTCCGCCGTGCGACACGACGAGCAGCGTCCGGTCGGCATGATCCGCCGCGAGCCGTCGGAGCGCGCCGACTCGAGCGTTCGACGATCGCCTCGTCGGACTCGTAGCCGTCGGGGCGCTTGCCGTCGGCGAGGTAGCCGGGAAAGCGGTCCTCGATCTCGCGCCGGGTGAGCCCCTCCCACTCCCCCGCCGATCGCTCCGACGAGGTCGGCGATCGGCGCTGAGCAGCGGCACGCCCAGGCCGGCGGCGATCAGCTCGCCGGTGCGATGCGCGCGCTGCAGCGTCGAGGTGACCACCGCGTCGAACGGGCCGTGATCAGCAGCCGCGATCGCCCCGCGACGCGCCTGCTTCTCGCCGCGTTCGCTCAGCGGCGGATCGGCCTGCCCCTGCCACCGGCGTACGGCGTTCCACGTCGACTCGCCATGGCGCACCACGAGCGACGCGGCTGCCGTCACATCGCCTCCCCGCGTCGAGCCCGAGCGACGCGAGCGATCGACGTGACGCCAGGTTGAGCGGAACCGCCGACCCGTCGGCACGCTGGAGGACCTGCTCCGCCTCACCGTCGACCGGAGGCACCCCAGCGCGGTCGAGGATCGTCGCCATCACCTCGGCGGCCTGGACCGACAGCGAGTGCAGCGAGCGATGGCGATGCAGTCGGCTGCCGAGGTCGACCTGACCGATCGCCGCGGCGCCCCACTCGCTGTTCGATGTCGATGAGCAGACCCATCTCGACACCCCAGCCCTGGACGAAGCTCAGCCGTTCGAGCGCCGTTCGCCGCCCTGCGTACTCGCCCGACAGCGGCTGGGCGAGCCCGGTGAGAGACGGGAAGTAGCGCGACATCAGCGGCCGCGCGACCAGTTCGGTGGTCCGTCCGCCACCGCCGTAGTTCGTCGGCCGGTGGTACAGCGCCTTCACCATCATCACGGTGGGATCGTCGAGCAGTGGCGCAACGAGCTTCGTGACCCAGTCGGGCTCGAAGCTGGTGACGTCGCCGTCGCACCACACGACGATGTCGCCGTGGCTGACGAGGAGTGTCGCCCACAGAGCGTTGCCCTTGCCGTGGCCGTCGCCGTGTTCGCGATGGACGTCGTCGATCGACACCACCCGGGCTCCGGCGTGGGCCGCGACGCGTGCCGTGTCGTCGGTGCTGCGATCGTCGAGCACGATCAACTCGTCGACCAGGCCACGAACCCGACATCAGTTCCCGGCGGATCACCGACACGAGTGGCCCGATCGTGGCCGCTTCGTCGCGGCACGGGATACAGACCGACACGGTGCGGCCAGCCTTGGCTGCGACGACGGCGGCGATCGCTTCGTCGTCGAGTCGCTCGGCCGTCGAGAACGTGCGCACGCCACCACCCGCGTCAGATCATCGGTCACCCCCGGGAGAGCGGCCCGACACGACGGATTCCGCCGAGGTCGAGCGTGCGTTCCCAGTCGGCCGGGCACCGATCGGGGGCGACGTCGGACAGCGGCGCCAGCACGAACGGTCGCTCGGCGAATCGCGGGTGCGGGATGGTGAGATCCTCGCTGACCATCGTGACGCCGTCGTAGAGCACGATGTCGACGTCGAGCGTGCGCGGACCCCAGTGCACGATCCGCTGACGCATCGCCTCGGCTTCGATCCGTTGGCAGCGTCGGAGGAGCGCCGACGGGTCGAGGGACGTCTCGATCTCGACGACCATGTTGAGGAACGGACCCTGATCGTCGGGTCCGCCGACCGGGTCGGTCTCGAACACGTCGGACGTCGCCGTGACGTTGCCCAGGCCGCCGACACCGAGCCGCAGGTAGGCCTCCCGGTCGCCGAGGTTCGACCCGAGTGCGATGTACGCGGTGTGCGCTGTGTGTGCAGGGATCTCCGCCTCGGCTCGGGTGCGACGGATCCGAACCGAGGTCGACACCGCGTCGACGGCGACCGGCGGCCGCACCTTCGTCAGCCGGACGTCGACCGCCTCGACACGATCGAACGCGAGCACCTCGTCGGCGATCCGCGACACCAACCGTTCGAGCAGGATGTCCTTCGACTCCTCGACCACGGCGATCACCCGGTCGGCGACGAGCCCGTAGTGGACGGTGTCGCCCAATTCGTCGGTGCGTCCTGCGTCGTGCAGGTCGACGTCGAAGGCGAGGTCGATCTCCAAGGGTTGCGGGATCTCCCGCTCGTGCGGGAGCGCCCCGACGATGGTGACCGCTCGCAGCCCGCTGATCTCGATCTGGTCGGCCACGCCCCCAGTGTGGTCGCTCGACCGGGTGATCCCACATCCGAGCCTGTTCGACGCAGGTGCGGACTCTCGCCGTCGACGGCGGGTCGGCCAGAATCGAACTCGTGACCAGCGACGACACCGCCCCGAACGAGCCCGACGTACGCGACCAGTGGACGGATCGATCTGTCCGGGCGGACCTTCGTCGTCACCGGCGGGAACGGTGGAATCGGCCTCGGTCATGGCAGAGGGCATCGCCCAGGCCGGCGGATCGGTGTCGGTGTGGGGGCGCAACGCCGACAAGAACGCCGCAGCGGCCGACGCGCTGGCGCGGATCGCCGCCGCCAACGGATCCGGAGCCTCGTTCACCGCCCACGTGTGCGACGTGAGCGACGAGGCACAGGTGTGCGACGTCGATGGAGCGGACCGTTGCCGAGCACGGTCGCCTCGATGGCCTGTTCGCGAACGCGGGCCGCGGCGGCACCGGGACGCCCTTCCTCGAAACGTCGCTCGACGCGTGGCGCGCCGTGATGGCCGTCAACCTCGACGGGGTCTTCCTCACCTTGCGCGAGGCGGCGAAGGTGATGGTCGAGCAGGGCACCGGCGGCAGCCTCGTCGCAGTGTCGTCGACGTCGGCGGTCCACGGCGCCGCCGGCAACGAGGCGTACGGCACCGCGAAGACCGCGCGTGAACGGTCTGGTTCGGGCGCTCGCCGTCGGGCTCGCCCGTCACCAGATCCGCGTCAACTCGCTCCTGCCGGGTTGGACGATCACCGACCTCGCATCGGGCGGCTACCAGAACGACGTGTTCCGGACGGCGACGACCAAACGCACACCGGTGCGCCGCTGGGCCGACCCGGCCGAGTTCCGCGCCGTCGGTGCGTTCCTCGCCGACCCGAGCCAGACGTATCACACCGGCCAGGAGATCTGCGTCGACGGCGGCTACACGGTCTTCTGAGCGACGATCGACGGCGCGTGAGCATCGACGACCGGCGCCGTCATCGTCGAGCGACCGCGACCGGTCGGTTCCGGTGTGCGGCCGAGTCGCCGCGACGACTTCGGCGCCGAACAGCAGGATCTGCGCGGCGTAGTACACGAAGGTGAGCCCGAGCACGACCGCACCGGCTGCTCCGGCGGCACTCGAGGCGCCAAAGACCCGGACGTAGAGTCCGTATCCCCACACGAGGACGGCGAGGGCGAGCGAAGCGAGCCACGGTGCCGGGCCAGATGTCGCGCCAGCACGGCCGAGCGCGCGTCGACACGCGATACGCGAGCGCGAGTGCGAGAACCGACACCACCGTCGGAGAGATCCTGCCGAACGCCTGGACATCGCATCGAGCAGCGGCGAGGTGACGAAGCCGCCGACAACCGCTGCCAGCACCTCGACGAGGACGATCACCGAGAGGAAGATGCCCACTGCGATCGGTACCAGCGCGCCGTACAACCTTCGACTGATCGAGGTCTTCAGACCGGTACGGAACGGCAGCTCCCAGATCAGCTCGAGTGAGTCCCTCCACGCGATGAACAAGCTCGACGCCGAGTAGATGATCACCGCAACGGCACACGAGGGCGAAGCCCGACGTGTTCGTGTTCTCCCAGAGTTCGCTCACCGCCTGCTCGATCCGCTCTGCGAGCGGCGTGCCGAGCGTGTCGTCCAGCCGGTCAGCGAACTGTCCCTCGGCCGCCTCCCGACCGAACAACGCGGCAACGATCGCCAGCGCGAGCAGCAACGTCGGCACCAGCGCGGACAACGAGTAGAAGGCCAGCCCGGCGCCGAGACGGTTGGCTCGATGCCGCAGGAAGGACCTGCGAGCCGAGTCGAGGATCGCGAGGCCGGTCGGCCACGTCCGTTGCACCAGGACGTCAGCCGTGACCACACGAGACGTCGTTCGTCCCGTCGGCTTCAGCGGACGCCGAGCAGATCGACGACGAAGACGAGGGTCTCGTTCGGGGCGATCACGCCGCCGGCGCCTGCTGCGCCGTAGCCCATCTCCGGCGGGATCGTCAGGCGACGGCGGCCGCCGACCTTCATCCCCTGGACGCCTTCGTCCCAGCCCTGGATGACCTGGCCCCGGCCGAGACCGAAGGCGAACGGCTCCATGCGATCCCACGAGGCGTCGAACTGCTCGCCGGTCGACCAGGACACGCCGACGTAGTGCACGCTGACCTGCTGGCCCGCCGCAGCCTCGTCGCCGTCGCCGACCGTCAGGTCGTCGACGACCAGTTCGGTCGGGGGGTTCTCGTCGGGAATGGTCACGTCGGGCTTTCGCATGGCGTCGAAGCTACCGGCCCGTTCCAGCGGACCACGGTCACCGCCTGGTCGGTGTCGGACGCGTCGAGCCCGACCGTGACGACGTAGTCGCCGGGCTCGGTCCACCACGACCCGTCGCGCCGCACATCGAGCTGCGACCAGTCGAGATCGATGCCGACCCGTCACCGACTCCCCCGCCCCGAGGCCCACCCGGGCGAACCCGATCAGGCGACGAACCGGGCGCACCACGTCGGAGCCCGGGAGCCCGCCGAACGCGAACACGACGGTCGATCCGGCCCGGTCGCCGGTGTTGGTGACCTCGACCGACACGACGTGTGCCGCCATCGTCGGTGACCTCCGCGCCGCCGATCGGTGAACGTCGTGTACCCCGTGCCCGCGCCGAACGGGAAGTGAGCGGTGTGGCCGTCGGCGTCGAGCTTCCACTGTCCGTGCAGCAGGTCGTAGACGACGGCCGTCGCGTCCTTGTCGAACGGGACGAGATGGTCGGCATCGGACGGGATGGCGAACGGCAAACGACCACCCGGCTCGGCGACACCCGTGAGCACGTCGGCGAGCGCGTTGCCTCCCTCGACCCCCGGGTACCACGACACCAGCAGCGCCCGCACCGAGTCGGCCCACGGCATCATCACGGCCGACCCGCACTGCACCGACCACGACCACCCGATCGCTCGCCGATGCGACTGCAGCGATCATCGCCTCGTCGGCATCGGAGAGCCGCAGCGACACGCGGTCCCCTCCCGGTGCCATCCCACCGATGTCGCCGTCGTCGTCGGCCGACGACCTGCGTCGATCGATCCGACTCGGCATCGGGCGCCTCGTCGGGTGCGTCGTCCGGGCGCGGCGGAAAGCCGAGCTCGGGGTGGTCCATCGGCGGGAACAGGTCGCCGGCGAGCGCCATCGTGCCTGCGTTGTCGATGTACTCACCCTCGTCCCGCTTGGTGTAGCCGGCGACGACCACCACGAGGTCGGCGTCCGCCACCAGCGCCCGGTCACCGTCGCCCGACATGTCGACGAGATGCGTCACCGCCGAATCAGGGAATGCTGCCTGCAGCCCGTCGAGCGGGGTCACCACCGTGGTCGACTTGACGTCCGACGAGCCGCCGTCGCCGAGATTCGCAACCGCGGCGAGTCGACCCACGACGACGAGCGCTCCGGATCGCCAGCCGGATCCACCGGCAGGAGCGAGCCCCTCGTTGCGCAGCATCACGGTCGACGCCGCCGCCACCTCGCGGGCGAGCGCCCGATGGGGTGCACAGTTGACGATCGACCGATCCGGAGCACGCGCCACGACATCGGCATAGCGCAGCAGGGTGGCCACGATCCGCACGACGCTGCGATCGACGTCGGCCTCGTCGAGCCGACCGTCGGCGACCGCGTCGGCCAGCGCCACGGCCCGCTGCTGCCGGAACGGCATCTCGATGTCGAGCCCCGCCTCGTACCGACTTCACGGCGTCGCGCAGCCCGAAGATGAAGTCGGAGATGACGAACCCGTCCCACCCCCACTCGTCGCGGAGAATCGTGGTGAGCAGCGTCTCGTTCTCGCCGCACCACTCGCCGTTCACCGAGTTGTACGCGCTCATCACCGACGCGATCCCCTGCTCGGCGACATGACGGAAGTGCGGGAGGTACACCTCGTGGAGCGCCCGCTCGTCGGCGGTGACGTCGACGGTGAACCGGGCGTTCTCCATCGAGTTCACCGCGAAGTGCTTCATGCACGCCATCACGTGCCGCTCGAGCCCGCGGGTGAACGCGGCGGCCATCCGCCCCACGTGGTGCGGGTCCTCCCCGTACGTCTCCTGGGCCCGCCCCCACGCCGGGTGACGCAGCAGGTTCATGCACACCGCGCCGGTGTAGGTCGGCTCCGCTCGCCCGCAACTCGAGCCCGACCACGTCGCCGACGCGCTCCTCGAGCGCCGGATCGAACAGCGCACCGCGGGCCATCGACACCGGGAACGCCGTGCCGTCGGCGATCACCGCGCCGCGCGGACCGTCGGCGAACTGGATGCCCGGCACACCCAGCCGCTCCACGACCGCGGCCGGCCACGGATGGGTGTAGTAGCCACCGGCACCCATGTCGGCCAGTCCCGGCCAGAACGGGGTGTCGCCGTCGAGGCAGCCGAGCTTCTCGGCGAGCGTCATCTGCGACGACGATCCCCGACGCCTCGGCGTGGTGGTCGGCGCCCGCCGCGGACTCGCTCGACGGCTTCGGTGAACGCGCTGGTCATCGGCTCATCATCGCGCCGCGCGTCGTCGCGGCCGACACCGAGTCGGAGCGGCGTCGTCAGGGATTGGCGAGCAGATCGATCAGCGACGAGGTGTCCCACCGCTCGCCGCCGCGCTGCTGGACCTGGGCGTAGAGCTGATCGACCAGCGCCGTGATCGGGAGTCGGGCGCCGTTCCGACTGGCTTCGTCGAGCACGATGCCGAGGTCCTTGCGCATCCAGTCGACGGCGAAGCCGAACTCGAACTGCCCGTCGGCCATCGTCCGCGCCCGGTTGTCCATCTGCCAGCTCTGTGCGGCGCCCTTGCCGATCACGTCGACGACCTGGTCGACGTCGAGCCCGGCCCGCTGAGCGAAGTTGACGCCCTCGGCGAGCGCTTGGACGAGGCCGGCGATGCAGATCTGGTTGACCATCTTCGTGAGTTGTCCGGCGCCCGCATCGCCGAGCCGGACACACGACTTGGCGAAGGCAGCGATGACCGGCACGACTCGCTCGATAGACGGCCTCGTCGTCGCTGCCGCACATCACGGTCAGCTGCCCGTTCTCGGCACCGGCCTGGCCGCCCGACACCGGGGCGTCGACGAACCCGACGCCGCGCTCGGCGCATGCCGCGGAGAGCTCCCGGGCGAGACCCGCGGACGCGGTCGTGTGATCGACCAGCACCGAGCCCGGCTGCATCGTGGTCAAGCACGCCGTGTTCGCCGAGCACCACCTCGCGGACGTCGTCGTCGTTGCCGACGCACATCATCACGACGTCGGCGTCCTCCGCCGCCTCGGCCGGCGTCGGCGACGCCCCGTGCCCGTTGAGCGCCACCCAGGCGAGCGCCTTGGCCGCCGTGCGGTTGTACACCGTGACCGAGTGCCCGGCCCGAGCGACGTGGCGCGCCATCGGTGCCCCCATCACACCCATGCCGAGGAACGCCACACGTTGCGGGCCCGACTCCTCGAGCGGGCACCGTGTCGGCGATCGGCTCGGCAGCTGCGTCCGTCGGTGCTCTCGTCACTCATGACGGCGAGTTTGACATGCGCCGACGGCGCCGAGAGGCAACATCCGTCGATCCCAACGCACGTCACAGCGATTGCTGCCAGGATGGTGGCGTGGAGACCGTGGGACTCGAGTGGACGGTGCTGACCTGGAACATCCAGGGGACCAAGCGGACCGACCTCGACCGCGTCGGCAGAGGTGATCGCCGCCGAGCAGCCCGACGTCGTCGTGCTCCAAGAGGCGCGGCGTCCGCAGGCCGAACAGCTCGCCGACCACCCTGGCCATGAACCACGTCTGGAACGAGAAGCACCATCCGTTCCGACCGTTCTTCCCGGGCCGCGCCGAGGGTGCCGCGATCCTGACGCCGCACACCGTGCGCGATGCCGATCACGTCGGGGTCAGCGACGTCACGTCGATGCGCAGCTACCGCCGCCGGATCGTGCAGTGGGCGCTCGTCGAGCGCGACGACCACTCGGCCTACCGGGTCTTCAACGCTCACCTCTCGCCGCACGACATGGCTGCAGCAGCGTACGAGTCGAGGCCGCGACGCATCGCCGAGCTCGCTCGCATCGTTCGGCGCGAGCCCGCCGACGATCGTCGCCGGCGACCTCAACGACGCCGGGACACCCGAGATCGTCGCCGCGCTGCCCGGCATCGAGGTGCTCGACCCGCCTCCGACCAATCCGTCGGAGCGACCGACGCAGGCGCTCGACCACGTCCTCGTGCCGGTCGACGGCGACGGATGTCTCGGTGTCGGCACCCGCCGGCGGGCCGGACTGGGCGAAGCTGTCGGACCACCTCCCGCTGACCGTGCGGTTCACCCTCGACTGGGTCCGGGGCGACCGTTCGCCCCGCTGACGGCCTACTTCTTCTTCTTGGTCTTCTTGGGCTCTTCCTCGTCGCCGTCCTTGAGGACGCCCTTCGCCAGCGCTTCGTCGAGGTAGATCTCAGCGTCCTCGGCCGACACCTTCAGCGCCGGCGAGATCTCGGAGATGAGGTTGACACGGGCCCGCTCGTACATCGTGCGCTCGGCGGCCGACAGCGACGCGTCACGGTTGCGGGCGGCGAGGTTCCGGACGACTTCGGCGACCTGGTAGACGTCGCCGCTCTTGAGCTTCTCCTGGTGGTTCTTGAACCGGCGGCTCCAGTTGGACGGCACGCGGGGGTCAGGCTTGGCCAGCACGGACACGAGGTCCTCGAGTTCGTCGGCCGAGACCGGCGGCCGCACACCGACGTCGTCGGTCTTGTCGATCGGGACCTTGAGGGTCATCTCGTTGATGACCGTCTTGAGAATCAGGTACTCCTGCTTCTCGCCGAAGAACTCCATCTTCTTCGTGCCCTGCACGACGCATGCGCCGTGCTGGGGGTAGATGACGGTTTCGCCCTTCTTGAAATTCACGCAGTACCTTGCCTCTCAGGGGCCAGTGGGGGTGTTGCCGCAGTGCAGCAGCACTCCAGGGTACCGGGGTGCTCACCAACGAAGAAACCCCAGGCCCGCCCTCACCGCAGCGAGGTCTGACCTGGGGTTTTCTGGTGGGCACAGAGGGATTCGAACCCCCGACCCCCTGCGTGTCATGCAGGTACTCTAACCAACTGAGCTATGCGCCCTCAGCGGGCACCGAGACTATCAGCGCGTCGGCCGGAGCACACCGATCCGATGCGGTTCGCGCGTCGAGATCGCGTTCAGACGAAGCGCATACTGATCTCGTTCGCCATCAGTCGCCCGCCGACGGGTCAGCACCACCCGTGACGGATCGTCCGGGTGCGTCGGCGATCAGCCCGTCGAGCAGCGCCCGCGTCTCGGCGGTGAACGCAGTCGGCCGGGATGCCGTCGCGAGTCCGCAGCAGCAGCTGCAACCGTTCGAAGCGCCGGGTGTCGGCGTCCAGCACCTCGGCGGAGGCCTCGAGGTCGCCGTCGGCTCGCCACGAGGTCGATGTACCGCTCCGGCGTGCGCACGTTCCACCAGCGCCGGCCGCTGCGATGCGAGTGCGCCGCACAACCGAAGCCCCGGTAGTCGTGCTGACGCCAGTACAAGAAGTTGTGCTGCGACTCGTGCCCCGGCTTCGCCCAGTTCGAGACCTCGTAGTTCGCCAGGCCGGCGGCACCGAGGAGCTCGTCGGCGATCTCGTACTTGTCGGCCTGATCGTCGTCATCGGGGTGGCGATCGGGCTGTGCGGCGAGCGGCGTTCCGGGCTCCACGGTGAGTCCGTAGGCCGAGACGTGCGGAGGATCGAGCGCGACGACCTCGTCGATCGTCGTCGTCCAGTCGTCGATGCCCTCGCCGGCAGCGCCGTAGATGACGTCGAGGTTGAACGACGGCATCCCCGACTCGCGGATCGCCGCGACCGTCCGTCTGACGTTGTCACGGTCGTGGGTCCGGCCGAGCGACACCAGCACGTGCGCCGACATCGACTGCACCCCGACGCTCACCCGGTTGACCCCGCCAGACCGGAAGACGTTCAGCATCTCGACGGTCACGTCGTCGGGGTTGCATTCGACGGTGATCTCGGCGTCGCCGGCTCGACCGGGATCGAGCTGATCACCGTCGGCCAGACGTTCGGGTGGGACGAGCGTCGGTGTCCCGCCGCCGACGAACACGGTGCTCGCTGTCGACATGCCCGTCCTCGACCGCTCGGGTGATCTCGGTGTGCAGCGCATCGAGGTAGGCCGCGACGAGGTGCTGGCGATCGGTCCACGTCGCGAACGCGCAGTAGTCGCACTTCGACGCGCAGAACGGGATGTGCAGATACACCCCGAACGGCCCTGGTTCAGTCACCGACGCAACCTATAGGCGACGACTCACCGATCGCCGCTCCGGTGATTCAGCGAAAGAGGAGGTCGAGGGCGGCGAGCCGGTCGCCGACCTGGTCGACCGGGACGTCGAGCATCGCGGCGATCGCGCGGGTGTCGTCGCCGCGGACCGTGATCACGCGGCCGTTGAAGTCCTGGCGTTGCACCTGGATCAGCCGCAGGTATCGGGCGAGCATCTCGAACGGCGAACCGCTCAGCTGCAACAGTTTCGACACGTCGATCGCCAGCTTCTTGTTGATCGGCGACTCGAGCGCGGCAGCTTCCATTCCCGTCACCTCGCGGGGCAGAAGTTGCTCGATCGGGACGTTGTAGAACTGCGACAGACGGTCGAGGCGCGGGACCGAGAGCGCGCGCTCACCTCGCTCGTAGGCGCCGAGCACCGACGCCTTGAACTCCTGGGTCGACTGCGCCTCGACTTCCTGAAGCGACAAGCGCTTCTGCTTGCGGATCACCCGCAGCCGGTCCCCGACCTGCCGGCTGTAGGCCGATGGTGCGTCGTCGTCAATAGATGTCATGTGATGTCCCGCCATTCGTTGTCCGCCAGTTATGGCGGGTTCCGTGCCAGCACAAGCATGTGCAGGACGAATCTACAAGGCCGACGAGCGCGAAGTCCACCACGCACCGTCACCTGATCACTCGGAGCGTGGTCGCGGCGACCGCGGCGGTCTCCACGCGCAGGACGTTCGTGCCCAGTCCGACGCGCCGCGGCGATCGTGCGAGTTCGTCATCGGTCCAGCCGCCTTCGGGCCCGATCGCGATCATCGACTCGTCGTCCGACGGCGCCCGCAGCACCAGGTTCTGCAACCGCGGCCAGTGGCAGGACTTCGTCGGCATCGACCGGCCCGTCGATCTCGGTGCGCCACACCCGCCGGCTCTGCCGCGTGCTCTCGTCGGCGATGCGTCGGAGCCGCACCAGTTGCTTCTCGGCCCGATCCGCCTTCCACCGCACGGTGGACCGCTCGGCATGCAACAGCACGATCCGATCGACGCCGAGTTCGACGGTCTTCTGGACGAGCCAGTCGAGACGGTCGCCCTTCGGCATCGCCGTGGCCAGCGTGAACGGCTCGGGCCGATCGTCGACCGTCACCGCACCTACGGCTTCGAGCGTCAGCGACGACCCCGACAACCGCACCACTGCCATCCTCCAACGGCCGGCGCCGTCGGTCACCGCGATCGAATCGCCGTCGCGCACTCGAAGGACCCGCCGCAGATGGTGCTCCACGTCGTCGGGCGGGACGATCAGACCCGTGGTCGAGCACACCGGCATCGACCTCGTCGAGCAGCACCTGGGAGGTGGCCCGTCGGCGATCGTGTTCGGCCACGTCAGGAGAAGGCCGACTTGATCCTCGAGAACAGGCCTTCCTTGCCGTTCCCGACCGACTCGCCACGTCCCTCGGCGTAGGTCGCGCAGCAGATCGATCTCGTCGTCGGTCAACTTCGTCGGGATGTCGACTCGCACACGGGCGATCAGGTCGCCACGCCCACGGCCCTGCAGGTGCGGGACCCCGCGCTGACGGAGCACGAACTCGCGTCCGGGCTGGGTGCCGGGCGGGATCACGAGGTCCTCGGTCCCGTCGAGAGTCTCGAGTTCCATCGACGTGCCGAGCGCCGCCTGGGCGATCGAGATCGGCACCTCGGTGACGAGGTCGTTGCCGTCGCGGGTGTAGGCCTCGTCGGGCCGCACGCGCAGGTGAACGTAGAGGTCGCCTCTTGCGCCGCCGCGCGGGCCGGCCGCACCGCGCTGGGTGAGCCGCAGCGTCGAGCCGGTGTCGACACCGGCCGGGATGTCGACCTTGTACGACACGTCCTCGGTGACCCTGCCCTCGCCGCGACACGACGAACACGGCGTGGTGATCACCTCGCCGAGGCCACCGCAGCGCGGACACGGGCTTGCCGTGACCATCTGGCCGAGCAGGCTCTGGCGGACCCGCTGGACCTGCCCCGACCCGTCACACTCGCTGCAGCGCACCGGTTTCGTGTTCTCACCGGCGCCCGAACCGTCGCACGTGTCGCAGCGGACCGGGCAGCTTGAGTGTCGACGTCGACCTGGTCGCCGAACACGGCCTGGATGAAGTCGACGTCGACGATGACCTCGACGTCCTGGCCGCGTGGTGGACCGGACGGCCCACGCTGACGACCGCCGCCGAAGGGGCTCCCCGCACCACCGCCACCGAAGAACGTCTCGAAGATGTCGCCGAGACCGCCGCCGAAGAGGTCCTCGGCCGACGGGTCCGCCGCCGCCCGCACCACCGACACCCGCCTCGCCGAACTGGTCGTAACGGGCGCGCTGGCTGTCGTCCGACAGCACCTGGTACGCGCGGGCGACCTCCTTGAAGCGGCCTTCCGCCTCGGCGTCGCCGGGGTTCGCGTCGGGGTGCAGTTCGCGGGCGCGCTTGCGGTATGCCTTCTTGATCTCGTCGGCGGACGCCGAGCGTGACACACCGAGCAGTTCGTAGAAGTCAGCCATGGCGGGTCACAGGATGCCGGAAACCGCGCCGTTTGCAGACCGGTCAGCCCTCTTCGATGCGCTGGCCGAGTTGCTCGCTGACGACGTCGACGGTCGCCAGCGCCTGCGGATAGTTCATCCGGGTCGGCCCGAGGACCCCGACCGATCCGACGTGTTCGCCCTCGACGACGACCGGCGCCACGACGACCGAACAGGCCGACAGCGGCTCGACGCCGTGCTCGACGCCGATCGCGACCGACATGCCGCGGTTCACGATGTCGGACACGAGTGACACCACGACGAACTGCTGCTCGAGCGTGTGCAGGACCGATCGGACGACCTCGACCGCGTCGAACGCCCGGGCGACCTCGGAGGCACCACCGGTGTAGACGTGATCGGCGGCGGCGATCGTGTGCATCCGCTCGAAGGCCGCGGCAGCACAGGCGGTCGATGGCCGCGTCGCCCGTCGGACGCGAGCTCGCCCACACCGCTCGAGGACCGCACCGTCGAGCGCCATCGACAGATGTGATGCTCGCCGCCGCCAGACGCTCGTCGTCGTCGCCATCCGACCAGGTCGAGCGTGACGTGTTCGACCGAACCGTTGGCGAACACGACCACGACCGTCGCGGCCGAGTCGGACAGACCGACCAACTGCACGTTGCGGACGGCGACCGCTTCGGCTCGCGGGCCCGACGACGACCGCCGCGCTGTGCGTGAGCTCGGCCAACAGATTCGACGTCTGGTGCAGCATCTCCTCGAGTTGACCGTGCGCCGCCGAGAAGAACTCGCCGACCTGGCGTTGCGTCGTGCGGTCGAGTCGACCCGGCGTCGCCAGGTGATCGACGAAGTAGCGGTATCCCTTGTCGGTCGGGATCCGACCGGCCGACGTGTGCGGCTGGACGAGGAACCCCTCCTGTTCGAGGACGGCCAATTCGCTGCGCACGGTCGCCGGCGACACCTGGATCGACGGCGTCCGCGCGACGCTGCGCCGAACCGACGGGTTGTGCGGTGGCGATGTACTCCTGCACGACGGCAGCGAGAATCGCTGTCTTGCGGTCGTCCAACATCGTGGTCGCAGTCTACCTACTTGCCCGTGGCCACCTTGAGCCGTCGGAGCGCCTCGTCGCGCTCGGCTCCGTGATCGAGCATCGGTTCGGCCGGCTCGTCGACCCAGCGCGCGACGTACTCGCCGTCGGGGTCGTACCGCTCCTGCTGGAGCGTCGGGTTGAACACCCGGAAGTACGGCGCCGCGTCGGTTCCGGTGCCGGCGGCCCACTGCCACCCGTGGTTGTTCGACGCGAGGTCGCCGTCGACGAGGTGCTGCATGAACCATCGCGCTCCCCACTGCCACGGCAGATGCAGATCCTTGACCAGGAAGCTGGCCACGATCATCCGGACCCGGTTGTGCATCCATCCCGTTGCGCGCAGCTGGCGCATCCCGGCGTCGACGATCCCGAAGCCCGTCTCACCGGCCGCACCACCTGCGCGAACTTCGCCTCGGCGGCGGCGTCGGTGTCGAGTTCGATGTCGTTCGAGCTTCGGGTTGAGGTTCTCCCAGGCCGTGTGCGGTTGATGGAAGAGCACGTCGGCGTAGAAGTCGCGCCAGGCGAGCTCACTCGAGAACACCGTGTGCCCGGGCTCACCCGAGCCCGAGGCGTCGAGATCGGCGAGCAGCGTGCGCGGGTGGATCGTGCCCCACTTCAGGTCGGGCGAGAGGTGGCTCGTTCCGGTCAGGGCGGGCCGGTCCCGGAGGTCGTCGTAGGCGTCGACACCCGATCGCATCGTGCCGTCGGCGGCACCGGTCGAGTCGAGGAAGCGGCGCCACCGGTCGAGTGCGGCCGTCCTCGCCGGCTCGGGGCAGTTCGCAGCCGGGATCGGGGCGATCGGGAAGATCCATCGGAGTCGATCCCGGTCGAGCCGGCACCGGCCCACCGCACGTCGGCGCCCGGGATCTCGTGCGGGCCGTGCCAGCCGGTCCGCCGCCAGACCTTCGAGAACGGCGTGAACACGGCGTACGGGTCGCCGTCTCCCTTGCGGACCGTGCCCGGGTCGACGGCGTAGGGCGAGCCGACACCGCGCAGCTTGCGGCCGATGCCGGTCAGCGCATCGGCGACCGCTGCATCGCGAGTGCGCCCGTACGGCGAGTAGTCGCGACTCACCACGACGGAGTCGGCATCGAGCTCTTCGGCGAGCGCCGGGATCACGTGCGTCGGGTCGCCGTGCCGGATGACCAGCCCCGTCCCCGACGCCTCGCGCAGCGACGCGTCGAGCGAGGTCAGGCAGTCGTGGAGGAACGCTCGACGGGGTGCGCCCGCCGCGTCGAAGGTCGGGTCGACGACGAACACCGGCACGACCTCGGCGCCATCGGCTGCCGCCGCGAGGATCGCCGGATGGTCGCCGAGCCGCAGGTCTCGTCGGAACCACATGATCGTACGCGTTGCCACGCCCAGTCTTACCCGCTCGCCCACCGCCCACACCTCACCGTCCGGGTGTTTCCGTCCATCCGGGTGTTTCTGCGTGCGTTTCCACGCGGAAACACCCGGATGACCGGTCACTCGTAGTGCTCCGTCTGCTGCGGGCCTGCTCGCATCTCGTCGATCGTGCGCTGCACATCGGCGATCGCCGACTCCAGTGTCGTCGCCGCATCGTCAGGAGTGAGGCCGAACGGGAGCGAGTCGATCATCCGATCGAGCCGATCCCGCGATCGCCACGCGGCGAAACGCGCCCAATCGGTGTACAGGACCTCAGGGTCGTCGACGCCGATGAGGTCGGCGCTTCGACTCTGATCGCCGATCGACGTGTCGGTCGCGACATAGCCGTTCACCATCGTGATCCGCTCCGCAAGATCGCTGAGCGGTCCGCCACGATGCACGACCATGTTCCCGTGCAGCGCGATCGCCCAGCCGGACCCCGGGAAGTCGGGCGCGACGATTCGCTCGACCGGCGGCGTGGTGCCCACATCGCGCATGGCTTCCGCCTCGTGCTTCGTGCCCGTGAAGTACTCGAAACGCCCGCCCGGGGTCGTATTGGGATCGGTCACCATCATCACGTAGTCGAGCGGGAGCGTGTCGTGGTGCCACTTGTCGACGGCGGTGTCGATCCGGCTGGGCTCGTAGTTCAGGTGGCCGAGGTGACCGGAGAGCGGATGCGGTGCGATCGACACGCCGTAGATCGCGGCGAGATGTCGTGTGACCTCGGGGCTGATGCAGAGGTCGCGCAGCCAGGCCGAGCGATAGCACCCGTTGCGGACCACCCGCTCGATGCGATCGCTCGCCGGCGCGCAGAACGAACGAAGCCGCCGTGCGACGTCGAGCATCACCTGCGACCCCCTCGTCGCTCAGGATCCGGAACGGTGAAGAGGCGGCGATCGTCGTGGCCGTGCCCGCAGTCTCGTCGTCCGAGTAGCCGAGTCGGCCAACGTCACGATCCGGTCGGGCTCGGTCAAGTCGAGATGGACGGCCGGATCGAACACCGGCTCGTCTTCGAGACGTTCGTAGCCGGGCGGGCACTCGGAGGGAAACGGGACGGCGACCTCCGCCTGGGGCTGCATGCCTGGACACTAGGACACGCCTCATCTCGCGAGCGCGAGACCTCCCGGTCAGCTGGCCGGTTGCAACACGTTGAAGTTGCCACCTGCCGGGTCGTGCGCAGTCGCCATCCGGCCGACGCCCGGAATGTCGATCGGACCGTTGACGATCTGACCCCCGGCGCTCGTGATCGCCTCGATCGTTGCGTCGACGTCGGCGACGGTGAAGTAGACGCCCCAGTGGTTCGGCACCTGTTCGGGCACGTCCGGCGGCATCGCCATGATCCCGCCGAGACCGTCGTTCTCGCCACCGGCGATGACGTGATAGACGCTTCCCTCGCCCATGTCTTGCGACTCGTACGTCCACCCGAACACCTCGGCGTAGAACGGCAGTGCCGCATCGACGTCGCGGGTCATCAGCTCGTTCCAGCTGTACGTGTTCGGCTCGTTGCAGACCTCGGCGCCGATGTGCTGACCGGCCTTCCAGACGGAGAACGCCGCGCCGGACGGGTCGGTGAAGATCGCCATCTCCCCCGAGTCGAACACCTGCATCGGCGGCATCATCACCGATCCAGCCGTTCGCACAGCTCGACGTCGGCCGCAGCCCGGCGGGCGAGCGATTCGTAGCTGCTCGACGATCCATCGGCCTCGTTGTCGGCGAACCTCTCGAACCAGCCGGCGCATCCCGCAGGGTTCCGTGTCGCGCGATGTCCTCCTCGCCACAACGTGGATCTCATCGACGTCGACTCGATCGCCTGCGCGCAATCTGTCGAGCCGAGTGCGTCAGTCGTCGAGCTTGAGGGCGCTGATGAAGACGTCGCCGGGCACCTCGACCCGACCGATCGACTTCATCTTCTTCTTGCCCTCCTTCTGCTTCTCGAGCAGCTTGCGCTTGCGGGTGATGTCGCCGCCGTAGCACTTGGCGGTGACGTCCTTGCGCTTCGCCTTGACCGTCTCGCGGGCGATGATCTTGCCGCCGATCGCCGCCTGGATCGGCACGTCGAACATCTGGCGCGGGATCAGCTCCTTGAGCTTCTCGCACATCCGGTTGCCGTAGGCGTAGGCCTTGTCACGGTGGACGATCATCGAGAACGCGTCGGCCGGGATCGAGTTGAGCAGCAGGTCGACCTTGACGAGGTTGCTCTTGCGGTATCCGGCGAGTTCGTAGTCGAGGCTGGCGTACCCCTTCGTACGTGACTTCATCTGATCGAAGAAGTCGACGACGACCTCGGCGAGCGGCACCTCGTAGACGAGTTCGACGCGCTCGGGCGACGAGGTACTCCATCTTCTTCATCTCGCCGCGCCGGGTCTGGCACAGGTCCATCAGCGGACCGGTGTAGTCGCTGGGCGTGATGATCGAGACCGTGAAGAACGGCTCCTCGACGAAGTCGATCTTCTGCGCCTCGGGCAGATCGGCCGGGTTGTCGACCTTGAGCTTCTCGCCGGCGGTCGTGGTGACGAGGTACTCGACGCTCGGCGCCGTGGCGATCAGCGCCAGGTCGAACTC
Organism: Ilumatobacteraceae bacterium; assembly: GCA_963850475.1. Classification (GTDB taxonomy): domain Bacteria; phylum Actinomycetota; class Acidimicrobiia; order Acidimicrobiales; family Ilumatobacteraceae; genus Ilumatobacter_A. Next base: position 300,806 of record CAWKLM010000040.1, on the reverse strand, counting down.
GCGCTCGAGCCGCTCCTTCACGATCTCCATGTGGAGCAGGCCGAGGAAGCCGCAGCGGAAGCCGAACCCGAGCGCGCCGGACGACTCGGGCGTGTAGCTGATCGACGCGTCGTTCAGCTTGAGCTTGCCGAGCGCCTCGCGGAGGTTCTCGAAGTCGTCGCCGTCGATCGGGAACAGACCCGGAGAAGACCATCGGCAGCGGCTCGCGGTAGCCGGGCAGCGCCTCGGTCGAGCCGTGGCGTGGCGGTCGTGACCGTCTCACCCGACTTCGCGTCGCCGACGTCCTTGATCCCGGCGATGAGATAGCCGACCTCGCCCGGTCCCATCTCGTCGTGTGGCGTCATCTCGGGCTGGCGGGCGCCGATCTCGAGCGCCTCGTGCGTCGCTGCGGCGTTGAGGAACTCGAGCTTCTCGCCCGACCTCATCACGCCGTTCATGATCCGGATGCTCGACACGACGCCGCGGTACTGGTCGAACTGCGAGTCGAAGATCAGCCCCTGCAGCGGTGCGGCGGCATCGCCGCGTCGGTGCAGGGATCCGCTCGATCACGGCGTCGAGCAGCTCGGGCACGCCGACGCCGGTCTTGGCCGACATCGGGAGGATCTCCTCGCGCGGGATGCCGAGCACCTGCTCGATCTCGCCCGCGTACCGATCGACGTCGGCGGCCGGCAGGTCGATCTTGTTGAGCACGGCGACGATCTCGAGGTCGTTCTCGAGTGCGAGGTAGCAGTTGGCGAGGGTCTGGGCCTCGATGCCCTGCGCCGCGTCGACGACGAGCACGACGCCTTCGCACGCGGCGAGCGAGCGGCTCACCTCGTAGCCGAAGTCGACGTGACCCGGCGTGTCGATCAGGTGGAACCAGTGGTCCTTCCACGGCACCCGCACGTTCTGCGCCTTGATCGTGATCCCACGCTCGCGCTCGAGATCCATCGAGTCGAGGTACTGGGCCTTCATGTCCCGCGTCTGGACCGCTCCGGTGATCTCGAGGATGCGATCGGACAGCGTCGACTTGCCGTGGTCGATGTGCGCGATGATCGAGAAATTGCGGATGCGATCGAGGTCCATGTCCGATCCGAAGCTATCTGGCTGGCTCCGCTCCGGTGAGGGCAGCGTCGACCAACATCTGCATGTGCCGGCCCGCAGCGCGGAACGCAGCGCCATCTCGGGAGGTCCGGGCGAGCACGAAACCTCCTTCGATGGTGGAAATCGAGCGTCGACGCCAACTCCCGTGCGACGGTGTCCGCCAGTCCGGACCGTTCGAGGAAGTCTGGCAACCGTCTCGATCCACCCCCCGAAGACGCCGTCGGCGGTGGTCCTCAACCCGTCGTCGGTGCTCGCCACCTCACGGGCCACCCCGCCGATCGGACACGGATCGATGAAGTCGGTCGATCTCCATCAGCTGGGCTCCCTCTTCGAAGAAGTCGGCGATCGCACGTCCGGGATCGGCCGAGTCCGTCACCATCACCTCGAACAACTCGCCGTAGGTAGCGCCCGAAGTCGCCAGCACCTCGCGGGTCAGCTCGTCCTTCCCGCCGGGCCAGAAGTGATAGAGCGAACCGGTTGTGGCGTCGGCGGCCGCGGTGATCTGCTTCAGACGATGTGCCGTTGTAGCCCGTGGCGACGAAACAGCTCGGTCGTCGCGGTCACGATCCGATCACGGGTGGCGTTCATCGCTTGCACGCTACTAGAACGATCGCTACAGTCTGACTAGAACGATCATTTCAGAACTCCCGGACTCGAACGGAGCACTCCATGTACAAGGCCGCGATCAGAGCACTGCTCCGCCACAACGTCGACCGGCTCAATGCCGGCGACGCCACGACGATGCTGAAGATGGGCTCACCGGACGTCGTCATCGCGTTCCCCGGCGACAACTCCTGGTCGACCATGTTCCGTCCCGCCCAGACCGGGCGCGGACGCAACACCCGACGCATCGTGGTATCGAGGAGTGCGAGGCGTTCGCCGAGAGGTTCACCACCAACGGCGTGCAATTCGAGATCGAGGACATCCTGGTCAACGGACCGCCGTGGAACACCCGCATCGCGCTGCGGGTCGAAGTCGTTCATCCCCTCCGCACAACCTGGTGGAGCCGACGAGTACAACAACCGCGCCTCGCCGTCCTCGAACTGAAATGGGGCCGGCTCGTGGCCTGGGAGGACTACGAGGACACCGAACGGGTCGCGGCCTGGGATCGATCGACGAGCAGCAGTCCCAACGGTTGCCACGTGAGTGTGTGGGGCCGCACCAGGTGCCGATAGAGTCTCACGGCTGTTCGAGGCGGATCCCTGCATCGATCCGTACTCGCTGAAACGAACCTGGAAATCGGGAAACAAGGACTGAACCATGGCAAACATCAAGAGCCAGAAGAAGCGCATCCTCACCAACGCCAAGGCGTACGAGCGCAACAAGGCCGTGCGCGCCGAGATGCGCACCCGCGTCAAGAGCGCCGTCGCCGAGGGTGACGTCGACAGCGAGGCCACCCGCGCCGCGATCGCCCGCATCGACCGCGCCGCTGCCAAGGGTGTCATCCACAAGAACACGGCGGCCCGCAAGAAGAGCCGCCTGATCAAGCAACTGCAGAGCACGCAGAGCTGATCCTCGAATCCTCCGAACGAGGGCGTCGCCTCCGGGCGGCGCCCTCGTTCGCGTTTTCCCGCGTCACGTGATGGGTCAGACCCGTTGCGTGACGCGTCACGTGATGGGTCTGACCCGTTGCGTGACGCGGGTGGTCAGCGCAGCTTCGAGAGGCGGGCGACGAGGACTTCCATGATCAGTTCGGGGTCGAGATCCTTCGCGCCGCGCAGATCGAGGTCGGCCTGGGCGAGCAGCTCGATCGCCCGCTTCGTCGACGCCCCGCCGAGGCGGTTGTAGTTCTGCAGCGCCTTCTTCGCCGGGAACCCCTTGAGCCCCGTCGCGGCTGCGGCATCCTGCTCGTTGCGGGCGTTGGCGCCGTCGAGCCGGGCGAGGCTCGCATAGTGGTTGTGCAGCGTCGACATGATCTGCAACGGGTGCCGCTTGCCGCCGTGGATCATCCGACCCATCAGCGTGAGCGCCTTGGTCGTGTCGCCTGCTGAGATCGCATCGGTGAAGTCCCACGGCGGCACTCCCCCGGCCTCGCCGAGGAACGGCTCGATGTCGGTCTCGGAGAGCGACACCCCCTCGCCGAACGCACCGCGGAGTGTGCCGAGCACGCCGTCGAGGCGGGCCGGCTCCTCACCCAGCCAGTCGGTCAGGCGTCTGGATCGCCCGCGGTTCGATCTTCAGCCCGGCGTGCGCGATCTGATCGCGAATCCAGGTCGCCCGATCCCCCGCCTTCTTCGGCGGCGCCGTTGCGATGATCGTCCCCGACGCCTTCACACCGTCGGTGATCTTCTTGGACATCCGCCCGTCACCGCCCTCGACGAGCACGAGGTCGGACGTGTCGAGCGGATTGTCGAGATACCCGAGCAGCGCCGGCAGGTCCTCGGCGTTGAACCGGCTGACGTTGCGCGCGACGACGACGCGCTTGTCGGTGAGGAACGGCATCGTCTGCGCAGCGTCGACGACCATCCGCAGCTCGTACTCGTCCCCGTCGAACTCGTCGACCATGATCGAGCGGTCGCCGTCGCCGACCAGATCGTTCACGAGATCGGCGACAGCCGTGCGCACGAGAGACTCGTCGTCACCGGTCAGGAGGTAGATCGCCATGGGTCCGGGCAGTATTGCGCGAAATCACCAGCAGCACGACCACGGCCATTGCCACGACGCCCCACCCGACGAACTGCACCGGCGGATCCGGTTCCAGACGGGCACCGAGCACCGCCACCGTGTCGACCCAGCGCGTCCCCAACCGAGCGGGGAACATCAGGACCGGCGCCACCGCGGGCACCCACCCGGCAACCAGCCCCGCCGGCATCCCGTAGAGCATGACGAATCCGGCGACCGGCACCGCCAGCAGATTCGCCGGGACGCTCATCAGCGGCAACCGACCGAACACGAGCACGCTGGGGATCACGACACCGAGCTGCGCACCCAACGTGACCCCGATCGGCAACGCGAAGAATCCTGGCGCGATCGAGCCGGGCCAGCCGGGAGGCGATCCACGGCCCCGCGCCGCTCACACCGAGCGTCGCACCGACCGACAGCCAGAACCCGACCGACCAGACGAGCAGCGGATCGACGAGCACCAGTCCGATCACGGCAACGGCGAGGATCCGCACCGGAGAACGGTCCCGACCGAGCACGAACGCGGTCGCCGACAACCCGGCCATCGCCCCGGCGCGCACGATCGACGGTTCGTAGCGGGTGAGCGCCACGAACCAGGCGATCAAGCCGATCGTGACCGCCCAGCGCATCCACGGGCGCAACCGCCGCAGCACCGGACCCGCCGCGGCGAGCAGGAAGCTGACGTTCTGGCCCGATACGGCCGTCAGGTGCGACAGCCCGCTCGCACGGAACCGATCGATCATCTCGCGGGGCTGATCACGGTCGTCACCGACGACCAACCCACGGAACAGCGCCCCGTCGTCGGCCGGCAGGTGCGCCGCCGCGCGTTCGATCGACGCACGGACGCGGTTCGAGGCGCGAGCGACCGGATCACCGACGTCGACGTCGCTCGCCCACTCGAGATCGAACTCGCCGACGACGTGCTGCCACGCCACACGTCCGGCGCGTTGCGCGTCGAGGGTCTCGACGCGAACCGCTCACGGCGACCCACTCGCCCCCACGCCACTCGCGCACGCGGAGCTGCTGGGCGCGACCGCGGGACCAGAACTCGAACCGTTCGCCGTCCAACTCGAGGATCACCCGCGTACTCCCCGGGTACGGCTGAGGATCGTCGACGACACGCGCCCACCCGTGGAACTCCCCGAGGGCATCGGGGGCGAGCGCGGCCCATGCCTGTTCGGTCCGCACCAGACCACCGACGGCCAGCAGCACCAGCGCCACGGCCAGCATTCGCGAGCGGCCGAGCAGCCCCGACCACGCCCGCGACCAACAGCGCCACGCCGGCATCTGCGGTCCAGACGGCCAACACCGTGACGGCGGCGAGCGCCATCACTCTGATGGTGTTCAGCGTGGCTGGCTCCCGTCCCGTGGGGTGGTCCGAATTCTCGGGCGGCGTGGCGTATCGTGCGGGCTGCGTGTCGATCTCTCCCCCACCGACCGGGTATCCGTCCAACGAGACCAGTACCGGGTACACCCTCATCGGCGGCCCCCGCTGGTACCACCGACGGATCCGGATGTTCGGACCGTTCCTCGCGCTGCTGATCCCCGGTGCCCTCGGAGCAATTGCCTACCTGTCGCTCCAACTCTCCGATGCCTCGTGGAGCGGGCCGGTCGGCCTGATCGGCGGCTACTTCGCCGCGCCGACCCTGCTGGCCATCGGCGCACCGTTCGCTGATCGCAGCGTGTACCCGATCGCCGCGGCCGCCTCTGCGGTGATGTGGCTCCTCGTCGGGGTTCTCGCCGCACGCCGATCGACACGGAATCCGATGGCGACCTGGGGCGACTTCTGGCGCCACTATCTCTGGATGCTCGCCGGCATCTGGGTCGGGGTCTCGGTTGCACTGGCGATCGCAACCGTGCGCATCGGCAGCGGCATCGTCGACTGGGCGTAGCCGGCTGGCGGCAGTCCAACGCCGCCATCACGTGATCACCAAGCCGACCAGACGCGGCGAGCTTCGCCGGTCCGATCCCCGGGACCCGCTCGAGCTCCTCGAACGACGCGAACGGCCCGTTCCGTTCACGCTCCGCGACGATCGCCGCTGCGGTGGCTGGACCGACACCCGGCAGCGTCTCGAGGTCGCCGGCCGACGCCCGGTTCACGTCGACCGGTCCTGACGGCGTCGAGGCCGGATCGGGTGCCACCGATCCAGGAGCCGGCAGCGGAACGTCCTCACCGACCGCAGGCACGTAGATCTGGTCGCCGTCGACGAGCGGCGCCGCCAGGTTGATCCGCCCGAGCTCGGCATCGGGCGTGGCGCCACCCGCTCCCTGAACGGCATCGTCGACTCGGCTGCCCGGCCGCAGCTCGTAGACACCCGGCAGGAGGACCGCACCGGCGACATGGACGATCACCCGACCGCTCGCGACCGTCGATGTCGGGCCGGTCTCCGTCGACGCCACGGGCAACGTCACCTTCGGTGCGGTCGGGCTCCCCCCGCCCGAGCTGGCGATCGGCAGGCTCGCCTCGCTCGGGGGTGGCGGTGTGCGCACGAGGAACCAGGCACCGGCACAGACCACGACGACCGCGACGGCCGACGTGAGCAGACGTGTCAGCCCGAACCACTCCACCCATTCCCGCACCCGCTCACCGAGTGGTGTCGGTCGGATCCGGCCGTCGGCAGATCATCGACGACATCGTCGGAACTCTCGTCGAGGCGCTGGCGCATCTCGACCTCCTTCAACCGATTCGGCGGGCAGTTGCCCGCGCTCAATCAGGAGGGAGTCGGTATCGAAAACCTATCGCCGGGAACCGCGTCCGAGTCCACCTGCTTCGGCCCAGCCGACCCGCGCCGGCTCCGAGGGTGTCAGAACAGCCGCTGGGTCAGCTGGCGGCGGTAGTCGGCCGTCCGCGGGTCGTCGGGACCCATCAGTTCGAGGATGTCGACGAACTGCTGACGTGCGTCGTCGTCATCCTTCACCTGTCGAGCAGTGCGGTGAGCGTTGCGTCGTGATCGTCGTCGGGAGCGTCACCCACGCGAGCGGCTGCGGCCACCTTGCGGGTCCGGTCCGACTCGGGGATGCGGGCGAGCAACTCGAGCGCTTCGTCGCCTCGACCTTCGGCCACGAGCAGCTCGCCGAGTGCGACGATGACGTCCTCGTTCGCCGGCTCCATGCCGAGCGCGATCCGCAGGCTTGCCTCGTCGCCCGCCTCGAGCAACTCGGCGACGGCGCTCTGCTCCTCGGTCGGCAGCAGCTTGTCGACGAACTCCTGTACGGCGGACTCGGGGTACGCGCCCATGAATCCGTCGACGACCTTGCCGTGGTGCATCGCGTACACCGCGGGGATCGACTGGACCTTGAACGCCTGGCTGAGCGCCGGGTTGGCGTCGACGTCGATCTTGGTGAGGACGACCTTGCCGCTCGGTCGCGTCGATCACCTTCTCGAGGATCGGGCCGAGCGTCTTGCACGGTCCGCACCACTCGGCCCAGAGGTCGACGACGACCGGGACCTCGTTCGACTTCTCGAGGACTTCGGCCTCGAAGGTTGCGTCGGTGACATCGATTGCGGCCATGGGGTGAACGCTATCGGCCGACCCTCGCTACTCTCGGAAGCGGAATGACCGACTCCGACATGACGCCCGAGACGACTCCCGACCCAGCGGGCCGCCGGTTCCGGGCGTCGACATCGCACCGGTGTCGGCCTGGCTGGAGCAGAACGTCGCTGGTGCGGTCGGCCCGTTCGTGTTCGACCCGATCACCGGCGGCCACTCCAACCTGACCATGACGGTGACCGGAGGCGACGGCAACACGGTTCGTCCTGCGGCGTCCGCCGCTCGGCCACGTGCTCGCGAGTGCGCACGACATGGGTCGCGAACACCGGATCATCTCGGGACTGCAGTCGTCCGACGTCCCCGTGCCGCCGATCGCCGGGCTGTGCACCGACGAGTCGGTCAACGGCACGCCGTTCTACGTCATGGAGTTCGTCGACGGACACGTGCTGCGCGATGCCGCGGCCTCGGCGGCCGTACTCGACGAAGCTGCACGCGCCAACGCCAGCCGGTCGCTCGTCGACACGATGGCGAAGATCCACGCCGTCGACCTCGACGCCGCCGGACTGTCCGAACTCGGACGCCACGAGGGGTACATCGCACGCCAACTCAAGCGCTGGTACAGCCAATGGAACCAGGGCAAGACCCGTGATCTCGCCGCCGTCGATCGTGTCCACGACCGACTGAGCGAGCGGATCCCCGAGCAGGGGCCGGCCTCGATCGTCCACGGCGACTACCGCCTCGACAACTGCATGGTCGACGACGACGGCAACGTCGTCGCCGTGCTCGACTGGGAGATCTGCACCCTCGGCGACCCGCTCGCCGACCTCGGCCTGTTGCAGGTGTACTGGACCGGACCCGACGACGCCGATTCGGCGTGGACCGGGAGCGCTACCACCCCGACCGGGTTCTGGAACCGCGCCGACCTCGCCACGCGGTACGCCGAAGTGTCCGGCCGCGACATCGCCCAGCTCGACTTCTATGTTGCGTTCGCCTACTGGAAACTGGCGTGCATCCTCGAAGGCGTCTACTCCCGCTACCTGGGTGGAGCGCTCGGCGAGCAGGACCCGGCCTCGCTCGAGGCCTTCAAGCTCCAGGTCGACGGGGCGGCCGCCAGCGCCGAACAGCGGCTGGAGGAGCTCGGATGAGCACCCCGGGCGACACCCCCGACTCCGGTGATCCGAAGGCGCGCGCCGAACTCGATCAGGAGTACGGCATCGACCGCCACGTCGAGGAACCCGCCCTTCACGAACCGGTGCTGATCGTGATGCTCACCGGCTGGATCGATGCGGCCGGCGCGGCAGCCGCGGCGATGGATCAACTCAGCAGAGCGTGCGAGTCGACGCCGATCCTGTCGTTCGACGACGACCGCTACGTCGACTACCGGGCCCGGCGACCGACGATGGAACTGCGCGACGGGCTCAACACGAACCTCGACTGGGCGACCATCGAGATGCGATCCGGTCGCTCCCCCGACGGCCAGGACGTGCTGTTCCTCGTCGGGCCCGAACCCGACATGGCGTGGCGTCGTTTCAGCCGAGCCGTCGCCATGCTCGCCGTCGAGTTCGGCGTCACCCAGATGGTCTCGCTCGGGGCCTACCCGTTCGCCGCACCCCACACCCGACCGGCACGCCTGTCGGTGTCGTCCCCGTCGATCGAGATGCTCGCCGCGGTGTCGTTCGCCCGGAGTTCGGTCGACGTTCCCGCCGGCATGGCCGGCGTCCTCGAACACGCGATGCACGCACAGAAGATCCCGGCGCTGGGCATCTGGGCGCAGGTGCCGCACTACGTGTCGGCCATGGAGTACCCAGCCGCGTCGGTCGCCCTGCTCGACGGCCTCGAACGAGGTCACCGGGATCTCGATCGAGGCGTTGGGACTGCGCGCCGAGGTCGATGCACAGCGGGCGCGACTCGATCGGATGATCGCCGACAAACCCGAGAACGAGGCGATGCTCCGCCAACTCGAGGAGTTGCACGACCTCGCACCGACAGAGGACACGGACGGCGACGACGTCGAGGAACTCGAGTTGCGCTCGGGTGAGGAGATCGCCGAGGAGATCCAGGAGTTCTTCCGCGATCAACCGTGAAAGTACGGTTCGACGCATGAAAGTCGACGGCAACATCGGAATCGACCTGGCCACCGTGGCCGACAGCGCCAAGGAGGTCGAAGCCGCCGGGTACTCCGGAGCGTGGACGGCGGAAATGGCGCATGATCCCTTCCTTCCGCTGCTGCTCGCAGCCGAGCACACGAATGACCTCGAGATCGGCACATCGATCGCCGTGGCGTTCTCGCGCTCACCGATGACGCTCGCCAACACGGCGTGGGACCTGCAGGCCTACTCGAAGGGTCGTTTCGTGCTCGGCCTCGGCAGCCAGATCAAGCCGCACATCGAGAAGCGCTTCTCGATGGAGTGGACGCAAGCCGGCGGCGCGCATGCGCGAGTTCGTCCTCGCGATGCGCGCGATCTGGAACACCTGGTTGACCGGCGAGAAGCTCGAGTTCCGCGGCGAGTTCTACCAGCACACGCTGATGACCCCGATGTTCTCGCCGTCCCCGTCCGATCTCGACGGGTTCGGCCCGCCGAAGATGTTCCTCGCCGGCGTCGGCCCGCTGATGACCGAGGTCGCCGGCGAGGCGTTCGACGGGTTCATCTGTCACGGCTTCACCACCGAGAAGTACCTGCGTGAGGTCACCATTCCGGCGCTGAAGCTCGGTCGCGAGAAGGCCGGCAAGACCATGGAGGGCTTCGAGATCGTCGGCCCGTCGTTCGTCGTCACCGGCAACAACGACGAGGAGATCGACGCAGGCCGCCATCGCCACCCGCAAGCAGATCGCGTTCTACGGCTCGACGCCCGCCTACCGGCCGGTGCTCGAGATGCACGGGTGGGGCGGGCTGCAGGACGAGCTGAACAAGCTGTCGAAGCAGGGTGAGTGGGACAAGATGGGCACCCTCATCGACGACGAGATCCTCAACACCTTCGCCGTCGTCGGTGAGCCCGAGGACATCGCCTCCGAACTCGGCGCCCGCTACGGCGACGTCATCCAGCGCCTGAGCTTCTACGCCCCCTACGCCAGCGATCCCGACCGCTGGGCGAAGGTGATGGCCGACCTCAAGGCCGCCTGATGTTCGTCGGTGCCAGGCACCGACGAACATCTCCGGGTGTCACGAGACGGTGACGGTGCCGGTGACCACGACGGTGGACCGACCGCCGATCCAGAGTTCTCCGTCGGCTGCGTCGACGTGGATGCGCCCGCGACGACCGACCGCCTGTCCCTGGGCGGCGACGTAGGGCGTCGCCAATCGGCCGGACGTCGTCAGCCACTGGGCGACGCGAGGCATTGAGGCTGCCGGTCACCGGGTCCTCGCGGATCGACACCCGAGGCGTCGGCGAAGAACGCCCGGACCTCGACCGCACACTCGGCGTCCTCGGGGTGGAGTCCGACCAGGCCCACGTCGAACCCCGGCACCGCCACCAGCGGAGCGGCACGTCGAGCACGGCCTCCGCCGATTCGAGCAGGATCCCCATCCAGCCGGGACCGTTGTCGATCCACGCCGCCTCGACGACATCGTTCGGGGCCGAGTCCGAGCTGGTCGAGTCGTTCGGCGAGCAGTTCCGGCTCGATCGGTCCGCGCCTCGTCATCGGCGGGGCCGCGAAGGCGAGCCGCTCGCCCTCGCGTCGGATCGGGATCAGACCGGCACCGCACTCCTGCACGATCTCGTCGGCACGGTACGGCGTGCCTCCTGCCGCAAGCCAGGCTGCACACGATCCGAGTGTCGGGTGTCCGGCGAAGGGCAGTTCGCGGCCCGGGCAGAAGATCCGGACGCGGTAGTCGGCGGTTGGATCGGTCGGCGGCAACAGGAAGGTCGCCTCGGACAGGTTCGTCCAGTCGGTGAAGCGTTGCATCTCCTCCGTCGAGAGACCCCCGCCGTCGATGACGACGGCGAGTGGGTTGCCCGAGAACGGGCCCGACGCGAAGACGTCGAGCTGCATGAACCGCCGCTCGCTCATCGAGCGCAAGTCGCGCAGACCCCTTCGAGGGCGAAGTGCCCGGGCTCGAGGACGAATCCGGTCGCCGCCTCGACGTCGGTCACGAGTTGGTCGACGGCCTCGCTCGGCACCGGCGAGATCGCCCCGCAGTCCCGGCACACGGCGACGAGTTGCTCGTCGCCGGTGAGCCGCACCAACGACGGTCCGTGCCCCGCGTGGACGTGATTGGCGATGCCGACCTCGGTGAGCACCTTGACCGTTCGGTACACGGTGGCCTCGTGGATTCCGGGCTCGTAGCGCTGTGCTCGCGCAGTCAGTTCCGTGGCGTCGATCGTCCCACCGTGTTCGAGCAGCGCCCGGAGCACGGCGAGGCGGGGTTGGGTGACCCTGCACCCGTGGGCGCGGAGCGCATCGGCCGCCTGCTCCGGCGTCCAGTCACCACCATCGAATGCCTTGGTGCCCTCCGGCTGCATTCCGTGACCGTACCCGGCGATCCCCACTCGACCGTCCCTGCGATGAGAGATGAGTGCAAGGGCCACGCTCATCGCTCATCGGAGGGACGTGGTGAGGGGTGGGTGGCGGCGGGGACATCCACCGTGACCCGGAGCCCGCACGGCGTGTTGTCGTCGAGGCGGAGTTCACCGCCACCCGACCGCACCAGCGCCTCGCAGATCGCGAGCCCGAGACCGGTGCCGGGGGTACTCGTGTCGGCACGCCAGAAACGCATGAGTGCCGATGCCTTGTCGGCATCGTCGATGCCGGGGCCGAGATCTGCGACCGTGATCAGGTGACGGCGGTCGCCCTCGACGAGCCCGACCTCGATCGCCGAACCGGCCGGCGCGGCGCGGATCGCATTGTCGAGCAGATTGTCGAGCACCTGCTCGATCCCTCCGATGATCGCTTGCCCGAACACCCGCTGCCGGGGCGCGGCCAACTCGATCGAGACGTCGTACTGATCGGCCGTGGCGGTCCAGATGTCGACGCGATCGGAGACGATCTCCGTGAGATCGACCGGTGCGACGGGTGCCTCCTGCTGGGTCCGAGCGAGCTGGAGCAGGTCGTCGACGAGGGCACCGAGTCGGGTCGTCTCGTCGATCGCGGTGCGCACCTCGGTGACCGATGCCCGCCCGTACAGTTCGGGCTCGAGGTTCTCCAGCCGCAGCCGGAGTGCCGTGAGCGGTGTGCGGAGCTGATGCGATGCATCCGCGACGAACGACCGTTGACGCTCGATCAGCTCATCGAGTCGTCGGGCCATCTCGTCCATCGCCGACTCGAGCGCGGCGAGCTCGGGCGGCGACACCACGCTGACCCCGCCCGGGGTCAGGTCACCGCTCGAGAAACGCTCGGCGGTGGCCTGGAGACGTCGGACCGGGCGGGTCACCGAGCGGGCGATGAGCGTGCCGATCCCGGCCATGACGACCAGCACGATGAGCCCGGTGAAGGCGAGTCCGAGCCAGAACGTGCGGATGCGTTCGGTGACCTCGTGGGTGTCGACCGTCAAGCGGAGTGCACCGTGCACCACACCGCCAGACGCGACCGGTACGGCGACGTAGAGCAACTCGGTCCCGAGCGTCTCCGAATAGCGCGTTCCTGTCGTGCGCTGCCCGGTCAACGCCGTCATGATCTCGGGTCGAGTCGAGAAGTCCCGGTCCACGTCGTTGCCGGTGTCGATCACCGAGATGCCGTCCCCGTCGACGACCACGGTGCGCACACCAGTGTCGGCGAAGTAGTCCTCGGCGGGGATCGGGTCGGGCTCGGTCCCCTTCTCCAATGCGTCCTCGTAGATCGTGGCGAGCACAGTCGCATCACGCTCGGCATCGACGGTCAGGCGGTCCTGTTCGCGCTGTTGGAAGAACACGGCGAGCGGGATCTCGAAGATCGCGAGCACGACGATGGTGACGGCGAGGTAGCTGAGAACGAGGCGTCGCGTCACGCGCTCAGCACCGGGGTCGACGAGGCTGAATCCGACGCCGCGAACGGTGTGGATCGTGTCGGCACCCAGCTTCTTGCGGAGCGAGGCGATGTGGACATCGAGGGTCTTCGTCGACCCCCACCAGTTCTCGTCCCACACGTTGCGGATGATGTCGTCGCGAGTCCGCACCGCGCCGGGGTCCAGCGCCAGGAACGCGACGAGGTCGAACTCCTTCGGCGTCAGCGCGACGGGCTCACCGTCTCGCGTGAGCTGATGGGTTCGACGGTCGATGCGGAGCGAGCCGATCTCGATCGGATCCACGGTATCGACCGCCGCGGTCGACGTTCGTCGGAGCACCGCACCGATCCGCGCCACCAGCTCGCGAAACCCGAACGGCTTGACCACGTAGTCGTCGGCCCCGAGCTCGAGCAGCGACACACGATCGATCTCGTCGCTCCGTGCGGTCACGACGATGATCGGCACGCTCGACGCGACCTGATCTCACGGCACACGGCGCGACCGTCGAGGTCGGGCAGACCGAGGTCGAGCAGGATCAGGTCGGGCGGGTCGGTCGCCGCCGACTCGAGCGCGTCCTGACCCGACGGCGACGTGGTTGACCACGAACCCCTCGCGGACCAGACCGGCGCACAGCGGCTCGGCGATGGTGGGATCGTCCTCGACCACGAGCAGCTTCACGGACGCCAGCCTGGCAGATCACCGGACGACCCCGATCTCATCTTTGCCATTCGTTAACCCCGCACTTCTGAGGCGCTGGAAGACCGATCCCTACCGTTGCTCACACATCGACCGCTCCATTCGGAACGGTCGTCCAGATCTACGAAAGGACCCGACAGCATGAATCGTCGAACCTCACTCGTGACGGCTGCCACGGTCGCCGGCACGATCCTCGCCGGATCGGCAGCGGTGGCCGCGAACATCGGAGTACTCAGCGCTGCCGAGGACAACTCCATCGGCAACCTCTCCGCTGAGGCAACCGTGGCGAGCCCGACCACGATCGCCGAGGCGCAGGTCGTCGACATCTACCTCGAGGACCCGACTCCCGGCGCCCACCGACTCGACGACCTCAACCACGATCACCGTGGCCGACACACCCGGAGGTGACCACCCAGGAGTTCGCCGTGGAGGGCGCCGGCACGTGACCGCTCGACGCAGGACGCAACCGGTGTCCGCGTCAGTGGCGTCGACGCCAACGCGGGCTGGCTGTGGAAGACCGAGCAGTCGTCGCCCACCGAGCTGGTCGTGACCTTCGCATCGAGCGACACGATCTACGAGTTCCACGCGTCGGTCGACGAGAACGGTGTCGTCGACGCCCGGGTCGACAACCGATCGTGAACGTCGTCCAGGTGCCGGGTCCCGCTCCCGCGCCGGCACCGTCCGGCGGCTCCACGAGCCCCGCCGCTGACCGGCACCGCCGCCGCCAGCGGCACCCAGCTACGACGCCGATCGTCCGGACCACTCGACGACGACCACGACGAGAAGACGACCACGACGAAGTCGACGACCACGAAGACGACCACGACGAAGTCGACGAAGTCGACGAGGAAGACGAGGACGACGAGCACGAGGACGAAGAGCACGAAGGCGGCGACGACGATGACTGAACAGACCGACTCGACGCTGTCGCCCGCACAGCGTGAGCGCATCGCTCAGCTCCGGGCTCGACGTGGACAGACCTCCGACCTCCCGGCGCCGACCGGCCCCGCAGTCGCAGCGTCCGAACCTGCATCTCCGCGGCGACGCCGCAAGCGCCACCCCGCCCAGGGCAGTCGTGTCGCGGCCGCCGGTGTCGGAGCGGTCACGATGCTCGGCATCGTGACCGTCCTCGGGCTCGACCACCCCTTCGTCGGCGCCGGCGACACCTCCTCCGCCCGCCAGCCGACCCAGACCCGCTGGCAAGCCCTGCCGACCCGCCGATCCAGGTCGTGATCCATCGGACCCCGGCGGCCATCCGGCGGCGACGCCCGCCGACGAGGCGACGACGACGGTGTCACCCGATACGCCGAGCGACGGAGGCGCCACCCACCTCGGAGGCGCCGGGCCCGATCGTCCTCACCGCGAACCCGGTCGTCCAGACCGTCACGGTGACGGGCCCATCACGGGCCGCGCCCACCCGTGCCTCGTCCTCGTCGCCGACACCACAAGCGAGTCGCACCGGCCCCGCACCGGCACCGCCCCGGCACCGGCGGCGACGACGAGCGGCAGCAACTGACCGTGAACGCCGATCCGCCACTGCTTCCGGGTGATGGCCAGCGCGACACAGGTCACCACGATCGGCGGCCCGCCGGAGGCCGCCCGCGACGCCGAACGTCGGCTGCGAGCCCTGGAGCGCGCATGGAGCCGGTTCATCGACACGAGCGACATCACCCGCATCAACAGCCACCCCGACACCTGGATCCCGGTCGACCCGACACGATTCGGCTGATCGACACGATGCGTCTCGCGAGCACCGCGACCGGCGGGAGCTACGACCCGACGCGCCTCCATCAGCTGCTGTCGCTCGGCTACACCACCAGCATCGACGATCCCGACCGGTTCACGATCGCCGTCGAGCGTCCGAGCGACGGGCTCGACGGTCCACGACATCGAGATCGACCGATCAGCGCGCTGCCGTCCGCACTCCCGCCGGGGCTGTCGCTCGATCCCGGAGGTATCGGCAAGGGCCTCGCCGCCGACATCGTCGTCATCGAACTCCTCGACCAGGGCGTCGACGGTGCGCTCGTGAGCATCGGCGGCGACATCGCCGCCGCCGGCGTCGCGCCGACCGATCTCGGCTGGCTGATCGCCGTCGACGACCCCCACCGGCCCGGCACCACGATCACCACGCTCGCGGTCAGCGACGGTGGCATCGCCACATCGAGCACCCGGTCCCGTCGTTGGATCGACCACGGACGAGAGCACCACCACGTCATCGATCCGACGACCGGCTCCGACTCCGACACCGACCTCGCCGCTGTCACGGTCGTCGCGAATGCCGGGTGGATGGCCGAGGCACACGCCACCGCCGCGATCCTGCGCGGGACCGTCGGCGCCATCGACTACCTCGAGGACCGCGGGCTCGCCGGTGTTGCGATCGCTGCCGACGGAACCGTCACGTCGACCATCGGCCTCGGCGTCGAGCACCGCATGTCGCGACGAGGTGGCGCCGATGAATCCGCAGATCTGGTGGTACGTCGCCCGTGCCGCGGGCATCGTCGGCTGGCTCTTCCTCACCGCTGCGGTCCTGTGGGGCATCCTCCTGTCGACGAACCTGTTCCCTGCCCATCGGCGGCCGGCATGGCTGCTCGACCTCCATCGGGCGCTCGGTGGGCTCGCCGTGTTCACCATCGCGATCCATCTCGGCGCGCTCGTTGCCGACAACTTCGTCCACTTCACGATCGCCGATCTGACGATTCCGTTCGCGAGCGAGTGGAAGACCTGGCAGGTCGCGCTCGGCGTGTTCGCGTTCTGGGGTGTCGTCGTGGTCGAGGCCACGTCGCTGGCGATGAAGCACCTCCCGCGCCGCGTGTGGCGCGGGATCCACATGACGAGCTACGTGACGTTCCTCGCTCACCAGCCTGCACGGCACGTTCGCCGGCACCGACGCCACCAACTCGATGTACGTCGCCACGTCGATCATCACGACCGTGGTGCTGATGTTCGCCATCATCTACCGGGTGATCCACCGTCGCAACCGGCGACCGCCCCGTGGCCACGCCACCCGCGTCGCCCAGACGTGCCCTGCCGATGAGAGATGAGGGCGAAGGCCACTCTCATCGCTCATCGCACGCGCGGGTCGAGCGTGGGCCGTCGGCTCAGTGAGCGTGGGCGACGGTGCCGGCGCGACTGCGGAGGCGACCGCCGCCCAGATACGCAGCGATGAAGAACGCCGTCCCGACGAGCACGATCGTCGACCCCGACGGCAGGTCGTGGTGATAGCTCAGGTTCATCCCGACGAAGCCGCTCACGGCGCCGATCACGGTGGCGATCACGAGCATCGTCGAGAAGCTGTCGGTCAGCATCCGGGCGACAACCGCCGGAACGACGAGCGTTGCGGCGATCAAGGTCACGCCCATCACGTTCATCGTCGCCAGCACGGTTGCCGCGAGCACGATCATGAGCGCGATGTCGATCCAGGTCGTGCGCACACCGGTCGCCTGCGCGACCTCCTCGTCGAACGTGGTGAACAGCAGCGGCCGGTAGGCGAGCACGATGAAGACCACCGCGACCAGCGACACACCGGCAACGAGCCACACGTCGCTGGTGTTCACACCGAGGACGTTGCCGAACAGCAGCGAGTCGGCGCTCCGGCCCGGTGATCCGTATCGAGCGACGAGCGCGATCCCGAGCGCGAACGACGCCGTGGTGACCACGCCGATCGCCGCGTCGGAGCCGATCGGACGCCGACGCACGATCCCACCGATCGCCAGCGCCGTGACCACGCCCCAGATTCCGGCGCCGAGGAACAGGTTCACTCCGATCAGACCGGCCGCCGCGTAGCCGCCGAAGATCGCGTGCGACAGGCCGTGGCCGATGTAGCTCATGTTCCGCAACACGACGTAGCAGCCGACGAGCCCGCAGAGTGCGCCGGCCATCGTCGCGACGTACACGCCGTTGCGGAAGAACTCGAACGCATAGGGAGCGGTCAGCTCGGACCAGCTCATGCGCCGACCTCACGTTCGAACGGCAGCACGCTGGCGTTCGGCCCGGCATCGACGACCACGCGCATCCCGCCGTGTTCGAGGATCTGCATCGGCGACCCGTAGGTGCGCTCGAGCACGTCGGGCACGAGCACGTCCTCCGGCGATCCGGCACCGATCACCGTCTTGTTCAGGCAGACGATGGTCGGCAGGTGCGTCGCGATGCCGTTGAGGTCGTGCGTCGACAGGACCACGGTCACCCCTTCGTCGTTCAGATCGGCGAGCAGGTGGAGCACCTCGTGACGGGTCTTGACGTCGAGACCCGACGTCGGTTCGTCGAGGAAGATGACCTCGGCTCCGGTGAACAGCGCCCGGGCGAGGAACACTCGCTGCTGCTGTCCCCCCGGACAGGTTGCGGATGTGGCGCGAGCCCGAGGTCGTGCAGACCCAACCGGTCGAGCACCGAGTCGATCTCGGCACGCTCGCGCCGCGAGATCCACGGCGTCCGCCACCCGGTCGCGCGCGCCATGCCCGACGCACTCGGCGACCGTGACCGGGAAGTTCCAGTCGATCCGCTCGACCTGCGGGACGAACCCGACGGTCAGGTCGGGACGGCGCGTCACCGTGCCGGAACGAGGGCTGATCCCGCCGAGCAGCGCCTTGAGCAGCGTCGACTTGCCGGAGCCGGACGGCCCGACGATGCCGATCATGTCGCCGGGCTCGATCGTGAGATCGATGTCGACGATCACGGGGTCGACGCCGTACGCCACCGTCACCCGATCGGCGACGATCAGGGCGGAGCCGACGGCGCTGGGTGCTCCTCACTGTGGGTACGTCGCTTCGTCGGGAACCACGTTGCGCACTTCGAAGGGCTCCAGGGCGCCGGCGTCGCCGCCGAGCGCCTCGGTCATCGTGATGAAGTTGAACTTCATCAGACCGAGCCACGAGTGGTCGGCTTCGCCCGGTTCTCCCGGCAGGTCGTCGTCACGCAGGTCGTCGACGTAGACCGCGCCGGTCTCGTTCGCCACCTGTTCGAGCACCGGCGACGGGAAGACCTCGGAGCCGAACACGGCGGGCACACCCTCGGCGTCGATCTGTTCGATCAGGCGGACCACCTCGGCCGGCGTCGGTTCGCCGAAGTCGGCGGGCTGGATCGCTCCGACCACGGTCCACCCGTAGGTGTCGGCGAAGTACGCGTACGCGTCGTGGTACGTGACGAGCTTGCGGTTCTCCTCCGGCACCGTGTCGAGTGACTCGCGCACCGCGGCGTCGAACTCGTCGACCAGCTCGGTGAACGCAGCGTGGTTCTCGGTGTACGTCGCTTCGCCCTCCGGGATCGACCTCGATCATCGTCTCGAGGATCACGTCGGCATACACCTTGACCAGGGTCGGGTCGGTCCACAGGTGCGGATTGGGCTTGCCCTCGGACTCGGGGAACGAGAAGTCGTACCGGTACTGGTCGGGACTGATCGTCTCGTCGCCGATCTCGACCAGCGGCACACCGTCCCGCAGGTTCGTCGCCGCGAGTTCCTTGGTCGGCTCCTCGAGCTGCAGCCCGTTGATGAACACGACATCGGCCTCGCTCAACACCTGCGCTGCCGACGGCGGCGGCTCGAACGTGTGGGAGTTGGTCCCCTCGGGCACGATCCCGACGATGTCGGCTCGATCCCCGATCACGTTCGCGGCGATCGACGTGATCGGGGCCACGGTTGTGACCACCGTCAACTCGGCGGATTCGGCGCTCGAATCGGCAGACCCCTCCGACTCCGTGGAATCATCGGAGCTTCCGCATGACGCAACGACGAATGCAACGCACGACTGCCGCGCCCACGAAGCCGGCGGACCGGCGGCCATCGAGACGGACCCCGGGCTGCGACTGATCGGTGCGTCTCGAGCTTCGAGACCGTCGACGTTCGCCTTCACGCCGACGAACGTTAGTTGCGAGCTGGTCGCAATTACACCTCCTGCTCCGGATTCATCGGGAGTTCATCCGATTCACCCGTCCGGGGGACCTCTCGCCCGACCACTGACGCACCGAGCCCGCTACCCTCGCCCCCGACTCGCCGATTCCCAGACTGAGATCTCATGAGCATCGACCACGCCACCCACCCCGACCATCGCCGACGTCCACGTGTCGACCGGACGCCTCGACACCGACTCGGTCGGCGCACTCGAGGCGCACGCCCGCAACGGCGGCAGCGTGCTCCTCGTCCCCGAGCCCGGCGACGAACTCGCCGAGGCGCTCGCCGGAGCACACATCGCCGCGCCGCTCCCCCACACCGAATGGTTCGTGACGCTCGCGGCGCGCCCCGAAGCGGTGCGGCTCGACGGTGAGGTCCCCATCACCACACCGCTGCTCACGTTCGACCCGTTCGACCCCGACGTCGAGGTGGCGGCCACCACGAGCGTCCGCTTCGCCCACCATCCGACGATGCTCGTGCGCCGCGTCGGAGCGGGCCGCGTCGTCACGATCGGGATGACCGCTCGTCGGCGCCGTCGACACCCACCCGACGCTCGGCCCGTACCTGCGCCGGCTCCTCCGCAACGACTTCCCGACCACCCCCGTCGACGACCTCGGCGTCGCCGTCGTCGGCTACGGCCCGTTCGGCGGCATGGGCTATCTCCACGGTCTCGCCGCCACCGAGACCGACGGACTGGCGCTCGTCGCCGCCGCCGACAACTCGGCGGATCGTCTCGACGCCGCCAGGGTCGACTTCCCGGAGCTTCGGGCCCACGACTCGGGCACGTCGCTCGCCGCCGACGACAGTGTCGACATCGCGATCATCGCGACACCGCCGGTCCATCACGCCGAACTCGCGCTCGAACTGCTCCGGGCCGGCAAGCACGTCGTCGTCGAGAAGCCGATGTGTCTCACGACCGCCGACGCCGACGAGCTGATCCGCACGGCGAACGACGTCGGTCGGGTCATCTCGGTCCACCAGAGCCGTCGCTGGGACACCGACTGGTTGGCGATCCGGCGCCTCATCGACCGCGGCGACCTGGGCGGCGTGTTCAACATCGAGACCTTCGTCGGCGGCTTCGAACACCCCTGCCGCGCCTGGCACTCCGAGGACTCGATCTCGGGTGGCGCCGTCTACGACTGGGGTTCACATCACATCGACTGGATCATCCAGCACTACGGCACCGCCCCGAAGAAGGTGCTGTGCTCCGCCCACACCCGGGTGTGGCACGACACGACCAACGTCGATCAGCTGTCGGTGTGGATGCAGTGGGCCGACGGCCGCGAGGCCACGTTCCGCCAGAGCGACGTGTGCGCGATCCGACGCCCGAAGTTCCACATCGAAGGCACGCTCGGCACGCTCGAGGGCCACTACGAACCGGTCCGCCAGGACGCCGTCGTTGCCGGTCGTGGCTTCCAGGCCGAACGTATCCCACCACGCCGAGCGGCCGGTCGACCTGACCCTCGCCCGCTACGACGGCGACCACGGTCTGATCGAGTCGCGCATCGCACCGGCCCCGCATCCCGGGATGGGGGTTCCACCGCAACCTCGCCGACCACCTGCTCCTCGGTGAGCCGCTCGCCGTCCGTCCCGAGCAGTCGCGCGACGTCGGTGTCGGTCCTCGAAGCCGCGCACCGCTCCGGCGCCAACGGCGGCGAACTCATCGAACTCCCGTGACCCGGCGTCGGACGGTTCCGTGACCGACCCGGTCGGCTTCGGCGTCATCGGCGCGAACTCGTTCGTCGCGAACGCGGCGGTGATGCCCGCGATCGACGCCGCATCGAACGCCCGGTTGGTCGCCACCGCATCGCGGAGCGGCGCCGTGCCCGACCGCTGGGCGACGACGCAACGTCGACGACTACGACGCCGTGCTCGACCATCCCGACGTCGAGGCCGTCTACATCCCGCTCCCGAACGGCATGCACCTGGAGTGGACCGAACGGGCGCGCAGCCGCCGGCAAACACGTGCTGTGCGAGAAGCCGCTGGCAGCGGACCCGGCCACAGCCCGGCGATGGCCGACGCCTGCGATCGACGCCGGCGTGTTGCTCGCCGAGGCCTGGATGACCCCGTTCGATCGGCGGTGGGCGACCACGATCGAACTGGCCCGCAGCGGCGCGATCGGCGACGTCGACGCGCAGTACCACCGCTTCACGTTCACCATCGGCCCCGAGGCGGCCGACGAACTATCGATGGGACCCGACCCAGGGCGGCGGTGCGCTGCTCGATGTCGGCATCTACTGCCTCGGCACGGCCGTCGAGCTGTGGGGCACCGACTGCGAGATCGACTCGGTCCACCGCACGATGGCGCCGAGCGGTGTCGATGCGACGACCGTCGCCAACCTCGTCTGGCCGGGCGACCGACGATGCCCAGATCCAGTGCTCGTTCGTCGACGACGAACACCAACAGGCTTCGTTCCACAGCGCCGACGCGATGCTGCTGCTCGAGCGCGTCGCGTTCACGAGCGGCGACGACCTCGATCACGTGATCGTGCGGAGCGGTCCGAGGCGGGCGCTGCCCGACCTCGCGCTCGACCGCGTACCTGCCGACGTCGGAGCTCGCACCGCCGCCAGACGATCCCGACGCCGAACCACGACTCGTCGAGCAGTTCTCGGTCGAGCCCGGCGACCCGTACCAAGGCATGATCGAAGCGTTCGCCGACGCCGTCCGCGGTGTTGCGGAATGGCCACGACCCGTCGAGCGTTCCATCGAATTGCTCGAACTGCTCGAACGCATCGCTCGATTCGGAGACTCCTCCCATGCCTGACGACATCACACCGACGCCCGAGCGACATCCGATCCCGTCCGGTGTCGAACTGCACGTGCTGCGATGGGAGCCGCCGGCCGACCGTCGGCGACGACGCAACGCAGCTGGCTGCTGACCCACGGGCTCGCCTCGAACGCACGACTCTGGGACGGCGTCGCCCGCCGCCTCGCCGCCGCCGGGCACCGTGTGGTCACCGTCGACCAGCGCGGCCACGGCCAGTCGTCGAAGCCCGACGACGGCTACGACGTCCCGAACTGCGCCGACGACCTGGCGCTGCTGATCGACACCCTCGATCTCGACCGGCCTGCCGTCGCCGGACAGTCGTGGGGCGGCAACGTCGTGCTCGAACTGGGCCACCGCCACCCCGACCTGGTCGATCAGGTCGCCTGCGTCGACGGCGGGTTCATCGACCTCCGCTCGAAGTTCCCGGTGTGGGAGGACTGCGCCGAGGCCCTCGCCCCGCCTCGACTCGCCGGCACACCCGTCGAGACGATGCGCGGCTGGCTCGAGCGATCCGCATCCGACTGGCCCGAGGAGGGCCGCGCCGGCACGATGGCCAACTTCGAGGTGCGCAACGACGGCACCATCGCACCGTGGCTCACGTTCGAGCGTCACCTCAGCGTGCTCCGCGGGCTGTGGGAGCACACGCCGTCGGAGGTCTACCCCGAGATGCACGTACCGACCCTGCTCATCGGAGCCGACACCGGCGACGTCGCGTGGAGCGCGTCCAAACACGACGCCGTCGACCACGCCATCGCGACGCTGCAGCGGGGCCGGGCCCACTGGTTCAGCCCCGCCCACCACGACGTCCACGCGCAACAGCCCGAGGCGGTCGCCGCGCTGCTGCATCAGTCCACCACCGACCCCGCCTTCTTCCCGGGCCCGACCGCAACGGAGCCACCCGCATGACCCTTCCCCGCCTGCTCGTCATCATGGGATCGGGCGAGACCGCCCCCACGATGAAGGTGCCGCACCGTCGCGTGTTCGAACGGATCATCGCCAGCGGACACACCGGCCGACCCGGTGATGCTCGACACACCGTTCGGCTTCCAGGAGAACGCCCCGATCCTCGCCGCGTCGACCACCAAGTACTTCAGCGACTCGGTCAGCCAGGACGTCGAGGTCGCCGGCCTGGCGCGGACCGACACCGGCGACTCGGCCGCCGTCGAATCGGCGATGACCAAGATCCGCGACGCCAACTGGGTGTTCGCCGGCCCGGGGAGCCCGACCTTCGCGCTCCGCCAATGGCAGCGCACCGGCCTGCGCGACGTGCTCGCCGAGAAGCTCGCGGCGACCGAGCAGGGCGGCGGCGGCGCGCTCGTGTTCTCCTCGGCGGCAGCGCTGACGCTCGGCGTCGCCACCGTTCCGGTGTACGAGATCTACAAGGTCGGCATGGACCCGTGGTGGGAGCCCGGGCTCGATCTGCTGTCGGAGATCGGTATCAACGCCGCCGTCATCCCGCACTACGACAACCAGGAGGGCGGCAACCACGACACGCGCTTCTGCTATCTCGGCGAGCGTCGTCTGGCGATGCTCGAACCCGAACTCCCCGACGGGCGCCTTCGTCCTCGGACTCGACGAACACACCGGTGTGATCATCGACCTCGACGCCGACACCGCCGAGATCGTCGGCAAGGGTGGGCTCACGCTGCGCCGCAACGGCGTGTCGGTCCGCCACGAGGCCGGATCGACCGTCCCGCTCGACGTGATCCGCTCCGGCGGCAGCGTCGACGCGCTGACGCGGTGTCGAGTCGACGGCGAGTCGGCCGCACGCGGATCACCGCACACCAGCCGGACGCCGAAGCCACCGGCGACGACACCTGCGCTCGGCCTCGCCGCGACCGCCCGGGAGATGGAGACCAGGTTCAACGATGCGCATCGCTGCGGGCGATGCGTCGGCCGCCGTCGCCGCGGTCCTCGACCTCGACGCTGCGATCGTCGAATGGTCGGCCGACACGCTGCAATCGGACGAGATGGACCAGGCCCGCCGGTCGCTGCGCTCGATGATCGTCAAGCTCGGCACCGCGGCCACCGACGGACTGCGCGATCCCCGCGACCGTGCTCGGTCCGGTCGTCGAGGCGGCGCTCGACCGCCCGCCGTGTCGCACGCGACGAGAAGGCCTACGCCGTGTCCGATGCCGTCCGCGACGGCCTCGACGCCGCCGGCATCGAGGTGCGCGACACCGCCGACGGTGTCGAGTGGGTCATCCGCTCCTGACCGCGTCCAGCGCCGGCGAGACGCTCAGTCGGCGAGTTCGGCGAGCGGATCCGACGTCGTGATCTCGACCGGGGTCGTCAGCTGCTCGTCGGTGAGGTGACACTTGATGCTGTGACCGGGTGACGAGCTCACGCATCTCAGGTTCGGTCACCTCGCACAGCCCTTCGATCACACGATGACACCGGGTGTGGAACACACAGCCCGACGGCGGATTCGCCGGCGACGGGATCTCACCCGACAGCGGGATGCGGTTCTCGGCCTGACCGTCGACGCTGGGCACCGCCGACAGCAGCGCCTCGGTGTACGGATGGTTCGATGCCGCTCGAAGATCTGCTCGGTCGCGCCGAGCTCCATGATCCGCCCGACGTACATGACCGCGATGCGGTCGGCGAGGTAGCGGACGACGCTGATGTCGTGGCTGATGAAGAGGTAGCTGGTGCGCTCGTCGCGCTGGAGCGTTGCCAGCAGGTTGAGAATCGCGGCCTGCACCGACACGTCGAGCGCCGAGGTCGGCTCGTCGCACACCACGACGTTCGGGTCGCCGGCAAACGCACGGGCGATCGCGACACGCTGCTTCAAGCCGCCGGAGAGCTGCCGCGGACGCATGTCGAGGTGGCGCGGCGACAGGCGCATCGCCTCGGCAACCTCCATCGCCCGCTTGTCGGCTTCTTCACCCTTGAGACCGGTGAGGCGTGTGATCGAACGGGTGAGGATGCGGCGCACCGTCCACGACCGGTTGAGCGCCGAATCGGGATTCTGGAAGACCATCTGAATCGAACGGATCGACTCCTCGACGCGCTTGGTGGCCTTGCCGGCCATCGGGCGGCCGCGCAGCGTGATCGCTCCGCCCTCGTCGGCTTCGTGCACACCGAGCATCGTCTTTGCCAGCGTCGACTTGCCCGAGCCGGATTCGCCGACGAGACCGAGCGTCTCGCCCTCGGCGAAGCCGAGGTCCACACTGACCAGCGCCGGGACGTCAGTGCCGCGCTGACGGAACGTCTTCGACACGCCGTGCACGCCGATCACTTCCTCGTCGCCGACTGCAACCACGTCGGTGATGTGCTCCGGCTCGGGAATGTCGTCGATGCGATCCGGGAAGTGACAGCGGGTCCAGTGTCCGTCACCACGGTCGACGATCGGCGGCACCTCGGTGCGGCACGTATCGTTCACGAGCGGGCACCGGTCGACATAGACGCACGTCGGCAGGTTCTCACCGATCTGCGGGAGGTTGCCGGGAATGGTGAACAGCTCCCGATCGGTCTTGCGGAGACCCTGCCGCGGAATCGAGTTGAGCAGGCCGACGGTGTAGGGGTGGCTCGGATTGTCGAACACGTCTTCGACGGTGCCCTCCTCGACGATGCGTCCGGCGTACATCACGCCGACCCGGTCGCACATCGTGCGGATCACGCCGAGGTTGTGTGCGATCAGCAGGATGGCCGAGTTGAGCTCTGACCGCAGGTCACGAACGAGGTCGAGCACCTCCGCCTCGACGGTGGCGTCGAGACCGGTGGTCGGTTCGTCGAGGACGAGCAGCTTCGGATCGCAGGCAAGGCCCATGGCGATCACGACACGCTGCAGCATGCCGCCGGACAGCTGATACGGGTAGCGGTCCATGACGCTCTCGGGTGAGGCGATCCGGACACGGTGCAGGGCTGCGAGTGCCGACTTCTTGGCCTCGTCCTTCGACTGGCCCATCACCTCGAACGACTCGGCGACCTGCTTGCCGATCTTGAGCACCGGGTTGACCGCCTGGACCGGATCCTGGAACACCATCGAGGCCTGTTCGGCACGGAACCGACGGAGTTCGCGTGCGCTCATCGCCGTGAGTTCCTGGCCGCTCGACGTGACCCGGCCACCATCGATCTGGCCGTTGCCGGGCAGGTACCGCAGCGCTGCGTACGCGGTCGTCGACTTGCCGCAACCCGACTCACCGACGAGCCCGTACGCCTCGCCCGGGCGCACCTCGAACGTGACACCACGCAGCACCGCGCGAGGGGTGCCACGCACGACGTAGGACAACTGGAGATCCTCGATCGCCAGTGCTGCAGTGTCGGGATGGACGACGAGGTCGTCGTGGACGGGATCTGTGGTGGTCATGATTTGAGTGCCTTGTCGATCGAGTCGGTGATCAGGTTGACCCCGATCACCAAGCTGGCGATGGCCATCGCCGGGAAGATCGACGGCCACCACACATCACGGACGATCTGTTCGTAGTTGCCGGAGACGTCGATGCCCCAGTCAGCGTCGGTGAGGTTGCCCGGGACGAACCCGAGGAATGCCAGCGTCGCGTAGGTGAACACGGCATATCCCAACCGCACCGTGAGTTCGACGACGACGAGGCCGGTCACGTTGGGCAGGATCTCCCTCGACACGATGAACAACCCCGACTCGCCACGCATCTTCGCCGAGGTCACGTAGTCGAGTTCGGACTCGGCGATCGCGGCCGAACGGATCGTCCTGGTGATCGCCGGCACGAAGAGGACCGCGATCGTGAAGATGATCACCGGCGTCGAACGCCCGAAGGTGAACACCACCAGGATGGCCATGAGGATCACCGGAATCGACAGGATCGCCTCGATGATGCGGCTCAGCACCTCGTCGACCCATCCCCGGTAGTACCCCATCACGAGCCCGAGCATCGTGCCGACGACGATCGCGATCGCCGTCGCCAACGGCGCAACGATCAGGATCGGTCGAGCTCCGTAGATGATCCGGGCGTACACGTCACGACCCACGCCGTCGGTACCGAGCCATGCGCCGTCGCCCGGCTTCGCTCGCGGTCCGGCCTCGACGAAGTCAGCGGGACCGACACCGGTCAAGAGGCTGGGCCAGATCGCAGCAAGCACCCAGAACCCGACGATGAACACACCGATGATGAAGCCGGGGCTCTTGAACAGCACCATCCGCTGCTCTTTGCGGACCTGACTGCGGGTGGCCGCCTGAGGCCCCTCCCGGCCGTCCTCCGGGTGGGCGTGGGCGACCGCGTCGAACTCGGGGGTCCCGGGAATCTGCGTCGCGTCGTGGCCGAAGTGGTCGGGGTCGAGTTTGATCTGATCGGGGTCGCTCATCAGCTGTCTCCCATCGCGACGCGAGCACGTGGATTCATGTAGGCGATGAGCAGGTCGGCAGCCAACGTGGCGATCATGTAGATGATCGCCACGGTCAGCACACCGGCTCGCAGCACGGGATAGTCGGCCCGGTCGACGGCACGGATGATGAGGTTGCCCATCCCCGAGTATCCGAACACGATCTCGAGCGCCACCATCCCGCCGAAGAGGTAGCCGAGCTGCGTTCCGAGCACCGCCACGGTGGGCTGGAGGGCATTGCGGGCGACGTGCTTGCGGAACACCTCACGGGTCGAGAGGCCGCGCATGAAGGCGGTTCGGGTGTAGTCGGCGTCGAGCGCGACGATCGTTCCGGCTCGGGTGATGCGGGCGATGTAGCCGAAGTACACCATCAACACGGCGAGCGCCGGCAACAACAGGTGTTGGATCTGGGTGAAGAACCCGGCACCGGTCGGTGGATTCGCCTGCACCTTGAAGAAGTCGAACGGGACGGCGAGGAACGCGAGCAGGAAGACGCCGGCGACGAAGTCCGGGAATCGCCGAGAACGCGAGACCGGTGTTGACGATCGTCCGGTCGATCCACGTGTCCTTCTTGTAGGCGGCCACCAAGCCGCCGAGGATCGCGAGCGGCACCATGATGACCAGCGAGAGCAACACGAGTTTCGCCGAGTTCCAGAGCGCGGTGTACACCAGGCTCATCACCGGCTCGCCTGCGGCGACCGAGAACGACTCGCCGAAGTCGAGCGTGACGACCGACGTGGTGAGATCCGTGAGTTGCGTGGCGACCGAGTCGCGGAGACCGAGCGATTCCGTCACCTCGATCAACCGCTCGGGTGATGCGGTGCCACCTGCGATCTTGCGCGCCGGGATCGCCGGGCGCGATGTTCGGGATCAGCGTCACGATGACGAGCAGGATCGCCAACGTGATCGAGCGCCAACAGCAGGCGCCGAACGATGAATTTCAACATCTGAATCCCCCAGATTCATGGTGGCGAACGATGTGGAGTGAGGGGCCGGGTCGAAACCCGGCGCCCCACTCGACCGCACATCGTCATTGCCGGGTGCAGTCGATCAGCTCTTCGTGGCGTTCTGGAACTGCATGTGGCCCAGCGCTGTCACGTCGACACCGCTCACCGAATCGTTGTGACCCGACAGGTAGTCGAAGAAGAACGGGTAGCACGCCGGAGTGTCCTCGTGCAGCAGGCGCTGGATCTGGCCCACTGCGTCCTTCTGGCCCGTCGACGTCGACCGATGCCTGGTACTGCTTGAACAGCGCATCGAAGTCTGCCGACGAGTAGTTCGACGAGTTCCAGTCACCATCGGTCTCGAGCGCACGGCCGAAGAAGATGTCGGGCGTCGGACGGTGCCCGTAGTCGACGATGCCGATCGGCGCCGACGCGCCACAGGGGCGGCCGGGGCCGCTCGACTCGGGCTGGGTGCCGTAGCTGGCGCCGGTGCACCAGTACTCGCCGTAGAAGTCCGAGTTCGGCGTCACGCCGACCGGCGTGGTGAATCCGGCCTCGGCGAGGTTCTGCTCGACGATCGCCGCGATGCGCGGGATCTCCTGGAGGTCGCCGACCTGGAGCGTGTCCGAGACGCCGTCGGCGTAGCCCGCATCGGACAGCAACTGCTTGGCCATCTCGGGATCGTACGGACGCTGCTCCTGGGTGTCGTCGAAGAACGCGAGCGTCGGGTACACCGGGTGGTCGTTGGCGATCTGCGCCTGACCCTCGTAGATCGTGTCGACGAGCTGCTGGCGGTTCACGGCGTAACACGCCGCCTGACGGACACGCGGGTCGGTGAACGGACCGCCTTCGGGCAACTGCGTGTTGAACCACATCTGGCGGTGGTTCGCCGACGGCGGCTTGAGGAGCGACGAACGACGAATCCTCGAGCAGGTTGGCGCCGTCCGACACCGAGAACTGCTGGATCATGTCGATCTCGCCGGCGGCCATCGCTGCGACCTGGGTGCCGCCGCTGTCGAATCCCTGCAGCGTGACGCTGTCGAGATTGACCGAGCCGCCCCACCAGTTGGGGTTCGGGACGAACTTCGCCCGGAACGACGACGGGTCGAAGTCGTCGAGCATCCACGCACCGGTTCCGGTCGTGCGCTCGTCGAGCGTCGTGCCGCTCGTGTAGTCGGCCGGGGTGATCAGCGACTGCGGGTTGTAGATCGACACGAGCACCGGGAAGTTGCCGTTCGGCGATTCCAGGTTCACCACGACGGTGAGATCGTCGGGGACTTCGCACTCGGTCGACGAGGCACACGCCGCCCTCGCCGACGACTCCGGAGAGCCCGGCACCAGCGACGACCATCCGATCGATCGTGGCGGCGACGTCGGCGGAGGTGAACGGCGTGCCGTCCTGCCAGGTGACGCCCTCGCGGAGCTTGAAGGTCCAGACGCTGCCGTCGTCGTTCGGACTCCACTCGGTGGCCGAGCGCGGTGGCGCCGATCTCACCGTTGTCGCCGAGACCGACGAGGTACTCGAAGCTCTGCGACAGCACCGAGTAGGTGCCGAGGTCGAGCATGTTGAGCGGGTCGAGACCCGAGTTGGCGTCACCGGTCTGGATGCCGGCGGTCAAGTCACCGCCGGTCGCGGCCGAGCCGCCGCCGTCGGTGCCTGGCGCTGCGCTGCCCGGCGCCGCGGTGCCATCCGAGCCTCCGCCGTCGTCATCGCTACCGCAAGCAGCGATGATGGCGCCCATGAACGGCACCGACAAGCCGATGATCGTGCCGCGCTTCACGAAATCGCGACGCTTGATCTTGCCTTGTGCGTATGCCTCGATGAGGTCGACCTCGATGGGTCCGCCTGCAGAGCGACGTGCTCTGTCAAATCGCTTCCAATCCATTGTGCTCCCCCTTAGGAGTGTTCGTTGCAGGCGCACGGCGTTTCGGCCCGCCTGCGCCAGAATCATGCTCAGCACCGAGACGGCGCATAGACACACGAACGCGTCCGTCACGCTGCCTCGGAGCGAGCCGAGTTCGAACGTAACAGCGGTTCCACGATGCGGAACGACCGTCAGCAGTCGCCGGTCGACGAAGCAACGGTCTCAGCGCAGGCACGCCCGGATCGAGCGAGCGCCTGGCTGCGGAGCGGCTCGACGAGCATCGACGCGAGGATCAGCTCGAGTCCGAGGGTCGACGACGATCGATAGAGCTCCCAGTCGATGGCAGCATGCGCCCACTTCTCGAGCACGGTTCATCCGCGTCGTGAACACGTGGCGAGCAAGCGCCTCGACGTCGCAATCGACGACGAACAGTCCCGTCGGCCGCCGCCTTGGCGAAGTCGGCTTCGATGTACGCGACCACACGATCGCCGACCGCACCCATCCCGTGAGCACCCATCCCCGACTTGAGCGATGCGAAGATCGGCCGCCACACCTCGGGTTCGGCCGACGAAGTTGTCGTCGAGCGCCTCGAAGAGCGCCCGAGTCGTGTCGATCGGGCCGGCGTCGGGTTGCGCATCGAGTTCGACCTCGAGCTGGTCGAGGCCGGCACTGACGAAAGCGACGAGCACACCGTCCCGGTCGCCGAACTGGTTGTAGAGCGTGGCGACCGCGACGCCGGCGCGCTCGGCGAGCTTGCGCATCGTGAGCCCATCGACGCCGCCCTCGGCGATGAGCGCGCCGGTCGCGTCGAGCACCTCACGTCGCGTGCGCTCCTGTCGTCGCTCCCAGCCGTCACTCATGGTGGCGCGAGCATAGGATGCGGAGTCGGTGCCGGTTTCACTTGACAATCTGATTGGAACAGTGTTCCAATCAGCTGCATGACTCGCCTCGGCTACCAGATCCCCAACTTCACCTATCCCGGTATCGGACCGGCAGAGCTCTACGACGTCGTCGCCCAGCCAGGCCCGCGAGGCCGATCCGATCCGGTTTCGACACCGTGCTGGTGATGGACCACTTCTACCAGTTGCCGATGATCGGCGACCCCGAGAACTTCATGCTCGAGTGCTACAGCCTGCTCTCGGCGCTCGCCCGCGACACGCAGCACGTCAAGCTCTCGTCGCTCGTCACCGGCAACACGTACCGCAACCCCGCCGTGCTCGCAAAGACGGTGACGACCCTCGACATCGTGTCGCAGGGTCGCGCGATGCTCGGGATCGGCGCCGGCTGGTTCGAGCTCGAACACGATGCGTTCGGCATCGAGTTCGGCACGTTCACCGACCGCTTCGAGAAGCTCGAGGAGTCGCTGCAGATCGTCGGGCCGATGCTGCGCGGCGAGAAGGCCATCGCTCGACGGCAAGTGGTACACAGCGAAGGAAGCGATGAACGAGCCCAACCCCGTCGACACCGTACCGATCATGATCGGCGGCGGTGGCGAGAAGAAGACGCTGCGAATGGTCGCCCAGTACGCCGACGAATCGAACCTCATCTGTGGCGACGACGAGATCGCCCGCAAGCTCGAGGTGCTCGACGCTCACTGCCAGACGCTCGGCCGTGACCGCTCGCGAGATCACGGTGTCGAAGCAGAAGAACTGCTGCATCGCTCCGACTCACGACGAGGCCCGCGCCGACATGCTGGCGTTCCTCGATCGCCGGGGATTCGATACCGCGTCGATGTCCGGCGACGATCTCGCCCCGTGGCTCGAGCTGGTGACGTGGGGCGACCCCGACGAGATCGGCGAGCACTTCTCGACGCTGCTGGCCGCGCACGACGGGCTCGACGGCTTCACGATCAACATGATCCCGAACGGGTTCATCGAAGGTCGCGTCGAACTCCTCGGCACCACCCTCGCTCCCCTCTTCACCTGACGCCGAGCCACCTCTCCCCTCCCCACCTCTCCCCCTCCCCACCTCTCCCCTCCCCACCTCTCCCCCCCCCGTTTGTGTTGCTTTTCTGGTCGTCAGCACAGCGGAAAACGCAACACAAACGAGAGCACCACCGGCGTGCCGATCGACAGGGAGGGCATCGACGTCGACCGCCTCCACGCGGAGCAGGTCCGTGCGGCTCCACGTGACACCGGCGCATCAGTATCCGACCGGTGTGACCATCGCCGCGCTTCGAATCTCGTGGCTCGTCGTCCCCGACGCGCTCCGCCGGGATCTGCGGCGCCTCACGCCCGTCCGCGCGGGCGTCTCCGCGATCGATCAGCTTGCGCTCGCGGACTTCGTCGCACGTGGTGATCTCGACCGCCAGGTGCGGCGGACACGGAGCCGACACCGGCGACGCCGCGACCAGCTCACCGCGATGCTCACCTCGGAAACGCCGTGGCTCGATGTCCAGGGCACCTCCGCCGGCCTCCACTTGATGGCGACGCTCCGGGTGATCGAACCCCGACGCTGATCGTCGGCCACACGTGCTGCTGTGGACGTGGCATCACTGGCTGCCGTCGAGCCGATCGGGCAGGTGGTGCGTCCGCCCGCCGCGCACCTTCACCTCCGGCGGGTCGCACGCCCAGCAGCCGTACTCGACGTGGATCCCCTGCACCGACATCTGCGTCCCGCGGGACTTCTCGAGGATCACCTGCGGCACGTGGTAGAGGTCGTCGCCACCGCACTTCGGACACGTCGGACGCGGGTCACGCTCCCAACTGATCGTGCACGCATCGCAGGTCAGCTCGATCAGCCCGTCGTCGAGCGGACGGCCCCGCAGCGACTCGTCCGACTCGCAGCGCGGGCAGATGATCTCCAATGCCACGCCCGCCACACTACGGCTGTCACGATGACCTCGATGCCTGAGTACCGCACCGTCGCCGACGCCCACCTCGGATCGAACGACTTCTGGCTGAAGTCGCTCGACGAACGCAACGACGGCCTTCGCGGCGATGCGCCACGAGACGAAGCACGGCGACGGCATGTGCTTCCACGAGGAGATCTCCGTGATCGAAGGCGGGATCCGCGGCCCGGGATTCTGGTCGGCGGTGACCTACGACGACATCAAGGAGGTCAACCGCAAGGCCGAGCTGTTCTCGTCGGCCTCGGGAATCACGCTCGGCGAGCAGCCGCCGGAGACGCTCGAGTTCTTCGGGTCGATGATCGTCATGGACAACCCGCGCCACGCGAAGTTCCGGATGCTCGTCCAGAAGGGCTTCACCCCGAAGACCGTCGCGGCGATCGAGGAGTCGGTGAAGGTGCGGGCGAAGCAGCTGGTGGCCGCAGCGAAGGAGAAGAAGGCAGCCGGCGGCGCGATCGACTTCGTCGAGTCGTTCGCCGCTCCCCTGCCGCTCCAGATCATCTGCGACATGCTGGGCGTTCCCGAGCGAGGACGAGCAGCAGATCTTCGACTGGACGAACGTCATCCTCGGTGCCGGCGACCCCGACTTCGCGATGGACCTCGACGGCCTCATCATGGGTGCGGCCGGCATGTTCGACTACGCCCAGCAACTCGGCGAGAGCCGGCTCTCGACGCCGACCGACGACATCGCCTCGATCCTGATGCACGCCGAAGTCGACGGGCAGCGGCTCACGCCGGCCGAGTTCGGGTCGTTCTTCATCCTCCTCGCCGTCGCCGGCAACGAGACCACCCGCAACGCGATCTCGTGGGGCATGCACCAGCTCACCCACAACCCCGACCAGCGCGAGCTGCTCCGCGACAACTTCGACGACATGGCCCTCACGGCCGCCGACGAGATCGTCCGCTGGGCGTCGCCGGTGATCCACATGCGGCGAACGGCCAACGAGGACGTCGAGGTCGGCAACACGAAGATCGCCGCCGGCGAGAAGGTCGTGATGTGGTACTGGTCGGGCAACCGCGACGAGGACTACTTCCCCGACGGGCACCGCTTCGACATCACCCGTCCGAACACGAAGGACATGGAGGGCTACGGCGCCGGCGGCCCGCACTTCTGCCTCGGGCGCCAACCTCGCCCGCCGCGAGATCCAGGTGATGTACGACGAGATCTTCCGGGAGCTCCCCGATCTCGAGATCACCGGCGAACCCGACCGCCTCGTCTCCGGGTTCATCAACGGCATCAAGCGGATGCCCTGCGACTTCAGCGTCTGATCACAGACAGGCCCGCACGGCGTCGTTGAGACGGATCGTCCGCGGGTCGCCGGCGATCCCGCCGAGCATCTGGTTCATGACGTAGCCGTAGCCGACGCCCGATGTCGGGGTCGGCCTGGCCGAGCGAACCGCCGGCACCGGCGTGGCCGAATGCGTTCGGGCCGAGCAGCGGCACCGTCTCGTTGTCCAGCATGAACCCCATCCCGAAGCGGGTCTCGGCGACGAGCGCAGCGTCCGGCCCGCCGACCGCCTCGGCCGACGCAGCACGCATCACCTCGCGGCGACAGGAGTCGGACGCCGTCGACGTCGCCGACCGTCGCCGCATACATCTTCGCGAGGCTCGACGCGTTGGTGATCCCGTTCGCGGCGGGCATCTCGGTGGCGTGCACCGCACGGGTGTTGAAGGGGTTCTCGGCCAGGCCCGAGCGCCATCAGCGTCCCGTTCATCGTCAGCGCCTTGAACCCGATCGTGCCCGGCCCCATCATCTGCATCATCATCGCCAGCTCGGCCGGATCGGACGGCGGCGGTGCCGATTCGAGGGTGCTGACGCGCTGCTCCTCCGACTCGGGCAGCCCGATCCAGAAGTCGAGCCCGAGCGGCGTGGCGACCTCCTCGGCGAAGTAGGTGCCGATCGTGCGCCCGTCGACCCGCCGGACGAGTTCGCCGGCGAGCCAGCCGTAGGTGAGGGCGTGGTAGCCGTGGGTCGTCCCCGGCTCCCACACCGGGCGCCTGTGCAGCGAGCGCCTCGACGACCGGACCGACGGCGAGGAGGTCGTCGAGCGAGAGCGTCCGGTCGACATACGGCAAGCCGGCCTGGTGGCTCATCAGCTGCCGCGACGGTCACGTCATCCTTTCCCGCCGGCCGCGAACTCGGGCCAATGGGTCGCCACGGTGTCGTCGTAGGAGAGCACTGCCGGCGTCGACGAGTCGGGCGACGCAGATCGCGGCGGCGCCCTTCGTCGTCGAGAAGACGAGCTGCAGCGTGCGTGTCGTCCCATGCGCGGCCGGTCGCCTTGTCCGCGACACCGCCCAGATGTCGACCTTCGCCTCGCCATCGGCATAGAGCGCGAATCCGGCGCCGAGTTCGGGGAACTCGTCGAAGTTGCTGCGGAAGGCGTCCGCCACCTTCTCGAATCCCTGTGCAACCGTCCCGTTGATCTCGACCATCCGCCGACCGTAACCAGCACCGCTCGGCCACCGGCGATCGCACGGCCGGGGCGGATCGGCAGGCGGCCGCGGACGGCGCGGCGGTCCCTAGGATTGCAGCCCGGTATGAGCGACGAGACCAGCACCCCCACCACCGACACCCCTGCGCACCGCTACACCTCCGAGCTCGCCCAGCAGATCGAGGTCGGCTGGCAGGACCGCTGGGAGGAGAACGGCGTGTTCGAGACGCCGAACCCGGCCGGGCCACTCGGCGATCCGGATCTCGTCGCCGAGCGCGGCGAGAAGCTGTTCGTCCAGGACATGTTCCCGTACCCGTCGGGCGTCGGTCTGCACGTCGGCCATCCGCTCGGCTACATCGGCACCGACGTGTTCTCCCGCTACAAGCGGATGACCGGCCACAACGTGCTGTACACGATGGGCTTCGACGCGTTCGGCCTGCCGGCCGAGCAGTATGCCGTCCAGACCGGCACCCACCCCGCCGTCACCACCGACGCCAACATCGCCAACATGCGCCGCCAGCTCCGCCGCCTCGGCCTGAGCCACGACATCCGCCGTTCGATCTCCACGATCGACCCCGACTACTACCGCTGGACCCAGTGGATCTTCAGCCAGATCTTCGACGCCTGGTACGACACCGAGCAGGAGAAGGCCCGCCCGATCGACGAGCTGATCGACGAGTTCGAGTCGCGGATCACGACTCACCGACGACGGTCGAGCGTGGTCCGAGCTGGATGTCGACGAACGCAACGCGGTGATCGACGGACATCGCCTCGCCTACGTGAGCGAGGCCCCGGTGAACTGGTGTCCCGGGCTCGGCACCGTCGTCGCCAACGAAGAGGTCACCGCCGACGGACGCTCCGACCGCGGCAACTTCCCCGTCTTCAAGCGCAACATGCGCCAGTGGATGATGCGGATCACCGCCTACGCCGACCGCCTGATCGACGACCTCGACACGCTCGACTGGACCGACGCGATCAAGGCGATGCAGCGCAACTGGATCGGCCGCAGCCACGGCGCGAAGGTCGACTTCGCGTCCGATGCCGGTCCGATCACCGTGTTCACCACCCGGCCCGACACGCTGTTCGGCGCCTCGTTCATGGTGCTCTCCCCCGAGCACCCCTTCGTCGACGAACTGTCCGATCCGGCCAAGGCCGACGAGATCGCCGCCTACCGCGAACAGGCCGCCGGAAAGAAGGACTTCGAACTCCAGGACGACACCCGCGAAAAGACCGGCGTGTTCACCGGCGCGTACGCCACGAACCCGATCAACGGTGAGCAACTACCGATCTGGATCGCCGACTACGTCCTGATGGGCTACGGCACCGGAGCGATCATGGCCGTCCCGTGCGGCGACGAACGCGACTTCGAGTTCGCCCGCAAGTTCGGGTTGCCGATCCCGGCGATCCAACAACCGCCGGACAGCTGGTTCGAGGAGCACGGCATCGAGCCGACCCTCGACACGTCCGACATGGCCGACCGCCTACGTCGGTGACGCCCCGTACGTCCAGTCGTCCGGCACCCCGGACGGGCACCGAGCCACTCGACCTCAACGGTGTCGACAACAAGACCGACGGCATCGCGATGACCAACGCCTGGCTCGAAGACCACGGCGCCGGCGAGGCGACCATCAACTACAAGCTGCGCGACTGGCTGTTCAGCCGCCAGCGGTACTGGGGCGAGCCGTTCCCGATCGTCTACGACGACGACGGACGCCCGCACACGATCCCCGACTCGCTGCTGCCGGTCGAACTGCCCGAGACCGACCAGTTCTCACCGCGCACCTTCGACGCCGACGACGAGTTCTCGAACCCCGAGAGCCCGCTCGACCGGTTGCAGGACTGGGTGAACGTCGAGCTCGACCTCGGTGACGGCCGCGGCGTCCAGACGTACCGACGCGACACGAACGTGATGCCGCAATGGGCCGGGTCGTGCTGGTACCAGCTCCGCTACATCGATCCGACCTACGACGAAGCGTTCGTGCATCCCGACAACGAGCACTACTGGATGGGTCCACGAACCGACGTCCGCCCCGATCATCCCGGTGGCATCGACCTCTACGTCGGCGGCGTGGAGCACGCCGTGCTCCACCTGCTGTACGCCCGCTTCTGGCACAAGGTGCTCTACGACCTCGGCCACCTCAGCTCCATCGAGCCGTACGCACGTCTGTACAACCAGGGCTACATCCAGGCCGCCGCGTTCAAGGACGAGCGCGAGATCTACGTCGAGGCCGCCGAGGTCGAAGGTGACGAGCAGTCCGGGCTTCACGTTCCACGGCGAGCCGGTCACCCGCGAGTGGGGCAAGATGGGCAAGAGCCTGAAGAACGCCGTCTCGCCCGACGAGATGTACGAGCAGTACGGCGCCGACACGCTCCGGCTCTACGAGATGGCGATGGGCCCGCTCGACGCCTCGCGCCCGTGGGCGACCCGTGACGTGGTCGGCCAGTACCGGTTCCTCCAGCGGCTGTGGCGCAACATGGTCGACGAGGACACCGGCGAGTGCACGGTGGTCGACACACCCGCCGACGACGAGACGCGCCGACTGCTCCACAAGACGATCGACACGGTCCGCACCGAGATGGACGCACTGCGCTTCAACACGGCGATCGCCAAGCTGATCGAGCTCAACAACCACGTCACGAAGCTCGATGCGATGCCACGCGAGATCGCGGAGCCGATGGTCGTGATGCTCGCGCCGCTCGTCCCCCACGTGGCCGAAGAACTCTGGACGCAGGCTCGGACGTTCCGACTCGACCGGCGGGACGATCGCCTACGTCGAGTTCCCGATCGCCGACCCCGAACTCCTGCGTCGACGACACGATCGAGGTGCCGATCCAGGTCAACGGCAAGGTGCGCAGCCGCGTCACGGTCGCCGCCGATGCGAGCAAGGACGACCTCGAAGCGGCCGCGCTCGCCGACGACAAGATCGTCGCGGCGCTCGACGGCGGATCGCCGAAGAAGGTCATCGTCGTGCCCGGCCGCATGGTCAACGTCGTCGTCTGACGCACGGCACGCGACGCCGGCGCTCAGAGATCGTCGTCGACGGTCCAACGCCAGTCGGCGTCGTCGTCCGTGCGAGGTCGGTGCGCCGCGCTCGGATTCGACGACCGCCGTGACCGCACCGACGATCGCAACGACGGCCGCCGACCGCGAGCGCGATGAGGCCGACGACGCCGGTGCGGAGCGCGAACACCGATGCGATCTCGATTCGCCCTCGTCGAGCATCGCCACGACGCACGGCGACGATCTGGGCCAGGCATGCGGCGGCCGCAAGGGCGTTCGCCGCCATGGTCGCGTGACCGCCGCTGCCGCGACGACGACCAGCGGCGTGAGCAGCATGAACGCGTGGCGACGACGAACGACGCCGACCACGTCGGGTCGTCGCGAAGAGCCGCAACGACGACGTTCGCGACGAGCACGAGTCCGACACCGAGCAGCACTCGAGCCGACGGCGTCGTCGGACGCGGCTCGACGCCGAGAAGCGGAACGGGGTGGTACACGAACCAGC
The DNA here is from genome assembly GCA_963850475.1 of Ilumatobacteraceae bacterium. Taxonomy (GTDB): domain Bacteria; phylum Actinomycetota; class Acidimicrobiia; order Acidimicrobiales; family Ilumatobacteraceae; genus Ilumatobacter_A. Next base: position 261,443 of record CAWKLM010000040.1, on the reverse strand, counting down.
GGATGATCATGATGACGCCGACAGCGCGCACCCCAGCGCCAGTGGGACCCCGGCGTCGGTGAACGGCGACGCCGCATCGAAGAACAGTGCTCCCGCCGAGTGAACCCAGCAGCGCGATCGCCGGAACGAGGATCCCGGTCGCCACCGCAGCCAGGACGGCGGATCGTCGCACGACGGCAGCAACGACCACCATGACGGCGAGCGATCGGCAACCACACCACGTAGACCCGAAGCGGCGCGTCGCCGGTCCGCAGCAACGGGTTCGGCGAGGTCGATCAGCGGGAAGAACGACGACACGACGATCAGGCCGGCGACGATCAGCGACCAGATCGAGTCGAGGACGGGCGCCGACCGGATCCGTCGGGTCGCGGCCGGGCGCCGCGGCACCAGCGATCAGAGCGTCCTCGGCCATCGACGACATTGAAGCACGCCGAGGGCGCGCCGCGAGGTCGCTTCGTCGACGCGGCGCTGCAGTTGGTCCGGCGAGCGGTCAGACCTCGTCGCGCGATCTTGGCGACCGGCGCCTTGTCCCGACGCCCGGGCGGGACACCGATCCGGGCCACATCGTCGTCGTCGTCGGCGTGCGACCGCGACGCGACGGGACCGATGGTCGCTCCGAGGGCGGGCGGATCAGCGGCGGGCCGTCGGCGACGGGGACATTCGGTGCACCGTCGCCGGCGCGCTGCGCTGCGCGCTCGGGCGGGACGGCGTCGCCGAGCCGACGACGCTCGGGCGTCGCGGGGTGACGGACTGATGCTCCTCGGCGGCAGCGGAGCCGACGGCTTGGTCGCATCGGCGGGACGGTCGTCCTTGCCGGCGTACGTGTCGACGTACTGCTGGCCCGACAGCTGTGCGATCTCGAACATCACGGCGTCGGTGAAACGGCGCAACGTGCGCGGGTCGTCGGGGTCGCCGTACTCGTGGGCCCACATCGGCGCGCCGAAGCGCACGACGACATGCTTGCGCGGCTTCATCACGAACGTGTCGGGCGGTTGCACATCGACGGTTCCCTCGTGGCCGGTCGGGATGATCGGTGCATTGCAGCGCAGCGCGAGTCGGGCCGCGCCCGTGCGTCCCTTGTGCAGGTTGCCGCTCCGCGACCGGGTGCCCTCGGGGTAGATCATGAACAGCCGCCCCTGATCGAGCACCTCGGCCGCGGCGTCGAGCGCGGCCTGGGCGGCGTCGCCGCCTGAGCGGTCGACCGGGATCATCCCCATCGCCGGGAACAGATGCTTGGTCTTCCAGCTGTCCATGTACTCGCCCTTGCCGATCGCCCACACCCGACGCGGGCAGTGCTGCAGGCACGAACACCGAGTCGCAGAACGAGAGGTGGTTCGGCGTGATGATGGCCGGACCTTCGGTCGGGACGTGCTCACGCCCCTCGATCTCGAAGTCCCACAGTCGTGGTGCGGCCGAGCGGATCGCGCCGAACAGGTACTTGCTCAGACGGTCCGCGCCGGGCAGGTCGGGGGCCGGCTCGAACGTGAAGTCGCCGCGGCGCACCCATCAGCGCAGCGCCCGTCGGATGGCCTTGCCGTTCGGCGCGATCGGCAGTTCGTCGAGGAAGTGGTACTCGGTGGGTCGTTTGTACCGACTGAGTTGCTCGTCGCAGTGACGCTCCAACTCCTCGCGCGTCGCGGTGCCCGACAATGTGGGCCACGACGGTCTCGCCGGTCGCCTCGTCGGCGGTCCCGGTCACGATCGCCCCGCTCACACCGGGATGCTGCATCAGGACGTTCTCGACCTCGGCCGGGTACACGTTGAACCCGGACACGATGACGATGTCCTTGATCCGATCGACGAGGTAGAGGTAGCCGTCGTCGTCGAAGATGCCGACGTCGCCGGTCCACAACCAGCCGTCCTCGGACAGCACCGAGTCGGTCGTCTCCTGGTCGTCGAGGTAGCCGAGGAACACGCCGGGGCTCCGCACCACGATCTCGCCCTCGTCGCCGACGTCGACCGGGGTGCCCGAGTCGTCGACCAGTGCGACGTCGACGCCGGGAAGCACCCGACCGACCGAGGTCGGCCGGACCGGGACGCCGCGACCGAGGGTGACCACCGGCGAGGTCTCGGTCAGTCCGTAGCCCTGCGCGATCTCGACGCCGAAGCGATCCTTCACGCCCTCGAACAGCCCGATCGGCAGCGCCGCGGCCCCGGACGCCGCGAACTCGCACGCTCGCCATCGAGTCGTCCGGCGACGTCGGCATCGAGCCATCGCTGCCACATCGGTGGCGCGCCGGTCAGCATCGTGACGCCGTGCTCGCGAACCAGCCGCAGGCTCTCCTCGGCGTCGAAGCGCTGCTGGAGCACGATCGCCGCTCCGGCCTCGAGCGAGGCGAGCAACACGACGTTGAGGCCGAAGATGTGCGTGAACGGCAGCACGCCGAGCGTGACGTTGTCGGGTGTGAGCGGCGGGTCGACGCGGTGCAGCGCCTCGTGGATCCAACTCAGGTTGTGATGGCTGAGCACCGCCACCTTGGCCGCTCCGGACACGCCGCTCGTCGCCATGTAGAACGCAGGCGCGTCGTCGGGACGGTCGACGATCACCGGCGTCGCCGGCGCGTCGCCCGACGCCTGCGCCGCGGCGGCGTTCGCCGCCATCTCGATCAGATCGACGGTCGGCGTTCCGACCGCGGGATCACCGAGGTGGAGGCGTCCGGCATGACCGACGAGCAACATCGACGGGTCGGCGACGGCCAGCTTCCGTGCGAGTTCACTGGTCGGACTGCCCGGGTTGAGCGGCATCACGATGCCGCCGAGACCGAGCACCGCGAGCGGTCGACACGACGAATGCGACGTCGTTGCCGGTTGCCAGCGCGACGGCCGAGTCGACGCCGACGCCGCGCTCGGCGAGGTCGGCCTGCATCGCTGCGACCCGCCCGCGCAGTGTCCCGAAGTCGATCCGATCGTCGCCGTCGATCAGCGCGATCTGATCGTCGGCGTGGCCACCGATCACCGCTGCGAGATTCATGTGTCCCCTCGATTCCGCCAGGTCGCCCCTCGACCCGATCGTCCCAGTATGACACGACGCCGTGTCGCCGCGACGCAGGAGCGTGGGTACCATGCCCTTTCCGGTCATCGAAGGAGCACCCGTGACAACAGCAGCCATCTTCGATCTCGATCGCACGCTGATCGCCGCGTCGACGACACCGATCTTCATGCGACACCTGGCCGACGCCGGGATCTCCACCGACTCGTCGGTGCCCTTCGTCGACCCGATCGTCGGCGCGGCGAGCAGGGCGCTCAAGACGGTGTTCGACGTCGTCGGCGAGTCGCGCCTGCTGATGCAACCGGCCAAGCTCGCCGTGCGTGCGCGCAGCCGGCTGGTCGGTCGACCGATGTCGAGGCGGCGTCCGACGGCCGCCGCCGAGGAGATCGCCGACGACGATCCTGCCGTTCGCGAAGTTGCTGATCGCCGAACACCGCGAGGCCGGCGATCTGCTCGTGCTCGCGTCGACCTCGCCGCTCGCGTTCACCGAACCGCTCGCGCGACGGCTCGGCTTCGACGGCGTGATCGGCACCGCCTGGAAGGACGACGGCGACGCGTACACCGGCGAGATCGACGGCGCGTTCGTCTGGGGCCCCGACAAGGCGCACGCCGTCGAGGAATGGGCCGAGCGAGCACGGTGTCCGCCTCGACCGCAGCACCGCGTACAGCGACAGCTACTACGACGCGCCGCTGCTCGACCTCGTCGGTCATCCGGTCGCCGTCAACCCTGATGTCCGGCTCACCGCGTCTGGCCACGATCAAGGGATGGCCGATCCGCCACCTCGACAAGAGCGAGGGCGTGATCAAGGTCGCCGGCCGCGAGATCCAGGAGTGGTCACGCCCGCTGATGCGACCCGAGCTGGTCGCGCCGTACGCCGACATCGTGTTCCATCGACGTCGACAAGATCCCCGCCGAGGGGCCGGCCCTCGTGGTGTTCAACCACCGCTCCTACTTCGACCCGACGGTCATGGGGCTGCTGCTCGCCCGTGCCGGTCGCAACATCCGCGGGCTCGGCAAGAAGGAGGTCTTCGACGTGCCCGTCATCGGCCGCCTGCTCCAGGGGCTCGGCGGCGTTCGCGTCGAGCGGGCATCGGGCTCCGACGAACCGCTGATCGCCGCAGCGCGTGCGCTCGAGGGCGGCGAACTCGTCATGCTCGCCCCCGAGGGCACGATCCCCCGCGGTCCTGCCTTCTTCGAACCCGAACTGAAGGGTCGGTGGGGTGCTGCCAAGCTCGCCGCCGAGACCCGCGTCCCGGTGATCCCGGTCGGCCTGTGGGGCACCGAGCAGGTCTGGCCACGCAGCCAGCGGCTCCCGAACATGAACCCGCTCACGCGGCCGGTCGTGACCGCCGTGGTCGGCGACCCGGTCGAGCTGAAGTACCGGAGCCCCGACGCCGACACGAAACGGATCATGGCCGCCCTCTCGGCGCTGCTTCCCGACGAGGCCCGCGAACGCCACACACCGACCGACGAGGAGCTGATGCGCACGTTCCCGCCCGGCTACACCGGCGACCCGCGGGCCGAGGCGACTCGGCGCCCCGGCACCGACACCTGAGCACCGCGCACGTCGAGCACCGTGCACCACGACCATCACACCCACGACCGCTGACGGAGACACCATGGCCGGACAACGAATCAACGAATCCGCAGCACGGATGAGCGAACACGAAGCGCTCATGTGGAACATCGAGAAGGACCCGTGGCTCAATCCGAGCGGCGCGTCGGTCGTCCTGCTCGACCGTCCGCTCGACATGGACCAGTTTCCGCCAGACACTGCGCGCCGGCATCGCCCGCACGCCGCGCCTGTACCAGCGAGTCGTTCCCGGGTTCGCTCGGTTGTCGACGCCGGCGTGGGTCCCCGACGCCGAGTTCGATCTCGACGCCCACGTCCGCGAGATCATGCTGCCGGCGCCCGGCTCGATGCGCCAGCTGCTCGACCTCGCCGCGCAGCTCTACGCCGAGCCGCTCGACCGGACCCGACCGCTGTGGCGCTTCGTCGTGATCGGCGGCCTCGAGGGCGGTCGGGCCGCGATCTGGACGATCATCCACCACTCGGTGAGCGACGGGATCGGTCAGCTCCGGATGGCCGAGCTGTACCAGCAGATCAGCCGCGACGAGCCGCCCCCCGCCGACGTCGATCTCGACGCGGTCATCGCCGAGGCGGTCGCCGCCGGCGGTGCCAAGGAAGTCGGGCGGCGACCTCGCGACCAACGCGTGTCGAGCATCCGCGCGTCGGCCTCCCACCTGGCACGGCGCCAGTTCGGAATCGGCCGACGCATGCTCGGCGAAGTGGCGATGTGGCCGGCCGACCCGAGTCGGATCAGCGACACCGTCGGCACGGCTGTCGACACCGTGCGGGGCGCGGCGACCCAGCTGCGACCGAGCGACGAAGAGGCATCGTCGGGTTCTCCGCTGTGGTCCGGTCGGTCCCGGCACCGCCACCTCGAATGGGTCCGCTTGCACGTCGACGACCTCAAGCGGATCGGCCGACTCGGTGGCGGCACCGTCAACGATGCATTCCTCGCCGGGCTCGCCGAAGCCGGGCACCGCTATCACCTCGAGCGCGGGATCCACCTCACCACGTTGAACTCGAGCTTCGTCCTGAGCACCCGCACCGACCGCAAGGCGGGCGGGAACGCCTTCACCCCAGTGCCCGTCAAGCTCCCCGCCGGCCCGATGGACACCGGCCGAACGGGTCGCCGCGGTCGTCGCCGCCGCCGAGGACGGCAAGGGAGGCGGCCCAACGAACCGGCGGCGATGACGGGGCTGTCCGGCGTCGCGAACCTGCTGCCCGACCTCGGTGGTGACCTCGACCGCACGAGCCGCTGCGAGTCGGATCGACTTCGCCACCTCGAACCTCCGCGGCGCACCGTTCCCGATCTACGTGTCGGGATCCGAGGTGCTCGCAACGATTCCGATGGGTCCGGTCGCCGGCACCGGCGCGAACATCACCGCGTTGTCGATGAACGGCGAATTCGACATCGGCATCTTCGCCGATCCCGGCTGCGATCACCGATCCGGAGTCGTTCCGCCGCGACGTCGAAGCGTCGTTCGCCGATCTGCTCGCCGCCTGCGACTGACCCACCCGCCACATCTGGTTCGGTCCGCGTTCGGCGACACCGCCCCACCGGCCGCAACCGCCACTCGGCTCCCGGCACGACAACTGGGACGTTCGGCACTTGCGATCCCCGTTCGGACCGACTCTGATGGGACCATGACCAACGAATTCGGCATGGACATGCTGACCGACGACGAGTGCTGGGAGCTGCTGCGAACGGCGACGGTCGGACGCCTCGCCGTCGACGTCGGTGGTCGCCCCGACATCTACCCGATCAACTTCGTGATCGACGAGGGAACCATCGTGTTCCGGACGGGTGCGGGCACGAAGCTCGCCGCCGCAGCGCTCATGCACCACGTGGCGTTCGAGATCGACGGGTATCACCCGACACGAGCGCACCGCATGGAGTGTCGTGATCAAGGGCTGGGCCGACCAGGTCGAACGGATGGACGACGTGTTCGACGTCGAGGAACTCCCGCTGTTTCCGTGGGCGGCACATCCGAAGCCGAACTTCGTCAAGATCACCCCGCACGAGGTCACCGGCCGACGGTTCCACGTCGTCGACGACGTCGCGCCCGATTCGTCGATCGGATGGGACCCGGTCGAGGCGGCACCAGACGCGGCGGCGCCCGCGCCCGGCGTCGAGTACCACCCGGGCGAGCCGTACATGCGACCCGGCTGATCGGCGAGCGGTTCGACGGCGTCAGCTCGGGACGACCGCGACCGGGCACGGGCACTCGTGGAGCATCCACGTCGTCACCGATCCCAGCACGGCTCGCCCCACCCCACCGAGACCCCGCGGGCCGAGCACGACGAGATCGGCGTCGGACATCACGTCGGTCAGCGCCTGCCGCGGTCCGTGCAAGACCACGTCGCGGTCGGCACGACCGTCCGGGATCGACCTCGTCGACGGCCGCTCGAATCCGGGTCTCGGCCGACTCGACGTACTCGGGGTGACGCTCGACGACCAGCTCGGGCTTCAGCCATGGGATCACGTCGATCGCCATCAGCGCCGACACGGTCGCCGACGCGAGGCGCCTGCCGGATCGCCCAGCGCAACGCGGCCTGCGCGTGGTCGCTGCCGTCGAAGCCGACGACGATCCTGCGACATGGGCGCTGCTCCCACGTGTCGGGCACGATCACGACGGGGCCCGTCCGCGTGCGTGGCGAGGTCGCGGCTCACCGAGCCGAGCACGCGATGGCGGATCTCGCTGATCCCACGGCGACCCACCACCACGACCTGACCGGGTCCGGTGAGTCCGAGCAGCGCATCGGACGGGTGACCTTCGACGACGAGCAGGTCCGCGACAGCGTCGCCCGCGCCGACCAGGTCGATCGTCTCGGTGGCCGCCACCTCAGCGGTCGCCCGGAGACCCATCCGGTCGACGTCGGCCACTCGGCGACCCGCGAGCGCGAAGATCGGAAGCGGAACGTGCCAGGCACAGACCGGGACCACTTCGGCGCCCGTGTCCCTCCGCCATCGAGACCGCCCAGCGCAACGCCGCCGCCGCGTCGTGGGAGCCGTCGACACCGACCATCCACCGGGTCGCGGGAGCCTCATCGGTCGCCCCCGACATCGAGCCGCCCGTCTCCGTTGCGTCGTTCATGACTCGCAACCTACTGACCGCCACGAGCGGTCGGATACCGCCGAAGGTCCTGTTCGAGTCGGTCGACCTGCGGCCGGCGCGACCGCCAGTCCATGACTTTCGGCCCTACACGATGTGACCTCTGTGACGTCAAGTAGCAGCATGAGCGACGTGAACTCGTCTTCGAGCCTCGGCCCCGAGTGCCGTGGCAGAGCACACGTCCGGCATCTGGGTGCTCGGATCGGACGGTTCCGACTGTGCCCGCCACGCCGCATCGTGGGCCGTTCAGCACGCTCCGGGTCGCGCTCGAGACGATCCGGATCGCCACCGCATGGAACATCCCGACCGTGCCGTCGCTGGCCCCGATGGGCCCGTCAGCTCCCTCGTGGGACGTCCGCGCCGTCGAGCACGCTGCCAGCGCCTCGGCCGAGGCCGCCGCAGGTCAGATCCGCTCCGGGCTCGGGCTCGAGCCTGACAGGAGCGACGGACGACGCTGCGATCCACGTGGAGACCGACGTGCGCGAAGGGCCGACCTCGTCGGTCTTGATCGATGCTGCGCACGAGGCTGCGCTGCTCGTCCTCGGCTCACGTGGACTCGGTGGGTTCAGCCGGCTCGTGCTCGGCTCGACGAGCACGCAGTGCGCCACGCATGCTCCCGTTCCGACGGCGATCGTCCCGCTCGAGGCACCCGTTCGAGCCGACCCGACGGCTGGTCGTCGCGTTCGACGGCTCCGACAACTCGATGACCGCGCTGCGCTGGGCGATCGGGTTCGCCGACCCCGAGGCAGTGATCGACTGCGTGATGGTGTGGGACGTCACCCCGATCGTGGTCGGCGCCGATCAGTTCTTCTTCCCCGAGGCGAGCGATCTCGCACGCGAACGGTTCGACCACCTCGTCGACCAGGTGGTCGACTGAAGTCGCCGAGGAGCAGCCGGGGCTCGAGCTGCCGCAGATCGAGCGACACTTCGTCGAGGGTCGACCCCGCACGGAGCTGTCCACGCGTCGCCGATGACGCCGACCTCCTCGTGATGGGCGCCCGCGGGCACGGCGCGATCGGCTCGGCGATCCTCGGGTCGGTGTCGACCTGGTTGCTCCACCAGGTGCAGCGTCCGATGGTGGTCGTTCCGCACCCGATCGACGACGATGTTGTGCAGGAGAGCGCCTGACCGGCAACACTGGCGGAATGATCCGGGTCTTTCTGCTCGACGACCACGAAGTCGTCCGTCGGGCGTCACGCGCGGCGCTCGACGCCCAAGACGACATGACGCGTCGTCGGTGAAGCCGGAAGCGCCGAGGACGCGCTCGAGGTCGTCCGCGGATGCCAGCCCGATGTCGCCGTGCTCGACGTCCGCCTCGGCGACGGCAGCGGCATCGACGTGTGCCGCGAGATCCGGTCGGAGTTCGAGAACGTGCAGTGCCTGATCCTCACGTCGTTCGAGAGCGACCGGGCGCTGGTCGACGCCGGCCTCGCCGGCGCGGCGGGGTTCGTCCTGAAACAGATCCGCAGCAACGACCTGATCGAGGCGATCCGTCAGGTGCACGACGGTCGCCAGCTCCTCGACGACGCTGCGGTCAGGATCGCCATGCGGCGCCTCCGCAACAGCGAGGAGGGTCGCCTCGACGAGCTCACGCCGCAGGAGCTGCGGATCTTCGACTACATCGGTGAGGGGCTCACGAACCGCCAGATCGCCGAGGAGATGTACCTCGCGGAGAAGACGGTGAAGAACTACGTCTCGAATCTGCTGTCGAAGCTCGGGATGTCACGCCGGACCGAGGCCGCCGCACTCGCGGCCCGCCTCGAAGAACGCAGCCACCACGACGACTGAGACCGCCGGCGGCGGCTCAGCGCTTCGTCGCCGACCGTCAGCGGGACCTCCCACACGAGCCGCGTGCCGGTGGGCTGGTTGGCCTCGATCGAGCACGACCCGCCGAGTTCGGCGGCGCGCCACATCATGTTCGACAGCCCACCTTGTGGTCTTCGGGCGCCGGGCGATGCCGACGCCGTTGTCCTCGACCATGAGCGAGACCTGGCCGTCCGACGCACTCGATCGTCGCTCGCGCCTCGGTCGCGTCGGCGTGGCGGGCCACGTTCGACAGCGACTCGGTCAACGTCGCGATCAGCTGGTCCGCGACGAAATCGGGCAGGTCGTCGAGGTGACCGACGACGCGGAGTTCGGGGACGAAGCCGAGGTGCTGCGCCCGCTCGTCGACGATCGATGCGAGCTGGCTCGACAGACGTCTGACGTTCGTCCGACTGCCCGATCTCGAAGATCGCCTGGCGGAGCTGTCGGATCGTCTCGTCGAGATCGTCGGTGACTTCGTTCAGGCGATCGCGGACGTCCTGCGACTCGACCAGCCCGACGACCGCCTGGATCGACATGCCCGCGGCGAAGATCCGCTGGATCACCATGTCGTGGATGTCGCGCCCGATCCGCTCGCGGTCACGCAGCAACGCGAGGCGCTCCATGGTCTCCTGCCGATCGGAGACGTCGCGCACCGCGGCGATCGTCATCACGGTGCCGGCGAGGTCGACCGGACTGAGGCTGATCTCGACCGGGAACCGTCGACCCGTCGCGCCGCTGCCCCTGCAACTGCAGCCCGGTGCCCATCGGCCGCCGTGTCGGCTCCTCCGCGTAGCTCTCCCGAAGCGTCGCATGGCCCGACCGCAGGTCGTCGGGGACGAGCAACTCGACCGATGATCCGACGAGCGCCTCCTCCGACGCTCGGAACATGGCCGTCGCCGCATCGTTCGCAAGGAGGATCACACCCTCACCGTCGACGAGCACCATCGCGTCCGGGGCGGCCGAGAGCAGCAACCCGGCGAGTTCGACATCGATCAGGTGGCGCATGGCACGTCGACACTACGCCCGGTCCTGGCCCGCTGCGAAACCGCGATCATCACACGTTCCGGCGTCTCAACGAATCGCTTCGCCGACGTCGGTGAGGTCGCGATACTCGTCCTGCAGTGAGCGCTTGAGCACTTTTCCCGACATGTTCCGCGGCAACGGCTCGTTGCGCACCACCAGGTAGCGCGGCAACTTGAAGTCGGCCAGGTCGGCGGTGCAGGCGTCGAGCACGGCGGACACGGTGACCACGTCCGCGTCACCGACGGCGATCACCGCGGGTGTCTCGCCCCACCGGTCATCGGGCACCCCGATCACAGCGACCTCGCTCATCCCCGGGAGCGACGCGAGCAACCGCTCGATCTCGGCCGGGTACACGTTGAGTCCACCAGTGATCAACATGTCCTTCGCCCGATCGACGACGTACAGATACCCCTCGTCGTCGACCCGTCCGAGATCACCGGTGTGCAGCCAGCCGTTGCGCAGCGCCGCAGCGCTCTCCGCCGGGCGGTTCCAGTAGCCCGCCATGTTCTGCGGGCCGCCGACGAGGATCTCGCCGATCTCACCGGTCGGAAGCGGTCGATCGTCGGCGTCACCGATCATGATCCGCCCGTGCATGACCGGCAGACCGGCCGAACCGAGCTTGCGCAGGGCGTCGTGCGGGAGCAGCACCGTCCCGGCGGCCGACGCCTCGGTCAGGCTGTATCCCTGGGCCATCGGCACGCCGCGTGCCTGCACGGAGCGGATCAACGACTCCGGCACCGCGGCGCCCCCCGACGACGCGACGCGCCACGACGACAGATCGGTCGATGGCCACTTCGGGTGCTCGATCATCGACTGATAGATCACGGGCACGGCGAAGAGACCGGTGATCCGTTCCGACTCGATCAGTTCGAGTCCGCGTGCGGGATCGAACTCGCGCTCGAGGACCACGCAGCCCCCCGCCCAATACGTGAAGAGCCAGACTGCGAGACCTCCGGTGAATGCGAGCGGGAACGGCAGCAGTACCCGATCGGTCGGTCCGAGCGCCATCGCCTGCGCCCAACCCTGCGAACCGGCGTTCCACGACGTGTGCGTGAGGATGGCGCCCTTCGGATCCCCCGTCGTTCCCGACGTGTAACAGATGAACGCGGCTGCGTCGTTCCCGCCCGCCTGTCGATCGATGATCCCACCGCCGACGCGATGGTCGTCGAGGTCGGCGGCGAACACGACGCGCCGGTCGCCGAGCTGCGCCAGAGCCGGCTCGAAGCGCTCTTCGCTGACCACGACCCGGCAGTCGGCATCGTCCGCGACGAACCCGACCTCGGTCGCCGTGAATCTCACGTTCATCGGGACGACGACAGCGTCGAGCTTGAGCGTGGCCATCGCCACCTCGCACCACTCGGGCCGGTTGCTCATCAACAACCCGACCCGGTCGCCCGGCCCGACGCCGAGTGCGGCCAGACCGGCGGCGAGTTCGTCGGTGCGGCGATCGATCTCGCGCCAGGTGAAGTGAGCGCCCCTCGAAGCGCAGCCCGACGTCGTCCGGGCGGTTGGTCGACCAGTAGCGGCCGATGTCGGCGAGATGCATGTCGTCTCCCTCGGTGGACTGCGGCTCCGCCTCGTCCGGCGGCACACCCGACGTTACGTTTCAGGCCATGACGACGACGGCTCGGATCGGCATCTCGCTGCTGCCGGGCGACAACGGCATCGCCCCGGACGAACTCGCCCGAGCGGTCGAGGAGCGCGGGTTCGAGTCGTTGTGGCTGCCCGAGCACAGCCACATCCCGACGTCGCGTGACACACCGTGGCCGGGGTCGCTCTCGGGCGAACCGCTGCCGGAGGTCTACTCGCGGTCTGCTCGACGTGACGGTCGCGCTGGCGCATGGCCGCCGCGGTGACGACCCGCCTCCGCCTCGGCACCAGCGTGCTCCTGCTCGCTGCCCGCGATCCGCTGTGGACCGCGAAGGAGTACGCCACCCTCGACGCGCTGAGCGGCGGCCGGGTCGAGCTGGGCGTCGGGTTCGGCTGGAACCGTGAGGAATTGGCGAACCACGGCGTCGACTTCACGACCCGCTGGGATCGCACTCGCGAGTCCGTGCTGGCGCTGCGTGCGATCTGGCGAGACGAGGTCGCAGAGTTCCACGGCGAGCACGTCGATTTCACGCCGTCGTGGGCGTGGCCGAAGCCGGCCACGGCACGGGGTCCGAAGGTGCACGTCGGCGGAGGTGCCGGACCCAGGCTGCTCGGCCACGTCGCCGAATGGGCCGACGGCTGGCTCCCGATCAGTGCCCGTCCATCGCTCGCGAGCCGGCTCGCACTGCTCGACGAGGCGTGCGAACGCAGCGGCCGTGTCCGCACCGAGATCGAGGTGAGCGTGTTCGGGGCGACCACCGACCGGGGCGGGTTGGCGAACCTCTTCGACGAGGGGATCGACCGCGCCGTCCTGACGCTGCCGTCCCACGATCGGGACGAGGTGCTGCGACAACTCGACGGATGGGCGCCGATCGTCGACGGGCTCTGACAACCGCACCAAACACCCCCTGCCCGGGGTGCCCGGGGTCAGACACCCCTTGCACGTCGGCGTTGCACGTGTCGCCGTGGTGCGAACCTCTGCGCACCGACGGAGACGATCACTGCGACGGCCGGGAGACGACCTCGCTCGGATACGGGAACCACCGCAGGTGTTCGAAGTCGTCGGTCGTCGACGGTGCGGCACACTCCCCCACTGGCGCGTTCGCGGCCTCGGCGCAGCGTCGACGCGCCTCGCGCGAGGTGGGCGGCGAGATCGCTCGGGCCGCGTGTCCGCCGGTTCTCGTAGCGCATCTCGCCGTCCGCATACGAGATGCCGGACAACGACATCGCCGGATCGGTCCGGGCGTCGCGGTGATGCCAGAGGCCGGTGTCGGGTTCGAAGCGGTACTCGGGCATCAGCGCTGCACCGTGTTCGGCGACGATGTGGACCGCGTCGACGATGTAGCGGAACGTCGCCTCGTCGATGAAGTAGTTGAAGTTCACGCGGACCCAGCCGGGTTTGATCCCCTCGCAGCCACGATTGATCTCGCGCTGGAACTCGTGCGACCGGTCGATGTCGATCCCGAGCAGTCGATGGCCGTACGGTCCGGCGCACGAGCAGCCGCCGCGCGATTGGATGCCGAACAGGTCGTTGAGCAGGGCGACCACGAAGTTGTGATGCAGGTACTCGCCGTCGTCGTCCGTGGCGGACGACGAACGAGACGATCGACAGCCGCTCCGCCTCGTGATTGCCGAGCACCATGATGTTCGGGTCGGCGTCCCACGAGTCGATCGCCCGGCTGACGAAGTCGTGTTCGCGCCGGCTGATCGCGTCGACGCCGACCGCATGTTTCAGCTGGAACACGAGCCCGGCGCGGATCGACTCGACGATGGCGGGCGTGCCGGCCTCCTCCCGATGTTCGATCGCCGGGTGGTAGTCGTGTTCGGTCGGTGTTGACGTAGGTGACCGAGCCGCCGCCGGGCACGTCGGGCACCCGATTCGTGAACAGCGTCTCGCCGGGCCACCAGCACGCCCGGGGTTCCCGGTCCACCGATCATCTTGTGCGGCGAGATGAAGACGGCGTCCTTGTACGGCGACCGACCGGCTCCGCCGTCGTCGCCGGGTCCGTCGCCCATCTCGATCGCCACGTACGGTGCCGCCGCGGCGAAGTCCCAGAACGACGAGCGCTCCGTGCGGTGCAGCAGCGTCGAGACGGCGTCGGCGTCGGTGATGATGCCGGTCACGTTCGATGCTGCGGAGAACGACCCGATCTTCAGCGGTCGGTCGGCGTGGCGGACGAGTTCGCGCTCGAGGTGGTCGAGGCTGACGTGACCGTCGGCGTCCTCGTCGATGATGACCACGTCGGCGATCGACTCGCGCCACGGCAGTTCGTTCGAGTGGTGCTCGTACGGCCCGATGAAGACGACCGGGTCGATCGTGCTCGCGGCGATCTGCGCCGAGAGGTCGTAGCGATCGTCGAGGGCCGACGGGATCCGCAACCCGAGGACGCCGATCAGCTTGTCGATGGCACCGGTGGCCCCACTCCCGCAGAAGAGCACGGCGTGTTCGTCGGTCGCGCCGACGCACGATGCGATGATCGACCGTGCCTCCTCGCGGAAGCGGGTCGTCTGCAGTCCGGTCCCCGACGCCTCGGTGTGCGTGTTCGCGTACAGCGGGAGCACGACGTCGCGGAGGTAGTCCTCGATGAAGCTCGAGCGATCGACCCGACGCGGTGTAGTCGGCGTAGACGACCGGGCGCGGCCCGAACGGGCCGTCGATGATCTCGTCGCCGCCGATGATCGAACTGCGAATCGTCGACACCAACCGATCGGTTGCCTGCAACCCGCGACGTTCGGTCTCGTGTGGGCGATGGGGGCTCATTCCCCGAGTGTGCTTCAGACGCAACTGCACCGACAGGGTCGGACGTCATCGCTCCGCCCGGACGGCCTGAACGAGGACACCGTCCAGCTCGCCACCGCGGTCAGCGGTGACAGCGTTGCACCGCTCGACACGATGCAACTGCGCCTGCTCGACTCGCTCACCTGGACCGCGGGGCACGCTTGCGCTCGATCGGACCGAAACGCCGGTACTAGCGTTCGACGCTCACGCACCACACGATGCCGGAGGAGATATCCGATGAAGCTGAATCTCAGCGTTGACGAAGTGCTCAGCACGACCCGCGCGGTCCGCAAGCGACTCGACTTCGACAAGCCGGTCGAAACCGAGGTGCTCGAGGAGTGCCTCGAGTTGGCCGTCCAATCGCCGACCGGCTCGAACATGCAGGCCTGGCAGTGGCTGGTGGTGACCGACCCCGACAAGCGCAAGGCGCTCGGCGACATCTATCGCAAGGGTTGGGAGCTCTACACGAACATGGAGGGCAACGTCGCCACCGCCTACAAGGGCGACGACGCCGACCGGATTGCGCAGCAAGACCGGGTCCTGAGCTCGGCGGAGTATCTCGCCGAGAACTTCGAGAAGGCTCCAGCGATGTTGATCCCGTGCCTCCCGGGCCGCCTCGACGGACTGCCGGGCCTGGCAGCGGCGTCGATGTTCGGATCGATTCTTCCCGGCGTGTGGAGCTTCATGCTTGCGGCCCGTGAGCGCGGGCTCGGCACGTCGTGGACGACCATCCACCTCATGCACGAACAGGAAGCGGCCGATGTGTTGGGCATCCCGTTCGACGAGGTGACGCAATGTGCACTGATCACCGTCGGCTACACCAAGGGAACCGACTTCAAGCCCGCCAAGCGGCCCCCGATGGACACCGTCACCCATTGGAACAGCTGGGGAGTGCGCGAGGCCTAGCCGCCATGCAGAGTCGGGTCAGGTCGTTCGTAGGTCGGCTCGGTCGCCGGCTCGCCAGGTTCGAACACACCGTCGACGAGCCATCCGATCCCGGTCCGCAAGCCGGCCCGAACGACCGCTACCTCGAGTCGCCGCCGTCCGTTGCGAACGCGGTCGACGTGTTCGCCGGCGAATGGAGCACGAAGCTGCCCATCGACACCCCGACCGGATTCGCCGACCTGTTCGACGACCACCGGGTCACCTCCTGCGTCGCGGCGTTGGGCGGCGTCGAGGGATCGCGTGTGCTCGAACTCGGCCCGCTCGAAGGCGCCCACACCGCGACGCTTCGTGCGCTCGGCGCGGCGTCGGTCGAAGCGATCGAGGCGAACACCGGCGCCTATCTCCGTTGCCTCGTCACGAAGGAGGTCCTCGGCCTCGACGGGGTGTCGTTCCGCCTCGGTGACTTCCGGCCGTTCCTCGCCGACACGGACGAACGGTACGACCTCGCCGTTGCGATCGGCGTGCTCTACCACCTCGATGATCCCGTGCCGGTACTCACCGACCTCGCCCGAGTCACCGACAGGATCGTGGTCTGGACCCATGTCTACAACGACGACTTCGGCATGGAACGACTCGCCGACCGGTTCGACCCGGTCGAGCACCGCACCACCGGATCAACCGCGTATCGCCTGCACCCGTATCGGTACGAGTCGTCGCTGGACTGGTCGGGCTTCAGCGGTGGCACTCGCCCGGTCGCTCGGTGGATCGAACGCGATGACCTGCTCGACGTGGTCGATGCGCTCGGGTTCGACGTCGTGACTCGCGACGATCACGATCATCCCCACGGGCCTGCCATCACCCTGGCGCTCGAACGCCGGGCTCGGTGATGCGGCGTTCCGGCACGGGCGTCAGCGAACGAGGACGTCTGCCTTGACGTAGCAGTCATCGCTGAAGAGGTTGTTCGATGGATAGCCGAGTCCGAGCAACAACAGGTCACCATCGATCCCCAGGTAATTGCCTCCAACCCAGTTCGAGATCGAACCGCCACCGGGCGAGTTCGTGACGAGGGTGGGACCGAGGAGAGGTCCGGATACTTCGAACATCACCCGACTGTCCTCGCCCGTGCCGGGTTGGAGATAGGGGGACCCGTCGAAGTTGCTGAAGGCCGACGCCATGAGGACGGCGTCCGAATCCGTGGTCGCTCCCAGGATCCGCACACGACGAGCTCCACCCACTTGGTCGCACGTCAAGACCAGTGAGAGCGGTCCGCTCGATGCGAGCACCGTCTCCTGCCCGAAGAGCAGCCCCGTTTCGACGGACACCAGGCCCGATGACGTTCCCCCTGCGCCCGGCTGGAAGTAGCCGGCAACGTCGATCAACACGTCGCCGGCAGAACCGTTGACGTAGATGTCGATGAAGCCGACCGTCGGCCCGGTGGTCGGGAGGGCGACCGTCACCGCATTCGCGATGTTCGGGCCGCCAGGACCGAAGTTGATGTTCGAGGTGGCAGGAGTCCCGGATGCATCACCGGGTCGGATCGACAGGTAACCCCTCGACGCCGGACGCACGACCGTCACGTTCAACGTGACCGCGGTCGCTCCCGCCGGGACGACCTGCTGATTGATTGCCGGCGCGTTGTTCGGCGGTTGAATCCGCACGGTTCCGGTGACCTTCAGTTTCTGCGCGACGCCGGACACGAACGGGCCGGGAAGCCCGACGTTCGTCCGCGTGTCGAGCACCCGGGCCGGATCGACCGACACGAACGACGACGGCGCACTCGGTGCTGCGTTGACCGCCACCAATCCACCGGCGGCCAACGTCACCACAACCGCAGCACCAACCGCCGCCCAACGCGACCGCCACAGCGACCCGGTGGGTGAAAAACGGTGTCGTGTGTTCGTCAGCACTGCCATGTCGTCAAGCGTTCCTCAATGCCCGGTCGTCCGCCCAGGGGCGATGGTCCTCAATCGGTCTCCCTCTGGGACAGCCGCACCATCGGCTGCACGAGTGGGTTGGTGCAAGGTGAAGAACGTCGGCCGGGGAGGTGACTCCCGACGCGGTGGGCGTGGAGTTGAACATCACCGCAATCCGGAACGACGGTCGCGGGTTCGCAACCGACCCCCGGCTGCCACCGACCCCCGGCTGCCACCGACGCTCGAGATGTCGGCGGGCCCGTCCCGAGCATCCGTCGCAGTGGAAGGCGATCGAGTCGATCTCGAAGCAGCTGTCGATCGATCACGACGGGTCGAGAGCATGACCGGATACCGAGTAGAAAGCCATTGTGCGAGCAACTGACCGCGGCTACTGGCTTCCTGGCCTCGAGGTGCTCGCGAGCTATCAGCGGTCGTGGCTGCGCGTGGACCTGCTCGCAGGGGTCGTGCTGACAGCGCTGCTCATCCCGGCCGGGATGGGCTACGCAGAGGCTTCCGGTCTGCCACCCGAGACGGGCCTCTACGCAACGATCGTCCCGCTGCTCGTGTATGCGCTGGTTGGGCCTTCGCGCATCCTGATTCTCGGTCCGGACTCGACGCTCGCGCCGATCATCGCCGCCTCGGTGCTGCCCCTCGCCGCGGGCGACCCGGACCGCGCTGTAGCGCTTGCAGGACTGCTCGCGATCATGATGGGCATCCTGCTGCTGGTCGGCGGGGTACTGCATCTGGGGTTCGTCACGGACCTGCTCTCCAAGCCCATTCGCGTCGGATACCTCAATGGCATCGCAATCGTCGTGATCGTCGGCCAACTCCCCAAGCTTCTCGGCTTCACGAATGAGTCGGACTCGGTCGTCGGCGACCTTCGCGCCACCATCGAAGGGGTGTCCGACGGGCTGGTCAACTCGACGGCCATGATCATCGGCCTCGCATCGCTCGTCCTGATCGTCGGGTTACGTCTTTTCTTCAAGCGTGTTCCAGGCGTGTTGATCGCTGTTGTCGGGGCGATCATCTGGGTTGCAGCTGCGGGTTTGGACGATGAAGTGCCGGTTGTCGGAGCCCTACCGCGTGGCTTGCCGGCGCCTGCCTTGGGCGGCTTGACCTGGAGCGATGCCGGTTCGCTCTTGGGCCCGGCCCTGGGCATCTCGCTGATCGCCTTCGCCGACACGGGCGTGCTGTCGCGGGCATTCGCGGCGCGTCATGGTGAAACCGTCAGTGGCAGTCATGAGTTGCGCGGAATCGGTCTGTCCAACGTTGCGAGTGGGATGTTCGGAGGGTTTCCCGTGTCGGGGTCCTCGTCGCGCACGCCGGTGGCGGAGCAAGCCGGCGCGCGCACGCAACTCGTCGGAGTGACCGGCGCCCTGTTGATCATTGGTTTCGTGCTCATCGCTCCAGGGCTCACGAGAAACTTGCCGTCGTCGACGCTCGCAGCGGTGGTCATTGTCGCGGCCGGTGGCCTCATCGACGTGCCTGCTGTTGTTCGGCTGATCAGGGTCAATCCGATCGAGGGTCTGTTGTCGATCGCGGCGTTTCTGGGCGTGGTGTTGGTGGGGGTGCTGGAGGGCATCGTCATCGCCATCGCGCTGTCGTTCATTGCCTTCGTCAACGAGGCCTGGCGCCCGTACCGAGCGGAACTGGTGCAGATTCCTGGAACGCGTGGGTATCACGACCGAAGCCGTCATCCGGAGGGTCGCCGTATCGACGGCATCATCATCCTGCGTTTCGACGCGCCGCTGTTCTTCGCCAACGGTGGCATGTTCGCCGACTACGTGCGGTCGGTGGTGGCCGACGGCCCTGAGCTCACCACGTTGATCCTTGCGGCCGAGCCGATCACCGACATCGACTCGACCGCGGTCGATGAACTCGTCGATCTCGACGACTTCCTCGCCAACGCCGGCATCGAGTTCATCATCGCCGAGATGAAGGGTCCGGTGAAAGATCGCCTCGAGAGTTACGGCCTTCATCGTCGGTTCGGTCCTGAGCGATTCGCGCCAACGGTAGGCGCCGCGGTCGATGCGGTGCTCGGCCACGAACGTGACGACATCGGGCACCCGTCGGACCGGGGTTGACCGAGAACTCCAAGGATCAGCCTGGCCGATCTCGTCTGTAGGGGATTTCCAGCGCCTGTTCGGGCAGGCACTCGATCACCTGGAGCGCGAACCCACACGGACCGCCGGTGCGGGTCATCGAGCGCGGGTGTCAGGCTCTGGTCTCGAACGGCCCCGGATGGTCGCCTTCTCGAGATGCCGATTATGCTCGGCGAAGACACCGGTGGCGGACAGCGGTGTCGAACGAGGAACGAACATGCGGCGGACGAATCGAATTGGCAGCACACTGTGGCGCAGCCTGCTCATCGGCGCGGTCGCCGCCACTGGCATCTTCGTTTCCGGCCCCCCTCCATCGGACGTCGCTGACGCCCGCGCACCGCGGGTCGACGGCCCTGTCTCGGACAAGGGACTCGAGCAAGCCCACCGACTGGAAATGCCCAAGCTCGTGTCACGCAGGACCGAGGTCCTGCAGGCGGGCGTCGTCGGAATCAACAAGCAGAACGACACGTTCTTCCAGACCGACATCTCGGTTGCCGCAATCGCCGAGGTCGGCGACACGATCTATGTCGGTGGCAAGTTCACCCGAGTCGAGATCGCGGCGACAGGCCAACGCAAGGATCAGAGATTCCTGGCCGCGTTCGACCGCGCCACCGGAGCCTGGATCCACACGTTCCGCCCCAACATCAACGGCAACGTCTGGGATCTGAAGGCAACCGATGATGGCCGCCTCATCGTGGCCGGCCAGTTCACCAGCGTGAACGGCGAGCCGCACACCACCGGTGTCGCCATGCTCGACGCCGCGACCGGAGCAGTCGACCCGAATTGGCGCGTCGATCTCACGCTCACCGGCAGCGACCGTTGGCCGCTTGCCCGCACGCTCGACATCGACGATGGCAAGGTCTACATCGGCGGCAACTTCACCCGCATCGCAGGCACCAACGGCGTCATCACGAAGGCCGGCCAGATGGCACGCGTCGATCTTGACACCGGCAACGTCGATCGCTCGTTTCTTCCGCATTTCGATGGCATCGTCTTCGACATCGACGCCGACGCCGACCGGGTCTACGCGGTCGGTGACTTCTTGTACGTGAACGGCGTGTGGTCGATTGGTTTGGCGGTGCTGCGGGCCGGCAACGGCAACCTGGTCACCGGTCTGAAGCCGTGGGTCCGCACCAGCATCGAAAGCACCAACCACAGCTACCAACAAGCTGTCCTCGCGCTCGACGACCAGATCTGGCAGGCCGGCGCCCAGCACAGCCGCCAGGTGTACCGACCGCATGACTACGCACTGATGCGGTCGTGGGTCAGTGCTCCCTGGGGCGACGGCCAGGCCCTCGCCACGCTCAACGGCATCGTGTATTCGGGCAGCCACGCCAACGAGACCACAAGGCTGTACCAAGATGCCTACCGGTCGTTCCCGCTCGTTGGCGCGACCAGCAACAAGCCGGTCCGCTGGATGGCAGCATTCAGCACGCTCGCTCCTGAGCACCTGGCCTGGTACCCGGACATCGGCTCGAAGCACGGCGAGGGAAGCTGGGAACTGTTCGTCGACTCCACCGACTGCCTGTGGACCGGTGGCGACTTCAACCGGGGAAGCTACGACGGCGGCACACCACGCTACGTCCAGGGCTTCGCCAAGTTCTGCTGACAACTGCGGACGCACCCGCCGTGCCGCGAGAAACCGAACGCCAAGACCATTCGGGAACTCATTCCCTCGGTACTGCACCGTCCGGGGGATTGGTGACCATCGCCTCTTCGTAAACGGCCAGACGTTCAGCACGCTCGAAGGCATGGGCACACTCGGGATTTCAGGACGCCGGTCTGCGCATTCGGGATCGCTGTGGCGATCACGGTGGGCTGCGGTCGGTGCAGCGGTTGCGGTGACGTTGGGGGCCGGGGGACTGGTCGCAGTCGACGCGACGTCGTCGGCTCCGTCGTCGTTCGTGTCGGTGACTCCGACGCGCGATCTTGGACACCCGTACCGATGTGGGGTTGGCCGGTCCGTTCGTGTCCGGTGTCGCACAGAAGTTGCAGGTGACGGGGACGGTGCCGACGCAGCCTCCGGCGCCGGCTGTTGCGGTCGATGCCGAGGTGGTGCCGTCGACGGCGACGTCGGCGGTGTTCAACGTGACGGTGGTGCGACCGGCGACGAAGGGGTTCTTGTCGATTCGTCCGGGTGACGCGACGGGGATTCCGGCGACGTCGAACATCAACTGGGCGGCGGGTGGCGCGAACGTTGCGAATTCGGTGACGGTGCAGCTTCCGGCGTCGGGGCAGGTCGATATTTTCGTGAATGGCACGGTCGGTCACGTGTTGGTCGATGTTGCGGGCTACTACATCCCAGCTGCTGCGGGTCCGGCCGGGCCCCCGGGTGCTGACGGTGCACAGGGTGTCCCCGGTGTCCCCGGTGCGCCGGGGCCGGCGGGGCCGGTGAACCGGATCAGCGATGATCAGATCGCGTTGTTGCAGTGGTATCAGGACCCGGGTGCGGCTGCGACCTACCCGACCGGGGCCGCCCCGTTGGGGGTGGCGTTCGACGGCACCAACATCTGGATCACCAACACCAACTCGGACACGGTGTCGAAGATGAACCCCGCCAACGGCACCAAAGTCGACTACCCCACCGGCGACCTCCCGTACGGGGTGGCGTTCGACGGCACCAACATCTGGATCACCAACTTCATCTCGGACACGGTGTCGAAGATGAACCCCGCCGACGGGACCAAGGTCGACTACCCCACCGGCGACGGGCCATACGGGGTGGCGTTCGACGGCACCAACATCTGGATCACCAACTCCGGCTCGGACACGGTGTCGAAGATGAACCCCGCCGATGGCACCAAGGTCGACCACCCCACCGGCAACGGCCCGTTCGGGGTGGCGTTCGACGGCACCAACATCTGGATCACCAACTTCTTGTCGAACACGGTGTCGAAGATGAACCCCGCGGATGGC
The DNA here is from genome assembly GCA_963850475.1 of Ilumatobacteraceae bacterium. GTDB lineage: Bacteria > Actinomycetota > Acidimicrobiia > Acidimicrobiales > Ilumatobacteraceae > Ilumatobacter_A. The sequence goes on along the minus strand of CAWKLM010000040.1, from coordinate 238,756 downwards.
ACCAAGGTCGACTACAACACCGGCGTCACCCCGTTGGGGGTGGCGTTCGACGGCACCAGCATCTGGATCACCAACACCAACACCAACTCGGGCACGGTGTCGAAGATGAACCCCGCCGACGGCACCAAGGTCGACTACCCGACCGGCGATGGACCGTTCGGGGTGGCGTTCGACGGCACCAGCATCTGGATCGCCAACACAGGCTCGGACACGGTGTCGAAGATGACCCCCGCCGACGGCACCAAAGTCGACTACGAGACCGGCAACACCCCGCAGGGGGTGGCGTTCGACGGCACCAACATCTGGATCACCAACACAGGCTCGGACACGGTGTCGAAGCTCAACCCGGGCTGACCACAGCCATCCCGACCCAGCCCCGGTCTCGCAAACATCCGTTCAGCGTCGACCCCCGATGCGCCGCGTTCGGAGTCACCGACGGTCACCGGCGTTGGTCGACGCAGGGTGCAGTGGTGGCCCAGCGGCACGGGTCACCCGGGCCCGGGCGGCGGGTCCGGGGCCTGGTGGTCGAGCCCCAGACGTCTCGGACCAGGCTCCGGCTGAACCGCCAGCCGCCGCGCAAGCTGCGGATGGGGTGGCGGAGCAGGAGCAGCGGGTTGCCCATCCCGCGCAGCGGGTGCTTCAGCTGGGGGATCAACCCGTCGGGCATGTCCTCGCCGATTCCGTAGACGAGCGGTCGCTTGTTGCGCGGCATGTAGTACGTCCCGAACACCGTGTCCCACAGCGGGAGGAACACCGAGTAGTTCGAGTTGAGGGCGTCGGCCTCGTTGGCGTGATGCCAGTGGTGGAACTCGGGCGTGATGACGACCCGGTGAAGTGGACGCAGCCGCCAGCGCACATTCGCATGAAGGAACAGCCCGGTCAGCACCTGGATCACGGCCAAGGCACCCGTGAACTCGGCGCTGAATCCCGCGGCGATGAGGAGGAAGAACGGCGGAGCGACGATCGCGCCGTCGAGCGGGTGGTTGCGGAACCCGCTGACCCAGTCGAGTGTCCTGGTCGAGTGGTGGACCGCGTGGAAGCGCCAGAGGAACGGCACCTCGTGCGACCACCGGTGGACCCAGTAGATCGCCAGGTCGAACAGCGCGATCCCGACGAACGGCGACGCCACCGGCGGGATCATGGAAACAAGCGGGCGAATCAGCAGACCGGGGATCCACGCCAGGCTGACCAACCCGACGACGATCGCCACCGCTATGCCGGCGACGTTGAGCGCCGGCGCGGCGAGCGCATGCGACATGTCGGTCTTGAGTTCGGGTCGACGGATCTTCTGCCGGTGCCGGGGCCACATCTTCTCGAACGGCACGATCAGCACGAACAGCACCGGCAGGACGAAGAGTGTGCCGAGGTCGAGGGCCAGCGATGCCCCGATCAACGCCAGCGCCAGACCGGGGGCGACCCATCGACGGAGCCGTCCCGACCTGGGCGCCGGTGTCTGGGGGGACGTTGCCGGATCCGGGGCCCGACCGGCCGGTGGTTCTGTGGAGAGCGTCATCGTCATGCCTCCCCTGTCGTGACGGCCCGCCCGCCCGGTTCAGTCGTCGCACGTGGGGCCACGCACAAGACGTGACGCACCAGACGTCACGAACCGCCGCCGACCACCGAATGAACCGTCTGCGACGGTTCACACGACAAGGATGGTGATGATGCAGCCGACGAGCGATGACGGACGCGGTGAGGATCTCGCGCTGATCGCCCGGGTCGTCGACGGCGACCGTGTCGCCCTCGAACTGTTGTATCGCCGCCACGCCGGCTGGCTGACCGCCCGCCTCCAGGCGAGATGTGGCGACCCGGACCTGACCGACATCGCGGTCCAGGACACGTTCCTCTCGGTCTGGAAGTCGGCCAGGACCTACCGAGGTGACGGTGATGTCGGAGCCTGGATCTGGGGCATCGGTATCCGGCGGCTGATCGACCTGCTCCGCAAGCGGAGGGCGGCACCGGTCGATCCGGCCTTCATCGCCAGGGCGCACGGGTCGGCCGGTGGGGTCGACCAGCCCGCCGCCGACGACGTCCTGCTCGGCAGCGGCGCCTACGGCGATCTCGCCCTCGCCATGCAGCAGCTGCCCGCCGACCTGCAAGCCGTCCTTGTCGCGACCGCCATCGACGGCCTGACGACCAGGGAGGCGGCGAATCTGCTCGGTGTCCCACAGGGCACCGTGAAGACCCGACTGATGCGTGCCCGCCAGCAACTCCAGGAGGCCTTGTCATGACCGATCTCCCGATCGAGCCCCGCCCGATCGACCCGGCCCGCCTCGACGCCAATTGGCGGGCGATCACCGCCGAACTCGACGCACCTCGCGCCTCGCGGATGGAACGCCTCTTGCGATTCGTTCACGTCCCCGCCCGAGCGACACGGCTGGTCGTCGCGACACCCGCACTGCGGCGGGCGTGGTACATCGCGCTGGCGGTCGTCGTCTTCATCGGGTTCGCCACGACCAACCCGGACGAACCACGCCAGAGCCTGTTCGTCCTGCTCGTCCTCGCTCCGCTCGTGCCGGTACTCGGCGTCGCGATGGCCTACGGGCCGTCGGCCGACCCCGCATACGAAGTCCAACTCGCGACACCGATGCGCGGGCTGCGGCTGATCGCCATTCGCGCCGCCACCGTTCTCGGCGTCTCGATCGCGGTGATCGTGCCGATCAGCCTGCTCAGCATGGTCGCCCGACCGATGGCCGCGGCCTGGCTGCTCCCCGCATTCGCCGTCACCACCGGCAGCCTCGCGGTGATGACCTTCCTGTCGCCGCGCCTCGCGACCACCATCGTCGGCGGCGCCTGGGTATTCGTCGCACTGATCGGGCGCGGCGTCAGCGACGACTGGCTCGGTGCGTTCGCACCGATCGGCCAGGCCTCAGCATTCGTCGCGACCATGCTGTTCGCCGGTGTCTCGCTGATGCGGCGGACCAGCTTCGACCGGCTGGAGTACGCGTGACCGCCGCTCACCTCCACGTCCAGCACGTGGTCAAGCGCTACGGCACTCGCCCCACGCTCGACAGCGTCGACCTGCTCGCGCAAGGCGGAATCATCACCGTCCTCGGTGCGAACGGGGCAGGCAAGACCACGCTGCTGCGCTGCATCGCCACGATCCTCGCCCCCGACGAAGGAACGATCGCCATCGACGGACTCGATGCAGCCCGGGAGGCTGAACGGATCGAAATCCGCCGACGGCTCGGCTACCTCCCGCAGGACATCGGCTTCAACGAGGCGTCGACCGTGTTCGATGCGCTCGACTACCTCGCCGTCCTCAAGGAGATCGGCCCCGACCGAAGCCGGCGCCGCCAGGTGTTCGAAGTGCTCGAACGGATCGGGCTGCGCGACCGGACCGGTGACAGGATCGCAGAACTCTCCGGGGGAATGCGCCGCCGCCTCGGAGTGGCCCAGGCGATCATGGGCTCGCCGACGCTGCTCGTCCTCGACGAGCCGGCTGCCGGCCTCGACCCCGACGAGCGCCTCCGCCTGCGCGAGATCGTCGCCGAGCGGCGACGGGCGGCGACGATCGTCGTGTCGACCCACCTGACCGAGGAGGCGGCGATCGGCGACGTCGTCCTGGTGCTTGCCGACCATCGGATCCAATTCACGGGGACGCCGACACACCTCGCCGAATTGGCAAGCGGCCGGACCTGGGTGCAGGACGATCTGCCACCACCCGACATCCGCGTCGTCCTGGCGCCGTGCCGACGGCCGCCACCGTTGCCTCGGCAACCCACCTCCCGGCGCTGAGGTCGTACCGCCGACGCTCGAGGACGGCTACCTCCTCGTCGCCGCCACACCCGCCACAGCCGGATGACCGGCGCGATCGCGCCGTTCTGGGCGGTTGGTCGCTCGCGGACGTGCCTGATTGATTCCGGTGGATGCATTGCGGCGGTTGCCGTGACTTCGATGGGTGCCGGCCGCACGAGTCGACGCCAACCGAGACCGTCCTGTAGCCATGTGCACCATGATCGGGAGCATCAAGAACAAGGTCGTCGCGTCGACGGCGTCGCTGTTCTCCCACGGCCCCAAGGCACTCGAGCACACACTCGACCACCTCGGCGACCCGGGCCTCCTCGGACCCGACTCGGTGTCGTGGCGGGTGATCGGCGACGCCGCTGCATTCGTCGGCGGGATCCGAGCACTCGTGGTGCAGACGGCGCACCCCGAGGTCGTCGCCGGGGTCGAGGACCACTCCCGCTACCGCGACGATCCCTTCGGCCGGCTCAACCGGACCTCGGTCTACGTCACCGAGACCACGTACGGAGCCCTCCCCGAGGTCGAAGCCGCTGTCGCCGCCGTCCGCACGGCCCACCGGCCGGTCCGGGGGAGGTCCGAACGGGACCGGCCCTACAGCGCCGGCCACTCCGGAGATGGCGGCGTGGGTGCACAACGTCCTGACCGATTCGTTCCTCACCGCGTACCAGACGTACGGCCCACATCCGCTTGACCACTGCCGAGGCCGATCGGTTCGTCGCGGAACAGGCCAGGATCGGCGCCCTGCTCGACGCCTCACCGCTTCCCGAAACCGCCGACGAGCTGTCGCAGTGGATCGCCGAGAACCCGGCCCTGGCGGGTTCGGCCGCACAAGCTGAACGCGCTGCGGTTCCTGCGGGACCCGCCGCTGCCGGTCGGCGTGAAGCTCGGATACCGACCGCTGTTCAACGCGGCCGTCCCGACGATTCAGCCGGCCGTCCGCGACCTCATCGGCGTCCACCCGGGGCGCGGCAGTGAGCAAGTCGGGCGGGCGACCGTCCGGGCACTCCGCTGGGCACTCGGCTCGTCGCCGTCATGGCACCTCGCGCTGGTCAGGTCCGGCGCACCCGTGCCTCCCGGCCTGTTCCGCCAGCCCCTCCCCGCCGGTGCACCCGGGGAGTCGGGCAACGTGCCCGCGTAGACCTGCCAGGCACCCCCCGACCACGGCGCGGCGACGAGGAGATGGTCGGCGGCGGCCAGCAGCAAGAACGCGGCGACGCCGTACTCGCAGGTCAGCTCGACGAGCGTCGCGTCTCGACAGGCAAGCAGGTGGGTCTTCCTCGCTAAGTTGCCGGCCATGACACCAACCGCACTGGTGGTCGCGGCCCGGGGCTGTCGATCGAACGCCCACGTTCCGTACTCCAAGTTCCGAGCCGGAGCCGCGGTGCTGACCGATCAGGGTGACGTCGTCCCCGGGGTGATCGTCGAGAACGTCTCGCTCGGGTTGGCGATGTGCGCCGAGCGTGTCGCACTGTTCTCGACGGTCGCGCTCGGTGCCCGACCGCTCGAACTGGCCCTCGTCGCACCCCGCACCGGCGAGGACCTCACCTGGCCGTGCGGCGCCTGCCTCCAAGTCGCGCTCGAGCTCGGTGGCCCGGCGATGCCGATCTACACCAGCTCGGTCGACGAGGACGCTCCGATCAGCGAGTCGACCGTCGCCGAACTCCTCCCGAACGGACCCTTCGTCCGTCGCTGACGCCGCCCGACCCGGCCGAGCCCCGGTGTCCGGCGCGGGCGGGTCGGGCCGACGGAAGGCCGAGCATGGCTGTCGGGTGTGACCGACGACGTACCAGGACCGGAATACTTCGGGTCGAATGAGTGCTCAATTCATCATGGCCCGCTACGTCGTTCACGTCCGCACCCCGATGCCGCCCACCGAGGCGTTCGCCTACATGGCCGACCTCACGAACTTCGCCGACTGGGATCCCGGCGTCGACCGGGTCGAACAGGTCGAGGGCGACGGTCCCGGCCCGGGCGCGGCGTTCGACGTCGCCGTCAAGGTGCCCGGCCGGACGATGATGCTGCGCTACGACACGATCGCCTTCGACGACGCGTCGACCACGATGACGGCCTTCGCCGAGAACGCGCTGCTGACCTCGGAGGACACGATCACCGTCGAGGCCGACGGCGACGGCTCGATCGTCACGTACGACGCCGAGCTGAAGCTGAAGGGCCTCCTCGCTCTGTCCGACCCGCTGCTCGGGCTGACGTTCAACCAGATCGGCGACCGCGCCGCGGCAGGGCTCGTCGAGGCGCTCGCCGGCGAGCGGGTCGCCGCATCCGCCGCATGAACGGTCGGGAGATCGCCGACGCGGTCATCGAGGCGCCGATCGTCACGAGCTTCACCCGCTTCGGCTACGAGGCCCGCCGCCGGCTGGCCGGCTGGACGCCGCTCGACGACTACGACCTCACCGGTCGGGTCATCGTCATCACCGGCGCCACGTCGGGGCTCGGCTACGCAGCCGCCGAGCAGTTCGCCCGGTGCAATGCCACGCTGGTACGTCGTCGGCCGCACCGCCGAGCGGAACGAGCGGGCCGTCGCCGAACTGGCCGCGACCACCGGCAACCCGTCGATCACCCAGGTCGCCGCCGACATGGGCGACCTCGACCAGGTCCGCCACCTCGCCGAACGGGTGCTCACCGACCACGACCGACTCGACGTCCTGATCCACAACGCCGGCGCGCTCGACCCCGAGCGCCGCGTCGCTCCCGACGGCACCGAGGCCACCGTCGCCAGCCAGGTCGTCGGCCCGTTCCTCCTGACGAGCCTCCTGCTCGATCGTCTCGCCGAGTCTGCCCCGGCGCGGGTGCTCACGATGTCGTCGGGTGGGATGTACGCGACCGGGCTGACGGTGTCCGGGCTCGAGATGACCCCCGAGGACTACAACGGCACCGAGCAGTACGCACGAGCCAAGCGCGCCCAGGTCACCCTCAACGAGATGTGGGCCGAACGATACGGCGATCGCGGCATCACCTTCCACGCGCTGCACCCCGGCTGGGCCGACACACCCGGCGTCGACGCCGGGCTCCCCACCTTCGCCAAGGTGATGGGCCCATTCCTGCGGACCCCCGCGCAGGGCGCCGACACCCTCGTCTGGCTCGCCGCCGACGACACAGCGCTCGAGTCGAACGGCCGCTTCTGGCTCGATCGCCGACCCCGCCCGATCCACAAGCTCCCGACGACCACAGCGGACCGACACGCCCGAACGGCGCGACGCGACTCTGGAACCGGGTCGCCGAGACCGCCGGGGCCGACAGCGTGCGGACAGAGGGTCCCGAAGATGCCCGAGGGTCACACGGTCACGAACGCTCGTAGCAGGGTGTTCGGCAAGGTCCACAGCACGAGCGGGGCAGCCGAACAAGGTCGGGTCCAGCTTTCGAGAGGTCGGCGCCTCTGGGTGTGGGAGCCTTGGGGGATGGAAATCGTGGAACGTCTCGGATTCGCCGCTGGAACCACGGTTGCGGTGGTGCACGCCGACGACATCGGGATGAGTCATGCCGCCAACATCGGCGCCTTCACGGCGCTCGACGCCGGGCCGGCGACGTGTGGAAGCGTGATGGTGCCGTGCCCGTGGTCCAGCGAGGCGGCCGAGATGGCGCAGGCCAGACCGAACGTCGACCTCGGTGTACACCTGACGCTCAACGCCGAATTCGACGGGTACCGGTGGGGACCGGTGGCGGGTCGCACAGCGGTGCCGAGCCTCGTCGACGACGCCGGGCATCTCCACCGCACCAGCCGCGAAACCGTGAAGCACGGCAGCGTCGACGACGTGCGGGCCGAGTTGCGGGCCCAGATCGATGCGGCCCTGGCAGCCGGCATCGACGTGACCCATCTCGACTCGCACATGGGCACGGTGTTCCACCCCAAGTTCTTCGACGTCTATCTCGAGCTCGGGCGCGAGTACCGGCTACCGCTCTTCTTGCCGCGGGTCGAGGAACTCGGACCCGATCCCGACGGGTTCATCGTGTTCGACGGCTACGACGCCGACTCGCTGGGATTCGATCCGGGCGAGGGCGAGACGCACAACGTTCGCCGCATCGGTGAACTCGGAGCCGGTCTCAACTACCTGATCTGCCATCCCGCCCAGGGCGGTGATGAGTTGTCGGCGATCACCGACACCGCCCATCAACGCGACTTCGAGCGCCAGTTCTACGGCGGCGAAGCCGGTCGGGCGGCGCTCGCCGAGGCCGGTGTCGAGACGGTCGGCATGCGCCAGCTGCGCGACCTGGTGCGAGCCGCCGCGTGAGACTGTGTTTCTCGGCTCCCGTAGGGTCTGAGCGATGACCGACATCACGATCGACACCGCCGATGCTCGCCGTCCCCGCCCCGCCCTTCGCCGAGTGAGAGTCGACGATCCCTTGCACGTGCCGGTGGTGTAGCTTGCGCGCCGTACGAGTGTTCCTGACCCACAATCCGGAGGACCTCGAGGCCTACTACGGCCGCACGCTCCCTCGCCTCCAAGAGATCGCGGACATCGAGCGCAACCCGTCGGCGAGCGACCTGTCGACCGAGGAGTTGATCGAAGCGGCTGCGGGCTGTGACGTCATCGTGGCACACCGGTCGACGCCGGGCGATCGTTCGCTGTTCGAGCAGCTCCCGCAGCTGCTCGCGTTCCTGCGGTGTGCCGTCGACACGAGCACGATCGACGTGGACGCTGCATCGGCCAATGGCGTCTTGGTCGCGAGGGCCGACAAGAGCTTCGTCGCCTCGACCGCAGAGCTCGCGCTCGGGCTACTGCTCGCGTCGGCGCGCAACATCGCTGTCTCGACGGTCGACTACTCGGCCGGTCGTGCGCCCGTGCAGCGACCCGGCCGCCAGCTGCGCGGGCGAACCGCCGGAATCATCGGCTACGGGAGCATCGGCGCGTATCTCGCCGACCTCCTGGTGGCAATCGGCATGGAGGTACTCGTCCACGACCCGTTCGTCGCCGATCCCGGCCTCGACGGCATCACATTCGTCGGCTCCGATGAGTTGCTGCGGTGCAGTGATGTCGTGTTCCCGTTGGCGCCGGGTGCGCCGGCGACCGAGCGACTCATCGGCGCCGACGAGCTCGCGCTGATGAAGCCCGGCGCCACGCTGGTCAACGTGAGCCGGGGTGAGTTGCTCGACGAGGAGGCTGTCGCCGACGCGTTGGCCTCTGGCCGGTTGGGCGGCTTGGGAATGGACGTCGGACGAGCCGGCGACCAGCGGCCATCGCCCGCGCTTGGCGGCGATGCCCGGCGTCGTCGCCACCCCTCACCTCGGAGGGCTGACGCCGGAGAACGCAGACGCCCAGGCGCTCAGCAGCGTCGAACAGGTCGCGGCGATGCTCGCCGGTGAGATCCCGCCGCGCGCGTTGAACGCCGACCACGCCAGCCGGCTGCGCAAGTATTGGCGGCGGTCTCGGTCCTGATGTTCGAGATCAGATGTTCGAGACGTGATGCTCCTCGCCTGCGACACCCATGTGCACTTCTACGACGGCCGGCATCCGGCTGCCGCCGAGGCGATCATCCGCCCGGCGGATGCGACGCCCGACGAGTACCGCCGCCTGCAGAACGAGCTCGGAACCGAGCGGGTGGTCGTCGTGCAACCGACGACGTACGGGCTCGACAACACCTGCCAGCTCGAAGCCATCGCGACCATCGGTTCCGCCGCTCGCGGGGTCATGGTCGTCGATCGGCTCACCCCGACCGACGAGCTCGCTCGGCTCACCGACCTCGGCGTTCGTGGTGCGCGCTTCCACATGCTGCCCGGTGGCGCCGTGCCGTGGGAGATGCTCGATGCGGTCGCCGCCAATATCGCTCCGTTCGGCTGGCACGTGCAGCTCCAGCTGAACGGGCGCGAGTTGGCGACGCGATGCGAGCGGTTGCTCCGACTCCCCGTCGCTCTCGTCGTCGATCACGTCGGTCGCTTCATGCCGCCGGTCCGGCAGGACTCGCCGGAATTCGGCGCACTGCTCCGGCTCGTCGACCAGGGCACCCATGTGAAGCTGTCGGCACCGTACGAGTCGTCGATCGCCGGGCCACCGCGATTCGCTGACGTGACCGAGTTGGCGGACGCGCTCATCGCCCGGTCACCCGACCGTCTGTTGTGGGCGAGCAACTGGCCCCATCCTGGGCAGCCCGCCCCACCGACCCCGACCGAACTGGTCGCATTGCGCGATCGTTGGTTGCCGACCGCTGAGCTCCGGCGGCGAGTGCTCGTCGACAATCCGGCCGAGCTGTACGACTTCTGAACCAAGACTTCCGAACCACAACTTCCGATGGACGACCCCGAATCGATTGACAGGACGACGATGACCGACCCGACCGCAACACCGCCCGCCGACTACGCGTCCTACCCGTCGCTCGTCGATCGCACCGTGTTCATCACCGGTGGCGCCGACGGCATCGGCGCCGGCCTCGTCGAACAGTTCGTCGAGACAGGGTCGCAAGGTTGCCTTCCTCGACATCAACCCGGACCAAGGCGGCCGAAACGATCGAGCGCTGCACGGCGCTCGGCCCGCGCCACACCCCGCTCTTCTACGAGGTCGATCTCGTCGACATCGACGCGCTGCAGGCCGCCGATCGCGCAGGCCCAGGACGACCTCGGCCGGATCACCGTGCTGGTCAACAACGCGGCCAGCGACGAGCGCCACACGCTGGGAGGACATGAGCGTCCGAGTACTGGGACGACCGCCTCAACACGAACCTTCGGCACTACTTCTTCGCCATCCAGGCCGTCGCGCCCGGGATGATCGAGGCGCAGAACGGGTCGATCATCAACATCGGATCGAGCAGCTACATGATGCAGGAGGACTTCTTCCCGGGGTATGCGATCGCCAAGTCCGGCGTCGAGGGAATCACCCGCACGCTCGCCCGGACGTTCGGCCCCGACAACGTCCGGGTCAACACGGTCCTGCCCGGCTGGGTGGCGACCGAGCGGCAGCTCACGAAGTGGTGGACTCCCGAGGGCGAGGAGGGCACGTTGCGCGACCAGGCGATCAAGCGCCGCATCTATCCGGCCGAGTTCGCCCAGATGGTGCTCTTCCTCGCCGCCGACGATGGCGCAGCATGCACCGCGCAGCAGTTCATCGTCGACGGCGGTCGTTTCTGAAACGGGCTCGCCACCCGGCGATCGCACCTGAACGGCATCGCAGCAAACGGACTCCTGCGTCGTGCAAGAAAGGGGCGCACCCGCCCGCATTCCCATGGACCGCCACTTCGGCGCGAACCGCCGCCTGCGGGCTCAGGTCACAACCGATGCCGGCCGACCGGCGAGCACGGCCAGTGCGTTGTCGACAGCGTGCTCGAAGAGTCGGCGACGACCGACGGCCGTCGACGACGCGATGTGCGGTGTGACGATGACATCTGACCGACCCAGCAAGGGATGGCCGACGGGGAGCGGCTCGGGTTCGGTCACGTCGAGTCCAGCACCGGCCACCTGTCCTTCGTCGAGCGCCACAAGTAACGCCTGCTGGTCGATCAGCGAACCACGCGCACAATTGACGATGTACACGCCTCGTCGCATCGTGGCAATCGACGAGGCGTCGATCAGATGCCGTGTCGCTGGAATCGACGGAGCGTGCAACGAGACGACGTGTGCTGTCCGGAACAGCTCGTCGAGGTCGACCAGTTCAACGCCCTCGACGGAGCTCGACGAGAGAACCGGGTCGTGGGCGACGACGTTCATTCCCAACGCCTGGGCAGCGACCGCGACACGCGAACCGATGCGCCCGAGGCCCACGAGCCCGAGCGTCGCGCCATCGAGTTCGAGCGACGTGGCGACCTTCGGCCCGCCCCGGCCCGCCGCTGCGCTCGCCGCATGGATCGGCAGCTCCTTGGTGACGGCCAACAACAGCATCATCGTGTGCTCCGCGGTGGACACCGTGGGCGAGTCGGGGCCGTTGCAGACAACCACGCCGGCCGCGCGAGCGGCGGCGAGGTCGACGTTGTCGTACCCGATCCCCATACGTGAGATCACCCGGAGATCCGGGAATCGTGCGAATCGTTCGGCGTCCCAACGGTGGCCGATGCCGATCACCGAGGCAGCGACACCCACCAACTCTGCGTCCGTCGAGCCGACGAGACGTGCCGTGCCCTCGACATAGGCCAGGTCTGCGTCGAGGACGGGCCGGTCGATGTGCAAGACGGGAAGGTCGTCGCCGGGCATGACCCGATCATCCCGCAGTCGGTTCACCGTCGGCGAACCAGCGACCAAGGTCTCGATCACGCGGAACGAGGCCGAACGGGACCAACACCGTGCGCTTTCCCGTTCGGACCGGACGTTCCGTCGGCATCACCCTGCCCCGAAGCCGTTCAAGACGAGTCCCGAGAAGTCGTGGCGGCCTCGGAACTCCATGGCCACTGGACACAAAAACCTCTTCGACACTCTGCGGCGGGCTCGCCCGCGCTCGACTACAGGCTGAGCACCTCGGCGAAACCCTCCTCGACGCACCCGATGAACACGTCCTGATCGGGGATCGCGGCCACGTCGGTGTTGACCCCCATGCAGGCCAGGTCGCGATACGTCATCAGCGTGACGTTGACGGCGGACCCGGCGGTGGGGCCGAAGGGGTAGAACCGGCGGACCTCCGACCCGACCAGGTACATCGGGACCGACACGCCGGGCACGTTGCTGGCCAGGAAGTCGATCTTCTTGAGCATCGAGCCGATGAACCCCGTCGGCATCCAGCTGAGGATGCCCGAGACCGTCTCGATGTAGCCGATGGAACGTTCGGCTCGGACCTCGGCGGCCGCATCGTGCAGCGCTCGGATCCGCTCCGCCGGGTCGGAGATGCCCACCGGCACCTTGAACCGCAGCACGGTCACGTGGTTGCCGCCGGCGGCGTGATCCTCGGTGCGCACGCTGATCGGCATGGCCACCCGCAGGTCCTCGACCTCCGCCCCGTGGTACTCGTGGTAGCGCCGGAGTCCCCCGGTGAGGCCGGCCAGGAATCCGTCGTTCACCGTTCCGCCGGCCGCCTTGGAGGCCCGGCGGAGGTCGCCGAAGGGCACCTCCACGGTGCTGAACTCGTTGAACATCTTCCGCTCGGTCATCACCGTGGACAACCGCTCGTCGACCGGTTCCACCATTCGTCCGAGCGATCGGACCGTCTCCATCGTCTCGTTGAGAGCGTCTTGGGGATGGCGTACGGCGCGCAGCATGGCCGGCAGCGCAGAGACCATGTTGCGACGGGCGAAGTCGACCGCTCCACCGACGTTGCGCTCCACGACCTCGCGCAGCAACTCGCTCGGCGGCAAGGTGTCCTCCTCGGCTCCCGGCAGTGGGGGGAGGTCCGCGTCGGTATCCGGTGACTCGAAGTCGAACAGGTAGGCGGCCAGCTGCAGCGAGCCGATGCCATCGGTCAACACGTGGTGGGCCTTCATGACCAGCGCCGCTCCGCCGTCCTCCAGTCCCTCCACCAGGGTGAACTCCCAGAGCGGGCGGGCCTTGTCGAAGCCGCTGGACGCGCTGGTACGGGCCAGGTCGAGCAGGTCGCTGAAGCCCCCCGGCGGCGGTAGCGAGAGCCGGCGGAGGTGATAGTGGAGATCGAACTCGGGATCCACCACCCACCGCAGGGTCTTGGGATGCAGCGGTGGGCTCACGATCTTCTGCCGCAGTGCCGGCACCTGGCGGGTGACCCGCTCCACGCGCTCGGTGAGGGCGTCCCAGTCGGGAGCCTTGTCCAGCACCACCAGACCGAGGATGGTCGACCGCAGCAGCGGGTCGGTCTCCATCATCCACAGGACGGTGTCGTTCTGACTCAGGTAGCGATCATCGTCGACGGCCATGCTTGCCCCCTTCCGTCGACGCGCCAGCGTAGCCGTGGAGTGTGTCCCCGTATCGCCCCGGAGCAGAGATGTGGGCGAATGACTCGTCGCTATGGGGAAGTGCCCGTAGACGAACAGCGTCGCCGCGGCAATGACAGGGCCACGGGCGAGTCGGCGGCTTTGAGGCTGCACCCAGGTCATGACGGTGCCGAGGTTCTCGACCCAGAGCACGATCGGGTCCGCCTGCACGCCTCGATCCGGCTGCCTTGATCATCCGGGACGCAGTCCACTGAACGCCTTTGGAGTTCATGTAGTCGCAAACCTCGTTCTCTTCTGCCAGTGACAGGTCATCCCAGAGCGACGCTGCGTCGGCGCGGGTGTCGGCGTCGGGTGGCGACGCTGTTTGTCAGCACCCGGGCGCGGCCTGCTGTGTGCGATACGCCCAAGAATGAGCGCGCCAGGGGCGGCTCCGCATCGGCGACGGCACCTCGCCTGACACAGCGTCAGAGGGGCAGGGGCGTTGGCCACCAGCGATGTGAGGTTGGTGAGGTTGCCGAGTTCGAGCGGGATTGACCCGACAACCGATTGCCATCGAGCTCCTGGTCTTCGAGGCTCAGGGTCCGGGCACCAAGGGCTGCCCCTCCGAGTTGTCGAGAGGGATGTGACCATCGGCCCTGGGTGGATCAGGCGAGTGCTCCGGATGATGGGCAACGGAAACGCGAGTCTGGAGGTCCGCGATGTCAGATCGATGGGAACCAGGGGTGCCCCTGGTATGAGCTTCATCTTGTGGCTGATCCTGGCGGTGCTTTCCTGGCCCGTGGCATTGCTGGCGTTGATCCTGTACCCGATCGTGTGGCTGCTGTTGCTGCCGTTCCGGATCATCGGCATCTCCGTGACCGGCATCCTGGACACGTTGCGCGCCATCGTCACACTCCCGGGTCGGCTCCTCGGTCGAGGCCGGCGACAAGACTGACGCCTGTTCGCTCCGGCGACGAGTTCTACCGGCCAAGGTCGGGCAGTATCAATCAGCTCGACGCACGACCCCGGGCGGCAGGTCGAGCATCCGCTCACGATGATGCCGATCACAGCGCTCGAACCCGTGATACCGGTCGCCGTCGCACCCGTCGACGCTGCAGGCCGGTCGCTCGTCGTCGCTCATGCGCTCGATCGTCGCACGGGGGTATGACGGGCGCCCTCGAAGCGCACCAGACGACCTGATGCGACGTCAGCGCCGGGGAGGGATCGAACCTCCGTCATCGCTCATCCAGAGCAGCGCTGACCTCGCATCAGACCTCTTCAAAGCCGCTCAAATCCGTTGCCCGGGTGAGCGGTGCGGGCGATCGTCCAACGGAGCACTGGACTCCGAGCCTTTCGAGGCCCGCCGGATTGCCATTCGCCGTTCCGGGTGGTCAGTTCTCCTCGAAGAGGTCTCCGGCGCGCCAGTCGTTGTCGCCGGTGGCGGTTCGGTTTTCGCCGCCGGAGACGACGGCGTTGTTGCCGCTGGCGGTGTTGCCGTACCCGCCGGTGACGGCGGCTTCGAGGTTCGTCGTGGTGTTGGTGTCGCCACCCAGGATCGAGGACTGATCGCCTTGAGCGGTGTTGTTCCGACCACCGGACACCGACGAGTTCTCACCGCTGGCTTCGTTGCTCCATCCGCCCGACACCGACGAAGTTCGGCCGCTGGCCGTGTTGTCGTAGCCTCCCGACACCGACGCCATGAGGCCGCTGGCCGTGTTGCCGTCGCCGCCCGACACCGACGAAGTCAGGCGGGTGGCCGTGTTGCCGTAGCCGCCCGACACCGACGCCGCGAAGCCGCTGGCCGTGTTGCGAGAACCGCCCGACACCGACGCAGCGTCGCCGCTGGCCGTGTTGCCGACACCGCCTGTCACGGTCGCGTACGGGGCTGTGATGTCGTTGTCTACCCCGAACACGGCACCGCCGTAGGAGGTGTAGTCGTTGTCGAGACCGATGATCAGGTTGTGCGACCCGCTCCGAACCTCGGCAGTAGATGAGTCCTCGTTGTAGCCGACGATCAGGTTGCCGACACCGTTGACGTCACCGTCGGTGTCGCCGCTGCCGTCGACGACTTGCACGTTGACGCCACGGAACTGCACCGTGGCATGACCGTCAACGGTGAGTGCCGACATCGGCGCGGTCTTGGCCTCCAACGCCTCGATCCGGTCGTTCAACTCCGTCAACGACGACGGTGTCAGATAGGCGACAACGTCGATGATCAGATGTGTCGAGCCGGCGTTGTTGTACACCTCGAACGTGTTCGACGCCGACAACTTCGTCGTGACCGCGTTCGGCACCGGAGGCCCCGGCACCGGGTTCATCGACGACGTCCCCGGCCATGGTCCGCTGTCCCACACCGTCAGAAACGTGCGTTGGCTGGTTTGGGCGGCGGTCACGTTCAACACCAACCCCGACGCCGCGGCGGGCACCTTGCCGGCACACTCTGTCGACGCGTTGTCCACGTCGACGGTGAAGTTCTGCTCCGCACCCAACGCAGTGTCACGGGGGCCGACCTGGGTGGCAGGCCGGGTGTCCACCAGGCGGCATGCGGTGATCGGCACCACTGTGGTGTCGGTGTCGCCGGGTGCGGCCTCGACACGCCACGCCGACATCACCACCCACCCCACGATCAGCGCCACGGCTGCACCGGTGACGAACCAGATCAACGAACTCAAACGCAGCGTGATGGAGGTGTGTGTCATGGGGCGCGATCGTCGCGAACACACCCCAATCCACCAGAGGACACCGACCCTTTCTTGCAGCACCCCCAGCGTGACGCCGACATCCACCGTTCGCGACGAAGAGTCTCACGAGAGGTGCCGTTGTCGATGTTCGGTGAACAGGCCGTGGCGGTGCATTTCCACCACGACCGTGTTCGCACACCACCCGTGCTCGGCTGCGATCACCGCGAGCGAGTCGTTCCGCTCGATCGCTGCCCGCACCACCTTGGGTGATAAGGCCGGTTCGGACTTGACGAAGATCCCGATCTCGGCGAGCCATACCGCCGCCGCCGGCGGCGACACCCCGGCCCGGACGCGGTGCTTCGGTGATCTCGATGGTGTTGCGATCTCGGCCAGCCAAGGCTCGCCGGGTGGAAGGCCCCGACGGCGAGTCGGGCGATCGTTCTTGTGGTGTGTGGCAGTCTTGTTTGACCTGCCCAGCGTGGGGTCGGGCTGGTGCTCACCTTGGGGGTGTGTGATGGGATCGATCACGTTGCGAGTGCGTTCGCTTGTTTGGTTTGTGACTGGCGCGGTGCTGGCGTTGGCGGTTGCGTGGGTGGTGATGTCGGCGTGGCGTGTCGAGGCCGCCCCGGGCGAGTCGGACACGACTGTGGTGCCGATCACCGCGTGTCGGCTGGCCGACACCCGACCCGCAAGTCAGGTCGGCCCCCGCAACACGCCGTTGGGTGCAGAGCAGACCTACACCGTCGATGTCCAAGACGCGTCCACCGAGTGCGCAGGCGACGTTCCTGCAGATGCGTCGGGGGTGGTGTTGAACGTGACCGCTGCCCAAACCAGCCAGCGAACGTTCTTGACGGTGTGGGACAGCGGACCGTGGCCCGGCACATCGTCGATGAACCCGGTCCCTGGACCGCCGGTCCCGAACGCGATCACCACGAAACTGTCGGCGTCGAACACGTTCGAGGTGTACAACAATGCCGGATCAACACATCTGATCATCGATGTGGTGGCGTATCTGACACCGTCGTCGTTGACCGATCTCGATGACCGGATGTCGGCGTTGGAAACTGCCGGGGTCAGCCGGGACGTGCTCGACCGGATCGAGGCGTTGGAGACCGAGTCCGCCGCGTTGGCGTCGAAAGTGACGGCATTGGAGACCAAGACGGCGTCGATATCGGCGCTCACCGTAGAGGGCCAACCCACGGTGCAATTCCGTGGCGTCAACGTGCAAATCGTCGACGGCAGCGGCGACACCGACGGTGACGTCAACGGTCTCGGCAACCTGATCGTCGGCTACAACGAAGACCTCACGGGTCAAGACGAAACACGAACCGGCTCACACAACCTCATCGTCGGCGACGAACACACCTACACCTCCTACGGCGGCGTCGTGTTCGGCTCTAGCAACACCATCACTGCACCAAACGCATCGGTGACAGGCGGAGGCAGCAACGAGGCGAGCGGCAGCCTTTCGTCGGTGTCGGGCGACGCCGCCAATACGGCGAGCGATGTCTACTCGTCGGTGACTGGCGGCGGCGAAAATACGGCGAGCGGCTTCGCGTCGTCGGTGTCGGGCGGCGATCTAAATACGGCGAGCGGCTCCTTGTCGTCGGTGTCGGGCGGCGATCTAAATACGGCGAGCGGCTCCTTGTCGTCGGTGTCGGGCGGCGATTCAAATACGGCGAGCGGCTCCGAGTCGTCGGTGTCGGGCGGCGATTCAAATACGGCGAGCGGCGCCCGCTCGTGGGTGTCGGGCGGCGATCTAAATGCGGCGAGCGGCATCGCGTCGTCGGTGTCGGGCGGTGAGGAAAATGTCGCCTCCGGTACGGATGCGTCGGTGTCGGGCGGCGACAGCAACGAAGCCAGCGGCGACCAATCATCGGTCCAAGGCGGGTTCAACAACAACGCCACCGGCACCCGTTCCAGCATCTCCGGTGGCAGCACCAACACAGTCGCCACCACCGACGGATGGGACGCTGGCTAGCTCTGAACGAGAACGGGCGTGTCCCCTGACGGAAGTGGGTCAGCTCGCCATCGTCGGCAGCCGGTCGATCTCGGCGAGAATCCGTCGCACTTCCTTATCCGACGGCAGGGTGATCCCGCCACCCACCGTCACATTCTAATGGGGGTACATCACGCGGTGATCGCTTGGCGGTGGCAGTGTGGTGGCCGAGCCGCCTTCCGGTGAGCACTTGCACATTCAGAGGCTTGACCTCTGGCTCCAGACCGTGCCCTGGTTGGTTGGTGAGGGTTGCCGATAGCACCGATGGGGTGTCGTGCCTCGAGCACTGATCCATTAGAACGCGCAGGGTGGCCTTCCGGTTCGAAGTTCCAGACCGACGAGCGAGGAGGATCAGCGTGATATTTGTTGGCGATGATTGGGCCGAGGCCCATCACGACGTCTACGTGTGCGACGACGCCGGCGTGAAGCTGGCGGCGAAACGATTGCCCGAGGGCATCGATGGGATGGCCAAGCTCCATGACCTCGTCGCCACTCACGCAGGCGATCCCAGCGACGTCGTTGTCGGGATCGAAACCGATCGAGGGTTGTGGGTGCATGCGCTCGTCGAGGCGGGCTATGTCGTGTACGCGATCAATCCGAAAGCGGCGTCGAGGTATCGGGATCGCCACACGTTGTCGGGCGCGAAGTCTGATCCGGGTGATGCAAAGATGCTTGCCGAGTTGGTGCGCACGGACCGTCACAATCACCGCCAGGTCGCCGGCGACTCTGCTCTGGCCGAGGGTGTCAAGATCCTTGCTCGTGCCCATCAGAGCCTGGTGTGGGAACGCACTCGGGCGGCGAACCGGCTGCGCAGCTCGCTGCGCGAGTACTTCCCTGCCGCGCTCGACACGTTCGCTGAGCTGGCCGATCGCGACACGCTGGCGGTGCTGGGAGCGGCGGCGACACCGGGCGAGGCAGCCAAACTCACGCCGGGCAAGATCCGCACCGTGTTGCGTCGAGCCGGTCGGCAACGCAACATCGAGACCCGCGCCGATGCGATTGCGGCCGGGTTGCGCAGCGACGCTCTGCGCGCCCCGGCAGCGGTCGAGGGCGCCCACGGCGCCACCACCCGATCGAGTGTGGCGATCCTTGTTGCGCTCAACATTGAGATCGACGTGCTGGCCAGCTGAGTTGGCCGACCATTTTGAGCAGCACCCGGACTCCGACTTCTACCTTTCCTTGCCAGGTGTCGGTGTCGTTCTCGGAGCCCGGGCGCTCGGCGAGTTCGGGGACGACCCGAACCGCTATGCCGATGCCAAGTCTCGCAAAAACTCTGCCGGCACGTCACCCATCACGAGAGCATCCGGCACCCGCTCGGTCGCGCTCGCCCGGTTCGTTCGCAAAAACCGACTCGCTGACGCACTCGACCAGTGGGCGTTCTCCTCCATCACAGCGAGCCCCGGAGCACGAGCGTTCTACGACCGGCGACGCGCTGCAGGAGACTCGCACCACAAAGCCCTTCGAGCCCTCGCCAATCGCTGGGTCGGCATCTTGCACGGCTGCCTCGACCACCGCACCCTCTACGACGAGAACAGCGCCTGGGGACACCGAATCGACATCGATCTCAAGAGAATCGCACAAGCCGCTTGACTCTTGGAGCCCAGGGGTGTCTGGGGCGCGAACAACCCGCCGACGCGAGCCACGTCCACCAGTGCTCGCCGTTCCACGTTCATGAATCGAAGAGCCGATCGTCCACGTCCATCAACAATCGCACGCGACGATCCCACAACAGCGTCGAAACCGAATACACCGAGCTTCCGGCCGGTCACCGAGGGGCCATGCAAGGGCGTCTAGGCGCGGCGTTTCGTGTCGGCTCGACCACCCCCGGGTGGCGCTATCGGTACCTGTTTTCTGCTTCGGAAGGATGCACGAAGGATGCGTCAGGCACCGTTGGCCGAAAACTAAAAGAACCCCAGGCCTCTGACCTGGGGGTTCTTTGTGGAGCTAAGGAGAATTGAACTCCTGACCTCTTCCATGCCATGGATTACCGAGCCCCATTTCAGGGGTGCAGTGTTGGGAATATCCCTGCTAGACAGGCATACGATAGTCAACTAGAGTCAACCACAGGTGCACCCCTTTGGTGCACCCCCTGCACTCTGGAAGAGGTCAAACACCGTGGGCAACCGAGCGAACGGCGAAGGCACCATTTACGAAGAACCCGACCGCAACCGCTGGGTCGGACAGCTCTACATCGAGGGGCGACGCCGCAAAGTGACAGCACGCACCCGACCCGAAGTCGTCGACAAGATGAACGCACTCAAGTCGGCCGCCGTGACCGGCGAAGCCGTAGCCGACGGCAACGCCACCGTCGGCGACATCATCGAACGATGGCGAACCCGTGTACTCGCCGACCGTGCCGACGGCCTCGCACCGTCCACACTCACCCGCTACCGCTGGGCGCTCGACGTGCTCGACAACGAATTCGGCCGCAAACGACTCCGCGGACTCGACGCCGACGCCATCGAGGACGGACTGGACCACATCGCGACCGGCGTCCACGGCCGACCCGACAAGAACGGCAACCCTCGACCCCTCGCACGCTCATCGGTCGCCCGTCTGCGCTCGGTGCTCGTCGAGGTGCTCGACTTCGCCATGCGACGCCGACTGCTGGCACACAACCCGGCACGCGACGCCATCGTGCCCACCCAAGGCACCGACACGCGACCGTCGGCAAGTGCTCAACCCCGACCAGGCACGAGCACTGTGGGACGCCTGCGACGGGCACTGGTTCGGCAACCTGTTCCGTCTGATGCTTGCGACCGGGATGCGACCCGGTGAAGCGGCCGCGCTCTGCTGGGATTCCGTCGACCTCGACGCCGGCACGCTGACCGTTCGGCGCGGTGTGCGAATGCGAGGCAGCCGACCAACCATGTCCGACAAGCTCAAGACGACCGGTTCATATCGCACCATCGGACTCCCCGCCCCCGCCCTCGGGACGCTACGAGAACAACGAACCCAGGTCGCCGAGGCGCGGCTGGCAGCACCCGAATGGAGCGACGAACGGCTGGTGTTCCCGACAAGGCGAGGCACGCTAGTCGGCCCGTCGAACATGCGACGAGAACTGACCGCGCTATGCGAACGGGCCGACGTGCCCGACGTGTCACCGAACGAACTCCGACACACTGCCGCCAGCGTCCTCAACGATGCGGGAGTGACCTTGGAACGAATCGCCGACCTCCTCGGCCACCGCTCGACCCGCATGCTCGACGCCACATATCGGCACCGTGTCCGACCCGCAGTCGATACCGCCGTCGGTGTGCTTGACGACGTGTTCACGGCCGAGGCGACGCCATGACATTCGAGCTGCCCGAGATGGGCCACGACTGCCCCGACGTGTTCGCCGCGTACCTCGCCCACGTGCTCGGCGAGGACAACAAGGCCCGCGATGCCGACGCCGAGACGAGGTGCGACGGCAACCGAGGCCGGTGC
This sequence comes from Ilumatobacteraceae bacterium, assembly GCA_963850475.1. Classification (GTDB taxonomy): domain Bacteria; phylum Actinomycetota; class Acidimicrobiia; order Acidimicrobiales; family Ilumatobacteraceae; genus Ilumatobacter_A. The sequence continues at coordinate 217,153 of CAWKLM010000040.1, read as the reverse complement.
CGGCAAGTTCTCGTTTGGCAGTGGTTCACGCCCGCCGGGGCGCTCGTGATGGTGATTTCGCCCCGCATCCCTCGGCCGCTCGACGAGCTTCGAACCATCTACAAGGAACACGACTACCGATTCAAGGCACCCAACGGGGCGGTGGTGCGCTGTGCATTCCTCCGCACGATTCCTGCGGACGCGACGTTCACGACGTGGTGCACGAAACACGGCGAACGCCGCAGCCAATTGCCGACCATCCCAAGTCATCGCTGACGCACGTAGTACACTCTCGCAAACAAGAGACGCCCGGGCCGGAATGGCCCAAACCGCTACAACAGGCGGGCCGCAGGGAAAGCGGACATATGACCTTCGGAGGTCAACATGTCCCAGCCCATCGCGTACAGCCCCGCACAGGCGGCCGAGGCGCTCGGTGTCACCCGACAGACCGTTCACAACCTCATCAATCGGGGCGAACTCCGTCGATTCAAGGTCGGCGCAGCTACCCGCATCCCGATCGCTGACGTGCACGCGCTCGTCGGTTTCGAGCCGTCGAGCAACGGGGCGGAATCATGACCGGCCCTGTTGCCGCCGCCCCCGGCGAGAACACCGAGGGCGGGACAGAGATCAAGCGTGGCGGCCGGATCACCCACAACGATACACCGAGGGTGTCTCACCCCTGCGACTTCGGCAACGCGCTCAACTGCAAGAAACGAACGAACTGGGCATCGGTCCTCGATCGTGCCCACCAGATCATCGCCGCCTCGGTCTACGTGCTCACGCTGCGAGGGCTGCACTATCAGCTCGTAGTCAACGCCGCGGACCTCGGCTACGTGAACACGTCCACGGCATATAAGACGCTGTCGTCACGGACTGCCGAGGCCCGACGGGCGGGCATGTTCCCGGCGCTCGCCGAGGACGCTCGCAGCTTCGACGGTTGGCGCGGGGACACGTCCCCGTCGGACGCTGTCGACCAGCTCGCCCGCTACTACCGACGAGACCGCACCGAGGGTCAGGCGTGCTCGCTGGTGCTCGCCATCGAAAAGCGAACGCTCGTGCCGGTACTCGCCCAGGCATTCGGGCAAACCGGCATCCCGATCGTGGCGCTCGGCGGTTTCTCGTCGCAGACGCTCGCCGACAAGGTCGCGGATTCGGTCGAGCGGACCGAGCGACCGGGGGTGCTGCTCATCGCCTCCGACCACGACCCGTCGGGCGAGGAGATTGTGCGGGACTTCACTGACCGGACAGCGCAAGCGTGGGAGCACGTCGAGCGTGTCGCACTCACCGCCGAACAGGCCGAAGGGCTCCCGACAGCGCCGGGCAAGAGGACCGACTCGAGGGCCGTGGCGTTCGTCGCTCGACACGGCGAACTCGTGCAGGTCGAACTCGAAGCGATGACGCCGGCCGACCTCGTCGCGGCGTACCGGGATGCTCTCGCCCCGTTCTGGGACGTGTCCGCATTCGACGACGTGATCGCGCGTGAGGCCGCCGAGAGACAGCAGCTCCAAGAGTGGGCGGTGACGTCATGACATGCGTGTGCGAATCCTGCCAGGGGCCAGCCGACATGACGCTCGTCACGGTGGATTATTGCCACCGCTGCGCAGACGAGATCCTCGACGACATCCGCGCACGCCGGCTCGCTGTCCGGTGTCGGCTACGGCGCCCAGGTCGGACCGCTGCGGAAGGACTTCGGGAGTGGATGGGCGGAACTCTTGTGCTCGGCGTGCGGGGCGGGATGGGTCGGCCCGATCGGTGAGCGCTGCGGCTGGTGCGAGGAACGCATCTCGTCGATGCGAATTGAGCAGGCCCGCCTCGACGCCCGCCGACGCTCGGAGCGTGCAGCATGACCGCGGCGCCCGAATGGCTCGAAGACGAGCGGCTCGAAGCGTTCCGCATCCAGGCCGCAATCGACGACCGCGCGTTGACGGGCGACGCCGCGGGATCACATCGCCTTGAGCTGATCGACTGGGCGAGGATCGACGAGAGCGATGACGCCATCGTGGAAGGCCTCGCGCTCCCTGGCCGATGGACAGCGCTCGTCGCGCCCGCGAAGGCAGGCAAGTCCGAGCTGATCCTCAACGTCGCACTACATGTCAGCGAGGGCCACGAGCCGTTCGACCGCCACAGCGCGGCACCTGTTGCCGTCCTGCACGTTGATGCCGAGATGGGCCGGGTGGACCTGCACGAACGAATCGTGGCCGCAGGATTCCAACCGTGCGACCTGACGAGGTTTCACGCGCTCGGACATCCCGCCCCGCCTCGACACTGAGACCGGCGGTCAGACACTGCTTGCCGCCGCTCGGGAACTCGATGCCGGGCTCGTCGTCATCGACGGAATCAACGGCACCGTGACCGGCCCAGAGAAAGACGACACCACCTGGCGGGCGTTCTACCTGCACGCAATCGCACCGCTCAAGCGGGCGGGCGTCGCGGTCCTCACCGTCGGACAACTTGGGCAAGGATGAAACCCTCGGCCCGCGTGGGTCATCGGTCAAGGTCGACAAGCCCGACGCCGTCGTTCAGCTCAAGCGGACCGACAACGGGGTCAAGCTCAAGACCACCCACCGCCGAACATCTGCGTACCCGCCAGAGTGGACACTGTCCGTCGTCGGCCTCGACGGAGACGAACCCGTGTCGTATCGACGAACGAACACGGCGTGGCCCGATGGAACCGAGGCACTGGCCGCGTATCGCTCAACGACCTCGGAGTGCCCCTCGACCACGGGCGCGGCAAGGTCCGCGCAGCGCTCAAGGCCGCGGACGTGAAAGCGCGCCGACACCGTGATCTCAGCCGCGATCCGATACCGGAAGAATCACCGGGAACAGGTGCGGGAACAGGTCGGATCGACGCAACGGGAACACCCCACGGAACAGGTGCCCCCGAAATGAGCGCTGACCAGGAAGGGAACAGACACGGGAACAGGTCGGAACAGGTGCCCCCACCGGTGGGAACAGTTGGGGGGTGTGGAGGAACGAACACCCCCACTGGCCCCGGTCGGCTCGGAACAGGGAGATGGTGTGTCGACACCCGCCGACGAACTCGCCGAATACGTGCCGGACTGGTGGCCGTTACAACGAGCCATCACCGACGCACTCGCCGACCTCAAGATCTACCTACCCCGAACCATCACCGCCGAACTCATCGCCGCAGTCACGACCAGCTCAACGGCGAAGGACTCGAACTCACCGATGCCCAGACATGACCGACACACGCGCCGACTCCGACGCAACGCCCGCCGACGCAACGCACAACGCAACGCCCGACGCGTGCAACGAGCAGCGGCGAAGCGCCGATGAACACCGCACCCGGGGGGGCACCCACCCAACACAACCAACCCGACCCCCCTCGACACCCCGCCCCGCAAACGTCCCCAGCCAGACACCCCTTGAAAATTGGAGCAAGCCATGACGCCAGACCCCGACGATGCCCGCATCGCCCGCCTGAGGGCCACTCGTGACCGCCTCGAAGCGCAGCTCGCCGACGACCGGACGCCGGCCTACACCGTGGCGCCGATGTCGAACCAGCTGCGGCTGGTCGACAAGGAACTCGACCGCATCCATCGGCGCGTTGTGGCCGACGACGACGACGCTGGTTTGCCGACGTCGCCGGATAAGGCTGGTTTGGCTGCGTTTTTCCGATTCGGACGTCGGCACCGTCGGGTCGCCCGCGGCCCCGTGAACGAATGGTTTCGACGCGTGGCGCAGATCTTCGACTCGTGGGAGGCGGCTGGCTTTGTGCTGCCGCCCGCGACTCACCGCGAACTCGATTTGTCGGGCGAGGAGCACCGCGCCGCCGTCTGGGCGTGGCTCGAAGAGTGCCGGTTAGAACTCGCCCGCTGTCTCGACAACAACCGACCAACCGAAAAGAGCACCCAACCATGAATGACGATGATGTCCGCTCGCTGCGCCGAGAGCTTGCCGACTTCGAGACCGCCCACGGCGACAGAATCCGGGCCGCGTACAAGGTCCGGTTCGAGGCTGCCGAGCAGATGGTCGAGGCCGGCGAAACGGGCCGGTCGGTCTGGCGGTTCGTCGACCCCGACGCCCCGACGCTTCCCGAAGCGGTCGCGCTGGTCGAACTTGACCGGGCCGGGCTCGGGTTCACCGATCCGCGGGACTGGTCTGCCGCCGAGATGCTTGTCGAGCCGCCCGTCGACGGCGAAGCTTGACCGCCCGAGCGACGATTGGGACAGCGTGCTAATCTGTTGTCAGGCCAGTCGGCCCGTCGGACTTGCGTATGCCGCTCCGACTGCTCCGACTCGCCGGCGCTTGCCCATCGGGGCCGCCGCCGGGACGCCGTGACGTTTCTGACCCGTCACGCCCCGGCGTGACCTCAACTCCCGAAGGAGTCCCGATGACTACCAAGTCCCTCACCGCCCGATACAACGAACTCGCGCTCGAACACAACGACCTCGCCGTGCTCGACGACCCGACCGCCGGCCAGCTTCAGCGCCTCGACGACGTGAAGCGTGCGATGCAGAAGAACCGCGCAGAGCAACGCGGCGAGCTGCTCGCCGAGGTTCGTGCCGGCCGCCCGACCGTCCCTGCGGAGGGCCCCGGTTCCGGCTGGGGCGACAGCTTCAACGTCAACCGTGCCGACCATTCGCTCGGCCCTGACGAGGATCGCGGCCGCTCGAACGATCGACGCCGCGCACCGCTCCGGCCTGCTCCCGGATCATGCCGCCGAGAAGGCAACCGCACTGATCGAAACCGGCCAGGCTGGTGACCGTTCGATCGCTGCCCGTTGGGCTGCTGCCGCAGGTGACCCCGAATATCGGGGTGCGTTCGCCAAGCTGGCGTCCGACCCGAGGCGCGGCCACCTGTTGTGGACCGCGGCCGAGCAGGACGCCTACCGAGCCGTTGCCACCGTGCAAGCCGAACTCGAAGGCCGGGCCATGTCGACGACCGGCGCCAATGGTGGGCACATGATCCCGCTCACGCTCGATCCGGCGATCATGCTCAGCTCGGCCGGGTCGAACAATCCGCTGCGCCAACTCGCCCGCACCGTGCAGACGACCACGAACGCATGGCAGGGAGTCCTTTCGGCTGGTGCGACCGCCGAGTGGCGGGCCGAGGCCGCCGAGGCCGCGGACGGATCACCGACACTCACGGCCCCGAGCATTCCGGTGTTCAGCGGTGACGTGTTCGTCCCGTATTCGCACGAGGTCGGCCAGGACGTGCCGGGGTTCTTCGACGAGCTGACGCGGATCTGCCTCGACGCGGCCGACAACCTGCAGGCGACCGCGTTCACGACGGGCGACGGCTCAGCGGCACCGCAGGGCATCGTGACCGGCCTCGCTGGCACCGCAAGCGAGATCAACGGTGGAGGCTCCGAAGCGCTCGACGCTGCCGACCCGTACAGCCTGCAGTCGGCGCTCCCGGCCCGCTTCTCGGCGAACGCTTCGTGGCTTTCGCATATTGCGACGGCGAACACGTTCCGACAGATGGAAACGACGAACGGGGCGCACGAGTTTCCCGAGCTGCGCGACACGCCGCCGATGCTCCTCGGCAAACGCTGGTACGAGTGCTCCGACATGGACGGCACGATCGACGCCGCCGCCACTGCGAACAACTATGCGCTGATCTACGGAGACATCCGAGAGGCGTTCATCATCGTCGACCGTGTCGGTGCGACGGTGCAGTTCATCGAGCAACTGTTCTCGACGACGAACGGACGCCCATCCGGTCAGTCGGGTTTGTTCCTGCAGTTCCGTACCGGTGCCGAGGTCGTGAACATCGCAGCGGCCCGCTGCTTGGATATTCCCACGACCGCGTAGCTCGTGGCGGCCATATCCCGCCGGCAGTGTTCTTCATGGCACCGCCGGCCGGAGTGCCGCCACTGGAACACCCCGCGTTCGTCGTTCAGGATGGCGCGGGGGTGTTTCGCGTTCTAGGCCCGTCGTCGGTGCTGTCGGCACCCCGGTAGCGGAGCATCGGTTTCGACGGCTCTCACGGCACTACGGTCGTCCGCATGACTGGCGAACTCGCGGCAGCGACAAACGAGACCACCGGTTGGGTTGTCGTCCTCGTGGTGTGGTGGACGATCTGGGGCGCTCTCGGTTGGCGCATCGGCGAGAACTACGGAGGCGACCTCAAGTGGTTGGGGCTGATCCTCGGATTACTTCTAGGGCCGATTGGGCTCCTGATCCTTGTTGTCGTCGGCGGCCTATCTCCCCGAGCGGTCCGAGCGAGAGAGACTGACCGCCGCTGACACGGGCTCGGCGGGTGAGATCTGCTACACCCTTCCCGGGACGTGGCGCACGACCATTGGTGCGGTGAATGGCAAACCGCGGCAGGAATCGCCCGCACCCTGATAGCGGAGCGTCCGTTTGCGTGGCTCTACGGGTGTTGCAACACCCACAAACAACGCTGCAGCGTTGCACCCTCGGTGCACCCCTCGGTGCACCCCTCGGCACCCCCGAGCCCGAAAACGAAAAGAACCCCAGGCCCTTGACCTGGGGTTTCTTTGTGGAGCTAAGGAGAATTGAACTCCTGACCTCTTCCATGCCATGGAAGCGCTCTACCAACTGAGCTATAGCCCCGAAATTGTGCGAGAGCGGATGATATCGCCGTCAGTTCCACTTCAAACGAGGAACATCACCGTAGAGGCGTTCGATCTCGTAGAAGTCGCGCATCTCCTTGTGGAACACATGGACGACCACGTCGCCGTAGTCGATCAGAATCCACTGCTTCTCACGGTGGCCCTCGGTGCGTACCGGGCTCCGACCGAGTTCGGCCTTGGCCGCGGCCTCGATGTCACCGGCCAGCGACTCGACCAGGCGGCTGTTCGATGCGCTCACGATCACGAACCACCCGGCGATCGCCAGCACGTCGCCGACGTCGAGCACGACGATGTCGTCGCCCTTCTTGTCGTCGGCGGTTCGGGCGATCACCCTGGCGAGCGATTCGCCATCGTCGTCGATCGGCGCATCGTCCACGCCAGGGATCTCCGTGTCAGCCATCGTCGACGACGGTATCGCTGGATGTGTCCGGAACCGGGTCGTCGGCCGGCTCGCCGGAGTCATCGTCACCATCCCCGCCAGCATCACCGTCGATTTCGGCATCCGCTCCCGACACATCGAAGTCGGCCTCGCTGTCGGGGTCGGATGATTCGATTTCGGCGGCAGCAGCCCGCTCGATCTCGAGCAACTCGTCACGCTGGACGAGGAAGTTCTTGCCCAACACCACGACGACGTCGACGCCGTCGGTGAGCCGCTCGGCAATGATCACCTCGGCGTCGCCGAAGAACCGCTCCGACACCGCACGGACCTCGTTCTCGGTCGCCTCGCTCGACACGAACAGCTGCGTCGTCTCGGGCACCGCGCCCGGGGTTGCGGTCAGGTCGACCGCGACGATGTTCGCCTGCTCGAAGATCAGTTCACCGATGAACCGTCGCGTCATCGACGCCTTGCTGATCGGCACACCGTCGGCGGTCTCGCCGAGGGCGGCGACGTCGTCCTCCTCGAACCCGACCACGATCATCAAGGAGACCGACTCATTGGGCGTCGAGACGAGGCCCGGCGAGATCGATCCGAACACCAACAGCGAATCTGCACGCGACGCGATGACGAAGTCGGCATCGCTCTCGTTGTCGGCATTGCCTGACCCGAACGTCGTCGATCGCAAGGTCGCGCACGCCGACCTCTCCGGCGAACAACCGCTCCCAGAATTCGTCGAACGACGCAGGAGCGACCGGCCGATCGAACTCGTCGAGCGGTGGATCAGATGCCGTGACCGGCGCAGCGGCGGCCAGCGCGGTCCACAGCGCCACGTCGGTGGGATGGTGGTCGTAGGACTCGCCGCTGGCGTCGATCGCCGTGAACGCTTCGACCATCGTGTCGACATCGACGCGTGCTCTCGCCCGGGCGGGCGACGAACCCCGACCCGGCAGTGTCGGAGTCGATCACCCGCTCGGGCAGGTCGACGTCGAACTCGCCGAACGGCTCCAGCAGAGCCGGCGAGCTCGTCGGGCTCCGACGATCGCACTCCGCTCGATCGTCAGCGTGAGTAGCGGTTCGAGTTCGGCGACCAACTCGGCGGCCTGGTCGACGATCGCCCGGGTGTGTACGGCTGACGACTCACCGGGAGCCGCACCGGACCGAACCCGTTCGTCTGATCGACGTTGACCGGGTACGAGCACGATGCTCCCCCCGACACCGGACGGGTCGAGCGTGAGCACGGCGAGCGAACTCAGCCGGTCCAGGTCGTCGACCACGCCGATCACCGCATTGGGCGTCTCCGGAAACGAGACGACCTCGCGCTGCCTCGGTTTCGGGCGCCCGACCCTCCTGCGAGGTTCGCAGCGTCGCCACCGCAACGACCGACACGCTGATCACCGCGATCACACCGACCAGCGCGAGGATCGCCCCGACGACGGTGAACCGCCGACGCCGGTCGGCGTTCGCGGTCACGCGCAGGTCCGTTCGATCGGCTCGTAGAGCGAGCGCTGCTCGATCACTTCGAGCACGGCATCGGTGAGGAGGTAGTCGAGCGGCCGCCCGTCGCAGAACCGCGAGCGCAGATCAGTGCTCGACACCTCGAGCCGCGGAACCTCCACGTGGATCCAGTCGACCGAGTCATCGAGTTCGACGGGCGCTCCGGGCCGATCGACCACGACAAGGCGCGAACGCTCGATCACCTCGGCACTGCGCTCCCAGGTGTGGAGCATCGCCGCGGCATCGTCGCCGACGATGGTGAACAGCTCGGCACCGGGATACTCCTCGGCAACCGCTCGAAGCGTGTCGGCGGTGTAGCTGTTCCCGCCGAGGTCGATCTCCTGGCGCCCGGGAACGAGCCCGGGCACGGACTCGACAGCAGCGGCCACCATCGCGAGGCGGTCATCGGCCGGCGTGATCGCGCGGGTCCCGTCCTTCTGCCACGGCACGTTCGCGACCATGAGGACGACGAGATCGAGATCGAGGGCGTGGTGCACGTTGATCGCCGTCACCAGATGGCCGACATGCGGCGGGTCGAACGTTCCCCCGAACATCCCGACTCGGGTCGGCGCACCATCGGTGAGCTGCGGAGTCGTCGGTGCCGGACACGAACGACAACCCTACGAGACGACGAGCGGAACCGGCGATCACGACCGCACGGTCGAAGAAATCTCGATTCCCGCGGGACCGGGGGCTTGACACGTCTGTTACTGTCAACTGTTCCCCAAGCCACCCCCCTACCGGTTTCACCACGGTTTCCATCGGGAAACCTTCCGCCATCAGCGCGCGTCGCTCAGATCACTCATCACATGCCGCCCACACAGCGGCGAGTCCACGATCCAGCCGCACGTCGGTCGTGTGCCACACGGCACAGCCGGAAACCGGAATCCCCAACACCACGAACGGTTGTACGAAGCATCATGAATGACTCCATTGGCCTGTACCTCAACGATATCGGCAAGGTTCCGCTTGCTCACCGCTGAAGACGAGCGTGAGCTCTCCCGCGTCATCGAGGCCGGCCGCGACGCACAAGAACAGCTCGACGCCGGTAAGCGTGGCGTGGCACTCAAGCGGCAGGTCCGTGAAGCGGCCAAGGCCAAGGATCGGTTCATCCGCTCGAACCTCCGCCTCGTCGTCTCGATCGCCCGCCGCTATCCCGCTCCCCCAGGGCATGGACCTGCTCGACCTCATCCAGGAGGGCAACCTCGGCCTGGAGCATGCGGTCGACAAGTTCGACTGGCGCCGTGGATTCAAGTTCTCCACCTACGCCACGTTCTGGATCCGCCAGGCCATCGGCCGTGCGCTCGACCAGAAGGCCAGCCTCATCCGCATCCCCGGCGATCGCTCCGCCAGCCTTCGTGCGGCGCTGCGTCAGGCCAGCGGTGACGGTGAGACCCTCGATCAGCAGAACGCAGAACTCCACCGGCTGACCACCCCGGTCAGCCTCGACAAGACCGTCGGTGACGACGGCGACGCGACGCTGGGCGACCTCATGGCGAACGGCGACACCACGCCGGAAGACGCAGTCATGGCGCTCGTCGAGAGCGACCTGCTCGACGAACTGCTCGGCACGCTCGATGCCCGTGCCCGCTTCGCCGTCGAGGCCCGTTTCGGCCTCGTCGATGGTGAGCGCAAGAGCTTCCGCGAAGTCGGCGAGCAGCTCGGCGTGACCGCCGAGGCCGCCCGCCGCCTCGTCAGCCGGGCCGTCGCTGGCCTCCGCGACGACGCCGAACGCATCCTGGCGGTCTGAGCTTCCCCCGAAGCGAATGAAGAATTGAATCGGAGCGCTCGGACCTCGGTCCGGGCGTTCCGGTCGTTTTCGGGGAGCACAACCTCACCGAATGCCGGCGAGCTCCGCCAGATAGCGTGTCGCCATGTCTGCGCAGTGGTCACCGTCGTCGTGGAACGAGCATCGGGTCGGCCAGCAGCCGCAGTGGCCCGACTCCGGCGCGCTCGAGCAGTCACTCAAGATCGTCTCGGGTCTCCCACCGCTGATCTTCGCCGAAGAGGCACGTTCACTCCAGGCGCATCTCGGCCAGGTCGCCGCCGGGAACGCCTTCCTGCTCCAAGCCGGCGATTGCGCCGAGAGCTTCGAGGAGTTCTCCGCCGACAACATCCGCGAGAAGCTGCGCGTCATCCTCCAGATGGCGATCATCCTCACGTACTCCGTCGGCGTGCCGACGGTGAAGGTCGGCCGGATGGCCGGCCAGTTCGCGAAACCTCGATCCTCCGACTTCGAGACCGTCGGCGACCTCGAGTTGCCCTCGTTTCGCGGCCACATCGTCAACGATCCGACGACGACCGAAGCCGCACGCATGCCAAACCCCGAACGGCTCGTCCAGGCCTACAACCAGTCGGCCTCGACACTCAACCTGCTACGAGCCTTCACCAAAGGTGGCTTTGCCGACCTTTCCCGCGTGCATGCGTGGACCCAGGAGTTCGTGTCGGCCAGCCCCGCCGGTCAGCGCTACGAGCAGCTCGCCTCGGAGATCGACCGAGCGCTGTCGTTCATGCGGGCGTGTGGCATCGAAACCGAACAGAACGCCAGCCTGTCCGAAGTCGACGTCTACACCTCACACGAGGCACTGATCCTCGGCTACGAAGAAGCCCTGACCCGCAAGGACTCGCTCACCGACTCCTGGTACGACTGCTCTGCGCACATGTTGTGGATCGGCGAACGCACCCGCGACCTCGACGGCGCACATGTCGAGTTCCTCCGCGGCGTCGGCAACCCGATCGGCTGCAAGGTCGGGCCCACCACGACGGGCGACTACCTGATCGAACTGTGCGAGGTCCTCAACCCCTCGCGGATCGCAGGGCGCCTCACCCTCATCACCCGGATGGGCGCCGACAAGATCGAAGACGGGCTCCGTCCACTGTTGCGCGCGGTCGCCGACGCCGGCCACCCCATCGTGTGGGCGTGCGATCCGATGCACGGCAACACGTTCACGTCCGAGAGCGGTCGCAAGACGCGGGCCTTCGACGACATTGTCGCCGAGATCGGTGGGTTCGTCCGAGCCCACCGCGCCGAAGGCACCTGGCCGGGCGGTATCCATGTGGAACTCACCGGCGACGACGTCACCGAGTGTCTCGGCGGCGCCGAAGAGCTGAGCGACAGCCAGCTCGACGACCGCTACCAGACCGTGTGCGACCCACGGCTCAACGGCCGCCAGAGCGTCGATCTGGCGTTCCGCGTCGCCGAACTCCTCCGCGACTTCACCTGATCCGGCGCGATGGCACGGGCACTCGACCTCCTCGGTGAGTTTCCCGTACCGACGGTTGCCGGCGCGGTGCTGCTCGACGGCGTGGTCGTCGACCACGAGGGACCGCTCGATCATCGCTTCCGTCTCGCCTCGATCGCCAAGACGATCACCTGCTGGGCGATTCTGATCGCGGTCGAGGAGGGCACGGTATCGCTCGACGACGAGATCGGACCGCCACCGGCCACGGGCGTGCGCACCCTGCGTCACCTCCTCACACACGCAGGCGGATACGGCTTCGACGGACCCGAGCCGATCGTCAGCCCCGAGCGCAATCGGATCTACTCGAACACGGGCATCGAGGTGGCGGCCGAGCACGTTGCGGCAGCGGCCGGGATGACATTCGAGGAGTACCTTCGACTCGGCCTGCTCGAGCCGCTCGGCATGACAGCGACCGAACTGCGGGGGTCGCCAGCCCACGCGATGTGGTCGAACGTCGACGACATCGTCCGGTTCATGCAGGAGGTCACGCGACCCGTGCTGCTCTCGGCCGAAACCGCACACGACGCCGTTCGTCCCCACTTCCCCGCATTGGGAGGTATCGTTCCGGGCGTGGGACGTTTCGACACGTGCCCGTGGGGAATGGGATTCGAGATCCGTGGGGACAAGTCTCCTCATTGGACCGGGGAACGACAACTCCGCGGCGACATTCGGTCACTTCGGTGGTGCTGGCACGATGATGTGGCTCGACCCGGCGGTCAGTCCACGGCCACACGCTCGGCCTGGTCACGCTCACCGACCGTCCGTTCGACGAATGGGCATCCGAGGCGCTCCAGCTGTGGCCGGCGGTGTCGGACGCCGCGATCGAGGAGTTCGTCGGGGCAAGCTGATGACCGACATCCACCGCTTCCGCCATGGTGACCGCATCCGGTACGCCACGACCGATGACGACGGCTTCCCGCTCGTGCGGTACGGATTCGTGGGTGGCGTGACCGACGACGGTGGTCCGGTGGTGGTCATGCTCGACGGCGAGCTCGGTGGCGACGTGGTCGATCTCGACTCGATCGAACCGGTGAGCATCTGCAACGTCACACTCAAGCTCGACGGCAGCGACCTGCTCGACGATCCGTCGCTCCGTTCCGGCCTCATCAACCTGTGGCGGGCCGAAGCCGAGGACGCCGGGCTCCAGATCGCGGCGATCCATCCGCTCGAGACCGGCGTCGGCCTCCGCGACAGCAGCGAGGGCTACGCCCTCGCCGAACTGACCGCAGCCGGCGACCAGTACATGCTGCGCGCCACCCGCTGTGCCACGGAGGACGCGATCCTCCTCCAGGCTGGACGCCCCAACCGCTGGATCTTCTGAGACGTCCGAGCCGTCACGAGTCTCGAGACGACCTGTCAGAGGGCAACCCAGTCGAGCGACACTCGAGCGTGACCCGTGTTGTCGTAGTACTCGAGCCCGAGATCGACGGAACACGGATCAGCGATCACGACGTCGACGGTGTTGATGCCGCTGCTGTACTCGTGGTCGGCCCAATCCTCGAGTACCTGTGTCCCGTTGACGAACAGCCGTTGACCATCATCGCTGCCGACCGTGAAGCGATACGTTCCGGCGGCGGGGAAGTCGACGGTTCGCGTGAACCGGGCCGAGAAGCCGTTCGCAGTGATCGACGGATGGGGCGAGAGGAGTCCCCAGTCGTGGTTCACCGTGGACGAGATGGTGGAGTAATCGACCGTGCCCGAAAGATCCTTGTTGGACCAGTACGACTCCTGCCACAGCGGGTCGCTACCCGAACACGTCGGCGCCGGCGGTGTGATCGTGCCGTCACATGACGCCGTGGAGCAGACCCGCCAGGAGTTGACCCTGACCCGGTCATCGACCGAGGTCTCGTACGGCCGGTACTGCACGACAGCTTGCACCGTGGTCAATCCTTCGCTGACCGCGGTCGATGTCAACAGGATCTCTGCGGTGATCGGACTCGTCGGGACCGAGATCTCGAAGTTGGTCGCCGACGTCGACGACTGGAGCACGAGACGGCTCACGATGAGGCCACCTCTCATCCGCTGGGTCGCTGTATTCGTCACGTTGCCGAACTCGATCTGGGCAAGCGGGGCGTACACGAGCGCGTGCGCGACGAACTCCTTGTTGTTGCCGCTGTCGGTGTAGAGCAAGTTGTCCGACGCCGAGGTGCCGCCGGAGCGGTCAGGGTACTGGCCGCCACAGGACCGAGGCCGCCGTCACCACCAGGCCGGCACCAACCTCCATTGGGAGTGCACAGCGTCTGGAGGCTGACGTAGTCGGTGCCCTGTTGACGGGCGTGAATCTCGATCGATCCTTGGGTCGCGACATCTGATCGTGCCCCGCCTGCGAAGTAGAAGGTGGCGCCCGTTTCCTCCGGCGGGTGCCGGGTCGCTGAGCTGGGCGTTCTCGCACGCGTTCGTCACGGAATCTCGTTGGCGACGTCGTGGTCAAGGGGTTGATCCGCCCGGCAGAGACGACCGCCTGGCGGATCTCCCACTGCCGGCGAAGTCCATGACGTAGTCGCCGGTCTTGAAGTAGGCGTCGTCGCCGGTGGTGTCGGGCGGCGTCGTGTAATGACCGGGTTCGAACACTCGACAACCACCGCCGCCGGTCACGTCGGTGTACGAACCGGTGACCGGGTCCGACTGCCAAACTCGTCGATCCGTCGCGAATCGGTCAGCCCCGTCAGAGGTCGGGGACGTCCGGGCTGTCGAACAGCTCTTGCCAGGGCACCGACACACAGACCGGACCGAAGATCAGCTCCGGCTCGAAGACGATCTTGCTGGGCATCGTCGACGCCTTCACGGACGTACACCGCTCCTCACCCGCATCGTCGTGGTAGAGCAGCGGCCCGTCCTCGATCTCACCGGCGGATCGAGATCGAATGCGTCGGATCGATTCGTGCCATGTAGACCGGTCCGCCGAGGACCTTCGAGTTGCTCCCCGACTGCGACTTGAGCAGCGAGTCCGATGCGTCGAGGCCTTCACCCGTCATCACCGCGGCGAACGCCTGGATCCCCTCGAACCCCGAGGTGATCCGCTCGCAGACCACCGAGGCGGTCGCACCATTGAAGTCGGCCTCCACTCCGGGGAGCACAGCCTCCTGCGTGTCGAGGATGCAGCCGGCGTTCCGCAGCTTGAGCTGGTCGATGGCGTAGCGCATACCGGCATCGGCTGCCGACAGGCGATCGCTTCGCAGTTCGGTCGCGCCGGCAAATCGGAGGTTGCTCAGAACATATGCCGACAACGCAAGCACGACCATCGAGATCGCCCCGACGAAGATGAGCGTGAGCGGCAGGATGGAACCCTGATCATGGCGCGAGCCTCGGGGCAGCGGGCGTCGATTCATGCCGGGAAGAACTCCGATGGGTTACGTGACGCGGTTTCGATCAGCACGGTTTCACCGGTCTGACCGGTCAGCGCGAACGAGACGACCGTGACATTGCCCGCCGCGTCGTAGGACAGAGTGGCCACCGGAATGGCGGAGGCTCGGAGCTTCGGCGTGACGTGGACCGACCCGTCAACGGTGTACGGATCCCCGTCGTCTGCCGAGCAGGTGACACGAAGCACGCGTCCCGCACCGTCCTCGAGGACGAAGCGATAATTCGCGACGTACGTCTGCTTCGTCCACAACCGTTTCGGTCCACTGCATGTGCACGATGTTGGTGCCCGCAGCTCCACAGTCGTTGTTGTCTGGCTGATCGGAGCTGGCCACGTTGAAGCCACCCTGGTCCTGCTCGGGGGAGAACGGCGGCGTCGAGATCGTGTCCTGAGCCAGATACGTCGACAATGCACGTGTCGATCGTGCATCGTCGATCCGGTCTTCGTTCGCCGGCGTCGTACGGATCGCCGCCGAAATCGCGGTCGCCAGCGCGGCGATGAGCACTCCAGAGATCATCATGGTGAGGGTCACCTCGACGAGGGTGAACCCGCCATCGGCACGGTGGCGACCACGTGTGGTCGCTGCGGTCATTCGCTCTTCACCATCTCGAGGGTTTGGCGAGCCCCTGACCCCGGCGCGACCACCTCGATCGTGACCCGCTGGGTATACAGCGGACTCGTCGTCAAATGCTGCCCCCTCGAAGCAGAACGATTGGGCCCATTCGAAGTCACCGTCCACCGACGACCGGCCGAGATACTCGACGTCGACCACCTCGATGGTGGCGGACGTCCCAGACCACACCGGCGGGATCGACTCCCCTTGGGCCTCTGCGTCATATACCGAGATCGCATCGATCCGACCCTGACCATCATCGGTACACGGAACTCGATCCGAGAGGTGTACGGCGTCCGACGCCGCCTGTAGCCACTCGAACGTCTGAGCGTGGTTACGATCCGACTCCGACGCAATGATGACGGACTGGATACCGGTCAAGGTCGCCACGACCACCGTGCCGAGGAGCGCCATCGCGATGAGTACCTCGGTGAGTGAGTGACCACGATCTCGCTGGGCCAAGAGCGGATCATGGCCGGTGATGAGAGCACCGCGAGTGCCGGACCGTTCCATGTTCCTCCATCGGAACCTGTCAAGCCGTTTGAGACATTTCTAGTTTGAGTGGATGAGGGCTTCGCGTTGGGGCTGGTTGATCCAGGCGACGGTTGGGAGTTTCGGGGGTTCGGGTCGTTGGTGGCGGAATCGGGTGGGGTTCGTTGCGTAGGCGGCGGCGAGGGTGGCGGCACGTTGTTCACGGATCTCGCTGGCGGTGCCGTAGTGGACCGAGGCCGGGGTGTGGAGCCCGATGCCGGAGTGCCGATGTACGTGGTTGTAGTGATCGAAGAAGCGTTCGCAGAACGCTCGGGCGTCGGCGATCGAGCCGAATCGGCCGGGGAACGCCGGACAGTATTTCAAGGTTTTGAACTGGGCTTCGGAGTAGGGGTTGTCGTTCGAGGTGTGCGGGCGGCTGTGGGATCGGGCGACGCCGAGATCGACCAGCAACTGGGCGACCGGCTTCGACGTCATTGCAGATCCGCGGTCGGCGTGCAAGGTGAGCTCGCCTTTGTGGACGCCTTGCTCGCGGTAGGCGGCGTCGATGAAATCGGCGGCGAGGTGACCGGTCTCGGCTGGTGCGACACACCAGTTGACGATGTAGCGGGAGTAGATGTCGATGATCACGAACAGCTCGTAGTACTCGCCCCGTGTCGGGCCTTTCAGCTTGGTGATGTCCCAGGACCACACAGTGTTCGGGCGGGTGGCGATCAGCTCCGGCTTCTTCTTCGCCGGGTGGGTGCGTTGCCGACGCCGCTCCCGGCTCTCGCCTGCGTGCCGGAGCAGGCGGTACATGGTCGAGATCGAACACAAATAGACGCCGTCGTCGAGCAGGCGCGCCCAGATCTGGGCGGGTGCGAGGTCGCAGAACTCCGCCGAGCGCAGCACCGCCAGGACATGTTGTTGTTCGGGTTCGGTGAGCTTGTTCGGCGGTGCCGGCCGCGGGACGGACGGCCCCAACTTCGGCGGACGACAGCGCCGATAGAGCGTCGCTCGCGGCTGACCCAACAGCGCGCACGCCTGCTTGGTCGATGTCAGCGCGGTGAGGTCGTCGAGGTGGGTGTCGATCACTGCTTGAACTTCGGATCGATGTCCGCGCTCTCGGAGAGCAACTCCAAGAGCGCGTGCGCTTTTCCCGTGATCTCCAACGCCAACTTCGTGCGCTCCAGTTCGGACTCGAGCCGGGCGTTCTTCTTACGCAACCGGTCGAGTTCAGCCTGTTCTGCGCTGCGCCGCCGACGCGTCGACACCATCGGCTGGTCGCGGCGGGCGCGCTGGTTCCGCCATTCCGAGATGTGCGACGTGTACAACCCCTCGCGGCGCAACAACGCGCCACGAGCTTGGCTGTCGAGAGCGGCGTCGTACTCGTCGACAATGCGGTCCTTGAACTCGTTCGAGAACCGTCGTCGGGTCGGTTTCGCTGCCGGATCGACAGCATCATCAGCTTCGTTCACGCTCCCATTCTGGGCGCGAACTGGCACTGCGATTGTGGTCATCGTCATCGGTCAGGGATCCTTCTTCTCGCCCCGATGGACAGTGAGCACCGGCATCACCGGTGTCTCACCTCAGCCTGACAGACAGGGCATCGGCACGTAACCCAGCACACACGAGGAAGCATTCACAAGTCTTGACAATGAATGGTGAACCGGCCGCTGGGCAGGAGATTTCGGGTGTTCGACCATCATCATGGGACGAAAGATTCCGCCCACAGCGGAACCGATTCGCCTGGCCCGTCAGAGGCGTTCGATGATCATGGCCATGCCCTGCCCACCACCGACGCACATCGTCTCGAGACCGATCGTCTTGTCCTCGCTCTGGAGGTTGTTGATCAGGCTGGTCATGATGCGTGCGCCGGTCATCCCGAACGGGTGACCGAGTGCGATCGCGCCGCCGTTGATGTTGACCTTGTCGAGGCTGAACCCGAGGTGCTTGGCCGACGGAATCACCTGGGCGGCAAACGCCTCGTTGATCTCGACGAGGTCGATGTCGTCGGCGCTCATTCCCGGCACGGGCCATGGCCTGACGGCTCGCCTCGATCGGACCGAGACCCATGATCTCGGGATTCAGGCCGGTGACGCCGGACGACACGATGCGAGCGAGCGGCGTGAGACCGAACTGCTTCGCCTTGGTGTCGCTCATCACCATCACCGCCGCCGCTCCGTCGTTGAGCGGACAGGCGTTGCCGGCGGTGATCTCACCGTCGGGACGGAACACCGGCTTGAGGCCGGCGAGCTTCTCGGCCGTGGTGCCATCACGCGGGCCGTCGTCGGTCGACACGACCGTGCCATCCGGCAGCGTCAGCGGGATGATCTCGTTCTCGAAGTGGCCACGGGCGACGGCGGCGACCGCCCGCTGCTGGCTCCGAGCTCCGAATTCGTCCATCTCCTCGCGGGTGACGCCTTCGATTTCGCGGACGTTCTCGGCCGTCTGGCCCATCGCGATGTAGAAGTCGGGGAGACCCTCCGGTGGGGTCCACGTCGGCTGGCCACCTTCGGCGCGCTCGGCGGTGCGCTCGACCGGCCGCGGCGAAGATCGGGTTGGGAGCGGTGTCCGACGCGCCGGCGCCGTAGCGGCTGACGGCTTCGACGCCTGCGGAGATGAAGCAGTCGCCCTCACCGGCCTTGATGGCATGGGCGGCCATCCGGATCGTCTGCAGCGACGACGAGCAATAGCGATTGACCGTCACCCCGGGAACGTCATCGAGTCCGGCGAGGCCAGCGGCCATCCGACCGATGTTGAAGCCAGCTTCGCCGGCCGGCTGGCCGCACCCCATGATGAGATCCTCGACATCAGCGGCCTGGACCTCGGGCACCTTCTCCATCAGCGCGCGGACGATCTGCGCGGACATGTCGTCCGGGCGCAGATCGACGAGCGACCCTTTCATCGCCCGACCGATCGGGCTGCGGGCGGTTGCAACGATCACTGCTTCAGTCATGCGGATCACGCTAGTTACCGCCGGGTAACACCTCCAACCGCTGGATGACCCTCGGCCGGCGCAGCCGCCTGGCGGATCCGGTCAGATCGACGGTGGAGCGAACGGCGCCGACGCGGGCGGGGCCGTCTCGGCGGACACCGGGTCCGTTGACGCTGCCGGCTCCGGCACAGCAGCCGGCTCCGGCACAGCAGCCGGCTCCGGTGCCGTCGAAGTCGTGGGCGATGGAATCACCGTGGGGCGGCGCTCGTTGAATACCTGGTTGGCACCGGTCGAAACGCCGGACGCCAATGCGTCGTCGGCGCGCTGGATCGTCGAAGCGAGGTCGGTCGCCGATCCGGTGGCGACGCCGACCGAGACGGTGACGTGCGACTCGGCGAGCAGCGGCATCCGTTCGACGTTCGCCCGGATCCGGCCGGCAACCGTCAACGCGTCGGTGTCGGTCGTCGCGGGCAGGAGGACGCAGAACGAGTCGCGGGCGTGGCGATAGACGACGTCGGTCGTCCGGACGGTCGCCATGATGACCCACGACACCCGCTCGAGCACCTGGTCACCCGACGCCACACCCTTCTTGCCCGTGAAGGAGGGGAAGTCGTCGACGCTGATGAGCAGCGTCGCGGTCGGCTGATCGGACATGTCCAGCCCGGCGGCGATGTCGGCGTCGAGTTGACGACGATTGAACGCTCCGGTGAGACGGTCGACGATTACGTCATCCTGTTTCTTCGCACGTCGGAGAAATGCCATGTCCGAGTTGTCGGCCGATATTGACGGCGCCTTGAGCCGACCGACACGAGAAATCGTCGACGACAGCGGTCCACGTCAACGGGTGTCGACGACCCGGAACGCCTCGGCGCTCGACCCCTCGGGCAGCCCGTGATCGGCGGCGATCCCCTGCCACCAGGTACGGACCCGCTCCTCCATCGCCGCGGGATCGCGGTGCTGACTGCGGTGGCACATCAATGCCTCGATCTTGCGATCGAGCTGGTCCGTGATGTCGACGACGCCCTGCGCATCGCTGCCGAACGGGATCCAGACCTCGTCGACCGCCCAGTCGTCGAGGTCGACGATCGGATGTCCCGGGAACGCGAACGGATTGCGCGCGTCCGGATACACCGCCGCCATCGTCGCCTCGCCGGTCGCGATGTGGTCGGGGTGCGACCCGTAGGTCGAGTCGAGATTGCGCATCGGCAGCTGGGTGATCACGACCTGCGGGCGGACCTCGCGGATCACGACGCTGATGTCGTGCCGAAGGTCGAGGTTGGCCACGACCGAGCCGTCCATGTGCCCGAGGAAGCGCAGATCGGTCACGCCGACCTTCGACCGCGGCCTCGGTCTGCTCACGGCGACGGATACGGGCCATCTCGTTGCGGGGAATCGTGTGATCGAACCCTCCGGCCTGGCCGTCGGTGACGAGGCAGTACACGACCTCGACGCCGGCGTCGGTGAGGTTGGCGACGGTGCCTGCCGCTCCGAAGTCGACGTCGTCAGGATGGGCCATCACCGCGAGGACCCGTTCGATCTCGTGAGGTTGCAGCATCGCCTCAGTCTGCCGCCGCAATCACGCGTTCGAGGTCACCCAGTTGCATTCTCGTCGGTGATCCGGAGCAACTTGGCGTAGAAGCGCAGGCCCGCTCCTGTTCCGACCACCCGCACCGGGACCCGCTCGCCGAGATCGGCGCCGAACCCCGTCGGGATGTCGACCGCCACCACACCGTGGTCGACCAGGTCCTGCTCGGTGGCCGCCAACTCGGCGCCGGACATCATGTAGGGCTCAGCGTCGACGAAGAACGTGAATTCGGCCATCGAACGCCGAAGGTATCTACAGTGCGTTCCATGACGACGAACCGTGCCGGCATCTCGCCCGACGACATCGAGCTGGACGACGTCGACCTCTCCGACATCGAGTTCTGGGCCGGGCCCCGCGACGTCCGCGAGGCGACCTTCGCGAAGCTGCGCGACACCGCCGGGCCTGATGCCACTACGCGGAGCGCATGATCGAAGAGTCCCCGTTCCCACCCGGACCCGGCTACCTCGCACTCGCACGACACGACGACATCTGGCACGTCAGCCGCAATCCGAAGCTGTTCTGCTCGGGGCGCGGATCGAACATCGGCGATCTCCCGCAGGAAATGAACGAGTTCTTCGGCTCGATGATCAACATGGACGATCCGAAGCACTTCCGGCTCCGCTCGATCGTGTCGAAGGGCTTCACTCCCAGAGAGGTCACCCGCGTCGAGGGCCTCGTCATCGACAAGGCCAAGGTCATCATCGACCGGCTCGAGGAGAACTTCCCGGACAAGACGTGCGACTTCGTCGAGCACGTCGCGGCCGCGCTCCCGCTCGAGATCATCTGCGACATGATGGGGATCCCCGCAGACGACTACTCCAAGATCTTCCGGTGGACGAACACGATCCTCGGCGTCGGCGACCCGGACTTCGTCACGAGCTACGAGGATCTGATGACCCACTCGCTCGAGATGTTCACGTACGCCCAGGCGCTGGGCGAAGACCGGCGGGCCAACCCGCAGGACGACATCACGTCGGTGATGATGGCAGCGGAGGTCGACGGCGAGCAGCTCACCGCGCAGGAGTTCGGCTCGTTCTTCATCCTGCTCGTCGTCGCCGGCAACGAGACCACCCGCAACGCGATCAGCCACGGGATGAAGGCGCTTGACCGATCACCCCGACCAACTCGAAGTTCTCTACGGCGACTACGAGGCGCACTCGCGGACGGCGATCGAGGAGATCGTCCGATGGGCGACGCCGGTGATCCACTTCCGGCGCACGGCGACCGAGGACACCGACATCAACGGGTTCCCGGTCGAACAGGGCGAGAAGGTCGTGATGTTCTACAACTCGGGCAACCGCGACGAGCGGGTGTACCCCGACCCGTTCACGTTCGATGTCACCCGCCCGCTCCAGCCCGTGCAGATCGGCTTCGGCGCCGGCGGGCCGCACTTCTGCCTCGGCGCCAACCTGGCGCGACGCGAGATGACCGTGATGTTCGACGAGATCCGGCGACGGCTCCCGTCGCTGCGGATCACCGGCGAGCCCGACTATCTCCAATCGAACTTCATCAACGGGATCAAGCGTCTCGAATGCAGTTGGGACTGACCGCTTGAACGACGCGGCCGGGCAGCCCCAGCAGCAGCACGTGAGTGAACTGATCCGCGCACTGACCGCGGTCGGGATGCTGACCTACGGCGGGTGGGTGCTCTGGTTCTTCCAGGTCGTCCAACGAGCGAGCCGGATCGGTGCATCACGCTTCGCGTCGGCGTGGGAGCAGAAGATCGAAGCCCTCAGCTTCATCAGCTTTCCTCCGAACATCCCGGTGCTGGCGGTGGCGGCGGCCGCCGCCGCGTTGGCAACCTGGCTGGCCGGTCCGACGCAAGACATCCTGCTCGCCGATCCTGCTCCGCGTCATCCGCTGGTCGGCCAACGCTGCTCACCGTGATCGCGGTGCTCTCGGTGGTCACCGTCATCATCGGCGAGGCGGAGGGTCCTGACCGCCTCGGCACGATCGCGTTCCGGCTCGCGGGCGCACTGTGCGCAGCAGCAGTGTCGTACTTGTGCCTCGCGATCGGCCGCACGTCCCCAGGCGGCTGACCGCGGTCCGGGTGTTTCCGTCCGTCGGGGTGTTTCCGTATGGATTTCCATACGGAAACACCCGAGGACGGAAACACCCGGATCAGGAGCCGAGGTCGCCGGAGCGGAAGTGGTTGCGGCAGAGCAGTTCGTACCGCACGCTGTCGCCGAACAACGGCTGGTCGTGGTCGTCGGTGTCGCCGACCATGACGGTGTCGCCTTCGTAGACCACTCCCCCGTTGACGACCCGGGCGTTGTGGGTCGCCCGCGCCCCGCACCAGCAGCGAGCCTCGACCTGCAGCGGCGTGTGCTCGTCCGCGAGTTCGAGCATCCGCTTCGTGCCGTCGAACAACTCGCCGCGGAAGTCGGTCAGCAACCCGAACGCAAACACGTCGACCTCGAGATCGTCGACCACCCGAGCGAGTTGCTCACACTGCTCCGGCGTGTAGAACTGGACCTCGTCGCACACGATGTAGTGCAACGGCCAGTTGTCGGCGGCGAGCTTGTAGAGGTCGACGTCGGGCGTCACCTCGATCGCGGGAGCAGCGACACCGAGACGGCTGGTCACCTGGCGGCCCTCCCGGTCGAGGGTGGTGAGCAACAGGCCGAACAGTTGGCGATTGGCCAGGTTGTGGTGGATCTGGAGCGCGAACGTGCTCTTGCCGGAGCCCATCGTGCCGAAGTTGAATCGAAGCGTTGCCATGGCCGAGTCGGAACCTATCCGCGATCACCCATCGAGCTGCCCGTCACGATCTTCGTCGACCACCGCCGGGCCGTCGATCCGGGTGATCTGGTCGTCGGGCTCGTCGCCACCGGAGCACGCCGCAATCAACCCGGAAGCGAGCGCGATGCTGCCGGCACACGTCATCAATGTCCGAATCGGTCGCACGGGACGCGAACCTACCGGTCGCGCCGCGGACGATCGCGGCAACCCTCGAGCCGAGTCGGTGCGATGGTCACGGTCGTCGCAGCAGCGCGCGGACCGCGTCGATCGTGTCGGCCTGGGCCGCCACCTTGTCGTCTCGGTACCGCTTCACCCGTGCGAAACGCAGCGCGACTCCACCGGGATAGGTCGTCGACGCCTGCACCCCATCGACCGCGACCTCGACGACCTGTTCGGGCGCCAGGTGCACCGCGTGCCGGCCCGCGATCGGGCCCTCGCCGATCGTCAGCTCGGTGAACCGCTTCGTCTGCCAGCGGAGCATCTCGTCGGTCATGCCCTTGAAGGTCTTGCCGACCATCACGAATCCGCCGGCGTCGGGATCACGCGCACCGAGGTGGATGTTGGACAAGAACCCCGTCCGCCTCCCGTACCCCCACTCGACGGCGAGCACGACCAGGTCGAACGTGTAGACGGGTTTCACCTTGCGCCACCCCTTGCCGCGACGGCCCGCCTCGTACGGCTGGGTCAGGTCCTTGACCATCACGCCCTCGTGTCCCGAGTCGATCGCGCGCTCGAGAAACCGTTCGGCTTCGCCGACGTCGGCGGTGATGATCGACGGGAGTCGCGACGACTCCGGCACCGTCGCTGCAAGCACCTCGCGGCGCACCGAGAGCGGCTCGTCGTGGACCGGAATTCCGTCGGCCAGCAGCACATCGAAGAAGAAGGCGTCGAGCGCCGTCGCGACGCGAATCGAATCCTGGAACGCCTTGGGCGAGCCGTCGTCCATCATGCCCATCGCCTCGCCGTCGAGCACGAGGTCACCGCCAGGCATCCGTCGCACGACTTCGGTCACCTCCGGGAGCCGAGCGGTCACGTCGTTGAGGTTGCGGGTGAACAGGCGCACCTCCCCGCCGAGCCGGTGCGCTTGCACCCGGGCACCGTCGAGCTTCCAGTCGACCTGAGCGGCCTGGCCGCCGTCGGTCGGAGCGATCGCCGACATCGCATCGGTGACATCGGCCGCAGGGCTCGCGAGCATCGGCTGGACGGGGCGGAGTGGCTCGAGATCGATCGCGTCGAGTGCAGCTCGTCCGCCGGTCAGCGCCGCAACAGCGGCGGCACCGAGGTCGCCGGCCATCATCGCTCCGCGCCTGACGGCGCCGACCGGGACGTCGGCGGCCTTCGCGACCGCCGTGGCCAGCACTCCGGCGAGCGCACCCTGACGCAGTTCGCCCGACAGGATGCCGCGCAGCAGTCGCTGCTCGTCGGCGGTCGCAGCCCCGAGCAACCGCGCGAGCTCACCACGGCGGGCGGCGTGGACCCCATCGCCACCCATTCCCTCGATCGAGCGCAGCGACCGATCGACGTCGAGCACGCTCAGCGTCGCCACCTCGGCCGGCGATGCGTGGACGCTCGACATCGTCGCCCAACCCACACCGATGCGCCCCAACGGTGTCGTCCCGACCAGAAAGGCCACCCCCGGCTCGATCTCGTCGGGCGTCAGGACGCGCAGCACGCCGGCGAGGAGCGCGACCTTCTCGTTGCGCTTCGTCGTCGCCGCAACAGCAGCGGACACCCGAGCGAGTTCGTCGAAGAGCACGTCCCCGAGTCTCGCAGCATCGGGTTCGATGTCGCCGTGCGCTTGTGTCTCGTTCTCGGCGGGTCGAGTGACTACGGTGGATCTACCGCCGTTGAGGGACGGCGACACACATCAACAACTGGATTTCTCTGGGGGAATCACACATGACCGACACGATCGACCTGTCGGACACGGCGGGCGACGACCGGGTCCTCGATCACCTCGTCGTCCGCTTCGCAGGTGACTCCGGCGACGGGATGCAGCTGACGGGCGACCGCTTCACCTCGGTGAGTGCCTCGTTCGGCAACGACCTCTCGACGCTGCCCGACTTCCCGGCCGAGATCCGCGCACCTGCCGGCACCGTCAACGGAGTGTCGGCGTTCCAGGTGAACATCGCCGACCACGAGATCACGACGCCGGGCGACGAACCCAACGTGCTCGTCGCGATGAACGCCGCCGCGCTGAAGGCCGACCTGCACCGACTCGAAGTCGGTGGCACCCTGATCGTCAACGAGGACTCGTTCAGCGAACGCGACCTCGAGAAGGCCGGCTACGTCACCGACGACGGCCCGACAGCACCGTCAACCCGCTCGAGGACGACTCGCTCAACGGCTACCGGGTCCTCAAGGTCCCGATGACCAGCCTGACCAAGGAGGTGTGCGAGCCGCTCGGCATCAAGCCCCGCGACGCCGAACGCTCGAAGAACTTCTTCGCGCTCGGCCTGGTCTCGTGGATGTACACCCGTCCGGTCGAGCCGACCGAGGAGTGGATCGACGAGAAGTTCGCGAAGAACGAGCAGGTCGCGGCTGCCAACAAGGCCGCGTTCCGCGCCGGCTTCAACTTCGGTGAGACCACCGAGGCGGTCGGCCATCGCTACGAGGTCCGCCCCGCCACGCTTCCCGCCGGCGACCTACACCTCGATCACCGGCAACACCGCGCTCTCGTGGGGCCTCGTCGCGGCGGGACAGCTGGCGAAGCTCCCCATCACGCTCGGGTCGTACCCGATCACGCCCGGCCAGCGACATCCTCCACGAACTGTCCCGAAGCACAAGCACTTCGGCATCCGCACGGTGCAGGCCGAGGACGAGATCGCGGCCGTCGGCGTCGCGCTCGGTGCGTCCTTCGCCGGGCACCTCGGCATCACGACCACCAGCGGTCCCGGGCGTCGCGCTCAAGAGCGAGACGATCTCGCTCGCGGTGGCGATCGAGCTGCCGATGCTGATCATCGACATCCAGCGCGGCGGCCCGTCGACCGGACTGCCCGACCAAGACCGAGGCGAGCGATCTGAACCTCGCCCTGCTACGGGCGCCACGGCGAGTCGCCGCTTCCCGTCGTCGCGTCGTACAGCCCGGCGCACTGCTTCGACGCCGCGATCGAGGCGGCGCGGATCGCACTCAAGTACCGCACGCCCGGTGATCCTGCTGAGCGACGGCTACCTCGCCAACGGATCCGAGCCGTGGAAGCTGCCCGACGTCGAGTCGCTTCCCGACATCTCGGTGCCGTTCACCACCGAGCCGAACCACGTCGCCGCCGACGGCACCGAAGAGTTCTGGCCGTACCTCCGCGACCCCGAGACGCTCGCTCGCCCGTGGGCGATCCCGGGCACGCC
The DNA here is from genome assembly GCA_963850475.1 of Ilumatobacteraceae bacterium. GTDB lineage: Bacteria > Actinomycetota > Acidimicrobiia > Acidimicrobiales > Ilumatobacteraceae > Ilumatobacter_A. Next base: position 190,445 of record CAWKLM010000040.1, on the reverse strand, counting down.
CGGGTCTGATGCACCGTGTCGGCGGACTCGAGAAGGCAGACGGCACCGGCAACATCGACTACACCCCCGAGAACCACGAGCACATGACCGAACTGCGTGCGGCGAAGGTCGCGGCGGTCGCCGCCGACATCCCGCCGACCGAGGTCGATGGCGACGTCGACGCCGACATGCTCGTGCTCGGGTGGGGCTCCACCTGGGCGGCGATCGACGCCGCGGTGCAACGGCGCCGGCGCGCGGGCGTCAAGGTCGCCAAGGCGCACATCACCCACCTCAGCCCGCTCCCGCCCGATCTCGGCGACCTCCTGGCGCGCTACCAGCGGGTGATCCTTCCCGAGCTCAATCGGGGCCAGCTCGCCCACCACCTCCGCGGCACCTACCTGATCGACATCACGTCGGTCTCCAAGGTGCAGGGGCTCCCGTTCAAGTCACGGGAGATCGAAGACGCCATCGACGCCGCCGTCGCCAGTCTCGGCGGCGAGCAGGAAGGAGCCACGTCGTGAGCACCGCACAGGTCGCCGTCACCACCAAGAAGGACTGGACCAGCGACCAGGAGGTCCGCTGGTGCCCCGGCTGCGGCGACTACGGCATCCTGCTCGCCGTCCAGACAGCTGATGCCCGAGCTGGGCGTCGCCCCCGAGAACACGGTGTTCGTCTCCGGCATCGGCTGCTCGAGCCGCTTCCCGTACTACATGAACACCTACGGCATGCACTCGATCCACGGTCGCGCGCCGGCGATCGCCACCGGCGTCGCGACCGCGCGCCCCGATCTCGACGTGTGGGTGATCACCGGCGACGGCGACGGGCTGTCGATCGGCGGCAACCACCTGATCCACGCGCTGCGCCGCAACGTCAACCTCAACATCCTGCTGTTCAACAACCGGATCTACGGGCTGACCAAGGGTCAGTACTCCCCGACCTCCGAGGTCGGCAAGGTCACCAAGTCGACACCGATGGGATCGGTCGACTGCGCCGTTCAACCCGCTGTCGGTCGCGCTCGGCGCCGAGGCGAGCTTCGTCGCCCGCACCCACGACCTCGATCGCAAGCACATGCAGGAGACGTTCCGGGCCGCCCACGCCCACCGTGGGGCGTCGTTCGTCGAGATCTACCAGAACTGCAACGTGTTCAACGACGGCCAGTTCGACGGCGTCACCAAGAAGACCAACCGTGACGACATGATGATCGACCTCGTCCACGGCGAGCCGATCCTGTTCGGCGCCGAGAACCAACGCGGCGTGATGCAGGGCACCGACGGATTCCTCCACATCGTCGACGTGGCCGACGTCGGACTGCGACCGGATCCTGATCCACGACGAGAAGAACGAACATCCGTCGCTGGCATTCGCACTGGCTCGATTGAACTCCGACGACCAGTCGCCGACGCCGTTCGGCGTGTTCCGCGAACATCGAACGGGCCGAGTACACCCAAGTGGTCAGCGACCAGGTCGATCGCGGCGAGCGAGCGAAGGGCCCCGGCGACCTCGCCACGCTGCTGGCGTCGAACGGGACCTGGACGGTCGACTGACCGTCCAGATCTCGCTCACCTCCCTCGGCCATCCATCTCGTCCATCCACTCTCGTCCGTTCAGGCGATCCGACGGCCATCGTCGGCGTCGAAGATGACGGCGCGAGCCGACACGAAGCCGGATGCGTGCGGCCGACATCGTCGGCGGTCGCAGTACCGGTCGCCGTGACCATCCGTCCGCCCCAGGTGCACAGCAGTGACGTCTCCGATCCGGGGATCACCCGTCGCAGCGTCGCTGTCGCCTCACCACGCTCGTCACGCACGAGCTGCGGCGTGCGCACCCCGAGCGTGACCGTGCGTCCGACCCGGTCACGCAAGGCCGGTGTCCAGCTCCGCAGGCGGACAGCGTCGTCGTGCACGAGCCAGAAGCCGTCACCGTCCGATTCGACCCGGACGGGCAACGTCCACAGCGACCCGGTCGCCGACGCGACGTCGATCGTTGCCGGCTCGTCGTGCAGGTCGGCGGGTGTCCCGAACTGGACGACATGGGCCGGCGAGCCATCGAGCACGACGATCAGCGAAGCGAGCGCCATCGCATCGGACGGGTCGTTCGTCGCCATCACGGTCGTGACCCCGTAGCCGCGTTGCAGCATCCGGATCTCGGCGCGCATCTTGCTGCGGAGGTGCTCGTCGAGCGGGGCGAACGGTTCGTCGAGCAGCAAGACCCGCGGCGAGCGGACCATCGTCCGCGCGATCTGGACGAGCTGCTGCTTCACCTCGCGACAGATGCGCCGGGTTGCGCCTGAGCAGGTGCTCGATGTGCATCGCCCGGGCCTCGGCGGTGACCCGATCGTGGATCGCATCGGCGGTCTCGCGGCGCAGTTCGAGCGGGAACTCGACGTTGCGCCGCACGTTGCGGTTCGGGAGCAGCGCCGGCGTCTGGAACACCATCCCGATGTCGCGTTCGGCCGGCTTGACCTCGGTCATGTCGACACCGTCGAAGTGGACCGATCCGCCCACCGGCAGCGACCAGCCCGGCGATCACCCGCAGCAGGGTCGACTTGCCGGTCCCCGACGGTCCGACGCACGGCCGCGAAGGTGCCGTCGTCCACGTCGAGCGAGACCCGGTCGAGAATCGACCGGCGCTCGAGTTCGACCGACAGGTCGATGAGCGAGACGGAGGCCATGCCGAGGGCTCAGTCTCTCACGCTCCCAGGACCCACCCCTCCTCGTCACGGACAGCTTCGCTCGCAGCTCGTCGGTCAGTGCCGTGCCGATCAGCCACGCGGTGAGACCGACGAGTCGGCGTGCCGTCTCCACGACCTGCACCTCGTCGCGAACACGGCCGTTCGAGTTCCGGAAGCGGATGGAGCGACGGCCAGACCTCGGCGATGACGACGTCGGGCGTCGGTGCGCCGCCGTTCCACGCCCCGAACGGCCACACCTCGACGGTCCGACCCGCAGCGACGAGCGTGCGTTCCAGCTGCCGCGAGGCGCGGGATCCCGACCAGGCTCTGGCTCCCGACGCTGCCGACGCCGAGCAACTGCCAGCCCGAGAACGGACGGTGCCCGGCCCGGCGGAGCCCGGCTTCGACGGTTCGCCACTCGGCGAGCGGATGCGGATGCGACCTTGGTCGAGGTGAGTGTCGGCGACGCGTCGACTCGGTGGGCACCCCCAGAACGGGCCCGGGCCCTGCCCGATCCGACGGTTGAGCTCGGCGGCGACCTCGAATCGGTTGTTGGTGTTGTCGTCGGCATCGACCACGAGTTCGGCGAGCAGATTCCACATCGCACGCCACGGCGTTCCCGACAGCCCCAGGGCTCTCGCTGTTCCGGCGGGATACCCGAGCGAGAAGTCGACACCGAGCAGCGTCGGACCCGGTCGCCGACAGAGTTCGTCCAGCTCGCCGCAGGCCGCCGAACGGGTCTCGGGATTCGACGTACGGATCTCGCCCGACGCGACGTCCGCCACGGCGATCCAGATCGAGTCCCGACCGCGCACGGGTCGAGAGCTCGCGCTCCAATCGACGACGACCACGCGGTCGAACATCACACGAGCGTGGTGATCAGCTCGACGAACGCGTCGCCGTACTTGTCGAGCTTCGCCGGCCCGACACCGGAGATGCGCGACAGCTCCTGCTTCGTGGTCGGCGCGACGCGGGCGATCGCGGCGAGGGTCTTGTTGTCGAACACCACGTAGGCCGGCTTCCCGGCAGCGAGTTCGGTCCGCAGGACCTTCAACCGATCGAATCGTGCAGCCGCAGCAGCGTCCAGGTCGGCGGTCGGGTCGGTCTTCTTCGGCGCGCGGATCCGCGTCGCGACCGGTTCGGGGCGGTGCGACGACACGACCCGCCGCGCTGACGGCTCGGTCGTCAGCTCCTCGACGAACGGGCTGGGATCGGGGCCCGGTCACCACCGTGGCATGCGTGCTGGCACGGGTGATCGCCACGTGGAACAGCCGCCGCTCCTCCTCGACGTCGTCGGCGAGCCGATGGGGGTACTGCTCGGCGTCGACGTGGTGGACGACCACGTGCGGCCACTCCTGTCCCTTGACACGGTGCACCGTCGACAGCACCACACCGTCGGACGACCGCGTGACGTCGCGAGCCGGTCGCGCAACCACGAGTCGAACGTCGCGACGTCGTCGTGGAGCGCGGCGAGGTGGCGAATCGCCGTGAGATCGTCGCCCTGGGCCGACCGGTTCATCCCCCGGCGGGTCGAATCGAGCCCCGACACCGAGCCGGCGAGCCCGATCTCGTCGATCAGCGTGATCACCACATCGGAGGTCGGGCGCGCCGGACTGCACCACCTTCTGAAGCGTCTGGATGTCGGCAGCGAACTCCATCAGCCGGTCGGCGTCGCGTTCGTTGTTCAGCCGGCCCGGCGAGCTTGAACAGATCGACCATCGTCCCCTGCTCGGCGATCCAGGAGTTGATCCGGGGATGAAACGACCGGGACGGACGCCGCAGCGCCTCGCCGAGGTCGGCGGGAAGAAACCGCCCGCGTTCGTCGGTCGAGGCGAGCCGGAGCCACGACGAGCACGCTGCGAACCGCGGTGCGCTCCACGAACTCGAGACCGACGCCGCCCGAGATCGGAATCCCCTCGCCGACGAGAGCCACCTGCACCGGAGCGAGCACCGCGTTGACCCGAGCGAGCACCGCCACCTCGCTGCGGCTCGGCGCCCGCCGAGAGCGCCGACCGGACCGCGCCGGTCGTGGCGGCAACCGGATCGACCGACGTATCGACGCTCCAGCCGCCGGGGTCGGTCGAGTCGGCACGAATGGTCTTGGCCACACGCCGCTGGTTGTGGCGCAGCAGCCGGTCGGCGATCTCGACGATGCCCGCCGGGCACCGATAGTTGACCTCGAGCGGGTGCGCGCCGGCGCTGGGGAACAACTCGCCGAAGTCGATCAGCCAGCCGGGATCGGCGCCGTTGTAGCCGTAGATGGTCTGATCGTCGTCGCCGACGCCGAACACCGCACCGCCGGGTGCGGCGAGCAGACGGATCAGCAGCAGGTGCGCGGGCGTGAGATCCTGGAACTCGTCGACCAGCATGGTGCGACACGCCCGCTGGGCGGTGCGGCGAGCCGCCGGATCGGACAGCAGGATCATCAGCGCCCGGTAGATCTGATCGTCGAAATCGACGAGGTGCTTGCGTTCGAGCAGCGCTCGATAGCTCGGCCAGAACGCCGCGAAGCCCTCGACGTCGCCCTCGTAGCGCGCTTCGACCTCGTCGGGGGCGACGAGTCCGAGCCGGACGAGGCTCAGCGCCTCGATCCACGGCGCCACCGGGTCGCTGTTGCGCCGCTTCGGGAACGACACGAGATCGCCGATGATGCGCCGGACGTCGACCTCGTTGATCGTGCGCCACGACGACGGTTGCGCAGCGAACGGCGCCGTGCCGTTCACGATCGCCAACGCGATCGCGTTGAGCGTGCGGACGTGGAGGCCGACGAGGTCGGGGGTGCGCTCGCGCATCTCCTCCTGGGCACGCTTGTTGAACGCGACGAGGCTGACGGCACTGGACGGCAGCCGCCAGTTCGTGAGCAGGTGACGCGCCCGCTCGGTGAGCACACGTGTCTTGCCGGACCCGGCCGGGGCGATGATGCGTGCTGCGCCACCGGGGTGGGTGACGGCCTCGAGTTGATCGGGCGCGAGCTCGGCGGTCGAGTGGTTGGTGACCGGAATCGTCGGGGCGCCGTGCTCGACGTTGACGACGTGCACGACGGGGACACCGTCGATCGGATCGACGAAGCGAAGCGGCCCGGCGTCGAGCCAGACCGCCGTGCCGTCGGCCAATCGGACGTCGCCGGGCTCGTCCGGCATCGACGGCGGTCAGCCCTGCGGCGACGGCGCGATCGAGCGCATCCCACGCGCCGGCCATCGCGCAGATCGATCGTGTTGGACCACAGCAGGTGGTGCAGTTCGTCGCCGGCGAACTCGAAGTCGGCGCCGACCTCGAACGGGGCCGCCTCGGTCATCAACATCGGCGTGCGCGCCGACACCGAAGCGCCGATCCAGGTCGTCGGCGAACGTCGGCGTCGACCTCGATCAGCAGCCGTGTCACCGGCCGCGGCCGCAGCCCGCAGGGCACGCAGCGCCTCGGCGGGAGCGGCGAGGGTGTCGGCCCCGATGCGCAGCCGGTCGGCGTCCGCCCAGCGGCTCGGGCACCGGCGTGTGCTCGACGACCAGTGCATGGCGACCGAGCCGGTCAGGACCTGCGGCCGCGGCAGCGGCGCCGCCGTTCGACGTCGGCCGGAGCCGGAGCCGTGCGCACCGCGGCCGGCCGGCCGCCGTCGACACCGTGCGGTGCGTCCTGGCCGTCGACCGGACGACGACGGGCGCATCGCTCGTGCGACGCGGCCGATCTCGACGGGCGGCGGCACATCGGCGTCGACAGCGATGTCCTGCTCACCGTTCTTCGTCCAGCACGCACGCACGTCGGCCGGTCGGTCGTGTTCACCGCCGCAGTACGCGCACGCAATCGCCATGCCGGACAACGTAGCCAACCGACCCCGAGATCGCACACCTGTTCGATCGACGATCTCGGCGTCACCAGAACGGGACGATGCGGTCGCCGACCTCGGGGATGCCGTAGGTGACGCACAGCCCGAACCCGTTGACGATCACCAGGGCGGCGACGATTCCACCGACGATCCACGCCCGTCGCCGGCGATGGCGCCCACCGGCCGACATCGGTGCCGGCATGTACCAACTCGGCAGCAGCGCAGCACCGACGGGTTCGGCGCCGAACGGCACTGCATCGTCGTCGATCTCGAGCGTCCGGATCGGCGGCCAGCGCGAGTTCGGTCAACTCCGCATCGGTGAACGTCGCGTCCATCACCGAAGCGTAGGCCCCGACAGACGAACAGTGCCGACCGCGGCGGGCATCGCAGGTCCAGGGCGGTTCCCCGAAGGGCACCCCAAGCATCCGCGTGCACGCCGCAGGTCGGCAACGAGAGAACAAACTAGAGGTGAACGGCTGTGGGGAGAAAGAGGGACAACCCTGTGAATTGCCGTGTGGATTGCCCTGATCCGGACTGTGGATCGGTGTGGATGTCTGTGGATTGCTGTGGACGACTCGGCGTCGACCCCAGCTCAGGCGGGTTGCAGCTCGACGGGGATCCCGTTGAGCACCGAGGTCCCCGACAGCGGGTCGAGCGCTCGATCATCGGCCAACACGTTCGAATTCACTCCGGCGTGTTCGGCCGCGACGCGCATCTTCGCTCCCGGGCAGGTCATGTCCCCACCCGTGCGGCAGGCTGACGACACCGGGACGGATCGCATCGGTCACCTCGACCGGCGCCACGACGCTCACCCACCCGAGAGGTGACCCGGACCGCCCCACCGTCGGTCAGCCCGAGCGAGTCGGCGTCGTCGGGGTGCACCTGCAGCGTGCAGCGCTGCCGGCCCTTCACCAGCACGTTGATGTTGTGCATCCACGAGTTGTTGCTGCGCAGGTGCCGTCGACCGACGAGCACGAAGTCCCGCTCGGTCAGCTCCGGGATCGCGTCGGCGAGCCGGTCGAGGTCGTCGACGAAGACGTCGGGGGCGAGTTCGACGCGCCCGCTCGGCGTCCGCAGGATCTCAGGGATGCGCGGCACGAGCGCGCCGAAGTCACGTCCGTGCGGATGAGCCAGCAGGTCGTCCAGCGACGTGCCGTCCGGATCGGCTCCGAAGCCGTCGCCGAACGGCCCGGTCCGCAGCATGAAGTCGATCATCCGCTCCGGACCACGACGTCCGGACGCATCGAGGTCGGCCCGCAGGTCGTCGGACTCGCGCCCGAACACGTTCGAGAACTCGTCCTTCACCGCGCTGGCGATCATCCCGTCGATCGCCAGGTCGTCGACGATGGCCGGGTCGGCGTCGGGACCCATGCCCTGGGCGATGAGCGACAGCTTCGAGATCACCTCCCACTCGTCGGGCTGGCCGTCGGCGAGCGGGAGCACCGGCTCGGAGTAGTTCGCGACGTTCCGCACGGCGAACTGCAGGAGCAGGAGGTCGTAGTGGCCGCGTTCGAGCTGCGACGGCACCGGCAGGATCACGTCGGCGTGTCGCGTCGTCTCGTTGAGATACAGGTCGATCGAGACCATGAACTCGAGGTCGTCGAGCGCGTCCGCGAGCTGGTTGCTGTTCGGCGTCGACAGGACCGGATTGCCCGCAAGCGTCACGAGCGCCCGGAGTCGCCCGGCACCCGGCGTCGTGATCTCCTCGGCGAGCGCACCGACCGGATACTCCCCCATCACCTCGGGGTGGCCACTGACCCTGGTGTGCCCGCGCCCCACCTTGAAGCCCTTGCCCGTTCCCGGCCGCCCACGCGGTCGTCGCGCCCCCGGCGACCGGCGTGGCGAACATCGAGCCGCCGGGTCGGTCGAGGTTGCCCGACAGCGTGTTGACGACGTCGACCAACCACGATGCCGTCGAACCGAACTCGGTGGTCGTGGTCCCGATCCGGCCGTAGACGGCGGCCGTCGGAGCCGCCGCGAGTTCGTCGGGCCATCGTCCGGATCGTCGCGGCGGCGACACCGGTCGGGCCGGCGACCGCCTCGGGGGTGAACGGCGCCAAGGCTGCGCCGAGGCGCTCGACACCGTCGACGTGCGCACGGACGTGGTCGCCGACATCGGCGAGCCCCTCGTCGATCAGGACCTGCGCGATCGCGGCGAGCAGCAACGCATCGGTGCCCGGTCGGATGCTGACCCACTCGTCGGCCTGCTCGGCGGTACGCGAGCGGCGCGGGTCGACGACGACCACCTTGCCGCCACGCTCCTGGATCGCCTCGAGGCGACCGGGGAAATCGGGAGCGGTGCACACCGAACCGTTCGAGGCGTACGGGTTGGCGCCGAGGATCACGAGATGATCGGTGCGGTCGAGATCGGGGACCGGGATGGCGACGGGCGAACCGAACACGTGACCGGCGGCGACGTGACGGGGCATCTGGTCGACCGTCGAGGCGCTGAATCGGGTCACGCGTCCCCAGTCCAGTGAGCAGCGCCCGCGAGAAGGTCATCGCCGACAGGCTGTGGGCAGTCGGGTTGCCGACGTACACCCCGAGCGCTTCACGACCGTGACGTTCGATCACATCGGGCAGTCGTGCGGCGATCTCGTCCCACGCCTCGGCCCACGATCACCTCGACGTGCTCGCCGTCGCGCTTGATCATCGGGAGACGCAGACGATCCGGATCGTCGTGGAGTTGCTTCAGCGTCGACCCCTTCGGGCAGATGAAGCCGTGAGAGAACACGTCGTCCATGTCGCCGCGAATGCGCTGCACGCGTTCGGACCCGTCCTCGTCACGCGCAACGGTGATCTCGAGACCACACCCGGCCTCGCAGAGGGGACACGTACGCGTCGCGGTTCTGGTCGCCGGATGTTGTCTCGGTCATGGACCGATGTAAGCAGATCTGCGACGATCGGCTGCGATGCAGGTTCCACTCCGCCGAGTCCTTCCCGTCGCCGACGGACCGATCACGATCGCCGAGGCCTACGCCGCACCGCTCGGGCGGCGCTCCGATCGACCATGGGTCGGGTTGTGCATGGTCGCGTCGATCGACGGCTCGACCGTGGTCGACGGCGTCTCGGCGTGGCCTGTCGAGCGACAACGACTTCGGCGTGCTGCAGCAGCTGCGATCGGTCGCCGAGGTGATCATCGTCGGCGCCGGCACCGTCCGCGGGGAGGGCTACGGAAAGCCGAAGAAGCACGGCCAGCGCATCGGTGTCGTCACCCGCAGCGGCTCGGTCGACACGACGAGCGAGCTGTTCCGCTCCGGGGCCGGCTTCGTCATCACCACCGAGCAGGCGGAGATCGACGGCGGACACGTCGACGTCCTGCGGGCCGGCGTCGACGAGGTCGACCTCCGCGCCGCGGTCGAACGGCTCCCCGAGCTGTGTCCCGGCGTCGACGTTCGTCCAGGCCGAGGGAGGCGCCACGCTCAACGCCGCGCTCGGCGACGCCGACCTGTTCGACGAGCTGAACGTGACGATGTCACCGGCCACGGTCGGTGGGGGCGGCCCTCGCCTCTTCGACGGCGGGGGCGACCATGCGCACCGCTACGACTTGGAGCAACTCGTCGTCGACGACGAATCGTTCGTGTTCAGCCGTTGGCGCCGGCGCGGGGTGCCGACTTCTCCATGAGTTCGAGCTCACGGTGGAAGTCGGCGGCCGCATCGAAGTGCTTGTAGACGCTGGCGAATCGCAGGTAGCTCACGTCGTCGACGAGGCGGAGTTCGTCGAGCACGGTGAGCCCGACCACGGCGGTCGAGACCTCGCTGCCGTTGAGACGAACGATGTCTTCGACGCGGGTGGCCATCTGCTCGAGCGCCTCATCGGACACGCCACGGCCCTTTGTCGCGGCAGCCAAGCCCGGCAACGACCTTCGATCGTTGGAACGGCACGACGTCACCGGACGACTTGACCACCGTCAGCGGGGCATGATCGACGCGTTCGAAGGTCGTGAATCGATGCGAGCAGCTCAGGCACTGGCGGCGACGCCTGATGGCGGTGCCATCTTCGGCGACACGCGAGTCGACGACCTTGCTGTCGTCGTCACGGCATGAGGGGCACTGCACGCGTCCAGTGTAACGCCCCCGGTGGCGAGATCAGGGCGGGATCAGGGCAGGATGCACGGCCTGTCCGACCACGATCGACGTCGATCCGTTGAGGTCGATCAGTTCGTCGACGTAGCGATCACGATTGACGGCACCACGGTGCTGGTCGGCGATCGACCACAGCGAGTCGCCCGGCCGAGCAACGTGGCGTCGCCCGACCGTCGATCGTGCTCGGCGATACCCGGGTCGGCCGACGCGGGCGCGGCCTCGGCGGCGGAGGCAGGACTGCCGCCGAGAGCCGACCAGCACGCTGTTGATCAACGCCGCCATCACGACGACCGAACCGAGCGCCACGATCAGCGCCCCCAGCCGACGAGCCGCGTAGTTCGGCCGGTCGACCGGACCGCCGACCCGCTGCCGCTCGACGCGGTGGTAGCGGCTGGCAGGCCCGCCCCAGTGCGTCGACGACGTGCGATGGTCGAAGGTCCGAGAGTTGATGATCGTGGTTCCGGTTGCGTGCGGTGATGGTCATGGTGTCTCCCCAACAGAGCTGTTCGCTGCTCGTTCGACGTGAATCGCCTCGATGCAACGTGTGTTCGATAGTCAACACCCGATCGAACACCGTCGTCAACCCGCACGCGCGAATGTTTTCGAACACCTGTTGGCAGTACAGGTGTTTGACTCGCGAGGTCCGCTGGCCGTATCCTGTTCGTATGGCTCCAAAGATCAGCAAGCGTCAGCGGGCGATTCTCGACTTCATCGAAGAACAGATGCGCGATCGCGGCTTTCCGCCGTCGGTCCGCGAGATCGGCGATGCCGTCGGGCTCACGTCGCCGTCGACGGTGCACAGCCACCTGAACACGCTGCAGCGGCTCGGCTACCTGCGCCGCGACCCCGACAAGCCGCGGGCGATCGAAGTGCGCTTCGACCCGAACAGCGGCGCGGTGATGGACCGGCGCCCGGTGCGCTACGTCCCACTCGTCGGCGACGTCGCGGCCGGCACCGACGTGCTGGCCGAGGAGAACGTCGAGGAACTGCTCCCGGTGCCGATCGACTTCGCCGGCGAGGGCGAACTGTTCATGCTGCGGGTTCGCGGCGAGTCGATGATCGACGTCGGGATCCTCCACGGCGACTACGTCGTTGCGACGCAGGTCGACCACCCGAACAACGGCGACATCGTCGTGGTCGGGATCCCGGGCGGCGAAGCGACCGTGAAGACGTACGAGCGCTCGGGTGCCACCGTGACGCTCGTGCCGGCCAACCCGTCGATGGAGCCGATGAACTTCCGCGCCGACGAAGTCGAGCTGTACGGCAAAGTCGTCACGGTGATGCGCCGCTACTGAGCGGCCACGCGAGCTGTCGGCCAGCTCGCCGAGTCGACTCGGGATCAGCTCGGTGGTGGAGGCGGCGGACGTTCCTCGGTGCGAGCAGCACCCGAATCGAGCTCGTCGCGGAGCCGTGCCCGAACTTCGTCGTCCGGCGGTGCGGTGTCGGCGGAACCGGCTTCGGTCTCCGAGCCTTGCTGCGCCCAGTCGGATCGGTTGTGCGCTGGCCGCCGGATCCTGCGGAACCGCAGCCGGGGTGGCCGGTGAAGATGTCGGCCCCCAGCCGGTTTGACCCGGGAGCGAGGGCTGACCGGGGATCGATGTCGGACCCGGCGCTGGCTGCGGCTGTGCGTACTGCGGCGGCTGCGGCTGTTGCGGCTCTTGTGGCTGTTGTGGCGGCTGCGGCTGTTGCGGCTGTGCGTACTGCGGCGGCTGCGGCTGCTGCGGCTGTGCGTAGTGCGGCGGCTGGCCCGGCGGCTGCGGCTGTTGCGGCTGTTGCGGCTGTGCGTACTGCGGCGGCTGGCCCGGCGGCTGCGGCTGTTGCGGCTGTTGCGGCTGTTGCGGCTGTGCGTACTGCGGCGGCTGCGGCGGCTGCGGCTGTTGCGGCTGTTGCCCGTAGTGCGGCGGAGCCGGCTGCGCGTACGGCGGTGGGCCGACCTGCTGGCCGTACACCGGAGGGCCCTGCGGGGTCTGCCCCGGTGTGAACGGCGCCGGTGCGAGCGACGACACCGGGCGCCCACTGCGGCGCGGCAACCATCGCCCGGGAGCGCCGCGCGCCGAGCAGAATGAGTCCACCACCCAGCAGCAGTCCGAGAATTCCGACCGCAGCGGCGCCGCCCCGCAGTAAGGCGACCCCGTCGCTCGGGTCGCGACCGACCGCCACGACGAACATCTCGTCGTCCGGCGGACTCGACCCGCACCACGTGATCGTCGGTCTCGGCGATGTCGATGGTGAACGCGGCCGCACCGACGAATCCGGCCTCGCTGTACTCGAGGTCGGTCACCGTGCGGTCGAGGTCGACGGGCTGCCCATCCGGATCGACGATGGTGATGTCGACATCCGGCGTTGCGGATCCGATGTCGTATGCGCCTTCGACGTCACAGTCACCACGGATGCCGTCGAGGCGCCCGGCGCTTTCGATGAACACGAAGTACTCGCCGGTCTCGACGAAGTCGAGCGTCGTGTCACAGCCGACCGGGCGCCCGGGCAAAGCCCTCGACTGCATCACGACGACGATCACCGCCGATGCTCCACAGCACGACCGCGGCGACCAGCCCGGCCAAGATCACCAACGCACCGAGCCCGATCAGGACGCCGCGACGAGAAGAAGATTCAGCCATGTCAGGTCCTCGCAGTTCGTTGCAGCCGGTCGACCACCGACGTCGATCCGGTCGTCAGGTTGTACCACGGCCACGCGCACGTGTCCGGTCCCCGCCGCACCGTAGAACTCGCCGGGGCTGACCAGTGCGCCACCAGTCGTGTGCCAGCCGCCGCGTGAACTCCCAGCCGTCGGCGGTCGGGATCCACAGATAGAAGGCACCGTCGGGGATCGTCACGGGCGTCCCCGACCAATCGGTCAGCACGGCGGCCATCCGCTCGAGCCGGCTGCGGTAACGGTGCCGCTGCTCGTCGACGTGTGCGTCGTCGTCGAGTGCGACGACGCTGGCCGCCTGCACCGGGCCCGGCACCATCAAGCCGGCGTGCTTGCGCACCTCACGCAGGTACTCGACGAGGTCCGGGTCGCCGACGTAGAAGCCGGCCCGAGCGCCGGCGAAGTTCGATCGCTTCGACAACGAATGCACGGCAACGACGCCGTCGTGTCCGTGCTGCAGGATCGTCCGGCCGGGGCCGCTCCACGTGAACTCGATGTAGCACTCGTCGGAGAAGACCGGCACGTCGTGCGCACGACCCCACGCGGCGGCGGCGCCGAGGTCGTCGAGGTGACCGGTCGGATTGCCGGGGCTGTTGACCCACAGCAGCAGCGCCCGCTCGTGCGTCGTCGTCGTCGATCGAGTCGAGGTCGAGCCGACCGTCGGCGTGCATGGCGACCGGAACCGCACGCAAGCCCGGCCAGCGTCGCACCCATCGCGTAGCTCGGATACGAGATCTCGGGGAACAGCACCGTGTCGCGATCAGGTGATCGCAACCCCATGAACTGCGGGAAGGAGCGCGACGAACTCCTTCGAACCGACCGTGGCGCCGATCTGCCCGGGCTCGGCCGCAATGTCGAATCGGCGCAGCGAGCCACCGCTGCACTGCGGCGTGGAACTCTGGGGTCCCGACGCTCGGCGGGTACGACCGCTCCGCACCGCTCGTCGACAACGCCGCGACCACTGCTGCGGGCGGCGGGTCGAACGGCGTCCCGATCGACAGGTCGACGACCGAGTCGTGCCGTTCCAGGATCTCGGACTTCAACTCGTTGAGACGGTCGTACGGGTACGGCGGCGGAACGAAGGGCTGCGCGGTCATGTCGGGACCTCCGCGCTGCCGTCGGTGATGAACTCGGCGAGACGTCCCGCCGACGGATCCGACAGCCGCGCCCGAACCGTCCATTCGGTCTCCCCGTCAGCCGTGGACACCACCTCTCCTTCGCGATGGACCGCAGCGAGGACGTCGCCACGGTCGTACGGGATGACGAGTTCGTACACGACCGCGAGCGACCGCAGGCGATCGCCGAGCACCCGCAGGAACCCGTCGATACCCTCACCGGTCACGGCGCTGACGGCAACCGAACCCGGGATGATCGGCCAGCAACTCCTTTGCCGTCACCGGGCGCGAGGTCGGCCTTGTTGATCACCAGCAGCTCGGGGACATCGGCGGCCGCGATCTCCCGAAGGACCTCGTGCACTGCGTCGATCTGACCATCGGGGTCGGGCGCGCTCGCATCGACCACATGCACGAGGTAGTCGGCCTGCGCAGCGACCTCGAGCGTGCCCTTGAACGACTCGACCAGACCGTGCGGCAGGCGGCTGATGAATCCGACCGTGTCGGTCAGCAGCACGGGTTCGCCGCCGGGCAGCGCGAGGCGCCGGGTGGTCGGATCGAGCGTTGCGAAGAGCCGGTCCTCGCTCAGCACGCCCGAGTCGGTCAGGCGGTTGAGCAAGCGTCGACTTTCCGGCATTGGTGTAGCCGACGATCGCCACCGAGGCGAGGCCGCTGCGCTGGCGACCCTGACGCTGGAGCGCGCGGGTCTCGGCCAACGAGTCCAGCTCCCGTTCGAGCTTGGTGATGCGCCGCATGATCCGACGGCGATCGGTCTCGATCTTCGTCTCACCCGAACCGAATCGTCCCCCGACCCCACCACGCTGCTGGGAGAGCTTCGCTTTGGCACCGCGGCGCAGTCGAGGCAACCGATACCGGAGCAGGGCGAGTTCGACCTGCGCCTTGCCCTCCATCGTGTGGGCGTTCTGCCCGAAGATGTCGAGGATGACGGCCGTGCGGTCGATCGCGGTCCGCCCGAGCAGCTTCTCCAGGTTGAACTGTTGGGCCGGTGCGAGTTCGTTGTCGAACACCACGGTGTCGGCGTCGACGGCGAGGCACAGCTCCTTCAACTCCTCGGCCTTGCCCTTCCCGAGGTACCAGGTGTGATCGGGCGCATCGCGTCGTTGTACGAGCCGTGCGACCTCGTCGGCGCCGGCGGTGTCGACGAGCAGCGCCAACTCGTCGAGGCTCGCGTCGACCGCCTCGTCGTCGTCGCCGGGCAGTGCGACCGCGACCAGCACGATCTTCTCCCGGATCGTTCGGTCGATGAGGGTGCCGGCGAGCGCTTCGTTGTACGGGTTGTTCGGTTCGTTCACAGAAGCTCGGTCTCGATCGAGGCGACGAACGTCGCCGGGCCGGTCAGGATCGCCCGGGACGGGTCGTCGTCGGTCAGCGCCACCGTGGCAGTTCCGCCGTCCATGTGGACGATCGACTTCCGGCTCGATCGGCGGCACGAGGCCCCACGACCGTGCGGCGAACGCCGCCGCGCACGCCCCGGTGCCACATGCCGCGGTGATCCCTGCACCACGTTCGTGAACGCGCATCGTCACTGCATTCGGCTCCGGGCCGGGTTCGATGATCTCGAGGTTGATCTGCGGCACCTTCGCGCCGAGATCGACGAGGTCGACGACGGCCACCTCGTCGACACCGACGACCGAATGCGGGTTCCCCATCGACAGGTGCGCGACCGGACGATCGGGATGGCAGCCGAGTGACGCCCAACCAGCGGGCTCGGTCGAGTCCGGTCACCTCCCCCATCTCGACCTGCGCCATGATCACCGTCGGGTCAGCGGTCGCCGTCAAGCGTGACCACCCGGTCGCCGGCGTCGGTCAGGATGAGCTGCGGACCCAGGTCGCCGCGACGCATCGCCACCGCTTGCGCGAAGCAGCGGATGCCGTTCCCGCTCATCTCGGCAACCGATCCGTCGGCGTTGAACAGCGTCATCTTCGCGGCGTAGCCGTCAGCATCGGTGGCAACGAGCAATCCGTCGGCACCGACACCCGTCCGGCGGTCACAGAGTGCGACGGCGAGCTCGGCGAGATCGACGGCCGACATCGGCACCGTCGTCGAACAGCACGAGGAAGTCGTTGCCGAGACCGTGATGCTTGGTGAGCGATCGGCGGGTCATACGTGCAGCGCGTCGATCACGGTCGGGACGACCTCGGTGACGGGATCATGTTCGACATCGATCCACTGTACGCGGGGATCGCGACGGAACCATCGCTCCTGGCGAACGGCGAACTGGCGGGTGCGGGTGATGATCATCTCGATCGCTTCATCCTTGCCGATCCGACCCTCCAGGTGTTCGACGATTTCCTTGTAGCCCAGAGCCTGCCCTGCCGAACGGGAGAACCCGGTGACGAGCAGGCGCTCGACTTCGTCGACGAGGCCGGCGTCGATCATCGCGTGGACACGGCGTTCGATCCGGTCCGCGATCACCGCCCGCGGGCGGCGCAGACCGATCTGCACGACCGCCGACGGTGGATAGCTGTCGAGGCCGGGGCCGAAGCTGCTGAACGGTCGGCCCGATCCGATCGTCACCTCGAGCGCGCGGACCACCCGGCGACGGTTGCCGGGTTCCATCTTGCCGGCGGCGCCGGATCGAGTTCGGCGAGTCGAGCGTGGAGTGCCACGGTGTCGGGCTCGCAATCGAGCGTCGTGCGAATCGTCGGGAACTCGCCGGGAAGATCGAAGTCGTCGATCACCACACGGTGGTAGAGCCCGGTGCCTCCGACGAGCAGCGCACGATGGCCCCGTCGTCCGATCTCGTCGATCGCAACTCGGTACGCGGGCTGGAAATCGCCGACGGTGAATTCGGTCGTCGGGTCGACCAGGTCGATGCAGTGGTGGCGGACTTCGGCCTGTTCGGCTGGCGTCGGCTTGGCCGTGCCGATGTCCATGCCGCGGTAGACCTGCATGCTGTCGACGGACACCAACTCGACGTCGCCGAGGCGGCGCGCGACAGCGAGCGCGACGTCGGACTTGCCGGACGCGGTCGAGCCGACGATGGCAACCCGGGCCGGGCGCGGGTCAGAGATGCTCACCCTCGGCAATGCGCTGGTGGTGGTGGATGACCTCGGCGACGATGAACCGCAGGAACTTCTCGGTGAACGCCGGGTCGAGGCCCGACTCCTCCGCCAGCCCGCGGAGCCGGGCCAGCTGGATCTCTTCACGGCCCGGTGTCGGCGGGTGCGAGCTGCGCTTCCTTCTTGTAGCGGCCGACCGCCTTGGTGATCTTGAAACGCTCGGCGAGCAGGTGCACCAGCGCAGCGTCGATGTTGTCGATGCTGGACCGGTACTCGGCCAGCCGGTCGTCGTGCTGCTGCTCGGCCATGCTCACAGCGATGCTACGGGAATCCGCACCGTGTGGCGGGCGTCGGCGACGTGGGCGACGAACTCGCCGATCAGGTGGTGCGGTGCCGCTCGGGTGACCTCGACGGTCGCATAGCTCCCGGCGCGAAGCGGGCGGGGAGCGACGAAGTGCACGAGCTTGTTCTGCCGCGTCCGGCCCGACGTGACGCCGGGGTCCTTCTTCGACGGGCCCTCGACCAGCACCTCCTCGATGCGACCCACCCGGGCCTCGTGCTTGGCGATCGCAGATCGCTCGACGACGATGCGCAGCCGCTCGAACCGTTCGCTCGCGACGGCTGCATCGACGAAGTCGGCTTCCATCTCGGCTGCCTCGGTGCCCGGACGCGGCGAGAAGATGAACGTGTAGGCGTAGTCGTACTCGGCTGCCGCAGCGACCTCGAGCGTGCGTTCGAAGTCGTCGTCGGTCTCACCGGGGAACCCGACGATGATGTCGGTCGACACGGCCAGGTCCGGGATCGTTCGCCGGGCGTCGGCCAGGCGTTCGAGATAGCGCTCGGCGGTGTAGCCGCGGTGCATCAGCGCCAGCACCCGGTCGCTCCCCGACTGCAGCGGGTAGTGGAGGTGCTCGCACACCGCTGGCGTCTCGGCCATCGCGGCAAAGGTCTCGGGCCGCATGTCCTTCGGATGCGGGCTCGTGTACCGCACCCGTTCGATGCCGTCCACGGCGCCGACGTCGCGCAGTAGATCGGCGAACAGCGGGCGCAGTCTGGCGGTGTCGTCGCCGGCCTGGCGGGCTGCGAGCTGGAGGTCGCGGCCGTAGCTGTTCACGTTCTGCCCGAGCAGCGTCACCTCGGTGACGCCGTCGACGGCGAGCTGTTCGACCTCGGCGACGATGTCGGCGTAGGGACGGCTCATCTCCTCGCCACGAACTGCCGGGACGATGCAGAACGCACAGTTGTTGTCGCAGCCGATCTGGATCGTGACCCAGCTGTTGTAGCTCTTCTCCCGGCGCACGGGCAGCGCTGACGGGAACATCGCGTGATCGTCCACGACGGCCGCCTCGAGGATCTCGGTGATCGGGACATCTGACGACTTCGACGCCTCGAGCAGTTCGGCGGCTCGGTGGACGTTGTGCGTGCCCATCACGACGTCGACGTGTCCGGCCTTCCGGGCGACGAGGTCCTGGTCCTTCTGGGCGAGACAGCCCGAGACGACGATCTGGCGACCGTCCTTCTTGGCCTTCCACGTCTTGAGGTGCCCGAGGTTGCCGTACAGCTTGTTGTCGGCGTTCTCACGGATGCAGCAGGTGTTCAGCACGACGACGTCGGCGTCGGCGTCGGACTCGGCGCGGACCAGACCGTCGGCTTCGAGCAGCCCGGCAATGCGCTCGGAGTCGTGCTCGTTCATCTGGCACCCGTAGGTGTGCACGACGTAGCGGCGCGGGTCCTGGTCCGACATGCGGGGAAGGCTATCTAGCCCCGCACGAACGGGATCCGGAGCGGGTAGCGCCAGCGGATTCCGGCGTTCGCGCGCATCGCGCCGATGATGCTGAAGACGAAGTTCAAGACGACGGCGCCGATCACCACGACGAAGAACAGGACGAACGAGATGCCGAATCCGATGCCGGCCCCGGCTCGCTGCCCGACGCACCGAACGCGCCGCTCGCCGCGAGGCCGACGAAGAACACGATGAACGCACCGAGGTACGCCACGAGGAAGCTGAGCTGGAAGTTGAGCGCTTCGCGTGAGTGCCAGCGGGTCTCGGGACGGGTCTCGTCGTCGGCGATCAGATAGAAGACGAGCGGGAGGACGAACCCGCCGATCAGCACGCCGCCGTGCGTCAGGATCGAGAGCGTGCGGTCATCGGAGTTTCGTCCGCCGCCGGGAGCGAGCGGACCCCACGCCATGCCATCCCACCATCGCATCGACAACCCCGTCGTGGTACCACCCGGGCGGCGGTGCAGCCGGTGACGGCGGCGGAGCCGGTGGAGGCGGCGGGGCGGCATCGGTCATGAATCCACCGTACTGCTCCCGAGCGTCCGGCACGGATAGCGTCTGGGTCGTGATTGCCATCTGGGACGGAGCCGACAACCAAACCCTGTACGAGATCCTGTACATGGTCCACATCCTGTCGATCGTCGCTGCGTTCGGGCCGCTTGTTCCTCTACCCCCGGATGAAGCGGGCCGGTGAGGTCTCGGCGATCGCCGCGCTCCACATGAAGCTCGTGTTCCCTGCGCTCGTCGTGCTGTGGGTCGTCGGGATGGGCATGGCCGGCGTCGGCAAGTTCGCGCTCGGCGAGATGCACTGGATCACCATCACCATCGCGCTCTGGCTGGTGGCACTGGGCGTGAGCTGGTTCCTGATCCGCCCTGCGATCTCCGACGAGTCCGAGGACGCGGTGAAGAAGATGTCGATGGGGATCGGCATCACCCACCTCGTGTTCGTGGTCAGCCTCTGGCTGATGATCTTCAAGCCGTTCGTCGACGGCACCTACGTCCTCAACACCTGACCTCGACCGTTCGACACCCTCATTCACCGCGCCCCGTCATCGTCCCGCCCCCCTCACGCCGCCCAGGGTTTGTGTGACCGAACCCGACATCGAGCCGCACTTTCGGTCACACAAACGCCGCTGGCGGGCGGGTGGAGCGGAGCGGGACGGACACGGCCCCGCTGATCGGCTCGGGACGCGAAGCGGCCCGGCCGCTCCCCCGCGAGGGCGAGCAACCGGGCCGTCAGCCGTCGGTGGAGACGCTGATCAGTCGAGCGCGATCGGCTGCTCGTCGGCCTCGGTGAACACGTCGACCTCGGCCTCGGCTTCGGCCTCGGCGACCGGAGCGTTCGGATCCTCCTTGAGGCCGGACTGGATCAGGACCTTGTCGCTGATCTCCATCATCACCTCGGGGTTGGTGCGGAGGTACTCCTTGGCCTTCTCACGACCCTGGCCGAGCTGTTCACCCTCGTAGGTGAACCAGGCGCCCGACTTCTTGACGATGCCCAAGTCGACCGACAGGTCGATCAACGAGCCTTCGCGGCTGATGCCCTTGCCGTACATGATGTCGAACTCGGCCTGCTTGAACGGCGGCGACACCTTGTTCTTCACGACCTTCACCCGGGTGCGGTTGCCGACGGCGTCGGCGCCGTCCTTCAGCGTCTCGATGCGGCGGATGTCGAGTCGGACCGACGAGTAGAACTTCAACGCCCGACCACCGGGCGTGGTCTCGGGCGAGCCGAACATCACGCCGATCTTCTCGCGCAGCTGGTTGATGAAGATGCAGATCGTGTCGGTCTTGGAGAGGTTGCCGGTGAGCTTGCGCAGCGCCTGGCTCATGAGCCGGGCCTGGAGGCCGACGTGGGTGTCGCCCATCTCGCCTTCGATCTCGGCGCGGGGCGTGAGTGCGGCCACCGAGTCGACGACCACCACGTCGATCGCTCCGGAACGGGTCAGCATGTCGCAGATCTCGAGCGCCTGCTCACCGGTGTCGGGCTGGGAGATCAGGAGCTGGTCGACGTCGACACCGATCGCCGCGGCGTACACCGGGTCCATCGCGTGCTCGGCGTCGATGTAGGCACACACGCCGCCATTGCGCTGCGCCTCGGCGACCACGTGCATGGCGAGCGTCGACTTGCCGGACGACTCCGGGCCGTAGATCTCGGTGACGCGACCGCGGGGCAGGCCGCCGACACCGAGCGCCAGGTCGAGAGCCAGCGCACCGGTCGGGACCACCCTGACGTCCATGTTGGTGCGGTCGCCCATCTTCATGATGGCGCCCGTGCCGAACTGCTTGTCGATCTGTTGCAGTGCGATGTCGAGGGCCTTGGAGCGGTCGTCTTTTGCCATGTCGTGTCTCTCTTTCGTTGCGTTCACTTGCGGATGTGAAGGGGATTGCTCACCATCATGACGAAGGGGTACTTCAGAGTTCCCGAAGGCTCTCCGCGTCAGCGTTTCGGCGAACTCCACCGCTGTGATTTCAGATCGTACAAGACGAACAGTCGTTCGTACAAGTATTGTTCGACCGAACGGTACGAAACGCGTCGCAGACGGCACGTTCGTGGGCTCCCGACCTGGATTTGGCAGACTCTCCCGGTGCGTCGTTCGCTCGGTGGTCTGATCCTGCTCGTCTCGGGCGTGCTCTTCGCGCTCGCGATCAGCACGTTCTGGCTGGACCGCGTCGCGTTCACCCCCGAGGTCGACACCGACGCGACCTACGCGATCATGGGCGACGAGGACATCCGCCTCCAGGTCGCATCGGTCATCGCCGGCGCCGACGCCGCCGAACTCGGCGTGTCACCGGCCGACCTCAAGGTGCTCGTCACCCAGATCGCCCGCATCCGCGACGGCGCGACCGAGATGCGGGTCGTTCACCGCTGCGGCCCACGAACGCCTGATCGGCGACAGCGACGATTCCGTCGTCATCACCCCGGCCGAACAGGTGCAGATCACCCGCACCGAACGGGCCGCCGTGCTCCCGCCGATCACCCTGCCCGTCGAGCGGGTGGGAGCGTTCGACATGCTGGCGTCGATCACGTCGTGGACCTGGATGATCACGTTCGGGCTCGCCGCGCTGACGCTGCTGTTCGGCCTGGTGATCCGCCCGGACCAGGGCGAGTTCTCGTTCGCGTTCGGGGTGGGTTGCGCCGCCACCGGCGATCCTGCTCGTGCTGTTCGGCTACCTCGTGCCGGCGTTCCTGTTCCCGTCGATCTCCGACGACACCTGGGTCGGGGTGTTTCCGAGCCTCGCGACACATCGACGAACGCTGACCTTCGCGGCGGCGATCGTGTTCGTCGCGATCGGCGCCGGCGCAGTGCTCCTCACCGGTGGTGGCCGCCAACGTCGACAACGTTCGACGCCGCTCGCCGCGACCCGCTACCGCGAGCAGCAACGCTGGAGCAGCTAGAGAAACCGACAGCACCCGCTCCGAAGAGCGGGTGGCTGGACACGGATGAAGAGCCACGCGAATGGCCGGTTGGTGCTTCCCCTGGGACTCGAACCCAGAACCAATGGATTAAGAGTCCACTGCTCTGCCAATTGAGCTAGAGAAGCAAACAGCGCCGCAGGATAACCCCGCCGACGACTATTCACGCATCGCTGCGCAGGGTGGCCAAGGGGACTTGAACCCCCAACCGCCAGGATCACAACCTGGTGCTCTACCTGTTGAGCTATGACCACCATGTCCCGCCCGATATGAGGAGCGAGGGGCGACATTCTGCCACCGAGTCCGCTGATCCACACCCTCTGATTCGGCGGTTCGCCGCGGGCCGCCGACGCTGCCGCGCTCACCGCACCCAGAACACGGCGTCGGGGCGTCCCTCGGGCACGACCTCGGTCGGACAGGTCGATGGCGAAGCGGGCGTCGACACCGGGACGCAGCACGTCGATCGCCGAGCGGTGCGGTTGCGATGACGGCTCCGTCCTCGTCGTGCCAGACGAACAGCACCTGCAGGTCACCGATCTCGCTCGACGCGCGCGAGCGGATACGACCGGTCATCTCGTCGCCGTCACGTTCGAGCGCCCGCACGTCGAACAGGTCGGCGAGCGCCGCGCTCTCGGACTCCTCGCCCACCGAGATGTCGAACTCGATCCGGACCGGATCGTCGTCCGGGTCGATGAGGCGCCCGGCGACGGCTGCGGGCGAGTCGGCGTCGATCACGCCGAGGATGTCGGTGACCGACTCGACGACGTCACCGTCGGCCGAGATCAACCGGACCGTCACCTCGACACCACTGCGCGACGGGGCACCCGGCTGTGTTCGCACGGCAACGCCCCAGTCGAACACGCCGTCACCACGGTCGACGAGCCAGACCTCGTCGACCGCGACCAGATCCTCGGGTCCGATCGTCGGGACCGGATGCGACCGTCGTGTCGACGACGGTCGTCGACCGGCGGCGATTCGGCCGACGTCGACTGCCGCGATCGCTGCCGAGGAGCAGGACCGTCGACACCGCGCAGCCCGGCGAACGCCGACACGACGACCGCCACCAACGGGATCAGCCAGCGCCGACGCTTCCGACGCCGCAGCGCCGCGGTGCGCGGCCTCGCGACGCGCCTGCTCGACCCACGGGTCGGGACGCGGGAACATGGTCACCGGCCGGCCGGCCGGTGGCGGGAGATCGTTCATGGTGTCGATCGCTGCGAACCTGTCAGATCACGACCGACGACAACACCGTCGGCGCCACGACATCCGTTGCGTCGCACTGGATCGCGATGGTCGGTTTCATGACGAGACGGTATCCGCGGATCAGCATCGAGGCCCCGCGCCTCGGCCCGCTTCAGATCGGTGCCGGCTCGTCGTCGACGAACAGCGGGGTGATCCCCTCGGCCTCGACGTCGGCACGCATCTCGTCGGCCGTCGGCGCCGACAGGTCGCCCTCCGCTGCCGCCGACCACCATCGGGAGCAAGCGGGCGTCGCTCGTCGTGTTGAGGAACATCTGCGGATGAGCGAGCACGTAGCGCACTGCGCGGGCGATCGGCTCGGGGTCGGTGAGCGGGTCGTACCAGCTGAACCGATTCGTGTTGCCGTCGGCCCAAGCGCCGCGGGCGATCGACTTGATCGTCTGCACGGCGACCGAGCGCGTCGGCGCACACGTCGAGCAACCGCTCGACGTCGCGGCGATACGCCGGATTGTCCATCATCACGAAGTTGATCGGAAGCAGGACCGACGCGAAGTCGAACCGTTCGAGACTGCGGAGATGCATGCCGGCGATCGGCACGCCGTGTCCGGTCACCCCGATGTCGCGGGCGAGCCCCTCGTCGCGAGCACGTGCCAGCGCCTCGACCGCTCCACCAGGAGCGAACGCCGTCTCCCAACCCTCGGGGTCGACGAGGTTGTGCAGCTGGATCAGATCGACCGAGTCGACGCCCATCCGTTCGAGCGAACGTTCGAGTTCGGCGCGGGCGGCCGAACCGGTGCGCTCGCCGGTCTTCGTGGCGAGGAAGACGCTGTCACGGTTCGTGGCGAGCCACGGCTGCAACCGATCCTCGGCGGCGCCGTAGGACGCAGCGGTGTCGATGTGGTTGATTCCCCACTGCGGCGACGGATGCCAGCGTGGTGTCGGCACGGTCCTGGCTCATCCCGCCGAGGGCCGCAGCACCGAAGACGACTCGGGTCGATTCGTGACCGGTGCGACCGAACGGCGAGCGAGGAAGCATGACGCCACCTTTTCACGCTCGGCAGCGACGGACGAAGCGGAAGCCACGAGCGACGGACTCCCGGCCATATTCGTCCTTCGCGGTCGCCTCGTCGACCCGAGTGAGTACTGGGGCTGGCCGAATGGCGTGGCGGTCCACACGCAGGTGTCGAAACAACCGGCCGTCGTCCAGCTCTTCGCCGTCGACCCGAGCGCTCCCGTCGACGTCCAGCTGACGACCACGAGTACTACGAACCGCATTGCGCGCACGGATCCCTCGCTCAGTCACTCCATCCACGCAGCCGTCGCTGCCGCCGTCGTGCGCGAAGCTCTCGTTCTCGCTGATCGTGCGCGACCAGCGGCTCGACGTCACCGTCGGCCATGATGGTCACGTGGTGACCGCCCGCCCCGACAACGATGTCGTCATCGAGATTGCGCCGGGCGGCCGCGAACCCGTCGCTCTGGAGCCCGGTGGGGCCGTGCGATGGTGACCTCCAGACGATTCGACATGGTGACCGAGTCGAACGTCCGCGAGTTCGCCGATGACGGTGCGACCGTGATCCGTGGTCTGCTCGACGCCGACTGGCTCGATCGGATCGCCGAAGGCGTCGAGTTCAACCGCACCCATCCGAGCGACTGGTCGCACTGGTACACCCAGCCCGACGAAGCGGTCGGCTTCTGGACCGACTACGTCACCTGGACCGCAGGTCGAGCAGTACCGCCGGGCCGCGTTCGAGAGCCCGATGGCGAGCGCCGCAGCCCGCCTGATGCGCTCCGACACGGTCCGCTTCTTCCACGAACACGTGCTGGTCAAGGAGCCGGGCGCCACCGAGCGGACCCCGTGGCACCACGACCAGCCGTACTACTGCCTCGACGGCGACCAGAACGTCAGCCTGTGGGTTGCGCTCGATCCGGTGCCGGCCCGCTCGGGAATGCGATTCCTCGCCGGCTCGCACCGCTGGGATCGCTGGTTCGTCCCCCGCAAGTTCATCGACCACACCCCCTACGGCGAGGCGCCTGACGGGATTCGAGCTGGTTCCCGACATCGACGGCGAGATCGAACGCGGCGAGCACCGGGTCGTGTCGTTCGACGTCGAGCCCGGCGACGTGATCGCGTTCCACTACCGCACGCTGCACGACGCGCCGGGCAACGAGTTGACGTCCCGGCGCCGCGCCGTCAGTTTCCGCTGGATCGGCGACGATGCCACGTTCGCCACGCGCCCCTGGCAGGTGTCACCGCCGTACGAGCCCGACGGGCTCTCCGTCGGCGGCGACCTCGGCGACGATCCGCGGTTCCCGCTCGTCCCGCTCGGCTGACGCGACCCGGGTGGTTCAGCCGCGAGGCCAGAACCCGTGGACCGGACCGCAGGTGCGCGTGAGGCGCTCCGACGTCTCCTCGGTCATGCCTCGAGCTCGCGCACCCGGGCGATGACCGGCGCGAAGTCGTCCAGCGCACGCACCGCGAAGTACGTGATCCCCCACCGGTCCCGGGCGCGCAGGATCTCGTCGGCGATCTCGTCGACGGTGCCGATCAGCACGTACGGGATCGCCGCCAGTTCGGTCGCGGTCATCCCGTCGCCGATCAGGTCGGCCACGCGTCGCGAGCGACTGCTCGGCGTCGTCGGTGACGTCGACCATCTGGACGAGGGCGTTCAGCTCGATCTCGTCGATCCGGTCACCGGCGCCGGCGCAGACCTGGTCGACCTGGCGATCGAGATGTGCGACCTCCCACTTGACCGAATGCTGGTGTCCGTCGGGGTGGGTCCGGCCGAGTCCCTGGAGCCCGATGATGTCGGCGTGTGCCCCGGCGTGGCCGAGCAGCGCTGCGCCGTTCCCGCCGACGAGGATCGGCAGGTGATCCTGGAGCGAGCGCGGCACCGCTGCCTCGAGGAGCCGGTGGTGCGCGCCCGGGATGCGTGACCGTCTCACCGTCGAGCAGTCGTCGAATGATCTCGACCCGTTCGGCCAACGCCGCCTTCCGCTCGCGTCGGGAGCTTCAGTTCGATGCCGGTCGCTTCGTACTCGTGCGGTGTGTGACCGGCGCCGAGACCGAGTTCGAATCGACCGCCCGACAGTCGGTCGATGCGTGCGTCGCCTCCCACGCGAGTTGCACGGGATTGCGCATGTCGGCGTTGAGCACGAACGTGCCGAGCCGAATCGTCGTGGTCGCGGCGGCGACGGCGGCAAGCGCACCATCGGTGCCAGACGATCGCCGCCGACGTGATCGGGGAGCAGGAAGACGTCGAAGCCGGCGCCTCCGCCTCGCTGGGCAGTCTCGACCGGATCGGAGCGCGCCTGCGAGGCGCGGCTGGTGGCCGAACCGGATCGCGCGCGTCATGCGAGCCACGGTACCGGCGCTCGACGACCGGGTCGATCACGATCGCTCGTACCATCGGGGGATGGCACTCGACGACGAACTCCTCAACCGGGTCACCTGGAAGATCCCCAACGCCCTCGCGCTCGTCGGCTCGGCGCACGACGGCGAACGCAACGGGATGACGACGAGCTGGATCACCCAGCTGTCGATGGAGCCGGTGCTGATCGGCATCGGCGTCGACAACACCGCGGTCACGCATCGGCTGATCTCGGCGAGCGGGGCGTTCAGCCGTCAACCTCTGGGACGCGGAGAACACCCGCGTGTTCGTGAAGTTCTCGAAGCCGGCCACCGACGACGGCACCACGCTCAACGATCGACCCGTGTCGACGGCGATGACGGGAGCGCCGATCTTCGACGAGGCGATCGCGTGGATGGACTGCGAGGTGCGCCACACGCTCGACCTCGGCACCCACACGCTGTTCGTCGGCGAGATCGTCGCGGCGTCGATCAACGACGACGAGGCGCGACCGGCGTCGATGAACGACACCCGGATGAAGTACGGCGGCGTCAAGCGCCACTGACGGCCGCGCCGAATTCAGGCGATGCCGCCCTCGATCGCGTCGACCGGACCGGCGAACGCGATGACCGAGAAAGCGTTGCCGTCGGGGTCGTTGCACGACCGCCATCCGCCCGACGCCCATGTCGAACGGCTCGACGCTCACCGATCCACCGAGCTCCACGATGCGGGCGGCCGTCGCGTCGGTGTCGGCGACGGCGAAGTAGATCATCCAGTGCGATGGCAGGTCGCCCCATTCGTCGCCGACCATCGGCATGATCCCGCCGACGACGCGGTCGCCGACCTTGACCATCTGGTAGCCGGGCGCACCGGCACCCTCGGGCATGGCCTCGAACTCCCAGCCGAGCACCGTCGGAGTAGAACGCCATCGACCGCTCCGCATCGCGGGTCGTCAGCTCGTGCCAAGCCAGCGTGTTCGGCTCGTTCACCAGTTGGGCTCCGATGTGATCGCCGGGCTGCCAGAACGAGACCGCTGCACCCGGTGGGGTCGATGACCACGGCCATCGACCCGGACGTGAAGATGTCCATCCGTGGCATCACGACCATTCCGCCGGCAGCCTCGGCAGCGGCCAGCGTCGCGTCGAGATCGTCGACCGAGATGTACGCCGACCAGATCGGCATCGCATCGTCGGTCTGCTTCGGTCCGAGGCCGGCCACCGCGAGCCCGTCGACGCGGAACATGTGATAGCCGCCGGCTTCCTCGCCCTGGTCGTCGGCATCCCAGCCGAAGAGTGTCGGAGTAGAACGCGGCACCTGCGGCCGGGTCGGACGACGGCGACGTCGGCCCAGCTCGGGACGCCGTTGCGGTAGCGAGTGACAGTGGCCATGGGAACCTCCCGGATCGACGCGTCCACGTTGCTGCATCGGTGCACGACATGCAAGGGCCGCGGCGCCGACGACCGGCGACCGTTAGCCTCGGATCCACCATGGCGCACGAATTCATCTACCAGGCCTACAAGCTCAAGCGGGTCTACCCGCCGGACAAGACGGTGCTCGAGAACATCTCGCTGTCGTTCTACCCGGGCGCCAAGATCGGCGTGCTCGGCTCGAACGGCGCCGGCAAGTCGTCGCTGCTGAAGATCATGGCCGGCCTCGACGACGGCTATCCAGGGCGAGGCCCGCCTGACCGCCGGGCTTCACCGTCGGCTACCTGGCCCAGGAGCCGCAGCTCGACCCCGAGAAGGACGTCAAGGGCAACGTCATGGACGGCGTCGCCGAGGTGCAGGCGCATCATCGACGAGTACAACGAGGTCATGGCCAAGTGGGCCGACCCCGACGCCGACTACGACAAGATCGGCAAGCAGCAGGCCGCGCTCGAAGACAAGATCGCCGCCACCGACGCGTGGATCGCTCGAACGCAACGTCGACATCGCGATGGACGCGCTGCGCTGCCCGCCCGACGACGCCGACGTCACGCGTGCTGTCCGGTGGTGAGCGCCGCCGCGTCGCGCTGTGCCGCCTGCTGCTCGTCGCGGCCCGACCTGCTGCTGCTCGACGAGCCGACCAACCACCTCGACGCCGAGTCGGTCGACTGGCTCGAGCGCTTCCTGGGCGACTACGCCGGCACCGTCGTCGCGATCACCCACGACCGCTACTTCCTCGACAACGTGGCCGAGTGGATCCTCGAACTCGAACGCGGCAAGGGCCTGCCGTTCGAGGGCAACTACTCGTCGCTGGCTCGAGCAGAAGCAGGAGCGCCTCGAGCGCGAGGAGCGCGGCAACGACGCCCGCAAGCGCACGCTCGCCCGCGAACTCGAATGGGTGCGGATGGGCACCGAAGGCCCGCCAGGCCAAGGGCAAGGCGCGCCTCAGCGCCTACGAGAAGCTGCACGCCGAGGCCAAGGCGGCCGAGCAGCAGGAGTCGAAGCTCGCAGATCACGATCCCGGCCGGCCGTCGCCTCGGCGACCAGGTGATCGAGGTCGAGCACCTGTCGAAGGGCTTCGGCGACCGGCTGCTGATCGACGACCTGTCGTTCACGCTGCCGCCCGCCGGCATCGTCGGCATCATCGGCCCGAACGGCGCCGGCAAGTCGACGCTGTTCAAGATGCTCGCCGGGCGCGAGGAACCCGACTCCGGCGCGATCAAGATCGGCGAGACCGTCGACCTGTCGCTACGTCGACCAGGATCGCGACGACCTCGACCCCGACGCGACCGTCTACGACGAGATCACCGGCGGCGGCGAGGTGCTCGACGTCGGTGGCCGCGAGATCCACGGCCGGGCGTACGTGTCGAGCTTCAACTTCAAGGGCACCGACCACGGCAAGCGCGTCGGCGACCTCTCCGGCGGTGAGCGCAACCGTGTCCACCTCGCGAAGCTGTTGAAGTCCGGCGGCAACGTGCTGCTGCTCGACGAGCCGACCAACGACCTCGACGTCGACACGCTGCGTGCGCTCGAAGCCGGCCTCGAATCGTTCCCCGGCTGTGCCGTGGTGATCTCCCACGACCGCTGGTTCCTCGACCGCATCGCCACCCACGTGCTGGCGTTCGAGGGCGACAGCCAGGTGCGCTGGTTCGAGGGCAACTTCAGCGAGTACGAGGAGCGCCGCAAGCAGGAACTCGGCGCCGCCGCCGACCACCCCGCACCGCATCAAGTACAAGAAGCTCAGCTGATCTCTACCGGTCCTCCTGAGGCCGAATCCGGCCGATGTCGGCGGTCGATGCTGCGCGATTGACCGTCTGCGACGGGGACATTCGTTCAGGTTTTCTCAAGTTGGCCCCTGAGCGTGCCGAAGTGAGCTTCAACACTCCGGTACAGCGAAGAGAGGACACCGAAGATGAGCGTCACCGAGGATCTGGACCAACAAACGTCTGACCGACGACCGTCAGAAGCCGGGCCACTGTCTTCCGAGCCGCTGCAGGACTTGCTTCGCTGGCGTTGATGAGCGCACTCGTCGTGACCACATCGCGCGCCGCGTTCTCGCGGACGACCGACAACAGCAGCAACAGCTTCACCTCCGGCAACGTCGACCTGACCGACGATGACTCCGAACATCGCGCGGTTCTCCGACACGCTCGAGTTGGGGGAAACCGTGACCCACTGCATCGAGGTCACCTACAGCGGTACCAGCGACCCGTCACCAGTGAAGTTCTACTCCGGTGGATTCACCGACACGAGCAATCTCGCCGACCACCTCAATGTGACCATCGACGAGGGCAACGGCGGCGACTTCATCGACCTGCGTCGGCTTCACCGAGGACGATGTCGGCGCTGAGTTCGCCGGAACGCTGACCGCCTTCGATGCGCTGACCGGATACGGCGTCAGCGCAGGTGACTGGGATCCGACCGCCGGCGGTCAGTCCAAGACCTACCGGATTGCTGTCGAGCTTGGATCGCCGCCACCCCAAGTGCAGAGCAGGGCCAGGACGTCACCGGGTTGACGTTCACCTGGGAAGTCCAGAGCTGAGTCGGACCTCGACGTGGGCCGGAGTGACGTTGTGCGGACGCACGATTCCACGCGCGCAGCTCGCCCCCCGCAGTCATTCACTCCGCAACTATCGCACCACCGAACAGGACTGAACGCCCTGTCGCGGTTTCGACCGAGCCGTGGCCGCCACCGGCCACTCCGATGGTGCAGATCACCCTCAGGCGTGGTCCACCCGGCTCCGCATCCAAAGCCGACATCATCCGCTTCGCTGGCAGGCCTGCTCGGGTTCTCCGGGGTGGTCTCCGTCGTCTGGCTCGCGCTGTGGGTCATCGTCCCTCCCGTGCTCGGATGGACACCGTTCGCCGTGACCTCCGGCTCGATGGCGCCGAGCATCTACGCCGGCGACATCGTGATCACCACGCCGCATGACGGCACACAACTGGGGCCGGGCACGGTGATCGTGTTCGATCACGACGACGCGCGGGGCCCGGTGACCCACCGCATCGTCGACGTGACCGCAACCGGCTCCTACCGGACTCAGGGCGACGCAAACGGCAGGATGGACGACCGAGAGGTCACCTCGCGGGACGTTCTTGGGTGTCGGTCGACTGGTCGTGCCGTACATCGCCAAGCCGTCCGCTGTGGGCACGCGACGGGCAGTGGGTCATGCTCGGATCGGTCGCGATCCTCGCGGTCATCGCCGTCTGGGTGTCCCGGTGGGGAGTGTTTGCGGAGTTCGATCCGTGGAGGAGCCGGGCGAGGCCAGGCAAACGCCGTCGACGTGGTGCACGTCGAATCGCTCACGGTTGCAGCGCCGTTCGTCGTTGTGGCGCTGGCAATGCTCGCAGTCGCCGCGTGGACCTCGACGAGTGGGGCGATCCTGTTCGCCGTCACCGCCAACAGCGGCAACAGCCATGACGGCCGACACGCTCGAACCGCCGACAGCGCTCGCGAGCCACCGAGCAGCAGCACGACCGCAGTCGATCTCACTGGACGCCCACGATCTCGACCTGGGCCGACGGGTACAACATCTCCCGCAGCCTCACGCCCGCTCCGGCTACGGGCCGGCAGCAACCGTCGTCGGGCAGCCCAGTACGACGCACAGCGACGCCGCACTGCAACCCGGCAACGTCAACTACTACGTCGCCGAGGCGTACGCCGGAGGTTGGACGAGTGCGTCTCTCGAACGAGGCGTCCGCACTCACCGCCGGCTATCCCGGAGGGCAGCCGACCGGCGCGTGGGGAACCGGGCTGTCGCACGCCGTGGAGTCGGGCAACGACCGAGGCCTGATCTTCATCACCGGCAACGAGCAGGATCCTCACGTTCGTCTTCTCGGGAGTTGGGAAACGGGGCTGAGCCATGCGCCCGAAACCGGCATCGAGCCCGCGCTGGTCTTCATCGCCGGGCACGAGCACGGATCCGCCCCCGCCCCGACACTCGACTCGGTCACCTATGGAGGTGTCACCACTCGTCAAGATCAACGGCGTGAGCGCCGGCACCGGCACCACCGCACACGTCGAGATCTGGGTACTGAACGAGGCCGGCATCGCCGCTGCGAGCAACTCGACGTTCGTTCCGACGTGGAACAGCGCTCCGGATCTCCCGATGTACTCCCACGCGTTCTTCGCAGGCGTGAATCAGACGACGCCGATCGCCACACAGGCGACCAATTCGTCCGACACCTCGACACCGAACCCCATCACCACCGCTGCACTTGCGACCACTACGGGGTTCGACTACGTCATCACGGGTGCGGTTGCAGGAGAAACCGGCACCTACTCCCCCCAGAACGCGTTCACCCTCGGCAACAACCAGAACGCCGGAACGACCGCCACGCTCGCCACCGCCTACAAGCGTGCGGCGACCGGGTCCGAGACGCCATCGATGCAACACATCGGGCCGAACCGACAAGCGATTGCCGGCGTCGTGCTGAATGCCTCCGAGACGCAGTTCGCGCCGACCGTGACCTCGGTGACCTATGGCGGGCAGCCGATGACGAACGTAACCAGGGTCAGCGTCGGACCGCTCGTCACCGCTGCGACCGAAATCTGGTACATCGACGAGGCCGGGATCAGCGCCGCTACCGACGGCACGTTCGTGCCCTCGTGGGACTCCACCCCCGACCTGGTCTCATTCTCCCACCGCTTCTACACCGACATCGACCAGTCCGATCCGATCGGCGACACGGGGACGAACTCCACCGCATCATCGACGCCCAACCCGATCACGACGGCCGGTCTGGCGACTCTCACCGGCGACATCGTCGTGACCAGCGCCGTCGCCGGCAATGCCGGCACCTACGCAGCGCAGAACGGCTTCGAGCTCGGCAACAACCAGAATGCCGGATCGTCGACGCTCGCCACTGCGGACACGACTGCGACGGCGGGAGTCGAGACGCCGTCGATGTCGCACTCCGGACCGAATCGTCAGGTCGTCGCCGGCGTGGTGCTCAATCGACTGCGAGTCGAGCCGGCCAACGCCTGGACGACGGGACTGACCCACGTTGCAGGCTCGGGAGACGATCGAATGCTCGTCTTCCTCGCTGGGGTGGAGAACGGCGCCGTCCCCGGCACCCCGCCACAGGGGCAGCGCGATCTGTCCACGGTGACCTACGGCGGCCAAGCGCTGACACAGGCATCTGAGGTCCAGATCTGCACTGCGGGCGCGACGAGCTCGTTCTGCGCCCGCGCCGAGCTCTGGTACCTCCTCGAGCCTGGGATCGTCGCTGCAACCGACAGCTCGTTCGTTCCCACGTGGACTGGAGACGCACCCTACGAACTCGAGGAGTTCTACGCCGCGGTCACGCTCGATGAGGTCGACCAGACGGCTCCGATCGGCAACATCAGCACCAACTCCGCCGGCACCGATCCGATCCAGCCGACGCACGCGGTCGGGGTCGGGACCGGCGACATCGTGATCGTCGCCGCGATCGGTGGCATGGACGCCTCGTACACACCTCCGACGGGTTACACCGAAGCGACGGACGATGCCCTGTTGTCCTCGACGTTCTCCACCGCCTACCTCGAAGTCGTCACCGACGGAACGCAGCAGCCGAGCATCAGCTTCGATGGCACGATCAATCGCCAGGTTGTCCTCGCAGCCACGATCAAGACGATCGGGACGCCGTAACGCACGACCCGAAGTGGTCTACGCTCGCGGACATGTGTGTGAACTGCATGAGCAACGCCGAGGCCGCCGGAACCGCCGCGATGGCCGCCGCCTACTTCCTCAAGCCGCCGATGCACAAGCTGCTGGCGAAGGTCGACCTCGCACCGGACCCCGACCCGATCGCCCACGACGTGCGCACCGTCGCATTCCTCGAAGCGCTCGACCTCGACCCGGTCGAGGCCCTCGGCGCCGACGTCGTCGCGCAGGCGGCGGCGTGGACGCCCGACACCACCTGGGTGCCCTTCCGCGATCGCCTCCGCACTGCACGCGCCCCGGCTCACGCCGTCGATCGCCTGACCGTCGCTGCATTCCGGGTCGGATCGTGCCCGGAAACCGGGTCGAATCCGACCCAGAACCACGGGGACCGCGTGCGGCTGACCCGACTCAGGCGTCGACGCGTTCGGCGGCCCGCTGTGCCCGACGTTCGGCCTCACGCCGGCCCATCGGCTCCCACAGGCGGACGAGCACGAAGTAGAGCAGCGCGAGCAGCGTGAGCGCAGCGGGATACGCGATCCACGGGTTCACGTGGCCGAGCGATCGAGCGTCGAGCCAATACGGGCCGGTCCACGACAGATCCATCGGGAACCCGCGTGAGGTGACGTCGAACTCGGCGTACTTGTCCGGGTCGGCGAAGAGGCGGGCCCACGCGCTCCACGAGATCATTCGGCACAGGCCGTAGAAGAACGTCGCCCGATACAGGGCGAGCAGGCCCCGCTCGGGCAACCACCTTCCGAACCATGCCCAGATCCGGGCATCGGGCGGCACGATCTGCGTACGCCAGTGCTCGCGGGTCAGCACCCGCCACGAGATCAGCACGACGCCCAGCCAGAACAGGTCCATCGCCAGACCGAGCGACGAGTAGTACGCCGCCGCGTCCAGATACTTGCCGCCGTCGATCGTGGCCGCATACGCCCACGTCTCCGACGTGAAGTTGAGAAACACGATCGGGAAGAACAGCAGCACCCCGACGGAGTCGTTGATGTCGGTCAGCGCGTGCGCTGCGAAGCCGAGGAGGTAGCCGATCGTGAACGCGCGGTTCTTCTTCCACCCCCAGATCAGCAAGCTGACGATGACGCCGAAGAACAGCGTGTGGGTGAACCCCATCCCCGGAAACCCGCGATGCCACTGGTGTGGCACGTCGGACGCCGTACCGTGTGCCGTTGATCGTGAACCCGTACACCCAGAACTTCGACAGGAAGTCGGGCGTGAAGTCGCCGAGGAAGATCGCCCAGAAGCTGACCTTGCCCTTCATCTTCTTCGGAAGGTGTGCCTGGACGGCGTAGACCTCGAACTGGTGGGCCGCCCAGCTCATCGCTCGCCCCCGGCAACGCGGCCGGTGATGCCGATCCGATCGGTGATCCACGGGCCGACCACGATGATCGCGACCAACCACACGGGGCCGACGAACCAGTTGAGCAGCCACTTGTGCCAGATCCCGAACAGGATGTAGCTGACCGCGGCGACGAGGTACCAGAACCACTCCTCCTTGCCGACGAGGCGACGCGAGCCGCGAAAGTCGGGCGGTGCGGTGGCGTGTTCGCTGATCGGGTCGCTGGACACGAGGAGCGACGCTAGTCGGGTCGGCGTCCTGGCATGATGGCTCGATGTCCGCACCGACCCGCGCGGAGACCGACGCCGACTTCGCCAGCCGGTTGGCGATCGAGGCCGGTCAGATCCTGGTCGAGCTCCGCGAGCAGATGTTCGCCGACGGTGCGAGCCAGTGGGACGTGAAGGATGCGGGCGACGCCGCCGCCCAGGCGTTCCTCGCACATGAGCTGCACACCCACCGCCCCGACGACGCCGTGCTGTCGGAGGAGGAGGGCAAGACCGACCAGCGACGCTTCGACGCCGACCGCGTCTGGATCATCGACCCCCTCGACGGCACCCGCGAGTTCAGCGAGCCGGGCCGCGACGACTGGGCCGTGCACGTCGCGCTCTGGGAGAACGACGCGTTCGGTGCGGCGGCGGTGAGCCTGCCGGCGATCAACGCGGTGTTCGCCACCGACCCTGCTCCGCCGATCCCGACGGTCGACCGCGAACGGCCGCGGCTGATCACCTCGCGGACTCGCGCGCCGTACTCGGCCGTGCTCGTCGCCGAGGGGCTCGATGCCGACGCCGTCCGGCTCGGCTCGGCGGGCGCGAAGGCGATGGCTCTCGTGATGGGTCACGCCGACATCTACGTCCACGACGGCGGGATGTTCCAGTGGGACTCGGCCGCTCCCGCGGCGGTTGCGATGGCCGCCGGGTTCCACGCCAGCCGCCTCGACGGCAGCCCGCTCGTCTACAACGAACGCGACCCGTGGCTGCCCGACTTCATCGTCTGTCGTCCCGAGCTCGCCGAGCCGGTGCTCGAGGCGATCTGGGGCTGAGGATGGAGCGCCGTGGAACTGAAAGCGACCCGCTTCGAGGTCGTCGACCGAGTCGCGACCGTCTGGCTCGACCGACCGCACCGTGCGAACGCCTGGACCGGTCGGATGCACGCGGAGTACCGCTGGATCTTCGAGCAGCTGGAGCCCCGCGACGACGTGCGGGCGGTGATCGTGACCGGAGCCGGGCGATCGGTTCTGCGTCGGCGGCGACAGCGACGGCGCTGCGCGACCACGTCGAACGCGGCGGCTACGACACCGGGCTCGCCGCCCGAGCCGGCCAACCCGGCGGCGGCGACGGCCTCGACGCCGACTTCGCGTGGCAGCTCGGCTACCGCCACCCGATCATCGCCGCGGTCAACGGTGCGTGCGCCGGCGTCGGGCTCGCGCTCGTCCTGTTCTGCGACCTCCGCTTCGTGACGCCCGAGCGCGCGGATGACCACCGCGGCACCCAAGCTCGGTCTCCCCGCCGAGTACGGGATGAGCTGGACGCTCCCGCGCCTCGTCGGCACGACCCGAGCCGCCGACCTGCTGCTGTCGGGTCGGGTCTTCACCGGCGCCGAGACGGCGGACTGGGGCCTGTGGAACGGCGTCGTCGACGATCCGCTGGCGGCAGCGAACGCATGGGCGCCAACCTCGCCGCCACAACGGGCCCCACCGCCGTGGCGACGACCAAACGTCAGCTCGCGGCCGACCTCGTCCACAACTCACCGGAGGCCAGCGTCGACGACGTCGCTCGCGGCTGATGGACGAGGCGATGGGCACCGCCGAGTACGCCGAAGGCATCGCCGCATTCAGCGAGACGCCGCGCCGCCGAACTTCTGACGTTGCGGAGCGACTCCGACCCGACTCACCGCTACACGGCGCCGTAGGCGAGCATCGCGTCGGCGACCTTGACGAAGCCGCCGATGTTCGCGCCGGCGACGTAGTCGACCGTGCCGTTCGTCGTGCCGTACTCGGTGCCGTACTGGACGCACTTGCCGTGGATGTCGCTCATGATGGTCCGCAGGCGCTCGTCGACCTCCTCGCGCGACCAGGAGATCCGCAGCGCGTTCTGGCTCTGCTCGAGACCCGAGACCGCGACGCCGCCGGCGTTGGCCGCCTTGGCCGGGCGCGAACAGCACGCCGGCGTCACGGAACGCGTGCACGCCGTCGAGTTCGGTCGGCATGTTGGCGCCTTCCGACACCGAGACCACGCCCTGGTCGATCAGCGTCCGTGCGTCGCTCGCCCGACAATCTCGTTCTGCGTCGCGCACGGGAACGCGAGTTCGCACGGGACCTTCCACGGGCGCTCGCCCTCGTGGTAGTCGCAGCCGAAGTGCTCGGCGTACTCGCTGATCCGGCCCGC
Source organism: Ilumatobacteraceae bacterium (assembly GCA_963850475.1). Lineage (GTDB taxonomy): Bacteria > Actinomycetota > Acidimicrobiia > Acidimicrobiales > Ilumatobacteraceae > Ilumatobacter_A. The sequence continues at coordinate 152,547 of CAWKLM010000040.1, read as the reverse complement.
GGCGGACTCTCCTTGAGATCCTTGAGCCACGCGAGCTTCTCGGCGTCGATGCCGTCGGGATCGTGGATGAAGCCGCCGGAGTCGGATGCGGTGACGACCTTCGCGCCGAAGTGGTTCAGCTTCTCGATCGCGTACAGCGCGACGTTGCCGGAGCCCGAGACCGCGGCGGTCTTGCCCTCCACGCGAGTCGCCGGCGTAGTTGAGCATGTTCTCCATGAAGTAGACCGCTCCGTAGCCGGTCGCCTCGGTGCGCACCAGGCTGCCGCCGAACTCGAGACCCTTGCCGGTGAGGATGCCGGTGAACCGGTTCTCGAGCCGCTTGTACTGCCCGAACAGGTAGCTGATCTCGCGGGCGCCGACGCCGATGTCGCCGGCCGGTACGTCGATGTCGTCGCCGATGTAGCGGTGCAGCTCGGTCATCAACGACTGGCAGAAGCGCATCACCTCGCTGTCGGACTTCCCCTTCGGATTGAAGTTCGAGCCGCCCTTCGCGCCGCCCATCGGCAGGCCGGTGAGGCTGTTCTTGAAGATCTGCTCGAAGCCGAGGAACTTGAGCACGCTCAGCGTCACGTCGGGATGGAACCGCAGTCCGCCCTTGTAGGGGCCGATCGAGTTGTTGAACTGCACCCGCCACGCACGGTTCGCCCGGATCTGGCCGCTGTCGTCCTGCCAGGTGACGCGGAAGATGATGACGCGATCGGGCTCGGTCATCCGCTCGAGGATCTGCGCGTCGCGGTACTGCGGGTGATCCAGGGTGAACGGGATCAGGGTCTCGGCGACCTCGCGGACCGCCTGCTGGAATTCGGGTTCGCCCGGGTTCCGCCGTTCGAGGCCGTGCATGAAGCGCTCGATTTCCTCATGTGTCGATGCCTTCATGGGCCCGTCTTTCTCGCTGTCCCGATGTGAGTCGGCGCTCAGCGTAGATCACACCAGGAAGGCGAGTTCCGAGATCACGACCGTTGGTGCATCGGTCCGGCGAACCGCGCAGGTGTGGAGGACAGGTCCCGCCGCCCCCCGGCCGCTCGTCGCTTGTGTTGCTTTTCTGGTCGTGCTGACCGCCGAAACGGCAACACAAACGACGAGCGGGGGTTCTCAGCCGAGTGCGTCGATCACGTCGGCGGGCGCCTGCACGAGCTCGATCAGCACGCCCTTCGCCGGAACGGGGCGTCGCCTCGTTGCCCTTCGGGTGCAGGAAGCACACGTCGTGGCCCGATGCGCCCCGGCGGATCCCGCCGGGCGTGAAGCGCATGCCCTGGTCGGTGAGCCAGTCGACGGCAGCCGGCGAGATCGTCGATCCACAGGCCGAGGTGGTTCAACGTGGGGACGTGCACCTTCGGTGCGACGTCGGGATCGAGCGGCTGCATCAGGTCGATCTCGACGGCGTGCGGACCGTGACCGAGTCGCAGGATGTCCTCGTCGACGTTCTCCGATTCGGCCACGTAGTCGCCGACCTTCTCGACACCGAGCAACCCGGTCCACAGTCCGGAGAGCGCCCCCTTGTCGAGGCCGCCGATGGCCACCTGCTGAATCCCCAGGACCCGGAACGGACGGTCTGCCTGCTCTGCAATCTCGCTCATGTCAGTGGACGGTAACCGTCCCGGCGCCGCCATCGACAGTGACGGTCGCACCGTCGGGGATCGACTCGGTCGCTCCCGTCACGCTGACGACGCACGGGATGCCCAGCTCGCGGCTGACGATGATCGCATGACTCACCTGCGCGCCGACGTTGACGACGACACCGGCGGCCGGCACGAACAGCGGCGTCCACGCCGGATCGGTGAACGGCGCGATCAGGATGTCGCCGGGTTCGAGCGCCATCGGATCACTCGGGTCGAGGATCACCCGGGCGGTGCCGGTCACCACACCGGCGCACCCGGGTACGCCGTGGAGCACGTCGCCGGTCTCGCTCACGGCGATGCCGGTCCCGCCCTTGTGCGGCCACTCCGACAGCGGAGGCACCGACCCGTGGATGATGAAGGGCGGCTCGAGATCGAACAGCGCCTCGTACTCGATCGCCCGCTGGCGTGAGCCGAGAGTGGAAGTCGTCGGGGCTGTTGAGGAACGCGTCGAGTTCGTCGTCGAGCAGCATGTGGAACTCGGTGACGCCGACGGCGTGGCGACGGGCGAGCTCGCGGAACGCGACCCGGATCTCGTTGATCACCTTGATGATGTTCGTCTTGGCCCGCTCCCGACCGGCGAGGTAGGTGTGGGCCGACGACGAGGCCGGCCTCGAACTGCGCCAGCGTCTCGGCATCGCCGGCGAGCGCGTCACGGATCTGGGCCGTGAGCGCCTCCCGCTCCGCAGCGCCGGCCGCGGACCGAGCGGCGGGGTCGCCGTCGGCACCCTGCTTGCGCATCACGTTGATCAGGGCGAGTGCGAGCTCGGGCTTCGTCTCCCAGACGTCGCTGATGATGTCCCACTCGTTCGGACCGCGACTCCCGTACTCGACGAGGAACGCGTCGAACCCGGCCCGGAACTCCTCGGACTCGGGGTCGAGCCGTGAGAGCTCCCACATCGCTCGGCTCGGAAGCGCCGAGTCGACGTCGCCCACACCGGTGATCAGCCGGAGTGCGATCGACGGGTCGCCCATCGCTTCGGCGATCGCGTCGAGGATGCCGGGCCCGATCGATGCGCCGGCGGTGACGGTCAGGTGCCGCTCGAAGAGCCTCCGTACGGTCGGCAAGAGGCCGCGGGCCCGCTCGACCAGCTCGTAGTCGGTGAGCCGGGTGAGATCGGGACGCTCGGCACGAATGCGATTGGCTTCGGCCTGATCGTCGAGCAACACGTCGAGGTCGCCCGTGAGCACGTGCTGCATCCACGCGCCCATCTTGGCGGTGTTCTCGGGGCTGTCGTGCCAGTCCTCGGGGACGTACGGCGGAACGTCGGGATGATCACCGAAGTACGTGAAGTCGATCATCTCCGCGCTGAGGTCGGGCCCCCGTACCCCGAACAACCGCGCCAGCGATGCGTTGATGTAGAGGTAGCCGCCGAACAGACCGGAGACCTCGTCGGCGTCGACCTCGTCGGGCTCGCACGTGCCGACGCTGATCTGGGCGTCGCGCCAGCCCTCGTTGGTCGCTCGCCACGACGTCGTCGCGGTCCAGCGGGCTGACCGGATTGGGCAGCACCTCGCCAGCGTTCGCGCGGGTGTACAGCGGGTACCGCTCCGAGACGGTGTAGTCGGTGATCCAACGGTCGGCGCTCATGGGCCGACGATAGTGAACGCGTCAGGAGCGGACGCGCAGCGGACGAACCGACCGATGTTCGGTCGCGGTGCCGCTTCACGATCAAGCCGCCGAGCATCCCCAACAGCACGACCACCTCGGCCGTCGTGGTGATCATCAGTGTCATGTCTGTTCGTCGTCACCGCGCCTCGATCGACTTGATTCAGGATTTCGTCACGATTCACGGGCGCTTCGCTCAGGTTTCTCGGCACGGTCACGACATCATGGTGCCCATGACCGCCACGGCCGATCTCGCCACCGACCGCAGTTGGGCCGCCTTCACCGAATCGGGTCCCTGGACCATCGAACGCGACGATGCCCGGTGGCTCGACCTCGCACGGACCCTGCGCGACGCGAGCGCAACGCGAAGTCCCCACCCTGACGGCCGCCCGACGCATTCCACCGGGTCACCGGGTCCTCACCGTCGTCGGACATCTCGGCGCGGCCGTCGTACCGTGGATGGTCCGCAAGAAGCTCAAACGGCTCGCCAACCCCGAGGCCAGCCGCGCCGACATCTCGCAGCGCCTCCGACGCGCCGCCGAAGCGCTCGGACCCACCTACATCAAGCTCGGCCAGATCATCTCGTCCGGTGAGGGTCTCTTCCCGTCCGAGCTCGTCGAGGAATTCAAGAAGTGCCGCGATCAGGTGCCGGCCGAACCGTTCGACGTGGTGCAGCTCACCGTCGAGCAGGATCTCGGCGCCCGCCTCGACGACGTGTTCGAGTTCTTCGACGAGACGCCGCTCGCCGCCGCCTCGATCGCCCAGGTGCACGTCGCCCGACTCCGGACCGGCGAGGACGTCGTCGTCAAGGTCCAGCGGCCCCAGGTGGCGACGCTCGTGCGCAAGGACCTGAAGGTCATGGCGTGGCTGGCGCCCTACCTCGTCGGGCGGATCCCGGTCGCCGCGCTCGCGAACCCGCCGGCGCTCGTCGAGTTGTTCGCCGAGACGATCGTCGAGGAACTCGACTTCCGGATGGAAGCGGCCAACATGCTCGACGTCGCCGGGATGCTGCACGACCTCGAGCAGGACCGCTACGTGACCCCGCGCCCACACCCGACGCTGGTCACCCGGCGGGTCCTCGTGATGGAGCGGGTCCACGGCTTCAACTTCGACGACGTCGTCGGGATGCAGGACGCCGGCATCGACACCGAAGAGGTCGTGCGCACCGCGATGATCGCGTTCATGGAAGGCGCCGTCGTCGAAGGGCATCTTCCACGGTGACCTCCACGGCGGCAACCTGCTCGTGCTCGACGACGGTCGCACCGCACTGCTCGACTACGGCATCGTCGGCCGTCTGGACGGTGGCAAACGCAACGCCTTCCTCCGACTGATGCTCGGCGCCACCACGAACGATCCGAAGGGCCAGGTCGCTGCGCTCCGCGACCTCGGCGCACTCCCGATGGACACCGACATCGACGCGGTCGTCACCGACCTCCGCCTCGACCAGGAGGTCATCGACCCGACCACGCTGACCGGCGAGGAGATGGTGCAGGAGGTCCAGCGCGTCGTCAAGGCGATGCTCGGCTACGGCGCCAAGCTTCCCAAGGAGCTGATGCTGTACGTGAAGAACCTCGTGTTCCTCGACGGGGCGATCGCCCGCCTCGCCCCCGACCTCGACCTGATCGGCGAGGTGCAGAACATCTCGATGATGTTCGCGATGAAGCACGGCGAACGTCTCGGGCCGCGAGCTCGGCGTCGATCCGAACGCCGTCGAGTTCGACATGGACGGCGTCAAGGCCAGCATGGGTCTCGATCCGAGCGTCAACCGGCTCACCTACCGCGAGCTGCAGGAACGACGGGCGCTGATCCAGAAGCGGATGGCCGACCACGTCGAGGGCCGCGACTGATGCGGCTGGTCGTCGCCCGCTGCTCGGTCGACTACGCCGGGCGGCTCGACGCCCACCTTCCCGAGGCCAACCGGCTGATCATGGTCAAGGCCGACGGATGCGTGGCGATCCACGCCGACGGCGGCGCCTACAAGCCGCTGAACTGGATGAACGCGCCGAACACGCTCGTCGACCAGCACGACGACGAGCGCGGCCACCACTGGGTGATCACGAACCCGAAGAAGGAGACGCTCACGATCACGCTGCACGAGGTGATCAGCGACGTCACCGCCGAACTCGGTGAGGACCCCGGCCTCCAGAAGGACGGCGTCGAGGCGCACCTGCAGGAGCTGCTGGCTGCGAGCCCGGAGGCGATCGAGGACGGCCTGACGCTCGTCCGCCGCGAGTATCCGACCGCGATCGGCCCGATCGATCTCGTGTGCCGGGACGGCGACGACCAGGTCGTCGCGATCGAGGTGAAGCGGCGCGGCGAGATCGACGGTGTCGAACAGCTCGCCCGGTACATCGAACGACTCCAACTCGACTCGTCGCTCGGCGACGTCCGCGGGGTCTACGTCGCACAGTCGATCAAGCCGCAGGCCAAGGTGCTCGCCGAGTCGCGCGGGTTCACCTGGGTCGAGGTCGACTACGACCAGCTGCGCGGGCTGCGCTCCGACGAACTCAAGCTGTTCTGAGCGATGCGGTTCCGGCTGGCTCTGTGCGTCGTGGCCGCCACGCTGGCGGCTGCGTGCGGCTCCGGTGACGACGCCGCGCAGGTGCCAGCTGCCGTCGCTTCGACCGCGATGACCGCCACCACGGTCGCCGCGCCACCGCACCACCTGCGACGTCCACCACGACGACGGCTCCCCCGACCACCACCACCACGACGGTTCCGCCGACCACCACGACCACGACCACCACCACGACCACCACCACGACGACCACCACGACCACAACCACGACGACCACGACGACCACGACCACCACCACCACACTGCCGCCGGTCACGAACACGGCGTGTCGATCGGTTGTCCTCATCGGCGACTCGACGGCGGTCGGATTGGAGCGCGCCGACGTCCTCGGCGAACTCGCTCGAGTCGGCGCCACCGACGTTCGCCTCGAGATCAGCGGCGGCCGCTCGATGGTCGAACGACTGGGCGGACAGGAGAACGCCGTCGAGGTCGCTCAACGCGTCGCGGCCAGGGCTACGTCGGCTGCTGGGTCGTCGTGGTCGGCGCCAACGACGCCGCCAACATCGCCGCGGGATCGAACGCCGACGCACCCACACGTGTCGGCCGGATGCTCGACGCCATCGGCGGCCAGCCGACGATCTGGCTCGGCGCCACCTCGATCGCCGGCAGCGGCTTCTGGGCGCGGCCCAACATCCAGTCATGGAACAACCAGGTCGAGCGGACTTCTCGCGCGGCAGCGACTCGACGATCTTCGCCGACTGGGACGGGGCTGCGAGCACGCAAACCGTGGTACGTCTCCGACGGGATCCATCCGAATGCCGACGGGTCGGCGCGCGATGGCCGTCGTTCATCGCCGACCACCTGCTGTTCTTCTTCCCGCAGCGCTGAGCCGACCCCGGCTCGCGGCCCGCCTGACGTCAGGATCACACCCGACTGCGGGCCACACGTTCGGCCGACTACGGTCCGGGTCATGAGCCAAGAAGTACGTGGAATCATCGCCAAGTCGAAGGGCGCGCCCGTCTCCATGGAGACGATCGTCATCCCCGATCCCGGGCCCGGCGATGTCGTCGTGGCCATCCAGGCGTGCGGCGTCTGCCACACCGACCTGCACTATCGGGAGGGCGGCATCAACGACGAGTTCCCGTTCCTGCTCGGCCACGAGGCCGCCGGCATCGTCGAGACCGTCGGCGAGGGCGTCACCCACGTCGCCGTCGGCGACTTCGTGATCCTCAACTGGCGGGCCGTGTGCGGCGAGTGTCGGGCGTGCCGCCGCGGCGAGCCGCAGTACTGCTTCAACACCCACAACGCCGTCGCAGAAGATGACCCTCACCGACGGCACCGAGCTGTCGCCGGCACTCGGGATCGGGGCGTTCTGCGAGAAGACGCTGGTCCATCAGGGGCAGTGCACCAAGGTCGACCCCGGCCGCCCCGGCATCGGTCGCCGGCCTGCTCGGCTGCGGCGTGATGGCCGGCATCGGTGCGGCCATCAACACCGGCGAGGTCAGTCACGGCCAGTCGGTCGCCGTGTTCGGCTGTGGCGGCGTCGGCGACGCCGCCATCGCCGGCTCGAAGCTCGCCGGCGCATCGACGATCATCGCCGTCGACATCGACGACCGCAAGCTCGAGTGGGCGACAGGAGTTCGGCGCCACGCACATCTGCAACTCGACGACGACCGATCCGGTCGAGTTCATCCGATCGGTCACCGACGGGAACGGCGCCGACGTGTGCATCGAGGCGATCGGCCACCCCGAGGTCTACAAGCAGTGCTTCGAGGCCCGCGACCTCGCGGGCACCGTCGTGCTCGTCGGTGTGCCGAACCCCGAGATGACCGTCGAGCTGCCGTTCATCGAGATCTTCGGCCGGGGCGGCGCGCTGAAGTCGTCGTGGTACGGCGACTGCCTGCCCGAGCGGGACTTCCCGATGCTGATCGACCTGTACCTGCAGGGTCGGCTCGACCTCGACGGCTTCGTGTCGGAGACGATCGGGCTCGGCGACGTCGAGGCAGGCCTTCCACAAGATGGAACGCGGCGAGGTGCTCCGCAGCGTGGTGGTGCTGTGACGATCGAACTGGTCACGACCGACGGCATCTTCGCCCTCGACGGCGGCGAGTGGGAGGTCACGAACAACATCTGGATCGTCGGCGACGACCGCGAGGTGCTGGTCTTCGACGCCGCGCACGATCATCAGCCGATCGTCGATGCGGTCAACGGCCGCAAGGTCGCGGGCGATCGTGCTCACCCACGGCCACAACGACCACATCAACGCCGCGGTCGCGCTGCGCGACGCGGTCGACGCCCCGATCCTGCTCCACGAGGCCGACCGGATGCTGTGGGACGTCGTCTACCCGGATCACTCCCCCGACGGCGCCGTCGAACCGGGCTCGACCGTGCAGCGCCGGCGGGCACGAACTCGGCGTCCTGCACACGCCGGGTCACTCCCCCGGCTGCTGCTGCTTCCACGACGTGGCCACCGGTGCGGTGATGAGCGGCGACACGCTGTTCTGCGGCGGACCTGGAGCGACCGGCCGGTCGCTACTCCGACGAGCCGACGATCCTCGCGTCGATCCGCGACGTCCTGCTGGCGCTGCCCGACCACACCGTCGTGCACACCGGGCACGGCGACACCACCACCATCGGCGCCGAGCGCGACGGCGTGCTCGCCCGTGCCGCCGAACTCGGCCTCTGACCGAACCCGCCACGCACCCGTGCGATGAGAGATGAGCGTAGGGGTCGCGCTCATCTCTCATCGCAGGAACTGGTGGGGGTGGCGTAGCGTGGTGTGATGCCGGTTCGAGTGGTCGAGGGGGTCGTCCAGCACTACGCCTGGGGCGACCGAGAGTTCATCCCGAGCTGCTCGGCGTGGCCGGAAGGGGCCAGCCGTGGGCGGAGCTGTGGTTGGGCACCCATCCCAACGGGCCGACCGTGCTCGACGACGGCACGCCGCTGTCCGAGCTGACCGGCACCCTGCCGTACCTGCTGAAGGTGCTGTCGGCGGCCGAACCGCTGTCGCTGCAGGTCCATCCGACGCGCGGAGCAGGCCATCGCCGGCTTCGACCGTGGCGTCTTCGGTGACCCCCACGCCAAGCCGGAGCTGCTCGTCGCCCTCACCGAGTTCGAAGCGCTCTGCGGAGTGCGTCCTGCCGACGCAACGGTCGAGCTGCTCCGCACCATCGGTGCAGACGAACTCGCCGACGCGGTGGCCGCTGACGGCCCCGGCGCAACGATCCGTGGTCTGTACCGAAGGCCGCGTCGACGCCGCGCCCGACGATCGAGGCCTGCGCCGACGCACCCGGAGCCGAGGCCGCGTGGGTCGCGCCGGCTCGCGGCGCAATACCCGGGCGATCCGAGCGTGGCGGTGACGCTGCTGCTCAACCACGTCACCCTCCAGCCCGGCGAGGCGCTCCATCTCACCGCGGGCAACCTGCACGGCTACCTCCGCGGGTCGGGGATCGAACTGATGCAGGCGATCCGACAACGTGGTGCGCGGTGGCCTCACCGTCAAAGACGTCGACATCGACCTGCTGCTCGACACGCTCGATCCGACACCGCTCGCCGATCCGATCATGCAGGTCGACGACGGTCGATATCCGCTTCCCGAGGCCGGGGTGGTGCTCGTTCGGCTCGAACCGGGTGACAGCCACACCGCGGTCGGTCACGAGCTGGCGATCGCCATGGACGGCACCACGCTGTACCTCTCGCCGGGAACGCCGATCTACGCGGACAGCCGGACCTACGTGGTCACCCCGTACGACGCCGCCACCGCCTAGCGTCGCCGGCGTGACGGTGAATCGGACGCGACGAGCGCGAGCGGCTCGACGACGCAAACGTCGGATGGATCGTGTCGACCACGACCTCACCGCCGAGCAGTGGGCCGCCCTCCAGGAGGCATGGGGCGGCTGCGCCTACTGCGGGGTATCCGACCGCCTCCTCCAACGCGACTGCGTGCAGGCGCTGTCGCGCGGCGGCCGCTACACGCTCGACAACATCGTGCCCGCATGCGCGTCGTGCAACGCGAGCAAGTCGAACGACGAGGTCACCGGCTGGTTGCGGCGCAAGCGACTCGACGAGCGCACCTTCCTGCTCCGCCAGCTCGAGATCCGCACGCGACTTGCCGAACGATTCGTCGTCGACGCCGCGGCAGACTGATCGCTACTTCTTGCGGATCTCGACGATCTTCTCGTTGGCGTGGTTGGCGTCGTCGCCCTGCTCCTCGAGCAGCTTGGCACGGTCCTTCTCGGCCTCGCGCCGCGCCTTGTCGAGATCGGCGCGCTCGAGTGCCGCATCGATGCCGTGCTCGTTGATGAACTCGGCCCACTCGACGAGCTGACCGACCATCTCGTCCTCGGGCACGACAGCGACGTTCTGACCCTTGATGAACAGGTGCCCACGCTTGTTGCCGGCGGCGATCCCGATGTCGGCGTCACGCGCCTCGCCCGGACCGTTCACCACGCAGCCCATCACGGCGACCTGCAGCGGGATCTCCCGCTCGCCGAAGGCCTCCATCGCATCGTTGGCGACCTTGATCACGTCGACCTCGGCACGACCACACGACGGGCAGGCGATCAGGTCGACGTTCTTGCGCTCGCGCAGGCCGAGCGCCTCGAGCAGCTGTCGACCGGCCTTCGCCTCCTCGACCGGGTCGGCGGTGAGCGAGTAGCGGATCGTGTCGCCGATGCCCTCCATCAGCAGCGTCGCGATGCCGGCGGTGGCCTTGATCAGCCCGGCGGGCGGCGGGCCGGCCTCGGTCACGCCGAGGTGCAGCGGATGCTTCGTGACCTCGCTCAGCGCGCGATACGACTCGACCATCAGCGGAACCGACGACGCCTTGACCGAGATCTTGATCAGGTCGAAGCCGACCTCGTCGAAGTACTGCATCTCGGTCTGCGCCGACTCGACCATCGCCTCGGGCGTCGCGCCGCCGTACTTCTCGTACAGCTTCGGGTCGAGCGAACCGGCGTTGACGCCGATCCGGATCGGCAGGTTGCGGTCCTTCGCCTCCCGGGCGACGGCCTTGATGTGCTCGGGCTTGCGGATGTTGCCCGGGTTGAGCCGCAGCCCGTCGACGCCGGCCTCCATCGCGGCCATCGCCATCTTGTACTGATGGTGGATGTCGGCGATGATCGGCACCGGCGACCGCGGCACGATCTGGGCGAGCCCCTCGGCCGCCTCGATCTCGTTGCAGGTGCAGCGCACGATGTCGGCACCGGCGGCAGCGAGCGCGTAGATCTGCTGCAGCGTCCCCTCGACGTCGGCCGTCTTGGTGATCGTCATCGACTGCACCGTGATCGGCGCATCGCCCCCGACCGCCACGTCCCCGACCGTGATCTGATTGGTCGGTTTCCGAACCGCTGCCGAGACGACTTCCATGTGGACAGTCAATCACCTGAGAGCGGTGGTGAGCCGCAGGTGAGGCAGCACCAGAGACCGCGCCGCAGGCCTCCGAGCGTTCGGGCGGGCGGGTGGGACCTACAACGGGTCGGTGATGTCGAGGTACAGCCCGGCGAACATGAACGCGAAGAGGAAGATGATGACGCCCATTGCGAGCGGCATCAGCCGTTCGACGTCGGCGAAGTAGCGCTGCTTGCCGCCGCGCATCGCCTCGCGGATCCGTTCGTAGACCGCGACCGCGGCATGACCACCGTCGAGCGGGAGCAGCGGGAACATGTTGAACACGCCGACGAACACGTTCAGCACGGCCAGCAACCACAGCACGCCGAAGATGCCCTCGGAATCGCCGACGTCGTCCGAGAGACCGGTGACGCCGACCAGCGTCACGGGGCGGGTTTCGAGGTTCTCGTTGTCACCGCTGAGGTGACTGACGACGTTGACCGGGTTGAGCGCCTTGAAGACGCCCTTCGTCGACTCCCACGCAACCGGGACGATGTCGGTCACCGCGTTGCCGGCCGCAGCGACGACCCGTGATCCTCGTAGACGAAGGGGTTGTAGGGGCTGACGCCGATGTACGCGGTGCCGAACAGCTCGCTGCTCTCGGGGACGTCGGTGCGGGCGCCGAGACCGACCGGCACGACCTGCTCGACACCGTCGCGCAGGACGACGAAATCGACGATCTCGCCCGGCTCGAATCCGCGCACGACAGGGCCGAGGTCGGACGGGTCGTCGAGCTGCGACGCCACCGATCGACAAGATCTGGTCGTCGGCCATGATCCCCGCCTGCTCGGCCGGAAGCCCTTCGACCGCCTCGGCGACGACGACTTCGGGAACGAGTTCGTCAGTGCGTTCACCCTGGCCGACGTAGACGACGAACAGCAGCGCGACCGCGATGATCATGTGCATGATCGAGCCCGCAGAGATCACGAGCAGGCGGCGCGGGAAGCTCTTCTGCCGATACGTCCGCCCCTCGTCCTCGGGAGCGACGTCGGCGTCGATCCGATGCATGCCGATGATCCGGACGAACGCACCGACGGGGATCAGGCGCACGCCGTACTCGGTTTCACCCTTCCGGAAACTCCAGAGCCGTGGCCCCATGAACATGAAGAACTGGGTGACCTTCATTCCGGTCCACTTGGCGGTGAGGAAGTGCCCGGCCTCGTGCAGGAAGATCGAGATCACGATGCCGACGACGAAGATGAACCACCAGACGTTGAGGGTGTAGAGCCACACGAACAACCCGGCGATGGCGGCCATCGCGAGCGCGCCCTTCCAGCCGCCGGCCAGTTCGTCGTCGGTGATCTCCTCCGCGGAGCCGCCCGCGACGATCTCGCTCTTGATCTTCTCGGCCCGCGACATCGTCGCGGCGGGTTCGGGTGGTGGGAGTTCTTCGAGTTGGTCGGTCATTGCTGCTCAACGATCTCTTCGGCAATTCGTCGGGCGACTTGATCGGCGTCGATCACGTCCGTCGACGCATGTGGGGGTGGCACCATCATGGCGCTCCAACACGTCAACACAGACGTCAGCAATGGCATTCCATCGAACCTTTCCCGAAAGGAAACCGGCGACGGCGACCTCGTTGGCTGCGCTCAGCCATGCGGGCGCGGTCCCCCCGGCGCGTCCGGCCTGGTATGCGAGGTCGAGGCAGCGGAACGTCGCCCGATCGGGTGGTTCGAAGTCGAGCCGCGACAGCGTCGTCCAGTCGATGGTGCCGAACGGCGTCGCGATGCGATCCGGATAGCCGAGCGCGTACCCGATCGGGAGATGCATCGTCGGCATCGACAACTGTGCGATGCGTCGACCCGTCGGAGAACTCGACCATCGAGTGCACGACCGACTGCGGGTGCACGACCACGTCGATCTGGTCGTAGGGCGTGCCGTACAGCTCGTGGGCTTCGATCACCTCGAGGCCCTTGTTCATCAGGGTGCTGCGAGTCGACGGTGATCTTCGGCCCCATCGCCCAGGTGGGGTGCGCGAGCGCGGACTCGACGGTGACCGTCGGCCAACTCGTCGGCGGTCTTGCCCGCGGAACGGTCCACCGCTCGCGGTCAGCAGCAGACGGCTCACCTCGCGGTCGGGGGCGAACGACGACCGCAGGCACTGATGCAATGCGCAGTGTTCGCTGTCGACCGGCACGATTTCGGCACCGGGCATCGATCGCAGCGGCTGGACGACCGGGCCCGGCGGCGATCAGGCTCTCCTTGTTGGCCAGCGCCAAGCGCTTGCCCGCCTGCAACGTCTCGACCGTGACCGTCAGCCCGGCGAAGCCGACGACACCGTTGACGACGACGTCGGCGACGTCGACGATGTCCGCCGAGTCGGTCGTGACCTGCGACGCCGGGAGCTCGCGCGGCGACGCTCGCGTCGCGCCTCCCGATCGGCGATCGCGACCACCTCGGGTCGGAACTCCTCGATCTGAGCGAGCACGGCGTCGACGTCGCGACCGCCGCGCTCAAGCGCCGTCACCGCGTACGACGCCGGGCTCCCGAGCGTTCTCCGCTCGGATGACCTCGATCGTCTGCGTGCCGATCGATCCGGTCGACCCGGCGATCGCGACCCGGACCGTCATCGAGCCGTGAGCTCCGTCAGCTCGGAACGAACTCGGCGAACGGGGTCAGCACCAAGAACAGGTAGTAGACGCCCGGCAGCGTGAACAGGAACCCGTCGAACCGGTCGAGCACGCCGCCGTGGCCCTTGACGATCGTTCCGAAGTCCTTGACGTCGAGGTTGCGCTTGAACATCGACTCGGTGAGATCGCCGAGCGGGGCGAGGATCGAAACGACGAGGCCGAAGAACAGCAGGTCGCTGGTCTGCGTCCAGGTGTCGAACGGCGTCTGGATCGAGACGATGACCATCACGAGCATCGTGAGGATCGTGCCGCCGAGAAAGCCCTCGACCGACTTGCCGGGGCTGATCCAGCCACGCAGCGGTGTCCGGCCGAACGCGGAGCCGAGGAAGTAGGCCCCGACGTCGTTGGCGACCACGGCGAGCGCGAGGAGAACCAGCGTGTCGGTCCCCCACGGCGTGCCGTCCGCGTAGAGCGTGGTCGAGACGTTGGAGAAGTCGAGCAGCATGCCGGCGTACGCGCCGAGCACACCGATCCACACGACGCCGAGCATCGTGATCGCCATGTTCGGCATCGGCCCGGACTCGATCGACGAGGCGCCGATGAACCCCATCGAACCCGCCAGGAACGCGAACGCGACGACGAGCAGGACCCCCTGCTCGCCGACCCAGTAGCCGGCGAGCGGCGCCGCGGCGATCGCGTCGACACCCGGGGCCACGGCCGGGCGATAGCCCTTCTCGGTGACCTTGCCGAAGTACTCGATCCCGGCGACGGCCGAGCAGCACCGTCACGAAGAGGAGCGCCCCGAGCGGCCCGATGAAGCGAATCACCGCGAGGAAAGCGACCGCGAGGCCGACTCCGGTGCCGATCGCCACCGGGAGGTTGCGCTTGTCGCCGCCACCGACCGTCGGACCCGCCGACGGCGGGCGTTGCGGAGTCGAGCCACGGCGAGCCGGGTCGGGTCGACGGGGCATCCCCGACGGATCGGTCCCGATCGTGATCCGCGGGCGGTTCCGGCGGCGGGACGTCCGCGATCACCGTGTCGGTCGCTGCGGTGGTCGCCGAAGCGCGCCGTCGACATCGGACCGGTTCGGCGACCGCCGGGCTCGTCGATCGTCGAGCGGCTCGTCCTCCCAGCTCAGCTCACCCGTCGGGTCGGACGGGACGGAGCCGATGGCGGCGCTGACGCCGCTGCGCCGGTCAAGGTGCCCGACGGTTCGTCGACGCTGTCGCCCTCCTTCCACACCGGGGACTCGGACGTGAACGTCGACCACACGTCGAGGTCGTCGGACGTCACCGGCAGCCGCTGCGGCCGCTTCGATCTTGGGCATCTCACCGGTGGGCGGTTCGGTCCAGTGCGGCAGCGGACCGGTGGCGTCGTCTCCGAAGCTCAAGCCCGGCGTTCTCCCCGGTTGCACCGCCGGCGTGCGCCCGCTTGGCCCCGCCGGAGTCGTCGCCGAACAGCGGCCCGCCGAATTCCTCGTCGTCGAACTCGTCCATCGACGCCTCGAACCGGCCTGGGCGACGGCCGCCGGCGCTCGGGTCGGCAGCATCGTCGTTGCGCCAGATGTCATCGGTCATGGTTCTGTTCCTCTCGGTTCCGTCGACGCCCGTCAGACCTCGAGCAGTTCCTGCTCTTTGCGGCTCAGGGCTTCGTCGACGAGATCGACGTGTTCGCTGGTGACCTTGTCGAGTTCCTTCTCGGCGCGCTCGAGTTCGTCTTCGGAGACCTCGCCGTCCTTCTGCTCTGCCTCCATGGCCTTGCGCGCATCACGGCGAAGGTTGCGCAGCGCGATCCGGCCGTCCTCGGCCATGCTCTTGGCGACCTTCACGTACTCCTTGCGACGGTCCTCGGTCAGTTGGGGCAGCGAGATCCGGATCGAGATGCCGTCGTTGTTCGGGTTGACGCCGAGATCGCTCTCCCGGATCGCCTTCTCGATGGCTTCGAGCGAGCTCCGGTCGTGCGGCTTGATCAGCAGCTGCCGAGCCTCGGGAACCGAGATCGATGCCAACTGCTGCAACGGGACCTGCGCGCCGTAGTACTCGATCGTGATCCGATCGACCAGCGACGGCGTCGCCCGCCCGGTGCGGACCGTGGCGAACTGCGAGCGCGTGTGTTCGACCGCCTTCTCCATCTTCTCCATGGTCTCGAGCAGTGTGTCTTCGATCACGGCGGCCAGAGTAGCGCTTCTCTACTCGCGTACGAGGGTGCCCTCGGGGCCACCCTGCACGATGCTCGCCAGCGAACCCTTCTGCGACATGTCGAACACGATGATCGGAATGTCGTTTTCACGGCAGAACGCGATGGCAGTGGAGTCCATCACCCGGAGGTCCTTGGTCATCACTTCCATGTACGACACCTCGTCGTACTTCGTGGCGCCGGACTCGGTGCGCGGGTCGGCGCTGTAGATCCCGTCGACCCCCGAGTGGGTTCCCTTGATCAACGCGTCGGCCTCGATCTCGGCGGCGCGCAGCGCCGCCGCGGTGTCGGTCGTGAAGAAGGGGTTGCCGGTGCCGGCGGCGAAGATCACGACGCGACCCTTCTCGAGGTGACGCACGGCGCGGCGACGGATGTACGCCTCGGCGATGCGCGGCATCTCGATCGCCGACTGCACGCGCGTCTCCTGGCCCTGGCGTTCGAGCGCATCCTGGAGCGCGAGCGCATTCATCACGGTGCCGAGCATGCCGATGTGATCGGACTGCGTGGCGTCCATCCCGGTCAGCGACCCCTCGCGACCACGCCAGAAGTTGCCCCCACCGACGACGACGGCGACATCGACGCCGAGATGCTGGCGGAGGTGGATGATCTCGGCCGCCGTCGCGTCGAGCGTGGCGCCGTCGAGCCCGGAGCCCGAATCACCGGCCAGGGCCTCTCCCGACGGCTTGAAGACGATCCGCTTGAAACTCGGCCGAGGCTTGTCTGTCATTGAGTGCTCTCCGTCGTGATGGGTGCAGGCGCGAAACGGCCCCGTGGAAACTACATGAGCTTCCACGAGGCCGTTCAAAGCGAGCCGCCGACGATCGCAGCCCGGTGAACGAGGATCAACCGATTTCGACTTGGGCGAAGTTGAGGATGCTGGCGCTGCCGATGAACTGGCTCACCGACTGCTTGTCGTCCTTCGCGTAGGGCTGATCGAGCAGTGCGACGTCCTTGAAGAACCCCTGGATCCGACCCTCGACGATCTTCTCGATCGCCTGTTCGGGCTTGCCCTCGTTGCGGGTGATCGTCTCGAGCGTCGACCGCTCGGCGGCGACGACATCGTCGGGCACGTCCTCGCGGGCGAGGTAGGTCGGACGGGCGAAGGCGATGTGGACGGCGATGTCGTGCGCGAGTTCGGCCGAACCGCCCGCGATCTCGACGAGCACGGCGTTCACGCCGCGGCCACCCTGATTGTGCTGATAGTGACCGAGCTCGTTGCCGTCGGCGGCCTCGACGCGCTTGACGCCACCGAGTCCGATGTTCTCCTTCAAGCGTGACCTTGAGCTCCTCGAGCTCTGCCGGCCCGCTCGGCGACGGCGTCGACGCCGTTGGCGGCGACGAGTTCGGCCAGCGCCTGCGCCTCGGCCTTGAACTGGTCGGAACCGGCGACGAAGTCGGTCTCGCTCTTCAGTTCGACGATCGCGCCGACGTTGCCGTCGAGGTGGAGCGCCACGACGCCCTGGTCGGCGTCGCGATCTTCGCGCTTGGCGCTCGCCGCCAGGCCCTTCTCGCGGAGCCAGGTCTTGGCCGCCTCCATGTCGCCGTCGTTCTCCTGGAGTGCCTTCTTGCAGTCCATCATCCCGGCGCCGGACGAGTCACGGAGCGCCTTGACGTCTTGTGCGGTGAATGACATTGGCGTTCAGCTCTCCTGGGTCTCGGTGGTGGCAGCGTCGGGGGTGTCAGCGACCTGCTCGGCCACCTCGGCCGCGGTCTCCGCGGCCGCCTCGGCAACGACCTCGGCGGGGGCGCCGGTCGGACTCGGCCACGGCGGCTGCGTCGGCATGCGGCTGCCTCGACGACCGGCTGGTCCTTGGCGGCATTGAGCCGGGCGTCGCGGTCGGCCTGAGCCTGCGCGGCAGCGTCGCGGGCGGCCTTCTGGGCCGCTTCGAACTCGGCGACCTCTTCGGGCGACTTCTCGACGGCCGGCTCGGGGGCCGGGTTGCGCTTCTGGGCGATGAAGCGGCCTTCAGCGACGGCGTCGGCGATCACCCGGGCGAACAGGCTGTTGGCGCGGATGGCGTCGTCGTTGCCCGGGATCGGGTAGTCGACGACTTCGGGGTTGACGTTGGTGTCGACGACGGCCACGACCGGGATGCCGAGCTTCTGCGCCTCGGTGACCGCGATGTGCTCCTTGTTGCGTGTCGAGCACGAAGATTGCGTCGGGCGCCTTCTTCAGGTCGCGCAGACCACCGAGGTTCTTCTGGAGCTTGGTGAGCTCGCGGTTGAGGAGCAGCGCTTCTTTCTTGATCATCACGTCGGTCTCACCCGAGGCGACCATGCGCTCGTACTCGAGCATCTTCGAGACGCGCTTCGAGATCGTCTCGAAGTTGGTGAGCATGCCGCCGAGCCAGCGCTCGTTCACGTACGGCATGCCGCACTTGTCGGCGTAGCTCTTGACGGGATCCTGCGCCTGCTTCTTGGTGCCGACGAAGAGAATCGTGCCGCCACCGGCGACGAGGTCACGGACGTATCCGTAGGCCTGCTCGACGCGGGGCAGCGTCTGCTGCAGGTCGATGATGTAGATCCCGTTGCGCTCACCGAAGATGAAGCGCTTCATCTTCGGGTTCCACCGGCGGGTCTGGTGACCGAAGTGTGCTCCGGCCTCCAGCATCTGACGCATGCTGATGACAGCCATGTTCGTGCTCCTTGTTGCGGTTGACCGCACCGATCGGCGCCCGAAGGCGACCGCTCTGGACCGGTGAGGCAGTGAGTCGTTGCGACGTACCGGACGGCATGCCGACGCATCGACGCTATCGGGACGACTCAGGTGCCACACCGCCAGCGGCGCGGGCGGTGCGGGACGGGCCGCCCGCCCGTCGACGGGCACGAGCCGGGGTCGCCCGCGGAGCTCGCCGAGGAACGGCGCCGGATCGACGTACCGCTCGCCCTGCGCGCAGACCGAAGTAGAAGACTCCGCTGGCCCGACCGACCGCCGCCCCGGCCAGCACGACGTCGCCGGTGCGCAGCGACGCCGTGGCGAGCCGCCCGTAGGTCGCACGCCACCCGTTGGCGTGACGGACGACGACGTACCGGGTGCCCGCGATCGAGCCGGCCCACGACACGGTGCCGGAGGCGACGGCACGCACGACGACCCGTGAGCCGACCCGGTATTCGAGGCCTCGATTGCCCGGCGCAGTACGGGCACGGCGGTTCACGGAACGGGTCGGTGACGACGCCGGTGACCGGTGGACGCCAACACGGTGCGGCCGCGACCGGCGCGGGCAGTGCGAGCACGAGCCGCGAGACGCGAGAGCGGCAGATGGACGAGACGACGACGGGACATGGGTCCTCCTGACGACACGAGATGCAGGGAGGACGCCCGAGGCGTCGAAGGAGGCGTCAGGTGACGCCGGCGGCGCTCATCCGCGAGCGAAGGTGCAGCACCGACTTGGTGTGGATCTGCGAAACCCGACTCTCGGTGACGCCGATGACGTCACCGATCTCGGAGAGGGTCAGACCCTCGTCGTAGTACAGCGAGAGCACGAGCTTCTCGCGGTCGGGGAGTTTGCGGATCTCGGCGCGCATGATCGCACTGAGCTCCTTGTCCTCGATGACCGCGGACGGCGAGCCCGACATCGCCGTGTCGGGCGCCGACGGCTCGGCCCCGGCGGCAATCGCCCGGTCGAGCGGTCCGATCGTGGTGCTGGCGATCGACGGACAGCCACTTCGTGAGCTCCTTCTCGGTGATCCTGAGGTGCTCGGCCAGTTCCTCGTCGCTGGGAGCGCGACCCTCGCGGTGTTCGATTTCGGCGAACGCCTTCTCGACCTGGCGGGCCCGGCTGCGCACCGACCGCGGCACCCAGTCGAGCTGACGCAGTCCGTCGTAGATCGCGCCGCGGATTCGCGGCACGGCGAAGGTCTCGAACTTCACGCCACGCTCGGGGTCGAAGCGCTCGATGGCGTCGATCAGCCCGAACACGCCGGAGCCGATCGAGATCACCGGAGTCGACGTTGGAGGGCAGTCCGGCGCCGATACGACCGGCGACGAACTTCACGAGCGGCGAATAGTGGACGATGAGGTGGTCGCGGGCCGCGCTGTTCTTGCGCTTGAGCCAGCGGTTCCACTGCATCTGGAGGTCGGCGTCTTCTGGAACGATGCTCATGCTCTGGGGTGTGCCTCGCGATAGGCGGCCGAGAGTCGCTCTCGGCTGACGTGAGTGTAACGCTGCGTCGTGGCCACATCGGAGTGACCGAGCAACTCTTGCACCGCGCGCAGATCGGCACCGCCGTCGAGCAGGTGCGTCGCGAAGCTGTGCCGGAGCGCGTGCGGATGGGTCGGCACCGGCGACCGGCGATCGACGATGCGTCGGACATCGCGCGGCGTGAGCGGCTTGCCACGCTCGTTGCCGAACAGGAGGTCGCCCGACCCGTCAGGTCCGGCGACGACGACGTCGGCGCGGATCGCCAGCCACGCCTGCAGCTGCGACGACCGCCGGTTCGCTGAGCGGAACCCGCCGCTCCTTCGAGCCCTTGCCCCACACGGTTGCCGCCTGCTGCCCGAGCGACAGCGACGCCACGGTCAGCGTGCACAGCTCGCTGACGCGGAGCCCCGAGCCGTAGAGCACCTCGAGCACTGCGTCGTCGCGTCGCCGACGCCACTCGGGCTCGTCCGGCGCGGTCGGCGACGAGCCGGTCGAGCAACCCGCTCAGCTCGGAACGGTCGAGGACGCGTGGGAGGCGACCGTCGCCGGCAGGGACCGAGACGCCGACGGTCGGGTCGACCGACCCGAGCCCGCCGGCGACCCGCCAGCCGGTAGTAGCGGCGGATCGACGCGGTCTTGCGGGCGATCGTGCGCCGGGCGAATCGGCGGGTGGTGAGGAACGCGAGGTAGCGGCGGATGATCGCCCGGGTCACCGCGTCCGGATCGACGACGTCGCTGCGCGCGCACCATTCGGCGAAGCCGCGCAGGTCGGAGCTGTAGGACGGCGACCGTGTTCGGCGACAACGCGGTCAGCGAAGCGCTGAAGTCGTCGATGCGCCACGTGTCCACCCGAGCGATCGTAGGACCCTCGACCGCGACCACGCAGGGATGATGCCGCAGCTCATGCCAGATCGGCGTATTCGTCGACCTGCTCGAACCAGCCGCCCGACTCGGCGACCCAGCCCGCTCGTTCGAGACGGGCGAGCGCCATCGCAGCTCGTGCGAGGTCCCACCGCTCACTCAGCGCGACGGACTCGACGCTCTGCGGCCGAGCTCGGCACAGATCGAGCGCCACCGCCTCGTCGCCGATCGGTCGGGGTCGGGCATCGAACCGGCGGCGACCCGCGCGGCGCGTGTCGAGTCCGAGCGCGACCAGGAGCGTCTCGGTCGAGGCCACCGGAGCTGCGCCGTCTTCGAGCAGCGCGTTGGTCCCCATGCACGGCACGCTGATCGATCGGCCCGGGAACGGCGAAGACGTCGATCCCCCGCTCGGCGGCCTCTCGCGCGGTGATCAGGCTGCCACCGCGTTCGCGACTCTCGACCACGACGACCAACTCGGACAGCGCGGCGAGGATCCGGTTGCGCTGCGGAAACCGGAACGGATCCGGGCGCCGTGCCCGGCGGCCACTCGGACAGGATCACCCCGACCTCGGCGACCTGCGTCCCACAGCGCTCGATGTCGCCGCGGATACGGGTCGCCGTGTCCGTTGGCGACGACGGCGGCGGGAGCGGCCGCCGCCGCGGCGAGCGCACCTCGGTGGGCTGCACCGTCGACGCCGAGCGCCAAGACCCGACACAACGCACACACCGGCCGCTGCGAGTTCGTCGCCGAACCGGGCGGCGGTCTGTGCACCCCGACGTGTCGGGTTGCGGGTGCCGACGATCCCGACCCGGCGACCGGCGAGCACGCCGGGGTCGCCCTGGGCGAACAGGACCGCGGGCCGCCGTGGATCGTCGAGCAGCTGCGCCGGCCAGTCGGGATCACCGGGCACGATGATCCGAACGCCGAGCGCGGCGCACCGATCGGCCATCGCTTCGGCAGTCGTCGTCCGGCGGACGCCTTCCACCGGCCGGCGAGCTCGGGCGAGCGCTGGAACGCGGCGGCGATCGACTGCGACGGCGGCAGCTCGCCAGACGCCATCGCAATACGCCTCGACGGGCGATCGACCGGAACACAGCGCGACGAGACGCGGCGTCGTCATGTGGTCGAACCCGGCCAGTGCCGCCAGGTGGGCACGCTCGCCGCCGACATCATGCTGCGGCCCTCGATGCGCCGATCGGACGCACATCGGTGCGCAGCTCGAGCGCGAGTGCGATCGGTCGGCTCGTCGATGACCGGCGTCGCCTCGACGCCGAGGTCGGCGATCGTGCGCGCCACCCGCCGGATGCGGTGATAGCCGCGCCCGCTCAAGCGGCCGCGTTCCATCTGGTCGCGCAACACCGTCAACGCATCCGGCGACAACGGCGCCATGACGTCGAGATCGGCCGCCGAGAGCCCCGCGTTCACCACCCCCTGACGGGCGATCGCGCGAGCACGGGCGGTTGCGACCCGTTCGGCGACCACGGCACTCGACTCACCCCGATCGCCGCTGAGCAGGTCGTCGACGACTGGACGGTCGACCCGGACCCGCAGGTCGAACCGGTCGAGCAGCGGCCCCGACACCCGGCCCGAGTACTTGGCGACCTGGGCCTCGCCACACTCGCACCCGCCCGGTCGACCACCTTCGCCGCACGGACACGGGTTCATCGCCGCGACCAGCTGGAAGCGCGACGGAATCGTGGTGTGCTGCAAGCGCTCGACCGACCCGCACCTCGCCGTCCTCGAGGGGCTGGCGGATCGTGTCCATCACCTTCCGGTTGAACTCGGGGAGTTCATCCATGAACAACACCCCGCAGTGCGCGATCGAGATCTCGCCCGGCCGCAGGCTGTGCGACCCACCACCGACGATCGACGCCTCCGAGCTGGTGTGATGCGGAGCCCGGTACGGCGGTCGGGTGACGAGCCCCTCCGGCGGCAGTGAGACACCGGCCGCCGAGTGGATCATCGTGACCTCGAGCGCTTCGTCACGGCGCAGCGCGCGGCAGCAGCCCGGGAAGCCGGGCGGCGAGCATGGTCTTGCCCGACCCCGGCGAGCCGACGAACAGGCAGTGATGACCACCCGCGGCAGCGATCTCGAGCGCCCGCCGCGCCATCGGCTGGCCGACCACGTCGGCGAGGTCGGGATCGGGCCGGCGGTCGAGCCCGACGACCTCGCACGTCGTGATCGGGCCACGGCGCCCGCTCGTCGACCACGGCCAGCAACTCACCCAGGTGTGCCACGGGTCGGACCCGCGCGTCGGAGACGACCCACGCCTCGTGGGCATTGGCGACGGGGACGACGATGTCGAGGTCGGCCAGCACACCGGCCATCGGCGCGACGCCGGGAATCGGCCGGATCGACCCGTCGAGTCCCAGCTCGCCGACGAACGCGAGCCCGGACGATCGCCTCGACCGGGCAGATCGCCCGGACGCCGCCAGGACACCGACGGCGATCGCGAGGTCGAGCCCCGAACCCGACTTGCGCTGCTGGGACGGGGCGAGATTGACCGTCACCTTCGTGTCGGGCCACGACACGCCCGCCGACATCACCGCCGCACGGACACGGTCACGCGACTCGCGGATCGACTCGTCGGGCAAGACCGACGACGTGGAAGCCGGGGAGCCCCTTGGCGACGTGCACCTCGACGGTGACCCGATGGCCGCGGGCACCGAACAGGACGGCGGATGGAATGGACGCGAACATGAGGCCTCCGAGATCGACAGGATCGAATTCGATGGATCTGGGAGAGACGACAACGGCCTCACGACGGGTTCATGCGATCGACGGTACGCCAGGGGTACTCCAGAGTTCGACGGTGACGTCGGATCACCGGGTCGAGCTGGCATGCTCTGCTGGTGCCGAACCGTTCCCGCCAGCGCCGGACTGGCGTGCACGCCGCCCGGATCGCGGCCCTGCTGGTCGTCGGCACGACGATCGTGGCGTGCGGTGACGACGACGATCGGCCGGCGACGCCGAGCGGTTCTGCGGCGAGATCGAGGTGCAACCAGGCAGCGTTGTTCGCACCCGACCTCTCGTCGGCCGACCGACATCGACCCGCTCGTCGAGCTGTATCGCGAGATCGGCGAGTTCGCGCCGCTCGCCATCGAGGCCGAGTGGGACCAACTCGTGCTCAACTACGAAACGGCGAGCACGGTCGTGCCGGGCGACGACGCGTCGATCCAGGCGGCCGCTGCGCAGGCGTACCAGTCGGAGCAGTCGGCTGCCGCGGTCAAGCAGTGGCTGGTCGACAACTGCGCGCTCGACATCGGGCCGGTGGCCACGATCGTCGCGCAGGGAGGCTGACGCCCCCGACGGGGGAGGTCGGCGTCAGAGGATCTCGCCGCGGCGCAGGATCACCGAGTCGCAGAGGCCGTACTCCTTGGCCTCCTCGGCGGTGAACCAGCGGTCGCGCTCGGAGTCGGCCTGGATCTGCTCGAGCTCCTTGCCGGAGTGGAACGCGATCAGCTCGGCCATCCGCTTCTTCGTGTAGCGGAGCTGCTCGGCCTGGATCTGGATGTCGGAGGCCTGGCCGCGGAGCCCGGCGAGCGGCTGGTGCATCATCACACGGGCGTTCGGCAGCACGTAGCGCTTGCCGGCGGCGCCGGCGGTGAGCAGGAACTGGCCCATCGACGCGGCGAGCCCGAGGCACACGGTGGCGACGTCGCAGCCGACGAACTGCATCGTGTCGTAGATCGCCATGCCAGCGGTGACCGACCCACCGGGGCTGTTGATGTAGAGCCAGATGTCGGCGTTCGGGTCCTCACCCTCGAGGTACAGCAGCTGCGCGCAGATCTGGTTGGCGATGTCGTCGTTGACGTCGGAACCGAGCATGACGACGCGGTTCTTCAGAAGCCGATCGAACACTGCCGTCCGAGGATCGAAGCCGGCCTCCAGTCCGAACGGGGCGGGGCTGGTCGTCGGGGCCGTGATCTGAAATCGTCTCTGGCATGGCGACATGCTATCGGTCGCCGTTTCGGACTACGGTTCTCCGCCATGTCGGTGACCGCCTCGTTCCAGCCTGACCGCGTTGCCGCGTCGCCGGGCCAAACTGCGGCGCTTTCGCTGCATCTCCAGAACAACACCGGCGCCGAGCGTGTCGTCACACTCCGTGCCGGCGGCGGCCTGGCGGCACAGACCGTGCTCCAGACCGAGACGATCTACCTCGACCCGAACGAGCACTTCGAGGTCCCGGTCATCGTCGACGCCAACTCCGGCCTCGTGGCCGGAAACCACAGTTGCGTGATCGAAGTCGTCGACGACGACGAGACCACGAGTGCCGCCGCCACCGTCGAGATCAACGCGACCGAGTCGTGGACGGCGCGCCTCGAGCCGGAGCAGTCGAAGTCGCCGACCGCCGGGCGCCACAAGGTCGCCGTCGACAATCTCGGCAACGTGCCGATCACCGTCGAGATCGCCACGACGACCGAGAGCCGACGTCGTCGCCGAGGTCGCCGCTCCGGTCGTGAACATCGACGGCGGCAGGTCGGCGAAG
Source organism: Ilumatobacteraceae bacterium (assembly GCA_963850475.1). GTDB lineage: Bacteria > Actinomycetota > Acidimicrobiia > Acidimicrobiales > Ilumatobacteraceae > Ilumatobacter_A. Next base: position 127,155 of record CAWKLM010000040.1, on the reverse strand, counting down.
GTCGAGCTGCGCGTCGCGCCCCACTCCCGCTTCTGGAGCGGACCGGTCGTCGAACACCCCTTCACGGTGTCGATGAACGGCAGCGACAACGAGCAGCTGACGCTCGAGGGCATCTACGAGCAGGGTCCACGCCTCCGGCCCTGGTTCCTGCCCGGCACTCGCCGGAATGCTCGGTGCGCTGCTGCTCGGCACGCTGGCCTGGTTCCTCCTGCTCCGGCCGGCCGTCGAAGACATCGCCGTCGACGAGGCCGCCGAACTCGACGCTACTCCAACAGGCGGCGCTCGACGAACAGGTCGCCGCCATCGAGGCGGCCGCCGAGGAGGCGTCGCAGCTCCCGCTCGGCCAACCGACCGACCTCCGGCTCGCGGTCTCGGCCGGGCCCGGCCACCACTGCGACCGAGGCGTTCGACTTCGACCAGAGCGGTGACCGGACGCGTGCTGTCGATCAGCGACGTGATCTTCCAGAACCCGACCGGCGCGGTCGGTCGCGTCGAGCTACTCCGCGACGACGAGGTGCTGCTCGATCAGGAGATGGCGAACTTCCGCGACCTCGATTTCCACCTGGTCGCACCGTTCCAGTTCGACAGCGGCAGCACGATCTCGCTGCGGGTCACGTGTCAGACCCCGGGCCCCGGGCACCGAGTCGTGTGAGGCCGCGGCAACGATCGTCGGCTTCGTCGACACACCTGACCCGGGCGCTGCCGACGAGTCGCAGGCCACCGTCAGCCGGTCAGTCGTGACGTCAGCGGCTGATGTTCGGGCCCGATGCCGTCGAGAACGCTCGGCTGCGAACGACCGCGTGCGTCGCCGTCACGAGCATCGTCGCCGTGACGTCGCCGAACTGATCGGTCTGACCGGCGACCGACGCCGTCGTCGGGCCCGCTTCGGGTGTTCGGCATCACGAGGACCGGGATCGCGAAGCCGCCGGTGTCGTCGACGACCACGTCGCGGGTGGTCGCCGCTCCAGGTGAGCTCGACGGTCAACCCGGTCGGGAACCCGGCGCCACGAAGTGTCACGACCTGGCCGGTCGTCGCGACTCCCGGAAGCACCGTGAGCGTCGGCGGCGGCGCACCGACGCCGTCGATCGTCGCGGAGATCTCGGGGCCGCTGTCGAGCGAGGCGATCAACTGGGCCGACTGCTCACCGGTCATGCTCGGGAGCGAACGCGATCGTGACGCTGCACCGACCGTTGGCCGGTACCGCTTCACCCGCGCAGTCGGTCTCGACGATCTCGAAGCCGGTGGCGTCGGCCGGGTCGAGTCGGACACCCACGACGGTCACCGCGGTCGGCGTGGTGTTGACGATCTCGACCAGACCCGTTCGGCGGCCGGCGTCGACGATCGTCGGTGCGAACTCGAACGACGTCGGGCTGAACGCCACGGCTCCCGGAGCGACCGTGGTCGTCGTCGCTGTGGTCGTGGTCCGCCCACCGGTCGACGACGTCGTGCGGGTGCCGCCGGTGGTCGAGGTCGTGCGGGTGCCACCCGTCGTCGAGGTCGTCCGTCGTGCCGCCCGTCGTGGATCCGCCGGTGGTGCCGCCGGTCGTGGAACCAGGCGTCGTGGTCGGGGTCGACGTCGGGGTCTCGACGGGCGGCGCCTGCCCGACGGCGCGCACTTCGGTCGTGAACGGGACCGGGTCGGCCGACGCCGAGCACCGGCACGAGGCTGACGGTGCCGAACGCCTCTTCGAGGAACTCGACGGTGAATCCGACCTCGATCGTGCAGGTCGAGCCGGGCCGGACGACCGGGCTGCACGTTTCGGCGAGCACGGTGAACGTTCCATCGACGGCGACCGATGCCACGCCGACGCTGGCCGGCCCGTCGTTGGTGAACGTGACCGTCGTGCTCAGCTCGGCACCGATGTCGCCGATGCCGAGTCGATAGGTGTCGGAATCGAACCCGGCGTCGGCCGTCGAGTGCGTTGAGCGTGATGTCGGTGTCGGCGTCGGCGACCGCGATCGACGTCGGACGCCACGCGTGTGTCGCGTAGCGGTCGACGGCGGGACCGGACGCGGTCGGAGCGATCGGACCGGTCAGCGTCAGCGTGTCGGTCGTCTGGAACGCGCCGGGCCCGTCGCCGGTCCACGACGTGAGCTGGACGGCGATCGTCCGTCTCGTGGACGACGTGGTTGCCGTCGCCGACTGATCATCGGGTCGACGTGCCCGGGCCGAGCGCCACCGGGGACGCTCTCGTTCTCGCGGATCGTGACCGTCGACGACGGCGGATCGGCGACGACGGCGGCGTACGCGACGATCGAACCGTCGCCCGACACGCTCGGCTCGTGCGCAGACGTCGCGACGATCGACACCGTGTCGACGCGCGTCGACACGGTCGACGCGGATACACGGTGAGCCCGCTCGGTGCGTCGAGGTCGGGTCCGGCAGCGAAGACGACCGTCGAACCGTCGTCCGACACATCGACGGCGGGCACGATCTTCAGCGGCGGGTTCTGGGAGGGCGGGGCGAAGGACGCGGTCTGCGCATAGCCGGTCGCGGTGCGATCGAAGCGCAGCACCTCGGTCCCGACGCTCACGACGACCACGGCGCCGTCGACGGAGATCGCCGGCGGCCCGAAATCGGCCACCGGCTCGTCGCGGCACGAGTTCGAGAGCACTCGCCTCGGGGTCACAGCGGTCGACGACGAAGAGTGCAGCGTCGGTTCCGGCCGCCTGGAAAGGCGCTGGTTGGGCGGTGGGATCCGGGTCGGCGGGATCCGGGTCGGCGGGATCCGGGTCGATGATCGTCGTGGTGGTCGTGCTCGTGCCCGGGATCGGCTCGGGATCGGGGTCGCACCTGCTGGTTGTCGGCACCGCGGCCACCGACCAGCCCACCGTGCACCCGTCGCCGCTGACCGTCGGGTGCTGGCCACCGTCGGACCCCGGGATCGGCCCGGTCGTCGCGGCGATCCGATCGTGGACGACGATGCCGACGACACGCCAGTGAGATCGATCGACGAGAAGACGACGATGCTGCCGTCGTCGGAGAGGTCGGGCGCGGTGTCGACACCGGCGAACGGGATCGTGACCGGCGGCGCCGACTGTGCGCCGCTGGACGCGCCGAACGAATCGGCAACGAGGAAGCCGCCGAGCGCGAGCGCGCCAACGGCCCCCAGCCGAGTCCAGCCGGTCAACATGTGGACAACGTTACTCCCCCGCCGGATCCGGCGATCATCAGCTACGTCAAGGATTCGTCAAGTCCTGTGTCAGGATCGATCAGCGCGTGACGCCACTGATGACGACGCCGACGCGCCGGTCGCCACCGGCGACGGGCATGCCCCCATCGACCGCTTGGAGCAGACCGGCCAGGCCGGCGCGTTCCGGTCGGGCTGGCGTCGAAGCCGGCCCGATGCGCGAGCTCGTGTGCCCGCCCGATGTTCCGCTCCGATGGCGACGACGGTGTCGCCACCGGTTGCACGGAGCGCCTCGAGCGACGCCGATCCAGTCGTACGTCTCGTCGTCGAGGATTCCGTCGGCGAGCGATGCGGGATCGGTCCACGGCGTCATCACGGCAGCCCAGTCGTCAGTCGCGGTCGCGCCGAGCTGCCACGCGCGGTCGAGCGGCGCACACCCCGCGGCCTGCACCGCCATCAGCGTCGGGTGCTGACCCATCTCGACCAGCCCCGCGCCGAGACATGTCGCGAACGCGCCCCCGCCGACCTGGACGAACATCGCATCCAGTGTCCCGGAGCCGTCGGGGGCCATCGATCTGTTCGGCGATCTCCCAGCCGATCGTGCGGCCGCCGTCGAGACAGAGTGCGTTCTCCGGGCCCTGCACCGTGAACGGCACCGCACCGCGCTTCGACCGCTTCGCGGAAACGGAGCATCGCCGGATCACCGGCCGGGTCGTCGCTGCGACGCTCGCAGCGGTGCACGTTCGCGCCGAGCGCGTCGAGCCGATCACCGAAACCGTCGCTCATCCACGTCGGCACGTAGACGTCGATCGGCCACTCGGCTGCCCGCGCGAGGGTCGCCGCTGCCAGCGCAGCGTTGCCGCACGAGGCGATCGCGAGCGGTGGCCGCTCGGGCAGCTCGCCGAGCACTTCCAGTGCACGGAGGTGGAGCAGGATCGTGAACAGATGCCGCGCCTTCTGGCTGCCGCCCACTCCCCCGGTCTCGTCCTTGACCCAGACCCCGCCGTCAGCGCCGAACCCGAGCTCGTTCGACAGCACATCCGAGCGGGCGAACGGGGTGGTGACGAATCCCACGCCGTCGACGTCTGCGGACGGCGTCGTCGAGCTCACCCACCAGGGCGGCTCGAGCCGACTCGGTCATCCCACGTGCGGCAGCCGCCGCAGCCCACGCCAAGCGACGATCGTGACGGACGAACGGGTTGGGCGACGCCACCGGCGTCGACCCCGCACCTGCAGGTCGCGTCGAGATCGGCCTGCAGCAGGTGGTGGCGATCGGTCAAGCGTCGAATTCGGGCAACGCCACGGCATCGGCTCGGTCAGGTCGGTCCGCGCCCCGCACACAGCGCACCGCCAGCCGACGACGTCATGCATCGTGGACAGGCAGCATCAGCGACCAGCGGCGACGCGGCCGTTGAAGTCGTCGATCATCTCGTCCCAGACGCCGACGTACCGGCGCAGGCCCTTCCAGAACTCCTGGTGGCGTCGAGCCTCGAACAACTCGAACGGGGTGCCCTGCTGCTCGACCCAGGTGTAGTACCCGAGGTTGAAGATCCGGCGGCGATCGGCCTCGGTGCAGTCGATCATGTTGTCGGTGTCGACGTTGGCGAGGTGTTCGCCGAACGCCTCGGCTGCATCGGACGGCGTGAAGTCGCCGCCGAACCGGGTCGCCAGCAGCTTCGCCCGCTCGCTCGGGTAGAGCGCGGCGCCGTCGGTCGCGACCGTGACCAGCGCATCGTCGGGGCCGAGGTCGAGCAGCTTCGCGGTCTTGATCGCCGCGAGGGTGTTGCAGATCGCCGAGAAGCCGAAGTGCTCGAGCTGGGCGACGACACCCTCCGGCACCCCCTTCTTCGCCAGGTGGGCCCGCCCGGATTCGGAGTTGAACATCAGGTCGAGTTCGTCGGTCGCCTTGTCGGAGATCGCGACCACGACATCGGTGTTGGTGACGTTGTGGATCAGGGGGATGTGCTTGTCGCCGATGCCCTGGATGTTGTGCTCGCCGAATCCGTTCTCGAGCATCGTCGGGCACTCGAGGGCCTCGACCGCGACGATCTTGGTGCCGTACTCCTCCTTCAGCCGATCGCCCGCTGCGATGGTGCCCGCCGATCCGGTCGCGCTGGTGAACGCTGCCAGCCGAAGATCCCGACCCGAGTCGGCACGGACCTGCTCGAACACGTGGCCGAGCGCCCGTCCGGTCACGTTGAAGTGGCCGAGGTGGTTGCCGAACTCGGAGAACTGGTTGAGGATGAAGTTGCCTGGATCCTTCGCCAGCTCGTTGCAGGCGTCGTAGATCTCCTTGACGTTCGACTCGGTGCCGAACGTCTTGATGACGTCTTCTTCGGGGTTGGCGCACCACGTGTCGAGCCAGTCGAAGCGCTCCTGGCTCATCCCCTCGGGCAGGATCGCAACGCCGCGACTCGCCATGATCTTGCTGATGGCGATGCCGCCGCGGGCGTAGTTGCCCGTCGACGGCCAGACGGCACGGTGCACGGTCGGGTCGAACTGGCCGGTGACGACGCGAGGCGCCAGGCACGAGTACGCAGCCAACACCTTGTGCGCCGTGATCATCGGGAAGCGGTCGCCGAACACGACGATGATCGGCGACGCCACGCCGGTCAGCTCGGGCGGCAGCACCACGTGATCGGGCACCTGCACGCGATTGCCGGACAGATCGTTGTACCAGTGGACCCGCCAGAGGTTGCGGGCGTCGGGGCCCTGTGGGTCGGCATCACCGACCTTGCGCGGCGTGGTCGAACGTCGACGGGTCGGCCAGTTGCGCCGAACCGCGGCAGCGAGATGCCCTGCTCGCGGAATCGCTCGACACTGTTGGCCAGCGCCCCCTCGTCGACGATCCGATCGGCCAGGCCGAACTGGTTCTCGAGCGCTGTTGCGTTGACGTCGGTGGACGAGTCGATGGCTGTCACCTTGACATTCTGTCGAGCTGAGAGGTGATCAACCACTCCCACTGCTCCCGACGAGGTTGATTTCGTGACGTTGTTCTCTGACCCCAGCACCGGAACAGGAGGAGGATTGGGCCATGTGGAAACATTGGCGACGACGCAGGCTCGTGGCGAGCCCGATACACGTCGTGGATCTACCTGAGCGGCATCTGGCGTCGTATCTCGTGTGTCTGGAGGACTGGTCGTCGGAGATGGACGAGGCCGGCGATCACAAAGCCCGCTGGTACGAGCAAGCCCGAGCGCAGGGGCTGCGGGTCAAGTTGGCAATCGACGACGGGGACCGCCCGTTGGGGATGATCCAGTATGTCCCGATCGAGCTGTCCCCTGCCCAGGGCGAGGGCCTCTACATGGTCTTGTGCATCTGGGTGCACGGATACAGAGAAGGGGTCGGGGATGCCCAGGGTCGAGGAATCGGAACGGCGCTACTCACCGCTGCCGAGGACGACGCCCGAGCCTTGGGGGCGACGGGAATGGCCGCGTGGGGGCTGCTTCTGCCCGTATGGATGAAGACTTCGTGGTTCAAGAAGCACGGGTACCGCGGTGTCGACCGAAGCGGTGTGCGCGAGCTGGTGTGGAAGCCGTTCGTTGCCGAGGCGCAGCCTCCTCGATGGATCGAGGAACAGCCGGTCGCGATCGGTGCGAACGGTCGGGTCGAGGTCACCGCTTTCAAGACCGGATGGTGTCCGGCAACGAACCTCGTGTACGAGCGCGCACGCCGTGCCGCAGACGAGCTGGGACCTGACGTTCGGTTCATCACGGTCGACACATCCGACCGCGACACCATGATCCGGTGTGGACGTTCCGATCAGGTCGTCGTGAACGGCCGACAGCTGCAGCGTGGAGCGCCACCGTCCTTCTCGACGGTGCGTGGCAAGATCGCCCGCCAGCTCCGGCGACAACGCAGGCGAGCCGAGGATTCCCGGTCCCCGGACTCTCCGACCTAGCGCAGCTCTCGTTCCGGCGGGCGTACTGCGAACGCGACCCGACACCCCTCCTCGGTCAGAACGGACGGTCACCGGGCGGCTCGGTGCTCGGGCCGACGTGGGCATCGAGCCACCCGCAGACGTCGGCGGCGCCATCCCAACAATCACGGACGCGGCGCGCGGCCTGCTTCGTGTGGAGCCACTTGGGTGACGCCGAAGTCCTTCGACAGCATCAGGCCCTTGCGTCGGATCAACTCGATCCGAGGGTGGTCCCGGTCGTAGCCGCGGGGCGCGGTCTTCAGTTCGCCGATCGACCCGACCTCGTAGCCACGGCGCGCGGCATCGGCGACCAGCGCCACGATCTCCTCGCCGGTTGCTTCCGCGACCACGGCGTCGCGGAACCGTCGCAGTTGGTCCTTGGCCATGGCGTAGTACCCGGCACCGGCCATGAGCCCGAGTGCCGAGAACTGGACGTAGTGCCCGGCACCGCCCTCCGACTCGCCGTAGGCGCCCTGGTGCGTCTTGTACGGCGGCTTGTTCTTCGAGAACCGGAGGTCGTTGTTGGGTCGGAACATGTGGAACGGTCCGAAGTCGTCGAGCGCCTCCGTCAACTCGGTCATGGGCGTCTTGACGTGTTCGACGAAGCGGTGCTTGTTCTCGAGCCAGAAGGCCTTGGAGTTGTCGGCTTCGAGCTGGTCGTAGAACTCGATCGCCTCGACAGGGAATCCACTGAACGCCATCCATCGACCGTACCAACCTCCACTCGCCCGGGTGTTTCCGTCCGTTGGGGTGTTTCCGTTTGAATACCCAGGCGCAAACACCCCGACGGACGGAAACACCCGGGTCGATGGAGGTGGGTGGGGAGGTGGTGGGAAGGTGGGTCGGGAGGTGGTGGGGAGGTGGTGGGAAGGTGGTGGGGAGGGCGCCCGCCGGGCCCCGCTACTCTGCGTCGTCATGGCAGACCTGTTCCTCGGTGGGGCGATCGACCCCACCACTCACGAACGCACCACCGACGACGCAACGAGCCGCGTCAGCGTGGCGACCGACAAGCTCACGACCCACGGCGTCATCGTCGGCATGACGGGCTCGGGCAAGACCGGGCTCGGCGTGATCGTCATCGAGGAAGCGCTGAAATCCGGCCTTCCCGTGATCGCGATCGACCCGAAGGGCGATCTCACCAACCTCTGCCTCACCTTCCCCGATCTCGCGGCGAGCGACTTCCGCCCGTGGATCGACGAAGCGCAGGCGAACAACGCCGACAAGACCCCCGACCAGTTCGCTGCCGACCAGGCCGCGTTGTGGACCAAGGGGCTGGCCGGCTGGGGGTTGGGTGGCACGGACATCGGCGAACTTCGCTCGACGACCGACTTCACGATCTACACCCCGGGTTCCGAGAGCGGAATTCCGGTCAACATCGTCGGATCGCTCCAGGTGCCAGCGGACATGAGCGACGCCGAAACGGTGAGCGACGAGATCGAGGGGTACGTCACCGGCCTGCTCGGCCTCGTCGGAGTCGAGGCCGACCCCCTCTCGAGCCGGGAGCACATCCTGCTCTCGAACCTGATCAACCACTCCTGGATGGAGGGGCGACCGCTCGATCTGATGACGCTGGTCGGCATGATCGCTACGCCTCCGATCCGCAAACTCGGCGTGTTCGAACTCGACCAGTTCTTCCCGGAGGCCGACCGGATGAAGCTGGCCATGCAGCTCAACGGTCTGCTTGCGTCACCGTCGTTCGCTGCGTGGGCCGCTGGGCCGCCGCTCGACATCGACTCGATGCTGTTCACCCCGGAGGGCACGCCGCGCTGCGCGATCATCACCACCGCACACCTCTCCGACGAGGAGCGCCAATTCGTCACCTCGCTCGTCTTGTCGAAGCTCGTCACGTGGATGCGCCGCCAATCGGGCACCACCGACTTGCGGGCGATGCTCTACATGGACGAGGTCGCCGGGTATCTCCCGCCGACTGCCAACCCGCCGACCAAGAAGCCGATCATGCTGCTGATGAAGCAGGCCCGCGCGTTCGGCGTCGGCGTCGTCCTCTCGACCCAGAACCCGGTGGACATCGACTACAAAGCGATCTCCAACGCCGGCACGTGGATGATCGGCCGACTCCAGACCGATCGGGACAAGGCGCGCCTGCTCGACGGGATGTCGTCGGCTGCCGGTGGGGTCGACATCGGAGCGGTCGGCGACACGATCTCCGGGCTCGGCAAACGCGAGTTCATGCTGCGGCGCGCCGGCACGGACCAGCCCGAGGTGTTCACCACCCGATGGGCCATGTCGTATCTGCGCGGGCCGATGACCCGCGACCAGATCGATCAACTGATGGACGCCGAGCGCGTCGACACCGAAGTCGCAGCGGCGCCTGCGCCGAGCAGTGGCATCGCCGGACAGCCAACACCGGTGCCCGGCGCGGCATCGGCCGAGCCGGTCCTCGCGGACGACGAGAGCGCCGTGATGCCCGACGTCGCCGACGGCACGGTCGTGCGCTGGGCCGATGTCGCATCACCGTGGCTCGGCGAGATCGGTGGTGACTCGCGGGGCACGAGGCTCGGCTGCCGCAGCGGTCGCCCGCGTCAGCCTCCGCTACGACGAGACGAAGGCCGACCTCGTGCACGACGACGAGTTCGAATGTGTGCTGTTCCCGCTCGGCGAGCAGATCGACGCATCGCAGATCGTCAAGGTCGACTACGACGACCGTGACCTGCGGACCACCCCGCCCGAAACGCCCATCTACCGCTTGACCGAGGCCAAGTTGGCGAACAAGACGTTCTGGTCGTCGCTCGACAAGGCGATTCGCGACGAGCTGGTTCGGACCTCGACGGTGGAGATCCAGTCCAACAAGAATCTCAAGCTCTACAGCCGGCCCGGAGAGGACGCCGACGCGTTCGAGGCTCGCTGCTTGAAGTTGGCCGACGATCACGCCGACGCCGAGATCGCCAAGTTGCGCGACAAGTACGAATCGAAGGCGAAGCGACTCCGTGATCAGATCGACGGGCTCGAAGACAAGATCGACCTGCTGGAAGAACAGTCGAAGAGCAAGCGCAACTCCGAACTCCTCTCGACCGCAGGATCCGTGCTGGGAGGGCTGCTCGGCGGGAGCAAGTCGAAGGGCGGGATGCTCGGCGGACTGCTGGGCAAGGCCGGCACCGCAGCACGGCGCCGGGGCCAGACCAACGCGGCCGGCGGACGAGTCGACGCGGCCGAGAACAAGCTCGAGCGGCTGATGGTCGACCTCGAGGAACTCGAGGCCGAACTGGCCGAGGAGGTCATCGAGATCGACGCCAAGTGGATGGACCTGGCGAAGGAGTCAGCGACCATCGAGGTCGGACTCGAGTCGAGCGACGTGAAGGTCGTGCAGCTGTCGTTGACCTGGATCCCGGTCGACTGATCACCCAGAACAGCAGGTCACAACGGCTCGACGGGCGCGCCGACAGGGAGTTGGTTCGTCCACGGCCCGCTCTTTCGTGCGCATGCCGCGATCCTGTCTCGATCGAACAAGCGGCCCGTTGAAGATCACGGCCTCTGCCTCGTGAGCCGGAACCGGGCGAGCCAACAGAAATCCCTGACCGAGGCTGACGCCGGCGCTGATCACGTACGCGAGCTGTTCGGCGGTCTCGATACCCTCCGCCACGACCTCGAGGTCGAGCGTGCGGCCCAACGTGACGACGGTGTCGACGATCGTCGAATCGAAATCGTTCGTGGTCGCACTGCAGATGAAGCTGCGATCGATCTTCACGATGTCGACGGGGAGCTTCTGGAGGTAGGTCATCGAGGAGTATCCGGTGCCGAAGTCGTCGATCGCGACCTTGACACCGCGGTCCCGCACCCCCGCCAGCACCGTGCTCGCTCGTGCGACGTCGTCGAGCAGCTGCGACTCGGTGAGTTCGATTTCCAACAGGTTGGGGTCGGCGCCGGTTGCCGCGATGACATCGTCGAGGTCCGCGATCAGGTTGCCTTCGATCAGATGTCGTCCCGAGATGTTCACCGCCAGCCGCATCCCCGCTCCTTGGCCCATGAGGCGCCACTCGGCGATTCGGCGACATGCCGCTTCGAGCATCCACCGCTCGAGCTCGAAGATGAGTCCCGATCGTTCGGCGATCGGGATGAAATCGTTCGGCGCCACGAGCCCCACACCGGGACGCTCCCACCGGACCAACGCCTCGGCACCCGCCGGCAGCCCGGTGTAGAGATCGGCGAGCGGCTGGAGGTACATCCGCAACTCGCCGTGCTGAATCGCCTGGCGCAGAGCGAGCTCGAGTTCGGCCTGATGCTCGATCGAACGCTGCAGCTCCTTGTCGAACATCTCGACACGACGACGACCCCGACGCTTCGCCTGGTAGACGGCTGCGTCGGCACGCTCGATCACCGACAGCGGTTCGTCCCCGGTCTCGACCATCGTGGCCCCGACGCTGGCGGACACCGCGAACAGCTGGTCGCCGATCGTGTAGGGCTGTTCGATCTCGTGGATCATCCGTTCACCGAAACCGACGAGGCGAGCCGGGGTCGCTGACGTCGGCCACGATCACGAGGAATTCGTCCCCGCCGAGTCGGGCGACGAAGTCGACGTCGCGGATCGACCCGCGAAGACGCTGGGCGATGTCGCGCAGCACGACGTCGCCGACGGCGTGACCGTGGGTGTCGTTGACAGCTCTTGAATCCGTCGACGTCGAGGAACATCACACCGATGGGCTGGATCGTGCCCGGCTGGTTCGATGTCGCGGCGAGCGCACTGAGTGTCCGTTCGAGGTACTCGAGGACGGCGAACCGGTTCGGCAGGCCGGTGAGGTTGTCGATTCGGGCTTCCTCGGCGAGTCGGGACTCACTCGTCTGGAGTCGGGTGGTGAGCGCGACGACACGCTCCATCGACGCTTTCATCGTCGAACCGACGTGACCGGGCAACGCGTCGAGTTCAGGGAGTTCGTTGAGTTCGGCGAGTGCGAGCGCATCCATGTGGTCCTCGACGAGTGACAGCGTGCTCGCCATGTCGTTGATGGCGCCCGTCACCTTGCGCACGTCGCTCGGTCCTGCGACCGGGATCGGTTCGGCGTTGAGTTCGCCGCGACTGATCCGTTCGGCCTGCAGGCGCAGCCGGGTCAGCGGGCTGGCGAACGAACGCAGCACCACGAACCCGAACAGCAGCGAGCCGATCCCGATTCCGATCAGCAGCAACAGCGTGTTCTCGTTGCGACTCCGTGCGCCTCGAGCGCCCAGGCGTCGACGGACGACGACAGCGCGCTCCACGCTCCGCCGCCGCGAACGCTTCGACGTCGAGGGCGTACTCGATCCGACTCGGAGCAACGCGCCGGTCGAGGGTGTTTCCGTCGACGCGTCGGAGTCCGTCGTGGGCTGGAGCTCAGCTGCTGAATCGCTGTGGGATCGACGACGATTGCGTCTCTCAAGCGCGTCTTCGTGACGAATCGAGCCGACCATCATCTCGACTCGGTCATCTCGTGGAGCCCGAGGGAGGCCATGCCCTTCGGCTGCAACTCGTCCTGCGCCGTCTCCACCAGAGCACTGGTGAGCGGTGAGATTGCTGGCCAGACGCGAGGGCATCGCTCGATCCGTAGTCGACCGTCGACAAGATGGCTCCGAACCGGCCAATCGCGTCGCTCGCCTGATCGGCGACGACCTCGAACGCCGACTCGACGCCGCTGATCGTTGCGTCGCCGTCGTCGAGACGTTCGCGCGCGGTGTCGAGCAGCAGCGACGGCTTGTCGCAGTGCCTCGATCGACGCCGTGTTGGACGCCGGATCGCGCCGGAGCGCCTGGTCGAAGATCGACGAGCGACTGATCGACCCGGGGGCGAGCGTCGTCGACGAGCTCGCGGAGGACGTTCGGCGTCGGCTGAGCCCTCGGTCGAATCGAGCACGACCGAGAGACGCGAGTTGTTCGATCTCGAGCGGGATGAGCGTGGCGGCCGCCGCCGAGCTCTCGGCAACGGCGTCGGCGATCTCGACACCGCACGTCCGGCCGCGACGTCGTTGCGCTCGACCTCACGGATGCTGAACCAGCCGACGGCCGTCAGTGGGATCACGAGCAGCGCAACGACGTACACCGCGAGCGGAAGGCCCCCATGTCGACGTTGTTCTGGCATGCAGGGTCGTCATCGGCACCGGCCGCCGCAGCCTTGAGCGGAGATCTGGCACCGTGTCGTGCCGACGGTGGGACTCGAACCCACACTGACGGCCACCTAAAGACCGTGCCTCTGCCGATTGGGCTACGTCGGCGAACCAACCACAGGCTACGACACCAGCGGACGCCCAGGCCGCACCGAACGTTCGACAGCTCCGGCGGTCCTAGCCTCGACGCCGATGGATGGTGGACACCTCGGCCGGCGCGCCGCCGAGCTGATCGGATGGGGTGTCGTTGCGGGCGTCGGTGTGGTGATGATCACCCAGGCGTTCGGGTGGGACGGCGCCCGCCTCGTCTCCACGCTCCAGTCGCTCACCCCCTATGGCCTCCCGCTCGTCGTGCTGGTCGCAGCCGGAGCGGTCTGGACCGGCACGCGACGCGCTCGCCGCGACGGCGGCAGCGGTCGGCCTCGGCGCGCTGCTGCTCGCGACACCGATCGTGTTCCCGCCGGGCCAGCCCGACGGTCGAGCCCGATGCCGTCGGGCTGAGTGCTGCATCGGTGAACCTGCTCTTCAGCAACCCGCGGGTCGACGAACTCGCTGACGAACTCGTCGACGTCGACGCCGACGTGATCGTGTTCAGCGAATACACGATCGAGCACCGGGCGACACTGCCGCGCACAGCCGCTCGCGACGCGCTACCCCCACCAGATCAATCGCGACGGCCTGTTCGCCGGGGGGATGGCCGTGTGGTCGAAGTATCCGCTGCGGGAGAACGAGCGCATCGACACGACCAACTACAACGATCGACGCGTCGCTCGAGGGGCCGGACGGGTCGATCCGGTTGTTTGCGGTGCATCCGCCCACACCGATCTTCGACCACGACGGGTGGACCCGCGACCTCGCGCATCATCGGCGAGTCAGCGGACGACGGTCGACGACCCGACGCTGGTGATCGGCGACTTCAACGCCTCGTACTGGCACCCGGCGTTCCGCGACCTCCTGCGACGGGGTCTCACCGATGCCCACATGGCGAACGGCCGCGGGTGGTCGACATCGTGGCCGACCGACGAGTTCATCCCGCCGTTCGTCCGGCTCGACCACGCGCTCACCGGCAACGGTCTCGTATCGACCGACATCGACGATTTCCGGCTCCCCGGGAGCGATCACACCGCGTTCGTCGTGACGGTCAAGCCGGCGGCGAGCTGAGCGCATCGAGCAGCAGCCGGAACGCTCGACCTCGTGCGAGATGGCGTGCTTGGCCGCCGCATCCATCTCCGAGAACGTGGCCCCGCCACCTTCCGGCGGGAACGAAGATCGCGTCGTACCCGAACCCGGCATCACCGCGCTCCGCGCGTCGCGATCGATGCCGTCACACACGCCCTCGACGGCGAGCTCGCGACCGTCGGGCCACCGGACGAGTGCGACGGTCTTGAACGCAGCCCGACGGTCGACGACACCGTCGAGTTCGGCCAGCATCTTGCGACGGTTGTCCGCGTACGTAGCACCCCTCCCCTGCGTAGCGCGCCGTGTACACCCCGGGCGCCCCGCCGAGCGCGATCACCTCGAGCCCGGTGTCGTCGGCCACCGCCGGCAAGTCCGGTCGCGCTCGACGATCGCCACCGCCTTGAGTCGGGCATTGCCGACCAGCGTGTCGGCGTCCTCGACGACGTCGGGGACCTCGGCGGGTCGTGGCAGCAGGTCGACGACACCAGCGAGCAGATCGCTGATCTCGGCCACCTTGTCGGGGTTCGCGGATGCGCAGACGAGCTGCGGCAGCGCGCTCATCGAGCTGGCGGGACGCGCCGTCGGCGGTGTCGCCAACAGCTCCGCCTGCATCGCTGCGATCGTGGTCAGGCCGCCCTCGGCGAGGCCGAGCAGCGCGTCGAGCTCGGACCGCGAGAACGCCATCCCTTCGGCCGTCCCCTGCACCTCGACGAATCGGGCGTCACCGGTGGGCCGGCCGTCGGTGTTGGCCTGGAGCATGACCACGTTCATGTCGACTTCGGCCGCCGAGTCCTCGACATAGGGAAGATCGAGCACGGGATTCCCGTCGACGATGCCGACGCTGATCGCGGTGCAGAACGAGTGGAGCGGGTTCTGGCTCAGCTCACCGCGGTCGACGATTCGCTGCAGCGCATCGTGCAGCGCCATGAAGCCACCACAGATACTCGCCGTGCGGGTCCCGCCATCGGCCTGCAGCACGTCGCAGTCGACGGTCACCTGGCGCTCGCCGAGCAGGGTCATGTCGCACGCGGCACGCAGCGAGCGACCGATCAGCCGCTGGATCTCGACGGTCCGACCGCTCTGCTTGCCCTTCGCCGCCTCACGGTTGATCCGCTCGGGTGATGCGCCGGGCAGCATCGAGTACTCGGCGGTGACCCAGCCCTTGCCCGAGTTGCGCATCCAGCGCGGCACGTCGTCATCGACGCTTGCGGTGCACAGCACACGGGTCTGTCCGAAGCTCACGAGGACCGAGCCGTCGGCCATCTCGGTGAAGTCGCGTTCGAAGGTGATCGGGCGGAGTTCGTCGGCGCTGCGGCCGTCAGGTCTCGTCATGGATGTGAACCTATCCCCGCGCTCTGCACCGACCATCTCAGCGCAGCGGTGGCCACGGCTCGGTGTGGTCGAGCTCGGGTCCGAGCAGCCGAGCACCGAGCTCGCGGAACACGTCGATGTCACCACTCGACGCAAAGCGGTGCGCTCCCCGACCGCCCGCCTCGCGGAGCAGCCCGGCCTCACCCAGCCGCCGCCGCACGGCGAACGCAGTCTCGTCGGCCGAGCTGACCAGCGTGACCGAGGGTCCCATCACGTCGCTGATGGTGCGGGCGAGGAACGGGTAGTGGGTGCATCCGAGCAGGAGTGCGTCGACGTCGGCGTCGACGACCGGTGCGAGCAGCCGTTCTGCGAGGACCGTGACCTCGTCGCCGGTGGTCTGGCCGCGCTCGACGAACTCGACGAAGCCCGGGCACGCGGCACTCGTGAGGCTGACCGGCACACCGGTCGCCGCGATGCTGCGGACGATAGGCCCCCGACGAGATCGTGCCGACCGTGCCGATCACACCGACCCGACCCGTCGTCGTCGTGGCGACGAGCGACTTCGCGCCCGGAGTGATCACATCGATCACCGGAACGTCGACCTCGGCCCGGAGATCGTCGAGCCCGGCGGCGGTCGCCGTGTTGCAGGCCACGACGATCGCCTTCGCGCCGAAGTCGTGACGAGGCTTCATGGCGAGTTCGGTCGCGTAGCCGCGCACGTCGTCGAGCGGCTTCGAACCGTACGGATAGCGACCGGTGTCGCCGATGTAGACGAGATCCTCGCGCGGGAGCAGATCGATCACGGCTCGGGCCACGGTCAGCCCGCCGAACCCGGAGTCGAACATCCCGATCGGACCGCTCATCGGCCGCGAGGGTACTTGCCGATCAGTCGACGAACGGCGCCTGGAACGTCGGCGCGATGGCGAGCAGGCTCGAAGCGGAACTGGACGTCGTCGTCCGGCGGCGAGATTGCGCACGCGCAACGACGTGTCCGTCTCGCGTCGATCTCGATCTCGAGCTCGACGCGACCGACGCCGGTCCGGGAAGTAGCGCATTGCTTCGCCACTGGGCGGCGAGGGCGGGCTCGGCAGCGGCGAACGCTCCGCCGTAGATCCGGATCGTCAGGAGCCGGGTCGGTGTCGCGGCGTCGCCGCCCGGGACGTCGTCCAGGACCTCTGCGTAGGGCCACACGACTTCGGGAACCAGCATCGACGAGCGTCGGTGGCTGGCGGCGGCGGCGGCGGATCGCAGCATCGACTCGGACAGGTCGGCGTCCGGCTGTCGGCGTCTCCCATGTCCCGCCCGGCGTCTTGATGAAGACTTCGTTGGGATCGAGTTCGACGAGTCCCCAACGGTGCGCCCTGCGGATCGAACAGCGACATCTGGATGCGACCGGTGTCCGGATCGAACGTCATCGCGTGACGTTCGACGTCGCCGGCGGCCTGCACCGTGGTGGAGGTCGGACCGTACCAGGTGCTGTCGGCGACGACGAGCCCAGGTCGGCCCACGGAGCCGTTGCGCCCGAGACGTTCATCGGTCAGCTCGGTCTGCTCGCTCGAGTCCTGTGCAGCCGCGAACGCGTCGTAACCGAACCATGCACCGACGCCAGCGGCAACGACGACGACGACACGCAGGAAGCGAAGGACCGCGCTCATTCGGTCTCCTCCATCACGGTGACAGGCTCGGTCTCGGGCAGTCCCAGACCAGCAAGCGGTCCGGGTCCATCCAGTGCGCGCCGAGACGAGTTCGTACTCGGAAGCCGACCCGCTCGCTCCTGTGGGTGTCGACATCTTCCGGACGACGCCCGTCGAATCGACCCAGATGTCGATCACGAGCGGCGCAGCACCACCGAGACCCGACGACTCGGCGAGTGCAGGATCCGCTGTCCGGAGCGCCAGTCGATCGACCGTCAGGGTCAGGTGCCGCACGACCACGCTTGCTCCGGTCGACACCGACACCGACGGTTGCGCCACGGCGTCGGGATCGGCGACCTCGTCGGCGGGCGGATCGACGCTGATCACTGCCGGACCATCGATGACCTCGCCCGCAAGGGCGACCACCTCGTCGGCGGTCACGGTCACGTAGGGCTGGGCGTCGACCGGCACCACGTCGGAGATCATCACGAGTGATGCCTCCTCGACCGCTGCTCGTGCGTCGGCGACGCTCTCGAGGAACTCCCCCGACGCCGGAACCCACACATCGTCGTCGCTGGAGCGCATCCAGTACTCGCCACTGCGTCGTGCGAGTTGGGTCGTGGAGATGTCGGCGACGTAGTCGGAGGTCGCAAGGTCCACATGTGCAATGACCGGGATGGTGTGGCCACCACGGAACTCGACGAATCGGGCCTGGACCGCCGGAACGGGTGTTGCGGGAAGCACATCGGTAGCAACGGCGTCGACGTGGCGGTCTTCGTTCCAGTCCCATGCGTAGCGACCGCCGAACACGGCGGCTGCGACCACGGCAGCAACGACCAGTGTGCGAACGATCCCACCGACACCATCGCGGACACGGTGGGTGGCGAGCGGCTCTGCCGTCGGCGCGCCGAACCCCGACTCGAACCCTGGCGGCACGTTCGACGCGGGCGCAGGAGCAGGAATGGGTGGTGTCAAGGTAGGCATCGCCGGGACGACAGGAGCTGCGGCGACAGGAGCTGCGAGCGCGGGCTCGGCGAGGCCGGGCGCGGCGAGGCCGGGCGCGGCGGCGGGAGCCGGACCGGACGGCACTGGTGCTGGGACCGCGGGCGATTCAACGAGCTGTTCGCCAACGAGGGTTGCCGAGGGCTCGGGAGCGCCACGGGCCGGCTCGGCGGGTGGAGGCTCGCTGCCTGCAGCAGGAGGATCCGGCTCGGACATCGGCAGCGGGGGCGGCTCGGACACGACACCCGCCGGTGCGGTCGGATCCCAACTGAGCGTGGGGAGCGTGGGGGTGGTCGGCGCTGGCGCGGGTGCCGGTGCGCCGAGGACCTCACTGCCCTCCAGCGACGGAAGCAGGGGCGCCGTGAGAGACCCGTGGATCTCGTCGAAGCCTGGTGGCGGATTCTCAGACACGGAGGATCATTCGGCACATCGAGAGGCGATCTTGAGGATCGGTCACGCTCAGTCGTCGGACGGCACCGAGGTGCCGGCTTTGTCGCCGTTCGCGGCGAGGATCGGTTCGTCTGACTGCGGGCCATCGGTGTCCGGTGCGGTCAGATCGGGCGAATCGGTGTCCGGGTCGGCGAGGTCCGTCGGGGCGATCTCGAATGCGTCGGGGTCGAGATCTTCGAACGGTCCGGCACCGTCGGTGCCGGCCGAGACGAGGAGGTACCCACCCCCGACAATCGTGACGCCCGTCGGGGCGGACAGCCGGCGAACGACGCCCGCGCGATCGAGCCAGATCTCGACGTCCACCGGATCGTCGCCGGCCAGGCTCAGCCGTCGCGCCAGGAGCGGCGCGACAGCGCTCAATGCGTTGCGGTCGACCCGGAGGGTCAGCTGACGAACGGTGCCGTCGCCGTCGATCTCGAGCACGCTCGGACCCACGGGGACGATGTCCGGGTCGGCGACCGACCGATCGTCGACGACCCGCAGATACGGGTGCACCTCGGCAGGGAAGACATCGGTGACGGTGACGATCGAGGCGTCCTTGATCAAATCGATGACGAGCCCGTTGCGCTCGAGGAAGGACGACGTTGCCGGCGTCCAGTCCTCGACGCCGGGTTCGCGGGTCCAGAAACCGTCATCGGTGCGAGCGATCGAGAGCCCGCCGGAGACGACGGCGAGTGCCTCACCCGATGCGAGGTCTGCGCGCACGGAGACGTCGACCGAGCGATCGACTTCGAATTCGACGAGCTCGAGATCGGAAGTGTCGACGGGCTCGGACGGCAGGACGTTTGCTGCCGCGGCAGCGTCGTGGCGAGCCTCGTTCCACTGCCAGCCGAACACACCGGCAACAGCGAAACCGGCGATGATCGCAGCCGCACCGAGGCGTCGGGGCCAGCGCCGTCGCGTCTCCGGTCCGGGCGCCGCGATCGGTGGTGGGGGCAGCGCAGCGCCGGTTGGCATGCTGAGCGGCTCGGCCATGGCGGCCGGCGGCGGGCCGGCAACCGGCGGCGGTCGTCGGCGGCGGGAGCGTCGGCGCGATGACGGGACGGCGGGCATTCACCGGTGTCGGATCGTCGTCTGCGTCCTCGATGTCGACGCGCGAAACCCCGCGGGGTGGGGTCTCATCGGGCTCCCAGAACTCATCGAGCTCGGGCCAGGGCGACCTGGAGGTCAGGAGGTCTTCGGACACCTTCGGTACATCGGCGCTGTGACACCGAATCTTGAGAGGTCGACATCACGGACGCGGCAGGGCCCGCCGGGTGACTCAGAAGTAGATGATCTGCTCGGCGTTGGCCTCGGCGACGTCGAGGTCATCGGTGTACGCACCGGTCGAGAGATACTTCCAGCCGCCGTCGCACACGATGAACACGATCGTGCCCGAGGTGATCTGGGAGGCGACCTTGGCCGCACCCGCGAGCGCCGCCCCGGCCGAGATCCCGGCGAAGATGCCGCACTCCTGGACCAGGCGGCGGGTCCACTCGATCGACTCGCGGGGTCGAACGACCCGCTTGCGATCGAGGATGTCGTACCCGTTCCAGTTCTCGAACACCGGCGGGATGTACCCCTCCCCGATGTTGCGCAGTCCCTCGACCTGCTCACCCAACGGCGGCTCGACCGCCACGATCTGGATCGAAGGGTCGTACTCCTTGAGGAACGTTCCCGTGCCCATCAGCGTGCCGCTCGTCCCGAGCCCGGCGACGAAGTGGGTGATCTCGGGTGCGTCGCGGACGATCTCCGGACCCGTGCCCTCGTAGTGCGCACGGGGGTTCGAGTCGTTGGCGTACTGATACGGGAAGAACCATTCGGGATGCTGGTCGGCGAGCACCTTCGCACGGGCAACCGCGCCGTTCGACCCCTCCTCCCCCGGCGTGAGGATGATCTCGGCGCCGAAGATCTCGAGCATCTGCCGACGTTCGATCGACACCGACGTGGGCATCATGATCTTGATCGGATACCCCTTGAGCTGGGCGATCGCAGCGAGCGCGATGCCCGTGTTGCCCGACGACGGCTCGAGGATGGTCTGCCCGGGCCGCAGCCGACCGTCGGCTTCGGCCGCCTCGATCATGTTCTTGGCGATGCGGTCCTTGACCGAGCCGAACGGGTTCTGCATCTCCATCTTGGCGAGGATCCGCACGTTGGGATTCGGCGACAGGTTCGAGACGTCGACGAGCGGCGTGTTGCCGATCATGTCGAGCACGCTGGCGTGCCTGGTGCCGGGCATCGGTACCTGCGTGGGTGAGTGGGTCAGCATCGTCATCTCTTGGTCCAACCTCGGTCCCACCGGTGGCATTCCGACGAATCCGATCTGATTGGTCAGGATTCTACCGCCGGGCGACCATCTCTGAACGGTCGAGTCCGAACCACGGTTCACAGCTCACACTTCCCCGGCCTGGCCGGGGGCGGATCAGACGACGACGATGGGTTCGGCGACGATCTCGCCGTCGACGATGCGATAGCTGCGCGTCTCGGGCGCGTCGCGCTTGAGGCCGACGATCACGTAGTGCCAATCGGGCGACACCGCGGCGACGACATCGGTCGGGCTCGGGTACGGCTCGGAGTGGGTGTGGGAGTGGACGACACCGTTGATCTCCCAGTCCCGATCGTCAGCATCCATCTCGGCGTGCATGAAGTCCTTGGGATCGACGGTGTAGATCCGGGCCGATGCCGCGTCGTTCTGACACGGATAGAAGATCTGCGCCGAGTCGCCCGGGCCTCCCGTCGCCGCACAGCGGTCCGGCAAGGAGACCGCACGCCTCCAGCGGATACTCGTCGAGTGCAAGTCCGACGAGGCGGGCGTACACGTCGCGGGTCACCTGGAGCACGACGGCGAGCGTAGCGATCGTCGGTACCCTCGCTGATCTGATGGCGAAGAAGGGCAAGAAGACCAAGAAGGCGAAGCCGACCGACGGCACCCAGTTGATCGCCAGCTACAAACGCGCCTATCGGGACTACGAGATCCTCGACACGTACGAAGCGGGGATGGTCCTCACCGGCAGCGAGGTCAAGAGCCTGCGCGAGGGCAACGCGCAGATCGCCGAGGGCTACGCCCGCGTGCGCCGCGGCGAGATGTGGATCGACGGCATCCACATTCCGCCGTACACGAACGCGATCGGATTCGGTGCCCACGATCCGGACCGCGAGCGGAAGCTGCTGCTCAACCGCGCCGAGATCGACAAACTCGACATGCGCACCGCCCAGGGCGGCTTGACCATCGTCCCGCTCCGGCTCTACTGGAAGGGCGGCCGAGCGAAGATGGAACTCGGCCTGGCGAAGGGCCGCACGAAGGGCGACAAGCGCCAGAACCTCGCCGAACGCGACGCCGATCGAGAAATCGAGACCGCGTTCAATCGGGCTCAGAAGTACGCGAACGACTGAACGCCGCGCCTGCCCGCCGACCGACGCTCACAACGGCGCGGCGTCGCAGGTCACCTCACGCCGATCGAATGCGATCCAGTTCTTCTCACCGGGGAACGTTCCGGACACGGTGGACGGGTCGGCCGCCAGCCCCGTGGCCACCAGAATCTCGCTACATCGCACTGCTCGAAGTGCCCGCAACGCATCGTCGCCGGGGTGCGCGGCGCCTGCGGGTTCGTCGACGATGAACGATCCGAGGGCCATCAGCGCATCGGGCGTGTCACACGAGACGGTCTCGCCGACGTCAAACGAGTCGTCGTCGATGTAGATGAAACACGTACCCGGCGAGAGCTCGCCAATGATCTCGAAGTTGGAAGCGGCGTCGTAACCGATCTCACTGATCGCTCCCACGAAGCCGCCGTCGATACCAGACGACGCGTAGCAGCGGATGTCGTTCATCATCGGCTCGCCGAGGCCATCGATCGACACGAACCCGAGCCCGACACCGAATCGGCTGAGGTCCCGACCGGTGAGCTGCTCGACGGGTTCACGGCAGAGCTGCCGGAGGAGAATGCCGGCCTCGTCCTCGTCGACGGGGAGGTCGCCGGCGGGCGGCGTCACCGATCCTGCATACTCGGCGGCGTGCGGCTCGTCGCACGGGACCGGCGGATAGTCGGCGAGCGCCTCGTCATAGTTCGCACACACCGGCCCGACGGCCCCAGCCGGGTCGGGGACGGCGGGTTCCTCCGTCGGCTCGGCCTCCGCGTCGGTCCAGGCGATGCACAGCACGGTCCGCCGGTCGAGTGCCTCCCAGTTGTCGGTCAAGGGGGAGATGATGTACCTCGCGTTCCCGATGACCACGAAGTCGGCAGCGGCCTCGATGTCGTCGCAACGAGCGAAGAAGCCGTCCGTGGTGGCATCGTCGGGTGCCGGTCCGTCATCGGCGTCGAACTGGCCGTAGATCATCTCGGCGTCAGGGTCGTCGCATTCGACGAGCGTCGCGAAGTCGAACGAGTCCTCGGACGGGTCGGCGAGCCGGAAGCACGAGCCGTCCGGGAGGTCCGTGATCAACACATAGTCGCCGATCGCGGCATCGAGTCCGTCGTCGAGGATCGAGGCCGACAGGGTTCCCTCTGCCGATGCCTCGGCCCAGCACTCGATCTCGTCGCCATCGATGACCGCTGCACCGACATCGATTCCGAATTCAACGAGCGGCCGGCCGGTGAGGTCTTCGACCGCCGAGGCACACGCAGCCATGAGCGACACCGAGTCGGTGTCGGGAGGAGCCGCCGCCATTCCGGCAAACTCGGCGTCGTGAGGTTCGTCGCAGTCGACCGGCTCGTACTCACCGTCGCCGACGATCACACCACACCGTCCCGCGTCGACAGTGTCGTTGCCGTCCGTTGTCGGGATCTCGGTGTCGACCGGCTCGGTATCGGCAGGAGCGGTGTCGTCCGGTTCGGTGACGACGACGTCGGTCGCGTCGGTTTGGCTGTCGGCGGACTCCGAGTCAGAGCCTCCGCCACATGCCGCCAACGCCAATGCAGGCGCGATCGCAAAGGCCGCAAGACGGTGCACTCGTGTCATGCCTTCCATCATGGGCCACAGCCGCGAACCAACCGCGAACCGGTAGCGTGAGCCTCTACATATCGAACACAAGGGGCTGACTGGTTTCGACGTCAGTAACGCTGTTCGAGTTTGCGACCCGAGTTTCTCAGACTCGTTAAACGGGGAAACCACAGAATTGCCGATGAGCAGTTCGCTCTCGCCGCCTGATTTCGATCAGATGAGTGAAGAGTCATCGTGAGCAGAAATGCCGCACGGGGCCAATCCATCACAGCCCGGCAACAGAAGTGAGGGATGACGATGGGAAAGACCACTGACGGCAGGAAAGACCGCTGACTTTCAGGAAAGACTGAGCGTGGTCCGCCTCGATCGGACAGCCGACCCGTCGGTGTCTCAGCGTCAGAGGCAATACCGGGAATGGTCGTAGCGGGTTCGTTCACCGGCTGATGGACGGGGGTTCGATTCCCCCCAGCTCCACAAACGAACGCATGTTCCCTTCTCTTGAAGAAGACATGCGTGAAGCTACCGGTGTCGTAAATGGTCGATGAGCTGGTCTTTTGTGGCGGCGCCGAGGTATACGACGATTGCAGCGATCGCAGCCATGATGAGCGTCTCGTCGTCGAGAGCCGAACCACCATGGACCAGACCGTTCAGCGCTCTGGAGCACCTCGCAGTGCGCCTCCCTGGCGACGCATATGGCGTCCGAGCCCTGGTGGGCATGTCACTCGGGGGCGGTGGCGGCCCCGTGGCATTTCTTGTACTTGTCGCCGCTGCCGCAAGGGCACGGGTCGTTGCGGCCGACCCCGGTGAAGCGCTGCTGGTCTTCGGCGGTGAGGAGGTCGTGTGCCTCGGCTGGGGAGCGTTCTTGGTGGAGCAGCTCGGACATCTTGCGCATCGGGCGGTCGACGTGATTGAAGAACGCCTTGTAGCCGGCGCACAGGTAGTTGAGCCCGGGCTCGCCGTCGGGAGTGCGGATGAACCGGTTCTGGGGGCAGCCGCCGTGGCAGGCGAAGCGCACTTCGCAGTCGAGGCAGTACTGCGGCAGCGTGTCGAGTTTGGCCCGACCGAACGCGACCTGTTGCTCGGATGCGACGAGATCGATCATCGGGGTCTCGGCGATGTTGCCGAGCAGATAGTCGGGCTCCACGAAGTGGTCGCATGAGTAGACGTCGCCGTTGTGTTCGACGGTGAGCGCCAGCCCGCAGGTTTCGGAGAACACGCACAGGGCTCCGGGTTCGCCATGCCAGTTGGCGAGCGCAGTGTCGAACATCTGCACGTAGACCTCACCCACATCGGCTCGGATCCATTCGTCGAACACGTCGATCAGGAACCGGCCGTAGCCCTCCGCGGTGACACTGCGATCGGTGACCTGGGTGCCTTCCTGGGTGTACAGCGGCCGTTTCTCCTTGCGCTCGCTGCTCCACCCGAGGTTGGCGATCTGCAACAGCTCCTCGGTCGCCCGTTCCACGATCGGGATGAACTGAATGAACCTCACGCCCATCTCGTCGCGAAAGAAGCGGTACACGTCGACGCCATGGTCCTGGTTGGCGTCGTGCACCGTGCACAACACGTTGACGTCGACGTCGGCTGATCGAAGGTGTTCGTAGCCGGCCATCACCCGGTCGAACGAGCCTTGCTTGCGGGTGTCGACGCGGTAGGTGTCGTGGATCTCCTTCGGGCCGTCGACCGACAAGCCGACGAGGAAGTTGTGCTCCTTGAAGAATGCTGCCCACCGTTCGTCGATCAGCACGCCGTTGGTCTGGATCGTGTACTGGACCTGCTGCCATGGTTGGCGGTACTGCTCGACGAGCTCGATGGAACGCTCGAAGAAGTCGAGCCCCATCATGGTCGGCTCACCGCCCTGCCAGGCAACGGTCACCTCCCGAGTGCGGTGCCCTTCGAGCAGCTGGCGGATGTACATCTCGAGCATCTCGTCGGCCATCCGGAACCGGTCGCCCGGATACAACATCTCCTTGGACAAGAAGAAGCAGTATTCACAATCCAGGTTGCAGATCGGCCCCGTCGGCTTGGCCAACATATGAAACGCAGATGGTCGGTCAGGCCCCGTCAGTAGTTGATTCGTCATCGGTCACCAAGCTCCTTGCAATCTGAACCGAGACGTGTGCTCGGCGGTTCACCCTCGCCGTCGCCCATCCTCCCACGCTCTGTCGGAGGGTTCGGTTCGTCTTTCTGCGAGTCCACGACATCGTGCCTGAGAATTTCGTCACCTTGTCCGCATGTGGAAATGCTCTTGGTTCCCATCCGATGTCCTCGTCTCGATTCCGTTGAGTTCGCCTACCGCCACGGGCAAACGCCTCGCTACTACGACCATAGAGACCGAGGCGCGCACTGGGCACCCCCGCTTCGGAGGGCGCACGCCGACGTGGCGGGGCGACCCCCACCCCCCCCTTCCATCTCCCTTTTGGGGGTTTCGTCTCCGCGGACGGGCGACGAGCGTGGGGACATACACGCCGTTCGCCCAGCGGACCCCGCTGCGGCGATCCAACGTCCCAGCGACCGAAACCTTCGAAGGAGACAATGCAATGCCTGACACACGACCGAATGTGCTGATCTTCCACGTCGACAACCTCGGCTACGGCGAGTTGGGCTGTTATGGCGGTGGCATGCTGCGCGGCGCGGATACCAAGCGGATCGATGAGTTCGCCGCTGACGGCTTCCAGATGATGAACTACGCGCCCGAGGCGCAGTGCAGCCCGACCCGCTCTGCGCTCATGACGGGCCGCTATTCGATTCGTTCGGGCAACACCAAGGCCACGGCGCCGGGTATGGCCGGTGGCCTCGTTGCCTGGGAGAAGACGATGGGAGACGTTTTCTCCGATGCCGGATATGCCACGTTGTGCATGGGTAAGTGGCACATCGGCGAGGGCGACGGGCGTTGGCCGACCGATCACGGCTTCGATGAGTGGTATGGCCCTCCGTTCTCCTGGGATCCTGCGCTGTGGACCGACGACCCGTGGTACGACCCCGAACGCGACACCGTCGAGTACATGTATCAGGGCAAGAAGGGCGAACCCATCGAACAGTTGGGTGTCCTCGACTATGACCTCAAGATCAACGTCGATGTCGAAATGAACACACGGACGATGGACTTCCTCGAACGCCAAGCCGACGGAGACAAGCCCTTCCTCGTCTATCACAACTATTCGCTGATGCATCTGCCGGTCCATCCGCGCGACGAGTACAAGGGCACGAGCGGACACGGCGATTGGGCCGACTGCCTGCTTCAACTCGACGGCGATTTCGGCATGATCCTCGACAAGCTCGACGAGCTCGGCCTCCGTGAGAACACGATCGTGATCTTCGCCGGCGACAACGGCAACGAGGAGTTCGGCCCTGACCGAGGAACGGCAGGTTTCTGGGAGGGCTCGTACTTCACCGGGATGGAAGGGTCGCTCCGGACGCCGTGCATCGTGCAGTGGCCCGGACAGTTCGCTGCAGGCACGAAGAGCAACGAGATCATGCACTGCACCGACTGGTACACGACGTTGGCCAACGCTGCCGGCATCGACGTGCCCGGCGACCGCGAGATCGACGGTGTGGATCAGACGGCCTGGCTCGCCGGTGAGCAGGATGAATCGAACCGGGAAGGTTTCCTCTACTGGAACGCCGACCAGTTGTACGGCATCAAGTGGCGCAACTTCAAGCTGGCCCTGAAGCAACAGAAGTACCTGTTCGACCCGGCGCTCGACCTGGCTTTCCCTGCGATCATCAACCTCGACCTCGACCCCAAAGAACGCGAGAAATACAGCAGGTACTTCCACTCGTGGGTGATCGACCACGCCGCCCGACTCGGCCAGGAGTTCGCCGAGTCGGTCAAGCGCGAGGAACTGATCCCGGTCGGCGCTCCGCTCGACTTCGTGCCCAAGCACAATCCGGACGCTCCCGACCATCACACCGGCGCACGCGGGAGGCTGACGACCCGTCTCGCGGCCGCGCCCAACGCAACCTGCCCTGGCAATCGACGTCGGCTCACGTCGGCGTCGTCTGCCCAGATCAGCCTCGGTCTGCTGCACGGAGCCGGCGGCACGCAGGCCGCTGTCGACAGTCGAAGAGGCGGCAATGACGACTGACGAGACGGGTACCGCCGATCCTACGAACATCACGCAATGTCGAAGATGACGGCGATCGTTTCTCGAATCTGCGTCAGATTCAGTGGCCCAACGTTGCCCCGGGTCGACACGATCCTCTGCGGCGATACCGCTCGAAGGTGCTGACACTGCGCTGCTGATCGAGCATCCAATCCGTTGTTCTTGTCGGGTTCGATCACAATCTCGGAATGGAACTTCCGAATGCTGCTCGTCAGCGGAACGACGTGAACGACGGTCGGGTTCGCATCGAGGATCCGCTGAGCCGTGATCACGATCGCAGGATGGAGAAACCCGGCTTCACGCCCCTCCGGGTGACCGAGATCGAGATCGACCACGTCACCCGAGGTCTGCATCGAGCCAGGCGTCCTCGTCGCTGACCAGTGGGGCGTGGAGCTGCCTCCCGATGTGGTCCTGGCGAAGCGCCCTCACCGCAAGTGTGACCGTGTTGCCGACGGTCGTGTCGAACTCTGCCGCCAGACGCTTGAGGTCGTCGTGAGTCGCAGTGTCGATTCGAACGCTCGTGCTCTGCATGCAAATCAGCATACATCACTCAGGGTCACCGGATCGCTCGACGTCGGTTGGCGGGTTGCACCGCCGGTTGCACCACCAGAGATCCGATCGAGCGCTCGAGCTCCGCTGAATACCGCCCGTTTGCTCCCTTCTCCCACCGTGTTGGAGCTACCGCCTCGGTGCACCTTGGCGGAAGATCGAAGTGCTGCCACACATCTGCACGTGGGGAAACGACGATGCGAAACAATCGAGGGATGCTGGACGACTTCCGGACGGCGGTTGCGGAGAGCCAGGAGATCATGGCGATCCTCGGCACCGTTGCCGGCGTCGTGCTGGCGACGGTGATCGAGCGGAACAGCCCGCAGCCGGACCCTGAGACGTTCGCCATCACGGTCGCCCAGGCTCGGACCTCGCTGTTGAGTGCACTCGGCCTCGTGTTCACCGGGCTGAGCATCGTGTTGGCCCTCACCGCGCTCACCGCGGGGAACATGGCGAGCAAGTTCTCGGCGCGCCTGCTCCGAATGCGGCTCCGGGGCAACGGGAACAAGTGGATGCTCGCCACGTTCGCGCTGACCGCAAGCTTCATCCTCACGACGCAGGTTCTGCTCCGGGGTCGTGAGTCCGACGACCTCGCGCCACCGCTCATGATGTCGGTCAGCGTGCTGTTGCTGATATTCACCGGCGTGATGATCGTCTGGTACATCAACGGCACGCTGCAATCGCTGCGCGTCGACAAGGCAATCGGTTGGATTGCCCGGAGAATCGAGCGGGCGGCCAAAGCGCAGGAGCACGAGTCGCGCCACGACGTCGTGGTCCCCGACATCGATGTCGAGCGACCGTCCGATGCAGCCGACCTGGTGGCGCCCGACGACGGGTACATCGTCCGTGTCGACACGGATCGCCTGCACCGCCTGATGTCTGAGCCCGAGGCGTGTGTGCTGATCGACGGTGGGTCTGGAAGGGCCGTCATTCGAGGCGAGACGATCGGCTGGGTCTCGACGTCATCACCGATCAGCGACGACGATCTGTTCGACTGCATCACGATTGCGAACTCCCGGGATCCGCAGGACGACATCGGATACACCGTGGAGGTCCTCGTCGACATCGCACTGATGGCACTGTCGCCTGCGGTGAACGATCCACGGACCGGCGTCGAGTGCACCGAGGAACTGGCTGCAGTGTTTGCACGGCTCGCGCGGCGCAGGGTTGGAGTCAGAACACGTCAACACCCCGACGAATCGTCCTCGGTCGTCGTGCAGGCAGACAGCTTGGGCGACCGCCTCGACGCTGCGGGGAGGCAGATCCTGCTCTACGGCGGCGGCGACCGAACGGTGACCGCAGCGCTCCTGCGCCTCGGGCAACAGGGGGCACGGTTCGCGACGTCGGAACGTGATCGCCGACTCGCCCGTGCCTTCGTCGACGACGTCGACGCGGTGCGTGCGGATGGCGCGAGTTCCGCTGGGCGAGCTTGGTGAACCGACGCGATTGTCCGAACACACGATCATTCTGTCGGTGACGTCGGCTCCGTGGTTGTCGGTGACGAGACGTCGTGCAGCGCGGTGTATCGGCGGATACCTGGCGCGTACTGCGATCACCTCGCGGGCGTCGTCGTAGACACCCGTGAAGTATTCCTTCTGGAGATCGGCGTCGGTCATGATCGACGCCGCGAACTGCATCGCTGCGAACACTCCGAGCAGGATCGACATCAGGACCGTCTCGGACGTCAGCGGATACTCATGACCCAAGATCGTCACGGCAACCAGTGGATCCCAGTCGACGTCCTGCAGTTCGGTCCACTGCTCGATCGTCTCCCGTCGAACGAGCAGCATCCCCACGACTGCGAGCACAAGCGTCACGACGGCCGCAACGACGAGCAACTGGACCGTCATCGTCACGAACAGCAGAATTCTCACCTGCCGTCGACCGATTCCGTCGCCCTCCAGATCGGGCGGTTCGGGGAGGTCGTCGGGCAACGGGAGGTCGGGAGCGGTCGTCGACTCGGCGATGTGATCGATCTCCTGCCAGCTCGTGAAGTTCCACACACCTTCGAGGGCGTCGCGAGCCTTGCTCGCGACGAAGGCCGCCGAGAGGCCGATGAGCGCGACCACCACGATCCCGAAGCCGAGCGACGTGGCATCGTGGGACACCTGCCAGATCTCGGCGGTCGTGAAGAGGAACAGCACCGAGAGCAACATGATCGGCAGCACCTGACGCATGGGCGCGAGCATCTGGCGGTGGCCGGTCCGGATCTCGTTGATCTCGTGGCGGACGACCGGGGTGATGTTGAAGTACTCCGAGAGCACCGCGGCGACGAGCACGGCGACGTTGATCGCCAGCAGATTGACAACCAATGCGTCGCTGTCCTCGAACGTGAGCCCGAGTGCCGCGGGGCCGAACACGAACCCCAGGATGGCGAGACCCGCGAGCCAGGCGGGCACGTGCCACGTCCGTCGCGGCCGTCGATTCCACGCCAGCACGACGAGCCACACCAGGCCAGCGAGTGAGAGGACGAACACCCCGTACAGGGTCCAGCCGCGGTACACGCCGCGGGCGAGCAGCGTGATCGACTCGGCGAACAACACGATCACGAGCAACGGGATCACTCGACCGAACAGCGCGAGCGGCGACGTGACGTGCTTCTCGGCGACGGGCACGCCACGTCGCTGCAGCCAGCGCTCGGTGTCATCGACCATCTGCCGGTCGTTGTTCTGATCGCTCGAAGGACTCATGGGTTGAGAGAGTCCGAGACGGCGTGAATGCCCGGGAGGAAACGTTCGATGCCCGTGGGCTGCTCAGGCAAGATCAGTCGCTCGGCCATACGAGCAATCGTCCACGTTCAGGAGATCCCCCACCAGCACCCGAACGGGGCGTCAAGGGAGCACTCGACGGATCAGCCGCCGTCGTGAGCCGTGGGCGATGCTCCCCCGCCGCACCTTCTTGGGGCTACAAGCGTCGAACTCGGGTCTGAGCAGAATCGAAACTGAGCATGGCAGTTCGACGCGCGGAAATCGGATGCGCCACAACCTTCGACCAGACGAGTGAAACATGAAGGAGAGGTGACCGCCGTGCATGCACTGCTGTCCAACGGCGCGAGCGACGCAGCCCAGAACATCGCTGACGCCCTGAACGAAGGGAGCCTCAGCGGGTGGGACGTGTTGGCCGCGGCCGTGGTGGCCGTCGCAAGTGTTCCGGTCGCTCGTGCCGTCCAGGCGCTCGTCAAGCGAGCGCTCCGTCGCGCCGGAGTTGCCTCTCACCAGGTTGCTGCGGATCTCGCGCGGATCGCGAAATGGCTCGTCTACCTCTCTGCGTTCGCATTGGTGGCGAGCATCCTGGGGATCGACATCGGGTTCTTGTCCGTGCTGTTCGCTTTCGCGCTGATCATCGGAGCGTTGGCACTCAAGCCGATGGTCGAGAACTCGGCATCGGGAATCCTGCTCCTCGCCCGGCCGTCGTTCTCGGTGGGCGACCAGATCAAGACGTCGGAGTTTCGCGGCACCGTCGAGAACATCGGGAGCCGCTCCACCACGCTTCGGCAAAGCGACGGCGTGCTCGTCTACATCTCCAACAATCAGGTACTCGGCAATCCGATCACCGTGTACAGCTCGACCGAGGGTCGCAAGGCGAGCTTCGACATCAGTGTTCACTCGAACACCGACTTGGACGCGATCACCTCGGCGGTGACGGCCGCAATCTCGTCGGTCGACGACGTCCTCGACGATCCCGGGCCCGCAGTCGAGGCGAGCGGCATCACCGACAACGCGATCACGCTGACGATCAGCTACTGGTATCCATCGACCATGTCCGGCTCCTCAGGCGTGACCGACGGAGCGATCCGGGCCACCATGTCGGCGCTCCACACGGCCGACATCGAGCTGAGCGTCCCGGAACGAACGGTCACGCAACCTCAGACCGCAGACAGCTCGGACACGTGAAGCGTTCTTGACCGCGGTCGCCGGCCCGCCTGTCAAACCGGTGTGGTGTCCGGGCGTGGCGCCTCCCAGGGCCAACGCCCCTCGGCCTCGAGCACGAGTGACCAGGAGAGAAACGTCCGCACGATGACGAGCAGGCCGAGTGCTGCGACGTTCTCGAGTGTCTGGTCGAGGGTCACGGTGCGGATGATGTCGGCGGCGATGAGGAGGTCGAGACCGAGCAGGACGCCGCGAGCGAACGACTGTTTGAACACGTCGTACGCACGCGATCCGCTCGCACCGCCAATGGCACTCCGAACCATCTGCGACCACCGCGATGGCGACGGATACCGCGATGACCACGATCGCTCCGACCTCGATCAGTCTCCGACACGTCTCGGGCGATCTCCCAGTCGAAGAGTTCCGGCCCCTGGTCTTCGCGCTGCCCACATCAGACCCGCTCTCCACCGGCTGGCCCAGGTCGGCCAGCCATCCCTTCAGCACGAAGTGCAGCGCGGCCGGTCCCTCGATGGTCGTCGGCAGGCGCCGCCAACGTGGCGGGATACAGCAGGAACGGACGGGTCTGCGGCCCGCCGAGTCCGCCGTGAGAGCTCACCTGGTGCTCGAAGGCCGCCACCTCATTGCGATCGGGGTCGTACAGGCTGTTCACCATCACGTCGGCCGCATTCGAGTAGCCGGACGCCTTGGTCACCATGACGATCGCCTCCGGTCCGAACGGGCCCAGCGGGTCGTCACCCTCGACCTCGCCGGTGTCGAGGTTTCGGCGACCGGATGCTCCGAGCACCAGTGATCCCTCCGCTGCGGAACGCACGAGCACGAACCCCACGCCGGGGTGCTCGACCAAACCAGGGAGCAGCTTCGGATAGCTCCCGTCGATCTCTTCCCTGGTGAGGCGGGCGTCGCCTTCGGGCAGGTAGACCAGTCCGAGATTGCCGGATGCGAGCACGGTCGGCTTGGCCTCGGAGGCGTGCGCGGCCTTTCCGCTGTCCGCGGGCACTTCGGAACCATGCTGACGACTCGGTGCGCCCCTCTTCGGAGTCCGAGTCGGCGTCACGAACGCTGCCACACAGCCGCCCGACCAGCTCGGCGAGCGATTCGTCGTAGCGCTCCTCGAAGGTCGCACCCTGTGTCTGCCCATGGTCGGACAGCACGACGATTCGGTACGGCCGGGGCGACCAGCGTGCAGCACGCTCGAAGCGGGCGATCTGGCGGTCGATGTCACGCAAGACCCGGAGCGTGTCCTCGCGGAGCGGCCCGGAGTGGTGCGACACCTCGTCGTAGCCGAGGAAGTCGATGTAGATCGCCGCTCGCCCCTCGGCCATGTCGTTGATCACCCCGTTGACACACACATCACGGCTGATGATCGTGGTGAACGCCCGGAGCAGGGCGTATGTCCAGTTGCGGCTCACCCGGGGCTCGACACCGCGACGCACCTGGTCGCGTTGAGCGCGACGCTCCCGCACGATCTCTGCGAACGAGCCGACGAGCGTTCGAATGGCGTTCGACGGACGGGAGAAGTACTGGCCGTAGCCCTTGCCGGCGCGGCCTTCCTTCTTCGTGCCGGCGACACTCATGGTGAGCACCGCCCGTCCCGCGTCACCCGTGAACAGGTTTCCGTAGCTCGATCCGTTGTGCGCGAGGAGCCCGGCACCATCGCTGTGGCGGCGCTCGATCTCCGCCGCCGACTTCGGGTGATTCGAGACGATCACCTCGCCGGTGTCCTTCTCCACCCAACGAAACGCCGGCATGTCGACGGTGGAGCCGTGGAGGATGCCGCACTGGCTGACGCCGGTCTGGGACGACCACTCGGTTCGCCATCCGACGATGTGATGTTGGCCGTCGTCGAGCCAACGATGCAGTGTGGGGACGTCGCCCGAGGCGAGCGCCACGCGCAGCACCGGCTCGGACAGCCCGTCGATCTGGACGAACACCACACCGGGGACCTCGGTTGTCGTGGTGCCGCGGCGCCGGCGCGCGAACCGCGCCATTCGCTGGTCGTACCAGGCGTCGTCGTCGAGGGCCAGTGC
Source organism: Ilumatobacteraceae bacterium (assembly GCA_963850475.1). Lineage (GTDB taxonomy): Bacteria > Actinomycetota > Acidimicrobiia > Acidimicrobiales > Ilumatobacteraceae > Ilumatobacter_A. The sequence continues at coordinate 92,950 of CAWKLM010000040.1, read as the reverse complement.
CGTCGCCAACAGCGTGGCGATCACGGTTGCGATCAGCGCCACGAGCATCGCTGCCCAGAACCCGTCGACCCGAACGCCGGGAAGGCTGTCGAGCACTGCCCACGTGAGCAGCGCATTCACGACCAGATTGGCTGCTCCGAGCGTGTACACCGAGAGCGGCACCAACACGAACGAGAGCGCCGGCCACACCAGTGCGTTGAACAGTCCCATGACCAGCCCGGCCAGGAGCGCATCGCGGAACCGGTTGATCTGGAAGTCTGGGAGCAGCCACGAGGTGATGAACAACGCGATGGCGACCACCGCGGTGATGGAGAGCGTGCGCCCGATCAACTGGCCGGGCGTCGGGCGTTGGCTCGCGGGTCGAAACGGGCCCGCCGTCGTCGGTCGATTCTTGGCTGGTCATCTCATCGCTCACGGCTCATCGGTCACAGGTAGTCGTGACGGTTGAGCCATTGCAGGCTGACGTACCCCCAGAGCGGCGGGAGGTAGTAGCTGACCATGCGATAGACGAGAACGGCGGAGACAGCAATGTCGCTGTCGACGCCGATCGCCGTGAGGCCGGCGGTCATGCCGGCCTCCGAGACGCCGACGCCGCCGGGGATCGGCATCAGTCCGGCAAACAGCGACACGGTGACGTTGATGAAGATCGCTTGTCCGAGGCTGACCGACCCGCCGACGGCGAGCACGCACATGGCGAACCCGGCGCCGTAGAGGATTTCCGTCCCGAGCGACCCACCGAGCGCGAGTGCTGCCTGCTTGGGGTTCTTCACGGTCTTGAGCGCATCGCCCATCTGGGACAGCGGCTTGCGGAGCTTGTCCTCGGCCCACTGCCGCCACTTCGGCACGAGTGCCACGACGATGGCGACACCGATGAAGATGGCGATTGCCATCCCGAGGACCCGGAGCACACTTCCGCCTCCCTGCATCTCGGAGAAGTCGATACTGCCGGCCCCGATGACGATCGTGAGGATCACGAGGATCGCCTGTGCGAGGAACCCGATGAAGCCGGTGATGGCACCCGTCGTCGTCGACGTGACCGCACTGATGCCGAACTTCTCGAAATATCGGGCGTTGGTTGCGATTCGTCCCGCGGCCGACGGGACCGCGATGTTCACGAAGCCGATCGCAAACTGCTCGACGGTCGTCACCCCGATCGGGACCGGCTTCGGTGAGACCGCCGACAGCGCAGTTGCGTCGGTCCAGTTGGTGGCCCCGGCGAAGAACAGCCCGAGCAGGACAAGGCTCCAGCGGGCATCGGACAGGGTGTTCCAGATCGTGTCGAACCCGACATCGGCAAGACCACCGATGATCGAGTAGACGGCAAACCCGACGAACCCGAGCATCAGCACGCTCTTCCAGGTGACCCTCGTCAACTGCGTGGGCTCCGGAACCTTGACGTCGAGGGCGGCTGCCGTCTGCTTGCGCAGGTCCTTCAGCTTCAGCTTCTGCTGCTTGACGTTGTGGCGGAGCCGGCCGTTGAGGGCTGCGGTCTGCAGCAGGGGGAGCATCTCCTTGAGCGCGTCGTCGCCCACATTCCGGCGGGCGGCGGCGATGGCGCGATCGGCGCCGACGCCCATCGTGGACATGACAAGCATCGCGGCGATGTCCTGATGCATTTGGTCGCCCGTGGGTTGAATCGCCGCGTCAGCGAATCCCATCAGCTCCAGGGCGCCGGTCGAATCGAACCAGAAGTGGACCGCATCGATGGAACCATGGCTGATTCCGGCACGGTGCAGCTTGTCGACCTCGGTCCAGAGCGCATCGAGCACGTCGTCGTCGATGTCGTCGAGCGAGACGTCGGCCAGCGTGTGGTCGAACAGGTCGGTGACCAGCATCGCGTCGTCGAGTGACGTCATCCCGACCGTCTCCAAGTCGGGCACCGAGACACCGTTCTGATCGGCCAGGAGCAACGCCAGCGATTCGTGTTCGACCTGCTGGCGACGATCGGACCCGTACTGCGCGCCCTGATCCTGGTACCACGCCTCCTTCCACAGTCGGCTCCACCGCCTGGTACTCCAGGAATCGCGCCCCAAGACATTGACGAAGAGCGCCTTGCCGCCAGCGGACGTGCCCGACAAGATGATCGAGCCCTCGGGTTGTTTGTCGAAGTACTCCACCGAGTCCATCTCGACACCGAGATCTGACAGGCCGTGCCGGATCCGCTTGGTTGACGGCAACCCGGCCGACGTACCGAACACGTACCGCGTGATCGCCGCGGCGAACAAGCCGACGAGGAGTCCGCCGAGCGCGTCGCTGACCGTCGTCACCGCCCCGAAGATCGAGGCAACGCTGGCTGCAAAGATGAGCGTCCACCCGAACTTGCGCATCGGCGCCGTCAGCCACGGTGCAGCGGCGGCCTGAGTCGCCGTGGCGGTCGTGACGAAGAAGGCGGGGAACGTGTTGCGGGTCTGGTTCAGGTCGAAGAAGGCGAATTCCGGCCACCGATTGTCGATCAGCTGGGTCAGGACGAGGACGATGACGACGGAGAACAGCGCCGCCAGGATCATGTCGCGAGCAACGTCGAGGCGACCCTTGGCGAAGATCGCAATCCCGATCAACAGCCCCACGCCGTACAACACACCCACCCCATAGGCCGCCTGCGCCAGCCAGAGCAGCCATCCCGGAAGCCCACCCACGAACTCGAGCGTCGTGTCGTCGAACGTGGAGCCGTTCCCTGCAACCAGCACCAGCAGGAAGACCAAGGCCGCCGAGAACGCGGCCGAGATCAGGTCGGTCGTCCATCGCACGCGCGGCGCGTCCGACGGTGCTGCGAACACCTGGATGCCGTCTGAAGCGGAGCCGTCGCCCGGCACTGCGGCGGAGTGGGCATCCGCCGCTTGAGGGTCATCGGTCGTGGTCGGTGCCGTCTCGTCGGCCGGTGCCGTCATGTTGATCTCCTTTGCCGGTCCCATCATCGTATGTCGCCGCGACATCGGGTAGCGCCAAAGTGGTGCCCCCTGGGAGTACATGCTCGACAAGGGCAACCTCCAACGACGGTGCTCGATGGATCCCCGCTTCTCGGAGCGCCCGATGCACAGCTCGAACCACGGCGTCGCTGGTTCCGATGGCTGCGTCGATGCTCGAGTCGTGCCAGAATCGAATCGAGAGCTCGACGCAGTCGTTCAGCGACGTCGCTCGAATCGATCCGATCCGAATCAAGCCATCGACGTCGGAGAGCGCTGCTCGGATCACCTGGTCGGCTGTGTCGATGTCGGTGTCGTAGGCGAGCCGGACATCGATGATCGATCGGCGTTCGGCCTCGGTCGAATAGACGGTCACCCGTTCCGAGATCATGTCGGCGTTGGGAATGTGGACGCGGGCGCCGTCTCGGCGCCGCACGACCACGCTCCGCTCGGTGACCTCGAGTACCTCGCCCACGACGCCTTCGACACCGATCTCGTCGCCGACGCCGAATGCCGGACGCGAGGCAATCGCGACGCTGATCGCGAAGCTCTCCGCGATCGGTTTGATTGCCAGGGCCACGATGATGAGCGCCGCCAGGATGAAGAACGACACTCCGCCCATCTCGAGTCCAACGATGTTCAGCGCCCAGGCGAGTCCGAGCGCAGCAATGGACCACTGCCCGATTCGACCCAGCAGCTTCGCCATCTGGTCGGACTCGTTCCCGGGGCGCCCGAAGTAGCGGCGCAGCAAACGCCCGACGAACCAGGCGCACCCGAGGGCGACGATGAGCACGACGACCGCAGCAACCACGTCGGCCAACGTGATCGGCTGCCCCGTGAATGCCTCGTCGAGTTGATCGATGTTCATCGCAACCTCCGGTCGACGTTCATCGTCGCAGGGCCACGGCGAGTGCCGGAACCGCCAACATGGCGGCAACCGGGAGCAATGGCGGGCCACACTGCTCCGTCGCACCTCCCACTTGGCGGTTTCGGAGACGTCCCCAGGGGAGGATCGTGATATCCACCGCGAGGACACACGACAAGGAGTTCCTGATGACCGACGACCACGATGATCTTGCTACGACACGGGATGCCGATCCCGAAGAGGTCGAGTACATGTTCGCCCAGACGGCGAGCGGTCTCGACATCGACGACGGCCGCGTCACGCTCAAGGGCGTGTCGGCGACCACGCTGTTCTTCTCCGACCGACCCGAACGGCTGACCGGGCACATCCCCACCGAGGAGTTCTTCGCGTCGTGGGACGTCGGCGACGACAACTTCGCCGAGAACCCGCCAAATGCGCTCCTCTCGATCTTCGAGGACGACACGGTCAACGATGTCGTCGTTGTGCTCCGAGAGCCCGTACTGAGCAGCGGCGACATGAGCTATGCGGTCGAGGTGACCGACGGCGAGCTCACGCCGTCCACGGGGCCTGCGAGCCTGTTCATCGACATGATCGGCCGGCCACTCAGCCCAGGGTCGGTCGCCGGCGTCCGCCGTCGGGGTCGCCGTCGCGGTGGACGGCGGATGCGCCGCCGATAGCACTGAACGCCATGAACGAACAACCGCCCGGCGCCCCACCCCCGACCACATCTGCGTGGGACGACTACTCCGCACGCATCATCGGGATCCTGAGCCTCGGCGCGCTCGGTGTCGGCACGGTCGTCTACCACATCTTGGAGGACTGGGGCTGGGTCGACTCGTTCTACTTCAGCGCCGTGGCGTTGACGACGGTCGGCTTCGGCGACCTCTCACCGTCGACCGATGCCTCCAAGCTGTTCACCGTCTTCTACATCTTCAGCGGTATCTCGCTCATCGGCGCGCTGCTCAACGAACTGTCCAAACGCCACGCCAAACGGATGGCTACCCGCTCCCGAGACGCGAGCTGACATTGCACCCCCCTGCCACCATTTCGGGTCTCGCTGTCGCAGCAATCAGCGACGAGGATTGATCCCATGAACAGTGGAGAGAGCACCGCACCAGAGGAACCGACCACGAAGGCGGACGGGCCGCCCCAGGTCAACTTCGAGGTGCTGCCCTGGGTGAGGCGAGTCGGCACCAACAGTTGGATGTTCACCGGGATGATGGTCGCCCTGGCGCTGATCATCGTCGTGATCGCAGCGACTCGCGACATCACGGCGCCGCTCGCCGTCGGCGTCTTCCTCGCGGTCGTGTGCGTTCCCATCGTCACCTGGCTGGAGCAGCACGGCGTCAAGCGGGCGGCTGGCGCCGGGATCGTGGTGGCCGGTTTGTTCGTCGTTTTCGCCGGTTGTGCCTTCATCACCGCCGAGGCCCTCTGGAGCCAGAGCGATGCGATCAGCGAGAATCTCCAGAACGCCGTCGACGACATCAAGAACTGGGCCGAAGACCTCCCCATCAACGCCGGCGCCGTCGACGCGGTCGACTCGACCGCCGCGGACGGTGCCGCGGTCGGCCGCGACGGGGTGGCTACCGCTGTTGCGACCGCCGTCGACTCAGCCACAGGACTCATCGCCGGGTTGGTACTCGGGACGATGGTGATGTACTACGTGCTCGAAGGCATGCCGACCATGATCAGCGGATGGGTGTCCCGTCGGTCGGACCCCGCCCGACAGGCCGCTGCCCAGAAGATCGTCGACAAGTCGATCAAGGATGTCCAGTCCTACTTCACCGGCCAGACAGCGCTGGCACTCGTCAACGGCGTGTCGATCGCGATCGGGATGTACCTCCTCGGTGTGCCCGGCGCGCTGGCGATCGGCGTCGTGAACTTCGTCGGCGCCTACATCCCGTACATCGGCGCCTTCTTCGGCGGCGCGTTCGCGGTGCTGATGGCCCTCGGTGACGGCGGGTTCGGCATGGCGGTGACCGCCTTCGTGATCGTGATCCTCGCTCAGGTCGTTCTGGAGAACCTGCTCCAACCGAAGCTGCTCGGTTCCAGCCTCGCCATGAGCCCATTGGCGATCCTGTTGGCGACAGCATTCGGCGGGCTGGTCGCCGGCATGGTCGGCCTCATCCTTGCCGCCCCCGTCGCTGCAATCGGATCCGACCTCTTCCGCGAGCTCCGCAAGGTCGGGTTCTTCGGCGACGGCCAAGCTGCTGCCACGCCCGGTCCATCGGCCAACTGACTGTCCGTCCATCAATGACCCAAAGGATCCACGTGCCACGTTCACAAACTTCTCCTCAACACGAACACCTCACGGTCGAGGAGCGCCACGAACGTGGCCGTGAGGCTCGCAAACAGGTGCCACGTTCGAGCCACGCCGACTGGGCGCCGGCCCCGGACCGACCCGATCCGGTCGACGTCCTCACCGCACAGGACGCGACCCGGCTCCAATCGCTCGTGCCGATCCGCCATGGCCGGATGGCGGTCTCACCGTTCACGTTCTACCGCGGGGCTGCCGCCATCATGGCCGGCGACCTTGCGTCGACACCGGTGTCCGGTCTCGACGCGCAACTCTGCGGTGATGCCCACCTGTCGAACTACGGCGCCTTTGCGTCGGCTGAACGAAACCTGGTCTTCGACGTCAACGATTTCGACGAGACGCTCCCGGGGCCGTGGGAATGGGATGTCAAGCGACTGGCGGCCAGCGTTGCGCTCGCCGGACGCTCGAACGGATTCGGACACGGCAAGACCACCGACGCTGTGGCGGCGTCGGTGGCGGGCTACCGCACGGCGATGGCCCACTTCGCCGAGCAGGCCACGCTCGATGTGTGGTATGCCGAACTGTCGGTCGACAAGCTCGAAGCCGCATTGACCAAGAAGAGTGACCGCAAACGGCTCTCGAAGAGCGCCGCGAAGGCACGTTCCAAGACGAGCCTGAAGGCGATGGCCAAGCTGACCGAACGTGTCGACGGAGTGCTCCGGATCGCGAGCGCCCCACCGCTGATCGTGCCGCTTCGCGACCTCGTGAGCGAAGACGGCGAGGAGTTGCGCCGCCAGGTCGTGCACAGCTGGGACCTCTACCGCGAACTCGATCCGCGACGACCGCAAGGCCCTGCTCGAGCGGTACCACCTGGTCGACATCGCGCTCAAGGTCGTCGGCGTCGGCAGCGTCGGCACCCGCTGCATGGTCGCGTTGTTCGTCGGCCGCGACGACGGCGACCCGCTGTTCCTCCAGGTCAAGGAGGCCGAGGCATCGGTACTCGCAGCCCACCTCTCGCCGAGTGCGTACGACTCGCCCGGCGAGCGGGTGGTGCAGGGCCAGCGGCTGATCCAGGCATCGGGTGACATCTTCCTCGGATGGTCGAGCAGCGAGGGTGGCCATCACTACTACTGGCGCCAGTTCCACGACATGAAGGGCTCAGCGGATGTGGAGACGATGGGCCCGCGACGCCTCCGCGGGTACGCGACCATCTGTGGCTGGACCCTCGCCCATGCCCACGCCCGCTCCAGCGATCCGATCGCGATCGCCGGCTATCTCGGCAAGGGATCGTCGTTCGATCGAGCCCTCACCGAGTTCGCCTTCACCTACGCCGACCAGAACGACGTCGACTACGCCGCGATGCGCAGCGCGATCGACGATGGTCGGATCACCGCCGAGCCGGGCTGACGCACCCTCGGGCCGGGGTGTCCCGACTCACTGCGCTCAGAGGTAGTCGTGCTTCTTCAGCCAGCTCATCGAGAAGTAGCCCCAGATCGGCGGAAGGTATGTGCCGACGAGCCGGTAGACGAGCACTGCCGAGACAGCGATGTTGCTGTCGATGCCGATCGCGGTGAGACCGGCGGTGAGACCGGCCTCGGCGACGCCGGCGTTGCCCGGGACCGGGCTGATCCCCGACACCAACGACACGACGACGTTGATGAAGATCGCCTCACCGATGCTGATCGAACCGCCAAGAGCGAAGACGCTCGCCATGAGCCCTGCTCCGTACAGCACCTCGGTGCCGACCGCAGCGCTCATGCCCGAGATCAGCGTCCTCGGGTTTCGGATCGTCTTGAGCGACGCACGTATCTGCTTCAGCGGTTTGCGGGTCTTGTCCTCGACCCAGTGCCGCCACTTCGGCACCACGGCGACTGCCACCGCCACACCGACCAGGATCACGACGATCATCCCGATCAGCTTCAACCCCTCGCCATCGCCGCTCGACATCGACGACAGGTCCATGCTGTCGGACCCGACGAGGAGCGCCAGCGCGATCAACGTCACCTGGGCGACCACCTGCATCAGCATGGTGATTCCCGCCGGTCGTTCCGGCTGAGACCGCGCCCATGCCGAACTTCTGGAAGTAGCGGACATTGGTGGCGATCTTGCCGGCGCCGGCGGGGACCGCCATGTCGACGAACCCGATGGCGAACTGCTCGACCGTCGTGACGCCGACCGGCAGCTTCTTCGGCGCGACGACGCGGACAGCGATCGAGTCGGTGAAGTTGGTCGCATTGGCGAAGACGAGCGCCAATATCACGAGGCCCCACCGAGCATCGGACAGCGTGTCCCAGATCGTGGCGAAACCGACTTCGGCCAACCCGGCAACGATCGAGTAGACGGCGAACCCGATGAAGGCGAACATCACGACGCTCTTCACCGTGACGCGCGTCAGCTGCTCGACCTCCGGAACAGTCCACGTCGAGCGCGGCCGCTGTCTGCTTGCGGAGATCCTCGATCTTCAGTTTCTGGTGCTTGGCGTTGTGACGGAGGCGGTGGTTGAGCGCCGCAGTCTGGAGCAGGGGCAGCATCGTGGCGAGCGCATCATCACCGAGCGCCTTGCGGGCGGCCGCGATGGCGCGATCGGCGCCGACGCCCATCGTCGTCATCACGAGCGTCGCGCCACGTCTTGCTGCAGCTGGTCGTTGCTCGGATGGATCGTCGAGTCACCGAACCCCGCCAGTCTCAGCTGACCGGCAGGATCGAACCAGAGACTGCGAGGCGTCGATCGAGCCGTGGCTGATGCCGGCGCGGTGCAGCTTGTCGAGCTCGCCCCAGATGTCGCCGAGCAGGTCGTCGCCGACCTCGTCGAGGGGCACATCGGCCAGCGTGTGGTCGGGCAGGTCGGTGACGAGCATCGCGTCGTCCAACGCCGTCATCCCGACCGTGACGAGTGCCGGCACGGAAACACCGTCCTGGTCGGCGAGGAGGAGCGCCAACGATTCGTGTTCGACCTGCTGGCGTCGGTCGGAGCCGTACTGCGCCCCGTGGTCCTGGTACCACGCTTCCTTCCACCACCGGCTGAATCGGCGAGTGGTCCACGAGTCACGTCCCAACACCGAGACGAGGAGTGCCTGGCCATCGGTCGAGATGCCTGAGAGCACGACCGAGCCGGGCGGTTGATGGTCGGTGTACGACAACGAGTCGACCTCGACACCGAGGTCGGCCAATCCGTCGCGCACCCGACTGGTCGACGGCAAACCCGCCGACGTACCGAACACATAGCGGGTGATCGCCGCGGCGAACAGGGCGACCAGGATCGCCCCGAGCGCATCACTGAGTGTCGTCACCCCACCGAGGATCGAAGCAGCGGTTGCGGCGAGGATGAACGTCCAACCGAGCTTGCGCATCGGCGCGGTCAGCCACGGTGAGGCGGCGGCCTGGATCGCAACAGAAATCGTCACGAAGAAGGCGGGGAACGTCTCGCGCGTCTCGTTGAGATCGAAGAACGCAAACTCCGGCCAGCGCCGGTCGATCAGTTGAGTGAGCACGACGACGAGGACGACAGCGAACCCGGCCGCCAGCAGCATGTCGCGCAGCACTTGGAGCCGCCCCTTGGCGAAGATCCCGACGCCGACGAGCAGCCCCACGCCGTACAACACACCCACCGCATAGGCCGCCTGCGCCAACCACCGCAGCCAACCCGGCAGCGTGCCGACCCAGTCGAGCGCGTTGTCGTCGACGGTCGATCCGTTGCCGGCGACGAGAATCAGCACCAACGTCAGTACCGCGCTGAACCCGGCCGAGATGAGATCGGTCCGCCACCGGACCCGGGGCGCGTCCGACGGGGCCGCAAACACGTGGATTCCGTGGGACCCGGAATCGTCAGAGGGTGGCGCGGCGGCTGCGTCGGCAGGTGGCGCGGAATCGGTCGTCGCCGTCATGTCCGTCTCACTTCGTGGTGGTACATACCGCTCCTGTTCACTGTGTTCACTGCCCGAATCCTCGATCTCATGCCACCACGTCCGACAGCCCCAAAGCGGAGCCGCGATGGAGCACCGAGGCCCAGCGCGGCTCCGCGAATCGCAATCCGCCGGGGTTTCAAAATCGCTGATCAGCTGACCAGCTCGACCTGGCTCGGGCGCCAGGTCTTGTCGATCCACGGCTCGAGCGGGCCGTAGGCACGCAGGAGGATGAACCAGCTCTTGCCGGGGATCGTCTGGATCCAGTTCTTCTCCATGCCCGCGGGCGCTTCGGGCGCAAAGACGACATCGATGGAACCGTCGTCGTTCTGCTTCTGATCGGCGCTCAAGCTGTTGATTCCTGCGAACGGCTGGTCGGTCTGCAACATGCTCCGGGTCTGGGGGTCGTAGATGGTGACCGACCAGTTGTCCTTCACCGGGAAGTTCGCCGGCAGGTGGAGCTTGTAGGTCTTCGCGCCATCGAGCGGGCGACCCTTGCCGTCGAGGCCGGTGATCATGTAGTCGGATCCGGTGCCCGGTTTCGTGACCGCCATGGCCGGGGTCACGCACACCGCGTTGTAGTGCATCCAGAGCCTGCCGTCCATGCGGCGGGCGCCTTCCTGGAGGAACGTGGTGTCCTTGTCGGGGTACGCCATGACCCACTCGGTGTGCTCGTCGTGGTAGATGTAGCTCCCCTCGTCCTGTGGATAGACGGTGTTCACGCGTGCGTACCCGTTGCCGATCGCCACGGCGTCGGCGAGGATCTTCTGCAGCCGTGCGTCGGGTTCGAACTTTTCGCCCTTGACGATGCCGACGGCGCGCAGCTGTCCCGCCAGCTCGGGGTCGAGCCACCCGTCGGCCTCCTCCTGGACGATCTGGTTCACGACGTCGAAGAAGGTGCCGTCGTTGGGCATGATCGTGTTGTACCCCGCCAAACCCGACATGTTCTTGAACTCCATCGCCGGCGGATCGTCCGTCTTGGACAGCGGATACACCTTGAGGTTCTGCTTGATGTTGTCCGACGCCTTCTTGACGTTGGCGGGATCCTGCACGTTGCCGCGCACGTAGCCACGCATGAAGTTCCAGACGCAGTACGTCTGGGACTGCACGACGTAGTAGCCGTCGGGGACGTCGCCGTCGTAGCCGGGAGGCAGCACGAGGTACTTGCCGCCCTTGCCGTGGTCCGGGCCGGCGGCGCCCATGTCGCTCATGTAGCGGAAGTACATGTCGTCGAGAATGCCGAGCACGTCGGGCGGGATGTCGATGACGGTCGGGCCGTCCTTCTTCAGGTCGAGGAACCCCCACGTGTACAGCGAGGTGTTGTTCCAGGTGAGCACGAGTGGCTTGGAGTCGCCGAGCTGTTCGGCGATCAGGATCTGGTTGCACTCGGTCAAGCCCTCATCGCGGTGGCCCTGTCGCAGGGAGTACATCGACGCCGCCGGGGTCATGTTGATGAACGCTTCGACCGCCCGACCGCGCTGGACGAAGTCGACGAGCGTGTCCTTCGTGTCGCCGACGGGAACCCCGTCGAAGAAGTCGAGCGTGCCGATCGACGTCTCGACCTTGTCGGGCGTCGTGCGGTTCTCGGGGATCGGGATGGTCGTCTTCATCACCGGTTGCTGGGTGATCATCTTGGTGTCGCTCATTTGGGGTGCCTCTCTCGGTCGTTGCGGATGGTCGAGGCAGGCGAACTCGCCTGTCGACACACCCATCATCCGTCTCCAACCCGTCACGCAGTAGCCCCATCTCGGAGGGAGCGGGGAGTAGGCCAGCCAGATCGAGGAGCCGCGAGTCCCCCGTCTGCGCCACGCGTTCACCCTTTCGGGGCTGTCGGGCGAACCGCACGGAGAGAACAGTGGGTGGTGCGAACGTGGCGTCGAGCCATGCGAGCCGCCAAGCCAACCCATCACCCTCAGAACAGGACTCCCGCCATGACTGCCATCCCAGAACACCTCGCAACCCCCGACACGCTCAACTCGTCGCTCGGCGAGTTGACCTTCACCGACGGGGCGCCGTCGGACGACACCGTGAAGAAGGTGTTCGACAACCTCGACGCCTCGCATGCGTTCAACGCCTACCGGAACGGCTACCAGTTGGTTTCGTTGCAGGCGATGCACAACGGCATGAAGGCCGCCGGCGTGAAGGACAACGGCGGCGTCCTGCTGTTCTCGGGCCTCATGGACAGCCAGTCGCTGTTCCTGACGGCCAATGCCGACACCGTCTACTACATCTTCGTGATCGACCTGACGGACGGGCCGATGGTCGTCGAAACACCGCCTGACGCCCTCGGCCTCTTCGACGATTTCTGGTTCCAGCACGTGATCGACTTCGGTCGGCCCGGTCCGGATCGCGGTCGCGGGCGGCAAGTTCCTCATCCTCCCGCCGGGCTACGACGGCCCCGTTCCCGACAGCGGCTATCACGTTGCAGGCAGCACCACGAACCTGGTCATCGCCTTCGGCCGCAGCTTCATGGTCGACAACGACCCCGCTCCAACCGTGGCGACGATCAAGGACCGCCTGAAGATCTACCCGTATCCGCAGGGCGGGTACGGCACGAGTGTCGCCACCCTGCTCGAGGGTGGCCCGGTGCCCAGCAAGCCGGCGGAGATCAAGCCGATCGACTACGTCGAGGGAACCGGGCTGGTGATCAACACCGTTCCGCCCAGTGACGAAACGTTCTTCGACCTCCTGAACCAGGTCGTGCAGGAGCAACCCAGTGGCACGCTCTCGCTCGAGATCACGGGGTCGTTCGCTGCAATCGGCATCGTGAAGGGCAAGAAGTTCGAGCCCGACGCTCGGATGAAGGAGCTGCTGAAGGATGCCGCAGCATTGGGAGATGCCACTGGGCGAGCATTGGCCTGGCGTTTCCGCGACGAGGACGGTCTCGGCTACTACCCCGACTCCGCATGGATGAACGGGCTGTTCGTCGGGGGCTCGGGCTTCCAGACGCCTCCGCCCGAAGTCAAGGACGGCCAGATCGTCCCGTACCCAGCCGACCGGCTATCGGACTCTGAACGCCCGCGACTGGTTCTTCTACATCGCCACCGGGGTCACCCCGGCGATGTGCATGAAGCTGACCGACATGGGTTCGCAGTACCTGGTCGCTTCCTACGACAGCAACAAGCAGTACTTCGACGGCGCGAAGAACTACAAGTGCACGCTGCCGGCGAACATCCCGGAGAGCCAACTTCTGGTCGTTCACGGTCTATTCCAACCAGACCCGCTCGATGCTCCAGACGCCGCAGCGTTTCCCGCGTGCGGGTAGCCAGTCGTTCCCGAGCCCGGCCGCCGTGGCCAATGCCGACGGAACGTACGACATCTACTTCGGCCCGCAACCCCCGGTCGGCAAGGAGTCGAACTGGATCCAGACGATGCCCGGCAAGGGCTGGTTCACGATCCTGCGGCTCTACAGCCCGCTCGAGCCGTTCTTCGACAAGAGCTGGAAGGTCGGCGAGATCGAAGAGATCAGCTGACCCGATCGACCGGGTCCCCGACCGGTCGGCCCCGAGCACGCACACCGTGCCTGCTCGGGGCCGTGCCGGGAGGGCCGCATCGCCGAGTTCGAAAATCTGTACCGAGGAGTCGCAGTACCATGTCCAACGACGCAACGAGTGCAACGGGTGACGCAAAGAGTTCGTCCCCCAAGGCGGTTCCGACCGCACCGAGCAAGATGCAGGTCTGGTTTCCGGCCGGTGTCTGGCTCCGGAAATACGACTGGGGCAAGAACACCGTCGGTGACCTGATCGCTGCGGTCAGCGTCGCGGCGCTGTTGATTCCCGAATCGATCGGGTACGCCTCCGTCGCCGGCGTGCCGTCGCAGATCGGTCTCTACGCCGCGCCGCTGGCGCTGATCGGCTACGCCCTGTTCGGCGGGTCGAAGCTCCTGGTGTTCGGAGCGGCCGGTTCCGTGGCCGCGGTGTCGGCGAGCGTTGTCGGCGGGTTGTCGGGCGGCGACCAGGACACCGCCACCGCGATGACCGCTGCGTTGGCGCTCACTGCGGGCGTGGTGTTCCTCGTCGCTGGGCTGGTTCGGATGGGATGGGTCGATCAACTTCATCTCGAAGGCGGTGATGGCGGGCTTCATCACCGGCATGTCGATCCAGATCATCGTCGGGCAGCTCCCCAAGTTGTTCGGCGTCGACGGTGGTGACGGCAACAGCTTCGAGAAGTTGTGGTCGGTGGTGTCCGACATCGGCGACTGGAACTGGACCGCCACCGTCGTGGGCGTCGGATCGGTGTTGCTGATCTTCGCCATCCAGAAATTCATCCCGAAGCTTCCGGCCGCACTCACCGCGGTCGTCGTGACGTCGGTCTACGTCGCACTCGCCGACCCCGACATGGACCTCGTGGCGGAGATCCCCGAGGGGCTTCCGTCGTTCACCATTCCGAGCGGCATCTCCGGTTCGGACTGGTTGACGCTGCTCCTCGGAGGAGCGGTCGTCGCGCTCGTCGGGTTCTCCGAAGGATGGGGTGCCTCAGCGGTGATCTCGAAGAAGACCCACGACGACCTGAGCGTGAACCAGGAGTTCCGGGCCTACGGCGTCGGCAGCCTGGGCGCCGGCATCCTCGGCGGCATGCCCGTGACCGGGAGCCTGTCGAAGTCGTCCGCGGCGATCGGCGCCGGAGCGAAGACCCAGATGTCGAACGTGTTCCTCGCCGGGATCGTGCTGCTGACGCTGGCATTCCTCGCGCCGGCGTTCCAGTGGCTTCCCGAGGCTGCGCTCGGCGCCGTCGTCATCACCGCAATGTGGGGTTCGGCAAGCCCGAAGAAGCTCATCGCGCTCTGGAAGATCGACAAGGTCGATTTCACGCTCGGTGCACTCACCGGTGTGGTCGTGCTGGGTGCCGATCTCCTGCCGGCGATGATCACCGGCATCGTCGCGTCGATCATCTACATGGTCTACCGGGTCAGTTTCCCCGGTGCCGCCGTGCTCGGTCGAGACGACGACACCGGCGACTTCGAGACGATGCGTTGGCAGTACGGCCACCACAAGGGCTCGATGGACACCGACGCCAAGGAAGTCCCGGGTGTCATCGTCTTCCGCTACAACTCGCCGCTGATCTTCTCCAACTCCGAAGCGTTCAAAGCCGACGCCCAGAACCTGTTGATCGAGGCTGCCGACAAGAACGACTTGCCGAGCACCTTGGTGATCGACTGCGAAGCGATCACCCACTTCGACAGCACCGGTGCAGCCGCGCTGACCTCCACGCTCAGATACGTCCAGCGCTACGACATCGAACTCGCGCTCGCACGACTGAACCTCGGGGCACGCAAACTCCTCGAACTCACCGGCGACCTGGACGAGATCGGCGAGCACCGCATCTTCGACACCGTCCGCAACGCCGTCGAAGCAAGCACCGCCAAGACCTGAGCCGCCGACTGCGCCCCCGAGGCACCCCTTTGGCGGATGCGCCGCGACGTGCGAGACGACGAGAGTGACGAGCTGGAACACAACGCAACACCCATCACCAAAGGAGCACATCATGGCATTCTGGGATTTCTTCTTCGTCGTCTTCATCGTCATCCCGCTGTTCATCTCATGGATCTACACGGTGGTCGACATCTTCATGCGGCCCGACGTCGGCGCCCTCGGCAAGTTCGGCTGGCTGCTCCTCGTCCTGTTCATCCCGATCCTCGGGATGTTGATCTACTTCATCGCTCGGCCCGACTTCATCGAGGTGTGACCATCGGCCAGCGGTGAGCCGCAGCACTCCCATTCCCAAGATCAACCACCAACCAAACCACCTGAAAGCAAGGAAGCATCACCATGTCAGATCCACAAGAACCTCATGTTGTACGTCGCGGCGTACTCCGACGCTGCGTCGGCGAAGCAGGACTTCGAAAGCCTCAAGGCTGCCGAGGGCGATGACCTCGAAGTCGAAGCCGCCGTCGTGATGAGTCGCGACGCCGACGGCAACGTCGACGTCCTCGAGAAGGGTGACGGCACCGTCGGCGCCGGCGCAGTGATGGGTGGCGGCGTCGGCCTGGTCGTCGGACTGTTCGCCCCGCCGCTGCTCGCCGCGACCGCGATCGGCGCCGGGATCGGCGCGCTGCTCGGTCACTTCACCAAGAAGCACGAGGAAAAGGAACTCGGCGTCGAACTCGACGAGTACCTCCCGCCGAACTCGTCGGCGGTCGTCGTCGTGATCGACGACAAGTACCTCGATCGAGTCGAGAAGGCGCTCGACAACTCGAGCAAGCGCATCAACAAGGCAATCGATGCCGACGACTACGACAAGCTCCAGAAGGCGCTGGCGAAGTCGGACGACGAAATCGGCGACGCCGTCGACTCCTGACACCCCCCGCCGGGCGGGTCGCTGCCCCCCAGCTGACCCGCCCGGCAGGACCATCTCACGCACACACCCACACACGCACCCAACAGCACCGCAAGGAGAATCAGTCATGGCAACCAAGGGCATCTTCGACGCCAACGGCGCACCACAGTCACAGGACTTCAGTCCGGCCCCCGGGCAGATCACGACCCGGTTCGGGAACCTGGACTTCGGCGGCGGCTACCCGACCGACGACACGGTGCAGAAGGTCTACGACGAGCTCGATCTGCAGCGCGCCACCCAGCTCTTCCTGGACATGTACCCGGCCCTCTCCATGCACGGCATGCTCACCGGGGTCGTACGCGACTACGGCGCAGCCAGTTGCTCCCATGTGTCGGTGACGGCGGACCGGCTGGATTCCAAGGCGCTCTTCCTGACGGGCAACACCGAGAGCATCTACGTCATGATCGTGGTCGACACGAAGGCCGACGGGCCGACCGTCGTGGAGGTCCCGCCGGGCGTGATGGGACCGCTCGACGATCACACCTTCAAGTTCGTGCTCGACATCGGCCCGACCGGCAAGGACGAGGGCAAGGGCGGCAAGTACCTCGTGCTTCCGCCGGACTACGACGGCGACGTACCCGACGGCTACTTCGTGTTCCGTTCACCGACCTACGTCAACTTCTCGTTCATCCGCGCCAACGCCGCCGAGGTCGGATTCGGCGACAAAGCGATGAAGTTCATTCGTGAGGGCTGCAAGGTCTATCCGCTGTCGACCGGCCCCCGGGAGGGGCGCTACACGAACGTCTCCGGTGTTCCGATCAACACGCTGGTACCCGAGGACGGTTCGGCGTTCGAGTGGATGCATCAGATCATCAACTACGAACCGGCCGACGCGTTCGGCCGAGAACTCCTCGGAAGGCTCGCGTCGGTCGGCATCGAGAACGGCAAGCCGTTCAGCCCCGACGCCCGGATGCAGAAGATCTTTGCCCAGGCCGCCGTCGAAGGCGTGGCGATGTCCCGGGTCATCGCCTTCGACTGCCGAGACGACCAGGCCGTCGTCTATCCGAAACGGCGGTGGGAGAGCCCCTACGTCACCAACAACTCGACCTTCTACCAGGACGACTACATCAACCTCGAGGCCCGCACCGTCTTCCACTTCACCGCCGACGGCATCACGCCGGCGATGGCGGCCCAGATGCCCGAGGGCAAGGGATCCCGCTATCAGACGACCTACAAAGACAGCGACGGCAACTTCTTCGACGGCAACAAGACCTACAAGGTCAACGTGCCACCCAAGGTCCCCGTGGCGCTCTTCTGGGCCGTGACCGTGTACGACCCTTGGAGCCGTTGCGAGATCCAGAGCCAGCCGTACCCGAGCATCAGTAGCCAGCAGGACCCGCCGCCGGCGACGAATGATGACGGCTCGATCGACATCTACTTCGCGACCGACGTGCCCGACGGCATTCCGAGCAGAACGTGGTCAAGACCCTGCCTGATCAGGGCTTCTTCGTGTACTTCCGCTACTACGGCCCGCTCAACGCGTTCAACGACAAGACGTGGGTGCCCAACGACGTGGAGCTCGTCGAGTAGCAGCGACGCCGAGAACGAACCAAACGAACACAACCGAGCACCAGGAGCAACGACGATGTCATCAACCGAGCCGACGACCAACCTCTTCGAGTCCGCTGGAGCGAAGCAGACTGCGGTCGACTTCGCACCGGCGTCCGACACGATCGAGACCAACTTCGGCACCCTGGAGTTCGTCGGCGGATCGTTCCCGACCGCAGAATCGGCCGAGAAGATCTACGACGAGTTGGACCTGCAACGCGCCACCCAGGCCTACATGGACTTCTACCCGGCGCTGTCGGTCTACAGCATCGTCAAGGCACAGGTCCGCGACTTCGGGTTCAAGACCTCGTCGGATATCGGCGTGTTCGCCGACTTCATGCACCCCAGCGAGAACTACCTCACCGGGAACAACAGCACCGTGTACGCCATCGCCTCGCTCGATCTCAGGGTCGACGGTGCGACCGTGGTGGAGATCCCCGCGGGCATGATGGGCAACGCCAACGACGGGTACTTCAAGTTCCTCACCGACTTCGGCCCGACCGGACCCGACGCAGGCAAGGGTGGAAAGTACCTCTTCGTGCCCCCCGGGTACACCGGGGACGAGCCGAGCGACCACTTCGTCGTCCGCTCACCGAGCTACCGGATCTGGGCGATGATGCGCGGCTTCGACGTCGGCACCGGCGACGACGCCGTGCAGTGGTTCGAGGATCGGTTGAAGGTGTATCCCCGCTCGAGCGGACCTCGCGACCACTCGGCAATCAATATCTCCGGAATGGGCGCGAACACGTTGGCGCCCGAGGACGGCACCTTCTACGACCTGCTGAACGCGATCGTCCAGTACGAGCCGACCGAGCTGTTCGACGACGAACTCCTCGGTCGACTGGCCACCATCGGTATCAAGAAGGGCCGGCCGTTCAACCCTGACGACCGGATGCGGGGCATCTACGACCAGGCCGCCAAGCAGGGCGTCGCCATGTCCCGCGCCATCGTCTACGCCTCCCGCGATCGCGAGATCGACTACTGGCCGGGCCGCCACTGGGAGAAGATGTTCGTCCGCAACACCGAGTTCATGGTCGACGACATCGTCGACGTCGATGCGCAGACGCTCTGGCTGTATCAGGCGATCTGTGTCTCGCCGAGCCTGCTCTCCACCACGCCGGGCGTCGGAACCTCCTACCTCACGGCGTTCCGCGACAAGGACGGCGACTACCTCCTCGGCGACAAGCAGTACCGACTTCGGGTGCCGGCCAAGCCTCCCGTGAAGCGGTTCTGGGCGGTCACCGCGTACAACCCGGTCAGCCGGAGCCTGCTCGACTCCGACGGGCCGATCACGGTCGGCAGCCTCGACCAGCCCGGATGTCAACGACGACGGCTCGGTCGACATCTACTTCGGCGCAACCGCACCGGACGGCAAGGAGCAGAACTGGATCAAGACCGATCCGGCCATCGGCTTCTTCGTCGTGTTCCGGTTCTACGGTCCGACCGAGGGATACATCGACAAGACCTGGGTGCTCAACGACTTCGAACTGGTGACCTGAGCGGCGAGCGAGGAACGCTGCTCACTCGTTCAAGTAGCCGAGCGCAGTGGCTTTGTCGACCGCCTCGCGGCGGCTGCCGACGTGCAGCTTCTGATACAGGCTGACGGTGTGTTTCTTGACGGTGGCCGCCGAGATCAACAACTCGCGCGCGATCTCTTTGTTGGAGTACCGCAGCGCGAGGAGCCGGAGCACGTCCGATTCGCGTTGGGTGAGCACTTGACCGGTTCCGATGTCGATCCGGCCGCCGACGGCGCCGTCGTCGGACGCTGACGATTCGCCACCGACGCCACCGACGCCACCGATGGCGGCGAGGATGGCGGCGACGTGGGCCAGTTGGCTGCCGTGCACCTCGAGCCGGCTCAACAGCGGAACGAGGCCAGGTCCGAGATCGGCGAGCAGGCGAACCGCACCTCCCGGCTGCGAGATGCGCACGGCTCGGGTCAAGGCCTCGGCCGCCCGTTCGTCGTCGCCGCGAGTTGCGAGCAGCAACGCCTGCAGTCCGCTGTATCGCACGATGCTGGGATTCATGTGCCCCTGTTCGGCAAAGCCGAGGTACGACGTCAGCACGTGATCGGCCCGTTCGAGCGCTCTGTCGGAACCCTCGGCGAGCAGCACCTTGACCAGCGTGACAACCGGGTCGTAGCGCATGAAGGCACGGATCATCGGAAATGGGTCGAACCGATCCGCCCACGCGGCGGCGCGGCCGACGTTGCCTTGCCGCAGGGCAAGCTCGGCCTGGAACGCGTCGACCAGTGGAATGAAATCAGCGGTCTCGACCTCCGACGCGTACAGCGACGCGTCATCGGCCAGACGTTGTGCCTCCTGCATCGCGCCGCCCGCAACATGGCACAACGCGAGCTGCACGGTGCCGTGGATGAGGTCGCTCGTGCGGAACTTGGTCGGCGCGTCGACCAGTTTCGTGAAGTGCTGAGCGGCGTGCTCGATCCGGTCCAGTTCGTACTCGACGACGCCCAGGTAATAGCGGGCGTTCCCCTCGATTGCGACCGAGTTGACACGCACACCACTGTTCGCAACCCACGATCGCGTGTCGCCTCAGCGCTGGGAGATCGAGCTCGAACCAACTGATGTACACGTCTGCGGAGTCCGACGGGGACCACCTGCCCGACCCGAATCGAGGGTCTCGGCGGGCTTGCTCGATCAGGTCATGCGCCCCGCGTCGGTCGCCCGACGAGTACAACGCGAGGATGAGCACGAGCACCTCCCATCCCAAGTTGCGGGGTTCGTCGACGGGCAGCAACTCGTCCGCGCGCCGCAACCGTTCGACACCTTGGTCCCCCTGGCCGGTGAGCCAGGCCACGAACACCGCGCATCGTCTCGATGCACCCCAGCGTGCGATCGAGCGACATCCGGGCTCGGAGGATCCGCCTCGATCAGCGCCTCGGCCCGGTCGATGGCGGTCATCATGTGATCGAATTGGTTGGTTCCCGTACCGAGCGCCCACACCTCGAGTCTCAACAGATCGAGATCGTTGTCGACCATCTCGCGGGGCAGCAACGCCAGCCACCCGAACAACGCCCGCCATCGTTCCTCCTCGATGAGTTGATAGCCCCAACCGGCCACGAGGTTGCGCGCGGTTTCGAAGTCGTCACGGACCTTCACCGCATGCCCGATCGCGTCGTCGAAGAGGCCGTGCCCCGCACACCATTCGCTCGCCCGGCGGTGGATGTCTGATTCGTCGGCGGTGCTGAAGCGTTTGTCGAACTCGTGGCGCAACAGGTCCTGGAACAGATGGTGAAAGCGATACCAGACTCCGTCACGGTCGAGCGCAACGACGAACAGGTCCGCCTCCACCAGCCAGTCGATGAACTCCCTGCCACCCACGGCCGGCTCGTCCGCGGGTTCTCCCCGATCCCCATCGGCGACCACCGCGTCGAACAGCGACACGCAGAACCGGTCGAGGATCGACGCGACCATCAGCGCGTGTTGAATGCCGACCGGCTGTCGCTCCAACACCTCGGCCCCGAGAAAGTCCCGGATGTATGCGGTGTCGAGCGGCGCCGCCCCGCGGATGGGTCCGTGCTCGCCGGTCCGATGTCGAGCCGCCTCCACCGTCAGGCGCAATCCCGCCGGCCAACCCTCCGTCTCCTCCAGAACCCTGCGCAGCGAATCGTCATCCAGATCGACCTCCGGATAGCCGTCGACGAAGGCCCGCGCCTCGTCGTCGACGAACGCGAGATCGGCAGCCCGAAGCTCACACAGTTGTCCCCGTCCACGCATCAGCGCGAGCGGGAGCGGAGGATCCCGCCGCGTCGCCAACACCAAGCGGAGCTGCCCGGAGGGGTGTTCGAGCAGCCGGGTCAGCACATCGTGGATCGCATCGCTGGAGATGACGTGATAGTCGTCGAACACGATCACCAGCGGCTCATCGAGTTCGCTGAGATCGTTGAGCAGCGTCCGGGTCAGCGTCGCCGGAGCCGGCGACTCCGTGATGTCTCCGGCCTCGTTCAAACCGGCCAGGGCGTTCGGCATGACACCGCTGGACGCCCTCGACGAAATGCGCGAGAAAGACCGCAAGGTCGTTGTCACGGTCGTCGAGCGAGATCCACACCGACGCGTCGGCGACTCGGTCGATCCACTGACTCACCAACACCGACTTGCCGAACCCAGCCGGCGCCGAGACCAGGGTCAAGGGGAACCGTTCGTGATCGAGCCGATCGAGGAGCCGCGGCCGATCGAGGGCAGTGACGGTTGGAGGCGCGACGAACTTGGTGGCGAGTACCACCGAATCCGTCTGCGAATCTGTCATCGACGACACCGAAGCAGCTCCCTTCCGTCGGTGTCCACACTCGATGAACGCCGGCGGCGGCAAAGCTACCTCACGATGCGCGGACCGCTCATGTTCGAGCCGACAGACGATGCTCGCCGCGCCGGTCCCGAGGAACGGCTCGGGACCGGCGCGGCGTCAGGCGACGATCGAGATGCCCTCGCCGAGCACCTTGGCGCCGAGCACGACGAACAGCACCGCCATGACGGTGGCGTTGTTGTCGATCAGCCATTCCTTCATCTCGGTGAGCGTGTGCTCGGCCTTCGACCCGAGCACGAGGTTCAGGATCACCGGTGCGGCGACGGTGAGCGAGGCGATCACGACGAACACGACCACGACGATGATCTCGTCGCCCGTGCTCAATCCTGCGGCACCGATACTTGCGCCGGCGGCGATCGTCAGGCCCAGGTTCTTGGGGTTGACCGCCGACAGCAAGAGAGCGATGCCGAACGACTTCACCGCGGTGAAGTCGTCGATCGCGGACATCCAGCCGGGTGTCGAGGCGTGCTCGCCCTGCTTCGGGCGCCCCTTCCACTGTTTGACTCCGAGGCCGAGGAACAGCACACCGATCACGACCTTGATCCATCCACTGGTGGTCGAGGGTCCGCCGTCCGAGGCCGTCAAGCCCGAGCGCGAGCACGATCAGCCCGACGCCGAGCAGCCCGAACACCCACCCGAAGAGGAACGACAGGCTGTTGACCGTCGCCTTCTTCGAGAACAGCATCAAGATGACGGCGATGATCGGAACGGGGCTGATCGCCACGCCCACCGCAGAGCCGAGGATCTGGCCGATCGCCGCACCCACGGGTCAGCCTCCGTCTGCTGGCGCGTCGGTGGCCGGGGCCGCGGGCGCCTCGGTTGCGGGCGCCGCCGGCGTGGAGCCGGGTGTTGGCGTCTCATCGTCGGAACCGTCGCTGACGAAGGCAAAGATCACGACGCCGATCAGTATGGCGATCGCGATGCCGATGAAGATCCCCATCGACGATCCGCTCGACGAGCCGCCACTGCTGGCGACGGTCTGCGTCGGCGCCGCGGGGAGCGACACCTGGGTCCCGGGAACAGGCGGAACCTCCGCCTGCGCCGGATCGATGGCGATGTTGACGGTCTCACCGTTGACGTTGGTCGACTGGGTCCAGCTCGTGCCGTTCCAGTAGCGGGCTTGACCCTGGCCGGTCGGGTCCTGGTACCACCCGGCTGGGAAGGCGGCGCTCATGATGCGAGGTCCCGGCCGTGTGCGGTGAGCGCCCAGATGATGGCGATGTCGACGGCGATGGCAACGATTGCCCACACCGGGTAGTACGGCATCCAGGCGAAGTTGACGATCGCGCTCGAGACCGGCGACGATCACGCCGACGGTTCGAGCCAGCACGTTGCCGGAGAAGATCCCGAGGCCCGACAGGAACAGGATGATGCCGCCGATCAGGTGCATCCACCCCCATGTCGTCGCATCGAACTGGAAGATCCAATCGGGGGTCACGACGAAGAACTCGTCCTCGGCGATGCCGGCGATGCCGACGATCACCCCCCAGACTCCACCCATCATCAGGAGGATGGCGGCAAACGTTGCCCAGCCCATCGCCCAACCACTCGGTTGGGTCTGTGTTTCGTAGTTGTCGGACATGTGTCCACCTCTCGTTCGAGAATCGGTTGCGGTCTGGGCCACGAGGACCCGTCACCACTGTGAACGCAGCCGGCGCGGATGCGGTACCGCCAACACGGAGTTCCGAGGGAGCACTCGTGGTCCGTTCCGGCAATGCACCCCACCATCTCCTTGTTGGGGCTGTCGCGAACTTCGGTGGCATGAGAAGTTCGTCCCATGACGAACTACAAGATGACAACACCGATCCCGACGAGCGTCACTACGCCCGACAGTGTGGACAGCTCGATCGGCACACTCGAGTACTTCGATGGCGTCGCCACGCCCGACACCGTGTCGAACGTGTACGACTATCTCGATCGGTCGCGGGCGGTCGAGGTGTTCTTGAACAGCATCCCGACGATGTCGACGGAAGCGATTCGTGTGGGCCAGGCCGCGGCCGGTGCGGACGCGTCCAACAAGGTGTGCCTCTTCGACACGTTGATGGACTCGACGACGTGTCGTGCTGACCGGGAACACCTCGACGATGTACGCGATCGGGTGGCTCGATCTCAAAGCCGACGGGCCGACCGTGGTCGATCTTCCCAGCGGGATGCTGGGGATCTTGGACGACATGGGCTTCTTGTACATGACCGATCTCGGCCAGGCAGGTCCCGACAAGGGCAAGGGCGGCAAGTTCCTGGTGCTCCCACCCGGCCACACCGGTGACGTCCCGGACGGCTACTTCGTCGTGCAGTCGAACACCTACGGTGTGTGGTTGTTCATGCGCGGCAACATCGACAACGGGGTCAAGGTTGCCGCCGATCACATCCGGGACAACTTGAAGGTGTACTCGCTGGCGAAGGCATCGAATCCGCCCGCGATGGAGTTCATCAACGTCTCCGGCAAGCAGATGAACACCGTGGTGCCGAACGACGACAGCTTCTTCGAGAAGCTGCACGCCGTGATCCAGCGCGAACCCGACGACTTCCTCGGCCCGGAAGCCAAGGGGATGATGGCCGCGGTCGGCATCGTGAAAGGCAAGCCGTTTGCTCCCGATGCGCGGATGAAGAAGGTCTTCACCGATGCTGCAGCGATCGGTAACGCCGCAGCGCGTGCGATCAGCTACTCGCCGCGGAACCCGGGACAGTTCGTCTACGAGGGCAACAAGACCTGGGTGATGGGGTATGCCAACAAGGAAACCACCTACACCCACAACGGTGCCCGCGACCTCGAAGGACGCGTCTTCTTCCACTTCGGTTACATCTGCGTGTCGCCGGCGATGGCGGTCTCGATCGCCGGTGGCGGTTCGGACTACGCGATGGCTGCGATCGACTCGAAAGGCAATGTGCTCGACGGCTCCAAGACCTACAAGTTGAACGTGCCGGCCAACCCGCCGGTCAACGACTTCTGGGCGGTCACGATGTACGACACCCAGACCCGCTCCCAGCTCCAAACCGATCAACAGTTCCCGACACTCGGCAGCCAGGACAAGGGCGTCGAGACCAACGCCGACGGCTCACTCGACATCTACTTCGCTCCCGAGGCCCCCGCAGGCCACGAGAAGAACTGGCTCCAGACGATCCCCGGCAAGAGCTGGTTCATTGCGTTCCGCCTGTACGGGCCCCTGCAGGCCTGGATCGACCAGACCTGGCGCCTCGAAGACATCGAACTCGTCAACTGACCCCACAAACCCACCGTTCGAGGCTGTACCTGCGCGAGTGACCCGATGAGCCTCTCCGACCTCAAAGTGACGCGCTCAGCGCTGACCAAAGCCCTGATCGCCGGGATGATCATGGCCGTGGTCAGCGTCCCCGGCGCGATCGCCAACGGACTGCTCGCCGGAGTCAACCCGATCTACGGCGTGTACTCCATGATCGCCGGGACCACCGTTGCGGCGTTCTTCACGAGCTCGGTGGTGATGAACGTCGATTCGACGAGCGCAACGGCACTCGCGACGTTCGAGGCCCTCGACGGGCTGGCACCAGAGGAGAAGCTCGCCAGCCTCGTGGTGCTCAGCCTCCTCGTGGGTGCATTCATGCTGGCGTTCGGCCTGTTGAAGCTCGGGTTTCTCGTTCGGTTCATCTCCAACGCGGTGATGACAGGTTTCCTCAGCGGACTCGGCGTCCTGACGATCCTCGGTCAGCTCGCAGACATCACCGGCTACGTGAGCGACCAGGGCAACAAGGTCACGCGAGCCGCTGACACGTTGGTGAACTGGCAAGAGATCGACTGGCGGACATTGGTCGTCGGCGTTCTCACGATCGTGGTGATCGTCGCGTTGACGCGCACGAAACTCGAGAAGTTCGGATTTCTCATCGGCGTCGTGTTCACCACCGTCCTCGTTGCGATCTTCTCACCCGCAAGCGTCGCGATCGTCGGTGACGACACGCAGATTCCGCGTGAACTCCCCGCCCTCAACGTTCCCGACCTGAGCCTGATTGCCGGTCTGTTGCTCCCCGCTGCGGCGATTGCGATCATCGCCCTCGTTCAGGCCGCTGGTGTCAGCAGCAGTGTCCCGAATCCAGACGGGGAGTACCCCGACCCGTCCGGGGATTTCCGGGGTCAGGGCATTGCCAACGGTGCGGTCGGTGTGTTCGGTGGCGTTCCCGTCGGGGGGTCGCTGTCGGGCACGATCCTCATCCAGAACCTGGGTGGCCGAAACCGCTGGGCAAACATCTCGACGGGCGTGTTCGCCCTGGCGGCAATTCTGCTCATTGGACCATTGATCGAGAGAATTCCGATGCCGACCTTGGCCGGGCTGCTCATGGTCATCGGATTCAGCATGATCAACCGCGACCGAATCGTGACCGTCTGGCACACCGGTCGAGCCTCATCGGCGGTCATGGTGCTGACGTTCATCGCGACCCTGTTCTTCCCGATCCAGATCGCCGTCGCTGCCGGGGTACTGATCCACCTGGTCGTCCACGTGTTCCGGTCAGCCGAAGCCGTCAGAGTGGAACGAATCGAACATGGCCCCGAGGGCGGATACCTCGAAACCGATGCACCCACCGAAGTGCCGAGCGGCGAAGTCCTCATCCTCCAACCGATCGGGAGTCTGTTCTTCGCCGGCGTTGCGGAGTTGACCGAGAAGCTTCCATCCGTCGGTTCGGCATCGGGGAGCGTGGTGATCCTGCGTCTACGCGATCGTGACGAGGTCGGCAGCACCTTCGTGCGCGCGATCGAACGCTACGCGCAGGAACTCCTCGACGGTGGCAACCTCCTCATCCTCGAAGGCATCAACGAGCGGGTGCACGAACAGCTCGAGCGAACAGAACTCTTGGAGCTGATCGGCGAGGACAACGTCTTCGTCGGTCAACCGGGCTTCGGGGTCGCACTCGGTCGCGCCGAGCGTGCTGCGACGGAATGGATGGAGCAGGAATGAACGGATACATCGCGACTCCCGCCCGGGTACACCACCCGACTCGGACGACGCAGACGACAGCAGCGACACCGACGACACTCCGTCGAGGTTGACGACGAGTTCTCGACGGCATCACTCTGCCTAGAGTCTTCCCATGGCCAAGAAACTGAAAATCACCACCGGGCTCATCATCGTCGGGGCCGCCGGCGCCGGCATCAAATGGTGGCTCGACAACCAGAACCTCGAGGAAGCGAAGCTCGACGACCCGAAGGGGCCTCGTCCGGCGGCGACCCCGACGGCGTTCACCGCGACTCCGCCACATCGTGAGGTCACCGCCACCGGCAAAGACGACCATGGCGCCGTCGTGTCGCTACACGGCGAATGGGGGATGGTCTCCAAGGACGAGGCCATCAGCGACATCGAGGCCGGTCGCGCCTCCTACGCCGTGGCCGGCGGTCAGACGCTGGAGGTCGTGGACGGCTCGACGGGCAAGTACCTTCGCTCCCACGCGGACGGCGACAACGCCGACAACCTCGATGAGCTTCCGAATCCGGAGTCCGTCGACCCGGCCTGACCGACGCACGTCACCGACCGCACCCGTGCCGAACTGGGTGGGCGGAGCTTTGCTCGGGCTGGTGTTGTTGTGGAGCACGATGTCTGCACCTGTGAGCGGAGCAACTCCAGGGTCACGGCGGCTCGAACGCATTTCGTCGAGGCGTGTCGTCAGACGGCAACGATGTCCAAGAGGTCGTCGAGGCCGACGAGGTCTGCGGCGTTGCGCGTATACAAGCGGGCGTCGTGTGCGTGCGCCGTTGCGGCTATCAGCAGGTCGAACGCACGCGACCGGGGTTGACGTCCGACATGGGCCACCGCGGCGGCAAGGCGTCCGTAGCTCGCAGCAACGTCGTCGTCGATGGGGAGCGCATCAAAACTGCGTTGCAGCATTGTCAGCCGTCTCAGCCGTTCTGCCCGGGTTGCGTCGTCGGCGGTCACCATGACACCGAAGTGCAATTCTGCGAGCGACGCTGCGCTGATGGCCAGTTCGCCGTCGAGGGCGGCAACGTTTGTTGCGATGAGCACGCTGGTGTCGAGCAGCGCCTTCACGCTTCGTCCCACGGGTTGGTGATCGACTGATCGATGAGATCGTGGTCTCGTTGCCAGTTCGGGTCGGGTGGCCCGTGGAACAGGTCGGCGATGGCGTCCCAGGTCTGCCACCGCTTCGGCGTGACTGGGACCATTCGAGCAGCGAGTCGCCCTGCGACAGTGATGTCGATCTGTTCGCCGCTCTCGACGCGTCGAACCAGTTCTGAGGCGTCTTGACGGAGTTCACGCAGGCCAACAGTGTCCATGGGGTGAAGTGTAGCACAAGTGCTACCTCGTGCACAGAGCGGCGGGTTCACGGAAAGGTCGGGAGCGTTCTCGAGCGGCGAGCCGAGCGCCGAGATGCCGATTCATCCCCGGTATGCGATTCATGGTTGGCGCTACCATTCATGACCAACATGTGGCGCCGCCTGACTCCGCGTAACGCGACGGTGGCCGCAGGGATCGATGTGCTGCGCACGTCTGCTCGAACGTTTCAGCGCCACCGGGCTCGGCGGCTCAGTGCTGGGTTGGCGTACTACTCGCTGTTCGCGTTCATCCCGACGTTGTTCATCGCGACCGCGATCGGGGCCGCCTTCTTTGGTGAAGAGGCGACCGAGGGCAGGTTGGCCGATCGGCTCGATGGCGCTGTCGGTGCGGCGTCGGCGGAGCAGATCGAGGACGCCGTGGCTGCCTTGTGGCAGAACACCGAGGCGTCGGCGTTTGCGGTCGTCAGCGTCGGGCTGTTGGTGTACTCGGCTTCGGCCCTGTTCGTCGCCTGGAGAGACGCGCTCAACGTGATCTGGGATGTGCCCTACCAGTCCGGCCTGGAAACGTCGATCCGGAGCCGGGCCTTCGGCGCGCTGGTGCCGATCAGTGTGGGAATCGTTCTCGCCTCGGTGCTGCTCGTCGAAATGGTCTTGGCGCTTGCTGCGCAGCTCGTCACCTCCCCCCTGATCGATGCGTTCATCTCGCTCACGGAGACGATCGTGCCGACCATCATCTCCGTCTGCGCGCTCGCCCTGCTCTACCGTCATACGACCAGACTCCGACCGCACTGGGGAGACGTCTGGCCCGGCACGCTCGTGGCTGCCCTTGCGCTTGCCGTCCTGGCGTGGGGCTACGGCATCTATGTGCGGATCTATGGCAGCTCGAGCGCCGTCGGCGCAGCCAGCAGCGCGGTCCTCGCAGTCGTCTTGGTCTACTACTCAGCTCAAGTGCTGCTGTACGGCGCTGAGGTCGTCCGCGCATGTGCCGACCATCGCGGCCGACCCGTCTGTCCGACCTTCGACAAGACCGGCGACAAATGAGTGGCGCTTGCTCGATGCGCCCATGCCCCTGACCGACAGCAATCGACCTCACCACGAACGACGCGTCGTTCGCCTCGCGCTCTGCATTATGTTAAGAAATCGTCTTGGGTTACAGATGGGGCTCGGAGCATTGACATGAGACGGTGCCTTGCTGCACGGGTGTCGGCATGACGGTCATGGATGAGGACGGGGGCGAGGCAGGTGAGGTCGACGTCGGCAATCTGCCGGCGCGCGCTGTGTTCCTGCATCGGCCACCTCCGCCGGAGGACGGCGTTCTTCGAACACGATTGACCTCCCGCCTCGACCGAAGCCTCCAGTACCCGGTGAGCTTGATCTGTGCCCCGGCCGGATTCGGCAAGTCGGTGCTGGTCAGCCAATTCTCCGATCGCTCCGAGCGGCCAACCGCTTGGCTCTCCGTCGACCCGACGATCGACGACCCCCGCTGGTTCCTGATTCACCTCGTTGCCGCAGTCCGGCGCGTCATGCCTGAGGCGCTCCTGGTCACAGCCGCAATGGCCACCGCCGGCGAACTCCCGTCACATCAGTCGGTGATCACGTCGCTGTCAAATGAACTCGAGGACCTTCCGGAGCCGATCACCATCGTGCTCGACGACTACCACCACGTCACCGCGCCGCGCATTCACCAACTGCTGTCAGATCTCATTCGCCATCCGTCATCCTTGGTGCACCTGATGATCATCAGCCGCGCGGAGCCCCCACTGGCGATCCCCAAACTCCGCGCTCAGGGGCGGCTGAGCGAGATCCGGATGGCCGACCTCGCCTTCAGCGAGGACGAGCTCAAACGGTTCATGGAGAGTGAACTCTCGCAAACACTCACCGCCGAGCAGCTCGACCACATCTATGCCTCCACCGAAGGCTGGCCCGCCGGCGCCCGGCTTGCAGCGCAGTCATTCCGCCTCAAGGGCGGCGCCATCGTTGGTGCCGGGTTCCTCGATCACGCCGCTCAGGAATATCTCCTGGCCGACGTCCTCGACCGAGCGCCAGACGACGTGCAACGACACCTCTTCGCCGTGTCACACGTCGACCAATTCAGCGCCGCGCTCTGCGACGCCATCTCGTCAGACGCATTCCCGAATGACCTCCCGGGTTCCGAGTTCATTGCGTGGCTGCGACAGCACGACCTCTTCCTCGTCCAACTCGACGGGGCGGGCAATTGGTATCGCTTCCACCATCTGTTCGCAGGACTCCTCCAGCATTGGAGGACCACATCGAAGTTCGCCGACGAGGCCTCCGAGCAACAGATCCACGAAGGCGCTGCCACAGCGCTTCTCGACCAGGGGCAACTCGAGGACGCGATCGAGCAGCTGGAGCTGGCCGGCGCCCATGGCGAACTCGCGGCGACCGCCGCCACACAGGGAGCCCGGCTCGTCGACGAGGAGCGATGGGTCGAACTCGCACGGCTCATCTCGGTCATCCCGTCGTCGGTCTTGGACACCGACCCGAACCTGCTCATCCTCCACGCGTGGAGCCTGGGCGAGGTGCGCAACCGGTTCTCGGCGATGAGCGACGTCCTCGATCGGGCGGAAGCACTGCTCGACGACCCGGGCAACGTCGACGCACCGACCGATCGGTGGCTGCGGGGTCAGATCACCGTGCTGCGCGGCGCGTACCTGAAGCTCCTCGGCTCCGACCTGGACGGTGCGATTGCCGACGCCCAAGCGGCACAAGGGCTCCTCTCGGACCTCCCCGGACGGCACCTCACCATGGCCTACGTCCTCGAAGTCGTCGCGCTGGCAAGCGCCGGTCGCTCCGAGGAAGCGCACCAGGTCGCCGACGCCGTCGTCGGCGACCCTCGATTCAGTGATGCGCCGTTCGACCCGATGTCGTGGTCGCTGCCGTACATCGGATGGATGGAAGGCGACCTCCACTCCGAAAAGCGTCATGCTCTGCGCCTGCTCGCCATCGGTGAGCAGTTCGGACTGGAGAGCACGATTCTGGCGGCGAACTGCTTCCTCGGAACGGTCGCCTACGAGCGGAACCAACTCGGCGAGGCCGAGCGTCGACTCACGTACGTCTTCAACCGCAGGTATGTCGCGGTTGCGACCGACGCCGCCCACGCAGGAATGGCCCTTGTCTCGACCCAGATGGCTCTCGGGCGAACAACTGCCGCCGACGCCACCGCCGAGACGCTGGCGCAGTTCGTCCTCGAAACCCACAGCGAGTTCCTGCAGCCGTACATCGACGCATTCATCGCCGAGCTCGACCTCCGGCGGGGTCGCACAGGATCGGGTCTACGCTGGGCCCGAAATGCCGAGCTGGCCACCCAGCGGTACGGCTACATGTGGTACAACCCGAGTCCTGCACAGATCGAGGTGCTGCTGGCATCGCCACCTGACGCCGAACGGGGTCGTGAACTCCTCGACCACGTGCTCGAAACTGCCCGGGATCGCAACCATCGACCAGTCATGATTCGCCTGCTCGGACTCAGGGCGTTGGATCTTGCTGAGCGTGACGACGAGGCAGGCGCCCTCGACGCGCTCGAAGAGGCCGTCCGCTTGGCACAACCAGGCGGCATCGTCCGCCGCCTCGCCGACCTCGGGCCACGGCTCATCCCATTGCTGCAACGGCTCGATGTCGCCGGCGACGTGCTCGACCATGCCGGAGCGATCCTCGCGGCGATCGAGACCCCCGACGATCAACCGTCCGACGCGAATCGGTTGTCGGCCATCGATCCCAGTCTCGGTCTGACCGCCCGCGAAGCCGACGTCCTGCGACTCCTCGCGGCGCGCTACTCCAACAAGGAGATCGCTCGCGAACTGATCATCGCGCCCGCCACCGTCAAGAAACACACGGTCACCCTCTACGACAAACTCAACGTCCACAGCCGTCGCGAAGCCGTCGCCAAAGCGCTCACCCTCGGCTACGTCAACGCCTGATCGCAGCGATATCGGCGGCTGCCCGTCGGATCAGGTCGAGGTCGACGGCCGCCGACCGGGCCAGAACGCTGCCGGTGTGGCACAACGCCTCACGTACACCGTGCTCGTGTTGCGTCTTCGCAACCACGATGAGTGCGGCCGGCGCTTCGTCCACATGTGAACCGAGCGCCATCAGATCGCGACGCCCGAGCGCGCGAGCGACCTCCCCGGCGACAGCGCCGAGCACCGCCCGCTGCACCGCCAGGCTGCGCGGGGCATCCGCGAACACAGACGGGAACAGCGCCGCTGCCAATCCGGCGGCAAGGCTCCACGTCGCTGGTTCGTCCGCATCAGGTCGGCCTCCATCACGGTGGCTCGAGTAGAAGCGGGCTTCGCCCGACGCTTTGTGTCCGACGATGACAGCATCCAACTCGAGTGGCACACCGAGCTCGGCGTACAGGCGTCGAATGGTCGCGTTGTCGCCGTCCGCCTGCGAGACGATCGGTGTAGGTCGCAGTGATGAATGAACGATCGTCCGACAAGATGTCCTCCTTCCGGCGACAGACAGCGCTGAGGGAATTCCCGGTGCACTGGTGATTCCTTGATCCTGAACTCCCGGTCGCCGAGTCGGAAGCACCAAGACGGCGCATTGTGGGAGTAGCCGGCCGTGGAAGCGCTGATCGTCACACGTGATGAACGACCCGTGGAGTGCTCCTCCATTGCACCCTTCTGGGTCTACCTCGCCGGGCCCAGCGGCCCGACAATGGAGTCAGGACACGCTGGTCGTCTCCTGGACGACCCCATGAGGAGCCACACGATGAACACCGACCACCGCAACGAGAACCTCCGCCGGAAGTCGTTCGCAGCACAATCGCTTCAGGCTGCGAGCTTCGAGGGAGCAGATCTGCGTGGGGCCGACTTCACGATGGCCGACCTGTCCAACGCAAGCTTTCGCAACGCTCGGTTCGGAGTCCCACCCTCGATCGGCGCCGCCATCCTGGCGGCTGCGATCGCGCTCTCACTGGCATTCGGAGTCGTCGCCGGATTCGCGATCGACGCGGTCCGCACTCGGCTCTACGGCGAGGGTTGGGAACGCACGTCGAGCGCAGCGGGCATCCTGATCATCCTCGTCGTGTTCGTCGTCGTGCTCTTCTGGAAGGGCCTCGACGTCGCGATCAGAACCTATCTGTGGACGTTCGCTGTCGTGCTCGGGGCGAGCCTCGTCGTCCGGCTGATCTGGGGCGAGGTCGACATCGCCGTCGCCGCCCGCGGCATCGGTCTCGCACTCGTGCTCGCGCTCGCGGTCTTGTCGGGGATCGTCGCTCGAGTGGTCGGCGGTGCGCTCGGAGCGTGGGCTATCGCACTGGTCGCGATCATCGGCGGGCTCGCCGCTGGCCAAGCCAATGGGGGCCTTGCGACGCTGGTCATCAGCGTGTCGATGGTGCTGATCTCGAAACGAGCACTCCGCGGCGACCCTCGGGACCGCACCGTGCGGGAGTTCGCACATCGACTCGTCGACCGATGGGGCACCCAGTTCGTCCGTGCCGACCTCACCGGTGCCGATTTCAGCGGAACCGACGCCACCCACTGCGACGTTGAGGGAGCGATCCTCGACGAGGTCCGGTGGGAACCTGGACACGCCCCGATCGCGGTCACCAACCCGGTGACGTCACCGGACACCAGCTGACGCCGACATGGTTGCCCGGTCGGTCACGCCCGAGGAGCCCGCGAGACTTGGGTAGTGGGCGTCGCTGAGTGGCCAGCGAGGCGTTCAGCGAGTCGTTCGATCTCTTCGGCGAAGTCGTCGGCGAGTGGTGCTGCCATGAGGCGTGCAAGCCATCTGAAGGGTCGGCGCAACTCGAACTCCTTGGCATGGGTTGCCTGCGTCACTTCGTCGTCGATCGGCGACGAACGATGTAGACGCTCATCGCAACACCACTGCTCGACACCGAGAGGTGTCTCCTTCATGGTTCGATTCTGGGAAAGGGAGCTCGACGCCCTTGCCGGTCCGCAACAGTCGCAGCGAGCCATCGTCGTTGCGGTCGATCTCGTACTGGACTTGGGACCCGACAACACCTTCTGGCCCGACGCCGTAGAAGTCCTTTCCAATCACGCGGACGAAATCGGCGCCGCCTCCACTGGAGATGTAGAAGTCGAAGCCCGTGCGCGCAGCTCGTCCATCAGCTCGAGCATCGGCTGATATCGCTGCTGGCGGTACGGTACGCTGCGTTCGAGATGGGTGGCTTCGGCGAAGAACGCCGCCACGCGAGCGTTGAACTGCTCGGGTGTGATGCCGGTGTGCAGATCGACCAGTGCGAACACGACCCGCTCGAGGCCCACTGCGCCGATGGCCTCACGATCGCCGTCGAGGATCGCCCGGTATTCCTCTCGTTCGCCGAGCGAGGGATCGGCCTCGACGGCTTGTCGAACACGGCGAGGTTGATCTGGGCAGACGACGCCGACGTGAGCCGACGTCGATTGCCAGGGCAGGTTGCGTTGGGCGCGGCCGCGAGACGGGTCGTCAGCCTCCCGCGTGCGCGGTGTGATGGTCGGGAGCGTCCGGATTGTGCTTGGGCACGAAGTCGAGCGGAGCGCCGACCGGGATCAGTTCCTCGCGCTTGACCGACTCGGCGAACTCCTGGCCGAGTCGGGCGGCGTGGTCGATCACCCACGAGTGGAAGTACCTGCTGTATTTCTCGCGTTCTTTGGGGTCGAGGTCGAGGTTGATGATCGCAGGGAAAGCCAGGTCGAGCGCCGGGTCGAACAGGTACTTCTGTTGCTTCAGGGCCAGCTTGAAGTTGCGCCACTTGATGCCGTACAACTGGTCGGCGTTCCAGTAGAGGAAACCTTCCCGGTTCGATTCATCCTGCTCACCGGCGAGCCAGGCCGTCTGATCCACACCGTCGATCTCGCGGTCGTCGGGCACGTCGATGTTGGCAGCGTTGGCCAACGTCGTGTACCAGTCGGTGCAGTGCATGATCTCGTTGCTCTTCGTGCCTGCAGCGAACTGGCCGGGCCACTGGACGATGCACGGCGTCCGCAGCGACCCTTCCATCCCGGTGAAGTACGAGCCCTCCCAGAAACCTGCCGTTCCTCGGTCAGGGCCGAACTCCTCGTTGCCGTTGTCGCCGGCGAAGATCACGATCGTGTTCTCACGGAGGCCGAGTTCGTCGAGTTTGTCGAGGATCATGCCGAAGTCGCCGTCGAGTTGGAGCAGGCAGTCGGCCCAATCGCCGTGTCCGCTCGTGCCCTTGTACTCGTCGCGCGGATGGACCGGCAGGTGCATCAGCGAATAGTTGTGATAGACGAGGAAGGGCTTGTCTCCGTCGGCGTGGCGTTCGAGGAAGTCCATGGTCCGTGTGTTCATTTCGACATCGACGTTGATCTTGAGGTCATAGTCGAGGACACCCAACTGTTCGATGGGTTCGCCCTTCTTGCCCTGGTACATGTGCTCGACGGTGTCGCGTTCGGGGTCGTACCACGGGTCGTCGGTCCACAGCGCAGGATCCCAGGAGAACGGAGGGCCGTACCATTCGTCGAAGCCGTGATCGGTCGGCCAACGCCCGTCGCCCTCGCCGATGTGCCACTTCCCCATGCACAACGTGGCATATCCGGCATCGGAGAAAACGTCTCCCATCGTCTTCTCCCAGGCAACGAGGCCACCGGCCATACCCGGCGCCGTGGCCTTGGTGTTGCCCGAACGAATCGAATAGCGGCCCGTCATGAGCGCAGCGCGGGTCGGGCTGCACTGCGCCTCGGGCGCGTAGTTCATCATCTGGAAGCCGTCAGCGGCGAACTCATCGATCCGCTTGGTATCCGCGCCGCGCAGGATGCCACCGCCGTAGCAGCCCAGCTCGCCGTAGCCGAGGTTGTCGACGTGGAAGATCAGCACATTCGGTCGTGTGTCAGGCATTGCATTGTCTCCTTCGGAGGTTTCGATCGCTGGAATGTCAGATCGCCACATCGGGTCCGCTGGGCGGACCGTGCTGCTGTCCTCAGCCTCGTGCACTGCTCGAAGAGACGGAACCCCCAAAAGGGAGACGGAAGGGGGGTGGGGGTCGCCCGCCACGTCGGCGTGCGCCGTCGGGTCTCCGAAGCGGGGGTGCCCAGTGCGCGCCTCGGTCTCTATGGTCGAAGCAGCGAGGCGTTTGCCCGCGCCGGTCGGCGAACTCAACGGAATCGAGACGAGGACATCGGATGGGAACCACGAGCATTTCCACATGCGGACAAGGTGACGAAATTCTCAGGCACGATGTCGTGGACTCGCAGAAAGACGAACCGCACCCTCCGACAGAGCGTGTGAGGATGCGACGCCAATGGGTGAAACGCCGAGCCGACGTCTCGGTTCAGATTGCAGGAGCTTGCTGACCGATGACGAATCAACGACTGACGGGGCCTGACCGACCATCAGCGTTTCACATGTTGGCCAAGCCGACGGGGCCGATCTGCAACCTGGATTGTGAATACTGCTTCTTCTTGTCCAAGGAGATGTTGTATCCGGGCGATCGGTTCCGGATGGCCGACGAGATGCTCGAGATGTACATCCGCCAGCTGCTCGAAGGGCACCGCACTCGGGAGGTGGCCGTTGCCTGGCAGGGCGGTGAGCCGACCATGATGGGGCTCGACTTCTTCGAGCGTTCCATCGAGCTCGTCGAGCAGCACCGCCAACCATGGCAGCAGGTGCAGTACACGATCCAGACCAACGGTGTGCTGATCGACGAACGGTGGGCAGCGTTCTTCAAGGAGCACGATTTCCTCGTCGGCTTGTCGGTCGACGGCCCGAAGGAGATCCACGACACGTACCGCGTCGACACCCGCAAGCAGGGCTCGTTCGACCGGGTGATGGCCGGCTACGAACACCTTCGATCAGCCGACGTCGACGTCAACGTGTTGTGCACGGTGCACGACGCCAACCAGGACCATGGTGTCGACGTGTACCGCTTCTTTCGCGACGATATGGGGGTCCGGTTCATTCAGTTCATCCCGATCGTGGAACGGGCGACCGAGGAGCTGTTGCAGATCGCCAACCTCGGGTGGAGTACGGAGCGCAAGGAGAAGCGGCCGCTGTACACCCAGGAAGGCACCCAGGTCACCGACCGCAGTGTCACCGCGGACGGCTACGGCCGGTTCCTCATCGACGTGTTCGACGAATGGATCCGAGCCGATGTGGGCGAGGTGTACGTCCAGATGTTCGACACCGCGCTCGCCAACTGGCATGGCGAATCCGGAGCCCTGTGCGTGTTCTCCGAAACCTGCGGGTTGGCGCTCACCATCGAACACAACGGCGACGTCTACTCATGCGACCACTTCGTGGAGCCCGACTATCTGCTCGGCAACATCGCCGAGACCCCGATGATCGATCTCGTCGCATCCGAGCAACAGATCGCGTTCGGTCGGGCCAAACGCGACACGCTGCCGCAGTACTGCCTCGACTGCGAAGTGCGCTTCGCCTGCCACGGCGGCTGCCCCCGTAACCGGTTCATCCGAACTCCCGACGGCGAGGACGGACTCAACTACCTGTGCGCCGGCTACAAAGAGTTCTTCAACCATGTCGACCGCCCGATGCGCAAAATGTCCGAGCTGCTCCACCAAGAACGCTCCCCCGCCGAGGCACACGACCTCCTCACCGCCGAAGACCAGCAGCGCTTCACCGGGGTCGGCCGCAACGACCCGTGCCCCTGCGGCAGCGGCGACAAGTACAAGAAATGCCACGGGGCCGCCACCGCCGCCGAGTGACATGCCCACCAGGGCTCGGACGCCATATCCGTCGCCAAGTAGGCGCACTGCGAGGTGCTCCAGAGCGCTGAATGGTCTGGGCAGTCGACACTGCGCGACTTCGTCGGCGCTCTCAGAGGGCGAACGCAGCACCATCCGATTCTCGATGAGAGCGTCAGCGGTCGCGGACCCGCTGCTGTGGTACCCGCCGGTGTTGCGGCATCGGCGGGCGGACGGCCCGATCAGAGGTGGCATCCGAGGGCACCCATATCGCCAGCTGATGCGGCGCACATGACCCGCTCAGGTACGGCCACATCCGAGCGACGGAACCCGATCAGATCAAGCAGTCGGCCGCTGCGCCGGTGGAGGCGCTCACCGCTGCCGTGTTTCGGACGGGCGGCATCGATGAGTCGACGCACGCTGTGATCGGGATGGGCCGAAGTTCGCTCGTTGCGATGCTCAGACATGGTCCCGTGTTGCCGGTGAGGTTGACCTGATCCACCGTTGATCCGATCGGACCGACCGATGGATGGCAGCTCGCCCTCGTTGGCGGCAGACCATCGTCGCGTTGGCCACGGTCACGCTCGGCTGCGACGACGGCAGGTTCTACCTGTCGGCCGACGACTACAACCTGTCGTTCATGACGTGCGAAACCGGCTCGAAGACGGGCGAGTTCAAGATATTGATCGCCCGATCGCTGCAAGTTAGCTTGCGTCTTCCGGCGTGGCAAGCTAACTTGGAGTCGTGGAAACGCCGCTGATCGCGACGAGTGCTCGCAAACACGGCGTCCACGACGACGAAATGATCCACGCCTTCAACCATCCGATGTTCGTCGACGACTACGACGACGGCTTCGTGATGTTCGTCGGCGCCGACACCTCGGGCAGCCTGCTCGAGATCGGTGTGATCGAAAGCGTCGATGGCCCGATCATCATCCACGCCATGACGGCACGACCGAAGTACCTCAGGTGATTCCAATGCCCCGAACCGCACAAGAGATTCTCGACAACGCCGACGAACTCGCAGCTCGATTCGAGCAGATCGAGCCCGACGATCTGCGCGACGCAACCGCCCTGCGAGCCGTACGCGAAGCATTCGTGGCTCGAGCCGAGACCGAACGAGTCCTCCGCAATGCGGTCGTCGAGGCCCGCCACGACGGGCACTCGTGGGCGTCGATCGGCGCCATGGTCGGCACGTCAGGTGAAGCCGCTCGCCAGCGCTACGGCCAAGCAGTCAACGCCGAATAGCCGCTCATGTAATTGACACCGGCATCGTGGATCCACCATGAGGTCGGGGTTTCAGGGAAGGCTTGTTCATCCCGGCTGGTCCGGTTGGTGGCGTTGAGATCCGCTCTGAGGGAGGTCGTTGGGCCCGGCCTCGTTGTTCTGATTCCCTATTCGGAGCTGCGCAATCGCTCCCTGTGGACACGGTTGTCCTACCGCGGCATGCTGGCTCAGAGATCGATGCCCATTTCGATCGACGGCAGCTGCGGCTTCGGCCGTTGGAGTTCGACTCCTTGAGAGTCGGCCCATCGAGCGAGTGATTCGCCGAGCTGACCCGTTCCGGGAAGTTCATGGTGATCCGCAAGGGCGGAAGCGATGTCGCCCAAGTCTGCTGAGCTGACATCGCGGCCGTTCGCCCAGTGCTTCCATTGGTCGAGGGCTTGGCAGAGTTCGTTGGCCCGATCGGCGGCGCCGTCGAGGTCGTTCCATTCATCGAGGATTCGGCGGGTCGAGTCGAACTGGCGGTGGTCGTCGATGATCTTGCGGAGGTCATCGAGTGGCGCACGGGTCGGTGCGGCGAGTTCCTCGGCTCGTGCCAGACGATCGTTGGCGACGGCGAGGACGTCGGTGGCTGCCTCGACATCGCGGCGAGCTGATCGACGGTGAACTCGGCCGGACTTGCGCAGCTCGAACTCGGCATTCCACAGCGCTGACTGCGACTCGCTCACGACGTGCTTCGCGGCGACGACCTTCTCGTTGAACGGGGCGTGCGCCGCCTCGGCTGCGGGCAGGTCGCGGCTTGCTTCGGCCACTCGTCTTTCGTCCGCGGCCCGCTCGGCGTTTCGTTCGTCGAGCGCGTGTTGGGCGGCTCGACGCTGCTCCTCGGCCGTCGCCCGCAACTCGTCGAACCAATCGGGGATCTGGACACGAGGCCGTGGCCCCGACCTCGGCACGGCTTCGGCGAGCAGTTCGACGGTGGGTCGTTGCGGGGATGTCGGCTCGGTCGATGGCGATGGCTGCTTCGAGGATGCTGATCGCTTCGGCGAGGTCGGGTGTGTCGGTGACGACGAGGGCGTGGTTCTCGTCGCGGCCTCGGGTCATGCCGACGTACAGGCCGCGGCCGGTCGTGGCGGTGGTGGCGAGGGTGATGCTGCGGTCGGCGGTGTCGCCTTGGGCGCCGTGTTCGGTGGTGGCGTAGGCGAGCTGCACGTGTTGGCGGACGTAGTCGGCGGGGAGGGTGATGGTGCCGTGTCCGTCGAGTCGGGTCACGGTGATCTCACCGTTCGGGTTGGTGTCGGTGATGGTCCAGCGTTCTCGGTTGCGGACGGGTTCGCCGGTGGTGGTGCGGAGTCGTCGGTCGTTGCGGCGGGTGGCGACGATGTCGCCGACCATCGCCCAGTCGTCGTCGATCGGGGTGAGCGTGTTCTGGTCGAGTTCGCCGGCTTCGATGCGGCGTTGTTGGATGTGGTGGTTGATGGCGTGCGACGTGTTCGTTGCGGGTGGTCGTGATCGAGATCGTCTCGCCGTCGTCGCGGCATCGGGTCCAGGCGTCGGTGATCGTGTCGAGGTGGTCGTCGAACGTGCCGGCTCGGATGCGTCCGAAGGTGTTGTAGAAGTGGAGTGCTTCGGGGTCGCCTTGCGCGGAGGCGGAGTGAGTTGGTGGCTTCCCACTCGTTGGTGAAGCGGTGGAGGTGTTCGAGTTCGATCGTGCGGCCGGTGGTAGCAGAGTTCTTGGAACATGCCGCCGCGGCCGACGGCTTGGAGTTGGTGCGGGTCGCCGACGAGGGCGAGTCGCCACTGGCGTTGTTCGGCGTGGACGACGAGTCGGTGGAGGTCGGCGGTGTTCAACATGCCGGCCTCGTCGACGATCACCGTCGTGCCCGGCCCGGCAGTCCCACCACGATCGGTTCGGGTCGGGGTGGTCGAGTTCGTAGAGGAGCTTGGCGACGGTGTCGGCCGGCATGCCGG
This sequence comes from Ilumatobacteraceae bacterium, assembly GCA_963850475.1. Lineage (GTDB taxonomy): Bacteria > Actinomycetota > Acidimicrobiia > Acidimicrobiales > Ilumatobacteraceae > Ilumatobacter_A. The sequence continues at coordinate 51,743 of CAWKLM010000040.1, read as the reverse complement.
TCTCGGTTTCCAGGACACGGGCCGCCTTGGCCGTCGGTGCGAACCCGATCACCGGTCGGGTCTGTGCGTGGAGATCGGTGACGGCGGCTTGGAGCATGCGTGTCTTGCCGGCACCGGCCGGGCCGACGACGAGCACGAGCCGATCGTGTCCCGCGACCGCGCTCGCGGCGTCGTGTTGACCGTCGTCGAGCGCGTGGTCGGTGACCGTCGTCGACGGCTGCCGGCGTCGCCGGCTTGGGCGTCGAGCGCCCAGGTGATGATCCGCTCTTCCTGGGCGAGGACGTGCTCGCTGGTCGCCTGGTCGTGCGATCGGGCTCGATGTGCAGCGCCCGCCCATCGGATGATCGGCGCGGCGAGTTCGGTGCGGCGGGGTCGAGGTCGATGCAGGCGTCGAGCACGGTGTCGACGGCTTGGTCGAGCGCGGCCGCCCAGGTGGTGGCGTCGTGGCCGGGTTGCGGTGTGGCGAGGTCGGAGATGGCGCGCAGCACGTCGAGGCGGTTCCACGTCGACCTGCGTTCGGCGAGCAGCTTCGAGAACGTCGGCGACCGCGATCGGCGATGCTTCGAGCGGCCGCTGCTGTGCCTCGGCGTTCGACGGCGTCGACGAGTGAGATCGGGTCGTGGCCGAGGCTGGCGGCTTCTCGTGTCCACCGTGCTCGAAGTTCGGTGGCGCCGAGTCCGGTCTTGCGGGCTCGGGTGTCGCCGGATGCTTCGCGTTCCATCGCGGAGAACTCGCGGTCGGCTCGGTTCGCGGCCGTTGCGTGTCGATGAACTCGGCGACGCGGTGGTCCATCTCGACGGCGATGTCGTGGGCTCGCTTCGAGAACTGGTGCGAGCAGCTCGGTCGGGACGCCGGCGATCTCGGCTTGGCCGTTGACGATCGGAGTCGAACGCGACGCCGTAGCGGGCGGTCAGCTCGGCGCGCAGGACCGATTGGTAGAAGTAGCCGAACGCCTGCTGATGCCGCTTCAACACTCGGCCGTCGAGCGCGTACCAGCGGCCGTCGGCGGTCTGGACCTTGGAGGAGATGACGACGTGGGTGTGGAGCTGCGGGTCGTCGGCTCGGCTCGTCGACTGGCGGAACACGCCGATCGTGAGCCCGCCGGTTTCGGGATGGAGCCGTGTCCCGTTCGAGCGGATGCGGGTCGTCGAGCCGTACTTCTCGATCATCTCGATCGCCGCGTCGACGGCGCGGTCGTGGCACTCGGCGAAGCCCTCGTCGCCGGTGAGTCCCCACAGCACCGACACCGACTTCGGTGCCGAGAACGTCGCGTCGTAGCCGGCGACCGCCTTGATCACGTTGCCCTTCTGGTCGATGCGATCGAGCAGTTCCCGACCGAGCGACTCCCCGGTGAACGGGTGACGACCCGACAGGACCGCTTCGAGACGCGTCGGGTGTGACCTCGCCGATGAGTCCGAGGTCGGGTGCCTGCTTGCCCGGTCCACCGGCCGGGAAGCTCACTGTCTGTTCTTGGTGAGGTAGTCGCCGTAGTAGGCCGCCGTTGCTCCGGCGGTGCGAGCGAACAGCGTCGTCACCCGGATCATGATCGGTCCCGACCGCCGGCGGGCACCTGTCTACGGGTTATTGATTTGTGTGTTGTGGAGTGGTTGGTTCGGTCATGGGGGGTGTTCCTTCAGGAGTTGAAGGTGAGGGAGAGTTGGCCGGTGTCGGTCGTGTTGACCGTGTCGGTGGTGCTCGGGGTGTTGGTGGTTCGACGGTGTGTTGTCGGGTGAGGTCGTCGGTGGTTCGTCGTCGTTGATGTGTCGACGGTGAGGCAGACGGTCGGGACGTCGAGTCGGTAGGAGCCGGTCTGGAAGACACCGCTGTCGGAGCGGCGTTGCTCGGCTTGGATCACGCCGAGGTCGCGGAGCCGACGAACGGCGCGAGCGACGGTGTCCTTCGCGAGTCCGAGCGACGAGGCGAGCGAGCGGATCGACACCTGAGCGACGACGTGATCGCCGTCGCCGGTCGAGCGCTGCATCATCTCTTCGAGCACGGCCCACGCCGTCGAGCCGACGTAGGCGCGCAGCTCGTGCGCTCGCGGACCGAGGACGATCGTGCGGCGGGTCGGGTCAGCGTGCAACGGAGGCTCCCTCGACGGGTGCCTCCGCATCGCACAGCCGCACGACCCGGCCGGTCGTCACGAGTTCGATCAGCGCCCAGCGCGGAACCCGGTAGCACTCCTTGCTGAACCGGATCACCGGCAGCCCGGACGTGCCGCCCGAGTTCAGGTACTCGTGAGCGAGTTGGTAGCCGAGCGTGCGGCCGATGCGCAGGATCTTGGTGGCCTCGCGCATCGTGAGAAGCGGGTGCTCCTCCGACTCAGCGAACTCCTCCAGCGACGACATGGACCATCAGAAGTACACCCATGTCATTCACCCCGCAAGCCCCGTGTTTGTTGGGGTTCCGGACGATCCGGCACCAACGCACACCAACGGATACTGGCGGACATCAGCGGACACCAGACGGACGATCAGATGTGACCGAAGATCACACCGCGTCGAGGTCCTCGAATCCGGACACGGCCGACGTGTCCAATCGCGCAAGATTCGGCAGAACCTCGAAGTCGAGTTCTGCAAGCCAACGCGTTAGGGCCTGGCAGGCCGACGGAGACGGATCGGCTAAAGTACTACCAGGGCGAAGTGCTTTGAGAAGCACCGGTGCAACGATCTGAATCTCTAGCCGATCACGCCCTGATCTTGAACGGCAAAGGTGTCTACAAATGAGTTTCTCGGTGATCGTTTTCGGACCAGGCCCGCTCGGCTTAGGGCTCGTTGCGACGTCAGGCCCACGAGGCTGGGGCCCCCACCACGCTCATCGGGCGTCAGATGGGAACAAACCCTTCATTGCAGAGGCACTGAAGGCTCACTCCAAGTTTCGCTCGATCACCGTCGCACACCAAGAAGTCGATGTAACCGTTGAAAGAGTGCTCTTCACCGACCGCAAGAAGGACCTCGAACGGCTCCGGCGCCTCCTGGTTACAAAGGAGGACCTGGTTGTCTGCTCCGCGGCTGGCGCCGGGCAATCCGAGTTGGCCGGAATCCTGACCACCGAAGTCATCCCCCGACGGATTGAGAACCAGTCGACGGGCTCCTGGTTCTGATTCCTTGCGAGAACTCAGTTCACCCATCATTGAGTGCGCTTCGGACCAATTCTGACGCGCGCCGAGCCGGCTTGTTGTATCTGGACGCGATGGTTGACCGGATCTGCAACAAGCGGGTCGTTGCGAGTCGCGGCCTAGTTGAAGTCGCAACTGAACCCACATTCGAATGGTGCATCCAGGATCCACGCCAAGAGACATCGACTGGCACGTCCGAACAGAGCCGCAGGGACAGAGCCGTTTCGTTTCTCGACGATGGGTGTAGTCGCTGTTCCTGACATCGAGGTCGTGCGCAGGCGGAAGCGGTACCTAATGAATGGCGTGCAGTTCTGTACTGCGATTACGCTCGCGTCTCGTCAACTCGAGTCGAAGGCTTGACCATGGGTGATTTTCTGAATACGGAGGAGGGCTTATTAGCCGCCGAAAACCTAAGCTACGACTACGCGAGAGCACTAACGACTGCTGAGAACACGATCTCAGCTGACCAAGCGGAGCAATACCGGGCCTGGTACTTAGGCCGCATCCTCGCTCCGGAAGAGGACGACGTCGATCGGGTCGTCGGACAGTACAGCGCTTCCGGGTTGAGCGCCTTCATGGCCAACAGGAATGCAAGAATCCTTGAGCCGTTTCACTTCATTGAGGAACAACTCGGAACCACGACGCTGCGAAGACGACGATGGGCCAAGCCTTGGCTGTCTACCTACAGCGAGGCCTTTCTATGCTGGATGGCTAGAGAGAAGAACGTTTCCTAGATGGGCCAACGCCTTTGCGACGTCCTCATCCCTGACTCCTCTAGACGCCTGTCGCCGACGAATGGCTTCAGCGCTCATTCTGCCGGCCGAAACGAGGTCTGATGAGTGTCGTCAAACGCCGCCTCGCTTCGACCCACCAAGGAAGGGAATTCTGCGCGAGGATTGCGTGGTGGCTGGTGATTGCCCGCCGCGCGCAGGTACCCGTCTCGGCGACCGCAAGGTCCTCGGCACTCACACCACAGCTAGGTGATTGGTTGCTTCGCGTCTCCAGCCAGCTACGGTGTGGGGTTCTGTCTTGAGGTCTCACTCTGCTCGCCGCCTCTAGAATGTAACATTCTCCGCGGCCTCGCCTCAAGTTTCAGTCAAGAGTCGATCGCGCTGTCCGCATCCGGAGTCCAGAAGGAATGCGGAGATGGGCGGATGACAGATCCCTCCAGCAGCCCAGCGCACGACGCAAACAACGTTCTCTCACGCATCATTGCATTCGCTCGGCTCAGTGAGGCCCAACATTGCTCTTGGAGACCTCGTCACCTCGCGCAGCAGGTCGCCGAGGCCGGCGGCGAGGGCTTGGTCGGCGGCGGCGAAGGCGTGGGCGTAGACGCGCAGCGTCATCGCCGGGTTCGAGTGGCCGAGGCGGCCGGCGACGGTGCGGACGTCGTGGCCTTGGCCGATCGAGACGGTGGCCGACCAGTGGCGGAGATCGTGGAGGCGCCACTTCATGTCGATGCCCGAGTTCTTGCGCGCCCGCGTCCACCACCAACCGATGTGATCCGGCGGGACGAGATCGGGGCCGACGCCGAACATCCACGGGCCGTACGGCTCGCGCTCACGACGCAGCTCCCAGATCGCGTTCAGCGTGTCGGGGTCGAGCGTCATCGTCCGCGCATTGCCGGTCTTCGTCGGCGCATCGTTCAACTCGCGCGGCGCACCCGGATGACGGATCACCTCGATCGCCGAGTCGATCGTCAGCATCCCGTCCTCGTCGACATCGGTCCACCGAAGCGCGGCCAACTCGGCACGACGTGCGCCGGTCATCGCGGCGAGGCGCAGCGCCAACGCAGCAGCCGGGTCGAACTCCGCTGCCGCAGCGATCGCCGCTCGGACGTCGTCGAGCGACATCACTCCCCTGGGCTGCTTCTTGGTCGTCTTGCGTTGCGCCATCGCCACGACGTTCTGGCTGACCCAGCCCCACCGCAATCGCCTGACCGAACGCGGCACTCAGCGCGCCGTGCTGGTTGCGGATGCCGGCGTCTTGCATCCCGTCGCGACGGAGCCGCGTGTGCCAGCGCTCGACGTCGGCGATCGACAACTGCGCGATCGGGATCGTCGCGATCTTGTCCTTCTTGATCGAGCGCACGCGACTCTGCTGATCGCGCGCCGACGCCGGCGCCCACGTGTCGAGGTTCTGATCGATCCACGCGTCGAGCACGTCGGACACCTTGCGACCGGCCGGCGACGCGCTGCCCGCGCCGACCTCCAACGAGGCGGCGAGACGTTCGGCGTCGCGCTTGCTGCCGCGCACGGTCCGCGAGGTCTGCGTCGGCTTGCCACGCGCGTCGGTGCCCGTGAAGACACGAACCTCCCACACGCCAGGCTTCTTCTCGCGGATCGTCGCCATGGGCGACAACACTACGCTCGAGATCGAGAAAACCCTAGGGATGATTCTAGGGATGGCTACGAACATACGTTCGGATGGCCATCAGCGACCGAAATCGCCGATCGTCAGACTCAGAATCACTCGATACGCAGGCCTGATATCGCCCGGCTGATGACGAGCTGCTGGATCTGCTCGGTGCCTTCGAAGATGTCGTGGATCTTCGCATCGCGGTGCCAGCGCTCGACCGGGTACTCGCGGGTGTAGCCGTAGCCGCCGAGGATCTGGATCGCCCGCTCGGTCACCCAGGTGGCGGTGCGGCCGGCCTTGAGCTTGGCCATCGAGCCTTCGGCGTTCTCGAACGTGCCGTTCTTGCCGAGCCAGGCGGCCCGGTAGATCAGGCCGCGGCTGGCCTCGATCTCGGTCGCCATGTCGGCGAGCATGAACGCGATCGACTGGTTCATGATGATCTTGCGACCGAACGCCTCGCGCTCCTTGGCGTACTCGAGCGAGTACTCGAAGGCGGCACGGGCGACGCCGAGCGCCTGGGCGCCGACGGCCGGGCGGGTCGCCTCGAAGGTCTGCATCGCGGCCTGGGCGTTGCCCTTCTCGCCGCGGCGGACCCGGGCGAGGCGCTCGTCGAGCTTCTCCTTGCCACCGAGCAGGCAGCGGCCGGGAACGCGCACGTCGTCGAGCACGACCTCGGCGGTGTGCGACGCACGGATGCCGTGCTTCTTGTACTTCTGGCCCTGCGACAGGCCCTTGGTGCCGGGCGGCACGACGAAGCTGGCGTGACCCTTCGAGCCGAGCTCGGGGTCGACCACGGCGACGACGACGTGGATGTCGGCGATGCCGCCGTTGGTGATCCACGCCTTGGTGCCGTTGAGCACCCACTCGTCGGTCTTCTCGTCGTACACGGCCGACGTGCGGTAGCCGCCGACGTCGGATCCGGCGTCGGGCTCGGAGGCGGCGAAGGCGCCGAGCGCGAGCTCGCCCTTCTCGTTCGCGTAGCACTGCGGCACCCACTCCATCAGCTGCTCGGGCGTGGCCGACGAGGCGATGCCGGCGGCAGCGAGGCCGGAGCCCATGATCGCCATGCCGATGCCGGCGTCGCCCCAGAACAGCTCCTCGATCGCGATCGGCATCGAGAGGCCGGTCGGGTCGTTGAACATCGCCTCGGCCATGAACTCCCAGCCGTACAGGCCGATCTCGCGGCCTGCTCGACGATCGGGTACGGGAACTCCTCCTTCTCGTCCCACTCCTCCGCGGCCGGGCGAATCACGTCTTCGGCGAAGTCGTGGACCCACTTCTGGAGGGTCAGCTGGTCTTCGTTGAGGGCCATCGAGAATTCGCTCATACCTCTAAGTTACCCGTCAGTAACCACGGTGTCTACCCGGCGGTAACTTCGCGACAGATCCGTCACGGAACGGATCGCGAGTTCGAACGATTCGGGTGTGACGGCGGACACTCGACCAGCGTGCGCACACGAGCACGTTCGCACTCCGTACCCATGGGCCGCCGTCGGCCCAGCCGTCGCCAACGCGCTCGCGCCCTCGAGCGGACCCGACGAACCTCCGATCAGCGACGGACCGTGGTGCCGTCCTTGGTGGTCTCGACGGTCCAGCCGTCGGCCTGGAGTTCGGCGCGGATCGCGTCGGCGGCCGCGTAGTCCTTGTCGGCCCGCGCCTGGTCGAGCGCCGCGGCCTTCGCGGCGACATCGTCCGGCACATCGCCGCCGCCCGCCGACAGCTCGAGGCCGACCGCCGTGCAGATCTCGAACACGGCCGCCACGAGCGCGGCGCCGAGTCGTCACCGGCGTCGATCGCCGCGTTCGCCGCGCGCACCGTGTCGAACACGAGCGCCATCGCCTTGGGCGTGTCGAGGTCGTCGTCCATCGCCGCTCGGAACGCGTCGAGGACCGCCGGATCGGGATCGGCGGCCGCCGACGCTCGGCCGCGCGCGCGGCGAACGCGTCGAGTCCGGCGAGCGACGCGACCGCCTGATCGATCGTCGGCCTGGCCGAGCTTGACCGGGCTGCGGTAGTGCGACTGCAGCAGCACGAGTCGATAGGCGCGCGGGTCGTAGTGCTCGATCAGGTCGAGCAGGTTCGACACGTTGCCGATCGACTTCGACATCTTCTCGCCCTCGGCGTCGACGACGAACCCGTTGTGCATCCAGTGGTTGGCGAACGTCTTGCCGAGCGCGACCGCCTGGGCCCGCTCGTTCTCGTGGTGCGGGAACCGCAGGTCCTGGCCGCCGCAGTGCAGGTCGAAGCCCTCGCCGAGCAGGTCGAGGCTCATCACGACGCACTCGCTGTGCCAGCCCGGGACGGCCGTCGCCCCACGGCGACGGCCACGCCGGCTCGTCGGGCTTGGAGAACTTCCACAGCACGAAGTCGGCCGGATGTCGCTTCTGGTCGGCGCCGAACACCTCGCGGTCGCCGCCGCCGGCACGCATGTCGTCGAGCGTCTGGAACGCGAGCAGCCCGTAGTCGTCGACCGACTCGACATCCATGTAGACGCCGTCGTCGGTGACGTACGCCTTGTCGAGCGCGACCAGTTCGCCGATCAGCTCGACCATCTCGTCGACGTACTCGGTGGCGTGCGGGATGTCGTCGGGCCGCTGGACGCCGATGCCGTCCATCGCCTTGAACCACATCGCCTCGCACTTGGTGGCGATGTCCTGCCACGGGCGATCCTCGCGGTTGCGCGCGGTTGATGATGTTGTCGTCGATGTCGGTGACGTTCGAGACGAGCCGCACGTCGAGGCCGGACCACTCGAGATAGCGGCGCAGGATGTCGTAGCTGAGCGTCGCCCGACCGTGACCGAGGTGCGCGGGGCCGTACACGGTCGGCCCGCACAGGTAGATGCTGACCTTGCCCGGCTCACGAAGAGCCAGTTCACGCACGGAGCGGGTCGCAGTGTCATACAGGTGCAGCACGGCACCGAGTGTACGAGTCCCGCCCCCGACCGTTTGTGTTGCGATTTCGGCGGCTCCGGACGGCCGAAATCGCAACGCAAACGGATCGGGCTCGGCGCGAGGTGCGGCTCGGTAGCCTCTGCGCTGCGACTATGGCGAACATTCCCGACAAGCCGACACTCGACGGCATCGAAGACCGCTGGGCCGCCCAGTGGGACGCCGATGGCACCTACCGCTTCGACACGTCGGCCGTCCGGGACGACGTCTTCTCGATCGACACGCCTCCGCCGACCGTCAGCGGCTCGCTGCACATGGGGCACGTGTTCAGCTACACCCACACCGACCTCGATCGCCCGCTACCAGCGGATGCGCGGCAAGGCGGTCTTCTACCCGATGGGGTGGGACGACAACGGCCTGCCGACCGAGCGACGCGTCCAGAACTTCTACGGCGTCCGCTGCGATCCCCACGAGCAGTACGAAGAGGGCTTCGAGCCGCCGTTCCGCGGTGACCCGCCGAAGAAGCACCAGGCCGTGCCGATCTCGCGTCCCAACTTCCTCGAACTCTGCGACGAACTCGTCGAGATGGACGAGAAGGTGTTCGAGGAGCTCTATCGACGGCTCGGCCTGAGCGTCGACTGGACCCAGCACTACGCGACGATCGACGAGCGGTCGCGGCGGGTCAGCCAGCGCGCCTTCCTGCGCAACGTCGCACGCGGCGAGGCGTACAGCCAGGAGGCACCGACGCTGTGGGACATCGACTTCCGCACCGCCGTCGCCCAGGCCGAGATGGAAGACCGCGAGCGCCGGGCGCGTACCACAAGATCCCGTTCCAGAAGGCCGACGGATCGGGCCAGATCGAGATCGACACGACTCGCCCCGAGCTGCTCGCGGCCTGCGTCGCCCTCGTCGCGCACCCCGACGACGAACGCTTCCAGCCGCACTTCGGCACCGAGGTGATCGTGCCGCTCTACGGCCAGGAGGTCGAGATCCAGGCCCACGAGCTCGCCCAGCCCGACAAGGGCACCGGCATCGCGATGATCTGCACGTTCGGCGACACCACCGACGTCACCTGGTGGCGCGAGCTGCAGCTCGGCATGCGCGTGATCATCGGCCGCGACGGCCGGCTGCTCGCCGACGCGCCCGACGGCGTCGACCCCGAGGCCTACGCGCTGATCGCCGGCAAGTACCCGAACCAGGCGCAGCGCGCCGTCGTCGAACAGCTGACCGAGCAGGGCATCCTCATCGGCGAGCCCCGGCCGCTGCAGCATCCGGTCAAGTTCTACGAGCGCGGCGAGCGCCCGCTCGAGATCGTCACGTCGCGCCAGTGGTACATCCGCAACGGCGGCCGCGACACCGACCTGCGTACCGCCCTGGTCGAGCGTGGCACCCAGGTCACGTTCCACCCCGACCACATGCGCCACCGCTACGAGAACTGGGTCGAGGGCCTGAACGGCGACTGGCTGATCAGCCGGCAGCGGTTCTTCGGCGTGCCGATCCCGGTCTGGTACCCCCTCGACGCAGCGGGCGAGCCGCAGTACGACGAACCGCTGATCCCGAGCGAGGACCTCCTCCCGATCGACCCGTCGACCGACGTCCCCGACGGCTACACCGCCGACCAGCGCGACCAGCCCGGCGGCTTCACCGGCGACCCCGACATCTTCGACACGTGGGCCACGTCGTCGCTCACGCCGATGATCGCCGGACACTGGGAAGAGGACGACGGGCTGTTCGACCGCGTCTTCCCGTACGACATGCGCCCGCAGGGCCACGACATCATCCGCACCTGGCTGTTCTCGACCATCACCCGCAGCCACCACGAGTTCGACGTCGCGCCCTGGACGCACGCCGCGCTGTCGGGCTGGATCCTCGACCCCGACCGCAAGAAGATGTCGAAGTCGAAGGGCAACGTCGTCACACCGATGGACCTGTTCGACCAGTACGGCACCGACGCGGTGCGCTACTGGTCGGCGTCGGGTCGGCCCGGCGTCGACACCGCCTACTCCGAAGACCAGATGAAGGTCGGACGCAAGCTCGCCAACAAGCTGCTCAACGTCAGCAAGTTCGTGCTGTCCTTCGGCGACGTCGACATGGACGCGCCGCTCGCCGACACGGTCACCGACCCGATCGACCGGTCGATGCTCGCCAAGGTCGACGCGGTGATCGCCGAATCGACGACCGGGTTCGAGGCGTTCGACTACGCCCGCGGCCTGGAGCGCACCGAGTCGTTCTTCTGGTGGTTCTGCGACAACTACGTCGAGCTGGTCAAGAATCGGGCGTACGAGGCGATGGGGCCGGAGGCTGCTGCCTCGGCGCGACGGGCGCTGCGCGAGGCGCTGTCGTCGCTGCAGCGACTGCTCGCCCCGTTCCTCCCGTTCGCGACCGAAGAGGCGTGGAGCTGGTGGCACGACACGAGCATCCACGCGGCCGACATGGCCGGCGCCGTCGGGTCTCGGCGGCGACGCCGCGCTGATCGATCCGACGATCGAGGTGCTGACCCTCGTGCGACGTGCCAAGTCGGAGGCCAAGGTGAGCCAGCGCGCCGACGTCGAGTCGGTCGAGATCCGGCGCCGCGAGTCGACGCACGCCGCGCTCGACGCCGGGCTCGCCGACCTCGCCGCCGCCGGGACGATCGCGGAGGTCTCGATCGCCACGGCCGACGACGGCTCGCTCACCTGCGACGTCGACCGATCGCCGCCGATCGCCGACTGACCATCCCGCCGCATCGACCGGATCGTCATACTACTGTCATGTAGTTTGCGGTTGGGTGACGAACGACACCCGATCGCCGCTAACGTCGTGGTCATGCGTGCGCGAGTTGGGGACCTTCGCATCCGGGTCGGAGCGGTCATCATCGCCGCGTCGTCGGTGCTGACGGTCGGAACGATCGCGGTTGCCGCCCCGCCGACGACTCGATCCCCGACGACCGACCACGGTCCCCGACGCGACCACGCGTGCCCGACCGAGACCACCACGACCGTCGATCCGTTCGGCCTCCCGGCCAACGGCGACCCGTTGGAAGCCGGCTCACGGCCCGGCTCGACGGTGCAGACGCAGAACGCCGCCTCCCCCGCCGACGACCACCACCACGACGCTCCCGCCGCCTCCCCCGACGATTCCGTCCTGGGTGCTCCCGGCCAACTCCGGCATCCGGACGTCGCGTCGTCTACTCGAAGTCGCGTCAGCGGGTCTGGGCGGTCGACAGCAACGGCACCGTGCTCAAGACGCACCTGGTGTCGGGCAAGTTGAAGTGGTGCGACCCGCGCGTCGGCGAGTACCGCGTGTTCTCCCGCTCGCGCTACACCAACTCGATTCAGAACCCGGCCGTCAAGTGGGGCTACATGATCCGCTTCACCAAGGGCTGTGAGGGCGGCAACATCGGCTTCCACGAGATCCCGAAGAAGTACGGCGTCCCGCTGCAGTCGATCTGGCAGCTCGGCACGCCGCTGTCGGCCGGCTGCGTGCGTCAGGCGACCCGCGACGCCAGTGGATGTGGAACTGGGCCTGGGTCGGCACCAAGGTCGTCGTCCTTCCCTGATCCGCCGTTGCTGAGGATCCCGCAGGATCGCCCGCCGCGCCGATTGAGCGTGCGGATTCGACTGGCTATCGTCTCGTCGGTCATGGCAGCCGAGAACACGCACGACGACGAGCGGCCGCCGCTCCGCCGCACCTGGCCGCAACGGCTGCTGATCGCCGGTGTCGCGTGCGCAGCCGGCGGCAGCCTCGATCGCCGCCGGGCTCGTCTGGTTCGCCCAGCAGCAACTCGAGGATCGCCAACTCGTCGCCCTCGATCAGCCCACCGACGTCGCACCGGCCGGGGCAGCCGCCGAGTCGGCGTCGTCGGTCGGAGCGACGGTGCCGCCGATGGCCCGTCCGCCGACGACGTCCGAGCCGGACGCAGCCGCGTCGATCCGAACGTCCCGGTCGAGACCTTCCCACCGGCCGAGCCCGGTGCCCGCAACATCTTGATCACCGGCGCCGACAACAACGCCTGCCTCGACCCGGACTCGCCGTATGCGCCGGCCTTCGGCGACCGCGAGGGTCTCGGCGAGCGCAGCGACACGATCATGATGTGGCGCGTCAACCCCGCCACCAACCAGGTCGCGGTCCTGTCGTTCCCCCGCGACCTGTGGCTGAAGATCGACGGTCGGTCGAGCAAGGGTCGGATCAACGAGGCGTACGAACGTGACGATCCGCAGCGGCTGATCAACACGATCCGACAGAACTTCGGGATCGAGACCGACCACTTCGTCCAGGTCGACTTCTGTGCGTTCAAGGAGCTCGTCGACGCCGTCGACGGTGTCGCGGTTCCGTTCGAGACGCCGGTGCGCGACGGCGCGACCGGGCTGGTCGTGCTCGGAGCCCGGGTGCTTCACGTTCAGCGGCGAACACGCCCTCGCCTACGTGCGGTCGCGCAAGATGGAGTACCAGACCGAGGACGGCCGCTGGGAACGTGACGGCACCTCCGACCTCGGGCGCATCTCACGCCAGCAGGACTTCATCCGTCGCGTCGGCGACGAGCTGCTGTCGAACGCGTTCTCGCCCGACGTCGTCCGCGCCGCTGTTCGACGTGAGCCGCGACTACATCGTCACCGACGACGAACTCACCCTCGACAAGATCCTCGAGTTCGCCGGCGTGCTGCAGAACTCCGATCCGGCCGACATCACGACGTATCAGATCGAGGCGCGAGGCACGACGATCCAGGGCAACTCGGTGCTCGAACCGCGACTCGGCGGCGAGCAACATGCAGGCCGTGCTGCAGCTGTTCCGCGGCGAGGTCACCCTCGCCGACCGACCCGAGCAGGTCATCGACCTCGCAACGGGCGAATCGGGCGACGTCACGGTGCCCGCCACCACGGTGCCGGTCCTCGACCCCGACATCGCCACCACGACGACGACGGTCCCCGACAGCGTTCCCGTCGACCGAGCTGGTCCCGTTCGACACGGTCCCCGAGGTCGAGACCGAGGACATCGTCTACGGCGTCGTGCCCGACAGCAACATCTCCTGCACCTGACGCCGTCCCGCATCCGGCTCAGGTGTCGAGCACCCGGGTGAGGGCGGCGGCAGCGTCGGACGGTCCCGCAACGGTCGTGATGCGGGCGCCGGTCATGCGAGCGAGGAACTCGGCCTCCTCGCTGTCCTCGTCCGGCGCGACGATCACGAGTTCGTCGAGCCCGGCTGCGGCGCCGATCGCGTCACCGTCGACGGTGGCTCGACAGTCGGACAGCAACACCGTGATCTTGCGCGCCGCCGTCGACCGCGACAGCTGGTCACGTGCCGCCATCAGCGCGCCTGCGACGTCGGTCGTCCCGAAACCACGGAGCGCGAGCACCGCGTCGACGACCGCCTCGTTCGACTTGGCCGACGTCCTGCGACTTGGCGGCCACGACGTCCTTGCCGAACGACAGCACCGAGTAGTCGTCGGGAGCCCGCCACGCGACCGCCGACGCGGCGACGGCATTGGTGGCCAGCGGTTTGCCGCCCATCGATCCGCTGCGGTCGACCAGCAGACAGATCGCCGTGCCGGGCGTCGACCACGACCGAACCCGCAGATCGTCGGGGTCGACGGCGCTCCCCGAGCTGCGCGCGGTCAACACCGCGTCGAGGCTGGCATCGAGATCGAGATCGCCGCCGTCGGGCCGATACCGCTGCGTCGTGAGTTTGCCGGTCCCGCGTGGCCGCGCCGGCCCACGCCTCGCGACATCGAGGAACAGCCGACCGGCGAGACGTCGAGCGAGCTCGCGCAGTTTCTGATCGGTCGCGCCCGTGAGGTCGGCGAGCATCGCGAGCATCTCGTCGGGATCGTCCTGCATCGCCTGCTCGACCGCCGCCTCGTCGATCTCGCCGACCTCGGGAGAGACCTCGTCGAACTGCGGCTGCTGAGCGAGCTCACGCCGCGACGTGGTCTTCTTGCGCGCCGAGGCGACCTCGTCGTCGGCCTCATCGCCCTCCTTGGCCGGAGGCGACTTCAGTGGGAGGTCGTGGCCCCAGTCGGGGCGTTCGCTTTTCCCTCGGGGTCGCCTCCTCCGTCGCCGGTCGAACGGTTGAAGACCGACTCCCACAGTTCGGTGATGATGTCCTCGGGCGTCCGCGTCGTGCCCTCCCGCACTCGGATGCGACCCGACAGCGCGACGAGCGCCGCATCGAGCGACACCCTCGGCGCGAGCACCGGGAGCTCGCGGAGTTCGGCCAGCGAGTTGGCCACGAACACCATGTCGATCGCACCGCGTACCGACGAGCCGACGCGGACGTCGGGGTGCGTGCGCGTCGCGCGCACCAGTTCGACGGCGAGATCGATCCAGTCGAGGTCGCCGTCGGGCTCGTCGGTGCCAGCTGCGATGGCACGGCGCACGATCATCGTCTCGTCGGCCGTCGACTGGTAGCCGACGGCGATCCGGCACATCCGGTCGTAGACCGCGCCGGAGATCCTCGCCGTGCCGACGGCGTCGAACGGGTTCATCGCGGCGACGAGCCGGAACCCCGGCGCGGCCTCGAGCCGACCGAGCCGTGGCACGGTGATCTCGCGCTCGCTCATCACCGTGATCAACACGTTCAGCGTCTCCTCGGGAACCCGGTTGAGCTCCTCGATGTACAGCAGCGACCCGTCGCGCAGCGCCGAGGCGAGCGGGCCCGGGACGAACACGTCGGGGTCGTACCCGTCGCTGAGCACGCGGGCCGGGTCGAAGTGACCGACGACGCGCGCCGGCGTGAGCTCGGCGTTGCCCTCGACGAACTCGAACCCGATCCCGAGCTCGCGGGCGACCGCACGCAAGCAGCGTCGACTTGCCGGTGCCGGGAGGACCCTCGATGACGATGTGGCGATCGGAGGCGATCGCTGCGACGGTCAGTTCGATCTCGCGGACTCGGCCGACGACCGACGCCGACAGCCGATCGACGAGTTGGTGGAGTCCGCCGTTCGCGACCGCTTCGGTCTGCGCGTCAGCCATGCAGGATGACCCCGCGGATGTTCTCGCCGTCGCGCATCGCGCGATAGCCCTCGTTGATCTCGTCGAGCGAGTACGTCTTGCGTGATCAGCTCGTCGAGCTTGAGCTGGCCCTCCCGGTACATGCCGAGCAAGCGGGGGATGTCGGCCCGCGGGTTGAGCGAGCCGAAGATCGTCCCCTTGATCTCCTTGTTCCACATCGCCAGCTCGAACAGGTTGACCGACGACTCGGTCTGGGTGATCGGCGCGATCCCGGTGACGACGATCGTGCCACCCTTGCCGGCGAGGCCCGTCCCGAGCTGCATCATGTCGCCGTACAGCACGCCCGGCGTCATGATCACCTTGTCGGCCATGTGGCCCCACGTCATCTCCTGGACCTGCGGGAAGGCCTCCTCCATCGACGCGAACACGTGCGTGGCACCGAACTCCATCGCCTTCTCGCGCTTGAACTCGACCGGATCGATCGCGATGACGTGTCGCGCACCCGCGATCTTCGCCCCCTGGACCGCGTTCATCCCGATGCCGCCGGTTCCGACGACGACGACCGTGTCTCCGGCCTGCACGTTGCCGCGTTCGGTCGCCGAACCGAAGCCGGTCGCAACGCCGCACGAGACCAGCGCCACGGCCTCGAGCGGAAGATCCTTCTCGACCTTGATGACCTGCGACTCGGCCACACACGTGTGGTGCGCGAACGTGCCGAGCTTGGCGAGCATGTTCAGCTCGGTGCCGTCCTCGAGACGGTGCCGACTCGTCTCGTCGGTGATCATGCCCTTCTTGAAGGTGCCACCGCCGGCGTCACACAGATTCTGGCGACCGGTCGAGCAGTATCGGCAACGCCCACAGGACGGGACGAACGACGCCGAGACGTGATCGCCGACCTCGACGCTGGACACCCCGGGACCGACCGCAGCGATGACACCGGCGCCCTCGTGTCCGCCGATCATCGGCCACAGGCTCTCGATCCCGAGCATCTCCCAGGCCTCCTCGGGCGGGACCATGTCGCCGGTGATCATGTGTTCGTCGCTGTGGCACAGGCCGGCGGCAATCCACTCGACGACGACCTCGCCGGTCTTGGGCTCGTCGACCTCGATGTCGACGACATCCCAGTCCTGGCCCACGCCACGCAGTACGGCTGCTCTCGTCTTCACACTGGTCCCCTCGGTCTCGTGTGCACCGGATCGGTGCCTGCGCGAAACCTAGTTGCCGATCGTCTCGTGCCAGAGATCGAGGGTGTGCTCGTCAGGCCGGGGCGACGTACGGCTTCAGGGCGTTGATGTACTGGTCGGCGTCGGGCGCGTTGAAGTACTGGGTGTCGCCCTCGTCGACGAACACGAAGAACGGGCACTCGGTGTCGGCGGCCAGAACCGTGTCGGTCCCGACCAGTGCACCGGTCGTCGCCTCGTACACCGTGAGCTCGTAGGTCACGTCGACGAGGTCGAGCGTCGTCACCTTGCCGTCGTCGTCCTCCAGGTCACACGACACGCCGTTCGGCTCCTGCGCGACGATCTGCGCGCAACCGATGAGCTCGGTTGGCACGAGGTCGCTGTTGTCGTCGAAATCGGAGTCCTCCTCGACCGCCCAGCCTGCCGGAAGTTCGGCAGCGGACTCGATGAGGAGCCCGCTGTCGGTCTCCTGGAACAAGATGATCGGATGTGGGCCGGCAACCTCGGTGAGCGCGGTCGCTCCGGTGAAGCCGACCTGCGTCGTACAGACCCGGTCGAAGTCGCTCGCGAACGTCGGCAGGTCGACCTCCGGGTCGTCGACTGCGGCCGCGGTCTCGGGCGTACCGCCGTCACTCTCGGCCCCCACGGTGTCCGTCGTCGTGCTGTCGCTGTCCGAATCGGAGTCCGAATCGGAGCCGCCGCAGCCGACGGCGAGGACTCCGGCCGCCAAGATGATCGGAAGAAGTCGACGTTGCATGTGATGTCCCTTCGGGGGTTCGGCCCGACGGTCGGACCATTCGATGGCCACCGTAGGAATCGACCGTCATCCGGGCGTGAACGCGCCGGTAGCGGCGGGCGCGGCGAGCCGTGTCACGACAACGGTTTCTCGAACCAGCGGTGCGCGTACGGGTTGTCGTTGTACCGATCGATCGCCACGTATCCCGACCGTTCGTAGAGGGCGATCGCCGTCGTCAGCGTCGCGTTGGTGTCGAGCCGGACCGTGTGGTGCCCGATCGCCCGACTGCGCTCCTCCAACTCCGCCAGCAGTCGTGCCGCCAGGCCGCGGCCACGCCACGGCGGGGCGATCCACATCCGTTTGATCTCCCCGACGCCGGGATCGAGCGTCTGGAGCGCGGCGCAGCCGATCGTCGTCTCGTCGTGGCGGATGACGACGAATCGACCCGTCGGTGGTTCGAACAACGCCGGCTTCGGCCGTCAGCGCGTCGCCCGGATCGAAGCCGGTCGGGAACGTCGCGTCGAGTTCGGCGAAGTACGCCTCCATCGCCCCCTGAGCCTCCGGTGACCGCGGATCCACGTCGTCGAACGCGACGTCGTCGACGGCACCAGCCGCTGATCCCACCACGTCAGACCAGCGCGCTGAGCTTGGCCGCGACATCGTCGGTGACCGGCGGGCCACCGTGGCCGAACGCCGCCGTGGTCGGCGACAGCGCCGCGAGCTTGGCGACCGACGCTGCAGCCGCATCGAGATCGCTGCTGAAATCGGGGTTGGCTCCGGTGAGGCCGCCGTTGCCGTCGCCGTTGATCGCGTCGCCGGCGACGAGGATCCCCGAACCGGTGTCGAACAGCGAGATGCTGCCGGGCGTGTGCCCGGGCGTGCCGATCACACCCATGCCGAACACCTCGTCGCCGTCGTTCAGTTCGGCCAGCGTCAGCGACGATCGGATCGACCGCGATGTCGGCCGCGCCCGCGTACACCGTGGCGTTGGCGAGATCGGCCTCCATGTCGCTCAGGCCACCCGCATGGTCGCCGTGGTTGTGGGTGAGCACGATGTGGCGAACCGCCGACGGCGACACCGACATCGCGGCGAGCCCATCGAAGATCGCGTCGCGACTCCCCGCGGTCCCGGTGTCGACGATCGCGGCCTCGGTGCCGCGCACCAGCACGTACGCCGACACGAACCCGAGCGACACGTGCTGGAGTTGCAAGTTCGTCACCCGCGTCACGCTGGCGGCTCGTCCGTCTCGACCTGCCTCGACGTCGCTCGCGACCGGCGACGCTCCGCGCTTCGGTCGACCGACGGTTCGCTCGGCCGGACGTCGACGACGCCGACGACGAGGGCGCTGTCACCCGACCCAGACGATCCGCCGCACGCGCCGAGCACGATCAGGCCGATCCCGGCCGCACCGAAGTCGGTGAGCAGGGTGCGGCGGGACAGGCGGGTGATACGACCGGTCATGGGACGGACCGTACGCCCGCCGTGGTCCCCGGTCGACGTCGGCGCACACCTGTTTCCGTAACCTTCAGCGCCCCAGCTGCACGGTGTTCTCGTGAACAGTTCGCGCACGGAGCGCCGGAACGGTTCACGAGAACGGCTGCGATCAGTCGTAGATCATCACGCCGCGGATGTTCTTGCCGGCGCGCATGTCGTCGTAGCCGTCGTTGACGCCGTCGAGCGTGTAGGTCTTGGTGACCAGGCCGTCGAGATCGAGCTGGCCCTCGCGGTACAGGCCGAGCAGCTTCGGGATGTCGGCGCGGGGGTTGCCCGAACCGAACAGCGAACCGACGACCTGCTTCTCCATCAGCGTGAGGTCGAGCAGGCTCATCGATGGCCGACATCTCCATCGCCGGGTGGATGTTGGTGACGACGACGCGGCCGCGCTTGGCGGCGAGTGCCAGCGCCTCGATCATCACCTCGCCGGATCCGACACCCATGGTCATGATGACCTTGTTGGCCATCGTGCCCCACGAGGCGGCGCCGAGCGGCTCCATCGCCTCGGCCATCGACGCGGCCGTGTGGGTGGCGCCGAACTCCATCGCCTTCTCGCGCTTCGACTCGATCGGATCGATCGCCCAGATCTGCTTCGCGCCGGCGAGCTTGGCGCCCTGGATCGCGTTGGCACCGATGCCACCGACACCGACGACGGCCACGACGTCGCCGGGCGACACCTCGGCGGCGTAGACCGACGAACCCCAACCGGTGACGACGCCACAGCCGAGCAGGCAGGCACGGTCGAGCGGGACGTCCTTCTCGATCTTGATGCAGCTCGCCTCGTTGACGACCGTGTCGTGGGCGAACGTGCCGAGCATGCACATCAGGCCGAGGTCCTTGCCCTGGCCGTGGTGACGCGACGGTGCCGTCGGATGCCTGCATGCCCAGACCCATCAGGGCACCGAGGTCACAGAGGTTCTGATGACCGGTCGAGCAGCTCGGACAGCGGCCGCACGACGGGATGAACCCGAACACGACATGGTCGCCCTCTTCGAGCCAGCTCACGCCGGGCCCGACCTTCGTGACCACGCCCGCGCCTTCGTGACCGCCGATGATCGGCAGCTCGAACGGCAGGTCACCCGTGACGAGGTGTTCGTCGGAGTGGCACATGCCCGACGCGGCGAGCTTGACGCGCACCTCGCCCTCCTTCGGATCGTCGAGTTCGATGTCCTCGACGCTCCACGGCGTGTTCGTTTCCCAGAGAATTGCGGCCTTGGTCTGCATGATGCGAGACAGTAGGCGCGACGTGACCCGCATCACGTACGCAGGAGCCGCGCTCCACCGCAGACGAACTCCGTCGGCCGGCTGGCGAGT
This sequence comes from Ilumatobacteraceae bacterium, assembly GCA_963850475.1. Classification (GTDB taxonomy): domain Bacteria; phylum Actinomycetota; class Acidimicrobiia; order Acidimicrobiales; family Ilumatobacteraceae; genus Ilumatobacter_A. The sequence goes on along the minus strand of CAWKLM010000040.1, from coordinate 31,726 downwards.
CGGGCAGTCGACGACTCTGAAGTACCCCTCTGGCACACTGGGCCGCATGGATTCCGACGACCTGTTCGCCGACGCGTTGCTCGCGATGATCCGCGACATGTCCGACGCCGAACTGCACAACGTCGCCGAACTCGTCCGCCAGGTCCAGATCGAGCGGGCGATCGGCGGCGGCGACGAGGATGCGATCATCGCGTCGGCGTTCGAGACCGCGTTCGGCCGTGACGGCCTCGCCGTGCTGCCCTGGGTCGAGGGCAACGTCGTCGTGTGCCCGGGCGGCATGGTGTCGAAGTCGAAGACGAGCCACAAGTGCCGATTCGTGAGCGTCGACGACACGTGGATCTGGGAGTCGCATCTCCTGCTCCGCGAGGACAAGCGCTCGTCGCCCGGCACCGACGAGGGTTTCCGCGCGGTCGCGCTCCTGCCGCTGGTCGACGGCACGGGCATCGACGTCGTGAGCGGCAAGGCCCGGAGCGGGCAGCACTCGGTCGACCACGTCGTGAGCTACGAGATCCGCGGCGGCGAACTGGTCGAGGTGTCACAGCGCACCGTCAACGCCCGCCATTGAGCCGGCACCGAGCAGGCCCCGCCGACCGAGCTCAACCGCGCGGGACGACACGCACCTCGATGTAGTCGGTCGGCGAGATCCACGACTCGATCGCGGCCCGCACATCGTCGGTCGTGATGCTCGCCGATGAGCAGCGGCTGGTTCGTGAACTCGTCGAACGACGCGTTGCCGCCGGGATCGACGAGCACGTCGAGCACCTCGTCGTTGATCTGGGCGTTGTTGATGAAGTTCGAGCTGCTCGCCGACCGTCGCCGCTGGCGTTCGCGAACTCCTGCTCCGACGGGCCGTCGGTGCGGAGCGAGTCCAAGCTGCTCGCAGCACCGCTGCCGACACGTCGTCGGCGAGTTCGGGTGCCGTCGACACCGAGATGTAGGTCTCGACCGCCGGCGAGTCGCCCGCCGCCCAGGTCGACCGAGGCGAACGGCGAGTACGAGTCGCCGAGCTCCTCGCGGATGAAGTCGGTCAGCCGGTTCCCGATCACCTCGCTGACCACGCGGGCCAGGATGTCGTCGCGGCGCGCCGGCGATGCCGTCGACGTGAACAGGAACGACACGTTCGCCGCGTCGCCCTGTCCGGCGATTGCTTCGACGACGACCGCGCCGTCGGGCGGCGGGGGCTCGTCGAAACTCAGCGGATCAGACCGAGGCGCTCGATCGGCAACGTGCCGAGGTAGGCCCGCGCCAACTCGGTCGCCTCATCCACGTCGAAGTCGCCGCTGAAGGAGAACGACCAGTCGCCGGCGTCGCCGAACCGCTCGGCCGCGACGCGTTCGATCCCCTCCGCATCGACGGTCGCGAGTGTCTCCGGAGTCGGGAGGAGGAACCGCGGTTCGTCGTAGCGAGCGTTCGAGCAGCGCATCGAACTCGGCATAGCCGGCATCGATCGACGGATCCTCGGCGAACGGGAGCTGATCGTCGACGTACCGATCGACCGCCGACCGCGTCGGCACGCGGCTCGGTCATGAGGAGGTGGACGAGCTGGAACAGGATCTCGAGATCGTCGGTTGCCGCGTTCCCGGACATGCCGTCGGTGAACGAGTCGACCGACGGTGCGAGAGCGAGACCGACTTGTCGTCGAGGAACGCATCGAGCGCGACCCGGTCGAAGTCGCCGACGCCGCTGTCGCCGATCACCGCACCGAGCGCTGCGGCGTCGGGGACGTCGGCGTCGGCAACCGCGCCGAGCCCACCGGGGCTCCGCGCTTCGAAGAACACCTCCCGCTCGACGATCGTCGTCGTGTTGAACGACACCCGCACGCCGTTGGGGAACTCGAGCACCACCGGATCGAGCGCGTCGGTGAACGGGTTGTCGGCGAGCGGCTCCTGCCGACACCTCCTCGACCGGCTCGGGCCGCACCATCAGCTCGTCGCCGATCGCCGCCTCGACCGTCGGCGGTTCGAGGTCACGATCGTCGACGCCGTCGATCACCGCGGTGAGCTCCTCCGCCGTTCCGACGAGCGTCGAGTTCGTCCTCGGGAACGGCGACGAAGGCGTGGGCGCCGGCCTCGACGTACCGCTCGACGAACACCTCGGCGACCGACTCGGTGGTGGCGGCGTCGAGCACGGCGTTGACGAACGCGAACTCCTGCTCGGCGGTGACGTACCACTCGTCCTCGAGCACGTGTCGCACGTACTCGTCGGCGTACGACGCATCCTGACGGGAGCCGCGGCCGTCGAAGTTGCGCTCGGCCGAACTGCGACGCGACGCCACCGCACGGTCCAGTTCGGACTGGGTGAACCCGAATCGCTCGACCCGCTCGAACTCGTCGATGATCGCCTCGACGGAGGCGGGCACACCGTCACCGTCGACGTCGACGGTGATCTCGGGCGCGTCGAGCCCGCGCACGAACGAGGCCGACGACGCGCCGGCCCGCTCGAACGGGGCGTCTCCGCGGAGCGCGTCGTTGTCGAGACGCGTCGCGATCATCTCGAATGCGAGACGATCGAGGATCGAGCGCTGCTCGTCGACCTCGGTCGACTCGGGCCACCGGGAGCGCGCCGGCAGCGGAAGCGCGACGCGGACGAATCCCTCGGCCAGCTCGGGGTCGCCGACGACCTCGACCCGGGTCGTCGCCGCCGGCTCGACCAGTCACATCGGCTCGTTCCGGGATCACCGCCGCGCGAGGTCGCGTCGGCGAACCGGTCGACGATCCACGCCTCGACCTCGTCGGGATCGATCTCGCCGACCACGATCACCGACGCGTTGTCGGGCCGATACCAGTCGTCGTAGAAGCGTCGGAGGTCGTCGGCCGTGATCGTCTCGATCGGCTTCTCGTCCGCCGATCGGGCTGCGACCGTCGTAGTCGCTCCCGGCGAGGTGGAACGCCGCGAACTCGTCGAACACCCGACCGTCGGAGGTCTGGCTGCGCGATCGCCACTCGTCGAGCACGATGCCGCGCTCGTCCTCGACGTCGTCCGGGTCGATCGTCGCGAACGACAGCCACTCCTCGAGGATGTCGAGCCCGGTCTCGACGATGTCGTCGTCGTTCGGAACCGTCAGTTGGTAGACGGTCTCGTCGTAGGTGGTGCTGGCGTTGATGTCGGCACCGAATCCCGCGCCGAAACTGCGCAGTACGTCGACGAGTTCGTTCTTCGGGAACCGCTCGGTGCCGTTGAACAGCATGTGTTCGAGGAAGTGCGCCCCACCGAGCTGACGCTCGTCCTCGAGCACGGATCCGGCATCGACCGCGAGTCGCAGCTCCGCCTTGCCGCCGGGGTTGTCGTTGTCACGGATCAGGTAGCGAAGCCCGTTGTCGAGCGTGCCGGTGACCGTGTCGGGATCGGGCGTCGTCAAGGTCGGGAGACCCGCCGAGTCGGCGAGGTGACCGGTGGCGCGGTCGGCACGGTCGGGTCCGGCGCCATCGGTGTCGTCGATCCTGGACGGCCGAGTCGGTGGTGACACCACTCGCTCGGGGTGCAGGCCGCAGCGATGAGCGCCAGCAGCGAGCAGCGCGCCCGCCACCCGCAGTCCGCCGCACCGTTCCGGTCATCGATCGACGACCCTACGGAGTCATCGCGATGCTCTGACACCGGACGATTCCTGTGCCCGGCAGACTGGACGGGTGGACCTCCCTCCCCCCACCCTGGAGTCCGTCGCCTCGCCGCTGCGGATCGTCGGCCTCACGAAGCGGTTCGGCGACAAGGTGGCGCTCGACGAGCTGACGCTCACCGTGCCGCACGGCGCGTGCTACGGGCTGGTCGGTCCGAACGGGTCGGGCAAGTCGACGACCATGCGCACCGTCGTCGGGCTCGCTCGCGCCGACAGCGGCACCATCGAGGTGTGCGGCGTACGCACCGACGTCGACATCATCGGCGGTCCGCCGGACGATGGGCGTGATGCTCGATCCGCTCCAGCTGTTCGACCGGCTGTCGGCTCGCGAGTTCATCTCGACGATCGGCGAACTCCGCGGTCTCGACGACCGACGTGGTGGCGGCGCGCAGCGCCGAGATGTTCGACGTCCTGGAAATCGACGACGATGCCGACCGTCCGATCGCCGGCTACAGCCACGGCATGCGCAAGAAGACCGCGCTGATCGCTGCGCTGCTCCACCGCCCGCGACTGGTGATGCTCGACGAGCCGTTCGAAGGCGTCGATCCGGTGTCGACGCGGACGATGCGGCTGATGCTCGACCGCTTCCGCGCCGGCGGCGGGCACGGTCATCCTGTCGACGCACGTGATGGACGTCGTCGAACGGGTCTGCGACCACATCGGGGTGATCCGCAACGGGCGGATCGTCGTCGTCCGGTCCGATCGACGAGATCCGGGCCGGGACGCCGACTCGAGGACGCATTCATCGACGCCGTCGGCGCCGAGCACGCCCGCAGCGCCGACCTCGACTGGCTCGGATGACGACCCCGACGACCGCTCCCGACCGGCGCCGGCCTCGCTCGGCACCGGCGAGGTGGTCGTCGCTGTTCGCGCGGCTCCGCTGGCGACTGCTCCGCGGTGCGATCCGCCACGGCGGCGCGCAGCGCGTCGCGGTGATCGTCGGGCTCGTCGCATCGGTGCTCGTCGGACTCGTCGGGGAGCGTGATCGTCGCGGTCGCCGCCCGCACGCGTCGACGACCCGCGTCCGGGACTGATCGTCCTCCCCGTCGCGCTCGTCGTCGCCGTGATCGCGATCGGCGTGATCGCCGGCGCGAGCCAGCCCGTCGACCCGCGCGTGATCGCCGCCGAGCCGCTCTCCGACCGACAGCTCGCCGTCGGACTGCTGACCGCGTCGGCATTCGGTCCACCCGGGCATCGCGACGAGCCTGCTCGGGATCGGGCTGTTCGTCGGCGCGGTCGACGAACCGTCGGCGGTCGTGCCCGGACTCGTCGCGCGTCGACGGTCTTCCTCGCGACCCTGCTGCTCGTCTCGCGGACGACGATCAACCTGCTCGGCCTGTTCACCAATCGATACCCGCGATCGGGGCAGGTGATGATCGGGCTGGTGAGCCTCGCGTTCTACGGTTCGTTCCAGTTCGTCCCGCAGGCGTTCGCACGGCTCGACCTCGACCAGCAACGATCGGTCGCGTCGGTCGTCCGACTCTCGCCACCGGGCCAGGTGGGCGAGGCGTTCGCCACCGCCGGCTCGGCGCCCGCTCGCCGCGCTCGGGCACGCCGCACTCGGCGCCATCTGGTTGCCGATGCTGGCGTGGGCGTTCATGGTGACGACCCGCCGGGTCCTGCTGTCGTCGGGGTCCTCCGGCCGTGCCGAGGCGAGCCGACCCGGTCCACGTCCGGCACGGCTCGTCGTCGATGGTGCGCCACGCCTGCGGCAGCGGTGCCGTCGGGGCGATCGCCTGGCGGAGCGTGCGCACCCGGATGCGCCACCCGCGCACGGCGCTCGAGACGTTCATCGGCGCAGGCATCGGCCTCGCGGTCGTGCTCGTTCCGGCGCTGACGCGAGACGCACGCCGGCGCGTCGGCGGTGCTCGTCGGCGGCGCCGTGCAGCTCTCGGTGCTGTTCATGGCCGGCAACAGCATCGGCTCCGACGGTCCCGCCCTCGGCGCCGAGATCCTGTGCGGGCTCGAGCCGGAGGTGGTCGTCCGGGCGAAGGTCCGATCCGTGATCGTCGTCGCGTCGCCGCTCGCCGTCGATCGGTCCGCTCATCGCGGCCGGCGTGACCGGTGAGTGGCGATACCTGCCAGCGGGCATCGCCGTCGGGATCGCCGGGCTCCTCGCCGGAGCGGGCGGAGCGATCGTCCAGTCGACGCTCGTCCCGATCGCCGTCCCCGAGTCCGACAACCCGCTCGCGTCGGGCGACAGCGGCAACGGGCTCCTCGCTGCGCTGGTCCTCGTCGTCGTGCTGGTCATCCTCGCCGCTCTGACCCTGCCCGCGGCGCTGGCTGCTGATCTGGGCGCTCACGACCGAGTCGGTCGCCCTCGTCACCGTGCTCGCAGCGGCAACCGCCGTGGCCGGGTGGGGCGTGATGCGGCTCGGCCAGCGGATCGCTGCACGGCGCTGGCGCCGAGCGCGAGCCCGAGATCTACGACGCGATCATTCCGGCACGGTGACCGGGTCGCCGAGTGCGATCGTTCCGGGCTCGGCGACGAGGCAACCGATCGCGAGGAACGTGGCGCGCTCGGCGTTGATCGTCTTCAACACCTGGAGATCCCGCTCGATCCCGGGCTGCGGACGCGACACCATCACGCACCGGTCGACCTGCTTCGTCACGTCGAGTACGGCGTCGCCGATCGAGATCCGTCGGCCGACGAAGTCGTCCTCGCCGGATCCGTCGACGATCACGTTGGTTCGGAATCGACGTCGATCCCAGTCGCCCAGTGTCGCGAGTCGAGACGAGCGAGACGCGTGTCCGGGTCGAGTCGTGGAACGCCCCACCGGGGCCGGTCCAGCTCACCCAGTCGGCATCGTTGCTCGGCATCGAGGGGCACCTCGTAGACGCCGCCCGCGTCGAGGTTGTGCTCGCCGGCGGCGCGGAGCTCGACGTCCCGTCCGAGCCACGCCGACAGTCGCTCGCTCCCGCCCTCGCCGACCTCGGATCCGTCGGGCAACGTGACCACCAGCTCGTCGGCGACGAGTCGAGCGGACGCGAACAGCAACTCCGGTGTGCGACGTGCGGTCAGCGTCGTGCCGGTTGCCCGGTCGTAGACCGACCAGCCCCGATCGCCAGCGATTCCGAGGTCGGTGACCTCGGCGTCGAGCAGCGTCTCCCCGCCCATCGACTTCACGGGGAATCGCCAGATCTCGGTCACGCGCATCATCGGAGACGCGTAGTCGGTGCACACGGCCGACCGTGTCGCGACGTCGACGACGACACCGGCCGGTGCTGCCTTCGGCCCTCGCGCCCGACCTGGGTCCGCCGGATAACCTGCTGGCCGATGGACGAAACCAACGCCACCGAAGCGCACGACGAGGTCGCTCGAGTCCGACGAACTCGTCGAGGACGAACTGCTCGTCGAGGAGATCTCGATCGACGGGATGTGCGGCGTCTACTGACGCCGTCGACGTGCTCGACTCCTCGCTCGACCTGCACCCGCAGGTGGCGCTGCGCCCCGAGCCGTTCGGTGCGCTGGCGTACCACTACGACACGCGCAAGCTCGTCTTCCTGAAGCACCCCGACGTCGTGCGCGTCGTGCAGTCGCTCGCCGACCACGACACGGTCGCCGACGCCCTCGCCGCCTGCGAGATCGACGAGCGGCGCTGGCCGTCGTTCGACAGGGCACTCACCTCCCTCTACGAATCGGAGATGCTCCATGACGCGCAGCACCTAGCGCCCGCCGCGACTCGTCGAGCAGCTCAAGGGTGGGCTCGATGCCCCGATCTGCCTCACCTGGGAGCTCACCTACGCCTGCAACCTCGAGTGCGTGCACTGCCTCTCGTCGTCGGGTCGCCGCGACCCGCGCGAGCTGACCACCGACGAGGCCAAGGCCGTGCTCGACGAGCTCCACGACCTGCAGGTCTTCTACATCAACATCGGCGGCGGCGAGCCGATGATCCGCCGCGACTTCTTCGAGCTCGTCGAGTACTCGATCAGCAAGGGCATCGGCGTCAAGTTCTCGACCAACGGCGCGTTCATCGACGCCGACAAGGCCCGACGGCTCGCGGCGATGGACTACCTCGACATCCAGATCAGCCTCGACGGCACCGACGCGGTCACCAACGACGCAGTGCGCGGCGAGGGCTCGTACGCGACGGCGATCCAGGCGATGGAGCACCTGCGCGACGCCGGGTTCGGCGAGTTCAAGATCTCGGTCGTCGTCACCCGCCACAACGTCGACCAGCTCGACGAGTTCAAGGCGCTGGCCGACACGTACGGCGCCCAGCTGCGCATCACCCGGCTCCGCCCGTCGGGCCGCGGCGCCGACTCGTGGCACGACCTGCACCCGACGCAGCCGCAGCAGCGCCAGATCTACGACTGGCTGCTCGCCCACGGCGACAACGTGCTCACCGGCGACTCGTTCTTCCACCTCAACGCGCTCGGCGAACGAACCGCTTCCCGGGCTCAACATGTGCGGCGCCGGCCGCGTCGTGTGCCTGATCGATCCGATCGGCGACGTCTACGCCTGCCCGTTCGTGATCCACGACGAGTTCAAGGCCGGCTCGGTTCGCGACGACGGCGGCTTCGCGTCGGTCTGGAAGCAGAGCGACCTGTTCACCGAGCTGCGCGAGCCGCAGTCGGCCGGCGCATGCGCCTCGTGCGGCAGCTACGACGCCTGCCAGGGCGGGTGCATGGCGGCGAAGTTCTTCGTCGGCATCCCGCTCGACGGACCCGACCCCGAGTGCGTCGGCGGCGACGGCGAAGCAGCGATGCTCGCAGCGTCCGCCGGCGACGTCGCGCCGCCGAAGCCGATGATGGACCACTCCAAGCCGGCCCGCGTCCCGGTCACGCTGACCCGACGCTGATCAGCGTCCTCAGCAGGCCGAGAGGACCGGCAAGGGCCCGATCCGGACGGCGCGACGCGTCCCCCAGGCGTCCGAGCGGCCACCGACCGGAGTCCACGTCGGCGTGGCGTCCGCCGGCCAGTCGTACATGAGCCTCGGCGCCGCAGCCGGGGGTCCGACCGGACGCAAGGTCCCCGCCGAGACGCCGAGCAACGAGGCGATCGATGCCGGAAGCGGCGCCGCCGACAGCACCCCGTCGGGCACCCGATAGTCCAAGACATCCGGCGTCGACCGCCGGACGCGACTCCGGTCACCACGAACCGACGTCGCGCCAATTCCCGACAGCCCTCGATGTGGTCCGATCGAGGTGCTGATCGCCAGCGATGACGGCCACCTCCCGATGAGCGACAACGGCTGACCTCCCGGCTTCGCCAGAACACGAGTGTGATCCGAGGTCACGCCCATCTGCGTGGTACGAGCGCTGTTCGGTCCAGTCATTGATGTGCAGCAATTCGTCGCTGCCAGCCGGTGGCGCCGACGACGTTGTTGCGAAGCGTGGCACCGGCAACATCCGCGTCGCCGGCACCTCCTCCACCCGAATCTGCCAGCGGTTGTCGAACGCCGCGTTGTTCCAGATCTGCGCGCTCCCCGATTCGAGCACCCAGATACCGGCTCTCGCGGTTTCCGAGCGCCGTGTTGCCGGCGATCGTCGCTCCTGTGGTCAGTTCGACTTCGATACCGCTGCGGAGATTGCGCTCGACCAGGTTGCCGACGATGGTGACCGCGCTCGAGTTGACGTCGGTCCAGATCCCCGGCCCGTTGTTGTACCCGACGTGCGAGTCACGCACCTCCACCCGGCTCGAGGTGGTGATCTTCACTCCGCCGGCGGAGTGAAACGGATCGAAACCCGCACGATTGTTGGCAATCACCGACATCGAGTCGACCATCAGATCAGTCGAGCGATCGGCGTGGATCCCGATGTAGCCGTTGTCGCTCGCTCGACCGTCGCGGACGGTGACGTCATCACCCGATCACCGAGATCCCGATCGCTGCGTTGTGCTCCGCGACCACGCCGTCCAGGACGAGATCGTCCGCATACGCGCGGATCGCGGCGATGTGTCGACGTTCGGTTGCGATACCGTCGAACGGTCAGGTCAACGAGCCTGCGAGCCGTGCGCTTCGTTCAGGTAGATGCCCCACGAGCGATTCGAGGCGGACGACGTCACGCCCCGACGGGATCGTCTCCGATCCACAACCGGTCCCCCGCCAGGTCGTGGAAGAACCGACCGGGACGCACGTCGGCCCGCGACGTCACCTGGATCAGTGGTTGTCCGTCGATGAAGACCTGATCGGGAAGACCGGCTGTGCGGTAGTTGCGCAGCACCATCGGCCCGAACGATCCCTCGAACTGCGTGGACCATCCTCGACCACGAACGCGTTACCCGACCGCGTCCAGCCGGCGACACGTTGCGACCCGTCGAGAATTGCCCGCTCGCCTGGCCGCGACCGCAGCACCAGAGCCTTGCGGTACACCTGAACCGATTCCTTGTACACGCCACCACGGATCTCGATGGCGTCGCCGCTTCCGGCGCGATCGACCGCCGCACCGATCGAACGCAGCGGGCGCGCACTCGTGCCACCCGCACCATCGTTCCCGTTGGTCGCGACGTGCCACGTCCGCGCCGCCACCGCCACCTGTGACCACGACGGGACGACCAGTACAGCGAGGAACGCAATGGCCACGACGACGACGGCCCGGGCAGCGCGACACCGAGGTTCCCCGACGCCGCCCAGGCGCTGATCCAGATCTCACCTCAGCAGGTATAGGTCGATCGCGGTCGGAAATCGATCAGGAACGACCCGGCCCTGACGGCAGTCGAGCGCTGCGATAACGCACATTCGACCAGCGTGTCCATCGACGACAGCTCACCACAAAATCGTCGACGCTGTCCCATCGCGAGGCGACGTGGTGCCCACATGACCGACTCGGACACGCTGAACCAATCTGCACGCGGCACTCGAAAGGAGTAGCCCGTTCAACCCGCTGCGCACCCGACCTGCAAGGATCGTGCGGTGCCCGTGGTCCTGCTCGCCGTCGCCTACCTCCTCGGGACGTTCCCGAGCGCGACGCTCATCGCTCGGGCGAACGGCATCGACATCGCAACGGTCGGATCGGGGAATCCGGGCGCATCGAACGTCACCCGCGCCCTCGGTTGGCGCAAGGGCATCTGGGTGTACGTGCTCGACGCACTCAAGGGCGTCATCGCGACGGCCATCCCACTCGTCCGTCGACGGACGACCGCTGGCGTACTGGTGCGGCGCGGCCGCGATCCTGGGTCACATGTTCCCGGTGTTCCGCAGGTTCCGCGGCGGAAAGGGCGTTGCGACCGGCTCGGGCGTCCTCCTCGCGCTCCACCCGATCATCGCGCCGTTCGCCGTGGCCCTGTGGTGGCTCGTGTCGCGGGTCACCGGCAAGGCGGCGGTCGGGTCGCTCGTCGCCGTCGCGCTCGTCCCGGTCGGTCTCGCCGTCCTCGGACGCCCGGCGTGGGAGTACGCAGCGGTCGGCGGCCTCAGCGCGCTGATCCTCGCCAAGCACTGGCGGAACTTCGCCGCGGATCCTGCGGCGCGAAGAACCAGCGCTGAGCAGCACCCGTTGAGCGGGCGATTCGACGCCGCCACGCCGCCCCGGTGACAATCGGCCGATGAGCGCGATCAGCAAGTTCGACATGACCGGACGAGGTCGCCGTGGTGACCGGCGGGTCGCGGGGCCTCGGACGCCAGATGGTGCTGGCGTTCGCCGAGCAGGGTGCCGACGTCGTGATCGCAAGCCGCAAGATCGAGAACTGCGAGGCGGTGGCCCGCGAGGTCGAGGCACTCGGTCGCGAGGCGCTGCCGATCGCCTATCACGCAGCCGAGTGGGACGCCGCCGACGACCTCGCCGACGCCGTGTACGAACGGTTCGGTCGCTGCGACGTGCTCGTCAACAACGCCGGCATGTCGCCGCTGTATCCGAGCGTCGACGCGATCAGCGAGTCGCTGTTCGACAAGGTGATCGGTGTCAACCTGAAGGGTCCGTTCCGTCTGTCGGCGAACATCGGCACCCGGATGGTCGACGCCGGCGGCGGGTCGATCATCTTCGTGTCGTCGATCGCCTCGACTCGACCGAGTGCGCAGGAGATCGTGTACGGAGCGGCGAAGGCCGGCGTGAACAACCTGACCTACGGTCTCGCTCGAACGTTCGGCCCGACGGTCCGTGTCAACTGCATCGTGCCGGGACCGTTCCTCACCGACATCTCCAAGGCGTGGGACATGGACCAGTTCGAGGCAGCCGCGCGCACGGGGTACGCGCTGGGTCGGGGTGGCGAACCCGACGAGATCGTCGGCGCCGCGCTGTATCTCGCGACCGACGCCTCCAGCTACACGACCGGCACCACGATCGAGGTCGACGGCGGCCCCCGCTAGCCGACCGCCATCTGCGATCGGCGTCACCCATCCCGCCGGCGATCACCGACCGACCACGACCATCCGAGCCGAGGGGTGTCGGAATCCGGCGATCTGCGACGATGAGTCCATCGTGAGCACGCAGACCGCCACTCCCGCCGACGCCGGCGCCGAGCTGCTCGACCTGTACGACATCGCAATGCCGCAGATCTACGGCTACTTCCACCGTCGCTGCCGTCACCGTGCGACCGCGGAAGACCTCACGACCGAGGTGTTCGTCGCCGCTGTCGAATCGATCGGGCGAGACGCCGTCGAACAGGTCACCGTCGCCTGGCTGGTCGGCATCGCCCGCCACAAGCTCGTCGACCACTGGCGCCGGCTCGAACGTGAGCAACGCCGTCTCGATGCCGTCGGCCGGGAACCCGGCCCGGTGCCGACCGAGGACGACTGGAACATTCGGCTCGACGCACTCGACGGCTCACGACGTGCTCGCCGACCTCGGTGAGCATCACCGAACAGTGCTCACGTTGCGCTACGTCGACGATCTTCCCGTCCGCCGCGTCGCCGAACTGATCGACCGGACCGAGCACGCGACCGAGGCACTGCTGGTTCGTGCCCGCCGAGCGTTTCGCTCTCGATACGAGGAGGTGACCCGATGAGCCCGACCCCCTTCGACGCCCTCGCCGACGACGGCGCCGACCTCGTCCGACCGGACGAAGCATTCGCCGCCCGTCTCCGCCGACCGGCTCGAACGCGATGTCGTCGACCTCCGCGACGACCGCACCGTCGCCATGCCCACCCATCACACCCGAACCCACCCAACAGGAGTCCACGATGCACGCCACCATCGCACCCGCCACCCAGATCATCACGCCGTACATCTCGGTGCACGACGGCGTCGCCGCCCTCGACTGGTACCGCGACGCGTTCGGCGCCGCGGAGACCGTCCGCTACGTCGGCGACGATGGACGCCTCGGTCATGCCGAGTTCGTGTTCGCTGGCGCCCGCGTGATGCTGTCGGACGCCTACCCGGAGATCGGAGTCGTCGCTGCAACCAGCTACGAGGGCTCGTCGTGCGCTCTCCACGTCGAGGTTCCCGACTGTGACGCACTGCACGACCGAGCGGTCGAACGCGGCGCGATCTCGAGCATGCCGCCGAAGGACCAACCGCACGGTGCACGGTCGGCCACGATCATCGACCCGTTCGGCCACCGATGGATGCTCAGCCAGCAACTGTCGAGCCCGACCACGGCCGAGATCGACGCGGCCTACGACGGCTTCACCGTCACCGAGTCCGAGTGAGCCCGCAGCCGTCGTTCAGCTGCCGGTGCACCCGACGAACACCACGAGGGCCGGTTGGCCTGGCTCGGTGATGACGAAATAGCGCCCGCCGCCCGGTTCGCAGACATCCAGCTGCGTCGAAGTCGGTCATCAACACCTCGAACAGCGTCGGATGCGCGCTGCCGAAGCACCGCCGCATCGAATCGGGTGCGAGCGCCGACACCGCGTGCGGCGTGGCGTGCAGGCAACACCTTCGGTGATGTCGAGCACCGAGTGGGTTCCCTCGTCACCGTTCCACCGCAGGACGGCCTCGATCGACGACGGCCGGTCCAGACATGCGACGGTCGATCCGTCGCTGCTCGTCGAAACAATCGCCGGCTCGTCGGCGAGGTAGAACGCACCGGAGGCGAACACGTCGCGGCGGAGCTGCTCGAGGGTGCGATCGACATCACCGCTGAAGGTCCTGATGTGCTGCCATGACGTCGCTCCCATACCAGGTGTTCGACGCCGGATCATCCCTGCTTGAGCAAGTAGACCCACTCTTGAGATTCCGCCGCGCCGAGCCGCACGCTGCGTGACGATCGACACAACGGCGTGCCCTACGATCGGCGCCGATGGAGATGCATTTCGCCACCGTCTGGGAATCGATCGCCGACGCGATCCCCGATCATGTCGCCATCACGCATGCCGACAACTCGCGCACCTGGGCCGAGTTCGACGACCGCAGCGCACGTGTCGCCCAGGCGTTCACCGATGCGGGTCTCGGGTCCGACTCGAAGATCGCGCTCTACATGTACAACTGCAACGAGTACATGGAGGCGCACTACGCAGCGTTCAAGATGCGCGGCGTGGCCGTCAACGTCAACTACCGCTACCTCGACGAGGAACTCTGGTACCTCCTCGACAACTCCGACGCCGAGGCGATCGTCTTCCACCGCTCACTCGCCGACCGCGTCGCGCGCGTGGTCGACCGGCTGCCGAAGCTGAAGCTGCTGATCGTGGTCGACGACGGCCCGGGAGCCGACGTTCCCGGCGCCGTCGACTACGAGCAGGTCATCGCCGACACCGCACCGATGGAGCGCATCGAGCGCAGCGAAGACGACATCTACATGCTCTACACCGGCGGCACGACCGGCATGCCGAAGGGCGTGATGTACCAGATCGGCGGGCTCACCGAGGGCTTCATCGTGCAGGGGTTCCCGATCGTCGGGCTCGAGCCGCCCGCCGACGCCTCCGAGGTCGCCGAGAAGGTGAAGGGAGCCGTCGAGTCGGGGAATCCGCGCATGGTGTCGATCCCGTGCGCACCGCTCATGCACGGCACCGGATGCTGGCTCGGATGGTTCATCCCGATGTGCGCCGGCGCCGAGATCGTCACCCTCACCAACCGCAGCCTCGACCCGCACGAGGTGCTCCAGACGATCGAGGACCACCGGGCGACGACGATCACCATCGTCGGCGACAGCTTCGCGAAGCCGCTGGTCCGCGCGATCGACGAGGGCAAGCCGGACGGCTCGAAGTACGACCTGTCGTCGGTGGGCATGTTCCTCTCGTCAGGCGTGATGTGGACCACCGAGGTGAAACAGGAGATGCTCGAACGCATCGAGCAGGCCGTGCTCGTCGACGCGATGGGATCGTCCGAGGGCTCGATGGGCACCCAGATCACGATGAAGGGCGTCGCCGACCGAGACCGCCAAGTTCACCCAGATCGCCGACCACCAAGGTGTTCACCGACGACGACCGCGAGGTCACGCCCGGATCCGACGAGGTCGGCATGGTGGCCGCCGGCGGCAACGTCCCGCTCGGCTACTACAAGGACGAGGAGAAGTCGGCACGCACGTTCCGCGTGATCGACGGAGTGCGCTACTCGTTCCCCGGCGACCTCGCGATGGTCGCCGAGGACGGCACGCTGATCCTGCTCGGCCGCGGCAGCCAGGTGATCAACACCGGCGGCGAGAAGGTCTTCCCGGAAGAGGTCGAGGAGGCGGTCAAGCGCGTCGACGGCATCGTCGACTGTCTCGTCGTCGGCGTGGAGAACGAGAAGTTCGGCCAGGCGGTCACCGCCGTCGCATCGGTCGCCGACGGAGCAACGGTCGACGAGGCGACGGTCATCGCCGCGGTCAAGAGCGACCTCGCCGGCTACAAGGCGCCGAAGTCCGTCGTCTTCGTCCCGACCATCCCCCGCGCCCCGAACGGCAAGGCCGACTACAAGACGGCCCGTTCGCTCGCCGAGTCGTCGATCGGCCTAGCTCCCGGCGGGCGTGAGCAGCTTCTCGACGAAGAAGTCGAGGACCCGCTCGACGCTCGCGTCGTCGCGCTGCTCGGTCAGCACCGAGTGATCCGACTTCGCGTTGCTCGGGAGTTCGATCGCGATGAACGCGTCACCGAGCTTCTCGCGCAGGGTGTCGAACCGCGTCGCCGACCGCGCGGTCCTCGGTGAAGCGGAGACCCGAGCACCTGGCAGCCGTCCTGGGCCCGCTGGATCACCGCCTCCTCGTCATCGGGCGAGAGGTGCAGATCGGCGGCTCGCGCCGAGCCGATCGGGAGCGGCATCGACGGCTGCGACAGCACCGGGCGCGAGCATGATCTCGTCGACCATCATGCCGAGCGCGAAACCGCCCGAGAAGCACATGCCGACCGCGCCGACGCCGGGGCCGCCGACCTCGTCGTGGAGCCGGCGGGCGAGCGCCCGGAGCCAGGCGATCACCGGCGACGTCTTGTTCAGCGCGAACGTCGTGAACTCGCGGGCGACGCACAGCTTGGCCATGCTGCCGATGATGTAGGGCGCGCTCGGCGGCTTGCCCGGCGTCCCCATCAGGTCCGGCATCACGACGGTGAAGCCGCGGTCGACGACCTCGTCGGCGAACTGCGTGACCTTCGGGGTGATGCCCGGGATCTCGTGGATCACGACGACGCCGGGCCCGCTTCCCTTGCGATAGGTGTCGTGGGTGATCCCGGCGGAGGTGAACTCTCCTCGTTCCCAGCCGGCCAGCACGTCGCTGTTCGCTCATCGCGCCAGTCTCGCAGGAGCTCGACCGTTCAGCCGCGACAGCGCGGCGAGCGCCTCGGCGGCAAGGCGTTCGGTGCCGACCTTGAACCCGTTCATCGTCTCGGGATCGATCTCCTGGTCGCCCATCGCACCGTGGAGGAAGCGGGCGTACACGCCCTCCGAGATCACGGCGAGCCGCCACGACGAGAACGCCACGTAGTAGCCGATGTTCGAGAGGTCCCGACCGGTTCGCGTGGCGTACCGGTCGAGCAGTTCGGCGTAGGTCGGGAACCCCTCGATGCCGGTCGGGATCGTTCGGGCGGGCCTGTTCCTCGCCCGGGTCCGACCAGTACACGCCGAGGTAGCCGACGTCGGCCAGCGGATCGCCGAGCGTGCACAGCTCCCAGTCGAGCACGGCCGTCGACCCGTCCGGCCTCGATGTCGACCAGGCAGTTGCCGAACCGGAAGTCGCCGTGGGCGATGCGACACCCCGTGCTGCGTCGGCAGATCGGCCGCGAGGCGTCGGGCGACCTCGTCGATCGCCGGGAGCTCTCGCGTCTTCGACTTCTCCCACTGCGTGCGTCCAGCGCCGCACCTGCCGCTCGACGTACCCGTCGCGCTTGGCGAGGTCGCCGAGGCCGACCGCGTCGACGTCGACCGCGTGCAGATCGGCCAGCACGTCGATCAGATGCTCGCCCGCACGGCGTCGCTGCTCGATGCTCATGGGTGCTGCCCGGTCGGCGCTGTCGAGCACGACGCCGTCGACGTAGCTCATCACGTAGAACGGCGCGCCGTTGACGTCGACGTCGGTGCACACGCCCATCGTCCGCGGCACCGGGACGTCGGTACGTGCCGACCGCGGAGATGATCGTGTGCTCGCGGACCATGTCGTGGGCCGACGCGAGCACGTTGCCCGTCGGCGGCCGACGGAGCACGAACACGGCGCCCGATCCGTCGGTGACCGCGATAGGTGAGGTTCGACCGGCCACCCGTGATCAGCTCGAAGTCGTACGGCCCGTCGACCCCGTCGACGTGCTCGTCCAGCCACGCGGTGACTCGGTCGACATCGATCGGCGCGGCACTCATCGGCTCGAACGTAGACGGTTCGGCTTGCGCAACGCCGCCTGGGCGCTCACGGGCGCCGCTCGCAAGGCGCAGTTCAGCTCGCTGATTCGGGAACGGATCGTCCGAGGTCAAGGCGCGAGACGACGACGTTGACGTCAGTCAACGAGGAGTCCTCGCAACGCAGGGATCGGAGGATCCGAACCGAATCAGCCGGGGCGGCCGACGCCGGAGACCTTGCCCCAGTTGACGCTGGCGACCTTCACGACGCTGCCGGTGTTCGGAGCGTGCACGAGCTGACCGCCGCCGAGGTACACGCCCACGTGGCTGATCGGGCTGTAGTAGAAGAGCAGGTCTCCCGGCTGTGCCGACCCCTTGTCGACGTGCGGGATCGAGGCGTACTGGGCACGTGACTGGTGCGGCAGGTACACGCCGGCCTGACCCCAGGCGTAGGCGGTCAGCCCGGAGCAGTCGAACGAGACGCCGGGGTTCGAGGTGGCGTAGCGGTACGGCACTCCCTGCTGGCCGAGCGCGGCGTTGCACCGCCACGCCCGCACGGGAGCTGGGGGGCGGCGCCGCTGCGACCGGTGCCGGGGCACTGCCGCCACCGGCGCTGGTGTTGCCGCCACCGCCGGAGTTGGTGGTCGCCGCCGGAGTTGCTGCCGCCACCGCCGGAGTTGGTGTTGCCGCCGCCGGAGTTGTTGCCGCTCCGCCCGAGTTGTTGGTCGACTGCGTCTGGGCGGCTTCGAACTCGGCCTGGAGACGGGCGGCCGACTCCGCGGCGCGGCGCGCTTCTTCCTCGACGATCAGCTGGCCGAGTTCGGCCTCGGCGTCGATCCGGGCCTGCTCGTACTCGCCCGTGAGCTGCTCGGTCTCCGCCTGGGCATCGACGAGCGACGCAGCGAGGGTCTCGGCCTCGGCCACCTTGCCCTCGAGTACGTCGCGGTCGTCTTCGAGATCGCTGACGAAGGCGTCGAGCTCGTCGGTGCTGACGTCGCCGGCGCTGAGCGCCACGCGTGCGAGCTGGTCACGCTGCAGGACGTCGTTGATGTCGCCGGTGTCCTCGAACAACGGGCCGAGCGGGGTCGTACCGGAGCCGACGAACGATCGGACGGCCATGTCGCCGAGGTCGGCGCGGAGCTCGGCGAGTTCGACTTCCTTGGCGGCGATGTCGGCTTCGAGTTCGACGATCTCGGCGTCGAGCGTGGCCTTGGCGTCGATCGCCTCGACGTAGTCCTCGGCGATGTCGTTGGCCTGCTCCTCGAGCCGTTCGAGTTCGTCGACGATGCTCTCGACGCGGGCACGCTGCTGGTCGACCGGGCTCGCGGCAGCGACGTGCGGGTTCATCGCCGGAACGACGAGCGCGACCATCGAGCGCGATGGGGGCAACACGGAGGAGCTGCTTCACGAGCGAGCAACTGCTACCGAATATGACGAAGGTGTTGCGAAATGACGTAGAAATTCACATTTCACACCGGGACGTCGATCCGGCGCCGAAACGACCCACGAGACCTCGCGACGCCGTACGCACGCCCTCGGCTCACTCCCACTCGATGGTGCCGGGCGGCTTCGACGTGATGTCGTAGACGACGCGGTTCACGCCGTCGACCTCGTTGATGATCCGCTGGCTCATGATCTCGAGCGTCTCGTACGGGATCCGAGCCCAGTCGGCGGTCATCGCATCGTCGCTGGTCACGGCACGAATCACGATCGGATGCCCGTAGGTGCGCTCGTCGCCCATCACGCCGACCGAGCGGACGTCGGCGAGCAGCGCGGCGTACGACTGCCAGATCGCCCGCTCGAGCCCGGCGGCGTGGAGTTCGTCGCGCACGATCGCGTCGGCTTCCTGCAGCACGCGCGACCCGCTCGGGGGTGACCTCGCCGATGATCCGCACGCCGAGGCCCGGGACCCGGGAACGGCTGACGCCAGACCATCTCGTCGGGCAGGCCGAGTTCGGTGCCGAGCGCGCGCACCTCGTCCTTGAACAGGTCGCGCAGCGGCTCGATCAGCTCGAGTTCCATGTCGTCGGGCAGCCCGCCGACGTTGTGGTGGCTCTTGATCACCGACGCGGTCCCGTCGGTCCCACCGCGACTCGATCAGGTCGGGGTACAGCGTGCCCTGCACGAGGAACTTCGCCTCGCTGAGCCCGCCGGTGTACTTCTCGAACACCCGGATGAAGCGCTCGCCGATCGCCTTGCGCTTCGCCTCCGGTTCGGTGAGCCCGGCGAGCGCCTCGAAGAACGACTCACCCTCGTCGGCGTGGATCAGCTCGATGCCGAGGTTGCGACGGAACGTCTCGACGACCTGCTCCGACTCGCCCTTGCGCATCAGCCCGGTGTCGACGTAGATGCAGGTGAGCTGCGCGCCGATCGCCTTGTGGACGAGCGCGGCGGCCACCGACGAGTCGACGCCGCCGGACAGGCCGCAGATCACCCGGGCATCGCCGACCCGCTCGCGGATCTCGGCGACCTGTTCGTCGATCACCGACGACATCGCCCAGTCGGCGCCGATGCCGGCGCGCTCGTGGACGAACCGCGCCATCGCCGCCATGCCGTACGGCGAGTGGACGACCTCGGGATGGAACTGGACGCCGTAGATCTTGCGCTCGTCGTTCTCGAGCACGGCCACCGGCGCACCGGTCGAGGTCGCGGTGGCCGACGAACCCGTCGGGCAGCTCGGTGATGCCGTCGAAGTGGCTCATCCAGCACTCGTGTGACGTGCGGTGCGTCGTCGGGAGCAGGATCGACGAGTCGCCGGTGCGCTCGAGCAGCGTGCGCCCGTACTCGCCCGCCATCCCGCGGCCGACCACGCCGCCGAGCTGCTGGGCGATCAGCTGGGCGCCGTAGCAGATGCCGAGGATCGGGATGCCGAGGTCGTAGATCGCCGGGTCGAGCGACGGCGCACCGTCGACGTGCACGCTCGTCGGACCACCGGACAGGATGATCGCCGCCGGCGCCCGCTCGGCGACCTCGGCGGCGGTGATCCGATTCGGGACGATCTCGGAGTACACGTGCAGCTCGCGCACCCGGCGGGCGATCAGCTGTGCGTACTGGGCGCCGAAGTCGACCACGAGCACGGTGGCGCGGTCGGCGTGCCCCGACGAATTCGCTGTGGGATCGGCCGGGGTCTGCGGTTGACTCACCTCATGGATCGTAGAGGCACCGGCCCGCTGGTCATCCTGGCGTCCTGTTCGGTTGGCCTGCCGTCTGGATCTGCTCGGCCCGCTCAGCGCCGGTCATGCCGCGAGCAGTGCGCCGCCGCTCGACGCAGCCGATGCCGCAGCCGTCCGACGACCCGAGCTCGTCGATCGCACGGTGCCGACCGTGTCGGACTTCTACCCGGAGGACAACAACCTCAGCGACTGCGTCGGCACTGGTCGAGCGGCCCGGCTGCGGGAGCGAGTCCGCGGCGGATGGCGCCAGGACAGTCGTCGCTCGTCTGTCGCCGTACTGCTCGCTCGGACTCGGCCTCGATCGTCTGGCGGATCTCGGTCGGCGTCCGGCGCAACCGCAGCTCGACCACGCCGAGTGACGGACCGCACGGCGCCCGGCCACCGACGAGTCCACGCGCGTGACACCCGACGAGTTCCGTCGCAACGGCCACGAACTGATCGACTGGATCGCCGACTACATCGAGCGGCGTCGAGCGACCGACCCGTTCGGCCGACGGTCGCAGCCCGGCGACGTCCGCGTCGCAGCTGCCCGAGCATCCACCGACCGAGCCCGAGTCGTTCGACGCCGTGATGGCCGACGTCGAGCGGGTCGATCATGCCGGGCGTCACCAACTGGCAGCACCCGAACTTGTTCGCCTACTTCCCGGCGAACACCTCGTTCCCGTCGATCCTCGGCGAGCTGCTGTCGGCCGGGCTCGGCGTCCAGGGCATGAGCTGGGTCACCTCGCCGGCGTGCACCGAGCTCGAGACGCTGATGCTCGACTGGATGCAGGAGCTGCTCGATCTGCCCGAGCGGTTCCGGTCGACCAGCGACACCGGGGGCGGCGTGATCCAGGGCATCGGCGAGCGAAGCGACGCTGGTGGCGATCCTGTCGGCGCGCTGGCGGGCAACCGGCGGCGCGGTCAACGCCGACGGCGACACCTCGAAGCTCGTCGCGTACGCCACCTCGCAGGCGCACTCGAGCATCGAGAAGGGCCTGCGGATCGCCGGCATCGGCACCGACCGGATCCGAATCGTGCCCCACGACGACGACGTTCGCGATGCGCCCCGACGCGCTCGCCGAGATGATCGCCGCCGACCGGGCGGCCGGGCTCGTGCCGTTCTTCGTGTGCTCCAACCACGGCACGACGTCGTCGATGGCGTTCGACCCGACGCGCGGAGATCGGGGCGATCTGCCGGCGCGCCGACGTCTGGCTCCACGTCGACGGAGCGATGTCGGGCATCGCCGCGCTGGCGCCGGAGTTCCGGTGGGTGAACGACGGCATCGAGTTCGCCGACTCGTACTGCACCAACCCGCACAAGTGGATGGGCGTCAACTTCGACTGCACGCTCTACTGGACCGCCGACCGGGCGGCGCTGCTCGGTGCGCTCAGCATCCTTCCCGAGTACCTCCGCTCGGCGGCAGCCGAAGCCGGCGCCGTGATCGACTACCGCGACTGGCAGGTGCCGCTCGGTCGGCGGTTCCGGGCGCTCAAGCTGTGGTTCGCGATCCGCTGCGACGGTGTCGACGTCGTTCCAGCCGATGATCCGTGCGCCACGTCGAACTGACCCAGGAGCTGGCCGGGTGGATCGCCGACGACGACCGCTTCGAGATCGTCGCACCGCACCCGCTCAACCTCGTCTGCGTCGCCCTGCGCGGCGGCGACGCAGGCGACCGACGCACTGATCGAGGCGGCGAACGCGACCGGCGCCGGCGCTGTTCACGCGCACGGTGCTCGACGGCCGGTCGGTGCTGCGCATCTCGATCGGTGCACGCACGCACCGACCACGTCCACGCACGTGCGAAGCACGCCTGGCACACTCCTCCGCGCACCGCTCCCGCCTGATCGATGCGTCTGACCGAATCGACACTCGGTGGCGCATCGGACACTCATCGGAGCGTGCCGAGTCGGGGGTGCGAGCGCGGGCCTGGCACGATGCGACCGATGACCGACGCATCGCGTCCCGTTGCCCTGATCACGATGGCCACCGGCTACGTCGGGCCGGCGCTGGCCCGCACGATGGCCGAACGTGGCTACGACCTCGTGCTGCAGGGCGCCGCCGGCGACGGCACGCATGGTCGGCGTCGAGCGCTCGTTCGACGAGCAGGTCCCGCGAGCTCGAGGCACTCGGCGCGACGGTCGACACCGTCACCGACGTCGACCTCACGACCGCCGAGGGCAACCAGGCGCTCGTCGCTCGGGCGCTCGACCGATTCGGTCGGCTCGATTCGGCATGTTTCGTCACCGGGCGTGATCATCGTCGGCAAGTTCCTCGACATGACGTCGACCAGTGGGAGCAGATCAAGCGCACCAACCTCGACATGGTCTTCCACGCCCTCCAGGCGGTGCTGCCGCCGATGGTCGAGGCCGGCGCAGGGCCAGATCGTCGTGTTCACGTCCGCGACCGGTGGGCGGCCCGACCCGATGACGTCGATCTACGGCGGCACCCGCGCCGGCGCGAACGGCATCGTGCGGGCCGTCGGCCTCGAGCACGCGCGCGACGGCGTCCAGGTCAACGCCGTCGGCACGAACTTCATGGACTTCCCCGGTTTCCTCAAGGCGTCGCGGGCCGACGATCCCGAACGTCGCGAGCCGCGATCGAGGCCCAGGTGCCGATGCGCCGACTCGGCACGATGGACGAACTGGCGAACGTGACCGCCGTGCTGCTCGACGGCACCAACCGCTTCCAGACCGGCCAGTTCTTCGACTTCTCCGGCGGCTGGGGCGCCTGACCGGACATCGGCGCCCACTGCGCCGTCGAGCCGTCACCGTTCCGGACGTCGTCCACGTGCGTGTGCGCCGGACCGGCGACCCCGGGCACCGGGGCGATCTCACGGATCAGTACCGATCAGTCGGTGGACGGCACCTGGCTCGGACTCGGCTGACGCGGCAAGGTCAACAGGTCGACCAGCATCCGCGCCGTGGCACCCCACACCGTCTCGTCGTCGAGATCGAAGAAGTGCAGCGGCCGGTCGAGCGGCGGGATCCCCCAACGTTCCCGGTGATAGGTGCCGGGCCGGGTCAGCTCGGCGACCGGCGTCCACATCACCCGGTCGGCCTCTCAGGTCCGCGGCTCGGAGATCGAGCCGCTCGTCGAGCGTCGCGACGACGGGCACGATGTAGCTCTTCGACACGATCGTCGACAGATGCTCCAACTCCCCCACCACCGACGGCCGCCGCATCGTCGAGACCGACTTCCTCCTCCGCTTCGCGCAACGCCGTCTCGACCGGCGTCTCACCGGGGTCGCACCGACCACCGGGGAAGCTGATCTCACCGCGGTGGCTGCGCATCTGCATCGAGCGGCGCGTCAGCAACACCTCGGCCCCCAGGGCCCGTCGGACAGCACGATGAGCACCGCCGACATGCCGGGCATCGGGAAACGTCGGCAGCAGCGGCGCCGACTCGGACGCAACCGGACCGACGAGTTCGTCGACGGTCCAACGTGCACCGAACTCCCAGGGCGCGTCGAACTCCTCGACCGTGTTGTGCGGGCGCGGGATGACCTGCTGACCGCCGGGTCGCCTGATCGAAGCCTGGTCGGTCACGGTGCGTCGTCGGCCGAGGACTCGGTTCGGCGGTCGTCGATGACCGCCTTCTTCAGCCGCTTGGCGGCGAGGTAGGTCTCGGCCGCCGAGCGACCGGCCGACCGGCCGACCTGCTCGGCATCCGGCGTCGGTGTCCGGCGGCGGCGCTGTTTGCGCTCATCCTTCGTCGCGAAGTCGGTGTTCCACCACACGAACGCAAGCACGACGCCGAGCAAGACCGATCAGGAGCCGGGCATTGCCGTCGATCTCGATCCACGGCTGGACGACGGCGACCGCCACGAGCCCGATCACGACCAGGTCGAGGATGCGGTGCACGCGCCGATGAACGAGCCGGAACGCAGCGGCCGGACCGATCGCGATCGCCGCGTTGAGCATCACGATCGCACCGAGAACGGCTGGCACGGCGGGCGTCGGGCTCCCGAACCCGGCCGAGACGAACACGGCACCGATGATGTACTCGACGACCTGATGCATCCAGAACGGTCGCATCGCTCCATGTCCGAGTTGGGCCACGACGACGAGGGTAGCGAGCGTTCGCCGGTCGCTCACCGGACGTGTCGGTAACGTCTGCGGTCGTGCCTGCCACCGATGACCGGTTCTGCCCGTTTCGACCCGTCGGACCCGGGGTTCATCGCCGATCCGTACCCGGTGCTCAACGAGTTGCGGGAGACGACGCCGATCTTCTGGAACGAGGCGAGCCAGCAGTGGATGCTCACCCGCTTCGACGACATCGCCGTCACACTCCGAGACCGCCGCCTCGGTCGGGCGTACACCCACCGGTTCACACACGCCGAGCTAGGACGACCCGATCCTGACCCTCGGTGGACGGCGTTCCACGAGCACGAGGAGTGGTCACTGCTCGCACTCGAACCACCCGACCACACGCGCCTGCGTCGGCTCGTGCAGAAGGTCTTCACGCCGCGGGCGATCGCCGGCCTCGGCGACGACATCGCGTCGTCGGCCGGCGAGCTGCTCGACCGCTGCGGTCAGCAGGACACGTTCGACCTGCTGGCCGACTACGCCCAGCCGTTCTCCATCGGTGTCATCTGTTCGATGCTCGGCGTTCCTCTCGCCGATTCGCAGGCCCTCCTCGACTGGTCGCACGCGATCGTGAAGATGTACGAGCTGGACGCCGACGACGCGACGAAGCATGCGGCCAACCGTGCGGCCGGTGACTTCATCGCGTACACACGAGCACTGATCGAGGAGAAGCGCCGACGTCCCGACGGACTCCTCGTCTCCGAACTCGCCCGGGTGGAGGACGAGGGCGACACGCTCACCGAGGCGGAGATCGTGTCGACGACGATGGTGCTGCTCGAAGCCGGACACGAGGCGACGGTGAACACCCTGGGCAACGGATTCCGTGCACTCATGCACCATCCCGACCAGTGGCGGCGGCTGACCAGCGGCGAGGTCGGCGCCGCGGTTGCGGTCGAAGAACTGCTCCGCTGGGATTCACCGTTGCAGATGTTCGAGCGATGGGTGCTCGACGACGGTGTCGAGATCGCCGGTCAGGAAATCGGCGTCGGACAGGAGATCGCGATGCTGTTCGGTTCGGCCCAGCGCGATCCGCGACGGTTCGACGATCCCGAGCGCTTCGACATCGGCCGCAACGACCCGGCGCACATCGGTTTCGGCGGCGGCATCCACTTCTGCGTCGGCGCACCGCTCGCCCGACTCGAGCTGGCGACGTCGGTCGCCGGACTGGTCGAGCGATTCCCTGACCTGACACTCGCGGCCGAGCCGCAGTACCACCCCACGTTCGTCATCCGCGGCCTCACCGAACTGCGCCTGGCGCCACGCTGACGATCGACGCGGTTCAGCGACCGGTGCCGACGGTCTGGATCTCGTGGCACCTGGTAGTCGAACTCGGTGGTCACCGTCAGGTCGCCGAGCGGACCGGAGTCCGAGCTCGACGTGAACCGGAAACTCCAGGATCGTCGGTGACCGACACCGTGTACGGCTCGTCACCGTTCTCGTCGAACTCGTAGGTGTAGCCACAGGGACCCTCGCCCGGGATCGTTCGAACCGTCCGGCATACGGGAGTGCCGAAGTCGTCGCACGACACTCGAGTCGCCGTTCCCGAACGTCCACTCCATGCCTTGGTATTCGCCGATCAGGACGATCGACACGGACCCCTCGGTCTCCGAATCCCGGAGGTCGGGTTGCGGCTCGATCGCCAACCACACGCCGAGGTTGACCACACCGCCCACGTCGGCCGCCGGACTCATGTCCGTCACCGGCGGCGTCAACACCACCCGGGCGAACGCCCGCTCCGCGAGCTCGCGAGGCGTGAGCGTCACGTCGACCCAAACGACCCAGATGCCGTTGCCCTGGCACGAAACGGTGTACGCCTCCTCCCGACGTCCGTCGGGCCAGATCCGCGCCAGGATCGGGCCGGACCCGACGTACGTGCCGTCGAAATCGGGCTCGTCGTAGAAGCCGGGGTCGTAGTCCGCCTGCGGCAAGGACGGCCGAAACGGAGTCGAACTACAGCCCGAATCACCGCCGCCTCCGCCGTCGTCACTTCCATCGCCCGGCGATCCGGGCGATTCGTCCACGCATTCGAAGCCATCCTCCGTCTCGATGAGCACACAGTCGACCGACGGCCCCGACTTGAAGCGAACTTGACTCTCGAACTGACCGAACATGCCGAAGTCATCGATGCCAGTGGCGACACGTCGATGACGTGCACCGCAACTGGCGGCGGACGGGTCGACCGAGCCGTTCGTCCTCGAAATCGCTTCGGCGAAGAAGGAGAACCAACATGAATGAAGACACCAAGTCCATCAAATGGCGCATCTCGAACCCCATCGCGCGCGTTCGCGGTGGCATCGGGCAGCGTTGCGGCGTTCGCGCTCGTGACTGCCGCGCCATTCAAGTGGTACATGTTCGTCAACTTCAACTGGTGAACCGGTCGCGGGGCCCATCGACACCTTCGATGGGCCCCGGTACCCGCTGGCGGACAGCGATTCGACCTTCAGCGCCGCCGCCTTCATACCGATGACCGAGAGTGGCCGTGTCCCCAACTGCAGCTCAGACGACTGAGCCCACCCAACCGACACCACCTGCGTCGCCGGGGCGCGACGTCGCCGTACTGGCGTATGTCACGCTTGATCGGACTGCTGGGGCTGATCTCGACGGTGTGGACCCTTCATTTCGAAGCAGCAGCGAGTCGCGACCTCAATCTTCCAGCGATCGCCCTCCTGAGCATCCTGCTCTTCTTCGGTGCGAGCAAGAACGCTCACTGGTTGCGCATCGGAACCGGGGGTGAGGTGACGCCGGGCTGGGCATTCGCGCTTTGCCCTCGTACTGCTGGGCTCGACCTCGACCGCCATCGCGGCGATGGCGCTCACGATGGCGTACTCCGACATCCGAGGCCACCAAGCCGCGCGCCGCATTCTGTTCAACGTCGCCCAGACGGCGCTGTCGCTCGCGCTCGGCGGCTTCGTCCTCCATGCGCTCGACGCCGACGGTGCGCTCGCTGACGCAGCCGGCCTCTCCGTGTCGAGCGCCATCGCTATTCTGGCCAGTGGCGCGACCATCCTGGTCACCAACGCGGTGCTGGTGTGCATCGTCCTCTCCCTGCACTTCGGCTCGAGTCTGTGGGCGATGCTCAAGGAGGGGCTCTCGCTGAGCTTGACTGCCGACGGCGCGCTGATGGCCCTGGCCCCGATCTTCGTGATCACCGTCGAGTTCAGCCTGCTGCTCGTCCCGATGCTCGCCGTCACGTCGTTCCTGGTCGGTCACAGCGCCCGCCAGTCTCAGGATCGCGCTCACGAAGCAAGCCACGATCCACTCACCAAGCTGTACAACCGCCGGGCCTTCGCGTCGAAGGTCGATGAACTGCTCAGCGACCCCGATGGCGCCGAAGGCGCGCTCTTGCTCCTCGATCTCGACGGATTCAAGGGAATCAACGATCGACTCGGCCATCAGACCGGCGACGCGCTCCTGACGAACCTCGCCGAACGCATGGCGGCGGTGTTTCCCGACGACAGCCATACCGGCCCGGCTCGGCGGCGACGAGTTCTCCGTCTTTCTTCCGGGACCGGTCGATCAAGATGCAACAGCGGCGCCAGATCCGTCGCTGGCGCCGCGAGTTGTCCGCGCCCGTCGATGTCGACGGGTTCCCACTCGCAGTCGGCATGAGTGTCGGCGTCGCCTTCGCCCCCACGCACGGAACGTTGCTCACCGATCTGTTGCACTGCGCTGACGTGGCGATGTACCAGGCGAAACAACGTCGGACCGGCGTGCAGGTCAGCCGCCCGGCCGACGCCACCACCGAACACGCACGCCTCGGGCTCCTCGGCGACCTCGCCCGAGCGATCGAGTCCGACGAACTCCGCGTCCACTTCCGACCGCAGCAGCGGTTGGGGAGTGGAGCCATCGACCGGGTCGCAGGCGTGTCTCGAATGGCACCACCCCGAGCACGGCGACATCCCGTCCGTCGAATTCGAGGGTCTGGTCGAGCACACCGAACTCGTCGGACCGCTCACCGATTCGTCGTCGAGCACGCGGCACGCGCCCTCGTGGGGCTCGACCGTCCCGAACTCGGAGTTGCGATCGGCGTACCCTCACGGCTTCTCCAGACCAGGACGTTCGCCGACGATGTCATCGCCACCCTGGCACGAGTCGGCCTCGAACCCTCGACGGGTCGAGCTGGAACTCAGCCGAATCGGCGTTCTCGATCGAGAGCGAGCAGAGCCGAACGCACATCGACCTCCTCCGGATCCGTCGGCGTCACGTTCTCCGTCGAGGTCTTCGAGACCGACACCTCGTCGTTCGCCACGTTGCTGCAGCATCGGAATCGATCGGCTCACGTTGAACGAGGCGTTCCTCGCGGGGCTGCCCACGACACGTCGGTCGAATTGATCACCAAGGCCGTGATTCAGGTGGCGCACGGACGTCGGACTCGAAGTCGTTGCCGACGGAGTGGACTCCGCCGCCGATTCAGAAACTCGCTCGTCACGCTCGACTGCGACCTGGCCCAGGGACGCCTCATCGGCGCTGCCGTGCCGATTGACGCTCTCGAGGCGTGGCTCGACACGACCGCGTCCGAGTCTGCGAACCCATCGCTGATCTCGTGATCATCCTCGCCGCGATCGCGCTGACCGTGATCGCCGTTCCGATCACCGGTGGACGCCTTCGGGCGTTCGCTGCACCTGCGGCTCCGATCACGTCTGGCTGATCTGGGTGTGCCTCGTTCGCGCAGGTGGTGTCCGGGCTGGTCGCCTCGCGCAGATGCAGTCGGCCGACATCGCAACGTGGCTGCACCTCGCCACATTCGCGCCGGCCGGAGTGTTCATCTGGGCGAATCGTCACCTTCCGGGCGCCATCGTGATGGCGGCCGGTGGCGCCCTGAACCTCACGGTGATCGCCGCCAACGGCGGCGTGATGCCCGCTCGCCCTGCGGCGTGGTCGGCAGCGGGCCTCCCCGACGTCACCGACGAGGTGTACGCCAACTCGCTGCCGACGCCAGACGCCACGCTCTGGGTCCTCGGCGACGTGTTCTACATTCCCGCCGGCTGGCCACTCGCCAACGTGTTCAGCATCGGCGACGTACTGCTGTCGTCGGATCGGCGCCGGCTATCTCACACACAGATGGTGCCGCCGGTCCGACCTGACACAGCAGGGTCTCGCCATGGCCACCACCGGCGACGCCACGCCTCAGCCCGCCCGAAGTGTCGGAGCATGCAGGCGAACAGTTCGTCTCGTCGACGCTGATATTCGCCCTGGAACGCGAACGAGCGGACCGGCCGAAGCCGATCCGCTCGTGTCGATGAGTTGGGTGACCGGCCGCTCGCAGGCGAGCGGGTCGGTCGGGCCGGAGCGATGCCCCGGCCGGGTCTCACATCATGCCGCCCATGCCGCCCATGCCGCCGCCCATGCCGCCGCCGGCGCCTTCGTCCTCCGGCTCGTCGGCGACGAGCACCTCGGTGGTCAGCAGCATCGCAGCGATCGACGCCGCGTTCTGGAGACCCGCACGGGTGACCTTGGCCGGGTCGATGATGCCTGCAGCGATCAGGTCCTCCATCACGCCGGTTGCGGCGTTCATGCCCTTCGCACCCTTCGCGGCCTCGACTTCCTTCACGACGACCGAGCCCTCGAGGCCGGCGTTGTTGGCGATGTTGAGGCCCGGAGCGACGAGCGCTGCCCACACCGTCTTGGCGCCGGTCTTCTCGTCGCCTTCCAGCGAGTCGACAACGACCTGGACGTCCTTGCGGGCCCGGATGAGGGCGGTGCCGCCACCGGCGACCACACCCTCCTCGATGGCTGCACGGACCGACGACACGGCGTCTTCGATGCGGTGCTTCTTCTCCTTGAGCTCCACCTCGGTGGCGGCGCCGACCTTGATCAGTGCCACACCGCCGGCCAGCTTCGCGAGACGCTCCTGGAGCTTCTCACGATCCCAGTCGGAGTCGGTGTTCTCGATCTCGGCCTTGATCTGGTTGACGCGACCGTTGATGTCGTCGGAGGTACCGCCGCCGTCGACGATGGTCGTGTTGTCCTTGGTGATCACGACGCGCTTGGCGGTGCCGAGCAGATCGAGCGTGACGTTGTCGAGCTTGAGGCCGACCTCTTCGCTGATGACCTGGCCACCGGTGAGGATCGCCATGTCCTGCAGCATCGCCTTGCGGCGGTCGCCGAAGCCGGGGGCCTTGACGGCCGCAGCGTTGAACGTGCCGCGGATCTTGTTGACCACGAGGGTGGCGAGTGCTTCGCCTTCGATGTCCTCGGCGATGATGACGAGCGGCTTGCCGGTCTGCATGACCGCCTCGAGGGTCGGCAGCATCGTCTGGACGGTGCTGATCTTGGCGCTGTGCAGCAGGATGTAGGCGTCTTCGAGGACGACTTCCTGGCGCTCGGCGTCGGTCACGAAGTACGGCGACAGGTAGCCCTTGTCGAACTGCATGCCCTCGGTGAAGTCGAGCTCGGTGCCGAACGTGTTCGACTCCTCGACGGTGACCACGCCGTCCTTGCCGACCTTGTCGATGGCGTCGGCGATGACCTCGCCGATCGATGCGTCGGCGGCGGAGATGGTGGCGACGGAAGCGATGTCCTTCTTGTCGTCGACGTCCTTGGCCTGACGCTGGATCGAGGCGACGGCGGCGACGACGGCCTTCTCGATGCCGCGCTTGATCTCCATCGGGTTGGCGCCGGCGGCGACGTTGCGCATGCCGGCGGTGACCATTGCCTGTGCGAGCACGGTGGCCGTGGTGGTGCCGTCACCGGCGATGTCGTCGGTCTTGGTGGCGACTTCCTTCACGAGCTGGGCGCCCATGTTCTCGAAGACGTCGTCGAGCTCGATCTCCTTGGCGATCGACACACCGTCGTTGGTGATGGTCGGCGCGCCGAACTTCTTGTCGAGGACGACGTTGCGGCCCTTCGGGCCGATGGTCACCTTGACGGCGTCAGCGAGCTTGTTGACGCCGGCTTCGAGTGCCCGGCGGGCCTCGTCGTCGAACTTCAGAATCTTTGCCATGTTGTGTTTTCTCCTAGCGATCTACGAATGAATGCGATGCGAATGATGCGGGTGGGATCAGCTGACGATGGCGAGCACGTCGCGGCTGTTGAGCACGAGCAGGTCTTCGCCGCCCGAGCTGACCTCGGTGCCGCCGTACTTCGAGTAGAGGACGGTGTCGCCGACGCTGATTCCGACTTCGATCAGTTCGCCGGTGCTGTCCGAGCGCTTGCCTGGGCCGACGGCAAGGACCTCGCCCTGCTGGGGCTTCTCCTTGGCGGTGTCGGGAATGACCAGACCGGAAGCGGTCTGCGTCTCGGGTTCGGCTGGCCGGACCACGATGCGGTCATCGAGTGGCTTCAGGTTCATGGGTTCATGCCTCCATTGGCAGGTCACGGT
>CAWKLM010000039.1:0-444672 GCA_963850475.1 Ilumatobacteraceae bacterium | reverse complement strand
CGACAACGTACCCAATTTGCCCTGTCCGCCCGTCTCCAAATCTGGGATCGACGGGGTGTCGCTCGAGATGTTGTTGGGGGGGATGTCGTCGTCTTCGAAGATCGCACACAGGAGGTACCGCCATCTACGCCGTGGAACACGTAGGCGGTGGAGTTGAGGGTGACTTGTCCGTCGACGGGTGCGGTCACGTCCACCGACACGTACGCCGTTGGCGTCAGCGTCAAGGCGAAGTCGACTGTTTCGAATGTTGGTGACGGCGAACGGTTCGTGTTCATCCAAGCCGTCGATGTCGCCGGTGTTGGTGGCGATGTCGTTTCCTCGCAGCGGTCTCGCCGCTCCCCGGTCGACACCAGCGGCTTCGTCCTCAAGCGGTTCGCCAACTCTTGGAGGCTGGCGTTGGTGTAGTAGCCGTTGACGTCGATCAACATGCCCACGGTGCCGTTGTTGTTGAACACATTGAACTCACCGTCGCTCGACAACGACGTGGTCACCGCGTTCGGTGTCGGCGGCTGACCCGGTGCCGGGTTCAAACTCGACGCCTCCGGTCGCGATTCGCCGGCGGGCCAGATCGTCCAAAACGTCCGTGTACTCGCGCAACAGCGGTGACGTTCATCGACAACCCGACCGCATCGGACGGGATCGTGCATTCCGACCCGACGATCGGGCCGTTCGTGCCGTGCGCCTCGACCGTACGGACCTCACCACTATTGAGTGGGGCTTGGCCGGGTTCGCGGGTATCCACCAGCCGGCACGGTGTGATCGGCACCAACGTCGCATCGCTGTCGCCCGGTGCTGCGTCGACTTGCCACGCCTGCATCACCACCAGCGTGGCTACCAACATCGTTACCGCTCCGGTGCAAAACCACACCAGCGACTTGATACGAATCGTTCCGTCCATCACACACCCCCAAGGTGTTCGCGTGCCCGACCCGATACCGAACACAGCCCACCGATCATTCCACACGGTGTGACCGCACCGGTCGAGACCAGGGCGGCTCAGAGTGTGTTGCAACACGCTGTGATCGCCGATCAGGCTCGGCTGGTGTATCGGGGCAGGCGAGGCGGGTTCCCTTGCGTGTCGGCCAACTACCGGGCACCGAACGCCAGATGGCCGAACCGACTCCCACAGGCATGGCGGCCCGCGGGGTGACGGTCGGTCGATGTGAGCGGTGGGGTTCGGTCGCGGGTGTTGTGTGGGTGTGGAAACCTGTGCGGTGTGTTCGGCACCGGGTCGGATGCTCGACCTGACAAGGGGTGTTCGTGATGGACGGAACAATTCGTATTCGTACCGCAGCCTGGTTCGCAACCGCGATCGTGCTCGCCGTGGTGAGCACACTGCTGGTCACCCAAGCTGGTCGGCCAACGCCGCACCGGGCGACACCGACTCCACCTTCGTGCCGACCGCGGATGCCGCATCGTCGACACCCGTCCGGCTCCGTTCACGGTGGGGGCGCGTTCGTCACCGTTGGGTGCCGGTGACGTGTTCGAAGTGACGGTGCACGGTTCGAATGGTGACTGCACCGGCCCACTTGCGATCCCGACCGATGCGGTCGCGGTGGCGTTGAATGTCACCGCCGTCAACGCCACGGCCACGTCGAACATCCGGGTGTATCCGGCGAACCTGACCGAGGTGCCGACACTGTCGAACTTGAACGTCACCGCGGGTGCGCCTCCGACGCCGAACAAGGTCGATGTGCAACTGTCGCCGGACGGCAAGATCCGGGTGTACAACTTCCGCGGGACGGTGAACATCTTCATCGACGTCGTCGGCTACTACACCAACTCGACGCTGAAGGAACTCGCTGCCGGTCTCGCAGCAGCAAACGCCAAGATCGCAGCGTTGGACGCAGCACAACCGTTCACCGTTGTCAGCGACCCCATCTTCAGCGTGCTCGCGCAGTCGGCTGCGACGGAGATCCGGTCCGTGGAGGTCACTGCACCCGTTGACGGCCAAGTCGCAATCTTCGCCACCGGCTACATGGCCGAAGTCACCGACGGCCAGATCGTGGTGTGCAAATTGCTGGACTCCGAGGCCGACCCGATGTTCGGTGAGGAATTGGCCTGGCAGTCGCCGACCGGCGGGGATTTCGCGAATTTGTCGGGGTCGCGGGCGTTCGACCTCGCCGCCGGCCAGACCGCCACCTACTCCCTCATCTGCAACAACACCAATGGCGGGGACAGCGACATCGTTACTCCGCGAGTGGTGGCGATCTTCACGCCCGCACCCTGACCGAACAGTCCCGTACGCCGCACCACACCGCACGATCCGCCTGCGGACGCGCAACAGCCAGCCACAACCGAGCAGCCATCGGCGGCGACCGGACAATTCCGGCAAGCATCCACCCGCGGTGGAAGTCCCCCCGCTCTGACGGACGGGTTGGGTGTGGGTGATCATGTCGCGTTCGGCGGTCTCGTAGTCGAGGGGCTGAGCCCTTCGTTGTAGCTGTGGGGCATGGCCCGAACCCGGTCGACGAGCTTGAGCAGACCGCAGGACAGATCAGCAAGACAGATCAGAATGTCCGAACAATCACCCCAGCCACCCGCCCCAAACCGGCAGTGAAGATCGCATCCACGAGGTCGTCTGTCGAGTGCACATTCTCGAGCGCCTGCCCGAGCACCGACGTGCCGTTCCTGAGCGATATGGCGAGATGTGCAAGCGTGTAGATATGGGTGACGTCGGAAAGATCAGCTACGTCGGCCAGATCTCCGCCGACCAGGTAGTCGTGTTTCACGGACGGCGGCGCAAGAGACTCTCTTTCGCCGACGAGGCCGAGCTGGCGGAGGTGCTCACGTCGTTGCGGGACGAAGGCATCCCACTTCTTGAGGTCCCCCATGGCTGGTCTCCCGGTGCGGTGTTTTCCCTCTTCGGGGAGCGCGGCATGGTCGCGGGAAGCTATTCGTCAGTGTCTTGGTCCGGACCTGGGGACCCGATTCTCCGGACCGACCAGTAGCGGAACTCGCGCTCCGAAACGCATGATCATCGCACCCGACTCCCATCGCCATTCTGCGCTCGCGGCCGAGCACCTACGTGCCGCTCTCGCTCAGTCTCCATCGGCGCGGTGGCCGTGTTGTGATGAGCAAAGCCGATTTCGATCAGCTGTCGAAGAGGGGCACAACGAAGACGTCGAGGGTTTGCGGGGTTGGGCCTGCTTCCTCGAAGGCGTCGTTCGCTCCGACCTCGCTGAGTTCGGACCACGGGATTCCGTCGAGGTAGTCACTCGTGAGGAACTGCCGCCCGATCTCTCGAGCCTGTGGGACGACGCGAATCGGGGCGCCGAACGGCAGCGGATCAACCGATGAGACGCTGAAGCGCAACTGGCCCGCCATCTCGTCGAACCAGGCATAGAAACGGAGTGGCGTGCCGCGTTGAGCGCTGGTGGCGGTTTCTGCGTAGGCCGCCCTGGCCTGCTCTAGGAACGTTGCTACCTGATCTGGTGATGTCGACGCAGCTTGTTTGGTCGTCAACGAGACGGCCCAGGTGTTGTCCTGAGACTCCTCCGCGCCGATCGTGATCTTGTCTCGGCGAATCTCGTCGACGAGCTCATCGAACAGCTGCACGGTTCGAGTATGTCAACCACATCAGCTCGCATCCGAGTGTTCGGGCATCCGTGTCGCTCAGCCCGGGAACAGAGCGTTATCGCTCGCCGAACCGAGCGCGGACGTGCCGTACAGGAGCGGGGTGAGGCGTGAGAGACGCGTGTTGTTACGAGCGTGCCTGCCCCGAAGGCGGAGCGCCGACGATCCGAATGATCGCCGGCGTAGCCGGGGGTCGGTCATCGGCTGGCGCCGGCGACAAAGGTGGAAACGATGTAGGTGGCGTGGCGGTCGAGTGATCCCCGTCCTCGGTCGTAGCGCATCGTGGTTCGCGGGTCCGAATGCGACGCTGCTTCTTGGACGTCTCGGAGCGGGACGCCAGCATCGAGGGCTGCGGTGATGAAGCTGTGTCGAAGCGAGTGCGGACTGATCCGCTTGTCGATCCCAGCCGCTTTCGTCAACCGTCTCACGATCCGAGCGGACGCATGCCGATCGAGACGATGGGTGCCGTCGTGGTTGGTGAAGATCGGCCCAGCCACCCGTTCGCCGATGTACAGGTCGAGCGCACGCGTGGTCCTCGGCGACAGCGGGATCGTGGCCGTCTTGTTGCCCTTGCGATGGATGAACAAGGTGCGGTGCCCTCGATTGACGTCGAGGTTCTCGATGTCTGCACCGAGCGCTTCGGAGATGCGCAACCCGTTCAGGGCGAGCAGGCAGGCGAGCGCGTGATCCCGTCCGCCGCACAGCCCGGCTTGCACGAGGAACGCACCGAGTTCGTTGCGATCCAGGCCGAGGGTGGACGACTCATAGTCCTGCTTCGGA
The DNA here is from genome assembly GCA_963850475.1 of Ilumatobacteraceae bacterium. Taxonomy (GTDB): domain Bacteria; phylum Actinomycetota; class Acidimicrobiia; order Acidimicrobiales; family Ilumatobacteraceae; genus Ilumatobacter_A. The sequence goes on along the minus strand of CAWKLM010000039.1, from coordinate 440,316 downwards.
CGCCGGACATGCGCGGACGGATCTCGCTCGATCAGGCGTTCTTGGGCGCAGTACTTGTAGAACCCGCAGATCGTCGACAGGCGTCGCCCGATGGTCGAGCGAGCCTTGCCTTCGGACTCTGACCAGCGGGCGTACAGCTCGATGTGGGCGCGCTCGATCTCGAACGGGTCGAGGAACGCGGTGTCGAGCCAGGTGATCCAGCCGCGCAGGTCGAGTCGGTATGCCTCGAGTGTCGTGCCGGAGTAGCCGGCCAGGAACCCGGCAATGGCGTGGCGAACGTGTTCGCGGATCGGATCAGCTTCGATCAGCACCAATTGGCCGACGACTTCACTGGAATGAGTGGTTGTGGGGTTCATGACGGTTCTCCTTGGCTTGGTGGAGATTCCACGTGCGCGCACACGACCGGCCTCGTCAAGGTAAGTTGATGATCGTGGATCCGGTGGTCTTGGCGTCAGCTCGCAAGCACCAGGTCTCCGACGACGACATGCTTCACGCTTACCGCAACCCGATCCGAGTGTTCGACCTCGGCGAACTCGACATGCTGATCGGCCCCGATACCGCCGCACGAATGCTTGAGGTCGGTGTGTCGGAGGCGGAGGGGCTCGAGTTCATTGTTCACGCCATGCCCGCACGAGACAGATTTCTGGAGACCTGATGCCCCGCTCAATCCAAGACATCCTCGACCACGCCGACGAACTCGCCGCACGCTTCGAGAACTACGAACCCGATCCCGCCGACGAGCGCCCCGTCGAGGAATACCTCCTCGAACGCGCCGCCCTCGCCCGGCGCGAGAAGTGAGCGACAGATCGTCGACGCGATCACCGCGGCCCGCACCAAAGGAGTGTCGTGGACACGCATCGGCGAACTCCTCGGCACCTCAGCCCAAGCAGCCCAACAGCGCTACGGCAACATCATCACCACCAGTTGATATCGCGGACTCGACCGAGCGCATCCGTGCCGATACAGCGCACTGCCGACGGAGAGTCGCCGACGCCGATATGTGCTCCTGGGAGGCAAAAGAATCGCTTGACCTCACGTGAACTTGAGGTCGTACGGTTGGGTCATGATCTCTCGTTCCGAACCTGTCGTGTGCACCCTTTCGTCCGGCCAAGCTGGTTATCGGATGGCAGAGTGGTCAGACCTACGGCGTGCGGCGACGTCCATCGAGAAGCTCGCCGACGGCGCCAGGTTCCGCCTTCCAGCGACGTTCGTCGATGACGCCACAGAACTCGCTGACCGCGAGTTGCAGTGCTGCTCGTTTCTCGACATCGAGTTCACTGATCTGACCGGGGAGACCGAGATGACTGTCTCCTCGACTAATCCCGACGGCGTGCCGGTCGTGCACCTCTTGGCCGGTCTCACGGACCAGTGAGCGACACCGACATCGCTATCGGTGAGATCGCCAAGGCGTGCCGCGTCCAGGTGTCGACAGTCCGCTACTACTCCGACGTTGGATTGTTGCCGGTCAGCCGACGAATCGGAGGCAAGCGACACTTCGCGACGACTGCGATTGCGCGCGTCGAGTTCATCCGCCGATGCCAAGAATCAGGATTCTCACTGGACGAAATCGGCGGCATCCTCAACGAGGACTCCGAGCAGTGGCGCGCCGCCGTCGATGCGAAGCTCGCCGAACTGCGAGACCGTCGACAACGCCTCGACGAGACGATCGAACTGCTCACGGAGATCCGTTCCTGCGGATGCGTGGCTGTAGACCAGTGCGAATCGTTCGTCCAATGATGACCGCACTTGGCGTTGTCGCCGCGGCCGTGATGGTCACGTCGTACGCCCTGGAGTCGCGCCATCGTCGATGGATCGCTGTGTTCGCTGCGGCGTGCGTCGCCACTTCGGTCTACGCGATCGGCACCGGCTCATGGCTGTTCGCCTTCTTGGAGTTCATCTGGGCGGGGATCGCCCTCCAACGATTTCTCTCGACAAACTCCGTGACGCTGCCCGAACGGCGAACGTTCTCGAGCGGGTGATCGATCGCGTACGTGCCGATCTTGCGCAGTCTGCGGTGGCCGAGGTGCCCGGTGATATGCGTGCTTTGGGACGCTTCGGGCCTGCGTGCCCGTGGTCGCCGTCGGCTTCACCTCAAGACATTGCCTCTTCGAAGGCTGGTCGTGCGGTGGCCCACCAGCCGCGGCGGCGATCGAAGCGCTCCATCCCGCCCATCTCGTTCCACATCGTGACGAATCCGGGCTCGCCCGCCTCAACGTGTCGGAGCACGAACTCGCCGCCCTTCGCAATTGATCCTGCGAGCAGATCGATCAGATCGCTTCGCCCGGCGGCATTCAGGCCATAGCTGTCGGCAACCAATCGCAATCGCCTCGGCCGATCGCTGGGAACCCAACCGTTCTTGGCTGAGTTGATCTCGTCATCGACCGGGACACACATCCTCGCGAACGAGGCAAGATCAAAGACGCGACGACCTGGCGCTGCGAAGTCGAAGTCGATGAGGCCCACGGCTTCGCCGTCCCGGAACACGACGTTTTCGAGACACACGTCGTTGTGACAGAAGACGGGTCCCCCTGCAGGGTCGGCCATCTCGTTGCTCCATCGATCTCCGGACAGATCGATGGTCTCGGACGCATCGTGGAGCGACTTCATGAGTCGGGTGATCGAAACAAGTACGTCGTCTGACTGGGCCCACTCGGGGAACGGCGGCAACGGCACGTCGCCGGCAATGAACTCAAGTCGCTCTCGGCCATCAGGCTCGATTCCCACGGGCCTCGATGCGCCCTCGAAGCCTGCTGCGTGGAGCGCTTCGAGAGCCCGGTGAATCGAAGCCGAATGAGGATTGCTCGGACGGAGCACGTGCCGTCCGGAGCGGATCACTGCACCTGCATTCGCGACACCCCCGTGCAGAACTTCTTCCGACATCCGAACAGCCTGCCAGTCACCGACCTACGCGCACGTTTCCGAGCACTTGGCCGAGCCCAGGCGTGCCGTACTCGGACGGGTCGGTGGTGTCGATGGTGTCGATCGCGTGAGCGATATGCGCCTCGACGACTCCTTCGTCTCGATCGCGACGAGCGATCGTCGAGCGATCGTCGAACGATCGCGCCCTGAACGATCGCGCCCTGAAGGGTGCTGCTCAGGGGCAGGTGATGCTGATCGTCCCCTCACCGACGTCGATCGGCGGTGGGTTGCTGCCGTCGTTGGGTGGCTGCTTCAGCAGCGGGCCGGAGTACGAGAAGCTGTTGTCGTCGACCACCATCCCCGAGGAATTGGCGGGGAGCTCGGGGAAGTAGGCGATCGGTCCGTCCTCGCCGCTCGGGTTGGCGACGCGGACGTCGACGCCGCCGAACCAGTCGTCGTCGGTCCGGTTCGCGCCGGCGCCGAGGGTGACCTCGTTATCTCCGATGCGGAACGAGAACGTGATGGAGTCCTCGGCGAGGGTGCAGGCGAGGGCGCCGGGTTCCGTAAGGGTGAACTCCTGCCCGTCGACCGAGACCAGCGCCTGGCCGGCCGGTTGTGGGCTCACGACGGCGCCGTCCAAGCCGGCGCCGTTTCCTCCTTCACCGTCCTCCCCACTGTCTGAGGCCGACGCGTTGTCGCCCTCGGCGGCGGGCTCCGACGGCGCATCGGCTGCATCGTTGTCGCTGCCGCACGCCGTGACTCCAACGACGAAGAGGGTGAGACCGAGCACTCGCATGGTTCGCACGGACACATTCTCGCAGACGAGCTACCGCCGCCGTGCCGGATGACACCAAGGGGCACAGGCTTGGAGCCATCCTGGCGCCGGCGGCGCGAGTAAGCAGCACCCGCAGACCGCAGGATCCGAGCGAGTGTGTGGACCCGACGGTCGCCTTCAACTCGCGGACGTCAGCAGTCGTGCCGAGCAGCTGAGATGATTCAGTTGGCGTCAATGCTTTTCATGCATGTGCTCAATGGTGTCGGCGACTCTGATCTCGGCGCTCGATTACACCCCCGCCAATCGACGAGCGGTGAGGCCGCATTGGTCTCATCGAACGACTCCGCCGAGAGGTGGGAGCGCACAGCGCTGCGTTCGCCTGAGTTGCGGACTTCGGGAGCGATCAACATCGTCTCGAGATGGGCCGGTCATCATGAGGCGATCGCCCAGCCGTACGCTTCGCCTTCGGCAAAGACCCCGTTCACATCGCCGAAGTAGCCCGTCGAACCGCCGAAGTCGACGCCGGGCAGCGTGTCCTGTCCGAAGCCGGTGCCGCCGTTGTTCGAGGGCCAACCGATTCCGATGAAGACCTTCCCGACGTCGGGGCCGGTGAATGGCCAGATGTTGTCTGGGCCTTCACCAGGCGCACCGATCACGAGGTCGGCGGTCGGGTCGCCGTTGAACCAGTTTCCGGCGAGGGCCGCACCGAAGTGATCGCCGCTCTCGGGCGCTTCGATCACGTTGAACCCCTGGTAGTAGGTGTGCGACTTGCCAAAGGAGACGCCACTCGCCGACGGGCTGGTCATACGCACCACGACCGCACCGGCGTTGCTCACGCCCTTGATGTCGCGGAGGGGTGCTCCGACGGCGAGATCATCGGAGCCGTTGCCGTCGAGGTCGACGGCAGCCAGTGCGTGACCGAAGTGATCGTGGTCTCGCGCCGCCCACCCGACGTCGGGTTCGCTGAAGACCTCACCGCCGCTGGCCGATGGTCCACCCGATGTACCGGCTGCAACGAAGACGGCTCCGGTCCGTCGGGCGCCGATGAGCTCCGAGGAGAAGCCCGGCGCACCAATCGCGACACCCTCGAACCCGTTCCCGTTGAAGTCGCCGACCGCGAGGCCTGCACCGAAGTTCTCGTGGTTCTCGGCGCTGGACAGGCCGAAGGACGACGCGTCGTATGCTCGGGCGAGCACAACCCCTCCGTCGTACACGAGCACCCGTCCGTGAGCATCGCCCACGGTGGTCCCGGGGGCGCCAACGACGAGGTCATCGGAGCCGGACAACCCGAGGTTGCCGGAGGCGAGCGTTGCGCCGAAGCGTGCGGTGTCGATCCCGACCCCAGGAGACTGGGGGCTGCGGAGCACATCGGCGTTGAGCGCAAAGTTGATCGGCCCGAACGCCACCGTGACGCTGCCGCCCTTGCGCTGGTCCTGATCGCCGATCGCACCGATGGCGAGATCATCGTGGCCATCGCCGTCGAAGTCCCCGGCGACCAGCGAGCTCCCGAACCGATCGTTCTTGTCCTGATCGGACTGGCCTGCGAGACCGCCATTGTTCTGAGTGAACCAACGGGGTGCACCGGTCAGGCCAACGCGTTGTGCACCGTCGAAGATGTAGAACCGGCCGACGTCGTGATCACCCTCGCTGCTCCCCGTGCCGAGCGATCGGGGCGCCCCGACCGCAAGATCGTGGACACCGTCTCCGTTGAAGTCGCCGCACGCCAGACTCGTCCCGAACGCGAACGCTTCGGACTCGTGGGCACCTGGCGGCGTGATGAGGTCGACTTCGTTGATCAAGAAGCTGACGCCCGCACCCGGTTGGTTGTTGTAGTTGACAACAACACCGCCTCCCGGGGCTTCGCCGGGTGCGCCAGTGGCGAGATCGGTGCGGCCATCGGCATCGAAGTCGCAGCTCACCTCGGGGTGCAAGGCTGCTGTCACCTGATTCGTGGTGACGACGAACGACGCGGTCGAGGCTGCGGCGAGGAACGCAGCGAGCAATCCTCGATTCCGTCGGGAGCGGGGAGCGGATGATGTGGTGAACATGTCGGGTCCTTCGTGGTTGCCGGATACCGGTCCAGAGCGCCACGACGACGAGATCTTGCAGAAAGATGCGGGCGAGCAATCGGGGCGCCCGTCGTTTGGGAAGAACGCCACGTCATCGGCTCCACCGGACGTCAAGAACGAGCAGTGTCGCTACGCACGTTCTGGAGCGCCTCCCCGAGCGCGTAGGTGCCGATCTGTAGCGGTCTGGCGGGGTTCGACGTGTCGTTGTTCTGATTCCCTATTTGGATCTCGGTGTCAAGCGCGGCTTTCGGCGAGGGTCTTGATTCGTGGCGGGTGTGGGGTTGATGATGTCGGTCGGGGGAGGTCGCCCCGTGTGTCCGCGCCGTTGGTGTGTGGCTTCGGTTGTCTCGTTGAGACTGCCTGGGGGGCCTTTCCCTTTGGTGTCGTTTTGGTGCTGCGTCGGCGGGCTCGGACGTCGGCGGGAACGGTCCAGTGGTCGGCGATGATCGTGGTGGCTTGTTCGTTGGTGAGCGGTGTGCCGTCGATGTCGCAGACGATGTAGGGACTGTTCCGGGTCATCACCGCCCAGGCGCGTTCGGCGAGGTTGGCTGCGACGACGCAGAGCGCTCCGAGGTGGTTCTTGCCGCGTTCGACCATCTGGATGTAGTAGATCCGGGCGAGTTGGGGGTCGTGTCTGCGGGCGTGGTCGGCAGCACGGATCAGTGTGGTGCGCAGCAGCGACGAGCCGGCTTTGGACATTGCTTGTCCTTTGCGGTCGGTGTTGCCGGTCTCGGATGCTTTGGGGGTCAGGCCGCTGAACGCTCGGAACTGTTTGCCTTTGGCGAAGCGGGTCGGGTCGCCCATGCACGCGACGAGCGCAGGGCCGCCGATGGTGGAGAATCCGGGGATGCTCCGAGCGAGCTGTTCGGGGTCGACGACCATGTAACGGTCCTCGCGAGCGGCAGCGTGTCGGGCCCGTTCAGTCTCGACTGCTCGCAGCAGGCGGACCTCGGTCGCGATCTCGTCGGCGATCGCGTCGAACGCGACCGCTGGATGGTCCCGATAGATCTCGAGCGCTGACGTCCGCTGCAGCGATCCATTCGGCGGCTCGTTCGGTGCCGTGCTTGTTCGCTGATGCTTTCGCGATGATCTTCGCGAGCCGCTTCACGCCCAGCTTGACCAGCGCATTCGGGTCCGCGTAGCGCTCCAGCACCGCAAGATCAGACCGCGAGATCACCCCAGTCAAAGGTGTCATTGGCATCACTTGTCGGGTCAGGTCCTTGATCCGGCGTTTGTGATCCGCGCCGGCCTGGGTGAGGCGATCCGTTGCCCGAACCCGGCGATCCAAAATCGTTTGCAGCACATGAGTGGGCGCGCCCACACACCCACCCACCCATCTCGTTGCCTCCTCAGTTGTTGCTGGTGCTGGAACCTCGGACCACTCGACCTGGGATCAGCCGGCGCTCACCTCCACCCGGGCGGAGGCATCGATCAGATTGATGCCATCCCAGCACCCAACGCTCAGCATCAGTGGTCCGCCAGACAACCCCTCGGGAACAGTGAAGGTGGCCGTACCGTCGGCGGCAAGTTCGGCATCCGTGCCGACAATGCTCTGGACGAGGCATCGAGACCCGTCGGGGACCCCGCCTTCGAGTTCGACGACGACACTCTCCCCCGCCACGACGGCGACCGGGTCGACAGACACGGTCCCGGCCTGTGCCACCCGGACCGGCCCGAACGAGCCGAGACCGGGCTCGCCGTTGCGGACACACCGGGCGCTGAAGGTCAGGGGACCGTCGAGGGGCCCCTCGGGGAGCACCACGGTGTCCCCCTGAGCGGACACGATCACGCCCCCGTCGGCGTCGGTGACGTCGATCTCCGCGCCGGTTGGACACGGGTCGCCCTCGGGGTCGAGCTCGATGAACTCGAACGTCACGGACTGGCCGGGGAGGGCACCGAGAAACTCCCAGACCTCCACGCCGATCCTGTCACACGGCTCGTCGGGGAAGCACGGAACGCCGGCCAGGTCCTCGGCTTGGAGGGCGAAATCGTACGCGGGAGGCTCCTCTTCCGCCGGCGCCTCGGTCGGGGTCTCCTCATCCGTCACCGGCGTTTCAGCTGGGGGCTGCTCATCCGTCACCGGCGTTTCGGCTGCGGTTTCCTCGTCGCCGACATCCACCTCGGTCGACGCCGTTACGGCGGTCGCGTCATCATCGTTGTCATCGCCACACCCTCCCAAGGCCACAAGACCCAGCACTGCGATGACAGGGACCAGCAGTCGATTCATGTCGTTTCCTCCTGCCTTCGTCCTCACTCTCAGTCCGGCCCCCCGAATCCGACAAGGGTCGAACGTCCCTCCAGCGGACCCGAGACCAGGTTGTCGACCCGCGTCCACGACGCGAACCGTTCTCACCGAGCGCGCAGACACCTGACCGCGTCCGCCAGGTCACGCAACTACACGTGTCGGGTGCGCGTTGTCGAGGCACCGAACCTGGGCGGCTCCCACGGCGTCGAGCGCGTGCGACTTCGCTGGCGGGGTTCACGACCGCGCTCTTGTTGAGCAGGGTTCGGGTGCAGTGAGTCAGCGGTGGCCCGCGCCACGGACCGATTGATCCTGTTCCTTGGTGATCCGGGTCTTTGGCTTGTTCGATCTCAAGCCTGGATGGGTGGGTTGGAGCGGCCGTCCTACGGCTCGACTCGTCGATGGATGGCAAAGCGTCGACCTGTCGTCGACGTGGGAGTGACACGAACGAAGAACGGCTTGCGGTCCGGTTGCCACGTGTCGATAACGACGTTGAGCAGCCCGAAGAGTTCGTTGTGGTCTTCGACGAGTGCTGCGTGGCCCTTGATCACCACACTCCATGCCGTGCGCTCGAGGTAGTCGAAGTGGTCGGCCTCGAACGCCACGGTGGGTTCCATTTCCAGGCTGTCGAGCTTGGTGCCCCCCGCGGTTCGTAACAACACGCTGTGCTCGTCGAGCACGAAGTTGACGGGAAAGATGTCGACTCCGCCTGCGGGTAGTTGCACCGCGAGCCGCCCCACGGCCGCGCCATCGAGGAGGTCGAAGCACTCGGACTCGCTGAGTTCGACGATCGATGGTTGGTCGTGACGATTGGGGGGTCGTTGGATCGGCGAGCCCGAAGTCGTCATGGTTGCGATCCGAGCACGAACCACTGCCCTGTGAAAGGGTCGAACGTCCCTGTTCTCAAAGGTGGCGTGAATCCACGATGTGCACGTCGTCACGTTTCAGAGCCGAGAGGATCCGGCAGTGAAGATCGGCTTGCGGGACCGTCGAGCCACCGATCGAGACGTCGCACGATCTGGACCGCGTGACCGCTCGCACAGGTGCCGATCCTTCGCTGTTCGGGCGGTCGGCGAATGCGGGCAACATGGGCGTCGACCCGGTCAGCGACAGCCCAAACGAATGGTGAGCGTCGGCGAATGGGCGATCATTTCGGTGGCATCGCCATGCTCCGGAGCAGGCACTCCTCGGTGACGGAGTGGCTCCTCGTTGCCTACTGCTTGACCATGTTGCCTACTGCTTGACCATTCGGACGTGGGCCATGTGCTCGGTGTCGATCATGTGCGTGTGGTCGTCAGGCTCGAGGTCGACCTGGACCCACGAGATCTTTCCGTTGAATTGGTTGCCCCGAGCGGGGTAATCATCGGTGACCGGGGTGCCGGCATCGGTGCCGACGTCGAGCGTTTCGTCGAGCGAGATGATGTAGGGGATCGAGCGCTCCGTGCGCCCCGACCCGACCTCGGCGCCATCGACGATCAGGCCGAGGTCGCCCCCCTTGCCGGCGCCGCCGCCGTCGTAGCGGAACTCGACTCGGATCTGATGTGTGCCGGGCGCGAGCGGCTCGGGCGCCTCGACGTAGGCGAAGTCGAGGCCGATGAAGTTGTAGCAGTACTTGAGCCGGCCGTCCTTGGCGTAGAGGCTCCAACCACCGAATGCGCCACCCTGGGTTGCGATGACACCGTCGGCACCACCGTCGGGCACGGTCACTTCGGTGGTGACGGAGTACGACTTGTTCTTGGTGTTCGGCGCGGCGTTCTCGGAGACACGCCGGGTGCTCCCGTCGAAGCGGATGGAAGATCGGCCGGCCATCAGGTCGGGTCGACCCGCCAACTCGGCGTTGAAGCGTTCGGCCGTACGGTCGTCGATCGGCAACACGTTGTACTTGACCGCTTCGATCAGCCACAACCGCTGGAGTTCGTGGAGCTTGTCGGGGTTGTCGGCCGACAGGTCGTTCGATTGACTCCAGTCGACGGTCGTGTCGTACAGCTCCCAGTTGTCGTCGTCGAAGTCGGGCAGCTCGATCGCGCCGAGCAGCCAGGGCGTCCGGTGCTTCGTCACTGCGGTCCACCCGTTGTGGTAGATGCCGCGGTTGCCGAACATCTCGAAGTACTGGGTGGTGTGGCGGTCGTCGGCCTCGGCGTCGTCGAAGCTGTAGGCGAAGCTGACACCTTCGATCGGTGACTGCTGGACGCCGTGCACGAATGTCGGCTCGGGAATGCCTGCGGCCTCGAGGATCGTCGGGCCGATGTCGATCACGTGGTGGAACTGTTCACGCAGCTCGCCCTTGGCCGTGATGCCCTTGGGCCAGTGCACGATGGTGCCGTTGCGAGTGCCGCCGAAGTGTGAGGCAACTTGTTTGGTCCACTGGAACGGAGCGCACATCGCGCTCGCCCAGCCCACGGCGTAGTGGTTGTACGAGGTCGGCCCACCGAACTCGTCCATGTGCGACGCCATGAATTCGGGAGTTTCCAACTCGTTGAAGCCGTTCAGCGGGATCATCTCGTTGAAGGTGCCCTGCGGCGTTCCTTCGGCCGAGGCCCCGTTGTCACCGATGATGTAGATGAACAGCGTGTCGTCGAGGATGTCGAGCTCTTCGAGGCCGTCGATCAACTTGTCGACCTGGGCGTCGGTGTGTTCGAGGAACCCGGCGTAGACCTCCATCTGGCGTGCGAGGACCGGCTTGAGGTCGTCGGGCATGTCGTCCCATGCGGGGATCTCCGCGTTGGGTGCCGTCAACTCACAGTCGGCGGGCACAACACCGAGCTCCTTCTGGCGGGCGATCGTCTCCTCGCGTACGGCATCCCAGCCCTGGTCGAACTGGCCCGCATACTTGTCGGCCCATTCCTTCGGGACGTGGTGCGGCGCGTGGGTCGCACCGGGCGCGAAGTACAGGAAGAAGGGCTTGTCGGGGGCGAATGTCTTCTGCTGGCGCATCCACGACACGCTGCGGTCGGCGAGGTCCTCGGTGAGGTGATATTCGGGATCGTCCGGCGGTTCGATCGCCGCAGTGCCGTCGATCAGAGCGGGCGCGTACTGGTGGGTGTCGCCGCCGACGAAGCCGTAGAACTTCTCGAAGCCGGCGCCGGTCGGCCACCGGTCGAAGGGCCCGATCGGGCTCGCTTCCCACGGCGGCACCTCGTGGCTCTTGCCGAAGTGGGCGGTGCTGTACCCGTTCAGGCGCAGTGTCTCGGGAATCGTGGCCTTGCTGTTCGGCCGGATGGCGTTGTAGCCGGGTGCGGCGGTGGCGAACTCGGTGATCGAGCCGAACCCGACCGAATGGTGGTTGCGGCCCGTGAGGAACGCCTGCCGCGTCGGTGAGCACAACGCCGTGGTGTGGAAGCGGTTGTAGCGCAATCCGTTGTCGGCGAGACGGTCGGCAGCCGGCGTCGCGCACGGTCCGCCGAAGGTGCTCGCTGCGCCGAAACCGACGTCGTCGAGCAGCACCACGACGACGTTGGGCGCGCCTGCCGGTGGCCGCAACTGCTGGGTCTTCGGGAACGACGTCTCGGGATCCTTCGCGTCGTACGTGATCAGCCCGGTATACGAACGGTCGGGGATGGGGAGGGAGTCGTGTGAACGATCGGACGTGTGAGCCATGGTTGCTTCTTTTCAGAGTGTGGTGGGGGCGGCGCCGACGGAGCGGGCTCACCCAATTCTCTCGAAACGCCCGCGATGCGCACCTCACCCAAATTGGGCGGGACCGCGCCGACTCCGTCGAGTCGGCGCGGCCAACGCCGTGACCTGCGCTGCCTATTGAATGGCCATGGCCACTCGGAAGCGCTCCTCGGCGGTGAGGTAGTGATCGTCGTCGGCCGCGGCCTCGTCGATCGCCATCTCCACCCAGTTGACGGTGCCGGTGAACCGGCTCGTCTGGGGCGTGTAGTCGGGTGACACCGACGACGCATCGTCGACACCGACGTCGCAGGTCTCGTCGGCGGAGAACATGTAGGCCTCGGTCTGGTCGACCCGGCCCGACCCGACTTCGGAGCCGTCCACGTAGAGCGTGACGGTCCGCTCCCTTGCCGATGCCGCCACCGTCGTAGTCGAACTCCATCCGCACCTGACGGGTGCCGGGTTCGAGCGGCGCGTCGCCGCGGACGAAGTAGTGCTCGACGCCGAGGAAGTTGTAGCAGTACGTCGCCCGGCCCTCGTGGAGGTACAGGCCCCAGCCACCGGTGATGCCGCCTTGGACGACGATCGCACCGTCGGCGCCACCCTCGGGGACCTCGATCTCGGCGGTGACCGAGTGGGACTTGTTCTTGAGCGACAGGACCGAACCCTCCGACAGACGACCCATCCCGCCGAACAGCTTCTGGCGGTTGCCCTTGATCAGCTGTGGACGGCCTGCGAGGTCCGGGTTGAACCGTTCGACCAACCGATCGTCGAGTGGCAACACGTCGTACTTCACGGCCTCGATCAGCCAGAGCCGCTGCAATTCGTGCAGCCGGTCGGGCTGCTCGGCTGACAGGTCGTTTGGCCTGGGACCAGTCTCCCGGCGCGTACAGTTCCCACACGTCGTCGTCGAACGCGGGCAGCTGCTCGGTGCCGGCCATCCATGGCGTCTTGTGCTTGGTCACCGCGGTCCAACCGTCGTAGTAGATGCCACGGTTGGCGAACATCTCGAAGTACTGGACCGAGCGAACATCGGGCGCCTCGGGGTCGTCGAACGACCGCTTCATCGACGCTCCTTCGATCGGCTTCTGTTGGATGCCGTTGACGAAGTTCGGTTCCGGGATGCCGGCGGCGGCGAGGATCGTCGGGGCCACGTCGATCACGTGGGAGAACTGGTCGCGGATTTCGCCCTTGGACTCGATGCCGTTCGGCCAATGCACGACGGTCGCGTTGCGCGTACCACCCCAGTGGGAGGCCACCTGCTTGGTCCACTGGAACGGCGTGTTCATGGCGTGCGCCCAACCGACCGCATAGTGGTTGTAGGCCTCCGGGGTGCCGAACTTGTCGATGCGTTCCGACATGTATTCGGTGGTCTCGACGTCGGCGCGGCCGTTGATGAAGGTGTACTCGTTGAAGCAGCCTTGGATCGAGCCTTCGGCTGACGCGCCGTTGTCCCCGATGATGTAGTAGATGATCGTGTCGTCGAGGATCTCGAGCTCCTCGAGCGTGTCGACGATGCGGCCCAACTGGGCGTCGGTGTGCTCGAGGAACCCGGCGTAGATCTCCATCTGGCGCGCCAACACGGGCTTCAGGTCATCGTCGATGTCGTCCCAGGCAGGGATGCCGTCGTGGCGTTCGGTCAGCTCGGCGTCCTGCGGGACGACACCCATCTCCTTCTGGCGGGCGAGCGTCTCTTCGCGCAACGCGTCCCAGCCGGACGCGAAGCGCCCGCTGTACTTGTCCGACCACTCGTTGGGCACGTGGTGCGGGGGGCGTGGGTGGCGCCCGGCGCCCAGTACACGTGGAACGGCTTGTCCGGCATCAGCGCCTTCTGCTGCTTGATCCAGTCGATCGAACGATCGGCGATGTCCTCGGTGAAGTGGTATCCCTCCTCAGGGGTCTTCGGCGGATCGATTGCCGTCGTGCCCTCGGTGAGGGTCGGGTAGTACTGGTTCGTCTCGGCACACACGAAGCCGTAGAAATACTCGAAGCCGCTCTGGGTCGGCCACGCGTCGAACGGGCCCATCGGGCTGGTCTGCCATGTGGGCACCTCGTGGCACTTGCCGAATTGGGCGGTCGAATACCCGTTGGGCTTCAACGTCTCGGCAAGCGGCGCACAGCTCTGCGGTCGCACCGACGACTGACCGGGCGCCGATGTGGCCAGTTCGGTGATGCTCCCCATGCGGACCGAGTGGTGGTTGCGCCCGGTCAGCAGGGCCTGGCGCGTCGGTGCGCACAACGCGGTCGTGTGGAATCGGTTGTAGCGCAGTCCTCCGTTCGACAACCGCTCGGCCGTCGGCATGTCGACAGGGCCGCCGAACGCGGAAGAGGCCCCGAACCCGACGTCGTCGAGCAACACGACGAGGACGTTCGGGGCGCCCGCGGGCGGACGCAGGTCTTCGATCGCCGGGAACGACGTGGCCGGATCCTTGGCGTCGAACGTTGTCAGTCCAACGTGCTCACGCTCGGGGATCGGCAGGACGGAACGGGGCAATTCGGTCATGGAAGACTTCCTTTCAGGGTGGGTCCTTCCCAGCGCGCGGTGGGGGCGGCGCCGAAGGGTGGTTCACCCGATTCTCGCGGTCGCCCGCGATGTGCTCCTCACCCAGATGGGGGGAGAGGCGTCAGCTCTCGCCACGCGAGTCGTCGAGTGGTCAGGTGGTCGGAGCGGTTCGTTTGCCGATCTCGCCGGCGGCCGGAAGCAGCACGATGAGCCCGACGATGCCGGCGACGATGATGAACGTGATGACGCCCGGCGTGTCCGAGAAGTTCTGTCCGCCGACCACCAGGGCTGCGGACAGGTTTCGCTGGGCGGTGCCGAGGCCCAGCACCGAGCGCGTTCCCGGGTCGCTTCCGCCGCCGACGTAACCGATGGCTCCCGAGATCGCGAGGAACAGCAGGATCGCGATGAAGCCACCCGTACCGATCAGATCGACGATGTCGTCGAAGTTGACGATCACTCCGGCACCGAGCAGCGCGGCGATCGCAACTGTCGACGTCTGGGTCATCAGGGGCTGCAGTCCCTCTGCCATCGACTCGTACCGCCAACGCACGACCAGGCCGATCGCCAGCGGGAGCAGCATCAGGAAGATCAGCGACGACGCAATGGCCGCCGGGTCGACGTCGACGCCCTCGATGAGCACGGGCAGCACCACCGGCATGTAGCCGACGGTGACGACCATCAGCAGGACCATCAGGCCGACCGAGAATGCCATGTCGCCCTGGGCGGCCGCCGCGAGTTTCGGCAGGAACGGCGCACCAGCAGCGGTCGCCATGATCGTCAACCCAATCGCCAAGCCCTCGTCCAATGAGAGCAGCTCGCCGAGGCCCCAGCCGATCAGCGGCACCGCGACGAAGTTCGCAGCGAGCGCGACGAGCACCAACCGAACCGAGCGCAACGGCTCGATGATCTGACCGACCGTCAAGCTGAGCCCCATCGCCAGCATCGACGACACGACGAACACGAGCAGCGACACCTGCACGATCGCATTCAAGATCTCGCCATCCATCCGAATCCCACCCCTCTCCAAGGCTGCGGCTCGAGCTGCTGGTCGAATCGTACGACGGAGAAGCCGTCCTCGACTCGCCCCGATGAGGTGAGGCACCCTGCGAGCCGATGCGGGACGATGACGACGTCAGCGCTCGCAGAGAAGGGCAGCCAATCACGTTCGAGACAACCCGCCAGATCCCGACACGGATCGGTGACATATTCTTCGTCTACTTCCTCCTCAACGGTGTGGAACAGCCGTTCTTCGACATGACCTGACAGCTGCCACTCGTTGCACCGATCGACTTCACAACACTGTGACCCCACCCATCCGAACCGAACACAACGAGAGCACGAACCCATGAACGCACACAACCCCGAAGCCACGCGATGAACGCACGGAGCCCCATCGCTCAACTCATCGTCTTCGTCCTGGTCCTCATCGCGATCAACGTCGTCGCGCAGGTCTTGGGCTTGAACATCCGCATCTCGATCATCGGCAGCATCGTCCTGACGCTGATCGTCGGTGGCGTCATGGGCATGACCCGGCGAGGCTGACCTCGTTCCTCGGTGGCCGGGGAACTGCTCGGGAACGCTCTCGATTCAGGCTCGCCGAGGTGGCTGCAAGCGGTGACGGAGTATTCAGGCCTGCCCGACGACATGGACGAACACGTTCGTGTCGAATGCAGTGCTGCCGTCCGCAGCGGTGAGTGGCTCGACGTCGAGAGCACTCTTGCCCGAGCCGATATCGGTTGCCTCCATCATCGCGCGCCACAGAGGTGAATGATTCGACTCTTGTGAAGCCCAACGTTCCGGCTCAACCCCCCAAAGCAGTCCTCGAGCTTCTTCTGATCCCACAGCTATCCCACAGCTATGGCAAGCACACTCCTTGAAGTGGGTCGCCGGAGTGAGGGTGACCGCCACCGGGAGTTGCCGCCTCAAACCCCAGGACATCTCGCGCGTTCCTCGCACGTCGGCATCGCTTGTCGCCGCGCAGCAACAGCGCTCTGAGGGTCCATCAACGCCGCAGCGGGCCGGGTTCGGGCCGTTCGACTCTGCGATCGAGGTCGCACGGGTGGGACAGTGGTGGTGAGAGGGGCCGAATCGTGAAGGCGACCTTCAGACTTGGGCGCATCGGTGGCATCGAGGTCGGTGTCAACTGGACGGTTGGCCTGATCGTCGCGCTGGCGGCGTGGGCGCTCAGTGTCGGGCTGCTCCCCGAGGTCGTGCCCGACCAGTCGACCACGGCCTATGTCGCTGCCGGAATCGTTGGCGCGATCGGCCTGATGGCATCGATCCTCGTTCACGAGCTGAGCCACGCGCTGGTGGCACGACACGATGGAGTTCCGGTGACGAGCATCACGCTGTGGATGCTCGGCGGGGTCGCAAAGCTCGGCGGACATGCACGTACCCCCGCGAGCGAGTTCCGCATCGCGATCGCCGGACCGCTGATGAGTGTGATCGTCGGAGTTGCGTCCATCGTTGTGGCGGCGATCGCCTCCGCTTTCGGTGCGCCGGAGCTTGCGACGGCGACGTTCGGTTGGCTGGGAGTCGTCAATGTCGTCCTGGCCGTGTTCAACATGTTGCCGGGGGCGCCACTCGACGGTGGGCGCGTCCTTGCCGCGGTGTTGTGGCGCCGGAGCGGCGACGAGAACCTGGCCCGCTGGAGGTCGGCCAGGGCGGGCGGTGTCCTCGGCCAGGTGATGATCATCATCGGGCTTGTGATACTCGGATTCACCGGTCGTGGAGACGGGCTGTGGTTGGCGCTCATCGGCTGGTTCGTGATGTCATCGGCCAAAGCCGAGGAGACCAGTGCCGAGATGACAACGGCCTTCGGTGACCTGCGCGTTGGCGATGTCATGACCCGTGACCTGGAGGTCGCCGACGGCTCGACGACCGTGTTCGACTTCGTGGAGCACGGCATCCCGGCGACGAACGTGTCGACGTTTCCGTTGACCGGTGCGTCGGGTGAGCCGATCGGCGTCGTCACATTGACACAGCTTCGGCGGGTTCCTCGCGAACGCCGGTCGACCACCACGCTGCGGCAGGCGGCCACACCCGCCGCACAGCTGACCGTCGCGCGCGCTCACGACCGCCTCGTCGACGTGCTGGCGACGGCGACGTCCGGCGACGGCCGCATCATCGTCGTCGACGAGATCGGAGCGCTCGTCGGCCTCGTCACACCGCGGGATGTGACCACAGCGTTCGAACGACTCTCCCTCACCAGCACTGGGATGGGGCGATGACGACGTAGCGGCGACTGCTTTCCGCTCCGACAGCGACAGCTCGGTTGCCTCCTGCGCGTTCACGGTGTCCACGCGGCGATCAGTTCGCAGGCCGCGGCCAGATCCTCGCCGTGGCCGGCGTAGGAAAATCGGACGTATTCGTGACCGCGGGCGAGGTCGAAGTCGATACCCGGGGTCGCGCACACGCCGATCTCGTCGAGCCAACGGTGGCACAGCGCAAGCGAATCGATTCCGAGCTCGGTGGTGTACTGGGGGAGGTGGGCGTACACGTAGAACGCACCATCGGCCGGAGCGATCTCATCGATGCCGGCCGCCGCGAGACCGTCGAGCATCACGAGTCGGTTGGCACGGTACCGATGGACATGTCGGTCGATCTCCTCGGTTGCGTCGAGGGCGGCCAACGCAGCGACCTGCGACACGTGCGGCGCGCAGATGAAGAGGTTCTGCTGCAATCGCTCGACGGTGTCGACCACCGATTCCGGCGCCACGACCCAGCCGACGCGCCATCCGGTCATCGACCAGTACTTGGAGAAACTGCTGATGACGAACGCATCCGGGTGAGTGGTCGAGAATCTGTGGAGCCGGATCCTCCACGATGCCGTGATAGATCTCGTCGGCAACGATCTTGATGCCGTTCACGCCGCAGTGGTCGGTGACGGCAGCAAGTGCGTCGACACCGAGCACCGTTCCGGTCGGATTCGATGGCGATGCCAGAACGAGCCCATCGAGATTGCCGGCGGCGGCAATCAGCTCGGGCGTCGGCGCCCACCGAGTGTCGTCTCCGACCGCGATCGGGACCGGCACGAACCCCAACGCGATGAGCGTGTTGCGGTAACAGGGATAGCCGGGCTCGACGACACCGACACGTGCTCCAGGCTCGAACAATGTGAGAAACGCGAGGGTGAAGCCGGCAGATGCACCACCGACAACCAGAACCCGGCTCGGCTCGACGTGTGCGTATCGGTCGGCGAGCCGTTGGCGGAGCTGGTGCAACCCCGGCGCCGTCGTATAGCCAAGCGGGTGCTCGAGCGCGTCTTCGACCGCGTCGCGTGCGAGCCGTGGCAGCGGCGTCGACGGCTGGCCGACATCGAGATGGAGCACCCTCTGGCCTGTCGCTTCGCGCTCGCTCGAGTAACGACTCATGGCCATGGCGTGGAACGGCGGGACGGCGGCGGCGTGGACGGCAGCTTCTATCACCTCGTGAGTATCGCGCCCGATGTCGAGCATCGGTGCCACGTCAGCAGGCAGGCGCCGGATTGCGTCGTCGAGTCGTTGATCGAGGCGGATCGCTGTGTTGCGGTGATCGCTGACACGCCGAGCAGAGCTCACCAAGGCCCAATCGGGGGATCGAGGCGAGGACGGGGCGGTCCAATCACGCTGCCGGTTCGAAGGCATCCCACGATGTCGGCCGCCCCGAACCGATCGGTGGCCGGTTCCTGACGAACCTCGTCTTCTGGTCGCGTCTCGCGAGACCGAGTATGAATTGGTGCATGTACATCCACTTCCTGGGCAGCGGTGGCAGCACGGAACTCTCCGCCGGCTGGAGTGACGAGACCAGTTTCTCCGCGCTCAGTTCTACTCGCATCGACGCAACCGCGCCGGCGGCCGACGGTGCCAAGCTCACCGTGATCTCGATCCTGTGCACCACGACCGTGTTGGTCGCGCCGGGTAGCCGGATCACCCTCAGCGGAGGCGACATCTTGGGCAGCCACTCCATCGACGTCGACCCACGCGACGATGGGCCCGCAGTTCACGTTCAGGCCATCCCCGTCCTCGGCAGCATCAAGATCAAGTCAGCCTGAGGGCGTCGCGCGGATGACTTCGCGTCACCCATCGCGAACTCACCGGAGCCGTCGGGGTGTCACTGAACGCCGGCTCAGCGCCGCGTGATCCCTGCGTGTTCATGACGTTCCTCGGCTCCGATACCCTCGGAGCGTGGGGACCGGTGAACGGCTTCGCTTTGGGACGAATCGGTTGCTGCTGCGAGAGGTCGATCCCGGCGATCTGCAAGACATGCACCGGGTGTTCGCGAGCAATCCCGACTTCTTGCAGTTGCGGGAGGAGATGGCGCCGTACATCCCCGAAGTGCCGGGTGACTCGTATCGAGCCGGCCCTCAGACCGTCCGAACTGACCCGTGCATCTCGCCGCACCAATGGACGACACGAACCCGCCCGATGCCCCCTCTGTCAACGTGGGGTGAGACAGTTGGCTGCTGAGATGTACTGAGCTTGGGGGCTGGGAAGAGAGTGTTTCCCGATGGCTGCTATTCACGATGGGGTCGGGTGTTCATGCTGGAGCGATGGACGACGACACCGATCAACTGGACCCGGAGGTGCCGTCGCGGTCGTCGTCCAGTAGCACCTGTCTGATCGAACGGATGAGCGCGGAACTGTCCACTGAGGATCGCCTCGCCATTGGAACCGTCCGACCGAACGTCTCCGGGCGGGTGGCCGCGGGGCTCATTCGGTGCGCGACTGATGCGGGCGCACGGTGTTGATCGCCGGGATGTCCCACGCTTCGCTGATGCGCCCGTCGACGATCCGCCACACGACGATCGCGTCGACGTCGAGCGCGGTGCCCCTGAAGCTCACCGTGTTGGTCGCGTACGCCACGACGAGCTCGTCGCCGTAGGGAGTGAGCGAATGGGGTTCGTTGTGGAAGCCGGTGTCGCTTTCCTGGTGCAGTCGCTCGAAGAAGCTGCGGAAGCCGTCGTACCCGTGGTGGTCGCCGTGGAGTTCGGCGAGGTTCGGGTTGACGAAGTGGAACACGAAATCGTCTGCGAACACTTCCTCGTCGGAATTGGCGAAGCCGGTGTGGATCAGGTTTCCGACCCGCATCACGAGGTCGAGATTCGCTTGCTGGGCTGATGGAAACGGGGTCACGGGATTCTCGGTGTCTGTGGCGTCAGATGGCGTCGACGATGTCGGTTCAGGAGGACGTGCGGTTGGGCGGATTCTCGGGGCGATGCATCTCTTCGATGATGTCGGCTTCGGAGATGGGCTTCTGTCCGTAGATCCGCCAGGCGTGAGCAGCGAGACCGATGCCCCAACCGGCGATCACCCAGATCGGCCAGAAGTAGCCGGCACCCGACGCAGCCCAGATGACCACGAGCAGTGTGTTGACGGCGCAGTAGACGAAAGCGTGGTTCCTGAAGTCGCGCTTGTCGGTGATGCGGGCGATGGCAGCAGATCTGCGTTCGTCGTGGTGATCCATCGTCTGGCCTCCTCGCTTGGGCTGAGTCGGCACCCATCGTTGCGCCGGTCCGATGTGATGGGCTAGAGGACAAGTCACAACGATCCAGGCACAACCCCGTGCAAAGGTCGGCTACTCCGGCGCGTCGCGCCCACTCGGTCGGCAGGCACCTCCTTCTGATGACACCTATGATCGGGCGATGGACTCCGGGGACTTGTCGCGCGCATTCTTCGACGCCTTTCGTCGCCGCGACCTCGACACGATGATCTCGATGATGGCCGAGGACGTCCGCTACGAGATGCCGAACGTCCCGATGCTCACCTCCCGCGACGCCGTAATAGAGATGTACACGACGTTGTTCGAGGTCCTCGGCGACGCCGAGATCAAATTGCTCGAGTCCATTGCTCAAGACAACAAAGCGGCGCTCATCCTGTCACTTCCCGGCAGCGACGAGGTCGGTGGCTCGATCTTTCATCAGTGGTCCGACGATGGTCTGCTCCTGCACTACCAGAGCTTCTCGCGCTCGTAGTGCCCGACTCCGGGGCCGACCCGCTCGCAACGGGATCGAACGAAGGGTCGGATCGAACGAGCGGTCGTCGAAGCCGGCTGAACTCGCTGGGGTCACACCGAGTGGCCGGTGACCTTCTCGAGCGAGCTGTTCGGGGTCGACGACGACCAGATGGCACCGACGGTGGACGATCTGGCGGGCGAAGAAGCGCTCGCGTGTTGCCGACGATCGGGGTCACGGCGTCGGACCGGCGGCGCGGTTCGATGCCTTTGGCCGGCACGTCGCCCACGACGCGGTCGTGTGCGTCGGCGTCGGCGCGATGCCGATTCGTCCGGGCGCTACTTCGAAGTCGAACGCCAGTCGGTGTTGATGTCGGGTTGTCTCGGCTCGATTGGCTTCGTCCTGCCCGCCGCGTTGGGTGTGTGGGCGGCGGTGGGTGATCGGGGTCAGATCGTCGCCGTTGCGGGCGACGGTGGATTCGGTCAGTACGCGATGGAGATGATCACCGCGGTCGGATTTCGCCGAGTTCGCCCGCTCGTGCGGAGCAGTCGGCGTGACCGTTGCGTCCAGCGACGACGTCGACGGCGCACTGCGCGACGCCCTGTCGAATCGTGGCCCGGCACCGGTGCACGTCCGAGGCGACGTCGCACTGGTGTAGGCCGGTTCAGCCCTCCGGCGAGCCGGCTCTGTGCCGGTTGCCGTTGTTGAGCACCCAGAACGGCACCGCCACGAGGAAGAAGGCTCCCAGGATGTTGCCGAGTGCTGCGGGGGCGATGCCCCACGCCAGCGCCGGGCCCCAACCCGGGCCGATGCCCTCCGGTGTGGCCAACGAGAAGTACGCCATGTTGGCCGGGCTGTGCATGAATCAGGCCGCGACGAAGGCCGACACGGTGAGCACCATTGGGATGTACTTCCCGATGATCGTGCGCCCCATCACGGCCAGGAACGCCGCCATCCCGACGAGCCAGTTCCCGAGCACGCCCGACAGCACCGCTCGGAACCATCCGTCGGCGCCGCCGGCCTCCCGGTAGCGCATCTTCGACTCGACGATCTCGCCGAGCAGTTCCTCGAAACCCGGCGAATACGACTGCGCAACGTGAACGGCCCAACCGACGACGAATGCACCGGCGAGATTCCCGACGGCCGCGAGCAGCCAAAGCCGACCCACCCTTCCCGCAAGCGCACGCGGTTCGCCCTGCAGCAACGTCGCGGGCATCTCCACGTTGACCTCGGTGAACAGCAGGGTGCCCGAAAGCACCACGATGAGGAAGCCGGCCGAGAACCCGAACCCCTCCAACAGACGCTGCACCCCCGGGGACGGTGGAGCGATGCTGATCGTGGGGGAAGGCATCGACGTGGAGGACCCGGCAGCGGTGGAGGTTCCGGCGCCTGTGCGGGTGCCGCCGCTGCCTCGCCACCGGAGGCCGCGACCGACACGGCGGACACGGCACCCGCTACCACTCGCCGATACCGCGGGGCTCCGCAGCTCGGAACGGCCCGATCGTGCACGACAGGGAGGCGACGGCGTAGGAGACGCCGAACAGGAACATCGACGGCAGGGTGCCGTCCTGGCCACCCTTCTGCAGCTTGGGGATGCTGATCATCAGCTGCCGGCCGAGCAGCAGCGCCACGCCGAGCCCCACGAGCCCGAACCCGATGACGACCGTCGCCCACGGCAGGTATTCCTCGATCCTGACCGCGAGGGGGCTGATGATGATGCCGAACGTACCGAACACGAGCACGAATCCGGCGGTGAGGACGAGCGACACGGTGAGGGCGCGTCCGACGGTTCCGGCGCGGCCGCCCCGGTGGCCGAGGCGTACGAAGGCCGAGAGGTAGGCGGGCAGCAGGGCGAAACCGCAGGGGTTCACCGTGGCCGCCATGCCTGCAGCGACTGCGAAGGCGTACGGACCGTTCATGTGGCGATCAGCTCGTCGATGCGGTCGGCGAGGGCGTCGCCGCCCATCCCGCCGATGAACACCTCGACCTTGCCGCTGTCGTCGATGAACGCGAACGCCGGCTGGCCGTACACGCCGAAGGCGCTCCACACGGCGCCGTCGAGATCGGCGAGGTGGGTGATCCCCGACGTCCCCATGTCGTCCACGAACTCCTGCATGGCGTCGATCTCCCCGTGGCCGGGAACGCCGACCAGCTGGATCTCGGTGCCGTACCGTTCGGCGATCTCGGCCACCTCGGGCGCTTCTGCTCGACAGATCGTGCACCAGGGTGCCCAGAACCACAACACGGAGTCGCCGCTCGCCAGCGACGCACCGTCGAACTCGACGCCGCTCTCGAGGGGCGTCGACCCGGCGAATGCCGATCTCAGTGCGGCAGCCAGCTCGCCGGTGGCGTCGCCGCCGGTGCCGTCACCAGCGCCGCCGGCGCCTCCGCCGCATGCAGCCAGGGCGAGCGCCGCCCGCCGCGAGAACGATGGCATGCCGGAGCGGCCGGCGTCGTGGTGATCGCATGAGCGGGAAACCCGGTGGCTCCCGGCGCCATTTCCGCTCCAACGTGTCGTCTCGACCGTCGACACCGGGAAGATCCGGGCATCGGGGCGGGTTTCTCGATCATGCCCCCATTCGTGCCCCGCCACCGCCCGAAACTGCCCTCGTTCATGACGCGCGGCGCCACGAACGGTGGCAGATCTGGGTGGGGTGCGCTGTTGCTGATGGCGTTTCCCGTGGTCGCGGCCGCGTGTGGATCGGCGATCGGCGACGACACCGCCGATCCTCCGACCGCTCCGTCCTCGGTCGAGTCCGATGCCGGCGAGTCCGATCGCAGTTCCGAGCCCTCTTCCGGCAACCCAGACCTCATCCGGCCCGACCTCGTCGAGCCGTCGACGCCCAACGTCGTCCAGTCCGGTCTCGAGATCTACCGCGGGGACACGATCGACGGGGCGCCCGAACCGCTCGTCGACCTCGACGAGATCCGCAGCGGTGGTCCACCCCCTGACGGGATCCCCTCGATCGACGATCCGGCGTTCCTCGCCGTCGACGACGTCGACTTCCTGGAGGAGAACGAACCGGTGCTCGCCCTGGACATCGACGGCGACGTCCGCGCGTATCCCGTGCAGATCCTCATGTGGCACGAGATCGTCAACGACACCGTCGGTGGCGTGCCGGTTGCGGTCACATACTGTCCGCTGTGCAACTCGGCAGTCGCCTACGACCGGCGTGTGGGCGACCGGGTGATTGAGTTCGGGACGTCGGGGCTGCTGTGGAACTCGGCGCTCGTGATGTACGACCGCCAGACCGAGACGCTGTGGAGCCACTTCACGGGTGAGGGCATCGTCGGAGAACTGACGGGCACCGAGATCGACACGTTCCCGGTCGCCACCGTGCCGTGGGGCGTGTGGAGAGACGCCAACCCCGACGGCTTGGTGCTCAGCAAGGACACCGGATTCGAACGGTCGTACGGCCGCAACCCCTATCCGGGATACGACAACGTGAACAGTGATCCGTTCCTGTTCGAAGGTGAGGTCGACGGCCGCTACACCGCCATGACCCGCATCGCGGGTGTCGAGGTCGGCGACGAGGCGCTCGGAATGCCGCTCGTCAACTTGCAGGAGGACCGCGTGATCACCGCCGAGGTCGGTGGCACCGACCTCGTCTTCCTCTGGCAGCCCGGAACGGCGTCGGCGCTGGACGCGACCGACGTCGCCGGCGGAGACGACATCGGTGCCACCGGCGTGTTCGTCCCGGTGGCCGACGGACAGACGCTCACGTTCATGGCGACCGACGGCGGTTTCGTCGACGACGAGACGGGCTCCACCTGGAACCTGCTGGGTCAGGCCGTGGACGGTCCGCTCACCGGCTCGCAGCTGGAAGCCGTCGAGCACGTCGACACGTTCTGGTTCGCCTGGTCGGCGTTCCAGCCCGACAGCGCGATCGTCGAATGATGCCTCCGCATGCGATCGGTACGGAGTCACGATGACCGAACCGACCGCCTCGTCGTGCTCGGGCTCATGGGAATGCGGGCGCTCCACTGATGTGCCGATCGGAATGCCATTGGGGTCACGTAGGGTTTCCCCCCAGTGCGCGAGTCCGCAGCCGGCGACACGGCATTCGAGCAGTACGTCCTGCCGGAGATCGAAGTGCTGCTGCGTGTGGCGAACTCGCTCACGCGCAACCACGCCGAGGCCGAGGATCTGGTGCAGGACTCACTGCTGCGCGCATACCGCAGCATCGAAGGTTTCGACGGCCGTCACCCGCGCGCCTGGCTGCTCACCATCCTGCGCAACACCCACATCAACCGCAACCGGCGCCGCCGTCCCGAGCTGCTGCGTGATCCCGACTTCGAGAACGACCGCCGCGGGTCGTTGGCGTCCAACGAACGCACCGACGCGATGGTCGACGACGCGATCGACGGCGAGATCATCGCTGCGCTGCACGCCTTGGATGATCCGTTCCGCCGAGTGGTCGAACTCGTCGACATCGACGGGCTCAGCTATGCCGAGGCCGCCGAGGTGCTCGACGTTCCGGTGGGCACGATCATGAGCCGGTTGCACCGCGCCCGTTCTCGCATCCGTGACCGACTCGATCGAGTCGGTTTCGTTCCCAGGAGTACATCGTGAAGCAGTGGATCATGGAGCTGTTCGGCCGTACACCGCCCGGTGGGATGAGCTGCCACCAGGTGGGAGAGCTGCTCCAGCACTACCTCGACGGCGAACTCGATGATGCCGAACGCGCCAGCCGCATCCACGAACACCTCGAGGAGTGCCGGCGGTGCGGGATGGAAGCGGAGTCCTACGAGCGCATCAAGGCGACCATCGCCGCGGAGCGTCCCGACATCCCACCGGAGTCCATCGAACGGCTCCGGGCGTTCGGCGAGCGGCTGGCTCGCGGCGAAGAACCCACCGGCCCATGACCGAACCGGTGATCGATCGCCCTACCGTCACGGACGTGCCGGGGTGGTCGAGCCCGGCCGAAGGGTGCCGCCTGGTTTTACGTGGCGTGACGTCTCGGACGTCTGCCCGGGTGGCACTGGTCGTCGGCACGATCCTGACGCTGGTCAACCAGGGTTCGGTGATCGCCGGGGGCGATGCCACCGCTGCCACATGGGTCCGCGTCGGCGTGAACTACCTCATCCCATTCGTTGTGTCGAGCATCGGGTACCTGGCGCCGTTCCGTTGCCGCGACAAGCCCGCTGACACCTGAGGGTCCCGGCAGCCTGCCGTCGTGCCGGGCGGTGTGTGAGACCCGAGACCGGACGGAAGAGTTGAACCGCTGCCTGCTGCACGCCCATCGACCACGTCGGACAGGCGTGGGTGGTCTGCGCGAGTCGCCCGACGAGCATGGTGGTCTACATGGCCAACGCGGCTTCTTGGATCGGTTCACGGCGGTGGGGGCAACCATCGTTGCGCCGAGCCACCCGCCGCCGAGCCTCCCGCCCCCGAGGTGTTCGATGCCCCGTTTGGGCGCCGCGATCAGCTGCACGAAGCCACGCTCGGCGATGGCGCGCTTCGACGTGCTCGAGGGGCACGTGCGCGACGCGTGCTCCGGGGTTGCCGGCGACGTCCTCGCCGCCCGGGCCCATGCCCAACACCACGACATCGACGTCGGTGAGATCGGTCGAGTCGCTCACGCCACACCTCCGTCGGTGCCGATCGCGGTCGCACGTGCACGCGATGCCCCGCTGCGGACCAACTGCTCCAGGCAGTGCTTGCCGGGAAGCCCGATCTCGCGTTCGATCTCACGACCGTCGGCGTCGAACGCGATGATCGTCGGAATACTCATGATGTTGCAGGCTGCCGCAACCTCGGGGTTCTCGTCGACGTCCACCCGAGCAAACCGCAAAGTGGCGGCGGCGTGAGCGGAGGCCATCGCATCGAACATCGGGTGCAGCTGTTTGCACGGACCGCACCACGGTGCCCAGAAGTCCACGATGGTCACGCCGCCATCGAGCGCATCGAGGAACGTGGCATCCTGGAGGTCGCTGATCGTCGGTACGGCGGCAGCATCGAGTGCGCGGGATGGCGACACCAAGCCCGCTCCGCGACCGGCCGCCGTGCTGTGTCGACGGAACCGTCCGAAGAACGAGCGCCGGTCGTCGTGGGAGCGCTGGTCGTCGATCGTCACGGAGTTCGCTCGAACCATGGTGGAAACTGCCCTTCTCGCGTTGCTTGCGGAGCGGTAAGACGGTGAGGTCTGGCCGACGTTCTGCATCGGAATCCCGCTGGGCCGGTGTTCGCTTCCCGACCGTGCGTCGAGATCAATCGGCGCGGAGCTGCAGGACTGGTCCGAGCCGGAACGGTGGGGCCGGTCGACCGGCGATGCGTTCGGTCACCCCGGGTGGCACGGAGATGTCGGCCAGGAACAGCTCGCCGACCTCATCGGCATCGGCGAGACCGATCTTCGGGAGACACAGGGTGACGGTGGCGTCTGCACGTACTGCGTCGACTGCGGTGACGCCGGTCGATGTGTCGAGACCCGTCGGCGCATCGAGACTGACGACCGCTCCGCTCGTGGACTGCATGGCCAGCGCGAGCCGCTGCGTCGCGCCACGAAGCTGACCGGTGAGCCCGTATCCGACCAGCGCGTCGACGACGACGTCTGCGTCCATCGGCTCGGTCACGACAGCGAGACCCATCCGCTGCGCGACGTCGAGCTGGTGAGCGCCAGCAGCGGACATCTCGGCGGCGTCGTGGCTGAGCACGACGGAGACGTCGATGCCGGCGTTGGCGAGGTGACGCGCCGCGACGAGCCCGCCGCCGCCGTTGCCACCCCGTCCGGCATACACCGCGACCGTTGCCGGTACGGAGGTGCCGAGGACCACGGAGGCGAGTGCCCGGCCGGCGTTCTCCATCATCTGGAGCAGTTCGATGTGGAGGTCCTCGATCATGATCCGGTCGATCTCGCGCATCTGGTCGGTGTCGATCCATGCGACGGCGGCGGCATCGACGACGGGGAAGTCCGTCATGCGTCGAGTCCGAGGTCGGCAGCGATCGCGCGGAGTGACGCGCCGATCGGAACGCCAGTGGCATCGACGAGGCGGTTCATCATCTGGAAGTTCCCGGTGACTGCCGAGGCACCCCGACGATCTCGACGCCCCCGAGCCGCAACCACTGGTCCGCGATCACGGCGTCGATTTCGGTCTCCGTCTCATTCACGTCGGTGTGGTTCTCGGTCGAAGATCGCTCTCGTCATGATGGGGCAGAACCCTCCCGAGGTGTCGCTGCATTCCAGGTGGGTGGTCTCGCTGCAAGCAGGTGCACCGGGCGGAATGATCCGTCGGGGGTATGGAGGTCTCCTCCTCGTGGCCGGCCAGGCGGGCCCCGACCAAGCCGACTCAACGCTGCGGAGCCCCCGAATGGCACAGCCCACAACCCGAGCGCCGCAATCCGACAACCGGCCCGCTGCGTCCCAACACGTATCGGCCTCGGGCTCGCGAGAGTCGGTGGCTCGCCTCGGGATCTGAGTATCGGTGACAGGTTCCGACCGAAGACCTGACTGCCGATCTACGGTTGTTGCGTGGAGTTCATCATCGCCCGGAACCCCGACCCCGAGTCGTCGCTGCCGTTCCTGGTGCGCCTGCCGGTGGGATCTCGACCGGTCGTGTTGAAGGTGAAGGACACGTGGCCGCGTACGGCCAAGGTGTTCTGTCATCCGGCGACCGAGTGGCCCGACGTCGACGATCTCGAGATCGTCGAGCGGGTGCCGGTGTCTTCGTGTGTGAGACGTGGTGTGGCGATCGATTTGGTGCTTGATCGGGCGCGGGAGAACCGGTCGCAGTTCGTGTTCACGAAGGCTCGGGGTCGTGAGGTCGTGTTCTGGCAGTCGGCGCGGACCCGCAAGCAGGCGCGGCCCAACGTGGCGGTGCCGACGGCTCGTGCGTCGGGTCGTCGGCTCGACATCGTGGTGGACACGCGCGAGCGGTACGCCTGGAAGTTCTCCGTGCAGCAGGCGACCACGTCGAAGCGGGCATTGCCAGTGGGGGACTACGCCGTCGAAACCGATGGCGAGGTCGTGGCGGTGGTGGAGCGCAAGAGCGTCGAGGATCTCGTGTCGACGATCGTCGGCGGGAAGCTGTGGACGTTGCTCGCCGCGATGGCTGGCGTTTCGCATGCTGCGGTGGTGGTCGACGATCGGTACTCGTCGTTGTTCAAGCTCGCGCATGTTCGTCCTGCGACGGTCGCAGAGCAGATCGCGGAGGCGGCAGTGCGGTATCCCGCGGTGCCGATCGTGTTCGCCGAGACCCGTCAACTCGCGCAGGAGTGGACGTATCGGTTCTTCGGTGCGGCTATCGAGCACCGAGCGAACGAAGCAGTCGGCGCGGTCCGGTTCGACGCGCTGCCCACGGCTGGGTCGGTGCCGGCACCCGCGGTGACGACGGCCGAGGTGCGCGCCTGGGCGATCGCGTCGGGCCTCGACGTGAGTGATCGAGGTCGGCTCCGACCGGAGATCTGGGAAGCCCATCGCGCGGCAACGGCGCAGCCACCGCCAACAACAGCGGGGGACTGATTCGAGCTACCCGAGGAGCATGTCGAGCACCGTCTCGACGTCGCGCCGGTCGGTGCGCTGTTGGGTGCAACCGATTGAAGTCGACGGTGATGGTCATCGGAGAAGTCGGAGTGTCTCGGCTGCCGCACGTGTGTCGGCGGCATCGAGCAGGTCGAGCACGGCGATGATCGGTGGTACGACCTGTCCTCGAACACCATGAGTTCTCGCCGGCCAATCCCTTCAGCAATACCTCTCGGCGCAGTTGGCATCGATGGCTTCAACGCCGACGATCGACGAGATGATCGCCCGAATCGAGAAGCGGCCGAAGGGTCGGTTGTCGCGGGCCGATGGCATCGACGGTGGTGATGATGGCGATGTCTGTCGGCGAGCGATTGCAGGGCAGTCACTGGCTGCACCAGACCTCTTGCGCGCTGAAGTGATGTCGGTGATCCGTCGTCGGACGGCGAGTGGAGTGCTCACCGCAAGACAAGCCGACAATGCGGTTGACGATCTGATGGACCTTCCGATCGCGGTGTACCCGTCAACGGTGCTGTTGAGGCGGTGCTGGGAACTGCGCGACAACGTCACCGCATACGACGCCTGCTACGTCGCGCTCGCCGAAGCTCCGGGCTGCTCACTCGCGACCGCTGACAACCGTTTGGTCAACGCTCCACGGCCCCGTTGCACATTCGACATCGTGTAGCTGGCACCCAGCGCCGATGACCCGTTCGTGGTTGAAGGGATGTCAGCATCCCCGCCTGCTGGTCACACCTCGCTTCGAGTGCCTCGAATCAGCCCAGCTACCGCTCGGCGGCATTGCTCCGCATGGGTTGAGTGACGTGGGTGTGGATCTCGCGGGTGAGTGCTCGTGAGGGGTGGGCCTCGGTCGGTCACTCGACGACACGGAGGGTGCCGGGGAGGTTCATCCGTCGGAGCCGGCGGACGAGGAAGAGCGGGGTTGCGGCGACGGAGGCGATCCCGACGATCGCGGCGATGAGGATCGTGATCGGTGAGAGGTAGACGTCGATCCCGACGTCGGGGAGGGTGGTGGTGGCCAGCGAGTTCAGCATCCATTGCAGGAAGACGACGCCACCGACGAGTCCGATGAGGGTGGCGGCGATGCCGACGATGACGCTCTCTTTGACGACGACCCCGAGCACCGATCGGATGGGGAATCCGAAGGCTCGCATGGTGGCGTGTTCTCGCCGTCGTTCTTCGACGGTGATGCGGGTCGCGTTGAAGGCGATCAGGAGGGCGAGGACGAGGACGGCACCGGCGGTGATGAACAGGAAGCTGAGGAACCGGTCGAGCGCTTCGTCGATGGCTTCGCTGATGCGCGCGACGGGTTGGCTCGACGTGACGCCGGGCAGTCCGAAGACCGCTCGCTGCACGTCGGACCGGGTGGCATCATCGGTCGGATACGTCTGCACGACGTTGACGACGGCCTGCAGTCCGAACTCCGCAGTCTCGGCGAGGTCCAGGAAGGCGAACGTCCTGATCGGGTTGGCGTGGATCCCCTGAACGGTGAATTCGCTGTCGGTGAGCGAGAAGCCGCCGGCGTCGCTGCGGATGGGATGGCGCAGCGTGACGGTATCGCCCACGTCGACTCCAAGATCGTCGGCGGCTTTGCGGGCGAGCAGGATCCCCGGATCGCCCCCACCGATGCTCGCCCCGCCGTCGTCGATGGTCGGCGTCCACGTCGCGTCGTCGAGGTCGACGAATTCGAGGAGGAGATCCAAGTCGTCGTCGGTATCCGCTGCGATCGCGGTGGCCGGTAACCGCAGTCCGGCATCGATGTGTCCGACAGCGGGAGTGTCGGAGATCGCCATGACGACTGGAGAGTCGTCGGGGTAGAACGTGTCGAGCTGCACGATGACGCGGTCGGCGTCGCCCTTGGTGAACTCGTGGTTTGCTCGGTCGAGGGTTCGGCCGAAGCTGTCGAGCATCCCGAGAACGGCAACGAGCGCGATGATTGCTGCGCCGACACCGACAGCGGTGAGGAACGTGCGACGTGGGGTGCGCAGCACGTTGCGGATCGGCATCTGAGTCGTGGTCGAGCCGGGCAGTCGGAGGCGGCCGGTCCAGCCGGTGAGGCGACTGGTCTTGGCAGCGAGGTGACCGGTGCGGATCGCCTCGATCGGTTCGACGCGAAGAGCTCTCCAGACCGGGACGGCGCTGGCTGCGATCGGGATCGCGATCCCGAGCATGGCGGCCTGGAGATAGACACCGAGCTGGAACGGTGTGCGATGGACGGGTAGTGGGAGGAACGATTCGAGCAGGTTCGCGAAGGCGTTTCCGACGAGGAGCCCGACGCCGAGGCCGGCGACCGTTCCCAGCACAGCGACTTGCACGCCGATCAGCATCGGACGGACGGCAAGTTGTGACCGCGGGACGCCCAGAGCCATTCCGATGCCGATCTCGCGGCGTTGGGCCTCGACGATCCGGTTGATGAGATTGAACGCGGCGAGCGCGGCGGCGAGCAGGACGAGTGCTGACAGGGCGTTCCAGAAGCGTTGGTCGTTGTCGATGTCCTCGTAGAGCACGCGGACGGCGTCGGCGTCGTCGCGAGTGGCGATCGTGGCGCTCACGCCGAGCTCACCGATCGCTTCGGTGAGCTCGGCTGCGATAGCCCCTCGGTCCGCGCCGTCGACGAGTACGAGCGCAGCATCGTTGACCATCCCCGCGTGCCCGCTGAGGTCCTGTGAGGCAGCCAAGGGGAGGTAGACGATGGCGAGTTCTCCGGCGGCGAAGATTGTTCCTTCGGGACCTTCGTAGAAGAAGTCCTCCGGGGCCACCCCGAGCCCGGTGTAGGCCACCTCGCGGCCTCCGGCGACCGAGACCGTTCCCGCTGTCGGCAGGCCGTGCTGGTCGGCGAACTTGGCTTCGAGGACGGCGCTGGGATCGGTCGGATCGTTCGACGGCGCGGTGCCGTCGCGGACCCAGACATCGTCGACAGGGCGCGTCGGCCCGAACGTCATCCCCACCAGCCGGGCGGGAACCAACACCGAATCTGCTCCGCCCATCGTTCCGGTGTCGACCTGACTGTCCACGACGAGACGTTCACTGACGTCGCGCACCGACGCGGCACCATCGATCGAAGCGACCGCGTCGAGGAGTGCATCCTGCTCGACGAACGTGCCTGGGCTCAGCGTGACTCGAAGGTCGTGCATCGCCAACGCCGCGAAGCTCGCGTCGTTGGACTGGCGTCGCCACTCGGCTGTGCTGCCCAAGCCAGCGTACACTCCCGTGCCGATCGCGAGAACGAGCGCGATCGCGGTCACGGCGATCCAGTGCGATCGCAGATCGCGCCACGACCAACGGAGCCACCAGCCGAGCCGTCCGCTCGGTGCACGTGCGTTCGTCACCATTGCAGTTCGCCGATGTCGGCCTTGCCGCCGGGGGGCGGGCCGTCCGAGATGATCCGACCGCTCGACAGCTCCACCACGCGGTCGGCGACCCGGGCGATCTCACGGTTGTGCGTGACGACGAGCACCGTCATCCCGGAGCGAGCCTGCTCCTCCAGGACGCCGAGAATCTGGACGCCCGTCCGGAAGTCGAGCTCTCCGGTCGGTTCGTCGGCGAGCAGGATGGGGTTGCCGGTCGCCAACGCGCGAGCAATCGCCACCCGCTGCTGCTCGCCGCCCGACAACTGATGCGGAAAGTGACGTTGACGGTCCGCCAGCCCGACTTGCGCCAACGCCTGCTGCGACCGCTCGGCCGGATCCGGCGTGCGTGCCGCATCGGCCCCGAAACGGACGTTCTCGAGCGCAGTGAGACCCGGGAACAGATTGAACGTCTGGAAAATGAAGCTGACGCTGTGTCGTCGCAGCATCGACCGGTCTGCCTGCGACGCCCCGCTGACGTCGACCCCGGCCACCCGTACCGACCCCGAGGTCGGAGTGTCGAGCGCCCCGATCATGTTCAGCAAGGTCGTCTTGCCGCACCCCGACGGCCCGACGATCGCGACGAACGCGGCCTCATCGACATGCAGGTTGACGCCTTCGAGAGCGGTGACGTCCATCTCGCCGACCCGATACCGCTTGGTGAGATCGTCCAGATCGATACGTGTCCCCTCGTGACCCACCCGCGCATCCACTGTCGTCGCGTCCACCCCACCGTTGACCACGTCATGGCTCATGGCTCAACGGTCGGCCAATCTCGCATCGAGGTCAAGAGACCTAGGTCCTGCAAGACTCGTCAGCGTCGGCAACTCACTGGCCCGAGCGGTGCGTGGCCTTCCGACGAGCTGCCGCAGCCGGTGACCGATGAGTTCGCCGTGGCTGCGGACGTGTCGTGTCGATGGGATGCGGTGACGCTTGCCCGATCCACCCGGGCAAACGCTACGAGGATTGGGACATCGCCTCCCCGTCGGGCCCGGCCGTCGACGTCGTCCGCAGCGGCGGCGCTGCCCGTGGTCGTGGCGTGGGCAGTTCATGATTGCTGGTGCGAAGCCAGCGGCGGAGCCGAAGACGCGTCCGTCATCGAATCGGGGACGGGGAACCAGTTCTTGGTTCGGTTTGCGAACGCCACGAGCGACAGCATCACCGGCACCTCGATGAGGACGCCGACGACCGTGGCGAGCGCGGCTCCCGAGCCAAGCCCGTAGAGGCTGATGGCGACAGCAACGGCCAGTTCGAAGAAGTTCGACGTACCGATCATCGCCGCCGGAGCGGCAACATCGAACGGAAGCTTGATCAGTCGGGCCGCACCGTAGGCGATCGCGAAGATGCCGTAGCTCTGGATCAGCAGCGGCAACGCGATCATCGCGACCCGGGCCGGCTCGTCGACGATCGTCTCGGCCTGGAAGCCGAACAGCAACACCACGGTCAACAGCAATCCGATGATCGAGGTCGGCTTCCACCGGTTGGCGAATCGTTCGACCGCATCGGGTCCAC
Source organism: Ilumatobacteraceae bacterium (assembly GCA_963850475.1). Lineage (GTDB taxonomy): Bacteria > Actinomycetota > Acidimicrobiia > Acidimicrobiales > Ilumatobacteraceae > Ilumatobacter_A. Next base: position 405,992 of record CAWKLM010000039.1, on the reverse strand, counting down.
TACGACGCAGGATCGATGACCTGGTGAGCAATCCGGCCGTGAGTGGGATGACCACGAAGATGACCACCGATGCGACCAAGGTTCCCCACGGCACCGTGAGATCGGTGACACCGAGCAACAGGCCAGCGATCGGCGCAAACGCCAGCACGAGGATCACGTCGTTGATCGACACCTGGGCCAACGTGTAGTTCGGGTTGCCGTTGGTGAGTTGGCTCCAGACGAAGACCATCGCCGTGCACGGCGCCACGCCCAGCAGGATCATCCCGGCGATGTACTCGTCGGCGTCGGCCGACGAGACCAGATCGCCGTAGACGAACCGGAAGAACAACACCGCCAGGGCCGCCATCGTGAACGGCTTGATCAGCCAGTTCACCGTCAACGTCAGCACCAGCCCTTTCGGCTTACGCCCAACGTCGCCCAGACAGCTCGGATCGACCTTCAGCATCATCGGGTAGACCATCAGCCAGATCAGCACAGCCACCACGAGGTTCACTTCAGCGACCTCGAGCCCTGCGACCTCCTCGAACAGCCGAGGGGCGACCAAACCCAGTCCGACACCGACCAAGATCGCCGCAGCCACCCATACGGTCAAGAAGCGCTCGAAGACACCCATCAGCCAACCAGTGTCATGTCGGCCACCACCTCATCGGGCGCACCAGATGCATCACCGTCGTGCTTCCGGGAGACCGCGCCGACAACCTCACGGCCGAGAGCCTGCAGCGGCCCGCTCGCCAGGGTGTAGTCGATCCATCTCCCCCTGCGTGTGGCGGTCACCACCCCAGCATCGCGCAGCACCGCGAGGTGATGGGACAACAGACTCGGTGCCGCCCCCGACGCCTCCGCCAACTCGCACGCGCATCGCGTCCCGACACTCAACTCCCTCACGACCCGCCAGCGGATCGGGTCGCCGAGCACCCGACACATTTCAACCACCGCTGAATCATCCACGAGGACAGCGTGCCCGACGATGCTCAGCGTCGGCCAGTGCCGAAGGTCCCGGCCCGTGCCTGGTCGCAGGACCCCAAACCGCCTGACTGGAACCCGCCTGTTCCATGCGGGGCGTCGAATGCGCCGATCGATTCTTTCTCCGGGCGCGAATCGTCAGCGTTAGGTTGACCCGATGCAGGGTGACATCATCCTCGTCGGCGAAGAACACCGACGGGCCGCTGAACAGATCGTCGATCGCCTCGTCGATCGGGTCAACAGGATGCGGCGGCGGTTCACGATCACGGTGGCCGGCGAATCTGGCAGCGGCAAGTCCGAGATCGGTCAGGCGCTCGCCGAGGAATTCGAACGTCGCGGCACTCCTGCAGTGGTCCTCCAGCAGGACGACTACTACGTGTTGCCGCCCAGGTTCAACGACCAGGCGCGGCGGGCCAATTTCGACTGGGTCGGGAGCACCGAGGTCCGACTCGATCTGCTCGACGAGCACCTGGCCGCGGCGCAGGCCGGCGAGCCGTGGATCGACAAGCCGTTGGTGATCTACGCCGACAACACGATCACCGAGGAGCGGCAATCCCTGGACGGCGCGAAGGTGGTGATCGCCGAAGGGGTGTACACATCCCTGTGCGAGCGACACTACACAACTTGTATCTGCGCCGAAACACATCACAACCAATCCTGGACAGAGCGCGAAGGTGGTGATCGCCGAAGGGGTGTACACATCCCTGTGCGACCACGTCGACATCCGGGTGTTCATCGACCGCAACCGGCTCGAGACGCTCGAGCACCGCATGAAGCGGGCCCGTGAAGAGTTCGACCCCTTCATCGAGCGGGTGCTCGTCGCCGAGCACGAAATCATCTCGCAGCACCGATCACGTGCCGACGTCATCCTCGGCCGCGACTACGACGTTTCGTTCGTGTCCGAGGGATGACCTGTTCCGTCCCGGGCGAAACCAACACCACCGGAGCGGCCTCGTTCGTCGTCGGCCTCCGTCCTCCTGACGCCCTCGCGATCGGGTGGCTCGACACGCTCGACCTGCTCCGCCGCCGCCTCGGGAACGTGGTCGACCTCGCACGCTCCGTGGATGGGACCGATCCGGAGCGGCCGATCGGCGACCTTCCGGAGGAACTGCGCTCACCCCGCTCGACTGCGGACGACTCGTCGTGGCTCCGGCGCACGAACATGGCGGGCATCAACGTCCGCACGGTCGGCGATTTCGCCGGCGTCGTCAAGTACGCCCTGACCCTCCCGGCGTTCGTCGGCTCGGTCCACCTCCTGCCGATCTGGGAACCCGGCACGGCGCGCAGAGCGTGGGAAGCCCGATCCGGTCTCCCGTGGATGGGAATATCGCCGGCGAAGGGAGCGTTACAGCAAATTGTCCGTACAATCGAGTCGGGTAATCGACCGCCACCTGAAAGGCCCTGACATGAGTTTGCATCTCGGAGACACCGCCCCTGATTTCACCGCCGATACCACCGACGGCGAAGTCTCGTTCCACGATTGGAAGCGAGGATCATGGGCGGTGTTCTTCAGCCATCCCGCCGACTACACACCGGTGTGCACGACCGAACTGGGCCGCACCGCTGCGCTCAACAGTGAGTTCGCCAAGCGCAACACCAAGCCCATGGCGCTGTCGATCGACCCGATCGAGGACCACCACGGCTGGGCACCCGACATCGGCGAGGTCACGGGCACACCGCTGAACTTCCCGATTGTCGCCGACCCGGACCGCAAGGTCGCCGAACTGTACGACATGATCCATCCCGGTGCGGGCGACACCTCCACGGTGCGTTCGGTGTTCATCGTCGACCCGGACAACACACTGCGCCTGATGCTCACCTACCCCAAATCGGTCGGCCGCAACTTCGACGAGATCCTCCGTGTCCTCGACGCCCTGCAGGCCACCGATCGTGACCCGATCGCAACACCGGCCGACTGGCGCCCCGGTGACCGTGTCATCGTGTCGCCCAGCGTCTCGACCGACGACGCGAAGACGAAGTTCGACAACGTCGAGGAAGTCAAGCCGTACCTCCGATACGCAGACTCACCCACCACCTGACCGCGGCGCCGCCAGCCGTCACCACACAACACCCCACACGTTCCGCATCAGCGGACAATCGACAGCTCGGAGCAACATGAAGACTGAATTGCATCCCATCGACATCGGCATCTCCGAACCCGACCGCATCGCAATCGCTGACGGTCTCAGCCGGGTGCTCGCCGACACCTACACCCTGTATCTGAAGACGCACAACTACCACTGGAACGTGACCGGACCGATGTTCAACACGCTCCACCTGATGTTCGAGACCCAGTACAACGAACTCTGGGTCGCCGTCGATCTCATCGCCGAACGTATTCGCTCGCTCGGCCGGCCCGCACCGGGGACGTACACGCAATTCGCGGCGCTCACCAGCATCGCCGAACCCGACGGCATCCCAACAGCTGAGGCCATGCTCCTCGACCTCGTCAACGGCAACGAAGCCGTCACGAAGACCGCACGCGAGGTCTTCGAGATCGCTGACAACGCCAACGATCAATCCACCGCCGACCTGCTCACTCAGCGGCTCCAAGTCCACGAGAAGGTCGCCTGGATGCTCCGCAGCATGCTCGAGCAATAGCCGACCTGCACCTGCAGCACGACCCGACGAGACCGCGTAGGCCGGACTCGAGGCTGCGGGTCCGCGAACCAGCGAGCCGATCTGCTTGCGTGGAGTTCAAAATCGCCCGGAACCCGGCCCAACGTCGCGGTGCCGACGGCTCGTGCGTCGGGTCGTCGGCGGGAAGCTGTGGACGTTGCTCGCCGCGATGGCTGGCGTTTCGCACGCGGCGGTGGCGGTCGACGATCGGTACCCGTCGTCGGGCCTGGACGTGAGTGATCCAGCTCGGCTCCGACCGGAGATCTGGGAAGCCCACGGGCTGCTTCCGTGGTGAGGTACCGTGTGGCCTTCACATCAGGAGGACCGTCATGGAACATCCCGCTGGAGTGGCCGAGTTCACACCCGACCCCTCTCTGTTCCCCTTCGAGTCGCGCTGGTTCGACAGCTCAGTCGGGCCGGTGCACTACATCGACGAAGGTGACGGTCCGCCGTTGCTGCTGATGCACGGCAACCCCGACTGGTCGTTTCTCTACCGCAAGATCGTCAGTGGGCTGCGCGGGGAGTTCCGGTGCGTCGCTCCCGACTACCCGGGCTTCGGCCTGTCGGTTCATCCGGCCGGGTACGGATACACCCCCGCCGAACACGCGAAGGTGATCGGCGAACTGGTCGACCAGCTCGATCTCAACGAGATGGTCGTGATGGGCCAGGACTGGGGTGGGCCGATCGGCATGGACGTCGCGTCGCGCCGAGCCGACCGCGTCCGCGGCATGGTGATGGGCAACACCTGGTTCTGGCCCGACAACGGCCGCACGATGCGGATGTTCAGCACAGCGATGGGCAGCAGGCCGATCCAGTACCTGATCAAGCGGCGCAACTTCTTCGTATCGCCCCTCATGAAGCGATCTCTGAGGGTCAAGATCTCCGACGCCGAGTTCGCCCACTACACCGATGTCGTGCCCACCCCGGAGTCGCGGGATGGCATCGCCGTCTTCCCGATCGAGATCATGAGGTCGCACCCCTGGTTGGGCGAACTCGAGACCCGCGTCGCCGAGACGCTCGCCGGCAAGCCGGTCGTGCTGATGTTTGGCCGAAAGGACCCCGCGCTCGCCAGCGACGCAATCATCGACCGCTGGCGGAAGCAGTTCCCCGACGCCACCTACATCGACCTCCCCGAGGCCGGCCACTACATCCAAGAGGACGCGCCAGACGAGATCGTCGAAGCAATCCGGGCAGCCTTCGGCTGAGACGGCCCACCGCTCGGGCCTGCCGCCGTCAACTGCGGCGTTTGAAACGAAAGGCCGCGCTACGCCACGGGAGCGATCGAAGCCGCGGTGCGTGACGTTGCGGGTGGTTGAATACCCAAGGCCATGCGCGTCTTGTCGATCCACAACCGGTACCGCCAACGTGGCGGCGAAGACGCCGTGTTCGAGGACGAGGCCCAGTTGCTCGAGGACCACGGCCACACCGTGATCCGGTACACCGCCACCAACGAGGACGCAGATCAGCTGAATCGGGTCGAGCTCGCCGGCCGCACGGTGTGGAGCACCAAGAGTTACCGGGCGCTGTGCGATGTCATCGAGGCCGAACAGCCCGACGTTGCCCATGTTCACAACTCGTTGGCGATGATCTCGCCGTCGGCCTACTACGCCGCCCGCCGCAACGGCGTGGCGGTCGTCCAGACACTGCACAACTACCGCCTGATGTGCCCTGGAGTGTCGTTCCTGCGCGATGGCAAGGTGTGCGAAGACTGCCTCGGCCGTCGGCTCGCGTTACCGGCCATCCGCCACGGCTGTTACCTCGAGAGCCGGGCGGCCTCGGCGACGGTTGCTGCGATGATCGCGACACACCGGATGGTCGGCACCTGGGAGCGCCAGGTCAACCGCTACATCGCCCCCACCGAGTTCTTGCGGAACAAGTTCGTCCAAGGCGGCTTTCCCGCGGAGCTGATTGCTGTGAAGCCGCACTTCGTCGCGGCCGACCCCGGGCCTGGTGCGGGCGACGACGGGTCTGCGTTGTACGTCGGCCGGCTCGCCGAAGAGAAGGGACTCCGCACGCTGCTCGCCGCCTGGGACCAGGCCTCGTCCGGCGCAAGGCTCCGCATCGTCGGTGACGGGCCACTTGCCGATGTCGTCGAAACGGCGTGTGACCGTCTCGACGGAGTCGAATGGCTGGGGAGCAGAGCGCCCGACGAGGTCCGTCGACTGATGGATGAGGCATCGTTCCTGATCTTCCCGTCCGAGTGTCTCGAGGCGTTCGGGCTCGTGATCATCGAGGCGTTCCGCGCGGGGACGCCGGTGCTTGCGTCCCAGATCGGGCCGGGTGCTGAGCTGATCGATCACGGTCGGACCGGGCGCCACTTCCGGACGGGCGACGCCGACGACCTCGCGGCCCAGATCCACTGGTTCTTCGAGCACTCCGCCGACACCACGTCGATGCGTCCACGTGCCCGCATGGAGTATGAGGAGAAGTACACCGCCGAGCGGAACCACGAGCAGTTGGTCGAGATCTATGATGCGGCGATTCGAGACGCCCAGCCGTGATCAAGCAACGCCTGAAGTCGGTCACCCAGTCCGCCGTGACGAGCATTCACCAGGTTGCGTTCGATCGCGGTTTACCGCGCAAGGTTGGTGTGTATCTGCACAGTCTGCCCGAGCAGGATCACGACTCGTTCGGTGAAATGTGCGGCTTCTTCCGCGATGAGGGGTACCGCTTCACGGGTCCGGGCGAGTTCCTCGACGACCCCGACGAGCGATGTGTCTTCGTCAGCTTCGACGACAACTATCGGACCTGGTACGAGGCGATGCCGCTCTTCGACACGCTCGATGTGCGGGCCACCTTCTACGTCAACACGTGCGCAGTGCGCGAACGCGATGATGCCGACGAGATCGAGGTCTACTTCGATCGGCTCGGATTCACCGGTCCGAGGATTCCGCTCAGTGCCGCAGAATTGGTGGCGCTCGACGACGCCGGCCACACGATCGGGACCCACACGCATTCGCACCATCGGCTCACCTCGATCTCTCACGACGACGCCCTCGCGGACATCACGACGGGCAAGGAGGACCTCGAAGCGATTCTCGGCAAGCCGGTCGTGCATTTTGCCTACCCGTATGGCATGCGACGGCACTTCAGCGAGGAATTACGGACCGCCTGCCGGGCGATGGGATTCGAGACGATCTCGAATGCCATCCCCGGCATGCAGCACGCTCCGCAGACGCCCACGTCGATCAATCGCTCCGGCTGGGACCCGCACCGGCCACTCGCTGAAAACCTCAAACGGCTGAGCATTGACGGGCAGTGGTTCGAGCGCCGCACCGGACGCAGTGCCGTCGGCTGAGAGGGCGATTCCAAGGTCGCCCTTGATCGAGCGCCTCAACCGAGAACGACGCGCAACAACATGAGGTGAGTTCGAGGCGGGCATCACCTCCCGGTCACTCCTCGCCTACGACCACTGACACGCCTTGGTACCAATCATCTAGTGTTCGGGACGGGGAACGAACGTGGTTCGCATGCGCAGCGTCGATCGCGCCGTCAGTAAGTGGAGAATGCGCCAACGCAAGGGGATGAGATCATGTCGACCACCGAGGAATTGCCACTCCATCTGAGGGGGAACTGGGCCCCGGTCCAGGAGGAGCGGACGATCACCGACCTGGAGGTCCGGGGCACGATCCCGGCCGAACTCGACGGTCGCTACCTCCGCAACGGGGCGAATCCGGTCACCGGGTTCAGCGACCACCCGTTCCTCGGCGACGGCATGATCCACGGCATCCGGCTGCGCGACGGCCAGGCCGAGTGGTACCGCAACCGCTACGTTCAGACGCCGTTCGTGTCCGATCCGGACAAGCCGGTGATCGACATGGCCGACAGCCTCACCGACATGGCCTCGTCGAAGGCGAACACCAACGTGGTCGGCCACGCCGGCCAGATCCTGGCGCTCGAGGAGGGCCACTTCCCGTACGTGCTCGACGGCAACCTCGAGACGGTCGGCCCGACCGACTACGACGGCCGGCTGACCGGCTCGTTCACGGCGCACCCGAAGGTGTGTCCGATCACCGGTGAGATGATCGGCGTTCGGCTACTCGATGATGGAGCCGTACCTCACCTACCTCCGCGTGTCGGCCGGCGGCGAGCTCGTCCAGGTCGAGAACATCACCGTTGGCGGGCCGACGATGATGCACGACTTCAACGTCACCGAGAACAACGCGGTCTTCATGGATCTCCCGGCCGTGTTCGATCTCGAGTTGGCCATGCGCGGCGAGATGCCGATCCGGTGGAGCGACGACTACCCGGCCCGCCTCGGCGTCATGCCGAGAACCGGCACCGACGCCGACGTCGTCTGGTACGACATCGACCCCTGCTACGTGTTCCACCCGATGAACGCGTACGAGGACGACGACAAGATCGTCATCGACGTCGCACGGCTCGACCACATCTGGCGCGACGGTCCGATGGACTTCCCCGAACCGGCGCTGCACCGATGGACGATCGACACCGCCTCGGGCAAGGTCAGCGACGAGCAGATCGACGATCGTGCCCGCCGAGTTCCCGCGGGTTCCCGATGCCCGTCGTCGGGCTCAAGCACCGGTACGGCTACATGATGGCCAATGCGGCGGCATCCGCATTCGAAGAGCCGTTGTCGGCGAACGGGGCCATCCTCAAGTACGACCTCGACACGGGAGCGCGCGAGCAGGTCGACGTCGGCATCGGGCCGCCTCCCGGGCGAATCGTCGTTCGTGCCGAAGGCCGACGCAACGGAGCGAGGACGACGGCTATCTGATGACGTACGTCTTCGACGCCAACACGAACGCGAGTGAGTACGTGATCTTCGATGCCGGCTCGATGAGCAACGAACCCGTCGCCACGGTGCAACTGCCGCGGGTGCCGTTCGGCTTCCACGGGAACTGGGTGCCGAGCTCGACGGCCGACTGAACACGCGTCGTCGACTCCGTGGGGGAGGGCGGCGACGTGAAGAACCACACAACTCGAGACGATCGCAGCGCCCTCGACGAAGTCACGGCAGCCGGCGGTGCGGTCATCGGCGCCGACTCGACTATAGGGGAAATCATGATACGGATCAGCCAAGTCGACTCGCCGACTCGACGCTGCGTCGTCGACGTTCGCTGGGTGCCGTGCTCGTTGCGATGTGCACTCGTTGCCGCTGCGTGCAGCAGCGGCGATGACGCTCGTCGTCGACCGACGCACCAGCTGCGACCGCCGAGCGACCGAGCCGACCCCGACCGCTGCCGGCAGACACCGAGGCGCCGGCCGACACCGAGGCGCCGCCGACACCGAAGCACCGGCCGACACCGAGCCCGGCCGAGACCGAGCCCGGCCGACACCGAGCCCGGCCGACACCGAGCGCCGGGCGAGTCCGAGTCGTGGACCAGTCCCGGTTCCCCGAGCTGGCGCCGCCGACCGGTGAGACGATCGGGGTCGGCCCTCGTGAACTCCGAAGGATCGCCCGGGACTCGACTTCCCCGACGTTCGCGAGAACGTCGGCGCAACCGTCGACTACCTCAACGAGCACGGTGGTTTCGGCGACCGCCCGATCGAGCTCGTGAACTGCACGGTCAACGGCTCACCCGAGACGTTCCCAGGCGTGTGCCCAGGAAGTCACCGGCAAGGACGTCGAGCTCGTGATGCTCGGCCTCGACCTGTTCCCCGACTACGCCACCTACACGGCCGCCGGCATCCCCGTGATCGGCATGCTGCCGATCCTGCCGGCCGACAACACCGCCAACGCCCTGTTCCTCACCGGCGGCAACGCCACCACGATCGGAGCGATGGCCGCAGTCGTCCAGGAGCACTTCGGAGCGACCAAGGTCGAGCATCGTCAGCGCCGACAACGCCGGCGCCAACGCCAGCGAGGCCGGCGCTCACCGCATCGCTCGACGTCGCCGGCATCGCCCACATCACGATCAAGGGCGGCGACAACGAGACCGACGCCGGGTATCCAGGGCCTGATGCGCCAGGCCGCCGACGACGATCCCGACCTGCTCGATCTCGCTGTACGCCGATGCCGGATGCATCGGCACGATCCGTGGCCGGGCATCACTCGGCATCGAGATCCCGGTCGTCTCGACAGCATCTGCGCCGACAGTCGACGTGATCGACGAAGTCGGCGACGACGCCCTCGGCTGGCACTTCGTCGGGATCCCACCGACGAGGACACCCCGAGCTGGCGCATCCTCCAGGAGATCCTGGCACCGGCGCTCGGCGTGGCGCCGGAAGAGGTCGACTCGACCGCTCTCGGTCTCGGCGGTCTCGGCCTCACGACGACGCTGTCGATCGCCGGCTACGCCAATCAGATGGCCGAGGCCGGCGGCGAGGTGACCGGTCAGGGGATCTACGACTTCATCGGCAGCCACGAGGGCCTGACCTACTGGCCGGGCGACACCGACATCGAGTGCGGAGCGGCCGAGAGCTACTCGGCGATCTGCGCGTACACCTACCCGGTGGCGACCTACGACCCGAGTGGCGAAGTCCTCACCGTGGTGGGGCTCGAGAAGGTCTCGAGCATTCCGTACCTGCCGTGAGGTGAACAGCAAGCGGGATCGAGCGCACCTGCAACGGGTGTCTGACCCCGGGCGCCGACGTTGTAGCGCGTAGTCGCAACAGGTGTCTGACCCCTCGTGGCCGACTACCTCCCGTGGGCGGCGGCGCCTGGTGCGCGACCTGCAGTGAGCGGGTTCGTGCCGCGCCGGCGCGCACCAGCTACGAAATGGTGATGGCTTCGTCGACCTTCCCGAACCGCGTCACCGACATGCTCGGCGTCGAGTATCCGATCGTCCAGGCGCCGATGGGGTGGATCGCCCGCGCCCAGCTGGCGTCGGCGGTCTCGAACGCCGGCGGGATGGGCATCATCGAGACGTCGTCGGGCGAACTCGACGCCGTTCGGGCCGAGATCGAGAAGATGGCCGACCTCACCGACAAGCCGTTCGGCGTGAACATCGCCCAGGCCTTCGTGCGCGATCCCGACATCGTCCAGTTCGTCATCGATCAGGGCGTGCAGTTCGTCACGACCTCGGCCGGCAATCCGACGAAGTACACCGGCCAGCTCAAGGAGGCCGGCCTCACCGTCTTCCACGTCGTGCCGACGCTGCACGGCGCGCTCAAGGCGGTCGAGGCCGGCGTCGACGGCCTGGTCGTCGAAGGCGGAGAGGGCGGCGGATTCAAGAACCCGCGCGATGTCGCGCTGATGGTGCTGCTGCCGCTGATCGCCTCGAAGGTCGACGTCCCGATCATCGCCGCCGGTGGCATGGTCGACGGCGCGTCGATGGCGGCCGCGCTCGCGCTCGGCGCCGAGGGCATCCAGATGGGGACGCGGATGGTGTCGGCCGCCGAGTCGCCGGTGCACGAGAACTGGAAGCAGTCGATCATCGACGCCGCCGAGACCGACACGGTCTTCCTCAACCGGCACACGTCGCCCGCGCTGCGTGCGCTGCGCACCGAACGCAGCGAGGCCCTCGAACTCGACACCGAGACCAACGCGATGACCGCGCTGATCGGATCGACGCATGGACCTCTACTTCGGCGGCGACATGAACGCCAGCCTCGCCCTGACCGGCCAGGTCGCCGGTCGCATCGACGAGGTCGAACCGGTCGCCGACATCATCACGCGTTGCGCGACCGAGTGCCGCGAGCTGCTCGCGGATCTCGCCGAGCGCTACCGGTAGCCCACGTCGTCCGAGTCCGGCATCCAGACGCCGCGTCGTCGCGCCGGGTCGATCTGCGTGGACGCAGCGTGTGATGATTGCGTCGACGGGGCACAGGGGTGCTCCGTGTGCTTGGAGGTCGCCGTGAACGATGTGAATCGAACTCCCGATGTCGACGTGGTGGTCGTCGGTGCCGGTTTTGCCGGGCTGTACCTGCTGCACCGACTCCGCGAGATGGGCCTCGCGGCGTTCGCCTTCGAAGCGCGGCGACGACGTCGGCGGCACGTGGTACTGGAACCGGTACCCGGGCGCACGCTGCGACGTGCAGAGCATCGACTACTCCTACAGCTGGGACCCCGAACTCGACGAGCAGTGGGAATGGTCGGAGCGCTACGCGACGCAACCCGAGATCCTCCGCTACCTCGCCTTCGTCGCCGACAAGCACGATCTGCGACGTGACGTCCGGTTCTCGACACCGGGTCGACGGTGCCGCGTGGAACGACGACACGTCGCTGTGGGAGGTTCGCACCGACGACGGTGCGACGACCACGTGTCGCTACTACGTGATGGCGACCGGCTGCCTCTCGGTGATGAAGGACCCCGACGTCGAGGGCGCCGGCAACTTCGGCGGTGACGTCTACTTCACCGGGCGCTGGCCGCACGAGGGCGTCGACTTCACCGGCAAACGCGTCGGCGTGATCGGCACCGGTTCGTCCGCGATCCAGTCGATTCCGATCATCGCGTCGCAGGCGGCGGAGCTCACCGTGTTCCAGCGCACACCGAACTTCTCGCTGCCGGCACACAACGGACCGGTCCGCCCGGACGACGCTGCGAAGATCAACGCCGACCGAGCCGCCTACCGGGAAGTGGCGCGGTGGTCGTCGGGCGGGGTGCCCCGCGAGATCCCGGCCGAGAGCGCGCTCGCCGTCGCCGAGCAGACGTGCGGCAGGACCGATACGAGCAGGCGTGGGAGGAAGGCACGATCTTCTCGATGATCGGCGCGTTCAACGACATCATCATCAACGCCGACGCCAACGACACCGCGGCCGAATTCGTCCGCGACAAGATCCGTTCGATCGTCGACGATCCCGGCGACCGCCGAGATCCTGTGCCCGACGACGTACCCGCTCGGCACGAAACGGCTCTGTCTCGACACCGACTACTACGCGACCTTCAACCAGCCGCACGTGCACCTCGTCGACCTGCGCGCCAACCCGATCAGCTCGATCACCGAGACCGGCATCGACGTCGTGACCGACGACGGTGCCACGTCGTACGAGTTCGACGCGATCGTGTTCGCCACCGGGCTTCGACGCGATGACCGGCGCGATCGTCGCCGTCGACATCGCAGGGCGCGACGGCGTCGCAGCTGCGCGAGCGGTGGGCCGACGGGCCCCAGACCTACCTCGGGCTGATGTCGAACGGATTCCCGAACCTGTTCATGGTCACCGGCCCGCAGAGCCCGTCGGTGCTGTCCAACATGGCGGTGTCGATCGAACAGCACGTCGACTGGATCTGCGACACGATCGAGCACCTTCGCGACGAACGGCAAGCCGGTGATCGAGCCGACGCCGACGGCCGAGGACGGCTGGGTGCAGCACACCAACGACTTCGCCGACATCACGCTCTTCCCGCAGGCGAACTCGTGGTACATGGGCGCCAACGTGCCGGGCAAGCCGCGTGTCGTCCTGCCGTACGTCGGCGGCGTCGACCGCTACCGACGGATCTGCGACGACGTCGTCGAGCGCGGACTACCTCGGCTTCGAGTTGTCGGGACCCGACGGGACCGAGGTGAACGACGGTGTGATCTGCCGCGTGCAACCCGACGTCATGATCATGCTCGAGCTGATGGAGGAGATGGCCCTGCCGCCGATGGACACGATGTCGCCGGACGAGGCCCGGGCCTTCTCCGAGGCGATGGCGGCGGCCGAGCCCACCCGGCCCGGAGGTCGGCGAGGTCGTCGACGGCACGCTGCCGGGTGCCGACGGCAACGACCTCGCCTACCGCCTGTACCGGCCCGCAACGCCCGGTCCGCACCCGATCGTCGTCTACTTCCACGGTGGCGGTTGGGTGATCGGCAACGTCACATCCGACGATCCGCTCTGCCGCGACCTGTGTGACCGGTCCGGCTCGATCATCGTCTCGGTCGACTACCGGCACGCGCCCGAAGCGCGCTTCCCGGCGGCGCCCGACGACGGCTTCGCCGCGCGTGCGTGGATCGCCGACCACGCCGAGCGAGCTCGGAGGCGTGCCGGGCGGCTCGCCGTCGCCGGCTGGAGCGCCGGAGCGAACATCGCAGCAGTGGTTGCGCAGCGACGCGCGCGACGAGGGCGGGCCGGAGATCACCGGACAGCTGCTGCTCACCCCGGTCACCGACTGCGACATGACCCGCCCGTCGTACGCCGAGAACGCCGACGGCTACATCCTGACGACGGCGCTGATGGCACTGGTTCTGGGACCACTACGCCGACCCGGACGAGCGCACCGATCCGCGGGCGTCGCCGCTGCGTGCGAGCAACCTCGCGGGTCTGCCACCAGCGATGATCGTCACGTGCGAATTCGACCCGCTGCGCGACGAAGGCGAGGCGTACGCGCAGGCGCTGGCCGCTGCGGGTGTCGACGTGCGCCACCATCGGGCCCGAGGACAGATCCACACGTCGATCCCGGCGGTCGGTGCGCTGCTCTCAGGTGCCGCCACCCGTGGTCGAGATGGCCGAGGCGCTGCGCGGATTCTTCGGCGCCGGTGTCGCGGCGTGAGCCGTCGCCCGGTGAGGAACGCTGGGTGAGCGGGGGCGTGAAGCCACTCGACGGCGTCCGGGTGATCGAAGTCGACAGTTGGATGGCGGCACCGAGTGCCGGAGCGATCCTCGCCGACCTCGGTGCCGACGTCGTCAAGGTCGAACCACTCGGCGGTGACGCGATGCGCGGGACCGGGCGTCCCGCGAAGGTCGATGGCGCGCTCCAGGGCTACGACTTCGTGTTCGACGTCGACAACCGCGGCAAGCGCTCGATCGCCGTCGACCTCGCGTCGGACGCCGGGTCGTCGGTCGTGCAACGCCTGTGCGACACCGCCGACATCTTCCTGTGCAACCTCCTCCCGCACCGCCAGGAGCGATTCGGCCTCGACCCGGCGAGCCTGCACGCGCGGCAACCCGAGACTCGTGCACGCAACGCTCACCGGGTACGGCACGCACGGGCCCGAGGCGTGGCGGCCCGGCTACGACGTCACCGCCTTCTTCGGGCGGTCGGGGCTGTACGACTCGATGCGCGAGACGAGCGACGGTCTCGTACCTCAGGCCCGGCCGGCGCAGGGCGACCACACGACCGGCCTGGCGCTCGTGGCGAGCATCCTCGCGGCGCTGCGCCTCGTCGACCGGACCGGCGAGGGCCAGGTCGTCGAGACCTCGCTGTTCGAGACGGCGGCGTGGACGCTGGCGAGCGACTACGGCGTCACGGCGGCCGACGGTGCTCCCGTTCGCCAGCGATCGCGCTACCAACAGATCACGCCGCTCACGAATCGGTACCCGTGCGGCGACGACCACTGGGTGGTGTTCAACATGCCCGAAGCGCCGGCGTTCGCGCGGTTCTGTCGAGGCGGTCGGGCTCGACCACCTCGTCGACGACGAACGCTTCGACAGCGTGCGCACCCGGTTCCAGAACATGGTCGAACTGGTCGAGCTGATCGACGAGGCGCTGAGCGTCAAGACCCGCGACGAGTGGGGTCCGATCTTCGACGAGCACGGGCTCATCTGGGGCCCGGTCCTCGGGTTGCACGAGGTCGTCGCCGATCCACAGGCCGAGGCGATGGGCTTGTTCCCGACGATCACCCACCCCGAGTCGGGCGACTATCGCACGCGTGCGGTCGCCGATCCGCCTCCGCGGCGTCGACACCGACCCGACCAGGCCGTCGCCCGCGCTCGGCGAGCACAGTCGTTCGGTACTCGCCGATGCCGGGTGGGCGCCGAGCGAGATCGATGCGCTGATCGCTGACGGCTCGGTCGGCGATCGGTCTCCGCGGGCCCGGGACAGCTAGAACTCGCACGCGCCCCGAGAATGTTCGTTGGTGCCCGGCACCGATGAGCATCTTGGTCGCAGAGTGCACGGACATGTCGGTCAGACTGTCGACATGACATTTCGTGGGCCCGCCATCGAGATCGACCGGGACGAACTGCTCCGCAAGTACGCCGCCGAACGGGACAAGCGTCTCCGCGCGGACGGCAACGACCAGTACGTCGAACCGGTCGGCAAGTTCGCACACTTCCTCGACGATCCCTACGCCGAACCCGAAACCCGCGAGCCGCTGACCGACGAGGTCGAGGTCGCCTTCATCGGCGGTGGCTTCGCTGGGCTCGTCACGGGCGCCAAGCTCAAGCAGGCCGGCATCACCGACGTCCGCATCATCGAGAAGGGCGGCGACTTCGGTGGGACCTGGTACTGGAACCGGTACCCCGGTGCGCAGTGCGACACGGCGGCGTTCATCTACCTCCCGCTGCTCGAAGAGACCGGCCACATGCCGAGCGAGAAGTACACCCACGCCCCCGAGATCGCCGAGCACTGTCGGCGGATCGGGGAGCACTTCGACCTCTACGACAATGCCGTCTTCTCGACCGAGGTCACCGGCGTCGAGTGGGACGACGAGGCCGGGCGCTGGACGATCCACACCAACCGCGGCGACGCGATGCGCGCGAAGTACCTCGCGATGGGCACCGGGCCGCTGCACCGGCCGAAGTTGCCCGGCATCCCCGGACTCGAGCGCTTCGAGGGACACAGCTTCCACACCAGCCGCTGGGACTACGACTACACCGGTGGCGACCCTTCGGGAGCACCGATGACCGCGCTCGCGCGACAAGCGCGTCGGGATCATCGGCACCGGCGCCACCGCCGTGCAGTGCGTCCCGCACCTCGCCCGTGCGGCCGGAGAGCTGTACGTGTTCCAACGCACGCCCTCGTCGATCGATGTTCGCAACAACCGTCCGACCGACCCGGACTGGTTCGCCACGCTCGAGCCAGGGTGGCAGAAGCGCTGGATGGAGAACTTCACCACGCTCCAGACCGGCGGCTTCGCGGACGAAGACCTCGTGATGGACGGCTGGACCGACATCTCCCAGCGCATCCGCGACAAGCTGCTGTCCGTCGCCCGAACCCGACCTCTCGCCCGAGGGCATGTTGAAGGCGTACCACGACAGCGACGACGAGAAGATGAGCGAGATCCGCGCCCGCGTCGATTCGATCATCGCTGACCCCGAAACCGCCGAGGCGCTCAAGCCGTGGTATCGCCAACTGTGCAAGCGACCCTGCTTTCACGACGAGTACCTCGACGCGTTCAACGAGCCGAACACCCACCTCGTGCACACCGACGGCAAGGGTGTCGAGGAGATCACCGAATCCGGCGTCGATCGTCGACGGCGTCGAGTACGAACTCGACTGCATCATCTACGCCTCCGGCTTCGAGGTCGGCACCGAGTTCACCCGCCGCTGGGGGTACGACGTGTGCGGGCGCGACGGCGAGATGCTGTCGCGAGCACTGGAGCGACGGGATGACCAGCCTGCACGGGATCCACGTCCACGGCTTCCCCAACATGTTCATCGTCAGCCCCACGCAAGGGGCGAACCTCATCTCCAACATCCCGCACAACCTCACCGAGGCGGGTGAGACGATCGCGACCGTGATCGCCCACGCCAACGAGCTCGCCGCCGACGAGATCGAGGTCACCGCCGAGGCCGAGGCGGCGTGGGTGAGCCAAACTCGAATCCGGTGGTCGCACGTTCGGCGGCGACCCGACCTGCACGCCGGGCTACTACAACAACGAGGGCAAGGGCGCCGACGAGAAGGCGACCCGCAACTCCCTCGGCTATCCCGACGGACCCGTCGCGTACTTCGAGTACATCGACCGCTGGCGTCGCACCGGCGACTTCGCGGGACTCGAATTCCACTGAGCCCGATTCATCCGGGGCAACGCCGCTCGGCATCGAGAACCGAGGCTGCGCAGCGCTCGCCCCGAGGGATCGAGCCCGTGACGCTGTGGCATGTCAGGACGAGCCTCGAACTGGCATGATGCTGCCGTGCCGAGTGCTGCGCCTGCCGTCGAACTGCTGCCGTGCCCGGCGAGCGGCCGGGTGTATTCGATCGATGGCACGGTCCGCCTCGGTGATGTCGACCGCAACGGCCGGATGCGATTCGACGCGACTGCACGTTTCATGCAGGACGTCGGCGACCGATGACGCATCCGATGCCGGCTTCGATCGCGCGTACGGCTGGCTGGTCCGGCGCACGTTGATCGAGTCGACGCGGCCGGCACGACTCGGCGAGCAGATCGCTGTGTCGACGTGGTGCAGCGGGATCGGTCGATCGTGGGCCGAGCGGCGCACTCAGATCCATGGTGATCGTGGTGCGGCGATCGACGCGGTGAGCCTGTGGGTGCAGGTCGATGTCCGAACCGGGCGACCCGCTCGGGTGGCGGCCGACTTCCTCGCCGCGTACGCGGCGACCGCTGCGGGCCGCACGGTCTCGGCCCGACTGGCGCTTCCCGGCCCTGACAGCCGACGGTACGACACGCCGATGGGCCGTCCGGCGGACCGACCTCGACCCGTTCGGGCACGTGAACAACGCTGCGACCTGGGCGTTCCTCGAAGAAGCCGCCGAACTCGACGCCTCGGAGCGTGTCGGTCGGGCCGAGATGGAGTACCTCCAACCCGTCGAGTACGACGAGACGATGCCGGATCTCGTCACCCAGTCCGACGGCTCCGACACAACGGCCTGGCTCGTCACCGAGACGTCGGTGCGGGCGGCGGGTCGCTGGACGCCTGCGGGCGATTGACGCGTCAGCGCAACACGATCTGTGCCGCACCGCCGCAGTTGCCCCGGCCTTTGCTGCGGTGTGGCCGGTGGCGGCCAATTCGGCCAGGAGCGCATCGGTCGAGCTCGGATCGACGCCGAAGATCAATCCGCCCGAGGTCTGGGCGTCGGCGACGAGCAACTGGTGCAGCTCGTCGTGGTCGCCCGCATCGAGCATGTCGGCACCCCACGCGAGATTGCGTCGGCTGCCGCCGGGCATGACCCCTGCCGTGGCGTGCGCGACCGCGCCGTCGAGGAACGGGATCGACGCGAAGTCGAGTTCGCATCGCACGACCGGACTCGATCGCCATGCGCCCGAGGTGGCCGAGCAGTCCGAATCCCGTCACGTCGGTACAACCGGTCGCTCCGGCCTCCACGAGCGAGCCGGGCGCCGATGTCGTTGAGGCGGGTCATCGAGTCGACTGCGCCGGCCGCCTCGGCGTCGGTGGCGACATCGGCCTTGATCGCCGTCGTGAGCACCCCGATGCCGAGCGGCTTGGTGAGGATCAGATCCTGTCCCGGGCGGAGGCCGGTGTTGGTGAGGATCCGGTCTGGGATCCACCTCGCCGGTCACCGACAGGCCGTACTTCGGTTCGGGGTCGTCGATCGTGTGTCCGCCAACGATCGCGAATCCGGCAGCGGTCGCGATGTCCTGGCCGCCAGCCAGCAGTTCACCGAGGAGCTCGGTCGGAAGCTCGTCGGTGTTCCACCCGACGAGATTGAGGGCGAACAACGGCCGACCCCCCATTGCGTAGACGTCGGACACGCTGTTTGCAGCGGCGACCCGACCCCAGGTCCGGGCGTCGTCGACGACCGGCGTGATGAAGTCGGCCGTCGAGACCAGTGCCCGGTGCGCGTCGAGTTGCCACACGGCGGCATCGTCGCCGGTGTCGGAACCCACGAGCAGTTCAGCGGGGTGGTCGGTCTGCAGATGGCGCACGACGTACGCCAGCTCGCCCGGGGCGAGCTTGCAGCCTCAACCGGCCCCGTGGCTGAATTGTGTGAGGCGAATCCGATCGCGTTCACTCATGTCCGTACCTTACCCACGGGTCCTCCTGGGCGGAACGGCTCACGGATAGCGTGTCGCAATGCCGATCGGGACTGACGTCGACGCAGCACGACTCGACGAGGTGCGGCTCACCCACCTCAAGCAACTCGAGTCCGAAGCCATCCACATCATGCGCGAGGTCGTCGCGCAGTTCGAGCGGCCGGTGATGCTGTACTCGATCGGCAAGGACTCGTCGGTGATGCTCCACCTGGCGCGCAAGGCCTTCCACCCGGGCCCGATCCCGTTCCCGCTGCTCCACATCGACACGACGTGGAAGTTCCGCGAGATGATCGAGTTCCGCGACAGGATCGCCGATGAGCTCGGCATCGAGATCCGGGTCCACACGAACCAGGAGGGCGTCGACGCCGGCATCAACCCGTTCGACCACGGCTCGAAGAACTACACCGACATCATGAAGACCCAGGCGCTGAAGCAGGCGCTCGACGGCCGGCGGCTACGACGCTGCCTTCGGCGGAGCACGCCGCGACGAGGAGAAGTCGCGGGCCAAGGAGCGCGTGTTCAGCTTCCGTGACCAACGCCACCGCTGGGACCCGAAGAACCAGCGGCCCGAGCTGTGGAGCCTGTACAACGGCCGGGTCGCCAAGGGTGAGAGCATCCGGGTCTTCCCGCTCAGCAACTGGACCGAACTCGACATCTGGCAGTACGTCCATCTCGAGGACATCGACATCGTCCCGCTCTACTACTCGGCGCCGCGTCCGGTCGTGACGCGCGACGGCGTGCTGATCATGGTCGACGACGATCGCTTCCGGTTCGAGCACGGGGAGGAGCCCGAGATGCGGTCGGTCCGCTTCCGCACGCTCGGCTGCTACCCGCTGTCGGGCGCGGTCGAGTCGACGGCCACGACCCTCCCCGAGATCATCCAGGAGATGCTGCTCGCCACCCGCTCCGAGCGCGAGGGACGGGTGATCGACTACGACCAGTCGGGCTCGATGGAGGAGAAGAAGAAGGAGGGCTACTTCTGATGCTGCGTTCCCCGGCCACGCAGCGCCGACGATGGTCTCTGACGGAAGGGCTCGCCTCTGATGTCGCACCAGTCCGATCTCATCGCCACCGACATCGACGCCTACCTGGCCGAACACGAGCACAAGGACCTGCTGCGGTTGCTCACCTGCGGGTCGGTCGACGACGGCAAGAGCACGCTCATCGGTCGGCTCCTGCACGACTCGAAGATGATCTACGAGGACCAGCTGGCCGCGCTCGAGGTCGATTCGACCACGTCGGGCACGCCGGCGACCAGGTCGACCTCGCGCTGCTCACCGACGGCCTGAAGGCCGAGCGCGAGCAGGGCATCACCATCGACGTCGCCTACCGCTACTTCTCGACGGCGAAGCGCAAGTTCATCATCGCCGACACGCCGGGCCACGAGCAGTACACCCGCAACATGGCGACCGGCGCCTCCAACTGCCAGCTGGCCATCATCCTGATCGACGCCCGCTACGGGGTCCTGGCCCAGACGAAGCGACACAGCTACATCGCCAGCCTGCTCGGGATCCGCCACATCGTCGTCGCCGTCAACAAGATGGACCTGGTCGACTGGTCGCAGCAGCGCTTCGACGAGATCTGCGACGACTACCGCGACGTTCGCCAAGACGCTGGACCTCGTCGACCCGCTACTTCCTGCCGATGTCGGCGCTGCTCGGCGACAACGTGGTCGAGTCGCGGTGAGCACATGACCTGGTTCGACGGTGCGCCACTGATGGAGCACCTCGAGACCGTCGACGTCGAGGCCGGCCTGGATCTCGACCGGTTCCGGCTTCCCGTCCAGCTCGGTGCTCCGACCCGATCTCGAGTTCCGCGGATTCGCCGGGCACGATCGCCTCGGGTGTGGTCCGCCCAGGCGACGAGGTCGGTCTGCATGCCGTCCGGCGTGCCGGTCGACGGTCGAGCGCATCGTCACGTTCGACGGTGACCTCGACCAGGCCGGTCCGGGCCGCGCGGTCACGCTCACCCTCGCCGAAGAGATCGACGTCAGCCGCGGCGACCTGCTCGTCGGGCCCGGACCGCCCGGTCCGCGCCCACGACGTCGACACGATGATCGTCTGGATGTCCGAGGCCGAGATGGTGCCCGGGCGCGCAGTACCTGCTGCAGACGAGCAACGGCACGCAGCAACGCATCGGTCACGGCGATCCGCGCATCGCGTCGACATCAACACCCTCGAGAGCACGAGGCCGCATCGCTCGCAGCTGAACGACATCGCCCGCTGTGCGATCGCGTCCGACGCGAGCTGCTGTTCGATCCGTACGAGCATCAACCGGGCGACACGGGTCGTTCATCCTCGTCGACCAGCTGTCCAACGCCACGGTGGCCGCCGGGATGATCATCGGCAGCGTCGTCGGCGTGGGACCGCTCGCCGACGGCGTCGCTCGACCCGCCAGGTGTCCGAGATCACCGACGACGAGCGTTCGATCCGGTTCGGCCAGCTGCCGTGCACCGTCCTGCTCACCGGCCTCACCGGCGCCGGCAAGTCGACGATCGCCTCGGCGCTCGAACGGCGACTGTTCGACCGTGGGCGGACGACGGTTCGCCTCGACGGTGAGAACATCCGCCTGGGGATCAGCCGTGACCTCGGGCTTCACCGCGCAGGAGCGGTCCGAGAACCTGCGGCGCGTCGCCGAGGTTGCTCGACTCGGTGAACAACCAGGGCCTGATCGCCATCGTCGCGCTGCGTCGCCCCGAACGCCGAGGTCCGTGAGCGGGCGCGGGAACTGGTCGGTCGACGAACGTTTCGTCGAGGTGTTCGTCGACACGCCCGTCGAGGTCTGTCGCGAGCGTGACGACACGGGATGTACGAGGCGGCCGACCGGGGCGACATCCCGCTGTTCCCCGGCGTGTCCGCCACGTACGAACGCCCCGTCGACATGGATCTCCGGCTCGACGCCGTGTCGAACCCGGTCGAGGACAGCGTCGATCAGATCATCGCCCTGCTCATCGAGCGTGGGTTCCTGCTCGGCGGAGCGTGACCCGGTGAACGAACCGGTATCGACCAACATCGTGCGGGCCGAGGGGCGCGTCGACGCGGTGACGATCGCGCCGCCTGTACGGGCACCGCTCGCTCACCGTGTGGTTCACCGGGCTTGTCCGGATCGGGGAAGTCGACGCTGGCGTTCGCCGTCGAGCGTCGCCTCGTCGAGCTCGGTCGTGCGGCCTACGTGCTCGACGGCGACAACATCCGGTTCGGACTCAACCGCGATCTCGGGTTCTCGCCCGAGGACCGCACCGAGAACATCCGCCGGATCGGCGAGGTGTGCCGGCTGTTCCAGGACGCCGGCCTGATCGTGCTCACGGCGTTCATCTCGCCGTACGCGGCCGACCGGGACGCGGTGCGTGCGATGCACCCCGACGGGCGGTTCGTCGAGGTCTTCGTCGACACGCCGATCGAGGTCTGCGAGTCGCGCGACGTGAAGGGCCTGTACGCCAAGGCGCGGGCCGGCGAGATCCCCGAATTCAGCGGGGTTTCGGCACCGTACGAACCGCCGGTCGCACCCGAGATCACGGTCGACACCACGCAGCCGCTCGACGTCTGCGTCGACCTGATCGTCGCCCACCTCGCCGCGCTGATCTGACGCGTAGCGGAGTGGGCCGTCACGGAGAGCCGTAGACCTCCGTGGCGGTGGTGCGCAGGTAGTCGAGGAAGGGCTCGCTCGAGAGCGGAGCGCCGGTTGCGCGCTCGACGAGTTCGTCGGCGGACAGCCGTCGGCCGTGCTGGTGCACGTTCGTCGCGCAGCCAGTCCAGCAGCGGTTCGAAGTCGCCGGCGGCGATGTGTCCGGGCAGATCGTCGATGCGCCTGCGGTCGCAGCGTCGAACAGCTGCGCTGCAACGAGGTTGCCCAGCGTGTACGTCGGGAAGTATCCGATCGCGCCCATCGCCCAGTGGATGTCCTGCAGGACCCCATCGGCGACCGACGCCGGCCGGACGCCGAGCAGGTCGTCGTAGGTGTCGTTCCAGAGCTCGGGCAGGTCGTCGACGTCGACGTCCCCGGCGACGATCCGCCGCTCGATCTCGAAGCGGGCGACGATGTGCAGGTTGTACGTGCCCTCGTCGGCCTCGACGCGGATCAGCGACGGCGTGATCGTGTGGAGAGCGGGAAAGAGCGAGTCGACCGTGACCCCGGACGACTCGGGAAACGCCTCGTGGAAGTGGGGGAGCGCCCACTCCCAGAACGGCCGCGATCGGCCGACCTGGTTCTCCCACAGCCGGGACTGGCTCTCGTGGATGCCGAGCGACACCGCCTCGCCGAGCGGCGTGCGGGCGAGGTCGCCCGGCAGCCCCTGCTCGTACATCGCGTGGCCGGCCTCGTGCATGATCCCGAACAGGCCCGGTCGGAAGTCGTCGGGCTCCGCAGCGCCACGTGATGCGGACGTCGCCCGGCCCGAACCCGGTCGTGAACGGGTGGGCCGACGCGTCGAGGCGCCCGGCGTCGAAGTCGTAGCCGACAGCGCTCGCGACCGTTCGTCCGAGCGACAGCTGGGCGGCGTCGGGAAACGCTCCCGTGCGCCGGCGACTCGTCGACCATGACGCCGCTGTCGGCGACCGCCTTCACCAATGGCGACAACTCGGCGCGCAGATCGCCGAGCAGTCCGGCCAGCTGCGCCTCGGTTGCCCCGGGCTCGTACGCATCGAGCAGGGCGTCGTAGCGGTGCTCGGCGATGCCGGCGTCGACCAGCGCATCGGCCTGCTCCAACGTGAGCGCGATCACCTCGGACAGCACCGGGTGCGAACATCCCGAAGTCCGCGTCGGCCTTCGCCTGCTGCCACGTGCCGAGCGCCCGGCTCTGCACCTCGGCCATGCGGCGTGCCAGGTCGCCGGGAACGGCCGAGGCTCGCACGACGTCGCGGCGTGCCGCCTCGACCTGCGCCGCCAGGGTCGGGTCGTCGGTCGGCGGCTTCGGCGGCGGTTTCGATCGCGTCGGCCAGCGCCGGATCGGTGAGGTGATCGTGGTGCAGGCCCGCCAGCACCGACAGCGCGTGTCCGCGCGAAGCCTGACCTTTCGGCGGCATCTTCGTCTCCTGGTCCCAGCTGAGCACCGCGGCAGCGGATCCGATGGCGGCGATGTCGGCCCACTTGGAGAGGAAGGTGTCGGCAGCGGTCATCTCGCGGATCGTACCGACCGGCTGTCGGCTCGCGTGTCTCCTCGGCCGCTGGCACGGCGCCCTACTGGGCGGGTGTCATCCAGCTGATGACGGCGTCGACGGCCGGTGTCCGTCGTCCCGTCGGCCAGGCGAGGCAGTAGGAGCGGTCGGTCGCAGACCTCGGGTCCCACGGTCACGAGCAGCCCGTCGTCCACGTACTGGTCGATCACGCCACGCCAGCCGAGTGCGACGCCGCGGCCGGCGAGTGCCTGCTGCACGACCGCGGGATACGTGTTGTTCACGACACGGCGTCGCAACGTGAGTGACAGGTCGAACCGGGCGAGCCATCCATCGACTCGGTTGTTCTCGGATCACCGGGACACCCACGGCGCCGGGGTCACTGCACGACATCGCCAGCCGACACCCGGGCACCAGTTCCTGAAGACACTGGTGAGCGATGCGCCCGGAGGCGAGTCGATCGTCGTCGACGGCCGCGCCGCGATCGAAGCGCTTCGCCGCAAGGATGCCTCCTGGTACGCGCTGCTCTGCGAGCTACCGATCGAGTTTCGGTACGACATCGTGCTCGTCGTCGACAACCATCGCGTCCTGCACGGCCGCCGGCCGTTCGAGACGGCCGGTGGACAACGCCATCTGCAGGGGTGCTACATCGACCACGACGGACCTGCGACGATGTGGCGTCTGCTCACCCGGCGGCAGCACGAGATCGGAGCCCGACGATGACCAACCCGACCGCACGCGACACCGACGTCGTGTCGTTCACCGCGATGGAGGACGGGACCGCAGCCGACTACGCCCTGCTCGATCGGTTCGAGCGTGAGCACGCGGCCGGGCTCGGGGACCGGATTCTCGACACGCTCGCCCGGCTCACCGATTCGCTCGGCGGCTACCGGATCACCCGCCTCGAGCACTCGCTCCAGAGCGCAACCCGGGCACGTCTCGACGGTGCGGACACCGACTGGATCGTCGCGGCGCTCGTGCACGACATCGGCGACGAACTGGCTCCGTACAACCACGCCGAGTTCGCCGCTGCCGTCCTGCGCCCGTACGTGCGCGAGGAGGTCACCTGGGTCGTCGAACATCACGGTGTGTTCCAGAGCTGGTACTTCGCGCATCATCTCGGTGGCGATCGCAACCGGCGCGACGCGTTCGCCGATCATCAGTGGGCCCCGCTCTGTGCCGAGTTCTGCGCCCGGTGGGACCAGTCGTCGTTCGACCCGGATCACCCGATCGATCCGCTCGACTCGTTCGCCGACGAGGTCCGCGAGGTGTTCTCGCGTCCGGCTCACGATCCACGGGTCACCGCCGCCGGGCCGTCGCGGCTGGTCCGATGACGGCCGATCCGACCCGATCAGCCCGTCCTTCCCGGCGCGACCTCGATCGGGTTCGTCGGGCTGGGCAACGTCGGAGCCAAGCTGGCCGGGTCCGTGGCTCGCAACGGCTTCGATCTCGTCGTCCACGATCTCGACCGGTCACTCGTCGACGGGTTCGTCGCGGCAGGCGCCGATGTTGCCGACCTCACCACAGGAGCTGGCCGCACGTTGCGACGTCGTGATCACGTGCCTCCCGAATCCGGCCGCATCGGCAGCGGTCCAGGCCGCCGACCGCTGGAGATCAACCCCGTGATAATCGACGTCCTTCGTGACTCAGCCGAGCGGTACGGCGACCGTGAGTGGTCCCCGAACGTGATCCGCCGACTGGAAGACGCGACCGGCGTCTCGGTGCTCGCCCCGGGGTTTCCGGTCGAGCTGCTCGACGCTCGACCCGAGGCGGCGGGCGCCGAGGTGGTCGTGCGAGCAGGTCGATGAGAATCCAGCGCGTCGGGAACGGCCCGATCATCTCCGCCGCCACCGATCCGTCGATCGGGCAGAACATCCAGGGCCCGTCGCTCGTTCGGGCCCCCGACTGGCTTCAAGCGCCGCTCGGGCGGTACCTGCTGTACTTCGCGGATCACAAAGGCAGCTACATCAGGCTCGCCTTCGCCGATGCCGTCGAGGGCCCATGGCGGATCCATCAGCCCGGCAGCCTGCACCTCGTCGACAGTTGCTTTCCGAACGAACCCCCGGCCGCCGACGAGGAACAACTCGAACAACTGGCCGAGCTCTACACCCGGTTGTTCGGCAACTCCGAGTGGTCTCACGATCTCCTGGTCGATGCTGTCACGCCACACATCGCGTCGCCTGATGTGCACGTCGACCACGCCGCGCGGCAGGCTCGTGATGTACTTCCACGGTCTCGACTCGTTCGGCGTGCAGGTCACCCGCGCCGCGGTGTCGACGGACGGGATCAACTACGTCGGCCGCCCGGAGGTGCTCGGCAACCCGTACATGCGAGCGTTCACGCACGACGGCATGACGTATGCGCTCACGATGCCGGGACACATGCTGCGGAGCCGGGATGGGTTGAGCGGTTTCGAACGAGGGCCGCGGTTGTTCGAACCCGCGATGCGCCACGCTGCCGTCGCCGTTCGTGGCGACGGGCTGCACGTCTTCTGGACCCGGGTCGGTGATGCCCCAGAGTCCATTCTCCATTCGACCGTCCAGCTCACCGCCGACTGGATGACGTGGTCGGAGTCGCCGGCGGAGATCGTGATGCGACCGGAACGCAGCTGGGAGGGCGCCGACGCGCCCCTCGAGCCGTCGCAACGTTCGACCGCGTACGGGCACGTCAACCAGCTCCGTGATCCCGCGGTGTTCGTCGACGACGGTCCCGGCGGCGACGGCCGTTCCTGGTTGCTCTATGCCGTGGCGGGCGAGTCCGGGATCGCGCTCGCCGAGATCCACTGGGACGACTGAAGTCCGAGGACCTTCGAGAAGTCGGGATCGTCGTCTTCGATGTGGGCGCCGAAGTCCTCGCCGTACCCGAAGTCGAACACTCGCTGGTCGGACGCCTCGACGGGCATTGGCAGCTTGATACCGGCTGCCTTCGCGTCGCGGGACATCGGCAGCCATCTCTTCGTCGACGAGCATGGCGACCTTGCCGGCCGGTGCGCCGTCGACCATCGCCTGCTGGGAGCCCTCGAACATCACGCGCGGGTCGGGTTCGCCGGCGGGTGTGCGTCAGCGCGTTTCGTCGCCCAGCGGACCCGCCATCACGCGTGCGAGCGGTCGCAGATCGAGCCAGTCCTGGTGCACCGGGCGCCGCGCATCGGACTCGATGAGGCTGGGCAGGTCGGACAGCGGTGTGGAGCGGATCTTGCCATGGCGGAGTCCGATCATCGTGCTCGCCGGCTGATCGCTCAGCGCCTCATCGACGAGGTGCCGGACGCCGGCCGAGGCCAGCCGGGTCGCTTGGGTCCGGTCGAACGGCGAAGGATTGCCCCCCTGCTGCACGTGGCCCAGGATCGCGCCCCGAACGTCGAAGAGGTCGCCTCCTTCGCGCTCGAACAGGGACTGGATGAACGCGGTGGTGTAGGTGTGGTCGGCGTGCTCGCTCCGGATCACCAGGCCGAGTCGCTTGCCGCGCTCGAAGCCGGCGCGCAGTGCCCCGACGTCGTTCTGGAGCTCCGCGAGCGTGATACCCTCCTCCGGGAGGTAGACGCGTTCGGCGCCGGTCGCCAGCCCACTCAGCAGCGCGAGGTAGCCGCAGTCATAGCCCATGACCTCGACAACGAACGTTCGTTGAGAGGCCACCGCCGACTGCTTGATCTTGTCGACGTCGCGCACGATGCTGTTCAGCGCGGTGTCGGCGCCGATGCTCAGCTCCGACCCGGGCAGGTCGTTGTTGATCGAGGCCGGCACGCAGACGATCGGCAATGCAAACGTGGGATCGTCTGCGGCACGCGCGTGAATCCAATGGGCGGCCTGGTAGCCGGCCCAGCCGCCGATCATCAAGATGCCGTCGATCGAGTTGTCGCGGATCTGTTCAGCGATCTGGGGCTGGCAGTCATCGTCCGGCATGAACCGGCTGGTGCCCAGCTCGGCGCCGCCCTCCGAGACCCAGCCCGAGACGCTCATCCACTCGAGCTCCCGGAAATCCCCGTCGGCGAGGCCACGGAAGCCGTCGTGAACGCCGAGCACGGTGTGCCCGAGGTCGAGCGCAACGCGAACCGCCACGCGCGCGGCGGTGTTCATCCCAGGAGCGGGGCCGCCGCCGTGCATGATCGCCAGCCGGAGCGATCGGTGCCCGGGCTCCGGGGCGTGTGGGTAGGCGCGGACCAGAGTGCGCATCAGACTGAACGAGTCGCGAAAGCTCCCGCCACGCAGGTCCATCGCGCGGTCGTAGTCCTGGTCCTGAATGGCCTCCGCGACCGACAGTGTCTTCGCCACGCACTCCATCAGCGGAGAGCTGATGATCTGATGGCCGCGGATGCCGATGAGCTGAGGCTCACCGTCGGGGTGCGAGAGGATCCGCTCGACGGCTGCGAAGCCGAGCACGGTACTCAGGTAGCGGTCGAACGCACTCGGCGGACCGCCGCGCTGGACGTGGCCCAGGCTCGTGACGCGGGTGTCCTCGCCGAGTCGCTGCTCGAGTTCGTGCTTCACCTGCTCGGCAGTGATTCGGTTGCCGTGGCGATCACGAGCACCCTCGGCAACGACGACGAGATTCGAACGGCGACCGATCGCCCGCCCCGCATCGAGCGTCCGACACATCGACTCCTGCCATTGGTCGGTGTCGGGTGGACTCTCCGGGATCAGCACGAAGTTCGCGCCGGCGGCGAGCCCGCTCATCAACGCGAGATAGCCGCAGTTGCGGCCCATCACCTCGACCACGAACGAGCGCTGGTGGCTCGAGGCGGTGCTGTGGATGGCGTCGGTCGCCTCGGTGATCCGGTGCAGTGCGGTATCGGCACCGATCGTCATGTCGGTACCGGCCATGTCGTTGTCGATCGATCCGACCATGCCGACGAGGATGAGGCGCTGGTGAGCCTCGGCGAGTTCGCTCTCGATCTCGCCGCGCTCGACGAGCTCGCCGAGGAGATCCGGCCATTCCTCACGGAAGATGTTCGCCCCGGTGAGGCTGCCGTCACCACCGATCACGACCAGCGCGTCGACACCACGCTCGACGAGGTGGTGAGCGGCAAGGCGTCGACCGTCCCGCGTCCGGAACTCCTCGCACCGGGCGGTGCCGAGGACCGTGCCGCCTTGGTGCAGGATGCCCCCGACGTCGGTCGACGTCACGGGACGGATCGAGTCGCCTCCCTGCGACGAGTCCGCGGAAGCCCTCGTAGACCGCGTAGACCTCGAGTCCGGCATCGAGGCCGGTGCGCACGACCGCCCGAACGGCGGCGTTCATGCCGGCGGCGTCACCGCCACTCGTGAGGACGGCGATGGTCCGCGGCTGTCGATGATGAGCCCAGCATGTGGTGCGATCGGTCCTTTCCTGCCCGGGTCGGGCACCCGATCCCACGCTACTCGCCGGTCCCGGCGCCCACGTATGACCGATCCGGTGCCGTGCGGCACCTCGTGCGGCCGATCGCCGGTCCATTGTCGATCCCGACTCGTCTGAGCTCGTTCCGACCCGTCACCGTGGCGAGGCTGCGATTCGGTACCCCGGCCGAGTCGGCAGGGGGCCTCAGCCCATCCGTGTCGTCGAGATGCCGCCGTCGACGGGAATCGTCGCCCCGGTCGTGAACGCGCCGGCGCGGCTGGCGAGGAAGATCACCGTGCCGGCGATGTCCTCGGCCGTGCCGATCCGCTTGCGGGGAACCTGGCTCGATCACCGTCGCGCGCTGTCGTCGGCCTCGAGCATGTATTCCATCATCTTCGACTCGAACGGGCCGGGGGCGATCGAGTTGACCGTGATGTGGCGCCCGACGACGTGTGCTGCCGAGGTGGCGGGCGAGCATGTGGATGCCGGCCTTGGCGGCCGAGTAGCTGTAGTTGTCGCCGATCGGCACCCGGATCCCGTCGATCGAACCGATCATGATGACCCGTGCGGGATCGTCGGCGGTCGCGCCGGCCTCCAGCTCGGGGAGCAGCGCCTGCGTGAGCATGAACGGCGCCTTGACGTTGATGTTCATCACCTTGTCGAATCCGACGTCGGGGAACTCGCCGAGCGGCGCGCCCCACGCGGCGCCGGCGTTGTTGACGAGGATGTCGACGCTGTCGGTGTGCTCGCGCAGCGTCGACACGAACGCGTCGAGCCCGGCGGTGTCGGAGAGGTCGGCGGGGATCGAGATGCACGATGCGCGTGTCGGAGAGGGCATCGAGCTCGGCGGCGGCGGCATCGCACGCGTCGGCCTTGCGGGCGGTGATGTAGGTCGTCACGCCGTTCGTGACGAGGCCGGCAGCGATCATGAACCCGATGCCGCGCGACCCGCCGGTGACGACGGCGACCTTGCCGGACAGCCCGAAGAGGCTCCCGACGTGCAGGTCGGAGGTGCCGGTCGAGCGGTAGGTGGGCGGGTTCGAATCGTCTGGTCATCCCGTGGTGTGTACCCGGTCGCACGGTCGCCGCGTCTCCGAATCGAGCCGGCCGGATCGGGCATGCTGGGGAGATGGAACACGACCAGGACGCCGACGACCGCGAGACGACGACACTCGAGGTCCGGCGGGACTCGGTCGGCGAGACGCGACTCGTCACCGAACCGCACGAGCCCGGGCGATCTCGAGCCGGGCCAGGTGCGGCTGCGGATCGACCGGTTCGCGATCACCGCGAACAACATCACCTACGCGGTGTTCGGCGACATGCTCGGCTACTGGGACTTCTTCCCGACCGGTGACGACACGTTCGGGCGTGTCCCGGCGATGGGATGGGCGACGGTGGTCGAGTCGCGCGCCGACGACATCTCGCTCGGCCGCCGCTTCTACGGGTGGTACCCGATGTCGTCGCACGTCGTCTTCACCCCGACGGCCACGAAGGACGGCTTCCGCGACGACGGAGCGCACCGGCAGGCGCACGCCCCGGTCTACCGCGCGTATGTCGCCACCGATGCCGACCCGATGTATCCCGAGGTCGATCACGGGACCCACGGCCTCGCCGACGGAGAGGACCGCCACGCGCTGCTGCGCGGGCTGTTCCTGACCGGGTTCCTCGCCGAGGAGTTCTTCGCCGACGGGGGCGGCTCGGGCGACGGCGTACTTCGGTGCCGCTCGGGTGATCGTGCTGTCGGCGTCGTCGAAGACGGCGATCGGCTTCGCGCAGCGAGCGCACCACCGCGGCGGCATCGAGGTCGTCGGCGTCACGTCGCCGGGCAACGTCGAGATGGTCGAGAACCTGGGGTACTACGACCGGGTCGTCACCTACGACGCGATCGACACGGTGCCGACCGACGGCGGTGCCGTCTCGATCGACATGGCCGGCAACCCGCGTCGCTCGCCGCGGTCCACGAGCA
The DNA here is from genome assembly GCA_963850475.1 of Ilumatobacteraceae bacterium. Lineage (GTDB taxonomy): Bacteria > Actinomycetota > Acidimicrobiia > Acidimicrobiales > Ilumatobacteraceae > Ilumatobacter_A. The sequence continues at coordinate 374,523 of CAWKLM010000039.1, read as the reverse complement.
CTTCGGTGACGGCTCGCGTACTCGATGACGGTCGGCCGGAGCCATCACGACGCGGCACCGCCGACCGATGCCGACCTGCCCGGGCCCGGCGCCGCAGCTGTTCTTCGCGCCGAGCGAGGTCGGCCGACGCCAGGAGGAGTGGGGGCGTGCGGAGCTACGCACACCGCTGTGCCGAGGCGATCAGCCGAGTTCGTCGACGGGAGCCGCGCCTGGATGAGCGTCGAGCACCGCATCGGGCCCGACGCCGCGCAGGCGGCGTGGGCCGACGTGTACGCCGGCGCGGTCGACCCGAGCGTCGGGATCATCGCCGTCGTCGGCGGCACGCCGGTCTCGTCGTGAGCGCCGGCAGCAGCCTGCTCGACGGACTGCCCGAGCCGTCCGAGCGCCGCCTCGCGATCCGGGTGACGCCCGATGCGCTCCGTCGGATCCGCGCCCGCCATCCGTGGGTGTACGACCGGTCGATCGAGTCGGTCAACCACGACGACGGAGCACCCGGCGACCTCGGGATCGTGTTCGATCGCAATCGCAAGTTCGCCGCGATCGGGCTGTGGGACCCGAACTCGCCGATCCGACTCCGGATGATCCACGTCGGCGATCCCGTGACCGTCGACGCCGCGTTGGTTCGCCGAACGGATCGCCGAGTCGGTGGCCCGACGCCAGGTCCTCTTCGATCGCCACGTCGGCAGCGGTCGTGCGGTGCACGGCCCCGGCTATCGCGCCGTCAACGGCGAGAACGACGGCCTTCCGGGACTCGTGGTCGACTGCTACGACCACGTCGGCGTGATCAAGCTCTACAGCGAGATCTGGTATCCCCACCTGCGTGCGGTCGTCGACGGCGTGCTCGCCGCGACGGGCGTCGACACGATCGTGCTGCGGCTCGCCCGCAACCTGCAGGCGCTCGAGAGCTACGGTCTCGACGACGGCGACGTGATCGTCGGTGAGATCCCCGACGGACCGGTCCTGTTCAGCGAAGGCGACCTCACGTTCGAAGCCGACGTCCAGACCGGCCAGAAGACCGGCCACTTCCTCGATCAGCGGCTCAATCGACTCGCCGTCGGCAAGCTCGCCGGCGGGAAGCGGGTGCTCGACGTGTTCGCGTCGACCGGTGGGTTCACGGTCCACGCCGCGGCCGGCGGGGCGACGTCGGTCCACGCCGTCGACGCGTCCGAGCCGACGCTCGCCGTCCTGCAGCGCAACCTCGACCACAACGCCGACGTGCCCGGCCGTCGCCGCGTGCACGGTCACCACCGAGGTCGGCGACGCCTTCGACGTGATGGGAGCGCTCGGGCGGGCGGGCCGCCGCTTCGATCTCGTGGTCGTCGACCCACCGTCGTTCGCGCAGAAGGCCGCGACCGTCGGCCGGGCCCGTGCGGCCTACGCCAAGCTGACCAAGCTCGCGATCGGGCTCGTCGAGGACGGTGGGATCCTCGTCCAGGCGTCGTGCTCGAGTCGGGTCACGCCGGCCGAGTTCTTCGACACCGTCACCGAGGCTGCCGAGGAGCACGGCGCCACGTTCACCGAGTTGCGCCGAACCGGGCACGACATCGACCACCCGGTCACCTACGACGAAGGCGAGTACCTGAAGGCGGGGTTCTGGCGTGTCGAGCCCGGTGCGCGCCGACGACGCGACCGCTGACGTTGACCGGGAACACCGACGAACTCGTATCATCGCCCGATGGCTCAGGCAACGGCGAACGGCATCACGATCGAGTACGAGCAGCACGGGGACGGGCGAGCCGCTGTTGCTCATCATGGGGCTCGGCGGACAGCTCACCGACTGGCCCGACGGTTTCGTCGACGAACTGGTCGGCGCCGGATTCCAGGTGACCGTCTACGACAACCGCGACATCGGCCTCAGCACCGAGTTCGACTGGGAGCCGCCCAAGCAGGTGAAGGCGGTGCTCGGCTCGCTCGCCAAGCGGCCGCCGAAGGCCGGCTACACGATCCCCGACATGGCCGCCGACGCCGACGGACTGCTCGACGCGCTCGGGATCGACTCGGCGCACGTGGTCGGGATGTCGATGGGTGGCATGATCGCCCAGCAACTGACCATCGACCACCCGTCGAGAGTCCGCTCGCTGACGTCGATCATGTCGAATCCCGGTGATGGCAAGTCGGGCCGGATCGCCGCCAAGGTGATGGCGAAGATGGCGCGGATGCCCGAGCCGACCTTGGAGAACGCCGCCGATCGGTCGGTGGCGAGCTTCCAGCTGTGGAGCAGCCCGCACTTCGACCCCGAGGAGCATCGTGCCCGGTCGCAGCGCAGCATCGAACGCAGCTTCCGGCCGGTCGGCACGCAACGTCAGACCACGGCGATCATGGCGAGCCCCGACCGCACGCCCGGGCTCGGCGACGGTCAGCGTGCCCACGCTCGTGATCCATGGCCTCGTCGACACGCTCGTGAAGCCGAGCGGTGGGATCGCCACGGCGGCGGCCGTTCCCGGTGCGCGGCTGCTGATGTTCCCGGACATGGGCCACGACCTCCCGCGGCCCAGGTGGGCCGAGATGATCGAAGCGATCCGGCGGAACGCCGATCGAGCCGACGCGGCGGTAGCGGTGGCTGAACCTGTCTGACACCAGACGATTCGCACTCGCCCGAGTGCCGCTCGCGTGCGAATCGATTCCGCGGTCGTACCCGGACCTCGTTCGTCGGGGACCGGTCAGGCAGGATCGGGTCGACCGAGCCGGCGTTCAGCAGCCGCACGTGGGGACATCGGTGGCGAGTTCCGCGCTGTTGGAGAAGTCCTCGGAGAACACCTCGATTCGGAGCCGGCCGCCTGGGTCGGCGCGTGCGAACTCGAGCGAACCGAACACACGATCACCCTGGCGGAGTTCGCTCCGGACCACGTGCGTCCATTGGTGCAACGTGTCGGCCGGTCGGATCCACGTATGTGGCATCAAGCAGCTGCACGTTCGATGGCAGCACCGCGGTCAGCTCGATGACGACGGACAGGTTGTCGGTTTCAGCGGACCGGTACGACGACATCGTGCGAATCCCGGTTCCGACCTCAGCCGAGGAGTCCTTTTCGCTCGGGAATGCATCTCCGAGCCGGTCGTCGATCAAGACGCCGTCGACGGTGAACGTGTAGACCAGCCCGTCTCGGCGCGTGACGAAACCCGCGAAGATCGTGCAGCCGTCACCGGTGGCTTCACCCCGACAGACCGAGACCGTGTCGCCATCGGGCGTCACGATGTGCTCGCGATGGGGATCACCGGAGCCACGGTCCACGAGTCGGAGGTTGACCCGGTGGGAACCGTAGGCGGCTGCCGGGCTGCCGGCTTCGGCGTACAGCGGGTCCTCGACGTACAGGTCAGCCGGGTCGATCAGTTCACCGTTGAAGATCGAGTCGAGATAGTCGACGTGGTCAATGGCGGAGCGCGTTGTTGTCGACGCGGTCGCAGGTGGCCGGGACCCGGTGGATTCCGCCGTCGATTGGTCACTGGCCCCGGTACACGACATCGCCACGAGCGCGAGAGCGACGACCAGCCGGGCGGCCCAGTCGGTGACGAATTCGGCCGCATCCAGCGTCCGCTTCGGTCTCATGTCAGCCTCCTCTCACTCAACTCCATCGTCTGGCGAAGCGGTGCGCTGGACAAGAGTCATTGGCCACGGAATCGGCTGGAACCGGAATGACGGTCCCTCCTAGTCCTGGAGGACGTGGCCGATCGGCGACGACCGGCGGATGTAGCCGAGGATCGGTGTCGCACGAACGACGGCGTCGACGCCCTGCGGGGTCGCGGTGCGCTCGGTGGCCCGCCACGCCGTGATCGTGTCGGACGAGCCGTCGTCGACCGCGACGTAGAGGCTGTACCGGTCACCTTCGACTCGCTTGACCAGCGCGCGCGGGAAGCGGCGTCACCTCGGCCGGTCGGCGCGCCCGGATGATCACACCGGTGCGTTCGACGGTGTTGAACATGTCGGCGGCGCCGGCGAACGCCGCCCACAGCCCGAGCAGGATCGAGCACGAACGACAGGAAGACGATCCCGGTCGCGATGTCGCTGATCAGCCAGTCCTGCTGCTCGAAGCGCTCGTAGAGCGACTCCCACGCGTCGCCGCGGGCGACGTCGGAGAAGAAGCGCCGAGCGCGCAGACCGACGAACGTCGCGATCAGCCCACCGATCAGCGCGAACAGCGGGTTGATGCCGTAGATCGGTCGCCACGGGTACTTGACTCGAACGAGTCGCCCGGCACCCCCGACGGCACTCCACGCGCGGAAGTGATCCTCGCGGGCGAGCGGGAGTTCGATCCGCGCTCCGTCGGCGAGGCACATCGCCGTGGCGTAGGCGAGCCGGCGGTCACCGATTTCGAGTGAGCTCGGTGCCATCGGAGCGAAACCGCCGGCGACGAGGCGTTGGCGAACGGCGAGCCAGCGTCCGGTTGCAGCGAGACCGGCTTCGGTGTGGGTCACGTCGTTGCTGACCACGTGGCGCACGATGCGCACCACCAAGCAGCACGAGTGCGATCAGCGTCGCGATGGCGATCAGGCGACGCTCGACCGAGTCGACCACGGCCACCGACGTGCCGTCGTCGCGCGAGGCGTTCCACGCGAACAGACCGAGGACGGCGGCCACCACCGGCCCGGCGAGCAGGAGCGGCGTCCAGCGGCGCTTCACGAGACCGCTCCGCGCGGGCCTCGGCGTACACCAGATTGCGGAAGCGTCGCCACCACGACCCGCGGATGTCGACGGCGAGGTGCCGAGCCGGAATCGCCTGATCGGTGGTGAAGCGAGCGAGGATGTGCTGCAGCACGAGACGTTCGTGGGGCAGCAGGGCGTCGCCGTCGTAGGCCTCCGACGACGGGCGTACCCGGCTCGTCTCGTCGTCGGTCAGCGGTGGCAGGATCCGCAGCCATCCGCGGGTCGCCAGATCGACGACGGTGGCGCGCATCCCGGCGGCGGTGAGCGTTGCGTCGTTCGTGAGGACGTTGACGACGGCCGGCGACTCCTTGCGCAGTGCCGCCGAGCCGCCGACCGACTCGATCCGCTGCGGCGTGGCGTGGCGTTCGGCCCAAGAGAGCCCGACGTGTCCGACGATCGCCAGCACGACAGCGAATCCGAGCATCGCTCCGCCCGGCGTCGCGGCGAAGAAGTCGGTCATGGGCGTGTCCTCGCCACGAATCGATGGGTGTCGTCGAAGGGTCGTCACGGTGGACATCATGGCATCAGCCGTCCTGATTTCGTAGCCACACGGTGCGTTGCGGGAACGGAATCTCGATGCCAGCGGCGTCGAACGCCACCTTCAACGCCTCGCGCAACTCGCGCTGCATGCCCCACTGTGTTCCCGGTGCCGTCGTGACCGTCATCCGGAGCGTGATGCCGTCGGCGCGCGAGCGCTCTCCACGCCGAGCACCTGTGGTGCGTCGAGAATGTCGTCGCTGATGTCGTCGCCCGCGCACACCTCCTCGGCGGTTTGCTGCATCACGTCGCGCACTGCGGACAGGTCGGCGTCGTAGGCCACGTCGATGTCGATCAGCGCGGTCGACCAGTGCTGCGACATGTTGCCGACGCGCGCGACCTGGCCGTTGGGGACATGCCACACGGTGCCGTCGACGCCGCGCAGCACGGTGGTGCGCAACGCGACTTGCTCGACGGTCCCCGTCGCCTCGCCGAGGTCGACGATGTCGCCGATGCCGTACTGGTCTTCGAGCAGCATGAACAGCCCGCTGATGCAGTCCTTCACCAGCTGCTTGGGCGCCGAAGCCGAGTGCGACGCCGGCGATTCCCGCCCCGGCGATCAGCGGAGCGAGCTCGACGCCGAGTTCGCCGAGGACGAGCATCGATCGCGATCGACCAGATCAGCACGGTCGTCGTGCCCCGGAGGACCTCGCTGATCGACGCGGCGCGGGCGTTGCGGCGGAGCCGGAGCCGCTCTTCCCGCTCGCGGTCCTCGGCGCGTGTCGAGACTGGCGACGCTGTCGAGTCCCGGGATCACGATGCGGCGGCGTCGAGCGACTGTCGGCGATGACGATCCGCTTCACCGATCGGTCGACGCCGCGCCGTGCCACCCGGACGAGGATCCACGAGACGACGAGGATGCTGATGATCATCAGCGGTCGATCGATCAGCCAATCGCGCAGTGCTGGCGAGCGTGCTGTTGCCGGTCGCGTCGAACACCTGCCGGCAGACGAAGTTCGGGTCGTCACCGCAGGCCTCGCGCAGGGTCGTCGTCGACCGGGTCGGCCGCACCGAACGGTGTCCCGATCGAGAACGCGGTCGGCGACATGTCCACGCCCCGACAGTACCGAGCGATGTCGGTACCGGGTGGACAGCCGATCACGCCCGCGCTGCCGAACGGGGTGCTCAAGGCCGCCGCGAGATGTTCCGATAGCTTGTGAGGCGACCGACCGCAGGTCAGGCCGCCGATTCTCCAGCTCGACGACGAAAGACGGCCGATGTCCACCACGATCACCCGAGGATTCACACCGATGGCTGCAACCGATATCCGATTGGGCGTGGTCGGGACCGGCTACGTCGGGCTGACCACCGGTGCATGCTTCGCCCACCTCGGTCACCACGTGGTGTGCGGTGACATCGACCAGCGCAAGGTCGACATGCTCAACGACGGGCACATCCCGATCGTCGAGGACGGCCTCGAGCAGATCGTCAACGAGGCACGGGCGCTCGGCCGCCTCGAGTTCGTGCTCGGCTCGCAGGCGGCTGCAGCCGACGCCGACATCGTGTTCCTGTGCGTGCCGACCCCGCAGGGTGAGGACGGCAGCGCCGACCTGTCGTACATCGAGCAGGCCGCCGCGAGATCGCTCCGGTGCTCAAGCCGGGTGCCGTCGTCGTCAACAAGTCGACGGTGCCGGTCGGTTCGACGATCGCCGTCGAGAAGGTCCTGCAGCGCGACGACGTCTCGGTCGTCTCGAATCCCGAGTTCCTGCGTGAGGGCACGGCGGTCAGCGACTTCCTGCATGCCCGATCGCGTCGTGATCGGCGCAGCCAATCGGGCCGCGGCCGAGCGGGTCGCCGAGCTCTACTGCGAACATCGACACGCCGGTCATCATCACCGACCCGGCCTCGGCCGAGACGATCAAGTACGCGGCCAACGGGTTCCTGGCGATGAAGATCAGCTTCGTCAACGCCGTCGCTGCGATGTGTGAGCACGTCGGCGCCGACGTCGCGGCGGTCGTCGACGGCATCGGCTCCGACACCCGGATCGGATCGCCGATTCCTCAACCCCGGGCCGGGCTGGGGTGGCTCGTGCTTCCCGAAGGACAGCCGTGCGCTGGTCAAGATCGCCGAGGACCACGGCTACGACTTCTCGATGATGCGCGGCGTCATCACGGTCAACGACGAGCAGCGCCGCCGCATGGTCGACAAGATCGCCAAGGCGGTCGGCCGACACCAGTCCGATCTGTCGGGCGTGACCGTCGGCGCGCTGGGGCTGACGTTCAAGGCCGGGACCGACGACCTCCGCGAGTCGCCGGCGATGGCGATCATCGCCGAACTCCGCAAGGTCGGCGCCGAGGTCAAGGCGTTCGATCCGACGACGTCGGGTGAACTGTCGCCGCACCAGGCAGACCGCCCTCGCCGGCATCGAGCTGACCGGCGGAGCTGCTCGAGGTCGCCGACGACGTCGACGTCATCTGCGTGCTCACCGAGTGGCCGGAGTTCGCCAAGATCGATCTGGACGCACTCGCCGCACGGGTCGGCAAGGGCACGACCATCGTCGACACGCGCAACCTGTTCGACCCGGATCAGGTCAAGAACGCCGGGCTCCGCTACGACGGCGTCGGTCGCAGCTGATGCGCGTCGTCGTCGCCGGCGGAGCCGGCTTTCTCGGATCGCACGTCTGCGACGCCTGCTCGATCGCGGTGACGAGGTCGTCTGCGTCGACAACTTCGTGACCGGGCAGTGCCCGACAACGTCGAGCATCTCGGCGACCGACCGGGCGTTCGAGCTGGTCGAGCACGACATCACGCGGCCGTTCGACGATCGACGGCGACGTCGATGCGGTGATGAACCTCGCGAGCCCGGCGTCGCCGAAGGACTACTACGCCCTGCCGATCGAGACGCTCGACGTGGGCAGCATCGGCACCCGCAACCTGCTCGAACTCGCGCGGCCGAACGACGGCCCGGTTCTTCATGGCGTCGACGAGCGAGGTGTACGGCGATCCGCAGTGCACCCGCAGACCGAGGACTACTGGGGCAACGTCAACCCGATCGGCGAGCGGAGCATGTACGACGAGGCCAAGCGGTTCTCCGAGGCGCTCACGTTTGCGTATCACCGCACGCACGGTGTCGACATCCGCGTCGTGCGGATCTTCAACACGTACGGACCGCGGATGCAGCCCGACGACGGTCGGGTCGTGTCGAACTTCATCACCCAGGCGCTGCGCGGTCAGCCGCTCACGATCTACGGCGACGGCTCGCAGACCCGCAGCTTCTGCTACGTCGACGATGAAGTCCGCGGGTTCCTGGCACTGCTCGACAGCGACGAGATCGGTCCGGTCAACATCGGCAATCCCGGTGAGTTCACGATGCTCGAGCTCGCCGACCTCGTGAACGAACTGACCGGGAACGACCGGGGCATCGTGTTCGAGCCGCTCCCGTCCGACGACCCCAAGCAGCGCAAGCCCGACATCACGTTGGCGACCGAGGCCCTCGGTTGGACGCCCGAGATCGACCTGCGCACGGGTCTCGAACGGACGATTCCGCACTTCGCCGGCGGTGCTCGGCCCGGCGCGTTGACTCGTCGCCGCGCCGCCGATCGGTTCAGCTGTTTCGCTCGTCGCGCGGAGCGCGACCCATCAGGTGGGCGCGAGCCTGATGCGGGTCCTTGTCCTCGTAGAGGGTGAGGTAGACCTCCTCGACGATGGGCATCGACACGTCGAGTCGTTCGGCGAGGCGGCGCGCGGCGAGCGTCGTCTTGACCCCCTCGGCGACCATGTTCATCTCGTCGAGCACTTCGGTGAGCGAGCGTCCTCGACCGATCTCGAGCCCGACCCGGCGGTTTCGTGAGAGGTCGCCGCTGCACGTCAGGACGAGGTCGCCCATGCCGGACAGGCCGGCGAACGTCGCCGGGTCTCCACCCATCGCCGAACCGGCGCGCATGATCTCGGCCAGCCCGCGGGTGATCAGGGCTGCCATCGAATTCTGAGCGAAGCCGAGGCCGTACGACATGCCGGCGGCGATCGCGATCACGTTCTTCAGTGCGCCGCCGATTTCGGCCGACACGATGTCGTCGGAGGAATACACGCGGAATGACGACGTGTTGAACAGGTCGCGGACCTCACGAGCCGGTTCGATCGAACTGCCGGCGGCGACGACCGCGGTCGGGTAGTCCAAGGCGACTTCGCGTGCGAACGACGGGCCGGAGAGCGCGACGATCCGATCGGCGAGTCGGTCCGGTGCCACCTCGCGCAGAATCTGGGCAGGGGTCTGCAGCGTCTCGACCTCGATGCCCTTGGACACCGACACCAGTACCTCGGCGCGCTCGAACAGGTGGTGTCGCCCGCCGAACACGGCCCGGATGTGTTGGGTGGGGACCGCCGACACGATCACGGTCGCGTTCGTGACCGCCGCGTCGAGGTCGTTCGTGGCGAGCAGCGTCGCGGGCAGCTCGATCCCGGGGAGGAACACCGAGTTCTCGCGATCGTTCGCGATCGACTCGACGACTTCGTCCTCCAAGGCCCACATCGTGGTCCTCACGCCTTCGCGGGCGAGCATGCGTGCGAGCGCCGTCCCCCATGATCCGCCACCGATGACCGCGACCTGCATCCCCTCAGTGTCGCGCATCTCCAACCACGTCGGAACGTCCGGCCGCCACGTCGCCCGCCACCGGGTGCCGGTCGGGCGCGGGGCCTTCACGGCGCAGCACGCAAATCCATGCGACCATCAGGAACAACCAGATCGCCGACACGTTCACGCCGGCTCCCAGTCCCTCGGTGGTGATCGAGTTCACGATGCTCGCCGTGAACACCCCGAGCAGGACGAGGTGGTCGGCGCGCGGCGACCCGGCGGCTCCGACGACCAGCTCGTCCCGGCGCGCCGCCCGACCGACCCGTGAAATCGCCACACCGACCGAGACGAGCAGCGCGATCCACCAGGCGAGCCCGGCGAGGCCGGTGTCGATCATCACGTTGAACAACGCGTTGTGGGCGCCGCCGAGGCCGGTTTCGTCGAAGAACACGCCCTTGGCCGAGTTGAACCCGAGCCCTTGGAGCGGGTGGTCGAGGAAGGACTCCCACGCCAACGACCAGATCTCGGTCCGGCGGTTGAACGTCCCGATCTTCTCGGAGCTCTCGCCGCGTGTCAGGAACGCGAGCACCGGATCCGCCGAACGCGAGCAGGGATGCGCCGCCCACCACCAGACTGCCGAGGACCAGCTGAGGTTTCGCCCGCTGCCCGGTCCAGATCCAGGCCATGACGGCGATTGCCACGAACGCAGCACCGATCGACCCCCGCGTCCGGGTGGCGAGAAGGAACACCATGTGGACGATCAGCAACGACCCGTACGCCCAGCGCGGCCAGGGGAGCGGAATCCGGTCGTCGTGTCGTCCCGCGGACCACCAGAGTCCGAGCAGCATCGGAACCGAGAGGGCGAGCATCGACCCGGCGCTCACACTGTGCACGAAGAGCCAGGTGAAGCGTCCCTCCTGGGGTCCCGTCGTCGGAGCGACGTACGCCAGCCCGATCGCGATCGACGCGGTCAGCAGCACGATCCATCCATGGACCAACGCGCTGATCTGACGGAGCCGTCCGTCGACGGCGAGTACGTGTACCACCGCGCCGATGATGACGAGTTGTACGGCACGCGCGAGTGCGAGGAGCGCAAACGTCGAATACAGCGCGCTGGCCGCGGTCGTGAGGATGTAGCCCCACATCACCAGGTCAGTGGGGTCAGCCGAGGCTTCGGTCGGCGCGAGCCGCCACACCGCCCAGAGCCCGATCAACCCGTAGACACCGAGCTCGGCGAGGATCATCAGATCGATCGAGCCGCCCAGCGCGTCGTCGATGTCCCGCCGTCGGAACTTGTACTCGGTTGCGACGATGGCGACGATCGGCAGCAGCCACAGCCAGCGATCCCGAGACGTCGCGCGATCGGCGCGGCATCGGGCTGTCGCTGACGCCGGATCCGGCCCGGTCGGCTCGGGACGTGAGCGGCCGCGCCCGACGCGGCCGTGGGCAGCGCTGCGGCAGCCGGCTCCCAGCGGAGCATTTCAGCGTGCGTCGAGGTCGACGTCGTCGGTGTCGTGCATCGTCGAGATGTCGCCGAAGCGGATGGGGACGTCGGGCGCACCGTCGAGTTCGACCGGACGCTGGCCGGGCGTCGGGGCGGGGAGTGGGGAGTCGGGCGGCGGCAGTTGGCGAAGCCGGTGGAGGAGCAGTGCCGCGCCGACCACCGTGCCGAGCGCCAACCCGAACGGAGCCGCATCGACGTTGCCCGTCGCGGCAAGGGCACCTGCAGCGACGATGCCGACGGTGGCGTCGATGATCCGAGTGGTGAACGCGATCCGTGAGCGGCCGCGAGCGACGACCGCGTTGCCGGCTGGGACGCCGGCACCGAAGCCGATCGAGTACGCCGTCCAGGCGAGCAGTGCGGTGACGGTGATCGTCGTCGAGCCGTCGGTGAGCAGGTCGGTCAGCGGCTCGCGCAGGATGATCGCCACGGTCCCGTACGCCGCGGCGATCGATCCCGACCGTCATCATTGCGAGTGGTACGGCCGGGGAGAATCGACGGGCCGACTTCGCCTGCGCCGAGTAGGTCGGGAGGAGGTAGACCCCGGCGCCGTTGACCACGGTGAGAACCGGGGCGAGCAGGAGCCGTGCACTCTCGAGCTGGCCGAGGGCTTCGTACGATGCGAAGGCGACGATGACGGTTCGGACGAGCGCCTGGCTGCCTGGTCGGAGACCGATCTGGGCGGCCCGCCAGACGGCGAACGAGGCGACGTCGCGCATCCGTGACGGTCCGAGCAACCCGCGCGACAGCTCGACTCGACGGGAGCTGGATCGACGCCGACCGCGATCGCGACCACCGCGCCTGCGAGCAGTGCGAGCACCAGTGTCTCGAGTTCGAACGTGCCCCGGTGAGCGCGACGAATCCGACCAATCCGAACGACCCTGCCGCGAATGCTGCGTCGTTCACCACGAGCTTGGTGAACTCACGGCGCGCGATGAGCAGTCGGCGCATCGTCTCCTCGATCACCCACGCCGTGGACGCCACGCCGAACAGCAGTGCCGTCGAGGAGTTCGACGCCCCCGACGGGCAGCGCGAGCAACGTGGTCACGCCGAACACGAGGACCGACGATGACGACCTGGGACCGGACGAGCGCCCGCCGGATCCCGGGGTCGAAGCGGTCGAGCACCGTCAGCGAGTCACCCAACCAGCCGCTCTGGATGGAGTTGACGGTGACGAGGATGCCGAAGAGCAGTGCGAATCGCCCGAGGCCCTGCTGCGCCGAGTTGGCGCAGCGCGATCAGCTGGAGCAGCAGGCTGGAGCCCGCGACGATCGCCTGCGACGCGACGGCGGCGAGCGGTCGTCCGGAGCCCCGTGGCGCGGCCATGTCCGAGTCGCCGATCGTCAGTTCGAGCCGGGGCGATGGTCGAACACGACGCCGATCGTCGGGGTCCGGAGGACGTCGAGGCGTTGTCGCACGGTCTCGAGGTCATGGGCGTCGGTGCCGCGATCGACCACGAGCACGACACCGTCGGCGGCGCTCGCGAGTGCCGAGCCGTCGGCAGCGGTCAGCAACGGGGGGATGGCGACGAGCACGAGGTCGTAGCGGCTCCGGAACGAGTCGAGGATCTCGCGGCCCTGTTGCGACCGGAACAGGCTCGATGGATCGTCGATCGGGTCGACCGCCGGTGATCAGATCGAGCGTTGCGGCGCCCCCGACACCGATCGAACGCCGTACCTCGTCGAACCCGACGAGGCCGGCGAGCAGCTCGGTGAGGCCGCCGTTGGTCTGCTCCTGTCCGAAGAGGCGGCTGAGCCGTCGCCCGCTCGTGTCGCCGTCGACGACCAGCACGCGGCGCCCTTCGCGCGCCGATGCGGTCGCCATCCGGGCGATCGTCTCGTGCGCATGGGAGCTCGGGAATCGCCGTGCCGGCGAGCAGCACGCCGCCGTCGGGGTGAACCGCGCCGAGGCTGGTGGCGAGCAACTGGTACGCGGCGCCGGGTGCGGTCGCCGCGGTGAACGGCTCGTTCGGATTCGCCACGATTTCGCCGAGCAGCGGAGCCTGCAGCGACACGGTCGCGTCCGACCCTGAGTTGATGACCGGTCGGCGGCCGGCTCGGAACCATGCCAGTGCTGCCATCGCGAATGCGGCGAACAGCAGTGCGGCCAGCCCGATTTGGACGGCCGGAACGATACGCGAGTCCTCCTCGACCCGTGCTGGTTCGACGAACTCGACGCCGCTGCCGAAGAGCGCGGCCTCGGTACTGATCTCGGAGATCCGACCGTCGATGTCAGCGATCGAACTCGGCTGCGAGTCGGCATCGGCGATGATCCGGTCGCGTTCGGCGAGCAGCACGTCGATCTGGATCTGCGCACGGTCCTGAATGTCGGCGTTGGCCATGTCGACGTAGGTCTCGACGACGAGGCTGCAGACACGCAGCGCCTGCTCGGGGTCGGTCGTCGTGCAGTCGACCTGGACGTCGGATGACGATGTCGTCGATGCGTCGACGATTTCGTCGAGCCCGGTCGACGTCAGCGGCGGGGATCGACGGATCGCCGGCGCGGAGCTCGTCGAGATCGGTGACGACCTGGTTCAACACGTTGGCCGACTGCGCGAACTCGGCGCGCTGGCGCGCGTACCGGGCGAGGTCGGCCGGACTGCTGGAGCCGTCCCGGAAGACCGGCGCCCCACGCGGGTCGGTGAGGTAGAGCGTCGTGGTCGCGGTCGAGGTTCCCGACGTGGCCAACGCTGCGAGCCCGGCGAGCATGCCGATCACGATCGTGATCGGCACGGTCCAGGAACGGAAGCGCCAGAAGGCCTCGACGGGTCCGATGTCCCGACTGCGTCCCGTCGTTCGAGGACGTGGATCGGAACCCTTCGAAGGCAGGCGTTCGTCGAGGGGGCGGACCCGGAAGAGCTCATCGTCTCGTTTCATCGGCTGGGGAGTGGTGCCGCTTGAGGGTTGTCTTGAGACAGCATTGACGCTCGGCGGGCGATCTCGACTCCGCACCGGTGGAATACCGCGAAGGGTGCCGTACCGGGCCGGCTCGACCGCGGAGAGTGGTGTGTCTGTGTCGGGTTCTCATGCTGTCGCCGGCGATCGAGCGACGCGCTCGTCAACGACGATCGTCGCGGGGGTCGTGGGCGAGCGCTCGAAGTTCGCGGTCGAGGATGCCGAGCGAGGCCTCACGGGTGTACCGCTCGGCGTAGCGCGCTCGCGCCGCGCGTCCGAAGCTCGCGCTGGTCGGTCGTGTCCGTGGCTCGCCGGAACGCAGCGCGTCAAGCCATCGGCGTCGGGTGCGGCGAGCCAGCCGGTTGTCCCGTCCTCGACGAGTGCCGCCAAACCGCCGGAGCGGCAGACCAGCGATGGGCGCCCGTGGGCGGCCGCTTCGATGACACCGCGCCCGAACGGCTCGGGCCACATCGAGGGGACCACGGTCACCGCTGCGTCGCGGACCACCTCGAGCGTCCGGTCGTGCGGGAGCAGACCGAGTGGTTCGACCCGCAGCTTCGGGTCGAGGCCGACGAACAACGACTCCAACGGGCCGCTTCCGGCAATCCGGAGGCGATGGTGCTTCCACGCCTCCGAGCGCTCCCATCCCTCGAGCATCGGCGCCGACGCCCTTTGTCGGCGGTGAGCCGACCGGCGAAGAGGAAGCCGTCCCCGACCGCGGTAGTCGGGCGGGCCCGGGTCGTCGACGAAGTTCGGTCGGACGACGATCCGGTCGTTCGTCGAACCCCGCCGTGATCAACTCATCGCGAACGAACTCCGACACCGCCAGGTACCTGTCGATCGAGCGGAAGGTCGAGCGATGGAGCGCGAGGCTCGCCGCCAGCGGCGCAGTTCGGATCCGCGATCCCTGGTAGCAGCCGTGGCGGACTGCGGGCAGATTGACCGTGCTGCCGACGCAGTCGCGGCAGATGGAGCCGTTGCGGAACAGCGTCGACGCCGCGCAGAACATGCGATAGCTGCGGACGCCGGCGGCGACGGGAACGCCGAGCCGACGGAGTTCACGGATCACCCACGGTGAATGGAGCGGGAAGAGGTTCTCGACGAGCGCGACGTGCGGGCGGAACCGCTGCGCTGCGTCCCGGACCCGGATCGACGCTCCGTCGGCTGTAGATCGGGCGCAGGGCCAGCTCGCCGAGCGGGATCGTGCCGCTGCCGATCACGTCGCTGTCGGCGCTGATCACCTCGACGTCCCACCCGAGCGTGCGCAGACCGCTGATCTCGTCGTGCACCGACAGGTTCTCGCCCGACGCGTTCTCCGACCGGTAGAAGTTGTGGATGACGAGTGCACGGAGTGTCGTCATCGCGCGCCCCGTCGGCGGTTCCACGGTCGGCGGACCTCGTCGCAGGATCGGCGGTAGAGAGCGAGGTCGCTGCCGGGTGCTCCCCATCCGGCCGACTCCCAGTCGAACAGCGCGAGGCCGCGAGGGGTGCGACGAAGGTTCCAGGGTGTCAGGTCTCCGTGCACGGGCACGAGATCGTCGGCCACGGATTCCGAACCGCCGCGCCGGTGGGAGATCGCTGAGTCGTTCGGCGAGATCGGACTCGAACGTCCGCAACGGCTCGTCGATGGCGGGACGCTGGCGTCGCGTCGGGAGCCCGGTGCTGGCCAGGAAGGCGACAGCGTGCCCCTCGATCGTCATCGTGCCGGCCTCGAGTTGCTCGGCGGTTGCGATCGACGGGAGCGGGTCCCGAGCCAGCATGTCGAGCACGCAGCGCCTCGCGCTCGAGGCCGTCATCCGGCTGGTCCGAGCTTGACCACGACGAGGTTGCCGGTGACCCGACCGATGAGTGAGAGCCGGTGACGATCCGCTCTGTCGCGGCACGACGGCGCCCAGGATCGTGAACCCGGGGAGTCGGCGCCGCAGTTCCGCGTCGAGTGCGCGCCACTCGATCGGTGGCCACTGCGGCCAGTCGGCGGTCGGGAGTCGCCGGCGCCGGCGAGCGGCGAGGATGCCGGTACCGCAGAGGTCGAGCAGCGGCGCGTCGCCAGTCGGAGGTGCCGGCGAGCGCCCGCACGACGGTCGCCGGATCGTCCGCTCGAACCGTGGACGATCATCCGCGGTGCGGCGGGGAGGCGGTGCCACGTCATGGTGTCGAGCGGTGGGTCGGACCCCGGTCACGGAGTGCGTACAGCGCTTCGAGACCGGCGACGCCGGCAGCCTCGGTGTAGGTGGTGAGGAAGCGGGACCGTGCGGCTCGGCCGGCGTCGTCGACCGTGTCGTCGTCGAGGTGCTCGAGGCACTCGGCGAGCGCGCGGTCGTCGCCGGCCGGTGCGATGAGCGTGCATCGGCGTCGCCGTGATGCGGGCTGCGTCGGACGCCGTGGTGGCGACGATCGGGAGACCAGCCGCCATCGCCTCGATCAGCACCATGCCGAACGGTTCGTACCACTCCGACGGGAACACGAGCGCGCGCGCCGTCAACATGCGGGCTCGTACGTCGTCGTGGGACAGCCATGCCCGCGAACGTGACGCCGCGTGGCGCGGTCTCGCGGGCTTCGTGCGCGAGTGGTCCGTCGCCGATGATCGTGAGCAGTGCGTTCGCGCTGTCGTCGCGGTCGACGTAACGCTCCCAGGCCCGCAGCAGCGTTCGCACGCCCTTCGCCGGCGTCGAGACGGCCGACGAACAGGATCTCGTTCGACGCGGACGGGGGCGGCCGTCCGTTCGCCCGGATCGGCGCTGAAGTGCGGCTTGACCGTGAGCCGGTCGTCCGGGACTCCGATGTCGATCAGTCGATCCGCCATGAACGCGGAGGGTGCGACGAAGCGACTCGACCCGATCGAGCGTGCGAGCGACGGCGGGTCGACGAGATCTCGATCGCTGCGATCGCCGACAGCGCGCGCGAGTCCCGGTAGCAGCCGTGGACGACCCCGCGCAATGGTGAGCGCCCGACGCATGCGGTGCAGAGTTGCGTCGCCGCGGAACAGGTCGACACCGAGACACCCCAGGCGGTAGTTGTGGATCGTCATCACGATCGGGACGTCGGCCTCGGCGGCAGCATCGATCACCGACGACGACAGTGCGAACCAGGTGTTGTGGACGTGGACGACGTCGGGCTTCCACTCGCGACACGCGTCGGCGACCGCGGCGCCGGTCGAGCGGTTGTAGCGGCTCGTGGCGAGCGCACGGAGCGCCGCGACGGTTCCGTGTGGATTGTGTTCGATCACCTGGAGCACGTCGTGACCCGCATTGCGCAGGGCGGCGGCCTCGGCCTGGACCACCGTGTCCTCGCCCGCGGGCGTGCGATACGCCGGCGTGGAGTTGGAGAATCCTCACGCCGGGGTATCGGGTGCGGGGCCCGATGGCTGAAGTCCGAACCGCGGCCACGGTGGCTGGGCACCGATCAGGTCGGCGAGGCGATCGACGTCGGGACGGAACCGCTCGATCAGACGTCGCTCGACGTCGGGATCGATCGCGCCCGGTCGTGGTGCGGCGTTTCGGTGTCCGCCGACCGCCTCGTCCGGTATCGGGTCGACCCCGAGCAGGTCGGTGATGCGTGCCGATCGTGCCGGCCGGGTCCGCGGTAGTAGTCCTCGGAGAACAGCGCGGTGACCCGGTCGCTGCCGGCGCAGTCGAACCACCGCTGCAGCGAATCGGCGTACTCGCTCTGCGCGGCGTAGCTCTGCTGCTCGTGGGGATGGCTGGTGGCGAGTGACCCCGACCGGAGTCGTTCGGCGTCGTCGCCGATCCGCTCGGGTTCGGCATCGAGCGCCTCGGCGAGCGACAGCGTCTCGACCCCGTTGCGGGTCTGCTCCGCCCAGTGCGAGACGGTGCGCTCGACCGGGTCGCGGAGCAGCACCACGAACTGGGTGCTCGGGAGTGCCGCCGCTGCCCGACGCGGCCGCGCAGGGGCTGGAAGAAGTAGTAGGGGCTCGCCTCGGCGGTGAACGTCGAGGTGGTCGTCCGGGCGCGCACGGCGCGCGTGCAGCCGTGTCGGGAAGTGGCTGCGGTACCAGCGGTCGCCCCGGTCGAAGTTGGTGTCGAAGTAGTGCACGCCCTTCTGGTTCTCGCGCAGCGGGAGGCGTCGCGCCGATGGCACCAGCGGGCACATGGCCGGATGACGTTCGAGGTCGCGGAACAGCGACGTGGTGCCGCCCCGTTTGACGCCGATGATCACCAGGTCGGGCGCGGTGCGCCAGCGCGGCGGTGGCCATGGCGCCACGGCGGACGGTCTCGCGGGCCACACGCCGGACGAGGTCGTTGCTGATCGGACTCGCCACGGCGGCGAGGATACCTTCCGGCACGCGCCCGACGAGCGAACGGCTCGACGGACTTCGCCACTGTGAGTGGTCCGTCAAGACTCTGTGAAGTGGCGTTGCGCGGTCGGATGTGGCTCGGCGATGATGAGTCATACGGCTGGCGGCGGAGCTGGTCGGGCTCCGGATGCACGAACGGGCCGAATGGGCGGAGAACCCTCAGGTCGATGGCAGAACTTGCCGAATTCCGGAGGGTGAGATCGAAACGGGCATGAAATGGCGGAACAGGGAACAGGAGCATCGCTCGTGCAGCATCGGCGGCGCGCGGTGAGCCGAGCACCGACGCCCGATGCCGAGGTCCGGTCGATTCGGCCGGTCGGCCAGTGGCGCGCTGCCCGACGTGCGGTTGCGACGCACGCTCGTACACCTCGACCGTGCAAGCCGGCCTTCGATCGAGTCGCCGCGGTGCTCGGACTCGTCGTCGCCGCGATTCCGATGGCCACGGTCGGCGCGGTCGTGGTCGCCGTCACGATGGGCCGTCCGATCCTGTTCCGGCAGCGTCGTGTCGGTCGCGACGGTGTGCCGTTCGAGGTGCTGAAGTTCCGGACGATGCAGCCCGATCGTCGAGGTCGACCGCCTCGACGTGATCCACGACCGTCGCCGCAGACCCACAAGTCGCACCGTGATCCCGCGACACACCGCGGTCGGCCGGTTCCTGCGGCGGTACAGCCTCGACGAACTGCCGCAGCTGATCAACGTCGCGCGCGGCGAGATGAGCATCGTCGGCCCGCGGCCCGGAGCTCGAGTCGGTCGTCGCGCACTACCGCCGGGGTCTCGATCAGCGCCATCAGGTGAAGCCGGGACTCACCGGTCTCTGGCAGATCTCGGCGCGTGGCGCGGTCCGATGCACGAGAACGGCGAATGGGACCTCGAGTACGTCGAGCGGGTCTCGTTGCGGACCGATCTCGCGCATCCTGCTGAAGACGCCGGCAGCGATGCTCGGCGACAACGCCGGGAGCTGACTCCGGCCTGGCTCCTGGCGTCGACGGCGCCTCGACGTCAGTCCTGCGTTCGTCGGCTGGCTTGCGGCGCGCCGAACGCTCCACGATCTCACTGATCACGAGCACGACGGCGCCGGCGATCGAGCCCGAGCGGCAATCCGAAGTACACGCCGACGATCGACGCCGACGACGACGATCACCGCGAGCCAGATCAGATTGCGCTTGGACATGGTGGGTTTGGCGAGATTGGCCATCGATGATGCTCCTCAGCTGTGTCCGACGTGGGTCGGGGTGCGGCCCGGCGGTCGGCGTGTACCGCCCGGCGCGCTGGCGGATGATGCCCGCGACGTAGCGCGGATTCAGGATCAGGTACCGACGCCAGAGGCGCCGCGGGTTGGCGACGAGTCGTTGCGCCCACTGGAGCCCGGCACGCTGGACCCATGCCGGGGGCTCGGTGGCGAGCCCGGCGTGGAAGTCGAAGGCGGCGCCGACAGCCATCAGCGGCATCGACATCCGGTCGGCGTTCTCGTAGCGCGAACACCTCCTGGCGTGGGCAGCCGAGGCCGACCATGCAGATCTTCGCGCCGGTCGACGCGCACCTCGGCCGCGATCTCGGTCGAGTTCGTCCTCGGTCGACGTGCGGAACCGGGACGGTTGCATCCCGGCGATCTCGATCCCCGGGGCGAGCGTCGGAAGTCGCTCGGCGAGGTGATCGAGCGTGTCCTGCGTCGATCCGTAGAAGTACACCGGGAGGCCCGCCGACGCCGCGGCGCGGCAGACGTCGAGCGTCAGTCGGGGGCCGTAGACGCGGTCCGGCAGATCGGCGTCGTGCAGCCAGTTCATCGCCCACCGGACCGGTTGACCGTCGGGCGTGATGAGGTCGAACGCGTTGAGCCGCTCGAGGTGTTCGGCGTCGTCGACGCCTTCCATCACGCCGTGGACGGCGAGTGCCGACACCGAGTACGGGCGGCCGTCCTCGGCCGCGTCGATGATCCGCTGCGACCGCTGCCTCGTAGTCGACGGCGTCGACCTGGACGCCGAGGACGGAGACCTTGCCCGTGTCGATCATGTGGTTGGCCGATGCGTCCTCAGGACCAGCGGTCCGTGTTGGCGTCGAACATCTCCTCGAGGATCATGCGGACGTCGTACTTCAGCGACCACTCGGGATAGTGCTCCTCGAAGCGGGCGTTGCTGCCGATCCACCAGATGTGGTCGCCGATGCGGTTGTCCTCGACGTAGGTGTGGTCGAGCTGCTTGCCGGTGATGTCCTCGCACATCGCGATCGCTTCGCGCACCGAGCAGTTCGAGTGCCGGCCGCCGCCGATGTTGTACACCTCGGCGCTGCGCGGGTTGCGGTAGACGGCTTCGAAGCAGTTGATCAGATCGGAGGAGTGGATGGCGTCGCGGACCTGCTTGCCCTTGTAGCCGAACACCCGGTACGGGGTTCCGGACATCGTGCACTGCATGACGTAGGCGAGGAACCCGTGGAGTTCGGCAGCCGA
Source organism: Ilumatobacteraceae bacterium (assembly GCA_963850475.1). Classification (GTDB taxonomy): domain Bacteria; phylum Actinomycetota; class Acidimicrobiia; order Acidimicrobiales; family Ilumatobacteraceae; genus Ilumatobacter_A. The sequence goes on along the minus strand of CAWKLM010000039.1, from coordinate 353,685 downwards.
GTGGTTCGGGCCGGTGAGGGTGCCGCCGCGGAAGCACGACGTCTTCATGTCGAAGTAGCGGCCGTATTCCTGCACCACGACGTCGGCGGCGACCTTCGACGCTCCGAACAGGCTGTGCTTGGTCATGTCGATCGACATGTCCTCGTTGATCCCGTCGGCGTACTCGTGTGACGGGTCGATCTCCCAGCGTGTCTCCTGCTCGAGCAGCGGGAGCCGGTTCGGGGTGTCGCCGTAGACCTTGTTGGTCGAGGTGAAGATGAACACCGCGTCGGGGCAGTGCTGGCGAGTGTTCTCGATCATGTTCAGCGTGCCGACGGCGTTGACGTCGAAGTCGGTGAACGGATCGCGGGCCGCCCAGTCGTGCGACGGCTGTGCAGCGGTGTGGATCACGAGCGCGATGTCGCTGCCGTAGGTCCGGAACAGTTCCTCGACTGCCGGGACGGTCGCGGATGTCGAGACTCGCGTGGGTGTAGGCGTCGCCCAGCTGCTCCTCGAGCGCCGCTGCCATCCATGCGGTCGACGAATCGTCGCCGAAGAACACCTTGCGCATGTCGTTGTCGACGCCCACGACATGCATCCCGAGTCCGGCGAAGTGCTCGGCGGCCTGGGACCCGATCAGGCCTGCGGATCCGGTGACGAGCGCGATGGGCATGCTTCTTCATCGTACGTTCTGGCCGGAACTGAAGTCGGAGATGCTGCGCGCGGCTTAGAGTTGACCGACGTGTGGCGTGAACGGGTGATGACGGGGTTTCGACCCTCGAATCTCGACATCCGCACCGATGAGTTCCGCGACCTCGTTCGTCGCTCCCGCGAAGTCGTGCTGCTGGCTGCGATCACCGGGGCGATCACCGGGATCGGCGTCTACTTCTTCGAGTACGTGGTCACCGAGGTCTTGCTCCACCGGCTGTTCGAGGCCGACTGGAAATGGGGCCTGATCATCCCCGGGCTCGGTCTGGTCGCGTCGGCGTTGATCCTGCACACCGTCGGGTCGGGAGCGTCGCCTGCAACGTCGGACGAGTACCTCCGCGCCTTCCACGACTCGGAGTACCCGCTGCGCTGGCGGGCATTCGTCGGCCGCATCGCCGCCGCCGTCACGACGCTCGGTTCCGGCGGCGCGATGGGACTGGAAGGCCCGTCGATGTACGGCGGGCTCGGCGATCGGCGCGATGATCCAGCGCCGCTTGCCGGCGTCGTTCCGTGGTGCCGACTACCGCACCCTGCTCGTCGCTGGTGCCGCCGCCGGTGTTGCCGCGATCTTCAAGGCGCCTGCGACGGGAGCGATCTTCGCGCTCGAGGTGCCGTTCAGGGACCAGATGGCCCGACGGATGCTGCTGCCTGCGCTCGTCGCCAGTGCCTCCGGGTATCTCACCTTCGTTGCGTTCACGAGCACCGACCCGATCTTCCTCGTCGGCAGCGACGAGCGCACGGCGTCGCTGTTCAACTACATCGACCTGCTCGGCGCGGTGCTCGTCGGTGTCGGCTGCGCGATCGGCGCGCGGGTCTTCTCGAAGCTGATCCGTACCGCCAAGGCGTTCACCCTGCGGCCGATCGTCATCCGCCTCACCGTCGCCGGCGGACTCCTGACGGTGATCTACTTCATCACCCGGGTGATCACCGCCGAGGACTGGGACCCGGCCAATGGGGAGAGCCTCACGCTCGGCTCGGGCTACGAGGTGTTCGCGTGGCTGTTCGACCCGCAGGCGCTGTGGGTGCTCGTGGCGGTCTTCTTCCTCCGGATGTGTGCGACTGCGACGACGCTGGCCGGTGGCGGTGTCGGCGGGGTGTTCATCCCGCTGGTCGTCGGTGGAGCCATCGTCGGTCGCATCGTCGGCGACGTCTTCAACACCGTCGATCCCACCCTGTACGTGCTGCTCGGGATCGCCGCGTTCCTCGGCGCCGGGCTATCGCGTCCCGCTCGCGGCCGTGATGTTCGTCGCCGAGACCACCGGCCAGCCGGGCTTCATCGTGCCGGCGCTCTTCGCCGCCGTCGCCGCCGATCTCGTGATGGGTGAGGTCTCGATCACCACGTTCCAGCGGTCACCGGTCGCGAACCCGATGTAGCGCACTGGCGTCTCGTCGAACCATCCGGTGTCGGGCCGTGCGTGCTAGACCGACTCCCATGTCGGAGCAGGGTGCGACGCGGGTGATGGTCACGACCGAATTGCAGGGAACGATCGTCGACGTGCTCGTCGCCGAGGGCGAACAGGTGCGGGCGGGTGCCGTCGTGGCGCTGATCGAGTCGATGAAGATGCACCACGACGTGGTCGCCTCGGCCGCCGGCACGGTCACGGCGATCCTCGCGCCGGTCGGGACCACGTTGGCCCCCGACGGCGCCGTGATCGAGCTGGGCCCGTCCGGTGCAGAGCGGTGCGGAGCTCCCGCCGCCGTCGGGTCGTCCCGGACCGGTCGCCGTCGAAGGCTCGACGCCGTCAGCCGTCCGACCCGACCTCGCCGAGGTCGTCGCACGCCACGAGGCCGGGCTCGACCCAGCGCGGACCACGGCGGTCGAGCAGGCGCCACGGCAAGGGCAAGCGGACCGCGCGCGAGAACCTGGCCGACCTGATCGACGCCGACACGTTCGTCGAGTACGGCCCGACGGTGATCGCGGCGCAGCGACGCCGCCGTGACGTCGCCGACCTGATCGCCAACACGCCGGCCGACGGGTTGATCGGCGGCGTCGGCGACGTCAACGGCGATCTGTTTCCGGGTCGGGCCGCGAAGACCGTCGTCATGTCGTACGACTACACCGTGCTTGCCGGCACGCAGGGGTATCAGAACCACCGGAAGAAGGATCGGCTGATCGACGTCGCCGAGCAACTGCGGTGCGCCGGTCGTGTTCTTCACCGAGGGCGGCGGGCGGTCGCCCGGGTGACACCGACCCGCCGGGGATCAGCGGGCTCGACTGTCTCGCGTTCTGGTGGTTCGCCGAGCTGTCCGGCACGGTTCCGATCGTCGGGATCGCATCGGGCTACTGCTTCGCCGGCAACGCAGCGATCCTCGGCTGCTGCGACGTGGTCATCGCCACCGAGGACAGCAACATCGGGATGGGCGGCCCGGCGATGATCGAAGGCGGCGGTCTCGGCGTGTTCGCCCCGACCGACATCGGTCCGATCGAGGTGCAGGGGTCGAACGGTGTGGTCGACGTCGTGGTGGCGGACGAGGCCGAAGCCGTCGCAGTGGCGAAGCGATACCTGGCGTACTTCCAGGGCCGCACCGAGGCGTGGTCGGCGCCCGATCAGATCGGTGCTGCGCGACGTCGTGCCGCTCGATCGGCTCCGCGCCTACGACATCCGCCGGGTGATCGACGGGCTGTTCGACGACGACTCGGTGCTCGAACTCCGGCGCGGGTTCGGTGTCGGCATGGTCACCGCGCTGGCGCGGCTCGAGGGGCGACCGGTCGGCGTGCTCGCGAACAACCCGAAGCACCTCGGCGGAGCGATCGACAGCGACGGCTCCGACAAGGCGGCGCGATTCATGCAGCTGTGCGATGCACACGGGCTCCCGGTCGATCACGCTCTGCGACACGCCGGGGATGATGGTCGGGCCCGACGTCGAGGAGACCGCGCTCGTCCGGCACTGCTCGCGGCTGTTCGTCACCGGCGCGAACCTGTCGGTGCCGACGATCACCGTCGTCACCCGCAAGGCGTACGGGCTCGGCGCCCAGGCGATGATGGGCGGCTCGACCAAGGCCCCGCTGGCGTGCCTGGCCTGGCCGACCGGCGAGTTCGGTGGGATGGGGCTCGAAGGCGCGGTGCGGCTCGGCTACCGCAAGGAGCTGGAAGCGATCGACGACGACGCCGAGCGCGAGGCGCTGTTCCAGGAGATGGTCGACCGGATGTACGAGCACGGCAAGGCCGTCAACGTCGCGTCGCACTTCGAGATCGACGACGTGATCGACCCTGCCGACACCCGGCGCTGGTTGACCACGCTGCTCGACGCCGCCCCGGACGCCGCCACGAGGTCACCGCCCGCAGGTCGACACCTGGTGAGCGTTACGTGACGGGTCAGACCCGTCACGTAACGGGGTCAGCAGCTGGTCGTGAGGACGGCGGTCACCTCGGTGCCGTCGTAGCTGTTGACGATCACGCGTGGCGTCGGTGTCCTCCCAGGCGTGGACGACGAACTCCATCAGTCCGTCGCCGTTCAGATCGGCGACGGCCAGGGTGCGGTGTGTCTCCGACGATGCCGCAGGTGGCTCGGTCGTCGGGCCGGTGTCCGGGGCGGCGACGGGAACGTTGTCGCGGGCGACGGTCAGCGCCGCGCCGGAGTCGGCATCGATCAGGAGCAGCGTCGAGAAGCCGGTGCCGCCGAACGCGACCAGCGACTCGGTGTCGCCGTCGCCGTCGAGGTCGGACACGACGATCTGCTGGATCTCGCCGGACGCCGCGTCGACGCCGGTCCCTTCGAACGCGGCGACGCCGGCGGCGGCGTAGGAGTCGACGCTGGCGTCGACGAGCGCGATCGGTCGCGGCTGCGTCGGCCACTCGGCGGCGAACGCAATCGATCGATACCCGAAGCCGGGGTCCTCGGGGGCTCGGGCGTTCGGCGAGATCACCGGGCCGGTCCGGCCGTCCGAGCACGCCTCGGCCGTCGCGCCGACGCGTTCCGGTGATCGGATCGACGTCGATCTCGTGGATGAGGACCTCGTCGCTCGCGATCGCCGGTTGACGAGGCTGCTGGTCGTCGTCGAGCGCGGACTCCCACGCATTGCCGGTCCAGCGGCCGAGGTAGAGCCAGCCGTCGGGATCGCCGCCACCGAAGAACTGGGTCGACGTCGACGTCGGAGTGCCCGACGGCGGCGGCGTCGTGGTCGGCGGGACGGTGGTCGTCGTCTGCGAGCGTCGTGGCTCGGGTGGTCTCGGTCATCGGCGGCTCGGTGACGGGCGGGGCGACCGTAGTGGTCGGTGCCGCGGTGGTCGGTGGTCGCGCGGGGCGGGAGACACCGGCGTCACCGACTCCTGCTGCGTGCAGGCCGCTCCGGCGAGCACCAGCGGCAGCGAGCGGCAGGAGTCAGTCGTGGGGTGCGGGTCATCGTTGCACAGTCTGCCGGATCGCGGTTTGCACCAGGCATCACCGGCATGCCGGTCGAGGTCAGCCGAGGTCCGGCCAGCGCCGGGCACGACGCCGACGGATGCCCGGCGGTGCTGAGCCGCCGCTTCTCGCCGAGGTGCCACTGCCGGCGCCAGCCGTTGTGGTCGGGTCCGGAGAGCTTCGGGCTGCGACCCGACGCCGCGTTGCGCGTCGCCGTCCACCAGTCGGTCAGCGTCTCGTCGCCGAGGCGTGTGACCGCCGCCTCGATCCGTTCGTTGAAGCGGCGCGTGTTCTCGCCGTCGGCGGCGGTCAGCGGCGTGCCGAACACCACCGGTCGTGCGACCCTGGCGACAGCTTGCTCGCGCCCTTGCCGAAGATCTCGCCGGTTCCGTCGATGTGGACCGGGACGATCGGCGCGCCGGTGCGCGTCGAGAGATACGCAGCGCCGCCCTTGAAGTCCTGGCCCCAACCGTCCGGTGATCGTCCGCCCTCGGGGTAGATGATCAAGCTGTTGCCGTCGGCGATCACATCGCGGAGCCGGTCGAACGTCGCCCGACTCGTCGCATCGCGGTCGATCGGGATCGCGTTGAGCGCCAGCGCCGACAGCGCCGCCTTCCAGCGGGCGTCGAAGAAGTAGTCGGCCGCCGCGGCGACGACGAGGTCGCGCCGCCAGACCGCGGGAATCGAGCGGATCATGACGCCGGTGTCGATGTGGCTGTGGTGGTTCGGGCGCGAAGATCACGGGACCCGGCTCGTCGACGCGGAGCAGATCGGTGAGGCGATCGAGTCCCGACACGCGGGGGCTCGCGATCGTGCGCACGGCCAGTCGCATCGGACCCTCGATGATGACGCCGCGCACCGCTTGGGCGAGCGGACGACGAGCCCAGTCGGTGTCGTAGGCGTCACCGAGTCCGTCGGGCTCGCGAGGAACCACGACGTTCTTCGGTGCGGTCGGCTTGCGGTACGGGAAGCCGTAGCGGGCGAGTGGTCGGGCGGCGGTGCGAACCGCGCCCTCGACGACGCCGGCGGCGCGCTGCGCGACGTGGATCGAGCGACCCGACCCGCGGGGCGCTGGCCCCGGCGGATGTACTGGCGAGTGGTGCGTCCGGCCATCTCGGTTGCCCTACTTGACGTCGGCGACGAGCACGCCGGGAACGTGGAGATGGCTGATGGTGGGCGAGCGGCCGACCGTGTCGGACGCGATCTCGAGCGCGTCGTTCATCGTCGACGCCGGCGTGAAGCCGAGTCGACGGACGGCTGGGGCGTGGCCGCCGACGATGATCACCTTGCCGGCGTGCTGCTGGCCGTGCGCACCCCAGTACCAGGCGTAGAAGGGATGGACGCCGTGGTAGGCGTAGCTCGTGCGGTAGAGATGGCGGTACCAGTCGTCCTCGGCGTACTTCTTCTCCCACTTCGTCGACATCTCGGCCGGGTCGGTCGTGTCGGCGAGCACCTCGTCGAAGAAGTCGATGTAGCTCGGATGGTGAACCGGGTGGAACTCCTCGTAGGTCGGGTGCGTCATGATCACGACGCCACCCTCCTTCACCAGCGGCTTGCCGCGGTACATGTTGAACAGGTAGCCGAGGCCCATGCACATCACGAGGATCGGGTTCATGATCGACTCGGGGTTGTACGGGCTGATGAACGGGATGCCGATCGTGAGGATGTCGGTCTGGCCGTCCACCTCGACGAGGTGCTGCCGGTAGACGTTCTCGAGCGTGTGCTCGTGGACGGTTTCGGTGAACCCGGCCTGCACGCTCGTCGTGCGGTACGGCGACTCGATGTTGTGGAAGATCTTGCGCTTCGTGCGGTTCGGCAGCTTGTTCAGCGACTTGGAGCTCGCGAGGAACAGGCCGCGATCCTTGGCCGTCCACTCCCATTCGCGCTTGGCGAGGAACTCGAAGGGCGACGGGAACGCCTCGGTGTTGATGGTCGTCTCGACCTGGAACACCTTCGGGCCCGGAGTCGCGCAACAGCTTGCCCATCCGCCAGATCGACTTGTGGAGTGCCGAGTGGTGCCGGTCCATGAGGCTGCGGGTGTTCTGCAGGCTCGCCGGGTTGTGGTGCTCGCTGAGGCAGCGGTAGCTCGCCAGCCCGGTCGTGAGCGACTTCCACCCGCCGTCCATGGCGACCTGGTTGACGTTCGCGTAGACGACGAGGTCGGACTCGGCGGCACGCTTGTTGATCTCGAGGATCTCGCCCTCGTCGGTGTGGCCGATCACGGCGAGGTTGTCGGGGTCCTCGGCGTCGTGCTGGTACAGGAAGCCCTTGGGGAGGAAGGCGTCGACGATGCGGTCGCCGAGTACGTGGCGCAGCTCGTACTCGTGCATCCGGCGGTGGAGTCCCAGCGCAGCGATGATGTGCACGTCGTCGACGCCGGCCTCGGCGGCCATGTCGAGCACCGCCTCGATGATCCGCTGCCGATTGTCGGGCCGCTGCATCTTCGGCAGCGACAGGCTCGCGTCGTCGAAGCAGATCGTCAGCTTCATGTCCGGCTTCAGCAGCTCGGGAAGCGGGTCCATGTCGAGCGGATTCAGCAGCGCATCGCGGATGTGGCCGTCGAGGTTGTCGAGGCCGGCCAACGGCTCGGGCGGGTAGATGATGCGGCTGCGATCGGCGGGAAGACGTTCGAGGCTGAACCCCTCGCCGCGCCAGAACAGGGTGGGAGGCGTCGAGCGGTCGACGTCGAGGACGAATCCGGGGCGTGGCATCAGCAGGACTCCAAATCAATCGTTCCGTGACGGGTCTGACCCGTCATGTGACGCGTCACGTGACGGGTCAGACCCATGGCGTGACGGTGGTCGAGGGGCATGGTCATCGGCGGTCTCGCAGGTCGAAGGCGATCTTGATCGCACCGCGGCGGCCGGCGTTGGCGGCGTGGTCGATGGCATCGACGTGGTCGTCGAGGGGATACGTGGCGGACACCAACCGTTCGGCTTCGACGGCGGTGACGGTGTCGGTGGCCAGGCGGAACGTGTCGGTGACCGTGCCGTCGGCGAGGGTCTCGGTGCCGTAGGTGTAGGCGCCCTTCAGTTCGACCTCGCGATGCCACAGACCGGTGAGGTCGAGATCGACGCGTGCCGGCATCCCGAGCAGCACGACGCGACCGCGGGGCCGGGTGATGCGCAGACAGTCGGCGATCGACCCGGACGAGCCGACGGCGTCGATCGTGACGTCGGCACCGCCCGAGAGCGCGCCGGACTCGCCGTTGCCGAGCATGTGGCAGCCGACTTCGCGGCGCACGGCGCGATCGAGTTCGGTGGCGGCGACCACGACGTCGGCGCCGAACGCCGAGGCGAGTTCGCGCTGGTGCGGGTAGCGGGCACCGACCACGATCCGGACGCCGGGGACGTAGCGGCGGAGGCCGGCGACCGCTGCGAGACCCATCGTCCCGGCACCGAGGACGGCGACGACGGGATCGGCCCGATCGGCGACGATCGGCGCAGCGAGGAGCGCGGCGTGGATGCCACCGGCGAACGGCTCGATGAGCACGGCTCGTTCGTCGGGGAAGTCGTCGATCGGTCTGGTCGAGCCGGTGGAGCTGCGACTCGTGCGCCCAGAACCACGGAGCCCAGCCGCCACCGGTCGAGCAGCAGAACCCGGTCTGGATAGCGGGTTCGACCCCGTTCCCGAGAGGTCACCGCGAGGTGGGCGTAGTCGTCGCCGTCGGCGGGACGTGCTCCGTCGAACGGCAGCGGAACGCCGCGTGCGGCATGGCCGAGGACCGGCTCGAGCACGACGCGTGTGCCGGCGTCGTCGCCGTCGACGAGTTCGCCGACGACTTCGTGGCCGGGCACGAACGGAAAGCTGACCCAGTCCTCGAAGTAGGTCGACGCGTGACCGCCGACGAGCGACAGGTCGGACCCGCAGATGCCGGTGAGGCGGGTCTGCACCCGGTGCCACCCGTCGCCGGACGCTCGGGGTCCTCGATCGTGCGGTACTCGAGCGGACCGACCTTGGTCGCCCCCGACGGCGACACCGCACCGATGATGCGTGCAGCGCCGAACCTGCCGACGTTGCGTCTGATCTGCAGTGCCTTCATGCGAACTTCCTCCGACGCTCACGCTCGACCATCAGCTCGCCGATCGGAAGCAGCGGCTTCGGGGCGCCGGCCGACTTGGACCAGTGCTCGACGAGCCAGCCGCGCTTGCGGGCGATCGTCGCGAGCCGGGTCTCGGGGTTGACGGCCACCGGGAACCCGACCGCTTCGAACAGCGGGAGGTCGGACGACGAGTCGGCGTAGGCCACCGAGTTGGAGATGTCGAGCCCCTCGGCGTCGCAGTAGTCGGCGAGGATCTGGGCGCGTGCCTCGCCGGTGGGCGGGACCGAGTGCATCTCGCCCGAGAGCGTTCCGTCGGGGCGGACCATCATCTCGGCGGCGACGATCTCGTCGAACAGCGGCTTCAATCCGGCGACGGCGAAGTCGAGTGCACCGGTGATCAGGATCGTGCGATGACCGAGCGCACGGTGTTCGCGGACCCGCCGCAGCCCCTCCGGGAACGACTTGGTCATGATCAGCTGAGTGAGCATCTCGCGGGCGTCGGTCTCGATCTGCTCCATCGGGGCGTGTCTCGTAGCGCCGGTAGAAGTGGCGCAGGAAGTCGGTGCGATCCTGGCGATCGAGGCGGAGCAGGCCCGGGTGCCTCGACGATCGTGCGGGCCACGTACCGAATCCGCTCGGGCGTGTCGAGACGGCGCGTCGCGAGCCACGAGAAGCTCTCGACGACGTTCGACGAGATGAGGGTGTTCTCGAGGTCGAACGCGGCGACCTGACGCTTCGGATCGAGGACCTGCTTGCGCATCCGCGCCATGCGGTCGGTCGACTTCGACGCGCCCGGTGTCGTCTTCACGCGGGCGTGTTGGATGATCGACGGCAGGTGGATGTTGTTGATGTAGTGGTCCCAGTCGACCGAGCGGGGGTCGATGTTGAAGTCGGTGCGATCCTGCTCGTCGAGCCCGTCCCAGATCGCCATCAGGTTGTCGACCTGGTAGATCGCCTCGCACTCGGTGTAGAGGCCGTACAGCTCGACGTATTCGAGCGCGGTCTCGACCTCGACTGCGCTTCTCCTCGAGCTGCGCCGACAGCTCGGCCTGCTTGCCGCGGAGCGGCAGTGCCTGGAGGACCTGGTCGGCGGTGGTGAGCACGGTCTTGGCCTGCGTGAGCTGCTTCTGCACGCGCCCTCGGCCCGGGAAGCGCCACTCGGGGACCACGATCGGCTGGCCCTTCGGGTCGTACAGCGGGTTGCGCGTGAACCAACCGGTGACGTTGTCGACCATCTGGCGGTACTTGAGCGGGTTGATGCCGCCGGACGCGACCTGGGTGATCGCAGGGGCGTCGTCGGGTCCGGCTGCGGCGACGGCGATGATCGCGGCGACGACGATGTCGACCGGGATGACGTCGACGGTGCCCTCGGGAACGCCGGGGAACTCCTTGAGGAGTCCCTTGGCGAACGAGATGATCACCGGTTCGGCCATGCGGAACCCGCGGATCCAGCCGGGCTTCGGTTCGGCGAGCGCCGATTCGATGATCGACGGGCGCACGATCGACACGGGCACGTCGCCCTTGACGTCGGTGAGCGCCTGCTCGCCGAGTGCCTTGGTGAAGGCGTAGGCGTCGGGCCAACCGACGCTGGCGGCTCGGGAACGGCCGGCCTTGACCAGTTCGGCCTTCACCCACTTCTGACGCAGGTCCTCGGTCTTCGAGGCGAGCGCGGGCGCGCCGGCGGCACCGATCTCGGCCCGCGCCTCCTTGCGGAAGACCTTCAACCGATCGGGCGTCCGACTCAGCGCGTCGGTGTCGGAGCGCAGTCGTTTGGTCGCTGCCACTTCGGAGCGCCAGTCGATACCGACGTCGAACGGTCCCTCGCTGACGAGGATCTCGGGGGCGTTGCCGCGTCGGTTGCCGGCGACGTAGCACGTCGACACGGCGACGAGATGCGGGGTGACGCCCATCTCGTTGGCGAGGTTCGCGATGCGGGTCGGGCCGAGCAGGTTGATCTCGACCGCCGAGTCCATCGGCGAGTCGAACGACACCGCAGCCGCCGAGTGGATGATGACGTCGGCCGTTCCCCACAGCGCTCGATCGGCGTCGTTCAGTCCGAGGCCGTCGCGGGTGACGTCGCCGGCCACGGTCTGGATGCGTCGAGGCGACCGCGTCGTCGAAGTCGTCGCCGTGGGTCTCACGGAGCCGATCGAACGCGTCGTTCTTGAGGATCTCGCGCTGCGTGCGGCGGGCGGCAGGCGTGCGGCGACCGTCGCGGACGAGCAGCACCAGCTCGCAGTCCGGGACGCCGCGCAGGAGCCGCTCGACCAGCGCGGTGCCGACGAATCCGGTCGACCCGGTGATCGCAATGCGCTTGCCCGCCAGCGACGCGGGGATCGTGTCGGCCATCACGGTTGACATGTCTACCACGATCCTCTACCAATTGGTAGAGAGATGACTGGCCGACTCGTCCCACCCTCCACCCACCGATCTCGTGAACAGTTCCAGCACAGCGTGCGCGAACTGTTCACGAGAACGGCGGGGACGCGGCGGCAGACGTGAGCGCAGTGGCGCCGACGCGGGACCGGATCATCGACGCCTCGGTCGACCTGTTCGGGTCGCGTGGCGTCGACGCCGTCTCGCTCGATGAGATCGCCCGGGAGGTCGGGGTTCGCAAACAGACCGTGCTCTACTGGTTCGCGTCGAAGGATGCGCTGGTCGACGGGGTGCTCGATGCGGTCGCCGCCGAGTTGTTCGTCGTGATCGACGCCGCGGTGCGAGCCGCACCCGACGACCCGCTGGAGCGCATCGACAACATCGTGCGGGCCGTGTTCCGCCCGGCTGTTCGTCGCCCGGCGCTCCTGGGGTTGTTCCGAGAGGTCAGTCGGCTCGACGTCGACCAGGCCGACCGGCTCCGACAGCGGATCGAACCGTTGGTCGAGCGAGCGGTGAGCTACCTCGCCGACGAGATGGAGGCGGGGCGCCTTCGGCGAGGCGACCCCGGGCTCGTCGCTGCGCTCGGCTACGCCACGCTGACCGGCATCGCGACCGAGCCCGAGGCGCTCCGGGCGGTCGGATGGCAACCGACGGCCGCGGGCTGCGCAAGCTCCGAGACGAGCTGCGGGCGTTTCTTCGCGCCGCGCTCGCGCCCTGATCGTCGACGATCGTCAGTCCTCGTCCATCGCGGCGAGTCGCTTGTCGATCACGGCGAGTTCGGACACGACGTCGTCGAGGCGGTCCCGGGCGAGGCGGAGTTCCGCGCGGAGTTGCGCCAGGTCGTGGTTGCCGGCGGACGGCTCGACGCCGCGCCCGACCAGGATCCACGACAGGCTCACCCCGAGGATGCCGGCGAGCTTGCTGACCCGTTGCCCACGTGGGCTCCGTTCACCCGATTCCCACTCCGCGATCGTCGACTCCTTCACGCCGAGGTGATCGGCGAGTTCGCGGGCGAGAGACCTGCGGCTTCGCGGGCCTCGGCCAGCCGTCGTCCGATCTGTCGAGCGTCGTCATCCAGATCCGCTGGTGTCCCTTCGCCGCGGGCTCTCCGCGAAGTACCGAGCGAGATCGTCGCCCGACTCCGAGCTGTCGCCGGATGCGGGGTCCGGGTCGGGTTCGGAATCGGCTCGCTGACATGGTTTCCTTCCGGGTCGTCCGCCGTCAACGGTATCGGCGCAATGCGGTCGCTCGAGGGGTTCTGAGTCGGCTGTCAGTGCTTGGTGTTGCGGCGTCGGCGGCCGTGGCGTTCGAGGGCGAAGTCGACGAGGCGGTCGATGATCTCCGGATAGGTCACCCCGTCGGCGATCCACATCTTGGGGAACATCGAGATCGGCGTGAAGCCCGGCATCGTGTTGACCTCGTTGCACAGGAACCCGCGGCCGCGGCCGTCGGGGTCGGCGGGGTCCTCCCAGAAGAAGTCGACGCGGGACAGGCCCTTCGCAGCGCAGTGCGCGGTACGTGCGGATCGCCAGTTCCTGCGCGTCGGCGAGGGCGTCGTCGCCGATCGGCGCAGGGATGACAGCGAACGACTGGTCGGACACGTACTTGTCGTCGTAGCTGTAGAAATCGTCGCCGGGGACGATCTCGCCCGGGGTGGCGGCCTGCGGGTCGAGGTTGCCGAGCACGGCGACCTCGATCTCCTTGCCGACGATGGCCTCTTCGACGACGATCATCTCGTCGTAGGTGAGCGCGAGATCGATCGCCTCGCGGAGTTCCTCGATCGTTCGCGCCTTCGACACGCCGACCGACGAGCCCATGTTGGCCGGCTTGACGAAGACCGGGAGCCCGAGCTCGTCGGCGAGATCGCTGGGGGAGACCCGGTGTCATCTCGTGTTCGGCGAACGCTCGGTACCGGGCCTGCGGGATCCCGGCAGCAGTCAGCACCTGCTTGGCCATCGCCTTGTCCATCGCGACCGCCGAGGCGAGCACCCCGGCGCCGACGTAGGCCACGTTGGCGAGCTCGACCAGACCCTGCACCGTGCCGTCCTCGCCCATCGGGCCGTGCAGCAGCGGCATCACGACCGTCGTCGCCGGTTCGCTCGCAGCTGCCGGAGAGCAATGCGGTGGGCGAGACCTCGGACCCGGTCGGATCGAGCCGTCCCGGGAGCTGATCGGCGCCGGCGTCGAGCGCGGCGGCTGCCGCGTCGGCGATCGCCCACCGCCCGTCGGTCGAGATGCCGACCGGGGTGATCCGATACTTGGTCGGGATCGGCGGCTGCGAGAACGTGGGCGGCGGTCGTGCACGACACGTCGTGTTCGGCCGACTCGCCACCGAACAGCACGATCAGATTGATCCGTTCGTCGGGCGACAGCCGCTGGGTCGAGTCCCGCCGGCATCGTGATCGACGTGCTGCATCCCGGTGCCGGTCATGCCCGCGACGGTACCGTTCGGCGTCATGAAGATGCTGGCATCCGAAGCGGCTGCTGGGAATCGGTGGACGCCTCCTCGGCCCCGACGTCGAGTTCGACGGCGCGTCGTTCGACACGCGGTCGCTGGCGCCCGGTCAGCTGTTCGTGCCGATCGTCGCCGAACGCAACGGTCACGAGTTCATCGGCGACGCCTACGCAGCCGGTGCCGCGCTGCATCTGACGAGTGAGCCCGACGCCGTTTCGACGCGATCACACCTCGATCGAGGTGGCCGACACGGCGACCGCGCTGATGGTGCTCGCCGGCGCACGCCCGACGAATGACGACCGCGCGCGATCGTCGGGGTGACCGGCAGCGTGGGCAAGACCTCGACGAAGGACCTGATCGCCGCCGCGTGTTCGGCCACGCTGCGCACCACCGCCAACGAGCGCAGCTTCAACAACGAGCAGGGCCTGCCGATCACGATCCTCAACGCACCGGACGACACCGAGGTGCTGGTGCTCGAAATGGGGATGCGCGGTTTCGGTCAGATCTCCTCGCTGTGCGAGGTCGCCCGACCCGAGATCGGCGTCGTGACCGCGGTCGGTCATTCGCACACGGAGTTGGTCGGCGGGATCGACGGCGTCCAGCGTGCGAAGCGCGAGCTCATCGAAGCGCTGCCGAGGTCCGGGACCGCGGTCCTGAACGCCGACGACGATCGTGTTGCTGCGATGGCCGACCACACCCGAGCCACGGTGGTCACGTTCGGCCACACCGGCGACGTGCGGATCGTCGACCTCGAACTCGACGCGCTGGCTCGTCCGCGCTTCACGCTCGACACGCCGTGGGGAACGATCCGGGTGGAGCTCGCAGTCAGCGGCGAACACATGGCGATGAACGCGGCGGCGGCGATCGCCGTCGCCGGTTCGCTCGGTGTGCCGGTCGACGCCGCCGCCGACGCGGTCGCAGGCGCGGCGATTTCCGGGATGCGGATGGAGGTCGCCGAACTGCCGAGTGGAGCGATCGTGATCAACGACGCCTACAACGCGAACCCGACGTCGATGGCAGCCGCGCTCGACGCGCTGCTGGCGATGAACGCCGAACGACGTTTCGCGGTGCTCGGGCTGATGGGCGAACTCGACGACCCGGGCGAGGGGCACCGCGATGTTGCCCGCCGGGCCGAGGCACTCGGCGTCGAGTTGATCGCGGTCGGCACCGACCTCTACGGCGTGCGTCCGACCGACGATCCGGTCGGCGCGCTCGGCGACCTCGGCGACGGCGACGTCGTGCTCGTCAAGGCGAGTCGGTCGGCCGGCCTCGAACGGGTCGTCGCGCGCAGCTCGTCGGCGGATGAGCTGCGGATCGCACGTCCGGCTCACCGCGACGTCGGTCGGGCTGGCGGCTCGCCGCCGTCGGCCTCGGGGAGGAAGGCCGACGGCGGCTGGCGGCGCAGGTCGAGCCACCACGCGAGGAACAGCGCCCAGGCAGCGCCGGCGCCGAGCACGGCCCGCGGTCCGATCGATCTCGAACAGCACGCCGCCGATCAGGTTGCCGATCGGCACGGTGCCGCCGAACACCATGAACCACAGCGGCATCACCGAGGCTCGCTCGCCGTCCTTCATGTTGAGCTGGAGCGACGTCGTGATCGCCGTGGCGGTCATGAAGTAGAAGAACCCGAGCACGAACCCGACGAAGAACGGTGAGACCGGATCACGCAGCTGCGAGAAGACGGCGAGGGCGATCCCGTAGCCGGTGAAGCCGCGCACGATCAGCACACGGCGGTGGAATCGCGACAGGAACGTCCCGACCGAGATCGCCCCGAAGAACGCACCGAGCCCCCAGGTGGCGTACAGCCAGCGGTAGGTGGACGACCTGGCGGCGATGCCGAAGTTCAACTCGGCGACCGAGGGGAACAGCCCGACGTAGATCAGGCTGATCAGCGAGAACGAGAACATCCCGATCAGGAGTCGGTTGAGGACCAGCCGGTGGCGGGCGATGTTGATGCCGACGCCGAGTTGGCGCCAACCGCGCACGATGCGTGTCGGCCTTCACGTCGGGCATCTGCACGAGCACGAGCGCCGCGATGAAGAACAGGTAGGTGACCGCGTTGATCACGAAGATCCACGACACGGACAGTCCGGCTGCGGCGAGGACGGCGGCGAGCCACCGGCCCCATCACGCGGGTGCCGTTGATCATCGCCGAGTTGAGGCTGATCGCACCGGGGAGGTCGGAGCGGTGCACGAGCAGCGGCATCGACGCCTGGAACGCCGGCGCGTTGAGCGCATTGGCCGACCCGATGCCGGCCTGGACGAGGAAGATCCAGACGAGGTTGGCGTCGCGCGCGACGAAGTAGGCCGTGCCGAGGGTGAGGACCGCCGAGATCGACTGCATCCACAGCATCAGCTTCTGCTTGGAGACCTTGTCGGCGAGCGCCCCGGCGGGGATCGACAGGAACAGCAGCGGCCCGAGCTGGACGGCGATCGTCACGCCGACGAGTGCCGGGCTCGACGTGCGGTCCTGGATGTACGCGGGCAGCGTGACGTTCTGCATCCACGTGCCGATCTGCGACAGCGCGAGCCCGATGAAGACCAGCCGGAACTTGGGGTAGGCGAGCGCGGCTCGAGCCGTGCCGGGGGTCGAGGCCGTGGGGCGGCGGGTCGGCGGCGGGCGGAGGGGTGGTCGCAGCGGTGGTCATGGACGAACCTCGAGCGACGCTACCGGCGCGGCCTGGTTGCAGACCGCAACGCGATTTGGCACACCGTTCCAACGCCGCATCGTCGGTCGTCCGACACCGGACGGATCAGCGGAAGCGGCGGAAGAACGTGCGGACCTCGTCGACGAAGATGTCGGGCACCTCGAAGGCGGCGAAGTGGCCGCCCTTGTCGTACTCGGCCCAGTGGCACAGTCCGGGGTAGATCGGCTCGACCCACTTCTTGCACCGGCGGGACGACCTCGCGCGGGAACGATGCGAACCCGACCGGGATGTCGCCCATCTCGAGCGGTCGCCGCTTGCCGAAGCTCTCCCAGTAGAGGCGGGCCGACGAGGCGCCGTTGCCGTTGATCCAGTACAGCATCACGTTGTCGAGCAGCTCGTCGCGGGTCAGCACGTTCTCCGGATGGCGCGACTCGTCGGTGCCGGATTCGTCGGCGTTGTCGGTCCAGGCCCAGAACTTCTCGACGATCCAGGCCGCCTGCGCAGCCGGCGAGTCGACCAGGCCGTAGCCGACCGACTGCGGGCGTGTCGACTGCTGCTTGGAGTAGCCCGAGTCCCACTCCGCGTAGTACCCGGCACGTTCGAGCGCGCGCAGTTCGTCGGGTGCGGGATCGTCGAGGTCGTTCGGGCGGGCGCCCATCGCGAGGGTCATGTGGATCGCGGCGCAGTGGTCGGGGTCGAGCGCGCCGATCGAGTGGGTGATCGCCGCGCCCCAGTCGCCGCCCTGCGCGACGTAGCGGTCGTAGCCGAGCCGCGCCATCAGCGCGGCGAAGACCTCGCCGATCTTCTCGACGCCCCACCCGGTTCCGGTCGGCTTCGCCGAGAACCCGTAGCCGGGCAGCGATGGGGCGACGACGTGGAACGCGTCGGCGGCGTCGCCGCCGAATGCGGTCGGATTCGGTGAGCGGTTCGATCACCTTGTGGAACTCGACGATCGATCCCGGCCAGCCGTGGCTGAGGATCAGCGGGATCGCGTCGTCGTGCGGCGAGCGGTGGTGGACGAAGTGGATGTCGAGGCCGTCGATCTCGGTGACGAACTGATCGAACCGGTTGAGCTGCGCCTCGCGTTCGCGCCAGTCGTACGTGTCGGCCCAGTACGACGCGAGTTCCTGCGCGTAGGCCGAGCGGCGTTCCCTGGCTCCAGTCGTCGACGGTCTCGGCGCTCGGGCCATCGCGTGTTCACGAGCCGTCGATGCAGATCGTCGAGAACATCGTCGCGGTACGTCGATCGTGAACGGTCGGACCTCGGTGCTCATCGGGTCGACAGTACGCGACTTGCGTGCGCCACCGCTCGGAAGCCGATGGCGCCCGCCGGGCCGTAGACGGCTGACCTCGTGAGTCCGATCGTCGGACGAGTGTCACGGGTGGATCACGTCAGGCGGGAGGGCCGTCGGTGGCGCTGCCGGCGAAGGCCTGCGCCTTCGTCATCCAGTCGTGGGCGTCGTCGCCGGTCACGACCAGCTCGGTGGCGTCGACGTGGCGGCACTGGGTGACGACCAGGCAGAAGTCGACGGCGGGCCCGACGACCGACTGCTCGCGCATCGTCAGGTCCGAACGTCCAAGTCCCACCCGACGGCGCCGTCCAACTCGACGCGCACCGCCGTCGCCGGGAGCGTCGAGGCCGCGGTTGACGTAGGTCCAGTTGCGGGTGATGAATCCGAGCTGGGCGATGTGCTGGAGCCGATCGGTCGGTTCGCCGCTCGACCCCGACCGCGTCGACGACGTGCTGGCCGTGCGCCCAACACTCCATCAGGCGTGCGGTGAGGAACGACTTGGCGCCCATCGACGGGCCGTACCAGACGACTCGGGTGTCGTCGGCGAGGGTCGCGGCCGCGTCGGCGAGCTGCCGGCGGTTGGTCCTCCAGGCGGCGAGCAGTTCGGCGGGTTACATCGCCCGGAACGAGCCGAGCGTGAGGTCGTCGATCGCGTCGGGGCCCGCATCCGGGTCGAAGGCGGGGCCGAGGTCGTCGAGCGAGGCC
This sequence comes from Ilumatobacteraceae bacterium, assembly GCA_963850475.1. GTDB lineage: Bacteria > Actinomycetota > Acidimicrobiia > Acidimicrobiales > Ilumatobacteraceae > Ilumatobacter_A. The sequence continues at coordinate 335,136 of CAWKLM010000039.1, read as the reverse complement.
CGGAAGCGGTCCTCGTCGGCGATCGCCCACGACGCGGTCTCGTCGAAGTACGCGAGGTGACCGATCTGGTCGGCGACCGACCAGCCTGGGCTCGCCGTCGGCAGCGCCCACTGGTCGTCGGTCAGCTCCGACGACGATCGCGTCGAGTGCGGCCTGCTCGTCGAGCAGATCGCTCCGGACGCTCGCTGCGGTCGGTCGTGTCGTCGCCATGCCGGCGACTGTAGGAGCCGCGTCGGTCGTCGGTGGTACCGATCGAGTCGACCACGAACTCCGTGGGGTGCGCGAACTACCGTCGGCCGCCATGAGCATCGGAACACCGCTTCGCTCGAAGCTGGACACGAGATCCGACGACTACCGGCAGAACCTCGCAGCGATGCAGGCGATGTGGGACGAGGTCGCCGCGGTGATGGAGACGGTCCCGACGATCGGCGGTCAGCGCTACGTCGACCGCCACCGCAAGCGCGGGAAGATGCTCGTGCGCGAGCGGATCGAGGCACTCGTCGATCCGAACACGCCGTTCCTCGAGCTGTCGGCGCTCGCCGGCCTGGGGGACCCAGGATCCGGTCGGCGTCGGGGTCGTCCAGGGCATCGGCGTGATCGAGGGGGTCGAGTGCGCGATCACCGGTACCGACATGAGCGTCAAGGGCGGCGCCGCGAACCCGACCACCTGGAAGAAGGGGCAGCGATTCCACGAGATCGCCCGTGAGAACCGGCTGCCGCTGATCAACCTGAACGAGTCGGCCGGCGCCGACCTGCCCCGCCAGGCCGACCTGTTCATCCAGGGCGGTGCGAGCTTCAAGGCGCTCACCCGGCTCTCGAAGGCCGGCATCCCGACGATCACGGCGGCGTTCGGGCCGAACACCGCCGGCGGCGCGTACACGCCGGGCATGAGCGACTACACGGTCTTCGTCAAGGAGGCCGGCACGGCCTACCTCGGCGGCCCGCCGCTGGTGAAGATGGCGATCGACGAGATCGTCGACGAGGAGACGCTCGGCGGCGCCGAGATGCACTCGCGCACGTCCGGGTCTGTCCGACTACCTCGCGCAGGACGAGATGGATGCGCTCCGGATCATCCGCCAGATCGTGCGCCACCTGCAGTGGAAGAAGCTCGGGCCCGGGACCGACCGAGCCCGCCGACGACCCGCTCTACGACCCGATGGAGCTGCTCGGGTGTGCGTCGGCCGACGTCCGCATCCCGTTCGACATCCGCGAGGTGTACGCCCGGCTGCTCGACGGCAGCCGCTTCGAGGAGTTCAAGGCGTTGATCGGCGACAAGCTCGTGTGCGGGTGGGCGTCGATCCACGGCTTCCCCGTCGGCGTGATCGGCAACAACGGGATCCTCTTCTCCGAGGAGGCGAAGAAGGGCGCCCAGTTCATCCAGCTGTGCAACAAGATGTCGGTGCCGATCGTGTTCCTGCACAACATCACCGGGTTCATGGTCGGCTCGAAGGCGGAGCAGGGCGGCATCATCCGCAACGGCGCCAAGATGATCAACGCGGTGTCGAACTCCGAGGTCCCGCACTTCAACCTGATGGTCGGCGCGAGCTACGGCGCCGGCAACTACGGGATGGCCGGCAAGGCGTACGACCCCCGGTTCATCTTCACCTGGCCGAACCACCGGATCGCCGTGATGGGCCCGAAGCAGCTCGCCGGGGTGATGGACATCATCGCCCGCAACTCCGCGGCCGGGCCGAGGCATCGAGGTCGACGAGGAGGCGCTGAAGGCGCAGACCGATGCGCTCGAGGCCCAGATCGAAGAGCGAGTCGACGGCGCTGTTCTCGACCGGGCGATTGTGGGACGACGGGATCATCCATCCCGGTGATTCCCGAACCGTGATGGGCATTGCACTGTCGGCGGCGCACAGCAACGTGGTGCAGGGTGCCACCGACTACGGCGTGTGGAGGCACTGATGGGTTGGTCCTCGTCACTCGCTTCGCTCCGGTTCTCGGAGCTGCCTCGGAGCTCGCCGCGCTCGCACTCGTTCGGCTGTTCGCTCGCAGCAAGCTGCTCGGCTCACGGCGAGGGGGGATCGCGGAGCGCCCCCCTCACTCTCCCCCCACCCCTTCGCGTCGCTCGGCAGGTCTGTCATGAGTCTTCTTTCCACTCCTCCGGGGACCATGTCGCGGGCGATCACTCGGTTGTTGATCGCGAACCGGGGCGAGATCGCCGTCCGCATCGCCCGCACGGCGCACCGGCTCGGGATGTCGACGGTCGGCGTGTACTCCGAGCCCGACGCGGATGCCCTGCACGTCGACGCGGTCGACGTCGCCGTGGCGCTCGGCGGGTCGACGCCCGCCGAGTCGTACCTGCGTGCCGACGCGATCATCGAGATCGCGCTCCGCCACGGCTGTGAGGCCGATCCATCCCGGGTACGGGTTCCTCGCCGAGAACGCCGACGTCGCCGAGCGGGTCGCCGCTGCCGGGCTGATCTGGGTCGGTCCGACGGCCGAGCAGATCCGCACGCTCGGCGACAAGGTCGCGGCGAAGAAGCTCGCGATCGAGTCGGGCGTGCCGACCGCGCCGCTGTTCGAGATCACCGTCGACGCCGACGGGTCGGTGCAGATCCCCGACGGCATCCCGATGCCGGCGCTCGTCAAGGCGGCGGCCGGTGGTGGTGGCCGTGGCATGCGCGTCGTGCGCAGCGTCGACGAGCTCGCCGACGCCGTCGCTGCCGGGTCGCGCGAGGCGCCGTCGTCGTTCGGTGACGGCACGGTGTTCGTCGAGCCGTACATCGAGCGGGCCCGTCACGTCGAGGTGCAGATCATCGGCGATGCCCACGGCAACGTCGTGCATCTCGGCGAGCGCGAGTGCTCGATCCAGCGTCGCAACCAGAAGATCGTCGAGGAGTCGCCGTCGGCCGGCATCACGCCCGAGACGCGTGACGGCGATCTGCGACGGTGCGGTTGCGCTGGCCCGCTCGGTCGGCTACCAGGGTGCGGGCACGGTCGAGTTCCTCGTCGACGAGGCCGGCAGTGTCGAATCGATCAACTTCCTCGAGGTCAACACCCGTCTCCAGGTCGAACACCCGGTGACCGAGGCGGTCACCGGCGTCGACCTCGTCGAGCTCCAGCTCCGCGTCGCCGCCGGTGAGGTGCTGCCGCTCGAGCAGCAGCTCGTGACGGCGCGCGGCCATGCCATCGAGGTTCGCGTCGTCGCCGAGGACCCGGCGGCCGGCTGGTTGCCGTCGACCGGGACGATCACCGTCGTTCGACATCGGCGGCGGGCGGCGACCTCGTCCGCGTCGACACCGGCTTCCGCGCGGGGCCGAGGTCTCGTCCGACTACGACTCGATGCTCGCCAAGGTGATCGCCCACGGCGCCACCCGCGCCGAGGCCGCGGCCAAGCTGCGTCGGGCGCTGCGCGGGTCGGAGGTCACCGGCGTCACCACCAACCTCGCCGCACTCGTCGAGATCCTCGGCGAGTCCGACTACCTCGCCGCGCGGCACGCCGACGGCGTACCTCGACGAGCACCCCGAGGTCGTCGCGTCGACCGGGCCCGACGGGCGACGATCGGGTCGCCCTGCTGCTCGCCGCGGTGTTCGCCACCGAGCGGGCGTCGCGTCGCGCCGACGCGGTCACCGGCTTCGCCCCGTCGGGGTGGCGCAACCTGCGCACGCAGGGGCAGCGCCAGGTCTGGTCCGAGGTCGGCAGCGACACCGTCCGATCGCCGTCGAGTACACGGTGTGTCTCGACGCGGCCGATGTGCGGCTCGGTCCGTGGCCGGAGCCGGACGACGACGGGTCGATGCCGCCCGACGAGCGCCGTCGCTGTCGCGATCCGGTTGCTGTCGGTCGCCGACGACCGGCTCGCGATCGAGATCGACGGCGTCCGCCGAGTCGTCGAGTTCCAGATCGACGGTGCCTCGGGCGCCGAGGTGGTCCGGACCCGAAGCGCCGCCGGCGCGCTGTCGTGGGACGCTGCTGCCGCGGTTCGTCGACCACGACGCCGAGGCCGTCGGGCGGCGGCCCGATCTGCCCGCTGCCCGGGCACCGTCATCGCCGTCCACGTCGCGCCGGCGACCAGGTCGAGGCCGGCGCCGTGCTGATGGTCGTCGAGGCGATGAAGATGGAGCACAAGATCACCGCGGCGCACGCGTCGACGGTGACCGACGTGCACTTCGAGGTCGGCGACCGAGTCGACCAGGGCGACCTGCTGGTGAGCCTCGAGGCGGTCGCACGATGAGCTGAGCCGATCCGCATCGCGAACTGCTCGGGGTTCTTCGGCGACCGACCGTCGGGCGCGCTCGAGATGGTCGAGGGCGGCCCGATCGACGTGCTGACCGGCGACTGGCTCGCCGAGCTGACGATGCTGATCCTCAGCCGGATCCAGGCCAAGCGTCCCGGTCAGGGGTATGCCCGCACGTTCGTGTCGCAGATGGAACAGGTGATGGGCACCTGCCTCGACCGCGGGCATCAAGGTCGTGTCGAACGCCGGCGGACTCGACCCCGACGGATGCGCCGAGGCGGTCCACGAGGTGGCCGACAAGCTCGGCCTGTCGCCGACGATCGCCTACATCGACGGCGACGACCTGATGCCGCGGATCGATCGAGCTGGCCGAGTCGGGAGCGCTCCAGCCGTTCGCCGACGGCGGCGAGCTCGGCGACGTGTCGCGTTTCGTCAGCGCCAACGCGTACCTCGGTTGCTTCGGCATCGTCGACGCGCTCACCGCCGGCGCCGACATCGTGATCACCGGTCGGGTCACCGACGCAGCGGTCGTGTGTGGCCCGGCGGCCTGGCATCACGGCTGGGCGCGGACGACTTCGACCAGCTCGCCGGTGGCGTGGTCGCCGGCCACGTCATCGAATGCAGCGCGCAGGCGACCGGCGGCAACTACTCGTTCTTCACGAGATCGAAGGTCGCGACGAGGTCGGCGGTCGGGCCCGGTTCGGGTTCCCGTGGGCCGATGTCGCCGCCGACGGCTCGTCGGTGATCGGCAAGCACGACGGCACCGGGGGAGCGGTCACCGTCGGAACCGTCACGAGCCAGCTGCTGTACGAGATCGGTGGGCCCCGGTACCTCGGGCCCGACGTGACCGCCCGTTTCGACTCGATCGAGCTCGAACAGGTCGAACGTGATCGGGTGCGGATCAGCGGCGTGGTCGGCGAGGCGCCGCCGTCGACGCTGAAGGTCGCGATGAACGAGATGGGCGGGTACCGCAACTCGTTCACCGTGGCGCTGACCGGGCTCGACATCGAGGCGAAGGCCGAGCTCGCCGCGGCGACGTTCTGGGACGCCTGTGCGTTCGGTCCCGACGACTTCGATGCGATCGACAGCCGGGTGATCCGCACGGACAAGCCCGATCCGGCGACGCAGGAGGAGGCGACCGCGATCTGGCGGGTGACCGTCAAGGATGCCGACGAGCGCAAGGTCGGCCGAGCGTTCGCCGACGCGAAGGTGCACACCGCGCTGGCCAGCATTCCCGGCATGTACGGCCTCGGCGGTGGACCGTCGGCGGCGACGCCGTTCGGCGTGTACCGGCCGGCGAAGATCGACGCCGCGCTGGTCCCGCAGTACGTCCACGTGCTCGGGGGTGCGACGACGCAGCTCGACTCGGTCGCGCCCGTCGGGTCCGCTGTCGACGTCGAGGTCGCGCGATCCGTCGACCGCCGCCGTCGGGCGCCACCACGCGCGCACCGCTCGGGTCGATCGTCGGGGCCCGGTCGGGCGACAAGGGCGGCAACGCGAACGTCGGTGTGTTCACCCGGTCAGCCGAGGCGTTCGACTGGCTCGACGGCTATCTGACCGTCGAGCGTCTGGTCGAGCTCCTGCCGGAAGTCGCGGAGCTGGAGGTCGAGCGGTTCCGGTTCCCGAAGATCTGGTCGCTCAACTTCGTGATCCACGGGCTCCTCCAGGAAGGTGTCGCCGCGTCGACCCGCCAGGACGCGCAGGCGAAGGCCCTGGGCGAGTGGCTCCGGGCGCGGGTGGTCGACGTCCCGGCTGACCTGCTCGACTGAACCGGCGATCGCGCGTTGTGGCACCGCTGAGCTGCTCTCCCCGGCGGGCCTGGGCTCGACCGTTTGTCGTTGGCGGTGAATCCGGCGCAACTGCCGCAAGGACGGATTCGATGAGACGAGTCATCGCGCTGGCGATGGGACTCGACGATCCGATTGGCCCCGCCGTGTTGGCAGCGAAGGCGGCACCGACCACGTCGCCGCTCGGGCCAGACCCTCGCTCTTCCTGAAGTGGTCCGACACGTCGCTGTGGCTCCAGCGGCAGCCCCGTCGGTCGCCCAGCATCGAAGCTCCCGAGTGCCTGCTGACATAGCCGGAACCGATCCGAGGCCCCCGAGGCGGACACCGACCGTTCCGCCCGCGACCGTACCACGACCACGCCGCCCGACACCACCACGACCGACCGAGCCAGGTCCACCGTTCGAACGACTCGTCGGCCTCGAGTCGCCAGCTGCCTCGGGACGCAGCTCGACTTCACGGCCCATACGCCGTCCGCGCTGGACCATCGGCTTGGTCCCTGGCCCCTGACTCGTCCCGCTCGGGCAGCGGCGGCATCGGTCGTCGGCGGACGCCTCGATCCCCTGCCGAACGGTCGATCATGGCGCCGCGTTCGCCCAGGAGCCGCCGCACCCCTGTCGACGTCGTCGTGCTCGGGAAGAAGGTCGCGCAGAATCCGGCGTCGGCGAGCGGAACTCGCGCGTCCCGGAGGGAGTTCGTCGCGCACCCGACCCGAGCGCAGCGCAGGTAGATGCACGAGCTTGCCGGCGCGGAGCCGTCGAGGCGCTCGACGTGCACCGGCGGGGGATCGCCATCACCGGTGACGCCGGCTGGTCCAGTTCGACCTTGGAGTCGGTCAGCTGCACGCGTGCGCGGCCGTCGGAAGTTCACGTTTATCCGGTCACTGGAGCCGTGTTGGTCGAGCCGTGGCTGTCCCACGCGAGGTCTGCCGGTGACCGTGACACCCGACGCTGATGCGTCAGCCGTCGATCAGACGAGCTTCTGACCGTCGCGACCCATGAGGTACCGGTCGTCGTGACCTGGTTGTCGTAGTAGCCGTCGATGTCGACGAAGACGTCGACGTTGCCGCGGTTGTTGTAGATCTGGAACGTCTGGGCGGCGGTCAACTCGGTGGTGACGGCGTTGAAGACCCGTTGGCCGGGTGCGGGGTTGAGCGTGGAGGCCAGTGGTCGTTGGCCGTCGGGCCAGATCGTGAGGAACGAATTGCTGGTTGCGTTGAGTGCGGTGACGTTCAGCGACAGTGCTGAGGCGGTCGGAGGGATCTTGCCGACGCAGTCCGTACCCGCCTGCTGCGCGTTCACGGTATCGTGTCGGCAGCGGTGAGCGGCGAGGACTTCGGTCCGACGGTGTTCGGGACGGCTCGAGTGTCGGCGATTCGACACGTCTCGATGGGGACGAGGACGGGTCGGTCACCGCCGGTGACGTCTGCTGACGCAAAGTGTCGGGTCGTGGCGCCGATGAGGGTGCCAGCGACGAGGATCGCGGTTGCAATGAGTGTGTTTCGAAGGCGCATATCGCAATCGTCCTCCCGGTGCTTGACACAATGCAGAGGCTTTCGACCCGCTGGCACCGTCACGGCCGGTCACTACGGTCCCGGCCCGCCGATACCCGCAGCGGAGAGCAATCAGCGTCGCCCACACATGACAGCGGCTGAGACCCTCGGCAGCACGCCGTGTCTCGATGACGCGCTCGGGAGGTGCAGGGTCGGGGTGGAGCACGCCGATGCGGTGGCGGCGGCCGCGGGTCGGTTGGACGACGAGCAGCGCACGGCATAGTTCGATCGGGATCAGGAGTCGGCGGAGTTGGTGGTGTCGTGCTCGCCCGAGGTGTTCCGGCGGTTCGCCAGGAGGCGGCGGTGACGGCGTCGGTCATGCGTGATGACACCACCGGGATGCATCATCTGTTCCACCGCCGAGCAGGGCAACCGGGCTCCCCGACGGGACACTGCACTCCAGATCCCTGCCCGACCTGCTGACCGAGCAGCGCAGCGAACACAACGCAGCCTGAACGGCGACGTACCCGGCCGGGCCGCCCAGCCTCGGCCCGGCGCCCAGCCTCGGCCAGGGACCAAGGTCCCTACCTACTGGTCGGTAGGGTGTCGTATCCTGATGTCCATGGATTCCGCCACCCTGCCGCGTCCTCGCACGCAATCGCTCAACGACGTTCGCGCCGTCATCCCCGCCGAGTGCTACGAGCCGTCGCGAGTCAAGGGCGTGCTTGCGCTCGTCCAGGCCGCGCTGCTCTACCTCGTCCCGCTCACGCTCCTCGCGCTCACCGATCGATGGTGGGCAGTGCTGCTGCTGTGGTTGGCCGACCGGCCTCGCTGTCGCCGGGCTGTTCGTGCTCGGTCACGATGCCTCGCACGGTGCGCTGTTCCGATCGCGTCGGGCGAACCGTGTCGTCGCCCTTGCGTGCATGGTCCCGAGTGCCCACGTCGAAGCGGCCTGGAATCTCGGCCACAACCGAATCCACCACGGCTACACGACCCGTCGAGGGGTTCGACTTCGTGTGGCACCCGACGACGGTCGAGGACTACCGGGCGCTGAAGAAGCCGCACGACTGCGTCACCGCCTCGAATGGTCGTTCGTCGGATCCGGCGCCTACTACCTCCGCGTCGTCTGGTGGGAGAAGATGTGGCGTTTCGCTGCCACGGGCAAGCAAGCGCCGGCGATCCGACGCGACCGAAGCGCGTCCTCGGTGCGGTGCTCGCACTCGCCATCGTGACGTCGACGCGTCGTCGGAGCGGTCCAAGGCGGCTGGATCGATGCGATCTGGCTGCCGGTCAAGTTGATCGTCGTCCCGTTCCTGATCTTCGTCCAGATCATCGGCTGGACCGTGTACGTCCACCACGTGTCGCCCGACATCCGCTGGTGGAAGCGTCGCGAGTGGTCACAGTTCAAGGGGCAGATGGAGTCGACCACGATCCTGCGGTTCCCGTGGCTGATCAACCGGCTGTGGTTCCACAACATCTTCGTGCACGTCCCGCACCACGTCGACGCACGGATCCCGTTCCACCAGCTCCCGGCAGCTGCGGCCGCGATCGAACAGGCCTATCCCGACACGGTGACCGACACCCGGTTCGCTCCCGGTCAGTACCTGCGCGCAACACGGTCGTGCAAGCTCTACGACTTCGACGCCGGCCGCTGGCTCCGCTACTCGGCGGTCACCGGCTGACGGATCCGCCGACGGCCACGACCGCGGTCCCGACGAGAACCGCCTCGTCGCCGCGATCGAGGTGGACGTCGCAGGTCGCTCGCGGCTCGCCGTCGACCTGCTCGAGACCGATCACGGTGCCGCGGGCGACGAGATGGTCGCCCTCGAACACCGGCGCAGTGAACCGCACGTTCGAGTCGGCGGACGCACGACGCGACCCTGCCAGGCCATCAACATGTTGGCGACGTACGACAGATTGAGCGGGCCCTGGTTGATCACCCGGTCGAAGCCGAGCGGCCGGACCGCCTCGTGATCCCAGTGCACCTCGTACGGGTCGCGCAGGATCGCCGCCATCGTCTTCATCCGCTGCGGGTCGACCCGTTCCATCGTCCACGACGGGATCTCGGTGCCGACGTCGATCGTCGCTCACCGCCGGATCCGCCAGTGGTTCGTGATCCGCGCGGTCAACACGCCGTCGGGATCGGTCATCTCGATCGCGTAGACGAAGCGATCGGCGATGCGGCCGGTCTGCTCGGAGACGGTCCGCTCGACCTCGGTGACCGAGCCGTCGACCCGGTACTCGACGCCTTCGCGGAGCGGAGCGAAGTACTCCCAGTCGTAGCCGTCGAGGCCGACCGACCCGGCGCCCTGCGCACCGCACAACTCGAACAGCTCGGCGATCGACGTGCCGGCACCCTGGATCGGCACGTGGAACAGCGCGATCGGATGCACGAGGTCGTCGCCGAGTTGGTCGGAGCCGGTGCAGTCGGTGAGCAGCCAGTTCTCCCAGTGCTCGATCGATGCGCGTGCCGCCCGGGAAGCGATGACCGACGAGCGCGTGGAGATCGTCCTCGGACATCGGCAGGGCTCGGGATCGATCGCTCATCGTGCTTCGTCCCGACTGTTGCCGCACGGGCTCCGTCAGACACGACTCGGGCGACCGAAGCGGGCGCCGATCGACTCGACCCACCGCACGATCGGCTCGCCGGTCGGTGCCGGGAGTCCGGCGGCCTCGATCGACGAGTCGTCGTAGTGGGTGAGCGATCGGCGTCGCACAGCGTCCACTCGGGATGGTCGACCGGGTGGTGGCGGAGTCGTCCACGTCGCATCGGCCAACGGCTGACCGTTCCCCAGCGGCCGGTGAGGAACACGTCGAGCTCCGACGGCTCGTCGATCGGGTCGCCGATCGTCGAGCTCGACGTGCGTCGTCGACGGCGCGTCGCTCGGCCAGCGACGACGATGCGTGGTGTACCGGCGCCAGTTCGGGCGTGCCTCGGTGGTCATCGTCGACCAGACGTACGGAAAGCCGAGCAACCATCGAGCGAACACGACGATCGGCAGCCGATTCGCCTCGAGACTGAAGAACCACACCGCCCGGTTGCCGTCGCGAATCGACGACGTAGGTGCGCACGTTGGTCTCGGCGAACGACGAGATCCATGGGAGCGCAGGGAGGAACCATCGCGGCATCGCGTCGCGCATCTCGAACGGGCACCAGCGACACCCACGCGTGCCCGTCGTGGATGTCGACCCGCACGCCGTCGGGCAGCAACGCCTGGACGACCTCGGGCTCGTACGACCAGTGCACGAACGCCAGGTTGTCCCACCGGTTGCGGAGCCACCAGCGGCCCATCTCGAACGGGCGCGCCGGCGACAGTGGGATCGGATCGTCGAGACCGCTCATCGCTCCCGTGATCGCTCCGTCGGGCACGTGCGGCCGATACCCTGCGGCGTCATGCCGGCTCATGACATCGAAGCGATCGAAGTCGACCGAGAACGCCACGTCTTCATCGAGTTCGCCGATGGTGTCACCGCCACGTTCGACCTCGCTCCGCTGCGTCTTGCTTGTCCGTGTGCCGAGTGCAACTCGCGCCGGCAGAAGGGGACGTCGGTGTCGATCATGGCCGAGACGAAACCCGACGAGGTTCGGATCACCGAGGCGTCGATGGCGGGGGCATGGGGGCTGAACCTCGACTGGAACGACGGCCATTCGACCGGGATCTACGCGTTCGAGAAGCTGCGCCACTGGATCGACGACTACATCGTCGAGGCCCACGTGACGCGCCCGGGCACCGACACCGCTGACGGCTGACTTCGGCGCGACCGACGACCACTCGCGACGGCTCAGCCGTTGATCAGCTCGGCGTAGATCGGCAGCATCATCGCCGGGCCCGACAGCAGCACCTCGGTGATGCAGGTCTCGCGCCACTTGTCGAGCTCGTCCTTGATCTTGTCGGCCGGGCCGACGAGGGCGACGTCTTCGACCATCTCGAGCGGGATCGACGCCGCGGCCTCTTCCTTCTTGCCGTCGAGGTACAGGTTCTGGACCTTGTCGGCGACGTCGCCGTAGCCCATCCGCTCGAACACCTCGTAGTGGAAGTTGGCGCCCTTCGCGCCCATCCCGCCGGCGTACAGGGCGAGGAACGGACGCACGAAGTCGGCGCACTGCTGCACGTCGTCGCCGGGGATGACCATGACGCCGCACGACACCTCGAAGCGGTCGGCCTTGCCGTCCTCGCCCGACGCCGCGAAGCCCTTCGCGAGCTGCTCGCGGTACCAGCCGTCCTCCTTCGGGGAGAAGAACAGCGGGAGCCAGCCGTCGGCGATCTCGGCGGAGAGCGCCACGTTCTTGGGGCCCTCGGCGGCGAGGTAGACCGGGATCTCGTTGCGCAGCGGATGCACGGTCGGCTTGAGCGCCTTGCCGAGGTTCATCCCACCGTCGACGGGCATGTCGTAGAAGTCGCCGTGGAACTCGACCGGTGCCTCGCGGGCCCAGATGGCGCGCATGATCTCGACGTACTCGCGGGTGCGGGCGAGCGGCCGCGGATACTCCTGGCCGTACCAGCCCTCGACGACCTGGGGGCCCGAGGCGCCGATGCCGCAGATGAAGCGGCCGCTCGACAGGTGGTCCATCGTGAGCGCGGCCATCGCCGTCGCTGCCGGCGTGCGGGCCGAGATCTGCATGATCCCCGTGCCGAGCTGCACCTTCTCCGTGTGGGCACCCCACCACGACAGCGGCGTCAGCGCATCGGAGCCGTACGCCTCGGCGGTCCAGATCGAGTTGAAGCCGAGCTTCTCGGCCTCCTTGATCGCTTCGAGCGCGCCCGACTGGCGGGCCTGCCGACCAGTATCCGGTGTTGTATCCGAGCTTGAGATCTGCCATGGGCCCCGACCGTAGAGCAGGATGGGACGATGGGGGAAGACGACCGACTCGTTGTGACCGACGCAGTCCGCATCCCGCGCTTCGAGTTGCACGAGACGTTCAGCGCGTCAGGCGGGCCCGGTGGGCAGCACGCGAACAAGGCCGCGACGCGGGTCGAGCTGACATTCGACCCGGCGACCTCTTCGGCGTTCCGACACGAGACACAGCGCGCCCGCGTCGTCGATCGTCTCGGTACGCCGATCCGGGTGGTCGTCGACGACGAGCGATCGCAGGTCCGCAATCGTGCGCTCGCCGAGGAACGCCTCGTCGCCAAACTCCGCGATGCGCTCCGGGTGCGAGCCACACGCCGGCCGACGAAGCCGAGCCGCGGGACGTCAACGTCGACGGCTGGAGAGCAAGGCGCAACGCAGCGAGGTGAAGCGCCAACGGCGTCGGCCCGGCGTCGACGACTGATGACACCCTGATCCGGTGAGCGAATCGCCGCCACCGTGGTGGTTCGCTCACCGACGCCGGACGGCGACGTCGACGGTGAGCCAACCGACGGTGGGGCGGGGTTTCGCTCACCGCACGCGGGGTCAGCTCGGGGTGAACGTGACGGGGAAGTGGTCGGGACCGAAGATCGCGGTCGTCGCCGGCTTCCAGGTGATCTCGCCGTCGACAGCGAGATCGGGCATCCGCCGGGCGAGCAGCGGGCAGCGCTTCCTGGAGTTCGGCCCGGGCGAGTGAGGCGCCGAGGCAGTAGTGGATGCCCGATCCGAACGTCATCTGCCCGCGACCCTTGACCGGCTCGCGGGTGATGTCGAAGTGGCCGGTGCCGTCGGCGGTCACACCCGGGTCGGCGTTCGCCGCTGCGAGCGACGGGAACACGAACGTGCCGGCCGGGAAGTGGATGTCGCGGTAGACGATGTCTTCGCTGGCGAAGCGTCCGGTGCCGCGGATCGCGCCGAAGTACCGCATGCACTCCTCGACGGCGTTCGGTGCGAGGTCGGGACGATCTGCGAGCAGCCGCCACTGATCGGGGTGCTCGGCGAAGACGCTCATCGCGCAGCCGAGTTGGTTGCGGGTGGTGTCGGTCCCGCCGACGATCACGGCGTTGACCATCGTGACGAGTTCTTCGGTCGACAGTCGGTCGCCCTCCTCCTCGGCGGCGATGAGGTCGGTGATCAGATCGGCGCGTGGGTCGTTGCGGCGGGCGTCGATCAGGCCGACGACGTACTCGTTCAGTTCGAGCCGTGCCTGTTCGATGACCTCCATCTCGTCGAGTGCCGTGCCGTTGAAGATCCGCAGCACGTCCTCGGCCCATCGTGAGAACGACTGCCAGTCCGCACGCGGAGCGCCGAGCAGTTCGCAGATGATCGGAATCGGATACGGCTCGCAGATGTCGACGGCGATGTCGGCGCGACCGGACGCCGCGACCGGGTCGATCAGCTCGTTGACGACCTCGCGCATGAACGGGCGGAGCCGGTCGGCGCTGCGCGGTGAGAAGGCCTTCGCGACCAGACGGCGGAGCCGGGTGTGGACGTCGCCCTCCGCGGCGAGGATCGACGGTGGTCGGTTGAGGATCTCCGGATCGGTGATCCCCATCATCTCCGGGATCTTCGCCACCGCGTTGTGCCAACGCTTGTCGCGGAGGATCTTGGTGACGTCGTCGTAGTCGAAGATCACGAACCCCATCAGGTTCCGGACGATCCAGTGCTCGGAAGCGAGCGTTCGGAGCTGCTCGGTCGACTCGGCTCGGGACAGCTCGAGGACCTCGGGACCGAGGACCGGCAGATCGAGGTCGAAGACGCTCGTCGGCGCGTCGGCGGTGTCAGTCATGGTGACGAGACTACGGAATCGGTCGCTGGCCGCGACGACCTCAGGCGAGCGGGTCGACGGCTGTCGCCCCGAGCGATGCGGCCACGATCGGGTTGGCGTGGGCGCCACCGACCGTGTTCAGACCGTGGGCGATCGAGGGGGAGCGTCGAGCGGCACCGAGCGCGCCGTGGATCGCCACGTCGAACTGGTACGGCAACGTCGCGTTCGTCAACGCGTACGTGCTGGTGTGGGGCACGGCACCGGGCATGTTGCCGACCGCGTAGTGCAGGACCCCGTGGAGTTCGTAGACCGGATCGTCGTGCGTGGTCTCCCGCGTCGTTGCGATGCAGCCGCCCTGGTCGACCGCGACGTCGACGATCACCGCGCCCGGCTTCATCTGTGCGACCAGGTCTTCGCCGACGACGACCGGGGCACGGCCTCCGGCGACGAGCACCGCACCGATGACCAGGTCGGCGTCCTGCACGCGTGCGCTCGATCGAGCCGTGGTTCGAGGCGAGGGTCGAGATCCGGCCCTTGTGGATCTGGTCGACGTAACGGAGGCGTTCGAGGTTCTTGTCGAGCACCGTCACCTCGGCTTCCATGCCGGCGGCGATGACCGCGGAGCTCCACCCCACGTTGCCGGCTCCGAGCACGACCACCTTGGCCGGGCTGACGCCGGGCACGCCGCCCATCAGGACGCCACGGCCGCCCTTGTGGCGTTCGAGGAAGTGGGCGCCCATCTGCGGGGCAAGCCGTCCGGCGACCTCGCTCATCGGTGCGAGCAGCGGGAGTGTGCCGTCGTCGAGTTGCACGGTCTCGTAGGCGACACCGGTTGTCTTGGCGGCGAGGAGCGCCTCGGCGACCGCGGGATAGGCGGCGAGGTGCAGATAGGTGAAGAGCGTCAGATCCTCGCGGAGGAACCCGAACTCCTCCGGCTTCGGTTCTTTCACCTTGACCACCATCTCCGCGGACCACGCGTCGGCGGCGGTCGGCACGATCGTGGCGCCGGCGGCGACGAAGTCGTCGTCGGTGATCGACGCTCCCTCGCCGGCACCGGCCTCGACCAGGACCTGGATCCCGGCTCGGCCGAACTCGCGGACGCCGTCGGGCGTCATTGCGACGCGATGCTCGGAGTTCTTGACCTCGCGGGGGACTCCCACGGTCGAGATGGTGGGCGTGCCGTTGGTCATAGGGTTCATCTTGAGCGCGCCGCCGCCGATGGTGGGACGGAATCGGCGGTGATTGGTAACATTCCGCCGTGAATAGTCCGGCAGTAGATCATGTCGACGCTCGAATCATCGGTCTCTTGCGAGAACATGGGCGGATGTCATGGCGCGATCTCGTCCGAGCACGTGCACCTCGCGCCGAGTTCCGTCGCCGAGCGCGTCCGGCGGCTCGAGGAGCGCGGCATCATCACCGGGTACGGGGCTCGGATCGACGCCGCGGCGTTGGGGCGTTCGGTGCGCGCCGTGATCGACGTCAGCCTGGTCCCGGGCGACGAGGTCGATGCGTTCGAGCGGCGGCTCGTCGAGCGCGATGAAGTCGTGATGGCGGCCTATGTCACGGGATCGGCCGACTACACCATGGTCGTCGAATGCGCAGGGGCCGACGGCCTCGACGCATTCGTCCGCTGGGTCCGCGCGGACGAAGCCGTGGCCCGGACCGAGAGCAAGCTGATGCTGCGCTCGATCGTGGGATGACATCGCCGCTCGCCCGAATCGAGCCGAGCCGTCCTAGCGTTGTCGTCGGTGACGACGCGAACCCATTATTCGGTCCTCGGCGTACACGCCGGTGCCTCGCAGGAGTCGATCCGCGAGGCGTATCGGCGCCTCGCCCGCGAGTTCCATCCGGACCGCACGAGCGGTTCGGCAGCCGGTGGCGACAAGATGCCGGCGATCAACGAGGCGTATCGGGTGCTGTCGGACCCGGCTCGTCGAGCGGTGTACGACGCATCGCTGCGCGGCGGCCTGTCCGAGACGTCCGGGCGAGCGGCTGCGACGTCTGACTCGTCATCCGACGAGTCCGGCGACGAAGCGATGCGGGAGTGGCGGTATCAGCATCCCGATGGCCCCGCTCGCATCCCCTGGCGGTCGTTGACCTTCTTCAGCCTGATCGCGATCATCGGCATCGTCGTGCTCGCGCAGTTCAACGAGCCGGGTGAACCGAGCGCCCCCGATGGGATCCTGCGCAACGGGGATTGCGTCGAGGTGCTCCCCAACAACCTCGTGGGCGAAATCGCGTGCGCCGGGGAGGGGGACCTGGTGGTGCGCCAGTTCATCGCGTTCGATCGGGTGTGCCCGAACGGTTGGACCGCCTACCAAGATCGGCAGGGGATGGGTATCGCATGCGTCGAATTGCGACCCACGCCGTCGAGTTGAGCGGCCACCGGGCGCGGGACCTCGTCGCTCGATCGTTGTGAGCCACCACCTCGAGGCAGCGGTGCACCACGCCCTGATCGTCGCGTCGCCGCCATCGTCGGAATTCGTGGAGCGTGCTGCTCCGATGTTCATTCGCTCTCGTCGGGCGACGTGCCGGGCGGAACTGCACTGTGGGTGTGGCGTGCGAGCTCCGGTGCGCTGACACCCTGCCGGTCGCGGTCCGCGACCGGACATGTCAGTCGGAGTTCCGCGGTGCGCTCGCAAGTGCAGCGGCGAGCATCTGCGATTCGTCAGCCGTCTGCGGCTGTCTCGGCTCGAGCGCGTCGAGTTCGATGAGCCGATCGAAATCCTTCAGTCGGATGTCCGGCGAGAATCGGGACGGTCGATGTTCGGGATCGAGTGCTCCAAGATCGTCGGAACCGGCGAGCAGTTCCAGGAGCTGTCGGTCGCCGGTCGTTGCATCGATGAGGAACTGTTGGTGCGTTCGCATCGCGCGCACATTGAAGGACAAACCGAGCACGATGATGGCCAGCAGCGCGATCCATACTCGTTTGTCGATCATGCGAACGCTGTCGATCGCGGCTGCGAGTGCCGGCGCGACAAGAAATGTCCCCACGACGATGTACCTGCCGACGGCCGCGGTGTCCGTGCCGAGGCCGCTCCGCTCCGAGCCGATCACCACGAACGCGAGGAGAGACGTGATGGCGAGCGGCGCGACGATGTTGCGGATCGAGGGTTCACGACGCAAGAAGATGAGCGCCACGACTGTTGCGGCGGCCGCGATCGTGGGCAGTCCCGGTGCTGTGAGTGCTCTGAACACTTGCCGGTACAACTCCACGACATAGCCGGCGAATCCGGAGTTGCGCGCTTCGTCCACCGTGCTTCCACCCCAACGGACGTACCACCACAGGAAGACGACCGCCGCCGGTGCGGTCAGGACGATTCCGTCGCGCCAGCGTCGGCGCGCCGCGCAGGACAGCGCGACGCCGACCAGGAACAGCGCTCCAAAGGCCGAGGACATCACCGAGATGATCCCGATCGGGATTCCGAGGTACATCTGCCATGAACCGCTCTCGAAGTGTTCGAGCAACAGCATCGTGACAACCAAAGCAAGGATCGAGTACTGATAGCTCGAGATCGCGGCGAAGTTCGGGAACTCGGTCGACACACCGGTGATGAGTACCGGGAGACAAACCACCGTTGCCGTGACCTGATGGACACCGGATCGAATGATGAGACTGCGCAGTCCCGAGACCGTTGCGACGTGCAACAGGATCGAGACCGACGCAAACGGTATGTACGAGCCCAATCCGAACACCGCCGTCGTGACCGCAAACTGCAGGGCGGGCACGGCGACCGGATGGCCGTTGTGCGACGTCAGGAGTCGCTCGGCCGCTCGCCCGTCGAGCTGGATCGGGTCCCGGAAGATGATGTAGCTGAAGTCGTCTGCGTGAAACCACCGCCGGTAGCCGAACCAGGCGAAGAGACACACCGACAGTGCGACGACTGTCCACCACGCCACGGCGACCGCTCGCGGGCTGTGGAACCACGGATCGACGAGGGCTGAATCGTCGGGGTCTTCCACAGGTCGGTGCTTAGCAGATGCTGCCAATCGAACCGCGACCTCCAAGACGTTGCGCACATCGCGGATCCACATCGAGCTGCGACTGGACCTCACCGGGTTTCACGCACGTGTCGGTGTGCGTCTCGATCCGGTGACCTGAGAGGTGTTGATGGTCGTGCAGCTCTTCGAACTCGGCGGGTGGGATGCGTCGGCGATCGTGGTGCGCCACGGCTTGCGGCGGATCGCACTGCGTCCATGTCGCGCATCAGCCGCTCGACGCCGGACGACGAACCGGATCGAGGCCGGCGCATCGACCGGTGGGTTCGGAGTGTCAACGGAGGCCGAAATGGCCTCTTGCCTGGCGGTTGAGTGGGCGCAAAGGGATTCGAACCCCTGACCTCTGCCGTGTGAAGGCAGCGCTCTAACCAACTGAGCTATGCGCCCAAGCAGGGCCCGGAGGCCGCGTGGACGCCCGAGGCTATCCGCGGCTCGCCGAACTCGCGACGATGAATCCGAATCCCCGCCACGGTCCCCCCTGCGATACGGGTGTTTCCGCCCAACGGGGTGTTTCTGCGCTCAAAACCACGCGGAAACACCCGCATCCGGGCACCGACCCCACCGTCATTTTGGGGGGTGGGGTGTGGGAGCGGCGAGCACCGGTCAGGCGACGAGGTGAGCGGGGATCGGGACCTCGTCGGCGACGGTCTCGACCCGGTGTGTGGGCGGGCGCCCGCGACGCCGGGCGAAGCGAGCCGGCTCCCCGTCGATCAGCAGCACGCCACCCCACACGCCATACGCCTCGTTTCGCGAGAGTGCGCCGTCCAGACACGCGGGGCGCAATGCGCACGACCGACAGATCGCTTTGGCCCGGGCGACGTCGAGATCGTCGTCGGAGAAGAAGAGGTGGGCGAGGGTGCCGGACCCGTCCGAGCAGCGTGCACGACCGGTGAGCGGGGTGAACGCTTCGATCGCGGAGATGTCGACGGGGGCCGGGCTCGCATGAGTGTTGAGGTTCGTTGAGCACGGTTTCGAAGGTACGGACGCGTCGTCAACCGGGCGTTGCTCAACGAGCCCCGGGTGTTACTCATTGCCGATGCTCTCGGCCCCGATCACGGCATCGTCCCTGCTCGCGATGCGGGCGAACTACGCTGACCCCCGATGGGGAGGCTCTGCGAGCGACCGGGGTGTTCGGAGACACGCTGCTGTCGCATACGGGATGCGCACCGAGGACCTCGTGTTCTGGCTCGATGTCCTGCGTGAGTCGACGTTGTCCGCCGGCGGGGTGCTGTGTCAGCGGCACGGCGATTCGATGGTCGTTCCGCGTGGGTGGACGCTCGACGACCTGCGTGACCCCGAACTGCATCTGTTCCGGCCGCCGTCACGCGCCGATCGGGTCGGTCGCCGGACCCGCCGTCGCGCTGGTCGACGCACGGTCCCCGACGAGTCCGAACAGCTCGCGCTCGGTGGACTGGCCTCAACCGACGACCTCGACGCCGAGCCGGCGACGCCTTCGCCCGCAGCAGCGGACATCACCTCCGTGTCCGACATCGCTACCGGACATGTCGCTGACGATTTCGTGGTCGACGAAGACTCCGGCCGAGCCGCATCCGACCCCGACGAACGATGGACCCCGAGCTTCGACGACGCGGACGACCTCGACGGCCTGTTGTCGGCGCGGAGCCCGCTGCTGTCTCGTGCGTTCCGGGGCACGGACCGGCCGGGCTGACCGAGCTGACCACCGTGGAAATCGTCCGAGAACTGGTCGCGCCGGTTCCGCCAGCAGCGCTGTTCGGCCACGTCGGCGACCTCGGCATGTACCCCGCATGGATGCCGCTCATCCACGATGTCCAACCGCTTGCCGCGACGATGCGGACGGTTCACCGGTCTGGTCGGTCGAGCTCCGGGCGACCGTCGGCCCGTTCGCCCGCTCGAAGCGACTGCGGATGCGACGGACGCATCACGACATCGACCGGCTCGCGGTGTTCGAGCGGAGTGAGGACGACGGCCGTCAGCACTCCCCGTGGATCCTGCGGGCCGAACTCACGCCGGTCGACGGCGCGGATGCCGGGACGAAGCTCACGATGACGATGAACTACGGAGGTTCACTCTGGGCCGGCCCGGTGCTCGAACGGGTGCTGGACGACCAGGTCCGGCGCGGGAGCGAGGCGCTGCTCGCGCTGGTGACCTGATCGGTCAGTGGCCCCAGGCGCTGAAGCGTCCGTCCTCACGGCGTTCGAGCGCGCAGCGGGGTGTCGAAGCATCGGCTGAGGCGCTCCGCGGTGAGGACTTCGTCGATCGGGCCCTGCACGTCGATGCGTCCGGCGTTCATCAGCGCCGCGTGGGTGACGCCCGGCGGGATCTCGTCGACGTGATGCGTCACCATTGCGAACGGCGGAGCCGCCGGGTCGTTCGCCAGACCGGCCAGTGTCGCGACGAGCTGTTCGCGGCCACCGAGGTCGAGTCGCGCCGAGGGTTCGTCCAAGAGGATCACCGCCGGATCGTTCATCAGCGTGCGTGCGAGCAGTACCCGCTGCTGTTCGCCCGACGACAGAGTGCCGAAGCGGCGATCCCGGAGGTGCCTCACGCCGAGCTCGTGCAGGCACTCGTCGGCGCGGGTGTCGTCGGCGGCCTCGTAGCGATGCCACCAGGGCTCGAGCGCAGCGTGACGAGCCGTGCGAACGACATCGTGTGCGACGAGGTCACGACGGAGCTGGTCGCCGAAGGCCGCCGACATGTACCCGATCCGCCGCCGGAGTTCGCGCACATCGGTGCTGCCGAGCCGTTCGCCCAGGACCTCGACGCGTGCCGGCGGTCGGGTGGTCGTACATCGCCATCACCCGCACCAGGCTCGTCTTGCCGCACCCGTTCGGACCGAGGATCACCCAGCGCTCGCCGAGCTCGATCCGCAATGACACGTCGTCGAGGATGGTGACACCATCGCGCCGCAGCACGATTCCGTCGACGGCGAGGACGGGCGACGAGATCACCACGTGAGCGAATCAGTCTCAAGTGGGCCGGAGAAACTGTCGATGAATGACCGTAACCAAACTGCAACGACAGCTAGGATTTTTCTCGATGGTCCAACCCGACTCAACACGTTCGTCTTCGCGCGCTCCGCGTTGGCGACGGCGAGGAGCGATCGTGCTCGCTGCGGTGCTGGCCGCCACCCTGCTCCCGAGTGGGGTATCGGCGCAGAGCGAAACTCCCGCGGAGAAGGCCGCTCGCGAGATCCAAGAGGCGCGGGACCAGGCGAACGCGGCGGCCGACGCGTACTTCGAGGCCGAGTCCGTACTCGACGGGCTCGAAGACGATCTCGCCAGCCTGGAGGCGCAGGAGACAGAACTGCAGGCGACCGTCGACGAGCTTCGAGGTCAGGTCGAGCTCGTCGCGTTGTCGCGGTACGTCGAAAGCGGAACCGAAGGAATCCCCCTGCTCACCGACGTGACTGAACCTCAAGATCAGATTCAGGCCGAGGTCTACGTCGACATCCTCACCAACACCGGAGCGGACGCGCTCGATCAGTACGACGCGGCGGAGAAGGCACTGGTCGAGACGCAACAGAGCATTGCTGACCGTCAACAAGAAGTCGAGGCTCAGCGCGAAGAATTCGGACGTCTCGAGGGGGTCGCGCTCGGCGAAGTGGAGCGGCTGCGCGAGATCGAACAGGATCGGCTCCAGGACGAAGCGGTCCAGAAGGCGCTCGAGGCCCGACTCGCCGCCGAGCGAGCGGCGCTCGAGGAACAGCAACGCCTCGAAGCCGAAGCGGCGGCACGTGCGCAGCCGAACCCCGGCCTCGTGGTGCCGACGACGACCGAGCCGCCCGCCACGACGGTTCCCGACGACGCTCCGCCCACGACCGACGCTGACGGCAACGTCGTCACCGCTCCCGAGACCACCGGCTCGAGACCACGACGGTCGAAACGCTGCCCCCGGAGACCACGATCCCGGAGAACAGCGGCGGATCGGGCGGCACCAGCGGTGGCCGCACCGGCGGCGGCGGCGGCGGCAACGGCCCGGGCGCCATCAACACGGGTGCCGGCTACGTCGACGCGATCATCTGTCCGATGCCGGGTTCGGCGTACGGCGACACCTGGGGTGCGCCCCGCTCGGGCGGACGCCGCCACGAAGGCGTCGACATGATCGCCCCGCGTGGCCTCCCGATCTACGCCGTCGTGAGCGGCGTCGTCACGTTCAAGTACAACCGGCTCGGCGGCAACGCCGTCTCCCTCGTGGGCGACAACGGCAACCGGTACTACTACGGCCACCTCGACAGCTACGTCGGGAGCAGCCGCCGCGTGTTCCAGGGCGAACTGATCGGCTACAACGGCGACACCGGCAACGCGAAGTTCTCGACACCGCACCTGCACTTCCAGGTGCATCCCGGCGGTGGGCGAGCGGTCAACCCGTATCCCACGGTACGAGCCGCCGGCTGCTGATCTGCGAGGCTCGACGTCGATGAGCGGCGCCGACGATCTCGCGGTTCTCCTGGCCGGTCGACTCGATGGCGCCGAGATCACCGACCTCACCCGGCTGTCGGGCGGGGCATCTCGCGAGACGTGGCGATTCGCAGCCGACGGTGTCCCTCGAATCGTGCAACGGCAACGTGCCGGCGACGAGCGCGACATGATGATCGAGGCCCGTGTGGTGGCAGCCGCCGGTGCGGCGGGGGTCCCGGCGCCCGAGCTCATCGCCACCGACGAGGGCGACGACGGGTCGGCGTTCATGGTGCTCGAGGCGATCGACGGTGAGACGATCGCCCGCAAGCTGCAGCGCGACGACGAGTTCGCACACGCGCGGACCGTGCTGACCGGACAGTTGGGGAACGCGCTCGCCGCAGTCCATTCGATGCCGCCGGTCGACGGCCTCGAACCGGTCGATCCGATCGCCTTCTACACCGAGGTGCTGGACAACCTCGTCGCCGCCGGAACGGGGAGCCCGCAGCCGATGCTCGAGCTGGTGCGTCGCTGGTTGATCGACCACCGGCCGCCGCCGGTCGAGCCGGTGGTCGTCCACGGCGACTTCCGGCTCGGCAACCTGATCGTCGGCGACGACGGGCTGCGCGCCGTGATCGACTGGGAACTCGCACATCTCGGCGACCCGATGGAGGATCTCGGCTGGCTGTGCGTCAAGGCGTGGCGGTTCGGTCAGCAGCCTCCCGTTGCCGGGCCTCGGGGAGTACGACGAGCTGTTCGCGGCGTACGCGGCTGCCGGCGGCGGCGAGGTCGATGCCGACGTCGTGCGCTGGTGGGAGGTGCTCGGCACCTGGAAGTGGGCGATCATGTGCATCCTGCAGGCGAGCGTGCACCTCAGCGGCGCGGCGCGCAGCCACGAGCTGGCAGCGATCGGACGTCGCGTGTGCGAGAACGAACACGATCTGTTCCTCGCACTGGAGGGGCGCTGGTGAGCCTGCACGGCGCTCCGTCCTCCGCCGAGCTGCTCGAAGCGGTCCGCGAATGGCTCGAACGCGATGTCATGTCGTCGACCGAGGGACGACTGCGTTTCCACGCCCGGGTGGCTGCCAACGTGCTCGCGACGGTCGAGCGCGAGCTCGGCGCTCGGAGCCGAGCAGGATGCCGCTCACCGTGAGCGACTCGCCTCGCTGGGCGTCGCCGACGACGCCGAGTTGGCCGCGGGCGATCCGTGACGGCGATCTCGACGACCGACTCGACGCGGTGCGTGCCGCCGTTCGCGCCGACGTCGACGACCGGCTCAGCGTCGCGAATCCGAAGTACCGGCGTGAGCGATCAGAGTACCTGCTCGACGGTCGGGCGCTTGGTGGTCAGCGTCACGGCTTGACCGGCGGCGAGCTGGCCACACGCGGCGTCGATGTCGGTGCCGCGGTTGCGGCGGACGGTGGCGTTGGCGCCCAGCTCCTCGAGCCGATCGCGGAACTGGTGGACCCGCTTCAACGGGGTGCCGCGGGTGGGGTATCCCGGTGTCGGGATTGAGCGGGATCAGGTTGACGTGGGCGCTCGGTCGGAGCTTCCAGCACAACTCGGCGAGCTCCTCGGCATCGGCGTC
This sequence comes from Ilumatobacteraceae bacterium, assembly GCA_963850475.1. Taxonomy (GTDB): domain Bacteria; phylum Actinomycetota; class Acidimicrobiia; order Acidimicrobiales; family Ilumatobacteraceae; genus Ilumatobacter_A. Next base: position 311,092 of record CAWKLM010000039.1, on the reverse strand, counting down.
ACGGTCGTTGACGCCGTCGATCATCGCCCACTCGAAGCTGACCCGTCGGTTCTTCACCTCGAGGTACTCCGCGCAGGCGTCGAGCAGATCGTCGATCGGATAACGCTTGTTGATCGGCACCAGCTCGTTGCGCAGTTCGTCGTTGGCGGCATGGAGCGACACCGCGAGGTTCACCGGCAGGGGGAGGTCCTTCAGTGCTCGGATCCCGGGGATCATCCCGACGGTCGAGATGGTGATGTGGCGGGCGGACAGCCCGATGTCGCCGTGGATTCGCTCGGTGGCGGCCCACACGCGATCGAGGTTGGCCATCGGTTCGCCCATCCCCATGAACACGATGTTGCTCACCCGTCGCCCGCTCGTCTTCGCCGTGCGCGCAGCGCGAACGACCTGTTCGACGATCTCGCCGGTCGGTGAGATGTCGGGTGAAGCCGGCCTGGCCGGTGGCGCAGAACCCGCACGCCATCGCACAACCGGCCTGGCTGCTGACGCAGACCGTTGCGCGATCGGGATAGAGCATCAGCACCGTCTCGACGCGGCTCCCGCCGTCGAGTTCCCACAGGAACTTCACGGTGTCGCCCCGGTCGCTCACCGATTCGGTCACGAGGTCGAGCGCGAGCGGCAGTTCGGCGTCGAGGCGGGCCCGCAGCGCCTTGGGCAGGTTGGTGATGTCGGCGGGTCGGCGAGCTGTGCGTAGAGGCCGGCCCACACCTGATCGAGTCGGTAGCGGGGCTCGCCGTCGAGCAGCGCGCCGAACTCGTCGCGGGTGAGGTCGTACCGGGTCGTGGTCGAGCGCGCGCTCATGGGGTGAAGCGCTCGGCGAGTTCGACGTAGGCGTCGATCCGGGCGCGGATGACATCGAGGCTCGCGGTCCAGAACGCTTCGTCGGTGACGTCGAGGCCGAACGCGGCACCGAGCTCCTCGGCGGTGTCCATGCCGGCCCGCGAGAGCAGCGTGTCGTAGCCGCTGCGGAAGTGCTCCGGATCCTCCCGATAGCGGGCGAACAGCCCGAGGCCGAACAGCAAACCGTACGTGTAGGGCCAGTTGTAGAAGTGCGAGCCGTAGTAGTGGGGCTTCAGCAGCCACATGTACGGATGTGCCGTCGCCTGGTCGAGACCGTCGCCGTAGGCGTCCTGCTTGCGCCGTCGGTCATCATCTCGCACAGCTCGGATGCGCTGAGCGTGCGCCGCTCACGACGGGCGAAGACCTCGGTCTCGAACGTGAAGCGCGAACGGATGTCGACCACGACCTGGTTCGAGCCCTGGAGGTCGACGTCGAGGAGTGCGAGCCGTTCGGCAGCGTGCTCGGGGCGGTCGAGGCGTGCGAGCCCGGCTTCGACGACCAGCGTCTCGCAGAAGATCGAGGCCGTCTCGGCGAGCGCCATCGGGAGCCGGCGTTGCAGCGCCGTGCGCTCGGCGAGCGTGGTGTTGTGGTAGGCGTGGCCGAGTTCGTGGGCGGTGGTCTGTGTCGATTCGGCCGACCCGGACCAGTTGAGCAGGACGAGCGAGCGATCGCCGACGAACGGCATGCAGAACGCTCCGCCGGTCTTGCCGTCGCGCGGTTCGGCATCGATCCACTGCTCGTCGATGGCCCGATCGACCAGCCCGCCGAGCGTCGGGCTGAACTCGCCGAACGCGGTGCGCACCACGTCGAGTCCGTCGTCCCAGGACACCGCGCCCGAGTCGACGGGGGCGGGTGCGACGAGATCCCACCACGGCAGCGGACCGTCGTGGCCGTGCAGCGTCGCCTTCGCTCGCATCCATCGGCGGAAGTCGGGGAGCGACGCTGACACGGCAGAGTGCATCGCATCGAACGTCGTCCGACTGACGCTGTTCGCGAACAGCGACGCGTCGAGCGGCGAACTCCACCGGCGCCGACGGTTGACGATGTTCGCCTCGCCCTTGATCGCGTTCATCGCCGCGGCAACCGGAACCTCGATCGGTGGGCCACGCCTGCAGCTCGGCGTCGTAGCCGGCCCGGCGGACCTCCGGGTCCGGATCGGTTGCCAGGCCGCGAACGGCCGTGAGCGGGAGCGTCTCGGTGCCGTCAGGGAGATCGACCTCGGCCGAGAGCTGTGAGGTCACCTCGCGCTGGAGTCGGCCCCATGCGCCGGACCCGGTGGTCGACAGCTCGGCATACAGGTGTTCCTCGACCTCGGACATCTGGTGGCCGGCCCGTTCGGCGAGCCGACTGAGCGGTCCGAGGTGCTCGGCGGCCTGCGTCGCTGACCGCGACGAGTTCGGCGAGGTCGAACGACCCGACCCAGTCCGGCGAGTCGGGCGAGCAACGGACGAAGCCGCGACTCGATCGGTTCGATCTCGCTCAGCTCGGCCTGAGCTGCGGCGTTGCGCGAGTCGGTCGACACCGATGCGTAGACGTAGGCGCCGAGCACGTCGAGGTCGGCGGCCACCCGGTTGTACTCGAGGATCACGGCATCGGCCGCCGTTCCGTCGTCGGGCGTCGCCGATCGATGATCGGTGGCACGGATGTCGTGTTCGTCGAAGAGCGAGATCAGCCGGTCGACGTCGGCGCCGGCCCGCTCTTTCGCCGCGAGGAAGGAACGAGCCTCGAAGTTCTCGTGGACATCGGTGACACTCCAGGTCGGCAGCATCAGCACGCTCCGAATCGGTCGGGGATTCGGCCCGGTCGATCCTCGACCTCGGCCACGAACGCGGCGTTCGTGGAGTGCACAGCGAACCCGAGGCGCCGATACATGGCGACGGCGCCTTCGTTGGCAGCATCGACGTAGAGCAGTGCGGTGTCGATGCCGCGCGACGCGAGGTGGTCGAGACCGGCCAGCGTCATCTCGGACCCGAGACCCAGCCCGCGGAAGTCGGGATCGACGGCGATCACGTAGATCTCCCCGAGGTCGCCTCGATGATCGGGGTCGGTCAACTCGTGGCCGGTGTGATGGACCTTCGTCCAGCAGAAACCGGCGACGCGGCCGTCGCGCTCGTGCATCCGGAATCCCTCGGGGTCGAACCAGGCTTCCTGTTGGCGGGTGCGGAACGTCTCGAGCGTCCATCCGCCCTGTTCGGCGTGGTCGGCGAACGCGCGGTTGTTCACCGACAACCACACCTCGTCGTCGGCAACCGGAACGAACGCTCGCGTCTCGATCGTCGCATGGCGCTCGGTGGGCAGGCTCCGCCGCATCTGGAACAGCGTCCGATCCGGCGTCATCCCGGCGTCGTCGGCCAGCGCCCGGTGTGCCGACGTCGGCTCGTACACCCACCAGTTCACGAGCCCGCCGCCCTCGGCGCGCACGACATCGAGTGCCGCGTCCATCAGTTCGGGGCCGATGGTCGCCATCTCGTAGCGGTGGTGAGGGTGGATCACGAGCTCGAACACATGGGTGTCATTGCCCTTGGAGACCTGGGCGTACGCAACGGGATGCTCGTGGCCCGGCTCCCATGCGACGAGCCCGGCGAACCCGGTGTCACCGCCGCTCACGAGATCCAGGTACAGGTGGTCCGACAGCGGGCGCCGACCATCGGCTCGCGCTGCTGCATCGAGCAGCGACGTGACTTCGGCGATGTCGTCGTCTCGCATGTCGCGTTTGATCTCGAGGCACCTCACCACCCGCACGGTATCGCCGCGTTCGTTCTGTGTTGAGTCCTTGCGGACCTTACGTTTGCAGGGGTAGCGTCATGGGTTCCAGGTTCCCGCCAACCTGGATTGTGCGACTGCTGGGATCCGCCGCCCGGCGTCGCCTGAGCGACGGCCTCTCTTCGGAGGGGCCGTCGCCGCGTTTGCACGCAGTGACTCGTTCAGCCGGCTGTCTTGACCGCGCGTTGCAGGCCGCGTTCGGCGATCCGGATCTGGCGCTCGGCCTCGTGGATCGCGCTGACGAAATCGTCGCGGTCGGTGCCGATGTGGGCCTCGGCGAGCGCGGCGACGCGGGCACGGTACTGCTCCGATGTTGTCGGCGATGATCGCCAGTTCGTGTGCGGTGGACTCCGTCGATCCGGCCATGGCAGGCGACCGTACCGTCAAACCTCCCATGCCGGTCGGTGACACCATCGGTAGCATCGGGCGCCGTGATCCCCGTTCGTGACGACCTGCGCGCGCTGGAGGGATACCACTCCGCCCAGGTCGACGTCGATGTCCGGCTGAACACGAACGAGTCGCCCTTCTCGCCACCCGACGGGTTCCGCGATGCGCTCGCCGCCGAAATGAGTCGAGTCGAGTGGAACCGATACCCCGACCGCACGGCGTCGGCCCTGCGTGCCGACATCGGCGCCATGCACGGATGTCGATCCGGCCCAGGTCTTCGTGGCGAACGGATCCAACGAAGTCCTCCAAACCGTCCTGCTCGCATATGCGGGCCCAGGGCGCACGGTTGCCACGTTCGAGCCGACCTATCAGATGCACGCCCAGATCGCTCGCGTCACGGGCGCGACCGTGGTCGAAGGCGAGCGTGGCGACGACTTCACGCTCGATCCGGACGAGGTCGACCGCGTGCTCGCGGACGGCCAGCCGCATGTCGTCTTCCTGACGTCGCCCAACAACCCGACCGGACTCGTCGAGCCCCGCGAGCGAGTCGAGCAACTGCTCGCCTCGGCTCCCGGCCTCGTCGTCGTCGACGAGGCGTATGCGCAGTTCGCCGACTGGTCGGCGCTCGACATGGTCGACGAGTCGAAGCCGCTCGTCGTCACGCGCACGTTCTCCAAGACCTGGTCGATGGCCGGCGCCCGACTCGGCTACCTGGTCGGGCCGACATGGCTTGTCGCCGAACTCGACAAGGTCGTGCTCCCGTACCACCTCGACGCCGTCAAGCAGCTCGCCGGACGAGTCGCGCTGCGGTATACCGACGACATGAACGAACGCGTCGCACGGCTCGTCTCCGAGCGCGATCGGATCACCACCGGACTGCGAGCGCTGCCGATCGAGGTGTTCGAATCAGGCGCCAACTTCGTCCTGTTCCGACCACAGGTGGCCGACGGCCGATCCGTGTGGCAGGCGCTCGTCGATCGCAGCGTGCTGGTCCGTGACTGCTCGAGCTGGCCTCGCCTCGACAACTGCCTGCGGGTCACCGTCGGAACGCCCGACGAGAACGATCGCTTTCTCGCTGCACTCGCCGACTCCCTCTTCCACAGCGGGCCTGCCGGCTCGGCCGACACCACGAAAGCCTGACCATGACGCGCACCGCCTCCCGCACCCGCTTGACCGAAGAGACGTCGATCGAGATCTCGATCGATCTCGACGGAACTGGTCGGACCGACATCACCACCGGCATTCCCTTCTACGACCACATGCTCGACCAGATCGGTCGTCACGGTGGCTTCGATCTCACGATTCGTGCCGAGGGCGACATCGACATCGACGCCCATCACACCGTCGAGGACGTGGCGATCACGCTCGGCGAGGTGTTCGCCGAAGCGCTCGGCGACAAGGCCGGCGTGCGACGCTTCGCGAGTGGCCGGTACCCGCTCGACGAGGCCCTGATCGACATCGCTCTCGACCTCTCCGGTCGTCCGCACGTGGAGTGGCACGTCGAGATGCCCGAGTCGCTACCGCTCGGGAGCCCGGTATTCGACCCGCAGCTCGCGGAACACGTCGTCACGTCCTTCGCCACCGCGGCGAACATCACCCTGCACGTCGAGATGGTCCGCGGGCGCAACACACATCACGTGATCGAAGCGACCTTCAAGGGGCTGGCGCGTTCGCTGCGCGACGCCGTTCGCATCGAAGACGGCGCCGGCGTGCCGTCGACGAAGGGCGTCCTGTGACAGGGGAGAGCGCCCCGCTGATCGCCGTCCTCGACTACGGAATCGGAAACCTCCACTCCGCGCAGAAGGCACTCGAGAAGGGCGGTGCCGATGCGCGGCTCACCCGTGACCCGGGGCTGATCGCCGACGCGGCAGGTGTGGTGCTTCCCGGCGTCGGAGCATTCGGTGCCTGCATGGATGCGCTGCGCACGGCGGGCCTCGAGGGTCCTGCGCACGCCGCGGTCGCGTCGCGACGCCCGTTCCTCGGGATCTGCGTCGGTATGCAGATGCTGTTCACCGGTTCGGATGAGGATCCGGCTGCGGCGGGGCTCGACATCATTCCAGGGTCCGTGACATGGATCCCACCCGGGCCGAAGATCCCGCAGATGCAGTGGAACCGTCTCGACATCCGACAGCCGGACGACCCGATGCTGCAGGATCTCGGTGACGAAGCGTGGGTGTACTTCGTGCACTCGCTTCACGGTGTGCCCGACGATCCGTCGATCGTCGTGGCCACGGTCGAGTACGGCACCACGCTGAACGCGGCATTCCGCCTCGACAACGTCTTCGCCGCTCAATTCCACCCCGAGAAGTCCAGCCGGCCCGGGCTCGCGCTCCTCGCCAACTTCGTTCGCACCTGCGCCCGCGCGGTGGAGTGCCGATGATCGAGTTGTATCCGGCGATCGACCTGCGCGGCGGGAAGGTCGTGCGGTTGCGTCAGGGCGACTACGCCGACGAGACCGTCTACGGCGATGATCCGGTCTCGGTGGCCCGGGGTTTCGCCGACGCAGGGGCCACCTGGATCCACATCGTCGACCTCGACGCCGCCAAGTCCGGTGATCCCGTCAACCGGCCGATCATCCAGTCGGTCGCACGAGCGGTGAAGTCGGTGGCGAAGGTGCAGACCGGGGGCGGAGTGCGCTCGGTCGCTGACGCACGCCAACTGGCCGACGCCGGCGTCGCCCGCGTCGTGATGGGGTCGGCCGCGGTCGCCGAGCCCTCCCTGGTCGCCTCGGCATCCGGGGTCGTGCCGGTCGCGGTTGGCCTCGACCACCGCAACGGTGAGGTGTCGGTGCACGGTTGGACCGAGGGCAGCGGGCTGCAACTCGATGACGCATACGAGCTGTTCCCGACGGCAGCGGTCTTCGTGATCACCGACATCGGACGCGATGGCATGCTGGAAGGCCCCGACGTCGAGGGGTTGACGCATTCGGCCGAGGTCGCGGGTGCGCCGGTCATCGCCAGTGGCGGTGTGGCCGACCTCGCCGACATCGAACGGCTCGCCGAGATCGAAGGGCTCGGGGGCATCATCACCGGCAAGGCGCTGTATGAAGGCAGATTCACGCGTGGCCGACGCCTTGGCGGTGCTGTCGTGAGGACCGCTCGGGTGATCCCGTGCCTCGACGTGACCGCCGGGCGCGTCGTGAAAGGAACCAACTTCGTCGATCTGCGCGACGCCGGCGACCCCGTCGAGCTGGCAGCGCGGTACGACCTCGAGGGCGCCGACGAACTCGTCTTCCTCGACATCACGGCGTCGAGCGACAACCGTCAGACCACGGTCGACATGGTCCGATCGGTCGCCGATCAGGTGTACATCCCGTTCACGGTGGGCGGGGGGATCCGGGCGCTCGCAGACGCTCGCACGATGCTGCAGGCCGGTGCCGACAAGGTCAGCGTCAACACCGCTGCGGTGGAGCGTCCCGACTTGATCGCGGAGATCGCCGGAGTGTTCGGCAACCAGTGCGTCGTGTGCGCCATCGACGCCAAGCGACGCCCCGCCGACGACGGTGGCGGGTGGGAGGTCTACGTGCACGGTGGCCGTACGCCGACTGGCATCGATGCCATCGAGTGGGCGAAGCGAGCGGTCGAGTTGGGAGCCGGTGAGTTGCTCGTCACGTCGATGGATCGTGACGGGACACGCGCGGGCTTCGACATCGAACTGACCCGAACCATCGCGGACGCCGTCAACGTGCCGATCATCGCGAGCGGTGGCGTTGGCACACTCGACCATCTCGCCGAAGGTGTGACCGCCGGTGGCGCCGACGGCGTGCTCGCCGCATCGATCTTCCACTTCCGCGAGCACACCGTCGCAGAGGCCAAGACCGTGATGACCGCCGCCGGCATCGCGGTCCGCCCCGCCTGAGATGTCCGTTGATGCCCGGCGTAACGAACATTCACATTGGTGCGAGGCCGCAACGCACGCTTTCGGGGGCGGGGGGTGTGTGGTTTACGGTGCTGGCGATGACGACTGACGCGGTTTCGACAGAGCGACGTGACGACGGGGTGCTCGTCTGCCACATCGACGATGGCAAGGCAAACGCCCTGTCGAAGGACATCATCGCGGGTGTACTCGCCGCCGTCGACGAAGCTGAGTCCGATGATTCGATCACGGCACTGGTCCTCCACGGTCGCGAAGGCAAGTTCAGCGCCGGGTTCGATCTCACGGTCATGCGGGCCGGCGATCTCGGTGCGATGTCCGATCTCGTGTCGGACGGTGGCGAACTCGTTCGACGTCTCTACGGCGCGAGCGTGCCGGTGGTTGCAGCGTGCACCGGACACGCGTTGGCCGCAGGCGCGTTGGTCCTGCTCGGCTGTGATGTCCGGGTCGGCGCCGACATCGACTGCAAGATCGGGTTGAACGAAGTCGCCATCGGCATGGTGCTGCCCGACTGGGCTTTCACGATTGCCATGGCGCGGCTCAGCAATCGGCATCTGCAGCGCTCGGTCGCGACGGCTCGGATCACCGACGCCGCCACCGCCGTCGATGTCGGCTACCTCGATGAAGTGGTGCCAGCCGAGCAGGTACTCGGCACGGCCGTGGCCCGAGCTGCCGAGTTCGCCGCCCTTCACCCCGGCGCCTACCGAGGAACGGTCCAGAAGCTTCGCGGCATCGTGCTCGTCGCGATGTCCGAGCAAATTGCGGCCGATCGGGCCGCCGGAGCGATCCCAACCGTTTGACGCGTCGCCGAGCTGGGTACCGTCGTCGTCATGGCCCAACCCACCGTCAACCCGAACATGGAATACCGTCGCCTCGGCAACAGCGGCCTGCAGGTCAGTGTGCTGAGCTTCGGCAGCTGGGTCACCTTCGACACCCAGATCGACAACAACGCGGCAGTCGAGTGCATCGCTGCTGCCGGTGATGCCGGATGCAATTTCTTCGACAACGCGGAGGCGTACGCCGGAGGAAGGAGCGAGAAGATCATGGGGCACGCGTTGCGCGAGCTCGGCTGGCCGCGCTGGTCGTACGTGCTGACCACCAAGATCTACTGGGGCATCCACGGCGATGTCCCCAACATGCGTAACACCTTGAACCGGAAGTACCTGATGCATGCGATCGACGGCTCGCTCGAGCGGTTCCAGCACGACTTCGTCGACGTGCTCTACTGCCACCGCTCTGATCCGAACACGCCGATCGAGGAGACGGTCCGCGCGATGAGCGACCTCGTCGACGCGGGCAGGGCCCTCTACTGGGGGACGAGCGAGTGGTCGGCCGACGAGATCCGTGCCGCGATCGAGATCGCCGACCGACGCAACCTTCACGCTCCGGTCACCGAACAGAGCCAATACAACCTGCTCGAACGCAAGACGGTCGAGCGGGAGTACGCCCGCATCACCGCCGACTATGGCTACGGCAACACCATCTGGAGTCCGCTCGCGTCGGGTCTGCTGACCGGCAAGTACAAGGACGGGATCCCGGAGGACTCCCGCGGTGCGCTCGCCGGCTACGAGTGGTTGCAGGACCGGCTGTCCGACGGCGATGCGATCGCACGCGTCGAGCGGCTCCGCCCGATCGCCGAGCGGCTCGACTGCACGATGGCGCAGTTGGCGCTGGCGTGGGCGACCAAACACGAGATGGTGTCGTCGGTGATCACCGGTGCCTCGAAGGTCTCGCAGGTCGTCCAGAACTTCGAGACGGTCGATGTGATTCCGCTGATCACCGACGAGGTCAAAGAGGAGATCGAAGCGGCGATCGGCCGCTGATCCACCTCGCCACCCTGTCGGCGACCGAACCGGTCTGCCCTGCGATGAAGTGGTCGGCCACGTCGATCACCTCGAATTCCGCTTCCGGCCAACGCTCGACGATCGGCTGTACCACGACGGGCGGCGCAAACTGGTCGAGGGCCGGCGTGAGGACCAGCGTCGGAACGGCGACTCCCGGTTCGGCAGCGACATGGCCCAGCGGCGGGGCGATCAGCACCTTGGCCGCGAGGTCCGGGTGATCGAGCGAGAGCGTGATCATTGCGCCGAACGAATAGCCGCACGCGACACGCGGGATGTTCGGCACCAGCCGAGCGAGCTCGTCCAGCGCAGCGAGTGCATCGAGGCGCTCCCCGATGCCGTCGGCGAAGTCCGCCCGGAAGTCGAATCGGAGTGAGGCGACACCCAGCGGCGGCAACGCTCGATGCAGCGCATCGACGACCGGATTGAAACGGTTGCCGCCGTACTGCGGGTGCGGGTGGCACACGATCGTCGCCGCGCGACAGTCGGGCGGAACGACGAGATCGCCGACGATCGAGACGCCGTCGTTGGTCTCGAACTGCACGAGTCGTTCGTCGTGAGCGCTCATGTCAACCGACGGTACCCTGCCCATCGATGCCCGATCCCGACGACAAGCTGCCGATCAAGATGCTCAACGACCGCGTGCTCGTGAGCACGTCCGACGACGGGGAGCGAAGGTCGTCGGGAGGGATCCTGATCCCGGCGACGGCCGAGATGGCGAAGCGCCTGGTCTGGGCAACCGTGGTCGCCCAGGGGCAGAACGTTCGCTCGTGTGAGGTCGGCGACAAGGTGCTGTTCAGCCCCGACGACCGATACGAGGTCGAAGTGCAGGGGAGCGACTACATCATGCTGCCGCGAGCGCGAACTCCATGCGGTCGCCGCCGAACGGATCGAAGCGAGCACCGGCCTCTACCTCTAGAGCCTCCAGCCCCGCCGCCGCTCCCGTTTGTGTTGCGTTTCTGGCTGTTCTGACGGCCAAAATCGCAACGCAAACGCTTGGGGTGGGTGGTCGATCGGCTTCGTAGGATGATCCGATGCCGGAGACGACCATCATCGAGGCGACCGCCGAGCAGTTGGCGGGAATCAAGTACAACGCCGACGGGCTCGTGACGGCGATCGCCCAGGACATCGAGAACGGCGAGGTGCTGATGCTCGCGTGGATGAACGCCGAGTCGCTGAAGATGACCCTCGAGGAGGGTCGGATGGTCTACTGGTCGCGCAGCCGGCAGGAGCTGTGGCGCAAGGGCGACACGAGCGGTGACCGTCAGTTCGTACGTGAGGCGTACTACGACTGCGACGCCGACGCACTGCTGTTCAAGGTCGAACAAGAAGGTGCGGGCGCCTGCCACACCGGTGCACGGACCTGCTTCTTCCAGTCGTTCGGATGAGGTTCCGTCCCTCCCGCGAGGAGTTCCACGCGTTACGCGGCCGAGCACAGCGTCGTTCCGGTCTGGACCGAACTGCTCGCCGATCTCGAGACGCCGGTTGCCGCCTACAGCAAGCTGGTCGGTGACGGACCCGGTTTCCTGCTCGAATCCGTCGAGGGCGCCGAGCGTTGGGCTCGGTTCTCCTTCGTCGGTCGCAGTCCGTCGGCGACGCTGGTGCTGCGTGGCGATCGCGTCGAACTCGACGGCCAACTGCCCGACGGCATCCCGACCGATCAGGGGATCCTGGCGGCGATGGAGGCGCTGCTCGAGCAGTACACGAGTCCGACGTTCGACGATCTTCCTCCGCTCCACGGCGGGATGATGGGGTTCCTCGGTTACGACGTGATCCGCGAGGTCGAACATCTTCCCGACACGCCGACCGATGACCGCGACTATCCCGATGCCGTGATGTCGGTGATCGGCTCGCTTGGCGGCGTTCGACCACTGGCGTCAGCGCGTGTATCTGATCGAGAGCGTGCGCACGCTCGGCATGGATGCCGCCGATCTCGACGCCGCCTACGACGACGCCGTCGGGCGCGTCGAACAGGCGGTTGCCGATCTCGCGCAACCGCTGGCGTACACGCCGGTCGAGCCGCCGACGTCCGACGACGATCTACCGACACTCGACTCGACGATGGGGCAGCGGCGTCTACCAGCGTGCCGTCGAGGTCGCGAAGGAGCACGTGGTCGCCGGCGACATCTTCCAGGTCGTGCTCGCTCAGCGGTACGACCTCGAGCTGGATGCCGATCCGTTCGACGTGTACCGGGTCCTGCGCCAGGTCAACCCGTCGCCGTACATGTACTTCGTGAAGCATCCCGAGCTGACGATCGTCGGTTCGTCGCCCGAGCCGATGGTGCAGCTGCTCGACCGCAAGGTGATCTCGCGGCCCATCGCCGGCACCCGTCGACGGGGACGGACCGACGAAGACGATCGGCGGATGGCGGCCGAACTGATCGAACACCCGAAGGAGCGGGCCGAACACGTGATGCTCGTCGACCTGGCACGCAACGACGTCGGCCGCGTGGCGAAGTTCGGCACGGTCGACCGTCGACGAGCTGATGACCCTCGAGCGCTACAGCCACGTGATGCATCTCACGTCGCAGGTGTCGGGCGACCTCGTCGATGACCTCGGCCCGATCGACGTGCTGCGGGCGACGCTGCCCGCGGGCACGGTCAGCGGTGCGCCGAAGGTCCGTGCGATGGAGATCATCGACTCCTTGGAGCCGGTCAAGCGTGGCCCGTACGCCGGTGTCGTCGGGTACGTCGACTGGTCCGGCAACCTCGATACGGCGATCGCGATCCGAACGATGTTCATCACCGGCGACGGTGTCGACGGCAAGTCTCCAGGCCGGTGCGGGGATCGTCGCCGACTCGGTTCCCGACGACGAGGACCTCGAGTGTCGCAACAAGGCAGCGGCACTGCTCGCCGCGATCCCGGCGGCGCGGCGGATGACCGCAGCGCGGCGAGATGCCGGCACCTCGGCCTAGAAGATCAGGATCAGGCACGAAGATCGGCGACACCAACGCAAAGGCGAACCCGGTCACCACGGCCAACGCCATCAGCCCGGGAAGCGTCGTCAACGAACGAAGCGCCAGCGACAGTTCCGGGAAGCTGGACTCCTGCTGGTTGACGCCGTCGCGCATCGAGAAGAACTGGCGTGAGACCTGGACGATGCTCTCGTCGCCCGACACTTCGGTGACCTCGACGGTCTCGAGTACGGTCCGTTCGGCGTCGTGGTCGCCACCGATGAAACGCCGGATCTCGCCGACCAGGGCGTCGCTCCCACGACGCACCATCCACAGTCGCCACATGGCGAGGAGGACCGATCCGACGCCGACGACGACACCCATCCCTCCGAGGAAGATCCACGCCGAGCGGGCGCCTCCGTCGAGGGCACCGATCCCGAGCAGGTAACTGCCGACGCAGGCGACGAACGCGAAGATGAGCACCCCCCCAGCGAGTGCGTTGGCCCGTCGCAGCAGACCGAGCAGCGCGCCGACCGCCCGCTGGGCGAGCTGATCGAGTGGCGACCCGTCGTCGGGACCGTCGATGAAATCGGGGGAGATGGCGTCGTCGTCGCTCATGTCGTTCGCAGTGTGCCACGGCAGACTGGCGGTGTGGACACCGACGACGCCGTGACCCAGACCGCCGCCTTCATCGACGACCGTGTCCGCGACACGGTGACGGTCTCCGGCGCCGATGCCCAGAGCTATCTCCAATCGCAGATCGCCCAGGAGATCCGTGATCTGGAGGTGGGAGCTGCGCGCTGGACGCTCGTCCTGGATCCAACCGGCAAGATCGACGTGCTGGCCCGAATTCGCCGCACCGCCGACGACGTGTTCGTGCTCGATGCCGACGCAGGGTTCGGCGCCGCCCTGCTCGCGCGGCTCGACCGGTTCAAGATCCGGGTCGCCGCCGAAACGTCGCTCGAGGAGGCCACCGTCGAATCGCCATCCGTCGAACACGAACTCGCCCGTATCAGCGCAGGCTGGCCCCGGATGGGCGCCGAGATCGAGCCCGGCAGGACGATTCCGGCGATGACGGGTGTGGTGCTGCTCGCTGCCAACTTCCAGAAGGGGTGCTATCCAGGCCAGGAGTTGGTCGAGCGGATGGACTCCCGTGGCGCTGATGCGCCGCGCTCGCTGCGCATCGTCGACGTCACACCCGGTGCCGCCGCCGGGGATGCGGTTCACGACGCAGACGGCAACGAGGTCGGCGTCGTCACGAGCACGACTGGCGAGGGCGGCATCGGCCTTGCATACGTGAAGCGCGGCGCCGACGTCGGCCGCCCTCCCGCCCACCTCGCCTGACCCCGTCCCCCGGACCCACCATGGTGGAGCGGGCTGCAGCGGATGTCAGGTGATCGGGACGAGTGAGCGGCGGATCCGAACCACGTCGGGGTGCAGACGCATCTCGGTGAGCTCGGGTGCCCGGTCGATCGTGGTTGCGAGGCCGGCGACCGAGGTGCCGGCGTCGGCCGCGGTCTGGAGCCAGCCGATCGCGGTGGCCTGGTCGCCGAGCGCCGCCGCGGCTCGAGAGACGATCGCGGCGCTGAGCGTGTTCGGATACCGGCTGAACGATCCGGCGGCGTAGTGCGCAGCCTCGTCGTAGCGGCGGGTGGTCAGGAGCAGGTGGGCGAGAACGTATTCGTTGCCGGGGTCGCCGTGGGGGAGTGGGTCGGGGAGCAGGTCGATGAGCGCCGAAGCGTCGGCCGGTGCAAGCGCCAGATCGGGCACGCCGGCCGTCGGCTGGGGGTGGCTCAGTGCTGCGAGCAGCATCCGGCGGGCCTTCGCCTGCTTTCCGGCCTGTAGCGCCTCCGCGGCGGCTTCCCACACCGACCGCTGCGCGTGCTGCGGCTTCCCGGCGTTGAGCATCTGCAGCTGGGTGATCAACAGGAACCCGATGAACAGGACGAACCCGCGGTAGCCGGTGCCCACGAGCACGGCGGCTGCGCCCAAGGTGGCAGCGATCGAGAAGTACAGCATGTACCGGCGGGCTCGTCCCGGAACCAACCGGTCGAGCCCGTACGTGACGATGTTGCCGCCGTCGAGTGGCAGCACGGGAATCAGGTTCAGCGCACCGATCGCCGGTCCTGCCCACCAGATGGCGGCAGCTGCCGGTGAGCTCGACGCCGACGAGGGCTCGACGGGGTTGACGCCCATGGCAACGAGGACGGCGACGCTCACGCTGATTTGGACGAAGGGGCCCGCGAACGAGATCCACGCCTGCTCGGCGCGGCTCAACTTGCGGGTTGGCCGGTACGAGGCGTAGCCAGCGAGGAAGCCCAGTGAGATCTCGGCATGCGCTCCGGTGCGTCGCGCTGCGACGGCGTGGCCGAGCTCGTGGACGAGGGTGAGCACGGCGATCGAACCCGCGAGCCACAATCCGAAGGGACTCCGGTACAGGAACATGATCAGAACCATGAACATGACGAACCCCGACTGCACCTTCACGTCGAAGCCGAAGAGCCGGAACATCACCCCAGGCTAGGACGCGGAAGAAGCCATCACGCTTCGTCGTCGGTCATTGACACGGGCCGTATGATGCACACCCGTATGCCTTATGTCTTCAGCTTCGCCCACAAGCACCGCCGCCCTCCGATGGAGTACAAGGACCTGCTCGGCGGGAAAGGGGCCAACCTCGCCGAGATGACCTCGGGCCTCAAGCTGCCCGTCCCCCCGGGTTTCACGATCTCGACCGATGCAAGTCGTGACTACATGCACGGTGGATGGCCCGACGGGCTCGACGACGAGATCGCCGGGGAGGTCCTCAAGCTCGAGAAGGAGATGGGTCGCAAACTCGGCGACCCGCACGACCCGCTGCTGGTCTCGGTCCGGTCCGGAGCCAAGTACTCGATGCCCGGCATGATGGACACCGTCCTCAACCTCGGGCTCAACGACGAGAGCGTCGAGGGTCTCGCCGCGGTGACCGCGAACGAGCGATTTGCCTACGACTCCTATCGCCGCTTCATTGCGATGTACGGCAGGATCGTGCTGGGCGTCGATGGTGAGCTGTTCGAGGAACCGCTGGAAGCCGCCAAGGAGAAGGCGGGCACGACCAACGACGCCAACCTCGACGTCGAGGTGCTGAAAGACCTGTGCACGATCTACCTCAAGGCGGTCAAGAAGGCGACCGGCAGAGAGTTTCCCGCAGCAACCGAGCCTGCAGCTCCGCGGTGCGGTCGAGGCCGTGTTCAAGTCGTGGAACGGCGCGCGCGCGATCGCCTACCGAGTCCGTGAGAAGCTCAGCCACGAGCTGGGGACGGCGGTGAACGTCCAGGCCATGGTGTTCGGTAACCGCGACGACAACTCCGCGACCGGCGTGGGATTCACCCGCAACGCAGCGACCGGGGAGAACCATCCGTACGGCGACTTCCTCATCAATGCGCAAGGTGAAGACGTTGTGGCGGGCATCCGCAACACCGAATCCCTCGACGAGATGAAGCGCGAGTTCCCCAAGATCTACAAGGAACTGCTCGACATCTTCGTGCGGCTCGAGGCGCACTACCAGGACATGTGCGACACCGAGTTCACCATCGAGCAGGGCAAGCTGTGGATGCTCCAGACCCGCATCGGCAAACGCACCGGCGCAGCTGCGCTGAAGATGGCGGTCGACATGACCAAGGGCACGCGGGACGGCAAGGGCGGCCGCTGGAAGATCAGCCGGGACGAGGCGCTGCTCCGGGTCAGCGAGGGACACCTCGATGCCGTGCTGCACCCGCAATTCGCAGGTGCGGGGATCACGGTCGCGACCGGTCTCGGTGCCTCACCCGGCGCGGCCGTCGGCAAGGTGTACTTCACCGCCGACCATGCGGTCGATGCCGACGAGCGCGGCGAGGACGTGATCCTCGTCCGCAACGAGACCAGCCCCGAGGACGTGCACGGCATGATGGTCTCGCAGGGGATCCTGACCGCCCGTGGCGGTCTCGTCAGCCACGCAGCGGTCGTCGCTCGCGGCTGGGGCACGCCCGCAGTCGTCGGAGCCGAGGCGATCAAGATCAAGGGCAAGGAGTTCAGCGTCGGCGACATCGTCGTGCGCGAAGGCGACGAGATCTCGATCGACGGGACGACCGGAACCGTCGTGCTCGGTGCCATGGCGCTGGAGGACGCGAAGCCGCCAGCCGAGTTCGACACCATCCTCGGATGGGCCGATCAGGTGCGCAAGGGGAAGCTTGCGGTGCGAGCGAATGCAGACACCGGCGAAGACGCAGCGAACGCGCGAGCTCTCGGTGCCGAGGGCATCGGACTGTGCCGGACCGAGCACATGTTCCTCGCCCCGGACCGGCTTCCGATCGTCCGCGAGATGATCCTGGCCTCGACGCCCAAGCAGGAAGCCGCTGCGCTCGAGAAGCTGCGCGTGGCTCAGCAGGCCGACTTCGAGGAGGTCTTGGATGCGATGGACGGGCTCCCCGTCACGATTCGCCTGCTCGACCCGCCGCTGCACGAGTTCCTTCCATCCGTCGAGGAACTGAAGGTGAAGGAGGCCAAGAAGGGCAAGCTCAGCAAGAAGGACCGCCAGATGCTCGATGCCGCCGAGAGCTGGTCGGAGCACAACCCGATGATCGGCACCCGAGGGGTTCGACTCGGCGTCATCAAACCCGGTCTGTACGCGATGCAGGTCAGGGCGCTGCTCGCCGCCGCAGCGAAGTTGCGCGACGCCGGCAAGAAGCCGATCGTCGAGATCATGATCCCGCTCACGGTCACCCGCGAGGAACTCGAGCTGGCCCGCAGCTGGGTGCAGGAGGAGATCGACGCCGCGTTGGCCGGGATGAAGAAGAAGCCGGTGATCACGATCGGCACGATGGTCGAGACCCCGCGCGCCGCGATCCGCGCCGATGAACTCGCCGAGGTCTCTGACTTCTTCAGCTTCGGGACCAACGACCTGACACAGCTCACATTCGGTTTCAGTCGAGACGACGTCGAGAGTCGGATGATGCCGGTGTATCTCCAACAGGGCCTGCTCAA
The DNA here is from genome assembly GCA_963850475.1 of Ilumatobacteraceae bacterium. Taxonomy (GTDB): domain Bacteria; phylum Actinomycetota; class Acidimicrobiia; order Acidimicrobiales; family Ilumatobacteraceae; genus Ilumatobacter_A. The sequence continues at coordinate 293,495 of CAWKLM010000039.1, read as the reverse complement.
GCGGAACCCATTCGACACCATCGATCAGACCGGCGTGGGCGACCTCGTCAGGCTCGGTGCCGAGCGGGGTCGCCAGACCAAGCCGGGCCTCAAACTCGGAGTCTGCGGTGAGCACGGCGGCGACCCAGAGTCGATCGACCTGTTCTACCGCATCGGGCTCGACTACGTGTCGTGCAGCCCGTTCCGGGTGCCGATCGCTCGCCTGAGCGCCGCTCAGGCGATCCTGAACAACGCCTGAGCGATGCGGCCATTTCCGGGCATGATGGAGGCGTGACTTCCATCGTGTTCGGACTGCTGGCCGAGAGCGAGCGCGACGCGAACCTCGCCGACATCGATGTCGCCGCATGGCAGTGGGCGGTACTCCTCGGCGTGATCGTGCTGATGCTTCTGATCGACCTCCTCGTCGTGCACAAGGAAGCACACGAGGTGTCGACCAAGGAGGCCGCGATCGAGTCGGCGGTGTGGATCGGTGTCGGGGTCGCGTTCACGGGTGTGGTGGCGTGGTGGTTCGGGTCGCAGGCCAGCGGGGAGTACATCTCCGGGTATCTGATCGAGAAGAGCCTGAGCGTCGACAACGTCTTCGTCTGGGCATTGATCATGGGGTACTTCGCGGTGCCGCAGCGATATCAGCACCGGGTCCTGTTCTGGGGCATCTTCGGAGCGTTGGCGCTCCGCGCGGTGTTCATCTTCGCCGGCGTCGCGTTGATCGAACGCTTCGATTGGATCCTCTACGTGTTCGGTGCGTTCCTGCTCTACACCGCCGGGAAGCTCGTCTTCACCGACAACGACCATGTCGATCCCGGCAACTCGAAGTTCTTGAAGGTTGTCCACCGCTTCGTGCCCTCGACCGACGAGTTCGATGGTCAGAAGCTGTTCACGAAGAAGAACGGTAAGCGGCTGGCGACCCCGCTGTTCGCAGTACTGATGCTCGTCGAGGCGACTGACGTCGTGTTCGCCGTCGATTCGGTCCCTGCGGTCCTGGCCGTGTCGAAGGAACAGTTCATCGTCTTCGCGTCGAACGCATTCGCGATCCTGGGGCTTCGTGCGCTGTACTTCCTGCTTGCCGACATGCACTCACGTTTCACGTACCTGCAGGAGGGCCTCGCGATCATTCTCGCCTTCGTCGGCGTCAAGATGATCATCGCCGAGTGGTACCACATCCCGACGGCGCTCTCACTCGGCGTGATCGCGATCGTGCTCACGGCGTCGGTCGGGTTCTCTCTCAAGGATGCGCGTCGCGCCGAGCGGGAGGCCGAACTGGTCGAGGCGGCGTTCGACGACACCAAGTGATTGCGCGGCGACGGGCCATGTCGCCGGCTCACGCCTCGGGGCGTGCAGCGAGCGGGGAATCCTGCCGCGCGGTGGGCAACGACCATGCTTCGGGTTGCATCGGATCGAACCGGCGACTCGGATAGAGGCCGGTGTTCAGCCATGTGATGAAGTGCTTCGCGTCGAGCGGGCGTGACAAGGCGTACCCCTGGGCGACATCGCAGCCGATCTCGCGGAGCTGCTGGAGGATCTGTTCGCTCTCGACGCCTTCGGCGACCACCTCGAGCCCGAGATTGTGACCCAGGTCGATCGTCGACCGGACGATGACCTCATCTTGCTGGTCGATCAGCATGTTGGCGATGAAACTCCGGTCGACCTTCAGCTCGCTGACGGGAAGCTGGCGGAGGTAGCTCAGCGACGAGTAGCCCGTTCCGAAATCGTCGATCGACAGATGCACGCCGAGTTCGTGCAGCTCTTCGATGGTCGCGCGCGAACGAGGCGCTTCGAGGAGTAACGATGACTCGGTGATCTCCAGGGTGAGCGATCCGGGGTCCACTTCGTGTTGCGACAGGTACCCCGCGACTCGTGTCGCGAGATTCACATCGAGGAGGTCGTGCGTCGAGAGGTTGATCGACAACGAGAGATGGTGGCCGATGTCTTGGAAGTGGCGCAGTTGGGCGATGCCCTGGGCGAGCACGCTGTCGGTCAACTGCTTGATCAAGCCGGTCTCCTCGGCGACCCGGACGAAGTCTGCGGGAGGAACGGCGCCACGGGCATGGTGGTACCAGCGAGCGAGTGCCTCGGCTCCCGTGACGAGGCCACTGGCCAGGTCGAGCTTCGGTTGGTATGCGACCGAGAGCCCGCCGTCGTCGAGTGATCGTCGGAGATCGCCGAGCATCGAGAGGCGAGCGGGAGTACGACGATCGAGGTCTGCGCCGAACACCTCCACGCCGACATGGCGCGATTTGGCGTTGTACATGGCGATGTCGGCGTGTCGGAGTGCGGTCTCCGCATCGTCGTCGTCGACAGGGACCTGGGCGATGCCGATACTCGCCGTGACCACCAGCGAGAGCCCGTCGAGCGTGACAGGCTCGGCTGCCGCGGTCATACACGCACGGGCGAGTTCGGTGACCTCGTCGTCGGTGTGGGCAAGGGTGACGACGGCGAACTCGTCACCCGCGAGCCTGGCCAGGAAGTCCGTGGAGCTGAGCTGGGTCGAGATTCGGCGTGCGAATTCGATGAGCAGCTCGTCGCCCGCATGGTGACCGAGCGTGTCGTTGACCTCCTTGAACCGGTCGAGGTCCATCATCATCACGTACCGGTGCTGATGATCGAGCTTCTCGCCGGCGATCGTGGCGAGGTGTCGCTGGAGGGTGGTCCGGTTCGGCAGGCCCGTGAGCGCGTCGTGTTCGGCTTCGAATTGCATCTGGCGGTGCAGCAAGCTCCGGCGAAGGCTGGCGGCGAGTTGGTCCGCAAGGCTCCGCGTGCGGTCGAGGTCATCGGAATCGAATTCGGTCGTGGCCGCGCGGCTGCGGGCCATGATCACGACACCCATCAACCCGATGTCGTCGAGGATCACTGCAACGATCGCTTCGCCGTACACCTCGAGCCCGGGGAAGCCCGAAGCCGCGAGCTCGGACCCGGTGGTCGCCACGACCGACGTGGTGTCGACGAGACTCGTCCAGTCAGCGGACCGGAGTTGTTGGCTGACCGGTCCCGATCCGACGGTGGCGAACACCCGGGTTTCTCCTTTGGTTGCGACGACCGCCAACAGCGCGAGGTCGGCCCGAAGAATCCGGGAGGCCTCGGTCACCGCCGACTCGCCGACCTCATCGAGGTCGAGTGATCTCCCGATGCGGCCCGCGAACCCGTGGATGGCACGCAGGTCTCGCAGTTGCTGGCCAAGGAGTCCGTGGCGGCGCATCATGTACCACAGGGCGATGACGGGAACGGTTGCGAGCAATGCCAGCAAGGGAGACATCAAGAACAGGCTCAGCAGTGCGCCGGCCATCGCCGCATTGACGACGAGCACCCACGCGGCCTTCAGGTCGTCGAAGATGCGCCCGAGTTGGTCGTCGACGAAACGTGAAACGGCGATCGCCACAGCGGCGGAGCCGACCACACCTGCTGCGGTGACCGCGGAGCTCGATGCGATGACGACGTCGACATCCGACACGGCGTCCGGCGCGAGTATGGATCGCGCGATCAGATACGCAACCGAGGTCTCCAAACCGAAGAGGGCGAGGTTGAAGAGCACTTTGTGCACGGGGGAACGTTTGACGAGCGCGAAAATGGCAAGGCTCGCTACGAGGCGGCACGTGAGTCCGGTGATCGGATCGAGGTAGACCAGCGCGAAGATCAGCGGGATCTCGGACAGGGAGAAAAGAATGGCGTTGCCGCGGAACTCGATCCGGAAATAGGTCAGCAACGTCGTGCCGAAACCGAGCGCCAAGAGCGGCGCCGCCAAGGAGCCCGACGGTCGAAGCGCTTCGCCGAGATCGGGGATACCCGCGGCCACGAGGCACGCGGCAATGGTCAACAGGATCGAAAGACCGATGACTTCGAGGGTTGGGCGGTTCGTAGCGCTTGGCGACGGGACACCATCGACCGGCGCCGTGACGCGATCCTCAGTTGTCGGTTCCGATGCCACCACGGTAGCAATCGGCCACAACGGTGCGGATCTTAAAGACTTCCCGTGTTACGAACCGGTGTTACGGAACCGGCCAGTTCGAGTGGTCAGCCCCAGGACGCTCCACCCCACGGGCTCCACCCCAGAGGCTCCACCCCACGAGGCTCCACCCCACGAGGCTCCACCCCACGAGGCTCCACCCCACGAGGCTCCACCCCACGAGGCTCCACCCCACGAGGCTCCGCCCCAGCGAGGCTCCGCCCCACGAAGCACCGCCCCACGAGAGCACCGCCCCACGAAGCACCGCCCCACGAGGCACCGCCCCACGAAGCACCGCCCCACGAAGCACCGCCCCACGAAGCACCGCCCCACGAAGCACCGCCCCACGAAGCACCGCCCCACGAAGCACCGCCCCACGAAGCACCGCCCCACGAAGCACCGCCCCACGAAGCACCGCCCCACGAAGCACCGCCCCACGAAGCACCGCCCCACGAAGCACCGCCCCACGAAGCACCGCCCCACGAAGCACCGCCCCACGAAGCACCGCCCCACGAAGCACCGCCCCAGCAGGTGTTCGAGGTGCAGGCGGCGATGCCGCTCGTGTCGGCGGCGGCCTGTTGAGTCGGCGGGTGCCCAGTTCTGGGTGACATCGACGATCGGGGCAACAGCAGCAAGGTCTGCACGAACGAGGTTGGCGCCAGCGTCGGTCTCGGAGCCGGCAATCGGCTGGGCAGTCGAGGTCAAGAGCGCCTTGTACTGGTCCGGCGCCAGGTCCGGGTACTTCTGGTTCAGCAGCGCAACCACACCGGCTGTGACGGCGGTCGCCTGCGAGGTCCCCGTGCCCTTGAAGAGCATCTCGTCGGAGTAAGCGCCGTCGACCGTTCCGAGATCGGAGTGGTTGAGATCGGCATCGCTGCCCGGCGCACGGAGGCTTTCGATGTGAGCACCTGGTGCGGCAACATCGGGATTGCGGACCCCGTCGCCGGCACTCGAGAAGTCGGCAATGGAGAGTCCGGTCTCGGTCGCTTCGGCGCCGGCGACCGTGATCACGAACGGGTCGATGCCGGGTGAAGCGAGCCGTTCCGCAGTGGCGCCCTCATTGCCGGCCATCGCAACGACGGTGATCCCGGCGTTCCAGGCCCGCTCGACGGCTGCCGTCAGTGGGTCGGCGGTGTACGGAAGCGAGGATCCACTGTCGTACGACAGGCTGATCACCTTGATGTCGAGGCGCTCAGCATTTGCGATGACCCAATCGACGCCGGCCACGACATCGGAGGGATCGCTCGCACCGTCGCGGCCGGAGATCTTCACCGAGACGATGCCGGCGTCAGGAGCGACACCGAGGAACTTCTCGGGTTGGCCTGCGGCGGTGGCCGGGTCGGCTCCAGGCTCGGCGCCGGCGATGATTCCTGCCATGGCGGTGCCGTGACCGTACGTGTCGATGAACGCTGTCGACGGATCAGCGGCCTCCGCGGAGAGATCGGCGACGGCCACGACGTTGCCCAGGCTGTCGATCGGGGCGACACCCGTGTCGATCACTGCGACATTCACGCCTGCGCCGGTGATGCCTTCGGCCCACAGGGCTCGCGCACCGACCTGGTCGACGACGTTGTACATCGAACCCGGCGCCAGCGTGGCGGCGTCGATGCCGACTTCCATGGTCGACGCGTCGCCGCTGAGGGCGGGGCCTGGTTCAGCAGCCTCGAGGCCGATTCCGACGGTGGTTGCGACGAAGGCCGCGACGAGGAACGCTCCCCACCCGCGATGACGACGAGGCGGGGAGGTCGTGGTGCGCCGACTGGATCGAGATGCCTTGGTCGAGCCGTGGGTGAACGACGCGGACGTGGTGCCAACCGATCGCTGCACGGGCTGGCCGACGCCTTTCGGCAGGTCTCGCATGCCTGGCCTCAGTGGTTGCGGTGCTCATCTCGTCTCCGTTTCGATGCGCCCCTACTTGCGACGCTCTGAGTAAATTCAGGGTCGATTTCGACTTGGCCAAACAGGTGGTGTCCGTTTCTGCTACCGCTGCACTACCCGAAGTGGTCTTGTTTTTGTCAACCATAGATGAAGTTCTCGTCTGGGTCCACCCCAAATGACCGCTCAGCGTGATATTTCTTGCTCCGGTTGCGGTCGGATTCACCACGCACCGCGTCGTGCGGCGACGCAGCGCGCACATCGGACCGCGCAGATCGGACCGCGCAGATCGGACCGCGCACATCGGACCGCGCACATCGGACAAGGTGAAGCGGCGGAAGTAGCGTGGTCTCATGGGGATCGCGGACGACGACATCGACAAGATCCGTTCCACGGTGTCGATCGTCGACGTCGTCGGTGGCTACGTCGCTCTCAAGCGGGTCGGGCGCAACTGGTCCGGGCTGTGTCCGTTCCACGCCGAGAAGTCACCGTCGTTCTACGTCCGTGAGGAGACCGGCCGATACAAGTGTTTTGGATGCGACAAGGGCGGCGACGTCTTCACCTTCATCCAGGAAATCGAACACACCGACTTCCCCGGCTCGGTGGAGCACCTCGCGGCGAAGGCCGGGATGTCGCTCAACTACACGACGACGGGCCAGTCGAAGGAGCGAGCTCGCCGCAAGCAGCTGACGCAGGCGATGGGCGACGCCGTCGAGTGGTACCACGAGCGGCTGCTCTCGGATCCCGGTGCCCGAGCCGCCAGGGACTACCTGCGACAGCGCGAGCTCCACGGTGACGTCGCACGCCAGTTCAAGCTCGGGTGGGCCCCCGATGACTGGGATCTGCTCGCTCGTGAACTGGGCCAGCCGGCCGACGTGCTCCAAGACGTCGGTCTCGCATTTCGCAATCGACGCAACCGGATGCAGGACGCCTTTCGGGCCCGGGTGATGTTTCCGATCTTCTCCGAATCGGGTGAAGCCCTCGCATTCGGTGGACGGATCCTGCCGGGCTCGGACGATCCGGCGAAGTACAAGAACAGTTCCGAGACGCCGATCTACACGAAATCCAAGACGCTGTACGGTTTGAACTGGGCCAAGGCCGACGCGTCGAAGGTCGATCAGATCATCGTGTGTGAGGGCTATACCGATGTGATCGGCTTCCACCAGGCCGGTGTCCCGCGCGCGGTCGCCACCTGCGGGACCGCATTGACCGAGGAGCATGTGCGGCTGCTCAAGCGGTATGCGAGCCGCGTGGTGCTGTCGTTCGACGCCGACGCAGCCGGCCAGGGCGCCGCCGAGCGGTTCTACGAATGGGAGCAGAAGCATCAGGTCGAGGTGTCCGTCGCCCGACTTCCCGCCGGCAAGGATCCCGGCGATCTCGCCCGCTCGAACCCCGACGCGTTGGCGAAGGCGGTCGACGAGCCGTTGCCGTTCCTTGGCTTTCGACTGCAACGGACGATGGGATCGCGTCGTCTCGATTCTCCAGAGCAGCGCGCCCGTCTTGCCGAAGAGGCCATGGCCGTGGTCAACGAACATCCCAACGCCAACGTTCGCAAGCTCTACGCAGGAGAGGTGGCAGCCCAGGTCGGCCTGCCGGTTGCCGACCTCGTCGAGCTGGCGGAGCGGGGGGTGCGCCGACCGTCGATCGAAGTGAAGGCCAAGCGCCAGTCCGGCCCGATGGAGAATGCCGAGTTCGCGGCGTTGGTCCTGCTCGTCCAGGAGTGGGATTCGATCGCCGAGTGGCTGATCGAAGGGCTCTTCGACGACGACGCCAACCGAATGGCATTCCTTGCGTTGGCCGAGGAGGGCGACCTCAACGGCGCCCTCGACGTGGCGCCGCCCGATGCGCGCGAGGTGCTCGAACGTGCCTCGGTCGCCGACTTGGAACTCGATGCGACGGTCGAGGCCCAGTCGCTGATTGCCGCTGCGACACGGCGCGAGCTCCGTCACCGGACGGGTCTCGACGGATCCGATGTCGTTGGAAGAAGACCGGGCGGCGCGTCTCGATCTGATGGCACTCGGGGAGACTGATCACGTTCGGGCTCTGGCGGCGGCGGAGTCGTTGCTAGGTTGGCTGCATCGACGAACAGAAGAGCGCTCCGACCGAACCGACTGAGGCGACGAACGGTCCCTCCAACGCGCTCGCGGCTCCGGTGGCCGGTGTCGACGAACTCGAGTGGGATGCGCTGGTCGAGCGTGGTCGCACGCAGCGGCGAGGTCCACGCCGACCAGGTGAGCCACGTGCTCCGCCACGTCGAGCTGAGCGAGACGGTGCTGACCGACGTCCAGCAGGTCTTCTCCGGGGCCGGCATCGCAATCGACGACAAGCTCGACCACGACGAGGACGACGACGATGAGACACCGGTTGGTGTGCGCCGGGAACTGGTCGTGGAGAACGACGCCGACGAGAAGCTGCTGAGCCGACGTCGTCAACGGCGCACGAAGAAGCGGGGTCCGAAAGCGGAAGGCGGGTCGGCCGACGCCGTGCGGATGTACCTGCGTGAGATCGGGCAGGTCGATCTGCTCACCGTCGACGATGAACGTCGGCTCGCGCAGCTCATCGAAGAAGGGCAAGATCGCCGCCGAGAAGATCGACGCCGCCAACGAGGCGGGCACCACACTCGACGGCGTCGAGGACCGCATGCTGATGCGAGCGGTCAAGCGCGGTGAGCGGGCCAAGTCCGAGCTGACCCAGGCCAACCTCCGCCTCGTCGTCAGCATCGCCAAGCGGTACTCGGGGCGCGGGATGCAGCTGCTCGACCTCGTGCAGGAGGGCAACCTCGGGCTGATGCGTGCCGTCGAGAAGTTCGACTACACGAAGGGCTTCAAATTCTCGACATATGCGACCTGGTGGATTCGTCAAGCGATCACCCGGTCGATCGCCGACCAGGCCCGCACGATCCGGATTCCGGTCCACATGGTCGAGCACATGAACCGCGTGACCAGGGCCAAGCGAACGATGCACCAGGAGCTCGAACGGGAGCCGACGATCGAGGAGCTCGCGCAACGTGTGCAGCTCGAGCCCGAACGGGTTCGAGAGCTGCTGCGCTACTCGCAGGACCCGCTGTCGCTCGATTCGCCCGTCGGCGAGGAGGACGAATCGAACCTCGGCGACTTCATCCAGGACGAAACGGCTGACAGTCCGGCGGACGCGGCGACGAAGGTGATGCTGTCCAATGCCGTCGGTGAGGTGCTCAACGAGCTGTCCGAGCGGGAGCAGGAGATCGTCCGCTTGCGGTTCGGTCTCGACGGCGGACAGGCCAAGACACTCGAAGAGGTCGGCAAGGCATTCGGTGTCACGCGGGAACGAATCCGCCAGATCGAAGCGAAGACGCTCGCCAAGCTCCGGCATCCGCAACGCAGCCAACGGCTCCGCGAGTTCCTCGAAGTCGAATAGACCCAGCTCAGACGCCTCGACGAACTCTGAAGTACCCCCGTGCGCATGATGGCGCACATGTTCTCCTCCGACGACATCACCCTCGACTGCCGGACCTGCGTCGCTGCGAACACGACCGCGTGCGAGGACTGCATCGTGAACCATCTCCTGGCGAACGACGCCGGCCCGATCGACTTCGTCCCGACATCGCGTCGACGCGCGGTCAGCGACACCGAGCGGGTGGTCGATCTGTTCGCCAGAGCAGGCATGCTCGACGCCGATCCGCACTTCGTTCCCTTCGCCGTGTTCGAATCGGTCGACGTTCCCCAGCTCGCACGCTGACGGCTCCTACGATGCGGCAATGACTGATGGTGACGACGACACGGTGCCAACCGGTCGGGCCGGCGTCGATCCGCTGATCGCTTATCCGCTTGAATCGACGGGTGAGACCGGCGAGATCGAGCGACCCGGCGATCAGACTCCCTGGTGGTTCATCCCCGGGATGTTCGCGGTGGGCCTCGGTTTCATCGGGCTGCTGGTGTTCGTCAACGATCGGCGCTCCGACGATGTCGCGGCGGTCCCCGAACCGACGGTGTCAGAGGTGCCGGTGCCGACGTCGACCGCAGCATCGACGGTTCCCGAAACGCAGCCGACAGCCGAGCCGGCTCCGACCGTCGAAGCCGTGTCGACGACCGTGGATCCGCGGATCGACGACCTGCCGGCGCCGGGCGCGGTCCGGGTCGGGCCCGACGACTACGACATCGTGACCCGCTGTGAGGTCCACCTCCCGTTCGAGCCCGTCGACACCGAGACCGAGGTCTCGAGCTACTTCTTCTTCGACGGCAACGGTGATCGGGCACTGGTCGAGCGGGCGGTCGACGCGTCGGGGGACGCCGCGACGCGACTGGTGAGTGGCACGTTGACCTCGACTTCCGAGGTCGCTGAAATCGGCGACGCCGGCGCGTTCGTCGCGTCGTTCGTCGGCGCCGATGTGGTGGTCAACCCGGTGACCGACGCCGACACGCAGTGCGACGATCGTCTCGTCACGAACGAGCCGGGGCAATTCGCCGAACCACACACGCGGATCATCCTCGACGTCTGCGTCGAGACCGGGGGCCCGCAGGGCGCCACGATCTCGGGTCTCACCTCGGAGGGCAGCCGGTTCGAGATCCTGCAGGCCGGCGGCGAGTTGGCCGAGATCGTCTTCGAACGAGGGCCCGACGACATCCTGCGCACCAGCGCGCCGGCAACGATCTTGCGCAGCGGTGACCAGTTGTCGGCGTCGGGTGTGGTCAGCAATGGCACCGACGACCTCGACGTGACGATCGACATCGGGGCGACCGCCGTCGTCGACGAGGCCCGTGCGTGCACCCCGGCCGACCGACTGTGAACAACGGCGGTGGCACCCCCGCAGTGCCGCGGATCGAGCGGATCGAGGAGATGGTGGCGCCGTACGGCATCACCCATGTCGGCGTTGCGTCGGCCGAGGTGCTCGCCGACACCCGCGCGACGCTGCACGAGCGCAAGGCGCTCGGACTCCATGACGGGATGCAGTTCACCTATCGGAACCCCGATCGCTCCACCGACCCGCGGCGTGCCGTTGCCGACGCACGGTCGGTGGTGGTCGCCGCCCGTCCCTATCTCACCGACACGGATCCCGAGCCGCCCACCACCGGCGTCTCGGCGCGTGTCGGCCGCTACGCCTGGGTCGACCACTACGCAGAGCTGCGCCGGGGGCTGCGCGTCGTGGCTGCCGAGATCGAGGCCGCGGGGCACAGGGCCCTCGTGTTCGCAGATGACAACTCGCTCGTCGATCGGGCCATCGCCCATCGGGCCGGGCTGGGGTGGTTCGGCAAGAACACGAACCTCCTCGTTCCGGGCAGCGGCAGCTACTTCGTCCTCGGCTCGATCATCACGACGGCCCACTACCCCCAGGATGCGTCGCCCGTCTCCGACGGCTGCGGCACGTGTGTCCGGTGCCTCGACGGATGCCCGACCGCCGCGATCGTGGCACCGGGCGTGATCGACGGCGCACGATGCCTGAGCTGGGTGTTGCAGAAGCCGGGGCCGATCCCGGTCGAGTTTCGCGAGGCAGTCCACGACCGCATCTACGGCTGCGACGACTGCCAGGACGTGTGTCCCATTTCCGTTCGCCTCGGCCGACGCAACACCGTTCAGCTCGACGGGGCCGCGAGCGATGTCCAGTCGCACGTAGATGTCCTCGAGCTGCTCGACCTCGACGATGACACGATCGAGCAACGACACGGGCGGTGGTGGATCGCCGGCCGCGAGATGCGATGGCTCCGCCGGAATGCACTGATCGTGGTCGGCAACGTCGCCGATCCTCGCGATCGGCAGGTCAGATCGACGCTCGAGCGATACCGTGCCGACGACGACCTGATTCTGGCCGAACACGCCGCGTGGGCCGGCGCCCGCCTCGACGAACGGGCCGCCGCCGAGACATGAAACACCTCCTCGTCACGAACGACTACCCGCCGAAGATCGGCGGCATCCAGTCCCTGCTCTGGGAATGGTGGCGTCGTTTGCCCTCCGATCGGTTCGCCGTGCTCACCAGCCCGTACGAAGGGACGGCGGAATTCGACGCGGACGAGCCGTACCGCATCGAACGGACGCGGGAGCCCGTGTTGCTCCCACATCCGTGGATGGTGAAGCGCATCAACGATCTCGCCGATGAGGTCGGGGCGGACCTCGTGGTGCTCGACCCGGCGGTGCCACTCGGACTGGTCGGTCCATCGCTCGAGTTGCCGTACGACTTGGTGCTCCACGGTGCCGAGGTCACGGTTCCGGGACGATTGCCACTCTCGAAACAGGCACTTGCGTACACGTTGCGTCGCGCCCGCCACATCATTGCGGCCGGTGGATATCCCGCGGCTGAGGCCCAACATGCCGCAGGCCGGGAGCTGCCGACGACGGTGGTGCCGTGCGGTGTCGACCCTGATCGTTTCCGGGTCCTCGACCAGGCCGAACGTGACGCAGCGCGCAAGCACTTCGGCATCCCCCGCGACGCCGAACTGATCGTCGGCATCTCGCGACTCGTGCCGCGCAAGGGGTTCGACACGGCGATCCGCGCGGTCGCTCGGATCAAGCACCGGCGGCCCGACCTCGCGCTGGTGATCGCCGGGGGCGGCCGTGAGGAGGACCATCTCCGTCGCCTCGCCGACGAGCTCGATGCGCCGGTTCGATTCGCTGGACGCGTTCCGCACGACGACCTCCCGAAGCTCTACGGATGCGCCGACGTGTTCACCATGTTGTGCCGGAACCGGTGGGGTGGCCTCGAGCAGGAGGGTTTCGGCATCGTGTTCATCGAGGCGGCATCGTGCGGCGTCCCGCAGGTCGCCGGCGATTCGGGTGGTGCCGCCGAAGCGGTCGAACACGGCGGGACCGGCTTCGTCATCGACGAGCCGGAAGACGTCCAAGCCGTTGCCGATGCGTTCGAACAGCTCCTCGACGACGACGACCTGCGCGCTTCGATGGCGGCGCGCTCTCGAGCGCGGGTCGAGACGGATTTCGCGTACGACGTGCTGGCCCGCCGTCTCGGCGAGACGCTCGGTGTGTACGACTGACCGATCCCGGCAAGCGATACGGTTGATCCGGTGACGGGCGGAGATCGAGCGGGCGCTGTGATCGTCCGCTTCGACGTCATCGCGACGGCGGTGTTCGTCGTCAGCGCCGTCGCGGCAACGATTGTCTTCGAGGGTCTCGTGATGTCGATTGCCGCGGTCGTTTCCCTGGCCCTGTTCTTCATCGGGATCGCGGCATTCCTGTGGTCGTTCTGGAACGCGGTCCAACGCAGCCGGGGTGAACAGGTCGCCGTCATGCAGCTGTATCTCCTGTCCGGAGGTGTCGCCCCGACGCGCGTCCGCAACACGATGTGGGCCGCGCTGGCCGTCCAGTCCGTCGTCGGGCTCGGCACTGCCATCGCTCGGCCCAATGCCCCCGACGGGAGCCCGGGCAACTCGCTGGCGCTCGGCGTCCTCGTCCCGATTCTCGGGTTCGGGCTGAATGGACTGTGGGCCGCTTACCACGGGCGCTATCAGGACCGATTGTCCGACAACGACCAACTCCATCGACCAGAATGAGCACCATGGCCGAGACTGCGACCGAGATCATCACCATCGATGCCACACCCGACACGGTGTGGGGCATCGCCGTCGACCTCGATCGCTATCCGGAGTGGGCCCGCGACATCAAGGCCGTCACGATCCACGAGAGTGATGACCGAGGGGCGGCCGAGCCAGGTCGAGTTCCGGACCTCCGCACTCGGCCGCAGCACCCACTACACCCTGCAGTACCGCTACAGCGACGAACCGCGCCAGCTCGGTTGGACGATGATCCGTGGCGACATCCAGCGCTCGATCGACGGTGCGTTCACCTTCATCCCGACACCGGACGGCAAGACGGAGGTGCGTTACGACCTCGCCATCGACTTGGTGGTGCCGTTGCCGGGCTTCGTCAGGCGTCGTGCCGAGGTTCGCATTCTCAACACCGTTCGGGAGCTGAAGGTCCGCGCCGAAGCGTGAGTGGAGCACGTGTCCGGGTCGGCATCGATGTCGGCGGGACCAAAGCGCTGGGGGTCGCGCTCGATGACGCCGGTCGGGTCATCCAGGAGGTTCGGCGACCCACACCGCGCGGTGCGAGCAGCCTCGATCCGCTCGTCGAAACGTTGGTGGCGCTCGCCGTCGAGCTCGGCGTCGACGGCCGCCTCGGCATCGGTGTTCCCGGCCTGGTGACGCGCGACGGCGTACTCCGAGCTGCGCCGAATCTCGACGGCGTGGCCAATTTCGCAGTCGCCGAACGAGTGGGCGAGCGACTCGGACACGCCGTGTTGCTCGACAACGATGCGACCTGTGCAACCGTGGCCGAGTGGCAACTCGGCGCGGGGAAGGGCGCAACCGACCTCATCCTCGTCACCCTCGGGACCGGAATCGGCGGTGGCTTCGTCGCCGACGGTGTACTCCACCGGGGCCGGAACGGGTTCGCGGGCGAGTTCGGGCACATGGTGGTGCACCCGAACGGGCCTCCGTGTCCGTGCGGGCGACGAGGCTGTTGGGAGCGGTATGCATCCGGTTCCGGGCTGGCGATGCTCGCCCGCGAAGCGGCGACGGGGCGGCGGCTGCGGGCGGTGGTCGAACACGCCGGCGGAGACCCGCAGGCGGTCCGTGGCGAACACGTCCAGATAGCTGCGCGGGAGGGTGATGAGGAAGCGCGTGCAGTGATCGACGACTTCGGTTACTGGGTCGCGCTCGGTCTGTCGAACCTCACGAACGCATTCGATCCCGAGGTGATCGTCCTCGGGGGTGGACTCGCCGCGGCCTCCGACCTCTACCTCGAGCCGATCACGAGGTGGTTCGAAGAGCTGCTCTACCAGCCGCACCTCCGACCGTCGCCGCGCATCGAGTTCGCGAGGTGGGGTCCGCTCGCCGGCGCTGTCGGCGCCGCGCTCCTGCCGGGGCTGGCCGACCCGATCGGCTGAGCCGCGGACCGCAATCACACCGCGGACACGGCCCGAGCTGCGGCTACGGTTGCGTTCATGGAGTTCCGTCGGATCGAGAATCTGCCACCGTACGTCTTTTCCATCATCAATGGATTGAAGATCGAGGCACGACGGGCAGGCGCAGACGTCATCGACCTCGGTTTCGGGAACCCCGACATGCCGTCGCCCGACATCGCGGTCGAGAAGCTCACCGAGGCGGCACACAACCCCAAGAACCATCGATACTCCCTCAGCCGCGGGTTGCCGAAGCTCCGCGAAGCGATCGCCGGCTACTACAAGAACAAGTGGGACGTCGACCTCGACCCCGAGTTCGAGATCACCAACACGATCGGTGCCAAAGAGGGCTTCAGCCACCTGATGTGGGTGCTCCTCGAGCGTGGTGACGCCGCGATCGTCCCGACGCCCGAGCTACCCGATCCACATCTACGGTCCGTTGTTCGCCGGTGCCGACCTCCGTCAGGTGCCGATGAAGTTCCTCGCCGATCCGTCCGATCGCGAGACCTTCACCGACGACTTCATGGACAGCCTGCACACTGCGTACGACGTCGGGTGGCCCAAGCCGCGGGTGCTCGTGATGTCGTTCCCGCACAACCCGACCGGCGCAATCGTCGACCTCGACTTCATGCAGCGCGTCGTCGACTTCTGTCGCGAGCGCGAGATGATCGTCGTGAACGACTTCGCGTACGCCGACATCGGCTTCGACGGCCACCAGCCGCCGAGCATCCTGCAGGCCGACGGCGCGATGGAGTGTGCCGTCGAGCTGTACTCGATGACCAAGTCGTTCCAGATGGCGGGTTGGCGTTCGGCCTTCCTGCTCGGCAACGCCGACGTGGTCCAGGCGCTCGTGAAGCTGAAGAGCTATCTCGACTACGGCATGTTCCAGCCGGTGCAGATCGCCTCGACGGTCACGCTCAACGAGGCGCAGGACTTCCCCGACCAGGTCCGGGCGATCTACGAGTCGCGCTGCGACACGCTCGTCGACGGCCTCGCCCGGATCGGGTGGGACATGCCGAAGCCCGGAGGCTCGATGTTCTGTTGGGGACCGATCCCCGAACCGTACGCCGAGATGGACTCGGTGGAGTTCTGCTCGCACGTCGTCCGTGAGGCCGACGTCGCGTTGTCGCCCGGGGTCGGGTTCGGTCCGGGCGGCGAAGGGTTCATCCGTTTCGGACTCATCGAGAACGAGATGCGGATCAACCAGGCGGTCCGAAACCTGAAGCGTGGACTGCCGAAACTCGGCTGACACACACGCTCGATACCTTGACCCCATGATCAACGTCGTCGTGCGCGTCTGGATGCCCGATCGGCCAGGTGCGCTCGGCCAGGTGGCGAGCCGGATCGGCGCCGTGCGTGGCGACGTGCTCGGCGATCGAGATCCTCGAGCAGGGTGCCGGACCGGGTGATCGACGAACTCACCGTGTCGTTGCCGATCGGCCGAGCTGGTGCCGTTGCTGACCAACGAAGTCGATGCGGTCGACGGGGTGTCGGTCGAGAACGTGCGATCGGTCGAGCTCGACCGGGCCGATCCGAACCTTGCGGCGCTGGCCGCCGGCGCGGCGATGGCGGAGGCCGTTCCGAGCGAGCGACTCGACGTGCTCTGCGCACGCGTTCCAGCGTCTCATCGAAGCCGATTGGACGGTCGTCCTGCGGGACCAGGACGTCATCGCCGAGGTCGGTGAGTCGCCGCAGGTCGGCTGGCTGACGGCCTTCCTTGCAGGGAGCGAACACCTCAGCGAGGTCGACGAGGCGCTCCCGACGATCTCGCTGGGGGCATCTCGAGCTCGGGCCTACGGTTGTGGCGGCCGACCGGGTGATCCACGAGCGTGAACGAGTCGGTCAGCCTCCTCGCCGCTCGCCGACGCCCTCCTCTGACCGCTGCCGACCCGACTCTCACGAATCCGGCGGATCGTGACGCTCACCGTCGTGATCCGCCTGGATTTCGGAAGGGTGATCGCGGGAGTGGAGTCGGGGGACTGGCGGCATGCGGGTGGAGCAGCGGCGTCAGGATTCCCAGGCGCGGGAGCGTTCGACCGCACGCAGCCACTGCGCGTGGAGGGCGTCGGCCGTGGTGCGGTCGGCGGCCGGCGTCGAACTCGGCCTCGAGGGTCCACGCGGCAGCGATGTCGTCGGTCGACGCCCAGATCCCTTCGGCGAGCCCGGCGAGGAAGGCCGCCCCCAGCGCGGTCGTCTCCTGATCGACGGGCCGTTGGACCGTGACGCCGAGCTGGTCGGCCTGGAACTGACACAGCAGGTCCATCACCGATGCGCCGCCGTCGACGCGGAGGTCGACGATCGGCGTGCCGCTGGCCGCGACCATCGCGTCGACCACGTCACGCACCTGGTACGCCATCGACTCGACGACGGCCCGGGTGATCTCGGCCCGGCCGGTGCCGCGGGTGATGCCCACGATCGTGCCGCGGGCGTACGGATCCCAGTACGGCGAGCCGAGCCCGGCGAACGCGGGCACCACGTAGACCCCGCCGGTGTCCGCGACCGACTCGGCGAGCGGTCCGGTCTCGGCGGCGTCGTCGATGATGTTGATCCCGTCGCGCAGCCACTGGATGGCAGCGCCGGTGACGAAGATCGCACCTTCGAGCGCGTAGTGCGTCGTTCCGTCGGCGAGTGTCCAGGCGACGGTCGTCAACATGCCCTCGGTCGGCGGCGGACACGCCTCGCCCACGTTGAGGAGCACGAACGACCCGGTGCCGTACGTGTTCTTCGCCATCCCGGGCCTCACGCACGCCTGTCCGAACAGCGCGGCCTGTTGGTCGCCGGCGACCCCGCTCACCGGGATCGCATCGGGGACCCCGGACGCCGAGACGGTGAGACCGATCCGACCGCTCGACGGAACGATCTGCGGGGAGCGCGGCGATCGGGACACCGAGCAGTTCGCACAGCTCCGGATCCCACGTCCGTGAACGGATGTCGCACAGCATGGTGCGGCTGGCATTGGTCACGTCGGTGGCGAAGACCTCGCCGCCCGTGAGGTTCCAGATGATCCAGGCGTCGATGGTGCCGAGCGCAAGGTCGTCGTCGACCGGGATGTCGCGATGCTCGAGCATCCAGGCGAACTTGGTACCGGAGAAGTACGGGTCGAGGACCAGACCTGTCCGTTCCCGTACGAGCGGGAGATGGCCGTCGGCCTCGAGTTCGTCGCAGCGATGTGCGGTACGTCGATCCTGCCAGACGATCGCGTTGCCGTAGGGCGCGCCGGTGCTGCGGTTCCAGGCGACCACGGTTTCGCGCTGGTTGGTGATGCCGATCGCGCCGACCCGTTCACGGCCGACCTCGCGAATGACGTCGTTCAGCGTGTCGACGACGGCATCCCAGATCTCCTCGGCATCGTGCTCGACCCAGCCGGGCTCGGGATAGTGCTGCGCGAACTCCCGATATGACGCGACGGCGGGTGATTCGCCGACGAACACGGCACGACTCCGGACGCCGGTGGTCCCGGCGTCGATGGCGATGACACAGTCAGGTTCGGGCACCACGACAATGTAGATCAGCGGCGGCGTGGCTTCGACTTCGGTCGGTTCCCGCCGCCGGATGTCCGCCGCGTCGGGGCGGGGCGTTCTCGGTCGCTGCGCGAGGTGGAGTCGCCCGACGTTTCGGTGTCCTTCGCCGACGTGGCTCGGGGCGTTCCCATCTCCTTCAACGAGCGGCGCTGGTAGCCGAGCTTGGCCATGACGAAGCCGAACAGGAGATACAGCGGACCCGACACGAGGAGCCCGACGATCGCCCCGACGACGCCGGAGTCGCGGAAGAAGATCACCAGGACGGCGACCATGATGGCGACGTAGATCAGCCATTCGCGCATGAGGCGCTGCCAGGGCACCGGACGACTTGAATCCCACCGCATCACGTCCATTCAATCACGACCCGGTCCGACGGTCGGACCGGGGCGATCACCCCCGTGCGAGTCGTGGTCCTCGCCTGTGGCGCCGACTGTCCCGGGCTCAATGGGCAAATCCGCCTGGTGTCGCGTCGCACGTCTTCGCCTGATCGGTCAGGCGGACGGCAGCGCCGGGAAGGCCGGCTGCGATGACTCGAGGAACCCCGGGTAGTCGTAGATCGTCAACGGTCGATCGGTGACCTCACCGTCGCCCGTCGGCCAGCCCTGGTTCTGACCACCGACGCGCAGCCGCACCTGCTGAACCTGATCGATCTCGGACGCCGTCGCCACGATCTGGGCGAGGGCCTGACGCAGACCGAGATCCGAGAGCTCGCCGAGGGCGTCGTTGATGTCGATCGTCAACCGCGTCCCGACCGTTCGCGCCTGTTCGATCTCGAGGTCCGCCGGGATCGCCGAGGTCAGCCCGAGCGCGCTCTCGTCCTCGTTGCCTCCGGCGAGCAACGACGTGAGCAGTTCTTCGGCGGTGGCGGCTTCGCTCGCGCGGCACCGCCCGCAGGCGCGGTTGCTCGTCGGTGCCGACAGGACTCAGCAGGTAGATGCGGCTGCCGCCCTCGGCAGCGTCACCGGTCGCCAATTCGCCGAAGTTCCCGCGCTGTTCGATCGGGATCTCGCGGGGAGCAGTGTCCTCCCGGATCGCGCAGGAGGCAACCAAGCCGGCCGAGACGACGAGGAGCAGGATGCGCCGCATCAGTCGTCCAACTCCGTCGCCATCAGTTCGATCACGAACCGCGCGCCGGGCTCGCCGTCGAGCCGGTCCTCGACCCAGACGCGCCCACCGTGCATCCGGACGTGTTCGTCGACGAGCGAGAGCCCGAGCCCGGCACCCTCGCTTCCGGTTCGACGCCCCGCGCCACCACCACGTGCGAACCGCTCGAAGATGAGCGATCGCTCCTCCGCGGCGACGCCGAGCCCGTGGTCCTCGACGGCGATCGTGACGTGGGACATCGGCTCCGATGGCGGGTTGGTGACTTCGATCGTGATCTCGGGCTCGCCGCCGCCGTAGGCGCGAGCGTTGTCGATGAGGTTGGCGATGACGCGCGCAAGACGACGCTTGTCGCCACGGATCAGTGCGAGTTCGGCCCGCTCGCTGACGTGTACCCGGCTCGTCGGCGCCGAACTCACGCCAACCGCCTGACGCACGAACTCGGCGGCGAGCAACTCCTCCATGTTGAGCCGGATCGCGCCGGCGTCGAAGCGCGAGATCTCGAGGAGATCCTCGACGAGACCCTGGAAACGAATGACATCGCTCGACAGCAGGTCGAGCGCTGATTGGGCTCGTTCGGGAAGCTCGTCACGGCGTGCCTCCATCACCTCGACCGAGGCCGCAAGCGTCATCAGCGGAGATCGCAGTTCGTGGCTCACGTCGGAAGCGAACCGGGCATCGCGTTCGACGCGTTGCTCGAGCGCTTCCGCCATGTCGTTGAACGACTCGGTGAGCACCCGGAGATCCGGGTCCTCGGTGTACTCCAATCGAGTGTCGAGGCGCCCGCCGGCGATCGCCGATGCTGCCTGAGCCGCGGCGCCCAGCGGTCGGACTGCGCGACGCGCAGAGAAGATCCCGACGAGCACACCCAGCCCCGTGGTGATCAGCGCGGCGAGGAACAACGCCACTCGAAGATTCGAGAGGCTGGAGTCGACATCGTCGAGCGGAAAGAACTCGAAGTACGCGCCGACTTCGGGCACGGACCATCCGACGACGATGTTCAGTTCGTCGTCGACCCGCACGACCTGGCGCGCCGGCGTCCCCTCGACGACGACCTGCTCGAACAGTCCGGGCGGGATGTTGTCTCGGGTGTAGGGCGGGGTGCCGTACTGGCTGTCGCGATACCAGATCATGTAGCGCTGGACCCCGATACGTTCGAGCGAGGCACGGGCGGCAACCGGGTCGGACGGCAGTGTCGGGCGCAGGTCGCGCTCGACGCCGAGCGCGTTGCGCCGTGACGTGGCGATCGCCGCCTCGTCGCGTTCGTTGACGAGGTTCGAGCGGGTGAGGCCGAACGTGGTCGTGGCGAGGAACACCGACAGCGCGATCGAGCCGAGCGTGATGATCAACAGAATGCGTCGCCGCAGGCCGAGCGCCGCCGGTCTCGATCGCCGCAACATTCGTCGGATGGGACCGGCCACAGATGGCTCCCGTTCGGTCGGTCAGGTCTGGAGGCGATAGCCGAGGCCGCGCACGGTCACGACGTGGCGCGGGTTGGCCGGGTCGTTCTCCACCTTGGTGCGGAGACGACGGATGTGGACGTCGACCAGTCGGCCGTCACCGAAGTAGTCGTAGCCCCAGACCTTGTCGAGCAGCGCCTCGCGGCTCAACACCTTGCCGGGGCTCTCGGCGAGTTCGCACAGCAGACGGAACTCGGTCTTGGTCAGGTGGACCTCGTCGCCCTCGCGGAGCACCTTGCCCTCGTCGGGGATGAGTTCGAGGTCGCCGAAGACCAGCCGGGCGTGCCCGGGCGCTCCGGGCGGATCCGGCGGAGCAGGGCACGGATCCGAGCCGACAGTTCTTTCGGAGCGAACGGTTTGGTGAGATAGTCGTCGGCCCCGGCCTCGAGCCCGGCGACGATGTCGTGCGTGTCGTTGCGGGCGGTGACCATGACGACGGGGACGTCACTGGTTCGGCGCAGCGTGCGGCACAGCTCGAATCCGTCGATGCCCGGCAGCATGATGTCGATCAGCACGACGTCGGGAGCGGACCGCTGGAAGAGCTCGATCGCCTCCTCGCCGCTCTCGGCCTCGTCGACGATCCAACCCTCGTCTTCGAGCGCGAGCTTCACCGCAGAACGGATTCGCTCGTCGTCTTCGACCGCAAGGATTCGTGTACCCACAGTTACATGATGCCGCATTTCACCTGCTGACGGTGAACATGCGGGGAAATTCAGTCGATCACGCCGCCGACGACGGACGCATGGAGCGCCGGCGTGGCCGCGATCACGCCTCGCGGGGCGGTCACATCGATGTCCGAACCGTCGAACGCGGTGGCCGTTCCGCCGGCCTCGGTGACGAGCAGGACGCCCGCCGCGATGTCCCAGGATTTGATGAACTCCTCGAAGTACAGGTCGACCCGCCCGCTCGCGACGTAGGCGAGATCGAGCGCCGCGCTGCCCTGGCGGCGGATGTCGCGCACGGTGGGGAGGATCCGGGCGATGCGTGCGGCCTGACCCGGCGATGGTCGTCGAGGTGATAGCTGAACCCGGTCGCGGCAAGTGACGTCGCGAGCTCGGTCGAACCGGACACGCCGACCGCGACACCGTTGACGGTCGTGCCGAGGCCGAGTCCCGGCGCTGTACAGCTCGTCGACCACGGGTGCGTACACCGCGCCGGCGACCGGCGTGCCGTCGTGCAGCGACGGCGATCGACGTGCACCACCCGGGCAGGTCGTACACGAAGTTGACCGTTCCGTCGATCGGGTCGATGTGCCACTCGTACCCGGAGGTGCCGCGGTGGTTCGCCCCCTCCTCACCGACGATCGAGTCGTCGGGTCGCGCGCGACGCAACCGGTCGACGACCATGGCTTCGGTCGCCCGATCGAACTCGGTGACCGGGTCGACCGCACTCGACTTGGTGGCGTGCGCGGCACGGCGCCGGGTCCGAGCTCACGACGTGCCCGGTGGCGCGAACGTGCCCGCCTCGCGGGCGATGTCGTCGCACAGCGTGCGGAGCTCGGCGTGCATCACGTGTCCCGGCGCGTGGCCGGCGCGTTCGCGGTCGGTCGTCTCGCGCCACTCGCCGAGTGCCCGCATCACGAGGACGGCGACGATCGCCATGCCGCCGGCCGCGATGACCGCGCCGACCAGCAGTCCGATGCCCTCGGGAACGGCGCAGTCGCCCTCGCACTGGAGTTCGACGAGCGAGTAGCCGATCAGCCCGCCGGCCGAGCCCGCTGAGCAGGATCGCGACGAAGGCGCCGATCCGCACCCCGACGGGTGGGATCGCCGACAGCGGCCGGTCGGGATCGGGAGAGTTCATCGGCGCCGAGGTTAACGGCGCCGACGAACGCTCACGGGAGGTACTCGAAGCCCGAAACCGTCTCGAGACCTTCGACCTCTTGCAGGGTGCCGTCCTCGGTGTATTCGATGACGGGGAACTCGAAGGTGCAGATGGACGGATAGGCCGGTCGCCCTGCCGCACTCGAACGGCAGTCCCGACGGCCAGATCGACTCGTTGGTCGATCCCATGTAGGCGTACAACGACTCGCCCGTGATCTCACCGCCTTCGCTGACGATGGCGTCGGAGAACTGGGCGAGGGTCATGGCCTGGACGATCCCGAGTCCGCCGAGCCCGAGCGCACTCGGGTCGACCTCGTCAGCGGGAACGTCGAGCACGGGCGACATGATCTCGGCGATCAGATCATTGGCTGCACTCGGTTCGTTCGTCTGCGCTCCGAGGAAGATCCAGCCGAGTGCCTCGTCGCCGACCTGATCGATCACTTCGGTGGCGGCACACGAGTTCGGTGCGAGCACGGGGGTCGTGATGCCCAACGATGTCCGGCCGCGCATCGTGCCGATGCAGCCGGGGCCGTCGTAGAGCGACACCAGCAGGTCAGGATTGTCGGCGTTCGCCTGCGACATCAGACCCTGGAAGCCCGCATCGGTCTCTTCGGTCCCGCCCTTGATCGACGTGTATTCGATGCCCGCAACTGTCGAGCGACGCGGTCAACGATGCCTCGGTCCCGTTCGATCCGGGAGCGTCAGCGCTGATGATGCCGACCGATTGTGCATCGAATTGTTCGGCCGCGACGGCAGCCATGCCGGCGGCGAGCGTCGCGTTGCCTCCGGTCACGAACAATGCGTCCGCCGTGTAGTCGCCAGGCAAGAGCGGCAGCAGACCGATCACCGGGAGGTCCGAGGCCTCGAATGTCGGATAGCTGGGAAAGAGGTCGAGGCCCAGCAGGACGAGTTCGACGTCGGAGCCGGCGATCTCCTGGGCACACGACTGGGAGGTCTCCGGCGACCCCTTGGACACGCACGACACCAGTTCGAGCGGGCGACCGCCGTACCCGCCGTGTTCGTTGAGGTACGCGAAGGTCGCCTCGGTGTTGATGCGGATGTCGGGGAAGTCGAGCCCAGGCACGCCCTCGGTGTTGATCAGACCGATCCCAGTGGCTCGCCCGTGGGCGGACCGAGAGCGGGGACACGTGAGGTGAAGTCGCCCTCCACGTCCGTGCGGTGCATCGGTCTGCCTCCGTCGTGTCGTCCACGTCGCTGGTGTCGGTGGCCGTCGGTCGTCCGTCGGCTCGGTCGTCCGGTGCCTCGGTGTCCGTCGGTTCGTCGGCGGTGTCCGCCGGCTCGCTGTCGACCGGCGCCTCGGTGCCGTCGGAGTCGGTCCCCGACGTCGACTCGGTCGAGTCGCCGTCGCTCGAGCACCCGGCGGCGACCAGCGCCGCGGCGACGAGTCCGCATGCAAGGCGACGCCCTTGCGCCGTCCGTGCGTTCGCGCGATCATGCTCGACCGCCACAGGTCGTGTCGTGTGTCGGCTTCATCATCGTTGGACCCCCATCGCAACGTGGCGAGCTCGGCTGATGCCGTGCCCGCGATGTGTGACGGAAGGTACACCGGATGCGACCGCCGACGAGTCGCGCCCCCACCTCGGGTGTGGCCGTAACCTCGGGGTGTGGCCGTCGCCCAACGCACCATCCTGCATGCGGACATGGATGCGTTCTTCGTGTCGGTCGAACTGCGGCGCCACCCCGAACTGGTCGGCCAGCCCGTCGTCGTCGGCGGCACCGGGAACCGCGGTGTGGTGGCCGCAGCGTCGTACGAGGCCCGGCGGTTCGGTGTGCACTCGGCGCTGCCGTCGGCGATCGCCCGCAACCGGTGTCCGCATGCGGTGTTCCTGCCGGGCGATCACGAGCACTACGCCGAGGTGAGCGCCGCGGTCCGCGCGATCTTCGACCGGTACACGCCACTGGTCGAGCCGCTGTCGTTCGACGAGGCCTTCCTCGACGTCACGGGCGCACGTCGGCTGTTCGGTGACGGAGCGACGATCGCGGAGCGGATCCGCACCGAGATCGCCGACGAACTCGCCCTCGGCTGCAGCGTCGGGGTGGCTCCGAACAAGTTCCTCGCCAAGCTCGCGTCGGTGGAGGCAAAACCTCGCGCCCACGTCGATCGGATCGACCCCGGAGAGGGGGTGACGGTTGTTGCGCCCGGGTCCGAGCAGGCGTTTCTCGACCCGTTGCCGGTCCAACGGTTGTGGGGCGTCGGACCGGCGACGCTCGACAAACTGGTTCGCCTCGGGATTGCGTCGGTACGCGACCTCCGCCACGTCGACCTCGCGGTGCTGACGACGGCGCTCGGCTCGAATCAGGCTCGGCACCTTGCGCTCCTCTCCGTCGGAGCCGACGACCGCGAGGTCGAACCCGATCGGGACGCGAAGTCCATCGGCCACGAAGAGACCTATCCCCACGACAAACACACCCATGCGGAGCTGCGTCGTGAGCTGGCCCGGCTCGCCGACGCCGTGGCCCAACGCATGCGCAACCATGACGTTGCAGCCAGGACCTGGCAGCTCAAGGTGCGCTTCGCCGGGTTCCACACGATCACCCGATCGGTCACGACCGCCGACTGCGTGAATCGTGCTCCCGAAATCATCGAGCTCATCGAGCCCGTTCTCGACGCCATCGACCCGTCACCCGGCGTGCGGCTGCTCGGTGTGAGTGGATCGAACCTCGGCCCTGCCTCGATGCAGCTGACGTTCGACCATCTCGACACTGCCGCTCCCGACCTCGGTGCGGCGACCGAGACCCTCGATGCGATCCGTGATCGCTTCGGCGATGCCGCCATCGGTCCGGCGAGCGCGGTGCGTGCCGGCAAGCTGCGGACCGTGCGACGCGGGGCCCAGCAGTGGGGTCCGGACCAGGAACATTGAGGACCGCGTTGAGGATCGCTCCTCGACGTGCGATGA
This sequence comes from Ilumatobacteraceae bacterium, assembly GCA_963850475.1. GTDB lineage: Bacteria > Actinomycetota > Acidimicrobiia > Acidimicrobiales > Ilumatobacteraceae > Ilumatobacter_A. The sequence continues at coordinate 267,976 of CAWKLM010000039.1, read as the reverse complement.
TGGTGTCGTGCCACTGTCGGAAGACGAACAGCGCATCCTCAGGCAAATCGAGGAAGAGCTCGAGCAGGACCCCACGTTCGCCCAGCGCGGCTATCGCGTGTCGCGGCGTCGATCCGCATTGCTCGTGGTCGGACTCGTCGCCGGGTTGGCGATCACGGTGGCGTGCCTGGCCGTGAACTTCATCGCCGCGTTCGTGGCGTTCCTCTTCGTCGTGTTGATGGCGGTCAAGCTCGAGTCCGAGGTCCGTCTGCTCGGTCGCGAACAGCTCGGGCAGCTCCCGATCTCTGCGTGGTTGCACGCTCGTCGCCCCGACGAGCAGAGCGACGTCGTCGACTGAAGCCCTCCGACGGTTCGGCGCGTGAACGGCGCAGCCGGGTCGGAGTCGAGCTGCCGGTTCAGGTCAGCTGCGTGAAGTAGCGGCGAGCCCGCTCGGCCGGCGTGAGCGAATCGGTCACGGCCCGCTCGATCTGACGGACCCAGATCCGACAGTTCTCGAGCGTGGTGATGCCGTAGGAACCTTCGTCGCCGAGGTGTTCGGAACCGTCGGGCGAGAAGTTGACGTAGGTGACCATTTCGGCGAGTGACTGCATCGGGCGTGAGGCGACGGGGAACACCGCGGCCGTTGCCGTCGCCGTCTCGCCCGGTGTCCGATCGGGCGATTCGTCGAGGCCCACCGAGTGGAGCGCGCCGGTGGCACGAGTCCAAAGATGGGCGAGCTGCGCGGTCGGCGCCGTGATCGACGATCGTCGAAGCCGACGGATCGCCGCCGGGGCGGCGACCACGAGCCCGAGCACGGCGAGCGTAACGAGGAGACGCCACGGAACTGCGAACCCGTCATCGGATTCGAACGGTACGACCGGCTCCGGTGCGCCGGTCGCAGGACCGGGGGCGGGTGCCGCCGGAATCGTGGTCGGCGTCGGGACACCGGCGTCGTCGACGAGGGTCGTCTCCGGGGTCACCGCCGTGATCGGTGGTGCATCGGTCTCGGTGGCGTCGTCCCCGCCGGCCGGGCCCTCGTCCTGTTGCGGCGTGACGCCGGTGTACTCCTCGGCGCGCGGGGCCCCACGCCCCGGTGTCGGTTCGAACGGCACCCAGCCGATGCCGTCGAACCACACCTCGGGCCAGGCGTGTGCATTGCGGCCGCGGACGGAGTATTCGCCGCTCCCGTCGTCGGCGCCCTGCGTGAACCCGACGGCGACACGGGCGGGAATGTCGATCGAACGCAGCATCGCGGCGTAGGTGCCGGCGAACTGCTCGCAGTAGCCGACGCGGTTGACCAGGAACGACTCGATGGCGTTGTTGCCGTGACCCTCCTGGATCTCCAGGCTGTAGGTGAACTCACTCCGCATCCAGTTCTGCAATGACAGCGCCGCCTCGTAGGTCGACGTGGATCCGGCGGTGACCTCGCGGGCGGTCGTGGCGACCGCGTCGGGGAAGTCCGAAGGAAGCTCGAGATAGATCGGATCGCCCGGATCGAGCGAGGAGGCCGTCGCCAGCGTTGCGGCTGAGAAACGCGGCGAAGCGGACACGATCGAGAACCGGTCACCGGCTTCGAGATCACCGCCGGTCTTGACCAGCGTGGCGCTGTCCGCGTTCCAGCGCAGGGCGTTCCGAAGGTCACCCTCGCCGGTCGCCGCGACCGGGTCGGCAGCCGCGGGGAGCAGCGCACCACCGAGGGCGGCGATCGTGACCTGTTGGCGGATCTCGACCGCCCCGGCGACACCCTGGCCGATCGCACCGTCGGCCCGGCTCAGATCGCGCTCCGGAAGCCCCCAGGTGGTGCCGTCGAACTCCGGAAGCGCCGACGAGCGCCAGTACGAGTCCGTGTCGGCCTGAACGGTGAAAAGTTCGCTGGTCGAGCGATTGGTCAGGCGCGACCGGATGTCGACTAGCGGGCTGACCACCTCCGTGACGCTGCCGCCACCGGCGCCCTTCGTCTCGTAGATCGGCTCCGCCCCCGCACCGGGGAGGCGAGGTCCGACGAACCCGGCGATCACCGCGACGCACAGCGCCGCGCCGATGGCGACCGGAATCACCCGGCCGCCGTCGAGGCGGGTGATTCCGATCGGTGCTCGTGCGCGCCGGCGCGTGATGCTGGCGCAGCACGATGGTGGCGACGACACCGGCCCCGACGAGCGCCATCGTCGACGCGACCCGGATGCGGTCGGTGCCGAGCGCGGCGATGAAGACGAACAGCACACCGCCCGGGACGAGCGCCTCGGCGCGGGCATAGGCCCGGAATGCGAACGTGTCGGCGAGGAGGACGGCCGCGGCGACGCCGAGCGAGGCGAGCACGTCCCATCCGGCAAGAAAGGCGACCGGTGCCACGGCGGTGCGGAATTGTTCGCCGACGAGATCCAGTTCGAGTCGGAACAGGTCCCAAGTGTCTGATGTCGGCAGGAAGAGCGTGTAGGTGTCCCGGTAGAACATCGCGCCGACGAGCCAGATCATCGTGAGACCGGTGATCGGAAACGCGACCCACACGGGCACCCGGAGCAGCCGCAGCGCCAGCGCGACCCCGTGGCCGACGATCGCGACCAGCAGGAGGTTGTCGAAGAAGCCCCATCCACTGAACACGCGTGCGAAACCACCGATGACGGCTGCGGAGTAGAGCAGCAGCGCTGCGGTTGCGATGACATCGGACGCGATCGAGGCATCGCGCTGCTCGACCATCAGCTTGTTCGTCCCATCCGGACGCGGCTGGGCCCTCCGACCAGTGAGTTCCATCGCGAGAGGAACTCTGCCTCGGTTCGCGCCGACACGTCGATCGCCCCGCGAGGAGTTTCGTCGGTTGTCACCACCACGGTGGCCTGGGTCGGGTCGACGACGTTGCGCACGCTGGTGGACCCCGCCCGCCGATCGCGAACCGGCGATCGCGACCAGGAGCCCGACCCCATCGCCCGGTTGGCGGTCGAGGGTCGGGAGGTGCGCGGTACCGAGTTGGATCTTGGCGAGCACGCGCAGCGTGTCTGCGGCGACGTCGGGTCCGCGGAGATCGACGTTGCCGGCCACGAACCGGGTGACGAGATCGGCCTGCACGGCGCTGTGCACCAGACTTGCGGCGACGGTGACGCCTCGCTCGAACGAGGCGGGATCGGCGTATGAGGCAGGGTCGGTGTCGAGCAGGATCAGCATCCGGCGGAGCCCCTCGACCGTGTGCTGCTTGACGAGAATTGCTTCGCCGCGGGCCGAGGCGCGCCAGTGGATCGAACGCGGTTCGTCGCCGTCGACGTACTCGCGCAGGCTGTGGAACTCGCCGGGGCCGAGCCGGCGGGCCTGGGCGAGCAGGTGTCGGCCGAGTGGTCCACTCCCGAGCTGCGGCATGCCGAGCGAATGCGCGCGTGGGGCCACGGTGACCTGATCGCTGCCGGCGACGATCCGCGTCCGACGGAGCAACCCCAGCGGATCGCTCACTTCGGCCTCCAGCGGACCGAGTTCGATGACACCGCGGACCGAGGTCGGAAGCTGGTAGCGGGTGGTGACGGTGCCGCCGGCAGCCATCGGTTCGACGGTCAATTCCGCCACGTGGTCGCCGACGTTCGCCCGTCGGACCCGCTCGTGGAGATCGAACCGGGTCGAGCGGAACGCACCGCGATGCTGCAGATCGAGGTCGACGGTGCCGGTGTCGCCGGCGACCAGCATCGAGGGACGGATGCGCCGGATCCCGGTCACGTGCGGGGTCCGCAGACAGCACGTAGACCAGCGCCGTGAGGAAGGCGCCGAGGAAACCGGCGCCGATCACGAACAGCTCGATCACGCCGAACGTTCGCCCGATCGAGATCGACACGATCCCTGCGACGATCGCGAGCGCGCCGTACCTGGTCATCGAACGAGGACGGTCACGATCGGTCCATCATCGTGCGTCACGATCGGGCGACGGGTACCGGCACTGCGGCGAACACCTCACGGATCGCGTCCTCGGGCGACAACCGCGAGGCGTGGTCCGCACGTACGACGATGCGGTGCGACAGCGCGGACAGGCCGACGTACTTCACGTCGTCGGGCGTGGCGTAGTTGCGGCCCTTCGCCGCCGCGTGCGCCTTCGAAGCGGCCGCGAGCTGGAGCGTGGCGCGCGGTGACAGCCCCAACTCGATGGCCGGGTGATGGCGGCTCGCCTCGGCCAGGTCGACGAGATACGCCTTGAGCGCCGACGCCATGTACACCGACCGCACCGCCTCGATCATCGTCAGGACCTCGGTTGCCGACACGACGGGGGCGAGCGACGCGATCGCGTCGCCGGACCCACCGTCATCGAGCATCTGCAGCTCCGCCTCACGGCCGGGATAACCGATCGAGATGCGCAGGAGGAAGCGGTCGAGCTGGCTCTCCGGTAGGCGATAGGTGCCCTCCTGCTCGACCGGGTTCTGGGTGGCGATGACCATGAACGGGGGCGGCAGTGGGCGACTCACTCCGTCGTTGCTGACCTGGCGCTCCTCCATGGCCTCGAGCAGTGCCGACTGTGTCTTCGGCGACGCACGGTTGATCTCGTCGGCGAGCAGGATGTTGGCGAACAGCGGACCCGGCTCGAACCTGAAGGTTTCGGTCGAACGGGAGTAGACGCTGACACCGACCAGGTCGGTCGGGAGCAGATCGGGTGTGAACTGCACGCGACGCCACGAGCAGTCGACCGACGCGGACAACGCCTTGGCGAGACTGGTCTTGCCGACGCCCGGGACGTCCTCGACGAGCAGGTGACCTTCCGCGAGCAGGCAGACGACCGCGAGTTCGATCGCCTCGGGCTTGCCCCGGATCGCCCGGCCGACGTTGGCGGTGATCGCACTGAAGAGCTGGGCGAACGTACGATTCGCTCCGTCGGTCTGATCGGGTTGGTCGGGGTGAGGCTGCGGCGGGCCGTCCGATGGTGATGTCCGTCGTCACGACGAGCAGGGTAGACCGAGGAAGTCGGTCGATACCGCTCGGTACGGCATCATCTACGATGGCACCGTGCCAGCGCCATCGGTTCTCGCCGTCGTCGTCGAACCATCCCGACTGGCTGCAGCCCTCGTCGGGGCCGACGGAACGATCCACGTCCGTGACCGGGTCACGATGCCGTCGCGCGACGTGTGGCGGGCGCTCGACCGCCTGGTCCGACGCGTCAACGCGGCCGCCCGGAGACCGTTCCGGCGTTCTCGGCGGTTGGCGTGAGCTGCGTCGGCCCGGTCGACGCGCAGGCCGGGACGGTGTCTCCACCGTACGTGCCCGGATGGACCAGCTTTCCGTTGCGGGAGCACCTGGAGGAATTGACCGAGCGTCCGGTCACGCTCGCCTCGGCGGGAGCCGCCGCAGCCGAAGCCGAACGCCTCGCCGGCGAAGCCAGGGCGATCTCCAGCTTCGTCTTCCTGATCGCCGACGCCACGCTCGACTCGGCGTGCATCGTCGACGGCACCCGTCTCTCGGGGGCACACGGCAACGCCGGCTCGCTCGCCCACATCACCGTCGATGTCGACGGTCTCGCCGTGCTGGTGTGGGGCGCGGGGCTGTCTGGAGCCGTATCTGTCGTCGATTGCGCTCGAGGCCGAGATGAACCGACCGTTGCGTCGGGCGAACCCGTCGATCATCGAACGTGCCGGCATCATGCTCGGCCGAGCAATCGCGTCGGCCTGCGCCACCTCGACGTCGACACCGTCTTCGTGACCGGTGGTGTGATCGACGCGTTCGGCGATCAACTCCTCGACGTGACCCGGCGCGAGCTGCTGACCAGGACTCGACTACCGAACCTCGCCGGGATCTCGGTGATCGAGCCGGTCGAGCACCTCAACCCGTTGCTGCGGGCGGCGTCGCTCGTGTTCGCAGGCTCGGCTACCGTCGGGTAACAAGGCTTTGCTAGCGTCGGTCCGGATGCAGCCGACGTACACCGCCGAGGCCGAGGCCTACCGCGAAAAGGTCCAGGCATTCCTCGCCGAGAAGCTTCCGACGAACTGGCAGGGCATCGGGGCACTCGAGGGCGAGGAGCTCGAGACGTTCGTCACCGAGTGGCGCAAGATGCTGTACGAGGCGAACTACCTGGCTCCCGGCTGGCCCACCGCGTTCGGCGGGGCCGGGCTCAGCGCAACCGAGCAGGTCATCCTCGCCGAGGAATTCGCCAAGGCCGGTGTGCCGACCGGTGGTCCGAACGATGCGTTCAGCATCCAGATGCTCGGCAACACCATCCTCATGTGGGGCACCGACGAGCAGAAGGCCCACTACATCCCGCGGATCCTGTCGGGCGAGGACGTCTGGTGTCAGGGCTACTCCGAGCCCGATGCCGGCTCCGATCTCGGCAACGTCGGTCTGCAAGGCCGAACTCGACGGCGACGAGTGGGTGCTCAACGGCCAGAAGATCTGGACCTCGGCCGGTCACCTCGCCGACCACATCTTCACGCTCGCCCGCACCGATCCGGATCTCGCCGAAGCACAAGGGCATCTCGTTCCTGCTCGTCCCGATGGATCAGCCCGGCATCGAGGTTCGCCCGATCAAGATGATCTCGGGTGACAGCGAGTTCAACGAGGTGTTCTACACCGACGCCCGCTGCCCCGAAGGAGAACGTGATCGGCGGGGTGAACAACGGATGGGGCGTCGCGATGTCGCTGCTCGGCTATGAGCGTGGCGAAGCCGCCGCAACCGGTCCGATCCGCTTCAAGGCCGAATACGAGCGGCTGGAGGCGATGGCCCAGGAGCGTGGGCTCACCGACGATCCGGTGATCCGCCAGAAGCTCGCAGCGGCGCTACTCCGAGTGTCAGATCATGGGGTACCTCGGCCAGCGCGTGCTGACGCAATTCCTCGCCGGTCACCATCCCGGGCCCGACGCCGCGATCGGCAAGCTCCACTGGAGCGAGCACCACAAGATCATCACCGAACTGGCGATGGACATCTTGGGTGCCGACGGTCTGTTCTGGGACGGCCGCAAGCCCCCGTCGTCGTTCGGTCCGGACGATGGCGGCGCAGCGAACACGCAGTCCTCGTGGATCGGCACGTTCCTCAACGCTCGCGCCGGCACGATCTACGCCGGATCAAGCCAGGTGCAGCGCAACATCATCGGCGAGATGATCCTCGGCCTGCCCAAGGAGCCGAAACCGGCGTGATCTCGGCAGCCGCAGCGGTCGTCCGTCGACCGTCGCTGTGGTCGACGGCAGTGCGCCAGATGCGCAGGACCGCGGCGCCCGGATGGTGGAAGCGTCGTCCGTTCCTCCCGGTGCCGTCCGGGAGCTACCTCGAGTTCCGCCTCGTCACGCAGTATGGCGACCCCGGTCATGCATGGGATCCCGACGATGTGGTGAACTATCTGCGATGGTGCAAATCGTGGGAAGCCGGGAGTTGACGACTCACTAGGGTCGCCCGCCATGTACAGCGCGCTCGTTCTCAACGCCAGCTATGAGCCGCTCAGCGTCGTGTCGTCGCGGCGCGCCACCTGCCTCGTGCTGTCCGACAAGGCCGATGTGCTCGAAGACGACGGTCGGGTCTTCCGCTCCGAGAAGATGAGCTTCCCGAGCCCGTCGGTGATCCGGCTCCGGTACATGGTGAAGGTTCCGTACGTGCGTCGGGCTGCGCTCTCTCGACGGGCGATCTTCGCCCGTGACGATCACCGCTGCCAGTACTGCGGCAACCACGCCGACTCGATCGATCACGTGATGCCGCGATCGCGCGGCGGACTCCACACGTGGGAGAACGTCGCGGCCGCCTGTCGGCCGTGCAACCTCGACAAGCGCGATCGAACCCCCGAAGAGGCGGGCATGCGCCTCGCGAAGCCGTGTCGCGCGCCGCGGTCCTCCGCATGGGTGGTCGTGTCGGTGAGCGGGGTTCCCGACACCTGGCGTCGCTATCTGCCGATCGCTTCGTGACCGGCTACCGGCTGGTGCGTCGCCGGTCGACTGCGGCCGAGTTCCACGCGATGCCGCTGCCGGAGCCGGTCGGGCCCGAGGTGTGGTTCCACGAGATCACGGCGCCGGCGCTGGTGCTCGGCTCCACCCAGCGCGATGACGTGGTCGATGTCGCCGAGTGTGGACGATCCGGTGTGGAGGTGGTTCGGCGGCGGAGCGGTGGCGGTGCGGTCCTGCTCGTTCCCGACGAGGTGGTGTGGGTCGACGTCATCCTGCCGACGGGCGGTGCCGGGTGGGCCGACGACATCCACCGCCCGATGATCTGGCTCGGCGTGCAGCTCGCCGCGGCGTTCTCCGCGGTCGGCGTCAGCGGCGCTGAAGTCCACGACGGTGCGTTGATCTCGACGGAGGCCTCGCGGTTGGTGTGCTTCGACGGATTGGGTCCAGGTGAACTCACCCTCGACGGTGGCGAAACTCGTCGGGATCAGCCAGCGCCGGACCCGGACGGCGGCGCGTCTCCAGGCGTGCTGGTACACCCGCTACGACCCCGGGGCGCTCCTGCGGCTGTTGCGGGCGGATGTCGATGTCACACGACTCCGGCCGGTCGCGACCGTGAGCAGTGCGCTGGCGTCGGACGTCCCGGCGCGACTCCTCGCCGGCCTGAACGCCTCCACCTGACGTCACGCCCAGGCGGTGCGTGCAGCGCCGCGCGATGTGGCGCCGCAGCGTCGATTCTCGGATTCCTCCGTCGGCGTCGTCGCGTGCGGTGAGCGAACCTCCGCAGGTGCGTCGCTTCGCTCACCGCTCCCGCGGACGGGGGAGATGGGAACGAAGTGGGGCGAAATGGTTGACGATGGGGGGAAATGGGGGCAGGATGGTGCGTCGTGGGGGAGCGTCCCTCGTGGTTCTCAGGCAGGGAGCAATCAGACTGTGTTTGTCGGTGTGTACGAGCGTCAGCTCGACGAGCGGGGACGGGTGGCACTGCCGACCTCGTTCCGCAGCACCATCGGCGAGCAGTGTTACCTGACCTACGGCGACGACGGGTGCGTCCGGATCATGAGCGCCGATGTCTTCCATGCCGAAGCGCAGGAGATGATCGATCGGGTCAAGGCCGGTGAGGTGTCGCGGGCGAAACAGCGCGTGTTCGCCTCGTCGGTCGTCGTGGCCGGCATCGACAAGCAGGGCCGCATCCTGCTCGACCCACGCCTGCGTGCACACGCCGCCATCGAGGCCCAGGCCCCTGTCACGGTGCTCGGTGCGCTCGATCGCATCGAGATCTGGGAACCCACGCGGTACGAGCAGCAGGAAGCAGTCGGACTCAACGAGATGAACGAGATGACTCAATGACCACCTTCGAGCACGATCCCGTGATGATCGACGAGATCACGGCAGTCTTCGATGCGGTTCCACCCGGGACCGTCGTCGATGCAACGCTCGGTGGGGGCGGTCACAGCCACTCACTGCTCAGCCGGCGCACCGACATCGACATTCTCGGAATCGACCAGGATGCGGACGCGATCGACGCGGCATTGACGAGGCTCGCCGAATTCGCGGACCGAGTGCGCACGAGCCGTCGGCGGTTCGACGAGTTGGACGAGGCATTGGCCGAGCACGGCGTGACCGAGATCAGCGGCGCGCTGTTCGACCTCGGCGTGTCATCCCCGCAGCTCGACCGTCCCGAGCGCGGCTTCTCCTACCGCAACGACGGCCCGATCGACATGCGGATGAACGACGACCAGCAATGGTCGGCGCACGACGTCGTGAACGGCTACGACCGCGATCAGCTCGCACGAGTGATCAAGACCCACGGCGACGAGCGTTTCGCCCGGCGAATCGCCGAAGCCATCGTCGCGGCGCGTCCCGTCGAGAGCACGACACAGCTCGCCGAGATCGTCACGACGGCGATCCCCGCTGCCGCCCGACGAACCGGTGGACACCCTGCGAAGCGCACGTTCCAGGCGATTCGCATCGAGGTCAATGCCGAGCTCGACGTCCTACCGGATGCGCTCGACCAAGCCGTTGCGGCCACCGTGCCGGGTGGGAGAGTGGCCGTGCTGTCCTACCACTCGGGTGAAGACCGCATCGCCAAGCAACGCTTCGCGGTCGCGGCCGGCGCCTGTGACTGCCCGCATGACCTGCCCTGTGTCTGCGGGGCGATCCAGACCGTGCGAGTGGTCCGGGGCGTGCCCAAGCGGCCATCCGCCGAAGAGCAAGCCCGAAACCGTCGTGCGTCCAGTGCGCTGCTCCGGGTCGTCGAGAAGACCGAGCCCATCCCGAAGGCCGCGCGCTGATGGCGGTCGTCGCAGCTCGCGCACCGGGCGCGCGCGCCCGCTCCCCGATCGCGACGCAAGAAGCAGGCGGCGCTGACGCGTCGTCAGCTCGCGCCCGCGTTGGCCGGCTGTGGCGGGCGGTGTCCTCCTCGTCGCCGTCATGGCTGCGCTGCTCGGGGCAGCCGTGTTCCACACGCAACTCGCCGAGCGCCAGCTCGAGATCGACCAACTCGAACGCCGGGTCCAGGAAGAGCGGGCGCGATTCGACGAGCTCCGGCGAGATCGCGCCGTGCTGCGCTCGCCACAGCGCATCGCCGACGAGGCCGTGGCCCTCGGCATGGTTTCCGGTCGAGACGAGCCGATTCATCGACGTCGATCCCATGCAGCTCGCCAAGCAGCTCGCCGCGTCGGGCGTCACCATCGACGACGCCAACCGGGTGATCGTCGAGACCGGGCCGCTCGACCAGTTCCGCGACGTCAAGTCGGTGTCGGTGGGGCAGCCGTGAGCCGCCGCCGTGCCCCACTCGTCAAGCAGCCGCCGAAACCACAGCCGCAGCAACGCCGGACGGCGTCGACCGCGAAGCGCACGACCCATCGCTCCCGGGACACCTCCGAGCGCACGCCGGCGAATCGTCGACGTCGGAGCGCGCCGACACCTCCCAGGGGAACGACACGGCGGCGCCAGACGCGGGCACAGCGCAACGAAGCCGTTCGACGCAGGATCAGCGCGCCCCGACCCGAGCTCCGCGCCCACGAACAGAAATCCGGCAGCCCGCGGCGACGTCTCCTCCTCGCGCTCCTCGCCCTGTCACTGCTGTTCGTTGCGATCGTCGGACGGGTCGTGATGCTCAAGACGTCCGACGCCGAGTCATTCCGCTCCGCGGGCGCACAGCAATGGACCCGAACCACCGCCATCGTCGCCCACCGCGGCACGATCTTCGACCGTCACGGCAACGAACTCTCCATGTCGGTTCCTGCCGCGGCGATCTCGACTCAACCCGAAGCTCATCGAGAACGGTCCTGCCACCATTCAGGTCCTCGACGACCTGCTCGACCTGTCGGATGAGAAGGTCGACGAGCTGCTCGCCGAGGTGGCAGCTGCGGACCGTGGCTTCGTCTACGTCGCCCGCCAGGTCGATGCGTCGATCGGCGAGCAGATCGCCGCGCTGAACCGGGCGGGGATCAACGTCGACGCGGAGACCCGACGTGAGCTGCCAGGCGGTGCAACCGGCCTGACCGTGCTCGGTCGTACGAACATCGATGGCGGCGGCATCGCAGGGCTCGAACTGAAGTACGACGACATCCTGACCGGGACCGGCGGCGAGATGACGCCGCGAGATCGCACCCGGTGGCCGCACCATCCCCGGCTCGGAGGTCATCTCGCAACAGCCGGTGTCCGGCGACGACCTGGTCCTGACCCTCGATCGTTCGATCCAGTTCGCCACCGAACAGGTGCTCATCGAGCGCGTGGCCGAGATCAACGCTCGCGGTGGGCTGATCGTCGTGATGGACACCGACACCGGGGAGATCTACGCCAACGCCTCGGTCCGCCGAGACGCCGAGACGGGTGACCCGGTCGTCACCAGCGGGAACTTCGTGGCCGTCGACAGCTACGAGCCTGGCTCGGTCGCGAAGGTCATCACCGTCGCCGGAGCGCTCAACGAGGGAGTGGTGACGCCTGACACGACCTTCGAGATCCCGTGGCGCAAGCAGTACTACGACGACCTCCTGAAGGATTCCCACGAGCACCCGACCGAGGCGATGACCGTGTCGGACATCCTCATCGAATCGTCGAACATCGGGACGATCACGATTCAGGAGCGGATGGGCCGTTTCGTGCACCACGACTACATGACCGCATTCGGACTCGGGTCGACCACCGACCTCGAATTCCCCGGCGAGTCGCCCGGCATCCTCAAGCCCGCCGACGAACTGTGGGGCAGTGAGCGGGTCACGGTTGCGTACGGGCAGGGCCTGTCGAGCACCCCACTCCAGATGGTGTCGGCCGTCAACGCGATCGCCAACGGTGGGGTGTACGTCGCACCGACCCTCGTGCGGGCCACGGTCGGTCCCGACGGCACGATGACCGACGTCGCGCCGTCGGCAACGCGCCGGGTCGTGTCCGAAGCAGCGGCCCAGCAGACTGCAGAGATGATGCAGCAGGTCGTGTGCCGCGGCACCGCGAGTCGCGCCGCGGTCGACGGATTGTCGATCGCCGGCAAGACCGGTACCGCCTTCAAGGCGGCCGACAATGGCACGTACTACGACGAGAACGGCGATCGCATCTACTACGCGAGCTTCGTGGGGTTCTACCCGGTCGACGATCCGCAGGTGACCGTGCTCGTGGCACTCGACGAGCCGCCCGCCGGTACCGGTGACCGGTTCGGCGGAACGGCAGCCGCACCGGTGTTCGCGGATCTGACGCCCACCATCGTCCACGAGCTCGGCATCCAGCCGGCCGAGGACGGCGTGGGGTGCGATGGGTGATGCAGACCAAACGCGACCACTCCGTGAGCGCCGCCGACATCGCGGAGCGTCTCCGCGCCGCAGGGATCAAGGTCGACCTCGTGGGTGATCCGTCGATCGCCGTGCACGGGCTGACGCACGACTCGCGTGCCGTCGAGCCGGGCGAGATGTTCGCGTGTCTGCGCGGGCACTCGTTCGACGGCCACGACTACGCCGCTCAGACGGTCGAGCACGGCGCCGCCGCCCTGCTCGTCGACCACCGGTTGGACGACGTCGCCGGGGTCGGCGATGCCGTTCAGCTGGTCGTCGACGACACCAGGCTGGCGGTGGGGCCCGCTGCTGCGATCGCGTGGGGGATCCGGCCCGGCACGTCACGCTGATCGGGATCACTGGGACGAACGGCAAGACCACGACGGCCCAGATCGTGGCGGCACTGCTCGAGGCGGCCGGTCGGCCGACAGGGATCATCGGCACCCTCCACGGCCCGCGCACCACCCCCGAAGCCCCTGACCTGCATGCGCAGCTCGCGGAGTTCGTCGAGCAGGGAAAGCGTGCGGTCGTGATGGAGGTCTCGTCACATGCGCTGGCCCTGCATCGGATCGACGGAACGGCCTTCGACCTCGTCGCGTTCACCAATTTCGGGCACGACCACCTCGATCTCCACGGCTCTCCCGAGGCGTACTTCCGGGCGAAGTCGGCGCTGTTCACCTCGCGGTTCGCGCCGCTCGCCGTGATCAACATCGACGACACCAGGGGCCGGCTGCTGGCCGACACGATCTCCGACCGTTCCGGCGAGGAGGCGATGCGCATCACGACCATCGGCCACGACGATGTCACGGACGTGACCGTTGCGACGACCAACCACACCTACCGGTGGAAGGACCGAACCGTCTCGGTGCCGCTCGGCGGCGAGTTCAACGTGGCGAATTCGCTGATGGCCCTGTCGATCATCACCGAGCTCGACGTCGACGTCGACGCCGCGATCACGGGGTTCGATTCGCTCGCCGCGGTGCCCGGCAGGTTCGAGGTGATCGACACCGACGAGACGCGTTCCCGCGGCATCACCGTGGTCGTCGACTACGCACACACCCCCGACGGTCTGGAACGGCTCCTCCTGGCGGCGCGAGCGCTCACCGACGCACGGGTGCTCGCGGTCTTCGGGTGCGCCGGACGTCGCGACCTGCAGAAGCGGCCCATCATGGGCGAACTCGCAGCTCGCCTGGCCGACGTCGCCATCGCGACATCCGACAACCCCCGCGGCGAGAACCCGGATGCGATCATCGATGACGTCATCGAAGGTGTGGCCGAGCAGGACCGTGCACGTGTGGTCCCGATCACCGACCGCCGAGCAGCGATCCGACGTGCCCTCGAACTGGCAGCAGCCGACGACGTGGTCGTCATCGCCGGCAAGGGCCATGAGGCGACACAGGACCTCGGCACGGAAACGATCGACTTCGACGACCGGCGCGTTGCTCGTGAGGAACTCGAGGACCTGACGTGATCTCCATTCTGCTCGCCGCCTCCGTGTCGACGCTCGTGTCGCTCTTCGGAACGCGCTACCTCATCGCCTTCTTCCGCAGCCGCGGTCAGGGACAGCCGATCCTCGGCAAGGAGGACCTCGGACCCGAGCACCACATGGCGAAGCAGGGCACGCCCACGATGGGTGGACTCGCGATCGTCGGAGCGGCGTTCGTCGGATGGTTCGTGGCCCACGTGCGCCCCGACCTGCCCTTCGCACGACAGTCGCTGATCGTGTGGGCCGGCGTGCTGTTCATGGCCCTGATGGGGTTCCTCGACGACTACATCAAGGTTCGCAAGCGCCACAACCGCGGCATCTTCTGGAAGCAGAAGAACTACATCACGATGCTCGCCAGCTTCGGTATGGCATGGTGGCTGGTCGTCGGCACCGGCATCTCCGAGACCATCTCGGTCACCCGCGCCGAACTCGGCTTCGAGGTGCCCACCGTCGTCTGGATCCTCTGGGCGGGCGCGATCATCTGGGCGACGACCAACGCCGTCAACGTGACCGACGGCCTCGACGGCCTCGCCGCCGGTTCGGCGCTGATGGGCTTCGGTGCATTCGTCATCATCGCGTATCTCGCCTTCCGCAACAGCGACCTGTACCCCTCGGTCGTCAACCCGCTCGACATGGGTGTCATCGCTGCTGCGTTCGCCGGTGGCTGTCTCGGATTCCTGTGGTGGAACGCGGCCCCGGCGCAGATCTTCATGGGTGACGTCGGTGCGCTCGCGATCGGTACCGCCCTCGCCTTCCTTGCGCTCACCCTCAACGCGCACCTCCTGATCGTCCTCCTGTGTGCGATCAACGTGATGGAAGCCGGCTCGGTGGCGATCCAGATGGGTGTGTTCAAGGCTTCGCGGCCGCAAGAAGCGTCTGTTCCGCATGTCGCCGATCCACCACCACTTCGAACTGGTCGGTTGGCCCGAGACCACGGTGATCATCCGGTTCTGGCTGATCGCAGCCATCTCGGTCGGTCTCGCCCTCGGAATCTTCATCGCCGACTTCTCCAGCCTCTCGGCGTGATGCGCGCCCTCGTCTACGGTCTCGCGGTCGCCGGCGTCTCCACCGTTCGCGCGCTCCAACGGCGGGGCTGGGACGTGATCGTCGGGCGACGACGTCGTGACCGAGGAACGCTCGGCGATCGCAGGTCGGCTCGGTGTCGATCTGCTCGACGCGCCGGGCGATCGAGACGCTGCGCGAGGTGCTGGCCGACTGCGACCTCCTCTGCCCGGCCCCTGGCGTTCCCGAGCACCACCGGGTGATCGAGGCGGCTCGAGCGACCGGAACCGAGATCGTCTCGGAGATCGAACTCGCCTACCGGTGGGAGCAGGAGCGACCCGGTGGACCGCGACCGATGCTCGCGGTGACCGGAACCGACGGGAAGACGACGACGACGTTGATGACCGTCGCCATGCTGCGCGCCGCAGGGTTGTCGACCGTCGATGCCGGCAACACCGAGACCCCGCTCGTCGACGCGATCGACGACGACCACGATGCGTTCGTCGTCGAATGCACGAGCTTTCGCCTGGCCTGGACCCACGACTTCCGCGCGGAGGCCGCAGCGTGGCTCAATCTCGCTCCGGATCACCTCAACTGGCATGCCTCGATGGACACCTACGAGGCTGCGAAGGCGCGGATCTGGGCGGCGCAGCGCCCCGACGACGTCGCGATCGCCTTCACCGGTGCTCCCGACGTGATGCGTCGTCTCCGGAATGCTCCCGGCCGTCAACTGACGTTCGGCCCGGGCGGCGACTACCACCTCGATGGCACACGGCTCGTCGGACCGGCGGGGCCGATCGCCACGACCGAGGCGATGCGACGAAGCCTGCCCCACGACATCACGAACGCGCTCGCCGCCTCGGCGATGGTGCTCGAGTCACGACCTTGCCGACACGCCGGCGATCGAACGGGCGCTGGTCGAGTTCACCGGACCGGCGCATCGGCTCGAACGCCTCGGAACGCTGGCCGGTGTCGAGTGGTACAACGACTCGAAGGCAACCACGCCGCATGCCGCAGCGGTCGCGATCCACGCCTTCGACGACGTCGTCCTCATCGCCGGTGGGAAGGACAAGCACGTCGATCTCGCTGAGATGGCCGTGGAGCCGGAGCGGATCCGTGCCGTCATCGCAATCGGTGAGACACGCGAGGCCCTCGCCGCAGCCTTTGCCGACGTCGAGGTGGTCGAGACCACCGAATTCCTTCCCGCCGCAGTCGATCGTGCGGCGGAGCTCGCTCGACCCGGTACCGCGCTGCTGCTGTCACCCGGATGCGCCAGCCTCGACCAGTACCGCTCGTTCGAAGCCCGCGGGGACCACTTCCGCGAGCTCGCGCACCAGCATGGAGTCCGCTGATGGTATCCACCACCTCCGTCCACGACCGGCGTCAGGCCGCCCTCGCTCGGCTGGGTCAGGAATCGTCCCCACCGCGTCGGGCCCGCGCCATCCCGCACGCGTTCGGCAGCCGGCACGTGGCCGCTCCGAGCGCGAACCGTTGGGCAGCCCCGGCGGGGGTCTGGTACGGGATCATCGCCGTGGTGATCGTCTTCGTCATGCTCGGACTCGTGATGGTGCTCTCCGCCTCGGCGGTGACCGAGGCGAATCGCGGTAACTCGCCGTACAGCGTGTTTCTTCGCCAGGCCGAGCTGGGCGGGGCTCGGACTGTTCGGAATGGTCGTCGTCGCCAGGATTCCCTACGATTTCTGGAGGCGGATGACGATGCCGCTGATCGTGCTCGGTGTCGCTGCGATGTTCGGTCCGTTCGCTCCGACGATCGGCGGCAGTGTCAACGGCGCCCGGGCCTGGATCCGTGTCGGCGGGTTCAGCGTGCAGCCATCGGAGTTCCTCAAACTCGTCGTGGTCATCGTCACCGCCGATCTGCTGACTCGTCGAGGCGGGGCGATGAACCACCGACGTCGCACGCTCCTGCCGCTCGCCGCAATCGCTGCGGTCGGAGCCGGATTGTGCATGATGCAGGGTGACCTCGGCTCGGCGATCGTGCTCGGCGCCGTCGTGTTCTCGATCGGCTGGATCGCCGGTGTCCCGTTCGCCCCGTTGGCCCTGATGGGTTCGGTCGCAACCGCAGCGGGCCTGTTCTTCATCGTGTCGAGTCAGACCCGCATCGACCGATTCACGGCGTTCCTCGACGTCACCGGCAACAAGGACCAGCTCGCCTGGCAGACCTACCAGGGGTTCGTCAGCATGGCATCCGGCGGAATCAGCGGGTCCGGGATCGGCGGGAGCAAGACCAAGCTCGGCTACCTGCCCTACGCCCACAGCGACTTCATCTTCGCGATCATCGCCGACGAGCTGGGTCTGATCGGCGCGGGGGCGGTGATCGGCGGCTTCATCCTGCTCGTGCTGTTCGGTGTCCAGACCGCGCTCGCCTCGCCCGACCGCTTCGGCATGCTCGTGGCCGGCGGGGTGGCCTCGTGGTTCGGTGTGCAGGCCATCGTCAACCTCGGCGGCGTCACCGGACTGATGCCGGTCACCGGGCTCACGCTGCCGTTCTTCTCGGCCGGCGGTAGTTCGCTGTTCGTGTCGATGGTCGCGGTCGGGTTGCTCCTGAGCGTCGCCCGGCGCGTCGGGAGCCGCAGCCGGCCCGGTGCGCAGCGGGTGGCGTCCTGAGCGTGTTCGCCGTCGTCACCGGTGGCGGGACGGCCGGCCACGTTCTGCCGGCGCTCTCGGTCGCAGGGGCGCTCGTCGCCGCCGGTCACGATGCCGACACGATCCACTACGTGGGCTGTACGCGCGGGATCGAGACGCGGCTGCTACCCGACGACGCCGTACCCGCACACGTTCTACGACGTCGTCGGTTTCCAGCGTTCGCTGAGCCGTCGCAACCTCGGCTTCGTCCCGAAGATGTGGCAGCACGCGGCGCGAGGCGATCGCGTTGTTGAGGGCGCTCGAACCCAGGGTGGTGGTCAGCGTCGGAGGCTACGCCAGCATGCCGGCGGTGTTCGCCGCTCGGAAGCTCGGCGTTCCGGTGGTCGTCGTCTCGTACGACTTCGTGCCGGGACGCGCCAGTCAGCTCTCGGCCCGCTCGGCCGCGGCATGCGCGGTCGCCTTCGAGAACTCGCCGCTCCCGAAGGCGACGGTCACCGGTGCGCCGGTTCGACAGGAGATCCTGACCATCGACCGCGCCAGCGGCCGCGGTGCGGCCCGCCGTCGGCTCGGGGTGCCCGACGACCGCTTTCTCGTCGCGGTGATGGGCGGGTCGCTGGGGTCGGGTGTGCTGAACGGCGCCATCGCGAGCTACGCGCGCGCTCATCGTGACGATGGCGGGTTGGCGATCCGTCAGGTCGCCGGTGAACGATTCGTCGATGCGATCGACCTCGTCGGCTCGCCCGCCGGGCTGCTTCATCAGGTGGTGGGGTACGAGGACGACATGGCGGCGGTCTACGCAGCCGCTGATGTCCTCGTCGGGCGCGGTGGCGCGAGCACGGTGCACGAGGTGGCTGTCACGGGCATTCCGGCGATCCTCATCCCGTGGTCGGGCGCAGCTGACGATCATCAGACCGAGAACGTACGCTGGCTGAGCGACGTGGGCGGTGCGGTGTTGATGACCGAAACGGCGCTCGCCGCCGATGCGTCCCACCTCGGCGAGACCATCGAGGCATTGCGTGACGATGTCGACGCTCGGCGCCACTTGGCCGTCGCAGCGAGCCGGCGCGGCGAGGTCCACCGATCGGGTGCTTTGGCCGCTCTGATCGAGCGCGTCGCCCTAGCATCGACGCCGAGATGACCGAACAGCTCCCCGTCCCCCCGGTCCCGCTCGACCTCTCGATCCCGCATCGCCTGCACGTCGTCGGCGTCGGTGGCCCGGGCATGAGCGCGATCGCGATCGCCCTTGCCGAAATGGGCCACGACGTGTCGGGCAGCGACCTGCGCGAGCACCCTGTGCTCGACCGAGTCCGCGCCGCCAACGTGGATGTGCACGATCGGTCACGATCGAGGACTCGTCCACGGCGTCGATGCGGTCACGGCATCGTCTGCGATCCCGGAGCGGAACATCGAACTCGACGAGGCGCGCTCCACGGGCGTCGCCGTGTTGCGTCGTGCAGCGATGCTGGGGTCGATCTGCGCCCAGGCGAAGTCACTGGCCGTTGCGGGGACCCATGGCAAGACCACGACGACGTCGATGCTGATGTTGATGCTCGCTCGAGGCTGGCCTGCGCCCGAGTTTCATCATCGGCGGAGACGTGACCGACCTCGGCACGGGTGCGCAATGGACCGGCGGCCGAGTATCTGGTCGTCGAAGCCGACGAGAGCGACGGGACCCATCTCGAACTCCCGCTCCACGGGACGATCCTCACGAACGTCGAAGTCGACCATCTCGATCATTACGGATCGTTCGATGCGATCGTCGACAGCTTCGACAGGTACCTCGGACAGGTCCCGGGTCCGAAGGTGGTGTGCGGCGACGACGAGGTGGCGTCCCGGCTCGCTGCGTCGCACGACGCCGTCACGTACGGACGGAGCGCGGGCGTCGATGTCCGCGCCGTCGATGTCCGCGCGGCCAACGGAGCCTTCGTGTTCGGAGTCGAACGCTACGGCGCGATGATCGGGACGATCGAGCTGCCGATGCGTGGCATCCACAACGTCGTGAATGCGACGGGCGCAATTGCCCTGGCACTGGAGATCGACGTCGAGTTCGACCACGTTCGCACCGCGCTCGCCAAGTTCGGTGGAGTCGCACGACGCTTCGACGTCCGTGGAATCGACGGCGGAGCGACCTTCGTCGACGACTACGCCCACCTGCCGTCGGAGATCTCCGCGGTGCTCGCCGCGACCCGTCACAGCGGTGAGGACTGGCGCCGAGTGGTCGCGGTCTTCCAGCCGAACCGATACAACCGGATCGCCGAGATCTGGCCGGAGTACGGCGCGGCGTTCGACGACGCCGATCTCGTGGTGCTCACGGACATCTACGGCTCCGGCACCACGCCGATCCCAGGTGTGACCGGCAAGCTCATCGTGAACGCCGTCACCGAGACCGATCCGGCCAAGCGCGTCGTGTGGCTGCCCGCGCCGAGACGATCTGGTCGAGTTCGTGGCCGCGCGAGGCGCGTGACGGCGACATCGTGGTCTCGATGGGCTGTGGTGACATCGCAACGCTCCCGTCGGAGGTGCTCGATGCCCGTAGCAGCGCCTGACGCCATCGAAGCGCGCGCTCGCCGAACTCGGCGACCTCGCCCGCCCGGACGAACCGCTCGCACCGTTCACGACGTACAAGGTGGGTGGTCGCGCCGATCTGTTCGTCAACGTCGTCGACCCCGCCGACCTGCACCGCGTCGCTGCAGCGCACCACTCGAGTGGGCTCCCCGTGCTGGTCGTCGGGCCGGGGATCGAACCTGCTGGTCGCAGATCGGGGGTTCGGCGGGATCGCCGTCTCGCTCGCGGAGATGGCGACCGACATCGAGATCGACCGGGAGCGTTCGATCGTCCGCGCAGGCAGTGCCGTACCGCTGCCCGTACTCGCGCGACAACTGGCCAACGCCGGCCTCACCGGGTTCGAATGGGCCGTCGGCGTCCCCGGCTCGATCGGGGGAGCAGTGCGCATGAACGCCGGCGGACACGGGTCCGACATCTCCGAGTCGCTGGTCGATGTCGCGGTGTTCGACCTCGAGACGTCGACCGACCGAACGCTGCGCGCCGACGAGCTCGGATTGCGTTTCCGGGGAAGCGATCTCCCAGCATCGACGATCGTCGTGTCGGCGCGCCTCCAGCTGACCCCGGGTGACCCCGAGGCGGCGCAACGAGAGCTCAGCGAGATCGTCGCGTGGCGACGCACCAACCAACCAGGCGGGCAGAACGCCGGGTCGGTGTTCGTCAATCCGATTCCGCACGAACTCAGCGCCGGCCAGTTGATCGATGAGCTCGGGTTGCGCGGGTTGCGCCACGGCACCGCTGCGGTGTCCGACAAGCATGCGAACTTCATCCAGGCCGACCCTGGTGGATCGGCCGACGACGTCCGGGCGCTGATGGAACTCGTTCGCGAACGGGTCGCTGCCGGGACCGGCCATGCGCTGCGGAGTGAGATCCGATTGATCGGTTTCGAGGAGGCGCCGAGATGAGCCGGTGGCGACGCAAGTCGGTGGATGCTGAATCGGATCCCGGTGCCGCCGATGACCGAGCCGGAGTTCACCGACGTCAAGATCGTGAAGCGCGAGCCGGTTGCGGGCGACGTCGGACGCGGAGGGCGAGCCGGCGCCGGACGCGACCGATGGCGATGTCCTCGCCGAGTTGTCGGCCGCCTTCGGCGAGGACGACACCAAGCCCATGGCGACGCCCGACGCTGTATTGACCACGATCGCGATCGGCAGTGGCGACGATCTCCCCGACGCTGTGTACCTGGACGAGGAACTCGGCGGCGACGACGATTCGGAGCCCGTCTTCATCGATGACGACGGGACGGGTGACGCGTTGCTCGCGAAGGACGCCACGGGCCCCGGGATCGAACCCCGTCTGCGGCAGCGCCGGATCGGTGTTCGGCGTGCAGAAGGGCGCCGTCGGCTGCGACGCTGGGGAATCGGCGCGGCCGTGGTTCGTCGTGATCATCGCGGTGCTCGCCCTGCTCGGGTCGTCGCTGTTCTCCGTCGACGACGTCGACGTGACCGGGGCCCGGCGGGCCGACGCCGACGCGGTCTTGGCGGTGGTCGACGACCTGATCGGCGAACCCGTCCTGCTGGTCGACACCGAGGCCGCCGAGGACCGGCTCGAGCAGATCCCGTACGTCGACGACCGCACGGGTCCGCGCCGACTTCCCGAACGCGGTGACCATCGAGATCCGAGAGCGGGAACCGGTTGCGACCACGGCGGGCGCCGACGGCAGGTTCCGCATTCTCGACCGGGAGGGCCGCGTCGTCGACGTCATCGACGGTCAGCCCATTGCGTTCGTGCTCGTGTCGGGACCGACCACGCTCGATCTCGAGGCCGGGCAGTACGCCGACACCGGATATGCCGCAGCGGCTGCGATGGTCACGAAGCTCACTCCGGACGTGCGATCGCGGATGGTCTCGATGTCGGTCGTCCCCGATGGCACCGACCTGCGGTTCATCCTGTCGAACGAACCCGGCTCCGACATCGAGGTCCGTCTCGGAGCGGCGATCAGCGACAACGACCAGA
This sequence comes from Ilumatobacteraceae bacterium, assembly GCA_963850475.1. GTDB lineage: Bacteria > Actinomycetota > Acidimicrobiia > Acidimicrobiales > Ilumatobacteraceae > Ilumatobacter_A. Next base: position 245,803 of record CAWKLM010000039.1, on the reverse strand, counting down.
TCGAGAGTCTCGTACGCCTGCAGCGCGTGCTCGACGATGTCGGCGGGTCCGACACGACGGTGATCGACGTGTCGACGGCGGAGACGACCGAGCGATGAAGTGCACCGAGACGCGGCTAGCGTCCCCACGCGATGGTCGCCGGACCTGGCAGAATGCCGAGTGGCCCGTGTCCTCGGACCGACAACACGATGCACGCATCCCTGAACGAACACGATGCCGCGGTGAACGCGAGCACATGGAGGACCCACTGATGGTCGGCACACCGCAGAACTATCTCGCCGTGATCAAGGTCGTCGGCGTCGGTGGAGGTGGCGTCAACGCCGTCAACCGGATGATCGACGCCGGCCTGAAGGGTGTCGAGTTCATCGCCGTCAACACCGACGCGCAGGCGCTGCTGATGAGCGACGCCGACGTGAAGCTCGACATCGGTCGTGACCTCACCCGGGGCCTCGGTGCCGGCAGCGATCCCGAAGTCGGCCGCGAGGCCGCCGAGTCGCACCGCGACGAGATCGAAGAGATGGTGCGCGGCGCCGACATGGTGTTCATCACCGCCGGCGAGGGTGGCGGCACCGGCACCGGTGCCGCGCCGGTGATCGCCGAGATCGCCCGCGAGGCCGGTGCACTCACGATCGGTGTCGTCACCCGCCCGTTCTCGTTCGAGGGTCGCCGCCGATCGGTCCAGGCCGACAACGGTGTCCAGACGTCTGAAGGAGAAGGTCGACACGCTGATCGTCATCCCGAACGATCGCCTGCTCACCGTCGCCAACGACAAGACGAGCGTGCTCAACGCCTTCAAGATGGCCGACGAGGTCCTGCTGCAGGGCGTGTCGGGCATCACCGGCCTGATCACCACGCCGGGTCTGATCAACACCGACTTCGCCGACGTCAAGACCGTCCTGCGAGACGCCGGCACGGCGCTCATGGGCATCGGTCAGGCGAGCGGCGACGAGCGGGCCGTGTCGGCGGCCAAGGCAGCCATCTCGAGCCCGCTGCTCGAGTCGGCGATCGACGGCGCCCGCGGCGTGCTGCTCAACATCACCGGACCGTCGAGCATGGGCCTGTTCGAGATGAACGCCGCCGCCGAGATCATCCACGGTGTCGCCCACCAGGACGCCATCATCATCTTCGGCACGGTCGTCGACGACGAGATGGGCGACGAAGTCCGGGTCACGGTCATCGCGGCCGGATTCGACCGCACCGACGATCCGGTGACGCGCGCCGCTCTCGGCGATCCGCAGCCGCGCACGTCGCCGACTCGGATCACCGAACTGTTCGGCGACGTCGAGGATGCCGATCCGCTCGCCGACGACGACGACGACTTCGACGTTCCCTCGTTCCTGAAGTGAGGTCGGCGGGTGCCCTCCCCGCTGTGTGAATGCACCATCGCCGGTCGCGAGGTCCGGATCGTGGCGACCGACCGCGGCGATGGCGACATCCATCCCGAACGCGTCGCCGAGCGACGCAGCTCGCGGCCCGACAGATCCGCGCCACGGGTCGCCGCGTGGGTGATGGCTCGACGAGGTGCACGGCATCGACGTCGTCGACGTGACCGGCGACGATGCCGGTCGGAGCGCCGATGGCGGGTGTCGGCGACGTGATCGTGACCAAGCGGCGCGGATGTCGACCTCGCCGTCTGGACCGCCGACTGCGCGCCGATCTTCCTGCTTGGCCGACGACGGCACGACGGTCGGTGCCCACGGCGGATGGAGAGGTCTCGCCGACGGAGTCGTCGACGTCGCCGTCGACGACGGCTCGTCGAGACGGCGGTCGGGTCGTCGCGGCCGTGCTCGGGCCCGTGATCGGACCGTGCTGCTACGAGTTCGGGCAGGACGATCTGGCCCGGTCGCCGACGGGGTGCACGCGTCGGTCCGGCCGAGATCGCCGGGACGACCGTCGACGGGAGCACTCGCGCTCGACGTGCCTGCCGCAGTGCGGTCGGCGCTCGCCCACCACGGTATCGAGCTCGATGTGGTCGGCCCGTGCACCGGGTGTGACGACCGCTGGTTCTCGCACCGTGTCCGGACCGACCTCGGTCGGCACGCGACCGTCGCGTCGATCGGGCGGGATCTGCGGTGAACCACCACTCGGCCGAGCGAGATCGCCGACGGCTCGAGACGATCGCGAGGCGGATCGATGCGGTCGAGCGACCGTGGACCCACGACGTCGAGGTCACTGCGGTCACCAAGGCGTTCGCCCCGAGCGTCATCGACGCGGCGGTCGAGGCCGGGTGCACGGCGATCGGCGAGAACTACGCCCAGGAACTGTTGTCCAAGCGACCGACGATCGAGCGCCTCGACGCCGACCGCCGCCCACGCATCGACTTCATCGGTCATCTGCAGTCGAACAAGGTGCGTCAACTCGTCGGGCTCGTCGACCGGTGGTGCACGATCGACCGGAGCTCGATCGCCAGAGGAGATCGCCAAGCGCGCACCGGGTGCCGAAGTGTTGATCCAGGTCAACACCACCGCCGAGGAGCACAAGGGCGGCTGCCGACCCGGCGACGTCGTCGCGCTGCGTCGAGCGCTGCGCCGACCTCGGCCTCGTGGTGGTCGGGGTTGCTGACGATCGGTCCGACCGGGCTGCGCGCCCGAGGCGGCAGCGCCCGGGTTTCGCGTCGTGCGGTCGCTCGTCGACGATCTCGGGCTCGCGGTGTGCTCGATGGGAATGACCGCCGACCTCGATGTCGCGGTCGCGTGCGGATCGACGAACATCCGGATCGGATCGGCGCTGTTCGGGGCGCGACCGGTCCCAGTCCACCAAGAAGGGGATGGGCGCGGCTAACCTCCGGCGCTCAGGAGGAAGACATGTCACTCTGGAAGAAGACCATGGACTACCTGGGTCTTGGTCCCGACGATGCGTACGACGACTACGACGACTACGACGGGCAGGAACCCCCTGCCCGGCAGCAGCGTGCGCCGCGTGAGCCCGAGCCTCAGCATGGTCGCAATGGTCGTGGCGGGTGGGAGCCCGAACCCGAGCCGACCGTACGGACCGTTGCGCCGCGCCCGAGCTTTCCGTCGCGTGACTTCGACGCGTCGTCGGCGTCGCGGCGCCCGCCGCAGGGTCCAGCCCCCGTCCAACGGGCGGTCGAACGACTCGGGCGTCCAGGTTCGTCCGCCGGCCGACGACGCAGCCACCGAATCAACCACAACTCCGGAGCGTTCCAGGAGGGGCCATGGAACCACACACCGTCCGACCCCGTCGATTCGACCAGGCCCAAGAAGTCGCTGACGCGTTCAAGGACGGCATGCCGGTCATCATGAACCTCGAGGGAACCGAGCGCGACGTCGCCCGACGACTGATCGACTTCGGCAGCGGCATCTGTTACGCCCTCGACGGAACGATGGAGAAGGTCGCGACCGGCGTCTATCTCCTCAAGCCGCCGCCGCCGCGACCACCGCGCGGCTACGACGACTACGACGACTGACCGCACACGGGCACACGCACCACAAGGGAGCATCACATGGACATCAGCCCGCAGCGAGTACGCACCGCGGAGTTCCGGACCGTCAAGCGGGGCCTCGACCCCGACGAGGTGCGCGAGTTCCTGACCGAGGTCGCCGACGAACTCGAGCGCGCACAGAACCAGTCGACGGCGATGGAGGCCCGGGCCCGAGCGGCGGTCGCCCGCCTGCAGGAGATCTCCGAGAGCGGCGCGACCGCACCGGTCGCGACGAGCGAACCGGCGAGCGCCGGCGAGCAGCGACACCGGCGGCGTCGGTCGACGAGGCCGAAACGATCAGCCGGACCCTGCTGCTCGCGCAGCGCACCGCCGACACCACCGTCGCCGAGGCCAAAGCCGAAGCGGAGCGGATCGAGCGCGAAGCGAGCGCCGAGGCCGCCAAGACGATCGACTCGACCCGGGAGATGTCGGCACGGCTGCTCGACGAGGCGCGCGAGGAGGCTCGGCGAGCCGGCGAAGCCGAGCGCCTGAACGTCAAGACCGAGGTCGACTCGCTGCGCGCCCGGCGCGACTTCCTCGAGTCCGACGTCGATCACCTCGAGCGTCACCTCACCGAGGAGCGTTCGCGGCTGCGCGAGGCGGCGACCACGCTGCATCGAGCTCACCGAGCGAGTGCCGGGCGGCCTCGGCGAGGTTCGCCGGCCGCTGCTGTCGGCATCCGACGACGACACGCCCGACCGGAACCGACATCGACCGTGCCGACGATGGCCGCGAGTCGACTCGACCGCATCGGCTCGACGAGCCGACGAGCGCCGACGCCGACGAGCCGATCGACGTTCGACGACGGCCGATCGATCGACTCGACGACGACGATGACGACGACGATCCGACGACGACGTTCGCGACGACGCCGACCGACGACAGCGGCGGGCTGTTCATCCGTGCCGACATCGCCGACGACGAGTTCGGCGACGACGCGCAACGTACGTGAACCAAGGCGGGCGGCGTCGATAGCCTCGCGTGCGTGTCCTACCCCGACGTCGATCCGCAACCCGACTTCCCCTCGCTCGAGCGTACGATTCTCGAGCGCTGGGAGCGCGACGGGACGTTTCAGGCGTCGATCGATCAGCGTGACGCCGGGCCGAACGGCGACAACGAGTTCGTCTTCTACGACGGCCCGCCGTTCGCCAACGGCCTGCCGCACTACGGGCACCTGCTGACCGGCTACGTCAAGGACGCGATCCCGCGGTACCAGACGATGCGGGGCCGGCGCGTCGAGCGGCGATTCGGCTGGGACTGCCACGGGCTGCCCGCCGAGGTCAAGGCCGAGCAGGAACTCGGGCATCTCCGGGCACCCGGAGATCAACGCGTTCGGCATCGACAAGTTCAACGACGCGTGCCGATCCAGCGTGCTGCAGTACACCGACCAGTGGCGCTCGTACGTGGGGCGTCAGGCCCGGTGGGTCGACTTCGAGCAACGACTACAAGACGCTCGACCTGTCGTACATGGAGAGCGTGATGTGGGCGTTCAAGACGCTGCACGACAAGGGCCTGATCTACGAGGGCTTCCGTGTCCTCGCGTACTGCTGGCGGTGCGAGACGCCGCTGTCGAACACCGAGACGCGGATGGACGACACCTACCGGGATCGTCAGGACCCGGCGCTCACGGTCGGCTTCACGCTCGACACGGGTGAACAGATCCTCGCCTGGACGACCACGCCGTGGACGCTGCCGTCGAACCTCGCGCTCGCCGTCGGACCCGACATCGACTACGCCGTCGTCGAACTGGACGGCCGCCGATACATCATCGCCGATGCGCTGCGGTCGCACTACGAGGCCGAATTGGGCGAGGGTGAGGTGGTCGAGATGCTCAAGGGCAGCGACCTCGTCGGCCGGACGCTACACGCCGCTGTTCGACTACTTCGCCGACACCGAGGCGCACGGCACGGAGCAGGCGTTCCAGGTGATCGCCGCCGACTTCGTCACGTCGAAGACGGCACCGGCATCGTCCACCTCGCGCCCGGATTCGGCGAGGACGACCAGGTCGCGTGCAACGCGGCCGGCATCCCGACGATCTGCCCGATGGACGAGCACGGCTGCTACACCGCCGAGGTGCGCGACTGGGTCGGCACGCACGTCTTCGATGCGAACCCCGACGTGATCCGCGCGCTGAAGGACCGCGGCAGCCTCGCCGAGGTGGCGTCGTCGTCCGCCACGCCACCTACGACCACTCGTATCCGCACTGCTGGCGCTGCGCCCAGCCGCTCGTGTACCGCGCGATCTCGTCGTGGTTCGTCGAGGTCACCAAGTTCCGTGACCGGATGGTCGAGCTCAACGAGCAGATCACGTGGCAGCCCGCCCACGTCAAGGACGGCAGCTTCGGCAAGTGGATCGAGAACGCCCGCGACTGGGCGATCAGCCGCAACCGGTTCTGGGGATCGCCGATCCCGGTCTGGCGCTCCGACAACCCCGACTACCCGCGCATCGACGTCTACGGCTCGATCGAGCGAGCTCGAAGCCGACTTCGGCGTCGACGGTCACCGACCTGCACCGCCCGATGGTCGACGACCTCGTCCGGCCGAATCCCGACGACCCGACCGGGCAGTCGATGATGCGGCGGGTGCCCGAGGTGCTCGACTGCTGGTTCGAGTCGGGTTCGATGCCGTTCGCCCAGGTGCACTACCCGTTCGAGAACCAGGAGTGGTTCGAGGACCACTACCCGGGCGACTTCATCGTCGAGTACATCGGCCAGACCCGTGGCTGGTTCTACACCCTGCACGTGCTGGCCACGGCGCTGTTCGATCGTCCGGCGTTCTCGTCCTGCGTCGCGCACGGCATCGTGCTCGGTGACGACGGGCAGAAGATGTCGAAGTCGCTCAACAACTATCCCGACCCGCTGGCGATGTTCGACAGCCACGGCGCCGACGCGATGCGCTGGCACCTGTTGTCGTCGACGATCCTGCGCGGCGGCGACGGGATGGTGACCGAGGCGGGAATGCGCGAGACCGTGCGCCAGATCCTGCTGCCGCTGTGGAACTCGTGGTACTTCCTCACGCTGTACGCCAACGCCGCCGACCATCGGGGCACGGTGCGCACCGACTCGACGAACGTGCTCGACCGGTACGTGCTCGCGAAGACGCGCGATCTCGTCGCCGACATGACCGAGTCGATGGACGAGTACGACCTGTTCGGTGCGTGCCAGCACGTGCGGACCTATCTCGACGTGCTCACCAACTGGTACGTCCGACGCAGCCGCGACCGCGTTCTGGGAGGGCGACCACGACGCGATCGACACGCTGCACACCGTGCTCTCGGTGTTCACGCGGGTCACGGCGCCGCTGCTCCCGTTCATCTCCGAGGCGATCCACGAGGGTCTCGCACGGCGGCGGCGGAGCGCAGCGTCCACCTCGGCGACTGGCCGACGGTCGACGAACTCCCGGCCGACGACGACCTCGTCGCATCGATGGATCTCGCCCGCGACGTCTGCTCGTCGACGCTGTCGGTGCGCAAGGCGCATCAGCGCCGGGTGCGCCTGCCGCTGCAGTCGCTGACCGTCGCGTCGCCCGATGCGGAGCGACTCGCCGATTTCGTCGACCTGATCGCCGACGAGGTCAACGTCCGCTCGGTCGAGCTCACGACCGATGTCGGCTCGGTGGCCACCGAAGAGCTGAAGCTCGTTCCCGCGAAGCTCGGACCGCGCCTCGGCAAGGACGTCCAGAACGTCATCAAGGCGCACAAGGCCGGCGACTGGACGGTCGACGGTGACGTGGTGACCGTCGGCGGCTTCGCGCTCGAGGACGGGGAGTACTCGATCGAGCAGGTGGCCTCCGACGACCAGGCCAGCACCGGCCTCGGTCAGCACGCGGGAGTCGTCGCGCTCGACACGACGGTCACCGACGAACTCGAGATCGAGGGCCGGGCCCGGGATCTCGATCCGCTCGATCCAGCAGGCCCGCCGCGATGCCGACCTCGACGTGTCCGATCGGATCGAGCTCGCGGTCACGGCCGGTCCGGCGCGTCGCCGAGGCGCTCCGGGTCCACCGAGACCTCGTCGCCGCCGAGACGCTCGCGACCGCGGTCCGAGATCGACGAGACGGGCGACGACGGTGCCGACGCGATGATCGCCGTGGCCCGCACCGCGCTGAGCAGGTAGAGTCCGGCGCTCACACCGCCGAACCAGATGGGGAGCTCCATGGCCGCAGCGAAGAAGACCGCCTCGAAGAAGAAGGCCGCCGCCAAGAAGGCTGCCGCCAAGAAGGCTCCGGCCAAGAAGGCGGCGGCGAAGAAGGCCGCCGGCGAAGAAGGCCGCGGCCAAGAAGGCCGCAGCGAAGAAGACCGCGGCCAAGAAGACCGCCGGCCGAAGAAGGCGGCGGCGAAGAAGGCGCCGGCAAGAAGGCCGGCAGCGAAGAAGGCCGCCGGCGAAGAAGGCGCCGGCCAAGAAGGCGGCGGCGAAGAAGACGGCAGCCAAGAAGGCGCCGGCCAAGAAGACCGCGGCCAAGAAGGCCGCGGCGAAGAAGACTGCCGGCCAAGAAGGCCCCGGCCAAGAAGGCCGCAGCCAAGAAGACGCCGGCGAAGAAGGCTGCGGCCAAGAAGGCGCCAGCCAAGAAGACCGCGCCGAAGCGCCCGACGCAGAAACGAGCCACCAAGAAGATGTCCGGCCACGAAGTCCGCAGCGAGCACCTCGCCGCTGCTCTCGAACGAAGTTCCGACGGTGCACGAGATCCCCGCGCCACGCGGCACGTCGCAAGGACGGCATCGCGTACACCAAGGACTTCGACGTCAAGTTCCTCAAGGCGCAGCGCGACGAACTCGAAGCCCGCCGTGCCGCCGAGATCGACGCGGGCCACCCGGCTCGAGGACGAGGCGGAGAGCCTCATCGAAGACGGCGAGATGGGCGACGTCCAGTTCGACGACGAAGGCGGCGAGGGCGACACGATGGTCGTCCAGCGTGACCTCGACCGGCTGCTGTCGAGCCAGGCCCGTCAGACCGTCGACGAGATCGACGAGGCGCTCGCGCGGATCAAGCTCGGAACCTACGGCTACTCCGGCGGTGTCCGGTCTGCCGATCCCGCGCGAGCGGCTCGAGGCGATTCCCGAGACCACGGTCCTGGCTGCCGAGAAGGTCAGTGGCGCCGGACGACGATAATCGGCGGTGCAGGTCGATCGGCCGAACGTCCGACGACGACCGCTCGGTCGCCGTCCGACGCTGGACGGCGCACCCGTGGCGTGCGCCGATCTGCTCGCGTCGGTGTCGTCGTCGCCGACCAACTCACGAAGCACTGGGCGGTCAACCGGCTCGGCGACGACCGTGAGATCGAGGTGTTCTGGACGCTCCAGTTGAACCTGGCGTTCAACAGCGGGATGGCGTTCAGCCGGGGCCAGGGTCTCGGCCCGATCATCGCCGTCGTCGCCACCGTGGTGATCGTCTGGCTGCTCGTCTCGCTGCGGACGCGAGTCGAGCCGGCTGAACACGTTCGGGATCGGTCTGCGTGATCGGCGGCGCGGCCGGCAACCTGATCGATCGTGCGTTCCGCGAGGAGGCGTGGCTCCGCGGCTCGGTCGTCGACTTCATCGACTTCCAGTGGTTCCCGATCTTCAACATCGCCGACATCGCGATCAACGTCGGGGGCGGCTGCGTTGATCCTCAACGCCATCCTCGCCGGCGCGCCGGGAGCGTCTCGCTGCGGCCGAGGGTGGCGTGGCATGACCGAAGCCGATCGACGATCCGGCCGATCTGCTCACCGAGGAGGTCCCAGCGGCGCTCGACGGCCAACGACTCGATCGGATCGTGGCGCTGATCGGCGACCTCAGTCGAGCCGACGCGGCACGCGACGATCGACGCCGGTGGTGTGACGGTCGACGGCGAGCCGGCACCGTCGGGCAAGGTGCGCCTCGTCGGAGGGCCAGCGTGGTCGCCGTCGATCCGGCGACGGTTCCCGGTCACCGAGCTGCCGCGGCCCGACGCCGACGGTCGAGTTCGGCGTCGTGTCACGAGGACGATCACGTCATCGTGGTCGACAAGCCGCCCGGCCTCGTCGTGCATCCCGGCGCCGGGCAACATGACGGGCACGCTCGCCAACGGGCTGCTCGCCCGGTTTCCCGACATCGAGGACGTCGGGCGACCGATGCGTCCGGGCATCGTTCACCGGCTCGACGCCGGCAGCTCCGGGCTGCTCGTCGTCGCCCGCACGCAGGACGCCGCCGACTTCCTGATCGAGCCAGTTCGCCGACCACAGCGCGACACGCCGTCTACGACGCGATGGTGTGGGGGGTGCCCGAGGCCGCCCACGGCATCATCGACGCACCGATCGGTCGGAGCCGGAGCGATCCGCTCCGGATGGCGGTCGTCGCCGACGGACGGCCGTCGCGTACCGACTACCAGGTGGTCGGGACGTACTCGTCGCCGGCGACGGTCTCCCGGCTGGAGTGTCGGCTCGAGACCGGACGGACGCATCAGATCCGCGTCCACCTGTCGTCGATCAACCATCCGCTGCTGGGTGACCCGACCTACGGCCAGCGCCAACCGAACCTCGGCCTCGACGCGCCCGTTCCTCCATGCCGCGCAGCTGCAGTTCGACCATCCCGGGCACCGGCGAGCGCGTGACCTTCCACAGCCCGCTCGCCGCCCGACCTCCAGGCCTGGCTGGACGCAGCCGAAGTCTGAGGGTGGCTCAGCGCGAACTCGTGCGTGCGGGGAGCGACGGCCAGGGAGCCTCGCCGCGGCTGATGTCGGCGATGGTCGCCAGCGTGTAGCCGTCGAGGTGTTCGCGCATGTGCGTCGCCGGCCTGGTCCCAGATCGCCGAGCAGCACGCACTGGCCCTCGTGGTCGCAGGCGCCGTCCTGGTGCGGCTGGCCGAAGTCGCCGAGCGTGATCGGTCCGTCGACGGCCGACACGATCTCCGACAGCCGGATCTCGGCTGCGGGTCGGTGCGAGGATGTAGCCGCCGCCGACGCCGCGCTTGGAGCGCACGAGCCCGGCGCCCTTGAGCGCCAGCAGGATCTGCTCGAGGTACGGCTGGGGCAGGCCGGTGCGTTCCGCGATGTCGCGCACCGAGGTCGGACCGCTGCTCGTTGCGCAGCGCCAGCGACAGCAGCGCTCGGCACGCGTAGTCGCCTCGGGTGGAGATGCGCACGGCTGCACTGTAGGCCACGGGTCGCCCGAGTCCGTAGACTGCCGCTCGGTGAGTCGACCAGGCGGGAATCCGATCGTTCCGGACTACTCGGGCCCCAACGTCCGCGGGATCGTGCCGGCGCTGCTCGGACCGGCGTCGTGGGCCGACGTCGATGCCCGACTGGATGCCCGACGCCGTCGCGGCGGCCGACGCGGTCGTGCTGTTCGTGCTCGACGGACTCGGCTGGGATCAGCTGCAGGAGCATCGCGGAACTCGCTGCCGACGCTGATGTCGATGCAGGGGCGGTCGATCCACACGGTGGCGCCGACGACCACGGCGACGGCGCTGACTTCGATCACCACCGGTCTGACGCCGGGCGAGCACGGGCTCGATCGGCTACCGGATGGTGCTCGGCGGCGAGGTGATGAACGTCCTGCGCTGGGCGGTCGGCGACCAGCAGGTGCGTCGGTCGCAGCCACCGTCGACGGTGCAGCCGTTCGAGCCGTTCCTCGGTCAGCGGGTCCCGGTCGATCGCCCAGGGCGAACTGCAGGAGTCGGCGTTCAGCGAGGCGCACCTGCGCGGGAGCGACCCGGTCGGCTGGCGTGCGCCGTCGAGCATCGCGGTCGAGGCAGCTGCGATCAGGTCGAGCGCGGGCGAGCGGTTCGTCTACTGCTACTACGACGGCATCGACAAGATCGCCCACGAACGTGGCTTCGGCGACTTCTACGACGCCGAGCTCCGCTTCGCCGATGCGCTCGTCGCCGACCTGATCGCTGCCGTGCCGCCGGGAACCGCGGTGCTCGTCACCGCCGATCACGGCCAGGTCGAGGTGGGCGACGCGGATCGTCCATCCGTCCGACGAGCTGTTGCGGCCCGGTCACGCATGCAGTCGGGCGAGGGTCGGTTCCGCTGGTTGCACTGTGCGCTCCGGCGACGTCGCCGGCGTGGTCGACAGCCGCCGAGAGCGAGGTCGGCGACGTCGCCTGGGTGGTCACGCAAGGAACAGATGCTCGACGAGGGGTGGTTCGGGCCGACGGTGTCGCCGCCGGTCCAGCGCCGCCTCGGCGATGTTGCGCTCGTGCGCGTACGAGCCGGTGAGCTTCTACGAGGCGGCCGACTCCGGGCCGTTCGAGCTGGTCTGTCGGCATGGTTCGCTGACGTCGGCCGAGATCAATGTGCCGCTCCTTGGCGCGCTCGTCGGCTGACGTGCGAGACTCGGCCGCCATGTCCGACACGCGCCGTCCAACCCGAAGTCGTCACCGACGAGCCGAGCGTCCGACGCGAGCACGGACGGATGCCGACGCCGCGGCGCCGAACGGGCGACGTCGGTCACCGAACCGGCCAAGGTGATGCGGATCGGGTCGATGGTCAAGCAGCTGCTCGAAGAGGTGCGCAGCGCACCGACCTCGACGAGGCGTCGCGCGAGCGCCTCGCCGAGATGTACGAGCGGTCGGTCGATCGAGCTGTCCGAGGCGCTGTCGCCCGATCTGCAGGAGGAGCTGCGGTCGCTGTCCTTGCCGTTCGAGCACGACGAGGTCCCGAGCGAGGCCGAGCTGCGCGTGGCCAAGGCCCAGCTCGTCGGCTGGCTCGAAGGGCTGTTCCACGGGATCCAGGCGAGCCTGATGGCGCAGCAGTTCGCCGCCCAGCAGCAGATGCAGCAGCGCAGACTGATTCCGGGCCAAGCGGATCCCGAGGGGCAGCAGCCGGGTGGCGCGCCGCAACCCCCGCAGACCGGCACGTACCTGTAGCATCGGCATCCGCGAGCGGGCTGGCGGCGCGTGCGTCACACGCGAGTAATTTGGGCTCCTCTCATGGCCGACTCCTTCACCCACCTCCACGTCCACACCGAGTTCTCGATGCTCGACGGGGCGTCACGCCTCGACGAGATGGTCGCCAAGGCGGTCGCAGGACGGCCAGCCGGCGATCGGGATGACCGATCACGGCAACATGTACGGCACGTTGGACTTCTACAAGGAGTGCAACAAGCAGGGCATCAAGCCGATCATCGGCACCGAGGCCTACATGGCCCACGACCACCGCTCGCGAACGGCCGTCGCGGCGGGGCCGGGTCGACGACTCGGGCGGTGAAACCGAGGCGGGCAACAAGCTCTACTACCACCTGATCCTGCTGGCCGAGAACAACGAGGGCTACAAGAACCTGATCCAGCTCTCGTCGCTGGCGTTCATGGAGGGCTACTACTACAAGCCCCGGATGGACTGGGAGCTGCTCGAGAAGTACTCCGACGGGCTCATCGCCACGAGTGGCTGCCTCGGCGGTCACGTGCTGCAGTCGCTGCTCAACGGCGACGAGCAAGGGAGCACTCGAGAAGGCGGCTCGCCTCCAGGACATCTTCGGGCGGGACAACTTCTTCATCGAGATCCAGGACCACGGCATCCCGGCGCAGCGCGAGACGAATCCGAAGCTGCTCGAGATCGCCAAGAAGATCAAGGCGCCGCTGCTCGCCACGAACGACAGCCACTACACCCATCAGCACGACCACGAGGCCCACGACGCGCTGCTGTGTGTGCAGACCGGTTCGCTGCTCTCCGATCCGAAGCGGTTCAAGTTCGAGGGCAGCGAGCACTACCTGAAGACCGCCGCCGAGATGCGGTACCTCTTCCGGGAGATCCCGACGGCGTGCGACAACAGCCTGTGGATCGCCGAGCGGGCCGAACGTCGAGATCGAGTTCGGCAAGCCGCTGCTGCCCGAACTTCCCGCTGCCGGAGGGCTTCGCCGACGACGAGGCGTACCTGCGCCACCTCACCCAGGAGGGCGCCGAGAAGCGATGGGGCAAGGACGTGCCGCCCGAGGCGGTCGAGCGGCTCGCGTACGAGCTGCAGGTCATCTGCGACATGGGGTTCGCGTCGTACTTCCTGATCACGTGGGACCTCATCAAGTACGCCCGTGACAACGACATCCGTGTCGGTCCCGGCCGTGGGTCGGCCGCCGGCTGCGCCGTGGCCTACTGCCTCTGGATCACCGACCTCGATCCGATCAAGTACGACCTGCTGTTCGAGCGCTTCCTCAACCCGAGCCGCATCTCGATGCCCGACATCGACATGGACTTCGAGACCCGCTACCGCGACGAGATGATCCGCTACGCCGCCGAGCGGTACGGCCGCGATCACGTGGCACAGATCATCACGTTCGGCATCGATCAAGGCGCGCAACGCGGCTCGTGACGCGGCCCGGGTGCTCGGCTACCCGTACGGCGTCGGCGACAAGATCGCCAAGGCGATGCCGCCGCTGGTGATGGGTCGCGACACGCCGCTCAAGTACTGCTTCGAACAGCACCCGAAGTACGCCGACGGCTACAAGGCCGCCGCCGACCTGCGGGCGATGTACGACACCGATCCCGACATCAAGAAGGTGATCGACGTCGCCAAGGGGCTCGAAGGGCTCAAGCGTTCCGACGGCATCCACGCCGCCGCCGTGGTGATCACGAAGGATCCCGTCACCGACTACGTCCCGATCCAGCGCAAGCCCGAGTCGGGCGTCGACCCGGAGGACGCGCCGGTCGTCACCCAGTACGAGATGCACGGCGTCGAGTCGCTCGGCCTGTTGAAGATGGACTTCCTCGGGCTGCGCAACCTCGACGTGATCTCCGATGCCGAGGCGATGATCCGCGAGCGGCACGACCCCGACTTCGACATCGAGCAGATCGCCTCGACGATCCGACAGACCTTCGAACTGCTGTCGCGCGGCGACACGATCGGCATCTTCCAGCTCGAGTCGCCGCCGATGCGCCAACTGCTCAAGGCGATGGAGCCGACCACCTTCGCCGACATCGCCGCGGTGCTCGCGCTCTACCGGCCGGGTCCGATGTCGGTGAACATGCACTACGACTTCGCCGACCGCAAGAACGGTCGCCAGGAGGTCGAGTACTTCCACGACGACGCCGAGTGAGGTGCTCGGCGACACGTACGGCCTGATGATCTATCAGGAGAGCGTGATGCGGGTGGCGCAGAAGTTCGCCGGGTACTCGCTCGCCGAAGCCGACAACCTGCGCAAGGCGATGGGCAAGAAGTCGCGCGAGGTCATGGCGAAGGCGCGTCAGGCTTCGAGGACGGTGTCGTCGAACAGGGCTACGGCGACGAGATGGGCCCGATGCTGTTCGACATCATCGAGAAGTTCGCCGACTACGCGTTCAACAAGAGCCACACGTTCGGCTACGGGCTGATCACCTATCAGACCGCGTACATGAAGGCGCACTACCCGGTCGAGTACATCGCGTCGCTGCTCACCAGCGTCAAGAACAACCTCGACAAGGCCGCCATCTATCTCGCCGACTGTCGGTCGATGGGGATCAAGGTGCTGCCGCCCGACGTCAACCGATCGTTGATGAACTTCGGTGCGCTGTCGCCCGACGAGCTGCCCGAGGGGTGTCACGGTGCCGGTCGGCAGCCCGGGAGCGATCACGTTCGGGCTGTCGGCGGTGCGCAACGTCGGCGAAGCGCTCGTCGAGTTGCTGATCGCCGAACGGGCCGAGAACGGCCAGTTCACGAGCTTCCACGACTTCGTCGAGCGGGTGCCCGAAGCGGTGCTCAACAAGCGCACGATCGAGTCGCTGATCAAGGGCGGTGGGTTCGACTCGCTCGGCCACGACCGGCGTGCGCTGCTCACCGTGTTCGAGCACATCATCGACACGACGGTCAAGCGTCGACGCGAGGCGGAGAAGGGCGTGATGAGCCTGTTCGGCGACTGGGGCGGCGAGCGGTGGCGACGGTGACGCCGGTGGTGCGAACGCGGCGACCAGAACGGCTTCGACGAGCGCACGCCGATTCCGGAGAACATGGAGTTCGACAAGACCGACAAGCTCCGCTACGAGAAGGAGATGCTCGGGCTCTACGTGTCCGACCATCCGCTGTTCGGCGTCGAAGCGGCGCTCAAACGCAAGGTCGAGCACAACCTGATCGACCTGCCGAACATGGAGGACGGCGCGCCCGTCGTCGTCGGTGGCGTGATCACCAACCTGGCCCGGAAGTTCACCAAGAAGGGTGACCAGATGGCCGTCTTCGTGCTGGAGGACCTCGACGCGTCGATCGAGGTGACGATCTTCCCGCGGACGCTCGCCGAGCAGGGACACAAGCTCGAAGACGACCTGATCGTCGTCGGTCAAGGGTCGCCTCGACCGGCGCGACGAGTCGCGATTCGGGCTGATCGGCCAGACGATCACCGTGCTTGCAGGGTCTCGACGACGGGCCCGGCCGCACCGCTGCGGCTGCGGCTGCCGGCGCCGTCGCTCGACGAACTGAAGATCCAGCGCCTGAAGCGGATCGTGAAGGAGCATCCGGGCGACTCGGTCGTGATGGTCGACATCGGACAGCAGAAGGTGCTCAAGCTCTCCGACGAATTCCGAGTCGATCTCGACCGGGTGGTCGGCGAACTCCGGATGGCGTTCGGACACGACGCCGTCCTGCTGTAGAATAGGGCCGATGGCACTTGATGTTTTGACGAATGACGCGTCCGCGCTGGAAGACACCGACCTCGACGAACTGGCGTCGATGGAGGAGGCGTTCAGCGCTGGTCAACTGTCCAAGGCGAAAGAGGACTGGGTGCTCATCACCACCGCCCGGTTCGGCAACGCACTGCACGGCTTCACGTTCTCCACGCTCGAACGAATCGGCGGCACGCCGTGTGTGCTGATCGGGCTGATGAGCGTCAAGCGGTCGAGCAAGCGTGACCAGGTGCTGCGCGGTCTGATGAACGAGGCCTACCACCGCGCGCTCATGGCGTTCCCCGACGAAGACGTCGTCGTCGGCTCCCGCTTCGTCAACGCCGACGCCCGCGAGGCGTTCAAGGATCTCGACGATGTCACCCCGTCGCCCGGCGAGGACGCCGTCGGCGAGGAGCGTGCGTGGGGTCGCCGGCTCGCCAAGCGCTTCTCGATCGACAAGACGCTACGACGCCAAGTCCTTCACGTCGGCGTCGGGTGCGCAGGACGGCTTCCTCGACTTCGAGACGGCCAAGCCCGACAAGCTCGACGCCGAGCTGGTCGAGATGATGAGCAGATCCCGGTCAAGAAGGGCGGGGCGATGGTCGTCTACGGCTGGACCATGGCCGAAGACCTCGTCAAGCTCGGCAAACGCTGAATCCCGGCTCTTGACCGAGTTCCGCGAGGTCGTCCGCAATCGGCGGATGACGCGGGCGTTCACGTCCGACCCGATCGACCCGGCGTCGTCGACGATCTCGTCGACCTCGCGAGTCGTGCGCCGAGCGCCGGCAAGACGCAGGGCTGGCATCTCGTCGTGCTCGAGGGCGCCGACGAGGTCGCGCGCTACTGGGACATCACGCTGCCGGCCGAGCAGCGGGCGTCGTTCCGCTGGCAGCACCTGCTCGAGGCCCCGGTGATGATGCTCCCGCTCGCCGACCCGTCGGCCTACGTCGAGCGGTACGCCGAGCCCGACAAGGCCCGCACGGGGCTGGGCGCAGGTGCCGAGGCCTGGCCGGCGCCGTACTGGACGATCGACACGTCGATGGCGGTCATGACGCTGCTGCTGGCAGCCGAGGATCGCGGGCTCGGTGCGCTGTTCTTCGGCGTGTTCCGACGCGAGGCCGACGTGCGGGCCGAGTTCGGGATCCCCGACGGACTCGAGATCCTCGGCGCGATCGCCCTCGGCCATCCGCGGCTCGGACGGCGACGAGCCGGGCCGGTCGTCGAACGCGCGCTCGGCGTTCACCGGATCGAGATCATTCACCGGGGTCGCTGGCAGTCGCCTGCTTGACACCGGTCAGCGCCTGCACGAACTCGTCGACGCGTCGTCGCGGGCGCGGCACAGACGTGGTCGCGGCAGACGTAGGCCTTCCCCGGTGTCCGGCCCTCCCAGAGCGGTGAGTCGTAGGGCTCACCCCAGGCGAGCACCGTGTCGGGCCGCCAGATCGAGTGGGCGATGCGAACGAAGTCGGACATGTCGTGCTCGACGCCCTCGTCGTCGGTGCCGCCCACGATCACGACCTCGGTGGTCCCGCGGCGTGCGAGGTCGGTGGCGAGCATCGCGTTGGAGAACATGCCGACCTTGTCGTCGAGCTGGCCGGCGAGCAGGTGCAGGATCCGATCGGCGTGGTTCGCGTAGCGCGGTTCGCCGGTGAGCGCGGCGAGGCGGTACAGCGCCATGGCGCCCTGCGAGTTCGCCGAGGGCAGCGCGTTGTCGGCGATGTCCTTCTGCCGGACGATCAGCTGCTCGCCGTCCTCGGCGGTCGTGTAGAGCCCGCCGTTGCTCGGGTCGAAGAACCAGTCGAGCATCGTGTCGGCGGTCGCCTTCGCCTCGTCGATCCAGCGTGCCTGCCCGGTCGCCTCGGCGAGCCGGGTGAACGCGTCGATCAGCGCGGCGTGGTCGGCGGCGAGCGCATCGTGGCGTGCCGGCGGGTTGCCGTCGGCCTGCCAGGTGCGATACCAGCGGCCGTTCATGCCGCGCATGTTGTCGAAGCAGGAACTCGGCGTTCTTGACCGCGGCGTCGAGCCACGGCTGATGGTTGAACGTGGCGCCTGCCTGGCGAGCGCGGAGAGGAACAGCGCGTTCCACTCGAGGATCACCTTGTCGTCGAGGCCCGGGCCGCGGCCGCTTCGCTCGTGCCTCGGCCATGCGCAACCGGGCGTAGCGTGATCTCGTCGGGGCGGACCAGGTCGTCGCGGTGGTGGACCCGGTTCGGGATGCTCCGTCGACCCGACGGGCGTCTCGAAGTTGCCGTCGTCGGTGATGTCCCAGTACTCGAGCGTCGTGTCGACGATGTCGGGCCGCGCCCTGGCGAGTGCGGCACGCACCTCGTCGGGTGTCCAGGTGTAGAACAGCCCCTCGACGCCGTTGCCGTCGGCGTCGGGCGAGTCGGCGTCCTCGGCGGAGAAGAAGCCGCCCTCCTCGTGCGTGAGCGTGTTGAGGACGTACTCGATCGTGTCCTGGACGACGAGTCGCCACTGCGGCTCGCGCAGCACCACCAGCGCGTGCAGGTAGGTCTGGACGAGCAGCGCCTGGTCGGAGAGCATCTTCTCGAAGTGCGGGACGAGCCACTCGCGATCGGTCGAGTAGCGGGCGAAGCCGCCACCGATGTGGTCGTAGATGCCGCCGGCGGCCATCGCGTCGAGCGTGGTCGTGATGACCGTCTTGGCGGCCTCGGAGCCGCTGGTCATGTAGGCCCGCAGGATCAGCTCGATGTGGAACGTCGACGGGAACTTCGGCTCCTTGCCGAATCCGCCCCACTCCTGGTCGAAGGCGCGCGCCAGGGTCTGGACCGAGTTGTTCATCTGGTCGACGGTCGGGAGCTCGTCGGCCGGCTTCAGGTCGGCGGTCTTGCTCGATGGCCGTCACCAGCGCCGTCGTGTTCTGCGCGAGGTCGGCGGGCTTGTTGCGGTACGCGTCGTCGACGGCGTCGAGCAGCTTGAGGAACGCTGTCCTTCGGGAAGTACGTGCCGCCGTAGAACGGCTTCGCATCGGGGGTCAGGAACACGGTCATCGGCCAGCCGCCGCGCCCGGTCATCGCCTGGACGGCGTCCATGTAGAGCTGGTCGACGTCGGGCCGTTCCTCGCGGTCGACCTTCACGTTGACGAACAGCTCGTTCATCCGCGCGGCGACCTCGTCGTCCTCGAAGCACTCGTGGGCCATCACGTGGCACCAGTGGCAGGCGGAGTACCCGACGGACAGCAGGACGGGCACGTTGCGCTCCCGCGCGGCGGCGAACGCCTCGTCGCCCCACGGGTACCAGTCGACGGGGTTGTCACGGTGCTGTCGCAGGTACGGCGACGTCTCATCAGCCAGACGGTTCACCCCTCGGAGGGTACCGTTGGGGTCTGTGAGCATCATCGGCTGGATCTTCGTGGGGCTGTTCGCCGGCGGGCTGGCGCGGTGGATCGTCAAGGACGACCGCAGCGGCTGTCATCTACACGATGGTGGTCGGGGTACTGGGAGCATTCATCGGTGGCTTCCTGATGAGCACGATCGACAGCACCGGCGTCGACGAGTTCTCGATCCGCAGCATCCTGGTCGCCGCCCTCGGCGCCGTGTTGCTGTTGCTCGTGCTGCAGGCGATCGCCGGACGCGGTCGGAGTACGCCGAAGGGCTGACGGGCAGCGCTCGGTGGCGGTGTCAGGCCGCCTCGTCGTCGTTCCGTCTCGTTCGTTCGTCGAGCAGGTCGGGGAGTGCCGGTGAGTTGAGGGCGCCGTCGGGGAGGTGGACGGTGAGTAGTCGGGTGCTCGTGTCGAGTTGCAGTTGCCATCGTCCTTCGTGGACGCGGTGGTGGTGGTAGCTGCAGAGCGGGAGCAGGTTGTCGATGTCGGTGCCGCCGAGGTCGTCCCACTCTGCCCTTCCCCAACGCCGCGTTCAGCTTCCGCACCAATTCCCCGGCGGTCTCAACGAATCAACGCGACATCGTTCATTTCGAGCTGAGGGAAGTCCTGCGATGGGGCACAGATCTGCTCGTCGAATCCTTGGCCTCCGACCACCGGTTGAGCCGTTTGCAGGCCTTGTGGCCTGAGCTGTATGCGTGGATCGGCGAGCGCATCGGTGCCGCAAGCGGACGGTCGAACCTCACTCGAGGAGTTGCCGATCCGGAGCGCCGGGAGAAGGTCACATGGCAGGATGGATCGATGTCGCTGAACGGCACGGCGGAGTATCGATCATGGCCAGTTGTGGTCCCCGAGCTCGTCGGGAGAGCCGTCAGGGCTGCCGAGGAGCTCGGCTTCGAACTCTGCGTGCATCCAGCGACAGGGCAGCTTCTCGGGGTGCTCGCCGGTGGCGTCGCACCGGGCGGACTCATCGGAGAAACGGGGACTGGCACCGGCGCCGGGCTTGCCTGGATGGCAACCAACGCGGACCCCGAGGTTGCGCTCGTGAGCGTTGAACTCGATGCGGAGCGCGCCGAAGCGGCCAAGCGTGTCTTCGTCCACACTCCGAACGTCACCGTCATTCACGGTGATGCGGTGATCTCTTCAACCGGGGTCCATTCGATCTGCTCGTTCATGACGGCGGGTGGGGAACCGGCAAGACCGGAGGCGAGACGATCCGGCCTGGTGAGGTCTTGAAAGATGGTGGCGTGATGACCGTCGATGACTACACGCCGTTCGAAACGTGGCCACCCACGTTCAAGGACAGTCTCGACGAGAGCCGCGTCTTCTGGCTCGACCACCCCGAGATGTTGGCAACCGAGATCCGTGTGACACCGACGATGGCCGTGATCGTTGCTCGTCGCACCCACCGCCCGTGACGACGCCCTTCCAACTTCCACCAGCCAGCGAAGGAGGCGGCAGCGCAGAGCGCTGTGCCTGAGGTGAGCAGCGATCGCACACTCTTGAGCTGTGAGTCTGGCGTCGCCGTGCCGCTGGCGGACGGGTGATTGCCTTCGACCGGCGCGTTGACATGCGCGATTTGCGAACTGGAATCATCGAAGGGCCTGCCGGTGCGGTGCTCTGGTCAGCGTTGCGGCATCCACCTGATCCATTGGCCGTGTGGGTCGGTGACTGCGATCAGCTCGGTGCCGTTTCGTCCGAGGTGAAACTGAGCGCCGTCCGGAAACTCGCCGGTTGCTGCATCGGTCATTTCGATCCCGGCGACGACCGATGGACCTTCGCACGACAACCAGACGACGTCGCTGCGATCGTCGATCAGTCGCTGCATGGTGGCTGCGAAGTCGTGTCGGCTCACTTCATCGACGTAGGCAAGAACAGCGGAGTGGAACACGACCTTGGTTGCGGTGCGCGGTGCTGCGTCGATCAGCGTGAGTGTTGCGTCTCGCAGATCGCCTCGCGTGACAAGTGGCGGATCTCGGGCGACGATCGTCGCTGCGAGGTCGAGGCGTCGGCGTCGTTCATCGTGTTCGGGCCAGATGCATGCACGAAGCCAGGCGAGATCTTCGTCGTTCGCGACGTCGAGCGGATTGAGGTCGAGCCCCGCCCGCCAGCTCACGGTTGGCAGTCGTTGCGGCGCACGGATCGTGCCAGCGGTGTCGACGTTGATCTCGAGCGGCGAATGGCCGAGCTTGCTGCCGTCGTAGCGGTAGGCGTAGCGGTCGGGAAACAGACACAGCCCAGCGGACGCGCCGACCTCGATGAGAGCGACGTCGCCGTCCATCTCGGCGAGCAGTGGCAGGAACGCAGCGCATCGGGCGACCTCGTTGGTCTGCGTTGAGCGAGCGTTCATCGTCGCAGCAAGCTGATCCGAATTGGATCGAACGAATGCGACGAAGTCCTCGACGGAGCCGGTTGCTCCACCGAGGATCCTGACTGACGCGAACAATAGGTTCGGTTGCCGTTTCGCACCGGGAAGACGAGCGAGCCACTCCAACAACTCGTCGTTGTCGGCCACCGCTTCAGCGAGGCGTTCGTACTGCGGCGAGGATCCACGAGCCTCGTTCTCGGCGAACCATCGATACCACGCAGCGGTGTCCATCCACCAAGTGACGGTAGTCGTCGCTCGCCTCGTCGCGACCTCGATCGAATCAACGTCCACCAGCGGTCGAGCAGCTCCTCACCGACCACCTCGTACTCCGTGTTGCTTCGTGACCCGTGACCAGCTGCGACGCGCTGCGCGTCGACCTCAGCTGGTCTCGGCGCAGAGCGTTCTGATCTTCGTGTCGCTGGTGGGCATCGCCGACCCATGGCGACCCTCGGCTGCGCTCAGCGGTGACGGCCCGACCTCCCCAGCGGAGTTGCCGCGACGAGACTCAGGCGCCGACGGCGTGGTAGCCGCCGTCGACGTGGACGATCTCGCCGGTCGTCGCCGGGAACCAGTCGCTCAGCAGCGCGATCACGGCGCGGGCGACCGGCTCGGAGTCGTTGACGTCCCAGCCGAGCGGGGCGCGGCCGTCCCACGTGTCCTCGAACAGCGCGAAGCCGGGGATCGACTTGGCCGCCATCGTCTTGATCGGGCCGGCCGCGACGAGGTTCGACCGGATCCCCTTCGGACCGAGTTCCTTGGCGAGGTAGCGGGTCACCGACTGCAGCGCCGACTTCGCGACGCCCATCCAGTTGTAGGCCGGCCACGCCTGCTGGTTGTCGAAGTCGAGCCCGACGAACGAGCCGCCCTCGCTCATCAGCGGCACGAACGTGTCGGCGAGCATCTTGAGCGAGTACGTCGAGATGTGCATCGCGACGGCGACGTCGTCCCACTGGGCGGCCATGAAGTCGTCGCCGAGGCACGCCTCGGGGGCGAAGCCGATCGCGTGGAGCACGCCGTCGACGTGTCCCCACTTCGCCGCGACCGCCTCGCGAACGGCGTCGCCGTGTTCGGGCACGGTCACGTCGAGCTCGAACACGTCGATCGCCTCGTCGTCGGCGCGGTTCAGCTTGCGGGCGGTCCGCTCGGTGAGTCGCAGCGCCCGCCCGGCGCCGGTGAGCACGATGTCGGCTCCCTCGTCGAGCGCCAGCTGCGCCACGCCGAACGCCAGTGAGGCGTCGGTGAGGACGCCGGTGATCACGATCTTCTTGCCGTCGAGAAGTCCCATCCCGCCGAACGTAGTGGCCTTGTGCCGCCCGCGTCGCGATGTGCCACGCTGGGACCGTGAGCGAACCCGACACCGATCAGCCGAGCATCGGCATCCTCGGCGGCACCGGTCCCGCCGGGAGCGGCCTCGCGGCTCGCCTGGCCAGCATCGGTCACACCGTCGTGATCGGGTCGCGGTCGAAGTACAAGGCGCTCGAGGCCCGCGACGTCCTCGCCGAGCGATGGCCCGAGGTCGGCGAGCTGCTCCTGTGCGGCGACAACGCGACCGCCGCGCAGGCCGAGATCGTCGTGATCGCGACGCCGTGGGACGGCGCGGCAGCCGTGGCGCAGGAGAACGCCGAGCAGCTCGCAGGGCAAGATCGTGATCTCGATGGCCAACGCGCTGGTCCGCGTGAACAAGGAGTTCCAGCCGCTGGTGCCGCCGCGGGGGAGCGTCGCGGCGCACGTCCAGGCGGCCGTGCCGCGGCTGCCGGCTGGTCGCGGCGTTCCACCATCTTCCGGCGACCGAACTCGGTCACATCGACCAGCCGATCGACTCCGACGTGCTGATCTGCGGCGACGACCCCGACGCGGTGCGCGAGGTCAGCGAGATCGTCGCGCGCATCCCCGGCTGCCGTCCGCTCGACGCGGGCGAGCTGTCCAATGCGACGGCGATCGAGGCGTTCACCGCGGTGCTGCTCCAGCTCAACGTCCGCTACAAGACCCGTGTCGCTCCCAAGCTCACGGGAATCAACGACCCCTCCTGAAGGTTGGCCCTGCCCGATGCAGCTCTACGACACCGCCCGCCGCGCCATCGTCCCGTTCGAACCGGACGACAACGTGCTGATGTACACCTGCGGCATCACGCCCGTACGACGCGACGCACCTCGGTCACGCCGCCACGTTCATCGCCTACGACACGCTGCAGCGGCGCCTGATCGACAAGGGCCACACGGTCACGTGCGTTCGCAACGTCACCGACGTCGACGACCCGCTCTTCGCCAAGGCGCGCGAACTCGGCATCCACTACCTCGACCTCGCCGCGAGCGAAGAGGCCCGATTCGAACGCGACATGGTGGCGCTCAACGCGCTCCCGGTTGCGAGTACGCCGCGGGCGTCGTCGGCGATCCCCGACATCCGCGGCTTCATCGGCATGGTGATCGACCGTGGCTACGCCTACGAGGCGGGCGGTTCGGTCTACTTCGACGTGTCGAAGTTCGACTCGTTCGGCTCGATGAGCAACTACAGCGAGGACGAGATGCTGGCGTTCGCGAAGGAGCGCGGCGGCAACGTCGACGACCCGAACAAGCGCAATCCGCTCGACTTCGTGCTCTGGCACCCGTCGGCGGCCGACGAACCGTCGTGGGACACGATGTGGGGGCCGGGTCGACCGGGCTGGCACATCGAGTGTTCGGCGCTCGCGCTGCGCGAGCTCGGCACGACGATCGACCTCCACGGTGGCGGCGCCGACCTGATCTTCCCGCACCACGAGTGCGAGCGGGCCCAGTCCGAAGCGGCGACCGGCGAGCCGTTCGTCAAGCACTGGATGCACACCGCGCTGATCTCGATGGACGGCCAGAAGATGTCGAAGAGCCTCGGCAACCTCGTCTTCGTCGACCAGCTCCGCGAGACCTGGGACCCGCGGGCGATCCGGCTCGGCATCGTCGAGCACCACTACCGCACCGAGTGGGAGTGGGACGACGAGTTGATGCCGCGCAACGGGGCGCGGCTCGACGCCTGGCGGGCGAATGCCCGATCGAACCCCGACCTGCTCGCCGACGTGCGCGCGCGCCTCGACGACGACCTCGACACGCCCGGGGCGTTCGCGCTCATCGACGCCGCGGCCGCGGCGGGCGACGGCGTGCGCGAGGCGAGCGAGCTGCTCGGCGTCGAACTCGACCTGATTCATCCAGCTGTTCACGAGGTGATGACTTCGGCGTGGTCGTCTGATCGTCTACGATCTGCGTGCGCATGGACCCGACGGCCCGGCGCCGGCACACTTGCAGCGGCGCACCCGGCGCGTGCTCGATCCGGTGGTCACCCGGCTGTGGGACATCGAGATGTCCGGCTACGAACGGCTCCCGACCGACGGGCCCGGCGATCCTCTGCCCGAACCACATCAGCTTCCTCGACTCGGCGTTCCTGACCTTCACCGTGCCGCGCAACATCTCCTTCGTCGGCAAGGCCGAGTACATGGACTCGTGGAAGACGAAGTTCCTCTTCCCGGCGATGGGCATGATCCCGATCGACCGCTCCGGCGGCGACAAGAGCGCCGCGGCGCTCGACGCGGCGCCGAGCGTCCTCGAAGCGTGGTGAGCTGTTCGGGATCTACCCCGAGGGCACGCGGAGCCGCAACGGCAAGCTCCACAAGGGGCGCACCGGCGCCGCCCGGCTGGCGATGGAGATCGGCTGTCCGATCTACCCGGTCGGCATCGTCGGCACCGACGCGATCCAGCCGCCGGACGCGAAGATGCCGAAGCTGCGCAAGTCGTGCTCGATCACGATCGGTCGACCGATCAAGCCCGAGCGCTACGCGAACCGCGGCGCCGAGCACCTGGCGTGGCGGTCGATGATGGACGAGGTGATGTTCGAGATCCGCGAGACTCACCGGCCAGGAGTACGTCCACCACTACGCGGGCGAGGAACCGGAGAGCGTGACCCGGGTCGCCACGGTGACCGACATCGCGAGCGTCACCCCGGCTGGCGGGCATCGAACGGAAACTGGTCGCCTCGGCCGGATAGTCGCCCACGTATCCTGGGCGGACCATGTCGAACATCCAGGAATGATCTCGGTTTCACTGCCCGACGGATCCGAGCGCGAACTGCCGGCGCCGGCGACGCCGCTCGACCTCGCCGCATCCATCGGATCGGGCCTCCGCAAGGCGGCGGTCGCCGCCACGGTCAACGGCGCCGACACCGACCTCACGACCGAACTCGCCGACGGCGACGTCGTGTCGATCATCACGAGCGACACCGAGGCAGGGCGTCACGTGCTGCGCCACTCGACGGCACACGTGCTGGCCCAGGCCGTCACGCAGCTCTTCCCGGGTGCGAAGTTCTCGATCGGCCCGGCCATCGAGAACGGCTTCTACTACGACTTCGACCTGCCCGACGGCCAGACGTTCCACGAGGACGACCTCGGCCGGATCGAGAAGCAGATGAAGGAGATCGTCAAGGCGAACCAGCCCTTCATCCGCTCCGAGCACACGATGGCCGAGGCGAAGGAGCTGTTCGCCGACCAGCCGTACAAGGTCGAGATCATCGAGCGCGTCGAGTCGGCGGGTGCCGACGAACTCGACGCCGGCGAGGTCGGCGGGCGACGTCATCTCCGCGTACCGCAACACCGACGAGTTCGTCGACATGTGTGTCGGCCCGCACGTGCCGTCGACCGGCAAGCTCGGATTCTTCAAGCTGCAGAAGGTGGCCGGTGCGCACTGGCGCGGCAACGAGAGCGGCAAGATGCTCCAGCGCCTCTACGGCACGGCGTGGGAGTCGAAGCAGGCGCTCGCCGAGCACCTCCACCAGCTCGAAGAGGCGGCCAAGCGCGACCACCGCAAGCTCGCCAACGAACTCGACCTGCTGTCGTTCCCCCAGGAGCTCGGTGGTGGCCTCGCCGTGTGGCATCCGAAGGGTGCGATCATCCGCAAGCTGATGGAGGACTACAGCCGCCTCCGCCACGAGACCGGCGGCTACGAGTTCGTCTACACCCCGCACCTCGCGAACGGGAAGCTGTTCGAGACCTCCGGGCACCTCCAGTGGTACGCCGACGGCATGTACCCGCCGATGGAGATGGACAACGGCACGTACTACATGAAGCCGATGAACTGCCCGATGCACTGCCTGATCTTCAACAGCCGTCAGCGCAGCTACCGCGAGCTGCCGCTGCGCCTGTTCGAACTCGGCAACGTCTACCGCTACGAGCGCGCCGGCACGCTGCACGGCCTGATGCGGATCCGTGGCTTCACGCAGGACGACAGCCACATCTACTGCACGAAGGAGCAGCTCGCCGACGAGATCGCGAGCCTGCTCGACTTCGTGCTGTCGGTGCTGCGGGCGTTCGGCTTCGAGGACTTCACGTTCAACCTGTCGACGAAGGACCCCGAGAAGTACGTCGGCTCCGACGAGATCTGGGACGAGGCGACCGCGGCGCTCAAGGCGGCGCTCGAGTCGCACGGCCTCGAGTACGAGGTGAAGGACGGCGACGCGGCGTTCTACGGCCCGAAGATCGACATCGACGTCCGCGACGCGATCGGGCGCTCGTGGCAGCTGTCGACGATCCAGGCCGACTTCCAGCTGCCCGAGCGCTTCGAGCTCGAGTACGTCGGCGCCGACAACGAGCGACACCGTCCGATCATGTTGCACCGCGCGCTGTTCGGGTCGATCGAACGGTTCTTCGGTGTGCTCATCGAGCACTACGCCGGGGCGTTCCCGACCTGGCTGTCGCCGATGCAGGTCCGGGTGCTTCCGGTGGCCGAGGCGCACGAGGCGCACGCCGAGAAGGTCGTCGCCGAGCTCGAAGCAGCGGGTGCACGTGTCGACTGGGTCGAAGGCCGACGTCGGCCTCGGCAAGCGGATCCGCACCGCCAAGATGGAGAAGCTGCCCGTACGTGCTGGTCGTCGGTGACGACGACGTCGCCGCGGACACCGTCGGCGTGAACCTGCGCAGCGACATGGTGCCCGAGGGCGGCTGATGACGTCGAGCGCGACGTGCCGCTGGCGACGTTCATCGAGCGTTTCCGTGCCGAGGTCGACAACGCGGCGACGGCCGCGCTGACCGCCTGATGCTCGAACGGATCTGGTCCGGGTGGCGTGCCGGCGTACGTCGGCGGCGAGCGTCCGGCGCCGGAATCGACCGACGGCGAGCCCGTTCACCCAGATCCTCGAGTCGGGGGAGTCCGATGAGGCGACGCACATCGTCCACCGGGGCGAGCTCGTGTTCGCGATCCTCAACATCCATCCGTACACGACCGGGCATCTGCTGGTGCTGCCGTACCGCGAGGTTCCCGACCTCGCCGATCTGACGGCAGGCGAGACCACCGAGCTCTGGTCGACGGTCACCGACGCGGTCGCCGCCGTCCGGGCGGCGTACGCGCCCGACGGGCTCAACGTCGGGCTCAACCTGGGCCGGCCGGCGGGTGGGTCGGTCCCGTCGCACCTCCATGTGCACGTCGTGCCCCGCTGGACCGGCGACTCCAACTTCATGTCGTCGATCGCCAACACCCAGACGCTGCCCGAATCGTTGACCGCCAGCGCGGCTCCGAGCGCCTGGCCCTCGCAGCTGCCGCTCCGCCGTCGGTCGCGTCGGTCCGGCGATCGGAACTGTCCGCGCAGAGCGCTGGAACGTCGCGAGAACGTGGACCGGTGGGCCGGACGGCGGATGCGCCGTAGCCTGGTGCTGCGATGAGTGACGAGATCCGCGACGAGCTGCCGGACGACCTGAATCCGGCCGGGTTCGTCGGCGCCTACATGTTCCCCGACAACAGCCGTCGCCGCTGGCCCGGCGCGATCTACCTCGTCGCTCGCCGCGCTGTGTCTCGTCGTCCGCGTCGTGTTCCCCGACGCTGCGGTCGTCAACGACGGCTGGACCGTCGCTGCGGTGATCCTGGCCGTCGCCGGCGTGTTCTCGATCACCTCCGGATGGCGGATGAACGTCGACGAGAAGGAGGCGCTGGTCGAGGCGCAGCAGGCCGTCGGGTTTCGCAGTCGGTCACGCCTCGGCCCAGCAGGTGTGGCGGGGCTTCCGGAGCCGTCCGACCTGGCGGGTGCTGTGCTACTCGGCCGAGGAGCCCCCGAAGGACCGTGGGCTCGTCCTCGTCGACGCCATCGACGGTTCGATCGTCGAACAACTCGTCGAACCGAACCCCGACTAACCTCGACCCGATGTTCGACGGCACCTTCAGGAAACCGGTCGACAAGGCGGTCAAGCCGATCGGCAATGCGCTCCGCAAGACGGGGCTGACCCCCGACCACCTCACGATCGTCGGCCTGCTCGTCGGCGTCGGAGCCGGCGTGGCCATCGGCTCGGGCCGACTCTGGCTCGGAGCGTTGCTCGTCGTGCTGGCCGGACTGCCCGACCTGCTCGACGGCGCGCTGGCCAAGGCGACCGACTCGTCGAGCCAGCGTGGCGCCTTCTTCGACTCGACCGTCGACCGGATCACCGACTTCTTCCTGCTCGGTGGCATCGCCTGGTACTTCGCCACCGGCGACTTCGCCGACGAACTGCCGATGCTGCCGTTCGCGATCGCCGGCGTCTCGTCGCTGATCAGCTACAAGCGAGCGAAGGCCGAGTCGCTCGGGCATCGAGGCCAAGGGCGGGCTGATGGAGCGTGCCGAGCGGATCATCGCGATCCTCATCGGTCTGGTCATCAACCCGTTGCTGATCCCGATCCTGTGGCTGATGCTCGTGCTGACGACGATCACGGCGATCCAACGGTTCTGGAAGGTGTGGAAGCAGGCAGCGGTCGCACCGGTCACGCAGGAGCGCATCGAGATGCGCCGCTCCCGTCGTGCCAGCCGACGTGTGGCGCGGACCGAACGACGTCGCACCCGCGTCCCGCGTCGCCGCCCCTGATGCCCGAGTTCCCCGACGCCGTCACGACCAACGGCTACAAGCTGGCGGCGCTCGCCGCCCGAATGACGCCGGGCGTGCTCGCCGCCGGTCTCGCGACACCGTTCGGCGCCGGTGCGAACTTCTTCAGCCCCGAGCGCCGCGAGATGATCGAGCGGCACCTCCGCCGAGTCGACCCGACCCTGCGCGGGCTCCGTCTGCGCCGGGCCAGCCAGCAGGCGTTCGACTTCTACGCCCGGTACTGGATCGAGAGCTTCCGGCTCCCGACGCTGTCGACGGCGGGCCGTCGACCGTGGCTTCACCGACGACGGCTACCCCCAGATCGTCGAAGCGCTTCGGGAGGGCAACGGTGCCATCCTCGCGCTGCCGCACCTCGGCGGCTGGGAGTGGGCGGGCCGGTGGATCGCCGACCAGGGCCACGAGATCACCGTGGTCGTCGAGCACCTCGACCCGCCCGAGCTGTTCGACTGGTTCGTCGACCTGCGCTCGAAGCTCGGGATGCACGTCGTGCCGCTGGGGCCGAAGGCGGCGGCGTCGGTGATGGCGGCGCTGCGCGACAACCACATCGTCTGTCTGCTGTCCGACCGCGACCTCGGCCAGTCCGGCCCCGAGGTCGAGTTCTTCGGCGAGCGCACCACGTTGCCCGCCGGACCAGCCACTGTTGGCGCTGCGGACCGGGCGCGCCGATCTTGCCGACGGCGATCTACTTCACGGATCGCATCGACGCCCATCTCGGCTGGGTGCGGCCACCGATGCGCGTCGAGCGGCAGTCGAAGCGGCTGCGCGACGACGTCCATCGCATCACGCAGGACCTCGCCGGTGAACTCGAGATCCTGATCCGGCGGGCGCCGTCGCAATGGCACTCTTCCAGCCGAACTGGCCGTCTGACCCCGGCTACGGCGACACACCGTCCTGATCCCGAGCTCGAGGAACGGATGGCCGAGATCGATCGCACGATCGACTGCCTCGCCGAACTCACGCAGAGCTGCTGACGTAGGATCGGCCGAAATGACCGCGCATGACCTCGCGCCCGGTGATGAAGCGTCACCCCTGTTCACAGCGTTGGGCGAACTCGTGTCATCCGCCAGGGGACTGGGACTCGTGAGCTCAACTCTCGTGCCAGGTGTGCCGACATCATGACCATCGAACGCATCTTCGGGCTCCCCTCGGCACGCCGGTCCGGCGTCGTGCTGCTCGTGGCCGCTGTCCTGACAGCGGTCTACGTGATCGCGCCCGCCGGTGGCATCGTCGACTCGATCCGGGTCGCTGCACCGATCGTCGCGGCCGGTGCGGTGCTGTTCGGCATCGTCATCCATCAGCCCGAGCGGGCGACTGCCCTGGTACCTCGTGACGGCGGCGCTCGTGTCGCTGGCCGCGGCGCACGTCACGTGGACCGTGCTGCAGCGCGCGCGGTGACGAGACGTTCCCGTCGCATCGCCGACGGATTCCACGCCCTGTTCTGGTGCCTGATCCTGCTGGCGGTGGCGCATGCAGATCCGCGATTCGCTCGCCGAGCACGACTCGTTCGGTGCGTTCGAGGTCGCGATCGTCACGATCGCCGTCGGCGTCGGGATCTGGCTCGTCGTGGTCGAGCCGTACCTGTCCGACTCGAATCTCGACTTCGTCGCCACCATGTGGGCCGGCGCCGTCCCGCTCGTCGGCGGGCTCGCCTTCGCGGCAGTGTCCGCGTCGCCGCGAACGGCGGCTTCCGCGAGTTCTCGCCGCTGTGCGATGATGGTCGGCCTCGGGCTGATCCTGGTCGGCGACATCGTCCGCGGTGCGCTGGAACTCCGTGGCGACTTCGGGAGCGGCAGCGTCGTCGCCGCCGCCGGCGTGCTCGGCCCGCTGATCATCGCCGCGGCTGCGCTCGATCCCACGATGGCCGCACGCAATCGCCGCGCTCGCTCCGAACGCGATGCTCGGCGTCGCCCGCACGATCGGGCTGAGCGTTGCCGTGCTCACGCCGATCACCGTGCTGCTCGCACTGCTCGTCAGCGACCTCGGGACCACGACGACGCGGGTCGTCATCGCCATTGCGGCGCTCGTCTCGGTCGTGCTCGCACTCGCTCGGATGTGGGGCCTGGTCGCCGCCGTGCGCGGTCTCACCGAACGTCGTGGGCCAGGACCGCCTCGCCGCGATGGTCGAGCACTCGAGCGACGTCGTCATGCTCGTCGACGAGTCGGGCGACATCAAGTACGCCAGTCCCGGGCTCAGCGGCACGCTCGGCCACCGTGCCGCGGACTGGACCGGCCGGCCGCTCATCGACCTGATCGCCGAGGAGGACCGCGAACGCGGCTGTCGATGGAGTTCGAGCAGCTGTTCGAACTCGGACCCGACGGGACGGTGCGTTTCGAATCGAGCCTGGTTCGTGTCGACGGACAACGGCGACGCATGGAGGCGACGTTCGCCAACCTGCTCGGCGGCGACGCAGTCGACGGCATCGTCGCCACGTTCCGCGACGTGACCGAGCAGCGCGACCTCGAGCGCAAGCTCAGCCATCGCGCCTTCCACGACGAGCTGACCGGCCTGGCGAACCGTGCGCTGTTCCTCGACCGGATGGACCACGCGCTGCGAGTGCAACGCTCCGACGCCGACCCCGTCGTCGTGCTGTTCGTCGACCTCGACGACTTCAAGTCGGTCAACGATGCGCTCGGCCACGGCGTCGGCGACCAGTTGCTCCGAGCGATCGCCGACCGGATCCGCGAGCGATCGGGGAGCGGCGACACGCCGGCTCGTCTCGGTGGCGACGAGTTCGCGCTGCTGCTGGAGGACCGCGGCGGTGTCGAGCGGGCACTCGACGTCGCCGAACAACTCCTCGAACCGGCCTGCGTGAACCGGTCCGGCTGGCCGGCTACGACCTGACCGTGCTCGCCAGCGTCGGCGTGGCCGTGGCCGCCCCGGGCATGACCACGTCGAGCCTGCTGCGCGACGCCGAC
Source organism: Ilumatobacteraceae bacterium (assembly GCA_963850475.1). Lineage (GTDB taxonomy): Bacteria > Actinomycetota > Acidimicrobiia > Acidimicrobiales > Ilumatobacteraceae > Ilumatobacter_A. The sequence goes on along the minus strand of CAWKLM010000039.1, from coordinate 213,371 downwards.
ATCGCCATGTACGAGGCGAAACGCGCCGGCAAGGGCCAGATCAAGATCTTCGATCCGGCGATGCGGCTCGGGGCGACGACGCAGCTCGAGTTCCGCTCCGAACTCGGCTCGGCGCTGGAGAACCGCCAGCTCCGGCTGGTCTTCCAGCCGCTGGTCGATCTGCGAACCGGTGAGGTCCTCGGCGCCGAGGCGCTGATCCGCTGGATGCACCCGACGCGTGGCGAGATCTCGCCGGCCGAGTTCATCCCGGTCGCCGAGCGTTCCGGTCTGATCAAGGAGATCGGGAACTGGGTGCTGCATCAGTCGATGCGTGAGGCGGTGCGCTGGCAGTCACGTGGCGACCGCTACGTGAGCATCAACGTCTCGGCAGTCCAGCTCCGCGCCGACGGGTTCGTCGACGAGGTGAGCGAGGCGCTGCAGCTGACCGGCCTCGCGCCGGCACAGGTGGTGCTCGAAGTGACCGAGACGGTGCTCGTCGACGAGATCGAGTCGGCGTCGACCGTGCTCGTCGCGCTCCGCGAACTCGGGGTGCGGATCGCGATCGACGATTTCGGGACCGGCTACTGTTCGCTCTCGTACCTCCAGAAGTTCCCGGTCGACGTCGTGAAGATCGACCGTCAGTTCGTCGACGAGGTCGATGGCGACGCCACCCGGTCGAGCCTGGCACGGATGATCTTGCAGATGACATCGTCGATGGGAGTCACGAGCGTGGCAGAAGGAATCGAGCGCCCCGAACAGCTCGCTGCGCTGCGTCGGTTCGGATGCGACGTCGGCCAGGGGTATCTGTTGTCGAGGCCGCTCGAACTCGACGCGGTCCATCAACGTTTCGGAGTCGACCTGGTCAGCACGCCGTGACGATGCGGATCGGCATCCTCTGCCCGTACAGCCTGACCGTTCCCGGCGGTGTCCAGATGCAGGTGCTGGGCCTGGCACGCGAGCTCCGGTCGCGAGGCCTCGAGGCGCGGGTGCTCGGGCCGTGTGACGGGCCGCCGCCCGAGAGCTTCGTCACGCCGCTCGGCAACTCGCTGCCGACGTCGGCGAACGGCTCGATCGCTCCGCTCGCCCCCGACCCGCCGGCCATGTTCCGCACGTTGCAGGCGCTCGCCGCCGAACGGTTCGACGTGCTCCACCTCCACGAGCCGCTCGCGCCCGGGCCGACGCTCACCGCTGCTGTGACGCACCGGTACCCGACCGTCGGCACGTTCCACGCCGCTGGAACGTCGGCCAGCTACAAGCTGATCAAGCCCTGGCTCCTGTCGTGGATCAAGCGGATCGATCACAAGGTCGTCGTGTCGAAAGATGCACTCGAACTCGTCCAGTCGCATCTCGGGCGGCGACTACGAAGTGCTGTTCAACGGTGTCGAAGTGGAGCAGATCCGGCGGACGCCGCCGGTCGACTCGTGCACCGGGCGAGCCGCCGGCGATCTTCTTCTGCGGGCGGCACGAGGAACGCAAGGGTCTCAGCGTCCTCGTCGAGGCGTTCGGTCGTCTCGACATCGACGCGCAGCTGTGGATCGCGAGCACCGGTCCCGACACCGCGCGCCTCACGGCGCGGACGGCGGACGACGACGCGTGTCCGGTGGCTCGGTCGGATCACCGACGAGGAGAAGTTCGCACGGCTCCGGGCGGCCGACATCTTCTGTGCACCGTCGCTCGGTGGCGAGTCGTTCGGCGTGGTCCTGATCGAGGCGATGGCGGCCGGGACGACCGTGGTGGCGAGCGGCCTCGACGGGTACCGCAACGTCGCGACGCACGAGCGTCGACGCGTTGCTCAGCGAGCCGGGCGACGTCGACGAGCTGGTCGCCGCGCTGCGCCGGGCGCTGACCGATCGGGCGCTCGCGGAGCGGCTGCGGGCGGCCGGGAACGAGCGGGCCGAGGAGTTCGCGATGTCGGCGCTGGCCGATCGATACGTCGAGATCTATCACGATCTCGCCGGCGCCTGATCCCGTACACTGCGCCCATGCTTCCGCTCATCATCGTCCTCGTGATCGCGGTCGTCGTGATCGCTGTCGGGCGTCGCCATGTACAACGGCCTGATCCGCAGCAAGAACCAGGTCGAGAACGCCTGGTCGCAGATCGATGTCCAGCTCAAGCGGCGCCTCGACCTGATCCCGAACCTGGTCGACACCGTCAAGGGCTACGCCGCCCACGAGCAGGAGACGCTTCCAGCAGGTCATCGCCGCTCGCAACGCAGCGATCGCAGCGCCCGACACGCCCGCCGGCCAGGCCGCGCCGAACGACATGCTCACCGGCGCACTCGGCAAGCTCTTCGCACTGAGCGAGGCGTACCCGGACCTGAAGGCCAACCAGAACTTCCTCGCGCTGCAGGAGGAGCTGACGGCGACCGAGGGTCGGGTCGCCTACGCGCGGCAGTTCTACAACGACTCCGTGCTGAACTACAACAACAAGATCGAATCCGTTCCGACCGTGTTCCTGGCGAAGATGCTCGGCTACCAGCAGCGCGAGTACTTCGAGGCCGACGAGGCCGCACGCACCGCTCCGAACGTCGAGTTCTGACCCATGTTCGAACTCATTCGATCGAACAAACGCCGAAGCGTCGCGCTCGTCGCCGGATTCGTCGTCGTCGTCGCGCTCGTCGGTGCGGCAGTCGGCCTGCTCGTCGGCAACGGGCCGGTCTTCACCGTCGTCGCGCTGGTCCTCAGCGGGCTGTTCGCGTTCGGGTCGTACTGGAAGGCCGACGCGATCGCGCTCGCGCGTGAGCCGGGCCCGGCCCGCCGACCCGGCCGAGTACGCCCGGCTCCACAACCTCGTCGAGGGTCTGTGCATCGCCGGTGGGCTTCCGAAGCCGCGGGTGTACATCGTCGACGATCCGGCGCCGAACGCGTTCGCCACCGGCCGCAATCCGAACCACGCAGCGATCGCCGTCACGACCGGTCTGCTCGACATGCTCAACCGCGTCGAGCTCGAAGGCGTCGTCGCGCACGAACTCAGCCACATCCGCAACTACGACATCCTCGTCTCGACGCTGGCGGTCACGATGGTCGGCGCCGTCGCGCTGATGACCGACATGGCGATCCGGATGATGTGGTGGAACGGTGGACGGGTCGCCCGCCGCGGCGACCACTCCGACAGCAACAACCCGCTCGCCTTCGTCGGGTTCGCGCTGCTGATCGTGGCGCCGATCGTCGCCAAGGCGATGCAGGCCACGATCTCGCGTCGCCGTGAAACGCTCGCCGACGTGAGCGCCTGCCAGCTCACGCGCTATCCGCCGGGGCTGATCTCGGCGCTCGAGAAATTGCAGGAAGACACGACCGTGACGCATTCCGCGTCGACGGCCACGGCACACTTGTGGATCGAACAGCCGATGAGCGGCGTCGGCGACGGCGGACGCCTCGAGAGGCGCCCACAAGCTGTTCGACACGCATCCACCGCTCGAAGAGCGCATCGCACTGTTGAGGGAACTCTGATGACACACAAGCTCGTGGCGGCCCTGGCCGCCCTGGCACTCACCGCTGCCGCGTGCAGCGGTGGCGACGACGACCGTCGACTCCGTCGTCGAGACGACCGTTGCGACGACGACGACCACGACCACGACCACGACGACCACGACGACGACCGAGCCGCCGGAGACGACGACCACGGTCGTCGACGAGGACGACTCGATCCGCCAGCCGCTGACCGGTGAGGTCGTCGCGTCCGAGGACGATCTCGAGACGCGTGCCGCGCTCGTCGTCAAGATCGACAACAACGACGCGCAGCGCGCGCCGCAACCACTCCGGTCTCGCCGTCGCCGACATCGTCTTCGAGGAGATCGTCGAGGGCGACACCCGCTTCGCCGCGGTGTTCCACACGCAGGGCTCCGATCCGGTCGGGCCGATCCGGTCGGGCCGCGAGCAGGACGTCGAGATGCTGTCGTCGTTCAACGAGCCGCTGTTCGCCTGGAGCGGAGGCAACGCGGGCGTCACCCGGCTCGATCGCCGACTCGTTCCTGACCGATCTGAACGTCCAGCGCGGCGGCGAGGGCTACTTCCGCGGGTCCGGGCAGAGCGCCGCACGATCTGTACAACACGACCGAGCGCGCTCTGGGCGCAGACCCCCGAGGATCATCCCGGTCCGCCCGCCCGGCAGTTCTCGCTACGTTCGCACCGGACGAGGAGTTCGACGGCGAGCCCGTGCGACGCCGTCGACCTCAGCCTCGACGGCAAGAGCGTTCGGTGGGAGTGGGATGCCGACGTCGGAGGCGTTCGCCCGGTTCCAGAGCGGACGCGTCACGTCGACGTCGTCAACGGCGACATCTTCGCCACGAACGTGATCGTGATGGTCGTCGACTACCAGCCGAGCTCGATCGACGCGCGTTCGCCCGACGCCCAGACGCTCGGCGCCGGGCCGGTGTACGTGTTCAGCAACGGCCAGGTCGTCGCCGGTCGGTGGGAGCGGAACCTGGCGGTCGGCCCGATCCGACTCGTCGATGCCGACGGTGAGCCGATCCCGCTCACGCCCGGCAACACCTGGATCGAACTCGCCGAGAACACCGGCGACGACGCGTTCACCGGTCCGCCGCTCGACTCGCGTCGACCGTCGGATCGACGCGGTGCCGACGACCACGATCGAGTATCCCCGGATCGTGCTCGACGAGCCCGAGCTCGCTCCGACCGACATCCTGATCGCCTTCGCCGGACGAAGTCGTCGTCCGAGGACGGCTGAGCCGCCGACGGCACGGCTGTCGCGGTCGGACGGTGGTGCGGTGACACCTGTCTGATCTCGGAAACGGATCGGGCAGAATCGGCGGCCGCGAAAGTACGCTGTGCGTCATGAGTGAAACCGGCACGGCCACAGGAACCTTCCGCGTCAAGCGCGGTCTGGCCGAGATGATGAAGGGCGGCGTCATCATGGACGTCGTCACCCCCGAGCAGGCCAAGGTCGCCGAAGACGCCGGTGCCGTTGCGGTGATGGCGCTCGAGCGCGTCCCGGCCGACATCCGCCGAGACGGCGGCGTCGCCCGGATGAGCGATCCGGAGATGATCGAGGGCATCCAGGCGGCTGTGTCGATCCCGGTGATGGCCAAGGCCCGCATCGGTCACTTCGTCGAGGCGCAGATCCTCCAGGCGCTCGGTGTCGACTTCGTCGACGAGTCCGAGGTGCTCACCCCGGCCGACGAGGCGCACCACATCGACAAGTTCGCGTTCGACGTGCCGTTCGTGTGCGGCGCGACCAACCTCGGCGAGGCGCTGCGGCGCATCTCCGAAGGTGCGGCGATGATCCGCTCGAAGGGCGAGGCCGGCACCGGCAACGTCGTCGAGGCGGTTCGTCACCTGCGCTCGATCATCGGCGACATGAAGCGGATCACGCAGGCCGACGAGGCCGAGCTGTTCGACTGGGCGAAGCGGCTCCAGGCGCCGCTCCCGCTCGTCCAGGAGATCGCCGAGACCGGCAAGCTCCCGGTGCCGCTGTTCTGTGCCGGTGGTCTCGCCACCCCGGCCGATGCGGCGCTCGCGATGCAGCTCGGCGCCGAGGCGGTGTTCGTCGGGTCGGGCATCTTCAAGTCCGACGACCCGTCGCCGCGGGCGAAGGCGATCGTCGAGGCGACGACGCACTTCCGGGACGCCGACATCCTCGCCAAGGTCAGCCGCGGGCTCGGCGCGCCGATGACCGGCATCGAGATGGACGAGATCAACACCCGATACGCCGAGCGGGGCTGGTGACCGTCCGGTCCGATCGTCGGCGTTCTCGCTCTGCAGGGAGCGTTCGCCGCCCACCAGCATCGACTCGCCGCCACTCGGTGTCGAGGCCCCGGCTCGTCGCGCACCGCCGACCAGCTCGACGGCGCTCGACGCGCTCGTCCTCCCGGGCGGTGAGAGCACGACGATGTCGCACCTGCTGCGCACCAGCGACCTCTTCGACCCGATCGCCGGCGCGCATCGACGGCGGGCTTCCCGGTGTTCGGGACGTGTGCCGGGATGATCCTGTGCGCGACCGAGGTGCTCGACGGTCGGCCCGATCAGCGGGTCGTTCGGTGCGATCGACATCACCGTGCGCCGCAACGGCTACGGCCGACAGCTCGACAGCTTCGAGGCCGACCTCGACGTCGAGGGCCTCGACGAGCCGTTCCACGCCGTGTTCATCCGGGCGCCGGTCGTCGAACGGGTCGGTCCCGACGTCGAGATTCTCGCCCGCCACGACGGCGTCCCTGTTCTCGTCCGCCAGCGAAGCTGTACGGTGGCGTCGTTCCATCCCGAGCTGACCGACGACGGGCGGCTGCACGCGATGTTCGTCGACATGCGATCTGACTCACCGAAGCCGAAGGAGCTCCCATGTCCGGCCATTCCAAATGGGCAACCATCAAGCACAAGAAGGGCGCCGCCGACACAGGCGCGGGGCAAGCTCTTCGCCAAGCTCGCCCGCCAGATCGAGGTGGCCGCCAAGGGCGGCGGCGACGTCGACATGAATCCGACGCTGCGGACCGCGGTCCAGAAGGCCAAGGCCGCGCCGGATGACCAACGACGCGATCGACCGGGCGATCAAGCGCGGCACGGGCGAGGCGGCGACGGCGGTCAACTACGAGAGCGATCATGTACGAGGGCTACGCGCCCGGCGGTGTCGCGCTGCTGATCGACGTGCTCACCGACAACCGCAACCGGATCAGCGCCGACGTCCGCCAGGTCTTCAGCAAGCTCGGCGGCTCGATGGCCGAGCCGGGCGCGGTCGGATGGCAGTTCGCACCGACGCGGCGTGATCATCACCGTCGACGGCGTGGACGAGGACGACGTGATGCTGGCCGCGCTCGACGCCGGCGCCGACGACATCGATCGCCGAGGGTGCGGCGTGGCGGATCATGACCGAGCCGTCCGACGTCTACGACGTGAAGGCGGAGCTCGAAGAGGCCGGGATCGAGACCGATCTCGGCCGACTCGCCGATGGTCGCCGAGAACCTGATCGAGGTGACCGAGCTCAAGGACGCCAAGGCGATCCTGCGGATCATCGAGGCGCTCGAGGACAACGACGACGTCCAGGACGTGTTCTCGAACTTCGACATCAGCGACGAACTGATGGAGGAGGCGGCAGCCGAATGAGCCTCGGCGATCGGGGATCGCGCGCCGGACTTCACGCTGCCGGGGACCGAACGGGTCGACGTACTCGCTGTCGGACTTCGCCGGCAGCCCGCTCGTGCTCGTGTTCTATCCCGGCGACGACACGCCGGTCTGCACGAAGCAGCTCAACAGCTACAACGACGAGCATCGAGCAGTTCGCCGAGCTCGACGCCCAGGTCGTCGGCGATCTCGGCGCAGGACGTCGGCGAGCCACGACGCCTTCTCCGACAAGCACGGATTCGCAGTTCCCGCTGCTCGCCGACGTCGACAAGGAGGTCGCCGGGCAGCTACGGCACGCTCGGGCCGATCGGGTTCCCGCGGCGCAGCGTGTTCATCATCGACGCCGACGGCATCGTGCGGTATGCCCACCGGGCGATCGCCGGACTGACGTTCCGGCCGGTCAAGGAACTGGTCGCCGAACTCCAGAAACTGAGCTGATACGGTACGAACCTGTGTTCGTCTACTGCGTGTGTCTGGGCATCGATCCCGGACTGACCCGGTGCGGATACGCCGTCGTCGACGGGCGCGGGCCCTCGACGTCGTCCGGGCGGTGTCGATGGGGGTGATCCGGACGCCGGCATCCGATCCGCTCGCCGAACCGCCTCGCCGACGCTGCGCACCGAGTTCACGTCGCTGATCGCCGAGTTCGAGCCCGATGTCGTCGCCGTCGAGCAGGTCTTCTTCCAGGTCAACGTCCGCACCGCGATGGCGACGGGCAGGCCAGCGGCCTGGCGCTCGCCGAGGCGGCGATCGCCGGCTGCGAGGTCATCCAGTACACCCCGAACCAGGTCAAGGACGCCGTCGCCGGCTGGGGTGGCGCCGACAAGGAGCAGGTCCAGAAGATGGTGCAGGCGCGCCTGAAGCTCGCCACGCTGCCGAAACCGGCCGACGCTGCCGACGCCGCGGCGCTCGCGCTGCGCCCACCTCGTCGATGTCGCCGATCGGCCGTCAGACTCCGACAGGCGGCGAGCGCGATGATCGGATCGCTGCGCGGCGAGGTGCTCGACCGCGAGCTCGACGGGACCGTGCTCGTCGAGGTCGCCGGCGTCGGGCTACCGGGTGCACGTGACCGAGCGGACGCTGGCCGAACTCGAGCCGGGCACCGAGACCTTCCTCTACGTCCACCATCACGTCACCGAGACCGCCGAGTCGCTGTTCGGCTTCCGTGCCAAGGACGAGCGGATCACGTTCCAGCACCTGATCAAGACCAACGGCGTCGGTCCCGACGCTGGCGATGGCCGTGCTCGCCACCCATCCGCCGGCCGCGCTGGTCGACATCGTCGCGAACAACGACGTCGCGGCGTTGACCCTCGTGTCCGGGGTCGGCAAGAAGACCGCCGAACGGTTGCTCGTCGAGCTGCGCGACCGGCTGTCGCTCCCGATGCTCGACACGGCCGCCGAGGCGTCCGGGTCGGCCGTCGCCGACGTCCGCGAGGCGCTCACCGGGCTCGGCTACGGCACCGACGAGATCCGCGACGTGCTGCGGGACCTGCCGAGTGATGCGCCGAGCGCCACGCTGCTCCGTGACGCGTTGAAGTCGCTGGGGGCCAAGCGTGCGTGACGAGTTCCTCGATCCGAACATGCGCGAGTCCGACGACGACCTCGTCGCGACCGAGCTCGATCCCGAGTCGGGCCTGCGACCGCAGGCGCTCGACGAGTTCGTCGGTCAGGGCGAGCTCAAAGAGCACCTGAACATCGTCCTCGAGGCGGCGCGCAAACGCGGCCAGTCGGTCGACCACCTGCTGTTCGCCGGGCCGCCGGGCCTCGGCAAGACCACCCTGGCCGGGATCATCGCGACCGAGATGGGCGTGCATCTGCACGTCACGTCGGGTCCGGCGCTCGAACGCGCCGGTGACCTCGCGGCGATCCTGACCAAGCTCGAGGACGGCGACGTGCTTGTTCATCGACGAGATCCACCGCCTGTCGCGGGCGGTCGAGGAGATCCTGTATCCGGCGATGGAGGACTTCCAGCTCGACATCGTCGTCGGCAAGGGTCCGGCCGCGTCGAGTATCCGGCTGACGATGCCGCCGTTCACGCTCGTCGGTGCCACGACCCGGACCGGCATGATCACCGGGCCGCTGCGCGACCGCTTCGGGCTCGTCGCCCGGCTCGACTACTACGACACCGACGAACTGCGGATGATCGTCGAGCGGGCGGCCGGCATCTTCGAGATCGAGATCGACACCGACGGCGCCGCAGCAGATCGCTCGGCGATCGCGCGGCACGCCCCGGATCGCGAACCGCCTGCTGCGGCGTGTCCGCGACTTCGCCGAGGTGCGCGCCGACGGTGCGATCACCGCCGACGTCGCGAGCGAGGGGCTGGCGCTGTTCGGTGTCGACGACCGCGGGCTCGACAAGGTCGACCGTGCGATCCTCTCCAACCTGTGCAAGCAGTTCGGCGGCGGCCCGGTCGGGTCTGTCGACGTTGGCGATCAGCGTCGGCGAGCAGCCCGAAACCGTCGAGGACGTCTACGAGCCGTTCCTGATCACGCAGGGGATGATCGCCCGTACGCCACGCGGACGGGTCGCGCTCGCCGCCGCGTACGAACACGTCGGGCTCCGCCCGCCCTCGGGTGACCGGTCCTCCGAACAGCGCCTGTTCGACGCCTGAGCGGTTCGCTTCCGGTTGACGACCCCTGCGTAGTCTCCCTTCCATGAACTCGCACCTGACGTCATCCGTCAACCGGACCATCGCCGCTGCGGTCGTGGTCGCCCTGCTTGCCGCCGGCTGTGGCGGGGGCGACGACGATTCGGCCAGCACCGCCACCGCTGCCCCGCAGGTCACCGAGGCCGCCACGACCACCACTCCGCCCGTCACGGAGCCGCCGGCCACCGAGTCGCCCGTCAGCGAGCCCCCCGTCAGCGACGCTCCGGTCACCGAGCCGCCCGTGACCGATCCCCCGGCCCCGCTGCCCGCCGGGGATGCCGCCGACACGGCGTTCTGCGATGCCAGCGTTGCGTTCTACCTGCCGTCACGCGCCCTCGATTTCGTCGCGACCGAGGACGGTGCGGCGGCGCGCGAGCTGTTCAGCCGGATGGAGGCCTCCCTCCCCGCCGCCATCGCCACCGCTCCGGATGCCGAACGTGCGGCTGCTCCTCAACGGGTTGCAGAGCTCTTCGCGTCCCTCCTCCCGGCCCTGGAGTCGGTCGACTACGACCTCACCCGACTCGACACGCTGGACAACAACGACGAGGTCCAGGAGGTGCTGCTCGAAATCGGCAGCATCTTCCTCGCGCTGGAGTCGTATCTCGCCGACGAGTGTGCGCTTGCGATCGACGTCCTCGACGCAGAAGCCGAGGTCATCGCCGCTGAGGTCACTTCGGCGGGATTCGAGACGCGCAGGGCTGCGCCGGCGTCCACGTCGATCACCGACGAGAGCGGAAAGATCTCCGTCGACGTGCCCATCGAGTGGTCCGATGTCGACGGGAGCCCCGACCGCGAGTTGCGTCAACTCGCCGCCGCGGCGGACGTCTCGAGTTTCCTGGAGGGCTACACCGAGCAGGGCGTGTTCATCATCTCGGGCGACAGTGACGACCCCGACACCGAGTGGCGGGGGCAACTCGACGGTGCGCTGGAGTCGGCCCAGAGGGACGGTTGCACGATCGAGGAAGCGGCCCCCTACGACGACGGTGTCTACGCGGGCACCGAGAACGTGCTGAGCTGTGCCGGTTCCGATCTGACGATCCGGGCGATCGCCGGCGCCGATGCCGAGCAGACAGTGTGGTTCTTTGTCGGGCTCGCCCATCCGGCCGGAGCGACCGAGTACCGCGATCTGATCGTCGAGAGTTTCTTCGTCGACTGACCGGTCTACTGGTCGGCGTGAGGCTGACCGATTTCGACTACCCCCTCCCGCCCGAACGCATCGCGCAGACACCGATCGAGCCGCGCGATGCGGCTCGCGCTCCTGGTCGATCGTGGAGATCGGCCGCCCGATCACCGGCGGGTCGCCGATCTGCCGGACCTGCTCGTGCCGGGGGATCTCCTCGTCCTCAACGAGACGCGGGTGATCCCGGCGCGGCTCCGTCTGCGTCCGCACGACCGGCGGGAGCGGCCGAGGTGTTGCTGCTCGAGTCGCGCGACGTCGATCGTCGCACGGTGGGAGGCGCTCGTGCGGCCCGGTGAGAAGCTGCGCGGTCGGCGAGGTGCTCTCGACCGCCGACGGCGTGCCGCTGGTCGCGGATGGGGGAGCGCACCGCAGCGGGCGACACGTTCGTGGTCGACCTGCTCGGTGACGACGATCCGCTGGCGCTGCTCGACCGGCACGGCGAGATGCCACTGCCGCCCTACATCGGCGACGCGGCTCGACGATCCGGAGCGCTACCAGACCGTGCTACGCCAACGAGCCGGGTTCGGCGGCCGCGCCGACGGCCGGACTGCACTTCACGTCGGAGCTGTTCGACCGGCTCGATGCGCAGCGGCGTGCGCCGGGCGACGGTCGAACTCGTCGTCGGGCTCGACACGTTCCAGCCGATCAGCACCGACGATCCGCTCGACCACCCGATGCACACCGAGCGCTACCGGGTCCCCGACGCGACGATGCGGGCGTGTCTCGACACGCGAGCGGCCGGAGGTCGGGTCGTCGCAGTCGGGACCACGGCGGTCCGGGCGCTCGAGTCGGCGGCGGCACGCGGCGAGCTCGCCGGCCGCACCGACCTGTTCATCCATCGCGGGTTCGACTGGCAGGTCGTCGACGTGTTGATGACCAACTTCCACCTGCCGAAGACCACACTGCTGATGATGATCGACGCCTTCGTCGGCGATCGCTGGCGCACCCTGTACGAGACCGCCCTGGCCGAGCGACTACCGGTTCTTGTCAGCTTCGGCGACGCGATGCTGCTGGACCGGTCGCACGCTGATGCATCCGGTCGAGTTCACCGTCGATGCCGCCGACGGTGCGGCCCGAGCCGGCACGGCCACGACGGCCACGCGGCACCTACACGACGCCGCTGTTCATGCCGGTCGGCACCCGGGGTGCGATCAAGTACCTGAGCGCTGCCGACTACGAGCGCATCGGTGCCCAGATCGTGCTCGGCAACACCTACCACCTGATGCTGCGGCCCGGCGCCGACCTGATCGAGCGGTTCGGTGGCCTCGGCTCGTTCGCCGGATGGGACGGCCTCACGCTCACCGACTCGGGCGGCTTCCAGGTGTTCTCGCTCGATCCCGAAGGTCGACGACGACGGGGTCACGTTCAAGAGCACCTACGACGGCTCGACGCGTGCGCTTCACCCCCGAGGATCGCCGTCCGGGTGCAGGAGCAGCTCGGCGCCGACATCCAGATGGTGCTCGATCAGTGCCCGCCGCTCCCGAGCCCGCCCGAGGTGGTCCGCCAGGCGCTCGAACGCACCACCGCGTGGGCGCAGCGGGCGAAGCAGGCCCACACCCGTCCCGACCAGGCGCTGTTCGGCATCGTCGCAGGGTGGCATCTCCGAGGCGATGCGCGCCGAGAGCGCCCAGCGCACCGTCGAGATCGGCTTCGACGGCTACGGCATCGGCGGGCTGTCGGTCGGTGAGACCCGCGACGCAGATGCTGCCGGCGCTCGCCGCGGCGATCGAGCACCTGCCCGACCGACCGGCCGCGCTACCTGATGGGCGTCGGTGATCCGGCGTCGCTGGTCGAGGCGGTCGGCGCTCGGCGTCGACCAGTTCGACTGTGTGATGCAGACACGACTCGGACGTCACGGCACGGCCTTCACCTCGACCGGCCGATTCCAGGCCAAAGCCGCACGGAACGCCGAACTCGACGAGCCGCTCGATCCCGAGTGTCCGTGCGAGGTGTGCGCTCGGCACAGCCGCGGCTACATCCGGCATCTGCTCCAGGTCGGGCGAGCCGACGGCGTCGCGCCTGCTGTCGATCCACAACATCGCGTGGACGATCGACCTGATGGACGAGGATGCGCGCAGCGATCCACGAGGGCAGGTTCGAGTCGATGCGCCGCGATCTGCTCGATGTGTGGGGATAGCATCGGCTGCCGCCATGACTGATCTGATTTCCATTCTCGCGAGCGGTAGCTCGACTCCGAAGGCCAGCAGCGGAGGCAGCCTCTTCTCGTTCCTGCTGCTGCCGCTGATGCTGGTGGCGATGTACTTCCTGATCATCCGCCCGAACAGCAAGCGACGCAAGCGAAGCCGCCAGCGCTGCAGTCGGCGCTCGAGATCGGCGACGAGGTCATCACGACGTCGGGCATCATCGGCACGATCACCGGCGAAGACGGGCCGACCCGGTTCTGGCTCGAGATCGACGACGACGTCCAGGTCCGCATCGCCCGCGGCGGGATCCAAGGTCGTCTGACCGACGACAGAACGAACCGGAGTCGCGACGCCGACGCCGACGTCGACGATGCCGAGCGACGTCGACGAGGACGCCGACGACAGCTCCACCACGGCCGACGGCGACTGATGAAACGCCGCCTCTGGTTGTCGCTCCTGGCGACGACCATCATCGTCATCGCGGTCTTCGCCGCGAACCTGGCCACCGGCGACGACGCCGCTGCTCGGTCTCGACCTGCAGGGTGGCGCGAGCGTCATCCTCGAGCCTGCAGAGGACGCGAGTGGTGAAGACCTCACCGTCGTCCGTGACCTGATCCGCGACGAACTCGAGCGCACCGGGATCGCCGAGCCCAACGTCCGGGTCCAGGGCGACACGATCGTCGTCGAGCTGCCCGGCGTGAAGGATCAGCAGGCGGCACTCGACGCCGTCGACGTGTCCGGCATCGTCGAGCTCCGTCCGGTCGTCAACTTCGGCGAGTGTCCCGGCGGTGCCGCCATCGACACCCGCTCGACGGCGTCAGCGTCGACGCCGCACCGGTCGACACCGCTCCGGTCGACACCCTCGGCGTACCGGCCCCCGAGACCGACGAGGTCCCGGTCCCCGACGACACCGTCGGCGTCGGTCCGTGCGCACGCCGGCAGCCCGACACGATCCCGGTTCCCGACGTGCCGCTGCTCCCCGACGAGTTCGGGGCTCCCGCTCACGCCGGGTGCCGAACTGCTGCCCACCCGCGACGGCCAGGCGCTGTGCGTCGGTCCGGCGCAGGGCACCGGCGAGGTGCTTCGAGCGCCAGAGCGCGCGCGGTCGAACAACGACCTCGGCTTCGAGGTCTCGTCGAACTTCGCGGCGGCGAGGGCGAGGCCACCTGGAACGCGCTGGCCACCCAGTGCTTCAACGGCACCCCGACGTGCCCCCGGACCAACCCCGGTTCCAACGGCCAACTCGCCATCGTGCTCGACGGCGTGATCCAGTCCGCGCCGTCGGTCAACCAGCCGATCTTCGACGGCGCGGTCTCGATCACCGGCAACTTCACGCAGAGCGAGGCCGAAGACCTCGCCAACATCTTGAACCGCGGCGCGTTCCCGGTCGAGATGGTGGCCCAGGAGGCGCAGACGATCTCGCCGGCGGCCGGTCAGGAGTCGCTGCGGGCGTCGGTCATCGCCGGCCTGATCGGCCTGGCGCTCGTGCTCGTCTTCCTGCTCGTTCTACTACCGCTGGATCGCCCTCGTGATCCTCGGCGGGCTCACGATCTGGGCGCTCACGGTCTTCAGCGTCGCGGCGTTCGTGTCGAGCTGCGACGAACTACTCGCTGAGCCTCGCCGGCGTCACCGGCATCATCGTGGCGATCGGTGTCACCGTCGACAGCTACGTCGTCTTCTTCGAACGGATGAAGGACGAGATCCGCAACGGTCGAACGCTGAAGAACGCCGCGCCGCGCAGCTTCAAGATGACGTGGCGCACGATCTGGTCGGCCGACCTCGTGTCGGTGATCGGTGCCGCGATCCTGTTCTCGCTCAGCGTCGGCTCGGTCCGCGGCTTCGCGCTGTTCCTCGGGATCACGACGCTGTGTGACCTGTTCGTGTGCTACTTCTTCACCCGACCGGCCGTGCTGCTTGCTCGCCCGCAGCAAGTTCATGGCCGGACGAAAGGCGTTCGGCCTGGAGGTGGCGTCGTGACCCGTCCCGATCACATCGCATCAACCGGTCCCGGCCGGCTCTACCGCGGCCAGACCGCCGATCGACTTCTACGGCCACCGCCGGATCGGGCTCGTCGTCGCCGATCGTCGTCGTGGTCGTCACGATCACCTCGCTGTTCGTCCAGGGTCTGAACCTCGGTCTCGACTTCGAGGGCGGCCAGGCCTGGGACGTCCCGGCGAGCGAGACCTTCGGCGTCGACGAAGCCGAAGCAGGTGCTCAGCGACAACGGTGTCTCGATCACCGGGTCGAAGATCCAGCTCCGCGAGGCGGAGAGCCTGTCGTTCGTCGCCGTCCAGATCGAGGTGGTCCCGACCGACCAGGCCGAACAGATCACCGCCGACTTCGCCGACGCTGCGGGTGTCGAGGTCGAAGACGTCAGTTTCGCGTTCACCTGCTCGTCGTGGGGTGAGGACATCACCCAGAAGGCCGTGCGGGCGCTGGTCATCTTCCTGATCGTCGTGGCGATCTTCATCTCGATCCGATTCGAGTGGCGGATGGCGATCGCGGCACTCGCGGCGATGGCGCACGACGTGTTGCTCGCCGTCGGCGTGTACACGGTGTTCCAGTTCGAGGTGACACCGGCGACGGTGATCGCCTTCCTGACGATCCTCGGGTACTCGCTGTACGACACGATCGTCGTGTTCGACCGCGTGAAGGAGAACGAGGGCAAGTACGCGAGCGTGCGGATGCCGTACGACGACGTCGTCAACATCTCGATGAACCAGGTGCTGATGCGCTCGATCAACACGAGCATCTCGTCGATCCTCCCGGTGATCTCGCTGCTGCTGATCGGCTCGGGGCTGCTCGGGGCGGTCGCGCTGCAGGAATTCGCGCTCGCGCTGCTGATCGGCATGATCGCCGGTGTCTACTCGTCGATCTTCGTGGCGTCGCCGCTGCTCGCCACGCTGCGCTCGAACACCGGCCGCAAGTCGCGTCGTGAACGGCTCACCGGCGAAGACCTGCGTGCGGCCGTCGTCGGTGCGGGCGTCAGCGGTCGGATCGCCACCGAGAGCGACGAATCCGACGACGAGGACGACGCCGAGCGCGTCGACGCCGACAAGACCGCTGCGGTGCACCAGCCGGCCGAGCGGATCCTGACCCATCCGCCGCGGCCGCGGAAGAAGAAGCGTCGCTGACCAGCGATATCCTCCGCACATGGCAGCTGACCACGGCGCACTCCGCTCGTACGTTCGTGAGATCGCGGACTACCCGACCGAGGGCGTGATCTTCCGTGACATCACCCCGCTGCTGGGTGATGCCAGCGCGTTCGCCCAGGCCGTCGAGCGCGCATCGTCGACGAGTTCGCCGGCGTCGCCGATCGACCGAGTCGTCGGCGTCGAAGTCACGTGGCTTCATCTTCGGCGCTCCGGTCGCCTATCGCATCGGCGCCGGATTCGTGCCGGTTCGCAAAGCCGGGCAAGCTGCCGTGGGCGGTCGTGCGCGAGGAGTACCAACTCGAGTACGGCTCCGACAAGCTCGAGATCCACCGCGATGCGATCCACCCCGGCGAGCGGATCCTGATCGTCGACGACGTGTTGGCCACCGGTGGAACGGCCGAGGCGACCGCCACGCTCGTCGAAACGCTCGGTGGCGTGGTCGCCGGGCTGGCGTTCCTGCTCGAACTCGACGAACTCGACGGTCGCTCCCGACTCGGAGACCGCACGATCCGGTCGCTGCTGCACTACACCTGAGGGCACCGTGGCGACCGTCGACCGAGTCCTCCCGTGGCGGCGACAGCAGCTCGCGTCGCCCGGATGCCTCGGCGGCGACGGGCGAACTCGCGCCGCTGCTCGCGGCCTACCGGCGCCGCCACCCGAAGGCGTCGATCAGCGACATCAACCGGGCCTATCGGGTCGCGTCCGACGCGCATCGATCGCAGATGCGGCGCAGCGGCGAGAGCTACATCAACCATCCGCTCGCCGTCGCCCAGATCGTCGCCGACATCGGACTCGACGAGATCTCGGTCGCCGCCGCGCTGCTCCACGACGCCGTCGAGGACACCGAGATCACCGTCGCCGACGTCGAGCGCGACTTCGGCGCCGCAGGTCGCGGCGATCGTCGACGGTGTCACGAAGCTCGAACGGATCCGCTTCGACAGCCGCGAGGAGCAGCAGGCGGCGACGATGCGCAAGATGCTCGTCGCGATGGCGAAGGACCTCCGGGTCCTGGTCATCAAGCTCGCCGACCGTCTGCACAACATGCGCACGATCGCGGCGATGCCGCTCGAGAAGCAGCAGCGCATCGCCCAGGAGACGCTCGACATCTACGCGCCGCTGGCGCACCGGCTCGGGATGCAGGAGCTGAAGCAGCAGCTCGAGGATCTGTCGTTCGCCTCGCTGCACCCGAAGCGGTTCGCCGAACTCGACCACCTCGTCCGCGTGCGCACGCCCGAACGAGACGTCTACCTGGCCAAGACGGTCGCCGAGGTGCGTCAGCGTCTCGCCGAACTGAACATCGACGCCGAGGTCACCGGCCGCGGCAAACACCTCTGGAGCATCTACGAGAAGATGGTCGTCAAGGGCCTCGAGTTCGACGACATCTTCGACCTCGTCGCCGTCCGCGTCGTCGTGCCGACGATGAAGGACTGCTACGCCGCGCTCGGCTGCATCCACGGGCGGTGGCGACCGGTCGTCGGGTCGGTTCAAGGACTACATCGCGATGCCGAAGTTCAACCTCTACCAGAGTCTGCACACCACGGTGGTCGGGCCGTCGGGCAAGCCGATCGAGGTGCAGATCCGGACCATCGAGATGCACCAGCGGGCCGAGTGGGGCGTCGCCGCGCACTGGGCGTACAAGGACCGCTCGGGGGCGAAGGCCGGCGAAGTCGACTGGCTGAGCCGGATCATCGACTGGCAGGAGGAGGTCTCCGACCCCGCCCAGTTCATGGAGAGTCTGAAGACCGACCTCGAGCAGGACGAGGTCTACGTCTTCACGCCGAAGGGCCGCGTGATCAGCCTGCCGGTCGGCTCGACGACGGTCGACTTCGCCTACGCCGTGCACACCGAGGTCGGCCACTCCACGATCGGCGCCAAGGTCAACGGTCGACTCGTCGGGCTCGACCACGTGATGCAGAGCGGCGACTCCGTGCGAGATCTTCACCGTCGAAGGTCGAGACCGCCGGGCCCGTCGCAGGACTGGCTCGGGTTCGTCGCGTCGCCACGGGCGCGCAACAAGATCCGCCAGTGGTTCAGCCGCGAGCGTCGTGTCGACATGGTCGAGGCGGGCCGCGACGAGCTGCACGACGAGTTCCGCCGCGAGGCGCTTCCGGTGCAGCAGGTGTGGAAGTCCGAGCAGCTCGACGCCGTCGTCGCCGAGATGAGCTACGTCGACCTCGACGCGCTGCTCGCGGCGATCGGTGAGCATCACGTCTCCGGACGGAGCGTGGCGCAGCGGGTGGCCCGGGGCTACCGCTCCGGCGAGCAGGACGTCCAGCTCCCGGCCACCGTCGACCGCCCGCGCCGCGAGAAGCGCGACGGTCATCGCCAGGAGGTCGGCATCCACGTCGAGGGGCTCGACGACATGCTCGTCCGGCTCGCGCAGTGCTGCACCCCGGTGCCGGGCGACGAGATCACCGGTTTCGTCACCCGTGGACGGGGGGTCAGCGTGCACCGTGCCGACTGCGCGAACGCCGTGTCGCTCATGGAGGAGCAGGCGACGCGGATGATCGAGGTCGACTGGGACGGTGAGGGGCAGTTCAAGAACACCTTCACCGCCGGGATCGAAGTCGTGGCGCTCGACCGGTCGAAGCTGCTCGCCGACGTGGCGACCGCGCTGGTCGAGCACCGCGTCAACATCGTGTCGTGCGAGACCATCACGAGTGCCGACCGGGAGGCGAAGATGCGCTTCGAGTTCGAGCTGGCGAACGGCACGCATCTCGACTCGGTGATCAACCGCATCAAGGGCATCGACTCGGTGTACGACGCGTATCGCACGGTGCCCGGCGCGGCCGCCGCCCGCTGAGTCGGACCGCCGAGCCCCGCGTGCAAACGGACGCGGCGATGCGCAGGGCCGTGGATAGCCTGATCGGCCGTGCCCGCCTTCCAGACCAGTCCCGGCATGCGGGACATCCTGCCGCCCGACAGCGCTCGCTGGCGTCGGTTCAACGGCGTGTTCGCCGACGTCGTCGAGTCGGCCGGCTACGGCCAGATCATCACCCCGCTGATCGAAGACGTCGGGGTGTTCACGCGGATCGGTGAGGCCACCGACGTGGTGACGAAGGAGATGTACGACTTCGTCGACCGGGTGGTCGTCACGTGTCGCTGCGGCCCGGAGCTGACGGCGAGCGTGTGCCGAGTCGTTCGCGCAGCATCGGCCGACGACGCCGTGGAAGGTCTGGTACTCGGGGCCGAACTTCCGCCACGAGAAGCCACAGCGTGGGCCGCTACCGCCAGTTCGACCAGGTCGGGATCGAGGTGCTCGGCGTCGACGACGCGAACCTCGACGTCGAGGTGATCGCACTCGCCTGGGAGTTCTACCGCCGGCTCGGCCTCAGCCAGGTCACGTTGGTCGTCAACAGCCTCGGCGAGCCGGAGGACCGCGCGCCGGTACGTCGATGCGCTCCGGGAGCACTTCGAGCGCGGCGGACCTCACCGAGCAGAGCCGCGAGACGCTCGGCGAAGAACCCGCTCCGGGTGCTCGACTCGAAACGCGAGCCACGATCGCCGCGGCCATCGCCGCTGCGCCGCACGATCGGCGATTTCTACTCGCGCCGAGGCCGCCGCGCACTTCGACGTCGGTGTGCGCCGGGCTGACGCCGGCTCGGGATCCCGTTCGAGGTCGAACCGAAACTCGTGCGCGGTCTCGACTACTACCGACGCACGATCTTCGAGTTCCAGGGCGGCACACTCGATTCGGCGCAGAACGCGCTCGGTGGTGGCGGCCGCTACGACGGTCTCGTCGAAGCGCTCGGCGGGCCGGCGACGCCGGGTATCGGGTTCGCGCTCGGCGTCGACCGGACGCTGCTCGCCTGCGACGACGAAGGTGTGTTCGCGGCCGAGCCGCCGCCGGCTCGACGCGTTCGTCGTCGACGTGACCGGTGGGCTCGAGGCCGTGGCGATCACCGGCGAGTTGCGCGCCGCCGGCCTCGCGGCCGACCGTGGGTTCGACAACCGCAGCATGAAGGCGCAGATGAAGCTGGCCAACCGCTCCGGTGCTGCGTTCGCCGTCATCGTCGGCGACGACGAGCTGGCCAACGGCACCGTCGTCGTCAAGCCGATGCAGGGCGGCGGCGACCAGCAGACCATCGCCCGATCCGATCTGACCTCCCACCTGAAAGACGAGTTGAGTAGACAGCAATGAACTCCACATCGATGCGCACCCACCTCTGCGGCGAACTCCGCCCGGACCAGATCGGCGAGACGGTCAGCGTCTGCGGCTGGGTCGGCCGCCGCCGCGAACACGGCGAGCACCTCGCCTTCGTCGACCTCCGCGACCACTCGGGCATCGTCCAGTGCGTCATCAACGACGACGTCGACGTGCGCAGCGAGTACGTGCTGCGAATCACCGGCGTCGTCCGCGAGCGTCCCGACGGCACGATCAACGACAACCTGCCGACCGGCCACGTCGAGATCGGTGACTGCGAGGTCGAGATCCTCCGCGTGGCGACGCCGCCGCCGTTCCCGATCGACGCCCGTGCCGACGACGTCGACGAGAACATCCGCCTGCAGTACCGCTACCTCGATCTGCGTCGGGAGCGGATGCAGAAGAACCTGCGGATCCGTTCGAAGATCAACGCCGCGGTGCGCAACGCGATGGACGCGCCAGGGCTTCGTCGAGGTCGAGACACCGATGCTCGTGCCGTCGACGCCCGAGGGCGCCCGCGAGTTCCTCGTGCCGTCGCGCAAGGAGCCCGGCTCGTTCTATGCGCTGCCGCAGTCGCCGCAGCTGTTCAAGCAGCTGCTGATGGTCGGCGGCGTCGACCGCTACTACCAGATCGCCCGCTGCCTGCGCGACGAAGACCTGCGCGCCGACCGCCAGTACGAGTTCATGCAGCTCGACATGGAGATGAGCTTCGTCGACCAGGACGACGTGCTCGACGCCGTGTCGGAGTCGGTGCTCGCCGCCGCCGAGGCCGTGACGGGGGAGCGTCCCGCGCCGATCGAGCGGATCACCTGGCACGACGCCATGAACCGCTTCGGCATCGACAAGCCCGACCTCCGTTTCGGGATGGAACTGGTCGAGCTGACCGACGTGTTCGCCGGCACCGAGTTCAAGGCGTTCGCGGGCGCGGGCGCGATCAAGGGCATCAAGGTCGACGGTGGCGCCGCCGACTACGGCCGCAACCAGCTCGACAAGCTGACCGACCGGGCCAAGAGCGCCGGTGCGAAGGGCCTCGTCTGGATGAAGACGACCGACGACGGGTTCGACTCCCCGGTCGCCAAGTTCCTCAGCGACGACGAGGTCGCGGCGCTGAAGTCGGCGATGGGCGCCGAGACGGGCGACCTCGTGCTGATCGTCGCCGACGAGTGGGCGACGACGTGCGAGGTGCTCGGCATGCTGCGCAACGACATCGGCCGCCCGCCGGTCCACCAGGGGCCGTACCGCTACGTGTGGGTCGTCGAGTTCCCGCTGTTCGTCGGGCGGGACAAGGAGACGGGTGCGCCCGAAGTCGGGTCACCACCCGTTCACGATGCCGCACCCCGACGACATCGACAAGTTCGACACCGACCCGATGGCGGTGCGCTCGATCGCCTACGACCTCGTGCTCAACGGCTGGGAGCTCGGTTCGGGTTCGATCCGAATCCACGAGCCCGAACTGCAGCGCAAGGTGTTCACGCGCGCTCGGGATCAGCGACGACGAGGCCGAGCGCAAGTTCGGGTTCTTCCTCAACCCGTTCGACTACGGCGCGCCGCCGCACGGTGGGTTCGCCTTCGGTCTCGACCGTCTCGTGGCGATCCTCGCCGGCGAGGAGAACATCCGCGAGGTGATCGCGTATCCCGAAGACCCAGTCGGGTCAGGATCCGATGACCAACAGCCCGATCCCCGGCGATCCGAAGGCGCTCGAGGAACTCGGGCTGAAGGTCCTGCCCCAGGTCGACTGACCGCTGGGCCCGCGGCCGCAGATCCGCCGCTCGCACCGGTCGGGTGGGTACGTTCGGGCGATGAGCGATCACAACCAGCCGCCGCCTGGTCCGCCGCCGCCTCCGAATCAGCCGTCAGGAGCCGTTCGTGCCCCCGGGTCAGAACCGCACGCCGGTCACTCACCGCATGCCGACGCCGGCGGGACAGCCCCCACAATCGGCAGCCGCCTCCACCGGGTCAGCCGCTTCCACCGGGTCAGCCGCCTCCAGGCGGCGGGTCAGCCGCCTCCACCGGGGTTTCCGCCCGCGCCGCCCGGCGTTCACGCCGGCACCGCCTCCCAAGAAGGGATCGGCACTGCCGTGGATCCTGGGGGGACTCGGCGTGCTCGTCGTCCTGGTTTTCGTCGCTGGTGGCGGTGATCGTCGCGACCGACAGCGACGCCGACGAATCCGACACGATCGAATCCGACCACGTCCGACGGCGGCTCCGGCTCGGACGGTGGGCGCGACGACACTGCGGCAGATGTCGGCGACGTGACCGGCGCCGACGACGAGGTCGACGACGTGGCGCCGTGCCAGTGGGTCGACTCGGAGAACATCGTGTTCGACATCACGAACAACAGCAGCGAACAGTCGCTCGTACGTCATCGACGTGAACTTCCTCGACGGCGGCCGGGAATCGCGTCGGTGACGAGCCGTTCTTCGTCAACTACGTCCGTCCCGGAGAGCGAGCGGTGGAGACGTCGTTCGTCTTCGATTCAGCGGGTGGCGTCGACTGCGAGATCGCCGAGGTCGACCGGTTCGCAGCCCGACTCCGCCGATGACGTGGGCGAGGTGACCTGCGAAACGAACGGCGTCGATTTTGCCGACGACATCGCGTCGGTCTTCACGGCAACCAACGGCTCATCGGAGACCTCCGACTACTTCGTCACCGCCGCGTTCGTGCGCGACGGCATCCGGATCGGCACGGCGTTCGGGTCAATCGAGAACGTCCGCCCCGGTGAATCGGCCCCGGGTGATGGTTTCAGCACCGTCGATGGACCCGACGACGGTGTGACGTGCGACGTCGTCGACGTGTCTCGCACCAGTTCCGAATGAGGAGTTACCGGGGGCCGCGGACGAGTCACCCCGGGAGTACGCCGGTGAGCTCGACGATCAACCCGTCGTGCTCCTCGACGTCGCCCATGTGTGCCGGGGCGCTGCTCCCGTCCACGAGTCGGGCGTTGCGGACGACCAGGTCGCTCATGATCCGAGGTTGGTTCGCCGTCGTGGGGGAGGAGATGTGGATGCTGTCGGGTTCGCCTGATACCTTCGGGAACTGACCGTGAAGCGAGTCCGGAGAGGCTCGCACGGAAGGGACAACATGAGCGAGAAGCGGGTGCTGGCGCCCGACGACGTGCGCCGAGCGACGACTCGGATGGCACACGAGATCATCGAACGCAACCAGGGCCTCGACGGCGTGGTCCTGATCGGCGATCCAGACCGGTGGCGTCTGGCTGGCCGACGCATTGGGCAGCGAGATCGCCCGAATCGAGTCGACGATTCCCGTCGGGTCGATCGACGCATCCCTCTACCGCGACGACATCGGGCTGCGGCCGGTGAGCCCCGCTGCGGTGAGCGACATCGGCTTCGACGTCGACGGGGCCACGATCGTGCTCGTCGACGACGTGCTGTTCACCGGGCGGACGGTGCGCGCTGCGCTCGACGCGCTCGGCGACTACGGGCGGCCCCAAGTCGGTCCAGCTCGCCGTGCTCGTCGACCGCGGTCACCGCGAGCTCCCGATCCGCCCCGACTTCGTCGGCAAGAACCTGCCGACCAGCGGCGACGAGAACGTCTCGGTCACCGCCGACGGGGTGGTCATCTCATGACGTGTCACGCAACGGGTCAGACCCATCACGTCACGCGTCACGTGATGGGTCTGACCCGTTACGTGACGGGGGAGTGGCGATGAGTCGGTCGTTGCTGTCGATCGACGAACTCGGAGCCGACGGGGTCCGGCGGATCCTCGACCTCGCCGACACGATGGCCGAGGTGAACCGGCGGCCGAATCCGAAGGTCCCGGCGCTGCGCGGCAAGACCGTGTGCAGCGTGTTCTTCGAGGACTCGACCCGCACGCGGCTCAGCTTCGAGACCGCGGCGAAGCGGCTGTCGGCCGACACGATGACGTTCGCCGTCTCCCAGTCGAGCCTCAACAAGGGCGAGAGCCTGCGGGACACGATCGAGACCATCGCCGCGATGGGCGTCGACGCGTTCGTGATCCGGCACGCGTCGACGGGTGCGCCGTGGCTCGTCGACGGACTGGACCAACGCCAGCGTCGTCAACGCCGGCGACGGTTGGCATGCCCACCCGACCCAGGGTCTGCTCGACGTCTACACGGTGCGCACCGCACTCAACCGTCCGGATGGATTCGACGGACTCCGCGTGGCGATCGTCGGCGACATCAAGCACAGCCGGGTCGCGCGGTCGACGACGGCGGCGTTCAAGGCGCTCGGTGCCGACGTCACGTGGGTGGCGCCGCGGACGCTGCTCCCGCCGGTCGTCCACGAACACGTCGTCGACGACCTCGACGCCGTGATCGGCGACGGACGTCGACGTGCTCTACCTGCTGCGGATGCAGAACGAACGGATGACCGAAGCGCTCGTCCCGAACCTGCGCGAATACACGACGCGCTTCGGGCTGACCCCGCAGCGAGCCGCCCGCCTCGCCCCACAGACGCTGGTCATGCACCCGGGTCCGATCAACCGCGGCGTCGAGATCGCCGTCGACCCGGCCGAACTGCCGGGCGCCGTCATCACGCAGCAGGTCACGAACGGCATCGCCGTTCGCATGGCGGTGCTGTTCGACTGCCTCGCGGCCAACCAGGATCCCACGTCCGACCTCGAACGACCGGAGCTCTCATGAACCTCTCGATCACCGGCGGCACCGTCGTCGACCAACAGGGTGAGCGTCGCGCCGACGTCCGGGTCGTCGACGGCCGCGATCGCCGAGGTCGGGCCCGACATCGGGCCGCACGACGGACGATCGCGTGCTCGACGCCACCGGGCTCATGGTGTCGCCCGGTTTCGTCGATCTGCACACGCACCTCCGCGAGCCGGGCCGGGAAGAGGCCGAGACGATCGAGACCGGGTCGCGCGCGGCCGCACTCGGCGGGTACACCGCGGTGGTCGCGATGCCGAACACCGATCCGACGCAGGACTGTGTCAGCGTCGTCGAGTTCGTCCGTCGGCAGGGCCGGGCCGCCGGGTTGTGCGACGTGCATCCGTCCGCGTCGATCACGGTCGGCCGGGCAGGCGAGCAGCTCACGCCGTTCGCCGAACTGGCGGCCGCCGGTGTCAAGCTCTTCACCGACGACGGCAACGGCGTGCAGGATCCGCTGCTCATGCGGCGGGCGTTCGAGTACGCCACGGGCCTCGGCGTCACGATGGCGCAGCACTGCGAGGTCGAACGGCTCACCGCGGGAGCGGTGATGCACGAGGGCGACTGCTGCAGCCACCTCGGGCTGCCGGGCTGGCCGTCGCTCGCCGAGGAGTTGATGGTGCACCGCGACATCGAGCTGGTCCGGCTCACCGGCGCGCCGGCACACTTCCTGCACCTGTCGACGGCGAGGAGCGTCGAGCTGGTGCGCGCGGCGAAGGCCGACGGGCTGCCGGTCACCGCCGAGGCCACCCCGCACCACATCAGCCTCACCGACGAGCTGCTGCGGTCGTACAGCGCGATCTACAAGGTGAACCCACCGTTGCGGACCATGGCCGACGTCGAGGCGGTGCGCCAGGGTCTGGCCGACGGCACGATCGATGCGATCGCCACCGACCACGCCCCACACGTCGCGGAGACGAAGGAACAGCCGCTCGATCAGGCGCCGCCCGGCATGCTCGGGCCTCGAGACGGCGCTCGGTGTCGCCGTCGCCCATCTCGACATGGAGCTCGGCGACATCGTCGCCGCGCTGTCGTGGAAACCCGCCGCGATCGCCGGGCTCGACGAGCCGCACGGTCGCCCGATCGCCGTGGGCGAACCGGCCAATCTGACCGTGTTCGACCCCGACCGAGGAGTGGGACGTCGTCCCGGCTCAGCTGGCGAGCAAGTCGCGCAACACGCCCTACGTCGGTGTCCCGCTGCGGGGTCGGGTGAAGCACACGATCCTGGCGAGGCGTCGTGACGGTCGAGAACGGAACGGCAACCCGATGATGAATGAACATTCGCTAGAACTGCATGAACATGCAGAACCACCAGGATGGACAGCGGATGACCGACCCACAGGGACGAGTCGAGGGCCAGCTGGTCCTGGCCGACGGCAGCGTCTTCGAAGGCGACCTGATCGGTGCGCACGTTCCGGTCGCGACGGGTGAAGTCGTCTTCAACACCGTGCTCAGCGGCTACCAGGAGGTGATCACCGACCCGAGCTACGCCGGTCAGATCATCACCTTCACGTATCCCGCACATCGGCAACTACGGAATCAACGCCACCGACTTCGAGTCGGTCGGCACGTTCTGCCGCGGCATCGTCGTGCGCGACCTCGCTCGACGTCACAGCAACTTCCGGGCGCAGGCCGACCTCGGCTCGATGCTCTACCAGCAGGGCGTGCCGGGCATCGCGGGCATCGACACCCGCCGTCTGACCCGCCTGATCCGCGACCACGGCGCGATTCCCGGCGCGTTCGGATTCGGCCCCGCACGACCGAACTGCTCGCAGCAGCGCAGGCCGAGCCCGGCACCGACGGCGTCGATCTCGTCCGTACCGTCACGACGCCGGTCGGCTACTCGGTTGCTGCGGTCGATCCGGACAGCCGCCGCCGCATCGTCGCCGTCGACTTCGGGATGAAGCGAAACATCGCGCGCAGCCTGGCGCAGCTACGGCCACGTCGACGTGGTGCCGCGCCGACACGGGCGCCGCCGACATCCTGGCGATGGGCGCCGACGGGGTGTTCCTGTCGCAACGGGCCCGGCGACCCCGAGATGGTGCCGTACGCCGTCGAGACGATCCAGGGGCTGCTCGGTGCCGTGCCGATCTTCGGCATCTGTCTCGGGCACCAGCTGCTCGGCCGGGCGATCGGCGCCGACACGGTGAAGCTGCCGTTCGGCCACCACGGCGGCAACCATCCGGTGAAGAACCTCCACACCGAGCGGATCGAGATCACCAGCCAGAACCACAACTTCGCCGTCGACGCCGACAGCCTGCCCGCCAACGCGGAGATGACCCACGTGAACCTGAACGACGGGGTGTGCGAAGGGCTGCAGGTCGCCTGCGAAGCGGGCGTTCAGCGTGCAGCACCACCCCGAGGCCAATCCCGGGCCCGCATGATGCCAACTACCTGTTCGCGCAGTTCGCCGAACTGATGGACGACCGAAAGGCGGTCAGCTGATGCCGCGGCGCAACGACCTCGAATCGATCCTGATCATCGGATCCGGTCCGATCGTGATCGGGCAGGCATGTGAGTTCGACTACTCGGGCACCCAGGCCTGTCGGGTGCTCAAGGAGGAGGGGTTCCGGGTGATTCTCGCCAACTCGAATCCGGCGACGATCATGACCGACCCGGACTTCGCCGATGCGACCTACATCGAGCCGCTCACCTGGGAAGTCGTGTCGGCGATCATCGACAAGGAGCAGCCCGACGCGGTGCTGCCGACGCTGGGTGGCCAGACCGGGCTCAACATCGCGATGGAGCTGTTCGAGCGTGGGCCTGATCGGCGTGCCGGGCAAGCCGGAGATGATCGGCGCCAACGCCGAGGCGATCGCCACCGCCGAGGACCGCGAGAACTTCAAGGTCGCGATGACCGAGATCGGTCTCGAATCGTGCCGCTCGCGGATCGCGCACTCGATGGACGAGGCGCGGATCGCGATGGACGAAATCGGTCTGCCGATCATGATCCGGCCGGCCTACATCCTCGGCGGACGCGGCACCGGGCATCGCGTCCACCGTCGAGGAGTTCGAGCGGATGGCGGCGGCCGGGATCGACGCCAGCCCGATCGGCGAGATCCTCGTCGAGGAGTCGATCGTCGGCTGGAAGGAGTACGAGCTCGAGGTGATGCGTGACCACGCCGACAACTGCGTGATCATCTGCGGCATCGAGAACGTCGACCCGATGGGCGTGCACACCGGTGACTCGATCACGGTCGCCCCGATCCAGACGCTGACCGACGTCGAGTACCAGCAGATGCGCGATGCGGCGATCGCCTGTATCCGTCGCGTCGGCGTCGAGACGGGCGGCTCGAACGTGCAGTTCGCCGTCGACCCGGCCGACCGGCCGCCAGGTCGTCATCGAGATGAACCCGCGTGTGTCGCGCAGCTCGGCGCTCGCGTCGAAGGCGACCGGATTCCCGATCGCGAAGATCGCCGCGAAGCTCGCGATCGGCTACACCCTCGACGAGATCCCGAACGACATCACCGCGACCCAGGAGTCGTCGACGCCGGCGTCGTTCGAGCCGGTCATCGACTACGTCGTGACGAAGATCCCGCGGTGGGCGTTCGAGAAGCTGCCCGGCACCACGGGCGTGCTCGGCACGCAGATGCAGTCGGTCGGCGAGGTGATGGCGATCGGGCGCACGTTCCCCGAGAGTCTGCAGAAGGCGCTCCGCTCGCTGGAGCAGGGTCGACTCGGTCTGAACTGCGACCCCGGCGAGGAGGAGTACGCATCGATGACCGACGACGAACTGCTCGCGGCGTCGAAGATCCCGACGCCGCACCGGCTGCTCCAGGTCGGCGACCTGATCCGGCGTGGCATCCCGATCGAGACGATCCACGAGGCGACCAAGATCGACCTGTGGTTCCTCGATCAGATGGCGCTGATCGTCGAGGAGCGGGTGGCGCTCGCGACCACCGGCATCGCCGGCGATGACGAAGCGGAGCTGGAAGCGTGCCAAGCAGCTCGGGTTCTCCGATGCCCAGCTGGCCTACCTGTGGGATCGCTCGGAGGACGACGTCCGCGCGGCTCGCGTCGCCGCCGGTGTGCTGCCGACCTACAAGACCGTCGACACGTGTGCCGCCGAGTTCGCCGCCGAGACGCCGTATCACTACTCGACCTACGAAGACGAGAGCGAGGTCCGTCCGTCCGACGGCAAGAAGGTCGTGATCCTCGGGTCGGGTCCGAATCGGATCGGCCAGGGCATCGAGTTCGACTACTGCTGCGTCCACGCCTCGTTCGCGCTGCGCGACGCCGGCTTCGAGACGATCATGGTCAACTGCAACCCCGAGACGGTGTCGACCGACTACGACACCTCCGACCGGTTGTACTTCGAGCCGCTCACGAAGGAAGACGTGCTCAACGTCATCGAGGCCGAGCAGCCGGACAGGGTGATCGTGTCGCTCGGCGGTCAGACGCCGCTCAAGCTGTCCGGTGAGATCCCGCTCGAACTCGTCGCCGGGACGTCGCCCGACTCGATCGACGCCGCCGAGGACCGCGAACGCTGGAACCAGATCTGCGACGAGCTGCACATCCCGCAGCCGCCCGGTGGCACCGCCGTCGATCTCGACCAGGCGCTGGCCATCGCCGACGAGATCGGCTTCCCGGTGCTCGTCCGGCCGAGCTACGTGCTCGGCGGTCGGGCCATGCAGATCGTCCACGACGGCGAGCAGCTGCCCGCGGCGATGGAGGAACTGGCCGGATTCGGCTCGCTCGGCAAGGAGGGCGGCCTGTCGGCCGAGCGCCCGGTGCTCGTCGACCGGTTCCTCGCCGACGCCACCGAAGTCGACGTCGACGCGATCCGTGACGCGACCGGCGAGGTGCTGATCGGCGGCGTGATGGAGCACGTCGAGGAGGCCGGCGTGCACTCGGGTGACTCGGCCTGTGCGATTCCGCCGCAGACGCTGCCGTCGTGGGTGGTCGAGGTGTTCGAGTCCTACGCGGCAGCGATCGCCAAGCGGCTCGACGTGCGCGGGCCTGATCAACGTCCAGTTCGCCGTGGCCGGCACGACGGTCTACGTGATCGAGGCCAACCCGCGGGCCAGTCGAACGGTGCCGTTCGTCGCCAAGGCGACCGGTGTGCCGCTCGCCAAGGTCGCGACTCGGGTGATGCTCGGCGCCACGCTCGCCG
Source organism: Ilumatobacteraceae bacterium (assembly GCA_963850475.1). Classification (GTDB taxonomy): domain Bacteria; phylum Actinomycetota; class Acidimicrobiia; order Acidimicrobiales; family Ilumatobacteraceae; genus Ilumatobacter_A. The sequence goes on along the minus strand of CAWKLM010000039.1, from coordinate 183,298 downwards.
AACTCCGCGACGAGGGGCTGCTCGAGCCGCCCGTCGGCGGTGGGCACCACGGTGTCGGCGGCGGCGTCGAGGGCGCGACACCCCACGTGGCCGTCAAGGAAGCGGTGCTGCCGTTCACCCGGTTCCCCGAGGTCGATCCGGCGCTCGGGCCCGGAGATGCGCTCGACCGGCGAGGTGATGGGCATCGACACGACCGTTCGGTCGGGCGTTCTACAAGGCCGAACTGGCGGCCGGAACGGTGCTGCCGACGATGGAATCCCACGGGATGGTGTTCCTGTCGCTCGCCGACCCCGACAAGCCGGCCGGGCTGGTGGTCGCGCAGCGGCTGCAGGCGCTCGGGCTGGGGATCGCCGCGACGTCGGGCACCGCCGAGTACCTGGCGAAGTTCGACCTGTCCGGTCGACCAGATCGTCGCCAAGGTGCACAACGACGGGAATCGCAGCGACGAGGACCCCGACTGGCCGACGGCACCCGAGCTGATCGCCGACGGCAAGATCGGCTTCGTGGTGAACACGCCGCGGGGCCGGGCCGGGCGCACCGACGGTGAGACGATCCGCAAGGCGGCCAGCCTGCACCGGGTGAGCTGCGTGACCACGGTCGCGGCCGCGCTCGCCGCCGCACAGGGTCTGCGCGAACGCACCGACGGCGCACCGACGGTCCGCTCGCTCCAGGAGTACCACGCCGCCGGAACGCCGCGAGCTCGATGGCCGCCCGCCCGTCCGTCACGCTGCGATGAGAGATGAGCGTGGCCTTCGCGCTCATCTCTCATCGCAGCGTCGAGGTGTGCGGCATGGGAGCACCGTCGTGATGGAGACGGTGATCGGGTCGGTGACGCTGCCGGGGCCGGTGATGACGGCGTCCGGAACCGCCGGCTACGGCGACGAACTCGCCCCGTTCATGGACCTCTCGCAGCTCGGTGCGGTCGTGACCAAGTCGTTGGCGCCGTACGAGTGGCCCGGCAACCCGGCGCCGCGGGTCCATCCGACGCCGCAGGGCATGATGAACGCCGTCGGGCTGCAGGGGCCCGGCATCGAGTACTGGCTGGACCAGCGTGCTGCCCGACCTGCTGGCCACCGGAGCGACGGTGGTCGCATCGATCTGGGGTCGTTCGCTCGACGACTACCGGCGCGCCGCCGAGATGCTCGCCGACGCACCCGCCGGAGGTCGTCGCCGTCGAGGTCAACCTGTCGTGCCCGAACCTCGAGGGCCGCGGCTCGATCTTCGCCCACGACGTCGAGCTGTCGGCCGACGTGATCGCCGCGACGGCGGCGTGCGGTCGGCCGCGATGGGCGAAGCTGAGCGCCAACACCGACCGGATCATCGACGTCGCCGGCGCGGTCGCACGACGCCGGTGCCGAGGCCGTCACCTGCATCAACACGCTGCTCGGGCTCGGCTACGACCCCGACACGCTCCGACCGGTGCTCGGTGCCGGCGGCGGCGGGCTGTCGGGTCGGGCGATCCACCCCGTTGCCGTCCGAGCCGTCCACGACGTCCACGCCGCGCTGCCCGAACTGCCGATCATCGGCGTCGGGGGAGTGGCGTCGGGCTGGGATGCGGTCGAGATGCTGCTCGCCGGTGCGCAGCGCCGTGCAGGTCGGAACCGCCACGTTCGCCGATCCTGCGGCGCCGCTGAACGTCCAGCGAGAGCTGGTCGCGTGGGCGCAGGAGCGTGGGATCGCACGAACGACCGACGTCGCTGCACTAACGTGAATCCATGGCAACACCACCACAGTTGACCCCGGAGCAGCGGGCGGCTGCACTCGCAGAAGGCGGCCGAGGCTCGGACCGCTCGAGCCGAGATCAAGGCCCGGCTGAAGATGGGTTCGATGACGCTGACCGAGGCGCTCGACTCCGACGATCCCAACGTCGGCAAGCTGAAGGTCGTCTCGATGCTGGAGTCGCTCCCCGGCGTCGGCAAGGTCAAGGCACGGCGCCTGATGGAAGAGATCGGCATCGCCGACAACCGTCGGGTCCAGGGCCTCGGCGCACAGCAGCGCAAGGCGCTGCTGGACGAACTCACTTGAGCCGCTCCGGCGTCGCACGCTGCGATCTGCGCCGATCGCATGATCATCGTCGTCTCCGGACCCGGAGGGGTCGGCAAGGGCACCATCGTCGATGCCCTCGTCCAGCGCGATCCACAGCTGTGGCTCAGCCGTTCGTGGACGACTCGTGAACGTCGACCATCCGAATCCGACGACGCCTACGTGTTCACGACGTCCGAGGAGTTCGAGGATCGGATCTCCGACGGTGGATTCCTCGAATGGACCGAGTTCCTCGGCAACTACTACGGCACGCCGACGCCCGACGCCGACGACGACCGGGACATCGTGCTCGAGATCGAGGTCGACGGCGCCCAGCAGGTGAAGCGCATCGCGCCCGACGCGATGCTGATCTTCGTGCTGCCGCCGTCGCGTGACGAGCAGGAGCGTCGCCTCCGTGGCCGTGGTGACCTCGACCACAAGGTGCTCGCCCGGCTGAAGAAGGCCGAGGAGGAAGAACCGATCGGCCGCGAACTCGCCGATCACGTCGTCGTCAACGACGACCTCGACGACACGATCGACGAGATGCTGTCGATCATCGACGCTGCACGTCGACCCTGAGTGCGGCCCGATCGCGCCGGAGCGCGCCTGGTTCGTCCGCGGTAGGCTTCGGATCGCACTATGGCGCTGGACCACGACACGATGATCAACCCGCCCATCGAGAGCTTGCTCGACAAGGTCGACTCCAAGTTCACGCTGGTCACGCTGGCGGCCCGTCGGGCGCGCAACATCAACTCGTACTTCAACCAGCTCGGTGACGGCCTCGGCGGCATGATCCCGCCGCAGGTGTCGTCGACCGCGCGCAAGCCGCTGTCGATCGGCTTCCAGGAGATCGCCGAAGAGAAGATCGTCTGGACCGAGGCCCCGGAGCCGGAGCCCGAGAGTCGAGTCGACCCCGAGGCCGAAGCGCAGGCCGCAGCCGATGCCGCTGCCGCCGAGAGCGACGACTGACGCCACACGGTGAGCCCCGCTCGCGGGCAAACGCATCGTGCTCGGTGTCACCGGTGGGATCGCCGCGTACAAGGCCATCGAGATCTCGCGTCGCCTCGTCGACGCCGGTGCGCACGTCGTGCCGATCATGACCGAGGCGGCCCAGCACTTCGTCGGGACCACGACGCTGAGCGCGCTGGCCTCCGAGCCGGTCCAGACCGAGCTGTGGCACAACCCGACCACCCCGATTCCGCACACGAAGGTCGGCCAGGGTGCCGACCTGATCCTCGTCGCCCCGGCCACCGCGAAGCTGCTCGCGGCGTACCGCATGGGCTACAGCCACGATCTGCTCACCAACACGCTGATCGCAACGCGGGCGCCGGTCATCGTGTGCCCGGCGATGCACACCGAGATGTGGGAACACCCGAGCGTCGTCGACAACGTCGACACGCTGCGCCGACGCGGCGTGCACATCGTCGAGCCCGAATCCGGCCGCCTGGCCGGTGGCGACGATGGGCGCCGGCCGGCTCGCGTCGCCCGAATCGATCGTCGCCGCGGCCGAGCGCGTGCTCGGGCCCGCAGGACCTCGACCGGTGTCCGGGTGATCGTGTCGGCGGGCGGCACCCGCGAACCGATCGACGCCGTTCGGGTCGTCGCCAATCGCAGCTCCGGCAAGCAGGGCTACGCCGTGGCCGCCGAGGCCGCAGCCCGTGGCGCCGAGGTCACCCTCGTGTCGACCGTCTCGCTGCCGGCGCCGATCGGCGTCACCGGTCGTCGCCGTCGAGACCGCAGCCGCAGATGCAGGCGGCGATCGAGCGAGCGAGCGGCGTCGACCGACGTGATCGTCATGGCGGCCGCCGTCGCCGACTTCCGCCCGGTGGCTGCCGCCGCCGGCAAGATCAAGAAGCGCGACGGCGTCCCCGAGATCGTGCTCGAGCCGACGCCCGACATCCTCGCCGGCCTCGGTGCGGCCAAGCCGGCCGGTCAGGTCCTCGTCGGATTCGCAGCCGAGACCGACGACCTCGTCGCCAACGCCACGGTCGAAGCTCACGCAGAAGAACCTCGACCTGATCGTGGCCAACGACGTGGGTGCTCCCGAGGGTCGGCTTCGCTCACGACACGAATGCGGTTACGCTGCTGCGGCCCGACGCGGAGCCTGTCGAGATCGACCTCGCCGCCAAGCGAGATGTCGCCCGGGCCGTCATCAACACGATCGTCGAGATCCGAGCAGCGACTCAGACAGGAAAAGACTGAACCATGGCCAACTACACCTTCACGTCCGAAAGCGTCACCGAGGGTCATCCCGACAAGATGGCCGACCAGATCTCCGACTGCCGATCCTCGATGCGATCCTCACCGAGGATCCCGACGCCCGCGTCGCCTGCGAGACGATGATCACGACCGGCCTGTGCGTCGTCGCCGGCGAGATCAGCACGACGGCCTACGTCGAGATCCCGAAGATCGCTCGCGACACGATCAACGGCATCGGCTACGACAACGCGCTCTACGGCTTCGACGGCAACACCTGCGGCGTCATGGTCGCGCTCGACGAGCAGAGCCCCGACATCGCCCAGGGCGTCGACACCTCCGAGGAGGTCCGCAGCGGCACGTCGGGTGAGGACCAGCTCAACCTGCAGGGTGCCGGCGACCAGGGCATGATGTTCGGCTACGCCTGCAACGAGACCGACGCGCTGATGCCGCTGCCGATCAACACCGCACACCGCCTCGCCGAGCGCCTCGCCGACGTCCGCAAGTCCGGTCAGATCCCGTACCTGCGCCCCGACGGCAAGACCCAGGTCACCTTCGAGTACGACGAGACGGCAGGCCCGTCGCGCTCAAGGCGGTGCTGATCTCGACGCAGCACCAGGAGGGCATCGACCGCGACACCGTGATCCGTCCCGACCTGATCGACCAGGTCATCCGTCCGACCGTGCCCGAGCAGTTCGCCGACGACGACTACGAGATCTACATCAACCCGACCGGCAAGTTCGTCCTCGGCGGCCCGTACGCCGACTGCGGCCTGACCGGCCGCAAGATCATCGTCGACACCTACGGCGGCATGGGTCGTCACGGCGGCGGCGCCTTCTCGGGCAAGGACCCGTCGAAGGTCGACCGCTCCGCCGCCTACGCCGGCCGCTGGGTCGCCAAGCACGTCGTCGCCTCCGGCGCCGCCGACCGCTGTGAGATCCAGCTCGCCTACGCGATCGGCATGGCGCAGCCGATGAGCATCCTCGTCGAGACGTTCGGGACGGCCAACGAGGACCCGGCCAAGATCGAAGCGGCCGTGCGCGTCGACGTTCGACCTTCGCCCGGGCGCGATCGTCCGCGATCTCGACCTCAAGCGTCCGATCTACAAGAAGTCGGCGGCCTACGGTCACTTCGGCCGCGACGAGTTCCCGTGGGAACAGCTCGGCAAGCTCGACGACCTGAAGTCGGCCCTCGGCGCCTGAACGACCGGGCCGGTGAGCACGACACCGCCGAGGTCGGACTCACCGGCCATCGGTGGCGCGGGTGCTTCCCGACGTCACCGGGCTCGACAAGTCGTTCGACTACTCGATCCCCGACGATCTGCGCGCGCGAGGTTCGCATCGGCACGATCGTGCGCGTCGATCTGCACGGTCGGCGGATCGGTGGGTGGGTCGTCGAGCTGCTCCGACGAGTCGGACGTCGCGGCCGACGGGTCTCAAACCGATCGCGAAGGTGACCGGGTACGGGCCGTCCGAGGAACTCATCGAACTCGCCGAGTGGGCCCACGTGCGCTGGGCGGCACGTCGGATCCGGCCCGTTCCTCGTCGCTGCGTCGCCGAAGCGAGCGGTCAAGGCGCTGCCGCTCGCCCACCGGCGTGCCCAGGCGCCGGCACCGTCGTCGCCGGCCACCACGCGACTGCTCGCCGCGGGCGGTGGGGTGCTGCGGCTTCCGCCCCGCAGCGACGTGCTGCCGTCGGTGCTGTCGGCGATCGCGCTCGGACCGACGCTCGTCGTGGTCCCGACCGTCGCCGACGCATCGCTCCTGCACGTCACGGCTCCGTCGGGCCGGGGCCACCGTGGCGTTCGTGCCCGACGACTGGGCTGCAGCGGCCGGCGGTGTCGACGTCGTCGTCGGGCACGCGGTCGGCGGCGTGGATGCCGTGTGCCGGGCATGGCGGCGGCGATCGTGATCGACGAGCACGACGAGGCGCTCCAGGAGGAGCGCTCGCCGACCTGGCACGCCCGCGACGTGATCGCCGAGCGCTGTTTCCGAGCCGGCGTGCCCGTCGTGCTACATCTCGCCGATTCCGACGCTGGTCGCCATCGAGGAGCTCGCCGGACCCGACGGCCCGGTCCACCCGACCGCCGAGCGTGAACGGCTGCACTGGCCGCACGTGCAGGTCGTCGACCGGACCGACGAGGAGCCGTGGAAGAAGTCGCTCGTCACCTCGGCGCTGATCGAACGGATCCGCGATCCGCTCCAGCGGGTGTTGTGCATCAGCAACACGACGGGTCGGGCCCGTGTGCTGGCGTGTCGTACGTGCAAGGCGCTGGTGCGATGCGAGCACTGCGATGCGGCGGTCGGTCTGGCCGACGACGGACGGCTCGCGTGTCGCCCGGTGTCTGACGGAGCGTCCGCCCGTGTGCCAGGAGTGCGGTGGCGGCACGTTCGCCAACCTGCGGCCGGGCGTGACCCGGATCGGCGAGGAACTCGAGGCTGCTGCAAACCGTCCCGCCGTCGTGGTGACCGGCAAGGACGACGCGCCGCCGCCGAGAGCCGATCTGTACGTCGGCACCGAAGCAGCGCTGTACCGGGTGGAGCCGGTCGACGTGGTGGCGTTTCTCGAGTTCGACTCGGAGATGCTGGCGCCGCGATTCCGGGCGTCGGAGCAGGCGATGGCGCTGCTGGTGCGGGCGGGGCGGCTCGCACCGACCGTCATGATCCAGACGTTCAACCCCGACCACGAGGTCGTGCGAGCGGCGGTCGCGGCGGATCCCGACATCGTCGTGGCCGTGGAACGTGAGCGCCGTCGGATGCTCGGGCTCCCACCGTACGGTGCGCTTGCATCGGTCACCGGTGGCTACAGCGACGAGGTGATCGCCGAACTCGATCGCGAGGTCGATCCAGGTCGGGCGGGACGGTGAGGATCGCTATCTCCTGCGGGCACGGGACTGGACGACGCTCGGGCGGGCGATCAACGAGACGGTGCGACCGGCCGGAGCGCGAGTCGCGGGTGGTGGTCGACCCGCCTCGGGTCTGACCGGGGCCTCAGTCGGGTCCGGCCGAGCTCGGTCAGGAAGTCGGCGACGTGTGCGGTCCATCGTTCGACGGCGGGACCGGTCGAGTCCACGTGCACCGTCGCGTGGGGGACGAGGCGCGCCAATTCCGCGGCGGTGCTGACCGGGTGTCCGGGGTCGCCAGTCCATGCGAGGACCAGCATCGGGCAACCGATCGAGGCGATCTGTCGCCGTGTCGGGAGCTGGGCGCGGGTGGCGCCGCGCATCGCGTGTGCCAGACGAACAGGGTCCCAGCTCCGCAGCCCCTCGGCCCGCCGGGCGGAGAAGTCCGGATCGTCGAGGAACGGATCGGGAGGTGCAACGAGCGAGCCGGCTGCGATCACCCGTTCGATCCCTGCGGTCTCGATCAGCGCCGCCCCTTGTTCGTAGACACCCGCCTGTTCGGCGCGGGTCTCCCATCCGGTCGGCGGAATCACGAGGACGAGTCCGATGATCCGCTCGGGGGACATGACCGCAGCATGGAGCGCAGTGGCGGCACCCATCGAGGCGCCGGCCGCCACGTACCGCTCGATGCCGAGTGCGGTGGCGAGCGCGAGTTGATCTCGGGCCAGCTCGTCCCATCCGTATCCGATCGAGATCGGGCGTCGACTCCGAGTCGCCGTGGCCGCGTGCGTCGTACCGCACGACGCGGGCGTCGAGCGACGACAGGTCGATCAGCGGTCGCCGGTCCTCGAGTGCGCGGCTCTGCGTGAGGCCGTGAGCCCACACGACGTCGAGGCCGGCCCCGAACTGCTCGACGGCGATCTCGACATCACGAATCTTCATGACCGGTAGCCTCGCACGTCCCGTGCACGCCGACCTGTTCCCCGACCTCGCCGCCGAGCGAGCGCATCTCGCACACTCGCGCGCGTCCCGGGACCGGATGATCGACCGGCTCGAAGCGGTCGACCCCGAAGGTGCTGCCGACGAGATCACGAAGGACTACATCGAGGTCACGGTCGCCGAGGCACTCGACGACCTGCGCGGTCCGGGCGCCGGCGACTTCTTCGGGCGGATCGACGACGACGACGACCGTTGGTACGTCGGACGACGTCACATCGAAGACGACGCACACGACCCGGTCGTGGTCGACTGGCGGGCCCCGATCGCCGCGCCGTTCTACCGTGCGACCGGCATCGACCCGCTGGGGCTCGTGTTCCGTCGCCGATTCACGCTCGACGACGGCGAGATCGTCGCCTACCTCGACGAGGACCTCGACGACCCGGACGCCGGCGGAGCGGCCGCGGGGATCCCCGATCCGGTGCTCGCCGAGATCGGCGCCGAGCGTTCGGGTGAGATGCGCGAGATCGTTGCGACGATCCAGGGTGAGCAGGACGTCGTCATCCGCTCCGACATCGATCAGGTGCTGATCGTCCAGGGCGGACCTGGAACGGGCAAGACCGCGGTGGCGCTGCACCGTGCGGCGTTCCTCCTGTTCGAGCACCGTGCCCAGCTGGCACGCGACGGCGTGCTGGTCGTCGGTCCGAACCGGGCGTTCCTCGACTACATCTCCAACGTGTTGCCGTCGCTGGGCGAGCGAACCGTCCGCCAGGGGACCGTCGACGACCTGTGCATCCCACGGGTGGACGTCACGGGCGTCGACGACCCGGACACGGCCCGCTGGAAGGGGTCAGCCGAACGGCTCGTCGAGCTGGAGCGGCGGGCGCTGGCGGCCATCCGGCCGCCCGCCGACGACATCGTCGTCCCGATCGGTGTCCGCAACCACGTGATCGCTCGACGAGGAGTTCGCCGAGTGGATCGCCACGGCGAAGAGCGGCGTGGCACCGATCAACCAGCGACGCGAGCGCCTGACCGCCATCGCCAAGCGTGAGCTGATGCGCCGCACCGGTGACGATGCGTCGTGGTCCGAGGCCGGGCCGCTGAAATCGGCGATCACACGGGCGTGGCCGACGCAGAAGCCGATCAAGCTCGTCGACGCGATGCTTCCCGGCGTGAAGGGCAAGCGGCGAGCATGGACTCGCGCCGACCAGTTGCTGGTCGACGAGGCGAACTCGATGCTCAACGGCTCGCCGTTCACGTACGGACACGTGGTGGTCGACGAAGCCCAGGATCACTCCGACGTGGCGCTGCGGGTGATCGGCCGCCGCAGCCCAGCGGGCTCGATGACACTCGTCGGCGACGTGGCCCAGTCGACCGCTCCCGGCCGGCCAGGAGCGTTGGACCGACGTGTTCGCCCACCTCTCGCCGTCGGGCACGTCGGGCACGGTCGCCGACCTGACGATCGGCTACCGCGTGCCCGAGCCGATCCTGCGCGTGGCCAACCGGCTGCTCCCGCTCACCGACGTCGATGCGACCGAGAGCCGCAGCGTTCGTGCAGCAGGCGAACCACCGACGTGGGACATCGGCGTCGACCGACGACCTCGCGCGCCGGGTCGCAGCGGCGACCGTCGAGATGAAGCGACTGCACCGACTGACCGGTCTGGTGATCGCGCCGACGGCTGGCGCGACGCCGTTGGTGCAGCGCTCGGCGACGTCGGCCTGGTGGCGGTCGACCACGTCCACGAGCTCGCACCCGACGAGGTCCCGGTGTTCGGGGCCGCATGCCGTCAAGGGGCTCGAATTCGACGGGGTGATCGTCGTGAATCCCCACGAGATCCTCGGCGACTCGGCGCTCGGGGCACGCCTGCTCTACGTCGCGATGACCCGGGCGGTGCAGCGGCTCGCGTTCGTCACCGACGCTCCCGCACCCAGCATCCTCAGCGAGTGACCAGCAAGCGAAGCATCGGCACGTGCCGCCCGAATTCGCCCGACGTCGAGTCCGCTCGACCTTGCCCAAGTCGTCCCATCGCCGCACTGCGACGGCATCGGCGAACCCGGGTCGCCGTTCGAATGCCGACGGCTTCGTGTTCGTCCATCGGTCCACCCTGGAGCGCAAGGCTGCGAACAGACGACGGAGACAACGATGCGAAGTAGCCAGGTTCGCTCGTGCACAGGTACCGCTTGGCCGCGACGTGGAGGGCGATCGGCGCGGTCACGCTCGGTGGGAAGTACGGAGCGAGAAAGCGCGCGCCGACCGATTCGTGGCGGCGATCGACGGTGAGTTCGTCGGTGAGTGCAACATTGTCGTCGAGCACCAGGTGGCCGACGTCGTGCAGCAGCGCAGCCGCTGTCAACGCGTCGGAGGCGCCGGCGCGGACGGCGAGCGCCGCGCACTGCAGCGCATGCTGCAGCTCGGTCACGGCCTCGTCGTAGAACCGAGCGGCGGACGGACCGTCGTACAACGCAATGAGCTCGTCGACGATCGTCATCGTGTGCCCTCGTCGACCGGTCGGCCGAGGAAGTCGTCGCTGATGCTGATGCGCACCCGCTCGCCGTCGAAGTCCCCCGTAGCCGCCTCGAACTCGGCGCGTTTGTCGGCGTAGTAGCGCGTCGCGGAAGTCGCCACGTGACGCCGCGTTGTAGGTGAGGTAGGCGGCGCGGCGAGCGCGATTCGTGCGGTTCGTGTCGCTGTAGTGCGGCGTGTACGAGTCGAAGAACAGCAGGTCGCCTGGGACGAGCGACACGGGTTGCCAGTCGAGTGTCGCCGCGTGAGCGTCGTCGATCCGACCTCGATCGTCGGTCGGGAGACGGCCCTGCCGAAGCCGGGTGCCACGTACAGACAACCGCTCTCGGGCGTTGCGGGGTCGAGCGGCACCATGCACGAGATGTGGTGGTCGACGAAGCGATAGGCGGTGGCGTCCTGATGCGGCGCGAATCCGCCTCCGCCGGGGTGCTTGTAGTTGATCTTCTCCTTGAACAGCACGGCGGGTTCGCCGAACAGGTCGGCGAGTACGTCGCTGATGAGGCCCTCGCAGATCTCGCGACGGAGGACCTCGTGGTGGGGGACGAAGTCTTCGCTGCGGGCGAGGACGGCGCCGGTCTCGGTCTGCTCGAAGTGGTGCAGCCCCGGGCCACCGGTGGTCGCCCAGCCGGCGACCTCGTCGACCGCCGCGTCGAATGCGGTGAGTCGAGTCGGCGTCGAACGAGTGCGGGCAGGACGAGCCAACCGTGTTCGCGGAAGAACTCGACGTCGATCATCGGTCGGCGATCTCCGAGGAGGTCGGCGACGATCGGCGCCCAGTCGAGCGCCGAGGGTCGGGTTGCGGCTGATTCGGCGAGCGAGTGGCTCGGCCCGTGGATCGCCGCCCGAGACGATCGCCATCTGGGTGCGACAACGTGGGCTTCCGTGCTGTCCGAGGATCGGGATCGGCGCTTCATCGAAGATCCGCCCCGGCTCGGTCCATGCCATCCAGACATCGTCGCTGAGCTGTTCCGTCCCGGCGATGCCGGGCACAGCGCGGACTGCGTCGAGTGCGCCTTGATCGACCGGACCGTGGATGAGTGCGCCGGTTCCCTCGGTCACGCCGTCGAGCTCGGGGAACGCCGTCAGCGCCTCGACGAGCGAGACCGGGGTCTGGTCGACGATCGGCTCCTGATCGTGGTCGGACAGCGTGAGTAGGACGGTGTGGTCCCACCCATCGGCGAGCATCTCGATGAGCTGGCCGTAAGCAGCGTCGGTCGACGTGTACCGGTCGAGGGCCTGCGTCGAGTCCGGACCGTAGAGGTGGGACGTCGTGTCGGGTTGGTTCAGGTGGAGCACCACGAGGTCCGCGTCGAGATCGACCTCGCCGGTGGCCGCAACGACGGCCGCGTCAGTCGGATAGCCGAACTCGCAACGGGGCGTGCCGTCGGGGATCCAGCCATCGGGAGGCCAATGGTGGTCTGCGCGCGTTCCACCCATCTGTGCGATCAGCTTGTGGTCGCCGACGACCGTGACCGAACGGCCACCCGCGTCGGCGACGAGGTCGAACAGGGTGGGGGCCCGTGGCCCGGCTTTGGGTGCGCTCACCCAACCTTCGCCGTCGATCCAGGTGTGGTTGCCGTAGACACCGGTCGTCGCCGGGTCGACGCCGGTCACGAAGGCCGCGTGGTTCGCATACGTGACCGACATCGGGAGCGACGTCCCGCCGTCGGGAGCGCGGCCGCCCGTCTTGGCCTGTTCCCACAGGCGGGGAGTGCGGATCGGGTCGACATGTCGGTGCGGCATGGCGTCGATGATGATCATCACGACGCGCAGGTCTGTTGCGAGCATCGGCACTACTTCAGCGTACGCATCGTCGAGGCGCTGCAGGTGTGCCGATGCTCGGATCCGTTCAGCTGCCCGACATCTTGGCGAGGATGTGATCGAGCACGGGCACGTGGTCGTTCTGGGGGCTGAACATCACCAGCTCGGCGTCGTCCGTGACACGCACGCTGTGTCCGGGCGGCCAGTGGAAGACGTCGCCCTTCGAGCACTCTTCGTCGGTGCCGTCGGTGTACGTGACGACGACGGCACCGGTGACGACGTAGCCCCAGTGAGCGGACTGGCACGCGTCGTGCTCGAGCCCTTCGAGCAGCGGAGCGAGGTCGGCACCGGCTCCCAGGGTGAAGTACTCCGCCGCGAGCGTGGCCGTGGCGGTCCCGAAGTCAGGGAGCTGGCGTGCGTGAGCACCGGGAGCGTCGATCTTGACGGGAAGGTCGGTCGTGGGAGTGTGCATGGTGGTGTGTCCTGTCTGTTGGTGGATTCGGAGATCTGCGCGTTCGAGCCGGGGCCCGATCGAGTTCAGAGGGAGCGTCCGCTGAACGCGACGAGACGCTCGAGCTGAGTCGCGTCGTCGGGGGCGACGGTCGCCTCCTTGAAGGTGTCGCCGTCACGCATCTCGGGGGTCAGCGCGCCCCGGGCGAATTCGTCGACCGACGCGATCACCGCTGGTGGGACGTCGAACGTCTGGCCGGTGGACGATGCGAGATCCCAGCCGTGGATCAATCCATCGAAGGCGACGAGCCGGGCGAAGGTCTCTCCGGGCATCTCGCCCATCGGCGTCGACAGCGTCCGCTCCATCGCTCCGTCGGAGTTCACCGCATCCAGCAGTGCGACCATGACCTCATCGAACTGGGTGGCCGGGACCCAGCCGTAGACACCCGAGGTTTTCGGCTCGGGTGCTTCCTCGCCACGGAACCAGTGGGAGAACGAGCCGCCGAGCACGATCATGTGGTTGAGGACATCGTGCACGGTGAATTCGCTGCACGGGGTCGGGTCGTTCATCTGCATCGTCTGGATGCGGTCGACCGTGGCGCTGAGCGTGGGCAGGATGTAGGCGAGCTGTTCGGTGGGGTGCATGGGTGCCTCCTGGTGTGTGGTGGGTGTCCTGTCGAGGACTCGCTCCGGCGTTCCGAGGCGATGCCGAGATGGCGTGACAATCGGTGTCACAATGGGACATGGACAGGCTCGGGGCGGTTGCGGACGCGGTGGACCGTGGGGAGTGGCAGATTGCCGTCGATCTGCTCGCGGGGCGTCCGGCCAGACGAGATCGGTGCGGCAGGCCTCGAACTCCGAGCTCGTGCGCTCTATGGGGCGGGCGAGTTCGAGGGGTCGATCGGTGCCTGGGAAGATCTGCACACGTTGAACGTTGCCGAGAACGATCTGCCCGGTGCGGCGATGGCGGCGGCCATGGTCGCCATGTTCTTGATGATGGACACCGGGCTGATGTCCGCTGTTCGCGGTTGGTTGCGCCGAGCCGAACGCCTGCTGGACGGACACGGCGAGGAGCCGGCGCACGCCGTGATCGCAGTCGTGCTCGGGTACGAACGTTTCATGTGTGGCGACATGGAGGCGGCGCGTCGGAATTCGTCGAACGCCATCGATCTCGGTACTCGTCTCGGAGTTCCGCCGGCGGTGGTGATCGGGCGAGTCTGTGCCGCGCGTGTGACCATCTACGAGGGTCGCGTCGACGAAGGCCTCGATCTGCTCGATGACATCGCGATCGACCTCATGTCCGGTTCCGTCGATCCGCTCACGACGGGCATGATGTACTGCGAGCTGATCTGTGCGGCGCAGGGCATGGCGCTCCACGCTCGGGTCATCGAGTGGACCGAGGTGATGGACCGGTGGCGGCACGGTGCAGCGATCGGTGCGATCAGCGGGCGCTGCCGTGTGCACCGCGCCGAGATCCTCCGGATTTCGGGGCCGTGCGACGAAGCGGAGCGGGAGGCGCTCGGTGCGTGCGAGGAGTTGCGCCCATGGATGCGCCGAGAGTTCGGCTGGCCGCTCGTCGAACTCGGCAACATCCGTCTACGCAAGAGGTGATCTTGCTGGAGCGGACGAAGCCTTCCTGGCAGCCCACGAGCACGCCTGGTCACCCCATCCCGGGTTGGCGTTGCTGCGTCTGGCGCAGGGTGACATCGAGACCGCGTCGACGATGATCTCCGACGCGATCGCTCACCCCTTCGACATCCCGTCGAAGGAGCGACCGCCGTTCGGTGATCTCCGCCTTGCGCCGCTGCTCGACGCGCAGGCCGAAATCGCCGCTGCCGCCGGTGACGCAGCGACGCTGCGACGGGCTGCCGACGCCCTGCAGACGATTGCCGATTCGTACCCGAGTCGCTCGCTTGCTGCTGGTGCTGCCTTGGCGAGCGCCCGACTCGCCCTCATCGAGGGGGACACGGAGCGCGCGATCCATGCTGCAACGGCCGCGACCGCGGCGTGGGCCGACATCGGTGCTCCGTTCGAGGCCGCTGTCGCCCGGATGGTGCTTGCCGACGCGCGAGAACTCGCCGGTGACACGGCGGGATCTCGGATGGAGCGCGGTTCGGCGAGGTCGGCCTTCGATCGCTTCGGTGCCGTTCGCTGGGCCGAGCGGGCGGACTCTCCTCGCAACCGGATCGACCATCGTCGAGCAGTCGGAGCCGGTTTCCTCGACGACCGTGACCTTCCGTTGCGATGGCGACACCCGGATGATCGAGTTCGCCGGCGTCACGCGTGATGATGCGTGACCTGAAGGGTTTCAGGTACATCGCACGGCTTGCTCGACGACCCCGGTCGCGAGTTCCACGTGCTCGATCTCGTGGCGGTCGAACGTGGCTCGCTCCCGACGACCCGCACCGTCGCACGGGAGGACGGTCTGGCGGCCGGGCCGGGAGACTCCGGACTCCCGGTCCTCGACGAGCAAGCTCGCGAGGCCTACCGCCGACGGTTGGCCGATGTGGATGATGACATCGACGACGCGGTGCGGATGAACGACATCGGTCGCGCCGAACTCGCCGCACGTGACCGCGAGTATCTGATCGCCGAACTGTCGAGCGCGGCTGGGCTCGGATTCCGTTCCCGCACGGTCGGAGGCACCAGTGAACGTGCCCGGAGTAGCGTGACGCGCTCGCTGCGGTACTCCCTGGACCGTCTGTCCGAGCACCACCCGGCGCTCGCCGTGCACCTGAGCCAGAGCGTGCACACCGGGACCTACTGCATGTACACCGCAGACCCCACGGCGCCGACTCACCTGGGCCCTCTGACGCTGCGGACGAACCGACAGAAGTCGAAAACCCGACTTCGAGGCGACCCGCTCTGTCGGGTGGCCCTCGAACGTGAGCCACCGCTGCAGCGAGTCGGCGCCGAGATGCTTCTGGACGACGAGCGTCGCGGTTCCGTCGTCGGTCATCCGTGCCAGCCAGGTGAGCAGCAACTCCCGGAGCGCCGGCTTGCCGATGCGGATCGGTGGATTCGACCAGATCGTCGAGAAGCGCAGATCGTCGGGCACGTCGTCGGGTGAGGCCACTCGGATGTTCGCCGAGGTTGTTCCGTTCGGCGTTTCGCCGGCACAGGTCCCGCGCCCGTGAGTTGACGTCGACCGCCCACACCGTTGCGTCCGGGCGAGCGACGGGCCATCGTCATCGCGATGGCACCCGATCCGGCGCCGAGATCGAGCAGGTGCCCGTCGGAGGCGAGCGGCGGCGTCCGAGCGCAGGAGCAGCGACGTGCCGGCATCGAGATGCCCGCGGCTGAACACGCCGGTGTCGGTCTCCATCGTGAACGCGGTGTCGGGCAGGGTCACGTCGACGATCACCGGATCGGACGGGACGGTCGGATCCTCGAAGTAGTGGGACGCCGCCTCGTCCTGTGGTCCGTCGGGCATGGGTGTGGCGGTCATCCCCCGTAGCCTGGCAGCAATGTCGTACAAGATCAGGACATACGGCGATCCGGTGCTGAAGAGCAAGGCGGCCGAGGTGACCGACGTCGACGGCAAGGTCATCCGCCTCGTCGACGACATGTTCGACACGTTGGTCGACTCGGGCAACGGTCTCGCGCTCGCGGCGCCGCAGATCGGCGTGCAGAAGCAGGTCGTCGTCTGGGACTTCGGCGACGATCCGCTGGCGATCATCAATCCCGAGATCGTCGAATCCGACGGCGAGTGGGTGTTCGACGAGGGGTGCCTGTCGATCCCCGGCCTGTACGTCGAGATGCTGCGTCCGAAGCAGGTGCTCGTCCGCGGTGTGAGCCTCGACGGCGAGATCATCGAGATCGAGGCCGACGAACTCGAAGCGCGGATGTTCCAGCACGAGATCGATCACCTCAACGGCGTGCTGATGTTCGACCGGCTCGAGGGCGACCAGCGCAAGGGCGCGCTGGCCGAGTACCGCCGGATCGAGGAGCAGGCGGCGGCCGAACGTGACGACGAAGCGCGCGGCGGCATCATGCGCCGACTGCGCTTGAGCTGACGCGTGAAGCTCGTCTACCTCGGCACGCCCGAGATGGCGGTTCCGCCGCTGCGGGCGCTCGTCGACGCCGGTCACGACATCGTCCGGGTGATCACCCGAGTCGACAAGAAGCGGGGGAGGGGCGGCTGCGCTCTCGCCGAGCCCGGTCAAGGCGGCGGCGCTCGAGCTGGGCCTGACGGTGTCGCACGATCCCGACGACGTGCTGCACGGCGGTCGCCGACGGTGCCGAGCTGGGCGTCGTGGTCGCCTACGGGCGGATCATCAAGCCGCACCTGCTCGACGCGCTCCCGATGGTCAACCTGCACTACTCGCTGCTGCCGCGGTGGCGTGGTGCGGCACCGGTCGAGCGGGCGATCCTCGCCGGTGACACCGAGACCGGCGTCGACGTGATGCGGCTCGAAGAAGGCCTCGACACCGGCGGCATCTACGCCGAGGAGCGGGTGCCGATCGGCCCCGACACGACGGCGGACGAACTGCGCGCGACGCTCACCGACGTCGGCTGTCGGCTGCTGGTCGACGTGCTCGACCGTCCGCTCGCCGAGTGGATCGACACCGCCGTCGCCGCAGGTCGGCGACACCGTGTACGCAGCGAAGCTCGACAAGGCCGAGTTCGAGATCGACTGGTCGCCGTCCCGCCGTCGAGATCCATCGGCTGGTGCGGATCGGCGGCGCCTGGACGACGTTCCGGGGCAAGCGGCTGAAGATCCTCGCGGCCGATCTCGTCGACGGGTCGGCTCGTGCCCGGTCACGGTGCAGCCCGAGGGCAAGGGGCCGATGACGTTCGACGCCTGGCGCAACGGCGCCCAGCCGGCCCACGACGAACTGTTCGGCGATCTGTGAGCGACGTCTCCGCGCCGGCCGGACGTGCGCGAGAGCCGCTGAACCGCAAGCAACGCCGAGCCGCGCTGCAGAACGGGCGCGAAGACCGACGCGGGGACGACCACGCCGAAGCCGTCGTCGCGCTCGGCCGCACGTCGCAAGGCGCGTGGCGTCGCGCTCGACGTGCTCCGTCGGATCGAGAACGACGGCGCCTACGCCAACCTGGTGCTCGGTCCGATGCTGGCCGCATCGAGCCTGTCGGAACAGGATCGCAAGTTCGCCACCGAACTCGTCTACGGCTCGACGCGGATGCGCCGGGCGTGCGATGCGATCATCGATCGTTTCGCCAGCCAGTCGCCCGACGACCAGACCCGCTCGATCCTGCGCCTCGGGACGTACCAGCTGGCCTACATGGGCGTCCCGGCGCACGCCGCCGTGAGCGCGACGGTCGACCTCGCTCCGACCAAGACCCGCGGCTTCATCAACGCCGTGTTGCGCCGGATCTCCGAGGCCGACCTCGACGACATGACCTGGCCGTCCGAGGCGGCCCGACTCAGCTATCCCGAGTGGATCGCCGACGCGCTGCACGCCGATCTCGGCGACGACGCCGCTCGCGGCGCTGGAGCGGATGAACCAGGCGCCGACCGGTGACCGAACGCCCCGACGGCTACGTCCAGGACTTCTCGTCGCTGTGGGTCGCGTACGCCGTCGAGGCGAGGGCGGGGGAGCGCGTGCTCGACATGTGCTCGGCGCCGGGCGGCAAGGCGACTGCGATGGCGGGCTCGGGTGCGACGGTCATCGCAGCCGATCGCCAGGAGCACCGGGCCGAGCTCGTCCGCGAGAACGTCGATCGGCTCGAACTCGACCTGCCGGTGGTCGTCGCCGACGGTACGCGGCCGCCGTTCCGGCCCGACACGTTCGACGCGGTGCTGCTCGACGCACCGTGCTCGGGTCTCGGGGCGCTGCGCCGACGTGCCGATGCCCGATGGCGCATCGAGCCGAACGACGTCCGCGAGCTGGCACGGCTCCAGGCCCAACTCCTCGACGTCGGCGGCGACGCTCGTGCGGCCCGGTGGGCGGCTCGTCTACAGCGTGTGCACGCTGCTCGACGCCGAGTCGGTCGACCACGTCGACGCCCGACGGGTTCGAGGTCGACGACACCGAGCCGCCGTCGGGTCGCTGGCGGCGACATCGGCAGGGCTGGCGAGTGCTGCCCCAGGATGCCGACACCGACGGCATGGTGATGATTCGGTACCGTCGATCCTCATGAGCGACGACGTCACGCCACTGGCCAAGGTGCTCACCTGTTCCGACGGCGTGATCCACGGAACCCGCGAGGACAAGAGCGGCGAGGCGCTGGCCGACTTTCTCGAAGCGAGCGGGTTCGAGGTCGTCGAACGCCGGGTGACCGCCGACGGCACCGACAACGTCGCGACGGCGCTGACCGAGATGTCGGACGGATTCGCCGGGCTGATCGCCTCGACCGGTGGAACCGGATTCGCCCCGCGGGATCAGACACCCGAGGGAACCCGCGCCGTGATCGAACGTGAAGCGCCCGGGCCTCGCCGAGGCGATGCGGCTGTGCAACCCGCTCGGTCGCCTGTCGCGGGGTGTCGCCGGCATCCGCGGCGAGACGATCATCGTCAACACGCCGGGCAGCACGAAGGGGTGCGTCGAACAACTCGACGCGATCATCGACGTGCTGCCGCACGCACTCCGCCTGCTCCACGACACCGACACCTCCCACTGACCGGCCGCGGTCCTGCCCAAGCGTTTGCGTGCGATTTCGGCCCTCGAGCGGCGAAATCAGACACGAACGGGAACGGCGGCGCCGGTAGCCTCGCTCGGGTGCTGAAGCTGGTCTTGCCGAAGGGCTCCTTGGAACGGGCGACGCTGGAACTGTTCGAGGCGGCCGACCTGCCGGTGCAGCGCTCGTCGTCGGTCGACTACCAGGCGACCATCGACGACCCCCGCATCGACTCGGTGCGGATCCTGCGCCCGCAGGAGATCCCGACCTACGTGTCCGAGGGCCTGTTCGACATCGGGATCACCGGTCGTGACTGGGTCGAGGAGACCGGCAGCGTCGTCGAGAGCCTCGGCGAACTGAAGTACTCGAAGAACACGAGCCGCCCGATCCGGATGGTCGTCGCCGTCGCCGGTGACTCGCCCGCCGAGTCGGTCAAGGACCTGCCGAACGGTGTGCGGGTCCAGACCGAGTACCTCGAGTCGACCCGCCGCTTCTTCGAGGCGAACGGCGTCGAGGCCAACATCCGCCTCTCGTACGGTGCCACCGAGGCCAAGATCCCCGACATCGCCGACTGCGTGGTCGAGATCACCGAGACCGGTCGGGCGCTGCGCGCCGCCGGCCTCAAGGTCATCGACACGATCCTCACCAGCTACACCGAAGTGGTCGCCAACCCGGTCGCCTACGCCGACCCGGAGAAGCGCAAGGCGATGGACCAGGTGATGACCCTGCTCAACGGTGTCCTCGACGCCCGCGGCCGGGTGCTGCTGAAGCTCAACGTGAGCGAAGAGAACAAGGACGCCGTGCTCGCCAAGGTCCCGTCGATGAAGTCGCCGACCGTGTCGCCGCTGTCCGACGGCGGGCTACGCCGTCGAGTCGGTGGTCGAGAAGCGGACGATCAACCTCGTGATCCCCGACCTGCGCGAGGCGGGCGCCACCGATCTCGTCGAGATGCCGATCTCCAAGATCGTCCCGTGAGCGCCGACGATGACCGGCACGGTCGTCGAGTTCGACGCCGACGTCGGTCTCGGAGTCGATCGACGCCGATGGCGTCCGGTACCCGTTCCACTGCATCGAGATCGCCGACGGCTCGCGCGACATCGCCGTGGGCGCCGACGTGACGCTTCGACGTGCTCTGCAAGCTCGGCCGCTACGAGGCGGCCAACGATCACGATCGTGAGCGATCGATGGGTGACGACCGGGCGATCCGTGAGCGCCGGATCATCGACGTGCTGCATGGCGCTCGGCGAAGGTGAGGTCACGACCTACGGCGACGTGGCCGACGTCGCCGGCTACCCGAAGCAGTCGCGACTCGTCGGTCGGATCCTGCGCGAACGACCGAGTCGACGTGCCGTGGTGGCGGGTCGTCAACGCGCAGGGCCGGATCCGCACCGAGCAACCCGGCGCTGCAGGCCGAACTGCTCGCCGAGGAGGACGTGCTCGTCGCCGGTGGCCGCGTGCTCGAGCCCCGATCGGCCGCTTCGCGCCCGATGACGCCGAAGTGTTCGTTGCCGGCACCGACGAACATTTGGCGGAGGGTGGGCTCGGGCTTGCCGGTCGCCGCGAAGTCGGCGGGGTTCGAGTGGGCCATCTGCAGCAGCGTGATCAGCTCGGATCGCGCTGCGTCAGGCGTCACTCGGCGGTCTGACCCTTGATCTGGACGAAGGCCAGGCGGATGTTCTGCAGGGCGCCCTCCATCGTGGGTGCTTCGGGGCCGAGACGATCGCCGAGGCCGTCGATCAGGCACGCCAACGCATCGATCGCCAGTGCCGCCTGGGCCAGGTCGGGTTGCTCGGCCGACAGGTGGATGGCGGCCAGCTCGTAGAGACCCATCACGTGGTTGGTGATGACGACCTCGGCCGGGACCGACGACAGCCGCTCGCGGGCCTCGGCCATCGCCTGCTCGGCCTTCGCGTGATCTGCTGCTGCTCGTCGGGGCTCAGCTGCTCGAACTCGGACTGGAAGTCGTCGAGTCCGGGGATCTCGAAGGTCGCCGCCGGTGTCGGTGTCAGAGGTTTCGTCACTCACGCGCGGTACCCTACCGGGGCACAACTGAGGCGAAGTGGGAGCAAGTCCCCACCTGGCCACGACCCAGCGCCTCTCGGGCGACTGGAACAGTGACACGGGTACTGAGGCTGAGACAGCCACCGAGCCGACTCCGGTCGGCAGAGTGTCGGTCGCTCCGCGGACTTCGCGTCGAGCACCAACATTCATACATGGGGAGGCCCATTGCACAGGAGTGAAGTCTCATAGCACCGCGACGACCAGAACCGCGTGGCGAACAGCACCGCGTCAACGACCGCATCCGCAGCCGTGAAGTCCGATTGATCGGACCCAGCGGCGATCAGCTCGGAATCAAAGCCGGTCCCCGAGGCGCTGCGCATGGCCCGAGGTCTCGACCTCGACCTCGTCGAGGTCGCCCCGCAGCGAACCCACCCGTCTGTCGCATCATGGACTACGGCAAGTTCAAGTACGAGGAAGACCAGAAGGCCAAAGAAGCCCGCAAGAAGTCGACCAACGTCTCGGTGAAAGAAGTGAAGTACCGACCCAAGATCGGCAAGGGCGACTTCGACACCAAGACCCGCAACGTCATTCGTTTCATCGACGACGGCCACAAGGTCAAGGTGACGTTGCAGTTCCGCGGCCGTGAGATGGCCCACCCCGAACTCGGCGCGAAGATCCTCGACGACGTGCATCGAAGCAGTGGGACCCGCCGCCAAGCTCGACAGCCGGTCCCGGCTCGAGGGCCGGGCGATGTCGATGGTGCTGTCACCCGACAAGCAGGCCCAAGAGGCCATCAAGAAGGCAGCGGCCGAAGCGGCCAAGCAAGCAGCGGCCGACGAGGCCGAAGCCGCCGAGGCAGGCGACATGGCGGAATCAGAAGGAGATTGAGATGCCGAAGATGAAGACATCGAAGACCGCAGCGAAGCGGTTCAAGAAGACCGGGACGGGCAAGCTCCGTCGCGAGCAGGCGAACAACCAGCACCTGTTCGAGAAGAAGTCGTCGCGGCGGAAGCGTCGCCTGGAGCAGGACCAGGACGTCCATCCCGGCGATGCGAAGAAGATCAAGCGGCTGCTCGCCGAGCGCTGATCGAGACGCTGAAGCAGGAGAAGGAGAAGATCAATGGCACGAGTCAAACGCGGCGTCACGAAGACGAACCGTCACAAGAAGGTCCTGAAGCAGGCCAAGGGCTACTACGGCAACAAGAGCCGTTCGTTCCGGGCCGCCAACGAGCAGGTCATGCGGTCGGGCAACTACGCCTTCCGCGACCGTCGGGCCCGCAAGGGCGAGATGCGCCGTCTGTGGATCCAGCGGATCAACGCAGCCTGTCGTCAGAACGACATGAGCTACAGCCGGTTCATCGCCGGGCTCAACGCTGCAGGCATCGAGGTCGATCGCAAGATCCTGGCCGAGATCGCCGTCACCGATGCGGCTGCGTTCGCCAAGCTGGTGGACAACGCCAAAGCCGCGCTCTGAGCGACTGAACACCGAATCTCGAAGGGGTCGTGCCGAGCGCACGGCCCCTTCGCCGTTTTCGAGTCGAACCGTTACGGTGCGGCGTCAGCGATGGGCCTTCGATTCGACCACGACCGTGTGAAACAGCTGCGCGCGCTGCTCGCCGGCGCCCCGAGCGCGCCGAGCATCGTCGCTTCGTCGTCGAGGGCCCGGTGCTGGTCGCCGAAGCGGTCGCCGCGGGCTGGACCTGTGTGACGCAGTTCGTCCCGGACGGCGGTGCGGACGCCGCAGTGGACGGTGCCGGTGAGGTCGTCGAGCTCGCGCCGGGCGTGTTCGAGCGGGCGGCGAGCACGCAGCACCCCCAGGCCCCGATGGCGATCGTCGCGATGCCGGCGCACGACGCCGCCGAGGTGCTGCAGGCTGCCGACTTCGTCGTCGTGCTCGACCGCATCTCGGATCCGGGCAACCTCGGCACGATCCTGCGATCGGCCGAGGCCGCCGGGGTCGACGCTGTCGTGCTGACGCCGGGATCGGTCGACCCGTACAACCCGAAGGTCGTCCGCGCCTCGGCGGGTGCGCTCTTCCACGTGCCCGGTCGTCGTCGGCGTCGCTCGACGACGTGGCCGCGTGCCGGCTTCCTGCTCGCGGGACGAGCAGCCACGAGTTCCCGGGTCGCACGGTCGTCGAGCACACGACCGCCGACCTCACGGGTCGGCTCGCGATCGTGATGGGCAACGAGGCGGCCGGGCTCCCCGACGAGTGGGACGACGAACACGGCCCGATCGACGCGTGGCTCACGATCCGCCACCGCGGACGCAGCGAGTCGCTCAACGTGGCGATGGCGACCACCGTGCTGGTGTTCGAAGCCGCCCGCCAGCGCTCCGATGAGAGATGAGCGTGACCCCCACGCTCATCTCTCATCGCACGGTGGCGATCGGACGGCTACGGTCGGAGCGCGATGGGTGACCGATTGACCGAGCTGCTCGATGCGACGGGCGTCGACTACGAGATCTTCGACTGCGACCCTGATCTCGCCGACACGGCTCAGTTCTGCGAGGCGTACGGGTTCTCCCTCGACGAGTCGGCCAACACGATTCTCGTGATCGGGAAGTCGGACCCGCCCGTCTACGCCGCGTGCATCGTGCTCGCGAACACCCGACTCGACGTGAACAAGGTCGTTCGCAAGCGACTCGGCGCGAAGAAGGCCTCGTTCGCCGACGGGGCGACGACGGTCGAGCTCACGGGCATGGAGATCGGCGGAGTCACGCCGTTCGGACTCCCGGATGACCTGCCGATCTGGGTCGATGGCGCGCGTGATGGCACGTGATCGGATCGTGCTCGGCGGCGGCGACCGGGGCCGCAAGGTCCTGGCATCGCCGGCGATTCTGACCGCGATCGGCGGCCGAGGTGGTCGAGGACCTCGCCAAGCTGCCGCCACCGGAGTGAACCTCCGCCCGTCGATGAGCGATGAGCGTAGGGGTCAGGCTCATCGCTGCAGCGACGTCGGACGTGCGGGCGGCGTAGATTGGCGCGGTGACCACGGCGGTTGTCCCGATTCTGCGGGTGGCGGACGCAGCAGCTGCGGTTGAGTGGTACTCGGCGATCGGGTTCGAGCAGATCTTCGAGCATCGCTTCGCCGAGGGGATGCCCGCGTACGTGGGAATTCGCCGTGACGACGCGGAGATCCACCTGTCCGAGCACGCCGGAGACGCGCCCGGTCCCGGTCTGGTGTACGTGTGGGTCGATCGACTCGACCCGCTCGCCGCGCACTTCGACGTGACACCGGACGAGATGCCGTGGGCGCGCGACATCGAGGTCACCGATCCCGACGGCAATCGAATTCGCCTCGCCGAACGCCGAACCGACACCTCGGACTGACGGGTCAGGCCCCAGCCGGATCCGGACGACCGGTCGAGGTCCGTCGGTGGCGAAGGAGAGCCTCTCGAGCCGTCGAACGGTGCTGAACAGCCCGGACTGCCGCTTGGTCCGGCCGAGCGCCGGGCGTTCGTCAACGGTGAGCTCGGTCGACCGTCGACAGCGCAGCACGCGGCCGAAACCAGGTGCTGCGATCTCGCACCCGACCGAAGCACGTCGTTCACCGCGGAGTAGTTCCACTCGACCGTCAGGTGAGCGACGGCGTCTTCCACGGTCCAGCCGACGGAACCCGACGGTGTGGTCAGTCCTCGTCGGTGGCGGGACTCGAGCGCATCGGCCAGCTACGCTCGGCCCCGTGACGACGCAGTTGCAGCGATTTCCGTACCCCGGCTGACCCCGGGGACCCCGAACGCTCCTGCTCGCACCGTTCCTTCGAAAGGACACCTCTTGATCTCCGACATCACCGCCGCCCGTGACGCGGCGCTCGCCGACATCGCGCAAGCCGACAGCCCCGAGGCCGTCGCCGCGATGACCACCCGCTACGCCGGCAAGAAGGGCGAACTCGCCGGCCTGAAGAAGCAGCTCGGCTCGCTCGAGTCGATCGACGCCAAGAAGGAAGCCGGCGCCGCGATCAACGAGGCGATGGCCGCTGTCGACGCCGCGCTCGACGATCGCCGCGCGGCTGTTGCCGCTGACGCCATGCGGCGTGCAGGTCGAGCCGAGCGGATCGACCTCACCGAGTTCGTCGGCAAGCCGACCCGCGGTCACGCCCACCTGGTCACCCAGGCGTGGGAGCGCCTCGAAGACGTCTTCGTCGGACTCGGCTTCCGGGTCGCCGAAGGACCCGAGGTCGAGACCGACTGGCACAACTTCGAGGCGCTCAACATGCCGATCGGGCACCCGGCCCGCGGCGAGTGGGACACCCTGTTCGTCGACCACGTGCCGCCCGGCGGCGAACCTGGCACCACGGTGCTGCGCACGCACACCTCGCCGGTTCAGATCCGCACGATGCTCGACGAGGAGCCGCCGATCCGCATCATCGCCCCGGGTCGGGTCTTCCGTCGCGACACGCCCGACGCCACCCACATGCCGGTGTTCCACCAGATCGAGGGCCTCGTCATCGACCGGGACATCTCGATGGCCGACCTGGCCGGCACGATCGACGCGTTCACCAAGGCCTTCTTCGGCCAGGGCTGGAACTCGCGGCTGCGCCCGAGCTACTTCCCGTTCACCGAGCCGTCGGCCGAGTTCGACATCCAACGCCCCGACGGATCGTGGATCGAGCTGGGCGGGTGCGGCATGGTGCACCCGAACGTGCTCACGCGCCGGCGGGATCGACCCCGAGGAGTGGAGCGGCTTCGCCTTCGGGTTCGGCATCGACCGGATGGCGATCATGCGTCACGGTGTCGCCGACATCCGTGAGATGTTCTCCGACGACCTGCGATTCATCGAACAGTTCTGAGGGAGTGCAGTCTCATGAAGATCCTCCTGTCCTGGCTCAACGACTACGGCGACTTCGGTGATCCGACCGAACGCAGACGACGTGCGGCGCGTCGCCGACGAGCTCACCTCGCTCGGCCTCGAGGTCGACTCGATCGACGCCGGTCGGCGACACGGTCGACGGCGTCGTCACCGCGCGCATCCTGCGCCTCGAATCGCATCCCGACGCGGCGAAGGTCCAGCGCGTGTACGTCGACGCCGGTGACGGCGAGGAGCGCCACGTCTGGTGTGGTGCCGACAACATCGCCGACCGACGACATCGTCCCGCTCGCCACCCTCGGCACGACGATGCCCAACGGCATGACGATCGAACGACGTGGCATCCTCGGCATCGACTCCGAGGGCATGCTGTGCTCGGCGCAGGAACTCGGTCTCGGCGACGACCACTCGGGCATCCGGGTCCTGCCGGCCGGCACGCCCGCTCGGCGTGCCGTACGGCGAGGCGCTCGGGATCACCCCCGACGTGCTGATCGACGCCGATGTCACGCGCAACCGTCCGGACTGCTGGGGGTACGTGGGCATCGCCCGCGACCTGGCGGCGAAGATGGGCGTCGAGTTCCGGCCGCCGACACCGACGCTCGACGTCACCGGCGAGGAACGCACCACGCCCGGTCGAGCTCGTCGACGGCGACCGTTGCGCCCGTTTCACGTCGACGGTGATCTCCGGCGTCGAGGTCGGCGAGTCGGCCGAGTGGATGCAACGCCGGCTCACCGCCGCCGGGATGCGCCCGATCAGCAACGTCGTCGACGTCAGCAACTACGTGATGCTCGAGCTGAACCAGCCGAACCACGCCTACGACCTCGACACGCTCGGCGGTGGTGGGTTCCGCATCCGCCTGGCGGCCGACGGCGAGCACCTGGTGACCCTCGACGGCGAGGACCGCACGTTCACCTCGAGCGATCTGCTGATCTGCGACGCCAACGACGTCCCGATCGGCGTCGGCGGCATCATGGGCGGCCTCGACTCCGAGATCTCGCGACACGACCACGACGGTCGCGCTCGAGATGGCCTGGTTCGAGCTCGTCGGCATCGGTCAGACCGTCACCCGCACCGGCCTGCGCTCCGAGGCGTCGCAGCGGTTCGAGCGTGGTGTCGACCCGTACGGGATGCCGACGGCGATCGCCCGGTTCGTCGAGCTGCTGTCGGAGACCTGCCCGGACCTCGTCGTGCACGCCGGTGCGGCCGACGCCCGATCGGAGCATCTGCCTGCGGAGCACCGCGCCGTCGAGGTCCGGATCGGCAACGTCAACCGGATCCTCGGCACCGACCTCGTCGCCGACGACCTGCCCGCCGCTGCTCGACCCGATCGGCTACACGGTCAGCGGTGCGGGCGACACCCGAACCGTCGTGCTGCCGACGTGGCGTCTCGACTCGACCGACGAGATCGACGTGATCGAAGAGGTCGCACGTCACTACGGCTACGACCGCCTCGGCAAGACGGTCCCGACGTCGTCCGACCACGGCGGGCTCACGGTTCGCCAGCAGCGCCGCCGGCTGCTCCGCGACGTGCTGCTCGGGTTGGGGATCTCCGAAGCGATGCCGAACCCGTTCCTCGCACCCGACACGCTGGCCAAGGCCGGTCTGCGACGGCGAGTCGATCGCGATCACGAATCCGCTGGTGTCCGACGAGAGCGTGCTGCGCACA
Source organism: Ilumatobacteraceae bacterium (assembly GCA_963850475.1). Lineage (GTDB taxonomy): Bacteria > Actinomycetota > Acidimicrobiia > Acidimicrobiales > Ilumatobacteraceae > Ilumatobacter_A. The sequence goes on along the minus strand of CAWKLM010000039.1, from coordinate 155,511 downwards.
TCGCTGCGGCCCGGGCTGCTCCGCGCGATCGCGTTCAACGAGTCGCACCGGCGGACCGGGGCGCGGTTCTTCGAGATCGGTCACGTCTACCCGCCCGGCGACGGGCGATCTGCCCGGCCGAGTACGAGGCGCTGACCGTCGTGCTCGCCGGGAGCGAGGCGCCCGCGGCGATGGCGGTGTGGCGTGAGATCACCGCAGCGCTCGGCGGGGGAGCGCGGATCGACCAGAGCCGCGTGCCGTCCGGGCTCCATGCCACCCGTTCGGCAACGCTGCAGGCCGGCAAGGATCCGCTCGGCGCCGTCGGTGAGGTGGCCCCCGATGTGCTCGCGGCGTTCGGGGTGACCGAGCGGGTCGCGATCCTCGAGGTCGATCTCGACCAGTTCCTCGCCCGTGAGCCGAAGCCGGCGCAGTGGAAGCCGACGAGCCGGTATCCGTCGAGCGACCTCGACCTGTCGTTCCGCCTCGACGACGAGGTCTCGGCCGAGAAGCTCGAGAAGGCGGTCCGGCAGGGCGCCGGGAAGTTCCTCGTCGATCTCGACCTGTTCGACAACTACCGCAATCCCGACGTGGCCGGATCCCGAGCGCTCGGGTACCGACTCCGACTCCAGGCGACCGATCGCAGCCTCACCGACGCCGACATCGCCGAGATTCGCCGTGGCATCGAGGCCGCGGCGACAAAGTTGGGTGCCGAGCTGCGAAGCTGATCGGCGTGACCGCGCCGGGAGAAACGGACCTGGAGGCGATGCTCGCCTCGCTCGACGTCCAACGTCGACCGGGGGTGTTCACCTTCGTGGCGGTCGAAGTGCCGACGCCCGGGCTGCTCGCGGCAGCGCACGGCATGGTCAAGGAGGGCACGTCGACCACGCTGGTGCTTCCGGTCGAGTCGGCCCGTCGAGCCGGATTGCCGGTCGTCGTCGAGATGGCGTGGCTGTCGCTGACGGTGCAGTCGAGCCTCGAGGCGGTCGGGCTCACCGCGGCGTTCTCGCAAGACCCTCGGCGACGCGGGCATCTCGTGCAACGTGCTCGCCGGTTATCACCACGACCATCTGCTCGTCCCGGTCGATCGGGCCGACGATGCGATCGCGGCGCTGCGCGTCAGTTCGAGCTGAGGTCGTCGGGCGCGAGGGCGAGCCAGCTCAAGCGACCCGGTTGGCGGCGCAGCACGTCGTGCCACAGAGTCGTCGGGCCGGTCGGAGAACACGTCGCCGATCTCGGCGTCGAGGACCAGCCATGCGCCCTCCTCGATCTCCAGTTCGAGCTGGCCGGCGCCCCAGCCGGCGTAGCCGCGGAACACCCGGACCGCGTCGACGTGCGGCGGCGACGATCGCCGGGTCGGCCGACAGGTCGGTGGACGCGACCAGCCCACTGATCGGGGTCAGCAGGTCGGTCGGGTCGCTCAGCAGCTGCTTGCGTGGTCGCCATCGCAATCATCGCGTTCGTGTCGACCGGGCCGCCGGCGAAGATCGACGACGGTGTGGACTGGAGGTCGATCCAGCGGTCGAGTGGCTCGGTGAGCGCTTCGTCGGTCGGTCGATTCAGGATCAGGCCGATGGCGCCGTCCTCGTGGTGTTCGAGGACGTACACGACCGTGCGGTCGAAGTTCGGGTCTGTCAGCGGCGGCGTGGCCAGCAGCAGGCGTCCCTTCGTCTGCGGTGACGTCAAGAACACGGGATCAGTCTGGCCCGTCTCCGTCCGGAGCACTCACCACTTCGGGTGAAACGCGGCGGAAGGGGATGCCCGTTGCGCTCGCTACCTTGTAGACCGACATGGCTCTCCAAACGGTCAAGTCCGGTGGTCGCGCACTGCTGTTCGGTTTCGGCGCGGTCGTCGCCGTCGTGCTGCTGGTCGGCGTCGTGCTGCCGCGGATCTTCGACTTCTCCACGCCGTTCACGAAGGAGAAGATCGACCGCACCCCACCTGTCGTGCTCACCGAGATCACCGACCTGGCCGAGTTCCGGGCTGCGGAGGCACAGTTCGAGGTGATCATCGACCAGGAGGACGACATCGCGTTCGTGCCCGACTTCATCGCCGGCGAGCGAGTCCAGTACGTGGCGGTCGGCAGTGTCGACGCGGTGGTCGACTTCTCGAACCTCGACGAAGACTCGGTGATCTTCGACGAGGAGACCGGCCAGGCGGTGATCATCCTGCCCGAGCCGACGATCGGTGACCCGGTCATCGATTTCGAGAACAGCGGCGTGATGAACCGGGATCGGGGAGTCCTCGATCGTCTCGGCGGGATCTTCTCCGACAACCCGACCGGCGAGGAGAAGCTGATCGTGGCCGCAACCGACAAGATGGTGGCTGCCGTTCCGGCCAGCGATCTGCTGCAGCGCGCCGAGGAGAACACCGAAGAGATGCTGACCGTCCTGCTCACCGGTGTCGGTGTGGAGGACGTGGACGTGGTCTTCGAGCGGCCCTCGGTGTCGTGAGGCGGTTGCATGATCATTCACCAGTGTGTATGATCATGCAACTATGACGGAAACATCCCTGCGGGTCGGCATCATCGGTGCGTCCGGATACACGGGCGCGGAGCTCCTCCGGCTGATTGCCGCGCACCCGCACCTGGAACTGGCCGTTGCCACCGGTGACTCGATGGCGGGCCGCCGGGCCGCCGATCTGTACCCGTCGCTGGCCACCGCGTACCCCGACCTGGTCTTCACCGAGTTCGACCCCGCCGAGGTGTCGGGTCTCGACCTCGTCGATCCTCGGGCTTGCCCCACGAGGCATCGATGCAGCTGGCGCCGCAACTCGTCGGCACGGTCGGCTGCCTGGTCGACCTCTCGGCGGCGTTCCGGATCAAGGACGCCGCCAAGTACCCCGACGTTCTACGGGTTCGAACACACCGAGACCGACCTGCTGGCCGAGCGCCGTGTTCGGCCTTCCCGAACTGCATCGCGCCGAGCTGCAAGGGCGCACGGCTCATCGCGACGCCGGGGTGTCACGTCACCGCCGCGACGCTCGCGCTCCAGCCGCTCGTCGCCGCCGGTGCTGGTCGAGTCGACCGGGATCGTCGTCAACAACGTCACCGGTATCACCGGGGCGGGGCGGACCCCGACCGAGACCAACGTGTTCACCAACATCGACTCCAACGTCGTGGCGTACGGCCTGCTGCACCATCGGCACACGCCCGAGATGGAGCAGGAGATCGGTGCGCAGGTCACCTTCACCCCGCACCTCGTGCCGATGAGTCGGGGGATCCTCGCGACCTGCTACGCCCGTCCCGCAGCCGACTGCTCGCCGGAGCGCGTCATGGCGGCGCTGCGCGAGTTCTACGCCGACGAGCCGTTCACCACCGTGATCGATGGGCCGCCGGCGACGAAGTCGGTGCTCGGATCGAACGCCGCCCACGTGTCGGCGCGCTTCGACGAGCGCACCGAGACGGTCATCTCGATGTGTGCGATCGACAACCTCACCAAGGGCGCGTCGGGTGGTGCGCTCCAGGCCGCGAACGTGGCGCTCGGCCTCGACGAGACGGCCGGCCTCGCGACGATCGGACTGGCGCCGTGAGCTCGTCGAACCGACCCTGGTTCCCGAGCGCCGCACTCGCGCGCCGAGACCCTCGTCGAGGCGCTGCCCTACATCCGTCGCTTCGCCGGCAAGACCGATCGTCGTCAAGTACGGCGGCAACGCGCTCGCCGGAACGTCCGAGCACGACGCGCTCGCGCTGTTCGCCGAGGACATCGTGATGATGCGCCTCGTCGGCATGCGGCCGGTCGTCGTCCACGGCGGCGGTCCCCAGATCTCCGAGCTGATGACCCGGCTCGGCAAGGAGACCGAGTTCGTCGACGGGCTGCGGGTCACCGACGCCGAGACCGTCGACATCGCCCGAATGGTGCTCAAGGGCCAGGTCAACCCGCAGGTCGTCGCTGCGATCAACGTCCACGGCAACTACGCCGTCGGCGTGTCGCGGCGTCGATGGTGGCCTGATCCGGGCGCAGGCCCGCGATGAGCGTCTCGGGTTCGTCGGCGACGTCACCGAGATCAACCCCGAGGTCATCGACGGACTGCTCGACGACGAGTTCATCCCGGTGATCGCCACGATCGGCTCCGACGAGACCGGGCAGGCCTTCAACATCAACGCCGACACGGTCGCCGGTGTGATCGCCGAGGCGCTCGGCGCCGAGAAGCTGATCTACCTCACCGACATCGAGGGCCTGCGCTCCGACGTCGACGATCCGGCCAGCCTCATCCGCCAGACCACCGCCGACGAACTCGATCAGCTCATCGCCGACGGCATCATCGCCGGCGGCATGATCCCCAAGGTCGCGAGCTGCCAGCACGCGGTCCGCAACGGCGTGCGGCGCGCCCACATCCTCGACGGGCGAATCGCCCACGTCCTGCTGCTCGAACTGTTCACCGACGACGGAATCGGAACCATGGTGATGCCCTCATGAACTGCCCACGCCTTCCACCACGCACCCATGGACGCCTGCCCGTTCATGCCGGTGTTCGGCCCGCCGGCGATCATGTTCGACCGCGGGCGTGGGACCGAGCTGTGGGACTCCGACGGCAAGCGGTATCTCGACTTCCTCGCCGGGATCGCCGTCGTGTCGCTCGGCCACTCCAACCCGGTCGTCGCCGAGTCGATCGCCGACCAGGCCGAGCAGCTGCTGCACGTCTCGAACTTCTTCGCCAACCCGGTCGCCACCGAGGCCGCGGTCGAAGATCAACACGCTGCTCGCGCGACGCCACCGGCCACGGCGGGCAGATCTTCTTCACCAACTCCGGTGCCGAGTCGAACGAGTGCGCCATCAAGCTGGCCCGCAAGCACGGCGGACGTGGCCGGCACACCGTCGTCAGCACGCTCGGCAGCTTCCACGGCCGCACGCTCGCCACGCTCGCCGCAACCGGCCAGCCGACGAAGCACGAACCGTTCCAGCCGATGCCCGAGGGGTTCCGCCACGTCGCCTGGGGCGACATCGACGCGATGCGCGCTGCGGTCGACGGGTCGGTCGCGGCGGTCCTGATCGAGCCGATCCAGGGCGAAGGTGGCGTCAACCCGGCCACCGACGAGTACCTCCGGGCGGTCCGCGAGCTCTGCGACGAGGTCGGCGCGTTGATGATGGTCGACGAGATCCAGACCGGCTTCGCCCGCACCGGTCGGTGGTTCGGATTCGAGCACGCCGGCGTCTCGCCCGACGTGGTCACGATGGCGAAGGCGATGGGCAACGGCATGCCGGTCGGCGCCTGCTGGGCGCGTACCGACGTGGCAGCGGTGTTCGAGCCCGGCGACCACGGCAGCACCTACTCGGGAACGGCGATCGCCTGCTGCGGCGGTCAACGCCGTCGATCGACGAGATGCAGCGCCTCGACGCGCCGGCGCTGGCCGAGCGGCAAGGGTGCGCGCCTCGTCGACGGCCTCGACCGCACTCGACGGTGTCGTCGGCGTGCGCGGCGCGCGGCCTGATGCTCGGCGTGCGAGCTGGCCGACGGGCTCGACGCCAAGCGCGGTCTACGCCGATCTGCTCGATGCCGGGTTGATCGTCAACGCCGTGAACCCGACGACGATTCGCCTGCTCCCGCCGATCACGGTGACCGACGACGAGATCGACGAGGCGGTCGCGATGATCGACGATGCGCTGAACACCCAACTCCACGAGGCCGGCGTCGTGACCCGCCACCTGCTCGACGTCACCGACTTCACCGCCGCCGAGATCGCCACGATCCTCGACCTGGCCGAGCAGCCGATCGACGTCGCTCGGACGTCCGCTCGACGGCCAGGGGCTGCGCTGATCTTCGAGAAGCCGTCGAATCGGACGCGCCACTCGATGGAGATGGCGGTCGTCCAGCTCGGTGGACATCCGGTGTACACCCGCGGCGAGGAGGTCGGCTTCGACACCCGCGAGCCGGTCGAGGACGTCGTTCGGATCATGGAGGGCTACCACTCGCTGATCGCCGCTCGGGTGTTCGACCACGCCACGGTGACGCGAGCGCCGCGGCCTCGACGCCGATGGCACCGAGGTCCCGGTCGTCAACATGCTCTCCGACCTCTCGCATCCGCTGCAGGCGTTCGCCGATGCGCTCACGATGCGGCAGCGACTCGGCGTGCTCGACCGGCCAGACCGTGGCCTACGTGGGCGACTACGAGAACGTCGCCCGGTCGCTCGCCGAGATCTCGCTGCTGCTCGGGATGCACGTCCGGCTCGGCTGTCCGCGTGGCTTCGACGCCGACGAGGCCGAACTCGAACGGCTCTCGACTGATCGGCACCGGTACCATCGAGCAGGTGACCCGCGCCGTCGAGGCGGTCGAGGGCGCCAACGCCGTCCACACCGACACCTGGGTGTCGATGGGGCAGGAGGACGAGAAGGCAGCCAGCGACGCCGAGCGTTCGAGGGCTACACGGTCGACGACGACATGATGGCGGTGGCCGGCCCGGACGCGGTCTTCATGCACTGCCTGCCGGCGTACCGCGGCTTCGAGGTGACCGCCGACGTGATCGACGGGCCGCAGTCAGTGGTGTTCCAGCAGGGTCACAACCGCATGCACGCCGCCCGAGCTGCGCTCGCGTTCGTCCTGTCGGGAGTCGCGCGATGACGACCAAGGTGCAACGTCAGACGGCGATCGCCCGGCTCGTCGGCGAACACGAGGTGACGAGCCAGCCCGAGCTCATCGAACTGCTCGCATCGCAGGGCATCGAGGCCACGCAGGCGACGGTGTCGCGCGACCTCGACGACATCGGTGCGGTCAAGGTGCGGGTGCCGAGCGGCAACACCGTGTACGCCATCCCGGAGTTCGCACCCGACCGGCTCGCGCCGCTCGACCAGCTCCGCCGGGTGATGGGGGAGTGGGTCGCCGAAGTGGCCCACTCCGGCAACATCGTCGTGCTGCGGACGCCGCCCGGCTGTGCACACGTCGTCGCCTCGGCGCTCGACCGCAGTCGTGTCGACGGGCATGCTCGGCACCGTGGCCGGCGACGACACGCTGATGTGTGTCTCCGCCGACGCCGACGGTGCCAACTCGCCGCCCAGCTTCGCCACCTCGCCGGAATCGACTGACAGGACACCCATGGATCTCGACGACGAACATGAATTCGCCCGCGCCGGAGAGCTTCCGGCGCAGGCCAAGACCCTCTGGCACGGTCGCTTCACCGGCGGCCCGTCCGAGTCGCTGCTCGCCTACACGGTCAGCCTCCCGTACGACCAGCGGATGTGGCGTGACGACATCGCCGGCTCGAAGGCGCACGTGCGCGGGCTCGCCCGTGTCGGCCTGCTGACCGACGACGAGCGTGACAGCGTGCTCGAGGCGCTCGACGACGTCGGCATCGAGATGGACACCGGCCTCGTTCGTGTTCGTCGACAGCGACGAGGACATCCACACCGCGATCGAGCGGCGGGTCACCGAGCTCGCCGGCCGGCCGGCGGCAAGCTCCACACCGGCCGCAGTCGCGCAACGACCAGGTCGCCACCGACCTCCGACTGTGGTGCAAGCGCGAGCTGCGCGACGTCGCCCTGCGCCTCGTCGAGATGCAGGAGGCGCTGCTCGAGCAGGCGCTCGAGGCCGGCGACACCTACCTGCCCGGCTACACCCACCTCCAGCGGGCGCAGCCGGTGCTGCTGTCGCACCACCTGATGGCGCACGGCTGGGCGCTCGGCCGCGACGTGAGCCGCCTGCTCGACACGATCGATCGTCTCGACGTGTCGCCGCTCGGTGCCGGTGCGCTCGCCGGCTCGTCGCTGCCGATCGACCCGGTCGGCAACGCCGCCGACCTCGGCTTCGCCAAGGCGTTCGACAACAGCCTCGACGCGGTCAGCGACCGCGACTTCGTCGCCGAAGCGGTGTTCGACCTCGCGATGATCGGCATCCACCTCTCGCGGATCGGCGAGGAGTGGGTGCTGTGGACGTCGGGCGAGTTCGGCTTCGCCGTGCTCGACGACGGGTACGCCACCGGCTCGTCGATGCTGCCGCAGAAGAAGAATCCCGACATCGCCGAGCTGGCCCGCGGCAAGAGCGGCCGGCTGATCGGCAACCTCACCGGCCTGCTCGCCACGCTCAAGGGTCTGCCGATGGCCTACAACCGCGACCTGCAGGAGGACAAGGAGCCGCTGTTCGACTCGGTCGAGCAGGTCACGCTCGCGGTCGCGGCGCTCACCGGCATGATCGCCACCGCAACGTTCGACACCGAACGCGATGCAGGCGGCTGCCGACGAGGAGACGATGGCGGCGACCGACCTCGCCGAGTACCTCGTCCGCGGCGGGATGCCGTTCCGCGAGGCCCATGCCGTCGTCGGCGCGCACGTCCAGGCGTGCCTGGCCGGCGAGGGGTCGCTCGCCGACCTCGTCGCCGCCGACCCGCGGCTGGGCGACGAGGGAGCAGCGCTGGTGCAGCCCGGCGTCGGCGTGCAGATGCGATCGAGCCGTGGTGCGCGCGGGACCGGCGGCTCGCGACGAGCAGGTCGAGTCGTACCGCGAGATGCTGCGCGACGGAGATGCTGTCGATCCGGGCACTCGGCGTCGTTCGGCTGAGTCGTGCTGGCGCGTGGCCTGGTTCGGCCGTGACGCGACCGTGGTCGCGCCCGACCTGCTCAACAAGGTGCTGCGCGTCGACGTCGACGGTGTCGTCGCGTCCGGTCGGATCGTCGAGACCGAGGCGTACCTGCCCGACGATCCGGCGAGCCACACGTTCAACGGTCCGACCGACCGCAACCGCGTGATGTTCGGCCCGGCAGGACACCTGTACGTCTACCTCAGCTACGGGATCCATCGCTGCGCCAACGTCGTCACCGGGCCGACGGGAGCGGTCAGGCGGTGCTGCTCCGGGCGGTCACGCCGCTCGACGGGATCGAGATCATGCGCCAGCGTCGTCGGTCGTCCCGATCGCGGAGCTGTCCGACGGCCCCGGCAAGCTCTGTCAGGCGCTCGGCATCGACCTGGCCCACGATGGCATCGACCTGCTGGGTGGACGCGGCATCACGATCCTCGACGACGGGACGCCGCCGCCGGTCGCTCCGCTCGTCGGGCCCCGAGTCGGGATCACCAAGGCCGTCGACCGCCCGTGGCGATTCCGTGTTCCCGTCCGACGTAACCGGTGAGCGAATCACCGCCACGGTGGAGGCTCCGGCTCACTGCGCTACGTACGGCGTCGCGGAGTCGCTCACCGCGGTCAGGCGGCGTCGAGCAGGTCGCGGTACGCGGCTTCGAGCAGCGACGCGAGCAATTCCGGCTCGGTGACGGCTGCGGGATCGATGTTGATGCCCAGGTCGAGCATGTCGTTCGTCGACATCATCGTGAGGTTGAACGCGGTGCCGGCGACGGGCCCGAAGGGGTAGGAGTGCAGCGTCTTGGCTCCGGCCACGAATGTCTCGCCACGGTAGCCGGGCAGGTTGCTCGTGGCGAAGTCGATGTGGCCGGCCTGGTCGCGGGCGAGGCTTGTCATCACCGGGATCGGCAGCATGTTCGCCACCGAGGCCATGGCCGCGAGCGGTCCGGCTCCGTGGACCTCGGCGCGCTTGGCGCGTACGAGTTCGTGGACCTCGGTGAACCGTTCGGCGAGCGTCATCGTCGCCGCCGGCGACCTCGACCGGCACCGGGCTGAACGCATTGGCCCCGTCGTCGGCGCCGGTCCGGGTGTTGACCACCAGCGTCACGTGGAACTTCTCGGGGGCGCTGTCGAACTGTTCGTGGTACCGCACACCGGCCTCGACGGCGCCGGCGAGGAAGAAGTCGTTGATCGTTCCACCCAACGCGTGCGCTGCACCGTGCACCGCGTCGAACGGAAGGCTGAACGCCTCGACGTGGCGGCGCCGAGAGCGCGTGCCGCCACAGGTCCGACCCGGCAGGGTGCATCTGCTCGTTGGCCGTCTTCAACAGGTCGGTCGCCTCCGACCGTGCACGCACCGACCGACGCGGGGTCCAGCACGCTGCGCAGTGCTCGTCGACCGAGTTCGGCGGGTCGACGAAGGCCTTGACCGATCGCGTCCCGGGCGGTCGCCACGAGCCCGTCGTCGTCGACCGGGATCGTCCGCGATGACGGCGTCGAGGTCGATGTCATCCGGAGCGAGCGGCGTCGCGTTCGGTGGTCGTGTAGGCCAGTGACATCTTCACCAGGGTCTCGCCGTCGCCGACGGTGTGGTGGATCTTCGACAGCAGGGCGCTGCGACCGTCGGCCAGCCCGTCGACGACCACGTACATCCACAGCGGCCGGGTGTGGTCGTAGGAGTCCTGCAGCCAGGGAGTGAAGTAGTCGAGCAGCTCTCGCAGCGTGCCGTCCACCGGGAGCGCCGATTCGACGAACGTGCCAGTCGAGGTCGAACTCGTGGTCGAACACCCATCGCGGTGTGGCCAGTGGGCCGACACCGGGCGCCACCCGCTGTCGCAGCCGTGGAACGTCGGCAACCGCCTGTTTGACGGAGCGTCGAAACACGTCGATGTCGAGCGGCCGGTCGTAGATCGCGATGCCACCACCGTTGGGGTCGAGCCATGGGTCGCGCTCGACGTTCCACATCATGGCTTCCATGTCGCTCAGATGGTCGTCGGTCATGTCGCCTCCGCTCGTCGGTTCCGCTCACCTCGATCGTAGGTGAGCGGCGGGTGGTGTCAGTTCAGGCGTCGTGCGGCGCGCCCCCCAGGGCGGCGATGAAGCACGCCCCGATGCCGAAGCGACGTGTGAGCATGCGACCCGATCCCGACGTCGACATCCGAGACAGGCCGTAGACGAGCGAGACGACCCCGAGCGCACCGAGCGACTGTCCGAAGCGCTCGCGGACCTCCGGCCACATCACGCCGAGCATCGAGACGGGCATCGCGAAGGACAGGAAGGTGACCGAGCACGACCCGACGACGAGCTTCGATCGGATGGTGAGGGCTCATCGCCGGCGACGGTACCGGCGCTTCGTCCCCCGCGCCCGGGTTGGCCTAGCTTCGCTGCGTGCAGGACTTCGCCGGAAAGATCGCCGTCATCACGGGTGGCGGTACCGGAATGGGACGCGAGCTCGCCATCCAGCTCGCAGCGGCGGGCGCGCACGTGTCGATGTGCGACCTCTCCGAGGAGAACATGGCCGAGACCGCAACCCGGGCGCGGGCCGCGGCGCCGGCATCCGACGTCCGGATCTCCACGCACACGGCCGACGTGAGCGACGAGGCCGCGATGCTCGTGTTCCGCGACGAGGTGCTCGCGGCGCACGATTCCGAGCACGTCAACCTGCTGTTCAACAACGCCGGTCTGAGCGGTGGCGGCTCGATCTTCACCGACACCCGCGAGTCGTGGGACCGCTGCTTCAACGTCTGCTTCGACGGCGTCCGCTGGGGCACGCTCGCGTTTCTCGATGCGCTCGTGAAGTCCGACGAGGGCCACATCGTCAACACGTCGAGCGTGAACGGTTTCTGGGCGTCGATCGGCGCCGACCGACCGCACACCGCGTACTCCGCTGCGAAGTTCGCGGTGAAGGGCTTCACCGAGGCGCTGATCACCGACCTGGCGGTCAACGCACCGCACGTCCACGCATCGGTCGTGATGCCGGGTCACATCGGGACCAACATCGTCGCGAGTTCGATGAACTACGGCTCGCGCGAGCTCACCGACGAGGAACGTGAGCTCGGCAAGTTGGCCGACCAGATGTTCCACGACATGGCGCCGACGACCGCCGTCGAGGCGGCAACCGTGATCCTGAACGGCGTCCGCGAAGACCGTTGGCGGATCCTCGTCGGCGACGACGCACACATGCTCGACGCGGCGGTCCGGGCGAACCCGGAGGCCGCCTACGAACCGGGCTTCGGCGAGATGCTGTTCGGCGAACTCCGTGACGCGGTCGAAGCCATGGACGGCGACTGAGCGGTCAGAGGCTGCTCCACTCGGGCGGGCGCTTCTCGGTGAATGCGGCGCGGGCCTCGGCGATGTCGCCGTTCGCGCTGCACATGATCTGCGTGCGGTTCTCGATGTTCGAGCGCGTGACGCAGCGACGGCGCATCGACCGTCTGCCACATCGTCTCCTTGGTCATCCAGGTACCGAACGGCGCGTTCGCCCGGATCAGTCGAGCGGTGTCGAGCGCACGGGCGACGGGGTCGTCGTCGAGCGACGTCAGACAGCCCGATCGCTTCGGCCTCGGTGGCATCGAAGATCCGGGCGGTGAGCAGGAGTTCGGCCGAGCGTGACGCGCCGACGAGGCGCGGGAGGAAGTAGCTCGTCCCCATGTCGCAGTTCGACACGCCGATCTTCAAGAAGACCGCGCCGAACGTCGCTGCCGGTGCTGCGGTCCGGATGTCACAGGCGAGCGCCAGCGCGAACCCGCCGCCCACGCAGGCACCGTTGACCGCTGCGATCCACGGCTTGCGCGAGCGGTGGATCCGTTCGTGCAGCGTCGCGAGGTGGTCCTGCCACATGAAGCCGGCGACGGTCGGCCGCACCTCGTCGCGCGCCGGGAGCGACGCCCTGTGACCGGAGGTCGAGACCCGGCGCAGAACCCACGGCCCGCGCCGGTGACGATCACGGCGCGGAGCGCCGGATCGAGGTCGACGGCGGCGACGACCTGCTCGAGTTCGGTGATCATCGTCGACGTGATCGCGTTGAGGCGGTCGGGCCGGTTGAGCGTGACGAGCGCGATGCCGTCATCGGCCTCGGTGGCGTCGATGACGCTCAGGTCAGGAAGTCCGTCGAGCCAGGTCATGAACCGCTGGCCTGAGCGCGAGCTTCTCGGGTGAGCTCCAGGCCGGGCAACGAGCCGTCGGCACGCCAGTCGGCGAGGATCTCGAAGTACTCGATCGAGCCGCCGCCGTAGGTGGAGTTCTGGGCGGCTCGCTTCTCCGGCTGGCCCTCGTTGTTGTAGTAGCCGGGCGTGCACTACTCGAGGAACGGCAGCGAGCATCCGGGACTTGTCGATGACCGTCTCGACCCACTCCTGCTCGGCGTCGGGCGTGACCTCGACGGTTGCGATGTCGTGCGGCCAGCGCGTGGTCGACGATGTAGGCGATGTGGTTCGCCTGCTCGTCGAGCAGGTGCGGGAAGCTCACCGTGAAGCCGGCCTGGGCGGGGCTCATGATGAAGCAGTTCGGGAAGCCGTGGCTGTGGATGCCGTGCAGCGTCCGCATGCCGTCGGCCCACTTCTCGGTCAGGGTCTCGCCGAGCCGTCCGGTGACCTCGTAGCCGGCGCGCCGCGAGTAGTCGGTGCCGACCTCGAAGCCGGTGGCGAAGATGAGGCAGTCGAGCTCGGTACTCGACGCCGTTCGCCACGATGCCCGTCTTCGGTGATCCGCTCGACGCCCTCGCCCGTCGGTGTCGACCAGCGTGACGTTCGGCCGGTTGAAGGTCTGCGAGGTACTCGTCGTGGAAGCACGGCCGCTTGCAGAACTGGCGGTACTAGGGCTTGAGCGCCTCGGCGGTCTCCGGGTCGTCGACGATCTCCTCGACGCGCGCGCGGATCTCCTCCATCTTCTCGAAGTCGGCGAGCTCCATCGGCGCGCGCCGATGCCCTCGGGCGAGAGGTCGGCGTCCTCGCCCTCGCGCTGGATGCGCGACGAGCAGCTTGCCGATGATGTCGGTCCAGCCGTCGTCGACGAGGTCGCTCGGCTGCGGGCATGCCCGACACGAGGCTGTTGAAGTTCTCCATCCGCTCGGTCTGCCAGCCCGGCTCGAGCGACGCCGCCCACTCGGGATCGGTCGGGCGGTTGTTGCGCACGTCGATCGACGACGGCGTGCGCTGGAAGACGTAGAGCTGCTCGGCGCCCTCGCCGAGGTGGGGCACGCACTGCACGGCCGTGGCGCCGGTGCCGATGATGCCGACGCGCTTGTCGGCGAGCCCGGTCGAGGCCGCCGTCGGGTCGCCGCCGGTGTAGTCGTAGTCCCAGCGGCTGGTGTGGAAGGTGTGCCCCTCGAAGTCGTTGATGCCGGGGATGCCCGGCAGCTTCGGGCGGTGCAGCGGGCCGTTCGCCATGGCGACGAAGTGCGCCCGCATCTCGTCGCCGCGGTTGGTCGAGACGATCCAGCGCTGCTCGTCGTCGTCCCAGCGCATCGCGGTGACCTCGGTCTGGAAGCAGGCGTTGTCGTACAGGTCGTAGTGCTCGCCGATCGCCCGGCTGTGGGCGAGGATCTCGGCGGCGTGGACGTACTTCTCGCGTCGGGACGTAGTCGAGCTCCTCGAGCAGCGGCAGATAGACGTAGGACTCGACGTCGCACATCGCGCCCGGGTAGCGGTTCCAGTACCAGGTGCCGCCGAAGTCGCCGCCCTTCTCGATCAGGCGGATGCTCGTCGACGCCGCGCTCGCGCAGCCGGGCGCCGGCGAGCAGCCCGCCGAAGCCGCCGCCGATGACGATCACGTCGATCTCGTCGGTGAGCGGCTCGCGCTCGATCGGCTCGTCGATGTACGGATCGTCGACGAAGTGCGAGAACTCGCCGGCGACCTCGATGTACTGCTCGTTGCCGTCCTCGCGGACGCGCTTGTCGCGCTCGTGGCGGTACTTCTCGCGCAGCGCATCGGGGTCGAAGGTCAGCTCGTCGGTCGTCACGCCAGCGACGGTACCGACGCGGTCGGGCGCGCCCCGAACCGGGGCTCGGTCGGTCAACGCCAGTGCAGCCAGTAGCCGTGCGGGTGGCAGGTGGCGAGGGCTCGGACGCGGTGCGTCGCCGTTGCGCCACGTCACGAGCGTCAGGGCGGTGATGTGTTCGCCGGCGAGGTCGGCAGGGTGGGGCAGCTCGGGTGTCTGGGCCGGTGACTCGGCGATCACCCAGCTGAGATCGGTGGTCCGTCCCGAGCTCGTCGAGGTGCTCGACGAAGCGGTCGGCCGTGCGGCGGCGTCGAGAGTAGTTCAGGACCCAGGAGGTGGTGACGATCGGATGGCCGGCCACGGCGGCGTCGGCGACGAGCTCGCCGATCGATTCGACGGCGTCGCCGGCCCGGACCCGTCGGCGGGTGCTCGACGGGCGATGGCGATGGCCGCAGCCAGACGCTCGAACCGGTCGATCTGATCGGGCCAGCAGCACGCCTGGAGCCACCGGGCATCGGCGGGGTCGGTGACGTCGAGTGGGTGCGAGATCGACGCCCGCGCGCATCGGCGATCGTCGGGATCGCAGTCGGGACCGAGCCCGATCCCCGGGTGCTGCAGTCGATGCGTGGTGCGCCCTCGCCGATGATCGGCCCGTCGTCGTAGCGGTAGGCGAAGTGTGACATCAAGCAGCGTCAAGCCGGCGCTGCTGCCGACGTCGACGTGGGCGAGCGGCCCGACCTCGTCGGCCACGATGGTCATCGGCGGGAGGAACAGCGCGCATCGGCCGACCTCGTTCGTCTGGACCCGCCGGGTCTCGAGCAGTTCGAGGATCGCGGGCGACCGCTCGTGCACGAAGTCGCGCGAGCGTGCTGGGGAGCGCGGGGTCGAGCGGGTCGCGTGCGTCGGCCGTGAGGTTCGGGTACCAGGCGGCCAGCGGATGGTCCGGCTTCGGCGAGCACCAGGAAGTGGACGGCGGCGAGCAGGAGCACCGGCTGCTGCTGGGTCGGCGGGGCATGGCCGAGCAGCGTGTGGAGCGAGCGATCGTCGGCGATCGCGGCGCACAGCGCCGAATTCAACGGTGCCCGGGGGAGCGCGGTGCGCGGCCTGGGACCGGAAGCGCCGCACGAGTTCGGAATCGTTCCATGGGTCGCGCACGCCGCGGACACTACTGTCGGGCCGATATGACGCTCGTCGACGGCGACCTGATCGCAGATCTCGAGGCGCGTGGGCTGATCCACGACTCGACCGACCGGGAACACCTGCGAACGCAGGTCGCCGAGGGGCCGGTCGGGATCTACTACGGCTGCGATCCGACGGCCGACAGCCTGCACGTCGGCAACCTCATCGGGTTGATCATGCTGCGCCGGTTCCAGGACGCCGGTCACAAGGCGATCGCGCTCGCCGGTGGGGCGACCGGGATGGTCGGCGACCCGAGCGGACGATCCGAGGAACGGAACCTGCTCGACGACGAGATGCTCGACCACAACGTGGCGTGCATCAAGGAGCAGCTGGGCCGAATCGTCGATCTGTCCGACCCCGAGCGCGGGGTGCTGGTCGACAACCGGGACTGGACACAGCCGATCTCGATCCTCGAGTTCCTCCGCGACGTCGGCAAACACGTCACCGTCAACCAGATGCTGGCCCGTGAGAGCGTGAAGGTCCGGATCAACTCCGAGCACGGGATCAGCTTCACCGAGTTCAGCTACATGCTGCTGCAGGCGAACGACTACCTGTGGCTGCACGACAACCTCGGCTGCGTGATCCAGGTCGGCGGCTCCGACCAGTGGGGCAACATCATCTCCGGCGTCGACCTCATCCGTCGCAAGCGCCGGACGGCGGTCCACGCGTTCTCGTGGCCGCTGCTCACCGCGTCCGACGGCACCAAGCTCGGCAAGACCACCGGCGCGCGGGTCTGGCTCGACGCCGACAAGACCAGCGCCTACGCATTCCGCCAGCACTGGATGCAGACCCCCGACGACGTCGTGCGCGCCCAGCTGCTCACCTTCTCGCTGCGTCCGGTCGACGAGATCGAGGCGATCGCCGCCGAGCACGCCGAGGCGCCGCACCGCCGGATCGGCCAGCGCGCCCTGGCCGATGACATGGTCACGCTGGTCCACGGCGCCGACGCCGCCGCAGCGGCCAACGAGGCGGCCGACGTGCTGTTCGCGAGCGATCCGACGGGGGCGTCGGCAGCCGGCCTTCGAGATGCTCGCCGGGGAGATCCCGACCACCCGCATGCGCGCCTGCGGATCTCGACGACGCGGTGGCCGTGCTGGTGGCCGCCGGACCTGGCGAAATCCAACGGTGACGCGCGTCGCACCATGGACCAGAACGCGTACTCGGTGAACGGGGTGCGAGCTGACCGCGAACGACCAGCTCAGCGGCCAGAAACTGCTCCACGGCAGGTACCTGCTGCTGCGCCGCGGGAAGAAGCTCCACCACCTCCTCGAAATTATTTCCTGACCGAGGTTGCTGCACTGTTCCGGCTGCGTTAGCTTGGCTACTCGCTTCACGGAGGCAGTAGCCGCCGGAAAAGCGAAGGAATCAACGCCACGCAAGCGGCAACAGCCCAGCGTAGAGCGCATTCCGAGCTTCGGCTCCTTGAAAACGGAAGAGAAGACAGAACGCCAGTGCGGGCAGTCCGGTCGGCATCCCTCGGGGTGCTGCGAGAGACTGTCTGTCAATTTCGCTGTCGGCCTCCCAGCCGGCAGCAACACGGATACCGGTCGTTCGTCAGATGGGTCGAGCTTGCTCGATCACGACCACGGATGGCCACATACAGCTGGACGCTTCACACATACGGACATTCCATCCGGTGAAGTGCTCATCTGACACTCGTTGCTGAGCAATCAGCCACGTTTTTGTTGGAGAGTTTGATCCTGGCTCAGGATGAACGCTGGCGGCGTGCTTAACACATGCAAGTCGAACGAAGTCCATGGAGCTTGCTCCGGAAGACTGAGTGGCGAACGGGTGCGTAACACGTGAGAAACCTGCCCCGGACTTTGGGATAACAGTTGGAAACGACTGCTAATACCGAATACCACCATCTCCTCGCATGGGGAGATGATGAAAGGTCCGCCGGTCCGGGAGGGTCTCACGGCCTATCAGCTTGTTGGAGAGGTAACGGCTCACCAAGGCATCGACGGGTAGCTGGTCTGAGAGGATGATCAGCCACACTGGGACTGAGACACGGCCCAGACTCCTACGGGAGGCAGCAGTGGGGAATCTTGCACAATGGGCGCAAGCCTGATGCAGCAACGCCGCGTGCGGGAAGAAGGCCCTAGGGTTGTAAACCGCTTTCAGTAGGGAAGAAAATGACGGTACCTACAGAAGAAGGTGCGGCCAACTACGTGCCAGCAGCCGCGGTAACACGTAGGCACCAAGCGTTATCCGGATTTATTGGGCGTAAAGAGCTCGTAGGCGGTTCAGTCAGTCGGGTGTGAAAACTTGAGGCTTAACCTCAAGAGGTCACTCGATACTACTGTGACTAGAGTGCGGTAGGGGAGCGGGGAATTCCTGGTGTAGCGGTGAAATGCGCAGATATCAGGAGGAACACCAGTGGCGAAGGCGCCGCTCTGGGCCGTAACTGACGCTGAGGAGCGAAAGCATGGGTAGCAAACAGGATTAGATACCCTGGTAGTCCATGCCGTAAACGTTGGGCACTAGGTGTGGGTCTCAACCAACGAGATCCGCGCCGTCGCTAACGCATTAAGTGCCCCGCCTGGGGAGTACGGTCGCAAGACTAAAACTCAAAGGAATTGACGGGGGCCCGCACAAGCAGCGGAGCGTGTTGCTTAATTCGATGCAACGCGAAGAACCTTACCTGGGTTTGACATGTAGCGAAAAGCTCTAGAGATAGGGTGTCCTTCGGGGCGCTACACAGGTGGTGCATGGCTGTCGTCAGCTCGTGTCGTGAGATGTTGGGTTAAGTCCCGCAACGAGCGCAACCCTTATCCTGTGTTGCCAGCAAGTAATGTTGGGGACTCGCAGGAGACTGCCGGGGTCAACTCGGAGGAAGGTGGGGATGACGTCAAGTCATCATGCCCCTTATGCCCAGGGCTGCAAACACGCTACAATGGCCGGTACAAAGGGCTGCGATCCCGCGAGGGTGAGCGAATCCCATCAAAGCCGGTCTCAGTTCGGATTGGAGTCTGCAACTCGACTCCATGAAGCCGGAGTTGCTAGTAATCCTGGATCAGCACGCCAGGGTGAATACGTTCCCGGGCCTTGTACACACCGCCCGTCACACCACGAAAGTCGGCAACACCCGAAGCCGGTGGCCCAACCCTTTTGGGAGGGAGCCGTCGAAGGTGGGGTCGGTGATTGGGGTGAAGTCGTAACAAGGTAGCCGTACCGGAAGGTGCGGCTGGATCACCTCCTTTCTAAGGAGTGCTTGTCTGCTGAACGTGGACGTTTGTTCCACGCAGTACGACACACACCTGTTGGTGCACTGGTGCGTCTGTCGAGTCAACCGAGCGAGGGTTGAGGGATTCGGTCCCTCCTCGTGCAACGAGCCTCGTCAGGCACCGTCTTCTCTTCCGTTTTGAGGGATTCGATCCTTCACGCCGCAGTCGAGCGGCCTCGAGTTCAGCCTTTCCGCGTGCGGTGGAGCGCTCTGACTCGGCATCCGCTGGTCGGGTGGCTCCTTGAGAACTGCAGAGCAAGCACGAGCATCTTTATTGGCTGATCCGTATGGATCAGCCCGTAAGTATCGAGCAGTCTTCGGACTGCTCAGCGAACGAGAAGATAAAATCTTGTTCTTTCCAAGCTACAAAGAGCCAACGGTGGATGCCTTGGCACCAAGAACCGATGAAGGACGTGAGTGACTGCGAAAAGCCACGAGGAGCCGTCGACTAGGCCTCGATCCGTGGATGTCCGAATGGGGAAACCCACCACTCGTCATGGAGTGGTACCGCTGCCTGAACACATAGGGCAGTAGGAGGGAACCGGGGGAATTGAAACATCTCAGTACCCCGAGGAAAGGAAAGCAACCGCGACACCCTGAGTAGCGGCGAGCGAAATGGGTAGAGACTAAACCGTGCCAGTGTCAAGCCTGAAGGCGTTGCTGGTGCGGTGTTGTGGGACCAACAGATACTGCTTCAGAAGTATCACGAGTTACAAGTGCTGCATAGGAGAATGAGTCAGGAAAGGCTCAGCCAGAGTGGGTAACAGCCCCGTATCCGAAATGTATGTACTACTCGGTTGTCATCCCAAGTAACGCCGGAACCGTGAAAGCCGGCGTGAATCTGTGGGGACCACCCCATAAGTCTAAGTATTCCTTGGTGACCGATAGTGAACCAGTACCGTGAGGGAAAGGTGAAAAGTACCCCGGGAGGGGAGTGAAATAGTACCTGAAACCGTTGGTTTACAAACAGTCAGAGCGTCGTCACCATCCTTCGGGGTGGTGCCGCGATGGCGTGCCTTTTGAAGAATGAGCCTGCGAGTTACGGTATGTGGCAAGGTTAACCAGAGATGGGAAGCCGGAGCGAAAGCGAGTCTGAATAGGGCGTAGAGTCGCATGCTGTAGACCCGAAGCCAAGTGATCTATCCATGGCCAGGTTGAAGCGGAGGTAAGACTCCGTGGAGGACCGAACCCACGTAAGTTAAAAATTGCGGGGATGAGCTGTGGATAGGGGTGAAAGGCTAATCAAACTTGGCGATAGCTGGTTCTCCTCGAAATGCATTTAGGTGCAGCGTTGCGTGTTCAGTGTCGGAGGTAGAGCACTGATTGAGCTAGGGGGCCCACAAGCTTACCGAACTCAGTCAAACTCCGAATGCCGATACTCCAGAGCGCAGCAGTGAGACCGCGGGGGATGAGCTCCGCTGGTCGAAAGGGAAACAGCCCAGACCATCAGCTAAGGCCCCTAATTCAGGACTAAGTGGAAAACGATGTGGGATTGCACAGACAGCCAGGAGGTTGGCTTAGAAGCAGCCACCCTTGAAAGAGTGCGTAATAGCTCACTGGTCGAGTGATCCTGCGCGGACAATGTAACGGGGCTCAAGTCCTGAGCCGAAGCTATGGGTTTCTAGATTCATCTAGGAGCGGTAGAGGAGCGTCGATGCAGCTGAGAAGCGGATCCGTGAGGGTGCGTGGAGCGGTATCGAGTGAGAATGCAGGCATGAGTAGCGAGAGAGGGGTGAGAAACCCCTCCGCCGAAAGCCCAAGGGTTCCTGGGGAAGGCTAATCCCCCCAGGGTGAGTCGGGAGCTAAGGCGAGGCCGAAAGGCGTAGTCGATGCACAACTGGTTGATATTCCAGTACCACCGTGACCGCGCCAGGTCCAAGAGTGGCAACGTTGGGGCTGTTCTCCTTCGGGAGAGCGAACCGACCGAGCCGCTGGCGGATAGCTGACGGGGGACGCAGGAGGATAGATGAACCCGGGTGATGGTTATCCCGGGGTAAGCGTGTAGGTGGGCCCTTTTGAGAGATCGGGCCGTAACACTGAGACGCGATGCCGAGCGACATACTGCGAAGTCATCGATTCCATGCTGCCAAGAAAAGCCCAGCAGTGAGCTGTCACGGTGCCCGTACCCCATACCGACACAGGTGGGCGGGTAGAGAATACTAAGGCGAGCGGGAGAACTGTGGTTAAGGAACTCGGCAAATTGCCTCCGTAACTTCGGAAGAAGGAGGACCCTTTTTGGTGACGAGATTTACTCTCCGAGCTGAAGAGGGTGGCACAGACCAGGGGGTAGCGACTGTTTACCAAAAACACAGCAGGGTGCGAAGCCGTAAGGCGATGTATACCCTGTGACGCCTGCCCAATGCTTGAAGGTCACGGGGAACGGTTAGCTCTTCGGAGCGAAGCTGTGAACCTAAGCCCAAGTGAATGGCGGCCGTAACTATAACGGTCCTAAGGTAGCGAAATTCCTTGTCGGGTAAGTTCCGACCTGCACGAATGGCGTAACGACTTCCCCACTGTCTCAACCACAGACCCGGCGAAATTGAAGTACGAGTAAAGATGCTCGTTAGTTGCGGAAGGACGGAAAGACCCCGTGAACCTTTACTATAACTTGGTATTGAGATTTGACCTGCATTGTGTAGGATAGGTGGGAGACTTGGAAGCATTAGCGCCAGCTAGTGTGGAGTCACTGTTGAAATACCACCCTGTGTATGTTGGATCTCTAACCTCGGTCCGTAATCCGGATCAGGGACAGTTCCAGGCGGGTAGTTTGACTGGGGCGGTCGCCTCCTAAAATGTAACGGAGGCGCCCAAAGGTTCCCTCAGGCTGGTTGGCAATCAGCCGTCGAGTGCAATGGCACAAGGGAGCTTGACTGCGAGACCTACAAGTCGAGCAGGTACGAAAGTAGGGCATAGTGACCCGGCCATCACGTGTGGAAGTGTGGTCGCTCAACGGATAAAAGGTACTCCGGGGATAACAGGCTAATCTTTCCCAAGAGTCCATATCGACGGAAAGGTTTGGCACCTCGATGTCGGCTCATCGCATCCTGGGGCTGAAGCAGGTCCCAAGGGTTGGGCTGTTCGCCCATTAAAGCGGTACGCGAGCTGGGTTCAGAACGTCGTGAGACAGTTCGGTCCCTATCCTCCGCAACCGAAGGAACATTGACACCGGCTGTCCTTAGTACGAGAGGACCGGGACGGACGTAGCTCTAGTGTGTCTGTTGTCTCGCCAGAGGCATCGCAGATTTGCCACCTACGGAAGGGATAACCGCTGAAAGCATCTAAGTGGGAAACCCGGGTGAAGATGAGTGTTCCCATACGGTAAACGTAGTAAGGCCCGTGACGAGACCATCACGTTGATAGGCCGGAAGTGTAAGCGTGGCAACACGCTCAGCTGACCGGTACTAATCGGCCGAGGGCTTGGTTTGAACAACGCTCGTGCTTGCTCTGGAGTTATCAGGGAGTCAGTCCCTTTGATAACACAAGATTTGGGTGACCATAGCGACAGGGTCACACCCGTTCCCATCCCGAACACGGAAGTTAAGCCTGTCAGCGCCGATGGTACTTGGGGGTAGACCCCCTGGGAGAGTAGGACGTCGCCCGATTTCGATTGCGAAAGCCCCACCTGGACGAGAAGTCCGGTGGGGCTTTCGTCGTTTTCCGGCTCTACGCGATTGAGCGTGGTTGACGGCCTCGGATTCTGCGGGTTGGGATGGTAGCCCATTGGATGCCGAGGCGGCCGATGAGTCGGCGCCGATAGTTCCGGTGGGTTCGGAAGCCGTGCGCGTTGCGGCGAGTCTTCTCGGCGAGCATGTGGATGTTCTCGACGCGTCCGTTCGATGCTCGACCGGTGTGGTGGTAGGCGATGATGAGGTCGGCCCATCGGTCGATCGTGCGGGCCAGACGCGAGAGTTCGGGGACCTCGGCGTCTGCGCAGTGTTGGAAGAACACGACCAGGCGTCGGCGGGCGTGGCCGGCGTTGGCCGCGGCGAACACTTCACGGAGCAGTTCCTTGGCGACGATGGCTGCGCCGACTTCGCCGTCGGGGTCACCGACGGCGAGCAGGTCGAACAGCCACGCGATGCGCTCATTGCTGAGCCGGTCCCATCCGGTCAAGAACACCCGGCGGCCTCGGTAGAGCGGATCGCCCTTGTGGCCCCGGTGACCGAGTTGTTCTTGTTGCACGCGTCGGCGTACGTCATCGATTGCGGTGTTCGCGAGCTTGATGGCGTGGAAGTGATCGACGACGAGGGTGGCGTTGGGGAGGTGCTCGATGAGCGCGCAGCGGTAGCCGGCCGCCGGATCGAGGGTTGCGAGCGTGATCTGTTCACACCACCGCTCGCCTCGTTCGGCGAGCCAACCCGCGAGAACATCACGGGAACGGCCCTCGATGACCTCGAGGAGCCGGTGAGAGTCCAAGTCGACGATCTGGGTCGTGAACACCGTGCGATGTGTCGCGGTCGCGTTCAAGAACCGCTTCTCGTCCACGCCGATCCCACGCACCCCATCCAGGCGTGCCGGGTCGTCGACGTGCGGGTCGGTGTGCTCCACAACGGCTGCGTTGGCGGTGTGCCAGCCCACGCCAAACTCGACCCCAGCCGCAGCGATCGAGAACCCCTCGACGTTCACCATGCGAGCAAGACGCTGGCGGGCTCGTTCGCTCAGCGCCGCTCTCGGGGCGATCGCGTCGATCCGTTCGGTCCACGTCGACACCGCACACAATGGCTCAGCACATCGCAGCCGACGGCGGGCGAACACCAACACCGTCGGCGTCCCCGCGATCGGCAGATCCCGCACCTGAGAGCGGCTGCGGCCGTGGCCGACCGCACGGCTCCCGCAGCCGTGGCACCAGCGCACACCCGGCGGTGTCTCGACCGCGAGCCACCACTCGCCATCGCGTTGCACCTGGCCGCGAACGACCAGTTCGGGCATCCCGACGAGCGCGGTCGCGTCTTCGCTACCGTGATCAATGGACAAGGGTCTCTCCTTCAGCAGATGTCAGATACCTGCAGAATGGCGAGGCCCTTGGCCGCGCTGGTGGATCCCTATCGACCGGGACCCGACATCACACCGCCCCACACGTCAACGCGTAGAGCCCGTTTTCCGCCGCTCGTTGCCCCTAGCCTGCAGGGTCATGTCTGCTGAGCGTTCGAACCGATCATCCTCCGGCAGACCGCCTGGCAAGGGAAAGTCGGGAGGAGGTCGTGGTGGACGCCCGGAGGGTCGTTCCGGTGGTGGCCGATCGGGCTCAGGTCGGCCCGGTTCCGGACGTCCCGGTTCCGGACGTCCCGGTTCCGGACGTCCCGGTGATCGCCGGCAGAGCAAGGGTGACAAGTTCACGCCGAAGTGGCGCGAGGACCTCGATCAACCGTTGACCGCGGCCCAGCAGCGAGCCGCCGAGGTCGACAAGCGGCGTGGTGGACCGCGTCCGCCACGCGACCCTGATGCCGACCGTCGATGGGCGGAGGAACGGGTGACCGAACAGTGGATCGACGAGGGTTCGGTCCGTGACGTTGCCTCGGCAGCGGCCGGACGCGCCGGATCGGTCGAACGTCCCCGGCGTGAGCCGCGTCCGCTCGATCCCGACATCGGTGCGGAGCTCGTCGACGCGCTGGGCAACCAGCGTGGCGCCCGGCTGTCGGAGCGTCTGGCCCAGGCATCCGAGGCGCTCGACCGTGAGCGATTCGACGAGGCACGCCGCATTGCGGCATCGATCGCGAAGGAGGCCCCGACGGTGTCGGCCGTCCAGGAGGTGCTCGGGCTGGCCTCGTATCGTCTCGGGCGCTACAAGCCCGCCGTGGCGGCGCTGCAGCAGGCGCAGGAACTCCACGAGAACCCGGCCCTGCTCCCGGTGATCGCCGACGCCTACCGCGGTCTGCGCCGTTGGTCCGCCGTCGAGCGGGTCTGGGGTCAGATCAAGGCGGCGTCGCCGGCGCAGGAGGTGATGTCGGAAGGTCGGATCGTGATGGCGAGTGCGCTCGCCGACCAGGGCGACATCGCCGGTGCCATCGCCGTGATGGAGGACGGCCGCAAGCCGCCCAAGCGCGTCCGTGACCATCATCTCCGGGAGTGGTACGTGCTCGGTGACCTCTACGACCGACTCGGTGAGACGATCACGGCGCGCCGCTGGTTCGGCGCGGTGGCGGACGAGGCGCCCGACTTCGTCGACGTCCACGACCGGCTCCGCGGCCTCGGTCGCTGAGCGTTCTAGGCTCGCTGCGATATGGCCTGTATGCACTTTCGCGCCAACGTGGTCGCCATCGTCACGAACGCCAAGGGCCGCGTGATGGCGTTCGAGCGCAGCGACGTACCCGGATGCGTGGCAGCTTCCGCAGGGTGGCGTCGACGAGGGAGAGACGCCCGAGGAGGCCGCGTGGCGTGAACTCGGCGAGGAGACCGGGCTGGGCCGCAAGCAGGTCGAGTTGGTCGGTGAGTATCCGGACTGGACCGCCTACGAATGGCCGACCGGCCCGCGCAAGAACGGTCGGATGGGCCAGGTCCAGCGTTGGTTCACCTTCCGTGTGATCAGCGACGACGTCGAGCCCGAGCCCGACGGTGTCGAGTTCACCGTCGTGGAAGTGGGTGAAGCGGGAGTGGCTCGTCGAGCGGGTCGTCGACTTCCGTCGTGCCGTCGTACCGACGAGTGCTGCTCGATGACGGAGCCTGATGGCCGACGATCTGTTCGCCGTCGCCGCCGAGGACGGCGAAGCTGTCCCGGGCGCCATTGGCGGCTCGGCTGCGCCCGCGCTCGATCGACGACGTCGTCGGCCAGACCGCACCTCGTCGGTCCGGGCCGGCCGCTGCGTCGCCTCGTCGAGTCGGATCGGCTGACGTCGGCGCTGCTCTGGGGGCCGCCGGGCACCGGCAAGACCACGCTGGCGCTCGCGGTCGCGGGGACCACCGATCGGGCGTTCGAGCAGCTGTCGGCGGTGACCGCCGGCGTGAAGGACGTCCGCGAGACGATCGAGCGCGCCCGCCAGCGGCTCGGCGAACGCGGGCAGGGCACGATCCTGTTCCTCGACGAGATCCACCGGTTCTCGAAGGCGCAGCAGGATGCGCTGCTCCCGGCGGTGGAGGACGGCACGCTGACGCTGATCGGCGCGACCACCGAGAACCCGTTCTTCGAGGTCAACGCACCGCTGCGCAGCCGCTCGACGCTGTTCCGTCTCGAACCGCTCGAGCCGTCCGATGTCGAAACGCTCGTCCGACGTGGACTGGAGGCGGAGGGTGCTGCGGCCGACGACGACGCCGTCGCGCTGCTGGTCGACCGATCCGGCGGCGACGGGCGACAGGTGCTGACGTCGCTCGAGGTGGCCTGTGCGCTGTCGGACTACACGACGGTGCGAGCTGGAGCACGTCGAAGCGGCGCTCGGGACCAGCGCGCTCCGGTACGGGCGCGACGACCACTACGACGTGGTCAGCGCGTTCATCAAGTCGATGCGCGGGTCCGACCCGGATGCCGCGGTGTACTGGCTGGCACGGATGCTCGAAGCGGGCGAGGACGCCCGGTTCATCGCTCGACGGATGGTCATCTTCGCGAGCGAGGACGTCGGGCTCGCCGACTCACGAAGTCTCGAGATCGCTGTCGCGGCGGCGCACGCCGTCGAACACGTCGGGTCTCCCCGAGGCGCAACTCAACCTGTCGCAGGCGGCGATCCACCTGGCGACAGCGCCGAAGAGCAACCGCGCCGCGCTCGCCATCTGGAACGCCCGCGCCGCCGTGCGTGATGGCGCAACCGGCGAGGTGCCGGCGCATCTGCGCGACGCCCACTACCAGGGTGCTGCCGCGCTCGGCCACGGAGACGGCTACCAGTATCCTCACGACCATGACACCGGCTGGGTCGCACAGCAGTATCTGCCCGACTCGCTGGTCGGTCGCCGCTGGTACGAGCCGTCGACGCACGGTGACGAACGCGAGCGTGGCCGAACGGATGAACGAGCGCACGACATGACCGCCGCCGAACTCGTCGTCGTCCTCGCCGCGGTGCTGTTGAGCCTCGGGTTCGCCGCGCTGATCGTCGTGTTGCTGCGGGTGCTCGACACCGTCCGTGACCTGCGCAAGGAGGTCACCGACCTGCGTGGCGAGACGCGGATGCTCATCGACGACCTGCGGATCTCGACCGACGACGCTCGCGAGACGGTCGACGAGGCGCGCCAGGATCTGGAACGGTTCGATCGTGTGCTCGGCTCGGCCGAAGCGATCGGCGACGCCGTCGGCTCGACCGTGGCTCGCGAGCGGCGTTCTCGTCACCGTCGATCAAGGCTGCCGGCCTCGCACGCGGCGCATCTCGAACCGTTGCGCGGCTGCGACGGAAGAGGCCGGCACAGCAGAACATCATCGACGTGAGCCGCCGAGCCGGCGAGTTGCCGTCCGAAGCCAGGAGGAAACGAGCATGATGAAGCGACTGACGTGGTTTGCCGGCGGTGTGGCGGCGGGTGCCGCCGGAGCGGGCTACGCGAAGAAGAAGGTCAAGGAGAAGGCGGCGCAGGTGTCGCCGTCGGGCGTCGCCCGGTCGGCTGCCCAACGCGCCAAACAGACCGCCGTCACATGTCGTCGACGCCGTGCGCGAAGGGCGTGAGGCGATGAACCAGCACGAGGACGAACTGAAGGCGAAGCGCGACGGCCGACTCGTGACGCTGTCGGAGCACGTCGCCCCGGGCGACCAGGTCTTCGTCGACGGTGTCGAGGTCGAGTCCGGCCGCGTCATCGTGATGCGCCCCAAGTGAACGGGACGCGATGACGGACGAGGTCGTCGCCGCGCTCCGAGAGCGGATCGATCCGGCGCAGGTCCGGTCGGGGGCGACCGAGACGCGCCTGTACCGCCGCGATGCCTCGAACATGACCGGGCGGGCGGGCGTCGTCGTGTTCGCCGAGTCGACCGCCGACGTGCAGGCTGCGGTCGAAGTCGCGTCCAGGTTCGGTGTCCCGTTCCTGGCCCGTGGTTCGGGCACCGGCCTCGCCGGTGGTGCCGTGCCGCCCGACGGGGCGATCGTGATCTCGACGTCGAAGATGAACCGGATCATCTCCGTCGATGCCGAGAACCGCCAGGCGTGGGTCGAGCCGGGCGTGCTGAACCTCGACCTGTCCAAGCAGATCGCGCACCTCGGCGTGCACTTCGCGCCGGATCCGAGCAGCCAGCAGACCTGCTCGATCGGTGGCAACGTGGCCAACAACTCGGGTGGTCCACACTGTCTCGCCGACGGGGTCACCAGCGCGCACATCCTCGCGACTCGAGGTCGTGCTGCCCGATGGATCGGTCGCCGTCCTCGGCGGTGAGGAGCCCGAACCGCGACGGCCTCGATCTGCGGGGTGCGTTCGTCGGGTCCGAAGGCATGTTCGGCGTGGCCACCAAGGTGTGCGTGCGGCTCATGCAGAACCATCCCGACGTGGCCACGATGCTGATGGAGTTCGACTCGGTCGCCGACGGAGCGCAACTCGTGAGCGACATCATCGCCGCCGGCATCGTGCCTGCGGCCGTCGAGATGATGGATCAGCTGTGCCTGCAGGCGGTCGAGGCGTGGCTGCACGCCGGGCTTCCGACCCACGCCGCTGCCGCGCTGCTCATCGAGTGTGTCGGACCGACCGGGCAGGTCGCGGCCGAGGTGGAACAGATCCGAGCGCTGGCCGCGTGCCCGTGGCGTCGTCGAACGTGCGCGTCGCTGCCGACGACAGCGAGCGCGCCGAGCTGTGGAAGGCACGCAAGGGCGCATTCGGCGCGGTCGCCAACGTCAAACCGAACTACTACCTGCACGACACCGTCGTGCCGCGTGCCCGACTCGCCGAGGTGATCGAGAAGGTCTACGAGATCACCGGCGCGTCATGGCATCGATGTGATCAACGTGTTCCACGCCGGTGACGGCAACCTCCATCCGCTGCTCGTCTACGACGCACGCGAGGAGGGGATGGTCGACAAGGTGCACGAGGCCGGGCGGGAGATCGTGGCGTTCTCGGTCGCGGTCGGCGGTGTGCTGTCGGGCGAGCACGGCATCGGCCTCGAGAAGCGCGACCTGATGCCGCTGATGTTCTCCGAGATCGACCTGTCGGCGCAGGAAGCGCTCCGCGTGGCGTTCGACCCGCAGCTGATCGCCAACCCGAACAAGGTGCTGCCGAATCCGGCGACGTGCGGTGACATCCACGCGGTTCCCGACGGCGCATGGATCTGATGGACCAGACCGTCGACGAGTTCGCAGCGGCTGTCGGGACCGTCGGATCCCGTCACGCGTCGAAGGGGCGGCGACCCGCGGGGGAGCGGTGCGCGGGCGTTGCCGGTGGTCCGCGCGCCGGCCGGCATCGTGCGGATCGATGCGGCCGAGATGGTGCTCGAGTGCGGCGCCGGGACGCCCGATGGACGACGTCCACGCTGCGCTCGCCGAAGTCGGTCAGACCGTGTCGATCCCCGGCGGCGGGACGATCGGCGGCGCGCTTGGCCAGCGGCGTCAGCGACATCACCCGGCTCGCGCACGGGCCGATGCGCGACGTGCTGCTGCAGACCCACTTCGTCGCCGCGTCCGGGCAAGGTGACCAAGGCGGGCGGACCGACGGTGAAGAACGTCAGCGGGTTCGACCTGTGTCGGCTGCTGGTCGGCGCGTGGGGCACGCTCGGGTTCTTCGGCGACGTGATCGTCCGGACGCGACCACTCCCCCGATCGAGTCGATGGTTCACGACCGGACACCGATCCGTTCGAGCTGCTCGCCGCGCTGTACCGGCCGGTCGCGATCCTGTGGGACGGCGCGACGACCTGGGTGCGCCTCGACGGCGACCCGCGACGATGTCGACGCGACCGCTGTCGCGTTCCGGCTTGCAGCGAGGTCGACGGGCCGCCGCCGCTGCCCGGCCCGCACCGGTGGTCGGTGGCCCCGAGCGAGCTCGCACGAGCTGCGGTCGGAGACGCCTGGCAGCTTCGTCGCCGAGATCGGTGTCGGCGTCGTGCACCGGTCGGTGCCGCAGCCCCGTGACTCGACCGACGCCGCCATCCGTCAGCTGCACGATCGGATCAAGCAGCAGTTCGACCCGTCGGGCCGGCTGAACCCCGGGCTCGATCCGCTGTCGGTCGGCGTCGGGCGGTGACCCGGGCGTACGTCGACCGCCGCGTCACCGACCTCGCCGGGGCGACCCGCGCCGCCGAGTACGCAGCCGAACGGTGGGGACTGGCGACGCCGATCGTGCTGCGGCAGGGGATGAACGCCATCTTCCGCTGCGACGACACGGTCCTGCGGGTGGCGACGCCGAACGCATCGGCGCAGGCGTCGATCGACCTCGCCGACACGCTCGACAGGCAGGGGATCGCGTGTCCTGCGGAGCCGCACGCGAGCGATGCGATCGAGGTCGAACGGGTTCGCGGTCACCGCGTGGCCGTTCGTCGAAGCCATCGCAGCACCGATCGACTGGAGTGCGGTCGGGGCGGCCGTCCGCCGTGTGCACGACGTGCCGGCGTCGTCGCTTCCCGAGCGGTTGCCCCAGCCGTCGCCGACCGATTTCCCGTGGTGGGATCACGAGGCGTTGCTCGCCGAAGTCGGCGCGCACCTCGACCCGGCGGCCGAAGCCGGCATCCGTGCCGCCGTCGAGCGACACCGAGGTTGGGACGACTTCGTGGGGTCCGACGCGGTCGTCGTGTGTCACGGCGATGTCCACCCCGGCAACGTGATCATGGGCGCTGACGGGCCGGTCCTCATCGACTGGGACCTGCTGTGTCGAGCGCCGCCGGGGTGGGATCACGCTGCGCTCATGACGTGGACCGAACGCTGGGGCGGCGATCCCGGGGTGTACGAACGATTCGCCGACGGCTACGGGTGGTCCGCTCGCGGCGATCGTCACGCCGAGGCGTTTGCCGAGCTCCGACTGGTGGCGGCGACGCTCATGCGCTGGAAGGTGGCGCTCGCCGATCCGGCGGCGCGGCCCGAGGCGGAACGGCGACTTGCGTACTGGCGAGGCGATGTCGACGCACCCGCGTGGCGGGCGCAGTGAGGTGATTGACTGTGCGATCGTGCCAGCAGGACTCGAGGTCAGACAGTCACCCACCGGAGCCGGTCGCGGCGTCTTCGCGACGCGCGACTTCAAGCAGGGCGACGAGATCGAACGGTGTCCGATGCTGGTCGCGGAACCCGATCGCGGCGACGATCTCGAGTCGGGAGCGGAGGGGTACGTGTTCGGTTGGGGCGACGGCCGCACCGCGCTCGCCCTGGGATACGGATCGCTCTACAACCACTCGTACGACCCGAACGCCACGACGGTCGAGACAGGCGACGAACTCGTGATCTCGGCGACCCGCAAGATCGAGGTCGGCGACGAGATCTACATCAACTACATGGGCACCGCGCAGACCGGTGTCTGGTTCGAGGTCCTCTGAGAAGTCCAGATCAGCGGGGCTGGCAGGTGGGGCAGTGGTAGCTGGTGCGATTCGCGATGTCGAGCCGCTGGATCTCGCTCCCGCAGCGCAGACACGATGTCGCGCTTGTACGCGTAGGTCGCCTCGCTGCGTGGAATCCGCTTGCCGCGCGGCACGCCGGACTCCTCGCGTGGCACGGTGAGGATGCGACCGTCCTTCACGCCCTGGCGGAGCATGCCGGTGATCGTCGCCCACAGCGCCTCCAGCTCGGCGGGATCGCACTCCTTGCCGGGTCGCAGCGGGTGGATGCCGCAGACGAACAGCGCCTCGGCGCGGTAGACGTTGCCGACGCCGGCGACCACCGACTGATCCATCAGCAGATCGCCGATGCCGCGTGACGACTTGGCGATCTTGTCGTACATCCGCTGCGGGTTCTGCCGGGGCTTGATCGGGTCGGGACCGAGCCGGGCGAGGATTCCGCTTCGTACCGAGGGATCGTCGATCGCTGCACGCGGTGGGGCCGGCGAGATCGATCGTCGCCGCAGTCGGACTCGAGACGCATCCGGACCGCGCCGCGGGGTTCGGGTCGCTCGTCGCCGGTGTGCACCTTGAACTTGCCGAACAGACCGAGATGCACGTGGCCGATCTCGCCGGTCGACCAGTGGTAGAAGAGGTGCTTCCCGTACGGTCTCGATCCGATCGAGCACGGCGCCGTCGACGCGTGCGGCGTCGGCGGCGAACCGGCCTTGCGGGCTGGAGACGCCGACCGGTCCGGCCGGTGAGCAGCTTGCCGTGGTCCTTGGCGATCTTGGCGAGGGTGTGGCCTTCGGGCATCGACGGTCAGTGTTGTCGAGTGGCGTCGGCAGAGCCCAGTTCTGTCGTCAACTCGACGGCGCCAGCCGAACTCGACGCGAACCGGCACGGATGCTCGCTGCGCTGCGCCGCCACCACATAGCAGTCAGGATCGCAGTCAGGCAGCGCCAACGATTCGAGGTTCGGAGATCACTGCGTCGGGGATCGCCACCGGCAACGGCATGTGGGGGATTCACCTGTCTCGGGGTTCACACCACGGCGTTCGTGACCCTCGGCGCAACCTGCGAACCATGACAACGCAGCCTTCGACATCGGCACCGCCCGAAGTCGGAGGAGGCCTTGCATCGCGGCCCGCCAAATGCGCTCGGCCCGGCCCGGACGACGAACGAGCCACCCCCTGAGCGAATCGCCCGACCGAGCGGGTCAGTTGCCCGGCAGCGCGTAGGAGTAGTAGACGGTGACCCCACCGGTGTCGGTGGCATCGATGTCGTGTTCGATCCGGGGTGGGATGTGGATGTACGAACCGGTGCCCAACAGTCGATCGGCGATCATCGCTTCACCGTCGAGCACCCACATGTGGTGGTGATGGGTACGGTGCGTGTGTCGACCGAGTCGTGCTCCCGCCGTCAAGCTGAGAATTCCCGTGATCGAGGTTCCGTCGGTCCAGAGCACAGCGTTGTCCACGCCGACCGCCTTACCGAGTTGCTTCCTCGGGAGCGCGGTCACTTGCTCGTGCGACATCACCGTGGGGGTCGTCGAATGTTGGTTCATGCTTCGATGGTGCAATGCCGCCGATCGGCCCGCCAGGGTCGTTCGCCCTACGACTCCGTCACGCCGACGAGCATGTGGCGTTCCGCGAGGTCGTGGGTGACGCGTCGAGTGACACCGCCGTGTTCCGCTCCTCGGAGCGGGGGTGCTCCGAGGCTTGGACGATCGGTCCGCGGCTGGCCGGTCGATCCACTCGGTGCGCGAATTCGCTGGCGACAGCTGACGCAGATCACGTCGCTGGTTGCCTCCCACCCGCGTGCACCTTCTCCAGATGTCGTCGGTGGGGCGAAGACGACGTGCCCTTCGGGTGGCGCGATACCGAGGCAGCGGGATTGGGAGCTGGGGGACGTGTCGCTGGAGACTGTGGGGATGGAAGGTTTTGTCCATCCCGATTTCGCCCCCGTCAGCGAGAAGCTGCACCAACTGATGTCGAAGCGATCCGCCGGAAGGGGGTGCGGCCGTTGCGGTCTTCCACCATGGCGAACTGGTCGTCGACGTGTGGACGGGCCGCCGCGACGCAGCCGGCACGCCGTGGGAGCGCGAGACGATGGCGACGAGCTTCTCCACGACCAAGGGAGTGGTCGCCACGGTGATCCATCGCCTCGTCGATCGCGGCGACCTCGCGTACGACGATCGGGTCGTCGAGTACTGGCCCGAGTTCGGGAGCGCCGGCAAGGACCACATCACGATCCGCCATCTGCTCACCCATCAGGCTGCGCTGCACCCCATCCGGCCGCTGGTGCCGTCAGCGGAGACGATGCTCGACTGGGACGAGATGGTCGCAGATCCTCGCCGACGCCGAGCCGGTCTGGCCGCCCGGGACGCGGCCGGGCTACCACGCCCTCACGTTCGGTTGGCTGGTCGGCGAGGTGATTCGCCGGGTCACCGGGCTCACCGTCAACGAAGCGGTGCAGCGCGAGATCGTCGAACCGCTCGGCCTCGACAGCATGTTCATCGGCCTGGCCCCCGAGCAACGGGGACGCACCGCCGAGCTGTTCTTCGACGAGAAGGCTGAACGTCGCTTGGAGAGGATGATCGCTCTGTTCGAGCGTTTCGATCGCTACCAGCCGTTCGTCGACGCGCTCGTCGTCGACGACATGGTCGACATGTTCCGCAGCCACCGGGTCCACGATGGCGAGATCCCGGCGGCCAACGGGGTGTTCGCCGCACGAGATCTCGCTCGGATGTACGCCGCTCTCGCGACACCCGACGCCTTCGAGGGGCCGCCGCTCGTCTCACGGGCGACGATGCGTGAGGCGACCACGATCCAGACCAGCGCACGTGACGTCGTGATCGGGTTCCCCATGCGCTGGCGGCTCGGGTATCACCTCGCAGCCACGACGGCGGGCGTTCTCCCCAACGGGTTCGGCCACTTCGGCTTCGGTGGGTCGGGAGCCTGGGGTGACCCCGACACCGGTCTCGCCGTGGCGATGGTGCTGAACCAAATCGGCGGCACGCCGGTCGGTGACACCCGGTTGCTGCGGATCGGGGGCGCCGCCGTGCGCGCCGCCAGGCGCCGCTGACTCTCCGGGTGCAGGACGAACGCCTCTACCGCGCCGGTTCTGCGAAGGGCAAAGTGAGGGCGGCGGGCCTACCGATTGGCCTGCTTGTCGGAGCGCTGCTCCCACTCGAGAGACGTCGCACGTAACAGGAGGTTCTCCATCGTGACCGACACCCACCACGAGCGACTCTCAGGCCAGGATCTGAGCTTCCTGGCGATGGAGGACGGCCGTGCCCACATGCACGTGGGCATGGTCTCCCTCTTCGATGCCGCGCCGCTGCGTCTGGACAACGGGAGCCTCGACTTCGAGCGGATCGTCGCGTACGTCGAAGCGACAGCTCCACCAGGTGCCGCGTCTGCGTCAGAAGCTGGCCTGGGTGAAGGGATTCGGCCAACCGGTCTGGGTCGACGACGCCGACTTCAACCTCCGGTTCCACGTGCGTCACACCGCACTGCCACCACCGGGCGACATCCGCCAACTCAAGCGTCTCGCCGGCCGGATCATGTCGCAAGAGCTCGATCGTGGCAAGCCGCTGTGGGAGCACTGGTTCGTCGACCGCGTCGAGGGTGACCGGTTCGCGCTCATCTCGAAGGTCCACCACTGCCTGGCCGACGGCATCGCCGGTCTCGCGATCATCGGGACGCTGGTCAGCCCGGACCCCGACCACGAACCCGAACCGGCCCCCGAGTGGGTGCCGCGACCACCGCCGGGAGATGCCCAGCTCGTGATCGACGAGCTCCGGCGTCGCACGGTCGCGCCTGTCGAGGCGCTCGGCGCGCAGCTTCGTCGGTCGACCGAGCGGGTCCTCCGGTCCGCTCCCATCGCTGTCCGCACTCCGCGACCTCATGGAGACGTCGATGGGCGGTGCCTCGGACACCCCGCTGAACCGGCCGGTCGGGCCCCACCGCCGCTTCGACTGGGCCCGGCTCCCGTTCGAGGGCGTCCACGAGATCGGCGCGCGGGCGGGCGGCAAGATCAACGACGTCGTGCTCGCGTTGACCAGCGGTGCGCTGCGCGGGTTCCTGCGCCAGCGGGACGTCGACGTCGACCACCTCGAGTTGCGTGCCGTGGTCCCCGTCAACATCCGCAACGAGCACGAGGGGTCGGAGATGGGCAACCACGTCTCCAACCTGATCGTGCCGCTGCCGATCGCCGAGGCCGACCCCTGGTCGCGCCTGGAGTACGTCGTCGAAACCACACGCGAGCTGAAGAAGTCCAACTCGGCCGTGAGCTTCGATGCGCTCGGTCCGTTGATCGATCTGCTCCCGTCCCCGCTTCTGGGTCCGGTCGTGCGGCGCGGATCACAGAGCACGCCGGCCAACCTGGCGGTGAGCAACCTCCCCGGTCCCCGGATCCCGATGTATCTGCTCGGTGCCCGGCAGCTCGAGATGTACCCGGTCCTCCCGCTCATCGGGAACCAAGCGCTGGGCATCGTGCTGATGAGCTACGACGACAGCCTCTGCTGGGGGTTCAACGCCGACTGGGACGCGGTTCCCGATCTCCACGATCTCGTCGAGCGACTCGAGGCCGGCTACGACGAACTGTCGGCCATCGCCTCGACGAAGTGAGCCCGACTGCATTGCGAGGAACGTCACCGCGGCTGGCGATCTGCACTTTGGTGAACCCCCTTCCATGCAACTTCCCCCAAGGAGCTTGCCATCGACGGTCGACCCGGTGGAACGGTTGTCCGAGAATTGATTCGGGTCGACCGTTTCCAGACACGGTGACGCTCGTGCCGTCGCCATCGCCGACGAGATCGGTGCACCAGGGACTTCTCGGCGCACCACTCGCTGAAAGAGACCACCGACACCGGGTCGACCGAAGGCCTCCATTCCACCATCATCACTGCGAGCCAGGATGACGACAAGAATGCGCGAAGTCCGATGATCGAAGGAGGGTTCTGTCGTGAAACGTGGTGTTGGGCTGGTGCTGGTGGTGTCGGCTGCCGTGGTGGCTGGATGCGGCAGTGACAGCGAGGTTCGGGTCGAGGAGCCGACGATCCCCGTCAGCACCGCGGTTGCGGAGGTCGATCCGAGCGATGGGGGCCCATGTGGCCTGCTCACGACGTCAGAGGTGTCTGACGTGACCGATCGGGTGATGAGTGACGGCGTCGAGGTCGAAGGGACTCCGACAGATGTGTGTGAGTGGATCTCCACCCAGCCGTCGGCGAGCCCGGAGATCATTTCGCCGATGAAGGTCGCAGTGGCGATCGGAGATCTTGCGCCAGGTGAGGCGGATCAACTCGATGAGATCGACGCGCCCGGACAAGGCTTCCGTGTGGTTGGCATCGGTGATGATGCAGTGATGGTGTGTGGCTTGAGTGCTGACATCGGCGACGGTTGCGCGTCCCACGGACCGCTGATCGTCGTCATCGGTGACCGCTACGTGACGGTCCAGATCTCGAGTTTCGCGTGGCCGGACGATCTCACCCAGGATCAGGTGCGCGACGGCCTGCAGGTTCTTGCTCGCTCGGCGGTCGGCCGTCTGTGAGAACCGGTGTGTTGCTCCAGCGCCGGCCGGCGGGCAGGATGAGGCTGTGCCCATCACCTCGATCATCGCCGACATCCCACCCGAGACGGAGTCAGCGGGCGTCTCCTGGTTGCTCGTGATCGGAATCGTGGCTGCCATCGCCGTGCTGTTGATCGTCATCGGCGCGATCCGTCGCCGTGGGTCACGTCCGTCGTCACCTGATCACGATGGCTGAGGCGCCGTTGGATGGGCGCGTATCTCGCTGCCCTGCTGCTGACGCTGGCGATCGAGGTGCCGATCTACACCGCAACCCTCGGTCCACTGACTCGTCTACTGGGGGGTTCGGTGCCTCCGTGGACGCGAGCGCTCGTTCTCGGGGTCGCTGTCAACCTTGCGTCGCACCCGGTCGCGTTCCTCGTGGTCTTCCCGGTGCTGCGTCATCTCATCGGTTCCACCGCAGCACTCATCGCAGTGGAGGTTGGGGTGATCGTGGTCGAGGCGTGGATCATCGGACGCTGGTTACGCGACGGCACGGTGGCCCTCACCGCAAGCTCGCTCGCCAACGTGACGTCGCTCACCGTCGGCGCGTTGTTCGTGATCTGACATGCCGGCTCGGCGTGCCCGAAGCGTCGAGGCCCCGCACCGGTGAAGTCAGCGGTGCCGCACAGTACGTCGATCAGCGGTAGAATGAGCGCGAAGTTCGTGTGGTCGCGGCCGATTTCGTGATGGCTTCGGTGGTACCCGGGGGTCACGATGAGCGATGCGAGCCGACGCCCTGGAACGTGCACGTCCGCGTGGGCGAACATGGTGACGACGGTGACCGCAACGACCTGGACCGCCGCCACGTCCGAGCCGAACCCGACCAGTGCCGCCGCTGCGTACGGGGTGACGTGGGTGAGGACGGTCTCGGCCGGATGGAAGCGGAACGCCGTCCACCAGCGCAGGTCGGTGGCGCCGTGATGGACGGCGTGGAAGTGCCACAGCATCGGCACCATGTGCATCAGGCGATGCAATGAATACGCCACGAGCTCTGCCACCATGACGGCGCCGGCCAGACGTACGGCCCACGGAAGGGTGGCAAGTTGCGGAGCGAGGGGAGCGGCGCCCGCCGTCGTCTCGATGACTCCAGCGGCAACCCAACCGACGATCGGCGCGTACAACACGTACGCGCCCATCCAGAGCAGGTCGAGACGTTTCTGCGCGGGATCGGGTCGTGTCCACACGTCAGCTTCCGGATCGACGCGCTCGGCTGCACCGAGGAGGGCGGCGATCACCGCCAGCGTCGCGATCAGCTGCAGCACTGACCGGCAACGCTACTCCCACCCACCTTCGGCGTGCGGTGCACGTGGCCGGCAACACCTCGTTGCGACGTCTTCTTGAAGGTGTTGTGCGTGCTGGCGCCGAGCGCCGTGGCGATTTCGTCGCTGGTCAATCCGGCGCCCAGATGTATGTCGACCGGTGATGCCGAGTCACTGGGCCTGCGTATCGTTCGGAGAGGTCGTTGTCTCACCCAGGAGGTTCGTCGCGTTCGTCATCGAGGATGACGGTTTGGCCCTGTTCGAGCGCATCGGCGGTCGGGACTTCGAACGGAGGGTCGAGCGGCACCGGGATTTCGTCGACGCGTTCGTCGTCGACCATACGCTCATCGTCGTACGAGTCGACGGGGTGGGATGGCCGCGGGTCGATGTCCATGCCACCACTGTCGCGTTCCCATTCGGTCGGCGACAGAGTCCGAGGTCACGTCGTTGTGTTGACCTTCGTCCCTACTTCGCCGACGTCATCGGCGCGCTCAATGAACGGGTATCCCAAGGAGATTGACAACGAGAGAGGAGAACACCATGGCCAAGAAGTCCGGCTCCAAGTCGCCGGCCCGGAAGGATCCGACGCCTGATCGCGAGCCTGCATCTGGAGGTTCCCCGCCAACGTGGGCATCGCGCTTCGATCAGTTCGGCCCAGGCCCACTCGCAGACTGGTTCGAGCGGTGGCCCGAGATGGTTTCGCGCCGTTGGCCGGAGAGCTTCCAAGCGATGACGTCGCCGTTCGCTGAACAGGGCTTTCGGATGGAACAGTTCGTTGACGACGACGGCGCCCTCGTCATACGTGGCGAGCTGCCCGGCCTCGACCCCGACGAAGATGTCACGATCGTCGTCGAGGGGGATCACCTCAAGATCTCCGGGAGCCGCGAAGAACGTTCGGAGGAGACCACCGACCGCAGCTTTCGCACGGAGTTCCATTACGGCTCGTTCGCGCGTTCGGTCGCGCTCCCATCGGGTGCACGCACCGACGACATCACGGCTGCGTACACGAACGGCATCCTCGAAGTCAGGGTCCCGATCGACGAGGAGAGCGCCGCGGTCACGACGATTCCGATCGCGACGGCCGATTGACCGCACTCCCTCGGGGGTTGCCAGAGCAGCTCGGCAGGGGAGTCGTCACCCCCGACCGTGCCAGCAGTTCGGCGATGACCGTGGACATTGCCGTCATGTTGCGGACCGCTCGAACCTTGTCGTCACGGGACGTCAGCCGGCTGGGCGGGCCCAACGTCATTTCGATGCGATCGCCGTGAACCGCTGCCGTAGGCAGCAGGTCCGGAAACCTCGCGAGATCGGCCAGCATCTCGCCGTTGAGCACCGTGCGGAGCCGCGCGGCTGGTCCGACGAGCTTGCAGCTTGTCGTTGACGTGTGGGCCGAAGTGTGGGCCGAAATCGATCGGGGAGTCCTCGGGCTCGTTCAGCTCCCCGTGGCCGGTCGATCCGGTACATGCCGAGACCGCAGCGGGTTCCGGAGAGGCAATCCGGCCACAAGAACGTCGCGGCCCCGAGTTGCATTGTCGGGTCGCTCGACCCGCTCGAAGATCTCATCGAGCCCCAACCTCCGGCCCTGCTTCACAGCGTTCTCGTACTTCGCGAGCTCCAGTTCCGCGCGGCAGATCTCGCATGCCGCGTTCGGTGGCGTCGATCTCCAACGGTCGCTGGGACGTACCCGTCGCGTCACGCAGGCCTTGGGCGGTGGAGTCGACTTCATCGGGAGCCCGATCATTCTGCTGAGCAAGGGCCGTGAGTCGCGGTCTCGTCGTCCGACCGGTACTGGCCAAGACGGGACCTCAGGCTCTAGGCAGCTCGCAACCGGAGCGTCAAGCTGAAGGGATGGAAGGCTATGCACATCCGGATTTCGCAGCGGTCGAGGAGACGTTCCGCAAACAGCTCGAACGCACCGATGGGGGCGCAGCCGTCACCATCTTCCATCGGGGCGAGCCGGTGGTGGACCTGTGGGGCGGCGCTCGCACGCCGGACGGCGATCCGTGGGAAGAGGACACGCTGGCGATGTGCTTCAGCACGACGAAGGGAGTCGCGTCACTCGCCCTCCACCTCCAAGCCGAGGCTGGCCTGGTCGACTACGACGAGCGGGTCGCGACCTACTGGCCTGAGTTCGCCCAGAACGGCAAGGAGAACATCACCGTCCGCCACGTCCTGAGCCACTCGGCCGGGCTCCACCGTCTGCGCAGCGTGATCGACAGCGCGCACCACATGCTCGACTGGGAACACATGGTCGAAGCCCTCGCCGCCGAAGAGCCGGCCTACGAGCCGGGAACGCACTCCGGGTACCACGCCCTGACCTACGGCTGGTTGGTCGGCGAAATCGTGCAGCGAGTCACCGGTCGTCGGCTCCGCGACGTGATCGCAAGCGATGTCGACGCACCGCTCGGCCTCGATGGTCTGTATCTGGGTTGCCCGCCCGAGCAGCGGCACCGGGTTGCGGCGCTCGCACCGATGCGGATCTTCCCCCGCGTCCCGAAGGTGCTCCATCGTGTCCGGAGGGGAATCACCGATCAGTTCGGCAAGGCGCTGAGCCTGACTGGCTCACCCGTCAACACCCGACGCATGGTGAACGCACTGTTTCCACGCGGGATGGAGGACGTGATGGCCGGACCCGAGGTCATGGATGCGTCGATCCCGGCCGCCAACGGGTTCTTCACGGCTCGGGCGCTCGCCACCATGTACGCCATGTACGCAGGGGGCGGCGAGTTGGACGGTGTGCGGCTGTTGTCGTCCGACCGGGTGAAGCAGATCGGCGAGGAACAGAACAACCGTCGAGATCTGGTGCTCGTCATGCCGATGCGCTGGCGACTCGGCTACCACCGAGTGCTCGGGAACCATGACGCGTGCCCGGACGGATTCGGCCACTTCGGTCTCGGTGGGTCGGGGGCGTGGGTCGACCCGACTCGGGAGCTGGCCGTTGCGATGGTCTGCAACCGGGGGACCGGCACGCCCGTCGGCGATGTGCGGTTGATGCGGCTCAGCAAGGTCGCGATCGAATCCGCCGACCGCGCCGCGCACGGCGCCACCGTCGCCGCCCGGTGATCTCGGCGGCCATCTCGCCGGTGGTCGTCGAGAGATCGGTTCGTTCGTCACGAGTGATCGTGACGATGGCCTCTGGCGCCGTGTCCGGTTGCCGTTCACGCTGAAGTCATGAACGGTCATGTGAGGAGAACAACGGCAGCCGCCGCGGTGGGAATTCTTCTGTTCGGCGCGTGCGGGAGTGGGGATGGCGGTACGTCACCGGTCATCGAAGCACCAGCCGAGAGCTGGCTCACTGCGGTGACCGAAGCGGCGACGGCGACCACCCTGCCGGAGACGACCACCACGACGCCCACGTCGCCGGAGTCGACAACGACGACCACCCCAGCGACGACGACCAGCCCAGCGACCACGACCAGCCCAGCGACCACGACCACCACCACCGCCACGACACCAGCGATTCCTCAGACCCCTGAGGAACTGGCCGCCGCGTACTACATCGAACACGTCACCGTGGTGAACTGTGCCGAGGAGTTGTTCTACCTCGCATTGGCCGGCGCGCCCGGCGGCGACATGATCGACGATTCCGAGTTCGACGAGTTCATGGCGGTGATGCGCCCAACCTACGAGATGGCGCGCGATGCCCAGGAGACGTGGATGGCCGCCCTGACCGACTACGACTGGCCTGAATCGGTCCAGGCGAACATCGATGGTCTCATCTTCGTTGCGGCGGACTGGGCGGCCAAGTACGACGCGTTCGCCACGTCGACCAGCGGGGCGGATTGGCCGACCGAAGAGTGGGCCAGCAATGAAGACGCCACGATCATTCGGGCGAAGCTTGGTCTGCCGTCGAACATCGACGGCGACGTCGAGCACTGCAAGACACTGTTCGATGTGTGAGGTCACTGTCGCTGAGGCACTTGCGACGCTCTCCTGATCGTGCGCGGACTGTCGCCGGCAACGGTTTTCGTCGCGGTCAGCGTCAGGGGGCGGGGGATGCCCCGAGGGCCCATTGCGGGATGACGGCGATCGGGCACCGAGCGTGCGTGAGGAGATGGCGGAGGGGTTGTGGGGTGTGGCGCCCCAGCGTCAGCTTCGACCGGTGCTGGCCGATGACGAGGAGCGACGCTCGGTCGCTGAGCTCGCCGAGACTCGAGGCCGCGAAGTCCGGCATCGCTGCGGCCTCGATCCTCAGATCGTGGTCGCTCAACTCCTGCACCAGTTCGGCGGCGCGAACCAGATCGGCCGTGGACCGTTCCTCGCGACGGTCGGGATGCAGCTCGTAGCTGAGCAGGTCGAGCACCCCGTCGGTCTGAAAGACGGGCCCGTCACCGGTTGCGCGGACGAGCACGACGCCGAGGTCGCGACGATCCGCGAGGTCGGCGGCCCAGCGGACAGCGGATTCGGTGGCGTCGCCGTGCCCGACTCCGACAACCAGGTAGTCGGCTCGATCGGCACGACCGTCGAGCCCACGTGTGATCTCCACCGGTACCACCACCAGCGGGACGGACAGCTTGCGCAGCAGGTGACGGGTCGTCACTCCGATCCGCTTCGCACCGGTGAGGTGCGGGACGTGGGCTCCGATGACGATGGCGTCGGCCTGAAACTCCGTCGCCGCTGCCGTCAGAGCGTCTGGAGTGGGTTGCTCAACGAGATCGGCCGTCAGCTCCCGAACGCGCGATTTGGCGTCTCGCGTCCACGTCGTAGCGAGGTCGCGGTGCAGGAGCTGGAGATACGTCATCGGGTCGCCGGTCACGACATCGACCAAGAACTCGAGCGCTGGGTCGACGGCGACGATCGCATGAATGACGCCATCGGGCCCCACGGTGTCCGCGGCCCAGTTCAGAGCAGCGTGGGCGGCTTCGGTGCCGTCCACCCCGACGACGAGTCGTTTCACGGTCCGCCCTCGCCCACGATCGTCATATTTCAGCGATGGTAGAGGCAGCGGCGTTGGTCCGACGGCCCAGAGCCGCGAGCAGGAACGCAAGAGTCGGCTGTGTCGGCCTGTTGGCCTGTCGATCGCCCTCCCGGAATCGCTCGGGAGGGTTCGGCGAGGCTGTGTCAGGATCGGGGAATGAGCGCGCTTTTCGGTCCCGTCATCCAGCAGGGCTACGTGGTCCCCGATGTCCAGGCGGCGATGCGCCACTGGATCGCACGTGGGATCGGTCCCTTCTTCGTCGAAGAGCACATCCGCCCGAAGGGCGACTACGACGGTGAGCGGATTCAGCCCGACCTGTCGGCGGCCTTCGCCTACTCGGGGGAACAGCAGATCGAGGTCATCGAACAACACGACGATGAACCGACGATCTACCGGGACTACCTTGCCGCCCACCCGGACGGCGGTCTCCAACACCTGGCGGTGTGGGTCGACAACATCGCCGAGACCGTGGACGACCTCGATGCCGCAGGGCGCCGGTACACCGTCCGCCAGCGTTACGGCGATGGGCACGCGTACCTCGACTCCGAGGAAGAACCCGGGGTGATGGTGCAATTGATGGCCCGCAGTGACCATCTCGTCGAGCT
The DNA here is from genome assembly GCA_963850475.1 of Ilumatobacteraceae bacterium. Taxonomy (GTDB): domain Bacteria; phylum Actinomycetota; class Acidimicrobiia; order Acidimicrobiales; family Ilumatobacteraceae; genus Ilumatobacter_A. Next base: position 111,994 of record CAWKLM010000039.1, on the reverse strand, counting down.
GATGGAGACCATCCGCGTGGCGTCGATCGGGTGGGATGGCGTGACCGCCCCCATCCGCCGAATCGACTGGAGCACCGGCAAGCCCGTCCCCGAGGTCGTCGAGGACTGAGCCGCCGGTGGATCAGCGCGTTCGACGTCCGGTGAAGGCCAACAGTTGTTCCAGGCGGTCTGCATCGCTCCGAAGCCGTTTCGGCGCTGCCGCGCAGAGCATCACCGTCGGCGGTCGGGTCGGTGTCACCCGGACGACGTCTGCGTGTGCTCCTCGATCATCGTCCAGGCATCATCGGTGAGGTGCTGCGCCAGATCGTGCAGGGCACGAGCGGCGGCGAGTTCCTCGCCGATCTGCGGCGACGACAGGTCGGACGGGTTTCGCCGAGATCGCCCACGCCCCGACAACGACCGATCGCCGGCATCGAGATGGACGACCATGTCACAGTGGTCTTCATCCTCGTTCGTCTCGAACGTGAGCTTCCAGGGATGTGGTTGTAGTGCTTCCATGTTTCGATTGTGAGACACAGGCATGACTCTGGGCAGGGGACAACGTCATCGTTCGGCGATGGGGGCGACCGCGGGAGGCGGAGAACACGTATCCATCTCGTCTGCGACGGGCCGTTCGACCCGCCCGTCGGAGCGCGGAGCGAACGTGTGTCAGAGCTGGTCGCGGACTTCCTCGGGGAAACGCTCGTCGGTTGCGGGTTCGATGCCCGTCCCCATGTCGAACGCAAGCCAGAGGGAACTGTCGGCGTCGCGGTACACGTAGATCTGCTCCGCTTCGAGCGACATTGACGGGTCGCTCTCGGGCGAAGCGCTCACCCGAGCCCACCATCGGCCCTCCTGGTCGCGGGCGGCGGTCTCAAGTGTCCACTCGAATTGGTCGCCCGTGAAGTCGGTCTTGGCGACGAAGTACGCCCTGGCGATGTCGATCGCCGCGTCCACCTGTTCGGAGTCGAGGCCCTCGGTCTCCGGTCCGGTCGGGGGGTCTTCGTCGACGGTGGTTTCGACGGTGGTCGCTGCGACGTCGTCTTCGATGACCTGGTCGGTCGTCGGCCGGTCCCCGGCTGTTCCGACGGTGGGCTCGGTGTTGCTGGTCGCGCTGTCTTCGGTGTCGCCACCACAACCGGACACCCCCAGGACGCCGATTGCCAGCAGTCGTCCGAAACGACCGGCCAGACGGCTCCGAACGGATTCGCTCATGTCAAAACTCCTTCCAGCGGACCCTGCGACGCGTCGGGGTGGCCCCACCTCTCAGCATCGGGAACGTGCACCGGCGTGTCCACGGGCGAAGGGCCCGAAGATCGCCAGGTGCCGCCGCCGATCGGGCCCGGCCCGGGTCAGCAGACTGAGTAGGACGTGGAACAGCTCTTGAGGCTGCCGCCGGTCACTGACGAATAGCTGCCATCGGCTGTGTTGCTGTCGCCGCCGGCCACCGATGCCCGGCTACCACTGGATGTGTTCGCGCTGCCACCCGATACCGATGCGTACGGGCCGCTGGCCGTGTTTCCGACGCCGCTCGATACTGACGCCCAGTTACCGCCGGCCGTGTTGCCGCGGCCCCCGGTGACGGTTGTGTACTTCGCGGTGATGTTGTTGCTTTCGCCGATGACCGCACCGCCGTACGACGTGTAGCTGTGGTCGGGGCCGATGACCAGGTTGTGCGACCCGGTCCGCACTTCAGCAGCGAAGAAGTCTTCGTTGTAGCCGATGATCAGATTGCCGCGACCGTTGACGTCGCCGTCGGTGTCGCCGCTGGCGTCGACGATCTGCACGTTGACGTCACTGAACCGCACCGTGGGGTGTCCGTCGACGGTGAGCGCGGACATCGACGCGGTCGTGGCCTGCAACGCCGACACCTCCGACTCCAACGCGGCGAGTCGGTCGTTCAGCTCGGTCAGCGACGATGGTGTCAAGTAGGCCACGACATCGACGATGAGGTGGGTGGTTCCGGTGTTGTTGTAGATCTCGAAGGTGTCCGAGGTCGACAGTCTGGTGGTGACCGCGTTGGGGACGGGTGGTCCGGGGACCGGGTTCATCGATGACGTGCCGGGCCAGGGTCCGCTGTCCCACACGGTGAGGAAGGTGCGTTGGCTTGCCTGGGCGGCGGTCACGTTCAACACCAGGCCTGATGCTGTGGTGGGCACCTTGCCGGCGCACTCCGTTGACGCGTCCTGGACGTCGACGGTGGAGGTCTGTTCCGGACCCAACGGCGTGTTGCGGGGACCGACCTGGCTGGCAGGTCGGGTGTCCACCAACCGGCATGCGGTGATCGGCACCGTCGTGGTGTCGACGTCGCCCGGTGCGGCTTCAACATGCCACGCCGACATCACCAACCACCCGACGAGCAGGGCCAACAACGCACCGGTTGCGAACCAGATCAGCGAACGAAATCGAACTGTGACGGTCATGACCGAACCCCTTGTGTCTGCCACGCGCGCAGCCCGACGCCGCGCACGTCACCACCGAACGTAGTGCGCGAAGCCAACGGCTCAGCCGGGGATCGGCTGAGCCGAATGGACGGCTCAACGCCCTCGGGTGCCAGACTCGCCCGGTGCCCGATGACAAGCGACAACACGCCCTGGAGATCCTCGAACAGGACCGGATCATGGCCGTGCTCCGCCAGATCCCCGAGGAGTACCTCGTGCCACTCGCCGATCTCCTGGTCGAGGGCGGTGTGCGTTCGTTGGAGATCACCCACGACTACCCGCGGACGACCGACGACGTCGCGATGCTGAGCGAGCGGTACGGCTCGGACGCATCGGTCGGGGTCGGGACGACCTGGTCGGTCGAACAGGCCGAGTCGGCGGCCGCTGCCGGCGCCGAGTTCTGCGTGATCCCCGGTGTCGACGTCGCCACTGCGCAGCGAAGCGTCGAGCTCGGGATGCTGACGTTGCCGGGCGTGCAGACGCCCGCCGAGATCCAGACCGCGCTGCGGGCCGGCGCAGACGTGCTCAAGTTCTTCCCGGCAGATCCGCCGGGAGCGTCCTGGTTGGCGCAGGTCGTACCGGCGTACTCGCAGCGGCCGTTCATGGCGACCGGTGGCGTCACGGTCGAGAACATGGCCGACTTCTACGCCGCCGGCGCGATCGCGGTCGGGATGGCGAACACGCTGTTCGGCGACTTCCGCGATCTCGACCGCGCGCCATCACTCATCGCCGCGGCGGTTGCCGTGGCCGCCCAAGGCTGACCGAGCGCTCCGGCCAGCAGGCCTCCCGACCCTCGTCGGCCTGCGGTGGTCGCGGCGGGCTCGCTGGCGGCGCAGGCGCCGTCGTACGGTTGACGGATGAGGTTCGGGGTCAGCACGTCGCCGCAGCGCTGCAGCTGGGACTGGCTGCTCGAGGTCTGGCAGCGATGCGACGACATCGAGCTCTACGAGTCCGGTTGGACGTTCGACCACTTCTACCCGCTGTTCGGTGACTCCACCGATGACTGCTTCGAGGGGTGGATCACGCTCACCGCGCTGCTCCAGGCGACCACCCGTCTGCGCGGCGGCGTACTCGTCACCGGAATGCTCTATCGGCATCCGGCAGTGCTCGCGAACATGGCATCGACCCTCGACGTCACCTCGCGTGGACGGCTGGAGCTCGGTGTAGGCGCTGGTTGGAACGAGGAGGAGTGCGCGGCCTACGGGATCGATCTCGGGTCGATGACCGACCGGTTCGACCGCTTCGAGGAGGGCATGGAGGTGCTACGGCTGCTCCTGACCGAGGAGCGTTCCGACTTCGAGGGTCGCTGGTATCGGCTGGAGAACGCGATGAACAACCCGAAGGGTCCTCAGGATCCGCTGCCGATCTGTATCGGAGGCTCAGGGCTCCGGCGGACGATCCCGGCGGCTGCAAAGTTCGCGCACCATTGGAACTACGGGTCACCGACGATGAATGTCGACGACTTTCAGATGCGCAACGCGGTGTTCCTCGACGCGCTGGCGGCCGAAGGTCGTGATCGTGCCGACGTCACCGTGTCGACGATCGTCCGGTACGCGGGTGACCGCGACGCCACGGTCCGCGATGTGGAGTTGTTCGCCGAGGCCGGCGTCGATCTCGCGATCATCTCGATCCCCAAGTCCGACGATCCGTCGATCGTGGAGCCCATCGCCGAAGCACTCGCCTTGCTCGCGTGACCGTCGCACCGGCGTGCTCGCTCGAGCGCTTGCCCGCACGTCACGTGACAGCCCGGTATCGCTCGGGACGTTCGCTCGGGACGTTCGCCCGTGTCGCCGCGCCGTGGAGCGCGCGATGGTGGAGACGTGACGATCCCGGTTCACGCAGTAGGCGTCTCTGCCTGCTCGAGTGCTCCGCCCAGAAAGGGGACCTGCCATGTCCATGCCACCGCCGCCACCTTCCGGTCCGTTGCCACCACCGCCCGGAGAGCCTCCGCCGACCACACCGCCGCCTCCGTCCCAACCCGGATCGCCGGCGTCCCCGCCCGGAAAGGGGCCGTATCCTGCTCGGCTCGAGATCGACTATCCGGAGCAGCTGAGTCAGGTGACGACGCTGTTCCGGATCGTGCTGGTGATTCCGATCGCCGTCGTGTACGGAATTCTGGTCGGAGGGAACAGCATCGGTCACTGAGACGGGCGACGGTGATGTGATCATCTCGTCGACAGCGAGCATCACGGGCGGCCTCTTCTTCGCGACCCTGCTGATGCTGCTGTTCCGCAAGCGCTATCCGAAATGGTGGTTCGACTTCGCGTTCGAACTCACCCGGTTCGCGACGAGAATCGGCGCGTACGTCGTGCTGCTCACCGATCACTATCCCTCGACCGTCGACGAACAGGCGGTGCACCTCGAAATCGACTATCCCGACGTCGAACGCGACCTGAAACGTGGCATGCCGTTGGTGAAGTGGTTCCTCGCGATCCCACACTACATCGTGCTGTTCTTCCTCGGTATCGGCGCGTTCTTCGCGGTCGTCATCGCGTGGTTCGCGATCCTGTTCACCGGCCGGTATCCAAAGGGCTTGTTCGACTACGTCGTCGGTGTCGGCCGATGGGGTCTGCGAGTGAACGCCTACGCGTTCCTGCTCGTGACCGATCGCTACCCACCGTTCACGCTGTCGAACCAGACCTGAACCCGGGGCAGCGATGCGGTCGACCGAGGTCGACCCGAGTTGGTCCACCTCCAGTCGTCGGGGACCGATCGTCAGAAGGTCACGGGCACGCTGCGCGGACCGCGGACCTGTCCGCCGGCCCAGGTCACCTCGGCGTCTTCGGCGAGACCGAACGACGGAATGCGACGCAGCCATTCCTCGATCGCGACGCGGAGTTCCATGCGTGCGAGGTTCGAGCCGGCACACCGATGGATGCCGACGCCGAACGCGACGTGGCGGTTGTTGGCTCGGTCGAGCACCACCTCGTCGGCCCGGTCGAACGCTTCAGGGTCGCGGTTCGCACCCGGGAAGTTCATGAGCACCTTGTCGCCGGCCTTCATCGGGCATCCGCCGACTTCGATGTCGTCGACGGCGATGCGCGCCATCGTGACGGGGGAGTAGGCGCGGAGCAGTTCTTCGACGGCCGTCGGCATCAGCTCGGGTTCGTCGATCAGTCGCTGCACGTCGTCGGGGTGCGTGGCGAGGTGGAGCATCGCCGAACCGATCGCCGACCACGTCGTGTCGACACCGGCGATCAGCGTGAGCGCGGCGATGCCCATGATCTGCAGATCGGGGACCGGTGCTCCGTCCACTTCGGTGTGGAGCAACTCGCTGATCAGGTCGTCGCCCGGATTCGAGCGCCGCTCTTCCAGTTCGACCGAGGAGGTAGGCGATCGATGTTGTCGCGCCCGGCTGCGCTGCGAACTTCGTCGTGGGCGAACTCCAACACGTCTCGCACCCAGCCGGTGAAGGTGTCCGACATCTCGGACGGCACCCCGAGCGTGAGCGCGATGACCCGCACAGGGATCTGCTGCGCGTAGTCCTGCGCGGCGTCCGCGGATCCATTGTCGATGAACTCGTCGATCAGCCGATTGCACAGTTCCCGTGTGAACTGTTCGTAGCCGTCGACCCGGGTGTGCGAGAACCACGGCAGCAGCAGCCGGCGGGTCCACGTGTGCACGGGTGGATCGGCGTCGATCGGCGGGAGCGGGATGTCGATCGGTGGCGGTGGTCGCTCTTCAGCGGTGAAGGTGAGCACACCGACGTCACGTGAGCTGAAATGCTCGACGTCGTGGGCGATGGCGGCCACGTCGGCGTATCGAGTCGGGAGCCAGGAGCCGCCCCATCGGTCGGAGTGGGCGATGGGGCACTGCTCGCGGAGGTCGGCCCACACCGGATACGGATCGGCGACGTAGTCGTCGTCGAGAATGTCGTAGTCGGTGGTCCAATCGTTCACGGGATTCGCTGCTGACATTCCCGAACGGTAGGTCATCGGCGTGGCACCGTCCGAGCGTCGGGCGGGTCGGCGAGGCCAGGCTCGCCGAACGCATCGGCCCGCAGGCGGAAGGGCGGTCCGCACCGGTTCGCCGCGTAGAGTTCGCTCCGTGCTCGATCTCGATGCCGAGAAGTTGTCCGCATGCGTGTCGTGCGGACTGTGCCTGCCGCACTGCCCGACGTTTCGGGTGACGGGCGAGGAGGCGTATTCGCCTCGTGGTCGGATCGATGCGATGCGCGGCGTGCAGAACGACGGCGTGCCGATCGACGCCGAGTTCGTCGACTTCATGGAGACGTGCGTGCAGTGCCGAGGCTGCGAGCCGGCCTGCCCGAGCAACGTCGAGTTCGGTGCGCTCATGGAGCAGACCCGGACGTCGCTCGCTGCCGAGCGGCGGATCACGCCGTGGTGGCAGCGACTCGGGTTTCGGGTGCTCGGCCATCATCGGCTCCTGCTCGCCGGCTCGTCGATGCTGGCCGGTCGCGCAGCGGGTCAGGCTGGTCCCGTCGCGGCTCGGTCTCTCGCGAGCTGCCGTTGCGCCGTCCACCCGCGGTCACCTCGACGGGCGACGACGTCTGGCTCTTCACCGGCTGCGTGATGGACGCGTGGCAACGCTCGACGCATCGGGCGACCGCCGAACTGATCGCCGCGACCGGTGCGACGTATCGGGTGCCCGGGTCGGGCGGAGCGTGCTGCGGGGCGCTGCACGTGCACGCCGGCCTGCACGGCGACGCCGTCGGCCTGGCTGCGCGGGTGATGGCATCGATGCCGGGCGAGGCACCGATCGTCGTGAACTCCGCCGGATGCGGCGCAGCGTCTGAAGGACTACGGCTCGATCGGTCGGCACCGAGGCCGCAGCACGATTCGCGGCAGCGCGTCGTCGACGTCAACGAGTGGCTCGCCGAACGCGTCGAACTCCTGCCGCCGGCCATCGGGCGAGCGACCGCGGGTGATCGTCCAGGACCCGTGTCATCTGCGGCACGTGCAGCGCATCGATCCGCCGGTTCGCACGCTGCTGGCCCACGTCGCCGACGTGGTCGAACTCGACGACGATGGTCTGTGCTGCGGGGCGGGCGGCGCCTATTCGGCGCTCCAGCCCGAACTCGCCGCCGACATTCGTGACCGCAAGATGGCCTCGATCGACCGAGCGGTCGCGGCCCGGCCGGCCGACGTCGTTGCCAGTGCGAACCCGGGGTGCTCGATGCACCTCGCCGCCGTGCTCGACGACCGCGGGCTGCGCGTGTCGCATCCCGTCGACATCGTCGCCGATGCGCTGCGGAGCTGAGGCGATCCGGATGGCCGACTACGAACACCTCGCCGAGCGACTCGACCAGATCGCCGAGGAACTCGACGACATCGCGTTCGATCGGCTGCGCGAAGCGGTTGCCGACGGCGAAGTCGAACGACCACGCGAGCGACAAGACGTTGATGCAGGCCCGTCGCTCCATTGCGAAAGCGGCGCACCTGCTGCGGTCGATCAGGGATTGAACGAGGCGGTGGTTCCGCCGAACTCGGAGTAGCCGCACCGCGAACAACGTCGACGAGTCGTCGGCGAGGAACCAGGTGATCGAATCCTGCTCGACCTCCTCGTCGCTGATCGGCAGACCGACGGCCTCCTGCAACGCCGTGGCCGACTCGCGTACCGTGTTCGTCCTCCGAGATGGCCCAGTCGACGGAGCCGAAGACCAACGTGTCGTCCGAGAACGCTGCTCGCGCTCTCGCTGTAGCGGAATCCGGTGACCGTCCAGCCCAGGCCTGAGCCGATGTCGGCGGTCTCCTGGAGTAGATCGGTGCGCCGGCGCCGGAATGGCCGGCATGGCGCTCCGGGTCGTTCGATACTCCGGTCGACCTCGACCAGCACCACGCCGGGCACGTCGTCGTTCTGAGCGACGCTGATGTCCCAACGGGGAATCCCTGCGCTGAACTCGGTCGGATCGGCTTCGAGGCCGACGGCATGGTCACTCCGTCGCTGCTCGACGTCGATCTCGATGTAGTCGTACTCGAAGCCGAGCGCGTCGATTGCAGCGCGATACGCCGCTACGAACTTCCTCGAGTGGTCAGCGGTGTCGTCGCCGACATCGTGATCGAGTCGAAGCTGCTCCATTCGACGTCCCCGCCGAACGTGGCGTCGCTACGGCTCACGCCGAGCTCGACGACATTGGTGTTCGGGCGAGAACAGGATCCCGTCGAACTCGAACTCGGTCGAGAACGGCCTCGGTCGGACGGTCGATGCCGAACGACGGGCCAGGGCCTGTCGAGCCGATGTCGACCGGGATGTTGGAACCGTCGCCGACCGGTGCGGGCGGCGTGTCGGGGGCCGCGGTGGCGTCGGGCGCCGCCGTGGTCGCCGGGGGCGGCTTCGTCGTCGGGGTCGTCGCTGCCGGCGGCTCGGTCGGTGGACTGGTTTGCGTGGCGGTCGGCTCGGCGTCGACGGGGGCATCGACTTCGGGCGTCTCCAGCTCGCAGCCGATCGCATCGAACTCGGCGACGAGATCTTCGACCGCGTTCTCGTCGAGCCCTTCTGCGAGTTGATCGAGTTCGTCGACATCGAGGCCGGAGTCGGCGATGCCCTCGAGGTCGTCGAGTCGCTCGATCTGGCTGACGACACCGTCGCGGTCACCGGTGGCGACCTCGTCGACGGAGTCGCTGACCGATACGACACGCGCGATCGCTGTCGAACGCCTCGCTGCCGGAATCGCTGTCGCCTCCGCACGCGGCGAGTGCCAGCGCAGCGACCACCATCACGGGCAGGGATCTTCTTGTTCACGTCCACACGCTTTCCGTAGGTCCTGAGGGCCGTGCCGGCAGACGACACCGCAGGAACCGAAGCGGTTCGACGAGGTGACTCCCGACCTGACCTGCGGTCAGTCCCAGGAATTGATGGCGCCGATGAGCGCGATGAGGTCGCCGTAGCCGTGCTTGTCGAAGTCGAGGGAGATGCGGTCGAGTTCGAGCTGGTCGTCGTCGCGCCGCTCGACTCGGGTGGGTTCGGCGCGCTCGATCGATCCGGATGCGACCAGATGAGCGAAACGCTCGTTCAGGTCGGCGAGCTGGGCGTCGTCGGGGCCACGCTGCAGCCTGATCACGAGTCGATCGCCGACGAAACGGATCGAGTGGTAGTTCGAGTAGAACTGCTCGATGATCTCGGCACGCCTCGTCGCACGAAGAGGTGATCGAGTACAGCCCGGTGTCGTTCGGCCGACACGAGACCGCGAGCGATCAGCTGGTCTCGGACGAACTGCTCGACCTGCTCCCAGTAGGGGTCGCCCGGGGCGTCGAGCAGCACGATCGGGACCGGCAGGCTCTTGCCCGTCTGGACGAGCGTGAGGAGTTCGAACGTCTCGTCGAGTGTCCCGAAGCCGCCGGGCAGGCAGACGAAGGCCTGGGACTCCTTGATCAGCATCAGCTTGCGGGTGAAGAAGTACTTCATCGACACGTGCTTGTCGTCGCCGGCGATGATGTCGTTGGCTCCGGTCTCGAACGGCAGTCGGATCGAGACACCGATCGAGCGCTCGCGGCCGGCACCCTCCATGCCCGCCTGCATGATCCCGGGGCCGGCGCCGGTGACGGTCATCCAGCCGCGTTCGGCCAGGAGCGCAGCCAGATCGCGAGCCTGGGCGTACAGCGGATCGTCGGGCTTGGTCCGCGCCGAGCCGAAGATCGACACCTTGCGTTCGCGCTTGTACGGGGCGAACATCCGGTAGGCGGCGCGCATCTCGGTGAGCGCCGCGGTCGCGATCTTGAGATCGAGCGTGTCGGGGTGGTCGCCGATGAGACCGATCGCTTCGGAAACGAGTGATTCCGCCAGCCGAACATTCTCCGAAACTCCGAGTTCGGAGACGACGGATCGCGCACGCGGGTCGATCGGATCGGGTACACCTTGTTCCATGCAGAGCGGACCCTACGACGCCGATGAGGTGGTCGGCCAGCCTGGCGAGGACGATCGTTGGCGGCGTCACTTCACGAGTGACGCATCGACACCGTCGCTGTGGCGCGGGCTGGGGCTCGGTTTGCTCGCGACCGGCGCAGGACTGGGCGTGGCCGAGCTGGTCGTCGGGCTCGTCGAAGGCTCGTCGTCTCCGGTCGTGCCGGTCGGTCAGGAGTTCATCGACTACACGCCGGCAGTGGTTGAAGAACTGGGCGATCGAGCAGTTCGGCACCAGCGACAAGGCCGTCCTCGTGGCCGGTGCGCTGATCGTCATCTTGATCCTCGGTGGGATCATCGGCGTGCTCGCAGTGCGCGGTGCGAAGGGCATGGCGTACGGGCTGACCGTGGCCGTTGGGCTGATCGGAGCGTGGGCGGTGGTCATCCGACCGGAGCCGACGTTCGCGAAGCTGCTGCCGACGCTGACGGGCACCGCCGTGTCGCTCGGCGTGCTCTGGTGGTTGGCGCCACGGACCGGGACCGGCCGACGACAACCGGTCGGCCGACGATGATCGGCCCCGACCGGCGCCAGTTCCTCCAGGGAGCCGTCGGCATCGGGTCGATCGCAGCGATCACCGGCGGGCTCGGCTGGACGATTCGCCGCCGCTTCGAGATCGACCAGGAGCGGGCAGAACTCGTGCTTCCGGAGGTGTCGCCGGACCAGACCGCGTCGGCCGGTCGGTCGACGAGTTCTCGCTCGGGGTCGAGGGGATCGAGTCGTTCGTCGTCCCGAACGACCGCTTCTACCGCATCGACACGGCACTGGTGGTGCCGCAGGTCGCAGTCGACTCGTGGAAGCTGAGCATCGACGGCCTGGTCGACAACCCGATGGAGCTGACGTTCCAGGACCTGCTCGACCGGCCGCAGATCGAGCGCCACATCACGTTGTCGTGTGTCTCGAACCCGGTCGGTGGCGATCTCGTCGGCAACGCGCTCTGGCAGGGCGTGCGGCTCGCCGACATCCTCGACGAGGCCGGGTTGCAGGAAGGTGCCGAGCAGGTCGTGTCCCGGTCGATCGACGGCTGGACCTGCGGGTCGCCGATCGAGGCGATCATGGACGGTCGCGACGCGATGCTGGCGATCGCGATGAACGGCGAGCCGCTTCCGGCGCGTCACGGGTATCCGGTCCGAATCGTCGTGCCGGGGCTGTTCGGCTACGTGTCGGCCACCAAGTGGGTCACCGACATCCGGCTGACCCGCTGGGAGGACTTCGACGCCTACTGGGTGCCGAGGGGCTGGTCGAAGCGCGGCCCGGTCAAGACGATGGCCCGCATCGACACGCCACGCTCAGGGCGCGAAGCGTGACGGCGTCGTGCCGATCGGCGGTGTGGCGTGGGCCGTGCACCGGGGGGTCGAAGCCGTCGAGGTCCGGATCGACGAGGGGGAGTGGCAGGAAGCCGAACTGGGGTCGGTGCCGTCGGCCGACACGTGGGTCCAGTGGGTGTACCGCTGGGACACGAGCGACGTCGAGCGGGGCGGCCACGCCGTCGAGGTGCGCGCGATCGACGGCGACGGCGAACCGCAGCCGGAGGAGCCCAAGGCCGTCGCTCCCGACGGTGCCCAGGGCTATCACCGCATCGTCCTCGACATCACCTGATTCGGGCCGATTCAGCGGGCTGGATTCTGTTTCGTCGTCGTTCAGTTCTTGAGGCTGGCGGCCTTTTCTTCGAGGGCGGCGATCAACTCGTCGAACGCCGTCGCGAAGCTGGCGACACCTTCGCGTTCGAGCTGGTCGGCGACGTCGTCCATGTCGACGCCGACGTCGCGCGAGCTTCGCCCACACGGCCTCGGCATCGTCGACGTCGGCGTCGACGCGGCGGGCCACGGTGCCGTGGTCGACGAACGCGTCGAGCGTGGCATCGGGCAGCGTGTTGACCGTGTCGGGGCCGATCAGCTCGTCGACGTACAGCGTGTCGGGGTAGGCCGGGTTCTTGGCGCCGGTCGATGCCCACAGCGGTCGCTGCACGCGGGCGCCTCGTGCCGCCAGTGCGTCCCACCGGTCGCCGGAGAACTTCTCCGTGGAACAGCTTGTAGGCGAGCTTGCCCTGGGCGACGGCTGCCTTGCCGCGGAGTGCGAGTGCGTCGTCGGAGCCGATTGCCTCGAGTCGCTTGTCGACCTCGACGTCGACGCGGCTGATGAAGAAGCTGGCGACGCTCGCCACCTGGGACAGGTCGGCGTCGGGGTCCGCTGCGAGCTGTTCGAGGCCGGCGATGTAGGCCTCGATGACCTTCTCGTAGCGGGGGAGGGAGAAGATCAGCGTGACGTTGATGTTCCGCCCTTCGGCGATCATCTGCTCGATCGGAGCGAGGCCCTCCTCGGTGCCGGGGATCTTGACCATCAGGTTGCGGCGGTTGATCCGTTCGTGCAGGTCGCGGGCTGCCGCCTCGGTGCCCGGGCCGTCGTGGGCGAGGTCGGGGGCGACCTCGACGCTCACGTAGCCGTCGACGCCGTCGGAGTGGTCGTACACCTTCGAGAACACGTCGCAGGCGCCGTGGATGTCCCGGATCACCAGCGACCAGTAGTCGTCGATGGTCGAGCCGCCGTCGGCTGCGATCTCGGCGAACTGCTCGTCGTAGTCGGACGAGCCCTGGATCGCCTTCTGGAAGATCGACGGGTTCGACGTGAGGCCACGGGCGCCGCCGTCGCGGATGTCGACGAGCTTGCCCGACGTGATGTAGTCCCGCCGGAGGTTGTCGAGCCAGGCGCTCTGGCCCTCCTGCTCGTACAGCTCGTGCAGTCGTTCGCTCATGTTCCTACTCCGTTCGTTCGGTCTGCGATGAGCGATGAGAGCGGCCTTTGCGCTCATCTCTCATCGCAGCGGGTCGGGGCGTTCAGTTGGCGAGGGCGGTGGCGATCTCGGCGACGTGTTCGACGTTGATGCCGAGCATCTCGAGCACGAGACTTCCCGGTGCGCTGGCGCCGAAACGGTCGATGCCGATCGACGCGTCGGCGTGGGCGGCCCATCCGAACGTGACGCCCGCCTCGACCGAGAGGACCGGCACGTCGTCGGGCAGGATCGACGAGCAGAACTCGTCGCTCTGGGCCTCGAATCGATCGACCGACGGCATCGACACCACGCGTGCGGCGATGCCGTCGCCGGCGAGCGCCTCGGCCGCCTCGACGCACACGGCGACCTCGCTGCCGGTGCCGAGCAGCACGATCTGCGCCGGACCATCGGTGTCGCGCACGATGCCGGCGCCGCGCTCGACCGCCGATCCGTCGGTGGTCACCGGTGATGTTCTGGCGGCTGAGGATCAGCGCCGAGGGACCGTCGTGGCGGACGATGTCGGCCCAGGCCTGGATCGTCTCGTTGCCGTCGGCGGGGCGGACCACGTGCAGGTTCGGGATCGCCCGCAGGCTGGCGAGTTGCTCGACCGGCTGGTGCGTCGGGCCGTCCTCGCCGACGCCGACCGAGTCGTGGGTGAACACGAAGCAGACCTTGGCGCCGGAGAGTGCGGCGAGGCGGATCGACGGGCGCATGTAGTCGGCGAACACGAAGAACGTGGCCGTCACCGGCAGGACGCCGCCGTGCAGCGCCATCCCGACGCCGATCGCGCCCATGGCGTGCTCGCGGATGCCGTAGTGGAGATAGCGGCCGTCGGGGGCGCTCGCCGAGAACGGGTGCGATGCGCCGAGAGCGACCCCGTTGCTCCCCTTCAGGTCGGCGGAGCCGGCCATCAGGCCGGGCAGCTTCGGCGTCGGTCGCGTCGAGCGCCTTCTGGATGGCCTTGCGCGTGGCGAGCGACTCGCCCAGCTCGTAGCTGGGCAGGTCGGCGTCCCAGCCGTCGAGGCCGGTCGCGTTCTGGGCAGCGACCCACTCCGGCGACGTCGGCTCCGACCATCCGGCTCGCGCGGCGGCGACGCCCGCTCGGCGACGTGGCTCGCGATAGGCGGAGACGAGATCGTCGGGTGCCCAGAACGGCTCGTCGGGGATCCCCATGACCTCTTTGGTCGCGGTGACGTCCTCGGCCGAGAACGGGTTGCCGTGCGCGTTGTGGTCGTCCTCCCACTTCGGCGAGGGCCGGGCGATGTGCGTGCGCAGCATCAGGAACGACGGCTGGTCGGTCGTCTTGGCGGCGTTCAGCGCGGCCTCGAGTGCGTCGAGGTCGTCGCCGATGTCGCCGAGTTCGACGACGTCCCAGCCGTACGCCCGGAACCGGGCGGCCATGTCGACGTTCGTGGTGAGGTCGGTGGCGCCGTCGATCGTGATCTTGTTGTCGTCGAAGATGCAGATCAGGTGGCCGAGCCCGAGGTGTCCGGCGAGATCGGCGGCTTCGTGGCTGATGCCCTCCATCATGCAGCCGTCGCCGGCGACGACGAACGTGTGGTGGTCGACGCGCATCGGCACCGAACCGGGCGCGCTGGTTGGCCTCGGCGATCGCCATGCCGACCGCGTTGGCGAAACCCTGGCCGAGCGGGACCGGTGGTGACCTCGACGCCGGCGGTGTGACCGACCTCCGGGTGCCCGGTGTCGCCGAGCCCCACTGGCGGAAGTCGCTGCAGGTCGTCGAGTTCGAGTCCGTAGCCGGACAGGAACAGCATCGCGTACTGCATGATCGACACGTGGCCGTTGGAGAGCACGAACCGGTCGCGATCGGTCCAGTGCGGATCGGACGGGTCGTGCTTCATCACCCGGCTGTAGAGCACGTGGGCGAGCGGAGCGAGCGCCATCCCGGTGCCCTGGTGGCCGCTGTTGGCGGCGAGCGGGCCGTCCATCGAGATCCCGCGGATCGAGGGAGACGGCTTGTGAATCCTGTTGCTGCGGTCAACGACACGCGCGTGACGTTAGTGGAGCGGGCCGGGTCGGCCTCGGAAGGACGGGAAAACCGCGATCAGTCGGCGGCCGGCGGCAGGAGGGTGAACGGCACGATGTGCCACGGGTCGCTTGTCGACGCGGCAGTGGGCGAACACCTGGCCGTACTCGGCGAAGTCGAGTTCGCCCTTCACGAGGCGGTAGGTGAACTTGCCGGGCTCGACCGTGAAGGGGCTCACGTTGCGGGCGACCTGCTCGCTCTCCTCATCGACGCCGCGGCGGAACACGACCTCGAACACGCCGCTGCCCGACTCGCCCTCGGGACAGAAGATCAAGGCGACGAGGTGGGGGCTGAGCGTGACGGGCACCGGCGACGGGCTCGCCTGGGAGAACATCACGCCGGTCATGTCGATGCGGGTCGAGGGGCCGGGTGCCTGGCGCATCTCGAAGTTCTCGACGAAGAGGGCGGAGACGATCTGCATGTCGTCCCGATCGTACCGATGACGGCCGGCGACGCCTACTGGCTCCACTGGAACAGGCGGGACACGATCTCGCCGTGTTGGCCGGCGATCACCGACACGCCGAGCACGACGGTCGAGTCCGCAACCCGATCCAGCCGAGCCGGGTGCGCGGTCAGCGGGCCCCGGAGGCCAGGCGGCATACAGCAGCCCGATCGCGATGAGCGGGAGCGAGATCCCGAGCATGAACCCGATGGTCGGCAGCAACTGCGACCACGGGCGGTCGGGTGCGTTGGTGAGGATCGAGCCGAGTTCCTCACCCACGCACGGACGCCACCACTGGGTGACCAGCACGGCGACACCAGCCGGTGATGGCGCCGACGGCGACGGGAGAGCGGACGATCTCGTCGCGTCCGAACAGGCGCGGGGCACCGAGCACGACGACGGCGGCGATCAGCAGGACCGCCGAGACCCGAAGCGCCAGGTCGGACAGCGCTGATCCACCCCGACACGAAGATCCAGCCGCCGAGCACCACGCCCGGCACCGCACCGACGACCGCCTGCCAGCGACCCGTGCGCGGCGACGATCGTGAGCGCCACGGGCGCGAGGATCACGAGGTGGCAGACCTGGACGATCGAGCGAACGCCCTCGACGAAGGCGTCGATCATCTGGCCTTCGGCGATCAGCGCGCCGACCGCTGCGTCGATCTCGTCGTAGGCGCCCTCACCGATGTGGTCGTATCGGACGTTGCCGTTCTGGTCGATCAGGAAGATGCGCGGCCAGAACCGGCGCTCCTGCCACGATCGGAAATTGAGCTTCTCGTTGTCGATCGCAATCGGCCAGGTGAGACCGTTCTCCTCGGCTGCCGCGGCGACGGCATCGACGTCGCGCTCGAAGTCGAACTCCGGTGCGTGGACGCCGACGATCTCGAAGTCGTCGCCGCCGTACTTCGTCGTACAGGTCGCGCATGTGCGGGAACGTCGCCTTGCAGTTGCTGCAGCCGAACGTCCAGAACTGGACGGCGACCACCTTGCCGTCGAAGTCGTCGAACGACGTGGCGTCGGTCTGGAGCCACTCCTGGACCGGGAGGAACTCGGGATGCGGGCCCCGGTCGGGAAGTTCGGGAGTGTCGGGATCGGCGGGCGATGTTCCGGCGGTCGGTCGGACGGTCGACGGTCGGGGTCGACGCGTGGTGCGGCGAGGTGGTGGTGTCGGCGTCGGTCGGTACGGGTCGGGCTCGGCCGGCGGCAGCGGGGGTCGGTTCGTCGTCGTCGCAGCCCGACGTGGCGATCAAGCCCGATGACGACGGCGCCGACGAGCCCCAGCGAGACGAGCGCGGTGACACGGCGTGCGTCCATGGCGCCGAGTCTCGCAGCCGCCGTCGGACCGACGAGCAACGACCACGAACCGTTCCCGAAACGAGCCACCCGCCCGTGTCCCGACGAATTCCCGGCGGATCGTGACGCCAGCCGTCACGATCCGCCGGAATTCGGAAGTGGGGCGGGACGGGAGACGGGGTGGGTCGTCAGTCGCCGAGGCGGAACCGGATCGCGGCGGTTGTGCTTGCCCTTGTTCTCGATCTTGCCGATCTCGAACGGGCGTGACTGCGCGGTGTTCGTGAGGTGGGTCCCGCCGCATGCCTGGCGGTCGAGGCCGTCGACGTCGATCAGCCGGAGCCGACCGTCGGGTGTCGGCGGAGGAGCGACCGACATCGAGCGGACCAGTCCCGGGGTCGATGCCGCCTCGTCGCTCGACACGTACACCGCACGCACGTCGAGTCCGCGGCCGATCACGTCGTTCACCGGACCCGCGAGCGCCCGCAGCCGGTCGTTGTCGATCGCCGAGAGGTCGAAGTCCATGCGCCCCGTTCCGTCGCCGTTGATCTGCGCGCCGGTGACGAGCGATCCCTCGAACTCGTCGAACACGAAGGCGTTGAGCACGTGGCTCATCGTGTGCAGCGATGCGACGCGCAGTCGATGATCGGCGTCGATCGTCACCGACACGTCGCCGCCGATCTCGGCGGTCGGATCGGCCGAGCACGTGCCACCAGGTGTCGCCGTCGACCTCGATGTGGGTGACGTCGAACGATCCCGACACCGACTCGATCGTGCCGATGTCGCTGACCTGGCCGCCGCCACCCGGGTGGAACGCCGATCGCGACAGTGCGACGGCACCCGGTCGGGCGTCGACCACCGTGGCGTCGTGCTCGTACAGATCGGGCTGTTCGTGACAGAGGTAGACGGCCATGGCGTCGACAGTAGAGCCGACGCGCCGGTGCAGGGTCACATCCAGCGTCTCGGGATGCGGACGACGACGCGGTACGACCCGGCGACCGGGACCGCCCCGAACTGTCCGCGAGTCGACCGTCGGCCACGTCGGTGTTGTCGGACGTCACCCGCATGGTGTCGTCGTCGACCGACTCGACGCGTTTCACCAGCCAGAATCCCGGTCGGTCCGGGATGCTCGACGCAGCGCAGCTCGCCGACTCGCGCGCGGTTCCAGCGGACGCCGATGAGGCCCTGGCCGGCGACGAGTGTCGGTTCCATCGAACGGTCGGCGACCACGAACCGGCGCAGCGGCCATTTCGCGCTGACCGGACCGTCGACCAGGTGGGCGTCGGGTCACGCCGGGAGTGTAGGTTTCGGTCTGAACCCATCGGGAACGCTCTCGTGCTGTTCCCGCCCGCGAATTCCCCCAAGGAGAACCACATGTTCGGCAAGCTCTTCGCTTCCGCCACCGTTGCCCACGCCCACTGCGACCTCTACTGCGGGGTGTACGACCCGGCGCAGGCCAAGATCGAGGCGCTGTCGGTCGTCAAGACCGCCAAGAAGTACGCCGAGTCCGACGACGACGTGTTCCGCGCCCGCTGCATCTCGATCAAGGAGGAGCGCGCCGAGGAGACCAAGCACCACCTGATGGTGCTGTGGGCCGACTTCTTCGCTCCCGCCCACTTCGAGGAGTTCCCGCAGCTCCACGAGCTGTTCTGGAAGGCGATCCACCAGGCCGGCGAGGCCAAGAAGTCGATGGACCCCGCCGTCGGCGAGCAGCTCGTCAGCTACATCGACGAGATCGCCGAGATCTTCTGGAAGACCGAGAAGGCGCAGGGCATGGGCGTCTACCCGCCGAGCTGATCTCGTCGCCTGATTCCGCGAGCCCGCTGCGTCCCAGACGGAGCGGCGGGCTCGGTCGTTTTCGGCGGCGATAGCGTCGGAGGTCCCATGTCGGACGAAGGTGTTGCCGACGAGCGCTCGACGCGCCAACAGATCCTCGACGCCGCGCGTGACTGCTTCGCCTACACCGGCTACAGCGCGACATCGCTGAACGACATCGCCGCCGAAGTCGGTATCCGACGGCCGAGCCTGCTGCACCACTTCGCGTCGAAGGAGGCCCTCTACGAAGAGGTCTTCGAGCAGCTCCTGGCCGACTGGTTCTCCCGACTGGCCGACTCGATCACCGCGCCATCGAAGGGGCTGGAGAAGGTCGAGCAGGTCCTCGATGCCGGCTTCGGATTCTTCGCCGACAACCCGGCGTACGTCACGCTGATGCGCCGAGAGGCGATCGACGGCGGCAGCCACCTCGCCATCGACCTCGCGGCGACGCTCCGCCCGATGTTCGACGAGGCGGTCGCGCTACTTCGAGCGGGAGATGGCTGCCGGCGTCTTCCGCGATCAGGACGCGGCCCAGCTGTTGCTCACCGGATACGGCGCGCTGCTGAGCTACTTCTCCGACGCGCCGTTCCTCGAAGGGCTGCTCGACGAGAGTCCGCTCACCGATGCGGCGCTCGCTCGTCGGCGCACCCACATCATCGAGTTCTTCCGATCGGCGCTGGACCCGTCGTGACCTTCGTCTCGACCCGTGCCGACACGTTCGAGCCGCTCGACGACGAGACGACGCAGCGCTGGATGCGCTTCGGGAAGAGCGGCACCACCACCTACCCGATGCTGCTCGGCCTCGTGGTCGAGGACATCCGGCGCGACTACTGCCGGATGCGGCTGCCGTTCCGTGACGAGCTGCTGCAGGCGGCCGGTTTCGTGCACGGCGGCGCGATCGCCTCGCTGCTCGACCACGTGATGGTCCCCGCCGTCGGCGCGGTGCTCGAGCCGGGATGCGAACTACTCGACGGTCGACATGCACGTGCAGTACATCCGCGGCATCGTCGGTGGCGATCGTGCCGAGGACGCGATCGCCGAAGGATGGGTGATCCGCCGCGGTCGACGCACCGTCTTCTGCGAGGCCGAGGCGTTCGGCGCCACGACCGGTGACCTGCTCGCGAAGAGCGTGCTCACCTACGCCGTGTCCGAACCCGGTCGCTGACCCCGGATCGTGGCCCCCCGCCACGCTCGACGCAGCCCGATCCGTTGGATTCGTGTGACCGAAGTGACGTGGATCGTCGATTTCGGTCACACGAACGGGTGTGGGGTGCGGTAGCGGTGCGGATGTGACGATCGGCCATGCGCGCATGGCCCATTGCCGGTGTCGGCGCCGCCGACGAAAGTACGGTGAGGGCTGATGGCTGGCTCCACGACCCTGTCCGAACGCGCCTCGAAGGCCCTGCTCGCAGCCCATGGGGTGCCGATCGCGCCCGAGCGATTCGTCGACACCGCCGGCTGCTGCCGGCGATGCAGCCGACGAGATCGGCTATCCGGTGGTGGCGAAGCTGAACGGCGATGCGATCGCCCACAAGACCGAGCGCGGCCTCGTCAAGCTGCGCCTCGGCGACCGGGCCGCGGTCGAAGCCGCAGCCACCGACCTGCTCGCTGCGGCGACGCCTGACGACGGCGATGTCGACGTGCTGGTCGCACCGATGGTGTCGGGCAACCGCGAGCTGATCGCCGGTGTGGTGCGCGATGCGCAGTTCGGGGCGATGGTGATGCTCGGCGTCGGCGGCATCCTCGCCGAAGCCGTCGCCGACGTCGTGTTCCGCCCGGCTCCGCTCGACGAGCCGACCGCCGTCGACATGATCGACGGGCTTGCGACCCAGAAGCTGCTCGGCGAGTTCCGCGGTGAGGCCGCCGTCGAACCGCGACGCAACTCGTCGAGCTGCTGATCGGCCTCGGTCAGCTCGCAGCCGAACGACCCGACGTACGCAGCGTCGACATCAACCCGCTCATCGTCGAACCGTCGGGCGATCTCGTCGCCGTCGACGGGCTCGTCGAGATCGGTGAGCCCGAGCCGGGCCAACCGGCGTTGCGCCCGCGCCCGACCGACGAGCAGTTCCGAGCGCTGTTCGAGCCCCGCGGCGTGCTCGGTCACCGGAGCATCGACCCACCCCGGGCAAGTTCGGGTTCGTCTCGCTGCACAACCTGCTCTCCAACGGGTACCGCGGGCAAGGTCTTCGGGACGAATCTCAAGGGCGAGAACGTGCTCGGCATCGACACCGTCGCCGACATCGAGTCGCTGCCCGACGACGAGATCGACCTGGTCTTCGTCTGCACGCCCGCCGCCGCCAACCCCGATCTGCTGCGGGCGTGCGCCGCAAAGGGCGTGAAGGCGGCGTTCCTCACCTCGGCCGGGTACGGCGAGGCCGGAGAGGACGGGCATCCAGGCGCAGGCCGACCTGGTCGCGCTCGCCGACGAACTCGGGATCCTGCTGGCCGGACCGAACGGTCAGGGCGTCGTGAGCACGCCGGTCGACATGTGCGTCCAGATCGTGGCGCCGTACCCGCCGAGGGGGTCGATCGGTGTCGCCAGCCAGTCGGGCAACTTCGTGTCGAGCTTCCTCAACCACGCCCGCGCCACCGGTGTCGGCATCAGCCGCGCGGTGTCGGCCGGCAATGCTGCCGCCGTCGGCGTCGCCGACTACCTCGACTTCTACGCCGACGACCCGGCGACCGCGTCGGCCTCGCGTACATCGAGGGCATCACCGACGGTCGCGGGCTGATGGACCGCCTCGCCGGCGCCGCAGCCCGCAAGCCGCTCGTGGTGGTCAAGGGTGGAGCCACCGAGGGTGGCGCACAGGCGGCGGCCAGCCACACCGGAGCGCTCGCTGCCGACGACAAGGTCTTCGACGGGGCGTGCCGTGCCGCGGGCCTGACCCGGGCCGACAGCATCGAGTCGGCCTTCGAGGCCGCGGCGTCGTTCGCCACCCAGCCGCTCCCGGCCGGGCCGAACACCGTGGTGCTGACCACGGTCGGCGGCTGGGGTGTCGTCACCGCCGACGCGATCACCCGCGACCCCGACCTCGTCCTCCTCGATCTGCCCGACGACCTGCTCGCGGCGATCGATCGAGAAGCTCCCGCCCCGATGGAGTCGCAACAACCCGATCGACTGCGCCGGCGGTGAGACCCGTGACACGATTCCGGAGGTGATGGAACTCGTCGCGACACATCCCGACGTCCACTCGATCATCTACCTCGGGCTCGGCATCCAGTCGAACCAGGCGCAGATGATGCGCCACGGACGCTTCTACCCCGACCACGGGCTCGAGCGAATCGTCGAATACCACGAGCGCCAGGACACCCGATTCGCCGAAGCGGCGCACGAGTTGAGCGTGCAGACCGGCAAGCCGATCCTCACCGTCGACCGAACTCGCCGTCGCCGACCCGACCAACGCCGGCCCGGTGGCTGTTCGGGCGTCGGGCCGGCTCTGCTACCCGAGCGGTGAGCGTGCCGTCACCGCACTCGGCCACATGCTGCGGCGAGTGCAGTACCAAGCAGGCCCGTTCCGCGTGAACGGCCCGGCGATGGAGCGTCTCGAGGCGCGGCGCCCGGCGCCACGCAGCCGTGGCCCGGGGCCGCTCATCGTGCTCGGCCTGATCGCGCTCGTGCCGGCCCTGGTGTTGTATGCCGTGTTCGTCTGGGCCGACGCGCCGTGTCGACGACAACGTCGCGGCGCCGCCGCCTCCATCGACGATCGTCGACCCGCCGCTCCCCGACGAGCCGTTGCGCAACGGGATGCTCGAGCTTCCGGCGCCTCCCGGCGGTCGTGTCCCGCGATCTCAACGTCGACCAGTTCGAACCGAGGTCGCCGGCGTTCGGTCCGACGCTGAACGACCGGAGCTGTGCCGCGGTCAGCGTCGACGGGATCGACGTCGGCGAGCGCAACGCCGACCTCCCGGTCATCCCTGCCAGCACGCAGAAGATCGTGGTTGCGGCAGCAGCACTCGACGTGCTGGGCGACGACCACCGATTCACCACCGAGGTGGTCGCGGCCGAGGCGCCCGTCGACGGTGTCGTCGCCGGCGATCTCGTGCTGGTCGGTGGCGGTGACCCGCTGCTGTCGTCCGACTGGTACCCGACCTCGAACCTCGAGCGCCGTCCGGTCTTCAACCCGACCTCGCTCGACGCGCTGGCCGACGCCGTGCAGGCGGCCGGTGTCACCGCGGTCGAGCGGGTCGGTGCTCGGCGACGGAAGCCGCTACGACGACGAGTTCTTCGCACCGGGCTGGGGCAACGGCGTGGCCGGTCTCGAAGCCGGGCCGTACGACGCGCTGATGGTGAACGATGCGCGGGTGCTCGGCGAGGATCGGCGAGCCGACGACCCCAACAGTGCCGCTGCACGGGAGTTCACCCGGCTGCTCCGTGACCGTGGCATCGTCGTCGCCGGTGAGGGTGCGGCGGGCTCGGCGCCCGACAGTGGCGAGCGCCGTCCAGATCGCGTCCATCGACTCGGCGCCGCTGACGGCCGTCGTCGAGGAGATGTTGACCAACAGCGACAACAACACCGCCGAACTCCTCGTCAAGGAACTCGCCGTGGCGACCACGCCGCGGCGCTGCGGGACGCGCCAGGCGGGGCTCGACGTGATCGCCGGCACGTCTCGGCCGACTGGGGCATCGACACGACCGGCATCGTGCTGAGCGACGGATCCGGTCTCAGCCTCGACAACCGGCTGACCTGCGCCGCGCTGCTCGCCGTGCTGCAGCGGTCCGGGCCCGACGACACGATCGGTGCCGGCGCTCCCGGTCGCCGGCGAGTCGGGCACACTGGCCGACGTGTTCACCGAACATCCCGTTGCCGGACGGCTGCTCGGCAAGACCGGCACCTTGAACAACCCACCGTTCAACGCGGACCCTCCGGCGGTCAAGGCGCTCGCCGGCTACCTCCCGGTCGAGGGCGGAGGTGCCGTCGAGTACGTGCTGATCCTGAACGGGCCGACGATCTCGGACCAGAGCGAGTACCGACCGGTCTGGGACGATCTGGTCGACACGCTCGACACGTATCCGTCCGGTCCGACGCCGGCCGACCTGGGACCGATCCGATGAGCGAGCGCGACGACGTCGGCGCCCGAATCGATCGAACGGCTCGACGCGGGCATCGACATCGTCGCCGAACCGCTGCGGTACCCAGGTCGCCGCTGGTCGCGCTGCTGCTGATCGCGATCCTGCCCGCGATCGGACTCCTCGTCCTCGCCCGATGGGCCGACGGTGAGGCCGACGCGTACGAGGCGAGCCGCGACGCGAACGATCTGCTCGAGACGTCGCTCGACGGAGGGATCGAGATCGACGGCGTCGTCGATCGACGCAGGCGCCCGACGCCGTCGACAGCATCGACGGACCCGGTCTGGCACCCGCGCTCTCCACCGGCATCTTCGACTACCGCCGGGCACCGGTCACCGTTGCGCGCCGCGGCGAGCGCGGCCCAGCTGCGGGTCGCGGTCGACCCGGTGCTCTCGTTCATCGGCGATCGGTCGTGTGCCGCGGTCGCGGTCGACGGTGTGGCCGTGACCTCGCTCAACGCCGACCTCCCGGTGATCCCGGCGAGCAATCAGAAGCTGCTCGTCGCGCTCGCCGCGCTCGACGTCCTCGGGCCCGACTACACGTTCACGACGTCGGTCGCCGTTCCGCCGCTGAACGACGGAGTGGTCGACGGTGACATCTACCTGATCGGAGGCGGCGACCCGCTGCTCACGAGCGACGACTACCCGATCGAGGACGACTCGCTTGCCGGTCACGACGCCGACCTCGTTCGACGTGCTCGCCGACCGTCTCGTCGACGCCGGGGTGACCCGGATCCGCGGCACGGTGATCGGCGACGGCACTCGCTACGACGACGAGTTCGTCATCGACGAGTGGGCCGCCGGCGTCGCCTTCAACGAGGCCGGGCCCGTACGACGCGCTGCTCGCCAACGATGCCCGGGTCCGTGGCCGCTCCGGGACGACAGGACGACCCGAACGCCGGCGCCGCCCGCGAGTTCGTGCGGCTGCTTGAACGATCGCGGGATCCGCGTCGACAACGGCTGGGGGAGTGGCGTCGCCTCGACGCTCGTTCCGGTCATGGCAACGGTCCAGTCGGCTCCGCTGTCGGACGTGATCGTCGAGATGCTGATGACCAGCGACAACAACACCGCCGAGATGCTCGTGAAGGAGATGGGCGTCGCGACGTCGGGCACGGGGACGCGTGCCGCCGGTCTCGATGCGATGTTCCGCAGCCTCGAGGCGCAGGGTGTGCCGATGGCCGGTGTCGAACTACGCGACGGTTCCGGGCCTCAGCACGTCGAACCGGGTCACCTGCGACGCGGTGCTGACCGTGCTGCAACTCGGCGCCGGTGGCCCGATCGACGCCGGGCTCCCCGTCGCGGCGTTCAGCGGGACGCTCGCCGACGAGTTCCTCGACGGGCCGATGGTCGGCCGGCTGCGGGCCAAGACCGGCACGCTCGACAATCCGCCCGCCGAGATCGATCCGCCGGCGGTCAAGGCGCTCGCCGGCTACGTCGACCCGCGCGAGGGCGCCGGGCGCGGCACGATTCAGTTCGTGGTCATCGCGAACACCCCCGATGTCACCGACGAAGGCATCTACCAACCGCTCTGGAAGGCACTCGGCGAACGTTTCGCGACCTATCCGACCGGTCCGCCTCCCGATTCGCTCGGGCCCCGCTGAGCATCGACGCCGGCCGACGGCCTACGGTCGGCGCCATGGCGGTCATGCCGATGTTTCCACTCGGGTCGGTGCTGCTCCCGGGTGGCGTGCTGCCGCTCCACGTGTTCGAACCGCGGTACCGGCAGATGGTCATCGACTGCCTGCAGGACGATGGAACACCCGAGTTCGGTCAGGCGCTGATCACCCACGGTCGAGAGGCCGGGGGCGGCGACGAGCGGGCGATGATCGGCACCGTCGCACAGATGATCCAGATCGAGGCGCTCGACGAGGAGCGCTACGCCATCGTTGCGGTCGGGGTCCGACGGATCAGGGTCAACGCCTGGCTGCCCGACGATCCGTACCCGCTCGCCGACGTCGACGATTTCCCCGATGTCGATCCCGATCCGCCCAACCTCGCCGTCGACGTGGCTGCCACCCACGGGCGCGTGCGGGCGGCGCTCGCGCTCGCGATGGAACTCGGCGACGTCCACGTCGACCTCGCCGAGACCGAGATCGCCGACGACCCACTGGTGGCCACGTATCACCTCGCGTCGCTGGCTCCGATCGGCCCGGCCGACCGCTATCGCCTGCTCGCCGCGGCCGGTCCCCGCGAACGCCTCGACCTGCTCGACAGCGTGCTCGACGACGTCGAAGCCATGTTGAAGTTCCGCCTCTCGTGAACTTCTGATAGAAACAACCTTCGTGTCAGACACCAACGACCAGCCCCGGATGCTCGGGACGAAGAAGCACGACGATGCGTCGCTCGGCGATGTGATCGACTTCGTCAAGGCGTACGCCAAGCAGGAGACGGTCGGTCCGCTCAAGGGCGCCGGACGCTGGCTCGGCTTCGGTGCCGGTGCTGCGTTCGCGATGGGTCTCGGGCTGATGATCGTACTGCTCGGCCTGCTGCGCCTGATCCAGACCGAATTCGATCGTCTGGCGACGGGCTCGCTGGTCGTGGGCGGCATACGCCGTCACGCTGGTCGTGACGCTCGATCCTGCTGGCGATCACGCTCATGCGGGTGAAGAAGTCGACCCTCAACAAAGAACCCAAGTGACGGGGAGCATCGACAATGGCCACGAACGAACCAGCCACCCCCTCGAAGATCACCCCGGAGGACCTGCGCGACAAGCTGCAGGCGTTCCAGGGTGACGTGCAGGGCAAGGTCGACGATCAGAAGATGTCGATCGCGACCGTCGCCGGCGGCGTCGGCATGGCGCTGATGATCCTGATGTTCCTGCTCGGCAAGCGCGCCGGCAAGAAGAAGAGCGCCATCGTCGAGATCCGTCGGGTCTGATGCCCCTGGTCCCGGTCGCACTCAAGCGCCGCTTGCTCTCGCGGGCGAACTTCGGCGGTGGTCCGCTCGTCAACGTGTTGGCGTTCGTCGTTCAGCCCGCGGGATACCTCAAGCGGATGTCGATCGTCCGTGGGGTCAGTGGGTCGTCCATCGCGTGGAAGGTCGTGCGCGGTCGTCGTGTACAGCCGGGCGACCTTCAAACGCTTCTTCGGCAAGCAGCCCGAGACCGCTGGGTTCCTGGAAGGCGGCGTCACGGGCGACTTCGTGAAGGTGACGACGTCGAAGCCGATGTCGAAGAAGGAAGCTGAAGCGCTCGGGCACCACGAAGAAGGCCGTGCGTGGAGCGATCATCGCCCAGGCCGTTGCCGACACCGTTGCGAAGAACCCGGACGCGAAGATCGTCGTCAAGACGAAGTAGTCCGTCGTCGGAGCGTCCGCTGTGCCCGGTCGAACTCGACCAGGCCTCCGCGGCCGTAGCCTGGTCGGCCGATGTTGGTGAAGATGCGCAATCCCAAACGGGAGGTCGAGATGGACGGTGACCGCACCGTCAATCACCTCCTCGACGCGCTCGATCTCGTGCGTGAATCGCACCTGGTCATCTGCAACGGCACCTTGGTCCCCGGCGACGCCCGACTGGCCGACGACGACGTCATCGAGATCCGTCCCGTCATCTCCGGAGGGTGCTGAGCGATGGTCGCGTCGGGTTCGAAGTGTCGCTCGTGCCGCGAGCCGGCAGTCATCGATCTGCCGCGGCACAACGCGAACTTCTGTGCCGAGCATCTGCTGCAGCTGTGTCGTCGCCAGATGCAGAAGGCGATCGAGGACTACGACATGTTCGGTCCGAACGACCGCATCCTCGTCGCCGTGAGTGGCGGCAAGGACTCGCTCGCCGTGTGGGACATGCTGATCGAGGCCGGGTACGAAGCCGACGGCTTCTACGTGGGGCTCGGCATCGGTGACTACTCGGACGAGTCGACACGAGCACGTCACCGCGTTCGCCGACGAGCGCGGACTGCGCCTGCTCACCGTCGACCTGCGCGATGACTACGGCTACGACATCCCGACCGCAGCGCGTGCGACCAAGCGGGTTCCGTGCTCGGCGTGCGGCATGTCGAAGCGCCACCTGTTCGACAAGGCAGCCGTCGATGGCGGCTACGACGTCGTCGTCACGGGACACAACCTCGACGACGAGGCCGCGGTGCTGCTCGGCAACGTGTTGCACTGGGACATCGAGTACCTGGCGCGCCAGCTTCCGGTGCTGCCCGCCGCGCAACGGGTTCCCGAAGAAGGCGAAGCCGCTGGTCCGCCTGACCGAGCGTGAGACCGCGGCGTGGTGCCTGATCCGCGGGATCGACTACCTCGTCGAGGAGTGCCCGATCGCAGCCGGCAACCGCCATCTGCACCACAAGAGCGTGCTGAACTCGATCGAGCAGGAGTCGCCGAGCACGAAGTCGGCGTTCTACCTCAACTTCATCGACAACATGGCGCCGCTGCTGGCCGAGCAGACCGCTGCGGCGAGCGGCGACCTGAACCGCTGTGAGCCGTTGCGGCGCGCCCACCACCGGCGAGACCTGCGCGTTCTGTCGACTGGTCGACACCGCGAGCGCACACGATCCGGTACCGGTCGAACTGGTACTCGGGAAACGAGGACGACGATGACCACTCTGTTCGCTGCCGACGACAAGGCGGTGCTGCTCGACTCCAAGAAGCGCCGCTACCTGATCGACCTCGCCGACGACGGCGAGTTCCACAGCCACGCCGGGTTCGTTCGCCACAGCGACATCATCGGCCAGGCCGAGGGCTGTCGGGTGCGATCGACCAAGAACGGCGAGTACGTGGTGCTCCGCCCGACGCTCGAGGACTTCGTCATCGAGATGCCGCGTGGCGCGCAGGTGATCTACCCGAAGGATCTCGCACCGATCTGCATGCTCGCCGACATCGGTCCCGGCATGCGCGTGTTCGAGAGCGGGATCGGTTCCGGGGCGCTCTCGACGACGATGCTGCGCTACGGCGCCGAGATCGTCGGCTACGAGATCCGCGAGGACTTCGCCAATCGCGCCAGGACCAACGTGCGCGGGTTCCTCGGCGAAGTCCGCGCTCGAGCGCTACGAGGTGCACATCGCGAGCAGCTACGACGGGCATCGACCCGGCGCACGGTCCGTTCGACCGGGTCGTGCTCGACCTTCCCGAGCCGTGGCAGGTCGTACCGCACGCCGAGACGGTGCTCCGCGCGGGCGG
This sequence comes from Ilumatobacteraceae bacterium, assembly GCA_963850475.1. GTDB lineage: Bacteria > Actinomycetota > Acidimicrobiia > Acidimicrobiales > Ilumatobacteraceae > Ilumatobacter_A. The sequence continues at coordinate 83,169 of CAWKLM010000039.1, read as the reverse complement.
AATCCTGCTCGCGTACACGCCGTCGATCACGCAGGCCGCGCAGGTGCGCGAGGCGCTCAAGGGCAAGTGGATCGACGGTCGCACGATCGAGGTGCTGCATCGGGATGGCACGTCGAGGGCAGGCCGTGCGCCCGATCATCGGATGGTCGCGCACACCGGCTTCCTGAGCGTCGGTCCGGATTCACTCGGCATGGGTCGCCGACACGACGCCGGCGTTCCTGAGCGTCGCTCACGGATCTCCTGTGCGGCAACGAACCCGACCGAGCGGTCGGCGGTCGTATCGCACCGTCGTGCCCTCCTGACGGGCGTCAGGCCGGGTCGAGCTCGAGGCGAGGTCAATCCGTCGAGCATCGTGTCCATCGCCGGCCACGTCGACGTCGGGGTGACACCCGACGAGATCGACCATCCCGTGGATCCAGGTGTGGACCTGGACGGCGACGAAGAACGGGTCGCGGTCGTCGTCGTTGCGATCGAGGATCTGCCGCGACGAGTCCGACGAGCACCTGGAACGCCGACATGCCGGCGTCGCTCGCCCCGTCGGGAGGAGTCATCGAGTTCGGGAACTCGACTCGCTCATGTCGAGATGGATCCGGTTGGAGAAGAGGATCCGGTACTGGCCCTGGTGTTCCATCGCGAAGCGGACGTAGGCGTCGCCTGCGGCGCGGAAGGCCTCGAACGGGTCGTCGAGCTGTCGGCGGCCTCGACCATGATCTCGTAGAAGTGCTTCCAGCACTCGGCGACCGACTCGCGCAGCAGGTCGAGATGGTCGTCGAAGTGGCGATACACCGCGGTGGGCGACACGCCGGCGCGTCGGGCGACGGCGCGCAGTGAGATCCCGTCGATCGTGCCGTGCTGGGCCATCAGCTCGGTCGCAGCGTCGAGGAGATCCCTGCGCAGCCGGTCGCCTTCACCACGTGGCGTAGCGCTGGCGTCCGCGCGGGCCGTGCCCGGAATCGATCGTCGATGTGGCCATGGTCACGAGTCTAGTGGTTGACAGGCGTAGGTGTACGATTGTTAACTCACAGTCGAACACGCCGCCGACAACGGCCGCGGTCCGATCGCCGTCGTAATCGGTGAAGGCCCCGGGGTGATCACCCCGGGGCCTCCATCGTTCGTTCAGTGCGTCGAGCCGCTCAGGGCTCGATGTAGATGCACTCGCCCGGGCACTCCTCGGCCGACTCGACGACGGCGTCGAGCTGGTTGTCGGGGAACTCGGCGAGACCTTCGGCGCCCTGCGGGTTGCCCTTGGCCTCGGCGAAGATCTTGTCGCCCTCCACGACGTACGCGAGGCCGTCGTCGAGCAGCGTGAAGACGTCGGGGGCGATCTCTTCGCAGAGACCGTCGCCGGTGCAGAGATCCTGATCGATCCAGACCTTCATGTCAGTGGTGGCTCCTTCGTGGAAGTTGTGGCCGGGGGTTCCTACCTGCGGAGAGTTTACACGGCCAAGCACGTGCAAACACGATCACACGCTCTCGGTGTACCTTGAGACCATGCCGACCGACGCCGAGCTCGCCCAGCAGGTCCAGACGCTCACCGAGGAGATCGACCATCTGCGGGCACGGCTGGCCGATGCGCCGCGCCGGGTCCGATCGCTCGAGGAGCGCCTGCTCGAAACGAAGGGGCAGCTCGCCAAGGCGGTCGCGCAGAACGAGAAGCTGTCCTACACGTTGCGTGAGGCGCGGGAGCACATCGGGACGCTGCGCGACGAGGTCGACAAGCTGTCGCAGCCGCCGTCGGCGTACGGCGTCGTGGTCGGCAAGAACGACGACGGCACGATCGACGTGCTCACCTCGGGTCGCAAGATGCGGGTCACGCTGCATCCCGACATCGACCACGAGATCCTCGACCGCGGCGCCGAAGTCGTGCTCAACGAGAGCCTCAACGTCGTGCTCGCTCGGACCGCCGACGGCACCGGCGAGGTCGTGACCGTGCGTCAGGTGATGGACGACGGCGTCCGTGCGCTCGTCGTCGGCCGAGCCGACGAAGAACGGGTGTGCGAACTCGCCGACTCGCTGCGCGGCACGATCATCCGCACCGGCGACCATCTCCGACTCGACACCCGCTCGAACCTGCTGCTCGAGAAGCTCGCCCGGCCGGAGGTGGAGGACCTGCTGCTCGAGGAGGTGCCCGACATCTCCTACACCGACATCGGCGGGCTCGACGACCAGATCGAACTGATCGCCGACGCCGTCGAGTTGCCGTTCCTCCACCAGGACCTGTTCGCCGAGCATCGGCTGCCGGCGCCCAAGGGGATCCTGCTCTACGGCCCGCCCGGTTGCGGCAAGACGCTGATCGCCAAGGCGGTGGCGAACAGCCTCGCCAACAAGGTGGCGGAGAAGGTCGGCGAGGGCAAGGGCCGCAGCTACTTCATCAACATCAAGGGTCCCGAACTGCTCAACAAGTACGTCGGCGAGACCGAGCGGCAGATCCGGCTCGTCTTCCAGCGGGCGCGCGAGAAGAGCGACGAGGGCTGGCCGGTCATCGTGTTCTTCGACGAGATGGACTCGATGTTCCGCACCCGTGGCTCGGGGATCAGCTCCGACATGGAATCGACGATCGTGCCGCAGCTGCTCGCCGAGATCGACGGCGTCGAGGGCCTGACGAACGTGATCGTCATCGGTGCGACGAACCGTGAGGACCTGATCGACCCGGCCATCCTGCGACCCGGCCGGCTCGACGTGAAGATCAAGATCGAGCGTCCCAACGCCGACGCTGCCCGGTCGATCTTCGCCAACTACCTCACCGACGAGATCCCGATCGGCGAGGGCTACGACGTCCCGGCGATGATCGAAGAGACCGTGGCCGAGATGTACCGCGACGACGAAGCGAACCGGTTCCTCGAGGTGACGTACCAGAACGGCGACAAGGAGATCCTGTACTACAAGGACTTCTCGTCGGGCGCGATGATCGAGAACATCGTGCGGCGGGCCAAGAAGCTTGCGATCAAGCGGGTCATCGGCGGCGGACCGCGTGGCGTGATCACGCAGGACCTGCTCGACTCGATCAAGCAGGAGTACAAGGAACACGAGGACCTGCCCGAACACGACGAACCCCGACGACTGGGCGAAGATCTCGGGCAAGAAGGGCGAACGGATCGTGTTCATCCGCACGCTCGTGTCCGAGCAGACGGCCGACGACGTGTCGGGCGGCAAGGCGATCGAGCGGGTCGCCACCGGGCAGTACCTCTGACGCGTCCGACCTGCGCAGCCGAATCGTCTCAGTCCGTGGACACGTGTCGTGAGCCGGGGTGCTGCGCGCGACGCATCGAGGTGAGACGATTCGGTACGGCGACGTGCCGTGTCCACCGGGTCGGTTCCGGATACGGTCGGAACATGGCACGAATCTCTCGAACTCACGACATCGTCCTGTTCGGAGCGACCAGCTTCGTCGGTCAGATCCTGACCAGGTACATGGTCGATCGGCACGGGAGCCACGGCGACATCACGTGGGCGATGGCGGGACGCAACGCGAACAAACTCGCCGAGGTGGCCGCCGAGACCGGCGCCGAAGTCGACCGCATCACCGTCGATGCCGACGACGCCGACGCGCTGGCCGAGATGTGTGCGCACACCAACCTGGTCATCTCGACCGTCGGGCCGTACGCCCTCTACGGCTCGAAGCTCGTCGCCGCCGTCGTCGAGGCCGGCATCGACTACGTCGACCTCACCGGCGAGCCGCAGTGGATGCAGCGGATGATCGACCGCTACCAGGACCGGGCCGAGTCGAGACCGGCGCACGCTCGTCCACGCCTGCGGGTTCGACTCGGTGCCGTCCGACATGGGCGTGTGGTTCCTGCAGCGCGAAGCACAGGAGCGGTTCGGCGAACCGTGCACGTCGATCAGCATGGGCGTCAAGGGCGGCCAAGGGTGGCGCCAGCGGCGGCACGATCGCCTCGATGATGAACATGATGGACGAGGTCGTCGGCCGACCCCAGCCTCCGCGAGGTGCTCGCCAACCCCTACGCGTTGGCCGCCGAGGGCGATCGAACCGGGCCCGACCAGCCCAACGTGACACTGCCCGAATACGACGACGGCCACGAGTCGTGGCTCGCCCCGTTCGTGATGGCCGCCACCAACACCCGCAGTCGTGTTCCGCACCCACTCGCTGCTCGGCCACCCGTGGGGCGACGACTTCACGTACGGCGAGTCGATGCTGATGGGCGACGGCATCGGCGGGCGCGCCAAGGCGCTGGCGATGAGCGGCGGCATGGGCGGCTTCATGGGCATCGTGGCGTTCGGGCCGAGTCGGAAGCTGCTCGGCAAGGTGCTGCCCGAGCCGGGGGAGGGACCGTCGCCCGAGGCGCAGGAGAAGGGCTACTACGACCTCCGATTCCACGGGACGACCGCCGCCGGCGACGAGATCATGGTCAAGGTCACCGGCGATCGTGATCCGGGCTACGGCTCGACCGCGAAGATCCTCGCCGAGGCCGCCACGACGCTGATGCACAGCGAGGCCGCGGGAGGCTTCTGGACCCCGGCGACCGCACTCGGCGACCCGTTCGTCGACGCCCTCGTCGAGCACGCGGGTCTCACCTTCGAGGTTCTCGACGACTGACCTGGGAGCCTCGCAAGGTGAGGGGCAAGATGACGTTCTCGGTGGGCACGTGCACTTCCAGGGTGCAGGAACGCACCGAGAACGGGAGGGTGGCTCGAGAATATCCGCACACGGGGCGCGGTCGGTTGGTTACGTTGCCTGCGGCAACCCGCCAGAGCACCGAGCACGAGAGACCGCCCCATGAACCTCGCCACCACCCTCCCCGTCTCCCGAAGGGCGATCGCGTGTGTGAGCGCCCTTGCACTGGTCGTTGCCGCCTGCGGTGGAGGCTCCGACGACGCGGCCGACACGACCGTTGCGGCTACGGAGCCGGCCCCCGTCGAGACCGAACCACCGGTCACCGAGCCGCCGGCCACCGAACCGCCGGCCACCGAACCACCGACCACCGAGGCGCCAGCGACCGAGCCGCCGGGCACCGAAACGACGACCTCCGACGACCCGGAGGAACCAGCGGACCAGGGCCCCGAGATCGAGCAGGAGGTCTCGAGGCCGGAGGATTCGCAGCTGGCATTCATCTTCGATGCATCGGGCTCGATGAACGCGGCGCTCGACGGATCGACTCGGCTCGCGGTCGCCAAGGACGCGATCGATCAGCTCGTCAGCGAAACCGCGACCTTCAACACCTCGCTCTGGGCCTACGGGCACCGGCTCCCCGACTCCGACCCCGAGACGTGCCGTGACATCGAGAACCTCGTCGCGTTCGCGCCCGACAACGGTGACGCCGTCGTGTCGGCGGTGGCCGGCCTCGAAGCGCTGGGCGACACTCCGATCACCGACGCGGTGCGCACGGTGGCGGAGAGCTTCACCGCGCCGGAATCCGGTCGGCGATCGATCGTGTTGATCTCCGACGGCGAGGAGACCTGTGGAGGCGACCCGTGTGCGCTCGGGGCGGAGCTCGGCGCAGCGCAAGTCGATCTGCGGATCCACGCGATCGGTTTCGCCGTCGACGACGCGGCCCGCAACCAGCTGTCGTGTCTTGCCGATGCGACCGGTGGGACCTACGCCGATGCCGGCGATGCCGATGCGCTCGATGATGCGTTGGCCGACGCGACCGGCAACACGTTCGGCACCACACTGCGCGTCGAAGTCTCCGATCCGAGCGTGGACGACGACCCGGTCGTGCAACTCGTCGACCCCTCGACCGGCGCCACCCTCACGGCCGACGCCGAAACGGGCTACCGGGGCACGTTCTTCGCCAATGAGACCGTCGTGGTCCCGCCCGGCACTTGGAACGTGGTGGTCGCAACCGAACCGACGACGGTGCTCGCCTCGATCTCGTTCCCGGACGGGTCCGAGACCGTGATCCCGATCGGCCTCGGTGAGCTTGCGATCAACCTCATCGAACCCGCCGGCGACCTGGGGCGGGCGCTCGCACAGATCAAGTCGCTCGGCGACGAGGATGCGATCGCGACCTCCGAGTTCGTCGAGGACAGCCCGTTCCCGCTGCGTTCGGGCACGTACGAGGTGCGGATCAATTCCTCACCGCCGTTCACGACGGAGGTCACGATTCGAGTCGGTGAGGTGACGTCGATCGACATCGAGTTCGGTGCAGTGGACGTCTCGACGTCGATCGATGCCCCCCAGTTCCAGATCCTGGACGCCGACGGAGAGCGGATCTCGGGAGGGGTCGGTGACCTCGACGAGACCGTGCGGGTGCCGCCCGGCGACTACGTCGTGCAGGTCGGCGACGAGACCCAGCCGATCACGGTCGTCTCCGGCGAGGCACAGACCGTCGAGTTCTGATCCGCCCGGATAGGTTGACACCATGGGGTTGCCCAAGGTCTGCGGGATCGAGACCGAGTACGGGATCGTCGTGCGGGGTGCCGACAACAATCCGGTGTCGGCATCGTCGCTGTTGATCAACTCGTACCTCGCGGCGGTCGCACGTGAACGGAACCGCACCGACCAGGTTCGCGTCGGCTGGGACTTCGAGGACGAACAGCCCGCGAACGACGCTCGCGGCTACTCGCTCGATCCGACGCTCGCGCCCGAGGTCGAGACGACACTCGTCAATGCCGTGCTCACCAACGGTGCCCGTTTCTACGTCGACCACGCACACCCCGAGATCTCGACGCCCGAGGTGCGCGACTGCGCGAGAAGCGGTGGTCTGGGACCGCGCCGCCGACGAGATCGTGCAGATCGGCAATGGTCGCCGCGCGCGACATGCTGCCCGACGGGGCCGAGATCATCATCCACAAGAACAACTCCGACGGAAAGGGCAACAGCTACGGCTGCCACGAGAACTACCTGCTCGCTCGGGAGCTCCCGTTCGGCCGACTGACCCGTCAGATCACCCCGCACTTCGTGACCCGGCAGGTCTTCACCGGTGCCGGCAAGGTCGGCTGCGAGCTTCCCGGGCCGACCCCACGACGACGTCGCCTACCAACTCAGCCAGCGCGCCGACTTCTTCGAGGAGGAGATCGGACTCGAGACGACGCTCAAGCGCCCGATCGTCAACACCCGTGACGAGCCGCACGCCGATGCGCAGAAGTACCGGCGACTGCACGTCATCGTCGGCGACGCGAACATGAGCGAGGTCGCCACCTACCTCAAGGTCGGGACGACGGCGATCGTGCTCTCGATGATCGAGGACGACGAACTCGGCGACGACTGGGTGCTCGCGCACCCGGTCCCGGCGATCCGCCAGATCAGCCACGACCCGACGCTCGCCCAGACCGTGCAACTCGCCGACGGCCGTCGGGCGACCGGCCTCGAGATCCAGTGGGGGCTGTTCGAACGGGCCCGCAAGTACGAGCAGTCGCACGGGCTCGACTCGGTCGGCGTCGACGTCGGCGCCGACGTGCTCGAGCGCTGGGAAGCGATTCTCGACCGGCCTCGAACGCGACCCCGACTCCGTCGCGCACCAGGTCGACTGGGTCGCCAAGCAGCGGCTGGTCACCGGGTTTCCAGGAACGTCACGGTCTCGAGTCGGGCTCTGCCGAAACTGAAGGCGATCGACCTGCAGTACCACGACATGCGCATCGATCGGTGTCTTGCGCTGCGTTCCGGGCTCGACACGCTCGTCGACTCAGGACGAGGCCATCAGCGGCGATGACCGAACCGCCCACGTCGACCCGCGCCTACTTCCGCGGCCGGTGCCTCGACAAGTTCGCGGCCGACATCGTCGCCGCCAACTGGGACTCGCTCGTCTTCGACATCGGTCGAGATCCGCTGCGTCGTGTTCCGATGATGGAACCGTTGCGCGGGACCGCCGATCACGTTGCTACCTTGATCGACGAGAGCGACACGGCCCGGATCCTGTTGGACCGGCTCGGCGAAACGAACTGAGGAGCCCCATGGCAGAGCGTCAGCAGAAGTCGAAGCCCACCACGAATCGCGACAGCGAAACGGTGGAGGAGTCGGCGCCGCCCGTCACCGAGAGCGGCGACAAGCTGAAGGCCGAACTCGATGACCTGCTCGACGAGATCGACGAGGTGCTCGAAACCAACGCCGAGGATTTCGTGAAGTCCTACGTGCAGAAGGGCGGAGAGTGAACGGTGGCGATGCCGTTCTTCGCTCCCGGTGACGATCCAGGCGCGAACTTTCCCGATCTGCTCCGCCGTATCGGACTCGAACCCGCAGCGCTGACCGGGTCGTTCGATGCTGTTGCGCTGGGTGTCCCACACGCGACGACGTGCGTGGCGTTGCGCTACGACGGCGGCGTGGTCATGGCCGGCGACCGGCGCGCGACCGCCGGCAATCTGATCTCCCATCGGACCATGGAGAAGGTCGTCCAGGCGGACCGACACAGCGGCGTCGCGATCGCCGGCTCGGCCGGCCCTGCGATGGAGATGGTCCGCCTGTTCCAGCTCCAGCTCGAGCACTACGAGAAGGTCGAGGGTTCGGCGACTCAGCCTCGAGGGCAAGGCGAATCAGCTGTCGGCGATGGTGCGCGGCAACCTCCCCGCTGCGATGCAGGGCATGGTCGTCGTTCCGATCTTCGCCGGCTACGACCTGCTCCGGTCGACCGGCCGCCTGTGGGACTTCGACGCCACCGGCGGGCGGTACGAAGAGCGCGATCACGTCGCCACGGGCTCGGGAAGCCTGCACGCGAGCACGGTGATCAAGGTCGGATACCGCAGCGACCTCAGTCGTGACGACGCGATCGATCTCGCTGCACGGTCGCTCTGGGAAGCGGCCGACGCCGACTCCGCGACCGGCGGTCCCGATGCGCTGCGCGGCATCTATCCCGTCGTCGCGGCGATCGACGCCGACGGCTGGACGCGTCTCGACGATGCCGACCTCGCCGAGCGATACACGCGCATCGTCCAAGAGGTCAGCGACAGGGGTGATCCTCGATGAGCATGCCGTTCTACGTCGCCCCCGAGCAGATGATGAAGGACCGCGCCGACTATGCGCGCAAGGGCATCGCCCGTGGGACGTGCGCTGGTCGCGATGCGCTACACCGAGGGCATCGTCATCGTGGCCGAGAACGCGTCCGAGACGCTGCGCAAGGTCAGCGAGATCTACGACCGGATCGCGTTCGCAGGCGTCGGCAAGTACAACGAGTTCGACCAGTTGCGCGTCGCCGGGATCCGCGCCGCCGACCTCAAGGGCTTCCAGTACTCGCGAGACGACGTCGACGCGCGCAGCCTGGCCAACAGCTACGCCCAGATGCTCGGCAACATCTTCACCCACGAGATGAAGCCGATGGAGGTCGAGATCCTCGTCGCCGAGGTCGGCCTCGACGGTCGCTGGTGACCAGATGTTCCACATCCTGTACGACGGCACCGTGGTCGACGAACGCGACTACGCGGCGATCGGTGGCGACGCCGAGTCGATCCGAACGCGGCTGTCCGAGCAATGGGCCGACGCGATGGATCTGTCGGCCGCGGTCAACGTCGGTGTCGCGGCTCTGGCGGGTGGTGATCGCGACATCCCTGCGGCGACCTCGAAGTCGCCGCGCTGTCGCGGGGCAACGGTCGACGCTGCTTCGAGCGGATCCCGGAGACCGACCTCGAGTCGTTGCTGTCCGACGCGTGAGCGACGCGCCGTGGTCGGGTGACGCGTGCGGTCTCGTCGACGCCTTCCGATCCGGTGAACGCTCGCCGCTCGAAGAACTCGACGCCACGCTCGCTCGCGATCGAGGCGTCGGACCTCAATGCGTTCGCCTTCGTCGATGCCGAGCGGGCTCGCTGCGATCGCGACGGCCGCAGACGTCTCGCTGCCCTTCGGCGGTGTTCCGACCGGGATCAAGGAACTCGAGCAGCTGGAAGGATGGCCGGACACCGAGGCGTCGCATCGTGTTCGCCGATCGGATCGCCGACCACACGAGCGTCCACGTCGATCGGCTGCTCGCTGGCGGCGCGGTCCCGGTCGGGCTCACGACGGCCAGCGAGTTCGGCGGTCTCAACGTCAGCGTGACGAAACTCCACGGAGTGACCCACAACCCGTGGCAGCGGGGCCGCTCGGCCGGCGGATCGTCGGGTGGGTCGGCAGCGGCGGTTGCCGGTGGGCTCGTGAGCCTCGCGACGGGTGGTGACGGCGGCGGGTCGATCCGGATCCCTGCGGGCTACACCGGGCTGCTCGGGCATGAAGGGAACGTTCGGTCGGATCCCGCGCAGCCCGAACGCCTACAGCCGGCCGAACACGGTCGTGCTCGGCAACCTCGCCCGGTCGGTGCGCGACGCCGCCCGCTACTTCGACGTCTGCGGGGGCTGTCGAGAGCCGCGACCCGACCAGCCTCCCGAAGCATCCGGGCTTCGAAGCCGGGTCTCGGCGTCGTCGATCTCCGCGGCCGCAAGGTCGCCGTGATCCCCGATCTCGGCGGGGTCGACCCTCGACGACGGTGTCGAGGACCACCTTCGGGACCCAGGCCGAGCTGCTGATCGCCGACGCAGGGCTCGTACCGGGTCGATGTCGACTGTCGAGCTTGCCGAACTTCATCTCCCACTGGATGATGGGGAACACGTCGACGCTGCTCGCCGAGCTCGGCGACCGCTGGCCGTCGTGTGCCGCGACATGACCGACGAGGTCGCCACCGGTGTGCGGCTGTCGCAGTCGCTGTACAACCTGCGAACCGCCGCCCGGGCCGAGCTGCTCCGCATCGAACTCAACGAGAAGATGGCCGCGCTCTTCGACCAGGTCGACTCTCGTCATCTGTGCGACGAATCCGGGCCCGGCGTTCGCGGCCAGATGCGACGACGAGCAACCCGTCGGGGAGCACGATCGAGTCCGCGCTGTCCGGGGCGGCCGGACGGCTCGCCCTGCGATCGGCGCTCGGCGCTGACCCGCGGTGCGAGCTCGGTCGCGACCGCACTGCCGAACCACCTCATCGAGGCGTTCAGTCGTCGCAACGCCGACTTCGTCGCGATGGGCGGGCTCACCGTGATCTCGAACGTGTACGGCAATCCGGCGGTCTCGATCCCGGCCGGCACGATCGGCGGGCTTCCGATCGGGCTGCAGGTCCTCGCCAAGCATCACCACGACGACCTGCTGTTCGACCTCGCACTCGTTCAGGAGCGTCATCGTCCGTGGCCGCTCGTCGCTGTCGACCAGCCGATCAGAGGGTGAGTCGGCGCTCGATCTCGCTCCGGCAGATCGCGCCGGACGATCCTGAGTCCGTCGGCGCCCCACACATCTGCCCGCAGCGAGGTCCGCAGGACCAGAACGTCTACGGTCCTGTGACGCAGACGATCGGGGGATCACGATGACGTACGCACCAGCGGACCGGGCGTTCTACGACGCCGACAGCCACATCATGGAGCTGCCCGACTTCCTGATCGACTACGCCGACGCGTCGATCCGGGACGCAGCTGCGGCCGGTGAGCTACGAGGCGTCGCTCGTCACCGACGACGAGGTCGAGGCGATCGTCGCCAACGGGTCGAAGCACAGCGCCGAGCACGTCGAAGCCCAGATCGCGCTCGGTGACCGGCTGATCGCGGAGTCGAAGGAGATCCAGGGCCTCGGCGCGTTCGACCGCGACGACCGGTCGGTGGCGCTCGACCTGCTCGGGTTCCGCAAGCAACTCGTCTTCGCCACCCACAGCGTGGCGACGCCGTTCTCGCGCGAGCCGCAAGCTGCCGGACGACATCCGGTACGGGGCGGCGCGCGCCCACAACCGGGCGATGCGCGACTTCTGTGCCCACGACGATCGGCTGATGGGGGTCGGCGTGGTCCCGCTCGACGACGCCGACCTCGCGCTGCTCGAAGCTCGAATTCGCCCTCGACGCCGGGCTGGAGGCGATCTGGGTGCCGCACCACCCGGCCGGCGACCGTTCGCCGGGCCATGTCGACCTGTACCCGTTCTGGGACCGTCTCGCCGAGTCGGGAACGCCGTTCGTGCTGCACGTCGGCGGGGCGCCGCTCCAGCTCGATCCGCGTTGGGCGAACACCGGCCGTCCGCCGGCGCGGGACTGGATGGGCGGTGGTGAGAACGTGCGCAGCAAGGACATGGCGGTGCTCCACCAGGGTCCCGAGACGTTCCTCTCCGTGATGGTGATGGACGGCGTGTTCGAGCGGTTCCCGGCGCTGCGTGGCGCGAGCGTCGAACTCGGAGCCGGCTGGGTGCCGTCGATGCTCGAGCGCCTCGACTGGACCGTTCGTGCATGGAAGAAGGTCGACCAGTACCTCGCGGAGCTCCAACGGACACCGTCGGAGACCCTGCGCGAGCAGATGGCGTTCACGCCGTTCGTGTTCGAAGACGTCGGTGCGTTCATCGACGCATCCGCCGACGACCTCTACCTGTTCTCGAGCGACTACCCCCACGTCGAGGGTGGCAAAGGATCCGATCGGCCGCTTCGAGCAGTCGCTCGGCGACCGTGCGCCGGAAGTCCGGGACCGCTTCTACGCCGAGAACTTCCTGAAGATCTTCCCCCACGCCCGGGTTCACTGATCGACCACGGGAATCCGGCCCGAGGTCGCGACTCGGACACTTGCGGTCCGGACACCTCCGACACGCCGGACGATCCGGTCGCCGTGGCCCGTCGATCATCTGGCTGACCACGAAGCACGACAGTTCCGGAGTCGATCTCCCCCGCTCGAGTCGGTGCGCGTGTGCCCGCTCGAGCTGGTCGCGCGTGTGCGGCACCGGTTTGCTGTCTGGCTGACGCGGGTTCCCGACCACCGGGTTAGGTTGCGGTCGTGGAGCGACGGATCTACGGACTCGAGAACGAGTACGGCGTCACCTGCACGCTGCGCGGGCAGCGGCGACTCAGCCCCGACGAGGTCGCCCGCTACCTGTTCCGGCGTGTCGTCTCGTGGGGTCGCAGCTCGAACGTGTTCCTGCAGAACGGTGCGCGGCTGTACCTCGACGTCGGCTCGCACCCCGAGTACGCCACGCCCGAGTGCGACTCGATCTACGACGTCGTCGTGCACGACAAGGCGGGCGAGCGGATCCTCGAGCAGCTCGTCGAGTCGGCGGAGCAGCGCCTCGCCGAGGAGTCGATCCGCGGCACGATCTACCTGTTCAAGAACAACACCGACTCGGCCGGCAACTCCTACGGCTGCCACGAGAACTACCTCACCAGCCGTGACGACGACCTCGGCCACTACGCCGAGGTGCTCATCCCGTTCCTGGTCAGCAGGCAGATCTACACCGGCGCCGGCAAGGTGCTCCAGACGGCTCGGGGAGCGACCTACTCGATCGCCCAGCGCGCCGAGCACATCTGGGAGGGCGTGTCGTCGGCGACGACCCGGAGCCGCCCGATCATCAACACCCGCGACGAACCCCACGCCGACGCCGAGCGGTACCGCCGACTCCACGTGATCGTCGGCGACTCGAACATGAGCGAGTACACCGCCTTCGTCAAGGTCGGCGCCGCAGCCTGCATGCTGCGCATGCTGGAGGACCCGCAGGTCGTGCTGCGGGACATGACGCTCGAGAACCCGATCCGGGCGATCCGCGAGATCAGCCACGACATCACCTGCCGTCGTACGGTGCGCCTCGCCAACGGCCGCGAGGTCAGCGCGCTCGACATCCAGCGCGAATACCTCGACCGGGCGCTGCGCTACTCCGAGGCGCAGGGGTTTCCGCCGATGGAGCAGCGGGCGCTCGAGATGTGGCAGCACTGCATCGAGACGATCGAGAACGATCCGCTCAAGCTCGACCGCGAGGTCGACTGGGTGATCAAGTACAAGCTGCTGCAGGCGTTCCGCGAGCGCCACGACCTGCCGCTCGGTCATGCCCGAGTCCAGCTGCTCGACCTGCAGTACCACGACGTCAGTCCGGGCGCGGAGCCCGTTCTACAAGCTGCAGGACAAGGGGATGATCGAGCGGATCTGCACCGATGCCGACATCAACACCGCCATCGACACGCCGCCGCAGACCACCCGTGCTCGTCTGCGTGGCGAGTTCGTCAAGCGGGCGAAGGAACGCAAGCGTGACTACACCGTCGACTGGGTGCACCTGAAGCTCAACGACCAGGCGCAGCGCACCGTGCTGTGCAAGGACCCGTTCAAGAGCCGTGACGAACGCGTCGAACGACTGATCGAAACCCTGTGACCGTGCCCGCCGCTCGCTGTGGTCAGGGCAGTACCGTGAGGGATCTCGTGACGCTCGAGACCGACATCGAACAGCCGGAGGAGATCGGCTTCGACGACGACGAACCCGGCTCGGGTGCCCGCGCGTTCGTCGACTGGATCGTCGTCGTCGCCGTCGCACTGACCGTCGCGTTCCTCGTCCGGGGGTTCGTGCTCGCCCACTTCGTCGTCGACGGTTCGTCGATGGACTCGACGCTGGCAACCGGTGACCGGGTGTTCGTCAACAAGCTGTCGTACCGTCTCCACGACCCGAACCGCGGCGACGTCGTGGTGCTCCACCAGATCAACGGCGCGTCCGAGCGCGATCTGATCAAGCGGGTCGATCGCGCTGCCGGGCGAGACGATCGAGATGACGAACTGTGAGGTGCGGATCACCGAGGTCGATGCGCCGGATGCCGACGGCGACGGTGAGCCCGACTCGCGCGTGCTCGACGAGCCGTATCTCGATCCGAACGTCATCTCGTCGACCTGTGGTGGTGATTTCGAGCCCGTCTCGGTGCCGGCCGAACCACGTGTTCGTGATGGGTGACAATCGCAGTGGCTCCCAGGACAGCCGGGCGCTCGGCCCGATCGCCGAGGACGACCTCGTCGGTCGGGCCTTCGTGGTGTTCTGGCCCCGCTCCGACTGGCGCTGGCTCTGACACCGACATGTTCGTTGGTGCCGGCACCAACGAACATGTCGGCGAGCCGGATCAGGCGCCGGCGAGGCCGACTTCGCGGGCGATCGCGTCCATCATCGTGTCGGTGTGGTCGCTGTAGACCGCGTCGACGCCCATCCGCAGCGCTGCCTTCGAGTTGATGGTCGAACTGCAGGTCCCAGCTGAACGCGAGGACGCCGAAGCGGTGGAACAGCACCACCAGGCCGCCGTTCCAGTCGGTGTGATGCATGTTCATGACGTCGATGCCGAGCTCGGCCAGGCGGGCGGCGTGGCAGCTCGGGCGTGACGCGTCAGCTTCGCGAGCCGCGTCGAGTGGACGAGTCGGAAGTCGTGCCAGGGCGTCGCGGCGCTCGATGAGCCGATCGAGGTCGGGGTCGCACAACCAGGTGCGTTCGGCGAGCGGCCGGATCCTGGCGCGCGAACGACCTCGGCGACGGCGTCGTAGGCGTCCGGGGTCTTGACGTCGAGCGAGAGGTCGAAGTCGGTGCCGCACTCGTCGTAGAGCTCGCGCGAGCGTCGGGATGTGGTCGGGGAGGTCGGCGTCGGGCGATCTTGGAGATCGGCGTCTTGCGCACACCCCGCCGAACGACGCCGTCGTGGTCGAGCACCGCGACGCCGTCGGAGGTGACCCAGACGTCGCTCTCGAGACCGGTCGCACCGAGGCGTCGGGCCAGCGTGAAGGCCTCGATCGTGTTCTCCGGGGCGTGGGCGCGCGCCCCACGATGGGCGAAGGCGAGTGGGGGATCGAGGTGGGAGGGGAGCCGTTGCTGCATTCCAGATCATGATGTCATGGCCGTAGACTCGCTCGCGTGTTCAATCTGCAAGGCAGCGAGATCATCTTCATCTTGCTGCTCGCGCTGGTGGTGCTCGGGCCCGAGAAGCTGCCCGGCGCGATCAAGCGGGCGATGCAGACCTACGCCGAGCTCCGCAAGCTCGGCATCGGGCTTCCAAGAGGAGTTCAAGTCGGCGATCGACGAACCGATGCGGGAGATGCGCGAAACGGCCGACCTGATCAAGGATCAGGTCGATCCCAAGAAGATCGCCGAGGATGCCGAACGGGCCGCCGAGGCTGCAGCAGCTGCCGGACCGCGCCGACGCCGCGATCGCGGCCGCCGGCGAACAGCGCCGACGATGGTGCTGCAGCAGCCGATCCGGACTCCGACGCGGACGATTTCGAGGATCCGTTCGACGATCCCGTCGATGAGTTCGACGACCCGATCGACCCCGACGAGGACGTCTCGTCCGAGCAGGACCGAGAGCCTGCGACGAACCCGTCGAGGACGATCACGCAGACCTCCGATCGACGGACGCCGTCGACGAGCCGATGGAGGAGAGCGCATGACGGCGACGGCCACGCAGCCCGACACCATGACGCTCACCGAGCACCTCGCCGAGCTCCGCACCCGGATCATCCGCGTCGGCGCTCGCCGTCGTCATCGGCGCCGTGCTGATCATCGCGTTCTACGAACAGGTGCTGACGTTCCTCGCTCAGCCGTACAACGACCTGTGCGACTCGAAGCCGCGAGTCGTTCTGCCCGCCGCCCGACCAACGACTCAACGCGTTCAGCCCCACCGAGGGCTTCGCGGCTCGGATCCGGATCGGCATGTACGGCGGCATCATCATGGCGCTGCCCGTCATCCTGTGGCAGATCTGGCGGTTCGTCGTGCCCGCGCTCGAGGCGAAGGAGAAGAAGTACGCGATCCCGTTCGTGCTCTCGTCGGTCGTCCTGTTCGGCGCCGGCGCAGCGCTGGCGTACTTCACGGTCGGTCGGGCGCTCGAGTTCCTGATCTCCTGGTCGGGCGAAAGCGTCAACCAGGTCTACGGCATCGAGAAGTACATCAGCCTCGTCGGGCTGATGATCTTCGCGTTCGGCGTCGGATTCCTGCTCCCGGTGCTGCTCGTGTTCCTCCAGCTCGTCAACGTCGTCACGCCGCGCGTGCTGCTCGGGGCCTGGCGGTACGCGATCGTCGCGATCTTCTGTGCTCGCCGCGCGTGATCACGCCGTCGGGCGACCCGGTCACGCTGATGATGCTGGCCGTACCCGATGATCCTGCTGTACTTCCTGGCGGTGCTGATCGGCTACGTCGTCGGTCGTCGCCGGGCTCGCGCCGCTGTCTGAGCGCCGGTGACCGTGCGTCCCGACCGCAGCGAGCTGGTCGCCCGCTGCCGTTCGCCCCCGACCGATTCCAGACGGAGGCATTCGACGCGCTCGACGCCGGGCGCAACGTCGTGGTCGCTGCACCCACCGGAAGCGGCAAGACCGTCGTCGCCGAGTACGGCATCGCCGCCGACCGCGTCGACGGTCGCCGATCGTTCTACACCGCACCGATCAAGGCGCTCTCGAACCAGAAGTACCGCGACCTCGTCGAGATCCACGGCGACGACGCGGTCGGCCTGCTGACCGGGGACAACTCGATCAACGGCGATGCACCGATCGTCGTGATGACGACCGAGGTGTTGCGCAACATGATCTACGCCGGTCGGGACCTGACGCGACCTCGGAACCGTCGTGGTCGACGAGGTGCACTTCCTGCAGGACACCTACCGGGGTCCGGTCTGGGAGGAGGTGATCATCCACCTGCCACATCACATCCGCCTGATCGCCCTCTCGGCGACGGTGAGCAACGTCGCCGAGCTGGCCGACTGGATCGGCACCGTCCGCGGGCCCGACCGACGCCGTCGTCGAACGCAAGCGGCCGGTCGAGCTGTCGAACAAGTACCTGGTCGCCGACCGTGACGAACGACCGGCTCCATCTGCTCGAGATGTTCATCGGTGGCGGCCTGAACCGCGATGCGCTCCGCCTCGACGAGTCGGCCGCTCGTCGCCGGCCCCGACGTGACGACCGTCGCGGTGGCGACACGCGGCGTTCGTCGGCGTCGGGTGGACGTCGACTGGCGACGCCGGGCCGGATCGACACCGTCGAGCTGCTCGACGATCGCAGGCTGCTGCCGGCGATCTTCTTCATCTTCAGCCGTGCCCAGTGCGACGAAGCCGCCAAGGCGTGTGTCGATGCCGGCATCGTCCTCAGTACCGATGCCGAGCGGGCTGAGGTCCGGGCGATCGTCGAGGATCGCCTGGCCGGGCTCGATCCGGACGATCTCGAGGTGCTCGGCTACGAACGTTTCGTCCGCCAACTCGAAGCCGGCGTCGCCGCACACCATGCCGGGATGGTGCCGGCGATGAAGGAAGTCGTCGAAGCCTGCTTCATCGACGGGCTCGTCAAGGTGGTCTTCGCCACCGAGACACTCGCCGTCGGGATCAACATGCCCGCCCGTTCGGTCGTGATCGAGAAGCTCACGAAGTTCACCGGCGATCACCACGAGCAGCTCACGCCCGGCCAGTACACGCAGCTCACCGGCCGGGCGGGGCGCCGCGGGCTCGACGAGACCGGTGATGCGATCGTCCTGTGGTCGCCGTGGGTGCGTTTCGACGAGGCGGCGCAGCTGGCAGTCGAGTTCGTCGTTCCACCTTCGCTCGGTCTTCCGGCCCACCTACAACATGGCGGCGAACCTGATCCGCACGCACACGCGCCGAGGAGTCGCATCGTCTGCTCAACCTGTCGTTCGCCCAGTTCCAGGCCGATCGGGACGTCGTGCGGATCGAGGCCCGGCTCGAACGCAAGCGTGCGACGCTCGCGGAGAAGCGGACCGAGGCGGTGAGCCCGTATGGCGACATCGACGAGTACCGGACGCTCCGGCGGGCGCGAATCCGACGACCGTCAGCAGCGGCGTCAGGCATCGGCAGGCCAGATGCGTGGTGCGATGGCGAAGCTCAAGCCGGGCACGATCATCCGGGTGTCCAAGGGCAACTTCCGCGGTCCGGTCGCGGTCGTGGCGACGGCCCACCGCAAGGCGGGCGTCCGGCTGACCGCGATCACGAAGGGTGAGGACGTTCTGCAGATCGACGGCGAGGATCTCGTCGACCTCCCCGAGCCGGTCGGGTTCGATCAAGCTGCCGCCGAACTTCGGACCGCAACGCAAGGGGTACCGACGCGACGTCGCCAAGCGGCTGCGTACCGCGCAGATCGGCTCCGACCGCCCGACGGCGCCGTCAGCAACGACGACAGGACGCGCAGCGTCCAAGCGGACGAACTCGACGTCGCCCGCGACCCGGATCTGCGTCAACGCCTCGAGGCCGCGGCTCGAGCCGATCGGCTGGTCCAGGAGATCGAACGGTTGCAGGAGCGCGTCGACGACAAGAACCAGTCGCTCGGCCAGGAGTTCGACCGGGTGCTCGAACTCCTCGACGCGTACGGCTACGCCGACACCGCTGCGTGGACGCTGACCGACGACGGAGAGATGCTCGCCGGCATCTTCCACGAGACCGACCTGCTCGTCGCCGAGATGCTTCGCGAGCGGCGTGCTCGACGGCCTCGGAGCCGCCGATCTCGCAGCGATCGTCTCGTGCGTCGTCTACGAGCACCGCAGCCCCGAACCGCCGACTGCCCCGTGGTTCTCGTCGAAGGAGGTCCGCGGCCGCTGGCAGCAGCTGGAGGCGCTGAGCGACGATCTGCGGGCGCGGGAACGCTCGGTCGGGCTCGGCGAGCACCGCCCGCCCGATCCGACGTTCGCCGCAGTTGCCCACGCCTGGGTCGCCGGCGAGGGCTTCGCCGAGATCGTCGACGAGGAGGAGCTCACCGGTGGCGACTTCGTCCGCACGATGAAGCAACTGATCGACCTGCTTGCGTCAGGTGGCGACGTTGCCCCGGACTCCGCGAGTCCGGCGAGCCGCGGCGAGGCGGTCGACGGAGCCCGCCGCGGCGTCGTGCTCGACGGATCGGTGGCCGGGTGACGATCTCGAAGGGATCCGACTGGGGGCGACCGGTCGCGCGGCCGGACGGGCTCAGGATCGCTGCGACGGATGCGGACCTGGCCGACGCTGCTGACCGACGGCACCGGGCCGCCCGGTTGCGGCGTCGGGTGGTGACCTGTTCCGCACGATGGGGTCGCGTCCGGTCGGCGACCGCGACGAGCTGATGGCGTTTCCCGTCGATCTCGTCGACGTGTCGCTCGACGGGGGAGCGGCACTCGTCGCCGTCGCGCACGTCGTGGCGCGGCTGTCGGCGTCTGCGCGGTGGCGCCTGGCGTGGTCCGGTCCTGGCCGTCATGAATGCCGAGTTCATCGGCGGCTACGACGTTGCGCCGCGTGGCCATCCGAACGATGGCCGAGTCGAGACCTTCGTGGTCGCCGAGTCGATGACCGTGCGGCAGCGGTGGGAGTTGCGCCGTCGGCTCCGGAACGCAACGCATCTGCCGCATCCCCACATCACGACCCGCTCGGTGCGGTCTGCGACGTACGACTTCGACGTGCGACTTCGGGTGTTCGCCGACGGCGTCGACGTCGGGTCGGCTCGGTCGATCACCGTCACCGTGCGCCCTGATGCCGCGGTCGTTCACTCGTGATTCGCGAGACCCCTGCTCAGGGCACTCCGTACGATCACCGGCCGAGCGCCGTCGGGGCCGTAGAGTCTGACCCCGTGGCTGTGTACGTGCCCGAGTCGTTCACCTCGGACGAAGCCGACATCCTTCGGCGGTATTTCACCAATCTCGACGGACCGGTGTTCGCGTTGGTCAACCTGCCCGAGGTGGTGAAGGGCGCCCTGTTCGCCCGCTACAGCCGCAGCCCGAAGTCGCTGCGGCGGCTCTTCCTCGACGAGTTCGTCGGCGATCTCGACATCCGCGGCGACCAGTCGATCGACGCGACGATCGGCCTCGATCGGGCCGAGGAACTCTACGAGCGGGTGTTCTTCGACTACGGCGACGACTCGGTCGCCCAGCTCGGGGGCGTCCACCTCGCGTGCGAGCAGGCCTCGAACCTGCTGACGAAGATCCTCGAGTGGGGTCGGCTGATGAGCTACCTCGAGCAGAGCACGAGGTACATCGCCTACGACAGCCGGCTCGGTGGTCGGTACCGCTACCACCGCGATCCGGCGATCCTCGCCGGCCCGCTCGGCACCCGGTACGTCGGCGATCTCGACCGCATCTTCGATGCGTACAGCCAGTGCGCCGAGTTCGTCACCGACCACGTGCGAGCGACGGTCGAGCGTGGCCCCGACGACAGCGAGTTCGTGTACCGCACGGCCACCCGGGCCAAGGCGCTCGATGCGGTGCGCGGCATGCTTCCGGCCGCGGCGACGTCGAACGTCGGCATCTACGGCACCGGGCAGGCGTTCGAGGCGCTGCTGCTTCGCATGCGCGTCCCACCCGCTGCCCGAGGCCCGCGACTACGCGGACCTCATGTTGCACGAGTTGCGCAAGGTCATCCCGAGCTTCCTGCGACGCGTCGACATCGCCGAGCGCGGTGGCGAATGGAGCGACTACCTCGCCGACACCCGCGATCGCTCGGGCGGAACTCGTGGCCGACCTGCTCGGTGGAACCCCGGTCGAGCCGAGCCCCGAGGTGACACTCGTCGACTTCGACCCCGACGCCGAAGACAACATCCTGGCGGCGATCTGCTACTCGCACTCGTCGCTCCCGGAGTCGCAGATCCTCGACAAGGTCCGCGGGTTCGGTGCCGACGAGCGGGTGTCGCTGCTCAAGGCCTACATCGGCGAACGCAAGAACCGTCGTCACAAGCCGGGGCGTGCGTTCGAGCGCAGCTTCTACCGCTTCGACGTGCTCAGCGACTACGGCGCCTTCCGCGACATGCAGCGGCACCGCATGCTCACGATCGAATGGCAGAAGCTCACGCCGAACCACGGCTACACCCGACCCGAGCTCGTCGAGGAGGCCGGTGTCGGCGCGCTGTTCGACGAGACGATGCAGCGATCGGCGTCGTTGCACGACGACCTCCTCGACACGTACCCGCAGCAGGCGTCGTACGCCGTCGCGATGGCGTACCGCATGCGCTACAACATGCAGTTCAACGTTCGTGAAGCGTTCCACATGCTCGAGCTGCGCTCGTCGCCGCAGGGGCATCCGTCGTATCGACGCGTCGCGCTCGACATGCATCGCCTGATCGCCGAACAGGCCGGCCACCGAGCGCTCGCCGAAGCGATGAGCTTCATGACGACCGAGGCGCCGGAACTCGAGCGCCTCGAATCCGAGCGCCGCGCCGAGGCACGACGGGCACCAGCACCCGAATTGTGACCGGTGTCACGATCTTGCCCTCCGACGGTCGTGCGATGTGGTTGCGTATGCTCCGCCGGACCGACCCTGCGTTCGCATGGGTTGTCCGCAGGCGACACGACGATTGAGCGATCACGAGCAACATGGCTGACGACGAAATCCTGGACGACGACACCGAAGAGGAAGAGGGCGACGAGGAGGAAGACGTCGAAGCTCCTGATGTGGAGGAACTCGACGAGGATCTCGACGATCTGCCCGCCGATGATGACGACGACGATGTTGACTGACGACGACGACGACGACGACGACCGCCGCCGACGAGAGCGCCTCGAACCAAGCGCAAGAAGCGCAAGGACGATGAAGACGACGACGACGACGAGGACCTCGTCGACGACGACGACGTCGAAGAAGACCTCGACAAGATCCTGAAGGATCGTCTCGTCGCGACCGACGACGATGACGACGATGACGATGAGGTCGACGAAGCGCCGGGCGACACCCGCGGCGAGGGCGGCGAACGCCTGCAGCCGAAGCAGCAGAACGAGCAGTTGTGCACCTCCTGTTTCCTGCTCGTCAAGTCGTCGGCTCCGAACTGTCCCGTCGGCGACGACGACTGTCCGATCTTCTCCTGATTCCGTACGGTCCGATGACGCGATCAGACGAGCGCTCCGATCCGTCGGTCGTGGTGCGCGCCGCCGTCGACGTTCTGGTCTTCGCGCCGCTCGGGCTCGGAGCGAGGCTCGTCGAAGACGCCCCGGCCGCCGTCGGACGAGGCGCGGCGGGAGTTGTCCAATGCGCGCTTCATCGGTCGACTCGCCGTCGACCAGGGGATCAAGCAGCTGAGCACAAGTCTCGAGCCTGACGCCCCGAGTACTCCGCGGTCCACCAACCGCCAAGACGCTCCGGACGACCTCGAGCAGCCCGCTGCAGCGGGCGACGTCGATCGGTCCGACGATCCGGTGGCCACCGACCTGGCGGCCGGCGACCTCGCGCTTCCCGACTACGACACGTTGCCGGCGATCGACATCGTCGGCGAAACTCGAGACGCTCGACCACGACGGATCGCGAGGCGATCGAACGGTACGAGTCGGCCAATCGTCAGCGGCGAACGGTGCTCGGCAAGCTCGCGCAGTTGGCCGATCGGTGATCGACCCCGACGTCCGTCCGGTCGATCCCGGCAGCGGCGACGACCTGGCCCAACTGCTGCTGCTCGAGCGCGAGGCGCGTGCGGCGCTGGTCGGCGAGCGTGGCGGCGATCGCTGGCTCGTCGAGCACCCCGAGGTCGGGTCCGACTGGTCGAATCGATGTGCCGTGCGGACGGCGTCGACGTGCTCGTCGCCCACATCGGCGACGTCGTCGTCGGCTATCTCGTCGGGTTGCTGGGCGCACGATCGGATCATTCGAGTCGACCAGGTCTGGGTCACGCCGCTCGCCCGGGAGAACGGGTTCGGCGACGCGCTGCTCGCGGCGCTGATCGAACGCGCGAAGAGCGGCTGGGGCCGTGGCCGTGCAGGGTGAGTCGTTGCCGGGGGACCGGCACACGAAGAACCTCTACGAGCGAGCCGGCATCGTCGCCCGGCTGATCACGACCTACCGCGAGTTCTGAGCGATCAGCGACCCGTCCACTGCGGGGCGCGCTTCTCGATGAACGCCGTGAGACCCTCTTTGAGGTCCTCCGACGACATCACGGTCCCCATCGCCGAGTTCGTCATCTTCTTGAGCGTGTCGTCGTCCTCGTAGTGCGCTTGCGAGCACGACCTTGCGGCTCTCCCAGACCGCGAGCGGGGCGTTGGCGGTGATCTGATCGGCGAGTCGCATCGCCTCGTCGGTCGCCTCGCCCGGCTCGACCAGGCGTGACACGAGTCCCAGTTCGTAGGCGCGGGCGGCGGGGATCGGCTCACCGGTGAGGATCGCCTCCATCGCCGCTGACTTGCCGATCGCACGTGGGAGGCGGAACAGGCCACCGGCGCCGGCGACGAGGTTGCGCTTGACCTCGGCGAGACCGAACGCCGACTGCGTGGTCGCCACGACCAGGTCGGCCGCGAGAACGATCTCGCAGCCACCGGCCGTCGCGAGGCCGTCGACGGCGACGATGACCGGCTTCTTGCGGTCGCGGTAGACGAACCCGGCGAAATTGCCGCGGGCGGTGCTGAGACGTGCTGCGTCGCCGCTGTTGATCGCCTTCAGGTCGGCCCCGGCGCAGAACACCGGCTTCGCCTGTCCTTCGGTGTTCGCCTGGAGCACACCGATCCAGACGTCGTCGTCGGCCTCCATCTGGTCGATGGCGGCCTCCATGGCCTCGGCGACGTCGCCGTTGACGGCGTTGCGTGCCTCGGGGCGGTTCAGGGTGATGAGCGCGATGCGCCCGCGGGTCTCGTAGGTGACGATGTCAGACATGACCGTCGAGCGTAGACTCGATCCCGGAAGGGAACGAATCACGCGTCGGCGGTCAGTGGGTCGGACCCACCCGTACGACGGGTCGGCGAGTCAGTGATGTCGTCGGCATCCGGGGAAACTGGATCCGGCTCGGCGGTGACCGGCTCAGCGTCCGTTCGGCGTCGGCGTCGCTTGCGCTCGACGATGGCCGCGCGTGCCGGCGCATCTGCTGCGACGGTGGCCTCGGCGGCGCGGCGCCTCGGCCGTCGCGGGCGAGTCCTTCGCCGGCGGTCGTCCTCGGCGGCCGGTCTTCGGACGGTGCACTCTGTCCGCCGGGCGGCTTGTCGCGCCGGGCGCTTGTCCGCCGTCGGCGCAGCCTTCGGGCCGCGATCGGAGCGTTTGCGCGCCGTCCCGGCCGTCACGGTTGTCGCGTGACGGCGGGCTTCTTGCGCTTGTCGTTGCGCGGGCCGGGGCGCAGCGGCTTCGGGCCGCGGTGCGTCGGCCGGAACCTCGACGCCGAGCAGCGCGGCGATCTGCGGGAGCAGCGGACCGAGTCGCAGCGCGGTCTTGCGCAGATCGTCGGTGATCGTCGTCGGTGGCTCGCGCCGGGGTCACGAGGGCCCGCACGGGGGAGAAGGCCGCCGCCTCCATCACCGCGGCCCAGCGGTCGGATGAGTCGTCGGCCGTGAGGCCGGCGGTCGCCGCGGCGCCGAGCTTGCGGGCGAGTTCGGGCGGGAACATCACGCCGGCCTTCGGTGGCTGCGACGAGAGCCGCAGCGCCCGAATCGACCGTCCGACGGTGAGCGCCGCATCGACGTCTTCGAGCCAGAGCTTGAGTTCCTGCTCCTGCTTCTTGACGAGGTCCGCCTTGAGCTTGGCGGCGAGCTCGCGCGTCGATTCGTCTCGGGCGACGATCGGATCGTCGCTGGCGGCGACCACGCTGCGCAGATCGCGCAGGTCGAGGTGTTCCATCTGACGCTGGGTGGCCTCGGCACGGTCGAGCCAATCGGCGACGCGGAGCTTCGGCATCAGGCCCTCGGCCATCTTCAGCACGCTGTCCTCGGGCATCGTCGGCTTGCCCTCGGCGGCGAGCTTCTTGTTGTCCTCGGCGAGGCGGGACCGGACCGCTGCCATGCCCTGGATCGCGAGTTCGGCGATCGGGCGCTGCTCCTCGGGGATCTCGGCGAGGACCTCGTTGCGGCGGGCCTTGCCCGGGCGGAGCCGCTTCGGCTTCGGGCGCTGTGGGACCTCGGGCGGCGGATCGAAGTGCGGGCGGCGGGGCCCACGGCGGTCGCCGCGGCCATCCCCGCCTCCGTCGCGGTCCATCACCGCGCCCACGGGAGTCGCCGTCGCGACGACGTCCGTCGCCGCGTCACGCCCGTCGCCGCGTCCACCCCGGTCGCCGCGTCCACCACGATCGTCCCGTCGACCACGCTTGCCATCACGGTCACCGCGCCCGTCGCGCCCGCCCCGGTCGCGCTTCGCGCGGGTCTCGATGACGGCCTGGAAGTTCTCCTCCACCGGAAGCAGCTCGAGCAGATCGGGCGCGGCCTTCTCGCGTCCCTTGACCACCGACGTGCACCTCGATGCCGTCGAGTTCCTGCTCGACTTCGACCTTCAGCTCGTCGCCGACCTTCGCGCCGTCGGGGAGGATTCCCCCGTCGAGCACGCCTTTCGGCACGCGGGCTCCGGCTGCACGCCATGTCCAAGAGCCGTCGGCGAGCGCGCTCGTCAGCTCGATGTCAATCCTGCGGGGCATAGACGTCCAAGGTACCGGTTCGCGGTGGGAGAAACGATCTCGATACGGTGCCGCCGTGGCCATCTACGCACTCGGTGATCAGGAACCTTCGATCAGTGGTGACGCGTTCGTGCATCCCGAGGCGACGATCATCGGATCGGTCACGATCGGTGCGCCGTCGTCGGTGTGGCCGGGCGCGGTCATCCGGGGCGACGGTGGAGAGATCCGGATCGGTGAACGCACGAGTGTCCAGGACAACGCCGTGCTGCACACCACGCCGGAGTGGCCCACGATCGTCGGCAACGACTGCGTGCTCGGTCACCTGATCCATCTCGAAGGGTGCACGATCGAGGATCACGTCCTGATCGGCAACGCCTCGATGGTCCTGCACCGGTGTGTGATCCGGACGGGGTCGATCGTGGCGGCGAACGCCGTCGTCCTGAACGACACCGAGGTGCCGAGCGGGGCGATCGCCGTCGGGACGCCGGCCGACGATCAAGGAGGGCCGGGCCCGCCGCGAGGACATCGATCGCGGGCAGCCAGGAGTACGTCCGGCGGGCGGTCGCAGTACCGAACCGAGCTGCGCCGCCTCGACTGACGACTCTCGCCGCTCGGGCGCCGGCTCAGGCGCGCGTCGAGCAGCGCCCGGATCGGCCGCGCGGCGGGGGAGCGATGGCACGGCGCCGGCGACGGTGGTCGCCAGTGCGCCCGCGGCGCTGGCCCATCGGACCGCGACGGCAGGTCGTCGCCGGCCGCGAGTCGTGCCGCGAGGTTGCCGCAGAATGCATCACCGGCTCCGGTCGTGTCGATCGGCACGACCGGAAACGGCGCTTCGGTCGAGGTCCGCGTCGCGGCGTGTCGATGCGGACACCGCGTGCGCCGAGCGTCGTGACGACGGTGCCGACGCCGGAGTCGAGCAGCTGATCGACGCCTCCGAGTACGGCCGACCTCGTGTTCGTTCGGCACGATCGAGTCGAGGCGCCGCGATCGTCGAGTCCGGGAGCTGGGCGGCCGGCGCGGGGTTCAGGATCGTGGTCGAACCCCGTGCCCGGGCGGCAGCGAACGCGCGCATCGACGGCTGCCGACGGGTACTTCGAGTTGGGCGAGCACGACGGTTCCGGTCGGAGGCGTCGACGTCCGGCCATCGGACGTGGCCGTTGGCTCCCGGCACGACCACGATCGAGTTCTCGGCGTGGTCGTCGACCGCGATCAGCGCGCGACCGGTCGCGACGTCGGGCACGGTGACCAGCCAGCGTTCGTCGATGCCCTTCGGTACGCACGACGCTCGCGGAGGCGGTGGCCCGGCGTCGTCGTCGCCGACCGCGCCGACGAATGCGACCGAGGCTCCGCACCGCGCAGCGGCGACCGCCTGGTTGAGTCCCTTGCCACCAGGAAACTCCTGGTAGTCGGACCCGGACACCGTCTCGCCGGGGCCCGGCAGGCGTGGTGTGCGGACGACGAGATCGAGATTGAGGCTGCCGACGACGACGACGTCGAACGTGTCAGCTGGCGCGGGCTCGGACACCGATGGGTGCGATCAGGCGGAATCCGGCGGCGTGGCGCTCGTCCTCGGATTCGCCACCCCAGAAACCGTACTCGTGGTGGTCGCGTGCGAACTCCATGCATTGCGTGCGCACGGAGCATCCGGCGCAGATCGCCTGTGCTGCGGATTCTCGACGTTCCCGAGCTTGGGGCCGTTCGGCCGCAGTCGGAAAGAACAGATGGGTCAGGCCTTTGCAGGCTCCGTCGCTCATCCAGTCGTCAGCTTCGATCAACGCAGCTGGCAGGTCAATGGTCGTCATGAACTCGTTCCCCTCGAGTGTTTTCCGACTGTCGATCTCCCCAGGTTCGACAGTCTCTTCCGGCGGTGCGAGGGGGACAGTAGATGAAATCAACCGCACAGTCAATTGTCGTCTGCAACCTTTCTCAGACCGTTCTCGATTGCGGCGGCGACGATCGCCCTGACGCCGGCTGCGAACCGCTCGACGTCCGTTCGGTGGTGTCCCAGGCGGTCATCCAGCGCACCTGATGCGACGGTGACGTCCCAGTCCCAGAAGAAGCACCAGTCGCGGAGCGGTTCGATCCAGTCGGCTGGCAGGCGGGGAAACAGGCTGTTGACCTGCGGGGGCGCGCCGAGGTCGACGCGCGGCGAGGTCGGCGACGAGTTCGTGGAGATGCGTCGCCATCGAGTTGGAGTGTTGTCCGAGCGTCGATCCACAGATCGTCGTCGGAGGAGCGCGTTGAACTGGGCGGAGAGATACCGCATCTTCGACGGCAGCTGCGTGACCTGTTTGCGTACGTACTCCGAGCCGATCGGCGAGGCTCGGGATCGAGGAAGACGACGGCTTCGGCGCCGAATGCACCGTTCTTCGTGCCGCCGAAGCTCACGCACGTCGACACCGGCATCGATCGTGAAGCTGCGCAGCGCGGCGGTGTCGCCGCCGAGTGCTGCGGTGGCGTTGGCGATGCGTGCACCGTCGAGGTGGACGAGCATGCCCATCCGATGGGCCGTGTCGCAGACCGCGGCGATCTCGGCCGGAGGTGTACAGCGTGCCCAGCTCGGTGGGCTGGGTGATCGACACGATGCCGGGCTGGACGTGATGCTGGACGCCTTGGAGGTGCGCCGACGCTCTCGAGCATCTCGGGCGTGATCTTCGCGTCGGGTGAGGGGAGCTCGATCAGCTTCGTACCGAGCACCCGTTCGGGGGCGCCGGTCTCGTCCGCGGCGATGTGCGACCAGTCGGTGCAGACGATCGCGTGGTGCGGGCCCGCGGAGCGATCCCATCATCGTGGCGAGCGCGGCGACGTTGGCGCCGGTGCCGTTGAAGCACACCCGGGTGACGACGTCGGCGCCGAACAGGTCACGGAAGCGGGCTTGCGCACTCCGCGGTGTGGTCGTCGGACGCCGTAGGCGAGTGCATGGCCGGCGTTGGCGGCGACGACGGCCTCGACGACGGCGGGGTGGGCGCCGGCAGCGTTGTCGCTGGCGAAGGCGCGGTCGGGGGCAGGGGGGAGGTCGATCACGTGGCCGATTGTCGCAGACGATCGGTCGCCAGCCACCGTGCGGACGCCGGCGAGCGTGCCGCAGCCAGCGTGACCGTGAGGCTCCGGAGTCGGTCGCGGCGCGACGCCGTCCGCGGGACCGCGGTCCGCATCCGATTGGCGGTCGAGCACGTTTCGTCATGACGGAATCGCGGCGACTCGGTCGAGCCGCCCAGGGGAGCGATGTCGGTGGTGTCGTCGCGTGCTGGAGGCCCGATCGGGCCCGGGACGGCCCCGTGAGTTCTGCAGCCAGCGCTGCCGGCAATGGGACTGGGTGTCGCGGCAGCGAGCCGCTGAACTGGCGCTCGGCGCGAACGAAATCGTGATTCGTCGCGACGAACTCGACCGACTGCACGACGACCTCTACATGCTCGCCTGTGCCGTCGACGACACCGAGCGCGACCTCGCCGAACGGGGCCCGTTGAGCAACCGCGAACTGCAAGGCCGCCCTCGACTGGCTGCTCGAGAGTGCCCGACCGCTCCGCGACCGCGAACTCGTCCGCGGCCACCCCCACCCCCGACAAATCGTCATGACGAAATAGACCACGCTGGCCCGTCGGGCGGGGGGAAGTCGGGCCACTCGATCACCGGCCGCACTCCACCAGTCGCCGCGAAATTGCGGCGGATCGTGACGCCACCGTCACGATCCGCCGCAATTTGCGAATGACGGGGCTCGAGCGAAGGGTCGACACGTCCGCCGGATGGTCGAGGCGGACACCGCAGCAGCACTGCGGGTCGGAGATGAGGGCGAGCGGAGCATTCTCGGCGGTTCGGAGGAGGCGCGACCGACGGCGAAGCCACCTCGTTGCCGCTCTCGGCGGAGCGCCGATAATGTCCGTTATGTCAATTCAACGTAACTGAATGGACATCTCGTCAAGACTCCGTCATAGTGGTCCCCGCGAACTCACTCCCCGCTCGCTGAGCTGGGGTGTTCTGAGGTCACCACGGCATTCGTCGAGTCGTGGCTCCGGCTGTCGGATGTCTCGACCTGATCGAGTTGAGATTTGAGTCGTAGCGCGGGTGGACCGATCTCTACTTCATGCAGGAGGCCCGTCGTCCATGACTTCACTCAGTCTGCAACAACCCCCGTTCGCGGCTCCACGCTCACTCCGGCGGCTGATGCTCCGCGCGGCGTGCGCGTCGGCGGTTGCTGTCGTCGGATTGTCGGCTCGCCTTCGACGGTGGCGTCGGCAGCCCCCGGCTCCCCGGTCGAGGCCCCGATCGCTGCAGTCCGGCTTCGTCGGGCTCCGCGTCGGGTGCGCAGGGCAGCGATGTCACGTCGCTGCAGCGCGCCCTGATCGCTGCCGGAATCAACGTGCCCGGCGGTGCCGACGGTGTGTTCGGGCCGGCCACGCGGCGGTGCAGTCGTCGAGTTCCAGTCGTCGCACGGGCTTCCGGCGACCGGTGAGGTCGATCAGGCCACCTCGAACGCGCTTGCCGTCGGCAGGGTCCGGAGGTCGGTCGTCATCGAGCGGTGGATCCACCTCGTCCGGCTACGTCGGGCCTGCGCCAGGGAGCGCGCGGACCAGCCGTGAGCGACGTGCAGCGGCGGCTCGCAGCGAACGGCGTCTACGTCGCTGGTGGCGTCGACGGCGTGTACGGGCCCAGCGACGACGACCGCCGGTCAAGCAGTTCCAGCGCTGGAACGGGTTTCACCAGACCGGTGGGCATCACGCATCAGGACCGCCGCAGCTCTCGGGCTCGGTACGTCGCGGCGCACTCCCGCCGCCTCGACGCCGACCGCTCCCCCTGCGACCAGCAGCAACCCCTATGTCGGGCTGCGAGCAGGGTGCGAATGGCGACAAGGTGAAAGAACTGCAGGTCGCGCTCCAGAACACCGGTCTCGTGCTCCGGGGTGGTGCCGACGGTGTCTTTGGACCCGCAACGACCAGCGGCGCTCAAGGCCTTCCAGGGGTTCAACGGCATCCCGCAGTCGGGCGTGCTCAGCGAACGCGGTGCGGACAGATGCTGAAGCTGGGTTCGGCGGGGGCCCCTCAACGCCGCCTGCTGACGCCAACAGTCCCTATCTCGGCCTGAAGGTCGGCGCTCGTGGTTCGGCGGTGAAGGACGTGCAGCAGGCCTTGATCGCAGCCGGTGTCACCGTTCGCGGCGGCGCAGACGGCGCCTTCGGCAACGTCACCAAGACGGCGCTGACCTCCTACCAGACGTCGGTCGGCGTCACCGCTGACGGAACTGTCAACCAGGCGACGATCGACAAGCTCGGCCTCGGCAGCGAGCCGCGGGACCGATCCCGTTCGCCGGCAGCACACCGTCCGGCGTCCACTCCCCCGCCGGCCACCTCGAGCAATCCCTACGTCGGCCTGACGGTCGGAGCCCGAGGGTCGCAGGTCGCCGAACTCCAGCGTGCGTTGCAGAGCACCGGCCTCGTGGTCCGAGGCGGCGCCGACGGCGTGTTCGGCAACGCCACCAAGACGGCGCTCCAGGCGTTCCAGAAGGTCAACGGGATCCCCCAGACCGGTGTCACGACCGAGCGCGGCGTGCAAGCTGCTCGCACTGGGTTCCGGGGGCGGCCAGGGCGTAGCCAACCCGAACTCGGGGCGGCGGCGTCGTGCTCGAGCGGTTCCCGGTTCAGGGTCGATGCTTCTTCGGTGACACGTGGGGTGCCGCCCGTGGTGGCGGACGCACGCACGAGGGTGTCGACATCATCGCCAACGAGGGCAACCTGCTCTACGCGGTCGCCGACGGCGAGATCTCCAAGCTCTACTGGGACCAGCCGGGCGCGCTGGCCGGCAACGGGTTGCGACTCGACGCAGGCGAACGGCACCTACTTCACGTACCTCCACCTGTCCGCGTTCGCTCCGGGCGTGACGGTCGGGACGCAGGTGCAAGGCGGGCGACGTGATCGGTTTCGTCGGGAACACGGGCTCGAGCGCGACTCCCCACCTGCACTTCGAGGTGCACCCCGGTGGCGGCGGTGCGGTCAACCCGTACCCGTACGTGAAGGCGATCGACGACTGCGGCAACACCACACCGCAGTACCAGTCGAGCTTCACCTGAATCCGGTCGTTCATGGGCGCGGCGACTAGCGTCGCAGCCGATGGCGGCCAGCGAATCGAGCGCAATCCGAGCCGACCGGCCGTTGAGCGTCGTGGTCCCTTGCTTCAACGAGGAGGACTCGGTGGGAGCGCTGCTCGAACGGGTGCTGGCGTCCGATCTGGTCGGCCAGGTGATCGTGGTCGACGATGCTTCGACCGACGGTACCCTCGACATCGTCCGTTCGGTCGTCGACGAACGTGTCGAAGTCGTCCGCCACCCGGTGAATCGCGGCAAGGGTGCCGCGTTGAGGACCGGGTTCGCCCGAGCGCGTCGACCGCTCGTGATCGTTCAGGACGCCGATCTCGAGTACGACCCGGCTGAGTATTCGCTCGTGCTCGGACCGCTGCTCGCCGGTGACGCGGACGTCGTGTACGGCTCGCGTTTCCGCGGCGGTCGGGAGCAGCGGGTGCTGTACTTCTGGCACACGGTCGGCAATCGCCTGCTCACGCTGGCGTCGAACGTCGCAACGAACCTCAACCTCACCGACATGGAGACCTGCTACAAGGCGTTTCGTACCGAGATCATCCAGTCGATCGAGATCGAGCAGGACCGCTTCGGGTTCGAACCCGAGATCACCGCGAAGGTGGCGGCGCTGCGTTGCCGTGTGTACGAGGTCGGGATCAGCTACCGGGGTCGAACCTACGACGAGGGCAAGAAGATCGGCTGGCGCGACGGCGTGCACGCGATGTACTGCATCGGTGCCTACTCACCGGTCGGACAGCGTCTGGGGCTCCGGCGACTCTCCAAGGTCGTCGGCAGCCTGACCGGCGCGTGAGCGCACGAGATCGGCCACCAGCAGCGGGCAGGCGACCACGGCGACGAGGACCGTGCCGTACTGGAATCGGGTGTCCTGGACGAGGGTAGTCGGAATCAACGTCAGTGTCTGGATGATGGCGGGTGAAATGACGATGATCGGCGTCAACGTGCGCCGCCGTACAGCCACCGCTGAGGCCAGCCCGAAGAGTGCGTACGTTGCGAGTGCCGGTCGCTTCAGCGGCGACGGTACCCCGTCGTACGCG
This sequence comes from Ilumatobacteraceae bacterium, assembly GCA_963850475.1. GTDB lineage: Bacteria > Actinomycetota > Acidimicrobiia > Acidimicrobiales > Ilumatobacteraceae > Ilumatobacter_A. Next base: position 50,172 of record CAWKLM010000039.1, on the reverse strand, counting down.
TCGAAGACACGACGGGCCAACTCGCGGGACGGGTGCGCTTCCATCGGCATCCTGCCGTCGCGGATCGGAATCGTGTCGACGAACCCGGGCCGTGTGTCACCGTCGATGAAGTAGGTGTAGGTGTTCGATCCTCCATCGGTGATTCTCCACAAGATCTGGCTGGAGCATGCGATGTGAGCGAGTTCCACCTGGGGATTCTCGAGCGCAAGCCCGAGCCAGATCTCCCGGAGCCGGTCACCTTCGTTCACGTACGAGGGAACGGGATCGCTTCGGGGCCGGCCCATGTCGTCTGGACGGTCTGGCATTCGTACGGCCAGTCTTCGTCAAGGGGGCGAAGGGTATCGAGGAACTCTTGGTCGGCCAGTGGGATCTCGGTGCCGGCCTGGACGTGGGCGGCAACTCGCTGGAGCAGGGCGATCGTGGTGACCGGGCTGTCGCCCACGTCGAGCATCTGCTTGAGCGGAACCCGCACGAACATGGCGAAGGCGACCGTGATCAGGAGGACGCTGGCCACGCCCCGACGAGCGTTGGGGCGGAGCAACAGGACCGCCAGGAGCGGGAGGATGGCGATCGGCCACCCGTTGTGGCGGCTCAGCCAGATCGTGAGACAGGCGGCCACAGTGAACGCGATGCGCAGCCTTCGCTCGCCGAGCCACCTCCCATCGGTCTGCTCCGAGCGCCAGAGCGCAACCGCGAGGGCCAGTACGCCGACCCCCATGATGATGTCCTTCCACAGCGAGACCGTGAGGATCGAGGTGATCGGGAACACCGCAACGCCGATGACGATGGTCCACGCAGCCCACCGGGGAGCGCCGATTCGGAGGGCTCGATCGGCCACATAGCCGACGAGGAGTGCGACCGAGCCGGCGACGATCAGGATCGGCAACGCGGGGAGGTCGACGATCTTCTGGAGCAACCCCCAGGCGACGTTGACCGGATATGGATGCCAGTCCTGGAGGTTTCCGTCTTCGACCTGACGCCACTGGCTGACCGAGTCGGGATTCATCATCCCCGGCCAGAACACCACCACGAGGCTCGTCCAGACCGCCATCGGGAACGCGGCGAAGTGGAGCACACCCGGCCTCGTCGGTGCGTCGGCGGTGGCGCCGCGGCGACGCCACCGTTCGATGAGGCCCACTACGGCAAGGCCGACGCGCGAGCAGCGAGGACGATGTCGGCGAGCCACGACGCCCCGAGCATCGCGCGATCGAGCCGGGAAACGGGCGCTCCGAGCTCTCGGAGGAAATGCCCCGATGCCGGCCCCGCTGCCGTTTCTGTTCGCTCGCCGTTCACGTCGATCAGCACCTGGGCGTCGAGCGGGAACCCGTCGACCACAAGGCGGTCGTCGGGGCTGCCGACGAAGGTCCAGTTCAGTGGCAGGGCTTCGATGGTGTTGACCGCACCGGTGAGTCCCATCCAACCGGGAGATATGTCGAGGGCTCGACGTTGCTGGACGTCGCCGGACGCCGTCTCGAGCCGGACGGCCAGTTGCGTTGTGCCGACGGGCTGAACCACCACGTCGTAGCGCACGACGGCGGGTCGCGCGATCGGGACGGCCACGATGATCACGGCCGCCGACGCCACGACGCCAATGGCGACCGCTACCCGATGAACGGTCCGTCGCGGCAGCAAGCGGCGGAGGGTGTCGCTCGCTTGATCAGCGAGCATCATCACTCCGAACAGGGCCCATCCGAAGAACACGGCGAAGAGCAGCAACGACTGGAGCTGGGGTCGCAGCGCGAAGTCGAGGACGACGCCGCCGCTACCCGCCTCGGTGGCGATCACGGTCTCCTGCTCGATGCCGTCGACGCTGACCCGCAACGTTCCGGGCCCGGTGCTGTTCCAATTGACGACCGCGCGCGGACCCATTTGACCGTCGACGGTCATGGCCCCGCCTCGGGTGTTGAGCGTGCCGACGCCGAACCCGGCATCGGTCCAGCCGGGTCTCAGCCGCGCCGGCAGGCCGACGAGCGCGCCGTCGACCGGCTCGATGACGACGTCGAACGGCGCGAAGTCGCCGTCGGCGGCGTCGAGATGTTCGACAGTGATCCGGTGGCTCCCTGGATCCGGCTCGTATCCGAATCGCACCCAGAGCGCGCCAGCAAGCACCAAGGCGAGGGCGACGACCGCCACACGCTTCGCCGCCAGCATCAGCCCACCCGGCGAGCGACGAGGAAGACCGACTGCCCGAACGGCATCCGGATCCGGTCCTCGACCCACCGCACGAGCGGCACGATCCAACGGTCGAAGATCCGGATCGTGGCGGTATTCGTCGGCTCGATCCGGGCCAGTCGGACCATCAGAAGCCACGAGAACCAGCCGGGCAGGTTGACGTATCGGCTCGTCACCAATTCGAAACCGTTCGCCTCCACGAGCGTCTCCAGCTCACGGCGTCGATAGCGCCGGTGGTGCCCGAGTCGGTGGTCGAATTCGCTGAACAGCATCATGAACGCGGGAACCCAGAGCACGAGGTGGCCGTCGGGAGCGAGACGGTGATGAAGATCGCCGAGGATCCCCTGCTCGTCGTCGATGTGCTCGAGCACGTTGATCATGACCGCAGTATCGAAACCGTCGACGTCGACGTCGGCGGCGACACCGGCGACGGCGGTCACCCGGTCGTTCATTGCGAATCGTTCGCTGAGCTGGGCTGCGGCGAACTCTCCTGGCTCGACGGCCACGACGGTGCCGAAATCGGCGAATCGTTCGGTGAAGGTGCCGTGGCCCGCTCCGACTTCGAGCAGCCGGTCGCCGAGGTGCGGCGCTGCGAGGTCGACGATCCAGTCGCGGTAGTTCAATGCGTCGTCGAGCGACTCGAGTGATCCGGCGAGCGTGGCGTCGACGGTGTCGGAATCGGCGCCCTCGCGTCGGTGGCTACGCACGCTGCGAGCGTACTGCCGTCGAGGGCGGCGGGCGGGGAGGCAGGTCAGCTGGTCGTCGGGGACGACGCGAGCCGTTCCGTTCGGAGTGTGGACCGGCGCACCTTGCCGGCGTCGTCGCGGAGCGGGTCGGTCACGTACTCGATCGTCCGCGGCAGTTTGTAGGTCGCCAGGCGGTCGGCCAGGAAGGCGAGCAGGTCCTCGCCGTCGACACCTGCGACTCGTCGGCCTCGACGATCGCATGGACGTCGTTCCCGCGGTCGTCGTGCGGGGAGCCCGATCACGGCGCACGAATGCACTGCCGGGTGTTCGTTCAGCGCGGCCTCGATCTCGGCCGGGTAGATGTTCGCACCGCCACTCAGGATCATGTCGGACGACGCGATCGCCCAGGTAGAGGTATCCGTCGGCGTCGAACCAGCCGATGTCGCCGAGCGACTCCCACCCGCCATCCAGTGTCTTCGCCTCGGCGCCGAGGTACGCGTAGGTCGGGGCCTCGCGGGTCGCGCGCATCCACACCTCGCCCTCCTCCCCCGCCGGCAGTTCGTTGCCGTCGGCGTCGCAGATCTTCATCTCGCCGCTCGTGACCCGGCCGACCGAACCGCGGTGGGCGAGCCACTCGGTGCCGGTGATGATCGTGGCCGCCTGAGCTTCGGTCCCGGCGTACAGCTCGAAGATCCGCTCGGCGCCGAGCCAGTCGATGTACGCCTCCTTCAGCCAGGATGGGCACGGCTCGGCGAGGTGCCACAGGACGCGCAGCGACGACAGGTCGAAGCCGAGCCGGACGTCGTCGTCGAGGCGCAGGATCCGCTTCATCATCGTCGGCACCATGTAGGTGACGTCGGCGCGGTGGGTCTCGATCGCGGCGAGCGTGTCCTCCGCGTCGAACTTCGGGAGCAGCGACGACGTGGTTGCCCGACAGCAGCGCCTGGCACGCCCAGACCGCCGGGACCGTTGTGGTAGAGCGGCCCGGGCATCGACCAGACACCCCTCGGCGCCAAACCGAGCGGGAGCGGCGCTTCGGTGTCGTAGACCGCGGGGTCACCGGACACGATGAGCTTCGGTCGGCCGGTCGAGCCGCCCGACGTCGGCGCCTTCCAGGCCGGCGAGATCGCGTCAGGGAGCGGATCGTCCGAGTAGTCGGTACCGGAGCGGTGGCCGATCGAGAGATGGTGGATGCTGTCGGGCAGCATCGACATGGCGGAATCCGGGCGCTCCGACGACCACCGTCGAGTCGGCGAGTTCGACGATCGCCGCGAGTTCGCGCGCGGGCAGCCTGGCCGACACCGGTTGGGGGATGGCGCCGATGTTCCAACAGGCGACGTAGGTGATGAACCACTCGACCGAGTTCGGGAGGGCCACCGTGACGAAATCGCCGTGCTCGACACCGAGATGCCTGCAACTCGCGACCCAGCCGCCGACCTGCCGACTGCAGTTCGGTCCGGGTGATCGTCGAGGAGCCGCACGTGACCGCCGGGGCGTCGGGGCGGTGCTCCGCCCATGCGTTCAGCCGAGCCGGGAAACGAGATCAGCGCCATCGGTCGTGTGTAGCACCGCGGTCAGCCGTGCGATCGGGTCAGCGTGTCTCAGCGACGTCCGGCGACATGCGGTCGTAGTACGAGCGGAGGACGTCGAAGGCCAGTTTCGGTTCGCCCTCCTCGCTGACCAGACCCTTGCGGTTGTAGCCGTCCTGGATGCCGGGGAGGACCCGGACCGGAGCACGGAAGTCCTTCAGGATCCACGGCGACATGCCGGCGACCGCTCCCCCGTCGGTGTCGGAACGGTTCGCTTCGACCATCTCGATGTGTGCGGCGTACACCGCCGCCTGGAACTCTTCGGTCCAGATCTGGCCGTCGTCGCCGTGGATGCCCGGCTTTCGCTCCGGCGCCCATCTCGGTGAACACGATCGGCTTGTCGAACGGTGTCGACCAGCGGGTCGTCGGCGATCGTCTCGCGCCGGCCGTAGTACCAGCCGAGGTACTGGTTGATCGCCACGACATCGACGACGGCGCCGAGCGGGTCGTCGACGTGGTGTTCCTGGGCATCGGTGGGCAGCGTGAGCAGTGCGGCCGAGACGAGCCGGGTCGGGTCGAGCTCGCGGGCCCGGTCGGCGAGGGTCGTGAGGAAGGCGGTGCGCTCGGGCGACGGCATCGTCTCGTTGGCGACCGACCAGAAGATCACCGAGGCACGGCTGCGGTCGCGGGTCACGAGTTCGTCGAGTTGTTCGCGGGCGTTGTCCAGCACGTGCGGCTGGTCGAAGGCGATGCCCCAGTACACGGGCAGCTCGCACCAGGCGAGGATGCCGCGCCGGTCGGCCTCGCGGACCATGTGTTCGTCGTGCTGATAGTGCGCGAGCCGAACGAAGTTCACGCCGAGGCGCTTCCGCCGCATCGAACATCTCGGCGGCGTCGGCGGTCCGTGGGAGCGGCGTCCGCCCGACATCGCCTCGGCGTGCATCGAGATCCCGCGGAGGAACGTCACCTCGCCGTTGACCAGGATGCGGGTGCCGTCGGTTTCGATCGTGCGGAAGCCGACCTGGTCGACGACCACGTCGTGACCACAGGTCCACTCGACGGCGTACAGGCGAGGTCGTCCGGGATGCCAGCGTTCGAGTCGCTCGATGTCGAGGTCGAACCGACCGTTCGGTCGACGGCGCGAGCACGGTGTCGACGCCGAGTTCGGGGATCCGGAGGCGGATTGGGTCCTCGCCGCCGTCGAGCTCCACTCCCCCGACCACCCGTCCGTCGGGCGCCATCGTGAGCCACGCATGCCGGAGGAACGTGTCGGGGACGAAGACGAGGTCGACCGAGCGGGTCAGCCCGCCGAAGTTCCACCAGTCCGATCGCATCGCCGGGATCCGATCCCGCTCTCGGCGGTTGTCGACCTGGATGACCAGCGAGTGCTCGCCGGCGTCGAGGCGTCCGGTCAGCTCGACCGCGTAGGGCCCGAAGCCGCCGGCGTGGGTGGCCAGTTCTTGGCCGTCGAGGAACACCCGGCTCGTGTGGTTCGCGGCGCCGACGTGGAGGAACACCCGGCCGGTCGCCACCTGGTCCGCTGTGCACGCCGACCTTGCGCCGATACCAGACGGTGCCCTCGTAGTAGTGCAGGCGTTCGTCCTGTGTGTTCCAGTCGCCCGGCACGGTCAGCGTCGGCGAGGTGTCGAAGTCGTACTCCACGCGATCGCCCGGATGTCGAGGCGTGTGGTCTCGGAAGAAGCCGCGATCGTTGCGCTGCTCGAGGATCCCGATGTAGCCCATCTCGTACGGGTCGACGATCACGTTCCACTCGCCGTCGAGCGAGATGCGACGCCCGCTGGAGCACGTTCGACATCGTGGTGGTTCCGGAGTTCATGGAAAGATCGTGGCATGCCGAGCTTCACGATCGATCAGCCGCTGCGTTTCGGGATCTTCCTCCCGCCGATGCACAAGACCGGGGTGAACCCGACGCTCGCGATGCACCGCGACCTCGAGCTGATCGAGCACCTCGACCGGCTCGGGCTATCACGAGGCGTGGATCGGCGAGCACCACTCGGCCGGCTCGGAGCTGATCGCGAGCCCCGAGGTGTTCATCGCTGCGGCGTCGCAGCGCACGACGCACATCAAGCTCGGCACGGGCGTGAACTCGCTCCCGTACCACCACCCGTTCGTGCTCGCCGACCGCATCGTGCAGCTCGACCATCTCACCCGCGGGCGGATGATGTTCGGCGCCGGTCCCGGGCAGCTCACCTCCGACGCGGCGATGCTCGGGATCGACCCGAACGACCAGCGGCCCCGCATGCACCAGGCGTTCGACGTGATGATGCGGTTGTTCGCCGGCGAGGTCGTGACCGAGAAGACCGACTGGTTCACGTGCGACGAGGCGGTGCTGCAGATGCGCCCGTACAGCGACTTCGACGTGGCGCTCGTGTCGTCGGTGTCGCCGTCGGGCTCGAAACTTGCCGGCCGCTACGGCACCGGGCTGATGTCGATCGCGGCGACCGAGCCCGCCGGATTCGGGGTGCTCGACTACAACTTCAACGTCTGGCAGGAGGAGGCGGCGCTCAACGGACACACCGCCGATCGTGCCGACTGGCGGCTGATGGGTCCGATGCACATCGCCGAGACCGAAGCGCAAGGCCCGCGAGAACTGCAGGTACGGGCTCCAGTGGGTGTTCGACTACCTCAGCCACATCCTGCCGATGGGCGACCCGAACGAGCCGGGCCCGCCGACCGACTACGACGAGTTCGTCGACTTCATGAACGAGTCGGGTCGGATGGTGATCGGCACGCCCGAGATGGCGATCGCCCAGATCGAGCGGCTGCAGGAGAAGACCGGCGGGTTCGGCTGCTACATGATGATGGGCGCCGACTTCGCGAACTGGCAGGCGACGAAGGACCACTGGGAGCTGTTCGCCTACGAGGTGATGCCGCACTTCACCGGTCAGGCCGCGCCGGTGCAGGCGAGCTACGACAAGATCATCGACGCCGGCACCCGCTGGGTCGACGCCACCCTCGGCGCCCAGCTCACCGAGATCGGCAAGTACGAAGAAGAGCGCGCCGCCCGCTGACCGTCACGTGACGGGTCTGACCCGTCACGTGACGCGTCACGTGATGGGTCAGACCCGTCGTGTAACGTTTCGGGACAACCGAATTGCCATTGTCTCTGATCGGGAGAGCCGCAACGAAGTGGCGCCGAAGGAGCAACCACCCCGGAATCTCTCAGGCACCCGGACCGGTCGGAGCAGGCACGCTGGAAAGTGATCGACGAGCTGCGTCGATCCGCCGACGGGGATCAAACTCTCAGGTATCGATGACAGCGGGGGCCGACCACCTCTTGGAGGCCTGCGTGTCCACGCCCATCACCGAACTGTTCGAGCCCGACGAATTCGTCCGTCGCCACATCGGTCCGTCGTCTGCCGACCTCGCGCACATGCTCGACACGATCGGTGTCGCGACGTCGATGAACTGCTCGACCAGACGGTGCCGGATTCGATCCGGACCACCGAACCGCTGGCGCTTCCTGACGGCGGTCCCGGAACACGAGGCGATCGCCCGGCTGCGCTCGATCGCCGAGCGGAACACGATCGTCACGAGCCTGATCGGGATGGGCTACCACGGCACGATCACGCCGCCGGTCATCGCCCGCAACGTGCTCGAGAACCCGGCCTGGTACACGGCCTACACGCCGTATCAGCCCGAGATCAGCCAGGGCCGACTCGAGGCGATCCTCAACTTCCAGACCCTCGTCACCGAGCTCACCGGACTCGATGTCGCCAACGCGTCGCTGCTCGACGAAGCCACCGCGGCCGCCGAGGCGATGACGATGGCCCGACGTCAGTCGAAGGCGAAGACGCAGCGCTTCTTCGTGCATCACGACCTGCACCCGCAGACCCTCGCCGTGCTCCGGACCCGGGCCGAGCCGGTGGGGATCGAACTCGTCATCGGTGACATCGACCTGCTCGACGACGAAGCCGGCGTGTTCGGGGCGATCTTCGGTCATCCCGGCTCGAGCGGAGCAGATGGTCGACTGGTCCGACACGATCGACGACGGTCGCACGAACAGGGCGCGGTCGCCATCGTCGTGACCGACCCGCTGGCGTGCGTGCTCGCCACTCCGCCGGGCCAGATGGGTGCCGACATCGCCGTCGGTTCCGCTCAGCGTTTCGGTGTCCCGATGGGGTTCGGTGGACCGCATGCTGCGTTCGTGGCCGCGCGTGAGAAGGCCGCCGGACCATGCCGGGCCGGATCGTCGGCGTCAGTGTCGACACGGCCGGTCGCCCGGCGCTGCGCCTGGCCCTGCAGACGCGTGAGCAGCACATCCGTCGCGAGAAGGCGACGTCGAACATCTGCACCGCGCAGGTGCTGCTGGCGAACATCGCCGGCCTGTACGCGGCGTGGCACGGTCGTGACGGGCTCGCGCGGATCGCCGAGCGGGTGCAGCGGCTCACGTCGATCGCCGCCGCCGGTCTTCGCGCCGGCGGGCTGACGGCTGCGCAACGACACCTGGTTCGACACGCTCGACGGTCGACGCACCCGGCCGACGACGCCGACGCGCTCGTCGCGTCGGCGCTCGCTGCCGGGTTCAACATCCGTCGGATCGACGACACGACGGTCGGGATCACGTTCGACGAGACGAGCACGTTGGCGACCGTCGAGACGATCGTCGCGCGCCTCGGTGGCGAGCCGCTCGGTCCGGACGACTGGGATCAGGCCCCCGACGGACTCGGCGCCGACCTGCGGCGCAGTGACGACTTCCTCACCCAGTCGGTGTTCGAGCGGTACCACTCCGAACACGAGATGCTCCGCTATCTGCGCCGGCTCAGCGACAAGGACCTTGCACTCGACCGCACGATGATCCCGCTCGGCTCGTGCACGATGAAGCTCAACGCGACGAGCGAGATGCTGCCGATCACCTGGCCGGAGTTCGCCGACCTCCACCCGTTCGCACCGACCGACCAGTCGGCCGGCTACCGGCAGCTGATCACCGAGCTCGAGGACCATCTCGCGACGATCACCGGGTACGCCGCGGTCAGTCTGCAGCCGAACGCCGGGAGCCAGGGCGAGTTCGCCGGGCTGCTCGCGATCCGGACCTACCACCGCGCCAACGGTGACGACCAGCGCACGATCTGTCTGATCCCCGAGAGCGCGCACGGCACCAACGCGGCGAGCGCGGTGATGGCCGGGCTCGACGTCGTCGTGGTCGCGTGCGACGACGGGGGCAACGTCGACCTGGCCGACGTCCGGGCGAAGATCGCCGAGTACGGCGATCGGCTCGCCGCGCTGATGATCACCTATCCCTCGACACACGGTGTGTTCGAGGCGGAGGTGACCGAACTGTGTGCCGCGGTGCACGACGCCGGCGGCCAGGTCTATGTCGACGGTGCGAACCTCAACGCGCTCGTGGGCTTGGCGCGGCCCGGCCGGTTCGGTGCCGACGTGAGCCACCTGAACCTGCACAAGACGTTCTGCATCCCGCACGGCGGTGGCGGGCCCGGTGTCGGCCCGATCGGTGTCGGCGAGCACCTGGTGCCGTACCTGCCGGGCCACCCGCTCGACGCCGAGGCGCCCGTCGGCGCGGTGTCGGCCGCACCGTTCGGATCGGCCGGGATCCTGCCGATCCCGTGGATGTATCTCACGATGATGGGCGGGGCCGGTCTGACCGATGCGACGACGGTTGCGATCGTGGCGGCCAACTACATCGCCGATCGTCTCGACGCCTCACTTCCCCGTCCTCTACCGGGGAGCCGAACGGGCGGGTCGCGCACGAGTGCATCATCGATCTGCGGCCGATCACGAAGGCGACCGGAGTCACCAACGACGACGTGGCCAAACGGCTGATGGACTACGGCTTCCATGCGCCCACGATGAGCTTCCCCGTTGCGGGGACCCTGATGATCGAGCCGACCGAATCGGAGACGCTGCGCGAGATCGACCGGTTCGTCGACGCGATGATCGCGATCAGGGCCGAGATCGACCGTGTCGAGTCGGGCGATTGGGCGGTCGAGGACAGCCCGCTGCGTCATGCCCCGCACACCGCGGAGGACCTGCTCGGCGAGTGGGAGCGGCCGTATCCGCGAGAGCTCGGGCGCGTTCCCGGTTCCGGGGATGCGTGCGGCCAAGTACTTCCCGCCGGTGTCGCGGATCGACGGCGCCGCGGGCGATCGGACACCTGCGTGTGCAGCTGCGAGCCGCTGGAAGCACTCGCCCTCGAGCTCGGAGTCGATCGGCGAAGTAGGTTGGGCCGATGGCCGATTCCGATCCCACTGTCGCAGATGTTCAATCTGTTCGCCGCCCCGCTCGCGGGTGCGGTGCAGTCGTTCGACCAGTTCCGCAAGGGCGTCGATCAGTTCCAGCGCGGCGTCGAGAACTTCAACCGGACGATGGAGAACCTCAACGAGACGGCCGAGCGGATCAACGGGCTGCTCGCCGAAGTCGAAGAACCGCTGCGGGCGGCGGTTCCCCAGTTGACCCGGACGGTGAAGGCCGCCGACGAGATGATGAAGGTCGTCTCCGGTCCGGCGATGGCGGTCGCGCCGGGCCTGCAGGTGCTGGCCGAAACGCTGAACAACCCCGCGATCAGGCAGATGCCGCATCAGCTGGCGCAGATGAACGACGTGCTCGGAGAAGTCACCGACCCGCCTGGCACCGCTCGGGCAACTGGCCGAATCGGCCGGCGGTTTGTTCGGCGGTCTCGAAGCTCCCCGGTTTCGGCGGGTCGCCCAGGCCGGCGCCGGCTCGAACGGTCGAGCCCGAACCGGACGACGATGTCGAGGACGAACCGGCGACGCTCGAAGCGGTCACCGCGCGAAGAAGACCACGGTCCGCACGAAGACGGCGAGCCCAAGAAGAAGACCATGGTCCGCACGAAGACGGCGGCGAAGAAGAACGACGGCGGCGCAAGAAGTAGGAGCACGGCGGCGCAAGAAGACGAGACCGTGCGGCCGACGTCAGTCGAAGGGCCTCGACCGCGTCGTTCGGACGCCGCCGACGGCGTGATCGATCAGCCGGCCAGAGAACGGCATGTCGACGATGTGCCGGGCAGCGACTTGCCGCGGACGTCGACGACCACGTTCGCACCGGACTCGAGCTCCGGCTCGACGAAGGCCATCGCGATGCCGTGTCCGAGCACCGGCGAGAAGTTGCCACTCGTGACCTCGCCGATCGGCGTGTCGTCGACGAGCACGGCGCATCCTGCTCGCGCCGGTCGGCGTCCATCGGTGGCGATCCCGACGAGCCGGCGAGCGACGCCGCGATCACGCTCCGCGAGTGCGGCATCACGACCGACGAAGTCGGGCTTGTTCCACGCCACCACCCAGCCGAGGCCGGCCTGCAGCGAGGTGATTCCCGGGCCGAGTTCGTGGCCGTGGAGCGGAAGGCCCGCCTCGAGGCGGAGTGTGTCGCGGGCTCCGAGCCCGGCGGGCGCGACGCCGACCGCGAGCATCGCATCCCACAGGGCGCCGGCCGCGTCGACGGGCACGGCGATCTCCAGGCCCGGTTCGCCGGTGTATCCCGTGCCGGCGACGACGCAGTCGGTTCCGTTCCACGAGCAGTGCGCAACTCGGAATCGTCCGACGGCGGCTGCGTCGGGGAAGACCGGTTCGATCAGCGTGCGCGCCTCGGGGCCCTGCACGGCGATCACCGCGCGGGTGTGCGGTCGTGTCGACCCCGCCGAGTGCGGCGACGACCCGGTCGGTGTTCGAGGCGTTCGGCATGACGTCGAACACGTCGGGTTCGCCATCGCCGCGCGGGTGCCACCACACGATGATGTCGTCGAGCACCGATGCGTCGTCGGCGTCGAGGAGGTGCGTGTACTGGGCGCGACCCGGGTCCGATCTTCGTCGAGATCGTTCGTGAGTGTCGCCTGGAGCCGCTCGAACGCGCCGTCGCCCTCGACGCGCATCGACCCGAGGTGTGACACGTCGAAGGCCGCCGCCGTCGAACGGCACGCCATGTGTTCGGCGATGGTGCCGGTCGGATAGGCGATCGGCATCTCCCATCCCCCGAAGTCGACCATCTGGGCATCGAGTGCCCGGTGGTGCGCGGCCAGCGGCGACTGGCGCAGCGTCATCCGATCTTGCGGATCGCGTCGTCGGCGGCCTGTCGAGCTCGGCAGCGCCCGGCGCCAGGTCGGCCTCGAGTTCGCTCTTGACGCCGCCCATCGACAACACGTTGAGCACGCCCTGGCCCCGTTGCAGCACGTCGATCAGTTGTCCGTCGTCGTACAGGTTGACGCTCGAGCCGTCGATCACGATGTGTGCCGCGGCGATGTCGGTCGACACGTGCTCGCGCAGGTACTCGAACACCTTGCGGACCTGTTCGAGCTTGATGCCGGCATCGAGCAGCTTCTTGATCGCTTTCAACTCGAGCAGATCGTTGTAGGAGTACCGACGACGGCTGCCGCTCCCGGCGGCGTCGTTCAGTGACGGCCGGATGAGATCGGTGCGTGCCCAGTAGTCGAGCTGGCGGTACGTGATGCCGACGACCTTCGCCGCCCGCGTGCCGCTGAAGCCGAGATCGTCGGGCTTCGCCAATCTCGCTGTCGAGTGAATGATCGGTGTGCTGTGTCATCGCCTGCCTGGTCCCAACTCCTCGAAGACACGGTCGTAGTTACGAACGTGTGAGGGGAGCGACACTACGCATCGGCGGCGCGCCCGTCAACCTTCACTTGAGGGTTCGAGACGAAGACGCTGACGGTTCAGACGAAGTCCTCGGGGTCGACGTTCTCGAGGAAGTCCTTGAACTCGTCGATGATCTCGGCGGCGTCCTCCTCGGGCTCCTCGGGCGGCTCCTGGCCGTGCTCGTCGAGCAGTTCGTCGCCGGCGAAGAGCGACGCGCCGCAGCGCACGGCGAGCGCGATGGCATCGGACGGTCGGGCCGAGATGACCTTCTCACCGTCCGCCGTCGTGAGGTGCAGTTCGGCGAAGAACGTGCGATCGCGCATCTCGGTGACGACGATCTTGTCGAGCGTCGCCCCGAGTTCGTCGAGGGTGATCAGGAACAGGTCGTGGGTGAACGGACGAGGTGGCTCGATCCCCTCGAGGGCGTAGTGGATCGCCGACGCCTCGGGACTCCCGATGTAGATCGGCAGCAGACGGTGACGGCCCTCCTGTTCGCGCAGCAGCACCATCGGGGTGTTGGCCGGGATCTCGACCCGGACACCGACCAGTTCGACAGGGATCACGTTGTCGATCGTACCCCCTCGACCTGCGGCGTGTTCCGCCAGGCGCCGGGATTCGCACGGTGGGCCGGTCAGCGTTCGAGGTGGCGACGCAGCAGCGTGCGCATCATCGCGGCTCGCAGTTGCCCGCCGAACATCGCCAGCTCGGTGAGTTGGGCGACGGCGTGGTCGTTCGACTGCGGATTGCGTTGGCGCAGCAACGGTTGGATGACCTGCTCGAACAGCCCGGCTTCGCGGTCGGCGGCGACGCGCCACCCGCGCAGGTGTCGGGCGTCGACCCCGAGGTCGAGGAACCGTTTGGCGATCCTGGCGATCTCGAGCGCATCCTCGTCGTAGGTGCGGTTGGCCGACGGCACCACGACGCCGTACGACTCGACCTGGCCGAGTTGCTCGGGGGTGAGGCCCGACATCGAGCAGATCTCGGTCGCATCGAGCACGACGCCGGCGGGCAGGTCGAGGCCGTTGGTGTCGTCGACGATCTGGACCGGGCGGGTCGGGTCGTTCGGCGGGGGCCGGCATCTGGTCGTGCGACGCAGGATGTCGCGACGCGCCGAGCGATCCGTCGACGATCGACCTCGCCCGACTCGTCGACCGGCATGTTGGCGATCCCCCGCGGGCGCGGCACCTCGCTCGTCGGGATCGATCTCGCCGGTGTCGAGACGGTCCTTGATCACCTTCAGCGGGAGGAAGTTGTCCTTCTGCTCGCGCAGGATGCAGCGCAGCAACTCGACGTCGTGGTCGTAGAACTTGCGATAACCCGACGCCGTGCGTTCCGGCTCGATCAGACCCTGGCTCTCCAGGAAACGGATCTTCGAGATCGTGACGTCGGGGAACTCCTCGAGCAGCAGCCCGAGCACCTCGCCGATCGAGAGGTGCGAGTTGGTCGTCGCAGTGGTCTCCTCAGGCATCGTTTCGCTCGAAGAAGACGAGACGGAACTTGCCGACCTGCAGTTCGTCGCCGTGACGGAGCAGGATCTTGTCGATCCGCTCCTGGTTGACGTAGGTGCCGTTGAGCGATCCGCCGTCGGTGGCGACGTAGCCCTCGGGCGTGCGTTCGATGTCGACGTGACGACGCGAGACGGTGATGTCGTCGAGGCTGATCTCGCTGTCGGGATGACGCCCGAGGCGGGTCAGATCGGTGTCGAGGTTGAAACGGTCGCCGGCCTGTTCGCCGGCGCGGACGATGAGGACACCGGTCTCCAGTCGGCAGGTCGCCGATCGGGATCACCAGGTCGTCGTCGACCCCGGGCGCATCCTGCAGCGGATCGATCCGGGTCAGGTTGATCGTGCGGTCGTCGAGCCGGTCGAGCGGCGAGCCGCAGCTCGAGCAGAAGGCGCTCGTCGGCGGATTGCGGTGGCCGCATTGATTGCAGAAGACGTATTCGCTCATGTCGACGGTCTCAGCCTTCGGTGAGTTGGCGGTAGGCGGCGGCGTCGAGCAGCGCGTCGAACTGCGCGGGATCGGACATCTCGATCCGACAGATCCACCCCTCGCCGTACGGGTCGGAGTTCAGGAGTTCGGGCTGGTCCTCGAGCGCCGCGTTCATCTCGGTGATCGTGCCGCTCACGGGAGCGTAGATGTCGCTGACCGACTTGGTGCTCTCGACCTCGGTGAAGGTGTCGGACGCGGCGACGGTCTGGCCGACCTCGGGCTGCTCGACGAAGACGACGTCGCCGAGTGAGTCCTGGGCGTAGTCGGTGATCCCGATCGTGATGACGTTGCCGTCGCGGCGGATCCATTCGTGATCGGAGGAGTACCGCAGATCGTCGGGAATGTTCATGAGCCTTCAGTTCTGGTCGAGGTCGAGGCCGCGTCCGGCGGCGAGACCGGATCGGATCAGAGGAATATAGGCGATTCCGGTCCAGTAGCTGAGAACGAGTCCGGGAATGCCCAGCAGCCAGGCGAGCACTGCGAAGAACGGAGACTTCCCAGACGTCGGTCGACACCGAGCAGGAAGCTCGGCACGGCGCCCATCAGGAGGAACGTCGCGACACTTGCCGAGCCAGGTGACGCCGAAGCGTTCCATGTGCAAGAACAGCGTCGAGAACGCGATCACGCCACCCACGAGCACCTCGCGCACGAGGACGGCGACCGCGAACCAGATCGGGATCGAACCGTCGATGATGATCGCCGTGACCGAGACGATGAACAGCAGTCGATCGACGGTGGGATCGAAGATCTTGCCGAACTCGCTGCTCTGGTCGAAGCGGCGGGCGATGTAGCCGTCGACCCAGTCGGTGCTGCCGAGCGCGGCGAGCAGCCAGGCAGCACCGCGCGGTTCTCGTCGACGAACAGGAGATACAGGAACCACGGAAGACAGAGCAGCCGGATCAGCGTGAACAGGTTCGGCACGGTCCACAGGCGGTCGAAGACGCCTTCGACCGGCTCGGCGGCCGACTCGTCGACCGTTGCGTCCGGGGTGCTCACGACGTCAGCGTACGTGGCGGCACGCTCCGATACGGCATGATCGGGGGTTGATGAGCACCGTCTTCACCATGATCATCAACGGCGACATCCCGGGCACGTTCGTGCATCGTGACGAGCACTGCGTCGTGTTCATGTCGATCAACCCGATGGCTGCCGGCCACGCGCTCGTGGTTCCGATCGAGGAGATCGATCACTGGATCGACGCCTCGCCCGAACTCGTCGCGCATCTCTTCGACGGTCGCGCACCGCGTCGGCACGGGCGCAGGCGGCGGCGTTCGACTGCGAGAAGGTCGGCATGATCATCGCCGGCTACGAGGTCCCGCACGCCCACATCCACCTGGTTCCGACCAATGAGATGAGCGAGCTGAGCTTCGCGAACGCGGCGGCGTCGGTCGAGCGCGACGACCTGGAGGTCGTGGGCGACGGCGATCAGAACAGCGCTGTCGACGGCGGACTGAGCGGGTCGATCTCGGCGATCAGTTCGGGACGGTTGTTCCGCACGCTGTTCACGTCGGTCGACACCGGGTGCATCTCGAGTGAGTGGTCGGCGCTCATGTCGAACAGCGTCGACAGGGAGTCGACGTCGTCGTTCGTCGGGTCGAGCCATTCGGCCCAACGCGATCTGCGGGACGAGCACGGGCATTCGGTCGTGGACCGCCGCCATGGTGGCGTTGGCGCTCGGTGGTGACCACCGTGGCGCTGTGCAGCCACAGTGGCGCGGCATCGTCCTCGGTCGGCTGTGCGTCGGGGTCCTTCCAGGCGGACCACAGTCCGGCCACCGCCAGCGGTTCGCCGTCGGCGCGATGGACGAACATCGGCTGCTTGGCCGGCTTCCCCTTGGCGGTCAGCGGCCCGTCGGCGTGCCGGCCTTCCACTCGTAGAAGCCGTCCATCGGGATCAGCAGTCGCTTCTTCTTGAAGAGCCCCTTGAACGCCGGCTTCTCGGCGAGTGTCTCGGCGCGGGCGTTGATCATCCGTGAGGCGATCTTGCGATCCTTGGCCCAACTCGGGATGAGGCCCCAGTGGAACGCTTCGAGTCGTGGCGTGCTCTGCCGCATCGCCGCCGCGGGGCGCGACCACGCCGTAGACGTCGTGGGTCGGTGCGACGTTGTAGTTCTCGCCGAGGGTGTCGACGGCGAGGTCCGCGCCGAAGTACGCGGCGATCTGGTCGGGCGGGCTCGACGCGACGAAACGACCGCACATGTCAGTGCCTGCGGTTCCGGAGACCGACACGACGCCTCCGAGTGCACCTGCGAGGCTGCTGACAGCATCGTCGCCGAGGCGGTACCAGATCCAGCGGCCACGCTTGTCGCCCTCGACGAGTCCGGCCTCGGCGAGCACCTTCAGGTGATGCGACACGGTCGGTTGCGACTTGCCGAGCGGCTCCACGAAGTCGCAGGCGCACACCTCTCCCGACGGGGAGTTGGCGATGATCGACAGCACCTGCAGGCGAACCGGGTCGGCCACCGCACCGAGTCGGGTGGCGAGGGCGTCGGCCTCAGCCACGATCGATCCAGTGAGTGGCGTCGCCGCAACACGAGTCTGTTGGCGTGCCGGTCGTCGTGATCGTGGAGTCGTCCATAGTGATGAAGGTCGATGGCTGTCGATGCGCTGCAGGCGCCCCGACAGCACGATCTCACCGTACTCGCTGACCGGTAGCGTGCGCTCAGCCATGACCAGCTCGATCGATACCCACGTCCCAGAGTCGCGCGCTGCGGCTCTCCGTGCACGGGAACCCGAGGCCGTTGCCGAGCGTGTCGCCGCAGCCGACCCGAGCCGCGCCGTCGTCCGACCGAACGTGGACATCTCGTCGTGAGCGTGTCGGTCAGCTTCGAAGTCTTTCCGCCGCAACAACCCGAGGGTCTCGCGCGGCTGGCGGCGGTCGTCGCAGAGCTGCAGCGCGTCGACCCGACCTTCGTCTCGGTGACCTACGGCGCCGGCGGATCCGAACGGCAGCACTCGTTCGATGCCATCGATGCTGTGCGCAGCACCAACGCCGCCGTCGCCGGCCATCTCACGTGTGTCGGCGAGCCGCGCACCGACATCGAGGAAGTCATCGATCGCTATGTCGCGCTCGGGGTCCACGAGGTCGTGGCGTTGCGTGGCGACCCACCGGGCGGCATCGAAGACGAGTACGAACCACACCCCGAGGGCTTCCAGAGCACGGCCGATCTCGTCGCGGCAATCAAGAACCGCAGCAACCTCAAGGTCGCCGTATCGGCCTACCCGGAGCGTCATCCCCAGTCGCCGTCGTGCGCACACGACCTCGACCTCCTGGCCGACAAGGTCGCGGCCGGCGCAGAACGAGCCGTGACCCAGATGTTCTTCGACAACCAGCACTTCTTCCGCTACCGCGAGGCCGTGCAGCGACGGGGCATCGACGTCGCGATCGTGCCCGGCATCTTCCCGATCTACTCGTTTCGCTCGGTTGCTCGCTTCGCGTCCCAGTGTGGGACCTCGATTCCCGACCGAGTCGCAGGTCACTTCGCCGGACTCGGAAACGACATCGAGACCACCCACGAGATCGCCGCCGAAATCGCTGCGGCGCAGATCTCCGAACTCGACGACGAGGGTGTCGAGCACGTACATCTCTACACGCTGAACCGCGCCGAACTGGCACTTGCCGTGTGTGACCTGGTCGACCGGACCATTTGATCGTTCCTCGTCGTGGTGCGGTCCGGCAGGGCCAGAGGTCCGCTGGCCCGGGTCACCGAGCTGCACTATTGGTCGATCGGACCGCGGACGGACTTGAGGTCGACGATCGGCGTCTTGTCGATTGCTTCCAGGCCCCGCACACGAATTCGAGTGCCGTCGATGGCAACGATCTGGACGCGGTGGAGCCCGATGGGGTTGGGTCGATCGGGGGACCGAGTGTTGAAGACACCGCGCTGCGGATTGTCGGGGTTCCCGCGAGGGTGGACCGACAGGACGTCTCGGCGCGCAAGGTGGAGCCAGGTCAGCACCAGAAGATCGTCCCCGGCGGTGAGACCGGCCAGCCCAGAGGCGTGGTCAGGATCGATGTCGAGCCAGGCGTGCGGTGATCCCTCGTCGCCCTGCTTCGGCGCATCGGCGAGATCGTTGAGCGGTGAGTCGACGATTCCGATCGGGTGGATCTCGTACACGGCGTTCATGTCCATCGGCTCGCTCCTGTGCTCCATGTTGGTGTCGCGCCGTCGAGGAGTCCAGCACATCATCGTCGGGATCGGTGTCTAGCTTTCACCGACCACGATCCTCATCGCCGCGATCGTCGGGATCGCCTCCGTTGCCGCCACCCCGCCCTTCCTCGTCCGCCGGCTCCGGCGGACGAACCTCCCCGGCACTCCCCGTGTCGTCGAGTGACCGACAGAGGCCCACCCCTCATTTGACTGGAACGTCGTGGGTGATGCTCGCCAGCAGTTCCTCTTCCTGCGCGAAATGCAGGCGGAGGATCGCATCGAGGGCGTAGAGGATCCGGCGGGCCTCGCTCCGATCCTCGGCGCCGAAGCCATCGACCGATGCGTCGTCGACCAGCCGATCGAGCAGCGAGGCGAGATGGAAGATCTCCTGGTGTGTTCGGCTCATGGCTGCCAGCGGATCGGTCCCACCGAGGCGCTCTGCGACTCCCGGATAGACCTGTGATTCGTCCTCGCGCTCGTGCGGGACGACCTCGTCGGAGATCCGCGCAGCAACATCGCGCAGCGACGCGAGAGCGCTCGCCTCGTCGGCGGTGTCCAGGGCGAGCGCAACCGACCGCAGGTCTTCGAGAACCAGCCTGAGCGGTCCGTGTCCCTCCGCGAGCTGATGGCTCCACGAGTCGGGCACCGCTCCGGCGTGTCGCAGCGACCGCGGTGGACGCAGCGCCCGCAGCGCCGAGCCGATCGCCAACACGTCGATCACCTCCTGGGCGACAGCCCCACCGACCGGCGCGAGCAGCCCGACTGCGGCGGCGCCCATCCCGAGCATCGACAAGCTCATGCCGAGCAGCACGCTCTGGCGGGCAATCGTCCGCGCCCGTTTCGCGATCACGACACCACCGGCCAACCGGTCGAGACGATCGACGATCAGCACCACGTCGGCAGCTTCCGACGACGCCGTCGCACCGCGGGCACCCATTGCCACCCCGAGATCGGCGGCGGCCAGCGCCGGTGCGTCGTTGACGCCGTCGCCGACCATCACGGTGATCCCGGACCGCGTCGACGATTCGGCTGCGCACCACGTCGAGCTTCTCCGCCGGGGTCCGATCTGCGAACACCTGATCGATACCGAGCGACACACCGATCGGTTCGGCCACCTCGAGGCGATCACCGGTCACCATCACCACCCGATCGACCCCGGCGCGTCGCAGCGCCCGCAGCGCAGCCGACGTGTCCGTGCGCAACTCGTCGGTGAACAAGATCATCCCGACCGGTTCGCCGTCGACGACCACCACTGTGGTGCTACAGCCCTCCCGACGGGCCCGACGTTCCGCAGCAGTCAGCCACGGCAGACCGGTCCTCGGCACCGATGGACGCGAGCTGCGCCCACCCACACCTCGCGCCCGTCGACCGTGCCGCCCACGCCGCTGCCCGGCCGCTCGACCACCCCGGCCGGCTCCACCAGCGTCAAGCCCCGATCGAGGGCCTCGCGCACCATCATCGCGGCCAGCACGTGCGGTGACGCCTGCTCCACCGACGCCGCCAGCGCCATCACGTCCGCGGCATCGCTGCCCGGCGCGGTCACCACGGCGACGACATGAGCCCGCCCAGCCGTCAACGTGCCCGTCTTGTCCAGCAGCACCGTGCGTGTCTGCCCCATCGCCTCCAACGCTGCGCCGTCCTTGACCACCACGCCGTTGCGCGCCGCGCGAGGCAATCCCCGACACCACCGCCACCGGGGCCGCCAACACGAGCGGACACGGCGTCGCAACCACCAACACCGCGAGCATCCGCGTCGAGTCCCCCGTCACCAGCCATGCACCACCAGCGATCGCGAACACCACCGGCACGAACACCACGGCGTAGCGGTCCGCCAACCGGACGAACGGAGCCTTTCCGACGCCGGCGGACTTCACGAGCCTGACGATCCCCGCGTAGGAGCTCTCGGCCGCCGATGCCGACGCCCGCATCCGGAATGCCCCGCCGGCGTTCAGCGATCCGCTGCGCGCCCACTCCCCGACCTCACGCTGCACCGACTCGCGCCTCGCCGGTCAGCACCGACTCGTCCAAGCACCGCCGGCTCGAGCACGCTCCCGTCGACGGGCACGACCTCACCGGGCTTGACCAGCAGAACCTCACCAGGCACGACCTCATCGACCGGCACGGTCTCGAACGTGCCGGCCAGCAACCGGTGAGCGACCTTCGGTGCCAGCGACAGCAACTCCGACAACGACCGTTCCGCCCGACGATGCGCATACTGCTCGAGCGCGTCCCCCGACGCCACCATCAGCGCCAGGATCACGGCGGCAAGCGACTCACCCATCACCAGCGCGCCCAACAGGGCGACCAACGCCACGACATCGACCGCCACCCGGCCCTCCCGCAACCGCGCAACCGTCACCACGACCAGATCAACCGCCACGACCCCCGACGCCACCGACCACACCACCACCGCAAACCCGCCGGCGCCCACGAACGACGCGACCCCGCCAACCACCAACGCGGCAGCCACGAACGGCAACAACGCACGGCGAACACCGGCAACGACAGCAGAACTCACCACCTCAGCCTGGGCCCCGTGACATTCGACGAACAGAGCACATCGTCATAGCGCCGGAGCCCAGCGTGAGGCATCCGGCGGACACGTCGAATTGAAACCAAGGGGCGATCGCCTGTGAAGGCATTGAGCGAGTCACGTTTCGGCTTCCTCGAAATCGATCTAGAAGGACCCCCGAAGACCCCTTACCTTGGTCGTAGGCCATGCGGGAGACTTGTGGTTGACCGCTCGACACGGCGGGTAGGGCTTGAGTCCCGTGTCACTTCGATGGCCTGGGGGTGTTGCCGCCCGTCGTGTTCGGGTCCGGTTGACGTCTGACAGGAACACTGCCTCCGTTTGGGCGAAGGCAACTGCGATCGGGGCCATCGGCGCAGCAGTAGCGACACTCGGAGCTGCCTTGGCAGCGCTATGGATCTCCGAGAAGGACTGCGAGATCGCTAGCGACTCATTGGAGGAACTGAAGATCCAGCGAGAGAACGCAGCGGCCGCTCAGATTTCACTGAGGTGGCGCGAAGCGTTCATTGATTTTCTGGCCACTGGCGAGTCTCTCGTTCCAGAGAAGGAGCAAGACATGACTTGGCTCCCGAGCTCAATCCCCCTCTGTCAACGTGGTGTGAGACAGCTGACTGCTGAGAATCACTGAGCCCCGGGGGCGGGGAAAGAAGTTGATGATGATGGTTGCGTTGAACGGCTCGATGGAGTCCGCTGGCGTGATGGACGACAACGAGGTGCCCGAGATCGAGGTGCCGCCGAAGGCGACCCGGCGGCGGTTCCCGGCGGAGTACAAGGCCCGGATCCTGGCCGAGTACGAGCGGCTGCCCGACGGTGAGAAGGGCGCGTTGTTGCGCCGCGAGGGCTTGTATTCGTCGCTGATCTCGGAGTGGCGCAAGCAGGCCGCGGCCGGCGCGATCGACGGTCTCGCGAAGAAGCGTGGCCGACCGGGCCCCGATGCCAAGGATCGCAAGATCGCCGAGCTGGAAGCAGAGATCGAACGGCTCCGTCGCGAGGTTGGAGACGTCGGAGAAGGTGATCGAGGTGCAGGGAAAAGTCTCGGCGCTCTTGGAACATCTCTCCGAGAGCGCGGACACCGACGCCGAGGTCGAAGCCGTGATCGGCCCAGCCGCGGTCGAGCTCGAGGCGCACGTGCCGACGACGAGGGCGTGCGAGTTGTTGGGCCGGTCGCGGGCGACGCACTACCGGCGCCGACGACCAGCACCCGATCCGGCGGTGATGCACCGAGCGTCGGCGGGCCGCTCAGCCTCGAGCCCTGTCCGAGACCGAGCGCGCCGAGGTGCTCGACGTGTTGCACTCGCGACCGCTTCGTCGACGAGTCGCCGGCCACGGTGTGGGCGACCCTGCTCGACGAAGGCCGCTATCTGGCGTCACCGTCGACGATGTATCGACTGCTGCGCCAACA
The DNA here is from genome assembly GCA_963850475.1 of Ilumatobacteraceae bacterium. GTDB lineage: Bacteria > Actinomycetota > Acidimicrobiia > Acidimicrobiales > Ilumatobacteraceae > Ilumatobacter_A. The sequence continues at coordinate 27,129 of CAWKLM010000039.1, read as the reverse complement.
GCACGGCGGTGTCGTCGAGCGGCGCCGCCAAGCCACCCATCCACCCAGGTCGCGGCCCGAGCTCGAAGCGGCTGCGCCGAACGACATCTGGTCATGGGACATCACCCGCTTGCGCGGGCCGGGCCGGACGGAACTTCTTCTACCTCTACGTGCTGTTGGACCTGTTCTCGCCGTTACGTGCCCGGCTGGATGCTCGCCAGCGTCGAGAACGCGCCGAGCTCGCCCGACGGCTGATCGACGAGACCGTGCACCGACACGACCTCGACCCGAAGGAGCTGACGATCCACTCCGACCGTGGTGTCCCCGCCGCCAAACCGGTCGCCCAGCTGTTGGCGACGCTGGAGATCACCCGATCGGTGACCCGGCCGAGGACCCCGAACGACAACCCGTTCTCCGAAGCCCAGTTCCGCACGATGAAGTATCGGCCCCAGTTCCCGGCGAGCTTCGCCGGCATCGACGACGCCCGAGAGTTCTGCGTCGACTTCTTCGCCTGGCACAACAGCGAACACCGCCACTCCGGCATCGGGTTCCACACCCCGGCGTCGGTCTACTTCGGCACCGCCGACGAGATCCGCCGCCAACGCGCCGTCACCCTCGACGCCGCCTTCACTGCCCATCCCGAACGCTTCGTCGCAGGCCGACCACGACCACCCGAGCTGCCCGACACTCGTCTACATCAACCCACCCCAGGAGGCCATCGGCACCCACTAATTCACGAACCAAACTGTCTCACCGGGGTTGACAGGGCCCGAATTGAGCGGGTTCTGGACTGCACGCTGCGGTGGACGGATGGACGCGGCCCCCACGAGGCAACCCTCGAGTGGATCGAACGCCACGAGAACCTCGTCGTCGCCGGCCCATCAGGCACCGGAAAATCACACTTGGTCGAAGCACTCGGCCACGCCGCCATCAACAACGGCTGCCACGTCCAATGGTTCAGCCTCGAACAACTCGGCCAACTCATCGGCCGACACCGAGCCGACGGCACCACCTCACGAGCGATCAAGAAACTGATGCGCTCCGACCTCATCTGCATCGACGACATCGGACTCCTACCGGTCGCGACCGACACCGCCGAAGCCCTCTACCGGATCGTCGACGCCGCCTACGAACAACGCTCGATCGCGATCTCGTCGAACCTTCACCCCGCCGGCTTCGACGAGCTCATGCCCAAAACCATCGCGAACGCGACCGTCGACCGGCTCCTGCACCACGCCCACATCGTGCTCACCACCGGCGACTCGATCCGTCTCACACAAGCAACCGGCGGCCAAGGGGTGACGCCACTGACCAACTGAACCGGGCAACCCCGATGGCCACCAGCGGGCAAAACTGATGGCCACCAACGGGCAGTCCAACCGTCCGCCCACGGGCAGATCGAACTGGCCCTTGACAATCTACGAACCCGGCATCGGACGGGTTCGACTTCGACGCGCCCACACACCCACCCACAGCACCGAAAATCCCTGCTTGACAAACCAACACTCTTCAGGGATGCCGATCTCGCGTGGGTGCGACTGCTGGATTGGCTTGTCGATATGCGTGGTCTGCCTACGGGGTGGCATTGAGTGTTCGAGCGGTGAACGCGACCCACCATGCAGCTCCAACCCAGCCGACCGAAACAGCGAGCAGTCCCCACTCCAGCGATGTATCGAGATCCTCATGTCCAACTGCAGCCGCTGACACGATCGCGAGTGTGAGGGCCCCCGCGACAACGGCGCTGGCGACGGCAAATCGTCCGAGCCGCATGCGGTCTGAAGGAGCCGTTCGTACCCGCCAGGCAATGAGCGCTGGCGGAACCGTGACCAGGAGCAGGGGCAGTCCGAAGACGGCGCCAGCGAGTGAGAGCGTGAGCACCGCGCCCAGCAGGAGAAACGGTGCAACGACGACGAGCAGCGCGAGCGCAGCCCGCCGCACAACCTGTTCGTCGCTCACACAATGGGTCTAGTCGAGATCGGATCTCGAACGGTGCTGGTGCGACGGCTGTCGCTCCCCGACTGCCACCGACACGCACGTTCTCGAGCGCCGGAGTAAGCGTCGAGGAGCCGTACTGCTCTGCCAGAGGGTTCTGGGCGATGTGGCGGCGATTTGCGTGCTCGGCACCGAGACCGCATGGGTCCTAGCCGGCGGGGTGCCATCAGCGATTGAATGGCAAGAGGTCCTCGATCGCCACGCTCCGGTCGCCGTCGTGCGTTGGGATGATGACGCGAATACCAGCGTGGTAGTCAAAGAGGACTTGGCGATCGCGTCCGCATGGCGGGATGACACCCCGCCGTTGGTTGCCGACCGCCACGATCGTTTCGAGAGTGCGAGCGCCGTTAGCTCTTGCCGTGGCGAGAGCAACCAGTTCGGCGCAGGGGCCACCGGTGAAGTGGTAGAGGTTGATCCCACCGTGCATTCGTCCGTTCGCGTCTCGAACCGCCGCACCGACTGTGTGCACGTACCCGTCAGAGTGGTCCTCGACGATTCGCCGTGCGAACTCGATGAGTTCGATGTCGTCGTCAGTCAAATCGCGGAGGTCCGAATCCATATTTCCTGACCGTACCCAAAGCCGTCGAGAGGCGAGCCCCTTGCCCTTTCGCTCCGCCCGGGCCTCCACATCTCCGTCGAGTCGCCACTGCGACACCTGGTCGATGGTGCTGTCCGCGGACCGCCCAGTGGTCACCCGGAATCTGGCAAGCCGCGTGGCGTACTGCAACTTGGGTCATCCGCACGGCGCCACGCGCGTTATGCGCACGTTGCCGAGCGCATTCGTGCCGATAGCGAGCGGGGCGGCAGACGAATGGTGGCCGAGATGATTGGGCGGCTCCACGGCGTCGAGGGCGTGCGACTTCGCATGATATGCAGCGCGAGGGCTAACGATTCGACCTGCGATTACTGCGTGGGTGCGGAGCCCGGAGTTTCCGACTCGATGGGTCGTGGCCGGGCGGATCAGCTGGGCGGCAGAGCCCCGAGCACGGGCGCCGCGCATCCGGTACTTCGGGGAGCGCTGCGTGATGTCGGCGATGAGTGTGAAAACTCGCCCTGCATCGAGGCGTAGCATCGAATTGGTGTCCACGCGCTCGGAGCTTGCATGACGGTTGATGTCGGATCGATCGAGTACGCAACCAGCGCTGATGGGGTGTCGATTGCTCATCAGCGATTCGGGAGTGGTCCCCCCCGTTCTGCGGTTCCCACAGGTGCCGCTGGTGCTACGCGTGATGCCAACCCTCACCGGAATTAGCAGTCTCACCGCGTTGTCTCCGGTGAGGTCGGCGCTCACCTGGGATCCACGCGGGATGGGGATGTCCGATCGTTCGGTCGCTGACTTCTCGTTGAATGCGTGGATCGCAGACGCAGCTGCGGTCGCTGAGTCTGTGGGGCATCCCCTCCCGGTGTACGCGAGTGGTCTCGTGGGTCCAGCGGCGATCGCTTTTGCGGTGCACCACCCCGATCTCGTGTCGCATCTCATCCTGAGGGCGACGGGCGCAGTCGGTGAGGAATTGACACAGAACCCCGTGCATCGGGCATCCGTCGCCGTCGCCGAGGTCGACTTCGGGCTCTGCCTTGACGTCATAGTCCGCTCGTTACTTCGGGTGCAGGAACCCGCGGCGAGCGAGGCGATCGAGATACTCAATCAGGAGGTCGAATCCGAGGCAGCGCTCGCATTTTGGGCTGCGATGAGTCTGCACGACGTTCGCGATGTGCTGGCCGAGATCGAGGTCCCGACGCTGATTGTCGAAAGCCGCCAGAACACGGCGACACTCCAACTTGGTAGCCGTGGCCGCGAGCTGTCTCGACATATCCCGGGGGCGCACCTGGTAACGCCCTCAGATCGCGACGGAACAACGACCAACATTCTCAGGTTCCTCGAAGCCGACCAGGAGAGATCGCACGGTGCGTTCCGAACAATCATGTTCACCGACCTCGTGTCATCCACGGCCCTGACCCAGCGCGTTGGCGATGACGCCGCGCAGCAAGTGGTCGAGACCCACGACGCTGCCGTGCACGCTGCGCTTGAAGCCCACAAGGGCGTCGAGATCAAACACACCGGCGATGGAATCATGGCTTCTTTCGACTCTGTCGCTGACGCCGCCCGCGCTGCTCGACAGATCGCGACGGTGTTGACCAGCCAAGGAGTCGACGTTCGGATCGGGCTCAACGCCGGTGAACCAATCGAACGTGACGGCGACCTTTTCGGTACAGCTGTCCAACTCGCAGCCCGAGTCTGCGACGCAGGAGGCAACAGTCAAGTGCTCGCCACGCAGGTGATACGCGATCTCACCGCCGGGAAGGGATTGAACTGGTCTCCACTGCCGCCCATCGACGCAAAGGGATTCGACGAACCAGTCCCAGTCTTCACACTCAACCCGGGCTGACCACGGCGTCCCGAACGGCTGCTGAAGCGCCGGTATCGAATAAGAGGACCAACCCGTTCCCGCCCAGCTCCGGCAGTCTTTCGCCCCGGCGGTGCGGGTGGCGACACACACAACGCGAGCGCCGTGACACCGCGCTCGACGACGATGGACCACTCGGAAACGGCCCCAGTGTGCCCAACGCTGCGGCCGGCCGGCGCTGAGCGGCATCCGGCGTTCGGCATCCGGCGCGTAGGATCACGTTCGTGCGAGCTGCCGTGTGTGCCGCCTACGGAGGACCGGAGGTCGTCTCCCTGCAGGAAGTCGAGCGTCCCACCCCGGGCGACGACGAGCTGCTCGTTCGTGTCGTCGCATCGACCGTCAACCGGACAGACAGCGGCGTGCGTTCGGCCTCACCGGCCGTCGTTCGGCTCGTGTTCGGGTTGCGCCGCCCCCGCCGTCCGATTCTGGGTAGCGACTTCGCCGGCTCCGTCGAGGCCGTCGGATCCGCTGTCCGCGACTTCGTTCCCGGCGACCGGGTCTTCGGGTTCGACGATGGCCGGTTCGGCGGCCACGGCGAGTACCTCACGATCCCGGCGTCGGCCGCGGTGGCGATCATCCCCGAGGGCGTCACGGAGGCGCAGGCGGCGGCAAGCGTGGAGGGCGCCCACTACGCGTTGACCAGCATCGACCGGGCTGGTGTCGGCGCCGGGGATCACGTCCTCGTGTACGGAGCCTCGGGTGCGATTGGGAGCGCGGCGGCGCAGCTCCTGGTGGCGCGAGGGGTCGAGGTCACCGCCGTGGTGGCCACCCGCCACGTCGAACTCGCACGCGATCTGGGCGTGGCAGACGTGGTCGACTACACCGTCGACGATTTCACGGCGATCGGCCGAACGTACGACCTCGTGTTCGACGCGGTCGGCAAGACATCGTTCGGTGCGTGCGAGGCGCTGGTCCGAGAGGGCGGCACCTTCATGGCGACCGAGCTCGGACCTCGCTTGGAGAACCTGAGGCTGTCGGTGACGACCCGATTCCGTGGCTCCCGTCGCGTGGTGTTCGCGTTCCCGACACGTGCGCGACGACACGTCCAGACCGTGCGCGACGCGCTCGCGTCCGCCACATTCACTCCCGTCATCGACCGCACGTATCCCCTCGAAGAGATCGTCGACGCCTACCGCTACGTCGATACCGGTGAGAAGACCGGCAACGTCGTCCTCACCGTGTCCGACCGACGTCGACCGCGCGGCAACATCGCACCGGGCCGTCGACGGGCTTGGCGTGCAGGAGTCAGAGCAGCGGCTACCGCTGAGGTATGAGCGCGTCGACCGCGTCGGCCAGGTTCTCGGCGACTGACGCGGACCCCGTGAAGTGGTTGTCGCTTTCGTCCCTCTGATTTGTTGAGGGATGATGGTCGTTCAGACCCTCGAAGGAGAGGACATGAGCAAAGGCAATCAGAACGCGCAACCCGTCGGCCGCTGAACCCACTCGTGATCCGGCAAGACGATCGGTCACCGACGCCGGCTGCCCTCCGTCGGATCCCATGCACGTTCTTGAGCGGTTCGGCGCTCCCTCATGTGCCGATCAGGAGCGGGTGGATCGTGTTCGGATGAGTGTCGATATGACGCTCAGGCTGTTGGTCCGACGAACAGGATCTCGTCGAGGTGAATGTCTCCCAAGTCGAAGCTCACGCGCGCCCCCTCTGCCAGCCGGCCTCCCGACACAACGCGAGCGTTGGAGCTGCGTGGACGTGGGAGAAAAGTGCAAGCCGAAGGTCCGAGCGCGCTCTGGACGTGCATGACCATCCGCACCGCCACCCGCTCCGTAACGCTCGCCGCCGCCGTCCTCCTGGTTGCATCGGCGTGCGCCCAGACCTCGACCTCGACTGCACCGCTCGACTCATCGACATCTCCGGACACACGGCCACCACCGACCGAGCCGATCACGCAGGGAACGATCGACCCGTCGTCGGCATCGGCCGATGCCGACCGGGCATCGGTCGGCGCGGGTGGCGCGTTCGACCCCGACGTTCGCAGCGCCGTGCCGATCGACACCGACGACACGATCGATGACACCGACAACACGATCGACGACACCGAGTACGAGACCGACGACGACGGCGAAGAGATCTTCGAAAGCACCCACCGAGCGGCGCTCCCGGAGCCGCCACGTGGAGACGACGGAGCGTTCGATCCGATCCTCGACGTCCCCGCCCGTCTGGGCCTCGAGATGCACCCCACGCCCACGCCGGCGCCGGGATTCGAACCCGTCGATCTCGTCGACGCCGACGACGACCAGAGCGGCGACGGAACACTCGTCGGTGGCGACCTCGTCTTCACGGCTGCCACCGGCTGCGGTGACCACTGCATCGAGGATGCCCAGATCTCGACCGCCGGCGGATCGTCGAGCCTCTACGACCTCGTCGTTGAAGTGGAGAGCCCGGCGACCGTCGACGCATACCTGTCGCTCGCCCCGATCGAGCGCAACGACGACGGGGCGTACGTGCAACCCTTCAGCGAGCCGACGGTGTCGCAAACCGTCGGCTTCACCTTCCGGACCTCGTTCGACCTCGAACCGGCAACCGAATACCACCTCCTCGTGCGAGCGGCCGACGATCAGGGGACCTCACAGGTCGCCGGTTCGTTCACGACGGCCGAGGCAATGGGGCCCGACCAACTCGCCACGCCGTCGGCCTGTGCGGACGGTTGCCTCGACGACGTCACCTTCGACGCCGATCGCGACGGCACCGGCTTCACGGTCGGATTCGTCACGACCGCCTCGGCGACGATGGACCTCGAATGGTCGACCGGGCAGTTCGGTTTCGACGACGACGGCCGCCCGGTCCTCACCGACTCGAACAGCACCTCGATCGATGCCGCAGCGGAGGCGACGACGACCTGGAGCCTGTCCGGCCTCGTGCCGGACACCGCTTACTCCGTGATCGTGACGGCGACCGACGACCTCGGTGGCGTCGACCGGTGGACCGCCCGGGTTGCGACACCGCCACCGCCGGTCTTCGCCAGCATCCATTTCCTCCACATCGACGGCGACGGCGACGACGGCTCCAACAATCCCGGTGAGATCAGGTTCTCCTACGGAACCTGGAGCACCTACTGGGGCGACCGGAGCGAAGCCAAGATCGCGTCGAACTCCGACGTGCTCCTGGAGGGCGACTCCGCAGGCCACATCTATCCCGACAGCCGCGGCAACTACGACGGCGTGATCATCTTCGCCGGCGAGCGCGACGGACGCGAGGCGTTTGCCTGCTTCGTGGGGGCCTCCGAAACAGAACCGCACTGGGGCCCCGGCGCCATGTTCACCGACTGCGGCACGGCGCGGACCACCTGGAGCGCGGCATTTGCACCGCAGATGAGCTACGCCGACCTCCAGGCCCTGCCCGGATGTGGTGACCTCGCCGTCGCCTACCTCTCCGACCGCTGCCTGACGATCGAGACCTGGCCGAACGGTTCCGACGAGGTGTCGTTCAGCGCCGTGGTCGCCTACGACATCGGCTGACGGCGGAGATCCTCGGGCAAGAATTGCCCATTTCGGGTAGAACGCCCGATCCGCGTGCTGGGCGGAGCACTCTGCCATCCTGCCATATCGTCGCGTCGCCGCGCGACGCACTCGATGTTGACAGACGCAGCCAGTGGATCGGCCCGTCCGAGAACCGGCAGTGGAGAGTGCCTCGGTGAATGCGAGCGCTCGCCGCACGATCTGATCGGGTGTGACCGCTCGAGACGTGAGGATATGAAGCTCCTATTGTTTGTCAAGGGGTTGGACGAGGTTGTTGATGTCTTGGAAGACTTCCCTTGCGACGTAGCGTTTCAGGCAGCGCATGATCTCTCGTTTGCTCTTGCCTTCGAGGGTGCGGCGGGCGACGTAGGCGCGGGTTCTGGGTTCGGTGGACATGCGGACCATGACGATGCGCCAGAGCGCTTCGTTGGCGATCCGGTCACCGCGCGGGTTGAGCCGTTTGCGCTTGATGAGCCCCGACGAGGCGTCGATCGGTGCGCTGCCGCAGAGATGCGCGAATGAGGCTTCGCTGCGTAGCCGTTCGGGGTTGTCGCCGGCGGTGACGAGCAAGGTGGCGGCGGTGTCGGTGCCGATCCCGTGACGTGCGACGAGCCCGGGTGCGGTTGTCGCGACGAGCGGGCCGAGGATGGCGTTGACGCTGGCGAGCTGCGCGTCGAGTGTTTTGATGCGACGTGCGAGTTCGCGCAACGCGAACTTGGTGGCGCCCGTAGCGGTGGTCGGATCGCCGGGGCGGAGGCGGGCGGCGTGGGCGATGAGCCGGCGGATCGTGAGACCGCGGAACTCTTCACGGATTTCGTCGGGGGCGGTGACGACGAGCGCGCGCATCTGGTTGAGCGCTCCGGTGCGATCGCGTGTGGCGGAGCGTCTGACCAGGCGCAACGCCCGGATCGCCTCGACACTGCCGGTACGCGATTTGGGCTGTGCGACTGCCTTGCCGGATTGCGCTGCACGTGCTGCAGCAACGGCGTCGACGGGGTCGGACTTGCCGTGGCTGCGTTGTTCTTGACGGTCGCCGCGGTTGACCTCGACGACGTCGATGTCGTGGCCTTGCATGAACCGGCACAGCCCGGTGCCGTAGGTGCCGGTGCCCTCGATGCCGATCCGGTCGATCGTTCCGAAGGTCTCGAGCCAGTCCAAGATGTCGTCGTGGCCGGCTGGGTCGGTGGCGAACTCGCGCACGCCGAGTTCGGCGCCGCGCTGGTCGAGTGCGGCGACCATGTGGGTGTCGCGGTGGGTGTCGGCTCCGGCTGTGACGTGGATGTCGGGGTCGGTTGATGCTGTCATTGTGTGGTCCTCTCGGTTCGTGGTGACGTTGGTGGTCGCACTCGCCGGGAGGTTGGACAGAACAGGGATGAGCCATCGGGCAGGCTCCTATGAGGTCACGTTTCACCCGGCCGGTGCGTGCCGGTGAGTCCCCGAGTTCGGTCGACAGTTCATATCCAGGGCAACCGAAGCGCCATGCGGTGAATCGGGTCAGACCGAACCCGGAAACTCATCTGACACACTCGCCCACCACACCGCTCGTGGATAGTGGATGAGGGCCAAGAACATCATCCCTGTGGGTAATCCTCGCCGCTTTGAGTGGCGGTGAGGGACTCTGGGTGACTGCCCCGTCGGGGCTCGAAAGGAACCCGTCCCATGTCTTGGTCACCTGAATTTCAACGCGTCGATCGCGCCGACGGAGGGGTCGAGGTTCGCCTCGGTCATCCGGTCGTCGACCGGTATCTCGAGTTCCTCGCAGCGAGGTGTCGGCCGAACACGGTGCTTGCGGCCGGGTTCGATCTGAAGGTGTTCTTCACGCTCGTTCCGGTCGAGCCGACCGAGGTGACGACGGCGGATGTGTTGGCGTTCATCACCGCCCAACGCGCCAGTCGGCGACGACACGGTCGTGCGTCTTGTCGATGGTGAGTCGGGGTTGTCGGCGCGCACGATCCAACGCCGTCTGTCGTCGTTGTCGTCGATGTTCTCGTATCTGATCGTGCGCGGCGACGTCGACCAGAACCCGGTCCCGCGCGGCCTGTCGACACGCCGGTCACGTGACCGCGGCCAACGCGGTGTGCCGCTGATCCGCACACCGCGAACGCTGCCGCGTGTGGCCGAGCCGGCCGAGGTCGACGCACTGCTCGCAGCGTGTCGCCGGTGGCGTGATCGGGCGATGATCGAAGCAATGGTGCTCGGCGGGCTGCGCCGTTGCGAGGTCCTCGGACTGCGCCTCGAAGACCTCGACGGGGCACGTCGTCAAGTGTTCATTGTCGAAGGCAAGGGCGGCCACCAACGCCAGATCCCGATCTCGTCGCGGTTCTTCGCGACAGTCGGCGACTACCTCCGTCTCGAGCGCCCAGACCGACGCGTACGACGGACCGGTTGTTCGTCGTGTTGAAGGGCCAACGCCGCGGCCAGCCGCTCTCCGACGATGGGCTTGGAGCAGGTGTTCAAGTCGGTCCGTGACCGTTCGGGTGTCCGACGGATCACGTGCCACGAACTTCGCCACACGTGCTTCACCCGACTCCGCGAAGCCGGCATGGAACTCGAAGCGCTGCAGGCTCAGGCCGGTCACCGATCGCTCGACACGACCCGCCTCTACATTCACCTCGCGAACGGCTGGCTCGCCGAGGAATACGACAAAGCAACCGCGTTGATCGACGCCGACATGTTCCTCGCCGCAGCCGACGGGAGTCGGCCGATGAGCGCCGTCCCCGCCGTCGCTGTCGAGGTTCCACACGGGCCGGGGCAAGCCGCGCCAGCGCGTGTTCGACTGGCCCCAGATCGCAGCCGTTTCACCCGTTCTTGCTGCGACGATGCTGCGCTACCTCGACCAGATCGCCCTGTCGCTGCGCCCGACGAGCGTCACGGCAGCCAACGGGATGCTGCGCCAGTTCGCCGGCTTCTTGACCACTGAGTTCCCCGAGATCAACGGTCTCGTCGACGTCGACCGCCACCACGTCGAGGCGTTCAAACGTCACCTCGGCACACGACTCGGCCGCAACAAGAACCGGACACCACTGTCGCCGACACGATCCGGATCGACGCTCGGCACACTGCGAACGTTCTTCGAACGCGTCTCGGAATGGGACTACCCCGACGCCCCGACACGGGTGCTGATCTTCAACGGCGACCTCCCAACACCTGACGATCCGCTCCCCAAATTCTTGTCCGATCCCGGACGCCGCGAAGCTGATGCGCGCGGCGGCCGACGCCGATCCGGTCCGACGGTTGGTCGTCGAGATGCTCGCCCGAACCGGGCTCCGCGTCGGCGAGTTCTGCGAACTCACCGCCGACGCTGTCGTGTTCATGAACGGCCGGCACTGGCTACGCGTGCCGATCGGCAAACTCCACAACGACCGCTACGTCCCGCTCCACCCGCAGCTCGTCGAGCAACTCGACGACCACCAACGACACCGCTGCGATGACCTCGACCGGCTGATCGTGTTCAACGGCCGCCGCCTCGACCGCCACATGGTTGCGCGGATGCTGCGCCGGGTCGCGAAGGCCGCCGGGATCGGCCACGTCCACCCGCACCAGCTTCGCCACACACTCGCCACCCAGGCCATCAACCGCGGCATGAGCCTTGGAGGCAATCGCCGCGATGCTCGGCCACAAGACGTTGCGGATGACGCTCGTCTACGCGCGCATCGCAGACCGCACCGTCGCCGACGCGTACGACCGAGTCACCAACGAAGTCGACGCCCTCTACACAAAGTCAGCCGGGCTGAGATCAGCGCCCGGCGGCACCGCCGCGATGGCGCACCTCGCCGCCGAGTTCGACCAGAAACTCCTCGGCAACGGCCACTGCAACCGACCCGCCCAGCTCGACTGCCAGTTCGAATCGATCTGCGAATCCTGCGCCTACTTCTCCACCAACACCGTCGTTCGTCCCGGTCCTCGAAGCCCAACGCGACCACGCCGCCGACCGCGACCAACACCACCGCGTCGACCTCTTCGACATGCTCATCGAGCGCGCCCGAACCGAGCAGCCATGACCACCAACCGCCAAGAAATCTCAGATTCCCCTTGACTCGATTACCCACATAAGTGCCGATCTCGAGCGGGTTGGAGGGGCGTGAAGTCTTGTGCGTTATGCGTGTCCTCGGCGGGTCCTGCGGGTGGGCCCAGTTCGTTAGGCGTCACAGGTTCACAGCGGGCAACATCTTTGCTTATGGGATCCTTCAGTGAGCTCGTGATGTCGTTTCCGCTCCGTCGAGACGTCGGTGCCGACGTACTTGCGGCCTTTGCGTCCATCGCCGTGGCCGACCCGAACGCACCCCGACTTCCGCCAGCCATGCCCGACGACCGCCTCGCGTGGCCACTGGTCTATGAGCCAGACTGCGACATGTCCGGACCCATGGACGCACGACTGGGGTGCTTGGCTCGCCACTTCGGACACCACTGCTTACATAGCTTCGGATCAAGGCGCATCGATGGTCTGGCGTGGCCATCACTGGGTGGTCACGGCACGAGCAACGTGGAAGTCTCATCCGGAGGAGTTCATCAACAACCTGGCTGTGCTGGGGACAGTCATCGACGCTGAGCGCGTACCCGAATACGATCACCGGTCTCGCACCGACTACGTCATCACCGGGTTCTTCGTCGGCTACGCGAGGTACGAATACGACCCTCGTCCGTGGTTGCTGTGGGCGGACGGCTCAACTTTGGACGCGGAGAACCTCAACCCGCCGAACTGCGAAAGCTACTGACGGCCCGCCTGGGCGACCTCTTGGTTGTCCCCAGCCGGTGGTCGAAGGCGCGCGTAGCGACCTCTGCCGTCAGCCGGCCCGGGGCGCACAGAACAGGGAGTGCAGACTGCTCGCCGCTCGACCTGTGAGACGGCACGTCGTCTCGCACGTTCTGGAGCACTAGACCGAGCGCCGAAGTGTAGATATGTGGGTAATCCTCGCCGCTTTGGGTGGTTGGCGGGGACGCTGGGTGATTGCTCCGCCGGGGCTCGAAAGGGAGTGCCTGATGTCGTGGTCGCCGGAGTTCCAACGCGCTGATCGAGCCGGCGGGGAGGTCGAGGTTCGCCTCGGTCATCGGGTCGTGGATCTGTATCTCGAGTTCTTGGCAGTGAGGTGCCGGCCGAACACGGTGCTGGCTGCCGGGTTTGATCTGAAGGTGTTCTTCACGCTGTTTCCGGTGGAGCCGGCGGAGGTGACAGCGGCGGACGTGTTGGCGTTCATCACCGCCCAACGCGCGTCGGGCGACGACACGGTCGTGCGCCTCGTCGATGGTGAGTCGGGGTTGTCGGCGCGCACGATCCAACGGCGTCTGTCGTCGTTGTCGTCGATGTTTTCCGTATTTGATCGTGCGTGGCGATGTCGATCAGAACCCGGTCCCGCGTGGCCTGTCGACGCGCCGCTCGCGTGATCGGGGTCAGCGTGGTGTTCCGTTGATTCGAACACCGCGAACGTTGCCGCGGGTGGCCGAGCCGTCCGAGGTCGACGCGCTGCTCGAAGCGTGTCGGCGGTGGCGTGATCGGGCGATGATCGAAGCCATGGTGCTCGGCGGGTTGCGTCGTTGCGAGGTCCTCGGGTTGCGACTCGAGGACCTCGATGGGGCGCGCCGGCAGGTGTTCATTGTCGAGGGCAAGGGCGGCCATCAGCGACAGATCCCGATCTCGTCGAGGTTCTTCGCGACGGTCGGCGACTACCTGCGTCTCGAGCGCCCGACCGACGCCGGGACGGATCGGTTGTTCGTCGTATTGAAGGGCCAACGCCGCGGCCAACCGCTGTCCGACGAAGGGCTGACTCAGGTGTTCAAGTCGGTCCGTCAACGGTCAGGTGTCGCGTGGATCACGTGCCATCAGTTGCGCCACACGTGCTTCACGCGGCTGCGCGAAGCGGGCATGGAACTCGAAGCGCTGCAGGCCCAGGCCGGTCACCGATCACTCGACACGACCCGCCTCTACGTGCATCTCGCGAACGGCTGGCTGGCGGAGGAATACGACAAAGCCTGCGCGTTGATCGATGCCGACATGTTCCTCGCCACCGCGGAGGGGATCGGTCGATGAGCACCGCTGTCCTCGCGGTCGCTGTCGCGTCGACCGAGGCGAGAACCGGGCCGGGCAAACCGCGCCAGCGCGTCTTTGACTGGCCCCAGATCGCAACCGTTTCACCCGTTCTAGCTGCGACGATGCAGCGCTACCTGGACCAGATCGCTGTGTCGTTGCGCCCGTCCAGCGTCGTCGCTGCCAACGGCATCTTGCGCGAGTTCGCTGGCTTCTTGACGACCGAGTTCCCAGCGGTCGGCGGACTCGCCGACGTCAACCGGGAACATGTTGAGGCGTTCAAACGACACCTCGGCACCCGGCTCTCCAGGAACAAGACCGGGCGCACCTTGACGCCTCAACGGGTCCGGATCGTGCTCGGCACGCTGCGCACGTTCTTCGAACGCGTCTCGGAATGGGACTACCCCGACGCCCCGAAACGCGTCCTGATCTTCAACGGCGACCTCCCCACACCCGACGACCCACTCCCCAAATTCTTGTCCGACCCCGACGCAGCGAAGCTGATGCGCGCTGCCGGCGACGCTGACCCGGTCCGCCGTTTGGTGGTCGAGATGCTCGCCCGCACCGGCCTCCGAGTCGGCGAGTTCTGCGAACTCGAAGCCGACGCAGTCGTGTTCATGCACGACCGACACTGGCTGCGCGTCCCGATCGGCAAACTCCACAACGATCGCTACGTCCCGTTACATCACCAGCTCCTCGAGCAGCTCGATGAGCACCGAGCGAGCCGAACCGATGACATCGATCGACTGATCGTTTTCGGCGGTCGTCGCCTCGATCGGCACATGGTCGCGCGCATGCTCCGACGGGTCGCGAAAGCTGCTGGGATTGGCCACGTTCACCCGCACCAGCTTCGCCACACCTTCGCGACTCAGGCGATCAATCGCGGCATGACCCTGGAGGCCATTGCGGAGATGCTGGGTCACAAGACGTTGCGGATGACGCTCGTCTACGCGCGCATCGCGGACCGCACCGTCGCCGACGCCTATGACCGCGTCACCAACGACATCGACGCCCTCTACACCAAACCGACCGGGCTCAGATCGGCGCACGACGGCACCGCCGCCATGGCGCACCTCGCTGCCGAGTTCGACCAGAAACTCCTCGGCAACGGCCACTGCAACCGACCATCCCAGCTCGACTGCCAGTTCGAGTCGATCTGCGAATCCTCCGCGTACTTCTCCACCAACTCCGCGTTCGTCCCGGTCCTCGAAGCCCAACGCGACCACGCCGCCGACCGCGACCAGCACCACCGCGTCGACCTCTTCAACATGCTCCTCGAACGAACCCGAACCGACCAGCCATGACCACCGATCTCGAAGAACCTCAGATTCCGCTTGACTCGATTACCCACATAAGTGCCGATCCTGAGCGGTCGGTTGGGGTGCCGCACGGTGTTGATCTGATCGGCTTGCGGGGAGTCGGTGGATCGGCGGCGGGCTATGCCTCGGATGGCTTGAACAACTCGCGTGCGCGCTCGCACGCGTCCACGACGTCGGCAGTGGTTGGCGGGTCGCCGCGTTCGAACATCTCGACCTGGAGGCGTGGGCCGTAGATGCCGATCGATTCGATCTGCGCTGCGGTGACGGGCTGAATCACGTAGTGGATGTGCACCGGAACGCCTCCGGCGTGGGACCACAGACAGTTGTAGACCTGATCCGCCTCGGTCAAGGCTGTAGCGACGGCCGACGCATCACGTAGCAACGGACTCAGCGTCGCGGACTCATTGTCGATCAGATCGGCCACTGCAGTCACATGACGATGCGGCTTGACGATCAGGGTGCCGACACCGAGCGGTCCCACGCAGTGCTCGACGCGCCATCCGTGACGCTCATGGATGAGACCACCTGGCAGTTCCCTGGTGCCGTTGGCAAGCGCACAGGCCTCGCACTCTCGATCGTCGTTCATCTCACATGCTCGCACCCCAGCGCCAAGGCACGCATGACAGCATGGACTCGATGGATGCGATCGAACTGCGCCCGGCCACCCCGGACGATGCCGACGCGGTCGAGGCCTACCACGCACGATGCTTCGACAAGACGTACGCCTCACAGCTGCTCGCGGGCGACATCGAATCACCTGACCGAGACGGGATGAGGCGCCAGTTCCGCGATTGGTTCCAACCCGACTCCGATGTCGACACCCAGCTCGTTGTGGTCGATGGCGTACCGATCGCTCACTTCACCCTGAGCGGCCACCGCCTGGTCCACCTGTTCATCGAGCCCGCTCACCAAGGCAAGGGACTGGGCCGACGACTGCTGGCGATGGTCGAGTCAATGCTCGTCGACGCCGGCCACGCAGAACTCGAACTCCACACCAGGGTCGACAACGTCGACGCGATTGCGTTCTATGAGAAGGCGGGATGGACCGTGACCGATCAGTTGATCCGCACGGTTGAGCACGGCATCAGCTACGACGAGCACGTCCTCGTCAAGCACCGCCCAAGACGAACCATCAATTCCAGCAGCCGTACCTCGCTCCCCTGACCTCGCACGTTTCCGAGCGGCTGCCCGATCGCGTACGTGCCTGATTGATGATGGGAGTGCGTTGCGGCGGTTGTCGTAGCGTCGAAGGTGCCGGTCGGTGGGCTCTTGATGTGCCTGCCACCCGCTGGGGTTGGCTTTCTAACGAGTTGCTTGCCGACCGGTTCCTTTGCCGAGGTGTGGCTCGAAAGAGGCGAGAGCACATTCGACCCGAATCAGGAGTGCCCACCTCGGTTTCACCACCGAGAAAGGCATCCCCCATGACCACCACCATGATCGGGATCGACCCCCACAAGGGCTCCCACACCGCTGTCGCGATCGACAGCAACGAGCACGTTCTCGACGAGATCCGAGTGCGATCTTGTTCGACCCAGACCGTTCGTCTGCGCGAGTGGGCTGACTGTTTCGAGGAGCGAACGTGGGCGGTCGAGTCCGCCCACGGCCTCGGCTATCTCCTCGCCCAGCAGCTCGTCGCCGCGGGCGAGAACGTGGTCGATGTGCCACCGGTTCGCGCGTCGCGTGTGCGTGTGCTCGGCTCGGGCTGGTCGCAGAAGAACGATCCCAACGATGCCCGTTCGGTCGCGATCGCCGCCTTGCGCGCCGATGACCTCGCAGCGGTTCGCGTCGATGATCACGCCCGGGTGTTGAAGTTGTTGTCGAAGCGACACCGTGATCTCGGCCGGTTGAAGAACAAGGCCAGCTGCCGGCTCCATGCGCTGTTGTTGGAGATGGTTCCGGGTGGCGCCGGGTTCCGGATCACCACTGTGACCAGGGTCAACGCTGTTATCGACGGCTTCGAACCCGCTGACGCGATGGGCCGCCAGCGCCACGAGATCGCACGCGAACTCGCCGACGACATCGGCCGCTACAACGACCTGCTCGACGCGTCCAAGCATCGCATCATCGTCGCGTTGGCGGCGTCTGCGACGTCGTTGACGTCGATCTGTGGGGTCGGGCCGATCTGTGCGGCGATGATCATCGGTGAGACCGGCAACATCGACCGGTTCAGCTCGAAGCATCACTACGCGAGCTACAACGCGACCGCCCCGGTCGAAGCGTCATCGGGCCCCAAAGCTCGTCGCCGGCTCAACCAGCGCGGCAACCGGAAACTGAACTGGGCCATTCACGTCGTCGCGATCTCTCAGCTCCGCCACGACACTGCGGGCCGCGCCTACTACGACCGCAAAGTTGCCGAGGGCAAGACCTCCAAAGAAGCCATCCGGGCGCTCAAGCGACGGCTCTCCGACGTGATCTTCCGACACCTCGTCGTGGACGCCCGCCAGCAGCGCTGATGTTCAAGTGGGCCCGGGAGGACAAACCAGGAACGACTCTGACTCCAGCGTGACCGGCTCGACATCCTGAACAGCCGGCTCTTCGGACAGGTCACTCCCGGACCCAACAACCAACGCTACGACCCTCCGCCCCGCCAGGCAAGAGGGTCACCTTCGACGTGCCCGCACCCGCCCAAGAAATCAGCCCTTGACACAAAGAGGCTTCGTTACGAGCGGCTTCCTCCAGTGTCGGCGGTGAGCGATATGGGCGGCGATCAGCGAGATCTGTAGACGCGCGAGCGATGATCGATTCGCAGGACTATGACTGTGTGCTGATCGTCATCGATCTCGTAGATCACGCGATACGCCCCTCGTCTCGCAGAGTGGAGCCCGGCGAGTTCGCGCTGCAGACGCCCGCCGACGCGGTGGGGGTTTTCGACGAGGGCGCCCAGCATGAACTCGACGATTGCGGCTGCGGTGCCTTCTGTGAGTCGGCCGAGGTGTCGTTGCGCTGGGGTGGTGACGCGCAGTTCGTAGGGTTCGTCGTGCTTGGTCACTTGGGGGCGAAGCGGGTTCGCAGTTCGTCGCCGGTGATGTAGTCACCGGTGTCGGCCGCGCTCTTCGCTTCGGTGAGTTCGCGCATCGCGTCGGGGTCCGAAAGCAGTTCGAGGGTGTCTTCGAGTGACGCCAGGTCGTCGGGGCTGATCATGACGGCTGCGGGCCGACCGTTGCGGGTGACGACGATTCGGTCGTGGGTGTGCTCGACGCGGTCGATCATCTCGGAGAACTTCGACTTGACTTGCGCGAGCGGCAACGTTGCAGACATGACCTGTATTGTAGTCATCTTCGTCTGGGGTTGTCACGACGATCCGTTCCGCAGGGCAGGGTCGATCCCGCGGACGTTCTTGAGCACCTGACCGAGCGTGGACGTGCCGTTAGCGCGCGGTCTCGACCTTCCGACGAGCTGCGCAATATGGGCTGTGAGTATCTCTTTGCCGGTCGGCTGAGGTTCGGCCAGTGTTGGTGGCGGTGATCCAGCGTGACCCAGATATGGGCTTGCCCGGTCGTTTCGATCGGTGCGTTCTAAGCGATTTGTCCGCTGGATTGCCGGTGCCGGCCTGGCCCGCTGTTGCTGTCCTGATCAGAAGCCTGTCCACCGTGTTCGGTGTGACTCATCACAGTCCTGTCGTAGCAGTTCTCTCCCAGGCCGGCACTGACCATTCAGTACCTACAAGGAGGCACCAACCCCATGCTTGCAGAACTTGTCGATCACGTCATCGGCGTCGACCCCGACCGCGATTGGATCACCGCCGCGGTCGTCGACGCCCACACCACCGGTGTCGTCGCGAAACAGA
Source organism: Ilumatobacteraceae bacterium (assembly GCA_963850475.1). Lineage (GTDB taxonomy): Bacteria > Actinomycetota > Acidimicrobiia > Acidimicrobiales > Ilumatobacteraceae > Ilumatobacter_A. The sequence continues at coordinate 8,154 of CAWKLM010000039.1, read as the reverse complement.
GATTCTCAGCGGACGCGGTCGGTTACGACGACGCCATCAGCTGGGCCGAGGAGTTCACCGTTGCGGGTGAGCGAGCGTGGGCTGTCGAGGGGACCGCGAGTTACGGCCGCGGTCTCACCGCTGCGCTGGCTCGTGTCGGCGAGTGGGTGATCGAGTTCGATCGGCCACGCGAGAAAGCGAGCAAGGACGGAGCGAAGTCCGACGAACTCGATGCCGTGCGCGCCGCCCGAGAAGCACTCGGCCGGAACCGGCTCCACACACCACGCGCCCACGACGGGCATCGAGAAGCCCTGCGTGTGCATACCGTGACACGCGCTGGCGTCGTCCGGGCCCGCACGGCTGCAATGAACGAACTCAAGGCCCTCGTGTTGACTGCACCCGACGATCTGCGACAAGAGCTGCGCCACCTCACCACCAGAGCGTTGGTGAAGCGTTGCGCGTCGTTTCGGGACACACCTCAGCGGCCGGTCGCTGAACGTTGCTCGCGGAACACGATGCGTTCGATCGCTCGAAGGATCGGCCACCTGACCGATGAGATCGCCGTCCATGACGCTGCGATGAAACAGCTCATTGATGAAGCAGCGCCGCAGCTCGTTGCCGAGCCCGGCGTCGGCCACGTCACCGCCGCGATGTTCTACATCGCCTGGTCCCACCCAGGACGCTGTCGCAACGAGGCCGCGTTCGCTCGCTGAAGTTGCACCGGTTTCTTGGACACCTGATTACGCGGGAGACCGTGTAGGAAGGAGCCCGTCATGGGTCGTCCGAACAAGTACCCCGACCAGTTCCGCAAGGATGCGCTCGAGCTGGTGAGGACCTCCGAGCGTCCAATCGCGGAGGTCGCCCGATCGCTCGGCATTGCTGAGGGCACGTTGTGGAACTGGGTCAAGTTGGCCCGTGATGCCGACTCCCGCGGCGCTGATCCGGACGCGTTGTCGGAGTCCGAACGCGACGAGTTGCGTCGGCTACGTAAGGAGAACATCGAGCTGCAGACCGACAAGGAGATCTTGCGGCGGGCGGCGGCATATTTTGCCCGGGAGACGATGCGGTGATCCGCTTGCAGTTCGTCTCGGACAACCAAGCGGATCTGCCAGTGACACGGATATGTGAGCTCGTCGAGGTGCCACGATCGTCGTTCTACGCGTGGCGTAACCACACACCCTCGGCCCGCGACCTCGCGGATGCTGAGTTGTTGGAGACGATTCGTGACATCTACCGGCGGTCGCGAAACACCTACGGTGCGCCACGCATCTACGGTCAGCTGCGGCGCACCGGTCATCGGGTGGCGAAGTCGCGTGTTGCCCGCCTGATGCGCACCAACGACCTGGTCGGGGCTCATTCACGTAAGAAATGGCGGCGCGGTCGCCCCGACGCCGGCGGGGTGCCGGATCTCTTGAACCGCAACTTCGTCGCTGTGGCACCGAACCAAAGATGGGTCGCCGACATCACCGAATTCCCGACCGGTGACGGCAAGCTCTACCTCGCCGGCATCCGGGATCTGTTCCACCGCGGCATCGTTGGCTGGGACACCTCCGGGCGCCAAGACGCCGCGTTGGTGGTGTCGGCATTGACGATGGCATTGGCCCGCACCGGCCACCCCGATGGCGTCGTGCATCATGCTGACAAAGGATCTCAATACACCTCGCTGGACTTCGCGTTCGCTGCCGGCAACGCCGACATGACCCTGTCGTTCGGTTCCACCGGCGACGCGTTCGACAACGCCGCTATGGAAACATTCTGGGCCCGGTTGAAGGTCGAGATCGCGTGGATCCGCGGGTCGATCTGGTTCCCCAGCCGAGCCGACGCACACGCCTACCTGTTCGAGTTCATCGAGGTCTTCTACAACCGGCAACGCCACCAAGGCGGCCTCGGACACCTCACCCCAGCCGAATATGCTGACAAGTGGCGCCACGACCACGGACAACCAAATCTGTCATAACCCCGTGTCCAAGAAACCGGTGCAACTTCATGCCGTGACCGGTGCCACGGTTGGTGCAGGTTCAACGGCTGGGGCATCGGTCGCAATTGCTGCTTCGGTTGAATCAACTGCAGTATCGTCGCTCGCACAAGCGGAAGCGATCCCCATGGTGGTGATGGCGGCGAAGAGTCCTATTCGGCGTGCTCTCATGTTGTGTTCCCTGGGTTCCTTTCGTATCCGGTCTTACAGCTGATTCTGCGGCTGCGAGATAACGGCGCCGTAACGTGTCGTAACGTCCAACCACGATGCAGGACACCTCACATCGGTCGAACGAGGCGGCCCGAGCCGCCGTGTTGTGTGAACTCGGCGTGCTTGGTGTCCGTCGAGACGGCGAGTGGGCGGCAGTGCGCGGCTCGCGAGCATCCGCGCTGTTGGCTGCGCTCGGATTGGCTAGCGACCGAGGCGTCCGTACCGAGGAGTTGGTGGAGGTGATCTGGCCGTCTGATGATCAACCGGCGACGGCTCGTCAGTCGCTCCGAAACATCGTTCTGCGACTGCGGAGGCAGTTCGGCGAATGGTTCATCGAGTCCACCCGAAACGGATACCGCCTCGGTGGGGAGGTCGAGTCCGACCGGCGAAGGTTTCTCGATGACGTCGAACAGGCCGAGGTCTTGGTCGGCCACGCACCGGACCGTGCACTCGTGCTCGTCGACCGCGCATTGACGCGTTGGCGCGGTGAACCCTGGATCGGGATCGAGCGCCCCACAGCCGTGGAGGCGGACCGAGCGCAGCTGTTGGATGTGCGCACGAGCGCTCTTCGTTTGCGTGCGACTGCGCTGATCGCACTCGATCGCGAGGAGCAGGCACTGTCGGTTCTGGGCGAGGTGCTCGACACCAATCCCTATGACGAGTCGTCGCGGATCCGGCTGGTGCGAGCCCTCTCTGGTCAGGGCCGGCGAGCGGAGGCCGTGACAGTCGTTCGGGAAGCGCAGAAGCTGTTCTCCGAGCGTGGTCTCGTGCTCGACGGAGCCCTCGTCGGACTCGAGCAGGAACTGCTCCGCGACACATTCAAATCCGAGGCCAAGATGGCGCCCCTTCCCGAGCAGCCCAGCGACTTCGTCGGACGAGTCCGCGAACTCGAGGAGGTCGCCGGACGCTTGAAGGACCACGGACTCGTGACGCTCTACGGCGCCGGGGGCTCGGGGAAGACTCGACTCGCAGTTCAAGTCTGCTCTTGGTTCGGGGGGTCGGATACGTGTGGATTCGTTGACCTCACGGCGGCGGGGACCTCGGCTCAGGTCGAGCTGGCGTTCGCACTGGGACTCGGCCTGCCGCTCTCGCGCTTCGACGGGTTGGATTCCGGTTCGCGGTGCGAAGTCCTCGCCGATGAAGCAGCGTGGTTGTCGGGCATCCTGGTCATCGACAACTGTGAACACGTAGTCCGCGAGGTTCGTACCGTCGTCCAGGAGATGCGCACCCGGGCCGGTCGTCTCCGGATGCTCGCGACCTCACGGGTTCCCCTTGAGGTGTCAGCAGAGTGCGTCTATCCCCTGCCTGCATTCGAGGATGGTTCAGAACTCTTCCGCCGGCGAGCGGCGCAGCGGGGTGTGTCCATCGACGCTGCGCGGCGCATCGACGCCGTGGCTCGCATCTGCACGCTGGTCGATCAGTTGCCACTTGCAATCGAGATAGCGGCAGCACAGACCCCGTACCGCACCGTGCACGAGATCGCGGCCGAGCTCGAACTCGGCATCGAGCACCGTGATGGAACCCAACGAGACCCGCGGCACGAGACGATGGCAGCTGCCATTCGTTGGAGCCACGACCTTCTGGATCCGCATGCCGCCGATGCGTTGATCAGGCTGGGTGTCTTCGTCGACGCGTTCGAGGAGAACGATGCCGACGCAGTGATGGACCATGGAGCCACCAGACGAATCCTTGACAGCCTGGTGAGGCATTCACTTCTGGAACGGGCCGAGCGCCAGGGTCGAAGCACGTACCGCCTGCCCGTTCCCGTCCAGCAGTACTGCACCGCCGAGCTTCGCCGCATCGGCATCACCACCGAGGTCTCGATCGCGCTCGCCGAGTGGCTTCTCGCGTTCACCGATCGGCCATACGGCGATGTGTGGTGGCGCCTCTCGGTCATCGACGAAGTCACACCTCGGCTGCCTCATGCGCTCTCCGCGATCGCCGCGCTCAGGACCGCCGGCCGGATCGACGACGCCACCAGGCTCGCTAGCCGTCTCGCCGGCATGGCGTCTCGTTCGGGTTCCGCCGACGACCTCATCGAACTGCTCGCCGAACTCGTGCCCGAGTGCGACGACACCGGGGCCACCGCAGACGCTCTCGTTGCGCTTGTGGAGTGCGCCGACGCATCGCGCCGCAACGATGTCATGGGTTCGGCGCTGGGGCAGCTCGAACGATTCGAGGGCCCCATCGGTCGCCGGCACAAGGCCTACGTGCACTGCAGAAAGTCGCTGTGGAGCATGTGGACCGCACGACTCACAGATGAGGACTATCGAGCGGCATACGACCAACTACGTCAAGCTCGCGATCAACGAGATCCGGCCGGCGGGCCGATCATCCGAGCCATGATCGAGGCGTGGCAGAGCGGAGTCGACCTCCTCGCCGGTGACTGGGCAGGCGCCGAGTCGGCCGCACGTCGATCGCTCGAGGACGCCATCGGCACCCATCAGGAGTTCTTCGCTAGTGCCCTGTCCATGAACGTTGGTGGGTGAGCGCGTCCACCACTTGGATCGTTGAGTCTGTTTTCCTTTGGGGATGACACAACCCTTGCGAGTGCGTCGGTTGACCGACGATGAAGGCCGCGAGATCACCAGGATCGTGAGACGTGGTGGCGGCCGAACCGACAAATCGATCGTGAAATGGAGGCGGGCGTTGGTCGTGCAGGCCTCGGCCGGTGGCAACACCGTGCCGGTGATCGCACGACTGGTGTCCACGTCGGAGGATCGGGTGCGCGAGATGATCCACCGGTTCAACGATGAAGGGATGCGATCGCTGGACCCTCAGTGGGCGGGTGGCCGTCCCCGCCAGATCACGACTGACGATGTGAACTTCATCGTCGCGACGGCCAAGATCCGGCCCGAGAAGCTCGACCAGCCATTCACCCGCTGGTCGATCCGCAAGCTCGTGGAGTATCTCGCTGACAATCCCGACCGGGTCGTCATGGTTGGTCGGGAGCGCTGCCGTCAGATCCTGGTGGCGCATCACGTCACGTTCCAGCGGACCAAGACGTGGAAAGAGTCCAACGATCCGGACCGTGACGCCAAGCTCGACCGGATCGAGCACGTCATGAACACGTTTCCTGACCGCTGTTTCGCGTTCGACGAGTTCGGCCCGTTGAACATCCGCCCGATCGGCGGATCCTGTTGGGCACTGGCGTCAGCACCGCAGCGTCAACCAGCGAACTATCACAAGCTCCACGGCGTCCGACAGTTCCACGGCTGCTACTCGATTGGCGACGACGAATTGTGGGGTGTGGTACGCAACCGCAAGTCCGCGGTCAACGTGCTCGCCGCGTTGCGATCGATTCGAGCTCGCCGGCCCGACCGCGAACCGATCTTCGTGATCTTGGACAACCTGTCCGCGCACAAAGGCGTCAAGATCCGCGAGTGGGCGAACCGGCACCAGGTCGAGTTGTGTTTCACGCCGACCTACAGCTCCTGGGCGAACCCAATCGAGGCACACTTCGGTCCGCTCCGCGAGTTCGTGCTGAACAACTCCAATCACCCCAACCACGTCGTACTCACCCGTCGACTCCACGCCCATCTCCGCTGGCGCAACACCCACGCCCGATCACCCGACCTCCTCGCCGCACAACGCCGTGAACGGGCACGCGTCCGAGCCGAGAAAGGCCACCGATGGGGCCGACCCAACCGAACCGCCGCTTGACACACCCGCGCAAACGTTTGTGGTCAAAGCACTAGGTCGAGCCTCTGCCACGCCCTTCTCCAACTGGGTGACTCGAGCGCCGCCCTCGAGGTGGCGACGAGAGGTGCCCACCTAGATCGCTCGGGCGCACACGGCGACCTCCTCGGAATCGCGGCTGCGATCGCGAGGGGTCCGAATCGGCGACACGGCAACCGGCCTGGCCGACATGACCAAGATTCAACACAGAACTCGTCAGACCCACTTCCGGATCCAGCAGGACGACGCAGCGATCGCGATCGCATACACCGCCCATCTACTCGGCCACGACGACCTGACCATGGAGATCCTCGAAACCGGCACCATCGGATACGGCCCCTGGATCGGATACCTCGTCCCCAAAATGTGCCACGACCTAGAAATCCCGCTCACTGGGCGAGGCAACTACCGCAAGCCGGTCGGGGAGCGTCACGAACGGAGCGACCACTACGGCATGGTGGCGAATCAAGTACTCGACCAACTCCATGAGCGGCATGCGCAGGACGGTGCGCGCTCCGATGGGACGTGACATACCGAGTTCCGCCCAGGTCAATCGATTGAGGGCAAGTCCGACCGAAGACCGCACACGGCGACCAAGTGCGGGTGCTCCATATGCGCGTCGCCGCAACGATCTCAACCCACCCGAGAACCGGCAGGGAGGATTGTTGGTGGGTGCACCGGATGTGCGTGGGGCTCGATCACCGTTGAGCTTTCCACGTAGGTTCGGAGTCGTTCCCGACCTGGTCTGACTCGTGAACCGGCTGACGCTTCGCTGTCTTCAGAATGACTGGTCGGCCGTGTTCGGGAACGGCACCCACCGGTCGGGCGACGACTGTGACTCGAGAACTGTTGGAGCAGTGCTCGCAGTGATGCCGCCGTCCCGGCAGGTGCGTGCCAACCCATTCACAGCTACTGAAAGGGATGGCAATGACCATCGTAGAGAACCCCACGATCACCGTCACGGGCGGTGTTGACACCCACCTCGACTTCCACGTCGCAGCCGCCATCGACGCCAACGGCGGCGTCCTCGGTGTGGAAACGTTCGACACCACGACCCACGGCTACCGAGAACTCGTTGCGTGGCTCGCCGGCTTCGGCACCATCAGCCTGGTCGGCGTCGAAGGGACCGGCTCCTACGGCGCTGGTCTCACCCGGCATCTTGTCGGCAAAGGCCTCGCCGTTGTCGAGGTCGACCGACCGAATCGCCAAGCGCGTCACCGCGCCGGCAAGTCCGACTCCGTTGACGTGATCGCAGCTGCCCGGGCTGCGCTGACGGGCACTGCGACCGGTGTGCCGAAGTCGCGGACCGGCAAGATCGAAGCCATTCGAGTGTTGACGGTCGCGTGGCGCTCGGCTGGTGATGAGTGGATCTCGATCATCAACCAGATGCGCCACATCGTGTTCTGCGCACCTGACGAGATCCGCGCCCGCTTCCTCGATCTCTCGCCGATCAAGCTCGCCCGCACCTGCGCAACGTTGAGGCCACGCCGCGACACCGACGACATCGTGAGGTTCACGACGTTGTCAACGTTGCGTGAGCTGGGCCGACGTGCGTGTTTGTTCGCGAGCAGAAGGAACGCTTGAACACCGAGATGCGCCCGCTGATCAACGAGTTCGCGCCGGCGCTGATCGAGATGAAAGGCGTCGGCTACGACACCGCCGCGAAGCTGTTGATCGTGGTGGGTGACAACCCGCACCGCATCCGTTCCGAAGCCTGCATGGGCACACCTCTGCGGCGTGGCGCCGATCCCGGCCTCGTCGGGCAAGACCCAACGCCACCGCCTGAACCGGCGGAACCGCCAAGCGAACTCGGCGATCTACCGGATCATGCTCACTCGCATGGCCAATGACGAACGCACCCGCAACTACATCGCCCGGCGCAGCAGCGAAGGCAAGACCATGGGTGAGATCGCCCGCATGCTGAAGCGCTACATCGCACGCGGTGTACAAGACACTGCCCACCACGATCTGACATCGCATCTTGACGGTCGGAGTCTTGGCTCTTTCGAACCGGCTCACACCATCAGGTTGTGCAACAAGTGACCTGCCACCCGACCGTCCGCGGGCGGACCCTCGGTGACGCGTGGCTTTCTACGAGCGTGACCCCAACCCGGGCCGGTTGGGTGTCTCTTCCCTGTCGTGCCCGCAACACCACAACACGACCGATCATCGCGAACGGATTCGATCTCACGCGGTCAAAGACCGGCGAGGCTCTTCCCACACCACGGACAGAACTCGATCACACTGAACGACGACCCACCATCACGGAACGGCAGCCGGAACTGCCCCGCACGCACACGAACCACCAGCGC
>CAWKLM010000038.1:0-8469 GCA_963850475.1 Ilumatobacteraceae bacterium | reverse complement strand
GGGGAGGCCGCCTGGGTGAGGGCCGAAGCGGTAGGCCCGACCGGGTTCTCGATTCCATCACCATTCCGTGAACGGGCTACGAACTGTGCGAGTGTTTGGCGTCAGACCGGCGCTGGTCCAGCTCACCTGGGCCTGCATCCATCCCGAGTCGGTTCCCTGGGGCAGGTTGTCGACCCTCAGGCCGTAGGAGCCCTCGCCGAGATTCGAGTATAAACCCTGGGACAGGACGTCGATGGCGGTCGGCCCCACAACGGTCGGGACTGGGAGCCAAAGGTGCCTCGATCAAGGTGAAGGGAGCAGGCATCCGCCGAGGTTGCTGTGTTGTTCGGCGTCGTTGCAGCGTCACGGGCCAGGACCCGGTAGCAGTACTCGTTATTCGAGTCGAGGCCGGAGTCGGTGTAGTCGCGATTCCGATGCCAGCCCGAGCCGGTGCCGCCATTTCCGCCGGTAGGTGAGGACCGGTATTCGTGGGAGTACTCGACGGGGTCGTGGAGGTCGGTCGCCTCGACGGCCACGCTGATCTGCGACAGACTGTCAGGGGCGGCGGCGCGAGAGTGAAGAACATTGGATCCGGTCGCGGCGGGCGTGAGTGTTTGACACCCTGAGGGTGAGTCCAATGTCGAAGGTCATCGTCCCCCAGGGCTCATTGTACGAGTGGTGCGTGAATTGGACGGGAATGATCGCCGGCCCGGGCGGAGTCAGAGAGGGCGCCTGGATCTCCCAGACGGCGTAGGCGGATGTTCCGTCGGATCCGGGGCTGAGCCGACGTTCTGGATCTCGTCTCCCGTGACCAGGCCCCAGCCGGAGGGAAGGTCGAGATCCAGGGTGTTGTCGTGGCTGGCGATCTCTGCGCCGTTTCGGACCCGAAGACCCACGGTGAAGTTCTCGGCGGGTTCGACCGAACTCGGCCAGCTCCAGTGAGAGAAAGGAGGCCGGCAGAACCACCTCGGTGAGCCCTCCTCGGTGGCCAAGGCGAATGCCTCGGTGCCGGAATGCCGTGAAAAAACGACGTGGACCAGGCGGAGGCCGTTGACCACCACGGGGGGGTCGCCGGCGCCGGTCTTGATCCGGACCTGTTGGACGTTGTCAGGGGCGTCACGTTGTAGCTCACGAGCATCTCGTCGTCCTCGTGGTAGAGCTGGAGGTTGAGGTCGACGAGACTGAAGTAGGTGGTCGGTGGGGCCGCCGGGTTGTAGGTCGCCTGCCGGTTCCAGACCATGGTGGCGTGGTCGCGCCCCTCGCCGGTCGGCCCCTCGTCCCGCATCACCCCTTTGTAGAGCCTGTAATCGCCCAGAGCCCCCCTCGGCGTCACCCAGCCCGGACAAACATCGCTGCGATGGCCGAAGGCGGCCAGCGCATTCATGATCCGAACCCGATCTGGGGGTTGCAGCCGTCGTGGTCGATGATGTCGATCCCCGGCTCGTTCTTCTGGGCCGTGTTGATGAGCAGAGCCTTGAGGGCGAGCTCGTCGGTCAACCCCGCGTCCATGAGATCCATCATGATTTCCACGAGGACCGCAGGTGCGGACATGCTCGTACCCGACTTCGTAATGGAGATGGAAATGAACAAAGTCATCCCAACCGTTGTAGGGCGCCTTGATGTTCGAGCCCTGTGCCGAGAGATCCGGTTTCTGGTGTGCCGTAAGCGGTCTGGACGAGCGGGATCGTTCTTGGCTGGATGGCGTCGTCGGCCCGATCGGCAGTGCCGTTGTGGACGTCGCCGACGGTGATGGCGTTGTAAGAATTGGCCTGGCCTGTTAAATTCCGTGTTGTTCGGCCCGCTGTTGCCCGCCGAAATCGTCACGGGGAGATCCGGGTAGCTGGAGATCACGGAGTCGAAGAAAATGGGTCGCTGTCGGGACATTGTCTCAAGGAAGTCTCTGCGCCAAAGCTCAGGTTTATCCCGTCGACGTCGTCACGGAATGTCCCCAGCCGGAAACAGGTCGCCACCGTGATACAGTGCGCGGTCGACGATTCCGTGCCGGTCCGAGGCTAACATCAGGCTCCCCCCGAAAGAGTAGACCAGCCAGCCTTGAGGGGAACAAAGCGATTCAACGCCATGCGCTACTCCAAGGTGGTCCTCGAAACCCGGATCATCCGTAGCTTCCAAACGATTCCCGCAATGCGGTCCTGTGCGGCCCCGAGTCGTCCCAGGTGGTCACGTCTCAAATTCGGATGTGCGACGGCCGCGGTCAAGAACCAGGAATAGTAATTCTTCCGCTGGGGTGATGTGTCGCTTTCATACCCGGGTGGTAGATGTCGGTCCCCGTGTCGATGATCGCCGGATCGAAGATGCCGCCGCGCAAGATCCGCTGTCCAAGAGACCGCCGGGGCGAACTCACGAGGGTCGCGTCGTCCATGATATCGAGGCTGGCGTGAAGCAGACTCGCTTCCGAAATGCGAATGATGTCCGGGTGCGTTGCCAGCTCGGCGATGCGCCCCGCGGGCACTCGAGCAACCACGAGGCTCCCCGCGATGGTGCTGAACTCGAACTCGCCGCCGACCCGCTCGATGGCCGAGCGTACCCGTTCAGCAACGGCGCAAGTTCGGCCGAAAGTTCCGTTGTCATCTCGTCGATGATGGCTTTGTCCAGCGCTTCGTGGCGGAGATTGAGCGGCCTCATAGCTTCCCGCTCCTGCGGAAGGGTCTTGATGAGCTCGGGGTGGTTGTCGGCTCCCGCGGCAGGGTCGGGTCGCGGCGGGCCGCGGCCGATGCAAGAACGGCGTCGACCTCGGTTTCAATGGCCGCCTTCTCGGCAGCGTGCCGCGCCTGGACCTCGGCTAAAATGCGGTCCTGGGGGAAGTGTGGCGGAGCATGACGACGACCCGGAGACATCCGTCCGCCGGAACGTCGTCGATCTCCTTTCTCAGCGTCTTCGAGAACGGGAAGGTGGGCGAACGGGAGGACGGGATCGGCGGCAATCCCGTTCGTGCCGTCAGCCTTACTCAGGATTCGTCGGCGCACAAATCCCGGGAACCACTCGAAGCGCCGCCGCAGGCACTTCGTTGAGGGATGCTCGGTCCTGGTTCGAGGGCGGGTCTTCGGCCTGGAAAACCGATCCCGGAAATCAACAGCAGAGCGAAGATCCAGGTTGTGTTGAGCGGACACAACTTTTGTACCACCGGCCCTCCTTCAATTCAAGGCCACGAGAGGTGTATCGATCGTAAGCAGGGAACGGAGCACGATGTTCACCGGCAATCCACTGATGAGGAGTGGCGGGGCAGGCACCTCTCCGCCCAGATGTAGAATCCAGGGAGGCGGTTCATCGTCCAGCCACAGGTCGTACATTGGTTTCCCTTACCGAGAAAGCTACAACACGCTCGATTCAATGGCAACAAACTGCATTGAATTGAGCAATTGTCTCAACTGATGGGGTGTGGATGAAGCAACCACCGTCTCGTCGGAGCCTTAGGTGCCGATCGGCTCCACGGCAACGGCTGTGCCGTAGCAGAGCACCTCCCTGACGCCACTCATCACCTCTGTCGCGTCATATCGGACACCAATCACCGCATTGGCCCGCTATTTCCGCATGATCAACCACTATCTCGAAAGCCTCAGCGGCCCTCGCAGCATTGGGCCCTTGAAGGTGCCGGTTCAGTTGACCTTGAAGGTGATGTCTCCGTTTTCGAAGAATTTGACGATCTGGTTGGCGGCGGCCACGCCGGCGTTGATGTTGGCTTCCGCGGTCTGGGCGCCCATCTTCTTTGGGGTGAAGAAGCAGCGGCCTCTCGTACTTAGCTACGATGTCGTCCTTGCAGGTCGGGGAGATGTCCGAGAGGTAGACGGAAGTCGGCCGCTCGGCGAACATCTTCATGAGGCCGTCTTCATCGATGACGCCGAGGCGGGCGGTGTTGATGAGCGTGCCGCCCGCGGGCATCTTCGACAGCAGTTCGAAGTTGATGGACTTCATCGTTTTCGGGGTCTCAGGGATGTGGAGCGAGACGTACTGGCAGGTCTCGTAGAGCTCTTCGACCGAGCCGACCGGCGTCACGCCGTCCTTTTTGATGGCCTCGTCGTCAACGAAGGGATCGAAGGCGAAGACCTCCATTCCGAAGCCGTGGGCCACCTTGGCCACGTAGATCCCGACGTTTCCATAGGCGTGGATACCGATCTTCTTGCCGCGAAGCTCCGTGCCCGGTTTGCCGTTGTAGTTGTTGCGGGCGCTCATGACCATCATGCCGAAGACGAGCTCCGCCACGGCGTTCGAGTTCTGCCCGGGGGTGTTCATGGCGACGACGTTCTTCTCGGCGGCCTTGGCACAGTCGATGTTGTCGTAACCCGCGCCTGCGCGAACAACGATCTTCAGCTGTTTGGCGGCATCCAGAACTTCGGCGGTGACCTTGTCACTGCGAATGATCATCGCATCCGCGTCGACGACCGCGGCGAGCAGATCCGCTTTGTCCGTGTAGCTTTCGAGCAGCTGGACGTCGTAATTGGCTGCTTTGAAGACTTCGAGGAGCTGTTCGACGGCTGCTGGTGAAAACGGTTTCTCGGTGGCTACCAGGACTTTCTTCGACATGGGATCCTCCCTATGTACTCGACTCGCCTCTGTAGATTAGCGCTCTCAGCATTGAAAGCAACTCATTCTTCGGTTTCAGTCCGAACCAGCGTCGGTTGGCCAGAAAAGTACTTTGCACGTACTGGTCGCGGGTGTGATCGCAACCGGTGTGGCGCCGATCTCGGCAGTCTGATAGCTTGGCGTCAGATCAACTGCAATTCTGGCCGTGCTGCTCACGCACAGCCTGCTTCGATAAATATTGCTCAAAGGGGTTTATCGTGTCGCCGAGAGGGATCATGCCGATCATGTTTGTCGTGTTGCTGCTGGTCACGGGTTGTGCCACAGCTGGTGATCGGGATCGGGCCGGATCTTCGAACCGCGCCCAGATTCGCACGTCATTTGCGCTCGGATCAGGCGTCATCATCGCAGGACACGAAGGGATGGCATACGTGATGAGGCCGGGTGGGGAGATCGAGGCGATCGACACCCGGACTGGTGACTCAGTGTGGCGCGGCGCCATGGCGGCAAAACCGCTGGTGGTTCTGGAAAGCGGCCTGGTCGCACAGGCCGTTGCGAAGCGACCGGGAGTGCTGCCCATCGAGGTTTTAGATCTGCGGAATCCGGAAACGCCGCCGCTGTCGATCGAGGTGCCGTTGCCAGCCGATGTGTTTGCGTTCATTGACCAGCCGTTGGGTATTTCCTTTGTTGCCGAGGCGAGAGATGAAGGCGGAGAGGTTGTCATTTCATGGAACTATCTGGAACAGCATGTTTCCAGTATGGCGCCGCCTCCCGGCACTTCACCCATTCGCCGAAGGGCCGAGGGAAGCGCTCGAATTGACATCGAGAGTGGAGAGTTCCAATTACTCGAGGGCACGTCAAAGCCGCCGGCGCCGGCTTTTCCACCTCCACTGCAACAGATGCTCGAAGACGGTGAGTTTCAGCGGCCACCCTCGCGAGTCGGCAGTGTTCTTGCCGCAACAACGACGCGGGTGGTCGAAGGCGGCGATCGCCAGGTGGTGCTCAATCGTTGGGAAGCAGAGACAGGGGAGGCACTCCCCGATGTTGTGTTGTTCAACGGTCGGCCACGAGCCGTTGTGCCGTCTTCCGACAACCGTCACATCGTGATCACCAGCAGTATAGAAGGAGCGGAGGCGGGCGAGTGGGAGCGGTACCAATGGTCGGTCTTCTCGATGGAAAGCGGCAATTCAGTGGGCAACCTGCGTTGGCACACATCCGCCACTCCTTTTTGTGTTCTGGGCCGTACTCTTCTAACAATCACACAGCCGTACAGCCGAAGGGTCGAGGGGCGGATTGTCGAACAGCCTCCCGCACTTCGCGCCATCAGTCTCGAAGCCGGTGACCAGACTTGGAGCCATGCGGTGCGCGATACGACGTACCGGGGTCCGTTCCCAGCGGGTCCATAGGGCAGCTTTGACAGATTGAGACTCATGCTCTAAGATGATTCGAGATATCGCGGGTAGGAAAACTGAATGATCGTAGCCCATGGAGAATAGCCGGCTCCGGGCAAATGCGGAGGTTCTCATGGAGAGTTTGCGCCAGACCACTCGTGGCAATGTGTCATCAATGAACGGGGAACCGCTGAAGGAAAGCCCACCCGGGGCAAGAACGAACTGGCTCGGCGCCGGGTTGTGTCTGTTGGCCTTGGCGATCCCCACGTTTGCCGTCGCTCAGGATGGCGCGAGCACGGCTCCACCCCCTGATCCGGCCCCAGCCGCGACCATCGGCCCGATGGCTCCGACAATAGGGGAGGGCGCACGAGTGGTGAGTCCGGATGCAGCCACCCTGCCGCCCGCCAAGATTGGCTCGGGTATATGGGTCGCCCAGGGTCCGGGCGTGGCCCAGATGGGCCAGGTAGAAGGCATTGCAAATTTCGAGGTTTCCGGCGCCATCCACACCGTCGCAGCCCATCCGACGGATCCGGACATCCTCTGGATTGGCGCCGCCAATGGCGGCATTTGGAAGACCACAAATGCTACCAATGCGAGCCCGAACTGGACTCCCTTGACGGATTTCGAGTCTTCGCTTTCGATCGGCGCCCTCGAGCTCGATCCCACCGATGTCACCAATCAGACTCTGGTTGCCGGGATCGGCCGATACAGCTCGTTCTCCCAGAACGGCGGGAATCGAACCGGCTTGCTGAAGAGCATGGACGGCGGCACCAACTGGACTTCGATCACGGGGGGTGGAGCGTTGACGACCCTCGACTTCTCCGGCATTGCCCCGCGCGGCTCGACAATCGTGGGTTCGGTCGGCTTTTCCGATGCATTCTCCTGCGTTGACCTGGGAATCTGGCGCAGCACCGACAGCGGGGCGACGTTCACCAATTTGGGTGCTGTTGGAGGTTCGGGGCTGCCGTACGGAATTGCATTCGATCTTGCGGGGGACGGCGCGAGCCCCGGCCCCCTGTACACCCTGTACACAGGGATTACCTACGGGAGTCTCTGCTCCCCCGGGTTCACGAACGGCATCTTCAAATCAACCGACACCGGCGCAACCTGGACCAAGGTCAGCTCGGCAGCGATGGACGCACTGATCGTCGATGGCGTCACCAACAATATCGAGATCGCGGCCGACGGACAGGGTGTATTTGCGAACATCGTCCAGAACGGTCAGACAGCCGGGATCTTCTACTCCGCCGATGGTGGTACGACCTGGACCGCGATGGACCGTCCGTTGACCCCCGAGGGATCTCCTGTGTCAATAACTTCTCCGAGTACTCTTATTCCAGGGACACCTATCATCATCGACAATTCCGCTCCTCACGGACTTTCTACCGGGATGCAGGTCGAAGTCACCGGTGTGGGAGGTACAGTCGGAGCCAATGGCGTGTGGTCAATCAATGTGACAAATTCGCTCGTATTTTCTCTGAACGGCTCGTCCGACGTCACGCTCTGGACAGGGACACAGGGAGCTGGATCAAGGTTGCGGGTCTCAACCCGAAGTACAAGCCCGGCGCACAGGGCGGAATTCACGCCTCAATTATTTCCGATCCGACGACCCCATCAACCGTCTACCTCGGGGGTGATCGCCAGGACTCGCCATTCCCGAATTTCATCGGCGCGCTGGACTTCTCGGGACGATTGTTCCGAGGTGATACGACGGTGACTGCGACTGGTGCCGTTCCGTCGCCGCAATGGGAGCACCTCACCCATTCGAACCTTGTTGCCGCGATCCCTGGAGGCGGCACCGCCAATACCAGCGCCCCGCATGCCGATTCAAGGGAAATGGTCTTCGACGCCAACGGCGATCTCATCGAGGTTGATGACGGCGGCGTGTACCGACGCACCAATCCGACCTCCAACGTCGGCGACTGGTTCTCCATCAACGGCGACATCCAGGTCACCGAGATCCACGACATCGCATGGGACGGGGTCTCCGACATCATAATCAGCGGCAACCAGGACACCGGTACGACCCAACAGCCGACCCCAGGCAGCACGACCTGGGACAGCGTTCACACCGCCGATGGTGGCGATGTGGCGGTGGACGCCACCACGGTCTCTGGTCAGTCGACGCGGTATTCAAGCTTTCAATATCTCGGTTCATTTCGTCGCCGCAGCTACGACGCCAGCAATGCTTTTCTCGTCGAGACCTTTCCGGCCAAGGTGACGACCCTGCCGGACCAGAATTTGTTTTTAGGTTTCTTGACTCCGGTCGAGCTCAATGCCATCGACCCGACACGTCTCGTGATCGGCGGATGCAATGCCGTCTACGAGTCGTCCGATCAGGGCGAGAATCTCACCCAGGTCCCCGGCCCGTTTGATTCTTTTTGCCTGAGTAATGGAATCTTCGCCTCGCTGCAGAACGCCATTGCCTATGGTGGCAGGTCTGGTGCTGTCGACAACGAAGATGTGCTGTACGTTGGCGCGCGTTCGTCGCTGTATATTCGTACGGCTGCCCATGACGCGGCTCTGACACTTTCAGCGGCCTATCCAGGGGCCGGGACCATTA
>CAWKLM010000037.1:0-45859 GCA_963850475.1 Ilumatobacteraceae bacterium | reverse complement strand
CCCACACCGCAGCCAGTCGAGGTGGCACAGAGTGGAAGTCGGGTACACATGTGACATGTCCACGTTCGCCGTTGGCGGGGTTCCCGAACACTTCAACCTTCCCTGGCACCTCGCCATGGCGTCGGATGAATTCGCCGACGCCGGGGTTGAGGTGGAGTGGAAGGTTCAAAGGAGTGGCACCGGCCAGATGATGGCGAACCTCGCCGACGGCGAGATCGACGTCGCCGTGGCCCTCACAGACGGCGCCGATCGCGGCAATCGCGCCGGGCAACCCGAGCCGGATTGTCAGCCTGTCCGTTACCTCTCCCCTACCTGTGGGGAGTCCACGCCGGATCGGGCTCGGCAATCAACCAGCTTTCAGACATCGGCGCCGAGCATCGTTTCGCCATTTCCCGATTCGGTTCCCGGTCCCATCTCATGGCCCACGTTCTCGGCAACGAACAAAAGGTCGGAGTTCTTCGCCGAGTCCTTCGAGGTCGTCGGGGATCTCGAAGGTGGCGTGAACGCACTGACTAACGGCAGTGCCGACCTGTTCCTGTGGGACACGTTCATGACGTCGCCGCACGTCGAGAGCGGTGAGCTCGCACCCGTAGGGACTCAACCAACGCCGTGGCCCGCATTCGTGGTAGTGGCCTCCGAACGTGTCCTGGCCGAACAGCGAAACGAAATCGCCACGATGCTCAACGTCATCGCACTCTGGGAGCGACGATTCTCGGCCGTTCCCCAACAGTTGGCGGCCGCGGCGATGGTGACCCACGAGTTCGGGCTGGCGCCTGAGGTGGCGCTGACATGGCGGGCCGGCACCACTTGGAACGAAGGAGCACCTTTTGATCGCTCGGTGATCCAGCAGGCCCAGTCGATACTGCACAGCACCGGCGTCGTCGCCGAAGAGTTGCCGCTGCCCGCCCTCGTCGACCCAATTTCTTGGACCAAACCGCCTCCGTGCGGGTTGCAAGCCTCTTTAAGGGTGTGGTGACCGGAAAGTGGCAGGGCGTGGGTGCTGACCAGGACCGACGCCGCCATCCTGGGCCATCGTGTTTCGTATCCTCTACAGGTTCCTGACCTCTCTGGCCCGTCTCGCCGTCCGCACTGGCCGCTCGAAGGACCTCGAGATCATCGTCCTCCGCCAACACCGTGCCACGCCGCCAGAACAACCGACCCGTGCTCAACGATGAGGACCGGACACTTCTCGGCGCCATCGCCGCAGCGCTCCCCCGCCGACTACGGCACGGCCGGATCGTGACACCCGAAACCCTGCTGCGATGGCACCGCAAACGCATCGCCCGCCACTGGACCCAGTTTCCTGTTTACCCGAAGGGCAGACCACCCACCCCGGTCGAACTGCGCCAACTGATCGTTCGTGCGGGAACTGACCCGGTATCGGCGAACCCAGGTCCAGGCCCACGGCGTCGAGATCCAACGACTCGAAAAGCTGTTTCAGGATGCCGGGATCAAGCTCACGTCGGTGGCGTCGAAAGTGTGGTCCAAGTCGAGTCGAGCCATGATCAAGATGTTGATCTCGGGCCAGGCAGATCCGGCCACGCTGAGCTGGCCAAGGGCCGGATGCGATCGAAGATCCCCACGCTCACCGAAGCGCTGGAGTCTCGATGGCAGCCCCACCACACCGTTGTCGCCCGCCGGATCCTGGCCCACATCGACTTCTTGGACGCCACGATCGCCGAGTTGAGCGACGAGATCGTCGAGCGTCTCCGCCCTTTTGACGCACTCGTGCAGCTGTGGACCACGATCCCGGGGTCAGCACGCTGACCGCTCAGATCATGGTCGCCGAGATCGGTGCCGACATGGGCCGCTTCCCCACCGCCGGTCACCTCGCCTCATGGGCCGGTGTCGCTCCGGCGTCCTATGAATCGGCCGGCAAACGACGACCAGCCGGGACCCGTGCGCCGGCAGCAGACACCTCCGCCAAGCCTTGATCGAAGCCGCCCGGGCCACGTCACGGACCAAAGGCACGTTCCTATCCGCCCGCTACAGCCGCATCGCACGACGGCGTGGACCGAACAAAGCAGCCGTCGCTATCGCCCACACCATCCTGACCTCGGCATGGCACATGGCTGTCACCGGCGAAACCTACACCGACCTCGGCGACGACTTCTACAACCAACGACGCGACCCCGCCAGACGGGTCAACCACCACATCCACCAACTCCAATCCGCCGGCTACACCGTCACCCTCACCCCAGCCGCCTGAACCCACACCAACACCCAAAGTCGGGGCTACGCCCCGACCAAGAACCAACGCACCCCAACCCAACAACAAGACCAACTCATTTCACCCCAGTACACGCGACCCCTGGAGCGTCGAACTGGTCGCACCGTGAGCAAATCCCCTGCTCAGAGCTTCACGACCGAGCCTCAGGCACCCTTCCTATGGAAGGCTGAGCGGTTCTGGCTCGCCGGGCTCGAAGTCATCGCTGGCCGCGTACTCGTCGAGCAGGTCGTCGGGGAAGTAGCAGGCAAGGGAGCCGCCGGTGTCGTCGGCTTCGACGACCTCAGGGTGGTTCTGGTTGAGCCACCTTTCGTAGGCGCCGAGCACCCGACGCTCGGAGTTTCCGGCCGGTTCGATGGATACGACCTGGCCGTCGGCGTCGACACGTCCGGCGAGGAAGAGCTGACCACGGCGCCCGATGAGTCGGGTCAACGGGATCTCCGCCTCGACGAGGCAGACCACCTGCTCCGCAAGCGTGTCGACGCACTCCAACTCGAGGTCCGGATCGACCCAATAGCCGGCAAGACCCGCGAACCAGGTATCTCCAGGATCGTCCGCGCCTCGAGGGCCATATACGAGGTCCGGGCCCGCCAGATCGCTACCCGCAGCCGCCTCGATACCCCCCTCGAAGTAGATCCTTAGCAGCTGCTCGACGGGCCCGGGCTCGGGCTCGGGCTCGGGCACAACGATCGTCGAGGTCGACTGGCCCTCGGATCCCGTTGCGACAGCGGCGACCCCCTCAACCGGTTCGTCGCCGTCGTTGAGGACCACACTCAGCACACCGACCACGACGAGCACTGCGGCCGCGGCCAACCCGCCGATCATCCAACGGGGCGTCGCGCCTGCAGGCGCCGACCTCCTGCTTTTCCAACGTCATAATCGTGACCTCCTCGGACACAGCAGTGACGGATGGGACGTCGCCGCTCAGTTCGTTATCGAGGCGTCGCCAAATCTGGTCGACCACCTCGGGGGACGGGTTGTCCCCAGTGAAGGGCTCCAGCAAGTCCCATAGATCCCTCTCAACCACTGCGCACCTCCGCGTCCCGCCATCGAGCCTCGCCCGAGCGTGGCCCGCGCCCCGCGTCAACAACGCCTCTGCACCCTTCGGACTCCGGCCGAGCTCCGGCCGCCAACTCGGCAACCGAGAGTCCGTCGACGTGGAACAGCACGAGCGCAACACGCTGGCCCGGCCGCAGCCCGGCCATGGCCCGCTCCACCCGGATCTGCTCCACGACCGACGGACCGTGATCTGCGCTGTCCTCCGACGAGACCAGTCGGAGCTTGCGGCGCAGCGTGTCGTCCCGGCGGATGAGGTCGATCAACCGGTTCCGGGCCACACGTCTGAGCCAGCCGATCGTGATCTCCGTCGGGTCTTCGACCGTACGCACGGCAGTCAAGAACACGTCTTGGGTGACGTCCGCAGCGAGATCGAGATCACGGCAGATGCGGTGCACGTACCGGTGAACCTCGGCGACGTGTCGGTCATAGACAGCCCGAAAGCCATCCCGACGACCTGCCGCCCCGTCCACTGATCCCTTCACTCCCATCGACTACAAGGAACGAACGAACACACCAAAACCCCTCACCTCGATTGACCTTGACCCCGGAGTCCCCGGTTTCACGGAGGGTTAGGTGTGGGGTGATCATGCCGCGTGTGCGACCGTCGTAGTCGATGCGACTGAGGCCGTCGCCGTAGCAGCGGCGGGGCCGGGGGTAGTAATAGGCTTCAACCCATTTCAAAATCGCACCGGCGAGCTGGTCACGGGTGACCCCCTCGAGGCACCACACGCATCGTGCGCAAAGGGTTGACCATGGGGGTTCAACTCGCCTGTGGGTGCCCAATATTGGGTCGCGGGGGTTGAGCAGGGCGAACACGGCCCGATGCTAGTCGGCCGTGTCTCGCATCCTCTACCGCCTCATCGCCGCCCTCGCCCACCTCTCAGTCCGCTCCGGCCGAACCAAAGACCTCGAACTCATCGTGTTACGCCACCAACTCGGCGTGCTCCGCCGACAGATCGACCGACCAAAACTCACCGACAACGACAGAACACTCCTTGGTGCCATCGCCGCCGCACTCCCGCGCCAAGCACGAAGAGGCTGGATCGTCACACCCGACACCCTGCTGCGATGGCACCGACGCCGCATCGCCAAACACTGGACACAACCCACGCGAGGACCAGGAAGACCACCGACATCGAACGAGATCCGCCGACTCGTCCTTCGCCTCGCCGCCGAGAACCCGGCCTGGGGATACCGACGTATCCACGGCGAACTGGTCGGCCTCGGCCATCGCGTCGCTTCCTCCACCGTCTGGCGAATCCTCAGAACCAGCGGCATCGACCCTGCGCCTGACCGATCCGAGACCACCTGGTCACAGTTACTGCACTCTCAAGCCGCGGTGGCGTGTGACTTCTTCACCGTCGACACCGCACTGCTCCGCCGCTACTACGTGCTGTTCTTCATCGATGTGTCGACCCGCCGAGTCTTCTTCGCTGGCGTGACCGCAAACCCGACCGGCGACTGGACCACACAGGCAGCCCGCAACCTGTTCTTGCGCCACGCCAACCGGCTCGCAAAGTCACGAGCGCTAGTGCGGGATCGGGGTAGCCAGTTCGTCGACGCCTTCGACGAGATCTTCCGGACCGAAGGCCTCAAGATCCTCAAAACACCTGTCCGGACACCGGTGGCCAACGCCTTCGCTGAACGCTGGATCGGATCTATCCGCCGAGAGCTCCTTGACCGAACCATCATCTGGAACCAACTCCAGCTCGAAGGACTGGTCATCGACTACATCGACCACTACAACAAACACAGACCCCACCGCTCGCTCGACCAACGGGCACCGGAGGCTCCCCGGGCACCACCGCCAGTGCAGCGGCGTCACCTTCGGGTTGTGAAATCGAGCCGCTGCCACGGACTGATCAACGAATACCGAAACGCAGCCTGACCAGGCACGACGCAATATTCGGCCCCCACACGGATCAGTGATTGGCACTTGCTACGACTTTTTGGTGCGTTCTGGTTCTTGATGAGCACGGGAACTACCTACGCGTTACCGTCGTCCTAGGGTTATGTCTATTCAATCGATAATGATTTCGCTGGCGGTCGTAGCGTGTGGTTGCGGATTCCCGAGTGACGGCACCTCTGCCACGACCTCGCTGACGACGGAAACCTCGACGGGCGTTCCCCGTGAGGTGGACGAGTTCGTCTTGCTCACCCAAGAGCAACTCGACACCTTCATCGGGATGTCAGAAGACTCCGCCCAGCAGCGAGCTACCGAAATGGGCCTCACCTCGCAAGTCGACAAAACTGGTGGCCAGGAAATCGATACGGCCTACTTCCCCGGGCGCATAGTGTTCTCGGTGGTTGATGGGGTCGTTGTTGGCGCTAACCAGGGGTGACACCCAACTCACGACCAATCGGCCGGGGCTTCTAGGTTGAAAGCTGCCTTGATGTACCCGACGTGGCTATACCTCATCTGTTTCCAACAGTTGCGACCTGCAACGGTTCCATCGGCTTGACCTGAGACCCCGCCCTTCACAACTCCGGCTAGCCACCCACCGCTCCAAACCGTCCCGCCGCTGTCGCCTGAGCAGACTACCTTGCCCGCCGTTGATGTTCTGCGCAAGTAGTAGAACCAAGACGATTCGGTTCCGCCGGGAGGGGTGCTTGAGATCATGGAGTTTCGGGTGGCGATCGTGCTGCACACGTTTCGAGAGCCGTCGGATGCGACTGGCGGCCTTAACGACTGCGTGATACCTGACTGGCAGACAGAGTCCCCGACTGCGTCGCCGCCGTATTGGTTGCCGATGGTGACGGGATCCCATTGCCACCATCCCTGACTGTGCCAGGTGTAGTTATATGCGCTGGTGTTGTTCGCAGTGCGGTTGCCAGTATCTGTTACGAAGTTGGTGTTGGCCGGCCAGATCGCCACATCTAGCTCGGCACCATAGCGAAGGGTCGCCCGTGCAGATCCGACCGTCGTGCCGCCGTGCAGAACGTTGACGTGTGAAGTGGTGCTCGTCCACCAAGCTCCGCCCCACGAGTTTGGTGTGCTAGCCCACGTGGACTGAGGAATGCAGTGTCCTGCTGTCACGACATATTCAACTCCACCGGAGTCGTACCACGGGATATTTGATGTGCAGAGCCCCCCTGTGCTCATTGCGTACTCGAATCCACCCTCCTGCTTCGATTGGAAGTCGTCTCGACCGACCGCATCCGTAGCTTCGTCCCATTCCCTCTCAAACTCGACGTCAACCATTTTCGTGTCGACAATCTGAGCCAGGGCCCCGAGTATGGCAGGCGTTGTGTCCTTGCGAGTGCGAACAAGGATTCGACCGCATAGAGCGTCGTCTTCGATCTCAACAACACCCAACGATGAGAGTCGTTCAAGCAGCTCTGGCTTGCCGATGGATTCCATGGCGGATTCTCGCGAGCTGTATGACAGGGCATTCTCTACTTCGACTACCCGCAATCTTGGGATCTCTAGTTGCCTCGCAATTGCGTCTACACGGTGTTGAGGAGTTCCAATGGCGACTCTCAGCTGCACGCCGTCGACGTAACTCCACGTGGCTCCGACGAAGTTGTCGCCAAGTTCGGCTTGGCTGCGTAGGCGAAGGTCGTTGAAGTCCGTCTCTTTGCGCATGCTGATCATCCGATCGATCCGTTCGGCATCTCGACCGTTCATCGAGACACCTAAGCGCTCACTGGCGCCACCAGAGACTCCCAGGAGATCTTCAAGGGAGCGCTCGCTGTACTCCCGAAGACACATCTCGCCACCGTCTCCTGCACCCGAAGGAGAGGAGCCCAGTGCGACTAGCGCAGCGACCACGACCGATGCTACGAGAAGTCGCGACCCGCGCAGGCTTGCTGTCCATTGACCTCGGTGCTCATGCATCATGAGAGCATAAACATTCTTCATATTGGAACAACACGCTGATGACCACCCCACTTAGACGCACCCATGAACGGCCCTAAGACTGGGGCCGACGCCGAACCTGCAAGATCAACGACGGGGACCCGGTCGGCCGATCACAGTCGCTCGTTGTCCAATCGCTCACTCGACACCATCTCCCGCAACGCTGGAACATGTGGAGACACAACGGCAGGTCCTCTTCGGACCTGACCGTTCGGCCCCCACCTCCCGCTGGGGCTGGGAGTGAGCGGGAGGTGACCGGCCAAAGCGAGACCAGATTGGGCCAAGGGGATTCGAGGGCAACCTGAGACGAAGTCTCGGGGCGCCAGCGCCAACCATTGCCGACGTTCACAAGCCGAGCGAGCACCTCCCGGTCGAGCAGGTCCGCAGGACCTGCAGTTGTGTCTCGGCGTTTTCCTTGCGGCCGGGAGGTGGGATTCAAGGGAGGAGCCTTCGATACACCGACGTTTCCGCCATGCGGTGGTGAGCAGGTCTAGAGGCGTCCGCTGGGTGTGACTGGGCGCAGGGTGAGGGCGCTCTGGGAAGGCGACCTGAGCGGCGTGAGGCAGAGGCCAGGACCCCGCGACGCGCTCGTTGCCCTGTCGCAGTCGACGCCTCCGGACGTCCCTAGTCAGAGCATGGCCCCCTCGCCCCAGCCACCGCAACGCAATCACGCCCGCCGCGCCGTCGATAGCAGACGGCCTGCGGTTTCGGTCCCAGCTTCGGTCCCTCACCTCACCCCTGGTCTTGTTCGAGCCCTTGCTCGAGTGGTCCACCAAGCAGCCGTTCTCGACACCGACCGCGACACCTGTCTTGGCTGTGATCTATCGTCCCAGGCATCGTGAAACGTTTTGCCTTCTATGGACGGGTCAGCACCGAAGACCAACAAGACCCGGCCTCGTCGCGGTCCTGGCAGCTCGCCCGTTCCCGGCAACTGATCGAACCCTCCGACGGCGAAATCGTCGACGAGTTCTTCGACATCGGCCAATCCCGGTCTCTCCCATGGAAACGCCGACCTGAAGCCTCCCGACTGCTCGATTCGCTCAACGACCCTTCACGGGGCTTCGACGCTGTGGTCATCGGCGAACCCCAACACGCGTTCTACGGCAACCAGTTCGGTCTCACGTTTCCGGTGTTCGTGCACTACGGCGTCACCCTGTGGGTCCCAGAAGTCGGCGGCGCGATTGATCCGGGCAGCGACGCCCATGACCTGGTCATGTCGCTCTATGGCGGTATGAGTAAGGGCGAACGGAACCGGATCAAAACCAGGGTCCGTGCCGCGATGGCGTCCCAAGCGGCAATCGAAGGACGGTTCCTGGGTGGCCGGCCACCCTACGGCTACCAGCTCGGCGACGCAGGACCGCACCCCAACCCAGCCAAGGCCGCTGTCGGGCAACGGCTCCACGTCCTCAAGCCCGATCCTGAGACCGCACCCAACGTCACCCGCATTTTCGACGAGTTCATTAGCGGCTCAGGACTCTACGCGATCGCTGAGGGACTCACCCGCGACGGGATCCTCTCCCCCTCCGGCCATGACCGAGGCCGCAATCGTCACCGTGCCTCCAGCCACGGTGTCTGGAGCAAGATCGCCGTGCGAGCCATCCTCCAGAATCCCCGCTACACCGGCTTCCAAGTCTGGAACCGCCAGCAACGTCACGAAGAACTCCTCGATGTCGACGACGTCGCACTCGGCCACCAATCCAAAATGCGATGGAACGACCGCACCGACTGGATCTGGTCAGTGAACCCCACCCACGAAGCCCTCGTCACCCTCGAACAGTTCACCGCCGCCCAGGCCGTCTTCACCGGAGCCAAACGAGCCAAGGTCCGACGGGAGCGAACCAAACACACCTACCTGCTCAGTGGCCACGTCTACTGCGCCGAATGCGGCCGCCGAATGCAAGGCTCGTGGAACCACAAACGCGCCTACTACCGATGCAAGTTCCCGGCCGAGTACGCCGTCGCAAAAGACAAGCACCCCAAGACCATCTACGTGCGAGAAGACTCCCTCACCCCCGCCATCGACCAATGGCTCGCCCAACTCTTCGATGACGACCACATCGACGACACCTGCTCCGCCCTCGAAGCCGCAACCGGCCCCGACATCGCCGAGCAGAACCGGCTCGCCACAGCACGCAAGAAGCTCAAGGAATGCGACGACAAGCTCGCCAAGTATCGCCAAGCGCTCGAAGCCGGCACCGACCCCGCCATCGTCGGACAGTGGATCGACGAAGTGAAGCTCGCTCGCAAGGCAGCCGAGATCGCGCTGCGGCCCAAGGGCACGGATGGTCGCCTCACTTCAACAGAGATCAAGGACCTCGTCCGCCAGCTCAAGGGCATCGTCGCCATCCTGGACAACGCCGACCCCGAAGATCGCAAAGCCGTCTACAGCGAACTGAACCTCGCAGTCGTCTACCACGACGACGGACGCATGCAGGTCAGAGCAGGACCTGACGCGTGTACTAACGAGTGTGTCGGAGGGGGGACTTGAACAAACCCATCCACACCGGCATCCAGCGTCGTCCTGCGGTAACCAGCGCCGTACAGCGGCATCTCGCGACCACCGAAACCGCTCCCTACCGCTCGATGCCGCTCCAGGATGCTGGACGCCATTAGCAAACCATTAGCAACGCGACACCCCTCAGCAGCCGTGAACCTCTTGCGTCCGGGAGGACGTCAGGATATCCTGACCGAATGAGCTTGCTCACCCCCGACGCCCTTCCTGCGGACCCGCTCGACGCCCTGCGCGAACTCGCACGTTCGGAGGCCAAGCTCGACGACATGCGCCACGAACAAGTCGCAGCCGCCCGCGACGCCGGGGCGAGCTGGGATCAGATCGGCGATGCCCTCGGAGTGAGCCGCCAGTCCGCTTGGGAGTACTTCGCGAAACGTGCCAGCGAACACCTCACAGCAATGGCCGCGAACAACTCCGATCTCTCCGAAGAGGACGCCATGGCGCTCGCTGTCGAAGAGGTCAAAGCTGTTCGACGACGCAGACGTCGAGGCTGACCGATTCCGTGCGAATCGTCTTCGATGCCAACGTCTTCGTCTCGGCCGCAATCGCACAAGGACCCTCTCACAGGGCGGTCCAAGCCGTAACACTCTCCGAGCACCATGATGCGATCGTCTGCCCCACGCTCCTCGAAGAAGTCGAAGACGTCCTGAGCCGGCCAAGACTGCTGAAACGAGTCGGCCGAGACCATGCCCGCCGCTACCTCAACGACCTTCGCATCATGACCACCCGAGTACCCGACCCGATCGACATTGGAACCCACACCTGCGACCCCGATGATGACTACCTGATCACACTGGCCCGCGAGCACAACGCCGACTACATCGTGACAGGCGACAAAGACCTTCTCGAGTGGGCCGAACAGCGACCGCCCGCCGTCACACCAGCAGAATTCGAGACGCTCCTGACAGCTCTCGGATAGCGCAAGCACTCCGTGACGCCGGAAACCGGCGACGACCCGCCGACCCTGAACCGATGCATCACATTCTCAACCGCACGAAAACACGATGACCGACGGCGGCGAATATGTGCGGGCCTGCGCTGCTTGACACTCGGTAGCACAGAAGTGCTCGGCCTCGACCGCTGCCAGAAAGTGTGATTACGAGCTACCGAATCAGCCTCGCGACCCGACCGACTTCGGCTCCTCTCTGTCAAGTGGTGAGTTCGGAGCGGGCATTTGAGGACGTCTCTTGGCGTGTTGCCGTCCGCGTGATCAGGTTGCGCCTCGGTGCTGATTCTTCGTTGAGGCCACGCCCCGAACTCACTGTTGAGGTTAGACCTTGGCTGTCTTGGGTCGCATCGGTTTGCCGTTAAGTCGCGGTGTTGTCGGCGAGTAGTAGGTTGGTGAGCGGCTGGGTTTCGATGTCCGACGGGGCCAGGCATCGTCTTGGGTTTTGTCGTCTTGTCGATCGACTTGGAGCTGCCGAAACACTGCGTCGGTGACACGACGTTTGAGGCAGCGGAGTGCCTCGAGTTTGCCTTTGCCTTCGTCGAGTTTGCGTTGGTAGTAGTCCCGGCCTGGAGTGTCGTTCCGTATCTGGGTGACTGCGGCGATGTGGATGGCGCTGTTGAGTTGCCGGTTTCCTGAACGCGACAGTCGGTGTCGGTTGTGATCGCCCGATGACACAGCGATCGGAGCGGTTCCGCAGTAGCTAGCGAACCGGTCACGGTTGGCGAAACGGGATGGGTCACCGACCTCGCCCAGGATGACTGCCGCGTTGATTGGACCGATCCCGTACACGCGTGGAGAGTCGTGCCCGATGCTTTCACCGCTGTCTGGATTCGTCGGGTCGCCTGAT
This sequence comes from Ilumatobacteraceae bacterium, assembly GCA_963850475.1. Lineage (GTDB taxonomy): Bacteria > Actinomycetota > Acidimicrobiia > Acidimicrobiales > Ilumatobacteraceae > Ilumatobacter_A. The sequence continues at coordinate 34,406 of CAWKLM010000037.1, read as the reverse complement.
CGATCTTCAGATCGAATCCGGCGATGTCATCGATGTGTTCCAACGCTATGTCGACCCTTGCCTGATCGGCCGGGTTGTCGGCTTCCAATGCTGTGAGCAGGTCAAAGGCGTGCTCAGCTTTGAGCGACAAGCGAGCTCCGCCGGCGATTAGTTCACGCAGCAACCGGTGAAGCCGGCACACTGCTTGAGTCCTGGCCTGGACTAATTCGGTGCGCCGATCCGACAACAATTTGAGTGCCTCGTTCGAACCTGGGGGTTGAACAAAACGTAGGTGTCGACTGTGGATAGCGGCCCGGCCAATAGCGAACGCGTCGGTGTCATCGGTCTTGGTTCCGTGACCGGTCGAATAGACACGGACCCGGGTTGCCAGCTTTGCTGGCACATCGATAACTGTCTCGCCACAAGCGACAAGTTTCTGTGCGATGTTCAAACCGATCCCGTTTGCGCCCTCGACCGCCCACACCCTTTTCGGATAGACCGCAACAGCCTCGAACATCGCGACCAGGCCGGCATCGGAGTGTTCGAACCTTCGTCGCGTAAGCAACGTTTCATCACGCCGAAGCACAGCGATCGTGTTCGATACTTTGTGCGGGTCAAGCCCGATTACGACTTCATCAATCATCTCGTTGTTTCCCTTCTCAGTTGACTGTTGGTCGACGAGGAAGGGCAACGCCTCTTTGAGCAATGCAGACCTCTCTTCAGCCACGCCCTCGTCTCGAAGTTCAGGCCGCAAGCCGAAATAGAGCCATGCTCCGCTACAACGAAACAGGCAGCCGGATTACCGAGCGAACCATCTAGAACCCCGACCCAAAGGCTGGCCTAACCCTCGGATCACAGTCAACTATGACAAGAGGCCGGTAGTGCTGCGCTAGCCCACTCCAAGCGGCCGGGATTATCGCTCGGGTCGCAGCCACTGGACGACCGATCGGATGTGCCGATACAGAGCGGTCTGGGAGTGCCCAAGCGAGCGGGATTCTGAGCGGGCATGACCTGCTGACGGCGTCAAGTGCGCCGTCCGAGCCGGCGGCATCCGGTTCTCACCACACTTCTACAACACCCTCGACGAGGTCGACACCGCAATCGCAGCCCTCGACTGAGACCACCACGTCGCCGTTGATGAGCCGCCTCGACCCATTGAGCCACCCGGCCGGGATCTGCCTGTCACGACGAGGGAGTGAGTGTCGCTTGGTTCCCGTTGATGGTGATGTGGACGGTCGGTGAGAAGGTTCCGCCGAAGTGGCTGGTTCGTTCGTCGCGGAGTGCGGTCGGCAGGAGTTGACCATCTGCGCCGATGCCGTAGCCGTCGATGAACCCGACGACGCTGAGGTCGTTCAGCACCAACCAGGAATAGACCTGCACTGGTCGTTCTGGTGGGTTCGCGAAAACGCAGCCGTGCCCGTTCAATGGCGCGTACGGGCCTAGCACGTCCTCGGCGACGAACCCGTAGAGACCGGTCGGGGCGTCGACGTCGGGGTGGAACGTTCGGCTCTGTGTGGAGAAGAAGAGGTAATACCGGCCGTCGACAACCACGACGTGTGGACGTTCGAGTTCGTTGTTGACGCCATCGGCAGTGACCAGCGGCTCGAGGAGTTCCCAATCCTGGAGCCCGCTGCCGGTGCGTCGAGCGATTCCGATCGCACCGTTGAATTCGCTCGTCGATCGCTCGGGTGACAGCGATGCGGTGAGGAACAGGTACTCGGTGCCCGTTGCAGGGTCGATGAACGGGAACGGATCGCGGAACGCCTTGATGAATCCGGGCGCACCGTCGATCTGGTCGACATTGTCGTACCAGCGTGGATCGGGTTGGAGCACCTCGACGTGGTCGGACCAGTCGTCGAATCGCAGGTGACCGTGCTGACAGGAGAGCGTCGCAGTCGCGACGGCGGGTCGTTGCCGGAAACCCGATGGCTCGGCGTCGGCGATTCCGACTGCCGTGTAGTAGGCGGACAGGCGGTCGCCATCGAGCACGGTCGAGCCTGCCCATCGCCGGGCTCCGAGGGGATTGTTCACGTCGAACACCAGCCCCAGGTCGGTGAACGTGCCGTCGTCGTTCAGTGCAAAGGCACGTTGGCGTGCGATGTCATGGCGGAGCCCGGGATCGCCGACCGACGGCGCAGCAAGGGCGATCCACACAACTTGTCCGCAGACATCAGCGACCGATCCGTCAGGGTTTCGGATCGGCCACGAGTCCCAGATGTCGATGCCCTCCACCACCGGAACGATGTCTGAATCCACGATCACTGCGAGCTGCCCGACAGCGCCTGGGCGGAGCAGGTCGAGGTGATCTTGCGTCCACGCCGTCATCGAAGCGCCGCTTCGACGATCATCAAAGAGCCGTCCGCGTTCACCTCGATCGGACGGGGCGCCGTCAGATGACCGGCAAAGCTCCCATCAGGCTCGAAGCGATTCCATGCCATGAAGACCGGGCCGTCCGACGTGTGGGAGACCTTTCCGGCGTAGGTCGTTCCGAGTCGGTCGACTTCGAGCGCTCCGTCGCCGAGCATCGAGAACGGTCCGTATGGCGAATCTGCGACCAGATAGTACGTGCCGGTGCCCGGACCGGTCGCTCGTCGTTCCTCACTCTGCGTGTCGACATCGCTGGCGAAGAGCATGTACCACCGATCACCCAACGTCACGAGTTGGGGTACCTCGAGCTGCCCGAAACCGGGCGGCGCCGTGATCGAGGGCAGCATCTCCCAGGTCAGGAGATCACGGGATCGGGCGTGGGCGATGACTCCCCGGTCGTAACGGTCGCCCTGATTGGATCGCGCTGTCACGAAGACATGGACGTGACCGTCACTCGGATCGACGTGCATCCACGGATCGCGCCAGGCCTGGTCGTGCCACATCGTGAGATCGAGCATCTCGTGGAAGTCCGGGTGTGCCGTCAAGACGGGTTCTGGAACCCGCTCCCAATGGTAGAGGTCGTCGGAGGTCAACATCCCGACCCGTTGCACCAACCCCTCCTCGGCATGCGATGTGCCCGTGTACAACATCACCCAGCGACCGTCGTGCCAGATCACGCTGCCGGTCCAGGTCGACTTGTCATCCCACGCCCCGAGTGCCGAGGGGGCGGTCACGTCACTGACCACCGTCCAATCGCGCAAGTCCGTCGACTCGGCATGGCCGATCGACACATTCCAGTGGCGCTGCTCGGGGTCGCCGATCGACTTGGGAGCCTTGAGGAAAAAGATGTGATGGACGTTCCCGCTCGAGATCGTCCAGAAGTCCCAGATCCAGTAATCATCGAGACGTAGCGTCATGCGGACCTTCCCTTCGACCTGTGCGAACACGGAACGATCCGCATCGCAAATGTAAGCGCTTACATCGGAATCGACGAGCAGCACGGAACGCTATCTCTTCCGGTCGCAGTGACCTCGGCCAGAATGTCGGTTGCGCGACTGCGGCGGTCGGGCATCTTCACCTCGTCGACGAATACCGACTGACGATCGAACACGCCCCCGACCGGCAGTGGCCTGTCGTGGGGAACGGGGAACCCAAGCCGCATGACACGTATATGCTGTCCCCAGCGACCGAGACGTACTTCTCACGGGCCTGTGGCCAGAGAACAGCGCAGTAGACATCACCATCACGCCACAGTGAGCAGGCCACAGCTCCCGGCCGAGCTCGCCCCGACGAAGGTACTCGGCCATTCTGGAGCGCCGACCCGAGCACGGTCGTGCCGTACTGCTCGGCCTTGGCGCTGCTGCGATGGCCGATGATATGCGTGGGCCTGCGTCGCTGGCCGACAGCGCCGGCAACCGCGTCTGCGTCGCGGCCTGGCCCGACGGAGCCGCAGCAATCGACGCACCGGCCAGTCTCGGGAATTGATGGCGCCGGGCCTTCGATGCCCGGCAGTCGGGAACTGAGTGTCGGGCTCGGGTCCCTACGGTTCGAAGTTCACTCGCACGATTGCTCGGCGTTTTGTCGGACGGGATATCTCAACCATTCCTGCATCGAGGAACATCTCGAGCAGACCGACGTGGAGTTCCTCGTCGATTGCCGCGTTCGTGGTCATCGGGTACGCCTCCAATGCACGAGCTCCGAGCCGGCGGGCATGGTCGATGGCGGCGCGAACCAGAGCAGTGCCGACACCGATACGCCGGTGACCAGCACGTGCGAGTACACACGTCACGGCCCACACTCCGATGTCGGCACGGTCCTCGTCGCGGCCGTCCCAAGCGACTCGTTGGTTGCGGACGAGCCCTCCATAGGAAGGTCGCGGTTCAACCGCACACCATCCGACAGGCTCCGAGCCGCAATACGCCACCAGACCGCTCGTCGAGTCGGCATTGGGATGGCCACAGTCGGTCTGCTCCCGGAGGCGATGGGCTCGCTCCTCGACGGTGAACGAGCCGAACGACTCACCCGGATTCAACTTGTACCGCTGGCACTGGCAGCGAGACGCCGGGCCTCGAAGGCCGAACACCGACTGCAGGTCTTCCCACGACGCCTCGTTGGCGGGCACTACCGTCACCAGCGAGTTCGACGCGTCCACCCTGCCAAGGGTACGCAGGCGTCCCACCGCCCCGTGCCCTGGTGAGGATCTGACTCCTCGCTGAGATGCACGCGATCAGAATCTTCACACGACACTCCCAGACCCGCTCAGGATCCGGCAGTAGATGATTGATTCTTCGGTGATTGCCGAGATGGGCCGCTTGATCGGATGCGTCCGATATTCGCGGCGTCGGCCAGGACTCAGCTGATCTCGATCGTCGAGCGCTTGGCCAACTCGCCAACGAGTGTCTCGATCGGTGTGTCTGATCGTTCGGCGCAGTCTCGGACGATGGCAACGGCTGCGAACAGCGCGTACTGCCAGTACTGCTCGATCCAGTAGGTCACTTCGTCGAGCAGGTCGGGTTCGAGGCCGCCCTGAACGGCGAACGGTGTGAGCAGCGCGTACTGGATTCGACGGTGCTCCTTGACTCGGAACTCGACCTCAGGCAGATGCTTCGACAGCAAGTCTCGGTAGACGACAGCGTCGGCGCGTGTCGTCCCCGCGAGGTCGAGGGCGTCGGCGGCGAGTTCCATGAAGACTTCGCCGGGGAACGTGTTGTGGCGCACGTGGAGATCGGCGATCGCGGACGAGAGTTGGTTGGCATCGTCACCTCGGGCGAGACCAACCAGGAATCGCTGCGACGCCTCGGTGCGGTCCTCGTCGGTGGGCCGTTTCATGCCGACAACATTAGGCATCTGTCGATCGGCAAATTCTCAAAGGTCGACACCCCGCACATTCAGGAGCGGGTAGCCGATCGCGTACGTGCCGATCACGAGCGGTCGGTCGGGGTGTCGAGCTGTGTTGATCTGATCGGTTTTGGGGACTCGACCGATCGGCGGCGGGCTATGCCTCGGATGGCTTGAACAACTCGCGTCCACGCTCGCATGCGTTCACGACGTCGGCAGTGGTTGGCGGCTCGCCACGTTCGAACATCTCGACCTGGAGCCGTGGGCCGTGGCTGCCGATCGATTCGATCTGCGCTGCAGTGACGGGCTGAATCACGTAGTGGATGTGCACCGGAACGCCTCCGGCGTGGGACCACAGGCAGTTGTAGACCTGATCCGCGTCGGTCAAGGCTGCAGCAACGGTCGACGCATCACGAAGCAGTGGACCAAGCGCCGCGGCCTCGTTGTCGGTCAGTTCGGCTACCGCGGTGACATGACGATGCGGCTTGACGATCAGGGTGCCGACACCGAGCGGACCGATGCAATGCTCGACGCGCCATCCGTGATGCTGATGGATGAGGCCGCCGGGCAGTTCTCGGGTTCCGTTGGCAAGCGAACAGGCTTCGCACTCTCGATCGTTGTCCATCTCACATGCTCGCACCCCGGCGCCGACGCATGCATGACAGCATGGATCCGATGGATGCGATCGAACTGCGCCCGGCCACCCCGGCCGATGCGGACGCGGTCGAGGCGTACCACGCACGATGCTTCGATAGGACCTACGCCACGCAGCTGCTCGCTGGGGACATCGAATCGCCCGACCGGGACGGGATGAGGCGCCAGTTCCGCGACTGGTTCCAGCCGGGCTCCGATGTCGACACCCAGCTCGTCGTGGTCGATGGCGTGCCGATCGCTCACTTCACCGTGAGCGGGCACCGCCTCGTTCACCTGTTCGTCGAGCCCGCACACCAAGGCAAGGGGCTGGGCCGCCAACTGCTGTCGATAGTCGAGTCGACGCTCGTCGACGCCGGCCACACAGAACTCGAGCTCCACACCAGGGTCGACAACGTCGCAGCGATTGCGTTCTACGAGAAGGCGGGATGGACCGTGACCGATCAGGTGATCCACACCGTTGAGCACGGCATCAGCTACGACGAGCACGTCCTCGTCAAGCACCACCCATGAAGACCCACTCATCCCAGCCGTCGAACCTCGCTCCGCTGGCATCGCACATTCTCGAGCACCCCGCCGCTCGCAGTCGTGCCGATCACGAGCGCTCGACCCAGCGCGTGGCGGGGCGCTGATATGCGCTGGCGCTTGCCTCGCGACTGCTGGCGGAGTGAACACTTGGGCGCAACGATCTTGATTGATGAGCTGCGATCACGCACGAGGCGGGTTCCGCGACTCTGGTGTCCGCTGACGGTCGCTCACCAACCAGTACTTGACATAGCTAGGTACATGGCATAACTATATACCCGTGTCCGACTTCGATCCGCAGATGCTCAAAGGCCTCCTGACGCTGCTGCTCCTCACCTTGCTCGCCGAGCGTGACGACTACGGCTACTCCCTCGTCGAGCGCCTGCGAGCAGGCGGGCTCGGCGAGGTGGCCGAAGGCACCGTGTACCCCGCACTTGCTCGGCTGGAACGCAGCGAACTGGTCGCGACCTACCACGTCCCGTCGGATCGTGGACCAGCGCGCAAGTACTACCGCCTCAGCGACACCGGACGCGACGAGCTACGTGCTGGCGTCGACGCTTGGCATCAGCTCACCCACGTTGTCGAACACCTCACGAAAGGAATCCAGTTGTGACGATCACCTCCTCCTCGATCTGGTCCATGCTCGCATTCGGCGTCATCTTCGTCGCAGTGTTCGGCGGCGTGACGCTCTGGCGCCGACGGATCCCAGGTCTCGCCCTGAGACCGTCGATGCATGCCGCCCTCTACCTCACCCGCTACGCCGCAGCGCTGGAGTACTACGGACTCCGACGCACCGAAATCACGTCTCACATCGACGCGTTGCGCGGTGACCTGGGAGCGGTGGACCCCAACGACGTCGACGCGACCCTGCGTCGACTCGGACCGCCGCGCACGCTGGCTGCCGAGGTCACCAGCGGGACGCTACGTCCCTCGTTCCTTCGTGGCGCGATCTGGTTCGGTATCGCAGCCCTGTCGACTCTTGCCGTCAGCATCCTCGTCACCGACGGATTCCTTGGCGGCTTCGAGGCCGTCGCCAAACAAGGAGACCGCGCGAGCTGGTCGGGCCTGGGCTTGGACGTCGAAGCCACGATGGGATCAGACGGCAAGACATCGAGCATCGGGTTCGGCGGATACGGGCTCATCCTGCTCCCACTGCTGGCCTTCATCCTGGGCGCACGACTCTGGCGTCTTCGCACCCACTCGAAGCCCGAATCGAGAACCTCGCCCGCCTGACCCTCACCGTGCATCTCGCCGACCCTCCGAATACGTCCGAGTGTGGTCGCCCGGCACCCGAAGGCCTCCACACGCCGTCGCGAACCCGAGCACGACGACCGCGCCACACTGGCCGATGGTCGAGCGCAAAACGCACCGATCGAATCACGCCGACAACCGCATAATTCGGAGCGTGGCCGGCCAATCCGAAGTGCCGTTCAGGAGCGGCAGCAGAGTTGCCGCGACGAGCGTGAATATCGAGCGGCCCTCAGTGCCGATCAGCGAACTCCAGCACCGTGGTTGCGAAGGCCGACGGAGCGAACACGTGCCCGAGATGACCTTGACCGGTGAGCGTGGTGATCTCGGCGTCCGACGCAATCCGCGAGGTCTGGTCGTCGGTTGGGTAGACCGCAGCGTCGGAGCGTTCGCCTCGCAGGATCAGGGTCGGCACATCGGTGACCGGCAGGGCGGACCAGTCACAGCTCGCGAATCGCCTCGATCTCCCGACCAACGACACGGGCTCCGTCGCGCAGGCTCTTCCTGATCGGCGGGACCTTCATGGCGATCGCCAATTCGTCGTCGGTGATTCCTGCGAGTTGATTCGCCATGTCGCGAATGGCATCGTCGATGTCGGCCCTCCTCGACTGCGAGTTGAATTTGGGCGATCTGCTGTGGGTCGATTGCCTCGCCGTTGATGGGAGGCTCGTAGACCACAAGCGAGCGCATCGGAACTCCGCTCAGTCTGGCTTGCAGCGCAATGACCGCCCCGTAGGAGTGGGCCACGACGTGCGGAACACCGCCGGTTGCTGTGATGACGGCGCGCAGATCGTCGACCTCGCGATCGAGCGAGTACTCCGCGCTGTCGCCACTGCCGCCTCGGCCACGTCGGTCATAGACCCACACGCTGTAGTCCTCGGCCAGTCGCAACTCGACGAGCGAGAACGCTCCGATGCCGTCGAGCGATCCATGAACGAGCACCAACGGGTCCCCCTCGCCCGTCTGGCGGACCGACAACTCGGTGCCATCGCCCGATGTGATCGTTCGATTTCCACCCTTGCCACCGAGCGCGAGCGAGCGCACCAACTGCCGCTTGTTGGGTGCCTGACGAAACAGCTGCACCATGAAACCAGGAACTCCCATGCGTTCGAGTGTCCCACCTCGATGACCGCCAAGCCAGGAGAATTGCCGGCACCGACCGAGAGGACGACGGCTCGCTGACACTGGCGGACGACACCTACTGGACGACGAACACGGTCGGAGAATTCGCACAACCGATGCTCCGACTCCCGCAACTGAACCAGCACACGCGATCGCCCGACCGGAGGTCTACAACGAGCGGTGTCGCCTCCGCACATTCTCGAGCACCCGGCCGAGCGCCGAGGTGCCGATCTGGCGTGGTCAGAAGCGTCAAGTGGGCCCGTTGTTACGAGCGGGGTCGGTGGCGAAACAGTCGACCGGCTCGGATCGGTCGATTCCGCGGACCGCGCGACGGCGTTGATCAGTTCCAGGGATTGAGGACATCGACCCCGTCGAAGCGTCTGAAGTCCTTGAGGTCTCGCGTCACGACAGTCATATCGTGAACGAGAGCGGTCGCGCCGATGAGAGCATCGCGGAACGGCGCTGGGTCGGGCACATGGAGGGCGGCGGCACTCCGTGCCACCCTCTCGTCCACCGCAATCACTCGGTTCTTGAACGCCGCGGTCACGCTCTGGTCGAGCCACTCACGAAGCGTTGCTCCCTGCTTTGGGTCCGAACGCTCCATGAGCAGCACGCCGTGCTCGAGTTCTTGGATCGTGATCGCGGAGATGAACAACTCGACTGACGACACCTTCTCGGCCCACGCAGCAACGCCGGAGTTCGCCTTGCCGCTTCGTACCTTTCGGAGTTCGGACACGACGTTCGTGTCGAGCACGAACATCACTCAAAGTCCGCCGGCCGTGCAGCGTCGGTGTGCTTGGCAGCGACGAATTCGATGTCAGCAACTCCTGCAGGCTCGCCGAGCAAGTCGAGAGCTCTGTGTGGAGCGACGAGTTCCTCGTAGGCGTCGAAGCTCAGCAGCACGTGTGCTGGTCGGCCCCGGTCGGTGATGTAGACCGGTCCGTTCTCGGACGCTTTCTTTGCGCCGCTGGTGTCTTGATTGAATTCCCGGCTGCTCATCTGTGTTGCCATCACGCCTCCATGTAGTTACATGGCTACAATACTGTTCACGGCGGCCGTTCGCAACCGCTCCCAGCTCCGTCGGGCGTTCAGCCAGCGGGACTGCCGATCACCTATACCTTTGAACGGCCGGCTCCGTAGACGCACAATCTGGAGCACCTGGCCGAGCGCATACGTGCCGTTCTCGGACGGGTTGCGCTCCCTCGACGACGCGGGATTATGCGCCGCCCGCTTGGCAGTCGAAGCTCCCACACTTTGCCGGTACTGCCACGCTGGTCGGAGTGTTCCAGCCCGCGATTACCGAGTGCCCTCGAGTCGGTGGTTGGAGTCACCTTCGACTCGTGGGGTTTGAGTCCCCGAATGTCAACTCGTCGTTGTGGATTTGACAACGGTTCGGTATGGCCCGGCAAGGCGTCGGCTACTCCTCGGGGATGCAGTTGCGCGCTCACGACACGCAGCGGCACCGCCGTGGTCCCTCACGAACTACCGTTCACGGCGGTGCCACCGTGGCATCGACGAAGTTGACCGCACTGGAGATTCACGGATGGGCACTGAGCGACCGGCGCTGCCGCACGAGACGGATCGGCTCTTTCTGACCGACGGCGGCACCGAGACCTGGTTGATCCACAAGCGTGGGCACGAACTCCCGAACTTCAGCGCATTCCATCTGTTGCGGGATCCAGAGGCGACCGAGGACGTGCGCTCGTACTACCGCGCCTTTGCCAACATCGCGATCGAACACGACACGGGGTTCATCTTCGACAGCCTGACGTACCGGGCGAGCCGCGATTGGGGCGACCTGCTGGGCTACTCCTCGAGTGCACTCACCGATGCAAACCTCCAGGCCTTGGAGCTGTACCGCGACATTGCCGAAGAAGTCGGCATGGCCCCTCACGATGTTGTCATCAGCGGGTGCATCGGACCCAAGGGAGACGCGTACGAGCGAAATGACGAACTCACTGCCGAGGGTGCGCAGGAGTATCACCAGGCGCAGATCGACACCTTCAAGTCGGCGGATGCCGACATCGTGACCGCGCTCACACTCGGCTCGAGCCGAGAAGCGATCGGCATCGTCCGGGCGGCACGAACGGCGGGCGTGCCGTCGGTCATCTCCTTCACGGTCAGGAGCGATCAGTGTCTGGCGAGCGGCGAAACGTTGCGCGAGGCGATCGAGACGGTCGATCAGGCGACGGACTCGGCGGCTGCGTACTTCATGATCAACTGCTCGCATCCGGACGACTTCGGGCCGGCGCTTGCCGACGAGGAATGGGTGACGCGCGTGCGTGGTGTCCGCTCCAATTCCTCGTCGGAGGAACAGTGCACCTTGGTCGAGATGGACGGCCTCGATGAAGGCGATCCCGATGAGCTTGCCGGCCAACACGCGCGCCTGAAGGCGATGTACCCCCACATCAATGTGTTCGGCGGCTGCTGCGGCACCGACTTCACGCACGTCGAGAAGATCAGTTCTGCCCTGCAGGGCGCGTCTTCTCAATAGCGCGGAAGTCAGGTGCAGAACATGTCCCGATGTATTGGCGCGGGCGGTTGAGACGACGCAATTCGGCAGCTGTCCTAGGATCGTCGGATGCACTTCGAGGACACGGTCACGACCTTGGACGAGCTTCGGGCCGTGATCCGACCACCGAGCGAGCTGGTGACGTCCAAGGAGGTTGCGGCGTTCGACGACTACTGCCGCGACTTCATCACCCGTTCGCCCTTCGTGCTGATCGCGTCGACCGACGGCCAGGGCTCGATCGACATCTCACCCAAGGGGGATCCCCCAGGCTTCGTGCAGGTCCTCGACGACACGACGCTCGCGATCCCTGACCGTCCCGGCAACCATCGAGCCGACACGTTCGTCAACGTCGTGCAGCATCCCTACGTCGGGTTGATTTTCCTGATCCCGGGAACGAAGAACACGCTGAGAGTCAGAGGCAGGGCAACGATCGTTCGCGACCTCGGACTCCGAGAATCGATGGCGATCAACGGCCGAACTCCAGAACTCGCGCTCGTGGTGGAGCTGACGACCGCCTACTTCCATTGCGCGAAGTGCATCATCCGGTCCGAACTGTGGTCCGCAGAGCACGTGACCGCCGCGCCGGCAACCGATGAGGTGCTCCTGGCCGAGACGATGGTGAAGCACGGCGAACTCGACCTCTCCGTCGAAGAGATGCAGGAGATCATCCTCAACGACGAGAATCAACGACTGTACTGAGACCGCTGAGCCGAGCGCCGTCGGCGGCCGCGTTCAGCCGTCGAACGATTACCCTCAGCGTCATCGTCGCCGGTCGAACCACTCTGAGCAGGCCATTCAGGGTTTGAAAGCTGTCCTACAAGGCGCACCATGAGGGAATCAGACCCCCGACCCCTTCGAGATTCGGGGATCGCCCATCATGGCCTCTCAGGCAATCACCGCGAAGTGTTGATCGCCCGGCGCCCGAAGGCGCCCGGTATCGCCGCCCGATAGTTCGACCTCGATCACCGGACCAATCGCTCGTAACGGCCCTACTGCGGTGCCCGATATTCGCGGCGCCGCGACGGCTTCAGACCCGTCCTGGATCCGGCAGCGGAGAGTGCTCTGTGACTCGGTCGGGGCTTTCGGTCGCGGGCGATCATATCGTCGCCGCGACCGGTCAGTGTCGGTCAGCGGCTTGCTCCGGCGACGAAGGTGGACACGATGTAGGTGGCGTGGCGATCGAGCGATCCTCGGCCTCGGTCGTAGCGCATTGTCGTTCGCGGATCGGAATGAGATGCTGCTTCTTGGACGTCTCGGAGCGGGACTCCGGCGTCGAGTGCTGCGGTGATGAAGCTGTGTCGCAGCGAGTGTGGGCTGATCCGCTTGTCGATCCCAGCGGCTTTGGTCAGCCGTCTCACGATCCGAGCCGACGCATGCCGGTCGAGCCGGCCGGTGCCGTCGTGGTTCAAGAAGATCGGCCCTGATTCGCGTTCGCCGATGTAGAGATCGAGGGCCCGCGCTGTACGCGGTGAGAGCGGGATGGTGGCGGTCTTGTTGCCCTTCCGGTGGATGAACAAGGTGCGGTGCCCGCGGTTGACGTCGAGGTTGCCGATGTCGGCACCGAGCGCCTCAGAGATCCGCAGCCCGTTCAACGCCAACAGACACGCGAGCGCGTGATCACGACCGCCGCAGAGACCGGCCTGGACGAGAAACGCGCCGAGCTCGTTGCGATCCAAGCCGAGCGTGGACGACTCGTAGTCCTGCTTCGGACGGCGAACATGCGCTGACGGGTCGCGTTCGATCAACCGTTCCTGCGAGCAGTACTTGTAGAACCCACAGATCGTCGACAACCGCCGCCCGATCGTCGAGCGGGCTTTGCCTTCGGATTCGCACCAGCGGGCATACAGCTCGATGTGGGCGCGCTCGACGGCGAACGGATCGAGGAACGCAGCGTCGAGCCAGCTGATCCATCCGCGCAGATCGAGCCGGTATGCCTCAAGCGTCGTGCCGGAGTATCCCGCCAGAAAGCCGGCGATGGCGTGCCGGACGCGTTCACGGATTGGATCGGCCTCGATCAGCACCAGCTGGCCGACGACCTCACTTGAATGGACGGTGGTGGGATTCATGGCAGGTCTCCTTCGTTTGATGGAGATTCCACGTGCGCGCACACAGCCCGGTGCCGTCAAGGTAAGTTGATCGTCGTGGATCCGGTGATCTTGGCGTCAGCTCGCAAGCACCAGATCTCCGACGACGACATGCTCCACGCCTACCGCAACCCGATCCGAGTGTTCGGCCTCGACGGACTCACCATGCTCATAGGCCCCGACGCCGCCGCCCGACTCCTCGAGATCGGTGTGTCCGAAGCCGAGGGGATCGAGTTCATTGTTCACGCCATGCCCGCACGCAACAGATTCCTGGAGACCTGATGCCCCGATCGATCCAAGACATCCTCGACCACGCCGACGAACTCGCTGAGCGATTCGAGAACTACGAACCCGAACCGGGCGACGAACGCCCTGTCGAGGAATACCTCCTCGAACGCGCCGCCCTCGCACGAGCGCGTAGCGAACGACAGATCGTCGACGCGATCACCGCTGCCCGCGCCAAGAACGTGTCCTGGACTCGCATCGGTGAGCTCCTCGGCACCTCAGCCCAAGCAGCTCAGCAGCGCTACGGAAACGTCATCGCAACGAGTTGATATCGCGCACCCGACCGCTCGCGGACGTGCCGATCACGAGCGGTGACAGTCGCATCGAGAGAGTGTTGATATGCGCTGATTCTGGCGCCGGCGATCTCGTCGGGACCCAGCGGTTCTTGTGGCGGGCGCGCTTGGCTGTCGGAGGTTGTACTCGGCGCTGATGTGCTGTCAGCGTTTGCGGTTTGGCGCATTGTTTGTCGGCGGGAGCGGTTCTCGCGGCAGGGTGAGGATGATGCGTGCGCCGCTGGTCGTGTCGGGGTCGAATTCGATGGTTCCGTGGTGGCGTTCGATGATGGCGCGGGTGATCGCGAGTCCGAGGCCGGTCCCTGAGCGGGCGGGACTTCGAGCAGCGTCGGCTTGTCGGAAGCGTTCGAAAACCGTTTGGTGCATGTCGGCGGGGATGCCGTTGCCATCGTCGTGGATGATGACGCAGGCGGTTGTCGGGGTGGGTTCGTTGACGTGGATCACGACGCGGGCTGTGGCGTGGCGTTCGGCGTTGTCGAGGACGTTGCGGATGGCTCGGGCGAGTTGTGTGGGGTCGCCGTTCACTTGGGCGCCTGACACGTGTGCGGTGTCGAAAGCGATATGGCTGGTGGGCCGTCGGGCGCTGATGTCGGCGAGCACGATGTCGTCGAGATCGACGGGTTCGGTTCGTGCGAGTGGGGCGTTCTCGTCGTGTCGTGCGAGCACGAGCAGGTTGTCGACGAGAGCGTCGAGATGTTCGAGGTCGTCGAGGATCTTGGTGTGGGTTCGGATCAGCTGGTCGTTGTCGGCGTTGGTTCGCTGGTCGACTTCGAGGTGCCCGCGCATGCGGGTGAGGGGGCTGCGTAGTTCGTGGGAGGCGTCGGCGACGAACTGTTGTTGTCGATGGTGTCCGCGTTCGATGCGAGCGAGCATTGCGTTCATGGTGGTGGCGAGGCGGGCGAGTTCGCTGCCGCGGCGCCCGACAGGGATTCGGCGGTCGAGGTCGGCGGTGGCGATTGTCTCGACTTCTCGTCGGATCGTCTCGACGGGTCTCAGGGTGCGGCCGACGACGATCCAGCTGATGATGCCGACGAAGAGGGCCAACAATGGGATGGCGACGGCGAGGCTGCGCGCCAGCGTCGTCAAGCTCTGTGTGATGGCATCGAATCGAGTTGCGACAGCGAGAGTTGCAGGCCCCTGCTCGGTGTCGATGGTCCGCGTCAGGACGCGGAAGGTCGCCTCGTCGATTGGTTCCACCGTGATCGTGCGAACCCGATCACCAACGGAGGTGTCGGGCTCGACGATTGCGCTTTCGCCTTCGACGTTGTCGGTCGCTGCCAGCACCGCTCCGTCAGCATCGATGATCTGGATGACCGCGTCGCCGTCAGACCGATTGGCGAGCGTCGGCTCGATCTCGATGTCGGCAAGGGTGGCTTCGACACCGTCGGCACGCACCCGCAGGGCGTCATCGATCGTCGAGGTCAGGGTCGATCTCTGGTTGGCCAACAGGGCAAAGCTCCCAGCGACCACTGCTGCGGTCGTGAGGACGACTGCGAGCGCGGTGAGGCGAACCCGCACGCTCCCTGCGCCGGGCAGACGCCGCCAGAACCGGTCAGCCACCGTTGGCCGCCAACCGGTAACCGACACCACGCACCGTCTCGATCGCGTGGCGCTCGAACGGTGCGTCGATCTTCTGGCGGAGTCGGCTGACGTACACCTCGACGATGTTCGGGTTACCGTCGAAACTGATGTCCCACACGCTGTCGATGATCTGGTCCTTGGTCAGCACCTGCCCGGCCCGACGCATCAGATATTCGAGCAGATCGAACTCGCGGGCCGACACCTTCACCTCGATGTCACCGCGCACCACACGGTGGGTCACAGGATCGATTCGCAGATCCCCTGCGGCCACTTGCGCAACAGCCGACGCTCCGGATCGGCGAGCCAGGGCGTGGAGTCGGGCAACGAGCACCGGGAACGAGAACGGCTTGGTCAAATAATCGTCCGCTCCGGTGTCCAATGCCTCGGCCTCGTCGAGGTCACCGTCCTTCGCCGTCAGCATCAACACCGGTGTCCACACCTCGGCTGCGCGGAGTTCTGAGCAGACCACGAATCCGTTCTTGCCGGGAAGCATCAGATCGAGGATGATCAGATCGTAGGAGTATTCGGTTGCCATGAACAGGCCCTGGACACCGTCGAAGGCCAGATCCACACGAAAGCCGTCGGCCTCGAGGCCCCGCTTGACGAACGACGCGATCTCGGTGTCGTCTTCGACCATCAGCACCTTCATCGAGCAACGACCTGATCACGCTGTCTGAACTTCTCCATCATCGTTCGCAGTGTCGCCGAGACGGCTGAACGTTTGCTGACAACTGACAGCCGGCATTCGGATACGTCGACCTGAACATCGTGTCAGGGACTGTAGGGGTCCATTCAGGAGGCATCGACATGATGAACATCGTTCCCAACCAACCACAAAGAACGGACCTCCCAATGAATCGCACACGAAATCTCGCCATCAGCATCGCCGCCGTCGTCGGCGTCGGTGCCGGCAGCTACGGCATCGTCGCCGCCACCAACGACGAAGCCCCCACCACTCCGGCACAGACCGATACCGACACCGAGACCGATGATGTCGAAGAGCAGGATCCGCAACTCGACGGATCGATCCAGATCGACGACATCGAAGACGAGTCCGAGGCCGACGAAGACGCCCGCCTCCAGGAAATCGCCACCGTCACCGAAGCCGACGCAGCCAAAGCAGCCGTTGCAGAGTTCCCCGGCGACATCGTCGAGACCGAACTCGGAAACGAAAACGGAAGCGTCGTCTGGGAGTTCGAGATCGTCGGCACCGACGGCACAACTGTCGAAGTCAAGATCGACGCCGGAAACGCCACAGTCCTCGACGTCGAAACCGACGACGACGACGATGACGATGACGACGTCGAGAACGAGCACGACGGCGACGACGCCAGCGACCCCGACGCCGCCGACGACTGACACCCACGCACAAGGCTGACCCCGTCCGGGTGATGTCCGGGCCAACACCCGGACATCACCCGCACACGAACTCCACCCGCTCAACACACACGCCCCGATCGACGCTCGTGCCACCCAGAACCGACACGACGATCGGGCGCTAGGCAGCTCGGCGCCCGGCGGAGCCGACGCGCGATATCGAGTGCCGGGCCGCTCGCACACGTGCCGATCTCGGACGCATCGGAACGCTCGTCAGTCGGGAGTTATGGGCGACGCTCATGAGTGCATCGGCGCCCGAGTTCGCCGACAGTATGTCTCGGTGTTGCTGTGCTTGCTGCAATCGCCAGACGAGTCCTGATCGCGCCAAACTGCTGTCGTGCGCGATTGCGTGCGCACCATCAAGCGGGAGCGCAGAACCGTCTCCGTGGTCGGCGGTGTCAGTCGATTGCGGTCATGGGCTGAAGTGCACCTTGCCGTCGTAGTACAGCACTCCCGGCGCACCCGGACCTCCGGCGCCGGGTCCCCACCACGAGCCGTGGCCATGAAGACCATCGAGCCCACCGGAGGCACTCAGGATCGTCCACTGTCCTGTCCACTCGGTGGCGCCCGCGGCGAGACGACCGTGCGCCAGCATGACCATCGACCCGGTATGGCCATCGACGGTGACCTCATCGAAGTACGTCCGCCCATGGACCGAGACACTGCCATTGCAGTGGACGACCACAGTTGAGCTGTTCGCGTCGAGGGTCGTCTCGCCGGCGATCGTGCCCAGGAACTCGTTGGACTGGGGCAATGTCAAAAAGGTGTTGCATCCCGCTTCGCGGACATCGGGCACCCCAGTGATGTAGTTCCAACTCCCGGCCGCATCGGTGGGCCGACCGGCCTCGGCCAGGGGCTGGGTCACGGCCAGCGACCCCACAAGTACGAACAACAATACTGCCACGCGCTTCAACATGATCTCTCCTCCTGCTCTCATCCCTTCGTTGTGCCCTCACCGTGACCCTCGCGAACCGATGCTGCAAGAGCCAGAAGTCAGTCCTGAGCGTCCTCCGTGACAATCGGACTGCTACGCGTTTCTGTGACACCGCCCTGATTGCAGGCGAGTCGAGATCCGCCGCAACCTGCTCGGTATCGCCGGCCTGGACGTGACTCGCAACCCATCCTGGAACCGACACGATGATCGGCTCTTCGCAGTGGCAGCCGTCCCAGCGGCCGACGCGCGTTCTCGAGCGCTTGGCCGAGCGCGTACGTGCCTATGGGCGGTGTGTCATGCTGCGACGGTGCTCGGGCGACCGCTCGTGGACGACAGAGAGGGTCGACACATGGGCAAGCTGAGCGGGCGAACCGCGCTCGTCACAGGAGCGAGTCGAGGGATCGGTGAGCACTGTGCGAGGGCACTGGCAAGTGAAGGTGCACGTGTGGCGGTCGCTGCTCGCAGCGTCGATGACATCGAGCGAGTCGCCCGCGACCTCGATGGCGGCGTCGCGCTCGAGTCCGACCTCTCGGTCGAGGGCGCCGCTGTCGACCTGGCACAGCGGGCCGTGCAGGCTCTCGGCGGAGTCGACGTGCTCGTGAATAACGCCGGCGTCGCCGAGCTCCCGGCCGCGGAGCGCAGCGTCTTGCAGGTGAACTACATCGCCCCGCTCGAGCTCACGAACGTTCTCTCACCACAGATGGGTGAACGTGGCCACGGATCGGTGATTCACATGTCGTCGGCCTCCGGGTCGATCGGCGTAGCCGAGACACCCACCTATGGCGCGTCCAAAGCAGCACTCGATTCACTCACTCGAAGCCAGGCCATGGCGCTCGGCCCATCGGGCATCAGGGTCAATGCCGTCGCTCCGGGGCTGATCATCACCGACATGTGGGAAGCCGGCCGCGAGATCCCGGGCTTCGCGGAGGGTCTCGAGCGTCACCTGGCGCTCGGTCGATGGGGCCAACCGGAGGAAATCGCGACCGTGGTCGCCTTTCTCGCAAGCGACGATGCCCGCTACCTGACCGGACAAACCATCACCGTCGACGGCGGAGGCTTCGGCAACATGATGAGCTTCATGAACTACGCGTAGCGCCCGGAACGAAACGGTCGCGCTGGGCACTCCTGCTCACCTGAACCACGCATAGCCGGCACGCGCGAGCGCTCGAGGTCGCTCAGTATCGGCGTCAGACCCCCTCGCGCATTTCCGCGCACCTCGCCGAGCGCTGACGTGCCTGATGCTATGAGCGGGGTCGTGCATGCTCGCCGCGCGTGATTATCGAGCTCGACCGCACTGCTTCGCCGGGTATGCGGCACGTGTTGTCGGGTTCGTGGCCGGAGTCATGGCAATGGTGCCGACCGCATTACTGGGAACGCTCGACGGTTCCGTCGCGATCGTGACCGGAGCAAGCGGCAGCTTGGGCCAGCGACCGAGCGTGCCCCGCCGCTGACGGCTACCCCGTGATGCCCAGTCTTGTTCCGGGCCGCGAGGCCCACATGATGGTCAGCGGGTCAGTTGCCGACGCAGCGTGAGTTGAGGTTGTACCTCGTCCATTCGCCGGTATCGAAGTCAGCGACGAACTGGCCGTTGGTGGCTTGACAGCGGATCCTCAATAGGGAATCAGTCGATGGCGAGTGGGGCGCAGTACTCGTCGTCGACGCCATCGGCGCGGACGTACACACATGCGGTTTCTGGAAGCCCGTGGTCATCGAACGCCTGCTGCATCCCGGTGTTGGTGCCGCAGCCCTCCGTGGTCTGGAAGATGTCACCGATCCGAACGAATCCATCACCCACCGATCGGATTCCGATACCGCACAACTCGATCTCGGCGTCTTCCCACACCAGGCGGCCACCGAGAGCACGAACAAGATCGGCCTCTCGGATCGGGAACGTTGTGATCATGAAGACCGTGTGGATCCCGGGGCCCGCGTCGTCGAACTCGATCTTCCACACTTCTCCTTCTTGCAGGCGAGACGACGTAGAGATCGCCTCCGATCGATCGATGTCGTGGAACTCGAAGGTCACGTTCCAGATGGCTGGGGTATCGCCGAGCGAAACGATCACTACGATCTTGCTGTCGTTGGCTGCTGCGGCGATGACGCTTCCGTCGCCTCCTCCCAGACCAGCGACGGGCAACACCCATGTCGTGCCGTCGGCGGAACTCCACATCCGGACCTCGTCATCGATGATCACCAGATGCGAACCCATTGACACCAGTTCGTTCGAAGGACCGCCCCATGGGCCTTGGTCTGGCCAGAATGCCTCGTCGGGCAGCCGGGTCCATGACACCCCGTCCGGGGAGGTCCAGACTTCACGGCCTTCGAGGCTGCTGCCGACGGCCACGAGCCCGGGACCGCCCACGATCACGTCCGTCATCCACGCGTCACCGAAGACGGCTTTGTCATGAGGTACCCGTGTCCACGTCAGCCCGTCCGGAGAGGTCCACACCGCTGCGGCGGCGCCTTCGTCGCCGCTGCCGACGGCCACGAGTCCGGGACCACCAGCGGCGACCGCTGCCACCGACGTCTGGTCGCCGAAGACCGCTTCGTCATACGGTGCCTGCGACCACGTCGAGCCGTCCGGTGAGGTCCAGAACGCGACGGTGGAATCCTCCACAAGGGCGGGGTCGCCATACGGTACGTGACCGGCGACGACCAGGCCCGGACCACCAGCGGTCACGTCCGACACGATCGCATCTCGGCTGAGCTCGGCGACATCTGTCCACGACAGCCCGTCGCTCGATACCAACACCGCGATCTCCCCGGGTCCCGTTCCCCCCATTCCAACTGTGGGTGCGGTCATTGCGACCAGTCCAGGACCACCGGTCGTCACCATCCCGAGCTCATAGTTGTCTTCTCCGCCACGAACCGTGTCGGGGATGTCGGTCACTCGAGTCCAGGTCACCCCGTCAGGGGAGGTCCACACGGCGGCGTCGCCCTCGACACCGCCGACCGCCACGAACCCGGGACCGCCAGCCGCCACATCGCGGATACGCCAACCAAGCTCGCCCTGGGCATCGACGTCGACGCCGAAATCCTCGGCCCCAGCAGCCACCAAAGAATGGGTAGGCGCCGCAAGCACGGCACCGGGCGGCGGCGGCCGAAGCTCGAGGGGCTCGTCGTCGTCGGTCGTCTCCGGCGTGGTCGCGGTCTCGACCGTGGCAGCCGGTTCTGTCGAGACCGTCGTGTCGACAGCGGTCGTGTCCGAAGAGGTCGTGGTGTCGACCGTGGCAGCCGGTTCTGTCGAGACCGTCGTGTCCACCGTGATGGACGTCTCCGTCGACGTCGTCGTGTCCGCGGGTTCGGCCTGATCCCCACTCTCGGATTCCGAGCAGCCCACCAACAACAGGCCCACAACGCTTGTCCAGGCCAGCCAACGCCTCATGACGCTCACCTCCCTGGGTCCTGAACGTCGCGGTGCTCATGCACAACGACGAAACAGAACTCTCTACTTCGACCGTATCGCCGGGCTCTGGGCCCGATAGAGCCGTTCGACAGGTTCGCCAGGTGGCCAACAATCGACGGCCCTCCTAGACCATTAGCGGCGCACCCACGCGGTCCGGAGCACTCTCTGCATTCGCAACGCTCGGCGCGAGACGGGCGAGGCGTTCGCGAGATGCGATCGACCCTCGACGCAGTGGCGATGCATCCGTGCGGGGACCGGCGATCCGCTGGCGTCACCGCGCTTGCTCACGGTGGCGGGATGGAGATCGTGCCGAACGTCGGCCCGTACAGGTCCAACCGTCGGCACGTCTCGCTGCCGTCCCAGAGGTTGCAGCTGATCGACCAGATGTGCGAGCCGTCGGCGTCGCGCCAAGGGATCCAGCTGGCGAAGTACGTGTCGCACGTCGAGCGGTCGCAGGCCAGGGGTTCGGGAATCGACACGAATCTCTCGAACGGCCCGGTCGCACGGAGGCTGACGCCGAACTCGACGGTCGTCCCCCACCAATCGTCGCGCTTTTCGATCAGGAGGAATCGTCCGCGGTCGAATTGGACCTGCGCCGGATTGTTGCCCGACATCACGAAGGTGCCGTCGACGACGGGTGCGGCGAGTTGATGATCCTGGGTCCACGTCGAACCGTTCCAGTATTCGCGTGGCGCGTCGAACTCGCCGACGGGAACACGGGCGACCTTGACGTACTCGACGCAGGGTCCGAAGCCGAGCAGGCCGTCATATCCGAACTGCTGGAAGCAGTGCGAGTACAGGTAGGTGTGAGCCCCGTCGTCGGTGATGCTCCAGCCGTACAGGTCGGGCAGCGTGGCCGACTCGTCGTGCGTTGACAGCACGTCCAGGGTCGTTGCGTCGAGTTCGACTCGGTGCAATCTCGTGGGGATCGGGTGGCTCAGGAAGGTGGGGCCTCCCTCGTGCATCTCGACGACGAACAACACAATCCGCGTTCCGTCGCTCGTCGGCGCACCGGCGAGCGGCCAGTACCAACGCCGCTGGTCGATCGTCTGCTCGGGGAACAGCCAGGAGTGCTGGTCGCGGTTGAGCAGGGTGAAGCAGCGTCCTGACTGGATGAGTCCGGCGTTGTGGGCCAGCGCACCGTCGAGGAAGGCATCCTGGAAGGTCCACAGGACACGATCATCCGGCAGCCGGGTGGCGCGTTGGTAGTCGGCGCCCTGGAGGCTGCCGACCGGGGCGCCGAAGAACGCAGTGAGATCGGCGGCCGACAAACCGTCCGCACATGCTGCTCCAACGTCCGGCGATGTCAGCGTCGACAGCGAGTCGACGACGATTCCGTCGTCGGCCGGATCCGACACGATCGGATCGTCCGGTCGGTCGGCCGAACTCGCGGCTGCGTCTCCGGTGTGGGAGTCGGCATCGACGGCGTCGCTGTCGGCGTGATCGACGTCGCTCTGCTCGGGAGCTGGGGGTGCCGGCTGAACCGAGAGGTCGTCTCGCTCGTTGCCGCAGTGTGCAACGAGGAGGACCAAAGTGCCGACCACGAGCGGGCGTACGAACCGACGTGACATTGCGACTCTCCAGCGTCTACCTCCACCTTCATTCTCCGCGCGCGCATCCGCCTGGACGAGGGCCGGATGTCACCGGTCGTGAGCGCTCGCCCCGATGAGGGTGTGAAGGCCAACAGCGCCGACGTCTACACCAAGACGGAGACAGATGCTGCCATACCGGTCATCTACTTCGCCCAGGTCAGCCAGTTCGGCACCATCGACCGCGGACTATTCGGCGTGACTGCCGACGACCGCCCTGGGGACGGGGTTTGGTAAACGCGTGCCACGTCGGTCCGCATGTCGCCCTCGCCTGCCACGCGCATTACCGCACAGTCACGCCCGATCGGGTCGTGCCGATAGAGGGTGGGGCGGCGTCGAAGAGGTAGGCGTTGTTCTGATCGCCGAGCTCTCTTAGTCGAGCTCAACGACCGTTGAGTCGCAAGACCGTGACCAGCTGGTCGTTCGCAGGAAATCTGTGCTGCCTCAACACGTCGGTGGTTGCGGACTCTCGGACTTGAGCCGGTAGGTCGCGAACGTCGACATGTCGCGAAGCACCCGCTCGGGCCAGGGATGTTCCAGGTACCACTCACGTGCGTGGACGCCGATTCGGTATCCCCTCACCGGCTTTCCGTCGTGAGTAACTACGTGCGGCTTCGTGACGCTGCGGGCGGCTCGGAACGCCGCATCCGCAAGAGTCTGGAAATCGGCCTCGGACGGACCCTTCGACGTCGGAAAAAACTTGTAGGCCATCCGACCAGCGCGCAACTCATTCGACGCATCCTGGCCACGCCCGTTGTAGTACTGAACGACCGGACCGTCCGGAAACTTGGGTCCGACTCCTCGCAAGAACGCCTGCAAGCCGACGCCGGCGTCGAGAGCTTCGACGAGTGACTCATGGTCCGTAGGCGTCCATATTCCAGGTCCGCTCGACTGCCACACCGCTCCGAGTGCCTTGCAGTCGATCGCTTCATCCAAGGCGATCTCGTCGGCACGATGCATCAGAACCCAGAACTGCTTCGACGGCATTCGAGCAGCTTGGCTGACGGGGGCCATGATCGCCAGCTGCGCTTCGGCCAGCGACCCTTCACGTTCGAGCCGACCACTCGAGAATCGCGAACTCGCCGCGTCCGTTCAGCCGCACATAGCCGGCAAGACGATCGGTTGCGGGTCCGGACCTGCGGCTCGCGCAATTCGCTCGCATCCGCTCGGGAAGAAGTGCCGATCACGCGCGCCTGCGACTCACGCTCGTCGGTGTCGATATTGAGCAGTCTCCGGCTCTGCCTCGCCTGCGCGGTGTCAGTCCTCTCGGCGGTGCTGGGCTCGCCATGCCGCCGGCCGCTTGCCGGTTGTCTGGAACTCGCGCGTTTGTGAGTCTGTGTCCATGCGAACCACCCGAGTGCTCGTATTCACCCTGCTCCTCGTTGGAGTCACCGCTTGTGGCGGCGACGATGATGTAGCCGACCCTGTCGCCGTCGGAGCCCGCCGCGCCCGGCGACGACTCGTCCGGCTCAGACGGCCGTGACGACGGCAACGGAGGGAGCGGCGACCGCTCGGGCGGCGCCGTGGTCAACACGCAACCTGCCGGCCAGGCACTGGTCTCGGTCGACAGCCAGGAGTTCACCCTCACCGAACCCGGCGCCCTCGCCTGCACCCTTGCCAACGACTCCATCACGTTCTCGTTCCGCATCGGTGACAACGAGGTCACCCTCGGTGCCGGCGCGAACCGGATCGACGACGAGTGGTACGGCGGCGTCGACCTCCGTATCGCCAACCCGAGCGGCGAGGAAGGGCCGATCGCCTACTTCCCCGAGCCGCCCGCCAACTCCTCTGGGATGGCGGTCGACGGCAACAGCTTCTCCTACTCCGGCCCCATGCTGAAGCAGCCACCCAACGACGGCAGCAACCCACCACCGGTCGACGTCGGCAACGGGATCATCAGCATCACCTGCCCGTGAGCAACACCCTCAGGGCCGCTGGGGGTCTGCCGGGGCCATATTGGCCGAACGGATGGCCTGATATCGGTCGTAGAGGATCACGATCAATGTCAGCAGGCCCAGCATCACGAAGGTCGGTGTGACTTGTAGTTCGCCGTCTTCCCTGGCTGAGGGCACCGCGTAGATGTAGACGATCAGGATCCCCCAGTTGACGGTCAGCAACCCCAGGAACTGGAGGAGCGAGTTGCCCCACGAGATGTCTCGACGGCGCAGGAGTCCGCCAAACCACGCGCTGACGACCACGATGAACCCGCAGGCCAACGTGATCTCGGTGACCGTTGCCTCCACCTCGAAGAACTGGGAGAAGACGGCCACGGTCAGACCGGTGAGTATCGTCTTCTCCACGAGTGGGTGCTCGACCAGGCGAAACCGCCGATGGAGCGGCTCGGCCGCTCTGAACGGAACCGTGGTGGGATGAGCGTCGACGTCGAACGACGTCGCCCAATCTGTGGCCGGGGCTCGTCGACTCAGCCACCAGACGACGAGCGCGAGCGCAACCAGGCCCACGACGATCACTGTGGTGAACACGGGGTTGCTCAGCGCGTCGGTGAAGTCGAGTTGGGCCACGTGAATCCAGTACTCCTGAGGCAGCTTGATGCCCAGCCAGATACCAGCCGCCAGGCCGTAGATCGCTCGATTCGGCAGGCGGGCCGGATCCCAACGAAGACGGATGGCCTCGTATGCGATGAAGAAGTACTCGAAAGTGTTGGGGAAGATGAGGAGCAGGGCACGCACCCCGCTGAACTCGAAGGCAACGACACCGACCAGTCGGTAGTACCACAGGAACTGCGCCGTTGCGAAGGCGGCCCGGGAGGGCCAGTTCCGGATCGTGGACAGGTACGCGATCGCCAGGTAGTAGATGTCGAGCGCCTTGTCGTAGCCCTGGTAGTTGGCCGGTTCGGCATCGAAGAGGGCCAGCACTGTCTGATCGGCGGCGTCGATGACCAGCGCTGCGAGAATGGCGGGAATCGGAAACCGCGGAATCGCCAGCGGGACGCCGACCCGGAGCACGACGATCAGCACGAGGATCACCGTGTCCATCGCCGTCGACCCGATCTTGTCGCTCGAGCACCGTGCGCTCGGTCTGTGGCGGTCTGCATCAGGCGCTCTCGTCGGTGTCGCCGCCGGAGTCAGCCGACGCGGCGGCACCGACCGGTTTGAGGGGTCTCGGTGAGGTGGCTGCTTCTGCTTCGAGGAGTGTTGCCTGTTCGGCGAGCGACGTTCTGCGGATCGCTTCGACGCCGACGACCACGAGGATCACGATGATCACGATGATCAAGCTACCGACGGTGAACGGTGACCAGACGAGCACCGCGAGCACCAACACGACGAGACCGATCCAGGTCGCCACGGGCGCTCGCCCGACGGCCTGGGCGGCGTACTGACGCACCCATCGGGCGTAAACGGGCCGGGCCGATCAGCGACGCGCCCAGCGCGACCAGCATGACCACTGCGGGGACGACGATCCATCTCTTCTTCTTTTCTAGTCGGCGGCGACCTCTCCGATCTCTTCCTCGAAGGCCTTCTGGACGTCTTCGTCCTCGGCGAGTTCCTCGGTCTTCATGAGCGTCTCGCCGCGCAATTCGGCGAACATCAGCTCGGCGCCGAAGGCGTTGCCGATGTCGCGGACCACGTCCCAGTCGATCGGACCGTCGAGCATGAGCGCGATTGCGGACTGCTCGGCGCCGAGCTTGGCATTGACCTTGTCGCGGAGCTCACGCCGTTCTTTGCCGCGCGTGTAGCCGAGCAGCCCACCGACGGCCGCGAAGCCGAGGGGTCCACCGAGGAGAATCCCGATCCCGAGGCCGATCCCTCCGCCCTTCCAGCCCGCGACATAGCCCTTGTTGTTGAGCAGGATCTGGCCGCTCTCGCTGCGGTGGAACGTCGCTGCTTCCTTGATGTGGAAGGCACCGTCGGCCTCTTTGGACTTCGCCACGGTGAAGAACTCCTCGGCCTTGTCCCGTCCATCCATCACCGCGATGATCAGGTCGTAGTCCTTGTCGTGCTCGTAGGTCTTCATCAATCTCTCACTCTCTGTTGTACGGACGGTTCCGGCGACGGTCGCCACCCTGTTCATCTCAGTCGGCGCCGGACTCGGCGGACACGGTGGCGACTTCGAGGCCGAGCATTGCGCCGAGGGCGACGAGGCCTTCGGGCGACACGTAGTCATGGGTGGCCGAGACCACACCTGCTCCGCGGACCGCTTGTGCGAGCCCGGTCGCCCAGACGTTCTCGATCACGAGCATCAGGAGTGCGTCGCCGACCTCGAGGTTGTCGGCGAGTGCGCCGATCTCGGCCTCGCTCAACCCGAGTCCGCCGCCACCGAACGCGGCGTCGGCGCCCAGTACCAGCCCGGCAGCGGCGCCGGCCTCACCGCCGAGCACGGAGCCGGCGCCCAACCCGATGAGTGCGCCGGCGGCCGCTCGCAGGTCGTCGCGTTCGCTGTCGTCGAGGTCACTCATCCGTACCGCGAGGACCTCGTCGTTGCTCTACTTGAGCTCGCGCCGGTTCTCGCAGCGCAACTCGACGGATCGCAGCAGCGTCTCAAGGGGATGCGCCTGACAGGGGAGTCGGATCTTGTGATCGAGCAGCAGCAAGGCCGCATTGCGTTGCTCCAAACCGAGATCGGCGGACACGACGAGATCCATGGAGCCCTTCCGAGCGGCCCGTACCCAACCGCCGAGCGGTAGCGGGCAGGCGACGGCGACAACGGCTTGCGAGGCGCCGGCTTCTCACCAGACGCAGAATCCGGGTTCGGGTCCATCACTCCGCACCTCCCGGTGAACGCCGCGCTGTGGGCGGGCTGGTGGCAAGCCCGCCCGGCACCCGAAGATCCGAACTCCCGACGCCCCGCGAGCGCGGGCGGTCTCGATGATCTCATTGCGGCGACTCCGCAAGTCCTCCAACATTGGTGCGCTCAAGATCCTGCGCATCGGTCGCTCGCTCGGTTACCAACTCGCTCACGAGTACCTGATTTTGGGCGGCACGTCCGGGCTTCCGGTGATCCGGTTCAGCAAGGAGTGCTACCGGGTTCCGCGCTGGGCGCTGATCGAACTCGTGACGAACCGCCGAACGATCGTGCTCGGACCGCGGGCGCACGAGCTGCGGCCGGATCGGTGACGACGACGAGGCCGTACGTGGCGGCGTGAGCGCGTTGGATGAACACGACGTCGATCTGATCGCCAGTGACGAAGTTGAGATCTACGTCAGGGCGAGCAGGGTGGCCGGTCTCGTGGACCGCTACGCGCTCGAGCCCAACGCCGAACGGCCAAACCTCATCGTGCGAGTCGTCGACGACGGCGTGTGGCCATTCAAGCAAGACGAACATGTCGCTCCGTGGCCTGTTGTCGCGGTCGATCTTCTCGACGCTGACGACGAGCGTTCTCGTCGCGCCGGACACGAACTCATCGGGCGACACCAGTGACCTTCCCAATCGTCGATCGAGAACCGGTACGGCTGCCCACGCTCGCCGGGCACGACGATGAGTTGTGGGACACGCTGATTGAGTTGAGTGGGGTACGCCCGGGGGAGTGGACACTGATCGGAGGACAAATGGTGTTCCTCCACGCCATCGAAAACGGCGCGACCCCTCCCCGGATCTCGACCGACCTCGACCGGAAGTAGCCGGAACGGGCTGACGTCAGCTGGTGTCCGGTGACGTCACCGGGTTGGTGACTGCAAGTGGGGCTTGTCCCGGTTCCCACTGGACCCCGTCCAGCGTTGCCCCGGTCACGTCGCAATGGGTGGCGTCGGTTCCGCTGAAATCGGCGCCTGTCAGGTCGGCACGGACGAACTGGGTACCCCATCGGTCCACGAGTCGGTGTGCGAGTCCCCGCGCCGAACGGTCCCGAGGGTCCCCGCGGAGCGCCCGTTTCGAGATCAGCACCATCGACACACTGATGACCAGCGTGGCAAGGCCCCCATTGGCTTGCCCCGCGGCGAGCCCGCCGATGATCGCGACGAGCCCGATGCCCCACGCTCCGAGCGCACCACCGACGACCCGAGCGACGATCCCCGACAAGACCGCGAGCGCCAGCACGAATGCGAGACCCACACCGCGCGCTGCGACGGCGATGTCGACGGAGCCCCAGATCAGCCGGACGACGAGGCTCGCCGCGAACACGACAGCGAACGGCCACAGATAGGTCCTGATCGCGACGTCGATGCCCTTCCAGTAGAGCACGACGACGAACACGACGAGCACGATCAGGGTGCCTGCTGCGCCCGACGTTCGTTCCCAATCCTCGCCGTAGAGCCGGTTGCGGACTGCGTCGATCGCGAGTCCGGCGACGACTCCGGATGCCAGGGAGAGCGCGATCGAACCCGCCAGGATGGCGGCGCCGATCGAGGGTGGGACTCCGAATCGAGCATTGCGAAAGCTTGCGTTGGACAGGTCGGCCATCGTGAAGTCGGCTCCACGCAGATCAGCTCCCTCGAAGCTCGCAGCCTGCAGCGATTGTGCCGCGAACGACTTCCGGCGGAGATTCTCGTTGCGGTGGTCGGGGTTCATCGTGTGGCTCCTCGTGGGGTCGTCCAGGTGGCGACCCGGTGTCCTGACTCCATTGTCGGGCCGCTGGGCCCGGCGAGGTAGACCCAGAAGGATGCAACCGAGGAGCACTGAATAGCGACCAATACCTGAACCGGCGCCAGTCACAACTGCAGTTTTGCCTTCAAATCTCGTGCTCATCGGGCACCATATCGGGGGTGTGCGGCGCTATCGGAGCCGGTGGATGCCGGGATCTCGTAGGTTCCGTTGAGGACCTCCATGGATGCACAGAACCGGGGGACGTCCGTTGCTCCGTCAGGCGATGCCGCGCTGGGCCTGCTCGGCCTCCCACTCCTTGCGATACCTGTGAGCACTCGGGCCCCTGTAGGGCCTGCCGTTTCCGTGGACGTCGCAGCGCGCTAGCTAGTCGGCGGCGACCTCTCCGATCTCTTCCTCGAAGGCCTTCTGGACGTCTTCGTCCTCGGCGAGTTCCTCGGTCTTCATGAGCGTCTCGCCGCGCAATTCGGCGAACATCAGCTCGGCGCCGAAGGCGTTGCCGATGTCGCGGACCACGTCCCAGTCGATCGGACCGTCGAGCATGAGCGCGATTGCGGACTGCTCGGCGCCGAGCTTGGCATTGACCTTGTCGCGGAGCTCACGCCGTTCTTTGCCGCGCGTGTAGCCGAGCAGCCCACCGACGGCCGCGAAGCCGAGGGGTCCACCGAGGAGAATCCCGATCCCGAGGCCGATCCCTCCGCCCTTCCAGCCCGCGACATAGCCCTTGTTGTTGAGCAGGATCTGGCCGCTCTCGCTGCGGTGGAACGTCGCTGCTTCCTTGATGTGGAAGGCACCGTCGGCCTCTTTGGACTTCGCCACGGTGAAGAACTCCTCGGCCTTGTCCCGTCCATCCATCACCGCGATGATCAGGTCGTAGTCCTTGTCGTGCTCGTAGGTCTTCATCAATCTCTCACTCTCTGTTGTACGGACGGTTCCGGCGACGGTCGCCACCCTGTTCATCTCAGTCGGCGCCGGACTCGGCGGACACGGTGGCGACTTCGAGGCCGAGCATTGCGCCGAGGGCGACGAGGCCTTCGGGCGACACGTAGTCATGGGTGGCCGAGACCACACCTGCTCCGCGGACCGCTTGTGCGAGACCGGTCGCCCAGACGTTCTCGATCACGAGCATCAGGAGTGCGTCGCCGACCTCGAGGTTGTCGGCGAGTGCGCCGATCTCGGCCTCGCTCAACCCGAGTCCGCCGCCACCGAACGCGGCGTCGGCGCCCAGTACCAGCCCGGCAGCGGCGCCGGCCTCACCGCCGAGCACGGAGCCGGCGCCCAACCCGATGAGTGCGCCGGCGGCCGCTCGCAGGTCGTCGCGTTCGCTGTCGTCGAGGTCACTCATCCGTACCGCGAGGACCTCGTCGTTGCTCTCCTTGAGCAAGAAGCGGGCGTCGACGACGCGGATCGTGCCGGCATCGCTCAAGGCAATGAGCTCGTCGGCGATCCGGCCAGTGTCGTCGTGGAAGTGTTCGAAGCCGAGGAGGAAGATTTCGATCGGTCCCATGCTGTTGCTCCTTTGGTCGAGTTGTTTCAGTGTTGTTCGCCGGCGGCGACCAGGTCGCTGTCCGCCTGTCGAGCGGTCGCCTCGTTTTCGATGCGTGTTGCTTCTTCGGCGAGCGATGTTCGGCGGATCGCTTCGATTCCGACCACGATGAGGATCAGGAGGATCACGACGGTGAGCCAGTTGCCGCCCGCGGAGAACGGTGACCAGGTGAGCACGACCAGGACCAACACCGCGAAGCCGATCCATGTCGCCACCGCGGAGCGTCGGAAGCCCTGTGCGGTGTAGTGCCGTGCCCGCTTGGCGTAGCGGGCCGGCCCGATCAGCGACGCGCCGAGCACGATCAGCAGACCGATCAGGATCTCGGACCATGCGCTGCGTCGCAGGAGTTCGGTGCCGATCGCAAGGATCGAGTTCGCTGCCGCGCGACTCCCTTCGGTGTCGGGTTGCCCGGCGATGAAGCCGGTCCCCAAACGGAGTACGACCAACACGATGAAGCCGCCCAACGCGGTTGCGGCACCGACGTTGCGGACGGCGGCTCGCCGCCAGTTGTGGGCAAGGTAGATCGCACCGCAGTACAGGACGATGACCAGCAAGAAGAACACGATGCTCAAGATCTTGATGATCTTCACCGACGTCTGAGCGGACTCCAACTCGTCGGAGTCGACCACCTCGAACAGGCCGGCCTCGTCGGGGATCGCGTCGAGCACACCCTCGGGCAAACCGATCTGCTCGCCCACCTGCACCAGCACACCGCCGAGATCAATGACCACCACGCCCCCCGACGTCGAGGCGTTGTCGCCGACATCGTCTTCGAGGATCGCCACGACCGCCTCGTGGGCTTCGCGATTAGCTTGCTCCCACACCACCTTCACCGGCTCGATCTGGAGCAACCGGTCCGCGGTATCGGTCAGCGGATCACGCAACACCCCCGCCAGCGGGCCACCCAGACCCTCGAGTTCTTCGGGCAGCTGATCGTCGATCGCCTCGCCGACATCAACATTCTCATACAGCGCCGTCACCAACCGGAGCGACAACTCCTCACGCACCGCGTCGTCGTCGAGCAACGCCGTGCTGGCATCCACCCACGCATCGGTATCGAGCAACTGACGCTCCACCCACGTGTTGAGCGTGCTCAACACCATCACGACCGTCCCCAACACGATCAACAACCACACCACCGGCCGGTTCGTACGCTGCTCCTCGATCTCAGCAACCGCTGCGGCCACATCAGTTTGGCTCTCGTCGCTCATCGCTGGCTCCTCATCGTGTTGTTGGTCGTGTTGTTGCGGTTCATCGATCGACTCCGTCTTCGTTCACCACGTTCACCGGCGTTTGCCGGTGCACCAGCAGCGCCGAACGTAACACCCGCGCCCAGCATCAGTCCTCACCCGAGACGGGTGAGGACTGATGCTGCACCGCTCGGTCACGCTTCGATCTCCGCAGAGAGCGGTCGAACCACGAATGGAGTTGACATATCGTCTGAATCAACCACGGTGACCGAGAGTTTCAAGGTCAAGGCGATCAAGCCGTGTCGAAGGTCAAGGAGCTGGTGCACGAGGGCAACGTTCGCCGCATCTCCATCTCCAACTCCGACGACGTGACACTGCTCGAGATCCCGCTGTCCATCAGTTTCGTCGGGGCGGCGCTGCTTCCCGTTGTTGCAGCGGTCGGCGCAGTCACTGCGGTACTGACCGAACCGCTCGACGAGGTCGGGCGCATCGACGTGGTTCCCGACGTGCCGGGGCTGATCATTGCGGTCACGCCGCTCGCCGAGACGTCGTGGGGCAAACTGGCCAAGCAGTGTGCTCACGCCGGGCAGCGGGCCTGGATGCGTTCAGATCCCGACGGACGGGTACACCGAGATTCCCGCTCGGACGGCCGTGGCATGGTGGTCGGAGCCGTTCTGACCGGACTCGACCGGACGGGCCCCGGTGGTCAGGAGCTGGTGATGCCGGCCTGCAGCTTTTCGAGGACCTTGTCGATGCTGAAGCTCGCCGGCTCCTGGCGGGGTGGGAACTCGACGAGTGTCTGGAGGTGTTCGGCGACGAACGCCTGGGCCGGAACGAAGAGGAATGCGTGGTCGAGGATCCAGTCGAAGTACGTGTTCGAGGTGATGTCGGCTCGTTCGAACGGGTCGGTGCGCAGGTTGAACAGCTTCGGCATACGGAGCTCGACCATCGGCTCCATCCAGATCTGCATGGTGCCGCGGGCGCGCTGCTCGAGGAACACGAACTTGAAGTTCTGATAGCGCAACGCGGCGAGGTCGCCGTCGTCGGTCACGTAGAAGAAGTAGAACCGTGGACTCTCGTCGACGCCGCCGGTCAGGTAGTCCAACTGGTTGAAGCCGTCGAGGTGCACCTTGTAGGAGTGCCCGTCGAGCTCGGCACCGGCCCGCAGCTTGTCGGCGATGTCGGGGTCCCCTGCGGCGGCGAGGAACGTCGTGAACCAGTCGGCGTGGGAGATCATGCCGTTGAGGACCTGGCCGGCTTCGATGTGGCCGGGCCAGCGAACCATTGCGGGCACGCGGTAGGCGCCTTCCCACATCGAGTTCTTCTCGCTGCGGAACGGGGTCATGCCACCGTCGGGCCAGCTGTTCATGTGCACACCGTTGTCGGTGCTGTACACGACGATCGTGTCCTCGGCGATGCCGAGTTCGTCGAGCTGATCGAGCATCTCGCCGATGCGTCGGTCGTGCTCGATCATCCCGTCGTGGTACTCGGACTGCCAGACGCCGGCCTGGCCCAACTTGTCGGGTGCCACGTGGGTGCGGAAGTGCATGCCGGTCGTGTTGAACCACACGAAGAACGGGGTGTCGTCGTCGACGGCGTCCTTGATGAAACGCTGCGCTTCGGGGAGGATCTCGTCGTCGATCGTCTCCATCCGCTTCTTCGTGAGCGGCCCGGTGTCCTCGATCCGACCGTCGGCCCAGCTGTGGATGACACCGCGGGGTCCGAAGTTCTCGCGGAAGTGCGGGAAGTCCTCTTCGTTGGGGTAGTCCCGCAGCTCGGGCTCTTCTTCGGCGTTGAGGTGGTACAGGTTGCCGAAGAACTCGTCGAAGCCGTGGTTGGTGGGCAAGAACTCGTCGCGGTCACCGAGATGGTTCTTGCCGAACTGCCCGGTCGCGTATCCCTGCTCCTTGAGCGCGCGAGCGATCGTCGGGTCCTCGGCCTGCATGCCGATGTCGGCGCCCGGCATCCCGACCTTGGTCAGGCCCGTTCGGGTCGGGTTCTGTCCGCAGACGAACGCCGCCCGCCCTGCGGTGCATGATTGCTCGCCGTAGTAGTCGGTGAACCGCGCACCCTCGTCGGCGATGCGATCGATGTTCGGGGTGCGGTAGCCCATCAGCCCGTCGGAATAGGCGCTGACGTTGGTGATTCCGATGTCGTCTCCCCACAGGACGAGAATGTTCGGCTTCTTGTTCGCCATGGACAGGCTCCTTGAGAGTCGGAAGGTTTCGAAGAGAGTACGACAAGGTGGGCGGTCGAGCCTCACCCGCGTGAGGGGAGATCGGTGTCTCGGCGACGTTGTCCCGGATCAGCCTCCGCCGACCGGCTCGGTCGACGGTCGAGCGGTCGCGGGGAGGGTCGCTGATGGGAACGGTTCGCTCGGG
>CAWKLM010000036.1:0-1160964 GCA_963850475.1 Ilumatobacteraceae bacterium | reverse complement strand
CGCGCTGGCCCCGCTCACGAACGGCACTTTCGATCGCCGGAAGAATCGCAGATGGCCACGCATATCCGCGGCGCCAACCGCTCCAGAACGAGCAATCGGAGAGAGATGTCGGATCGACGATGCCAATGCTCGCCCCTGACGGACCGTCACAGTTCGAGCGAAGGCGGTTCTATTCCCACGCCACGGGAAGGGGGCCGTTCGATGCCGAGCTCCTGACGGGTCTCGGTGACGCTGTTGTGGATCATTTCCCAGTCCATCTGGTCAATGAGATTGTCCTCGGGGAACGGGCCGAGGAGGGTGCGCTTGTCGGTGATGTCGTGTTCGACTCGGTAGCGCTCGACAGTGGCGACGCTGCGCACCCACTCTCGGTCGGGCTGCTTCGACCGGGGCGGCGGCCGAGTGACTTCACGATGTAGGACGGCGGGTCGGTGACGCTGCGGGCGATCGCCTCCTGCGTGCGGCCGTCGAGGATGGCTTCGATCGCCTTGACCTGATGGGCATCCGCTTCGTGTGCGGCGAGGTGGCTTCGGCGACGGTGCTGGCTCGCCTCCAAGCTTGCGATCTCCGTGTCGAGGCGGTCGACGCGATCTTGTCGGTTCTCGACGATGCTCGTTGCTCGGATGAGTTCGGTGTCGGGCTTGCGTCGTTCACGGAATGGGCGCTTGCGACCCCTGAGTGCTTCGACCTCGGCGTTGGCTTCGGCCAACTCGTCGATCGCCACCGCACACGACGCCATGAGAGAGTCCAGATCGCGCTGTCGGTTTGGGCCCGCCGCTTCGAGGATCTGCTTGACTCGTCGTTGTTCGGCATAGAGGTCGGGTGTCGGCCAGGCTTCGATCGGCACGGTCGCCAGCTCGTCGAGCGCAAGGTGCTTCGTTCGTCGACGGCGGAGGCCACGGTCGAGGGTCTCCGTTGCCTCGGCGAGGCTGGCAGTTCGGGCGTGTGGACCGTCCTCCTCGATGTCGAGCGTGCAGGACTTCGGCATGTACACGTGGTTCGAGAGTCGGCCGCGGCTGAGCGCTTCGTAGGCGAGTTCTCGGTACACCTGGTCGTTGCCGAGCGTCATCGTGCGATCGCACGTCAGGCCGTGCGCCTTGTTCACCGTCATCGCGTACGCGTGGCCGACGTGTCCGGCGTCGAGGTATCGGGCTGGGAGTTCGACGTCGCCTCGGTGCATGCCGGACGCGCATCGATGCGAGCGTCGGGGTCGACGTCGACGACCACTCCCCTGTTGCCGTTGCGCACGCCGAGTCTGCGTGTCGTTCTTCAGCGTCATCACGGTGTCGCCGATCTGGAACTGGTGCGCCGCCGACGTCGAGGGGGTCGCCGACGAGCTGGCCGGCAGTCTCGGCTCGGAGTCGGCCGTGGACGTTCAGCTCGGCGACCTCGGATCGTCGGCCGGCGAGCATGATCGCGTCGTCGCCTTGCGTCCGATCGCCGCCCACCAGTCGGCGACCAGCAGCGCCTTGGTGTCGGCGGCCGTCGTCACCGATGGTGATGCGACCGTGGTCGCGGTAGGCGTCGAGGGCGAGCGATGGTGTCGCCATCGCGGAGTTGGCTGAGTGCTTCGAGTCTCCCACTCCTCGCTGCTGGCGTCGGTTGTCGCGCAGTTCGATCGTCGGCTGCCGCGAGATGAGCCCGGCGAACAGTCCGCCGGCTGCGATCTCGGGGAGTTGCTTCGGGTCACCGACGAGCACGACCTTGGCGCCGCATGCGGTCGCACCTCGTCGAGGATCGCGGCGAGGTCGCGGGTGCCGGCCGTGCCGGCTTCGTCGATGACGAGCACGGTGCGGTCGTCGAGTCCGCCGGGTTCGTTGTTGTCGATCGCGATGCGGAGTCGAGCGATCGTGGTCGACGGGATGCCGGCGGCATTGGTGAGTCTCGTCGGCGGCGACGCCGGTGTGGGCGGCGCCGATCACCCGGTAGCCGGATCGTTCCCACGCCTCGCGTGCGGCCGCGAGGGCGAAGGTCTTGCCGGCTCCGGCGGGTGCGGTGAGGACGTCGACGCCGTTGCCGGATGTAGTCATGCTGGATCACCGCCGATCGCTGTTCTTCGGACAGGGTCGGCGCGCCTCGGAGCGCGGCGAGCAGATCCTCGTCGTCGCACACGGCCGCGTCGGCATCGAGGAGTCGTAGCGCGAGGTCGAGCGCACGGCGTTCGATGTTGAGCAGATCGAACGTCGAGACCATCGCTCGCCGGCCGGAAGCGTCGAGATAGTACTCGCCCGTTGGCAGTCGCGAATCACGGCACCCTTGCCGGGGACGACCGTCGAGCGGAACGACTTCGATTCGATCCTCGAGCCGTCGGCGAGCTCCTCGATCTGCTCGATCGGTGCGCCGCCGGCAAGCGCGTCGCACCATGCCCGCAGGACGTCGTTGCGGTTGAACGTCGAGTCGTGTTCGGTCAGCCCGGCGGCGCCGAGCAGGTGATCCTCGATGGCTCGCGCTTCGATCGCGTCGTCGACCGGTGTCGGCGACGGCCCGACCGAGCACCTTCGAGAGCCGCGCCGGGTCGAAGCCGATGCTCGGCTGCGGTCGCCGCTCCACGTCTCGCGGAGGTGGACCGGGTCGACGTCGTGCTTCCTTCTTCTGGCGGGTGTCGAGCGCGGCGATCATCGCCGCCTTCGGCGAGTGCTGGTCGCGGATCGCCATCCGCTCCTCGATCTCGGCGCGTCGGGTCGAGAACGCCTTCAGCACGTTCGCGGGGATGTGATCGATGTCGGCGATCCCGTTCTGCACCTCGCCCCACTCGACGCCGAGCGCGACGGTGAGGTTGTGGCGGAGCTGCGCTTCGTACAGGTAGCCGATCGTCTTGGCGATCGTGTAGAGCCAGCGGGCGTCGATCGTCGCCCACTTGCCGTCCTCGCCGAGCACCATGTTCGGCACGAGCACGTGGGTGTGGAGATGCGGGTCGCCGTTGCGACTCGTGCGGTGTCGGAACGCCGCCGCGATCAATCCATCGCACCGGATCTGCGTTCACGCCCGCGTCGCCCTCGGCGTGACCAGACGGTGTGTCGTTCGGCGAAGTCGAGCGCCGACTCGACCGGCTCGGTCGTGGGCGATCGCGGACGGCTCGGGCCGTGTCCGGATCACCGAGTCCGAACAACACGGACACGGACTTCGGCGCTCGGAACGTGAGGTCGTAGCCGGGCACCTTGTGCGGCTGGCCGAGCCGTGTCCCGGTCGACGGGTCATGGCCGGCGAGGACATGGTCGCAGGTGCGTCGGGTTCGACGATGCCGGCGAGGCCGATCATGTGTCGCTGCTGGCGATCCAGCGGCCGGGCGCCTCGCCGCCGACGTAGTAGTCCTCGACGCCCTTGGCGACGGCTTCGAGGTAGTAGGCTCCTGGCCGGGCGCGAGCTTCCACACGCTCAGCACGGCCGAACACCCCGCTGCGACGCTCGGCGCGCCGCCTCCCGCACCATGGTGCAAATTCGTGAAGTGGGAATCGGGTAGTTGTTGTTGCACGGTTCGGGTGGTGGTCATGGTTCAGGGGTCCGTTCGGGATGGGTTCGGTGGAGGAGATCGAGCTGGTTGGTGTTCGACTGGTCGAGGTCGTGGTGGGGGTCGGGCTGGGCTGCTGGTGTCGGTCGTCGATCGGCGGTGATGGTGCGGTGGTCGTGGTTCGAGTGAGGACGTCGGGCGGGAACGTGAGGAGGTAGTGGCCGGTGGCGAAGCGGCCGGTGGTCGATCGGTCGGCGCGGTGCTCGAGCGAGGTCGTGCGTCGGCGAGGCGGCGGAGTGCTCGGGCGACGGTGTCGTTGGCGAGGTCGAGGTCGGCGGCGATGTCGTCGTACGGATTCGTAGGACATGGTCGTCGTGCCGTCGATCGACGGCGTGCTCGGCGAGCGCTTCGAGCACGGCCCACGCGATCGGGTCCGACGTTGCGTCGGACCCATGGCGCAGATCGGCCGAGGGTGAGCGTCGCGATCGGTCAGCCGGCGTCGGCTGGCGCCACGGGCGGCTCGCCAGTTCTCCGGCGACGAACTTGGTGAGTTCGATCTTCGAGACTCGCATCATGCGGGCGCCGGCCATGAAGACCGGGAGGCCCTCGCGGCCGTCGGGTCGCTCGGTACCGGCGGGCCATCTCGTAGGCGACGGCCGGGCTGATCCGCATGAAGTCGGCGACTTCGTGGATCGTCAGGATGTCCGGGCAGCTCGTCGAGTGTCGGGTGTTGCATTGCTCCACCTCCTCGTTCAGGTCTGTTGCTCGTGTTGACTACGTCTGGGGTGGAACAAACTACAGAGATGTGGTTCACGAGGTCAACAGTGGTGCAGACTGGTCTAGAGTTGAGTATCAACGCAGGAGGTTCGATGGCCCGCAAGAAGCCCGCTGAGATCGACGTACCGGTCACGATCACGCCGAACCAGATCGTGGCGTTCAACCTCACCGAGGCCCGACGCGCTCCGAGGCTGGACGCAGGAGCGAGGCCGCCGCCGAGCTCGAGCCGTACGTCGGGGCCCGCTGGTCGAAGGCGACGTTCTCCGCTGCCGAGCGGTCGATCGACGGCCGGCGCGTCCGTCAGTTCACCGCCGACGAGATCGTCGCGTTCTCGCGTTGCTTCGGTGTGCCGATCGGGTTCTTCTTCATG
Organism: Ilumatobacteraceae bacterium; assembly: GCA_963850475.1. Classification (GTDB taxonomy): domain Bacteria; phylum Actinomycetota; class Acidimicrobiia; order Acidimicrobiales; family Ilumatobacteraceae; genus Ilumatobacter_A. The sequence continues at coordinate 1,156,372 of CAWKLM010000036.1, read as the reverse complement.
CCACCTCGACCGAGCCAGTCGGAGAACTCCGGTCCGCTTCGCCACCGCCGAGAACGACGACTACGGGCTCTCGCTCGCCGAGTTGCTCGACGTCGATCTTCGGGACGCCCGGCGAGCGCGAGGTGATGTCGACGCGCCTCAACGAGTACCTCGGCGAGATCCCGATGCAGGATCTGACCGACGCGCAGGATCGGTTGACGTGGCAGGCCGAGGATGCGCTCAATGCCGTGGTGATGAAGCAGCTCGGCCAGGTTCGACGAGTGGGAGAAGTCGCTGATCGAACTGTCTCAGTCAGGTCCGACCAGCTGGAAGACACAGGCGAAGGCAGCGGCGATGCGACAGGCGCTCGACGAGGAGGCCGACGATGGCTGAGACGACGAAGCGCAACGCAAGCGCGGCAACAGCAAGCCGAACGTCAAGAAGCGCGGCTCGACGTACACGTACTACCTCTACGTGACCGACCCGACGGCAAGCGGCGCCAGCACAGCAAGGGCGGCTTCAAGACCCAGCGCGAGGCCGAGGACGCTCGCATCGCCGCGATGAACGCGAAGGCGACCGGCGCCTACGTGAAGGCGGAGAAGATCAGCGCTCGGCGACTTCCTCGTCGACGAGTGGCTGCCGTCCCGCCTCCCGCCGGTGCTGGAGGAGAGCACGTGGCATTCGTACGACCAGAAGATCCGGCTGCACGTGATCCCGCACATCGGCAACATCCCGCTCCAGCAGCTCTCGCCCGTCGACCTCAACAAGCTGTACCGGCACCTCCTCGAGTCCGGCCGACGTCGACCGAACCCGAAGCGCCGTCCGCTCCCCCGAGGTCTACGAACGAGCCGTCGCGCTCCGAGCCGACGGCCTCACGCTACGACCAGATCGCCGAGGCTCTCCGCGCCGAATTCGAGTGCGAGGCGAAGCTCAACAAGAACGCCGTCGCTTCGCTCATCCGTCGAGGTCCGCCAGCGACGATCGACCCCGATTCGGTGTCGGGTCTCTCGCCGCGAACGGTCCGCTACGTCCACACGATCCTGCACGCCGCGCTCAAGGACGCGCTCCGGTGGAACCGAGTCGTGCGGAACGTCTCCGACGCCGCCACTCCCCCGTCGACCGCGTCGGCGAAGTCGACTCGTCCGAAGGTGTGGACCGCCGACCAACTCCGGGCGTTCCTCGATCACGTCGCCGACAGTCGGTACCTCCCGGCGTGGATCTTCCTCGCCACGATCAGGCTGTCGCCGAGGCGAGTGCCTCGGCCTGAAGTGGTCCGACGTCGATCTCGACGCCGGCACCGCCGTCATCTCACGACAGGTCACGGCGATCGATCACCGGGTGATCGTGAAGGACGTTCCGAAGACGAAGCACGGCCACCTCATCCGCCTCGACGGCGGCACGGTCGCGATGCTTCGCCGCCTTCGGTCCGAGCAAGCCGAAGAGAAGCTGCGACTCGGGCCGGGCTACAACGACGAGGGCTACGTGTTCTGCCAGTGGGACGGCCAGCCGTACCACCCCGAGCGATTCTCACGTGAGTTCGACCGCAACCGGGAGTACTTCAACCGTGACCATCCCGACGACCAGCTCCCGACCGATCACACTCCACGGGCTTCGCCACACCTGGGCGACGCTCGCGCTGCGAGCCGGCATCGACATCAAGATCGTGAGCGAGCGCCTGAACCACAGCAGCACCACACATCACCCGAGAGATCTACACCCACGTCACCCCACCGATGCAGAGCGACGCTGCGGAGCGGGTCGCTCATCTCATCCGTGGAACGTGAGGCAACAGGCACCATCGGCGACTTCTCGCCGAAGCCCCACAGGTCAGGGGCGCTTCGAGCAGACGACGAACCTGAGGTCCAACACCGTCGGTGGTCGGTCTGTGTGCTAGCGGCCGAGTGCCTTCTCCCACGGAACCCTGGCTCTGGAACACACGACGGAGCACTTGAGTCCGCGAATATGGGTGGCCCACCGCCGATCTCCCGGCGATCAGAAGTGCCTGATTGATGATGGGTGGTGCGTTGCGGTGGTTCCGTAGCGTTCTGATGATCCGGCTGGTGGGCTCTCGATGTGCCTGCCGCTCGTTCGGGTTGGCTTTCTAACGAACTGTCCGCCGGTCGGTCATCTGACCGTGGTGTGGCTCGAAAGAGGCGAGAACACATCGACCCGAATCAGGAGTGCCCACCTCGGTTTCACCACTTACCAAGGAGGCATCTGCCATGACCATGATCGGTATCGATCCCCACAAAGCAACCCACACCGCGGTTGCAGTTGATGACAACGAACACGTTGTCGACAAGTTCCAGCTTCGAGCGTCAAGCCGCCAGGCCGAACGACTCCGAGCATGGGCCGACGGGTTCACCAAACGCGAGTGGGCGGTCGAGTCCGCGAACGGGCTTGGCTATCTCGTTGCCCAGCAGCTCGTCGCTGCCGGCGAGGTGGTGTTCGACGTGCCACCAGTGCTCGCTGCGCGTGTTCGGGTGCTGGGCTCGGAGCGCTCGCAGAAGAACGATCCGAACGACGCCCGCTCGGTCGCGATCGCGGCGATGCGATCGGATCGGTTGTCGCTCGTGCGGCCCGATGACCACTCCCGAGTGCTTCGGCTCCTCGCGAAACGGCATCGTGACATGGCGCGGTTGCGCAACAAGCACTGCACCCGCCTGCATGCGTTGCTGCTCGAGTTGGAGCCGGGAGGGATCAGCTCTGAGATCACGGTCACGAAGGCGAACACCCTGCTCAACGGTGTCAGCGTCGCCGATCAGGTGACGCGGCATCGGGTGATGATCGCGAACGAACTCGTTGAAGACATCGCCAGACTCGATGTCGCGTTGAAGGCATCGAAGAAGCGGGTCGACCACGCGGTGGTCGCGTCCGGGACGACGCTCACCGAGATCGTCGGGATCGGCCCGATCTGTGCTGCGATCATCATTGGCTACACCGGCGACATCGGCCGGTTCCCGACCAAAGGCCACTTCGCGACCTACAACGCGACCGCCCCGGTCGATGCGTCGTCAGGGCCACGACCGAAGCACAGGTTGAACCAGCGCGGCAACCGCAAAATCAACCATGCGATTCATATCGCAGCGATTGCACAGCTCCGCTTCGACACCGAAGGCCGCGCCTACTACGAACGCAAACTCGCCGAGGGCAAATCGACCAAAGAAGCGATCCGGGCGCTGAAACGGCGGATCTCGGACCGGGTCTATCGACACCTCAACATCGACGCCCAACGCGCTTCGACCAGCTGAGACGAGTGGGCCCGGGAGGACAAACCAGGAACGACTCTGACTCCAGCGTGACCGGCTCGACATCCTGATCGGCCGGCTCTTCGGACAGGTCACTCCCGGGCCCGACAACCAACGCTACGACCCTCCGCACCGCCAGGCAAGAGGGTCCACTCCGACGCGCCCGAACCCACCCCGAAATCAACCCTTGACACAAAGAGGCTTCGTTCTCGATCGGGTTGGCCGTTGTGGCGAGGCGGGATTATGCGCTGCCCACTTGGCGCGCTCGACTTGCCGCAGCGGAGTGGTGTTCAGCAGTGGTTCCCGTTGCTGTTTCCGGTCACGGGGTGAGGTTCACTGCCGATGTGTGCCAGAGCGGCTTCGATCGTTGCGTCGAGAAGCGCGTGCGGGTCTGGACTTGGACGTTCGCCGAGCAGCTCGATCGTTGCGTCGACGGCCGGCTCTTCGAACCCGCTCCGGTAGCGGTGGTGTTTGACGTGTAGGCCTTCTGCCGCCGCGAGGAGGGCGCTGCTTCGGCCATGTTGACCCTGAAGGGCGAGCCACCAGGCGACCGACTCGCAACCGTGTATGGAACAGAAGCGTTGGCCGATGTCCTCGAATTGAGCGAGTGCGCCTCCGAGGAAGTGCTGGGCTCGGTGGAGATCGCCGGTTGCGAGTGCTGCGAGGCCGCGCTGTTCCCAGGCGTGGGCTTGCCGAGCGAGTGTTGTCGGATGCTTGAGGGGGAAGGACTCCTCCGCGACTGAGGGAGCTCGGGGCGGATCGTTTGCGACGAACCAGGCGCTCAGCAGGTGGGTTGCGAGGGTGTCCATGGGCTCGCCTCGGGCCCGGGTGCGGTCGATGATCGCACGAATCCGTCCCGGAAGGGTGGTGTCGTCGACGTCGAACGCCGCTTCGAAGTAACGCAATTCCAGACGGTCGCGCACCGTGTCGTCGGCGATGCCGTCGATCAAGCGGCGCGCGTCGTCGGCAAGTTCGGTCGTGCGTGTCGGGGGGAATCCTGCGATCCGACGCATCAAGACGAGCGTGGTGAGCGCCTCGCTGCGCACCTCGGCGTCGGTGACGGACGCTCCTAACAGCTCCTCGAATCGTTCGATGGCGTAGGCAGCCATGTCGCGACCTCGCCACCAATTCACCAGACGTGCGCAGACTGCCAACGCCCGGTCGGCATCGTCGTCGATCCATTCGACGGCGGCGCGAATCTCGTTGACTTCTCGATCGAGACGCGCCAACGGATCGAGGCCCGGACGATCATCGTGGCCATGCGGCCCGACGACTCTGGTTGTGAAATCGTCGACCCAAAGTAGGTGCGCCCGCTTACAGGATCCCCACGTGCCCTGCGTCGTCGCTTGTTCGATCGCAAGCATCCGAACACTCTCGAGGAGATGAACCCGGGACGGAATATTCGGCGCAGTCTCGACCGAGACGAGCGACTTCGACTGGAGCTGCTGAACGACATCGAGGGCATCCCACTGCTCGAGATCGAGTGCAGCGCCGAGCTCCACGATGTCGACGCCGGAGGCGAAGGCGGCCAGGCGGCACAACACCTGCTGCTCACCGTCATCGAGCAGATCCCAACTCCACAGCAGCGTCGTCACCAAAGCGGAGTGGCGATGATCTCGTCCGGATCGGCGGAGGAGGTCGAAGCGGTCGCCGAGACCGACGATGATCTCGTCCGGTGTGAGCATGGTCGCGCGGCGCGCGGCCAATTCGATCGCGAGCGGCAGCCCGTCGATCCGTGTGCACAACTCTGCAACCGATGACCGCCACTTCGTCGGATCCAGGTCGACGCCCGATTCCCAGGCGCGCTGGAAGAACAGGTCGACACCGGCACCCTGCGTTCCGGTGTCGAGCGGCTGCACCTCAAGCACGAACTCCTCGTCGACAGCAAGGCTCTGGCGACTGGTGGCCAACACAGTGGTGTCTGCGCACCGCGAGGTGAGCGTCGTCACCAGTTGTGCCGCAGCGTCCGCGACCTGCTCGCAGTTGTCAAGAACGACCAGCCGTGGCCGGGCCCGCAGTTCCGCGACAATCGCTTCGACCACCGATCCAGCCGCCTCGATGTCGGCATGGACCGCCTTGGCCACGGCACCGGCAACGAACCGACCATCGCGGACAGGTACCAGATCGACGAAAGTAGGCGACAGCTCAGGGCGGCGCTCCATGAGCTCGAGCGCAAGCCGCGTCTTACCGACGCCGCCGGGGCCGACGAGGGTCACGAGTCTGCGCGGATCGATCAGTTCAGATGTCCGTTCCAGGTGCTTGCGCCGCCCGAACATCGGGCTCGTGCGATCCGGCCGGTGGAGCGTGCCCGCAGCGTCCGGGGGGCCGTCGAGGAGAGTGGCCTCGAGCGTCTTGAGTTCGTCGCTGATCTCAAGGCCCCGGATTGACTGACGACGTCGAGCCTCGCGGATTCGAGCAAGAGCGTCAGCCCGGCGGCCCAGTGCGGCGAAGCAGCGGGCCATGTCGTACCAGTCCCGTTCGACGCACCCATCTGCTGCCGTCACCTCGTCGAGTTGCTCGACGGCGTCGGCGTAACGGTGTCGACTCATGAGCGTCTGCGCTCGCGCACGCAGAAGACTCATGCGGGCTGTGTTGAGGCGAGCGCGATCGGGCTCCACCTCGTCGATCATGATGTCGACCCAGGGCTCGCCCCGCCAACGATGCAGGGCGTCTTCCACCTGCGACTCGATGTTCATGTCGATGTTGTCCGGATGCATCTCGACGGCTGCGGCGGCATCGAGAATTCGCGTTCGATCAGAAGCCACGTGAGCCCCGAGGCGGTAGCCAGAACCGATGGTTTCGATGAACGTCGTCCCGAACTGCGCCCGCAGGCGGGCGATCATGTTGGCCAACGAGCGCCGAGCGTTAGCGGGGCGTTCCGGTTCGGCCCACACTGAGTCCAGCAGCGCCGCACTCCGCATCCCGGCCGTCCCGGCGAGCGACAGCATCGCAACGACCGCACCGACACGTTCGCCTCGCACTGGTGACCACATGGTCCCGGATCGGACGCCGAGCGGGCCAATCTCGCAGAGCTCCGGGTCAGCGACCGCACCGCTGTCCACAGGGCTCACCATGGTCGGACGTTACCGCGCGTGACTCACTCGTTACCACGGCCCGTGAGACTGGTCCGGCCCGGCCGATTCGGCTCGCCCGCCCACCCGAACTGTATGGACACCAGCCCCCGATGACTCAATCGATCACACCGACAAGCGGGCACCCGCTGACCGCCCACTCCGTCCAGACCCTTGGCACTCTCGGGTCGCGGTGGCCGGGACGGAGTGCCGTCGTCTTCCTGGCGTGCTCGATAGTCGTTGCAAGCTGCTCGGATGCCGGCAGCGAGGTCGACTCTGGGCCCGCGACCACCGTTGTGGCAACGCCGGTCACCGAGCCCGACACAAGCCTCATCTCGCCACCTGCCGACGTCGAATCCGACGTGGCCGAACCTGCCGAGACGGCCCCGGCGACAACGGTGAACGACGCTCCGGTCGAGCCGGCCGAGATCGGCGAGCTGGGTCTGCTGACCCCCGGTTCGTACACCTCTGATCTCCTCTCTCTGGGATTCAAGATCACCACGACGGCCGACTTCAGAGTGTCTGAGGCCTTCCCCGGCAAGATCACCGTCGAATCCCTCGCCTCGTCACCGGCGGCATTCACTGGCGTCGGCTTCCTCGTGGTCGACACGCTGATCGACTCCGACGTGCTCGGCCGGCAGCGCTCTCGTCTCCAAGCCACCACTGATCTCGCCGAGTTCCTCGAATCCCGTGACCGAGTCGAAGTCATCGACCAACGCGAGGACCAGCTTGGTGGCCTCGCAGCAGACGTCTGGCGGATCGGGTACACCGCGCCGTGCAACGAGTGCTGGTTCGAGGCCCTGTTCAACACCACCGGTTGGCAGAATCAGTGGGGGATCGGTCCGGGTTCGATTCAAGAGATCTGGACGGTCGACGCGCCTGGCTCGCCCATTGTCATCTCCGTCGAGGCGCCCGAAGCGTCCTTCGACGCGTGGAGCGAAGAGGTGCAACAGCACCTCTTCAATCAGCTGGAGTTCGGAGCACCAACCGGCTATTCCCTGCAGTTTCCCATCGGGGCCGTCCAGGCTCCGGGCTTCGGTGAGTATGCGATCGGACGGGCCGAGCTCGAAGTCGTCGACACCTCACGTCCGACGATCGAGGTCAACAACCAGGTTGGGCTGGTGGTGCCGGCAGCTGACGAACGCCGGCTGCTCCTGAGCGTGACCTACCCGTCTGATGTAGGCGGCTTCGGGGCGCCACCGGCGGGCGGACCGTTCCCAGTCGTTGTGGTCGCGCCGGCCTTGAACGACGCAGCGATCGCGCTGCCGGCCGATCGCCAGCTTGCCTCGCACGGCTTCGTGGTCGTCACCATCAGGTTCCCCGAGTCGAGTTTCCCGGGTGGTGCCATCGCAGGAATACCACAGCAGCCCGCGGACATGTCGTTCGTGATCGACGAGGTTGACCGGGGTGCGCTCCCGGCAGACATTGCTGCGATCATCGACCCCGAACAGATCGGTGTCATTGGCCACTCGGGTGGAGCGACAACGGCGTTCGGGCTCCTGGCCTACGACTGCTGCGTCGACGACCGGATCGACGCCGTCGTTGCGCATGGCGGCACCCCGTACGACTTCAACAGCTCGACGGTTCCGACGATCGCACCGATCTTGCACGTCGTGTCGAACGGCGACCAGATCGCGCCGGCCGAAGCCGTTCGCGAGTTCCACGAGATGACCAACGGACCCAGCACGCTCGCAGTGCTCGACGGATGCTGGCCACCTCGAATGGCTCGCACCTGACGCTGCTGAATACGACAATACGTTCGATCTCGTTCTCGCGTTCCTCAGCTTGCACCTGCGGGGTGCGCAAGTTGATCCGGCCACCGCGGTGGCCGAATCGGAGTTCGTTGAAATCGAAAGTCGGTGACGGAGAAGAGTCATCGTGAGAGATCGTTGCGAGCTTGCGTGGCGTTCAGCGACTGGCATCCGGTTGTTCTGGGCGACGGCCTCAACAAGGAGGTATCCGTACATTGAGTTGCCATTGACCCGCACGTTCTTGAGCACCGGACCGAGCGCGGACGTGCCGATCTGCGGGCGTGCTTCGTCAGCATTTCCATGACGATATGGGTGCCCTGACCGCCACCTCGATGGTGGCCGAGCAGCTCGGGCTCCCAATGTCTGGCGGCAGCTCCGATGAACGCCACGAGCATGAGCCACGCAAGGTTCCTGGAGCACGGCTGTCAGCGCGCGGAAGATCCCATTCGCCACGCTTGGCGTGAAGACCTCTGGCAGCAAGGCCAACTCCTCGATTCAGCCGTCGACGTCGTCGGGCTTCGCTTCTCGACGGACGCGACGCCTGGGTGACGCGCACACGAGGGGTGCCGGTACCGAAAATGGTGGTTTCGTTCGATCTTCGGCCGACTTGTACGCTCGTACGGTTGAACAGTACGTTCGTACGTCATGACGCTGACGCAATCGAGGGTTCGATCGGCCACACCGCGAGGGACGGCTCGCGACGCCATCCTTCACGCGACGCTGCGGGTCATTGCGGAGGACGGCGTCGACGCCGTGACCCACCGCCGAGTGGCCGATCAGGCCGGCGTGTCACTCGGCTCCACCACGCACCACTTCGCCGGTCGCGAGGCGCTGCTGCGCGAGTCGTTCCGGAGCTACTTGCACTTCGCCGACGACGCATTGGGCGTGCCCAACCTCGTCGGCGACGCCGCTGACGGCAGTGCCGTCGACGGGGTGCGTCGTGCGCTGGTCGGACTTGTCGAACGTGAGTTCACCGACGCCTCGCTCGTGCGGGCGGAGTACGAACTACTCCTCTTCGCGTCGAAGGACACCGAGCTGGCGACAGTTGTTGCGACGTGGGAGGCGCGGGTCGTCGGTTCACTCGCGGCGGCATTGGAACGTGCCGGCGCACGACGCCCGACCGAAGCCGGGCAGACGTTGGTGAACTTCGTTCGTGGCTTCGAGCTGGAACGGCTGGTCAAGCCTGCGCTCACACTCGACGACTTCGACCGGCGACTCACGCCCTTGCTCGTCGCTCTGTGCGCCGATGAAAAGACCAACGCATGAGCGCCGAGAAGCGGATCGTCTCGTACTGCGACCCCCTTTCGGCTCGGCCGGGCGACGAGGTGCGATTCATGGTGTCGTCGCTTGATGGCGAGGCGTTCGATGGCCGGCTCGTGCGCATCGTGTGCGGCGACGTGTCGCCCGGTGGCCATGGGTATGAGGAGATCGAGATCGACAGCGCGCTCGACGGGCGATACGACGGGGTCGCCCAGCCGACCCACCTGGGGTCGTACGCCGTTGTGGAGCCGAACCCGTTCCTCGAACAGCTCGAAGACCTCCGGTTCGAGATGTGCGTGTTTCCGACGCTGATCGGCGGTGCGCGCACGCTGGTCTCGACCGTGGGTGACCCCGGTGGGTTCAGCGTCGAACTCGACGAGGGCGTGCCGGTCGCCCGGATCGGCGCTGGGACGGCGAGTCTTGATGCGGGCGTCGAGATTCGCTCCGACCGCCCGATCACGTTTCGTCGGTGGACGAAGATCGTCGTCACCTATGACTCGACCGTCGGTCGACTCGCGCTCGATATCGAGCCGCTGGTGAGCGCGCCGGGCGACGTCGCCATCGCTCGACGCTGGGCGGGCGAGGTCGAAGCACACGCGAGCGTGGCATCGAACGGGCCGCTGTTCTTCGCCGTGCAGGAGCGTGAAGGAGTCCGTTCCCAACACTTTGACGGACGTCTCGACGCGTGTGGTCTTGGACCAACCGCTACTGGCGCAGTGGAAGCCCGGTGGGACTTCTCACTCGACATCGCGACCGAGCGCATCACCGACACCGGTCCGCACAGCCTCGATGGCCGCACCGTGCAACTCCCAGCGCGGGCGGTCCCCGGCGTCCGCTGGAACGGCGACGTGCACGACTTCCGGGTTGATCCGAGTCACTACGGCGCGATCCACTTCCACTCCGACGACCTGGCCGACGCCGCGTGGGAGACCAGCTGCTCGTTGCGAGTTCCCGACGACTTGGACAGCGGTGTCTATGCCCTGCGCACACGTTGCGGCGACAGCGAGGATCACGCCGTCTTCTTCGTGTTGCCCTCGAACGGGGCCGAACCGGCAGCGGTCGCGTGGCTCGCACCGACGATCACGTATCGCGCCTACGCCAATGTTCAGATCTCGGCGAGCCCTGACCACATCTTCGGGAACTGGTCGTCCGCAGATATTCCGAACGACCGCTTCCTCCTCGCTCACCCGGAGTGCGGCCTCGGCCTCTACGACCACCACGCCGACCTCACCGGTGTGGCCTACAGCTCACACCTGCGCCCGGTGATGAACCTCAAGCCTGGCGGCGGACTGTGGTCGTTCACGGCTGACACGAACGTGGTGGCATGGCTCGACCACACGGGCGTTGAGCACGACGTGATCACCGACGACGCGGTGCACGACGAGGGCCTCGAGCTGCTGTCTCGCTATCGCGTCATCGTGACCGGCACGCACCCGGAGTACTGGACCACCCCGATGCTCGATGCGCTCGGAGCATGGCAGCGCAATGGCGGTCGCCTGATGGTCCTCGGCGCCAACGGTTTCTATTGGCGAACCGGCGTGCATCCAGCGGAGCCCGCAGTTGTCGAAGTGCGGCGTGCTGAGGACGGCACACGGGCGTGGATGGCCGAGCCCGGCGAGTACTACATGGAGTCGACTGGCGAACTCGGTGGTCTGTGGAGTCGGATCGGCCGCGGGCCTCACGAGATCAGTGGCGCCGGGTTCGCAGGCCAAGGCTTCAGCACGTCGGGGCACTATCGGCGCTCCACTGCGTGGAACGATTCGCGTGTCGCGTTCGCTCTCGAGGGGTTGTCGGATCGAGAGGAGTTCGGAGACCACGGCACTGTCGGCGGGGGAGCTGCGGGTCAAGAGATCGATCGATACGACGAGCGACTGGGGTCGCCGTCACACGCCATCGTGTTGGCATCGTCGGTCGGTCATCCGCCCGACATGTTGCAGACCAAAGAGGAGTTCTTTGCCACCGGGATCCCGTACCCCGGCACCGAGGCGCGGGCCGACGTCGTCTTCTATGAACTCCCTCACGGCGGCGCCGTGTTCACCACCGGAAGCATCGCGTGGGCGGGAAGCCTCGCGACCGACGGCTATGACAACGACGTGGCGCGGCTCACCACGAACGTGCTCCGCCGCTTCGCAGACGAGCAGCCCTTCGAGGTGCCCGATGGCGTGACGACGCCGAGCGGTGTCCCCGAGGGCGCAGATCCTCTCAGTCTTGTTGACCTGCCGACCGGACTCGGTTGAGCGTCATCGGGCAGGGACCGATCTCGACAACGACAACAACACAGAGCGACAACAACACATGAGGAGTAAGCAGCGATGCGAGTAGTGGCACTAGGTGGCGCCGGCGACATGGGGCGAGTTGCGGCGCGAACAGCGTTCGATTTCGACTTCGTCGAGGAGTTGATCATCGCCGACCTTGATGGCGACGCCGCGGAGAAACTCGCAGCGGATCTCGGCGCGCCGGCGCGGGCCGAGCAGGTTGACGTGACCGACAGTGCCGCGCTCGGGCAGTTGCTCGAGAACGCTGACGTCGTACTCAACACCGTGGGCCCGTTTTACCGATTCGGAGCACCAATCCTCGAGGCGGCAATCGACAGCGGTTGCCACTACCTCGACATCAACGACGACTGGGAGCCGACGCTCGACATGCTGGCGATGAGCAATCGGGCCGAAGCGGCGGGGGTCACCGCGATCATCGGCATGGGCGCAAGCCCGGGGATCTCGAACATGTTGGCCGTGCGGGCCATGCGCGGACTCGACACCGTGAACGAGCTGCTCACCTGCTGGTCGGTCGCCGGGACGGGGTCGCTGGCCGATGGCGGGGAAGGGGCCGGTCCCAGCGCGGCGATCGAGCATTGGATGCACCAGTGCTCGGGAGAGATACGAATCTGGGACGACGGCGGATTCATCGACGTTCGTCCTGTCGTCGCACGTGAGGTCGAAGTCCCGGGTGTCGGAACCGGCCGGGGGTGGTCGGTCGGCCACCCCGAAGCCGTCACGTTGCCGCTGACGTTCCCCGAGATCCGACACTGCGCGAATCTGATGAGCGGGCCGAGCGGCGTGATGGACATCGTCGCACAGCTCCGAGACGCCATCGACGGCGGCGAGCTCACCGTGGAGCAGGCCGCCGAGATGGTGAGTGGCCCAATGCCCGAGCAACTGCTGGCCGAGGCCGACGCCACCGCCGCCAACGAAGTCGAGTTGCCGCCACTGTTCGCCCTTGCGTCGGGTGAACGAGACGGTTCACCGCACCGGGTGGCAGCGGCGATCGTGGGCGCACCCGACGGTGGAATGGGAGGCGCGACCGGCGTCCCGTTGGCGGTGATACTCGGACTGTTCGAGTCGGGAGCGTTACATCGCCACGGAGTCTTCGCTCCGGAGGGAGTGATCGACCCCGACGACTTCTTCGAGGCCCTCGCGCCGTACTGCCACGCCCCAGACGACTCAACTCCGTTCACCTCGGCCGACCAACTCGTCGACGTGACGCTGGGCCCGGCATCCTGATTCCCCATTGCCGGCGAGGTGCGGGACCTCTCCGTGGTCGGCTGGTGCAGATTGGGGCAGGCTGGTCCTTACCGTCTCGCAGACGCGGCGTTGCACGGAGTCCAACCATCGCCAGCAACCAGCGCCCGCACCTGTCGCGCGAGAGCCCGCACGCGATCGATCTCGGCGTCACGAATTCCCTGACCCCCGATTCTGCACGGTCGGAGCGGCCGTCGACCTCGAAGCTGGACAGGATCCCGATGCCGTCAACGAGGTCTTCTTCGAGATCAGAGCGCACGACGCCGCCGGGATACTGCTCGCGACCCGGACCAACGACGACGACACCGTCCGTCTACAAGAACCCGATACCACCGAGCCCCGCCGGCACTCGCAGGCGCGGCTCGGTCGCGTATTTGCAGACGAGGCGCCCGATATCAACGCAACACCGATGACCTCAGCCCAGCGAAAGAACCGGCAAGATGCTCGGCCCGGGGCCCAGGTAGATCGATCTCGAGGAGCGCGATAACGCACCTGCACCGGGGTCGAGGTCAGCCGGCGTAGAAGGTGCGGATTCCGCCGAGTGCAAGCTGCATCCCGATGGTCGCCAACAGCAGACCCCCGATGCGGGCCAGCATCGCGGTGGCACTCGGGCTCAGCTTGGCGAACCAGTTGCCGAAGACAGCGAAGCCGAACCAGACCAGAACCGACACCACCGCCACACCGATGAACGTGGCCACGAGGGCCGCCCCGTCATCGGTGGCGGATGACATCGTGATGACTGTGGTGATCGCGCCGGGACCTGCCATGAGTGGGACTGCCAGCGGCATGACGAGCCCGTTTTGGTCGGGGTCGGCGTCCTCAGTCTCGGCCGCTTCAACCGTGCCTTGTGTCCTGCTCGACTGGCCGCCATAGAGCATCTCGAAGCCCATCAGTGCAACCACGATGCCGCCGACCACACCGAATGCTCCGAGGTTGATCCCGAAGAGTTGCAGCAGTTCCCGTCCGGCGAACGCCATCACACCGAGAATGCCGAAGACGATGACGGCGATCTTGAGCGCCGCCTTGCCCCGGTTGAGCCCGTCACGGGCGACGACATCGTTGAAGATGACGATCTTCACGGGATCGATCGGATTCACGATCATGAAGATGCCGATCGTGGCCTGGACAGCGATCTCGATGGCCGAGAGGTTGGTCAGGTCCATGGCCCATGACCATAACGGCTGACCGGACCGCCTGCCAGAGGCGCATTCCGACCGCTCGTAGCCGCCAAGAAGCTCGGTCTGAGGCCTCGGACCGCCGAACTCGGGCCTCAGGAGACCGCTCCGCCTACTTCGTCGAAGAACCGATCCGATTCTGGCTTGGCGTCTTCGCTGGCGCGTGTGGCGCTTCACTTCCCCGAGGATTCAGCCCGCCAGCGCGTAGATGAAGAAGACGTACACGCCGATGCTGATCATCCACGAATTGGTGGACATCCACTCGCGTAACTTCGGCAACGCCGCCTCGGCCCGCTTCCCGCCGATCAGGTACACGAGCACCGGGAGCGCAGCGATCAGCACGGTGAGCAGCGCGAAGCCGAGCGAGTCGATCAACGTCAAGCCGTTCAGAGAGAGGTACTCGCCGACGCTCAGCATGACGATGATGTCGCTGGGCATCAACAAGATGAGCATGAGCCCGAGCTTGAACGCACCCTGTGGGTCGGTCTGCTGCAAGGAGATCATCCATTTCGGGGTCTTGACCTCGTGGCGGCCCCGGAACTCGATCACGGTCGCCACCAGCAGAAGACCCACGATCACCCATTTGAAGATGTTCGAGCCGCCGCTCGAGTTGTTCCCGCCGCTGCCGTCGTTGGCCAGCTGGGCGGTCACATACGACACGGTGAGGCCGATCGCGATGCCCAGCGCGACGCCGCCGACGAACGCGCCGGAGTTGCGCTTCGGATCGCGGCTGGTGGCGAGCATCACCGCGGAGATGATCTGGGGACCCGCCATCATCGCCACGGCCATCGGCAGAACGGCCACACTGGAATCCACAGGGCCACTCTTTCACCGCACCGGGAACGCGGCCAAGCTCGCACCGTCGGTCGCGCTCGATATCAACCGGATACCTACCATCCTGCAGCACTCGATAATCACACCGTCCGAACGACCATCGGGCCGAGCAGTTCCGGCAAACGCGCGCACCATCGGCGCGCGCAGAGCCGCACATAACGCGAGCGTGATAGTCCGGTCGCCCGAGGCGAGTATCACCGCACTGCACCCGACCCGGCTATCCCACCCTGCCCATCGGCCTGCGCCGATGGACGACGCACGAACGCTCATCGTGGCCGGTGTGGTCGGCCCTGAACAGCGACTACACACGGGGCCGAAAAATTCTCGTGCTGACAAAGCGCGGACAAGCGGCCGATTTCAGCGTTTCGAGCTGACCCGAAAAAGCCGTTGACCAGGGCCGGAGCCCTGGTCAACGTGGTGTCGAAGGGGGGACTTGAACCCCCACGCCCATTAATAGGGCACTAGCACCTCAAGCTAGCGCGTCTGCCAATTCCGCCACTTCGACGTGGTGTTGGGCATCTGATGATAGCCGCCCGGTCCGGCGCTCGCACGCGGACCGACCAAGTGCCAGCCTCAGTCGAGGAAGAACGAGACGGCCAACAGCGAGTAGATCCAGATCAGCGCGAGGACGAAGGTGATCCGGTTCAGGTTGCGCTCCGCAGCCGTCGAACCGAGCGCCGCACCGCCGCCGCCGCCGAACATGTCGGAGAGGCCGCCGCCGCGCCCGCTGTGCAGCAGGATGCCGGCGATCAGGCCGAACAACGAGATCACGTTGATCACGAGGCTCACATAGGTCAAGACGTCACGCACGGACCGAGATCCTATCGCCCGACAGCCGTTGAAGGACCACATCGGGCGTCCGGATAGCTTTGGCGCATATGACCGACGCTGCCTGCGCCGAACGCCACAGTGCAATCGCTCGACGCCTCATCGACGGTCGCAACACCGTCGAATCGCCCGCACTTTCACCCGACGGAGAACATGTGGCGTTCATCGTCGCGACCACTGACGTCGAGAGCAACACCACGATACGGCGCGTATGGCTCGACGACGCGCCCCTCACCGATGGGCCGATCGATGGAAACCCGGCTTGGTCGCCCGACGGGCGGTTCCTCGCCTTTACTTCCACCCAGCGGGAGAAGGCCGTGGAATCGACGCTGCGGATCGCACCGATCAGCGGACCTGGCGAGGTCCGCACGGCGTGCACCATGCCCGATGGCCTCGATGATGTCGCCTGGTCGCCCGACGCACGGTGGATCGCCTTCAGCAGCCGCACCCGGCACGAGCGCTATGGCGCACCCGACGCGTCCTGGCAATCGCCGCGCAAGAGTCGAACGGTTCTTCGCTCGCCTCGACACCGAGGACTGGGTCTTCGACCGCCCGAAACACGTGTACGTCATCGCCGCCGACGGAACCAGCACGCCGCGCAACCTCACACCAGGCGACTTCCAGCACAGTGGCATCGCGTGGTCACCCGACTCCTCGGCGGTCGTCACCTCGGCCGCCCGCCACGATACGTGGGATCGCGACCTCGCCGAAGACATCTATTTCGTTCCCCTCGATGCCGATGAGCACCCCGGACACATTCGCTGCCTGACCGCACACGATGGCCACTATTGGAAGCCGTCGGTCTCGCCCGACGGCACGCGCGTTGCATTCATCGGCCACGGCGATGCCGACACCTTCGTTCACAACTACGCCGTCGGCTCAGTGCCCTTCGCTGCCGTCGGAGTCGTCGACGACGAGATCCAGTGGGCGTCCAAGGCGCTCGACCGCTCCTTCGTCTGCACCGTCGGCGAACGATCACCGGTGTGGGAGGACAACCACACCTTGCTCGCCATCGCGGAGAATCGGGGCGAAACCCACCTCTACCGCGTCGCCGTCGATGCTTCGACCCCACCCGCTCCCGTGACCTCCGGGCGAATCTCGGTGACGGCGTTCGACGCCGCCGCTGGACGCATCGCAACCGTTCGTAGCGCCGTCGACCTCACGCCGGAGTTGTGGATCGACGACGAACGACGGACGGAGGTCGGCGCCCGACTGTCGGCGACGCTGCTGCCGTGGGAACGGTTCACCGTGCCCACCACCGACGCGACCGAAGAGATCGACTGTTGGATCATGCGCCCCGTCGATTTCGACGAGGCGGCTACCTATCCCGTCCTGCTCAACGTACATGGAGGGCCGTTCACCCAGTACGGCGACTACTTCTTCGACGAGGCGCAGATGCAGGCCGCCGCCGGCTTCGTCGTCGTCCTCGGTAACCCGCGCGGCAGCAGCGGCCGCGACACCGCGTGGGGCCAAGCCATCCTCGGCCCGAAACACCCGGTCGCGCCCGGGACCGGCTGGGGCAGCGTCGACGTCGACGATGTCCTCGCGATCATCGACAGCGCACTCGAACGATACGAATTCTGCGACCGCGATCGAGTCGGGATGCTCGGCGGGCTCATACGGCGGCTTCATGGCCACGTGGCTCGCAGCGAAGCATGGCGAGCGGTTCCGCGGGTTCTGCTCGGAGCGGGCGGTGAACAACTTCGTCTCCGAGGAATGGAGCAGCGACATCGGCACGACGTTCCGAACCGAACACGGTCCGCTCTACATCGACGACGTCGAGACGTACATGGAGCGCTCCCCGATCAACAAGATTCGAGACATCGAGACTCCGATGCTGCTCATCCACTCCGAAGAGGACCGCCGCTGCCCGATCGGGCAAGCGGAGGAACTCTGGATGGGCCTCCGCCTCCTCCACAAGGAGGTCGACTTCTACCGATTCCCCGGCGAAGACCACGAGCTCTCGCGAACGGGATCACCCGTCCACCGAGTCCAGCGCGCCGAGATCATTCTCGACTGGTTCGCCGCCGTGCTTGCGCCGCGTTGAGGACCGAAACGAAGCGAACTGAGGCTCGCCTGCGCCGGAGTCGATGCGGCCTGCATTGCTGCGACGGGAGCTCAGGATTCCGACACGGAATGATCGGCCCATTTCCTCCGGCGATACGTCCAGGTCGGGCCGACATTGGCAGGCGGAATCACGAGACGGTCGAAACGCACTGCGGTGGCAGTGTCGCCCAGCACCCGCTCGAGCGCGTCGAACTCGGCTCTCGATTCACACTGGTCGACGAGCAGGTAACGGCGGCGGCCGACCTTGGCCACCAGTCCGCCGGGCTCGAGACCGCGCACGTGGACGACGACGCCGGGCCGAGCCCGCGTGAGCTGGTCGACCTGAGCCCACGGGAGGCGATGGCGTCGCAGTACAGCTCTCCGGGTCACGCCCCGAGCGTCGAGTTCCGACGCAATCGGATAGTCCAGGAGCGCAACGAGGGTGAAGCACGCTCCGGCGACCAATGTCAGCGTCGGCAGCAGTCGCCAGCCGACGGAGACGACGACGATGACCCCGGCCACCAGGACTACAGACGCACCGATCCCGCTGGTGACGATTCCTCGCCAGCTGGAGTGCAGTGTGACCGAATCGGCCGCCACGTTCAATCGCCGGCGACGTGGCCGTTGCGGCCCAGCTCCACCACCCGCTCGAGCAACGTCTCACCGGGCTGCAGTGCGAAATGGCACGCAACAACGTGGCCCGGGGCGATCTCGTTGAGTTCCGGCTGCTCCTCTGCACAGATGTCCTGTGCGATCGGGCACCGAGGGTGAAATCGGCATCCGGAGGGTGGGCTGGCCGGACTCGGCACATCACCTTGGAGCGTGATCCGTTGACGTGAACGTTCACGCCGCGGATCAGCGATGGGGACCGCCGAGAGCAACGACTGGGTGTACGGATGAGCAGGCGCTTCGTAGAGCGCGTGACGATCGGCGAGTTCGACGATACGGCCGAGGTACATGACGGCGACCCGGTTGCTGGTGTGGCGGACCACAGAGAGATCGTGGGCGATGAAGATGAAGCTGAGTTCGTACTCGTCCTGGATCTCGTCGAGGAGGTTCAAGACCTGCGCCTGGATGCTGACGTCCAGTGCCGAAACCGGCTCGTCGAGCACGATCACCTTCGGCCGCAGCGCCAGCGACCGGGCGATGCCGATCCTTTGACGCTGACCGCCCGAGAACTCGTGCGGGTACCTGTTGCCGTGCTCCGGAAGCAGGCCCACCCGCGTCAGGAGTTCACCCACGCGATCACGTGCCTCCTTCTTCGGCACACCGTGGATCTTCATCGGTTCACCGACGATCTCACGGATGGGCAGGCGCGGGTTCAACGAGGCGTAGGGGTCCTGGAACACCATCTGCAGGTCGCTCCGCAACTGCCGAAGTCGCTTCTTCGACGCTTTCGTCACGTCCTCGGTGCCGAACCTGACCGTGCCGGAGGTGGGCTCGACCAGCCGCAACAACGATCGCCCGAGCGTGCTCTTGCCGCAGCCCGACTCGCCGACCACGCCGAGGGTCTCGTGTTGCTTCAGGTCGAGCGACACGCCGGACACCGCCTGCACCGCGCCCACCTGTCGACGAAAGACCCCGGCGCGGATTGGAAACTCCATGACCAGATCACGAATCTGCAGAATGGGAGCTTCGTCGTCGATCCCGCTGAGTGCGCCGGAGTCGTAGATCGAGTCCGCCGTCATGACGCTGCACCCACGCCGATTCCGACGTCTGCAGTGCGGTGGCAACGACTCGCGTGGTCGTCATCGAGCGACACCACCGGTGGCTCGAGTTCGGCACAGAGGTCGGTCGCAAACGAACACCGCGGTCTGAATGCACAGCCCGAAGGTGGGTTGAGCAGGCTCGGCGGATTGCCGGGAATCGCCTCGAGCGAGGTCTTCACGCCCTCGAGATCGGGAATCGAATTGAGCAATGCCATCGTGTATGGATTGCGGGATTCGTAGAAGATCGCATCGAGGTCGCCGGTCTCCATCAAGCGGCTGGCGTACATCACTTGCACCCGGTCGGCCGATCCGGCAACGAGACCCAGGTCGTGCGTGATCAGCATCATCGCCGAGCCCGTCGCCTGCTGCACCTCGTGCAGCACCTCCATCACCTGTGCCTGCACGGTGACGTCCAGCGCAGTCGTCGGCTCGTCCGCGATCAGGAGCATCGGATCATTGCAGATCGCCATGGCGATCATCGCTCGCTGCCGCATGCCACCTGAGTACTCGTGCGGATGCTGCGCCGCTCGCCGTTTCGGTTCGGGCACACCCACCAACTGCAACAGGTCGACGGCCCGGTCCCACGCCGACTGCTTCGACGCCGTGGTGTGCACCCGGATGGCCTCCGAGATCTGATCTCCGACCGTGAAGACCGGGTTGAGCGCCGTCATCGGGTCCTGGAAGATCATTGCGATGTCGCGTCCCCGGATCGAACGCATCTCGCTCTCGGTGAGCGCGAGCAGGTCGACCCCGTCGAACACCACCGAACCGGTGGTGTCGGTGTTCTTCGGATGCAGCCGCATCAGCGCGAGTGCGGTGACCGACTTCCCGGAACCGGACTCCCCCACGACTGCGAGCACCTCGCCCGAGTTGATCTCGAAACTGATGTCGGTGACGGCGCTGACCGTCCCGGCATCGGTTCTGAACTCGACGGTGAGATTGTCGGCCTTCAACAGCGGTGATGGGCTCATGTCACCCTCGCTCGTTCTTCGAGCGGGGATCGAGGGCATCACGCAAGCCGTCTCCGAGGAAGTTCACACACAAGACGATCATGACGATGAAGAAGCCGGGCGTCAGCACACGAATCGGGTCATTGTCGATGCTTCCCTTCCCATCCGCCACCAGTGTGCCCAACGACGCGTCGGGTGGCTGGACGCCGAGCCCGAGAAACGACAGGGTGCTCTCGAGCACGATGACGGTACCGAGCAGGAGCGTCACTTCGACGACGACCGGCCCGACGACGTTCGGGAGCACGTGCCGGAAGATGATTCGCAAGTGCGATGCCCCCGCAGCACGCGCGGCCATGATGTATTCCTGCTCCTTGATGGACAGCACGACCCCGCGCACCACACGTGCGATACGGGTCCACAGCAACCCGGCCAGCACGAGCGCAAGCGTCGTCGGGTTGCCGCCGAAGTACAAGGCGAAGATCGAGAGCAGGATCAGTGCCGGCACGATCAGGACGAGGTTGACCATCTGCGAGATCAAGACGTCGATCCCGCCTCCGAAGTAGGCGGCCAGCGCTCCGAGCATCGTTCCGAGGGCAGTTGCCACGATCGCCGCAATGAACCCGATCCGGAAAGAGTACAACCCGCCTTGCGCAGTGCGCACGAACAGATCACGACCGATCTCGTCCGTGCCGAACCAGTGATTGGTCGACGGACCTTGGAGCCGATCCGCGACGTTGCGCTCATCGAACGCGTACGCGCTGATTTGCTGACCGACGATGAACAACAGGAGGATCAACACGAGGCCGACGGCCCCGATGATCGCCAGACGGTGATGACGGAATCGCTTCCACGCCAACCACCCGAACGTTTGTGGCGCCTCCGTGAGACCCTCGATCTCGGCCGAGGAGTAGTGGGCGGCCGCTTCCGCGGAGTACCCCTCGACCTCGCCGGCGCTGAACACCGGTACTTCAATCTCGGTGCGGTCCTCCCCGCCCGGGATTTCGATCTCCGAAGCCACGTCCTACCTCAGTCCAATCGAATTCGCGGGTCGAGTACGCCGTACATGATGTCGGCAACGAGATTGAAGAACACCGTGATGAGTCCGGTGAACAGCACGATGCCAAGGATGAGATAGATGTCGGCGTCGCCAAGCCCACGAACGAATGCCGGTCCGAGACCTGGCCACGAGAAGATGCTCTCAGTGACGATCGAGCCACCGAGCAGCGCTGAGAAGTTGAGCGCCCACAGCGTGACGAGGGGGATGAGCGCGTTGCGAAGCGCATGCCTCCACACCACGCGATTCTCGTTGAGGCCCTTCGCTCGCGCTGTGCGGATGTAGTCCTGGTTCAGCGTCTCGAGCATCGATGCGCGCCCGAAGCGGCTGTCCGCAGAGATGAACAAGATCGACAGCGACAGCACCGGAAGTGCGATGTCGCGAAGGAGTTCGATGAAGTTCTCGTTGGTCTTCCGGCCGGTGTTGAACGGCTTCACACCGAACCAGTTCTCCAGTTGGACCCCGAAGACGTTCTGGATCACGAGGGCGAGCACAAAAGAGGGAAAGGCGAGGCCGAAGAATGCGAGTCCGGTCAAGAAGTAGTCGCCCTTCGAGTACTGATGACGGGCAGAATACACAGAGAGCAGGAGGGCCACGACAGCGCTGATGAGGAACGCCGGAACCGCGATGAGCGCAGTGTTCCAGCCGCGCTCGACGATGATCTCGCTGACCGGCTCGCCGATGCTGCTCGACGTTCCGAAATCGCCGCTCAGGACATCTCCGAACCAGATGAAGGGCCGCAGCCACACGTTGACGTCGAGGTTGTACACCTCGGTGATCTGATCGAAGCCATCCTGGCACCGCGGTAGGCAGAGATAGAAGCCTGCCCGGGGATCAGTGGTGAGCGAGATCCCGACATGCACCAGGTAGAGCGCGATCGCCAGCAGTGGGATCGTGGCCATGAGCCGTCTGGTGATGTAGGCGAACACTGCGTGGAGACCTCGGGACGGAACAGTAGACGACAGGAGTTCAGATGGTGAACGGGTCCCCGTTCAGGGGCCCCGTTCACCATCTACATGGAATTGCTTGTTACGAGGTGTTCAGCTGATCAGCTCGCGAGTACGTAGTCGACGACGTTGACCAACGGGCCGGCGTCGTCGGCATCAGGCGACACTGCAGCAGCCGAAAGCGCTGAGGTGTAGCCGTAGAAGCTCGGCTTCTGCGTCAGCGGGAGCATGAACAGGCCCTGCACGGGATCGTTCTCGAGCGTCGTGACGTAGCGGTCCATGTTGTTGTAGCAAGCGGCGCGCTCGCCGTCGTCGACAGTTGCGTCGCACTCGTCGATGAGTGCGTCGAACTCGGCGTTCTGGAAGCCGTACGCGTTGTTGCCGCTGTCGCTCAGGTAGGCGGTGTGCTGCCCACCGGGCCACGGGCCACCGACCCATGCGAACTGGGTGATGTCCCAAATGTCACAGTTCCCGGATGCGCCGCCGCTGTTCGCGCACTCGATCGAGTCCGCCGAGAACGGCACTTCACCGAAGTAGGCGGCACCTTCGACGTTGTCGATCACGATGTCGATGCCGGCGTCGGACATCTGCGCCTGGATGAGCTCCTGCTGGATCTCGCGCAGACGGTTCCCCCCGGTCGTCCCGACCCGCAGCGAGAGCACACCGTCTTCGGGGTGCTCGTACACGCCGTCACCGTTCAGGGTGTAGCCAGCCGCTTCGAGTGAAGCTTGAGCCGACTCGATGTCGCCGGCGCCGTAGCCGGCTTCGCCGGAATGATCCTCGTAGGTGGACTGGTTCGACATCCAGTACGTGTTGCCCAAGCCCTCGGCCGGGAGCGCGTCACCGAACAACGGCGTGTACAGGGCCTCCATGACCTCGCCCTTGTCCATCGCGAAGGCGAGGGCCTCGCGGACTTCGGGCTTGGCCAGATGCGTGTTGTTCAGGTTCAGACCCCAGTGCTCGAACGTCGGACCGGCCGACGATGCCACGGTGAAGCCCTCGGAGGTGCCGAGGTCCTCGAAGGCCAGCTGCGGCTGGGTGAAGATGACCTGCGCCTCGTTGGCGAGCAGCGAGTTGATCTGCGCGTCGGTGTCGGTGACGAAGTTGATCTGCACGCCGTCGACGGCGGCGATCTCTCCCTGACGGGTCACGTCGGGGCTGACCGAACCGTTGTAGAGGTCGTTGCGGACGAGGTTCATCTGGACGCCCTTGTCCCACGACTCGAAGATCATCGGGCCGGAGGAGGGGAGCGGGTCGCCACTCGCGAGCGTCCACTCGCGGAGTGCCTCGTTCATCTCGCCTGCCGCGACGACCGGATCGGCGTCGAAGACATGGCTCGGGTAGACCCGCTCGAAGATCGACTTATAGCCGGAGAAGAACTCGGACCAGGTGATCGAGAACTCGGTCGGGCTGTTGACGGTGAAGTCGGTGATCGTGTCGTAGCCGGTGCGGCTGCCGAGGAGGTAGACGAACGCGGGCTCGCCGTCCTCGTCGGTGCCGTCGGTCGCCATGAACGCGTCATAGGTGAACTTGACGTCGTCGGCGGTCAGGTCGTCGCCGTCGCTCCAGACCAGCCCCTCGCGGAGCGTGAAGTCGATCGTGGTCGTGCTGTCTTCGTTCGTTGTCACGGTCTCGCCGGCAACCATCTCGGGAAAGAACTCCGTCGTGGCGGTCACGCCGTAGAGGCCGTCGAGCATCGACTGGATCATCCACGACGCAATCGAGAGGTTGTTCTCCGGGTCGTCGAGATGCAGGTCGGGCGGCTCCTGCTCGTGGGCCCAGATCAGCGTGCCGCCCTCGGCGCCCGCCGCGGCCTCGTCGCCGCCCTCGGTTCCCTCGGTTCCCTCGGTGACCTCGGTCGTATCGGATTCCTCGCCGCCGCTACCGCTGTCATCGTCACTGCCGCATGCGGCAAAGACGAGCGCTGACGTCGCAGCGAGCGCAAGGAGCTTGTGGCTCCGTCGAATGTTGTTCACGTAAATTGCCTCCTGTGTTGGCGTACAGACGGGAGGTGTCTGTAGTTGTGCGGGAGCCGCTCGACCGAGGCCGGCGTTCAACCGCTGTCGTCTGCGTCGTCTGTGACGCTGACGCCCTGGATCCCCTCCCAGGTGAACCAGAGAACTGCGACATTACCAGCGGTGGTTCCCGACAGGTGGACACCCCCGTTTCCAGTGTGTGAAGGCAAGATGTCCCGGCGGCCAGAAATCGGCGCGTCGGCCGAGATCAGCCGTTGAACTGGATGATGCGCGCGAATTCGTCAGGGTCGAGGCTCGCTCCGCCGACGAGTGCACCGTCGATGTCGGGCTGGCCCATCAGTTCGGGAGCGTTGCCGCCCTTGACCGATCCGCCGTACTGGATGCGCACGGCATCGGCGGTTGCGTCGTCGGTCATCGCCCGCACCTTCACGCGGATGGCGGCACAGACGGTTTGCGCGTCCTCCGACGTCGCCGTCTTGCCGGTCCCGATCGCCCAGATCGGCTCGTAGGCGATCACGAGTGAGGCGATCTGCTCGTTGGTGACACCGGCGAGTCCGGCCTCGATCTGACCGAGCACCTTCGACTCGGTCTCCCCCGCCTCGCGTTCGGCGAGCGTCTCGCCGCAGCACATGATCGGCGTCATCCCGTGCTTGATGATCGCCTGCACCTTTGCGTTGACCATCTCGTCGGTCTCGCCGAAGATCTCCCGGCGCTCACTGTGGCCGCAGATCACGTACTTCGTGTTGAGCTTCTCGAGGAACGCCGGGCTCACCTCGCCGGTGAACGCGCCCGACTCCTCGAAGTGACAGTGCTGCGCACCCAGCGCGAAGTCGAGATCCTCGCTCTCGATCAACGTCTGGATCGAGCGGATGTCGGTGAACGGCGGGTGGATCGACACGTCGACGTCGTCGAGGACACCCTTCGGGATCAGGTAGTGCAGCTTCTGCACCGTCTGGATGGCCTCGAAGTGGTTGAGGTTCATCTTCCAGTTGCCGGAGATCAATGGTGTGC
Organism: Ilumatobacteraceae bacterium; assembly: GCA_963850475.1. Lineage (GTDB taxonomy): Bacteria > Actinomycetota > Acidimicrobiia > Acidimicrobiales > Ilumatobacteraceae > Ilumatobacter_A. Next base: position 1,131,015 of record CAWKLM010000036.1, on the reverse strand, counting down.
GGGTCATGTCATGTCCTTCGTTTCGTGAAAATGTTCGTTGGTGCCAGGCACCGACGAACATCGGGCTGGTTGAAGCGGTGGGCTAACGCAGGGCGGCGAGTCCGGGGAGGTCGCCGTTCTCGAGGAGTTCGAGGCTGGCACCGCCGCCGGTCGACACGTGGTCCACCTCGTCGTCGAGCCGGAACTGCGCGAGTGCGGCGGCCGAGTCACCGCCGCCGACGACGGTGAACGCCTTGGTGTCGGCCATCGCCTGGGCGACCGTTCGGGTTCCGGATTCGAACCGATCGTCTTCGAACATGCCCATCGGGCCGTTCCAGAACACCATCCGGGCGTCCATGATCACGTCGGTGAACGCGGCGGCCGAGCCGGGGCCGATGTCGTAGCCGATCGGCACCGTCGGCGCAGCCGCGATCCGAATGTCGCGAAGTTGCCGTCGGCGTCGACGCCGGTGATGTCGTCGGGCAGGTGGATCGTCTTGCCCATCGACTCGGCCTTCGCGAGCAGGTCGCGGCAGGTGTCGACCATGTCGGGTTCGAACAGCGAGTCGCCGATCGGCTTGCCCTGAGCCGCGAAGAACGTGAAGCACATCGCCCCGCCGATGATGATCGCGTCGACCGTCTCCAGCAGCGCTTCGATGACACCGAGCTTGTCGGAGATCTTCGCTCCGCCGAGCACCGCAACGAACGGATGCTTCGGCTTGTTCCGCAGGCCGAGCAGGACCTCGACCTCCTTCTGGAGGAGCCGCCCCATCGCCGACGGGACGCGCTGCGGCGGCCCGACGATCGACGCGTGCGACCGATGGGATGCCCCGAACGCGTCGTTCACGTACGCATCGATGCCGTCGACGAGCTGCTCGACGAACGCTCCGTCGTTGCCCGTCTCACCCGGGTCGAACCGCAGGTTCTCGAGCAACTCGACGCCCGGGGCCAACTCGGCGAGCCGCGCCCGGACCGGGTCCATCGAATACTTCGGGATTCGGCTCACCCTTCGGGCGTCCGAGATGGCTTGCGGTCACGACCGACGCACCGCGTTCGGTGAGCCACTCGATCGTCGGCAGCGCGGCACGGATCCGGAAGTCGTCGACGATCTTGCCGTCGTCGAGCGGCACGTTGAAGTCGGTGCGCACGAGGACGCGCTTGCCCGACAGATCACCGACCTCGTGCTTCCAGATCCTCCAGCGTGGGGATCTCAGACATCGTCGAGACCGGTCAGCGCTTGACCTTGGAGCCGGTGAACAGCGTCATGTCGACGAGGCGGTTCGAGTAGCCCCACTCGTTGTCGTACCAGCCGTTGACCTTGACCATCTTGCCGAGGACCTGGGTCATCCCTGCGTCGTAGGTGCAGCTGGACGGATCGGTGACGATGTCGCTCGACACGATCGGGTCCTCGGTGTAGGTGAGCACGTCCTTCAGCGGACCGGTCTTCGCCGCCTTCTTGAACGCCGCGTTGATCTCCTCGACGCTGGCCTTCTTCTTCAGGTTGACCGTGAAGTCGGTCAGCGAACCGGTCGGCACGGGGACGCGGATCGCTCCGCCGTCGAGCTTGCCCTTCATCGACTCCATCACCAGTGCCGTCGCCCGCGCCGCACCCGTCGAGGTCGGGATGATGTTGATCGCGGCGGCGCGTGCGCGACGCAGATCCTTGTGCGGGCCGTCGACGATGTTCTGGTCACCGGTGTAGGCGTGGATCGTGGTCATCAGGCCTTCGACGACACCGAAGTTGTCGTCGAGCACCTTCACCAGCGGCACGATGCAGTTGGTCGTGCAGCTGGCGTTCGAGATCACCTTGTGCTGGCTGATCCGGAAGTCCTTGTGGTTGACGCCGTACACGAACGTCGCGTCGGCTTCGGAGCACGGAGCCGACACGATGCACGAGCGGTGCACCCGCATCGAGATGCGCGCCGGCGGCGTCACGCGAGTTGAAGAAGCCGGTCGACTCGATCACGACGTCGACGCCGAGCTCGCCCCACGGCAGGTCGGCAGGGTTGCGCTCGCTCAGCACCTTGAGCGTGTCGTTGCCGACCTTGATGCCGCCCTTGACCGGCCTTGATGTCGTCGGGGAGCACGCCGAGCACCGAGTCGTACTTGAGCAGGTGGGCCATCTCGTCGATCGAGCCGAGGTCGTTCACCGCGACGAAGTCGATGTCGGCACCTTGGGCCTTTGCTGCGCGGAAGAAGTTCCGACCGATCCGACCGAAGCCGTTGATGCCGACGCGAACTGTCATGTTGGGGTTTCCTTTGTGTGGTGCTTGCGGGGGGATCTTGGTGCGACGCGCGAGCCGATCGGGCCCACGACGCTGACACCTCCGACTGTAGCGGTCCCGGTCCGCGGTGCTGGAAGATCACCGGGCGACGTCGCGATGAATCACCCGGACTGCCACGCCACGGCTCCGCAATCGGCCGGCCAACTCCTCGGCGATCGCCACCGAACGGTGGCGGCCTCCCGTGCAGCCGATCGCGACGGTCAGGTAGGCACGCCCCTCCTTCTCGTACTGCGGGAGCAGCGAGGCCAACAGATCGTCGAACCGATCGACGAAGTCCGACCCGGCCGCCGTTTCGAGCACGTGATCACGCACCTTGGGGTCGTGGCCGGTCAGCGGACGCAAGTCGGGCTGCCAGTGCGGGTTCGGAAGGAACCGCACGTCCATCACCATGTCGGCGTCGAGCGGGAGGCCGTGCTTGAACCCGAAGCTCTCGACCGACACCTGCAACCGCGACGCGGTCGACTCCGCGAACGCTGCGACGAGACGCTCCTTCAACTGGTGCACGTTGAGGTCGGTCGTGTCGATCACCAGGTCGGCAGCAGCGCGGGCCGGGTCGAGTTGCTCGCGCTCGAGCTCGATCGACTCGACCAGGCCGTCGGCCTGGTCGGCGAGCGGATGGCGGCGCCGCGTTGCGTCGTATCGGCGAACGAGCTCCGCGGTCGACGCGTCGAGAAAGACGACCGTCGCGTGGTGGCCGCTGGCGCGGACTTCGCCGACGTGGCGGAGGAGTTCGTCGTGCTGGCGACCGGCGACGAGGGCCAGCCGGCTGATGTCGCTGCCCGGCTTGGCCGCGAGGTCGATGATCGTGTTGATCAGCGTCGTCGGGAGATTGTCGACCACGTACCAACCGAGATCCTCGAGTACGTCGGCGGTCGCCGAACGTCCCGCCCCGGACAACCCGGTGATGAGGACGATCTCGGCCATGCGGTCAGCGTAGTGCTCACGCGGATTTCGTCAGCCGCAAGTACAACAGACGGGGAAACGCAGCGCTCGCCGCGTAGCCGGGGCCCTGTCCGAGGAACCCGGGAGGTGGCGCCGGCTCGAGCATCCGCGTGATCGTGAGCCCGTTGGCCGCCAGCGCGTTCACGTACCGCGACATCGGCCGGTGGATGAAGCGGATCCACACGTCGAGCTCGACCTCCTCGATGGTCTCGGTCTCGTCGAGATACGGCCCGAGGCGCCAGTACTGCTCGGGCGGATCGACCATGTGGTCGTCGACCCACACGCTGCCCGGCGCCTGCAGGATCGGGTGGTTGAGGAAGAAGCAGAACGTTCCGCCCGGTGCGAGCACGCGGCCGACCTCGGCGATCGCGCTCGTCGACGTCGTCGATGTGCTCGAAGACGAGGCATGCGACGGCGGTGTCGAACGAGCGCGTCGGCGAACGGCAACGCCGCCGCCTCGGCGCGAGCGTAGGTCCGCTCCCCCGCCGCGCTCGCTGAGCGACGCGCACGCAGTTCCAGGTCGGGTCGATGCCGACGACGTTGGCACCCTCGGCGATGCGGCGAGCCGGCTGATCTGACCATCGCCACACCCGATGTCGAGCACGTGGCGGGCCCCTTCGAGCTCGGCCGCCGCGAGCGGCATGATCTGCTCGACGTACTCCGGGTCGGCGCCGTCGGTGAAGCCTGCGATCCACCAGTCGGCATGCGTCTCCCACAACTCCTCGGTCATGGGTGCAGGGTACGGTCGAGCGCATGCAGTTCTCGGTGTGGCCCAACCCCTCCCGAACTCCCGATGAGGTACTCGAACTCGCCGCGTACGCCGACCGGGCCGGATGGCATTGCCTCTGGTACGCCGATCACTACATGCCGAACACGGGCGACGAATCGTTCGCGCCGGGCGAGGTCCACGAGTGCTGGGGGATCCTGCCCGCCGTCGCCGCGGTGACGTCCCGGATCCGAGCTCGGTCCGCTGGTCGCTCCGACCTCGGTCCACCATCCCGCCCTGCTGGCCAACCGCGCTGCCACGATCGACCGCCTCTCGAACGGACGGTTCACACTCGGGATGGGCGCAGGATGGCAGATCAACGAGCACACTGCCTACGGCATCGACCTCGAGGACCCCGGCCCGCGGGTGAGCCGCTTCGAGGAGTCGATCCAGGTCGTCCGCTCGCTGCTCGACAATGACCGCACCACCTTCACCGGCGACTTCTACAAGATCAGCGATGCGCCGTGTGATCCGAAGCCGGTGCAGGACCGCCTACCGATCCTCGTCGGAACGGGCAGCCCGCGGATGCTCGGGATCACCGCACGCCACGCCCAGGAGTGGAACACGTGGGGAGCGCCCGAGCTGGCGGCCGATCGCCGGGGCGTCTTCGTCGAGGCGTGCGAGACCGCCGACATCGATCCCGACTCGCTGCACACGTCCGTGCAGTCACTCCTGTTCATGGTGGACGATCAGGACACGGTCGACAAACATCATGTCGGGCGAGATGGGCGACCGGTCGATCGCGGGGTCGGACGGCTACATCGTCGAACAGTTGGGCGCGCTACGCCGAGAGCGGATTCGACGAAGTCATCGTCCCCGACTTCACACTCGGTGACACGCCCGGCGCCCGCCTCGAGGCCTACCAGCGCTTCGACGACACCATCGCATCCCAACTCTGACGCGTCGACCCGTCACGTCACGGCACGGGGTCAGACCCGTTACGTGACGCGTCGGGGATTGAACTTCGCGTGGATCGCCTCGGCGACGGCGTCGGGCAGGAAGCTGTGCGACTTCAATTCGTCGAGCGACGCCTGCTTCACGGCGTTCACGCCGCCCATCGCCTTGGTCAGCTTCTTCTTGCGGACCTCGCCGAGACCCGGGATGTCGTCGAGTGCGCTGACGGTCATCCGCTTGCTGCGTCGCTCACGGTGGAACGAGTTGGCGAACCGGTGCGCCTCGTCGCGGATCCGCTGGAGCATGAACAGCGCCTCGGAACCGCGCGGGATCTCGACCGGTTCGGATCGTCCCGGGACGTAGATCTCCTCGAAGCGCTTCGCGAGTCCGGCGACCGGGATCTCGTCGGCGAGGCCCAACTCCTCGACGACTCGCTGCGTGGCACTCACCTGCCCCTTGCCCCCGTCGACCAACAGCAGCTGCGGCGGATACGCGAACTTGCCGGGTTTGCGCTCCTTGCCCTCGCCGCCGGCGTCGCCGTCGCGTTCGTCGATCGGCCTGTCCTGTTCGGCGAGGTACGCAGTCAGCCGCCGGCGGACGACTTCGGCCATCGCCGCGTAGTCGTCGCTGCCCGACTACCGACCTCGGTGCCGCCGACACCGTTGACCTTGAATCGCCGGTACTCGCGCTTGGCCGGTAGCCCGTCTTCGAGCACGACCATCGAGCCGACGTAGTCGGTCCCCTGGAGGTGTGCCATGTCGTAGCACTCGATCCGGAGCGGCGCCTCGGGCAGGTCGAGATGGGTCTGCAACTCCGTGAGCGCACGGCTCCGCGTGTTGTGATCGCTCGCCCGCTTCATCCGGTGGCGCGTGAACTCCTCCTGCGCGTTGCGGGTGACGGTCTCGAGCAGTGCCTTCTTGTCGCCGCGCTGCGGCACCCGGACCTGGACCTTCGAGCCGCGGATCAGTTGCAGCCACTCCTCGTACGTCGCCGACGTCGTCGGCCTCGTACGGGACGAGCACCTGCTTGGGCACGCCCACGACCGGCTCCTCGCCGTACAGCGACTCGAGGATGCGATCGATCAGGAGACCCGGCGTGAGCTCTTCGACCTTGTCGAGCACGAACCCCTTGCGGCCCATCACCCGACCCTTGCGGACGTAGAAGACCTGCACCGACGCTTCGAGCTCGTCCTCGGCGATCCCGATCACGTCGAGGTCCTCGTTCTTGTCGGCGACCATCTGCTGCTTCGCGATCGCCTTGCGGACCGCGTCGAGTCGGTCCCGCAACCGGGCCGCCTTCTCGAAGTCGAGATCGGTCGCAGCGGTCCGCATCTCGGTCTCGAGGCGGTTGACGATCTCGTCGGTGTCGCCGTCGAGGAACTGGCACAGCTCGGTGACGAGCTGGCGGTACTCCATCTCCTCGATCTCGCCGACACAGGGCCCCGAGCACTTCTCGATGTGGAACAGCAGGCACGGTCGGCCGAGTCGCTCGTGCTCGTTGAACTTGTTCTGACTGCACGTGCGAATCGGGAAGCTCCGCAGCAGCAGGTCGAGCGTGTCGCGGATCGCGTACGCATGCGCGTACGGCCCGAAGTACCGGGTGCCCTTCTTCTTCGTCCCCCGCATCACCATCGCCCGCGGCCAGATGTCGTCGTTGGTCACAGCGAGGAACGGGTAGCTCTTGTCGTCGCGGAGGCGGACGTTGAACCGCGGGTCGTGCTCCTTGATCAAGGAGTACTCCAGCATCAGCGCTTCGACCTCGTTGCGCACGATGGTCCACTCGACCGACTCGGCCGTCTGCACCATCTGCGCCGTGCGCGGATGGAGGTTGCGCGGGTTCTGGAAGTAGTTCGACAACCGCTGGCGCAGACTCGACGCCTTGCCGACGTAGATCACCCGGCCGCGCTTGTCCTTGAACTGGTACGAACCGGGCTCGTCGGGGATGGTGCCGGCTGGCGGACGCGTGACCATGACGTGTTCAGGATACGGACGTGCCGGTACCGTGGGCGGCTGATGTCGCAGTACTTCGCCGCCCTGTTCCGCCGTCGCCCGAACGACGGGTGGTTTCGCGTGGCGCGCTACGACGTCACGACCGTCGACATCATCACCGCGCTCGCCATCTTCTCGATGTTCCTCTGGGCAGCGAGCCCAGATCTCTTCGAGTATCTCGTCTTCAACGGCGCGGAGGTACGCAACGGTCAGATCTGGCGCTGTCGTCACGTGGCCGATCGCCGAGATCCCCGGCATTCTTCGCGCTGATCAGCATCGCGTTCTTCTGGTCGTTCGGCCAGCAGCTGGAGGGCTTGTTCGGGCGCGGCAAGTTCCTCGCGTGGATCCTGGCCGTCACGACCATCCCTGCAGTCGTGCTGTCCGATCCTCGGGTTCTTCAACAACGAGTTCGACTTCGACAGCGTTGCGTTCGGGCTGGGACCGCTCTTCCTGGCCGGGATCTGGGTGTACGCCGCCACGTATCCGAACGTCCGCTGGTTCGAGATCATCCCGATCTGGGCGATCGCCGCCGTGTTCACGATGTTGCAGCTCCTGCAGTTCACCGGTGCACGAGCGGCCGGCGGGATCCTGTTCCTCCTGACCTCGGTCGCCGCGGCGCTCAGCGCGGGACGCAGCCTCGGTCTCGCCACTGCGTGGCCGATCCCGCACATCCCGCTCGGCTCCGGCTCGTCCGGTGGTGGCGGCCGACGTCCACCGAAGGCCCGCGCGACGTTCGAAGCCGACCAAGCCGAAGCGACCCAAGCGCGGCGGTGCCGGGCAGCGTGTCGTCGAAGGCCCGTGGCGCAAGGACGCGAACGCATCGATCCCCAAGCCGCCGACGGCGACCGGCCCGTCGCCGGCCGACCAGGCGGAACTCGACGGCTTGCTCGACAAGATCAGCGACCAAGGCATGGACGCGCTCTCGAGCACCGAGAAGCAACGCCTGAACGAACTCAGCAAACGCCTCCGCAACCGCTGACCTCGCACTCGCTCTCGCTCTCGCTCTCGCACTCGCTCTCGCTCTCGCTCTCGCTCTCGACGGTGAGCGAACCAACGCTGGGTCGGTGGTTGCCTCACCGAACTCCGAATTGGGGCGATCGCCCTCGAATGAAGTGAGCGAATCAACGGCCCCACGGAGCTTTGCTCACCGAACGCCCGCTGCGCCGCTGCCGGTATCGTTCACTTCGCCGACTCCCCCTGGCTCACTCGATCAGGGAGAACACGATGACGAAGCTGCCGGCCGAAGCACATCGGCTCATGTCTCGGCAACACGGAGTGGCGTCGACACGCCAACTCTGCGAGACGGGGCTGTCGCCGCGTCAAATCCAGCACCTCGCCGACACCGGCCAGTTGATCCACCTCCGACGCGGCGCGTACGCGTCGCCCAGCGTCGAGATCGGCGAGTTGGCACGGTGCGCGGCGCTGTGTCTCGCTCGGTCGGACCTGATTGTCGCCGGGCCGACCGCTGGCCGCATCTGGGGCTTCCGACACGTTTCGCGTGATCGGCGCATCCACGTGATCGCACCACCTCATGCACAACCCGCGAGCGATCGCGCGGTGTCGGTGTATCGGACGGCGGCGATCCATCCCGACGACGTGGTCGCTCGACCGGACGGGATCCGCGTGACGTCCCGTGCTCGAACGGCGCTCGACCTGGCGCGACATGTAGAGGCACGACAACTCCTGTCGATCATCGAGCAGGCGATGCGCGACGGAGGACCTGACGGAACGGGAGATGCGCCGGACGGCCGTCGACTGGGTCTCCCCGCGACGACCGTGGATCGTCAAGTTCCTCGCCGAGTTGGACCGACGCGTCCCCGGCAGAGCGGCCGACTCGACACCCGAGGTCGACCTCGGCCAGGCGCTCCTCGAAGCCGGCGTCCTCGGCATCGAACGACAGGTCAGCATCGACCTTCCGGGGTACGGTCCGGCTCGATTCGATCTCGCCGTTCCCGATCTCCGTTGGGCGATCGAGGTCGACGTGCACCCGACCCACGAAGAACACGGAGGCGCTGCATCTGACCGCCGACGCGACGCTGGCGCCGTGGCGCTCGACTGGCTCGTCAGTCGCGTGTCACGCGAGCGCTTCAACGGGTGGTTCGACGACGTGGTCGACGATCTGGTCAGCGTCTTCCGCGCACGACACGCGGCGCTGCGGTGAGCGAACCGTCCACGGCGCCGCAGGGTTGGCTCACCGATGCTTCGCCAGGCACCCGAGCGGTGAGCGAACCTCCGCCCCGACGGCGCTTGGCTCACCGCATGCCCTGCGGGTCTGGTGGGTGCGGGTCGAGGACGGACGCGAGGCGGTGGACAAGCGAATGCCGCGTCGAGGGCCAGGCGATCAGCCTTTCGATCGAGATTCCGCCGAGGCCGAATCTCCGCCCGGCCCGGGTCAACCGCCGGCGACCGACGGGAGGAGGTCGCGCAGGTAGTGCCCGGTGAACGACTTCTCGACCGTGGCGATGTGCTCGGGCGGACCCTCGGCGACGACCGTGCCGCCACCGACTGCCGCCGTTCGGACCGAGGTCGATGATCCAGTCGGCGGTCTTGATCACGTCGAGGCTGTGCTCGATCACCAACACCGTGTTGCCCTGATCGACCAGACGCTGCAGCACCGTCAGCAGACGGCGGACGTCGTCGAAGTGCAGGCCGGTGGTCGGCTCGTCGAGCAGGTAGATCGTGTGACCGGTCGAGCGCTTCGCCAGTTCGGTGGCCAGCTTCACGCGCTGCGCCTCGCCACCCGACAGCGTCGGCGCCGACTGGCCGAGCCGGACGTAGCCGAGACCGACGTCCATCAGGGTCTGCATGTAGCGCGAGATCCCCGGCTGGTTCGCGAAGAAGTCGACCGCCTCGGCGACCGGCATGTCGAGCACCTCGGCGATGTTCTTGCCCTTGAACTCGATGTCGAGCGTGTCCCGGTTGAACCGTGCGCCCTTGCACACCTCGCACGGCACGTACACGTCGGGCAGGAAGTGCATCTCGATCTTGATCGTGCCGTCGCCCGAACATGCCTCGCAGCGGCCGCCCTTGACGTTGAAGCTGAATCGACCGGGCAGGTACCCGCGGATCTTCGCCTCGTTGGTCGACGAGTAGAGCTTGCGGATCTTGTCGAACACGCCCGTGTAGGTCGCCGGGTTCGAGCGCGGCGTCCGCCCGATCGGCGACTGGTCCATGTCGATCACCTTGTCGAGGTTCTCGATGCCGTTGATCCGCTTGTGCTTGCCGGCCGGGGTCTTCGACTTGTAGATCTTCTGCATCAGGACGGGAAGCAGGATGTCGCGGATCAGCGTCGACTTGCCGGACCCCGACACGCCGGTGACGCACACGAAGTTGCCGAGCGGGATGTCGACCGTGAGGTCCTGCAGGTTGTGCTCGCGGGCACCGACGATCTGCAACCGGTCGAAGCTCTGCGACCGACGCTCGGCCGGGACGGGAATCGACTTCTTGCCCGACAGGTACTGCCCGGTGACCGATTCCTTCACCTTGGTGATGCCCTTGACCGGACCCGCGTAGACGACCTCGCCACCGTGCTCACCGGCGCCCGGGCCGATGTCGACGATCCAGTCGGAGGTGCGGATCGTGTCCTCGTCGTGCTCGACGACGATCACGGTGTTGCCGAGATCGCGCAGCCGGGTGAGCGTGTCGATCAGCCGGTCGTTGTCACGCTGGTGCAGACCGATCGACGGCTCGTCGAGCACGTACAGCGTGCCGACGAGGCCGGAACCGATCTGCGATGCGAGGCGGATGCGCTGCGCCTCGCCACCGGCGAGCGTGCCCGCCGAACGCGACATCGTGAGGTAGTCGAGGCCGACGTCGAGCAGGAACCCGAGCCGGGCGTTGATCTCCTTGGTCACCCGCTCGGCGATCAGCCGATCACGCTCGGACAGCTCGAGCGCCGCGAGGAACTTCGCCGACTCGCCGATCGACATGTCGCACACCTCGGAGATGTTGCGTGTCGTTGATCGTGATCGCGAGCGTCGCCGGCTTGAGGCGGGCGCCGCCGCAGGCCGAGCAGGCGACGAGCCGCATGTAGCCCTCGTACTGCTCGCGCGCCCACTCGCTGTCGCTGCCCTCGTGGCGCCGCTTCAGCCACGGGATCACACCCTCGTACTCGGTCGAGTACGAACGCTGACGCCCGTAACGGTTCTTGTACTTCACGGTCATCTTGCCCGTGACGCCGTGGAGCACGACCTTCTGCTGCTTGGCGGTGAGGTCCTCCCACGGAGTGGCGAGGTCGATGTCGTTGACGTTCGCGACCGACTCGAGCATCCGCGTGAAGTACTGGGTGTTGGCACTGCGCCACGGGGCGATCGCGCCGTCGGCGAGCGAGAGCTCGCCGTCGGGAATGATGAGTTCGGGATCGACCTCGAACGTGGTGCCGAGACCGTCGCAGGCGGCGCATGCGCCGTACGGGCGAGTTGAACGAGAAGTTGCGCGGCGCCGGTTCGTCGTAGCTGTTGTCGCAGACCGGGCACGCCAGGTGCTGGCTGAACGTGATGACCTCGTTGTCGGCGTCCTCGTCGGTCCGTGACGATCTCGATCTCGGCCACGCCGTCGGCGAGCGTCGAGCGCACCTTCGAGCGAATCGGTCAGCCGCCGTTCGATGCCCTCCTTCAGCACGAGCCGATCGACGATGATCGCGATCTTGTGGTTCTCGTACTTCGCGAGGCGTTCGTCACGCTTGAGGAACTCGTCGATGTCGACGGTCTCACCGTCGATCACGAGCGCGCACGTAGCCCTGCCCCGAGAGATCCTCGCAGCAACGTGTCGTACTCGCCCTTGCGCCCGCGCACGACGGGTGCGAGCACCTGGAATCGCAGCCCGTCGTCCATCTCGAGGATCCGGTCGACGATCTGCTGTGGGGTCTGACGCTGGAGCAGCGTCCCGTCGTTCGGGCAGTGCTGCACGCCGATGCGGGCGTACAGCAGCCGGAGGTAGTCGTAGACCTCGGTGATCGTGCCGACGGTCGACCGGGGGTTGCGCGACGCCGACTTCTGGTCGATCGAGATCGCCGGTGACAGCCCGTCGATCACGTCGACGTCGGGCTTGTCCATCTGACCGAGGAACTGGCGGGCGTAGGCGCTGAGCGACTCGACGTAGCGTCGCTGCCCCTCGGCGTAGATCGTGTCGAACGCGAGGCTCGACTTGCCCGAGCCGGACAACCCGGTGAACACCACGAGCTTGTCGCGCGGGAGCTCGACGTTGACGTTCTTGAGGTTGTGTTCGCGAGCGCCACGCACGACGATCTGCGGATGCGTTGGCGGCGGTAGCGGGTGGTGCGCTGCTTCTTGGCGGGGGTGGCGGAGGCGGTGGTGCGGGAGGCCATGAGCACGTCCACACTACCCGGCGAACATGTGTTCAGAAATGGCCTGAGACCCATGCCACCGATGGCCCGTCGGGTTTGGCAACATGGGCCGGTGAACGACGGGCAGCCAGCGTCGTCCGGGCGTTCCCGACCGGCATCACGATGGTCCGTGCGCTTGGCGGCGGCGCGATGGCTCACGTGGGTGTGGATGCTCGGCGTCGTCGATCGTCGCCTCGACACGGTCGGTCGACGAGACCCGATGCCCGGCGATCCGTCGGGTCCGGGCACGGCGTTCCGTCACCCAGCGGTGGCCTGGATGTGCGTGCTCGCGCTGCTCGCCGTGTGCGTGCTCGCCACCGTCTGGGTTCGCTCGCGCACCCGACCGGTTGATCAGCCCTCGCTTCGCTGCGGTCGAGTTCGCCTTGGCCTTCGTGCGCTCGAGCGTCGATCGATGGCTGGGTGTTCGATCCCGGTCACGTCTTCGAGACCTCGCAGAGCCTCGCGACCCAGTATCCGCTCATCGCGATGGCGACCGTCGGGTTGGCGTTCGGGCCGTGGATCGCCGCGGCCGCTCGGCTCGCTCATCGGGCTCGCCGAGTGGTGGGCGGCCGAACTCAACGAGTTCTCCGACTGGTCGCTCCGCCACACCTTCTCGATCGTCGCGAGCTCGCTCTTCTTCGCTGCGGCGGGCGCGCTGTTCGGCTGGCTCGGACAGCTGCTGCGGCGCGTCGAGGGCCAGATCGCCGATCAACGAGCGCGCGACGAAGTGGCGCTCGTGCTGCACGACACGGTGCTCCAGACGCTCGCGCTCGTCGAGCAGCGCAGCGGCGACACCGACCCCGAACTCGCGCTGGCCGCACGCCGCGCCGACCGTGACCTGCGGCAGTTCCTGTTCGGCGCCTCAGCGTTGCCCGCCGATGATCTCGAGGGTCGCGTCCGCCACGCCGTCGAGCGCTCCTCGCGCGACCACGATGTCTCGGTCACCGTCAACGTCGTCGACCTCGGGTGCTCGGCCGACGTCCCCGCACAGGAGGCGCTGGCCGGAGCGGTCGGCGAAGCCGTGACCAACGCGATCAAACATGCCGACGCCGGATCGATCGTCGTGTTCGTCGAGACCGACGACGACGGCGACGTGTTCGCGAGCGTCCGCGACGACGGTCGCGGATTCGATCCGGCGTCGTCCGCCGACGGTCAAGGTCTGGAGGGCTCGATTCGGGGGCGGATGTCGACGGTCGGCGGGCGGAGCGAGATCGTGAGCACCCCCGGTGGAGGGACGGAAGTGAGAGTGTGGACCCGATGAGCGAGACGATCGACGACCGAGCGATGCGCGCGAGGATCCGGACGGTGCTCGCCGACGATCACGCAATCGTCCGGTCGGGAATGCGGACCGAGCTCGGGGAGCGATTCGAGATCGTCGGCGAAGCCGACGACGCGGAGGGCGCGATCGACGTGATCACCGCTCGCCAGCCCGACCTGGTCGTGACCGATCTCCACATGCCGCGCGGCGGCGGGCTGGCTGTCGTGCAGGCGTGTGCCACGGTGTGCCCGATCGTGATCCTCACGGTGAGCGAAGCCGAACGAGATCTGCTCGACGCGGTCGCCGCCGGCGCAGCCGGGTACCTGCTCAAGAACTCCCCCGTCGACGAGGTCCGCGCCGCACTCATCGCAGCCGCCGCCGGTGAGCCGGTGTTCTCCCCGTCGCTCGCAGCGCTCGTGCTCGGCGAGTTCCGTCGGATGGCGAAGGCGACCGACTCGAACCCGTTGACCGATCGGGAACGACAGGTGCTCCAACTCGTGGCCCGCGGACACACCTACAAGGAGTTGGGTGTGGAGCTGGGCATCTCGCCGAAGACCGCCGAGAACCACGTTCGCAACATCCTCGGCAAGCTGCACCTGAGCCGACGGAGCGATCTCATCCGCTACGCCGTCGAGCACGGCCTCGACTGAACCCGCGGCTCCCCCACGGCGCCGGTGGGGGTTTCTCCGGATTCGCTCCGACGCGACGATCCGTTCAGGGTGGAGTCATGAACCAGCCTCCACCCTCCCCGCTCACCGTCGCGCCCACCGCCCTCGCCCGCTCCCCCGCCACCGCCACCAGCCACCCCCTCCCCCGCCACCAGCTCAGCCGCCCGCCGCCACCGTCCGGTCGGCCGCTGTCGTCGATGCTCCCGCGACTGTCGGGGCCGGGATGGATCGCCGCGATCGGAGCAGGCATGCTGCTGGTCGCATCGGTCATCGTCGTCGCCGGGCAGTGGGAGTCGATCGGGCCGGAGGCCCGGTTCGCCGGGCTGGTCGGGAGTCTGCTCGCCATCTACTTCGCCGCGGAAGCGGGACGACGCCGGATCCGTTCGACCGCGATCGGCGCTCGCGGTGCTCGCCGCCTGCGTCACGGCGCCGGTCGGCATCGCCGCGGCGGCTGCGCTCGAAGCCGAATGGCCGATCTGCATCACGATCGGCGGTCTCGCCGCGGTGGCGGCGACCGAACTCCAGTCGCGACGGTGGAAGGTCGGCCCGCTCAAGGCCGCCGAGGTGGTCGCTGCCGGCCTGACGGTCACGGGCGTAGCAGCCCTCAGCGGCGTCCCGGTTGCGCTCCTGGGCGCCGGCGCCGCAGCGCTCGCACTCGACACTGGGGGCCACCCGCCGCAGTGTCGCCCTCGCGGCGCTGGTCCCACTCGTGCCACTGCTCGAACTCCTCGCCGATGCCGGAGTCGGACCCGGCACGCTGCGTCGCATCGGGGCAACCGACACCGCGTCCTGGGTGGCGCCGGTCGCATCGCTGATCGCCGGCGCGGTCATCGCCGTCACCGCCCACCGTCGATCCTCCGCGGCCCTCGCCGCCGGCGCGCTCGCGACGATCGTGTCCGGTTCGGTCGTCGGCCTCGTCGACGCAGCGCCGCCGATCGGGGTCTGGCTCGTCCCTCCCCGCAGCGATGGTCACGATCATCGAACTGGCTGGCGTTCGCCCGGGAGCGGTCGCTGTTCGGTCGGTGGGCCGACGCCGCTCGGACCGTGACGTCGCCGGCCCTCGGACTGGTCGGCGTCGCGCTTCCCGTGCTCGTGTCGCTCGGTGCGGTCGTCGCCGACGGACCTCGGTGACGGGTCGCTGCGGCGATTTCGTCCTTCCCGTCTGCGCGACCGCGGGTGCGCTCCTGGTTGCAGCCGTGGCCGACCGGCTCCGGAGCCGCCACCCGACGTCTCGGCGCTGCGCTCGTCGTGTCCGCGATCGGCGCAGCGATTGCCATCCCCGCCGTGTTCGACCTCGAACTGTGGATCGTCGCCGGTCTGGCGCTCGGTGGCTGGTTCGCTCAGCAGTGGCGCTCACGCCGTGGCGGCAACTGGGTTCCGATCACGCTCGTCCACGTCGGATGGGCGATCGTCGCCATCGGCGCGGCCGGTGCAGGCACCGATGACGTTCTCGGTCGTCGTGCTGGCGTCGACGGTGATGATGCTCACCGCCTGCGCGAGCTCGACATCGCCGGCGGCGCACTTCTTCGGGGTTCCCGATGACCGTGCTCGTCTCGGCGCGTGCTGCTCGTCGGACAGTGGCCCGACGACCTGTCGTGGCTGGCGGCGGCGCTGGCGGTGCTCGCCGTGGCCTCGACGGGGATGGCGATGCGGTCCGAGCGATTCGGTGCGCTCGACGCGTTCGCGCTGGCCACCGGCGTCGCGGCGCTCGTCGTCTCGATCGGCTCGACGCCCGGCCGGGATCTCGCTCGCCATCGACCCTCGTCGCTGCTCAGTGCTGGCTGTACGCGATCACCGCTCGACCGAGCCGACGGCGCAGCCGCCGCGGCGGCGATCGGCGTCGGCGTCGCTCATCAGCCTCTGGTGGACGACCGGGACCAACCAGCTCGCGATCGACTGGCTCGCTCCGTACGGGATCGACGGGCAGGACCTCGCCCTCTGCGCCGCGAGCGTCGCGCTGATCCTGGCCGGCGTCGCCGTCCGGGCGACGGTTCGACCCGTCGACCTGGCTGGCCTACAGCCCGGGTCTCGGAACCGCGGTCGCCTGGCTGCTCATGTCGCAGGACGCTGCCGGACGGCGACTGGGCCACCTTCGGAGCGCCTCCTCCTCGGTGTCGTCGCCGTCGGTGTCGGTGGCGCCCGGCGACTCGGCGCACCGCTGGTCTTCGGCACGATCGCACTGCGTGGGCACGCTGCTCATCTCGGCCGGTCCCCGGCTCGCGGCCGCTCCGACGTGGGCGTGGATCGCCGTCGGTGGAATCGGGCTGCTCGTTGTCGCCGCGCTGGTCGAGCGCTCCGAACGTCCGCTCCTCCCGATCGGAGAGCACCGCGACGGCGAGTCGCTCGTCGAGTCGTTCTGCCAGGAGTTCGAGTGACGGCCGAATCACTCGGTCAGGTCGACGGACACCTCGACGGGCGGGTTCGTGCGCAGGAACGTCCATCGCCTCGGCCGCGGTCTCGGCCGAGCCGATGAGCGCGGCGTAGGGCCGATCCGCTGCCAGCGTCCGCAGCAGCGGCTCGGCGGGCAGCTGCTCGTTCCAGAACGCCGCGTCGAGGAAGACCATCGGGCTGACCGTGCCGAACACCGCGTAGTGGTTCTGGGTGGCGTCCTGGAACACCTCCTGCGTCGTGCCTGCCGAGCCCGGCGAGAACACGACGCCACGGGTGGCGATCGCCAGCAGACCGTCCTCACGGATCGAGTTGGCGAAGTACTTCGCGACATGGGTGGCGAACTGATTGGTCGGTTCGTGACCGTAGAACCACGTCGGCACGGCCAGGCTGTCGTCACCTCCGGGGAAACGTTCGAGCACGCGGCGCCGGCGCGCAGGTAGTCGTCGGCGCGGTGGAAGTCGGCCTCGGTGGCGAGCATCTCGATCGCCTCAGCGAGCGCAGCGTCGGGTGTGGTGCGAGCCACGCGCCGAGGTTGGCGGCCTCCATCGCACCCGGGCCACCACCGGTCGCCACGTGCCATCCTTCGCGGGTCATCGATCGGCCGAGTTCGGCGACGACGGCGTAACGCATCGTCGGTGCGCAGCATCGAGTGCCCGCCCATGACGGCGACGACGTCGGGGCGGTCGCGCCAGGTGCGCACCGAGTGCATCATCGATTGCGTGGTCGTGCAGCCGTTGGGCGAGCGCATCGACGACGGGCAACGGGCCGCCCTTCGGATGGCTCGCCGACCATCGGTAGATCCGCGAGTCGAGCGCGTCGGCGTCGAACGAGCCCGCGACGGCCGGGTTCCAGCCTGCGAGCAGCTCGCCCTGTTCGTACAGGTGCGGGCGATACGGGTCGAACGGAATCGCCGGCAGGCGCGGGAAGACGACCGCTCCCCCGTCGATGACGTGCTCGAGCGCATCACCGGCGAGCCGACAGCCGAGGAACGTGCCACCGACACACGACACCGACTCGATCACGCGCGAGCGCTCCGACAGGTCGACGCCCTGCACGACGACGCCGTCGAGCGACTGCGACCGCTCGATGTGGGCGTCGAACTCGGCGAGGTCGTGGATCTCCAACATCGACGACGGAGCGTAGGTCGTCCGGTCCCCCACGGTCCGCGTGGGGGATTCACCGGATTCCCGAATCAGGACAGGTTCGTCATCGTGGGACACATGATCACGACATCGACACCACCCCGACTCCCAGCCGACCTGGCCACCCGATCTCCCGGCAACCCCGACGACGAGCTCCGTCCTCGCGGGCATCGCCGTGGCCATCTCGCTCCAGGTGCTCGCCGCGGGTGCGGCGATCGGCTCGATGATCGTCGTGCTCGCTGCTGCGTTCGCGAACTACGGCTCGTACGGCGCCGAGCAGGAATCGACGTGGTGGGTGATCTTCGCGGTCCCGCTCGCCATCGCGGCGGTGGTCGACGTACGTGATGTCGGGCTTCGCAGCCTCGAAGGTGATGCGGACCGGGCTCGGCTGGCTCACGCTGCTCGTGGCGCCAGCGTGCTGGTGCTCCTCATCGCCGTGGCGTCAGCTCGCTGACAGCCCGTGCGGGGACTCGCCCGGATCGGCGGTGCCCGAGTTCCTCGCCCTACCCGATGCCGTCCCACGCGACCCGATGGCGGATCGAGCACTGGGACGAGCTCGATCGAGCTACCCCGCGTCGACCACTTGTCGACGCAGGTCGTTGATCTCGTCGCGGAGCTTGGCGGCGTACTCGAACTTGAGGTCGGCCGACGCGGCGTGCATCTCCTCCTCCAGCGTCTGGATGAGCCGGGTGAGTTCCTGCTGCGGCAGGTTCTTGAGCTCGGTCTTCACCTTGTCGCGCTCGCGCTGGCGGCGACGGTCCTTGCCCGGCACCGCGGCCCGATCCTCGGGGCCGCGCAGCATCGACAGGATGTCGCCGACCGCCTTGCGGATCGTCTGCGGATCGATCCCGTGCTCCTCGTTGTACGCCAGCTGGATCTTGCGGCGCTCCTGCGTCGTCTCGATCGCCGCGGTCATCGAGTCGGTGATCTTGTCGGCGTACATCACGACCTGGCCGTCGACGTTGCGGGCGGCACGGCCGATCATCTGGATCAGCGACGTCTCGGAACGGAGGAAGCCCTCCTTGTCGGCGTCGAGGATGCACACCAGCGACACCTCGGGCAGGTCGAGGCCCTCGCGCAGCAGGTTGATGCCGACGAGCACGTCGAACTCACCGAGCCGCAGCGCGCGGAGGATCTCGATGCGTTGGATCGTGTCGATGTTCGAGTGCAGGTAGCGGACGCGCAGTCCCTGTTCGAGCAGGTAGTCGGTGAGGTCCTCGGCCATCTTCTTCGTGAGCGTCGTCACGAGCGCGCGGTCACCCATCGCGATGCGACCGTTGACGAGCTCCATCAAGTCGTCGATCTGACCCTTCGTCGGCTTGACGATGACCTCGGGATCGACGAGACCGGTCGGGCGGATCACCTGCTCGACCAAGTTGGTCGACACCCGCGTCTCGTACTCCGACGGGGTGGCCGAGACGAAGATGCCCTGGTTGACCCGTTCGAGCACCTCCTCGAAGGTGAGCGGGCGGTTGTCGCGCGCCGACGGCAGCCGGAATCCGTGCTCGACGAGCATGTCCTTGCGGCTGCGGTCGCCGGCGAACTGACCGTGCAACTGCGGGACGGCGACGTGGCTCTCGTCGATCACCAGCAGGTAGTCGTCGGGGAAGTAGTCGAGCAGGGTGAACGGCGGCTCGCCGTACTCGCGCCCGTCCATGTGCATCGAGTAGTTCTCGATGCCGTTGCAGTAGCCGACCTCGCTCATCATCTCGAGGTCGTACGACGTGCGCATCCGGAGGCGCTGCGCCTCGAGCAGCTTGTCCTGCTCCTCGAACTCCTTGAGCCGGACCTGCAGCTCCTGCTCGATCTTGCCCATCGCCGTCTGCAACCGCTCGGCCGACGTGGCGTAGTGGGTGGCCGGGAACACGTACGCCCGATCGAGGTCACGCAGGTTCTCGCCGGTGACCGGGATCGATCGTCGTGATCCGCTCGATCGTGTCGCCGAACATCTCGACTCGCAGCACGTTCTCCTCGTACGCCGGGTGGATCTCGATCGTGTCGCCACGAACCCGGAAGTTGCCACGGCCGAGGGTCATGTCGTTGCGGTCGTACTGCATGTCGACGAGTCGCCGCAGGATCGAGCGCATGTCGTAGTCGACGCCCACGTTCATGTCGAGCAGGTGGCCCCGGTACTCCTCGGGGTTGCCCATGCCGTAGATGCACGAGACGGACGCGACGACGATCGTGTCGCGTCGCGTGAGCAGCGCTGCGGTCGCCGAGTGACGGAGCCGGTCGATCTCGTCGTTGACCGACGAGTCCTTCTCGATGAAGGTGTCGCTCGACGGGATGTACGCCTCGGGCTGGTAGTAGTCGTAGTAGCGAGACGAAGTACTCGACCCGGTTGTTCGGGAAGAACTCGCGCATCTCCTGGGCCAACTGAGCGGCGAGCGACTTGTTGGGGGCGAGGATCAGCGTCGGCCGCTGGACCTGCTCGATCGTCCACGCGATCGTGGCCGACTTGCCCGAGCCGGTGATGCCGAGCAGGGTCTGGAACCGCTGCCCCTCCTCGACGCCCTCGGCGAGCGCCGCGATCGCCTCCGGCTGCGCCCCGGCCGGCTCGAACTCGGACTCGACCGTGAACGGCCGGTCGTCGCCGACGCCGTAGTTCTCGGCCTGGATGTCGCCACCCAGCAACGCGCAGATCCTGGTCGACCCCGATCTTCTTCGCGGCGCGTGTCGACGACGTCGGTCATGCGCCGAGTCTACCGATGACGAACAGGCGTTCGCTATGTCGCCGGTGCTCGTGAGCCGGACGCGGAGCGAGTCGATGGCGTAGGCGTCCATCGAGAGCACCTCGAACTGGCCGATCTCGGTGTCGACCCGATCGCCGACAGCGGGAATCTCGTCGAGCGCGGCGATCACGTAGCCGGCGACGGTCTGCCACTCGCCTTCCGGGAGTGCGACCCCGGTGTACTCCTCGAACTCGTCGTGACGCAGGGTCCCGTTGACCCGGAACGACCCGTCGTCGAGCCGCTCGCACTCACCGTGGCGCGAGTCGGACTCGTCGTCGAAGTCGCCGATCAGTTCCTCGATCACGTCCTCGAGCGTCACCAGCCCGACCACCGTGCCGTGCTCGTCGATCACCAGCGCGATGTGCTGACGCTCGGTCTGCATCTCGAGCAGCAGGTCTTCGAGCCGATGGTGCTCGGGGGTCACCATCACCCGGCGCGTGATCGCACCGACCAGGGTCGACGCCCACGTCCCGTTCGGCAGCCGCAGCAGGTCCTTGGCGTGGACGAACCCCTTGACGTGGTCGAGGTCGCCCTCGAACACGATGATCCGACTGCGCCCGGTGCGATGGGCTTCGGCGGCGGCCACCTGCGCCGACGAGTCGGCCGACACGGCGATGATGTCGCGACGGACCGTCATCGCGTCGGAGGCGGTCAACCCGGACAGCTCCAGCGAACGGGTGAGCAGTTCGTGCTCGGTGGCGGCGAGCCCACCGTGCCCGGCCGATTCGTCGAGCAGCAGCAGCAGGTCGCCCGGCGAGTGCGCCATCGCCCGCTCGTCCTGCGGCTCGACGCCCGACCGCCTTCACGACGACGTTGGCGATGCTGTTCATCAGCCAGATCACCGGGCGGAACACCGTGACGAACGCGCGAAACGGCCGGGCGAGCTTCATCGCCGAGTTCTCCGGGTGCGAGATCGCCCACGACTTCGGCGCCATCTCGCCGACCACCATGTGCAGGAACACGACGATCGACAGCGCCAGCGTGAACCCGATGAGGTGCGTCCACGTGTCGGACAGGCTGAACCACTCGCCGAGCGCACCCTCGAAGATCGCGGCGACCGCCGGCTCGGCGACGAGACCGAGGCCGAGCGAGCACATCGTGATCCCGAGCTGTGCGCCGGCCAGCATCAGCGTCAGCTCGCGGATGCCGGCGAGCGCCGACTTCGCGCTGCGGTTGCCGTCGGCGGCCAGCTGCTCGATACGCGACCGCCGCGACGCGAGCAGGGCGAACTCGGCCGCGACGAAGAACCCGTTGAGCGCGAGCAGCACGACCGCGAGCCCGAGCGCGCCCCACGCGACGTGGATGCCCTCCTCGGCGGCGAGCAGGCCGGCGATCACGAGTCCGACTCGCCCTCGTCAGCGGACACGGCGTCGGCACGTCGTCATCGGCGTCCGGATCCGCGTCCGGCTACGCCTCGTCGGGGTGCACCTGCAGACGCACCTCTTCGATCGCGTAGCCGTCGACGTCGGTGACCTCGATCAGAACGCCGTCGACGACGACCGAGTCGCCCGCCTCGGCGAGTCGCTCGAGTCGGTCGAGGACGAGACCGGCGACGGTGTCGTACTCGCCGTCGGGGAGTTCGAGCCCGGTCGCCCGCTCGATCTCGTCGGGCCGCGAGGTTCCCGAGATCGACCCAGACGCCCGGCTCGGTCTCGGCCTGCTCCGAGCTCTCGGTCGGGTCGTACTCGTCCTCGATCTCGCCGACGAGTTCCTCGACGATGTCCTCGAGCGTCACGATGCCGGCCGGCCCGCCGTACTCGTCGATGACGAGCGCCATCTCGGTCGAGTGCGTCCGCAGCTCCGCGAGCACGATCGTGAGGCTCGCCGCCTCCGGAACCGCGATGACGTCGTGCATCAGCGAATGCACCAGCACCGTGTCGTACTCGTTGCGGTCGACGCCGAGCAGGTCCTTGGCGTGGACGATGCCCTGCACCTTGCCGTCCGGATCGACCACCGGAAAGCGTGAGCGGCGCGAGGCCATCGCATCGCGGAGGTCGGCGGCGGTCGCGGTCCCGTCGATCGTGACGACCTTGTTCCAGGCGACCATCGCATCGGAGGCCTCGAGTTCGCCGAAGTCGATCGCCCGCTCGAGCAGGCCGGCCTGGGACGACGGTCAGGTGCCCCGACTCGGCCGACGAGTCGACGATCAGGTCGAGCTCCTCGGTCGACACCGCCCCGTGCAGTTCCTCGACCGGCTCGATGCCGAACAGCCTGCAGCAGCCGGTTGGCCGATCCGTCGAACAGCCGGATGACCGGACCGGCGACCTTCATGAACACGCAGCGTCGACCCGGCGACGGCCCGCGCCACCGGCTCCGGCTTGGCGATCGCGAGGTTCTTCGGAGCCAGCTCGCCGAACACCATCTGCGCGATCGTCGCGAGCACGAACGCGATGACGAGCGACACGCCGAACGACGCGTTCGCGCCGACGCCGACCGCTTCGAGCACCGGTTCGATCGCGCCGGCGATCGCCGGGCGGGCGATGAAACCGAGCACGAGCGAGGTGACGGTGATGCCGAGCTGGGCACCCGAGAGCATGAAGCTGAGCCGCTTGTGGACGGCCAACGCCCGGATCGACTTCTTGTCGCCGTCCTCGGCACCCTCGGCGAACTTCGATCGCCGAGACGCGACGTATGCGAACTCGGCTGCCACGAAATACCCGTTCGCAGCGATCAGGAGCGACAACGGCGACGAGTCCGAGCGCGGTCAGCAATCCGTCCGACATCAGGTCAGCAACTGGGAGGGTGATGAACCGCGCGAAGCGAGCGGGTCATCGAGGGTTGGTCGTCGTCGGACATGTGAGGACCGCATGATATCCAGCCGGAACCGACCCCGTGCGACTGTTCGAGCGGACCACGGGCTACGGTCGGCGCTCATGAATTTCCACGACATCACGATGACGTCCATCACCGGCGACCAGGTGACGTTCGACGACTACAAGGGCAAGCTCGCCCTCGTCGTCAACGTCGCCAGCGCTTGAGGCCTCACGCCTCAGTACGCAGGTCTGCGTACGCTCCATCACGACAATGACGACCTCGTCGTCCTCGGCATCCCGTGCAACCAGTTCGGCGGCCAGGAGCCCGGCTCCGACGCCGAGATCCTCGAGTTCGTCACGTCGAAGTTCGACGTCGACTTCCCGATGTTCTCCAAGATCGACGTCAACGGCGACAACGAAGCGCCCCTCTACACGCTGCTCAAGGCGGCACAGCCGGGCGACGGCGACAACGCCGACATCACCTGGAACTTCGAGAAGTTCCTCGTCGACGGCGACGGCAACGTGGTCAAGCGGTACGCACCGCCGACCACGCCCGAACAGGTCGCCGCCGACCTCGATCAGTTCCGCTGACGCACCGATCGCTGACGGCCACGGTGTCCGGCTGTCGTGACGTGCGACACTGGACCCGGGAGCCGCCATGACCATCGACTTCGCACACAACGCCCGACCGACGGTCGGCGTCGAGATGGAACTCCACCTCGTCGACGCCGACACCGGCGACCTCGTGTCGATCGCCAACGAGGTGCTCGACGAGCTCGGGGCCGGGCATCCCGGCGGCGAGCACCCGAAGGCGAAACACGAGCTGTTCCAGAGCACGGTCGAGGTCATCACCGGCGTCTGCGACACGCCCGCGCAGGTCCGCGACGACCTGCAGGCCACCATCGACGAGGTCCGCAGCACGCTCGGACCGCACGCAACGCGACGCTGATGAGCTGCGCAACGCACCCGTACGCGCTCGCAGTCGACCAGCTGATCAGCCCCGACCCGCGCTACCACGAGCTCGTCGAGACGATGCAGTGGCCGGCTCGCCGCCTCCTCATCTGCGGCATGCACATCCACGTCGGCGTCCCCGACGGGCAGCAGGCCATCCAGGTCATCAACGAGCTGACCCGTCACCTGCCGATCTTCCTGGCGCTGTCGACCTCCAGTCCGTACTTCGAGGGTGAGGACTCCGGGCATGTCATCGGCGCGGTCGCTCGTGTTCGAGTCACTCCCGACCGCCGGGCTCCCGCCACAGCTCGCCGAGTGGACCGACTTCGAGGACTTCATGAAGACCCTGATCGACACGGGCTGCATCAACACCGTCCGCGAGGTCTGGTGGGACATCCGTCCGCATCCCGGGCTTCGGCACGGTCGAACTGCGGATGTGCGACGCGATGCCGACCGCTCCACGAGACGGTTGCCGTGGCCGGGCTCGCACAGACGCTCGTCGCCTGGTGCCTCGACCGGATCGCCGAGGATCGACTCCCCCATCCGCCGACGCAGTGGTCGGTCAAGCAGAACCGCTGGCTCGCGGCACGGCACGGCATCAACGCCGAACTGATCGTCGAGCAGGACCGCGCCGACCCGCCGATCGGCCACGCTCCGACGTTCCACGGCCTACGAAGTCGGCGGTCGGATGGTCGAGCGGGCACCGCTGCGCCAGCTCCTTGGCGAACTCGTCGACCTGCTGCGTCCGACCGCCGAGCGGCTCGGCACCACCGGCTCGCTCGACGACGTGCTCGCCATGGCCGAGCACGGGTCGGGCACCGACCGTCAACGAGCGGTCGTCGCCGCCGGCGGTACCCTGCGCGACGTGGTGAATCACCTGGTCGACGAATTCGCAAGCGACACTCCGTCGATCCGATGACCGCAGCCCGCGGCCACCGCCAGCGAGGTCGTCGCGACGCTGGGTCGACGCCCACCACCAGCGCCTCGTCGACTTCCGTCGTGACCTGCACGCCCACCCCGAGCTCAGCGGTCAGGAGTTCCGCACGACGAATGTGGTCGAGCACACCCTCGTCGAGGCCGGCTACGACGTCCGTCGCCTCAGCGTCGGGACCGGCCTGATCGCCGACACCCCCGGTGGTGTCGGCACCGCGCCGAGCGATTCGCGCCGACCTCGACGCATTGGCGATGCACGACCAGAAGACCGTCGACTACCGCAGCACCATCGACGGCGTCGCCCACGCGTGCGGGCACGACGTCCACACGACCGCGGCGATCGGCGCTGCGCTGTTCTTCGCCGACCACCCCGACCTCGCGCCCGGGCCCGCTGCGATTCATCTTCCAGCCGGCCGAGGAACGGGTGCCCGGGCGGCGCGCTCGACGTCCTCGCCGACGGCGGGCTCGTCGACGTCACGTCCGTCATCGGACTCCACTGCGAGCCGAAGCTCGACTGCGGAACCATCGGGCTCCGTGCGGGTGCGATCACATCGGCAGCCGACATGGTCACGATCGACCTCGCCGGACCCGGCGGCCACACCGCCCGCCCCGAACTCACCGTCGACCTCGTGTCGATCGGCGCCCGTCTCGTCACCGAGGTTCCCGGGCTCGTCGCCGACGAGCTCGTTCGCACCGGGCGCGGCGCCGACGCCGTGAAGTTGGTCTTCGGCGCGATCCACGCCGGCGACGCCGCGAACGTGATCCCCACCGCCTGTCAGCTGAAGGCGTCGGTCCGGACCCCGTCGCTCGACGTGTGGGAGAACCTCGAGAAGATCGTCACCGACGCCGTCGACCGGGTCCTCGACGGAACGGGCGCCGCCCGCGACGATCGACTACGTCCACGGCGTACCTCCGACCGTCAACGACCCCGACGTGATCGAGCGACTGCGCGAGCGCCGCGACGACGATGGGCGACATCACGATCGTCGAGGCCCCGCAGAGCTGGGGCGGCGACGACTTCGCCTGGCTCACGCGCGAGGTGCCGGGTGCCTACGTCCGACTCGGGGTCCACACGGCGGGCACCACGCGACTCGACCTCCACGCCGGTCTGTTCGACGTCGACGAGCGCGCCATCTCGATCGGGACCCGGCTGCTGATCAACACCGTCGCTCACGTGAGCTCCGCGCGCGATGACGTGGATCTTCGGGTACGGCTCGCTCGTCTCGCCGTCGTCGCTCGCCTCGACGATCGGGCGCACGGTCTCGGTCGGCGACGGCATGCACGTCGCCGAGCTGACCGGGTACCGACGGGCCTGGAACTACGGCTCGGAGGTGCTCCGCGGCGACTGGGTCGACGACGACGGCACGGAGACGATCGGTGGCCTCGTCGTGTCGCTCGGCATCGTAGCGGCCCCCGGCGACTCGATCAACGGCGTCGTGTTCGCCGTCGACGACGACGAACTCGCCGACCTCGACTGGCGCGAACGCGCCTACGACCGCATCGACGTCACCGACCGGATCACGCTGATCGACCAGAGTGCGTCGGTGCGGCTCGACGATCCGATCGCGGTCTACGTGCCGCGTCCCGCCGCCATCGCCCGCTACGAACAGCACCGCGACGCGGGCACCGCGGGAATCCGCCGCTCCTACTGGGACATCGTCGACGCGGCGTTCGCCGAACTCGGCCCGCACCACGTCGAGTGGTACCGCCGCACACCGGCACCGGACGTCCCGGTGGTCGACATCACGCTCGATCCGCTGCCGGCGCGTCGTCCGCGATCTCGCTGAGTTCGGCCCACGTCGCGTCGACCTGCGCCCCGAGCGCGGTCGAGGTCGCCGCTGTTGTCGATGACGTGGGTCGCCACCTCGAGTCGCTGCTCTCGCGTGATCTGACTCTTGATCCGGTTCCGGACGTCGGCTTCGTCCATGCCCGCGCGCCACGGCGCGTTCGACGGCGACGTCGTGCGGCACGTCGACGACGATCGTGGCCGCCAGCCCCTTGCGCGGGTTCTCGCCGAGCAACGGGAAGTCGAGGACGACGACGCGATCGGTGCCCGCGTGCGCGTCGATCTGCGACTGGATCTCGGCCTGCATCGCGGGATGCACGATGCCGTTGAGGTCGTCGAGCGCCTGCTCGTCGCTGAACACGATCGCGGCCACGGCCGCACGGTCGAGCGCGCCGTGCTCGTCGATGATGTGGGCGCCGAAGCGGTCGGCCATCGCATCGAGCAGCGGCGCTCCCGGCGCCTGCAGATCGCGGGCGATCTGGTCGGCGTCGACGATCGCCGCGCCCCGCTCGGCGAGCATCGTCGACACCGTCGACTTTCCCGCTCCGATTCCTCCGGTCAATCCCACGACGATCACGAAAACGAATACTGCCCGACTCCGCAGAGCCGGGCAGCATTCAGTTCGTCGAGGTGACGACCGTCACTCGGAAGCGGCGGGCTCCTCGGCCACGTCGGCGACCGCGGACGTCGTCGGCGGGCCGTCGCGACTCCTCGGCCGGGGCCTCGGCGGCCGGAGCCTCCTCGGCGGCGCGTCCTGCGGCAGCGTCCTCGGCGGCGTCGCAGCATCGCTTCGACGGCGTCGGCCGGCGCTCCGTCGTCGCCGTAGTACTCGCTCCAGGCGGCCTCGGCCTCGGCCGATGCTTCACCCTGCACGTAGTTGCCGGCTTCGTCGATGTCGAAGTGCTCGCGGTACTCGGCGGCGAGCTCGCCACCTTCGGCGGCCTGCTTGATCGACAGCGAGATGCGGCGACGGGCGAGATCGAGATCGATGATCTTGACCCACAGCTCCTCGCCGGGCGTGACGACCTGCTCGGGGCTGTCGACGTGGTGCGCCGACATCTCCGAGATGTGCACGAGACCCTCGATGCCGTCGCCGACCTGGACGAACGCACCGAACTGGACGAGCTTGGTGACCCGGCCGTAGACGAGCTGGCCGACCTGGTGGCCTTCGGCGAACTCCTGCCACGGATCCTGCTGCGTGGCCTTCAGCGAGAGGCTGATGCGCTCGCGGCTGAAGTCGACGTCGAGCACCTGCACCTTGACCGGGTCGCCGACGGTGACGACCGAGCCGGGGTGATCGACGTGCTTCCAGGACAGCTCGGACACGTGGATGAGTCCGTCCATGCCGCCGAGATCGACGAACGCACCGAACGACACGACGATCGACACGGTGCCTTCGCGGACTTCGCCGACCTTGAGGTTGTTGAGGAACTGGTCGCGGGTCTCCTTCTGGTTCTCCTCCAGGTAGGCGCGACGGGACAGGACCACGTTGTTGCGGTTCTTGTCGAGTTCGATGATCTTGGCGTGGACCTGCGTGCCGATGTACGGAGCGAGGTCGCGGACACGGCGGAGCTCGACGAGCGATGCGGGCAGGAAGCCGCGCAGGCCGATGTCGACGATGAGGCCGCCCTTGACGACTTCGATGACCGGACCGGAAACGACTTCGTCGGCTTCCTTCTTGGCCTCGATGTCGCCCCACGCACGCTCGTACTGCGCACGCTTCTTGGAGAGGACGAGACGCCCTTCCTTGTCTTCCTTGGTGAGGACGAGCGCTTCGATGACCTCGCCGATGCCGACGACCTCGCCCGGATCGACGTCGTTGCGGATGCTCAGCTCACGGCTCGGGATCACGCCTTCGCTCTTGTAACCGATGTCGAGGAGCACCTCGTCCTTGTCGATCTTGACGACGGTGCCGTTGACCATCTGGCCGTCTTCGACTTCGACCATCGTGCCGGCGATGGCCTCTTCGAAGGTCATGCCGAGGTCGTCGGAGGTGATCTCGCGGGGTGTGTAGTTGCCTTCTTCGTCGAACGTCCCGAATTCGGAAGCGGTCGAGGAGGAGGTGGTAGAGGTGTCGGACAAGAGAATCGGCTTTCGGAACGGATACGGAATCGGTGGACGCCCGGAGAGTGGGCGTGCGTTCTCAGGGCGAGAACGCGACTCAGCAATGGTAACAGCGCTCGCTCGCCCAGCCGCACTCGCCCGACCGATCGCGGCGGACCGTGCCGATGCTCAGCGTCGCGCGTCGCGACGACGAGGAACTCGGGCGACTCGATCGTCGGCGGTGCCGAGCCGTACGCCCCGGGCTCGACGCTGCTGATCGAGTCGACGTCCAGGCCGTGCGCATCGAGCAGCAGTCGGAGCTCGCGGGGGGTGTAACAGCCGGTCCAGAGCTCGACGGTCTTCGATTCGCCGGCCTCGGAACGGATCTCGGTGCGCTCGTGACTGACCCCGACGTCGGCGTCGAACGTCGCCTCCGTCGTGGTACTTCACGACGAAGTACGAGCTGAACGCGCTCAGCGCGAGCCGCCCGCCGCGGTCGCAGCGCCCGGACCATGCCGGCGACGACGACCTCGTCCTCGCCGCTCGGCCGTCATCAGCCCGAACGCCCCCTGGCACAGGCAGATCACGGCGTCGAACTCGGCATCGAACGTGAGTGACCGGGCGTCGAGCCGCTCGAACGTCGCGCCGTCCGGCGCGTCGGCCCGGGCGATCTCGACGAAGCGGTCGCTGATGTCGATCCCGTGGACCACGATGCCGCGCCGCGCCAGCTCGTGGGCGTGGCGACCCGGTCCGCACCCGACGTCGAGCACCCGATCACCCGCGGCGCAGGCCGAGCGCCTCGACGATGTGGTCGACCTCCTGCACCGTGCCCTTGGTGAACGAGTACCGCAGGTACGCCTCGCCCATGTGGTCGGCCAGGTCCTCGAACCAGTGATCCCGCACGCGTCACGTTACGGGTCTGACCCGTCACGTGCGACACGGTCGACCGGTCACGGGTCAGCCCTTGGCGGCGGCCCAGGTGTGGCCCCAGGAGACGTTGACCTCGAGCGGGACGTCGAGGTCGGCGGCGCCGTGCATCAGCTCGATGACCAGATCGCCGATCGTCGTCCTTCTCGTCGCGGCGGCACCTCGACGAGCACCTCGTCGTGGACCTGCAGGATGAGTCGGCTCTCGATGCCCGGCTCGCTCAGCGCCGCGTCGATCCGCACGAGCGCCACCTTGAAGATGTCGGCGGCGAGGCCCTGGATCCCGGCGTTCATCGCCTGGCGCTCGCCCGCCTGACGAACCCGGAAGTTCGAGTTCAACAGCTCGGGGATCGGGCGGCGACGACCGAACAGCGTCTCGGTGTAGCCGCGCTCGCGGGCCTCCTCGACCGTGCGGTCCATGTAGTCCTTCACGTTCGGGAACGCCACGAAGTACGCATCGAGGATCGGCGCCGCCTCGTCGACGGGGATGTTCGAGCCGCTGCGCGAGCCCGTACGCCTCCATGCCGTAGGCCAGACCGTACGACACCATCTTCGCCTTCGACCGCTGATCGATCGTCACGTCCTCCGGCTCGACCGAGAACACCCGCGAGGCCGTTGCGTTGTGGATGTCCTGCCCGCTGTTGAACGCCTCGAGCAGACCCGAGTCCTGGGCGAGGTGGGCGATGCAGCGCAGCTCGATCTGGTTGTAGTCGGCGACGAGCAGCTCGGTGCCGGGCGACGCCACGAAGGCCCGCCGGAACAGCCGGCCCTCCTCGGAGCGCACCGGGATGTTGTGCAGGTTCGGCTGGTCGGACGACAGCCGACCGGTCCGCGCGACGGTCTGGTTGAACGTCGCGTGGATCCGACCGTCGGGCGCCACCTCGGCCAGCAGACCCTTGCCGTACGTGCCGCGCAGCTTCTCGACCTCGCGGTGGCGACGCAGCGGCGCGAGGAACTCGGGCCACTCGTGCTCCAGCTTCTCGAGCGTCGCCGCATCGGTCGACGGGCCGGTCTTCGTCTTCTTGATCGGCGTCAGACCCTTCTGGTCGTACAGCAACTCGCGCAGCTGCTTCGGCGAGTTGAGGTTGAGGTCGGGCATCTCGGCGACCGTCCGCAGTTCCTCGACCAGCGACTCGACCTCGTCGGTGAGCTTCTTGTTCAGCGTCTCGAGCTCCTCGATGTCGACCGCGACGCCGACGTGCTCCATCTTGGCGAGCACCATCACCAGCGGGTTCTCGATCGTCTCGTACAGCTCGGCCATGCCCTGCGCCTCGAGGCTCGCTCGAATCGGCTCGACGAGGTGGTGCACCGCGAGCGCGTCCCGTCCGGCGAGTTCGGCGTCGGACATCGAGGTGCCGTCGAGGTCGAGCTGGCCCGAGCCCGCAGCGTCGTCGGACGGGACGGGCGAACGCCGTGTACTTCTCGATCAGGTCCGGCAGGTCGTAGCGCGCCTCGGCCGGATCGATCAGGTACGCGGCGATCGCGGTGTCGAGTGCGATCCCGTCGAGCGAGACGCCGACGTCGAGCAGCGACCGCATCAGCGGCTTGATCTGGTGGCCGCGTACGTCGGTGTGCGCGGCGAGCGCAGCGTGCACCGCCGGATCGTCGAGCAGATGTCCGGGGATCCAGGTCGACCTCGGCCGACTCGGGCTCGGTGACGATCGCGAGCCCGGACAGCGCCGAGCGACCCGGCTCACCGATCCACGTCGCAGCGATGTCGAGCGCCTCGACCGCCGGCGATCGCAGCGGCGGCCTCGGCAGAGTTCTCGACCTCGGTCACCTCGGCGACGAGTTCCTGCTGCTCCTCCTGCGGGCCGAGGTCGACGGCGGCGCCCATCCCGTTGATCGCTGCGGTGATCCGGCCCGACAGCGCGCGGAACTCGAGGAAGTCGAACAGCCGCTTCATCTCCTCGCCGTTCGGCTTGGGGACGAGGTCGTCGAAGTCGACCGACTCGACGGGCGCATCGTGGCGCAGGATCATCAGCTCGAGGTTCTTGCGCGCCCGCTCCTCGTTCTCGATCAGGTTCGACTTCAGCTTCGGCGTCTGCTCGTCGACGTTGGCGAAGATGCCGTCGAGGCCGCCGTACTTGTTGATCAGCTTGGCGGCGGTCTTCTCCCCGACCCCGGGAACGCCGGGCAGGTTGTCGGAGTTGTCGCCGCGCAGCGCGGCGTACTGCACGTACAGGTCGGGGGTCACGCCGGTCTTCTCCGCGATGCCCGCTTCGTCGTACAGCGCGTAGTCGCTGACGCCGCGCTTGTTGTACATCACCTTCACGTCGTGCTCGTCGTTCGACCAGCTGGTAGCTGTCGCGGTCGCCGGTGACGATGATGACGTTCTTGCCGCGTGCGACCAGTTCGTCGGTCGCCGTGGCGATCAGGTCGTCGGCTTCCCAGCCCGCCTCGTCGATCGTCTGGATGCCGAGTGCGTCGAGCACCTCGCGGACGAGACCCATCTGCTGGCGGAGGATGTCGGGCGCGGCCTCGCGCTGCGCCTTGTACTCGGGCTCGGCCTCGTGGCGAAACGTCGGCTCCGGCCGGTCGAACGCGACGAGGATGCCTTCGGGCTCCTGCTCGTTGAGCACGTAGGCGAGCATCGACGTGAAGCCGAACACCGCATTGGTGACCTGGCCGCTCGCGGTGGCCATGTCGGTGGGCAACGCGAAGAACGCCCGGTAGGTGAGCGAGTTCCCGTCGACGAGGAGGTGGGTACCCACGTGGGCTCCGATCGTGTAGTCGTCGATGGACGTGACGTCAGTCGGCCGGCGGACGCAGTGAGCCGTCGAGGATGCGGTCGGCGACGTCGCGCATCCGGGTCCGCTCGCTCATCGCCGTCTTCTGGATGAAGCCGAACGCGTCGCCCTCGGACAGTCCGACATCGTCGATGAGCACGCCCTTGGCACGATCGATGACCTTGCGCGACTCGAGCTGATCGCCGAGTGCGTCGACCTCACCCGACAGCGACGTCAGCTCGCGGAAGCGTCCCATCGCGACTTCGATCGCCGGGATCAGGTCGCTCTTCTGGAACGGTTTGACGAGAAACGCCAGCGCCCCGGCGTCACGCGCTTCCTCGACGACTTCGCGCTGGCTGAACGCGGTCAGCATCAACACGCCGCACAACCGCTCGGCGTTGATCACCCGAGCCGCTTCGAGTCCGTCGGCACCCGGCATCTTGATGTCGAGAATCGCCAGGTCGGGCTTGGTTTCCCGGATCAGGTCGACCACGGTGTCGCCGCGCCCGGTCTCGCCGACGACGTCGTAGCCCTCTTCCTGCAGCGTCTCGCGGAGATCCATCCGGATGATGGCTTCGTCTTCGGCGATCACGACGCGCAGGGGCATCTCAGTGTTATAGCGGGATTCGGGTGGCCTGGCGTACGGCGATGCCTGATCAGAGACCTTTTGGTGTTTCTTCAGTGACCGTTGCGATGGTGGACGCACGCCATCAGAACGGAGACCCCGATGCCACCCAAACTGCCCACCGCACGACCCAGCCGTCAGAGCAACAGGTCGTCCAACGACACGATCGAGCGCCCCGACCGCGCCGAACAACCCGACCGGGTCGATCCGGCCGACACACTCGACTCGGTCGACCAGCCGGTCGACCGGGCTGCCCCCGTGGACGCTCCGGTCAGCCGAGGCGCCGATCTCGCAGTCGAGACGGGCAAACCGGACGCGTCGATCCCCGACCTCGATCCGCCCCAGCGGACGATTCCGGGCGACCCCGCGCAGCACGACCCGACCGATGGCGTGACGTCGCAACTCGACACCGATCCGCGGACAACCGGCGACGCAGGTGGCGGCCTGTTCGGTGGGCGGCTGACCCCGCCGACCGATGGTCCGAGCGCCGACACGTCGTGGGTGCTGGACGACCCGATGGACTCGTTCGATCAGACGCGCGGCCTGCCCGACCTCGACAACGATCCGTTCAACGCGGACGTCGGGGCGCCAGCGCTCCCGGGGCCGGACGAACTGGCGGGCAACCGTGGCTCTCCCCACACGACGATCGAGAGCGATGATGGCGAGACATGGCTGGAGATCTGGGACGCCAACACCATTCGGTTGAACTTCCCCATCGACGAGACGAGCGAGGGTGACGACAGCGTCGAGTTCACCCGGAACAGCGACGGGGACTGGGTCAATCCCAACGGCGACGTCTTCTCACAGGAGGACTTGGAGGTCGTGGCCGACCTCCCGCTGCCCATCGACACCGACGTGGCACCGCAGACGAGCGGGTCGGACGACGTGCAGACGGAGATGGAGCGCCTCGAGATGCGCGTCGACCAGTTCGTCGACTTCGTCACCGGCGAAGACGACACCACCACGCCGGCCCCGACCGAAGACTATGCACCGGACGCGCCCGGCCGCGGCCCGGCCGACATCGATCTGAACGACCCCGAATACCGGACCGACGTCGGCCGGCGCGATGGCGACATCGATTGGGGCGAAGGAGCGGGCTTCGAGGAGGAGTCGACCACGACCGAGTACGACGGCATCGACCACGGCGACGAATATCGAGAACCCGATCTCGATGTCCACGTGGTGGACCAGATCCTCACCGCGGACCCGTTCACCCAACCTGACGTCGACCCGATCGAGCACTCCGACACGTCGTTCGTGTCCACCGAGACGGACGAGATCGACGGCGGTGCTGACGGCGAGTCGCTCGACGACATGGACATCGCCGAATGACATCGGCTCGTCGTCGGTTTCAGTCGGCGGCGACCAACTCGTCGAGCAACTCGTCCTGACGTCGGGCCAACTCGTCGATCTCGGCCACCACCCGCGCGTGTTGTCGTCGGTAGGCCTCGGCGTGCTCCCGCGCCTCCCGGGCTTCGCGCGTTGCCGCGGTGTTGTCGGCGACCATGGCCCGGATGGCGGTGTCGTCAGCGTCGTCGGCGAGGTACCGCATCTGCTCCTCCACGGCCGTGAGCTCGGCGCGCAGCGCGGTCAGCCGCGACGACGTCTTGGCGAGCTTGCGTTTGATCGAACGCTTCGACACGAAACGGATCGTACGCGGGCGGCCGCAGACTCAACGGCCGCAGACTCAACGGGTCGGGAACACGGCGGCGAGCGCTGCGCTCCACGGACGCACGAGCCCGCGCAGTTCGGTACAGGCAGCTTCGCCGATCGCCGCGTACGGCTCGACCGCAAGACGGTCGGTCGAGTCCTCGATCGACTGTCGAGCGGCGCGTCCCACGTCGGTGAACGCATCCGGCGGCGTCGAGCCATCCTCGCGACCGCAACGACTCGATCGCTGCGTTCCAGTCCTCGTCCGACCGCCGACGCGTCGCCTGCAACACGGCGGCCGGCACCTCACCGGCAGCACCGTGGGTCACCAGCGCCTCACATCCGTTCAGACCGGCATCGACCAGCGCTGCGATGTGTCCGTCGCCGCGGAACTCACG
The DNA here is from genome assembly GCA_963850475.1 of Ilumatobacteraceae bacterium. Classification (GTDB taxonomy): domain Bacteria; phylum Actinomycetota; class Acidimicrobiia; order Acidimicrobiales; family Ilumatobacteraceae; genus Ilumatobacter_A. The sequence continues at coordinate 1,095,833 of CAWKLM010000036.1, read as the reverse complement.
CAACAGCGTCTGCCCGTGCCACAACGCCAGGTGATCGTCATCGGGCCAGTCGAGCGACGCGTGTCCGGCGAACAGGGGCCGCCCTTCCGGTCGAGCGCAGGCCACATCGGCGGCGGCGCGCACCAACTCGACGGCCCGCGCCATGTCGCCCGGGTCGGCGACGGGGAGCACGTTCGTCGCGAGCATGCGGTCGACGGCGGTCAACCGAGCGTCGAGCACCGACGCGGGCGAGGCCTGCTCCCAGACGCCGTCCATGCTGCGCCGCACCAGATCGTGGTCGAAGTTGAAGAACGTGGCGATCACGACCTCGGCGCCGACCGCACCCATCGCGGCGGAGCGCGACGCGAAGTACCCCGACATCCAGTCGTCGAGGCCGACCTCGGCGTACTCCTCCCCGGCCTCCGGGACGAAGTAGATCGCCCCGTGATAGGGCTCCATGGTCCGCCACGTTCGCCGGCCGATTCCGGGTTCCAATCCTTGACTCATGGCGCGACCATGGCAGGCGCGTGTGGCCGGTATCCTCATCGGCCGTACGCCCCGGTAGCCCAATTGGCAGAGGCAACGGTCTCAAACACCGTCCAGTGTCGGTTCAAGTCCGACCCGGGGTACAAGCACAACACCCGGTAGATGCGGGCATCGGCCCGTGGTGGTGATCCGGCCGCACGCTCCACGGCCCTCAACTTCTGCCGCTTTCGGAGCCGAGGCGACCCGAGTGGAGTTCGCTGCGCGGCGCTCGGGGTCGAGCCCCAGCCTTCCTGGTCGCCGAATCGTTGGCCGCTCACCCGGTCGGTTGAACCGTCATGGGACTCGTGGCGCCGATTGCCGGCGGGCCTCATGACGTGGTCGACGAGCGACGGCTCCCGAGCGGGACTTTCGGCCGTATTCGGGTGCTGCCTGGGGGACAGTAGACTCCGTGCTCGTGCTCGTGATTCGTTCGGATTGTCGCTCCCGAACCGAGCATCAGCTCCCACCCCCGGAAGGAACCCCATGACGTCCACGTATGCACACATCCAACAAGTTCTCGCCGATCAGGCCGAACCTCTACTCGACCACACGTGCGGGACGATCCCCAAGGATCAGATCCACCTGCCCGGGCCGGACTTCATCGACCGGGTGACATCGAAGACCGACCGCAACCCCGCCGTGCTCCGCAACCTCCAGTCGCTCTACGACCACGGCCGCCTGGCGGGCACCGGTTATGTCTCGATCCTCCCCGTCGACCAGGGCATCGAACACGCCGCGGGCGCCAGCTTTGCGCCGAACCCGATCTACTTCGACCCGGCCAACATCTGCGAGCTGGCGATCGCCGGCGGATGCAACGCCGTCGCATCGACGCTGGGGGTGCTCGGATCGGTCGCCCGCTCCTATGCCCACAAGATCCCGTTCATCCTCAAGTTCAACCACAACGAACTGCTGACCACACCGAACACGTTCGACCAGATCATGTTCGCCTCGATGGAACAGGCCTTCGAGATGGGCTGCGTCGGTGTCGGTGCGACCATCTACTGGGGGTCCGACGAATCGGTGCGCCAGCTGCAGGAGGTGTCGGCGGCGTTCCAGAAGGCCCACGAGCTCGGCATGTTCACCGTGCTGTGGTGTTATCTCCGCAACTCTGCGTTCAAGGTCGACGGTGTCGACTACCACGCCTCGGCCGACCTCACCGGCCAGGCCAATCATCTGGGTGTCACGCTCGAGGCCGACATCATCAAGCAGAAGCTGCCCGAGAACAACGGCGGCTACCCGGCGATCAAAGCGGGCAAGACCCACGACAAGGTGTACAGCGAACTCACCACCGACCACCCGATCGACCTCACCCGCTACCAGGTCGCCAACAACTACATGGGCCGGATGGGCCTCATCAACTCCGGTGGCGCATCGGGGAGCAACGACCTGCAGGACGCCGTCGCGACCGCCGTCATCAACAAGCGGGCGGGCGGCACCGGACTGATCAGCGGCCGCAAGGCATTCCAGAAGCCGATGGACGACGGCGTCGCGATCCTCAATGCGATCCAGGACGTCTACCTCTGCAACGACGTCACGATCGCCTGAAGGGACCGCACATGAGAATCGGCATCCTGACCGGGGGCGGCGACGTCCCCGGCCTCAACGCAGCAATCAAGGCCGTCGTCAACCGCGCCTCGGAGCAGGGCCACGAAGTGGTCGGCCTGCGGCGCGGCTGGGCCGGGCTGCTGTTCGCCAACCCCGACGACCCGAGCACCTTCGCCGAGTTCACCCAACCGATGGACGACACGTGGGTCCGCACGATCGATCGCTCGGGTGGCACCGTGCTCCACAGCTCGCGAACCAACCCGGGCAAGGTCAAGCCCGGCGACGTCCCCGACTTCCTCGAGCCCCGGGCGGTGCCGAACCGCCGTATGACTTCACGCCCCACGCCCTGAAGGTGCTCGACGCGCTCGGAATCGACGTCCTCATCCCGATCGGCGGCGACGACACCTTGTCGTACGGGCTGCGCCTCCACAACGAAGGTGTGCCCGTCATCGCCATCCCCAAGACGATGGACAACGACGTGCACGGCACCGACTACTGCATCGGGTTCTCCACCGCGGTGACGCGAGGCGTGCAGTTCATCCACAATCTGCGTACGAGCACCGGCTCGCACGAGCGCATCGCCGTCATCGAGTTGTTCGGCCGCTACAGCGGTGAGACCTCACTGATCACCGCCTACCTGGCCGCCGTGGACCGTGCGGTGATCTCGGAGGTTCCCGTCGACATCGACCGGCTCGCCGATTTCATCGTGGCCGACCGGAACTCGAACCCGAGCAAGTACGCGATGGTGACGGTCTCGGAGGGCGCCGTCGTAGAAGGCGGCGAGATGTCGCTCAGCGGTGAGGCCGACGCCTACGGCCACCGCAAGCTCGGGGGCATCGGGCAGCAGGTCGGGGCGATGCTCAAGGAGATCACTGGCATCAACATCATCAACCAGACGATCGGCTATCTCATGCGGTCGGGCAGCCCGGACTCGCTCGATCTGATGGTTGCCTCCAACTATGCGGTGATGGCCACCGACCTCGCGATGGAAGGGCTGTCGGGCCGGATGGTCGCCCTCCGGGGTGGCACCTACACCAATGTCCCGATCTCGCTGATCGGCGAAGGAGTCAAGCGTGTGGACACCGGCGAGATGTACGACGTGAATACGTATCGGCCCAAGATCCGCCACGTCGGCGGCAAGCCGATGTTCCTCTACTGACCTGCCGTGCTCACCGAGTGGTGAGCGGGTCACCCTGATTGCCCCTGTCAGAACCCTGCGAGCGCCCCCTTGACACACCGTTCAGTGTCGGTTCGAGTCCGACTCGGGGACACCGCCGAACTCCGCACCGCCTCAGCGAGACGCACTGCGGTCCCGCGGCGCTGACGCCCGAATCAGGGAGCGGTGACGACGAGGTCGTCGACCGAGATCACGATCGGAGCATTGGTCGCTCGGCTCGACAGGTACGCGTACACACCGATACTTCCGGGCTGCTGCAGCGCTGCGGCGTCGTCCGTCACCGAATTCGTCCACGAGGCCGGCTCGGGAGTGCCCTCCGCCCACACCTTCGCCCGCACGGTGGTCGGGCTGGTCCCGATCGCTTGCACCCGAACGTCGAGCTTCGTCCCCGCAGTAGCTGACACCCCGGGCACGACGACTTCGGGCGCGATCGTGGAGAACCCGCGAGTGATGCGCACGGTCAGCCGTCCGCTCGACTCGTATCGCACCAGCGCTCGGTAGTCGCTGCCACCCGCCGACCGCGGAATGAGCGAGATGTAGTGACCGCTGCCGGTCCCCACCTTGTCGACCGACAGCGTGAGCGTGAGGTCGGTGTCGGCCGACGACACCGATGGGAGGAAGGAGGACCTGGAGCGCCCCGACGGGCTCGCCAGGCGGCCGACGCCATCGCTGACCGAGAACGCCGACGCGGAAGAGGAACTCCACACCGCACCCGAGTCAGACACACCCCAACCGGAGTTCGACACACGGGTGAACGTGTCGATCGCCAGCGGTGGGACGCCCGGAACCGTCGTGGTCGTCGTGGCCGGAACCGTCGTGGTCGTCGTGGTCGTGGCCGGAACCGTCGTGGTCGTGGCCGGAACCGTCGTGGTCGTCGTCGGAACCGTCGTGGTCGTGGCCGGAACCGTCGTGGCGGTCGTCGTCGTTGTCGTTGTCGGGAGCGTCGTGGTGGTCGTCGTGGTGGTGGTCGTCGTCGGGTGGTCGTGCTCGTCGTCGTGGGGATGAGTCGTCGTCGGGATGCTCGTCGTGGTGGTGTCGTGGTCGTCGGTGGGAGCGTCGTGGTCGTCGGCGCGGGGAGCCCGCTGGTGATCGTGAACGCGTCGGTGAATCCACCTCCCGTCACGTCGACGAAACTCGCCGCGAGCTGATCGTCGGTGATCGACAGGTCGAGCACGCCATGGGTGGGGGTCGAGTTCGCACCCGACCACGCGGCGAAGTAGCCCGCTTCGCTGTCAGCGGGGTTGACGTCACGCAGTTCGATCCCGCCGGTCCCCACGGTCGCGAACACCGTTCCGTACCCGGCGCCATAGGCGTCGTCCTGATCCGCGATGCAGGCGGCATTGGTGGAGCGGACGGCGATCGACGGGCAACCCGGCACACCGCTGGCCAGCTGGTGGGTGCGCGCGTAGGAGTGCTCGTGCCCGTGCAGCACGAGATCGACGCCCTTCTCGACCAACAGGTCGTAGAAGTCGTCGACCGGCGGGCACCCGTTGGTGCCGACGGTCAGGCACGGATAGTGGGACGTGACGATGATCCAACGCGCACCTTTCGCCCTGCCGGCGTCGATCGCCTCCGACAGCCACGTCCAGTTGGCATCACCGGTGCTGTAGGTCAGTCGACCGTTTTCGAACGTCAGGTTGGGGCTGGCCTGGATGACCCTCACGAGCGGCGCGTTCTGCGGGAAGTCCATGGCGTACTGACGGCCGTAGGTGCCGATGATCCCGGGGACCTGATTCGGAAGGCACGCGGAGAAGTCGTTGATGTCACCGTCGTTGTTGTCGTTGCTCTCGTGGTTCCCCGAGATCAGCTGGAACGGAAAGCCCTCTCCGACCTGTTGCTTCACGAAGTCACACCATTGATACGGGTTCGACACGTACCCATACGCCAGGTCGCCCAGCGCGAGGTGGGCGTCGGGGTCGATACTGGCGACCTCGCCCAGCACGGCTGCGGTCGCGCTCGTGACGGCGTAGTCGCCTGCCGCCGTGATCCGGACCTCGGACACCGCCCGTCCGGGCGACCCGATGACCGCTGCTGCTGCGACGCCGACGGCGCCCACCAACGCAATCAGTCCGGCTCGCCTGCTCATGTCGTACCGTCCCTCAGTCGACTTGACTGATTCTTGACGATTCGTGTCGAGGAATGCAACACGACGTTCCGCGTCAGTCCGGCTGCGGGTTACCGATCGGTAAGGCCGGAAGCCCGTCGATGCTCGTCTAGATTCGGCCATCATGCTCGCTTTCACCTTCCCCGGACAGGGGTCGCAGCGCCCCGGCATGGGTCGCCCCTGGCAGGATCACGAGAGTTGGGAGCTCGTCGACGAGGCGAGCGACGTCGCCGGCCGCGACGTCGCGGCGCTGCTCTGCGACGCCGACGCCGACGAGCTGAAGGACACCCGCAACGCCCAGCTGACCACCTTCGTGTCGAGCCTGATGGTGCTCGACGCGGTCAGCCGGATCGGCATCGACGCGAGCTTCTGCGCCGGCCACAGCCTCGGCGAGTACACCGCGCTCACGGCGACCGGCGCGCTCGGCTTCGACGACGGTATCCGCCTCGTGTCGGCGCGCGTCTGCGGCGATGCACGACGCCGGCCTCGCGCAACCGGGCACGATGGCCGCAGTCCTCGGCCTCGACGACGACCAGGTCGGCGTGGCCTGCAACCTCGCCGACGCCGACGTGTGGGTCGCGAACTACAACGCTCCGGGCCAGGTCGTCATCGCCGGGTCGCCCGACGGCGTCGACAGGGCGTCGGCGCACGCGAAGGATCTCGGCGCGAAGCGCGTCATGGCGTCTCCAGGTGTCGGGCGCGTTCCACACGCCGTTCATGACGGCGGCACGAGATCGACTCCGCGACGCGATCAGCGCGGCCGAACCGCGCGACAGCGACGTTCCGGTCGTGTCGAACGTCGACGCCAAGCCACATCACCTCGGTGCCGACTGGACGAGCCTGCTTGTCGGCGCAGCTGTCGAGCCCGGTGCGATGGCGCCAGAGCCTGCTCACCCTCGAGTCGGAAGGCGTCACCGACTTCGCCGAACTCGGACCCGGCGGCGTCCTCAGCGGCATGGCCAAGCGCACGACGTCCGGGCGGACGATCTCGATCGCCACGCCCGACGACCTCGACAAGCTGCTCGAGTGGGTCGACGCCTCAGCGACCAGCCACGTCACCCAACTCGAAGGCGAGCACCTGTTCGCCGTCGAACGACTCGTGGTCAGTCCGGCCGCCGGGCTGTTCACGCCCGTCGACGGCATCGGCGAGGGGTCACGGATCGACGTCGGCACCGTGATCGGCCACGTCGGCGACGCCGAGGTCCGCTCGCCCTTCGCCGGACTCCTCCAGAGTTACATCGCCGTCGACACCGAGCGAGTCACCCTCCGCCAGCCGATCGCCTGGCTCAGAACGGACTGATCGTCATGCCTGCAACTCCCGTCGGCGTCAGAGGTGCCGTCATCACCGGCTGGGGAACCGCCCTGCCGGAGAAGATCCTCACGAACATCGACCTCGAATCGATGATGGACACCGACCACGTGTGGATCCGTGATCGGACCGGCATCTCGCAACGCCACGTCGGCGGCACCACCGCCGGCTTGTCGGCCGAGGCGGGACAAGCCGCGCTCGACATGGCGGGCGTCGACCCGGCCGACGTCGACGCGCTGATCCTGGCGACGACCACGCCCGACCGTGCGGTGCCGGCGACGTCGTCGACCGTGCAGAACCTGCTCGGTCTGTCGTCGTGCGGGGCGTTCGACCTCAACGCAGCCTGCTCGGGCTGGGTCTATGCGCTCGTCAACGCTCACGGCCTGATCGCGATGGGCGCCCGCACCGTGCTCGTCATCGGCACCGACACGCTCGATCGCATCACCGACTACACCGACCGGAACACCGGCATCCTCTTCGGCAACGGTTCCGGGGCCGTGGTGGTCGAAGCGGTCGACGGACCGGGCCAGATGCTCGGCTGGGACCTCGACTCACTCGGCGAGGCCGAGAGCGCCCTGTACGCCGAAATCGGTGGCTTCCTCCAGATGGAAGGACGCGAGGTCTTCCGCCGGGCCGTCCGCCTGATGGCCGATTCGGCCACGAACGCGATGGCGAGCGCAGGCGTCACCGCCGACGACATCGCCGTGGTCGTGCCCCACCAGGCGAACATCCGGATCATCTCCGCATCGCTCGAACGCCTCGACATCCCGATGGAACGAGCATCGATCGTGCTCGATCGAACCGGCAACACGTCGTCGGCGTCGGTTCCGCTCGCCCTCGCCGAAGCGCTCGACCAGGACCGTGTCACCGACGGCGACCTGATCCTGTTCGTCGGATTCGGTGCCGGAATGTCAGCCGCCAGTGCCGTCATCCGCTGGAGTCCGCACGCCACCAGGTACTCCGGAGACGCCACATGACCGACCCAGCCGACCACCGGACGGATCGTCCTCGTCACCGGCGGCTCACGCGGCATCGGCCTCGCGTGCGCGCGCCGATTGGCCGCCGCCGGCGACCGTGTCGCCGTCACGTACAACTCGTCGCCGCCGCCCGACGGTCTGTTCGGCGTCCAGTGCGACGTCACCGACTCCGCCCAGGTCGATGCCGCCTTCGCCGCGGTCGAGGAGCACTTCGGCGGCACCGTCGAGGTCCTCGTCTCGAACGCCGGCGTCACCAAGGACGGCCTGCTGCTGCGGATGACCGAGGACGACTTCGCCGCCGTCATCGACGCGAACCTCACGGCGTCGTATCGCGTCACCAAGCGCGCCGCGAAGGGCATGCTCAAGGCGCGCACCGGTCGGATCATCCTGATGTCGTCGGTGGTCGGCCTGCTCGGTCAAGCCGGCCAGTCGAACTACGCGGCGTCCAAGGCCGGGCTCGTCGGGTTCGCCCGCTCCCTCGCCCGTGAGCTCGGCTCGCGTTCGATCACGGTCAACGTCGTCGCCCCCGGCCCGGTCGCCACCGACATGACCGCAGCGCTGTCCGACGACCAGCTCGCCGCGATCACCTCCGTGGTGCCGCTCGGCGCGCATGGCCGATCCCGACGAGATCGCCGGCGTCGTCAGTTTCCTGGCGGGGCCCGACGCTGCGTACATCACCGGCGCGGTCATCCCCGTCGACGGTGGCCTCGGAATGGGGCACTGACGGCCATGCTCACCCCTACAATCCCGACACAACCAACGAATTGGAGAATTCCCGTGAATGAAGAACTGTTCGCCCGCTTCCGCAAGTGCGCCGTCGAGGTGCTCTCGGTCGAAGAGAGCGCCGTGGTCCCCGACGCGAAGTTCGGCGACGACCTCGACGCCGACAGCCTCGACCTGGTCGAGCTCGTGATGGCGCTCGAAGAGGAATTCGACATCGAGGTCCCCGAGGAAGAACTCGAAGGCGTCGAGACCGTCCAGTCCGCCTACGACCTCGTGGCCGCCAAGGTCTGAGTTCACGATCATGACGACCGACCCGGCCGGGTCGCGTCGGGTCGCGATCACCGGGCTCGGTGTCGTCGCCCCGGCCGGCATCGGCGCGCAGAACTACTGGTCAGGGCTGCTCGGCCCCGGCGCAACCAGCGGACGCTCGCTCGAGATCGACGACTGGGACCCGACTCCGTACTTCGAGAACGCGAAGCAGGCTCGCCGCGCCGATCGCGTCGAGCAGTTCTCGCTGGCCGCCGCCGCCGAGGCCTTCGAGCAGGCCGGAGGACTCGATGCGATCGGCGTCGACGCCGGTCGCTTCGGCACGATCTTCGCCACCGGCGTCGGCGGGCTGCACACGCTCGAGGAACAGATCCAGGTCCGCCTCGAGAAGGGCGAGCGACGGGTGTCGCCGTTCCTCGTCCCGATGATGATGACCAACGCCTCCGGTGCAGCGATCTCGATGCGCTACGGCCTCCAGGGTCCGAACGAGACGATCACGACCGCCTGCGCGGCCGGCAGCCACGCAATCAACTACGCCGCCCGACTGATCAAGTGGGGCGTCGTCGACGCCGTCGCCACCGGCGGCGCCGAGTCGGCCGGGACGATCACCGGGCTCGCCGGCTTCCAGAACATGACGGCGCTCTCGACGCTCGGGCGTCAGCCAGCCGTTCGCCGCCGGCCGCGACGGATTCGTCATGGGCGAAGGCAGCGCCGTCTTGATCCTCGAGGAGTGGTGCGGCGCCGAGGCGCGCGGCGCCGACATCCTCGGTGAAGTGCTCGGTGGTGCGAGCAACGCCGACGCCCACCACATCACGGCGCCGTCCCCCGGCGGCGTCGGCGCGATCGCCTGCATGCGTCTCGCGCTCGCCGAGTCGGGCATCGAGCCGGCGACGTCGGCCAGGTCAACGCCCACGGCACGTCGACACCGCTGAACGACGCTGCCGAGGCCGACGCGATCACCGAGGTGTTCGGACCGAACGCCGTTCCGGTCGTCTCGACCAAGGGCGTCACCGGCCACGCGCTCGGTGCCGCCGGCGCGCTCGAAGCCGCTGCGCTGGTGCTGTCGATCCAGCACGAGTTGATCCCGCCGACGGCGAACACGACGGCGCCCGACGAGGGCATGGAGATCGATCTCGTCGTCGGCGAGCCACGACCCTGGACACCCGGTCCGTCGATCTCGAACAACTTCGGGTTCGGTGGCCACAACGGGTCCGTCGTCATCGCTCCCGCGTCGTAGTCGTTCAGCCACGCTCGCGGCGTTCACGAACGACCACTCGAACCGAATGGGGTCGATGCCGGCATCGACCCGAGACCTCGGGCCGAAGCCGCAGCACCTTGACATCGTCGGGACTCAACCGCATGGAGCTCGACCCGATGGTCAGACGTCGGCCAGGACGAACATCAGGTCGCAACTGGTGGCGACCTCGCCGCCGACCTTTACGGTTCCCGACCCCTTGCCGGCGCGAGCCGACATCCGGCCGAGCTGCACCTCGATGACGAGTTCGTCACCGGGCACGACCTGGCGTCGGAAGCGAGCACCATCGAGCCCACCGAACAGCGGGAGCTTGCCGGCGAATCGCTCGTCGGCGAGCACGGCACAGGCGCCGACCTGGGCGATCGACTCGCACATCAGCACGCCGGGCAGCGTCGGTCGGCCGGGGAAGTGACCGGCGAAGAAGAACTCCTCGCCCGTCAACCGCCACACACCGGTCGCGGAGACGCCCGGCTCCATCGCGATCAGTTCGTCGACGAGCAGGAACGGTGGGCGGTGTGGCAACAGGTCGATCGGAGCAGGCAGCGAACTCATCTGAGCATCTTGCCCGAAACGCGACGATGCCGCCGGTGACCGGAGGCGGATCCGGTCACCGACGGCAACGTCGGGGGGAGATTGATTGCTACCGAGGGATCAGAGCAGCGTGGTGACGTCGATGCTCGGCGGCACGAGCACGGCGTCGATCACGTGGATCACACCGTTGCTGGCCTCGACATCGACAGCGGTGACCGTGGCGTCGTTGACCATCACGGTGCCGCCATCGACCGCGATCGTGATGCTCTCACCCTGCAGCGTCTCGACGTCACCGGGAGCGACATCGGACGACGGCACCTCGGCACCGAGCACGTGGTACGTGAGGATCGCGGTCAGCGCTCGCTGTTCTCCGGGAGGAGCAGCGCATCGACGAGCCCGTCGGGCAGTGCAGCGAACGCGTCGTCGGTCGGCGCGAACACCGTGAACGGGCCCTCGCCCGACAGCGTCTCGGCCAGGTCGGCGGCGGTCACCGCAGCGACCAGCGTGTCGAAGGTGCCGGCGCCGACAGCGACGTCGACGATCGTGCCGCCCTCAGCGGCGGCCTCGTCCTCGGCGGCCTCGTGTCGCCGGACTCTTCGGCGGCAGCCTCGGTGGTTGCCGGCTCTTCGGCGTCATTGCTGTCGGAGCCGCACGCAGTGAGCGCGAGCGCACCGACGGCGATGCCGGCGGCCAAGCGGCGGGGTGTGCGACGTGAGGTGGTCTTCATGTCATGTCTCCTTGGTGGGGGTTGTTCACGTTGGGCTCCGCTCCTCGAACTCGGGGGGTGGGGCGAAGTCATGAGGTCTTCGGAGCCGCGTCGGGGATCCGGATGACTTCGGACCAGAATTTTCTGACCGCCCTTCGGTACCGTGCCGAATGGACGTCGGCGTGCTCAGCCTGGGTGACTGGCTGCCCGATCCGGTGACCGGGCACCGCCCGACGGAAGGCGACCGCCACCGACAGATCGTCGAGCAGGCGGTGGTCGCCGAGCGGTCGGGTTTCGGTGCCATCCACCTCGGCGAACACCACTTCTCCGACTACATCCTGACCTCACCGCCCGTGGTGCTCGCCGCCATCGCGGCGCGCACCTCCACCATCCGACTGTCGAATGGTGTCGCGCTCGCGGCGAACCTCGACCCGGTGCGCGTCGCCGAGGACTACGGCACGGTCGATGTCCTGTCCGGCGGACGACTCGAGCCCTGCTTCGGACGCGGCAACATCTATCCCGACGTCTACACCTTCTTCGGACAATCGGCCGACGACGCGACGTCCCGATTCGGCGAGAACGTCCGGCTGATCGACCGCCTCTGGCGGGCCGAGGAACCCGTCACGTGGACGGGCGAGCATCGCACCCCGCTCGTCGACGTGCTGGTCCATCCGCGACCCGAGCAGCGGCCCCGACCGCCCATCTGGATCGGAGGTGGGTGGTCACCTGACACGATCGAGCTGGCGGTCGACATCGGAGCCGGCCTCATGCTCCCGACGGTGGTCGGCACCTGGGAGATGTTCGCACCGGTCGTCGAGTCGTACATCCGGCAGTGGGATGCGGCGGGTCGGGACCCGGCCGACCGCCGAATCGGCTGCTGCAGCCACTTCTGGGTGGCACCGGACGGAAACGCTGCACGGGAACGGTGGAAGCCTCGGTACCTGTCGTACCTCGATGCCGTCGCGCGCTGGGTCGTTCAATCCCAACGCCGTTCCGGTCGCGACGGAGGCGATTTCGGCGTCGGCGACTTCGACACGATGATCTCGACGGTCGGCATCTGCGGTTCGGTCGACGAGGTCGTCGACCGGATGGGGGTCGCCGCCGAGATGTTGCAGCTCGACACGCAGCTCCTGATGTTCGACCTGGGCGGCGTGCCGGACGAGGAGTTGTTCGAGACGATCGAGTTCGCGGGCACCGAGGTCGTCCCGCAGCGTCGCCTCGTTCTGATGGGTCTCCACCACCGGTGGTCGGGTTCCGGCGATCACGAACTCGCCCGATCCAATCGGTTGGCCGACTACCTGCGCGGGTGAGTGTCGGCGTGCTCCACGGGGTCAGTCCTCGCCCGGTCGTCGGGTGTACTCCTGCTCGGGGTCACCCGAGTACCCGGGCGGGAACGTCGCCAACAGCTCGTCGCGGGTCGGCGTGCGCTGCTCGCGAGCCTCATCGGGGAGCTGCGCGACGATGCCCTTCATGATCCGCTTCGTGTCGGCGTCGAGCGACTTGCCCTTCAGCTTGACCGGCGGACCGACTCTCACCCGGACGACCGGCGGGTCGGTGAAGTTGAGCATGTTCGGCAATCGGTTGGAACGTGGCCACACTTTCTCCGTCCCCCAGAGTCCGACCGGAATCACCGGCGCCCCGGTCATCTGCGCGAGGCGGGCCGCTCCCCACCGGCCGCGCAGCACCGGATCGAAGAACGCCGGCCCGCGCGGGATCGTGCCCTCCGGCATCATCGTCACCATCTCACCACCGGCCAGCGCATCGGCCGCGGCCTGGAGTGGCTCGTCGGAGCCGGTCGCCCGATCGACTCTGATCCCGCCCATCGCCGCTGCGACCTGACCGACGATCGGTGCGTCGAAGACCTCCTTCTTGCCGAGGAAGCGTGCGGGGCGACCGCTCTTCGCGATCACCAGCGACATCGCCGACACGTCGAAGTAGCTGCGGTGGTTGCCCACGAGGATGCACGGCCCGCTGCTCGGGATGGTGCCGACGTCGCCGATGTCGAATCGGGCGTATGGGTACATCGCCGATCGGTTGAGTCGGCAGCGCCAGATCCTGGACTTCGAGGCCCGACGCACGGGGATCTTGACGACGCCGGGCGACACGTCGAGGTTGACGGTCGGCCACCGACGAGTGGCGGCGACGAGCACCATCCGCGGGTCGGGGTTGACGACGACGGGGTGTCCGACGGCGTCGAGCATCGGCGTGTCGTAGAAGCTGTCGGAGTACGCCCAGCTCTCGGCCAGGTCGACGCCGTGGTCATCGGCCCAGTCCCGGATCGCAGCGAGCTTGCCCGCCGACCAGACGAACGGGCCGTCGAGGGTTCCGTCGTAGTTGCCGTCTGCGTCGACCGCGTAGCGCGTGGCAACCGCATCGTCGAAGCCGAGCGCATCGGCGAACGGCTTGACCAGGTCGTACGGTGTGGTGGTCGCCAGCACGATCGGCCGGCCGGCCTCCCGATGGGTCGTGAGGGCCGTTTCCGCAAAGGGCTGGACCAGATCGACCAGTTGCTCGACGACCGTCTCTGCCGCCGCTCGCACTGCTGCGGCCGGCCGGCCCTTCGCGAGGGTGACACCTTGACGTGCGATCGCCATCGCCGGCAGCGTCTCGCCGATCCGATGGAAGAGACCGAACAGGAACTTCTCCCCCGGGAACGGTCCACTCGAGAGTCCCGCCCGCTGCATCGCCTCGGAGAAGATCTCTCCCGATGCCCCCGCCAACAACGTCCGATCCAGATCGAAGAACGCAGCACCCTGAGCCATCCGCCCAACTTAGTGGCACGTCGAGCAACGTTTGCGCGGTTGACGAGTTCGGTGAGTTGGCGGTTGCGGGCGTTGGTGTTGCGCCAGCGGATGTAGAGGCTGATCATTCGTGCTTGGGCTTGGTGGGTGGGTTGGTCTGTGCCGTCGAGCGCGAAGTAGCGCAGGGCTTGGAACTGGGTTTTGATCCGGTTGAGCCATGACGCGAGGAGCGGCGTGTACGCGAGCTCGACGTTGTTCGCTGTCTCCACCACCTTTGACAGCCCACTGTTTGCCCGGATGGGGCTGCAAGTTGATCGGCCCCAACTCATCGGAGCACACATGGATCATCCGTCTATTCGGCGGTAGGTGGCACCCCTCGACGCTCAGCCGGTCGAGCATTGTGGGACGGTCGGCCGCTCGCATACGTGACCGGCCAAGAAATCCTCACAGCCGATAGCGGGCGGGTTCGCGCAGCCCCTCCGGATGATTGTCAGATGTATCCGTACTGCGGTTCGACGCTGTGGGCCAGAGTGGATCGTGCAGCATCGCGGAATTGCCTCAAGCCGACGCTGGTTCGTCGTGAGCGGTACCGACCGCCTTGAGCGCTTGGGCGAGTTTGCCGGCCAGTTGTCGATTGCTGGGCGATGTGCCGGCGGCGTTCAGGAGGGATGGGCCGAATACTTCCCAGCCGAGGGCGAGGGCGTAGGTGATTGCGGCGTCGACGGGACTGTGGTCCTTCGCGAGTAGGTCGAGTAGTGGGAAATCGCCCTTGATTGCGGCGACGTCGACACCGTCGAGAATGAGTCCGGCGACGAGGCGCCCAGTTGTGGGGTTGTCGACGACTGCCATGGCGATCGTGTCGAGGGCTTGGCTGCTGTCGGACGCGGCAGCGATCGCTGCGGTAGCGCGCTCGGTGTGGCGGCTGAGGACGAGTGTGATGATTTCGTCCTTGGAGCCGACGTAGCGGTGGATGAGACCGAGATTGACGTTTGCGGCGGCGGCGATCTCTCGGACCGACACGGCTGACGGGCTGCGTTCGAGGAAGAGTTCGGTGGCGCCTTCGGCGACAGCGTCGATGATCTGCTGGGCGGTCCGTCGTGATGCCATGCGTGCATCCTGCCAGAAATCGGTAGACAAATGACTACTTCTAGGTATACGTTTGCCTACCTACCGAGAGGGCCCTGATGACGGAGACCGACGCCAATACCGAAACGAACGAGTTGCAGCTGCGAGACGCATGGGATGCGTTCACCGAGAGCCTCAGGACGATGGGCCATGATGCGCTCGAATCGGCACCGACCGATGTCGAACGAGCTGATGGACTACGTTTCATCCTGCGCCAGCTCGCGTACCGCGAGGAACAGTTTCTCGAGTTTCCGAGCGGCCACAAGCCAGAGTTGTTCTGGGCTGAGTCGCCGACGCGCAAGCTCTTCGCGGACTGCCCCGACACGATCTACCAACAGTTCAGCGTCGCCAAGGGCGGCGTGTACCGAGTCACGGGTACGCGGGGCGAATCGCCGTACATCTCGTTCACTGCCTACCGCGCCGGCATCACCGATCGCGTGGTCGCCGATCTCCACGACGGCGAACTCGAGATCAACGCCGACGGCACCCTGTCGTTGACCGTCGGTGGACCGGACGCGGGCGGCAATTGGCTCGACCTGGGCGAGGACGCTGCGTTTGTCATCATTCGCGAGTACACCCACGACCGGGCCAATGGGGTGAAAGCCACGTTCGAGGTCGAACAGGTTTCCCCCGAACTCGAACATCGTCCCGAGCTCGACGCGGATCGGATCACGTCGTTCCTCGGTCTGCTCGGTCTGGGTCTGAGTTGGGTGAACGACGCGACCGTTCGGCTCTCCGCCGAGCTCCGGCTGCGGCCGAACATCATGAATGAGGCGGGCGCCGATCTCGTCTCCGAGATGGCGGGCACGCCGCACAACCACTACCAACTCTGCTACGTGCAACTCGATCCTGGACAGGCCTTGGAGCTGGAGCTCGACCCGCCGCAGTGTCGCTACTGGAGCGTGCACCTCAACAACTGGTGGCTGGAGTCACCAGAATTTCGCGACGGCCAGTCGGTGTGCATCAACGACGCTCGAGCCCAACGCCAAGCGGACGGCACCGTCAAGATCCTCGTCGGCCCTGGCGACCCCGGCACCGGCAACTGGCTCGACACCAAGGGTCGCACCGAGACGATCTTGCTTGCTCGCTACCTGCTGCCAGAGAACGAGCTCCCGCCCATCATCACCAACATCATCAACGTCTGATCGAGGAGAACACCAAGCACAAACCGGCAACGGGATTGCACGAAGACCGCCAACGACGAGATGGGCGCCGCCCTCCAGCTCGACGACCGCGACGACTCGGTCAGGAGCGACCGTGGGCTCATCGCCCGGCTGACACCTGGTGCTCACCGGCATCCACAACGACGACGTGGTCTGGGACATGGACCGGTTCTCATTCATCGACGGCGATGCGCACGACACGGTCAATCCGAGTCTCTGACGTCAGGGGAGCTCAACAACCTTCACGGGCTCTTCCAACTGACCGATCGCATCTGTCAGGTGAGGGGCTATGACGTCTCGAACATCACCTTCATCGAGGGCGACACCGGCTCGAACGTCATCGACCCCCTCACGACGACCGAGACGTCGGCCGCCGCGCTCGAATTGCTCAACACAACGGTGGGCGAACGACCAGTCGTCGGGCTCATCTACACCCACAGCCACGCCGACCACTTCGTAGGCGCATGCGGCGTCACCAACGACGAGGACCTCGCAACAGGTCGAGTGCCCGTCCTCGCTCCCGAAGGCTTGCTCGACGCCGTCTTCCTCTACAGCGAGGAGATCTTCCCGGGCGTTCAACACCAGAGCGCTACCCACCTCTTGCGCATGGCCTCACCGTTCCGCCCGCCTCGGGAAAGCCGGCTCCAGGCCGCGAAAGTGAGACATGAGCATTCTCGTGGGTGAACTCGCTGGACAAGTGATCGGACCAGGCCTCATCGTGTTGCCAGGCCAAGGCAACACGTTGGCAATCGAAACCGACTCCGGCGTCGTCATCGTCGACGCGAGCGGCCTCGCCCACGCCAAAGGAATGATCGAGAAGCTTCGGGAAAACACCGACGCACCGGTGCACGCGATCGTGTACAGCCACGGCCACCACGGCTACAACTCATCAGTACCGATCTGGCAGGAGCACAACACCGAGCGCGGCGATCCACCGGCCCGGCTCGTGGCACATGAGAACGTGCGCACCCGGTACGCCCGCTACCGCGAAACCGAAGGACTCCAACTGCGAATGGCCGCGGTGCAGTTCCCGTCGCGCCAGCCTGTCCCTCTCGAAGTGCTCGAACCTGGTTTCGCGCTCCACGACCCGACCGAGACGTTTGCCGACAAGATGACCCTCGTCGAGGGCAACCGCCGAGTCCACTTGATCTGGGCACCGTCGGAGACCGACGACGCGATCGCGGTGTGGTTGCCCGACGATGGCCTGCTGCTCGGCGGTGCGGCGACCCCTGGTTTCACGATCCCCAATATCGGCACACCATTGCGCACGCAACGCTTCACGATCCGTTGGGCCGAGACGCTGGACCGGCTCGGCGCACTCGGCGCCACTCGACTGTTGACCGAGTTCGGTCCGCTGATCGAGGGCGACAACATCAACGAACAGCTCACACGTACGGCCGAAGCGCTGCGCTGGGTCCGCGACGCAGTCGTCGAACGGATGAACGCCGGGATGAACGAGGGCGAGATCCTCGCCGACATCACCTATCCCGACGAACTGTTCGATCAGCCGTGGATGCGCGCGACGTACGGCGCGCCCGACTACATCGTGCGCGACGCCTACCGGGAGGAGAACGGGTGGTGGGATCGCAACCCGACCACGCTGCATCCCGCCCCGCCTCCCGAGGCCGCCGCGGCAGTCCTGTCCGCGATCACCGATCCAGAGGCAGTACTCGACCGAGCGCGCGCTCTTGCCGACGACGCTCAGACACAGCTCGCTCTGCACGTGGTCGATCTGCTGGCGCTCGGGCACGGAGATGAGCCCGCAGTCGTCGCAGCCCGCACGCTCAAGGCCGAGTTGTGCATGACGCGCGCCAGCGAGATCGACCCGTACGTGTCCAAGTCGTGTTACCGCTCATCGGCGCGCCTCCTCACAACCGGCCCCGCGAGCTGGCAACGCCTCTCCTGACGCGGTCGTTCTGAGATCGCGGAGCAGCCGAGAACTCCCACGGCGGATCGCAAACTCAGCTCTAGCCAAACACGCTCGATGGCGCATGAACAGATCACGAACCCACCGCCATATCGCTCAACCAGGCAACGGCCAAGTGCAGCGCTCCACAATCGGGTCGCCGCAACGATTTCAGCCCGTCCGCTGTCCGGCAGTGAGGCTCGGCGGGGCGATCGTGCCCGTCGCTCGCACGTTCTAATGGGGGTACATCACGCGGTGATCGCTTGGCGGTGGCAGTGTGGTGGCCGAGCCGCCTTCCGGTGAGCACTTGCACATTCAGAGGCTTGACCTCTGGCTCCAGACCGTGCCCCGGTTGGTTGGTGAGGGTTGCCGATAGCACCGATGGGGTGTCGTGCCTCGAGCACTGATCCATTAGAACGCGCAGGGTGGCCTTCCGGTTCGAAGTTCCAGACCGACGAGCGAGGAGGATCAGCGTGATATTTGTTGGCGATGATTGGGCCGAGGCCCATCACGACGTCTACGTGTGCGACGACGCCGGCGTGAAGCTGGCGGCGAAACGATTGCCCGAAGGCATCGATGGGATGGCCAAGCTCCATGACCTCGTCGCCACTCACGCGGGCGATCCCAGCGACGTCGTTGTCGGGATCGAAACCGATCGAGGGCTGTGGGTGCATGCGCTCGTCGAGGCGGGCTATGTCGTGTACGCGATCAATCCGAAAGCGGCGTCGAGGTATCGGGATCGCCACACGTTGTCGGGCGCGAAGTCTGATCCGGGTGATGCAAAGATGCTTGCCGAGTTGGTGCGCACGGACCGTCACAATCACCGCCAGGTCGCCGGCGACTCTGCTCTGGCCGAGGGTGTCAAGATCCTCGCTCGTGCCCATCAGAGCCTGGTGTGGGAACGCACTCGGGCGGCGAACCGGCTGCGCAGCTCGCTGCGCGAGTACTTCCCGGCAGCGCTCGACACGTTCGCTGAGCTGGCCGATCGCGACACGCTGGCGGTGCTGGGAGCGGCGGCGACACCGGGCGAGGCAGCCAAACTCACGCCGGGCAAGATCCGCACCGTGTTGCGCCGAGCCGGTCGGCAACGCAACATCGAGACCCGCGCCGACGCCATTGCGGCCGGGTTGCGCAGCGACGCTCTGCGCGCCCCGGCAGCAGTCGAGGGCGCCCACGGCGCCACCACCCGATCGAGTGTGGCGATCCTTGTTGCGCTCAACATTGAGATCGACGCGCTGGCAGCTGAGTTGGCCGACCATTTTGAGCAGCACCCGGACTCCGACTTCTACCTTTCCTTGCCAGGTGTCGGTGTCGTTCTCGGAGCCCGGGCGCTCGGCGAGTTCGGGGACGACCCAAACCGCTATGCCGATGCCAAGTCTCGCAAAAACTCTGCCGGAACGTCACCCATCACGAGAGCATCAGGAACCCGCTCGGTCGCGCTCGCCCGGTTCGTTCGCAACAACCGACTCGCTGACGCACTCGACCAGTGGGCGTTCTCCTCCATCACAGCGAGCCCCGGAGCACGAGCGTTCTACGACCGGCGACGCGCTGCAGGAGACTCGCACCACAAAGCCCTTCGAGCCCTCGCCAATCGCTGGGTCGGCATCTTGCACGGCTGCCTCGACCACCGCACCCTCTACGACGAGAACACCGCCTGGGGACACCGAATCGACATCGATCTCAAGAGAATCGCACAAGCCGCTTGACTCTTGGAGCCCAGGGGTGTCTGGAGCGCCCGACCGAGCGCATCGGTGCCGTTCTGCTCGCTGCGGGCATGGCCCGGCGATGCGCGATATGGGTGGCTCCGATCGCCAGGTCGGAGATGGCTGTGGACTCGTGCGTGCGGTTCGTGCGAGAGCAGGAGCGCTCCGGTTCGCTGGCCTAGGCTGCGAACATGGCAGGCGACGGGCGTGGGCTGGCGGCGCGTGTGCGAGCCGGATCCGGGGAGCGCACCGGCGCATCCGGCGACCGGTTCAACGCGTGGGTGGGGGCGCGCTATCCGGACGGTCGTGTCGTTCGGCTGTCGCCCGACGACGGGTTCTTCTATCAGGCGTGCGTGCATCCCGATGGTCTCAGCGCGCTGTTCTCGGGGGCTGCGTCGGGCCCACCGCGCATCTGGTCGATCGCCCTCGACCCGTTCGGAACTCCGGTCGCGCTGACGCCGACCGACTCCGGGGCCCGTCATCCTGTGTGGTCCTGGAGTGGCGATCGCGTCGCGTTCACGTCCGACCGCGCGACCCCGGGAGCGTCTCAACATGTCGCGGACATCTCGCCCCAGGGCACACCCGAGATGGGGAACATCTTCGTGATGGCACCCGACGGCAGTCAGGTCGCGCAGCTCACCAACGGTGCCTTCGCCGACCAGCGCCCGACGTTCAGCCCGGGCGGGTCCACCATCGTGTTCGTCTCGAACCGCGACGACCGGATCGGACTGTGGCGCAGCCCCTCGGACGGGTCCGAACCGCCGACACCGCTCCCGTATCGCGGTTTCGGTTACCGGCCCTGGTTCGGCGTCGACGACACGACGGTCTACTGCTTCACGATCGACGGCGATCGACACCGAGTCGCCCGCATCGGCCTCGACGACGACACGGCCGAACTGCTCGCCAACGACGACCGCGGATGGACCCACGGCACCTTCGCCGACCCGAACGGACATGTCCTCATCGCCCACTCGACGCGCATCGATGGCCAGTATCGTCTGTTCGAGATCCCCCTTGACGGCTCACCGATGCGCGAGGTCCCCATCGAAGGTGTCGGTCATCCGATGCACGGCACTCGATCCCGCAACGGAGTCATCACGTTCGACGTCGCGACGTGAAACGTGCGCCCTCGTGGGCGGTACCCAAGCTCTCGATCTCGAGCCCGTACCAGCACGACGCGATCGCCAGCCTTGGGCCAGCGACGGGGTCACGACGCACGATCCGGAGCACCTGACCGAGCGCGGACGTGCTGTACTCGCGCTGGATCAACCGAACGCACCGGTGCGCGTTATTGGGGCCGAGCTCGCAGCGCGACCCACCAAGCTCCTGCGACCCACCCGACCGCCACAGCGAGCCCTCCGAACTCCAGCGGCGTATCGAGATCGTCGAGCCCGACGGCAAACGTCGCAACGATCGCGAGCGTGAGGGCGCCCGCGACGAGGGCGCTGGCGAAGGCGGATCTTGCGAGCCGCATGCTGTCCGAGGGGGCGGTTCGCACCCGCCAAGCAACGACCGCTGGTGGGACCGTCACAAGGAGCAATGGCAGTCCGAAGAAGGCGCCAAAGACTGAGATCGTGAGCACGGTGCCCAGCAGGAGGAACGGCGCAAGCACGATGAGCAGCGCCAGGGCAGTCTGCCGCGCAACCTGTTCGTCGCTCACGCAATGGGTCTAGTCGAGATCAGCACTCCGCACGGTCCTGGGATCACGCTTGTTGTTCACCGGCTGCCAGGGCCGGGAGCGCGTTTCCGAGCGGCCAGAACCGATCCGGACGCGCCGTTCTTGCGCGGTTGGCAGAGGTAGGAGCACGTGTCGACATAGGGCACCGAAGTGCCATCCGCACGGAGCCGAGCAGGCCGTGCTCATGCCGGCTTGACGCCTCGGTTCGTCCCGTAGTCGCCGTGCAGCCAATGCCAGGCGGCTTGCGCAGCGACGAATCGCTTCAACCGGAGTGGAGGTCGGCGCGGATCATCGTCCGGTAGTCGGGTCAACGCACGGTCGTACCACTTCACTGCTTCCACTTTGGCGCCCGTGCGGTCGCTCTCTGCTCCCGCTTCCGTGAACGCCTCGACGGCTTCGTCGAGCCCTGCCGCGTCGGCTGCCGCCAGGTAGTGCGAAGCGACGGCCATCGTCACTCCATCGGACCGCGGCTGCGACGCCCAGGCTCCCGCGGCGGCGACGTGCAGATCCTCGAGGTGGAGGACCGACATCGACGCCGTTGCGGCCTTGCGGACGATCGCATGCGTGAATCGGTACTGCCGTTCGCCGTGGTCGACCGCGCTGAGGATGCCGGCCTGGGTGGCCTCGGTCAGCGCTGCCGGCACATCGGACACCACGCCAGCAAACTGACGCACCAGGCCGACCGGCGCGGCCTCACCGAGGATGGCTGCGTACTGGAGCAACCTCTGCGTCTCGGGTGACAGCCGCCGCAGCCTCCAAGCGGCACAGGAAAACGGGAAAGGCCCGGACTGGGGGGTCCGGGCCTCTCAACCTGAGATCATCCTCCGATTGGGGGATCGGATGGTGGATGTCTCGTCGAGTGCAACATGGGGGGTGTTGTCACTGCGATATGGGGCGCTCGTGATCTCGATCACAAACACTTGTGAAAGTATGCACGTGAACAGGTGATCTGACAAGCCGATTCCAGAGATACTCGCTATCGTTTTTCGTGATGGATGTCCGCCAGCTCTCAGCGATCGTCGCGATTGCCGATCACGGGACCTTCTCGGCCGCTGCGCGTTCGCTGTTCACGGTGCAGTCGAACATCTCCGGGCACATCTCCCGACTGGAGAAGGAACTCGGCGTCGTGCTCGTCGACCGTGCTCAAGGCGGCCTCACCGAAGATGGATTCCGGGTCGTCGAGCGAGCACGCCGCGTGCTCAACGAGATCGAGGACATCACCTCCGACATGACGAGCCGCCACGACAAGGTCTCCGGTCACACCCGGATCGGCGTGATCGGTACGACGGCCCGCTGGCTCACTCCATCGCTGCTCCGTCAGTTGGCACTCGACCACCCCAACGTCCGTGCCGTCGTTCCGCGAGGGCGCGACCTCGTCGCTCGTCCCGAACGTCATGGCGGGGGAACTGAATGCCGCGGTGATCCACCTCCCGATCGACGAACCCGAACTGGTCGTCGAACCGCTCTTCGCAGAGGACCTGTTCCTCCTCGTCGACGATCAGCATCGCCTCGCCGGTGCCGACACGGTCGCCATCGGCGAACTCGACGACGAGCCGCTGCTCCTCCCCCCGACCGGGTCGGCGCTCCGGAAGGTGCTCGACCGCTCGGCAGCCGCGAACGACATCTCGCTGCGTCCACAAGCCGAGATCGACGGCGTCCGACTGCTGGCCTCGCTCGCAATCGACGGCTTCGGGCGCAGCGATCGTGCCGGCGACGGCAGTCCCGACATGGCTGACCGGGGCATTCCGGCGGATCAACGTCCCCGAACTCCCCCGTCGCGTCGTCGCCTCGGTCCGGCGCCGTCGGCCGACCCCGAGCGCGCCCACGCACGTCGCGCTCGACACATTGAGCCGCGTGATCGCCGAACAGGGTGAGCAACAGCCGGGAGTCCACCCCGAGACCGGTGCGCTCCCGGCAGCGCGCTCCGGCTGAGTCGGCGCCACCACCGGGTGCAGTACGGTGAGGCGCGATGACCGACCTCGATGCCGCTGTCGACACCTTCGGCCTGAACCGTTTCGTCCCCGGCCTCGCCCAAACCGAGCTTCGGCACCTCGTCGACGACGATCGCGGCATTCCCGACCGATCGGTCATCTGGATCGAGTTCGAGGACGACGACGACCCGGCACGACTCGACGAGGCAACCGGATTCCAGCTCGAATCCGGGATCGCCGCAGCACTCGACCAGCGCATTCCGGTCGTCATCGTCATCTCGACGAGCGGCACCGACATCGAACAGGGCATGGCTGCGCTGAGTGGCTGGGGACGCGTCGCGAGCCGTCTCACCGCCTGCTCCGGGGTGATCCCGACCATCGTCATCGTCGATGGCCCCGCCGTCTCGGGACCGGCGCTCCTGCTCGGTGTCGCCGACTTCACGATCATGACGGAGCGCTCGTCGGCCTTCGTCAACGGTCCGGTGATGGTCGAGGAGTTCACCGGTGTCGCCATCGACGCCGACGAACTCGGCGGGTCGGCCAGCCACGCCCGATACACCGGGGTCGCGACGTTCGTCGTTCCCGATCGTGCCGCCGCCACGGATGCGGCGGTCGATCTGCTCGGCTACCTGCCCGACAGCGTCGACGCCGAACCCGCCCGTTGGCCGACCATTCGGATCCCGCCGACCGTCCATGTCCGGAGGCCGGCGCCCAGATCCCCGAGTCGTCGACCGGAAGCTACGACGTCCGCAAGGTGGCTGCCGCGATCGCCGACGAGGACTCACTGCTCGAGGTCCGGGACCGTTGGGCGGCCAACGCCGTCACGGCGTTCGCAACGATCGACGGCCGACCGGTCGGGATCCTCGCCAATCAGCCGATGGTGCTCGCCGGAACCCTCGACATCCCCGCCTCGCAGAAGGCCGCTCGCTTCATCGCCTTCTGTGATGCGTTCAACCTCCCGATCATCACCCTCGTCGACACCCCCGGCTTCTATCCAGGCAAGGATCTGGAGTGGCGCGGCATGATCCGCCACGGCGCACAGCTCGTCTTCGCCTATGCCCGCGCCGATGTCCCACGAATCTGCGTGATCCTCCGCAAGAGCTACGGCGGCGCCTACATCGTCATGGACTCCAAGACGATGGGCAACGACCTGTGTCTCGCGTGGCCGTGGGCCGAAATCGCCGTCATGGGCGCCGGGCAGGCTGCTGCGATCCTGGCGCGTCGAGCGAGCCCCGAGGAGAAGGCCGAATTCGAGGCCGACTACGCGGAGCGCCTGCTCAACCCCTACGTCGCGGCCGAGCGTGGCTTCATCGACGCCGTCATCGACCCTGCCGACACCCGCGCCGAGATCAGCGCGGCGCTCGAAGTGCTCGCCGACAAGCGCGAGACGCTCGTCGCGCGCAAACACGGCAACTCACCGTTCTGAACGGCTCGACCGACGCGGAGCGCGTTGCCGCTCGCGGACGACCCCGGCGCGCCGGGGATGGATGACCCACCTCGTCACCCGACGCAGTCGCCCCCCACCAAACGTGCATCTCGGTGAACAGGCACGGGTGAAACGGCGCATTCAGCCATTCTCCGGGCCCCGACCGATACCGATCCCGAATGCTCGAGACACCCCGACCGTTTCGATTCGTCGACGTCGATGCTCTCGTTGCGGCCGCACACAGGGCGAGCCGTTAACGTGCGATCGCGGTCGGAGATGATCCTGCGACCGCCGAAGCCCGATCCAGGAGCCACGGAGGAAGCCACGTGCCCGACACCATCACCATCACCGACGACCGCACCGGGAAGACCGTCACGGTCCCGATCGAAGGTGGCATGTTCTCGTCGGCGGCCCTGCGTGAGCTCGACCCGACTCTGTACATGTACGACCCGGCCTACCTGTCGACGGCTGCAACCCAGTCGGAGATCACCTACCTCGACGGCACCCACGGCATCCTCCGCTACCGCGGCTATCCGATCGAGCAGCTGGCCGAGCACTCGACCTATCTCGAAGTCGCCTACCTGCTGATCAACGGCGACCTACCGACGCCGGAACAGCTCGCCGTGTGGACACACGACGTCACGAACCACACGTTCATCCACGAGAACATGCGCAAGCGCTTCGTCGACGGCTTCCACTACGACGCACACCCGATGGGGATGTTCATCTCCGCGGTCGCTGCGCTCGGCACGTTCTACGACGGTGCGAAGGACATCGACGACCCGGCAGCCCGACAGCACCAGACGATGCGGCTGATCGCCAAGAGCCCCACGATCGCGGCGATGATGTACCGCTTCTCGGTCGGGCTGCCCTTCAACCAGCCCGACAACGACCTCTCGTACGCCGCCAACTTCTTGAACATGATGTGGAAGATCGGCGACTACGAGGTCGACCCGGCGCTCGAACGGGCGATGGACATCTTGTTCATCCTCCACGCCGACCACGAGCAGAACTGCGGCACCACGGCGATGCGCGTCATCGGCTCGAGCCACGCCGATCCGTACTCGTCGGCTGCGGGTGCCGTCGGCCGCGCTGTACGGGCCCCGTCACGGTGGGGCCAACGAAGCGGTCATCCGCATGCTCACCGAGATCGGTTCGATCGAGAACGTCCCGGCGTTCGTCGAGTCCGTCAAGCAGGGCGAGGGCCGCCTGATGGGCTTCGGCCACCGGGTGTACAAGAACTTCGACCCACGCGCCACGATCATCAAGAAGGCCGCCTACGACGTCTTCGAGGTGACCGGCCACAGCCCGCTGCTCGACATCGCGCTCAAGCTCGAAGAGACCGCGCTGTCGGACGAGTACTTCGTCGAACGCAAGCTCTACCCGAACGTCGACTTCTACTCGGGTCTGATCTACCAGGCCCTGAACTTCCCGATCGACATGTTCACCGTGCTGTTTGCGATTCCGCGGATGTCGGGCTGGCTGGCGCACTGGGAGGAACTGCTCGACGAGGGCCAGAAGATCAGCCGTCCGCGCCAGTGGTACACCGGCCCCGACGAGCGCGACTACGTCCCCATCGACCAACCGCTGACCGTCACGTGACGGGTCAGACCCATCGCGTGACGCGTCACGTAACGGGTCAGACCCATCGCGTGACGCCGGGAACTCCGAGGTACCCCTTCGCCACGATGATGAGATGGGCAGAGCACAACGAGACGATCCGGCCGGAGCCTGGCACCACGTCATGAGCCGAGGCGTTGACCGACAAGCGATCTTCTTCGATGTCGATGATCGTGTGTGGTTCGGGGACCTGCTGGGCGAGACGGTGCACCGTTTCGGGATCGAGATCCATGCGTACTGCCTGATGACCAATCACTTCCATCTGCTCGTCCGCTGTCCCGAAGGTCGCCTGTCCGACGCCATGCAATGGCTGCTGTCGATGTTCGCGACGCACGTGAACCGACGACTCGAACGCGTCGGCCATCTCTTCGGTGGTCGATTCGTGTCCCGTCTCGTCACTGACGTCGGCTACCTCGCCAATGTCATTCGCTACATTCATCTCAACCCCCTCGCCATCGTCGGAATCGAGCGTCCCGACCACTACCGCTGGTCGAGCCACCGCACCTACCTCGAACGCCGGCCTGCTCCTCCATGGTTCGAATCAGCCACGATCTCGGCGTGGTTCGCGAGTCCGAGCGACTTCGACCGCTTCGTGTGCGCCCCGCTCACCACCGATCGTCCACCATCGCTTCGTCTCGCCGACGACAGCGACCTCATCGACGCGATCGAACTCGTCCTGACCGAGCACTCCCCCGCCAGGGCCCGAGCACACATGGCACAGCGGCGCGCCGTTGCTCTGACGATCGCAGATGCGACCCCCGAGCCGATGCGAGACCAGATCTACAGGGCCGTGGGAATCCAGACGCCGGGAGCTCAACGCTCCGCCCGGCACCGGGCCCTTCGATTGCGTGAGTCCGACCCGTTGATCGATGTGATGGCCGCTCGGACGCGACTTCTCTTCGCGTCCGACCTCTCCCATCACACCAGGGACGCAGCCTGACCCGCGTCACGTGATGGGTCAGACCCATCACGTGACGGTCAGAGGGTGGCGAGGATCGAGTTGAAGGTCGCGCTGGGACGCATGACGCCGACGCCTTGTCGTCGTCGGGCTGGTAGTAGCCGCCGATGTCGGCCGGCGCGCCCTGCACGGCGAGCAACTCGTCGACGATGGTCGGCTCGTTCTCGCTCAACGCAGCGGCGAGCGGGGCGAACCGAGCGGCGACCTCGGGGTTCTCGGTCTGCGCGGCGAGCGCCTGCGCCCAGTACAGCGCGATGTAGAAGTGGCTGCCACGGTTGTCGATCGATCCGAGGCGACGCGCCGGCGACTTGCCGTTCTCGAGCAGCTGGCCGGTGGCCGTGTCGAGCGCGTCGCCGAGCATCCGCGCCGCGTCGTTGCCGGTCACGTCGGCGAGGTGTTCGAACGAGACGGCCAACGCGAGGAACTCGCCGAGCGTGTCCCAGCGCAGGTAGTTCTCCTTGACGAGCTGCTGCACGTGCTTCGGGGCCGAGCCGCCGGCACCGGTCTCGAACAGGCCGCCACCGTTGAGCAGCGGCACGATCGACAGCATCTTCGCCGACGTGCCGAGTTCGAGGATCGGGAACAGGTCGGTGTTGTAGTCACGCAGCACGTTGCCCGTGACCGAGATCGTGTCCTCGCCGCGCCGCATGCGTTCGAGCGAGAACTTCGTGGCCTCGGTCGGCGCCATGATCTCGATCGTGAGGCCGTCGGTGTCGTGATCACCGAGGTAGCGTGTTGACCTTCTCGATCAGCTGCGCGTCGTGGGCCCGGTTCGCGTCGAGCCAGAACACCGCCGGCGCACCGGTCGCCCGGGCACGGGTGACGGCCAGACGAACCCAGTCGCGGATCGGCTCGTCCTTCACCTGGCAGGCGCGGAAGATGTCGCCGGTCGAGACGCTGTGCTCCATCAGCACGTCGCCGTCGGCGGTCGACGACGCGGATCGTCCCGTCCCCCGGCGCCTCGAAGGTCTTGTCGTGGCTGCCGTACTCCTCGGCCTTCTGCGCCATCAGCCCGACGTTGGGCACGGTGCCCATCGTCGTCGGGTCGAAGGCGCCGTTGGCGATGCAGTCGTCGATCGTCGCCTGGTAGATCCCGGCGTAGCTGACGAGTCGGGGATGACGGCCTTCGCGTCCTGCTGTTCGCCGTCCTTGTTCCACATCTGTCCCGAGTCACGGATCATCGCCGGCATCGAGGCGTCGATGATGATGTCGCTCGGCACGTGCAGGTTGGTGATGCCGTTGTCGGAATCGACCATGGCGAGGTCCGGGCCGGACTCGAACGCAGCGGCGATGTCCGCCTCGATCTCGGCTCGCTGGTCGGTCGGGCAGCGAGTCGAGGGCGGCCAGCACGCCACCGAGCCCGTTGTTCGGATTGGCGCCGGCCGCCGCGGAGCGCGTCGCCGTGCTTGGCGAACACGTCGGCGAAGAAGACCTCGACGGCGTGGCCGAAGATGATCGGATCGGAGACCTTCATCATCGTGGCCTTCAGGTGCAGCGAGAACAGCACGCCGCGCTCCTTGGCGTCGGCGACCTGCTCGGCGAGGAACGCACGCAGCGCCGCGACGCTCATCACCGTCGAGTCGATCACCTCGCCGGCGAGCAGCGGGAACTCGGGCTTGAGCACGGTGACGGTACCGTCGGGACCGACGTGCTCGATCCGGACGTCGGTCGGCGCGTCGACGGTCACCGACTGCTCGTTCGACGCGAAGTCGCCGGCACCCATCGTGGCGACGTGGGTCTTCGAGTCGCTCGACCACGCCCCCATCGAGTGCGGGTTCTTGCGGGCGTACTCCTTGACGGCCTTGGGCGCCCGCCGGTCGGAGTTGCCCTGGCGGAGCACCGGGTTGACCGCCGACCCCAGCGCGACGCTGTACTTCGCGCGGATCTCGTGCTCCTCGGGCGTCTGCGGATCGGTCGGGAAGTCGGGCAGGTCGTAGCCGTGCGCCTGCAGTTCGGTCACCGCCGCCTTGAGCTGCGGGATCGACGCCGAGATGTTCGGCAGCTTGATGATGTTGGCCCCGGGCGTCAGGGCGATCTCACCGAGCTCGGTCGAGTGCGTCGGGGACCCGCTGCTCGTCGGTGAGGCGCTCGGGGAACTGAGCGAGGATCCGCCCGGCCAGTGAGATGTCACGGGTGTCGACCTCGACGCCGGCGGCGGATGCGAACGCCTTCGATGATCGGGAGGAACGAGTAGGTCGCCAGCGCCGGCGCCTCGTCGGTGATGGTGTAGATGATCGTGGACTCGGTCATGTCGGTGGCTCGTTTCGTCGGGGGGGCGTCGGGGTGTGTCGGCACGTTGGCACGGGCGCACTGCACTTGTCTTGTACTTGTCTACACCATAGCGGTCTGGGCGTCGGCTGCCATGCACGGGAACCTCGCGATCGTCGAGCGGTCGGCGCGGTGAACGCATGATCGGCGGCCGAATCCCGCTTCGACCTCAGGACACCTACGATCGACGGTGATGGACTTCTCCTGGACCCCCGAACAGGTCGAGTTGCGGATGCACGCCCGCAAGGTCGCCGCCGAGGCGGTCGAACGGTACGGACGCCACAACGATTCGTGGATCAACGGATTCTCGAAGGACTTCGCGAAGGAGATGGCCGCACACGGCTGGATCGGCATGACCTGGCCGACCGAGTACGGCGGTGGCGGACGCCCCGACATCGACCGGCTGATCGTCGGCGAAGAACTGATCGCCGCCGGTGCGCCGATCGCCGCGATGTGGTTCGCCGACCGCCAGATGGGTCCGACGCTGATCAACTACGGCACCGCCGACCAGCAGGCCGAGTTCCTTCCCGGGCATGCTCTCCGGCGAGACCACCTGGTGCATCGGCATGTCCGAGCCCGACTCCGGCTCGGACCTCGCCTCGCTGACCACGTCGGCGGTGCGCGACGGCGACGACTTCGTCATCAACGGCCAGAAGATCTGGACGTCGTTCGGCGAGTCGGCCGACTACTGCTACCTGATCTGTCGAACCGATGCGTCCGGGCCCGCCGCACCGCGGGATCAGCGAGGTGATCGTGCCGATGGACACGCCGGGCATCGAGGTCCGCCCGATCACCGACATGACCACCAACCGTCACTTCTGCGAGGTGTGGTTCAGCGACGTCCGCGTCCCGGTCGCCAACCTCGTCGGCGTCGAGGGCAACGCGTTCAAGCAGACCATGGCCCAGCTCGAACACGAGCGCGGCGGGATCGATCGGCTCGTCTCGAACCGGGCGCTGTACGAGCTCGCCGTCGAGCAGCGCCGACCGCACCGACCCCGTCGTCCGTCAGGAGATCGCCGGATCGAGACCGGCTACGTCCTCGGACGAATCCTGGTGACCCGCGAGGTGCTGCGCCAGGCGCCCGACGGGATTCTCCGCTGCGACGAAGTGCTTCTGCACCGAACACGAGCAGGCCGTTGCCTCGTTCGTCGCCCGGACGCTCGGTGCCGACGCGATGCTCTGGGACGACGTCGGGCGCGGGCTCGCCTACGATCCGGCGTACACGATCATGGGCGGCACGTCGAACATCATGCGCAACATCCTCGGCGAACGGGTCCTCGGCCTGCCGCGCGAACCACGATGACCTCGGACACGACGATGACCACGAGACCGTCGTTCCGGAGCTTCGAACTGCCCGAGGCCACGATCGGCGCGCTGCACTGGGCGGGCATCGACGGCGCGCCGACCGTGGTGGCGATCCACGGCATCACGGCGAACGCGTGGCACTTCGATCCACTCGCCCATCGACTCGCCGGCGGGCGCGGAGCTGATCGCCGTCGACCTCCGCGGACGTGGTCGGAGCCACACGTGCAGCGGGCCGTTCGGTATCCGCCGCCATGCCGCCGACGTCGTGCGCATCGTCGGCGAACTCGGTCGCCCGGTCACGGTCCTCGGCCACTCGATGGGCGCCTTCGTCGCGCTGATGGCCGCCGAGCACGCGCCCGAACTGTTCGACAACGTCGTCCTCGTCGACGGCGGCGCACCGTTGCCGCGAGTCGCCGACGACGACGTCGACGCCGCACTCGAAGCGACACTCGGCCCGGCGATCGCCCGACTTCGGACGACCTGGCCCGACCGCGTGTCGTACCAGACGATGTGGTCCCAGCACCCGGCGTTCGGGGGCGGGCTCGGGATCGACCTCGAACGCAATCTGCTCGCCGACCTCGTCGAGGTCGACGGCGGGTTCCGCACCGCGGTCAACGAGGCCGCGGTGATGATCGACGGCCGAGACCTGCTCGTCGATCGACAGCGTTCGCGTCGCTGCTCGCGTCCCGAACCGAGCCGACGACGATCCTTCGCGCCCCGAACGGGCTGATGGGGACCCCGCCACCGCTGATCCCCGACGACGTCGTTGCATCGCTTCCACAACACCGGTGGGTCACCGTGCCGGACACGAACCACTACACCATCCTGCTCGGGCCGATCGGCGCACGCTGCCGTGGCCGACGCCGTGCGGAACGAATTCCTCGACGACTGATCGGTCTACGGAACGCGGCAGTCGGCCTTGAGCACGACGTCGTCGACCGACCCGTTCTCGACGTCGCCGAGGACGACCCGGAACGCGACGGCATCGTCGAGGGCGACGCCGCCCCAGAGGGTGACCCCATCTCCCTCGGCGAACGTCCCGGCCGAGATCTCGTTCCCGTCGGCGAGCACCACGCGGCCCTCGTAGTAGAGGCCGCCGGCCCGCCGTGGCAGGGTGATCGCATCGACGTCGATCTCGATGCCCGCATCTCGTTCGGTGACGGTGATCTCTCCACCTTCGACGTCGAGCAGCGCGCCGGTGGGGATCAACTCGACCGTGAAGTCGGGTTGCTCCGGGCTCCCGCTCGCAGCGCTCAGGCCGACGATCGCCACGAACAGCACGGCGACCGCACCGGCGAGTCCGAACAGCACGGGCCGGAGCCCGCGCGTCACCCAGCGACCCCTCGACGGGCCGCTCATCGCCGTCCGTCGTCCGCTGCCGCCCGGCTCATCCGACGACAGCCTCGACCACCCGCTCGACGAACCCGGCGGTCGACGTCGACCCACACGTCTGGATCGGCGAGCGCGGCGACGACCTCGTCGGCCTCTCCGACGTGTGACAGCCGCCGCTGGAGACGGAGTTCGTGCCGGGCGAGCTCGTCGTCCAATTCGGCGGGACCGGCCAGGTGGTGGTCGCGGAGGCCCGCCGAGCGAGCGGGTCGATCGCCGCGATCGCCATGGCGAGCTCCCACCGCCGCTCGTCGACGGCTCCCGCACGTTCGGCGACCATCTCGGCCAGCCACGGAGCGAAGTCGTCACCCGGCCGCAGCGGACGCTCCACCGCCGACACGAACACGTCGAACGCGACGTCTCGCAGCCGCATCAGCACCACCGTCAGGCACCGCCGACGACGATGACCGCGGGACCGTACCGTTCGACCAGCGAGCGGACGGCGGCCGGATCACGCGTCTGGAGTCGCGTGTGCAAGCTCGGTATCGGCCGCGATCACGGCCGCGGGTCGGAACTCCTGCACACCAGCAGCGTACGGGCGCCCTCGGCAGGAATCGAACCTGCGACCGTGTCATTAGAAGTGACGTGCTCTATCCAACTGAGCTACGAGGGCAAGGCCGAAATCGTACCTACTCGGCATCGACGTTCGCGGACGTCTGGGCTCCGTCGTCGCCGCGGGAGGATCCGGCTCCGCCGGGGCCGGCGTTGCCCTCGATGAACGCAGCCTCGTCGAACGTCTGGCGGGCGTCGTCGACGTCGAACCATCCGAACGACGATCCACCTGAGGCTCCGACGCCCTGCGCGGACGACGTCACCGATCCCCGCCGCTCCGCCGTCGCCACCGCTGCGCCCCGAGCCGTCGCTCCCGTCACCACCGGCGTTTCCGCCGAGTCCACCGTCGGCACCGCTGCCACCGGCACCGCCACGGATCGTGCTGGCGCGCACCTCGACATCGTCGACCCCCGAGGTGAGCATCCCGTACGACGGCCCACCGGCACCGCCGCCGCCCTGACCACCGGCTCCACCGGCACCACCACCGCCGGCACCACCACCGCGCACCACCGTCGCCGACGAGGAACCCATCGGCACCCGCTGCGCCGGCACCGCCGCTGCCGCCCGCGCCACCCCGCTCGGCCCCTGCACCACTCCCGCCCGTGCCACCCCGACCCGCAGCAACCAGCGACTCGTCGATCACCACCCGATCCACATCGACTGCCCACACACCGATCGAGCCGGCGCCACCACCGCCCGGGACACCACCCGAACCCGCATCGGCACCACCACCGCCACCGCCGCCACCGCCACCACCGCTCACGGCGAGTGGTCCGAATCCGCCGCCACCACCGGAACCACCGACGCCGGGTTCGCCCGATGCTCCACGCGACCCGGGAGCCCCAACCGGTGTCGCCGTGTTGTCGTCGACCAACCCCTGACCTCCGTCTCCGCCGACGCCCTCCTGCACCGCCCGCACCGCCGCGGCCGGGCTCACCGTCACGATCGTCAGTGGTTCCGCCGGCGCCACCTCCGGCTCCCGGGCGCATCCTCGCCATCGCTGGTGGACCCACCGCGGCCTCCGTCACCGCCCACCCGCGGTCCGTCGCCCGCAGCCCCGTCGCCGGCATCGCGTCCGTCTGCATCGTCGCCCGCGTCCGCCGGCTGCGGCATCAGCATCGGCAGTCGGGTGACGTCGCCATCGACCCCACGACCGCCGTCGGACGCATTGACCGTCGAACGTTCGATGCGGACTGCACCCGTTCCGACCGCAACGACCCCGACGCTCACCCCCGCTTCGGCCCTCATCGGTCCCCGCGCCGCCTGCTCCGGAGAGCACCCGACTGTCGGCGACCGTGACGGTCTCGCCGTCGACGACGCGAATCGCGATCGATCGTCCGCCCGGCGTCGGCGTCGGCGGCGGTCAGTTCGATCGATCCGATCGTCCGGTCGACGTCACCGTCGACGACCACGGCGACCGCCGCACCCTCCAGGCGCACGCGTTGCGATCGATCGCGCTTCCAGTCGGCATCGAACCCGCCGTACAAGCTCGTTCCCGGTCCGAGCCGGACAGTCGCGTCCTCGCCGTAGGTCCCGACGCTGCGGACGTAGATGTCACGACCGTCGGCCAGCAGTGCGGCCGCGCCGATCGAGCGGAGCGGTGCGTCCATCGAACCGATCGCGGCATCGTCGCCTCGCTCGCCGTCGACGAACAACATCCGGTCGGCGTCACCGAACACGCGAACCACGACGGCGTCGACGGCCTCGGGCGCGGTTGCGGCACGGTCGCCGCTGCTCGACGACCAGTTCGAACTCGAGCGTGACCACGTCGGCGGGCGCCCCGAACGACACCACCCGCCCTCCGAGCGCACCGACGCCGGAGGTCACGTCCGGGCCGGCCGTCTGGCGCCACGTGATCGACTCGTCATCGGCACCCTCGGTCGCGTCGAGCGCAGAGAGGGTGACCACCTCGCCGGCGCTCACCGCGAGGTCCGGACCGGCGTCGGCGACTGCCGGGACCGGTTCGGGGAGCGTCGTCGACGTGGCGATCGTCGAGGTCGTGGCCGCCGTGGTCGACGTCGGCACGGTCGGAGTCGTCGTGACCACCGTGGAGAACGTCGTGGGCACGGTGGTCGAGCCCGGGTCACGAGTGAGCACCGCCGCGATGATGCCGATCAGCAGGACGATTCCCGAACCGACGCCGAGACCGATCAGGGCGTTGCGTTGGCGCCGCTGCGCCGCGGTGGGAGCCGGCGACGATGCCGACGATGGCGGGGGGTTGGTCATCTCAGGTCAGTCCTGAGCAGGGACGATACCGAAGGATCGACGTCGCGGTGGGGTCAGGCCGCAGCAAGCAATTGGCGCAGCATTCCGAGCGCCGTGATGACGGCGAACTGTCGCATCTGCTCGCGTTGACCGGGCAGCCGGACCTCGCGGACCTCGTCGAATCCCGGACCGAGGAGACCGACGAAGAGCGTGCCGACCGGCTGACCGTCCTGCTCGGTGGGTCCCGCCACTCCGGTGAGGGACAGCGCAACGTCGGATCCGAGACGCTCCTTCGCGCCCGCGGCCATCTCGCGTGCGGCCGACTCGCTGACGACCGGACCCGGCGACACGCCGAGCAGTGTCTGCTTGACGTCCGTGGCGTAGCTGACGACCGATCCGAGGAGGACGTCGCTCGCTCCGGCGACGCCGGTCAGACGGGCGCCGACGAGTCCCCCGGTCACCGACTCCGCCAGCCCCAGGGTGAGGCCGCGCCGTCGGCACAGATCGAGCACGACCGATTCCATCGTGTCGTCGCCGACGCCGAAGACGAGGTCGCCGAGTTCGCGTCGGATGACGGGCCTCCCACGCATCGAGCTGCGACGGCGCACTCGGCCGCCGTGCTCGCCTTCGCCGTGAGCCGGACCTTCAGTCCCTCCCATCCGGAGGCGAGAAACGCGAGCGTCGGCGTCCCGGCCGATTCGAGTTCGGCGATCACGTCGTCGAGCCGTTCGTTCGAGCCGCTCTCCGACTCACCCCAGGTGCGCAAGCACCCGGCTGACGATGGTGTCGGTCGATCCGCTCCGGCGCGACCAGGTCGGGCACGATCGCCCGCTGCATCATGTCGCGCATCTCGTGGGGCACGCCGGGCACGGCGTAGACGACCTTGCCGTCCGACTCCACCGATCGGGCAGATCAGGCCGGGCGCGGTCCCCCGCGTCTGCGGGATCACACTCGCGCCCGCCGGCACCATCGCCTGGCGCAGGTTGTTCTCGGGCATCCGCCGACCGCGGGACTCGAACATGTCGCGGATGACCTGCGCGACGTCGCTCGTCGAGCACCAGTTCGGCTGCCCATGACCGCGGCGATCGCCTCTCGGGTGAGGTCGTCGTGGGTCGGACCGAGTCCACCGCAGATGATCACGGCGTCGGCGTCGTCGAGGAGGCGGCGGAGCTGACGCTCGATCCGGCCGACGTTGTCGCCCACCTTCACCTGGACCAACGAATCGATGCCGTGGGCGGCCAGTTCCTCGCCCATCCACGCCGAGTTCGAATCGATGATCTGACCGAGCAGCAGCTCGGTACCGACGGCGAGGACCGAGACGTTCACGGTACCGGTGCGGCCACGTCGACCTGCTGCGGGTTCATCGCGTACCACAGGTACTGCGCGCCGCTCACGACCGTGAGCACGACGGCGACCCAGAGCAACACCTGCCAGGTCCAGGTGGCGGCGAGCGCCGTCGGCGGGAACAGGGCGAACGCCACCGCGAACTGCTGGACGACCGTCTTGTACTTGCCGAGCCTGCTGGCCGGCACGCTGACGCCGCGCCCGCTCTTGATGATCCGATACGCACTGATCGTGAGCTCGCGGGCCGCGATGATCGCGACCGGGAACGAACCAGAAGATGTCGTGGGCGACGAGTGTGAACATCGCGCCCGAGCACGAGCACCTTGTCGGCGAGCGGGTCGAGGAACGCGCCGACCGTCGTGGGGCCGCGTCGACGGGCGATGTATCCGTCGATCCCGTCGCTCGAGCACAGCACGAACCACAGGAGAAACGCCCACCACGACCCGGTTCCGTCCTCCGGGATCGCGAGGAAGACGAGAGGTGCGAGCAGGATCCGCATCGCCGTGATGGCGTTGGCCCAGCTGTTGAGCGACTCGACCATCAGTCGCTGCCGTCCTCATCATCGAGCGTGGAGTCGAGCGCTGCCGAGGTCGACTCCGGCCGCCACGAGGTCGGGGCCGAGCGCATCGACGATCCTGACCGTGGTCAGTCTCACCGACGGCGAGGTCGTCGGAGACGTGGATGATGCCGTCGATCTCCGGTGCCTCGCGATGGCTCCGTGCGACACCGGGCGCGTCGACGAGCACGTGGACGTCGGTGCCGATGAGCGCATCACGCCGTGCCGCGGTGATCTCGTCCTGCAGCTCGCGCAATTCGGCGAGCCGCTCTTTCATGAGCCCGGAGTCGACAGTGCTGGTCGAGGCCCGGCGGCGTAGGTGCCGTCCTCATTGCTGTACGCGAAGAACCCACACCAGTCGAGCTGTGCCCGCTCGACGAAATCGAGCAGCTGATCGTGATCGTCCTCGGTCTCTCCCGGGTAGCCGACGATGAAGTTGCTGCGGAACGCGGCGTCGGGCTCGCGCTCGCGGATGTCGGCGATCCGGTCGAGGAATCGCTGGCCGTCACCCCACCGACGCATCCGGCGCAGCAACGGCTTGGACACGTGCTGCAACGACAGGTCGAAGTACGGCACGCCGCTGGAACAGATCGAGTCGATCAACGCATCGGACAGATCGCTGGGGTACAGGTAGAGGAGCCGGACGCGGTCGACGGCCGCCGCCACCGAATCGACGAGTGGCACGATCGATCCGGCGCCGAGTTCGTCGGGGCGATCCTTGCCGTACGACGCGAGGTCCTGCGCGACGAGCACGATCTCGCGCGCTTCGGTCTGGCGGACCTCGGTGAGGATCGAGTCGATGTCGCGGCTCCGTTGCGGGCCGCGGAAGCTCGGGATGGCACAGAACCCACACGACCGGTCGCACCCTTCGGCGATCTTCACGTATGCCCACGGCGCCGTCGCCTTCGGTCGGGGCAGGTTGAGCAGGTCGAACTCGGGCAGCGGGGTCGACGAGACCGGAATCAACTTGCGGGCGGGAGCGGCACCGACGGGTACCTCGGTGCCATCGCGCTCGGCGGGCACGAGGTTGAAGGCCTGGCCGAACCCGGCCACCTGATCGACCTCGGGCAGCGCCTCGGCGAGCTCGGTGCCGTACCGCTCGGCCATGCAGCCCGTGACGACCAGCCGGCTGTCGGCGGCTCGCTGCTCGTCGAGCGCGAGGATGGTGTCGATCGACTCCTGGCGAGCCTCGCCGATGAACGCACAGGTGTTCACGACCACGAGGTCGGCAGCGGCCGCGTCGTCGGTTGCTTCCATGCCGTCGGCCACGAGCGCGCCGACGAGCTTGTCGGAGTCGACGTCGTTCTTGGGACAGCCGAGCGTTTCGACGTAGAAGCGCTGCACACGAGCACGCTATCGCTCCGCGTTCGGTCGATCGTGTCCATCTGGATCTGAGGCAAGCGTGCCGCCAACCGGCTCGAGCTCGGTCAGTCGGTTGGCTGTCTCGGCGAAGGCGGGGTGGTGCCCTGTGTGCCAATGGCGGACGCGCCGAGGACGATCGGTGCAGGGGTCTCGCGACCGGCCGGTTCGGTTGCGTATCGGGCGGATCCTCGGCCCTCAGCCTTCGCCTCGTACAGTGCACGCGAACACCGCAGGTCGGTGCGACCGCGCGATCTCGGTCGGCGACCTCGTGCCCCGAACCGGCGCCGGGCTTCAGGGTTGCGCGTTGACCCTCACGGCGTGGGCGAAGTGACCGTCGAGCGGAACATCTCCATCAGGTGCGCTCCGGCCGAAACGGGCTCGTGTCGGGGCGCTCCGCCATCGACGACGAGGCACTCGACGCGGGCGTCCCAGTTGGCGTTGTGGAAGAACGGCATCGTCAGCCGCCGCTCAGCATGGCGACCCACAGGGACCACGACCTCGAGCCGCAGGATCGTGAGGGTGCCGTCATCGGTGTGGGCTCCCGCCCGAAACCGCCGATCGAGCGGTTGCCCCACGACGTCAGACTACGAGCTCGACCGAACGCCGCCAGGCGGAGAAGCTCGACACACTGCCCGTCGAAGGCCGTGCGAGCCACCGCCACGGATGGCGCACGGCGACGCCCACGCGCTCCGACATCGCGACGAAGCCCGGCACCGGGGCGTGAGTCACCGCGATCGAACGTCGGTCGAGCGCGGCAGCGGGATTTCCGAGGAAGACCTCGAGGTCCCGGTGCTGCGCCAACTCCGCCAAGGTCTCGACGAGGAACACCAGTCGTTTCGCCGCGAGTTGGAGCCCGTTGAGAAGTTGTCGATCGAACGTGAACACGACCGGAAGATCAGGCCTCCAACTCACCGATGGCCGACCCCAGACACGCCATGTCGCGGTTCCACCCGTCGAGTCCCGACCACGTCGGTTCCGCGTCGTCTGCCAATTCACGCCGAACGCCATGCCGGGTTCGGGACCCCAGACGGGCGTACCAGTGTCGGGCGTACTCCTGCCAGAGCAACTCGTCGCGGAACTTGCCGACATCGCGGGCCGGTCCCCCGCTCGACGTGGTGCCAGACCGTCGGCAGCGACAGCAACCCGTGCCGGATGTACGGCGACAGCGCCGACGCGCCGCGGTGCGCTTGCGGCAGCACCTGGTTGCGGGCCGCCGCGTACGCCCCGGACGACGTACGCGGCCAGCGCCGCATCGGCGGCCGCCTGCCCGCCTCGGAAACGCTCCGACCCCACGGGTCCACCGCGAAACAATCCGGCAAGATGCTCGTCGGCGAACGCCTCGGCAGCAGCGCGACCCGGCTCCGGTCGAGGCAGTGGTCGGGTCGCCATCGTCATTCCGCCCATCCTCGACCGTCTCGTCACGGCCCGCCCAACCGTCCTCGCCGGGTGCGCGCGTCGTCGATGCCGGCGACACCGACGCGCTCGCCTCCCCGTCGGCGCAGCCGGATCGGCCCGCTTGTCGTCGACGGGTCGACGACCCGACCTTGCTGCGTCACATCGATCTCACCGACGGCGGTCAGACGCCGAGCTGGATTGCGTGTGCGCTCCATCAGCGGGCGCTATGCGGTGTCGTCGGCACCGCCGGCTGCCTTCGCAGCCTCTGAGGGCAGATGGTTGCTCCCCCGGCGCGGGCGGCGAGCAGGTCGAGGATCGCCTGCTCGAGCGAACGATCCAGATCGGTGAGCCTGCAACGACGGCACGCATCGGAGCCCGTCGGGCCATCGTTCAGAGTTGGCCGTTCTGCTGGAGCAGCTCGAACTCCTCGACCGTCATCAGCACCGCCCGGGCCTTCGACCCTTCGCTCGGCACCGACCACGCCGCGCTGCTCGAGCAGGTCCATGATCCGACCGGCCCGAGCGAACCCGACCTTGAGTTTGCGTTGCAGCATCGACGTGGAGCCGAGCTGGCTCCGCACGATCAGCTCCATCGCCTGCTTCATCATCGCCGTGTCCTCGTCGTCCTCGCCGGCGGAGAACGCGTTGGCGTCGGAGGTGACGTCGAGGTCGAGCCCACCCATCGCCGGCGTCGGAGGGGTCAGCGCCGGTGAACTCATCGGCGGCTCGGCGCCGCACCTCGGCCACCGTCTTCGATCTCCGCCGACGTGACGACTTCGGGCGCCTGCGCCTTCCAGTGCGCGACGACCTCGCGCACCTCCTCCTCGGTGATGAACGCACCCTGGATGCGGTTCGCGACCGACGAGTTGCCGGGCAGCAGGAGCATGTCACCCTTGCCGACGAGCTTGTCGGCGCCGGGCTGATCGAGGATCACGCGCGAGTCGGTGAGGCTCGACACGGCGAACGCCATACGCGCCGGGATGTTGGCCTTGATCACCCCGGTGATCACGTTGACCGACGGTCGCTGCGTGGCGACGATCAGGTGGATGCCGACCGCACGTGCCTTCTGCGCGATGCGGGTGATCGACTCCTCGACGTCGCGGGCTGCGACCATCATCAAGTCGTTCAGCTCGTCGACCACGACCACGATGTACGGCATGTGTTCGTAGGTGGGCGGGCCGTCGGGGTCGGTCCCGGGTGGCTCGGCGATCTTGCCGGCGCTGAACGCCTTGTTGTACCCGCTGATGTCGCGGTAGCCGACCTCGGACAGCACGTCGTAGCGACGCTCCATCTCCTTGACCGCCCAACCGAGCGCATTGGCGGCCTTCTTCGGGTCGGTCACCGGCTGGGTCAGCAGGTGCGGGAGGCGGCCGTACTGGCCCATCTCGACCTGCTTCGGGTCGATCAGGATCAGGCGGACGTCGTCGGGCGTCGTCCGCATCAGCAGCGACGTGATGATGCAGTTGATTCCGCTCGACTTGCCGGCACCGGTCGCTCCGGCGATCAGCATGTGCGGTGTCGCGGCGAGATCGAGCATGACGGTCTTGCCGGCGATGTCCTTGCCGACGGCGACCTCGAGCGGTTTGGTGGCGGACAGCGCCTCGGGCGACACGAGCAGGTCGCCGAGTGCGACGAGTTGACGCTGATGGTTCGGCACCTCCACGCCGATCGCCGACCGCCCGGGGATCGGTGCGAGGATGCGCACGTCGGTCGCCGCCATCGCATACGCGATGTCCTTCTGCAGGTTGGTGACCTTCGAGACCTTGACACCGGGACCGAGTTCGAGTTCGTACCGGGTGACGGTCGGGCCGACGGTCATGCCGATGAGTTCGGTCTCGACGTTGTGCGACGCCAGCGACTCCTGCAGCGTCAGGCCACGCTGCTCGATCGCCTTCACGTCGACCTTCTTCTCGCCGGGCTGCAGCAGGAGCTTCATCGGCGGCAGGACCCAATCGCCGACTCGCGTCCCGTCGGGACTCGACCGCACCGGTCCGCGACCCGGTGCTGACCTTCGCCTTCGCCGCCCGTTTCCGTTTCGGCTTCGCCGCCACCGGGCAGCGCAGTCGCCGTCGGACTCGAAGTCGTAGAGCTGGGGTCCGCCGCCGGAGGCAGCGCCTCGCCGGTCACCCCGCGTGCGCCGCCGTCGAGCCGCTCCTGATCGAAGACCGTGGTGGCATCGAGCTCGGCACTGTCGTCGCGATCGCTGGACAGCGTGGTGATGTTGCCGATTCCCGACTTCGCCGCCCGTCCGACGGGGCGCAGCACGGCAATTGAGCACGCCGCCGGTCTGCTGCGCCATCGTGCGCAGCGATGTCTGGGTGATCAGCATCAGGCTGCCGACGATCAGCGCCAGCAAGACCACGACAGCGCCGGCCGTGGCGATACCGGCAGCCAACGGCTCGGCGACGGCCGCGCCGATCCACCCGCCCCAGTCACCGAAACGATCGAACCCTGCGGCGCTCGTCGTTTCGACGGATCACGTGGATCATCCCGAGCGCAGCGACGACGACCACGGTCCAGGCGACCGCCAGGCGGATCGGACCGGACGAACGGCCCTTGCGGACGAACGCGACCCCGACCGCGCCGAGAACGACCGGCACGGCGAATCGCCCGAGCCCGAAGAACCAGCCGAACAGCGTCTCGACACCGCGGCCGATGGGGCCGGCGAGGTCGACGTAGATCGCCAGTCCGAGCAACACGGCGGCACCGATCAGGCCGAGCCCGATCAGTTCGTCGTTGTGGCGTCCGGGCGTGGCCGTCGGCCGTCATCGGGCGCGCGCCGTGCGGTCG
Source organism: Ilumatobacteraceae bacterium (assembly GCA_963850475.1). Lineage (GTDB taxonomy): Bacteria > Actinomycetota > Acidimicrobiia > Acidimicrobiales > Ilumatobacteraceae > Ilumatobacter_A. The sequence continues at coordinate 1,053,319 of CAWKLM010000036.1, read as the reverse complement.
ACCTGCTCGGGCGTTGCGTCGCGCACGGACCCGCGACCCGGCGATCGGGAGCCGCGCGACGTCCTGGAGGTCTTCGACGCAGGATCGACGCGCGTCGATCGCTTGCCCGACGACTTCTTCGACGGCTTCTTGCCCGACAGGCCCCAGGTAGTCATGACCCGATCACCGTACCAATCGGGTGCGACACAGATGCGGAGGCACCCGGGCCGCGTCAGATCGGGTCGACCGAGAACACCTGCCCCTGCGGGCCGACCACGATGTCGAGGAACCCGCCGGCCTCGGACGTCGCCGCGAGCACGTAGGTGGCGCCGACTCCATCGCCGTACACGCTGATTGCGTCGACCGTCGGACGCGGGAAGGTCCGAGCGTCACCCCCGTCACGACGAGTTCCGGATCGAAGTCGACATCGTCTCGACCGAACGTGTGCCCTTCGGCCCCGGTCTGCTTCGGCGCGGGCGGCTCCAACGCACCGTCGACGTAGGCGTACGCGACTGCTGCGGTCGCGTCGTCGACGGCGACGAAGACGTTCGTGAACTGGGCGTTCGCGGTGACCTCGAAGAACTGCTGCGCCGGCGCCGAGTTCGGCCTCGACCGCATCGATCGCAGCGACGCACGTCGTACACGAACGCCGGCGGCTCACCGGTCGGTTCGACCGTCGGCGTCGATCCGGTCGTCGTGGTGACATCGCTCGCGGCGTCGGAGCCTGCACATCCGCCGACCAGCCAGAGCGACGGACGGCAACGATGACGAGTGGTCGACGGACGCTCAGCAGGTCCCTCGACCATGCCGTCATTGCGTCGGAGTTCGCCGACGTGCAGACCGCGGATCATCGGCGCGCAGGCTAGGCCGTCTGCGTCTCGTGTTCATCGCCGATCACGGGACGGCCCGGGTACATTGCGTTGCGTGTCACAGCCCAGGAGCCATGCCGGACAGGCGATCAGTCGTCGCAGCCTGCGCGCTCGTCGGTCTGGGTCGCTGGTCCTGCGTGTTCGGTTGGGCGTTGCGGCCGATCGACGACACGGTGCCGGTCGTGGTCGACCCCGCGAGCGAACTCGGCGGTCGTGCTCGCAACCGCCCCCGAACTGACCCCGGACGACGCGCAGCGCGTCTCAAGTCGTCACGTGCAACACGCTGTTCGACGCGTCGCCACGCGACACGGCGATCCCGTTACCTCCGCTGCGTACCGACTTCGTGTACGAGCGAGTGCCATGCGATGCGCCGCACGCAGGCGCGCGGCTCGCCGCGGTCGCGAACGCGCTCGCCGTCGCTGGCGCTGGTCGCGGGGTGGATCTGGATCTCGCGTCGCGCTCGGGCGCAGGGCCGGGCCGCACGCCGGCTCAAGAGTTCATCGGCGTCTGACGGTCTCCCGACCGGCCGACGGGCGTCAGGCCTCCATGACGACGGGGACGATCATCGGACGGCGCTTCGTGCGCTCGCTGACGAACTTGCCGGTCGCCCGACGCGCTTCGCGTTCGAGTTGCTCGACGTCGCGAACACCCTCGGCGAGCGCCTTCTCCAGCGCCGCGGCGACCGTGTCGCAGGCTTCGTCGAGCAGGTCCTCGGCTTCGGGGGCGTACACCCAGCCGCGGGTGATGATCTCCGGGTCGACCAGCACCTTGCCGGTCTGCATGTCGACGGTCGACACGACGACGACCACGCCTTCCTCGGCCAGTTTGCGTCGGTCCCGCAGGACGCCGTTGCCGACGTCGCCGACGATGCCGTCGACGTAGAGATACCCGGACGGCACCCGGCCGACCGGCGCGAGTCCGTCACGGTCCAGCTGGAGGACGTCGCCGTCCTCGCACTGGATGATCCGATCGCCGCGCACACCCATCAGCTCACCGAGCTTGGCGTTGGCGACCATGTGGCGGTACTCGCCGTGGATCGGCACGAACCACTCGGGGTTGACGATCGACAGGTACGTCTTGATGTCGTCGGCCTGGGCGTGGCCGGTCGCATGGACGTCCATCACGCCGGAGTGGACGACGTTCGCGCCCAGCCGGAGCAGACCGTCGATCACCTTGTTGACGTTGCCCTCGTTGCCGGGGATCGCGTGGCTGGACAGCACGACGGTGTCCTGGTCGTTCAGCTTCAGCCACCGGTTCTCGCCGCGGGCCATCAAGCCCGAGCGCCGACATCGGCTCGCCCTGCGACCCGGTCGAGATGATGCAGATGTCGCCGGGGTCGTACCGACCGATGTCCTCGATGTCGATCAATGACGATTCGGGGATCCGGAACACGCCGAGGTCGAGGCCGAGCCGGATGTTCTTCTTCATGCTCAGCCCGAGCGTGGCGACCTTGCGGCCCTCCTCGACCGCCGCATCGGCGATCTGCTGGATCCGGTGGATGTGGCTGGCGAAGCTGGCGGTGATGATCCGGCGACCCCGCTGCTGCGCGAACAGCCCGCGGAGGACGCCACCGACGTTGGTCTCGCTCGGGGCGTAACCGGGCTCCTCCGCGTTGGTCGAGTCGCTCATCAGCAGCCGGATGCCCTCGTTCTTCGCGAGTTGACCGATCCGGGCGAGATCGGCACGGCGTTCGTCGACCGGCGTCAGGTCGATCTTGAAGTCACCCGAGTGGAGGACCACGCCCTGCGCCGTGTGCACGGCGATCGCGTGGGCATGCGGCACGGAGTGGGTGACGGGGATGAACTCGATGAGCAGCGACCCGATGTCGATCTGCTCGCCGTCCTGGACCGGTCGCATGTCGATCTTGGGCATCAGGCCCGCTTCTTCGATCCGGTTCCGTGGCCAGCCCGAGCGCAGCGCCGAGCCGTAGACCGGGAGCGGATCGTCACGCAGGTCGCCGATGCCGTCGCCGTCACGCATCAGGTACTGGATCGCACCGATGTGATCCTCGTGGCCGTGGGTCAGCACGATCGCCTGGATCCGGTTGGCGTTCTCCTTCAGGTACGTGAAGTCGGGGAGGATCAGGTCGATCCCGTGCATGTTCGCATCGGGGAACATCAGACCGCAGTCGATGAGCATCATCGTGCGATCGGGATCGTCGGCCGCGCCCTGCTCGATGACCATGCAGTTGCGGCCGATCTCGCCGAGCCCACCGAGGAACACGATTCGGACCGGGGTCGTCGGATCGAGCTTGGCGGTCATCGGCTGGGTTGTCGGCTCAGCCACGGGAGGCCACCAATCGGTCGTAGACCTCGCGGGCCTGGTCGGCGAGGCCCGCGGGTGCCGGCCCCATCGGGAGTCGTGCTTCGCCGACCGGCGTGGCCGAGCATCGCGCAGCATCGCCTTCGCCGGGAGCGGATTCGGGATCGCATCGCTGGTCTCGAACGCGTAGCTCTCGAGCTGGCGGGCGTTGTGCGCCCGGGCGGCGGCGGCATCGCCTGCGTCCCAGGCATCGAACATCTGCACGTGGTCGGGTGCGCACCAGTGCGTGGCCACGCCGATCGCGCCGACGGCGCCGACCGCGAGCAGCGGCAGCGTCATCGGGTCGTCGCCCGAGTACACCTCGAAGTCGGCGGGCGTCGCCTCGATGACGAATGCGGTCTGGCCCGGGATCGCCGGCCGCATCCTTCACGCCGACGATGTTGGTCACGTCGTTGCCGAGGGCGATCAGCGTCGAGGTGTCGATCTTGCGACCCGGTGCGCTTGGGGATGTCGTACAGCAGGACCGGTAGGTCGGTGTTGGCCGCGATCGCACGGAAGTGTGCGTCGAGACCGGCCTGCGACGGACGGTTGTAGTACGGGCAGACGGCGAGGATCCCGGCGATGCCGAGCTTCTCGGCCTCGACGGTGAGCCCGATGTCCTGGCGGGTGTTCGATCCGGTCGTACCGGCGATCACCGGAACGGTCACGGCGCCGGCGACCGCCTCGAACAGCGTCAGCTTCTCGTCGATCGACAGCGTCGGCGACTCGCCGGTGGTCCCGGCGACGACGAGGCCCTCGTTCCCCTGCTCGACCAGCCACTTCGCCAGCGGCGACCGCCGCATCGACATCGAGCGACTCGTCGTGCGGCGAACGGCGTGACCATCGCCGTCAGGACACGTCCGAACCGGGCCATCAGCAGTGCGTTCCCTCGAGAGCGTTCACGCCCCAGAACCTAGGTGATGATCGCGACGTTCCCGCGTTCGAATCAGAAGGATCCTTCAGCAGCGCGATCGATGCCCTGCGTCAGGATCAGGTCCTCGTGCAACTCCATCCAGGCGTCGTGGTAGCTCCCGCACATGACACCGGTGAACATGTTGGTCTCGCCCTGCTGGACGCGCCCGAGCACGACCGTGAGCCGACTCGAGTACGGCGACAACCGCTCGATCACGCCGCCCATCGTCGCTCACGACCGGCTCGGCCTCGGAATGCACCTCCGTGGAGCCGATCGATCACGTCGGCGTCGTAGTCGGGATCCGAATGGTCGTTCGGCGCGCCGTCGCGCAGCTGCCAGTCGCCGCACAGCTCCTTGAACCGCCCGTTGAGGTCGATGAACGATCGAGTAGTGGTCGGCGAGCGCCGACACCGGGTCCAGCCCGTCGCAGATCGGCCGCGAGATGCTCGAGGTGCGCCTCGCGACCGTCGGGCGTCAGTTGCCACAGCCCACGGTTCTCGCGGAACTGCACGTGACCGACCTCGGAGAACCCGGCCAGATGGGACTCCACGTCGCGGCATCTCGACCGCGGTCATCTCAGCGAGCGTGTCGGTGGTGGCGAACCCCTTGATGCGCAGCGCATGGAATGTCCGGAACTGCGGTGTCGAAGGATGCCCCATGATCCTTCAAGTGTTGTCGATGCGATCCGTACGCTACGAACCCGCCACGACGAGGTAGAGCAGCGCCCCGAACACGATCGGGACGACATAGGTCGAGAAGCGGTAGATGATCACGCGCGGCGAGGGCTGTGGTCGTGTCGACGCCGGCGGCCATGAGCGCACCGGTCGTGCCCGGCTTCGACCACACCGACACCGCCCGGGGTCGGAGCGAACGTGCCGGCGAGGTGCGCGAGGAAGAAGACCCGGAAGAACTCGGTGACGCCGAGTTCGGAACCGACCCCGAGCGAACGCAGCGCGACGAGCAGGATCACCGCGCCGCACGCCTGAGCGAGCATCGTTCGGGCGAGGAGGCCCCATGGGTGCCGTCCGATCCGTCGCAGGTCGCGTCGCACGTCGGCGACACCGGCGGCCGGATCCTGGCCGTCGAGCGCCGGGACGCGGCGGGCGAGCATCTCCCACACCCTCCGGGTCCGACCGACGGTCCACGTCTCGAGTCGGTCCGATCGGAGCACCACGGTCCAGAAGAGCCACCGAGCCGGCGAGGACGGCACCGATCACGCCGAGCAGCAGGAGGTCGGTGGTGTCGGCCGGTCGTTGCGTGAGGTCGACCAGCGAGCGCGACGAGCGGGAGCAGCCAGGTGGCGAACGTCGTGGCGATGCCGTAGGCGATGAGCATCGTCGCGAAGGTCGGAGGCCGCACGCCGCTGTTCCGGCTGATCGACCACCGCAGCGCCGTCCCGAGCGCCCCGCCGAGCGGAACGCCCTTGCTGACGGCGGTGCCGACGTCGTGAATCGTCACGGCCCGCCCGATTCCGATCGGTTCGCCGAGCAGCCGCCGGACGATGTCGCCCCGCGACCATCGCTCGTACACGGTGAGCGCGATCAGCGCGACGACGGCGAACGCCGACAGACCGCCGGATCTCGCTCGAGCGCCGACCCGATCGTCTCGCGCTGGAACCAGATGGCGACGACGAGCACGACGCCGACCGCGGTCGCAGCAGAGGTCCGGATCAACGCGCGAAGGCGTGGAAGTGGCGGCCACACCGTGTTCATCGACCGCTCCGTCCACGTTCTTGACCGTAGAACCGCCGTCGCCGCACGGTGCGTCGCGGTGCTCGACAAACGTCAGCGAATGGTCACGTGAGCCGGCTGACGCCGTCGGCGATCGCCGCCGCTGCGACCGCCTCGGCGACGCGCATCGACACCGACCGATCGAACACCGACGGCATGATGTTGGTCTCGGTCAGCTCCTCGTCCGACACCGACCGTGCGATGGCCTCGGCCGCCGCCAGCTTCATCCCCTCGGTGATGTCGCTCGCCCGGGCGTCGAGTGCGCCGCGGAAGATCCCGGGAAAGGCGAGGACGTTGTTGATCTGGTTCGGGTAGTCGCTGCGACCGGTGCCCATCACCCGGACGAGATCGCCGACCAGTTCGGGACGGATCTCGGGATCGGGGTTCGCCATCGCGAACACGATCGGATCGTCGTTCATCGCCTCGATGTCGTCGACGGTGAGCACGTCGGGGGCGCTCACGCCGATGAACACGTCGGTGCCGGCCATCACGTCGCTGAGCGCACCCTGCTTGCCGTGCGGGTTCGTGTTCTCGGCGAACCACTGCTTCCACGCGTTCAGTCCGTCGCGACCGTCGTAGACCGCGCCCTGGCTGTCGACGCCGACGATCTCGCCGGCGCCGGCACCGAGCAGGATCTTGCCGATCGCCACGCCGGCGGCACCGACGCCGGAGATGACGATCGAGAGGTCCTCCATCTTCTTGCCGGTGATCCGCAGCGCGTTCTCGACCGCGGCGAGCGTGACGACCGCCGTGCCGTGCTGGTCGTCGTGGAAGACGGGGATGTCGAGCGCCTCCTTGAGGGCCTCCTCGACCTGGAAGCGCCCGGGCGCGGCGATGTCTTCGAGGTTGATGCCGCCGAACGTCGGCGCCAGACGGATCACGGTCTCGATGATCTCCTCGGGCGTCGAGACGTCGAGGCAGATCGGGAACGCGTCGACGCCGGCGAACTCCTTGAACAGCAGCGCCTTGCCCTCCATCACCGGCATCGCGCCCTTCGGGCCGATGTCGCCGAGACCGAGCACCGCCGTGCCGTCGGAGACGATCGCGACGGTGTTCTTGCGGATCGTGTACTCGTCGGCCAGCGCCTCGTCGGCGGCGATCGCGTTGCAGACTCGAGCCACGCCGGGGGTGTACGCCATCGAGAGGTCGTCCTGGTCGGAGACCGGGCAGCAGCGGCAGCACCTCGATCTTGCCGCCCTCGTGCATCCGGAACGTCCGGTCGTGCCACTCCTCGAGCGTGACGCCGTCGACGGCTTCGACGGCGGCGACGACTCACGGCCTGGTGCTCGACGCTGCTGCAGTTGACGACGATGTCGCGTTCGAGCTCGCGTGCCCTTGGCCACGAACCCCTCGATCGCGAAGATGTTGCCGCCAGCCTCGCCGATCGCCGTGCACAGCCGGCCGAGCACGCCCGGAACGTTGTCCAACGTGACATCGAGCGTGATCGAGTACTGCGTGGCGGGGGGCTTCGACATGGGGCGGCACGCTACTCCCGCATCCTCCGAACCCGCCCGTCCCATCATCCTCCGATGAGCGATGAGAGCAACAGCTACGCTCATCTCTCATCGGACGATGATGGTGGGGCGCTGACCCGCCCGGTCCTGCAGCGGGTCGTCTGTGACCACCAAGAAGCGGCCCGGTCGGGCGACCCCGCACTATCGTCGACTGATGCGCGGCTCGGTTCACCAGGTTGCTCGTCTTCACGCTGCTCGCAACAGCAGCCACCGTCGTGTCGGGACATCTCGGGCCCTCACCGGCCCCGATCGCCGAAGCAGCCGGCCCCACCAGCCGGTACGAACCGGTTCAGCCGTGTCGGCTCGCCGACGAACGGGTCGGCGTCGGTTTCATCGGGGTGAATCCGTACACCGCACGCGTGAGTACGTCCGCATGCGGGATCCCCGACGGGGCGGTGGCGATCGTCGTCTCGACCACCATCGTGCGCCCACAGCAGAAGGGCTGGTTGGTCGCCTATCCGGCGGGCTCCAACCGTCCGACGGCCGCCACCCTGAACTGGAACGCAGGCACCACCCGCGCCAACACCGCCACGGTCACGGTCGGCGACGGCGACATGATCGAGATCTACCGCAAGGACGGGTTCGGACGCGGCAGCGTCGTCATCGACGTCGTCGGAGCGTTCGTCCCGGCCGAGACCGCCACGAGCGGACGCCTGGTCGGTCTCCGGCACGGCGCAGCGCATCCTCGACACGCGCAACGACGCCGGCAGTCCACTGGGTCCGGACTCGACCGTTCGAATTCCACTCCCCGACGGCGTGCCGACCGACGCCATCGCAGCTAGCGGTGAACCTGACGGTGGTGGGCACCCGCAGCAACGGCTTCTTCACCGCTGTTCCCGGCAGGCTCGCCGTTGCCCGAGGCGTCGGTGCTCAACGCCGACCGTCGCGGCCAGAACCGCGCCGCAGCAACCATCGTGCCGGTCACGTCGGACGGCTTCGACCTCTACGCGAAGGCCGGTGCGCACGTCGTCGTCGACATGACCGGCTGGTTCACCGGCGAATCCGCCGAGGAATCGAGTGACGGGCTCTTCGTACCGGCTGTGCCGGCTCGGCTCCGCGACACCCGGCCGGAGACGGCGCCGATCTATGCCGGTGGCACGATCGAGTTGCCACTTCCTGCCCGCGCCGAACCAACCGGCGGCGGTCGCGATCTCGATGACGATGGTGGCGCCCGACAGGTCGGGGCTACGTCACCGCCCACGCCGCTCGCACGCCGCGGGGCCCAACCTCGTCCGGATCCGGGATGCCCTGGGAGGTCACCGCACAGTTCGGGATCACCGCCGCATCGAGCGCAGGCATCGAGATCTACTCGAACGCCGGAACCGAGCTCACGGTCGATCTGCTCGGCTGGTTCACGGGCCCGCAGGTCCCGATGACCGAGTCGGCCTTCGCCGGCAATCCGGTCCCGACGCAACGGGTGATCGCCATCGGCGACTCCACCATGGCCGGCGTCGACCGCAACCGTGCGTGGGCGCAGTTGCGGGGCGCCGACTTCGACTTCCGTGCCCGCTCGTGCCGCCGCCTGATCCGCGTGTCGTGCCAGGGTCGCGAGGGTCCGATTCCCCCACCGAACGCACTCGCCGAGATGCGGTCACTTCCCTACGGCTAGTACGACGTCGCGGTCATCATGACGGGCTACAACGAAGGCCCATCCGACGTCGCCGCCGCCGTACCGATTCTCATCGACGAGGCCCGCGCCAAGGGGATCCGGCGGATCATCTGGATGACCCACGCCCGCGAGTTGCGACTCCGACAAGGGCGGCAGGCATACCTGGCAAGCAGACCTACGCGATCCACAACTCGTTCATCCGCTACCACGCCAGCGTCAACCACGACGTGTTCGCGATGGAGTGGTCACGGGTCGTCCGACAGGTCCCCTTCTGGCTGTACTCGGACGGCATCCACCTGGACAAATACGGCGGGCACGGCGCCGCCGATTTCATCTCGCGCGCCGTTGCGCACGTCACCGGGCAGTCGTGCCCGATGCCGCAGGTGCCGGGCGGATCGACGACGGGCGTCTGCCCGGACCCCGGATTCATGCCACCGGTCGACATCGCCGCGTCTGTACGGCATCTGACGACTCGTCGTCGAGCCGGACACGTCGGTCTCAGCCCGACAGGCCGCACACGAGGTCGCGGTTCAGACACACCGCGACCTCCCGTTCGAGCTTGTCCTGATCCCACGTGTTCCAGAAGTCGGCATGTGCGGAGTGGATCGGGCCCGAGCTGAGCGCCAGACCGTCGGGAGCAACCGGCGGGAAGTCGATCGCCATCTGGAGCTGGGGGAGGGCGAGTGGGTGCGATTCGGGGCATCCGTCGTCGCTGTAGCGGACGTGGGCCCCGGACCCGAAGGACGTGAGTCGGCTCGAGTCCCAGCAGTCGGGGAAGGTGATCAGCAGCCGCAGCGTGGTGTCGTCGGAGCACTCCGGTGGCGTGTCGGCGCGCTACGGCGCCGCTGCCGCACGACCAGGCGATGACGTCCTGGCCCTGCGGCTCATCGGCGGCCGAGCTCCCGGCGACCATCATGAATCCGGGCGGGTAGGCGACCACGTCCGCCGGATCGACACCCTGACCGGGTCGGTAGTACGCGGTCAGCTTCTCGGCATCGATCCGGTTGCCGTCGGCATCGAGCAGCGTGGGCGACCAGTACGACGCCGTGTCGAGACGCTGGTCGCAGCTGGTGTCGGCGCCGATCACCCGCTCGTACCCGGGATCGGAGTTGGTCTCGGCGTTGCCGAAGAACTGGTGCTGATGGCTCGCGCCGGGCTGCCACGGCAGCACGATCGGGTCGTCGAACGCGATGTGGCTCACCTCGCACTGGACGATGAACTGCGCGACCCGACCCTGTGGGCCGATGCGCTGCGGATCGGGGTCACCACCTGCGGAGGTCCCGGCATCACTCCCGCATCCGCCAAGCGCCAGCGCGCCGATCAACGCCATCAACGACCGCCCGAGCACGTCCACAGCCTACGCAGCAGCGCCACTCGCCGCCCTGCGCAGCTCCGGGTGTTTGCGCTCGCTCGGGTGTTTCCGTACTGGAAATCCATACGGAAACACCCGAGGCCCGGCGATCGACACCCTTGCCGGAATCCGGCCGATATGCTGCCGCCACCGACTCCCCTCTCGTTCAGCACGATCGAGGAGGACTCAATGGCCGACCTCACTGCAGGCGCATTGCGCCTGGCCATTCGACAGCACGGTGCTGTCACGACGACGCAGCTCGCCGCAACCGGTGTCTCCCGCAACACGGTTCGGCGGATGGTCGCAGCCGGACACCTCGTCCACTCCGCCAAGTCGGTGTATCGACTTCCGACCGACGAGCGGACGCTCGAACAGCGTTGCGCCGAGCTGTGTCTCGCCCATCGCAGCGTGTTCGTCACGGGTCCGACGGCCGGCGTGCTGATCGGACTGCGCCGGATGCCGAGCCGCACACCGATCACCCTGTCCAGCCCCCACCCGCTTCACCTCGACCTCCGAGGAATCCGGATCCGCCGAACCACCAGTCTCGGCCCCACGGACACGATCGTCCGTCACGACGGCATCACGATTGCGAGTCCAACCCGGCTGGCGTTCGATCTGTCCGCCGACCTCGGCGATCAGGCGCATCGATCCGTACTCGATCAACTCCGCCATCGAGCACGGGGTGACCCCCACCCAACTACGCGCGATCGCCCACCGGTTGTGCCACCCCGCCCGCCCTGGATCGGCCCGATTCATGTCGCTCGCTGGTCGATCTCACCGACGGCGCGAGCGAGTCCGACGCGGAGCGTCGCGTCGCTGAGGCCCTTCTGGATCGCAGGGTGCCCGTCGAACTCAACCAGCAATGGCTCGACCTCCCGGGTGGGAGTCGGGCGCGTCTCGACCTGGCGGTGCCCCTGGTCCGATGGGGAGTCGAGATCGACGTCCATCCCAGCCACCTCGGTCTGATCGGCTCGAGCGACGACAAACGGCGGATCGTCAAGCCAGTCTCCTCGGGATGGCAGATCCATCGCGTCACGGCCATCGACCTCGCAGACCTGCCCGTCATCGCCGACGAACTGGCTGACGCTCTACCGACGCCGTGTCGCCGAGTTCGCCGCATGAGCCGCACGCGATCGGGGTGCATTCGGGTGTTTCGCGTATGGAAATCCATACGGAAACACCCGAACAGACGGAAACACCCGGACGAGGGGGAGGTCAGCGGGTCGGGGTGGTGATGGCGTCGACGTCGACGGGACGCGGCATGTTGATCGCCGGCTCGGCCGGTGCTGTCGCCGCATCGGGCATGTCGTCGAGGTCCGGGATCGGCGGCAGCTCGGCGATCTCGTAGTCGACCGACGGCGGCGCCGACTCGGCGTCGGCGAGCCAGGTGAGCACGTTCAACGGCTCGAGCCGACCAGGCACGCGTCGTCGGCCGGCACGGGGTCCGAGCCGCACGGTGCGAGCGTCTCGAGCGCTGCCGGTGCCGACGACGTGATGTCGTTGCCGATGAAGCAGTTGCTCGAGGCCGCCGGTCGGCTCCGAGACCGCTTCGACGCCGATGTCGGCCACGCGGCTGTCGCTGATGACGTTGTCGCGAACGGTGTTGCCGTACGGCTCCCACAGCAACTGCTCGGGGATCTCATCGGCCAACGGCTGCTCACGCTGATCGGCGCAGGTCTGGGTCCACTCGTCCTCGCCCGGCAGATCGTCGTTGGCGCCTTCCTCGAGGAACGGGACGAGCGCGATGCCGGTCTTGTCGTGGTCGTAGATGAGGTTGCGTTCGATCGTGTTGCCGATGCCGCCCGCCACCACGACGCCGTTGCCCATGGCCAGCAAGCGCCACGTCGATCGCCGGCGTGTTCGGGTTGTTGTTCGAATACACCGTGTTCCCGACGATCAGGTTGTCACGCTGCGGGTAGCAGAGCTCGTAGCTGCCCGAGTTCGGCACGATGCCGGCACGGTTGAACCGGAACGTCGAGTTGACGATCGTGAGGTTGCCGCCGGCGTTGGTGCCGGAGTAGCCGAGGCCGTTGTGCTCGGACAGGAAGTCGTCGACCACGGCGTTGCACGGGTAGCACTGGCCGATGTACAACCCGGCGTCCGGGCTCCCGGCGCCGTACGAGTGCTCGATCTGACCGTTCACCGAGTCGAACGCGTACACGCCGTAGTCGTCGATCCGGTACGCCGTCACGTACGACGCGCGGTAGCCGTCGGCGGACGTGAAGAACACGCCGTTGTCGGTGTAGTTCTGCGTCGTGAGGTTCTCGACGGCAACACCCTTGGCGCCGAGCACGCGGATCCCGTTGTCGAGCTCGAACTGACCGTCGAGCACGACCCCCTCGCGTTCGAGGCCGCGGATCACGATCTCGTCGGTCACGACGTCGACGGCCTCGTTGTACACACCCGGGGCGATCAGCACGAGGTCACCGGCCACGGCGGCATCGACCGCCTCCTGGATCGTCGCGAACTCGTCGGGGACGTTCAGCACCCCGTCGCTGTCCACCACGGCTGCCGGTTCGGTGTCGGGTGGGGCCTCGGTTTCCGACCGGCTCCGTTGCGGCCGGCTCGGTGGCCGCCGGATCCGTCGCCGGGGCGTCGGTCGCCGGGGCGTCGGTCGCCGGCGCCTCCGTCTCGGTCGCGCCACCGCTCTCGAAGCTGGCGTCATCCGTTTCGGAGACATCACTGCCCCCGCAGGCCGCCACCGTGAGCGCGGCGCCCGCCATCAATGCGATCAGTTTCTTCATCGTTCCCCCGGAGTTCCGACTCGTGTCGGGAGCGACAGTAGTCAACCCGGTGCCGACATCGACAGTTCCGCGGTCAGAACCCCGCGTGCAGGTCGTAGCCGCGTTCGGTCCAGTAGTCGGTCGGCCGGTCGTCGGTGAACTCGATCGAGGCGATTCGCTTCAGCTGCTTGATGCCGTACTTGAACGGGGTCACGATGCGGATCGGCGCGCCGTGCCCGGCCGTCAACGGCTCGCCGTTGAGCTGCCAGGCGAGCAGGGTCTGATGATGCATCATCGTGTAGTTCTCGATCGCCGAGCTGTAGTTCCGCCGCACGTCGGGCGACTCGGGGGTGCGCAGCACCATCCACTCGGCACTCGCCTCGTCGGGCGCGTACCGCTCGAGCACGTCGGAGAAGCGGACACCGGTCCAGTGAACGATGTTCGCCCACCCCTCGACGCACTTGTGCTCCCACACCATGTCGTGGACCTCGAAGTCGGACTTGAGCGACGCGAGCGGGATCGGGTCGAGCTGGGCGCCGTTGCGCCCGGTCAGGGTGATCTTCCAGCTCGCAGCCTGCAGCGTCGTCGATCTCGATCAGCTCACGGTCGTCGTCCTCGAGGCCGTGCCGACCGTTGATGCGGATCTCCTCGCGGTCGGTGATCGAGAACGTCCGGGCGGTGGCGCCGTCGCGTTGGACGCGTTCCCAGACGTTCTCGTTCCACCGCAAGCCCGCTCGCAGCAGCTTCGGGATGCCCTCGTCCTCCGCCTGGTTCTGGAGTCGGTTGAAGCCGGCGTACCCGGCGACGCCGAGCACGCCGAACGTCAGGAACGCACGACGCGAGCGCTTGGTGTACTCGGCCTTCGAGATGATCTCACCGTCGTCGGTCAACTCGCGCAGCCGCCGCTCGCGCTCGGCCTCCTCCGGCGTCTTCGCGTTTCCGATCACGACGCACTCCCCTCCTCGACAGACAGCGGATCCTCCGCCGTCCCGTCGATCGCCATCCGGCCCGAACGCCGACGGCGGGGCGACCTCGGGATCGTCGCGGCGCGACAATCGGTAGCCGGTGATCATCGAGGCGAAGTTCGCCCAGCCGGCGCGGATCACCTGGATGATGTGGACGAAGAAGAATCCGAGCAACACGATCGTCGACGTGAAGTGGACCCAGCGTGCGTAGTCGTAGCCACCGAACGCCGCTTCGAGCCACGACAGCTGGCCCGGCTTGTAGATGGCGAAACCACTCGCGACGAGCAGCGCCGAGATCACGATCACCAGCGTGTAGGTCACCTGCTGGGCGGGGTTGTACTTGCCCTGCACCGGCTTGTCGTCGGTGAGGTGCAGGTCGTGGGCCACCGTCTTGCGGGCGTCGCGGATGCCCTGCAGGTCGGGGACGATGTGTCGCCACTCACCCTTCCGCGACAGGAAGATCATGTACGCCACGCCGTTCAGGACGAAGAACCACCCGAAGTTGAGGTGGAAGGCGATCCCCTTCGCCAGCTTGCGCTCGAGCTGCAGCGCACTGTTCACGCCATCGGGCCAGAACTCGAAGAGCTGCCAGCTTCCGATTCCGATCGCGTACGGCTCCTGGAGGTCGGACCAGTAGATCCGCATCCCGCTGTACATCATGATCATCAGCAGCGGGAAGTTCAGCCAGTGCATCCACCGCAGTGCGAGCGAATGCTTCTTCTGGGCGACGTACTCGACATCGTGCTCGTCGGTGCTCAGCGTCGTCCGGCGATGCCTCGCCGGCCGGATCACCGGTGGTCGTGCTCATGCGCTGCGAGTGTCCCACGGAATCGCAGAGAACGAGGTGAACTCGTGCGGTGTTCGGCGTCCGTTTCGAAATCGGTTCAGCGCCGTTCTCCGATGCGGCCCGGATGCGGACCGTCAGGCGGGTTCGGTGACGATGATCGCGCCGACCATGCCCGCTTCCTTGGTCCCGTGGATCGAGCAGTAGTACGGGTAGACACCCGGCTGGTCGAACACGTGGGAGTACTCGTCGGTCGGTACGAACTCGCCGCGCTCGATGCCCCAGTCGAGGGACTCGTCGACCGGGAGCACGTTGTGATCGTTGCGTCCGCCGTTCACCCAGCGGACCTCGGTGCCCGCCTCGATCTCGACCGACGCCGCAACGAAGCTGTTGTCGAGCGAGCGGACCTCGACGGTCTCGCCGTTGGCGGGGAAGGTCGGCGCGGGTGCCGGTTCCTCGCCGGCGGGCGGCGCCGTGGTCGTGGGCAGCGGCGGAAGTGTTGCCGGCGCGGCGTCGCCGGCGCCGTAGGTGTCGAGTGGGTCGGGCGCACAGGCTGCACCCAGGAGTGCCAGGCCGATGCCGCCAACGATCAAGTCGCTTCATGGCTGCATCAGCGTGTCGTTGTGGCTGTCGCGCAGCGTCTTCTTGGAGAACTTGCCGACGCTGGTCTTGGGGACCTCGTCGATCCAGATGACCCCCTTGGGCAGCTGCCACTTCGCGACCTTGCCGTCGAGGAACGCGAGGATCTCCTCCTCGGTCGGATCCTCGCCGGGCGCCTTGACCACGCACGCGAGCGCGGCCTCGCCCCACTTGGGGTGTGGCACGCCGATCACGGCGGCCTCGGCGACCTGGGGGTGCGCCATGATCTCGTTCTCCAGTTCGACCGAGCTGATCCACTCGCCACCCGACTTGATGAGGTCCTTCGTGCGGTCGACGAGTCGGATCCGCCCGCGGGCATCGACAGCGGCGACGTCGCCGGTCTTGAGCCAGCCGTCGTCGGTGAAGCTCTCACGGCTGCGCTCGTCGTCGTAGTAGTCGGCCGCGATCCAGTTGCCGCGACACTGCAGTTCACCGCTGGACACGCCGTCCCACGCGATCGGCTCGAGCGTCTCGGGGTCGACGACTCGCGCATCGACGCCGAACGAGATCCGGCCGACCTGGGTCCGCAGGTCGGCCTGCTCCTCGACGGGGAGCTGCGTGCTGGTCGCTGTCGAGCTGGCAGACCGACGCGATCGGGCTCGTCTCGGTCATCCCCCACGCCTGCAGGATCGGCAGGCCGAGCTGCTCTCGATACGCCTCGGACAGCGACTTCGGAACTGCCGAGCCGCCGCACGGGATGCTGCGCAGCGACGACGTGTCCTTGCCCTTCGAGCTCGGGGAGCACGGCCATCCAGATCGTCGGCACGCCCGCCGCCACGGTGACCCGCTCGTCGACGATCAGCTTCGCGACGGCGGGTCCGGACAGGTCGGGTCCCGGCATGACCAGCGACGCCCCGGTGGCGACGGCGGCGTGCGCCAGCCCCCACGCGTTGGCGTGGAACATCGGCACGACCGGCAGGATCACGTCGGACTCGCGGGCGCCGAGACTGTCGGCCATCATCGCGCCCATCGTGTGCAGGTAGGTCGAGCGATGGCTGTACACGACGCCCTTCGGGTTGCCGGTGGTGCCGCTCGTGTAGCACATGCTCGCGGCCTGGTGCTCGTCGGCGATCTCGGGCCACTCGACCGGTTCGGCGGCGGCGAGCAGCTCCTCGTAGTCGTGGATCTCGACGCCGCCGGCACCCAGACCGTCGGGGATCTCACCCTTGCCGTCGTCCATGATCACGAGATGGCGCAGCCGTTCGAACGTCGGCATCAGCGGGGCGAGCAGCCCGAGCAGTGACTTGTCGGCGAAGATCACCTCGTCGTCGGCGTGGTTGACGATGTACGTCAGCTGCTCGGGGAACAACCGGATGTTGAGCGTGTGCAGCACGCGACCCGAGCACGGCGCGGCGAAGTACAGCTCGAGGTGGCGTGCCGTGTTCCAGGCGAACGTCGCCACCCGCCCGTCGGCCGAGATGCCCGAGCGCGTCGAGCACGCCTCCGAGCCGGCGGGTGCGTTGCGCCCAGTCGCCGTAGGTCGTCCGTTCGACACCGGCACCGGTGGCGGTGACGATCTCCTTGTGTCCGAAGTACTGCTCCGCCCGATCGAACAGATGCGTGATCGTGAGCGGAGTGTCTTGCATCAACCCGTGCATGAGCGCCGAACGTAGCGCATCGGGGGCTACCGTCGACTGCTCGTGAGCGACGCCGGCACCGACCTCCCCGACCCCACGGGTCCGCCCGTCGCTCGCGCCGCTCCAGCGACGACAGCGCATCAGCCGCCGCGGTGGGCTCCGCTCACCCTCGTGGCCTTCGTCGGGTTGGTCATCTGCACGAACATCGCGAACGCGACGTGGGCCAAACTCGTCGACGTCGACGACCCGAACGCCGAACTGCTGCTGCTGCTCTCGTCGCGCAACCGATATCTCGCGTTCGCGCTCGGCGTCGACGTGTCGCTCGTCGCCTACGCCGTCATCGGCTTCCTGCGGATCGCGCTGGCCTTCGCTGTCTGCCACCTGATCGGTCGCGCGTACTCGTACCAGGCAACGGGATGGTTCAAGCGCTACCTCGGCTTCACCGACGAGGCCGAAACGGCGTTCGACCGCGGCTTCGAGAAGGCCGAATGGGCGCTGATCCCGATCTTCTCGGGCTCGAACATCGTCGCCGTACTCACCGGGGTCCGGCGCACACCCGTCCGCAAGCTCGTCCTGCTGCTCACGCATCGGCATCGTCGGACGACTCACGCTGATGTGGTGGCTGGCGCGGTTCTTCGAGGATCGAGCTCGACAGCTTCTTGAGCTTCACCACCCGCTACCAGTGGTGGGTGCTCGGGATCTCGATCGGCGCGGTCGTGCTGGTCAACCTCCGGAATCTGCGCCGACGCTGACGATGCGTTGGCGCCTCGAGCCGGGCGAGGCCGTAGGGTGCGCCCATGGCTGAAGTGACCCTTGGGGGCAACCCCGTCCACACGTCCGGCGACCTCCCCGAGGTCGGTGGCTCCGCTCCGTCGTTCTCCCTGGTCGGCAACGACCTCGGCGAGGTGACGAACGGCGACCTTCGAGGGCAAGAACCTCGTGTTGAACATCTTCCCGTCGATCGACACGCCGACGTGTGCGACGAGCGTGCGCACGTTCAACGAGCGTGCCGCCGGGCTCGACGACACCGCCGTGCTTGTGCGTCTCGGCCGACCTGCCGTTCGCCCAGAGCCGCTTCTGCGGCGCGGAAGGCATCGAGAACGTGTCGTCGGCATCGACGTTCCGCTCCTCGTTCGGCGACGGACTTCGGCGTGTCGCTCACCGACGGTCCGCTCGCCGGCGTGCTGGCTCGCGCGGTCGTCGTGGTCGGCGCCGACGGCACCGTCAAGCACACCGAACTCGTCTCCGAGATCGCCCAGGAGCCGGACTACGACGCCGCGCTCGGCGCGCTCTGAGCCCGCTCCGGCACAGCGGCGTGCTGTGCTGAGATTGCTGCGGACCCGATGATCAGCCGAGGAACGGGTCGAGGCTGAGCGTCAGGCCGGGGTGGTCGGCGATCTGCTTGCACGCCAGGATGACCCCGGGCATGAAGCTGCGCCGGTCGTAGCTGTCCTGGCGGATCGTGATCGTCTGGCCGAGCGCGCCGAGGATCACCTCCTGGTGGGCGACCATCCCCTCCATTCGGACCGAATGCGCCCGGATGTTGCGCGGTCCCGCTCCCCCGCGGGCGCCGGGATACACCTCGGTCTCGGTGGGGTCGGCGCGCGAAGTCGGTGTCGCGCGCTGCCGCCATCCGCTCGATCGTCTTCACGGCGGTGCCCGACGGCGCGTCGATCTTGCGGGTGTGGTGCAACTCGATCACCTCGGCGGTGTCGAACCACGGTGCCGCCATCTCGGCGAAGCGCATCATCAGCACCGCCGAGATCGCGAAGTTCGGCGCGATCAGGCAGTTCGGGCCGGATTCGGACGCGAACGCGGCGTCGAACGACGCCAGGTCGTCGTCGGAGAACCCGGTCGTGCCGACGACCGCGTGGATGCCCTGCATCGCCAGCCACGGCAGCGTCGCCCGTGCGGCGTCGGCGACCGTGAAGTCGACGACGACGTCGCAGTCGGCGTCGACGAAGGCCTGGAGCTCGGTCGACAGCGCGACGCCGTCACAAGGCGCTGGCCCGTCGGCGTACCGATCGACCGCCGCCACCAGCGCGAGATCGGGGTCGACCTCGACCGCCGCGCACACCGCACGCCCCATCTGACCCGCTGCACCGTTGACGCCGACTCGCATGGCGCCGAGCGTACCGGCTGGGAAAACGACGAACGGGGCCGCCCGGCCCGCCGAAGCGGACCGCACGACCCCGTGCGCAGGTTCAGGTGATCAGTCGTCGATCAGCGATGACGACGACGGCCGCCACCGCCGCCGCCGCGACGGTTGCCGTTGTCACGGTCGGCCTTGGGCCGCTCGCTCTTCGGGCCGAGGTCACCGAGTTCGTCGGCGAGTTCGGCGTCGAAGCTGTCCTCGAAGCTGACCTCTTCGATGTCGGAGTCGCTCGATGCCGGAGCATCGTCGCGATCCTCACGCTCACGCCGGGGCGCACGCTCGCGGCGCGGTTCCCGATCGGAGCCGCCGTTCGAGCTCGAGTCGGACCCACCGTCGCCGCCGAGCGGGCTGGTCGGCGTGAGGCTGACCTTGCCCTTGTCGTCGATCTCGTCGACCTTGACCTCGAGCTCCTGGCCGAGTTCGAGCACGTCTTCGACGGCGTTGATCCGGCGACCGCCACCCATCTTGGAGATGTGGACGAGGCCGTCACGACCCGGGAGGATGTTGACGAACGCACCGAACTTGGTGATGTTCACGACACGGCCCATGTAGACCTTGTCGAGCTCGGCCTTCGGCGGATCGACGATGTTGAGGATGGCCATCTTGGCTTCCTCCATCCGCCACGCCTCGACCGCACCGATGGTGACGATGCCGCGGGCACCGTCGTCGTCGACGCCGATGTCGGCACCGGTCTCCTGCTGGATCGTGTTGATGACCTTGCCCTTCGGGCCGATCACTTCGCCGACCTTGTCGAGCGGGATGTAGATGGTGGTGATCTTCGGTGCCGTCTCGGCGATCTCGTCACGGGTGGCCGGGATGGCACTCGTTCATCACGTCGAGGATCTCGAGGCGAGCAACACGAGCCTGAGCCAGCGCGGCGGACAGCACGTCGGCGGGGATGCCGTCGATCTTCGTGTCGAGCTGCAGCGCCGTGATGGCGTCGATCGTTCCGGCGACCTTGAAGTCCATGTCGCCCATGGCGTCTTCGGCACCGAGGATGTCGGTGAGCGTGACGTACTTGCCGTCCTCGTGGATGAGGCCCATGGCGATACCGGACACGTGGCTCTTCACCGGCACGCCGGCGTCCATCAGCGAGAGGCTCGACGCAGCAGACCGAACCCATCGAGGTCGAGCCGTTGGAGGCCATGACCTCGGAGACGAGGCGCAGCGTGTACGCGAAGTCTTCCTGGTTCGGGATGACGGGCAGGACCGCACGGGCGGCGAGTGCACCGTGGCCGATCTCGCGACGCTTCGGCGAACCGACGCGGCCGGTCTCACCGTTCGCCCACGGCGGCATGTTGTAGTGGTGCAGGTACCGCTTCGTCGTTGTTCGGGTTCAGCGAGTCGATCATCTGGTTCATGCGGGGCATGGCCAGCGTGAGGACGTTCATGACCTGGGTCTCGCCACGCTGGAACAGGCCCGAGCCGTGGGCGGTCGGCAGCACGCCGACTTCGGCGCTGACCTCGCGGAGGTCGGCCGGGGCGCGGCCGTCGATGCGAATGCCGTCGTCGAGGACGCGGCGACGCATGACCTTCTTCATGAGCGAGCGAACCGCTTCCTTGACCATCTTGTTCTGGCCGGGGAACTCGCCGTCGTCGCCGCAGAAGTGCTCGACCGCATCGGCGGCGACGGCGTCGACCGCGGCGTTGCGCTCGGCCTTGGCCGAGATCGTGACGGCCGGCTTCATGGCCTCGGTCGAGAACTTCTCGACGGCGTCGATGATCTCGGGGGTGTAGTCGAGGACCGG
This sequence comes from Ilumatobacteraceae bacterium, assembly GCA_963850475.1. Lineage (GTDB taxonomy): Bacteria > Actinomycetota > Acidimicrobiia > Acidimicrobiales > Ilumatobacteraceae > Ilumatobacter_A. The sequence goes on along the minus strand of CAWKLM010000036.1, from coordinate 1,032,462 downwards.
GGTCCACTTCATCTCTTCGATCGGGCCGTTGGTGGCGATGACCGAGGCGACGAGCTGACGCTGGAGGGCGATCGATTCCTTGATCCACACCTTGCAGGCCTGGAGTGCGTCGCCGAGGACTTCCTCGGTGACCTTCTTGGCGCCGTCGTCGTAGTAGTAGAACGCGTTCTCGGAGCCACCGGCTTCGACCATCATCACGGCGACGTCACCGTCGTCGAGCTCACGGCCGGCGATCGACGATCTCGAAGGTGCCGTTCTCGGCTTCTTCGAACGTGGGGTGCGGGATCCATTCGCCCTCTTGGCTGTACGCCATGCGGACGGTGCCGAGCGGGCCGTCGAACGGGATGCCCGAGATCATCAGCGCAGCGGACGCAGCGTTGATCGACAGGACGTCGTGCGGGTTGACCTGGTCGGCACCGAGCACGGTCGTGACGACCTGGGTCTCGTTGCGGAACCCGTCGGGGAACGACGGGCGCAGCGGGCGGTCGGTGAGGCGACACGTGAGGATCGCGTCCTCGGTCGGGCGGCCTTCACGACGGAAGAACGAGCCGGGGATCTTGCCGGCGGCGTACGCACGCTCCTCGACGTCGACGGTCAGCGGGAAGAAGTCCATGCCCTCGCGGACGGACTTCGCCGAGTTGGCGGTGGTGAGGACCTTCGTCCCGGCGATCGATGCCACGACGGCACCCATCGACTGGGGGGCGAACTTGCCCGTTTCGAAGGTGAGTGTCTTGTCGGTCCCCGAAACGGGTCCGGACACGGAAATGGCTTCAGCCATGTTGGTTCCTTTCAAACACGCAGCACCGGAACCCTTCCGGCCGCGTGGCTATCTGAGAGGAGAATCAGTGGCCGGTTCCCAGTTGGTCACCCCGAGATCTACAGCCAAACAAAGAAGACTCCGCACAGCATCTCGGAGTCAGCAACCGGCAACCAGCGCCTGGAACTCCGTCGACCGGACGTTCCGGTCCCGGGAGTGTACCCAGCGTGACCGCAACAACGCGTCATGCGCCGAAGAACGCAACCGGCGCATACCGTCGCGAAGCGCCCGACTCGGCGGAAGCCGGACCGGAATCAGCGGCGGAGGCCTTGGTCCTTGACGATGGTGCGGTAGCGCTCGACGTCGATCGACTTGACGTAGTCGAGCATGCGACGACGACGACCGACGAGCATCAGCAGACCACGACGGCTGTGGTGGTCCTTCTTGTGCGTCTTGAGGTGCTCGGTCAGGTGCGTGATCCGCTCGGTGAGGAGCGCGATCTGGACCTCGGGCGACCCGGTGTCGGAGTCGTGGGTCTTGTACTGGTCGATGGTTGCAGCCTTGTTCGGCATCGTGGTGATTCGCCTTCCGGTGATCGTGTCTGGAGGTCGCAGCCGGATCGAGATCCCGTTCTGCATCACGCCTGCGCAACGATCGGCGGCGACCCGACGACCAGCCCAAACGGACGTGACGATGATAGCGGCGCCGTCCCGACAACGCGCCCGGCATGTCCCACCAAGACGGCGAGGGTTACCATCCCGACGGTGTCGGCATCGGTGGAACTCGTCAACGTCTCCAAGACGTTCGGGTCCGTCGATGCGCTCGCACCGATGGACCTGACCGTCGAGGCCGGCGAGATCCTCACCCTGCTCGGCCCGTCGGGGTGCGGCAAGACCACACTGCTCCGCCTGATCGCCGGACTCGTCCCGGCGTCGACCGGCACGATCACCGTCGACGGCGTCAGCCCGGCACAGGCACGGGCGGAGAAGCGGATCGGCTTCGTCCCGCAGGCGCCCGCACTCCTCCCGTGGCGATCGGTCCGGGCGAACGCATCGCTCCTGCTGGAGATCAACAGCCGGCAACTCACCCGCCGCACCCGAGCGCGTCGGTCGACGAGTTGCTCGACGAGGTCGGGTTGGCCGACTTCGCCGACGCCCGTCCGCACGAACTGTCCGGCGGCATGCAGCAACGGGTCGGACTCGTCCGCGCGTTCGCCCTCGACGCGCCGCTGCTGCTGATGGACGAGCCGTTCGCGGCGCTCGACGAGATCACCCGCACCGAGATGCGCCATCTGCTCACCCGGCTGCGCGCCCACCACGGTGCGACGGTGGTGTTCGTCACGCACTCGATCAGCGAGGCCGCCTTCCTGTCCGACCGGGTGGCGGTGCTGTCGCCGCGGCCCGGCCGGGTGACGTCGATGGAGATCATCGACCTGGAACGGCCACGCCGCCCCGAGGTCGAGGACAGCCCGAGGTTCTTCGAGATCACCACGCGTCTGCGCCACGCGCTCGGCGGCACCGCGATGAAGTTCGCTCGGTCGATCGTCGCACCGGTCACCGGCATCGTCGTGCTGCTCGTCGTGTGGGAGTCGATCGTCCGGATCTTCGACATCCGTCGCTTCGTGCTGCTCGCCCCGTCGAAGATCGTGTCCGAGCTGGCCGACGATCCCGGCGCGTACTGGGGCAACACGCTCGTCACGGCGCGCCACATGCTCGTGGGCCTCGCCATCTCCCTCGCGGTCGCGCTCGTCGTCGGATCGATCATGGCGGCCTCGCGTTTCGTCGAAGAGGCGGCGCAGCCGGTCCTCGTGGTGATCCTCGTGACGCCGTGGGTCGCCTACATGACCTCGGTCGTCATCTGGCTCGATTTCGGCGAACGCCCGATCATCTTCCTCGTCGCCTTCACGTCGTTCCCGGTCTTCACCTTCGGCGTGGTCGGCGGGATGCGCTCGGCCGATCCGGCGGCGCGCGAACTGCTCGCGAGCGTCAACGCGTCGAAATGGGAGGTCCTCTGGCGGCTCCGTCTCCCGTCCGCGCTCCCGTCGATCTTCACGACCGCACGGTTCGCGATCGCGCTGGCGCTCGCTGCGGCGTACTTCGCCGAGGGGTCCGCCCTCGAGCAAAAGGGCTTGGGGGTCATCGGCCGCCGTGCGTCGCTCGACCAGACCACGGGCGCCGAGGTGCTGTGGACCACGATCTTCTGCACTGCAGCGCTCGGCATCGTCGGGCTGGCCGTCGTCTCGGTTGCCGAGCGAACACTGTTGCGCTGGCACGCTTCACAGCGCACCTGACCGCCGACTGTCAGCCGACTGCCAGATCACAACTCGGTGACGGTTCGGTCCGCGCAGTCGCATTGATGACCGGGCGGCGTGCCTACCCTTTCGCGTCATGACCGACCGGACGACCGTCCGGGGTGTCGGGCACCATCTCCTTCGAGGACTCTTCACCATGCGTTCACGCTCCCTCTCCGCTGCGCTCGTCGTTGCGATCGCACTCGTCTCCTGCTCGAGCGACGACGACGCCGGCGACTCGACCACGACCGCCGCCACCGCGGACGGTTCGACGACCGTCAGCTCCGACGAGCGCCCAGCGTCGTGGTCGCCGGCGAGGCCTTCCCCGCCGAGCGCTGCGCCGCGAACGAGGCGGCCGGGACGATCACGTTCCTGACCGGCTTCGACTACGCCGCCGCCTCGTCGATCGTCGACGTCATCGCTGCCGACGACGCCGGGTACTACGACGACCTGTGCCTCGACGTCGAGATCCGTCCCGGCTTCTCGTCGGGCAACTACCCGCAGGTCGCCTCCGGCACCGCACAGTTCGCGTCGGGCGGATCGTTCAGCGAGATCGTTGCGTTCAGCGCCGCCAACGACGCCCGTTCGTCGCCACGACCGTCGAAGGCCGCAGCGCGATCGACACGCTTGATCATCAAGTCGGGCGAGGCGAGCGAGCTGTCCGACTCGCCGGCACCACCATCGGCGTGAAGGGCAAGCTCCCGCCGTCGATCGACGTGATGCTGCGCGGCGCAGGACTCGTCGAGGGCGACGACTTCGACACGGTGCTGCTCGACGGATTCGACCCGTTGGCCCACATCGAGATCGACGCCATCGTCGGTCTTCCGGGTTGGAAGAGCAACGAGGTCGGCGCAGCTCGAACGCGCCGGAGTCGGGATCCAGCTGTTCGACCCGCTCGACTTCGGGGTCCCCGGCTCGTTCGGCGTCATCTTCACCTCGGCCGAGTTCGCCGCGGAGCACCCGACCGCCGCGCAGGACTTCGTCCGTGCGACGATGCGCGGCCTGGCCGACGCCGTCAGCGACCCCGAGGCCGCAGCGACCACCGCAGTCGACCTGATCACGGCGAACGGCAACCCGAACTTCCTGTCGCCGGAGGGTGAGGTGTTCCGCTGGGAGACCGAGGCGGCGCTGATCCTCGACGGCACGCCCGAGGGCATGGGCCTGGGGGTGCCCGACGTCGAGGCGCTGCAGGCCGAACTCGACGCCTACTCCGCGGTCGGTCTGTTCGGTGACGGCGACGCCCGTCGCAGCCGACTACGTGGTCGACCTCGCCGCCGGCGTGTACGACGACACGGGCACCGTCATCTGGCCCGCCTGACGCCGAGCGGCGGCCGGTCCGAGTCGACGTCAGGCGCCGGAGTCGATCAGCAGCGTCCGTGCGTTCTCGACGTCGGCGCGGAGTTGCTCGATCGAGCGCGTCGATCCCGTCGAACTTGCGCTCCGAGCGCAAGAAGTGGGCGAAGCGCACACGGGCCGGCTCGTCGTAGAGGTCGTCGTCGAAGTCGAGCAGGTGCGCCTCGAGCAGTGACGTCTCGGCGTCTTCGTAGAACGTCGGACGCCGCCCGACGTTGATCGCACACTCGTGGACGTCGCCGTTCGGGCGCTCGTACCAGCCGGCGTACACGCCGTCGGCCGGGCAGACAGATCCGGCTCGACACCTCGACGTTGGCGGTCGGGAAGCCGAGCAGCCGCCCCGCTGGTCGCCCTGACGAACCGACCCGCGAACCTCGAAGGGATAGCCGAGCATCTCGTTGGCAAGGGTGATGTCGCCGCCCGCGAGCGCACGTCGGATCGCCGTCGAGCTCACCGGCTCGTCGACGCCGTCGCCGCGTTCGAGCAGTTCGAGCGGTTCGACATCGAAGTCGGCCTCGAGGCCGATCTTGCGGAGCAGGTCGACGTTGCCATCGCGGTGGCGCCCGAAGTGGAAGTCCTCGCCCACGACGATCGCGGTCGTCGCGAGGCAGTCGACCAGCACGCGCTGGACGAACGACTCAGGTGACTCGGCGGCCTGCGCCTCGTCGAACGGGACGACCACCACGGCATCGACGCCGGTCGCCGCCAACAGTTCGATCTTCTCCTCCGGTCCCGTCAGGAGCAACGGCGCCGACGCCGGCCGGACCACGGTGGCCGGATGCTTGTCGAAGGTGACGACGGCCGACCGACATCCGCGATCGGCGGCGAGGCGCCGCACCTGTTCGATCACGCCACGGTGACCGCGATGCACGCCGTCGTAGGCGCCGATGGTGACGACCGTGCGCTCGCCCGGGAACGCGGGTGATGTCTGATCCGTGATGATCCGCACGGGACCGAAGCCTACGTCTGCGGGACCACAACCATCGGCTTGGCGTCGGCGGACGCCGTGGCGCTCGTAGACCGCCAGCGAGCGAACCCGTCGGGCCCGAACACCGCCCACGGACCCGTCTCCGTCCCATGCCGGGAGCACCCGACCGTTGGCGACGAGGTCGGCCAGCCTGGGCGGTCACGTCGACGCGGTCGAGCGTGCGCACCGCCTCCTCGACGGGCAACAGCACGCACTCGTCGGGGCCTGCCGCCTCGCCGAGCGTGAAGCGACCCGACCGCAGTTCGGCGCAGGTTGCGGAGATGCGCACCCCCGCCGAGCAGGTGACCGAGATCGGCGGCGAGCGTTCGGACGTAGGTGCCCGAACTGCACTCGACCGCCGCGAGCAGCACGTGCGGCTCGTCGGTCGGCATCAGCGAGAACGAGTGGATCGTCACCGGTCGCGGCGGTCGCTCGACCTCGATCCCCTCGCGGGCGAGTTCGTGCAGCCGCTTGCCGTCGATCTTGATCGCCGACACCATCGGCGGAATCTGCTCGATGTCGCCGAGCAGGTGCTCGTCGACAGCCGCCTGCGCCGTCGGCGAGGTCGATGTCGCCCATCTCGTGGGTCGCCGTGACCTCGCCGTCGGCGTCGAGGGTGTCGGTCTCGGTGCCGAACACGATCTCGCCGACGTACGCCTTCGAGGTCTTCTCGACGAAGCGGAGCAGCTTGGTCGCCTTGCCGACCGCCACCACGAGCACGCCGGTGGCGCTCGGATCGAGCGTTCCGCCGTGGCCGACCTGACGCTCGTCGAACCGCCGCCGCAGCATCGCCACCACGTCGTGGCTGGTCACGCCCGGCCGGCTTGTCGACGACGGCGATGCCGTGTGTCGTCGCCGGCTTCTTGCGCCGTCCCATCCCGGTTCCCGTCCGCCGCGTCAGGAACGACGTTCGCGGTCGGCGCGGAGGATCTCGTCGATCCGCTCGGAGGATCGGATCGCGATGTCGGGTCGGAACTCGAGAATCGGCGTCTTCTTCGCCTTGATCTGCCGGGCGATCGACGACTGCAGACGGACCCGGTACTCGCCGAGCGCCTCGATGATCTCCTCGTCGCCCTCCTCGCCGGCGAGCGAATCGAAGAACACGATGGCCCGGTTGAGCTCGGGGTCGACGTCGATGCCGGTCACCGTGACGAACTCCAGCCGCTCGTCGTCGAAACGGACGAGGTCCTCGGCGATGATCTCGCGCAGCGTCTCGCCGACACGCGCCGATCGTGGGTACTTCGGTCCACCGCTGTTGACGTCGTGCCATCCTGCGAACCTACCGGGCTCCCGGCACCAGTGGCTCGGCTCGGTCTCTCGACCTGCAACGCTCGCCGTGCAACGGGTGTCTGACACCGAGTGGAGATGGGGTGTCAGGTGTAGTCGGGTGGCGGCGCGGTTCGAACGCTTGAGTTCGGCGACACCGCTCGTGGCGAGCTTCTCGACGGCGTCCCACAGCTCGACGGCCTCCGCGCCCTTCGGCGCCTTCGAGATGACCGGGCCGAAGAAGCTGCCCTCCCGGTCGGTTCCCGGCCGGAAGGTGAGGATCGGTGTCCCCACGTCGGGACCGGTGCGACCGAGCGCGAGTTCGGTGTCGGCACGGAGTCGCTCGTCGTGGGCGGCATCGTCGGCGTGGACGACGAGTTCGGCGTCGAAGCCGGCCTCGGTCGAGCACTGCAGCGAGAAACGCCGTGTTGTCGGCACGCGCCTCGTCACGGCGCTGGTCACGGTGCAGCGCCTCGCCCAGCGCGGTGTACCACCGGCCGACCGCATCGGGATCGGGATCGGACACGCGGATCTCGTCGGCGATCCGCAGCGCACGATGACCGAGATAGTGGCCGGCCCGGTACTCGGGCGTGTACCACTCCTGGGTGTTCTCCTCGTTCACGATCCACAGCGAGATGAACCGCCAGTCGACCGAGTACGAGCGCTGCTGTTGTACGTCCACCACCCAACGGGAGGTGATCCAGGCCCACGGTCAAACGGGATCCCAGAAGAAGTCGAGGTCCGGGGGCGTCGCGGTGTCGGCCATGAGGCGAACCTATCGGCCGCGACTCGATGGTGTCGTCAGTGGGTGACCTGGACCGGGTTGTGACACGCCACGAAGTGGCCGTCGCCGATCTCGCGGAGCTGCGGCTCCTCGACCGAACACTCCGCCGTCGCGTACGGGCACCGCGGATGGAAGCGACATCCCGTGGGCGGGCTGATCGGCGACGGTGGCTCGCCGATGATCTCACCGAGCGTGTGGTCGGCATCGGGGTCCGGCTCGGGGATCGAATCGATCAGCAGGTTCGTGTAGGGGTGAGCCGGATGGTGGTAGAGGTCATCGCTCGAGGCGACTTCACACATCTTGCCGAGGTACATCACCGCGACGCGATCGCTGATGTTCTTGACCACGGCGAGGTCGTGGGCGATGAACACCAACGTCAGGCCGTACTTCTCCTTGAGATCCTCGAGCAGGTTGAGCACCTGCGCCTGCACCGACACGTCGAGCGCCGAGACCGGCTCGTCACAGATGATCAACGTCGGGTCGAGCACCAACGCCCGCGCAACGGAGATGCGCTGGCACTGACCACCGGAGAACTGGTGCGGCCGGCTCTCGGCCGCACGAGCCGGGTCGATGCCGACCGATTCGAGGATCTCGTCGACGAGCGTCTCGCGCTCCTCCTTGTTCCCCCGCTTCCAGATCTCGAGCGGCTCCATGACGCTGTCGCGCACGGTTCGACGGGGGTTCAACGACGACACCGGATCCTGGAAGATCATCTGGACCTTCGTGCGCGCCTCGCGTACTCCCGGTGTTGCTCATCGACGTCAGCTCGTCGCCTTCGAAGACGATCGAACCGCTCGTCGGCTTGGGGAGCTGCATGATCGCACGACCGGTCGTGCTCTTCCCGCAGCCGGACTCCCCGACGATCCCGAGGGTCTCGCCGCGCTGCACGTCCAAGCTGATCCCGGACACCGCCTTGACGGTTCCGCCAGAGACCTTGAACTCGACGACGAGATCCTCGACGTGGAGAACGTTGTCGCCGTCACGGAGGTGGGCGTGACCCGTACCAGCCACTACGAGACCGCCTCGACCGACGCGGGCACGTAGCCGGCGGCTTCGAGTTCGGCATCGCGTTCGGCGAACTCGGGGCTGCCCACCGGGTACCAGCAGGCGAACACGTGGTTCGGATCGGACGTCGCCTCCAACGTCGGCTCCTCCTCGATGCACTTCGGCCGCGCGTACGGACACCGCGGCGCGAAGTTGCACCCCTTCGGCGGGTTGACCAGGTCGGGCGGACGACCGGTGATCGTCGCGAGACGCGTATGGCTCGCATCAGCGAGCTTGGGGATGCTCTTGAGCAGGGACTTCGTGTACGGCATCCGCATGTCGGCGAAGAGGGTCTTGGTCGGCGCCCGCTCGACGAGCTTGCCGCCGTACATCACGGCGATCTGATCGGTGTGACCGGCGACGACGCCGAGGTCGTGCGTGACCAGCACCACGGACATGTTGCGATCACGGCGCTGCTCGCCGATCACCTCGAGGATCTGGGCCTGCACGGTGACGTCGAGCGCGGTGGTCGGCTCGTCGGCGAAGAGCACCGTCGGTCCACAGGCGAGCGCCATCGCGATCATCACGCGTTGGCGCATGCCGCCGGAGAGCTCGTGTGGGTACTGGCCGAGACGCCGTTCGGGTTCGGGGATGCGAACGCTCTTGAGGAGCGCCACCGCGGTCTCCCGGGCGTTGCCCTTGTCCATCCCGAGGTGGAGCCGGAGCGGTTCGGCGATCTGCTTGCCGATCTTCATCAGCGGGTTCAGCGAGTTCAGCGGGTTCTGGAACACCATCGACATCTCGGCGCCCCACAGGTGGCGACGTTGCTTCATCGGAAGGTCGAGGATCTCCTGACCGGCGAACTTGCACCGACCCGGACGTCACCGCGGAACCCGGCAGCAGCCCCATGATCGATCTGCTCAACACCGTCTTCCCCGACCCGGATTCGCCCACCACACCCAGCGCCTCGCCACGGTTCAGCGTGAGCGTGACGCCGTCGACCGCGCGAACGAGGCCGCGTTCGGTGAGGAAATGGGTCTTGAGGTCGTCGAGGACGAGGAGCGGACCGTCGGTCTCGGTGCGACTCGGACCCGGCTCGTGAAACATCTCGTGTTGGTTCACAGGGAAAGCTCCTTGACGTCGAAGTAGCCCCGCAACCGGTCGCCCGCGAAGTTCAGGGCCAGCACGGTCAGGAACAGCACGCCGATCGGGAACATCGCCATGTAGGGCGCGTTCTCGAGGTCACGGCTGCTCTGCGATGCGGTCAGGATGATCTTGCCCCAGGTCGAACCCTTCTCGACCGACAGTCCGAGGAACGCGAGGCTGCCCTCGGCCACGATGGCGATCGCGACGCCGAGCAGCGAGAACGCGCCCATCGGGATCAACACGTTGGGGAGCAGCTCGCGGACGATGATCCGCGGATGACGTGCGCCGAGCGATCGAGCGGCAAGGACGAACTCGCGATCGGCGAACGAGATCGTCGTCGCCCGGGCGACACGGCCGACCGGTGCCACGGAGAGCACGCCGATCGTCATCGCGATCGTGAACAGGCTGCGCTCGGCCAGCGCGGTGATCAGGATCGCCAGCACCAGCGCCGGGAACGACAGCATCGTCAGGAAGCCGAAGGAGATGACCTGGTCGACCTTGCCCCGGAAGTAGCCGGCCAGCAGTCCGAGCGTGCCGCCCACCAGCAGGCCGAACGCGATGGCTGAGAACCCGACGGTCAGCGACGTGCGAGCACCGTAGATCGTGCGGCTGAACATGTCGCGCGCGTCCTGGTCGGTGCCGAACCAGTGGCTCGCTCGACGGCGGGTACGGCGGCCGCTCGCCGGGCTGGATGAAGTTGACGTCGGGCGACTTGAGGAAGGAGAGGTACGGAGCGAAGATGGCCAGGCCGATGATGGTCACCAGCCACGCCACGCTGATCCAGAACGTGAAGCCGAGCTTGCGCTTCTCGGCCTTGTCGTCCTGGTCCGCCTCGTGCGGCACGAACCGATCGACGTACGGATCCTCGTGGCCGACGGCCTCGGCTTCGGTGATTCCCAGGTCGCTCATGAGGCACGCACCCGCGGGTCGATGATCGAATAGAGGAGGTCGATCAGCACGTTGAGGATCACGAACGTGACCGTGATGATCATGACGATGGCCAGCACCACCGGGAAGTCCTCACGCAGGATCGCCTCGACGATCGTCGAGCCGAGGCCGGGAATCCGGAAGATCTGCTCGACGACCAGCGCGCCACCGATCAGCGCACCGGTGTTGACCCCGAAGATCGTGATGAACGAGAAGAGCGACGGACGCAGCGCGTGCTTGAACAGCACGTTGCGCCGGGACACGCCCTTGGAGCGGGCGGTGAGGATGAAGTCGTCCTGCAAGCGTCGTGATCAGGTCGGTGCGCAGCAGACGCTGATACACCGCCCCGACCGGCAGCGCCAGCGTCAGCGCCGGCAGGAACATCTGCCACACCCTGGTCCAGAACGGGTCGTTGGCCACGAACGTCGCCGGGAACACGTCGCACCTGATCGAGAAGAGGTACTTGAGCACCACACCGAGCGCGAACGTTGGCATGCCGATCAGGAAGAACGTGAACACGGTGGACGATCCGGTCGACGACGGAGTTCGCCTTCGACGCCGACCAGATCGCCCACGGAACCGCGATGATCACGGCCATCGTCTGAGCCATCACCAGGAGCATCAGGCTGCGCGGCAGCCGTTCTGCGATCAGATCCGACACGGGCGGCTGCCCGGTCGCAGAGAACTGCACGCCGAAGTCACCTTGGACGAAGTCCCCCAACCACAAGCCCCACCGCATCGGGAGGGGCTCGTCGAGGTTGAACTGTGCCTTGGCAGCTTCGATCTTCGCGACGCTCTCGGGGTTGCCCACATCGCCGGCCGTCGGGCCGAGGATGTTGAACAACGGATCCCCGAGGAGATTCATCGCGCCGAACGTGAGTGCACTGACCGTCAGGATGAGTGCGAGCGCACCCACCAGACGTGAGATCCAGAATTTCATGGTGATGGAGACTCAGACGAGACCGTGACGATCACATCACTGCTCGAAGTAGGCCGAGCTGAACCAGTTGCGACCGTTGGTCACACAGAGCAGCTCCTCGCCTGTCGGTGCGGTTCGGTCACAGACGCCACGGACGTCCGGCCCGAAGGCGTTGTCCCACGGGGTGTGCACGAAGAAGATGTAGAGGTAGTCGTCGTTGATCTTCTGGACGACCTCCTGGTACAGCGGCGACCCGCTCGGGACCGTTCTCCAACAGCTGACCTTCGAGCAGCAGCGCGTCACGCTCCTCGTCGCAGTACTTCGGCCAGTTCAGCGAGATCCCACCGATCGTGCGGCACAGCACCCACACGTTGTCGAGCGACGGATCCTCGGCACCGAACTGACGCCACGTGACGACGTTGTACTGACCGAGCGCGGCCTGCTGGATGTGCGCATCCTGGGGCAGCTCGTCGAAGGTGACGTTGAAGCCGGCGGCCTTCCAGCCCTCGTCGAGGATCTCGGCGATACGGGTCTGGACCACGGAGGGTCCGGACCACTGGAGCTCCATGTTGATCTTGCCATCGGTGCAGGTGGGACCACCGAGCATGGGGTTCTCCTCCGTGCCCTTCTCGGCGCAGTACTCGGCCACGAGGGCAAGCGCACCTTCGGGGTCGTCGCCGACCTGAACGACGTCCGGGTTGTAGAACTGCTGCTCCGGCGTGTACGCCTGGTCGGCAGCCGGGGCGACACCGAGACCGATCAGGTTCCGATAGTTCTCCAGCGGCGTCGCCCGGGCGAGCGCCTCGCGGGCGCGAACGTCGTCGAACGGCGGCACGGACGAGTTGATCATCGCGAACGATCTCCTCACCGGAGAGGTCGAGGATGCTCTGGATCGCGTCGTCAGCGATGAGGTCACCGACCGAACCCGGGTCGGAGTACTGGCCGCGCGTCGACGTCGCCTTCGAAGAGCAGGTCGGCGCGGCTCGCCGTGTCGGTCACCGGCACGAACTCGACCGCGTCGAGGTAGACCTCGCCGTTCCACCAGTCGTCGTTGCGGACGAAGGTGGTGATCGAGTCCTCCGAGCGGCTGTCGAACACGAACGGTCCGGTACCGACCGGCTGCTGGTTCAGCGTCGGGTCGGCAACAGCAGCGTCGATCCAGGCCGGCGACGCCACCATGCCGAGCTGACCCGACATCGCACCGATGGCGTACCGGTTGCCCTCGAGCAGGTTGAACTGGACCGTCAGGTCGTCGACGATCGTCGTCGCTCCCTCGTCCGGGTAGAACGGTGCGACGGCGAGGCCGACGAGCGGATCGGCACGCTGTGTCTCGAAGTTCTTGACGCACGGCTTCGGCGTTGAGCGGCGTGCCGTCGTGGAAGGTGACCCCCTCACGGAGGGTCACGGTCCACACCGTGAAGTCCTCGTTCGGTTCGATCGATTCGGCGAGGTACGGCACGAACTCGCCGTCGACCGTGGCCGCGGACAGCGTGTCGAACACCGCGTTGCCCATCATCAGACCGGGCGACGACAGCGCGGACGACGTCGGGTTGATGCCGTCGACGTCGGCTTCGAGTGCGTAGCGCATCGTGCCGCCGGCAACCGGGTCGCCGCCGGGGATCTCCCCTTCGACGCACGCGGACCTCGTCGCCCTCTTCGTTGACCGGGGCAGCTTCTTCGCCGCTGTCGGTGTCGGCGCCTCTTCCTCGTCGCCGGTGTCGGCGGCCTCTTCGTCGCCGCCGGTGTCGGCAGCTTCGTCGTCGTCCCGGTGTCGGCCTCGTCGGGCGCGTCGGTCTCGGGCACGGTGGCCGTTCCGCTCTCGTCGGCGCCGCCGTCGTCATTGCCTCCACAGGCCGCTGCGATGAGCGTGAAACTCATCAGTGCAGCGATCCCTGCCTTGGTACCTCGTCGCGAAGTTCGCATCCGCTTCCCCCTCGGAAATGTGTGTCAGGTCTGCGTGACTGGCGTCACGCAGACCGCACCATAGCCGTGACGGGCGCCACTGCCGAATTCAGAGGGGGACCGAATGCTGCGAGAACGTCGCACGAACGTCACATGCCTGCTCAGAGGCTCGTGCGCTCGACTTCGATGTCTTCGTAGGTCTCGATGACGTCGCCGGGCTTGAGGTCCTGGAAGTCGTCGAGGCCGACACCGCACTCGAAGCCCTCGCGGACCTCGCGGGCGTCGTCCTTGAAGCGTCGCAGCGAGGCGATCGCGCCCTTCCAGATGATCGTGCCGTCGCGCAGGAAGCGGACCTTCGAGCCACGGGTGATGACGCCCGAGGTGACCATGCAACCGGCGATCGCACCTTGCTTCGGCACCCGGAAGATCTCGCGGACCTCGGCTTCGCCGGTGACCTGCTCCTCGTACTCGGGGTCGAGCATGCCGATCATCGACAGCTCGATGTCCTCGAGCAGCTTGTAGATGATCTCGTAGGTGCGGATCTCGACCTCGGCCTGTTCGGCGGCCTTGCGGGCCTTGCCGTCGGGGCGCACGTTGAAGCCGATGATCGTGGCGTTCGTCGCCTCGGCCAGCGTGATGTCGTTCTCGGTGATGCCGCCGACCGCGCGGTGCACGAACGACAGCTCCACCTCGTCGCGGTCGAGTTGACGCAGCGAACTGGTGACCGCCTCGAGCGAACCCTGGACGTCGGCCTTGATCAGCAGGTTGAGCTGCGCCTTCTCGCCGGATTGGATCTGAGCGAAGATGTCCTCGAGCTTGGTGCCGGTCTTGACCCGGCTGTCCTCGCGGAGGTGGCGGGCCTTGAGTCGCTCGCCACGCGCTTCGCCGACGGTCTTGGCGACCTTGTCGTTCGGCGCGGCACGGAACTCGTCGCCGGCCTCGGGCACACCCGACAGGCCGAGGACCTGCACCGGGCGTCGACGGACCGGCCTGCCTTGATCTGCTCGCCCTTGTCGTTGATCATCGCTCGGACCTTGCCCCACACGCCGCCGGCGACGATCGGGTCGCCGACCTTGAGCGTGCCCTTGTCGACGAGCACCGTGGCCACGGGGCCGCGACCCTTGTCGAGCTGCGGCTTCGATGACGATGCCCTTGGCCCGCCCCTCGGGGTTGGCCTCGAGCTCTTCGAGCTCGGCGACGACCTGGAGCTGCTCGATCATCTCGTCGACGCCGTCACCCGTGAGGGCCGACATCTCGACGACGATCGTGTCGCCGCCCCACGATTCGGGGACGAGTTCGTACTCGGCGAGCTGCGTCAGCACCCGCTGCGGGTCGGCGTTCTCCTTGTCGATCTTGTTGACCGCCACGACGATCGGCACGTCGGCCGCCTGCGCGTGGTTGATCGCCTCGATCGTCTGGGGCATCAGGCCGTCGTCGGCCGCGACCATCAGGACGACGATGTCGGTCGCCTCGGCGCCGCGGGCACGCATCTGCGTGAACGCCGCGTGACCGGGCGTGTCGAGGAAGGTGACCGACCCGTTCTCGTTGTGCACCTGGTAGGCGCCGATGTGCTGCGTGATCCCGCCGGCTTCGCCGTCGACGACGTTCGCGCCGCGGATGCGGTCGAGCAGCGTGGTCTTGCCGTGGTCGACGTGGCCCATGACCGTGATCACCGGCGCACGCGGCTGCAGGTTCTCGTCGTCGTCGGAGTCGTCGAACAGCTTCTGCAGCTCGACCTCTTCCTGCTGACCGGGCTCGACGAGGAGGATCTCGGCGCCGACTTCGAGCGCGAACAGCTCCATCTGCTCGTCGGCGAGCGTCATCGTCGCCGTGACCATCTCACCGTTGGTGAGCAGGAACCGGACGACATCGGCCGCGGTGCGGTTCAGCTTCGGGCCGAACTCCTGCGCCGACACGCCGCGCTCGATGACGATCTCGCCCTCGGGGACGGGAACGTCGGACGACGTGTACTGCGTCAGCTGTGGCTGCAGATCGTCCTGGTCGCGACGACGCCGACGACGACCGGTCCGACGCGGGGGCCTGCGACCGCCGCCGGGGCGACCGGCGCCACCGGGGCGGGGACCGCCGGGGCCGCCACCGGGTCCGCCGCCGGGACGCGGCGCCACCACCGGGGCGGTAGCCACCGCCACCGCCGCGGACGCTGTGCTGCCACCGGGCGCCGGACGCGAAGAGCCGGGAGGAGGCGGAATCGGCTTGCCCGACGGAGAGAGCGGACGCGCGCCGCCGGGAGGTGGCGGAACCGGCTTGCCGGTCGGGCTCAGCGGGCCGCGGGCCGCGGGCGCACCCGCTGCCGGGCGCGGCTGCGTCGGTCGGAATCGGAGGATGGGCGTCAGGCGGCGGAGTGCCGTCAGCGCTCGGGCGTGCGCTCGAGATGACGCGCCGCGGCTCGGGCGGCGGTGGCGGCGGAGCGGGAGCCGGCTCAGCTGGCTTCGTCTCGCCGGCCACCTTCGGGATGGCTCGACCCTCGGCAGCGGCGACCACCGCATCGGCGGCGGTCGGCTGACGTTCGGTCGGCACCGTCGGCGACGCGCCGAGCGGCGCCTTGCCGGTCGGCGGCGGCGGTGCGGCGGGCGGCGGTGCGGGGCGCGGTGCGGCCGGTGCGGTGCGGCGTCGGGAGCCGTCGGCTGCGGGCGCCGAGCTCGGCGGCGGGCTCGGTCCGGCGCCTGGTCGGTCGGCGCAGCCTCGGCGACGTCGGTCGCGGCCGGCGTCGCGGTCTCGTCGGCTCGGCGGTGCGGCCTGTGCGTCGGGCTCGTCCGTCGGCGCGACCTTCGTCTGCGGCGCCTCTTCGTGGCCGCCGCCTTCTTCGCTGCGGTCGTCTTCTTCGCGGCGGTCTTCTTCTTCGCCGCGGCCTTCTTCTTGGCGGCCTTCTTGACCGGCTTCGGCTCCTCGGGCTGCTCGTCGCGGGTCAGGCCCTCGCGCTCGGCACGGCGCCGGAGCATGTCGGCGTATGCCTCTTGCAGGGACGACGAGGGCGCCTTGGCTGCAACACCCGCCGCTCCGGCGAGGTCGAGCACTTCTTTGTTGGTCATCCCGAGCTCCTTGGCGAGCTCGTGGACGCGGATCTTCTTCGCAGGCACGTTTCGATTCAACCTTTCCCTGTCGTCATTCCCTCACCGCTGTGTCGATCAGCTGGTGTGTTGTTCGTCGTGTCGAAGCGCGTCACGGATGGCTTCGACGTCGTGGTGATCGAGCGTCGTGCGCCATGCCCGGTCGAACTGACGCTGCGTGAGCGCCTCGTTCGAGACAGTCCGTGTCGACGACGAGCTCGTCGCCCGTCGCGCCCCGGCACAGCCATGCGCCACGTCCGCTGCTCGGACCGTCGACCGCAAGGGTCGGCGACGTCGCCGTCGCGACGTCGCCCGCGTGATCCGAACGAGTTCGGGTTGCGGACGGCGGCGACGGCAACCGAGGCAGCTGCGGACGGGCGTGTGATGATCAATCGCTCGAACCGTCTTCCTCGCTCGGCGCAGCGCCTGCTGCTGCTTCGGATGCATCGCCGGTCGCCGTCGACGGTCGGCGTCGGTGTCGGCATCGGTCGGCGTCGGTCGGCGTCGGCATCGCTGCTCGGCGCGTCGTCCGTGGCGTCGTCGGCGGCCTCGCCCGCCGCCTCGGCGGCGATCGCTGCGTCCTCGGCGTCGCGATTGGCCTGGCGCTGCGCAGCTGCCTCGGCGGCCTGCTGGTCCTGCCATGCCGACTCGCTGATGACGGTGCCGTCGCTCGCGTGCCACTCCATCTCGCCGGTCTCGGTGTTGGCGACCCACTGGCCGTCGGCGTAGTCGACGTTCTCCTCGTCACGGCCGCCGGCGGGGATGCCTTCGGCGAGCTGCGTCTCGGAACGGATGTCGACGCGCACGCCGGTGAGCCGGGCCGCGAGACGGGCGTTCTGGCCTTCGCGGCCGATCGCCAGGCTCAGCTGGTGGTCGGGCACGATCACGTCGGCCTGGGTGCCGTCGTCGGAGATGATCACCTGGGTGACCTTCGCCGGCGACAGCGCCTTGGCGACGAAGTCGGGCAGGTCCTCGGAGAACGGGACGATGTCGATCTTCTCGCCGCGCATCTCGTTGACGACCATGCGGACACGCCCACCGCGTGCGCCGACGCACGCGCCGACCGGATCGACATTGTGGTCGTTCGACCAGACGGCGATCTTGGTGCGGTGACCGGGTTCACGGGCGCAGGCCTTGATCTCGACGATGCCTTCGGCGATCTCGGGAACCTCGAGCTCGAACAACCGCTTGATCAGACCCGGGTGGGTTCGCGACACGACGATCTGCGGGCCCTTCGGCGTGCGCCGGACTTCGACGATGTACGCCTTCTGCCGCTCGCCCTGCGCGGGACGCTCGAAGGGCACCTGCTCGGCTTGGGGCAGCAGCGCCTCGGCGCGACCGAGGTCGAGCAGCGTGTAGCGGGCGTCGGTGCGCTGGATGATGCCGGTGACGATGTCGCCCTCGCGGTTCGCGTACTCCTCGAACTTGCGGTCGGACTCGACCTCGCGGATGCGCTGGCTCATCACCTGGCGGAAGGTCTGGGCGGCGATGCGACCCATCTCCTCCTTCCGCGGCGTGTCGTCGCGCTCGTTGATCCAGTTGCCGTCCTCGTCGACGTCGTACGCGATGAACGAGAAGTCCATCGTGTCGGGATTCACCTCGACGACGACTTCGTCGGCGGCGTCGGGGCGACGCTTGTAGGCGGACGCGAGCGCGTCCACGAGCACGTGGAGCAGTGCGTCTTCCGAGAGGCCCTTCTCCTGGGCCAGCATCGAGATGGCTTCGCTCATGTCGAGGTTCGTCACGACTTCTGCTTCTCCTTGTTGGTCGTCTTGGGTGTCGTCGTCGTTGCCGTGGGCGACTGATCGGTGGTCTTGCCGTGTTCTTGTTCGGCTTCTTGTTCTTGGTGTTGCCCGGACCCTTGCCCGGCTTCGGCTTCGGACCCCACTCGAACACGGTGCGGGCCTTGTCGACGGCGTCGATGTCGATCGTGCGCTCGTCGCCGGATTCGGTCAAGACCGTCGCCGTCGTGTCGTCGGCGGCGATGAGCTTGCCGTCGATGCGGCGCGCCTCGCCGTCGGCCACGGCGTGGCCGGCGAGACGGACGGTGATGTCCTTGCCGATCTCACGCTGGAAGTGCGCCGGGGTTCGCAACGGGCGCTCGAGACCGGGGCTCGTGACCTCGAGCGTGTACGCGCCCGAGATCGGGTCCTCGTGGTCGAGTTCGCGGCTGATCAGCCGCGTGGCCAGCGACAGCGCGTCGAGGCTGATACCGCCGTCGGAGCCCGGAGGTGTGTCGATCGTGATCCGCACGACCTTGCTGCGCCGCTCGATGTCGTACAGGTCGAGGTCGAGGTCGGAGGCGATCGGCTCGACCAGTTCACGTACTCGGTCGAGTTCTGTTGCCATGTCGATCTGCCTCCTTTCCGATTCCTCGATCCGTGCGCCCCGTTCGGGGCTCATTCAACAAACAAGGCGTGAGGCTGACGCCCCACGCCTTGGTCACGAAACCAATTTGCGGAAGACGATGATAGCAGCCAGATCGACGCTTCGGGAGTGAACCGTCGCCGCGGCCGCACGACCGGCGCGGACCGCGTCCCAGCGCACAGCGGTCCTCACGCGTTCGCAGCGCCGGGGACGGTAGGTTCTCGACGTGCTCCGGATGTCGAAACTGTTCCTGAAGACGCTGCGCGACGACCCGGCCGACGCCGAGGTCGCGAGCCACCGACTGCTGGTCCGGGCGGGCTACATCCGGCGCGCGGCGCCCGGGCGGCTTCTCGTGGCTCCCGCTCGGGTGGGAGGTGTTCCGCAACGTCGAGAACATGGTCCGCGACGAGATGAACAAGGCCGGCTTCCAAGAGGTCCACTTCCCGGCGCTGCTCCCCCGCGAGCCGTACGAGGCGACCGGGCGCTGGACCGAGTACGGCGACAACCTGTTCCGCCTCCAGGACCGCAAGGGCGCCGACTTCCTCCTCGCGCCGACGCACGAAGAGATGTTCACGCTGATGGTGAAGGACATCGCCGGGTCCTACAAGGACCTGCCGCGTGCAGCCTCTACCAGATCCAGACGAAGTATCGCGACGAGGCTCGCCCGCGGGCCGGGCTGCTGCGCACGCGCGAGTTCGTCATGAAGGACTCCTACAGCTTCGACCTCACCGACGCGGGACTCGACGAGTCGTACGCCGAACACCGCGCCTCGTACATCAAGCTGTTCGACCGCATGGAGTCTGCCGTACGTGATCGTGTCGGCCATGTCGGGCGCGATGGGCGGCTCGAAGTCCGAGGAGTTCCTGGCACCGATGGAGGTCGGCGAGGACACCTACATCCGCTGCACGTCGTGCGACTACGCCGCCAACGTCGAGGCGGTCACCACGCCCGGTGCCCGACGAGATCGCCCTCGACGGGCTGCCGGCCGCCGTGGTCCACGACACCCCCGGCACGCCGACCATCGAGACGCTCGTCGACTTCGTCAACGCAGCACGAGTCGATGCGTCACCCCGACCGCGACTGGACCGCCGCCGACACGCTCAAGAACCTCGTCGTCAACCTCAAGCACCCGGACGGCACCGTCGAGCCGTTGGCGATCGGGATCCCCGGCGACCGCGACGTCGACATGAAGCGTCTCGAAGCAGTCGTCGCCCCGGCCGAGGCCGAACCGTTCTCCGAGGAGGACTTCGCGAAGCATCCGAGCCTGGCCAAGGGCTACATCGGACCCGGCGCGCTCGGCTCGAACAACGCCTCGGGGATCCGCTACCTGGTCGACCCGCGGATCGTGTCCGGCACCGCGTGGATCACCGGTGCCGACTCACCGGGCAACCACGTGATCGATCTCACCGCCGGGTCGCGACTTCACGCCCGACGGCGTGATCGAGGCTGCCGAGATCCTCGAGGGCGACACGTGCCCGGTCGTGTGGCTCGGAAGTCGAGATCGCCCGCGGCATCGAGATCGGCCACATCTTCCAGCTCGGACGCAAGTACGCCGAGGCGCTCGACCTGTGGGTCCAGGGTGAAGACGGCAAGCCCGTCACCCCGACCATGGGCTCGTACGGCGTGGGTGTCTCTCGCTGCCTCGCTGCGATCGCCGAGGCCACGTGCGACGAGATCGGACTGTGCTGGCCCCGCGAGATCGCACCCGCCGACGTGCACGTCGTGATGGCGGGCAAGGAGGGCGGTCCTCAGCGCGCCGCAGCGGAACAACTCGCCGCCGATCTCGAGGCACGGGGTCTGCGAGTTCTGTTCGACGATCGCGTCAAGGTGTCCCCTGGCGTCCGGTTCAAGGACGCCGAGCTGATCGGGGTCCCGACCATCGCGGTCGCCGGACGCGGCATCGACGCCGACGAGCCGACCTTCGAGGTGAAGGACCGGCGCTCGGGAGATCGCTCCGACGTGGCCCTCGCCGACGTGGTCGATCACCTCGTCAGCGTCTGCACGACCTGACCCGCTCACCCCACCCCGCCGATCCCACCGTTCCCCATCCCACCGTTCTCGTGAACTGTTCGCGCTCAGTGAGCGTGAACAGTTCACGAGAACGGTGGTGTCGTGCGGTGCGCGAGGCGGTCAGGAGTGGCGGAGCAGCCCCTGGTCGATGACCAGACGCGCTCGGTGTCGCCGTCGCCGGCGCTCGTCGTGAACACCGCCTCGCCATCACCCGTGCTCCACATCCGGATCGTGAGCGACTCGCCGGGGAACACGGGGGCGGCGAACCGTCCTTCGATGTGATGGAAACGCGACGGGGCACCGCCGCAGACCGCATGGAGTAGGGCCCGACCGGTGAAGCCGTACGTGCAGAGTCCGTGGAGAATCGGCGTGTCGAACCCGCCCATCGCTGCGAACGCGGGATCGGTGTGCAGCGGGTTGCGGTCGCCCGACAAGCGGTAGACGAACGCCTGGTCGCGCGAGGTGACGTAGGTGACCTCGTGATCGGCGACCGGTCCGGCGGGACGTTCTGCGGGCCGGACGATCCGCGTTCGCCGCCCCATCCGCCCGCGCCACGGATGAACACCGACGACGTCGTCGTGTAGAGCGGCGCGCCGTCGAGCGTCGCCGTGGTGGCCGAGTCGACGACGGCAGCCTTGCCCTTGTCGAACATCCCGGTGATCTCGCCGGTCAGCGTGACCGTCCCGCTCACCGGGATCGGGCGGTGCAGCGTGACGGCCTGCTTGCCGTGCACGAGTTGGGTCGGGTCGAAGCTGCCGACCTTGCCCATCGCCGAGCCCGCACCCCAGCCGATGACGACCGGGAACGTCGGGAACACGAGTTGGTCGACGCCCTTGGTGTTCTCGGTCGTGAACGCGAGCTCCTCGTGCCCGGCGCCGATCCCGACCGCGTACAGCAACGCGTCCCGACTGTCCCACGTCGCGTCGACGGGATCAGAGGTGGAACCGACAGCATCCGGATTCAAGGCCATGCCCGAACGGTACGCCGCTGCGATGTCACCGACAACGGACCCGGGCGACGCGCGTGCGTTCATCGCGACCGGCCCGATCTGGGAACATCGGTCCATGACTGCATCGACCACACCGTCCGATCCTCGACTCGCTGCGACCTACGACGAGGCACGCGAGGCGGTGTCGGACGCCGGCGCACGGGCCGGCGCAGAGGCGACAGCCTGTTCCCGCATCCGTCGCCCGGGCCGACTCGGCGAGGAACTCGCGATCGACGTCCTCGACGGCCGGTCCCGCCGACGCCGACTCGGTGCTCGTGATCGTCTCGGGGACCCACGGCGTCGAGGGCTACGCCGGCTCGGCGCTCCAGCGCTGGTGGCTCGACGAACGAGCCGACTGCCCGGCCCGACGGCGTGCGGGTCGCCATCGTGCACGCGCTCAACCCGGTCGGCTTCTCGTGGGTGCGCCGCGTGAACGAGGACAACGTCGACCTCAACCGCAACTTCGTCGACTGGTCGTCGCCGCCGCGGCAACGACGCGTACGGCGACATCGCCGACCTGCTCGTGCCCGACCGGCGTGGGACGACGGCGACGCAGGCGGCGACGACAGCGGCGCTCCTGGAGGCGGCCGGCGAGGTCGGTCTCGAACGCTTCCAGGAGATCGTGAGCGGCGGCCAGTACGACCATCCGACCGGCATCTTCCACGGCGGCACCGGGCCGGTCTGGTCGCACCGCTGGTTGGCCAGCCACCTGCCCGAAATCGTCGGCGGTGCAACGCGGCGTCGGCATCATCGACCTGCACACCGGGCTGGGTCCGTGGGGCCACGGCGAGCTGATCTCCCACGAGGCGAGCGGCGATCCGGGGTACGACCGCGGGACGGCGTGGTGGGGCGAGGTCCGATCGATGCGCGACGGCGAGAGCGTGTCGGCGTCGCTGGAGGGCGACTGGCTCGCCGCGGTCGAGCAGTGGTTGCCCGGCGTCGAGGTCACCGCTGCGGCGCTCGAGTTCGGCACGGTCGACACCGATCACGGTGCTGCAGTCGCTGCGCGCCGACGCGTGGCTGCACGCCCACGGCGACCCGACCGGACCCGACGCCGAGGCGATCCGCGCGCAGGTGCGCGCCGCGTTCGCCGACGACGATCCGGCCTGGCTCGCCACGCTCATCGAGCGCTTCGACGACGTCGCCACCCGCGCCCTCGCCGCCCTCTCCGTCACACCACGCGTCACACCACGGGTCAGACCCCGGATGTGACGGTCAGCCGAGGCCGGCGACCAGGTTCTGTGGTGGTCCGCCGGTGACGCCGTTCATGCCGGTGTTCCCACGGGCCTCGGCGAGCAACGCCTTCGACCGCCGCGCCGAGCAGCGTCGGGTCCTCGATCGGGTCGATCGACGGGCCGCGCACCCACGGCTCGGCGACCGCGAGGAAGTCGCCCGACGCCTCGAACACCCGCCCGGTGACCCCCGCCGCCTCCTCCGAGCACAACCAGGTGACGATCGGCGCGATCCACTTCGGCGAACGAGCTTCGCGATCCTCATCGGTCTCGGGCGCGGGGCCGAGCCCCTCGGTCATCCGCGTCAGCGCGACGGGAGCGACCGCATTGACCGTCACCCCGTAGCGCGCGAGTTCGAGCGCAGCGATGTTCGTGAACGACGCGATCCCGGCCTTGGCCGCGCCGTAGTTGGTCTGACCCGGATTGCCGTAGATGCCCGACACCGACGACGTGTTGACGATGCGACCCGACACCGTGCTTGCCCGCCTTCGACCGCTCGCGCCAGTACGCCGCCGCGTGCCGAGCCGGCGCGAACGTGCCCTTCAAGTGGACGTCGATGACCGCGTCCCACTCCGCCTCGCTCATGTTGGCCAACATCCGGTCGCGCAGGATTCCCGCATTGTTGACGAGGCCGTGCAGATCGCCGAACGTGTCGATCGCCTGGTCGATCATCCGCTTGGCGCCGTCCCAGCTCGACACGCTCTCGCCGTTCGACACTGCCTCGCCGCCCATCTCGACGATCTCGGCGACGACCTGGTCGGCGGGCGACAGGTCACCACCCGTCCCGTCGACGGCACCTCCGAGGTCGTTCACCACGACCTTCGCCCCCTGACGGGCGAGGCTCAGCGCATGCTCGCGTCCGATACCTCGACCGGCCCCGGTGACGATGACGACCCGTCCTGCACACAATCCACTCATGGTCGAAACGTAGGCTCCGAGCCATGACCGGTGCGAAGTCGACGCGACGACAGGCGCTCGCCGGGCTCGGCGCAGCGGCCGCGGTGTGGTGCTGTGGCGACCATCTGATCGACGGATTCGCCTCGGCAGCTCCAGCGCCACGCACCGATCCCTCCCCGACCGCCGGACGGGGCCCGCTCGTCGACGTCGCGGCCGGGCTTGTCGATCCACCGTCGGTCCGACTGGGGCGCCGACCTTCCTCCGATGAGGGCGATGCCGCACGAGGACGTGCGGTTCCTGCTGGTCCATCACAGCGCGACGAGCAACGACGTGCCCGACCCGCGGTCGCTGATCCGCGGGATCTACGCCTTCCACACGAGTTCGGCGAAGCGATGGCCCGACGTGGCCTACAACTTCTTCGTTGCACCGGACGGTTCGGTCTGGGAGGGCCGAGCGGGGTCGATCGACGGCCCGGTGGCCGCCGACGCGACAGGCGGCAACCAGGGGTACTCGCAACTCGTGTGCCTGCTCGGCAACCACGTCGACGTCCCGCCGACCGCCGCCGCCCAGACCAGCCTGACCCGCACGTTGGCGTGGATGGCGGGCCGGTTCTCGCTCAACACCTATGCCGACGCGTCGACCACGTTCGTCTCGCGCGGGTCGAACAAGTTCCCGGCCGGGACAGACGATCACGACCCCGATCGTGTCGGCCCACCGCGACGTGACCTACACGGCCTGCCCCGGCGATGCTGCGGTTGCGCTGCTCCCCGAGTGGCGACGCCGGGTCCACAACAACGTTGGCGGCCACCTGGGAGATCGACGGGCTGCAGCGCGCCGATCGGGTTCGGTTCCGAGCGCCGTGAGGCGGCCCGCCTGACCTGCTCGTAGCCTGCCTCGCGATGACGCACGAGAACCTGTCGGCAGATGTCGTGATCGTGGGCGGAGGTCCTGCCGGGAGCGCGGCGGCGATCGAACTGTGTCGGTCGGGTCGTTCGGTCGTGCTGCTCGACAAGGCCACGTTCCCGCGCGACAAGTGCTGCGGTGACGGGTTGACGACGCTCGCGCTCCGCGAGCTCGAGCAGCTCGGATTCGACCCGGGCGACGTCGACGACTGGTTCGACGTACGACGGTGCGGTGCTCCGCTCGCCATCGGGCCGCCAGATCACCGTGCCGCTTCCCGACGAGGGCCGCTACGCCGCCGTCGCCCCACGTCTCCAGCTCGACGATGCGCTGCTCCGTCTCGCACGGGAAGCGGGCGCGGACGTCCGCGACGGACACGGCTTCCGGCAGCTCGACACCAGCCGCGACCGAAGCGACGACGTCGTGCGCATCGAAGCCGACGGTCTCACGATCGACACCCGCTACGTGATCGCTGCCGACGGAATGTGGAGCCCGGTCCGCAAGGCGACCGGTGCCAACGACCCGGGCTACCTCGGCGAGTGGCACGGTTTCCGGCAGTACGCATCGAACGTGACCGGCGTCGGCTGCCCACGAGCTCCACGTGTGGTTCGAGCCCGACCTCGTGCCCGGGTACGCCTGGTCGTTCCCGCTGCCGGGCAACCGGGCCAACGTCGGGTTCGGCGTGCTGCGCGACGGCACCCGAACGGGCAAGGAGATCAAGGCGATCTGGTCCGACCTGCTGCAGCGCCCGCACATCGTCGAGGCGCTCGGCCCGGGTTTCACGATGGACGATCGCCACACGGCGTGGCCGATCCCGGCCCGAATCGATCAGCTACCCCTGACCGCAGGCCGTGTGCTGTTCGTCGGCGACGCGGCCGCGGCGACCGACGTGATGACCGGCGAGGGGATCGGCCAAGCGCTGCTGACCGGGCGGGTCGCTGCCGAGGCGATCATCGCTGCGGGCGCCACCCGACCCGACGATGCCGCCGCGCTCTACGAACAGGAGGTGCGCCACCACCTCGTGGCCGACCACAAGATGTCACTCGCGCTCGGCAGGGTGCTTGCGAAGGACTGGGGCGCACGTGGCGCGATCCGCATCGTGGAGGCGAGTGGCGACTGGGGCCGACGCAACTTCGCTCGGTGGATGTTCGAAGACGAGCCCCGCGCCGTTGCGCTCACCCCATCACGCTGGCACCGCCGCTTCCTCCGAGCAGCCCGGTGCCTACCGCTCCGCCTGACCAGGTCGCGCGCGCCGAGGTGCAACGGGTGTCTGACCTCGGGTGCAACGGGTGTCTGACCTCGGGTGCAACGGGCGTCCGACCCGGAGGGTCACGGCGTGTCGGATCCTGGGGGGTTGGACTCGACGTCGACATCGCCGATGGTCATCATGATGCCGTCCTTGTCGATGTCGCCGGGCTCGTCCGGGCTCTCCGACACCGCAATCATCTCGTCCCGCTTCGGACCCTCGTAGATCTCCTGCAAGGCGAACATCGCGCCCGCCATCGCGGCGCCGGCGACTCCGCCCTTGCGTCGGCCCGCAGCGATCGCGGCCCTGCGGCGCTCGGCGAGGACCTCTTCCTCCTCGATCCGTTGCCACTCGTTCTCGTCGAACGGCGTGACGATCGCGGGAGCGACCTCGGTGGCGTCGCCGGCATCGTCGCTCATCACACCAGGATACGGCGGGGAGACTTCCCCACAAGGTCGACCGAAGATCGGCCTCGACCGCCAGTAGTTTCGACGGCGATGACGGACGAAACCCACGCCGCACCGATGGACGACCAGCGCACGGCCGAGACATTCGAGCAGATCTTCTTCGAACTGCGCAAGGTGATCGTCGGCCAGACCCGACTCCTCGAACGGCTGCTCGTCGGCGTGCTGTGTCGAGGCCACTGCCTGCTCGAATCGGTGCCCGGACTCGCCAAGACCCTCGCGGCCGAGACGCTCGCGAACGTCGTCGGCGGCACGTTCGCCCGCATCCAGTTCACCCCCGACCTGCTGCCGTCCGACATCGTCGGAACCCGGATCTACCGCGGCAGCAGCGAGACGTTCGACGTCGAGTTCGGACCGGTCTTCGTGAACTTCCTCCTCACCGACGAGATCAACCGGGCTCCGGCCAAGGTCCAGTCCGCGCTCCTCGAAGTGATGGCCGAGCAGCACGTCACGATCGGCGGTGTCACCCACCCGGTGCCCACCCCGTTCTTCGTCGTGGCAACCCAGAACCCGATCGAATCCGAAGGCGTGTACAACCTGCCCGACGCGCAACGCGACCGCTTCATGATGAAGATCGTCCTCGACCACCCGACACCCGACGAAGAGCTGACGATCCTCGACCGGATGGGTATCACGACGGCCGTACCGACGCCCGAGCAGGTCATCTCGCTCGAGCAGCTCGTCCAACTCCAGCGACGAGCGGACGAAGTATTCGTCGACCGCTCCGTCGCGCAGTACGCGGTCGACCTGATCCAGTGCACCCGTGACCCGGGTCGATTCAATCTCGGCGACCTGCACGACATCGTCGGTCTCGGCGCGAGCCCGCGCGCGACGATCAACCTCGTCCGCGGTGCGCGAGCACTCGCGATGCTCCGCGGTCGCACGTACGCCACACCGCAGGACGTGTTCGATCTGGCACCCGAGGTCCTCCGCCACCGGTTGCTGCTGACCTACGACGCGCTCGCGCAGGAGATCACGACCGACGACGTCGTCAACCGGATGCTCGCAGCGGTGCCCGCCCACTGGGTCTCGCCGAAACCGAACGACGCCTTCTCGCGGAGCTGAGCGTGGCCGTCCCCGGTCCGACCGGTCCCCCGACGTCGATTCCCGACGCCGCACCACGTCCGGCCGCCCGCGGCTGGGTCCAGGGTCCGACACCCGATACGGTCGCCGAACACCTGCGGTCGCTCGAGCTGATGATCACCCGACGCCTCGACGGCGTGCTCCACGGCAGCTACCAGGGCCTCACCCCTGGCCACGGCTCGGAGCCCGGCGAATCGCGACAGTACCAACCCGGCGACGACGTCCGCCGCATCGACTGGAACGTGACCGCGCGAACCAACGAGACCTACGTCCGCGAGCAGATCGCCGACCGCGACCTGTCGGCCTGGCTCGTCGTCGACGTCTCTGCGACGATGGACTTCGGGACCCAGGCGAACGACAAGACGCAGACGGCGATGGCGGCCGCCGCGACCATCGGCTTCCTCACCGCCCGATCGCAGAACCGGCTCGGGGCAGTGCTGGTCGCCGGGCCGGACCTCCATGTGATGCCGCCACGAGCCGGCCAGAACCAGGTCCGGGCGATCCTCGCGTCGCTGGCGTCCGCTCCCCCGTCGGAAGGTGCCGGAGCCGCTGATCTCGCCGGAGCCCTCGACCGGGTCGGGGCGATCGCACATCGTCGCGGCTTCGTCGCTGTGGTCTCCGACTTCGCCGGCAGCGACTGGATCGAGCCGTTCGGCCGGACCGGGGTCCGTCACGAGATGCTCGCACTCGTCATCTCCGACCCGCGCGAGCACGATGTGCCACCGATCGGCCTCGTCGAGCTCGTCGACCCTGCCACCGGTCGAAGCCGAGAAGTGCGGGTGACGGCCAAGGTCCAGCGGCGCTTCGCGGCGGCCGCCGCCGACGAGCGGGTTCGGCGCCTCGCCGGGCTGCGGCGCGCCCACGCCGAGATCGTCGAACTCTCGACCGCCGAGGACTGGCTCGCGTCGATCATCAAGCACGTCCAGCGCAAACGCGTCCAGGCCGTCCACGGTTCGGTGATGCCGCGGTGATCCCCAACTTCCTCGAACCGGGACGGCTGTGGCTGCTGCTCGTCGTCGTCGCACTCGCAGCGGGGTACATCGCCTCGCTCACCTGGCGCAAGGCCGCGCAGGTACGCTTCACCCAGGTCGACCTCCTCGACCAGGTGGCGCCGAAGCGCCCACGCTGGCGACGACACGTCATCGCCGCGCTCCAGCTGCTCGGGCTCGCCGTGGCCGTCGTCGCCATCGCCCGACCGGTCGAGCGGACCTCGGAGCGGACCAAGAGCGAAGGACGGATCCTCGTCCTGTTCGACGTGTCGCTCTCGATGGAGGCCACCGATGTCTCGCCGAACCGCCTGGAGTCGGCAAGAGATGCGGCGCGGAACTTCATCGATGCGGTCGACGACGACGTCGAAGTCGGCCTCGTCTCGTTCGCCGGCGTGGTCCGCGTCGAGGTCGAGCCGACGCTCGACCGTGAACGAGTCGAACCGGCGGCTCGACGGACTCGACCTGGACGAGTCGACCGCAATCGGCGATGCGCTCGCCGTGGCGTCCGACCTGCTCATCGATGCCGCAGACGAAGAAGCCGAGGAGAACGGTCGGGACGAGGACCTGGCTCCCGGCGCGATCGTCCTGCTCACCGACGGAGAGACGACGGTCGGGCGCCCGACAGCAGCCGGAGCCGACGTCGCGGCAGAAGCGGGAGTGCCCGTGTTCACGATTGCGTTCGGCACTGCGGACGGTTTCATCACCGACCCGATCAGCGGCGAGATCTTCGCGGTGCCGGTCGCTCCGGAGGAACTCGCGGTCGTCGCCGAAGTGACCGGCGGGCAGGCCTACGAGGCCCAGTCGGGCGACGAGCTCGCTGACGCGTACGACGAGGTTCGCGACAGCCTCGGCGAAACCCTCGGCGAGGAGATCGAGATCACCAAGGAACTCACCTGGCGGTGGGCCCTCGGCGCGTTCCTGCTGCTCACGGTCGCCTGGTCGCTCAGCCTCTGGTGGCTGCGCGGCATGGTCTAGCCGTTGCGTGGTTTCTGGGTCGGATCCGACCCGGTCTCCGGGTCGCATCCGATCCAGAAACCAGTTGTTCGGTCGGTCAGGGCAGGAGCGTCTTCAGCTCCTCGATCGTCGAGACCGGGTCCTTGCCGACCGCATTGACGCTGAGGTGAGTGACCCCGGCCTCGCTGTAGGCGGCGAGGCGCTCCTTCACGAAGCTCTTCGGGCCGACGAGGTTGGTGTTCGACAGCATGTCACCCGGCACGAGCGAGGCTGCCTTGTCCTTCTCCCCCGCCAGGTAGTTGTCCTGGATGGCGATCGCCTCGTCGACGTAGCCGTACTTCTGCATGATCGTGTTGTAGAAGTTCTTGTCTCGGGCGCCCATGCCGCCGACGTAGAGGGCGGTACTGGGACGGGCGAAGTCGAGGATCGCATTCGCCTTGTCGCCGACGAGGTCCTCGCCGATGGCGACCATGCCACCGGCCGAGATCTGCAGCGGACCCAGTTCCGGGTCGCGGTCAGCCGTTCCGGCCTTGATCTCGTCGCCCCAGACGTTGTGGTACTTCTCGGGGTCGAAGAAGATCGGGAGCCAGCCGTCGGCGTGCTGCGCCGTCGCCTTCACCGAGAGCCCCATCAGGCTCGCCCAGAAGATCGGGATGTTGTCGCGCACCGGGTGGTTGATGAGCTTCAGTGGCTTGCCCATCCCGGTCCCTTGACCCTCGGGCAGCGGCACCTTGACGGTCGGACCGTCGTAGATGACCTTCTCGCGCTTGAGCGTCATGCGGGTGACATTGATGTAGTCGCGGATGCGCGGCATCGGCTTCTCGTACGGCACGCCATGGAAGCCCTCGATCACCTGCGGTCCCGACGCCCCGAGCCCGAGGATGAACCGCCCGCCCGACACGAAGTCGAGGCCGGCTGCCGTCTGCGCCATGCAGGTTGCCGTGCGTGAGAACACGTTCATGATCGCGGAGCCGATCTCGATCGTGTCGGTCTTGGCAGCGAGGTAGCCCATCTGGGACACCGCGTCGAAGCTGTAGGCCTCCGGAACCCACACCACGTCGAGGCCCGCCTTCTCCAGGTCCTGGACCTTGGCGACATCGGCGTGGAAGTCGCCGGAGTAGTTGATCATCATCGAGAGCTTCATAGGCGCCCGACGTTACGGCGCGGGAGGTTCGCCGTGGGAATCGGAGCTGTTTCTCGTCGGGCTCAACGAAGGCCGCCGACCACGCGGCATCGCTCCGGACGACCTCACCGGCGCCGGGCATGATGCCGAGGCCAGTTGGATCGCACCGTTGATCGGATCTCCGGCGGCGAGACGTACATGTTGGCCTGTCCACAACCGAACAGCACTGGGTCGCACGACGTGAAGCGATCGGTTGCCGGGTCGTAGTCGCGCGCGCCGAATCGAGCGCCGGTCGTCGGCTCAACGATGCCACCCTGGAAGCCTGGATTGGTGTCGGCAGTAATCACGCCGGACTCGTCGTACTCGAGCGCCGGAGAGTTCGCGTCGGCGTACACCCAGCTCCGGTCGACCGTTCGGCCCGTCCGGCGGCCGAAGCCGTCGTAAGTGAACGTCACCGCGGAACATGATCTCGCTGCCATCGGGCCGTGCGACCGATTCGATCGACCATCGCCGCCGAACGTGTAGGTCGTCGTCCGACCGTCGCCATCGCCCGCATCCGGGCCGACATGCGTCGCGAGCCGATCGAGCAGATCGAACGTCTGGGCGTGCGCCTCGGCACTGGGCACCACGATCGAGGTTGGGTTCCCGTGCTCGTCGAGCACCATGGTGACCGCGACGCTGCTTGGGAGGATTCGTGGTCGTGGGGCGACCGGCATCGTCGCGTGCTGACACCGTCGAGCGAGCCAGCGGGTCGGTCACACTCGCGAGGTCCGCACCGTCCCATGTCTACGTGAAGGAGCGCGCGTCAGGTGATGTTGCGGTGAACGTGTCGGCGAGCGGGTCGTAGGACAGCGTCGAGGTTCGCACCGACCCGCCCGAAGCGATGCTCAGCTCCTCGGTGAATCCGGTGTAGGTCCCACTCCCGTCAGAGTTGACGGAACGAGTCGTTGCCTCCACACGGGTCCGGTCACCCGAGCGCAGCCTGACGTTGCTGGCGTACGGCAATGCTCCGCCGTACTGCGGATCGGGCGCGAACGTCGCCGAGATCAGTTGAACATCATCGAGAGCTGCATCGGTATTCGGCGACGAGTCCCGAGGACCGCACCGAAGGAACCGTTCAGACGCGAGTCAGAACTTTGATCCGATGAACGGTGCGGTCGGCGCCTTGGGGTTGTAGTGGTTTGCGCCGATCGCACCGATGTCGCCACCCCCGGCGGCGATGGTGCCGACCGCGTCGGCGACCGGATAGAAGGGAGGCGCCACATACGGCGCGAGTTTCGAACCCAATCCCGTGCCCGTGCCGATGATGCCCGCCGGGATACCGCCTCCGAAGAGTCCGGCGACGCCCGCCGTCGAAGACACCCCGTCGAGAAACGTCTGTGCTTGCGCGATCGACGGGTCTGCATGGCTGGGGCCACCCGAGCCCGCGGCGAAGCTCGTCGTCCTCCCGGCGACGTCGAGGCCGAACGCAACCTTGCCGAGCGTGCCCGCCGGGCCCGGGGCGTCTTTGAAGTCGGCCAGCAGCCCGAGCGTGCCGGTGACGAACGAGCCATTCCCAAGAACGCCTGCCACTCGATCCCCCGTTGATGGTCCCGACGGACCGAGCCCGCTCGGGTCCGCGCCGTTGACGGGATCGCCGCCGGCGAAGAGATAGAGATTGGTCTGCGCGCCCCCGAACAGGATCGGATCCCGGCTCGTGAATCGACCGATCGCCGGGTCGTAATCGCGGGCACCGAAGCGGACGAACCCGGTGTCAGGATCGGCGAGGCCACCCTGGAAGGCGAACGGCTGGAACCGCGGATTCGTGTCGGCGGTGACCGCTCCAAACTCGTCGTAGTCGATGCGTTGAACGATCGAGCCGTCAGTGCTGTCCACGACGAGCCGGGGCGATCCGCGCCAGTCGGACACGACAATATGGTCCACCCCTCCGCTCACCAGGTAATCGGGCCCCGACCCATTCACGCCGAAGACGAATCTCGTCGAAACGTCCCCTGCGGCGTCGAGCTCGACCCGCGGAGCACGCCCGGATCCGTAGATCCACCCCCGTTCGTCGACGCCCGCGACCTCGCGCCCGACTCGCCGATCAAGACCATCGTATTCGTAGGTGACCGATGTGCCCGCAGGTGTCGTCACCGCCTGCAAGAGACCGGTCGCATCGATGTCGATCGAGGTGACATCACCCCCGTCGGTCATCGATACCAGGTCCCCGGCAGCATCGTGGTCGTACTGCACAGACCCGACACTCTCCAGCCGGTCACGCTCGTCATACACCCCGACACCCCTGGGGCCGGTGACGAGGTTGTCCGCCGCGTCATAGACATACGTGCGAGTCGTGCCGTCCTCGGTGGCGGATCCGAGCCGCCCACGCGAGTCGTACGTATACGACCAGACAACGTCCGCGCCGCCGTTCACGCTCTCGACCCGACCGACCACGCGGCCGAGGTCGTCGCGGGTGATGACCTCGTCATACAACTCGACCGCGGTCCCGGTCGGGTCCTCGGTGGCCGTGATACGAGACGTCACCCCGTACCCGTCGTACTCGTACTCCACCACGACGTCGCCCACGGTTCGAGAGGTCACGAGGCCGGTCACCGGGTCGCGAACGATGGTCTCCGCCCCAACACCGACCAAGTTGTCGTCGTCGTCATACACGTACGCCACGTTGACTCCGCCAGCGTTCTCACCCGACGGCCGAAGTCCCGAATCATAGGCATAGGTCACCGAACCCGAAACCGGTCCTCCGGTCGTCAGCCCGGTGGCCAAGAACCCGTCATAACTGAGGTCGACCGTCGCCTCGCCATCGGCATCGGTCAACGTGCCCTCGGTCGGGTCATAGCCGTACGCCACCGCAGCTCCGTCTCCCCCACGGGCGCTCGCACGGTCCCCTGCGTACGTGAACGTGACCTCGTCGAGGTCCGGCCGAAGAACCGAACCGAGCAAACCGTCATTGCCCACGGTGAATGTCGTGGTCCGACCGTCGCCGTCGGATGCGTCAGGTTCGACATGGCTCGCGAACCGGTCGCGGAGGTCGTAGGTCTGGGTATGCGTCTCGCCCGATGGCACCGTGACCGCGACGAGATTTCCGTGCTCATCGAGGCCCGAAGTGACCAGACCGCTGTTCGGTAGCGTCGTGGTCACCCGACGCCCGGCCGCGTCGTAGGTGAAGGTCGACACCTCGTTGTCCGGATTCGTCTCCGACTGCAGGTCGGCCCCGTCCCACGTGAACGTCGACGTCCGGAGATCTCCCCCGTCGTTGCTCTCCATCTCGATGACGCGGCCGTTCGCGTCGTAGGTGAATTCGGTCGACGCGAAACCCGTCGGCGCAATCGTGACGATCCGGTCCGCATCATCCAGCGTCGTCGTCGTGACACGCCCCACGGGGCTCGTGGCCGTGACCGTGTCGGCGGCCAGATCGAGCACGGTGGTCGTCAACGCACCGACCACCCCTGACGACTCGGTGAAGGACACGACGTTCCCACCACCATCGACCTGAAGCGTCCGGTCCGCGACCTCGGTCCGAGTGCGAACATCGGTTGCGGTAACGACCCGAACCGGATACGGCAGTGCTCCGCCGTATCTCGGATCAGCCGCATACGTCGCGGTCACGGTGGTGCCGTCGGCCGCCTCGAGCACATAGGCGCCGTTCCGGCTCCGCGTCTCCGTCGTCACGATGCCGTCGGCATCGGTGCGAGTCGTGATCTGATCACCATCTTTGGTTCTCTCGCTCCGAATCGTCGACACGTCAAGCGATGGCCGCCCGATCGTTGTCATCGTGACACCACCCGGAAGCGTCACCTGATCGATCGTCGTAGTTCCGTCGACCGGATCCGTCGCGGTGATCAGACGCCCGGTGGGCGAGTAGGTGAACGCGAACGCTGCACCCGCTCGCTGACCGGTGACGCTGCTGACCAGGCCGGTCGTTCCCGAGTAGCCGAACGTCGTCGACTCCGACTCAGGGTTCGTGACCGTGACGAGTCGACCGGCCCCGTCCAGCGCGACCGCCGTCACATCTCCGTACTCCGACACGATGGCCGTCGGAGTCCCGGACCCATCGCGTTGCACGGTGGTCACATTTCCGTGGCGGTCGGTCACCGACTCCACACGACCCGCGACGTCGTAGGTCACCGTCGACAAGGTCGTCCGTGTACGCAATCCCTCACTCCGAAGGTGCCGACCACTCGAATCGAAGACATGCAGCAACTCGCCATCGGGCACGAACCGTTCGTTCGACTCGAGACGAGGGCGCGTGTCGAGAATCGCCCACACCTGATTCCGCCCGAAGAAACCGTCGGGCCACACGACCTGTCCGGCAGGCGAGACGGCAAACCCGCTCTGGCCATCGAAGTACGTATCGAGGGCGAACGAACCGACCTGTGGGACGAACAAGTCGGTGTTTCCCGCGTAGCGGTTGATCGTGCCGTCCGGGCCGATCCGCAGGAGCCGCATGTCGTCGAAGAACCCGTCGTTGCCCCAATCGCCTGTGTCGCAGTGATCGTCGTCCCAGAAGTTCGGATCGGGCTCATTTGGGTCCTCGCACTGGCCGACGTCGCCGCCGGTCGCGAGGAAGACGGCCCCGTCGGGGGCCACCTGGATGTCCAGGATCGGCGGCAGCGGGGTGTCGAGCCGGAACGCGCCCTCCGCGCACGGGCCGTCGACGAGCGGGTCGCCGTATCCCTGGTCCCAGGCGCCGCTGTCGTAGCAGTGGTTGCTGCCTCCTCCTCCGCCGCCACCGGGACCACTCGACTCGATGTACTCCCCGGCCCACCGCTCGACGCGGCCGTCGACGGTGATCCGGCGCACGACCCGGTTTCCGGACCCGACCGACCCCGGCCCGGGAAGCCGGGATTCGTCCAGGACCAGCAGGCTGCCATCGGGCAGTTCGGCCATCCCCCGGAGGTTCAGCCATCTGGCCTCCGCTGCGAGGCCCCCATCGCCGCACGAATGCACGTCGCCGGGTGGCAGGGTCGGATCACAGGGCGTGAACGGCACCGGGCGCGGGTTGTCCGGGCTTTCGCCACTGACCGTTTGGATCTGCCCGTCGGTCGAGACCCGACGAATCCGGTTGAGCGTGCCGATGAAGATCGTGCCGTCCGACATCACCTCGAATGACTGCGGGTAGCCGAGTGTCGCCTCAGTCGCCGGGCCGTCGTCGCCGCACGGCGCCTGGACGACGAGGCAGTCGGGAGGCTCCGGCGCTCCGCCGCAGTTGATCACGCCAATCCAGGCAGCGCACCCACTGTCCCC
This sequence comes from Ilumatobacteraceae bacterium, assembly GCA_963850475.1. Taxonomy (GTDB): domain Bacteria; phylum Actinomycetota; class Acidimicrobiia; order Acidimicrobiales; family Ilumatobacteraceae; genus Ilumatobacter_A. The sequence continues at coordinate 996,602 of CAWKLM010000036.1, read as the reverse complement.
CGCGACCGTATCGATCGTCCCGTCGGGAGTGATTCGGCGCACGGAGAGCGTGGCTGCGTCGAGGAGATAGATCGAGCCGTCCGGCCCGATGTCGAGATCGAACGCGATGAACTGTGCATCTGTTGCCGGGCCGCCGTCGCCGCAGAGATCGGTGAACGCATCGCATGTCGGAGGGTCGACGATCAGGTTGCCTGTGCAGGTGGCGAGCCGGGTGAGACAGGCACCGTCACCGGCAATCGTGGTGATGATGTTGGTCTCGGCGTCGACGCGACGGATGCGGCGTGAACTGTCCGAGAGAATCAACAGGTCGCCGGCGTCGTCGTAGATCACCCGCGAGATGCTCTGGAAGATCGGGGCCTCATCGGCCGGTCCGCCGTCACCACACGGATCGCCGTACTGGATGCAGTCTGGATCATTGCTCACCGCGTTGCCGGCGACCGGGAACACGGAACCGAATTGTCCTGGCACCTCACCAACTCGTTCACGCGTCCCGTCGCCGCGCAGCAACGTGCCGGTATTCGCGTCGTAGCGGTGCACGCCGGAGAGGTTCCAACCACCCAGCCCAAGCGAACCCACATCGGTCTCGGCGCCGGTCACGACGAACTTCGACCGAACCGAGCGCTTGATCGTCGTCCTGGCATCGGACAGGTCGTCGGGCAGCGTCGCGGCCACCATGAACGACGGGTTGAAGCGGCGGAAGAGCGGAGTGGCGCGTCGCGTCGCATAGCGGGCAGCGAACGTGTACGTCGTCGTCACGTTGGCCCGCCGTGACCCGGCGATGATCCGGCCGAACGCATCGCGTCCGTCCCACGACAGGGTCCAGGTCTGATTCGGCAGCAGCGGGAAGCTCTCGGTGAACACCACGCCTGAGATCTCGAGCTTCATCTCGATCTCGCCGATGGCGTTGTCCGGGACGGTCGCACCGGTGACCGGAATCACCAGGGGGGCGCCCCTGCCTGCGGCGCGAGCCGACGAGTACACGAGGCGCTGTTCGGTCCCCGTGACCGCCACCTCTTCGCGGAGCACCTGGTTCTGGAAGTCGAGCGTGCCGTACCCTCCGGCAGCGTCCAACCCTTCAACCATGTCGCCGACGGTCCCGATGTTTCCGGTCACGACGTCCGCGATGTCGGGAATCGGTTCGGTCGGTTCGGTGACGATGCGGTAGTTGAGGTCGTGCGGGCTGAAGTGCGTCAGCTCGCTGCGCCAGAACTCGTCACCGACCGAGTAGTGGTTCGCGAGCTCGGCACGTTCAGCGTCATCGACCCACAACGACACATCGTCGGCGGCCCCGTCGCCCGTCATATCGAGTTCGACGGCCCCAGATCCGTCGAGGCCGACCACTTCCATCACCACTCCATCTGGTTGGCCCTCCCATCGACCGACGGCGCGGTTGTAGGTGCCCGTTGGGACGAGCGCACCGACCGGCATCGCGAGGAAGTTGTCGGTGAGCAGCACGACCGGCTCGTCGAACGCCACGCCCGTGGCGCCTGCGGCGACGGCTTCAGCCGCCGTCGCCTCGACTGCGTACGTGTAGCCCGAGGTGGGTGGCAGCGTGCCGGGCATCGCCATCTCGCCCATCGGCCCGTTCGTGTATTCGGTGACCGAGATGGTCAATGAGTCGGTCGGTCTGGTCGACCCGTCGGCGAATTCCAGCGTCGCTTCCGTCCCGCCACGAACGAGGACGATCGCCGTCCGGTCACCGTCTGCATCGGTCGACGTCGTCGACGTGTGAGCCGTGAAGCTCGTCGGTGCAGCCGCGCCGTCGAGTGGGACGACCGTCTGCGCCGCATCGATCTCGACGAGCGCGATGTCCTCGATCGTCGTCCAATCCTCCCAGTCCAGATCGACGGTGCGTTGCGATGGCAAGTAGCCGGGCGCGGTGACATCGATGGTGATGAACGCGCCGCCGTTGACGGCGAGATCCCAGAGGCCGTCAGCTGCGGTGACGGTGTGGCCGAGTCGGCCGTCTTCGAGCACCGACACACTCACTCCCTCCAAGGGCGCCCCTGTGACATCGACGATGCGTCCGCTGACGATGGCGGTCCGTTCGGGGGTGAGCGCGTTGGGGTCGGTGCCGACTTGGGCTGGGTTGGGGCCGGTGTAGAGGAACGCAGCCGCGTTCGAGGTGGTGGTTGCACCTGCTGGTGGGAGCGGTTGCGGCGCGAGGACGCGCGGGACCGGTTCGGGCATGGTCCGCTGGGGCGAGACCAGCGCCGGGGTGGTGTCGGTGCCATCGGTCGCGGTGACCGAGATGTCATGGGCCGTGTCCGCGACCAAACCGTCAACAATGGCCGAGGTCGCGGGCGCAGTGATCACCTGCTGTGCACCACCAGGCTGGGTCGTGACGGTGTAGCTCACCGCACCGTCGAGCGCCGGCCACTGCACACCGACCGATGTCGACGTCGGGCTCGACGTCACCAGCGTCGTCCCCGGCGGGAACGTCAACCCCCCGCCACCGGGCATCGTCGTCGTGGTCGTGGTGGTGGTGGTCGTCGTCGTGGTGGTGGTCGTCGTGGTGGTGGTCGTCGTGGTCGTGGTCGTGGCGCCGGGAGCGATCCAACCGGTCACATCGACCGCAAGATCGAGCGAACGCGGACTGACGAGACACACCTTGCCATCGACCCCGATCCGACTGATCACACCGTTCGCGACGACCCCGCCCTCGATGTTCAGCGTCGACGCGTTGGGTTGATCCACACCACACGGCCACACCGTCACGAACCCCGGCGCCGACGGTTTGATCGCCGTCACGTTGAGGATCACCGACTCTGCGTCGGGGTCGACACCACCGCGCCCCGCTACCACCAGCTCGGTCACCTCCTCGGGATCAGGAGCACCGATCCCCTCGAAGTCCCCATCGATCGTCATCCCGCTCGCACGGGTGTCGAGCAGCCGCGCCGGCTCGAGCACCGTGGTACCAGAGCCGGCCGGGACATATCCCGACGCATCCACCAGCAAATGCACCGAATTCGATGCTGCGAGGCACACCGCACCACCAGCCCCCACCTTTGCGATCACATTGTTGGCGATCGCCTCACCGACACCGATGTTGAGCGACGACGCGTTCGGCTGCTTCGACCCGCACGGCCACGCCGTCACGAACGCACGGCGAGCGCCACCGACCGCCGCGACATTCAACAGGACAGCTTCGGCATCAGGAGCGACACCGCCGCGGTTCAACGGCAGTAGACGCAGTTCCTCGCCCGGATCGAGCGTGCCGATCGCCTGCTGCTGCCCATCGATCGTCTCGAAGTCGTCGCGGGTGTCGAGCAACCGCGCCGGTGGCAGGGTGACGATCGGCGACTCGACCGGCAAATACCCCACCACATCGACAACGAGATGCATCGCCCGCGACGTGAACAGACAAATCGTCCCCTTCGCCGAGAGCCGCGCAACCGCACCGTTCGCCCGGACGACGCCGCCCGACACATTCAACGTCGACGAGTTCGGAGGTTCCCCATTACACGGGAACACCGTGACGAACGCGCGCCTGTCCGGCTTGATCGCCGTGATATTCACCACTACAGCAACAGCATCAGCCTTCACCCCACCACGACCCGTCACCGTCAGTTCGGTCACCTGCCCCTCGCTACGACGTCCGTCGCCCTCCGCCTCGCCGTCGGCCGTCTCGAACCCAGGACGCGTGTCGAGCAACCGCGCCGGCGTCAACGTCACGACATCAGCATCGCCAGCCGCCGCCGAGGCGGTCGGCGTCTCGCCACCGGGACCAGGCGCAACAAGCACCAACAGGCCACCCACCAAGGTGAGAACCAACGAACAGATGCCGAGCGCGCGCTGCGAGGACCCCATCTGTCGCACCATACGACACCACCGGTAACACCAAACCAACATTCGAACGATGCCCATCGGATCCTCGTCCGGGCGCAGCCAGTTGCACCACGATGGCGACGCACGCGCGAGACTGGGTCTCCGATGACCATGCCGAGCTGGTGGAGCGAGCGACGATTCGGGCTGTTCGTCCACGTCACGGCAGCGAGCGTGCCCGCGTGGGCGCCGATCGGCGAATACGCCGAGTGGTACCGGAGCCATCTCGGCGACGACGTGGAGGATGTCCTGCTTCATCCCCGACCACTGGTCGAAGTATTGGCCCACCATCGCGATCGGTGGGGGCACGTGGAGCACTACGACGACTTCGTGCCGCTGCTCACCTTCGAACACTTCGACGCGGAGGCCTGGGCCGAGCTGGCGTCGGATGCCGGCGCCGGATACTCCGTGCTCGTCACCAAGCATCACGATGGGTGGGCGTGGTGGGATGCTCCGGGCACGCAGCGTCGGCTCACCGACACCGGTCCCCGGCGCAACGTGCTGGCCGAGTACGCCGCCGCGTGCGAACGAAACGACGTCTTGCTGGGCACCTACTACTCGCTACTCGACTGGGGCGATGAGCGCTACCCCGAAGAGACCTACGTCGACGAGGTGATGCATCCGCAGGTGGTCGACCTGGTCGCACGGCACGGCTCGGTGATGCTGTGGGGCGATGGGCACTGGGCGCACGATGCAGGCCACTGGAAGACCTCGAAATTGCTCGACGAGCGTGCGCGACATCGACCCGGAAGTCGTCATCAACGATCGGTGGTGGGCGTCGGCCGCCGACGTTCCCGACGGCGCACCGGCGATCGTGCGCACCTTCGAGTACGACGCTCCCGACGACATCGTCGACGGACCGTGGGAGCTCACCCGGGGTATCGCTCACAGCTTCGGTTACAACCGGGCCGAGCGACCCGAACACCACCTCACCGGCTTCGAGATCGTCGCGCTCTACCTCGAGGTCGTCGCAAAGGGAGGTCACCTGCTGATCGATGTCGGCCCCGACGCCGACGGCACGATCCCGGAGATCCAGGCCGCTCCGCTGCGCGACGCCGGGACATGGATCCGCCGATTCGGACCCACGATCGCGACGACGTCGCCGTGGACGGTCTGGGGGGACGATGGCGTGCGTTACCTGCGAAGCGGCGACGACCTCCTCGCGGTCGATGTCGACGGAGCCGGAGTGTTCGGGGCCTTGTCCACGACGGAACTGCGCGTGCGCACCGTCGAACTGGTCGAGGACCACCACGAGCACGAGCTGCGATGGCACCAGGACGCCGACGGGCTGTCGGTGGCGAGCCGTCCACGAGCAGGCGACTTCGACGACGACCGGATCGGGATCGCCGTGTACCGGATCGGGATCGAGGAGGCGGACGTTCCGAGCGAGCTGTTCCCGCCGAAGGAACCGAGGCCGATCGATCTCGCCCCGCTCCTCGCCGACGCCCGTCCCGGTGACATCGTGCAACTCGGCGACGGCCACTACCTGGGCCCCGCCAGCATCCCCGAGGGCGTCGTACTCCGCGGACTCGGGCCGAGTCGGACCACGATCTCGCTCGGAACGCGTCCATCGACATCGATCGTGCCCGACGGGCCGGTGCTCGCGATCGGCCACAGCGCACGGCTCGAACACGTCCGGGTTGCCGGCCCGACCAACCGGTCGGACATCTTCGCCCGGCCCGTCGTGGCGATTCCGGCCGACTTCGTCACCGTGCTCGGCTGCGTCGTCGCCGGGTCCGTGACAGTGGGCGGGGACGATGTGTTGCTCCGCGCGGTGACGGGCCAGGGCGTGATCGGCCACAACGCCGACCGCCTCCACGTGTCGCGGTGCAACTTCACGGGCAACCGGTGGGATGTCGGCGTCGAGTTGCGTGGAGGTGGCGGCCAGAACATCGAATCGAGTGGTTTCAGCGGACATCTGTGTGCGGTGCGGTTGAGCGCCACCACTGGGTCGACGGTGCGCGGCAACACGATTTCGGGCCGGTGGTGGGGCGTCCATGTCGACCACAGCGAAAGCACGCACGTCCACGGCAACCGGATCAGCGCGACGATGCGGGCGGTCGACGTCGACGGCGGGACGCAAGCGGTCGTCGACGGCAACGCGGTGACCGACGGCGACAGTGGCTGCGTGGTCGAGGACGGCGCCAGCAATTGCGAGGTGTACGGCAACCATTGGGATCGTTGCCGGATCGGGCTCCTCGCGTGGGATGCGGTCGTCGCTCCACCATCAGGACAACGTCGCCAGCAGCCTCCACGAATCCGAAAGCGCCCTCGTCACCGGCCCGTAGCGCGTCACGTGACGGGTCTGACCCATCGCGTGACGCGTCACGTGATGGGTCTGACCCGTCACGTGACGCTCAGTCGGCGTGGGCTGCCTTCTTTGCAGCGCGGATGCGAATCGTCGGATCGAGTTCGACCTTGCGGATCCGAATGCTCGCGGGCGTCACCTCGACACACTCGTCGATGCTGATGAACTCGAGCGCGCCTTCGAGCGAGAGGATCTTCGGCGGCGTCACGTTGACCGTTTGATCACTGGAGGAGGCGCGGACGTTGGTCTGCTTCTTCTCCTTGCAGATGTTGACGTCCATGTCACCCGAGCGGGAGTTCTCGCCGACGATCATTCCGCAGTACACCTCGTCGCCGGCCGTGACCATCAGCTGCGAGCGCTCCTGCAGGTTGACCATCGAGTAGTTGGTGACCGGACCGGTGCGGTCTGCGACGAGCACGCCCTGAGCACGGGCACGGATCTCGCCGGCCCACGGCTCGTAGCCCTCCGACGTGTGCGACAGCACGCCCGTGCCCCGCGTCTCGGTCATGAACTCGGTACGGAACCCGATCAGCCCGCGGGCGGGCACGAGATAGTCGAGGCGGATCCACCCGGTCCCACCCATGTTCTGCATGCGACCCTTGCGCGCTGCGAGCAACTGCGTCACCGCACCCATGTACTCCTCGGGCACGTCGATGGTGACGCGCTCGACCGGCTCGTGGACCTTGCCGTCGACCTCCTTGGTCAGCACGACCGGCTTGCCGACGGTCAACTCGAAACCCTCGCGGCGCATCTGCTCGACGAGGATCGCGAGCTGCAGTTCACCGCGCCCCTGGACCTCCCAGGCGTCGGGCCGTTCGGTCGGGAACACGCGCATCGACACGTTGCCGACGAGCTCCTGATCGAGCCGCGCCTTCACGAGCCGGGCCGTGAGCTTCTTGCCCTCTCGACCAGCGAGCGGCGAGGTGTTGATGCCGATCGTCATCGACAGCGCGGGCTCGTCGACTTCGATGACGGGCAGGGCGACCGGGTGCTCCGGGTCGGCGAGCGTCTCACCGATGAAGATGTCCTCGATGCCGGCGACCGCAACGAGATCGCCTTGGCGCGCAGAGTCGACCGGGACGCGGGTGAGGTGCTCGGTGAGGAACAGTTCGGCGATCTTCGCACGGGCGATCGTGCCGTCGCGCTTGCACCAAGCGACCGATTCGCCCTTCTTGATCGTGCCCTCCATCACCCTGAGCAGTGCGAGCCGCCCGAGGTACGGAGACGCATCGAGATTCGTGACCCACGCCTGCAGCGGGGCGCCTTCGGTGTAGGTCGGTGCCGGGATCGAGTCGAGGAGCACTTCACCGAGCGTGGTGAGGTCCTTCCCCGACACCTCACCCGCGACGATCGCCTTCGCCTCGTCGAGGTCCTGCGTGGCCCAGCCGTCACGACCCGAGCAGTAGACGATCGGGAACTCGATGTGGTGGTCCTCGGCATCCAGGTCGAGGAACAGTTCGTAGACCTCGTCGACGACTTCTTCGACACGGGCGTCGGGGCGGTCGATCTTGTTCACCGCGAGGATGACGGGGAGATGGCGGGCCAGCGCCTTGCGGAGCACGAAACGTGTCTGCGGAAGCGGGCCTTCGGCGGCATCGACCAGCAACACGATCCCATCGACCATCGTCAGCGCCCGCTCGACCTCGCCACCGAAGTCGGCGTGGCCCGGGGTGTCGACGATGTTCAGAGTGACGTCGGTCTCGGTGCGCTCGTCGCGCCACACGAGCGACGTGTTCTTCGCCAGGATCGTGATGCCCTTCTCGCGCTCGAGGTCCCCGGAGTCCATCACCCGTTCGGCCACGTCTTCGTTCGCGCGGAACGCTCCCGACTGGTGCAGCATCGAGTCGACGAGGGTGGTCTTGCCATGGTCGACGTGCGCGACGATCGCGAGGTTGCGCAGGTCGTCGCGCTTGCAGAGAGTGTCCGTAGAAGTCACGCAGCGACGCTATCGGGCCTCCCTGATCGAACGCGGGAGGCTCAGGTCACGTGCCCCGCCATCGCTCAGCCCACCCTGCGGTCCATCCCCTCCCAGTAGGGCTCGCGGAGGTCCTTCTTGAGGATCTTGCCCGAGGGATTGCGCGGCAGGACCTCGATCCAGTCGACGCTGGTCGGGCACTTGAAGGTGGCCAACTGCGACTTCGCGAACGCGATGATCGCCGAGGCCGTTTCGTCGTCCTGCGCAACGCCGGGTGCCGCGACGACGATTGCCTTCGCGGTCTCGCCCCACTTCTCGTGCGGCACGCCGATCACCGCCACGTCGCCAATCGCCTCGTGCTTCATCAAGACGTTCTCGACTTCCGCCGGGTACACGTTCTCCCCGCCCGACACGATCATGTCCTTGACCCGGTCGTGAATGAAGAGATAGCCGTCGTCATCGAGGTAGCCGGCATCGCCGGACTTGAACCATCCGTCGGAGGTGACCGCCCTGGCAGTCTCCTCGGGCATCCGCCAGTAGCCGGTCATCACCTGCGGCGAGCGGATCCAGATCTCGCCGACTTCACCCGCCGGGAGCGCAGTCTCGCCGTCCTCGCCCACGATGCGGAGTTCGACGCCCGGTCCGGCCACGCCGCACGAACGCAGCCGGTGCCGGTTCGGTCCGGTCGGTATCGTGGTCCTCCGGCGGCAGGTTGACGATGGCGCCCGTGGTCTCGGTCAGCCCGTATGCCTGCCAGAACTTGCACGGCTTGAACATCTCGACGCACTTCGCGAGCACTTCCTCGCTGATCGGCGACGCACCGTAGACGAACACCTTCAGGCTGGAGTAGTCGGCATCGTGCCACACCGGGGACCATCAGCATGAACTGGAGAACCGCCGGCACGAGGAACGCGTGCGTGATGCGCTCCCGCTCGATCAGCGTGATGAGTGCCGCCGGATCGAGCTCGCGGAAGATCACCGAGGTGCACCCCTCGTACATTCCCGCGGTCGCCCAGCCGCCACCGCCGATGTGGAACAGCGGCATCGCGACAGGTTGACCGCGTCCTCGTCGAGTTCCCACATGTCCTTGGCGAGCGGCAGCAGGCTGAAGAAGTTCGAGTTCGACAGCATCACACCCTTGGGCCGTCCGGTCGTGCCGGACGAATACAGCTGGAAGGCGGTGTCGTCAGGACCCGAGTCGGTCCCCGGGTCGTCGGCGGGGTACCGGGCGATCCAGTCCGCGTAGTCCTCGTGGTCGGGGTGCGAGCCGATCACCACGAACTTGGAGACCTTCGGGAGCTGACCGGCGATCTCGTCGAGGATCGGAACGAAGTCGGGACCGACGACGAGGACCTTCGCCTCGGCATCGTCGACGATGAACTGGACCTCGGGCGCGGCGAGCCGCCAGTTGACGTCGACACACACCGCATTGAGCATGGCCGCACCGAAGAAGACCTCGAAGTGCTCGATGCCGTTCTTGTCGAGAAAGGCGACGCGGTCACCCGCTGCCACGCCGGCGTCGGCCAACGCCTGGGCCATCTGCGCGGATCGATTCGACAGCTCGCCCCACGACATTCGTTGCTCGTCCTGCACCGAGCGCGAGATGATCGGGTCGCTCGCGGCCGTGCACCCGGACGATGCCTGCGACGTTGCTGATCTGGTTCTCGGTCATGGGGCGTGACCGTAGTCACGTTTCACAGCGCCCGCACGACCCGCCGACGCCATCCACCGACCGACGCGGACCGAAACCTACGATTGCCGCAGTGTCCGTCTCGACCGAACTCCCGCCTCCTCCACCAGACTCGGCCGCAGGTGCGTCCGCGTCCGGTCGGTCGCGGACGACGCTCGCCGTGCTGGCGGTCATCGCCTCGATCGCTGCGCTCGTCTTCGGGTTGCTCTGGATCAGCACGAGCGGCAGTCGTGACGATGCGGTGGACGAGCGCGATCTCGCATTGGGCGAGCGCGATGCCGCCATCGCGAACGGCATCGAGCTCAACAACGAACTCGCGGAGCCACACAGGACCAGCTCGCGGAGGCGCAGGCCGCGGCCGCGACGGGGGCCGTGGCCGACACGGGTACCGCAGCCGACGAAATCGCCGATCTCCAGGACGAGGTCGATCGACTCACCGAGGAGAACGCATCGTTGCGGGCCGACCTCGACGCCGCCGCGCAGGCGCCGACGACGGTTGCACCCGAGACCACGGTTGCACCCAGACCACGGTTGCACCCGAGACCACGGTTGCACCCCAGACCACGGCAGCAGCCACACCGCCCCCTTCGGTGAACGAGATCGGCGAGTGGTTGGCGTCGCTGTACCGCACGAGCGTGCTCGGGGTCGGTCAGAAGGAGTGCCTCGGGCGAACAGTGCTCGACGAGGTCGGTGCTGACCGGCTCGGCGTGCTCCTGACCGCTGACGATGCCGGCGACGACGAAGCACTGATTGCCGCGTTGCGCGATGCCACTTCGATCTGCGGCATCGACCCCAGCGCCATCTTCGGCTGAGGTCCACCGCCTGCCGGCACAATCACCGGTGGCGGAACCCGAGTCCGAACGACACCACCGCGCGGGCGAAGATGTTCCGCTCCACCTCAGGCTCGGCAGTCACCCGGAGATCGGTCATCCGACGACTCATCTGGCCGAACACGGACGCCAGGGTCGCTCGCGCCACATGGGTGCCGATGCACAGGTGGGTGCCGAACCCGAATGCGATGTGCGGGTTCGGTGATCGGCGGATGTCGAATCGGAACGGGTCGTCGAACACGTCCTCGTCGCGGTTCGCCGACGGGTACAGCATGATGATCCGGTCGCCGCGCTCGACGTGTTGATCACCGATCCGGTCGTCGGCGACCGCTCGCCGGAACATGTTGTTCAGCGGCGTCACCCAGCGCAGCACCTCTTCGACCGCGCCCGGAACGAGGTCGGAGTCGGCCGCCATCTCCTCCCACTGGTCAGGATGATCGACGAACGCTCGCAGCCCGTGACCGATGGCCGTACGCGTCGTCTCGGCACCGCCGGAGATGAAGAGGCCGACCTCGTGGGCGATCGCCTCGGGTGGCAGCGGCTCACCGTCGATCACGGCCGTGGATCCAGGTCGAGATCAGATCGTCCCCGGGGTTGACGAACTTCTCGCGGGCGATCTCGCCGAGCGCCCCCATGAACTCCATGTTGGCCGCCATGAAGTCGCGGAAGATCTTGCCGTCGCGCTCGCGCATGTCGGTCCGCATCAGGCGCTCGGACCATGACTTGAGGTCGGCCCACTGCGATTCGGGGTAGCCGAGCAGACGAGCCGTCAGCCGCGCCGGCACCTGCCCGGCCACTGCGTCGATCACCTCGATCTCGTCGGCGCCGTCGGCCAGCGCGGCGTCGAGCACGTCGGTGACCAAGTGCTCGACCTCGGCGTGACGTGCCTCGACCGACTTCTTCGTGAAGTCACCCTGCACCAGCATGCGCTGCTGTCGGTGACGCGGGTCGTCCTGGGCGATCATGTTGATCTCCGACGGCGACCACACGGCGCGATACCCCTGACCCGATACGAACACCGTCGAGCGTCGCTCCACGTCCATCAGGTCGGCGTGCCGGGTGACGCCCCACAGGCCGTTGCGTGCATCCCGGTACACGGGTTCGTTGGCCCGCATCCACGTCCACACGTCGTGTGGGTTGCGGCGGTACAGATCGGGGTCGAGCAGGTCGGCGACAAGGCGACCGTCTTCCCAGCGGGTGTCGTCGAGTTCGACCGGTTGCTCTGTCAGCGACATGTCTCGATCGTTGCAGACGGGTCAGCGGCCCTCGAAGGTGGGCGTTCGCTTCTCGACGAACGCGGACACGGCCTCGGCATGGTCGGCAGAGAGAAAGCACGGCATCTCGAGCGATGTCGACAGGTCGAAACTGATCAGCAGCGCCTGCTTGATCTGCTGATTCACGCTGACCTTGGTGCCCTGCACGGCGAGTGGGGGCTGCGCGGCGATCCGATCCGCCCATGCTCGGGCCGAGGCGTCGAGATCGGCGGCCGTGCACATCTCCGCTGCGACACCGAGGCGCAACGCCTCGGCGGCAGTGAGGGGCTCACCGAGCATGAGATGACGTTTGGCGGCGAGCGGGCCCGACGAGCAGCGGCCAGATCGCTGCTCCACCATCCCCGGCGACGAGCCCGACCTGCACATGCGGGTCGATGATCGCCGCCGTTCCGCCATCACGATGACGTCGCAGAGGAGAGCGATCGAGGCACCGAGGCCGACGGCGGGTCCATTCAGCGCGCACACGATCGGGATCTCGACGTCGAGTTGGTCCCAGATGATCTGCTTCGCCTCGCGCCGGAGCGCATGCATCCGCGCAGGGTCCCGCAGCTCGGGGAACCAGCCCATGTCGCCGCCGGCCGAGAAGGCACGCCCGGAACCCGTCAGGACGATGACGCGGGCGTCGGCCTCCTGCTCGAGCATCCGGAACAACTCACCGAACTCGTGGTGCAGCGTTGCGTCGACCGCGTTCATCGGCGACCCGGGGTGATCGATCGTGACGGTCAGGACGTGACCGTCACGTGCGATGTGCATCGTCTGGAAGTCCATCAGAACATGCTCACGTCGTCGTCGAGACCGAGCAGCAGCTTGCCGATCTTCTCGTTCAGCTTCGGGGCGGTCTGGATGTGCTGAGTGACGACGTGCGCATCGCGCATGCACCGGCCGAGCACGCTCGTGTCGTACACCGCTGTGCCGCCGGCCAACGTGTAGGCGGCGTCGGCTGCGACGACACCGGCGGAAGCAGCGTTCGTCGCTGCCAAGCGGATCGCGATCCGCTGGTCGACGGTGACGCCGCAGCCCGCTTCAGCGGCCGCCCATGCCGCGGAGAGTTCGTCGAGCAGGAACGCACGGGCGGCCCGCAACGTGGCCTCGGCACGTGCGAACTCGATCTGGGTGAACGGACTGCGAGCCAGCGTCCTGGACGAGAACTGCGGCTTCTTGCCCTGCGCGATGTCGTTGAGCTCGTCGAGCGCTCGGCGTCCGACGCCGAGCCCCACCGCGGCGACGCCGGCTGCGAGCAGCGTGAAGTTGGGAAAGTGCGACAGGGTGTTGTCGACCACCGGCGCCGTCACGCCCGGCTGGATCGTGCGACGGAACGGTGCGAACGCACCCTCCACCGAGTAGTCGAGCGAGCCCGATCCCCGCATCCCGCCCGTGTGCCACGTGTCGATGAAGTGGATCGTCGCCCTGCGGGAACCAACACAGCCGGAAGGTGCCGTCGTCGCACATGGCGCCGCCGAGTACCCAGGCACAGTGTTGGGTACCGCTTCCCCATGCCCACCGGCCCGACACCTCGACACCGTCGACACCGTCGATCCGGGTCGGCCCGGCCCTGCCCGTTCGGGGCGAACACACCACCGGTGACCGTCGACGAGTCGCTGTAGATCTCCGCGGCGCCCTCGGCGGGCAGGAACGCCGCCATCGACGACGTCGTCGAGGCGATCATCGAACACCATCCCGCTGCGCCGTCGGCGTGAGCCACCTCGCTGATCGCCTCGACCATCGACACCGGGTCGACCTCCGGTCCGCCGTACACGGCGGGGAGACACATCCGCATGAGATCGGCATCGACCAGCGCCTTCACCGTCGATGGCGGCAGGCGCCGCGCCTGTTCGGCTTCGTCGGCGTGGGCTTCGATGATCTCCGCAAGATCGGCAGCAGCTTCGACGACGGCGGGCGACATCTCGTCGACTGTAGACGGCGAGGTCGACCTCGACGAATGTGCCGCGGATGGTGGACCGGGCCGGAAACACCCGGTGCCGACCACGTCCCGGAGCGCGTCCGCCACGGGTGCGCTACGGTCGGAACATGAGATACGGCTTCGTGGTCCCGTGGGGCGACGCCGCCGACATCGGTGATCTCGCCGAAGCGGCCGAGGATGCGGGCTGGGACGGCTTGTTCGTCTGGGAGCCGGTGTGGGGCGTCGATGCGTGGATCTCGCTCGGGCTCGCCGCCGTTCGCACCTCGCGGATCCGCCTCGGCACGATGCTCACGCCGCCGTCGCGGCGACGGCCGTGGGAATTGGCCGAGCCAAGTCGCAACGGTCGACCGCCTCTCGGACGGTCGGGTCACACTCGGGTGTCGGACTCGGCGCGGTCGATTCGGGCTTCGAGACGTTCGGCGAGGAGTGCGACAAACGCATCCGGGCCGAATTGATGGACGAGTGCCTCGACATCATGTGCGGTCTCTGGGCCGGCCAACCCTTCGAGTACGCCGGCCAGCACTACACCGTGCAGTCGACCGAGTTCCCGACGATCGGCAACGTCAAGCAGTCGCCACGGGTGCCGATCTGGTGCGTCGGCGCCCTCGGGCGTGCCGAAGTCGATGGAACGAGCGCTGCGGTGGGACGGTGTCATCCCGCAGGTGCTCGACCCCGACGTCGAAGGCGGCGCTCGCCAGGCCGACCTGACCGAGGTGGCCGAGCTCCGGGCGACGATCGAGCGCGGGCCCGATGCCGGGCGCCGACATCGTCGTCGAGGGCCAGTGGACCGAACACTCGCCGGCCGCCTACGCCGACGCCGGGGCGACGTGGTGGATCGAGTCGATGTGGGGGGCGATGAGCGAACACTCGCCCGTCACCGCCGCATACGACCGGCTCCGCGAGGGTCCGCCCGCGCTGACGGGTCACGCCGTCGGGCGTCGGACTGCACTCCTGCTGCTCGGCGGTCGCTACCGTGACGCCCGATGAGCGACACCGGATGGAACCTGGCCGATCTGTGGGAGGCCATGGCGGCGCAGATCCCCGACGAGCTGGCGCAACAGCAGGGTGACCGCCGGCTACACGTGGGCCGAGTTCGATCGGCGCGCCAACGGCGTGCCGCCGCGCTGCTCGCCGCTGACGGCGCAGCCGAGCAGGACAAGGTCGCCCAATACCTCTACAACTCGCCCGAGTACCTCGAGTCGGTGTTCGCCGCCTTCAAGGCCGGCATGGCGGTGGTCAACACGAACTACCGGTACGCGGCCGACGAGCTCGTCTACCTCTGGGACAACGCCGACGTCACGACCGTCGTGTTCCACGGCAGCTTCACCGAGCAGTGTGCGGCAGTCCGCGACCGTGTCCCGCGTGTCACCAACTGGCTCTGGGTCGACGACGGATCCGGAGCCTGTCCCGACTGGGCGACGTCGTACGAAGCCGCTGCCAACCGCGGGCACGGCCGAACGCGTCGCCGGCCCGTGGGGCCGATCCGGCGACCATCTCCTGCTGCTCTACACCGGTGGCACGACCGGCATGCCCAAGGGCGTGATGTGGCGCCAAGACGACCTGTTCGGTGTGCTCGATGCCAACAACAAGAAGCGAATGCCACCCGAACAGGACCTCGATGCCGCCACCGAACGCGTCGCCACCGCGGGACCGCGCAACATGCCCGGCGCGCCGCTGATGCACGGCACGGGGCTGTTCAACGCGATCAGCAACCTGATGGTCGGTGGGTCGATCACGACGATGGAGGGCCGGTCGTTCAACGCCGAAGAGTTCCTCGACAGCGTCGAGCACTACGGCATCAACTCGACGTCGATCGTCGGCGACGCATTCGCCAAGCCGATCCTCCACGCGCTCGACGCCGAGCCCGACCGCTGGGACATCACCTCGCTGCGCGTCATCGTGTCGTCGGGGGTCATGTGGTCGAAGGAGACGAAGGACGGCCTGCTCCGGCACAACCCCCGCCTGATCATGGTCGACGCCCTCGGCTCGTCCGAGGCGATCGGCATGGCGACCAACACCACGACGAAGGAATCGGGCGGCGAGACCGCACGCTTCGAACTCGGACCCGAACACCCGCGTCGTCACCGACGAAGGGCGCGACGTCACGCCCGGGACCGACGAACTCGGCCGCGTCGCCATCCGCGGTCGCACGCCGATCGGCTACTACAAGGACGAGAAGAAGTCGGCCGAGACCTTCGTGATGATCGATGGCGACCGCTACTCGATCCCCGGCGACTACGCGACGGTCGCCGCCGACGGGACGATCAACCTGTTGGGCCGCGGCAGCCAGTGCATCAACACCGGCGGCGAGAAGGTGTACCCGGAAGAGGTCGAGGAGTGCCTGAAGCTGCATCCCGACGTTGCGGACGCCGCGGTCGTCGGGCTCCCCGACGAGAAGTGGGGTGAGGCGATCAACGCACTCGTCGAACTGGCGCCCGGCGCAACGCTCGACGAGCAGGCCCTGCGCGACCACGTCAAGGCGCACCTGGCGGCCTACAAGGCGCCCAAGCACGTCATCGAGATCAACACCATCGGACGTGCGGCCAACGGAAAGCTCGACTACAAGGCGCTCAAGGCCACCGCATCGGGCGGCTGATCACGCCACGACGCCGACCGGACGGTCGCTGCGCCGACCGCGGCGCGCCGACCCCGCCGTGGGTCCTGAGGCCGAGGACGCACCGTGTCCTAGCATCGTGACGATGGTGAACTCTCCCCCGACGCCGGCCGATCCTTCCGGTGGACCGACTACGACGGCGTGCTCTTCGATCTCGACGGGGTGATCACCCCGACCGCCGAGATCCATGAGCACGCGTGGGGCGAGCTCTTCGCCGCCTTACGACTACACCGAGGCCGACTATCTGGCCTACATCGACGGCAAGCCGCGTTACGACGGCGTTCGGTCGTTCCTCGGCAGCCGGGGCATCAGCCTGCCCGACGGCGACCCCGGCGACCCGCCCGGCGACGACACGGTCTGCGCGCTCGGCAACCGGAAGAACTCCCTGTTCAACGACATCCTCGATCGTGACGGCATCGCTCCCTACCCCGGTTCGCAAGCCACCCTCGACCTGCTCGCCGACCACGGCGTTCCGGCGGCGATCGTCTCGTCGTCGAAGAACGCCGTCCCGGTGCTCGTCGCCGCCGGACTCGCCGACCGCTTCGACGTCGTGATCGACGGCGTCGTGGCCGCCGACCTCGGGCTCGCCGGCAAGCCGGCGCCAGACGGATACCTGCTCGGTGCGGAGCGCCTCGGCGTCGACCCGGCGCACACGATCGTCGTCGAAGACGCGGTGTCCGGCGTCGCGGCCGGAGCGAACGGGTCGTTCGCGGTGACGATCGGCGTCGATCGAGGGGCCGGCCACGACGTCCTGCTCGACAACGGCGCCACGTTCGTCGTCGACGACCTGAGCGACCTGCTCCCCGATCGACACCGGCCCATCATCCGGGGCTCGTGATGGCGTCCAACCACTTGCCTCCCCCCACCGGCCTCGAGTCGCACCGGTTTCCCGGTCGAGCCCTGGCGTTTCGTCGAAACGGAATACTCCGACCGCCGACCTCGGCCACACCGAGACGCTGTTCGGTCGTCGGCAACGGCTACCTCGGCATGCGCGCCAACCCCGAGGAGGGACGCGACGCCCACACTCACGGCACCTACGTCAACGGGTTCCACGAGACGTGGGAGATCCAGCACGCCGAGAACGCGTTCGGTTTCGCCAAGGTCGGCCAGACCATCGTCAACGTGCCCGACGCGAAGCTGATCAAGCTGTACGTCGACGACGAGCCACTCCTGCTCTCGACCGCCGACCTCGAGCAGCTACGAACGGTCGATCGACTTCCGGTCGGGGTTTCTCGTCCGCGATCTGCTGTGGCGGACACCTGGCGGCAAGCGGGTTCGAGTCCGTTCGACGCGCATGGTCTCGATGGCCGAGCGCCACCTCGCCGTGATGACGTTCGAGGTCACGCTGCTCGACGACTAGTGCGCCCTGTCGTCATCTCGTCGCAACTCCTCAATCGGCAGGACGGACAGGACGAGTACCACGTCCGCGATGCTGCGTTGGGCGAGGGTCGAGCCGAATACGATCCGCGCAAGCTGAGTCTGTTCGAGCACCGCGTCCTGCGGCCGACGTCTCAGCACGACCACACCGCTCGCGGCCGTGGCGAGGTGATCCTCGGGTACACCTGTGCCAACAGCGGCATGACGCTCGCATGTGGGTACCGCCACGAGATCGAAACGGGATCGCGGATCGAGGCGATCACCGAGGTCGCACCCGATCTCGCCAAGACGGTGATCGAGGTCCACGCCGAGCCGAACATCCCGATCGCGCTGACGAAGTACGTCAGCTACCACACCTCGACCGGAGTTCCCTGCGAGGAGCTGGTCGATCGCTGTTCACGCACGTTGCATCGCGCCTCGGAAACCGGCGTCGACGTGCTGCGCGGCGAGCAGGCCACGGCCCTCGAACGGTTCTGGGAGTCGGCCGACATCGAGATCGAGGGCGACGACGACCGCCCAGCAGGCGATCCGATGGAACCTGTTCCAGCTCGCCCAAGCGTCGATCAAGACCCAGGAGCAGGGCATCGCCGCGAAGGGCGTCACCGCCGGCGGCTACGACGGACACTACTTCTGGGACACCGAGGTCTACGTCGTGCCGTTCCTGGCATACACCGACCCGATCGCTGCGCGGAAGCTGCTGCGCTTCCGGTGGCACATGCTCGACGCCGCCCGTCGCCGCGCGCGCGACATGAACCAGGACGGCGGGCTCTACGCCGTGGCGCACGATCAACGGCGAGGAAGCGTCGGCGTACTACGCGGCCGGCACGGCGCAGTACCACATCAACGCCGACGTGGCGTTCGCGCTCGCGCGCTACCTCGACGCGACCGGCGACGTCGATTTCCTGGCCGACGAGGGCGCCGAGATCCTGGTCGAAACCGCTCGCCTCTGGAACGATCTCGGCTTCTACTCGAAGCACAACAGTGGCTCGTTCCACATCCATCGGGTGACCGGACCCGACGAGTACACGACCGTCGTCAACGACAACCTCTACACGAACGTGATGGCCCGGTTCAACCTCCGCTATGCGGCCCGAACCGTCCGCTTCCTCGCTCAGTGGAATCCCGAGGCGTTCGCTTCGATCCAGCGGCGGACCGGCCTGGAACTGCTACGAACTCGACGAGTGGGATGCCGCTGCCGACGCGATGTACATCCCGTACGACGACGAAGCACGAGATCCATCCGCAGGACACCGCGTTCCTCGACCTCGAGCCGTGGGACTGGGACGGGGTTCCGCTCGACAAGTACCCGCTCCTGCTGAACTTCCATCCGCTCGTCATCTACCGACACCAGGTCCTCAAGCAGGCCGACGTCGTCCTGGCGATGTACCTGCGGTCCCAGCACTTCACCCCCGAGCAGAAGCGGCGCAACTTCGACTTCTACGACCCGATCACGACCGGCGACTCGTCGCTGTCGGCCTGCGTGCAGGCCATCATCGCCGCCGAAGTCGGCCACGAAGACCTGGCGATCGACTACTTCCGCCGGGCGCTGTACCTCGACATCTGCGACGTCCACCACAACACGGCCGACGGGGTGCACATCGCCAACTGCGGCGGTGTGTGGGCCGGGATCGTCCACGGTTTCGCAGGCATGGTCGAGACCGGTGAGGTGCTGTCGTTCGCACCTCGTCTTCCCGCCGACTGGTCGTCGGTGCGGTTCCGGATCAATCGCCACGGTTCGATGATGCAGGTCGACCTCGACGCCCGACGGATGCACGCTGCAGCCACATCGACGGTCTCGGCGTCCCCGTGCGCGACGGTGACACACCGGTTGTCGTGCACGAGGAGGGCATCACGCATCTGCGATTCCCGTCGACCGACCAGCCGGCTGACGACGCGCGAGCATCGGTCCCGGTCGCACGCCGCCGACATCCGCGGCGTCACCGGTTTTCCGCTCCGCGCCGAGCCGGCCGGTAGCTTCGTCGTCCATGACTGATCTCGGATTCGACGGCAAGGTAGCGATCATCACCGGAGCAGGTGGCGGTCTCGGCACGGCAGCACGCGCTGATGATGGCGGCACGCGGTGCGCTCATCGTGGTGAACGATCTCGGCGGTGCCGTCGACGGATCGGGCTCCGACAAGGGCGCAGCTCAGCTCGTCGTCGACGAGATCAAGGCCGCCGGCGGCGAGGCCGTCGCCAACACCGACTCGGTCGCGACCCCCGAGGGCGGCGAGAGCATCGTGCAGACCGCCGTCGACGCGTTCGGCACGGTCGACATCGTCATCAACAACGCCGGCATCCTCCGCGACAAGTCGTTCCACAACATGGGCCCCGACCTCGTCGACCCGGTGCTCGACGTCCACCTGCGCGGCGCGTTCAACGTCACCGGCCCGGCCTGGAAGATCATGCGCGAGAAGAGCTACGGCCGCATCGTGTCGACCTCGTCGGCGGCCGGGATCTTCGGCAACTTCGGCCAGGCCAACTACGGCGCCGCCAAGATGGGCCTCGTCGGCTTCACCAACGTGCTCGCCGTCGAAGGCGCGAAGTACAACGTCAAGGCCAACGCCATCGCGCCGCTCGCCTACACCCGGATGACCGAGGACCTGCTCGGCCCGCTCGGCGACAAGCTCCAGCCCGAGTTCGTGTCGCCGCTCGTCACCTACCTCTCCCACGAGTCGTGCGAGTCGACCGGCCGGGTCTACTCGGTCGGTGGCGGCCGTGTCGCCGAGGTGTTCATCGCCGAATGCCAGGGCTACACCGACCCCGACCTCAGCCCGGAGAGCCTGCGCGACAACTGGGACACCGTCACCGACCAGACCGGCTACGAGGTGCCCGCGGCGATCGCCGAGGAGACCGCGATGTTCCTCAAGGCGCTCAGCTGACCTGATCCGGCTGAGCCGCTGCGCTCGATCGCGGCATCGCGGTCATCGTCGTTTGGGGCCGCACGCGACCAACGAGTCGGCGCGTGGAGTCAGGATCGATGGCTGGCCGGGCGGAGACGACGAGCGAGCAGCGAGCCGGATCGCTCCCCAGTTCGGGCGGCCGGGCGAACCGGCGATCATCCACACCAGCCACAGTCCGGCGAGTTCGGCGAGGTGGCTGATCTCGGACACGGCGCTGCGGCCGTTCTCGACGATGTCGAACGCGGCGCTGAGCATCATCGTCGCGATCAGCGCGCCGGCAAACGGCAGCAGCCCGTACGCCCGGTGGGGGCGCCACGCCACGAAGGCGAGACCGACGCCGAGCGCGACGCCGAACGCACCGAGGTGGCGGGCGAGGTGGACCTCCGCTCCGCTCATCTCGCCGGCCACGAGCGCCGTGACGTTCTGGATGACGAGCACGAGTGCGACCCACGCGAGCGCCGGCCGCATCCAGCCGTTCCGTCCGAGCACGGCCGGACGGAACCGGGTGAGGATCGCCGGCCGCAGGTCGGGCACCGACTCCGCCGGGCGCAGACGGACCCGGCGATCCAGCTGGAGGTACTGCGCCGAGAGCTGCTGGCACTCCGGGCAGCCCGTCAGGTGATGATGGAGTCGCTCGCGCTCCTGCGCAGTCGCCTCACCGTCGAGCTGTGCAGAGAGGATTTCGTGTGCGTTGTCGCACGGCAGGTGGTCGGCGTCCATGTGAACAAGGTCGCTTTGACCGACGTTCTGGTTCCCGAGTCGCCAAACTGGTGGTGTGGACCACCTGACCCGACTGCTCCTCGCTGCCCAGCGCGGTGACGTGGCGGCGCTCGACCGTTTCGTCGCCGAGACGCAGGGCGAGGTCTGGAATCTGTGCCGGTATCTCGGTGATCCGCGCGACGCCGACGACCTCGCGCAGGAGGTCTACGAGCGTGCGATCAAGTCGCTCCCCCGCTATCGGGCCGAAGGTGCCGCACGCGGCTGGTTGCTCACGATCGCCCGTCGCGTCTGCTCCGACCACGTCCGCCGGGCACAGCGACGGCGCCGCAAGGACCAGGCGGTGCTGGACGAGGCCCACGTTCACGCCGCGTTCGCTCCCGACACGACGATCGGCGTCGATCTCGACGAACTGCTGAGCCGCCTCGACGACGACCGCCGGACCGCGTTCGTGCTCACCCAGGTGCTCGGCATGTACTACGACGAGGCCGCCGACGTGATCGGCTGTCCGGTCGGCACGGTTCGCTCGCGGGTCTCGCGGGCCCGCCTCGATCTCGCGGCGATGACCGCCGAGCCCGTCGACGACGCCGACGCATCTCGGAAGGACGGGAACGAATTGAGCCCCGCCGACGACCTCGACGACATGGACCGACCGCGCCACGGCTGCCGAGGCCGTCCCCGAAGCAGCGGCCGGCTCGCTCGGTCGGTGCCGCTCGTTTGCGGTGCTGCGCTGATCATCGCGGCGTGTGGGAGTGACGACGGCGTCCGACGCAGCGCTGTCGGGGATCGTCCGGGACCCCGCCCCGCAGGTCGATCTGGTGTCGCTGCCGTCGCTGAGCGATCCCGGTACCGACGTCGAGTTCCGCGCCGACGAGGGCGGGATCCAAGTCGTCTACTTCGGATTCACCAACTGCCCCGACGTGTGCCCGACCACGCTGGCCGACCTCACCGTCGCCCTCCGGATGCTCGAGCCCGAACAGGCCGACGACGTCGACGTCGTCATGGTCGGCGTCGACCCCGCACGCGACAACGCCGTGCTCGACCAGTACGTCACGACGTTCATCTCCGATGCGGTCGCAGCCGGATCGGACGACACCGAACTGCTCGACGCAGGCCGGCGAACCGTTCGGAGCGAGCTGGGAGGTCCGCACGGTCGAGGACGGCGACATCGAAGTCGACCATTCGCCGTTCCTCTACGCGGTCGACGACCAGGGCCGCCTCGTCCTCACCTGGCAGTTCGGTGCGTCGTCGGAAGACATCGCCGCCGATCTCGTCGACACTGCTCGATCGGGCGACGGCATGACACGTGCGCACGCGCTCCGGCCGCACGACGCTGGCGCTCGGCCTCGCAGCGCTCGCCCTGCCGCTCGCCACCGCCTGCTCGGGCGAGCGATTCCGACGCCGGTCCCGGATTCAGCGTCGAGGACGGCACGGGTGCGGCCACGTACGAGTACACGATTCCGGCCGGTGCCGGCGAGGCGCTCGACGCCGGCGAACCGCTCGAGATCCTGCCCGGCACACTCGACGCCTCGGTCGGCGAGACGATCCAGATCGTGAACCTCGACGATCGCGGCCACAACGTCGGGCCGTGGTTCGTCGGGGCCAACGAGACGATGCGCCAGGAGTTCACGTCGCCCGGCACCTTCGAGGGCGTCTGCACCGTGCATCCCAGCGGTGAGCTCGTCCTCAACGTCGCGGCATGACACTCGCTGCGGGCGCTCGGCGGCGCGGCGCCATGGTCGGCGCCATCGTCGGCCTCGTACTCCTCGCATCGGCCGGCACCGTTCACGCCGACCCCGCGGGCCCGACCGACTACCAGAGCGAGATCCTCTCGATCGATCCGCCGACATCCGCGGTCACGCTCGAGGTGATCGGTGGCGACTCGTTCATCCAACTCCGCGCCGACCCCGAGGCCGACGTCCTGGTGCTCGGCTACTTCGCGCGAGCCCTACCTCCGGTTCCTCCCCGGCGGCGAGGTGCAGGAGAACCGCAACTCGCCGACGACCTACCAGAACGAGGAGCGGTACGGATCGGACGCCCCCGACTTCGCGCAGCCCGACGCCGACCCCGACTGGGTGACCGTCGCCGACGACGGGACCTACGCGTGGCACGACCATCGCGCCCACTGGATGCAACCGATCCGCCCGGCCGGCAAGGCGCCGGGCGACCGCATCGTCGAACAGGTCATCCCGCTCGTGGTCGACGGCGCACGAGGTCGACGTGACGGTGATCTCGACGTGGCAGGACGAACCGTCGATGATCCCGGCGGTCCTCGGTGTGGTGATCGGCGCGATCTCGCGTCGGCGGCGCCTTCTGGCTGTCACGACGAAGCCCGTCGTGGGCCGCTGCGCTCGTTCCGGTCTCGGCGCTCGCCGACGATCGCCGGCTGGTGGCAGTACACGTCGCTGCCGTCGGAGACCGGCCCGCGGATCATCTGGGCGCTGCTTCCGTCGATCGCGCTCGTCGCGTCGTTGGCGGCGATCGCGCTCGGTCGCCGTGCTCCGTTCGCGGCGGTCGCGGCAGGGCTCGTGGCGGCGAGCCAGTTGGCGATCTGGGCGTTCGTCAAGCGTGACGGCCTCACCGCGGCAATCGTGCCCACCGATGCGCCGCAGTGGTTCGAGCGGCTGTCGCTCACCGCGGCATTCGTGGTCGGTGTCGGCGGCGTCGCCATTGCGGTCTTCCAGCTCTTTTCGGGCACATCTGGGAACCAAGCCGGTGACCGCGACGACCTGAACGTCGTGAACATTCCAACAACCAGCCTCAAACGTCGCTCCATCGCCCTTGCCGCCGTCGCCGTACTCGGCCTCGCTGCCTGTGGCTCCGACGACGACACCGCTTCCGGCGACGACACCGAGCAGGCTGCGTCAGCCGCCGACGTCACCATCGCCGACCCGTGGTCGCGCCAGCCCGCCGATGGGCAGACGACCAGCGCCGTCTACGGCGAGCTGACCAACAACACCGACGAGACCATCACGGCGATCTCCGCGACGGCGTCCGTCAGCGACACCGTCGAGTTGCACGAGGTCCTGATGAACGACGAGGGCCAGATGTCGATGCAGGAGAAGGAAGGCGGCTACGAGATCGCAGCCGGGGAGACCTTCGTGTTCGAGCCGGGTGGGCCGCACATCATGCTGCTCGACATCGACGCCGCCACGTACCCCGACACGCGTCGACGTCACGCTGTCGTTCGACAACGACACCACGATCGAGTTCGTCGCCGAGGTGCGCGAGATCGGCGACGGACGCAATGACGGCGAGATGGACGACGGCGGCCACTCCGACGACGGCTCGATGGTCGAGATGGAGGACGGCGACTCGGAGACGGAAGAGGGCTGAGCCTCGCCGTCGGCGTCGGCCGGACAGCAGCTCCCGTCGCTGCTGCCCGGCCGTCCCGATGCGTCGGCGCTCGCCGTCGCGGACGACACTGGGCACCATGTACGACGGTCCCGACGTCGCCGAATTCCAGCACGAAGTCGCCGACTGGCTCGCCGACCAACGCCGACCAGGCACCGCGTGACTACGGCGCGATCTGCCCACCCGACCTGATCGAACAGGGCATCGCCTGGCAGCGGACCATCCGCGACGCCGGCTATGCCGGAATCCACTGGCCGACCGAGTTCGGCGGGCGCGGCCTGAGCGTCGAACACAACGGTGTCTGGCTCCTCGAATGCGCCCGGGCAGGCGTCCCGCCCGGTGTTGAACATGGTCGGCCTCGTGCTGGCCGGCGGTGCGATCCTGCGCTACGGCACACCCGAGCAGCAGCAGCGCCATCTCCGAGCGTCGCTCGACGCCGACCACGTGTGGTGCCAGCTCTTCTCCGAGCCGGGTTCGGGGAGCGACCTCGGATCGCTGTCGACCCGCGCCGAACGTGACGGCGACCGCTACATCGTCAACGGCCAGAAGGTGTGGTGCTCCGGCGGGCGATACAGCAACTGGGGCATCCTGATGGCTCGGACCGATCCCCGACGCCCGCAAGCACGACGGGATCTCGTTCTTCCTCTGCCCGATGGATCTGCCGGGAATCGAGATCCGCCCGCTGCAGCAGATGACCGGCGAGTCCGAGTTCGACGAGGTGTTCTTCACCGACGTCGAGCTCCCCGCCGACCACCTGCTCGGACCCGAGCACGGTGGCTGGGGGGTCGGTATGGCCGTGCTGACGAGCGAACGCGGCCACATCGGCACCGCGGTGATCTCGCTCGAACGACGCCTCGACCAGATGATGCGGCTGTCGGAGGGACGCGATCTGGACGCGTCCTCCCGCCAGGACCTGATGCGTCTGGTCACGACCGGCAACGCGTACAAGGCCATGGCCCAACGGCAGGGCCGGTGGCCTCGACCGCGGCGTCGCTGATGAAGCTCGGGATCACCCAGATGACCTTCGACGCAGCGATGCTGCGCGGTGACCTCGCCGGGCCCGACGGCATGCTCGACGGGCCCGATGCATCTGGCATGCTGGCAGCACCCGGTGGCCGCATCGCCGGCGGAACCAGCGAAGTCCAACGCAACATCATCGGTGAGCGGCTCCTCGGACTCCCGCGTGAACCGAAACCCGAATCGAGCCGACCATGAACACCGACCGCGACGACGACGACCGCTTCGACGACCCGGGTGCGGTTCCTGACGGGCGTGATGGCCCGTCGGTCTGGCTGATCCTGTTCGGCGTCGTCGCCGTCGTCACCGTGGTGTTCATCCTCCAGAACGGCGAGCCGGTCCAGGCCAACATCCTCTGGTTCAACCCCGAGATCAAGCTGTGGGTCGCGATCATCGCATCGATCTGCTTGGGCGTCCTGCTCGACCGGCTGATCCTCACGTGGTGGCGCCGCGCGCGCAGACGCGACGACTGACCGGGCGCGATTGGCACCTGCGCCCGGGTGCGGGCGATGATGACGCCCGTGCGGGTCATGTCGTCAGATCACGTCAGCGTTGCCATCCACGAATTCGGAGGAACGGGGCGTCCGCTGCTGCTGTCGCACGCCACCGGCTTCCACGGCTACTGCTACCTCCCGATCGCCGATCGACTGGCCGACCGGTTCACGTCGTACGCGCTCGACTACCGCGGCCACGGATCGACGCCGCGCCCCGACGACTGGCAGGTCGACTGGCATCGCTACGGCGACGACGCGCTCGCCGCCGCCCGCGCGGTCGCCCCGAACGGTGGCCTCGTCGCGTTCGGCCACTCGATGGGCGGTGCAGCGCTGCTGATGGCCGCCCACCGGGAGCCGGAGCTGTTCGACCTGATCGTGGCGTTCGAGCCGATCGTCTTCCCGACCGATGTCGACCGGTCGCAGGACGAGCCGTCGGCGCTGGTCGAGGGCGCACGTCGCCGCCGAGCGTCGTTCGACTCGTTCGAGGCCGCGATCGCCAACTACGGGTCGAAGCCGCCGATGCAGTTCTTCGACCCCGACGTGCTCCGGCTGTACGTCGGTCACGGCTTCCGCCCGGCGCCCGAAGGCGTCCGCCTCACGTGCGCGCCCGAGCACGAGGCCCGCACCTTCGAGACCGGCGCACTCCACGACACCTGGGACCTGCTCCCCGAGATCGCAGACCCGCGTGGTCGTCGTCGGCAGCGGCGACGACATGGGCCCGGCCCAGGTCGCGGCCGGAATCGCCGAATCGACTCCCCAACTCGCTGTTCATCGAGCAGCCCGACTCGAACCACTTCGGGCCGTTCATCGATCCCGCCGGCACCGCCGACCTCATCGCCGACATGGCCGCCGCCACCCCCACCACCTGACCGGACCGCTGCGATGAGAGATGAGCGTGAGGGTCGCGCTCATCTCTCATCGGACGACGGGCCGAGCGAGGACGGAGACGCCGTGCGAACTCTGGAGTACCCCGTCTCTACAGTGGCGCACATGACCGATGCTCGCCGAGTCCACGACCCCCGTCTGGCCGATCCCGTCGTCGTTGTCACCGTCGCGGGTCTCGTCGTTCACGTCGTGTCCGATGCAATTCCGCTTCTCGTCGGTGCAGCGCCTCCCCGAACCACCAGGCGTGGCCACCACCCGCGGCTCGGTCGTGCACCGAGCACTCGAGCTGCTGTTCGTCCTTCCGGCAGCCGAGCGAACGCCCGAGGCGCTCGCGTCGACGCTGACCGACGCACTCGACGAGTACTCGACCGACCCCGACTACGTCGGGCTGCACCTCGACGACACCGCCGCGACGAAGTTCCGTGCCGATTGCGAGCAAGCTGATCGAGCGCTACTTCGACATGGAGGACCCCACGACCATCCGCGACATCGGCCTCGAAGTCCGGATGGCGGCCAAGGTCGGTTCGCTCGAACTCCGCGGCATCATCGACCGACTCGAGCTCGACGACGACGGCGAACTCGTCGTCACCGACTACAAGACCGGACGGGCCCCGTCGGGCAACTACGAGCAGAAGAGCCTCGCCGGGCGTCCACTTCTACTCGTTCCTGTGCGAGGCGGTGCTCGGCAAACGGCCGGCGAAGATCCGGCTGATGTACCTCTCGAGCGGCGAGACGATCGAGACGATTCCGTCGGCGCAATCCGTCCGGTTCATCGACACCCGCACGAGCGCCGTCTGGAAGGCGGTCGAACGGGCGTGCACGACCGGTGACTTCCGCCCGAATCAGAGTCGCCTGTGCGACTGGTGCAGCTTCCGGCAGTGGTGCCCGGCGTTCGGCGGCGACCCCGATCGCGCCGAGGCCGAGGCGATCGCCGCGTACGAGGCGCTGCTCGGCACCGACGACGACGCTGCATGAGCGACGACCAGCCTCGCCCGAACACGTTCCCGGGCCAGCACGACCTCGGTCCGACGGTCGAACGGTTCGACGAAGTGGTCGACCACGCAACTCGAACGGGTCCGGGGCAACCGCGTCGCTCGACCGCGTGTTCACCACGGCGAGCCACGTCGGCGACTTCAGCCTGATCTGGCACGCGATCAACCTGCTGCTCGGGATCCGCCATCGCCGGCCCCGGCGCGTCGTCACGTTCGCCGTGCTGATCGGGCTCGAGAGCCTCGTCGTGAACCAGGGTGTCAAGCGGCTGTTCCGGCGGGCCCGACCGACCACCACCGGCGACGACCGACTCGCAGGTGCGCCGACCGCGCACCTCGTCGTTCCCGTCGGGCCACGCCAGCGCGGCGACGTTCGCTGCCGCGCTGCTCGCTCCCCGCACCCGCCAACCGATCACGGCGCTCGATCTGTCTCGTCGCCGGCACCGTGGCGACGAGCCGCGCCTACGTCCGCATCCATCATGCGTCCGACGTCGTGGCCGGGCGTCATCACCGGTGGCGTCCTCGTCGCGATCACCCGCCGACTGATTCGGCGGCTCGGGCTCGACGACCTACTCTGATCGACGCCATGAGCGGGATCGTCTACGACCGGAAGATGTCCGACGCCGAGGGGCTGATGTGGCGACTCGAGAAGGATCCGCACCTCTCGTCGACCTTCGCGAACATCAGCATCCTCGACCGCACGACCCGACTTCGACCTGTTCCGCCAGCGGATGGAGCGGGCTGCGATGGTCATCCCGCGGCTGCGCCAGGTCGTGCGGAGCGTGCCCGGGCAACCTCGCGCCGCCCACGTGGGTCGACGACTCCGACTTCGACATCGATCGCCACGTCCGACGTGTCGCGCTTCCCGAAGCCGGCCGACGAACGGGCGCTGCTCGACCTCGCCACGATCATCACCGCCGACCCGTTCGACCGGGTTCGACCGCTCTGGCAGTTCACCGTCGTCGAAGGTCTCCGCGGCGGCCGGGCGGCACTCATCCAGAAGATGCACCACACGATCGCCGACGGCGAGAGCGGCGTGCAGCTGTCGCTCGAGTTCCTCGACTTCGAGCGTGATGCGATCCCGCCGCCGATGCCCGACCCCGACACGATCGACGTCGCCGACCGAGCACGCCGACGACGACGCCGCCGAGGTCGTGCGGGACTTCCTGGCCGCCACCTTCCGGCTGCCCGATCGGCGTCGTTCGCCAGATGCGCGAGCTTGCTCGACAACCCGGCCAGATCCCCGACGCCGGTGCGGCCGCAGCCGACACGCTCCGCGGCATCGTCGGCCAACTCGGCGACACCGACGGAGCTCGGAGCCCGCTCTGGACCGAACGGTCGCTCGGCCGCCACCTCGAAGTGGCGTCCGCGCCGTTCCGGCCGACGAAGGACGCGTCGAAGGCGCTCGGCGGCACGCTCAACACCGCATTCCTGACCATCGCCACCGAGGCGGTCAGCCGGTACCACGTCGAACTCGGCGCGCCGGTCGACGAGCTGCGGGCGTCGATGGCGATCAGCACCCGCACCGACGACTCCGGGGCGAACGCGTTCTCGCTCGTCCGGATGCTCGTGCCGACGGGTGAGATGCCGATCGACGAACGGTTCCGCGCCATCCAGGCGGCAACCGACGACGGCGGTCGAGTCGTCACGATCCGCCTCGCTCGATGCGCTGGCCGCGTTCGCGTCGACGCTGCCGACCTCGGTCGTCACGCGCCTCGCCCGCCAGCAGGCGCACACGGTCGATTTCGCGACGTCGAACGTGAAGGGGTCACCGGTGCCGATGTACGTCGCCGGCGCGAAGCTGCTGAGCAACTACGCCGTCGGGCCGCTGAGCGGCGTCGCGTTCAACCTGACGCTTGCTCAGCTACCTCGGCCGGCTCGACATGGGTCTCAACACCGACAGCGCGGCGGTGACCGAACCTGCGCTGCTGAGCAGGTTCATCGCGGACGCGGTCGACGAACTCGTGGCGTTCGCCGACTGAGTCGGCTCAGGCGAGTTCGGGGGTGACCGGCTCGATGTCTGCGATGTCGACCGACGGCGCCGGCTGAACATCGGTGAGCAGGGTCCGGACGTCGAGCAGCAGGTCTGCGACCTCACCGGTCGACACCAGATCCCGCTGCATCATCTTTGCCAGCGCACCATCGATCACGCCAAGTGCCTCGTTGATCACGGCATCGCTACTCGCCGCGTCGTTCGTCGTGCCCGGGGTGACGTTCTGCTGATCTGTCATCGTCCATCACGGTACCCGGCCCGAGGCGAAGCTGGCGTGCACCTGCGTCGAAGTTCACGCGACCCGTCATCAATCCGCGACACCGACGAATCGGTTCGGTCGCGCCCGCATCCACCTACGATGCCGCCGATGGATCTGCAGGGAAAGAACACCGTCGTGACCGGCGCCGGACGCGGCATCGGCGCGGCGCTCGCCGGCGCCTTCCACGCCCGTGGGGCCAACGTCGTGCTCGCCGACCTCGCAGGGGCGGACGAGGCGGCCGCAGCGATCGGCGGCGACCGAGTCGTCGGCATCACGGCCGACGTGTCGACCGAGGAGGGCAACCGCCGCCTGGTCGAAGCGGCGCGGGAGGCCTTCGGTCCGATCGACCTGTTCTTCGCGAACGCCGGCGTCGGCACCGGAACAACACTCGCCGACACCCCCGAAGAGGTGTGGGCGACCGCATTCGACGTGAACGTGCACGCCCACCGGTGGGCGGCGAAGTACCTCGTCCCGGAGTGGCTCGAGCGCGGCGACGGGTACTTCTGCTCCACCGCGTCGGCCGCCGGACTGCTCGCCCAGATCGGGTCCGGCCCGTACACGTTGACCAAGCGGGCCGCCGTGGCGTTCGCCGAGTGGATGTCGATCACCTACGGCGATGCCGGGATCAAGGTCACGTGCCTGTGCCCACAGGGCGTGAACACCGAGATGCTGCACGGTGGCGACGACCCCGATCTCGGGCGGCAACGTGGTCAAGGCCGCCGGCGCCGTCCTCGAACCCGACGACGTCGCCGAACAGGTTGCCGACACGATCGAGGCCGAGACGTTCTTCGTGCTCCCGCACCCCGAGGTCGCCGACTACATGCAGTTCAAGGCCGCCGACCCCGATCGCTGGCTGGGCGGCATGCGCAAGCTGCAGCGTCGCGTCGTCGGAGGCTGAACGCGGCGGTTCGCGTCGAGGCCGGCCATCCCATGTATCGCTCAGCGTCGGCGCTCGCCCGTCTCGGGCTCCGACCGGGTGAAGCGATCCGATTCAAGCGCAACGATCGTGGCCGCTACATCGTCGGCAAGGTCGAAGGCGTCGAGACCGACGGAAGCGTCACGCTGCGCGATCCCGACGGCTCGGCCCGATCGCTGCGCGCCGAACGGGTCGAGATCCGGCGTCCGGGGCCGCACGGTCGACTGCGCTGGCAGATCGTGAGCGACGTCGCGATCACCTGGGAACAGCTCGAGCTCTTCGAGTCGGCTCCCGAGCCGACAGAGCAGCCCGGACGCCGGGTCAGGATCCGGCGGAATCATCCGACGCTGTTCGACGACTGAGCCGCGCTCGGCGAAATGGTCAGCGACCACCCGAACAGTCGACGGTCGTCGCCGTGACGTACGACGCAGCATCAGACGCCAGCCGCCGATCCCTCGGCTGCCGCCGGTCAGGATCATCACACCACGCGTCCGACGAGTCTCCCATCAGTGAGCGCTCCGATGCAGACTGCGGAGCGCAGACCCGGTTCAACTGCGCTGGATCACTCGACGACCCACGCGTTGATGATCTTGCCGGCGATCGAGATCTCGGGTGGGACGAGCGGGAGATCGTCTTTGCGGTACCAGTTCGCATCGAGGATCTCTCCCTCCTCGCACACGATCTCGCCACCCGTGCAGTTCGCCCGGAAACCGACCATGAGACTGTGCGGGAACGGCCACGGCTGACTCCCGACGTAGCGGACCGAGTCGACGTCGACACCCACCTCCTCC
The DNA here is from genome assembly GCA_963850475.1 of Ilumatobacteraceae bacterium. GTDB lineage: Bacteria > Actinomycetota > Acidimicrobiia > Acidimicrobiales > Ilumatobacteraceae > Ilumatobacter_A. The sequence goes on along the minus strand of CAWKLM010000036.1, from coordinate 964,532 downwards.
TTGACCTCGCGCACGACCGAGCCCTCGAGGTCCTCCCCCGGCTCGACGAACCCGGCCAGACACGAATACATCGGAATCGGGAAGTTGGCGCCGCGGGCGAGCAGCGCCTCCTGATCGGGGCCGGCCGGTCCCCGGGTGACCAGCGTGATCATCGCCGGGGCCACTCGTGGATACGCGAGCAGCCCGCACGCCGGACACTTCAGTCCGCGCTCACCGGGCGACGGCTCGGTCGGCGTCGCGCAGCGCCCACAGAAACGGTGTGTGCGCACCCACTCGGCGGTCTGCACCGCACGACCGGCCGCCAGCCACTCGGCCGCCGACGCGACGCCGAAGTAGTTCCGCAGGTCGAGCGCGGCCCCGTACGACGGATCGGGCGAGTCGACCGGGACGTCGACCGCCCACCACCCGACTCCCTCGACGATGCCCACGAAGTGGCGGGACCAACTGTCGTCGTCGGGACGGTCGTCGACGAAGACCGTGGTGCCGATCACATGGACGAACCGATGCTCTCCCGAGAAGCCGTCCGGAACCTCGTTGAGGGGCTGGTACAGGGACGCGGTGTTCATCGACACCAGACCGAGTTCTGCGCTCACGCGATCATGCGTACGCACGCGACACGCTCCGAAATGGCCACCTACGATCACAGAATGACCACTTCCCTCCATCCCGACATCGCCATTCTGGCTCCGCTCCTCGGCACGTGGACGGGCTCGGGCGCCGGCGAGTACCCGACCATCGTCCCGTTCGAGTACGACGAGACCATCACGTTCGGGCACGTCGGAAAACCCTTCCTCGCCTACCAGCAGAAGACGTGGGCTACCGACGACGCTCGGCCGCTCCATGCCGAGACGGCGTACTGGCGCATCCCGTCGCAGGGCCTTGCCGAGATCGTCGTGGCCCACCCGACGGGGATCGCCGAGGTCCTCGAAGGGTTCGCGGCCCCGAACAGCGCCGGCGACACCGACACCTTGATCATCGACGTTCGCTCGTCCGCGATCGCAGCGACTGCGTCCGCCAAGGAGGTCACGCGAACGGAGCGGACGTTCGAGGTCACCGGCGACGTCCTGCGCTACACGATGCGAATGGCTGCTGTCGGTCAGCCGCTCACCCACCATCTCAGCGCCACCCTCCACCGGACCACATAGCGCTCCGCACGAGCCCGAGCCCGAGCGCTGGCCCTCAGGGTCTACGGCTGGCAGCGGACGGTGTACGTGCCGTCCGGCTCGTCTCCGTCTTGGTAGAACACGTCGGTGTAGAAGCCGCCGGTGACTTCGAGGTCGTCGTCGACCATGGCCGCGGAGTCCTTGACGAGGACGAGCACCTCCTCGTTCTCGTCGACAAACGAACCGAGGAACGGAGTGCCCTTGTCGGTGCTCCCGTCGAACGGCCACGCCTCGAGAACGCCAGTTGAGCGCCGCCATCGTTGTCGCCCTCGATGTTGATGACTGTTGCGGCCGGGCCGGTGGCGTCAGGATCAAAGGTGCAGATGTCGCTTCACCAACGTCCACGTACGACCGTCGTCCAGCGTCAGCTGCACCTCGTCCGACGAGCCGCCGGACTCGACCGGTGCGGGAGTCGCTTCCGGTGCTGCGGTCGCTTCCGGTGCTGCGGTCGCTTCGGGTGCGGCGTCGGTGGTGACGGCTGGCTCGGGCTCTGGCTCTGCGGTCGTCGCAGCGACCTCATCCTCGACGGGTGCTGCTGTATCGGCAGCCGTATCGGCGACCGTTTCGGAGGTCGAATCCGATGAGCCACACCCCGCTACGGCCAGCAACGACCCGATGACGAGAGCTGTCGAACGGAGCAGGAAGGGTCTGGGCTGGGTCATGGGTGTGACAGTAGTGCGACGCAGCTGTCGACATCTCGGTCTTCCGGATCGGACAGCGCGATCTCTGCGGGTGCCGTCATCGCCGGACTTCGGCGCAGGTGGGCGCATTGCGTAGCGTCTCGCACATGTCAAACGTCGTGATCGTCGATGCCGTCCGCACCCCCATCGGGAAGCGCAACGGCGGCCTGTCCACCATGCACCCGGCCGAGACCCTCGGGCTCGTCCAGAAGGCGCTGATCGAGCGGACCGGGATCGACCCGTCCGAGGTCGAACAGGTCGTCGGCGGCTGTGTCAGCCAGGCCGGCGAGCAGGCGTTCAACATCACCCGCACGGCCTGGCTCGGCGCCGGGCTGCCGCTCACCACCGCCGCCACCACCGTCGACACGCAGTGCGGCTCGAGCCAGCAGGCGACCGGTCTGGCGGCGTCGCTCGTCGGATCCGGTGTCGTCGACGTCGCGGTCGCCTGCGGCGTCGAGGCGATGAGCCGCGTGCCGATCGGCGCCAGCGGCGCCAAGCAGCTCGGCCTCGGCATCCCGATCCCGCCGCCCTACTTCGACCAGTACGAGATGACCTCGCAGTTCGAGGGCGCCGAGCGGATCGCCGACAAGTGGGGCATCACCCGCGAGGACACCGACGCGTTCGGGCTTGCGTCGCAGCAGCGTGCGATCCAGGCGTGGGAGGAGGACCGCTTCGCCGGCCAGTACATCGAGGTCGAGGCGCCCGACGTCGACGAGGACGGCAAGCCGACCGGCGCGACGCACACCGTCGCCCGCGACGAAGGTCTTCGCGAGACGTCGCTCGAGAAGCTCGCCACGCTCAAGCCGGTCGCCCGGGAGAACGGCGTCCACACGGCGGGCAACGCGTCGCAGATCTCCGACGGTGCCGCCGCCATCCTCATGATGACCGAGGAGAAGGCCGCCGAGCTCGGCCTCACGCCCAAGGCCCGCATCGTCGACTCGTGCCTCGTCGGCACCGACCCGGTGCTCATGCTCACCGGTCCGATCGACGCGACCCAGCGGCTGCTCGAGCGCAACGAGATGTCGATCGACGACATCGACGTGTTCGAGATCAACGAGGCGTTCGCATCGGTCGTGCTCGCGTGGGCGAAGGAGACCGGCGCCGACCTCGACAAGACCAACCCCAACGGCGGCGCGATCGCGCTCGGCCACCCGCTCGGCGGCACCGGTGCGTTCCTCCTCACCAAGGCGCTCTACGAACTCGAGCGCACCGGCGGGAAGTACGGCCTCATCTCGATGTGCTGCGGTGGCGGACTCGGAACCGGGCACGCTGATCGAACGGCTGTGAGCGGCGGGCTGCTCGACCTCCCGAAGGTCGAGCTGCACTGCAATCTCGATCCGTCATTCGCGCCGGCTGCGGTCCGACGCACGATCGCGGGGAACTCGATGCGTACGCGCGCTCGCATTCCCGACGGCGCCACCAGACTGACCGGGTGACCCGTCCGTTCATCGTCGCTGCCGTCGCCGTGCTCGCCGTGACCGCCGCGTGCGAGGCGACCGGGTCATCGCCCGACACGACCGTCTCATCCGGGGCACTCGAGGCGAACGCCACCATCGACTACGTCGTCGACGGCGACACGGTCGACGTGGTCATCGACGGCCGCGAGGAACGAGTTCGCCTCATCGGGATCGACACGCCGGAGACGAAGCAGCCCGACACCGCCGATCGAGTGCTTCGGCCCGGAGGCCACGGCGTTCACCGAGTCGCTCCTCCCCGTCGGCACCCCGGTCCGCGATCGAGCGCGACACCGTGAACCGCGACGACTTCGGGCGACTGCTCGGGTACGTCTACCGCGCCGACGACGGCATCTTCGTCAACTACGAGATCGTTCGCCAGGGATTCGCCCAGCCACTCACGATCGAGCCGAACACCACGTACCGCGAGTTGTTCGTCGACGCCGCCAGCGCCGCCGAAGCGCGACGATGTCGGCCTGTGGAGCGCCTGCGACGGCTGACCCACCGGGTCCCGCTCGGCGGCCGCCGTTAGGGTTTCGATCGTGACCACGCTCGCCGAACGGCTCGGCCACTCCGCCGACACCAGCCTCGTCATCCTGTCGTGCGACGACCTCGGCGCAAGTCACGCGTCGAACGTCGGGGTCTTCCGAGCGCTCCACGACGGTGCCGCCACGTGTGCGTCGCTGATGGTCCCTGCACCGTGGGCCCGCCACGCAGCCGACAACGCGCTTCCCGACGACGACATCGGCGTCCACCTGACCCTGAACTCCGAGCACGGTTCGTACCGCTGGGGGCCGGTCACCCACGCGCCGTCGCTCCAGTCCGGTGAGGGCGGGTTCCCGCGGACGCTCGAGGACCTCTGGGACCACGCCGACCCGGCCGAGGTGCTGCGTGAACTGCGCGCCCAGGTCGAGCGGGCGCTCGTCTGGGGCATCGACGTGACGCACCTCGCCCCGCACCTCTCGGCGATCACACTGCGCCCGGAGTTCTTCGACGTCTACCTCGAACTGGCTGCCGAGTATCGGCTCCCGATCCGCCTCCCGTCGACGATCACCGCCGAGCAGGCCGGGTTCCCGTTCCGCAGGCTCGCTGCCGACGAGGGCGTCGTGTTCCCCGACCACTTCGACCACGACTGGCGTGCCGGCAGCAGGAGCCGGGTGTTCGACGCGATCGCACGGCTGGAACCGGGCGTCACCGAGATCCACGTCCAACCGGCGATCGACACACCCGAGGTGCGTGCGATCGCCGGACCCAGCGCCGACGGTTGGATCGCCGACCTCGACCTCGTCACGAGCGACGAATTGCGATCAGCGCTCGACCGGCGCCGGCGCCGTCATGATCGGTTTCCGCGAGCTCCGCGACGTCATGCGTGCGTGAGACCGACGAACCGCGTCCCGATCACACCTGGTCGACGAGTGCAGCGATGGCGGTCGCAGCGGCACCCGACTTGAGCAGATCGAGGAATCTCGCCGGTGTGACCACTCGCCTTCAGCTTGCCGCGCATGAACGCGACCGTCGGATCGAAGTCGTCGGCCGCGGCGTCGACGACCGGCACCGTGACGACGATGTCGGCGTCGTCGGGCCCGTCGATGCGTTCGTCCTTCTTCGCCACGACCACTCGGTACTGGACCGAGCTCACGATCCGGACTCCGGACGCAGCCCGGCGAACAGGTCACGCTTCGCAGTCGGCGTCGGGGATCGGCCCGACGCGATTCCGCGCGAGGATCCAGTCCTCCCACGGATAGGTCTCGGCCAGCTGCTGCGTCGTCGAGCCCGAACCACCAGGCCGCGCTCGGGTCGATCTGCGTCGCGTGCGCCCGCAGCGCCCCGGTGCGGGCCCACTGATACTCGCCGACCTCGATCCTCGTGGTGATCCGGTGGTCCTGACCCTCCCGCTCGAGCCACTCGTCGGAGAACGGCGACTCGCCGGTGTACTTCAGCATCGCGTCGTGCACCGCGAGGATCCGAGCCTTGGCCCAGACGGCGTAGTAGAGCTTCGACGGCTCGAACGGTTCGCCCGCGTCGGGATACCACTCCGGATCACCGGCTCGATCGAACGCCAGCACCGAGATGTCGTGAACCTTCAGATGGTCGGGATGCGGGTAGCCCTTCTGATCGTCGCCGTAGGTGATGATCACCTGGGATCGGACGCGGCGGATCACGGCCACCAATCGCCCCACCGCCTCGTCGAGGTCGGCCTGGTGGAAGCAGTCGGGGTGATCGTTCGGTTCGGTCTCGGCCATGCCGGAGTCCCGGTAGCCGAGCATCACCACTTCGTCGAACCCGATCACCGCAGCCGAGGCGGCCAGCTCGGACTCCCGCATCGAGACGACGAGCGCCCGCTCCTCCTCCGGCGAGAGGCCGTGGAACGGCTGCCCCTCCTCGCGCAACGTCGGATTGTGGAGGTCGCCCTCCTCACCGCCGGTTGCGCAGACGAGCACGGTGCGGACACCCTCGGCGTTGTACTTGGCGAGTGTCGGCGCACCCTTGGACGCCTCGTCGTCGGGGTGGGCGTGGACGGTGAGCACGGTCAGTGGGGAGTTCACGTCGGACACCGAGTCGAGGCTAGTGCCGCGTGAGGAACCTTCGTGGTGAAGTGCCGGCGAAGGATCTGGCGGACGCAGCCGCAACCGACTCCCGAAACCGCGCCACCGAGGTCCGAACGAGACGGACGCCGAGATGCCGTACGCTCGCCTCCCGTGAGCGGTTCCCGAACGATTCCATCCCGACCGCGGCGTGTGCTGCTCGTCGGCTCCACCGTCGCGCTGCTCACCTTCGCGGCATGCGACACCGGAGACGGGACGACACTGCGGACACCCACCGCACCGACGACGCAGGCGCCGGTCGAGTCCGCTCCGCTGCCGTCCGACGCGATCGACGATCCGAGCCTGGACGGCGCACCGGCGATCGAAACGCTTCCCGTCGAGCCGCCGCCGAGTGACGGCGAATCCACCGATCAAGCGGGTGCAATGCAGGTCTTCACCCCGTGGGCCGACGGCGGCGCGATCGACATCCGGTACACCTGCGATGGCAGCAACGCTGCGCCGTCGATCTCGTGGAGCGGCATCCCGGCCGGCACCGCCGAGATCGCCATCTCGCTGGTCGACGAGACGAATCTGATCACGGGGCGGCCCTTCATCCACTGGGTCATGTCAGGTCATCGACCCCTCCATCGATCGGCTCGGCGAAGACGAACTCCCGATCGGCGCGATCCAGGGCCTGAACTTCTACGGCGACGTCGGGTACACCGGGCCGTGCCCCGACCCCGGAACGACCGGCACATTCGTGCTGACCGTCTTCGCGCTCGGGCAACAAGCTCGAACTCGCCGACGGAACCCCTGCGGCGGAACTGCTCGACGTGATCGGCACCGTTGCGATCGACACGGCCAGTTCGTCGGGGACGGCAACGCGTTGAGCGCGCCGCTGCCTCCCCCGCTTCCGCCGCCGCCGCCGCCGCATGCCGTCGACGCCGCGCGTCCGGTGCACGACCGGCTCGTGCACCGCGCCCTCGACGACGACGGAACGGCGGTGGCGCTGCTGGGCCTCGACGGCTCGATCCGGCACCTCAACCGGCCGATGCTCGACCTCCTCGGCGTGTCGACGCTCGCCGATGTCAGCTGCGGGCAGCGCCGCGGCCGGCGTGCTGCGATCGTTTCTGGATCAGCTGCCGTCCGACGTGTTCCGCGGTCGACCCAGCACCTGGAACGGCCGTATCGATCACCGTGCGCTCTCCGGACGGCAGATGGTGCTGCGCGCCACGGCGAGCGTCGATCCGACGGCCGGACCCGGCGATGTCGCACTGCTCCTCCACGACATCACCGAGGCCCAGGCCGAGTTGGCCGAGTTGGTCCGCCGAGCTGCCCATGATCGCCTGACAGGCCTCATCAACCGGCCGACCGTCCTCGATCATCTCGCCCACACCCTGAGCACCCCGAGCGAACCCGTCGGGCTGACCGGGGACGTCGGGCACGTCGCGGCGATCCTCGTCGACATCGACAACTTCGCGCACATCAACGAGGTCTTCGGTCAACATGTGGGCGACGAACTCCTGATCGCGTGTGGCCGGCGACTCGTCGACGCCCTCCGCCCGGACGACGCGGTCGCACGACTCGGGAGCGACGAATTCCTCGTGATCGCCGACGCGGTGAACGACAGCATCGCTGCCGTGGAACTCGCCGAACGGGCGGGGCGCGCCCTCACCGGCACGGCTCCGGGTCGGTGAGGTCGATCTCGATCTGTCGGTGAGCGTCGGTGTCGCGGTCGCCGAATGCGGCGGCGATCTCCCGCCCGAGCAGATGGCGGCGCAACTCGTCAGCACCGCCGAGGCCGCCGCAGACGCCGCGAAACACGAGGGTGGTGGCCGCTGTGCCGTCTTCACGTCACAGATGCGCAGCACCGCCCGGGAGCGTGCCGAGTTGGCGGTCGATTTGTCCCGCAGCATCGCCGCCGGCGACCTGGAGGTCGAATACCAGCCGATCTACTCGGCGGTCTCACGGTGCGCTGTGGGCGCCGAAGCGTTGTTGCGCTGGAACCACCCGATGCTCGGGCTGGTCGACCCGGCCACGTTCATCGCCATCGCCGAAGAGGCACGGTCCATCGCTCGGCTCGGCGAACTCGTCCTCGACCGAGCACTCTCCGACCTCGCCGGGTGGCTTCGGGATGCTCGTGTGAGCGACGCTTTCGTCGTCCACGTCAACGTGTCGCGCACGCAGCTCGCGTCCCCGACGTACGTCGGATCGGTGGCTGCACGCCTCAGAGCGCACGGGATCGAACCACACCGCCTCGTGCTCGAGGCACACGAGACGCCACTGCTGAGCAGCCAACCGGATGTCGTCCGCACGATCCGTGCGCTCCGGCGCCTGGGGGTCCGCGTCGCCATCGACGACTTCGGCACCGGTGCCCGATCACTCGCCGTGCTGACCGACGTGGGTGTCGATGTGCTGAAACTCGATGGTTCACTCGCGTTGCCCTCGGGATCCTCCCTCGCCGAGATTCGTGTCGTTCGCGCCGTCGTTGCGCTCGCCCATGCGCTCGACATCGATGTCGTCGCCGAACGAGTGGACGGGCCCGAGCAGCTCGGCGCGACTCAAAGCAGCGGGTTGCGACATGTTGCAGGGCAACCTGCTCGGCGCGCCGTGTCAGCCCGACGCAGCGCGGTTCCAGCCGACCGCACTCTGGTGAACGGTGGACTCCCCCGGGTTTCCGGATCAGCCAGGAATCGATCGGTAGCCTGACGAAGTGCCGCTTCCGCCGCCACCGTCCGAGCCTCGCCCCGAGCGCTCGACTCTGCCGCCTCCTCCATCCTCCGGTGGTGCGAGCAGCCAGCTCGTCTGTTACCGCCATCCCGACCGGCCCGTCGGCCGACGCTGTACCCGATGTGGCAAGCCCGCGTGCCCCGACTGTCTGCAGCAGGTGTCGGTGGGCAGCCACTGCCACGACTGCGTGAAGGCGGCTCGTCCCGACATCAAGACGAGGGCGCGCTATTGGCAGGCGAGCAAGCCGGCGATCGTCACCTACACGCTGATCGGGATCAACATCGCCGTCTTCGTGGGTGTCGCCCTGTGGTACGACCTCGGCGGAATGCTCGCCGGGTCGCATCACCGACGCGCACCGGCAGTTCGCGCTCAACATCGATCTTCATCGCCGGCGAGCCGTTCGACTATCGGCTCTCCGACGGCACGGTGACCGTCAGCCAGGGCAACGAGTGGTACCGCCTCGTCACCTCCGGGCTTCTTGCACTTCGGGCTACATTCACCTTGCGTTCAACATGTACTTCCTGTTCGTGCTCGGCAACCAGATGGAACCGCAACTCGGTCGGGTGAAGTTCCTCCTGCTGTACGTCGCGTCGCTGCTCGGCGGCTCGGCCGGCGTGATCCTGATCGACCAGGGTGCGTTCACCGCAGGCGCGTCCGGCGCGGTGTTCGGCCTCCTCGGAGCGATGGCGGTCGGCATCTGGCAGCACGGCATCAACCCGTTCACGACTCAGATCGGCACGCTGCTGCTGATCAACCTCGGCCTCACGTTCTTCGTCGTCAGGCATCTCGATCGGCGGTCACCTCGGTGGGCTCGTCGCCGGCTCCATCTGCGGATTCGTGATGATGGCGCCGGGCTACAAGGCGTTCCCGGCCTGGTCCCGGTACGCGACTCCGGCAGTGGTCGGCGTCGCAGCGGTCGCGATCGCCTTCATCGGTCGCGGGCTGAACGCCCAGCCCGACGACGCGCCACCACACCGACGGCGCCGTAGAATCGACTCCATGGCGCTGCGAACAACGCACATCGACCGCATCCGTGACGGTTCGTTCGACACGCTGATCATCGGCGGCGGGATCAACGGTGCGGTGACCGCGGCATCACTGGCCGGCCGCGGAGCGAGCGTGGCCCTCGTCGACCGGGGTGACTTCGCGAGCTTCACCAGCCAGGCGTCGTCCAATCTGGTCTGGGGCGGTTTCAAGTACCTCGAGAACTACGAACTGTGGCTCGTCTTCAAGCTCTGCCAGTCGCGCAACCGGCTGATGCGGGCCTACCGGGCGAACATCAAGGAGATCGGCTTCTACGCCGCGCTCGACGAGAAGGGGCCGTACAAGCCGTGGTTCGCGGCCTTCGGCGCACTCGGCTACTGGATCATCGGACAGTTCGGCACCAAGGCGCCGCGTCTGCTGTCTCGCGAGAAGATCGAGAAGGAGGAGCCGGCGATCAACACCGATTCGGTCGCCGGAGGGATCGAATACCGCGACGGGATCCTCATCGACAACGACGCCCGGTTCGTGTTCAGCTTCGTCCGTTCGGCGATCGAAGCCGGTGCCGCTGCCGCCAACTACGTCGAACTCGTCTCGGCCGAGCGCGACGGTGACCGATGGGTCGCTCAGCTCCGCGACGTCGACACCGGCGAGGAGTTCCAGACCAGCGCCCGGACCATCGTCAACGCGGCCGGGCCGTTCGTCGACGAGACGAACCGCGGCTGGGGGATGACCACCGAGCACCGCATCGTGTACTCGAAGGGCATCCACCTCGTCGTGCCGCGACTCACGACCAAGCACCACGACAAGGTGCTTGCCTTCTACGACGACACCGAACGGCTCTTCTACGTGATCCCGATGGGTCGTCGCTCGGTGATCGGCACCACCGACACCCGCGTCGACACGCCGTTCACCGAGGTCGACGACGACGACATCGATTTCCTGCTCGGCCAGATCAACGCCCGCATGGACCTCGATACGCCGCTGACCGCGCGCCGACATCATCGCGAAACGCACGCGGCGTGCGACCGCTCGTGGTCAAGACCGACGGCGGCGACCAGACCGACGTCGACTGGACCAAGCTGTCGCGGAAGCACGCCGTCGAAACCGACCACCGTCAGCGCGTCGTGACGATCTTCGGCGGCAAGCTCACCGACTGCCTCAACGTCGGCGAAGAGGTGGCGGCCGAGATCGAGGAGCTCGGCATCCCGCTCGAGACGGACCTGCACAACTGGTACGGCGAGCCCGCCGATGCGACGAAGCAGGAGTTCTTCCGTCAGGCCCGGCTGATGAAGCTCGACCGTCTGCGATCGAAGCCCGAGGTCGAACCGCTGTCCGACCGCCTGTGGCGTCGCTACGGCCGGCGCGCGTTCGCGATGCTCGACGCGATCCGCGAGGAGCCGGCGATGGCCGAGGACATCATGGGATCGGCCGACTACATCCGAGTCGAGCTGTACGAGGCGGCCCGTTCGGAGATGGTCACCAAGCTCGAGGACTTCATGCGTCGCCGCTCGAAGATCGACCTGGTCGTGTCCGACGACGACATCGCGACATTCCACCGGCCTCCGCGAGGTCGCCGAGATCCTCTTCGGTGCGGACGAGGCCGACCGTCGTCTCGCCGAGTACTTCGGCGGCCCCGACGAGGTTCCCGAGGCGGTCAAGGCCGGACCCGCGCCCGACATCGGCCACCCGGTCCGCCGGCGACGTCCTGATCTCCCCGCGCTGACGCAGCGACGGCGCTCGGATCTGGGAGTCTGTCGTCGAATGCTCACTGCGCTGCGCCGCTGGTTCCGCCCGACCACTCCGACCTTCGATCCCGCGTGGGAATCGATGCTGCGACGAGAATTCGTCCAATGGCAACTGTTCGACGCGTCCGAACTCGAGCGGATGCGGGCGCTGGTCGCGCGCTTCGTGCACGAGACCGAGTGGGAAGCGGCCCGTGGCATGGACCTCACCGACGAGGTCCGAGTCGTCATCGCCGCGCAGGCCTGTGTGCTGCTGCTCGGGCTGGAGATCGACGAGTACTTCGACGTCTCGTCGGTCATCGTCCACCGCTCGACGGTGAGGCTCCGTGGCACGCATCGCAGCGCGGCCGGCACGATGTCCGACGCTCCACAGCACCTGGCCGGGCAGGCGACACCGCGGGGACCGGTCGTCCTCTCGTGGTCGGCGGTGCGGCGCGGTGCACGGTTTCCCCAGCATGGCGAGAACGTCGTGTACCACGAGTTCGCCCACCGCCTCGACATGCTCGACGGGATCACCGACGGCACGCCCCCGCTCGGGAGCGAGGAGGCTGCGCGACGGTGGGCAGCGGTCTGCACGCCGGCCTACGAACGTGTGGTCGCCGGCGAGTCGGCGCTTCGCTCCTACGCCGCAACGAACCCTGCGGAGTTCTTCGCTGTCGCGACCGAGGTCTTCTTCACCCGGCCCGACATCCTGGTCGAGCACGAGCGCGAGCTGTACGCCACGCTGCGGGCGTTCTACCGCCAGGACACGGCACAGCGGGTGGGCCCACAGACGACTTCTTGAGTCAAGCGATTCTTTGTCTCCGTCGATGACACCATCGTGAGTTCGTCATGGCGCCCACCGGGCATCTCGTTCGCGCTGCGCCTCTTGACGCTGCTCCTCGTTCCCATGCTCGGGCTCGGCGTCCTGGCTGTCCAGCGTGTCGAAGCCGAGGGCGCCGCCGCCGAGAGCGCCCGGGAACTGGTCGACGACGCTCGACTCCAGCAGGACATCGCAGCGGTCTATGCGCCCGCTCAGGTCGAACAGACCGCGCTCGAAGGCCTTGCTGCCATCGACGAGCTGGGCCTCCCCCGCGACCTCGTCGTGGACGGTCGCAGGGCTCGACTTCGAAACGATGTACAACGAGAACGTCGAACAACTGGACGGCGCGCTCGATCGGCTCCTGGAACGCCACGGGGACTTCGTGCTCGATGACGGGACCACGCTCGGCGTTCGACTCGGCTTCGTCCGCAGGGAACTCGCTGCCCAACGGCAACTCTCCGCCGAGGTCGGCGCGCATTCGGCCGACATCCGCGCAGTGTTCGCGGACCTCGACCTCCTCCTCGCCGACGCGGTCGCCGCGACCCATCTCGCGTTGGACGCCACACCTGCTCCGTCCCCGAGCGACGATCGCGTCTCGCTGGCAGCGCTGGGTCAGGTACTGGTCAACGCGGGCGACCGCGGCACGGCGCTGCTCGACGGCCTCCTCGACCAGGCCACGGACACGACGGCCGAGATCATCGTCGCGAACGCTCGGCTCGACTTCGCGATCGAACGATTCACCGACCTGCTCACCGCCGACGAGGCTGCAGAGTTCAGTTCGGTGACCGACGAGCTGCACCCCGTTTCCACGTCACTGCTCGGCAGGGCCGGTGACGAGACGACTCGCGGCCGGGTTCGACACCGAGTACATCCAGGAATCGGCCGCTGCGCTCCTCGCCCAGCTCGCCTTCCTGGGCGCGCTCGGGTCGTACTCGAGCGGCTTCCACTCGAGCGTCGTCACGAATCTCGAAGCCTCGGCGATCGCGGCCGAGGACGCTGCGCTGCGCACCCAGCTCCTCGTCCCCGTCACGGCCGCCGTGAGCCTGCTCGTCCTGGCCCTGTTGAGTTGGACGACGCTCCGCCCGCTCCGTCGACTCACCAAGCGCGCCCGATCGATCGGCGACGGCTCCTTCGACGACGATCCGCTCCCGGTCCGCGGGCCGAGCGACGTGCGCACCCTGACGAGCACGATGAACTCGATGGCCGCGACACTCAGCGCAATCGACCACGAGATCGCCGACCTGGCCTCCGGTGCCTCGACCGAACATGTCGGCGACCTTCCGGGAGCGATCGGCATCTCACTTCGCCAGTCGTTCCAGCGCCTGGAGACGATGACCGGGCGACTGCACGAGAGCGAACAGCTCTCCTCGGCCATCGTCGCGCAGGCGGCCGATGCCATCTGGACCGTCGACGAACACGGGATCGTCACGTCGGCCAACGACGCGAGCGTTGCGCTCCTCGGGATTCCGGCAGACCGAGCAGATCGGCGAGTCGCTTCGGATCTTCGTTCCGCGATCGAGTGGCGAGATGGACGTGTACCGAGCGAACGGAGAGTCCACTCGGGTCCTCGTGACGAGCAGCGAGATCGACGGCGGCGCGCGGTCGCTCACCGCTGTCATCGCCCACGACATCGCCGAACGGACCCGGTTCGAGGAGCGTCTGGCCTATCAAGCCCACCACGACGCGCTCACGGGACTTCCGAATCGATTCGCCGTACTCGAGGCGCTCTCGGCGTCCGCACCCGACGACGTCGGTTGCCGTGCTGTTCGTCGATCTCGACGGCTTCAAGTCGGTCAACGACACCCAGGGTCACGTCGCGGGCGATCGGGTCCTGACCGAGGTCGGGCATCGCCTGTCGGCGCACATCCGTCCGGGCGACTTCGTCGGTCGTCTCGGCGGCGACGAGTTCGTGATCGTCATGCACGGCCCGTGCGAGGTCGCCGACGCCGTCGCGTTCGGCTATCGGATCATCGCCGAGATCGAGCAGCCGTACCAGGACGACGAGCACCTCTTCGCGCTGTCGGCGAGTGTGGGTGTCGCAACCTTCCCGGACGGACTCTCCGCCGAGGAGCTCACCGCCCTCGAGGCGATCCGGCGCGCCGACAGCGCGGTGTACGCGGCGAAGCGGCGCGGTCGCGGACGGGTCGAGGTGTTCGACGCCCGTCTGCAGCAACGCATCGTCCACGACGCCGAAATCGAGCTCGCGCTCCGCGACGCCGTTCGCAACGACGAACTGGAGCTCCATCTCCAGCCCGTGTACGACGTGCACGACCGGCGATTCACCGGCGCCGAGGCACTGGTCCGGTGGAATCGGCCGGGCATCGGCGTGGTGCCACCGGGTGACTTCATTCCGGTGGCGGAGCGATCGTCGCTGATCGACGAGATCGGCCGGTGGGTGCTGACCGAAGCATGCGTCACGCTCGCCCGTTGGAGCCGGCGACCCGATGCCAATGATCGTCAAGATCGCCGTCAACATCGCCGGCTCGCACCTGCTCGACGGTGACCTCGTCGCCGATCTCGACGCCGCAGTCCTGTTCACCGGCGCCGATCCACGCCTGCTCGAGCTCGAGTTGACCGAGACGCAGATCGTCGACGATCACCAGCGAGCCGCGGACGTACTGCGCGACGTTCGTCGCCGAGGAATCAAGGTTGCGATCGATGACTTCGGCACCGGCTACTCCTCGATGGCATACCTGCGCGAGCTTCCGATCGACACCTTGAAGATCGATCGCAGCTTCGTCACTCCCGTCGGACGACCCGGTACGGACACCACGGTGCTCGACGCACTTGTCACGATCGGACATTCACTCGACCTCTCGGTCGTCGCCGAGGGAGTCGAAACGGCAGTTCAGGCGGACTACCTCACGAACCGCGGATGCGATCGACTCCAGGGATTCCACCTCGCACCGCCGGTTCCGATCGCCGACGCCGAGGCACTCCTCTTCGAGTCCGTAACGGTCCACGAGCTGAGTCGCGTCGCGCGCTGAGCCGGATTGGGTCAAGCGCGCCGACGTGGGCGGGAGAAGCTTCGGTCAGCTGTCCCTCCTCGGCGGTGCCGTTCGTCGTGGAGTTGAATCGGGAGCGACCCGGCTCACGACGAAGGGACCGTTTCATGAAGTACGCACTCCTCCTCTACGACACCGAAGGCGGCGACAGCCCCGAATTCGGCACGCCAGAGATGGACGCCGAGATGCAGCAGTGGTTCGAGTTCACCGACGAACTCCAATCCGCCGGCAAACACCTGGGTGGCGAAGCACTCAATCCGACCGAGACGGCCACGACCGTGCGGGTGCGAGACGGCAAGACGATCACGGTCGACGGTCCGTTCGCCGAGACCAAGGAGACGCTCGGTGGCTTCTACCTGATCGAGGCCGACGACCTCGATGAGGCGATCGAATGGGCCGCGAAGATTCCGAGTGCTCCACGCGGTTCGGTCGAGATTCGTCCGATCATGGAAATCCCCGGCTGACCCACGCGGATGCCAGCCCGGCCTTCTCCGGTTGATCACGCCTTTCGAACCGAATGGGCGCCACTCGTCGCCACGCTGGTGCGAGAAACCGGGAGTCTGCAACTGGCCGAAGACGTCGTCTCCGAGGCGTTCGTGGAGGCGTCGGTCCGATGGCGGACCGACGGACCTCCGCGACGCCCCGGCGCGTGGTTGCTCACCACCGCGCGACGCAAGGCGATCGACCAGATGCGCCGCCATCGACGCTTCGAGGACCGCATCCCGCAACTCGCTGCGGACCGGCCCGAACGACCGGTCGACGCGCTCGGCGACGACCAACTCGCACTGATCGCCGGATGTGCGCATCCCGCGCTGGACTCGGAGGCGCAGGTCGCACTGACACTGCGGTACGTGTGCGGTCTGACGACCGATCAGATCGCGCACTCGTTCATGGTGCCGAGCGAGACGATGAAGAAGCGCCTCACCCGCGCGAAGGCGAAGATCTCGGCGGCCGGGGTGCCATTCGAGGTTCCAGCTGCGGAGCGGCTCCCCGAACGACTGTCGGCCGTGTGCGGCGTGATCTACGCGGTCTTCAACGAGGGGTACGCCAGCTCGGTCGGCCCGGACCTCGTGCGCGGGTCGCTGTGCGACGAAGCGATCTGGCTGTCCGAGCTGCTGTGCGACCTGGCCCCTGACGACGGCGAGGTGCACGGGCTCGCCGGGCTGATCCTGCTGACCGATTCACGTCGGTGGGCTCGCACGGACGACGACGGGCTTCCGGTGCTCCTCGAAGACCAGGATCGGTCGACGTGGGACCACGACAAGATCACACGCGGTCTCGCACACCTCACGCGAAGTGGGTGCCTCGACGGCATCGGGCCCTACCGGCTGATGGGGTCGATCGCCGGGCTGCACGCCCGTTCACCATCGGTCGACGAGACACCGTGGGCCCGGATCGCCGCCCTCTACGGGGCGCTCATCGCGCTCCATGATTCCCCGGTGCTGCGGCTCAATCAGGCGGCCGCACTCGCCTGGAGTGAAGGTCCGAGCACAGGGCTCGCGCTGATGGACGAGCTCGCCGAGGAGCTCGCTGACTACGCGTACTTCCATTCGTCGCGAGCGGCGCTGCTGGCGAAACTGGGCCGGATCGACGACGCGGTGGATTCCTACGACCGTTCGATCGCGCTCACGAGCAACGACGCCGAGCGGCGCTGGATGACGCAACGCCGAGCGGCGATCCTGGACCGGCGCTGATCGCCGAGCTGGAGGCGGTATCGGGTCTACTCATCGGCGAGTTCGTCGATGAGCAGTTCGAGCGCAGCCGTGGCGAACGCGACCATGTTGGTCAGTCGATCGTCGCTTCCGGTCAGGACGTGGCGGGTCTGCTCGGTCGGGCCGCTCACGGCCACCCAGGCGTGACCGGGCGGATCGCCGTAGGGATTGCCCGACGGTCCCGTCGCACCGCCCTCACCGATCCCCCACGTCGCTCGCAAGTGGACCCGCGCGGCACGGGCGAGATGCGTGGCCCACGGCTCGGAGGCACCGCGCAGCTTCGACGGACGTTCGACGGGGCCGGTGAGCATTCCGTCGAGTGCGTTGCGGGTGTAGATCACGCTGCCGCCGAGGTAGTACGCCGACGCGCCGGGCACGGCGAGCAACGCGGCCGACACGAGTCCACCGCCGCTCCCTTCTGCGACCGCAACGGTCGCCGCGCTCGTCAGCAACTGCCCAGCGCTCCGGCGTCGAGGATCGGCGGCAGCAGGCTCATGCCTTCATCGCTCCGTCGACCACGAACTCGTGGCCGCTGCAGTACGACGATCGTCGAGCGAGGAACGACACGCTCGCCACCTCGTCAGCCCGTCGGCCCATCGGGATGCCGTCGCCGGATCGGCATCCCGACTCGCGCATCATGTCGGTGTCGATGATCCCGGGGTGCACCGAGTTGACGTCGACTCCGCTCGCGCGAACTCGAGCGCCGACTTGGTCATGCCGCGACCGCCCACTTCGACGTGGCGTGTGCGATCCCGACTCCGCCGAGGCCGGCGACCGACGAGATGTTGATGATGCTGCCGCTCCCCTGTTGCTTCATGACCCGCCCGCACTCGCGGATCCCCAGGAACACGCCGGTCTGGTTGACCGCGATCATCCGGTTCCAGTCGTCCACCGAGGTCTCCAGCGCCCGCGCGATCTTGAAGATGCCCGCGTTGTTGACCAGGACGTCGATTCGACCCTCGGCCTCGACGACGGCTGCGACGACGGCGCCCCCAGTCGCCTTCACTGGTCACGTCGTGCTCCAGGAAGTCGCACGGCGTCTCCGAGCCGTTCGGCCGTCGCGCGGCCGTCGTCGACGAGCACGTCGGTGATGTAGACCATCGCACCCTCGGCGACGAAACGATCGGCTTCCGCTGCGCCCTGGCCCCGTGCACCGCCGGTGATGAGTGCGATCTTGCCGTCGAGTCGTGCCATCGGCGCAACGTACATGGCCGCATGCGGATAGTTCGAGATCGGACCGGCTGCGGTAGCTTCCGCAACGGTACGTCGCCGACGCACACCGTCGCTCGGCACCCGACTCCAGGAGTAGTTCCCCATGCGCGAAGCAGTGTTCGTTTCCTACGCCCGCACCGGACTGGCCAAGGCCGGCCGCGGCGGCTTCAACATGACGCCCGCGATGTCGATGGCCGCACACGCCATCAAGCACGCGGTCGCCAAGTCGGGCGTCGAGCCCGAGGCGGTCGAAGACGTTGCGCTCGGCAACGGTGCGCACGGAGCCAGCAACCTCGGTCGCCTCGCCGCGCTGCTCGCCGGCCTGCCCGTCACGACGGGCGGCAACACGATCCAGCGCCACTGCTCGTCGGGCCTCAACTCGATCGCCGTCGCCGCCAACCACATCAAGCTCGACGGTGTCGAGGTGGCCGTCGCCGCCGGCGTCGAGTCGATCACGATGCCCGGCGGAGGGCCTCGACAGCCTGGGCGGTCTCGACCCCGCGCTGACCGACCAGTACCCGGCGATCTTCATGGCGATGATCGAGACCGCCGACATCGTGGCCGAGCGCTACAACGTCTCGCGCGAGTACCAGGACGAGTACTCGCTCGAGTCGCAGCAGCGCATGGCCCGCGCCCAGGAGAACGAGCTGTTCGTCGACGAGATCGTCCCGATGGAGACGAAGATGAAGCTCGTCGACAGGGAAACCAAGGAAGAGACGATCGTCGACTACACCGTCGATCGCGACGAGTGCAACCGGCCCACAGACCACGCTCGAGGGCCTCGCCAAGCTCGGCCCGGTCCGCGGCGAGGGCAACTTCGTGACCGCCGGCAACGCGAGCCAGCTGTCCGACGGCGCTGCCGCCGTGGTGATGATGTCCGACGAGGAGGCCGTCGCGTCGTGACATCGAGCCGATGGGCGCCTTCAAGGGCTGGGCCGTCGCCGGCTGCGAGCCCGACGAGATGGGCATCGGGCCGATCTACGCCGTGCCGAAGCTGCTGAAGCGCCACGGCCTCACCGTCGACGACATCGACCTCTGGGAACTGAACGAGGCGTTCGCCAGCCAGTGTCTGTACTCGCGTGACACGCTCGGCATCGACCCCGAGAAGTACAACGTCAACGGCGGCTCGATCGCCATCGGCCACCCGTTCGGCATGACCGGCACCCGCTGTGCCGGCCACATCCTCCAGGAGGGCAAGCGCCGCGGCGCCAAGTGGGGCGTCGTGACGATGTGCATCGGCGGCGGCCAAGGCGCCGCCGGGCTCATCGAAATCTACTGATTTCGCCGCCACATAGGCTGCTGAGCAGGGACGATGCTGCTCCGACAACTCTGAAGTACCCCTGTGCGCATGATGGGTGCATGAACAACACCGTCACCCACATCGAGCGCAACGAGACCTCCGGCGCCCAGCAGCTCACGCTGCTGACGGTGCCCGAGCCCACGCCGACCGAGCTCAAGTCCTCGGCGGCTCACGCCCGGTTCCGCCTCAGCAAGACCACCCGCGAGCGCGGCCTGGCCCACGTCGCCGAGATCCGTCGTCAGCTCGCCGAATCACAGGCGCAGCGCGATGCCCGACGGAGCCAACGCGCTGCCGCCCCGTCGCCCGACGGGCCGCCTGACGTCAGCCGGCCGAGGGCGACAGGTCCTTGACGGCCTGCCAGTGGTCG
Source organism: Ilumatobacteraceae bacterium (assembly GCA_963850475.1). Classification (GTDB taxonomy): domain Bacteria; phylum Actinomycetota; class Acidimicrobiia; order Acidimicrobiales; family Ilumatobacteraceae; genus Ilumatobacter_A. The sequence goes on along the minus strand of CAWKLM010000036.1, from coordinate 944,856 downwards.
AGATCGGGGTCGAGCGGCAGGATCGCCAGCGAGCTCGTCGTCACCCCGTTGTCGAAGTAGGCCTGGATCTTGGCCCGGCACTCCGCCGGTGAGCCGTGCACGATGAGGTCGTCCACGACCTCATCGGGGATCTCGGCGAGCGCCGCCTTGCGATCTCCGGCCTTCCAGTTCTCCCACATCCCGTGCAGCGCCTCGCCACGGCCCATCCACTCGTGGAACGCGGCGTACACCGGCACGTTCAGGTACGCGGCGATCGCGAACCGCGCCGACGCGCGCACGACCTCGGTGTTCTCGCTCGGGCAACAGAAGATGCGGCAGACGATCTCCTTGTCGTCGCCGCCACCGGCGTCGTTCACGATGCCGGCCACGGTCGACACGTCGGCGGCCGACAGCCAGTTGATGATCGCGCCGTCCGCCTCGCGACCGGCGAGCCGGAGCATGCCCTCGCGCAAGCGCGGCGACCAGGATCTGCGGCTGCTGCTCGGGGCGGATCCCGAGTCGGAATCCGTTGACCTCGAACGTGTCGTAGCGTCTGCTTGATCTTCTCGCCGCCGAGCGCGTCGTTGAGGAAGCGCACGACGTCGCGGACCTTCTTGTACGGCTCCTCGAACGGCACGCCGTTCCAGCGTTCGACGATCACGTTGCTCGACGACCCGACACCGATCGCGAATCGCCCGGGCGCAGCATCGGCGAGCGACGCCACACTCTGGGCGAACAGGGCCGGCGACCGGGTGTACGCCGGCACGATGGCCGTGCCGAGGCGGAGTCGAGGCTCCCATGCCGCTGCCATCGCCAGCGGGGTGAACGCATCGGCTCCGTCGGCCTCGGCCGACCAGATGTCGGTGTAGCCCAGGTCGGCGAGCTCGTGCAGCTTCGCCTCGTGTGAGTGCAGCGGCCCGGGAAGCGGGACGGTCATGCCAGGACGGATCGGAAGTGCCATGTGCCGAAGGTACCCAGCTGGCCACCTCGCGACGAAGAGCGAGGGCAATTCCCGGCGGATCGTGACGGTCAGCGTCACGATCCGCCGGAAATTCGAGATCGTTGGCCGTCAGCCCTTCCAGAAGCGGGCGATCACCGACTGGCTGGCCGTTGCGAGCAGCGTGCCGTCCTCGGCGAACATGTGGACCAGCCCGTGACCGAAGCCGCGCTCGACGGCGTGGACCCGGATGTCCATCAGCACCCAGTCGGTCGGCACCATCCGACAGACGCGCAGCGTGTTGTCGAGGCTGTTGCCGCCGCCGCGTCGGCCGAGCGCCTGGCCGACCCCCATCGGGACGAAGTCGCCGAGGATCGCCAACGTGGTCGCGTCGACGTCGGCGATGACATCGGGGATCCGTGCCCACATCAGGGTCTGGCCGTCGCCCTGCGTCGCATCGGCGACGTCGAGCGCCAGCTCCTCCCACTCGACACCCTTGACCATCCGCTGGTCGAGCTTCTCGGTGATCGTTCCGATGCTCTCGGGCGCCGTCGGGCCGAGACGGGAGCGACATCGGCGACGGCAGCCCCTCCGGCATCGTCTCCCACTGCCCCTGCTCGGGGATGTCCCGATCACCGAGCGCGGCGTTCACGGTGAGGATCTCGCGGTCGGCGACGTGGCACACGGCTCGGGCCTGGGTGATCGCATGACCCTCGACCGCGATCGTGACGTCGATGTCGACGACTTCGCCGGGGTTGGCGTACGAGAGGTACTGCGACGTCGCCCACACGCACTGGCGCCCCGACGTGCCCTCCATCGCGGAGATCGCCGCGGCCAGGCCACATCCGCCGAACAGGAATCCCGAGCTCACCGAGATCTTCTGCGTGACCGGGAGCTTCCACCGGAAGCGGTTGTGTGTCGGTTCGAGTCCGAGGAAGGTGCGCGAGTCCATGCGAACGCCGATGGTAGAGCGGCCGCCGGCCGGTTCGTTAGCGTCGTCGCATGAGCAACGAGACCTGGCAGGGCGACGCGGTCGGACTGGTCGAGGCGTTCCGCGCCGGCGAGCGAACCCCGCTGGAGGAACTCGAGGCCGTCGTACGCCGCCATCGACGCCAGCGACCTGAATGCCGTCTGCTTCACCGATCGGGACGTCGGCGCGCGAGCAGGCGCGACGCAGCCGACGTCTCGAAGCCGTTCGGCGGCGTGCCGATCGGCGTGAAGTCGCTGAACGAGGTCGAGGGGTGGCCGTACGACCAGGCGTCGGTCCCGCTGCAGGGATCGCGTCGGTGAGGTCACCACCACCCAGGTCGAGCGGATCCGGCGACGATCGGCGGCGCAGTGCTGGCGGCACAGACGACGTCGAGCGAGTTCGGTGGCGTGAACCTGACGCGCACCGTGCTGTACGGCGCCACGCACAACCCGTGGCAGCACGGTCGCACGCCCGGCGGATCGTCCGGCGGCTCGGCAGCGGTCGTCGCCGGCGGGCCTCCTCCCGATCGCGACCGGCGGCGACGGCGGCGGCTCGATCCGCATCCCGGCCGGATTCACCGGACTCGTCGGGCTGAAGGCCACGTTCGGTCGCATTCCGCTCGGCCCGAACACGCAGTACGGAAACCTCACGGTCGACACGGGCTGCATGGCCCGCTCGGTCCGCGACACCGCCCGCTGGTTCGACGTGACCAACGGACACGATCCGACCGACCCGTTGAGCCTGCCGAGAGTCGAGGGCTGGGAACGCGGCGCTCGGCACGCACCTCGACGCGCTGCGCGGAGCGACGCGTGGCGGTCGTGCCCGACTGGGGTGGCGCCGTCGTCTCGCCGATCATGTGGGAACTGCTGGAAGAGGCTGCGACGAAGCTGATCGCCGACTGTTCGCTGCAGCGCACCGACGACGTCGACACCCACGTGCCCCGGATGGGTGGCGCCTGGTCGATCTCGGGGATGATCGAGATCCGAGCGAGCTGGGCGACCTCTATCCCGACTGTGCCGACGACCTCACGCCCGAGATGAAGTTCGGGCTCGCCCAGACCGAGGGGCAAGTACAGCGAGGAAGGGCGAGCGCGGCTCGAACGGCGGCGGACCGAACTGAACCACGCGATGGCGCGCATCTTCGATCCCGTCGACGGTGTCGACTTCGTGATCACCGCGGCCAACCCCGATGTGGCGTTCGACGCCGAGGGCCCGCTGCCGTCGGTGTTCGGCGGGATCGAGGCCGGGAGAGGCAACAACGGCCAGCTGACCTTCCCGGCCAACCTGCACGGCAACCCGGCGATCTCGGTGCCGGCTGGTTCGGTCGACGGCCTTCCGATCGGACTGCAGATCGTCGGTCGCCACTTCAGCGAGCCGCTGCTGCTCGACCTGGCGCTGACGATGGAGCGCAACCGACCCTGGCCGCTCACCGCGCCGATCCGACGCGATGACGCGACGGCGTGAGAGCGCGGGCGTCGTGCTCGTTTACGGTGACAGGTCATGAAGGTTGCACTCACCGTCAATGACTTCCTGCGCCGAGGCGAACTCGTCTACCCCGATCGCGTCGCGATCGTCGACGAGCCCGATCAACCGGCCGAGAGCTGGGGCATCGATCGACTACCGCGAGATGGCTCGCCGGGCACGAGCGATGGCCGCCGGGCCTCGACGAACTCGGCATCGGCGTCGGCGAACGCGTCGCGATGGTCAGCCACAACTCGGCCCGTCTCCTCACCGCCCTGTTCGGCGTGTCGGGATCGGGGCGGGTCCTCGTCCCGATCAACTTCCGTCTCGTCGCCGCCGAGGTCGCGTACATCATCGAACACTCCGGCGCCCGACTGCTGCTCGTCGACCCCGAACTGGCCGACGCGCTCGCCGAGGTCGAGTGCGAACGGAAGCTGGTCATCGGCGCCGAGAGCGACGCCGTGCTCATGAAGTTCGACGTCGAACCGCGAGCCGTGGGAGCCCGACGAGGACGCGACGGCGACCATCAACTACACGTCGGGCACGACGGCCCGCCCGAAGGGTGTGCAGCTCACCCACCGCAACGTGTGGATCAACGCGACCACCTTCGGCTGGCACATGGGCGTCTCCGACCGCGACGTCTACCTGCACACGCTCCCCCAGTTCCACTGCAACGGCTGGGGGATGCTCTACGCCGTGAGCGCGATGGGTGGCAAGCACATCATCATCCGCAAGATCGACGGTCACGAGATCCTCCGGCGGGTGGAGGAGCACGGCGTGACGCTGATCTGCGGGGCCCCGGCGGTGCTTGAACGCCGTCCTCGATGCCGCCGCCGAGTTGACGGCCGCGGGCAAGCCGGTACCGGGGCGCGACCGCGTCCGGATCGTCGTCGCCGGCGCTCCCCCGCCGACCACGACGATCGAGCGGACCGAGGTCGAACTCGGCTGGGAGTTCGTCCAGATCTACGGCCTGACCGAAACGGCCCCGCTGATCACGATCAACCGCAATCGCGCCGAGTACGACGACCTCTCCCCGTTCGAGCGAGCACAGAAGCTGTCGCGTGCCGGCGCACCGAGCTTCGGCACGACGATGGCGGTCGACGCCGAGGGCGAGATCCTCGCTCGGAGCAACACGGTCATGGCGGGCTACTGGGAGCAACCGGACCAGACCGATGCGGCGATCCGCGACGGGTTCTTCCACACCGGCGACGGCGGGATCATCGACGACGACCACTACGTCGTGATCTCCGACCGCAAGAAGGACGTGATCATCTCCGGCGGCGAGAACGTGTCGTCGATCGAGGTCGAGGACGCGATCTTCCAGCACCCCGACGTCACCGAGGTCGCCGTCATCGGCATCCCCGACGAGAAGTGGGGCGAGCTGGTCACGGCGCTGGTCGTCACCGACGCCCGGGCAGCGAACTCGACGAGGCCGGGCTCATCGCCCACACCAGGAAGCGCCTCGCCGGCTACAAGTGCCCGAAGCGCATCGAGTTCCGCGACGAACTGGCCCGCACCGCGACCGGCAAGCTCCAGAAGTTCAAGCTCCGCGAGCCGTTCTGGGCGTCGACCGAGAAACAGGTCAACTGACCGAGATGTTCGTTGGTGCCCGGCACCAACGAACATCTACTCGAGGGTGGCGTAGGTGGTGGTGCGGTCGTCGGTGGTCTCGCCGCGGACCTCGGCGACAGCAGCCGGCCAGGTCGACGAGGTAGTCGTCGATCACGCCGGTGTTCGTGTTGCTGACGGTCGAGTGCAGGTTGTCGGGCGGGGTCTGGCGATCGTGGTACCAGCCGCGTTCGAGCAGCGCATCGCCCAGCGCGAACATGTCGATCGACGGCTCATGCGTGCCGTCGCGCAATTCGGCGGCCATCGCGATCAGATGGAACTGGCCGTCGCCGAGCACGCGGACTTCGGGGATCGCCATGATCCCGGCGCGCATCTGGTCGGCGTTGATCAGCGTCTGGCGGGTCAACTCGACGTAGCCGTCGATCCCGAGGTGCTGCATCACCGCCCACGCACAGGCCATCGGGAGACCCGAGCGGGTTCCCTGCATGTTCGGCGACGCATAGAAGCCGCCGAGCCAGTCGCCGAACACGAACGTCTGGTAGCTGCGCGACTCCTTCGTGCGATGCAGGATCACCGACACGCCCTTGGGTGCGTACCCGAGCTTGTGGATGTCGGCAGAGATCGTGGTGACCCCGTCGACCCGGAAATCCCACGGTGAGACATCGCGCCCGAGCCGCTCGGCGAACGGCAACACGAATCCGCCCATGCAGGCATCGACGTGACAGTTCGCGCCGACCGACGCGGCGAGCGCCGCGATCGGCCGGGATGTCGTCCTGCACGCCGTGGGGATACTGCGGCGCCGAGCCGACGACGAGCACCGTGTTCGCGTTGACCATCTGCGCCATCGTGTCGACGTCGGCGGTGAAGTCCGGCACGGACCGGTGCCTTGTGCACGATCAGCCCGAAGTTGTGCGCTGCCTTGTGGAACGCTGCGTGCGCCGACTCGGCCAGGACGATCTCCGGCTCGGTGACACCCCGTTCGGCTGCAGCCCGCTCACGTGCCGCGAGCACGGCGCACAGGATCGACTCGGTCCCGCCACTCGTCAGGAAACCGGCGACGTCGTCGTCACCGTGGAGCAACGCAGCGGTCCAGCCGACCACCTCGCGCTGGATCGCGGCGAGCGACGGGAACGCCTGGGTGTTCAACGCGTTCTCGTGCAGGTACAGCCGCGCCGCCTGTTCGGCGACCTCGTGCACCGACGGTCCACCGTCGTAGACCATGCCGAACGTCTTGCCGTCGGCCCACTCGCACGTCGTTCGCCCGCTTCTCGGTGAGTTCGCCGATCACCTCGTCGACCGGTCGACCCTCACGCTGCAACTGCTCCATGCCCGACATCCTGCCACGACTCGCCGAGGCCGTCCGAAGCCGTTCGACAGCGTGACGTACGTCTGTGTTAGGCGTCCTTGACAACTCTGGCGATGGCCTGTCTACACTGCCCGCCATGACCCACCGCACCACTCGTTTCGTCGGGCTCGCGACGCTCAGCGTGCTTGCGCTTCGTCGCGAGCGCATGCGGCTCCGACGACTCGTCGTCAGACACCACCGCTCCTGTCGCCACAACGCCCGTGCGACGAGGCCGCCGAGCAGCCGGCGTCGGGTGCCGACTCCATCACGGTCTACTCCGGGACGCAGCGAGGAACTCGTCCAACCGATCTTCGACCGATTCGAGACCGAGACGGGCATCGACGTGCAGGTCAAGTACGGCGACTCGGCCGACCTGGCGCTGCTCATCGACGAGGAGGCGGCCGCCGGGCGCACCGAAGCCGACGTCTTCCTGTCGCAGAGTCCCGGTTCGGTCGGCTATCTCGATGGCAACGGTCGGCTGGCGCCCATCGCCGAGTCGACCCTCGCCCTCGTGTCCGGAGCAGGCTCGCGACGACGATGGACGCTGGATCGGCATCAGCGGACGCCAACGTGTCCTGGTGTACAACACCGACCTCGTCGACCCGGCCGAGCTGCCCGACAGCGTCTTCGACCTCATCGACGATCGGTGGACGGGCCAGATCGGAGTGGCCGGTGGCAACGGATCGTTCCAGGACTTCGTCACGGCGATGCGGGCAACCGAAGGCGAAGACGTCGCCATTCAGTGGCTGAACGACCTCGCCGCGCTCGACCCGGTGCCGTATCCGAAGAACTCGGCGATCGTTGCCGCAGTCGGACGTGGCGAAGTCGAACTCGGCCTCGTCAACCACTACTACAACTACCTCGCGCTGGAGGAGAACCCGGATCAGCCATCGGCCAACCACGTCTTTGCCGCAGGCGACCCGGGCGCGATCTTCATCGTGACCGCCGCCGCCATCGTCGACGGAACCGACCGCGCCGATGTGGCGAACCGAGCTGATCGAGTTCCTGCTCAGTCCGGAGAGCCAGCGAATCCTGTCCGACGACGAGTACGAGTACCCGCTCACGATCGGCGTCGAACCCTCAGGTGGTCTTGCCACCGGCGGACTTCGCCTCCGTCGGCGTGATCGACTTCGACGAACTCGAAGGTGGTCTCGAACGGACGCGAGAACTGATCGCCGACGCCGGCCTCGAGAGCTGACACACTCCGGCGATGGCGATTGGGGCGACGATGCGGCCGAGGCCGCTGTCACTGCTGAGCGTCGCGCTCGGCGCGCTGTTCGCCGTCCCGGCGGTGTTCGTCGTCTGGCGCACCTTCCGCCTCGACGCATCGTTCTCCGAGACGTTCAGCGAAATCCCCGGGCCGCTGTGGCGGACGATCCAGCTCGCAGTGCTGGTGTCGATGTCGGCCGCACTGCTCGGAACGTTGCTCGCCTGGCTCACCGTGCGCACCGACCTCCCCGGTCGCCGGATCTGGCGGATCGTGCTCATCTTGCCGCTCGCCCTGCCCTCCTTCGTCGGCGCCGGCGCCTTCATCACCGGCCTCGCACCGGGTGGGATGATCCACTCCGCGCTCGAGACGATCGGCGTCACCCCACCGCGCCGATTTCGCGGGCTCGGCGCCATCCTGGCTCGTGCTCACCGCGTTCACCTATCCGTACGTCCTGCTACCCGTCTCGGCACGGATCGCCGGGCTGCGAGCGAGCCAGGAGGAGAGCGCCACGGTTGCTCGGGCTGTCCCAGCGACGGGCCTTCGTGCAGGTCACGCTCCCGGCGCTGCGACCTGCGATCCTCGGCGGCGCACTGCTCGTCTTCCTCTACACGCTCAGCGAGTTCGGCGCTGTCCAACTGCTCGGATACGACACCCTCACGCGGGTCATCTATGCGACACGGCAGGCCGACCGGGCGCTGTCGTTCGCGTCGGCCAGCGTGCTGCTCGTGTTCGCGGTGATCGTGGTCGTCGCGCGAGCGACGGCTGCGCGGTCGGGTCCGGAGCGGACAGCGCACGCCAGCGGCATCGACCGGAAGCCGGTCGCGCTCGGGTGGTGGACGGCACCGGCGGTCGTCGCGTGCCTCGCGGTCGTCATGATCGGGCTGATCGTCCCGGTCGCCAGCCTGGCGACCTGGGCCCGTCGGGGGCTGGCCGACGGACGGGTCTCCTTCGGCGACCTGGTGTCCCCAGCGATCAGCACGGCAACGATTGCGGTCGTCACCGCGGTCGTGACCGTGCTCGTCGTCCTCCCGATCGCGGTCGCGACGACCCGCCAGCGAGACCGCATGTCGACCGTCGCTGCCGGTGCGGTGGTCGGTGGCTTCGCGATCCCGGGCCTCGTCATCGCGCTGTCGCTCGCCGTCCTCGCCCTCAACACGCCTGCGCTGGGCTGGCTGTATCAGACGATGATGCTGCTCGTCGTCGCGTACGTCGTGCATTTCGGCTCCCAGGCACTCGCCAGCACCGAGCAGGCGGTACGTGCCGTGCCCGATCGGATTCGCGAGCAGAGCACCCTCCTCGAACCGAACCCGGTTCGCCGCGCGCTCGGCGTCGACCTCCCGCTCATGCGGCCCGGTCTGCTCGCGGGTGGTGGTCTCGTGATGTTGGCCACGCTCAAGGAGCTACCGGCGACCCTGCTGCTCGCCCCGATCGGCTTCTCGACGCTCGCAACCGAGATCTGGGCGAGCTACGGCGAAGGGTTCTATGCCGCGACCGGGCTGTCATCACTCGCCCTCATCGCGGTGTCGGCGGCACTCACCTGGCTGCTCGTCCTGCGTGCGAACAGCTGACGCGTGCGACCGAGCTGACGCTGTTCAGCTAGCCTTACACGTGTGGTGAAGGCTCTCGATTCCGGACTCAAGAGTCGATTCGGTGCGGCGCGACGTGCAGCGCGCTCGATCGATCGACCGACGGATCAGCCGTGACGATCACCGGCGTGTCGGTGGCCTTCGACGGACTCAACGCTGTCGACGATGCCTCGCTCACCATCGAAGCCGGAAGCATCGTCGCCCTGCTCGGCCCGTCAGGTTGTGGCAAGACGTCACTCCTCCGCGCCATTGCCGGGCTCGAACGTCCCACGACCGGCTCGATCGAGATCGGCGGAACCGTCGTCTCCGACGCGCGCACCTGGGTCAAGCCGGAGCGCCGGCACGTCGGAATGGTCTTCCAGGACGGGGCGCTGTTCCCGCACCTCACGGTGGCCGACAACATCGCATTCGGCCTCCGTGCTCCCGGAGTCGACGGCATCGAAGTCCGAGCGCAGCGCACGGGTCGCCGAGTTGCTCGAACTCGTCGATCTCGCAGGACTCGGCGAGCGACTGCCCGACACGCTCTCCGGGCGGCCAGCAGCAACGTGTCGCCCTCGCACGTTCGCTCGCACCGAACCCGTCCGTGCTGCTCCTCGACGAGCCGTTCTCCGCACTCGACGCCGGCCTGCGCACCCACGTCCGCGCCGAGGTGGCGCGGATTCTCCGCGACGTGGGCGTCACGTCGATCTTCGTCACCCACGACCAGGACGAGGCCTTCGTGCTCGGCGATCAGGTGGCCGTGATGCGCAGCGGCAGGATCGAACAGATCGGCACGCCCGACGAGCTCTACCGCGCCCCCGCCACGCCGTGGGTTGCGGGATTCGTGGGCGAGGCAAATCTCGTGACCGGCACGCTGAACGCGGGCGACGAGTCGGTGATCGACACCGCTCGGCCCGGTGCCGGTCTCCGACCTCGACCGCCTCGTCGGGTCCCCGGCTCGGTGACGTTGCTCGTCCGGCCGGAACAGGTTGCGCTCCAGCCGCTGGGTGACACGACGCCGGCAACGCCGCCGAGATCACCACCGTCGAGTACTACGGCCACGACGTGCGCTACGAGCTCCTCCTCGACGACGGATCGTCGCTTGCCGCTCGGACGCATCCCGACCGCCTGTTCGAACGAGGCGACCGAGTCGCCGTGCGCTTCGACGGGTCGTCGACCGAGGCCTGGCCGGCCTGATCGCGGCTCGTCTGCCAACCGTCGGCTCGGCGGACGCAGCGTCGCGTCCCGACACGGTTCGCCCCGAGCGGTCAGCTCGGCGCTCCCGATCGCCTACGGTGCCGACGATGACCGACTGCGAGCGACACCATCGTCTTCCCGGCCCGCCGGATCGTCACGTTGGACCCGTCGCAACCGGTCGTCGATGCCGTCGCGGTCCGCGACGGCAAGATCCTCGCCGCCGGTTCGATGCGAGGAATGCGCGTCGTGGGGCGCCCACGAGGTCGACGATCGTTTCGCCGACCTCGTGCTCGTCCCGGGCATGATCGAAGCGCACGCGCACAGCCTCGAGGGCGCGTTCGCGCTGCTTCCCTACGTCGGGTGGTTCGACCGTCACCGACTGGGCGGCATCGCCCGCGGGCATCACGAGCTACGACGCACTGATCGACCGGCTCGCCGAACTGGACCAGCAGATGCGCAACGAGGGCGCAGGCGCCACCGAGCCGCTCGTCGTCGGCGGCTTCGATCCGATCTACTTCCGTGACGAGGAACGACTGACCCGCACCCACCTCGACCAGGTCGGCACCGACCGCCCGATCTTCGTGTTCCACGCGAGCGCCCACCTGGCCACGGTCAACTCGGCGATGCTCGAGCTGCACGACATCACCCGCGACTCGACCACCGTCGGCGTGGCTCGCGACGCCGACGGCGAACCGAACGGCGAGCTCCAGGAGATGCCGGCGATGTCGCTCGCCTCGTCGGCGCTGCATCGGATCCTGCGCGCCATGAACGATCCGGCGTCGATCGAGGCGCTCGGACAGATCTGCGCGAACCAGGGCATCACGATGCTCACCGACCTGGCCTCGGCCGGGCCTCCAGCGTCCCGAATCGCAGGAGCTGTGGCACACCATCGTCGATCGCGACGACTACCCGGCGCGGATCCTGCAACGTCACATCGCCGCGCTCCCGCCGGGAGCGACCGACTGGGCCGAGGCCGCCGACGCGATCGTGCGGCTCGCGCGACGGCGACACCGACAAGCTCCGCACCGCCGGGCTGAAGGTGCTGCTCGACGGGTCGATCCAGGGCTTCACCGCCAAGATGGGCTGGCCCGGGCTACTACACCGGCACCGACCACGGCGTCTGGATGACCCCGCCGGACCAGGTGCTCGACCTGTGCCGACCGTTCCACGAGCGCGGCATCAACATCCACACCCACTGCAACGGCGACCTGACCATCGACCTCTGGATCGACACCGTCGAGCAGCTGGTTCTCGAACGGCCGTGGCTCGACCATCGACACACGGTCCAGCACTGCCAGCTCACCTCAGCGGCGCAGTACCGCCGGATGGCGAAGCTCGGGATGTGCGCCAACATCTTCACGAACCACATCTGGTACTGGGGCGACCAGCACCACGATCTCACCGTCGGGCCCGAGCGCGCCCGACGGATGGAGGCCTGTCGGACCGCCGAACGCGAGGGAGTCTCGTTCTCGATCCACTCCGACGCGAACGTCACGCCGCTCGGCCACCTCCACACCATGTGGTGCGCCGTCAACCGGGTCACGCCGTCGGGACGGGTGCTCGGGCCGGACGAGCGGATCTCCGCCGAGTCGGCGCTTCGCTCGGTCACGCTCGGCTCGGCCTATCAGCTCCACCTCGACGACGAGTTCGGCTCGATCGAGTGCGGCAAGGCCGCCGACTTCACCGTGCTCGCCGACGACCCGCTCGACGTCGACCCGATGTCGATCAAGGACATCGACGTGTGGGGCACCGTCGTCGCCGGACGACCCTTCGCCGCCGCGACCTCGCCCTGACCCGGTGCGCCGGCGCACGCCGGGTGACCGCTCGGGGTCGCGCGACGTTCAGACTCGGGTGTCGCGGCGACCGCGACGCGGTGCATCACCCGGCGATCATCGGGATAGTCGCTGACCGCGTAGTGCTGAGTCGCCCGGTTGTCCCAGATCGCAACCGTGCCGGGCTGCCATCGAAGCCGCACCTGATGGTCCGGGCGATTGATGATGTCGAACAGCATCGTGAGGATCCGCGCGCTCTCGGCGGCACCGATCCCGATGATCCACCGCGTGTTCGACTCGCTGACGTTGACGTACGGTCGCCCGGTCACCGGGTGATGCGAGATGATCGGCCACACCGCCGACCCGACGGTCGACAACATCTCGTTCATCGCGGCGTCGCCACCTTCGGCATACGGCCCGTTCCGGAACGCCCCGGGATCGTGCGATGCGCGACAGCGACTCGAGGTCACGTCGGAAGCCCGGGTCGAGCCGATCGTGGACCGAGTACATGCTCGCCCACAGCGTGTCCCCACCGACCGGGGGCACGACCACCGCCTGGAGGATCGACGCAAACGGCGGCTCCGCGGTGAACGTCATGTCGCTGTGCCACTCGGCTGCATCGGGACGCTGACCCGGCTGCCAGTCGAGCACCACGACGTCGTCGCAGTCCGGATGGGTGACGTACGAGTGGTGGCGGGCGCCGAGCTCGCCGAAGCGACGTCCGAACGCTGCGTGATCGACGTGGCGCGAGATGCTGATCACGGAGGAAGAGCACCTGGTGCTCGATCAACGCCGCGTACAGGGCGTCGACCGCCGTCGTCGTCGATCCGGGACAGGTCGACGCCAGTCACATCGGCGCCGAGCGCCGGCGACACCCGATCGACGATCATCATCGGCCGCGAAGATAGTCGTCGGCGAGCGACTGCAGTGACGAAACGTCGAGCACGCGCTGCGAGGCCGATCGCCTCGAGCGCGCCTCGGTCCGGGACCGTCGGTCGGCGTCACCGTCACCGTGCGACCCACGACCTGCACGAGTCGATGGCCAACCTCTCCGTCGGCGAGCGTGACCGTCGACGTAGCCCTTCAGCCGGAGCACGCCGTCGGGGAGTCGATCGAGGAACTCGTCGAGACGGTCGACGGCGATCACGCCGATGTCGGTGGACCACCGTCACGTACGGCCCGGCTCGACGTCGTGATCGACGGGATCGCACGGCCGGACCGACCGCGTTCGCCGAGCGTGTCGGCGCCGAGCACGACATCGGCATCGATCTGCGCCGTGCGACGCGATCGATGATCGGCGCGGCTCCGCACCGCGTCGAGCCACTCCAGCACCTCGCGACTGTCGCGGCGCGGTCGACACAGGTCCGCCTTCGTCACCACCAGCAGATCGGCTCCTGCGAGCTGGCGGAGCACCTCAGGCCCGACGTAGCGATCACGAGCGCTCCGCATCACCGAGTCGGCCGCTGCGAGCACGACGACACCACCCGGAGCGAAACCGGGCACGGTGCCCCAGGCCGCCGCGGTTGCCGGGTCGGCGACGCCGCTCGCCTCGATCACGATGTGGTCGAGGCGCGGCTCGATCGACCCGAGCGTCTCGAGCGTCGCACGGAGGTCGTCGCCGAGCGTGCAGCACACACAGCCGTTCGCGAGGTTGACGATCGGTGCGGCGTCGCCGTCGGCGTCGTCGATCGCCGCAGTGATCAACGAGGCGTCGATGCCGAGCTCGCCGAAGTCGTTGACGACGACACCGATTCGCCGACCCGACGACTGCTCGAGCAACCGGTTCAGCAGCGTCGTCTTGCCTGCGCCGAGGTATCCGCCGATCACGGTGATCGGGATGGGCGCCGGAGTCGCCATCGTCCGATCGTAGAACGATGCCATCCCGTCCCGGAGCGGCAGCGGGGATGCGGGCGAGCTGACAGATCGCGGACACGCCGCGGGCGGTCGGGCCGGCCCCCGCGATCGCTCGGCCACAATCCGAACGTCGCTTCCATGACCACCTAATCTGATCGGATCACGAACACGCTCCCGTCCCCCACCCACGACGAAGCCACACAGTCGCACGTCTTCAACCTCGACCTCTGTGTGCTCGCGTACCACGTCTACAACCAGTCGCTGCTGTGGCCGCTCGACCCCTGGTACGAACAGTGGTCACGCATCGGTTCGAGTCGCCGCGACAACATGCTGGCCGCGGCGCATGCGCTCGTCGTCGATCAGCCGACCACTCGCGGTCCGGGTTCGACCCGCGCGGGGTGGCCATCGGACGAGCGGCTCGACCCGGTCATCACCGACTATCGCCAGATCCGACCATGGGTGCCGTGTATCACCCGCGACGATGTCGGCCACCGGCTCTTCATCGCCGACGAGACGATGATGCAGCGCGTTCGCGAAGTCGTCGTCAGCGAATACACCGACTACCCCGGCCTCGACGAGCCCGCGGCCGGGCACGCCGCATTCACGTCCCGACTCGCGAATCCCTCTGCTCAGCCCGCAGCTGCCGATCGGCTGTACGCCTTCGAAGGGTGTACGGGGGCGATCGAAGGACGTCCCGGCGCCTGGGGGCTGCTGGGGATCGTGCTCGAGCGCGACCGCGGTGACGGCGACTACGACGTCCACATCGTCTATCGGGGCAGCCAGAGCGGCGACGCCTACCGGGCGGCCTACGAAGGATTCGTGCAGGAACGCGGCAACCCGGACTGGGTGACCGACATGGAACTCGTGAAAATGGTCGACGACGAGCGATTCGCGCCCCAGGGCCGCGTCGTCCAGGGCCTGCGCGATTCGACGCTCAGCAGTCTGGGGGCGCTGCTGCCCTGCCTCGCCGAGATCGACGAGACGCGTGGCCGACCGCCGACGACGATCCACGTCGCCGGACACAGCCTGGGGGGCGGGCTGGCCGTGCAGCTGGCAGGCGCCCTCGCCGTCGGCAACGTGACGTCGAGCCTGAACGGCGGCCTTCAGAACTGGCCGTGGCGGCACGCGGAGCTGATCACGTACGGCGCTCCGAAGGCCGGGGACGTGGACTTCGCAGAACACTTCGACCGCACGATCTCTTCCGCGACGCGCATCCTTGTCGACGGCGACCCCATCACCGAGTTCCCGCTCAACGCCCATGTCGGCACGGAGCTGCGCCTGCGCAGCGAGTTCTCCGGCACCGAGAACCACGAGCCAGCCGTGATTCGCGACTGTCTGATCGCAGCACACCGATGGAACCGCGACGGCGGCGCCGACGATGCGGACCGCTTCGGCCCATCGCCCTGGCAAGCGTTCCCGACGATGGCCGAGGCGCTGATGGCGGCCGAGCGGGCCGGACACTCACCCAGCGAGGTGTTCGGGCCGCATTTCGACGCTGCGTCGGCGTTGATGGTGAAGCTGGCCGGCCAGGTGATCGAGCAGCGGTCGTCGTACAAGTCGCCGTACACGAAGCTGCGTACCGAGTTGAGGAGGCGACGGCGCAGACTCGAGACGGCGTTCGAGGCGCCGATCGCAACGATCGACGAGCTGAGCGCCGCGATGCGCTCCTTCCGAGGAATTCAACCCGGGTCCGAGGTCGAGGACCTCCTGCGTCGCCACCTGATCATCAGGGAAGCGACGCGGCACAACTGGCCTGCTTCGGCCCTGCTGGCCGATCAGGCCATCGCCAGAGCATTGGGTACGGGTCGATGGGTCACCTCACGGAGTCTCGGCGATCCGACCGTGGTGTGGACACGCCCCGCGCCCGACGCCCGAGATGTCCGAACGATCAAGTGGCTCGTATGGATGCGCAAGCAGCATTACAGGACGGTCAACCAGAGCAGCGTCAAGAGCTATCGACGCCGCGTCGTGCCGACCAGTGGGATGCCGCATCTCGTGCCCGCGTGCAGTCACTACGAGTCGATGCGATGGGCACCGCGTGCACTGACCGTCCCCGACGAGCTGCCGCCCGAGGCGCACCTTCCCAAGCGGTACGCCGTGCGGTACTACGGGCTCGGCAAGCTCGGTTGGGAGGCCTACCACCGGTCGCCGCTCCGGTCCGACGTGCTGTGGGATCCGGCGTTCGAGCTGGAACCGCGCCTTCCCGCCGACGCTCGACGGCTGGGAGCATCCGACCGACGACGACACCTACACCCGGCTCCGGCTCCAGGGACCGAATCCGTTTCTCCTGCGGCGCGTCGATGATCCTTCGACGCGACCCAGCGGACTTCGAGGTCGACTTCACCGAGGTACTCGCCGGAGTCCTGCCACCGATCGTGGCCGAGTTTCGCGTCGCCGATGGCGAGCTGTGCCCGACGGCATCACCGTCGGGGCCGACCACCACCATCCCGGGGACGACACCTGGGACCGGGCCAAAGCGGGTGGTCAACGCCGCCGACGTCCGCTACACCGATCTTCGGGCGCCATCTGCTCGACACGCACCTGATCGTCGGTCAGGCCTTCGCGCTCGCGACGTACAGCCTGCCGACCTGGCACCAGCTCCGGCCGTTCATGCAGTTCTTCACCTACGGCACGATGGCGGTGAACGACCTCGCCTACCAGGCGCTGCTGGCTCCGAAGCAGCTACTTCATCGCAGTCGGGCTTCGTCGACGTCGATGACGCGCGTCAGCTGTTCGACGAACGGGATCGCCGCGCTTCGACCTCGACCAGTGGATCGCGCCGCGAGACATCGACGAGCGCGGGCCTCGATGCGATCCCTGATCACCCCTACGTCGATGACGCGCTGCTCGTCTGGCCGGCCTTCGTGGACGTGGTCGAGCGTCACCTCGACGAGCTCGGGCTCGACGACGACGCGATCGCCGCCGACTGGACCTGCAGGCGTGGTACCTGACGCTGACCAAGATCCTGCCGAACACCGACCCGTCGGGAGCGGCCGCTCGACCGCAGCCCGTCTGGCCGAGCTGTGCACCGGCCTGCTGTGGAACAACGTGATCCACGAGATCTGCGGCGACTTCTCCCCGATCCCGGCTCCGACGACCCGGCCGACAAGGCGATCATCAACCTCGGATCGAGCTCCGCGCGGCGCTGGCGACGGTCGACTCTGACGACCCCGGTCGAGCCGCCGACGATGGCCGACGTGTTCTTGATGGATCAGGCGTCGTACACCAGCCGTTCAACGTCGGGGGCAACAACATGCTTGCGATCAACGCGGCCAAGTGGGTCGACGACCCGAAGCTCCGGGACTGGCGATCGTGGACCTCCAGGACGACGCTGCGGCACGCTCGAGGTCGAGCTGCTCAGCGCGGAACGAGGATCGAGCCGGTGCGATTCGCCCGGATGCTGCCCCAGCAACTGGGAGGCCTCGATCAGCTTCTGATCGCGGGCCTCCAGCCGCCTCGATCGGTCGACCGGGTCCTGCACGTGGCGGAAGAAGAGCCGGTCGCCGCCGTCGCTGGACACGAACGGCGGTGTCGTGCGTGCGGCCGACCGGCACCGTCGAGTGCCCGAGCCGTCCTCGAGCGAGCCGGCTCTCGACGTCGTACAGCGGCGTTCCCGGGGTCGACGTCGGCGAGCACCCGGCGGAAATCGACACCGGCCTGCCCCGGAACGACCCGCTTCGCATCGGCGTCGGGCTGGAACACGAGACGTCGCGGAACGACGGGTCGGCGACTCGGTCGAACCGTCACGGAGCTGGTCGGCGAAGTGGGTGACCACCAGCCGTCGCGGCTGACTGGAGACACGATCGGAACAGACACCGACATCACCCGCTGTGGCGGCCGGAGCTCGTGTGTGCTCCTCGGAGAGGTCGTTGGTCATCGTGTTCGAGAACAGTCGAAGTCACGTCCCTGGCCGACGGTGTGGTTCATCGCCAGCAGGTCGGCCGACGGCTTGCCGTCGATCAGCAGCTTCAGGCCGAATCGCTGGTGTGTACGCCGTCGTGCCGAGCACCTTTGCCACCAACGACATCCGGATCAGTCCGGTCGCACCACCGTGCGGCGGAGCGGCGAGCAGCCCGGTGAACGGCGATGTGGACGATGGTTCGAACTCGATCATTGCGACGGCGCCACGCGCATGAATCACCTTCGGACGGCCCGGGCTCCATCAGATCATTCGTCCGAGTCGAGCGCCTTGTCGAGTTCATGCTTGCGAAGGACGACAGCGAGCTCGCGCAGCGGCTGTGTCTTGAACGGCAGCACCAACGGCGGGAGATCCGTCGCCCCATGCGCGGTCCGACCGATCAACACATTCCACAGCCACGCGTGTTTGGCGTCGGCCGTCCACGTTTCGAAGCCACGCGGAACCTGGATCTCGTTGTTCACCATGCGCCATCCTCGTGCGACCTCATGCCGGCTCCTCCGTCCGCGCGAGTGCGGCATCCAATGCGTCGACCGCAGCTTGGCCCGCTTGGGTGACGGTGAGCATCGACCCGGCCGCCTGGTAGGCCTCGACCTCGTCGCCCAGCGCTTCGGCCAACGCACGGCGAGCGTTCGATCGCGGGCGATGGCCGTGAGCGATCATCGAACCGACCAACTTCGCTCCCGTCTTCGCGTCGCCACCGCGCGCCAGCGCGATGGCGGTGACACCGAACAGGTGGCTGACACCGACGTAGTAGTGCCGGTCGAGCGCAGACTGCACCGCCCCTCGACAGTGCCGCATCGCTGCGCCGACCTCCTCGCGCTCGACGGTGAAGTGGAGGATCAAGCCGTCGAGCAGCTGTTCGACCAAGTGGTCGCGGGGCATCGAACGAGGCCATTCGAGTCCATCGGTCCAGATACCGAGCGCAGTGTCGATGTCGACACTCGCCGCCACCATGCCCTGCGCCCACGCTGCGAGCGCCTTGGCGCTGATCCCCCCGGTCTCGCTGGCGATGCGTGCGGTCGCAGCGGCATGCACACTGGCCTCGTCGGCCAGGCCGTAGGTGAAGAGATGGAACGTACGAAAGCCCTCCGCCCACAGTCGGCTACCGGTGGTCGTCGGCTGCGATTCGAGCCACGCTGACGTGAGCGCGTCACTCGCCTCCCGTGTGAAGGTGCTGTTCAGGAACACCGCGGCGAGCGCGAACCGACAGAATCCACCGGGGTCGGCCGGGTTCGCGGCAAGACCTCGCTCGGCGAGTTCGGTCACCCGCCCGCTGACCGCCAGATACTCCCCCAGCGCCGCGATGCCACAGAGATCCGTGAACGCAGGATGCTCGTCGATCTTGTCCGTTTCGAGCCACTCGCCGGCCCACACGTAAAGCTCCGATCGCATCGCGAAGGCCGCATACCAGAGAAGCGACACGATGAGTTCGGCCCCGCTGTCGACATCCGCAGCATCCTGATACGTGTCGAGGGCGACACGGAGGTTGTCCCACTCCAGGTCGAGGACGCGCCACGCGTCGGGCTCGGCCGGGGTGAACAGGCGGTCGTTCTCCCGGCGAGCGAGGGCCAACATGTGGTCGGCGTGTCGCCGTCGATAGGCCGTACGAGATGCTGCGGCGGTCAACTCCTCGTCTCCGAAACTCCGCATTGTCTCGAGGAGGCTGAAGCGACGGACGCCGCCCTCGACGAAACTCACGATCATCGACTGGTCGACGAGCGCGAGCACCAAGTCGGGGATGTCGTCCTCGGTGATCTCGGTGTCGTCGGCGCAGACGGCAGCGATCGCCGCAAGGGAGGCGCCGCCCGCGAACACCGACATCCGGATGAACACCGCAGCTTGCTCGGGTGAGAGCAGTCGATACGACCACTGCACGGCATCCCGCAGCGTGTCGCGCCCGGTGCCCTGTCCGGATCCGCCGAGCACGCGAAAGCGGTCGTCGAGGCCGCTGACCAGTTCCTCGGGCGTCATGAGCCTGATTCGGGCGGCCGCCAGCTCGATCGCGAGCGGGATCCCGTCCAGCCGCTGTGCGATCTCGCGGATTGCCGCCTCGTTCGAGTCGGTGAGCTCGAAGGTCACATCGTGCTGCATGGCGCGGCTGACGAACAGGTCGACGCCCGCCGTCTCCGGCGCAAGCGGTTCCACACTCAGCAACTGTTCGCCGTGGACACCGAGCGCGGACCTGCTCGTCGCCAGGATCGCAACCCCGTCAGCGTTGGCGAGCCGATCGACGATCGAGGCGACGGCTCCGACGACGTGCTCGCAGTTGTCGAAGATCAGCAACAGTTGGCGTTCCGAGACATAGTCGGCGATCGACTCGAGCAGATCCATGCCCGCTTGCTGCCGTGCGCCGACCTGGTCGGCGATCGAGGCGACGACGGCTTCGGCATCACCCACGGGAGCCAGATCGCAGAATTGGACCGCCTTGTTCTTCGCCGTGGAGATCTCCTCACCGATCTCGATCGCGAGCCGGGTCTTGCCGACGCCGCCCGGGCCGAGCATGGTGACCACGCTGTGGTCGCCGTCCAACAGGGCGACCGCCCGCTTCAGGTCGTCGTCACGCCCGAGAAACGAGGTGTGCACGCGGGGCAGGTTCGTCGGTGGGGCGGAGCGGCGCAGCGGCCGCAGGTCCGGCTCCACTCCGTCGGCCTGAAGCAGGAAGACCTCTTCGACTCCGATGCCACGCAGCAGATGCGGACCCTCGCTGCGCAATTCGAAGCCTGACAACAGCCCGGCGGTGGCCGACGAGCAGACGATCTGGTTGCCGTTGGCCAGGTCAGCGACACGCGCCGATCGGTTCGGGACCGGCCCGAAATAGTCGCCGTCCGTGGGCTGGACGTCGCCGGTGTGCAGTCCGATCCGGACCCGGAGCAGGGCGCGCAGTCCCGTGGATTGACGCTGCAGTCGCTGCTGAATGTCCACTGCAGTGCGTGCAGCGTCGGGAGCAGCGTCGAACGCCGCCCAACACCCATCACCCATGTGCTTGATGATCGTCCCGCCCCCGGCGGCGATCGCATCTGCGACGAGCGAGTCATGAACGGCCAGCGCGTCACGCATCTCGCCTGGCGTCTGTTCCCACTTCGTCGAACTGTCTTCGATGTCGGTCAGCAAGAACGTAACCGTGCCCGACGGCAATGCCCGCATGAGGGAAGTATCGCATGGTGGCAGGACCGTTCTCGAAAGGCCATCTGGGCGAGCCCTGCTCGACGGTGGCTCAGCCTGAACGTCCGGCGCACCTCGTCAGCCGGCGACGAAACCGCCGGCCGCGAATGCGGCGTTGACGGTTCGCTCGAGGTCGGTCGTCTCGCTCGGCGACTGGCCGGCGACCGTGACCGCCCACGTCACGCCGTCGCCGCGGTTCAGCAGCATCGCATGCGTCGACTCGATCGTGCCGGTGTGACCGAATCGGTTGCCGCCGTACGAGATCAGCCCGTAGCCGTATCCGCGCTGGCCGAACTGCCCGCCGACGGGCACGATCATCTGCAACACGGTGTCGGGGTCGAGCGGTTTGAAGCCGGGGGTCGAGTGCGTCGAGCGAATCGAGGATCGTGACCAGCTCGGTCGGCGTGGCGACCCAGGCGCCGGCCGCGCCGAGCGTCTCCATGTAGTTCCGCCCCGGCGTGGTCACGTGCTGGGTCTCGTCGGGGCCGGGATCGAACGTCGGGGCGAGACGCATCCCGGAGATCCCGAGCGGCGTGAGCAGCGAGCGGTACACCGCCTGCTCGTACGTCAACCCGGTGATCGCCTCGATGGCGAGGCCGGCCACGCAGTAGTTCATGTTGCTGTAGACGTAGCCACCGCCCGATGCGCCGCTGCGCAGGCCCGATACGCGCCGCGTCGACGCAGTCGGCGGCACCACCCCGGAAGAACGTCGACTGGTACTTGCCGAATCCCGAGCGGTGCGTGAGCAATTGCCGAAACGTGAGCCGGCCGGACGCGCCGACCGGCGCCGGCGCCGATCGAGTCGGCGACCAACTGTCCGACCGGGATCGTCGAGCCCGATGACACCGTCCTCCACCAACTCCATCACCGTGATGGCCGTGATCGTCTTCGAGATGCTCGCCACACGGAAGCGGTCCCGGGGCTCGGCGGGATCTCCCGAAGCAGGGTCGCGGAGGCCGAAGGCCTGGCGGTGCACCACGTCGCCGCCGATCGACACGGCAACCGACGCGGCCGTGTTCCCCGGCCGGATCAGGGCGACTCGAGTGCGGCGTCGAAGCCGGCCCAACCGGTCGGTGACGGTGCGAACTCCCACGTCCGGCTGGTCGTCGGGCCCCGATCCGCCGCCTCCGACCCCTGCGTCGTCCACGGGGAATCTGGCGACATCGACATCGAGGACGATGTCGGGCCCGAGCTCGAACGACGGGTCGTCATCGCGTCCCGAGGTCGACGACGTCGATCCGTCGTCGCGACAGTGCTGTCGGTGGTGTCGGCCGACGGATCGACGTCGTCGTCAACCGGGCCTGGTGTCGTCGACGGGCGAGTCGGATCGAGGTGGTGGCGGGGGCGTCGTCGGCGGCGGGCGAGCGGATCGTCGACGGCGGCCTCGGTCGTGGCGACCGCCGGATCGGCGGTTCCGCCGACGAGTCCGTGCCGGCGCAGGCGGCGCCGAGACACGACACGGTCACCGATCACCAAGATCCGAGCACGACGCACGTTCATGACCGCTCCATGATGACCCGACGATCGTCTCCGGTCGCGGCACCCGCGGCAGAACGTTGCCTGCCCATCACGGCCGGACCGCGACCACCCGGCCTCCGGCTCGTCGGTGGGTCGATCAGCCGAGGAACATGTCCGGATGGGACCTCTCGACGGTGTGCAGGTAGTCGACTTCTCGGTCATGATCTCCGGCCCGCTGGCCGCGATGATGCTCGCCGACCAGGGCGCCGATGTGGTCAAGGTCGAAACGCCGGGGTTCGGCGACATCATGCGCCTGCTCGGCACGTCGAAGAACGGGATGACCGGCATCTTCGCCAACAACAACCGCGGCAAGCGATCGTTGGTCGTCGACCTGAAGACCGACGGCGGACGCGACGTGATCCACCGGTTGGTCGAGGACGCCGACGTCGTGATCCAGAACTTCCGGCCCGGCGCGATGGCTCGGTTGGGCCTCGGGTACGACGATCTCGCAGCGATCAACCCGGACCTCGTCTACACCTCGATCTCGGGATACGGATCGAGCGGCCCCTACAGCGAACGCCGCGTGTACGACAACGTGATCCAGGCGGCGTCCGGCCTGGCCAGCGTCCAGACCGATCCGGCGACCGGCGAGCCGGCCATGTTCCGCACGCTCGTCTGCGACAAGTCGACCGCCTACACCGCCGCCCAGGCGATCACGGCCGCCCTCTTCGCCCGGGCGACCGGCAAGGCGGCCGGTCAGCACATCGAACTCGCCATGATCGACACGGCGATCGCCTTCCTGTGGCCCGACTCGGCGATGGACGCCGCGCTCCTCGACGACGACGTGAACCGGCAGCCGACGCTGGCATCGAACTACGCCGTCACCCGCCTCGCCGACGGCTTCGCCAGTGCTGCCGCCGTCACCGACTCGGAGTTCGCCGGTCTGTGCGCCACGTACGGTCGCCCGGAGATGGCCGACGATCCGCGCTTCGTCGACACGATGTCGCGGATGGCAAACGCCAACGCGATGGTCGTCGAACTCGCCGAGGCCGCTGCGGGCTGCTCGACTCGACGACTTCGTCGTCCGCTCGCAGCGAGCACGACGTGCCCGCCTCGAAGATCAACACACTCGACGATCTCCCGCCGATCCGCAGGTCATGAACAACGACGTGTTCGTCGAACGCGACCATCCGCTCGCCGGCCGGATCCGTGAACCTCGCCCCGCCGCCCGGATGCACGCGACCCCTCAACGAGTCGGGCGGGTCGCTCCGGGTCACGGCGAGCACACGCTCGGAGATCATCGCCGAACTCGGGTTCGATGCCGACGAGCTGCGGGCGGGCGGCACGATCACCTGAACTCGTCACCCAGACGCCGAACGGGCGCTGGGCCGCCTCACGCGGTCGGGCGTCGGGAGTTCCTGCTCGACCGTCAGCACCGGAGCGAACAGGTCACCGTGCCGATCGACTCGGTCGAGCACGTCGGCGCGCTTCGAACACCAGCGCTGCAGTCGCCGTCGGCGCACGCCTGCACCTCGTCCCACGTGACCGGCGTCGACACGGTCGGACGGGACCGCGCGCGCAGCGAGTACGGAGCGATCGTCGTCTTGTGGAGCGCGTTCTGGCTCCAGTCGACGAACACCTTGCCGGGCCGCTCGACCTTCGCCATCACGGTGGTGACACGCCCGTCGAGTTGACGTTCGAGGACCTGCCCGACGGCGAGCGCGAAGTCGGCAGCTCCCTGATGCGTCGCGCCGGGCGTGTTCAGCGGGACGTACATCTGCAGTCCCTTCGAGCCGGAGGTCTTGCACCAGCCGGCGAGCCGCACCGCGTCGAGCACGGCACGCGTCGCGAGCGCGACCTGGCAGCACTCGACGATCGAGGTCTCGGGGCCGGGGTCGTAGTCGAACACGATCGCGCGTGGTGTCTCCAGGTCGGTCCGCCAGCGCCATCGGGGCGTGGAGTTCGAGCGCGGCCAGGTTCGCCGCCCACGCCATCGTCGCCGTGTCCTCGACGCGGCAGTACTCGATGCCGCCGCGCCGATCACCCGGGCCGAGCGACACCGGGACCCACTCCGGCCGATACCGATTGCACCGCTTCTCGAAGAACCCGTCGGCGTCGGCGCCGTCGGGGAACCGGCGGAACGTGATGCACCGACCCGCGAGGTGCGCGGTGGCGGTCGGCGCGACGCGGACGAAGTAGTCGATCACCTCGGCCTTGGTGAAGCCCGACGGGTACAGCACCTTGTCGAGGTTCGTGAGCTTGACGTCGTGCCCGTCGATCTCGACGATCGTCGGTTGGCTCACGCCGACTTCTTGGCCGCAGACTTCTTGGCGGCCGACTTCTTCGGCGCCGCTTCTTCGCCGCCGCTTCTTGGCCGCCGACTTCTTCGTCGGCCTGCTCGCGCTTCTTCTTCGCCGCGGTCTTCTTGGCCGGCGTCTTCTTGGCCGCCGGCTTCTTCGGCGCTGCGACGCGACGCCTGTCGCCGCGGCCTTGGCTGGCCGGGTGGTGGTCGCGGCTGGCCTTCGCGGCGGCGACGCTCGCTTCGAGCGCCGCCATGATGTCGATCACCTTCGGCGCCTCCGACTCGACCATCGGGGCGGTGATCTCCTCACCGTCGGCCTTCATCTCGATCAGGGTCATCACCTGCTCGCGGTACTCGTCGTGGTACTTCTCGGGCTCGAAGTCGGCGCTCAACGACTCGACGAGCGACTCGGCCATCAGCACCTCCTTGTCGCTCACCTCGACCTCGTCGAGCGCCGCGAGTTCGTCGATCTCGAGCGGGTCGACGACTTCGTCGGCGTACGCGAGCGATGACATCACCATCCGCCCCTCCTCGGCGCGGATCGCCGCCGTGTACTGCTTGTTGCGCATCACGTACCGACCGATGCCGACCTTGCCCGACGCCTCCATCGCCTGCGCGAGCAGCGCGTACGGCTTGGCGTTGGCATCGGGGGCGACGTAGTAGGCGGTGTCGAAGTACACCGGGTCGATCTGGTCGAGGTCGACGAACTCCTCGAGTTCGATCGTCTTGGTCGCCGCCGGCATGAACGGCTCGAGCTCGTCGGGGTCGACGACCACGTAGCGACCCTTGGCCACCTCGTATCCCTTGACGATGTGCTCGTCGCTGACCTCCTCGCCGGTCTCCGCGTTGACCTTGCGGTACCGGATGCGGGCCAGGTTGCGCTCGTCGAGCTGATTGAACGACACCGACTTCTTGCGCACCGCATGGAACAGCTTGACCGGGATCGCGACCAACCCGAACGAGATCGTTCCACTCCACACCGGACGTGCCATCCGTCAGAGCATGTCACACGGGACGACATCGTCAAACCGGACCGTCAATGCGTGTCCACGCGGCGGTCTCGATGCACGATCGCCGAGGTCGTCAGGTCTGGTCGAGGATGGCGCGTGCGACGATGTCGGTGCCGAACGCCGTGAGGATCGCCAGGTAGAGCAGACCGGTCGCCGCCATCACCGCCGAGTAGTAGCGCTCCTTGAGCGCGGCGCGGGTGACGAAGACGAGCACGATCGTCGTGATCGCGCACATCGCCCACATCCAGCCGAGCAGGCCACCCCAGCCGTCGTCGACCGAGCCGTTCCACACGCTGATCATCCCGACCGGGAGCAGGAGCGCCCCGACTTCGAGCGGCCAGAGCCAGCCGAGCGCGGTGACCATCTCGTTGAGCAGCTTGCGCGGCAGACCCGGCTGGACGAGATACCAGTGCCCGAGCAGCATGCCGTCGCTGATCGCACCGATGAACGCGGCGCCGATCAGCGTGCGGAGCAGCGCGACGACGGTGTTGCCACCGGCATCGACCGCGGCGGCGACGAGGCCGACCGCGCCGATCAGCGCCGGGACGAGGTCGAGAATCGGGTTGAACTCGGGTCCGCGATCGGATCGTCGCATCCGCGGCCGGTTCGTCGACGGCGACCTGGCGATCGATGCCGGTCATCGCCGCGACGCGTTCGGATCGCCGGTCGAACTCGGCGTGCTGACCCGACACCCCGGCCTTGCGGCGCACGATCGACACGCCGAGACCGACGAGACAGGCGATCGCAACGCCGGCCGACGCGACCTCGCGGACCGGGTTCACCCCGAACGCGAGCCCGGCCGCCAGCGCACCGGCGGCGAAGCAGAAGTAGGTGCCCCGCAGGAGCCAGCCGTAGCCGAGTCCGACGACGCGGCGGCGGGTGGTGAACCAGCAGAACAGCATGCCGCCGGTCGCCCACTGCAGCAGCACCGTCGCCGCTTCGAGTCTGATCACGGCGGTGGAGGGTAACGGCGAACTGCACGTCGAACGGCGGCGACGCCTCGTAGCCTCGTCGGTCTGATGACTGTTCTTCGGGCTGACACTGCGCCGGCGAGGCGCCGACGTCCGGGTGCTCGTCGGCGCTCGTCGCGTCGAGCGTGCTGCTCGCCGGGTGCTTCACCGGTGAGCGACCGTCGTTCGAGGACGAGGACACGCATGCCGACCGAAACCACCGGCAACGCCGAGATCGACACCGTGCTCGGCCTGCTCGACTCGGTCGACAACTCCGAGTTCACCGCCGGCTACGACATCGAGACCAAGTTCAACTCGGTGTCGTCGACCGGGCTGGTCGTCCAGGCCGCCGGACAGCGTCGGTCGATCACCGTCGACAACGCAGCCCGTTCGGTGCGTTTCATCGTCGACGGCAACGACGAGCGCACGTGCGACCTGATGACCGCCGAATGCGAGGCCTCGCTGAACGACGCCCGGATCAGCGACACCCAGCTCCCGCACACGTTCTACGGTCCGGCGTTCGCGCAACGGCTCCGTGCCGATGCCGTCCGACGAATCGGTGATCCGACTGCGTACGAGAAGTCGATCGCCGGTCAGGACGCACAGTGCGTCGACATCGCCGTCGCCGGCGGAACGAAGACCTACTGCGCGCTCGAGTCAGGGGCCCTCGCCGAGTTCGTCGGCGCCGACGTCACGATCGAGCTGACGAGCTACTCGCCCGAACCCGACACGACGAAGTTCGCCAGCGGCTGACGACGGCGCGCGAGCGCGTCGAGGTTCCGGTCGATCAGTCCTCGTCGGCGATCCACGACCCGTGGAAGCCGTGGGGCACCCGCTGCGGAAGTGCGATCGGTCGCAACCGGATCTGCTGCCATGTCGGCGGCATCGAGCACCACGAACCGTGAGGTCTGGTCGGCCTTGTCGTACACGAACGACAGCACCCATCCCTCGTCCTCGGCCGCACCACCGTCGACGGGCACGAACACCGGCTCCGAGGTCGAGCGCCCCGCCCCGAAATCGTGGAACGTCGACGACCCGTCGGACAGGTCGTACTTGACGACACCGGTGGCGGCGTCGGTGATCGCCGGCTCGTCGGGTCGACCCATCACGGCCCAGCTGTACCGGTTGGCGAGACCGGTGCGGCGATCGTCGATTCGTGGGAAGGCATGTTCCACGTCGTCGAGTTGCTCCTCGGTGACGGCTCCGGTGCGGAGGTCGAACCGCCACCGCCAGAGGTAGCACGGTTCGAAGCGTCGGGGCTGCCGTCCCACATCGACTGGTGGCGGCCGGCGTCGAGGACCACGACGTTGCCGTCGTCCTCGTCCCAGGCGTTGACGATGTGGAAGACGTAGCAGCTGTCGATGTCGAACCAGCGGGTCTCGACCGGCGCGCCGGTGCCGATCTTGCGACGGTCGACCAGGCCGATGCGCGAGCCGTTGTCGGGCCGCCAGCAGAACGGCATCCCGGCACCGCTCGAGCGCGATGTCGAGATCGAAGACGACCGGGAGGTCCATGAAGATCGCATGGTTCCGGCTGATCGCGAAGTCGTGCATCATCACCGGGGCGGGCGTGTCGATCGGCTGCGCGTGGATCACCTGACCGGTTGCGTCGGCGACGTAGTAGGTGACGTACGGCTCCGACACGAGCCCGTAGCCGAAGAAGTGCATCTCGCCGGTCTCGGCACACACGTGGGGATGTGCGGTGACGGGTGTGGTCACCGCACCATCGAAGTCGGTCGGGCCGAGTGTGTCGAGATCGGGGGAGACCTCGTTGGGGAAGCTGCCTTCCTCGAGTGCGAAGATGCGGCCGGCATGGCGCAGGACGTGGGTGTTGGCCCGCCCGGCGGTCAGGTCGAACTCGAACGTCTCGGGGTCGAAACGCTGCTCACCGGCGAAGAGCTTCGTGCGAACCCAACGGTTCCGGTACCACTCGGCGTTGCCGTCCCGGAGGCGGATGCCGTGGAGCATGCCGTCGCCGTCGAACCAGTGGCTCGGCGTGACACCTTCGGGCGGGTTGGCGCCGTTCCGGAAGAAGCGTCCGTTCAGCTCGGTCGGCAGTCGGCCGTCGACCGGGAGGTCGACGGCGTCGACCTCGTCGTGCGACCGGCGCGTAGTTGCCCCTCATGTAGAACGGCAGCTTGGTCCCGGGTTCGTCGATCGCGGTCATGTCCCGGAGTCTTCCACGACGGCCCCGACGACGGGCGCACCGACGTCGTAGCGGGGCGGGTCCGACCCGACCCGCTATCGCGAGGGCGACGAGGGAATGGTCGGAGTTGTTGAGTCGACGCGGGCCGTCGTCGGTGGCGACGGCGATGTCCTCGAGCCGCATCCCCCATCTGCCCGGGCACGTAGATCCCCGGCTCGACGCTGAACGCGTGGCCGGCGGCGAGCGGCAGGTCGTTGCCCTCGACGATGTACGGGTCCTCGTGCTCCTCGAGACCGATGCCGTGACCGGTTCGATGGATGAAGTACTCGCCGTAACCGGCGTCGGCGATCACCTTGCGGGTCGACGCGATCGACGTCCTCGCACGGCGTGCCGACCGTTGCTGCGGCCACACCGGCAGCCTGCGCCTCGTGGAGCACGGCGTAGGCCTCGGCCACGTCGGCGGCGATCTCGCCGGTGAACACGCAGCGCGTGGTGTCGGAGCAGTAGCCGTTCATCGTGCCGCCGAAGTCGCACAGGACGATCTCGTTCTCACGGATCACGCGGTCGCCGGGATGATGGTGCGGGCTCGATGCGTTCTCGCCCGCTGCGACGATCGCGAAGTTCACCTTCTGGTGACCCTCCTCGATGATCCGGCGACCGAGGTGGGCGGAGACCTCGGCCTCGGTCCGGCCGACGAGCGGGATCTCGCCGCGCTGCAGCTCGCCGGCGATCGTGTCGACGGCCGCGCCGGCAGCGGCGAGCGCATCGATCTCGGCCTGGTCCTTGGTCCGCCGCAGCGCACCGACGACGTCGACCGCACGGGTGTACTCGGCGCCGGGCAGGTGCGGGAGCAGTTCGACGAGGAAGCGGGCCCACATCTGGTCACCGACAGCGACCCGCTTCGCACCTGCGGCCAGCTTGCCGGCGATCGCCGTCGGGTCGTCGGTCTCGCCCCATGGGACGAGGTCGAACACGCCGGGCTGCTCGGTGACCCGGGCAGCTTCGAGCTCGGGAATCAGCAGTGAGGCCGTCGCCATCGCGTGGGACGACGAGCAACGTCAGGCGCTCGAGGGGCATCGCCGTGTAGCCGGTGAGGTACGGCAGGTCGTGGCCGACCGAGAGCAGGACGGCGTCGACGTCGTGCTCGCCCATCGCGGCCCGGACCCGGTCGAGTCGGTCGAGGTACACGGACGTGTCGAGAGTCGGAGCGCTCATGCGACGAGTCTGCCACCGGTTGGCTGCGGGCGCCCGGCGGTGCTGGCGACGAACCCGTAGCGGGCCACGTCGGTCGTCACAGCGAACGATCGCACGCGTCGAGGGCCCGGTCGACAGCGGCGACATACCCGCCACCGAACTTGATGGCGTGCACCACGAGCGGCGCCAACTGATGGAGCGGCACGCGATCGCGCCACCCGTCGGCGAGCGGGTACTCGTCGTCGTACGCAACCCAGCACTCGTGGCCGAACCCACCGAACAACGCCATCATCCCGAGGTCGAACTCGCGGTGGCCGCCGTGGGCTGCCGGATCGATCAGCCAACTCAGACCGCGACGATCGATCAGCCGATTGCCTGCCCACAGGTCGCCGTGGAGCAGCGCCGGCGGCTCGTCGGCGGCACCGACCGCTCCGAGACGAGCCGCGACGCCGAGGAGTCGGCGCACCGCCGACTCACCGAGCGCCCCACAGTCGCGTGCCAGCCGAGCAAGCGGCTCGAGCCGATTCCGAGCGTAGAACTCCGCCCAGGTCGCCGTCGGCTCGTTGGGCAGCGCCCTGCTTCCGGTCGTGCGGCGATCGATCCGGCCGAACGTCGGTGACCCGACGCGGTGGAGTTGCGCCAGCGCGCGACCGAAGTCGGTCTCGGTCGACTCGACGGCATGCCCCTCGTCGATCCACGCCAGCACCAGCAGATCGTCGGCCGACGCGACCACCCGGGCGACGGCGAGGCCGACGGGATCAGCGGTCGTGACGCCGCCTTCGTCGCAGCATCCGCGAGCCACGACAGACCGGTCGCCTCCGTCGAGAAGAAGTGCGGCGGCGGATCGGCGTGGGTCTTCGCGAACACGATGCGGCCGTCGGCGAGCTCGACCCGATAGGCCTCTGCGACGTCACCGCCCGAAACCCGCTGCATCGCATCCACCGAGGTGCCGAGCTCCTCGGTGATCCGGCGACCGAGCGCTTCACCCACGGTCATCGACCATCTGTGTTCAGTCGAGCCGCTTGATCGTCTCGATGAGGTCCCACCGGTTGCCGAACAGGTCACGAAACGCCGCGACCCGACCATAGGGCTCGTCCCGCGGCGCCTCCTCGAACTCGACGCCCCGCTGACTGAGCGCCATGTGATCCATGTCGAAGTCATCGGTGTGCAGGAAGAACGAGACCCGATGCCCCGTCTGGTCACCGACTCGGGCCCGCTGCTCGTCGGTCGCGGCTTCGGCCAGGAGCACGTGCGTTGCGTGCCGCTCGCGCTCGGTGCCCGGAGGCGCCACGACGACCCACCGCTTGTCGCCCTGGGGCAGATCTTCGATCAACGAGAACCCCAGGTCCTGGACGTAGTGCCTGATCGCGCGGTCGTAGTCGTCGACGACGATGGTGACGAGACCGAGATGCGACATGACCCCATCATGCCAGTGCTCGGCGTCGGGTTCTACCGACACACCACCGTCTTCTACATTGACGCGAAGTGACCGCTCCCGATCCCCCACGCTCCCGACGTCGCGAACGTGCGGCAGTCCACCGACCGTTGCTGGTGCGGAGCCGCCTGCTCGCCCTCATGGCGTCGCGGTTCGATCGGACGGCGACGCTCATCTCGGCGGGCGCGGGTTTCGGCAAGAGCACGCTCGTCGCTCAGACCGTCGACGATCCCGTCACGGCTCCTCGCGTCCGCTACGTCACACACCGCATCAGTCCGTCCGACGTCGACGGCTCCGACCTCGCGCACTCGTTGACCCGGCAGATCGGTGCGATCGCCTCCGACCTCAGCCGGGCCGCGCCCGCCGACCACGCAACCGGAGGCACCCCCGGCGACGACGATCAGCCCGACGCCGACTCCGACGTGTCGCTCGCCGACCAGCTCTGGCATCTCAGCCCCGCCTACGTCACCGTGGTGGTCGACGACATCCACCTCTTGCCGGCCGGGAGCGCCGGATGGGACCTGCTCAACGGTCTCGTGCTCGATCTCCCCGAGAACGCGGATGCGATCCTCAGCGGCCGCGGTTTCCACGAGTTGCGGATCGCCCGGCTGATCGCTCGCGGCGAGGTGATCGAGATCACCGAAGAGATGCTCGCCTTCACCCATGACGAGCTCAGCCACTTCGCCCGACTGCGCGGCGTGGAGCCGTCGTCGCTCGACGAACACGGTTGGCCCGCACTGGTCGAACTCGAGGCGCACGCCGGCATCGCGGGCGCACACGAGTTCGTCGCCCAGGAGGTGCTGGGCGAGCTGTCGGCCGACCGTGTCACCGCACTGCGCAGAATTGCGCTGCACGACTCGATCGACGACGAACTCGTCGAGACGGTGACCACCTTCGACGGGACCGCCACCGACCTCCTCGAAACGCTGCCGCTCACTGCGCATGCCCCGGATGGCACGTGGGCGCTCCACGACCTGTGGCGCAGCGTCCTCACCGACGACATCGACCCCGACGAACGCCGCGAGTCACTCGTCGCCGGGGCGCAGATGCTGCGGCGACGCGGCCAACTCCGCGATGCGATCGTGGAAACCGTTGCCGCCGGCGACGACGACGCAACCCTCGACCTCCTCGCGGACTTCGCACGCGATCTTCCGCTCACGCTGCCGATCAGCGATCGCCGGGTGGTCGTCGACATGCTCCCGCCATCGCTCGCACACTGTGCGGAGGCCGAGTTGCTGCGCGCCGACATCGTGTTCGCGACCGCGCCGATGCGTGCAGAAGCCCCTCTCCAACTCGCCATCGACGTGGCCACCGAACAGGACCGACCGGAAGTGACCGTTCTCGCACTGCTCCGCCTCGGCGACATGGCCTACCGGTCGGGCAACACGAGCGGGCTGGAGGAATCGCGGCGGCGACTCGAACGTCTCGAACAACTCGGCGGAACGGGTGCAGCCGCCGCCCTCGTGCTCACCGAGTCGTGGCTGCTCCTCTTGAGCAATGCGCCCGAGTCGGCCCTTCGACTCATGGAGTCACCGGCGTTGCACGCCTACCGACCGGTGGCGTCGATGGCCGACTACTACCGCGCCGTCCTGCTCGGCCACGCCGGTCGTGCGCAGGCCTCACTCGACGCACTCGCCGAACTGAGCCGCACCCCCGACGCGCGCATCCTCGAACGACGCGGCGGGTTCGCCGGGCTGATGCGCTGGTGGTGCGGAACGCTCGACGAGGACGGCCGACGACAGGCCGCCGACACCCTCGCCCGGCTCGGCGAAGACCATCAGCAGCATCTGGTGGTCGAAGGCGCGGCGGCGACGGCGCTGTGCTTCGCGAGCGCCGGTGACCTCGATCGGGCGCGTGCGCTCGTCGAGGACGCGGTGGCGAAACGCGATCGCGTTCCCGCCGAATCGTGGGGCGCCATCACGACCGACCTCGCGCTGGCAGCGATCGCACTGATGGACGGCGACGAGGACGCGGCAGCGTCTCGGCTGGACGCGGTGCTTCCCAGCAGCGGACCGTTCGACGGGTTCGCCCGCCACGTGTTCGGCAACGTCGGCGCCATGCTGTACGCACTCGTCCCTCGGGCGCGGGCGTTCTTCGACGAGGAGACGACCGGACCCGACCTGCAGGTCGCCACCGACGTCGGCCGGGCCCTCGTCGCGTTGCGGGAGCACGACTCCGCTGCGCTGGCGGCCCGACTCCCGTGGGAGGACCTCGAACGGCTCCGTACGTGGGCATTCGAACCGCATCTGGCCGAGCTCGCGCTCGCTGCGATGAGCCACGGGGTGTTGCGTGCGAACGTCGCCCTCGCAGGGTTGCGCCACGATCCCCGCGGCGTTCTCCGCGCCGTGATCGATCGCCACGACGATCCGATCGCCTCGATCGCCCGCGAAGAGCTCGATCGGACGCCCCATCGCCCGGCCCTGATCACCCACGTCAATGTCTTGGGCCCCACGCTCGTCAGCGTCGGAGCGCCGCCCGACCCCGACACGCCGCCGATCCGCCGCAAGATGGTGCGCGAACTGCTCCTGCTCCTCGTCCACCGCAGGCGGCTGCGCAGGGACGAGATCGCAGCGTTGATGTGGCCCGACAAGGACGAACATGCCGCACGCAACAACCTGCGCGCGACCCTGAACCATCTCCGCAGCCTGCTGGAGAACGATCCCTCCGACGATGCCGGGCCACCCTGGCACGTTCGCTCCGACGGCGAGTCGCTCGAACTCTTCCTGAGCGATCGGCTGATCATCGATGCGCTCGAGTTCGACAAGGCGGTTGCCGCTGCCCGGCGCGCCGATGCAGAACGGCGGCCCGGAGAAACCCTGGCCCACTGCCTCGATGCGATCGATCGCTACGCCGGCCCGTACCTCGACGATGCGCTCGATCCCGACTGGGCGTTCAACCAGCGAATGACCCACCATCTCGATTTCGTCGACGTGTGCGTCCGCGCCAGTGAGCTGCGCGAGGCACGAGGAGAAGCGGCCGCCGCGCTCGACCTTGCACGCCGAGCCGTCGACGCCGAGCCATTGTCCGAGCGCGGCCATCGGGCGCTCGTCCGGGCGTTGACCACCGCCGGTGATCGAGCTGGTGCGCGACGCGCCCACGACCGCTGCCTCGACCTGCTCGCAGCGGACGGGCTCACCCCGGACGACGAGACCAGCCGTCTCGGATCCGAGCTCTGAAACGGATCCGAAACACCGCGCCGCCCCGCTTGCGTCCGCAACGACCTCGGTAGCGTTGGGTCCATGGCAGACGAGTCCCCGACCGCGACGCAGATCGACCTCTACTGGCGGCCCGGGTGTGGCTTCTGCTCATCACTGCGTCGTCAGCTCGACAAGCTCGGCATCGAGCGCGTCGAACACAACATCTGGGACGAGCCCTCGAAGGCCGACGATCGTTCGGCAGCACGCGAACGGCAACGAGACGGTGCCGACCGTGGTCGTCGGCGGTGTCGGCATGGTCAATCCGTCAGCGTCGGCGGTTGCAGCCCATCTCGCAGCCCACGCTCCGCACCTCCTCCCCGAAGGATTCGAGGCACCGCAGCCGGGTCCGGTCGAACGGGCCCTCGGCAAGATCTTCCGGTGACCGCGAGCCGCGTGCGCGCGCAGTACCACCGAGCGCGTAGCTTTCTGAGATGACCGATCCCGCGACGCGCCATCCCTCTCTGGAGGGCACCGAAATCGTCGACTCGGTGCTCGACCTCATCGGCGAGACACCGATGGTCCGCATGAAGCGGGTCAGCGAAGAACACGGCATCACCTGCATGCTGGCGATGAAGCACGAGGTCACCAACCCCGGAGGTTCCTCGAAGGACCGACCGGCCCTCGAGATGATCCTCGCCGCCGAAGCGAGCGGCGAGCTGCAACCGGGCGGCACGATCGTCGAGCCGACATCGGGCAACACCGGTGTCGGTCTCGCGATCGTCGCTGCCCAGCGCGGCTACAAGTGCGTGTTCGTGATGACGAACAAGGCCGGCAAGGAGAAGGTCGACCTGCTCCGGGCGTACGGCGCCGAGGTCGTCGTGTGCGACGTCGCCGTCGCTCCCGACGACCCGAACAGCTACTACTCGGTGGCCGAGCGACTCACCCAGGAGCGTGGTGCGTTCCGCCCGAACCAGTACCAGAACCCGCACAACCCGTCGCGCACGAGAAGACGACCGGGCCCGAGATCTGGCGTCAGACCAACGGCCGGATCACCCACTTCATCGCGGGCGCCGGCACCTGCGGTTCGATCACCGGGACCGGCCGCTACCTCAAGTCGATGAACCCCGACATCAAGATCATCGCCGCCGACCCCGAGGCGTCGGTGTTCTCCGGCGGGTCCGGGTCGGCCCTACCTCGTCGAGGGCGTCGGCGAAGACTTCTTCCCGGCCGCCTACGACGGCGACCTGTGGGACGAGGTGATCCCGATCAGCGACGAGGAGAGCTTCCTCACCGCCCGCTACGTCAGCGAGACCGAGGGCATCCTGATCGGCGGCTCGGGCGGCACCGCGGTCGCAGCAGCGATGAAGGTCGCCAAGGCGGCCGACGACGACGCGGTCGTCGTCGTGTTCAACCCCGACTCGGGCCGCGGGTACCTGTCGACGGTCTTCAACGAGAGCTGGATGATGAACTTCGGGTTCCTCAAGGAATGCGACCAGTGCGTCGGCGCCGTGCTCGACACCCGCAACGCATCGATCGAGAACCTGCTCTACGTGAACCCGTCCGCGCCGGTCAGCGAAGCGATCGAGATCATGCGCTCGAACGGCGTCAGCCAGCTGCCGGTCTGCAAGAACACGCCACCGTTCGCCAACGCCGAGGTGTCGGGGTCGGTCGACGAGCTCGAGCTGATGGAGGTCATCCACCGCGACCCGAGCGCGATGAACACCGAGGTCGAGAAGATCATGGGCGCCAAGCTCCCGACCATCGGCGTCGGCCAGACCGGTCGAGCTCGCCGTCGCAGATGCTCGAGACCGCCCCGGCACTGCTGGTGCTCTCGGGCGGTCGCCCGCTGAGCGTGCTCACCCGCACCGACCTGCTCTCCTACTTCACCGCAATCGCAGAGGACGCCGTCGGCCGTGACTGACACAGACACCACGCCATTCCGACGACCACAAGCAGGCCGACATGTCGGCCGGGTTCTCGACCCGTGCGATCCACGCCGGCCAGGACCCCGACCCGACCACCGGTGCCGTCGTCACACCGATCTCGCTGTCGACGACGTTCGCGCAGGACGGCGTCGGCAACCACAAGGGATTCGAGTACTCGCGGTCGGGCAACCCGACCCGCATCGGCCATGGAGACCCAGATCGCCTCGCTCGAACAGGCCCGTTACGGGATGTCGTTCGCGAGCGGTCTGGCCGCCGAGGACAACATCCTGCGTCTGCTCACCCCACCCCATCGGGCGGCAAGCGGGTGCTGCTCGGCAACGACGCCTACGGCGGCACGTTCCGGCTGATCTCGAAGGTGTGGAGCCCGATGGGTTTCCCGTGGTCCGCGGTCGACCTCACCGACCTCGATGCGCTGCGCGCCGACTGGCCCGACGACACCGGCATGATCTGGCTCGAGACACCGACCAACCCGCTGCTCACCTGCTTCGACATCGAGGCGATCGCGTCGATCGCCCACGAGCGCGGCGCCATCGTCGTCGTCGACAACACGTTCGCCACGCCGTACCTCCAGCAGCCGATCACGCTCGGCGCCGACATCGTCGTGCACTCCGCCACCAAGTACCTCGGCGGGCACAGCGATGTGGTCGGCGGTTTCGTCGCCACGAGCGACGACGACCTCGCCGAGCGCGATCGCGTTCACGCAGAACGCGGCCGGAGCCGTGCCCGCGCCGTTCGACTGCTATCTGGTGCTCCGCGGCGTCAAGACGCTCGCCGTCCGCATGGATCGCCACTGCCAGAACGCACGGGCGATCGTCGACCTGCTCGTCGGCC
Organism: Ilumatobacteraceae bacterium; assembly: GCA_963850475.1. Lineage (GTDB taxonomy): Bacteria > Actinomycetota > Acidimicrobiia > Acidimicrobiales > Ilumatobacteraceae > Ilumatobacter_A. Next base: position 907,509 of record CAWKLM010000036.1, on the reverse strand, counting down.
ACGACGCCGTCGAGCGGGTGCTGTACCCGCAGCTCCCCGACCATCCCGGGCCACGCTGCCGCTGCCAAGCAGATGAGCGACTTCGGTGGCATGGTCTCGTTCCAGGTCAAGGCCGGACGCGACGCCGCGATGCGGGTCGCCGACGCGACCTCGATCTTCACGCTCGCCGAGTCGCTCGGCGCCGTCGAGAGCCTCATCGAGCATCCCGGTGCGATGACCCACATGTCGGCCGCCGGCTCACCGCTCGAGGTCCCCGACAACCTGGTCCGGCTGTCGGTCGGCATCGAGGACGCCGCCGACCTGGTCGACGACCTCGCAGCGGCCCTCGACACGATCTGATCGCGCCCGACCGGCCGGACCCGAACGGATCCGGTCAGTCTCCGTCGAGCTCGTCCCAACGACGGTGTCGACGGTGAACGACGGATGATTGTGGTGCACACGGTGCCGTTCGTGGCATCCTCGAGACATGGACGATCCGCTTCCTCGCCGGCCCCCCGATCGACCGCCCGATCGTCATCGCTGCCAACCGGCTCCCGGTGATGCGCACCGACGACGGCGGTTGGACTCCGTCGCCCGGCGGTCTCGTTCGAGCCCTGTTTCCGATGCTGCGCGAAAGCGGCGGCACGTGGGTCGGCTGGACCGGCGACCCCGACGACGCTGCCGACCCGTTCACCGTCGAGGGCGTCGAACTGCACCCGGTCGCGATCAGCGCCGAGGAGATCGAGCTGTACTACGAGGGGTTCTCGAACGACGCGCTCTGGCCGCTGTATCACGACGCGCTACGCGAGTCGACCTACGACAGCGAGCAGTGGGACGCCTACCACGCCGTCAACGAACGCTTCGCCGTCACCCTCGCCGAACATCGCCCCGGCGGACTCGGTCGTCTGGATCCACGACTACCAGCTGCAGCTCGTCCCCGGGATGCTCCGTGAGCACCGCGCCCGGATCTGACCATCGGCTTCTTCCTGCACATCCCGTTTCCGCCGGTCGAGCTGTTCACCCGCCTGCCGTGGCGCGACGGAGATCATCGAGGGCCTGCTCGGCTGCGACCTGGTCGGCTTCCAGCGCCCGACCGGTGCGACCGAACTTCATCGCCGCCGCCCAACAGCTGCTCGACGCCGAAAGCGAGGGCAACGTCGTGCTCTTCGACGGGCGACGACGTCCGTGCCGGGGTGTTCCCGATCTCGATCGACTTCGCCGAAGTCGAAGAGATCGCCGCCGGGCGGGCGACCCGCCAGCGGGCCAGCCGGATCCGCGCTCGCCTCGGCGACCCCGAGGTGATCATGCTCGGCGTCGACCGGCTCGACTACACGAAGGGCATCGGGCTGCGCCTCAAGGCCTTCGCCCAGCTGCTCGAAGACGGGCGACTCGACCCTGCACGCCATGTCATGGTCCAGGTCGCCACCCCGACGCGTGAAGCGGTCGAGCACTACAAGGACGAGCGAGCCGAGATCGAACGACTGGTCGGCGAGATCAACGGACGCTTCAGCCGATCGGGCTGCCCGTCGTCCACTACCTCTACCAGACCCTCCCCTACGACGACCTGGTCGCGCTGTACCGCGCCGGCGACGTCATGCTGGTCACGCCGTTCCGCGACGGGATGAACCTCGTGGCCAAGGAGTACGCCGCCGCCCACATCGACGGCGACGGCGTCCTCGTGCTGTCCGAGTTCGCCGGCGCCGCCGACGAGCTGACCGACGCCGTCCTCGTCAACCCACACGACGACCGCGCCCTGCAGGACGCAATCGTCGAGGCCGTCGAGATGCACCGCCACGAGCGGCGCGAGCGGATGGCCGGCCTTCGCGACCAGATCCGCAAGAGCGACGTGCAGGGTTGGGCCGACCGGTTCCTCGCCGCGCTCGCCGACGCCGGGGAGCTCGTGACGTCGACCGAGTCACCGCTCGACGACTCCGGATCGAGCTGCGCTCGCCCGATCGATCGCCGCACTCGTTCGCCCGACGCTCGTCGTCTTCGACTGCGACGGCGTGCTCGCACCGCTCACCGATCACGCCGACGACTCGACGCTCACGCCCGGCGTCGGCGCGGACCTCGACACAGCTCGCTCGCCATGACGACCTGACCGTCGCAGTTCTCTCGGGGCGATCGCTCGCCGGGCTCAGCCAGTTCGGATTCGACGACTCGACTCGAGGTCGTGGGGCAGCTACGGCGCCGAACGGCGAGGGCACGGCCACGTCGAACTCGACCGACGACGAGGCCGAGCGCCTCGCTCGCTCGACGCGCTCCTCTCCGAAGCCGCGGAACGCGCCGGCGACGGCGCGTGGGTCGAACGCAAGCCGACGAGCGTCGTGGTCCACGTGCGCGAGGCCGACCCGCGACGGGGCCGCGAGGCGCTGGAATGGGCGATGCAGCGGCAGGCGCGAACTCGACGGACACACCGTGCCACGAGGGCAGCAACGTGCTCGAATTGATGACCCGCGACGCCGACAAGGGCACCGCGCTCGACGCGCTGCGCGCCGAGGTGGGGCCCGCGTCGTGCGTGTACATCGGCGACGACGTTCCCGACGAGGACGCATTCGCCCGACTCGGCGACGGCGACCTGGCGGTCAAGGTCGGTCGCCGGCGACACGATCGCCGCCACGGCGCCTCGCCGACCCGGACGCCGTTCGGTCGATGCTCCGACGAGCTCGTGGACCGCAACTTCCGGCGCCTGACGACCGGGACCGGTCGCCGCAGCCTCAGAAGAGCTGCGCCTGACCCGCCGGCGGCGTTCGCCTGATCGCCGTCCACGGGTTGTAGTTCTCCATGAACACCCAGCTGCGTCGATGGATCGCCGACGGCCCGTAGCCCAGCAGCGCCGCCTTGTGAACCGGGCACGGATACCCCTTGTTCGTGTCGAACGACCAGTGGCGGATAGTGCTCCGCCCACGCCCGCATCTCGCGGTCGCGCACGACCTTGGCGAGGATGCTCGCCGCGGCCACGCTCAGACACCGCAGATCGGCCTTCACGGCGAGTTCGACCTTGGGCACCGACGGGAGACACGAAGTCCCACGTGCCGTCGGTGACCGCGACGTCGGGTGCGACCTCGAGCCCGGCGATCGCCCGAGCAGCGGCGAGCTTCTGCGCCGCCGACATCCCGAGCTGATCGCACTCGTCCTGGCTCGCGGCACCGACCGACCACGTCACGCACCAGTCCGCGATCCGGTCGAACAGGAACTCGCGCTTCGCCTCGGTGAGCAGCTTCGAGTCGCGCACACCGTTGACCCGGGTGTCGCGCGGCAGGATGGCTGCACCGACCATCAGCGGACCGGCCCACGCTCCGCGACCGACCTCGTCGATGCCGACGACCATGTCGTGACCCTGCGCCCACAGCGACTTCTCGATCTCCCGGGTCGGTGCCCGCTTCTTCGATGCCACGATCTCCGCTCGATTCGTCCTCGACACGGCGCCGCCGTCAGACGAAGCTCGTGCCCTGGTCGGGATCGACGGTCACCTGCAGTCCGGTGCGCTTCGGGCGTTCCACCACGGAGCGGGCCAGAGCGCCTCCCCCGACCGCTCGGTGGTCAGCCAGTCCGGGTCGATGTCGGGTGCCGACAGTTCGACGGACGGGTCGCCCTGCTGCTCCCACAGCACCGCTGGTCGTTCGCCGTGCCAGCGGACGGCGAACGACGCCGTCGTCGCCGGCGAGGTCGGGAGCCCGTGAACCTCGAAGTTGTTGCCGAGCCACGACGTCGGCATGCCGCCGGTGAGGAACCGTCCGCCGTCGACGATCCGCCGCTCGACCGATCGGACGAACCGCCCGACCGACGTCGACCGTCGGAGGTCGGCGAATGACGCGATGACCCCGGCGGACCCGTCGATGTCGGAGCGCTTCTGCATGACGCGCTCGATCATCCGGTCGATGTCGCCGGCCGCACGGTCGTCGCCGGCTCGCTGAGCGACCACGTGTGCGGCGGCGAGTGCCTGCAGCGCTGATGCCACGAAATCGGAAGCAGTCGAACGCTTCGCGGCGAGCCTGGCCACGCGCTCGGCCGGCTCCACGATCTCCACAGCCATGCGTCGGCGGCATCACCACACCGGACCAGTTCGGCGACGTCGAGCAGGAACCCGACCGGATCGTCGGCCGGATCGACGGGGCCCTCCAGCAGCAGGTCGCAACGGGCCGCGACGACGGCGTGGACGAGCCGCTCGTCGGGGAGGACCAGGCGGCTCGCCTGTTCGACGATCGCGCGTCCAACCACGCACCACCGCGAGCGCGGGCGGCACCTGGGCAAGCCCCGCGGACGGGAACGCCGCGCCCGCGGCCGAAGCCAGGGCAACACGCACGGTCGAGCGGTGGCCGACCGGAAGGACGATCGCATCGCCGGGAAGCTCGATCCCTTGGATCGGGACGTCGGCCGGCGGACGCTCGGTGACCACGTCAGGCCCGACTGAGCGCGATCGCGAACGGCATCGGCGACTCGTTCTCGAACTCGACGATCACGGTGCCGCCGACATCGGAAACGGCCCACACGCGCTGCACCGCATCGCCATCGGGAACTCGGATCCGCGTCTCGACGACCGGTGTGCCCTCGATTCGCTCCTGGCGGACCGTCGGCTCCTGGGCCGGCACGTGCCAGCGATCGTCGGCGGCGACGTACCAGTCGAGCGTGACCGGATCCGCCTGTCCCCACGGCGTGACCGCACCCCAGCGGACTGAGCGTCCACCGGGCCGGCTGGCCGGTGGAACCGAGCGTGATCCCGGTGTCGAGATCGGCGAGCGACGCGGTCGTCATGCGGTCAGTCAAGCAGCGAAATGGCACCCGACCGCAGCCGTGGTCGGTTCACCGCAGCTCGCTCTTCGCGTCCCGGTCCATCAGCGCAGCGAGCGCATCGCGTGCGGAGCGACCCTCGTGACACACCGCAACCACCTGTTCGGTGATCGGCATCTCGACGCCTGCTGCTCCGGCGAGGTCGAGCACCCTCGGGCGAAACTTCACACCCTCCGCCACGCGTCGACGGTCGGCGTGCGCCGTGCCCACCGTAGTGCGACTCACTCGATGCGCACTTCCTACACTCGCCGGGTGGACGTCGCCGTGCTCGTGCCCGTGAAGGCATTCACCGAAGCGAAGCAACGTCTCGCCACCGTGCTCTCCCCGACCGATCGGATCCGTCTGGCCCGCTGGCTCGCCGACGGTGTGGTCGCAGTCGCTCGGCGCCACCCCGGTCTTCGTCGTCTGTGACGACCCGGACGTACGGCGGTGGGCCGACGACGTCGGTGCCACCGTGCTCTGGACCGCGCAGCTCGGTCTCAACGGAGCCGTCGACGACGGGGTGGCGGCCGATCGCCGCAGCCGGGTTCGATCACGTCGTCGTCACGCACGCCGACCTCCCGCTCCCCGCACGGTCTCGTCGAGATCGCCCGGCAGGCGACCTCGACCTTCGTCCCCGACCGCCGTCGCGACGGCACCAACGTGATGTCGTTTCCCGACGGCATCGCCGATCTCGGCCCAATACGGCCCCGGCTCGTTCCGCCGCCACCGGGCGTCGGCACGCACACCGACGACCGAGGTCCGGTTCGACCATCACCTGTCGATCGACCTCGACACACCCGTCCGACCTCACCCATCCACTGCTCCGAGAGGTACTTCCGTCATGGCTGCCAACGATCCCGGTCAACCACTTCACCCATCGACGTCCGTGACCGAATGGTCGCGCAACCTGCCGACGCCGTCGTCGGCGCTGGCGATCGGGGCACACCCCGACGACGTCGAGTTCGGGTGCGGCGGTCTGCTCGCCAAGTGGGCAGCCGACGGATGTGTCGTCCACCACCTCGTGTGCACCGACGGCTCGAAGGGCACCTGGGACGCCGACGTCGACGTCGTCGCGCTCGCAGCTCGACGCCAGGTCGAGCAGCGTGAGGCCGCCCGTCGACTCGCCGGCGATCAGGCCGGCGAGGTGCGGTTCCTCGAGTACGTCGACGGCGAACTCGACAGTGGCCTCGATGCCCGGGGCGCGTCGCGCTCGCCATTCGAGAACTCCGACCGAGTGTCGTGCTCGGCCACGATCCGTGGAAGCGATATCGCCTCCACCCCGATCACCGCCACGCCGGCCTGCTGGCCTGCGAGGGGATCGTTGCGGCTCGGGACCCACACTTCTTCAAAGAGCACCCGGTGCCGACCATCACCGGCCCGACGCCCTGCTGCTGTGGGAGGCCGACGAGCCCGACCACGCGAGGACGTGAGCGACGTCGTCGACGTGAAACTCGACGCGCTGGAGGCGCACGACAGCCAGTTCGAGTCGACCATGAAGGCCGTCGACGACAGCGAACTCGAGGGCTTCCGCGACCGAATTCGGAGCCGCCTCGCCGAGCTCGGTGCCCCTCACGACATGGCGGCCGCCGAGGTGTTCAAAGCTGATCGAGCGCTCTGTAGCGGAGACGCGAAACGGGCGGCAGCTCGGAAGCCGCCGCCCGTTCTCGTTGATCGTCGGGTCCGATCCGGCCCGTGGCGTCAGCGCTTCTTCGCGCGCCGGTGCCTTCTTCTTGGCCGGAGCCTTCTTCGCGGCTGCCTTCTTCTTGGCCGGAGCCTTCTTCGCAGCTGCCTTCTTCTTGGCCGGAGCCTTCTTCGCGGCTGCCTTCTTCTTGGCCGGAGCCTTCTTCGCGGCTGCCTTCTTCTTGGCCGGAGCCTTCTTCGCGGCTGCCTTCTTCTTGGCCGGAGCCTTCTTCGCGGCTGCCTTCTTCTTGGCCGGAGCCTTCTTCGCTGCAGCCTTCTTCTTGGCTGGACGCTTGGCAGCCATCAGGTCACTTCTTCTTCGCCGTTGAGGGCTTCCTTGAGGGCGGAGCTCGACGAGAACTTCGCGGCGGTCGACGCGGCGATCTTCACCGGTGCGCCGGTCTGCGGGTTCCGACCCGTACGAGCAGCGCGCGCCGAGGTGCTGAACTTGCCGAAGCCAGGCCAGGTGACCGCTTCGCCCTTCTGCATCTCGGCCGTGACGTGATCGAAGAATGCTCCGATCGCCTTTTCGGTGTCGGCCTTCGACATGCCAGCTGCGTCAGCGACTGCCTCGATCATTTCTGCTTTGGTTGCCATGTTGGAACCCTTTCGTGGATGGATCTGTTGCTGTTCACCCCGGCCGAAGCCGGGACCACGGCTCCGTCGGGGAGCCGAATGACATCCATGTGACTTGCTCGGACCACCCCGAACGCAACCCTAGATCTCGTTGCAGATGCAATGACAGGGTGGGGAGACCCTTGCAATGACTGGGATCAGCCGGCCGTCGGCGACTCCGATGTCCGGGTCCCCGGCGCGACCGAACACCTCACGCAGCCGCGTTCCGACCGCCTCGAGTTCGCCGTCCGCGTAGGTCGTGCGCGGCCAGAAGAATCCACGCAGGCCGTCGCCTTTCACCCGCGGAACGACGTGGACGTGCAGGTGGGCAACGCTCTGGCTGACGACGTTGTTGTTCGCCACGAACGTTCCGGTGCATCCGGTCGCCTCCGGCATCGCCGCCGCCATGAGTTGCACCCGACGAAAGAACGGACCGACGTCGCCGGGCCGAGATCGGCCAGCGTCACGACGTGGCGCCGAGGCACGACGAGCGTGTGCCCGTGAAAGAGCGGCCGGCGGTCGAGGATGCCCACGGCGACTCGTCGTCCCAGACCACCTCGCCCGGCTCGTCACCACGGATGATCCGACAGAACACGCAGTGCGCAGCGGGAGCCTCGATCGGTCGTCACGCACGCATCTTCGCACCATCACGCACCGGCACGACTCGGTGGGCTACAACAAGAGCTGTTGCGCATGAGCCCCCTTCCGCACCATCGAGACAACTCACACCAGGAGTGATCGTGACCGATCTGTCCACCTCCCATGACGACGCCGCCATCGAGTCGGCCGAGACCACGGGAGGAGGTGACAGCGGCGGAACCCCAGCCGAGATCCGAACGCGACTCGTGCTCGACACCTCGGTGCTGATCGCCGATCCCGAGCTGCGTCCTCGAGTTCCGCGACGTCGACGTGGTCGTCCCGCTCACCGTCGTCGAAGAACTCGACGGCCTCAAGAGCCGCTCCGACGACGTCGGACGCGCGGCACGCACGGCACTGCGCACGCTCGAAGAGCTGCGGGTCGCCCACGGCGGCTCGCTCGCCGAGCCGGTCCCGACCGGCACCGGCACCGCCACGCTGCAGATCGAGATCAACAACATCCGCAAGCACCTGCTCATCGAGCACGGACTCGATCCGGCCGTTCCCGACAACCGGATCATCGGCGCCGCGATCGGCCAGTCCGACTTCGGTCCGACCACGATGGTCAGCAACGACGCCGCACTCCGGATCAAGGCCGCCCACCTCGGCGTCGATGCCGCCGAACACACGCCGACCCGGTCCGACCGATCCCGTCGCGGCGATCGGCTGGACCACGATCGACACCGCGCTACGAGAAGATCGACTGCCTCTACGCCGCCGGTGCGATCGCGCTCGACGCGGTCACCGACGCCGTCGGAGCAACCCAGCGAGAACGAATTCGCCGTCCTCCGCTCGGGGTCGCAGTCGGCGCTCGTCCGCACCGTCGGCGACGAGTTCGTCCTGCTCGGACACCAGAGCCGCCGAGCCGTGGGGGCTGCGCCCGCGGAACAAGGAGCAGCGCTTCGCGCTCGAACTGCTGCTCGATCCCGACGTCTCCGTGATCGCGCTCGACGGTCGCGCCGGCACCGGCAAGACGCTCCTCGCCATCGCGGCCGGGCTCGAGCATGGTCGTCGAGCAGCAGCGCTACGAGCGGCTCGCCGTGTACCGACCGCTCGTCCCGGTCGGCCGCGCCGACGTCGGCTTCCTCCCCGGCGGGCTCGACGAGAAGCTCGATCCGTGGATGTCGGCGATCCACGATGCGATCGTTGCGCTCACCGACCACGGCAACAGCCACGACGCCCGCGGGCCTGATCGACGAACTCACCGACCGCGGCCAGCTCTCGCTCGAATCGGTGACGTTCCTGCGGGGGCGTTCGCTGCAGCGCCAGATGGTCGCTGATCGACGAGGCGCAGAACCTCGAGCCGACGACGCTGCGCACCATCCTCACCCGCGTCGGCGAGGGCACGAAGGTGATCTTCACCGGCGACACGAGCCAGATCGACGCCCCGTACCTCGGCGAGAACAACAACGCCCTCAGCGTGCTCACGTCGGCGTTCGCCGATCAGCGCTGCTTCGGCCACATCACGCTCACCGCGTGCGAACGCAGCGACGTCGCGAGCCTCGCCGCCGAACTGCTCTGACGCCGACGGCGCGGCCCACTGGATCCGCGCAGGCGGCGCCGAGGCCACCACCCACGTCGCGCGGATCAACAACCCCTGCTCAGGGCACTTGCGAGCGCATCGCCATTGTCATTTAGTGTTAAATACATCGTCAGGTCTCCCCTCGACTCGGCGACCTTCCGAAATCCGTCGGGGCAAGGAGCCAGCGGCATGGCCATCATCGAGATCGAAACCCAGCGTGAGCACGAGCGACGGGACGAGCGATCACGACTGGCGAGACCATGCCAACTGCAAGGGCGACACCCGGCTCTTCTTCCCCCCGAAGGCCGAGCGGCCGCAGGCTCGAGCCCGGCGCGAGGCCAAGGCGCAGCGTCTGTGCGACGCCTGCCCGGTGGCCGAGCCCTGCCGTGACTTCGCCCGGGAGAACCGCGAGTACGGCTTCTGGGCCGGCGAGTCCGAAGAGGACCGCCACCTGCTCGGGTTCACGGTGTCGGCGCCGATCGGCATCCGCGCCCGGCATCACAACACCGCCTGCTGAACCGTCGCGACTGCGCCGTCGCACCGACTCGCGTCGCCGCGATCGCCGCCGTGACGATCTCTGTGACACCCCCTGTCTAGGGTGGTGGCCATGGCCCTCCCGACCTTCGCCGTCGTCGACGTCGAGACCTCCGGGCTGAACGTTCGCCGGCACCGGATCCTGCAATTGGCCGTCGTCACCGTCGATGCCGACGGGACCGTGCTCGACGAGTGGGACTCCTTCGTCAAGCTGCGCTGGCCACTCGGTCGGGTGGGGCCGACCCACATCCACGGCATCACCCGGCCGATGCTGAAGCAGGCGCCCCAAGCTCGACGCCGTGCTCGACGAACTCGACCGAGCGGATCGGCGACTCGATGTTCGTCGCGCACAACGCGCGCTTCGACGGCGAGTTCCTCCTCAACGCCGCTCGACGCAGCGCGCTCGACCACGTCGCGCCCCGACACGCTCGAGCGACGGCTGTGCACGTTGCGGATGTCGCGGCGGCTCGATCCGGAGCGGGCCCGCTCACATCGGCTCGCCGACGTGTGCGATCGCTACGGCGTCACGCTCGACCGTCCGCACGAAGCCCGCTCCGACGCGCTCGCCACCGCCGCCGTGCTCCCGCATCTCCTGCGCGCCCACGGACGTCACCGACGTCGACGATCTCGAACCGTTCCTCGACCGACCGCGGCGAACCGGCCGGTGACGAGGCTGACTCGCGTCAGCTCGTAGTTGGCGAGCATCGTCGCCGCCAGGCGGCGGGCGCCCGCGCCACCGTCGCGCGGTTCGACGCACCTCGGCATGCGGGCCGAGGCGGACCAGCAGCCGATCGAGCCACCACTGGCTCGCCACCGGGCAGCACCACGTCGACCGCATCCGGCGCGCGACCGCCTCGGCCGACGACCGGCTCGACCGCGTCGACCGGGTACCGGTCGATGATCCACTGCGCCGCGCGGTGCGAGGCGGAGTCGCGCTCGCGGCAGGTCGACGTCGGCGAAGAACGACTCGGGGGCGGTTGCGTCGGGGTCGAGCGGATGCGTCTCGCCGGTCGTCGTCGACCGACTCGATGCGATCGATGCGGAACGTCCGACGCTCACCCGATCGATCGTCGTCGGCGAGCAGGTACCAGTTGCCCGAGCTCGGCGAACACGTGCCGCGGCACGATCGTCCGCTCCGACACCTCGCCGCGGGACGGCGAGTAGTACTCGATGCGCAACTCGGCGCCGGCGGCGACCGCGTCGATCAGATCGTCGGTCGACGCGGGGCGCTCGAGGTCGACGACGACGCCGGCGGTCCGCGTCGCGAGTCGGCGTCGAGGCCGACCTGGCCGAGCGCATCGGCGAGCTTGGCCAGCCCGCGTGCGAGCGGGCCGTCGGGATCGGCGCCCGGAAGCTCCATCGCCGTCCGCGCCGACGCGAGCAGCGCGAAACCCTCCGGCGCGGTCAGCCGCAACGGGCGGGTGAACAACCGCGGGACGCCGACGAAGACCATCCCCTCGTCGACGAACACGTCGATCATCTCGTCGACGTACGGAGGCAGGCCGCACATCGCGACGAGTTCGAGATCCTTGGTGACCTGCGCCTCGGTGAGACCGAACCGCTCGGCGACGTCGGCGAGCGGCACCTCACCGGCCTCCATCAACCAGGGCAGCATCACGAGCAACTGGCGCAGCCGGTCCTGGGCGTTGCGCGGCCCGCCACGGCTCGCGTTCATCGGTCACCCACCGATGCGTCGTCCGGACCCGCCACCTGCCGGAGCCACGCCACGATGTCGTCGCGGACGTCGCGGCGGGCCGAGCACCACGGCGTGGTCGACCAGCCCGATCACCCACGACCGGAAGGCGTCGAGATTGGTCGCCGGCACCAACACGTCGATCGACCCGTCGGGGTGTCGGGCGATCGACGCGGTCGGCGCCGAGCTCACGTTCGGTCGCCGCAGCGCGGGCCGCCGACACCCGAACCGTCGCTTCGACCGCATCGTCGACGGCGTGGCCGATCTGCTTCGGGTCGGCCGGAAAGGCCGTCCGCGGGATCGAAATCGGACGGCCGTTCGAAGTCGCCGGCGCGCACCGACGGCGATCTCGCCATCGATGCGGTCGACGCGAAACGTTCGCTTGGCGTCGCGCAGCCGGTCGTGGCCGACCACGTACCAGAATCCGCCACGCAGCAGCACACCCCACGGCTCGACGGTCCGCTGCTCGTCCGCGATACTCGAACGTGAGCGTCGAGCGGGACGCGACCGCCGACCGGATCAGCGGGAAGCTCGGGACGGTCGGGCAGCACCGCCGAAACCGGCGGACGGTCGATCGAACCGACTCCGCCGCCGAGCTTGAGCAGTGCATCACGTCCGACGCCCGAGTCGGTGCGCACCGTGGCGACCGCCACCTGCAGCGCGCGCATCTCGTCGGGCGCGAGATCGAGGTCGTCGAGTTCGTAGCTCGCCCGATCGATGCGGTACCGCGTCTGACCGGCGTACCGGTCGCCGGCCTGCACCTCCATCTCGATCGGCACGCCGATCTCGCGGAGGGCGAGCTTGTCCCGCTCGAACGCCTGCCGCCGCGCCTTCTCGTCGGTCGGATACTGCCCGTCGAGCGCCGCCGCGATCTCGCGCAGCGACAGCCCACTGCGGGTCTCGAGCAGCACCGCGAGCAGGTTCGTCAGTCGCTCCACCCGGTCGGCCATCGGCCGTTCAGGATACGTCGCATCACCAGGCCGGGCGCAACGATCCGAGCTCGTACAATGAGGTCCGTGGCCGCTCCCCTGCCCGATGTCGACGACCTGCGTGTTCCCGCCGGCCATTGCGATGCATTCGACGCGGTGGGTTCGGGGCTCGCGTCGATGCCGGCGGTGCACTGAGATGTTCGACGTCGCCGCTGTCCGAGCCGAGTTCCCACTGCTGACCGATCGAACGATCGACGGCGCACGCCTCGTCTATCTCGACTCGGGCAACACATCGCAGAAGCCCCGCCGGGTCATCGACGCGATGACGACGTTCATGGAGGAGACGCTACGCGCCGATCAACCGCAGCTCCTACCGGCTCGCCGGCGAGGCGACCGAGGTGTACGAGGGTGCCCGCCACGCAGTCGCACGGTTCATCAACGCACCGTCGGCCGACGAGGTCGTCTTCACCAAGAACGCCACCGAAGCGATGAACCTCATTGCAATGGCATGGGGTCGAGCCAACCTCGGCGCGGGCGACGTGGTCGTGCTCACCGAGATGGAGCACCACGCCAACATCGTGCCATGGCAGATGCTCGCGCAGGAGCGCGGCATCGAGATCCGCTGGATCGGCATGACCGCAGATGGCCGGCTCGACCTGTCGAACCTCGACCAACTGCTCGACGGCGCGAAGGTGTTGTCGTTCACGGCGATGAGCAACGTCCTCGGCACGATTCCGCCGACCGAACAGCTCTGCGCCGCCGCCCACGCCGCCGGTGCCCTCGCGATCGTCGACGCCTGTCAGTTCGTGCCGCACAACGTCACCGACGTCCAGACATGGGACGCCGACCTCGTCGCGTTCTCCAGCCACAAGATGTGTGGCCCAACCGGTATCGGCATGCTCTGGGGGAAGATGGCGATCCTCGATGCGATGCCACCGTTCCTGGGTGGCGGCAACATGATCGACACGGTGACCTTCGACGGGTTCACTACGGCGCCGGTCCCCGCGAAGTTCGAGGCGGGCACCCCGCCGATCATCGAAGCGGCCGGCCTCACCGCTGCCATCGAGTTCCTCGAAGATCTCGGCATGGTCAACGTTCGTCAGCACGAGATGCAGCTGACGCGCTACGCCCTCGACACCTTGGAGCGCCGGTTCGGCGACGAGATCGCCATCTACGGACCCGACAACGTCGAGGTCCGTGGCGGCGTGTTCAGCTTCGCCTTCCGTGACCTCCATCCCCACGACGTGAGCCAAGTCCTCGACGAATCGAACGTCTGCGTGCGGGCCGGGCACCACTGTGCGAAGCCGCTGATGAAGACGCTCAACGTCAATGCCACGACCCGTGCGAGCGTGTACCTCTACAACGATGAAGCCGACATCGACGCGCTGGCTGACGGCCTCGACGGCGCAAGCGATATCTTCGGATTCTGATGCCAGGCCAGTATCGGCACGGATCGAACCAGTCAGGAAGTCGTGATGCCCGGACTTGAAGAGCTCTACCGCGAGATCATCCTCGACCACTATCGGACACCCCGGAACCGGGGTGAACTCGAGACGTCCGCCGGCCACGCGAGGTGGAAGGGCACAATCCACTGTGCGGTGACGAGATCACCGTGTACCTGCAGGTCGAGCGCCCCGAGGGGGGCAACGCCGACGACGCGGTCGTGACCGACGTGAAGATCGGCGGCCAGGGTTGCTCGATCTCCCAGTCGTCCGCGTCGATGATGACCGGAGCGATCATGGGCAAGTCGGTCGGCGAAATCCGCGCCGTGACCCGTCGGTTCAAGACGATGATGGGTCTCGACGACAGTCGAAGCCGACGCCGGCGACGACGAGGTCGACCTCGGCGACCTCGAGGCGTTGCAGGGGGTCGTCAAGTTCCCGGTACGCATCAAATGCGCCGTGCTGGGCTGGAACACACTCAGCAGCGCACTCGATCAAGCACTCGACGCGACCGAGTGAGCTCCTCGCTCCCGCCCGACGTTGCCGCGGCGCGCATCCGCGTGGGTGAGGCGTACCGGTCGCTGGGCCATGCGATCGTCGGGCACCACGTGTCGGCCGCCGACCTGAATGCGCTCGCAGAACGCCTCGCTCGCGAGGCGAGCGACCTCCGAACGGGCGAGCACCGAGTGCGCAGCCTCGAACGACCGTCGGGCGACTGGGGGCCCGCTCCCGTCGACGGCGAGGAGATGTTCTCCTTCGACGAGCGCCCCATCTCCGGACGAGCCGCGCCCTACGGACTCGACGTGCGGATCGTGCGCGACGGCGACGACGCGGTCGGACACGTGACGCTCGGCTCAGCGCACGAAGGTGCACCGGGTCGCAGCCACGGCGGCATCGTCTCCGCCCTGTTCGACGACGTGTACGGGTTCATCCTCACGATCCTCGGCCAGCCGGCATTCACCGGGACGCTGACGATCCGCTACGAACACGGCGTCCCGATCCACGAGCCGCTCGAGTGCCGGGTCCGCCTCGACGGACGCGAGGGACGCAAGCTGCTGATGTCCGGCGAGCTCACCGGCCACGCCGCCGGCGAGCGGACGGTCTTCACCCGCTCGACGGCGGTGTTCATCGCGATCGACGAAGCAGCCTTCGGCGCGAGCGCCCGGCCCTGACCGGTCGGGCGTGACGGGCGTGCATCCGATCGCCGGGCATCTCGTGAACTGTTCCAGCGCAGTGCGCTGGAACAGTTCACGAGAACCGGGTGGGTGGAACGGGTGGGCGCTCGCCGGAGCGTTGCGTCAGCGAGCAGCCAGCACCGCGGCCTCGACCGGGCCGTGGAGCAGTGCGGCGAGGGTGCTGCCGACGGCCGTGCTGGCTTCCACGACGAGGTAGGCGCCGAAACCATCGTCCAGGTCGAGCCACGGAGCGGTGCCGTACGCCCCATTGTCGCTGATCCGACCGGTGTCACGGTCCACCCACCACCCCATGCCGTAGCCGGTTGTCACGTCCCCGGCGCTGCCGCCGTACGCTTCCGCGATCCGGTCGGCGTGCATCCGTTCGATCGCGTTGCTCGACACCACCCGCTCGTCGCCGCACATCCCGCCACGGAGTTGCATCAACATGAGCTGTCCATAGTCGGGAACGGTCACATAGGCACCACCCTCCGGGTTCGGATTGTCCGTTGCCGCGAGGGTCGACGGGTCGCTGTTGAACTCGACGGGGTAGTCGAACCCCCTCGTCATCTGCGCGAAGTGGTTGTTGTACTCCAGCGAGTCGAGTCCGCAGGGTGTCGCGATGAACTCGTCGACGAGTTCTGCCCAGGTCTTGCCGGACGCCGCTTCGGCGACGGCCCCCGCCACGGTCCACTGTGCCCCGCCGTAGCGGAACTCGGTGTCGGGCGGGACCACGTCGGCGTCGTCGTCGGTCGTGGTGAAGATCTGTTCGGCGCATTCCTGCAACGTGCCGGTGGCGACGTACTGGCAGAGGTACGGGGCGTACACCGGATCGGGGAGCAACCCGACGAGACCGGAGCTGTTCGAGATCAGCTGCGCCGGGGTCACTTCCGGGTTGCCTCTACCCCAGTCGACGACGTCGGCCACCGGCGCATCGATGTCGAGCACCCCATCGTCGTCGAGTCGGAGCAGGACGCTCGCCGAGATCATCTTGCTCGACGACGCGATGAGCGAGATCCGGTCAGCACGGAACTCTCCCCAGTACTCCTCGTGCACCACGCCGTCTTCTCGGTCGACCACGATCAGACCGGCACCGTTCAGACCCTGCTCGGCGACGAAGGCGTCGACGATGGGCCCGATCGCCGAGAAGTCGTACGGGGCCGGTTCGGTTGCCGCGGCGACCTCTGGCTCCGTTGGAGCCTCGGTCTCGACGGGACCGCTTGCCGAAAACTCGGAGACAACGGGCTCGCTCGCCGGAGGGTCGGTCGCCGGCGGATCGGCGGGCGGGTCGATCGTCGCGTCGGAGGTTGATTCCGTCGCAGTCGGTTCCGTCGCCGCCGGCGACGTGCTCTCGCTGCTCGAGCACGCCGTTCCCACGAGCGCAGCGACGGCGAGGAACGCAACGAACCGAGAGGCAGGCATACGAGCAACCTACGCCCGGGGCCCAGCGGGCCGGTCAGTCGCGACGAAGATCGATCACGACACCGCCGCTTGCATCGGCGAGACGATCCGGTTCGATTCCGAACACGTCGGTCCACGTTCCTGCCGCCGCCCACACTTCCTCGTACTGGAGCAAGTCCGGATCGATGAAGATCCTCAGCGGCATGTCGTGGCCGAAGGGTGGGACCCCACCGATCGGGAACCCGGTCGTCGAGCGAACGGTGTCGGCATCGACGCGAGCGCACTCTTCTGCACCGGCTGCCGCCGCCAGCTTCTGCTCGTCGAGTTGGTTCGAGCCGCTCACGTACGCGAGCACGAGTTCGAGGTGGCCGTCCGGATCGCCCGAGGCGACGCCGAAGATCAGGCTCTTCACGATCTGGCCGACGTCGACACCGATCGCATCGGCTGCGTCCTGGGCCGTCTTGGCGCCCTGCGGGCAGCGGCGTGGCACGACTTCGACACCCAGCGCCCGACCGGCGTCGATCACCTTCACGACGTTGCGGTGCAGCGGAGTGGTGTCGGAAGTCTCGTCAGTCATCGGCGGGGACGCTAGCCGGGCCCGCCAGGAACAGGACCGAGGTTCCGACTGCACAGAGCACGGCAGCCGACACGTACGGGATCTCATACGAACCGAAGACGTCGTACAGCCATCCGATGAGCAACGGACCGCCGGCCACCCCGACGATCGTGATCGCCTGGGAACGGCCGAAGATACGCGGATAGTCGAGCACGCCGAAACGTTCGGCGATCAGCAACGGCTGCATCATCAGCAGGTTGCCGATGGTCATCCCGAACAACACGATCGACACGAAGATCAACGCCATCGACTGCGACAGGCCGACACCGACCAGCGCGACGGTCTGCATCGCTGCGACGACCACCGTGAACCGCATCATCGGCATCCACGCGACCAGCCGTCCGCCGACGAGGCGAGCGACGACCGATGTCGCCGCGAGCGCTGTGATCGAGAACTGCGCGGTCCGTTCGTCCGTGCGATCCTCCACCAGCTTCACCAACTGCTGGATGCCACCGACCTGGGAGCCGAGCAC
This sequence comes from Ilumatobacteraceae bacterium, assembly GCA_963850475.1. Classification (GTDB taxonomy): domain Bacteria; phylum Actinomycetota; class Acidimicrobiia; order Acidimicrobiales; family Ilumatobacteraceae; genus Ilumatobacter_A. Next base: position 890,045 of record CAWKLM010000036.1, on the reverse strand, counting down.
CAGGACGTACCCGTACGTGACCGCTCGATAGAAGCGCGTCGACAATGCAGACGTGTAGGCGGTGCCGGTCGGGGGCGGCGGTTTGGCCCCGGCGGCAAGCCGTTCGCCATCCGGCGCGAACCCGTCGGCCACCGGGTCCGGCCGGACGAGGAAGAGGGTCACCGGCACGATCGCCGCGACGAAGATCAGTCCGAGCCATGGGGTGCTGGCAGCGAGGCCGTTGTCGTCGATGAGTCGTTTGGCGACGGGGGTGAGGACGATGCCGCCGACCGAGAGGCCGGTCGAGGCGACCGAGAGGGCGACCGAGCGCTTGCGATGGAACCAGCGGGTGACGACGGTCGTCGTCGGAACCAGTCCGCACAGCGCATAGCCGACGGCGAACACGGCGTACGCAAGGTACAACTGCCACTGCGAAGTGACCTGGCCGACCACTGCGAGCGAGCCACCGCCGATCACTGCGCCGGTGATGATCACGGCCCGCACGTCGTAGCGCGCGATCAGGCGGGCGGCGACCAGCCCGAACAGCCCCCCGACGATGAAGAAGATCGTGACCGCGAAGGAGATCGAGCTGAGCGGCCAGTCCTGCTCCTTGCTGAACGCGTTCAGGTAGACGGACAAGCCGTAGAACGCGAGACCTGCGTTGACCAGGAGGACGACAGAAGCATCCGGCGACGACTCGCCAGCCCGGAAAGCTCCTCAGGGAACTGGTGTCGGCCGGCTGCTCAGTCGACGAGCGCATCGATCGCAACAGCCATCGAGCGGTCGTTCTCGGTCACCGTGTTGGCCGCATCGTGGGTGGTCAACTTGATCGATACGCGGTTGTACACGTTGGACCACTCGGGATGGTGATCCAGGTCCTCGGCGATGAAGGCAACTCGCGTCATGAAAGCGAAGGCCTCGCGGAACGATCGGAACTCGAAGTCGCGATGGAGGGCTCCCTCGGATTCCGTCCAGCTCATCCGCCGAGCGTACGAGCCCGCCACCCACCAACACGAACCCCGCGTCACGTAACGGGTCTGACCCATCGCGTGACGCGTCACGTGATGGGTCAGACCCGTTATGTGACGCGGCTCCGCTCAGCGCTTGCGTTTGAAGAGACGGGCGAAGATGCCCGGCTTCTTGTTGCGCTCGGCCTCGACCTCGGCTCTCATTTCGGCGCCGATCGAGTTGACGATGTCCTCCGCCGCGTCGAGAACGGCTGCCGCCGAACCGTCGTCGAGACCGCCCGGCTCCGGCGGCGTCGCACCGACGGAGAGGGTTCCGTGCGTCCAGGCGACGTCGGCGAGACGGCGTTCGAACTTCGGGCAGTTCTCCGGGCATCGCCACGGAGCATCCGGCGCGAGATCGAGGTTGCACTTCCGAACGGTGTCGCCGTTCGGGTACGAACGTGATTCGAAGTTCTTGCACTCCGTCCGCATCGGCATCTCGAAATCCTATTCCGCAACGGGTGATGTCAGGCGGCGGGTGAGTCGGCAGCGGGGATGGATTCGGCCGGAGCAGCGTCGGCCTCGATGAAGATGCACTCACCAGGGCACATCTCGGCGGCATGGATGACATTCTCGACGTGACGGGCAGGAACTGGCGCAAGGCTGCCGGATCCGCCCGGGTCGTTCAGCGGCCGGCCGGATTCGGCGACGTAGGCGATGCCGTCCTCGAGCTGGACGAAGACGTCGTCACAATGGTCGATGCAGATGCCGTCGCCGGTGCAGAGGTCCTGATCGATCCAGACACGCATGACAGCGAGGGACGGTAGCGGTCAGCGCGTACATTGGCTCGACCGTGAGCCAACAGAATCCCTCCCCTTCGCCGGACGTCACACCTCCGTCGATGACGACGACCCCTCCGGTCGCGCCCCGTCGCACCCACCGCTGGAAGCGCCCGACCGGCGACGTCGACGATCCGTACGCGTGGATGCTCGACGTCGAGGATCCGGCGTTCCTCGAGTACCTCGCCGACGAGAACCGATTCAGCGCCACATGGTTCGACTCCCACACCGCGACGATCGATGCGATCTTCGACGAGATCAAGTCCCGCGTCCAAGAGACCGACCAGTCGACACCAGTGATGAACGGTGGGTGGTGGTACGTCGGCTCGACCGTCGAAGGCGAGAACTACGCCCGCCACCACCGCGGCCGAACCGCCGACACCGCCACCGACGACCTGCTGCTCGACGAGAACGTCGAAGCTGCGCGGCTCGGCGCCACCGACTACTTCGACCTCGGCGCGTTCGATGCATCACACGACCACACGATGTTCGCCTGGTCGACCGACACGACCGGCGACGAGCGCTACGACCTGCGCGTTCGCCGCTTCGACGGGGACCGTCACACCGATCTCGACGACCACATCACCGAGGTCGCCAACGCCGGGACGGCATGGTCATCGGACGGCGCGTGGCTGTTCTACGTGCGCGCCGACGACCAGGAGCGGCCGTTCCAGGTGTGGCGCCATCGTCTCGGCTCGGCACCGAGCGCCGACGAGCTGGTGTTCCAGGAGGACGACGAACGGTTCTTCGTCGAGATCGGCGAAACCCGTTCCGACGCGTGGATCGTGATCCACTGCGGCTCCAAGACGAGCGCCGAGGTGCGGCTCCTTCCGTCGACCGCTCCGCTCGACGACCCGGTCGTCGTGCAGCCACGCGCCGACGGCGTCGAATACCAGGTCGACGACTGGGGCGACCGACTCGTGATGGTCACCAATGCCGACGGCGCCGACGACTTCTGCGTGCTGACGGCTTGGGCCCACCACGACTGCACCGATCGGGACGCGTGGTCCGAACTCGTCGCGCACCAGCCAGGTCGCCGGATCATCGGTGTCGAGCCGTTCCGAGACCATCTCGTCATCTACGAGTGGAGCGAGGCCCAGCCGCGGCTCCGCCTCCTGTTCCGCGATGGCTCGGAGCAGATCATCGACGTCGCCATCGAGCCGCACGATGTGAACCTGTCGACGAACCCTGAGTGGACCTCGACGACGTTGCGCTTCGCGACGCAGTCGATGACGACACCGGGAACCCTCTACGACGAGGATCTCGTCACGGGTGAGCGAACCCTGCTCCGACGGGTGCCGACGCCGAACGTCGATCTCGACGCCTACGTTGCGAGCCGGATGTGGGCCCGCTCGGTGGACGGCACGTCGGTGCCGATCGACATCGTGCGTCACGTCGACACACCGCTCGACGGCACCGCACCCGGCTGTCTGTACGGCTACGGCTCCTACGAGGCGTCGATGCCACCGTGGTTCTCCGTCGCCCGACTCTCGCTCCTCGACCGCGGCATGGTCTGGGCGCTCGCCCACCCGCGCGGCGGAGGCGAACTCGGACGACGCTGGTACCTCGACGGCAAGCTCGAGCACAAGCAGCACACGTTCGACGACATGATCGCCGTCGGCCGAACACCTCACGACAACCGGCGTGGTCGCTCCGGGCCGACTCGCGATCCGCGGTGGGTCCGCCGGCGGGCTCCTCGTCGGTGCCTGCATGACGCAGCGACCCGAGCTGTTCGCGTCGGTCGTGGCCGAGGTCCCGTTCGTCGACATCGTGAACACCATGAGCGACCCGACGCTCCCACTCACGGTGACGGAGTGGGAGGAGTGGGGCGACCCGCGGACCGAACCGTTCGCCTCGGTGATGCTCGCCTACTCCCCGTACGACAACACGCATCGCGGCCGACTACCCCGCCGTGTTCGTGACCGCCGGGCTGCACGACCCCCGGGTCAGCGTGCACGAACCGGCCAAGTGGGTGGCCCGCCTACGCGAGGCCACCACCGGCGACCAGCCGATCGTCATGCGCACCGAGATGGGCGCCGGGCACGGTGGTCCGACCGGCCGATACGACGCATGGCGGGACGAGGCCCGCACGCTCGCCTTCCTGCTCGCCACGACCTGAGCGTCGACGCGCTCAGAGCGCGGCGACGACCGCGACGGCGATCAGCGCGAGGTTGCGCAGCGACGTGTCCGGCTCCGATCGGCTTGGCCGACCACGCCCCGAAGCACGCACACGGCGGACGTTGCCCCTGGCGCAGCTTGACCGCGATCAGCAGCGTGAACACCGTGAGCAAGCAGATCGCAACGACCGCCATCATCGAGCGAGCGATCTGAACGACGAGCAATGCACCGACCAGAGTTCGAACCAGGGCACGATCGGCACGGTCCAGGCCGGGGCACCCAGTCCCGCGGCCTGCGCCGGCCAGCTGTCGTGCGCCGCCAATTTCGAGGCGCCGGCCACGACGAACGCGGCACCGACGATCACGGCGGCGATGGCGGCAGCAGTATCCATGGCACTCCCGTGCGAGCGCGTCGCTCAGAGCGACACGGTGACGCCCTCGCGGGCACCGAAGACGCAGACGCCGCGTTCGGCACCCGATGCCACCGCTCGCTCCACGAGTCCGTCGAGTTCGTCATCGTGATGACTCGGGTCGTGATGGAACAACGCCAGTTGGCCGAGCTCCGGCCTCGGCTGCCATCCAGACGGCGTACTCGATCGTGCAGTGTCCCCAGTCGCACTTCACGGCGAACTCGTCGTCGGTGTACTGCGCGTCGTGGATCAGGAGGTCGACGTCGCGACACAGTTCGATCGCTCCGTCGGTGGCGACGAACGAGCCGTCGCACGGCATCTGATGATCGCTCAGATAGGCCACCGAGGCACCGTTCCACTCGATGCGGTAGCCGAGCGTGCGACCGACGTGCGGGATCGAGCGCGACATCACCGCGGATGTCGCCGGCAGGTCCGCCGTCGATGACGAACTCGTCGTCGCTCAGACCCGTGGAATTCGATCGTGCCGGGAAGCACCGCCAGGTCGACCGGGAAGAGCGGTGGCTTGATCGTCTCGGCGAAGACCTGCTCGACGGGCGACCGTCGTCCTGGGCCGGCGCGTAGATGGTCACGTGCGCGCCATCGGTCAGCAGCGGGGTGAAGAACGGCAGGCCCTGGATGTGGTCCCAGTGCAGGTGGCTGACGAGGCACGAGCCGCGGAACGGTGTGCCGGTCGGAAGCGGAGTGTCCGAAGTAGCGAAGCCCGGTACCGAGGTCGAGCAGGATCGGGTCGGCTCCCGGGATGTCGACCGACACACACGACGTGTTGCCGCCGTAGCGGACGATGTCGGAACCGTGGCACGGCGTCGAACCACGGACGCCGTGGAACGTGACCTGCAAGCCCGCCCCGGCGGCGCCGTACTCGTGTGAATCCCCGATGACAGCAACATTAGGCCTCCGTGAACCTCAACCAAGAAGGGCGGGCGGTGTGAAGTTGGTTACAGACCGATTCGGATCGTTCTCGCACCGGCCTTCGATGTGCCGGTGCACGACGGTCGAAGCGTCACCGGTACGGTCGAGGCCGTGACTGCCACCAGAACCGTGCCGGCCGACGTTGTCGAGATCGAGCTGCGTCGTGTCCGACTCGATCGACGACCACGACCGCCCCCTGGCGGTGTGCGTTCACGGATTCCCCGACACCCCGCACACGTGGCGACACCTGATGCCCCGCCTCGAGGCGGCGGGATGGCGCGTCGCCGCGCCGTTCCTCCGCGGCTACGCACCGAGTGGTGTCCCGGACGACGGCTGTGTCCAGACCGGAGCGTCGGCGCTCGACATGATCGCCGTCCACGACGGCACTCGACGGTGACGGGCGAGCTGCGATCATCGGCCACGACTGGGGAGCGCCGATCACCTACGGCGCTGCAAATCACGCACCTGATCGTTGGTCGAAGGTCGTCGGAATGGCGGTACCTCCCGGCCCGGCACTTGCGACCGCGTTGCTCACGAACACCGAGCAGCTCAAGAAGAGCTGGTACATGTTCTTCTTCCAGCACCCGCTCGCCGACATCGTCGTCCCCGCCGACGACCTCGCGTTCATCGAGATGATCTGGAAGGACTGGTCGCCCGGCTACGACGGCGCCGACGACGTTGCAGCGGTCAAGGTCGGCACTCCGCGACCCGGCCCATCTCGCAGCGGCCATCGGCTACTACCGAGCGGCGCTGAGCGGCGTCGGCGTCCGCGACGATCTGGCCGACGTCCAAGCGGCGACGTCCGCCGATTCCGTCGCAGCCGATGCTCTACCTGCACGGCGCCGACGACGGGTGCATCGGCGCCGAGGTGGCCGAGTCGGCGCGTGACGGCCTCGGCCCGCAGGCGACGATCGAGATCGTGCCCGACGTCGCCCACTTCCTCCATCTCGAATCACCCGACACGATCAACGATCGCATCCTGGAGTTCCTCGCATGACCGTTCCCACCGCCCCACTCCTCCCCGACGGCATCGTCGTCGTGGTCAAACGCGAGTGCGAGACGTGCCAGATGGTCGTCCCGGTGCTGCGCGAGCTGTCCGAAGGTGTCGAACTGCACGTCTACACCCAGGACGACCCGGACTTCCCCGGCGACCCGGCCGCGATCCCCGACTCCGACCTCGCCGTGAGCTGGTCCCACGACATCGAGACCGTGCCGACGGTCATCCGCTGCGCCGACGGCGTCGAGATCGGCCGCACAGTCGGATGGTCACGACAGGCGTGGGAGGAACTCACCGGCGTGGACGGTCTCGGCGCCGACCTCCCGCCGATGCGGCCCGGCTGCGGCTCGATGTCGGTCGACCCCGACCTCGTCGACGAGCTCCGCGTGCGCTTCGGCCGCTCGACGCTCGCCGTCTCGCCGCATCGAGGTGGCCGCCGCCGAGGACGAGTTCGAGATGATGTTCGCCCGCGGCTGGACCGATGGGCTGCCGGTCGTTCCGCCCACCGAGGAGCGGGTGATGGCGATGCTGGAAGGCACGACCCGGGCACCGGCCGACATCGTCGCCGCGATTCCGCCGAATCTCGACGAGATCACCGTCGAGAAGGTCGCGATCTCCGCGGTGATGGCCGGCTGCAAACCCGAGTACCTGCCGTGGGTGCTGACCGCGGTCGAGGCGGCGTGCAACGACGAGTTCAACATGCACGGCCTGCTGGCCACGACGATGCCGGTCGGCCCGGTCATCGTGTGCAGCGGGCCCGGGACCCGGGCGATCGGGATGAACTCCGGCGGCAACGCGCTCGGACAGGGCAACCGCGCCAACCTCACCATCGGTCGCGCGCTCCAGCTGGTCGTCCGCAACTTCGGCGGTGGACGACCCGGTGAGGTCGACCGCGCCGACGCACGGCAACCCGGGCAAGCTCAGCTTCTGCTTCGCCGAGGCCGACGACACGTCGCCCTACGGCACGCTCGCGGTCGAGCACGGCATCGAGCCGGGAGTCGACGCCCTCACGGTGTTCGCCGGCGAGGGCCCGCAGGGATTCGTCGACCAGCTGTCCCGCGAGCCCGAGTCGCTGGCAGCCTCGATGGCCATGCGCCTCCAGGCGATCCAGCACCCCAAGCTGATCATGATGTTCGACGCGATCGTCGTGATGGGCCCCGAGCACGCCCGCGTGTTCGCCGACGCCGGCTGGGACCGCGAGCAGCATCCTCGCCGAGGTGTCCGCGCATCTCAATCGACCCGGAGCCGATCTCGTCCGCGGTGCCGACGGGATCGCCGAGGGTGTGCCCGAGGCATTCGCCGACGCCGACGCGCTCCCGAAGTTCCGCCCCGGTGGCCTGATGCTGACCTACGCCGGCGGCGGCGCCGGACTCTTCAGCCAGATCATCGCGGGCTGGGTGAACGGTGACAAGGGTTCGAAGCCGGTCACCCGCGCGGTGCAATACTGATCACGACCGCTCTGGAGGCACTGATGACCACGATTCTCGACCCGACCAGCGAACGCAACGTCGTCGAACGCGAGCGTCTCGCCCGTCCTGCGTCGCTCGACGGGCTGACCGTCGGCCTGCTCGACATCTCGAAGCCGCGCGGCGACGTGTTCCTCGACCGCATCGAAGAGCGTCTCACCGGCATCGGCGCCACCGTCAAGCGCTACGTGAAGCCGACGTTCGCCAAGCCGGCGCCGGTCGACCTGCGTCACCAGATCGCCACCGAGTGTCAGGTGGTCATCGAAGCCTTGGCGGATTGAGGCAGTTGCACGTCGTGCAGTGTGCACGACATCAACGATCTCGAACTCCGTGGCGTCCCGTCGATGTTCGTCGCATCCGACCAGTTCGTCGATGCGGCGGTTGCCCAGTCGACCGCGCTCGGGTTCCCCGCGGTGTCACGGGTCTTCACGCCGCACCCGATCCAGGATCGCACCGACGACGAGATGCTCACCTACGCCGACGTCGCGTTCGACGAGATCGTCGACGCGCTCACGAACTGACCGTTTGTTGCGGGGTTTGTCTGACTCACGCTACGCAAGGGCTTCGATCGCGGCGGCAACGGCGAGGACCCGACGAGCGTTGTCGACGTGGAGGTTCTCGATCATCCGACCGTCGACGGTGACGACGCCCTTGCCGGCGGCGACCGCCTCGTCGAACGCTGCGATGACGCGCTCGGCGTACTCGACCTCGTCGGCCGACGGCGCCCACGTGTCGTTGGCCGGCTCGACCTGGCTCGGGTGGATCAGCGTCTTGCCGTCGAAGCCCATCTCCATGCCCTGTACGCACTCGGCAGCGAAACCGTCGGGGTCCTTGACGTCGTTGTAGACGCCGTCGATCACGACCTTGCCCGCCTCGCGGCCGGCGAGCAACGCCGTCGCGAGATGCGGGATCAAGGGGATGACGACCCGGGCACGATCGGCGACCGCAGTTCCTTGGCGAGGTCGTTCGTGCCCATGATGAGCACGGCGACACGTGGATGCGCCGCGAGCTTGCGGACCTCGAAGATCGCCGTCGGCGTCTCGATCATCGGCCAGATCATGACGTCGGGCGAGGCGCCGGCGACGTCGAGCCGTTTGCGACACCTCGTCGATCGTCCCGAGTGAGTCGACCTTCGGGATCACGACCGCCGAAGGACTCGCGGCGCCCGCAGCGGCGATGTCGTGCGCTGCCCCACTCGGTGTCGAGCCCGTTGCAGCGAATCGTCAGCTCGCGGTTGCCGTACTCGCCGGATCGCACGGCGGCCACGGCCTTGCCGCGGGCCTCGGGTTTCGCGTCGGGGGCGACGGCGTCTTCGAGGTCGAAGATGATCGCATCGGCGGGAATCGTCTTCGCCTTCTCCAGCGCTCGTTCGTTCGCGGCGGGCATGTACAGCACGGAGCGGCGGGGCCGCAGGTCATCGGTCATGTCGGTTCGGTCCCTTCTCTGCGATTTCGTCGAGCGTGTTGCCCGCTGGACGTCAGAAGCCGTAGGTGGCGGCGAGTTCGGGGTCGCGCTCGGACAGGCGCTTGGCGAGTTCGACGACGACGTGGCACTGCTTGACCGAGGCGTCGTCCTCCATCTTGCCGTCGAGCATGATCGCTCCGGTGCCGTCGCCCATCGCCTCGATCACCCGCTGGGCGTGGGCGACGTCGGCCGGGTCGGGGCTGAACACCTTCTTCGCGACGTCGATCTGCGCAGGGTGCAGGCTCCAGGCGCCCACGCATCCGAGCAGGTAGGCGTTGCGGAACTGGTCCTCGCAGGCGACCGTGTCCTTGATGTCGCCGAACGGCCCGTAGAACGGGAGGATGCCGTTGGTGACGCAGGCGTCGACCATGCGGGCGATCGTGTAGTGCCACAGGTCCTGCTGGTAGGTCGAGCGCGGTCGCCGTGGATGTCGGTCTCGGTCGTCCCGTCCTCGCTCGACGACCGGCGGATCGTTGCGCACGAGGTATCCGGGGTGGCCACCGCCGACCCGGGTGGTCTTCATCCGACGGTTCGCCGCGAGGTCGGCGGGACCGAGCGAGAGACCCTGCATCCGCGGTGACGCAGCGCAGATCTCCTCGACGTTGGCGACGCCGCGAGCGGTCTCGAGGATCGCGTGGACGAGCAACGGTGTCGTCCGTCCCGCCTTGGCCTCGAGCTGGGCGAGCAACCGGTCGACGTAGTGGATGTCCTCGGGGCCCTCGACCTTCGGGATCATGATCACGTCGAGCGCGTCGCCGCACTCGAGCACGGCTGCGGTCAGGTCGTCGAGACACCACGGGGAGTCGAGGCGAGTTGACCCGTGTCCAGAACTGGGTCTGCCCGAACTCGACCGAGTTCGCAACCTCGACCATCCCCGCCCGAGCGGCCTCCTTCTGGTCTGCCGGCACCCCGTCTTCGAGGTTGGCGAGCAGGATGTCGACCGTCGGCGCGATCTGCGGGCACCTTCGAGCGCATCTTCTCGTTCGACGGCGGGAAGAAGTGGATCATCCGGCTCGGCGGGAACGGGATCTCGGTCGGCGGGGTCGGGGCACCGACGGCGAGCGGACGGAAGAAGTCTTTGGCTGGACGCATCACCCCCGAAGCTAGATCCCGGGTGCGACCGCCCGAGAATCCCGCCCGTGCGGCACCCGTCACGCCGTCCTCCGCCGCCGCTGCCGCAACCCCCGAATTTCCGGCGGATCGTGACGGCTGGCGTCACGATCCGCCGGAATTCGCGCTGGGACGGGATGGGATGGGATGGGATGGGACGGGACGGGACGGCTCAGTCGGGGAGGCTGACCTGGTCGCCGCAGCGCTGCACGAGTCCGTCCTCGACCAGACCGTCGACGATGCGGGCGTCGAAATCGGCGGCTGGACGATCACCCGATCCGAGCGTCGCCAGCACCCGGCCGCGCCGTTGGCGATCGCTCCCTTCGAATCGACGCCTGCGTCGTGCTCACCCCGGCCGAACCGACCGATGGATCCGGCTCGGGATGACCTGCGTTGTGCCACGCGCATGATCCGGCGACGGGACAGGTCGCGCACATCGGCGTCGGCCGACAGACCAGGGCACCGAGATCCATGATCACCTGGTTCCACGTCCAGCCCGCCCCCTCGGGAACGAGTGCGTCGGCGGCCGACTGCGCCACCTTCGGCGTCAGGCGCTCCCCTGCGCTGCGCGCCAGGATCCGTGCGATGTTCGTGTCGACGACGGCGACGTCGCGCTCGAACGCGAACGCCAGCACCGCCCGCGCCGTGTACGGCCCGATCCCGGGGAGAGCCAAGAGTTCCTCGAGTGAAGCGGGAAGCCGCCCGCCGTTCGACATGGTGACCTCCACGGCCGTCGCCTGCAGATTCCTGGCACGTCGGGGATATCCGAGGCCCTGCCAGAGCCGGAGCACGTCACCGAGCGATGCCTCGGCACACTCGGCCGGCGACGGGAACGCGTCGAGGAACGCCTCCCACTTCGGGATCACCCGATCGACCTGTGTCTGCTGCAGCATCACCTCGGCCACGAGGATCCGCCACGGATCACGTTCGCGCCGCCACGGCAGATCGCGCATCCGCGGGACACCCCAGGCGAGCACCGGCCCGGGATCGATCAACGTCAGTCGGCCCAGACGTCGATGCCGTCGTACGGACGCTTGCGATCCGGTGCCGCGTCCTGCTTCCAGATCAGCACCTTGCGCTTGAAGTAGCAGACTTCCTTGCCGTCCTGGTTGAAGCCCTTGGTCTCGACGGTGACGATGCCGCGGTCCGGCTTCGACTTCGACTCCTTGACCTCGAGCACCCGGGTCTCGGCGTGGATCGTGTCGCCGTGGAAGGTCGGGAACTTGTGCTGCAGCGTCTCGACCTCGAGGTTGGCGATCGCGGCACCCGACACGTCGGGCACGCTCATCCCGAGCACCAGCGAGTAGACGAGGTTGCCGACGACGACGTTGCGGCCCTGCACCGACTCGGCGGCGAACCAGTCGTTGGTGTGCAGCGGATGATGGTTCATCGTGATCATGCAGAACAGATGGTCGTCGTACTCGGTGATGGTCTTGCCAGGCCAGTGCCGCAGGATGTCTCCCGGGGTGAAGTCTTCGAGGTACCGGCCGAACGGGCGCTCATAAGAGGTCATGACAGGGCAACGTATCGGCCGTCACCGAACGCCATCCAAATCCCGCTGGTGCGCTCGTCGTCGTCGACTGGGTCCGGCGGGTTCGTCGACGGCACCGGACCATCGGGCGATGCGGACTCGGCCGCCTCGGCGACCCCGGGTTCGGTGGCGGACGGCTCAGGCGGGGCGCGACGCCCGAACCGCAGAGCGAAATCGATCTTCGACTCACCAGAAGCTGCACCGGTGCGCGCCAGTTCACGCAGGCGTCCCAAGTCGATCGCGACGTTCGATGCTCCAGGGGCCGACACGAAGCGACAGATACGAGAGCCCACCGATCAGGATCGGGAAGAAGAACTGCGCGAGTCGGTAGGACGCGATGCCGAGCCGGGCATTGCTGTTGGTCAGCCCGAACCCGACGAGCGTCGACAGGTAGGCGAGGTCGACATAGCCGAGTCCGCCCGGCGTGATCGGCACCGCCGCGAGCAGGTTGGCGAGACCGAACGAGACGATCAGCGCATCGATGTCGAGGCTGCCACCGAACGCACGGAGGAACACCCACAGCGACGCGGCGTCGACCAACCAGTTGAGGAGAGCGAAGATCACGACCCGCTTCAGCAGGGCACGGTCGCTGACGAGATCGTCGAGCCGTACGCCGATCTGTCGGATCGCTGCTGCCATCTTGTCGGGATCGGTCCGCAGTTTGCGGGCGATCCATCGAGCGATCGCCTCTGCCCGCTTCTGGCCCTCCATGATCCCGATCACCAGGAAGGCCGCGATGCCGATGACGATGATGCCCGTGAGCGCCGCGCCGCCGTAGTACGGGTTGACCCCGCGTCGAGGCACCGACACGACGAGGCCGAGCCAGAACACGAGGTTGAGCACCACGGCCGAACCGATCCCGGCGGTGGCCAGGGCGAAGCCGGCGTCGGCGCCCCTGATGCCCGACAGCGTCAGCAGCCGGTAGCCGAGCGCCGAGCCCGCGGCGTTTCCGCCCGGCACGGTGTTGGTCAGCGCACGGGTGCTCAGCTGGATGCGGAACACCCGGAGCGACGAGAGCGATGATCCGGCGTGACCGAGCGCAGCCCGCGTGAGCAGTGAGTAGAAGAACAGCGCCAGCAACTGGAGCCCGAAGCCGAGCGCGATCAGAACCGGATTGATCCGCCGCAGTTCGTCGGCGGCGTTCAGCAGATCGGGCAGCAGCCCGACGACGAAGTACAGCGACGAGCGCGAAGCACCAGCATGCGCAGGCCGAACCGGATCGGCCGAATCCGCGGCTTCACGCCGGATTCGTCATGCGGCAGGACCGGCGAGCTCGCCGGTCGGGATCGAGTCGCGATCCATCTCGAACGTCTCGTCGAACTCCTCGCGTCGGTCGGCGTCGCTCACGGCAACTTCCTAGCAAGCCGATACCGCCGGACGCGCAGATCTCGAGAACTCATCTGCTCGTCACAACAGTTCCGCGAGTCGGGCGAGCCGCATCTGGAGGCCGCGGCTGTGGGCGATGTCGGTCTTGCCGAGGTGGACGAGGACGAAGTCGCGATCGGGAAGACGACGACGAACTGTCCCTCGTACCCGTGACAGGCGAAGCTCCCGGGGAACGCGGGCCACAGCCAGAAGTGGCGCCCGTAGTCGAGCCCCGACTCGGGATCGTGCCCGGTGCGGTGTGCGGGCGTGGTCACGCCATCCCTCGGGGAGGATCCGCTCCCCCGAGCCCATGCTCGGTGACGCCGTCGTGGAGGTACAGCTCACCGAATCGGGCGAAGTCGCGGGCGGTGGCGTACACGTACGACGAGCCGACGAAATCGCCGGCGTCGTCGAACTTCGGGATGGCGCTCGTCATGCCCGCGGGCTCGAACAGCCGCGTCGCGAGGAACTCGGTGACCGCAGCCTCGCCGGCGCGCAGGGTCGCCGCCGGGGCCGCCGGTGACCACGTCACCGACGATCCGCGCCACGATGTTCGAGGTGCCCGACGAGTAGTTGAAGACCGATCCCGGGTCGTGGTCGAGCGGGAGCGCAGCGGCGTAGTGCCCGAAGCTCGGATCGGTCCCGCCGAACAGCATCTCGATGCAGTGCGACGTGTCACCGTCGACGTAGTCCTCGTTGAAGCGGAGCCCGGACCGCATCTCGAGCAGCTGCAGCAGCGTGATCCCCGCCTTGTCGGTCCCCGCCCACTCGGGCACGGGCGCCGGGGCGTCGACGTCGACGAGCCCGTCGACGACGAGCAGCCCGACTGCCGCGTGCGTGATCGACTTCGCCATGCTCCACGAGAGCAACGTCGTCTCGGCGGTGACGTCGGCGGCGGGCTCGAAGTCGTTCGCCGGGCTGACGGCCGTATCGCTCCGCGATCACCTCGCCGCCGCGGACGGCGACGAACGCCAGCGAGATGCCCTCCTCCTCCGGGCGGGCGAACATCTCGTCGACGACGTCGGCGGCGGTGGCCTGACCATCGCGCCGACACTATCCAGCGTCGCCCGACCGCTCCGTGCGATCAGACGAGCCGATGCGGCGAGGCCGACGAGGCCCGGAACGTCGTGGATGTCGACATCGAGCAGCGGGAGTTCGATGATCGGAGCATCACCGGCAAGCCGTTCGAGTTCGACCAGTTCCTGCCGCTCGGCGATCGCGAGCGAGGTCAGCTCCCGGTGCCAGTCGAGCTGATCGCCGAGCGGTCCGTCGTCGATGCCGGCGAGCAGGTCCTCGTCGTCGTCGGTCAACGGCTCCGGCATCGGGTGGATCAGGTTGACGACCAGCCCACCGAGCGGGAACTTCTTGTCGGCGATCGCGTCGAGCAGATGCTCGGCCTCGCCGACGGCTTCGGCGCGCGGGCTCGACACGACCACGAACGCGGTGTCGTCGCCGCGCAGCAGTTCCGACACCTGCTTCGCGCGGTGGCGCAGACCGCCTTCGATGTTCGCCAGCGACCGGAAGAACTCGACGGTGTCCTCGACGATCTGGGGACCGGCGAGTCGCTTGACCGCCCACAGGAACATCGACGAGGCGGCGTCGGTGATCTTCGCGAACGTTCGCTGACCGACCGTGAGCGTTCGATACACCGGATGGCTGAGGAAGCCGACGAGCCGATCGGGCGCTTCGAGCAGGTCGATCGCATGACGCGACGGCGGCGTGTCGACGATCACCAGATCCCAGTCGCCGCTCACGTGGAGCTGATGCAGCCGCTCGACCGCCATGTACTCCTGAGCACCGGACAGCGAACCAGAAATCGCCTGGTAGACGGGGTTGTTCAGCACCGCCTCGGCCTGCTTGCGCGAGCCCGACTGCTCGCGGACGAGGCGATCGAAGGTCTGCTCGGCGTCGAGCATCAACGCCCACAGCTCGCCGTCGGTCGCCCGTTTCGTCACACCCTTCACCCGGTGCGGTTCGTCGGACGCGGCACCGTCGTCGAGACCGAGCGCATCGGCGAGGCGGCGGGCCGGATCGACGGTGACGACGACGGTCTTGCGGCCGGCGCGCGCCGCGGCGACACCGAGCGCTGCTGCCGTCGTGGTCTTGCCGACGCCGCCCGGGCCCACAGGTGAGGATCAGCTCCGACGAGCGGATCACGTCGTCGAGCGATGCGACCGACGTGTCGGCGTCGCTGCGTTGGTCACGACTCATCGTCGACCTCCTGATCGGCCCGGACGAGCGCATCGGCGAGTGTCGCGAGGTCGTCGGCCGCCGAGCCGCGGCGTCGCCAGGCGGGGCAACGTGACGATCGGCTCGTCGCGTGCTCGCGGCGAGCCGTCCGATCTGCTCGCGCTGCTGGGCGAGTCGACTCCGACCGAACGCCGCCGCCGACTCGAGCGCCGACTTGGCCGTGTCGGACAACTTCAGCTTGTGTGACCGTGCCGCCATCGCCGGTGTCTTCTCGAGGCCGGCGCGATCGGGCCAACACGCGTTGACGATCAGCGGGAAGCAGCGCGATGCCGAGGTCGTCACCGAGATCGTCGGCCAACTCGATCACCTCGGTGATCGGCGTCTCCTCGGGGAGTGCGACGAGCAGCGCCTTGCAGCGTGCGGGATCGGCGAGCATCTCGGACACCTCGCTCGCCTGGTCGAGGACGGGGCCCGACTTCACGACGTCGGACAGTCCCGACGCCGAGCGGAGGAACGGCGCAGCATGGCCGGCGGGCGGCGCGTCGACGACGATCAGATCGGCGTTGCGATCCTTCTCCAGCTCCTTGATCTTGCCGAGCACCAGGAGGTGCTCGAGGCCGGGAGTGGCAGCAGCGATCATCGGGAGCGAGGCTGCCGATGCGGCACGCCGCAGCAACCCGCCGACGCCCTTCAGCTCCAGGTAGTCGCCGAACGCCTGCTCGGCGGGAATGGTGCGGGCACGGACCCGACCGCCGCCCGACACCCGCTGCAGGGTCTGCTCACGATCGGAGATCTCGCGGCCGCCGAGCAGCGGTCCCATCCCGGGCCGACCGTCGACGGCAGATGAACAGCACATCGGCTCCCTCGCGGGCCGCCGCCGAGCGCCGCCGCCGCCGCCACGGTCGACGAGCCGACGCCGCCCTTGCCGGCGACGATCATCACATGGGCGCTGGTCAGCCATCCCGGGTCCGCGTCGCTCACTGCTCCTACGGTATCCGGCACTCTCTTTGCTTCGGCTGGTTCCGTGCCGATCTGAAGCCGGACCGCTCGCCGTCGTCCCCGCCGCGTTCGGGAGCCATCCGAACCGCTCGGGCGCGCTACAACTACGAACATGGAACGAACGGGACCGCTGGTTGGTGTACGGGTCCTCGAACTCGGGAACTTCATCGCCGGACCCTTCGCCGGGCAGCTGCTCGGCGACTACGGCGCCGAGGTGATCAAGATCGAGTCGCCCGACGGCGGCGACCCGATGCGGCGTTGGGGCGTCACCGTCGACGGCGATTCGCTGTTCTGGCCGACCATCGCACGCAACAAGCAGTCGGTCGTCGCCGACCTCAAGGATCCGGACGACCTGGCGATGGTCCAACGGCTCGCGCCGCGAGTGCGACGTGCTGCTCGAGAACTTCCGGCCGGGCTGCTCGCACGATTCGGACTCGACCATGCGACGCTCAGCGTCGACAACCCCGGGATCATCGTCACCCACGTGTCGGGGTTCGGCCAGACCGGGCCCCGCGCGTCCGAGGCCGGCTTCGGGTCGATCGGCGAAGCGGTCGGTGGGATCCGCCACACCACCGGCGATCCCGATCGCCCGCCGGCACGTGCCGGGGTCAGCCTCGGCGACTCGCTCGCGGCGATGTTCGCCGTCATCGGCACCCTCGCCGCGCTCCACGAGCGGGCGACCAGCGGACGGGGCCAGGAGGTCGACGTGGCGATCTACGAAGCCGTTGCGGCGCT
This sequence comes from Ilumatobacteraceae bacterium, assembly GCA_963850475.1. Lineage (GTDB taxonomy): Bacteria > Actinomycetota > Acidimicrobiia > Acidimicrobiales > Ilumatobacteraceae > Ilumatobacter_A. The sequence continues at coordinate 872,966 of CAWKLM010000036.1, read as the reverse complement.
GATGGAGTCGTCGATGGCCGACTACGCCGTCGAAGGCGTCATCCGCAATCGCTCGGGCGGGACGCTGCCCGGTGTCGCCCCGTCGAACGCGTACCCGACCATCGGATGGCTCCGACGTGCTGATCGCCGCGAACGCCGACGCGATCTTCGCCCGCCTCTGCGCTGCGATGGGTCGGCCCGAACTCGCCGACGACGAACGCTTCGCCACGCACTCGGCGCGCGGCGCGAACGAACGCGAACTGGATGTGATCATCGCCGACTGGACCCGTACGAGGACCGGCGACGATCTCCTCGACCTGATGAAGCAGCACTCGGTTCCGGCCGGACGGGTCTACACCGCAGCCGAGATGGTCGACGACCCTCACTATCTGCGCTCGCGAGATGGTGCAGCAGATCATCTCCCGCCAGGGCATCGAGCTGCCGACGCTCGGTGTGGTCCCGAAGTTCTCGCGCACGCCCGGCTCGATCAGCGACGTCGGCCCGCTGCTCGGCGAACACACCGACCGCCACCGATCGGATCGGTGAGCGAATCACCGCAGGTCGGCGTTTCGCTCACCAGAGCTCGCGGGGACGTCGGATCAGAAGTCTTCGTCGAAGCTGACGTCGCCGGCTGACGCCGGTCTGGTAGCTCGACACGGTGCGCTCGAAGAAGTTCGAGAGCCCCTGCACGTCCTGCAGCTCCATGAAGCTGAACGGGTTCTTCGACCCGAACTCGCTCTGGTAGCCGAGCAGATGCAGGCGGGTGTCGGCCACGTACTCGAGGTAGTCGCGGGTGTCCTTGAGGCTCATGCCCGGCACGCCCTCGCCGAGCACGTCGGCGGCGAACAGGTGCTCGCAGTCGACGGCGTCACGCATCATGGCCCGGATGTCGGCCTCCATCCGCTCGTCGAACAGCTCCGGCTCTTCCTTGCGGACCGTGTCGACGACTTCGAGGGCGAAGTTCATGTGACACGACTCGTCACGGAAGACCCAGTTGGTGCCGTCGGCCAGACCGTTCAACAGGCCCTTCGACCGGAGGAAGTAGACGTAGGCGAACGCGGCGAAGAAGAACAGGCCCTCGATGCACGTGGCGAAGCAGATCAGGTTCATCACGAACCGACGGCGCTCGTCTTGCGTCGTGATCGCGTCGAGGTCGTGCGACCGAGTCCATCCACTTGAAGCAGAACTCGGCCTTGGCCTTGATCGACGGGATGTTCTCGACCGCTGCGAACGCAGCTTCGCGCTCGGCCATGTCGGGGATGTAGTTGTCGAGCAGCGTCAAGTAGAACTGGACGTGCAACGCCTCCTCGTACAGCTGGCGCGACAGGTACATCCGGGCTTCGGGGGCGTTGATGTGCTTGTACAGGTTGAGCACCAGGTTGTTCGCCACGATCGAGTCGCCGGTCGCGAAGAACGCGACGAGACGCGACACGAGGTGCTTCTCGGCCGGCATCAGCTTGCGATCGAGGTCGACCAGGTCGTCGGAGAAGTCGATCTCGTCGACCGTCCAGGTGTTCTTGATCGCGTCCTTGTACATGTCGAAGAACTGCGGGTACCGCATCGGCCGCAACGTCAGGTCGAAGCCGGGGTCGAGGATGTGCTTCGGGCGGGCAGCGCCGACCGGTGCGGTGGTGTGCGCCGGGTCGGTTTCGGCGACGGTGGTCGTCGGTGTAGATCGGGTCGATCAGAGCCATCAGTCGCAGGCCTCGCATGATTCGGGGTTCTCGAGCGAACAGGCGATGGCCTCTTCGTCGGTGAACGTCTTGGTCTCGGCCGGCGCCCCGCCGTCAGGGGTGGGCGCCGCGCCACCGCTGGGTGCGGTGGACTTGTTGATCTTCGTGGCCGGGCGGCTGCGCAGGTAGTAGGTGGTCTTGAGACCGCTCTTCCACGCGTGCAGGTACATCGACGAGAGCTTGCCGATCGTCGGCGTCTCCATGAACAGGTTCAGCGACTGGCTCTGGTCGATGTAGGCCCCGCGTTCGGCGGCCATGTCGATGAGCTGGCGCTGCGGGACCTCCCACGCCGTGCGGTAGACCTCCTGCAGCTCGGCGGGGATCCGGTCGATGCCCTGGATCGAACCTTCGGCCTGCTTGATCTCCGAGATCATCCGCTCGTCCCAGAGCCCACGGGCCTGCAGCTCGCGGACCAGGTAGCGGTTGATCTGCATGAACTCACCCGAGAGCGTCTCGCGCTTGAACAGGTTCGACACCTGCGGCTCGATGCACTCGTAGCAGCCGGCGATCGACGCGATGGTCGCGGTCGGGGCGATGGCGATCAGCAGGCTGTTGCGCAGGCCGTGCTCGGCGATGCGACCCCGCAGCGTGTCCCAGTCGAGTTCGGCCGGCGGTGTGACCGTGTCGCCGTCCGGCGTCGTCCACAGGTCGAACTGCAGCTTGCCCTGCGCGGCGCGCGTGCCGTCGAACGCCTCGTGGGGACCGTTCGCCTCGGCGAGCTCGGTCGACGCCCACAGCGCGTGGAAGTAGATGTGGGCGCTGATGCGGGCGCTGAGGCCCGCGCCTCGGGCGAGTCGAACGCGAACCCCTTCTTGAAGAACACGTCCTGCAGACCCATCAGGCCGAGGCCGACCGGACGCCACTTCTCGTTGGAGAACTTGGCCTCGGGCGTCGGGTAGTAGTTGATGTCGATCACCCGGTCGAGGAACGGGACGACCTGGCGCACGACTCGACCGAGTCGGGCGAAGTCGAACTCGGTGGCGTCGGCACCGGCGCCGGTGCCGACGTACGCGCCGAGGTTGAGCGAACCGAGGTTGCACACCGCGGTGTTGTCCTGATCGGTGACCTCGAGGATCTCGGTGCACAGGTTCGACAGGTGCACGACGCGGGGCGAGCCGTCGTCGTTGGTCGCACCGGTCTGGTTGCACTTCTCGTTCGAGGCGTCCTTGAAGGTCATCCAGCCGTTGCCGGTCTGGGCGAGCGTGCGCATCATCCGGCTGTACAGCTGGCGGGCCGGGACCTGCTTCTCGAACAGGCCCTGCTCCTCGGCGGCGAGGTACGCGCTGCTCGAAGTCCTCGCCGTACAGGTCGGTGAGATGCGGGACCTTCTTCGGGTCGAACAGCGACCACTGCCAGTCCTTCTCGACGCGCTCCATGAAGAGGTCGGGGACCCAGTTGGCGATGTTCAGGTTGTGCGTGCGACGGGCGTGGTCGCCGGTGTTGTCGCGCAGTTCGAGGAAGTCCTCGATGTCGGCGTGCCACGACTCGAGGTACACGCACGCGGCACCCTTGCGTCGACCACCCTGGTTGACCGCGGCGACCGACGAGTCGAGCGTGCGCAGCCACGGCACGATGCCGTTCGAGAGGCCGTTGGTGCCCGGTGATCAGGCTGCCCTTGGCCCGGATGCGGTGCCAGGCGACGCCGATGCCACCGGCGAACTTCGACAGCTTCGCGATGTCGGTGTAGCGCTTGTAGATGCCTTCGAGGCTGTCCTCGGGCGAATCGAGCAGGTAGCAGCTCGACATCTGGCTGTGCGTGGTGCCCGAGTTGAACAGCGTCGGGCTCGACGGCAGGTAGGCCAGCGACGACATCAGGTCGTAGAACTTGACGGCTTCGTCGATGCCCGTCGGCCCCGTCGGTCGTGGTGGCCAGGCCACAGGCCACGCGGAGGAAGAAGTACTGCGGGGTCTCGATGACGTCGCGGCGCTCGGGGTGGCGGAGCAGGTAGCGGTCGTAGACCGTGCGGAGACCGAAGAACTCGAACGACCGGTCGCGGTCGGAGTTGATGGCGGCGTTGAGCTCCGGGGCGTTCGCCTCGACGAAGTCGAACACCTCCTGGCTGACGATGCCCTGCTCGTAGCCGACCTTGATCGACTCGGAGAACCACGGGATGTTCTGGTTGCGGACCTCTTTGTCGATGATCGTGGCGAGCAGCCGCGAGGCGAGCTTGGAGTAGTTCGGCTCGTCGACGATGAGACCGGCAGCGGTGCGGATCGACAGCTCGTCGAGTTCGCGGGTGGTCGCGCCGTCGGCGAGTGCCGAGATGGTCCGGGTGGCGACGCGCATCGGGTCGACCCCGAGCAGGCCTTCGGACGCCCGGGCGATCGCGTTGACGATCTTGTTCAGGTCGACGGGCTCGACCGCTCCGTTGCGTTTCGTGACGCGCATCCCGGTCGGGCCGGCGTCGGCGGCGTCACGCAGTGTGTCGCTCATCGTCGCGGTGTCGGTGAGGGTCGCAGTTCCCTCCGTGCCGCCAGTGGTGCCGTTGGCATCGGTGCCGGTTTCGATCAGTGTCACAGTCGCTCCATCTTCAGTCGTTTCCGTCGGTGATCCGGGTTGTTCTTCTGGGCTGTTCGCCCCGGATCGTGGTGTTGTTGGTGTTCGTGTTCGTGACGATGGAGCGGGTTCGGACGTGTGCCCCAACCACCACATCTGGTGTTCTTCGGTGTCGATCCCCCTCGACAACCACCACATCTCGTGTGGTGACGGAGGAGTAATTACAGCAGCGTCATTCGACGCGCGCAAGCCTTTGCGCAGAAAATCGACACAGATGCGAGACGAATTCGAGAGTGTTCCGCGAACCGGCTGGTCAGCGCCTCGCGACGGTTCGCTGCCGGGCTCGCAAGTTCGCGAGGTCCGCCTCCGACGCGCAGCCTCGCCACACGCTCTCGATTGGCGTCGGAACCCGTCGCCGACGAACGACGAGCGACGTCTCCATCCGGGCCGCTGAGCTCGGCTTCGCCGTGCCACACGACCTCGACGTCGATCGAGTCGACCCGTCGCGACCCCGCGGTGGTTCTCCCGGTAGTCGAGCGTCGTGCGCCATCCGGCCCGCTCGACAGCTCGCGATCGGTCGTGCTGCTCGCACCGTGGCGTCGCGTGCTCGTGCGACGTTGGCGTTGCGGGCGGACGACGGTGCTCGCACGGGGACTGATGCGGAGCGGCCATGGCTCCATCGTGCACGACGAGCCCCTGTGAGCTGCCAGAGGGCTCAACGCGTGTGAATTCTCCGCTCGTGAGTCGTGTGGACGCGCGTGATGTGGACAACGGCGATACCGACGGTGTGGACAACCGCCGACGAAGTGTGGCATGACAGCTCAATCCGACCCATTTCGGGGTGGAGGTCGGCTGCGGTGGGAGCCGTCGCCGCCGACACGGCGCAGCCGCCGCGGTGTCGACCCGTCGGCGCGCAGCGCGCCGTGCTCGGGTTTCATGAAGCCGGCTGCGACGGCACCGGCGATGAACTCGAACAGCGGCTGATAGAAGCCGTCGACGTCGAAGAACACGACCGGGATCGCGACCAGGCCGAGCTGATTCCAGGTCAGGATCTCGAACGTCTCGTCATAGGTGCCGAAGCCACCCGGCAGCACGATCACCCCATCGGACAGTGCCGCCATCCGAGCCTTGCGGGCGTGCATGTCGAGTTCGATCTCGAGCGAGGTCAAGCCCGTGTGTCCGACTTCGAGCGCATGGAGTTGCTCGGTGATCACCCCGGTCACGCCACCACCCGCCGCGAGCGCTGCGTCGGCGACGGCACCCATCAGACCGACGTGGCCACCTCCGTACACCAGCTGGTGTCCCCGGCCGGCGATCTCGGTGCCGAGCGCGACCGCAGCCTCGCCGGTACTTCGGGATCGAAGCCGGAACTGGACCCACAGAACACCACGATGTTTGCCACGTGTCACATGCTCGCAGATGCGCGTAGAAATGGCTCGCTCGGTTACCGCTCGGTAATCTCGCATCGTCATGAGCGCCTCCATCGCCACACCCGGACCTGCCCGCTGCCGCCGACGCGATCGACCTCGCCGACCGAGTGGTCGGCAAGGCGGTACGGCGGCTCGCGTCGCTCGACGGCGGTGCCGACGAGCACCAGGTCCTGGCGTACGAGATCGCCCATGCCGCGGCCGGCGTCGCCACGGCGAAGTCGCTCATCGACTACGGCAACAAGGGCGACGTCGAGGCGAAGATCACCTGCGCGTTCACCGCCGACATGGTCCACGACCTCGCGTCGAAGATCCTCGGCCGCGAGGACGACTGGGGTGTCGAGCGCGACGCCCTCGCCAACGCCCACGCCTTCATGACGGCATTTCGGGCACCCGAGTTCCTCGCGTCGCTGGCCGACCAGCCGGGCCCACTCCACCTGTCGAGCGACATGGAGATGGTCGCCGACACGTTCGACTCGTTCGCCCAGAACGTGATCGCGCCCCACGCCGAGCACGTGCACCGCACCAACGGCGACGTGCCCGAGGAGATCATCACGGGGATGGCCGAGCTCGGTGCCTTCGGCCTCAGCGTGCCCGCCGAGTACGGCGGCTACTCCGAAGGTGGCGACGAGGAGTACATCGCGATGGTCGCCGCGACCGAGGCGCTGTCGAAGGCCAGCCTCGGCATCGGCGGGTCGCTGATCACCCGTCCCGAGATCCTCACCCGCGCGCTCGTCAAGGGTGGCACCGAGGAGCAGAAGCAGAAGTGGCTGCCGCTGCTCGCCACCGCCGAGGTGATGCCTGCCGTCGCCGTGACCGAGCCCGACTACGGCTCCGACGTCGCCGGCATCAAGGTCACCGCCACGCCGGCGCCCGGACCGAACGGTGAAGACGGCTGGGTGATCAACGGCGTCAAGACCTGGTGCACGTTCGGCGCCCGCGCCGACGCGCTCACGCTGCTCGCCCGCACCGATCCCGATCGCTCGAAGACGCACCGTGGCCTGTCGCTGTTCATCGTGCCGAAGCCGCGCGGCGACGCGCACGGCTTCGAGCTCGCGCAAGAGATCGACGGCACGGCCGACGGCGCGGCAAGATGGAGGGCCGCCCGATCGACACCATCGGCTACCGCGGCATGCACAGCTACGAGATCGCCCTCGAGGACTGGTGGGTGCCGGCGGAGAACCAGATCGGCATGGAGGACGGCCTCGGCAAGGGCTTCTACTACCAGATGGCCGGGTTCGAGAACGGCCGACTCCAGACCGCGGCTCGCGCCGTCGGCGTGATGCAGGCCGCCTACGAGCAGGCCCTCGACTACGCCGAGAACCGCAAGGTGTTCGGTCAGTCGATCAGCGAGTACCAGTTGATCCGCGCCAAGCTCGGTCGGATCGCCGTGCTCACCCAGGCCGGCCGCCAGTTCAGCTACGCCGTCGCCACGCTGATGGCCAAGGGCGCCGGCCAGATGGAGGCCTCGATGGTCAAGGCCTACGTCTGCAAGGCCGCCGAGTGGGTCACCCGTGAGGCGATGCAGATCCACGGCGGCATGGGCTACGCCGAGGAGTTCCCGGTCAGCCGGCTGTTCGTCGATGCCCGCGTGCTGTCGATCTTCGAGGGCGCCGACGAGACCCTCTGCCTCAAGGTCATCGCTCGCCAGCTGATCTCGGCCAGCAACGCCGGCTGAGCCGCCGGCCCGGCTGACGCTCGGTCGACGCAGGCGTTCAGTCGAAGTAGCTTCGCGGATCCGCGCGAGATCGTTGCGCAGCTCCGCGGCTGAGCCTTCCACGACGACGCGTCCGTTCGCGATCACCACCGCTCGATCGGCGAGCTCGAGTGCGAGGTGGATGTGCTGTTCGACGATCAGCGACCGCCGCGCCTTCGTCGGCGACGGCGCGAACGACCGGCAGCATCTGCTCGACGATCACCGGGGCGAGACCCAGACTCATCTCGTCGACGATCAGGAGCTGCGGGTTCGTGATGATGGCCCGCGCCATCGCCAGCATCTGCTGTTCCCCGCCCGACAGGAGACCGGCCTGTGCGCGCGAGCAACGGGCGAAGCGCGGGGAACAGGTCGAACGCCCGGTCGTAGGCCTCTCGACGTTCGCGCCGTCGGAGTCCAGCGACGACCTGGAGGTTCTCCATCACGGTGAGCCCGAAGAAGAGCGACCGGTCCTCGACGACGTGCGCGACACCGCGTCGCGCGACGCGGAACGGATGCCGCGAATCGGTCGGCTCGCCCATGATCTCGACCGTCGCCCGAGATGCCGGGAGCAGCCCGGAGATCGTGCTCAGCGTCGTCGTCTTGCCGGCTCCGTTCGGCCCGAGCAGGGCCAGGACCTCGCCGGCGGCCACGTCGAGGTCCAGACCCCGGACGACGGGAACACCCTGGTAGCCGGCGTGGAGCCCGCGCAGCTCGAAGCACCGTCACGTCGATTCCGTTGGTGCGAGGGCCCGCTTCACGCCACCGAAGGTAGCTGACCGACGCCGACGCCCGTTCGCGCACTCGCCTCCCGCCTGGATCTCCCCGACCAGCAGCGTCAGCAGATGGCAACGCTCCGACGAAGGCGGGACTCTGTCGTCGCCAGCAGGCGTACCGGGCAGCGATTTCGGCGAACCATGCTCGATCCGCAACGTACCCGTTCGAATTCGACAGGATGGCCGACTGTCGGCCGTATCGGCCGCCCGCTCGTTCGTCAGAACTCGGCGACGAGGTCGTGCAGCGAGCCGATCCGCTCGAAGCTCGGCACCGGGATGATCGTCGTAGGGGTCGAGCAGGATCGGATGGAGGCCGGCCGCCGACGCCGCGGCGATGTCCATCGTCACCGAGTCACCCACGTAGGCGATCCGCCCGGTCTCGAACTCGCTGAACGCCGGGAGCGCATGGTCGAAGATCGCCGGGTCGGGCTTGGCGACCCCGACCACGTGGCTGTCGACGATCACCCGCATCTCGACGTGGTCGCCCGGCACCGACCTGGGCGATGTGGCGGCGCAACATCGCCTCGATCTGGCCGCTCGCGTTCGACACGACACCCATCGGAACCCGGGCCGCTGCGAACCGAGTCGAGCGCCGCACGCGACTCCGGGATCACCCATCGCCACGTGTGGTGGTAGCGGGTGCGGTCGAGGACGCACGGCCGCCTCGTCCCGGTCGGCCGGGTCGACGCCGACCGCCGCCACGTAGGCGTCGTTGTAGACATCCCAGCTCGACTCGGATGCATCGGCATCCGACTTGGCCTTCATCCCGGCGTAGTGGGCTCGCCGGTGCCGCTCGATCTCGCTCGACCCACCGAAGTAGGCGAGCAGCGGCGCGAGCACCGTCGGATCCGGCAGCACCAGGACGCCGCCCGCGTCGAAGAGCACCGCGTCGAATCGTCGTTCGTTCACTCCGGAAGTCTCGCGGACCGCGAGCTCGGGTCACGAGATCTCGATGCCACATTCCTCTTGGGCGTAGTCGCTGACAGCGTCCGCGGCGCGTCCGATCTCCTCGTTCGTTGATCATCGCCGCCTGCTCCTCGGTGAGTTCATCTTGGCCCTCCTCGATACCGGCGAGGACCGCATTGGCTTCGGCGATCTTCTCGGCGTCGGCCTTGATCTCGTCGGGCGCCACCGCAGCCACGTCGACCATGGCGTCGGCGAGATCCTGCAGCGCAGCAGCGATCTCCGCATCGGTCGTCGCCGCATCCCCGGCTGCGACGATCTCGGCAACTCGTTCGAGCTCTGCGCAGATGTCGCCGTCCGACGACTGCATCGTCGCTTCCGCCGCATGCGGCGAGCGTCAGCGCACCGGCGACAACAGCGGCGACGAATGAAAGGGAACGTGATCTGGTCATGCCGAGTACGGTACAGACACACCGTCAACCGGCCGTCATCCAGCCGAGCTTGTCGTGCAGGAACGCCGTCGCCTGCGGCCAGATCAGGTCGTACAGGTCCTGATCCTGGGTGCCGAGCGCGTTGTGCGGCGCCATGAACGCGTGGCCCGTACCCTCGTGCACGGTGATCGACACGTCCTTGCCGAGTGCCTTGAGTTCGGCTTCGAGGTGCATCGCCGCGCTCGGCGGGAAGAAGTCGTCGTGCTCGGCCATGTGCCCCTGGATCGCAGCGCGTGATCTTCGAGTAGTCGGGCTGCGAGTCGCCGGTCGGGAATCCGTAGAACGGCACGGCCGCCTTGACCTTGTCGGGCCGGTTGCGCGGCGAGCATGAACGTGAGCATGCCGCCCATGCAGAATCCCATCACACCGATGCCGTCGCCGGTCGTGACCTCGAGTCCGTCGAGGTGGTCGACCGCCCCGCTCATGTCCTGCGCCGCGCGATCCGGTGGCATCTCGGTCATCAGCTGGCCGGCCTTGTCCATCTCGTCGTGCGCGGCGAGTTCGCCGTGGTAGAGGTCGGGGGCGAGCGCCACGAACCCGGCGGCGGCGAGCCGGTCGGCCATCTCCTTGATGCCCGAGTCGAGCCCCCACCACTCCTGGACCACGATCACGCCGGGCCCGGAGCCGCTCTCGGGCACGGCGAGGTACCCCTGCGCGTCGATGCCGTTGCTGGTGAATTCGATCATGTCTCCCATGCCCACAACGCTAGACCGTCGCCTGCGGCACGCTGGCAGCGCGCCGAGCCAGCGCAGGACCGGCACCTCGCAGCCGAGCGTCAGCCGACATCACGCGGTCGGCGTGATCAGTTGCCGCCCTCGTTCAGGGTGACCTCGATCGGGCTGTAGTCGCTGCCGACGAGGTCGACCCCGTCGAGCAGGGCCACCGCCTCGGTCACGATGTCGTTCGTGAACGCACCGTCGCCCGGGATCCGCGGTGAGCACGGTGGCGCCTTCGAGGTTCGGTGTGTTCTGGCTGATCTCGACGGTCTGGTCCCAGGCAGCCTGGTCGATGAGGCCGATGCTGGCGCCCGATGCCGGCCAGATCAGCTTGTTGACCTCGTTCATCATCCACTGCTGATGGCTCGCTCCGAGCGTCGAGCCGGCGTCGGTGACGATCGTCGCGCACTGCTCGACGTTGTCGCGACAGAACGCCCAACCCTGCAGCGAGGCGGCCACGAACCGCACCGCCGCGTCGCGGTACTCGGGGTCGTCGGCGAGTCGACCGGCATCGGCCCAGATGGCGTCCTGCAGCATGCCGACGCCTTCCTCCTCGTAGTTGATGACGTTGAAGTCCTCGGGCTGGTACAGCTCGCCGGTGTCGGGGTTCGACCGCTTCGAGCACCTGCGCGTACTCGTTGTAGGTCATCGCCTCGGCGGCGTCGATCTCACCTTCGAGCAGGGCGATCATGTCGAACTGCTGGCCGACGAGTTCGACGTCGGTCGCCGGGTCGAGACCGGCCTCGCCGATCGCGGCGAACACCTCGTACTCGTTGCCGAAGCCCCAGTTGCCGATGATCTTGCCCGCGAAGTCGGCGGGCGAGCGTGATGCCGCTGTCGGCGAAGCTCACCTGGAGTGTGCCGGAGCGTTCGAACACCTGGGCGATGTTCACGATGTCGGCGCCGGCCTCGCGGGTCTGGAGCGCCTTGGGCACCCAGGCGATGGCGAAGTCGGCGTTGCCGTTCGCGAGTTCGGCCTGCGGCACGATCTCGACGGCACCCTCCTTGATCTCGACGTCGAGACACTGGTCGTCGTAGAAGCCTTGGTCGATCGCGGCGTAGTAGCCGCCGAACTGAGCCTGGGTGAACCACTGCAGCTGCAGGCTGACGTCGTCGGTCGTGGCACAGTCGCCGCTGCTTCGTCGCCGCCTCCTCGCGCGGCCGTCGCCGCTTCCTCGTCGGCCGCTTCCTCGTCGGCCGCCTCGTCGGCCGTCCGCAGCGTCGTCGGCCGCGGTGTCCGCGGTCGTGTCGCGGGTGCGGCGTCGTCGTCGCTCCCGCAGGCTCCCGCCACCAGCGCCAGGGCGGCAGAGCCCCGCCGTGACCGTTGTGATTGATCGTTTCATGATGTCTCTCCCCTTGTGTTGATGGATCGCTCGGAGTGTTCAGCCCGAGCGCTGTCTTCCCCCGTGGAGTCGTTCGAGCCCACTGGAGACCAGGTAGAACGTCAGGCCGAGCGCCGACGCTCCGATCACGTACGCCCACGTGACGTCCTTGCTGCCGTTGAGGCTGTTGCGGACGCCGGTGGCGAGACCGCTCTGGACGCCACCGAAGTACTCGGCGACGAACGCGGTGATCACCGCGAGCGGCGCGGCGATCCGCATCGCCGTGAAGAGGTAGCCGACGGCGTTCGGAACGCGGACCTTGAACAGGATCTCGGACGGCGTCGCCGCATACGACCGCATCAGTTCGAGATGGGTCGCCGACACCTGTCGCAGCCCCTTGGAGACGTTGACGAAGACGACGAAGAACACGATCAGCATCACCATCAGCCGCCGCGGCACCTGGCTCGTCGTGCCGAACAGCATGTTGTTGAGGATCGGCACGATCACGACGATCGGAATCGCATTGACGGCGACCGCGAGCGGCGTGAGCAGCGACTCGACCGACCCGAAACCGGACCGTCAGCAAGGCTCGCGAGCACACCGAGCAGCGATGCCGAGCAGGAAGCCGACCAGCGCGTTCGTGCCGGTGACCAGGGTCTCCTCGAGCACCTGATCGAACCGTTCGGTGAACGCCGACCAGATCGCGCTCGGCGCCGGCAGCGTGAACGGCGCGATGTCGAACACCGCCACGATCAGTTCCCAGACGCCGAGAAAGACGACGCCGAACAGCGAGCGGCGGTCCGATGCTCACTGAGCGACGCCGGACGCGCTCATCGATCCTCGATCCCGCGCGCGCCGGCCGTCAGCTCGCTCCCGCGCAACGCCTCGCGGACCTCGGTGATCTTCTTGTAGAACGCGTCGTCCTCGCGGGTGTCCTCGTCCCGGGTGCCGCCGAGATCGACGTCGATCGTGTCGGTGATGCGTCCCGGGCCCGGCCGACATGACCACCACCCGGTCGGAGAGGTACACCGCCTCGGGGATCGAGTGGGTGACGAAGACGACGGTCGTGTGCGTTGCGGCGCAGATCTGGAGCAGCTCGGACTGCATGTGCTCCCGGGTCATCTCGTCGAGCGCACCGAACGGTTCGTCCATCAACAGCAGCGGCGGATGCGCCGCCAGCGCACGGGCGATGGCGATGCGCTGCTGCTGACCACCCGACAGCTCCCACGGCATGTTGGCCCCGCGATCGGGCAGCTTCACGAGATCGAGCATCTCGTCGGACCCGCTCGGCCCGGCGGCGCTTGTCCCACCCCTTCAACTCGAGCGGCAGCTCGATGTTCTTCGCGACCGTCCGCCACTCGAAGAGCCCCGACTTCTGGAACGCCATGCCGTAGTCCTGGTCGAGTCGAGCCTGCGCCGCCGACTTGCCGTTCACCTGCACCTCGCCGGACGTCGGGTCGAGCAGGTTCGCGATCAGCCGGAGCAGCGTCGACTTGCCGCACCCCGACGGACCGATCAGCGAGACGAAGTCACCGGGCTCGACCACGAGGTCGACGTCGTCGAGCGCCGCGACCCGTCCGGGGCCGCCGTCGTTGAACACCATCGATGCGCCGACGACCTCGACGGCTCGGGCTGCATCGTCTCGTCGGCGTCTCGGTCATGTCGTCTCCCGGGGCCGATTGCGCATCACGAACGCCTCGGACACCACCACGAGGCCGAACATGATCAGCCCGAGCGCCGCAGCGGCGAACACCGCGGCGTACACCGACGCCGGCTGCGAGGTGACCTTCTGGCTGTAGTCGATCGTTGCGAACCCGACGCCGCGCGAAGCCCGCCGAGCGTGATCTCGGTGACGATCACGCCGATCACCGACGCGGTCGCGGCGAGCTTGAGCCCGGGGATCATGTAGGGCACGGCCGACGGGAATCGCAGCTTGACGAGCGTCGTCCACCATCCGGCGGCATAGCTGTCCATCAGCTCGAGCGACGCCGTGGGTGCCGACTGCAGACCACGCAGTGTCGACACCGTCACCGGGAAGAACGAGAGGAATGCGGCGAGCGCAGCCGCCGAGGTCCACTGCGGGAGACCGAGGGTGCCCCGGATCACGGTGACCTGCGGGGCGAGTGCGATGAGCGGGATGGTCTGCGAGATCACGAGATACGGCAGCAGGCCGCGTTCGACGATGCGGAGCCGTGCCATCAGCACGGCGAGTCCGACACCGATCGCGGTGCCGAAGCGCGAGGCCCGGCGAGCGCCATCCGCAGCGTGTACCAGGAGTAGCCGAGCAGCACGCTCCACACCTTCTGGTCGCCGCTGCCGATCGCCGGGTCGCCGAACTCGGCGAGCATCTCCCACACGTGCGGCATCACCCGGTCGTTCGTCTTCGGGATGATCCGCCACCCGAACACGTCGCCGCCCTGCTCGGGACCGATCGCCTTGTAGACCTCCCAGGCGATCGCAGCGAGGCCGAGCGCCGCGAGCAGGAGCGCCGTGCGCCGGACAGCGCGCGTCCGGCCAGCCCGCCCCGCAGTCGGCGACCGCTGCTCCGCGCTCACTTCTTGGCCAGCTCCTGTTCGGTGAGCCGCGGGGATGATCTTCTCGCCGTACTCGGCGAGCGTGTGGTCCTTGCCGTCGTGCTGCAGGTAGATCGCGAACTGGTCGACGCCGAGCGCCTTCAGTTCGTCGAGCCGTGCCAGGTGGGCCTCGACCGGGCCGAGGATGCAGAACCGGTCGATCGACCTCGTCGGGGACGAAGTCGACGTGCTCGCTCGACGCGCTCGCCGTGCTGGTTGTAGTCGTAGCCCTGGCGGTTCTTGATGTACTCGGTGAGCGCCGCGGGCACCGGCGACGTCCTCGCCGTAGCGCTCGACGATGTCGGCGACGTGGTTGCCGACCATGCCGCCGAACCAGCGGACCTGGTCGCGCAGGTAGGCGAGGTCGTCGCCGACGTAGGCCGGCGCAGCGACGCAGATCGTGATGTCGTCGGGATCGCGGCCCGCCTCGGTGGCCGCGGCGCGGACGGCACCGATCGTCCACTCGGCGATCGACGGGTCGGCGAGCTGGAGGATGAAGCCGTCGCAGGTCTCGCCGATCAGCTTCAGCGCCTTCGGGTCCGTAGCCGGCACCCCACATCTCGAGTTCGCTCCTCGACGCCCACGGCAGCGTGATCGTCGAGCCGTTGTACTCGACGCCGCGGCCGCATGGCGAGCTCGCGGATCACGTGGATCGACTCGCGCATCGTGGCCAGCGTGGTCGGCTTGCCGTTCGTGACGCGCACCGCCGAGTCGCCGCGGCCGATGCCGCACACGGTGCGGTTGCCGTACATCTCGTTGAGCGTCGCGTACGTCGACGCCGTGACGGTCCAGTCGCGCGTCGCCGGATTGGTGACCATCGGCCCGACGATGACGTTGCGCGTCTCGGCGAGGATCTGGGAGTAGATGACGTACGGCTCCTCCCACAGGATGTGCGAGTCGAACGTCCAGACGTGACTGAACCCGTAGGTCTCGGCACGCTTCGCCAGGTCGATCACCCGTGCGGCTGGTGGTGTGGTCTGGAGGACGACTCCGATGTCCATGTGCTCCTCGTGTTCGCTGCGTTCCACTGCGTCGGTTTCGGGGAAGCCGAGGTCGACGGTGCTCGTCGCCGGGTCGGGCCAACGGCTCGTGACCACCTTGCCCTGGGTGTAGAAGTTGATGCCCTCCGGGCCGTACATGTGGGTGTCGCCGAAGAGGCTGGCCTTCCACCCACCGAAGCTGTAGTAGCTGACCGGCACCGGAACCGGCACGTTCACGCCGACCATGCCGACCTGCACGTCGAACTGGAACTGGCGGGCGGCGCCGCCGTCGCGGGTGAAGATCGCCGTGCCGTTCGCGTACGGGCTCGCGTTGATCGTGTCGAGGCCCTCCTGGTAGCCGCTCACCCGCATCACGCTCAGCACCGGGCCGAAGATCTCGTCGTCGTAGCAGGCCATGCCCGGGCTGCACGTCGTCGAGCAGCGTCGGGTTGAGGAAGTAGCCGTCGGTCGGAACACCCTCGCGCCCGTCGACGACGACCGTGGCGCCACCGTCGGCGGCGCCGTCGACGTAGCCGCGGACCTCGATCGCGGTGCTCGCCGGTGATCAGCGGGCCCATCTCGCTGTCGGGTTCGTTGCCGGGGCCGACCTTGATCGCTCGGGATGCGCTCGGCGATCTTGGCGACCAGTTCGTCGGCGATCGCGTCGGCGGCGAGCACGACGCTGATCGCCATGCACCGCTCCCCCGCCGAGCCGTAGCCGGCGCTGACCGCAGCGTCGGCGGCCATGTCGACATCGGCGTCGTTGAGCACGAGCATGTGGTTCTTCGCGCCGCCGAGCGCCTGCACGCGCTTGCCGTTCTTGGTGCCGGTCTCGTAGATGTACTTCGCGATCGGTGTCGAGCCGACGAAGCTCACCGCGGCGACGTCGTCGTGTTCGAGGATGCGGTCGACGGCGACCTTGTCGCCCTGCACGACGTTGAAGCAGCCGGCCGGCAGACCGGCCTGGGCGAGCAGCTCGGCGACGAACATGTTGACCGACGGGTCCTTCTCGCTCGGCTTGAGCACGAACGTGTTGCCGCAGGCGAGCGCGTTGGCGAACATCCACATCGGGACCATCGCCGGGAAGTTGAACGGCGTGATGCCGGCGACGACGCCGAGCGGCTGACGGATCGAGTACACGTCGATGCCCGCCGGCCGCCTGCTCGGAGTAGTCGCCCTTGATCAGCTGCGGGATCCCGCACGCGAACTCGATGTTCTCGAGGCCGCGGGCGACCTCGCCGAGCGAGTCGGACAGCACCTTGCCGTGCTCGGCGGTGAGCAGCGATGCGATCTCCTTGCGGTTGGCGTCGACGAGCTCGCGCAACCGGAACATGACCTCGGCCCGCTTCGACAGCGACGTCGAGCGCCACGCCGGGAACGCCGCCTTGGCCGCGGCGACGGCCGCGTCGACCTCGGCGACCGACGCGAGGTCGACCGCTCCGGTCTGCTCGCCGGTCGCCGGGTCGTACACCGGCGC
The DNA here is from genome assembly GCA_963850475.1 of Ilumatobacteraceae bacterium. Lineage (GTDB taxonomy): Bacteria > Actinomycetota > Acidimicrobiia > Acidimicrobiales > Ilumatobacteraceae > Ilumatobacter_A. Next base: position 856,399 of record CAWKLM010000036.1, on the reverse strand, counting down.
CGAGTTGCCCGACGTCGACTCGACGACCTTGCCGTCGATCCAGTGCGAAATTCGATTCATCGTGACGCTCCTTTCTGATGTCGGGACGCTCGAGCGTCCGACCCGTCCGAGCGGTGTCAGCGCCGGCGGCCGCCACGCCGACGCTGTGAGTCGGTCCGAGTGAGGCACGCGAGCCGTGATCAGTGCAGGTACTTCGACAGGCCGCGCTTGACGAACTTGCCGTGGCCCTTGCGGCCGACGAAGGTGTCGTTCTCGACGACGATCGTGCCGCGGCTGATCACCGTGTCGACCTTGCCGTCGATCTCGAATCCCTCGTAGGCCGAATGGTCCATGTTCATGTGGTGCTTGTCGTTGATGCCGATCTTCGTCTTGCCGTTCGGGTCCCAGATCAGGACGTCGGCATCGGAGCCGGGCTCGAGGACGCCCTTCTTGTCGAGTCCGAACATCCGCGCCGGCGTCGTGCGAGCAGGTCTCGACCCAGCGTTCGAGGCTGATCTCGCCGGCGACGACGCCCTGGTAGATCAGCTCCATGCGGTGCTCGACGCCGCCGATGCCGTTGGGGATCTTCGAGAAGTTGCCGAGGCCGAGTTCCTTCTGGTCCTTGAAGCAGAACGGGCAGTGATCGGTCGACACGACGGCCAGCTCGTTCATCCGCAGGCCCTTCCAGAGGTCGCTCTGGTGGTGTTCGTGCTTGGTGCGCAGCGGCGTGGAACACACCCACTTGGCGCCCTCGAAACCGGGCTGGGCGAGCTGGTCCTCGATCGACAGGTAGAGATACTGCGGGCACGTCTCGGCGAACACGTTGAGGCCGGCGTGCTGCGCGACGGCGACCTCGCTCGAGCGCCTCGGAGGCCGACATGTGCACGATGTACAGCGGCACGTTGCCGGCGACCTTGGCCAGCTGGATCGCCCGGTGCGTGGCCTCGGACTCGAGTCTCGACGGGCCGCGTGTAGCGAGTGGAACTTCGGATCGGTGTCGCCGGCCGCGACCGCCTGGGCGACGAGCACGTCGATGGCGATGCCGTTCTCGGCGTGCATCATGATCATCGCGCCCGGACTCCGATGCGTTCTGCATCGCCCGCAGGATCTGGCCGTCGTCGGAGTAGAGCACCCCGGGGTAGGCCATGAACAGCTTGAAGCTGGTGATGCCCTCGTTGTCGACGAGGTAGGTCATCGCCTTCAGCGACTCCTCGTCGACGCCACCGATGATCTGGTGGAAGCCGTAGTCGATCGACGCCTGCTCGGCGGCCATCTCGTGCCAGTGGGCGAGCTTGTCGTGGACGCTCTCGCCGGTGTTCTGGACGGCGAAGTCGACGATCGTCGTCACGCCGCCCCACGCCGCGGCGTTCGAGCCGGTCTCGAAGTCGTCGGACGCCTCGGTGCCGCCGAACGGCAGCGACATGTGGGTGTGCACGTCGACGCCGCCGGGCACGACGTACTTGCCGGTCGCGTCGATCGACGGCGTCGCCGACGATGCCGAGCGCGCTCGCCTGGCCCGGCGCGAGGATCGCGGCGATCGACTCGCCGTCGATCAGCACGTCGGCCTCGCGGCGGCCGACCGCCGAGATGACCGTTCCGCCGGAGATCAGTGTGGTTGTCATGTTGTGTCCTTCCTCTCACTCGTGACGGTTGACCGATGTCAGCCCTCCGACGAGTTCGCCGTACGCGTCGGGGCGACGGTCGCGGTAGAACGCCCAGCCGTCGCGAACTTCCTTGATGAGGTCCATGTCGAGCTCGCGGACGATCAGCTCCGGCTTGTACGGCGTCGCCCTTGTCGCCGACGTACTGCCCACGCGGGTCGACGAAGTAGCTCTGGCCGTAGAAGTCGTTCTCGCCGAGCGCTCGATGCCGATGCGGTTGATCGCACCGACGTAGTACATGTTGGCGCACCGCCGCCGCCGGCTGCTCGATGCGACCACAGGTACTCGCTCAGGCCGCGGTGGGTCGCCGACGGGTTGAACACGATCTCGGCGCCGTTGAGCCCGAGCGCACGCCAGCCCTCGGGGAAGTGCCGGTCGTAGCAGATGTACACGCCGACCTTGCCGACGGCGGTGTCGAAGACCGGGTACCCGCCGTTGCCGGGCCGGAAGTAGAACTTCTCCCAGAACCCCTTCACCTGCGGGATGTGCTGCTTGCGGAACTTGCCGAGGTACGTGCCGTCGGCGTCGATCACCGCCGCGGTGTTGTAGTACACGCCGGGCTGCTCGATCTCGTACATCGGCAGCACCATCACCATGTTCAGCTCCTTGGCGAGCGCCTGGAACCGCTTCGTGGTCGGACCGTCGGGGATGTACTCGGTGTAGTCGTAGTACTCGGCGTCCTGCACCTGGCAGAAGTACGGACCGTAGAACAGCTCCTGGAAGCACATGATCTGCGCACCCTGGGCGGCCGCCTCGCGGGCCGCCTCCTCGTGCTTGACGATCATCGACTCCTTGTCGCCGGTCCAATCGGTCTGCAGCAGTGCGGCTGTGACGATGTTCGCCATCCGGGTCCCCTCGGCTCGTGATGTGGTCGTGACGTGCGTCGGGACGAACTCACCCAGCGTGCGGCGTGCTCGCGAAACCGACGACGATTCGGACACTACACCGCGTCGCGACACGCCCGGGACGCGGCCGACCGTACGTTCACAGAGCAGACCAATGTCCGTAACCTGAGGCCCGGTGGCTGCTCCTCGAACACTCGGAGAACTGTGGGACTGGATCCGTGGGCGCGACCCGCTGCCACCGCCCAATCCCGACAAGACGGTCGAGGCGGCATGGCTGCCGCAGTGGCTGAGCCGAATGGTGACCGACGAACTCGTCGCAGCCGGTATTCCCGCCGTGGTCGTCGACGATTTCAACCTCAACCTGACGATGTACAGCCGCGAGCCGATGTCGCGGATCTTCGTCACCGAGGATCGTCGCGACGAGGCGCAGGAACTCGTCGAGGAGATCCTCGGCCACCCACCCCGCCGCCGCCCCCTCTGACCCATCGCCCTCCCCAGTCCCCGTTTGTGTTGCGTTTTCGGTTGTGTCTGAACAGCCACGAAGACCGCAACACGAACGATCCGATTTCCGGTTCGGTGCGCGTGACGACCCCGTGCAGCGCGTGTGACATGGCGAACTCGCCCAGATCGCGGCTGTCCAGGACGGCGTCGTCTCGACGGCTGACGTCGAGCGGTGCGGGCTGTCGCGCTCGCAACTCCGTTGGTTGACCGAGTCGCGGCCGGCTCCAGAAGGTCGCGCCGCGGGTGTTTCGCGATCGTCGGCGCGCCGGACACCCACCGTCAACGCCTTCGGATCGGACTGCTCAGTCTCGGGGACCGGAGCTGGATCAGCTACGAGGCGGCCGCCGCTCCTCCACCGGCTCGATCGGAGCACATCGGATGCCGTCGAGTTCACCGATCATCCGCGGCGACCGGTCCGTCGCGGGCGCCGTTTCGGCTTCACACCACCTCGTTTCTCGCTCCCACCGATGTGGTCACGGTGGATGGCCTGCGCGTCGATGTCAGCCACCCGGACCGTGATCGATCTCGCTCACTCGCGGGCGAGCCGATGGCGCGTGGAGGCAGCCATCGACAGCGCCGTCCGCCTCGGTCTGTCGCATCCGACCGTGATCGCCACCCGACTCGAGACGCTGCGCGGATCAGGACGCTGGGGGTGTCGGATGATCGACCGGCTGCTCCCCGACTCCGGCGGCCATTCGCCGCTCGAGCGTGCGTTCCTCCGCATCGTTCGCGCAGCGCGGGCCTCGATCGACCGCGCGACTCAGGTCGTCCATCGAGACGTCGACCGGCGTCACGTCGCCCGAGTCGATTTCGAGTTCGTCGACCAATCGCTCGTCGTCGAGGTCACGGGACGTCTCGGTCACGTCAGCGACGCCGAGCGAGCGCGCGACGCTCAGCGACGGAACGAACTGCAGGATCTCGGTCTCACCGTCATCGAATACACCTCGACGCAGGTGTTCGAACGCACCGACTGGGTCGGCCGCGACCTCCGCCGACGCCTCTCCTGACGTTTGTGTTGCGATTTCGGCGTGTTCCAACCGCCAGAAAAGCAACGCAAACGAGGGTGGGGCGGGGACGGTGGGGATTGGTGGTGGTGGCGGGGACGGGTTCACATGGCGACGTTGCGGAGGAGTTCGGCGGCGACGGCGCACTCGGGCCGGGCACGCCGGCGGGCCCATCGGCATGATGCCGTGCGGACCGACGACGTCGGTGGCCAGCCGCGCCGGGAACGACTTCGACGTCGAGCGTCCACGCGTCCCGATCGGCGGCCAGCGCGTCACGCTTCTCGACCATTGCGTCGATGTACGCCGACGGGCAGCCGACGACCGACGCCGGCGACCGCCCACACCGGCGTGTCCCAGGCGGCCGCCGGCCGCCGCGATCGTCGACGAACCCGACGGGAGGACGAGCCGCGTCTCGTCCATCGCCAGCACCTCGATCAGCACGACGTCGGCGACGCGCGTCGCGGCCCCGGCGGCACCGGCGTCGACCGGTTCGTAGTCGACGTCGTAGCGCTCCAGCCGGCGGACGAACGAGGTCGCCGAATGGTCGATGTCGAGCGCGAGCACGCGGACGTCACCGCGGCGGGCGAGACCTGACCCGATCACGCTCGGATCGCCGATCGTGACCACCGTCGACTCGTCGGGCAATGCGGCTGCCAACTCGGAGGCCGTACGGTCGCGAGCGAATCTGGTCGGCGAGCTCCCACACCGCCTCGAAGGGCTCGGACGACGTCGTGACATTCGAACAGAGCCACCAGAGCGGCCCGGTGAACGGGTGACGTTCGACGATCCGGCGGCATGCGACGACCAGGCCCGCCGGGTCGAAATGCAGCGACCCGAGCGCATGTGCCGTCTCCTCGACCAGCGCCGCCGGGTCGACGCCGTGGGCTCGGGCGACGTAGCGGAGATGTTCGATCGGATGCACCACCCCAACGTACGGCACAGGAAGCGGTCGGGGTCAAGGCGCGCCGCTATCATTCGGCGTCGTGGCCGACACCGACACCAATCCGACGGGGAGCACGACCGGCAGCACGGGCTTCAAGCTCCCGGCCGACCTCGTCCTGACCCCGCTGCACAAGGGTGCGCTCGGGACCGGCACGACCGGTCATGGAGTGGCTCACCACGTTCCACCTCGCGTCGGTCGTCCTCGACCCGTACACCAACGAGTCGTCGTGGATCCTGCGCACCGCCAGCCGTGTGCTCGAGGAGTTCCGCGGCTGCGACGTGCGGATCAACATGATCGTCACCGCCGGCGCCGCCGAGGCCCAGGAGTTCCTCGGCCCGCTCGCCGAGAAGTTCCTGGTGTTCTGCGATCCCGACCGTGCAGCGGTCAAGGCGATGCAGCTCAGCGAACTCCCTGCGTTCGTGCTCACCCGTGTCGACGGCGTCGTCGACGCGAAGGCCGAAGGCTGGAACCCCGACGCATGGGAAGTCGTCTGCGACGCGATCGCCACGATCACCAAGTGGACGTCGATCGAGCTTCCCGCCGCCGGCGATCCCGTTCCGTTCCGCGGTTCGCCGGCGCTCGGCTGATCGCCTGCACGGACCGCCCGTCGTGACCGCCGGCCGCCCACCGGACCGGCGTCCGCTCCCCGACCTCCCGGTCCTCGACGCCCTCGGCCGACGTCGAGGACGCGCTCGCCGAGCACGCGCCGGGCCATCCTCGTTGCGCCACCCGGCGCCGGCAAGACCACCGTCGTACCGATCGCCCTCCTCGACGCGGACTGGCTCGGCGATCAGCGGATCGTGATGCTCGAACCGCGCCGCCTCGCCACGCGAGCGGCCGCGCAACGCATGGCGGCCCTGACCGGCACCCGAGTCGGCGGACTCGTCGGCTACCAGACCCGCGACGAGCGCCACATCGGCACCGACACTCGGATCGAAGTCGTCACCGAGGGCATCCTCACGCGCCGTCTCCAGCGCGACCCCGAGCTCCCGGGTGTGGGCGCGATCATCTTCGACGAGGTCCACGAGCGCAACCTGCCCACCGACATCGGGCTCGCACTCACGCTCGACGTCGTCGGCTCGATCCGACCCGACCTCCGAGTCCTCGCCATGTCGGCCACCCCCGACACCGTCGGACTCGTCCGCGTGCTCGACGCACCGGTGATCGACGAGCGAGGGCCGCACGTTCGACATCGAGATGAACTGGCTGCCGAGGTCGCCGGCGCGCAGCCAGAAGGGTGGTGGCGGCCGGAAGCGATCCGCACCCCGCCGCGGACCCGACCGGATCGAACCGGCCGTCGTCGCCGCGGTGCTCCAGGCGCTCGGCGAGCACGACGGCGACGTCCTCGTCTTCCTGCCCGGGATCGGCGAGATCCGCCGGACCGAACAGCAGCTGCGCGACGTGCTCGGCGACGGGGTCGACGTCCACCCGCTCGCCGGTGCCCTGTCGCAGGACGAACAGGATCGCGCACTGCAGCCGTCGCCACCCGGTCGGCGACGCGTCGTGCTGAGCACCGACATCGCCGAGACCTCGCTGACCGTCGACGGCGTCCGCATCGTCGTCGACGCCGGTCTCGCCCGCGAGCCACGGTTCGACCCGCGGACCGGCATGACCCGACTGACCACCGTGGCGACGAGTCGGGCGTCGGCCGAGCAGCGCGCCGGCCGCGCCGGGCGCACCGAGCCCGGTGCGGCGTATCGACTGTGGAGCAAGCTCGAACACGGGACCCGGGCGAAGCACCGAACACCCGAGATCCTCCAGGCCGACCTCGCCGGGCTGATGCTCGAACTCGCGGCGTGGGGTGTCGGGTCCGACCCCGACCGGCCGACGGGCGATCTGGTCTTCGTCGACGAGCCACCGCCGCTGCGCTCGGCCAGGCGCGTGACCTGCTCGTCGACCTCCACGCGATCGATCCGGCGACCGGTGCGCTCACGCCGCTCGGCCGCGACATGCTCGCTCTGCCGGTGCATCCACGCCTGGCCCGCATGGTTGCCGTCGAGCGGTCGCCGCTCGCCTGCGTCGTCGCGACGCTCGATCGACGAACGCGACGTGCTGCGCGGGCGCCCCGACGAACTCCCGGTCGACCTGTCGTTGCGAGTCGCCGTGATCTCGGGTGCAGCCGGGCACGACCGGGCCGATCGGGGAGCCGTCCACCGACTCCGGGACCGAGCGCGCGAACTCGCGCGTCGTGTCGACATCGACTTCGACCGCCAGAGCATCGACCACGACCGCACCGGTGCGGCGCTGCTCCTCGCGTTTCCCGACCGACTCGCCGGGCGTCGGCGACCCGGTCAGTTCACGATGCGCGGCGGCAGTGGTGCGTTCATCGCCGACACCGACCCGCTGGCCCACGAGCCCTTCGTGGTCGCCGCCGATCTCGACGGCAAGGCCGACCGGGCCCGCATCCGCCTTGCGGCGGCGGTCGACGTCGACGAGGTGATCGCATCAGCCGGCGACGACATCAAGGAACAGCGCACGCTGTCGTGGAACACCGACCGGGACGACCTCGTCGAGACGGTCGAACGACGCCTCGGGGCGATCCGGCTCGGCGCGCAGGACCGACGCCCGGAGCCGGGCGACGCGACCACCGCCGCGCTGATGAAGCGGGTCCGCGAGACCCGGCTTGCCGTGCTCGGATGGTCGGCCGCGGCAACCCGACTCCGCGAACGTGTCGACTTCCTCCACCGCACGCGTCGGTGCCCCGTGGCCCGACTGGTCGATCGACGCCCTCGTCGACTCGGTCGACGACCTGGCTCGCGCCGTACCTGCCCGGTGCGACCGGACGACGCGACCTCGACCGGCTCGACGTCGCCACGGTGCTCCGATCGCAACTGCCGTGGCCCGAGGGCGCCGAACTCGACCGGCTGAGCCCCGACACGCTCGAACTGCCGACCGGGCGCTCGGTGCCGGTCGACTACTCCGGCGAACGTCCGACCGCGTCGGTGCGCGTGCAGGACCTGTTCGGGACGACCGAGCACCCGACCGCCGGGGGCGTGCCGATCCGACTCGAGTTGCTGTCGCCCGCCGATCGCCCGATCCAGGTCACGGCCGACCTCCCCGGCTTCTGGGCGGGCTCCTGGGCCGAGGTCAAGAAGGAGATGGCCGGCCGGTACCCGAAGCACCGCTGGCCCGACGATCCCGCGTCGGCACCTCCGAAACGCATGAAGGACCGATGATCGGGGCCACGATCGTCGGACTGCCGGTCCTCGGCGCCCTGGCCTGCGTCCTCGTGGTGTACGTCGGAGCGGTCATGCAGGCCGCCACCGGCGTCGGCGTCGGCATCCTCTCGTCACCGGTCCTCCTGCTCGTCGACCCGGACTTCATCCCGGCCGCCGTGGTCGTGGCGGTGCTTCCGCTGTCGTTCAGCGTCGCGATCGCCGACCGCTCGCACATCGACCGCCACGGCGTCACCGCGGCGCTGATCGGGCGGGTCCCGGGGCTGATCCTCGGGGCGATCGTCGTCGCGGCGATCTCCGACACGGTGCTCGCCATTCTGGTCTCGACGACCGTCCTGCTCGGCGTCGCGGTGTCGATCACCACCAAACGGTTCACGCCGACGACGCCCGCGCTGGTGATCGCCGGCTTCGGCTCGGGATTCACCGGGACGGCGGTGGGTGTCGGCGGCCCACCGATCGCGCTCACCTACCAGCACAGCGATCCGGTGACGATGCGCGCGACGATCTCGTTCTTCTTCTCGGTCGGATCGGTCCTCACCGCCATCGCGCTCGTCGTTCGCCGGCGAACTCGGGCGGCGACAGCTCGAACTGGTCGCCCTGCTGCTCCCGTCGATCCTGCTCGGCCTCGCCACCGCCCGCCGCTACAAGTCGAAGCTCGTGGGCTCGGCGTGCGGCCGGTCGTCCTCGGGCTCTCGGCATTCAGTGCCGTCGCGCTCCTCGTGCGCACCCTGGTCTGATTCGGCGGTTGTCGCCCGGAGGGCTGAACGATCCTGGGTGCCGTCTGACATCATCCGAGGCATGCGTCGCCTCACCGCCGTCCTCGTCGGATCCCTGCTCGTCGCCTGCCTCGTGCGGCAACGACGACTCGACCGCAGCGAATGAACCGGGGGCGACTGACACGTCGCCGAGCACTGACACGCCCGCCGAGTCGACTCCGGTCAGCGCGTCGACTTCGGCCACCGAGCCACTCACGACCGACCCACCGCACCACCCGTCGCCGAGCCACCCGCAACCGATCCGCCGGCGACCGATCCGCCGGCGACCGACCCACCGCTGGCGGACTTCGTACCCATCACGACGGGGAGTACGCAGTTGGTGTCCAGACGATCACGATCACCGACACCGAACGGGACCGCCCGCTCACCGTCGACGTGTCGTTCCCCCTCGCCGATGGCGACGACCGGCGAGCCGCAGCGCTATTCATTCATCACCGGCGACTACTACGAGTCGCCGCGGGCCATCGCTGCCGACGCGTCGATGCATTTCGCCGGACGGGCCATTCCCCCTGGTCGTGTACACCCATGGGTCAGGTGGACTGCGGTACATCCACTCCGACTACACCGAAACGCTGGCCAGCCACGGCTACCTCGTCGTCGCCGCAGATCACACTGGAAACACATGCGGTCGACCAGTTCCTCGACACGGAAGACGATCGCGCGACGATCGCCTACAACCGCCCACGCGACGTGCAGGTGCTGATCGACGAAATGCTCAACCCGGAGAGCCGAGAGACCGTCGGTTTCGTCGGCTCGGTCGACCCGGACGCGATCGCGGTGACCGGCCACTCGCTCGGCGGCTACGCGACGTACGCAGTGGTCTCCGGCATGGAGAACGAGGCAGGAGCAGTGCTGCCCGATGAACGAATCGACGCCCTGATATCCCTCGCGCCTGCACTCGGAGACGGCGACCCCGAGTCGTCGCTGCTCACGAACGAGCAACTGAGCCGAGTCGACGTCCCGACGCTGGTGATGGTCGGCACCGACGACAAGACGACACCGGTCGACCCGAACGTGACCCGTGCGTTCGAGTTCACTGCCAGCGATCCGCTGTACCGGGTCGAGTTGGTGGCGGCCGAACACCAGTCGTTCACCGACGTCTGCGACTATCTGGACTTCTTCCCCACCCTGGAGAACCCGACCGAGGCGGTCGTCGAGGTGATCGAGGAGTTCGCCGTCGCCGGATGCTCCGAGGGGGACATGCCGACCAACCGGGTTCAGGAGCTCACCAACACATTTGCCGTGTCCTTCCTCGACTCGATCTTCGAGGGCAGCGACATGATCGACCCGGAGACCGTGGCGATTCCCGACGACGTCATCTACATGACCAAGTGACCGAAGATGTTCGTTGGGGCCTGGCCACCAACGAACGTCTTCAGCCGACCTCGTCGCCGAACGCTTCGATGTGTTCACGGGTGCCGGCCACGACGATGAGGTCGCTCGGGGCGAGCACCGTGTCGCGATCGGCATGGGTGAAACCTCCGCCCGCCGGCTTGTGACACACGATCGTGACCCGATGGTCCCGTCTCAGGTTCGAGTCACCCAGCGGGACGCCGACGATCGTGGCAGGCGCGACCATCTCGACGAGGACGAAGTCCTCGTCGAGCGCGAGGTACTCGAGCAGTTGGCCAGTGACCAGGTGCGCGACCCGCGCACCCATCTCGGCCTCGGGGAAGACCACGTTGTGTGCGCCGACCCGGCTGAGGATCCGGCCGTGCGGCTCGGTCATCGCCTTCGCCCAGATGTTCGGCACCCCGAGATCCAAGAGTGCGGCGGTCGTGAGCACGCTCGCTTCGATGTCCGCGCCGATACACACGATCACGGTCGTCGCGTCGGCAACACCCAGCTGTCTCAGGGCCCGAACGTTGGTGGTGTCGACCTCGGCGACATGGGTGAGCACGTCGGTGTGCTCCTGAACGTTCTCGGGGTCCAGATCCAGTCCGAGGACCTCATGACCCATGTCGATCAGCGAATGCGAGAGCGCCGACCCGAATCGGCCGAGACCGATCACGATGATCTCACCGCGGTGTTCGATGGTGGGGCCGAGCCCCCGCATCATCTTCTCAACGAATTTCTCAGCCAATGATCGGACGCTCCTCGGGATGACGATAGAGGCGGGCGCTGTCGCGAAGTGCGATGGCGGTCACGAACGTCACGGGCCCGACACGTCCGGAGATCATCACGATCACCAGCACGACATGGCCCAGGGTGCTGATCGAGCCGGTCACGCCGGTCGACAGACCGACCGTCCCGAATGCCGATGTCGACTCGAACACGGCATTGGTCAGGCTCAACCCGTCGTTCGCCATGAGCACCAGACAGGTCACACCGACGAAGACGAGCGACAGCAGAACGATCGTGAGCGCCTGGCGGACCATCGGCGTCGGCAAACGGCGACGGAAGATGTTGACGTCGCGTTCGCCGCGGACCTCGGACCAGATCACCGCAGCCAGGACCGCAGCAGTCGTGACCTTGATGCCGCCGCTCGTCGATGCGGGCCCGGCACCCACGAACATCAACACGCTCGTCCCGAGCAGCGTCGTCTCGTTCATCGCGCCGATGTCGATCGTGTTGAACCCGGCGGTCCGCGGGGTCACCCCCTGGAACCAGCCGTTCGTCAGCTTGTCGACGAATCCCAACGAGCCCAGTGTGTCCGGGTTGGTCCACTCGAAGACGAGCACCATGAGCGGGCCCGCGACGAGTAGCACCAACGTCGCCGCGATCGTGATCCGGGCGTGCAGACTCCACGGCTTGACGCGCTCGGAGCCCATCGGTGCCAGACCTCGACGTTCGGCGCGTTCGATTCGCCATCGGCGGATCAGCTCGACGTACACCGGGAAGCCGAGCCCACCGATGATGAAACCGAACGGTCACGGGCAAGATCACGAACGGGTCGCCGACGAAGCCGGCGAGGTTGTCCGGATACAGCGAGATCCCGGCGTTGTTGAACGTGGCGATCGCATGGAAGACACGCCCGAATACGCTGCATCGATCGGGCCGTCCGCGTCGTCGCCCCGCCAGAATCCGGCGAAGAGAATCGCCGCCAGGGTGCCCTCGACGATCACCGTGATCCGGGCGATCGCCCAGAGGAGTCGCGAGAGCTCGCCGATGTCGACCGCGCCGATCTCGGCTTGGGCGAGCATGCGCTGGCGGAGACCGACGCGGCGCAGCGTGACCAGCGCCAGGACCGAACCGATCGTCATGATCCCGAAGCCGCCGACCTGGATCAGCGCGAGCACCACCAGTTCGCCGAACAGCGACAGCGTCGAGATGTCGACCGTCGACAGGCCCGTCACGGTCGTCGCCGACGTCGAGAGGAAGAGCGAGTCCTCCCACCCGAGGCCGCCGGACGCATCGGTCGACCACGGGAGCGCCAACAGCAGCGTCCCGAAGAGCGATCAACGTCACGAACGCGACGACAACGAGTTGCGCCGGGTTGCGGATGAGGCTCAGGAGGCCGAATCGGCGCATTCGTCCGAGCCTACGGAGTCGGCGGGTCCGGGGACCGGCTTCGCCGCCACCGGGAGACGCGCGAGCGGAGCGGTCAGGCCAGCATGCTCGTCACGGCGGCGAAATGGAGACCGGCGGCCACGACGACGAACACGTGCCAGACCTCGTGATAGCCGAACGTCGTCGGCCACGGGTCGGGTCGCCGCAGGAACAGCACGGGGATCCCGAGGCTGTAGACGACGCCGCCAGCCACGACGAACACCAATTGCACCGGCGTCAACTCATCCAGCAGGACGGGCATCGTGATCACCGCGATCCACCCCATGAGCGGGTACAACGCCGACGCCAACCACTTCACGCGCTCGAAGACCAGCGTCTTGAGGATGATGCCCGTGACGGCGAGGGTGACGATGACGGCGAGGATCGGAACGCCCCACCGAGGTGGCATCACCACCATCGTGATCGGCACATAGGTACCGGCGATCAGCAGGAAGATCGTGGAATGGTCGGCGCGCTGCATCCGGCGGCGCGCCGTCTCCGATTGCGCCAACCGATGGTAGGCGGCCGAGGTACCGAACATCATCGCCAGCGTTGCGGCGTAGATGGAGGCAGACGTCCGAGCTGCGGTCGTGTCGGCGATCACGACCAGGATCAACCCCGCCGGGATGGCAGCGGCAAACGCGACGGCGTGCAGCCAACCCCGCCAGGTGGGCCGCTCGTTCGACTCCACACTCGACGCCACACCTGAACCGTACCGCGCGCGATCACCGCGAATCGGTCGCGTCGCAAAGGTCACTGGCACCGGGCGGCTTCGACGGATGGCTGCCTAAGCTCGGATCATGGCCGAATCCGCAGACGAGATCCCCTTCACCGAGATGCTCCCGTTGGGGCCCGACGAGACCGAGTACCGGCTGGTGTCGACCGACGGTGTCTCCACCTTCGACACCCCGGAGGGGACGTTCCTGAAGGTCGAGCCCGAGGCGATCCGCACGCTGACGGCGACGGCGATGCACGACATCGCCCACTACCTCCGGCCCGGGCCACCTCCAGCAGCTGCGCAACATCCTCGACGACCCCGAGGCATCGGACAACGACCGCTTCGTGGCGCTCGACCTCCTCAAGAACGCCTCGATCGCGGCGGCCGGGGTGCTGCCGATGTGCCAGGACACCGGCACGGCGATCGTCAAGGCCAAGAAGGGCCAGTACGTGTTCACGGGCGGCGGCGACGAGGAGCAGATCGCTCGCGGCATCGCCGACACCTACCTCACGACGCAACCTGCGCTACAGCCAGATGGCGCCGCTCGACATGTACACCGAGAAGAACACCGGCACGAACCTGCCTGCCGAGATCAAGATCAACGCGATCGACGGCGACGCCTACAAGTTCCTGTTCATGGCGAAGGGCGGCGGCTCGGCCAACAAGAGCTTCCTGTTCCAGGAGACGAAGGCCCTGCTGAACGAAGCGACGCTGCTGCCGTGGATCTTCGACAAGATCCAGTCGATCGGCACGTCCGCCTGTCCGCCGTACCACCTCGCCATCGTGATCGGCGGCACCTCGGCCGAGTTCGCGGTCGAAACCGCCAAGCTGGCGACGGCCCGCTACCTCGACACGCTGCCGACGTCGGGCTCCGAACTCGGACACGGCTTCCGCGACCTGGATCTGGAGGCGAAGGTGCTGCAGCTCGCGCAGAGCACCGGCGTCGGCGCTCAGTTCGGCGGCAAGTACTTCTGCCACGACGTCCGGATCATCCGGCTGCCGCGCCACGGGGCGTCGTGCCCGGTCGGGATGGCGGTGTCGTGCTCGGCCGACCGTCAGGCGCTCGGCAAGATCACCGCCGACGGGCTGTTCCTCGAGCAACTCGAAACCGACCCGGCGCGGTTCCTGCCCGCGGTCGAAGCGAGCGATCTCCTCGACGCCGAGCCCGTGCACATCGACCTCAACCGGCCGATGGACGAGATCCGCGCGACGCTCTCCGAGCTGCCGGTCACCACGCAGGTCATGTTGAGCGGACCGATGATCGTCGCTCGTGACATCGCCCACGCCAAGATCAAGGAGCGGCTCGATGCGGGCGAGGAGATGCCGCAGTACTGGAAGGACCACGCCGTCTACTACGCCGGCCCGGCCAAGACCCCCGAGGGGTACGCCTCGGGTTCGTTCGGCCCGACCACCGCCGGTCGGATGGACTCCTACGTGCCCGAGTTCCAGGCGGCCGGGCGGCTCGATGGTGATGCTCGCCAAGGGCAACCGCTCGCAGCAGGTGACCGACTCCTGCGCGACGAACGGCGGCTTCTATCTCGGCTCGATCGGCGGTCCGGCTGCGCGGCTGGCGCTCGACAACATCAAGCAGGTCGATGTGCTCGAGTATCCCGAACTCGGGATGGAAGCCATCTGGAAGATCGAGGTCGAGAACTTCCCGGCGTTCGTCGTCGTCGACGACAAGGGCAACGACTTCTACGCCAAGGTGCGCGCCGAGGCGTCGATGCCGGTGTCGCTCAGCACTCGCTGAGCGCATCGTCGAGCGCGGTCTCGGCGGCGTCGGAGGTGACGTCGAGCACGACGTGGCTGATCACCTGGTCGGTGTCACCGTTGAGCACATCGGCGAGACACGCCGCCGCGGGCTGATCCGCGAGCTGTCGTTCGAGCAGGTTCCTCGATTCGATGTCGCCGTGACCGAACAGTTCGTCGCCGAGGGTCTCGTCGTCGTCGATGCCGAGCAGGAACGAACACCGCGTCCCGTCGGCTGGCAGGGACCGGCGGAGGAACTGTGCGTCGACGGCGTCGTCGATGCACGGTGTCCATCCTGGGAACGCCGTGTGGCCGACGCCCTCCCAGATGATGTGGGTCGCATCACCGAGCGCCTCGGCGAAGCCAGGGGCGTGGTATCCCGGCGTGAGCGGGTCGAACTCGGTACCGACGACGAGGACCTCGCGTTCGAGCTCGACCGCCGCGACCGGCGTCAACGGCTGCGGATTCTCGGGCATGTCGTCGCAGAACGACGACGCCGGTCACCCACGGACCGAGATCGGCGCAGTAGATCATGAAGTTGGCCTCGGAGAAGTCGCTCTCGCCCTGCGACTCGTCGCCATCGCCCGATCATCGCCCGGTTCGTCGCCGCCGAGCGGGCCGGCCGCGAGCGCGGCGAGCGCGGACGCGTCGCCACGGTCAGCGTCTTCGAGCGCTGTCGCGAGCGAGTTCCCAGTCGCCGGCGTAGGTCATCGACTCGTCGAGCAGTTCGGCGAAGCGATCGCTGTCGACCGCGTCGGGTGGCCCGGCGTAAGTCCGGCAGTCGGCAGCACGCCGGACCTGGACCGCGAGGTCGTCGAGCACGCGTCGCCGCATCGAGGCTGAACAGGCACCGCTCGGTCGCGTTGCAGATCGCGGCGAAGCGATCGATGGCAGCGTCGAACCCGTCGTCGGCGAGCGTCGGGAACCCGTCGTCGGATGGGCCGTCCGGCCTCCCGTGCAGGGGTCGGTCACTCCGTCGAGCACGAACGCGCCCACCCGCTCGGGGTGCGCCGCTGCGTAGGTCGCTCCGAGGACCGCGCCATAGCTGTAGCCCAGGTAGTTGAGTTCGTCCTCACCAAGTGCCGTTCGGATCGCCTCCATGTCGGCGGCGGAGTACGGAGCGGACAGGAAACCGCTCAACGGGCCGGTGAGCTCGACACATCGGGCGATGAACTCGAGGGCTGCCCGGTGGAGTGTTGTCGTCACAGTCGATCTCTCGGCGTCGACTCGCCGACACCTCGCGGGTCCCATGCCACGATGTCGAAGCCCCGCAGGATCTCGGCCGACATTGCGCCGCGTACACCCCACGCCGTCGACAGGCCGTCGCCGCCCGGTCCGCCCGGGTTGATCAGGATCGATCCGCGCCGATCACCGGTCGCGAGGTGACGGGTCAGCGCGAGCTCGACCGAGCCGTCGTCGTCGGTGTCACCGAACGGATCGATCGGTGCGGTGAGCGTGGTGCACTCCCAGCCGGAGGTGCCGAGATCCTCGACATCCGGGATGTCGAATCGAGCGCAGTCGCCCCACGACAGCGTGGTCGTCGGCGAGTCGACGACGGGAAGGTCGGCGTCGTCCGACGTCGGCGAGCGTTCGGCGCCGACGTCGGGCAGACCGGTCTCGCGGTCGGCCGGCACCTCACCGACGCTGCGATCGGAGCGCTCGACGGCGACCGGTGCCGACACGGAACATGCAGCGAACACGATCGCTCCGGCCAGCGATGCGGCGAGCGAAGCGCGTCCGGTCATGTCGGTGTCGTCTCGAGGTCCGCGGTGGGTGATGCGGTGGTCATGTCGTGGGTGATGGCGGGTCACCGAGCTCGCCGGCGAGGTGGCCGAGACGTTGCTCGCCCTCCGGTGTCTGCCCACCGAGTTCGAGGAAGCGACGCATCGCCGACTGCGTCGTCGGCTCGGCCAGCGTTGCGTTGAAGGCGGCACCCTCGGCGAGCAACTGGTCGACCACGTCGAGTTCGGATCGCACGACGCTGGCCTTGGCGGCGGCAACGGCGTGGGCGGGAAACGACGCGATCCGTCCGGCGAGCCGATCGACGAAGGCGCTGATGTCGTTCGCGGCGACGACCCGATTGACCCAACCCCACCGCTCCGCGGTGGCCGCATCGACATCGTCGCACCCGAGGATCACCTCGAGCGCACGACTCCGCCCGATCAGGCGCGGGAGCCGGACCGTTCCGCTGCCACCGGGGAGGATGCCGAGGGCGACCTCGGGCTGGTTGAACACGGCGTCAGGGGTGGCGAAGCGCATGTCGCAGCTGAGCGCGACTTCGCTGCCGCCGCCCCCGACCCGTCCGGCGATCTGGGCGATCGTCGGTTTCGGCATCGTGCGCAGTTGCTCGCACATCGCGTGGAAGCCGTTGAGTTCGGTCGGCGCCGGCTGGTCGGTCGGGAACGCGAGGATCGCTTCGACGTCGAAGTGGGCGATGAACCACTCGGGGTCGGCCGAACGGAGGACGACCGCCCGCACGTCGTCGTCGGCGGCGAGTCGGTCGACGGCGCCGGCGAGCTCGATGAACACGTCGATGGTCATCAGGTTGATCGGCGGGTGGTCGATGGTGACGACGGCGACGCCGGCACCGTCGACGGAGACGCCGATCTGGCTCACAGCAGTTGCTTGATCGCCGACCGGGTGGCGGCGGCCTCGTCGGGATTGCCGGGGAACTCGACAGCTGCGAAATCGGTGACCCCGATCTCGGCGAGGCGACCGATGCGCTCGACCACCTCGTCGGCCGTACCGGTGATGGCGATGTCTTCCGGCCCGGCGGCGCCCTCACGGTCGAGCATGGCTCGGTAGCTCGGCAGGCTGCCGTAGATCTCGAACACCTTGGCCGCACGCCCTTTCGATGCTTCGAAGTCGTCGGTCACGCACACCGGCAGCGCCGCGATCACCCGCGGCGTCGGACGGTCGGCGGCCTCGGCTGCGGCGTTGATCGTGGGGATGGTGTGGTCGGCGAGGGTGATCGGACCGGTGCACCAGGTGAGGGTGCCGTCGGCCAGCTCGGCGGCGGCCTTGAGCATCTGCGGGCCGAGTGCGGCGACGACGGTCGAGAACGGCTTGCGAGCCGGGAGCATTGATGGCGGCGTGGGTCGAGTAGTCCTCGCCCGTGTAGCTGACGGGCTCGTTGCGGCTGAGCGGGCCGAGAATGCTCAGGTAGTCACGAATGTGGCGGATCGGCTTGTCGAAGCTCATGCCCATCATGTTCTCGATGACGACCTTGTGGCTGAGTCCGATGCCGAGCGTCAACCGACCGTCGGCAACGGCATTGACGGTGAGGCACTGCTGGGCGAGCGCCATCGGGTGCCGCGGATAGGTCGGAACGACCGACGTGCCGAGTTCGATCCGCGGGACCTCGCGGCCGACGACCGCGAGTGCGGTGAGTGCGTCGTGGCCGAAGATCTGCGGCGCCCAGTAGCTGGCGAAGCCGTCGGCCTCGACCTGGGCGGCCTCGGCGACGACATCGTCGACCGTTCCGTCGTTGATGGTTCCGCCGAAATATCCGATGCGCATGACACCGACCGTAGCCCCCTCGACCGTGGATGGTCCGGTCGCCATCGGGCGATCCGGCGCCGGCGCCGGCGCCGACCGTCGGCGTCACGCGGGGCGGTGCGTTCTTCGAGCAGATCGGGCAGGCACCTCGAGTGGAGGGTCACACGCAGGCCGCTGGTTCGAGCCGTTGGCCTCTGGTGCGCCCGGCACGCGCCGACGAGAGTCGAGAGCAACAGCGATGGGATGACTTCCCAGAAGTGGAGACTCGAACGATGGCTGACCGGGAGAGAATCGGCGGACCGACGTGGACGGTCGGAGTCGACGGATCGGAGAACTCCGTTCGAGCACTCCGATGGGCTGTTCGGCACATTCCGAGTCGTGCGTCGACGTTGCGAGTCATTCGAGCGTGGAGCGTTCCGATCACCGCTGGTTCGGAGATGATGCCGTCGATGATCGACGACCTCGAACCGGACCATGCATATGAGTCTCTCGATGAGGTGATCACCGAATTGAAGCCCCATGGAGTGGCGGTCGAAGGTTGTGTGGAGCACGGAACGGCGTCCTCGGTCCTGCTCAACGCGTGCGACGATGCCGACCTGCTCATCCTGGGGACGCGCGGGCTCGGTGGGTTCGGGCGCCTGCTGCTGGGATCGACGAGCCATCAGTGCGCGACGCATGCGCGAATTCCCGTGGTCGTCGTGCCCACCACGATCGGTCTGGACGCTCCGATCGAGAGCATCGTCGTGGGAATGGATGCCTCGGCCGGCGCCCGCGCGGCGCTTGCATGGGCGCTGGAATTCGCGTCGCCCGATACCGTCATCCGGACGGTTGGCGCTTGGAGTCGGTCCGGCTGGATCCGCGCCGACCTCGAGGACGCCGATATCGATGTCGACGAATCGCTCACCCAATTCCATGCTGCGGTCGCCGAGGTCGAGAACGCCCGGCGGGAATCGGGTCGCACCGAGCGGTCCCTCGTCCAGGATCACCCGGCGACGGCCCTGCTCGAGGCATCATCGACCGCCGACCTGCTCGTCGTCGGTGAGCGCGGGCGTCGCGGGCTGAAGCTGGCACTCCTCGGCTCGGTCGCCACCGAAGTGCTCCATCGATCCGACCGACCGACCGTTGTCGTCCCCGTCGGCGAATGATCAGCGTCGGGGACCGCCTGATGAGCGCAGCAAGCGGCGAAGGCCGCTCCGGCGTCGGCGAAGAACGGGGCACTTCGACCCTGTTGGCAACGGCCGCGACAGGGTGGAATCGAATGGGGCGTCCGTGATCAAACGGGCTGGCGTCCGAGGAGTGTGATGATCGTGTTCGCGGATCAGCGAGAGGGGCGCGACTTCGCCGAAGCGACGCTCGAAACCTGCAGGGAGCCTGATGGATGACCGCAGATCGTTCAAGACCGCCGGCGGAGCGAGCAACCGCGGCAATCGAAACGCACATCTCGCGCCTGTGGTTCTCCCCGGATCGGGTGTACAAGATGCTCAAGCCCGTCGCATTCGATTTCCTGGACCTGACCGATCGACACGATCGACTCGCAGCGACAACCCGTGAACTCGAGTTGAATCGGCGCTTCGCCCCCGACGTGTATCTGGGCGCTGCCGATGTCGTCGAGGCCGGCGAACTGGTCGAACGGATGGTCGTGTTGCGCCGACTCCCCGAAGCCCGGCGACTGTCGGCACTCCTCGACGATCCCGATTTCGACGAACTGCTCCGTTCGGTCGCACGGCGCGTGGCCGCGCTCCATGCCGCAGCAGACCCGGTCCTCGACGCACCGATGGCCCGCCGTGATCGTGTCGAGAGGAACTGGAGGGACAACTTCGCAGCCATCGAGCCCCACGTGGGGCCGGTGATCGATGCCGACGAGTTCGCGCTCGTGCGTCGGCTCGCACTCGGCTATCTCGCCGGTCGAGACACGTTGTTCGACGCGCGGATCGCCGACGGTTTCGTCGTCGACGGCCACGGCGACCTCACCGCCGACGACATCTTCTGCCTCGATGACGGACCTCGGCTTCTCGATTGCCTGGCGTTCGATGACGATCTCCGCATCGCCGATGTCCTCGCCGACATCGGCTTTCTCGTCATGGATGTCCAACGGCTCACCAACGCGAGCACCGCCTTGCAGCTCATGACCACCTATCAGGAGTTCGGCGACGAGCACCATCCGGCCTCGCTCGCTCACCACTACGTCGCGTATCGAGCACACGTCCGGGCGAAGGTCGCGTGTTTGCGCTTTGCGCAGGGAGACGCCGCGAGCTCCGACATCGCACGTTCATACCACCGTCTCGTGCTCGATCATCTCGAGCGCGCCCGCGTCCGACTCGTCCTCGTCGGCGGTGGTGCCGGGGCCGGCAAGACCACCGTTGCACACGCGCTCGCTGATCGCTTCGGCTATGTCCGGTTGTCCACCGACGAGATTCGCCACGACGTCACCGGCATCCCCCACGACCAGCACCGCTTCGTCGAACCAGGCACCGACATCTACGCACCTGAGGCCGTCGACGCGACCTACGCAGAGCTCGCTCGCGAGACGGCGTTGCTGATCGCACGCGGCCACAGCGTGGTGCTCGACGCGTCATGGAGTCGAGACGAACACCGCACGGCGATTCGAGAAGTCGCCGAGCGCTTCGACTCCGACCTCGTCGAGATCGAATGCGTTGTCGATCCGGCTGTCGCCCGCGAACGCATCGAACGGCGCCGCACGAGTTCGTGGAATCCGTCCGACGCAACGCCGGACGTCGTCGACTACCTCGCGGCGCGCCGGACTCCGTGGCCGACGGCGTCGATGCTGTCGACCGCTGACGCGGTCGAGGCGATCATCGAGCGCGCGGCAGCACTCGTCGATCGGTGACACTCGGAGCGGCTCGTCGCGCCACTCAACGGAATCAACATCGGGAGCTGCGGGATCGTCGGGTCGGCTCTGCACCAGCTCTGGCCGGTGCACTGCGCTCAAGATCTCATCAGGGCGGTTGGAGACCGTCCGACGCTCCCTCAAGCGAAGTCGGCTCACCGGTCGCTTCATCGCGGCTCTTCGATCGGATCACTGCCAGGTCGATGATCCGATCGATCGCCGGCTCATCGAAACGCTCCACCGAGACGCAGCCCGTCGGGACTGTCGTATCGGGGCGATGGCGGACGACGACCGGAGTACCGGGTGAGCGTTCGAGATGGGCTGCGATGAGGTCTGCGATGTCGGCTGCGTCGGGATCGAGACCGACCACGATCACGTCGGCCCCCTCCACGAGTGGACAACGGTCGCCGGTCAAGGCGGGACAACCACCCCGGCGGCGGCTCGCACCCGAGCACATCACGACGTTCACGCCCGCACGATCCGCCGCAGACTCGCCGGACCAACGGGTGCCCGCGACTTCCGCCAGCACCCGGGGCCGGTGGTCGAGCGGTGGCCAGCTGGAGACGGCGCCCGATGTCGGAACGCTGCACCGCACCGTTCCCTTCGAGTGTTCGAAGGTGACCGATCCACGGTGCTGCATGATCCGCAGCATCGGTCGGTTCTCGACGCAGGATGTCGGCTTGGAGACTGAGGATTCCGTTTGTCGCTGCGGCCCGGGCGAGCACGTCCACGAGGTAGGGGCCCAACCAGCCACGGGATTCGGGTGCCACCGTCACGGCGAGATCGCCGTCGCCGTCCCCACGGAGCGCGTAGCCCGCCTCGGCCACGACCGTCCCCTGGTCATCGTGATCGTCCGCCTGCCGATCGTGGGAGACCGCGACGACACCGAAGCCACCACGATCGGCGATCGACGTCCACTGCTCGCACCATCGGAGATCCGGTCGGAAGCTCGAGAAGAAACGCAGTCGGCGATCGTGGTTCGACAGCGAGGCGTAGAACGCGAGCAGTCGCGGCGCATCCATCGACGGTCGTCGAACGGATCTCGATCCAACGGCCATCGGGCAGTTCGAAGGTCTCGCGGAACGAGTCGTCGGGGTCGGCCACCACGTCGCTCACCCTGCACCCGCTCCGAAATCGCTAGCAGGGCCTTGGGTCCATCGGTGCCACGCTGTCATGAGCATGGAGGCGCATCCGCCGGGTCTCGGCGATCCGCGTGAGCAGCACGTGATCGATCATCGACGTACCGAGCAAGCTGATTCAGGGTGAGCAGCCTCGGCAGATCGCGGTCGGGTATGTCGGCGCCGATCGCAGCCGAGAGTTGCTCCATGACGGTCAGATGATCGATCGAATCCAGGTCCAACGCCTCCCAGAAGTCGATGTCCCCATCCAGCTCGGCAACATCGCCGGCCCGCTCCGGCGCAGCTGTCCGCACCGCCTCCGTGATGATCGGGTACGGCCCGCCTCGAGGCGGAGGATCGATCGGTTCATCAGCGTACATGGCAACTCGAACTCCCCGGCTCGCCGCCCCGCTCGCGACAGCAGTGTCCACCCATCCGCAACCTTTCTTCGTCACTCGATCCTGCATCAGCTCGATGCCGCTCACCAGAGACGAAGGTCCCTCGACGGTCGGCCGACACCTCCCCCGTCCGGTTCCACGAATCCCCACGAGAAGATCGAGACGTCTGATCGGCGGACGGCCATCCGACTGCGTCCACAGAACGCGCCGCACGTGAGCAGCTCAGCTCACCGTCAGCACGGCCACGACCACGACGATCGCTGTGATCATCCCGCCGACCACGATGCCGGAAACCGTCAGCGGGGAGCGTGACGAACTCGACCGGCGCACCGCGACGGCACCCGCGGCGCAGATCATCGAGGTCACGACAACGGCAACACCTGTTCGCCACAACCGGTCATCACGACACTGCGTGTCGAGACGGGCATCGGCGGCCTCCCCGAAACCGCCGAGCGTTCCCCCGCAGTCGAAATGGGCGTCGAACACGGTGACCACGAATGCGGTTCCCACGGCGAGCACGGTGAACCCGCCGAGCGCGACCCGACCGAGCCATCCGGGGCGCCGCGACGCGCTGCGTCGCAGATCCTCGGCGAGCCACCAGATCACCACGGCAATCGACACGAACGGGAGGATCGGGAAGATCACGAACCCGATCAGCAGCGCGGCGACCCCGACCCCGACGACGGCTGCGGGGGACCGATCGGAACCGGTCGGATGAGCGGGTTGGTCGACCTGGCTCACGCCATCGAGACGAGCTCGAGCCAGTCTTCGTTGAAGTAGTCGACATCGCCGTCGGGCATCAGCAGCACCTTGGTCGGCGCCAACTGCTGGACGAACTCGGTGTCGTGACTCACGAAGATGATCGCCCCGGGCCAGTCGACGAGCGCGTCGGCGACCGCCTGCCGCGAGGGCGGGTCGAGGTTGTTCGTCGGCTCGTCGAGGAGCAACAGGTTGTTGCGTCCCGTCATCAGCATCGCCAACGCCAGCTTCGTCTTCTCGCCACCCGAGAGGGTCCCCGACTCCTGGAACACCTTGTCGCCGGAGATCCCGAACATGCCGAGCAGCCCGCGCAGGTGGGTGTCGGTCATCTCTGCACCGGGCGGGACGGAGTCACGGATGTTGGTCAACAGCGTCTCGTGGACGCGCAGGTTGTCGTGCTCCTGTGCGTAGTACCCGCACTGCACCTGGTACCCGAAGTCGAAGTCGCCGAGATCGGCCTCGGTCTCACCTGAGAGGATTCGGAGCAGGCTGGTCTTGCCCGCTCCGTTCAGGCCGAGCACGAGCAGTCGCTCGCCACGGCCGAGGTCGAATCCGATGTCCTCGAACACCGTGATCCCGCCGTATCCCTTGCACAACCCGTCCGCCGTGATCACGGTCTCGCCACACGGCGGTGGCGGCGGGAATCGCACGTTGAAGTTCTTCGTCGTCTTCGAGGAGCATGCACCCGGGTCGATTCGAGTCGGGCGATCTTCTTCTCCATCGAGTGCGCCATCGCCGCCTTGGTGGCCTTGGCCCCGAATCGGTCGACGACGCCCTGCATCCGGGCGATCTCCTTCGACTGGAGTGCGGCCTTGCGGATCTGGCGCGACTCGTCCTCGGCAGCGGGCGCGCAGGTACTGCGAATACGTGCCGCGGTACTCGACGATCTCGCCGACCTGTTCCTCGTCGGTGCGGTCGAGGTGCAGCACTCGGGTGATCGCCTCGTCGAGCAGGTCGAGGTCGTGGCTGATCACCAGCAGTGCACCCTTGTACTGCCGCATGTACTGGAGCAGCCACGTCTTCGCGTCGATGTCGAGGTGGTTGGTCGGCTCGTCGAGACACAACACGTCGGTTCCGGCGAAGAGGATCCGGGCGAGTTCGACCCGTCGCCGCTCCCCACCGGAGAGGACGCTCAGCGGGAGTTCGAGGCGATCGTCGGGCAGCCCGAGGCCCACCGCCATCGCCCGCGCCTCGCTGTCGGCCGCATACCCACCGGTCGTGCGGAACATCTCCTCGGCCTTGAGGTACCGACCGACGTTGCGCTCGTCGGGGTTCTCCTCCATCGCGATGCGCAGCTTCTCCATCCGGACGATCTCGTCGTCGATGCCCTTGCCGGACAGGATGTGGGTCACGCAGGTGCGGCCCTCGAGGTCGCCGTCGATCTTCGGGTCCTGCGGCAGGTAGCCGAAACCACCCTTGCGCAGGACCGTGCCAGAGGCCGGCTCGTCGGCGCCACCGAGCACCTTGAACAGGCTGGTCTTGCCGGCGCCGTTCCGACCGACGATGCCGACCTTGTCGCGGGCCATGACGGTGAAGCTGGCGCGGTCGACCAGCAACCGACCTCCCACTTCGACCGAGATGGCCTGCGCCTGCAACATCCGGACAGGCTACGAAGTCACCCGACCGATGTGGCGTGACCCTGGCGACGCCTCAGGTCAGCCGCCGTCGCCGCCCGCATCGGCGCCGGTCGTGACGCCGCCACCGGTCGTCCCACCACCGCCACCCGAGGTCGATTCACCGCCGGTCGTCGTCCCACCACCCGAGGTCGCGCTCGCCGCCACTCGTCGCCGCACCACCACCCGAATCGCCACCACCGGTCGTCGCCACCGCCCGTGTCACCACCGGTCGTGTCACCGCCGGTCGTCCCACCACCCGTCGTCTCGCCACCGCCTGTGTCACCACCACCGGTCGTGTCACCACCGGTCGTGTCACCACCACCGGTATCGCCGCCACCGGTGTCACCGCCGGTCGTGTCACCGCCGGTCGTCCCACCACCCGTCGTCTCGCCACCGGTGTCACCGCCGGTCGTGTCACCACCACCGGTCGTCTCACCACCAGTCGTCGTCCCACCACCCGTCGTCGTCCCGGTACCCGTGGTCGAACCGCCAGTGGTCCCGCCCGAGGTCGAACCACCCGACGACGAGCCACCGGAACCACCCGACGAGGAACCGCCGGACGACGAACCACCGGACGACGAACCACCGGACGACGAACCGCCGGACGACGAGCCCCTGGACGAGGAGCCACCCGACGAGGAACCTCCGCCACCGTTCGGACCCGACCCCTGTCCGATCGCCGAATCGTCGGTGAACGACGATCGGAGGCATTCGCCTTCGACATCACCGACCTCGCCGAGCGCCACGGCGAGCAGTTCGACGAGGACGTCTTCACCTTGGTCGCCGGGATGCAAACCGTCGCGGCTCAGGACCCCTGGATTCCGCGCGATCTTCTCCCAATCGACGACCGTCACGTTGTCGTACAACCGGGCGAGGTCACCGATCGTCTCGTTCACCTCCGCCCACGCAGGCCGATACTCGGTCACCGTCATCAGCAATGTGGGTCGCGGTGCGAGGCGGAACAGGACCTCGTTCAACTTCTCGAGGTAGTTCTCCTGGTCCAGGTTGTAGTTGCTGCCCGAGGTGGACCACCGCAGCATCGAAGTCGTCCGTCGTCGCTGTCGTCGTCCGGGAGTCGTGTCTCGAGGACCTTGTTGCCGAACTCGACGAAGCGCCCGGGCTCGGCATCGACCTCGACGGACCAGCCGAGCGGGTTGAGCCCGTCGCACAACTCCCGTCCGTACCGCGTCGCGGTCGACGCCAGGATCGAGTCGCCGACGACGATCAGTCGATTGCCGTTGACCTGCTCTGCGATGGTGTCGAGCACGACGCCGTCCTCGTCGACGGGCCGGGTCACGACCACCGAAACCGGGACATCGTCGCTCGGCGTTCGATGCCTGCACGTCGGGCGTCGGGATGGTGTCGGGGAGTCGGCCGACACCCGGAACGGTCGGCACCGGGGTGCTCGGCGGCAGCGAATCGGGTGAGGCCGCCTCACTGGCACCGCACGCGCCGAGCAGAAACGCGAGCGCGACGATCGAACGACGGAGCATGGGTCCATTGAATCGGGTCAGAGGGCGCAAGTCACATCACCAGGGCACTGACGGCGTTGCCGGACCCCGGGCGCGACCGGGGGGCGACGGTCGAAACCGCCGCCCCCCGTCATCGACACGCTGGTCAAATCAGCCGTTGTTGGCGCGGAGCTGATCGCGGATCTCGGTGAGCAGGTCCGTCTCCGACGGACCCGCATCCGCTTCTTCGGCTTCCTTCATCTTGTTGTAGCCCTTGAGGACGAGGAACAGGATGAATGCAACGATCACGAAGCTGATCGCAGCGTCGATCACGAGCCCGATGCTGACGAATGCATCGCCAAGGTCGAACCCGATCGCCCGGAAGTCCGGCTTGCCGAAGATCGCGGCGATGATCGGGTACAGCACACCTTCGAGCAGTGCATCGATGATCGCCTGGAAGTACAGCGCCATGATCAAGCCGACGGCAACCTCGACGATGTTGCCTTTGGTGATGAAATCCTTGAATTCTTGAAGCATTGAGTTGTTCTCCTGTAGTGGACGGTCTCCCCCGCGCTTGAGAGTCAATCACAACCGACCGTGACGGCCGCGCATGCACTGACAGGCCGCTGGCCAAATTCGTGCGACACAGTCATGGAGCCAGATGGCGGAGCACGGCGCGGACACCCGGGTCCGCCAATTCGATTGCCCGCTCCCAGTCGAACCAGTCGATCTCCTGGCTTTCGTCAGCCGGTGGCGTCGGGTCGGCGTCGCCACCGTTGATCAGGTAGCGCGTGTCGAGGTGGGTGTGTCCGCGGCCGCCGGCATGCACGTCGACGTGGATCAGTTCGGGGATGCCGTCGCCATCGACCGGTCCGGCGAACTCGACGTCGAGACCCGTCTCTTCACGCGTTTCACGCAGCGCAGCATCCCACGGCGTCTCGCCGTCGTCGATGTGACCGCCGGGCTGGAGCCAGATGCCGAGACGCTTGTGCTTGAGCAGCAGGACTCCACGCGGCCCCACCACGATCGCCGACCCCGTCACGTGCGTCGGGTCGGCCGTCTGGTGACAGCGGGTCGACTCAACCTGTCCAACTCGTGGAGGAACCGGAGAATCGACTCGGCTTCCCGGTCATCGAGCGCCTGACGCGCCGCCACGTCGGCGCGGAGTCGTTCGAGCGTCATGGCGCCGTTGTACCAGGTGACATCGGATGGACCGGTGCTCGCGTCGTGTCGTTGCGCCCCGGCGCCGGCGGTGTTCACGCTGCGTGAAGTTTCGACTTGAGTTCATCTCGGAGTCGACCGATACAAGTCCTGCACGGCCGTTCGGCCACATGGAAGAAGACGAATCCGGTTCGGCGGACCCGGTGAAAGCACTCATGGACCACGACATCAACATCTCTCCACGAATCCTGATCGCGGTGAACGATCCCGATGCCCGGCGGATCGCGGTGGCCGGTCTTCGTTCGGCGGGATTCTGCGTCAGCGCCCCCACCGACGGCGACGCGGCACTCATGCTCGCCCGGTCGTTCTCGCCCGACGTCCTCGTCGTGGATTCCTTCCTCCCGTCGCCCGACGGACGCCCCCTCTTCGAACAGCTCCGCGAATCATCGGAGCAGTACCTGCTGTGCATCACCGGTGAAGGTGAGCCACGGGTGCGGACCTCGGTACTCCACGCCGGCGCCGACGACGTCATGTCGAGCCCGGTTCACGCGGACGAGCTCGCTGCGCGCTGCCACGCGCTGCTTCGTCGACCGCGCCAGATGCAGCAGCGGATCGAAGCGACGGTCGCCTCGACCCTCGTCCTCGGACCGCTCGTAGATCGATCTCGGGCGCCGAGAAGTACGCGTCGAGGACGAAGAGGTGCAGACGACTCGGATCGAGTTCTCACTGCTGGAGCAGCTCTGCCGTCGCCCGACCGAAGTGTGCACCCGTGAGGATCTGCTCGACTCGGTGTGGGGCCCGAAGTGGGTCGGCGACAGCCACGTGGTGGATGTCCATCTCTCCAATCTGCGTCGCAAGCTCGACAAGGCGGCACCCGACACGAAGGTGATCCACACCGTACGCGGCGTCGGCTTCCGTCTTGCGAACGATGTCACCGACGCCCTCGAGATCTCTCCCGCCCTCGGCGCACTCGCCTCCCACTGACGCATCGCACGGTCGAAGGCCGCCTCGGGTGTTTGCGTGCACCGGGGTGTTTCCGCGTGGTTTTACAGAACGAAACACCCGGTCAGACGGAAACACCCGGATGGGGTGATCAGTCGTAGGTTGCGAGGAGGAACCATCGCTGGTGTTCGGCGATGACGAGATGCGCACGCTCGCCGACCGTCTCGTCGTCGACGAGCATCTGGAACCGTGCGAGACGCCGATGACGATCCGGCTCCCACCAGTGCTGATCCACCGGCCACGGCCCGGCCCATGATCGCACCTCCTGCATCGGACCACGGCGCCACCCTTCGGCCTCGCTCCCGAGCAACAGCCTGATCCCTGCCGGGTCGGCCGACACCGTTCCCCGACCACTGACCCGCACCACCTGCCCCTGCGCATCGAGCACGTCGAGCGGCAGCGGGTCGTCGAAGACGGTTGCCGGTGACGGCGCGGGCAGGCACCCCGGCCAGGGACCCGCGCGGCCGTCGGCGCCGGTCGCCGTCCGCGACACCGCTCGTTCCCGTTGGTCGAGATCGACCAGGGTGGCCGGCATCCAGCGGTACCGGTCCGCCGGGAGTCGCCCCCCGTTCCAGACAGGCACCGTGACCGCCGCCTCGGACGTGAGGGTCGTGAGCCGAGCGATCGCGCGGATCGCACGACGGTCGGCATCGGACTGTCCGCCCCACAGCCCGAGCTGCACACCGTCATCGGCTCGGACCTCCTCGGGGACCAGCCGGACCAGCACCACCCCGCCGGTGATCTCGTGCTCGCTCCCCCGCGGGAGGTTGACCCATGCATCGAGCTGCCAGCGCACCCGTTCGACCATCGCCGCTGCCGACATGCCGGCCGACCGGTACCACGACCGCTCCGACCGCTCCCCGTGCTCGGTCTCGAGCCGAACGACCAGTCGGGTGCAGACCCGACCATCGGCGCCCAACCGGCCGGCGAGTTCGTCAGCCAGCTGCTTGGCGACGAACACCACGGCGTCGGTCTGCGCCGCGGGATCGTCGAGCACACGGGTGAGGCGGCATTCGGGCGCGGGGTCGGTGGTGTTCGCCGGACGGATGTCGACGCCGGACGCCAAACGGTGCGCATGCATCCCCACCGGCCCGAACCGCCCGAGGACATCGGCGGGATCGAGATCGGCGAGGTCTCCGAGACGACGCAGCCCCAGTCGACCGAACAGGTCGACCAGCTCCGCGTCGACTTCGGCGAGTGTCTGCAACCACCCGATGGGAAGTGGTGCGCAGAACACCTCGGACCCGCCCGGGGCGACGACGACCGGCTCGCGCCGACGGACACCGAGACGAGCCGCGACACTCGCCGCGAACCGACCGTCGGCCACACCCACACCCACACCCCCGGCTGCACCCACACGGGTCTCGACGCCGCCGTCGACATCGGCCAGCGACGCGACCACATCGAGCACCGAGCGACGAAGATGCTCGGCCATCGCCTCGTCACCTCCGAAGTACCGCGACGGGCCACGCGCGGCGATGCTCAGCCACCCGGGCTCGACCAGGTCGACCCGCGGCGCGATCTCCGCAACGGCCCGCACGATCGGTTCGAACTCGCGGGCATCACGCGCGGGGTCGTCGTCGAGCAGTCGGATGTGAGGACAGCGCTGTTGCGCCTGGCGGCGGCGCTGTCCGATCACGATCCCCTCGTCGGCCGCGGCGGGTGTCCGAGCTGCGACTCGGTGTGCACGCATCACGGCTGCGGGAACATCGGGTCGGCAACCCGCCGCGACGACCGGCCAGTCGGGACACCACACCGTGACCATCCGGATCGGACCATCGCGGTCGTCGCCCGGCACGTCGGGGCTCATCACACCGCGAGCCGGCGGTCGTTCAGGTCAGTGACGGTCACCGTGTCAGCCGTCGTTCCGGTCATCGTGCCGGTCATCTCGGCCAGGACCTCTGCCTGCGGATCACGGGACACCTGCGGATCATCGGCGGACACCGACCCGAGCCCGAGACGGGCCCCCTCCCCGATCAGTTCGATCGAGCAGGATCGTCGCCCCGGCATCCGGCGGCCGGCGGCCTCGACGTCGATCACCCGACGGTGGAGATGGCCCGTTCCGTCACCCAGCCCTGCCCACACCGTGCGTTGCGTCGTCAGTTCGATGTCACCGCCGAGCGCACCGGGTGCACCGAGCGTCACGACGACGGCACCCTTCTGCTGCAACCGGGATCCGAGCTTGCGCACCGCTGCGGGACGACCGTCATCACGCAACGCTGCCGGAACCCGGGTCAGGACCAGGTCGAATCCGTCGACCGCTGCACCCATCACGTCGATCCAGTCGAGTTCGGTTCCCGGCCTCGTATCGAGACCGGTCTCGACACCGGTGTCGATGCGGACCACCCGTTCGAGTGGGACGCCGAACTCCGCTGCGGCATCGGTCCCGAACGTCGGGATGTCGACCACCGCCATCCATCCACCTTCGACCAGCGCCTCGCGCATCAGCCCGAACGCCATCGATCGCGCCGCCGCACCACGACACGACACGACCTGCCCCCGAACGAGGCCGTCGGGGAGGAGTTGATCGAACGGGACGGCGACCGGCATGGTCCGCTCCCGGGCGAGGGCGATGGGCTTGACGCGTTCGCCCAACTCAGCGAGAACATCGCGCAATGCCTCGTCACGCCCCGGCACTTGGCGACGCGTGCTCGGCCCGGCGGTTCGGGCTGGTGGAGATGCACGAAGCGGCGTACGGTGGTCGACAGCGATTTCCATCCTCGAATCATATCGAACACATGTTCGACAAGGCAAGATCGACGCGGCAAGATCGACGCGGCAAGATCGAAATGACCCGACCGACGTGGTCTGCCGCAGCAACGACCTTCACCGGTCGGTGACGACACCTCCGGCCGAGGACCGCTGGCCGCTCACGAGCAACTCGTGGAGCTGGTCGGCGCTCGACGCCAAGCATGTCGGCACCCAGCGCCCGAGCGTGCTCCTCGCTGCGGATCGCCTGCCCGCCGAGCACGACCGGCACCTCCGGCAACTCCTGTCGGATCACCGAGCAACACTCGTGCACGGCGGCGAGATGATCGATGTGGGTCACCGAGAATCCGACCGCCACCAGGTCAGGGGTACGTTTCGCCGAGTGGAGGAACGACGCCGACGGCGTGTTCGCTCCGAGATCGGTGACGTCCCACCCGTGCAGCCGCATCAGGTCGCCGAGCATCGCCGTGGGAAGCGCGTGGTACTCACCGATCGGAGCTCCGATCACCAACCCCCGCGGGATCGGCCCCGGCGGACGCAGCGCGATCCGAGCCGCCCGATGATCCGCATCACGATGCCGGTGGCCTGGTGCTCGACCGCCACATCGAACTCGCCCGCCGCCCAGCGAGCCCCGATGTGGACCATCGACGGTGCGATCATGTCGAGATAGACCGAGCGGACATCGGCCCCCGAGGTCATCGCCGCCTCGACCACACCCCAGGCTCCCTGGGCATCGCCGTCGACCAGTCGGGCCTCGAGTCGCGCCGCCCACGGGGCATCGGACCCGGCCGCGACCGGCCCTGCGGCGGAACCGTCACGGAAATCGTCGAGTGCCGAGTCGGTGACCTGCCAGGCCCCACCGACCTTGGCTGCGTCCAACAGGCCGAGCCGCACGTATCGATACGCCGTCATGTAGTGCACGCCGAGTTCGTCGGCTGCTTCTTGGAGCGTGAAGGTGGCACTCATGATCGATCAGGCGGCAAGGCTAAACCGAGTTGGCGGCGGCGCGCCGAACCCTGAACAGATTCACCGGCCATCGCCGCATCGGGTCCGTGCGCGCTGGTGCGATGACGCGGTCAGCCCTACTTGGCGTTCCAACGCTCGCGCGCTTCGCGCGCACGCACGAGGAGGTGCATCGGCACCTTCTTCGCGGCCTCGGTGAGCGCGGCATCACCGCCGGCCGCAGCGGCATCGTCGCCGCCGGCCGCCTCCGCTTCGGGCTGGAGGTCCTCGAAGGTCGGCGGCTCGACGCCGACCTTCCAGTACTGGTACATGTCGCGAACGATCTCGGCCAGCCCGTCGGAGTCGTACCCCTTCTCGAGGTCGACCGTGACGATGTTCGCGTAGACGTGCACTCCGGCGACCTGGCCCGTCGCGAACAGCAGGCGGGCCAGCTCGTCGGAGGGTGACGGCCCGTGGGCGTCGAGCACCGAACGGAACCGTTCGTGCCCCTGGCCCGACAGCGTGCGGTTGAGCTCGAAACGAACGACGCCCGGCGTCGCGCTCGGCTTCTCGGTGACGGCGACCAACTGACCCATGAGGACCACAGACTAGTGCGATCGACGGTCGACACCCAGCTCGGCTCGGCCCGCCGGCGGCATCAGCGTGCGGCGAGGGCGTCGGCGAGCACATCGGGAAAGTCGTCCGGTGTGGTCGACATGACGGTCGCACCGAGCGCTGCGAGTGCCGCCGCGTGCTCGTGGTCGTGCACCGGGGTGCCTTCGTCGCTGAGGGCGAGCAGCACCACGACGGTCACCCCGGCGGCGACGAGTTCGCCGACGCGTCGACGCATCAGCTCGCCGTTCCCGCCCTCGAACAGGTCGGAGATGAGGAACAGCACGCTGCGCCGCGGCCGGTCGATCTCGCGGATGCAGTGGCCGAGGGCCGAGGCGATGTCGGTCCCGCCGCCGAGTTGCACACCGAACAGCACCTCGACGGGATCGTGGAGGAACGGTGTGAGGTCGGTGATCGACGTGTCGAAGGCGAAGAACCGTGTGCGCAGCGTCGGCAACTGCGCCAGCACGCCGGCGAACAGCGACGCGTAGACCACCGAGTCGGCCATCGAACCCGACTGGTCGACGGCGATCACGACGTCGCGGGCGAGGCTCTGTTGGCGCCGGCCGTGGCCGATCAGTTGCTCGGGGATCGAGCGTGCGGTGCTCGGGGATCCAGTGACGCAGGTTCGCCTCGATCGTGTGCGGCCAGTCGATGTCGCCCGGCCGCGGTCGACGGGTGCGGGCCGCGCGGGCGAGCGCACCGCGCACCGCCTGGCGGGTCTGGTCGGTCAGCCGTTGTTCGATCTCGGCGAGCACCTGCGCGATCACCTGGCGCGCCGTGGCGCGGGTCTCGTCGGGGAGCAACTTGTTCAACTCGACGAGCATCGTCACGAGGTGGATGTCGGGTTCGACCGCCTGGAGCAGCTCGGGTTCGAGCAGCAGTTGGCGCAGGTCGAGCCGCTCGACGGCATCGCGCTGCAGGATCTGGACGACCGGCGTCGGGAAGTACGTGCGGATGTCGCCGAGCCACCGGACGACGCCGGGTTTCGAGCGTCCGAGGCCACCGGCCCGACCGGCCGACCCGCGCCGGCCGCGATCTGAGGCCTCGCGGTCGTAGAGCGCCCCGAGCGCAGCGTCGATCCGGACATCGTCGCCGCTCAGGCCGTTCCCGTTTGCCGGGGACCCCGCACCTGCGTCTCCCGATCCATCGACCATCACCGCACCGTCACCACGCACCAGCACCGTCACCGGCACCGTCACCGACCATCCGAGCGGAGTCGGTCGCATCGCGACGCGTCGACCGACGACATCGCGGTCGTCGGTGACCTGGTCCGCGGCACCCCCGAGCACCAAGCGCCAGCGGCGCCGCCGTTCGAGTTCCGACACCTGGGGCATCGCGACGTCGCGCTCGATCGGTCATCGTGCCGGCTCCGCGGACTCGACGACGGCGCGACCGGCACCGTGCTCGACCTCGACGAGCGGGACCCCCAGCAGGTGTCGCACGGTTTCGAGGACCGCCGCCGCTCGGACGGCGTCGACGTCGCGGCCGAATCCCGAGACCCGCGACGATCGCACCTCCGAGCAGCAGCGACATGATCTGACGTCGTTCGGCGGGTTCGAAGGCACCGAACGTCCGACGGAGCAGCGCCACGACCGACTCGAATGCCTCGGGTCGCAGCGACGACAACCACCGGTCGACGACCCCGAGCAGGTCGGTGTCGTGGACGAGCACCGTGCCGGACCCGGCGAGAAACCCTTCGACGAACGCCGCCCCGACGTCGGGCGGCGTGCCAGGGGAGCAGTGCCTGGGACAGCCGGTGTTCGACTCGGGTGGCCTCCCAGTGTCCGGCGTCGTGGAGCAGGCGGGTGGCGCGGCCGCTGATCAGACCATGCCGCATCGCATGTCGATCGGCGAGTTGCGCCAGCACCGACGGGAACGCAGCTCGGCGGGTGTCATGGTCGAGCATGGCGAGCGCGGTCTGTGTGGCGGTGAGTCGCTCGACCATGAGCGCAGCGGCATCGACATCGAGCGAGGAGCATGCCGGCACGAGGCCGGCCAGGATCCGCACGACGATCCCGTCGAACACATCGCGGAGCGCCCCCCCATCGGTCCCGCGTACGTCGCCGTAGCGCAACGCGTTGGCGAGTGGGACGACGACGTCCATCAGCCGCCCGACATCCGGGTCGGTGGCGGCCCGGTCGGCGAGTCGCCGCACGCTCGGCGTCACGGCGTCACGGAGGTCCGCGAACAACGCGCAGTTCGAGGACGCCGACGATGTCGGCGAGACCGGTTGCGGTCTCGGCCCGCTCGATCAGTCGAGCCGTGGCCGCCGATTCCAGCGTGCTGCCGTAGCCGGAACGCTCCACGAGCCGGACCGAGAGTTCGGGTTCCCAAGCGATGCGCCACGTCTCACGAAACGTTCCCGACGAGCCACGCCCCGCTTCGGGAACCCCCCAGGGAACGCCGAGCGCGAGCAGGCGATGCAACAGGTGCGACTTGCGGAGTCCGGTGGGCGTTCGCAGGTCGACCTCGAGCGTCTTGGACGTTGCGCTGGGCGTGAGACGTGCCGACTTCTGCGCCTTGGCCAGGTCCCGCGCCAGCGGCACCTGCGGGGCGCCGTCGGGGACCCGTCCGAGAGCATCGCCCACGACGAGCTCCGACCGCACGAGGTCGAGCCCGCCCATGACGGCATCGGCTGCATCGAGCACCTCGACCAGACCCGGGCGAGGCCGACCCCGCAACGTTGCGAGCGCATCGGCGAGCCGGGTGCCGGCGATCAGATGGTCGGGAGATGCCGACTGCCCGTGTGCCCTGAGCAGTTGCGCCGCATCGACCAGAAACCGAGCAACGCCGTCGGCGCCCGGGTGGTCGAAGACATGGCGGTACCAGCCGGGGCTGTCGACGCCCGCGCCGTAGCCGGACGAGGTGGTGAGTCGCCGATGCGTCCACGGCACCCATGCGGATGCGACCTTGACCCGCGGGAGGCCGCGGAGTGTCGCGTTGTCGACCATCGCAGGGTGATCGGCGAGCTCCAGGGCGGGAACGTGCCATGCGCCGCACACCACGGCGACGGTCTCGTGACCATCCTTCAGTGCCCGTCTGATTGCACGCCGCATGTGCGCCTCACGCCGCTCCTCGCGAGCGCTGGTGATCGTGGCGTCGCGGGCGGCTGCCATCGCGTCGGCAACGGCGTCGAACGCAGGCGTCCCGTCGCCACGGTGCTCGATCACGTCCTCCCACCAGCGTTCTGCGTCGCTGTCTCCGGCGGCGGCCGCCAACGCTCTGAGCGGGTCGGGCGGTGCGGCGTCGACGAGGAGTTCGTCGGTCCCCTGCTCGGCGAACGTCACCGCCATCGGAAGGTCGATGGCGGTGACCGGTCGGTCCCGCTCGTTCGCCCACCCGATGGCTCGCCATTCGGGGCTGAACGATGCAAACGGCGCGAAGATCGCACGGCCTGGTTCGTTGGCGACGTACGCGAGGAGCGCAACGGGTGGGACCAGGCCGGGCTCGCCGACCCAGGCGAGGCTCGATTGGACGTCGGCCGCGGCCTCGACGAGCACGATGTCCGGTTCGATCTCGTCGAGCGCACGGACCACCGAGCGCGCTGATCCCGGGCCGTGATGACGGATGCCGAGGAGATGGACGGTCATGTCAGATCGCCGTCGTCACGAGTCGAGGGCGCGACATGCCTCGTAGAACTCGCCCCAGTCGGGCCGCTCGCGCACGACACCTTCGAGGTACTCACGCCACGCGACGGCATCATGGATCGGGTCGCTCACCACGGCGCCGACGATCCCAGCCGCCACATCGGTCGGCGTGAGGGTTCCGTCTCCGAAGTGGGCGGCGAGGGCGGTCCCGTTCGTGATGACCGAGATCGCCTCGGCGGTCGAAAGCGTGCCGCTCGGAACCTTGAGTGCAGTCCGTTCGTCGACCGTCGTGCCGCTGCGCAACTCGCGAAAGATCGTGACAACCCGACGGATCTCGTCGGCGGCCGACGGAACCTCGGGGAGCGCCAGCGCCCGACCGAGTTCGTCGACACGTCGCGAGACGATCGCGATCTCCTCCTCCACCGTCGCCGGCAACGGGAGCACGACCGTGTTGAAGCGGCGCCGGAGCGCCGAGGAGATCTCGTTGACCCCGCGGTCCCGGTCGTTGGCGGTGGCGATCAGGTTGAAGCCGCGTACCGCCGACAGCTCGGTGTCGAGCTCGGGGATCGGGAGGACCTTCTCGGACAGCACGGTGACGAGGACGTCCTGCACCTCGGGCGGCATGCGGGTCAGCTCCTCGACGCGCACGATGGCCCCGCGGGCCATACCCCGATGGATCGGGCTCGGCACCAGCGCGGCCTCGCTCGGGCCTTCGGCGAGCAGCCGGGCGTAGTTCCAGCCGTACCGCAGCGTCTCCTCGGTGGTTCCGGCGGTGCCCTGGATGAGCAGGGTCGAGTCGCCGCTGATGGCCGCGGCGAGGTGTTCGCCCACCCAGGTCTTCGCTGTGCCGGGCACGCCGAGCAGCAGTACCGCTCGATCGGTTGCCAGCGTCGCTGTGGCGATCTCGATGAGCCGCTGTGAGCCGACGTATTTCGGTGTGATCACCATGTCGGACGAGCCACCGAGCGGACCGCCCATGAGATACCGCACGACTGCCCACGGCGACAGCTTCCAACCGGGTGGCCGGGGGCGGTCGTCCGCGGCAGCGAGCGCGGCGAGCTCGCCTGCGTATTCCTGCTCGGCGTGCGGACGCAGAACGGTGGGCGCAGCGGCTTCGCTCATCCTCGCCGACGCTACCGGGACCCGCTCACCCCAGTCCGTCCGCGTGCTCAGCTCGGCGTTCGTGCCCGGTTCGGCGGTTCGGCGAGCTCGTCGAGCATCCGTTGGCGGGTGAGCGCGAGATCGGCGAGCGCCGAGGCGAGCCCGTGTCCGGCCGATCGTGTGTCGACCGCTCCCAACACGTCCGCGATGTCTCGCAGCCCCTCGGCGACGCACCGGGCGATCACGTTGACGAGGACGGCACGATGCGCCTCCGCGAGCGTCCGGTCTTCGAGTCCGACGGCGATCACTCCCCCGACCTCGGCACCACGTCGAGTCAGCAGCGGGGCCAACTCCGGCGGCACGGGGAGTTCCGGCAGCTCGCCCAACCGCTCGATCTCGACCGGACGACAGGGGCCGCGCCGCCGGGGTCGTCGCCAGGTCGGGGACGTGCTCCAGCAACCAGTCGGCGAGCGGGCCGGCAGCGACCACGACCCGCGCCCGACGGACCGGATCGCGCCGATGCCGATGGAGCGCGGGTGGGACGAGTTCGGCCGCGAGACGCCATCCACCCCCCAAGAGGGTGAGCATCCATTCGTCCTCGAGCACGGGCCACGACGTGGTGATGTGATGCCAACGGTCGACCGCCGCCGGCACGCATTCGGGTCGATCATCCGGGGACGGCGGCGCCAACCGATCGATCGGATCGGCGGGCCGGACCCCGGCCCGGCGGACGGCCGTGCAGGCGGCCACCGCGGCGAGCATCCGCATCGACGGGGCGGCGCGAGCGGTGTCGGCGACGAGGTCACCGATCATCCCGCCGGCTTCGGGCGGGTCGCGCCGGTCGGTCCCGAGCAGCGACGTCGTGACCAGTTCGGCCCACAACTCGTCGACCGTCATGCCGCCCCCACGAAAGAGGTGTCGGCGCGGGGCCCGATGTCGATGCTGCGATGATCGAGGTGGACGGCCAGCGGGACCACCCCGTGCGGGGTCCATTCGAGCGTCAGGTCGACGGGGCCACCACCCGAGAGGGCGAGCAGCATCGTCAGCGGATCGGTCGCCGCGTGAGGGTTGCGACGGTCACCGACGCCCGACGCCGCTGTCGTCGGCAGGATCGGCAACGTCCCGGTGTCGTCACCGACGAACCAGCCGTCACCCGACCGAACCACCGCCGCGGTGACCGACGTGGGGACACGATCGAGCCACGGCTCGGCGACCAGCATCCGCCCGATCTCGTCGGCGGCGTCGGCCACCGACTGTCCCGGTGGGCGACCGGGTGGTGGGCCGGGACGGGGGTCTCCCGGGAAGATCGCCGCAGCCCGGTCGACGTGACGCCTCCCGACGAGGGCCCGCAGCGCCGGACCGGGATAGCGGTGGAGGTCGGCGTGCAGCGTGGTGCCGACCTCGAGTGACGTGTCGAGGCTCTGCTGATACGCGGCGAACGACAGGACCAGCGCCCAGCGGCCGCTCTCGGCGCCACGGAGCCAATGGCGACGAACCTCGATGCGGTCTTCGCGCTGATCGCTGCGCCCGGCCACCACCCAGCGGTCGGTGTCGGGCACGCCGCCGAGCACGTCGGCGCGGCGCACCTGCCAACCGACCGTCGTCGCGACAGCGTCGGCGAGCGGGCCCGGCAACGACCGCAGACGGCGCCCCGCCTGGGAGAGCAGGTGCAGCAGGCCGAGCTCGGCGAGTACGTCGTCGTGCCAGGTGGCCGATGCGCCGACCAGCCCAGCGAGACGACGGATGCGGTTCGCCAGGCTCCCGGCCTGGGCGTCGACCAGGCGAGCGGCGAGGTCGTCCCACGTGGCGTATCGAGCGAGGGCGGGATCTGCGAGCCCGGTGCGCATCCGGTCGTCGAGCCAACGATCCAGTTCGGTCAACCCGGCGAGCATCCGCTCGACCCGTTCGTCGCGCGCCGCGTCCCGCTCGCCATCGGGAGGCGGTGGCGGAACGGGTTCCTCATCGGCGGTGACCGAATCGTCGACGCGGCTCCCCGCGTCACCGCGGGCGGCATCGGGGGTTCGCTTCGTCGCCTTCGGCCGGGTCCGTTGCGGATGCTTCCCGTGCGACCCGGGCATGTCGGCGCTGGATCCACGCGTCGACCGTCGGCGCTCGGCACACCGACCGGAACCTGGTCGCGAGCCCACATCAGCAACAGCGCGAGCGCGTGCTTGCACGGCACCCTTCGGCTCGGACACGTGCAGCGGAATCCGACGCCGACGTGGTCGACCGCGGTGTCGTACGGCTCGGCCCCACTCCCCTGGAACGATCCCCAGACGGCCCGCTCGTCCGCGCCGACGTCGGACCAACGGCGCCGGTGTCGCAAGCGGCTGGGCGGCCGTGATCGCGGCCGGGGACGGAGCCACCGCTTCGACCTGTTCGACCGACCACACCATCGCTGCCGACGCTACGGGACGCGATCGGTACCGCGCACCCTCGCTCGGTCTGGGAAGATGCCCGTCATGCCGTTGCGGGTCATGACGTGGAACCTCTGGTGGCACTTCGGTCCGTGGGAGGCCCGCCAACCGCTGATCATCGACACGATCCGCGATGTCGACCCCGGACGTGCTGTGTGTGCAGGAGGTCTGGTCCGACGAGTCGGCCGACCAGGTCGACGAACTCGCTGCGGCGCTCGGATCTCCACGTCGCCCGGACCGATCCGGTGTTCTACTCCGGCCAGTCGTTCGGCAATGCCGTGCTGTCCCGTTGG
This sequence comes from Ilumatobacteraceae bacterium, assembly GCA_963850475.1. Classification (GTDB taxonomy): domain Bacteria; phylum Actinomycetota; class Acidimicrobiia; order Acidimicrobiales; family Ilumatobacteraceae; genus Ilumatobacter_A. The sequence goes on along the minus strand of CAWKLM010000036.1, from coordinate 816,043 downwards.
CCGTCGAGCGCATCGCCGACGAACGCCTCCCGCGTCGCCGACGGATCACCGAGCCATCGGCGCATCGTTGCCGCGCTCGTCGACACCCCGTTCGGTCCGTGGCCGATCGCGTCGACGCACCTCGACCATCGCTTCGACCGTTCCGCCGATCGTCAGGCGCAGATTCGCCACCTGATGGAACTGGCACGGGACTGGCGGGGCGACCCCGACGACCGACCTGCCGCTGATCGTCGGCGCCGATCTGAACTCCGTGCCCGACACCGACGAGGTCCGGATGGCCACCGGCCGATCGGCGGGTGTCGACGGGATCGTGTTCTCCGACGCATGGGAGCAGGTCGGGGAGGGACCCGGCCACACGTGGCTCCGCGACTGTCCGTACTCGGCCGACTCGGCGTGGCCCGACCGGCGCCTCGACTACCTGCTCGTGTCGTGGCCGCGGCCCAAGCCGGTCGGGAACCCGATTCGGGCCTGGACGGTCGGCCACGGTGGCACCGACGCCGACCTGGGCCAGCGACCACCTCGCCGTCGTCGCCGACCTCGTCACGTCCGACGGGTCTGACCCGTCACGTGACGCGTGACGTGACGGGTCTGACCCGTCACGTGACGCTGGACCGGCGGGTGACCGCGTCGGCGGACGACTTGGCGTGATAGCTCGACCGGGTCAGCGGGCTCGCCTCGACGTGCCCGATGCCGAGCGACTCGCCGATCTGCTTCCAGCGCTCGAACTCGGCCGGCTCGGCGTACCGGGCGATCGGCAGGTGGTGCGACGTCGGACGGAGGTACTGGCCGATGGTGACGATGTCGACGCCGAGGTCGGCGAGGTCGGCCAGCAACCCGACGATCTCGTCGTCGGTCTCGCCGAGCCCGGCCATGAACCCGGTCTTGGTGGTCAGCCCGGCCGCCTTCGCCCTGGCGAGCACCCCGAGTGAGCGGGCGTACCCCGCCGATGGTCGCACCGCCCGCTGGAGCCGGGCGACCGTCTCGACGTTGTGGTTCAGCACATCGGGACGGGCGGCGAACAGCAGGTCGAGCGACGCCTCGTCACCCTTCGCATCGGAGATCAGCGTCTCGATGCGTGCCTGCGGTCGGCGCAGCCGGATCGCCTCGACGCAGGCGGCGACGTGCGCCATGCCGCCATCGGCGAGGTCGTCACGGGCGACCATGGTGAGCACGGCGTGGTCGAGCGCCATCCGGTCGATCGCCTCGGCGACCCGCTGCGGGTTCGTCGGCCGCGGGATCGAGCGGCTGACTGCGTGTCGACGAGACAGAAGCCGCACGCCCGGGTGCACCGCTCGCCGAGCACCATGAACGTCGCCGTGCCGTCCGACCAGCAGTCGGAGAGGTTCGGACATCCCGCGTCCTCACAGACGGTCACCAGGTCGAGCGAGCGGATCGTCTTCTTGAGTTCCATCACCTCGGGACCCATGCTCGACCTTCGGACGGAGCCAGTCGGGCTTGCGCGTCTCGATCGACAGCCCACCGGTCACCCCGGCCGCCTCCATCCGTGCCGCGGAGCGTGACGACACGAGCTTCACCTGTTCGCCGGGACCCTCGCCACGGGAGAACGCCGACAGGTCTCGGCCGTCGGCGGCGTGGGCCCAGGCGACGTCCTGTCGTTCGACGTGCGCCGTCGGCCCAGCGGTCGGCTGCGAGCCGGCGCAACGATGTCGGCGACCTGCTCCAGCGTGACGTCGACGCCTTCCTCGGCGAGCGAGGTGACCGGCTTGTCGCCGATCCCGCACGGCACGATGTGCTCGCGCATGTACGCGAGGTCGGTCGTGACGTTGAGTGCGAAGCCGTGCATCGTGCGGCCACGGCGAAGGCGCACACCGATCGCACAGATCTTGCGCTCCCGATCGGTGCCGGGGTCGAGCCACACCCCGGCGAATCCGGGCAGACGTCCGGCGTTCGGCACACCGAGTTCGCCGAGCGCGTCGATGATCAGACCCTCCACGCCGCACACGTGGTCGGTCGCGCCGAGCGAGTTCTCGACGTTGAGGATCGGGTAGCCGACGAGCTGGCCGGGACCGTGGTAGGTGATGTCGCCGCCGCGTTTGACCGCGACGAGCTCGGCGCCGACGACGGCCGGCTCGGACTTCAGGTTGGTTGCGAGGTCGGCGGTTCGGCCGTAGGTGAAGACGTGCGGATGTTCGAGCAACAACAGGTGCTGGCCCGATCCGTGCTCGAACAGCGACTGCTGCACCGCCAGCGCCTCCCGATACGGGACGCGACCGAGCCATCGGACCCGGAGTGGGGCTGGTTCGCCGAGCGGGTTCGTCGGTGACGGGCTCACCCCGTCAGCCTACGCTCGGAGCTCCGAGTGGTCTCGCGGGATCCGCCCAGGGGCCTCACCGGATACTTCTTCGGACCGTCCACGCTGACCGCATCCCGAGGACTGCGGGAACATCGCATGCGGTGACGAGCTCACTCGACGAAGTCCAGCGTTTCGATCACGTCGTCGGGTCGGTCCTCGCCCTCGAAGCCGATCCACCACACGCGATCGTTGGCTGGATCGGACACGATCACGCCTTGGCCGGGCACGGTGTCACCGGGTGATTGGTACGGGTATCCAATGGCGGCCACCTCGCCGAGAGCAGCGCTCCCCGCAGGGTCGGGGAATGAACGCAGGAGGTGACGCTGCGTGGCGTTCTCGCCCGCATCGCGGGCCGAGATCACGTGCAGACGACCATCGGTGCTGACAACGTAGACGGCACCGTTCGATCCACACATGGTGGGCCGGAACTCCACACCGTCACCGACGATCGAGGAGAGCGAGATCCTCCGGTTGATCCCTGGCCCGGCGGCACCATAGGCGAGCGCGATGATCGTCTTGCGGGCGGTGTCGAGGACGTACAGCTCGGTGTCGGCATCGACGCTGTCCGCATCAACCGGGGTCGCGATTGCATCGACCGAGACTTCGTTGTACGCCTGGACCACGTTGTCAAGGTCCGACCAGTCGAAGACGAGCAGGCGGTCAGTCCCTCCAACAACCAGGTACCCGCGGTGCACCGCCGCGGTCGTGACCGTCATCGGCTCGGGAAGCCGATGCTCCTCGATCGTCATCGTGTCGGAATCGATCGACCACAGCACCTCGCTGCGGCCGTCTCGCTCGGGGAACACGACCGCGCGGCCGTTGCCGAGCCCGTCCTGCCCGCACCCACCGGGTCGGGCCACCTCGCAGTACTCCACTGCGACGACCGGAGCGCAACATCCGGCGCCGAGATCGACGCTGCGGAGGAACTCCAAGGTCGCTTCGTCGAACAGCACGAGCCGGCCGTCGTCGGAGAGGACGAACAGCATCGGGTCGGCTTCGTACCAGTCGATGTCGGAGATCTCGCCAACACCTGTGCCCACCGCCATCGCCGCGACCGGTAGGTCCTCCGACGGGTTGGTCGTAGCGACACGTTCGACGCGCGGAACCTCCTCGATCGTGATGAATCTTTCGATCCGTCCGTCACCGGCGACGTAGAGGGTTTCGCGGTACCCCTGGATGTGGGTCGGCGTCATCTCGAGGGTGATCGCCCCGCGCACGGTTGTCGGTGCCGTCGTCGACCCGTCGTCGCGTCGAGACCACACCACCGCCACCACCGCCATGATCACGACCGCTGCCAGGGCGCCCGCGATGAGGATTGTCGACAGGTGGGCACCTCGCGGCGGTGGTAGCGACTTCGGCGTCGCAGCCGCTGACGACGCGGGTGGCCCGGCCGCAGGCGGCCCTGGTGGCCCGGTGGCAGGTGCTCCCGATGGGACGATCAGTCGGCGACGATCGACCCACCAGCGCTCGCCGTCAGCGGTCTCGACCCGGACCCACGCCCCCGAGGCCTCTAGCAGCCGCAGGACAGCCGCTTCGTCGAGGCGGGCGCCCGGGGGGATCGAGGCGTCGGGCCGATCGCGTCCGGCCAGGCCACCGGGAGGAACGAGGAGCCGATCGGCGTCCATGACCGTCACCCTCCGGAGGAGCCGCGGTCTGCCTGGGGCTCAGGCGTGTTGTCGTACTCACCGCCGACCCGCGGCTGGGAACGGTCCCCGGGACCCCTCGCCTGCCAGCCCGGTCCGGGCGGCTCCGGCGGGGCCTCGTCGATCGGTGGCGGATCGGGTGCCTCGTCAATACCGGCGACGTCGTCCATGCCGCGGTCGATCGCGTCCCACATCTCGTCGTCGGTATACCGATCGGCCGCCGGTGACGGCTCCGGCGGGGCCTCGTCGATCGGTGGCGGATCGGGTGCCTCGTCAATACCGGTGACGTCGTCCATGCCGCGGTCGATCGCGTCCCACATCTCGTCGTCGGTATACCGATCGGCCGGGGGCGCCCCACCTGGCGGTCCTGATGGTGGCGGTGTCCTGGGAAGCGGATTCAAGGGTGCCAGATCCTTCGGTGGCGGCTTCGTCGGTGGTGCCTTGGGAAGCGGATTCACTGGTGCCACAACACGTCGTGGGGACGGTGGCGGTGGTGGTGGTGGATCGTACGCATCGACCTCAACGGCGATGCTGACGCTCCCGTCGGTGCCCCGGATGACGGGGCCGATCTCGCGAACCACGCCGACGGAGCCGACCCGGCCACTGCGCTTCGTTGACCCATCAAACGACACGTTCTCGTCCCACTGCTGGTCGGTCGGGATGGCGACGGTCGCACCGGTCCCCGCCTGCAACACGGCCTCGGCGGCCGCGCCCGACACGTACACGGTCCTCCTCGACCTGGTTGGGACGCTGGCCGGTGTGGTGACACCAGCGCCCGCTCCGGGCGGGACTGGAGCCGCCGTCCCGCGACTCCTGGACGTCCGGCCACCGCCGCCTCCCCGGCGGACCGCAGCGCCGATCGCCACGTCGGCGTCGGAGAGCGAGATCAGCCCGATCGCCGTAGCAGCGATCAGCCCACCGATCGCCGTCCCCACCGCCGCCGAGGGTGTGATGTCCGAGTCCGCGTCCGAAGCAGCGACGTCGCCGGCCTCGCTGGGGGCCGCCTCGTCAGGCTGGATCACGTCCTGGTCATCGACCGCTGGGCTCGGCCCCGATTCGGTGTCGGGTGGTTCGCTTGCGACCGGCTCCGTTGCTGGAGCTACCGGTGGCGGCGGAGCGACCACCAGCTCATCACTTGTGGGGACGGATGTGTACCTCCATTCGACGCTGCATGCCGCGCAATTCCAGAAGCCCGCACTGATCCGCAGTTCGAGACCTTCGGCCACGGGCGGCACGACGAAGTTCGGTGTGACCCGGCCGCTCGACGGTGCCCCCGCCGGGTTGATCCCCAGCCACATGTCTGGTTGGCCGTCGAGTGCAACCGGCGCCCCCTGATCGGTGTCCGAGCGAACCATCTCGACACGGAACTCGAAGTGCTCGACGATATTGGAGTCGGCTTCATACACGCCGTTCGCGGAGCCGGACGCCTCGAGCGACACCACCTCGTCCGGCTCCATCTCCGCCGGCGACGCAGCGTCGAACACGACGTCGAACGTTGCGTCGTAGTACTGGAACTCGCGCTCGACCCACCGATGGTGGCTGGAGATGCCCAGCTCGGTCACGGTGTACCTCGAGAAGCTGCCGTCAAATCGAGGGGACTCGTAGAAGCCGGGGGTGACCCCGACCACGAACTCGGTCGGCTGGCCATACGGATTGGCCAACGTCTCGGTGAGGACCCATCGCCCCTCGGACTGGGCCACGGACCGTGGGGCGGCGCCAGGAATCGCGAGCACGCAGACGAGCGCGGTCGCTCCAACGAGGGCGGCCTGCTGCATCGCGGCCGCGATGCGAGGTTGGCGGCCGACCATCGTCCCCACGAGCATCCCGATGCCCAGCCAGGAGATCGACTGTCCGAGCTCCACTGTCCCGGCGCGGTTCGCGAGGGCCGCCACCTGCATGAAGACGACCCCGATCGACCATGCGGCAACGCCAACGGCCGACTTCCGGCACATCACCCGACCGTTGTCGACGCGCGCCTGCGTCGACCGTCCCTGCAGCCAGCCGACCGCAACGCCCGCAGCCAGCATCACGGCGAGCAGCGCGCCATCGGGTGGGACACCGGTGATCAGCATCATCCCGAACACCCCGGCCGCAGACACGAGGACACGGGCGGCATCGAGCCCGGGGCGGAGCCGGCTCTCGCGCCGGCTGACCCGCACGCTCAGCACCAGACAGCAGCCCGTCATGACGACCATGACGAAACCCAGCACCCGAGCCAGCTCCCACGACACCACAGACCGTCCCTCCTGCCGACGAGCAGGACCGCAATCAATCGGCAGCACCCGTCGGCGCCATGCTCCTTCTCATCTCCATGGACGCAGCGACGATGTGCCGTGGCAAGGGTAATAGGTCACGAGAACTCGTTCTCCTCGGCTCCTGATCAACGGCACCGCGCCGGCGACATCGGCCGCAGCCTCCGACCACAACACATCCTCACGCTCACCTGAGTCGGGATCTCGCCTCGTTGCCGGTCGGCGACCCGGCGACTTCCGTTGTCCGACCGACCGACGCAACGCGAACGAGACGAGAACGACGATCACTCAGTGGCAGGCTGTGCGCGCTGCTGCCCGGTCCCGGGCAGAGGCCCAGGCCTGCGGCCCCATCGCGTCTCGCTGCGCCGACATGACTGCAACCCAGCGCGCCGCCTCGAGCCGCGTTACAACTCGGTGTTCCAGTCCTTCGTCTCGAGGATCTCCTTGACCCGCTTGAGGAAGCCGGCGGCGTAGGCACCGTCGAACGCCCGGTGGTCCCAGCTCATGGCGAGGTTGCCGACCGGATGGATCGCGATCGCCTCGCCGCCGTCGGGACCGGTGGTGACCACCGGCTTGCGGACGATCGCATCGGTCGAGATGATCGCCACCTGCGGCTGGTTGATGATCGGCATCGTCAGCACCGAACCGGCGGAGCCGTTGTTCGAGATCGTGAACGTGCCGCCCGAGATCTCGTCGGGGGTCAGCTTGCGGCTGCGGGCCCGGTCGGCGAGATCGAAGATCTCGCTGGCGATCGCTCCGAGGCGCTTGGTGTCGGCATCACGAACGACCGGCGCGAGCAGGCCTTCGTAGTCGAGGTCGACGGCGATCCCGAGGTCGATGAAGTTGTGCACGATCAACTCGCTGTCGGACACGCTGGCGTTGAGGTGCGGGAACTCTGCGAGCCCGTCGATGATCGCCCGGGCGATGAACGGCAGGTACGTCAGGCTGAACCCGTGCTGCGCCTTCCACTCGGCCTTCTTGGCCGTCCGGACGACGTCGACGTTGGCGAAGTCGACCTCGACGACGCTGAACGCGTGTGGGCTGATCGCCTTGCTCATCACCATGTGATCGCCGGTGAGCTGACGGATCTTCGACAACCGGACCGCCGAGTCACGCTCGCCGGCGCCGACCTTTGGTGCCGGCGCGGTCGGGGCGGGAGCCGCAGCCGGTGCTGAGGCCGCCGGAGCCGGCGCTGCGCGGAGCGGGTGCCGCGGGGGCAACCGGTGCGCTCGGGAGCGGGGCGGGGGCAGGAGCGGGAGCGGGAGCGGGCGCGGGAGCGGCCTGGAGTGTCGCGCCGGTGGCGTCGATGTGGTCGAGCACATCGTCGCGGGTGATCCGACCTCCTGGGCCCGACCCGGTGATCGCGTCGGGATCGATGCCGTGCTCGTTGACGAGGCGACGCACCACCGGCGACAGCAGGCGGTTGTCGCCGGCCTGCGCGGTCGCTTCGCGCGCGGCAGCCGCAGCGGGGGCAGGTGCCGGCGGGGCCGGCGGGAGCGGGTGCGGGCGGCAGGTGGAGCAGCCGCAGGTGCCGGTGCAGGCTCGGGCTCGGGCTCGGGCTCGGGAGCAGGTTCGGGCTCGGCCGCAGGTGCTTCCGCGGCCGGCGCCGCTGCGCCGCCGTCGCCGACGACGGCGATCACGGTGCCGACGTCGACGGTGTCGCCCTCCTCGGCGCGGATCTCGGTGAGCGTACCCGACACCGGCGACGGCACCTCGGTGTCGACCTTGTCGGTCGACACCTCGAAGAGCGGCTCGTCCTCGGCCACCTCGTCGCCCACGGCCTTGAACCACTGCGTGATCGTGCCTTCGGTGACGGTTTCGCCGAGCTGCGGGAGGGTGACGTCTGCCATGTTCGTGTCCTTTGTCCTGAGATCTGTCTACTGCGGAGTGTGGGAGCGGATCGGATGATCAGCCGTTGAAGTTGCGACCGGTCAGCGAGAGCACGGTCTCGCCGAACAACTCACTCAAACTCGGATGAGGTTGGATGAATTCCGCGACCTCGTCGACGGAGGCTTCCCAGTTGACGGCGAGATATCCACCGCGACAGCTGCTCGGTGACCCACGGGCCGACCATGTGCACGCCGAGGATCTGGCCGGCGGTGCCGTCGGGACGCTTCTTGGCGATGATCTTGACGAGGCCTTCGGTCTCGCCGAGGATCATCGCCCGGCTGTTGAACTTGAACGGGTGCTTGGCGACCACGACGTCGTGGCCGGCGTCCTTCGCCTGCTGCTCGTCGGGCCCGGCCCAGGCGACCTCGGGGTGGCAGTAGATCGCCCACGGCACCCGGTCGTACATCACCGGCATCGGGTCCTCGCCGAGCAGATGCTTGATGACGAGGATCGCCTCGGCGTAGCCGACGTGGGCGAGCTGCGGTGTGTCGATCAGGTCGCCGACCGCGTAGACGCCGTCTTCGCCGGTCCGGCAGTACTCGTCGACGACGACGAAGCCGCGCTCGTCGACCACGACGCCGGTGCCGTCGAGACCGAGCTGATCGGCGAACGGTCGACGGCCGACCGACACGACGACGACATCGACTTCGACGGATTCGCCGTCGCCGAACGCGACGGCCGTGCCGCCGGAATCGTTCGGCGTGTGGCCGTTGACCATCACGCCGGTCTTGATCGCGATCTTCTTCTTCTTGAACGACTTCTCGACGACCTTGGCGACGTCCTTGTCGAGACCGGGCAGGATCTTCGGCAGCCCCTCGAGGATCGTGACCTCGGAGCCGAGGTCGGCGAACGTCGATGCGAACTCGCAGCCGATCGCACCGCCGCCGATGACCGCGACGCGGGCCGGGAGCGTGTCGAGATCGAGCACCTCGTCGCTGGTCATGATCGGACCGCCACGTTCGAAGCCGGGAATCAGGCGCGGCACCGAGCCGGAGGCGAGCATCACGAAGTCGCCGGTGATCGTCGCCGACCCGCCGTCGCCGAGGGCGACGTCGACCGTGCGACCGGCTCGCAGTGAGCCGACACCGTTGAACACCTCGACCTTGCGGCCCTTGCACATCGCCCCGATGCCGCCGACGAGACCCTTGACGATGCCCTGCTTGCGTTCCTGGGTCCGGGCGAAGGCGACGGACGCATCGCCGCCGGTCTCGATGCCGAAGTCGGCGGCGTGGTCGACGTGGCGCTTGACCGCCGCGGTCTCGAGGAACGCCTTGGCCGGGATGCACCCACGGTTGAGACAGGTGCCGCCGAGGGCGTCCTTCTCGACGAGGGCGACGTTCAAGCCGGCCGACGCGCCGTAGAGAGCGGCGGAGTACCCGCCGGGTCCTCCGCCGATGACGACGAGATCGAAGTGGTCGGATGCTGAGCTCACGGTGGTTCACCGTAGCGCTCCACCGGCCCGTCGGAACCGTGAACCCGCAAGTGACCGCCCGGTAACCGGTACCCGGGGCACCATGACCCGGACTCACATGTACGCAATCGATCGGCGCAGCCGACGATCGAGCGTCAGGCGAGTCGCCAGGTGGCCTGTTCCTCACCGCGTCGCATGACCAGACACGGCTCGATCCCGTCGACCTCGACCGACGTCGAAGTCGACGAGGCAGCGCTGGGCGCCGCGGTGATGCCGTCGCATCGATCAGCCGTCGGCCGGGGCGAGCGGCGCCAGCTGCCGATCTCCGGTCACCAGACGAAAGCTGTCGATCCCGTCGATGTCGTCGACCCCACCGATCTCCATCGAGACGACCAACGTGTCGTCGACACCGCTCGGCATCGAGAACCGTGACCCGGGCGTCGCCGACCGCCGCTTCCTCACCGAGCGGTGTCGCCTGGCTGGTCGGTCTCCTGTCCGGACAACTGGAAGAGCAGCACACCACCGGCCAGCAGGATCATCAACGCCGTTCCGACCGACAGGAGCAGCAGGGTGCGGGTCTTCATGTCGCACGGTCAGCCTACGGACGATGAACACGCCCGAAACCGTCGTTGCCGGACACCGCAGCGACGGCTGCGGTCGGTACTCTCGGCCACATGACGTCGCGCCGATCGCTTCGCACCGCTGCCTTCGTGCTCGCGGCCGGCTTCGCCGTCGTGGCCTGCGGTGGCTCCGACACGCGCCGAGCGACGGCGCTGCGCCGCGCACCGGACGCGACGGCAGCACCGGCCGCCGACCCGACCACCGTCGACCGACGGCCGCCGGCGACGACCGGCGCCGACGCCGACTGGCGTCCGCCGAGCACGCACCCGACATCCTCCAGTTCACCGCCCCCTCGTCGGCGGCGGCGAGCTCGATGCCGCCGAGCTGTCGGGCAAGCCGACGGTGTTCTGGTTCTGGTCGCCCACTTGAAGCACCTGCAACCGTGAAGCCCCCTCGGTCGAGGCGGCAAGCATCAAGTTCCAGGACCAGGTCAACTTCGTCGGCGTGGCATGGACCGGCTGCGAGGACTCGTTCCAGGGCTTCATCGACAAGCACGGCCTGACCTTCCCGCAGATCAACGACGACCCGGGCGAGGTCTTCGCCCGCTTCGACGTCGCCTTCCAGCCGGCGCTCGTCATCGTGAAGACCGACGGCAGCATGGAGACGGTCGCCGGCGCCGTCGACGAGAGTCTGCTCGACCAGATCATCTCCGAATCCGTCTGAGCCGGTCCGGCTCGACGGATTCCGGCTCGAGGTCTGAGCATCGGTTCAGCCGTCCGAGCGCGTCGAACCGGCTCGGCACGGTCGAGTCCGGCCGAGTGGGCCGGGTTGACCCAATCGGTCGTACTCTGAGCGCATGCGTATTGCGATCACCGGGGCCTCCGGCCTCATCGGAACAGCTCTCTCACGCCGCCTGAAGGCACGACGGCCACGAGGTCGTTCCCGTCGTGCGACGTGCGCCCGGCGACAACGAGATCGGCTGGTCGGTCGTCGGAGAACCGCATCGACGACGGCGCCTTCGACGGCATCGACGCCGTCGTCCACCTCGCCGGCGCCGGCATCGGCGACCAGCGCTGGACCGACGACTACAAGCGCGAGATCCTCGAGAGCCGCACGGTCGGCACCGCGCTCGTCGCCGAACGCCGATCGCCGCGGCCGACCAACGGCCCGAAGGTCCTGCTGTCCGGCTCGGCGATCGGCTTCTACGGCGCCAGCGCCGACGACCACGTTCGACGAGACGTCGCCGGCCGGCACGGCTTCCTCGCCGAGGTCTGCGAAGCAGTGGGAGGCGGCGGCCGCCCCGGCGACGGGCGACGGCGTCCGCGTCGCGTTCCTGCGCACCGGCATCGTGCTGTCGGCCGAGGGCGGTGCGCTCAAGAAGCAACTGCCGCTCTTCAAGTTCGGTCTCGGCGGCAAGATGGGCTCGGGCGACCAGTGGCAGAGCTGGATCCACATCGACGACGAGGTCGCCGCGATCGTCCACCTCCTCACGAGCGACGCTCGAGGGCCCGGTCAATCTCACCGCACCGAACCCGGTCACCAACGCCGAGTTCACCGACACGCTCGGCGACGTGCTCGGCCGACCGACGTTCCTCCCGATCCCGAAGTTCGGCCCCAAGCTGGTGCTCGGCGGCGAACTCGCCGACAACCTGCTGTTCAGCGGCCAGAAGGTGCGTGCCGACCGTGCTGGAGGCCGACGGCTTCGAGTTCGCCCACCCCGACCTCGACGGCGCACTGCGCGACCTGCTGGAGCAAGTGAGCGACACGCCGAACGGGGACGCACCCGTCGTCATCGTCGGTGCCGGCCTGGCCGGGCTGTCGTGCGCAGTGCATCTGCACGAGGCCGGCCATCGGGTCGCAGATCTACGAGGCATCGCGACGGCGTCGGCGGCCGCGTCCGCAGCGACGTCGTCGACGGGTTCACCCTCGACCGCGGGTTCCAGGTCGCGCTCACCGCCTACCCCGAGATGCACCGCCAGCTCGACATGGACGCACTCGACCTCCAGGCGTTCGAGCCCGGGAGCGCTCGTGTGGCGCAACGGCAAGGGATCGGTCGTGTCCGACCCGTTCCGGCGGCCGACCAGCCTCGCTCTCCACGGCGACCGCCCCGATCGGCAACCTGTTCGACAAGGCGCGCATCGCGCTGCTCCGGGCCGCGTCTGCGGCGCGTGCACCCGGCCCGTCTGCTCGCAGGCGACGACATCACCACCGCCGCGGCGCTCGACGCCGACGGTTTCTCGTCGACGATCATCGACCGGTTCTTCCGACCGCTCGTCGGCGGCATCCAACTCGATCCCGAACTGAGCGACAGCCGCCGGATGTTCGACATCATCTTCCGGATGCTCGCCGACGGCGACTCGGTCGTTCCGGCAGCCGGGATGCAGGCGATCCCCGATCAGCTCGCCGCTCGCCTCCCCGACGGCACGATCCATCTCGGCGCACCGGGTGACCGCGACCTCGTCGACATCGATCCGACTCGACGGCGGCGACGAGATCGACGGCCTCGGCCGTCGTGGTCGCCACCGAGGGACCGACCGCCAGCGGGCTGCTCGACATCGACGACGTCGAGTCGAAGGCGGCGGGCTGCGTCTACTTCGCCGCCGATGCCGCCCGACCGACACGAAGTGCGTCGTGCTCGACGGCACCGGCGCCGGGCCGGTCCTCAACGTGGCGGTCATGAGCAATGTGGCACCGACCTACGCGCCGCCGGGTCGCCACCTCGATCGCCGCCGCGCTCCCCGGCCGAGCAGACGGGCGATCTCGAGGACGCCGCCCGCACGCAGCTGCGCGGCTGGTGGGGCGGCCAGGTCGACGGCTGGGAGCACCTCGCGACCTATCGGATCGCGCACGGCCAGCCGCGTCAGGCTCCACCCTTCGCCCCGAAGCAGGCCGTGCGCCTCGACGACGGCCGCTTCGTGTGCGGCGACCACCGCGACACCGCGTCGATCCAGGGCGCGCTGTACTCCGGCCGCCGTTGTGCCGACGCGGTCCGTCGCGGCAACAGCCTGACCGACGACCACCACCACGATTGGATCCCACCGGACCAACGCACACCCCGAGTTCGACGGTTCGGGCACGGTGCGGGCCAAGAACGCGACCTCGATCGAGACGACGCCGGTGCGACTGGCTGCGCTCGTCCAGGCCGAGCCGGCGTCGTCGCGACGGGCGACGCACACCTCGCAACGCCACCGCCGAACCGCGGTCGGGATACGCTCGACACCATGGCGTCCGACCTGGCTCAACGACCGCGAGATGGCGGCGTGGCGCGCGTACATCGAGACGTACGGCGACCTCATCGACCGCGCTCGAGCGCGATCTCGCCGAACACGGCCTGACGCTCGGCGACTACCAGGTGCTCGTGTACCTGTCCGAGGCCGACGACGGCTCGATGCGGATGTGCGACCTCGCCGATGTGCTCCAGCTGTCGCCGAGCGGGCTCACCCGCCGGCTCGACGGTCTCGTCGCCAGCGAACACGTCGTGCGCCGACCGTCGCCACACGACGGGCGGGTGATGATGGCGGTGCTCACCGATGCCGGACGTGATCTGCTCACCGGCACCGCACCCCATCACGTCGCAAGCGTGCGCCGGCACATCTTCGATCACCTGACCGCCGAGCAGGTCGACGCGATGGCGTCGATCTTCGAGGCGATCTCCGCCGGCCTGGCCGCGCCGAGCAGTCGACCAGCGACGTCGCCTGAGCCGGCCGCGACCATGACGACCCTGCCACGCGGCTTCACGCAGCACGTCGCCAACATCGGCATCAAGGACGACACCGACGACTTCGTCGTGGTGACCGCCGAACGACCGGTGCCGTGCGCAGCGCTGTTCACGAAGAGCCGATTCGCCGGGCCGAGCGTCATCCTCAGCCGCGACCACGTGTCGAACGGGCGTGGCGCAGGCGGTGGTCGTGATCTCGAAGAACTCCAACGTGGCGACCGGGCAAGCTGGTCACGACGACGCCGTCGAGGTCGCCGCCGGCGTCGGCGCCCGGCTCGGGTGCCGACCCCACTGACGTCGTGGTCACGTCGACCGGTGTCATCGGTCGGCGCTACCCGATCGACCGGGTCCGGGCCGGGATCGCTGCGTTGCCGTCGCCGCCGACCGGCACCGACGCCGTCGCTGCGGCGACGGGCATGATGACGACCGACACGGTCGCCAAAGTCGCCGAGGCGACGGTCGCCGGCAGCGACGGCCCGCGTCGTCGGGATGGCGAAGGGCGTCGGCATGATCGAACCCGACATGGCCACGCACATCTCGCTCGTGTTCACCGACGCCGACGTGCCCTCCGACCAGCTCGACGCCGTGTTCCGCCGCGTCGTCGACCGCACCTTCAACTGCGTCAGCATCGACACCGACACCTCGACGAGCGACTCGTCGGTCATCCTCGCGTCGGGCGCCGCCGGGCCGGTCGACCTCGCCGCCTTCGAGTCCGCGCTCGAGACGGTCTGCCTCGACCTGACGAAACAGATCGCACGCGACGGTGAAGGCGCGAACTCGCTGATCGAGGTCCACGTCGATGCGGCCGCCGACGTCGGCCAGGCCGAGCGGGTCGCCAAGACGATCGTGAACTCACCGCTCGTCAAGACCGCGGTCCACGGCGGCGACCCGAACTGGGGTCGCGTGGCGATGGCGATCGGCAAGTGCTCCGACGACATCGACATCGACCAGGACCGTGTCGTCATCCGGTTCGGCGACCACCGAGGTGTATCCCGAACTGCTCGACGACGACGCGCTCGCCAGGCTGTCGACGTACATGTCGTCGCGACCACGTCGTCATCCACGTGTCGCTCGCACACCGGCGACGCCGAGGCGACGGTCTACGGCTGCGACCTGAGCGACGAATACGTCCGCTTCAACGCCGACTACACGACCTGACCGGACCGTCATGACCCCAGGGTGCGGGATCACGAGCGGATCAGCTGACGGTGACGGCGGGGTAGAACGCCACGTGGTCCTTGATCTCCGCGGCCTTCTCCTTCGGCTCGGGGTAGGACCAGGCGGCGTTCGCCGCGGTCTCGCCATCCACGCTGACGTCGCGGTAGCTCGCGTCGCCCTTCCACGGGCAGTGCGTCGACGTGCCGGTCGGGTCGGAGAAGAACTCCGAGTTCACCGACTGCGGCGGGAAGTAGTGGTTGCCCTCGACCACCACCGTCTCGTCGGACTCCGCGATGACCTGACCGTTGAACACAGCTTTCATGAAGTGCGCAACCAGCACACGAGCGGTGATGTTCCCAAAGCCACGAAAACGCCAACGGCCGAACCCGTCAAACGAGTCCGGCCGCAGCTCGATCAGTTGTTCCGGGCTTGCCCAAAGGGTGATTGTCGTTCGAGAGCAAGGCGCGCAGTGAGGAAGTTGCCCTCCGGCAACGACGAGCTCTGCGCAACGCAGCGATCGGGCGACAGGCGATCACTTCGGGGGCATGCGGATGCCACCGTCGACGCGGATGGTCTCGGCGTTCATGTAGCTGTTGGTGACGCACTCGAGTCACCATCGAGGCGAGCTGCTCTGGGTCGCCGAGTCGCTTCGGGAACAGCACCCCCTTCTGGAGGTTCTCCTTGAACTGCTCGCTGGCCTCGCCCTCGCCGTAGATCGGCGTGTCGATCAGACCGGGCGCAACGGTGTTGACGCGGATGCCGGCGGCCGACAGGTCGCGGGCGATCGGCAGGGTCATCCCGACCACGCCACCCTTCGACGCGGAGTAGCTGGCCTGGCCGATCTGGCCGTCGAACGCAGCAACCGACGCGATGTTGACGATCGCGCCACGCTCACCGTGTTCCATCGGCTCGGTGGTGCTCATCGCTGTCGCGGCGATCCGGATGGCGTCGAACGAGCCGATCAGGTTGATCGCGACGACCTTCTTGAAGGCGTCGAGGTTCGCGGCCGACTCGAGCGTGCCGTCACGACCGATGGTGCGCTGCGCCCAGCCGATGCCGGCCGAGTTGACGAGCACCCGCACCGGCCCCATCGACTTGGCCATCTCGACGGCGTTGACGAGGTCGTCGGTGCTCGTGACGTCGACCTTGGCGAACGCGCCGCCGATCTCGTCGGCGAGTGCGGTTCCCGCCTCCTCGTTGAGGTCGGCGATGACGACCTTGGCGCCGCGGGCGGCGAGCATGCGGGCAGAAGCGGCTCCGATACCGGAGGCGCCACCCGTGACGATTGCACTTGCACCATTGATGTCCATGGAGCCAGACGCTAGATCGCGGATGGTTGCGCGGTGCAATCGTCCGGGACGCGGGTCAGCGTCGGGATGGGGCCGACGCCGAATCGGGTGTCGACCAGGCGCTCGGGCACCGCTCCGAAGAAGCTCGGATCGTCGCCGCCACGGAACCATCCGGCCACGTCGACCACGACATGGCTGGCGCGGTTGACGTAGACACACACCGTTCCGTCGGCACCGATCGGAGCAACCACCGCATTGGCTCGATTGCGACCGGTGACGTAGTTCAGATTCGAGGCGAGCGGACGGTCGCTCCCACACGGCCAGACCGTGGCGAACCCGTTGGCGCTCGGACGCACGACGGTGAGGTTGATCGCCACGGCGCTCGCGTCGTCGGGGATCACCATCGGACTCGAGGTGCCGTCGGGACCGTCGAGTTCGGCATCTCGGACCTGGACGCGCAACGGCGTTTCGGGCTGGACCTGCGCCAGAGGAGCACCGACGCCGTCGCGGGTGTCGACGAGTCGGGTCGGCGTCGATGCCGTGAACGGCGCCGCGGCGCCCGATGTCGACGCATCGGCTCCCGCCGAAGTACCCGGCGAGGTCGACGATCACCTCTGCCGAGGTGCTCGTGTGCACGCAGATCGTGCCGTCGTCGCCGATCGGCGCGATCACCCCGTTCCCCGTCGGGGTGGTGCTGCGCGAAGTTGACGTTCGACGCGAGCGGCCGTGGGGTTCCGCACGGCCAGACCGTCGCGAATCCTCTGCTCGACGCCTGGGTGATCGTCACGTTGACGGCGGCGGCCACAGCGTCGTCGGGCACGGTCGACGACGGTGCCGTCGGGCAGTCGGGCATCGACGCCGGTCACCGGAACGGACAGCGGCGACGACGGGGTGACCTTGGACGATCGGCCGCCGAGGCCGCTGCGGGTGTCGACCTGGCGTTCGGGCAGCAACCCGACGAACGGTTCGACGGCGTTCGGCCCATCGGAACCGACGAACCACCCCGCGACGTCGACGACGAAGTTCGTGCCGACCGACGAGTAGAAGCAGACGGTTCCCTCGTCGCTGATCGGCGCGATCACGTTGTTCGCGATGACCTCGCCGGCCTGGGCGTTCAGGCTCGACACCACCGGGCGTTCGTCCTGACACGGCCACACGGACGCGTAGCCGCGGCCACTCGGCCGAACCATCGTGACGTTGAGCGACACCCCGGTGGCCTCCGGCGGAACCGAGACCAGGGCGCCGGCCGGCGACGTCATCGACGCGCCGACGACCGGGAGTTCGATCCGTTTCGGCGGCGCGAGGTAGTGCGTCGGGGTGAGATCGAGCACCTGCTCGCGGAGCCAGAGCGAGAACTCCGCCTCGCCGGTCGCAGTGAGGTGCACGCCGTCGCTGCTGAACCAGCGGGAGCGCTCGGGGGTGTCGCTCGCCGCGTCCCAGTCGAGCACGGTCAGGTTGCCCCAGCGGCTCGGCGCGGCGGCGAGCGCCGCGTTCGCGGCTGCGTAGAACGAGGCCCGCCGAGCCGGTCGTACGGATGTCGGCCATGTTCACCCAGACGACGCGTTGCACACCGCGCGGCGGTCAGCGCGCGCCATCATCGCATCGATGTCGGACGCGAACGTCGCCGGATCGTCGTTGTAGCCGAGTTCGACGACGGCGAGGTCGAGTCCCGTCGGCAGTGAGTTCGCGACGGCGACGCCGGTGCTCCCCGGGCAGGACTCACGTGTCGTGCAACGGCTGTCGGTTGCATCGAAGATCTGCGAAGCGTAGGTGCCGTCGGTGACCTGACGGAACTCGCCCGTCGAATTCGTGACCCCGTTGCCCACCGAGTCGCCGATGAAGGCCATCGACTTGTTGGTCGTGCTCTCGCGGATCACCCGGACGGTGAAGCCTGGCGACCGGAGCCCGTAGGCGCTCTTGAAGTCCCACGCCTGCTTGCGGTAGGTGCCATTCGTGCCGGTCACGACGATGTCGTCGAACCAGATGCCCTCGAACGCCTGGTAGCTGGACGACGTCGTCGGCGCCATCGTCGCACCCGTGATCGTGCCGAGCCCGTGCTGCGCTGCGAACGTGTCCGCGTCGATGATCCGGGTCCAACGGTGGTACGGGATTCGGTGCGGTGTCGTCGCCGATGTCGGTCACCACGGGGAACGCACCGCCCGCCGTGCTCGGACCGTTCGACGCCGAGAACTCCGTGGACACGATCTGGCCGGCCTGGGGGTGCCCGGCCGGCCACTTTCTGACGATGTTGGCCGTCGCGAGCGACGGCTGCGTCCGTCGCGACGTGTTCGACGCTGGTGACCGCGCCGTTTGCCGAACCGCGAGTCGCGGAGCCGCCGTACACCTGGCACGACGTGGTGTCGCAGGTGGTCGCGTAGTTGGTCGAGGATCCGCTGTAGTCGTAGTTCCGATTCTGCTGCAGACCGTAGGAACGGGCAGCGACCGCCTGGGCCATCACCGCGTTCTCGCCGGCTCCGTCACCCGCGTACGCCCAGCTGGCGGCGATCTCCTTGGGGATCACGCCGCGGACGTAGTTCTCTGCCAGCACATCGTTGACGACGCGGTTGCCACTCGACGTGTGGACGACTTCGATCGCGCCGCGGTAGTGGTTGACCGCTCCGCCGGCCGAGCAGACACCGAGCACGTCGCCGCGATCGGTCGCTGGATTGTCTCCGTCGGCCGCAGTGAAGCGCACCGGGTTGCCGATGGTCTGGACGTGGGTTCCGATCTTCGTCCACGAGACGGAGCCACCCGACGCTGCGATCTGCGCACGCGCCGCGGCGGCGTCATCGGCGTTCCACCGGTTGCCGTTGACGGTGATCCCGCGATCGGCCTGCCAGTCGGCGAGGATGCCGGCGGTCTGCGGTCCGAAGTAGCCGTCGACGGCGATCCCCGTGTCGTGGAAGGTCCGCAGGAACCGCTGGATGCGCTCGGCGTCGGCGTTGTATCCGGACTGCTGGACGACGGGCCCGTCGGGGACCGTCAGCGACGTGCTACTCGGGCACGCGACGGTGTTCGCCTTGTAGATGTCGAACACGCCCGCCGAGGTCTCGTCGGCACGCATCGCCGGTGCGGTCTGTCCGTTCCAGCGGACACCGCTGCCGTGCGAGATGAACGCCGACGTCGCCGAGCCCGTCGTATTTCGTGAGGCGGACGTCGATCCGCTGGTTCGCCGCCGTCGATCGCCGACATCGTGCCGCCGTAGTAGTGGCCGAGGATCTGCTGCCAGTCCCAGCCGTGGTCGACGGCGTAACCGTAGGCACCCCATTGGCTGAGGCCGCGGCCGTGGCCGTTGCCCGTGCCGTCGAGCACGATGGCGATGATGTCGTCGGGCGCCGCCTCGGCGGTGGGCGGGGGCGAGACGGCGGCGGGCACGATCACGGCGGCCGACACGACCACGGCACCGACGAGCGCGGTGGCGCGACCACGGGAGCGACGTGCCAGGTTCATGTCATCGAATCGTAACCTACGGGCGCGCAGTCTCGACATCGACATGAGACTTTTATCGGCATTCCGGGGCCCGCGCTTGAGACGCCCCACACCGTTCGCCGACCGGGACACGAGCAGGATTCGCGCGAGCCGGTAGGTTCGGCGGCGAATGGAACGAGTGGTCGTGTACACCGACGGAGCCTGTAGCGGAAACCCCGGCCCGGGGGGCTGGGGGTGGGCGGTGTCACCCGACGGCGAACCCTGCGGGTCCGGTGGCGAAGCCGACACCACCAACCAGCGGATGGAGGTGTACGCCGTGCTCGACGCGATCCGCACGCTGGGTGCCGACGGGTCCCCGATCGAAGTCGTGTCCGACTCGACCTACGTCGTGAACTGCTTCCGCGACAAGTGGTGGGTCAAGTGGGAGCAGAACGGCTGGAAGAACTCGAAGAAGCAGCCGGTCGCGAACACCGACCTGTGGAAGCCGCTGATCGAAGTCGTGCGCAACGGGGACGTGACGTTCAGCTGGGTCAAGGGCCACAGTGGGCATCCGATGAACGAACTCGCCGACCGCCTGGCGGTCGCCGCCACGCCTCGCTGAGTTCGGGGTCCGCGTCAGTACAGGTCGAGCGCCGCGCGGATCATCTGCTCGCCGAGGAAATCGGCGGCGATCGTCTCAGCGGCTTCGGGTGTCACGTGGACACCGTCGGGCCGGAGCTCGACGTCCTCGCTGTACCCCACCTCGTCGAAGTACTCGAGGAGGTCGACGACGTAGACGTCGCCGGGATGAGCGGCCGCGATCTGGTCCATCACCTCGTGCAGGACCTCGTGGCGTGCGGGTTGCTCCTGCTCGGTCCCGCGGGAGAACCACAGCGGGTTCGGGATCGGCGCCTTCACCCACAACACGGCACCCGCACCCTCGGCGAGCAGTTCGTCGGTCACGCGCGTGAAATCGAAGAGCAACCGGGCCCGCAACTCGTCGGTCTCGGTGGCGAACCCGTCACCGGGCTCCCACCGATGGTCGAGCACGTCCCACGACGTCGTGACCATCAACACCACATCGGCGCCGGTCTCGGCGACGCGTTCGGGAAGATCACGCTCCAGCCAGTCGTCGCAGTCGTCGCGCACTTCGACCCACTCGCCGTCGAGCAGGTAGTCGCCGCCGCGTAGGAACCCGCACCCTCGCTCGACGTTCAACTCGGCCTGCGCCACGTCAGGCGATGCGGCCGCCCAGTTGACCACGCCGTTGCCGTACGCCTCGCCTGTCGAGTCGCCGGCGACGATCATCCTGACCGGACGGCTCAGCTCCGGGATCGGCGGAACCGTGCTCGTCGTCGTGCTCGTCGTCGTGCTCGTCGTCGTGGTCCCGGCCGACGTCGCCACGGGTCCGGTGTCGACGGATTCGACGCCGCCACCCGCCGGCGTCTCCGGCTCGACCGTGGTCGCCGGTGTGGTCGCCGGTGTGGTCGCCGGAGTCGTCGCCGGTGTCGTCGGCGATTCGGCGACCACCAGCGGGGCGTCGTCGGTGTCGAGCGCCGCGGCTTCGGCCACATCGGCCGGCGTCGCCCAGTAGTCGCTGTCGGCACCGGGCACCACGAGCGCCGCAGCGACGATCACGGCGGCAGTTGCGCTGCCGGCGGCGATCATCGTCGGGCGGATCCCGATGCCGCTGGCTCGCCGGATCGGCCGTTCGAAGTAGATGAAGGAAAGCTGCGCCGCGGCGAGGGTGAGCACCATCCGGAGCGCGAGGAGCGGGAGCCCGTCGATTCCTGTGCGCTGCTCGTTCAGCACGACGAAGATCGGCCAGTGGAAGAGGTAGACCCCGTAGCTGATCGTGCCGAGCCACACCAGCGGCGCGGCGGAGCACGCAGCGCGCACCGGCGAGTCGACCTGGAGACCGAGCAACAGCAGTGCGCTGGCCGCACCGATCGCCGGGAGCCAGCCGGAATACGCCGGCCCACCGACCGCCGGGAACGTGACGACACAGACCGCGAGGATCACGAGAGCGGCCGGAGCGCAGACCCAGAACCGCGGCGGGACGGTGCGCCCCGCGAGCGCCAGCGCGAGGAATGCACCGAGCAGGATCTCAGCGGCCCGCGCGGGCGAGGCCCAGTACGCAGCGTCGTCGCCCCACACCGCTGCGGTGACCGGCGCAGCGACAACGAAGACGGCCGTCACCGCCCCGAGCAACACCAAGCGCCCCCGCGGTGTGCGGCCGAGCTTCCACAGCCCGACGAAGGCGACGGGCCACAACCAGTAGAACTGTTCCTCGATCGCCAACGACCAGTAGTGCTCGAGCGGTGACGCCGCCCCCGCCGCCTGCTGGAGCAGTTCCTGGTACGACCCGCCGGTCGCCAGGAAGACCCAGTTGGCGACCTGGAGGAGACAGCCGACGATCTGAATGCGGAGGTCGGCGACCGCGTCGAACCAGTCGGTGACGATCGACGCGAACATCACCAACACGATGAGCAACACGCTCGCGGGGAGGAGCCGGCGCGCCCGCCGGGAGTAGAACGCGCCGAGAGCGACCGAGCCCGTCGCTTCGGTCTCTGCCGCGAGCAGGCTCGTGATCAGGAATCCGGAGAGGGTGAAGAACACCGACACCCCGAGATATCCGCCGCCGAATCCGGCGACCTCGCCGTGGAACAAGAGGACCGCGAGGACCGCGAGCGCCCGCACCCCGTCGAGCGCTGGCTGGTACCCGATCGTCGACCGCCGCGGTTCCCGGGTTCGTGCGCTCACCGGCCCGCTCACGCGACGCAGTGTACGGCATCTCCGAACCGCGACGGGGTAGCGTTGAGCCGATGGCGGGGGACACACACGCACAGCGAACCGCGATGTCCCGACTCCGACTGGCACTCGTCGGCGTCCTCGCGCTCTCGACACTGACCGTGGCTGCGAACGCATCGACCCCCGACGGTGTCGTGGAGGCGGCACCGCGCCAGATCGACATCTCCGCACCCGGTCCGCTCGGCGCCGTCACCGTCTTCGGCGATTCGGTTCTGCTCGGCTCGGCCCTGTGGGGTCCGACGCTGCCCGACCGGCTCGCCGAGCGTGGGTGGGGGCCGATCAAGTTCCGTGCGGGCGAGGGCTACAACGCCAGGTCCGGCAGCTTCGGAGTCCGCACGTGGCTCTCCACCTGGCGTTCGCAGGGATGGGATGCTCCCAACGTGTTGATCAACCTCGGGGCGAACGACTCGGGCATCTGCAACACCGACATCACCTGCGCTCGGCGGTACATCCAGGGGGTCATCGACGAGGTCGGCCCGGGGCACACGATCTGGTGGCCGCAGATCACGCGCCTCTTCACCGCCCGCGCGCAGCAGGACACCTGGAACCAGGCCCTTCAGGAGTTCGCAGACACGCGCAGCGACTTCTTCACCTGGGACTGGCCGGCAGAGCTTTCGCAGTATCGGTCGTCCGACGGCACCCACCTGAGCGCCGACGGCTATCGGACCCGCTCGGTTCGGATGGCCGAACTGTTCACCCGTGACGTCGCACGGGCTCGACGGACGGGCGACGCCGCTCCCCTTCCGGAAGCGACGGCGAGTCCGGCGACGTTCGTGTCGATTCCTGCGACACGGGTCGCCGACACCCGTGAGGGCGGCTCGGGCCCGATGGTCCCGGGTGCGACCGAGTTCATCGACCTCGACGGGGTGGTGCCGTCCGACGCCTCGGCCGTCGCGCTCTACGTCGGCGCGGCACGAACGCGGTCGAAGGGGTATTTCGCCGCCGGACCATGCGGCCGACCGATCTCTGGATCCACGGTCAACTACGCGCCGTTCACGGCGATCGGTGCGCCGACCATCGTCGCGCTCGGCGCCGACGACGACGTGTGCGTCTTCAGTTCCGGCGACGCAGACCTCGTCGTCGACGTCCAAGGCGCGTTCGTCGACCGCACCGATGGTCTCACATTCCAGCCGCTCGCCACCCCGGATCGCCTGGCAGACACGCGCGCGACGGGACGGGTCGACGAAGTGGTCGTTCCGGTTCCGCCAGGAGCCAGCGCCGTCGCCGTCAACCTCACGGCGACGCGTGCCGCCCAACGCGGGTTCCTGAGTGCGTATCCCTGCGGGGCGGCCGGCGGCGCCGCCAACCTCAACTTCCGCCCCGGATCGGCGTGGTCGGCATCGGCGATCGTGAACGTGTCGGCCGCCGACACGATCTGTGTCTCGTCCAACGTGTCGAGCGACGTGATCGTCGACATCACCGGTACGTTCGCCGCCGGATCTGGATTACGATACGTCCCCGTGTCACCGACTCGCATGCTCGACACCCGCGACGGCACCGGTGGATGGTTCCCGATCCACGGAGCCGACCAGACCATCGGCACGCGGGTGGCGCCGGCGTCGGCGCAAGCGGTCACGGGCACCGTCACCATGGTGCGCCCGCTCAGTCGCGGCTACGTGACCGCGGATGCGTGCGGCGACGACGCTCCCACGTCGTCGGCCAACGCTGCCGCCGGCGCGGTCGTCGCGAACTCGGTCACGCTCGGCGTCACCGACACGGGTCGGCTCTGCCTGCGCACGTCGTCGACCGGCCAGACCCTGTTCGACACGACCGGCTGGTGGGTTCCGTGACCGTCGGCCGCCACCAGCGCCCCCCTCGAACTCGCGCCGTGCGAGCGATCACGATCGCAGCCGCAACGCTCGCGTGTGCGGTGCTCGTGGCCGTCGCACCGGGTCGGAGCGAACGTGCGGGCGCGATCGCACCCGCAGACGAAGCGCGTGATGTTGGTGACCGACTCGGTCGGTCTCGGGACGCGCGGGGTCCTCCAGGGCTACTTCCCCGGCGACTGGGACGTCTCGATCGTCGGCAAACCCGCCGTCTTCGTCCGCGATCTACCCGGCGGCTACCTCCGGCCGAACCTGTACCGCGCGGGCGACCACGTCGTGATCGCTGCCGGCTACAACTACCCCTTCTGGGATCCGGCGCGATTCGACCGGGCCATCGATGACACGATCGCAACGCTCACGCAAGCCGGCGTGGAGCACGTCTACTGGGTCACTCTTCGCGAAGTGAAGCCCCAGTACATCTCGGCGGCTGCGTGGCGCCAGGTCCAGCCCTACTACTGGTACTTCCCGACCGTCAACGAGCATCTCGAACGTGCCCTCGCCCGCCATCCGGCCCTCACGCTGATCGACTGGGCCGCGGTCGCCGATCGCCCCGGCCTCACCTACGACGCGATCCACCTCAACCGCACGGGTGCCGGTCTCTACAGTTCGCTGATCTCGCGGGCCGTGACCGACGCCCAGACGCGTCCGGCGAACGAATCCGTCACGAGGATCAAGGTCGCCGGTCGCGCCGCAGTAGCTGCGGGCGACGTCACCGCGGTCGCCGTCAACGTCACGAGCGTGCGCGGTCGCACGCGGGGATACCTGTCCGCGTTCCCCTGTGAGCAGGGGTCGAGCCCGACGAGCAACCTCAACCATCAACGCAACGAAGTGGTGGCAGCCGCCGCGATCGTCCCGGTCGATTCGGCCGGCGAGATCTGTGTGTTCAACAAGCAGGCGGGTCACGTGGTCGTCGACGTGTTCGGCCGGTTCACTTCCGACGCCGAGCTGACGAGCATCGGGTCGAAACGGCTGATCGACACCCGCCGAGCGCCGACCAGCGGTGCGCCTCAGCGAGCCGGCAACGAACTGCGGGTCGACGCGGGTGCACCCGAACGAACCGTCGCGATGAACGTCACCGTCACCCAGGCCATCAACCGCGGCTACCTCACCGTCCATGAATGCGGCACCCCGCCGCCGGACACCTCGAACGTCAACTTCGTCGCCCAGCTCGCCGCGCCGAACCTCGTGATCGCCCAGACCGATGCAACCGGGCACGTCTGCGTCACCGCCACGCAGGACGCGCACATCATCGTCGACCTCCTCGCCGAATTCGGTGCCTCGACCACGGTCGAAGCCGCGGCCGCCGAGCGGCTGGCCGACACCCGGGGCGGAGCTGCTCCCACCCCCGGTGAGATCGTCCGGATCGACGTCGCCGGTGTCGACGACTCGACCACGCAGGCGTCGGGCGTGGTCGGCAACCTCACGATCGCCCGCCCCGGCCAGTCCGGGTACGCCACGGTGTACCCCTGCGCCGCCGGCCGGCCCGAAACGTCCAACATCAACTATCGAGCGGGCCAGACGATCGCGAACGCCGTGATCGTCCAACCCGATGCCGACGGCATGCTCTGCGTCTACACCAGCACCGCAGCCGAGGTCGTGTTCGACCTGCTCGGCACCATGGGCGATGGGTTCACCGGCCTGGCGCCGAACCGCCCGCTGGACACCCGCATTCGCTGACCGGCGCCGTCGAGACCCGCGGCAAGCGACCGGGCGAAATTCAAGGGCATCCAGTGGGTACCCATCGGTAACTCTGCGACAATGCTGCGCATGATCTTCGACGGCCACGTCCATCAGCTGCCTGACATCGACCCGTCGGAGACGAACGAGTGGTTGGACAGCCTGGATGCCGTCGTCGACGCGCACGGCAAGACGCGAGCGCGCTACCTGCTGTCGCGCCTGATGGAGCGGGCCAACGAGTCGCAGGTCTCGTTCCCGGCGACGGTGTCGACGCCCTACGTCAACACGATCCCGCTCGAGCAGGAGCCGTGGTTCCCCGGCGACGAGCACATCGAGCGGCGGATCCGTGCCTTCATCCGCTGGAACGCCGCGATGATGGTCGTCAAGGCGAACAAGCAGGCCGACGGCATCGGCGGCCACCTGTCCACGTTTGCCTCGTCGGCGGCGCTCTACGAGATCGGTTTCAATCACTTCTTCCGCGGCAAGGACGACGGAAACGCCGGCGACCACGTCTACTTCCAGGGGCACGCCGCCCCGGGCGTCTACGCCCGTGCCTTCATCGAAGGGCGCCTCACCGCTGACGACCTCGACCACTTCCGCCGCGAGATCGGCCGCGGCGGCCGTGGCCTGTCGTCGTATCCGCACCCCCGGCTGATGCCCGACTTCTGGGAGTTCCCGACGGTGTCGATGGGTCTCGGTCCGATCACGTCGCTGTACCACGCACGTTTCAACCGCTACCTCCACAACCGCCAGATCGACGACACGTCGCAGAGCCGGGTGTGGGCGTTCCTCGGTGACGGTGAGTGCGACGAGCCCGAGACGCTCGGCGCGATCTCGCTCGCTGCGCGCGAGCAACTCGACAACCTCGTCTTCGTCGTCAACTGCAACCTGCAGCGCCTCGACGGGCCGGTGCGCGGCAACGGCAAGGTCATCCAGGAGCTCGAAGCCGTGTTCCGCGGTGCCGGCTGGAACGTCATCAAGGTCGTCTGGGGGTCGAAGTGGGACGAGCTGCTCGCCCAGGACAAGGACGGTGTCCTGCTGAACAAGATGAACAACACCGTCGACGGCGAGTTCCAGCGCTACGCCGTCGAAGACGGTGGCTACGTCCGCGACCACTTCTTCGGCCCCGACGAACGTCTCCGCCAGATGGTGTCCCATCTCTCCGACGACGAACTGCGCAACCTCCCCCGCGGCGGCCACGACTACCGCAAGCTGTACGCGGCCTACAAGGCCGCGACCGAGAACCTCGGGTCGGGCGCGCCGACCGTCATCCTGTGCAAGACCGTCAAGGGCTGGACGCTGGGCGAGGGCTTCGAGGGCCGCAACTCCACACACCAGATCAAGAAGATGACCAAGCAGCAGATCGCTCGACCTGCGCGACCGGCTGCACCTGCACGACGAGATCCCCGAGAGCTCGATCGAGGCCGACGAATCCGCCGTACATCAAGCCGTCGGAGGACTCGATCGAGTACCAGTACATGATGGAACGCCGCAGAGGCGCTCGACGGCTCGATCCCGAAGCGGACCACGCACGGGTGCGGCGGGAACTGTCCCTGCCAGACCCGTCCGCGTTCGCCGAGATGTGGGCCGGCTCGGGCGGTCAGCAGGTGTCGACCACGATGGCGTTCACCCGGCTGCTGCGCAGCCTCACCCGCGACGAGCACATGGGTGCCCGCATCGTCCCGATCATCCCCGACGAGGCTCGCACCTTCGGCATGGACTCGCTGTTCCGCGAGATCGGCATCTACGCCGTCGCAGGGCCAGAAGTACGAGCCGGTCGATCACGACCTGCTGCTGTCCTACTCGGAGTCGGCGAAGGGTCAGATCCTCGAGGAAGGCATCACCGAGGCCGGTTCGATGGCCAGCTTCATCGCCGCCGGCACGTCCTACGCCACCCGCGGGGTGCCGATGGTGCCGTTCTACACGTTCTATTCGATGTTCGGTTTCCAGCGCGTCGGCGACCTCGATCTGGCAGGCGGCCGACATCCGCACCCGCGGGTTCCTGATGGCCGCCACGGCCGGGCGCACGACGCTGATGGGCGAAGGACTGCAGCACCAGGACGGCCACAGCCTCGTGCTCGCCTCGACCGTTCCGGCGGTACAGGCCTACGACCCGGCGTTCGCCTACGAGGTCGGAGCGATCGTCCAGGCCGGTATCGACCGGATGTACGGCGGCGGACCGGCCGACTGGACCGACGTCTTCTACTACATCACCCTGTACAACGAGAACTACGAGATGCCGGTGCTGCCCGACGTCGCGGGCCTCGCCGAACAGATCGTCGAGGGCATCTACAAGTTGGCCGACGCCCCCGAGGTCGCCGACGCCGATGCCGGCCACGATCCTGTTCTCGGGGGTCTCGCACAGGGCGCGCTCGCGAGGCGGCCGCCGAGCTCGCCGAGCACTACGGCGTCGCCGCCGAACTGTGGTCGGTCACGTCGTACAAGGCGCTGCGCGAGGACGGGCTCTCCGCCGAGCGCCACAACCGTCTGCACCCGTGCGGCGAGCAGCGGATCCCGATCGTGGCCGAGCGCCTCGCGACGTCGTCGGGTCCGATCACCGCGGTCTCCGACTTCATGGCGATGGTGCCCGAGCAGATCCGCCAGCTTCGTCGGTCAGCGAACCTTCACGACGCTGGGGACCGACGGCATGGGCCGCTCGGACACCCGCGAGGCACTGCGTCGCCTCTTCGAGATCGACACCGGTCACGTGGTCGTCGCCGTGCTCTCGGGGCTGCTCGCCGACGGCGACGTCGATGCCTCCGTCGTCGAAGACGCCATCGCCCGCTACGACATCGACCCCGACGCCGTCGACCCCTGGAGCTCCTACACCGCCTGACGGTTCGGGTGTTTCCGTCCGTCCGGGTGTTTCCGTCTGGATATCCAGACGGAAACACCCCGGTGGACGGAAACACCCGGATACCGGTGGGACGTGGCTCGCGGTAGATTCGGGGCATGGCCGGAACGTTGTACATCACGGGCGACGCAGCAGCCGACGAGCTGCTGAACACCGATCCGAATGCGCTCCTGCTCGGCATGCTGCTCGACCAGCAGGTGCCGATGGAGTGGGCGTTCAACGGTCCCGCACACGCTGCAGGACCGGCTCGGGCACCTCGATCCGGCGAAGATCGCGGCGATGGACGTCGACGAGTTCGTCTCGATCTGCTGCGAGAAGCCGGCGATCCATCGCTTCCCGGGTTCGATGGGCAAACGCATCCACCAGGTCTGCACCGCCCTCGTCGCGGACTACGACGGCAACGCGGAGAACCTGTGGGCCGACGTCGCCTCCGGCCATCGAGGTCTATCGAGCGGCTCAAGGCGCTGCCGGGCTACGGCGACGAGAAGTCGAAGATCTTCGTGGCGCTGCTCGGCAAGACCCAGGGCGTCCAACCCGATGGTTGGCGCGACGCTGCCGGCAAGTTCGGCGACGACGTCCCGCGTTCGGTCGCCGACGTCCACGACGAGATCTCGCTCGGCAAGGTCCGCGAGTGGAAGCAGGCCCAGAAGGCCGCCAAGAAGGACAAGCAGGACCGGCCGGTCGACTGATCAGGCTCGTTCGAACACGTAGGGACCCAACACCGACCGGGTGCGGTCGAGCGAGCGTTGCAGGGCGGCACGGGTCGACGCATCGAGGGTCGGGTCGAAGCGTTGGCCGACCGGTCTGATGACGTGACCCCGGGACTTGTCGATCCAGGTCGGATACGCAATCGGTGGCCGCACCCGGACACTTCCGTCGGGTCGGATGACGACGCCGATCACGAAGATGGCGGCATCGCCCGCCGACTGGGGAAACGAACCGACGGGATGATCGCTGAGGAAGTTGCCCATCCCGTAGATCACCCAGACGCCGTTGACCTGCTCGATCGGCTGCAGAACGTGCGCCTGCTGCCCGACGATCAGGTCGACTTCGCCAGACGCGGTCACCGCTGCCGCGATCGATCGCTGTGACGGCGTCGGCTGCACGATCTTGTCGAAACCCCACGTGAAGCTCGTGACCACCACCTCGGCGCCTGCGGCCCGAGCGGCCCGAGCATCGGCGATGACCCGCCAGGCCTCGAGCTTGTTCGCCCGCCACGGCTGCGATGCGGGAACCGACTGGCCGCCGATGGACCACGAGTACGACAGGTGCGCCACCGCAACACCATCGACGTCGTAGATCGACGCTTCCGGTCGTGCCTCGGCGGGAGACCGAGCAGCGCCCGACTGGCTGATCCCGACCCGATCGAATTCGCGGAGCGTGGCGTCGATCCCGGCCACGCCCCGATCCATGATGTGATTTCCCGCCGTCGAACAACGATCGAAACCGGCGCCGGCCAATGCATCGGCCATCGGCGCCGCGGTCGACAGCAGCGGCGGGACCACGATGACCGGGCTCCCCGGCGGAGCGATTGGAGCCTCCATGTGGCACACCGCGGTGTCGGCCGACTGCAGCAGCGGCGCCACCTCGGTGAACATCGGCGTGAAGTCCCAGCGGCCACCTTGTCGTTGGGCCGAGTAGTTGACCCGGCGCAGCGTGTGGATGTCGCCGACGAAAGCGAGATCGATGCGGTGCGCCGGCGTGTTCGAGCGGACGGACGCCCGCGCAACCGTGACCCCGCCGTCGAAGGGCAGGCTCGGTGTCGCATCACCCGACGCGCCAACCGCCAGGAGGCCGAGGCCGGCAACGACAAAGCCGGCGAGAACGCGGGCCGCGCTATTGCTCGACCCCCTTCGTCCGTGTGCTGTCACCGGACCTGAAGCTAGCAGAAACGTTCTGCGACATCGCCGGACTCACAGCGTCACGGAAGACGGCGGTACCGACAGCGGCGGCGGCGGTGGCGGCGGTGCTGGTGCTGGTGCTGGCGGTGGCGGCGGCGGTGGCGGTGCTGGTGGTGGCGGTGCTGGTGGGGGCGGTGGTGGCGGTGGCGGTGCTGGTGGGGGCGGTGGCGGTGGCGGTGGGGCCGGGCTTGTCATCCAGGCGTCCGATGTCAGGGCCTGCGGAGCCACGGCCGAGCCCTCGACGAACGATCGACCGAAGTCGCGCAGCTCGTGATCGGCACTGACCACCGAGACGAAGGCAGGCGATCCGTCGTCTGGGAGCGAAGTCCGCGTCATCGCGACGTAGGCGAGGCGGCGAGCGCGGTCATCAGCACCGATACCGAGGACGACCGCTGGCGATTGCCAGCCCTTGATGCTGTGCGCGGTGCAGCCCTTGACGGCGGCGATCTCTGGCCAGAACCGGTGCTTGCGCCGTCGCCGGGGTGCATCGGGATCGCGGCTGAAGATGTGGTGGACGGGGATTCCGGCTGCCTCGATGACCCGCACGGCGGCGACACCGTCGTGGTGGTAGTCACAGACGAACGAGATGTCGCCCGGTGACAGCGTCGGGTACTCCGCGAGCATCCGCACGACCTCTCGACCCACGGCGGGACCGAGTTCCTGCACTCGCTCGACGTCGATCCAGCTCCGCACCGATCCGGCATCCTCCGCAACAATCGGCGTCGTGACGACGGCATCGCCTTCGAGGCGCGTGCGGGCGAAGTCCGCCGACACCGCCAGCAGGTCGTTCGGCATCCGGAGGGATTCGTCAAGGCGGACACATTCGCCCGGCAGCCCGAACCCCGTCGGGCTGTCCCCAGCGGTCGCATCGAGCCACGCGACGCGTTCGTACACGTCCTGCGTCGGGTCGACCGCAACGAGGGTCTCGCCACCTTCGATGAGCACGCGGTTGCGGAGCATGTCCCACCATTCGGCAGTGAAGTCCTGGCTCTCGTCGATCAGAATGGCGTCGTATCGGCTGCCGTATCCTTCTTCGTATGCCTGCGTCGCCTTCGCGACGATCCCGAACGTCCAGGGCATACCGGACGGCGCCGCGAGGTGTGCGCCGAGCACCTCGGCATCTTGGACGACACGGGTGCAGAACGAGTGGAAGTTCGCGCACACCGCGAGTGTCGGGTTCGCCCCCACGTCACGCGCATGCTCGTCCACCATCGACCGCAGGCGGTTGGCGAGGGTCACGTTGAACGACAACACGAGTACACGCCGTCCATCCGCGGCGAGCCGGGCGGCGCGTGCGGCGAGCGCGGTCGACTTGCCCGACCCGGCCCCCCCGACAACGCGCCGGTGGCCCAGCTGTCGGGGGTTCTCGGCGATTTCGATCATGGCGGCGGACATGCGCGCATCCCATCCCATGGCGAACGACGACCGTTCGGATGCCACGACGTGCCGGCGAAGCTTCGCGATCGACTCGGGAGCGGGTTGTGGACAGCCGAGTCCGCGCACGACGTCGGCGATCGAATTCGCCAGCGCGTCGCCACCCCAGAGACCGACCAGTGCGGTCCTGCCGTCCTCGCCGCATTGCGCGAAGAGATCACCGGCCGCCACGGTCGTGAAGGCGGGGAGCACGACCACACTACGGAGGGTCGACGACGGCGACCCTCCGTGCTCGGGGAGCGCGTAGAACTGATCGAAGATCGATGATCGATGTCGGCCGGCACGGAAACGGGGTTCGACCGCGACCGGGTGCCACGATCCGTCCGGCGCGCTGGTCTCGAGTCGTCCCGCCGCCGTGCATCGTGTGGCCTCCGGTGTCCAGTCGACCACCTCGATCGCGCACACTCCGTGGCGGGCGTGGATCGCAAGGAAGTCCGGGTCGTCGAGACCGATCCGCGGTTTCGTGAACACGGTCCACCCCGGCTCCAGCCGGGTCAACGCGTCGAACACCTGCGCCTCTGCCGGTGTCAGCGGTTCGACGAGTTCGCCGAGCCGGTCGGGTGGGGGGCGCAACACGGGTGCCGGAGGGCCGAACGGAGCTTCCACCTGGCGTTCATCGGCACCGCAGGATGAGTTCTTGAACGTCCGATGCCGACCAGCGACGATCGGTACGCTCCGAACGATGCGAACCCGCTTCGCCTTCGTGCACGTCCCCAAGTCGGCCGGCAGTTCCGTCAAGAACGCCGTGGCAGCCCGGTGCGACCCGGCAACGGTCGCGTCGTGCGAGCTGGACCGGGTCCTGTTCGGCGGATTCGATCGATACGACGAGCTGCCCGCCCGGATTCGAGCGACGATCGCAGTCGACGGTGCCGACGCCCTGAGCGGCTTCGACGTGGTGATGGGCCACTTCGGCGTCGCGTCGCTCCGCCCGCACTTCGACCTCTCCGAGATGATGACCGTGCTCCGCGAGCCGCGGAGCCGCCTGCTGTCCCTCTACACGTTCTGGAGGGGTTGGACCCCCGAACGCCATGCCGATTGGGATCCGTACGACGCGAGTCGCCGCGCCGTCACTGCGTCCTGGGGCGCGTTCCTCACCGACCCGTCGATCGCCAGCCAGACCGACAACGTCGTCGCGCGCATGCTGTTGTCACCGCACCCGTCGATCCCGAGTGACGGCTTCATCGAACCGACCGACGAGGACGAGATCGTCGAGTCGGCCTCGGACCTGCTCGATCGATTCGGCTTCACCGACGTGGTCGAGAGCGGCGCCGGGCTCTGGTCGGGTCTGACGTCGTGGCTCGAGACCCCGGTCGAGCCCGAACGCACGCTCGTGACCCAGGTCCCGGCCGACACCGATTGGTCGTCCGCGATCACGGCGGCGTCAGCGGCGGCATTGTCACGACGCACCTCGGTCGACGCACAGCTCTGGAGTCGGGTCGCGTCGCGACCCGACACCGACGTCGCCGCGCTCGAGTGAGGCCACCTTCCAGCGCAAGCTCGTGGGTGTGGTGACCGCAACCCCACGCGCTCGCGTCGAGGGATCTGCGCCCTCGCTCCGGCAACGCCTGACCAGGCGACTCCATCGTTGACCTCGATCAGCGCGGCCGGAACGACCAGGTGTGGACGTGAATGTCGGCGTCGGGATCCGCATCGACGAGCTCGGTGAGGATCTCGGGTGCCGGTGACCGTGCCGCATCGGCTGCTGCCCGGTCCCATGCCACGGCGTTGAGCGATGCTCCTCGCGGCACCCGGGTCGACACCCGCTGAACCACCTCGAGCCCGGCAGCCGCGCCGATCGCGGTGAGGCGGTCAGCCGTCAGGAAATGGAGATGGGTCCGATCGAGGATGCCCGTGTCTCGATAGATCCAGCGTCCGGATGCGAGCGCGAGGCGGACATCGGCGTGTGCAACGTTCGGCACCGAGACCACCACGATCGGCGTGTCGGCCGTCGATCGGTCGAGACACCGCGCGGCGGCGCCGAGTACCGCGACGGGGTCGACGACGTGCTCGATCACGTTGCCGAGCAGGACAGCATCGGCGCGTCCCTCGATCGACCGGGCCCAGTCATCGACGTCGAGGTCGCCGACGACGACCGAGTCGGCCCATCTGCGCGACCGACTCGGAACGGCGCGATCGACGACGGTCAGTCGATGACCGAGATCGCTGAGCCAATGCGTCATGTCGGCAGCGGGCGCCACTTCGACCACTCGCTCCCGACCGCCGAGGAGTGCGATCTCACGCGAGTGGCAGGTGCCATCTCCACGCTGGAAGAGCGTGGTGTAATCGACCGACTCGGCGAACACGCTCGGCGGGGCGATCGTGCCGCGTCGGGTGCGCTCGCAACGCAACACGAACGACACTGCGTCATCGAGGCGATCCCCAAGCAACTCGATCGCACGATCCGGATCAGCCGGTGCGACCCGATGATCGATCAGATCGTCGACGGTGAGCCCACACTCGCGGGCGAGATCGGACGCGGTCTCGCGGGTGAAACAGCGACGCGGCGAGCTGTCGCTCCGGTCACCGTCATTCCAATTGCCGTGCAGCAGCCCGAGCACCCGGTCGGCAAATGCGACGTTCGGGAGCACGATGTCGACCGCCGCACCGAGTGGCATCGTCTCGACGAGGGAGTGCAACGCCAGGTCGGGACGAGCGACCGTGTCGAGCCCGCTCTCGATCATCAGTGCAGGCAACGGACCGAACCGGGAGATCGCAGCCCCCCACGACCGTTCACTTCGTGGCAGGACCAGGTGGTGGGTGCCGACAGAGAACGCGGGCCCGGCGGGCGATGCGCTGATGCTGGCAGGCTCGACGCGGTTCGCGGCGATCATGTGTCGTACCCGAACAGTGCGAGTTCGTCGACGAGTTCGTCGGCGAGGTGGCGAGCTGCTTCGGTGGGCAGTTCGCCACGCCACCGACCGATCGAGGCGCTGGCCGATGTGGTCGTCGAGTGCTGGTCGGAACGCGCGGTCACCGCATTCGCGACGGCGCGGTGCACGGTGACGTAACCATGGTCGAGCCCCAGACCGCGGAAGAGCCGCGTGGCCGTTGCCACCGGTCGCTCGACCAGATCCTCGTATCGGACGAGCAGTGCATCGGGAAAAGCCGCGCACTGGCGTGCGGCGAGTCGCAGATGGTTGACGATCGTCGGCGCGCCGCTGACGGCATCGTCGGTGAGGTCAAGGTCGAAACTCGCCTCGGAGCGCTGCCGGTTGAACGACAACCTGGAGCAGAGCAGATCGCGGGGGTCGCGGACGAGAACGATCTGACGACTGCCGGGCCAGGTCGCGAGCGTCGTCTGCTGCGTCCGCGCGGCATGGCGGCTCTCGATCCGGAACTTCTCCGCGAAGAACGATGCACCGGGTCGCTGTTGCAGGTAGGTGTCTTCCACAGTCTCGGCGATGACGCGGCGAAGGCGGTCGAACCCGCCGCGCTGTTGGACGCTGAAGATGTCGGCGCCGAGGAAGTACTCGGAGACGTAGGGGTTTGCGGTTGCGACGTCGGCCTCGTCGAAGAACGGCTCGTCGCCCGGTCGAACGGTTGCGGCGCCGAGGACAACGGCGAGCGTGTGCATCCAGGCGAGACCAGGCCGAGTTTCGAGTGGGTACTCGTCGAAGACGGCGACCTCGGGATGACCGGCGAGCAGCCGCATCATCATGGTGCTCCCGGCGCGACCGAGTTGGTGCATCAGCAGCGCCTGGATGCCATCGGTACGGGGCCCGAATCGGACGTTGCGACCCGACACCACGGCGATGTCGTGCATCTCGCGGTCGGTGTACGCACGGACGGTGAGCCGGAAGTCGGATCCGAGCAGCACAGCAGGGATGATCAGCTGCCAACGGCCGCGGTCGAGCGCCGCCGCCTCGGCGATGTCGAGATCGCCGCTGAGGCCGGCGCCGACGCGCGTGCACCTGGCGATCGCCTCCGGTGCATCGCGGACGTCGACGTCGACGATCAGGTGACCGAGCGGTGACGAGCCGACCAGCGGATCGAGGATCGCGACCCCGGTGGCCCGCGCCTCGACCCGTTCGACGATCACATCGGCCGCACTCATGCGTCGACCGCCGTGTGGATCTGATCGGTGAAGTGCAAGTGCTCGGTGGCCATCGACGAGGCCCAACGTTGCTCCAGCACCGCTGCCTCGAATCCTTGAACTCCGGGCGCACGGGTTGCCGTCTCCAGGTGCACCATCTCGACGTTGCCGAGCGAGACGTGGCGCAGCCCGAGCTTGGCCAGCTTCATTGCGAGGTCGACATCGTTGTACGCGTTGTGAATCCGCGGCGAAAGCCCGCCGGCACGCCGATACCGGTCGCGGCTGATCGCAGCGCAGGCGAGGGTGACGCCGGCGACGTCGCGCCCTCGGTAGATCGCCGCCTCCTGCGACGGCGCGACCTGGGCCATCGGCTCGCTGATGTTCGCATGGGGATGGGCATGGCCCGCACTCTGGATCGACCCATCGGGATAGCGCAGGAGCGGCCCGACGAGGCCCACACCCGGCTCCATCGCCGCGGTCGCGATCTGACCGAGCCACCCGGCGGACACCACTTCGGTGTCGTCGTTGAGGAGGACGACCACGTCGGCCGAACTGGCGAGTACCCCGCGGTTCGTACGCCGGGAGTGGGAGAACGGCTCACTGCTCGAAACGAATCGCACGGCGCGTCCGAAACGCTCTCGGATGACCTCGCCGATGTCGGGCGCGGCCTCGGGGCCGGTCACGAGCACGACGTCGAGACGGTCCCGCGGAAAATCGGTGATGGCGAACAAGGAGTCGAGGAGGTTGACGACCAGTCGACCGGGGCGACCTCGCACCTCGGTGACGCGCCCGGTGGTCGGCACCACCAACGACACGGTCAGATCGTCAGGGACGACTCGCTCGACGCCGACCGACGGCCCGGGGCCGACATCCGCAGTGACGACCGCATCGACGCCGACGCGATCGAGGTGCCGCTCCACCGCCCCGCTCAGGTCGGAAGCGGTCGCTGCGACCTCGTCGACGTGGGCCAGCACGCTCGGCGTCGACTCGACGACCAAGGTGTTCCGATCGAGTTCGCTCAGCCGGAGCAACAGGTCCTGCAGCGTGATGTGCTCATCGGTCCCCCACCCACTCCGATGCAGCGCACGACCGGACACGAGGACCACCGGGCCCACGGTGTTCGCCCAGCGCAACCGCTCGGGGGAGAAGACGCCTCGGCGCTGGACGACTCCGTGGTCGGCGTCGGCACACGTCCAGGCCCCGATCACGAGATCGACACCCGGAGCGGCCCGTTGGACGACGTCGTCGACGTCGACGACATGGACGCTCGCGGCCGCGTCGTGGACGAGCACGATGTCGTCGGCATCGACGCCACGAGCGACCGTGGAGGGTTCGAGCCGCCTCCCCTCGCCGTCGTCGATCCGGTCGTTGCCGACCGCAACGACGCGCATCAACTCCCCCGGAGCTTCTTGGTCATCCCGAGCGCAACCTGCACCGACCGCCGGCCCAGCACCGCCTCCAGATGCTCGACGCGGGCGATCAGTTCGTCCCGTGACGAGCGCGGACGGATCGGTGGTCCCGGCCACCACCGGCCGGCGTGCACCGAGGCCATCGGTCACCTCACCGAGGTACTCACCGAAGTCGCGCGTCCGTTCGGCGGCGGTCCGGGCGGCCACTTCGGCCTGTTGTGCGATCTCTGCGGCCGCGGTCGCTCGTTCGGTCGCCTGCTCGACCTGTGTCCTCAGCTCGGCGAGCTCGGCCGAGAGGCCGATCACCTCGTCGGTCAACCGCAGCACGTCGAGTTGTGCGTCGTGGTCGGTTGCTGCAGACTCATCCACCATCCGCAGAGACGATAGCGCCGCGCCCCCGACCCCTCGCAGAGAATCGACGAGCCAGCGCTCCCGGCGCTCCCGCCAGTCCTCCGGCGAGCGCCCGTGCGTGAGCGGCCCGCGGAGCGTGGCGGAGCTTGCGGACCGAGAGCCAGAACGCCTGCGCGACGGTCGAGGGTGACGCGAATCGGGTCGCCGTCAGCAACCGATTGCGTTCCTGATAGCGCACGCGGTCATCGCCGAGATCAGCGGTCGTCGCCCCGCCGTGGTGGTACACGACACTGGACGTCTCGCAGCGGTAGGTCCAACCCATCTCAGCGCCGCGGAGTGCGAGGTCGACGTCTTCGTAGTACAGGAAGTAGCGCTCGTCGAACCCGCCGGTCGCATCGAGGAAGGCCGGGCGAAAGAGCACCGCGCCACCGGTGAACATGTCGATCGTGAGCGGCCCGTCGAGGGTGCTCGCAGGAGCGCCGAGTCCTCGATCCGATCCTGCCGCGAACCGATCGAGGCTGACCCCGAGGCTGTTGATCAGCTCGGTGTCGTGCCAGAGCAGTGCCGGCTGGACGGCGCCGAGGGAATCGTCGGCTGCGAAGGCGCTCAGGAGCGGGCGCAACCAGTTGCTGTCGACTTCGATGTCGTCGTTGAGCACCACGACCGGCGCATCCGACCGCTGCCGGGCCAGGCGGATCCCGGCGTTCGCGGCTGCGCCGAAGCCGTGGTTGTCGACACGGACGACCTCATCGACATCCGGGCCGTAGTCGGCGGCGACGGCTGTGGGACGACCGGAGTTGTCCACCACGATGGTGGTGACGGTCAACTCATCGGGTGCAGTCGACGCAGCCAGTGAGGCGAGGCACGCACCGACCAGTTCGCCGGTGCCGCGATGGGTGACGACGACGATCGCGGCGGCAACGGACACCGACCCGATCCTACGGATCGGGTCGGACCGATACCATCCAGCGCGATGTCGACGATCTCCAGACGATTCGCTGGTGCGCCGGTCGGCCCGCGACGCGGCGACCCGCCGAGGGCGTCGATCGTGCTCCCCGTCTATGACCCCCCGCTCACGACGCTGCGGATCCAACTCGAGGCGATCGCAGAGCAGACGTCGAGCGAGTGGGAATGCGTCGTCGTCGACGACGCCTCCACCCGGGGCGACGTCGTCGAGATGTTGCGCACCTGGGTCGGGTTCGACCCGACCCGTCGCCATCTGATCGAGCGGCCGGCGAACGGCGGGATCGCAGCAGCGACGAACGACGGGCTCGACGCCGCGGTCGGCAGCGTCGTGACCATCTGCGATCACGACGACGTCATCGACCCGATCGCCATCTCCCGGGTGCTCGACCACTTCGACGAGCACCCCGACGACGACGTCGTCTACACCGACGAACAGGTGGTCGACGCCGACGGACGGACGATCGCCGCGTACCGCAAACCCGACTACAGCCCGCGACGTCACCTCGGCCACCACTATCTCGCCCACCTCGTCGCCGCGCGACGGGAGGCGATCGGCGACCTCCGCGTCCGGGCGGAGTACGAACCGTCGCAGGACTACGACTTCTACCTCCGGGTGATCGAACGCGCCACGAGTCGGGGTCGCACGGTCGGCCACATCCCCGAGGTGCTGTACTCCTGGCGTGCGATCACCGGGTCGAGTGCACTCGACGCGGCCGAGAAGCCCGAGATGACCGCAGCCGTCGAGCGGTGCAGCCAGGCGGCGCTCGACCGCCGCAGCATCGCGGCCGATGCGCGGACCGTCTGGTTCGACGGCAGCCCGACGACGTCGGTGCTCCTCGAGCCCTCGAGCCCGGTCCCGACCGTCGACGTGATCGAGGTCGGCGCGGCCACGACGTCGACCGACCTCAACCTCGCCGTTGCTGCGTCGGATGCCTGCGTCGTCGTGCTCAGTCCCGATGCGATCCGATTCGACGCGGAGTGGGCAGCCCCGTTGGCGATCGAGGCAACGCGTCCCGACGTCGGTGTCGTCGGGCCAATCGTCGTCGACCGACCCGGCGCGAGCATTCTCAGTGTCGGGCGTGTCGTCCAACCGACGCTCGACGATCCCTTTGCGGGGGATCCGGTCGGTTCGTCCGGTCCGTGGGGCGCCTTCTTCGTGGCCCGCGAGGTGTCGGCCCTCGCTCCATGGGGTGTGGCCGTCGAGCGTGCGGCGTTCGACGCCGCGGGTGGACTCGCCCCGGACGTCGGCCTCGACGCAGCGGTGGCCGAGTTGTGCGTCCGGCTCGCCGACATCGGGCGTGCAGCGCTGTGGACCCCGGCAGCGATGCTCGAACTGGCGACGGACTCCCCGATCGTCGGGGGAGCGGGGCGCCTGATCGCCGCCGATCAGGACCGCCGGGCAGAGATCGATGGCGACCTCCGCCGAGCCATGCGCCGAACGCCGGAGCTGGCCACGGAGCGATACGACCTGGTCGGGCTGTCCCATCTCGGCGGCGAAGGACTCGATGCGTATCGGACCGCCGACACCGTGCTGCGTGCCGGCGATGTCGACCTCGTGACCTCGGACGTCTTCGACACGGTCGTGACCCGTCCGGTCGCGACGCCGAGCGACCTCTTCACCGACCTCGCGACGCACCTCGACCTTCCGACCCACGTCACCCCTGCGGTGTTCGCTCAGGCTCGGCGGGAAGCCGAAGATCGAGCGCGGCAGCGACGATCCGATGCACGTCGGGTCGAACTCCTCGCCGGCGGCCAAGCGTCCGACGCCACCGCGGTCGAACACGACCCCGAGGTCGCAGCACCCGAGTGCACGCTCGACGAGATCTGGTCGTTGATGCCGCTCGACTGGGTCGATCCGGCGACCGGGATTGCGGTGGAGCTCGACCATGAAGCTCGGTCACTGAGGTCCATCCCTGAAGCAATCGAGCTGTTCCGTACTGCGCGGGATCGCGGCGTGCCCGTCGTGCTCGTCAGCGACACCTACCTCTCGGGCTCGCAGTTGTCGACGGTGCTCGAACGAGCGGGCGTCGA
This sequence comes from Ilumatobacteraceae bacterium, assembly GCA_963850475.1. GTDB lineage: Bacteria > Actinomycetota > Acidimicrobiia > Acidimicrobiales > Ilumatobacteraceae > Ilumatobacter_A. The sequence goes on along the minus strand of CAWKLM010000036.1, from coordinate 775,106 downwards.
CATGGGGCTGGTCGACGGGGTGATCACCTCCGCCGACCATCGACTCGGCAAGGCGCAGGGGCTGCTCGCACGCGTGATCGCCGACCGACGTGTCGGGGCCGGCCGAGTCGCGCACGTGGGCGACAACGAGATCGCCGATGTCGCGACGGCGGAGGATCTCGGCGCCGAGGCGATTCACGTGGACGTTCCGAATGCGCACCGACACGTGACGCTGCCGGCTGCCCCGTTGCGCAGGTGGTCGTTCGTCACCGGCACCGACCTGGGGATCTCCGCTGCAGTCCGCGCAACGCTCGTCGGCGCCGGCTCGCTCGGACACGACCCGTCGTTCCAGTTCGGGACCGCCGTCGCCGGACCGGCCCTGGCCGGGTTCAGCAGGTGGGTGTCCGACTCGACCGCCGCGCTGGGCGCGACCCACACCCACTGCCTGCTGCGCGAGGGTGCGACCATCGCCGAGCTGATGCAGGTGACGGCCCCGAACGGTGTCACACCCGTTCCCCTCCACGTCTCGAGGTGGGTCACCATGCGTGCGGCGGTCGTCGAGGGCACGGTCGACGAACTGACGACTGCGCTGGCGCGTCGCGCCGATCTGACCGCCGACCACGTCGCCGATGCGTTCACGTGCGACCCAGACGAAGTGCGCCGCGTGCTCGGCGCGGACCGCGTCGACGCCGACCAACTCCGCGACGCCTGTACCGCGCTGTCCGCGGACGATGCACTCCGCTCCACGATCGTTGCATCGGCCGCCACCCTCCGGTCCAGGGTGATCCGATACCTCGACGAACGACTGCGGCTCGACGACGACGCCCCGATCGTCCTCGCCGACGTGGGATGGGGCGGGACGATCCAGGAAGGGCTGACCCGGATCCTCCGTAGCGCGGGGATCGACCGCGACATCGTCGGGCTCTACCTCGCGCTCTCGTCACCGGGTGAGCAACGACTGGCCCGCGGAGCACGGATGTGGTCATACCTCCCGAACGAAACAGACGACCCCCGGGTGGCGCGCCACAGCCGGGCGATCGCCCATCACGCCGACACGATCGAGCGGATCATGACCCCCGAGATCGGAACGCTGATCGACATCGCCGACGACGGCACCCCGGTGTGTCGAGACGCCACCGAGGATCCCCTTCCGCCGACGCTCGCATCGGCGCAGCGCGGGGTGCGCGAGGTGACAGCGCGGCTCGCCGACCAGCGGATCGGGCTCACCGATTTCGCGGATCCACGCTGGTCGGCGAGCGGGCTCCGCGCGACGTTTGCCGAGATGATCGCCGACGCCGTGACCGCCCCCAGCGCGCCGCTGGCCGAGGCACTCGGTGCGTGGCCACACGACGACGTCGCCGGGACGGCGCATCGCTCGATCGCCGGCGCCTCGCTCGCGACCGCGGTGCGCTATGCAAACGTGCGCGACGTCGAGCTGCTCGATCCTGCCGGACGCAGCTGGCTCGCCGGGCTGGCCGGCGCGGTCAACCCGGTGCTCTCCGGGCACCTTGCAGCCGCCCAGACAGGGATCCCCGTCGATCGCCTCGCACCGGAGAGCGAGAACGGAATGGCGCGCCTCGCGGCGTTCGAGATCGGCTCGGATCTGGCTGCTGTCCAGGTCGGCCATGCGGTCGGCGTCGCGCCGGCCGGCTGGTCGGTGCTCCGACTCGCCGGTCCGGTCGAGTCGTTACGCAGCATCCGCTTCGACGCCGGCGAACACGCGGCGCTCGTCGACATCGGCCACTTCGGCATCACGCTTTCGACCGCCGACGGATGGCGGCTCCCCGAGCGCGAGCTCGACCTCGGTGACGATGACATCACGTGGGTCGACGCTCATCCTCTCGACGGGCGACGGTTCGCACAACAACCTGGCGGCCATCTCCTGATCGACATCGCAGCGACGCTCGCGCCGACGATCCGCTTCGTCGAGGTGACGGCGGGGTTCCGGTCCTGGCGGCTCGAGCAGGACGCCGCGCTCGCCAGGACACCGGTGGCACATCGCGTCGACACGCAACGCCGCCGCGTGCGCAATGCCGTGCGCCGACGGCTCGCCTGACGGCAGCGCCGCCGCGATCACCCCCAGGAGATCCGACCGTCGGCGAGCCGCTCGTACGGCGGTGCGCCCGATCGCAACGGCAGTTCCAAGCCAGTCGGTCCGCCCCGGGGTCAGGTTCGGGTTGGAGTACGGATCCGTTCGCATGCCCTCCCCCCACCGACGTTCGAGCGCGGCGATCTCGTCGACGTCGACGGGATGCTCGAAGCTCTGCTGCTCGAAGTGGAACCAGGACGCGTGCGGCGTCCAGACGATGCGGTAACCGGCCGCGCGCAGCGTCAGCGACAGGTCGACATCGTTGTAATTGACCGGGAAATCCGTGTTCATCCCTCCGAGCCCGTTGAACACATCACGGCGCAGCAACGCGGCCGCAGCCGTCACGCCTGCGCATTCCCGTTCCACGGCGAGCATCCGATGCGGTCCCGGATGGTCACCAGACCATCCGAGCAGTGCATGGGAAATCGTCCCGTGGTACAGATGCCCACCGTGCTGGAGGGTGCCGTCCTCGAAGAGCAGCTTCGCCCCGACCATTCCAACGTCGTCCTGCTGGGCCAGACCGACCATCTCGGCCACGCTGCCCGGGGCGATCATCTCGGTGTCGTCGTTGAGGAGCAGGACGTACTCGCCGCCGGCGGCGGCAACGCCGTGATTGATCTTGTCGGCGAAGTTGAACGGCCGGTCGTAGTCGACGATCTGCAGCCGGTCACCCACGATGCGGCGCAGCCCGCGCGCGATCAGCGGGTCGGTGCCCGCGTCGACGACCGCAATGACCTCGAGTTCGCAGCGGTCATCGGGATCCGCCATCAGCGACGCAGCGGCGTCGTGCACGAAGACCCGTTCGACCCCCCAAACCCTCCCGCGGGAACCGCGTGTCGGGATGATCACCGAGACCAATGGCCGCCCGGGGACCTCACGTCGGATCCGCACCAGTCCCGGATGGACCCCTCGCTCGACCGTGCCGACGACCCCGATGCGCTCGAGGTGCGCCGCGACCACCTCGACCTCGCGCGTCGAAAGCGGCCGGCTTGTTCGCAACATCGGTGGCAACGCTCGCAGGCGACTGGCGCCAGTGCAGGAGGACCTCGGGAACGTGGACGAACGACCCGGTCCGTTCGGCGAGTCGCAGGAGCAGATCGTGGTCCTGCGCTCCGTCGGTGCCGTCACGGAACCCGCCGACGTCGACGACCACCGACCGGCGGGCGACCACGAGATGCGTGATGTAGTTGTGGTTTCGCAGTCGTTCGGGTGAGAAGTCGGGCTTGTACACCGGAGACGCGCAGCGACCGTCGACGCGCAGCAGATCGTGGTCCGAGTAGGCCACATCGATACCGGGATCGGCATCGAGCAGGTCGGCGAGCACATCGAGGGCGTGGGGTGCGAGCACGTCGTCGTGGTCGACGAGCACCACGAACTCCCCCGTCGCCGCACCCAACGCATCGTTCGACGCGGCCACGATCCCGCCGTTCGCGCCACGTCGGATCACGGTGCGTCCCGGATGGGCCTCCAGGTCGTCGAGCAGGCTCCGCACGTCGGGACGCGTCGACGCGTCGTCGACCACGATGTGCTCGACCGGGCCGTCGGAGGACTGCGCGGCGATCGATGCGAGACAGGATTCGAGGTGCGCCGGCTCCGGGTCGAAGACCGCCGTCAGCACGCTGAAACGCGGGCTCATCGCCCTCGCTTCAACCTGGGCACGATCGACGACGTCCAGCGCCGATGCGCACGATCGAGCAGCCGCTCCCACCCGCTCATCTCGACCCGTCGCTGCAGGAGGTCCTGGTCCTGCCGGGCGCGCGACACCTGGGTGTTCAGTTCGAGGATGCGACCGCGCAGTTCGCCCGTTTCCGCACGGGCCTCGCGGGCAACCCGCTGCGCCTCGTCGCGATCGGCAAGCAGCTGCTCGTACGCGGTCTCCGATGGTCCGACCAGGCTCCGCAACCGCTCGAGTTCCGACTCATCCGACACCATTCCCATGCTACGACGGTCGCTCGTCAGGCCATGGGAGCGATGGATACCGTTCGACGAGGCCGGCGCGCCGGTCGTCGGCGACGAGGTTCGTGAGCGACAACATCGAAGCGGGCTGCGTACGGTACCGACCGAGCATCTCGGGGACATGGACGCCGAATTCCCCCGCCACGGCGATCCGTAGCCAGAGGTCCCAGTCCTCCCACCCGTAGATCGTGTCGTCGACGCGATACCCGTCGTGGCGATCCAACGTCGACCGTCGCAACATCGCCTGGGCATCGATGTAATTCGACTCGCACAACCAGGGAACGTGCCACCCCTGCGCGCTCCGGAGGCCGGGCTCGGCTCCGAACGCCTCCAGCGTCGAATATGCGAACGCCGCCTCGGGGTCAGCCGCGAGGGCATCGACGAGGCGCCGGATGCAGGTCGGGTAGACGAGGTTGTCAGCGTCCATCATCATCACGAGATCGCTGCGGACGTGGTCGATCGCGAGATTGCGAGCCCGGGGCAGGCCGCGATTCGCGGCGCTGGTCAACAAGAGCACGGCAACGTGGTCGTTTGCCGCCATCCACCCCTTGACCGTCGTGCCGCCGTCATCGCTCGAATGGTCGTCGACGATCACGATCTCGACGTCGACGTCGCTGGATGCCACGATCGAGTCCAGCGTCTCGACGACGACGTCGGCGTAGTTGAACAGGGTCACGACGACGCTCACCTCGGCGTCGCCGTCGGCCGGAGTCCGCTGCCACGCCGCGGTTGCGTGCTGGCCCACGTGATCGCCGTCGCCGTATTCGAGCAGCGCGCGGAAACGGCCGAGCTCACGCCGATGTGCGATTTCGGCGAGGAGTTGGTCATGGACGGCGCGACGCTGGGATCGATACGGATCGAAGACGGGGAGGAGCGGCGGTTTGTGACCGCGCACGATCGGGCGTCGACCGGCCCAACGCTGTCGAAGACCCTGCGGTTCGACCCCGAACCCGAGCCGCTCCCGCTCGATGAGATCGAGCAGATCGGCGACGGCTGGTCCGAATGCGAGGTCCTCCATCACGACGCGGTGGGCCGCGGCTGCGATCCGACGGCGCCGCTCGTCGTCGTCCAACACACCGAGCACCGCAGTGGGCAGATCGTCGAGTGCGGTCTCGACGAAGTGCTCACCGGCGATCAGCGGTTCGTGGCCGAGGGACGCTTCGGTCACGACGACGCACCCGTTGGCCATCGCCTCGACCATGCGGGCCCACTCGAAGTACCCGTCGGCATCGGACTCGTCGGAGCGGTGCAGGTTCACGAGCACCTTCGACCGCGCGAGCAGCCGGTACTTCTCGTCGCCGAACACGATGCCCGGCTCGTCGCCCGTCAGTGGGCGGCTGAACGTGAACATCCGCAGCTCGCTGCGGCGATCCCAGAGCACCGGAGCCAGCCGGGCGAGGGCCGCCGCGCGTCGATCGGTCGCACCGCCGAGGAACACGACATCGATGTCGCGGGCGGCTTCTCCGTCGGCCGACCCCTCGTTCCGCCGATCCAGCGCTGCGACGCCACCCAACTGCAGGCGGTGCGCCCGAAACCCCTCCCGTTCGATCGCGTCGACGCCGACCGTGTTGATGTCGACCACCAGCGGACTCCCCACGCAGAAGCCGAGCGACAGCAGGAACCACGGTGTCCCCGGCTGTTCGGTGCAGATCGGGATGCTGCATCGGGCCGCGGCGCGCACGGTCGCATCGTCGTCGTCACGCAGCAGGAAGAACTCGTGCGGTGCCACGACGAGGTTGATGGCCCCGTCGGGCTCGGGAAGCCGGTCGTCCACCAGGGTCGCGTCCCGACCCGCGGACGTCGTCGCCGCCACGATCCACGTGGCGATGTCGCGCATGAAGCCGTTGCCGTCGCGTGCGACGAAGACACGAACGGGGCGGTTGGTGTCGCTCATTCGGCCAGGCGCGCACGGGTACGTCGCCAGGCCGCACCCGGGATCCGGCCGATCTTGCGCAGCCCGCGGGTCGCGATCGCCCCCTTGTTCGGAGCGGCGCGCAGGTCGGTCAACGCAGCCGAAATCAGCGCTCGCCGGCTCAACGCGGCCGGCAGGTCGTCGAGGACCGCCCGCAGCTCGGCGCGCCGCTCGTCGCTGGCCCGTTCCAGTGCGTCGAGCCGCGCCGCGATCTCCTGCGGGTCGAGACCGGGATGAACGGCGTCGGGACCGGCATCGGTGACCATGCGGTGAAGGCTATCCCTGGGCGGCGAGAGGGACGGCGTGGCGAGGGTGGGCGCGCTCGAACACCCACCAGAGCAGACCGACCGATGCCGCGAGGTGGACCGCGAGCACCACCACCGGCGGAAGCGGCGCCTCGTAGGTGTCCCAGTCCCAGGGGAACAACGAACCCGATCGCCCGACACCGAAACGGCGCATCATTGCGAAGAGCGCTGCGTTCGCGACGACGAGCCCCACGAACGCGGCGGTCAGCCCGATCCGCCGAGCGACGGCTTCGGGGAGTTCGACCGAGGCGAGGACGATCGGGATACCCAGGAGCAACGGCAGGTAGTAGCGGCCTTGCCAGTACGTGCCGCTCTCGTCGTTCTGCAACATCGTGAGCACCCAGGAGGCGTAGAGGCCGACGGCGAGTACCACCGCAGCACTGCGGAGCACGTGCCATCGCCCGGCGGCGACAGCCGCGCCGGCCAACACCCCCAGCCCGAGCAGCCATCCGAACACAGCGGTGGTGGGCAGCGGCGTGTCGAGCCAACCGAGGTACCCGATCGCCTCGGTGAGGTCTCCGCCGGTCCCCCCGATGACCAGTTCGAGGACTCGACGATCGAATCCGTCATCTCGCCGGGTCATGACAGCGAGCCCCGCGAGGAGTCCGACGACCGCGAATCCGGACGCGTAGAGCACGCGCGACACCGAGGTGCGCGTCCCGAGTCGGTCCCACCCCCGTCGGGCGAACCATGCGGCGACGGGCGCGAGCGGCGCCACGAACAGTGCTGTGGCAGCGTTCGTCTCGCTCCTGCTCGCCCAAGCGAGCGTCGCGAGCGTCGACGCTACGACGATCACCGCGCCGACCCGACCGATGCGACGAGCCTGTTCGCGGAGGTCGATGTCACCCGAGAGCACGACGATGGCCACGATCAGCGATGCCCACACCATTCCGTCACGTCGTGGCAGCACCATCGCGGCCCAGGAGCAGGCCGCGAGCAGGCCGACCGTGCGGTCGGGGCCACCCCGGACCCGCGCCGTCAAAGCGATCCACAAGCCGACACCTCCGGCGATCACGAGCCCGGAAGGGTTGACGACCGCGAACAGGAACCACGCCATCGGGGTGAGCGCCAGCAGGCCACCACCGAGGCCGAGCGCCCGGCGGCGGGCTGCGACCCACAACGCCGTGACGATCAGCGCAACGGGGAGCGCGGCGTCGGTCACTCGTGCCGCCCAGCCCGACCACGTGGCTGGGGCCAGCGTGCCGATGCCCGCAGGGACGTGCCCCCACACCGGGTAGTTGGCGGACCGGGTCCCCAGCGACAGGTCGCCGTCGACCGGTTCGAGATCGTTCGTACAACTGGCCGGCACGAACTCGTTGAACGCAAAGCACACCGGATCTGGGAATCCGACGTGTCCCGGGACCTCGTATGCGTCTTGGAAGGGGAAGACCAAGAACGGCTCAGGGTCGAGTTGCCAACGGACGAGCCCACCACCGCGCACCTGATGGCTCGGCTCGTCGGGTCCGGCCGAACGCGGCACACCAACGATCCAGGCGAGCACGATCACCACCACGAGCACCGCGAGCACGACGACCGGATGACTCCTCGTCATCGCCCACGCCGACGGAGTGCCGGCGGCCGCCACCTCACGCTCGTCGGTCACGTGGAGGAGGCTAGCCACCGCGTTAGCGTCGAGAACCGCATGTCGCTCCGGACGGCGGTCGCGCACCGCAACCTCCTCTACCTCCTGTCACTGAAGGAGTTGCGCACCCGGTACCGCAAGTCGGTGCTCGGGTGGACGTGGAGCCTGCTCAACCCCCTGAGCCAGATGGTGATCTTCAGCGTCGTCTTCCTCTACATCTTCCTGCGCAAACCCCCGGTCGGCGACCCGAGCGGGCTCGAGATCTTCCCGCTCTACTTCCTCGCCGGACTGCTGCCGTTCCAGTTCTTCTCGATCTCGGTGAGTGCATCGATCGGGTCGGTCCAGGAGGGCGCGAGCCTGATCAAGAAGGTGGCCTTCCCGCACGAACACCTGGCATTGTCGATCATCGTCGCTCAGTTCGTCACCTTGTTGATCGAGGTCATGGTGCTGAGCGTGGCGTTCTTGATCTTCGGGCACATGGTGCTGCCGTGGCTGGTGCCTTGGCTGGTGCTCATGGTCCTCGTTGCGATGTTCACGACGGGCGTGGCCCTGATGCTGTCGGCGGCCAACGTCTTCTTCCACGACATCAACTACCTGTGGGGCATCGCTGCGCAGGTGCTCTTCTACACGAGCCCGATCATCTTCGTGACCGAGGAGATCCCATTCGCATGGCTGCGGGCGATCACCAACTTCGGACCGACCGGCAGCTTCGTCAGAGCGTCACAGGAGATCCTGTACGACGGCCATTGGCCGAGCATGGCGCGCTGGATCCAGGTCGGCCTGTACTCGGTGGTCACGTTCGTCGCCGGGTCGACCATCTTCAACCGACTCTCACCGCAGTTCGCGGAAGAACTGTGAGGCATTGCTGATGGACCAGAACGAACACGCGTGCACGGCTGACCGATCCGGCGCGGGAGATCGCATTGCGCGTCGACTCGGTGAGCAAGACCTTCAAGGTGCACCAGGAACGCGCCTCCTCGCTCAAGCAATTCATCGCCAGCGGTGGCCGCAACCGCTTCGAGGAGTTCCACGCGCTGCGCGACGTGTCGCTCGACGTGTCGGTCGGTGAAGCGCTCGGGATCATCGGGCACAACGGCTCGGGCAAGTCGACGCTGCTGAAGTGCATGGCGAGGATCCTCACCCCGAACGACGGCGAGATCATCATCAACAAGCGGATGGCGGCCCTGCTCGAACTCGGCGCCGGATTCCATCCCGAGCTGTCCGGACGGGACAACGTCTTCCTCAACGCGGCAATCCTCGGGATGGCGCGCAAAGAGATCGACCTGCGATTCGACGAAATCGTCGCGTTCTCGGGGCTCGAGCAGTTCATCGACGCTCCGGTCAAGACCTACTCGTCGGGGATGTATGTACGCCTCGCGTTCGCTGTCGCGATCAATGTCGATCCCGAGTTGCTGTTGATCGACGAGATCCTGGCCGTCGGCGACGTCACGTTCCAGCAGAAGTGCATGGAGAAATTCGTCCAGTTCCGCGACGACGGTCGCACGCTCGTCCTCGTCACCCACGACACGAGCAGCGTCCGCAACTTCTGCGATCGCGCGATCTGGCTCGACCACGGCGTGGTCAAGGCACAGGGGAAGCCCGCCGACGTCATCGACGAGTACACCGAGGCGATGCTCGACGCCGAGGAAGCCGATGATGGTTCAGCCCGCCGCGGCCGTGGGCCGCTCCGCGTGACGAAGGTCGAGATACTCGTCGCCGGAACGTGCACCGACCGGGTGCGCACCGGCGACGACGTCACGTTCCGGTTGCATTTCGAGACACCGGAGCCGATCGCGAACCCGGTGTTCGTGATCACCCTCGCCAGTCTCGGCGGGGTGGCGGTGACCTCCCCCTCGAGTCGCGATGCGAACGAGGTCCCGATGACCGTCGACGGGACGGGTCATGTCGACATCGAGATGCGCGGCCTGCCGCTCATCCCGGGACCGTACGTCATCCACACCGAGGTGACCGGGTGGGGCCGCACACGCGTCTACGACCACATCCAGAACGCCCGGTCGTTCGACGTGCTCGTCGGCGACACGAGCGAGCAGGCCGGCGTCGTCACCCTCCGGCCGACGTGGACCTGGACGGGCGACCGCGTCAGCGACGACCGCTACTCCTGACGCGTCACGTAACGGGTCTGACCCATCACGTGACGCGTCACGGGATGGGTCAGACCCGTTACGTGACGCGGGGTCGGGTGCCGGCGGGAACACATGGCATAGCCTGGATGCGTCATGGCTCTCGCGTCACGCGCACCATCGTCCCTGCCGTTTCCGGCTGCGGTCGAACGGCTGGTCGGCCTCTTCTCGCGCCCGCTGTCCTGGTTGTGGTCCCGCGGGTTCCGGATGCTCGGTCTGCTCGATGCGGTGACGCTGTATCTGCTGATGGTCGCGATCAGCTTCGTCCGGTTCGGCTTCTCGTTCGATTGGGACACCTACCCGCTGTCGCACTACTTCGTCGGGTTCTCGATCGCCACTGCGATCCACCTCACCGTCAACTACTTCGCAGGACTGTACGAGCGCGAGCCGAGGCTCGGGCGGAGACCATGGCTCCCGAAGACGTTCCTCGCCACGGCGATCGGCGTCGCCGTCCAGGGACTCGCGTTCGTCGTACTCGATCGGTACCTCATGCCCCGGCTCAACCTCGCCGCGTTCCTGGTGCTCGCCTCGTTCGTGCTGGTGGCCAATCGCAAGCTTGCGCGCCGGCTGACCCTCCGCCGCCAGGGGCTGCCGCGCGTGGTGCTGGCCGGCGCGCCCGACGCAATCGACCTCGCCGTCGCGCACCTCGCCGAGAGCTCTCAACGTGCGGTCGTCGCCGACCGGGTCGAACGGCCTCACGACCTCGTGGACTCCGTCGTCGCCCACGACGCCACCGACGTCCTGCTGCTCGATGTCACGGCGTTCGGTTCGGTGTATCCGGAGCCGCTGAACTCCCTGGAACTGGCCGGCGTCGGATTCCTTCAGCGTGTCAGCGCCCGCGAGACCCTGCTCGGGCTCCGCTCCGTTCGCGAGATCGGTGGCATGCCGTTCGTGGCGTTGCGATCGCACACGGTGCCGAGCTACAAGGTCCGACTGAAGCGGATCTTCGACCTGGTCGTGACGATTGCCACCGCTCCGATCTGGCTGCCGGTCGTCGGATTCGTCGCCCTCTACGTGCGGGTGCGCGCAGGTGGCCCCGTGCTGTACCGGCAGGAGCGCGTCGGACGCGACGGCCACGTGTTCGGGTGTGTGAAGTTCCGGACGATGGTGGTCGACGCGGAAGAGGACGGCCGGGCGCGCCTCGCCACGCTCGACGACGACCGGATCGTCCCTGCACTGAAGTGGATGCGTGCGATGCGTGCCGACGAGTTACCGCAGCTGTGGAACGTGCTGCGCGGCGACATGTCGCTCGTCGGACCCCGCCCGGAGCGGCCCGAACTCGTCGCACAGATCACCAAGCGGGTCCCCGGCTACGTGCGTCGCAACGAACTTCCGCCGGGCCTGACGGGACTCGCCCAGATCGAGGGTCGGTACGGCACCGACGCCGAGTTCAAACTCGGCTACGACATCCAGTACCTCGTCAACTGGTCGCTGGTGACCGACGTCCAGATTCTCGTCCGCACGGTCTGGGTCGTGCTCTCCCGCCGTGTCTGACATGGCGCGCGGTGCCGCCGTGTCCGAGTGGCGCGCCGACGCAGCGTGGCCCGATGTCGACGTGGTGATGCCGATCCGCAACGAAGCGCTCCATCTCGAAGTGGCGCTCGCCTCCGTCCGCCGCCAGGCCTATCCGGGACGGGTGCGGATCGTGCTCGGTATCGGACCGAGCGGTGACGGAACCGAGGCACTGGCGGAGCGCCTCGCTGCGGACTCGGACGACCTGACGGTGGTCGCGAATCCATCGGGAAAGACACCGAGCGCCCTCAACGCCGCGATCCGGGCATCCTCAGCACCGGTGATCGTCCGCGTCGACGGTCACAGCGAACTGTCGGCCGGATACATCCGCCGAGCAGTCGAGATCCTGCGCGAGACGGGTGCGTGCAACGTCGGCGGGATCCAACGACCTGAGCCGACGACACCGTTCGAGCAGGCGGTCGCCGACGCGACGACGTCGCTCCTCGGTACCGGCGGCGCGTCGTACCGCGTCGGCACCCAGGCCGGTCCCGTCGACACCGTGTATCTCGGCGTCTTCGATCGGTCAGCAATCGAGGCGGTCGGGCTCTTCGACGAGCAACTGATCCGCAACCAGGACTACGAACTCAACATCCGGCTCCGCGATGCGGGCGGCGTCGTCTGGTTCGACCCGACGCTGTCGGTCGGGTACCGGCCCCGGTCGACGTGGTCGGCGCTCGCCCGCCAGTACTACGAGTACGGCTGGTGGAAGGCCGTGGTGCTCCGCAAGCACCCGCACTCGCTGCGGCTCCGGCAGCTGGTTCCACCGGTCGGGATCATCGGCGTCGCCCTGGGCACCATCGTCGGGCTGCGCTGGCGTCCGGCGCTTCTGGTCCCGTCGGTCTACGTCGCTGCCGTGGCCGGTGCCGGTCGCGTGCTGGGCGCTCACGGGTGAGGACCGCAGGACTCCTCGCGGTCGTCCACGGCGCCTGGACCGTCGGGTTCATCGGGTCCCTTGTCAGTCACCGCGGCGAGAGCGACTGACCAAGTCGCCCCAGCGCCGACGAGCCGTCCGAGCCAGCGACGGAAACAGCTCGCGCCGGCCGAACCGCGCCGCGGTGCTGAAGATCTCTCGCGCTCCCACCGCGTTCGAACGCGCGACGCACACTCTTGAAGATCGGTGGGCGCGGGTTCGCGGCGAGATCACAAGCGAGATAGCGCTGGTACCACAGCCTCCACCGCTGGACGAAATCCTCGCTCAACGGCTCGGGGGCAAGGAGCCAGTCGCGCGCGATTCCCTTCCGGCCCGTGATGCGTTCGGCCGCCTGCCAGTCTGGTGTCGCGTCCAATGCGTAGTACGAGTAGCCGAGCCCCGCGAATGCGTCGTTGATCGGTGCTCCGAGATCTCGTTTGGAGCGGTAGAGGACCTCGACCACGAGGTACGGGCGATGATTCTCCAAGGTCTGCCGGGCACCTGCCAGCACCGCCGGTTCGTGGGTCTCGACATCGATCTTGATGATCGTCGGGGGCATACCGGTCTCGGCAACCACGTCGTCGAGACGACGAGTTCTCACCATGACCTCGCCGGCCGCCTCCCGGAATCCCGCCACCATCGAGTTCGAGGCGTCCGAGACCGGCGACAGGAAGAGCGGGGCCTCGCCATCGCGATCGGAGAGCGCACACTCGTGGACGGTGACGCCTCCACCATTTGCACGCACGAGGCTCGCCAGTATCTGGGTCGTCGTCGGTGACGGCTCGAACGAGTGCACCGCTTGAGGCCGGAACATCGTGGCCGCCATCACCGAATAGACGCCGACGTTCGCGCCGACGTCGTAGAGCACGAAGCCAGGGTCGGACCGTTCGAACAGGGCGAGCAGGGCTGCCGCCGTTTCCGGCTCGAACGAACCGAGTCCCGACCGGCGGATCAACCGCTGGACAGACGAGCTGAACGGGTCGACGAGATCGATGTGGTCGGACAGCCCGCCCGCGGGAAGTGGGACGCAATAGGTCATTGCTCGGGACACATCATCGGTCGACAACCGTGTCGGGCGCCACTGCGGTCGCTCCCTCGAGGAACTTCGAATCAGCCACCGCCCAGGTGTTGGTCCCGGTGCGCATCTGGACGAAGTTGAATCGGTCGGCCGAGAACGTCGAGAACCCGCGTCGATGGCAGTGGGCGAGAAACGCACGGTCTTCGCCGAGCGAGACGTCGTCGAAGCGCTGCTCGCCGATCCGTTCCCGATCGATCACGAGGGTTCCGCCGGCCAGCGTACCCGAGTACCGGAACTCGTTGGACGGAAAGCGGACGTACGTCGACCCGGTCGCGCGCGATCCGGGCGTAGTACGTGTGCTTGCCGACCACACTGGCACCGGCGTACCCGTGCGCTCGGAGCGAGTCGGCGAGGAAGTACGGGCCGTAGAGATCGTCATCGTCGAACTTGGCGACGAAGCGCGCGTCGGTTTGCTCCATCGCCCGGTTCAAGGCGGAGCCGAGCGACGTGCGAACCCGAGGGTGGAGCACGACGGTTCCCGGAAGGTCGGCAAACGCCCGCTCGACCGCCCTCATGTCGAAGTTCGGGGCATTCGCGACGAAGACGATGTCGAGCTCGACGTCGAGCTGGCGGGCGATGTTGGCGACCACCGAGTCGAGGAGCTGTGGGCGCATCGACACGCACACGATCGCGACCCGCCCATCGGCGATCGGATGTGCCCGGCGATAGTCGTCGTGGCGGACGCGCGTCGCCTCCTCCCACGCCGCGGCATGGGATCTCGACGGCACACGGAGGCTTTCGAGCGCGGAGCGCGCCGACCCGCTCCGGTTCACGAGCCGACGCAAGTCGGCCGCATACCGCCAGGCCACGAGCCGAGCGGTATCGAGGCGCCTCTCCGCGCCGCTCATCGTTCCCACGGTGCGGCGATCGGGAACATCCACTCGAAGAACTCGACGATCCGGCGTTCGACGTCCGCGTCCTCTCCGTTTCGATGCGTCTCGTTGATGCAGTAGGTCTGCAAACGCTCATCCAGACGGATTCGATCGAGATGCCATTGCAGCCGTCCGGACTCGACGTTCACGTACTCGTTGGCGATGTCGCCGAGGACGGCTCGGCCGGTCGCGAGGGCGTAGTGCTGCGCAAACGATGACGCGGTGCTCAAGTCGTTCGGAGACCGGAACCGGCTGTGCTGCGTCGCGGTCACGATGTCGGCGAACCGTTCCTCCATCTCGGCCATGACCGACCGACTGAAGCGGATACGGCGAGTGATACGGCTTTCCCGTCGCCACCCGGCCGAAGTGCTCGCGCTCGAGCAGCTCGCGTCCGCGCCGGGCACCCGTATCGTCGGCCAGGGTGTGCTCGTCCTCGACGCCCGGCGGGCGGGCCCCGCTCTGAAACACCCGCGGCAACCCGTTGGGCGTGAAGAACGTCCTCGGGTCGAAGCGAACGCGCGACGAACATGTCGTCGTTGAAGTAGACGAATTGCTCGGCGAGTCCGTCGATGTGGTGCAGTGCCGCTTCGATCGCGTGCGAGTTGAACGTCGGCAGCGCGCTCGCCGGGCAGGATCTCGGTGTGGTCGACGAGGCGAATTCGAGGGTCGTCCCCGAGCCAGTCCGGCCGCTGCCCAGCGGTGACGATCCAGATTCGGCGGACCCAGCCGCAATAGGCCCACACCGAGCGAAGTGAGTACCTCAGCTCGTCGCGGGTGTGGTACCTGGCCGGATCGAGCGCCGTTTCATCGATGGAACGCCCCAGCGCCGAGGCGGTTTCCCGGAAGGCCTTCTGCCAATCGGGGGCCGAGCCGTCGACCCAGGTGTAGACGATGTCGATCGGATCGGCGACGTGCTCCAGGTTCGCTCCCACCGGAAATGCGGTCCGACCAGGGTATGGGCGGCCGTCGATCATCTCGATGGTCGTCGGACAACGCGGGTCGAAACGTTCCTGGCTCCGCACCCCGACCTTCTCCAGCTCTCCCGAGGTCCCCAGGTCCCAGAAACTGATCCCGGGTTCCCTGTTCGAGCCCGACCGCCCGTTCCGACCAGGTGTGTGCACGGAAGACCGTCCATTCACGGGCTCGGCGAGCGTGGCGGTTCCCGACGGCGTCGCCGATCGCCAGGAGGCCGCGACCGCCACCGTCAACCCATTCGAGATGCCAGCCGTGAGCACCCAGCCCGATGAGCGCCTCGAGCGCATCGGCACGGCGGTCGAGCTCGACCCCGAATTCGAGCCCGTCGCCGCAGCGGACCACAACGAAGTGGTCCACCCCGGCCTGTGCGAGCACGTCGCTCAACGTCGAGGCCACGTCGTGGCCGAGCTCGCTCAGCGACATCGCCAATGGCCCGGCGGTACGCACGCGATGCGTCCCGAGCACCGCCACCTCGGTCGCCCCGCCGCTCCGCTCGGTCAGGCGAAGACCCCGCGCGATCCGGTGGCGCCACTCGCGGAGCCTGAGCCTGACCACGTCGCGGTACAGCGCCGACACAGGAGGCGGCAGACGGCGGTCGATGCGATAGCGCTGCAACAGGCCTCTGAGTCGCTGCAGACGGGAACGCATCGGCGTGAGGCTAACGGCCAGATGGGTCCCGCCCGGCGAGGCTCGGCGGCTGAGTTCGGTGGGCGTCAGATCACCGGCGGGCGGCCGAGCCGCGTGAGGCGCCACACGCCCCGCCACGAGATCGGGGCACGATCGACCTCGATCCCCCAGCCACGCCGCCAGCCGCGCAGATACGCACGACGAGTCGCTCCCGCCGGAGCTCGCCAGGCCCCGAGCACCAGCCACGCAACAACGTGGACCGCCGCAACGGGCCACGGCAGCGTCCGGCGGGCGATCAGCACCCGATTGCGGCCCGTCAACTCCCACCCGTCGGCGTGTCGCTCGATGCTCGTACGCGGATGGAACACCTCGACGTCCGCCAGGTAGCGGATCGCTCCACCCCGCGTCGACCAGGCGCCAACACAGCTCGACCTCCTCGTGCCCGTAGAACAGGTCCGTGAAGTAGCCGCCGACCTGCTCGTAGGCACTCCGACGGATGAGCGCACGCTCCGCCGAGGAACAGCGCGACGTCGCCGGTGCGATCGGGGTCCCGGCCGCCAAGCCGTGGGACGTGGCGTCGAGCGGTCGTCGCCGGTCTCGTCGACGAGTCGCAAGGCGACCGCGCCGAGGTTCTGGTCGGCGGCAAACGCATCGACGACCCGGTCCACCTCGCCGAGAAACTCGGCGTCGTCGTCGAGGAACCCGACGATGTCGCTGCCGGCCGCCCTGGCGCCTCGATCTCGGCCAGCAGGGACCCCAACATTGGAGACCAGGGGAAGATCCGCGCCGGTGTCGCCGCCGTCTGGGACCGGCCCGTTCTGACCACGATGAGCACATCGTTGGGGGCGAGTGAGCCACGGGCCCGATCGAGGGCGTCGGGTCGCGTGCCCATGGTCAGGATCACCCAACAGATCGACGGGCGGACGCGGGTCGTCGTGAGCCTGCGCCATCGGCCGAACGATAGTGCGAGCGGGTGCCGCTCACGATGAGCCGGTGACGGATGGCGCGGGTTGATAGCGTGCTCTCGATGTCCGTCTCGATCGGCAGCCGTGAGCTGCCCGAACTCCGTGACGCCCATGAGGCGGCGAAGCTCGGGCCGTACCTCCGAGACGTCTGGAGTCGTCGCAGCTACATCCGCGATGTCGCCGTGAGCGAGCTCCGACACCGACAGGTCACCAACGTGCTCGGGCAGCCTGTGGCACCTGCTCAACCCGGCGCTGACGATCGGCGTCTACTACCTGGTGTTCGGTGTGATCGTCCAGACCGACCGTGGCGTCGACAACTTCCTCGTCTTCTTGACGATCGGACTCTTCGTCTTCCAGTTCGGTCAGAAGTCGACCATCGACGGTGCTCGATCGGTCGTCTCGAACAAAGGCCTCATCAAGGCGGTGCGGTTTCCGCGTGTCATCCTTCCGCTGACGTCGACCTTCACCGAGGCTGCTCGCTTCGCTCCCGACCTTTGGTGTCGCGTACGTCGTCGCCACTGATCTCGGGTGTCGACGTCACCTGGCGCTGGCTGATGCTCGTGCCGCTGCTTGCTCTGATGACGGTCTTCAATGCCGGCACCGCGATGATCGCCGGCCGGCTGACGACTCACTTCGTCGACACGACCCAGATCCTGCCGTTCATGTTCCGCCTGCTCCTCTATGTGTCCGGCGTGATCTTCAGCGTCGACGCGTACGTCGACGACAACGGATTCTTGAACACGCTGTTCACGCTGAACCCGTACTACTGCTTCATCTCGCTGGGCCGATGGACGCATCCTCGCCGGCAATCTCCAGACCGATCTCCTGGTCTCGGCAATCGTGTGGTCGATCGTGATCTTCGTCGGCGGATTCGCCTGGTTCCGAGCTGCCGAGGAGGCCTACGCCCGTGACTGAGCTTGCATCCGCCCCGGACGGTGCGAACCTCGGCACCGACAGGTCTCGTGGCCGTTGAGATCGACCACGCAGACATCGAGTACCGCGTCTACGAGGAGCGGTACTTCAGCGCCCGCGAGCTGTTCAGCCGAGGCTTCAAGGGCCGCGAGTCGATCAGAGGTCCACGCCGTCAAGGACGTCTCGTTCGACGTCGCCGTCGGCGAAGCGGTCGGCATCGTCGGATCCAACGGCTCGGGCAAGTCCACGCTGTTACGAGCCATCGCCGGACTCCAGTCGCTCGATCGCGGCTCGATCAGAGTTCGTGGTGAGGTCGGCTTGCTGGGCGTCGGCGCGGCTCTCAAACCCACGCTCTCCGGATACCGGAACGTCTTCCTCGGCGGGCTCGCCATGGGTTTGAGCCGGGAGGAGATCGCATCGAAGATAGACGCAGATCGTCGAGTTCTCCGGTCTCGGCGAGGCGATGGGTCGGCCGATGAACACCTTCTCGTCCGGCATGCGCGCCCGCCTCGCATTCTCGATCGCGACGCTGCGCGTACCCGACATCCTCCTGATCGACGAAGCACTCGCCGTCGGCGACAAGGACTTCCAAGAGAAGAGCCTGCAGCGGATCCGCGAGATTCAGGCTGCTGCGGGCACGGTCATCATGGTGACGCACAACCTGAACGAGATCCGCGAGACCTGCTCACGGGTCGTGTGGCTTGAGCAGGGCGTGCTCGAAGCCGACGGTCCGGTCGACGAAGTGCTCGCTCAGTACGAAGCCCGGTGAGGCGGACCCCGATGAGGCAACGTTCCGCGCAGAACGCACGTCAGGCGATCGAGCGCCTTCTCAGGCGACCAGAGAAGGTCTGGAACACGGTGATCGCTGCCGCCGCTGCGATCGCAGAACGGCGGGGTGCTGTCCCGGAGATCGTCACGGAATCGAGGCAGCGAGTCGATCTCCCTGCGCATCGTCGGCTGTTCATGATCCGTTGGGCCTCTGACGTCACCAGCAGTCGTCCACTCCCCCGGGGGTTTCGACCCGGCCAACACCTCGTGAGCGACGATGCGCGGTCTGCTGCCCAGCGGGCACTGAACGTCCGAGTCGCCGATCACGCCGACGACGTCGCTCGCGAGCAACTGATCGGGCTCGCGGACTCCGACGACCTCGATCAGCTGCTCGTCATGATCGAGCGCGATGTCTGCCGCCGGATCGCCGACCGCGCCGCCACCCCCAAGCGCGGTGACGGCGTCGACCCATCCGCCCTGCTCCCGATCGTCGCGGGGGTCACGGCGCAACTGGAGCGGCAGGGAATTCGAGCGTTCCTGATGAGTGGGACCTTGCTCGGGTTCGTTCGAGAAGGGACGTTTCTTCGACACGATCACGACGTCGACCTGGGCGTCCTCCCCGGGACCGATCTCGAGGACGTCGCTGCGGCACTGGTCGATTCCGGACTCGAACTGTCGATGGAGCTCGAGAACCGGTGGCTGCTGGCAACCCACGAGTCCGGGCTCCACATCGACTTCTTCCGCCACCGGCTGCGAGACGGTCGGTTCTGGCACGCCACACGGGTTCACGACTGGTGGAACACCCCGTTCGAGCTCCGGGAACTCGAGGCTCAGGGATACCGGTGGTGGATTCCCGACGACCCGGAGCGCTACCTGGACGAGAACTACGGGCGGTGGTCGAAGCCGGTCGCGTTCTACGACATCAGCTTCGACACTCCGAATCGGACGTATCAACCGAGCGGTGACGCAGCGAAGCAGCTGTACCTCACGTGCATCCGTGGCCTCGCCGACGGCGACCGCTGGATGGTCGAGTCTGCCGCCCGCGAACTCCGCGATCAGTTCGGCATCGACGTCACGGAACACCTCGCCGACACACCCCTGCTGTCCCCCGACTCGCGGCCTCGGACGAGCTGAGGCGGGGCCGAGCGGCCGGGCTATCCTCTCGGGATGGCCGGTATCTCAGATCAGTTCAAGCGCGCCCGCGGCGACGCCGAGGTCCGGCGGGCCGAACGGACCGTGCTCAATCAGGTGGCATCTCTCGAGACGAAGGTCGACGAGCTCACGCGCGTGGTCAGAATCCTGGCCGACCGCATCGAGTCCGTCGACGGAGGCGGCCGAGCTGGCCAATCCGCACGTCAGGCGGCAAGCGCATCCCGGGCGCCGGTGTCGCTCACCACGGACTCCGAGGCGTGGCGAAGCACTGCCCAGGAGGGAGAGCTGTCGTTCCACAAGAAGCCGAACGTGCGCTCCGGTGGCCAGTGGGAAGCGGACACCGACCGCAAGTGGACGACGTTCGGATTCGATCGGGACGGCTGGGCGGACAAGCTGATCGTCGATGTCGGCGCGGGAAGTCGGCTGCGAACCAAGTGGTTCCAAGGCGCCCGCATCGCCGCGATCGAGCCCCTCGGCGATCGATTCGTGAAGGAGGTCGAGTGGCAGGACCTCGACCAGGCCGACGAGTTGTACTCCGTGCCGGCCGAGGACGAGATCCCGGAGCTGGTCGGACGGGCCGATCTCGTGGTGAGCATCAACGCGCTCGACCACGGGTACGACTTCGAGGGTGCAATCCACAACATCCGCAACTACCTCAAGGATGACGGACTGGCATTCCTGAGCTTCGATCAACACGAGCAGCCTGACGAGATGCACCCGTTGGTACTCAACGAAGCGATCACCAGCGAGGTGTTCGACCGGATGGGCTTCGACATCGTCCACTTCGAGGAAGCCGGGCGCTACCACGGTGGTCCTGGCCTGCTCGCCCTCAACTACTGGCTCCAACCTCGCGAACGCTGATCACGGCACGATGACCCAGCCGACCGTCTCGATCATCGTTCCCTGCTACAACGTCGAGGACTACATCGAGGAGTGCGCGAGCAGCGCCCTCAACCAGACGTATCGACAGGTCGAGATCGTCCTCGTCGATGACGGGTCGACGGATGGGACTCCCGAACTCGTCGATGCGATCGCGGCGTCCGACGATCGAGTCGTCGCAGTCCACCAGGCCAACCAGGGATCTCGGGGCTGCTCGCAACAGCGGTGTCCGGGCCGCGACCGGCGACTACCTGTTCTTCCTCGACAGCGACGACCTCATTCCGCTGACAACGATCGCCCGAATGGTGGCGTCCATCACGGACTCCGGCTCCGACCTCGTCGTCCGGTGTCGCAGCACGATTCAACTCCGAGCGCACGTGGACAGCCGCGATGTATCGCCCGGCCTTCCGACATGATCGAAAGGGAACGCACCTGTACTTCGAATCGGATCTGCTCTACGACCACATCGCCTGTTCCAAGCTCTTCCGGCGGTCGTTCTGGGACGAGCACGGCTTCGAGTTCCCGGAAGGCGTGCTCTTCGAGGACATCGAGCTCGTCACCCGGGCGCACTGTCTGGCGAACTCGGTCGACCTCCTCGCCGAGCCCACCTACTTGTGGCGTGATCGGGAGACCGACGATGAGCCGTCGATCACACAGGATCGCGCCCGTCCTGGGAGCACCGCCGAGCGCTTCGCAGCGCTCACCGGTGTCGACCGGTTTCTTCACGAGCACGCTCCCACCGCCACCTGGGATGCCCACGGAAGGAAGGCGTTCGCGCTCGACGTCCCCGTCTACTCCCGGCTCCTGGCGACCGAAAGCCCGGAGTACGCCGACGAGTTCATCGCGGCTGCGGCAGAGCTGGCCGACAGCGTGTCCGAGGCTGGAGTCGACCAGGTTCCAGCGCTCAATCGCCTGATCTGGTCGGCGCTGCGCAATGACGACCGCGAGACCGTCATCGCGGTCGGGCATATCCTGATGGGCCGTCACGTGAAGTCGATGCGTCAGGTGACCCGGGGTGCGGCATCCATTCCACGCGCCATGCGCGACGCCGGCGTCCGCCGAGCCGTCCGATCCGCGCTGCGGATGGCGACCGGTAAATCGGTCAGGCGCGTGACCGGCCGGCTGCGCGCGACCGCCTCGAGCGCGGGCACCGCCGCGGTCGGGGCATACGCACAACGCCAAACGGGTGATCCTGACACCGCGATGGACGGGGTCATCGCAAACGTGTCACGCCTCGAGCGCAAGGCGAAAGGCGCGGCGTCGAAGGTCGGGGTGATCCCGTCCCCGAAGCCGAAAGCACGCACCGTGACCAGACACGTTGACCTGATCAGTCTCGGTCTCAGCGGCACGCTGCTTGGGCGTGTCACAAGCCGTCGAGATTCCGGGTTCCGGCTCGACATGCCCGCCGATGCCGCGATCACGGATGCCTACCTGCTGCATGAGCAGGAACGCATCGCACTCCACCTGCCGGAAGGACCAGAGGGCTTCTCCCTCGAGATCGATGATCTGCGGCGCTTCGGCGCTCCAGCGACGCTCCGGCCAGGAGTGTGGCGGGTCGTCGTGGTCGACGACTCAGGCCGAACGTGGAATGCGGCATCGGACTCGGATGCAGCCCATGACCACGACGATCCCGATGCCGGAGCCCAATACCGGCTGCGGGCGACACAATCAGAAGTTGTAATCACCGTCGCGTCGCTGCTCCCCCTTGGGGACCGCCCTGCTCGTGCGCAGCGGATCATCAGGGACACGTATCGTCGCCAAGCGGAGACCGGCACCCGCAATCGAGCGGTGTTCTACGAGTGTTTCTACGGCCGATCGGTCGGCTGCCATCCGAGAGCCCTCTTCGAACAGCTCAAGACGGAGCTGCCGAGCGATGTCGAACACGTCTTCGTGGTGCCACCCGGCTATCTCCATCCGCCGGAGGGAGCAACGACGGCTCAGCGTCGGACGCGCAGGTACCACGAATATCTGCACATGTCGCCACTCGTCATCTCGAACTGCGAGCTCCATCCGGCCTACGAACGCCTCCCGTTCCAAACCGTGGTACAGACGTGGCACGGGACACCACTGAAACGAATCGGGCTCGACATCGACGCGCCGAAACTCCAGAATGAGCAGTATCAGGACAACCTCGACCATCAGTCGAGCCAGTGGTCGATGATGCTCTCGCCGACGGACGACACCGACGAGATCTTTGCCCGCGCGTTCCGTTACGACGGCCTGATTCTCCCGTCCGGATCACCACGCAACGACCGCCTCGTGCAGGCCGATGCCGGCGAACGCGGGGCTCTCCGGGCGACACTCGGCCTCGCACCCGACGACCGGGCCATCCTCTTCGCCCCGACATTCCGGGACGACAATCGATCCTCGGCCGGCTACCGGATCAGCCCGCAATGCGATCTCGCCGCGCTCCTCACGTCCCTTCCGGACTACACGAAAGTGCTCTTCAGAGCGCACTCCAACATCCGCACCAACGACATCCCGTGGGACGACCCACGGGTCGTGAACGTCTCGGACTTCCCCGACGCACAGGACTTGATCATCGCCACCGACGTTCTGGTCACCGACTACTCGTCGATGATGTTCGACTGGTCGCTCACCGGCAAGCCGATCGTGCTGTTTGCCCCTGACCTGGACCAGTATCGCGGGGTCCGGGATTTCTACTACGACTACGAGCAGGATCTCGGCCTGGACGCCGTCCGATCGCCGGGCGAGCTCGCCGCCGCGTTGGAGCAAGCGATCTCCGAACCTCGAGCAGACCTGTCAACGCTGGTGAACGGTTTCGCTTACCGCGACGACGGCAAGGCGACGGAGCGCGTGGTCGACGAGATCCTCCGCCGCGTCGACTTCTGAGGGCGACGACTCAGGAAATCGCGTCGTTCGCCCGCTGCAGGTCGTCGGCACAGTCCTGCAGGGAAGTAGCCAGGGAACCGTCCTCGTCCCTCGATCGCCCTAGACCACATGATCATCTCTGCGGTTCTCACCGCCGGTCGCAGGTCAACGTCGCTCGCCGCCTCATTCAGCACCGACTCGTTCCCACCCGTGCGCCGGACGTACCCGATCAACGCCGAATAGGCGAGACGACGCAGCGACGGCGAACGATCAGCTGCTTCAAAGAAGATGCGACGGGCTGCGGAGATCATGACGATGGCTTGCTCTTCGCCGGGGCTCGGCAAGTCGCACCGAAGCCGCTCACAACACTGAGCGACGGTCGATCGATCATGGAGTAGTGCCTAGGCTGGTTGAGTCTTCGTCGTCTGCTGGAAAGGCTTGATGGCAATGCGGCCAGTTCCGGCTCTCAACAAGAGGAGTGGCTCGCCGGTCGCTTGAAGGAACTCGTCTGTCGCTTCACGCGACCCCTTCCACCAGCCATAGTCGTCGATGATCAGCACGCCCCCCGGGGAGACTCGGTCGTAGAGTTGGGCGAGTTCGTGTGCAGTCGACTCGTACCAGTCGGTGTCCAGTCGCAGAATCGAAATCTGGTCGGGGGCTTGGTCGGGAATGGTGTCCTCGACCAGTCCTTGGACGTAGTGCACCCGGTCGGCGGGATAGTCGATCTGGGACATGCCCGCCTGGACGTCATCGAGCGATGCGTATGCCCACACGCCGGAACTGCGGTCCGTGCGTTCCATCAGATCCGCTGCCGCCCGACCATCGTGCCTGAGGTCCCGATCGGTTGGTGGTGGCATTCCCTCGAACGTATCGAACATGTAGAGGTCGCGGTCGGTGACGCCCTGTCCAGCGAACGTAATGGCGGCCGCTTGGGTGCTGCCCCCTCGCCAGACACCGCATTCGACGAATGCGCCAGGAATGTTGTTGTGGACGACGTATTTCACGGCCATCCAAAGGGCATGGATCTTCTCGTGCTCGGTCATCGTGAATGGACGGACGCGCTTGATCATCTCGATCAGATCCTGCTCATAGTCCGCCGGAAACTCTGGCTTCGGAGCAGGCTTCTTCGGCGCGGGAGAGGGTTGCACCGCACGTTCAGCTGCGAACCGGTGTTCCTCAGCCTTCGCGGCGGCCGCCTCCGCGCGACGCCGTTCTTCAGAGACGCGCCGCAGCTGTTGTTCGATATCACGAACTGCGGCCCTGTCGGCTGAGGGCACCGTCGTTGCCTTCACGAGCTGATGTCCCGTGACCGCTGTCAACGCTCGGTTGACACCTCTCTTGACCTTCATCGTGTTCGCCATCCCCTGCCGAATCTCCCTCGCTGTGCGGCGGGAGCATACGCCGCCGCCGGGACCGCACGATACCCATGATTCGTTGTGCTGCGCGTCTCAGTGTTGGGTCCGCAGAGTGGCAGGGTCCAGTCGGGCGTGCCAAGGTCGAGCAGGAGGCGGACTCGGTGGCGTCGGGAGTCAATCAGTCCGGATCCGGGCTACTTGATCTGGATCGCCAGGTTGGTGACGTCGGCCTGTTCATGACCGGGAGCGATGCCAGGCGCGGACCCATGAGGGACGACAACGTTCATCGGGGTGGTCACCCGTCGCCGAACTCGCCCGCCGATCGCGATCAGCTTCCGATCGCTCGGTTCACGCGGGTGAGGTCGTCCTCGAAATCCACCTCGATACACAGCGACGAAGACACGTCGACAACGGAGACCTCGATCCGATCGTGAAGAATGGCGAGTTCAATCCCTCGCTCGAAGTAGTCGTCGTCAGAGCAGTTCGCAAGTTGATCACAGAGCGCGTGCTTATGTGCCGAACTGACATAGTTGATGCCGACAGCCTCGCCGAATGGTCGTTCAACCGACTTGGATAGCTCAGTGACGAATCCATCAGCCCCAAGGCAGTACTTGACCTCCTCGTCACCGACCTGTTCGGTGTTCACGGCCACGAATGAGGTGTCCGCCTCGATCGCAGGTCGCAGCAGCGTCAGCAGACCGTCATCGAACACGACGTCACCGTTGAGCCAGAGCACCGGATCGTCACCGGTGAGTTGGAGGGCCTTCAGCAGGCTCTTTGACGTGTTCGTTTCGCCGAAGTTCTGGTTGTAGATGAACGAGACGTCGGGGAATGCCTCCATGACCATGTCCTTCTTGAAGCCGACGACCACAGCGATGCTGCTGCGGCCGAACTCCCGAGCGAGGTTGTCCATCTGGCGAGCCATGATGGAGCGGCCGTCGTCGAGGACCGTGAGAGGCTTCGGAAACGGGTTTCCCAGACGCGAACCCACGCCAGCAGCCAGAATGACAATGCGCATCTCGGTTACCGTATCGACTCGCTCCGGCACGGGTGCGCTATCGCAGCACGTCATCGAAGACCTGTTCCCATTGGTCGAGAATCGTTTCCAGACTGAAGCGGGTGATCATCCGCTCGCGCCCGGCGGCGCCCATGCGCCGTCGAAGTGCCTCGTCGCTCATGAGCGTTCTGAGGGCTGACGCGAGGTTGTCAGGGTTGTCGTAGGCGGTCACCAAACCGGTGACGCCATCTTCGACGATCTCTCGCACCCCTGGCGCACAATCGTAACTGACGTTGGGCAGGCCGGCCGCTGAGGCCTCCATGAGGGCGAACGGAAAGCCCTCGTGCTGCGACGAGATGGCGTTGATAGATGATCTGGAAAGCACCGATTGGACTTCTCCGGTCCGGCCCATGAGCTTCACAACGTCCGCCAGCCCGAGTGCCTCGATCTGGAGCGCAAGGTCTTCCCGGAGCGGCCCTTCGCCGTAGAGTTCGAGGCGCCATTTCGGAAATTCATCGGCCAGAATGCTCCATGCATTGACCAAATGATCGAGCGACTTCTGGGGATCGTAGCGTCCAAGTGACACCACGACTGGTTCGCTCACGCGAGAAACAAGGTGGTCTTCTGCGACGATCGGGTTCCAGATGTATCCGGTGTTGTTGAACCCTGCTCGCTGAAACGACCGGGCGTCTTCGTCGGTAAGGAGGAGGAACAGATCGGCGCTTTGGTAGGCAGATCGGGCTCTGGCAAGGTTACGCCCACGTTGTGCCGTCCTGAACGAGTCGTGAAACTGAACGATCGACCGGAATCCGAAGCGGTCGCCTCGGTCCTTCCAGGCGGGGCGGGTTCGTTCGCGAGCGAACAGTTGGGTGAAGATGACGATTGTCTCGGAGTCGTATTCGTCGAAACGGCATTTCGCATACTCGCCCACCTCCTTCCAATAGTCCGCGATCTTCCCGGAGTACTGAATATTCGGGGTGTCGTGCACCGTCCACTGCGGGATTTGCGGGTCGTAGAGGACGGCAGCCCCCTCGTGCGCAGGTTCGACAGCACCGATCTCGACGACGTGGCCTCGCGAGGCAAGCCCCTCGCCCACGACCTTGCAGAAACTCGAGATTCCACCGAGCTCGGCAAGCTGGTTCTGGATGAAAATGATTCGAGCGGGCCGCCTCATGGCTGGTCTCCGAGTAGAAAATCAACAGCCCGGGTTGACGCCATTCCGTCCTCGCGCCCAGCGAACGAGGCGCGGAATGCCTCTTGCTGGAGAGGGGCGCCTTCGGACAGGGCCTTTCGTATCGAGTCGTAGAGCTCGTCCTCCGACTCGACGAAGGTTCCCGGTCCCTCCGTGCGAAGGTCGAAGTAGGTCCCACGACTTCGTTCCGCGTAGTCGTCCCAGTCGTACGCGTACGTGATGATCGGGCGCCCGGTCAGAGCGAAATCGAACATCACCGACGAATAGTCGGTGACGAGCACGTCAGCGATCTGGTAGAGCTCGTTGATGTCATCGACGGACGAACCGTCGATGCAGAATCCAGCCGATCGACGAGGAATTGCGAACCGATTGAGATAGTGCGAGCGCAAGACGAGGATCACGTCATCCGGCAGTGAGCGCTGGCATTCAATCAGGTTGAACGGGAGCGGTACGGCCCGCTTGCGACTGCGCTGATGCTCCCGAAAGGTCGGCGCATACAGCACCACCTGAGACTCCGCCGGGATCTCCAGCCGGCGTCTGATCTCCCCGCCGTCCAACTCGCCGTTGACGAGCGCATCGCAACGCGGAGTGCCGTACCGGATGAGTTTTCCGCGATACCCGAACGCAGGGACGAACGTCTCTTCGAAATACGGGTTGGGTACGACGAGCCCGTCCCACTGTCGCGAAACTTCGAGCAGCTGCTCGCGTTCATGCTCGGACTGGTTCCTCGGCTCGTCGAGGCCCATCGTCTTCAAGGGGATGCCGTGCCACGTCTGGAGATACCGCTGGCCCGCACGCTTTCTGAAGAATGGCGGGAACGACTGGTTGTCGACCAGGTACTGCGAACGAGCGAGAGCAGCGAGATACTTCCACGAGTCACGTCGAATCTCAGTCACACGGTCAAGACCATCCACCGGTCGGCCGCCTGGCGTGACCCAACTGACGTCCAGATCGGGCCGGCGAGCGATGAGCTCTCGGAAGACGGCTCCCGGGCTGTCCGAAACACTTCGCCCCATGTGCGCCTCGAACAACGCTGTATCGGGTCGTAGCGGAAGACGTCTCATGATGGCATACCACCGAAGCCCGATTGGTCCCCGCGCACGCGTCGCCATCCCCAGCCGCCGCCTGGCGGTTCGCGCCCAGCCGGAGGCGTGCTTCCTCGGGGCTCGCAACGGCCGCAACGCCCACCGCGCAACATGTCGCACGGCTCGGCCACGCGGCCCCTGTTCGATGCCGAACAGGGCCATCCCGAAAGGTTCGTCAGAGCTGACCCAACGGTCATCAAGCACTCGGCCGACGATGGACGAGTCCTTGATCGACACCGGCTCGATTCCACCAAGTCGAACCGCGTTGGCGGTGAACGCTCCGCTGTCGAGCGTCAACTCGATTCGGTAGTAACGCTTTTCGTTCTCTCGGAGCTTCTTGCGAGCGGGTGCCTCGATCTCGACGGACCACAGCAGCCTGCCGGGTTCCGCAGCCCAAGCGAGCGGTACGCTCGCCAGCTCGGCTGTGCGCTGCGTTCGGAGCGAGAGGACGCCGCTCTTGAGACGACTTGCCAGCTCCCCGAACGGATCGTCGGTGACACCCTCGATCTTGACCGTGGTACCGGACTGTCGGATGCTGGTCGCCCGGTGTAGATACTTCGTCTGAGTGTGAGGGAACCGAACCAAGCGGTCATCGGTGGAGGTACGGAGCTCGCGAGTGAAGTCGTCGTCTCCGACGGTGTCCTGCGTTGCTGCGTCGGGGAACCACTCGCGGTCGTCGGAGTCGCCGGGGGCGAAGTAGCCCGCTGTGACGCCGTCGCGTTCGGCGAGAACTGCTCGCCGTACACCGTTTGCGTCACCATCGAGCGCCGAGGCGTACAGGAATCGCTCGAACGGGAAGAGCTCTGCGAAATCCTCTCTCGGCTGCTGCTCGATCAGCGGGCGCAGTTCGTCCAAGACTGTGTGCGCGTCGTCGTCGGTCATCCCGAGCATGTCGTTGAGGTAGAGCCGCACATGGTGGCGGAGGACCTTCATCGCGTACTCATCTTGAATCTCTTCGCCGAGGGGAGCGAAGATGCGCGTGATCTCCGTCAGAACGTGAACGCGGTCTCGGAGGTTCGCGAGGCTGTCCCGTTGGTTGGTGATCGATTTCCGAACATCGACTGGGTAAACGCGCCAGTCGTACACCCGCTCCGGAAGAATGACCGTTCGCCCGATGGCCGCGCAGACCTCCGCCATGAAGAGGACGTCTTCGTAGTGGATGTGTTCGTCGAATCGGAGGCCTTTCGTTCGAATGAAGCTTGTCGAGTACAGCTTGGTTGTCGCGGCGGTGTCGTGGATGAGCTTCGGGAACTCCGAGATCGACTCGATGACACGCCGCTCTGCATAGAGGTGCGGGTACCAGCCCTCGCGGCGGCGGGTCGCCATGTCGAAACGATCGGTTCGCCCGGTCACGACTACGGCGTCTTCCCGCTCCGCTGCGAGCAGCATGTTCTTCAGGGCGTGTCGTTCGTACACATCGTCGCCGTCGAGAAACAGCACGTATGGTGCACGCGCCTCATCGATTCCTCGGTTTCTCGGGGCCCCGGCCCCGCCCGAGTTCTTGTCGAGCTTGACGTATCGAATGCGTTCGTCTTCCTCCATCAGCTCTTGAACCACTCGATCCGTTTCATCGGTCGAACAGTCGTCGACGATGATGATCTCGACAGAACGGAGAGTCTGGGTAGCGAGCGACCGTACGGCGTTCGGTAGCAGGGCTTCTTGATTGAAGCTCACCACGACAGCGGTCACGTCGGGACTCGACTCGATCGGTTCTCGTACTGCGCTCACGGCAACAGCACGCTAGCCGGGCCTCTGGATCTTCCATCGTTCACCGGTATCGATGCGGACGAGCTGGAGGCGAGTGTTGACGGCAAGCGCTGGCGCTGCCGTGCGGTTCATCATCGCGCCTGCGACTCGTCCGCGCGATACTCGAATCGGCGCATCAGACCCCGGTGTGCGGCATCACTTCTTCCGGAGACGCTGGAAGAACGACTCCATCGCAGCGTTTGTCGCGTCCGATGTTCGGTGACGTCAGCGAGCGGGCCATCCCCACGACGTCATCGCAGATCCCCACGACGTCATCGCGGCCTCCTGCGGACCGGGCTTGGGCATCCGGTCACCCATCGACGCCCCTCCCTCGGGCAAGCCAGTTCAGGCGGGACCCGCGGACGGCAGCCCCTCCTGAGATCGTTGTCAGGTTTCCCGGCAACGTTAGTATCGAACTGATGCATCGGTCCTCGTTTGCTGCCACACGAAAACTCGTTGACGCCTATGTCCCGAAGAACGTCTCGTTGACGGTCCTCGACGTCGGATCGCGGCAGGTCGCCGGCCATACGCTGAGCCATAGGGAGCTCTTCGACCTCGACTGCTGTCGATATGTCGGCGTCGATGTCGAGGCCGGCTTGAACGTAGACGTCGTTCTCGATCGACCATACGGGCTGCCGTTCGACGACGACTCGATTGACGTGGTGATGTGCGGACAGGTGTTCGAGCACATACCCTTCTTCTGGGTCACGGCTCTCGAGTTCGCGTGTGTGTTGAAGACGGACGGCTTTGTCATCCTTTCCGCGCCGTCCCGGGGACACGTTCACAACCCTCCGTTCGACGGTTGGAGGTTCTACCCCCAAGGTTTCGAGGCCATTGCCGACTTCTGTGATCTGAGGTGCGTCGAGGTCGTTACCGACCTTCCACCCCTCAACCCGGAGTCCGGCCGGTTCGACTACAGCGAAATCCCAAGTGCCGGCTACTCCGACGCCTATTGGGGAGATACTGTCGGCGTCCTCCAGAAGACGCACCTCCACCGAGGCGAACGCGTCGCTGGCGTGCGAGAACCTCTCCTCGAATGGGCGAATCGATGTGCTCTTGAGGCCGTCAACGGCGGAAGGCAGCCACCCCAGCATGCGGACGGCAGCCTGCGGCTCGGTGATCGTGTGAGGCGACCGGCCCGAAGGGCTAGCCGTGGTGTGCGGACAAGACTGGGCATGGCGAAGAGTCGTGCGTCTGTCGCGAGGCGCTCCTGGAGAGCTGGCGACTGAACCGTCGGGCCGAGGATCGTCGACCCGGCTGACACGGGCGTCTCCCCGAAGGCCACTGACCGGTAGTGGCCCGCCGGGGGCGATTCGCCTCGGAGCCGATCCGGCGTCAACCTGACCGCGATTCCTCCGAGGGCTGACCAGGTTCGTCCGCGCCGAGTAACGGTGAGTCGGCGACGACCTCTAGCGTCGCGGCTTCAACAACACCGGCGACATCTGGAATCCGATCGAGATCCAGGGACGGCCCGTGACGAACGTGAGCGAGCCCGTGGTCGTGTCGCTCGGGCGTTACGACGTGCAGAAGTCACTCGATCACCTGTTCGAGCATGGGACGAGCTCACCGGCGACTCCCCCGACTGACGCCTCGAGCTCTACGGAGAAGGGCCCCTGCGGGAGCAGCTCAAGGCACTCATCGACGAGCTCGACCTCGGAGAGGCTGTCCGGCTGATGGGTCGCACGGACGACGTCGAATCGGTTCTTGCTCGATCCTCGATCACCGCCATCTCATCACGACACGAAGGGATCCCGTTCGCGCTCATCGAGGCGTCAGCCGCGGGCGTCCCCAACGTCAGCTACGACTGCGCTCCGGGTGTTCGCGAGAACATCGAGGACGGCGTCTCGGGACTTGTGACGGAGCGGAACGATCCCAACTCACTCTCGCCGGCACTCTCGGTGCTGATGGCAGACGAGGCAACCGGGAGCGACATGGGCGCCGCGGGACGCGAGCGGATGTAGACGGCTCTTCAGCCTCGACACGATCCTTGATCAGTGGGAACAGATCTTCAACGACGTCTTGCGCTGACCAGTCGGACCGCGCAGCCAATCGCTCGACTATCCTCCCTGTGCGATGACCGAGACCTTCCTCGACGGAACCGTGCTCGTCACCGGCGGTGCCGGCTACATCGGCTCGCACACCGTGCGAGCACTGCGCGAGGCCGGCCGCGACGTGGTCGTGCTCGACTCGCTCGAACTCGGTCGTCGTGAGGCGGTGATCGACGCTCCGCTCGTCGTCGGCGACATCCACGACCAAGACCTCGTCACCGCGACCTGCAACGAGCACGGCGTCACCCAGCTCGTCCACTTCGCGGCCTACAAGGCGGTCGGCGAGTCGATGGAGCAGCCGGCGAAGTACTGGCGGAACAACGTCGCCGGCACGGTCGAACTCGTCGAGGCGTGCCTGGCGTCCGGCGTCCACGACGTCGTCTTCTCGTCGTCGTGTTCGGTGAACGGCACGCCCGCCGTCGTCCCGGTGACCGAGACCGCGCCGATCCATCCCGAGTCGGTGTACGCCGAGTCGAAGGCGATGGTCGAGCGGATCCTGCACTGGTACGGCCAGACGAGCGACCTGCGGTCGGTCAGCCTGCGCTACTTCAACGCAGCCGGTGCGAGCTTCGACGGTCGGATCGGCGAGGACTGGACCTACTCGCAGAACCTCGTGCCGCTGGCGATGAAGGCCCTGCTGCTCAAGGATCGGCGGCTCAGCGTCTTCGGCGACGACTACGACACGCCCGACGGCACCTGCATCCGCGACTACATCCACGTGGCCGATCTCGCCGACGCTCACGTCAAGGCGCTGGCCTACCTCGGCGACGGGCGGCGACACGGTCGCGGTCAACGTCGGGCACCGGCATCGGCTCGTCCGTGCTCGACGTCCTCAACGCAACCGCTGCCGTTGCCGGCGAGCCGGTTCCGTTCGACATCGCACCCCGTCGAGCCGGCGACCCGGTTTCGACCTTCGCTGATCCGAGTTTCGCCAAGGCGACACTCGGGTGGGAAGCGGAGTACGGGTTGAGCGAAATCGTCGACTCGGCGTACGCCTGGCACCGCAGCCAGGTCGAGCTCGGTCGCTGACCATCTGACCGAACCCCGTGGCGACGCTCGCCCCAACTCGACGGTGTGGCCGCCGTCGCGGCGCGGGAGCGAACCGACTTCGTGTCCGCAGGACAATGATTTACCATCGCCCGATGCGGCCCATTCGTTCAACCGCATCCCGACTTCGGCGCTCGAAGCGCTTTCGGGATGTTCCTCCCTATCTCGTGCCCTACATCATACCCGGAGTCGCCGAAGGACTCGAGCGAACCGAGGAGCTGCGACGTCGTCGCGTCCCGGTCCGATCCGTTGCTGAACTCGCGTCGCTCATCCCCCCGAACGAAATGGAACAGCATCAGCTATGCCCGGCGTGCGGAGCGGATGCGGTGCGGATCCTTCATCACCCCGTGAGGCGGAGGACGTCGGGCAAGATCACCGTCGAGTATCACGTCGGTCGGTGCAGCGACTGTGCGCCTCTCTACCGAGTCCCCGCGATTCAGGTTTCGCGAGTTCCAGATCTCTACAACACCGGCAACTACAGCAGCTTCCTCGACGGCAAGTACACCCAAGGTCGACGCACGAAGTACGAGCGCACGATGTCGGCATTCGGCGATCTCGATGATGGCCGCCAGCGGAGGCTCTTGGACTTCGGCAGCGGCACCGGCACGTTCATCGAGCTCGCCATCGAGCGCGGCTTCGACGCATATGGCGTCGATCTCGCTCCCGACGCGGTCACCGTGGCGAACGAACGTCTCGGTGAGGAACGCACCTGGTGTGGAAGTCCGCTGGAGGTTCCACAGGTCAGGGAAGGTCAGTTCGACGTCATCACACTGTGGTCCGTGTTGGCTCACTTCGCCGACCCGGTCGAGCAGCTGTCCACGCTTCGCGAGCTGCTCGCTCCGAACGGGATTCTGCTGATCTACACGGTCAATGCCAATTCGCTCGAGTTGAAGGCCTACCGCGATGCGTGGAATGGGTTCACGCGCAATCACCTGATGTTCTGGGAGCCGGCGTCGCTGCCCAGGCTGCTGAGGACGTCCGGATTCGGCGGCGTCGCCTTTCGGCCGTTCTACCCCATCTCCGTGGAACGCACGACGTGGCCCTACTCCGAGGCGGACAGACAGCGTCTCGTGACGAGCGTCGATCGATACCAGAACGGCAACATGATGCGCGCTGTTGCGATCAACGGAAACCCGGAAGCATCGGGAATCGAAGGTGCCGTTCGCCTCTGACCCGTCCGTCAGCCGAGACGATGCGCGTCGCGCAGCACTGACAGCACCTGCGCATCCAGATCGAGTTCCCAGACCCGCGCATCACCCTCGGTCGTGAAGAGCAGTCTCCTCGCGTCGACCCAGACCCCCTCGCCCCGTCGAACGCCGACGTCCCGGGCGCACGGTCAGGCTCGGCGTTCGACGTCGGGAGCCACTGCACCCCGACCGCCTGGCCGGTGGTCATGCCGGTCGGCGGCTCAACCACCGACGCAGCGAACAGCTGACCCGATGCGACCTGTCCCGGACTCGTCGGCACGAACCGATACAGGCGCCCGCCAGGCTCGTCCTCGGTGAGATACGACGTCCCCGGGTGAGCGCCTCGACCGCAGCTGCTTCGTGACAGAACGTCCCGAGGTTCGGCCGCAGCCCACCACCAGCGACGGGTCGCACACGAAGACCCGCCCACGTGGCACCTCCTCACATGACAGCCACGTTCCCCACGGCGTCACTCTCCCCCGCACAGTCGCGACTCGTGCCCGCGGAGAATCCGTCGAGCACCGACGACCTCACCGCAGCCGTCGAAGTCGAGTACCGACACGCCACCGCCACCATTGTTGACCTCGGAGTTCGAGACGTACGGACCAGCCACTGTTCGACGCCGCACGAGCGACCACTGCACCCCCGTCGGGAGCGCTGTGCCACGGGTAGTCCGTGCCCTCGACGACGTCACCGGTTCGTGCGAGGAGACGTGATCGAAAGCCCGGGGGGAGACGGACCGACAGCGAGCCGGCAGGCCCGAGATCATCGGCGCGGACCGCACTTGCCCGTCACTGACGTCCAGAGGCTGAGACCAGCGAGCAACACGCCGATCCCGCCGACAAACCTGCGCCGCGACACAGCACCTGCGGCAACGCTCGAATCAGGGCGGTGTCGTCATCCAACCTCGGCGCTCGGGTGGTGCTGGACCGACCGCATCCGGTCGAGCCAGCCGAGCAGAATCGCAATGGCCCGCGGGTCGTGACGCAGCCGGTGCCCCGCCCCGTCGAGCAGGCTGAGCTCGGCGTCACCGTGCGCGTTGACGAGTTGGCGGGCATCGGACACCGGAACGCTGTCGTCCTCGTCACCGTGCATCACGAGCATCGGCCGCGGCGCGAAGCGGCGTGCCGACGCCACCGGTCGGAACCGCCGGAACTCGCGGGCCCACTCGTCGGTCGACGGCGGGAACGAGCGGTCGTGGATCGCACCGATCTCACGCGCGTGCTCGAGGAACCGGCGCGGATGCTGCGCCCAGTCGTCGAAGTCGGCTCGCGGGCTGAGCAGCGCCACGGCCGACACCCGCGGATCGTCGGCACCGACGCACACGGCGATCGAGCCGCCGGTGTTCGTGCCGATCAGGATCACCCCGTCGGGGTTGCTGACGGTCAGCAGGTGCGAGATCGCCGCGCGCAGGTCGTCGACCCACCCCTGCAGCGAGAAGTCGCCCTCACTCGCTCCGCACCCACGGAAGTTGAACGTCATCGTGACGCAGCCGAGCGTGCTGGCCGCACGATCCATCAGCTGCGGGAACGTGCCGCCGGAGCGCTCGGCATCGAGCGGTCCGATCGGAAACCCGTGGCAGAGGATCACGCCGGGGCCCGACTGGACGTCGCCGGGGGGCCGGCCGAGGTGGCACGACGAGTTCGAGCCCGTTCGAGACGAACGTCGAGTCCATGCCGGGCATCGGGAGTGACCGTTCTGGGCCGGGTCAGGCCCGTGGCTTGCGGTGGATGCGCTGCTTGCCGGGGGTGGCGAGCGTGTAGCCGCGGTTGCGCGCCTCGGGCAGCGTGTCGGGCCCGAAGGTCTGGCCGACGCCTGCGTCGGCGATCTCGTTGATCACGTCGTCGTCGTCCCAGGTGGTCAGGTCGTAGACGAGTTGGGTCCGCTTGTCGCCGATGAAGCGGAATCCCTCGAACTTCGGGTGGTGATCCATCACACGACGAAAGCTAGCCGAGCTGAGGCCGGAACGCGACAGTGCCAGGCCCCGGAGCGAGGCCTGGCACTGAACGGACTGTCTTGGGACTGACGTCACCGTGAACTGTGACGACCACCGGCTGAAGGGGTCGGAGCAGAACGCCGCTGGGACCAGTTGCGGCGATGACGATCAGCGGGGGTTGGCGTGGATTCGCCAGGCCGGTCCAGCCTGTTGACCTAGCGGCCAACCACCTCCAGGGTCCCCTGTTGTTCACTTGGCATTGTCTGGACCACCTCCTCTCTCTGGTGGCGACATTTCAGCACATCGCGAGCGGTCGATGTCGCATCGGGTTTCGAAAGCGAGTCAGGGAGTCGGTGACAGCA
This sequence comes from Ilumatobacteraceae bacterium, assembly GCA_963850475.1. Lineage (GTDB taxonomy): Bacteria > Actinomycetota > Acidimicrobiia > Acidimicrobiales > Ilumatobacteraceae > Ilumatobacter_A. Next base: position 738,705 of record CAWKLM010000036.1, on the reverse strand, counting down.
GCGATGTCGATTCCGTGCGAGAACGCCATTGGTCGAAGCCAGGTCGGCCTGCACGACGGTGGCACCGCCGACGGTCGGCGGGCTCTGCACGACCGGCTGCGTCCCTCCGGAAGCAACCGCGACCTCGGTCCGCGACCCGTCGAACACCGATGCTGCGTCGAGTGCGGTCCCATCGACGATGTGCGAGAGCAGCAGCTTCTCGAGTTCGGCCGGATCGGTCGGGCGGCGTCACCCCCGCGAGGGCTGCGTCGTTCGGCGCGAAGACGGTGATCGGACCGGCGCCGTCGAGCAGTGCCTGCACGCTCGGGACGCCCGAGGCGAGACTCAGGAACGTGCCGTAGTCTCCGGCAGCCTGCAACGCCTCGGTCGGCGGTGGCCGGCTGGGTCGGCGGCGTCGTCGGCGCCACGTCGTCGGGAGCCACGGTCGGTCGGCGTGCAGCGGTGCGTCGGCGGCGCGGTGGTCTCCGGCACCGTCGTCTCGGGCACCGTGGTCGTCTCCGGCACCGTCGTGTCGTCTCCGGCACCGTCGTGGTCGTCTCCGGCACCGTCGTGGTCGTCTCCGGCGGGAGCTCCTGGCTGACGAGTTCACACGTCACGGTGTCACCGGGCAGGAACTCGTGGTTCGGGAACGTGTAGGTCACCATCTGCTCGACGATCGGGTCCGGAGGATCGACGACGACGTCCATCGACACCGTGGTGTTCTGCTCATCGGGCCGGGCGAGCACGCACTCGACGACGGGTCCCGGCGGACTGAAGCCCGCTGGAGCGAGTCTCGACGAGTGTGATCGTCGACGTCCAGGTCGCCGGCTCCACGACCTCGGCGGCGGGCGCCCAAGCGAACGTCACCCGATCCGAGTCACCGCTGGCTGCCGGCGATCGCCGTCGGGTCCGGGGGCGGCGTCGGGCTCGAGCCACACGAACGACGTCGGGAACTCGGACGTGCCGGTCACTTCGGCGACGAAGCCCCGGTCGAGTCCGGCGCCCGTCGAGTCCTTCGGCACGAAGACGACGCGTCGCGGCAACGACCTCGGCGTCGTCGTCGCCGCTTGCCCAGATGAGCCCGAAGATCAGCCCGGCGATCAGCAGCGCCCCGACGACCAGCGCGGCGATTCCCCCTGGCTTCTTGTACCACGGGGTCGGGAGCGCGATCTCCTCCGGTGCGGGCGTCACCGGCATCGCCTCGGTCGGCGGTGGCGGAGGCAGCGAGCCCGGATGGGCGTCGGGGCGCCTGGGAGGTTCGGATCCGAGTCAGTCATTCCGGCGAGTATCACATGGAGCGACCTGAGCCGTCACGGATAGTGCCAGACTTCTTGACGAAGCCCTTGAACGCCGTGCGTCGGTGCGCTCAGACGGTGTAGTTGAGCGAACCGAGGACCCGCTCGCCGAGATCGAGGTCGCCGGTCACGTCGATCCGGCCGCGGAGCTCCGGCCAACTCGATCCGTCCGGCGCACAGGCGCATCATCACCCACACCGGCATCGTCAGCGTCGAGGTCGCCGGCCCGTCGAGCGCATCGACCACCGCGGCCCGACCGTCGACGGCGACGTGGACGGTCCGCACGACCGCACCCTGATCGGTCAGCTCGAACGTCACCGACTGACCGTCGGTCGCGCCGGCTCGCTTCCCGACGACGAAACCCATCGCCGTCGCCATCTCGTCGAGCGTGACCTCGACGGCAAGGCCGGTCTCGTGGCCCGGCATCTCGACCGCATCGCGGATGTCCTGCTCGTGCAGCCAGCAGTCGAACACCCGGATCTGCATGAAACGGCCGTACGTGTCCATTCCCGCCGGCGTGAACGACTCCGCGTCCCACTCCTCGATCGACATGTCGGCGAGCGCGGCGAGCCGCGCACCGGTGTACTCCTCGAAGACCGACAGCACCTCGTTCGGCTGCTTCGTCCGCAGGTACTGCACCCACACCTCGTTGAACACGCCGATGTCGTTCTGGACGTGCGGCAGTTCGTCGCGATCGATCTCGATGTCGGGAGTCTCGATCCCCAGCAGCATCGCCTCGGTCCCGACGATGTGGGCGACGTTGTCCTGCACGTCCCAGCCCGGCAGCGGTGACGGCAACGACCACTGCGCGTCGTCGAGCCCGACGAGCAGTTCGGTGATCGACGACCACACCTCGTCGAGTGCGGCCACGGTACGGTCCTTCGGGATCAGCGATGCCATGCCGCCATCAGAGCACACGGCGACACGTCAACCTCGGAGCAGACGGTCAGAGCAGATCTTCAGAGCACGTCATCGAGCGGCGCCTGCGGCCCGACGGCACCGATCGCCTCGAAGTAGGCGAGATGCGCCTCGACCACGTTGACCGCGTCGACGTCGTCGAGGAGGTCGACGCCGTTGCGGTCCGCTTCGCCGAGCAGGTACGCCGTCAGCGCGTCCTCGGTGACCACGACCTGTTCGTCGATCGACTGCCGCTGGTCGACGACCTTGTCGGGCTGGAGACCCTGCGCATGCAGCCACTGCATGTGGAACGTCGAGCAGCTGCTCGACCTCACCGGGCGTCAGGCGCGCCTGGCTCTCGACCGGGAGCCGGTCGCACACGAAGTCGACGGCCTCGTCGGGCATGTAGACCGCTCGCGGCGCAACCGCGTCGAGTCGATGCGCCTCGCGACCGACCACGACGGCCGCCATCGCGAACACGACGACGACGGCGATGACGGCGAACAGAACAACCATCGCGATCCAACCTACCCACGAGCCAAACCTCCCGAGACGCAGATCGGCCGGGCGAGGCGGGCGCCCAGCGCGCGACCCTGCTAGATGCCGATGCGCTGAGCGAGCTGCTCGCGGTGGTACGTCGGGTCGCCGAACATCAGCTCGGAGCTCTTCGCCCGCTTGAAGTACAGGTGTGCCGGGTGCTCCCAGGTGAAGCCGATGCCACCGTGGATCTGGATGTTCTCGGCTGCGGCGTGGAAGTACGCCTCCGAGCAGTACGCCTTGGCGAGCGACGCGGTCGAGGCGAGCTCGTCGTTCATCTCGGCGGCGCACCACAGGCCGTAGTAGGCGGCGGACTTGGCCGACTCGACTTCGAGCAGCATGTCGGCGCACTTGTGCTTGATCGCCTGGAACGAACCGATCGGGCGACCGAACTGCACGCGGACCTTGGCGTACTCGACGGCCTGTTCGAGCACCATCTGGGCGCCACCGACCTGCTCGGCGGCGAGGCCGACGGCGACGAGGTCGAGCACGTTCGAGAGGATCTCCCAGCCCTTGCCCTCTTCGCCGATGAGCGTGGCGGGCGTGTTGTCGAAGTCGAGCTTCGCCTGCTTGCGCGTCTGGTCCATCGTCGACAGCGACGTGCGGGTGAGACCCGACGCATCGCCCTGCACGGCGTACAGGCTGGTGCCGGCCGGCGACTTGGCGGCGACGATGATCAGGTTGGCGACGTGGCCGTCGATGACGAACGACTTGGTGCCGCTGAGGGTGACATCGCTGCCCGAGCCCGAGGCCTCCATCGTGATGCCCGACTCGTCCCACTTGCCCGAGGGCTCGACGTAGGCGACCGTGGCGATCGTCTCGCCCGATGCGATGCCCGGAAGATGCGCCTGCTTGGCGGCGTCGTCGCCCGAGTGGATGAGCGTGTTGGCCGCGAGCACTGCGGTCGAGAAGAACGGTGCACACAGCAGGGCGCGGCCCATCTCCTCGAGCACGATGCCGAGCTCGACGAAGCTGTAGCCCGACCCGCCGTACTCCTCGGGGATCGCGAGACCCTGGAGGCCCATCTGCTCACCCATCTGCGCCAGACGGCCTCGTCGTAGCCCTGCTCGGTCTCCATCTGCTCGCGCACGGCCTCTTCGGACGACTTGTTCTCGAGGAACGCCCGGACGGTGTTGCGCAGCTCTTCCTGCTCTTCGGTGAATGCAAAGTTCATGCCGCAGATCATGACGTGGTTGCGGATCCGCCACAAATCTGCTTGTGTACACATGTGGACACAAGCCGTTCGACCGGGATCCGCGAGCTGCGCGGTGAGCTCACCGACGCAGTTCGGCGCGCCGCTGCGGGCGAACGCACCGTCGTGACGCGCAGCGGTCGCCCGGTCGCCCAACTCGGCCCGCTCGACGCCGATGCCCCCGACCTCGAGCGGCTGCTCGGGTCCGGCGCGGTGATCGCCGCCCCGCCGAACGAGCGAGTGGCGCGCCGCCCGAACCCGTGTCCGTGTGGGCCGGCGTGCGCATCGACCAGGTCCTCCGCGAGCTGCGCGGATGACCCGCTTCCAACCGTTCCGGGTCGTGATCGACCCGCCTTCCGGGTCGATCTCGACCCAGATGCCATCGAGGGGCGACCGATGACGGTGGTGCTCGACACGTCGGCGCTGCTCGCCATCGCAGTCGACGGTCCGCAGCGCGCCGTCGCCCTCGACGCGCTCGCCGGCGACCCGGTGTGGGCCGCCTCGGCGATGGCGCTGACCGAGGCGCTGCCGGCGATCGACCGACTCGTCGACGACCGCTTCCTCCGGCTCGACCTCGAAGACGCGATCCGGCTCGCGTGGGATCACCTGCACGTCGTCCCGGTCGATCAGCGGTGCCTCGACCTGGCCGCCTCGCTCGCCCGCGTCGCAGCCGGTCCGGCTGAGCGACGCGATCCACTTCGCCGCTGCGCAGCGCCTCCCTCGTCCGATCCGATTCGTCACGTTCGACCCGACGCACATCGGCGTGGCGATGGGCCTCGACTTCGACGTCGTCAGCGCGTGAGGGCGCGCCGCTCAGAGTTCAGGCGGGCACTCACGGAGTAGGCCGCCCACGCCATCGCCTCCGCAACTGCCCGTCCGCGACCGGGTGCGCCGCGCCGCGTCGTGGTTGCGTTGGGTTGCGTCGACTCGGTCCATTCGGTCACATTCACCCGCCGACGGGATCGTCACTACCCGCCGACTCACGATCGACCAGCCGTGCGACGAAGTGCAACCCGTTCTCGAAGAACGGCTTCGCGGGAGTCGGATAGAGATCGAGCGACTCCGAGACATCGTCGACGGTGAGCCTGGCGGCGTCGAACACGTGGTCCCACTCGGAACGCGACAGATACGCGCCCTCGCGCCCGACACCGAACTGTCGATTGCCCACCCAATCCATCACGCCGAGAGTGAACCGGGCTCGACCGGACTCCGCGAAGTGGTCTTTCAACACGACCGAGCCGGTCGTGACGCGACGCGCTTCTGCGAGCACGGCGGTCGGGTCGGCGGTGTGATGCAGCACGTCGACGATGACGGCGTCGTCGAATGCGCCGTCGGGGAACGGCAGCCGACGTCCGTCGAAGCGGGCGAACGGGATCGCACACGTGTCCCGAGCGAGCACCTCGACACCGATCACCCGGTGGCCTGCATCCTCCAGGTCGGAACCGATCTCGCCGCTCCCACAACCGATGTCGAGCACATGTGACCGTTCGTCGGGAAGCGCTGTGACGAGGGCCGCAGCCAGCCGCTCGCGGCGACGGTCGAAGACCAGACGACGATGTACACGTCGGTGCGCCCGATCGGCGATACTGGGTCCGGTTTCACCCTCCATGTTCGACGACGCTAGCCCCGCTCCGGATCGGCTTCCCCGGCGATCTTCGTCCGATGCGGGGCAATCCGACGGCCGGGCACGACCCGATCTCAGCGTCGTGATGCCGTGTCTCGACGAGGCCGAGACACTGGAGACCTGCATCCGGAAGGCGTCGACGTCGGCGAAGGGCCTCGGCCTCGACCTGGAGATCGTCATCGCCGACAACGGCAGCACCGACGGGTCCCAGGAGATCGCACGGCGCAACGGGGCGATCGTGGTCGACGTCGACGAGCGCGGGTACGGCGCCGCGCTGCGCGCCGGGATCGAGCAGGCCGGCGCCGACTACGTGATCATGGCCGATGCCGACGACAGCTACGCGCTCGACGACCTCGGCCCGTTCGTCGAGGCGCTCGATGCCGGCGCCGACCTCGTGATGGGGAATCGTTTCAAGGGCGGGATCGAGCCGGGTGCCATGCCGACAGTGCACCGCGTGCTCGGCAATCCCGTGCTGTCGTTCATCGGCCGACGTCTGTTCTCGACCGACATCGGCGACTTCCATTGCGGCATGCGGGGGTTCCGACGCGAGGCGATCCTCGACCTCGATCTGCGGACGACAGGGATGGAGTTCGCAAGTGAGATGGTCGTCCGCGCGTCGCTCGACGACCTCGACGTCCGCGAAGTCCCGACGACGCTGAGCCCGGACGGGCGCACACGCGAGCCGCATCTGCGCACCTGGCGTGACGGATGGCGACACCTCCGGTTCCTCCTGCTCTTCTCCCCCCGCTGGCTGCTGCTGATCCCCGGCATGGTGCTCGTGGTGCTCGGCTTGATCGGCCTCGCCGTACTCCTCCCGGGGCCGGCCCGGGTCGGGTCGGTCGAATTCGACATCCATGCCCTGCTGTACGCGCACCTCGCCGTCGTGGTCGGGTTCAACGCGATCGTGCTCGCGTGCTTTGCACGCGTCTACTCGGTGTCGGCCGGACTGCTTCCGGAGAACGACGGCCTCGTCCGGTGGCTGCAGCGGCTGAGCCTCGAACGAGTGCTCGTCGCGGGCCTTCTGCTCATCGTCGCCGGCGCCGCCGGGTCGATCATCGCGGTGGTGGTCTGGGGTTCGGAGTCGTTCGAGGGGCTCGACCCGTCGGAGACGATGCGGATCGTCATCCCGTCGGTGACTGCGGTTGCGATCGGCGCCGAACTCGTCCTCGCGTCGTTCGTCATCGGCGTCCTCGGCCTGGAACGCCGCTGACCAGCGAACTCAACCGACCAGCGAACTCAACCCGTCGCACGAACGTCGTCAGGACTCCTTGCGTCGGACCCGTCCGGCTCGACCCGCCCGGCCGGCTGGTCGACCCGCAGCGATGCCGGCCCGACGAGGAGCGCGACGGCGACGATTCCGGCGCTGACGCCGAGCGACCGATACACGAACAGCACGTGGACCAGCGAGTGGTTGCGCAGCACCTCGAACCACAGCAACGGCAGGAGTGCGGGCAACGCGAGGATCAGCCGGCTGCGCCACACGCTGCGATGGGCGGCGCTTCTCCAGGTCAGCAAGGTGCCGACTGCGATCGCCACGAGCACCGCGGGCGTGAGTGGATGATCGAACCAGGTCTCCACGTTCATCTCGATCGCGTTGAACGGAGCGAGATCGATGTAGTCACGTTCGCCGGCGATACGGTCGTCGATCGCCTCGCCGATCGAATCGCGGACCCGGTCGGTGCCGAGCACAGCAGCCGCGATCGCCCACTTCGACAGCCATGTCCACGCCCAACCGCTGATCCACGCCGCTCCTGCAAGGGCCCCGCGACCTGCGAGGCGGACTCCGGCGAACCGGCGAGCCGATCCGAGCATGGCCACGCAGATGACGAGCGCCCAGACGCCTGGCGGCGTCGTCAGGACGTCGACGAACACGTAACAACTGCCGGCAACGAACGCGATCGTCGCGAGGCCGAGATCGTTCGAGCCCCTGGACGGTAGGTCGACGGCGTCGGGCGACGGCCCGGCAGCGGCTCGGTGGACGGCCCAGGCGCCACCGACGGCGACGAGGGCAGGGACGCCGTGCGGAAGGCTGCGCGCCAACTCCACCGTGTCGCTCGTCAGGAGGAACGGCGCCAAGAGCGCCACCGGAGCGACGGGGCCGTGAAACCGCCACAGCCGCCGAGCGAACCCCGCGAGGACACCGACGAACGCCCAGAACAGAACGATCCGCGTCCCCGTCACCCCGATGGTCGCCACGAGCGGTCGTGACACCACCGTGTAGCCGTGCCAGTACCGGAAGTACTCGTAGCCACCGGAGAGACCCTGCCCGGACTCATAGAGCCGGATCGACTCGATCGCACCGTTACAACTCCCGAGCGTGGGGCTGCGGAGCCAGATGGAGGCGAGTCCGCCGTCGGTGTCGCCGAGGCCCATCGTGAGTGCGATGCAGTCGGAGAACACGTCGACCCCGCGTCCGGAGACGCCGACCTGTGGGATGTTGATGATCTCCTGGCGCTGCACGCTGCCGACGAGGGAGTCGAGGATCAGCCGGTCGGGCACCACGCTCGCGAGGGCGGACAACAACGCGGCCGCGACGGGCGCTGCGACGAGCAGGAGAACCCCCCGTCGGAGCCACGCGTTGCGATCCACTCAACCGGACACTACCGAACCGCCTGCTCGGGCACGCTCGACCGGTCTGCGCGCTGGCGTGCCAGACTCGACCGATGGCCGCACGACCGACAGACCCACCGCCGAACACGCTCCACTGGTCGAACGCCGACGTCGAGGTCCACAAGGTCGTCGTCGGACCGTACGAGAACAACGTTTTCGTCGTCCGCTGCGTCCGCACCGGCGACGCCGTGTTGATCGACGCCGCCAACGAACACGAGCAACTCCTCGAACTGTGCCGACGTCTCGGGGTGCGACGGGTGCTCGAGACCCACGGCCACTGGGACCACATCCAGGCGGTGCCGGCGATGCGCGAGGCGGGCTACGAGGTCGCGGTCACCAAGCTGGACGCCCCCAAGCTCGACGAGGTCGGCTACGACGTCTTCCTCGACGACACCGAGGTCATCGAGTTCGGGAAGCTGCGCCTCCACGCGATCCACAACCCGGGCCACACGCCCGGCTCGATCTCGTTCGCGCTCGAGGGCACCCCACTGCTGTTCACCGGAGACACACTGTTTCCGGGCGGTCCTGGGAACACGAGTTTCGACGATGCCGACTTCGACACGATCATCCACTCGATCAACGACCGGCTGTTCACCTTCCCCGACACCACGATCGTGCTGCCGGGCCACGGCCTCGACACCACGATCGGCACCGAACGGCCACATCTCGACGAATGGGTCGAGCGCGGCTGGTGAAGTACGACGAGCGCCCGACCGACGACACGCCGGTCCACACGGCCGATCTTCCGCCCACGCCGATTCGCGATCGCAACATCCCGGCGACCGCATGGGTCGAAGCCCCGGCGTCCCTCCTCACCCTCGGCGACGACCTACCGGACACCCCGGTTGCCGAGTACAAACGCCGCATCGGGCCATGGATCCTCTGGCGCGCCGGTCCGGCCAAGCATGGAGACGCCCGCTACTGGGCCGCCCACGAGACGACCGGCGCCGAATACACGCTGCGACTGTTCCCCGACGGCGGCGCCGAAGGGGCTGGTCCCGGCGGGACGACACACGACCGCTTCCGGGCCTGGAAGGAAGATCTCCGCGACGTCGAGTGACCCGTGCGAGTGACCCGTTCGATTGGCGGCCCGTTCGATTGGCGGCCCATTCGCGCCGTGCACTCCATGCACCCTGGAAGGACGACATGCGGAGAGCGACGGGCAGGGGTGTCGCCGGCAGCCGTCGCGGTATGGCTCGCAGAGGTCGGCATCTTCGTGAAGTCCGAACCGGCTCTGTCGCCGACGGTTCTGCGCATGGCGATCAGGCGGGGCGACTCGCTCGCCGAGCGAGAGGACCATCGCCTCTGTGCCGTATCCCTGCCACGGAGAAGCGTTGTTGGCATGAGAACCGTCAGAACGCGTGGATCTTCGGGTTCTGGATCACGACGGGCGGGGTGGAGGTCTCGTTGGGCAGCGATCGGTGCGGCGGTTGCGATCACCCTCGGCGCCGGTGGTCTGGTGGCGGTGCAGGCCGATGACACAACGTCGTTGTTCGTCCCGGTGTCACCCACCCGGGTGCTCGACACCCGCAGCGGCCCGGACAATGTCGGACTGACGGGTGCGTTCATCTCCGGTGTGTCGCGGAAGCTGTTGGTGACCGGGACGATCGACACCGACACCGGCTCGAAGCAGGTCGTGCCGGCGGGAGCAACCGGCATCGTCTTCAATGTCACAGTGGTGCGCCCAACGACGGACGGCATTCGTGTCCGTGCGTCCCGGTGACGCGACCGGCATCCCATCGACGTCGACCATCAACTTCGCGGCAGGGGTCAGGGTTGCGAACGGTGGCACCGTCAGCGTGCCCGTGACGGGTGCGAACATCGGACAGGTCGACATCTTCTTCAACGGTGCGAGCAACATCGGCGTCCACCGCACGTTCTCTTGGACGTGACCGGCTACTACACACCCGGAGCAGGTCGTGGTCGGCCCGGAAGGACCCCCCGGACCACAAGGAGAGATCGGACCACAAGGAGAGATCGGGCCGCAGGGACCGGCCGGCGCAGACGGCGCCGACGGTGTCGATGGGGCGCAAGGACCACAAGGTGAACCCGGCGTTGACGGTGCCGACGGAGCGCCAGGACCACAAGGTGACCCCGGCGAACAAGGTCTGCCAGGGCAGGACGGGGCGGACGCTCCGCGGCCAGCACGTGTGGTGTGGGTCGCAGAATCCGGTGGTGACTTCACGTTGTTGTCGACAGCATTGGCATCGATCACCGACGCCACAGCCGCCACCCCGTACGTGATCAAGATCGCTCCGGGTGTGTACACCGAATCCTCGCCCGTGGTCTTGAAAGACCATGTTGATGTCGAAGGCTCCGGACAAGACGTCACCACCATCAACTGCGCGTGCGGCAGTTCTACTTCATCGCTTCGGAATTCTGAGGTCTTGTCTGCCGCGGACATCACCGCAGAGATCCGTCACCTGACCATCAACAACACCGGCGGCGGCGGTAGCAACACGAGTGGAGTGTCCGTGGAAGGTGTGACGGACGGGGCGTTCTCGATGCTCCACGTCACGGCCACCACCACGGGCGGCGCCAGCTACAACAACGCGGTGCAAGTCCGAGACTCGACGTCGATCTCGATGACCAATGTGATCGCCACCTCCATCAGCGGCGGCTTCAGCAACGGTGTCTACAACCTCGATTCGTCGCCGGTGATGACCAATGTGGTCGCCACCGGCACGGGTACCGGTGGCGGGCCGAGCAGGGGCGTGAACAACCTTTCGTCGTCGCCAGTGATGAACAACGTGATCGCCACCGCCAGCGGTGACAGCCAGTCCTCCGGCGTCTACAGCGTCTTGTCGTCGACGATCGCGATGACCAATGTGACCGTCACCGCCACCGGTACCACCAGCTACGGCGTGTACAACGGTGACGACTCGACGGTGACGATTCGGAGTTCGTCGATCACCGGTGAGTTGAACAGCCTCTTCAACAACGGAACGACTGGTGCGACGGTGATGGTGGCTGACAGCCTCGTCGACGGTCCCGTTACCACTACTGGATTGACATGCGTCAACGTCCACAACGCGGCCTTCGTTGAACTCTCCACGTCCTGTACATAGCTCCCGACGATCGTGGCAGGTCCCTGCTGAGCTTTCCCGGGGACGCCCCGAGCGCAGGCAAGCGGCAAGGCGTCGTCCGATCCCAGGAATGGCATTCGCCCCGGTCGTGACAGCGTCGCCCGAACAGCCCCTTGGAGTCCGGGCGGTCGCTCGACCTGATCGCGGAGCAGTTCGAGACCTGATCGTCACCGCCGATCAGCTGACGCGGGTCCAGACCCCGTTGTTCGAACTCGAGGCGATCGCGGCTTCGACGAACGCAACCCCGCGCAGCCCGTCCTCAGCCGTCGGGAAGTGCATCGCCAACGGATCCGGGACGACGCCGGCCCGGCGCGCCGCGATCGCCTCGGCCGCATCGGAATACACGTTGGCGAACCCCTCGTGGAACCCCTCCGGATGCCCGGCCACGATGCGGCTGGCTCGAGCGGAGAGCGGCAGCGTGCCGGGTCCGTTGGGCGTACGGACCTGGGCCGGCGCGCCCCGCGGTTTGAATGTCAGCTGCGTCGGCGTCTCCTGCATCCACTCGAGCGTCCCGTCGGTCCCCGAGACCCTGAGTCGCAAGCAGTTCTCGACGCCGGCGGCCGCCTGGGTGGCCCAGAACGAGCCGCGAGCACCGTTGTCGAAGCGGAGCATCGCACCCGCGTAATCGTCGACGAGTCGATTCTCGACGATGTGCCCGACCTCGGCGGCAAGTTCGCTGACCTCGAGCCCGGTGACGAACCGCACGAGGTTGTGGGCGTGGGTGCCGATGTCGCCCATCACCAGCGACGGCCCACCGCGAACCGGGTCGTACCGCCAGGGCAGGTCCCCATCGGGGTCGGGGTCGCGTTCGCCCGCCTTGCCACCCTGGACGTATTCGACCTGCACGAGCTGGATCGTTCCGAGTTCTCCGGCGCCGACCATCGCCCGGGCCTGGCGGACCATCGGGTAGCCCGTGTAGTTGTGGGTCAGACAGAGCACCCGACCACTCGCCTCGACGGCGGCGACCACCTCCCGGGCTTCGTCGAGTGTGTTCGTCAGCGGCTTGTCACAGATCACGTCGAACCCCCGCTGCAGTGCTGCGAGCGAGAACTCGTGATGACTGTCGTTCGGCGTCATGATCGCCACGACGTCGGCGCCGTCATCACGTTCGGCTTCCGCGTCGAGCATTTCGATGGCACCGCCGTGGACACGATCGGCGTCGATCCCCAGCGACGCGCCTGCGGCCCGAGCCCGCTCCGCGTCGGACGACAGCACCCCCGCCACGAGTTCGTAGCGGTCGTCGAGGCGGGCGGCCGTGCGATGCATCGCCCCGATGAAGCTGCCAGGTCCCCCGCCGATCACGGCAAGACGGAGCCTGCGGTCCAACAGTTCGATGATCGGGTTCGAATCCACTCGCCACTCCCAGGCACTCGACGGACTGGCGACCCTAGCTCCAGCCCTCGATCGCAGCCAGAGCCTCGGGTGCCGGGGGTGGCTACGGTGAGGCGATGACCGGTGACCTCGAATCCTTCGACGAACAACTGCGATGGGGTGTACTCAGCACCGCGAAGATCGCACGGAAATCGGTGATCCCAGCGATTCAGCAGAGCCGAAACGGCGACGTCGTCGCCATCGCATCGCGTGAGCCGGGCGCGCGCCGCGACGGTCGCTGCAGACCTCGGCATCCCGCAGGCCTACGGCTCGTACGAAGAACTCCTGGCGGCGCACGACGTCGACGCGGTGTACATCCCGCTTCCCAATCATCTCCACGCCGAGTGGACGATGAGGGCGGCGGACGCCGGCAAGCACGTGCTCTGCGAGAAACCACTCACGCTCGACGTGGGCGAAGCGTCCGAGGTGATCGACCACTGCAAGGCGGCCGGCGTGCTGCTCCAGGAGGCGTTCATGTACCGATTCCATCCCCAGTGGCTGAGAACCAAGCAGCTCGTCGACGACGGCCGCATCGGTGAGCTCCGAGCCGTCCAGGTGTGGTTCTCGTACTTCAACGACGACGCGGCGAATATCCGCAACATCGCCGAGTTCGGCGGCGGAGCCTTGATGGACATCGGCTGCTATCCCATCAGCGTGGCCCGGTGGCTGCTCGGTGCCGAGCCCGACGACGTCCAGGCGATCGCGCACCACGATCTGATGTCGGGCGTCGACATCCTCACGTCGGCGATGATGCGCTTCGGGACCGCCCACGCAACGTTCACGGTGAGCACTCGCACCGAGCTGTACCAGCGAGTCCATGTGATCGGCACGTCGGGACGCATCGAGGTCGAGATCCCGTTCAACGCTCCGACCGATCGCCCGACGCGCATCTTCATCACCGCCGGCGGTCAGCCGCCGACGGCTCCCGCAACCGAGACCGAAGAATTCGCGCCCGCCGACCAGTACACGCTTCAGGCCGACGCGTTCGCGCAAGCTGCCCTCGGCGGCATGTCAGCCCCGCTGCCGCCCAACGACGCACACGCCAACATGGCGGTGATCGACGCGATCAGAGCAGCGGCACGTTGAGCTGGCGGGGCGGCCTGGCCGATCCGCCACGGGCCAGGCCGCCCGGGGAGAACTCAGTCCCGGTCAACCAGATCAGGAATGCGGCGGACGCCGCCGGGCTGGGACCAGTCTTCCACCAGCGGAGACGATCGAGTCAGATGCCGTCGTGGAGTTCCTTCACGTCCTCCTTGGTGACTTCACCTGGGTGCTTGCCCATGATGATCATGGCGAGCACCTCATCCTTCGTGACATCCGCCTTGTTCACCGTGCCGACGAGCTTGCCCTGGAGCATCACCGTGACCCGGTCAGCCAGGTCGAACACGTCGTGGATGTCGTGACTGATGAGGAAGATGCCGATGCCCTCCGACTTGAGTTGCGTGACCAGCTCGCGCACCTCTGCGGTCTCCGCCGGTCCGAGCGCGGCGGTGGGCTCGTCCATGATGAGGATCTTGGCATTGAAGTGGACCGCCCTGGCGATCGCCACGGACTGCCGCTGGCCACCCGAGAGCGACCTCACCGGTGTCCGGAGGTTCTTGAACCGGGGATTGAGCCGAGCCATCAGCTTCTTGGTGGCTGACGACATCGCCGAATCGTCGAGCGACCCGAATCGCGTCCGGAGTTCACGTCCGAGAAAGACGTTCCCCGCGGCATCGATGTTGTCCGCCAGCGCGAAGCTTCTGATAGATCGCCTCGACCCCGTACTCGCGAGCGTCGCGAGGGTTGTTGATGGTGACGGGTTGCCCGCTGATCGATATCTGTCCGGCATCGGCCGGATGCGCGCCGGCCAGCGTGTGGATCAGCGTCGACTTGCCCGCCCCGTTTCCTCCGACCAGGGCGACCACCTCGCCCGCGTAGAGGTCGATCGAGACACCGTCGACCGCGTGCACACCGCCGAACGACACGCGAATGTCTCTCATGTCCACCAGCGGAACGTGTGGCGAGCCGGAGTCGGCGGCGGTATCGGATGTGAGCAGATCTGTCATCGTGTCCTCCCCGCTCAGTTCGTGTTCTTGCGGAGGGCGGAGTCGAGACCGACCGCGGTGATCAGCACGAGTCCGACCACCACGTCCTGCATCGGTGAGTCGACCTTGAGGAGCACCATGCCAGACCGCAACGACTGCATGATGACTGCACCGAGCACAGCCCCCGGAATCGTCCCGGTACCGCCCGCGAATGACGTGCCACCGATGACTGCAGCCGAGATCACATCGAGTTCGTTTTGCACCCCGAGGTTCGTCACGGCAGCATTCAGTCGGGCCGTCTGGACCGCTGCACTCACTGCGCACAGCACGCCCATCAGCACGAATGTCAGCATGATGATCTTGCGGGTGTTGATACCGCCCAGTTCCGCGGCTTCGGGATTGCCGCCGATGGAGTAGACATACCGGCCGAAGCGGCGGCGACGGGCAAGGTAGGTCATCAGCAACGTCACTACGATGAGGATGAGGACGGGGTAAGCAACACCCGTCGAGATCTGGAGGCCACCCTCCGGCCACGGGATCCCTCGTTCTTCCGCGCGCCGACGTGCCAGCTGCTCTGGCCAGTAGTAGCTGTTGGCGATCCACACCGCCCCGAGAATGACCAGGCAGCCGATCACGGCCATACCCGAGTCGACCCACGTCGGGCGCAGCGGCAGGTCGTAGCGCTGCCGCCGCCGCCGGGCGAGGAGCACACTGGTGATGATCAGGGCACAGCCCACCGCGCCGAGCAGCCAACTCTTCCAATCGCCGAGCGAACCCTTGGGCCCTCCGCCGAGCAACGAGAACGTCGAGTCGAGCGGCGCGAGCGTCTGGCCCTGCTCGAACCGGAAGATCAGGCCTCGCCAGATCAGGAAGCCACCGAGCGTCACGATGAATGCAGGGATTCGGATGTAGCCGATCAGGAATCCCTGGAACAGGCCGACGAGCGCACCGACCACGATCCCGACCGCGAGCGCGAGCACCCAGGTGTAGGGACGTTCGAGCCCGAGGTTGAACGTGTCGGGGATCCATCGGGTCTGCACCATGGCCATCACATAGCCCAGGAATCCCAGGAGCGAACCGACCGACAGGTCGATGTTGCGAGACACGATGATCAACACCATGCCGGTCGCCATGATGGCGATCGACGTGCTCTGCACCGAGAGGTTCCACAGGTTGCGGGCGGTCAGGAAGTCGCCGCCCGACATGAGGTCGAAGCCGACCCAGATCACCGCGATCGCAACGACCATCCCGACCATCCGAGTATCGATCTCGGCGGAGGCGAGACCGGATCGCCAAGCAGATGTCTTCGGGGTCGCGGCGGGCTCCACCTGTGTGTCAGTCATCGTCACGCTTTCTGCTCATCACGTCGTCCGGTACAGCAGGCGTGCCCCCCGCCCGAAAGCGAGGGGCACGTCCACAACACACTTACTTCATGTCTAGCTTGCGGTCAGCCGCAGGCTGCCACCGAGCCGGCCTCGACCCCCTGGCAGAGGTCCTCCGTGCTGATCCATTCGGCGTCGACAACCAGATCGAGGTTGTCCTGCGTGATGGGGATCGGCTCCAGGAAGATGGCGCTGACATCGTTGCCACCGGGCGTCGTGAACGCCGCCGCACCGGACACCGCTGACGGGTCGGGGCTGGCGCAGAGGGCGATCGCCGCTTCACCGGCGGCCGTGCCGAGTTCGCGGGCGTCCTTCCAGACGTCAACGGTCTGCGTGCCGAGTGCCACCCGATTGAGGGCTGCCTGGTCACCGTCCTGACCGGACACGGGCACCTGGCCGTCGAGGCCCTGTGCTTCGAGTGCGGCGATGACGCCACCGGCCATGCCGTCGTTCTGGGAGATCACGGCTTGGATGTCGTTGTTCTCCGCGGTCAGGAACTGCTCCATCGAAGCCTGCGCGTTCGCCGGATCCCAGTTGTCGGTGTAGCTCTCGCCGACGATGGTGATGTCACCGGCGGCGACCGGGTCACCGATGACCTTTTCGGCTCCGCCGCGCAGGAAGTCTGCGTTGGCGTCGGCACTGTTGCCCTTGATGATGACGTAGTTACCGGTCGGCACGGCATCGTAGATCGCTTGGGCCTGCATCTCGCCCA
Source organism: Ilumatobacteraceae bacterium (assembly GCA_963850475.1). GTDB lineage: Bacteria > Actinomycetota > Acidimicrobiia > Acidimicrobiales > Ilumatobacteraceae > Ilumatobacter_A. Next base: position 721,993 of record CAWKLM010000036.1, on the reverse strand, counting down.
CCAGTTCGTTGTCGAACGTGAGGTACAGAACGTCAGGATCCTCGATGAGACGGTCGTAGGCGATCACCGGAACGCCTTCGGCAATGGCCGCTTGCGCTGATGGGATGATGGCGGTGCCGTCCTGCGCGAGGATGACGACCACGTTGGCGCCCTGCGAGATCAGGTTCTCGACGTTGCTGGCCTGCGTCTCGGCCGACGACTTCGCGTCGTTCGAGACGTAGGAGCCGCCGCCGGCTTCGATCGCTGCCTTCATCGCCGGCTCGTCGAACTTGCCCCAGCGCTCTTCCTGGAAGTTGTTCCAGGAGACGCCGACGACACAGTCGCCGCTGGCCTCGGTGTCGCCGCTGGCCTCGGTGCCCTCGGTTGCGGCACCGGTTTCTGCAGGTGCTTCGCTGCTTGACGAAGACGAGTCGTCGTCGCTGCCGCACGCGGCAACGACGAGCCCTGCCACGACGGCAACGGACGCTATACGTCGGATTCTCATTCTGTTTCTCCCCTTGATGATGAGCTCGCCGTCTCGTGATCGGCAAGCGGAGGAACCATAACACCAAGCAGCTCGAGAACTCAGCAATCCCAGAGTCCCTTTCCGTGCGAGAGCGTCACCGGCTTGCGGATCCGTCGAAGTACCGCTGAGCAAGCGTCCAGGCACCAACGCCCACCTCGGCGCCGATCTTGCGGCCCTCCGTGTCGTCTTGCGGGATGTGGATGCCGCCGTGAAGCCGTGAGATACCCGCCTCGTCAGCCGCGTCGTAGTAGGTGGCCCATTGAAGGTCGACGTCCGCGGACGGCCCCTCCTCGTGCAACAACGTGCCCTTGCGGACCGACAAGCCCGACGACCCGCCCGGGAAGAAGGGACTCCCCGTGATTCCGGTCAACACCTCGGCGGCGGCTCGACTGAACGTGCTGTGGCCCGAGACGTATCCGGCGAACGATGGCGTCACGAAGGTCGGGCGCTGGTAGGGGACCCAGTCGACGGCGCGGATCCAGCCCACCCCGCTCGTCTCCGTGTCAGCGTCGTTGGGCGCCCCTCTCCACGCGAGCACCGCGATCGCTCCCTTGCGGCCGGCGAGATCCTCGTGTCGTTCGCCCGGCCCACTCGACTCCGGAGTCACCACCTCGATCAGCCCAGCGACGAGCGGAAGTCCGTCCGGGTGGTACGAGGAACCCGCGGGATCGCTGGATTGGCCCAGACCGCCCATGTAGCGGATCATCGAGATTGGGCGCACCGAGTCATAGTGCGCCTTGAGCCCCCATGCGGCAATGGCGGCATCGTGCGCTGCACCGTTGAGCGCGAAGTACGTCTTGACGTCCCATTCCAGCTGGTCGACCTCGGGCCCTTCGCCACCGATACGACGTTCGAACCCGGGCGTGTCGGCGACGGTGTTGGCGATGAGATTCCAATGACCGGGAGGTGTCTCCGACGTCGGCCCGTCGGCCCAGTACTCGGCGATGACCCGTTCGTAGTCCGCACGCAACGTCGGTTGCGGCAGATACGGCTCGCCGGTCACGGGATTCCGGTCGTAGCCGGTTCCGTCATTGGTGCCGAGCGTGCTGTTCCCAGCCGCCGCGGGACTGATGTCGATCTCCGCGCCGTCGGTCGGATCCAATTGCGAGCTGTAGCGCACCACGTCGACGGCAGCTCGCTTGAACTCCGCGTCGGTCGCCGGGTCGCCGAGACGCGGCGGAGGACCGGGATCGATCGGCGTACCGGTCGGCGACTCGGGCAGAGCGAACGATGTCACATACCCCCAGTGCGGGCCGATGTAGGTCTGGACGTTGCCGGGGATCGGCACGCCGTTCTGCGACAGCTGGAGCCCGAGCGACAACGGCTGCCACGAGTTCGGGTCGCGCATCACCGCGCCGGGCTCGTCGACGATCAACGGGTTGTTCGCTGCCCGGTACGTACTGTCGACGTATCGATCGTCCTCGAGCGCTCCATCGGCGCTGCCGAACTCGATCACTGTCTGCGCGATGCGGTTGCCGAGTGCCGCGGGATCGTCGCCCTCCGTCGACTCGACATCGGTCCGGTAGCACAGCGACTCCATCACTGCGTCCAGCTGCTCGGCCGCCTCCGGCAGATCGGACACGGTTTCGTAACGCCACATCAGGATCCTGTAGGCGGCGTAGCTGATCGCTACCTCCCGGGCCGCTGCGACGTCGTCGGCGGTGTGCTGCTCGTCGACGAAGTAGCCATCCGCATCGGGCTCGTAGGCAGCCCAGGCGTCCCACATCGCGGCCGACGTGTGGAACAGGTTCCGGGCGTGCACGGTGGGCGCCGGAACGACCTCGCGGATGAGTTCGAGCATCGTCTCGTCCCACACCCGTGCCACCGACCGCCCCCCGTGGTCATCCCTGGTGCAGCCGTCGACGGCGTACGGAGGTGGATCGGAGGAGCACGCAGGGAACACGGTCGCACCCACTGAGACAACGACGGTGACTGCTGCGGCACGCAGGTGAAGTGCTGGACGACTCATGCGGCGCGAGAATCTACATCGATGTCCCAACCGGCTCCGTTCACCTCGGCCCCAGAACCTGACCACTACCACCCTCGATCGCGCAGAACACGGATGTGGATCGCGGCAACGGTCGTCGTGCTGCTCGGCGTCGGCGTGGTTGCGATCATTGCCGTCCGCAACGATCCGACCACCGCGGTGACCTCGGTCGGTGACACCCCACATTTCGTCGACGAGTCGGCAACGGCCGGCATCGAGCACTCCTACGAGGGCGAGTTCGAGCACTTCGTCGGCGGGGGTGTGGCCGCGTTCGACTGCGACGACGACGGACGCGTCGACCTGTTCTTCGCCGGAGGGAGCTCACCAGCGGCGCTCTACCGGAATCTGAGCGCGGTCGGCGGCGAGGTGCGGTTCAAGCCGTTGCCCTCACCCGTGACCGACCTGGTCGCTGTCACCGGCGTGTACCCGCTCGACATCAACAGCGATGGACACCAGGACCTCGCGGTGCTTCGCCGCGGCGACGACGTCGTTCTGTTCGGCACGGGTGACTGCCGGTTCGAGGAGGCCAACGAACAGATGGGCATCGACGGTGGCGCCGACTGGACGACGGCCTTCAGCGCAACCTGGGAGGCATCGAGTGTCCTGCCGACACTGGCGTTCGGGAGCTACCTGCAGCCCGAGGCCGACCGGTGCGCCGACAGCCGGCTCGTCCGGCCAGGGGCGGACGGGACCGTGTACGGGCCACCGGTAGCGCTCACTCCGGGCTACTGCACGTTGTCGATGCTGTTCAGCGACTGGAGTCGATCGGGACGAGCCGATCTCCGACTGGCCAATGACCGGCACTACTACACCGACGGTAGCGAGCAACTCTTCCGGGTGGCGCCCGGAGAAACACCTCGCGCCTACACCGACGCCGACGGATGGACGCCGCTCCAGCTGTGGGGCATGGGCATCGCCAGTCAGGATGTCACCGACGACGGCTACCCCGAGGTCTTCATCACGAGCCAGGGCGACAACAAGCTGCAGACACTCGACGCTGGACCCGCCGCTCCGACCTATCGGGACATCGCGCTGCGGCGCGGGGTGACGGCACAACGACCTTTCGTCGGTGGTGACGTCCTCCCGTCGACTGCGTGGCATCCGGAGTTCGAGGACGTGAACAACGACGGTTACGTCGACCTGTTCATCACGAAGGGCAACGTCGAGGCGCAGACGGACCACGCGATGCGCGATCCGAACAACCTGCTGATCGCACAGGCCGATGGCACGTTCGAGGAGCAAGCCGACACCGCGGGCGTCCTCAGCTACGAGGGAGGACGAGGTGCGTCACTGGTGGACCTCAACCTCGACGGTCTGCTCGACATCGTGGTCGTCAACCGCGAGTCGAGTCCGTCGGTGTGGAGGAACGTTGGGCGGGGCGACGAGACGCAGACGATACCGATGGGCCACTGGTTGGCGATCGAGCTGGGTCAGTCATCCACGAACGTCGATGCTGTCGGTGCCTGGGTCGAGGTCCGGGCCGGCGATCGATCCATCATCAGGGAAGTCACGGTGGGCGGCGGCCATGCCGGCGGCAAGATCGGCTGGATCCACGCCGGTCTGGGCGACGCCGAAGAGGCCGACATCCGGATTCACTGGCCCGACGGCGAAGTCGACCGGTGGACGACCGTTGACGCCGACCAGTTCCTGCGAATCGAACGCGGCGGCTCGGACCCCACACCGTGGGAGCCAACGGATGCGCTGGCGGACTCCCCCGAGGAGTGACCACTTCGTCGCCGGCGGCAAGGACCATGGCGCGTGAACCCGTCTGTGATACTGGTGTCCAGACATTCCGAACGAGACCCTGAGGAATGATCCCACCGAACGAATCACGGAACGAGTGTGCTGATATGACCGATGAATTCTTTCCCGATGTCGATGCGATCCGGTACCAAGGACCGGACTCCGACAACCCGCTCGCATTTCGCTGGTACGACGCCGACCGAACTGTGGCCGGCAAGACGATGGCCGAGCATCTCCGCTTCGGTGTCTGCTACTGGCACAGCTTCGCGTGGGACGGTTCCGACATCTTTGGTTCCGGCACGCTCGATCGTCCGTGGAACCCGGCGACTGCCTCGGGAGCCGCAGCCGCTCTCGAAGCGATGGACGCCGCGCGCCTGAAGATGGCCGCAGCGTTCGAGTTCTTCGAGAAACTGGGTGCGCCGTTCTTCTCCTTCCATGACAGCGACATTGCACCTCTCGGCGCGACGTTCGCCGAGTCGGCACGCAACCTCGACGAGATGGTTGATGAAGCCGCCGCGCACATGGAGCGCACCGGCACCAAGCTCCTGTGGGGCACGACGAATGCGTTCTCGCACCCGCGGTTCATGGCCGGCGCCGCCACCAACCCCGACCCGGCGATGTTCCAGTACGCGGCCGCCCAGGTCGCACATTGTCTGTCGGCAACCAAGCGGCTCGACGGCGCCAACTACGTCCTCTGGGGAGGACGCGAGGGCTACGAGACGCTGCTCAACACCGACATGAAGCGGGAGCTCGACCAGCTGGGCCGCTTCATGAACATGGTCGTCGAGCACAAGCACGCGATCGGCTTCGACGGCACACTGCTGATCGAACCGAAACCGATGGAGCCGACCAAGCACCAGTACGACTACGACGTCGCAACGGTGTACGCGTTCCTGCAGAGGTACGGGTTGGAGAACGAGATCAAGGTCAACATCGAGGTCAACCACGCCACGCTGTCGGGCCACGACTTCCACCACGAGGTCGCCACCGCTGTCAACGCCGGGATCTTCGGCTCCGTCGACGCGAACTCAGGTGATGATCGCCTCGGCTGGGATCTCGACCGGTTCCCGGTGTCGGTCGAGCAGATGACGCTCGGCATGGTCGAAATCCTCCGCGGCGGTGGCTTCTCGACCGGCGGCATGATGTTCGACAGCAAGCTCCGCCGCCAGTCGATCGCGCGCGACGATCTGTTCCACGGTCACATCGGCGGCATGGACGTGATGGCACGGTCGCTGCTCGCTGCGGCGTCGCTGATCGACGAACTCGACGCCCGCCGCGACGCCCGCTATGCCGGGTGGAACGACCGCGCGGACATCCTCGACGGCAACGTGACGCTTCAACAGCTCCACGACGCACAGCTGAGCGCTGGCGAGCCGGCTGGAGTCAGCGGCCGACAGGAAGCCCTCGAGAACCTCGTACAACGCCACATCGAGCGAGCCCGCTGACCCGTCACGTAACGGGTCTGACCCATCACGTGACGCGTCACGTGATGGGTCTGACCCGTTACGTGACGCGGGGTCAGATGGGGAGGTTGCCGGTACCGCGGCGGGTGGAGCCCTCGTCGGTGTACGCAGCGATCGTGCGCTGAGCGATCCGCATCTGGTGCACCTCGTCGGCGCCGTCGGCAAAGCGGGCCCAGCGGGCGTGCTGATACATGTGCGCGAGCGGCGTATCGGTCGAGTAGCCGAGTGCGCCATGCACCTGGATCGAACGGTCGATGACGCGGTTCAACATGTTGGCCACGAAGTGCTTCGCCATCGACACCTCCCCCTTGAAGTCGACCTTCTCGTCGGCCGGGGTGTTGTCGCCCTGCTTGTGTGCAGCATCGATCTTGGACGCGGCATGGAGCACCATCAGCTTCGACTGGTACAGCTCCATCGTCGAATCGGCGATCATCCACTGGATGCCCTGCTTCTCAGCCAGCATCGATCCGTGTGAGAACCGATTGAGCGATCGATCGACCATCATGTCGAGTGCCGTTTCGGCCTGCGCGATCCAGCGCATGCAGTGCGCCAAACGAGCGGGTCCGAGCCGGTACTGGCCGAGCAGGTGCCCCTGTCCCCGGCCCCCGAGCATCTGATCCTTGTGGACCCGCAGGTCGGTGATGACGATTTCGGAGTGACCCGTGCCGCCGTGCATCGTCTCGACCTCGCGGACGTCGTTCCATCCGTCCTGCGGCAGGTCGATCAGGAACGCCGAGTTGGCGGCCTGCGGGATCTCCGGATTCTCCTCCGTCCGGCACACGAGGATCGCGAACTCGGAGCGACGGGCGTTCGAGATGAACCACTTGTGTCCGTTGATCACCCACTCGTCGCCGTCCTCGTACGCGTGGGTCTGGATCAGCGTCGGATCGGAGCCGGCAACCTCGGGTTCGGTCATCGCGAAGCACGAGCCGCGAATGGTTCCTTCACAGAGCGGCTTGAGGTACTTCTCCTTCTGCTCCGTCGGTCCCCCAGTGGAGCAGCGTGTGCATGTTGCCCTCGTCGGGTGCCTGACAGTTGAACACCCACGGCCCGTAGTACGACTTGGCCGCCTCCGCCTGCACCATCGCGAGCTCGACGTGGCCGAGGCCCATGCCGCCCCACTCCGCGGGCATGTGCGGCAGCCAGATGCCCTCCTCGTACGCGGCCTTGCGCATCTCGATCAGCTTGCGGATGCGATCCCCGCCCTCGAGCGGTTCGCCACGTTCACCATCGGGACCGTGACCTTCGAGCTCCTGTTCCGCCGGCTTGATCACGTCGTTCACGAACGCCCGGATCCGCATCCGGAGTGCTTCGAGTTCGGGTGTGAGCGTGAAGTCGATTGCCATGCCTGCAACTCTCCCAGATGATCCCCGCGGACGACGAACGAGCCGAGCGACGCTGCGCTGACGGTCGACGAATACCGTCGGAGCCATGAACAATGAATCGAACGTGGACGTGATCTGGCGGCGCGCCATCGACAACGAGGCCGAGGCTCGGAGCAGGGCCCGATTCCTGAAGTGGTACTGCCTTCCCGCCGCGGTGCTCGCGGTGGTCGTCGGCATCGTTGCCGGACCCGGCGGCGCGCTCGGCATCGTGATCCTGTTCGGCGGCATCGGATTGCTGCTCGGCGGGTGGATCTGGTTGCACGGTCGCAACCTGCGGGCGAATCCGACGATGGCGCTCGAGAACGGCTCACTCCGTGTCGGGAAGACGGACGTGCCGATCGCAATGGTGCTGCGGTGGACGACCTACTCCCGCGAGATCTCGTACTCCAACCCAAGCGCCCAGGGCGGCACGACGACCAGCTCGATCACCGTCCACGTCGCTGGTTTCAGGCTCGGATCGGTCGGCCCGGACGGCGCCGTGCGGGAGGAGGAGCGCGAGTTCGTGTGGCCGCTGCTCGCCGACGACGACCAGGCATCGCTGCGTGCGGCGCTCGAATCGGTCCTCCCCGGCCGGTGGGTGCCACTCGAATCGTTCCGTTCGGTGCGATCATGAGCTGGTGAGCCAACTCGCCCATCGACTCGGAATCGCCGCGACGGCGGTCGCCGTCACCTTGCTCACCGGGTGCAACGCATCCGACGGGCGATCGACCGCCGCAGCAACGCTGCCCGTGCCGGGCTCGCCGACGGTCACGTCCGACGACGCGCCGCTGTTCGCTCCCGGCAGCGTCGAACCATCCGCCACGAGGTCGCTCCCGACCCCGACGACCACCACTCCAACGACCACCACATCACCGATCAGCACCACGACGACCAGCACCACGACGACCCAGCACGTTGCCGCCGGCGACGCCGGCGGCATCGATCGATCTCACCGCTGATTCGATCGTGCTCGGAACCTCGATCGAGGGTCGACCGATCGTGGCCGACCGCTTCGGGCCGGTGGGCGGACGACGAGTCCTGGTGATCGGTGTGATCCACGGCAACGAGGACGGCGGCGTCCCGATCGTCGAGCAGCTCCGAGCGCGCGCCGAGGCCGGGGAGCTCCCCAGCGACGTCGAGTGGTGGCTCGTCGACACGATGAACCCCGACGGCCAGACCGCACAGGTTCGCCACAACGCGAACCAAGTGGACCTCAATCGGAACTTCCCGCTGCGCTGGGGACCGATCGGCCAACCGGGTGACGGCCAATACGCGGGCACCGGCCCGGCGAGCGAACCCGAGACGCAGGCGATGGTGGCTTTCATCAGCCAGCTCCGTCCCGACATGGCGATCTGGTATCACCAGGACGCCAACCTGATCATCCCGTCCAGCGGCCGCGATGGTCGGGTGCGGGCTCGGTACGCCGAACTCAGCGGGCTGCCCGTTGCCGACTGTTGCGATGGAGGGATCTACACCGGTATCGCTGCCACCTGGGCGCGTGACGAACTGTCCGGCCAGAACGGGGTGGCGTTCATCGTCGAACTCCCCGGCGGAGACCTCCCCGCGGATCAGATCACGATCCACACCGACACCGTCGCGACGATCGCCACCGAACTCGCCACGTTGTGAGCGTGTCCCGGACTCCCGGGTCAAGATCTCGTCAAGAACTCCACCCAGAGCGGGTTCGCGCCGATGAACAGTCATGGATGAGTCTGCGCCCGCACTCCCGAATCCGACCATCGAGCAACGCCTTCCGCCTCCGACGTTGCCCCCACCGCCAACGCTCGCGGCAGCGCCGGCTCCGCCCACTCCCCAGGTGCCGGTAGCGGCTCCACCGCCCCCCTCCCCGCTCGCAGCATCGAGGGTGCCGCAGCCGGCCCTCCCGAACACCGCACCTCCGGCCGCGCCGTGGGCTTCACCCATCGAGCACGCGGCCACCGCCGACGACAGCGGCATCTCGCTGAGACCGGTCTCCGACTCCGGGTCGAAATCGAAACGACCGCTCATGCTCGCGCTCACCCTCATCACCGTGCTCGCAGCAGCCGTCGCCGCGTTCATCGTCACCCGCGGCACCTCCGACGAAGCGGTCACCGACGAGACAGACCAAATCGTGACCGACGCCGAGACCGACAATGCGTTCTCCTTCTCCGCGGCCACCGCCAACGCAAGTGCGGCTGGATCGATGCAGTTCGAGATGTCCTCGACGACTCCGGACGGCAACATGTCGATGGTCGCCATCGCCGATCGCGGCTCGCAGCGCATCTCCGTCACGGCCGACCTATCGGACCTGATCGTCGACGACAGCTTCATCGAGACTCCGGACGTCGTGACGATGATCTTCGACGAGTCGACATCGACGTTGTACCTCGACAGCGAGTATCTCGGGATCTTCATGGAGACCGAGACGCCGTGGATCAGCATGAACATCGACGACATGAACGACGGCGACTCGCTCGACGAGATGTTCGCGAATCCGTTCGAGATGACCGTCCTGTTCGGCGACGTCGAGCCGGTCGATCTCGGACTGGAGACCATCGAGGGCGAGGAACTCCGGCACTTCCAGGTTCCGTTGGCGGTGCGAGACATGCTCGCCGACTCCGATGCCGGGAACGAATTCCTCGACCTGCGCGACATCGAGGGGATCGAGGCACTCGACGAAGTCGTCTACGACGTGTGGATCGACGCGGACAACACGATCCGCCGCATCGCCCTGGATCTCGTCGTCGCCGGCCAGACGAACGGCATCGACATGTGGATCGAGATGTCGACCGACGGTGTCGAGATCCCGGTGCCCGCACCCGCCGATGTCACCGACCTCGAGGAACTGTTCGGTTCCTGGAGCACGGAGTGGGAGAACCCGGAGCCGGCAACCGTCGACACAGCACCGGATTTCGGAACGACGATCGAACTCGCCGACGACGGTTCAGTCGTCGTCACCGAGGACTGACGACTCAGCCGGCAGCTGAGGAGTCGTGTCGCCGATGCCTCGGCCACGCGCCGCATCGCTCCGGCGCGTAGTCTGAGGACGTGACCGATCGCTTCTTCCCGTACGACGCGAGATGGGCGGTGGAAGATCCTGCTCGCGCCGCTCGGGGTCGGCGACGACGACGGCGTGACCGTCACGGAGGACACCATGCGTGCGACGTTCGGCTACTGGTCGGTCGAGACACCCGTCGACAACGTGGCCGGCACCAAGATCACCGGACCGCACCGGTGGTACACGGCGGTCGGACTCCGCCTCAGCTTCAGCGACGATGGGCTCACCTTCGGCACCAACCACCGCCGCGGGCTGTGCATCGAATTCGTGGAGAAGATCCCGCGGGTGATCGGCCTGCACGACCACTCGTCACTCTGGGTCAGCGTGGCCGACCCCGAAGGCCTCGCGGTCGCGCTCGCCTGAGCGATGCCGTCAACCGCTCCGCCGGCCGCGACGTCACGACGTGCGTCGGGTCGAACGGCTCGATGACGTATCGGTGGGCGCGTCCGCAGCGTCGTCGAGCGGTTCGAAGTCGTCGGGCTGTGGCGGCCGCATCAAGATGTCGACGCCCTGCCACATCGTGTACGACGACGGATAGAGCAGGACCGGCAACACGAGCGCTCCGACGCCGAACACGACGAACAGCGGCACCATGTTGACCTCGGGCCACGTGAAGGCGACCACGATCGCCGAGCAGCACCACCAGGGGTCCCATGCAGATGATGGCGGCCGTGGCGGCTGCGCCGAGCTCGTAGCCGACGTCGCCTCGTCGCCAGTTCAGTCCGCAGGTCTTGCAGTGTCGCCTGCTTGCTCGTCCAGCCCGTGAAGAAGGCACCCCGTCCACCACACCAGGCGCAGCGGCGGAAGAGGCCTCGGACCAGCATCTTGGGCAACGAAGGTCGATTCATGACGTCACCCTATCCGCACCCAGCTATTGTCCGTACAATATCGCCGTCGCGGGCCCTCAGAGGAAGGTGGCGAAGACGTCGAGCGGCTCGCGCTCGGACTCGACGCTGTTGATCGGGTGGTCCCAGTCGGCCCTGCCGATCGCCATCCCGCAGAACAGCCGCAGCTCCTCGGGAACCCCGCCGAATTCCATCACCGCCGGCTCGTGGACCGCCCACGCCTCCTGCGGGCACGTGTCGAGCCCGGCCTCCTGCGCGAGCAGCATGAACGTCTGGAGGAACATCCCGAGGTCCGACCACTGCGGCGGGCCCATCGCCCGATCGATGAAACAGAAGAAGCGCGGCCGGCGCACCGAAGAAGTCGAGGTTCTTGGCGAACTGCGCGAACCGCCCGGCCTTGTCGTCGCGACCCACGCCGATCGACTCGTACATCTGCTCGCCGATCTTGAACCGGGAGCTGCGATACGGCTCGTGCAGGCTCGGCGGATAGATGTCGTACGCCGGCGCACCCGGCGGGCGCTCGGCGATGAACTCGCGAAACCGCGTCATCGCATCGCCGTTGACCACGTAGATCCGCCACGGCTGCACGTTGCCGCCCGACGGCGACCGCGACGCCGTTGACGAGCAGTTCCCGCAACACGTCGTCGTCGACGGGATCGGGCAGGAACGCCCGAACCGACTTGCGACGGTTGACGGCATCGGTGACATCCATCGGCGCAGCTTCGCGAACGCCGGCGGCGCCCGCCGCAACTCAGGCGTGCGGTGTGACCAACGCCTTCTCGCCGGTCGCCATCCGCGCATAGCGACGAACGTGTTCGGGATCGACCGTCTGGGCGAGCGACAACCGCATGCCGTAGCTACTGGCGAACGTCGTGGTGATCTCGTCGGCGACGCGGGTCGCGGAGCCGGTTCGCTCCGTCCTGACCGATCCGACCGAGGAACGGCGTGAGCAGCCACCCGCCGACCGACCACGACATCCCGAAGCTCCGTTTCAGCACGGTCGGGCCGCGGTCGAGGCCGCCGTAGATGTAGACCTGCTTGTGGGTGTCGGAGCCGTAGCGGCTGAACTCGTCGCCCTCGCTCGCGACCTTCTCCATCGCGGTCAACAGCGTGGAGGCGAGCTCACCGCCGCCGATCGCATCGAACGCGATGGTCGCTCCGGTCGCCCGCAGGGCATCGACGAGATCGTCGAAGAACGAAGCGGCGCTCGAGTCGACGACGTGCTGCGCCCCTTCGCCGCGCAGGAACTCGACGTGCTCGGCGCGGCGGACGATGTTGACGAGCGGTACGTCGTCGGCGAGACAGATCCGGTTGAGCATCAGCCCGAGGTTCGACGCGCCGACGGTGTGGACGAGTCCGGAGTGCCCCTCCAGTCGCATCGTCTCCACCATCCCGAGGGCGGTCAGCGGGTTGACGAAGCAGGCCGCTGCGTCGTCGGCGCTCGTTCCGTCGTGCATCGGCAGGCAGCTCGCCACGTGGACGGTGCGGTACTGCGCATACGCCGAGCCGGACAGGAAGCCGACGACCTTCCCGTCGAGCGCGCGAGCGGCGTCGGAGTCGCCGGTCGCGACGACGGTGCCGCCACCCTCGTTGCCGGTGGGCATCGGCACGACCCAGCCGACCGCCGAGACCTGCGCGTGCCCGTCGGGATCGTCGCGCGCACGGCCGGGAGGTCGGCGCTGCCCGCCGCCTCGACCGACTCGATGTCCGCGCCGGCGAACAGCATCCCGAGATCGGACGGGTTGATCGGCGCGGCCTCGATCCGAACGACCACCTCGTCGGGCCCGGGAGCGGGTACGTCGGTCTCGACCCATCGCCAGCGTGACGGTCCCATCGTCGGTCACCGTCGACCGGAGTTCGAGTGTTGTGGTGGGGACAGCGGAGTCGGACATCGCACTCATCTTTGTCCGCGGCGGCGCGACCGGCCATCATGAGAGCGGTGGCGTCCGACGACGAACTGATGCAGCAAGCGCTCGCGGCGGCTGACTCCGCCCGCTTGCTCACGGCTCCGAACCCGTGGGTCGGCGCCGCGATCGAGACACCGGCCGGGTCGTTCCACTCGGGGCGACGGAAGCCTCCAGGCGGCGCCCACGCCGAAATCGTGGCGCTGCGGTCGGCCGGCGGCGCAGCGCAGGGGTCGACGCTCGCCACCACGCTCGAACCCTGTTCGCACGTCGGTCGCACCGCCGCGTGCGTCGATGCGATCATCGACGCCGGCGTCGCACGCGTGATCGTCGGGGTCGTGGACCCGGATCAGCAGGTCGACGGGACGGGTCTCGACCGACTCCGCGCCGCCGGGATCGACGTCGATCGTCGGCGTGCGCGCCGCCGAAGTCGCCGATCAGCTCGCCCCCTACCTGCACCATCGGCGTACCGGCCGCCCGTACGTGGTGGTGAAGCTCGCGTCGACCGTCGATGGCCGCACCGCCGCGCCCGATGCTACGAGCAAGTGGATCACCGGCGTCGAGGCACGCACCGACGGCCACCGCCTGCGCGCCGAGAGCCAGGCCATCCTCGTCGGGTCGGGCACGGTCCGCTCCGACGACCCGGCGCTCACGACCCGCCTGGTCGACGGTCCGAGCCCGCGTCGCGTGGTCCTCGGTTCGGCCCCGCCCGACGCCAAGGTGCACCCGTGCCTGGAATGGCGGGGCGAGATCGAGCGAGCTGCTCGACCAGCTCGGCGAAGAAGGTGTCCTCCAGCTGATGATCGAAGGTGGACCGAACACGATCGCCCAGTTCCACGCCGAGGGTCTCGTCGACCGGTACGTCGTGTACGTCGCGCCGGCGATCTTCGGCGGCGACGACGCCAAGCCGATGTTCTCCGGCGCCGGCGCACCGACGATGGAGACCTTGTCACGCGGGCGGTTCGTGCAGCGTCCGCCGCCTCGGGGGCGATCTGCGCCTCGACGTCGTGCTCGACTGATCACCGCCGCACCGGGCGGGGTGAGGCCGTCAGCGGACGTTCACGTGGCCGAGGCGGTCGACCTTGGTCCGGAGGTACTGTTCGGTTTCGGGGTGCACCGGCACGACGACGGGGACGAGTTCGTCGACGCGAATCCCGTGCTCGACCAGTCCGGCAGCCTTGGCCGGGTTGTTCGACATCAGCCGCACCGACTCGACGCCGAGATCGGCGAGGATCGCGGCGGCGACGTCGTACTGACGAGCGTCGACCGGCAGCCCCTGCGCGGTGTTCGCATCGACGGTGTCGAGACCCGCGTCCTGCAGTTCGTACGCCTTGATCTTGTTCGCGAGCCCGATGCCGCGGCCCTCGTGGCCACGGAGGTAGACGACCACACCGCGGCCCTGGTCGGCGATCGAGCGGAGCGCATGTGCGAGTTGATCGCCGCAATCGCACTTGCGCGAGCCGAGCACGTCGCCGGTCAGGCACTCGCTGTGCAGCCGGGCGAGCACGCCGACGCCGGCGGGGTCCCCCTCGACGATCGCGACGTGTTCGTGACCGTCGTCGGCGCGGTACGACACGATCCTGAAGTCGCCGTGCGCGGTGGGCAGCCGAGCGTCGCCGACGCGTTCGACGGGCATCACACCGACTCCACCCGGCCGTAGTTCGTCGTCCGCTGCGCGAGCGGACGGCCGAGCGATTCGGCGAACGCCGCGAACCGCTCCCCGGTCATCGCCTGGCCGTGGCTCGCACCGGCCGCACGGGAGATGTTCTCGTCCATCAGCGTCCCGCCGAGGTCGTTGCAGCCGGCGTTCATCATCTGCGCGGTTCCGGCGAGGCCGATCTTGACCCAGCTCGCCTGGACGTTCGGGATCAGCTCGCCGTACGCGAGGCGGGCCACGGCGTGCAGCAGCAGGTTCTCGCGGAACGTCGGCCCGCGGCGGGCCTTGCGCTGCAGGTAGATCGGCGACGCCATGTGGACGAACGGCAGCCCGACGAACTCGGTGAAACCGACCCGTCCCGCAGCGACGTTCTCCTTCTGCAGGTCGCGGGTCCGCACGAAGTGGCGGGCCTGGTGGATCGGCTCCTCGACCGCACCGAACATCATCGTCACGTTCGAGTGCAGCCCGATCGAGTGAGCGGCGCGATGCGCTTCCAGCCACTCCTCGGTGTCGACCTTGTCGGGGCACAGGATCGCCCGGATCTCGTCGTCGAGGATCTCGGCCGCCGTGCCCGGCAGCGAGGCGAGCCCGACGTCCTTGAGACGTTGCAGGTAGGTGGGGAGGTCCTCACCGAGCCGCTTCGCCCCCTCGGTCACCTCGAGCGCGGTGAACCCGTGCACGTGCATGTCCGGGACGGCGTCCTTGACCGCCTTCGTGACGTCGATGTAGTAGTCGCCGTCGAAGTCGGGGTGGATGCCACCCTGCAGCGTCACCTCGGTGGCACCGAGATCCCAACCCTCCCGTGCCTCGCTCTGCGATGTCGTCGAGGGTCAGCAGATACGGCGTGCCGCGCAGGTTGAGCGACAGCGGGCCCTTGGAGAAGCCGCAGAACCTGCACTTGAACGTGCAGACGTTCGTGTAGTTGATGTTGCGGTTGGCCACCCACGTGAGGGTGTCGCCCACGATCTCGCGGCGCCGCCGGTCCGCCGAGTGCGGCGACGGCGCCGACTTCCGGACCGCGGGCTCCGAGCAACGTCACGAGCTCGTCGACGCCAGGTTCGCTCGCCGGCTTCGACACCCGTCGAGCACATCGGCGCACGGCGCCGCGAATCGGCCGCGCCGGCGCCGGGACGAGTGTCGGCGGCGCGCTGTCGGCGCCCGAGTACCACGCCGTCGACCGGTGACCGACGAGCACGAACTCGGCACC
This sequence comes from Ilumatobacteraceae bacterium, assembly GCA_963850475.1. Lineage (GTDB taxonomy): Bacteria > Actinomycetota > Acidimicrobiia > Acidimicrobiales > Ilumatobacteraceae > Ilumatobacter_A. Next base: position 706,281 of record CAWKLM010000036.1, on the reverse strand, counting down.
GTCGGCAACGGTGTCGGCGGCGGTCGTCTTCTCCGGCCAGAACTGCCCCGGGTCGTCGCGACCCAGCCACTCGGCGTCGGCACGGTCCATCACCGGGAAGTGCAGCGCCGGGTCGAGCCAGCGTTCGCGGTCACGGACGAACTCGGGGTACACCGTGAGGCGCGGCGCGAGCACGTGCCCCTTCGGCTTCGGTCACCTCGCGCAGCCGGTCGAGGTCGGGCCACGGCCGCTCCGGGTTGACGTGGTCGGCGGTCACCGGCGAGACGCCACCCCAGTCGTCGATGCCGGCATCGAGCAAGCGCGCCGAAATCGTCGGACAGGTTCGGCGGAGCCTGCAGGTGGATCTCGGGCGGCAGGATCAGACGGGCAGCGGCGACGGTCCAGAGGTAGTCGTCGCTCGGACACGCCCGGACACCCTTCATCGCCGTGCGCAGCTTCGGCAGGAAGTTCTGGACGATCACCTCCTGCACGTGGCCGTGGCGGGCGTGCGATCGCAGCGATCGCTTCGAGCCCTGCGAGCTGGTCGGCACGGGTGTCGCCGATGCCGACCAGGATGCCGGTGGTGAACGGGATCTGCAGCTCGCCGGCGGCCTCGAGCGTGGCGAGGCGACGCTCGGGCGTCTTGTCGGGCGCACCACGGTGCGCTTCGAGGTCGGGGTCGACCGACTCGATCATCATCCCCTGACTCGGGCTGAACGGGCGGATGCGTGCGAGTTCGTCGGCGGAGAGTGCCCCGGCGTTGGCGTGCGGCAGCAGACCGGTCTCGCGCAGGACGAGTTCGGCCATCTCGGCGACGTAGTGGACCGTCGAGTCGTAGCCGCGCTCGGTCAGCCACTCGGCGAGCGACCTCGTAGCGGTCCTCGGGTCGCTCGCCGAGTGTGAACAACGCCTCGTGACAGCCGCGTCGAGCGCCCTGGCGGGCGATCTTCAACACGTCGTCGGGATCGAGGAAGAGCTTGTCGACGTGTGCCGGCGGCTGGGCGAACGTGCAGTAGCCGCACGAGTCGTTGCACAGGAACGTCAGCGGGATGAACACCTTGGGGCTGTACGTGACCCGCGTACCGAACGTGTCGTCACGACGGGCCGCGGCGAGCGCCATCAGGTCGCTCAGCGACTCGTGCAGCAGCGGGTGGGGGATCTGATCCGTCATGGAGTCTCTCTGCTGGGGATCAGCTGCGTTGAGGCTGCGGGTGCGGGATCACGCGGGCCGGGCCGGCTGGCGATGTCGTGCGGTGTGAACGTCTCGTCGCACTCCCAGCACACGAACTGCTGGTCGAGCGGATGCCCGCAGGCCTCGTGCACGAGCACGGTCGGTGCATCGCCGTCGGAGAGCCACTCGTCGCCCCACCGCATCAGCGCGACGAGCGTCGGCGAGAGCGCCATCCCCTTCGCTGTCAAGCGGTACTCGTATCGAGGTGGCCGCTCGCAGTAGAGGTGGCGAGCGAGGACGCCGTGCTCGACGAGCCGCTTGAGCCGATCGGTGAGGACGGGGCGGGCGATGTCGAGGTCTCGGCGGAACTCGTCGAACCGTCGAACCCCGCGGAACGCATCGCGCAGGATCAGGATCGTCCATCGGTCACCGAGGACGTCGAGGCTCGCCTGGATCGAACAGCTCGGCACGGACTCGGCGGTCATCAGCTGCCGATCGTAGGTGAGTTCTGGATTCGAACCAAGTCGGTCCGGATTCCGAACTCACTCGCCAACCGACACTCGCCGGAAACGAGTGCCGGGATGCACGCGCCGCGATCGCTCGCTACCTTTGTCCAGATGGCCGATGGAGTGCTCGAACACGCACACGATCACGAGGGCGAGCACGGACACCGCCACATGGTGCACCGCCATCGAGACGTGACCGGCGGGACCGCTCGGGCCACCGTGTTCGGCGTCAGCGACGGCTTGGTCTCGAACGTCGCGCTCATCCTCGGCGTCGCGGCGGCAGCATCCGATCGATCGAGCGTGCTCGATCGCCGGCGTGGCCGGGCTGCTCGCGGGCGCCGCCTCGATGGCCGCGGGCGAGTACGTGTCGATGAAGGCGCAGAGCGAACTGGTCGAGCGCGAACTCGAGATCGAGCGGCGATCACTCGAGCACCAGCCGGCCGCCGAGACCCGCGAGCTCGCAGCGATCTACCGTCGAGCGGGGCCTCGACGCCGAACGGGCTCAGGAGATGGCCGAGGCGGTGATGGTCGACCCCGAAGTCGCGCTCGAGGTCCACGCCCGCGAGGAGCTCGGCGTCGACCCGTCCGACACCGGCAACCCGGTGGCGGCAGCGCTCAGTTCGTTCATCGCGTTCGCAGTCGGTGCCTTGCTCCCGCTCATCCCGTGGTTCTTCATGGAGGGCACCGCAGCCATCATCGTCTCGGCGATCGTCGGATTCTTCGCGGCGGCCGCGGTCGGCTTCGTGCTGGCCAGCTTCACCGAGCGCTCCTACTTCCGCACCGCACTTCGCCAGGTCACGTGGGCGGTCGTCGCGTGTGCTGCGACGTTCGCGATCGGCTCCTGGCTGGGCGCCGTCGTCTGATCAGTCGGGCAGCAGCGGAACTCCCGCGTCGGCATCGCTGCCGACCGTTGCAGCCCGAGTGAGGCTCGCCGCACCGAAACGGTCCCGTACCGCATCGAGCGCCGTGTCGAGCACCTCGGAATCCGATCGCTCGAACGGCAAGGCCATCTGCACGCCGCCGCCGTTCCGTTCGTCGACGAGATTGCCGACCGAGAGGCCGATCAGGGTGAGCCCACCGCGCTCGTCGATCATCGGCCACGACGCATCGAGGACCGCCCGGGCGGTGGCGAGCAGCGGCGCCGTGGCCGATGTCGCCTGCGGCAGCGACGACGAGCGTGTCGCCCGAGTGAAGTCGCCGAACCGGAAGCGCAGTGTCACCGTTCGTCCGTGTCGGCCGGCGCGGCGCATCCGCCGAGTCACGCGGTCGACGATCCGCAACAGGATCACCTCGATCTCGTCGGGCGTCCGGCGTCGCCGGCCGAGTGCCTGCTGCGAACCGATCGAGCCGCGTCGCTTGCCGGTTTCGACCCGGCGGGCGTCGATGTTGTGCGCGAGCGCATGGAGCTGGCGGCCCGATGCCGGTGCCGACGATCGCAGTGAGTGCCGCCGGATCCATGGCGGCCACCTCGCCGACCGTGTGGACGCCACGGGCGTCGAGCTTGGCTGCGGTGATCGCGCCGACGCCCCACAGCTTGTCGACCGGAAGTGGATGGAGGAACTCGAGTTCGTGGTCGGGATCGACGCGGAGGAGCCCGTCGGGCTTGCCGACACCGCTCGCGACCTTCGCGAGGAATTTCGTCCGCGCCACGCCGACGGTGATCGGCAGGCCGACGTCGTCGCGTACCCGACGACGCAGTTCGGCTGCGATCTCGACCGGCGTCCCCGAGAGGCGCCGCAAGCCCGGCGACATCGAGGAACGCTTCGTCGATCGAAATGCCTTCGACGATCGGTGTCGTGTCGTCGAAGATCGCGAACACGTCCTTGCTGGCCTGCGAATACGCGTCGAACCGCGCGGGGACGACGATCGAGGTCCGGGCAGAGCCGACGGGCCGCGACTTCCGACATCGCCGTGCGCACCCCGAATCGCTTCGCCTCGTAGCTCGCCGCCAGCACGACGCCGCCACCTGCGGCGACCGGGCGCCCCCGCAGCGCCGGATCGTCACGCTGCTCGACCGACGCGTAGAACGAGTCGAGGTCCGCATGCAGAATCGTCGCATCGATCCGAGACACGAACACACGTTCGCACACCGAGCCGCCCGACCCGCAACCCCGCGTCACGTGATGGGTCTGACCCGTCACGTGACGCGGGTGGTGATCCAGCGTTCGATCGCGTCGAGCGCCGTGGGATCGGCGAGGGAATCGCGCGAGGCGGCATCGGCCGCGGCAGCGCCGAGCAGCATCCGCTTCACCGGCACCTCCAACTTCTTGCCCGACAGGGTCCGCGGGATGACGTCGACCCGGTCGATCACGTCGGGGACGTGCCGCGGCGAGAGTTCGGTCCGGAGACGGGTCCGGATCTCGCCGATCAGCGACGCGTCGAGCGTGGCACCGGGGACCAGCGCAACCAGCAGGATCAACTCTCCCGGCCCACCACCCGCATCTTCGAGGTGGACGACGAGGCTGTCGGCGACCTGCGGCATCGTTTCGACGACCGTGTAGAAGTCGCTGGTGCCGAGGCGGACCCCACCGCGATTGAGGGTGGCGTCGGAGCGACCCGTGATGACGCAGCCCCCGTCGACCGGTGAACGTGATCCAGTCGCCGTGTGTCCACACCCCCGGGAACTCGTCGAAGTACGCGGCGCGGTAGCGCGATCCGTCGTCGTCGCCCCAGAATCCGATCGGCATCGACGGCATCGGCTGGGTGATGACGAGCTCGCCCGTCTCGCCAGGGTCGCATCGGGTCCCGTCGAGCCGGAACGCCTGCACATCGCAGCCGAGCATCGGCGTCGAGATCTCGCCGATGCGAACGGGCAATGTCGGCGCCGGTCCGACGAAACCCGTACAGACGTCGGTGCCGCCGCTCAGCGACCCGATCTGCACGTGCTGCGCCGACGGCGTCGGCGATCCACGCGAAGCCTTCCGGCGGGAGCGGGGCGCCGGTCGAGCCGAGGTGCCGCAGCCCGCCGAGGTCGTGGTCGTCGCCGGGCCGCAGACCGGCCTTGCGGCATGCCATCACGAACGGTGCACTCACCCCGAGCACGTCGACCTGCTCGTCGGCGGCGAGCGACCACAGCGTCGACAGATCGGGCGAACCGGGATCACCGTCGAACAGCACCGCGGTGGCGCCGACGAGTGCGGCGGACGTGAGGAAGTTCCACATCATCCAGCCGGTCGTCGTGAACCAGCAGAACCGCTCGCCGGGGCCGAGGTCGTAGTGCAACGCCAGCGCCTTCACGTGTTCGAGCGGTGATGCCGCCGTGGCCGTGCACGATCGGCTTCGGGAGCCCCGTCGTCCCCGACGAGAACAGAACGTAGAGCGGATGGTCGAACGGCACCGGCTCGAACCCCATCGCCGCTGCCGGCGACGTCGGAGTCGTGGTCGAGCAGCCCCGACCATCCGTCCTCGCCCGTCGGGTCGAGATACGGCAGCCGGACGACGTGGTCGAGCGTCGGCAGCGCGGCGACGATCTCCGCGACGTGCGCAGTGCGGTCGATGTCCTTGTCGCCGTACCGATACCCGTCGACGGTGAGCAGCACCTTCGGTTCGACCTGTGACCACCGGTCGGTCACCGCGCGCACGCCGAACTCGGGAGCACACGACGACCAGATCGCTCCGAGGCTCGCGGTCGCGAGGAACGCGATGGTCGTCTCCGCGATGTTCGGCAGGTAGGCCACGACGCGATCACCGGCGCCCGACACCCAACTCGACGAGACCCGAGCCGGCAGCGGGCAACACGATCGGCGAGCTCGGCCCACGACAGCTCGACCCGATCCCGTGTCTGGCTGACCGACACGATCGCCGTCGCTTCGGGTGTCTGCGCCGCCTGCCGGAGGGCGACCTCGGCGTGGTTGAGGCGGCCGCCGGGGAACCACTCGGCGCCGGGCATCGTGGCGTCGCCGAGCGCTCGTGACGGCGCGACATGCCACGGGATGTCGGCCCAGTCCGACAGCGCCTGCCAGAAGGCCTCGGGACTCGTCGAGCGACCATCGCAGCAACGCCTCGATAGTCGTCGAACGACGCCGCTGCCGCGACCGTCGAGGAAGCGCGCGAAGTCCGCGAGCCGACTGCGCTCCCAGGCGTCCGGCGACGGCTCCCAGATCACGGGTGCTTCGGGGATGGTCGGCACCCGGCAATGGTGCCAGACTCGCGCCGTGACCGGACGACCTCGCCCCGCCATCGCTGCACTGCCCGCCTATCGACCTGGCCGGTCGGCGGCCGCCGCCGAGGCCGACCACGGCGTCGCCGACGCCGTCAAGCTGGCGTCGAACGAGGCCCCGTTCGGTCCGCTGCCGTCGGTGGCGGAGCCATCAGTTCCGGCATCGAGCAGGTCAACCTGTACCCCGACCACGGCGCGGCTGCACTGCGGTCCGAACTCGCCGCGCACCTGGGCGTCGACATCGACCAGGTCACGGTCGGCGCGGGGTCGGCCGGCATCCTGCAGCAGATCCTGCTCGCCTACGTCGCTCCCGGCGACGAGGTGGCGATGTGCTGGCCGTCGTTCGAGGCCTATCCGCTGTTCGCGCGCCTCGTCGAGGCCGAGGAGATCCGCGTCCCGCTGCGCGACGAGACCTTCGACCTCGTGGCGCTCGCAGCGGCGGTCACCGACCGGACGAAGGTCGCGTTCGTCACGAACCCGAACAACCCGACCGGAACGGTGGTCCCGACCGCGGAGATCGAGACGTTGCTCGACACCGTTCCCGACACGTGCATCGTCGTGCTCGACGAGGCGTACGCGGAGTTCGTCGACGACCCCCGGGTCACCGACTCGACCGCCCTGCTCACCGACCACCCGAACCTCGTGATCACCCGCACGTTCAGCAAGGCGCACGGGCTGGCTGCACTGCGTGTCGGCTACGCCTGCGGCGCACCCGAGGTCATCGGGATGATCGACCGGACGCTGGTGCCGTTCGCCGTGAACGACCTCGCACAGCGCGCCGCGCGGGCGAGCCTGGCGGCCGCCGACGAGATGCGCGGCCGCGTCGCCGACGTCGTCGCCGAGCGGGACCGGGTCGCCGCGGCGCTGCGGGACGCCGGCTGGACCACCCCGGATCCGCAGGGCAACTTCGTCTGGTTGCCGGTCGGCGACCTGTCGGCCGACCTCGGCGTCGCGCTCGAGCGGCACGGCGTCGTCACGCGGGCGTTCGCCGGACGTCGGCGTGCGCGTCACGGTCGCCGACCGGGCCGCGAACGATCGGTTCCTCGCGGCGATCGGCAACGCCGCCGCCGACCTCGGCGTCACGCCTCGCTGAGGCCGGAACGCCAGCCGGTCGCAGGTCGTCAGTGGTCGTGATGGTGGGCGTCGTCGACGGTCATCAGTCCGTCGCCCAACTCGATGACCCGGCCCGTGGTACGCCTCGCGCAGGTTCTCGGCGCGCAACACCTCGGCCGGCGCGCCGGCGGCGACCACGCGCCCCGCCAGCATCACGACGCAATCGGCGCGGCGCGCCTCCTCGAGGTCGTGCGTCGCCACGACGACCGTTCGACCCGGCCGCACACTCCTCGTCGATCGCCCGACGGATCGTCTGCGAGCGACGCGAGGTCGAGGCCGGCCACCGGCTCGTCGAGGAGCAACACCTCGGCGCCCTGGGCGAGACCCTGAGCGATGAAGACACGCTGCCGCTGACCGCCAGACATCTCGGCGAGGTGACGGTTGGCGAGATGGGAGATCTCGAGCCGTTCGAGCGCGTCGTCGATGGCGGCCCGGTCGGTGCGGTCGAGTCGGCCGAACACGCCGTGCCGCGCCGACCGCGCGAGCGCCACGACTTCGCGGGCGGTCACGAGCAGATGTTGCGGACGCCTGCTGGGACTGCAGCACGTAGGCGAGCCGCGTCGAGTCGCTCCCCGGCGCGCACATCCCGAACTCGATCGTGCCGCGTACGCGGTTCGATCAACCCGGCGAAGACGTGCAGCAACGTCGTCTTGCCCGACCCGTTCGGGCCGACGAGTGCCGTGTAGCCGTGCGGAATGCGGAGCGCGTCGATTTCGAGCACGGTCGATCGGCCGCGGTCGACGACGAGGCCCGACGACGCTCAGATCGTCGTGGTCGAGGGGTGCGTGGTCGAGGCGGGTCATCGGTCGCTCGGCGTGGTGGTTTCGGGAATGATTCCCATAACCTATCCGCATGCGAACGGTCGCACACCACACGAATCATCGCCGTCGTGCTCGCCGCCGCCGTCGCTGTGACCGGATGCGGATCCGACTCCGACGAGACTGGGCGACGACGGCCGACGGTCGACCGCACGGTCGTCGTCACGACCAACATCCTCGGCGACGTCGTCGATGCTGCCACCGACGGTCTCGTCGACGTCGAGGTGATCATGCCGATCGGGGCGGAGCCGCACGACTTCGCCCCGTCGGCGCGACAGGCGGAGGCGATGGAAAACGCCGACCTGCTCGTCACGAACGGCGCCGGCTTCGAAGCCGGGATGGTCGGCGTCATCGACAACGTCGCGGGCAGCGGGACACCCGTCTTCGCATTCGCCGACGTCGTCGAGATCGTCGACGACGACCCCCACTTCTGGACCGACCCGTCACTGGTCGGTACCGGACTCGACGCACTCGAACTCCGACTCGCCGACGTCGACGGCATCGACGACGACGCGCTGGCCGCGAACATCGACGCATACCGGTCCGAGCTCGACGCGCTGCAGGACTCGATCGAGCAGTCGGTCGCGGAGGTCCCAGAGCGAGCGTCGGATCCTCGTGACGAACCACGAGGTGTTCGGCTACTTCGCCGCACGGTTCGGCTTCGACGTCGTCGGCGCGGTGATCCCGTCGCTGTCGACCGACGCCGAACCATCGGCGGCCGGACTCGAAGCACTCGCCGAGACCATCCGCGCCGAGGAGGTCCCCGTGATCTTCGGCGAGACGACTCAGTCCACACAGGTCGCCGAGGCACTGGCCGACGAGGTGGGCGACGACGTGGAGATCGTCGAACTCTTCAGCGAGAGCCTCGGCGATGACGGCTCCGGCGCGGAGACCTACCTGGCGATGATGACGACGAACACCGAGCTGATCACCTCGGCGCTCTCGCGCGTGACGGCCCGACGATGATCGACCTGTTCACCGATGCGTTCGGATCCGAGATCACGCAGCGGGCGCTGATCGGGCGGCCTCGTCACGGCGACGATGACCGTCGTTGATCGGCACCTGGGTCGTCGTGCGCGGGCTGGCGTTCTTCGGCGACGCGATGGCACACGGCGTGCTCCCCGGCATCGCGCTCGCCGCCGTGTGGGGGTTCGACCTGACGCTCGGCGCGGCGGCGAGTGCCGTCGTCATGGTGTTGGGCATCAACCTCGTCCATCGCACGACGCGGCTGTCCGACGACACCGGGATCGGGTTGCTGTTCGTCGGCATGCTGGCGCTCGGCGTCGTGATCATCAGCCGACAGAACTCGTTCTCGGGCGACCTCACCGGCTTCCTCTTCGGCGACGTGCTGGGCGTCACGCAACGGTGAGATCCTGCTCGGCGCTGGCGGCGCTCGCCATCACGCTGGTCGGTGTCGTCGTCGGTCATCGACCGTTCCTTGCGCTGTCGATCGACGCGGCGAAGGCGGCGACGCTCGGGCTCCGACCGCAGGCTCGCCCATGTCGCGATGCTGGCGCTGCTCTCGCTCACGGTCGTCACGAGCTTCCGGGTGGTCGGCACGCTGCTCGTCTTCGGGCTCCTCGTCGCCCCGCCGGCGACCGCCGTGCTGCTCGTTCGCCGGGTCCCGGTCGCGATGGCGGTCGCCGTCGGGTTCGGCTGGGCGTCGGTCGTGATCGGGCTCGTCGTGAGCTACCACGCCGACACGGCGGCCTCCGCGACGGTGGCCGGTGTCGCGGTCGCCCAGTTCTTCGTCGTCCTCGCCGCGACCGAGCTGCGGCGAGCGTTGATGACTCCGTCACCGATCCGCTGACCTCGGCAACCCCTGAGTGGCGGCCAGACGCCGTCAGGCGGTGTCGATGATGTAGGCGAAGATCTCCGCTCCCGGCGCATTCGTGCAGATGCTTGCGGTGTACAACGCGGTCGAGTTGTCGACGGTTGATGACGAGATCGTGTCGTCGGTGAGGTGGGTGACGACGCCGGCCGGACTCACCGGCCCGCTCAGCGCGCTCGCGACATCAGCGCCACGTGCTGTCAGCGCGTTCTCGCCGTCACCGAAGGTGTGCCGCATGAGCTGCACGGTGAAGTTGTCGTTCTCGTTCACGACGGACACCGCCGCGGTGACGGAGGTGATCGTCGTCCCGTCGGGCAGGTCGACGGGAGCGACGAAACAGGCGAACCCGGTCATGGTGGACAGTGTGGATCCGCGCTCGACGTCGATCCCGTCGAACGTCGGGCTGAAGGCGGCCGGCGAGATCACGAAGCGATCCGGGACGACTTCGTAACGGTCGTCGTGATTGTGGTCCTCGTAGTACCCGACGACGTCGACGAAGACGTCGACGCTGCCGCGCGAGTTGAAGATCGCGAACTCACCAGCGGCGTCGAGGTCGGTGGTGACGGCATTCGGGGTGGGCGGCGCGCCCGGTGACGGGTTGAGGTTCGACGTCGTCGGCGTCGGCGAGCCCGCCGGGTACAGCCGGATGTTGGTCTTGCTCGATGTCCCGACTGCCGTCACGTTCGCCACGATCCCGCTCGCGCCGCTCGGGAGGTCGCAGTCGCCCTGGGCACCGCGCGCCGCAACGACGTACTCCTCACCGGGTCCGAGCGGCGAAGATCGCGGCCCGACGTTGTCGACACCTGGCCGTGTGTCGAGGAGCCGGCACGGGGTGATGGGCACGAACGATGTTCGTTCGCCCGAGTCGAGGGTGGCGTTCGCGACGCCGAGTCCTCCGGCGCCGAGCGTGACGGCGACGGCGGCGCCGACGGCTGCCCAGCGAGTGCGGATGCGTTGTGACGAGTTCATGCGGAGCGACCGTAGACGTGTCACAGACCGGCTGCATCGAATTGCGGTGAGCGGTCAGAGCACCAGCCGGTGTCGGCGGAGTCGCTCGTAGATGTCGAACGCCTCGGCGGCGATGTCGGCCAGCGGACCGGCGAGCTCGGCGGGTCGTCGCTCGGCGGATCGCCGAATCCCGTCGACGCCTCGACGGATGCGTACCAGTGCGACGCCCACACCCCGTCGGTCGCACGGGGTCCGGCCGGCCACCGCAGCATCGCCTCGTCGAACGGCGACACCGAGCCGTCGACAGATCTCGATCTGATGGCCACGCGGATCCCGGAGGAAGTCGTCGGAGTCGACCACGAGCTCGCAGTGCTCGACCAGCTCGACCTGCTGCGGGATGCCGATGTCGTCGAGGGTGACGTCTCGCGCACCTTCGCGTAGCTCGCGAGCACCCGGCGCGGGTCGCGCAGCAGCAGACAGTTGCGGAGCTCGCCCAACCACTGCCGGTCGACGTGCGGGAGCAGGTGATGCGCCATGTGCTTCTGGTAGCTGATCTCGCGGTCGATGCGGCGCGGCCAGGCAGGCGGCGATCGCCGTGTCGAAGTCGCTCGGTCCGGCGGCGATGATCTCGTCACGAGCGGGATGGTCGAGCCCGGTCGACGCGAGGTAGGCGGCGTAGAGCGGCTCGTCGAGCACCTCGGTGTCGGGCCGGTTCTCCCAGCTGCGCATCATCGCCGTCGACAGGTTGCGCGGGCCCGGACCACATCGCGATGCGCGTCATCCACACTCCTGGTCGAGCAGTTCGACGTACCACTGCTGCAGTTGCTCGACGATCGGCCCGCGTTCGCCGGTGCCGATCGTGCGGCCGTCGATCTCGGTGACCGGTGCGATCCCGGCGAACGTTCCGGTGACGAACGCCTCGGTCGCGCCGTAGCACTCCGTCACGCTGAAGTTCTTCTCCCGGGCGGTGATCCCGTGGGCGTCGCACAGGCGCAGCACGTTGCGCCGGGTGATGCCGGGCATGCAGTAGTCGCCCGTCGACGTCCAGACCTCGGGCGGCCCGTCGGGTCCGTCGGGGTGACGCACGATGAAGAAGTGCGTCGAGTTGCAGGTCGCGACGAATCCCTGCGGGTCGAGCATCAGCCCCTCGTCGGCGCCGGCCTTGGCCGCCTGGATGCACGCCGAGATGCAGTTCAGCTTGGAGTGCGAGTTCCACTTCGGGTCCTGCACGTCGGGCCGGCCGCGGCGGGTCGACACGGTGTACAGGCGCACGCCCTGGGTGAGCGTCTCGGGTCGTGCCGTCTTGTACTCGGGGATGATCACGATCGTCGGTGGCGTGATCGTGAACCGGGGATCCTGATACGGCGTCGACTTGACGCCGCGGGTGACCATCAGCCGGATGTGGACACCGTCGGCATCGCCCATCCCGTTGGCGTCGAGCGTCGCCTGGATCATCCGGGTGAGCTCGTCGGGGGTCCGACCGATGTCCATGTCGATGCCCTTCGCGCCTTCGTACAGCCGGCGGAGGTGCTCGTCGAGGAACGCCAGCCGGCCGTGGTGGACCCGGATGCCCTCCCACACGCCGTCGCCGAGCATGAACCCGCTGTCGAACACCGACACGACCGCCTGCTCCCGCGGCAGCAGGTCGTCGTTGATCCCGATGACGATCGATGCGTTGCGGGGGTCGATGTCGTAGTCGTGGGTGCCGTGCGCCATCCACGCATCCTGACACCGCGTTCATTGGGCCAGGCACCGACGAAATGTTCGTTGATGCCTGGCACCACCGAACATCAGCGACGTCGCGGAGGTTGGCGGCGGCGGTCTCGGGGTCAGATCGCGCTGCAGGTTGGCGAGTTGCTCGTAGCTGGCGGGGATCTTGGCGACGTCGGCGGACCGCAACAGCGGCGGGTAGTAGTGAGCGTGCAACTGGAAGCCGTCAGCGCCCGAACGCGGTGCACCGTGCCAGCCCGAGCAATACGGGAACGGCGTGTTGAACAGCCGGTCGAAGGCGCCGAGCATGGTCTGGAGGACCTCGGCGAGCGCCTCGCGCGTCCGCCGGCGTCGAGTTCGGTCAGGGTGGCGACCGGCCGCCGTGGGATCACGATCGTCTCGTAGGGCCAGTACGCCCAGTACGGCACGACGGCGATCCACCGTTCGTTGATCGCGACGGTCCGCTCCCCCGACGCCGCCTCACGCTCGGCGTAGTCGATCAGCATCGGCGTGCCGTGGCGCCCGAGGTAGGCAGCCTGGGACTCGATCTCGGACACGGCTTCGTTGGGCAGGAACGTCGACGACCAGATCTGACCGTGAGGGTGAGGGTTCGATGCGCCGGAGATCGCGCCACGGGTCTCGAACAGCTGGACCCACTCCCACGTCTCGTTCAGCTCGGCGAACTGGTCGCGCCAGAGCTCGATCACGACGCCGATCTCGGCGAGCGACATCTTCGCCAGCGTCAGGTCGTGGCGCGGCGAGAAGCAGATGACACGGCACTCGCCGTCGGCGGCGGCGATCTCGAACAACTCGTCGGATGTCGTCGTTGGAGGGCGCCGGGACACCGGGCAGCAGAGCGGCGAAGTCGTTCTCGAACACGAAGGTCGAGGTGTAGGCCGGGTTCGTGACGCCTCCGGCGCGGGCGTTGCCCGGACAGAGATAGCACCCCGAGTCGTAGCTCGGAGTGTCGTCGCCGGCGCCGTCGTCGGTCTGGCCCTGCCATGGTCGTTTGGTGCGCTGTGGCGACACCACGACCCAGTCGCCGGTGAGCGGATTGCGACGGCGATGGGGATGGACGGAGGGATCGAACTGCTCGGCCATGGCGCCGACGGACACTACTTCACCGCAAGGCGACCCCCGAAGCGCCTCGCGAAGTCTCGACAAATTGTCGAGAGTGTCGTCATCAAACCGTCATCCGATTGGTACGGTCGGGCCCTGTCATGCCCCGTCGCCCTCCAATCGCCCGCACGCGCGCCCGCCGCGTTGCCGCCGTGCTGCTCGCCGCGGCGACCATCGGCGTCGTCGTCGACGGTGAGCGCCCAGTCGAGCGACACGCCCGCCGAACGGGCAGCACGCGAGATCCAGGACGCCCGCGATCGTGCGAACGCCGCGGCTCAGGCGATGTTCGACAAGGAGTCCGAGATCGACCAACTCGAGCTCGACATCGCCGAGACCGAGAAGGAACTGGCCGCCGTCGAAGCCCGCGCCGACGAGATGCGCGACGGCCTCGAGGCCCAGGCCGTCCGCCAGTTCGTCGGCGCCGGCGGACCCGATTTCCCGCTGTTCATCGACCTCGACGAGACCAACGACGTGCTCGCCGCCGACGTCCTGGCGTCGGTGGCGGCGAACACGGTCGTCGCCGATCTCGACGAATTCGACGCCGTGATGAGCGACGTCGAGGAAACGCGTGCCGAACTGGCCGCCCAACAGGAGGAGGCCGAAGCAGCGGTCGACGCGTTCGCCGCGCTGCAGGTCGCCGCCGAAGAAGAAGTCGTCCGGCTCGGCGAGATCGAGGAGCAGCGGCTCATCGACGAAGCCGTCCAACAGGAACTCGCACGCCAGCAGCGCATCCGCGACGAGCAGGAGCGCCGAGAGCGTGAGGCCGCCGCTGCTGCGGCCGCAGCCGAGGCCGCTGCGCGCAGCGCCGGCCCAGGCCGCCTCGACGCCGTCGAGCTCGGACTCGGGGTCGGCCTCGCCCGGCGCCGGTCGCCGCCCACACCTGCTCCGGCCAACGCCGGCTCGGGCCTGGTCTGCCCGATCGCCGGCACCACGGTCGTACGCCGACACGTGGGGTGCGGCACGGTCGGGCGGACGACGCCACGAGGGCACCGACATCATGTCGCCCGTCCGGGACACCGCTCGTCGCGATGGAGGCGGGTCGTGTCGAGTTCCGCAGCAACAAGCTCGGCGGGCTGACCCTGCGGCTGTACGGAGCGAGCGGCACGCGCTACTACTACGCCCACCTGAGCCGCTACGAGGGCTCGAACCGGTCGGTGTCGGCGGGCGACGTGGTCGGCTACGTCGGCAGGACCGGCAACACGAACGCGAATCACCTCCACCTCCAGATCCACCCCGGCGGCGGCCGGGCGGTGAACCCGTACCCGTACGTTCGTCGTGCATGCGGCTGAGCCAACGAGCCGATCGACGCACCGAGCGGGCAGACTGTTCCCCGTGATCGTCCGTCTCGCTGCCGTCTGCGCATCGCTGGTGCTGGTCGCCGCATGCGGCCGCGCCGTGTCCGACGAGGTGTCGAGTGCCGCGGTCGTCGAAGGAGGTGTCGCCGGCGGAACCTCCGTGGCGAACGAGTCGACGACGATCGGCACCCAGCCCGCTGTCACCACGCCACCGAGCGCCGCATCGGAGCCGACATTCCTCCCGAGCGACGCGGAGGCAACTGCGGTCGTCGCCGCACTCGGCGACACCACGTTCGACCTCGATGGCTGCCCCGACGCGGAGCGCGGGGCCGTCGCCGACAAGGCCAACCAGCGCTACTGGCTCTGCATGAACGGCGCCGCGGTGACGGACGAGATCCCGATGACCACGGCATCGGGTAACTACGGCCTCCCACCGATCGGCACGTACGAGGTGTTCGACCGGGACGAGGCCGCGTTCGGGATCAACGGCGAGCCGCTCGAACGCTTCGTCGCGTTCTACACCACACCGAAGGGGAACCGGATCGCGTTCCACGAAGTGGTCGATCAGGATCCCGCCACCGTCGGCGACCTCGACCAACGCGGCGCGTCGGCCGGGTGCTTCCGTGTTCGCGAGAAGGACTCGGTCCAGGTGTGGGACTTCCTGCAGATCGGCGACCCCGTCGTGGTCATCTCCAACTGACGGCATCGCCGGCCGATCACGGCTCAGTTCAGACGAACGGCATCACATTCGCCGCCACATCGCCGATGACCCGCTCCTTCGCGTCGAGCGGTGGGAGCAACACGAGCTGATCGAGGCCGGCGGTGTCGAGTGCACGAACGCGTTCGATCAGTTGATCGGCGGTGCCGACGAGGCACGTCCGTTCGATCAGCGCCGCCGTGACGAAGCGCTCCTCTTCGGGCTCCACCCAGCAGTTGTGACCGAGGTGGATCCGTTGATGACGTCGGTCGGCCGGCGCGTCCTCGATGTACTCGACGTAGTCGTCCCAGATGTCCTCGACGTGTGCCGGGGGCCGCCGGCCGAGTTGTGCATACTGCTCGTAGATGTAGTGCAGCCCGGCGATCGCAAACGCCCCGACGTCGCGTCGGCATCGCTCGCTGTCGACCGCCTCACCGACATCGAGCACACACATCGTCGTCAGGGTGGCGACCGGGAAACCCGCGCGGGTGATCGCTCGACCGTTGGCGTCACCCGACCGTACGAGTGCGGCGCGCAGGCCGGCGATCGCCTCCGGCTCGGGCGGCGCCGAGGTGATCAAGCCGTCACCGTGGCGCGCGGCGAGCTCGAGCGACCGTGGACCGAACGCCGACACGTGGATCGGAATCGCCGGGTCGAACCGGACGAAACCGTGCCCAGCCATCAGGTGCCGCACCGGTGACACGGCTCCGGCCCAGTGGACGGCAGCCTCCTCACCGCGCAACAGCGGGCGGAGCTCGGTGAGGTAGCGATCGAAGGCGTCGATCGTCATCGGCTTGTGGCCCATGATCCGCATTGCAGTATTCCCGCTGCCGACGCCACAGAAGACGCGACCGGGCGCGAGTTCATTGATCGTGGCGAGTGCCGCTGCGGTGACCGGCGACGGCCTGGTCGGAGCCACGGCCACACCGGTCCCGATGCGCATCGTCGTGGTTCGCTCGGCGGCGAGCGCGAGCATCGCGTACACGTCCGACCAGATCATCTGGCTGTCGGCCATCCAGCAGTGGGTGAACCCGAGCCGCTCGGCCTCGACGACGTAGCCGAGGTCGGATGGGCGGGAGGCAACGCAGATTCCGAATTCCATCACTCGATCGTTGCATCTGCGACGAGGCTGGTCCGGCTCAGAGCCGGCGGATGTCGGGGTTGACGGCCCGCCTCCTCCGTCGTCACGCGTTGACCGAGCGGCACGAGTGCGTCCTCCTGCCAGATGACACCGCTCGCGGCCAGACGTTGGCCAGGGTGGCGCCGGTCTGGGGCGCCGATCAGAGCCCCAGCAGCTCGCGCCAGTCGCCCGGGTACCGGGACTCGACCTGGGCCGGGGTCATCTGGAGGGTCTCGACGGGCACCTGGTCGACGACCTCGCGGCCCTCGGTGTAGTGGTGGCCGACGTGGCGCAACCCTTCGAACATCTTCGTCCGCAGCGCAACGAGATCGCTCGGCGGCGCATCGTCGAAGTATCCCCACACGGTGAAGGCGATGGTGAGGTCGTGGACGACCGGCGCGCGGGAGAACAGCGACGCCCGACGCAGCGCCACACCGAGGCACCCCTGCACGACGTCGTCGATGTTCTCGCCGCTCGCCGACACGGAGCTTCGGCCGGAGCGAGTTCGCGATCTTGATCGCGAAGCCCTGGTCGGGGCCGGGGGCGCCGAGCCGTTCGCCCCGCGGCTGGAACCCCTCGATCTCACCCGGACGATCGGGGGTCCACGACGCCGGGACGTGGTCGGGGGACCCGTAGGCCCGCGGCGCGTCGGTCGGGACCACGGGGGTGAACTTGGGAGCAGCCATCGCCCTTAGTCAATACCATCCCGCGGCCGTCCGCACGCGACTGACCGCGATTCGATGCCGGGCCGGCCGTCAGCAGGCGCGTCGCCGACCGGAGACGTCCGAGGCACATCGTCAGGTGATCGATGAGGATCGTCCGCATCTCGGGCACCTGTCCGTTGGTCGAGGTCCAGAGGAACTCGAACGCCTCGAACTGGAACGCGAGTTCGGCGGTGAGCACCGCCCGTGTGCGTTCGGCAGGACCGAACGGTGCGAACTCCTCGGCGAAGTGATCGAGGAACGATCGACGCAGCACGAGTCGCCCGCCTCGAACTCCTCGCGGATGATCGGCTCGCTCTGCGCCGCGCGCTTGGCGGCGCGGGTGATCGGAGCGAGCCGCTGGTACATCCGCAGCCGATGATCGACGAAGCGCTCGACGCGCTCCTCGAACGTGCCGACGCCGACGTCGTCCAGCTGGATCTCGGGGATGACGCGTCGCATCGGCGTGCGTCACCGCCGCCCGCATCAGATGGTCACGATGATCGAAGTATCGATAGATCGACCGGTTCGACACCCCGGCGCGCTCGGCGACCGAATCGACCGACGGGTCGATGTCGCCTTCTTCGAAGATCTCGATCACCGCATCGAGCACTGCGTCGCGATTCCTCGCTCTCCGCAGTCGAGCGACCATCGGTGCTCCCTGTGTGTGTTGTTCCTCCCATGCACACATCCTGTCACCGAGAGAGCACGCTGTCGTGAAGCAGAGGCCGACAAGATGACACCAGCAGTGACCGTCGGCGGCCGGTGCGATCAGTCGGCCTGCGATGGAGCAGTCCGAACACGAGGCTGTCCTCGAGGGCACGCCACGACGCCTCGATGATGTTCGGGCTGACACCGATCGTGGTCCAGTCGCGGCGACCGTCGGTCGCCGACAGCAGGACGCGGGTGGTCGCACCGGTGGCGCTGTCCCCGTCGAGGATGCGCACCTTGTAGTCGGTGAGATGGATGTTGGCCACGTGGGGCACCGCCTTGCCGATCGCCTTGCGCAGCGCCGTGTCGATCGCGTTGACCGGGCCGTTGCCCTCGGCGACCCACACGTGGCGCTCGGCGTCGTCACCGTCCGGGCCGTCGGTGCCGACCCACACCTTGACCGTGGCCTCGGTGGTGAAGGCGCCGTCGGGAAGCTCGTCGGTGATGACCCGCATCGACTCGACACGGAAGAAGTCGGGGACGCCGCCCGCGGCGCGCCGCATCAGCAGTTCGAGCGACGCGTCGGCCGCCTCGAAGTGGTAGCCCTCGTGCTCGAGCCGCTTGAGGTCGTCGATCACCTGGTTGATCTCGGCACCGTCGAGTTCGATCCCGATCTCGTCGGCCTTCATCTGGATCGTGGCGCGGCCGGCCATCTCCGACACGACGAAGCGGGTGCCGTTGCCGACCGCTTCGGGATCGACGTGCTCGTAGGCGTCCTTGGCCCGCACGATCGCCGACACGTGCAGGCCCGCCTTGTGGGCGAACGCCGACGAGCCGACGAACGGGGCCTGCGGGTCGACCGCCCGGTTGAGCGTCTCGGCCACGTGGTGGCTGACCGAGGTCAGCCGCTGGATCCGGCCCTCGGGGAGACACTGGTAGCCCATCTTCAGCTGCAGGTTCGGGATGACCGTCGACAGGTTGGTGTTGCCGGTCCGCTCCCCCAGCCCGTTGAGCGTTCCCTGCACGTGGCCGGCACCGGCTTCGACGGCGGCGATCGAGTTGGCCACGGCACAGCCGGTGTCGTCGTGGCAGTGGATGCCGATCACCGCGTCGTCGCCGACGTGGGACTTCACGTCCGCGACGATCTGTCCGACCTCGTGCGGCAGGGTGCCGCCGTTCGTGTCGCACAGCACGAGGTGCGTGGCGCCGTTGACCACGGCGGCTTCGATCGCACGGAGCGAGAACTCGGGATTCTCGCGGTAGCCGTCGAAGAAGTGTTCGAGGTCGACGAGCACCTGCCGACCCTCGCCCTTCAGGAACGCCACGGAGTCGGCGATCATCGCCGCACCTTCGTCGAGCGTGGTCTGCAACGCCTCGACCACCTGGTACTCCGAGCTCTTCGCAACGATGCAGACCGCCGACGTGTTCGCCTCGATCAGATTGCGCAGTGTGGCGTCGTCGTCGCTCTTGCCGCGCGGGCGGCGCGTCGAGCCGAACGCGACGAGCGTCGACGTCGTCAGGTCGAGCTCCTGCTGGGCCCGCTGCGAAGAACTCGACGTCTTTCGGGTTCGCCCCGGCCAGCCACCTTCGATGAAGTGCACGCCGAGCAGGTCGAGCTGCTGCGCGATGCGGAGTTTGTCGTCGACCGTCGCCGTGACGCCCTCGACCTGGAGGCCGTCGCGGAGTGTGGTGTCGAAGACTTCGACGAGTCGCATGGTGGTTCGGTCCTGTCGATGGGCGGTGCCGGGCGGCGGCAGCGCGCCGCTCCAGTGAAGTCCGAGCGCGCGGTCGATTTCAACGCCGCGCCACCGTCGACCACCGAGTCGCGCCGAATTACACCGGTGCAAGATGTGGACGAGCCTGTGGTCGGACGGTGACTTGTGCCGGTGTCCGGTGGATGAACGGTGGATGAACCCGGTGGACCTGGGGGCAACCCGAAAAGTTCTGTGGAGTAACCCTGTGACTTCGAAAATACCTCTTGACCAGGGGTTTTGTATCGTTCAAAGTGGATATCGTTCCGAAGAGCGCACGACCGATCCGGCAACGGGGACGGACGCAGCGGAGTCGGGGCACAGGACACTGAGACCGCCGGTGCGGAACGGATCCACGGGTGACCGTGGGGATGGACCGGGCCGGAGGGAGCCAGACGAATCGGGACCACCCCAACTGGAACCGAGGAGGAAGGCTCCCGATCGGCACCACTTCGGTGACACGGGAAACCGGGTCAGCGTGAACGGTGGCGACGGACAGCGAGCCGGGAGACCGGCTCGGGACTCCGAAAAGCGGCATCGCCCGCCACGCAGCTCCACTTGTGGAACGGCGAGACGGGCGATGTGAACAGGTCGAGACGAAGGCTAACGCCCGCAGATCGACCGATGGTGGATGTGTCCGCCTGAGAGCCCCGGAAGGTGCGCTCGGCTTCGGCCGGGAGCTGCCGACCGGGGCTCTCCTCGTTTTCACGCGGCGGGCCCCGCTGCGCCCGAGATGCCGATCATCTACGGTTGCCGATCGTCTACGGTTGCGGATGCGCGTCCGCGTCGCCGAACCTCGGGATGTGTTTCCCGCGAGAGCTCCCCGCCTCGTTGGTCGTCGAGGCGGCACAGCGACTGGAAGCCGGCGGGCTGGACCAACTGTGGGTCATCGAGGACTGCTTCTACACGACGGCACCGAGCCTGGCTGCGACGGCGTTCGCGCACACCGAACGGCTCACAGTCGGGATCGGGATCCTCCCCGCGGTCGCTCGCAATCCGGCCGTCACGGCGATGGAGCTCGCCACGCTGGCCGAGCTCGCCCCGGGACGGCTGATCGCCGGCATCGGCCACGGTGTCCAGTTCTGGATGGAGCAGATGGGCGCCCGCACGCCCTCACCGTTGACCACCCTCGAGGAAATCCTCACTGTCGTGCGCCGCCTCCTCGCGGGCGAGCGGGTGACGTTCGACGGGCGGGAGGTGCGGATGGACGACGTTGCGCTCCAGCCGGCCCCCTCGACTGTGCCACCGGTAATCGCCGGAGTCCGCGGTCCGAAGTCGCTCGCCGTGGCGGGACGTGCGGCGGATGGGTTGGTGCTCGCGGAGGGCGCCGGCCCGACCTACGTGCGACAGGCGATCGAGCAGGCCGGGCGCACGGGCGACGACGCGTTCCGCACCGCGGTGTTCACCGCGCTGTGCCTGACCAGGGATCGGACGGAAGCCCACCAGCTGATGACGCCCTTCCTCGCCGGGTTGCTGGCGCTGCCGAACCCGGCCCTCGACGCCCACCCGCACATCGACGAGATCCGCGAGCGGCACGTCGAAGGCGGCCGCGACGCCCTCGCCACGATGCCCTCCGAGTGGTGGCTCGAGTTGGGAGCGATCGGCACGGTCGATGACATCGTCGACCACGTCGGTGCACTCCACGACGCCGGGGTGAGCGACGTCGCCTTCTTCCCCGGCCCCACCGTCGACCTGACCCGGGGAGACCTCGACGCCGTCGCGACCCTCCGCGCTTCGATCGCCTGATCGCCACCGATCGCGGGGCGCCGAGGCTCGCAGTGGTGCCAGGCAGCTCCGGGAGGGTCATGCCGTTCGTCCTCCACAGCTCGAGACTCGCCTCCTGGGCGCCGTCGAACCATCCGACTTCCGAAGCGCCCGCAGCAAGCACCTTCGAAGAACCGACGGACGGTGAGCCTCGCTCGGGGCCCGTCGTCTTGCTGGATGAGAGAGGGGTTCCGAGCACTCGGTGAGTGCGATTTCCGGACGGGGCATGTTCGGCGCGTCGCTGCCTCTCGACGAGATCGCCGTGCGCTGGCCGTAGCGTTCGTTGCCATGTCGAATCCAAGCAAGAAGGTCATCGTCGTCGGCGGGGTCGCCGGGGGCGCCAGCGTTGCCGCCCGAGCCCGCCGGCTGTCGGAAGAGGCGCACATCATCGTGATCGAACGAGGCAGCTTCGTCTCGTATGCGAACTGCGGGCTCCCGTTCCACATCAGTGGGGAGATCGAGGACCGCGAGAGCCTGCTGGTCCAGACTCCTGAGGGCCTGAAGAACCGGTTCGATCTCGACGTTCGCACTCGCAACGAGGCGCTCGGCATCGACCGTGAAACCAGGCATGTCGAGATCCGCGACCTCGACACGAACGAGGTCTACTCGGAGCGATACGACGACCTCGTCCTGGCTCCGGGCGCAGCTCCGCTGAGCCCGCCGATTCCCGGTATCGGTCGCGTCGGCCACTTCGCCCTTCGTTCCATTCCCGACATGGATGCCGTGATCGAGTGGAACAGCAGGGTTCGGCCGCGGCACGCCGCCGTGGTCGGCGCCGGCTACATCGGACTCGAGATGGTCGAGCAACTCACGCGCCTCGGTATGTCGATCACGCTGATCGAGGCCGCCCCGCAGATTCTCGGGGCCGTCGACGAGGACATGGCGTTCTGGCCGCATCGGCAACTCGAGGATCGCAACATCGATGTTCGGGTCGGCGCCACGGTGGTCGGATTCGAAGAGCCGGCCGAGGCCGAAGACGCTCGGGCCTCGACGGTCGTCCTCAGCGACGGCTCGCGGGCTGCCGACCGACCTCGTGATCCTCAGCATCGGTGTGAAGCCCGAGGTCGAGCTGGCTCGGACCGCGGGCGTCGATGTCGGGGAGTTGGGTGGCATCCGGGTCAATCAGCACATGCGTACCAACGACGAGCACATCTGGGCGGTCGGCGATGCGATCGAGGTCCAGAACCCCGTCACCCATGATTGGTCACTGCTTCCGCTCGCCGGACCGGCCAACCGTCAGGGACGGGTCGCGGCCGACAACGTCATGGGGCGCACCTCCCGCTACCGCGGAACGTGGGGCACCTCGGTCGTTCGGGTCTTCGACCTCACGATCGCCGCGACGGGCCTCAACGAGCGACAGCTCCGACGGGCCGGGATCGCCTTCGAGTCCGTGCACGTGCACCCGCTTTCCCACGTCGGCTACTACCCCGGTGCCGACCTGTTGGACATGAAGCTGGTCTTTTCTGCTGAGGACGGGACGATCTATGGAGCCCAGGTCGTCGGCGACGAATCGGCTGCCCGTCGGATCGATGTACTTGCCACCGCGATTCAGGGCGGCATGTCGGTCGACGATGTTGCTCAACTCGAGCTCTGCTACGCCCCGGCGTACGGCGCTCCGAAGGATCCGGTGAATCTCTTGGCCATGGCAGCTCGCAACGTCGTCAACGACGATGTCGGCATCGCCCATTGGCACGAGGTGGATGAACTGGGTGAGGACGAGGTTCTCCTCGACGTCCGCAGTGCCGAAGAGCGCGAGGTCAGCGTGATTCCCGGCTCGATGCACATCCCGCTCGATGAGCTCCGAGGTCGTCTCGACGAACTCGACACGTCGAAGCGGTTCATCGTTCATTGCTTCTCCGGCCAGCGCTCCTACTTCGCCTCCGGATGCTCCGGCTTCGTGGTTTCGATGTGCGCAATCTCACCGGCGGGATCCGAAGCTGGCAGGCCGCCCACCCCGACCGGGACCGCCAGAAGCCTGCGACCGAGCACATCAGCGCACTCGCCAAGTAGGCCCGGCCACCGGCTACGTCACTCGTTCGCGACGCCTTGCGATCGTGGCGGTCGAGGATGATCGCGGGGGTGAAGGATGATCGCGGGGTCAAGGATGATCGCGGCGGGGGCCCCAGTTCGTTGACGACGTGAACGGCCTCATCCATGTCCCCATCGTCCGTGTCCTCGTCGTCCGTGTCCCCGTCGTCGACGCATCCGAGTCGGACGTCATCGCCCTCGAACCGTGCAGGCGGCACCGACTCCGAGGACCGGCGTACGTGCAACACGCGCGCACTGAACCTTTCCCCGGCCATGGTCGTACGGGTTGCCGGTCAATTCGATTTGCGGTTGTATCGAACGTATGTTCGGTGTATCCTTCAATCATGGACGCAGAGTTGGTCGACGAGTTGGTCGACGAGTTGGTGGCGATGCCGTCGGCTGCGCTCGACGAGTTGCTGCGCGCAACCGAGCTCGAGCGTCGCGAGGTGGAACGGAGGATGGCGCTGATCGCCACCGTCGTGGAACAGAAGCAGCAGTTCCTGGTCGACGGACACGGCTCGATGAACGCTTATCTCAAGGCACAGATCAACTGCTCCGGCGCGTCAGCGAATCGGCTCCGACGCCGTGGGCGTCTGCTGAACGAGCACCCCATCGCCGCAGACGCCGTCGCGGCCGGCCGGGTCAGCATCGACAACGTCGATCTGCTCGCCAGAGCGGCGGCGCACTCCCGTGTCGGCGCCCGTGTCCGCGGCTTCGTGCCGACCCTCGTCGACCATGCCGAGCACTTTCCCAACCGGGACTTCGCCGTCCTGGTGGATCGCGTCGTGACGAACGCCGACTCCGACGGGGCACCACCCGACGATCCACAGCGGGGCGACGCCACCGTGTCCGCCGGACCCGACGGGGTGTACGTCAAGGTCGTCGGCGGCACGGGATTGCAGGCGGCCGAGATGAAGGCCGTGTTCGAGCGAGCCTGCAAGGCCGAGTTCGAACGCGACGTCGAGGGACGGCGCATCGAGTTCGGCAATGCTGCGAGCGAGCACCCGCTGCCACGCACAGCGCGCCAGCGTCGTTTCGCCGCCCAGCACGCGATCCACATGGCGTGGGCGAGCACGCCACCCGACGCACAACGTCCCGAACCGATCGTCAACATTCTCTTCACCGCAAGCCGCGCCGGGCGCACGATGTCCGAGCACGGGCTCGTCCCGGACGCCGACGTGTTCCCATCGCAGAGCAGCGGCTCGACGATCGAGGACGCCGACGATCTGCTCACTGCCCGATGCGAGACCTCGACCGGCGTCCCGATCTCCGAGCACGATGCGCTGCGAGCGATGCTCCGCGGGCACGTGCGCCGTGCCGTCGTCGATACGGCGGACGTCACGATCGACCTGGGACCGCGGCGCCGGCTGTTCACCGGGGCCGCACGCGAAGCCGCGCAACTGGTCGCACTCAGCTGCTCCCACCCCGGGTGTGACATCCCCGCCGAGTACTGCGAGGTCGACCACATCGACCGTCATGTCGACGGCGGACCGACCGACCAGCGCAACGCGACGCCGAATTGCGGCACCCACAATCGCTACAAGGATCGAGCCGGGCTCCGCAGCCGGCGCGCCACCAACGGGCGGATCTACATGTGTCGCCCCGACGGCACGGTGATCCTCCCGGTCGGCGAGCGACCACCCACCTGGAGCGACCCCGACCCGCCGGGCAGGCCGCCGGAGCCCGGGCTCAGGGGGCGGCGGGTTGCGATGCGGCAACGAGCACACCCGCCGCATCGAACGCCGTGCCGAGTTGGTCGCGCAGTTCGGCGAAGTTCTTCTTGGTCTTGCTCATGCCCCACACGCCACCCATCATCCCGGTGGTGAGCGAGTCGATCCGGATCACGCTGTGGCGTTTCGTCGAGCGAACGGACCGCGACGCCGACTTCCATGTAGAGCGCGAACGCACCCAGCAGCACCGCCTTCGTCTTGTTGCCCTTGATCGCCTTGGCCGTCCAGTCGTCGGACCAGTGCATCACGAACTCGCGGGCGACCAGCGCGTCGGACTGCGGTCTGACGGGCGCGGGCGGGATCACCCAGGATCGTGAACTCGTAGGACGACATCGCGCCGACCTTAGACAGCGAGCTCGCACCAATCCCGGTACTTGTCGACCTCGCCGCGGATGACCCGGTGATAGGTCTCGGCGATCGCCGACGTCATCGGGCCCGGGCACGGGATCTCGCGATCGTCGACCGAGTTGACCGAGCTCACCTCGGCCGCCGTCCCGCACACGAACGCCTCGTCGGCGATGTACAGATCGGTGCGGGCGATGTTGTCGACGACGGCCTCGAATCCGAGGTCGCGGGCGATGGTGAGCACCGTGCTCTGCGTGATGCCCTCGAGCGCGCCCGCCGACAGCGGCGGCGTGATCAGCTTGCCGTGTCGCGACACGAAGATGTTCTCGCCCGAGCACTCGGCCACCAGGCCGTTCGGGGCGAGCATCACCGCTTCGTCGTAGCCGGCCTTGATCGCTTCGACCTTGGCCAGCGACGAGTTCACGTAGTTGCCCGTGGTCTTCGCCGCGGGCGGCATCGTGTTGTGGTCGTGGCGGGTCCACGACGACGTCTTGAGTCGCACGCCTTTCGTCACGGCGTCGTCACCGAGGTATGCACCCCACGGCCAGCAGGCGATCGCGACGTCGACCGAACACGGCAAGGTGTTCAGTCCCATCTCGCCGTACCCGAGGTAGGCGATCGGACGGATGTAGCACGACGACAGCCCGGTCGCGGCGACGGTCTCCTTGGTCGCAGCGATCAGCTCGTCGACCGTGTACGGGATCTCCATCCCGAGGATCTTCGCCGAGTTGAACAGCCGCTGGATGTGCTCGGTGAGCCGGAAGATCGGCCGGCCCGTCGGCGGTCTCGTAGGCACGGATGCCCTCGAACACACCGCTGCCGTAGTGCAGGCCGTGGGTGAGCACGTGGACCTGGGCCTTGTCCCAGTCGACGAGCTCGCCGTTCATCCAGATCTTGTCGGTTGGTGTGATGGGCATGGCGTCAGTGTCCCACGCGGGCGGCGATCGCGTCACCGACGTCGGTGGTGCTGCCGGTGCCAGGCTCGGCGGCGCAGGCGGCCCGGATCCGATCGGCGGCGTCGCCCTCACCGAGGAAGTCGAGCATCAGCGCCGCGGACAGGATCGCCGCGGTCGGGTTCGCCATGTTCTGGCCGGCGATGTCGGGCGCCGAGCCGTGCACCGGCTCGAACATCGACGGGCCGGTCCGATCGGGGTTGAGGTTGGCCGACGAAGCGAGGCCGATCCCGCCCGACACGGCACCACCGAGGTCGGTGAGGATGTCGCCGAACAGGTTGTCGGTGACGACGACGTCGTAGCGGTGCGGATCCTGGACGAAGTAGATGCAGGCGGCATCGACGTGGTTGTACGCGGTGTCGACCTGCGGATACTCGGCGGCCGACCTCGTCGAACGTGCGCTGCCACAGCCCACCGGCGAACTGCAACACGTTGGTCTTGTGCACCAGCGTGAGGTGCTGGCGCGTCGCGTGACGCGGCGAGCTCGAAGGCGTAGCGGATGCAGCGCTCGACACCGAATCGCGTGTTGAACGAGCCCTGCGTCGCCACCTCGTGCGGCGTCCCTTCGCGCAGCGAACCGCCTTCGCCGACGTAGGGCCCCTCGGTGTTCTCGCGGATGACGACGAAGTCGTGCGGCTCGGTGCCGCCCGGGGCGGTGCCCGACGAAGGGGCGCTGGTTGATGTAGAGGTCGAGTTCGAAACGCATCTTGAGCAGCAGGCCGCGCTCGATCACTCCGGGAGGCACGTCGGGGGTGCCGACGGCGCCGAGCAGGATGCAGTCGAACGCCCGCAACTCGCTCGAGGGTCTCGTCGGACAGGATCTCCCCGTCCTTCAGGTAGCGGGATCCGCCGAGGTCGAAGTCGGTGGTCGCGATGTCGACCCCGGCAGCTCGGACGACCTTGATGGCCTCGGCCGTCACGTCCGGTCCGATCCCGTCGCCGCCGATCACTGCAATGTTGTGCGCCATAGTGCGCAGCAGCCTAGGGATCCGGTGGCGACGATGACTCGTCCGATGCCAGCCTGGTCGGCCGGTTCGGTCGTCGATGACGGCGGCCCGGTCGGCGTGGTGCGTGGTCGACGACGTCGTGCTCGAAGTCGACGTCGTGCTCGAGTCGTCGACGTCGTGCTCGGCGTCGTGGTGGTCGTCGAGCTGGTGGTCGTCGAACTCGACGTCGTGCGTGGTGCTCGACGAGGTGGTGGTCGTGGTCGGCGGAAGTGTGGTGGTCGTCGATGTCGTGCTCGACGTCGTGGTCGTCGTGGTGGGAGGCGGCAGCGTCGTCTCCGGCGGCGGCGCCTGCCACGGGAACGCCAGCACGTTGGGTCGATACCGGTGCGGGTTGGGCCACGCGTCGCGCAACATGTTGCGGGCGTTGTTCGACACCGACACGACCGCCTGGCCGAAACCGTCGCGCCACGGCATCAGGTGGGCGTGGTACGTGTTCATCTTCCAGTCGGCACCGCGGGGGACGAGCGGCCGACTCTCGATCGTGGTCCACGGGCCCCCACGGATTGTTCGCGACGTCGAGTTCGAACGAGTCACCCCAGTAGCCGTTCACCGCGGTCGAGGCGATCCACTGGCCGTCCATGTACCGCGGCTGCATCGGGAACTCCGACCAGTGCCGTTGCAGGAAGGCATGCGCGTTGCGACGATCGGTGGTCCATCCGGTTCGTGTCCAGTACTCGGGGGCGTCGAGGAGGCGGCCCCTCGGGACGCGGGCGAGGAACATCTTCGTCCCGCTGTGCGGACCGTTGAACCAGCCGCCTTCGCGGGCGAGGTTCTGCTCGAAGGTGTTGCCGAACAGGTACGTGTGCGTCGCGTCGCTCTCCACCGCGTAGCCGTAGATCGGCGACGCGCCGCCGCTCGTCGCCCGCCGGAAATCGAGTCGTTCGAGGGTGTTGGGGTCGTAGGCCGCGATGTGCGTGGCGACGGGGTGCCAGCCGAGGCCGTCCGGTGGTTTCGGGTCCGGGTCGTCCTTGCGCATCTCCGCCCAGAACACGTAGAGCCGGCCGCCGTGGACCTCGCCACCCATCGGCCAGAACCACGTGTTGAGCGTGGTCGTGCCGGTTCCGAGCTCGAACGGCGTCGGACGCGACGGTCGTGCCCCGGTGGAGCAACCGGAAGCAGTTGCCCTCCTGGACGAGCGCCGAGTTGTGGGCGAAGCTGGCGTTACCGAGCGTCGTCGCAGTGTTCGAATGGTCGATGAACGTGTCCTGGAACAGCCACAGGTAGCGATTGCCGCCGAGCGGGTAGACGTGCTGATAGTCCCAGCCGATGACCGGTCCGACACGTGCGGCGAAGAACTCGTCGAGCGCGGCAGCCGAGAGGTCGCGGGCGCATCCGACGTCGGTCGACACGTGCCCACCCGCGGTCGTGAAGACGCTGTCGGCCCAGGGTGCCGGCGGAGCGGCCGGCGGCGGCGGGGGTGGCTCGACGGGCACCGGGCGGGCGACGACCGACGGCTCGTCGTCGAGCGGTGGTGCGGTCGCCGGCACGACGCGTCGTGGTCGGCGCCGCGTCGTCGTGGTCGACGTCGACCGTGCGACGACGGGCACGACGTCGACGTCGGGCGGTCGGGTTCGACCGGTCGAGTCGCGGAACGGCACCGTCGTGCGTTCGACACGCGGGATGGTGGTCGCCTCGGTGGCGCTGACCGTGCCGGCGTCGGTCACGCGTCGACGATCCCGACGATGCGGCGACGGCGCCCGAGCGCCGATCAATCCCGGCGACCATCGCGGCGACGCCGCCGACGATCCATCTGCGGTCGGTCCGTCGGGGCGACGAGCCGGTCGACGGATGGGCGAGTGCCGGCTCGGTGGGCGCGCCGGCAGGGTCGGGCCACTCGCCGTGCGCGTCGGGAGTCGGGACGGCGGATCCGTCGTCCATCCCTTCG
Organism: Ilumatobacteraceae bacterium; assembly: GCA_963850475.1. Classification (GTDB taxonomy): domain Bacteria; phylum Actinomycetota; class Acidimicrobiia; order Acidimicrobiales; family Ilumatobacteraceae; genus Ilumatobacter_A. Next base: position 677,000 of record CAWKLM010000036.1, on the reverse strand, counting down.
TTCATCGGCACGATCGTACGACTCTTGACAGGTTCTTGACCGGGCAGGGCGCGCCAACCACTCGGTATCCTTCGGCCCATGGCCAACCCGCAGCTCTCTCAAGCCGCCTACGACAAGCTCAAGGCGGAATTCGACGATCTGACGACGCGTGGCCGCATCGAGGTCGCCAACAAGATCGAAGTCGCCCGCGAAGAGGGCGACCTCAAGGAGAACGCCGGCTACCACGCCGCCAAGGACGAGCAGGGGCACATGGAGGGTCGCATCCGCCAGCTCGAGCACCTGCTCGAGAACGCCGAGATCGTCGAGGCCTCGCAGGTGTACACCATCGTCTACGAGGGCGATTCCGACGACATGGCCGAGCGGTACCTCATCGGCAACATGGAGGAAGTCGTCGAGAACGCCGACGTGATCAGCGCGACGTCGCCGCTCGGAGCGGCACTCGACGGGGCAGCCGCAGGGCGACACGATCTCGTACGACGCTCCGAACGGTTCGCTGACCGTCACCGTCCTGAAGGTCGACACGGTCTGAGCCAGCTCGACCGAACACCGACACGACTCTCGAGCCGCGACCGACTCGACGACGCACGCGCACGCAACTCCGCGGCGGTCACCGCGGCGGCGCCCGACCTGCCGCCGTCGACACCACTCGGACCTGCCCGAACGCGGCACGATCGACGTCCGCGACTTCGGGCCGGCCGACGCCGACACCACGATCCTCCTGCTCCACGGTTGGACGGCCACGGCCGACCTCAACTGGTTCCGGTGCTACGCCGCGCTGGGCGAGCGGTTCCGAGTCGTCGCCTACGACCACCGCGGTCACGGGACGGGGCTGCGCTCGAAGAAGCGGTTCCGCCTCGAGGACTGCGCCGACGACGCGGTCGCGGTCGCCGACGAGCTCGGCATCGACGGCTTCGTCCCCGTCGGCTACTCGATGGGCGGCCCGATCGCCCAGCTGATCTGGCGCCGCCACCCGCGAGCGGGTGCTCGGTCTCGTGCTCTGCGCAACGGCTCCGGTGTTCTCGGTCGAACGCCTCGAGCGGCTGTCGTTCCTCGGGGCGAGCGGGCTCGCCGCGCTGGCCCGGATCACGCCCGAACAGGCGCGGCTGTGGCTGACCGATCAGCTCTACCTCCAACGCAAGGCACGCGAGTGGGAGCCGTGGGCGGTCGAGGAGGCGTCGAGCCACGACTGGCGGATGCTGCTCGAAGCCGGCACCGCCATCGGCGCATTCGACTCGACCCCGTGGATCGGCGAGATCGACGTTCCGACGTCGCTGATCGTCACGATGCGCGACCAGGTCGTCAGCCGTCGCCGACAGACGCTGCTGTTCGAGGCGCTCCCCGACGCCGAGGTGTACCGGATCGACGGCGACCACGGTGCCGTCGTCGAGGAAGCCGACCAGTTCGCGCCGACACTCGTGCGGGCGATCGCGTCGGTGGAAGCGAGGACGCGATGACGCGGATCCGATCACGGCTCGCAGCCGTCGGCGATCGGCGCTCGCCGCACTCGTCGGACTCGGCGCTGCGCTGCTCGCGGTCCGCGACGCCGGCGAGCGACTCGGCACCTCCTGGTTGGGTCGCAACGCCCGCCTGGCGCGGATGGGCGCCCGGGTCGGTGGCACGTACGCGACGACCGCCGCCCGCAAGACCTTCGCATCGGCCGAGCGACGCGACGCGCTGGACCGTGCACGGGAGTTCCGCACAGCGGAGCAGGTCGCCGACGAACTCGGCCAGATGAAGGGCGCGCTGATGAAGCTCGGCCAGATGGCCAGCTACCTCGACGACGGCCTGCCCGAACCACTTCGGCTGGCGCTCGCCCAGCTCCAATCGGACGCTCCGCCGATGTCGACCGAGCTGGCACGGTCGACCGTCGAGTCGGAGCTCGGGCGGCCGATCGACGAGCTGTTCGTCGAGTTCGACGACGAGCCGATCGCCGCCGCCTCGATCGGCCAGGTCCACCGTGCGATCGTGCGCGACGCGCGACGGGTGCGAGCGGGCGGTCGCCGTCAAGGTGCAGTACCCCGGCGTCGGCGAGGCGATCGCGTCCGACCTGCGCAACGCCGACATGCTCGGCGCGCTGCTCAAGCAGAGCTTCGGCGGGCTCGACCCGTCGGAGATGGTCGACGAGATCAAGATCCGCCTCGCCGACGAAGTCGACTACGAGCTCGAGGCGGCCAACCAGAAGCTGTTCGCCGACTACTACCGCGATCACCCGTTCATCCGGATCCCGGCGGTGCTCGACAGCCACTCGACGCGACGCGTGCTCACCACCGAGTTGGCCACGGGCATCGTTGGTCGGAGATGCTCGACCGCGGGCCAGGAGACCCGGGACCGGGTCGGCGAGATCATCTTCCGCTTCGTGTTCCGATCGCTCTACCGATTCGGGGCGTTCAACGGCGATCCGCATCCGGGCAACTACCTGTTCCACGACGACGGGACCGTGACGTTCCTCGACTTCGGGCTGGTCAAGCACTTCACCCACGACGAGCTGACGATGTTCGGCTCGATGGTCGAAGGCGGCGGCGGTCGACCACGACGCCGCCGAGTTCCGCCGCATCGTCGAGTCGGCCGGCATGCTGCTCCCGGACGCTCCGGTCGACACCGACGAGGTCGGCGAGTACTTCTCGCTCTTCTACGACACGGTGCGCCACGACGCGGAGATGACCTGGACCCGCGAGTACGCCAACTCGGTGGTCCGCCACACGTTCGACCGCACGAGCCCGATCAGCCAGTACGCAACCGTGCCGCGGGCGTTCGTGTTCATCCAGCGGATCAACCTCGGCCTGTACGCACTCCTGGGCGAACTCGGTGCGACCGGCAACTACCGCCGGATCGCGTCGGAGCTGTGGCCGTTCGTCGACGCGCCGCCCGTCACCGAACTCGGGCGGGCCGAAGCCGAGTGGCTCCGTCGCGTCGGGCACCCACCCACGAGCTGACCCTGCCCCGGCGCTCGACCAGCGATAGCGTCGTCGCAATGCGCCGGACCCTCCTCGTCACCACGATCGCCGCCCTGTCGCTCGCCGCGTGCGGCAGCTCCGACTCCGAGGCCGACACCACGGAGCCCGAGGTCGAGGCCGACGTCGAGGCGACGGCGGACGCGACCCCCGACGCGGAGAGTCCTCCCGCCCGACACCACCCCGGTACGGCCGGAGAACCCCGACAAGCCCGAGGTCGAACTGCCCGCCGAGCTCCCGACCGAGCTCGTGCGCACCGTGCTCGTCGAGGGCTCGGGCGACGCCGCGGTCGTCGGCGACACCGTGATCGTCGACTACGTCGGTGTCCGGTCCGACGGACGGCGTGGAGTTCGACAACAGCTACGACCGCGAGCCGTTCCCCGTGACCCTCGGCAACGGCAACGTGATCCAGGGGTGGGAAGACGGCCTGGTCGGCGCCCAGACCGGCGAACGGGTCCAGCTCGACATCCCGTCCGACCTCGCCTACGGCGACGACGGCCCGCGGCGACATCATCGGCGAGAACGAGTCGCTGACGTTCGTCATCGATGTCCGCGCCGTCGTCGGTGGCGTCGATCCTGCCGATGCCCCGACCGAGCCGGGCGTGCCGCTGTCGACCGGCGAAGGGGTCGACAGCGACCGAATTCGAGGACCTCGTGGTCGGCGACGGGCCCGCGCTCGAGCGGGGCGACACGGCGCTGATCCGCTACGTGCAACTTCCGCGGCGACAACGGCGTCGCGATCGAGAGCAACTGGGGCACCGACCCGCTGCAGATCCCGTTCGACGAGGATCTGCTCCCCGGGCTCCTCGAGGGCATGGACGGCATGAACGTCGGCGGTCGACGAGCGGTGACCATCCCGCCCGAGGACGGGTTCGGGCCGGAGGGCAACCCGCAGGGTGGGCTCCCCGCCGACACCGACATGATCTTCGTGATCGAACTCATCGGAACGTACTGACCCGCACCACCGGACGCGATCCGTCGTCGGCGCCAGCCGACACGTCGACCGAACAGAGGTACACCGGAAGCCCCTGGTGGATCTGCAGGTGCTTGGTCGGGCGGCTGAAGTGAAAGCCCTGGACCACCGAGATTCCGGCGTCGGCGACCGCCTGCGCCTGCTCGCTGGTTTCGACGCCTTCTGCAACGACGCGCAGCCCGAGTCGCATCGCCAGCCCGACGATCGAGTCGACGATCGCCGCGTCGCGCCGGTCGGTGAGCATCCGGGAGACGAAACGACGATCGATCTTCAGTTCGTCGAGATCGAACAGGTCGAGCCGCGAGAGCGACGACGACGCCTGGCCGAAGTCGTCGAGTGAGACGGCGACCCCCATCGCCCGAATCGCATCGATGGTCGTACGGAGATCGTCCGGGTCGGCTGCTTCGTCGTCTTCGACGATTTCGAGGACGAGACGGCAGGGATCGAAACCGGTCTGGTCGAGGCACGCGGACAGCTCACCGATGAAGCTCCGGCGTGCCGCATCGCGCAGGGTGATGTTGACCGACAACCGGACATGGCGTGGCCACGACGCTGCGGTCGCCGATCGCGTGGCGCAGCACGGCCGCGGTCAGCTCATCCTGCAAACCGCAGAGTTCGGTGTAGTGCAGGATCTCGTACGCCCCGATCAGCCCCCGACGCGGGTGGTTCCACCGCACGACCGCTTCGGCACCGACGGTGCGGCCCGTGGCGAGCTCGACCTGCGGTTGATACCACGTCTCGATCCGGCCTGCGGCGATTGCGTCCGGGAGGTCCTGCACGAGCTCGAGTCGACGCTGATTGTGCGGGTCGTCCTCGGTGCGGTACCAGGTCGGTCCGGACCCATCGCGTTTCGAGCGGTACATCGCGACGTCCGCTGAACGGAGCAACGACGTCGGCTCGACTGCGTCGGTGTGGACCATCCCGATCGACGCCCGCGTGGTGATGTCGACGCCGGCGATCCTGACCGGCGTTCCGCAACTCTGCACGACACGGGCTGCGAACGCCTCGGTCACGTGCTGCGTGCCCGCGATCACGGCCGCGAACTCGTCACCGCCGAGGCGTGCGACAAGGACCCGATGATCGAGCTGCTCCAAACGACCCGCAACCGAACGCAGCACGTCGTCGCCGAAGTCGTGACCGAGCGTGTCGTTGATCTCCTTGAAGTTGTCCATGTCGAGCAGGAGCAGCCCGACATCTTCACCCGGGTCGAGGTTCCCGAGCACGTCGCGCAGCACTCGTCGGTTCGCCAATCCGGTCAGTGGGTCGTGGTCAGCCTGTCGTTGCGCCTGGCGGGCGGCCTCCTCGGCCAAGACGACCGTGCTGCTGCGATTGAGCACGATGTGCGCGACGAGCAGGATTCCGACGCCGACGACCACCGGCGCCTGCTGAACGTCGACGAGCAACGGGGGGCCGACGAGGGCAATGATCGTGGCGGCAGCGAGCGAGCGCTGCGCGTCCCGTCGAAGGTATGGGCTGTTCGTACCGAGCGATCCGACCGTGACCAGCGCCGATGCGACATAGATCGCAGGCACCACCAGTACGGAGATCGTTGCGAGGCCGTGCTCGATCAGCAGGTAGACGCCGAACTCACGCTCGCGCCGGCAGCTGTCGGCGCGACACGATCGCGGTAGCGACGACCTGAGCAACCAGGACGAACACCGCGAGTGCAAAGCGGTGGGGACCCAGCGGGAGCACGACGATGAGGACACAACAGCCGATCGTGAGCGCGGCGCGGGTGACGAGCGGATCGCTCCCCTTCCACCGGCTCGGTGCTCTCCGGAAGCCGGAAGCGTGGACGCGACGCCACTTCTTCCGGGCGTCCAGGAACCGAGTTCACGAAGGGATCTTCGGCACGGACCGAGCCGCGCATGAGCGCTCGCTCGAACCAGGTCAGACGATCGAGCGGAGGTCGAGTCCGAGGTCGAGGACTCGCGCCGAATGGGTGAGTTCGCCGACCGCGATCAGGTCGACGCCGGTCTCCGCCACGGCACGCGCCGTGTCGAGGGTGAGGCCACCACTCGCCTCCAGACGTACCGCCGAGCCCAGCTCGTTGCGGAGCCGCACGGCGTCGCGCATCTGCTCGAGCGTGAAGTTGTCGATGAGGACCTCGTCTGCCCCGGCTTCGATCGCCTCGCGGAGTCCGTCGAGTGAGTCGACCTCGATCTCGACCGGGATCGTCGCCTCGAGCGCGCGGACCCGGGCGTAGGCCGCCGCCGACACCGCCGGCTGCCGCCACGTGGTTGTCCTTGACCAGCGCCATGTCGGACAGGCCCATCCGGTGGTTCGCTCCACCGCCACAACGCACGGCGTACTTCTCGAGTGCTCGGAGACCCGGGCGTCGTCTTGCGCGTGTCGCGGACGGTCGCAGCGGTGCCCTCGAGCGCGTCGGCCCAGCGCCGGGTCAGGCGTTGCCACGCCCGACAGGTGACACAGCAGGTTCAGCGCGGTTCGCTCCGCGGTGAGCAGCAGCCGGGTCGGCGCGGTCACCCGGGCCACGTCGGTCTCCGGCTTCCGACTGGCGATGCGTCGGCGACGAGCAGCTCGACGTCGCTCGCCTCGCCCCCACACACCGTCTCGATCACGGCGGCGACGACCGGCAACCCGGCGACGATCCCCGGCTCGCGGGCACCGAACGTGGCCACGCTGCGCTGCTCGGCCGGAATCGTGGCGGTCGACGTCACGTCGATGCCGCCCATCAGGTCCTCGGCGACCGCCATCCGGACCAGCGCCGGCGACGCATCGGGATCGAGCCCGGCCTCGATCAACTGCGAACGGGTCGTCTCCGACAGCGGATGAAACACGAACATGGCGGGAGCCTACGCCCGGACGATCATCGTTCCGGGCGGACGTCGATCGCGCCGACTGCGTCGAGCACGACCTCGAGGTGGCGCACCCAGCGCCGGGTCGGTGTCGGGGTGATCGGCGCGGCGATGGCAGCCGCGGCTCTCGGTGCGGGCGAGTGCGGCAGACACGACCGCCGAGGCGATCGTCAACAGATTGGTCGCCTCCCACGAGTCCCGGCTCGCCGCGACGTCCGCGCTCATCGACCGACTGAGCGCGCCGAGTGCGCCGGTCGCCATCGCGAGGCCGGATGCGTTGCGCACCACGCCGGCGTGGCGTGACATCACCGCACGTACCTCGCGGAGTCGCGACCGGGTCGAACAGCGTGAACGCCGTCGGCGTCATCGAGATCCGGTTCGAGTCGCGCCGGCTCCGGCAGCTCCCAGGCGAGATCCCGACCGACTCGAGTTCCGGCGACGATCGACTCGGTCAGGCTGTTCGACGCGAGGCGATTCGCTCCGTGGACGCCGGTCGAGCTGACCTCGCCGACGGCGAACAGACCCGCGCAGCGCGGTGGTGCCGTCGAGGCCCGGCCGTGATCCCGCCGCAGCAGTAGTGGGCCGCCGGCGCAACCGGGATCCGATCGCGTGCCGGGTCGAGTCCGACCTCCCGACAGGCCGCGTGAATCGTCGGGAAGCGCTCGTGCGAAGCGCTCGCCCATGTGCGTCGCGTCGAGGTACACGTGATCGTCGACGCCACCGGGGGCCTCGGCCATTCGTGCGCTGATCGCAGCGGACACGACATCGCGTGGCGCGAGGTCCTCCTGCGGATGCACGCCCTCCATGATCCGCTCGCCGGCAGCGTCGAACAGGATCGCGCCCTCGCCACGCACGGCCTCGGAGACCAGCGCCTGCTGCCCGCGGGCCTCGGGCCCGCGCCACAACACGGTCGGATGGAACTGCACGAACTCGACGTCGCGTACCGGCAGCCCGGCCCGGAGCGCCATCGCGATGCCGTCGCCCGTCACCGCGGGCGGATTGGATGTCGACGCGAACACCTGCCCGTAGCCGCCGCAGGCGATCACGACGGCTCGGGCCGTGATCGTTCCGACCGAGCTCACCGCGCCGTGGCGATCGATGCCGGCGACGCGCACTCCGGCGACCTGATCGATGCCGTCGGCACCGCGTCCCATCACGAGGTCGAGCGCGAACGTGTGGTTCATCACGTCGACACCGGCGCCGATCGCCGACTCGTCGAGCGTCCGCTGCACCTCGGCGCCGGACTGGTCGCCACCGGAATGGACGATGCGATCGTGGCTGTGTCCGCCTTCGCGGGTCAACGCGATGTCGAGATCGAGGCCCGGTCGCGGTTCGGGGTTGTGATCGGGGTCGAACGCCGCACCGAGGCGCATCAGGTAGCGGATCGACGTCGGTGCCTCGGCGACGAGTTCACGGACCACGGCCTCGTCGCACAGCCCGGCACCGGCCGCGAGCGTGTCGCGCACGTGGTTCTCGATCGAGTCGGCGGGGTCGAGCACAGCCGGCGAGCCCGCCCTGCGCCCACTGAGTCGAACCGGCCTCGAGCACGTCCTTCGTGACGACGAGGACGCTGCGGACCGGACGGGCGGCCGAGCGCGGCCGACAGCCCGGCCGCGCCGGAGCCGAGCACGACGACGTCGACCTCGCGCTCCCACGTTGCGCGCAGGAGCACGCAGGCGCCGCGGAATCGCCATTCGCCGGTCCTGTCGTCCGCTACTCGGCGGTCGGCGACGGTGTGCCGATCGCAACCATCCGCTCGAGCGAGTGGCGGGCGGCATCGGCGATCTCCCGGTCGAGGGTGACCTCGTCGCGGCCGTCCCGCAGCGACCGCAGCAGTTTCGCCGGCGTGATCATCTTCATGTACTTGCAGACGGCAGCCCGGTTCACGGGTTCGAAGTTGACGTCCGGGCGCCGCCTTCTCGAGCTGGTGGATCATCCCGGTCTCGGTTGCGACGAGCACGGTGCTCGCCGTCGTCTCGCGGGCGGCCGCGATCATCCCGCCGGTCGAGAGGATCTTGGTCCGCTCCTGCGGGCACGACGCCCGCGCCGACGAGATACAGCGCGCTCGTTGCGCAGCCGCACTCCGGGTGGACGAACAACTCGGCATCGGGTTCGGCCTCGACCCGTTCCTTGAGATCGGCGCCGTTGATCCCGGCGTGGACGTGGCACTCACCCATCCAGATGTGCATGTTCTCGCGACCCGTGATCCGCTGGACGTGTGCACCGAGGAACTGATCCGGGCAGAACAGCACCTCGGTCTCGGCCGGGATCGACTGGACGACCTCGACCGCGTTCGACGAAGTGCAACAGATGTCGGTCTCGGCCTTCACGGCGGCGGTCGTGTTGACGTACGACACGACGACGGCGCCGGGGTGCTCTGCCTTCCAGGCCCGCAACTGATCGGCGGTGATCGTCTCGGCGAGCGAGCAACCGGCTCGTTCATCGGGGATCAGCACCGTCTTGTCGAAGCTGAGGATCTTGGCCGACTCGGCCATGAAGTGGACACCGCAGAAGACGATCGTCGACGCGTCGACCTCGGCAGCGACCCGCGACAGCCCGAGCGAGTCGCCGGTGTGATGGGCGATGTCCTGGATCTCGGGCAGCTGGTAGTTGTGGGCGAGGATCACCGCGTCCTTCTCGTCGGCAAGCGCCAGCACCTGCTCGCGCCAGTCGGACGGCAGGATCTCGACATCGATCGTCGCGGCGTGATCACTCATCGCGCCAGCCTAGGTCGCAAGGGCCGAACGGTCACGCCGTCCGAGTCACTCGTCGCAGCTGATTCGGAACGAGCCGTCGAGGTCGAGTGGCAGCACCAGCGTCCGCAAGTCGAGTGCCGCCGCGTCGGCGCACAGCTGTGACGAGTCGTCGCGGTACGCCTGGGCGTATTCGGCGTTGAACACGGGCTTGCCCTTCGGCATCGGCGGCCACCTGCTCGTCACCGTCTCGTCACCACTGTCGTCGTCCCCGTCGTCGCTCCCGCCGCATGCGGCCACCACGAGGCATGCGGCCGCAAGCGCTCCGATCGAACGGCGGAGGTCCGCGCGGGGCGGCTGGCGGGTCATGCGGTCAGTGTCCCACGCTGTCGTGGAGGTGCAGGGTGCTGGCCGGCGTCTCGACGGGGTGCAGGGACCACCATCCAGACGCGCCGCTGGTGATCGCCGCGACGACGTCGGCTTGAATGAGGAGGTGCCACGACCATCGACCAGTCTCGCCGCCGCGTTCTTCACCGGAGCCGGGGTGATGCACTTCACCCGCCCCGACTTCTTCGAATCGATCGTGCCCGACTGGTTCCCCAACCGGCGACTCGCGAACTACGGGAGCGGTGCGGCCGAGATCGTGCTCGGACTCGGGCTGCTCCCGGCCCGCACCCGTCGGGTATCGGCGCTCGGCCTCATCGCACTCCTCGCGGCGGTGTTCCCGGCCAACGTCGACATGGCCCTCAACGACGTCGAGGTCAAGCCGATCGACGGCAAGATGAGCCGGTCGGCCGGGACCGCCGTCGGGCCCGGCCGCATCGTCAACTGGGTGCGGCTCCCGCTCCAGCTCCCGATCGCCGTCGCCCTGTGGCGGATCGCTCGTCAGGCTCCTGCATCGAGTTCCGGATCGTCGAGCTCTGCTGCGATCAGCATCACGTAGTAGTCCCGGCCGTCCGGCTCGAGGTGGAAGCCGTCGGCCTCGAAGCAGTCGCCTGGGCAACTGGCTGCGAGCTCCGACCAGTCGAGCACCCGGATGTTGTCCCGAGTCGCGGCGTACTCGGTGATCAGCTCGGTGTTCAGCTGGTTGTAGTCCCGGTCGATGGCCGACGTCAGCATGATCACGGCGTCGACATCGGCGACGAGGTCGGCGAACTCCGCCAAGTGCTGCTCATCGATCGGCCCGTTGCCGCCGAGCTGGACGACCATCGTCTCGGGCAGTCGGTCCTGTTCGGTGAGTTGCTGCACGAGCACGAGCCCGTGGACGAACGCTCGACTCTCGACGGCGTCGACGGTCAGCCCGAGCTCGACCAATTCGTTCGCTGCGCCGAGCATCACGGAATCGCCGATGGCGAGCTGGGCGATGGCCGAGGGGACGCCATCCGAGGCGGGGCCCCCGACGGGCGGTGATGTCGTCGTCGGAACGGTGGTGGCAAGGTCATCGGCCGGTTCGGGCTCGCCCAACTCGATGAGGCGGATCATGTCGCTGAAGTCGGTCGCGGCAGCGGACGATGCCGACGTGCGGACCGTCGACACCCAGAACCCGGTGCGCATGAGGAGTGCGGACTCACCCAGGAAGGCGATGTTGCTCGCATCGACTCCGGCGGGGGTGTCGAAGCCTTCGGCTGCGGTCGCCTGCTCCATCACGACGTCGTAGCGAGGCTGCCCACCGGACTGGATGTCGATCTCGATCCATCTCCCGTCGGGATGGTCGAATCGTTGTGTCACGCGCCGCTGAGCGAGCGAGCCGGAGTCCTCGGGGAGCACCGTGAATCCGGATGGCAACTCGACGCCCGCCTGGACCGCGGTGAACACGGCCTGCGCATCCGATTGCGCGACGCCTCCCGCCGACACGATGAAGTTGCCGATGGCAGGATCCGTGCGCCAGGCGATGATCGCCGGGTCCGGTTCCGACGGGACGTCGGCCGCCGTGGTCGGCACCGGATCGGGCGTCTCGTCGGGCACCAGGACACTCGGCCGCTGCAGGAGGTCTGCGGCCAGCCCGCCGACCGACATCAACGGGTCGCTCACGCCGTCGACGATCGCAACCCACGAGGCGGCGACCCCCTCGGGACCGGCGACGAGCGTGACTGCGGCAACGCCTGGGTCGAACGAGACCTGTGGAGGCGCCGCCACCCAGCCGGGTTCGGTGATCATCCAGGTTGGTGGTGCCGTGAGGTCGACGGCCGGCGTCGGTTGTTCGGACGCTGTCGGGTCGCTCGATTCGGGGGACGATGTCGCTGCGGTGTTGGCCACTCCTCCTGGGGCTTCGGCCCGATCAGCCACGAGCGCGATCGCTGCGATCCCGACGATGAGCGACGCTGCGGCGCCCAACACCGCAACTCGACGTCGACCATTGGCTGACTCGCGCGGCTGCTCCCCGCCGACCAATGAGCTGTCGGCAGTCAGCGCCCGATCCCACAACCGGTCGAGGTCCTCCTGCGTCGGGGCATGGGGTTCGGGACGCAGCGCGGCGTAGTCGTCGATCGGGTTCATGTCCGGTCACCTTTCGAGTCCTGATCGAAGTGTTCGTGTGGCTCGTTCTGCGACGGGCGGGCGGTGGCGTCTTCGAGTTGGCGTCGAATGCGATACAAGCGGGAGCGCACCGTGCCGACCGGGATCGCCAGCACCTCGGCGACCTCGGCATGGGGCATCCGCTCCCAGGACACCAGCGTCAGGAGGTCGCGATCCTCCGGGTCGAGGTCGGTGACTGCATCGAGCACCCGCGTGACCCGGGCGTCGGCGTCGAGCCGGTCGTCGACGCCCGCCGATGGATCGACAGCGGTAACGCTGGTCTCCCCGCCCGAACGCCGCAGGGCGGCGAGCCGACGACGCTCGGTGCGCCAGTGTCGCCGCAGCAGGTTCGTCGCGATGCCGAAGAGCCAGCCCCGAGTCGATCCCTGTTCGGGGTCGTACCGCTCCCACGACTCGATCGCCTGCCGGAAGGTTTCGGCGACGACGTCGTCGGCCAGATCGCGCCCCACCCGGCGGCTGGCATACGCGTGGAGATCGACAGCGTGCGCCACGAACAACACGCGGACGGCATCGGTCGCCCCGGGCACGTCGTCGTCGGTCACCGCCGCATTGTCGCTCACGGACCGATGGGTCGGTCGCCGGGTCATTGCCTCCACACCCTGTACTTGCCCGCCGAAGCCCGCGCATTCAGAATCGAACCGCGCCTCGAACCGCGCGAGGATGAGCGTGCATGACGATCGAGTCCGTCGACGACCTCCGCCAGATCTACCGACCGGCGGCCGGTGGTGCGGTCGCCAAGGTGATCGGAGTCCTCGACGACCACTGCCGTGACTTCCTCGCCAAGTCGCCGTTCTTCGTGCTCTCGACGGCCGACAGCGACGGACAGTGCGACGGGTCACCCAAGGGTGGAAGCCCCGGATTCGTCGAGATGCTCGACGAACACCACGTCGCGTGGGCCGACTACTCGGGTAACAACCGGCTCGATTCGTTCGAGAACGTCGTCGACAACGCTCGTGTCGCACTGCTGTTCCTGATCCCCGGGCTCGACGAGACACTCCGCATCAACGGGGTGGCACAGCTGTCGACCGATCCGGACCTCGGCGAACGGTTCGCCGTCGACGGCCGTCCGGCGAAGGTCGTCGTCGTGGTCACCGTCGAGGAGGCATACGTTCATTGTGCGAAGGCGCTGCGCCGTGGCGCGCTGTGGCAGCCCGAGTCATGGATCGAGGCGAATGATCGTCCGAACGCCGCCGCCATGGTGAAGGACCATGCCGCCATCGATCGTGCCTGCCGAGGTGATCGAACAGGCGCTGGCGCGCGACCTCGACCAAACGCTGTGGTGTCCCGGCGGCGACGCGTCATGAGCATCTGTCGGTGCTGGACCGATGGCTGAGGCACTGAAGGCATCATTCGGCGAGGAGAAGATCGCGTTCGTCGCCGACCTGCTCGGCACCGTGCACCCGCTGGACCGAGCGGCGTTCTTTCAGCTGAGCCTCGACGGCTTCGAGGACGCCGAGCTGATCGCTCGATCGCAGCTGATCGCCGACGCCATGGCGGCCACGCTGCCCGCCGACCGTTCGCAGGCGCTGCAGATCGTCATCGACGCACTGGCGCTCGATCCGTGGCCACCGCGAGAACCGCTCGTCGGCATGGATGGCTTTCGCTACAACCCGCTTGCCCAATTCATCGGCGCAGCACGGGCTGGACCACTTCGAGTTGGCGATGCAGGCGCAGTACGAGCTGACCCAGCGTTTCACCGCGGAGTTCAGCATCAGACCGTTCATCGAGCACACACGCGGATGCCACGCTCGCCCGTCTCCGGGATTGGACGGCCGATCCGAGCGAACACGTTCGACGGCTGGTCTCGGAGGGGACCCGCCCACGGCTGCCGTGGGCGCCGCGACTCCGAGCCTTCATGGACGATCCGTCGCCGGTGGTCGAGCTGCTCGAACTGCTTCGTAACGATCCGTCGGAGTACGTCCGCCGCTCCGTTGCGAACAACATCAACGACATCGCGAAGGATCATCCCGACGTGGCGATCGACATCGCCCGACGATGGTGGCCCGACACCGGGCGCCCTGAGCACGGATGTCGCGCCGGAGACGCCTCGTGCGCCACGGGCTCCGCACGCTGATCAAAGCCGGCGATCGCAACGCGCTCGACGTGTTGGGGTACGCCGCGGGGTCGCCGGTGCTCGTCCGAGCGGCGACCGTCGACCCGACCTCGTCCGATGATCGGCGAGTCGGTCCGCTGCAGCGTCGAACTCCACAACGACGAAGCCGAGCCGCACCGCGTCCTCGTCGACTTCCGTGTCTGGTTCGTGAAGGCGAACGGCTCCGACGTCACCGAAGGTCTTCAAGGGCGACCGAGGCAGAGATCGAGGCCCGGTGCAACGGTGACCGTGTCGAAGAAGCTGTCGCTGCAGCAGCATTCGACCCGCACCCACCACCCCGGCGACCACGTCGTCGAGGTCCTCGTGAACGGTGAGGCGCGCCCCGTCGGAACGTTTGTGCTGCGATGAATTCGCGAGGCCGTTTCGGATTTTCTCGATTTCCTGCAACACATCTGCGGTCGTCAGGCGCCGTAGAGGGTGATGGGGAATGTGAGGTCAACGACCGAAACGGTCGCCGAACACAACGGGATACTCGAACGGCTCTACGCCGTCGAGTACACCGGCATGGTTCGCCTCGCCTACACCCTCGTGGGCAGCAACGCCGAGGCCGAAGACCTCGTCCAGGACAGTTTCGTCGAGGTGGCGAGACGGACTGGACGAGATCCGCAAGCCGGGTGCGTATCTGCGCAGCGCCGTCGTCAGCCGATGCCGATCCGCACTGCGGCGGCGCCGGGTGATGTCGATGCACCCACCGGAACCACCCGCAGGCCTGGCCAACGATGCGGGTGAACTCTGGGACGTGTTGGGCAAGCTGCCCGAAGACCAGCGCATTGCGGTGGTCCTCAGGTACTACGGGGGCTACAAAGCGTCGGAGATCGCCAAGATCGTCGACATGCCCGGCGCGACCGTCCGGTCGCACCTCCGCCGGGGACTCACTGCGCTGAGAAAGGAACTGGACTCATGACTCGTTTCAACCGCGACCTCTCCGGCCGTGTCGAACGCGACCTGAGCCAGATCTCGGATCGGGCAACTCCATCGTCAACGGCCTGGGAGGCGATCCAACACCGGATCGACGAGCAGGACTCGCACCCGCACAGCGAACGGACCATGGAGGTCATCATGCTCGATCCCGACACCAACAAACTCAACAAGCGACCCCGCACGGGGATGCTCGTCGCGGCGTCCGTCGCTGCCATCGCCCTCGTCGGCGGACTCGTCGTCGTCGCCAACCGCGACGACGACGCACCGCCCGCCGACCGACCCGACCCGGTCCCGACCGTCGCGGTCACCGACCCGGCGATCGCCGGCGACGCTGCCGAGTCGGTCGACGACTCCACATCAGTCGTCGACCCGAGTTCCAGTCGTCGACGCCGCACCAGTGGTCGTCGACCGGAGGTGCGACCTCGGCCGAGGAGGCGGCGACCGACGGCGAGGTCCTGCCGCCGGTCGAGCCGGCTGACCTGCCACGCAGGGAGCCTGATCGTGCCGACCTGCACCAACGGTGAAGCGGTCTCCGACGCCCGAACAACAGTCGACCGTCGTCGTACAGGACCTGCGACATCGTCGGCGTCGACACCCAACCGTTCCCGGCTGATACAGGTCGTCGAACTGTCGCTGCTCGAGGACGTCGGAACACCCGAATCACCGGCTGGAGCCTTCGTCTCACTCGGAGACAACGGCTTCATGAACGCCGGGCTGCTCTGGGACTCGGGCACCCGGGGAGTTGGGTCGGAGTCGCCGAAGGTGAGGACGATTACGAGCGGTGAACCGATCTGGCTGTCCGCAGACTCGATGCAGAACGCTGACGGCTCGCTCGATGAGATCGATGCCCGGTGGTGGAGCACCGAAGGGCCCCGCCCGGCAGCGGCGGAGGACAGCGAACTCACCGCCGAGGTCACGGTCGTCTGCGAGCAGGTCCCTGTCGAGGGTGAGTTCGTTTCGGCCGACCAGACCTGCACCTACGAGGGCGACGACCCCCGCTTCGTTCCGGAGCCGGAGAGTGGGCGATTCGTCCTGTTCCCCGCCGATTTCGCGACGACGGCCAACGGGTCGGGTGCAGTCTTCAACGACTACTTCACGGCCACCCTCGGTGACACCACCATCCGAGCGGGCCTGGTCGAGGGGTTTCAGTTCGTGCGTTGGGTTGGCATCCGACCAGGGACTGGCGAATTCGAGGGCCTCCTCATCCAGGAGCACGGATGGGTCGAGACCGTGCAGGGCACCTCGGGCGAGTCGACGGCGACCGGCGTGATCCAGATGACCGTGCTACCGGCCGACGGCTGACCGGCACCATCTGGCCCCGTGCAGGTGAGCGAACCACCGCCGGTGCGGTGGTTCGCTCACCGGTCGGACGAGACCAGAGCTCCTGGAGGTCTAGCTCACGGCCGGCGGGCGGCGCTCCACGCCGCATACTCGTCGGCGAAACCGATCATCATCAACGGCAGCATCGCGCCGGTGAAGACTCGCCGCCGGCGCGGCACCACGAGGAGCACGAGCATGTAGAGCGACGTGAACGCCACGGTCCCGAACCGCCAGAACATCAGGCGCGGGAATGTCCGGTCGATTGAGCACGAGTGCGCCGCCGAGGCAGAACCCGGACGCCGCGCCGAGGAGCGGGTCGAGCAACCCGATCGACAGCCCGACGAGCAACAGCAGACCCATCGCCTGCAGCACCCGCTTCGGCGCGAGCGGATTCCGCGACACGAATCCCAATGTGATGAAGACGAACGGTGCGATCGCCAAGCCGATGGCGGCGAGTTCGAGCTGGAACCCGACCGATCGCCCTCGGCATCGACGAATGCCGCGCCGTAGCTGAAGTAGCTGAACATCATCAGCGGCGTCGCGCACATGATCGCGATCCAGTTGCGTCGGCGCACACGCTGGGTCGTCCACCGCCGCAGCCGTGCGACAGGATTCAGCCCTTGACCGATCCCGCGGTCAGACCGCGGACGAAGTACCGCTGCAGGCTGAAGAACACGACCAGCGGCAGGACCATCGTGACGAACGCTGCCGCAGGCAGCAGGTTCAGCGCGCCCTCGCCGCGGCCGGCGAGGTCGGCGAGTTCGACGGTCAACACCCGCTTGTCCGGATCGATCCCGAGGAACACGAGTGCGACGAGGTAGTCGTTCCACGTCCAGAGGAACTGGAAGATCGCGAACGACGCCAGCACCGGTACCGAGAGCGGCAGGATCAGCCTGGTGAAGATCGCGAAGTGGTCGGCACCGTCGATGCGGGCAGACTCGATCATCGACGCCGGAAGCGAGCCCATGTAGTTGCGCAGCAGGTAGACCGCCAGCGGCAGGCCGAAGCCGGCGTGGGCCAGCCACACGGCCGGGTAGGTACCGGTGAGATCGACATTGGTGTACACCCGCAGGATCGGGATCAGTGCCATCTGCAGCGGCACGACCATCAGCCCGACGACGACGATGAACGAGCAAGTTCCGCCCCGGGAAGTCCATCCACGCGAACGCATACGCGGCGAACGCGGCGATCATGATCGGGATGATCGTCGACGGGATCGCCACCGCAAAGGTGTTCAGGAACGCATTGCTGAATCCCTCGTCGAGCACGCGGGTGTAGTTGTCGAGCGTCCACTGCGCGGTGTCGAACGGATTGGTGAGCGTGGTCCACCATCCGGACTCTCGGATGTCGCTCGGATCCCGGAACGAGTTGACCAGCAGACCGACCGTGGGGATCATCCAGATCGCGGTGACGACGACCACGGTGAGGTACACCGGGAAGGGGGCGCGCTTGGCCTTGGGCGGCGTGATCACGGTCGGTTCGTCGTCGAGACCGAGGTCCGAGGGTGTGTCGAGCGTTGTCATCGCATGGCCTCCTCGGCCTTGAACCGCCGGATGTTGATGATCAGGATGGGAACGATCGCAACGAACATCAGCACGGCGAGCGCGGCACCCACGCCGTTGTTCCGATTGGTGAAGAACTCCTGGACCATCTGCTGAGCGACGACCTGGGTGTCATCACGCCCACCGGTCATCACCCAGACGATGTCGAACACCTTCCACACCGTGATGATGACAGTGGTCCAGACGACCACGATCGTCGACTTGATCGTGGGGATGGTGATCCGGGTGAACACCTTCCACTCCGATGCCCCGTCGATACGGGCCGCCTCGATCAACTCGACGGGCACGCCCTTGATCGCAGAGGAGAGGATCACCATCGAGAACCCGGTCTGCAGCCAGATGAGGATGACCATCAGGTACAGGTTGTTCCAGGGCTTGCTGGGCGAGCCAGCTCGTCGGCTCACCGCCGAGGCCGACCTTGACGGCGTTGAGCAAGCCGATCTGCTCGCCGAACCCTTCGGGGCGGAACGAGTAGATGAAGGTGAACACCACCGAGGCACCGACGAACGAGATCGCCATCGGCATGAAGATCATCGACTTGGCGGCCGACTCGGTCTTCCTGCCGAGTTGGTCGACGAGGGTGGCGAACCCCAGACCGATCGCGAGCGCCGCGGCAGGGACGACGACCACCCACAGGATCGAGTTGCGGATGCCGATCTGGTACTGGCTCTCGGTGAAGACGGTCTGGAAGTTGTCGAAGCCGACGAACTCGGAGCTGTCCCGGTTCTGCAGGCTCAGGAACAGCGTGTTGATGGCCGGATAGATGAGGTAGAAGCTCAGCAGTACCATCGCCGGGCCGACGAACAGGAACGGTCGCGCGGCATTCGCCGCGGCCCTGCGGAAGCCGATCGATCAGCCGATCGAATCCCCAGTACAGGCCCGCCACCCCGATGGTGCCCACCGACGACGGCGAGGATCACCTTGAGGCCCTTGTTCGCGTCCTCGTCCTTGAGGAAGAGGAACGAGAAGTAGAAGATGATCAGGATGACCGGGATGATGATCGCGGCGACGATCGACACCGCCTTGGCCCCGAGGCCGTACTCCTGGTTGATCTCTTCTGGCGGCCGCGACGGCGGGCCCACGTTGTCGTCGTCGACCAGCAATGGCTGCTGTTCGCTCATGTCACTTCCCCGAATCGCATGTCAGATCCCCCGGAACCATGTCTGTTGATCAATCTCTAGCACACCGTAGACGACGCAGGGGCGGCCTCACGGAGTGAGACCGCCCCTGTCATCGTCAGCGTTGACCGTTCAGCCGATCAGCTCGGCCAGGACGCCTCGATCGAATCGGCCACGTCCTGGGCGGATGTGCCCCTCGACCAGTCGACCATCCCCGTCCAGAAGGTTCCCTGCCCGACTGCCGGGTCCATCAGGTCGGAAGCGTCGAACACGAAGGTGTTCGCAGCGAGTGCCTCGGTGACCGCTGTTGCGTAGGACTTCGCGGCATCGGTGACGTAGCAGGCCGGGTCGACGTCCTTGTGCCCGGGCAGGAACTCGACGCCGTCGACACCGTGGCCGCCGTACTCGGCGATGCCGCCGCCGGTGGCGGAGGCATGGGTGCACAACCATTCGGGCGTGATCCAGTCCTTGACCACCTGAATGTTGGCGTCGGAGCCCTCGAAGACGACGATCGTGTCACCGCCACCCATGGCGCCGACGTTGCCGTCGATGGTCGGGAAGGGGAACACGTCGAGTTCGGCCTCGACCTCTCCCTCTTCGTATCCCGGAGCGTCCGGGAACCAGTTCGAGGCGAACGAGCCCTGCTTCAGCATGAGACACCCGGGCGGCTCTTCGAACAGCGGGCTCGGCGAGTCGGTGACGGCGATTCCTGCAACGTTCTCGGCACCGCCGAGGACGAAGCCCTCACCGAAGACGATCTCGCCGTAGGTGTCGAACGCTTCGACGACCTCGGGCGAGTTGAACGGCACCTCGTGGTTGTACCACTGGGCGTAGAAGTCGGAACCGGCCTGGCGGACGAGGATGTCCTCGATCCAGTCCGTTCCGGCCCAGCCGGTCGCTCCGGCGGACTCGTAGCCCATGCACCACGGTGTCAGGCCGTCGGCCACGATCTGCTCCGACAGGGCGATCATGTCCTCGTAGGTCTCGGGGATCTCGTACCCCTTCTCCTCGAACGTCGGCTTGTGGTAGAAGACGATCGACTTGAAGTTCGGGTACCAGGGCACTCCGTAGTGCATGCCGTCCTCGCAGAGGCCGAGGTTCACCCAGTACTGGGAGTGGTCCTCTTCCAGCTGGGCGATGTCGAAGCCCATGTCCTCGAGCGACACCAGCGCACCGGCGTCGGCGTAGTCGCAGATCTGGCCCGGCTGCGGCAGGAATGCCACGTCAGGCGGGTCACCGCCGTCGACGCGGATCCGCAGCTGCGACTCCAGGTCGTCCGATCCGGTGAAGTCGATGCTCGAGCCGGTCTGCTCGTTGTAGACGTCGAGGAAGCCCTCCACGGCGGTCCCCTCGATGCCGGTCGGCGCGCCGAACAACGTGAAATCCGCGTCGGCGGCGGCGCTGGCGCCGCCGGTGTCACCGTCACCGGTGTCCGACGCGGCGGTGCCGGCCGAGTCGGTGTCCGACGCGGCGGTGCCGGCCGGGTCCGTGCTCGACGAGCCGCTGTCGTCGTCGCTTCCACAGGCCGCTGCGACGAGGCCGAATGCGGCCACCGCAGCGAGAATCTTGATCCCTCGAGATCGTTGCATGTTGTTCTCCCCCTCCAGCAGAACACAGAAGGCCTCGTCACCCGTCTGGAGTGCCAGGTGAGACCCTCGCTCACGGTGTGTAAGCGCTTTCATCGTAGGCCGCGGAGTCGCTGCCCGTCAATCGCTCTCAACCCCGTCGCGGCAATCGACCGGGCGGACTCGGTCGGAACGGTCCTCTGGCCCAGATGGCTTGAAGGGTGTCGGCGTCTCGCGACCACTGCGAACGGGTCGGGGGTGGCTTCAGCGACCACTTCACGTCGACCTCGGATGCAAATGTCATCCGATCGGGTCTGGTCCAGGCAAGTCAGATTGTGCGTTGGACCGGCATGCGACCGGGAACCGGCGAGCTCGCGGGTCTGCGCATCCGCGAGATCGAGCAGGGCGACATCCCCGGCGAGTCGACCGCCACCGGCGTCATTCAACCGACGGTGCTGCCGGCCGACGGCCGACGGGCACCGCCGGATGCGATCGCCTCAGCCGCCGAGCGCTCGTGACAGCTCGGCGGCTGCGGCGATCACCGCGTCGCCGAAGCGTTCGCCGGGCTGCTGACTGAGCCGTTCGATCGGGCCGCTCACCGAGACGGCGGCAACGGTCACCTCGTTCGGGCCCGTCGACCGCCGCGCTCACCGACGCGACACCCGGCTCACGCTCGCCGACGCTCTCGACCCAGCCGTCGACGGCCGATCCCGACAGCACGCGGCCGGCCGAGCCGGCGTCGAGCGGGAACACCGAACCCTCCGGCACGATCCAGCGCAGGCCGTGCGGGGTTTCGAGCGACAGGACGCAACGCCGCTGCGCGCCCTCCTGCACGAACAGCTGCACGCTCTCGCCGGTGCGGTCGCGCAGCTCGGACAGGATCGGCCGGGCGAGTTCGACGAGCGGGAACCGCTCCTGGGCAGCCTGGCCGAGCGCGACGAGCCCGTGACCGAGTTCGAAGCGGCCCTCGGCATCGCGGCGCAGCACGCCGTGCGACTCGAGCGCGGTCGCCAGGCGGTGGACCGTCGCCCGCGGGAAGCCGGTCGACGCCTGCAGCTGGGTCAGCGCCTGCGGGTCGTTCGGCGACGGCGCGCACGACCGTCATCGCCTTGTCGAGCACGCCCACACCCGTTACGATGTCCATATCCAGGGAATGGTATCTCACATGGTGAGATACTCACGACGAACGATCGACCGACGAGGGAGCATCACGTGGGACAGACACTGCCGGAGAAGGTGTGGGAACGCCACCTCGTCCAGTCGGGCGACGGCGAACCCGACCTGATCTACATCGACCTGCACCTCGTCCACGAGGTCACGAGCCCGCAGGCGTTCGACGGCCTGCGCCTGACCGGTCGCGTCGGTGCGCCGCCCCGAGCTGACGATCGCCACCGAGGACCACAACGTCCCGACCGAGAACATCGACCAGCCGATCGCCGACCCGATCTCGGCCAAGCAGGTCGACACGCTGCGGGCGAACACCGCCGAGTTCGGCATCACCAACTTCCCGATGGGCGATCCCGACCAGGGCATCGTCCACGTGATCGGCCCCGAGCAGGGTCGCACGCATGCCGGGCATGACGATCGTGTGCGGCGACTCCCACACCGCGACCCACGGCGCGTTCGGTGCGCTCGCCTTCGGCATCGGCACGAGCGAGGTCGAGCACGTGCTCGCCACCCAGACGCTCCCCCAGGAGCGGCCGAAGTGGATGTCGGTCACCGTCGACGGCGAACTCCAGCCCGGCGTCACCGCCAAGGACGTGATCCTCGCGATCCTCGGCGAGATCGGCACCGGCGGCGGCCTCGGCCACGTGATCGAGTACCGCGGCTCGGCGATCCGGGCGCTGTCGATGGAAGGCCGGATGACGGTCTGCAACATGTCGATCGAAGCCGGCGCCAAGGCCGGGCTGATCGCCCCGGACGAGACGACGTTCGACTACCTCGCAGGGTCGCGACCACGCTCCGAAGGGCGCCGACTGGGACGCCGCGGTCGCCGACTGGAAGCACGCTGTACTCCGACGACGACGCCGTGTGGGACAAGGAGGTCGTCCTCGACGCGGCGACGATCACGCCGCACGTCACCTGGGGCACCAACCCGGGCCAGGTCGCGTCGATCGACACGCCGATCCCCGACCCGGCGAGCTTCGACAACCCGACGACGCAGGAGACGGTCGCAGCGGGCACTCGAGTACATGGGCCTCGAGCCCGGCACGTCGATGCGCGACGTCAGCGTCGACACCGTCTTCATCGGCTCGTGCACGAACAGCCGGATCGAGGACCTGCGGGCCGCGGCCGCGGTGATGAAGGGCCGCACGGTCACCGTGCCGCGCGTGATGATCGTGCCCGGCAGCCACGCGCGTGAAGGACCAGGCGATCGCCGAGGGCCTCGACCAGGTGTTCACCGCCGCCGGCGCCGACTGGCGCGAGCCGGGCTGCTCGATGTGCCTGGCGATGAACCCCGACAAGCTCGCGCCGCGGCGAGCGGGCGGCGTCGCACCAGCAACCGCAACTTCGAGGGCCGCCAGGGTCCGGGCGGTCGCACCCATCTCGTCTCCCCCGCCGTCGCCGCTGCGACCGCCGTGAAGGGCACGTTCTGTACACCCGCCGACCTGCCCGAGATCGAAGGAGCCAGTCATGAAGGCCGTGCAGATCATCAACGGAACCGGCGTGCCGCTCAAGCGCAGCGACGTCGACACCGACCAGATCATCCCCGCCGTCTGGCTGAAGCAGGTCGAGCGCACCGGCTTCGAGAAGGGCCTGTTCTCGGCGTGGCGCGACGAGCAGGACTTCGTCCTCAACGACGAGCGCTACACCGGTGCCAACATCCTCGTCGCCGGCCCGGCGTTCGGCGTCGGCTCGTCACGCGAGCACGCCGTGTGGGCGATCCAGCAGTACGGCTTCGATGCGGTGATCGCGCCGAGCTTCTCCGACATCTTCAAGAACAACTGCACGAAGAACGGCCTCGTGCCGGTCGTCGTGCCGGAGGCGACGGTCGAGGCGATCTGGGCGGCGATCGAGGCCGACCCGCAGACGTCGATCGTCGTCGACATCGAGCAGCTCAAGGTCGAGGTGCCGGCCGCCGGGATCGACGAGGCGTTCCCGATGCCGTCCGACGTCCAGCACCGCTTCCTCAACGGGCTCGACGACATCGGCATCACGATGGGCAAGGCCGCCGCCATCGACGCCTTCGAAGCCCAGCGCCCCGCCTACCTCCCCCGCTGACGCGTTACGTCACGGGCCTGGCACCGACGTCACATCGTGACGGGTCAGGAACTGGCGGGGTCGACGACGAGGCGGCCGCGGGTCTGGCCGGCCATGATCGCGGCGCCCTGCTCGGGCAGGGTGCTCATCGGGACGATCTCGGTCATCGTGTCGAGCAGACCGGCGGGCAGATCGGTCGCCAGACGGGCCCAGGCCGCCTCGCGGTCGGCGAGCGGCGCCATCACCGAGTCGATCCCCTGCAGGCGCACGCCGCGCAGGATGAACGGCATCACCGTGGTCGGCAGGTCGACGCCCCCGGCCAGCCCGCACGCGGTCACGACACCCTGATACTTCGTCTGGGCGATGATCTTGGCGAGCATCGTCGAG
Source organism: Ilumatobacteraceae bacterium (assembly GCA_963850475.1). GTDB lineage: Bacteria > Actinomycetota > Acidimicrobiia > Acidimicrobiales > Ilumatobacteraceae > Ilumatobacter_A. Next base: position 652,842 of record CAWKLM010000036.1, on the reverse strand, counting down.
CCGACCGCGTCGACCGCACCGGCCCACGTCTCGGTCTCGAGCGGCTTCGGCTCCTCCGACATCTCCTCCCGGGTCAGGAACGCCGTCGCGCCGAGCGACCGGAGGTAGTCGTGCTCCTCGGGTCGCCCGGTCACCGCCGTGACGTCGAATCCGAGGTGGCTGAGCAGTGCGATCGCCACGCTGCCCGACACCACCCGCCGCGCCGGTCACGACGATCGGTCCGTCGTTCGGGGTCGACGCCGCCGGCCTCCAGGCCGAGCACGCACAGCATCGAGGTGAGCCCGGCGGTTCCGATCCCCATCGCCTGCACGCTGGTCATCGACGCCGGTCGGGCCACCAGCCAGTCGGCCTTCACCCGCTGGCGCTGCGAGTACCCACCCCAGTAGCGCTCCCCGACGGCCCAGCCGGTCAGGATCACGCCATCGCCCGGCGCGAAGCGGTCGGAGTCCGACGACACGACGGTGCCCGAGAAGTCGATGCCCGGCACCATCGGGAACGACCGGATGATCCGACCCTTCCCGGTGAGCGCCATGCCGTCCTTGTAGTTGAGCGACGAGTAGTCGATGTCGACCGTCACCATCTCCGAGCCGTCGTAGACGGGCAGGTCGTCGTCGGTCAGCTCCTCGATCGAGGCGGCGGCCGACTTCGGGTTCCCCTCCTCGGCTTCGCGGACGACGAGGGCCTTGAACGTGCTCATGGACCGCGACACTGCCACACCACCGTCCGCATCGCAGAGCCGACCACGGGTCTGCGAGAGTCGGCGAGTGGCGCTGACGCGAACGGAGGGTGAACGCACCGCGAACGCGATCACGGTGCGTCCGTTCCGACTGCTGTGGCTGAACAACATCGCGTTCTTCCTCGTCGTCAACGCGCAGCGGTTCGCTTTCGGCTGGATCGTGCTCGATCTCTTGCAGCCGGACGAGACAGCACAGGGAATGGTCGTGTTCACGCTCGGCCTTCCCGTCGCGCTGCTCGTGCTGCACGCCGGGGTCTGGGCCGATCGGTGGGACCGACGACGGATGCTGATCGTCACCCAGCTCGCTGCGGCCGCGGTGATGGCGGCAACCGCGGTACTCATCCGATCGGACGGCATCAACCTCGGCTGGGTGATCGGCGCCACGCTGCTGGCCGGCGCCGCCTCCGCGATCGGACACCCGGTGCGCAGCTCCCTCGTGCCCGCAACTCGTCGGCCGCGAGCAACTGTTCAGCGCGATCGCCCTCAACGCGATCGCCATGACCCTGTCGCTGATCCTCGGCCCGGTGCTCGTGAAGGTCGTCGGCGATCGGTTCGGCTTCGAAGGGGCGTTCTGGTTCCAGTCCGGCCTGCTGATCGCTCGGCACCGTCATCCTGCTCCGTCTCCGATCCCCGACCACGCCGAGGTCCGCGACCGCCAACCCGTGCTCGCCGAGGCGCGTGTCGCGCTTCGGCACATCCTCGACGACCCGCAACTCCAGACGCTGTTCGGCCTCCTGCTCACCGCGAGCGTCACCGATCAATCCTGCCGTCATGGTGACGCTGCAGGCACACGTGAAGGAGGAGCTCGGTCGTGACGCCGGCGACGCTGCGATCCCGTTCGCGATGATGGGGATCGGCATGGCGATCTCGTCGTTCTTCCTCATGCGCAAGGGCGACATGGCCAACAAGGGCGCGGTCTTCCAGCGGGCGATGATGTGCGGCAGCACGATCACCTTCGTCATCGGGTTCGTGAACAGCTTCGCGGTCGTCCTGGGTCTTGCGTTCCTGATGGGTCTGGCCGGTGGCTTCTTCATCAACATGAACCAGGGGCTGATCCAGGCAAACACGCCACAAGCCCTGATGGGTCGCGTGATGGGGATCTACACCCTCGTCGCGCAGGGTCTGTTTCCCGTGGGCGCGCTCGTGATCGGTGTCATCGCATCGCAGGTCGGAACCGGTGTGGCCATCAGCAGCGCTGCCGCGATCTCACTGACGATCGTCGTGACGACGTACGTCCGCAACGCCGAGCTACGACGCCTCGCCTGAGCGTCGACAGCCCACGCCGGCTCGTTCGAGGGGACCGCCGACGGTGCGGTCCGCGGCAGTAGCGTGATCGTGCATGTCGGGCCAGGACCGCAGCACGCCAACCGGGGTGCACGACTCGATGAACGCCAAGCGCGCGGTCGCCGTCGTCGCTGCGATTGCCGTCATCGCTGCTGCGTGGCTCGTGCGAACACGTGTGATCGACGACGGGACTGCAACCGATCCGAGCGTCGGTGACGGTCGTGTGCGTCCGCGATCTCGAGGAGATCTGTCGTGCGGTGGAGGATGCCCTCGAGCGTCGACGTCCGCATCGAGTCGGTCGACGAAACCCTCGACACATGGGGCTCGGCGGACGAGATACCGAGCGAGGTGTGGATCACGATGGCGCCGTTCCCGGAGATGGTCGACTCGCTGCGCGAGAACGCTCGGCTCGCCCCGGCCGACGCCCAGGTCGAGACGGTTGCCTCGTCACCGCTCACGCTCGTCGCCAATGCCGACATCGGCGGTGGCGGTTACTGGCGACTGCGGCGACCCCGTCGACTGGACGTGCCTCGGTTCGGACGCGACCGACGTGACGGTCGGCTTCGCCCCGTTTCCGCACACGGCGATCGGTCAGCTCGGCGTGACGACCGCCGTGCTCGGATTCGGCGGCTCAGCCCAGCGGCACCGCCTTTGCGGTGTGGGCCAAGCAGATCTCCCAGGCGTCCGACAATCGTGCCGGCTCCGGAACGTCGGTGGCGACGATCCAGACCCGTCCCAGCTTCGACGTCGCCGTCGGAGCCGAGGCCGAACTCACGGCCGCCAACGCTGCGCGATTCACCCTGCTCACCCCGTCTGACTCAGCCACGATCGACGTCGTCGTTGCCACGCCGGCCGGCACGAGCACACCCGGTGGCTTGATCGACGCGCTGCGCGACGAACTCACCAACTCCGGCTGGGCCGACCCAGGAACTGCGAGCACCACGCCGTCGGCCGATGACATGCTGGCCGTTCGAGAAGTCTGGAAGGACTACCTGTGAAACGTACCCTCACGAAACGCGCCGCGCGGCGGCCTCCTCCTCGCCGGACTGATCGCCACTGCGGTGGCGTGCGCCGGGAGCGACTCCGGCACAGCCGACCCGGCCGGGGGTGATCCCGGCGACTGCACGTGGTCGACATGGCGGTGAGCAGCGAGAAGATCACACTCCTGACCGAACTCGCCGAAGACTTCAACAGCAGTGACGATGCCGAAGTCGATGGCAACTGCATCTTCGTCCGGCCGGCGCGAAAGGCGTCGGGCAGCGCCGCCAACCTGATCGTCGCCGGATGGCCCGAGCCCGAACTGAACGGACCAGCCCCCGGTCATCTGGTCGCCTGCGGCGTCGGGCTGGAGGGGCATCGTGAACGAACGAGCCGGTCGCGAGCTGCGCCGCCCGGAACCCCGTTCATGCTGACGCCGCTCGTGATCGCGATGCCCGAACCGATGGCCCAGGCACTCGGGTACCCCGATGAACCGGTCGGCTTCGAACGGATCATCGAACTCGCGAACGATCCGGAGGGTTGGGCCTCGGTCGGTCATCCGGAGTGGGGCCCGTTCCGGCTCGGCAAGACGAATCCCAACTACTCGACCAGCGGCCTCAACTTCACGATCGCCCAGTACTACGCCGCCACCGGCAAGACCTCAGGGCTCACCACCGAGGACCTCCGCCGACCCGAAGCGGTCCAGTTCGCCACCGACGTCGAGTCGGCGGTCGTCCACTACGGCGACATCACCATGACGTTCCTGAACAACTGGTTCGCAACCGACGAGCGCGGCACCTCGCTCACGTACGCGTCGGCGGTGGCCGTCGAGGAGAAGAGCCTCATCGACTACAACCTCGGCAACCCCGACGGCGAACTCGCGCCCGGCGAGGTGCCACGGGAACCGCGGATCCCGCTCGTTGCCATCTATCCGGAGGAGGGCACGCTCTTCTCCGACAACCCGTTCATCATCCTGGACGCCGACTGGGTGACCGACGAACAGAAGGCTGCGGCCGCCGTGTTCGAGGAGTTCGTCCAGCGGCCGGAGAATCAGGAGAAGGTGCTCGAGTTCGGGTTCCGTCCGAACAACCCGAGCGTGCCCGTCGGCGACCCGATCAGCACGGCGAACGGCGTCGACCCGAACCAGCCACGCGCCGAACTGGAGGTCCCCGATCCCGACGTGCTCGTCGGCATCCTCGACTCGTGGGCCGAGCAGCGCAAGGAAGCGCGGGTGTTGATCGTGCTCGACGTCTCGGGCTCGATGGGTGACCCGGCCGACATCGGCTCGACCAAGCTCGACCTGGCGCAACAGGCGGCGATCGACGCGCTCGACCAGTTCAAGGACACCGACGAAGTCGGGTTGTGGGTCTTCAGCACCGACCTGCCCAACAGCGACGACCCCAACTACCGCGAGGTGATCCCGGTCGCACCGATCGGCACCCAGCGGCAGGCGCTGGAGGACGGCATCGACGCCCAGTTCCCGCAGAACGGCACCCCGCTGTACGACGTGACGAAGAAGTCGTACGAGACGATGCTCGCCGGCTACGACGAGGAGAAGATCAACGCGGTCGTCTTCCTCACCGACGGCGTCAACGACGATGGCGTGTTCGATGACGACGACCAGCAGTTCACCGACGTGATCAACCAGTTGCAGTCGGGTAGCGAGGGCGCCACGTCCCGCCCGGTGCGGGTGTTCACCATCTCGTACGGGAGCGGCGCCGACGTCGTGACCCTGCGGGCGATCGCCGAAGCCACGTCGGCTGCCCACTACGACGCGTCCGATCCGTCGAGCATCAACCAGGTGTTCACCGCCGTCATCTCGAACTTCTGAGTCCTGCCGTGCCCCGACCTTCACTCCGTGACCGCCTCCTCACCCCCCGGGTGGTCGAGGCCGCCGCCTCTCCGCTGGGCATCGGCCTCTTCGGCGTCGGAACCGCGGTCGCCATCCTGGTCGGCGTGCCGATCCTCGGAGCGGTCGCCATCGGCCTCGCGGCATGGGGTGCTCCGCGTCGTCGCAGCGGCTGTGCCGCGACGCTCGGCCTCGGACCCGTCGGCGAAGGTCGAACCGTTCTCGCTGAGCGACCCGTGGCGGCAGTACGTGATCAACGCCCAGGTCGCCAAGAAACGCTTCGACAGCGTCGTCAGCGGCATGTCGTCGGGTCCGACCCGAGACCGGCTCGACGCAATGGACGACCGACTCGGCGACGGGATCAACGAGTCGTGGAAGATCGCCCGGCGCGGCCACGAGATCGCCCAGGCCCTGCGGGTGATGAACACCGCCGACGCCGAACGCGAACTCGCTCAGCTCACCTCGCAGCGTGGCGTCCGGTGACGCCCCGACCGACGCCGAGGCAAGCCTGCTCGAAGCACTCCAATCACAAGTCGATGCGGCCAATCGGCTCCGAGCGACCGAGGAGTCGGCGCACGATCGGCTCCGGGTGCTCGATGCGCGGTTCGACGAGTTGGTCGCCCGGGCGATCGAAGTCAGCGTGGGGGCGGGCGACAGCGAGCTGCTCGGCAACGACGTCGACGGGCTGGTCACCGAACTCGAAGCGCTGCGGATGGCGATCGACGAAACTGCGGTGGCCGCCGGGTGGACGGCCCGAGCCTCCCCCGCCGCTCCCGCGTCCTTCCACCGGCACCACCTGAGCGTCACGTGACGGGTCTGACCCATCGCGTGACGCGTCACGTGACGGGTCAGACCCGTTACGTGACGCTGCCGGGCGGACGCGCCACCCGACTGACCTACGCTGCCTCATGCCCCTCACCGGAGAGTACGAACCGAGCACGTGGGACTGGGTCGCCGACCAGGTCGCCACCTACGAGCGCACCGGCGGTCAGGAGGCGAACACCCTCATGGACACCGGCATCCCGATCGTCATCATCACGAGCATGGGTGCGAGTTCCGGCAAGCTCCGCAAGTTCGCGCTGATGCGCGTCGAGCACGACGGCGAGTACGCACTCATCGCATCGAAGGGCGGCGACCCGGCGCATCCGGCGTGGTACCACAACCTCGTCGCCGAGCCGCTCGTCGAGATCCAGGACGGCGCCGAGCCGCACGACTACCGGACCGAAATCGTCACCGGTGACGAGCGCGCAGCGTGGTGGGATCGCGGCGTGGCGGTCTATCCGCCCTACGCCGAGTACCAGGAGAAGACCGACCGCGAGATCCCGGTCTTCGTCGCCCGACGCGTCGACTGACGCGCAACGGGTCGGTGACGGGCTCGCTCAGCCCGCAACGGCGTCGAGGATGTCGGCAGCGAGGTCATAGCGACCGAACGCCGGGATGATGTACACGCCCTGCACGTCGGCGCGGAGTTCGTCGACGATCTCCAGTGCGATCGCCACCCCCTCCGCTGTCGGGTCCTCGGCCTGTCGCATGCGGTCGCGGTGGCGCTGAGGGATCCGGATCCCCGGAACCTCGTTGTGCAGGAACTCGGCGTTGCGCGCGTTGTACAACGGCTGGATCCCGAGCAGCAGCGGGATCGTCTCGCCAACGGACCGGTGCACGTCGATGAACGAACGTGCGGCATCCGCATCGAAACACGGCTGGGTGAGGGCGAAGTCGGCACCGGCCCCGACCTTCTTGGCGAGCAGCGCTGCCTCGCGGCCCGGGTCCGTCGGGGTGAGTGACGTGGCGCAGCCGATCGTGAAGTGAGTCGGCTGATCGAGCAGCGCACCGGCCTGGTCGAGTCCGACGTTCATCCGCTCCTTCAGCAACCGGATCAGCCCGGTCGAGGCGACGTCGTAGTCGTCGGATGCGTCCGGATAGTCACCGATCCGAGCCGGGTCACCCATCGTGACGAACAGGTTCCGAACCCCGAGCGCGTGCGCGGCGAGCAAGTCGGCCTGCACCCGCAGCAGGTTTCGGCCGCGCGTCGGAAAGTGGAGGATCGTCTCGACGTCGGTGTGCAACTGCACGAGGTGCGCTGCCGCCCACGCACTCATCCGCATCCGGGCGAGCGGGATGTCGGCGATGTCGAGGAAGTCGGCACCCGCGTCGCGCAGCATGGTGGCGCTCGCAACCATCTTCTGCGTGGCGATGCCCTTCGGCGGACGCATCTCGACGGTCGTGATGAACCGTCCCGCCGACGAGCGCCTGCTTGAGCGCGGTCGGCGGATCGGCCGACGCCGGATCGACCTCCGACGCTGGAGACGATCGCGCTCCGGGACGGCACGATCGTCGTCGGACGACCCTCGTCGATCGCGACGCGCATCGCTGCGATGTGGGCATCCGACGTTCCACAGCAGCCGCCGATGATCGAGATCCCGCCTCGACGAAGGCGCTCGCATAGTCGGCGAAGTACTCGGGCGTCGCCGGATACGCGACGCGACCGGTTGCATCACGTTCCGGGAAGCCCGGCGTTCGGAATCGCCGCGACCGCAAGCTCGGGAGCGACCTCGCAGCATCGCGCTCGTCAGCCGCAGCACCTGGTTCGGGCCGGTGCTGCAGTTGACGCCCGACGGCATCGACGTCGAGCGCGGACAATGCTCTCGGCCACTTCGGCGGCGCCTGCGCCGAGCATCGTCCGGTCGTCGTCGGCGAAGGTCATCATCGCGAGGATCGGCGATGTCCGGTGCGAGCTCGCGAGCCACGCCGCGCCGCGATCTCCACCTCGTGCATCGACGGCATCGTCTCGATCACCACGAGGTCGACTCCAGCGTCGACCAGCGCCGAGATCTGCTCGGCGAAGGCCGCTCGCGCCTCGGTCGCCGTCACCCGTCCGATCGGAGTGAGCACGACGCCGAGCGGTCCGACCGAACCCGCGACCCAGACTCCGATCCGGAGCTGCAGCCTCACGGGCGATCGCGACTGCGGCGGCATTGATCTCTGCGACGCGATCGCCGAGTCCGTGCTCGGCGAGGCGGAACCGGTTGGCTCCGAACGTGTTCGTCTCGATCGCGTCGGCACCGGCCGCGACGTACGCGCGGTGGGCGGCACCGACCACCTCGGGCGCGGTGAGGTTCAAGCCGTCGAAGCTGTGGCCGGGTCCGGTCCCGAGGCCCTGGAGCACGGTGCCGGTGGCACCGTCGAACAGCATCGGGGCCGCGGCGACGCGGTGCGCGGAACTCGGCGCGGGTGACCACGGCAGTCTCAGCTCCGCCGCGCGTGCGCGTCGAGGACGTGTGCGACCGCCATCGAGAGTCGGCGGGCCGTCGGGCAGGTGGAGGTACTCGTTCGGGCCGTGCGCGTTGGCGTCGGGCCCGAGCACGCCGGTGATCATGAACTGGGCGTCGGGGAATCGCTCGCCGAGCATCCCCATGAACGGGATCGTCCCGCCCTCGCCGAACGCGCGCGCCGGTCGCCCGAACGCCGCCTCCGACGCCGTGGCCATCGCCGCCTCGAGCCATGGCGCGGTGGGCGGCGCGTTCCAACCCGGCGCGCCGTCGGCGACGTCGAACGAGACCCGAGCCCCGTAGGGGACGTCGGTCGTCAGCGCGTGCCGGAGCGCCGCGGCCGCCCGGTCGGGATCGGCCGTCGGCGGCAGCCGGACCGAGAGCTTGAGCGTCGTCCCCGGCCGCAACACGTTGCCGGCGCGCGACGTCGGCGGCAACCCGTCGGCGCCCACCACGCTGACCGTCGGCCGCCAGGTCCGGGCGAGCAACTGCTCGACCGGATCGTCGGTCGTCGGACCGGCGCCGTCGACGAACGGGTAGTGATCGGCGATCGCACCGATCTCGGCCGCGGTGGCGGCGGCTTCGGCGAGGCGTCCCGCCGGAATCTCGACGTTGCACTCCGGGAGCAGGACCTCGCCCGTGGCGGGATCCTCGATCCGATCGAGGAGCTGCCGTGCGATCCGGAACGACGACGGGACCATGCCCGACGCGTCACCCGAGTGCAGTCCCTCGGTCACGATGTCGACGGTCAGCACACCGGCGACCAGTCCCCGCAGCGACGTGGTGACCCACATCCGGTCGTAGTCGATGCATCCGGAATCGAGGCAGACGACGAGGCTCGGCGTCCCGATGCGGTTCGCGAACGCGTCGACGTAGGCGGGGAGGTCGGACGAGCCGGACTCCTCGCTCGCCTCGATCAGCACGACGCAGCGGGTGTGGTCACCCCCGGCAGCATGGACCGCCTCGATCGCCGTGAGGCTCGCGAATGCCGCATATCCGTCGTCGGCACCGCCGCGCCCGTACAGCCGGTCACCCTCGAGCACCGGGGTCCACGGACCGAGCCCGTCCCGCCAGCCCTCCATCTCGGGCTGCTTGTCGAGGTGGCCGTACAGCAGCACCGTGTCGTCGGTGCCCGAGCCGGCCGACGGATCGGTCGCCGGGATCTCCATCAGGATGATCGGCGTGCGGCCCGGCAGCTCGTGTACCTCGACGCGTGAGACCGGCGATCGTCACGGTCGCGACACCAGCCCGCGATCAGGTCGACCGCGTCGGTCATGTGGCCGTGCTCGCGCCAGTCGGCATCGAAGTCGGGCGAGACGTTCGGGATCGCGATGTAGTCGTGGAGCACGGGAACGATCCCCTCCCACGCCTCCGAGCAGGTGTCGTGCAACGCCGTGTGGTCGATGGTCACGGCGCAACGGTACCGGCCGAGCCGTCAGGTCAGCAGGAGCCGCTCGATCCGCCGCGAGGCCACCGTCACCCCGATCAGCGACAGCCCGACGCAGCACGGCGACGTGCCCGAGGATCGACGGATCCCACTGGCCGAGGTTCGCGGCCCGCACCAGTTCGACGCCGTGGTACAGCGGGCTGAACTTGACGACCCAGCTCCAGTTGCCGTACTGGGAGATCGGGTAGAACGTCGTCGAGAACAAGAAGAGCGGCAGCGTGATCGCCGGGACGTATTCGAAGTCCTCCCACGAGCGCATGAACGTCGTGAGCGCCATCCCGAGCGAGGCGAACGTGAGGCCGATCAGCGTCGCTGCCGGGATGGCCAGCACGAACCAGGGTGACTCGACCATCCCGAGCGCCCACATCGTCAGCGCGAACGCAACCGAGTAGACCGCGCTGCGCACGACCGCACCGCTGATCTCGCCGAAGGCGACGTCGCCGGCCGACATCGGTGTCGCGAGCACCGCGTCGTACAGCTTCGAGTGCTTGATCTTGTAGAACACGTTGGCCGTGCACTCGAAGATCGCGCCGTTCATCGCCGCCGCGGCCATCAGGCCCGGCGCGACGAACTGGTCGTAGGGAACCAGCACGCCGCCGGTCTCGACGTCGCCGACGAGCGCGGCGAGCCCGACGCGGATCGACAGCAGGTAGAACAGCGGCTCGACGAACCCGCTCGCAAGCACCAGCCAGGCCGCGTTTGTACACGTAGAGGCTGCGCTCCATCATCCGCTGCGGGCGCCGGATGTCGAGCAGCACCGAGGGCACGATCCGCAGCGGCAGGGAGACCGACGTCGTCGTCACGGCCGCAGCCGCCGATCGAACGTGATCGTCGCCGCCACGCTTCCGGCGGCGACGTAGCCGAGCAGCACGACGCAGGTGCACGAGTCCGGTCGCCCACGTCGAGGCCACCGAGCACGAGTCCCCGGCACAACTCGATGCCGTGCCAGATCGGGGTCAGTCGCGCGACGAACGCGAGCGCCGAGGGCAACTGGTCGACCGGGATAGAACGCACCGCCGAACAGGAACATCGGGATGATCCCGAATCGCAGGATCGCCGAGAACGAGTTGTCGCTCTGTCGGGTCGCGATCCACGCGGCGATCGGCATGGCGAACGCCAGAGCCCGGTGAGCACCCCGACCGGAACGGCCGCGAACGAGGCCCCACGATCGGGTGTCAGTCGAAGCAGGCGAGCACGATCGCCACACCGCCGCTGGTGAACAGCCCGCGGAGTGCGTAGTACAGCCCCTTGCCGAGCGCGACGTCGCGCGAGGTCAGCGGCGTGGCGATCATCGCCTGGTGTGCCTGCGACCAGGTGAAGCCGTCCATCGTCGGCCACAGCGCCTCCTGGCCGAGCACGAACATCGAGGTGGTCGCGATCAGCGCCGTGGCGTAGAAGGCGAAGTACGACACCCCGCCGAGCGCCTCCGGCCCACCGGGCCCACCGTCGACGAGTTCACCGATCCCGAGGCCGACGCCGAGCAGGTACATCAGCGGCTGCGCGACGGAGCCGAACAGCGCGGTCCGCCACACGAACCGGAAGTAGGTCCAGTCGCGGGAGTACACCCGTACCGGCCCCCACGAGGAGATCGCCAGCATCACGATGTGCTCACTCGATCAACGTCCGACCGGTGAGCTTGAGGAACACGTCCTCCAGGCTGCTGCGCCGCACGAGTGCGCTCTCGGGCACGATCTCTCGACGGTGCAGCTCGGACAGCGCCGCCTCGCCGTCGTCGTCGTAGATCAGGAGCCGGTCGGGCAGCACCTCGATCCGACTGCCCGACGCCGTCGAGCGCCGGCGAGTTGCTCCTGCGTTGCGCCCGTACCCGAACCGCACCTCGAGGACCTCGCGTCGCACGTGCTCGGTGGATCAGCCCGCGCGGCGATCCCTCGGCGACGATCAGCCCGCCGTCCATCACGACGAGCCGATCGCAGAGCTGCTCGGCCTCGTCCATGAAGTGGGTCGTGATCACCTGGGTCGCCCCACGCTCCTTGAGCTGGTACAGCCGATCCCACAGGACGTGACGGGCCTGCGGGTCGAGGCCGGTCGTCGGCTCGTCGAGCAGCAGCAGCTCGGGGTCGTTGATCAGCGAGCGCGCGATGCTGACCCGCCGTTTCTGGCCGCCCGAGAGCGAGTCGACCTTGCTGCCCCGCTTCTCGTCGAGTTGCACGAAGTCGATCAACTCGTCGGCCCTCGTCCGGCACTGGGCGCGCGACAGGTCGAAGTAGCGGCCGTAGATCAGCAGGTTCTCGACCACGGTCAGCTCACTGTCGAGCTGGTCGAGCTGCGGGACCACGCCCATCCGGCCCCGGATCGTCCGGCCGTCGGTGGTCGGGTCGAGCCCGAAGATCCGCAGCTCACCGTCGGTGACCGGCGAGACGCACCCGATCATCCGCATCGTCGAGGTCTTGCCGGCGCCGTTCGGGCCGAGGAACCCGAACGCCTCGCCCGGAGCGATCTCGACGTCGATGCCGGCGACCGCGGTGAACTCGCCGAAGCGCTTGACGAGCGAGCGCGCCGAGACGACCGGCCGAGGGACATCTGACGGGAGTGTCACACACGCCGACCCGGTCGTGAAACCGGTTTCGGTCGGTGCCGCCGTCAACCGAGAACGCGATCGAGCACACGATGCCCGAGTCGGTCCCATGGTCGGATGATCTGCCGATTCGACGAGGTAGACGACGGCGAAGTGCAGTGCCCATGCCTCGAGCGCGCTGCCACGTCGCGTTCGGCGACGTCTCCCGCGGCTGCCAGCAGTGCTCGCGCGAGCGTCGGCGTCGAAGAGACCCCACGCGGCGGACAGGTCGGTCGCCGGGTCACCGGCGCAGACGTCGCCGAAATCGATCACCGCGCTGATCGAACCCTCGTCGACGAGCACGTTGAGTGCGTGGAGGTCGCCGTGGATCCAACGCGGGGCGTCGACGTACGGCGCGACGTCGACCAGTTCGTGCCAGCGGCGAAGTACGGCGTCGGCGTCGAATCCCGTCGGTGCCGCGAGCCGCTCCACGCGTTCGGTGAAGATCGGCGTGTTCTCGCCGATGAAGTGGCCCCGGTACGGATTCGGCGGGGCGTCCGCCGGCGCGGTCACGTGCAACGCGCCGAGGAACTCCCCGAGCCGGCGCGCCTCCCGTACGGCATCGGCGAAGGGCGTCGTCGCCGCAATCGTGCCGGGGAGCCACGGGTTGACGCTCCAGCTCCACGGGTAGCCGAGTGCCGGCCGCCCGACACGGACCGGCGCCGGAATGGCGATCGGCAGCCGCTCGGCGAATTCGGGCAGGACCCGCTGTTCGTGCTCGACGAGAACGGCGGCCATGCTGCGCCGCGGGAGCCGGACGGTCAGGTCGTCACCGAGCCGATAGATCACGTTGTCCCACCCGTTCGCGAGCTCGACGAGCGGCAGATGGGCCAGGTCGGGATGCTGGTCGTCGAGCAGAGCGCGGACCAGGTCGTCGCGTGACCTCGACCTCGGCCGCCGGCATGTTCTGAGCCCCCACGGACTCAGTGTGTCATCGCACCGGGTCAGTCGGAGGTCTTGACGTCGTCGCCGAATTCCTCGAGCTTGAGCAGTCGGTGGTCGTTCGAGAAGACGTCGACCGGCTTGCTCGGCTCCATGCTCAGCATGCGCTGGAGGATGCGCACCTGCGTGACCTGGTTGTACTCGGCGAACGTGATCGCCCAGCCAGTGCGTCCGGCGCGAGCCGTCCGACCCGAGCGGTGCAGGTAGTCCTTCACGTCCTTGGCCGGCTCGTAATGGATGACCGCACCGATGTCGTCGATGTCGATGCCGCGGGCTGCGACGTCGGTCGCGACGAGCACCTGCAGCTTGTCCTCGGCGAACTTGCGCATCACCCGTTCGCGCGACTTCTGCTGGAGGTCGCCGTGGATCGCCTCGGCGTCGATGCCGAGATCCTGCAGCTTCTCGGTGGCACGGTCGCACTGCCGCTTGGTCTGGCAGAACACGATGATCTTCGGAATGCCCTTGGCGATCGAGCCGATCACCTTGTCGCGGTCCATGTGGTGGATCCCGAGGAACAGGTGCTTCATCTCGCCGACCGTGTCGGTCGCCTCGTCGATCGCGACCGTCTCGGGATGGGTCTGGTACGCCCGGATCAGGTGACCGACGTCGCCGTCGAGCGTCGCCGAGAACAGCATCGTCTGATTGCGGTTGGTGCAGTGACGCAGGATCCACTCGACCTGCGGGGTGAACCCGTCGTCGGCCATCCGGTCGGCTTCGTCGAGCGTGACGATCTGGATGTCGTCGAGGCTGATCTCGTTGGACTTGATCAGGTCGATCAGCCGCAGCGGCGTGGCCACCACGATCTCGACGCCCTTGGCCATCTCGTCGACCTGGTGGTGGCGCGAGGCGCCGCCGTAGACCGGGCAGGACCGTCATGCCGGCCTGCTCGGCGACCGGGTGGAGCACCTCGGCGACCTGCACGGCGAGTTCGCGCGTCGGCACGAGCACCAGGCCGAGCGGACGCATGGGTGCGGCTTCGTCGGTGATCCGAGCGAGCATCGGCACACCGAACGCCAGGGTCTTGCCGGAGCCGGTCTTGGCCCGACCGCAGACGTCCTTGCCGGTCATCGCGACCGGGATCGCCTCGGTCTGGATGTTGAACGGTTGGGCGAACCCGCACGCGGCGAGGCCGTCGTCGATGCGGGGCGGGACGCCGAGTTCGGCGAATCCGGTGGGGGCCTCGACGGGAGGCAGTGCGTTGATGGACGTGAGATTCGACGTGTTCACGTGGTCGCGATCGTGAGGCTCCGAAGGTCGCGTACGCCGACGGCGGGGGGCTCCCCGCCGGGATTGTTGTGATGTCATGTTGCCGTGAAGCGTACCGGCACACGCCCGTGCCAGCGGGATGCACGTCCGGCCGCACCCGGACGATCTGCTAGCGTTGTCGATCGATGCAGACTCGTCAGCTTCCTCCTTCTGCTTACGTAGGGCGAACGCCACATCTGCGCGTTCGCCCTGACCCCCGCCCTCCCGGCCGGGGGTTCTTTCTTTTCGGACTCGACACCCCCGCAACCACGACCACCACCAGCCCTTCCGACCCCACCACTTCTCCGACCACGGAGACCCCCGATGCCACCGCAACCCAGCACCCCGGCCAAGATGCCGTTCGACAAGTACGCACCGTTCGTGCCGATCGTCCTCGAGGACCGCACCTGGCCGAACACGGTGATCGACACCGCGCCGCAGTGGTGTTCGGTCGACCTGCGCGACGGCAACCAGGCGCTGATCGATCCGATGGATCCGACACGCAAGATGCGGATGTTCACCGAGCTCGTCGCAATGGGGTTCAAGGAGATCGAGGTCGGCTTCCCGTCCGCGAGCCAGCCCGACTTCGACTTCCTGCGCCAGCTGATCGAGGAAGACCTGATCCCCGACGACGTCTGGATCCAGGTGCTCGTCCAGTGTCGGGAGGAACTGATCGAGCGCACCTACGAGGGACTGGCCGGAGCGCCGCGGGCGATCGTCCACTTCTACAACTCGACCAACCCGTTGCAGCGTGAGGTCGTGTTCAACCTCGACCAGGCGGGGATCAAGTCGGTCGCCGTCGAGGGCGCTGCAATGTGCAAGGCGGCCGAGGCTCGGCTGCCACAGCGGCCCGACGGCACCGCCACCGAGATCCGCTACGAGTACAGCCCCGAGAGCTTCACGCTCACCGAGCCCGACTACGCGATCGAGGTGTGCGAGGCGGTGATGGACGTCATCGAGCCCAGCGCCGACGACCCGATCATCCTCAACCTCCCCGCGACGGTCGAGTGCTACTCGCCCAACGTGTACGGCGACGTGATCGAGTGGTTCGGCCGCACGATCAAGGACCGCGAGCACGTCATCGTCTCGTTGCATCCGCACAACGACCGTGGGTGCGCCGTCGCCGCGGCCGAGTTCGGTGTGATGGGCGGGGCCGATCGAGTCGAGGGCACACTCTTCGGCAACGGTGAACGGACCGGCAACGTCGACGTCGTCAACCTCGCGATGAACCTGTTCATGAACGGGGTCGATCCCGAGCTCGACATCACCGACATCGACAAGCTGCGCCGGGTGGCCGAGTACTGCAATCGGTTGCCGGTCTCTCCCCGCCATCCATACGTCGGCGATCTCGTCTACACGGCGTTCTCGGGCAGCCACCAGGACGCGATCAAGAAGGGCCTCGACGCCCTCGACCAGCGACGCGACGCCGAAACCGGCGAATACGACACATTCGCCGTGCCGTACCTGCCGATCGACCCGAAACACGTCGGACGATCGTACGAGGCCGTCATCCGCGTCAACAGCCAGTCCGGCAAGGGTGGTGTGGCGTACGTGATGAAGACCGAGCACGGCTTCGATCTCCCGCGGCGCCTCCAGATCGAGTTCTCCAAGACGATCCAGCACATCACCGAGGACTCCGGAACCGAGATCAGCCCGGTCGTGATGTGGGACCAGTTCCGCAGCGAATACCTGCCGGAGGAGCCGGCGTTCCGGCTGCGCGCACACGAACTGAACACGAGTTCGGCCGACGACACCGGCCGCACGGTGATCCAGGCGCAGGTCGACGTGAAGGGGCAGGCGACCTCGATCCGTGGCGAGGGTGACGGCCCCGTCGAAGCGTTCGTCTCGGCGCTGCTCAGCGAGTTCGGGGATCGGGTCGGCAACGAGTTCGACGTGCTCGACTACGCCGAGCACGCCATCGGTCAGGGTGCCGACACCATGGCGGTGGCGTACCTCGAAACGGTGCGTGCCAACGGCGACATCCGCTGGGGAGTCGGTCAGAGCCCGAACATCACGACGGCGAGCCTGCGCGCAGTGCTCGCGGCGTTCGAGCGGCACACCCGGTAGGGCCGCCCGGGGCGGCTACTGTGACCGCGATGGGATGGCTCCTGGTGATGGTCCGGCGTTCGCTCTGGTTGCTGCTGATCGGCGCAGTGGGCGGTGTTGCCTACTCCTATTGGCGTGACCGCAACATCGTCGAACCCGCTGGTCCACCCGAGTGGCCGCCGTTGCCGACGCCCGAGCCGGCTCCGACCCCGCCGGCAGCCGTCACCAAGCGCCGCGGCGGTGACAGCGGTGGCGACACCGACACATCGTCGGATGCGGCCGCCTCGTTCGTCAACGCACCGGTCGACGCCCCCGAGGCACGATCGAGTGACGGTGACGCCGGCGGCTGGATCGGACCCGAGGACGACGGATCGTGCCCGATCTCCCATCCGATCAAGGCGAACGACAACTCGGGCATCTTCCACGTCCCCGGTGGACGCTTCTACGACCGCACCAAGGCGGAGCGCTGCTACCAGAGTGCCGAGGCGGCAGGCGCCGACGGCTACCGTCAAGCGAAGAACTGATCGCCAGTTCTGCAGCGAAATGGAGGTTCCACCATGAAGGTCACGGTCGATTTCGACGTTTGTGCATCCACCGGTGCGTGCATGCAGGTCTGTCCCGAGGTCTTCGAGGTGCGCAGCGACGGCTACCTCTACATCCTGCAGGAGGAGCCCGGCGAAGAGCTGCACGAGAAGGTGCGCGAGGCGGCCGACATGTGTCCGACCGCCGCAATCAGCGTCGAATGACCTGCTGATCGGTCCCGCCAGGTTCAGGTAGCTTGCTGCCCAGTGGGATTCCATGCGCAGCTCGAACGTTCGTGGTCGGCGGCGGGCTCGATGCTCTGCGTGGGCCTCGATCCCGATCCGGCTCGCTACCCGGCCTCCATCGCTCACGCGGCCGATGCGACGGAGCGGTTCTGCCGGGAGATCATCGACGCAACCGCCGACGTGGCGTGCGCGTTCAAGCCGCAGATCGCATACTTCGCCAGCCAGGGTGATGAGGACGCGCTCGAGAACATCTGCCGTTACATCCGTTCGTCGTATCCCGACGTCACCCTGATCCTCGATGCAAAGCGGGGCGACATCGGGTCGACGGCGACGCACTACGCCCGGGAGGCCTACGACCGCTACGGCGCGCACGCGGTCACGGTCAACCCGTACATGGGAACCGACTCGATCGAGCCGTTCTTCGATCATGCCGGCGACGGTGGGGTGATCCTGCTGTGCCGCACGAGCAACCCGGGTGGCGACGACTTCCAGTCGTTGGTCAGCGACGGCAGACCGCTGTACGTGCACGTCGCCGAGCGGGTGGCGAACGAGTGGTCCCGGCTCGGCGAATGTGGGCTCGTCGTCGGCGCCACCTACCCCACCGAGCTGGCCGACGTCCGCTCGATCGTCGGCGACCTGCCCCTGCTCGTCCCCGGCGTCGGCGCGCAAGGTGGCGATGCTGCCACGGTGATGGAACACGGCGCCGGGCGCAACGGCCGCGGCCTGATCGTCAACTCGTCGCGGGCAATCCTGTACGCGAGCGACGGTGACGACTTCACCGAGGCCGCACGCGCCGAAGCGCTCCGCACCGCCCAGTCCCTCCGCGTCACGTAACGGGTCAGACCCGTTGCGTGACGCGTCACGTAACGGGTCTGACCCGTTGCATGACGGTCAGGCGGAGAGGGTGTTGACGCTGACGATGCCGGGTGCGGCGCGGAGCTCGTCGAGGACGGCAGGCGGCACGGGCTTCGTCGGGGCGATCAGCATCACGGCCTTGTCGTCGTCGGTTCGGCTGACGTCCATGTCGGCGATGTTCACCTCGGCCACACCCAGGAGCGTGCCGACGGTGCCGATCACGCCAGGACGGTCGTCGTTCGTGATCACGACCATGTTGGCGACCGGAGGCACGTCGAAGGGAACCCCGTCGATGTTGGTCACCCGCTGACCGGCCTTCGGCCCCGACAGCGTGCCGCTGATCCTGTGCCCACCACCGCTCACGGTGAGCAGGTTGACGTAGTCGGCCGACGTGGCACAGGTGACCTCGCGGACTTCGAGCCCGTGATCCTTCGCGAGCTGCGGCGCGTTCACGTAGGTGACCGGATCCTCGGTGATCGAACCGAAGAACCCCTTGAGAACGGCGAGTTCGAGGATGCGGGTGTCGTACCCGGCGATCTCACCCTCGATCGACACCTCCAAGACGTCGGGCGTGCCGCCCACGAGCGATTCGAAGAGGCTCCCGAGCCGCTCGGCCAGCGGTAGGAACGGACGGATCGTCTCGTTCGCCTCGGCGGCGTTGACGTTGACGGCGAAGGGCACGAAATCGCCGGCGAGCGCCAACTCGATCATCGTCGCGATCGTGTCACCGGCCTTGTCCTGGGCCTCACGCGTGCTCGCACCGAGGTGTGGTGTGACGACGACCGACGGAATCGAGAACAGCGGTGACTCGGTCATCGGCTCGGTGGAGAACACGTCGAGCGCCGCACCGGCGATGATGCCGTCGTTGAGGCAGTCGGCGAGGTCCTGCTCGTGCACGATGCCGCCGCGAGCCACGTTGACGATCCGCAGCGACGGCTTCGCCTTCACCAGCAGGTCACGGTTGATGAGCCCCAACGTCTCGGGCGTCTTGGGCAGGTGAACGGTCAGGAAGTCGGACTCGGCGACCACCTGATCGAGATCGAGCAGTTCGACACCCATCTGGCGTGCGCGGTCCTCGGAGACGAACGGATCGAACGCCACCAGGCGCATTCCGAAGCCCTTGGCGCGATCGGCGACGAGCTTGCCGATCCGGCCGAGGCCGACGACGCCGAGGGTCTTGTCGACGAGCTCGACACCCTCCCACTTGCCGCGTTCCCAGCGACCGTCGACCAGCGCCGCGTGGGCCTGGGGGACGTTGCGGGCCAATGCCAGCAGCAGTGCCATCGTGTGCTCGGCGGCCGACACGATGTTGGACTGGGGCGCATTGACGACCATCACACCCTGGACGGTGGCAGCCGCAACATCGACGTTGTCGAGGCCGATACCGGCCCGACCGACCGCCATCAGGTCGGTGCCGGCCGAAAGGACATCGGCGGTGACCTGGGTCGCGGAGCGGACGATCAGCGCGGCGGCACCGGGCACCGCCGCGAGCAGCTCGTCGGGCGGGAGCCCGAGCCGGACGTCGACCTGGTGGCCGGCATCACGCAGGCGATCGAGCCCACCTTCGGCGATCTCTTCAGTGACCAGGATTCGTGCCATCCGCACTGCCTATCTGATCTGCGGGCCCGCTCCCACTCCTTGAACGATCCGTCAAGTGGCGCACGACACCGGCGTACATTGCAGTCGTGGACGACAGCACTCCTCCCGCATCGGCAGATGTCGACGTCGAGGCCGTGTTGAACGACATCGAGCGCTGGTTCGTGCTGCGTGGCCTCCCCCACTTCGTCGAACGCAAGACCGATGGCGCGATCCTCGATGCGTGGACGCGCGCACTCCCGCTGCTGGTCGTGGCGTACCTCCTGCTCGGGTTCAACGCGCTCGATCTGCGGAACTGGACCCTCGGCGAGAACCTGGCCGCTGCCGCGGCTGTCCTGGCGATGCTCGCAACGGCGTGGGCGATCTCGAATCGCTTGCGCGGCGTCGCGACCTTCGCACGGCCGACCGACATCGACGCGCCCGAGCTCGCACTGTTCGTGATCGGTCCGGCGATTCCCGTGCTGCTGTTCGGTCAGCCCGGTGATGCGCTCGAGAGCGTGATCACCGCGATCATCCTGCTGGCCCTCATCTACGTCTGGTCGTCGTACGGGATCGGCCCGCTCCTGCGGTGGGCGTCGCGTCGCGGCGGCCGACAGCTTGCGAGCCTCGGTTCACTCGTCGCCCGCGCGCTTCCACTCCTGCTGTTGTTCAACACGTTCTTGTTCATCAATGCGGAGGTGTGGGAGATGGCCGGGACCCTCGACGGGCCCGCCTACCTGCTCGTGATCTTCACCTTCTTCGCGCTCGGCGCGGCATTCGCGGTCAGTCGTGTGCCCGGCACGATCCGCGGCGTCAACGCGTTCGAGAGGTGGAACGACGTCGACCGTCATCTCGTGGCCACACCTGCCGAGCCACTCATCCCGATGCTTCCAGCGGGACCGGCCAGGACTCCGTTCGCCGCGCTCCGAGTGCGGCAACGCCTGAACATTGCACTGCTCGTCCTCTTCGGACAGGCACTGCAGATCACGTTCGTGACGGTGGCGCTCACCGGCTTCTTCGTGGGATTCGGATTCCTCGGGATCACCGAATCGACGGCGCTCGCGTGGACCCGACTCGACGAGCTCGGCGTCCTCTTCGAGACGCCGCTCGGTGATCGGCAGTTGGTGCTCAGCGAGCCGTTGCTCCGCGTCTCGGCGTTCCTCGGCGCGTTCTCGGGAATGTATTTCACCGTCGTCCTGACCACCGACGACACCTACCGCTCCGAGTTCGCCGACGACGTCGGCCCAGAGATTCGCGAGGCGCTGGCGGTGCGCACCGCGTACCGTGTCGCGCGTGAAACGTACGAAACTCGCGAGCTGACATGAACACGATCGACATCGATGGCGCTGACGATCCACGCATCGATTCCCATCCGTCGAACGCGCTCGACAACATCGAGATCCGCACCCTCCACGCGGCCGACGAGATGGTCGAGTTGGGCGAAGTCTTCCAGCAGGTGTGGGGGTCGGTGACCCAGATCGTGCCGATCGAGATCCTGATGGCCATCTCGCACTCTGGCGGCTACGTGAGCGCGGCCTACGAGACGCGCGGCGGCGAAGAACGGATGCTCGGCGCATCGGTCGGGATCCTGGCCCGCCATCAGGGCCGCCCGGCGCTGCACAGCCACATCACCGGTCTGCTCCCCGGCGCCCGGGGGTCAGGGCTGGGACGGGCCATGAAGATGCATCAGCGCAGATGGGCCGACGCCCACGACATCGAACGCATCGTGTGGACCTTCGACCCGCTCGTCCGCCGCAACGCCTGGTTCAACATCGAGATCCTCGGTGCCGAGGTGCAGGAGTACCTGCCGTCGTTCTACGGGACGATGACCGATGCCATCAACGCCGGCGACGAATCCGATCGTCTGCTCGTGGCCTGGCCGGTCGTGAGTGGTGACGAACGCGGTGCGCGCCACCCCGTCGGCGGTGAACGGACACTCGTGCCGACACCCGACGACGTGGTGACGCTCCGTCGAACCGATCCGGCGGCGGTCGGCCGCTGGCGCAGCGAGACGCGTGCGGCGCTGCAGGGAGCGCTCGAACGCGGCGCACGAATCGTCGGGTTCACCGAGCAGGGCGAATACGTCATCGAGGCAGCGCCGTGAGCGGCACCGCGCTGATCGCGCCTTCCCCGGTCCGCATCGGGCGCGTCGAACTCCGACGGATCGCGATGCCACTCGTCACGCCGTTCCGCACCAGCTTCGGCGTCGAGGCCGACCGGGACATCCTGATCGTGCACGTCGAGGGCGACGTCGACGGCGAGGCGATCGACGGGTGGGGTGAGTGCGTCGCGCTCGGCGAGCCGACCTACTCCGCCGAGTACGTCGACGGCGCACAACACGTGATGGTGCAGCATCTCCTCCCGCGTCTCGCAGCCACGGCAGCCGCGGGGATCGATGCGGCCGACGTCGCCCGCGTGCTCGGACCGGTGCACGGTCACCCCATGGCAAAGGGTGCGATCGAAGCGGCGGTCCTCGACGCCCAGTTGCGAGCCGCCCACATGTCGTTCGCCGACGTGCTCGGCACTGCGACCGACGCCGACGGGCAGCCCAGCCGCATCCCGAGCGGGGTGAGTGTGGGAATCCACGATTCGGTCGACGACCTCCTCGCAACCGTGCAGGGCTACCTCGACGACGGCTACGTCCGGATCAAGCTCAAGATCGAACCGGGCTCCGACATCGACCATGTTGCGGCGGTCCGGGACCTGGTCGGACCCGACGTCCCGCTGCAGGTCGATGCGAACACCGCGTACCGCCGCACCGACGGCCAGCACCTGGCGCGCCTCGACGACTACGACCTCCTGCTGATCGAACAACCCCTGCCCGAGGAGGACATCATCGGACACGCCCGGCTCGCCGACGAGGTGGAGACGCCGATCTGCCTCGACGAGTCACTCGTCTCGGCTGCGGGAACCGCCGACGCGATCGAGCTCGGCGCCTGTGAGATCGCCAACATCAAGCCGGGCCGCGTGGGCGGCTACCTGGAGGCTGTCCGGATCCACGACCTCTGCCTCGCACGCGGCGTACCCGTGTGGTGCGGCGGCATGGTCGAGACCGGGATCGGGCGGGCGGCCAACGCGGCGCTCGCAGCCCTGCCCGGGTTCACACTGCCCGGCGACATCAGCGCGTCGACCCGCTTCTATGCACGGGACATCGTGACCGACCCGATCACCGTCGTCGACGGACAAGTGACCGTGCCGACCACACCCGGGATGGGTTTCGACATCGATCGGGACTTCCTCGACTCGGTGACCACGTCGACGCAGGTCGTCGCCCTCGACGCCTGACCGCACGGGTCAGCAGCCGCGGCGGTGCCGACCCGGAGGCCCGGCAAGTACAGTCGGCGCCTATGGCTCACCCCTTCCTGTCAGAAGAATGGATGGACGCGGCTCGCGCCATCCGTGCGAAGTACGCCGACGAGGTGCCCGATATCGAGGCCGATCTCCGGATCAATCAGGTGATCACCGACGTCCCCTTCGGCGACGACGAGGTGAACAGCCACCTCGACACCACGACCGGTCGGGTGGTGATGGAACTCGGGCTGCTCGACGACGCCGATGTGACCGTGACAACCGACTACGAGACGGCCAAGGCGCTGTTCGTCGATCAGGATCCCGCGGTGGCGATGCAATCGTTCATGAACGGCAAGATCAAGGTCCAGGGCGACATGATGAAACTGATGGCGATGCAGACGTCACTGCCGTCGAACGACTTCACCGAGAAGGTCGCTCAGGAGATCAAGGACATCACCGAGTAGCGGTGAGCGCCTCGGCGAGCCCGTCGACGGTCCACTTCTCGTTCTGCTCGATGGTGTCGCGGATCGACCACCGGTCGAGTCGCTTGACGACCCCGCCCTGGGCGAGGAATGTCTCGCCGGTCAGCGAGCAGTCCGCCGTACTCAGAAAGGCGACGAGCGGCGAGATGTTGGCGGGATCCCACTCGTCGAACCCTGACGCGGTGGGCGCCATGATGTCCTCGAGTCCCGGCGTGGCCAACGTGAGGCGAGTACGCGCCCCAGGAGCGATGCAGTTGCTCACCACGCCGTAGCGCGACAGTTCTTTCGCGGCGATCTCACTGAACGTCGCGATCCCCGACTTCGCCGCCCCGTAGTTCGCCTGCCCGGGATTCGCGAAGAGCCCGGAGGTGCTCGACGTGTGCACGAGATTGCGGCGCTTGGAGCGTCCGGCCTTGTGCTCTGCCCGCCAGTACACGGCCGCATGACGGGTCGGCGCGAAATGGCCCTTGAGGTGGACGGCGATGACGTCGTCCCACTCCGACTCGGTCATGTTGATGATCATCCGGTCGCGCAGGATCCCGGCATTGTTGACCACGACATCGAGGTCGCCGTAGGCGTCGATCGCGGTCCGGACGAGCCGCTCCGCGCCGGCCCAGTCCGCGACGTCGTCGGTGTTCGGGACCGCCTCGCCGCCTGCGTCGCGGATCTCGCCGACGACGTCGTCGGCCGGCGACTCCCCCGATGCCGAGCCGTCGTTCGTGCCGCCGTGATCGTTGACGACGACCCGCGCACCCTCGGCAGCGAAGAACAGGGCGTGCTCCCGGCCGAGACCACGGCCGGCGCCGGTGATGATCGCGACGCGGCCGTCCAACGAGGTCATGGCTGAACCGTAGCCACGCGGCCCCGGGGGCCCGAAATCTGGCCCGGGCGGCTACAGGAAGATCAGGTCGACCGCCCGGCCGCGACGCAGGAGGTCGCCGGGTTGCAGGTCGACACCGTCGATGGTCGCCTCGACGAACGTGCCCTCCGTGGTGCCGAGGAGACTGCCGACGACCAATCCGTTGTCGAGCAGCACCTGCTGCGCGTCGGAGAAGCTCAGCCCCTCGAGGTCTGGGAACGGGACCTTGTCGGGGCCCTTTGACACCCGCACCGTGACCGTGCCGGCGCGATCCAGCATCTCCCCGGCGGATGGGCTCTGGGACACGATGTCGCCCACCGGCACGTCGTCGCTGAACGCGTCGTCGCCCTGCGCCAACACGAGTTGCAGGTCGTCGAGCGTCGCCGTGGCGACCTCGACGGTCTGGCCGGCAAGATCGGGAACCGTCCGCGGCTCGGGGCCCTTCGACAAGGTCATCACGATGGTCTCACCTGGCAGGATCTGGGCGCCGGCCCGCATGGTGCCATCGGCGTCGCCTTGGACCTGCCATGCGATGACCGACTCGGTGGCGACGGTCTCGGAGAACAGCCGCTCGGGTGCTTCGAGGCCGTTGAGGCCGAGCCCGGCCAACTGAGCGACCGCCGCATCGAAGGGCAACCCCTCCAGCTCGGGCAGCGTCCGGAATTCGGGCCCGTCGCTGAGCACGAGCGTGAACGATTCGCCCTCGTCGAGTTCGACGCCCGGACCGGGAAGCGTGCGGATGACCGTGTCGAGTTCGGGGAACGAATCGCTGCGCTCTCGGAGCGTGTCGATCTCCCAGCCGTTGCCTGCGATCTGATTGAGGGCTTCGTCCTCGGGGACCCCGGCCAAGACGGGCACCTCGAACGACTTCGTCTGCAAGAGCAACGACCCGGCGTAGCCGAGGGCTGCGAGCCCGGCGAGCAGCACCAGGATCAGCAGGATCACGGGGCCGCGCCGCCGTCGGCCTGCCTCGTCGTCGTAGAGCTCGCCGCTCGCGTCGCCGTCGGCACTCACCTCGGCGGTCGGCACAGCCGTCGTCGCGGCGAGCGTGCTCGTGTCGGGCGACGGGACGGGCACGGCCTCGGTCGCCACGTCCGCCTCCGCCACCCCTTCGGGCACGGGTACGGGCAACGGCTCGTCGGCGATCGGCACGTCGGCGGTGGCAGCCGGTGGGTCCGCAGGAGCAGGCGGATCGTCTGCAGCGGCCGCCTCGACCTCCTCCGGTTCGGCGTCGCTCGCCTCGGCGACGTCGGTTCCGGCAGTGTCCGACTCGGCTCGAACGATGTCTGGCTCGACATCAGCTGCTGCCTCGTCTGCTGTGTCAGCTGCCTCGTCTGCTGTGTCAGCTGCGTCGTCTGCTGTGTCGTCTGCTGTGTCGTCTGCCGGCGTCGGGGTCGCTCTGCTCGACATCGGGCGGCTGGGCAGCGGGTTCGGGCTCGGCCACATCGGCGCCGGGAGCCACCCCGGCGACGACCTCGTCCGCACCGTCGGTTGCCACACCGATCGCGACACCAGCCGCAGCCCCTGCCGCGGCCCCGGCCACGACTGCGGCGCCTGCGCCGGTCGGTGTCCCGGTTTCGTCGACCCCGGCGAGACCCGCAGCCGGGGCGGGACGTTCGACACCACCCGTGGGGTCGGTGGGACGACGCATGGCCGTCGTGTCGAAGGTGCCCGTGGTCAGGATCGGGATCGGCTCCGGCTTCGGCAGACCGGGTGCTGCCTGAACGAGCGCTCGGCCGAACTCGGCTGCGGTCGACCGATCCGTCGACTCCGGGCGGCCGGCGCGTTCGAGCACCGAGGCCAGCGACCCGAGATCGGCGGAGACCGGAAGCAGCTTGTCGACGCGACCCGATAGCGTCGCAACAGTCGAATCGGCCGCGAACGGCACCGCACCGGTGACGGCTTCGATCATGACGAGGGCGAGTGCGTAGACGTCGGTCTTGGCGTCGATCGGCAGGCCGAGCGCCTGCTCCGGTGAGGCGTAACGCGCCACGTGGGTCGGGACCGCCGACGCATCGGCCCAGGCCGGCTCGGCGAGGAGGCGGGCCATCCCGAAGTCGACGACCCGCAGACGACGGTCCGCTCCGAAGACCATCTTCGAAGGTGTCAGCTCGGTGTGGAAAAGACCCTTCTGGTGGGCCGCGTCGAGTGCCCGGCACGCCTCGAGCCCGACGACGAGCGCCTGTCCGGGCTGGAGCAGCCGACCCCGATCGAGCAGGTCCCGCAGGCTTCCCCCGCCGAGGGCCTCGACCACCCAGAACACGGTCGACTCACCCCGCAGCTCGATCTCACCCCAGTCGATCACCGATGCGATGTTGGGGTGGGACAGCGCGTTCGAGATCTCGGCGAGGTGGTGGAACTTACGGCGGAACTCCGGATCCTGGGCATGTTCGGGCCGGACGATCTTGACCGTCACCTGGCCGTCGTTCCGCTGATCGATCGCATCCACGATGACCGTGTTCGCGCCGGTCGAGACGACCTGCGCGACTCGGTAACGATCCGCGAGAACCGTGCCCTCGAGCGCTCCAGCGCCCGATCCAGCGAGTTGTCCATCGACGTTTTCCACCGGTCGGAACGCTACCGCCTGCGCGATCTCGGACACCGCCAGGCAGAATGATCGGGTGAGCGACACCCAGCGCGATCTCGAGCTCGCCGTCGATGGCGGACGACCCGGCCGACGGCGACGTCGGCGAGGTGCCGGCGCCGCGACGCCGACGGCCCGACCGGGGGCTGCTCGTGGCGTGCTTCGTCATCGCCTGCGGGGTCGCGCTCATCGCCTGGGGAATGACCTCGGCGATCACCGGCACCGACGGTGTCGATCGGCCCGATGCGATCGAGGAGCTCTCGCCGGTCGAGAACGCCCAGCAGGTGTTCCAGCAGGAGCAGATCGTGGTCGATCTCCAGTTCGGCTACGAGGCGGTCCTCGTGGTCGACGGGATCGAACTCCCGACGGAGCGAATCGGCGAGTTCAGCGGCGACCTCACGCCGGAGACCGCCGGCCAGCAGGTGTCGACACCGCCGACCGCGGTGTTCGACCCCGGCAACTCGGTGATCTCGTTCCGCCCCACCGACGACGCGCTCATCGAGAGCTTCGACGAGGGGCGCCATCAGGCGCAGGTCATCTTCTGGAAGCCCGAAGAAGGCCGCGATTCCGCGCGCAGCTACCGCTGGACCTTCGAAGTCGTCTGATCCCGCTGCTCACTCCTGGACGGTGTACCGCTCGGGGAGTTCGCCGGTCTCGAGCAACATCACGAACTCGGATTCGTCGATGATCGGCACGTCCAACGACTCCGCCTTGGTGAGCTTGCCGGCACCCGCCGATTCACCCACGACCAGCGCGAAGGTCTTCTTGCTGACGCTGCCGGGGCTCTTCCCGCCGCGCGAGACGATCGCTTCGGCGGTCTCCTCCCGGTTGAACCCGGCGAGCGTGCCGGTCACGACAACCGTGCGGCCATCGAGCGTCTGCGCAATCGACGCCCGTTCCTCCGCCGCTCGCGCAGCCGCGTCCGGATCACCGAAATCGACGCCCGCCGATCGGAACTTCTCGATGTAGGCCACGTTGGCTTCCTGGTCGAACCAATTGCGCACGGTCGCGGCGATGACCCCACCGACCCCGTCGACTGCTGCGAGCTCGTCGATCGACTTCGTCATGATCTCATCCAGGGTGTGGAACGTCTGGGCCAACGCTGCCGATGCGGCCGGACCGAGATGCCGGATGCCGAGGGCGGTCAGGAACTTCGGAAGCGGTCGACCGGTCGACTTCTGGATCTCGTCGACGAGGTTGGTCGCGCTCGTCTCGCCGACCCGATCGAGTTCGACGAGCTGCTCGACGGTCAGCGAATAGAGGTCTGCGGCGTCCTTGACGAGGCCGGCTGCGGTGAGTTTCTCGACCATCTGCTCGCCGAGCCCCTCGATGTCCATCGCCCCACGCGAGGCGAAGTACGACAGCTTCTGGTCGCGCTGAGCGGAGCAGTCGGGTGCGACACATCGCGTGTCGGCCTCTCCCTCCGGCTGGACGAGCGGGTTCCCGCACGCCGGGCAATCGTCGGGAAAGACCCACGGCTCGCTGTCGACAGGACGGACGCTCAGCACGGGGCCGACGACCTCGGGGATCACGTCGCCCGCCTTGCGGACGACCACGGTGTCGCCGGGTCGGACGTCTTTGACCTGGACCTGCTCACGGTTGTGGAGCGTCGCCATGCCAACCGTCGAACCACCGACGAAGACCGGATCGAGCACGGCGAACGGCGTGGCTCTCCCGGTGCGTCCGACCGAGACCTGGATGTCGAGCAGCGTCGTCGTTCGTTCCTCGGGTGGGAACTTGTACGCGATCGCCCAGCGCGGCGCCCGCGAAGTGACACCGAGCAGATCGCGCTGGCCGAGGTCGTCGATCTTGATGACCACACCGTCGATCTCGTAGTCGAGGTCGTGACGATGCTCCTGCCAGTGAAGGCAGTGCGCCGCGACCTCGTCGATCGAGTCGAACGCACGCACGTATTCGTTGATCGGGAACCCGAGCGACCCGAGGTACGCGAGCTCGGCCTGATGGGTCGGGAGATCGGCATCTCCTCCCTGGATCTGGCCGAGCTGATAGGTGAAGAACGACAGCTCGCGCTCGGCGGTCTTGGCCGGGTCCTTCTGACGAAGGCTGCCGGCAGCGGAGTTCCGGGGGTTGACGAACGGTTTGTCGCCGGCTGCGAGCGCACGCTCGTTGAGTCGCTCGAACGCCGAGGTGGCCATGTAGACCTCGCCGCGGACCTCGAGCAGCGCCGGAGCCGGCCCGTGACCGCCGATCATGTCGGGGACGTCCGCGATCGTCGCGACGTTGGCCGTCACGTTCTCACCCGTTGTGCCGTCGCCTCGCGTCGCGGCCCGGACATACACCCCGTCCTCGTAGCGCAGGCTCATCGCGAGGCCGTCGAACTTGAGCTCGCACACCAAGGTGGTCGGCGCTCCATCGAGCCCCTTGACGACCCGGTCGGCCCACGCCCTGAGTTCGGCTTCGTCCATCGCATTGTCCAGGCTCATCATCGCGACGTCGTGCTCCACCGCATCGAAGGTCGTCATCACGGCGCCCCCGACCTGCCGGGTGGGCGAATCGGCGGTGATGAGGTCGGGATGCTCGGCCTCCAGCGTGCGGAGTTCGCGCACGAGGTCGTCGTAGTCCGCGTCGCTGATCTCCGGATCGTCGAGCGTGTGGTAGCGCTCGTTGTGGTGGGCGATCCGCGTGCGGAGTTCGTCGATCCGGTCGGCGGCGTCAGCGGTCATCGGGTCGCACCGTACCCCCGGCGCCGCGGGCGTCAGGCCCCGAAGGCGAGCTTCGTCGAGATCGCCTGAGCGTTGACCTTGCGACCGACTTCGCGGGTGAGGCGCGACACCCGGCGCGCCGTCGAGACCTGGTGCCGGGCCAGCCCACATTCGGGGCTCACGAGCGATCGCCGCCGGAGTTCGCTCGCATCGACCCCGCGTTCGACGAGCGCGCACCAGACCTCACTCAGTTGCCGCCAGTAGCGGTCGGGCTTCGCCGGGAGCGGGCCGACGGTCGGCAGCACACCCCAGACGATGACACCGCCCGACGTGATGAACCGGCTGAGGTAGCCGGCGTAGTCGATCAGCTCCTCCGACACGGGCAACGAGATGACCTGTGGACCCGATTCGAGCATCGTCGCGACGTCGCACGACCCACAGCAGTGGAGACCGACCGCCACGTCGGCGGGCACGGCGGCCATACCGGTCGAGATCAGGTCGACGGCCACGTCGGGAGGGATCGGGAACTCGGGCCGCATCAGCTCGATCAGCCACGGCTCATCGAGCAGCAGGAGCTGCGGGCTGTGCGGAAGCGCCTCGGACACCGCTGCGCTGATCTGCGCGACATGGTGCCGTACGGCGTCGGCCGCGATGGTGAAGGCCTGGGTGTTGCGAAGCCCGGCGCGTTGGAGGGCCACGCCGAGCGTGACGGGACCGACGAACTGCCACTTGACCGGTTTGCCGTCGACGCCGACCTTGCGAGCGAGGTCGAGAAACGCACCGAGGCCGGTGAACGCATCGGTCCTGAGATCGGTCTCGATCTGCGTCGCGTCGGACAGTCCGACGGGATCGATCGCGTAACTGCCGTACTGCCCGAGCGACACACCGGGCAACCCGGCGATCGCCTGCGCGATCATCCCCTCGGCCGGCGAGCGCATCGGCAGCGCCGGGATCGTCGCGATGTCGAACTCACCGATCGAGAACGCTGCGGCAGCGTCGGCGTCGCGGTGGGGCAGGCTGCCGATCCCGATCGACTGCCCGTTGGTGAATCGCTCGACCGCCGACCGATGCGGAACGCTCATCGGCTCGCTCCGGATCCAACCACCGAGATCCTCGTCGATGGCACCGCGCGACCTGGAATCCTCCCCGGAATCTGCAGCGGAGTGACGGACGCCATTCGTTCACGTTGGTCGCACGGGTGCCCCGATGGACAAATCTGTTCCGATGATCGTTCCCGATTCTCCGTCTCCCCCGTCGACGGATCGCCCCATCGCAGCCCGCGCGATCCCGTGGGTCGCACGGATCGCCTGGGTACTCGTGGCAGTGGTCGGCGGCGGCGCGCTCGAGTCGGCGGTCTCCGATCGCAGCGATGCGGTGCGGTGGACCACGACGATCGGTGGTTGGACGCTCTTCGCGATCGTCGCGGTCGGGCTCATGATCCCCGCCGTCATCTCGCTGACCATCACGCGCGTCGGCGCACCGCTCGCCGTGGCCGCCGCCGGCGCTGCGGCCCTCGCCGGAAGCCCCGGCCTCGATGTCGCGCTGCTGGCGGGGCCGGCGATCGTTGCAGTGGCCGCGATCTTCAGTGCCGAGTTCGGCCGTTGGATGGTCCAGGCATCGGCGTACGGCGACGAGGACCGTCTCCCGCTGCGGAGCCCCGTGCCGGCGGGTACGGCCGCGATCGTGTCGTGGGTCGTGTGGGCGCTGGCCCTGCTCGGCGGACCGCTCGCGCTCGCCGCGGGCAACTGGCCGGCCGGGATCCCCGTCACCGCACTCGCCGTGGCGGCCACGGTGTTCGTCGGCCCGCGTTGGCACACGATGTCTCGGCGTTGGCTCGTGCTGGTGCCGGCCGGTCTGGTGGTCCACGATCCCGTCGTGCTCGCCGACACCCTCATGGTCCGGACCGATCAGATCCTGGGGCTCGGGCTCGCACGCGCCGACACCGAGGCTGCCGATCTGACGGGACCGGCGAGCGGCTACGCGGTCCAGGTCGACACGTCCGACACCGTGTCGACGGTCTTCGCGTTCACCCCGCAGGAGCCGAACGGCCGCGCCATCCACATGACCGGGTTCCTGATCGCACCGAGCCGTCCCGGCGAAGCGCTGCGCTGCGCGCGCACCCGCGGCCTCCCGATCCGCTGATCGCGGTCATCCGATGTGGTAGGTGTTGTCGCGTGTGCGACGACCACGGACATGACCGTCACGAAGCGCTTCACTCGATCCCACGAGCGCTCGAGGGCGACGCCGTCGACCCGTTGAGCCTCGAGCCGGTCGACGAGGTGATCGTGACCATGCTCATGGACAACACGTACGACGGGCTGCTCGTTGACACGGGCCCGGCAACCCGCACCGGCTTGGTCAAGGCGCCAGTCGTCGACTCGACGGTGATGCTCGATGGGGAGACCAGGCCGGGGGTGGTGGCGGAACACGGATTCTCCGCGCTCGTCACGGTGCGGCGCGGCGACCGGGCCCACACCTTGCTCTTCGACACCGGCGTCTCTCCCAACGGTATGGCCGACAACATGGAACGTCTCGGCGTCGATGCCGCAGACATCGAGGTCGTCGTGCTCAGCCACGGCCACTTCGACCATGCGGGCGGCCTCGAAGGCCTCACCAAGCTCCGTCGTCGTGCCGGGCTGCCGATCGTGGTCCATCCACTGGTCTGGAGCCGTCGCCGGCTCGCGTTCCCCGAGCTGCCCGCCGTCGAGTTGCCCACCGTCTCTCGACGCTCACTCGAGGACGAGGGTTTCGAGGTCATCGAACGTCGACAACGATCGCTCGTGCTGGGCGGGTCGGTGCTGATCACCGGTGAAGTCGACCGGACCACGGACTTCGAGACCGGCTTCCCCTTCCACGAGCGGCTGCACGGCGACACCTGGGAACCCGACCCGCTCATCCTCGACGACCAGGCGCTCGTCGTGAACCTGCGTGGGCAGGGCCTTCTGGTGCTCACCGGATGCGGCCACGCGGGGGCCGTCAACATCGCCCGTCATGCCATGCGCCTCACCGGCGTCGATCGTCTCCACGCCATGGTCGGCGGCTTCCATCTCGGTGGCCCCGCCTTCGAACGGATCATCGAGCCCACCGTGCAGGCGCTCACGACGATGGAACCCTCGGTCATCGTGCCCGCCCACTGCACCGGCTGGAAGGCCCAACACCGGTTCGCAGCGGCGTTGCCCGACGCGTTCATCCCCAACGCCGTCGGGACCACCTACACCCTCGCCGCCGACGCCGCGTAGAGAACACCCGACCGCCGGACTCGGACTCAGGCGCAGATGCCGCCCCCGAGGACGCGCCGGTCGGTCTCGTCGTACACGACGACGCTCTGGCCGGGGGCCACCCGCCGCTGGGGCTCGTCCCATGCAACGTGGACCCGATCGTCGTCCATCGACACCGCTGCGAGCTGCGTGGCACCGTGCGCACTGCACTGGACCCGCACCCGGCCGCTGACCGGCTCGGCAACCCAGGTCGGCGCGACGACATCGAGCCCGGTGCGGAGCAGGTCGGCGTCGTCACCGACGGTGACGACCTGGTTCGCCACATCGACGTCGACCACGTACCGCTTGGGACCGCCGCCGGGCAGCCCGAGCCCCTTGCGTTGGCCGACGGTGACCATCTCGACCGCCTCGACCACGCCGAGCCGCGTGCCATCGGTGTCGACGACCGAACCGCGACGGAACGGGATGCGATCACCGAGGAACGCCGTGCGGCCGCCGGTCGACGTGATGAAGCAGACGTCCTGGCTGTCGGGTTTGTCGGCGGTGCGCAGGTCGATCTCTGCGGCGCGGGCCCGGACGTCGGCCTTGTCCATGCCTCCGACCGGGAACATCGTGCGCGCGAGTTGGTGCTGGTCGAGCATGTGCACGACGTAGCTCTGGTCCTTCTTCGCGTCGTGACCGCGCTCGAGCGTCAGCGTGCCATCGCGAAGACGGCCGATCGCGGCATGGTGTCCGGTTGCCACCGCATCGAAGCCGAGGAGGTCGGCGCGCTCCGCGAGCCGGGCGAACTTGACCGAGCGGTTGCATTCGATGCACGGGTTCGGGGTCACGCCCGTGGCGTGCGCCTGCACGTACGGCTCGACGACGTGCGCATCGAAGTCGTCACCGAAGTTGAACACGAGATGGTCGATGTCGAGCTGCTGGGCGACGCGGCGCGCGTCATCGACGTCGGACACCGAACAGCAACCGGTGTCGGAGTCGCCACCCCACAGTTTCATGGTCACGCCCACGACGTCGTGGCCCTGCTCCTTGAGCAGGAGCGCGGCAACCGACGAGTCGACCCCGCCGCTCATCGCACACATCACCTTCACCCCGACCAGGCTAGAGGCAGGAGGTATGGTCGACCCGTGAGCCCGTCGCCGTCGACGAACGTCGAACTCGTGTCGCATCACCTCCCGAAGACCGCAGGAACGTCGCTCTTCCATTCCCTCGAGGCCGCCTACGGTCCGGATCACGTTCTCGGGATCTACGACCCCGCCACCTCTGCGACGCTCACCACCGGTGAACCCCTGGCGATCGAGCCCGAGATCCGGGTCGTGCACGGACACTTTCGGCCCCACCGGAACCACCGTGCGCAGTTCCCTGGTGCCCGCCGGATCATCTGGGTGCGCGATCCGATCGAACGGTGCTGGTCGCTCCTGCGCCAGTGGATGAACCACCGCCACGGCGCCGCCTACGAGCGCTTCGCCGCTCGCCATCTGCACGACGATGCGGGCCTTCCCACGCTGTTCGACCGGCTGGTGCGCGACCCCGAGTTCGGTGATGTCGTCAACGTCTACGGCTCCTACCTGGCGGCGTGTGATCCGGCCGAACTCGACTTCGTCGGCCGCACCGAGGACCTCGCCAACGAGATCACCCGCCTCGGCGCGCTGCTCGGCGTCGAGCTCGGCGAGTACCGCGAGAACGTCAACAGAGATCAGCGCGAGCTGCCGTTCGAGCGGGCCGCGTATACGCCGTACTTCGAAGCCGACTACCGGTTCCTCGCAGAACGGCTCGGGCAGGTCTACGACGCGGCGTGAGTCGCACTGTGCGCGCGCAGCCGCGTCACCGCCGACGTGATCGCATCGATTCCCCGGTCGACGTCGGCATCGGTCGTTGCGTGCCCGAGGCTCAGCCGGAGCGCGCCGAGCGCCACACCACGGTCGACACCCATCGCGGCGAGCACGTGCGACGGTTCCATCGCACCGCTCGCGCATGCCGAGGCCGCCGAGGCGCACACGCCGGCCTCGTCGAGCAGGAACAGCAGGGCCTCCGACTCGACCCCACCGATGCAGACGTGGGCCGATCCGGCGACCTTCTCGACACCGTCCTCCCCACCCCCGCCTTCCCCACCCCCGCGCGGGATGGTCTCCACCACGTCGTCGAGCTGCTCGATCAGCGCGTCGACGAGGCGGTCACGGAGCACGGTCAGTCGCGGGACCTCGATCGTGCGCTCTCGATCGGTGAGGCGCAGCGCCGTCGCCGCCGCCACGATCCCGGCGACGTTGTGGGTTCCGCTGCGTCGCTCGCGCTCCTGACCACCGCCGATGATGAGCGGGTCGATGCGCGGGCCGCCCCGCTCGACCAACACGCCGACACCCTTGGGGCCGCCGAACTTGTGTGCGCTGAGTGCGAGCAGGTCGACGTGCGGTGTGAGGTCGCGCAGGTCGAGCCAACTCGGCGCCTGGACGGCATCGGTGTGGAGCAGCGCGCCGGGTGCGTGGCGTCGGACCACGTCGGCGGCCGCCGCAACGTCGGTGACCGTTCCGACTTCGTTGTTGACGGCCATCACACTCACGACGGCGACTTCTCGCCCGGCGGCGCGATGCCGATCGAGCACGGCGGCGAGCGCGTCCAGATCGATCCGTGCGTAGTGGTCGACCGGCACGATGTCGCCGCCGAGGGACTCGACGACGTGCAGCACGGCGTGGTGCTCGGCGGCCGAGCACACAGCTGACACCACCGGTGCGGCGGACTGCGCCGAGGATGGCCATGTTGTCGCTCTCGGTCCCGCAACCGGTGAACACCACCTCGTTCGGTCGGACACCGAGCACCTCGGCGACCTCGTCGCGGGCTTCGTCGATCGCCCGGCGTGCCTGCCGAGCGAAACGGTGCGAGCCCGAGGGGTTGGCATAGATGCCCGCCAGGTACGGCAACATCGCCTCGACCGCTTCCGGGCGCATCGGCGTCGAGGCCGCGTGATCGAGGTAGACGATCGACTCGCTCATCGGGTCAGGCTACGCGCGGGCCCAGCCACCGGGCGGGCCCGGCATCCCCGGACCGGTCCACTGCGGCGCCGGTGTCACCGTCGCCCGTCCGGGGCCGTTGCGACGCTGGTAGCGCGCCATCGCACAGATCAGGAACGCTTCCGGCGGCACCCACTCGGGTGGTCGATGCCGGATCTCGGCGGCGAGACGGTTCGCGAGGTCGATCGCGATCGTCCTGCGGACGGCGGGCGCGAGCGCGTTGCCACGCGTGAGGAACGACCGGATGACCGTGTACTGCTCGACCGTGATCGCCGTCGGGTCGATGGTCTCGGCATA
The DNA here is from genome assembly GCA_963850475.1 of Ilumatobacteraceae bacterium. Lineage (GTDB taxonomy): Bacteria > Actinomycetota > Acidimicrobiia > Acidimicrobiales > Ilumatobacteraceae > Ilumatobacter_A. Next base: position 616,875 of record CAWKLM010000036.1, on the reverse strand, counting down.
CATCTCGAGCCCAGGAGGCGCGCTGAACCAGAGCGCCGGCGTGACGACGAAACGTTCGGGGTCGCGGATGACCGTGGTGCCGGCGATGAGGTCACCGACCCGCTGATGTCGAGGCGTGAGCAGCACGAACAGGGCGCCGGTGATCCCGCCGGGCGGGAGCAACTTGTCGACGACGCCGCCCATCGACCGCAACGTCGACTCCCGCAGCCGGATCGGCGCACCATCGATCGTGACGGCGCGGATACCGAGCGCCATCTTGCCCGGCGTGCGGCCCCGCAGCCAGGTCTCGAAGACGATGGGATATCCGAAGAGCAACAGAAAGAAGACGACCGCGAACGCCGTGAGCGTCCCCGACTCGTCACCGACGAACGCCACGCTCAACAACAAGGTCAGGAAGAACAAGGCGACCAACTGGAGGCCGAGATCGAGCAGCCCGGCCAGCACCCGCGAGGCGAACCCCGCCGTCTCGACGTCGAGCAGGACGGCCTCGGGGGTGACGATGCCCTGATGTTCGGGCGTCGGGTGGATGTCTCCGTCAGCTCCGAGGGACGGCCCCCACTGCACCGGTTCGACGCTCATGCACCCACTACCGTAGGCGCCGGATGGACATCGATGCGTTCGTTGCAACGCACCAGTACTCCTGGGCGCGACTCGGCGACCTGACCACCCGGGCGCGCAAGCTCAAGTCGATGAGCCCCGACGAACTCGACGAACTCGTCGGGCTGTACCAGCGCATCGGCAGCCATCTCGCTCACGCCCGGATCGAGTACGGCGCCGACGAGGCGGTCGTCGGGCGTCTCACCTACCTCGTCGGCGAAGCCCACGGGGTGCTCTACGGGCAGCGCGAGACCAACATCCGCGGCGCGGTCGTTCGGTTTCTCGCCCTCACCTTCCCGGCTGCCGTGTGGCGGATCCGGTGGTTCGTCCTCGTCGCGGGGTTGCTCACCCTCGTCCCGTGGATCGTGTTCACGGTCTGGATCGGCATCTCCCCCGATGCGTTCGACCTGACGGGCGATCCGGCGGTGACCGAGGCCTACATCGAGAACGACTTCGAGGAGTACTACTCGAGCCAGCCGGCGCAGAACTTCACGAGCCAGGTGTTCTTGAACAACGTGCGCGTGGCGATCCTCGCGTTCGCCGCCGGCATCCTGCTGTGCGTGTTCACCGCGTTCATCCTCGTCTACAACGGTGCCAACGTCGGGATCGCCGGCGGTCTGTTCACCCATGTCGGCGAATGGGAACGGTTCTGGGGGTTGATCCTGCCGCACGGGCTGCTCGAGATCTCGGCGGTGATCGTCGCCGGCGGCGCCGGCCTCCGCATCGGATGGACGGTGATCGCCCCGGGTGACCAGACCCGGTGGACCGCGCTCTCCGCGCAGGGTCGCGATCTCGGCAACGTCGTCATCGGACTGGTGGTCGCGTTCGCCGTCGCCGGGCTGATCGAGGGCTTCGTGACCGGTCGGCCGTGGCCGACCTCGATCCGTGTCGGCATCGGCGTGATCGCGTTCCTCGCGTTCTGGGGTTGGACGCTGGTGTACGGCCGCCGCGCCGATGCGCTGCTCGCCGCCGAGGCCGACTGAGGCCATTCCCGTATCGAGTTCGGGGCGTCGGTGAGCGAAGTCCCGTCCGGGCGGTGGTTCGCTCACCGGAAGACACCGACCCTCACCTCAGTGGTCGACCCGACGTCAGAGGCGACCCTTGGCCTTGAGTTCGAGGTAGCGGTCGACGACATCGGTTGCGAGTTCGCCGGGTTTGGCGTCGACGACGATGGCGCCGGTGGCGGTCAACTGGGCGATCGCACGGTCGCGGGCATTCAGCGACGCGACCGCGGCGGCCGAACGGAACGACTCCTCCACCCCTGCGTGGCTCGCCGTCGTCGCCCACTTCGCGACGTCAGGGTCGCGGACCGCGGCGATCATCACCAAGTGCGTGCGCGTCAGCGCAGTCAGCGCCGGGAGGAGTGACTCGACCACCACCGACTCGACGAGATCGGTGAACACCACGAACAGCGACCGCCGCCGGAATCGCGAGGCCGCTGTCGTGAACGCGGTGCGATACGCGCTCTCGTCGTACTGGGTGTCGAGGAGGTACATCGCCTCGGTCACCCGGGCGAACTGGGCCTTGCTGCTCGAGGCCGGCACGATGGCGCGTACCTGGTTGTCGAACGTGACCAGGCCGACGTTGTCACCGAGGCGCGATGCGACCTGCGTCAACCCGAGCACGGCATCCATCGCGTGCTCGACACGGGGCGCGTCGCCGACCGTGCCCGCCATGACGCGGCCGTTGTCGAGTAGGGCCACGACGTGCTGGTTGCGTTCCGCTCGGTAGTCGCGCACGATCGCCTTCGACTGACGCGCCGTGGCCGCCCAATCGACGCGGCGGATGTCGTCGCCCGGCCGATACTCGCGGAGCTGATCGAAGTCGGTGCCCGTCCCACGGGTGCGGACACTGCGAATGCCGGTTTCCAGCGGGATCCGCATCCGCGTCCGCATCAGCTCGCGCGACGGATAGGCCGGCAGCACGGCAAGTGTCCCGGGCACGGAGCGCGTCTGCTGGCGGTGCACGAGCCGGAGTGGGCCCGACGTCCGAACGGTGACGGCGCCGAACGGAAAGCGACCCCGTCGCTCGGGCTCGATCGATGCGCTGAAACGGTGCTGTTTGTTCGCCCCGACCGTGAAGCGTGAGGCACGGCGCGAGGCCTGCAGGCTCGGCCACAACGCATCGGCGACCGTCACCCGAACGACGCGGCCCGAGCGGTTCTGCACCAACCAGCGAAGCTCCCCGCGTTCACCGAGGGTGAGCGATGCCGGGAACTCGCGGACGACGTCGATGCTGCGACGGTTGCGGTGCGGCCACGAAGTCGGCGATCATCAGCACGACCAGGGCAGCGAGGACGATCGGCACGATCCACCAGTTGCTCGGGCGGACGATCGCCAGCGGGATCGACACCAGCACGATCACGAGCGCAGCCCATCCCGTGGGGATCGGCACGCTGTGCGTGCGTCGCTGTCGTCGTGTGCGGACCATCGTTCGTCAACGCGGCGTCGGCACCGTGGCGAGGAGGCCGTCGATGACCGTGTCGGCTGCGGTCCCCTCGAGCTCGAGTTCCGGTCGTACGAGCACCCGGTGTCGCAGGCACGGCTTGGCGATCGCCTTCACCTCGTCGGGGGTCACGAACGCCCGACCCGACAGCCACGCCCACGCCTTCGACGCATGCAACAACCACGTCATGCCACGCGGCGACACACCGAGCTGCAACGACGGCGACTCGCGCGTGGCCCGACCCAACTGCACGATGTAGCGCAGCACGGCGGGTTCGACGGTGACCAGGTCGATTTCACGGCGGGCAGCTGCGAGATCGGCCCTGGTCGCCACCGGTTGCACGAGATCGGAGGTCGCGTGTGGATCCATCCCCGCATGGTGACGAGCGAGCATGTCGTGCTCCTGCTCCTCGGTGGGATAGCCGACGACGAGCTTGAACAGGAAGCGGTCCAGCTGCGCCTCCGGGAGCGGGAACGTCCCCTCGTACTCGATCGGGTTCTGCGTGGCGATCACGAGGAACGGTGACGGCAGCGGGTGGGTCGTCCCCTCGATCGACACCTGGCGCTCCTCCATCGCCTCCAGGAGCGCCGCCTGGGTCTTCGGCGGGGTCCGGTTGATCTCGTCCGCGAGCAACAGGTTGGTGAACACCGGACCCTCACGGAAGCGGAACTGCGGGGCCTGGCCCGGCACCTGATCGAGCACCGACAGCCCGACGACGTCCGACGGCATCAGGTCGGGCGTGAACTGCACGCGCCCGAACTCCATGTCGAACGCCGCAGCGAGCGTCTTGGCGAGCAGCGTCTTGGCGGTCCCGGGCACCCCCTCCAGCAGCACGTGCCCATTGACGAGCAACGCCGTGATCACACCGCTGAGCACACCCTGCTGCCCGACGATCACCTTGCCCACCTCGTCGCGGACGTCCATCACGGCACGCCGGGCCGCCGACTCGCCGATCGATGATGGTGCCGTCGGAGCGGGGCCGGCCGGTGGCGCCGCAGGTGGAGGGGACGTCGGAGCGGACGTTGGCTCGCCGGGATGGCTCATGGGGTGGGCACCCTTTCGTCGTGGATCTGCGGGTCGGGTTCGATCTGGGAGTTCGACTCGGTCGGTGCAGTGACATGGTCGCCGAAGACCTGCCGTCGGACGCTGTCGATCCGTGCGGTCAGGTCGGCGAGACCGGTCGTCTCGCCGACGGTTCGGCGGAGGAGGTACTCGATCTCGCCGACCGGAGTGCCGGAACGCTGGGCGACCGCACGATCGAGTTCGCTGAGCGGCGCCGCGACGTCGACGCCGTGGGCGCTGCACAGATCGCGGTGCAGTTGCTCCAACAGCAACCAGCCGGCCCGGGAGGAGTGTCCGGCGCGCTGCATGAGGTTGCCGGTGGCGGACACCAATTCGCTGCCCGCGATCGGTGCGGCGAGTGGCTCGTCGACGATCCGCCCGACGCGGGCGCTCCGCGACACGGCGAACACGACGAAGGCGACGGCGCCGAGCACCAGCGACATCCACACCCAGGTCGGTACGAGGTCACGCAGGGTCTCGTCTCCCGAACCCACGTCCTCGACACGCTGACTGGCTCCGCGTCCGACGAGGAACGTGACGGCGGCGCCGCGATCGGGAACGAGGAGCGCGGCAAGCACGCCGGCATTGTCGGCCCGTCGGAGGGAGCGGTTCGTGAACGAGTCGTTGTCACCGAGGCCGACGATCAGGCCGGCGCCGAGGTTCCGCACGATGACGAACGCGGTCGAGCCGGTCGAGCCCGCGGCCTCGGTGAAGCACTGTGGCTCCTCGGGACCTACGGGGAACAGGACGCCGTCGGGAACGAAGACGCCACGGAGATCGGAGAGCGCGGCGATCGAGCAGCGACCCGGGAGGACGTTGGCTTCATCGTCCGCGTCGCGACGTTCACCGCGCGCAAAGCCTTCGATCGGCGTGGCACCGCCGTCAACGCCCGATCCACCGTGCAGCGTGCTGTCGGGATCGGCAACCACCACAACGCCGCCGGCTTCCGCGAAGTCGAGGAGTTCGTTGCGTTGTTCGTCGTCGAGTCGGTCGTCGAGGACGAGCACCCGCACGCTGCCGTTCTCCTCGGGAAACGGCACGTCCTGCGTGTCGTCGACGTCGGCGCCGGCTGCCTGCAGGGTCAGGACCAACCCGCGGGCACCGCTCGGCTGACCCGATCGGGGGTCGAACGGATCCGGCGCGGGACGCGCGCGGACGAGCAACAGCACGACGAGCGCCATCACGATCACGAAGACGAGCGCGGCGACACCCTTCACACCGGCCGAGGCGCCGCCGCTCCCGGACGCAGCCGAACGGGCCATCAGCTGCGGCCTCGCGAGCGGGCACCTGCGAGCGCGGCGTCGAGAACGGTGGCCTCGGCGACAAGGAACCGCTCGTCGTCCACGCGGGTTACCAGGCCGTCGTCGAACCATGCGACGTCGAACGTGTCGGCAGCCTCGTCGAACGCTGAGGAGACAGCGTCGCCCGGGACGCCGAGGCGGGGAGCGAACTCGGCCACCTGGGCACGCTCCTCCCCCGACGTCCTCCCCGGGATCTCGTCGACATAGCCGGCCCGGGCGAGATCACCGACGAGCGCGCGGTACTGACAACGGATCGAGTCCCGGTACCGCCCGACATCGCGGTGTTCGCCGGCGAGGCGGCGCCAACGGTCCGGCGGGGTCTCCACGTCGATCACACGGGCACCGATCTCCTCGTCGACCTCTTCGTCCCGGTCCCCGTCGTCGATGTCGTCATCCACGTCGCCGATGTCGCGTCCGTCACGCCACCGCATCACGAGCCACACGATCGCCAGGACGAGCGCTGCGACCAACAGCACCACGACCAACTGCCCCACCAGGCCGAGCGCAGGGGACGGATCGCCGAGGTCGGGAAGGTCGGGGGGGTCGGGGGCGTCCGGCTCGCGCACGGGCGGGTTGCAGACCTGCGAGCTGGCGGTCACGTCGCACGCCACATCACGAATGTCGTCCGGGTCGACGTCACTCGGCCCCAGCGGGCCACTGGTGATCATGCGACCCCCTGGGTGGCAGGGGCCGAACCGAACGCCGCGTCGGCGTCGATCACGAGATCGAGACCCTCGCCCGCGACACGGACCTCGACGTACACCTGAGCGGTTGCCAGCGCGATCAGGGGGACGACGACGAGCACGACGAGTTGGGTCATCACGCCCTGCACGATCGGGGTGGCACCGCCGAGCGAGATGAAGCCGGTCGCCTCGAGCAGCGGGACGAGCGTGAGGATGCCGACCCCGAGCAGCAGCGCCAGGAACGTCGCCAGGAACACGAACGTGAAGCACACGCCGTAGCGCAGTCGCGCCAACCGCAAGCTCCGCTTCGCCGCGGCGAGTGGTCCGAGGCGCTCGCCGACCATGGCCGGTATCACCAGCAGCGTCGCCGCAGCCGAGAACCAACACACGAACGTGAACAGGAAGATCCAGACAGCGACGAGGTCCGGCTGTGCGGTCACCACGATCAACGCCATCAGCGGGAACCACCAGTGCGTGAGCGCCCACGCGGCGAGGATCGACGGGAGCCGACGGACGGTCCGTGCAAGCGCGCGTGCGAGCGTCACCGGCGTGCGGAACCGGTCACCGAGCAGGAGCAGCGCTGCGAAATGGCCGACGACTGCGGTCACGAAGCTCGCGAACACGGCGGCGAGCCATACCGCCACGTCCTCGATCCCGCTCCCGGTGTCGTCGCCGAGGAAGGAGGGCAGGGCCGAGTCGTTCGGGTCGAGACGGTCGAACCCGAGGATCGTCACCCAGACGTTGAGCGCCACCGCCGGGACGAGGATCACGGTGGCGCCGATCATCACGTCCCGCAACCGCCGCTGGAAGACCGTGGCGCCACCATCGAGTGCGGCGAGCACCGGGCCCCGACTGCGCTTCAGCCGGAACGGTCGGCCCCGTCGAGCCGACGCCGGCGTTCCCGCGTCGGCCGACCTGACGGTCGAGGGGGTGGCGGCAGCGGCATCGAGCCGCTCCCAATCGCCATCCTGCGCCGTCATCCCCTCCATCATGGGCCATCGGTAGCCTGCCGACGGTGCACGGCTACGACTCGACCAGCTACGGCGACGGCTTCGCCGACGTGTACGACGAGTGGTACGGCGACGTGACCGACGTTGCTGCGACGGTGGAGCGCATGGTGGGCCTCGCCGGAGCAGGCGGACGGGTGCTCGAACTCGGGGTGGGCACCGGACGGCTCGCCGGGCCGATGGCCGCCGCCGGGCTCCGCGTGGTGGGGATCGATTCGAGCGCCGCGATGCTCGCCCGGATCCCCTCGCAGCCGGGCGGTGAACATGTCACCGCCCTCTGCGGCGACATGGTGCGCGATCTTCCGGACGGCCCGTTCGACGCGTGCCTGGTCGCGTACAACACGCTCTTCAACCTGCCCGATGAAGCCGATCAGCGACGGTGCTTCCAGGCCGTCGCCGAGCGACTCCGACCGGACGGGTCGTTCGTGGTCGAAGCCATCGTTCCGGATCCGGCCGCGCCGGCGGGTGGAGATGTGAGCGTTCGATCGATGACCGCCGACAGCGTTGTGCTGTCGGTGTCGCACCATCGCCCCGGGGAGCAGCGAACGTCGGGGCAGTTCGTCGAACTCACCGAGGCCGGCGGTGTTCGCCTTCGGCCGTGGTCGATCCGCTGGGCGCCGCCGGCGGAGCTCGATGCGATGGCAGCATCCGCCGGTCTCACACTCGACACCCGATTCGCCGACATGGCCGGCGCGCCGTTCGATGGGCACGCCGACCACCACGTGTCGATCTATCGATTGTGATCGCCCTCACCGAGACCCGGGCGTGACAGTCGGATAGCGTTACCCGCGCATGTACCTGGAGCGAATCCGAGAACCGGGCGACCTGAGAGGGCTCGACTACGACCAACTTCGTGATCTCGCCGGCGAGATCCGGGATTTCATCGTGTCGGCCGTGTCCGAAGTCGGCGGGCACCTCGGATCGAACCTCGGCGCCGTCGAGCTGACCCTTGCGCTGCACCGCGTGTTCGAGTCACCGACCGACGCGATTCTGTGGGACACGGGTCACCAGGCGTACGTCCACAAGATCGTGACCGGACGGCAGTCAGGCTTCGAGACGCTCCGCCAGGCCGGCGGTCTGTCGGGATACCCGAGCCGCGAGGAGTCCCCCCACGACCTGATCGAGAACAGCCACGCGTCGACCGTGCTGTCGTACGCCGACGGCCTCGCGTCGGCCCGCGACCTCGGTACCAACGACCAGCGCCACATCGTCGCCGTTCTCGGCGACGGTGCGATGACGGGCGGCATGTCGTACGAGGCACTCAACAACATGGGCCATCACAACCGCGGGGTGATCGTCGTCCTCAACGACAACGGTCGGTCCTACGCACCGACGATCTCGAACCTGTCGGCCAACTCGCAGGGTTTCGACGAGCAGGCGTCTCACCCGTCGATCCCCGATCGCGTCACGGGACGCCTGTCCCACGCGCTGACCGACATCCGCCAGAACCCCGTGTACGTGCGACGGCAGCGCCGTCTCGAGGAGTTCCTCCACGGGCTGCCGCTGGTCGGCAACCAGGCGGGCTCTGCGATGGACGCGTTCAAGGCCGGCGTGCGCGAGTTCCTCCAGCCACCGTCGTTCTTCGAGGCGCTCGGAGCCCGGTACATCGGTCCGTTCGACGGGCACGACGTCGAGCAGCTGGAACACGCCTTCCACAATGCGATCGAGCTGTCGGCCGAGGGAGCGATCGTCGTGCACGTGCTGACGCAGAAGGGTCGCGGCTACTCCCCCGCGGAGGACGACGACGAGAAGAACCTGCACGACGCGCCCGTCTTCGACCCGTTGGTCGGCCCTCCGAAGGCGATGGCCACGGGCTACACGCAGGCCTTCGCCGAAGCGATCATCAAGGAAGCCGAGAGCGACCCCCGGCTCGTCGCGATCACCGCAGCGATGCCCGGACCGACGGGTCTTCTTCCGTTCGAGGCCCGGTTCCCCGAGCGGTTCTTCGACGTCGGGATCGCAGAGCAGCACGCCGTCACGAGCGCAGCGGGCATGGCGATGGGCGGGCTCCGTCCGGTCGTTGCCGTGTACTCGACGTTCCTGAACCGGGCGTGGGACCAGGTCGTCTACGACGTCGCGATGCATCGGTTGCCGGTGATCTTCTGCCTCGACCGCGCCGGGGTCACCGGACCCGACGGGGCCAGTCACCACGGCGTGTACGACATGGCGCTGCTGTCGAAGGTGCCCGGGATGCGCATGCTCGTCCCGTCGAGCGCACAAGAACTCTCACAAATGCTCCACGATGCGACGTCGCTCGCCGACGAGGGCCCGGTCGTGATCCGCTACCCCCGCGGTGCTGCCCGCCAGGTGTCCGAGCACGAGGTCGGCGTCGGCCTCCACGGCCGCAACGTCCTCGCGGCGTCCGACCCAGGATCGTCGGTCTGCGTGATCGCCATCGGCAAGATGCTCGAGACTGCGGAGAAGGCCGCTGCGGTGCTCGCCGAGGCAGGTGTCGAGGTGACGGTCTGGGATGCACGCTCGTGTGCGCCACTCGACCCGGAGATGATCGCGGACGCTGCCGCACACCGGCACGTGGTCACGATCGAAGATGGGATCCGCGACGGCGGCATCGGGATGGCCATCGCCACCGAGGTGGGCGCACTCGACGGGTCGATTCCGGTCACCCCGCTCGGACTGCCGACGAAGTTCCTGCCGCACGATCCGAAGTCGAGCAACATCCACGCCCGCTACGGACTCGACGTGGACGGCCTCGTGGCCACCATCCGCAACGCCTGATCGCGCCCCGCCTCCCGGACGTGACGTGTGTGACATGACGCGCGATCTGATCCGGGATGCACGTACGGTGAGCCCGCTGCCAGAGAAGACGGCAGAGGCGCCCACACGATCGGCGCTGCGATGCGCGGCCCACCTGGGTCCGGAACGTCCGAGACCCGAACCCCGAGAAGTGGTGGAATCCCCATGTCAGCGTCCGCAACCGTCGTGCCCGAGCGCGCCGACAACGGTCTGAGCGCCGCGAACGTCCGCAACTTCAGGACGGCGTGGTTCTCCAACCCGAAGGCCGACATCCTGTCGGGCCTCGTGGTGGCCCTCGCCCTGATCCCCGAGGCGATCTCGTTCTCGATCATCGCCGGCGTCGATCCCAAGGTGGGGCTGTACGCCTCGTTCTCGATCGCGATCATCATCTCGATGACCGGTGGCCGGATGGGCATGATCTCGGCGGCGACCGGCGCGATGGCGCTCGTCGTCATCCCGCTCGTCGAGGACTACGGCATCGGCTATCTGTTCGCCGCCACGATCCTGGCCGGCGCACTCCAGATCGCCTTCGGTGCACTCAGGGTCGGGGCGTTGATGCGGTTCATCCCCCGCACGGTGATGCTCGGCTTCGTCAACGCATTGGCGATCCTGATCTTCCTCGCGCAGGTGCCGCACATCCTCCTGTCGGACGAGTCGAGCTTCGTGCGTGACAACGAACTCGCGATGAACATCGCGTTCGTCGTTGTCGGCCTCGCCATCATCTACGGGCTCCCGCGGATCAGGGTCGGAATCGTGCAGGCCATCCCGTCGCCGCTCGTGGCGATCGTCGTGTTGGCGACCGTTGCGATCTCGATGGGATGGAAGCTTCCGACGGTCGGCGACATGGGCGAACTGCCCGACACGCTGCCGTTCTTCGCGCTGCCCGACGTGCCGTTCACCTTCGAGACGCTGAGGATCATCCTCCCGTTCTCGCTGACGCTCGCCTTTGTCGGCCTGCTCGAGTCGCTGCTCACCGCGCAGCTGCTCGACGACATGACCGACTCGGACTCCGACAAGGACCTCGAGTCACGCGGTCAGGGCATCGCCAACATCGCCACCGGGTTCCTGGGTGGGATGGCCGGCTGCGCCATGATCGGCCAGTCGATGATCAACCACCGCTCCGGCGGCCGCACCCGCCTCTCGACCCTGATGTCGGGCGTGTTCCTGCTGATCCTGATCCTCGTCCTCGGCGGCATCGTCGCCCAGATCCCGATGGCGGCTCTCGTCGCCGTGATGATCATGGTCGCGATCGGCACCTTCAACTGGAAGAGCATCGCCCCCGAGACGCTCAAGCGGATGCCGAGGACCGAGACGGCTGTGATGGTCGCCACCGTGGCCATCGTCGTGCTCACGCACAACCTCGCGTACGGCGTCGCCGCGGGCGTGCTGTTGTCGGCGATCTTCTTCGTACGCCACGTGTCGCACCTCGTCAACGTCACGAGCGTCGTCGACCCCGACAACCACGAACGCATCTATGCCGTCACCGGTCAGCTGTTCTTCGCCTCGACGAACGACCTCGTCCACTCCTTCGACTACGACGCCGTCAAGGTGCCAAAGGTCGAGATCGACCTCACCGACGCCCACGTCTGGGATACCAGCGCCATCGTCGCCCTCGACGCGGTGGTGACGAAATTCGCCGAGCGCGGCATCGAAGCCGAGATCGTCGGCCTGAACCGCCACGCGGCCGACCTCCACGGCCGCACCTCCGGCCAGGTCAGCAACCACTGAACCGGCAGTCGGCGCGAACGCTCAGGTCACGCGGATCGCGTCGAGCCGCCGGGCGCTTCCCCCTCATCGGACTGGTCCGATGCCGCGGTCAGCCACGCCGGGTAGCGCAGGATCACGCGCGTTCCGCTGAACGAAGAACCGCTCGAGATGTGAGACGTACTCCGGGCGATGACGGATGCCCAGGGGTTCTGGGAACTCACGCGCAGCCGCAGCGAACGACCCGAGAACGGACCGGCTGGATCAGTACCCGTCGGGATCCTGGCGACTGGGCAGGTCCCTGAACTCGTCCACGATGGCCGCGATCAGCGGGCCGGCGATGCTCGGCGGCTCGCCGGGGACGGTTCGTACCACCTGGAGCACCCGTGGCAGCGGATCGAAGCCGGCGCCTCGCTTCCACTCGACCAATTCGCCCCCGACGTACCACGAACCCAACACGGCGACGCCGAGTCCGGCAGCCACGGCCGCACGCACACCAGCCGAGGTCGGCGCTGACACCGTGTAGGTGTACGGAACGCCGGCGCGTTCGAGGATCGGCTCACTCACGGGGCGGTAGAAGCCGTTGGCGCCGAAGGTGATCAGCGGCACGTCGCCGTCCTCGTAGTACATGTCGCGGTGGGTGACCCAGCGCAGTTCGTCCTCCCACAGCACGACGTCGCCGGGCAGCATCTCGTCGGGCGTGATCTGAATCACCGCGACGTCGATGCTGGCCCGCTCGAGCCGTCGAATGAGCACGCTGGACTGGTCGACGACGAACTCGATCGTCGCTGCAGGGTGCATTCGTTGGAAGCGGCCGAGGATGCCGGCCATGCGGGTGGCGCCGACCTCCTCGTTCGACCCCACCTTGATCGTGCCGGTGACATCGGGGCTCTCGAGCCGATGGACGGCCCGATCGTGTGCCGCGACGATCACACGGGCGTCTTCGAGGAGTGTGCGCCCGTCCCGTGTCGGTCGCAGGACGTGGCCATCGCGGATCAGGAGCGGGCGGCCGACGCGTTGTTCGAGCCGCTTGATCTTCCAGCTCACCGCGGATTGCGTGAGGCCGAGATACTCGGCGGCGCGGGTCATGCCGCCCCGGTCGAGAACCGCCAGGTAGGCGCGCAGGGATTCGACGTCGAGTTGCATCGTTTTCAGTGTGCCACAATTGCATGACATGTTGTCATGAATAGTAGATATAGACGTAGGTTGAGTCATGCAGCAGCCGGGCCGATAATTGAGGCATGAGCATCTCCTCCTCCTCCCCCCTCCGACGCTCGTCGTTCCGAACGGTCAGCGCTCGACTCGGGCACGGTGCCGTCAGACGCGACCGCCCGTTCGTCGACCGCAACACGTTGCCCGCGGACTTCGTGCTCCGCGACTATCGCCACGTCCGCTGAGCGCACCCGACTCAGTGGCCGAGCGGCGAAGCCAGCCCGGCCGTGACCGCGCCCAACGACTGGCTGCTCGCGGACGACCAGCCGACCTCAGGCGGCGGCCGCATCCGCCTCGGCTGAAGAGCAGACCGGGTGCAGTCAGCGAGTGGGCCGCGGGTCGATCCTGTCCGCTGCCGCTTCGTACACGTTGGGGTAGACGTGTTCCTCGCCGAGGGTCTCGATCACACCGTCGAGGCGCAACAGGTTCAAGACGTCGGGTTTCACCCTGGCGAGTCGAACCTCGGCGCCGTGGGTCTCCGCGAGGCCGAGGATCTCGGAGAGCTTCGCCGACCCCTGGGAGTCGACGAAGTTGACACCCTCGAACGAGATGACGATGGTCTCGAACCGTGGCTCCGCGTCCTGGGCGAGTTCGCGCAGCCGGTCCTCGAGTGCGTCGGAGCTGGCGAAGAACAGGCCCGCGTCGAAGCGCACGACCAGCAACCCGGGGTAGGTCTCGCCGTCCGAGTACTCGTCGATGCTGCGGAACGCCTGCGTCCCCGTCTGGAGTCCGAGTTCCGGCATCTCGGGGTTGGCATTGATGTACACGAGCCAGCCCAACGACAGCACCACGCCGATGATCACGCCGGCGAGCACGCCTGCGGTCAACACGGAAAGGATGGCGGCGACAGCGATCCAGAAGTCGAACCGCGCGACCCGAAAGAGTCGTCGCATCTCCGCCACGTCCATCATTCCGAACACCACCGCATCGATGATCAACGCGGCCAGCACTGCCTTTGGAAGGTCGGAGAACAACGGCGCCAGAACGAGCAGGGTGAGCACGATCAGCACACCGGTCGTCAACGAAGCCAGCGGCGTCTTGGCGCCGGACTCGTCGTTGAGCGAGCTGGCCGACAAGCTGGTCGACACCGGAATTCCCTGCAGCACGCCCGAGCCAACGTTGGCCATGCCCTGCGCCACCGACTCCTGGTCGATGTCGATTCGGTACCCATGTTTGGACGCGAACGCCCTGGCGTCACCAGCGGTCTGCGAGAAGCCGATCAACAGCAGGCCGACTGCGGCCGGGCCGATGGTGCTGAAGTTCGTGACGACGAACTCGAAGCTGGGCAGGCTCGGGGCGACGAAGCCCCGGGGAACCTCACCGACCAGGGCGATCCCGCGATCCTCGAAGTCGAACGCAACCGAGGCGATGAGGCCGCCGACCACGAGCACGAGGGCGCCTGGCACCTTGACCGGTGAGCAGCGAATCCCGACGATCACGACCAACGACACGACACCGACCAGGAGGGTGGCGCCATCGGTCTCGTCCAGGACCTGGACCCAATTTCCGAACTTGCGCCACGCGTTCGCCCCGTCGATCGAGGTTCCCGTGAGCTTCGGCAGCTCGCCGACGACCACCTCGATCGCCGCGCCGAACAGAAAGCCCGTGATCACCGCCTTCGACAGGAAGAGCGAGATCCAACCCATCTTGAGCACCGCCAGCAGCAGGAACAACAGGCCGGTGACCAGGGTGATCGCACCGACCAACTCGACAGCCTCGTCACCGGACGCCGACGCCAGGACCACGGCACTCCCGGCAACGGCGGCCAGCGCCGAGCTGGGACCCGTCGAGATCTGTCTCGCCGTTCCGAACAACGCGTACAGGAGCGTGCCGGCCGCTGCGCATACAGGCCGTGCTGGATCGGCACGCCGGCGATCCCCGCGTACCCCAACGACTTCGGGACCACCAGCGCCGCCACCGCCAGCCCGGCAATCAGGTCACCGCGCAACCATGACCGGTCGTAGTGTCGACTCCAGTCCAGGATCGGGAGGAACCGGGCCAACCCCGACGGCTTGGCCCTCGCCGCCTCTTCTGGCTGTTTCATGCTCGGTCTCCTTCTTGTCCTCCCGCACGGACACCACTCGAATGGTTGCAGAAAAGACGGGCGGTTGCGGTCTCGACACGGAATCTCGGCGGATCGTGACGCGTGGCGTCACGATCCGCCGGCATTGCCGACAATCCCACGTTTGCGCTGACCCGGCTGCGACACCCCTCCGCGCCTGCGGCTACCTTGGGAGCAACGGGCCGATCAGATTCGGCCTCACGACGCACAACTCACGACACACAACTCACAACACACAAGGGGTACACGTGGCTGGTGGCAGCATTCTGGGCACTCGGGTCCAGCGCAAGGAAGATCCGAAGTTCCTGACCTCGGGCGGGGTCTACGCCGACGACGTCGACGACCCGCGCCTCGCCGGCGCGGCGCAGGCGGTCTACGTCCGCTCGACGGTCGCCCACGGCACGATCGAGTCGATCGACATCGAGTCGCGCGCTCGAGATGCCCGGCGTCCTGGCGATCCACACCGCCGAATCGCTCGGCCTCGAACCGATCGCCTCGCCGTTCAACCCCGGCTCGGCGCGGACCCTGCTCGCCAGCGACAAGGTCCGCCACGTCGGCGAACCGGTCGCCGTCGTCGTCGCCGAAACGCAGCAGCAGGCGACCGACGCCGCCGAGATGGTGTTCGTCGACTACGAGTTCCTGCCCGCACTCGTCGACCTCGAGGAATCGCTCGCGTCCGAGACGCTGATCTACGAGGCCGCCGGCAGCAACGCCGTGTTCGACACGACGGCGCTCGGCATCCCCGAGAACACGCCGGCCGACGAGTTCTTCGCCGACTGCGAGGTCACCGTCACCGGCCGGTTCATGAACCAGCGCGTCGCCCCCTGCCCGCTCGAAGTGCGCGCCTCGGCGGCCACGTGGGACGGCGGCCGGCTCGTCCAGTGGATCTCCAGCCAGGGCGCCCAGGCTGCGAAGGACGCGTTCACCGCAGCCAACGGCGGCGACGCCGAGGCGATCCACCTGATCACCCCCGACGTCGGCGGCGGCTTCGGCGCCAAGATCGACACCTACGCCGAAGAACTCCTGCTCGGCCCGCTCTCGAAGCAGCTCGGCCGCCCGGTGCGCTGGCGCGAAACCCGCAGCGAGTCGATGATGAGCCTCGGCCACGGCCGCGCCCAGCTCCAGTACGTCACGATCGGCGGCACCCGTGACGGCAAGGTCACCCACTACCAGCTGCACGCGATCCAGGACGCCGGCGCGTTCGTCGGCATGGGCTCGATCCTCGCCCCGTTCATGACCCGCCCGATGGCGTCGGGTGTGTACGACATCCCGAACATGGAGGTCCGCACCACGTCGGTCGTCACCAACACGACGCCGACCACCGCCTACCGCGGTGCCGGTCGGCCCGAGGCGACCGCTGCGATCGAACGGGCGATGGACCTCTTCGCACTCGAGATCGGCAAGGACCCGGTCGAGGTCCGCCGCCAGAACCTGATCGCCAAGTTCCTCGAACCGCACACCACGGCGGTCGGCCAGGTGTACGACGTCGGCGACTTCGAGACCGCGCTCGACAAGACCCTCGAAGCCGCCGGCTACGCCGACCTGCGCGCCGAGCAGGCAGGCGCGGCGCGAGTCGGGCGCCGACAAGCAGCTCGGCATCGGCGTCAGCGTGTACGTCGAGATCACCGGCGGCGTCGACCCGAAGCAGGAGGCAGCCAAGCTCGAGGTCAACGACGACGGCACCGCAACGGTCTACACCGGCACGTCGCCGCACGGTCAGGGCCACGAGACGGCGTGGGCGATGCTGACGCACGACGAGACCGGCATCCCGATGGACCAGATCACGCTGGTCTGGGGCGACACCGACCTCGTCCCGAGCGGCGGCGGCACGATGGGCTCGCGTTCGCTCCAGCAGGGTGGCGCCGCGGTGCACCAGGGTGCGATCGAGCTCGTCGAGATGGCCAAGCAGCTCGCGGCGTCACTGCTCGAAGCCGACGAGGCCGACATCGTGCTCGACAAGGACAACGGCTCGTTCCACGTCGCGGGTACGCCGGCGGTCTCGAAGTCGTGGGCCGATCTCGCGGTCGCGGCGAAGACCCACCAGGGGTTCTCGTCCATTCCGGTCGACCTGGACGGCCACCACCAGCCGAGCCTCACCGTCGACACGGTGTTCGTCGCCGACATGGCCACGTTCCCGTTCGGCGCCCACGTCGCCGTCGTCGAAGTCGACACCGGCACCGGCCAGGTCAAGCACCTCCGCCAGGTCGCCTGCGACGACGCCGGCCGGGTGATCAACCCGCTCCTGCTCGACGGCCAGATCCACGGCGGCATCGCCCAGGGCACGGCCCAGGCGCTGATCGAAGAGGTCCGCTACGACGAGGACGGCAACCCCGTCACGTCGAACCTCGCCGACTACGGCATGATCTCGGCGACCGAACTCCCGAGCTTCGAGGTGATCCACATGGAGACCCCCACCTTCGTCAACCCGCTCGGCGCGAAGGGCATCGGCGAGTCGGGCACGATCGGCTCGACCCCCGCCGTCCAGTCCGCCGTGTGCGACGCGCTGAGCCACCTCGGCGTCACCCACATCGACATGCCCGCCACGAGCGAACGCGTGTGGCAGGCCATCCAAGCCGCCCAGCAGTGACCGTGACGTGATGGGTCTGACCCATCACGTCACGCTCGACAGAGGAGGAACACCGATGACCGACACCGCACCGACCCAGCAGGCGAAGCGGGCCAGCTTCACGACGCTTCGAGGAATCGACCGCCGAGGACTGGGCGATGATCATCCCGCAGCTGGAGATCACCCAGTCGCACGTCGCCGACCGCGTCATCGGGCTGCTCCGCGACCTCCAGTTCGACCACGGCGGCTTCCCGGTCGACCGGCTCGAGCACAGCCTGCAGACCGCGACTCGCGCGGAGCGGGCCGGCAAGGACGACGAGTACGTCTTCTGCGCGCTGATCCACGACATCGGCGACACGCTCAGCCCGTACAACCATCCCGACATCGCGGCCGCGATCGTCAAGCCGTTCGTCTCCGAGGCGAACTACTTCATGGTCAAGCACCATGGCGAGTTCCAGGGCTACTACTTCTGGGACTACATCGGCCTCGACGGCCAGGCACGCGAGCAAGTACCGCGACAGCCCGCACTTCGATCGCACGGTCGAGTTCTGCGGCGAGTACGACCAGACCGCGTTCGACGCGAGCTACACGAGCAACCCGCTCGAGCACTACGAGCCGCTGATCCGCCAGATCCTCCGCGGCGCCTGAGCGACCTGGCTCAGCTGGTGCCGTCGGCGAGGCGGCGGGCGTACTCCTCGACGTCGATCTCCCCGCCGGCCTCGGCGGCACGACCCTGCTGACTCTCCGGCAGGAACGGTTGGATCAGGTCGATCCGCTTCCACGCCGGGAACGGCTGGACACCGTCGCTCGTCGGGCACGTAGTCGGACGACCGCACCCGCTCGTGCGGATGGATGTAGCGCGCACAGTTGACGAACGTGTTGTCGACCGTAGCCCGCACGATCAGCTCCGCACCCGGGAAGCGCTCGATCGCCGGATCGTCGCGATGGACGGTGGCAGTCGCGTGGAGCCGCAGCCGGTTGGGTGTCTCGAAGTCGATGAACAGCAGCCCGATCTTCGCCCCTGCGCCGCGTGCCTGCAGCGATGTTGCCCATCGACAGGAACATGCCGTTGCCGTCGTAGCTCGGGAACACGATCGTCTGCTCGTCCTCGACCTGCACGACGCCGGTCGGCCCGCCCTTGTACGACACCGTCGGCCACCCGTCGGCGCCGACCGTCGACAGGAAGAAGAAGTCGCGCGACTCGATGAACGCCTTGCGGTCGTCGTCGATCCCCTCCGCCACGATCGTCATCTCGTGGGCGTCGGCGAGTCGGCGGGTGTCGAACTCGTCCTGCAACGCACGTTGGGACGGACCGTAGAACTCGCTCATCGCGCCATCCTCGCACGCATGTGACCGGCGTCGGGCTGCGAGTCACCGCAACGGCTCCGACCGTTTGGCACGATGGAGCGATGTCTGCGACCACCCTGCCGATCGAAGCCATCGGACTCCAGCGCTACTTCGGATCGGGCGACGACGTGGTCAAGGCGGTCGACGGCGTCGACCTGCAGATCCAACCCGGCGAGATCTTCGGGTTCCTCGGGCCCGAACGGTGCCGGCAAGTCGACGACCGTCCGCATGCTCACCACGCTGCTGCGCCCGACCGGCGGCACCGGACGGGTCGCCGGATTCGACGTCGTCGACGCAGGCCAACGACGTGCGCCGCAACATCGGCGTCGCGCTGCAGGACGCGGCGATCGATCCGCTGATGACCGGCAGCGAGCTCCTGCACCTCCAGGCGGTGCTCTACGGCCTGCCGAAGTCGCAGCACCACACCAAGGCCGACGAACTGCTCGAACGGGTCGGCCTCACCGCGGCCGGCGATCGCCGAGTCGGCACCTACTCGGGCGGGATGCGGCGCCGTCTCGACCTCGCGCTGTCGCTGATCCACGAGCCGACGGTCCTGTTCCTCGACGAGCCGACCACCGGACTCGACCCGATGAGTCGGATCTCGCTGTGGGAGGAGATCCGACGACTCAACAACGACGGAACGACCGTGCTGCTGACCACGCAGTACCTGGAGGAGGCCGATCAGCTCGCCGAGCGCATCGCGATCATCGACAACGGTGTGATCGTGCGCAAGGGACGACCGGCCGAACTGAAGGCCGAGGTCGGCAGCCCGACCCTGTTCGTCAGCGTCGACAGCTCCGCGACCGACCAGGCCACACGCGCTGCTGGGCGCGTTCGGCGATCTTCGACCCAGCCCCGAGGGAACGCTCGGCGTCGGGCTGACCGACGGGCCGAGTGCGGTGTCGAGCGTGGTGCGGTCGCTCGACGAGGCCGGCATCACCGTCCGCGACCTCGAACTGCACGAGCCGAGCCTCGACGACGTGTTCGCCGAGGCCACCGGCTACCGACTCGAAGGCGCCGACACGTGACGCGTCGCCACGGCGACGCCACCGGCGCGGACGCGACCCGAGCTCCACCAGTCGACGGTGTGCGCAGACGCTCGCGCTGTCGAAGCGATCGATCCTCTCGCTCTGGCGTCAACCGTCGCTCGTGGTCCCGTCGCTGATCTTCCCGCTGTTCTTCGCCGCGCTCGGCACGTCGTCGTTCTCGCGAGCGACGACTGCGGTCCCCGGGTTTCCGGCCGTCGACTCGTACCTCGACTTCGCGCTGGCCGGCTCCGTCGTCCAGGGGATCCTGTTCGGCTCGACCGTCGGCGCCACCGCACTCGCCATCGACATCGAGAACGGCTTCTTCGATCGGCTGCTCAGTTCACCGTCGACACGATCCGGCATCATCGTCGGTCGAATGGCCGGCGGCATGGTGTACGGCGTGTTTCCAGACCGTCTTCTTCATCGTCATCCTGCTGCCGTTCGGGCTCTCGATCAAGGGTGGCGTCGCCGGCGTGCTCACGATGGCGCTCGGCGGCACGATCCTCGCCCTCGCCGTCGGCGCCCTGATGTCGGCGATGGCGATCAAGACCGGGTCGTCCGAAGCGGTCCAGGGCGCGTTCCCGCTGCTGTTCATCGCGATGTTCTTCTCCTCGGCGTTCTTCCCGCGGGAGACGATGAGCGGCGTCTACAAGGCGCTCGCCGACCTCAACCCGATCTCGTACCTCGTCGAGGGGTTCCGAGATCTGACGATCGACGGTTTCTCGGCGTCCGCCGTCGTCCGTGCCGTCGTGATCCCGGCGATCCTCGCCGTCCTCGCCGTCGGGCTCGCCCTGCTGGACACTCAAGAGCCGGCTGGGGGCACGATGACCACACTCGACGACACCACGACGAGCGCCGACTCGCTCGGTGGCGAACACGCACATCTTCCCGGCATCGGTCGGGTTGATGAAGCGCAGCGTCGTCAACATCACCCGGCTGCCCGTCTGCGTTCCTCCCGTCGATGCTGATGCCGATCTTCCAGGCGATCGCCTTCTCCGGCACGTTCTTCGCGATCACCCAGATCCCCGGGTTCCCGACCGATCGATCGATCAACTGGTTCCTGCCGCTCGGCGTCGTGATGGGGTGCTGGATTCGCGGGAATCGGGATCGGGTTCTCGACGATCCGCGACCTCGAAGGCGGCTTCTACGACCGCCTCCGGCTCACCCCGGCACCGCGGATGTCGCTCGTCACCGGTCCGCTGCTCGCCGCGCTCGCCCGCGCGGCGTTGGTGACCACGATCGTCTTCATCGTCGGCACGCTGTTCGGCGCCCGCCTCACGCACGGTCCGCTCGGCCTGATCCCGCTCTACGTGGCCGCGCTCGGCATCGCCACCATCGGAACCGGGTGGGGTCTCGGGCTCGCGTACATCTTCCGCGACATGCGCGCCGCGGCGATCATGCAGCTCACCTTCTTCCTCGTGATCTTCCTCACCGAGGCACAGACGCCGCTGTTCGTGATGCAGGGGTGGCTGGAGAACGTCGCTCGGATCAACCCGTTCAACAGCGTGATCCGACTGTCCCGACTCGGCTTCGTCGACCCGCCGATGACCTGGGACGACACCTGGGGCGGGCTCGCTCGACGATCGCCGTGTTCTCCGCGCTGATGCTGCTGTTCGCCCGCCGCGGGCTCGGCTCGCGCTCAGCGATCGGTGACGCTGCTTCGCGAGTCCTTCATCCCCTGCTTGAAGCCGAGCGCCCCGAGTTTGCCCGCGACCGGTGCGAGGAACTGCGGAAGCCGACGCATCTCGATGTCCTCGACCCAGTCGACGACCGATCCGTCGCCATCGGGCGTGACCGTGAAGCCGGCCCGACCGAACAGCACGGGGCCGATCTTCTCGACCTGGCAGTCCCCCGATCCGATGCGTCCTCGTCCCAGTCGCACGACACGCACGCGCATCGTGTCGACGAGCGCGACGGGCCCGAACCCACTCCGCGCGGTGAACTCGCGGCCGACCTCGGTCGGGTCGCCGGGCTCGACCTCCATCTTCGTCGCCGGGATCCAGTCCGCGTGGCCCTCCCAGTCGACGAGTTCGTCCCAGACGACCTTCGCCGGCTGGTCGAATCGATGGTGGACGTCGAAGCTGATCTTGGCCATTCACCCACTGTCTCACGGCATCCGCGGCGTTCGCACTAGCGTGCCCAACCGATGAGATCGACCGCGCACCGTCTTCGAGTTGCGCTCGGCATGGTCGTCGCCGTCACGGTGTTCGGAACCGCCGGATACATCGGGCTTCGGGTTCACGCTGCTCGACGCGCTGTACCAGACCGTCACGACGATCACGACCGTCGGATTCCGCGAACTCAGCCGACTTCGGAACCGGCGAGAAGATCTTCACGATCATCCTCATCGTCGTCGGCGTGTCGACGGTGCTTGTACACGTTCACCCTCGTCGTCCAGTCGGTGGTCGAGGGGCAACTCAGCGAGTTCGTCGGGAGGCGACGCATGGACCGACAGATCAACCAGTTGCGCAATCACACGATCGTGTGCGGGTGGGGTCGCGTCGGCGCGGCCGTCGCACACGATCTCCGGCATCGAGGGCCACGATGTCGTGGTCGTCGACGCGGATGCCGACCGAGTGCGGGAGCTCCCGTTCCCGACCATTGTGGGTGACGCGACCCGCGACGAGACGTTGCGCGCCGCCGGCATCGAACATGCCCAGGCGCTCATCGCTGCGCTCGCAAGGTGACGCTGACAACCTCTTCGTGACGCTGTCGGGTCGCGATCTCCGACCCGACCTGTTCATCGTGGCACGAGCCCGCGCCGACGAGAGCGTCGGCAAGCTCGAGCACGCCGGCGCCGACCGCGTCGTCAACCCGCAGGAGCTGGGCGCCGGCCGCATGGCGTCGTTCGTCGCCAGCCCCCACGTCGCTGAGTTCCTCGACGTCGTGATGCACGAACGTTCGATCGAGTTCCGGATGCGCGAGTTCGACATCCCCGCCGACTCGCCGATCGCCGGCAAGACGCTGCGCGAGGCCAATCTGCGTGAGACGAGTGGTGCGCTCGTGCTTGGCACTGCGCTCCCCCGACGGAACCTTCACCACCAACCCGACCGGCAACACCGTGCTCGGACACCACCACGTCATCATTGCGATCGGAACCGCCGAAGACTTCGCCCGTCTCGTCGAGCCGTCCAGCCGCACGCCTGATCCGATGCTCGCTCCCACCACCCACGTCCTGCTCGACCTCGACGGAACGATCTCCGACTCGTCGCCGGGCATCGGCCGCTCGCTCACCCATGCCTTCACCGAGTGCGGCTATCCCGCACCCGACGAGACGACCATCCGCGACATGATCGGCCCGCCGTTCGAGCTCAGCTTCCCGAAGCACGGCATCCACGTCGACGACGTCGAGCAGGTGATCAACGTCTACCGCGACCGATACGAGGACGTCGGCCTGTTCGAGAACGAGGTCTACGACGGCGTCCACGAGATGCTCGACGCGCTCAGCAGCGCCGGTCACACGATCTCGCTGGCGACGGCGAAGCCTCAGGACACCGCCGTGCGGATCATCGAGCACTTCGGTCTCACCGAGTACTTCGCCCGCCAGGTCGGTGCCACCCACGAGATCGGCGTCGGTCGGCGGACGAAGGGTGAGGTGATCACCCACGCTGCTCGGACTGCTCGGCGTCGGGCCCGCACGATCGGATCGCGCTCGACCACGTCATCATGATCGGCGACCGCGACCACGACGTCGAAGGTGCGCACCTGAACGCGATCGACTGCATCGGGGTCGCCTGGGGGTTCGGATCCCACGACGAGCTGACGGGCGCCGGCGCACTGAAGATCGTCGAACACCCTCGCGACGTTGCCGCAGCGGTCGATGCCGCATACCGTTCTCATGAGTCATGAGCACCGCGGCCGAACACACCACCTCCGACAGCCGGTCGTCGCACGCGCGAGCCGCCAGCGATCCGACGCCGATCGCTTCATGCGGCGCCTGCTCCGGCTCCCCGAGGGCACGACCTCGACCGCCGCCGAAGCCCGGTCGGCATTCCAGAAGTCGCTGGCGTTCACCACGTGCCGCTGCCTGCTGATGTACATCGTGCTGCCGTTCGTGCTCCCTGCCGTCGGGATCGCCCGTGGCGTCGGCCCGGTCGTCGGCATCGCGATCGGGCTCCTCGCGATCGTGTCGATCGTCTACTCGATCCGTCGGTTCTGGCGCGCCGACCACTCGAAGCGGTGGCACTACACGATCTTCGGGACGGCGATCATCGCGTTCCTGGTCTGGGCGACGATCGCCGACACGATTCGCCTGTTCGACTGATCGCGCAGACGCGAATCGTCGTCGCCGACGGATGTCGCGCCGTCGGCTGACCCGCGAATCGTCGCCGAGGCAATGCTCCCGTCAGAAACCCGAGATCGCGCTCGGCGCTCGTGAGTCGCGACGACTTCGTCGGACGGTCGACGCCCGAATGTGATTTTCCGTCCTCGAGTGCGCGCCGGACACTCGATACGTTCCTGGCAACCGTCACTGCGGTCGGTCCTGACGCTCGGTCGCGTTCCGGTTCTGGCCGAGCCCGGCGTGCTCGTCCGGCCTCGGCGATCGCATAGCGATGGTCGCTCGACCGGCTCCACGGAGCTCGCTCGACCTGGTGTGGGCGTCATCGACGGTCCGACCCGGCCTCGTCGTGCGTCCCGGCCCTGCGGGTTCGGGCTCGACGGCCCCGAGAGGCGTTTGCAGCGATCTTCCGTCCCGAACGCGTGACGCGGCCGCATCGTCGACCCGGCGCATCCGCTGACCGGCCAGACTGACCGGGTGGACCGAGCCCGCTGACCGTCGAGCAACTTCGCGCGACCTGATCGCCGTCGCCGTCGCGGACGACGCGGCAGCCGATGGCGGCCTACATGAAGCACCGATTCGTGTTCCTCGGTGTGAAGACACCTGCCCGTCGTGCGGCGTCGAAGGCGTCTGATCCGCGACTCGAAGCACGGGCTCGATCGACGACGGCGGTCGCGCTGGCGCACCGGCTGCGCGCCCAGCCCGAGCGGGAGTTCCACTACGTGGCCGGCGATCTGCTCCGGGCGAACCAGCAGCGCCTGCGCGCCGACCATCTCGCCGACCTCGAGCGGTTCATCACGACCGATTCGTGGTGGGACACCGTCGACGCGCTCGCGTCACCGACCGTCGGGACGATGGTGCGCAACCATCCGGACCTGACCGAGACGATGGACGCCTGGATCGACGCCGACGACATGTGGCTCGCCCGCGTCGCGATCATCCATCAGCTCCGCTTCGGCGAGCAGACGGACGTGGAACGACTCTTCGGCTACGCGCTGCGGCGGGCCGCGGACCCGGAGTTCTTCATCCGCAAGGCGATCGGCTGGGCGCTTCGCGAGTACGCGAAGACCGACCCCGACGCGGTCCGCTCGTTCGTCGATGCGCACGTCGACGTGCTCTCGCCGCTCAGCGTCCGCGAAGCCACGAAGCACCTGTGAACGACGAACTCGCTCCCGTTCGTCTCCGGCCCGCGAATGAGGCATGATGGAGACGCGCGTCACAGGGCGCACGCATCATCACCGCTCTCCACACCACACCATCGGGGGTCTCCGTGGACGTCACCATCACGATCAACGGCCAGCAGCACACGCACGACGTCGAGCCGCGCACGCTGCTCGTCCACTACATCCGCGAGCACGTCGGGCTCACCGGCACGAACATCGGCTGCGACACCTCGTCGTGTGGTGCCTGCTCGATCCACCTCAACGGCGAAGCCGCCAAGAGCTGCACCGTCCTCGCCGCCCAGGCCGACGGCATGGAGATCACCACGATCGAGGGCATGGCCGCCGCCGACGGCACGCTGCACCCGATGCAGCAGGCGTTCATGGAGAACCACGGCCTGCAGTGCGGCTACTGCACGCCCGGGCATGGTGATGGCGGCCACGAGCCTGCTCGACGAGAACCCGAACCCGACCGAGGACGAAGTCCGGATCGGGCTCGAAGGCAACCTCTGCCGCTGCACCGGCTACCACAACATCGTCAAGTCGGTGCTGGCCGCGGCCAACGCCTGATCCACTCACACACCGTCGGCGGGCAGCACTGGATGGGGGTCCAGCAATGACAGTCATCGACAACATGCAAGCGAGTGAGGAGTCGATCGCCGCCGGCAACGGCGTGCTCGGCCAACGGATGCTCCGCAAGGAGGACCCGGCGCTGCTGACCGGCGAAGCGGTCTTCACCAACGACATGAAGGTGCCCGGGCGCGCTGCACCTCGCCGTGCTGCGCAGCCCGTACGCCCACGCCAAGATCGTCTCGGTCGACGTGTCGGGCGCGCTCGCGATCGACGGTGTGCTGCACGCGTACAGCGGCGCCGACCTCGCCGACCAGTGGGCGGCACCGATGCCGTGCGCGTGGCCGGTCACCGACGACATGAAGAACCCGCCGCACTATCCGCTCGCCGTGGGCAAGGCGGCGTACGTGGGTGACGGCGTGGCGTGTGTGCTCGCCACGTCCGACGCGATCGCCCGTGACGCACTCGAAGCGATCGACGTCGAGTACGAGCCGCTGCCGGCCGTCATCGACCTCGAGGCAGGCGCTCTCCGACGAGGTCGTCATCCACGACGACATCGGCACGAACGTCTCCTACACCTGGCCGCTGCGTGATCGAGGAGAACGAAGGCGACTGCCAGAAGGCCATGGACGAGTCGGCGTACGTGGTGAAGGAGCGCTACGTCCAGCAGCGCCTGATCCCGATGGCGATGGAGCCCCGCGCCGTCGTGGCGATGCCGCAGCCGTTCGGCGGCGACATGACGCTGTACTCCTCGACGCAGGTGCCGCACATCCTCAAGGTGATGACCGCGCTGACGCTCGGCATCCCCGAGCAGCAGATGCGCGTGGTGTGCCCGGCGGTCGGCGGCGGCTTCGGCTCGAAGCTCAACGTGTACGCCGAGGAACTGCTCTGCGTGCAGCTCGCACGCACGCTCAAGGTCCCGGTCCGCTGGAACGAGGAGCGCGGCGAGAACGCACAGGCCACCTGTCACGGCCGAGCCCAGATCCAGGACATCGAACTGGCTGCCGACGAGAACGGCAAGATCACCGGCCTGCGGGTGCGGTTGATCGGCGACATGGGCGCCTACCTGCAGCTGGTGACCCCCGGCGTGCCGCTGCTCGGTGCCTTCCTGTACGGCGGCGTCTACGAGATCCCGAAGGCGTTCGATTTCTCGTGCACCTCGGTGTTCACGACGATGACACCGACCGACGCCTACCGCGGCGCCGGGCGACCCGAGGCGACCTACGCGATCGAACACGCGATGGATGCGCTCGCCCGCAAGATGGGCATCGACCCGCTGGAGCTGCGCCGTCGGAACTTCATCCCGAAAGCGGCGTTCCCGTACGAGGCCTACACCGGGCTCGTCTACGACTCGGGCGACCACGACAAGGCGGCCACGGTCGCCGAGGGTCTCGTCGACTACGCAGGCGTTCGCGCCCGCCAGGCCGAGCAGAACACCCCCGACGCCGCCAAGCGCCTCGGGATCGGCGTGTCGACCTACTTCGAGATGTGCGGTCTCGCACCGTCGCGAGTGCTCGCGTCGCTGAACTACTCGGCCGGTGGCTGGGAGTCGGCCACCGTCCGGGTCCTGCCGACGTCGAAGATCCAGGTCGTCACCGGCACCGCACCGCACGGTCAGGGCCACGAGACCGCGTGGTCGATGATCGCCGCCGACAAGTTCGGCGTCGATCCGGCCGACGTCGACGTGCTGCACTCCGACACCGCCATCGCTCCGCTCGGCCTCGACACGTACGGGTCGCGGTCGCTCCCGGTCGGCGGCGTGGCGATCGGGATGGCCTGTGACCAGGTGATCGACAAGGCACGCAAGATCGCCGCCCACCAGATGGAGGCGAACGAGGACGACCTCGAGTTCGCCGGCGGCATGTTCACCGTCAAGGGTTCTCCCGACAAGGAGATGCCGCTGGCCGCGATCGCGTTCGAAGCGTTCACCGCCCACGATCTGCCCGACGACGTCGAGCCGAACCTCGAGGCGCAGGTCACCTACGACCCGCCGAACTTCTCGTGGCCGTTCGGCACCCACATGTGCGTGGTCGAGGTCGACACCGAGACCGGTGCAGGTCGACCTGCTCCAGTACGTCGCTGTCGACGACTGCGGCAACAAGGTGAACCCGCTGATCGTCGACGGTCAGGTCCACGGCGGGGTCGTCCAGGGCCTCGCCCAGGCGCTCTACGAGGAGGCGGCGTACGACAGCGACGGCAACCTGCAGTCGTCGAGCCTCGCCGAGTACCTCGTCCCTGCCGCGAGCGACGTCCCGTCGATCACCCTCGGCGAGAGCGATCACGCCGTCGCCGACCAACCCGCTCGGCGTCAAGGGTGTCGGCGAAGCCGGCACCATCGGCGCCGCACCCTGTGTGATGAACGCCGTCGTCGATGCCCTCTCGGGTCTCGGCGTCAGCGACATCCAGATGCCCGCCAGCCCTGTGAAGGTCTGGACCGCAATCCAAGCAGCCCGCACCTCAACCCAAACCAGCACCCAGGAGAACCAGCAGTGATCCCCGCAGCATTCGACTACGTCCGCGCCGAGTCCGCCGAGGAGGCGATCAGCCTCATCGGTCAGCACGGCGACGAGTCCAAGTTCCTCGCGGGCGGGCACAGCCTGATCCCGCTCATGAAGCTGCGGCTCGCGCAGCCGACCGTGTTGATCGACATCGGTCGCCTCACCGATCTGTCCTACATCCGCGAAGACGGCGACATGATCGCGATCGGAGCGATGACGCGCCACATGGACGTCGAGAACTCCGCCCGTGCTCGCCGAGCACGTGCCGCTGCTCGCCCATGCGGCCTCGCACGTCGGTGACCCGCAGGTACGCCACCGCGGCACCATCGGCGGGCTCGATCTGCCCACAGCGACTCGGCGTCGGACCTTCCCGCCACCACGCTGGCACTGGGTGCCACCTACGTGGCACAGGGCCCGAACGGCACCCGCGAGATCGCTGCCGGCGACTTCTACAAGGGCTTCCTCACGACCGATCCTCGCCGCCGACGAGACTGCTCACCGAGATCCGCGTCCCGAAGATGCAAGGCGCCGGCTGGAGCTTCCAGAAGTTCAACCGTCGGGCCCAGGACTGGGCGATCGTCGGGTGTCGCTGCGTGGCGTCGCAACGGCGACTCCGGTGTCGGGCTCGTCAACATGGGCTCGGTGCCGATCCTCGCGAGCGGCGGTGTCGTCTGCGCTGTCGAGTGGCGCGTCGATCGAAGACGCTGCCGCGCTGGCTGCCGAGGGTTGCGATCCCACCTCCGATCTCAACGCCAGCGTCGAGTACCGCGAGCACCTCGCCCGTGTCCTCACCCGCCGCGCCCTCGACGAGGCCAGCGCCTCCTGACCCGCGCGTCACGTGACGGGTCTGACCCGTCACGTGACGCGTCACGTAACGGGTCGACCCGTCACGTGACGGTCGGGTGTCGAGGTGAACGACGAGTGACGGCAAGTAGCGTCGGGCCGATGTTGTTCGGACTGGCGACCGGGGGCCTGTGGCGTGTCCTGTGGTACTCGCTGGTGCTCGCGCTGCTCGTCGGCGGGTTCAGCGCCGCGCTCCGCGCGCTCGGCGTCGGCTGGGAGAAGATCCGCTGGTCGCTGATCGGCGTCTACGGCGTGGTCTACGTCTGGTGGTTCTTCGCCAACGGGATCATCATCGACCGCATCTCGGTGCTCTGGTCGTTCGCGATCTTCCTGTGCGTGGCCAGCGTCGGCCGCCCGGCACACGAGTGGCTGCGAACCGGCACGGGACCTCGGCTTCTTCGTGGCGATGTGGATCGCCTACGACGAGAGCCGCGGCATCGCCGACGGGCTCGGCATGCCCGTCCAGGTCGAGTCGGTCCGCAACATCGACCGCTTCCTGCTGTTCGGCACCGACGGCGTCGTCGAACTCCAACGGCGATTCCTCGCGCCAGCCGGGCACGGTGCGGTGGTACGACGTGATCGCGTCGTTCGTGTACTACTCGCACTTCATCCTGCCGCCGCTGGTCATGGCGATCCTCTGGTTGCGCAACCGCGATCAATGGGTGCGCTACATGCGCCGGTTCGCCACCGTGATCCTGCTGGGGTGCACGATGTTCGTGCTGCTGCCCGACCGCTCCGCCGTGGATGGCGGCGGGCGGCAAGAACCGATCGGGTTACGAGTTCGACGCGCTCCCGCCGTTGCGCCGCCCGACCGGCAACGGCTGGCGTCACATCGGTCTCGACGGCTTCGTCGAGGCGTGGGACGTCGGACGCGACTGGGCGAACGAAGTGGCTGCCATGCCGTCGCTCCATTCGGCCTATGCGCTGTTCGTCGTCGTGTTCTTCTGGCCGCGGATCCAGCCGACCTGGGTCCGCTGGGCGCTGCTCGCCTACCCGCTCACGATGGCCGTTGCGCTGATGTACTTCGGTGAGCACTATCTGGTCGATGCAATCGGGGGCTGGGCGATCGTCGGCATCAGCTTCTTCGTCTGGAACCGCATCGAGCGTCGGCTCGACGAACGGTCCGAGACCGCGATCGCGGTCGATGCTCGACGCCGGCACCGGCACCGGCACGAGGCGAGCGATCACGCCGCCGTCGGGCGTCCCCCGCGCTGGGCTGACGGTACGAGTCGATCGTCGCCCGCAGTTGATCGGTGAGCGGCGTCGGCTCGATGCCGAACATGTCGGTCGTGTCGCGTGGCGTCGATGACGAACGGCCGCTCGAACTGGTACAGCATCTCGGGCAGCTCGCGGATCGTCGGGCTGACCACACCCGCCGACCCTCAGCAACACAGCCGGGATGGTCTTCACCTTGACCGGTGTCGTCCCGGCGACGGCGGCGAACTCGGCGACGAGCTGCTCGACGGTCAGCGGCGGGCCGGTCGGCACGTGCCAGGCCCGACCGAGCGCCCGGTCGTCGCCTGCGACCGCGACCAGGGTGCTCACCACGTCGTCGACGTAGCTCCAGCTGTGCTCGACATCCGAGCGGCCGAGTACCGACACGCTCTTGCCCGCCAACAACCGAGGGACGAAACGGTCGCCGACGTGGCCGTTGGCGCCGACGCCCGGCCCGATGAAGTCCGACGCCCGCACCTCGGTCATTCGGATCCGGCCGGCCTCGTGGGCGGCGAGCGCCGCCTGCCACGTCGCGGCGCGGATCGCCCCCTTGCGGGTCGGCGGATCGAGTTCGTCGGTCGCACGCATCGGCGGACTGTCGGCGGCGTAGCCGTACAGGTTGCTCATCGTGACCAGTCGGGCACCCGATGCCTCGGCGGCACGCGATGACTGCATCGCGGCCAGCGGCGGCCACTCCGACGGCCCACTTGTGGTAGGGCGGGTTGGCACAGTTGAAGATGGTCGCCGCGCCCGCCGCCAGCTCGGCGAGCTGATCGGCGTCGGCGGCGTCGGCGGCGACGCGCTCGACGCCCGGATGTTCCGGGCCCACTCCCCGAGCGGGTGACCAGACGGACCTGGTCGCCGGCATCGGCGAGCCGGCGCGCGACGCCGGAGCCGATCACGCCGGCACCGAGAACGAGGTGGCTGGCTGGTGCTGAAGTGGTGTTCATGGCGGGTCTCCTTGACGAGATCTTGAAACGAGAGCACTGCTCTCCTTTCACGTCTGCACCACATCGAGGAGAAAAGCAAGAGCACTGCTCTCGTTTTGTGTCACACCTGGCAGACTGTGGCGGTGAGACACGGACGGACAGCCGCTGGGCGTGCAGGGCCCGCGCCCGTGCGAAACTGCTCGTCGACGTCGGGCGGGTCGCCCGCGCCCACCTGGCCGAGTCGGGTGCCGCCGCGCTGTCGGTGCGCGCGATCGCCCGCGAGCTCGGTCTCGCGTCGAGCGCGCTGTACCGGTACTACCCGAGCCGCGACGCACTGCTCACCCGACTTGATCATCGAGGCCTACGACGAGCTGGGCGAACGCGGTCGAGGCCCGCGAGGCCGCTGTCGACCGCGCCGATCTGCGCCGGGCGGTATCGCCGCGATCTGTCACGGCGTCCGCGACTGGGCACGCGAGCCACCCCCACGAGTACGCGCTCGATCTACGGCTCACCCGTCCCCGGCTACGCGGCGCCGGACGACACGATCGACCCGGCCGTTCGCGTCGCGCGGGTCTTCCTCCGCCTTGCCGCCGACGTCGACCCGACGCGGGTTGGCGCTGCGGGTCGACGGGCCGACTCGACCGCAGTTGCTCGACGCAGTTCGCCGCGCTGACCGACGACGCATGGGCCTCGACGTCGACCACGACGTCCTCGCGCTCGGCGTGACCCTGTGGGCGCAGTTGTTCGGCATCGTCAGCTTCGAGTTGTTCGGCACGTTCAACAACACCTTCGAACCGGCCGACGCGATCTTCGAGCACCACATCCGGCTCGGTGTCGTCGCACTCGGTCTCGCCTGATCCCGACTCGTAGTCTCGAGCGATGGCAGAGCTCCGGACCTATCCCGACGGCACCAGCTTCACCGGCACCATCGGCGAGACACGACCGGACTCCCAGCCGGCCTGGCCGATGCCCACGACGCCGCCCGACGGAGCGCCGAACGTCATGTTCATCGTGCTCGACGACCTCGGGTACGCCCAGCTCGGCTGTTACTCGGGTCTGGGTGGCCGCATCCGCACGCCCCACCTCGACGCGCTCGCCGCCGACGGGCTCCGATACCGCAACTTCCACACCACCGCGCTCTGCTCCCCGACTCGGGCGGCACTGTTGACGGGACGCAACCACCACAGCGTCGGCGCCGGCGTCATCATGGAGCGGGCGACCGGGTTCCCCGGCTACAACGGTCGCCTCCCCCACGACAGCGCAATGGTGCCGAAGGTGCTCGGCCAACACGGCTATGCGACGTACTGCCTCGGGAAGTGGCACCTCACCCCCGACGAACACAACGGACCGACCGGGCCGTTCGACCGCTGGCCTCTCGGCCACGGTTTCCAACGCTTCTACGGCTTCCTGCCCGGCGAAACCGACCAGTGGCACCCCGACCTGTGGGCCGACAACCACCGCGTCGATCCCCCGGCCACCGATTCCAGCGGAAACAGCTATCACCTCAGCGTCGATCTCGCCGACACCGCAATCACCTGGCTCGACGAGCACCACACGATCGATCCGTCACGACCGTTCTTCCTGCACTTCGCGACCGGCGCCCCGCACTCGCCGCACCACGCTCCGCAGGGCCTCATCGACAGCTACGCCGGCATGTTCGACGACGGATGGGATGCGATCCGAGACGAGACGTTCGCGCACCAACTCGAACTCGGCGTCGTACCGCCCGGCACCGACCTCCCGCCCCGCAACCAGGGGGTCCGGGCATGGGACACGCTGTCCGACAGCGAACAGCGCGTGTACGCCCGCCAGATGGAGGTCTACGCGGCGTTCGTCGAGCACACCGACACGCAGGTCGGTCGGATCCTCGATCACCTTCGGGCGACCGACGTGTTCGACGACACCCTGATCTTCTTCCTCAGCGACAACGGCGCGTCAGCCGAGGGGGGCGCGCACGGGCTGCTGTCGGAGATCACCTATTTCAACGGCCTCACCGAGACGCTCGACGACATGGTCGATGCCCTCGACCAGTGGGGCGGGCCGACCACGTATCCCCACTACGCGGCCGGTTGGGCGTACGCCGGGAGCACACCACAGAAGTGGTACAAGTCGTTCGTCCACGAAGGCGGCACACGCGACCCGATGATCGTGTCGTGGCCGAATCGCATTGCGCCGAGCCAGAACGGAAACATCCGCGATCAGTTCCACCACGTCGTCGACATCGCCGCGACGATCTACGAACTGATCGGCATCGAGCCACCATCGAGCGTCAACGGCATCGCCCAGCGTGAACTCGAAGGGACGAGCCTCGCATACACCTTCGACGAGCCCGATACCCCCACGCGCAAGGACCGCCAGTACTTCGAGATGTTCGCCCACCGAGCGATCTGGAAGGACGGGTGGAAGGCCGTCACGATGCACCCGGCGCGCGGCGCCGCACTGCGGATCGGCGACCCCGACCTCGAGATCCGAATGGGTCGTTTCGACGAGGACGTGTGGGAGCTGTATCACCTCGCCGACGACTTCTCCGAGGCCAACGACCTCGCCGCGGCGCACCCGGACAAGCTCGCCGAACTCCAGCCGCAGTGGTGGGAGGACGCACGCCGCTTCAACGTCCTCCCGCTCGACGACCGGGTGGTCGAACGATCGGCCGAGGCGCCCCCGCCTCGATCGTGGCCAAGCGCGACGTGTACCGATTCACCTCGCCGATCCGGCTCGTCCGCTCGGTGTCGCCGAGCGTGATCAACCGAGATCACCACATCCGCGCGGAGATCGATGTCCCGGACAACGGTGCCTCGGGTGCGCTCGATCTCGAACGGCGGCATGCAGGGCGGGTACACGCTCGTCGTCGACGAGGCCGGCCACCTC
The DNA here is from genome assembly GCA_963850475.1 of Ilumatobacteraceae bacterium. Classification (GTDB taxonomy): domain Bacteria; phylum Actinomycetota; class Acidimicrobiia; order Acidimicrobiales; family Ilumatobacteraceae; genus Ilumatobacter_A. Next base: position 582,745 of record CAWKLM010000036.1, on the reverse strand, counting down.
GTCTACGTGTCGAACTTCCTCGGCCACGATCTGACGATCGTCCGCTCACCGGAGCCGCTTCCGACAGGGCCGCGTCGTGTGCTCGATGGACTGGTCGAAGACCGCCCCGTTCGCCGGCGATGTCTCTCTTGCGATCGACGGCGTACCCGGTCTGCGGATGGTCGCGTCGCAGCGAACCAACCCGGTGATCTACGCGATCGCCGAAGGGCTCGAGATCGGCTCCGACACCGGCACCCCGGTCTGGTCGGGGTACCGGTCGCCTGCCCGCTTCACCGGAACGATCGTCGAAGTGGCGCTGAACACCAGAGGGCCCGAATACGTCGACCACGAGGCCGAGGACAGGATCGCCCGCGTCGTCCAGTGAGCGGCCTACTGAAGCCCGCCGAAACTCCCACCGTCGACGTGCAGCTGCAGCCCGGTGACGAACTTCGCCTGCTCGCCGCACAGGAACGTGACGATCGCACCGAAATCGTCGGCATCGCCCATCCGGATCTGAGCCTTCTGCTCCGTCGGAGTACAGCGCGTCGAGGCGCGGCGTGTCGTGGACACCCGGTTGCACCGTGTTGACCGTGACACCGTCGGCGGCGACCTCGAGGGCGAGCGTCTTCAGGAACGCGGTCGCGCCGGCGCGCGCCGTGTTCGACAGGATGATGTTCGGGATCGGCTGACGAACCGACACCGACGTGATCGCGACGACTCGGCCCCAGCCGCGCTCCTGCATCCCCGGCACGGCGGCCTTGCACATGGCGACGATCGACATCAGGTTCAGGTCGAGCGCATCCGGGATAGGCGTCGACCGGTGTCGAGGCGAACGTGCCGGCTGGCGGTCCGCCGGCGTTCGGGACGAGGATGTCGAGTGGTCCGCCGAGCGCCTCGACGGCCGCCGCGACGAACTCGGTGCCGCCCTCGGCCGATCCGACATCGCACACGATCCCCACTGCGCCGTGGCCGACCTCGGCGACCGCTCGATCGAGACGGTCGCGATCGCGGCCGCAGATCGCGACGTGGTGCCCCTTCGGCCGCGAGTGCCTTGGCGGCGCCGAGGCCGAGCCCTGATGATCCGGCGGCAACCGCCGCTCGACGTCGTTCGATTCCGAGGTCCATGCGCCGACGTTACGCGTGGACGTGGTCAGCACCACGATCGACCGCGGTCCGACCGGTGACCGATCCCGACACCGCGTTCGTGCTCCACGACGAACCCGTCCTCGGTCGCGGTGTCGATCGCGACGCTGCCACGGGCCCGGCTGCCTGGACGGCGAACTCGAGCGGCTCCCACCACATGTTGGCCATCACGTACAGCCCGGGCAGGTGCCAGGCGATCGAGCGCGAGTGCGGTGCGAGGTCGGGCCCACCGGACGCACCGAACCACTCGACGTCGTTCGCCCACCACTCGTCCTGCGTAGAGCACCGGATGGTCGGCCCGGAACGCGATCATCGCGCCGGACGAACGCCTCGAGCCCGGTCCACTCGTCACGACGATCCCAGTCGATCCACGACGTCTCGTTGTCCTGGTTGTAGGCGTTGTTGTTCCCGCCCTGCGTCCGTGCGAACTCGTCACCGGCGACGAACATCGGCGTGCCGTGGCTGAGCATCAGCAGCGTCCAGGCATTGCGCAGCTGCCGTCGACGCAACGCCAGCACGTGCTCGGGGACGCCGTCGTCGCCCTCCCATCCGCAGTTCCACGACCGGTTGTCGTCGGTGCCGTCCGGTGCCGCCCCATCCGTTCGCCTCGTTGTGCTTGCGGTCGTAGGCGACGAGGTCGTAGAGCGTGAAGCCGTCGTGGGCGGTGAAGAAGTTGACCGATCGTGTCGGGTGGTCGAACAGATCGGGGCTGCCCTGGAGCCGCTGGATCACCGAGCGCGATCAGTCCGCCCTCGCCGCGGAGGAACCCGCGCATGTCGTCGCGGTAGCGACCGTTCCACTGCATCCATCGCTGATCGGGCCACGCTCGCCCGACGTGGTAGCGAACCATGTCCCATGCCTCGGCGACGAGGCGGACGCCGCGTCGCTCGGCCCAGTCCCCGATGTGGAGAACGAAGTCGGGGTTGCGGGCGAGAACCGTCGCCAGATCGAATCGGAACCCGTCGACACCGAGGTCGGCGAACCGATCGAGCGACCGCATGATCAGGTCCCGCGCGATCGGCGAGTCGGTGTCGACGATGTTGCCGCAGCCGGCCTCGTCGACGTACGCGCCATCGCCGTCGCGCACGTAGTACCGACCGGTCGGCCAAGCCCCGCAGGTTGTAGGTCGGGCCGAGCTCGTCCTCCTCGGTCGTGTGGTTGAACACCACGTCGAGCCACACCTCGATGTCGTGGTCGTGGGCGGCCGCCACCAGATCGCCGAGTTCCCGGTTGGCGTCGTCGCCGGCAGCGTACTGCTGATGCACTGCGCCGAAGACGAGCGCCATGTACCCCCAGTAGTTGCCCTCGTCCGGGTCGAACTGGTGCACCGGCAGCAACTCGATCACCGACACCCCGAGCGCCGCCAGCCGTGGCAGTTCGGGGATCAGACCGGCGAGCGTCCCCGCCTCGGGTCCGGGCTCGACGTTTCGTCGCCCCGCGAACGTGCATCTCGGACACGACCAGCGGCCGAGTCGGTCCGGCGACGCGGGCCGGACAGTCGGGCCAGGGCTGCGCCACGGCAAGCGGCGCGATGTCGTGATTCGGACCGCGTCCGGGACGTGCGGCGTCGCGGTCGTGTTCCGGCGAGAAGCAGACTGCGGTTGCATCGGGGTCGACGAGCGTGCGGTCCCCGTCGTCGACGATCAGCCCGTACCGTGGCTGCCGTCCGGCCACCTCGCCGACCCAGCGCATCACCGGCGGGCACGAGCGGACGATCTCTGCTGGCCGGGGATGACGAGGCGGACCTCGCTGCGCGTCCAGGAGCCTCGACTCGGATCCGCATCACCCCATCGTGCCAGGTCAAGAAGCGCGCGCGTAGTGTCTCGTGACGTGACCAGCGACCGCTACGCCGCGTACGACCGACTCCGCTTCGACTGGCCCGACGATCGTGCCGGCGGGGTCCTGCGGATCACGCTCGACGACCCCGACAAGATGAACGCGACCGATGCGGCGATGCATCTGCAGCTGTCCCGCGTGTTCCGCGACATCGGCGACGACGACGAGGTGCGGGCCGTGGTCGTCACCGGCGCCGGGCGCGCGTTCTCCGCCGGCGGCGACCTCGACTGGATCGCCGAACAGGTCGGCGACTACGCGCAGACGATGCGGGTGATGAAGGAAGCCGGCGACATCGTCCGCACGATGATCGACTGCGACACGCCGATCGTCTCGGCGATCAACGGCGTGGCCGTCGGTGCCGGCCTGGCCGTCGCACTGATGGCCGACGTCAGCGTGATCGACGAGGCGGCCAAGCTCACCGACGGCCACATTCGCCTCGGCGTCGCCGGCGGCGACCACGCCGTTGCGATCTGGCCGCTGCTGTGCGGCATGGCGAAGGCGAAGTACTACCTGTTGACCGCCGACTTCCTCGACGGCCGAGAAGCCGAACGGATCGGCCTCGTGTCGAAGGCCGTCCCGGCCGACGAGGTGATGCCGACGGCGCTCGGTGTCGCCCGCAAGCTGGCCGCCGGACCCGTCGACGCGACGCGGATGACCAAACGGGCGCTCAATCACTGGCTCCGCCAGGCGCTCCCGAACTTCGAGGCGTCGCTGGCCTACGAAATGCTCAACTTCCTCGGCCCCGACGCCGCCGAGGGGCTTGCTGCCCTCCGGGAGAAGCGCTCACCCGACTTCGGAGGAACGCGGCATGACCCCGATCGATCTCGCACGAGGAACTCGAACTCGGGCTCCGCGTGGCCGACGCCGTCGACCTGTTCACGCTCCCCCACTTCGTGGACCGCGACTTCACCGTCGACTGGAAGCACGAACCAGACCGAGGTGACCGAGATCGACCGGCATGCCGAATCGCTGATCGTCGACGGGCTGATCCGCGCCCGGCCGCGACCACGGCGTGTTCGGCGAGGAGCACGGCCTCACCGGCGACGTCGACTCGGAGTGGCGTTGGGTGATCGACCCGATCGACGGCACGTCGGGATACGTCCGCGGCGTCCCGATCTGGGCGTCGTTGATCGCACTCACCCACGTCGAACGCGGACCCGTCCTGGGGGTGGTGTCGGCTCCCGCACTCGGCTTTCGTTGGTGGGGCGGCCCGCACCTCGGCGCTCGCATGTCTGCCCACGGGGTCGAACGAGATCTGGAGGTCTCGCTCGTCGATGCGCTCGCCGATGCGCAGGTGAGCGTGACGCACAACTCCGGCTGGGACCGGCTCGGGCGCACGCCACAGTTGCTCACCCTCGCAGCAGCGCGCCCGACGGAGCCGCGGTCTGGGTGACTTCTGGCAGCACATGCTCGTCGCCGAGGGAGCGATCGATGTCGCGGTCGACGCCGTCGGGGTCGCCGCCGTACGACCTCGCAGCGATCAAACCGATCGTCGAGGCGGCGGGCGGTCGCTTCACGGATCGGCTCGGCGAGGCCACCCACGAGCACGACACGGCGATCAGCAGCAACGGCCTGCTCCACGACGAGGTCATCGACCTCCTCGCCTGATCGTCAGGTACCGCAGAACGTCCGGAAGCCGCGTCCGAATGTCGTCGGGTGCCGGCTGCGCGAACCGATCGAGACCGGGGCGCTCGACGAACGGCGACTGCAGCACGTCGAACAGCGTCGTGAACGGCTCGAGGTCGCCCGTCGGTCGCGGCGGTGAGCGCCTCGTCGACGAGGTGGTTGCGCGGAATGTAGATCGGGATTGACGGCGTCCATCCCGTCGGCGTCTCCAGCCCCGGCCGCATGCCAACGCTGCAGCCAGGCATCGACCCCGTCGCTCCCGTCGAGGAGCATCCGAAACCGCGCGTCGTCGCCGCGCAGCACCCCGGCCAGGGAACGGAACGACATCGTGAAGTCGGCGCCGGCGGCCTGGAGCACCGCGAGGAAGTCGTCGGCGAGATCCGGGTCGTCGACGGGTATCGCCGAGAGTCCGAGCTTCGCCGCCATTCCCTCGATCCACCGGGCGCGGAACCGCTCGGGAAACGACTGCAGCAGTGTCGTGGCCCGATCGACGGCGACGTCGGCGTCGGGATCGATGAAGGGAAGCAGCGGCTCGGCGAGCCGCGCGAGGTTCCACAGTGCGATCTGCGGTTGGTTGCCGAATGCGTACCGCCCGCCGTGGTCGATCGAACTGAACACCGTCGCCGGGTCGTAGGCGTCCATGAACGCGCACGGCCCGTAGTCGATCGTCTCGCCGGAGATCGTCATGTTGTCGGTGTTCATCACGCCGTGGATGAACCCGACGAGCATCCACTGTGCGATCAGCGACGCCTGCGCGTCGATCACCGTGTCGAGGAGGCCGAGTGCCGGGACGTCGGCGCGAGCCGCCGTCGGCGCGTGTCGTGCGATGGCGTGGTCGAGCAGCCGCGGCAGCACGGACGGGTCGTCCAGCGACGCGGCGTACTGGAACGTCCCGACGCGGAGGTGGCTCGACGCCACGCGCACGAACACGGCACCGGGCTGCATCGTCTCGCGCGCCACGCTGTCGCCGGTGGCGACGACCGCGAGGCCCGCGGGTCGTCGGGATCCCGAGCGCGTGCATCGCCTCGCACATCAGGTACTCGCGCAGCATCGGCCCCAGCACGGCCAGGCCGTCGCCACCACGGGCGAACGGGGTACGGCCCGAGCCCTTCAGGTGCAGGTCGCGACGGGCACCGTCGGCGCCGACCACCTCGCCGAGGAGCAGCGCACGGCCGTCGCCGAGCCGCGGCGAGTACCCGCCGAACTGATGACCCGCATACGCCTGGGCGACGGGCTCGGCCCCGTCCGGCACCGCGTTGCCGACGAGGATGTCGACGCCCTCGGGTGATCGCAGGGCCTCGGGATCGGCGCCCAGCTCGACGGCGAGCGTCGTCGTTCAACACGACCAGCTCCGGCGCCGAGGCGCGTCGTCGCCGCCCACCGCTCGTAGAGCCCGTCGAGATCGCGCACGAACGAGTTGTCGAAAGCGAAGCCGACCGAGGTGCTCACCGCATCGACCGTACCGGGCAGTGTGACCGATATCCCCACGAATCGGTGACCCGGTTGGCATCATGGTCCATGATGATCGTGAAGCGCTCCGCCCTGACCGTTGGCCTCGTCGCCACACTCTTCCTGACTGCATGCGGCGGAGGAGACGGCGAGGGCGAGGGCGACGACGTCGACGACGCAGCCGTCACGACCGTCGCCACCGAGGAGCCGGTCGAGACGTCGCCGCCCACCGATCCACCGGTGGTCGAGGTGCCTGCTGACTGGCTCCCCAGCATTCCGGTGCCCGAGATCGACGGGATGCTGCTCGCCGGAGCGGTCGTACGCGGTGAGGGGGCCGATGCTCGCTACGAGTTGCGCTACGACGGCGAACCACTCGACGCCCAGGTGGTCTATGACGGGTACGAGGCGCTCGTACTCGCCGAGGGATGGACGGTCCGTGACGACTCGGATCCCCTGTTCGGCTCGTACGAACTGGAGGGGCGCACGATGGACATCGTCGTCGACTCCGACGAGGCGCAGACCCGGCTGACCGTCTCGGTCGCCACGGTCTAGCCGATCGACCGGCGGGCACGACGCACCGCCCGGGTCAGCAGACCGGTCGGGCGCTCGCCGCGAGCGACGAGGGTGATCAGTCGTTCGAGTTCCAGCTCGAGTCGATCGGCGTGTCCCCGTCCGGTTCGAGCGACGACGTATCCACCGACGACGAGGGGAAGCGCCACGACGGGAGCGGCGACGGCCGCACCGGTCGCGACAGCGGTGACGGTGCCGGCCCCGACCCCCGCCAAGCCGACGGTTCCACCACCGGCCAGCCGCAGCGAGCGGGCATCGCGTCGGTCGGCACGCACCCGCACGAGCGTCCGCGGATGCGCAGGCGTCGAGCCGACGACCTGCGGGACCGCCTCGACCTCGAGGACCCCGACGCCGCCCAGTCGACCGTCGCCACGCCACCCGGACACGGTGCGTCCGAGCCGTGCCGATGCGTCGGTTCGCCGTCTCGGCGAACAGCCGACCCGGTTCGCGACGGTCGGACACGAGCCGGTGCACCGACGTGAGCCAGGCTTCGATGCCATCGAGGGAGTCGACCACGGTCAGCGGGACCTCGCGCTCGATCACGATGGACGCTGGTCCGGAGAGCCGGTCGAATCGCTGGCGCGTCCGGCGAGGCAACGGTGAACCGTTCGATCGCGAGGGAGTCGCGGACGGCATTCGCGTCGATGCCCACCTCCGTCGCCGCCTCGATGAGCGCGTCGGGCTCGACGCCACCGATGTCGGTGGGGTCGGTGGCCTCGAGCTCCTGTGCCCGCGACAGGATGCGAGCCACGTCGTCACGGTCGAGTCGGTCGGTCACGACCACCACGATACGGTTGCTCGCCATGTCCGAGGAGTCCGCGCAACCCGAGCCCTCGCCTGCGACCCGTGCGATCACTGCCGGACGCGGGGCGAGCGGGCGCTCGCTCGCCCCGGCACTCTGGGCATCGTCGACCTGGGAGTCGGAATCGCTCGACGATGCCCACCGCCGTGCCACCTCGGTGCGCCAAAGCGACTTCTACAGCCGGTACTGCAACCCGACCGTGCGGTCATTCGAAGAGGCGATGACCGAACTCGAGGGGGCCGAGGAGTCGCTCGCCTTTGCGTCCGGGATGGGAGCGATTGCATCGACCGTGCTCGCGCTCTGCTCCACCGGGAGCCATGTCGTGGCGCAACGCCAGCTCTACGCCGGCACTCTGGCGTTCCTGCAGGGACCGTGCGCACGACTCGGCATCGAGACGACGTTCGTCGACGTCGCCACGCCGGGCGCGTTCGCCGACGCCGTGCAACCCGGCCGGACCATGGTCGTGCTGGCCGAGACCCCCTCGAACCCACGACTCGAGCTCGCCGACCTCGACGAGTTGGGTGCCATCGCCGGCCCGTTCACCGTCGTCGACTCGACGTTCGCCACACCGCTCGGCCAGCGACCCCTCGATCATGGTGTCGACATCTCGCTCCATTCGGCGACCAAGGGCATCGCCGGTCACAACGATGCAACGCTCGGCGTCATCTCGGGTGATGCGGATCTGCTGGCGGAGATCTGGGCGTACGCCGTGCTGCACGGCGCCACCCCCTCACCGTTCGACGCACTCAACGCCCTTCGTGGCGTCCGCACGCTCGCGGTCCGGACGCGCCAGCAGAACGAATCCGCACGCTCGATCGCCGTCATGTTGGCCGACCACCCGGCCGTCCACGCAACGCACTACCCCGGTCTGAGTGAGCACCCACAGTTCGACATCGCCCGCCGACAACTCCTGCAGTACGGGACGGTGCTGGCGTTCGACGTCGGCAGTCAGGAGCACGCGCAGAGGTTCCTCGACCGAATCAGGGCTGTGCCGCGTCGCGACCTCACTCGGCGGGCCAGAGACCCTGGTGTGCCACCCGGCGACATCGACACACGCGAGCCTCACACCCGAGGAGCAGGCTGCGACCGGCGTGAGCCGCGGACTGATCCGGATGTCGGTCGGGCTGGAGGAAACGGTCGACCTCCTCGCCGACATCGAGCGAGCGCTCGATCCGTGACGCGGCTGGTGCTCGGTGTCTACTCCTGCTCGAGCGCGTCCGGGGACCGCTCGCTCCGGCGCCTGATCACGATGCCGGCGACGATGGCCCCGAGGACGAACGCCACGAGCATCACCGCCCACTTCCGATTCGACGTCCCGACCAATTCGTCGACCGCCTCGGCGGCAACTGCCGCCACGATCTGGCCTTCACCAATTCCATCGACTGATTCCATATCGACTGATTCCATGTGGTCCTCCACGCGTCGCCGGTTACGAAGTCAGCGTACTCGGCGTCGCCCCACGAGTCGGCTTCGGTGTGGCCGAGGTGGATCGTGAGTCATTCGAGGATCGGGACCTCACTCGGTCCGAAGCTGAACCAGTGGTCGATGACCGTTTCGACCGCCGCATCGGGGCCCAACCAGTCGTAGGCCCGGACCTGGCCCTGCGAGCGCCGACCGAGGCGTGACCGAAACACCTCGAACCTCGACGTCGTGAGCCGAACCGGTGTGCCCGCGGGATCGCCGGCGTGAGCGGTGACACCATCGTCAGCCTCGATCGTCAGTGCGATCGACGCTCCGCTCTCGGTGAACATCTCGCCAAGACGTTCGAACGCATCGTGGACGACGGCCGAGTCGCGGTTGCCGGGCCGACCGAGCGCCTGGCGGACGTCGTGTTCGTGGGAATGGCAGTCGTACGGAGGACGTTCTTCGCCCATCGATTCGATCGCAGCACCGAAGAGTTCGTACTGCGATTCCCAACGCTCGAGCAGTTCGTCGACGGCGAAGCCGGAATTGCGCTCGACCTGCGATGCGGTCCACGGCTCGGTCGCCGCACCGTCGGTGCGTCCCGGCGAGCCCGTCGTCGGGGACTCCCGACACGTGGGACAACACATCACGCACGGTCCAGAGCGGGGTGCACGGGACATGGGTCTCCCAGTCGTCGGCGCTCAGCGTGCGAGCGAACTCGACGAACGACTCGACGGCTTCGTTGTATCGCGCGCTGATTCCACGTTCGTTCACATCGCCAGATTGTCAGATTCCTCGCAGTGGTGCTCACATTCGACCTGGAGCGTCACGTGTTCGATGCCGAGGCGTCCGATCGACCTCGCGGGTCAAGTCGTCGATGATCTCCTGGGACCGGTGCACCGTCGTGGCACCGTGCACCACGACGTGGGCCGAGGCGGTGTGGCGTCCACTCCCCAACGAGCGGAGATGAACGTGATGAACGACGTTCACATCGGGATGTTCGGACAGCACTGCGGCAGAGCCGCCGAGTCGAGACACGCCGCCGGCGACCGGTCGAGCAGGACGCCAGTTGCGGCCCGGATCAGGCGGGCGGTCGACCACAGGACGGCGGCGGACACCAGCAACGAGGCGACCGGGTCGATCCACGCGAGATCGGTGGCGACCAGCAGCAGCCCGGCGACGACGACCACGACCGAACCGGCGAGATCGGTCAGCAGGTGGAGTCGGGCGGCGCGCATCGACATCGCCTCGTCACCGTGGCCATGGCCGACCAGCACGACCCCGGCACCGTTGACGATGATGGCGACGAGGCCGATCACGATGACGCCGCCGCCCTCGACCGGCTCCGGTTCGATCAAGCCGGCGGATCGACTCGATGGTGATCCACGCCACCGACCCGATCAGCAACAGCGCCGACACGAACCCGCCGAGCGCGTCGGCCTTGCCGAGACCGTACGACCAGTGCTGCGACGCGGGCCGACGGGCGACGTTGACCGCGATCAGCGCCGTGATCAGGCCGAGCGCATCGACCGCCTGATGAGCGGCATCGGCGAGCACCACGACCGAGCCGATGGCCAGACCGACGACGACCTGCACCACGGCGAAGAGCGTGTTCGCTCCGGCCGCGACGCCGAGCCGGGCACCGTCGTGGCGGTGTTGATGCTCGTGGTCGTTCTCACTCATTGAGAATGACCATAGCGGAACGGTACGCTGAACGCATGTCGACACCAGATCTATCCGTCACCGACGACCCTGCGTCCTGCCGGTTCACACTCACCCTGAACGGCGAGATCGTCAGCCTCGCCGACTACTCCATCGACGGGAACGTCGTGACCATTCCCCACGTCGAGACCGTGCCGGCGCACCGGGGCCGAGGTCTTGCCGAACTGCTGATGGACGGCGTCATCGCGTCGATCCGCGGCCAGGGCCGCACGATTCGGCCGATCTGCTCGTACGCGGCCGAGCTACATCGAGGAACGACCCGACACCCACGACCTGGTGGCGCGCTGATGTGTCGGAACATCACCACCCTGCGCGGGCTGGAACCGGCGGCCACCGCGGAGGAGATCGAGGCCGGCGCCCGTCAGTACGTGCGCAAGATCACCGGCGTGCAGAAGACCTCGGCGGCCACCGAGGAGGCGTTCGAACGCGCGGTCGCCGAAATCACCGAGATCTCGACCCGCGTGCTCGGAGAACTCCCACCCCGCAAGCAACCCCCGAAGACCGAACCCCCACTGCGACGTCTCGACCGCCGCTGAGGGCGCTCGGGGGCGTCGCTCGCGAGGCGTTGGCGACGACGGCGACCGGGGCGTCGATGAGGAGCTCACGGAACGCAGCGAGCACGTTCCTGGCGGTCCTCAGGAGTAGAAGGGGTTTTCGCCGGTGGTGTGATCGGTGAGGTCCTTGACCTTCTCGATGCCCTCGATCGCTTCGGACAGCATCGTCTGGACACCGTCGAGCATCGTCATCTTGCTCATCGAGCACCCGTGACAGCCGCCGCCCATGGTCATGTACGCGGTGCCCTCGCCGTCGTGGCCGACGTAGGTCACGAAACCGCCGTGGGCGGCCAGCGCCGGGTTGACCTCGGCGGCCACGAGCGCCTCGACCTCGGCCGACAGCGCATCGTCGCTGGTCAGTCCCTCGACGTTCGGCGCCTCGGGCTTGTTCGGGTTGCGGATCACGAGACCCTGCGTCGAGCGTGTAGTCGAGCGTGGCACCGGTCGAGCAGCGCGACGTCGTCGCCGGGGATGATCACCTTCAGACCGTCGTGGGTGCGCACCTCGTCGGTGAACGCCGCCTTCAGGAACTCCTCGAACGACAGGTCGTAGCGGAAGTCCTCGCCGGCGTCGGACGCGATCGCGAGGCGCAGACCGAGTTGGTCGCCATCGGGCTCGTCATCGCGCATCTCGAGCAGGTTCTCGATCGCCTCGGGCGTGATCGTGATGATCGGCTCGCTGTCGGGCGCGCGGTCGGGGTCCCCGGCAAGTGCTTCGAGAGGACTCATGCGCCGAAGGCTACCGTCGGTCGGTGTGAACCTCGATCCGTACCTGCTGTCGATCCGCTCCGACTCGGTCCGGATGGCGCAGGCCGCTGGGGACGGGGACCTGACGGCTCCCGTCGAAGCATGTCCTGGATGGGACCTCCGAGAACTCGTCGCGCACACCGGGGCCGTCCACCGATGGGCGACCAGGGCGATCCACGACGGCGCCGCGCCCGCAACCGTGGAGTACTCGTGGCCGTCTCCCGAGGCCGCGGGGGACGAACTCGGCGCCTGGCTCCTCGACGGCGCCGACACCCTGATCGCTGCTCTCACCGCACGAGACCCGAACGAGCCGACCTGGCATCCGTTCGGTCTCGAGCAGGAGGTATGGGTCTGGGCCCGGCGACAGTCTCAGGAAACGATGATCCATCGTTGGGACGCCGAGGTGGCGGTGCACGGCGAATCGTCGCTCGAGCCGGCGAGCGCGGCCGAGGGGATCGCCGAGTTCTTCGACCTCGTGCTCCCGCGCGTCTTCGTCCGCGAGTCGGTCGCGGTGCCCGCATCGAGCCTGCACGTGCACTGCACCGACGACGGCCTCCCGGACGGCGCCGGCGAGTGGATCGTGTGGAACGAGAACGGTGAGTATCGGATGGCGGCCGAGCACCGTAAGGGCGACGCCGCCGTGCGCGGGCTCGCCGTCGATCTGCTGCTCGTGCTGATGGGTCGTTCCGATCGGTCGTCCGTCGAGCTGATCGGCGATCAGGCCGCAGCCGATGTGTGGCTCGACCTTCCCGGGCTCTGAGTCGTGATCGACGGCCGATCACGTGTCGGGCTCGATCGCGATGATTGCGGCGATCCTCGGCTTCTCGCTGTCGACGCCGATCGTGAAATGGGCGGGGATCACCGGCGTCGTGCTGGCCTTCTGGCGGATGTGGATGTCGGTCGCCACGTGGTGGATCGTGCTGCGTCGGGTCAGCGACGACCGTTTCCCGACCGCCGCACCTGGAAGCTCGTTGCTCCAGCCGGCTTGCTGTTCGGCGTGAACATCTCGCTGCTGTTCACCGCCGTGACGAAGACGAGCATCGCCCACGTCGAGTTCATCGCCACGATGACCCCGCTCATCGTCGTCCCGGCGGGCGCATTCTTCTTCAGCGAGCGACCGAACTGGTCGGCGCTGCGCTACGGCGTGATCTCGATCGTCGGGGTGGCGATGGTGCTGTTCTTCGGTCCGTCGACCGGCACGGCGACCCTCGGTGGCGACCTGATCATGCTGGTGGTGTTGTGCTCGTGGACCGGCTACCTGCTGTTCACGAAACGGGCCCGGGCCGCGGGTGTCGACACGGTGACGTTCATGGCCTGCATGATGCCGCTCGGCCTCATCACGACCGTCCCGATGGCGATCGTGTTGGCCGGCGACGAGATCCTGTCGATGACCGGACGCGGTTGGCTCGTCGCGGCCGTCCTCGCGATCCTCACCGGCATGATCGCCCACGGCTGCATCGCGTTCGCCCAGCAGCACCTCCCGATCGCCACGATCACGGTGATGCAGACGTCGCAGCCGGCACTCGCCGTGTTCTTCGCGTTCGTGATCCTCGGAGAAGAAGTGCGCGGGCTGCAGGTCGTCGGCATGGTCCTCGTGATCGTCGGGATCGCCGCGTTCACGTTGGTCAGCCAGCGCGTGCCCGGAATCCGATCCGCAGTTCCTGTCAGCGCCCGGAGGAAGTAGTTCGGCGCGATCGTGAGGTCGGTGTCGTCGAGGAACCACATCTCCTCGATTCGATCGACGAGTGCGGTGAACCCGAGCAGCAGCTCGCGACGCGCCAGCGGTGCACCGAGACAGAAGTGGGTGCCGAAACCGAACGAGAGGTGCTTCTTGGCGTCGTCGCGGTCGAGGTCGAACCGTGCGGGGGCCTCGATCACCCGCTCGTCGCGGTTGGCGGCCGAGTAGCCGACGAGCACCATCGAGCCTGCCGGGAATCGTCACGCCGTGGAGCTCGACGTCGACGGCGGCTGAACGCATCAGGCGCTGCACCGGGGCTTCGAGACGGAGCACCTCCTCGACGAGGACGGGTAGGTACCGGTCGGGGTCGCCGGTGAGTCGGTCCCACTGGTCGGGGTGCTCGATCAGCAGCCGCACACCACCGGACAGGGCGTTGGTGGTCGTCTCCGAGCCGCCGACGAAGGTGTCGGCCATCATCTCGGCGTGGAGTTCCTCGTCGGTGAGGCAGCGCCCCCACTCGGGGATCGGCGTGTTGACGAGGTCGGACAGCAGGGTGTCGTCGGGCTGCTCGCGGAGCCGTTCGAAGATCGGCTGGAAGTAGTGCTGGGCCTCGATCTCCATCTCGGTCGACCAGATCACCTCCTCCGGCGTCTGCATCAGTCCGAGCCGTTGCACCCACGCATCGGTCCACGCCTTGATCCGCCAGATGTCGTTCGGGTCGGCGCCCATCTGCATGCCGATGACGACCAGCGGCAAGCGGGACGGCGAACTGCTGCACCCAGTCGCACTGGCCGGCGTCGATGAACTCGTCGATCAGTTCGATGGGCGAGACCTTCGATCTGCGGTTCGAGCGCGCGCGAGCTTCTTCGGGCGGAACGCGTGGTCGAAGAGCTGGCGCATCTCCCGGTGGTTCGGGTCGTCGCGGCCCGGCCAGGGTCCGGGCGGGGACCCAGCCCTTCTCCTCGTAGAGCGCCTGGACCTGCGGACGCGACCCGCGGCGCTGCGCGTTGTTGAACCGCTCGGTGTCCCGCAGCACGGCCAACACGTCGTCGTGGCGGGTGACCACGAACGCCTTGAGTCGCTCGTCGAACCAGACCGGCGCGTCGTCGCGCAGCGTGCGGTAGGCGTGGTACGGGCAGTCGTTGATCGCCGGATCGAAGAAGTTCACGTCATCGAGCGGCATCGGGTCGTCGAGTGCAGGCTGATCTGCCATGTCAGGATCCTCGCGCGGGTGGCACACTGATCGCTTCATGGCAGTGCAGCATCCGACCCGCGACCGATGCCGACGTCGGTCGGATCACCGACATCTTCAACCAGGCGATTCCCGGTCGGCGATGCCGAGTGGACCGAACGGTTGCACACCGACGACGAACGCTCGGTCATGGCTCACGCGACCGCGCGGCCACGAGCCGACCCGTGATCGTGGCCGAACACGACGGGCGAGGTGATCGGCGTCGCCAGCTACGGCGACTTTCGTGACAGCACGTTGCGCGAGGGCTTCCGGTTCGTGTGCGAGCACTCGGTCTACGTCGACCGCGCTGCCCGGGGCACCGGGGCCGCCGACGCGCTGATGGACGAACTGGAGTCGATCGCCCGGTCGAACGGCCTCCGGCAGATGGTCGCCACGATCGACGCGTTCAACGAGCGGTCGATCGCCTTCCACGCCCGTCGTGGTTTCGTCGAGGTGGGTCGGATGCCCGACATCGGCTTCACGTTCGACACCTGGCGCACGATGGTGCTGATGCAGCTCGACCTCGGGTGAACATCAGGTGTCGGCTGGCGCGTTGTCCCCGGCCGACTGCCAGGATGGACGAATGCGGATTCTGGTCACGAACGACGACGGCATCGACTCCGAAGGCCTCCACGTCCTCGTTCGAGCGATGTGCACGCTCGACGGCGACCACGAGGTCGTGGTGGTGGCTCCCGACCGGGAGTTCTCCGGAGCGGGAGCCGCGCTCGGTGCGCTGCACCTGCTCGAACCCGAGATCGTGCGCAGTTCGATTCCCGACTGTGACGCCGAGGCGTGGACCGTCAACGGGCCACCCGGGCTGTGTGTGATGTTCGCCCGGCTCGGCGCGTTCGGCGGGCCGTTCGACCTGATCGTCTCCGGGATCAACCCGGGGGCGAACGTCGGCCGCGCGGTGTATCACTCCGGCACCGTCGGCGCCTGTCTCACCGGCCGCAACGGGCACGTCTCGGGCGTCGCGGTCAGCCAGTCGGTGCACGGGATGGGTGTCGAGGGCCAGGCGTGGGACGACGTGATCGCGGACCTGAGCTGGGACACCGCCGCCGAGGTCGCGAGGTCGGTGGTCCAGTCACTCGTCGACGACATGCCGACCGAGACCGTCGTCGTGAACCTCAACGTCCCCGACCTGCCGCTCGACGAGCTGCAGGGCTGGAGGCACGCCCGGGTCGGTGTCCGGCCACCGCGAACGGTGTCGGCGGCCGACCTCACCCCGATCGAGGGCCGTGAGGGAGCGTTCAAGGTGACGATGCAGTGGGGCGAGAAGACCGACCTCGATCCCGAGACCGACGGCGGGATGGTCGAAGACGGATACGTGGCAGTCAGCTACCTGACCCGACTCGAGCACGAGGATCGGCCCGACATGGCCCACGCCGACAAGGGTCTCGACGCCCTGCTGTCCTGACGCTCAGCGCTCCCAGAGGAGCGTGTCGGGGTGGAACTGGCTCCATGCGAACCAGAACGCCTCGTGGGCGGCGAGTTGCTCGCCCGTGGTCGACGTCGAACGCCACGAGGCCGTCGCCCGACTCGCGGAGTTCGACACCCTCGAGTTCGACGGGGTCGCCGGCGTTGAACGCTGCGCTCGCCTCCTCCGACGGGAACGCGAGCGGCGTGCCGTCCTCGAGGATCACGCCGACGACGAACTCCTGCACGCCGAGCCGATCGTCGAAGTCGCCGATCGGGAAGATCGGCCCGTCGGCGTCGCGATCGCCCAGCGGGTCGAGCTGGTAGCTCCGGCCGATGCCACCGTCCTGGGCGATGATCTGCGTCGTCGGGGTGCTCGCGCTTCCACTCGCCCCATGTCGAGCGCACGACGGTGATCTCGTCGAGCACGACGCCGTGCGTCCTGGAGCGGACCCGACACCGCCTCGCCGGTGAAGGTGTCGAACACCGACTGCGGTGACGAGGTCGTACATCACCTTGTTCGACCGGCTGAGCAAGCCGGACGTGCGCATCACGAGCGCATCGTCGGGCCGATCGGTGACGAAGGCCTGCGCCGAGCCGCACAGCGTGCAGTACGGGATCGCAAGTCGTTCGCCGCCGAGCGTGAGGTTGAACATCTCGTGGATCTCGGCGATGTTGAGCGGGATCGCGAGCGCCTCGTCGCCGACGACGACGCCGAACACGGTCCGCTCGTCGGGGTACCAGGCTCCGCCGGCGGCGTCGGTCGTCTGCGGGTCGTCGAGCGCGGGGATGCAGCCGCCGGGGCAGCCGTCGGGATCACCGAGCGGTCGGTCGTCGATGAACACGCCGCCCCAACTGAGGTGCCGCCAGTCGATGTCGGCGTCCTCGTCGGCGAAGAACGGCGCCCACCCGGTTTCGAGCTGGACGAAGATCCCACCCTTGTCGTCGCGGTAGCCGGCGTAGTCGGGCGTGTCCCAGGCGATCAGATGGTTCGTGACGCTGAGCCACGGGCTGAGCTGCAGGTCGGGGTCGCCCGCGATGTCGACGCCGGTCAACGTCTCGAACGAGTCGACGAGCCGCTCGCCGTCCTGGCCGCCGAAGAAGCGGAGGAGGTCGGAGACGAACCAGGCGTACCGCGGGTCGCCCGATGCGGTGAGGTCGTCGATCGCGCTCGGGTCGAGCGCACCGGAGTTGATCCCGTCGACGATGCGATCGACCGCGTCGTCGGCTGCGTCGTTCGGCTGCGTCCGCGAGCGGGCGAGTCGGGCGGCGCCGGGATAGGTGTATCGGGCGGGCGCCACCGGGTCGACGCGGTCGGCGCCGGACTCCGCCGACGGTGACGGGTCGCGCCGTCGCCGTCGCCCGACGACGCACACGCACTCACCGCAAGCGCCGCGACGAGGGCCGCTCCGGCGAGGCGACGGTGCGACATGGGACGAGCGTAGGAATCGGTCGGCGACGGGACGCGAACGGCGCGCACAACAACTCCGAAACACCCGAGCCGTCGGTGGCGCGGGTGTGCAGAACCGGCTGCGGATCGGGCAGCATGGAGACATGGCCGACACCTCGATCCCCACCGACGCCGAGCTCCGCGAGCGGCTCACGAAGCTCCAGTACGACGTGACCCAGAAGGCGGGCACCGAGCGCGCCTTCACCGGCGCGTACCACGACACGAAGGACCCCGGCGTCTACCACTGCATCGTGTGCGACGCCGCGCTGTTCTCGTCCGAGACGAAGTACGACTCCGGCTCGGGTTGGCCGTCGTTCTACGAGGCGACTCGACCCCGCCAAGGTGACGCTCAACGAGGACCGCTCGCACGGCATGGTCCGCACCGAAGCCGTCTGCGCCACCTGCGGTGCCCACCTCGGCCACGTCTTCCCCGACGGTCCCGAACCCCACCGGCGACCGCTTCTGCATGAACTCCGCCTCGCTCAACCTCAAGCCCGAGTTCGAGGCGACCGGAGACGCCGACTGAGCCCCGGCTGGTCGGACATGTGCAGCCGGAGCTGACAGGTTCGGCAGTCGGTCCGGCTCAGTCCCAGCGGAAGAACCAAACGGCCGGAGCACCGGCTGCGATGGCGTACACGGCGAGGACCGCGAGATCGGTGGCGCTCCAGCCGAACCCGAACCACGGGTCCTGTACGGCGTTCACGAGGCGGGTGAGCGGCAGTACGCCGCCGACGTCACGGAGACCCGACGGCAGCACGGCGCGCGGCGGCCCGGTGCCCGAGATCAACCACATCGCGAAGAACAACAGGAGTCCGATGCCTTGCGCCGAACGACTGCTGCGGACCACCGTGGCGAGTAGCAGCCCGATCGCGCCGAACGCGGCGGTTCCGAACAGGAGGGCGACCACGACTCCGATCACGTCAGCGGGCACCATCGCGTCGTAGGCGAACCGGGAGACGACGGCCATCACGAGCGCGCCCGCCACGAAGGTCACCAGCGCGAGCGTGAGTTGGGCGCTGACGAGGACCCACACCGAGACCGACGACGCCCGCAGGCGCCGCAGAATGCCCCGCTCGCGGTATCCGGCCAGGTTGATCGGCAGCGTCATCAGCCCGAGCGCGGCGATGATCGCGGCCACCGACGCGGCCGTGTAGTAGTCGGCCGGGGTCACACCCCGCCAGACGAGCATGCCGTTCTCGACGTCCCGGGCGTCGGCCTGGTCGTTCCCGAACACGGCCGACAGCAGCATCATCATCATCAGCGGGAACACGAGCACGAAGACGATCGAGAACGGCTCCCTGCGAAACAGCCGGAACTCGGCGCGGGTCATCGCGAGATAGCCGCGCATCGTCAGCCCCGGATCGTCCGTCCGGTGAGCGCCAAGAACGCGTCCTCGACCGTCGGACGGTCCACGCGGAGGTCGAGCGGAACGATCCCGTGCGCGACGAGCTCGGACGCGACGAGCGCCAACACCGCTCCGGTGCCGCGGACCTCGACGGCGTCACCACGTCGAGTCAATGACTCGACCACGTCGAGCTGTTCCACCCAACCCAGATCCCGCTCGGGCGTGGTGAAGCGCACGACGGACCGCAACCCCAGCCCATCGATCAGACCCTGCGGCGTGTCGAGCGCGATCACCCGCCCGTCGTCGACGACCGCGACACGGTCGCACAGGTGCTCTGCTTCGTCCATGAAGTGCGTCACGAGCACGACCGTCGTGCCGTCTTGCCGGATCTCGCGGATGAGATCCCACGTCGCCCGTCGCGCCTGGGGATCCAGCCCCTGCGTGAGCTCATCGAGAAACACCAACTCCGGGGAGTTGACGAACGCGAGCGCGATGAACAAGCGCTGGCGTTGACCCCCCGACAAGCTGTCGAACGCCTGATCGCGGTGCTCCTGCAGCCGCCAACGATCGAGCAACTCATCGCGGTCGACCGGGTTGCGGGCGAACGCCGCGAACAGCTCCAGGGACTCCGCGACCCTCAACCGACCCGGCAGCGCCGAGTCCTGGAGCTGCGAGCCAACGCGCTGTCTCAGCTCGGCAGCCTCGGTCATCGGGTCGAGCCCGAGAACACGAATCGTCCCGCCATCAGCGTTGCGCAGGCCCTGCACACACTCCACTGTCGTCGTCTTGCCGGCACCGTTCGGCCCGAGGATCCCGAAGATCTCACCCTCCTCGACACTGAACGACAGGTCGTCAACGGCAACGACGCGACCGTAGGCCTTGTGCAGATGGTCCACCGCGATCACCGCTGCCATCGGCGGAACCTCCCAGACGTCGCCGCGAGTGGCGGCCAGTTGTCGTCATTCATTATCGGGGCGGCGATCGACTGTAGCACATCGTGCTACAGCCGGTGGTCGTCCGCCTCGTACCCGACCGTCTTCCGATCGAAGGCGAGGACCTCGCCCAACAGGGGCAATCGACCGAGATCGACGCCCGATCACGACGACTGATCAGGCACACCCCGAATCGCAGCAGTTCTCCCCGCGCCAGGCTTCGCGACCCTCGCGCACCGCCGCTGCGGCGATCACCAGCCCGGCGACCGGGTCAGCCCACCACCAGCCGACGAGGGCGTTGGCTCCGAGACCGACGAGCAGCACCGCCGACAGCGACGTGCACAACCATGTCTGTGCGCTGTCGGCCACCACCGTTGCTGAGCCCATGGCCCGCCCGACCCGCCGTTTCGCCCGGGCGAGTACGGGCATGACCACCAGTGACGCCGTCGCCAATGCGATGCCCGCCACCGAGACGTCGGGCTCCGCGCGCTCGACGAGGTCGGAGACCGAGGAAGCGGCCACCCATGCTGCGAGGGCGAAGAACGACACGGCGATCAGTCGGAGCGCGAACCGCTCACGCTGGTCCGGGAGCGGCGAGCGGAACTGCCAGAGCACGATCGCCGCCGACGAGACCTCGATGGTCGAGTCGAGACCGAAGCCGATGAGCGCCGTCGAGTCCGCGGCCTGGCCGGCCGCAATCGCGACCACGGCTTCCACGGCGTTCCAGGCCACCGTGAACCATGCGAGCGCTACGGCGCGGCGTCGGAGGCGGATCGGTCTGGTCGGCGCGCCTGAGGCCTCGGTCGCGGTCACGCCCGCGACCTTAGAGCGCAGAGGGTGCCGAGCGCGATGGCCCCTGCGTGAGTCGTACGGCGGATGTCGTGCAACGATGCAGATGTGGAGGATGTTGCGGCCAGGTCGGCGGATGTGTTGCGACGATGTCAGGACGCGCTGCCCTCCTGGCGTGAGGCGTCGTTCGACGACTTCGAGTTCGACGCGCCGAAAGGTTTCTCGTCGTTCACGATGGGCGTCCGCGCTCGGCACCACCTCGATCCGCCTGCTGTGCTGTATCGCCACCTCGCCGGGAAGGAGAACGCGATCCTCGACGCGGCCACCGAGAAGGCGACGTTCCTGCTGCTCGGCGATGCCGGCATCGCGGCGCAGTGCCTGCACTACGGCGACGACCATCGCATCGAGACCTTCTACCGCGGGCGCACCCTGACGGCACACGACGTGCTCGATCCGACCATCCAGCTCGGCGTCGCGAACGAGCTGTACCGACTGCACCAACTCGAACCCGTCGGACTGCCCGAGCGCACGTTCTTCGAGCTGCTGCACGAACAATGGGGTGAGCTGGCACGACCGGCGCTCGGGCCGCTGCGCTCGACGCTTCCCCCCGACGAACAGGCGCTGTGCGACGACCTCCTCGAGCTGTTCGAACCGGAGACGTTGGACAAGGTGCGACGCTGCCTCCCGGAGTCAACGCCGGTGTTCTGCCACAACGACACCTACCACGGCAACGTCTTTCTGCTCGACGACGGGTCGGTCCGGTTGCTCGACTTCGAATTCTCATGCCTGAACCACCCGGCGTTCGACTTCGCCAACTTATTCGCCGAGACGGTGATGGAGCACGGTCTCGCCGAGCCGCCGCACTTCCGGATCAACGAACCCGCGTTCACCGATGACCACCTGCGCACATTGATCGGCTGCTATCTCGAGAACCGGTCGTTCGACGACGACACCGAACGCACCGACCAGCTGGAGCTGTTGCTGGCGGAGACGAAGCGGGCGCTCATGCTGTCCGACTACATGTACGCAATGGCAGCACTGCCACTCGCGCTCGAACCGATCCAGAAGATCCGGTTCATCCCGTATGCCCATCAGCGGTTCGCGAAGTTCCTCGCATCGTGGGCCGACGCATTCGGCGACACCCTCGCCTGATCACCATTTCGTCGGCTGCGAACCGCGGGTGCCAGGCTCGCAATCATGACACACCAGCGTCCCTCCGATTCGGCGTGATGGCGGTCAAGGCCGGCTCCGCATCCGAGTGCAGCGACACCGCTCGAAAGCACGAGGACCTCGAAGCGCCCCGGGGTCGATCGTCGATCTGTCCCTCCGCTGTGACACCGAGAACGGACGGCAGACCAGCGCGGCGAGCGGCCGTGGTGGCGATCGGCATCGCCACGATGCTGCTCCTTGCGGCGTGCGGCAGCGACGGGTCCGGCGACGCCGGCAACACGGCCGCGATCGAACCGTCGACCACCCAATGGTCGTCGACGGAGCCGCCCGCAACCGAGCCGCCCGCAACCAACACCGTGGCAACTCAACCCGATGATACCGAGCCGCCCGCGACCGAGCCGCCGTCCGGCAGCGGGGAGTCGGAACGGAGTTCCATACGGGGACTCCGGTACTGCGAGATCCTGCTGTCCGTCCTCGACGGCGAGGAAGTGACCACGGAGGTGTGGGGGACCCAGGGCCTGAGCCTGTGTCCGGCCGAGCAGTGGGAGGCGCTGGACCCCGAAGCGATCGGTGCCGAGTACGCCGCGACGAACGTCAGGATGAACGGCCCACGCGCCTTCGTCATCGATGGTTCGTCGGGCGTCCAGCTCCCCGAGTCGGAGCAGCGGACCTATGGGAACCTGGAGATGCGGTTGCTCGCGACGGTGGACATCTCGCCGGAGCAACTCGCCGGGCGCAGCGACCCGTACACGCCGATCACCGTGCTGCGGACGAACATCTGGGAGTTCCATGCGGGTTCGGAGATCTACGAGCTCTTCGACCCAGACGGCAACACATACGTGATGCAGGCGTACTCCCAGATCGTCGACCCCGACTTGGACGAGTCGGACCTGGCGTTCCTGGGCGACCGCCTCGAGCTGCCCGATGGATGGTCGTACGCCTCCCGAGTCCTCGACGACGATCTCCTTCTCCGCGCCGAGGGTGAGGCCACGGTGATCCAG
This sequence comes from Ilumatobacteraceae bacterium, assembly GCA_963850475.1. Classification (GTDB taxonomy): domain Bacteria; phylum Actinomycetota; class Acidimicrobiia; order Acidimicrobiales; family Ilumatobacteraceae; genus Ilumatobacter_A. The sequence continues at coordinate 559,902 of CAWKLM010000036.1, read as the reverse complement.
GACGAACTCGAGAGCACCTATCAACAGGTCTGAGGGACCGAGCGGAAGGACCGACCACCATGGATGTCGTCAACGAACTGATGCCGAGCGGCCAGGAACCAGGACCTCGGCGTACATCGAGACCGTGGCGCCCAGAGGTGCGCAATCGTTGGTCTGACCGCTCTCACGTTGAGGGCGTGAAGATCGCGTTGACCTCGCCGGAGAACACCGTCGCCGGGATCCTCGTCGAACGGCACAGCCGGCACGGCGCACGATGTGTCCGAACGCGGTCGGCATCGGACTACTCTGCGCGGGTGTTCGACTCCCGAGACCAGGCCTTCGGATGATCGCCGACTGGGGTGCCGACGAGCGCCGCCTGAGCGACACGGTGAGCGTGCTCGTCGGCGCCAACAACGGCGGCTACCCGTCCGGCAACTCGCTGCTCGTGCGTGGTGCGGGCGAAACCGTGATCATCGATCCGTCGGTCGACGTCGTCTCCCGCGGCGGCGTGCCGGCACCGGTCGACGCGGTGATCAACAGCCACAGCCACGAGGACCACATCGCCGGCAACGGCTTGTTCGCCGACGCCCGGGTCCACGTCCACGACGCCGACCTGCCCGGAGTCAGGTCGATGGACGGCCTGATGGCGGTCTACGGACTCGAGGGCGAGGACCGCCAGTCCTTCGAGCAGACCGTGCTCGACGAGTTCCACTTCTCACCGCGGCCCGACGCCCGCGGATTCGGTGACGGCCACGTCTTCGACCTCGGCGGCGTGCACGTCGAGGCAGTCCACCTTCCCGGGCACACCCGCGGTCACTCGGGCTTTCGGGTCGACAACACGTTCTTCCTGTCCGACATCGACCTCACCGGGTTCGGTCCGTACTACGGCGACGTGTGGAGCGATCTCGACGACTTCGAGGACAGCCTGGTGAAGGTCCGTGACGAGGAGGCCGACTTCTACGTCACGTTCCACCACAAGGGTGTGATCGAAGGCCGCGAGGATTTCGTCGAATTGCTCGACGGGTTCCACTCCGTGATCGGCCGACGCCACGCAGCGATGCTCGACTTCCTCGCCGAGCCGCACTCGATCGAGGAGATGGTCGAGCACCGGTTCATCTACCGACCGCATGTCGAGATGGCCTTCGTGACGTCGGTCGAGCGACGCAGCGCGGAGATGCACGTCGCCCGAATGATCCGGCACGGTGACGCGAGCGAAGTCGAGCCCGGACGGTTTCGAGCGGCATGACGATGAGCCGCACCCAACGCTGGGTCCTGCGGGTGATGCCCCCGTCGCGACGCGCCGACATCGAGCGCGAGTCACGAGAATGGACCATGACGTGCCCCGGCGGACACACCACCTCGATCTGGGAGATGGGTGGCGTCCGCTACAAGGCGAGATCCGTCGGCAAGATCAGCAACGGACGCTGCGCCACCTGCGGTGTGAGCTTCATCGGCTCCGTGACGCGATCAGCCGAGAAGATCTCGCGCGACGTGGCCCCAGAGGCGAGTCGTGAGAGCGAGTGACTCGACGTCGATGCGCTCGTTGTGCCCGTGGAACCGACTGCCGAACTCGGCCGCACCGAGTTCGGGACTGAACAGCCCGGCGCCGTACGCAACCGCCCCCATCTCCCGGTAGATCCGCGCATCGGTGAACCCGACCGCGAGCTGCGGCGTGAGGCGGGCTGTCGGAAACGGCACGTTGACCGCACGGGCCAGGGCATCCCACAGCGGCGTGTCGACACGAGTGGTCGAGGCCGGATCGTTCATCAGCACGTCGACCTCGACGTGGTCGGCGAGAGTCGCCGAGCGCGGCACGCAGGTGTGCATCAACCTCGTCGGGCCCCTCGCCCGGCAGCGTGCGGATGTCGATGTTGACGACGACGTGGTCGGGGATGATGTTGGTCTTCATCTCTCCGCCGTCGACGAGGTTCGGCGAGAACGTCGTGTGGGTACACGCGTGGAGATGCGCGGCCGCCGGCACGCTCGGGAGCTCGTCGAGAAACGTGTCGATGATCGACTCGTCGAGCAGCGCCGCCGACCACTCGTCGGGGAGACCGAGGGTTTCGACGCGTGTGCGCCACAACTCGGTGAACCGCGGCGCCGGCCGATAGTCGGCGAGCCGCTGAACCACTCCGGCCGCTTTGATGAGCGCATTGTCCTTGCGGAACGGCATCGAGCCGTGTCCCGGTGTCCCGCGGACGGTCAAGCGACGCCATGCGACACCCTTCTCGGCCACATTGACGCCGACGAACGGCGACTCAGCCGAGCCCGCTGTGCAGACCGCCGTTCTCGGTGAGCACATAGTCGGCCCGGATCGCGTCGGCGTGGTGATCGGCCATCCAACGCGCGCCGTGTGCACTGCCCGACTCCTCGTCGGCAACGCCGAAGTAGACCAGGTCGCCGGTCGGCCGGAACGCACCGTGGGCAACGTCGTCGGCGATGTCCCGGAACGCGACGGCCATCGACGCGGTGAGGTTGAGCATGTCGACGGCGCCGCGGCCCCACACTTCACCGTCGATCAACTCGCCGCCGAACGGGTCGTTGATCCAACCGTCGGCGTGCACGGGAACGACGTCGGTGTGGCCCATCAGGCAGAGACTCGGTGCGTCCGGGTCGGTGCCGGCGATGCGGCCGACGATCGATGCGCGACCTGGAACGGGCTCGAACCGTTCGATGTCGACGGCAGGCCCGGCGATGACCTGTTCGAGCACATCGACATTGCGCGACTCGTGACCCGAGTCGCGGGTCCCGTCGTTCACGCACTCGTTGCGGATCAGCGTCTGCAACAGCTCGACGGTCTGATCGGTCAGCGACATCACCCAATGATCTCATGATCGGGCCGACGCGTCGGCGCACACGACGGGCGACGCCTGCTTCCTCCACCGATTGGCAGCTACCACCTCCCGCCCCGTGGGCTACGTCTCCCTCCGCTGGTTGACCGAGCACGACCACCTGTGAGAGTTGGCCATGGCATCGAAGACTCGAGGTGATCGGCGATGAGGTTCGAAGAGGTGATGGAGGACATCGCCCGCGGGTTCGAGGCGGTCGGTGTGGCGATCATCGTCGTCGGCGGCATCGCCGCCCTCGTTGGCGGCCTGAAGGACTTCGGCAACGTCGACCGGCTGTTCGTCGACGTCCGGCGCGGCTTCGGCCGACCGATCATCCTCGGCCTGGAGGTCCTCGTCGCCGCCGACATCATCGAGACGATCACGGTCGACCCGAGCATCGAGAGTGTGACCGTGCTCGGCGTGCTCGTCCTCGTCCGGATCGCACTCAGCTTCTCGCTCGATGTCGAGGTCGACGGAATGCTGCCATGGCGGCGGGCCCAGATCGAAGCCCCACTCAGCGCCCGCGGTGACACCTCGGGCGAATCGGGCACGAAGTGAACCAACATCTCGAACACGATCGGAAGGAGCGCAACCATGGGTGAAGCAACCGGAGCAATCCTCGGCCAGGCGGTCGGTGTGGCGATCAGCCCCGTCCCGCAACGGCACTAACTTTCGGCGGCCCGACGGATGTGGGCGACGTATGCCGCGATCGCGTGGTCGGAGAAGTGGTCGAACCTGCGTTGCTTGAGCCCCGTCCAGAAGCCGGCCCAGCGGTCCTTGCCACGTTGGGCCGGCGTGTACTTCTTGCACTCGCCGTTGCTGTTCAGGTACATCCGCGTCCCCGTATGGCGATACCGCAACCAGGTCGGCGGGACCCGGGTGACGATGTCGTTGTTGTTCACCCACCGCAGGTGGCGCACCTTGGCGTGCTGGATGTAGCGCTTGGTGCCGACCCGCGGGCTCCCGAACGTGGCGACCTCGGTCGGGACGGCGGCGATCTCCGACAGCTGACAGCGGCCGGCGCAGATCTGCGCCATCGCACCACCGAGCGAGTGCCCGCAGAACCAAACGTAGCGCTCCTCGTCACGCAGCACATCCTCCAGTTCGGGCCAGACGTCGTCGACCTCACGTTTGAAGCCGCGGTGGACCCGGCCGACCGTCTCGGCGAGGTCGGTCAGCGCGTTCGCGTCGGCCTTGATGTCGTTCCACTCGTTCGGCTCGGTGCCGCGACAGACGATGACGACATCGCGCTCGGTGCCGAGCACGTAGGCCTGCGCGCCGTCGCGTTCGATGTACTGCACGTCGTCGAAGCCGACCTCGTGGAACACCGGCTGCGCCTCGTCGTCGGGAAGGTACGACAGCATCGAGATCTCGGCGAACAGCAGCGATCGCTGCAGCTGCGTCAGCCGCCCGATCGGGCCGTCGATCTTCGAGGCGACGTCGAGTTCGATCGCCTGCTTCTGTGAGATCGGATCGGTGTTCTTGCCACCGGTGCGCTTGCTCATGGGCTCGAACGATAGAGCTCCGCGAGGCGCTGGGCGACCTTCTTCGGGCTGACCGACCCGCGCGTTCCGACCGGCTGGGCGAAGACCTGCACCCGCAACTCCTCGAGCATCCAGCGGACGTCGGCCGTGGCGGGCGGGAGATCCGCCGGCGGCATCCGATCGACGAACTCGGCGAATCGGGCTTCGAGCGGCAGCACCTCGGCCATCCGGACCCGGTCCCGCTCGACCGCACCACCCAGATGTTCGAGGCGGTAGCGGATTCCGCGGACGTAGCGCTCGACGTCGCCGAGGCGGTCGATGCCGTGGGCGGACACCATGCCGGGCCGGACCAGTCGGCCGAGATGAAGGTTCGCATCGTCGACCGACTCGGCGAACGCCGGCGCCCGCAGCCGGGCGAGCAACTCGTTGACGCCGGCCGCCGCGGCGACGACCCCGACCGCGGCGCCGAGCGCGGTGCCGGCGCGATTCGGACCCTTCGCGCGCACGAGCGCCTGCAGGCTGCTGGAACTCCGCTGCCGTCCACGGCAGCGTGCCGTGCTCGGCCATCAGTTGGTCGACCGCGGCAGCGATGCAGTCGTCGACCAGTGTGTCGACACCGATGTCGGCGTTCGACAACGCAAGCCGACCGGCGCTGGTGACCAGCCGCTCGATCGAGCGGCGAGTGGGCGCCCCGTCGAGCAGCAGCAGCCGCCGCACGCCGCCGCGCATCGCCCGCTGCTGGAGTTCCGGCGTGGTCACGATGCGCAGCGACACGCTGTCACCGACATCGAGCAGCGTCGGGTACGCCCGCACGTCGAGCGCGCGGTCGGCCGATTCGACGATCTGCGGCAGATCACCCACGTCCCACGTCGTGATCCCGCGTCGTTCGTCGATCGGCGCGGCCGCCGCGATCGACTGGCGTGCCGAACCGGCCAGTCGCTCCTTGATCGCGGCCAGGTCGGTGCCGACGTCGTGCACCTCGCCGTCGTCGTCGGACACGACGAAGTTCAGCCGGAGGTGGGGGTCGAGCGGCTCGACGGTCGAACGCGCCGGGGTGACGTCGACGCCGGCCACCTCGGTGACGACCGTCGCGAGCCGATCGACCAGACGACCCGACGGCGGGCCGAGGCGGTCGAGCACGGCGTCGACGGTGTCGGCGAACGGGATCAGCTCGCGGCGGATCGCCTTGGGGAGCGAGCGCATCAGTTGTTCGACGAGCTCGTCGCGGTGCCCGGGCACCTGCCAGTCGAATCCGTCGTCGGTGATCTGGTTGAGACCGTTGAGCGGCAGGTGGACCGTCACGCCGTCCAGCGGTTCGCCGGGAGCATCGCGGTAGGTCAGCGGGAGTTCGATGTCGCCCTGCCGCCAGACGTCGGGAAACCCGTCGAGACCGCCGAGGTGGTCACCGACGAGCTCACGCAGTGCGGCGTCGGTCAGATCGAGCAGTCGGGTCGACTGCGTCGCGTCTCCTTCCACCAGCGGTCGAAGTGCTGCGTGCTGGTGACGTCGTCGCCGATCCGCGCGTCGTAGAACGCGAACAGCGGCATCGTCATCGATGAGATCGACGCCGCGGGTCCGGGCACTCATCGACGCGAGACGGTCGAGCACTTCACGGTTGTGGGCGAGGAACCGGTGCCGCGTCTGCCCAGCCGGGGGGCATGTCGGCTTCGACGAAGACCTTGGTGACGAACCACGCTCGGGCCGCATCGGGGTCGACGCGATCGAGACCGATCACCCGATCGGAGACGAGCGGGAGGCCGTACAGGGTGACCTGCTCGGTGACGACGGCTCGCCCGCCCTTCGTGTCCCAGCGGGGTTCGCCGTAGGAGCGCTTGACGAGGTGGGCGCCGGCACGTTCGGCCCACCGAGGATCGATCTCGGCGACGCGGCGGGCGTAGATCTGGTTCGTCTCGACGAGCTCGGCCGCCATCACCCAGTCCGCCGGCTTGCGGGTCAGCACCGATCCGGGCGCGATCACGAACTCGGCCTGCCGGGCGCCCTTGAACGTGCGGGTCTGGCGGTCACGCATGCCGATGTGCGACAACAGCCCAGCGAGCAGGGCCTGATGGACGTGGTCGGGGTGGCCGTCCTCGGTACCGGCCTTGATGCCCATGTCGGCGGCGACCCGCTTCAGCTGGCGGTGGAGGTCGACCCACTCGCGTACCCGCAGGTAATGGATGAACTCGTCCCGACACATCCGCCGGAACCGGTTGCCCGACAGCTCCCGCTGCTGCTCTCGGACGTAGTCCCACAGCTTCACGATCGAGAGCAGGTCGGAGCCCTTGACCTTGAACCGGTTGTGCGACTCGTTGGCCTGCTCACGTTTGTCGGTCGGTCGTTCACGGACGTCCTGGATCGACAGCGCCGCGACGATCACGAGCACCTCGCGCACGCAGTTGCGACGTTCGGCCTCGAGCAGCATCCGGCCGAGGCGCGGGTCGGTCGGGAGCCGTGCGAGTTGACGGCCCGTCTTGGTCAGACGGACGCCGTCGCCTCGATTGCCGACGGAGATCGCGTTCAGCTCCTCGAGCAGGAGCTCTCCGTCGCGGATGCTGCGCGAGTCGGGTGCCTCGACGAACGGGAAGCGGGCGAGGTCGCCGAGACCGATGTTCGCCATCTGCAGGATCACCGATGCGAGGTTCGTGCGCAGGATCTCGGGTTCGGTGAAGTCGGGCCGCTCCGCGAAGTCCTCCTCGGAGTACAGCCGGATGCAGACACCCGGTGCGACGCGTCCGCAGCGACCGGCCCGCTGGTTGGCCGACGCCTTCGACACCTCCTCGATCGGTAGCCGCTGGACCTTCAGCCGGCGCGAGTAGCGCGACATGCGGGCGGTGCCGGCGTCGACGACGTAGCGCACCCCGGGCACGGTGATCGACGTCTCGGCAACGTTGGTCGCGAGCACGATTCGGCGCCCGCGGTGCGGCTGCCAGATCCGGTGCTGCTCCGCCGCGCCGAGCCGGGCGTACAGCGGCAGCACCTCGGTGTCGCGCAGCTTGCGTTCTCGGAGCGCGTCGGCCGTGTCGTGGATCTCGCGCTCCCCCGAGAGGAACACGAGGACGTCGCCGTCACCCTCGGCGGCAAGCTCGTCGCAGGCGTCGAGGATGGCATCGACCTGGTTCGTGTCCTCCCCCGGGTCTCGGTATCGGATCTCGACGGGAAACGTCCGGCCGGACACCGTGACGACTGGAGCCGGTTCGCCCGTCGACATCGGCGAAGTGCGCGGCGAACCGCTCGGTGTCGATCGTCGCCGACGTGACGATCACCTGGAGGTCGGGCCGTTGCGGGAGGAGCTGCCTGAGGTAGCCGAGGATGAAGTCGATGTTCAGGCTGCGCTCGTGTGCCTCGTCGATGATCAACGTGTCGTAGCGGCGCAGCATCCGGTCGCGCTGGATCTCGGCGAGCAGGATGCCGTCGGTCATCACCCGGATCAGCGTGCGCTCGGAGATGTTGTCGGTGAAGCGGACCGAGTAGCCGATCTCCTGGCCGAGCTCGGTAGCCGGTCTCCTCCGCGATGCGCTCGGCGATCGTGCGTGCCGCGACGCGTCGCGGCTGGGTGTGGCCGATCACGCCGTCGACACCGCGGCCGGCCTCGATGCACAGCTTCGGGATCTGGGTGCTCTTGCCCGACCCGGTCTCGCCCGCGACGATCACGACCTGATGGTCACGGATCACCTGCAGGAGTTCGTCGTGGCGTTCGGTGATCGGCAGATCCGGCGGATAGTTCAGCTGGAGCGCGTCCTCACCCACCTCCACAGGATGCCGAGCTTTCACGTAGGTTCCGCACGGTGCAGTACCGCTACCGGGTGATGGTCGTCTACATCGTCGGGCTGTTCATGACGATCATCGACGGCACGATCGTCAACGTCGCACTGCCCGACGCTCGCCCGCGAGTTCGACGTGTCGTCGACCGACATCGAATGGGTCTCGGTCGCCTACCTGCTCGCATTCGCAGCGGTGATCCCGGCCGCCGGGTGGCTGGGCGACCGCTACGGCACCAAGCGGATGTTCATCGGTCGCGCTCGCCGTCTTCGTGATCGCATCGGGCCTGTGTGGCGCCGCACCGAGTCTCACGTCGCTCGTCGTCTTCCGGATCCTGCAGGGTCTCGGCGCCGGGCTGATCACGCCGATCGGCAGCGCGATGCTGTTCCGTGCGTTCCCACTCGAGGAGCGGTCGACGGCGACGGTCGGCGTGCTCAGCGTCGCGGTCGTCGCGCCGGCGATCGGGCCGGTGCTCGGCGGTGTCCTCGTCGACAACACGTCGTGGCGGTGGATCTTCCTCGTCAACCTGCCGATCGGAGCAGTCGCCCTGGCGCTCGCTGCGCTGTGGCTCCGCGAGGAGCGCCACGAGGCGGCGGGGCGCCTCGACCTGCGGGGCCTGGTGCTGTCGGCGACGGGTGTGTCGCTGCTGATCTACACCCTGTCGACCGGACCGGAGAACGGGTGGCTGACGCCGCAGACGATCGCGACCGGGATGATCGGCGTGGCCGCGATCGTCGGGCTCGTGGTCGTCGAACTCGGTCTCGAGCAGCCGATGCTGCAGCTCCGGCTCTTCACGAACCGGCTGTTCCGGATCATCAACATCTCGGCGTCGATGGTCTACGCCGGGTTCTTCGGGTGGATCTTCGTCCTCCCGCTCTACATCCAGACGCTGCGCGGCTTCAGCGCCACCCAGTCCGGGCTGGTCCAGGCGCCCCAGGCCGTTGCCGTGTTCGTCGTGTCGAACCTGCTCGGCAAACGCGTCTACCGGGTGGTCGGTCCGCGGCGGCTGATGATCGTCGGATCGGCAGCCACGGCGGTCTTCACCGGCGGCTTCGCCCTCGCTGATCTCGACACGCCGCTCTGGCTGATCGGAACCGGCTCGGCGCTGCGCGGCGCCGCGGTCGGGATGGTCTTCGTGTCGATCCAGACCGCCGTGTACGCCACGGTGTCGCACGCCGACACCGGGCGGGCGACATCGCTGTTCAACACCCAACGCCAGATCGCGTTCGCCGTCGGGTGTCGCGCTCGCGGCGTCGGTGATCGCGGCCAAGGTGTCGGCCGTCGGCGGCGACGACGCGCCGGCGATCGACCGGCTCCCCGCGTACCAGTGGGGCTTCCTCGCGATGGGCCTGATCATGCTGCCGGCAGCCGTTGCGAGTTGGTTCGTCCACGACGAGGACGTGGCCGCCACCCGTGGGCTCGCCTAGAAGCTTGCTCACGCAAGTATACTGTGTGGTCATGGCTTCCCCGGTGATCCAGACCGTCCCGCTCGGCTTCCAATGGCCGACGATCGACCCGTTCCTGTTCTGCGTCCATCACCTCGACACGTACCCGGCGGCCGACGGCCGGCTCGGCCCCGCTGCGTCGCTGGACGGCCGATCGATCGGCAACGACTTCGAACCCGTCGACGGGTGGCGGATGTACCACGGCTCGCACGTACCGGGGTTCCCGCAGCATCCGCACCGCGGGTTCGAGACGATCACGTTCGTCCGCCAGGGCCTCGTCGACCACGCCGACTCGCTCGGGCGCCGCGGCCCGCTACGGCCGTGGCGACGTGCAGTGGATGACCGCCGGCGGCGGCATCCAGCACGCCGAGATGTTCCCGCTGCTCGACGACACCGAGCCGAACACGCTCGAGCTGTTCCAGATCTGGATGAACCTGCCGGCCGCCGACAAGATGGTCGACGCCCACTTCACGATGCTGTGGGACCACGAGATCCCACGCCACGTCGTGACCACCGGCCCCGACGAGCCTGCCGTCACCGTGACGGTGATCGCCGGGTCGCTCGGCGACTCCGTCCCCCGTCGCCGCCGCCGGCCTCGTACGCGCTCGCGTCCTGACGCCGACGTCGCGCTGTGGCACGTCGTGCTCGAACCGGGATCGGCGTGGACGATGCCGGCGGCCGGCGACGGTGTGGCGCGGGTGCTCTACGTGTTCCAGGGTGACGGAATCGTCGTCGACGGTGAACACGGTCGGCGGATCGACCGGTGCCGTCGTCGATGCGACGCGCGACCTGACGCTCGCGAGTGCGGGCGCCACCGAGATGCTGGTGATGCAGGGCCGCCCGATCGCTGAGCCCGTTGCGCAGCAGGGCCCGTTCGTGATGAACACCGAGGACGAGATCCGCCAGGCGTTCGCCGACTACCGGGCGACCCAGTTCGGCGGATGGCCGTGGGACGGACCCGACCCGACGCACGGCCACGACGACACCCGTTTCGCCCGGCACGCCGACGGTCGCGTCGAGTACGCCGCTACTGCGGAGATCTAGACCTACTCGGCCGGGAAGCCGTCAACGGGTTCCAGCAACAGGCGGCGTGTCAACTGGTCGGACATGTCGGAGCAGACGATCAGGCGCGCTCGCTCGGTGTCGCGGGCGAGTTGGTGCGCCTTGTGCGGCCCGATGCGGAATCCCTCGGTCCGGTAGGCGCCGGATTGGTCGAGTAGGTGCCGATCCGGGAGTCGGGGTCCGACATCGACGTGTGGTTGGCGTTGATCGTGGCCAGCCCGGCGAGGCCGATCGCGGCGCTCTTCACGCCGCCGGAGAAACCCACGAACTGGTGTGGCTCGATGGTCCCGCCAGCTCTAGCTCTTCTCGGCCTGGTTCTGCTGTCCGGTCTCGGCCTGGTTCTGCTCTTCGGCCTTGGCCGTGGCCTTGTTCATCATGTTCGTGAGCGCGTCGGCAGCCCCCTTGACGGCGTTGGCTGCGCCTCTCGGTGGCCTGTGCCTGACGGAGCTGGGCATCTTCGGCACTCATTGCGCGGCTGGTCTCGTCGTCGACGAGGATCTCGGTGCCGTACTTCGGCCCCGCCCCCGGTGAGTACTTCTTGGCAGCGTCGGACGCCTTGGCCGTGACGGACGACGTCTTCCCCTTGCTCACCTTGTCGAGCGTGCCGCCTGCCTTCTCGACGACATCGCCGACCTTGTGGCGGTTCTTCTCGAGCAGGTCCTTCGCCCGGCGGAGATTGCGTGTGTTCAACAGTCCCATGGGGAGAGGCTACCGAACTCTGAAGTACCCCTTTGCTTGGATGAAGGTATGCGAGTACTCGTGGCAACCAACGAACTGCAAGGGACCCGGGCCGGCGACTACGCCTGGACCGTCGACGGCGAACTCGTCGTCGCCGAGGTGACGAGTTGCGGCCACCCGGCGTGCGGCTGCGGTCGCGGATTTCCGGGCTTGGCGAGCAGCCGGGCGACCACCACGGCGATGGTCGTCGATCTGCCGCACATCGAGCCCGACGCGCTTGCGCGAGGTCATCGGCGACTGGCTGGAGCGCGGCGGCTGGGTCGACCTGCTCGATGATCCCGACGACATCGTCGGAGATCATCGACGAACACGTCGAGACCATCGAGTTCGATCTGCTCGGCGTACCCGGTCGGGACGGTCGTCGAACGGAACGGGGTCGACGATTCGCCCGCGAGGCCTGGCAGCGGCCGCCTGACGTCAGGCGATCTCCGGGCGACCTCGGCGGCGACGCACCGCGTTGCGCACCGGCGTGCGGACGGCTTCGAGGCCGAGGTAGAAGGCCGGGAAGCTGAGCAGCACGAGGATCGTCGAGCTGACGAGTCCGCCCATCAGGGTGAAGCCGAGCGACTCCCAGAACGGGTCGCTGATCGACAGCGGGTACAGCCCGACGACGGTGGTGATCGTCGTGGCCACCAGCGGCCGGAAGCGTGACGTGACCGCCGAACCGATCGCCTCGCCCGCGGTCGCACCGTTGCGTCGCTCCTGGTTCGCCGCGTCGACGAGCAGGATCGTGTTGTTGACCGCCACGCCGATCAGTGCGATGAACCCGACCACGGCGAGGAAGCTGAGCGGATTGTCGGTGACCGACAGCGCGGTGAACACACCGAAGAAGCTGAACGGCACCGCGAGGAAGATCAACAGCGACTGAGCCAGCGAGCGGAACTGGATCGTGATCAGCAGCAGCATCAGCACGAGCGCGACCAAGCCCGGCCACGCCGAGGGCGGCGAAGTCGTCCTGGTTGTCGGACTCGAGGCCGAAGTCGAACGCGAGGGCATCCGGGTGCGAGGCCCGCCGCCGTCAGTGCGTCGGCGTCGAACTCGCCGGCCACGTAGTCCTCGGTCGCGTTGAGGATCCCGGTGAGGCCGCTGTCCTCGTCGTACTGGGCGCGCACCTCGATGACCTGCTGGCCGTCGATCCGCTAGGACCTCGCCGTCGGTGCCGACGATCGCATCGGTGATGGTGACGTCGGAGCCGCCGACCGTCAGCTGTCGACCGATCAGGTCGTCGCGGAGCGCTTCGGCGAACGCCTGGCCTTCGTCGACGGTGTCGGGGTCGACGGTGATCTGCGCGGCGAACGGGAACTCGACCGGCGGCGGACCGTTCTCCGACTGACCGACCGTGACGCGGACGCCCTCGATGTCGGCGACCCCGGCTTCGATCTGCTCGACGAACTGCGGGGCGGTCGTCGAGCGGGAGTCGATCGGGGTGAGGTCGATGAACGTGTCGATGACCCGCTCGTTGCCGCGGACGTACTGCGAACGATCGAGCTCGTCGCCGAGCACCGACACGACCACGTCGTCGATCTCGGTCGCGCGCTCCTGCGCCTCCTCGATCGTCGTGCCGGGTGGGAACTCCGCGACCACCGACATGCCCGACCGAGTCCTTGCCGGACGGGAAGATGCTGAAGCCGAGTCCGCCAGCGGTCGCCATGCCGGCGCCGATCGCGAACACCGCGACCAGCGAGAGGCCGACGCCGACCAGACGACCGGACCAGCCGTTGCCCGACGGATACGCCGCCAGCCGGCCGACGGCCCGGGCCGCTGCCTTCTCGGCGCGGATGATCGGATTGCGCTTGTGGCTGCCGCGGAGGATGAAAGCCCGACCGATCGTCGGGATGAACACGATCGAGAAGAGGAACGAGAGCAGCAGCGTGATGATCACCGTCGTCGGGATCGGTCGGATGAACTCACCGAGGATGCCGCCGACGAAGAGCATCGGCGAGAACACCACAACGGTCGTGAGGGTGCCGGCGAACGAGGCGCTGCCGACACGGTCGATCGCCCGCTTGATCACGCCGAGCGACATCGTCAGTCGCGTCGTCGCGGTTCGCGTCGATCGACTCGGAGATGACGATCGCGTCGTCGACCAGGAGACCGAGCGTGAGGATCAGCCCGAACAGCGTGATCGTGTTGAGCGTGAAGCCGATCGCCCACAGCCCGGTGAGCGCGCCGAGCACCACGATGCCCATGAATCCGGCGGTGATGATGGCCACCCGCCAGCCGATCAGCAGCAGGCTCACGAGAGCGACGGCGAGCAGACCGGTGAGCAGGTTGCCGGTCAGCGAGGAGAGCTGGCGGTCGACGCCGGTCGCGAAGTCGGCAGTGATCGACGGCGGTGTAGCCGTCGGCGAGCGGGTTGTCGGCGAGCTGACCGTTGACGAAGTCGGTGAACTCCAACACGTCGAGGTCGGAGGAGTCGGCGCGGATCAGGCCGACCGAAATCGCCTCCTGGTAGCCGCCGGGTTCGAGCGCCACCCGGGTGAACCGGGTGACTCGGGACTCGTCGCCGGACTCGGTGATCAGGTCGCGGACTTCGGCGACCTCGACCTCGGAGGTCTCCTGCAGTGCCGCGGCGAGCCCGCCGGCCTCCCGCTGGAGGTCGACGGGCGTGGCGTCGGCTCGGTCCGACGACCGACACGAGTACGTCGAACTGGTTGACGAACTTCGCCGCGTTGACCGCGCGGTAGTCGATCGTCAGCGCAGACGTGACGTCGGCGCCGAGGTCGACATCGAGATCGACCAGGCGTTGGGTCCCCTCCTCGGAGCCCAGCGAGTCCTCGAACTCGACGACGACGACGAACGAGCTCGGCTCGGGCCTGCGCCTCGGTGGAGACCACACCCTCGACACCGGCGAAGGCGTCCGCGAGCGGCTGGGTGACGTCGGCGTCGACCTGGTCGATGTCGTCGACGAAGTAGGTGCCGGTGACGATCGAGATCGGCGTGTTGATCGGCGGGAATCCCTCACGATCGAGGCCCGATCCGAACGAGTAGCCGCCGGCGAGAACCACCACGACGAAGAACGCAAGCGTCGCCTTCCAGCGACGACTCGCCGTCGTGGCGATGGTGGTGATGATCGAACGTCGCTCGCGCGGCGGCTCGGTCGCGCGCTGGGCATCGGGCTCGATGGCACCGTCGCGGCGACCTGGCTCGTCGGTCGCAGGGGCGGGGGCGAACTTGGCGGTGGTGGAGACGTCGAGGTCCATGGGGCTCCGGCGGTCGGGTCTTAGTGCTAAATCAACCTGGCCCGCCTCGACGGACATTCCCACACGTTCGTGCGACAGGTGTCACAGTGCTAGGAACTGAGTGCATGACGTCATCGATTGCGCAGTCCACCCGCTGGCTCGACGCCACCGCCCAGGCCGAGATGGTCGCACGCCGGCGAGGTGTCGGCGACCGACCTCGTCGAGGCCGCGATCGAACGGATCGAGGCGTTCGACGCGCCGCTCAACTCGGTGGTCATGCGGTGGTTCGACGACGCCCGCGTCGCCGCCGCCGATGTCGACGGCCGACCTGGCGCGCGGCGAGCACGTGCCCGCTGTTCGCCGGCGTCCCGACGCTGCTGAAGGACCTGTGGGCGCACTCGATCGGACACCCGATGACCAACGGCAACGCCGGCGCTCGAAGGCGGAGATGCCGATCTCGACGTACGACACGACGCTCGTCAGCCGCTTTCGCAATGCCGGGCTGATCATCGCTCGGTCGGACGAACAGCCCGGAGCTCGGCTCGCTCCCGGTGACCGAGCCGTTGTCGTTCGGCCCGACCCGGAACCCGTGGTCGACCGACCACACGCCGGGAGGATCGTCGGGCGGTGCGGCCGCGGCCGTCGCAGCCGGTCTGGTCCCGATCGCCAACGCGTCCGACGGTGGCGGTTCGATCCGGATCCCTGCGTCGTGCTGCGGGCTGATCGGCCTGAAGCCGTCGCAGGGTCGGATCACGATGGGACCGGATCGGGACGAGTCGGGGCTCGGCGTCCACTTCGCAGTCACCCGTTCGATGCGCGACACGGCGGCCCTGCTCGATGCGGTGGCCGGTCCGGGCATCGGCGACAACGTCATCGCTCCGGCTCCGAGCCGGCCGTACACCGAAGAGGTCGGGGCCGAGGTCCGGACGGCTGCGGATCGGGCTGCTCGCGCCGACATCCGCTCGGCGGACAGCTCGATCCGGAATGCGAGAACGCCGCGCGTCACGGCGCCGCGCTGCTCGAGCACCTGGGTCACGAGGTCAGCGAGGCGCATCCGGCGGTGCTGGAGGACGCCTCCTTCTCGAACCGGTTCATGGCGATCTGGGCCACCAACATGTCGCTCGGGATCCAGACGATGGGCCGGATGATCGGTCGCGATCTGACCGCGGACGAGGTCGAGCCGGTCAACTGGGCGATGAGCGAGTTCGCCAAGCACATGAGTGCCACCGACCTCGGCGCGGCGCTCGGCGCGATCAACGAGTACCGCCGACAGATGCAGTCGTGGTGGGCCGACGGGTGGGACCTGCTGGTCACACCGACGCTGTCCGAGCCTCCGGTTCGGATCGGCGAGCACGACGCCACCGACGACGACCCGATGGCGGGCATGAAGCGGGCGGCCGAATTCGTGTCGTTCACGCCGCCGTTCAACACGAGCGGGCAGCCGGCGATCAGCCTGCCGTTGCATGTCACCGCCGACGGCCTGCCGGTCGGGGTGCAGCTCGTCGCCGCGTACGGGCGCGAGGACCTGCTCATCCGCGTGGCGTCGCAGATCGAAGCCGAGGGCGCGTTCCTGCTGCCTCAGGCGTAGTCGTCGACGGCCCAGTCCGGCACGAACGGCTGCTCACCGGTGTCGAGGTAGCGCGAATGGGTGACGACGTCGCGGCCGTCGACGCGGTGGAGCTGATAGCCGACGGGATCGCGGACGAGCGAGACACCCGCCGCTCGGCGCGAGGTCGAGCGCGACGTGCTGCACCGTCGACATCGCGACCTGTGCGGCGACCCCGCCGACCGACGAGCCGATCGGGCGGTGCATGTGGCCGCAGATGATCCGGTCGATCGAGGACGTCGAGATGATCTCCGCGAGTGTGTCGAGCCCGACGAAGCCGGCCCGGTCCATCCATTCGATGCCGGTGACGAACGGAGGGTGATGCATGGCGAGGAGCGTGGCGCCATCGTGCGGTGCCGCAAGTGCCGATGCGCAGCCACTCGGCACGTTCGGCGTCGAACTCGGCGCCGTGACTGCCGGGGCGGGTCGAGTCGAGGCCGACGATCCTGACGCCGTCGACGACGCGCAGCCAGCTCAGGTGCTCGGTGTCGGGCCAGTCGAAATCCGCGAACGTCGGCGCGGAGCAGGGCCCGATCGTCGTGGTTGCCCGGGAGCGGGAGCACCGGAGCGTCGAGTGGCGCGAGCAGATCGGCCAGCGCGGCGTACTCGTCGGGTCGGGCGTCGTTGACCAGGTCACCGGTCATCACCACGGCCGCCGGGGCCGGGACCTCGGCGTTGAGCATGGCCACGGCGGTGGCCGCGCGTTCGTTGTTGTCGACGTACAACTCGGTGTCGGTGTCCCACCCGACCACGTGGGTGTCGGTGAGTTGTGCGATCAGTACCGGCGGGGTCGCGGGAGCCACGCGCAGAGTGTCGCACAGGTCCGTGAACGCAGCATTCACCCGGCCGGGCCGGCGAAACCGGACGTTCGGCTCTGGCGCCCGAATCCTCGGTGCGGAGACGATCGCTGCGGAGAGAGCAACTCATATCCACACTCAGAACGGGAGACGAACCATGTCAGAGAACATTGAAAGAACGACCGACGATGAACAAGACGCCGCATCCCGACGGGGGCTGTTGAAGCTTGCTGCGGGCGCCGCCGCTGGTGGAGCGGTGGCGGCAGTGGCTGCATCCAGCGGCAGCGCAGCGGCCACCGACGGCAACCCCCTCGTGGTCGGCCAGGTGAACTCGCAGGGGAACAGCGGACGGAACTACACAACCATCGCGTACGAGAACGCCCAATCACCATTCTTCTCGGGCGGCGGCCCCCCGTTCGACGGACCCACAAACGTGTTCCTCGCCCGCGACCTGCCGGGGGGCCCGACCTTCACCATCGGCCAAGACCGCTCGAACTATCCCGCCGCGGTTGGTGGGTACGCGCACAGCGCTGTCGACAACGGCGTCTTCGGCCGGACATCGAAGCCCGGCGGCTACGGCGTGGTTGCAGACGGCCAAGTTGGCTGTAAGGGGCTTCTCGCACGAGGCAAGAAAGCCAACGTCGAGATGTACAACGAGGGTAGCGTGCCGCAGACGCGGACCGACGCTCACGCTCGTGGCGAGATGCTCTGCGATGGTGACGGCACGCTGTGGTACTGCACGGTCGCCGGGACACCTGGCACGTGGCGGAAGATGGCCGGCGCCGGCACGTCCGGGCAGTTCCACCCCATCACGCCGGCGCGCGTGTACGACTCGAGGACGGGCACAGCACCGATCACCGTCGCCAAGGGCCGGCTCGAACCCGGCACCAACCGGGTGGTCGACTGCACGGTGAACACCTCGGGGGTCCCAGCGGACGCAACCGCGGTGGTGGTCAACCTGACTGCAGCGAACACGATCGGGCGCGGCTATCTGGCGGTCTACCCGGACGGTGTGGCGCCTCCGGAGACGAGCACGCTCAACTACAACACCGGGCTGAACATCGCGAACAGCACCACCTCGGGATGCGGGCCGGGCGCCAAGATCAGGGTGCTGTGCGGCGGCTTCACCGGCGCGCACTTCCTCGTCGACGTCGTCGGGTACTACGAGTGAACGCGGCGTGATCGTACGGTGGGGCCATGACTCCCACCGAGTCCGTGACCGCGTTCACCGCGCGTCGACGTACCGGGATCAACTCTCGACGGAATGACCGGAATGCCGACCGTCGAGGCCGGCGACCTGCCGCTCACGTCGCCGGAGCGTGCGGGTTGCGGCCCATGCGGAGGGTCCGGACATCGAGTGGTTCGCCGGTGGCCGCGTCGACGACCAGCGGCTCGACGACCTCGCCGGTCTCGCGATCCTCGAGGGCGAGCGGAGGTTCGTCGCCGTCCCACAGCCAGTCGCTCCCCCACCGCCACATCGCCGCGAGGACGTTCCAGAAGTCGCGACCCTTGTCGGTGAGGCGATATTCGTAGCGGACCGGGTGCTCGCTGGTACTCGACCTGATCGAGCATGCCCCTCGTCGACGAGTCGGTTGAGGCGCGCGGTGAGGACGGCTCTGGGGATGTCGAGCGCGTCGACGAAGTCGCCGAAGCGACGCGCGCCGCGGAAGGCCTCGCGCATCACGATCGGGGTCCACCAGTCGCCGATCAGGTCGGTCGTGCGGGCGATCGGGCAGGGGGCGTCGTCGAAGCGGGTCCGACGCATCAGGCGTCACTCCCGACGGCTCGATCCGGGCCCGCACGTGCTTGTGGAAGGGGGTGCCGGCGAACCAGTCGCGGTCGTCCTTCGAGGTGAGCTCGTTCGGGCGCCACGCCGACCGAGTCGGACGCCCCGCTCGGGTACCCCTCCAGACCGAAACCATTGGGGAGCGAGACGTGGCCGTCGCGCAGGGTGTCGGTGATCTCGACGACGGCGACGCCGTCGCCGCGCTTGGTCGTGACCTTCGCACGGTCGCCGTCGGTCAGGCCGAGTCGATCGGCGTCGGCGGGCGAGAGCCGGAGCGCGCCCTGCTTGTCGAGCTTGCGCCACGACGGGTCGCGGTAGATCGTGTTGGCGGTCGACGAGCGACGCTCGCCGGCAGCGAGCACGAACGGGAAGGCGTCGTCGGGCGCCACCGGTGTCGGCTCGGCGGCGAGCGCGTCGAACTCGTCGAGGAGGGCCGGGATGACGAGGTTGACTCTTGCCGTCGGGGGTGAGCAGACGCTTCATCGTCTCGTCGTAGTCGTCGGTCGAGAAGATGATCCCGGACGGGTTGGCGAGGATGTGGTCGAAGAGGGCGTCGCCGAGCTGGTCGCCGCCCTGCGGATCACCGATGCCGGCACGACGGATCGAGGCGTCCCAGAATCCGGCGGCCTGCTGGGCGAGGCCCCACACCGCGGCTGCTCCGGCGGCGTCGATGCCGTCCGGCGTGGTGAGGGTCGGGCCGAGGGTCTCGTAGAGGATGATCGGGAGGAGCTTGCCGAGGTCGGGGTTGTCGACCATGAACTGGAAGAGCGCCGTGGTGTACTCGGTGCGGCCGTCGCATCTCGTCGGGCGGCCTCCGTGAGCGGGGCGAGGCGCTCGTCGTCGTAGGCGCCGAGGGCGCGGCAGAGGCGGGAGTGGATCTCGTACTCGGGGAGCGTGCCGTCGAGCGGTTCGAACACCGGGCGACGCAGGTGGAAGTAGTTGCTCGGGAACTCGAGGTTGAAGAACGTGCACTCCCACTTCTCGAACTGGGAGGCGGCGGGGAGGACGTAGTCGGCTTCGCGCGCGGTCTCGGTCATCGCGACGTCGATGACGCAGACGAAGTCGAGTTGGCGCAGGGCCTCGCGCATCGCCTGGCTGTCGGCGAGCGAGTGGACCGGGTTGCCCGACTCGACGAGCATCGCCCGGAAGCGGTCGGGGTGATCGCCGATGATCTCCTCGGGGATCACGTTGCACGGGACGAGGCCGGTGACGAGTCGGTGGCCGGTGACGGGGGTGGACGGTTCGCCGCCACCGGGCTTGCGCGGGCCGCCACCGCTGCCGAGCGAGGCGAAGCGGGTGTGGAGGTTCATGCCCGCCCTTGACCCCGAAGTTGCCGGTCAGCAGCACGACGAGCTTCTCGAGGTAGCTGTTGAGCGTCGAGTGGGGCGCCATCTGGATGCCGAGGTCTTCGAAGATCGACACGCCGCCGGTTGCGCGGCCGATCACGTCGGCGGCCTCGCGGACCTGGGCTTCGGGGACACCGGCCTTGGCGCACGACTCGGCGATGTCGACGGCGTCGAGGTGGGCGCGGAGTTCGTCGAAGCCGTTCGCGTTGTCGGCGAGCCACGTGCTGGCGGCGTACTCGGTGGCGAGGATCTTGAGGAGCGCTGCGAGGAGGTGGGCGTCGCCGCCGGGCAGCGGGCGGAGGTGGATGTCGGCGAGGTCGGCCGACTCGGTGCGACGGGGGTCGACGACGATCATCGTGCGGTCGGGGTCGTTGGCGATCGCCTTGAGGACGCGGCGGGCCTGGGGGAAGCCGTGCGACTGCCACGGGTTCTTGCCCCAGAAGACCGAGACCTCGGCGTGGTGGTAGTCGCCGGTGGTGTGGCAGCTCGACTTGCCGAAGAGTTGACCGTCGACCCAGAACTCGCCGGTCTTCTCCTGGGCGAGGGCGTTGGAGGTGTACTTGATGCCGAGGGCGGCGCGGGTGGCCGAGCCGTAGCCGCCGCCGAGGTGGTTGCCCTGGCCGCCGCCGCCGTAGAAGAGGATCTTCTCGCCGCCGTGCTCGTCGATCACGTCCTGGAAGCGAGCCGCGACCTCGGCGATGGCGGTGTCCCAGTCGACCGCTTCGAACGTGCCGTCCGGGCGGCGCCGCATCGGGCTGGTGAGGCGGTGCGAGCCGTTCTGGTAGTGGTCGAGGCGGAGCGCCTTCTCACACGTGTAGCCCTCGCTGGCCGGGTGCGCCTTGTCGCCGCGGACCCGCTTGATCGTCGATCCGTCGAGCTTGACCTCGACCCCGCAGTTGATCGAGCACAGGATGCACGCCGTCTGGTGCCACTCGTCGCTCATGACGGATCAGTTCAACAAACGAACCAACCGATGTCAAGCGAGGGAAGGGGGCGTCTCGTGACCGGCGAGGTGGGCGGCAGCTTCGCACAGGGCGGCGTAGAGGCGGCGGTCGTCGTCCGTCGGGAGGGCAGCGAGGTGGGTGCGGACGGTGTCCCAGTCGCCGCGGGCGGCAGGGCCGGTGAGGGCTGCGGCCGGGCCGACACCTGACGATGTTCTCGAGCGTGGTCCGACATCAGGGTCCAGTAGGCGTCGACGGGGACGCCCACCTCGGCGGCGAGCGACTCCACCTGTGCGCAGAGCGCGGTGAGGTGGTTGGCGGCGATTGCGGCCGCGGCGTGATACAGCGCCCGTTTCGGTCCCGGGACGTGGATGGCGCCGGCCGCCGAGGTCGGAGACCGACCGCCGTCATCAACGGGTCGCCGTCGACAGCGAAGGTGCAGTGGTCGAGGAGACGACGGCTCCCGGTCTCGGGGTCGGGCAACGACATCAGCGGGTGGATCGAGCCGACGCGGTGGTGCGGTGCGAGCACGTCGAGGTCGCAAGCTCCCGAGACGTGCGCGACGACGGCAGCAGTCGATGGGATGCGGGCCGCGACGGCGGCGATCGCCCGGTCGGGGACGGCGAGCAGGACGAGGTCTGCGTCTGGGACCTCGATCGAGATCGATGGATCGTCCTTCGAGGGGTTCCGCGGTCCAGCCGACCTCGGAGAGCGCCAGGTGGAACGACCCGCCGGCTCGACCCGGACCGATCACCACGCAACGCTTCGACATGTCGCTCATCGTTGCACGACGACCACGCCACCCCTGCTGAGAGCACTCGACGAAGCCGTCCTCGGAGGTGACGGAGTCATTCGTTTCTCATCGGATTCGAGCGGCAGTCGGGCACCGGCCCAGTACTGTTCGGACATCTCCGGTACGCCACCGTCGTCGACGATCACGTAACCGGCCGTCCCATCGAGCCGAGCGGCCTGGTCGACCCAGTTCTCGCCGACGGATCCTGCGCGACGACGACCGACGATCCGGGAGCTCACGCCACCCAGCTTCAGCGTCAGGCCTGTCGGCCGCGGCGTCGCACGACCAGCGTGAGTCCCACACCGAGGCCGAGCAACAGCGCTGCCAGACCCAGCGTGTTCATGGAGCCGTCCGAACCGGTCCGAGGCAGCCCTTCCGGCGGCACGGTCGGCGGCGGAGACGTTGTCGTGGGAGGCGTCGTGGTCGTCGGCGGCTCGATCGCGATGACCTCACTCGGTCGCACCGGCGTGCGATCACACGCCACATTGTTCGTCGGCGTCGCAACCACCCCAACGAGAGCATCGAACGACGAAGCACTGGAGGCGGCCTGCGGCTCACACACCGGCTCGCTCGGAGCCGGGTCACCCGGACTGTCGACGTAGCTCAGGTTCTCGTAGCCGTCGATGCTCTCCGCAACCCCCTCCCTCAACTCAGCCGACACCAAGAAGCTCGTCGACTCGCCACCCGCATCGACCAGCGTCGAATCGATCTCACAGGTGAGCACCTGACCTGCCTGCGTGCAGAACGGGAACTCGCCCGCCGTGTCGGGGAAGTCGACCCACTGGAACTCGTCAGGCAGCACATCGGTGACGATCACCGGACTACCGGTCGAGGCGCCACCAACATTGGTGACCGTCAACTGGTACTCGAACGGACCGTCGCCGACAGCGAGTTCGACATCGCCGTCCGACTTCTCGATCATCAGGTCACCCGCGATGTCCTCACAGACCTCGTCGGTCGTGGTCTCTCCCTCGACGGTGAGCGACGCCTGGTTGAACAACCCTTCACCGGCGGCACCCGTCGTCGACGAGCACTCCTCATACGTGGTCGTGGTGTCGACGGCGAGGGTCGCCACCACGGTCACCACATAGGTGTGCGTCGCCCCGGCAAGGATGGTCTCGCCGGTGACGATCGTGCCCGACGTCGGGAACGTCGCATCCGTCGCGATCGAACCGGGTGCCGTGTTGGCAACGGCCTGCGACTCGATGGTGACGCCCGGGCTGAACGTCGCCGTGTCGGACAGGTCGTAGGTGCCGGCCCCGGCGCTGGCCGCGTTGGTCACGTCGATCGAGTAGACGATCGTGAACGTGCCATCGAGGTTGTCGAACGGACCCGAGCTGACGATCTTGTCGACGCTCACCTCCGGTCCGGGAACCGGAGCACAGTCATCGTCGGTCGACGCCGGACCGATGTTCGGCGTCACCGTTGCGGTGTTGTACGTGCCCTCGCCAGGAGCGGGGTCTGCACCACACACACGGTCGGTGGGATCGACCTGACCGGCGTAGTCGAACGTGACGACCACGGTCACGATGTCCTGTTCACCCGGAGCGATCCCGACACTCGTTGCGATCGTCGAATTCGTGACCGCATCGTTGAAATCACCGTTGATCGTGATGTCGGTGCTCGAGGCCTGCTGGTCGGTGACCGTCAAACCCGTCGCAAAGCCGGGGTTGTCGGTCAGGTCGTAGCTGCCACCGACGTCACCGTCGTTGTCGATCTGCAACTGGTAGGACACGGTCCACGTCGAACTGCCCGGTGCGGTCTGCACCGGCCCGTCGCTCAACGTCTTGCTGATCTGAATGTTCGGGTCGCCCAGCGGGACACAGTCGGAGCCGTCGTCGGGTTCGCCGATGTTCGGTGTGACCGTGACGGTATTCAACGTTCCGGTTCCGCCTTCACCCGGGTCGAGCGACACAGTCCCGCGCCGTCGCCGGAGTTGATCCGGCGACGGTGAACTCGACGGTGACGGTGTAGTTGTGTGTCGCACCGGACGAGATCGGCTCGTCGTCGACGATCGGGTTGGCCGGGTTCTCCACAGGGCTCCCCGCAATCTGAGCCGACGCAACCGTCACCTTGGTGATCGCGGTCCCCGCCCCGAACGTGGGCGTGTCGACCAGGTCATAGGTGCCCGGGCCACCGCCGGCGTCGCCAACGACGGTGTTGCTGACGACGACGTCGTAGGCAACCGAGTAGGTGTCCGTGG
Source organism: Ilumatobacteraceae bacterium (assembly GCA_963850475.1). Taxonomy (GTDB): domain Bacteria; phylum Actinomycetota; class Acidimicrobiia; order Acidimicrobiales; family Ilumatobacteraceae; genus Ilumatobacter_A. The sequence goes on along the minus strand of CAWKLM010000036.1, from coordinate 535,953 downwards.
CCGCGTCGTAGGTCGGGCCGCTCGTCGCAGCCTTCGTGACCGAGATGTTCGGATTCGGGATCGGCCGACAGTCGTCGTCATTCGACGGATCACCGATGTTCGGGGTCACTGTCGCGGTGTTGAACGTGCCCGTCCCCGGGTCGTTCCCGAGAACACAATCACGCTGCTCCACGGTGGTCGCCGGATCGACGGTGACGGTCGCCCGCACCGTGAACACCTCCGACGCTCCAGCGAGCAGGTCGGCCCCGGGCGCTCCGACGATCGTCAAGTCACCGACACCGAAACCAGGGTTCGCAACCGCGGGAACCGGTGCGACCAACTCGATCTCGTCGAGCGTGACGCCGGCGCCGAAGGTCGGCGAGTCGACCAGGGTGTAGGTACCGGCTGCCGGGCCGGTGTTCGACACCGTGACGGTCGTAGTCGATCGTGTACTGGTTGGTGGCGCCGACCTGCACGGGATCAGCCGTTGCGGTCTTCACCACACCGATGCCCGGATTCGGGATCTGACCACAGTCGGACCCGTCGTCGTTCGGTCCGATGTTCGGATCGACCGTCACCGTGTTGAGCGTGCCGGTTCCGTTCTCACCGTCCTGCAACGTGCAGTCACGTGCCTCAGCAGTGGTCGAGCCGTCGACGGTGAAGACGATGGTGACCGTGTAGTTGTCGGTGCCACCGGCAGCGATCGCCTGGTCGTCGACCAGCGGGTTGACGACCGGCGGTCCGACCGGCGCTCCATCGAGGCTGATCGACGTGATCGTCGTGCCCGCCCCGAAGGTCGGGTTCTCGACGAGGTCGTAGGTTCCGGGACCCTCACCAGCGTTCGAGACGACCACCCCGTAGGAGATCGAGTACGAGTCGCTGGGCGAGTCATAGGTCGGGCCCGAGGTGACGTCCTTCGTCACCGTGATGTTCGGGTCCGGGATCGGCGCACAGGCGTTGTCACTCTGCGGGTCGCCGATGTTCGGGGTGACCGTCACAGTGTTGAACGTGCCGGTACCGCCTTCGCCTGCGACCGGATCACAGTCGCGCTGACCAGCGGTGGCCGCACCGTCGACGGTGAACGTCGCACGCACCGTGAACGTCTCGGTTGCGTTAGGCGCAAGCGGAGCTGGCGTCGTGCACGATGGCGAGGTCGCCCAGACCAAACGCCGGGTTCGCCGACGCCGGCACCGGAGCGATCAACTCGATCGAATCGATCGAAGCACCAAAGCTCGGGGTGTCGACCAACGTGTACGTACCGAGCCCGTCACCGATGTTGGTCACCGTCACGAGATAGTCGACCGTGTACTGGAAGCCAGTACCGACCTGAACCGGCTGAGCCGGTGCAGCAACGACATCCTTCGTCGTCGTGATGTCCGGCTCGGGGATGTCTGACGCAGTCATTGTCCGACGCAGTGCCGCCTGGATAGACGATCGTGGCCGCATTGAACGTGGCACGGTTGGGCGTGTCGGCGAGGCAATCGACGATCGGTCGACGTCATGTCGGCCGCAACATCGAACGTCACCGTGATCGTGTAGGTCTCCGACGCACCGCCATCGATCGGATCGTCAGTGACGATCGTCCCACCCGTCACGGGCAGGTCGGGCAGGGCGCCCACCAGGGAGCTACGACGTTGATCTCGGTGATCGTCGTACCAGGCCCGAACGTCCGGAGCGTCGGACAACGTGTAGGTCGTCTGACCGGGGCCAGGGTTCGAGACCACGACGTCGTAGGTGACGGTGAAGCTGTCGCCGTCGACCGCCACCGGCTGGTCCGGCGGCACGCGTCTTCGTGATCGTCGGCGTCGGATCAGGAATCGTGACGCAGTCATTGTCCGAGGCGGTACCACCCGGGAAGGTGATCGTCGCCGAGTTGTACGTACCAAGACCCGCGGTGTCCGAGACACAGGTGCGATCCGTCTTGGTCATCGTCGGCGCCACGTCGAACGTGATCACGAAGTTGTAGGTGTGCGAGGTGCCTCCACCGGGCTCCCCGCAATCGACTCATCGGCGACAATCGGATTGGTCGGATCGATCACCGGGCTCCCGGCGAGCTGTGCGCTCGACACGGCGACCTCGGTGATCGTCGCGCCCGTCCCGAAGTCGGGAGTGTCGGCAAGGTCGTAGGTGGTCGCACCCGGGCCGTTGTTCGTGACCACGACGTCGTAGGCAACGGTGAAGGTGTCACCACCAACCGAGACCGGCTGGACCGGCGAAGTCACCGCGGTCTTGGTGATCGACAGATCCGCCTCCGCCTTGTTGACGAAGGTGCAGGTTGCCGCTTCGGCGACGCCGAGGGTGACCCTGACGCCATCGGTGACGTCGGTGGTCGTGGCGTTGCCGCAGTCGATCGAGTCGAGCGAGAAGCCGTTGGCGTTCGCATCGGTCTCGGTGATCGTGTAGTCCCCGGCCACCAAGTTGGGGAACGTGGTCGTGTTCGCTCCGGCCGTGCCGTTGTCGGCAAGCGTGAACGGATCGCTGTTGAACGTGAAGTCGAAGACGTTCGGATCAGTACCGTCAGCGGTGTTCGTCACGTCCTTGACGACCGTGATCGACCCGCGCTTGGTGTTGGTGAACGTACAGGTCACCGTTTCACCGGCATCGAGTTCGATCGTGCCGGCAAGCTGCTGATTCGCTGGGTTCGGGCTCGAGCCCGCACCTTGGGGGTTGCTGTCGCTACACACGAGCGACGTGAGATCCCAGGCCGGCTGCGGGTTGACCTCGGCGATGTCGTAGGTGCCGGCGAGCACGCCGGGGTAGGTGACGCTGCCGGTGCTGGTGCCGGCTCCGGTGGTCGTGATCTGGAACGTGCCGCCCGGCAGGACGTCGGCCCAGTCGCCGGTGTAGTCAAAGGTGCCGGTGGCGCCCAAGGCGTTCTTCACGATGACGATCGTGCCGCGATCAGCCGAGTTCGTGAACCGACACGTCACCGCGTCCGGGTCCGCCGGCACCGTGTAGGTGCCGCTGAGCCCGGTGAGCGTCACGGGGGTTCCGCCGCACTCGAGCGTCGTCTGGTAAGCCGCCGCATTGCCGGCACCGAGCACTTCGCTCAGGGTGACGGTTTCGCCGGAGAGCACCGTCGTCGAGGCCGTGTCGGCGCTGACGTCGGTGCCGGCCGTGCCGGCCGCCGTAGCGGTCGTCATGTCGTCGTTGGTTCCGTCGATACCGATCACTGCCGTGTCGTCTTGCTCACCGTCGACCCACGCCTTCTCCAGCGTCAACGTCGCTGAGTTGCGGGTGTTGGTGAACTCACACCGGATCGTCTCGTCCTTCGCCGGCGCCGGAATCGTGATGCTGCCGTTCGTCACCGCAATGGTCGTGTCCGACTGGCCGTAGACGCAGGTGAGGGACTCGGTGTAGTTCGCTGCCGATCCAGTGGTGAAGGTCTCATCGAGCGCGACGGTCTCACCGACGTACACCGTGGTCCCGGCAACGTCGAAGTCGGTCTCGCTGGCAGTCTCGGCGACCGACGGGCCGCTGTCGTCGTTGATCCCGTTCACCGAGATCCCCACGGCATCGTTGACCACGGCATTCACCCAGGTCTTGTCGACCGTCAGCGTCGCAGAATCCCGCGTATTGGTGAACGTACAGACAACGGTCTCGCCTGGGTCGAGATTGATGGCCGCGGTGTTCGCCGAGGTCGCGGCCGAATCGGTGCCATTGGCGTCGGTGTCGGTGCAGCTCAACGACGTCAACGACCAGGGCGCCGTCGGGGTCGTTTCGGCGACCGTGTACGAATCGGGGAAGACGTCGGTGTAGGTGACGCTGCCGGTCGTGGCTGCGCCGGTGCCTGCCGTCGTGATCTGGAACGAACCACCGGGCTGGACGTCAGCCCAATCACCGGTGAAGTCGAACGTCTCGACGCCGCCGACCGCATCCTTCACGATGACGATCGTGCCGAAGTCCGGATCGTTCACGACCACCTCGGCGGTGTCGGTGTCGGTCAGTGTCGTCGGCTGGATGATCGCATCGTCGCCGCTGGCGGTTGCAGTGTTCACCACGCTGCCGCTGATCGTCAGCGTGACGAAGGCTTCTCCGGATGCAGAGCCACCGGCCGCAAGATCATCGGCGTCGCCGTCGCCGTCCACGTCGGTCAATCCGCTCAGCGCGACGAAGAAGTCGTCACTGGTGTCGCCCGGGGTTCCGTTGTCGTCCTCGAGCGCGACGTTGTAGAGGGGCGCCTCGCCGCCGACCTCCGACACGACGTAGCAGTACTTGACCGTGTCCCCCGACGTCACCGTCAGGATCTCGACGCCGGGACACGTCCCGGTCGCCGTGGTCACGGTCTTGACGACGTCGATCTCGGGGACGGCGATGTTGCCGATCTGCTTGAACGGAATCGTCTGCGCGCCGCCTGAGATCGCTTGGGGCGGGATGACCGCCGTCGTGTCGTCGACGAATGTCAACCGTGCATCCTCGAGCGCCCCCTGGAGGTTGCCGGTGGGGTTGCTGCCCGGATCGCAGAACAGCTTGACGTCGATCCGCACCACGACCTTCTCGGCGCGGTCGAGATCGGTGAGCTCAACTGTACCGAGCAGCTCGGAGCCTGCCTGGAAGAGGGGGCCGGTGAGCGTCTCCGAGGTGAGCGTCGCAACGCTGCCCCCGTCGTCGTCGATGCCGTCGTCGATCGTGTTCTCACCGGGAATCAGATCCTCGATGGTTCCGTAGTTCACCTTGACATCGACGATGTCACCGATGGCCACACCGGATTGCCCGGTGGTGTCGGCGAGGAACGAGAAGTCCATCTCGATCGTCTGCGGCCCATCGTCGTCCGCGCTCTGGACGTCGTCGACGACGACCTGAGTGAAGTAGGTGACGATGTCACCGCACGCATAGTCACCGCCCTCGAGCGACTCGACGATGTCCTTGTCGACGCCGACGGTCCGATCGTCGTATGCGCCGCCACCCGTCAGGTGGTTGTACGACTCCGGCGCTGCCGCCACGAGGTCGATACTGAAGTCGCCACTCGCAGCATGCACCGCGTTGGTGGGCGGCCCGACCGCCACGGTCGCGGAGGCGACGATCGCCGCCGCAGCCACAGCGATCGCACGGGGTCGCCGCCCCGTCACGTCCATCCGCCGACCACTCGCATCGCCCAACATGCCCATGATTTCTCCTCGCCCAGGGAATTGCGCCGGCACCACCGGTGACGGCCTCCTACTCCATTTACGGACAGAATTCGGACAGGCGCAAGCGATTTGTGCACCCAATGCCGTATTTCTGGCTCCAATCACACCCTCCGTGGTCCCCTGAGGCCGTCATGTGAGGGTGCTTGCATCAGCCTTGACACTTCTGCTACGGACACATGCGCCGGAATCTGGGGCGCTGGACGTCAACACGATCGGCTGACCCGGACCAACCGACGGGGACTCTGACGATGTGAGTCCAACGGCTCACGGGTTCGCCGATCGGATGCGCGTTTTCGAAGCAGGGCAGCCCTTTCGTGGCAAGTCGTGACGTTGGATCAGTGCCGGTCGATGAAGGAGCCACCGGCCATCCACCACGCACGGCGAGCTGAACCGACCTGCGTCGCCGATACCTTCGCTCCTCGTGCGCCTCTTCGCTGTCGGACTCTGCCTCGCCTCGTTGCTTGCCGCGTGCAGCAGCGACCCCTCGGACTCGTCGGCGACGACGGAGGCGACAGCTCCGACAGCTCCGACGGCCGCCCATACCACCGACCCCGCAGCGGCCGAAACGACGACTGCGGAACCGGAGCGGACCACGACGGTCCCGAACCCGGAACCGATGGTCGGCGCCGAGGTGGTCGGCCGATGGGCGCACTACGACGTCGTCGCGTACGAGGACGATCTGCTCAAGACGTTGATCATCAGCTACGGGTTCAACGACTTCACCGAGGTCGACGGCGAGATCATCGATCAGGCCAGCTTCTGCTTCTCCGAGCAACGCACCGACCAGGCGATCGAGACATCGCTGTCCGACGCCGCGACGCAGGCGATCAAGCCGCCTCCCGCGCCGGTCAGCGTCGAGCTCGTCGACGGAGAACTGCAGATCCAACGGGCAGCGACGCCGACCCCCGTCGGGATCCGGCTCGACGACCCGTTCAACGAATCGCTGCCGACCGACCCGGCCGACCCCCGCATCGTCGACGACGACGGGGACGGCAAACCGGGGATCACCGTGAGCATCCGAGTCAGCGACGAGATCAGCGGCGAGCTGTACATCGCCCGCCGGGAGATCTTCGCCTACGACGCGGCGCTGATCGAGCCGGATCGGATCGTCGGGACGGTCACCGACGACTCCGAGCAGCTCGTGATCGGTGCGAGCGATCCCATCTTCGCGACGTCGCCCGCCAACTGGGGCCAGCATCCCGATCTCACCAAGAGCCCGATCATCCTCGTTCGTGTCGACACCGACTGGGACTGTGAGCGCCTGGCAGCAGAACGAGACGCGATGTTCCCGCCTCCGCCTGACATCGACTGGTAGCCGCAGCCTCGCTGTTCGGGTGTCGGCACGCGGCTTCGACCTGGCGGTGATCGGGATGTTGATCGCCTCGATCGGGGCGCTGGCGGTCAAGACGGTAGGGTGACGAGATCAACCCGACGGGGAGTCTGCGGAACGGCAGGCTGAGAGGGTGACACGCCGTCACCGACCCGAGAACCTGAACCGGATCATGCCGGCGTAGGAAGTCGAGAATGAACGAACACATCGTCATCATCACCGGAGCCTCACCGCTCTCCCCCCGCATCGTCGACACGATCCCGGCGTCGGCCATCGTGCTCGGCGTCGACAGCGGTCTCGATGCAGCCCTCGACGCCGGACTGCGCCCGTCCGGCCTCATCGGCGACCTCGACTCGGTCAGCGAGGACGGGCTCGCCTGGGCCAAGGCGCACGCGACGATCGCCCGCCATCCGACCGACAAGGCGCAGACCGACACCGAACTGGCGCTTGCGTTCGCCGCCGACATGCAGCCCGAACGGCTGACGATGATCGGTGGCGGCGACCGCCTCGACCACACGATCGCTGCGATCGGCGCGCTCGCCGCCGGCCACCTCACCAACGTCCCGATCCTCGACGGCTGGTGGAACGGCCACCACCTCGACGTCATCCACGGACCCGGCCGACGCGAGCTCCACCTCGAGCCGGGGTCGCTGCTGTCGCTCCTCGCGATCGGGCCGAAGTGCGACGGCGTCGGCATCTCCGGCGTGCGCTGGCCGCTCGAGAAGCACCGACTCGAACCCGTCGTCGGCCTCGGCGTGAGCAACGAGGTCACCGACCCCGACGGCGTCGTGCCGATCACCGTCTCGTCCGGCGTCCTCACCGTCTTCGACGTCCCCCTCCCCGACCCGACCGCCGGCACCCCGACCGACAGTCGGACCGATGAGAGCTGACATGCGTGCCTCGCGCACCATCCCGGCCACGCGCCCGACCATCCGCCTCGCAGCCGTCGCCGCGGCAACCGCTCTGACGGTCGCAGCGTGCAGCGGCTCCGACGACGCCGAACCCACCGCGGCCACCGCTGACACGCCACCGCAGACCCACCGGGACCACCGAGCCACCGGGGAGACGATCACGCTCGTGGCGTACGAGTCGTTCCCGTCGGAGGCGACCCGCGTGAACGAACTGCTCGACGAGTTCGCCGAGCAGACCGGGATCGACGTCGAGATCCTGATCGCCGGCGACACCGGCACGATGCTCTCCAAGGCCGAACTCACCGCCGGCAACCCGGAGGGTGACGTGATGTGGGGCATCGACAGCACGTTCCTGTCGCGGGCGATCGACTCGGAGATCTTCGAGCCGTACACGGCCGCCGGGCTCGACGCCGTTCCCGCCGCGCTCACCGACCTCGTGCCGAACGGCGAGGCGACCCCGGTCGACTTCGGCGACGTGTGCGTCAACTACGACATCGCCGGCCTCGACGAGCTCGGCCTCGAGCCGCCGGCGACGTTCGACGATCTCGCCGATCCGGCGTACGCGGACCTGCTCGTCGTCCAGAACCCGGCGTCGTCGTCACCCGGGCTCGCGTTCCTCCTCGCCACGATCGACGAATACGGCGACGACGGCTGGCAGGACTACTGGTCGAGCCTCGTCGACAACGGCGTCCAGGTCGTCGACGGGTGGACCGCCGCCTACTACGAGCAGTTCAGCTACGCCGGGCGGCGACCGCCCGCTCGTCGTCAGCTACGGATCGAGCCCGCCGTTCGAGGTGCTGTTCGCCGAGACCGAACTCGACACGGCACCGACCGGCGTGGTCGAGTCGACCTGCTACCGCCAGGTCGAGTTCGCCGGAGTGCTCGCCGGCACCGACCAACCCGACGCGGCCCGCCAGCTCGTCGACTTCCTGATCACACCCGAGTTCCAGGCGGCACTCCCGCTCGACGTGTTCGTCTTCCCGGCCAACGGCGAGGTCGAACTCGACCCGGTGTTCCAGGAGTACGCGGTGATCCCCGAGACCAGCCGCGAGCTCGACCCGTCGACCATCGACGCGAACCGTGAGACGTGGATCGACGAGTGGACCGACCTCGTCATCGGCTGACGTGAACCGACGTCATGAACCGGCTGCCGGGGTGGCTGGTCGGCGCTGCTGGTCATCGGCCCGGTCGTCGGGCCTCGCCGTCTTCTACGCCTGGCCGTTCGTCAACCTGGTCGTCGAGGCCGTCGACGCCGGAGTCGGTCCGTACGGTGCTCGGCCGGTCGCGGACCTGGTCGATCGTCTGGTTCACCACCTGGCAGGCGGTCGTGTCGACGGTGCTGACGATCGTCGTCGGGCTCGCGCCCGCCTGGGTGATCGCGCGGTTCGACTTCGTCGGGCCGACGGTTCCTGCTCAGCCTGCTGACCGCCGTGTTCGTGCTGCCGACGGTCGTGATGGGCGCTGCGTTCCTCGCGTTGCTCCCCGACTCGCTCGACCGGACGGTGTGGGCGGTGATCGGCGCCCACGTCGTGTTCAACCTCGCCGTCGTCGTCCGCACGGTCGGCACGGTGTGGGAGCACCTCCCCGCCGACATGGAGGACGCCGCCGCCACGCTCGGCGCCTCGCCGTTCGTCGTGTTCCGCGAGATCACCCTGCCGCTGATCCGACCGGCCGTCACCGCCGCTGCAGCGATCATCTTCCTGTTCACGTTCACCTCGTTCGGCGTGATCCGGGTCCTCGGCGCGCCCGGCACCCGCACGATCGAGGTCGAGGTGTGGCGGCGGGCCACGCAGCTCGGCCAGGTCGACCAGGCCGCCGTGCTCGCGCTGCTCCAACTCGTCGATCCTCGGCCTCCTCGCCGTCTGGTCGTCGGTCTCGGCCCGCCGTCACTCGCGGGCGCTCGGACTGCGGCCACTCGCCCGCCCACAGCAGCCCGCGACCCGGCGCGACCGGCTCATCGTCGGCCTCGTCGCCGGCCTCACCGCACTCGTCGCCGTCACGCCGCTGCGTTGCGCTCGTCGTCAAATCGCTCTCGACGCCGACCGGGTGGACGTTCACCGCATGGACCGACCTCGGATCGGCCGAGATCCGACCCGGGCATCACGCTCGGTCTCGACCCGCTCGATGCGCTCGTCAACTCGCTGCAGACCGCTGCGTGGACGACGCTGTTCGCCACCGTCATCGGCGCACTCGCCAGCCTCGGCATCGCCGCGGCCGGGCGAGCGGGGCGCGTCCTCGACGCCGGGCTGCTGCTCCCGATCGGCACGTCGGCGGTGACCATCGGCTTCGGCATGCTGATCACGTTCGACACCGCCCCGTACGACTGGCGTTCGACCTGGTGGATCGTGCCGGTCGGCCACGCCCTGGTCGCGGTGCCGTTCGTCGTCCGCTCGACGCTCGGCGTCCTCCGCGTCGGTCGACCCGCAGCTGTCGCTCGCCGCGGCGACGCTCGGCGCGGCGCCGACCCGGGCGTGGCGCGAAGTGGTCGTGCCGTACCTCTGGCGTCCGCTCGCAGTCGGCGCGGCGCTCGCCGCAGCGATCTCGCTGGGCGAGTTCGGGGCGACGAGCTTCCTGTCGCGCAGCGGCGGCGAGACGCTGCCGATCGCGATCGAGCAGCTGCTCGGCCGCACCGGGTCGCTCCTCCAGACGAAGGGGTATGCGCTCGCGACGATCCTCGCGGCTGCGACGATCGGACTCGTGATGTTGATCGATCGCGGACGGGTGACGTCGATGCGCGGCGCTGAGGTCGAGCTCGCCGACATCGACGTGTCGTTCGACGACGACCCCCGTGTTGCGCGGCGCGCGACCTGACCGCTGCGGCCGAGCGAAGTCGTCGCACTGCTCGGACCGTCGGGGAGCGGCAAGAGCACGCTCCTGCGCGTGGTCGCCGGCATCGTTGCTCCCGACCGCGGGACCGTGCGGATCGACGGCGTCGACGTGACCCACACGCCGACCCATCGACGCGGCGTCGGCATGGTGTTCCAGGACAACCAGCTGTTCCCGCACCGTTCGACGCTCGACAACGTCGCGTTCGGGCTGAAGATGGCCGGCGTCGGCCGCGCCGAACGCCACGCACGCGCGGCTGCGTGGCTGACCCGGGTCGGACTCGACGGATTCGGGCCGCGCAAGGTCACCGAACTCTCCGGCGGCGAGGCCAAGCGAGTCGCGTTGGCGCGCACGCTGGTCACCGAACCGTCGGTCGTGCTGCTCGACGAACCGCTCACCGGCCTCGACCGTGAACTCCACGACCAACTCGTCGTCGAACTCGCCGAGCTGCTCCACGACACCGACGCGACGGCGCTGCTCGTCACCCACGACCTCGACGAAGCGGCCGCGATCGCCGACCGGACGGTGCTCCTCGACGAGATCCAGGCGACCGCCGATGACGCCGGTCGAGATCAGCGCCGCCGACACCCACGACCTGCGGCGGCGGGTCCTGCGCGACGACGATCCCGATGCTGTCCGTCGAGTGGGTCGGCGACGACGACACCGGGACGTTCCACCTCGGGATCCGTGACGATGCCGGAACGGTTGTCGCGATCTCGACCTGGCTGGCACGTCCGGACCCGACGATCCGGCAGCTCAGGCCACCCAGCTGCGCGGGATGGCCACCGACCCGGCGCTGGCAGGATGCGGACTCGGGTCACGACTGCTGGACGCGGGGATCGAGCGGTGTCGCGCTCGTGGCGACCGGTCGGTCTGGGCGAACGCCCGCGTCACCGCGGTCGGCTTCTACGAGCGTGCCGGCTTCACCGTCGTCGGCGCCGTGTTCGAGACCGCCGACACCGGGCTCCCGCACCGGAAGGTGCGTCGGAGCCTCGGTTGACGGCGGTCGATCGAACCCGTCGCTGAGGGCGGATCAGCGTCAGGCCTGTCGGCCGCGGCGTCGCACGACCAGCGTGAGTCCCACACCGAGGCCGAGCAACAGCGCTGCCAGACCCAGCGTGTTCATCGAGCCGTCCGAACCGGTCCGTGGCAGCCCTTCCGGCGGCACGGTCGGCGGCGGAGACGTTGTCGTGGGAGGCGTCGTGGTCGTCGGCGGCTCGATCGCGATCGACCTCGCTCGGTCGCACCGGCGTGCGATCACACGCCACATTGTTCGTCGGCGTCGCAACCACGCCAACGAGAGCATCGAACGACGCAGCACTGGAGGCGGCCTGCGGCTCACACACCGGCTCGCTCGGAGCCGGGTCGCCCGGACTGTCGACGTAGCTCAGGTTCTCGTAGCCGTCGATGCTCTCCGCAACCCCGTCCCTCAACTCAGCCGACACCAAGAAGCTCGTCGACTCGCCACCCGCATCGACGAGCGTCGAATCGATCTCACAGGTGAGCACCTGACCTGCCTGCGTGCAGAACGGGAACTCGCCCGCCGTGTCGGGGAAGTCGACCCACTGGAACTCGTCAGGCAGCACATCGGTGACGATCACCGGACTACCGGTCGAGGCGCCACCAACATTGGTGACCGTCAACTGGTACTCGAACGGACCGTCGCCGTCAGCGAGTTCGACATCGCCGTCCGACTTCTCGATCATCAAGTCACCCGCGATGTCCTCACAGACCTCGTCGGTCGTCGTCTCACCGCGGACGGTCAGCGACGCCTGGTTGAACAACCCTTCACCGGCGGCACCCGTCGTCGACGAGCACTCCTCATACGTGGTCGTGGTGTCGACGGCGAGCGTCGCCACCACGGTCACCTCGTAGGTGTGAGTGGCACCCGAGCAGAATGGTCTCGCCGGTCACGATCGTGCCCGACGTCGGGAACGTCGCATCCGTCGCGATCGAACCGGGAGCGGTATTCGTGACCGCCTGCGACTCGATCGTCACACCCGGGCTGAACGTCGCCGTGTCAGCCAGGTCGTACTGACCGATACCAGCTGTCGCAGCGTTCGTCACATCGATCGAGTACACGATCGTGAACGTGCCATCGAGGTTGTCGAACGGACCAGAACTGACCGTCTTGACGACACTCACCTCCGGCGCAACATCATCGAACGGCACTTCCTCGTCGTCGGTCGCCTCATCGGTGTTGCCGTCGTCATCGGTCGCCGTTGCGGTCACCACATTGGTGTGGGCCGGACCGGCCGCATCACCGGACAAGAACTCCGTGATCGCACACGAATACGTGCCACCACTCCCCGCCAACAACTGCGGAACCACACAGTCACCCTGACCGTTCAGATCACCGAAATCGCTGTCGACCAACGACGTCAACGTTGCAGCCTCGACCGAGTTGTTCGTCACCACGAACGTGAACACCACATCGCCACCGGTCTCGGGCACCGACGTCGGATCCGCCGTCTTCGTGATCGAAATATCCGGCAACACATCGTCGAACTCAACCGTCTCGTCGTCGGTCGCCTCATCGGTATTGCCATCATCATCGGTCGCCGTCGCCGTCACCACATTCGTGTGAGCCGGACCCGACGCATCACCAGACAGGAACTCCGTGATCGCACATGAGTACGTGCCACCGTTGGCGGCCAACAACTGCGGAACCGACACAATCACCCTCGACCGTTCAGATCCCCGAAGTCGCTGTCAACCAATGAGGTCAACGTCACAGCCTCCGACCGACGTTGTTCGTCACGACGAACGAGAACGTCACATCACCACCCGTCTCGGGCACCGACGTCACATCCGCCGTCTTCGTGATGGAAATGTCAGGCAACACATCGGTCACCGTCACCTCGGCATCGTCGTCGTCTGCCACGTCGTTGCCATCGTCGTCCGTACCGGAAGCCATGACCACGTTCGTCTCGACATCACCAGCGTTACCGGTCACGTTCGCCGTGAACGAACAGCTGTAGGTACCGCCGTTCGCCGTCAAGCTCTGCGGGACCGAACAGTCACCCTGACCGTTCAAATCGCCGTAGATCGAATCGACCAACGAATCGATCGTCACAGCGTCGACGAGCGAATCGTTCGTGATGACGAACGAGAAGGTGACGTCGCCACCCGGCTCGGCAACCTCGATCGGATTCGCCGTCTTCACGATGGTGATCCCCGACGACACATCGGTCACCGTGACCATCGCATCATCGTCTTCATTCAACGTGTTGCCGTCATTGTCGGTCGCCGTTGCCGTCACCACGTTGGTATGTACAAACCCAGCGTTACCCGACACCAGCTTCGTGATCGAGCAGCTGTATGAACCGCCCGCTGCCGCCAATGTCTGCGGCACCGAACAGTCACCCTGACCGTTCAGATCACCGTAGATCGAGTCGTTCAACGAGTTCAGTGTCAACACATCCACAGCCGACGTGTTCGTCACCACGAACGTGAACGTCACGTCGCCACCCGGCTCCGCGACCGACACCGGATCTGCTGTCTTCGCAACCGTCATCGAGGACGGCACATCCGTGACCGTCACGACAGCGTCATCGGTATCAGACACGTCGTTGCCGTCATCATCGGTACCGCTCGCGGTCACCACATTCGTCTCGACATCGCCGGCATTACCCGACACATTCGCCGTGAACGAACAGCTGTAATCGCCACCCACCGCCAACGTCTGCGGTACCACACACGTCGACCCAGCGATCGCCGTGATATCACCATAGATCGAGTCGTTCAACGTATCGATCGTCACCGCATCCGCTGGCGAATCGTTCGTGACGACGAACGAGAACGTCACATCACCACCCGGCTCCGGCACCGTGATCGGATCAGCCGTCTTCACCACCGTGATCGCGAGACGTCACGTCCAGCACCGTGACCGTCGCGTCATCGGTATCCGACACCGGGTTGCCGTCGTCATCGGTGCCCGACGCGGTCACCACGTTCGTCTCGACATCGCCGGCGTTGCCGGACACGTTCGCCGTGAACGAACAGCGATACGAACCACCCGCTGCCGCCAACGTCTGTGGCACCGAACAATCACCCTGACCGTTCAGATCCCCGTAGATCGATGTCGTTCAACGATATCGATCGTCACCTCCATCGGTGACCGACGTGTTCGTCACCACGAACGAGAACGTCACATCACCACCAGGCTCCGTGCACCGTGTTGGGACTTGCGGTCTTCACCACCTCGATCGATCGCAGCACATCCGTGCACCGTGACCGTCTCGTCATCGGTATCAGCCTCGTCGGTATTGCCGTCGTCATCGGTCACCGCTCGCCGTCACCACATTGTGTGAGTCGACATCGCCGGCGTCACCCGACACGTTCACCGTGAACGACACACGAGTACGTCACCACCGTTCGCCGGCCAACGTCTGCGGAACCGAACACGTCGACCCTGCGATCGTTCGTAGATCCCCATAATCGAGTCGTTCAACGTACGTCGAGCGTCGCCGCCATCCGCGGTCGTCGTGTTCGTCACCACGAACGAGAACGTCACATCACCACCCGTCTCCGGCACCGTGGTCGGACTCGCCGTCTTCACCACCCGATCGACGACGGCACATCCGTCACCGTGACCGTCGCGTCATCGGTATCAGACACGTCGATTGCCGTCGTCATCGGTCGCCGCTCGCGGTCACCACATTGTTGCTCGACATCGCCGGCCTCACCCGACACATTCACCGTGAACGAACACGAATAGTCACCACCGTTCGGCGCCAACGTCTGCGGAACCGAACACGTCGACCCAGCGATCGCCGTGATATCCCCATAATCGAGTCGTTCAACGACATCGATCGTCACCCCATCAGTGGTCGACGTGTTCGTCACCACGAACGAGAACGTCACATCACCACCCGGCTCCGGCACCGTGATCGGACTCGCCGTCTTCACCACCTCGATCGACGACGGCACATCCGTCACCGTGACCGTCGCGTCATCGGTATCAGACACGTCGGTTGCCGTCGTCATCGGTACCGCTCGCGGTCACCACATTGTTCTCGACTCGCCGGCCTCACCCGACACATCGCCGTGAACGAACACGAATAGTCACCACCGTTCGGCGCCAACGTCTGCGGAACCGAACACGTCGACCCAGCGATCGCCGTGATATCCCCATAGATCGAGTCGTTCAACGTATCGATCGTCACCCCATCAGTGGTCGACGTGTTCGTCACCACGAACGAGAACGTCACATCACCACCAGGCTCCGGCACCGTGATCGGACTCGCCGTCTTCACCACCTCGATCGACGACGGCACATCCGTCACCGTGACCGTCGCGTCATCGGTATCAGACACGTCGTTGCCGTCGTCATCGGTACCGCTCGCGGTCACCACATTGTTCTCGACATCGCCGGCCTCACCCGACACATTCGCCGTGAACGAACACGAATAGTCACCACCGTTCGGCGCCAACGTCTGCGGAACCGAACACGTCGACCCAGCGATCGCCGTGATATCGCCATAGATCGAGTCGTTCAACGTATCGATCGTCACCCCATCAGTGGTCGACGTGTTCGTCACCACGAACGAGAACGTCACATCACCACCCGACTCCGGCACCGTGATCGGACTCGCCGTCTTCACCACCTCGATTCGACGACGGCACATCCGTGATCACGACATTCGCCTGGTCCGTATCGGAATCGGAAACGGCGCCGTTGGTGAGCGTCGCCGTCACAGTGTCGACGATCGTGTCCGGCCCGCTGTTCACGTTGACCGTGAAGTCGCACGTGTAGCTGCCACCACCGGGGACAGGAACAGTTCCACCGGTCGCGCACGTCGTTGCCGTGATCGCTCCGGCCACCTGGGTGATGTCCCCGTAGATGTCATCGACGAGGCTCGTCAGTACGGCGCCACCAGCAGCGGTCGCGTCGTTGAAGACCTCGACGTCAATCGTCACGGGGCCACCCGGCTCCGCAAGCGTCGCCACCGTGTCATTCCCGGCTGCATTCCCCTTGATGACACGCGTCTGGGGAGGCTCGATGTTCTTGACGGTACAGCTGACGATGTCGGCCTTGTCGACGACGAAGTCCGCACCCTCGGCGCCCACCAGCCCAAAGGTGACGAGGTCACCTGGTCCGGGCGAGACGGGCGAGGTCTTGACAATGCTGACCGTGAAGTCGTTCTCGCCGAGCCGCTTGACCGAGCAGTTGTTGTTGTCTGCGGCGTAGGTGCTGGGATCGATCTGCCAGTTCGGGAGGAGCTGTTCACTGAAGCTGATCGTCGAATCCCATGGCCTCGGATCGATGACCGAGTTGGGCGTCCACTGGAACAGGGCGATTCCCGAGCTGTCGGTGGTCTGCGTCTTGGTCGACGGCGCCGTGGTCGTCCCGTCATCGGGCGAAACCCACTCGAACGGGTCGTTCGTTGCAGGTCCCGACATAGCTCTCGACCGTCAGATCGAAGTCCCAGCCCTGCACGGGCTCACCATCCTGGTCGACCTTGTTGAGCGTGACGGACGGGGCACACAGTGCGAACACGACCTCGCGCAACGCGTTCTCGAGCGCATCGAAGCTCTGCACTCCGATCACGTCGGTCGTCCGGATGTCGAGCGCGCCAGTTCCCTCCCACACTTGGAGGAAGCTCGTGTTCGGCTCGGTGATGTTCTTCAGCCGTTCGTACGCAGCACTGTCGGTGAACGCGTTGCCGACGGCGATCGACACGACATGGTTTTCCGCCGCCTGGAGCGCTGCCATCTCCTCGATCGCGGCGTCGCGAGCTGCGTCGTTGCCGCTTGCGCCGCCACTCGAGTTCCCGGCGGTGCCGACCGTGTTCGGGTTGCCGTCGGTGATGAACACCACCAGCGGCGCACCCACGCCTGTGCCGATCGGGGCCGGCGAACCCGGGCTCGCAGCCTCGAACAGCCCCGCCTCCCAGTTGGTGAACTGCTCACCGACGCCAGGGTTGTAGTTGGTGGCGAGCTGCGCGTTCCCGCCGGTCGTGAGGTACGTGTTCACATCCGTCGCGAAGACGTCGTTCACCTCCTGGAACGCGGTTGACCCCCCGACACTCGCGTCACGGGCATTGGTCGAGAACTCGGCGATGCGCATCCGTGATCCCGTACCGTTGAGACCGTTGACCAACGCGACCACGGCGTCCTCGACCTCGTCGATCGCGCTCGCGCTTTGGATCGAGCCCGACTCGTCGAGCACGAGGATGACGTCGGTTCCACACGACGCGTCAAGATCCGGGTTGTTCTGACCGGTCCCGGGATCCCTCACCGCTTCTACCGGGGATGACGGCGAAGCTGCCACCAGCACGCCTCCCAGCAGCCCTGCCGCCAACCCGAGGCGAACGAACTTCCGCCGTGCATTGCCCAAATCGCCCATGATGTGCCCCTTACGTGAAGCGTTGCGCTGTCACCGCCCGTGACAGTCATAACGCCAACATAGGAACAGGAACTGGGGAAATGCAAGCGATTTCCCACTTAACGCAAAATATTCCACTCCAATCTCACTCTTAGTAGTGGCCCCCGGCCGGGTGGTGAGGGGCTTGAATGTTTCTGAACACTGTGCTGGGGGTCATCCACCACCCTGCTTCAGATCGGATTTCCTGTTCGCCGCGCTGATCACCCCGTGAGGTGTGAACCGACATCGACGAACAGAACGGAGATCCAATGTCGCACCGTCAGGCCGCCGCATACCGTCAGCGCGCGACCCATCTTCGAGCCCTCGCGAACCAGATCGCCGGCACGCCGTCCATGTCACTTCATCTCCACGCAGGCGTCGACACGTGGTACGGGCCAAGGGCCGACGCCTGCGCAGGTGAACTCGCGATCGCCCAACACGCGGCTCGCGAGGCCGTGGACGACCTCCGCAGGCAGGCCTTCGCCTTCGATCGACACGCCGACGAGCTGGAGGCGGCAGCCATTCGAGCTCAACGTGAAGTTGACCTCGAGGCTTGACGGGCGAGTCATCCCCTCCCGTCGGAACCGCTGTTCCCGCCAGTACGACAGCACACTTGGACACACGGGAGCGACCATGATCGCCGGATACGAACCACGCCGCATCGCGCGTCTGGACCACCACACCCGTCGGGCACTCGCGAGTCTCGACCACGTCACCAGTGCCGACACCGCAGCCGCTGGAGCCGTCGCCGCAGTCGGGCGACTCCGCACCGTTCTCGCGGACGGTTTCGTCCCTGCGGTCACCAGCATCATGGCCACCGACCCACTCGCTGCCGGATGCACGTTCTTCGACGACCGGCTCCGCACCCAGCTCGACCGGCGAGCACCGACGCAGTTCTCCGACCACGACAACGTCGACCTCGCCGTCCTCCTGCACATCGAGTTGACCCGGCAGATGGAGGACAACGGTGTCCCCGACCCCGACGACCCGTTCTGGTCGGGCGAGTTCCTCGAGTGGGTCGCGGAGTTCGAGCACCGCGCCCGAACTGACACCGGCTTCGGCACATTCCTCACCGATGAGGTCGATCGGAACCCGCTGGTCGGATACATCGTCGCCGCCGGCGACTTCGACGGCGACGTCCTGATCGCGCTGACCACGGCCCTGATGGACAGTTCGCCGAACGGTGCGCAGTACGACACGTACCGAGACGGCGCGATCCAGGCGCTCGTCGAAACGATCTCCGACCAGCCGACGGTGGCGCTCACACTCCTCGGCAGGACCGACATGACCGAACGGTTGTTGACGTGGAACGAGCGCGAGGGCGGGGCGTTCGGCCTGGACGGCGGGGCGATCGGCACGCTGTTCGAGTCGGCGCTCGGCCACCCGTTCGACGAACCGGAACGGATGGGCGAGGCCCACGAGATCCTGCAGCAACTGGTCGACCTCGCGCACGGCCCGATCTTCGACCGGGGCTTTCCGCCCGGAACCGCGCCCGGCATCGCTACGGGCCTGATCGGGCACCTGCCGTCGCTCGTCGATTCACTCGGACTCGACGGCGATGTCTTCTTCGAGAACTCGCGCGGCCGATTCGAGATGCGCCTCGGCTCGGCCGCCGCGGTCGTCGACCTGTTCGGTTCCCTGATGCGCAACGCTGCCTCTTTGGCGTTGCTGCTCGCGACGATCCCGGCACTCGCCGTCGGCGCCACGACCGGCCTGTTCGACCTGGATGCGGTCAACAACTACGTCGTGACCCTCGTCGAGGCTGCCGAAACCGAGCAGATCGAGGAGGGGATCCACGCCGCCCGGACGCGCGCCGACTGGCACACGGCAATCGGTGTGGTGTCGACGATCCTCGAGACCGCGTTCACCGTGGGCGGTCCGGAGGTCGCAGTCGCCCGGCACGTCGTGAACGTCGTCGAGTCCGGCGCCCGCTGGCTCGTCGAGCGGATCGCCGCCGACGAACTCGGCATCGACGACGTCCGCACGACGGCGTTCCTGTTGCTCACGTACGGCGTGGCGGTGGCGTTCCTCGACCGACGACGCGACGACGATCGTGACGACGACGATCGTGACGACGACCCGAGAATCGCAGATGCCGACGAACTCACCGACGAGATCGATCGCCTGCTCGCGGAGGACGGCTCCCCCGACGACATCGAGAAGGAGATCCGCAATCTCCGCGCCCTGATCGAGGCCATCGGCGGCGACGACGCGTTCGGCGACGCTCGACGATCCACGCGTCGCGCCCCCGGCATACGACGCGACGAACGATGCCGATCTCGCCGATTAGAAGATCCCGGCGGGTGTCAACCCATCGACCTCGAGTCGGCCGGTCAGCCAACCGAGACGGTCGGTCGGCGTGAGGGCGAGGGCGACGCTCGGCAGCGGCGTGAGACCCATCGGCTGGCGGGCGGTCCAGAGCATCTCCAACCGCGACAGCTCCAGTCGGACGTACAGCGGGTCGAGATCGGCGAGCTCGATTCCGATGTCGAGGTCGACGCCGTGCAGCGACACCTCCGCGAGTCCGGAGGAACGGCAGCCGGTCGATCGGGCGACTCGCCGCGCAGCGTGCGGCGACCGAAGCCCTGCCAGTCGGTCGTCGTCCCACGCCGTTTCCAGTGCGTCGATGGCGGTGGCGAGGTCGTCGACGACGTCGGCGGCCGATGCGATCCGCCCCGGCCTCGATCCCGGCATTGCGCCCCTCGACACCGCCCTCGTACTGCTCGAGCACCTCGCCACGCGCGGCGCCTTCGATCATCCGACGATGGCCGTCGGCGTTGCGGGCGAGATGGGTGAGCACGCTGCGCGCGGTTCCAGCCGGGCAGCCGGGAGGGTCCCGATGCGTCGAACGGGTCGCGGAGGTGCTCCAGCAGCGTTGCGTGAACCGCGCGACCGAGCGCCACGTCGCGGTCGATTTCGGCGGCGGAGGGCGACACGCTTCGGACGCTGACATGGCAGGCTGTCGGGATGCAACTCGGAATGATCGGACTCGGGCGCATGGGCGCCAACATGGTGAGACGACTCCAGAGCGGCGGCCACGACTGCGTCGTCTACGACGTCGATGCCGATGCCGTCGGCGCGCTCGACCGACGAGGGCTTCACCGGCGCGACGTCGCTCGAGGAGTTCGTCGCGACAGCTCGAAACGACCACGATCGATCTGGGTGATGATCCCGGCCGCCTTCGTGTCCGACACGCTCGACCGACTCGTCCCGCTGCTCGACGAGGACGACACGGTGATCGACGGCGGCAACTCCTGGTATCACCTCGACGTCGACCGGGCGAAGGAACTCGCGCCGAAGGGCCTCCACTACGTCGACGTCGGCACCAGCGGCGGCGTCGCCGGGCTCGAACGCGGCTACAGCCTGATGATCGGCGGCGACGACACGGCCGTCGGCCGCCTGGAACCGATCTTCGACACGCTCGCGCCCGGCGTCGAGGCCGCCGAGCGGACGCCGGGTCGGACCGGCGACGTCGCCCCCGAGGAGAAGGGCTGGTTGCACTGCGGACCGAGCGGTGCCGGCCACTTCGTGAAGATGGTCCACAACGGCATCGAGTACGGCCTGATGGCGGCGCTCGGCGAGGGGCTCAACGTGCTGGCCAAGGCGAACATCGGCAGCGAGACCCACGACAACGACGCCGAGACCGCCCCGCTCGACGCCGCCGAGTACTACCAGTTCGACATCGACCTTCGCGAAGGTGACCGAGGTCTGGCGACGCGGTTCGGTCATCACGTCGTGGCTGCTCGACCTCACCGCCGAGGCGCTGTCTCGACGATCCCGAGTCTGAGCCAGTACAGCGGACACGTGAGCGACTCCGGTGAAGGCCGGTGGACGATCAACGCAGCGATCGACGAAGGCGTGCCGGTTCCGGTGCTCTCGGCCGCGCTGTACCAACGGTTCGCGTCGCGCGGGCGCGACGATGTCGCGAACAAGGCGCTCTCTGCGATGCGCGCCGGGTTCGGCGGGCACAAGGAGCGCACGGAGTCGACGCGATGACCGGCAACGTCGGCGAGCAGCGTGGCGGCACCTACGTCGACACGACCCAGATCCACGCCAACCAACCCGAAGCCGATGCGCTCGTGCTGTTCGGCGCCACGGGCGACCTCGCGAAGCGCAAGCTGTTCCCGTCGCTGTACGCCCTCGAACGTCACGGCACGCTCCACGTGCCGGTGATCGGCGTCGCCCGCAGCGACTGGACCGACGACGACTTCCGGATGCACGCCCGCGAGTCGATCGACGACCCACGTCGACGACGCCGACCCGGCCGTGATCGACTCGCTCTGCCAACGGCTCGATCTGATCCAAGGCGACTACGCCGAGCGAGGCGACGTGGACCGACCTGCGCGACACGCTCGACCGGCACGACTCGACGACCGCGGTGTTCTACATGGCGATCCCACCGACGATGTTCCCGACGGTCGCCGAGAAGCTCGCGTCGGTCGGCCTGAACGAACGGGGCCGCATCGTCGTCGAGAAGCCGTTCGGCCGCGACCTCGCATCGGCGGTCGAGCTGAACAAGACGCTGCACGCCGTGTTCCCCGAGGATCACATCTTCCGCATCGACCACTACCTCGGCAAGGAGGCCGTCGAGGACCTGCTCGTCTTCCGTTTCGCGAACACCCTGATCGAGCCGGTGTGGAACCGGCACTTCGTCCGCAGCGTGCAGGTGACGATGTCGGAGAGCATCGGCATCGAAGGCCGCGGCAACTTCTACGAGGGCGTCGGAGCGATCCGCGACGTGCTCCAGAACCACCTGCTCCAGGTGGTCGCGCTGCTCGCGATGGAGCCGCCGGCCGGACCCGACCCCGGGTTCCTCCAGGACGAGAAGGCGAAGGTCATCAATGCGATGCGTCCGATCGACTCCGACTCGCTCGTCCGCGGACAGTACGTCGGCTATCGGGACGAGGAGGGCGTGGCCGAGGACTCCGAGGTCGAGACCTACGCGGCCGCGCGACTCGAGATCGACTCGTGGCGCTGGGCCGGCGTGCCCTGGTACGTGCGTGTCGGCAAGGGCCTCGCCGAGTCGGCGACCGAAGCGGTCGTCGAGTTGCGCAGCCCGCCACGGATGCTGTTCGACGAGGCCGGAAGCCCGCCGCCGGAACGCAACCTGATCCGGCTGCGGCTCGGCAAGAACGACGGCGTCACGTTCGCACTGCAGGCGAAGACGCCGGGCCCCGACATGGACAGCCAGGAGGTCGACGTCGACGTCGACTTCGCTGCGGCACTCGGTGAGCGCCAGGACGCCTACGAGCGGCTGCTCGGCGACGCGTTGATCGGATCGTTGCGTCGCTTCGCGCGCCAGGACGTGGTGGAGGGCACCTGGCGTGTCGTCCAGCCGGCGCTCGACGAGCCGGGCCCGATCTACCCGTACTTCCGCAACTCGTGGGGACCGTCGGAGGCGACGTCGATCCTCGTCAACGACGACGACGTCTGGTATCCCCCGTCACCCGCCCGGTGACACGCGACAATCGCCCCGCCCCGCCCGGCCGGCAGCCGGGCGGACGGGGCGGCGCGGCGGCTCAGCCCGGGAGCCTCACCCTCCTGATGCCGAGGGCCACCATGCCGGCAGCCACGAGCAGACCCCCCAGAACGAGCAACCCGGTCGGGTTGCTGCCACCCGTTGCGGGCAGCACTTCGGGGTAGTTGTTGGTGGCGGTCACCAGCACCGTTTCACCGTCATCGTCGAGCACGACCGGGTTGGGCACGATGGTGTGTCCCGCCGGGCCGGACTCCTCGACGATCTTGTAGGTGCCGAGCGGCAGATCACCCGATGTCCAGGTGGTTCCCGCCCTGACCTCCGCCGTCACGTTCTCCGGGCCGGTGATCCTGAAGGTGTAGGTCCCGTTCGGGGCGCTCCCTCCGGTCTCGACCTTCTGGATCGCGATCTTCGCGGTCGGCGCGTCCGCGAGCACGTCGGGGTTGGTGACCGTGACCAGCACGGTTTCGCCGTCCTCGTCGATCGTCACCGGGTTCGGCACGATCGTGTGCCCGTCGGGGGCATCGACTTCGGTGACCGTGTACGTGCCGAGCGGCAGCCAGTCGGACGTCCACTCGACGCCGAACTGCACGACCGCCGTGAACGACACCGGGCCGGTCACCTCGACATCGATCATCGCATATGGGTCGCCGCCGTCGTCGCCACCCTTGAGGATGGCGAGCTTGCCGTGGAAGTCCCGATACGGGTTCGTCGCCGTGACCAGGACGGTCTCGCCGTCCTCGTCGATCACGACCGGATTCGGCTCGATCGTGTGACCGGGCAGCGCATCGAGTTCCGTCACCGAGTAGGTGCCGAGCGGCAGCCAGTCGGAGGTCCACACCTCACCGGCCGCAACGACCACCGTCTCCGTGGAGCCACCGGGCCCGGTCACGGTGAACGTCGTACTCACCGCCGGGAGCGGTATCGCCGGTCTCCACCTTCTCGATGGCCAGCTTGCCGTGGAAGTCCCGATACGGGTTCGTCGCCGTGACCAGGACGGTCTCGCCGTCCTCATCGATCACGACCGGGTTCGGCTCGATCGTGTGACCGTCCGGCGCGTCGACCTCGGCGATCGTGTACTCACCCAACGGCAGCGGATCCGATGTGTAGGTACCGCCCGCCGGAACGGTCGCCGTGAAGGACACCGGTCCAGCGACCGTGAATTCGTACGATCCGCCGGGCGCGGTCTCACCGGTCTCCACCTTCTCGATCGCGAGACGACCGCTGCGATCGCGGTACGGGTTGGTGGCCGTGACCAGCACGGTCTCCCCGTCGGTGTCGATCACCGCGGGATTCGGTGTCAGTTCGTGCCCGTCAGGCGGGTCCACCTCGGTCACCGTGTAGCTGCCGAGCGGCAGCCACCCCGATGTCCACGGTGCTCCCGGCCACACGTCGACCGTATCGGTGTAGCCGTCGGGTCCAACGATGTTGAACGTGTACGGCCCGCCGGGCGCGGTCTCACCGGTCTCGACCTTCTCGATGGCGAGCTTGCCGCCCGGGAAGGGGTTCGTGACCGTGATCGAGATCTCCTGACGGTCCGTGTCGATCGTGAAGCTGCTCGGTGAGATCACCGTCCCCGCGAGACGCATCCGCTTCACTCACGTTGTAGGTACCAGCCGGGACCCTGGGGATGGTCACCTTCTGGTCATGGGGCACTTGGACCGTTGTCTCGTAGGTCCGCCCCGTATCCGTCTTCCCGCTGATCGTGATGTCATATGTTCCGCCGGGTGCGAGTTGGCCGCTTTCGACCTTCTCGATCACGACACTCCCGTCGCAGGCCTCAGCCGAGCTGGTGACCGCGAGGGAAGTGATGAACCCGAGGAGCACAGCCAGCACCAGTCGGTACCAGCGGCGTGACGGCGATGTCTGGATGTAACGCATCACCACTCCTCTCTCGTCGTCGTGCCCTTCGGGCACGACCGAGCCGGAATCCGCCTCATCACAACCAGGCCTCGCCCGGCTCCGCTCTTGTGTCTTTCTGTCTCCCACTCAACGCTGTCGTGCAACCACTGTCACGGGTCGAAAGACACATCTTTGCGCTCGAGTGCGCACCCCCGACGCCCATACCACCCACACCCACGCCGAAACCACACCACACCCGCACACACCGCACCCACCCGCACCCACCCGCACCCACACCGACACCCGGCCGTTTGTGTGACCGAACCCGACGTGGATCCGCGCATTCGGTCACACAAACCCAGTGCGGGCGGGAGGGGGTGAGCCGTCGGCCGTCAGCTGGCGAGGCGGAACTCGGCGTCGTCGACGACGAACTGCCAGTTCGCCTCGGACGCCAGTTCGAGCCGGGTGATGCTCCGGTAGTCGGCGTCGAAGAACACCGGCCCGGCCGTCGATGGACCGAGACGATCGACGTGCACGAGTTCGTCCCCCCGCCATGCCCGGATCACCACGTCGTACTGCTCGCCTTCCGGCCACGCCGAACCGATCGAGGCGCCGACGAAGTCGAACGGTTGGTCCGACGACACGGTGGCCGGGTTGCCCGAGCTGTTGTACGCGACGTACTCACCCGACGTGGCGCCGTTCACGTACCCGGGTCCGCCATAGAGCGATGCGGTGGGTCGCGACCCAGTTCGACCAATCCAGGCCGCCGTACCCGTTCGGGATCTCGGCGAGCGACTTCGCGGTGGTGAAGTCGTCGAACCCGACGACGACCGACGTCGGCATCGGATCGACGTCGATCGCGATCGTCGGTCTGCTGCGACACGACGACGGGATCGTCGAGCACCTCCACCCGCCGGGTACCGGTTCCATCGCCGTCATCGATCGTGACCAGCCACGAGCCGGACTCGACCATCGCCTCGAAACGTCCATCCGTCGATGGCTCGAGGCTCGGCCTGCACCGCACCGTCGACCGACTCGATCGACCACGCTTTCGATCGTCGTCGTCCGCGAGGACGAGTGGTCCCTCGAGTCGTGAGTTGCGGTGCCACCCCGTACGGCACGCACTGGCCGATGCGGCCACGACGCCGGTGGGCGAGCCGTCCAACTCGACGAACTCGACCGTCTGCAGAAGTCGGATCGGAGGTGAGGATCCATCCGTCGGGGGCGACCGCCTCGAACTCGTACGTACCGGCCCGATCGACGAATGCCGCCTCGCCCGTCGAGCAGCATCTCGAAGTTCGCGAAGCCTGCCGGTGTTCGAGACCGCCGTCGTGGTTCCGTTCGGCCCGCTGCCTCGCACCTGCAGCGCCGCGTACGGTCGGTCGTCCGACGTCGTAGAGACCGTTCCGATCGACATCGCGGTACGCGAAACACGAGACGTTGAGGCCGTTCCCCGAGCCGCCGTCTCGGGCCGGCACCGTGGTGGCCTCGTCGTTCGAATCCTGCAGTACGGCGTAGCCGACGATGCCGAGCCCCGCCACCACCACGATCCCGGCAATCGTCTCGAGCATCCCCGGGAACCGACGGGGCCGGGCGTCGGCGTCGCCACCCGACGGGGTGTCACGCCTGCGAATCATCGACACCAGGACCCGAGTGACCAGGACCCGAGTGACCAGGACCCGAGTGACCAGGACCCGAGTGACCAGGACCCCAGGACCAGACCCGAGTGACCACGCGAACGGGCGCCGCCCGAAGGCGACGCCCGCTGCAAAGGTGTTGTCGATCGGGGTCAGGCGCTGCAGCGTCTGGCGACGACGAATCTGCGAGACGCCGAACAGTCCGCCACCGACGATGAGGGCACCGAGGCCGAGCATCAGGGTGGTGTTGGTCCCGCCGGAACCGGTCGCCGGAAGCCCACCGGTCGGTGTGGTGCCGCCGTTCGTTCCCCGTTCGTCGGCGTCCTCGACGACCGACAGGCTGAGCAGTCGGTCGTTGCGCCGCCGCACGTCACCGAGACGGTGAACGTGCCCGGAGTGGTCGGTGCCGTCACCGACACCGTCGCGGCTCCGTTCGCACCGGCTGTCGCCGTGGTCGTCGTGCCGGCGGTGTTGATCGTGATCGTCTCGCCGGGATCACAGCCGGTCACGCTGAGCGACGACGGTGCCACCCGGGTGATACGAGGCGGTCCTGTCGACCGTGACAGTCGGAGCGTCCGGCGGGTAGCCGCCGGTGGTGGCAGATGCGGCGGAGCCGAATCCGAACATTGCCGCGAGCGCAACGAGGACGAGAGCGATCTTCTTCATGATCAGGTGACACCTTCCGATTCGTTGACGCCATGGAGCACCAACTCGTGAACGACACCATAGCGCTCGACTGACGACGGTGTCGACAGGATTGTCCCGATTGCGCCGACTATCAGATATGACAGAGGTCACACCTTGCCGATCGCGTGGTCGTTCCGACACGGAGAGACGGATTCAGCGTCGATGTCCATCATATGGTATCGTAATCCCAACTACGGAACAGAGTCCCGAAATGTGAGACACTATGTGGATTCCCATCACCCTCGCGGCGGCGACGTTCCAGATCCTGAGGACGGCTCGTCAGCACGAGCTGCGGCGCGTCCTGTCGGTGGTTCCGGCCGGGTTCGTCCGCTACGCGTACGGCTTTCCGCTCGCCGTCGTTGCGTCGCTGATCACGTTCGGAGCGGTCGGCTGCGGAGCTGCCGTCGCCACCCGTTCGGTTCTGGCCGATCATCGCCGGAGCCGGCGTCGCGCAGATCCTCGGCACGATCGCGCTGCTGCGGTCGTTCCAGCTCCGGGACTTCGCGATCGGGACGGTCTACGTCAAGACCGAGGTGATCCTCGTCGCCGTCGTGTCGGCGGTGTTCCTCGGTGAGGCGATGCAGCCGCTCGGTTGGGTGGCGGCCGTCGTGTGCATGGCGGGAGTCGCCTGGCTCGCGGCGCCCGACCGGATCACCGACATCCTCCGCATGGCGGGTGACCCGGCGGCGCTGATGGGCGTCGCGGCCGGGCTCGGGTTCGCTGTCGCTGCAGCGGGGATTCGCGCCGCCTCGAACTCGCTCGGCGACGGCCCGACGTGGAACCGGGCGCTGCTGACCCTGACCGTGATGCTCGGGATCCAGACGCTGGTCAACGGCGCGCAGCTCGCCGTGTCCGATCGATCCGCACTCCGCGACGTGTTCGTCAACTGGCGAGCGGCGATCCCGGTCGGGATCCTCAGCGTCGCCGGCTCGGCCTGCTGGGCGGTGGCGGTCACGCTGACCACGGCGACCCGCGTCCGCACGCTCGGACAGGTCGAGCTCGTCCTGGCGTTCGCGATCTCGGCGATCTGGCTGCGCGAGCGACACACCCGCGCCGAGTACGCAGCGAGCGCGCTGGTGCTCGTCGGCGTGGTCGGCGTCGTCGCGCTCGGTTGACGTCAGTCGACGACGGTGGGGTCCGGGACGAGGCTGCGCTGGAGCCAGTGGAACACGCGCCAACCGGTCGGTTCGGGCGAGAGGGTCGATGCGGCGATGCGGGCGGCTTCGTCGCTGATCGGCCTTGCCGTCCGGAGCCTTCACGTGGACCTCGGCGACGCGTTCGGCCATCACGAACCAGCCGACGGCGGCCTCGACGCGACTGGCCGACGGTGAGCAGGCCGTGGTTGCGCAGGATGCACAGCTTCGACTCGCCGATCGCGGCGGCGATCCGCTTGCCGCCGTCGATCGAGAGCACCTCGACCTCCTCGTCGTCGAACATCGCCTGATCGAACACGAACGCGCACGACTCCTGACTGATCGCCCGGAACGGCTCGACGTTCGCCGACCACGGCGTGCCGAACTGGGTGTGGGTGTGTGCGGCCGACACGGCATCGGGGCGGGCGGCGAGGATCGGCGCGTGGATGTTGTAGCCGGCGGTGTTGACCGCACCCGTGAGGTTGCCGTCGGCGTCCTTCACCTGGCCGTCCGGTCCGACGAGCACGAGCCGATCGACGGTCGCCTCACCGAACGGGACGCCCCAGTCGAGGAGCCAGAAGTGATCGGTCAGCTCGGGATCGCGTGCCGACACGTGCCCGTCGCCGAGCTGACCCCAACGCTGCGCGGCGAGGATGCGATACCCGATCGCGCACATCCGCTTGCGGTGCGCCCGCTCGTCGTCGATCGACCGCACGGTGTCGTACGGCTCGACGCCGTCGAATGCCGGGTACTCGTCCATGCGCCGAGCGTAAACAATCCGCCACCGTCCGCGTCACCGACCTCTCGACCGAGACGATCAGCTCGCGTCCGGCGTCGTGAACAGCGCCTTCGCACTCTTTGGAGCTCGACGGTGATCGGTGGAGGCGATCGAGAGCAGCGCTCGCGGTGACCCGTCATCGCCGACTCATCGGCATCACTTCGTGAGAATCGGACGCTGTCCGACCGACCCTCACGAGTTGGGCTGTCGGTGCCGTCGGAGTCCCTCGACCGCGAGGAGCAAACCGACGGCAGGGATGACGGCGGAGATCCAGAGCGCGGGGCGATAGCCACCGGTGAGCGATTGCACGAGGGCGAAGAACGCCGGCCCGATCGCGCTGCCGATCACCATGGCGCTCATCTGCGCTCCGGAGATGGCACCGAGATGTCGCCGCCCGAACACCTTCGGGATCGACGCCGACGTCAATGCCGAGAAGCACCCCTGCGACACACCCCAGGCCACAACGGCAACGACAGCGCCCCAGGCGGTGTCGAGCAGTCCGACCATCGGATACATCACCAATTGGGCGATGGCCATCGCCGCCGCGATCACGAGCGGTGTCACCCGGTCGATCAGCCAACCGGTGCTGAGCGTGACCGGCACGCTGACGAATGCGATGGGGACGAAGATGCGGACGATCTCGTCGTCGGTCAACCCCAGTTCCGACCCGAGGTCGACGATGTGGAAGGTGATCGCAGTACCCGTCGACGAGAGCGCGGCGACCGGGATCGTCAACGCCCAGAAGCGGACATCGCGGAGCGCCTCGGCGCGGGTGGCATCGTCGGTCGGTTCCGACGATCGGCACCGACCGAGTCCCCACGTGATCATCGGAGCTCGTGGTGCGTCGGGGATCGCGTGCGGCCGCGCCCGTCGATCTCGATCCCGGCCGCCTCCGGGCTCACCCGATAGAACACGACGATGATCGAGCCGATCACGACCACCAGCACCACGGCCATGATTCGCCACGCGGTGCGGTAACCGTCGATGTCGATCAGCGCGAGGAACAGCGCCGGGGCGGCGGCGAACGAGAAGCTGACGAACGCGCTCGACACGGCGGTCACGAATCCGCGCCGACGGTCGAACCACTGCGCGATCATCGTCCGCGATGCCAACGTGAGCAGACCCTGCCCGCTGAAGCGGAGACAGCCGAAGCCGATCGACATCACGACGACACCCACCGCGGTGCTCATCGGCCCGATCACGCTCAACCCGAGGACTGTCGTCGCCAGGCCGAGCGTCGCCCCGAGCGCGACCACTCGTGACCCGTACCGGTCGATCGCTCGGCCACCCGCGCCGAGCAGCATCCCACTCGTCCCGGTCCCGACGAGGTAGGCGATCGCGAGTTGCAGGCGGGTCAGTCCGGTGGTCGAGATCAGATCATCGGTGAAGACGCTGACGCCGGCGGTCTGGCCGGGCACCGATGCGATCGCGCCGATGGTTCCCGCGACCACGACGACCCAGCCGTAGTAGAACGGCACTCGTCTCGGGTCGAATGGGCGGACCCCGGGAGCCCGTTTCGACGAAGACGTCGGTTCCGGAACCGACGGCAGCGAGGGGCCGTCGGTTCGTGCGGTGCCCATCGCGGCCGAGGCTACGGGAACGCCGGTCGCAGCCACCGCGTACGAGCGACATCACGGCGCGGGGAACCCGCGACGGGGCACGACGATCACGGCGCCGTCCTCGGGGTCGACGTCGACCGTCACGCACACCCGGTACACCTCGCCGAGCCGCTCGGCGGTGAGCACCTCGCGCGCCGGGCCCGATGCGACCCGTCGACCCTCGTGCAGCATCACGAGCCGGTCGGTGTAGGTGCCGGCGAGCGTCAGGTCGTGGAGCGCCGAGATCACCGTGAGCTGACGATCCCGTCGGAGTTCGGTGACGAGCTCGAGCGCCTGCTGCTGATGCCCGATGTCGAGCGCCGAGGTCGGTTCGTCGAGCAGCAGCACCGGGGCCTCCTGCGCCAGCGCCCGTGCGAGCACCGACCGTTGCCGCTCGCCGCCGCTCATCGCCCCGAGCAGTCGGTCGGCGAACCCGTCGAGGTGCAGCAGCGTGAGCATCCGGTCGACGACGTCGCGGTCGGCTCGGCGACTCGGTCGACCAGTACCCGATGTACGGCGTGCGCCCGAGCAGCACGTAGTCGGACACCGACATGTCGTCGGGGATCAGCGGCTCCTGCGGGACGTAGGCGACCGATCGGGCGCGTTCGCGATGCGTGAAGCTCGTCGAAGCTCCGCCCGTCGAGCGCGATCGAGCCCGAGTGATCGACGAGACCGGCGATCGCCCGGAGCAGCGACGACTTGCCGGCGCCGTTCGGCCCGATCAACCCGACCCACTCCCCCGGCGCCGACGGTGTCGGTGAACGGCGCGAGCGCCTCACGCTTGCGGTACGTGCACGGCGACGTCGGTCAGATCGAGTTCGCTCATGCGCCGACTCTCCGCGTCCGCAGCAGGTAGATGAAGAACGGCGCACCGATGAACGCCGTGACCACGCCGATCGGGGTCTCGGCCGGGTTGCGACAGCATCCGGCCGGGCACGTCGGCGAGGACGAGGAACCCGGCACCGCCCATCAACGACAGCGGGAGGACCCGACGATTCCGGGCTCCGGCGATCAGCCGGACGACGTGCGGGATGACCAGCCCGACGAAGCCGATCAGCCCGCTCACCGACACGACGGCCGCCGTCCCGAGCGTGGCGGCGATGACGATCACGAATCGGGTTCGTCCGACCGACACCCCGAGCGTCGCTGCCTCGTCGTCACCGACGCGGAACACGTCGAGGTGGCGACGGTGCAGCATCAGCACGATCGAGCTGACGACCACGTACGGCGCCACGAGACGGACGTCTCCCCACGTCGCCTGCGACAGGCTCCCGAGGATCCACCGGAACACCTCGCGCACCGCATCGAGGTTGCGCTGCAGCACGAACGTCTGCGCTGCAGAGGTGAACGACACGACCGCGACGCCGGCCAGCACCAGCGTGACGCCGCTGCGCGAGCCGCCGAACGCGGCCCCGACCGAGTAGGTCACCATGACCGTCGCGATCGCGAAGCCGAACGCGATGGCGGGCACCGGGATCGATCGGCCACCCGGCGGTGGCCGAACGCCCGACGGTCAGCGCGATCGTCGCGCCGAGGCCGGCGCCGGCCGCGGCACCGAGCAGATACGGATCGACGAGTGGGTTGCGGAACACACCCTGGTAGCCGGCGCCGGCGATCGACAACATGCCGCCGACCAGACAGCCGAGGACGACCCGCGGCATCCGCACCTTCCACACGATCGCCCACTCGCTGTCGCTGACACCGGTGTCGAACGAGATCAGCGGCAGGTGGTCGACAGCGCGAGCGGCACCCGCCACCAGTCCGGTCCGGCGGGACCGATCGACGCGCCGACGACGACGGAGACGAGCACGAACACCGCGCCGCCGACGAACCACACGCGATCGCGTGCGGCCACATCGGCGGCGACGGTGGTCGAGCTCACGTTCAGGCCGGGACGGCAGCCGGCTCGACGGCGGCGGCGACCGCTTCGAGGTAGTCGACGATGCGCGGGCCCCAGCGGGAGGCGATGTCGTCGTCCATCTCGATCACGTTGCCGTTCTGCACCGCGGCGATCGCATCCCAGCCGGGTCGAGCGGCGACGGTGTCGGCGCGTCTCGGCGCAGCACTTCGTGTCGGCGAGGAAGATCAGGTCGGGATTCGCGTCGATGATGACCTCGGCGTTGAGCTGCGGGAATCCGAAGCTCTCCGACTCGTCGGCGTCGGCGATGTTCGACCAGCCCGAGCAGGCTGTAGATCTCGCCGATGAACGTCGTCGAGTCCGCCGAGTAGTAGGTCGGGTCGAGCTCGTGGTAGTAGCTCAGCGGCGCGTCCGGTTGTGGAACCGCCGCCACGATCTCGTCGATCCGGGTCTGCATCGACGACACGAGTTCGGCGGCTTCGGCGACGTTGCCGGTCGCGGCGCCGAGCTGCTCGATCTGGGCGTAGGTGTCGGAGATGGTCACTGCGGCAGGGCCGTCCCACGACTCGATGTCGAGTTCGGCGAGCTGGTCGCCGAGTCCGGTGAAGTCACCACCGATCAGGACGAGGTCCGGCTCGAAGGCGGCGATCGCCTCGACGTTCGGCTCGAAGCCGGACAGCTCGTTCGGCAGCTCGAGCGCCTCGGCCGGGTGGTTCGAGAAGTCGTCGACGGCGACGAGCAGGTCGCCGGCACCGATCGCGAACATCATCTCGGTGTGGGTCGGGCTGAGCGAGACGACTCGCTCGGGCACGTCGGCCGACCGTCGTCGGTCGTGGCCGGCTCGGTGTCGGCGTCGGTCGGTCGGTGGCCGGCTCGGTCGCCGCGTCGGTGCTCGTCGACGCGTCGCTGTCCGAGTCGCTGCCGCACGCGGCGGCGACGAGTGACAGGCCGGCCAGTGTGGCGACCAGTGTGCGGGTGTTCATGGTGTTCCTCCAGTGGAATGTGGAGGACAAGCTGGGTTCCATCACCATCGGCCGACGATGGAGTGCGAACCTTCCCTTGCCTCGAGGGATGGATGTTTCGCGTCGGCGACAGAGGCGACCGGACTCGATCAGGAACCGTGGAACCTGATCATCACCGTTGCGGGACAGTGCCGGAATCTCACCGGACTTCGCTCTGTCGACGACAGTTCGACACCGTAGCCGGTGGTGCGTAGCCTGCCCCATCTCATGACTGCACCGACGTGACCCCCACGACGATCGACGCCCACGCCCCGACGGGCTTCGCCGCGCCGAGTCGCTCGTCGTCGTCAACACCGGCAACGGCAAGGGCAAGTCGTCGTCGGCGTTCGGGATGATGATCCGTGCGGTCGCCCGCGACTGGAACGTGGCCGTCGTGCAGTTCATCAAGTCGGGCAACTGGAACGTCGGCGAAGAGAAGGTCGGACGGCAGCTGGGCGTCGACTGGCACGCCTTCGGCGACGGGTTCACCTGGAACTCCGACGACCTGTCGAACGACATCGCCCACGCGCGCGGAGGGGTGGGCGACGGCGTGTTCGCTGATGGCCGCCGGTGAGCACCAACTGCTGATCTTCGACGAGCTGACGTACCTCAGCTCGTTCGGATGGCTCCCGATCGAGCAGATCGTCGAGCCGATCCGCAACCGTCCGTCGCACGTGAACGTGATCGTGACCGGGCGCGACGCTGCGCCCGAGCTGATCGAGCTCGCCGACACGGTCACCGAGATGAC
Organism: Ilumatobacteraceae bacterium; assembly: GCA_963850475.1. Lineage (GTDB taxonomy): Bacteria > Actinomycetota > Acidimicrobiia > Acidimicrobiales > Ilumatobacteraceae > Ilumatobacter_A. Next base: position 501,651 of record CAWKLM010000036.1, on the reverse strand, counting down.
CGAGATCAAGCACGCGTACCAGCAGGGCATCCGTGCGATGCGCGGCATCGACTACTGAGACCACCGTGACGCTCACACTCCTGATCGGCGGCGCGCGCAGCGGCAAGAGTTCGCTGGCCGTCGACATCGGCCACCGGCATCACGCGGCCGGGATCGCCGGTCACCTACATCGCGACCGCGCCCACCCGCCGACCGCGACGCCGATCCCGACATGGCCGAGCGGATCGACCGTCACCGTGCGCGAGCGGCCGGCGGCCTGGGCGACGATCGAGGAGGAGGTCGATCTCGTCGGTGCCCTCTCGTCGGTCGGCGACGGGTTGGCGATCATCGACTGCCTCACCCTCTGGACCTCGAACCTGATGTGGCGCGAACTCGGCGACGACGAGATCCGCACGCGGGCGGCAGCGCCGCGCGGCCGCCGCGGCCGAGCGATCCGAGCCGACCGTGGCGATCACCAACGAGGTCGGACTCGGCGTCCACCCTGAGACCGAGCTCGGTCGGCGATACCGAGACGTGCTGGGCTGGGTCAACCAGGCCTGGGCCGAGGTCGCCGATCCGGCGCTGCTGCTCGTCGCCGGCCGAGCCATCCGACTCGACGACCCCTGGAACCATCTGACATGAGCCTGCTCCGCGACCGACTCGCCGACCTCCCGACACCCGACGAGGCAGCGCGCGCCGCGCACGCGGTCGCGCGCCGACAGCGTCCTGCGGCCGGCCGGAGCGCTCGCCTGGCTCGACGACGTCGCCGTGTGGAAGGCGGGTTGGCAGCGCAGCGCAGCTCCGACGGTCGAGCGTCCGGCGGCGCTCGTCTTCGCCGCCGACCACGGCGTGGCCGCGGCCGGCGTGAGCAACTACCCGAGCGAGGTCACCGCGGCGATGCTCGACGCGACACGACAGGGTCGCGCCACGATCAACGCCTTCGCCGGCGCGGCCGGGCGCCACGGTCACCGCCGTCGACGTCGGCGTCGGCCGCCCGACCGCCGACATGCGCCACGGACCGGCGCTCACCCCGGAGCGCTTCGACGAGATCACGGCGACCGCATTCGCCGCAGTCGACGACCTCGACACCGACCTGCTGGTGCTCGGCGAACTCGGTATCGGCAACACCACCGCTGCCGCAGCGATCGCCGCAGCGTTCGCCGGCGGCGAGGCGACGGTGTGGGTCGGTCGCGGCACCGGCGTCGACGACGCCGGTCTCGAACGCAAACAGATCGCCGTGCAGGAGTCGGTGCGACGCATCGCCGGCGTCGTCGACCCGCTCGAGATCCTGCGCGAGGTCGGCGGCTCCGAGCTGGTCGGCATGGCGGCTGCAGCCGTCGCCGCGCGACATCGGTCGATCCCCGTCGTGCTCGACGGCTACATCTGCACCGCGTCGATGCTGCCGCTCCACGTCGCCGAGCCGACCGCACTCGACCACTGCATCGTCGGTCACTGCTCGGCCGAGCCCGGCCACCGGCTGCTGCTCGACCGCCTCGACAAGCGCCCGCTGCTCGACCTCGACATGCGCCTCGGCGAGGGCTCGGGCGCCATGGCCGCGGTTCCCCTCGTGAAGATGGCGTGCGCCGGTGTCGTCGAGGTCGCGACGTTCGACGAGTGGTTCGGCCCAGCCGGCTGATGCCGCCCCTCGGCGTCCTCGGCGCCCTGCAGTTCCTCACCCGCATCCCGATCCGGCTCCGGGCTGCGCCCGACCTCGCCGCCTCCGTGCCCTGGTTCCCGGTCGTCGGCGCGGCGATCGGCGTCGCCGTCGGCGGCGTGGCCGCCGGGCTCGGGCAACTGGTGCCGGCGACCGTCGCCGCCGCGGTCGCGGTGATGGTCGGCGTGATGATCACCGGTGCGTTCCACGAGGACGGCCTGGCCGACACCGCCGACGCGATGGGTGGATGGACGCCGGAGCGTCGCCGGGAGATCCTCGAAGGACTCGCGGCACGGCAGCTACGGCGTCGCCGCGATGGTCGGGTCGATCCTGATCCGGGTGCTGTGCGTCGCGTCGCTCGGTCCGGCCGCGGCGTTCGGCGGCCTCGTCGCCGCCCACACCCTCGGACGCGGGGCAGCGGTGGCCGTGATGGGGCTGGCTCCGACCGGTCCCGGCCGAGGGCCTCGGTGCCGACTACGCGCGAACGCTGTCGACCCGACGGGCGGCGCTCGGCGTGCACCGCGGCGATCGCCCTCGGTGCGCTCGCCGTCGGCTGGTGGGTGCTGCCCGCTCGCGCTCGGCCGCCGGCATCGGCGCCGTCGATCGTCGCGCTGATCGCCCACCGCGCGTTCGGCGGAGTGAGCGGCGACATCCTCGGCGCGGTCGAACAGGTCGCCGAGTGTCTGCGTCCTGGTCGTCGTGTCAGGGCTCGCCCTCCGCCATTCGATCTGGTGGGCTCGGTAGCCTCACCAGCCGTGCCCGAGACCCGACGATCACCCCTCGACCACGTCGCGCAGGTCGCACGCGGGTTCGCCATGGGCGCCGCCGACATCGTGCCGGGTGTGTCCGGTGGAACCGTTGCGCTCGTCCTGGGGATCTACGACCGGCTGATCCGCAACATCCGGACCGGTGCACGTGGCCTCAAACAGCTGCTGACCGGCGACATCGCCGGGTTCAGGCAGACGCTTCGCGACATCGAGTGGATCTGGCTGATCGCACTGCTCGTCGGCATCCTCGCGGCGGTCGCGGCGCTGTCGTCGGTGCTCGAACGCCTGCTCGAAGACGAGACCGATCGCGATGGCCGGGCTGTTCTTCGGTCTCGTCGTCGGGACGATCTGGATCGCCTGGCACCTGCTCGAACGAGTCGACGCGCGTCGCCGATCGCGATCATCGCCGGCGTCGGCGTCGTGATGTTCTTCCTGCTCGGCCTCCGCGACGGACACCGAGGTCGCCGAAGGCGCCGAGGAGATCGTCACGCAGCCGTTCTGGGTCTTCGCCCTGGCCGGGGCGATCGCCATCTGCGCAATGATCCTGCCCGGGCATCTCGGGCTCGTTCATCCTCGTCATGCTCGGCATGTACACCGAGGTGCTCGGCGCGGTCAACGACCGCGACTTCGCATCGCTCGCAGCCTTCGTGGTCGGCTGCGTCGTCGGGCTCGCCGCTCTTCTCGACGCTGCTCAACTGGCTGCTCGAGCACTACCGCAACCAGGTGATCGCCGCGATGATCGGCCTGATGCTCGGCTCGATGCGCGTGCTGTGGCCGTGGCCGAACGGGACGTTCACCACGACGCTCGAAGCACCATCGGGTGACGTTGCGCTGCCGATCGTGCTCGCGCTGATCGGTGCGCGGCGTCGTGATCGCCGTCGAGCACTTCAGCTCGCGGGTCGGGCACGATGCCCGACTCGCTCGACTGATCGTCGACGGCGTCGGTCAGCCGACGAGCGCGGCGAAGCGGGCGACGCCCTCTTCGATGTCGGCGTCGCCGAGCGCGAAGCTGAAGCGGCCGTAGCCGGCGAGTCCCGAACGCCTCACCGGGCACCCAGGCGACCTTCGCCTGGTCGAGCACGATGTCGGCGAGCTCGAGCGTGGTGTTGGCGGTGACGCCGCCGTACTCGCGGCCGAGCAGTTGGCGCAGGTCGGGAAAGGCGTAGAACGCTCCCTGCGGCTCGGGGCAGACGACGCCGTCGATGTCGTTGAGCATCCCGTGGATGAGCTCGGCGCCGACGGGTGAACGCCTCACGCATCATCTCGACGTCGTCGAGCGAGCCCGACACGGCGGCGAGCGCCGCGCGCTGGCAGACGTTGGCGACGTTCGAGGTGGCGTGCGACTGGAAGCTGGTCGACGGCTTGACGATGTCGGTCGGGCCGATCATCCAGCCGACCCGCCACCCGGTCATCGCGTAGGTCTTGGCCACGCCGTTGACGATCAGGCACTGCTCGGCGAGGTCGGGCACGAGCGTCGGCATCGACGAGAACTCGTTGGCGCCGTAGGTGAGGTGCTCGTAGATCTCGTCGGTGATCACCCAGACGCCGTTCGCCACGGCCCACTCGCCGATCGCCTTGCACCTCGGCGGGCGTGTACACCGCGCCCGACGGGTTGTCGGGGCTGACGAACAGCAGCACCTTCGTGCGGTCGGTCGTGCGCGGCATCGAGCTGCTCGATCGTGACCTTGAAACCCGACTCGACGTCGGTGTCGATCACGACGGGGACGCCGCCGGCGAGCGTGATCGCCTCGGGGTAGGTGGTCCAGTACGGCGCCGGGCAGATGACCTCGTCGCCCGGGTCGCACAGCGCGGCGAACGCGGTGTACACCGCGTGCTTGCCACCGTTGGTGACGAGCACCTGCGACGGATCGCACTCGAAGCCCGAGTCGCGCAGCGTCTTCGCGGCGATCGCCTCCTTGAGCTCGGGCAGACCGCCGGCCGGCGAGTACTTGTGGTTCTTCGGATCGGCGCACGCCGCCTGCGCGGCTTCGACGATGTGTGCCGGGGTCGGGAAGTCGGGCTCGCCGGCTCCGAAGCCGATCACGTTCTCTCCGGCTGCCTTCAGCGCCTTGGCCTTGGCGTCGACGGCGAGGGTGGCCGAGGGTTGGATGGCGGAGAGACGTTGGGATGTGCGGTTCACACTCGCCGACGATACCGGAGTGCTCCACGCCGTCGATTCCGGGTTTCGACTGCCCGACGACGGCGCCATGCTTGCCGGGTGAGCGCGACGCCCGACCAGATCACCATCCCGACCGACCTCCTGCCCGGCGACGGACGCTTCTGCTGCGGCCCGTCGAAGGTCCGCCACGAGCAGGTCGACGCGATCGTCGCCGCCCGCGACACGCTGCTCGGCACGTCCCACCGCAAGCCACCGGTCAAGAACCTCGTCGGCGCGGTCCGCTCCAAGCTGACCGAGCTGTTCGAGCTGCCCGACGGCTGGGAGATCGTGCTCGGCAACGGCGGGTCGACGGTGTTCTGGGACGTCGCGACGTTCGGGCTCGTCGCGCGAGCGCAGCCAGCACGCCGTGTTCGGCGAGTTCTCGTCGAAGTTCGCCGAAGCCTGCGCCGCTGCCCCGCACCTCGGCGACCCGACGGTCGATCGCGAGCGAGGTCGGCACGCACCCGACCCTCGCGGCCGAGGACGGCATCGACCTGTACGCGCTCACGCACAACGAGACCTCGACCGGCGTGGCGATGGACCTGCGACGGCCGGCCGGCACGTCGGCCGGACACGGCGCTGGTCGCCGTCGATGCCACCTCGGCCGCCGGCGGCCTCACGCTGGTCGCCGAGCGAGGTCGACGTCTACTACTTCGCCCCGCAGAAGTGCTTCGCGTCCGACGGCGGACTGTGGCTCGCCGCCTGCTCGCCGGCAGCGATCGAGCGGATCAACGAGATCGGCAGCTCGCGACCGGTGGCGTCCGGCGTCGCTCGACCTGCAGATCGCGCTCGACAACTCGACCAAGAACCAGACCTACAACACCCCGGCGGTGGCGACGCTGGTGATGCTCGACGCGCAGCTCGACTGGATGCTCGACAACGGTGGCCTCGGCTGGGCGGCCGGTCGCAGCGCCGAGTCGGCCGCGACCCTGTACGGGTGGGCCGAGTCGCGCGAGTGGGCCACGCCGTTCGTGCGCGAACCCGGCCGAGCGGTCGAACGTGGTCGGCACGATCGACCTCGACGATGCGATCGACGCCGAACGACGTCTGCACGGCGCTGCGCGCCAACGGCATCCTCGACACCGACGCGTACCGCAAGCTCGGCCGCAACCAGCTGCGGGTCGGGATGTTCCCGGCCATCGAACCGTCCGACGTCGAGGCGCTCACCCGCTCGGTCGACCACGTCGTCGGCGCACTGGCAGACTGACCGCCGTGGACGTCACCGAGGTGCTCGACTTCTCGACGGGCGACATCGGCACGCTCGATCGCCCGGTGATGCTGGTCGGGCTCGAGGGCTGGTTCGACGTGGCGAGCGCGGCGAGCCATGCGGTCGAGTCGTTCATCGACCACGAGCAGGCGGTGATCGTCGGCGAGATCGACCCCGACCCGTTCTACGACTTCACGCAGCAGCGCCACGTCGGTCTCGATCGACGACGGCATCCGCGAGATCCAGTGGCCGTCGAACGAGATCGTGCTCCAACGCAATCCCGGCCACCGCGACATCGTGTCGCTCGTCGGCGTCGAACCGCATCTGTACTGGTCGACCTACGTCGACGCGATCGTGACCGTCGCCGAGGCGCTCGGCTGCGAGGCGGTCGTCACCGTCGGCTCGGCCGCCGAGGCGATCCCGCACACCCGGCGTCCACCGGTCACGGGCAGCACGGCCAACGCCGACCTCGCTCGCCGACTCGGTCTCGTCGCACCGTCGTACGAGGGTGTCACCGGGATCGCCGGCGTGCTCCACGCCGCGCTCGACGCACGCGACATCCCGTCGGTGTCGCTTGCGCGTCGGGATCCCGCACTACCTGATGAACGCCGAGCACCCGCAGGCGACCGATGCCCTGTCGCGCCATCTGAGCCACGTGCTCGGTGTCCCGGCCGGCGTCGACTTCAGCGACCAGATCGAGTCGTGGCGTGAGGTGCACGACGAGATCATCGAGACCGACGAACAGCTGCGGATGTACGTGCGGATGCTCGAAGCCGAGTTCGACCGTCGAGCCGAGGCCGCGATCCCGAGCGCCGACGACCTCGCCGCCGAGTTCGAGGACTTCCTCGACGACCTCCGCCCCGACGACCCGACCGACTGAGGGTGGACGGATCAGGACGCAGTGCTCGTTCGGCCCGTCCCGAGTGACAGCGGCTCAGCAGCCTTGCGAAGGCGGAGATTGAGCTCGAGCGTGCCGAGCATGATGCCCGGTTGGTGCAGCCAGTCGTTGTCGTCGCCGTACTCGATCGACTCGAGACGGTCGAGCAGCGCACCCCAGGCGACCTGCTGCTCGAGACGCGACAGCGTGGCGCCCGGGCAGACGCGTGGTCCGGTCGAGAACGTGACGTGGCGGGCGATCGACTCGCGGTCGAGATCCAGGTCGAAGGGGCAGGTCGAACTCCTCCCCGTCGACGTTCGCCGCGCCGAAGCGCAGGTGCAGGAGCGAGCCCGCCGGCACGGAGACGCCCTGGAAGACCTCGTCGCGAGCGGTGATCGCGCGTCGACAGGCCGTGCGTGGGCGAGCGCATCCGCAGCGTCTCTTCGACGAAGGCGCGCAGCTTCGTCCGGTCGGTCCGCAGAGTGCTCGAAGATGCCCGGGTGCTCGCAGAGCAGCTGCGCCTGTTCCTCCAGTGCGTACTGCGTCGTCTCGAGGCCGCCGAGGATCATCGCGTGGACGATGCCGGCGATCTCGATGTCGGTCAGCTTCCGGTCGAGCGCCTCGTAGTGCACGTCGCACAGGAAGCTGACCATGTCGTCCTGGGGATCCGCGCGCTTCGCGGCGACGTGTTCGTAGATGTAGTCCTGGAAGCCGTCGAGGCGGGCGATGCATGTCCTCGGCCTGCTCGGGCGTCAGCTCGTGCTTGAGGCCGGTGCCGTGGACGAACGGCGTGACCGCCGCGTCGCCCCATGCGGCGAGCTGCGGGATGTCGGCGTGGGGGAACCCGAGGATGCTCGCCATGACGCGCTGGGGAAGCGGGCGGGCGAACCGGCTGATGAACTCGACCGCGACCTGCTTCATTCGTTGTCGTCGTCGATCCACCCGTCGATCAGCTCGTTCGCATGCCGCGTGATCATGTCGCGGTGGCGGAGCGCGCCGGGCCCGACCCACGGGTCGGTGAGCTCCCTGCGGTGCTGGAAGTACAGCTCCTGCGTCGGCCGCAGCGAGACCATCGACGCCTGCATCAGGTTGTGGTGCTGCGCGTACGCCTCCTCCGGCGTGAGCCCCTTGTCGACGAGTTGGCCGACCCGCATCGTCGTCACGCTGCGGAACCGCGCCGGGTCCTTGACGACCGTGGTGACGTCGGGGTGCTTGGTCAGCACGAACGCGTCGGAGCCCGGGGTGAGGCCGCCGCCCTCGATCCGCAGGACCGGCGCGTCGCGGTGGAGGATCTCGTACGCCTCGTACCAGTGTTCCTGGGCGCCCTCGCCGAACAGGTCGACGTCGTCCAGGTGCACGGGGCACTTCATCGGGCTCAGCTCGTGGTTGACGTGCTTGGGGTACGACGCCATGCGGAATGACCTCCCGACCCCGAAGTATGTCAGTTGCCCGACATCGTGATGTCGGAGATCACGAGCGACATCCCGGCGGCGCGCATCGGCAGCCACTCGATGTCGCCACCGACCTCGACGATGTCGAGCAGCATCCGCTGCAGCGTCGACGCGATCGTGAACTCACGCACCGGGGCTCCGACCTCGCCGTTCGTGATCATCAGCCCGGCGGCACCGGTCGAGAAGTCGCCGCTGATCGGGTTCACGCCAGAGTGCAGGCCCTGCATCTGCTGCACGAGCAGTCCGTCGTCGATGCCCGCGACGATCTCGGCCTGGGAGCGCGTGCCCGGCTCGAGCGAGAGCGCGAGGCACCCGACGCCGGGTGTGCCGGCGAAACCGCCGCGCGTCGCGTTGCCGGTCGACACGGTCGTCGGCACGGCGCGCCGAGTACGAGTTGTGCACGAACTGCTTGAGCACGCCGTTCTCGATCAGCACGTTGCGGCGCGCGGCGAGACCTTCGCCGTCGACGTCGGTCGAGGTGTACGCCTTGGGGTTCGTCGGGTCGTCGACGAACGTGACGCCGGATGCCGCCACCTGTCGCCGAGGCGGTCGGCGAAGAGCGAGCGACCCTTCACGACGGCCTCGCCGTTGAGCGTCGACGAGATGACGCCGAGGAACTGCGCGGTCACGAACGGGTCGAGCACGACGGTGACCCGCTTCGACGACGGCTTCGTCGCGCCGAGCAGCCGGGTCGCCCGGTCGCTGGCCTCGCGGGCGGCGCGGTCGAGGTCGAACTCGTCGGGCGACTTGCCGACCGAGAAGCCGAACCCGGTCTGGGTCTCGGCGTCGTCGCCCTCGCCCTCGTCGGCCAGCGTCGAGACCGACACGTAGCAGCCGTTCTCGCGACCCGACTGGCGGATCCCGGCGGTCGACGCGACCGCCGCCTCTCCCCATGCGTCGGCATAGTTCGCGTCGTCGACACGAACGCGCGGGTCGAGGCCCGACGCGAGCTTCTCCAGTTCCTTCGCGATGTCGATCTTGCGATCGGTGGCGAACTCGGCGAGCGCATCGTTCCACAGCGGCTGCTCGGTGGGCTCGACGCCGTCGGGCTCGGCGAGACCGGCCCACTCGTCGACCGTGCCGAACTCGACGTTGTCACGCGCCTCGGCGAGCACCTCGCGGACCGCCGCCTCGTCGAGGGTGCCCGCGTAGGCGAACCCCGTGCGGCCGTCCTTGATCACCCGGATGCCGATGCCCTCGGCCTGCGCCGACACGAAGTGTTCGACGTCGCCCTGGTACACCCGGACCTCGGTCTCGCCGCCGCGCGAGACGAACGCCTCGATCTGTTCGCCGGCGCCGGCCTGCTCGACCACGCGGTCGGCAACCGCCTGCAACTCGGCGGTCGTGTCGTTGACGCTCATGCTGCGGTGCCTCCGACCGTCAGCGCCTTCACCCGCAGCGTCGGCTGGCCATCGCCGACGGGCACGCCCTGGCCGTCCTTGCCGCACGTGCCGGGGCTGCCCATCGAGAAGTCGTTCGCGAGCATGTCGATGTCCTGCAGCACCTTCGGGCCGTTGCCGATCAGGTTGCCGTCGCGGAGCGGCTCGGTGATCTTGCCGTCCTCGATGAGGTAGGCCTCGGTCATGCCGAACACGAAGTCACCCGACGCCGTGTTGACGCTGCCACCGCCGAGCTTGGCGACGTAGACGCCGTTCGGGGTCGAGGCGACGATGTCGTCGGGATCGTCGGGACCGTTCATCACGAACGTGTTGGTCATCCGCACCATCGGCAGGTGCTGGTAGCTCTGGCGTCGACCGTTGCCCGACTGCGGGCGACCCTCCTTGCGCGACCGCAGGAAGTCCCACATGTAGTCGGTGAGGATGCCGTCCTCGATCAGCACGTTGCGCTGGGTGCGCTGGCCCTCGTCGTCGATGCCGAGCGTGCCCCACTCGCCGGGCATCGTGCCGTCGTCGACGAGCGTGACGAGCGGGTTGGCGACCTGCTTGCCGACCTTGCCGGCGTACACGCTGGCACCCTTCTGGATGTGGTCGGCCTCGAGGCCGTGACCGCACGCCTCGTGGAACAGCACGCCACCGGTGCCGTGCTTGATGACGACGGGCATCTCGCCCGACGGCGCGGGCCGAGCCGACAGCTTCGTGATCGCCTGGCGGGCCGCCTCGCGTGCCATCTCCTCGACGTCGACCGTGTCGAAGATCTCGAAGCCGACGGTGTGACCCATCGACTGGTAGCCGGTCTGCATCCCGCCGTCGCCGTTCGCCACCGCGTTGACGCGGAGCAGCGTGCGGATGATCTCGTCGTCGGCGAGGACGCCGTCGGTGTTCGCCACGAGCACCCGCTTGGTGCTGTCGCCGTAGCCGGCCGACACCTGCACGATCTCGGGACCGTACGAGCGGGCCGCGTCGTTCATCCGGTTGAGGAGCTCGACCTTGCGGGCCTTGGCGATCGAATCGGGCTCGTGGACGATCGCGTTCGGGCGGTGCTGTTCGGCACGGGTGAGACCGACGGTCTCGACGCCGCCGCCGCCCTGCTTGGCGGCCGCAGCAGCCGCGGTCGCGGCGGCGGCCAGCCCGGCTTCGGACAGGTCGGACGTGTACGCGAACCCGGTGGTCTCGCCGGCGATGACGCGGATCCCGGCGCCACGGTCGCGGCCGCTGGTCACCTGCTCGATGCGACCGTCGTCGAGTCCGGCCGACGTCGACCGTTTGTCTTCGGCGTACACCTCGGCGAAATCGGCGCCGGTCGTTGTGGCACCGGCGAGTACTCGTTCCAGGACGTCTTGGTCGATCACCCGACCAGCCTACGAAAGGGATTGGCTCTTCTTCTCGTTGTCCGCCGCGAACGTGCGAACATGTCGACGTGCGAGGAACGACGAGCTCGGTGGGCACGCAGCTGGTGGTCGCTGTGCTGCTGTTCGTCGGCGGCGTGCGGCACCGACGGCGACCTCGTGTCCGATGGGGCCGAGCAACGCTGCGGCGAGCACCGCGTACGTCCGAAGCCGCCGACAGCCGACGACGACCGCCGAGCCGCCCGTTTCCCACGACGGCTGCCGGTGGCCCGCCGTCGGTCACGATGTCGTTCACCGGCGACACGCTGCCGCACAGTCCACTCTGGCGACGGGCGAACGAATACACCGGTGGCACCGGGTACGACTTCTTCCCGATGTTCGCCGACGTCGCCCCGACGATCTCACGGGCCGACGTCGCCACCTGCCATCTGGAGACGCCGATCGCGCCGGCGGGTGAAGAGTTCACGACCGACCCGCTGTACGGCGTCCCACCCCAGATCGTGAGCGCGATGGCGAAGGCGGGGTACGACCGCTGTTCGACCGCCAGCAATCACGTGCTCGATCGCGGCGTCGGCGGGGTCGACCGCACCGTCGAGGTGCTGCTCGAGAACGGGATGGGCCAGGCCGGCATGGCCCGTGACGAACTCGAGAGCCTGCCCGAGGTGTTCGACGTCGACGGCGTGCGGATCGGACACCTGTCGTACACGTACGGGACCAACGGCATCCCGGTCCCGACCGCCGAGCCGTGGCGAACCAACCTGATCGATCCGGTCCGCATCATCCGTGATGCCAACTCCGCCCGCGACCTCGGTGCGGACGTCGTCGTCGTCAGCATGCACTGGGGCACCGAGAAGGTCACCGAGCCCAACGAACAGCAGCTCGACCGTCGCCGAGCAGCTCACCGCCAGCGGAGCGATCGATCTGCTCGTCGGTCACCACGCACACGTCGTCCAGCCGATCCGAAAGATCAACGACGTCTGGGTCGCCTACGGGCATCGGCAACATCTTGTCGAACCTCCCCGTCAACGAAGCGTGGCCGCGAGCAGTCAGGACGCCGCGATCGTCGAGTTCGAGATCGAGGTCGACGGTGTCGGCAACGTCAGTCGTCGCGGCGCCCACCGTCATCCCGACGTGGGTCGACAAGCGGAACGGCTGGGTGATCCGCGACGTGCACGCCGAGCTGGCACGCTCCGACCTCGACCCGGCACGAGCCGCGCCGAACTGCAGGCGTCGCTCGACCGCACCGCAGCGGTGCTCGGCGACTACATCCCGTGATCGAACGTGCCGACTCGCTCGAGGCGCGTTAGCGTCGGTGATCGTGACAGTCGAGACGGGAATGCGCGGGACGGCGAGCCTCGTGGTCAGCGATGTCGACACCGCGGCCGCACTCGGCTCCGGTGACATCGACGTGCTGGGAACACCCCGGCTGATCGCGCTCTGCGAAGCAGGCGACCGTGTCCGCGCTCGCCGACGAACTCGACGACTCCGTCGCGTCGGTCGGGATGCGGATCCGCGTCGATCACCTCCAACCCACACCCGTGGGCGCAGCGGTGACCGCCGAAGCCGTCCTCGACAAGATCGACGGACGACGACTGACGTTCACGGTGTCGGTGTCGGACACGCGGTGGACTCGTTGCGGCCGGCAAGATCACCCGCGCACTCGTCGACCGGGCGTCGTTCCTCGACAAGTGCTGCACCGCCTGACGGCGGCAGCGAATACAGTGACCCCGATGACGGAGGGGAGCCCCACAGTCGACGCTCCCGAACGCGTCCACCGCCTGCACTGGTGGAAGGAGGCGCTGATCGTCGCGGCGTTCTACGTCGTCTACTCCTGGATCCGCAACCGATTCGGATCGAACCAGATCGCCGCCGACGGCGTCCCCGAGGCCGCGTTCCACAACGCCGAGCGCGTCATCCGGATCGAACGGTTCCTCGGTCTGTTCCACGAGGAGTCGCTGCAGGAGGTGTTCCTCGCTCAGCACGTGGTTCATCCAGTTCTGGAACGTCTACTACGGCACCGCCCACTTCTTCGTCACGCTCGCGGTGTTCGTGCTCCTGTTCTTCAAGCGCGCCGACGTGTTCCCGCAGTGGCGCAACACGCTGGCGGCGATGACCGCGCTCGCGATCATCGGCTTCGCGTTCTTCCCGCTGATGCCGCCGCGCCTGCTCGACCAACCGTGCCCGAGCCCCGACAGCGTCGAGTTCGGCGGCGCCTGCGTCGAGAGCGACCTGCGTTCGGGCAAGGAGAAGACCTTCACCGGCGACAACGGATTCGGCTTCGTCGACACGCTGAGCGTCTACGGCGGCCCATGGCGTTTCGACTCCGAAGAGGTCGCCTCGATCTCGAACCAGTACGCGGCGATGCCGAGCCTGCACATCGGCTGGTCGACCTGGTGTGCGCTCGCCGTCTGGCCGCTGCTGCGGCGACGCTGGACGAAGGTCGCTGGTGCTGCTCTATCCGGCGACCACGCTGTTCTGCATCGTCGTCACCGCCAACCACTTCTGGCTCGACGGCGTCGGCGGTCTGGTCGTGTTCGCGCGTCGGGGCGCTCATCGGGTGGGGGATGCACCGGTGGAACCAGAATCGACTGGATCGCCGCGAGATGCTCGATGCGATGCTGAGCGAACGGTCGGGCAAACCGATGCCCGACATCCGGATCAGCTCGCTGGCGTCGGAGATCATCGACGACGTGTCCGGCGAGCAGGACGACGAACCCCGGACCAACTGAGTTCTGCGCACATGTCACCCATGTGGTGGCCGCGGGTCGTAACCTTGGCAGACAATGAGTCAGATGCGGCTGAACCCTCTCAACGGGCGATGGGTGACGATCGTTCCCGACCGGGCCGAACGCCCGAGCGACTTCGCGCCGCGCGACCACGAGCGACGACCTCGCAGCTCGATCGGCCGTGCCCGTTCTGCCCCGGGAACGAAGAGGAGACCCCGCCGGCGATCGAAACGACCGAGGAGGACGGCACCTGGTCGATGCGGGTCATCCCGAACCGCTATCCGGCGTTCGACGGCGACGATGCGTTCACGGTCCACAACCTCGGCCCGGTCCACGTCAAGGCCGAGGCGAGCGGCATCCACGAGGTGTTCGTGTACCGACCGCGATCACGACGGCGGCCTCCACCTGCTCGACGACGACCACGCCGCCGAGCTGATGTTCGTCCTGCAAGCGGCGACTCGCCGAGCACGCGGCGCTTCCGTTCGTCCGGTACACCCAGGTGATCGTCAACCACGGCCGCGAGGCCGGCGCATCGGTCGCCCACCCGCACGGTCAGATCCTCGGGCTCCCGTTCGTCCCGAGCGAGGTGCTCGACGAGGAGCGCGCCTTCGCCCGCTTCGCCGGTGGGTCGCTGCTCGCCACCACGGTCGAGGCCGAACTCGCCGCCGACCATCGGATCGTGATCGCCAACGACGACGTCGTCGTGATGTGCCCGTTCGCGAGCGGCGTCCCGTACGAGATGATCGATCGTGCCGCCGGAGCAGCACGCCCACTTCCCCAACGCATCGGACGAATCGCTGCGGGCGGTCGGCATCGCGCTCCGCGACGCGATCGGACATCTCAACAAGGCGCTCGGCGACGTCGCGTTCAACCTCGGCCTGCACACCGCGCCGCATCAGCACACCGGCGACTACCACTGGCACCTCCACATCTGGCCGCAGGTCACCACGCAGGCCGGCTTCGAGCGCGGCACCGGGGTGCTGATCAACATCGTCGCGCCCGAGGAAGCCGCGGCCACGCTGCGCTCCGTCGGCGCCAACGCCTGACGGCCGGTCAGGGTCGCGCCGGCGACGCCAGCCAGAGCATCGACATCGGGCCGACGTCGAGCAGCGCCGACGAGGGCTGACCCTGCCACGGTTCGTCGTCGGTGGCGACGACCGGGCCGATCGAACGATGGCCGCTCCCCCACCAGGCGGCTGCGTCGGTGTCGAGGATGACCTCCCACTCGCCGTTCCACGGCAGCCCGACGCGATAGCCGGGCCGTGGAACCGGCGTGAAGTTCGCGATGCAGGCGACCGCCGCGGCACCGTGGTCGTCCCAACGGAGGAACGCGTACATCGAGTGGTCGGCGTCGTCGGCGTCGAGCCACTGGAATCCGGCCGGGTCGGTGTCACGCCGCCACAGCGCCGGGAATGCGTCGGCCGAGCGGCTCATCTCGGCGATCACGTCGTGGACGCCGCGGTGCGAAGCATGGTCGAGCAGGTGCCACGGGAGTTCCGCCGCATCGTTCCACTCCTGCCACGGGGCGAGCTCGGCGCCCATGAACAGCAGCGGTGCGCCGGGGAGCGACCACTGCCAGGCAAGCAGTGCCCGGAGACCGGCGAACTTCTGCCAGTCGTCACCACCCATCTTCGCCAGCAGGCTGCCCTTGCCGTGCACGACCTCGTCGTGGCTGAGCGGCAGCACGAAGCGCTCGTTGTAGGCGTAGAGCTGCGCGAAGGTCATCTCGTTGTGGTGATGCGCGCGATGCACCGGGTCGAGCTCCATGTAGCCGAGCGAGTCGTGCATCCAGCCGAGGTTCCACTTGTGGCTGAACCCGAGCCCACCCTCCGACACCGGGTGGGTGACACCGGGCCATGCGGTCGACTCCTCGGCGATCATCAGCACGTCGGGGAACTCCTCGCCGACGACGGTGTTCGTCTCCTGGAGGAGTCGAATCGCCTCGAGATGCTCACGGCCGCCGTGCTCGTTGGCACTCCACTCGCCCGGGCCACGCGAGTAGTCGAGATAGAGCATCGACGCCACGGCATCGACGCGGAGTCCGTCGATGTGGAACTCGTCGAGCCAGTACAGCGCGTTCGCGATCGAGGAAGTTGCGGACCTCGTTGCGGCCGTAGTCGAACACGTAGGTGCCCCAGTCGGGGTGCTCGCCCCGTCGCGGATCGGCGTGCTCGTAGAGCGGCGGTGCCGTCGAAGCGACCCGAGGCTCCAATCGTCCTTCGGGAAGTGTGCGGGGACCCAGTCGACGATCACGCCGATGCCACGGCGGTGCAGCGTGTCGACGAAGCGACGACAACCGTCGGGGTCGCCGAAGCGGGCAGTCGGTGCGTAGTACCCCGACACCTGGTATCCCCACGATCCACCGAAGGGGTGTTCGGCGATCGGCAGCAGCTCGACGTGGGTGAACCCCAGCCGTTGCACGTGGTCGCCGACCTGCTCCGCCGAGCGCGTCCCAGCTGTCGACCGAGCGGCGCCACGAACCGAGATGGATCTCGTAGACGCGCATCGGCGCGGTCCCGGCGAGCGTGTCGCCGCGGCGCTGCATCCACTCGTCGTCGGACCACTCGAAGTCATCGAAGCTCGGCACCACGCTTGCGTCGCTCGGTGGCTGCTCGGTCTGACGCGCCATCGGGTCGGCCTTGCGGATCGTGCGACCTTCGGATGTCGTGATCTCGAACTTGTAGCAGTGCCCGGGGCGGGGAGCGTTCGACACCACCGACCAGATGCCGGTCGGGCCCGTCCTGCTCCACCCGTTCGAGCGGTTCGGGGGTCCAGTCGTTCCAGTCGCCGACCACCGCGACCGCACGGGCGTTGGGCGCCCACACCGAGAAACGTGTCGCCCAGACGCCGTCCGGGGTGCGACCGACGGACTGCGGGCCCAGCAGTTCCCACAACCGACGATGGGTCCCCTCGGCGAAGAGGTGGAGGTCGAGTTCACCGATGAGCTGATCGTGCGTCGGCATCGACGGACCACCGTAACGGCTTACGGTGCGAGTCGTGCGCGTGCTCGATGCTGACCTGGGACTTCCCGCCGCGCGAGACCGGCGGAACCGGCAGCGCATGTGTACGGTCTGAGCCACGCGCTGGCCGACGCCGGCCACGACGTCGTCGTGCTGACGATCGCCGATCGTGGCGCCGACGCTCGCGGCCGAACGATCGGACCGCGTCCGGGTGCTGCGGGCCGCGATCGACCTTCCCCACATCCCCGCCGAGCGCTACCTCGCACTCACCGCGTCGGCCGATCACGCCCTCGTCCAGCTGGCGCTCGACGCCGACTCGCCGCTGGCCGGCTGGCAGCCCGACGTCGTGCACGGCCACGACTGGAAGGTGGGCTGGGCGGCCGACACGCTCGCCCGCCACCACGGCGTGCCGTTCGTGCTGACCATGCACGGCACCGAGCGAGTACGCCACGGCGGCAACCTGCCGATCGGCGAGCCGACCGACGTCAACTCGATCGAGTGGTGGCTGGCGTTCCGCGCCGATCGACTCATCGCCTCGACCCGATTCATGGTCGACCAGTTGGTCACCGGGTTCGAACTGGCACCCGAGCAGGTCGTCCGCATCCCGAACGGGATCGACCCGCACCTCTGGGACGGGCACGACCGACCGGCCGAGCGGGGGCCGCTGATCGTCTCGTGGGGACGCGTCCAGTACGAGAAGGGGTTCCAGGTCCTGGCACGGGCGATGACGCACGCTTCGGGCCCGGGTCCCGAACGTGTCGTGTGTGATCGCCGGCCGAGGCAGCTACCTCCCCGAACTGCAGACCCAGATCGACGTCGAGGGCGTCAGCGACCTGATCGACCTCCCCGGCTTCCTCGGCGACGACGAGCTGCGGTCGCTCGTCCACCGGGCCGGCTGCGTCGTGATTCCCTCGCTCTACGAGCCGTTCGGCGTCGTGGCGCTCGAGGCACTCGCAGCGGGTGCTCCGCTGATCGTGGCACGAACCGGTGGGCTCGCCGAACTGATCGTCGACACCGATGCCGGGCTCACCTTCGAGCCAGGCAACCCCGACGATCTGGCCCACACGGTCGAGATGGTCCTCCGCGACTCGGCGCTCGCCCACCAACTCACGACCAACGCGCCGCCGCCTCATCGAGAAGAAGTACGCCTGGGACGCGGTTGCGATCTCGGTCGTCCACGTGTACGACGTCGGCGATCGCCTACCGCCGGGTGGCGACGTAGATCGTGCTGCTCGTCTCGGCGACCGGTCAACACGTTCGGCGAACGTCACGACTTCGGCGGCGACCTTGTCGAACGCGTCGTCGAGCACGGCGACGAATGCGTCGTCGGGCGGATCGTTCGACCACAGCGAGAACACGCCTCCTGGGCGGAGGGCGCCGGCCAGGCGGTCCATGCCGTCCGGCTCGTAGAACGGCGCGTTGACCGGGTCGAGCAGGTGCCGGGGCGAATGGTCGATGTCGACCAGCACGGCATCGACGTCGAATCCGTCCAGCGGCCAGGTCGAAGAAGTTGCCGTGCACGAACTCGCATCGCGGGTCGTCGGCCAGCGACGCGCCGAGCGGGACGAGATGGCGACGATGCCAGTCGATCACCGGGGCCGAGCGCGTCGACGACGCGCAACGACCGGACCCGCGGGTCGTCGAGCGCCGCCCGCGCCGTGTAGCCGAGGCCGAGACCGCCGACGACGACATCGAGCGGCGCGTTCGACGTGGCCGCGAGGCCGAGCGTCGACACCGCTTCCTCGCCGTCGGTGATGAGGCTCGACATCAGCCCGTCCTCGCCGATCTTCACCTCGAACACGTCGATCAGCAGGGTCGGCTCGAGTCGACGGCGCAGGCTGATCTCACCGATCGGCGTCATCTGCCGATCGAGTTCTTCGAAACGTCGACTCACCGCAAGATCCCGATCACCAGGTGATCGTAGCGTGCCGTTACGCTCCGACGACGATGCGTCCCACCCACCAATTCACGGTCACCAGCGAGATTCCCGAGTCGTTGTCGGCCCTGCCGCGTCTCGCCGCCAACCTGCACTGGGCGTGGGATCGCGAGCTCGCCGCGGTCTTCGACCGCATCGACGGCCGCGACCACGACCAGACCTGGCGGCGCACGGGGCAGCACCCGACCGACCTGATCCGACGGACCGAGCCGTCCCGCTGGATCGAACTCGCCGACGACGCCGACTTCGTCGACCAGGTCGCAGCGGCCGAGCGTCGCCTCGACGACGTGCTCGTCGGTTCCGCCTGGTTCCAGGACCGACGAAGCAGCCGGTGGCTCGCCGCTGCGGAGCATCGCGTACTTCTCCCCCGAGTTCGGGATCACCGAGGCGCTCCCGCAGTACTCCGGTGGCCTCGGGATCCTGGCCGGCGACCACCTCAAGGCGTCGTCCGACCTCGGCGTCCCGCTGATCGGTGTCGGACTGCTCTACGCCGAGGGCTACTTCCGCCAACGCCTCAACGCCGACGGTTGGCAGGAGGAGCGCAACGAGACGATCGACCCGCACGCACTCGGCATCGTCAAGACCGACGTGGTCGTCGAGGTCGATCTCGCCGGCGTCACCGCGCTGGTCCAGGTCTGGCGTGTCGACGTCGGTCGGATCCCGCTGTACCTGCTCGACACGAACGTGCCCGGGAACCCGCCCGAGATCGTCGTCGGTGACCAACCGCCTGTACGGCGGCGACGAACAACATCGGCTCCGTCAGGAGATCGTGCTCGGGATCGGAGGGGTCCGCGCGCTGCGTGCACTCGACCTGCACCCGCAGGTGTTCCACATGAACGAGGGCCATGCCGGCTTCCTCGGGCTCGAGCGCGTCCGCGAGTGGACCGACCGCGGCCTCACGTTCGACGAGGCGATCGAGGCCGTACGCGCCGGCGGCGTGTTCACCACCCACACCCCGGTGCCCGCCGGGATCGACAGGTTCCCACGCGATCTGTTCGAGCCGTACTTCACCCAGTTCGCCGACTCGCTCGGCGTGACCTTCGACGAGCTCTACGCGCTCGGCGCACGCGCCGACGAGCCCGACGGCAAGTTCAACATGGCGGTCATGGGCATGCGACTCGCCTCCCGCCGCAACGGTGTGGCCGCGCTCCACGGTGCCGTCGCCCGCGAGATGTTCAGTGGGATGTGGCCCGCGCTTGCCGTCCAGGAAACGCCGATCAGCCACATCACCAACGGCGTGCACGCCCGGACCTGGGTGAGCGACCGCGTCGATGAGCTGCTGTCCGGCGTCGTCGGCGACGACTGGCACCTGGCGAGCCAGGAAGCGTTCGAACGGGTGCGCCACATCGACCACAACGAGATCTGGCAGGTCCGGCGCCAGGGCCGCCAGGAACTCGTCGAGCTCGTGCGCGACCGCCTCGGGAGCGATCTGCTCGATCCCGACGTGTTGACGATCGGGTTCGCCCGCCGGTTCGCCACCTACAAGCGCGCCAACCTGCTGCTCGGCCAACTCGAGCGACTGAAGCAATTGGTGCTCGACGTCGACCGTCCGGTGCAGTTCGTGTTCGCCGGCAAGGCCCACCCCGCCGACCAACCCGGCAAGTCGATGATGCAGCAGATCAACCAGATCACGCGCGACGCCGAACTCCGCCACCGTTTCGTCTTCATCCCTGACTACGACATCGGGATCGCACGCACGATGTACCACGGCTGCGATGTGTGGCTGAACACACCACGTCGACCCGATGGAGGCATGTGGCACGAGCGGCATGAAGGCAGCGCTCAACGGCGTGCTCAACTGCTCGATCCTCGACGGTTGGTGGGACGAGATGTCCGACGGCACGAACGGGTTCGACATCCCGTCGTACGACGACGACCACGACGACGCCCGTCGCGACCTGCGCGAGGCGACCGCCACGTTCGAAGTCCTCGAACATGACCTGGTGCCGCTGTACTACGACAACGGCGACGACGGCCTCCCCCACGGCTGGATCGACCGCATCACGAACAACTGGGCAACCCTCGGTTGGAACGTGACCGCCGGCCGCATGGTGCGCGACTACACGACCAAGCTCTACGAGCCGGCCGCGGCCGCAGCCGACGTCGCTGTCGCAGACGACGCGGCAGGCGCCCGCGAGCTCGCCGCCTGGCGCGCAGGTGTCTCCTCGGTCTGGGAGTCGGTGGCAGTGAGTGTCGACCCGTCGTCCGACATCGGCGACGGCGTCGCAGGCAGTCAGCCGTCGCATGCAGGCCACGGTCGATCCCGGCGAGCTGCGATTGGACGAGCTGCTGGTCGAAGTCGTACACGGCCCGCTCGACGCTTCGGGGGCACTCGACGGCGCCCGGATGAACCGCGTCACGATGACCGGCGACGGCGACGGCGTGTTCGTCGCAGACTTCACCCCGACCGGTGCCGGACCGTGGGGTGCGACGGTCCGGGTGCTTCCGACGCATCCGGTACTGAGCTCGGTGTTCGAGCCGGGGTTGGTCGCGCTCGGCTGATCAGCGCGACTGGGCGCGCTCGCGGGCGCCTTCGATGTCCGCGCCGGCGCGGGTCGAGCGCACCACGCAGGCTGCACTCGGCGATCTCGACCGGCGGGGCCACCTCGTTGACGACGACGTCGACCAGATCTCGGTACACGGCCGCCGCCGGACTGTCGGGCTCGTCGAGGGCTACCGGCAGGCCCGAGTCGCCCCCGGCCGCGACGGCTGCGTCGAGCGGGATCGACCCGAGCAACGGAACGCCGATGCTGTCGGCGAGTTGTTGCCCGCCACCGGAACCGAACATCGCCGTGACGGTGCCGTCGGGATGCGGTCGACGGACCCATGTTCTCGATGACTCCGGCCACGCGGAGGAACCCCTTGCGGGCCATGTCGGCGGCCCGCGCAGCCACCTGCTGTGCGGCGGTGGCCGGTGTCGTGACGATCACCACATCGGTACGCGGCAACATTCGTGCCAGCCCCATCTGGATGTCGGACGTGCCGGGCGGCATGTCGATCAGCAGGTAGTCGAGCTCACCCCACTGCACGTCTTCGAGGAAGTGCTGGACCGCACGGTTCAGCATCATCCCGCGCCACATGATCGCCTCGGTTTCGTTCGCGCCCGAGATCGACCCCATCGACACGACGTGGAGCACACCGTCGCCGATCTGCCGCACGACCGGCTTCATCACGGTCTTGCCCTCACCGGCACGCTCGCCTTCGATCTCGCCGTCGATGCCGAGCAGTTGGGGCATCGAGAAGCCGCCCACGTCGGCGTCGAGCACGCCGACGGTGTAGCCCCGGTCGGCGAGGAGCACCGCGAGATTGGCCGTGACCGACGACTTGCCCACGCCACCCTTGCCCGACGAGATCGCGAGGATGCGCGCCGTCGCCGGGATGTCGGTGTCGAGTGCGTTGTCGCGCGCCTTCCAGCGGGCCTGCGACATGACGTTCGTGCGTTCGTCGGCGGTCATCTCACCGAAGTGGATCTTCACCACGTCGATGCCCGGGAGCGACCCGACGCGAGCCTTGGCGTCACGCATGAGCTGGGCCCGCAACGGGCAGCCGGCCGTGGTCAGGGCGATCGTGACGTGCATCGCACCGTCAGCGCCGCGTTCGAGCCGCTTGACCATGCCGAGGTCGACGACGTTGTCGCCGAGTTCGGGGTCGATCACGCCGCGCAGCGCGTTCATGATGGTGTCCTGATCGACGGCGTCACCGACGACGTCGGGCGGCACCACCTCGGGTCGGTCGGTGCGCGGTCGTCTCGATGTCGGTCACATCATCCCCAGTTCGAGACGTGCGACGTCGGAGAGGCGTGACACGTCCCACGGCGGGTCGAAGACGAGCTTCACGTCGACCGTCTCGACGCCCCCGATGGCCGCGACCGCGTCGTGCAGGTCCTGACGGAGGATGTCGCCCATCCCGCAGAACGGGGCGGTGACCGACATGTCGATGTCGACATGCCACCCGCCGCTCGGCAGCTCGTCGGCGTCGACGCGGTACACGAGGCCGAGCTCGACGATGTCGACCGGGATCTCGGGGTCGTAGACCGTGGTCGCCGGCCTCCCAGACACGATCGACGCTGAACGGTTCGTCGCTCGGCACCGCCGTTGCGGTCGGGGCGTCGATGAAGCCGAAGTCGATCGAGTCGGCCGGCGTGAGGCGCGCCATCTCGCCGTCGCTCGTGGTGACGGTGGCGGTGCCGCCGAGCGCCTGGAGCAGCGTGACCCGATCGCCGGCGGCGAGCGTGACCCGGTGCCCGGCGGGCACGATCGTGACCTCGCAGTCGCGTGGCAGGGTGAAGCCCTTCGTCGGCGCCGACGCTGACGGGTTGATCAGGCATGGTCGTGTCCGAGTCGGTGAGTGATCCACGCCCGCACCGTCTCGATGCCGACGTCGTCGACCGCCTGGTCGGCGAATCCGTTGATCAGCAGTCGGCGCGCCTCGTCGGCAGGGATGCCGCGCGACCGCATGTAGTACAGCGCCGTGTCGTCGAGCTGGCCGACGGTGGCACCGTGCTTGCAGGCGACCTCGTCGGCGAGGATCTCGAGTCGGGGCTGCGTGTTGATCTCGGCCCGGTCGGAGAGCAGCAGGTTGTCGTTCGACTGCTCGGCATCGGTGCCGTCGGCGCCTGGGCGCACGTCGATCCCGCCGTTGAACACGCCGGTGCTCTCGTCGTCGAGCACGCCCCGGAACGGTCTGTCGACTCGTGCAGTCCTCGGCGTCGTGGACGACGTTGATCTGCTGGTCGAGGATCTGGTCGCCGACGCCGAAGAAGAGACCGGACAGGTCGGCGTGCGCGCCGTCACCGACGAGTTGGACGTCGTAGGCGACCCGTCCGTACGAGGCGCCGAGGTTGAACGACCGGCCGTTGAACGTGCTGCCGGCGTGCTGCGTCACCTCGACACGGCTGAGGTGGACCTGCGTCGGCGGGACGTCCTGCAGCAGGACGTGCTCGAGCGTGGCGTCGTCGGACAGCGTGATCGTCGTGCGGATGTTCGACCCGCCGAACTCGGTACCCGCACCGATCCGGGTCTCGACGACGGTCGCCGAGCTCCCGGCGCCGAGGTGGATCGACGACACCGGTGCACGACGCGTTCTGTGTGGCGTCGGGAAGCTCGATGTCGACGATGTGGATCGGAATGTCGAGCGCGACACCGTCGGCGACGTCGACGACCGCGCCGTCGACGCCGTATTCGATGTTGAGCGCGACGAACGCGTCGGCGGACGTCGTCGACCGCGACGTGCGCAGTCGACCAGCTCGGGGCGCTGCTCGGCCGTCTCGGCGAGCGTCGACAGGCGCAGCCCGTCGCGGACCGGCGAGCCGGTCGAGCGCTCGGTGTCGACGACGCCGTTGACCACCACGACCCGCGGACCGTCGAGCGCTGGGATCTGCTGGTCGAAGTCGGCGGGCACGGTCGGTCCCGGGTTCGACCGGTGGACCGAACGACAGCTCTGCGAGAGTGCGGTGCGGCGCGTACCGCCACGCCTCGTCGCGCTTGGTCGGGAAGGCCAGCGGTCGCGTCGACGACGGAAGGCCGAGTGCGTCACGACGGTGCTCCGGTCAGCGGTCGCTCCGGTGCGTCGTCGAGGTCGTGGTTGACGAAGTCGGCGTAGCCGTGATCCTCGAGGTGCAGCGCGAGCGTGTGGTCGCCCGACTTGACGATCTTGCCGTCGACGAGCACGTGCACGAAGTCGGGCTTGATGTAGTCGAGCAGCCGCTGGTAGTGCGTGATCACGATCATCGACCGCTCGGGGCCGCGCAGCGCGTTGACGCCAGAGGCGATGATCCGCAGCGCATCGATGTCGAGACCCGAGTCGGTCTCGTCGAGCACCGCGAGGCGCGGCTCCATCACCGCCATCTGCAGGATCTCGTTGCGCTTCTTCTCGCCACCGCTGAAGCCGGCGTTGACGGCGCGGTTGAGGAAGTCCTGCTTCATCTCGACGAGCTCCATCGCCTCCTTGGCCACCGCGAGGAAGTCGCGGGCGCCGATCTCGGTCTCGCCGCGCGCCTTGCGCACCGAGTTGAGCGCGGTGCGCAGGAAGTACATGTTGTTGACGCCGGGGATCTCGACCGGGTACTGGAAGCCCAGGAACACGCCGGCGGCGGCGCGCTGCTCCGGGGTCATCTCGAGCAGGTCGGCGCCGTCGAGGGTCGCGACGCCGCCGATCTCGTAGCCGTCGCGTCCAGCGAGGGCGTGGGCGAACGTGCTCTTCCCCGAGCCGTTCGGGCCCATGATGGCGTGCACCTCGCCGGAGCCGACATCGAGGTCGATTCCCTTGAGGATCTGCTTGTCGCCGATGGCGGCGGTGAGGTTCTCGACGTGCAGCATCAGCCCACACTTCCTTCCAGGCTCACGCTCAGCAGGCGCTGAGCTTCGACGGCGAATTCCATCGGGAGTTCGTTGAACACCTCACGGCAGAAGCCGTTGACGATCATCGACATCGCATCTTCTTCGGTCATGCCGCGCTGGCGGCAGTAGTACAGCTGGTCCTCGCCGACGGTCGACGTCGACGCTTCGTGCTCGACCTGTGCGCTCGGGTTCTTCACCTCGATGTACGGGATCGTGTGGGCTCCGCACTCCTTGCCGAGCAGCAGCGAGTCGCACTGGGTGTAGTTGCGGGCGTTCTCGGCCGATCGCATCACCTTGACGAGGCCGCGGTACGTGTTCTGGCCGTGGCCGGCCGAGATGCCCTTCGAGATGATGCTGCTCGTCGTGTCGGCACCGATGTGGATCATCTTCGTGCCGGTGTCGGCCTGCTGGCGCTTGCTCGACAGCGCCACCGAGTAGAACTCGCCGACCGAGCGATCACCCTGCAGGATCACGCTGGGGTACTTCCACGTGATCGCCGACCCGGTCTCGACCTGTGTCCAGGAGATCTTCGCGTCGGTGTGGGCCCGCCCGCGTTTGGTGACGAAGTTGTAGATGCCGCCGACCCCGTTCTCGTCGCCGGGGTACCAGTTCTGGACCGTCGAGTACTTGATCTCGGCACGATCCTTGGCGACGAGTTCGACCACTGCTGCGTGCAGTTGGTTCTCGTCACGCTGCGGGGCGGTGCAACCCTCGAGGTACGAGACGTGGGAGTCGTCTTCGGCGACGATCAGCGTGCGCTCGAACTGGCCCGTGTTCTGGGAGTTGATGCGGAAGTAGGTCGACAGTTCCATCGGGCAGCGGACGCCCTTGGGGATGTAGCAGAACGAACCGTCGGAGAAGACCGCCGAGTTGAGTGCCGCGAAGTAGTTGTCACGCACCGGCACGACCGAACCGAGGTGCTCGCGCACCAGCTCGGGATGGTCCTGCACCGCCTCGGAGAAGGAACAGAAGATGACGCCCGCCTCGGCGAGGGTCTCCTTGAACGTGGTCGTGACCGACACCGAGTCGACGATCGCATCGATCGCGACGTTGCTGAGCATCTTCTGCTCGTGGAGCGGGATGCCCAGCTTGTCGAACATCTCGCGGATCTCGGGATCGACGTCGTCCATGCTGTCGAGGACCGGCTTCTGCTTCGGAGCCGCCCAGTAGCTGATCGCCTGGTAGTCGATCGGAGCGATCTCGAGCTTGGCCCAATCGGGCTCCTCCATCGCCTGCCAGGCCTCGAACGCCTTGAGCCGCCACTCGAGCAACCACTCGGGCTCGTCCTTCTTCGCGGAGATCAACCGCACGACGTCGGCGTCGAGGCCGGGAGGCGCCACGTCGGTGTCGAGGTCGGTACTGAAACCGAACTCGTAGCTCGCCTCCGTCAGTTCTTCGATTTGTCGAGTCGATTCGCTCATCGAACGTCCTTTGGGTCGGCTGGGGACTTCGGCCCGAATCCGGGTTCGGACCAGTCTGTCGTGAATCCTGGTCGTTGCTACGTGCCCTACGTGCACTTCTATCAACGGATTCAAGGTTTCGCAAGTTTCACCTTGTGAAACCTTGAGAACTGGTCGGCCGCACTGCTACGGTCGCACCGTGGACACCACCGACGCCGCCCTCTCCGACACCCAGCGGCGTGTCCTCGTGGCCGTCAAACGGCACGGCGAGGCGACCGCCGACGAGCTCGCGGCAACGCTCGAGATCTCGTCGAGCGCCGTGCGCCAACACCTGAGCGTGCTGCGGTCGGCCGGTCTGATCGCCGCTCGCCAGGAGCGCGGCCAGCCCGGACGCCCGGCCGACCACTACCACGCCACCGCAGCGCACCGAACCGCTCTTCGAGACGACCGACGGCGGCTTCTCGATCGAGCTGCTCGGCGACATCGAGGCCGAAGATCCCGAACTCGTCGACCGCGTCTTCGAACGACGGCGACGACGCCTCGTCGAAACCGCCCAGGGCCAACTCGCGGGCAAGCCGATCGACGAGCAGGTCAGCGCCGTGACCGACCTGCTCGACGCGCAGGGCTACCTCGCCGACTTCGACAAGCTCGACGACGATCACTTCCGGATCAATCTCCACAACTGTCCGATCTGGACCGTCGCCAATCGGTTCCGACAGGCCTGCAACGCCGAACTCGACTTCCTCCGCGAGCTGATCCCCGACGCCACCGTGCAGCGGGTCACCCACAAGACTGCCGGCGCACACACCTGCGCGTACGACATCGCCGTCCACCGCTGACGTCACAACCCACTCGGCACCGGACAGCGCCCGATCAGTACGATCGCGCGGATGACGTTGCGTCCCGACAACGAGACGCACGTCGAGGTGGCGCCCGAGCACCTACGGTCCGTCGCCGTGGCCGATCCTGTTCGCGTTCGGCGGGCTGAACGGGACCCTCGCCGCGGGGTACGGCGTGCTGTTCACGATCGTCGACGACTACAAGAGCGAGTACGGGATCGACGCAGACGTCGATCGGCCTCGTCATCGGCATCGGGTTCCTCGCCGGGTTCATCTCCCAGATCGTGTTCGCGCCGTACGCCGACCGCGGCCACGCCCGGACCGTCGTGGTCGTCGGCGTGTTCGTGAGCGTTGCCGGGCTGCTGCTGATGGCGATCGGCACCAGCCATGCTGCCCATCCTGCTCGGGCGGATCATCAACGGTCTCGGGGTGGGGGCCGCGAGCCCGGCCGTGCGGCGCATCGTGATCATCGCGGATCCGAAGAACCTGGGCACGAACCTCGGACGCCTGCTCTCGGCCGACGTGTTCGGCTTCGCGATGGGCCCCGCGATCTCAGCAATCCTGGTGGGCCCGTTCGGGATCCCGGCACCGTTCATCGTCGTCAGCGTCGTCGCACTCATCCTCCTCCCGTTCGTGGCTCGGGTTCCCGTCGACGAGACGTCCGTCGAGAACCGCCCGCAACGGCGGTTGGCGTTCGATCTCCTCGCCATCCGGCCGTTCGCCGGGGCGACCGTGCTGGCCGGTGTTGCGTTCATCATGATCGGCGGGTTCGACGCGCTCTGGTCGCTCGTCCACGACGAGCTGGGCACGGCGGAGTGGATCGCGAACATCGGCATCACGCTGTTCGCGCTGCCGCTCATCTTCCTCGGCCCCCGGGGCGGGCGGCTGGCACAGACCTTCGGACCGTTCAAGCTCGCGGCGATCGGACTGATGGCCGGTGGCGGGTTCATGCTCGGCTACGGGCTGCTGCCGACCGGAGGACTGATCTTCGCGCTCGCGATGTGCCACGCGGTGAGCGACGGCGTCACGATCTCGGCGGCGGGCGTCGCCGCGGGCATGGTGATCCCCGCCGACCGCCAGGCCGGCGCGCAGGGCATGCTCGGCGCGTCGCAGGCGCTGATGGCCGGCGTGATGGCGGTCGTGACCGGGTACGTCTACGAGAACTGGGGGCGCACGGTCGCCTACGCCACGGTGGCGGGGGCGATCTTCGTGGTCACGGCAATCGGGCTCTGGCTCGCCAAGGACGCCTGGAATCTGAAGCGCCCGGTCGTCGTCGGCGACTGACGCTCACGCGCCCGTGAACTCGGCCGTGTCGGGGCCGTGCTCGAGGGTGAGCAGTTCGAACGCCATCGTCCCTGCCCGGCACGTAGGCTGCGCGCCCATGACAGCCGAGGGGTCGCCCCCCGAACCGGGCCGGACGCTCCCGTTGGTGACGATGCTCGGCGCGGTGGTGGTCGCAGCGGTCGCGCCGTTCGTCGCGTTCCGGCAGTTCTACATGTCGGGCGATTCGATCGCTCAGTGGCTCCCGGTGAGCCGTCGGCTCGGCGAGCTCGTCCTGGACGGTGAGTCGCACCTGATGGATCCGACGCTGTGGCGCAGCGGGAACTTCGTCGCCGAGGCTCGGTTCGGTCTGTGGAATCCGCTGGCCGTCCTGCTCGACATCACCGTGTTGCAGATCGACGATCTCGCCGTGGCGATGCTGCTCGTCGTGATCGTGTACCTGTCGGTGCTCGCCGTCGGTGTCTACCTCCTCGCGGCCGAATACGGCGCCTCGCCCTGGATGGCTGCCGTCGGAGGCGTGGTTGCTGCGACGGGCGGCTGGACGCTCTGGATGGACGCCGCGTGGTGGATCCCGCACGTCGCGTCGCTGTCGTTCGCTCCCTTCGTCTGGCTCGCGGCCCGCAGATCGGCACGTGGCGTGAGCGGGCCGTTGTGGGTCGTGATCGCAGGGGCGCTCTGTGTGACAGCCGGGAACCCGTACAGCAACCTCGTCGTGCTCGCGATCGTCGTCGGCGTGGCCTTCGAGTTCGGTGACCGCCGACGACCCGTTCCGCTCGGGGCGCTGTTCGCGTCGCTCGTTGCGATCGGTCTGATCGCACTCTTCGTGTATCTCCCGTTCCGTCAGACGTCGGTGGTCGGGTTCCGCGAGTCGGGGCTGGCGAACGACGAGGCGTGGGCACCCGGCGCCGGCGACTACCTCGTGATGAGTTCGCCGACGGCCACACCGTTCGTCCCCAACTTCGGACGGTCGGTCCTCGGTTTTCCCGCGCTGTACCTTTCGTGGTTCGTACTCCCGATCGCTCCGTGGTTGCACTGGCGCTCCCTCGCCCGCCGCGAGTTCGCCGGGCTCGGTGTGGTCGGCGGCGCGGTCCTGCTGCTGTCGCTCGGCCCCTCCGACTTCTGGTTGTTCCGCTGGCCGATCCGTCTGGTGCCCTACGTCTATCTTCCGATCACGATCGCGGTCGTCGTCGTGCTGTCGCTCGGTCTGGTGACGGACCGACGAGCGCTCCGAGGGTCACTGTCGCTCGGCGTCGTCGGGGCCGGAACCTACCTCGCGTGGGCCGACGTACCGGGCGACGTGTGGTGGCATCTCGCCGGTGCGGTCCTCGTCGTGGTGGCCACGGGTGCAGCGGTCGCCGCCGGGCTGCGGCGTCCGGAAGCACTCGCTCCGGTCATCATCGTCGCGACGATCGTGGTCCTGGTGGTCCAGTTGGAATGGCGGCCACGCAACGAGAGCGTGCGCCACTACGCGATGCCCGACTCTGCGGCCGAATACGCTGAACGCTACGGCGACCGATACGAGGGCAATGTCGTCCAGATCGCGGACTTCGATGTGATCCCGGAGGACCAACGCAGCCCTGAGGGGGCATGGCGCGACATCGCGATCGGTTCGTCGTTCGCAATCGGAGGCGTCGAGTCGGTGTCGGTCTACAGCGGCATCGGGTTCGTCACCCACGACGCGGCGCTCTGCCTCGTGTTCGACGGCGCGATGTGCGCAGACGCCTGGAACCGCCTGTGGCAGCCGGCCGAAGCGGACGGTGCGGTACTGGCCGACGTGCTCGGAGCCGACACCGTCGTGGTCCAACGCAGCCTGGTCGACACGGTCGACGAGCGGGCACCGGTCGGCTGGGAGCAGTCCTCCGTGAACGACGCGGCCGTCGTGTGGAAGCGCATCGAACCCGTCCCGTGGCCCGACGGACGGCTCACCGCCGTCGGCGGTCCGGTGGTGGTGACCGCCGATCGCTCCGACGGGCCACATCGCGAGGTCGTGTCGTTCCGACGAGAGGGCGACGGGGATGCCCGGTTGACGTTCGCTCGCCTGGCGTGGCCCGGCCACGAGGCGACCGTCGGCGGTCGCCAGCTGCTCGTCGGCGGAGGGCCAGCCGGTCTGTTGACCGTCGACATCCCAGCCGACGTCTCCGACGGGGAGGTCGTCGTCACCTGGCGACCCCCGTTCTGGACGGTGTCACTGCTCGCACTCGCCCTGGCGGTGCTGATCGCCGTCGCGGCTCAGATCGCGTGGCGGCGACTCGGCCGTCGCTCAGCGCCCCGTGAACACGGCCTTGCCCGGGCCGTGTTCGAGGAAACTCTGCACGCCGATCTGTGAGTCGTCGGTGCGGAACACCTCGACGAAACCGTCACGTTCGAGAGCGAGTCCCTCGTCGAGCGACGTGGACAGGCCGGCGTCGATCAGCCGCTTCGTGATCGCCTGGGCCCGGAGCGCACCGTTCGCCACTTCGGCGGCCAGCGCGAATGCTCGGTGGTGGAGCTCATCGGGAGCGATCACCTCGTCGACGAGGCCGATCCGCAGCGCTTCGTCGGCCTTCACCTGTCGACCGGTGAGGCACATCTCCTTCGCCTTCGACGGGCCGACGACCCGCGCCAGGCGCTGCGTGCCCCCACCACCCGGGATGATCCCGAGCAGGATCTCGGGCTGCCCGAACACCGCCTTCTCCGACGCGATCCGGTAGTCGCAGCCCAGGGCGAGCTCGCATCCCCCGCCCAGCGCGAAGCCGCTCACGGCGGCGATCACGAAACGGGGCAGCGCGGCGAACGCACCGATCGTGTCGTGGAAGAGCGGTCCGATCACAGCAGCCTCGTCCGGACCACCGAACTGGGAGATGTCGGCACCCGCCGCGAAGATGCGCTCGCCGCCCGTGAGCACGACCGCACCGGGAAGGTCGCCGGCGAGCTCGTCGGCGACCTGACGGAGTTCGGTCAGCAGTTCGCGTGACAGCGGGTTGACCTTGCCGTTGGCGAGTGTCACCACGGCAACTCCGTCATCACGTCGTTCGAGCGTCAGCAGTTCGTAGGCCATCGGCACAGACTGCCAGACGAGCTCCGACGATCACACGCCGTAGCCCTCGTTCTCGCAGACCACCGAACCCCCGACGGGGACCAGTCGACCCGCAGCCGGATCGATCACCCAGACCGAGACCGACTCTGTCAGCTGCGGCTGATCAGAGAAGAGGAACACACCGACGACCCCGCTCGTCGGCTGCCCGTCGATCGAGCACGGCGTCGACCCCAGGATCGTGTCGGTCCGCTCGGTCAGGTCGATGGCGACCGCGTCGTCGAGACGAACCGTGAGGAACTCGGACGAGTCGTCGGTGACCGCCGCGAGCCAGATCTGATAACCGTCCGGTCCGTACATCAGATCGACGACGTAGCCGAGATCGATCACGTAGTCGCCGCCGAGCCACTCGAAGTCGGGCGATGGAAGGCTCCCGTCGTTGACCCATTGCGCTCCGATGGGCGCGCTGGGCGGGACGTCGACCGGCGGTGGCGCCGCGGTGGTCGCCGGTGGCGCCGCGGTGGTCGCTGGTGGCGCCGCGGTGGTCGCCGGTGGCGCCGCGGTTTCCGGTGTGGTGGTCGGTGGGATCGTCGTCGGCGCCGAGGTGGTCGCTGGCGCGAGCGTCGTCGTGGCCGCGAGATCGGTCACCACCGGCGTGTTCGAGGTCGACACGTTCGGAGACGACCCCTCGTCAGCGGTGGAGAACAACAAGATCAGGCCAAGGCCGACGGTTCCGACTGCGACCACAACCGGCAGCAGCCTCCGCCACGGCGGCACCGGCGCTGCGGTCGGAACCACCTCGGTCGGCACGGTGGGTGGTGGTCCCGATGGCGGTCCGGGCTCTGCGACCGGGTGTCCACACGACCCGCAGAACCTCGAGCCGTCGTCGATCCGCTCGCCACACTCTCCACAGAAGATCATCGTTGCCGTCCCGACGCAAACGGTATTCCGACCGCTGGCGCGGCTGGGGAGGGCCAAAGGTCACCGGGACGCGTCGGCCGAACACGCGCGTGGCCCCAGGGCATCTGCCGATCGAGTCGATCAGCCGCGCGTCCGACTACTCGTCGATGACTCGGTTCGACTCGACGCACTCCATGACGCCGAACAGCCAGGCCTCGAGATCAGCATCGAATTCCGCGGAGGCATTGTCGACGTTGTCGATCAAGAACTGCGCGTCCTCGTCGGAGAGCTCGTCGATCTTGTCTTCCAGACAACTTGTTTCGACACCGGGCGGCGCGTCCGCGATGAGGAGGGCTGCAAGCTCGTCGCGTGCACCGCTCCCACCTCCGCCGTCGCTGTCGCCGCATGCTCCGAGTCCGAATGACGCAACGATCAGGACCGGTACGACCCGCTTCATGGTCTTCCTCATGACGGCCTCGATTCTCGATGTCATCTCGAAGATCCCTCGGTCGTGACCCGGGCACAAGGGCCGAAGGACACGCCTCGGCCCATCGAACCGCCGGCTGGTGTCAGGCGTCGATCGCGGCGAGCATCTCGTCCGCCGCAGTCCACGGATCGGTGATTCGCTCGGCCACCTCGTCGGTCAGCTCGTCCCACCGCTCACCGGTGCAGATCGTCCGGGCCTTGCGGCCGAGGCGTTGGGCGATGATCTCGCGGAGTTCCTCGCGCAGCCGGAACGTCCGCCGTTCCTGGAGCAGCCCGGACGTCTCGGCGAACTCGCGGTGCTGCAGCACGGTGTCCCACAACTCGACGACGCCATCACCGGTGGTGCCGACGGTGTCGATGATCGGCGGGCGCCATGTGTCGTCCGGAAGGTCGGACAGGTCGAGCATCTGCATCAGGTCGCGACGGGTCTCGTCGACACCCTTGCGGTCGGCCTTGTTGATCACGAAGATGTCGGCGATCTCCATCAGGCCCGCCTTGTTGGCCTGCACGCTGTCGCCCCAGCCGGGGTTCACGACCACGATCGTGGTGTCGGCCTTGCCGGCCACCTCGACCTCGACCTGGCCGACGCCGACGGTCTCGACGAGGATCCAGCGCCGTCCGATGGCGTCGAGCGCCCGGACCGCCTCCGGCGTTGCGAGCGACAATCCGCCGAGGTGACCGCGGGTCGCCATCGAGCGGATGAACACGCCCGGGTCGGTCGCATGGTCCTGCATCCGCACTCGATCGCCGAGAATCGCGCCGCCCGTGAACGGCGACGACGGGTCGATCGCGAGCACGGCGATCTCCAGTTCGAGCGAGCGCAGATGCTTGATGATGGCCGACGTCAGCGTCGACTTGCCGGCACCCGGCGCCCCGGTCAACCCGACCGTGTAGCCGGCCCCGGAGCGTGGATGGGCGAGCCGCCCGATCTCTCGCGCCTCGTCGTCACCGCGTTCGATGAGCGACAGCAAGCGCGCGAGCGCACTGCGGTCGCCGCCGAGCGCGGCCTGGAACAGTTCGGGGGCGGGCAGTCGTTTGCGGGCCATCGCCGGAGAGTCTTTCCGATCGACGTCGGGCCGACCCAATCAGGCGGTCAGTGACACGTGGCGTCGGGCGAGGAGTTGTCGGTGACGTTGACGACCTGGGTCACACCGTCGATGCGATCACGCATGATCCGCTCGACACCGAACTCGAGGGTGATGTTCGACGACGGACATCCGGCACAGGCACCCTTGAGCGCCACCCACACGACACCGGTTGATTCCTCGACGTCGCGGAATTCGATGTCGCCGCCATCGGCCTGAAGCGCCGGGCGGATCGCCTCGATCGTTGCCAGGATCTTGTCGCGCATCGTGCGCACCATTCAATCGGAGTCGGCCGTACGATCCATGACGTGAGCACGACTGCGACCGCACTGCTCGCCCACCAGGGCGGTTGGGACGAGGCCCTGCTGATCGGCGGGCCGATGGTCGTCATCGCGGGGCTGCTGGTCGTGGCGAAACGTCGGGTCGACGCCGCGGCGAGTAACCAGCAGACCTCCGACTCGGACTGACGACAGGGACCGCGCCGACCGTCAGTTCGTGGCGCGTCGGATGTCGGCGCCGACACCCCGCAGACGACCCACGAGATCGTCGTAACCGCGGTCGATGTGATGGATCCCCGAGATGCGGGTCTCTCCTTCGGCAGCCAACCCGGCCACCACCATCGCGGCACCGGCGCGGATGTCGTGCGCCTTGACCGGCGCACCCGACAGCCGGGGCACGCCACGAATGACAGCGTGGTGACCGCTCGTGCGCACATCGGCGCCCAGCCGCTGCAGTTCCTCGACGTATCGGAACCGGCCCGGATACAGGTTCTCGGTCACGATCCCGACGCCATCGGCAACCGCCAGCATCGTGATGATCAGCGGCTTGTAGTCGGTGGCGATCCCCGGGTACGGCAGAGTCGCGACATCGATCGACCGGGGCCGGTCGTCGGCGGTCACGTAGATGCCGGTGTCGGTCGGTTCGAGTCGCAGGCCCATGTCAGCGAACCGATCGAGCAGCATCGTCATGTGATCGGCGCGAGCACCGACCACGTCGAGCTCACCGCCGGCAACGGAGCAGGCCGCCAGGTAGGTGGCGGCCTGGATCCGGTCGGGCACCGTGCGGTGGGCCACCGGCTTCAGCTCGTGCTGCTGCACGCCTTCGATCGTCAACTGCGAGGACCCGATCCCATCGATCTTCGCTCCCATCGCCACCAGGAACTCGCAGAGGTCGGTGATCTCCGGCTCGCGGGCCGCGTTGTCGATGGTGGTGACTCCCTCGGCCAGCACGGCTGCGGTCATCAGGTTCTCGGTCGCGCCGACGCTCGGGAAGTCGAAAGTGATGTCCGCACCATGCAGCCGATCGGCGCGCGCCTCGACATAGCCGTGACTGAACTTGAATTCGGCCCCCATCGCCTCGAGACCGGCGACGTGCATGTCGATCGGCCGCGCGCCGAAGTCGTCGCCGCCGGGCATGGAGAGCCGGACGTGTCCGCAGCGGGTGAGCAACGGGCCGAGCACGTTGACCGACGCCCGGATCCGCTCGACCAACTCGTACGGCGCGACCGGGGTGATCTGGCCCGTGTTGAACAAGACGAGCTCACCGGGAGCCGGACGGGTCATCTCCACGCCGATCGCGGCGAGGAGGTCACCCATGATCGAGACGTCCGCGATGTCGGGGACATTGGTCAGCTCGAAGGGGCCATCGCAGAGAATGGTGGTGGCCATCAGCTTGAGCACCGAGTTCTTGGCGCCCGGAACCACCACGGTGCCCGACAGCGGTCCGCCGCCACGAACAACGATGGTTTCCGATTCTGAGCTCACAGCTCACCAGTATGCTCCGACCGTGGAGCCCGGCGGTCGCATCATCACGCGACGCTGGCCCGACGATGCCGAGCACCGCAAGCTGATCGCTCGCCCCCGGACCGAACTGCTCCAGGAGGCGGAGGTGGTCACCGGTCGCACCGACATCGGTCAGGAGATCGTGTTCACGCAGGAACACGGACCGTTCACGACGTACGAACGCATCGTCGACCTGGTCGAGGCGACCGACGAAGAACCGGCGCAGATCGTCGAACGGACCCGGTACCGCATTCGTATCCCGTGGTTCGGCTGGCTGTTCGAACTCCCGATCCGCGGAGTGCTCAGCCGTCGGATCTCGGCGAGCGGTTGGTGGTCACCGCCCGACCAGCTCGATGCGACACAACTCCTCGTGATCGGCCTCCTCGCCGCTGCGTCGATGTCGGCTGCGTTCGTCAACACGATCTTCACCCAGACGGTCGGATTCGCCGCCGACGATTTCGGCATCAGCGAGACGACGAAAGGCGATTCCGGTTCGATCGTGCGCGCCGGCATCGTGTTCGCCCTTCCGGCAGCCGTCATCGCCGATCGGATCGGCCGCCGCAAGGTCCTGGTGATCGTGGCCTGGTTGGCCCCGCTGCTGACGTTGCTCGGTGCGATCGCTCCGAGCTTCGGGCTGCTCGTGACGACTCAGACGGTCGGTCGCCCGATGGGGATCGCCCTCGCCTTCGTCGTCGGGGTCATCGCGGCGGAGGAGATGCCGCGCAACAGCCGGGCATATGCGATCAGCGTCCTCGCCATGGCTGCCGGTCTCGGCGCCGGGATCGCCGTGATGTCGCTCCGACTGGCCGACATCGGACCGAGCGGCTGGCGATACGTCTATCTCGTCTCGATCATCTGGTGCATCGTTGCGTTCGACCTGACGCGACGACTCCCCGAGACCCGCCGATTCATCCACGAAGCGCGAACGGGTCGACCGCCCGCGCAGACCGCCGCCGCTCGACCGCCGACGGTTCGCACTGCTGGCCATCGTCGCGTTCGCCGGAAACGTGTTCATCGCTCCGGCGAGCTTCTTCCAGAACACCTACCTGGAGGACATCCGCGGATTCGACGGCGGGATGATCGGCCTGTTCTCCATCTTGATCGGCACACCGGCCGGCATCGGGCTGATCCTCGGCGGCCGCTTCGCCGACCGTCGCGGTCGTCGCCGGCTGATCATGTTCGCGCTTCCGTTGTCGACGCTGTCGATCATCGCGGCGTTCTCGGTCGGTGGCCTGGGGCTGTGGGCCTTTTCGCTGTTGGGCGGGATCCTCGGCTCCGCGGTGTACCCGGCGATGACCGTGTACCGGACCGAATTGTTCCCCACCGCGAACCGGACCAGAGCAACCGGCTTCGTGACCGCGTCGGCACTGATCGGCGGAATCGGCGGACTCAGCCTGACGGGACGCCTGCTCGACGGAGGCTGGTCGTACGGCTCGACGATGGCACTGCTGGCGATCGGCCAGCTGGTGGTGACCGTCCTCGTCGTCGCCGCCTATCCCGAGACCGCCCACCGCGAGCTCGAATCCCTGAACCCCGAGGACGACCCGCTCGACTTCACCGTGTGACGAAGTCGGCGATCCGTTCCGCGATCTCGTCGTCGGCGCCTTTCAGATCGTGCCGACCGCCCTCGATCCAGTGATGTTCGACCGACGCCGGGATCGTGGCGGTCCATCGTTCGAGCTCGTCGGGTGATCCGAACGGGTCCCGCGTGCCGGAGATGAAGAGGCAAGGCACCGAGATGTCCGGGAGATGCTCGATGCGCAGGTTGTCGGGCTTGCCCGGCGGGTGCAACGGATAACAGATCAGGATCAGGCCGACCGAGACGGGCGACCGGCCCTGCTGCGTCGACGTCTGCGGCGACCATGGTCGTCATCCGACCGCCCATCGACCGACCGCCCATCACGATCGGCCCGCGTCGGCGGGAGAAGTCGCCGAGGTCGTCGCGGATGGCCGCCATCAGCTTCGGTGCCCGGTCGGGGGCCCTGCGACCCTGACGGCGATACGGGAAGTCGCGGCGTTCGACGAACGCAGCCGAGCCCAGCCGCTGTTCGGTGGCGATCAGGCTCGAGTGGTCGCATCCGGTCCCGGCGCCGGGATAGAGCAGCAGCGTCGGCTTCGCCATCAGGACAGGATCCGGCGTGCCTCGGCGAGGTCGGACATCGCTTTGGCAGCGTCGACCTTCTCGCCACCGTGATCGGGATGGACGCTGCGCATCTTCGCCCGGAATGCCCTGGCGAC
This sequence comes from Ilumatobacteraceae bacterium, assembly GCA_963850475.1. Classification (GTDB taxonomy): domain Bacteria; phylum Actinomycetota; class Acidimicrobiia; order Acidimicrobiales; family Ilumatobacteraceae; genus Ilumatobacter_A. The sequence goes on along the minus strand of CAWKLM010000036.1, from coordinate 463,829 downwards.
CTCGCGCTTGGACGGTCGGTCGCCACCCAGCTCGAGGCCGAGCAGCTGCATCGCCCAGCCGCTGGGATCGGCGAGTGCTTCGAGCGTCGTCGTCTGCGAACCTGCGAGATACGCGATCATCGACGGCCCGATCGGCCCCCGCCAACGCGCCGCCTTCTGGATCACCGGTGTGATCAGTCGACGATGCTCGAGGGCAAGCCGCTCCACCGCGTAGATCGCTCCGAGCACCTGGGCGAGGTCGGTGCCGGTCGTGGCGAAGTCGAACGAGAGGTCGTCGCCGTCGCCGAGCAGCCGGTGGGAGCTGTGGGACAACCCGTGCCGGTCGAGCTGGAACCGATGCCGCAAACGGGGCTGCACGATGCGGTGGCCGGCCTCGATCTCGTTGATCAGCCGGTGGATGTCAGGAACGTAGTCGTCGAGCACTCCCCCGAGGTGCTGCGCAACGATCGCGCCGAGCAACAGGCCACCGAAACCGGGCGCAGGGTCGACCGGAAGCACCATGTGTCCCAGCGAAATCCTGCGCGTGGGCTGCACGGGGCGACTGTGGTAGATCTCCAGCTCGGCCAGCAGCACGGGCGAAACGCTACCGAGGCCCGCGCGGCGTTGCGTGATCGTCAGACGTAGTCGCGGACGATGGAGCGAAGTTCCTGGGCGAGCCCGATCACGTCGGACGACTCCTGCAGCCGACCGTCGTCACCGACCGGCTCGTCGGCCACCTCGCCGCCCTCGCGCGTCGGCCTCGATCCGAGTGACGATCGCCCCGACCGCAGCAACGGTCTGGGTCCAGACGCGCGGCGCCAACGCATACGGCGGGTGTTTCGGATGGATCACACCGTTGAGGTCGATGAGCTCGAGCCGCGCCTTGGCATCGAACGGGTCCTTGGCGAGCTTGTTGGCTGTGAGGAAGATGTCGCTGAGCGCACCCTCCGGTGCCTCGTTGACACCGCCGTCGTCGACCGGGCCGAGCTCGCCGGCCTCGATCGCATCGAGCAGCGCGTCGACGTCTTCCTCGGCATCGGCGGCCACCAGAATCGTGGCCTGGTCCCAGCGATGCGGGATCTCGGCATCGACGAGCGCCTCGGTGAGCGTCGAGCGATCGGTGTCGCTCCACTCGTCCAAGCCGTACTCGACCGACTCCTCGTCGTCGGTCAACCCGACCGGGAACGGCCCGAGTTCGGCCTCGAGCCGCTCGAACATCGCATCGGCGGCATCCTCGACGACTTCGGGGACCACGAGCTCCTCGTCGTCCCAGTAGTGCGGGATCTCGGCGTCGGCCAGTGCCTCGGCGAGCTCCGCGCGATGGTCGAACGACCACGCGGACAGGTCGTAGTGGACCTTGACGATGAGCTCGTCGTTCGGATCGAAGTCGATCGGCTCGCCCGACGACGCCTTGTCCTGCTGCTGCTCGCCACCCTGTTTGTTCACGAAAGCCACGAGCGCACGCTACCCGTCGCCCCGGATTCACGCTCGGATGGCGCTGTTCAGCAGGTCACCCGGTCGAGGAACGCTGCGGTTCGTTCGTATTCGTCGGTGACGTTGTCCGGGTCGCGGAAGCCATGGCCTTCACCTTCGTAGATGACGAAGTCGACGTCTCCTCCGGACTCGGCGATGCGGGCGGCGAGGGCCGCGCTCTGCGCGATCGGAACGACCGGATCATCGGTGCCGTGCATCAGCAGCACGGGACTCGCTGATCCGATCCGCGCGATGGATCGGTGACAACGCTGCGAAGGCAGCCTCCGAATTCGGGCGAGCCGTCGTTCGGGGCGACGAGCGTGTCGGTGTAGTGCGCCTCGAACCGGTGGGTCACCTCGGTCAACGCCTGCAGGTCGCTGACCGGGTACGTGGCCACGCCGCCGGCGACGAGTTGCGGATGATCTGCGAGCAGCCCGAGCACGGTCAGCCCGCCGGACGAGCCGCCGAGCACGACCGTCGAGGCAGGCTCAGCCCACCCCGAGGCGTGCACATGACGGATCAGATCGGCGGAGTCGCCGACATCGAGACGACCCCACTCGCCGTGCAGCGCCTGCTGGTAGACGCGGCCGTGCCCGGTCGTGCCGCGTGGATCGACCACGAGCACGTCCCACCCGCGACTCCACCAGTAGGTGATCCGCGGACGCCAGTCGACCTGCCACTGATCGGTCGGCCCGCCGTGGATCCAGACGAGCATCCGGCCCTGCCCGCTGACGAAGCGACGGGCGTGCAGCGTCGCTCGGCCATCGCTCGATCCGGTCTCGATCAGCTCCGGCTCGGGGAGCGCCGCTCGGGGCCAGACGTCGGGCTGGGACAGCGCAAGCGTCGTTCGCTCCCAGGTGTGCGCTCGGTACCGCACGATCTGGGTGGGCGTCCGGGCACCGGTGCGGAGCGCCACGAGGCAATCGTCGACCCAGCTCAGGTGTCCGTGGACTCCGCGCCCGATCCGTTCGACGGTTCCGGTCGCGAGGTCGACGACGCACAGCGCGCCGTGGCCCCGTTCGTTGCGGGTGAACGCCATGCGCTCGCCGGTGCCGTCGAACGCGAACGACCGATTCCCCATCCCCCAGGTCGGCCCGGCGTGTTCGAACGGTTCGGACACGACGGGTCGGTCACCCACGTGGACGTTCAGCCAGCCGGACCCGTCGTGGACGTGCACCGGCTCGCCGTGCGGCGTGAATCGCGGCTGCTGTACGGCCGTGTCGGCGATGACCCACTCGCGGATGGTGCCTGCTCCGCGAGATCACAGTCCACACGAACCGAGCCGTCCCATGGCATGTCGGGCGGACTCCAGCCCTGCCACGACACGATCCGTCGGTCGGGCGACATCGACGGGTCGAAACAGAACGCATGGCGACCGTCGTCGAGGCGACGGGACCGCGCCGGTGGCGAGATCGTGCAACCAGACCTCGGCCTCGTCGACGCGCGTACACGACGAGATCGCCACGGACAGCGGGGCGCGCGGACGCTCTGCGCGTGGCTCGTCAACCGCTCGAGATCGCACGCCACGCTGCAACCACAACTCGCCGTCGCCGCGGCGTAGACGAACGACGGCGTCCCGTCGCCGCGTGGTCACCCAGGCGAAACATCCCCCACCGAGTCCGCGGCCGGGCGCCGGGTCGGGCCCGAACGTGAGCTGACGCTCGACCCCGCCGCCGACCGGCACCGCATTGATCGACGATCCGCCTCGCCAGCGCTGGACGAACCCCACCCACGCGCCGTCGGGCGACACGTCCGGCTCGGTGAGTTCACGGCCCGCCCGGACCAGCGACAACGGAATCGGCTCCACATCACGACCCTACAAACGCCCATCGGACTGGGAGCGACATCGCTGGGCCAACTACGGTCGAGAACATGACCGAGTCATCCCGTGAACGCCCCGATCGCAACCTCGCGATGGATCTCGTCCGCGCCACCGAGTCAGCGTGCCTCGCGGCATCGCGCTGGGTCGGTCGCGGTGAGAAGGAAAAGCGCCGACGGTGCCGCCGTCGAAGCGATGCGGATGTCGCTGTCGACGGTCCAGATGACCGGGACGGTGATCATCGGCGAAGGCGAGAAGGACGATGCGCCGATGTTGTTCAACGGCGAGCAGGTGGGCGACGGATCCGAACCGCAGGTCGACGTCGCCGTCGACCCGATCGACGGCACCACCCTGACCGCCCACGGCAAGACCAACGCGCTGTCGGTGATCGCAGTGGCGGATCGGGGTTCGATGCTCGACCCGGGTCCGTCGTTCTACATGGAGAAGATCGCGGTCGGCCCCGACTCCGTCGGCTCGATCGACATCACGGCGAGCCCCGCCCAGAATCTGCGCTGGATCGCCAAGTCGAAACGCGAGGAGGTGCGGGACCTCACCGCCGTGATCCTCGACCGGCCCCGCCACGCCGACCTGATCGCCGAAGTGCGCGAGGCCGGCTGCCGGATCCGGTTGATCACCGACGGCGACGTCTACGGCTCGGTGGCGACCTGCTGGCCCGATGCCGGCGCCGACGTCCTGTTCGGAATCGGCGGCACTCCCGAAGGCGTGATCTCGGCAGCCGCGCTCAAAGCGATGGGCGGTGAGATGCAGGCACGCTTCTCTCCACAGAGCGACGACGAACGCAACGCCATGATCGAGGCCGGGTTCGATCTCGACCGGGTCATGAGCCAGGACGACCTGATCACGACCGACAACTGCTTCTTCGCGGCGACCGGCCTCACCGACGGAGCGCTGTTCCGCGGCGTTCGCTTCGACTCCCGCGGCGCCCGCACCCAGAGCCTCGTCATGCGCTCTCGCAGCGGCACCGTGCGATTCGTCGACGCGAGGCACCGCGTCTCGAAGTTGCGCGAGTTCGCAGCGATCAACTACTGACCGCAGGGGGACCCCGACGGAGGGTCAGCCGAAGCCGTTGACCAGGACAGCGAAGTGCTTCGACGTGGCCGCGTGGCGCTTGCCGACGACGGCCTGGTACTCGCCCGAGTCGTAGATCTCCTTGGCCTTCTCCATCGACTCGAACTCGAGGACGACCGTTTGTTTGCCCGCGCCCGCACCCTCGATCTGTTCGCTGGCCGGATCGAGGACCACCACTTCGCATTCGGTGCCGATCCGCAGGGCACCGGCGGCTCCCTGCTGGTATTCCCCGTACAGGTCCGCGTCGTCGACGTCGTAGTTCACGATCAGGTATGCGCTCATGGCCCGAGAGCCTTCCACATCGCCCCGAGCGTCGACGATGCGCACGTCGACGACCGGTGTCAGGCGGTGAAGCCGGTGCCGGACGTCGTGAGGCGGGCCTGTGCCCGAGCCTTGCCCGCAACCGCGTCGGTGAGGACGGCTTCGTCGTGCTGCTGCTTGAGCGTGAGCTCGTGACGCTCGAGCGCCTCTTTGGCCCGGGCGACGTCGATCTCGTCGGCGAGCTCGGCCACGTCGGACAGGATCGACACCCGCGACGGGTGACCGCTGACCTCGATGAAGCCGCGATGCACTGCGACGTCCTGGATGGTGCCGTCGGTGAGGAAGATCCGCGTGTGATTCTCCACCAGGGCACCGACGAACGGTGCGTGACCGGCCTGGAAAGCGATCTCACCGCCGCCCGACGTGCGCGTGATGACCATGTTGGCCTCTCCCGAGAAGAGGACCTTCTCGGGGGAGACGAGATCGACCTGGAGTGCCTCAGCCATGATGACGTCAGCTCTCGGCGAGGGCCTTGGCCTTCGCCTGCACCTGGTCGACGTTGCCGACGTTGAGGAACGCCTGCTCGGGCAAGTCGTCGAGACCGCCGTCGATGATCGCTTCGAAGGACTCGACCGTTTCGGCCACCGGCACGTACTCACCGTCGAGGCCGGTGAAGACCTTGGCGACGAAGAACGGCTGGGAGAGGAAGCGCTCGACCTTGCGTGCCCGCGACACGGTGAGGCGGTCCTCTTCGGACAGCTCGTCGAGGCCGAGGATGGCGATGATGTCCTGCAGCTCCTTGTAGCGCTGCAGCGTTTCCTGCACCCGGCGAGCCACGTTGTAGTGGTGGTCGCCGACGACTTCGGGGCTGAGGATCGTCGACGTCGACGCCAGCGGGTCGACCGCCGGGTAGATGCCGAGCGAGGCAACCGTACGGCTGAGCTCGGTCGTCGCGTCCAAGTGGGTGAAGGTGGTGAACGGCGCCGGGTCGGTGTAGTCGTCGGCGGGCACGTACACGGCCTGCAGCGAGGTGATCGAGCGACCCTTCGTGGAGGTGATCCGCTCCTGGAGCTGGCCCATCTCGTCGGCGAGCGTGGGCTGGTAGCCCACTGCCGATGGCATCCGGCCGAGTAGCGTCGACACCTCGGATCCGGCCTGCACGAAGCGGAAGATGTTGTCGACGAACAGGAGCACGTCCTGGCCGGCCACGTCGCGGAAGTACTCGGCCATGGTGAGCGCCGACAGGGCGACACGCAGGCGCACGCCCGGCGGCTCGTCCATCTGGCCGAACACCAAGGCTGCCTTCTCGTAGACGCCCGACTCCATCATCTCCAGGCGGAGGTCGGTGCCTTCACGGGTGCGCTCGCCCACTCCTGCGAACACCGACACACCACCGTGCTGCGAGGCGACACGGTTGATCATCTCGGTGATGAGCACGGTCTTGCCGACGCCCGCACCGCCGAACAGGCCGATCTTGCCGCCTGCGACGTACGGGGTGAGGAGGTCGACGACCTTGATGCCGGTCTCGAACATGCGCGCCGAGGGCTCGAGTGCGTCGAAGGTCGGAGCCGGTCGGTGGATGTCCCAACGCTCCATCTCGTCGAGGCCGTCCGGCTGCGTGTCGAGCGCCTCGCCCCACACGTTCCAGACGTTGCCCAACACCTTGTCGCCCACGGGCACCTGGATACCGTGACCGGTGTTGCGCACTGCAGCACCACGGACGAGACCATCGGTCGGCTTCATGCAGATGGCGCGGACGCGGCCGTCGCCGAGCTGCTGCGCGACCTCGGCGAGCACGGTCGTGGTTTCGCCTTCGAGTTCGACGGTGAACTCGATCGCCGAGTTCAGCTCGGGCAGCGCGCCGCGCGGGAACTCGACGTCGATCACGGGGCCGGCGATTCCGACGACCCGGCCGTCCTGCAGTTCCTGCTGTGTCGATGATTCGGTCATGGTCATGACTGTGTTCTCCTGATGATGGTGCGTTCGCTGAGCCAGATCAGATCTGGTCGTCGGGGTACTTCTCGTTGTGGATGGTCGCCGTGGCAGTTCCGGATGCCGAGGCCGCAGCGGCGGCGCCCGACGGCGCCGCGTCGACCGAGCGGAAGATGTCGTCGCCCATGTCGTGGTACGCGACCGCGGTGTCGCCGTCGTCGAGAGCTGCGGCACCGCCCACGATCTCCATGATCTCGGAGGTGATCGAGGCCTGGCGGGCACGGTTCATGACGATGCTGAGACTCTTGATGAGCTCTTCGGCGTTGTCGGTGGCCGACTTCATCGCCCGCTGGCGGAACGCGTGCTCGGACGCCGCAGCGTTGAGCAGTGCGGCATAGATCCGCGCCTCGACGTAGCGCGGGAGCAGCGAGTCGAGGATCTCGGTCGGATCGGGTTCGAACTCGAAGTCGCCGCCGGCCGCGTCCTTCCCGTCGCCGCCCGCCACCGTCTCCCTGCTCAAAGGAACCAGCGGACGCAGGACGACTTCCTGGCTGCCGGCAGTGATGAAACGGGTGTAGACGAGTTCGACTCGGTCGACGGCGCCTGTCGTGAACAGTTCGACCACGTACTCACCGATTCGACGGGCGTCGTCGTAGCTGGGCTGATCGCTGAAGCCCATGAAACTCTGGCTGAGCTGGTAGTCGCGGAACCGGAAGTACCCCTCGGCCTTCTTGCCGACGGGAACGATGGTGTAGTCCTTGCCGGCCAAGACGTCGGCTTTGACCTCGCCCTCGGTGGCGCGCTGGACGCCGGCGTTGTACCCGCCGCACAGACCACGGTCGGCCGTGATCGCCACGTAGCAGGTGGTCTTGATCTCGTCACGGCCCGCCAACATCGGTGCGTCGGCCGACGCACCGGCTGCTGCGAGATCCTTGACGACCTCGGTGATCAGCTCGGAGTACGGCACCGCCGCCTGCACGCGTTGCTGCGCCTTGACGATGCGCGACCCTGCGATCAGTTCCATGGCGCGCGTGATCTTCTTGGTGGACTGCATCGCCTTGATGCGTCCACGAAGAATGCGCTCCTGTCCACCTGCCATGAGGAATTACTCCGTTGCCAGCGTCTTGTTGGATTCGGCGTCGCCCAGCTCGTCGGCATCGACCGACGCAGGATCGACGTGATGTCCACCGTCACTGCTGACGCTGAACTGGGCCTTGAAGGCATCGACGGCCGCGGCGAGCGAATCGGGGATCTTCTGGGTCTTGAGCTCGTCCAGCAGTCCGCCGTGGGTCGTGCGCATGTACTCGAGCAGTTCGCGTTCGAAGCGCTGCACGTCGCTGACGGGCAGATCGTCGAGGTAGCCGTTGGTGCCGGCGAACAGCGACACGACCTGGTCCTGGACCGGCATCGGGCTGTTGAGCGGCTGCTTGAGCAGTTCGACCAGGCGGTAGCCACGCTCGAGCTGAGCCTTGGAGATCGCGTCGAGCTCGGAGCCGAACGTCGCGAAGGCCTCGAGTTCGCGGAACTGGGCGAGGTCGAGCTTCAAGGTGCCCGCAACGCCCTTCATCGCCTTGGTCTGTGCAGCCGAACCGACGCGAGACACCGAGATGCCGACGTCGACAGCGGGGCGCACACCCGACTTGAAGAGTGCATCCTGCAGGAAGACCTGACCGTCGGTGATCGAGATCACGTTGGTCGGGATGAACGCGGACACGTCGCCGGCCTTGGTCTCGATGATCGGCAGTGCGGTGAGCGAACCGGCGCCGTTCTCGTCGGAGAGTTTGGCGGCACGTTCGAGCAGGCGCGAGTGCAGGTAGAACACGTCGCCGGGGTATGCCTCGCGGCCCGGCGGGCGGCGCAGCAACAGCGAGATCTGACGGTAGGCGTCGGCCTGCTTGGAGAGGTCGTCGTAGACGATGAGTGCGTGCTCGCCGTTGTCCATCCAGTGCTGACCGATGGCGCAGCCGGCGTACGGGGCGAGGTACTTGAACGGAGCGGGGTCGCCCGCAGGTGCGGTGACGACCACCGTGTACTCCATGGCGCCGGCCTGGCGCAGCGTGTCGACGGTCTGTGCGACGGTCGAGCCCTTCTGGCCGATCGCGACGTAGATGCACTTCACGCCGAGACCCTTCTGGTTGAGGATCGTGTCGATGGCGATGGCGGTCTTGCCGGTCTTGCGGTCGCCGATGATCAACTCGCGCTGCCCACGACCGATCGGGGTCATCGCGTCGATCGACTTGATGCCGGTCTGCAGCGGCTCGTGCACCGGCTGACGGCCGAGGATGCCGGGCGCCTGGATTTCCATCCGGCGCCGTTGCGTGCCGGAGAGGTCGCCGAGTCCGTCGACCGGCTGGCCGAGGGCGTTGACGACTCGACCGAGCATGCCGTCGCCGACGGGCATCGAGAGGATGCCGCCGGTTGCCCGCACGGTCTGTCCCTCCTCGATCCTGTCGACGTCGCCGAGCACGACGGCACCGATCGAGTCCTCGTCGAGGTTCAGGGCGAGGCCGACCGAGCCGTCTTCGAACTCGAGGAGTTCGTTGACGGCCGCGTCGGGCAGACCTGACACGCGGGCGATGCCGTCGCCGACTTCGGCGACGCGGCCCACGGTGCGGGCCTCGACCGACGGCTCGAAGCCGTCGAGGTTCTGTTTGAGCGCCGATGCGATGTCGGCGGCGGAGATGGTGAGTTCAGCCATGATGCTTGTCCCTTGCTCGGCTCTCAGAGCCGGCTCTTCAGCTGGTCGATACGGGTGCGGACGGAGTCGTCGATGACGTCGTCGCCGATGGTGGCGACGACCCCGCCCACCACGGACGGGGTCGACGATCGCCTTGAGATTGAGGCTCCTGCCGGTCGCGTTCTCCAGCGCCGCCTTGAGCCGAGCTTGCTGGTCGTCGGTGAGGGGCACGGCGGTGCGCACCTCGGCGACACCGAGCTGCTTCGCGTCCGAGGCACGGCGCACGAGCACGTCGACGATCGCCGGCAGGTCACGGGCCTTGCCGGAGCCGATCACCATCGACACGAGCTGGGTCGTGGTCGAGGTCGCCTTGCCGCCGAGCAGGTCTTCGATGATCGCCTGGCGCTTCTCGGCGGGGATCTGCTCGTCGGAGAGCGTGTTGCGCAGCTCCTCGCTCGACTCGTACGACCGGGCGAAGCGGAACAACTCGTCTTCGACTTCGTCGAGGGTTCCGTCGGCGCGGGCGATCTCGAACAGCGCCCGGGCGTAGCCCTGGATCTGTGCGTCACTCATGAGGATGCTCCTACTCGGGCGATGAAGCCCTCGATCAGTTCCTGCTGTGTGGCGTCGTCGAGCGATGCCTGCACGCTTGCGTCGATGGCCTGACCGGCGAAGCGGGAGATGTCGGCACGCAGGTCGTCGGCACCGCGTCCGGCGACAGCCGCGATGTCGGTCTCGGCCTTGGATTCGAGCTCTTCGACCTCCTTGGCGAGCCGGAGGCGACCGTCTTCGAGAAGCGCTGCGGCCTGCTTGTCGGCCTCGGCGAAGAGCCGCGTGCGTTCGCCGTCGACGTCACCGAGCGAGGTCCGGATCTCGGCGGCGTCGGCCTCGGCCTGCGTGCGAGCGGCCGCCGACGTGTCGAGGTCGGCCTGGATGCGCGCCGTGCGGTCCTTCATCCCCTTGGAGATCGCCGGCCATGCGTACTTGTAGAGCATGCCGAACACGATCAGCGTCGCAAGGCCACCGATGATCACTTCCTCGATCGGTGCGAAGTAGGGGCTCAGCGAGGTGGATCCGACGCCGTCGTTCGGCACCGACTCGGCACCGAGCAGGCCGCCGGCGAGATGGTTGAGCTGTGCAGCGATCATGACGAAGCTCCCGTGCTGGCACCCATGGCCGCACCGACGGCGGATTGAACGGTCGCGATGATCGGCGCCCTGCCGGTTGCGATCTCGGTGGCCCTGGTGACCACGTCGGTGACGGCCGACTCGACGTCGCCCATCGCCGCTTGACGTGCCGCGTCGACTTCGGCGGTGGCAGCAGCCCGCTTCTCGGCGATCCGGGCGTTGGCGGCTCCGACCTGCTCGGAGCGCTCGGCCTCGAGCGTCGCACGGGCGGCGTCGACCTTCTGCTGGGCTTCGGCACGCACGGAGGTGAGGCGAGCCTCGTACTCGGCGACGTCGGCCCGGGCGGCAGCGGTGAGCGTCTCGGCGCTCTCCTCGTCGCTGTGGACCTTGTCGTAGCGGGCCTGCATGCCTTGGCGGACCTTCGGGAAGAGCCAGAGCCGCATCGCGATCAGGAGCACGATGAAGGCACCGAAGCCCCAGACCATCTCCTTGACTTCGGGCGCGATCGGGTTCAGCTCCGGGCACTCTTCGCTCCCGACGGGGAATTCCTCCCCGTCGAGATCAGTGCGTTCACACGTTTCAGCCTCGAGGATGTTCACCTGGAGCTGTCCGGTGGATGCAGTTGTGACGACGGCTGTCAGCACGTCAACTCCATTCCTGGATTTCTATTACGGATGGGACTCATGGCCGAGCGAGTCGGCCGCACGCCGATCAGGCGAACTTGAGAAGAATGAAGACCACGAAGCCGATGAGGGCGAGCGCCTCGGTGAAGGCGATGCCGAGGAACATGGTGGTTCGCACCATGCCGGCTGCCTCTGGCTGGCGGGCCATGGCCTCGACGGACTTGCCGACGAGATAGCCGATGCCGATACCGGGGCCGATTGCAGCAAGGCCGTACGCGTAACCGGCGCCTGCGGCAGCTGCGGTTGCCTTGGCATCTGCGGGATCGACGCCGGCTTCATCTGCGGCGGCGACGAGTGCACTGAATGCTTCCATTTGGGGTGTTTCTCCTGTGTGGTTTCTGTGAGTGGGAGATCGTTGAGAACGGATCGGTACGAGGTGATCAGTGCTCGTCAGCGTGGCCGGCCGTCGAGTTGCTGATGTACACCGCCGCCAGGATGGCGAAGATGTAGGCCTGCAGGAAGGCGACGAGGATCTCGAACGCCGTCAGGAAGACGAGCATGCCGAACGGCAAGATGCTGGCGGGGATGAGCATCCACTGGGCGGTCTCCGCGGTGGCGAGCGCAGCCGTCAGCAGCGCGAAGGTCACCAGCAGGATGTGCCCGGCGAGCATGTTCGCCATGAGACGCACGGTGAGGCTGAACGGCGTGACCACGATGGTCGAGATGAACTCGATCGCACCCACGAGCGGCTTCAGCGCAGTGGGGACCCCGGGAGGCCACAGCAGGTGACCGAAGTAGGCGGCGCCCTGGTGCTTGAGGCCGACGGCGATGTAGACGGCCCAGACCATGAGCGACAGCGTGAGCGGGATCGCGATCCGTGCCGTCGCCGGCATCTGGAAGAACGGCAGGATCCCCGGGATGTTGCACAAGAAGATGAAGATGAACAGGCTCAGGAGGAACGGGGTCCACTTCAGGCCCTCCTTGCCGAGGGTCTGCATCACGATGCCCTCTTCGACGAACTCGATCGCTTGCTCAGCGAGGTTGCGCGGGCCCGTCGGGGCGACCATCGGGTCGGCCCGACTGGCGAGCAGGAACAGACCGATGCCGAGCAACGAAGCAAGGGCAGCGATCAGCGCGATCTTGTTGAACGACGGGAAGATGTCCTGCCAACGAAGCAGTTCGTTGATCGGCGGGAAGACGAGTCCTCTGGCAGCAAGCACGTAGATTCCGTTTCAGTCGTGATGTTGAGTCGGGATGGATGAGTCAGGCGGAGCGATGTGCGGGTTCACGCACGATCGGGTTTCAGTCCGGGGTGGGCGAGCGACAGGGCGACGAACTTCATCTCCCAGAACAGCAGCCCGAGGTGCGTCACGATGATGGTCGATCCGAGTGCCGGAAGTGAAATCCAACTTGCATCCTTGACGAGCAGCACCGCGAGGAAGATCAGCCCGAGGCGGATCAGGTAGCCGAACAACGTGACACCCATCATCAGCCCGACCGAGATCCGGGCCGCTCCGGCGATGAGCGCCGCGGCAAGTGCGAAGTTCGTGAGCACGATCGCGATGCCGTACATGCTCGACCACGCGCCGTCGGCGCCCCAGATCACGGCGCACACGGCGATCAACAACGGGGCGACGAGGAGACCGCGCTTGATCATGTCCTTCGAGACGCCGACTTCAGGTGCCGGACCCTCGAAGCGGGTCGCCATGATGTTGACGTCGGGTGTGGTGGCCACGGTCACGCCGCCTCACCATTCGAGTCGGCAGTACGTGGACCGGCGAGCTTGGCAAGGCGCTGCTCGTCGTGCTCGTCCATCTTCGCCTCGTACTGGTAGTAGAAACGGGCGAACAGACCGATCGAGCCGATCACCGTCATGACGATCATGAACACCGGCATCGTGCCGAAGAGACGATCGAGCCCGAAGCCGGCGCCGAGGAAGATGGCCAGCATGATCACGGCGTCCATGCCGTGGCCGAGCGAGTCTTCGGTGTTGACGCGAACGTTCTTGGGCGGGCGGGGGAGGAGCTTCATCGATCCAGGGTTCTCACGGCGGGCACGTGACGACATGCCGCTTGTGAATGCATGCACAACCTAGTGCGGCCGCCCTGGTCCAGCAACCCGAACCCCACCATGATCGCGTGATTCCAGGGAGCGCGGGATTCGCGGATCGCGGGACTCAGGTCCGCGTTTCGCTGTCGAACAACGTCGGCTGTTCGGGATCGACGGTCGGCCGCTCGACTCCGTCGGGCGGTGTGTTGTTCCGTCGTCGCTGTTCGATCACACTCGGATGCAACAGCGTGAAGAGCGCGATCCCCAGCGCCCCGATCCCGAACGGCAGGTACTCGGGGTTCTGGTCGGTGAGGACCGGGTACAGGACGAATGCGGACAGCAAGGCGGTCCACGTCCACAGGATCAGCACGCTGCGCCGGTGACCGTGCCCCAGGTTGATCAGTCGGTGATGCAGATGCCCCTTGTCCGCCGTGGCGAGCGACGAACGACTCGTGGCGCGACGAACGATCGCGAAGGCCGTGTCGACGACCGGCACACCGAGGATCAGCAGCGGGATCGCGATCGGCGCGAGGAAGAAGTACGTCGTGCCGATCGTCTCGCCGCCGAACGAATCGGCGCGTCCGCCGACCACGCTCGTCGACACCGCGAGCAGGAGCCCGAGCAACAGCGCTCCCCCGTCACCCATCATGATCCGCGCCGGATTGAAGTTGTGCGGGAGGAACCCGACGCACACGCCAACGGCGATGATCGCGAACAGTGGCCCGACGTTGCTCGGCAGCAGCAGGTCGCGCGCCGTCAACTCCTGGCTGTAGAGGAAGAACGCGAACGCGCCGATCCCGACCACCCCGGCCGCGAGGCCGTCGAGGCCGTCGATCAGGTTGATCGCCTGGCTCATGCCGAGCAGCCACAACACGGTGACGAGCGGCTTGAGGTCGTCGGAGAGGATCGTCTCCCCGAGATACGGCAACCGGAACGAGTCCATCACCACACCGAAGTAGACGAGCGCGACACCGGCGAGCACCGTGCCGAACACCTTGGCCGGTGCGCTGAGTTCTCGGACGTCGTCGAAGAAGCCGACCCCGAAGAGGATGATTGCGGCGATGAGCACGCCGAACGGCTCGGAGTTGGACGCGAACAGCGGGTCGAAGACGTCGAGCGCCCACGCCGTCACGAGCGCCACCATGAAGCCGATGAACATCGCCAGCCCGCCCACGTCGGGCAGGGGGTCGGTGTGCACCGTGCGTTCGTTCGGCAGGTACACCCACCCGAACCGGTGGGCGACCCGACCGACGATCGGCGTGGCGACGAACGTGACCACAGCTGCCAGACCACCGATCAGTAGATACGCGGCAACCCCTGGCACGAGTGTACAAGCCTACGACACGACACCGCCCCTCACCGCCCGATTCGCGACGTTCGTTCGCGAACGCCGAGCGCCGAGCGCCGGCAATGCTCTACTCTCCGCTGCATGTCACACCCCGCAGACTGGTATCCCGACCCCGCCGGCGACCCGACGCTCTTGCGCTGGTGGGACGGCAACCAATGGACCGAGCACACGCAGCCGGTGCCCGTCCAGCAGCCTCCGGCGCCCGCGCCCGCCGATCCGGCGCCGGCCCAGGAGCAGCCCGGGCAACAGCTCGCCGAGGGCGACATGGTGGCCGGGATCCGCTCCGAACTGCTGACGGGCGGATACTCCGAGACGACCGCCGGCCATCCGGTCGTCCTCCAGAACAGCCGGATGCTCCGCGTCCGCCTCGGCGAGCCCTTTCTCGCCCGCCAGGGGGCGATGGTCGCATTCCAGGGCCAGGTCGACTTCGACCACGAGGGCTCCGGCGGCATGGGCAAGTTCCTCAAGAAGGCCGCCACGGGCGAGGGTGTCCCGCTGATGCGATGCACCGGACAGGGCGACGTGTTCCTGGCCCGCCACGCCGACCAGGTGCACATCCTCCACCTCGACGGGAGCGCCGTCTCGATCAACGGCCGCAACGTCCTCGCCTTCCAACCGTCGTTGGAGTGGGACATCCAACGCGTCCAGGGGGCCGGCGTCCTCGGTGGCGGGCTGTTCAACACCCGGCTGAGCGGCACGGGATGGATCGCCATCACGACCCACGGTCAACCGATGGTGCTCCACACCGACCAGCCGACCTTTGCCGACCCCCAGTCGGTGGTGATGTGGAGCGCCAACCTGCAGACGAGTCTCAACAAGACCGTCAAAGCGAAGTCGCTGGTCGGTATGGGCTCGGGCGAGGCATTCCAGGTCGCGTTCCAGGGTCATGGCATCGTCGTGATCCAACCCTCGGAAGGCGGCGTGGTGGCGCCCACCCAGTGACCGTCGACGCTGCGTAGGGTGTCGTCGTGAAGTCGTCGCCCTCCTCGTTCCGATGGGCCCGCGCCGGGGTGCACCTCGTCGCGGCGTCAGCGATCGGACTGACCGCGTGCGGATCGCTCGGCGGCTCCGACGACGCAACGTCGGCCCCCGATTCGGTGCCGGCCACCACCACCGCGAGCACCGAGTCCGACGACACCACGACGACGGCCGGCTCGACCGCGTCCACGACGAATGCCGCGACGACGACGACCACGACCGACGTTGCGAGCGCGCCGGCCGGGATCTCCTTCGCCGACGACGTCCTCCCGATCCTCGAGACCAACTGCGCGTCGTGCCACACCGCCGACGGACCGGGCACCGCGCACCTGACCCTCGAGACGGCCGCCGACATCACCGACTTCGACGCCGAGTACATCGCGGCCGTGGTCGACATCGGCTACATGCCCCCGTGGCCCGCCGACGACGGCGACGTCGCGTTCCACGGCGACCGACGCCTCGATGACGACACTCGGGCCACCATGGTGTCGTGGGTCGAGGAGGGCGGAATCCTCGACGTCGATCCGGACACGCCGATCGTCGCGCCGAACGGCCCGGCGGCCCTCGACGAGATCGACGCCGCCCTCACCGGCGAGCCGTACAAGGGGACGGTCGGCAACGACGCCGACGACTACCGCTGCCAGATCTACGACCCCCAACTCGACGCCGACAGCTTCCTCACCGGCTACGGCTTCGAACCCGATCAGACCGAAGTCGTCCACCACGCGCTGCTGTTCCACGTCGAGGCGTCGGCCCGAGCGGCCGCCGAGGCCACCGCGGCAGCGAACCCCGACGTGGGATGGGGCTGCACCGGGCTCGCCGGGTTCGGCGATGCCGGCGACACCAAACAGATCATGAGCTGGGCGCCGGGCCAGGACCCGACCGTCCTGCCGGGCGACGTCGGGATCGCCGTCGCCGCGGACGACTTCTTCGTCGTCCAGATCCACTACCACTACGAACCCGAGACGGCCGACGTGCCGCCCGACGAGTCGATCCTGCTCCTCGACTTCGCCGACGCGGACGAGCTCGCTGCGGCCGGCGGATCGCTCGACCCGATCGACCTCACCCTCTACCTCGGCCCGGCGGAGATCCCGTGCTCGACGTGCCGAGACCGGCCCACTCTGCGATCGGGCGGCCGCAGTGCAGAAGCTCATCGAGGAGCAAGGTCCGTTCGCCGGCTTCGTCGGCGACGGGCTGATGGCGATGTGCGGCGCCACCGTCGCCGACTTCGCCGACATGACCGACGGCATCGCATCGTCGTCGTGCGACCATCGGGCGCAGCCCGGTGAGATCATCTCGATCTGGGGCCACGAGCACGAGATCGGTTCGTCGTTCACGATGACGCTGAATCCCGACACGCCCGACGAGCGGGTCCTGCTCGACATCCCGCGCTGGGACTTCGACTGGCAGCTGAACTACGAGCCGATCGAGCAGATCGTGCTCGAGCCCGGCGACACGATCCGCGTCGAGTGCGAGTGGGATCGATCCAAGATCCCCGACGACGCCGAGCCGCGCTACATCGTCTGGAGCGAAGGCACCAACGACGAGATGTGTTATTCCCAGATCATCACCCGCCCCCGCTGAGTCGGTCCGACTCGACCGCCAGATCATCGTCTGCTTGCAGGACCGGCGGCCCGATCTGACGAATACGCCGGGAACTTGGCGCAGAGCGAGGCGACTTCGCCCTTGATCGAAGCGAGCGCCTCGGCGTCGTCGACGTGGCGCAGCGCCGCGGGCGATGAGGTCGGCGATGATCGGCATCTCGGCCTCGGTCATGCCCTGCGTCGTGACCGACGGGGTTCCGATCCGCACACCGCTCGTGACGAAGGGGCTGCGCGGGTCGTCGGGGATCGTGTTCTTGTTCAGGGTGATCCCCGCCTGGTCGAGCGTCGCCTGCGCGACCTTGCCGGTCAGCTCGGCGTCGAACGGGGTGAGGTCGACGACCATCAGGTGGATGTCGGTCCCACCCGAAACGAGCCGGAAACCTTCCTGCACGAGCGCCTCGGCGAGCGCCGACGCGTTCGTCACGACCTGATGCGCGTAGTCGGTGAATGCAGGGTCCATCGCCTCGCGGAACGCGATCGCCTTGCCGGCGATGACGTGTTCGAGCGGGCCGCCCTGCCAGCCGGGGAAGACGGCCTTGTCGATCGCCTTGGCGTGCTCCTCCGTGCACAGGATGCAACCGCCGCGCGGACCGCGCAGCGTCTTGTGGGTCGTGAACGTGACCACGTCGGCGTACGGGACGGGATTCGGGTGGGCACCACCGGCGACGAGTCCGGCGAGATGGGCGATGTCGAACAGCAGCAGCGCGCCGACTTCGTCCGCGATCTTCTTGAACGGCTCGGGATCGAGGCGTCGGGGGTACGACGTCGTGCCCGCGACGATCAGCTTCGGACGGTGCTTCAGGGCGAGCTCACGCACCTCGTCCATCTCGATGCGATCCTCGGCCCCCGTGCCGTACGCGACGAAGTGGTACAGCAGCCCGCTCGCGTTGACCGGTGACCCGTGGGTGAGGTGGCCGCCGTGGTCGAGGCTCAGACCGAGGACCGTGTCGCCCGGCTCGAGCAGCGCCTGATACACGCACATGTTCGCGTTGGCCCCCGAGTGCGGCTGCACGTTCGCGTGGTCGGCGCCGAACAGCTCCTTCGACGCGATCGATCGCGAGCTGCTCGATCGAGTCGACGACCATGTTGCCGCCGTAGTACCGCTTGCCGGGATAGCCCTCGGAGTACTTGTTCGTCAGAACCGAGCCGGTGGCGGCCATCACCGCAGGCGACGTGAAGTTCTCGCTCGCGATCAGCTGCAATCCGGTGGTCTGGCGCTCGACTTCGGCGTCGAGCAGGGTCAGCACCTCGGTGTCGGGATCGGTGTCGGTGGGAAAAGGCATCAGGATCTTCCTTGGGAGTGTCAGAAGTCGGCTTCGAGGGCGGTGATCTGGTCGACGCGGCGTTGGTGGCGGCCGCCTTCGAACTCGGTGGTGGCAAAGGTCGTGACGATCTCCTCGGCGAGACCGACACCGACGACGCGGCCACCCATCGACAGCACGTTCGCATCGTTGTGCTCACGCGCCATTCGCGCCGTGTAGAGGCAGTTGCAGAGCGCGGCCCGCACGCCGCGCACCTTGTTCGCCGCGAGCTGTTCGCCCTGACCGCTGCCACCGAGGACGATGCCCCAATCGGCGTCGCCGGCAACGACCGTGCGGCCGACACCGGCACAGATCGCGGGGTAGTCGACCGAATCGGTCGAATGGGTGCCCTGGTCATCGACCTCGTGGCCCTGCAACGTGAGGAACGTGACGAGGTGCGCCTTCAGGTCGTACCCGGCGTGATCGGATCCGATTGCGATTCGTGCCATCGCCCACCGAGTGTACGGCTGGAATCGTGACGGGGAGCGCTCGGTTCGTACAGTCACGGCTCGTGACGCTCGATCCCCGAACTCCCGTGATCGTCGGCGTCGGCCAGTACAACCACCGTGCCGATTCCCTCGACGATGCCCTCGAACCCGCTGCACTCATGGAACGGGCGGCGTTGGCTGCGAGTGCCGATGCCGGGCTGGACGGGCCTCCGGCCGCCGATGCCGTCCGGGTCGTGAGCATCATCGGCTGGCGCTACCGGAACGCACCGCGGTTTCTCGCCGAGCGCCTCGGGATCGCGACGGCGCAACTCGCTGAGACGGCCAACGGCGGCAACAGCCCCCAGGCCCTCGTCAACCGCACCGCGCTCGACATCCAGTCGGGCGACGTCGACATCGCGGTGCTCGCCGGGGCCGAGGCCTTCCGCACCTACATGCGCGCCCGCAAGGAAGGTGTGACGCTCGAATGGCCCAAGGCCGACGACGACGACCGGCCGGTGCGGATCGGCGAAGAGCTCGACATGAGCCATCCGGTCGAGCGCGAGCACGGCATCGTCATGCCGGTACAGATCTACCCGATGTTCGAAACGGCGTTGCGCGCGGCGGCGGGCCGAACCGTCGAGGAACATCAGGCGCACCTCGGGAAACTGTGGTCCGACCTCAGCCACGTCGCCGCCGGCAACCCGCACGCCTGGATCCGCGAGCCGAAGTCCCCCGAGGAGATCACGACCGTCGGGCCGGGCAACCGGATGGTCGGGTTCCCCTATCCGAAGCTGATGAACTCGAACAGCGACGTCGACATGGGCGCGGCGGTCATCATGTGTTCGGTCGAAGCCGCTCGGCGACTCGGGATCGCCGAGGACCGCTGGGTGTTCCCGCACTCGGGGACCGATTGCCACGAGCACAACTTCGTCTCGAACCGCGAGACGTTCGCGCGGACACCGGCGATCGAGCTCGGTGGGCGGCGTGCGCTCGACCTCGCCGACACGTCGATCGACGACGTCGAGCTGATCGACCTCTATTCGTGTTTTCCCGCTGCCGTGCAACTCGGCGCACAGTCGCTCGGCATCGACCTGATGGAACGGCAGTGGTCCCGTACCGGCGGGTTGCCGTTCTGTGGCGGTCCGTGGAACAACTACCCGATGCACGCAATCGCCACGATGGTGGGCGAACTGCGTGAACGGCCAGACGCCCGGGGGCTCGTGTGGGCCAACGGCGGCTACGCCACCAAGCATGCGTTCGGCGTGTATTCGGCGACACCACCGGCCGACGGTTTCCGACACCAGCACCCGCAGGACGAGATCGACGTGCTCCCCAAGCGCGAGCTCGCGATCGACGCCGATCCCGGACCGGCCGACATCGAGGCGTACTCGGTGATGTTCGCGAGGGACGGGGCTCCAGAAACGGCGTTCGCTGCCTGCCTGCTCGGCGACGGCCGGCGAGCGTGGGGCCGCTCCGACGATCCGGCGATCACCGACGCGATGTGCGACGGCGAGTGGGTCGGCGTCACCGTCCGCCTCGACGCGGATGGCACCTTGCGGATCTGAACTTCCGACCCTGCGAAACTGCCGCCATGACCGCGGTGTTCTGGATCTTCTTCGGTGTTCCGGCGATGTGCGGTGTCACGTTCATCGGCGGCCGCCTGCTCGGTGCGCGTCGGAGCTGGTTCGCGATGACCGCTGCGGGGATGGTCGGTTGGGCCGGCGCGATACTCCTCGCCGGCGAGATGACCGACTGGCGGTGGGACACCCTCGACATGGTGGTCGTCGCCTTCGTTCTCGGCACCATCTTCACGATGGCGGTTGCGCTCGGTCTCGACCTGGTCGCCCCGGTCGGGTCGCTCGCGCAAGGCGAGCAGGCCGGTCGGATCACCATCGGCAACCCGGTCACGGCGATTCGCCGACGGCTCGACCCGTTTCGGCGATATCGGCAGGTCCTGTCGATCGCACGTCAGCAGGGCGTCCTCTCACTCGACGTCACCTCCGAGCAGTTGCCGAGTCGGGTCCGGCGAACCCTGGAGACGTCGGGCGGGATCTTCGTGAAGCTCGGCCAGGTCGCCTCCACCCGGTCCGATGTCCTGCCGTTGCGGTGGTGCAACGAGCTGTCGCACCTGCGGAGCAATGCGGAGCCCCAAGCCGAGGATGTGGTTCGCGGAGCGGCTGACCGATGAACTCGGGGCCGACCCCGATGCCGTCTTCGCGACGTTCGACTGGGACCCGCTCGCAAGTGCGTCGATCGCGCAGGTCTACCGGGCGACACTCGGCTCGGGCGAGGACGTCGTCGTCAAGGTGCAGCGGACGGGGCTCGACCAGACGCTCGAACGCGACAGCGCAGCGATTCGACAGATCGCCAACCTGATCCAACGTCGCACGTCGCTCGGGCTCACCGTGCACCCCGCCGAGCTCGCCGACGAATTCCTCGAGGGGGTCACCGAAGAACTCGACTTCGGCATCGAGGCGAACAACGCTCGTGAGCTCGCGGCAGGGCTGGCGAGGATCGAGCGGATCCGCGTCCCGAAGATCCACGAGTCACTGTCGACCAAGCGGGTGTTGACGGAGGAGTTCGTGTCCGCCCCCGACATCGGCGACGTGGCCGCGATCGAGGCCGCTGGACTCGTCGCGGCCGAGATCGCGGATCGGCTGATCGAGGCCTTCCTCCATCAGATCTTCGATCACGGGGTCTTCCATGCCGACCCGCACCCCGGCAACATCCTCGTCGAATCCGACGGAACCATCGTGCTCATCGACCTCGGCTCGGTCGGCCGCATCGGACCCGGCCATCGCTGCCGCCGTGCTCGACATGCTCGCCGCCTCGTCGTCGGGCGACGCCGTGTCGCTGCGCCAGGCGCTGGCGCGGATCACCATCTTCGATCACCGTCTCGACATGCGGCGCCTCGACGCCGCGCTCGAGAGCTTCCTCGCCCGGCACATGCGCTCGGGCGGCGGCATCACCGCCGCGGCGTTCGAAGACCTGGCTGCGCTGATCGGGACGTTCGGTATCCGCCTCCCCCGTTGGTTCGGCACGCTGAGCCGGACGATGGTGTCACTCGAAGGCACGCTCACAGCAGTCGATCCGGAATTCTCGCTGGTCGACGCTGCACGCCGGCACGCCCAACCCACGGTGGGCGTTCCTGCGCCCGAGACCGTGAGGTCGGTCGTCGAGCAGGAGCTGATGCACCAGCTCCCGCGTCTGCGCCGCGTCCCCGAACGTCTCGACGAACTGCTCGAGCGCACGCTGTCGGGCCAGCTCTCCGCTTCGGTCTCGTTCCTGTCCGACGAGCGCGACGCCCGATTGCTCACCCGACTCGTCGACCGCATCGTGTTGTCGCTGATCGCGGCGGCAACCGGGATCGGCGCGACGTTGATCCTGCGGGTCGAGGCAGGGCCCACGTTCGGCGGATCGGTGACCCTGAACGAGGTGCTCGGCTACTTCGGGATCGCGTCGGCGTCGGTCCTTGCGCTGCGCGTCGTCGCCGGGGTCATCCGGGACGGGGAGACCTGAGCGTCACGAGCCGCTCTCGATGACGTCGTTCCCGGCGAGCGTGCCGCGATCGGGGCAGTTCTCGAAGATGTAGTCGAGCGACGGGCTGATGTCGAACTCGGTGGTGTCGAGCGTCGGGTCCTCGAGGATCGACGGGGTGTCGGCGAGGAATGCCTCGGCCGCGATCGCGAGCTTCGCTTCGACACCTTCGGACAACACCACGGTGACGTCGTCCGCGTCGAGCCCGGCCGCGGCGATCGCCTCGATCCACGCGTCGCCCAACTGCTCGATCTCGGCATCGGTTGCACCCGCTTCGATCAACGCTTGACGCGCTCGCTCCCCGCGCCGGAGGAACGGGCCCGGAACATCGACGGTCAAGGCCTGCATGTTCGATTGGATCTCGGCGGGCAGTTCCGCGGCCATCGCGGCGACGGCACGTCGTACGGCGTCGGACGAAGCGACTTCGAGCGTGGCGGCGGCGATGGCCGGCTGGACCTCCCACGCCAGGGAGAGCGCCTGGACGGAGCCGGCGTACTCACTCCAAGCCCGGCAGAACGCGTCGTCGCTCGCGATGCCGGGCACCCCCGTGTCGGGCACCGGAGGGATCGATTCGACGACGGGAATCGCGTCCTGTCCTGTCCCGATGGACGACTCCTCCGAGCCGGCTTCCGTGAACAGCTCGCCGTCATCGGGTGCCGGCGCGGCGACGGCGGCGCTCGCGGATGGTGCGCTCTCGTCCCCATCGCCGGCACATGCCGCGAGGAGTGCGCCGGCGCAAGCGAGCGCAGCGACGCGGTGAAGCGCAACGAGTCTCATCCCGACAGTGTGCACGACCGCCTGGCAAGCTCGGCGGCATGACGGCACGACCGAGGATGATCATCGACTGCGACCCGGGCCACGACGATGCCGTCGCCATCGTCACGGCCGCCCATGTCGCCGACATCGCCGGGATCGTCACGGTGGGCGGCAACGTCGACATCGACCTGACCACCCACAACGCGCTCGTCATGCGCGACCTCGTCGGCATCGACGCGCCCGTCCACCGCGGGTCCGGTCATCCGATCGTCGCGAAGCCGCATCATGCGGCATCGATCCACGGCGCATCGGGCCTCGACGGCGCCGATCTCCCGGCGCCCGTCACGCCGCTCGACGGCACCGACGGTGTCGAGTTCATCATCGACACCTGTCGGTCGGAGGAGGGCCTCTGGCTGGTGCCGATCGGGCCGCTCACCAACATCGGACTGGCGTTCCGACTCGCACCCGATCTTCCCGAGCGGATCGCCGGCGTCTCGCTGATGGGAGGCGGCAGCTTCGGCAACCGCTCGCCCGTCGCAGAGTTCAACCTGTGGGCCGACCCACATGCAGCGGCGGTCGTGTTCGACGCCTACGACCCGGCCACGCCGGGGCCGGCCGCCGGCAGGCTGATCATGGCCGGCCTCGACGTGACGCATCGGTTCCAGCTGACCCCGGAACGCATCGCACGCACACGGGAACTCCCGGGGCGCCTCGCCGAGATCCTGGCCGGGCTGTTCCAGTTCTTCTCCGGAACGTATCTCTCCCGCCACAGCAAGGGGGCGATGCGGGGGGCGGCGCTGCACGACCCGCTCGCCGTGCTGGCGATCACCCACCCCCACCTGTTCACGCGAAACGAGCGTCACGTCGTGGTCGAGACCGTAGGCGAACACACGGCGGGGATGACCGTGATCGACGAGCGACTCCTGCTCGAACGCTCGGCGCCGAACTGCGAGATCCTGGTCGACGTCGACGCCGACGCCGCATTCGACGTGATCGTCGAGGCGATCCGCGCCGGCACACCCCGCGTCTGACCTCCCACGTCGAGAGCTGGGTTCCGCTCTAAGGTGACCAACGTGAGCGATTCGTTCCCCCGCCAGTACGCCCGCACACAACGCTTCACTTTGGGCGAACCGCGCAACGTCTCGGTGTCCCCCGACGGCGAGCGCGTCGTGTTCCTCCGCAGCGGTGCGGGGGACGATCCCGTCAATGCACTCTGGGTGCTCGACGTCGGCACCGGCGAGGAGCGTCTCGTCGCCGACCCGCGGACGCTGCTGGGACTCGACGATCCGAGCAACGGCGTACTCACGGACGACGAGCGGGCCCGTCGGGAGCGGACACGGGACGGGTCGACCGGAATCACCGCCTATGCGACCGACCTCGCGTGTCGGGTCACGGCGTTCGCACTCAACGGACAACTGTTCACCGCCGGCCTGCTGAGCGGTCGGGCTCGTCGACTCGTCGTCGACGGCCTGGTCCATGACCCACGTCCGGACCCGACCGCCTCCCGACTCGCCTACGTGAGCGGCACGACGTTGCGTGTCGCCGAACTCGACGGGTCGTCACGCCTGCTCGCCGGCAACGAGCCGAAGAACGGTGGCGCGGTCTCCTGGGGAAGCGCCGACTTCATCGCTGCGGAGGAGATGCATCGATTTCGTGGGTACTGGTGGAGCCCTGACGGCCAGTCGATCGCGGCGTGCCGCGTCGATGACGGCCCGGTCGCCGAGTGGACCATCGCCGATCCGGCCGACCCGTCACGACCGGCCCGGACGGTGCGATACCCGGCGGCCGGCACCGAGAACTCGCTCGTCACACTGCACGTGCTCGGGCTCGATGGCTCACGCCTCGACATCGACTGGGACCGCGAGTTCTTCCCGTACCTCGCCCACGTCGAGTGGACCGACGACGGGCTGCTGATGTCGGTGCAGTCGCGGGATCAGCGGGGCTCGATGGCCATGAAGGTCGACATGGCGACCGGCGAGGCGATCGCGCTCACGAGCGATTACGACGACGCCTGGATCGAGAACGTCCCCGGCGTTCCGCGCCTGTTGCCGGGTGGCTCACTGCTGACCGCATCGGATCGTGACGGGATGCGCCGGCTGTACGTCGACGACCGGCCGGTCACGCCGCTCGACCTCCAGGTCCGTTCGGTGGTGTGCGTGGCCGACCCGGACGAGAACGACGAACCCGACATCGTCTTCCTCGCGAACGATCCCGACCAACCGACCGAGTTGCACGTGTGGTCGACCACGGCGACAACGGATCCGGACGCCGAACGCTCCGAGCTGGGTCGGTTGACCGAACGACCGGGCCTCCACGGGGTCGCGATCGGCGGCCGAACGGTCGTGGTCCGATCGGCTTCACTCGACAGCCCGGGAGCGACCCACACCGTCCTCGTCGACGGCCTGTTCGACGGCCCGGTCCTCACCTCCCATGCCGAGACGCCGTCGATCACCCCGAACGTCACGCTGGTGCGCAGCGGCGACCGGAACCTCGCAACGGCGGTGCTCCTGCCGAGCAACCGCGATCCGGACGACGACACGCCGCTCCCCGTGCTGCTCGACCCCTACGGCGGCCCGCACGCTCAGCGGGTCACCGCGGCATACAACGCCCATCTGTCATCACAGTGGTTCGCCGATCAGGGGTTTGCCGTCATCGTCGCCGACGGCCGCGGCACGCCCGGTCGCGGACCCGCATGGGAACGCGCCATCCAGCGTGACCTCGCCAACCCACCACTCGATGACCAGATCGACGCGCTCCACGCGTGCGCCGAACGCTCGCCGGTCCTCGACCTCGACCGCGTCGCCATCCGCGGCTGGAGCTTCGGCGGCTACCTCGCCGCGCGCGCCGTGCTGCAACATCCCGACGTGTTCCATGCCGCGATCGCTGGAGCTCCGGTGACCGAATGGCGGCTGTACGACACGCACTACACGGAGCGCTACCTCGGCGACCCCGCCGTCGATGACGGCGCTGGGGTCTACGATGCCAACTCGCTGCTCCCGCTCGCGGCACAACTCGAACGCCCGTTGCTGTTGATCCACGGCCTCGCCGACGACAACGTCGTGGCGGCGCACACGCTCCGGCTCTCGTCCGCTCTGCTCGCTGCAGGACGACCGCACGAGGTCCTTCCGCTCGTCGGCGTCACCCATATGACGCCGCAGGAAGTCGTCGCCGAGAACATTCTGCTGCACCAACTCGACTTCCTGTCGCGCGCGCTTGCCCTGGATCTGGAATCATCGTCGACATGACCGACCGACTCGCCGAGCTGTACCGCGGCATCGCCGTCCACGCGACGGCCGACGCCGAACACCGTGCCGCGCTCGAACTGCTGACACTGGTGATGCTCGCCGACGACCACATCGACGACGTCGAGGTCGACGTCGTTCGTGAGATCAGCGAGGAGTGGCGCGGCGACGACTTCGCGTTCGAGGACCACCTTCGACCGGCGATCGAAACCGCCCGACGGGCGATCGAAACCGATCGGACCGCCGAGTTCCTGGACGACATCGACGCAACGATCAACAGCCGCGTACTTCGCTCGGCCTTGTTCTCCGCAGTCCGCGACGTCGCGGGTGCGAACGAGGCGGTCAGCCCCGCAGAGGGCACGATCCTCGCCGAGGTCGCCGTCCGATTCGGCTGACAGCCGGCTCCCGGAGCGCGTCCGCGCATGCCTCGATGTCGGCACCCGCCGCCCGACCCAGCCCCGCCCACGCCCGCCGCCCGACCCAGCCCCGCCCACGCCCGCCGCCCGACCCAGCCCCGCCCACGCCCGCCGCCCGACCCAGCCCCGCGGATCTGTGTGACCTAAACCGACGATGGGCGTCGCATTCGGTCACACGAATTCGGGTCGTCAGGGGCGGAAGTGGAGGCGGAGGGCGTCGCGCATGACACCTTCGTGCAGCTCGTGCTCGCGGACGATGTGGTCGCCCTCGAACCCGGCGGCGCGGTAGGCCGCGATCGCCCTGGCGTTCTCGACGTACGGCGTGATCACGACGTCGCGGGCACCGTGGTCCGCGACGAGGTGTTCGGCGGCGGCTCGACACACTGCACGGCCGATGCCGATCCCGAAGAGGTCCGGTCGCCCGATGAAGAGGTCGAGCGACCAGATGCGGCGACCGTCGACGAGGTCGAAGGCTGCGGCATCCGCTGGGTCGTCGAGTTCGTAGAGCTGGACATACCCGATCGGGTCACCGTCGAGCTCGATGACCGCAGGGATGGTGCCGTCACGTTCCTGCTCGCCGCCCGGGCCGTACTCAGCGAGGATGACTGCCAGGTCGAACTCCTTGTCCCGGCCCTCGTACCACTCCAGGACCTCCGGCGTCGTCAGCCATTGGAGCAGGTGGGCATAGTCGGAAATCGTGTTGTGGAGATGCCGTACGCTGAGCTCGCCGGCGTCCCAGGCGACGTCGAAGAGGTGCGACGGACGTCGGCCGATCGACAGCCGATCCAGTCCGGCGAGATCGGGTCGCGTCTCGGTGTCGACCAAGCCGGCGGCGACCATCAGCTCGCGAACGGCAGCTCCTTGGTCGTGGCCGTGTTCGAGCACGAGCCGACCGTTCGGTCGGAGGTGCCGGGGTGCGTCGTGGATGATCGTCCGCAGATCGTCCAGGCCGTCAGGTCCGGCGAACAGAGCGGCCGACGGTTCCCAGTCACCGACGATGTGTTCGATCTCGATCGAGGCATCCGCGACGTACGGCGGGTTCGAGACGACGACGTCGAACCGGACCCCGTCGGGCAGCGCGTCGTACCAGGATCCCTCGACCGCGGTGACATTGGTGGCACTACGACCGAGGCCTGCGAGGTTGTCGCGGGCGACGGTCAGCGCATCCACGGAGGCGTCGGTGATCCAGATCCGGGTTCCGTCGTGCGGCAGTTCGTCGGCCAGGGCGAGGCCGATCGCCCCCGACCCGGTGCCGAGATCGACGACGTGGCGGATCGGGCCGGCGGTCGCGGCGAACTCGATCGCGAGCTCGGCGACGAGTTCGGTCTCGGGTCGCGGGATCAGCACCCGTTCGTCGATCGCGAGGTCGAGGTGGCGGAACGCCCAGCTGCCGAGCACGTACTGGATCGGCTCGCCGGCGCGAGCGCGAGCGACCATGGCATCGAGGTGCGCAACCGCGCGTTCGGTTGCCGGCTGGTCGAGCATCGCTCGGAACTCGTCGGGGGCGGTCGCCGTGGCGGTCTCGCAGACCCACCGAGCGTGGGTTGCATCGTCGAGCAGCGCAGCGGTCTCGGCGAGCAGCTCGCGCCAGGTGACGGTGCGCTCGCCCCCGTCGGCGCCGTTGGCGTCAGCCCGCGCCGTCACCGTTCGAGCCCTCGGCGAGCAGGCGGGCCCGTTCCTCGGCGGCCAACGCGTCGACGACGATGCCGAGGTCACCACCGAGGATGTCCGCGAGTCGATGGACGGTGAAGCCGATCCGATGATCGGTGACCCGGTTCTCCTTGTAGTTGTAGGTCCGGATCTTCTCGCTGCGTCCACCACCACCGACCTGGGAGCGTCGCTCGATCGACAGTTCGGCCGCCCGTTCGGCCTCGGCGCGTTCGAAGAGCCTGGCGCGGAGCACCTGCATCGCCCGGTTGCGGTTCTGCAGTTGCGAGCGCTCGTCCTGCATCGTGACCACGACACCGGTCGGGACGTGCGTGATCCGCACCGCGGAATCGGTCGTGTTGACGTGCTGTCCGCCCGCCCCGCTCGAGCGATAGACGTCGATCTCCAGATCACCGTCGTCGATGTCGACGTCGACGTCGTCGACATCGGGGAGCACGGTGACCGTCGCGGACGACGTGTGGACCCTCCCCTGACTTTCGGTCACGGGCACCCGCTGCACGCGATGGGGGCCGCCCTCGTACTTGAGGTTGCGCCAGGCGGTCTCACCGGTCACGACGAACGTGATGTCGTTGTAGCCGCCCATGTCGGACACCGCCGACGACAGCGTCTCCATCTTCCACCGGTTCGAGTTCGCGTAGGCCGCATACATCGCGTACAGGTCACGCGCGAACAGATTCGCCTCCTCCCCGCCCTCCGCGCCGCGGATCTCGACGATCACGTTGCGACCGTCGTGCGGGTCCTTCGGGATCATGAGCTCGCGGAGTTCGGAGTCGAGCGCGGCGAGTTCGACGGCGACCTCCTCGATCTCGTCCAGGAGCATCTGGCGTTCGTCGCCCGACGAACCGTCGAGCATCTCGCGGGCTGCCTCGCCATCACCGCTCCGGGTGTCGAAGCGGCGGATCTTCTCGACGACCGGGCCCAGGTCGTTGTACCGCTTGGAGACGGTGCGAAGCTGCTCGGGGTCGGCGAGCACCTCGGGATCGGCGAGTTGGTGTTCGAGGGTCTCGTACTCGTCGACGATCTGGGCGAGCCGGTCCACCATCGACATGTCACAGCCCGATCAGTTCGACCGGGCGGTCGAGGAGCGCTGCCAGGTCACGGGTGGCAGGGACGAGATCGCGTTCGGGAATGGCCACGATCGTACGGCCGACGTCGTCGGGCAGACCGAGTGCGACATCGGCGACGAACGGGGTGAGGTCGAGATCGACGCCCGACGAGAAGACGACGACCACGGGAGTGCCGGCGTCGTCGACGCCGCGGGCGACGCAGGGTTCGGGGTACTTCATGCTCTGGCGAGGCACAGGCGGGTCGACCGGCTCGATGTGGGACAGGCCGAGCATGCTCGGGGTCTCCTGCACCTGCCAGCGCAGAAAGCGTTCGGGAGCCATCCGATTGAGCGGATGCTGGATCGACTCGGTGTTGCGATACGCCGTCACAGACGCGACGACGGCGGCGAGCGCCTCGACCTTGGGCAGGTGTCCGTGGATGATCTGGAACGCCTCGCGGTCGGTGGCGCCGACGCCGACTTCGAGGATGACTCCCTCGGCGGATGGGACGAGCATGTCGGCAGGCACGTCGTTGAGTTCGGCGAAGTGGCCGACGGTCGGCTCGTCGACGACCCGACACACCTCGAGGCCACGCACGTCGCCGGTGACGATGCCCCGCTCGACCAGCGGTTTCGCCCCGCCCGCTTCGATCAAGGACATCAGGTCGAGATGTCCGACGGCGGCCTTCGGGATCGGCGGTGCCGCCTCGGCCACGACGGGCAGGAGGGCCCGTTCCTCGGGGAACCAGACGCGGATCGGGAAATCGAAGCCGGAAGCGCGGCGGGCCAGCTGTCCGCCCCCACTGTCGACGATGACATCCAGGGAGGTCGCCTGCTGGCGGATCGCCCAGGCCAGGCTCGCACCCAGTGCGTTGCCGGCCGGACCGTCGACGATCACCCAGGCGCCGCCGTCGATGACGAGCCCGGCGCCCGTGCCGAACTCGATCGGCTCGAGGTCGACTGCGGCTCCGAGGTGCTCGGACACGAGCGCGCGCAACTTGATCCCCAGCAGCTTCCGCCGCCGCTCGCCGGTCGCCGGTACAGCTCCATCTCTCATCGGCACCCGACGCTACCGACCGTGGAGTCACTCGAACGCGGTCAGATGAAGTAGGCCGTGACGTCGGCGAGCAGATCGAGGTTGCCACGGTTGTTGAAGATCGTGACGTTGCCGTCGGCACCGACCTTGGCGATCACGAGGTTGGCCGAGACCGCACCGGGATCGGGATTGAGGCTCGATGCCTCGGGGCGCTGCTCACCCGTCGGGTACACGGTCAGGAAGGTCTGCTGTGTCGGACGAACCGCCGACACGTTGAGTGCAACGGCCTGTGCGCCTGCGGGGACGCCGGCGATGCCGGTCACCTTCAGCTTCACCTCGCCACCGGCACGGACGCGCGCCTTCGCGGCGCCGATGCCCGTCCGCGTGTCGAGGAGGCGGCGCGGCGCGACGGGCGACAGTTGGGCACCGGTGTCGGAGAAGCAGCCGACCACGTCGGCGACCAGATCGACCTGCCCGGTATTGGCCTCGACGTTGATCTTCCCGTCGGCGCCCACCTTGCACATCGCCAGGTTCGGGATGTTCCGACCGGCCCGGTAGGACAGGCTGGCCGTGTTCGGACGATCCGCACCGGTCGGCCAGGCGGTGACGTACCCGTTCTGCGTCGGTCGCACCGACAGCAGGTTGATGACCACCGCATCGACACCTGAGGTCGGGACGCCACCCTCGCCGAGCACCTGCAGGGTGAACGTCTTCCCCCCGCGCACTCGCGCCTTCGCGGCACCGATCCCGCTGCGCGTGTCGAGGATGCGGCTCGGCGTCAGCGGCAGCATCCTTCCCGGACTCGACACTGACGAGGACCCTCCCGATGGCTGGAAGTAGCCCATGACATCCACGGTGAGATGGACGTTCGAGGTGTTGTTGTAGACCGAGATGGTGCCGTCGTCGCCGACCCCCACGATGGTCATGTTCGGCACGACGGATCGAGCGCGCGGGTTCAGCGTGGACGAGTCCGGACGACTCTGCCCGGTCGGGAACGCCGTGAGATAGGTCTTGGTGGCCGGCCGGATCGAGGTGAGGTTCACCGCCACCGCGGTGACGCCGCTGGCCGGAACCGTCCCGGCACCGGCGATCTTGATCTTCACGGTTTCGCCCGGGCCGATGGCCGTCGTGCGACCGCCGATGCCGGACCGGCTGTCGTACAACCGCTCGGGCGCCATGGCGACGAACTCGCCGCGCTGGCTCGTGGGCGGGAACACCGGGTTCGAGTCGGGTGCTTTCGTGAACAGCCCGAGGTCGGTCCGATTGCCGGGCAGCACGTCGGCGGCACCGCCGCCCATCCAGCCATCGATGACCGAGCCGTAGTAGTCACGCATGTCGACGTGCGTCGGCATCCGGTCCCATCGGCGGAGTCCGGCGAGCGACGGGCGTTGTCCGTAGAACCCGCCTTTGACGCCGGCGCCGAAGACGAAGTGCGGGGCCGACGAACCGTGATCGGTGCCCCGTCCGTCGTTGGAGAACGGGGTGCGACCGAACTCGGAGAACGTCATCACGGTCACCCGTCCGACCCACGCCGGGTCGAGCACCGCGAAGAACCGCTGGATGGCCGAGTTCAGCTCCTGCATCCGCACGGGATGCTGGTCCGGCTGGCCGGCATGGCTGTCGAAGTCGCCGAAGCCGGCGCTGAGCACGCGGAAGCCGATGTTGGCGTTGACCAGCCGCGCCGCCACTTCGAGCTTGGCGACGACCTCGGTGTCGGGCAGTTGGTCGTCGTCGGGGATGACGGGGCTCAGCGTGGCCGCCAACTCCAGCTGGTCGACCTGCGACTGGCCGACGCGTCCGAGCCACGAGTCCGATGCGCCGATACCTGCCAGGTCACGCACCGCGCCGAAGAGCGCCATGTCGGCTGCCGTGCGCCATTCGCGCGGCACCCCGAAGCTCGGGCGGCCCGTCGGCACCGTCGTTGCGATCGACCGCTCGCCGATCATGTGCAACGGAATGGAGTGACCGATCTCGGCTGCGGCGAAGAGGTCCTTGTTTCCTCCCAGGTAGCCGTCGAGCCAGCGCCCGAGCCAGCCGCTGCTGGTGAGGCCCGTCGGCCGACCCGACATCCACTTCGCCATCGAGTTGAAGTGGCTGAATTCCTCCTGCATGTGGCCGACACCCTCGACGATCGCCAACTGGTCGGCATCCCAGAAACGCTGCAGTTCACCGAGGTCGGGATGCAGGCCGGTCCGCGCATCGAGCGGCAGAGTCTGTCCCTCCGGGATCGCGAGGGCACCGTGCTGGTCGTAGTAGCGACCGTCGTCGATCGGCACGACCGTGTTGAGTCCGTCGTTGCCGCCGTACATGCCGATGACGACGAGGACACCGTCGGTCGGGCCGATCGGACCGAGTGCCCAGGCTGACGGGTCGTGGCCGGGGAGCACTGCGTCGAGGAGCGACGTGCCAGGGCCTGCGACGAGGCCGGCACCGAGGCCCATACCAACCGCCTGCAGGAAGCGTCGACGATCGATCGAGAACGGGTCGTCGTTGGCAACCGCACGGGACAGGTGCCGGACGGCATCGGCGGTGGAGATGTCTGGATCGAGCATGGTGTCCTCAGGCGATGTGCATTTCGGGAGCGGACAGGAAGAGGAGCAGTGCGTCCAGACGCATCCACAAGGCAACGTCGGGATGGGCGAGGTGAGCCAGCACGCGGGCGCGCGTCGACGCCGGCGGCTGGAGCCCGGTGTAGAGCAGCAGTCGGTCGACGAATTCCTCGTCGGGGATCGGATCGGTCCCGTCCTGCCAGCGCCCCTGGATCTCGACCTTGGTCAGACGGTTCGCCGGGTCGTCGCCGAATTGGATGTAGCCGGCGTCGCCATCCCACGTGTCCCGCCTGACCGCCCAGAGGAACCCCTGCACGAGCTGCTGGCGAGCGCCCATCGCACTCGCATTGACCCAGTAGCCATTGGGCTTCCAGCCACTGACGTTCGGGGGGTAGAGCGGTCGCTGACCGGTCCGATCGAGCAGCCAGAGTTGTCCGGCCCGCTCCGCGTCGAGTCCGAGGGCGATCATGTTGGCGACCACGAACTCGACGGGCTGACGAACGAGACCAGTCATGGTCGCGGCGGCATAGAAGTCGTCGTGCGTCAGCATCGCTTCGACCCACGGCCTGATCGCGAAGTCGTTGTCGATCAGAGCGGCGCGCATCGCTGCAGCGACGCCCGCGGGCACGGTGCCGCTGGCTGCTTCGCCGAACTCCTGCCAGAGCTTGTAGCTGAGGAATTCGGCGGCGACCTCGTTCGACGCACGTCCCTGATTTCCGGCCGCCCCCTGCGGGATGGAGCCGACACCGGACGCGCCGAGCCCGAGGATGACATCGATCGTGTCATTGCCACCCTCCTCGGGGGAGCCGTTGTTGATCGTGCGGCCCAGGAACTGCTGCGGTGTGTTGTCGTGACGATCAGGCTCGAAGACGTACTCGTCCACGTCCCAACGGGGTCGGGTATGACCGGTCCACGCCGCGGTCGCGGCCTCGACGTCGGCCTCGGTGTAGTTGCCGACGCCGAGGAGGAACAGTTCCATCAACTCGCGGGCGAAGTTCTGGTTCGGCGAGTTGGCGTAGTTCTGGTCGTTGTCGAGGTAGCGGAGCATCGCCACCTGAACCGACATCGTCTTCACCAGTTCGGCGACGCCGCTGCTGTCGGTGACGGGGCCGAGGCCGCGGCTCCGGAACAGATCGATCTGCTCACGCATCGCCTGCGCCGACGAGACCTTTCCGAGCTCGGAGCAGATGTGGCCGTGCCAGAAGAACGCCATGCGTTCGCCGAACGAGTGCTCGACCGTCGCCATCCGATCCAACCAGTGCTCCGTCAGGCGGACGCCTTGTTGCCAGTTGGAGTCAGCGGGAATCCCCGCGAACGATGCGCTCGGCGGATCGGCCGGCACGTCCATCACGTTCGCGACGGCGTGTTCGATCGTCGTGATCGCCGGATCCCCGAGGATTGCGGCAACACGGTCGGGGCGATCGACGATCTCCGTGCGACGCAGGAGGTGTCGCACGTTCGCTGCGTTCAGTGTGGGCACTCGTACCTCCGGATGGTCGCCAGCGGGCTGGGGAGCAGCGGACTCGCGTCGGAGTCCAATGAATCCGTATCGGATGACCACGCTGAGAGGTTGAGTAACCTCTCACAAAGCTTGCCGCAACACAGACGTTGTGTCGGACAGCGGTGGGTCGGGTTGAGCGATCGACGCCCGACAACGACAGATGCCGCCCTGTGGGGCGGCACCTGCGACATCGGATGAGCCCGGCAGCGCGCCAGGATTCGGATCAGTCCTCGAGGTTCGTGGGCTTGCCCTCGCGACGCCCGTAGCGCTTGTTGAAGCGCTCGACACGACCACCGGAGTCGACCAGCTTCTGCTTCCCGGTGAAGAACGGATGGCACTCGTTGCAGAGTTCGACGGTGAGATCACCCTCGACCGTGGACTTCGTCGTGAAGGTGTTGCCGCACGAGCACTTGACAGTCGTGTCGGAATAGGTGGGGTGGATGTCGGTCTTCATCGTGGTTCCTCGTTCGATCCTGTTGTGACGGCTGAACGCTCGACCCCACGGGATTGTGGTGCCGTCGATCGTCGTCGAGATCAGCGCCCGCAGACGCTATCTGGATACAACCGAACGCGGCCGCCGTTGTTCCGGACACAGGCGACC
The DNA here is from genome assembly GCA_963850475.1 of Ilumatobacteraceae bacterium. Lineage (GTDB taxonomy): Bacteria > Actinomycetota > Acidimicrobiia > Acidimicrobiales > Ilumatobacteraceae > Ilumatobacter_A. Next base: position 428,790 of record CAWKLM010000036.1, on the reverse strand, counting down.
GTGCAAGATGTTCGTCGGTATATGGCACCGACGAACATCACATGCCGGGTTGTTTCGCGATCTCGTTGAGGAACTCGCTGTTCGACTTGAACGTCTTCAGGCGGTCCATCAGCAACTCGAGGCCCGGTGCGGCGTTGCCGTCAGCGGCGAGACCGCTCAACACTCGGCGCAGCTTCCAGACCATCTGGAGTTCCTTGCGATCGAACAGCAACTCCTCGTGACGGGTCGACGACGCGTCGACGTCGATCGCCGGATAGATGCGACGCTCGGCGACCTTGCGGTCGAGACGCAATTCCATGTTGCCGGTGCCCTTGAACTCCTCGAAGATCGCCTCGTCCATGCGGCTGTTCGTGTCGACCAGCGCCGTGGCAAGGATGGTGAGCGACCCGCCTTCCTCGACGTTGCGGGCCGCGCCGAAGAACTTCTTCGGCGGGTACAGAGCCCCGGCATCGATACCGCCGGACAGGATGCGGCCACTCGCCGGAGCTGCGAGGTTGTACGCGCGACTCAGGCGGGTGATGCCGTCGAGCATGATCACGACGTCCTTGCCGTCCTCGACCATCCGCTTCGCTTTGGCGATCGTCATCTCGGCGATGGCGGTGTGCTCCTCGCTGGGCCGGTCGAACGTGGACGAGATGACCTCGCCCTGGACGGTCCGCTTGATGTCGGTGACCTCCTCCGGTCGCTCATCGATCAGCAGCATGATCAAGGTGACTTCGGGATTGTTCTTCTCGATCATCTTGGCGATCGTCTTCATGATCGTCGTCTTGCCGGCCTTTGGTGGCGAGACGAGGATGCCGCGCTGTCCCTTGCCGATCGGCGAGATCAGGTCGATGATGCGCGCGGTCATGTTCGTCGGATCGGACGGATCCTCGAGGTCCAGCTTCTCGTCGGGGAACAGCGCCGTGAGGTTCTCGAACCGCGGACGCTTCTTGGCCGCCTCCGAGTCCCCGCCGTTGACGGTGAACACCTCGAGCAGTGCCGGGTTCTTCTCGTTGCGCTGCGCCGGACGCATCTTGCCCGTGATCTGGTCGCCTTTGCGCAGCCCGTGCTGGCGAGCGAGCTTCACGCCGATGTAGGCGTCCTGCTTGCTCGGGAGGTACCCGTTGATCCGCAGGAACCCGTATCCCTCATCGCGCATGTCGAGGTACCCCGACACTTCGACGGGCTCGTTCGACTGTGGCTGGCCGTCGTCGTCGAGGATCGCGAGATCCTCGCCCTGGGGGCCTTCCTGATTGCGGCCGCCGCCCTTGCGCCGCCGCCGCCGTCGCTTGTTGCCGCCGCCTTCCTGTTCGTTGCTGCCGCCACCCTGACTGCGATTGCCGCCACCCTGACTGCGGTCCTGGTTGCGGTTGCCGCCCTCGTTGCGGTTGCGGCTGCGACCCTCGCCGTCGCCGCGGGTGCCGTCGCCCTTCGCATCACCCTTGGACGCATCACCCCTGGAATCGTCGCCGCCCTGCCCGGCGCGCTGGCGGTCGGTGCCGCGCTGGCCGTCACGGTTGTTGCGCCGACCGTTCTCGTCGCGGCCCGCCCGAGCACGCTCCCCCTCGTCGGGCGTGGCCTCGGATGCAGCCGACGTGTCGGTGGAGACGCCCTGCTTCGCGAGTTCGATCTCCCAGTCGGCGAGCGGATCGCCGTCGGGGCCCGAGACGACACCGTCGTCGGATGTCGCGCCGTCGGTGGAGTCGGTGGTCGCGGCGTCATCGCCGTCGGTGCCGATGTCGCTGCTGGTGTCGCGGGCGCCCTGCTTCGGAGCGGACGCGCGGTCGGGCTCCGTCGCGGACGACGTGTCGCCGCCGCCGTTGGTGGACGCGGGCGGCGACGGCTCCGAATCGGCGGCGACGGCTCCGCCGGTCGCGTCGATGATGGCGCCGACGAGGTCGGCCTTCTTCAGCTTGGAGATGCCCTTGACGCCGAGCGCCTTGGCGATCTGGAGGAGTTGATCCTTGTCCTTGCCTTCCAGCGCGGACTGTTCGAGTGCCTGTGCGGCCATCGGATGCCTCTCTTTCGCCGACGGTGGAGAGCGACGGCGAGGTCTGATTCAGGAGATGGGGTCGAGACGCACCACGATGGGTGTGACGCGTCAGCGTCAGATCCCCTGAGAGATTCGCACGCTTCGAGAGATCGAGGTGCGGTCCGGTACGAACCGAACGACACTGACGTTAGTTGGTCGTGGCACTCGTTTGCAACGTCAGCCCGATTCGCGTCGATCCGTGAGCGATTCGACGAGGTCCTGGACCGCCGCCAGATCGTTCGCAACCGTCTGCGTCCGTTCCTCACGGTCGAACAGGTCGGCGAGATGCGGCGGGAGCGCCGGGCGGGTCCCGGTGGCCTGCTCGACCGCGTCGGGAAACTTGGCCGGGTGTGCCGTCGCGAGCGCGACCATCGGCCCCAACGGCCCATTCGGCCCACCGAGAAACCGGGCGGCGGCGGTGCCCGTGGCCGTGTGCGGGTCGACGAACATGCCGGTCTCGCTGCGCATGCGGGCGATCTCCCACAGTGTTGCGTCGTCGTCGAACGCAGCCGCGCGGAACGTGCCGTCGATGAATGCGGCGCGCTGATCCGGCTCGACATCGAGGCGACCGACCCGGCGGAACCGGTCGAGCTGTTCGGTGGTCATCCCGCCGTCGCGCCCGTTCATCTCGAACAGCAGCCGCTCGAAGTTCGACGACACCTGGATGTCCATCGACGGGCTCAGGGTCGGCACGACCTCACGCGCCGTCATGTCGCCGTCGTTGATGAAGCGGGTCAGGATGTCGTTCGTGTTCGAAGCGAGCACGAAGTCCGTGATCGGCGCGCCCATCTCCCGAGCTATCCAACCCGCGAGCACGTTGCCGAAGTTGCCGGTCGGGACGACGAACGTGGAGGGCTCGGCAAACGTCTCGGCCGCGACGACGTAGTACACGGTCTGCGCCATCACCCGCGCCCAGTTGATGGAGTTGACCGCCGACAGGTTGTTGCGTTCCCGGAACGAGACGTCGTTGAACATCGCCTTGACGAGATCCTGGCAGTCGTCGAACGTTCCCTCGACGGCGACGGCGTGTGCGTTGGGTGCATCGACGGTCGTCATCTGCCGGCGCTGGACGTCGCTTGTCCGACCCAGCGGATACAGGATGACAATGTCGACGTTGTCGCAGCCGGAGACGCCGTCGATCGCCGCCGACCCGGTGTCGCCGCTCGTCGCGCCGACGATCGTGACCCGCTCGCCGCGCTGGGCGAGCACGTGATCGAACATCCTGCCGACGAGTTGGAGCGCGACGTCCTTGAATGCCAGCGTCGGCCCGTGGAAGAGCTCTTGTACCCACTGATTGGCACCCACCTGCACGAGTGGCACCACAGCCGGATGCCGGAACGTGCCGTATGCCTCCGCACAGAGGTGTGTCAGCGTCACTTCATCGATGTCCGGGGTCACGAACGGCAGCATCACCTCGACGGCTCGCTCGACGTAGGCGTGGCTCCGCCCGCTGCGGGTCGTGAGCTTCGGCCATGACGCCGGGACATACAGCCCGCCGTCGTTCGCGAGGCCGGCGAGCAACACGTCCGCGAACCCCAGTTCGGGAGCGCGGCCGCGGGTGGAGACGTACTTCATGTGCGCTCGCCCTCAGCTCCCGATGACGCGGATGAGCCCGCCGACCTTCAGGACGACGTCGAGGCCGTTGAGTTCTCGGACGGTCGCTTGGACGTCCTTCTCGCGCGCCTCGTGGGTGATGAACACGAGGCGGGCGTCGGGCCCGTTGCCCTCCTGTTCGGCAACGCGGATGCTGACCCCGTGCTCTGCGAACACCCCGGTGACGGCGTGCAACACCCCGGGCTGATCGGCGACGTCGAGCCCGAGCAGGTACTCGGCGGACGTCTCGTCGATCGGCTTGATCGTGGCCTTGCCGAGCGCACCCAGCGAGCCGTGCGTCCCGGCACGGAGATTGATGGCGGCGTCGATCACGTCGCCGAAGACGGCACTGGCCGTCGGTGCTCCACCGGCGCCCCGACCGTAGAACAGCGCCGAGTCGACGTAGTCGCCCTCGACGAACACGGCATTGAAGCTGTCGCGTACGGTTGCGAGCGGGTGATGGTCGGGGACCATCGTCGGATGCACGCGGACGCTGACCTCGTCGGTCTCGGCATCGCGCTCGACGATGCCGAGCAACTTGACCACGTAGCCGAGACGACGGGCGATCGCGATCTCCGACGCGGTGACCTCGCTGATGCCTTGGTGGTAGACGTCACCGGCGACGACCTTCTTGCCGAATGCGACGGTGGCGATGATCGCCGCCTTCGCGCCGGCGTCATGGCCCTCGACGTCGGCGGTGGGGTCGCGTTCGGCGTAGCCGAGGCTCTGTGCATCCTTCAACGCCGCGCCGTAGTCGGCGTCGCCACCGGCGTCGACGGCATCGGTCATCTTGGTGAGGATGTAGTTGGTGGTGCCGTTGATGATCCCGAGGATGCGGCTGATCGGCTCGCCGTAGAGGCTCTCGCGCAACACGCGGATGAACGGGATTCCGGCGGCCACCGCGGCCTCGAACAGCAGGTCGCGTCCGGCAGCATCGGCCGCGGCGTACAGCTCGGCGCCGACGTTGGCCAGCAGCTCCTTGTTCGCGGTCACCACGGGCTTGCCGTTGGCGAGCGCGGCGAGGATCAACTCGCGGGCGGGCTCGATGCCACCGATCGACTCGACGATCACATCGATGTCGGGATCGGTCACGACCCCCATCGCATCGCGGGTGAGGACGTCTTCTTCGACCTCGACTCCGCGTGGGGCAGAGATGTTGCGGACGGCGACCTTGGCGATCTCCAACCGAATCCCGGTTCGCGCTTCGACGGCGTCGGCACGGGTCCTGACGATGTCGACCAGCGCGGCACCCACGTTGCCACAGCCGAGGACACCGATCCGGACGGTTGCGGGACGGTCGTGATCGAGATCGTGGGTCACGGCGTCAGGCTACGGGATCGGCACCGACGGCCGATCGACGGTTCCGAGATCTCCGCCACTTCAGGTCCGGACGAGGTCGTGGAACCGGGCGGCGTTGCTGACGACATCGTCGAAACGGCTCTTGGTGAGCACCGCACCCTCGCGACGAACGTCGTCGTCGTCGAGCAGGAGGAGCCGGTCGACCTTCGCGTAGCTGTCCCGCCGCTTCGGGTCCCACGAGCCGGCCCCGACGGGGATGTGGTCGTCGCGCCGCTTGTTCTTCGAGGTCAGCGCAACTCCGGCGAGCCGTACGCCCTCGGCCGTGCTCGCACGCCCGATGACGACCACCGGCCGGTCCTTGCCGCGGTTCGGGTCTTCTTCGTAGGGCACCCACGCCCACACGACCTCGCCAGGGTCCGCGTCGCCGTCCATGTCCGGCGTGTACTCGACGCGCACACCGCGCTCGACGGGTTGGGTCGGTGGGACCTCACGCCGCGTCGTCTTCCCCGCGATGCGGTCCCGTTCGCTCCGAGCCGCCCGCACCTGCTCGAGCAGGTCGAGCAGCCTGTTGATCCACTTCGACATCGGCCGAATCGTAACGGTCGGGATCGTACGTTCTAGAACACGTCGGTGAGCAGGAGGTCGTCGAGCGTCTCGCGGCGCACGACGAGCCGAGCGTCGCCGTCGGCGCAGAACACGACCGGCGGTCGCGTGATCTTGTTGTAGTTCGAGCCCATCGACTGGCCGTAGGCGCCGGTCACGGGCATCGCCAGCAGGTCGCCGACGTGGGTGTCGAGCGGCAACCGGGCGTTGAACGACAGCACGTCGCCCGATTCGCAGTGCTTGCCGACGAGCCGGGCGGTGAGCTCCCGCGGGTCGTCGACCGCGCGGGGAAGGAACGATTCGTAGCCCGACCCGTACAGCACCGGACGCGGGTTGTCGCTCATGCCACCGTCGACCGACACATAGGTACGCACGTCGGGGATGTGCTTGATCGTGCCCACCGTGTACACCGTCATGGCCGCCGCCGCCGCGATGGCCCGGCCGGGCTCGACGCTGACGCGGGACGTCACGCCGAGCGCCTGGCACGCATCGAGCAACACGTTGCCCCACTGCGTGATCGACGGAGCTTCCTCACCTTCGACGTAGGCGACGCCGAGCCCACCGCCGAGCACCAGCTCGGGGAGTTCGAGCGGCACTGCGAAGTCTGCCATCACCTCGGCGGCCTTCGCGAACGACGACGCCTCGAACACGTTCGAACCGATGTGACAGTGCACGCCGACGAGGTTGACCGACGGCGAACGTCGAGCGCGGTCGACGGCGCGATGGGCGTCGCCGTTCTCGAGATTGAAACCGAACTTCGAATCGTTCTGCCCCGTGGAGATGAACTCGTGCGTGTGCGCGCTGACCCCCGGCGTGATCCGCAGCACCACGTCGGGCGCCGGACCGCAACCGGCCGCGATCAACGCATCGATCCGATCGAACTCGTCGAAGGAGTCGACGATCACGTGCTTCACGCCGGCCCCGATCGCTTCGCGCAGCTCGGCCGAGGACTTGTTGTTGCCGTGCAGGGTGCACGCCGACGCCGGAACCCCAGCCGCCATCGCGACGTGGAGCTCACCCCCGGATGCGACATCGAGCAGCATGCCTTCGTCGTAGGCGAGCTTCGCCATCGCCCGACACAGGAACGCCTTCGTCGCGTAGATCACCCGATCGTGCCCGAACGCACCAACGGCTTCGCGACATCGGTCGCGCAGGTGCTGCTCGTCGTAGACGAACACCGGTGTGCCGTACTCGTCGGCGACATCGGCAACCGAACACCCGCCCACGGTCAGTATCCCGTCGGGCCCGACCTCGGTGTTGTCCGACAGCAGCCGCCGATCGAGCCGGGTCATGCCAGCTCCATCACATCTGCTCCGGCGCATCGATGCCGAGCAGACCGAGCGCCCGTTCGAGCACCCGCGCCGTCAGGTCGGCAAGGGCGAGCCGGCTCGAGTAGATCGGTTCCGGCGAGCCCTTGATCCGGCAGTGTTCGTAGAACGCGCTGAACGCCGTTGCCAGGTCGTAGACGTACGTACAGAGCTTGTGGGGTTGGTAGCTGTCGCACACCGAGTCGACTGCCGTCGGGAACGCCAGGATCTGCATCGCCAGCGCGCGCTCCTGCGACTCGCGGAGTTCGACCCGTACGGAACGGACCGAGGCCCGATCGACACCCTCGCGCCGGAAGATCGAGCAGATCCGCGGCATGCGCGTACTGCAGATACGGCCCGGTGTTGCCCTCGAACGCGAGCATCCGGTCGAAGTCGAACACGTAGTCCTTGATCCGGTCGGTCGAGAGATCGGCGTACTTGATGGCACCGATCCCGACCATCTTGGCCACTCGCTCGCGCACCACGGCATCGAGCTCGGGGTTCTTCTCACCGATCGCCGCATCGGCCCGCTCGACCGCCTCGTCGAGCAGGTCGACGAGTTTCACCGACGCGCCGGCACGACTCCGCAGCATCTTGCGGTCGTCGCCCAACACGCTGCCGAACCCCACGTGGATGGCCTCACGAGGCGGCGTCAACCACCCGGCCATTTCGCACACGGCGAAGACCATTTGGAGGTGTTGCGCCTGGGGACTCCCGATCACGTACAGCAACAGGTCGGCGTCGAGCCGTTCGACGCGGTCGACCACGCACGCGAGATCGCTGGTGGCGTACATGAACGCACCGGTGCGTGACTTGGCGATCAGCGGCAACGGGTCGCCGTCGCGATTGGTGAATCCGGCGACGTCGACGACCATCGCTCCGTCGTCCTCACGGAGGAGGCCGGCGTCGTCGAGGCGGGCGTACACGCCCTCCATCAACGGCTGGTAGCGGCTCTCGCCGGCGAGGTCGTCGTCGGTGAGCAGGACGCCGAGTTCGGTGTAGACGCGGTTGAAATACGCAGCCGACATGTCGACGAGTCGGCGCCACAGCACGAGCGTCTCCTCGTCGCTGCCCTGGAGCAGCACTACCCGGTCTCGCGAACGAGCGGCAAAGGCCTCGACATCGTTGAACTTGGCGTTGGCCTGCTTGTAGAAGCCGTCGAGGTCGCCCTGGCTGAGTCCTTCGGCCGCGATGTCTTCGCCGAGATCGAGCAGATGCTCGATCAACATGCCGAACGGGCGGCCCCAGTCGCCGATGTGGTTCTCCCGGATCACGTCGTGGCCGAGGAAGTCCATGATCCGCACGAGACAGTCGCCGATCACGGTCGACCGCAGGTGGCCGACGTGCATCTCCTTCGCGACGTTCGGTGCCGAGTAGTCGACGACGACGGTCATCGAGTCGGTCGCCGAAGCGACGCCCACCCGTTCGTCGCCGGCGACGGCAGCGAGCTGATCGGCCAGGAATGCCGGCGCGAACGTGACGTTGATGAACCCCGGTCCGGCGACCTCGACCGTCGACGCGATGTCGTCGAGCACGCCGGAGTCGACCACTCGCTGCGCCAACTCGCGCGGGTTCGTCTTCATCCGCTTGGCGAGTGGCAGCGCACCGTTGACCTGGGCGTCCGCGTGCTCGGAGGGACGCACAGTGGGATCCGGGTGACCGCTCTCAGCGACCGTCTCCGGACCGGCGAGTTCGTCGAAGACGGGCCGCAGGACACCGGTCAGCGTGGCGATGGGATCAGACATGTGTCGGCAAGTCTGCCCGATCGCGTCGAACGCCGCACCGACGGTTAGATTGTGGTCGCCTCGCCTTCGTAGCTCAGGGGATAGAGCACTGGTTTCCGGAACCAGGTGTCGCAGGTTCGAATCCTGCCGAGGGCGCTCTCCGCGCCGCCGGTTTCAGCGACGCGTCTCGCCGAGCGCGCTCCGGGTCGCCTCCCGGGCGTGGATCAACACCTCGTGGCGCGAGAGCGTCGCTCCGCGAGCGAACTCCGCCCGCGATCTGCGATGCCCCGTGACGACCTCGTCCGCTGCGGCCCGACGGGCTGCCGACGCCGCGATCCGTCGAGGGTCGGCAGCAAGATGGCCCAGCACGACCGCACCCTCGGCGATGCGGTTCTGCTCGACCAGGTTGATCGCCGTCGCCTCCAGCACCACGAACTCGTTGCGGAGGTCGTCGTGATCCCGCCAGGCGTCGAACGCTTCGGCGGCAACGGTCAACCCGCGAACTCCCCGTTGGTAGACCCGGGCGGCCACGACCTGCCCGACGAGGTTCGATACCCCGTGCAGACGACCGAGGTCCATCGCAGAGGCGAACGCCTGGCGAGCAGCCCCGCCCCGCTGGTCGACCAGGGCGACGATGCCACGGTGGTAGGCGACATAGCCGCGGGCCACCGGGTTGCCCGTCGCCGCCGCCGACCGGTCGGCGCGGTCGATCTCGATCATCGCCTCGTCGGCATCGAGACGCCCAGCGTGCAGTTTGAACACGGCATGGGCGGAAAGCTGCATCGCCTGCTCGATCTGCCCGCGAGGTGGTTCGTCGAGCATCTCGTCCGCCAACGACGCCGCATCGGCAGTGCGACCGAGGGAAAGCAGGTCGATCGCCGCGTCGTGACGCGCCCAGGCACGATCCGATGGCGTTCCGAGACTCTCGACCGCGGTGAGGTTCGCGTGCAGCGCGCGCTCGTGATCACCCACGACGAGGTGACCGAACGCTGCGAGCAGGTGGGCGGGCGCGCCCAGCGTCATCCCGGTGGCTGCGGACCGTTCGATCGCACGCTCGGCCCAGCGGGCCGGCTCGCTCTCGAGCGTCCAACGCGACATGAACATCACATCGCGCAGGATCCGGTCGACGTCGCCCGAACGTTGGGTGCCGATCGCCCAGTCGAGTGCAGCCCGCAGGTTGTCCCACTCGAGGCGGAATCTGCGCACACCCTCGTTCCAGTGCTCACCTCGACACACCGCACCGGCGAGCGATGCCACCGACATGACGTGTTCGAGGTGCGCGTTGCGCGCCCCGGAACGCTCGCCCCGCTCGGCCAGCTGCCGATCGCCGAATTCTCGGGTCGTCTCGAGCATCGCCCATCTCGGCGCGCCCGCTCCTTCGACCCTGTCGACCATCGACATGGCGGCAATCGACCGGATGCTCCGGTCGACCTCCACCGACGGCGTCGGGCGACTCGCGCTGATCACCGCCACGGAACCGTTGAGGTCGAATCCTCCTTGGAAGACGGAGAGTCGGTCGAACAGTCGTCGTTCGGTCGCGTCGAGCAGGTCGTACGACCACTGCAGCGTCGACGCGAGCGCAGTGTGCCGCGGGTCGCGACCCTCGCCGCGCAGGAGCTCGAAGCGGCGTGCGAGGCGAACACTGATCTCCTCCACGGTCATCGTCGATGCGAGTGCAGCCACCAGTTCGATCGCGAGGGGCAGTCCGTCGAGTTCACGGCAGATGCGTCGGATCGCGTCACCGTCGACCAACGGATCGACGTCATTCCCTGCCCGCCGGGCCCGAGCGACGAACATCTCGTAGGCGTCGATGTCAGGGTTCAGCGGCTCGACCGATCGCACGTGTTCGGGGTCGACCTGCAGCGCTTGGCGGCTGGTGACCAGCACCGTGAGGTCGTGGGAAGACGCGAGGAGCTGCGTCACGAAACGACCCGCTGCTCCCGCGACCTGTTCGACGTTGTCGAGCACGAGCAGGGCTCGACGACGGTGGAGTGCCGACCCGATTGCCGTGACCGGGGGCGGACCGTCGATGCTGACGGCACCGATCGCATCGGCGATGGCGGCGGCCAGTGCCCCCGCATCGACGACGCCGGCGAGCTTGCAGAACCGGACCCAACCGAATCGATCGCCTTCGGACTCGACGACTGCGTGCGCCAATACGGTCTTGCCGACACCGCCGACCCCGGTCAACGTCACGAGGCGTCGATCGAGGAGTGCGCTGATGGCCGCGATGTCGCTCTGTCGACCGAACAGTTCGGTCGGCTGCATCATTCGGATGCGAGGGCCGCCACTGCGTCGTCGAGCAACGAGCTGGCACCGAACCGGAACGTGTCGGGCCTGGCCCACTCCTCTCCGAGTCGGTCGTCGACGAGGTCGAGGTAGTGCGATGCTTGGTCGACCGTGCGGATGCCGCCGGACGGTTTGAGGCCAACGGAGCGATCGGCCGCGGCCACGACCTCGATCATCAGCTCGAGTGCGCGCAGCGTGGCGCTCACCGGGGTCTTGCCGGTCGATGTCTTGATGAAGTCGGCGCCGGCGGCAACGGCGAGCCGCGCGGCTCCGAGCACGGCATCGTCGTCGCCGAGCTCGCCGGTCTCGAGGATCACCTTGAGCTCGGCCGGTCGACCGCTGCGGCCCGTCGCGCCGTGCACCACGCCGGCGATCCGCTCGACCATGTTGCTCGCAACGGCGGCGTCACCGGCGAGGTAGGCGCGGTACGGCAGGACGAGGTCGATCTCGTCGGCTCCCGCAGCGAGGGCATCGGACGTCTCGGCCACGACGGCATCGATGTCCGTGCCGCCGGCCGGGAAGTTGACCACCGTGGCGATGAGACAGCTCCCGCGGTCGGAGCCCGCGTCGAGGAGTGCCGCAACGGTTTCGACGAATTCCGGCCACACGCACACGGCAGGAACTCCGAACTCCAGCGCCCGGTCCACGAGGCCACCGAGCGCATCGGGTACGTGGGCGTCGTTGAGATCGGTCAGGTCGATCAACGAGATCACCCGCGCTGCATCACGAGCATGCGGCGACCCTCCGGCGGCTCTGCTCGTGGTCATGCACTGCACCGTAGTCACCGGGCTACGACCCCGTCGATGAAAGCGCTTACACTCCGCGACCGAGAGGTACATCCGATGCGCGATCACGACACCACCGAGGCCGTGTCCACCGTCAACGACCCGACGGAAGGGGCCCCGCGGCGTCTCACGATCGAAGACGTCGCCACCGCAGCCGGAGTGTCCGTCGCGACGGTCAGCCGGGCGCTGCGCGGGTTGACGAACGTGGCACCGGCGACGCGCCAACACGTACAGGACGTTGCGGATCGTCTCGACTACCGACCCGATCCAGCCGCTGCCCGCCTCGCCGCGGGCCGTACCGGATCCGTGACCGTCGCCGTCCCGTCCCTCAACGGCTGGTACTTCTCGACGGTCGTTGCCGGCGCCGAGGCGGTCTGCGCCGACGCCGGCCTCGAACTTCAGGTCGTCGCCGTCTCCAGTCGGACACAGCGCAACCGACTCCTCGACGAGTCACGCCGCCTCGAACGTCGGACCGACGGGTTGATCCTGGTCGACATCACGATCGAGCCCGATCAGGTGGCGTCGCTCGAGCAACGTCGAATCGGTCTCGCGACGGTCGGGTCGAACGTGGTCGGCCATCCATCGGTGTGCATCGACGACGAACTGATCGGCGAGCTGGGCGCCGAGCACCTGCTCGGGCTCGGTCACCGCCGGATCGGGGTGATCGGAGGGGGCCCCGATGGGCCCCTGCGCTTCGACGTTCCCGACGCCCGGTGGCGCGGTTTCAGCCGCACGCTCGCCGCTGCCGGCGTCGACATCGAGTCGACGCCGGTCCGGAACGGCAACTTCCACATGAGCGGCGGGTACCAGGCGATGGTGAGCCTGCTCGACAGGCCGGTCCCGCCGACGGCGGTGTTCGCGATGTCGGACGAGATGGCGTTCGGGGCCCTCATGGCATTCGACGAGCGATCAATCGAACCGGGCGTCGACATCTCGATCATGGGCGTCGACGACCACGAGTTCTCCCGCGTCGTCGACCTGACCACGATCCGCCAGCCCGTCGCCGACCACGGCTCTGTCGCGGCCCGCCTGCTGATCGCGGCGATGACCGAGATCGAGCAGACCCACCCCGATCCCTCGGCCGCGCTCGCCGACGACCTTTCCGACCACATTCACGGGGCGGCGCCGTTTCGCCCGGCGCTCACCGTCGTCGACCGGTCGACGACGGGCCCTCCACCGGCCTGACGGACGCGAATCACAACCGCTTCGCCTGCTGGACAAGACGATCACGTTGGTCCCCGATTTCGACCTGGCCGGCAACACCGCAGCCGTGTGGTCGACCCACACGGATTCGCGATGCCGTTCGCGATTTTCCTGTTGCACAACTACATCAGCTCGCTGCCCAAGGATCTGTTCGAGGCCGCGCCGATCGATGGGTCAAGCATTTCACCATCTTGATCGCCAACCCGGCAGGCGACCTCGGCCGCAACGAACACACCTTGCCGGTCGCCGCAACCGTGCAGTCGTTCGTCCCCCTGGTCGTGTTCTCCGCCGTCCAGCGGTACTTCGTACGCAGCATGCTCGCCGGCTCGGTCAAGGGGTGAGCCGGGCTCGGCTGGTCGCCCAGCACCGAGGACCGTGTCGGGGAAGCGTCCGCGCGGACGAACAGCCCTGGTCCCGCAATCGAATCGGAGTGTAGGTTCGCGTCGTGAGTTCGCTTGTCCAATCGCACAAACGCAGCCTCGGCTCGCTCCCCCCGGTGGGGCCCATCGCCTACGGGCAGTGGCGCTTCATCGACGACGATCTCGACATCGGTCAGCGCCTCCTCGAAACGGCGCTCGATTCGGGCATGAATCTCGTCGACACGGCCGACGTCTACGGCTTCGACTGGGGTGGCACCGGATTCGGTCAGGTCGAGGAGATCCTCGGCCGGATCCTCGCATCGTCGCCGGGCCTGCGCGAGCGGATGGTGCTCGCGACCAAGGGTGGGATCGCTCCACCCACGCCGTACAACTCGTCGCCGAAGTACCTGCGCTCGGCGTGCGAGGCCTCGCTCCGCCGCCTCCAGACCGATGTGATCGATCTGTACCAGATCCATCGACCCGACCTGTTCACGCATCCGGCCGACGTGGCGATCACCCTCAATGCACTACGCGCCGAGGGCAAGATCCGTGAGATCGGCGTGTCCAACCACACCCCGGCCCAGGTCGCCGCCCTGCAGGCCCACCTCGAGTTCGCGATCGTGTCGAACCAGCCTGAGTTCTCGGCCGTCACGCTCGCGCCGATGCGCGATGGCACGCTCGACCAGTGCATGGAGTTGCGCATCGTGCCGATGGCGTGGAGCCCGTTGGCCGGTGGCCGCCTGGCCACCGGCGACGGGATCCGTCCCGAGCTGCTCGCCGTGCTCGACGATCTGGCCCAACGCGAAGGCGTCGATCGTTCGCAGCTCGCACTGGCGTTCGTCCTTGCGCACCCCGCGGCGCCGATCGCGATCATCGGCTCGCAGAACCCCGACCGCATCCGCTCGTCGACGGCCGGCGCTCGGCGTGACCCTCGATCGCGCCGACGTGTACGCGATCGTCCAGGCATCGGAAGGAGTACCCCTGCCCTGAGTTCGATCACGCAACCCGACGTCCCCGAAGTGTCGTGGTTCAGCGCACTGTGCGACGACGATTACGAGTTCCTGGGTGTCCCGGACCCGGCGCTGGCATCGTCGTGGGAACACTGCCGAGACATCGTGCAAGCCGCCGACCGCGGTGGCTTCGACAACGTCCTGTTGCCCTCGGGCTACGACCTCGGCATCGATTCCACCGCGTTCTCGGCGGCGATCGCCACGCACACCGAGCGGATCCGGCTGCTGCTCGCTGTGCGGATGGGGGAAATGTGGCTGCCTCAGCTCGCTCGTCAGATCGCGTCGATCGACCAGTTCGCCGGCGGACGCCTGAACGTGAACATCATCAGCTCGGACATCCCGGGCGAAGCGCTCGACTCCGCTCCCCGATACCAGCGCACCCGCGAGTGGATGCAGGTGCTGCGCAAGCTGCTCAACCGTGAGTCGGTCGATTTCCACGGCGACTTCGTCGACCTCCGGCTCGATCCGCCTCGCGCGTCCACTGTCGACGGCACGTGCCCGCCATTCTACTTCGGCGGGTTCTCGCCCGCTGCGAAAGACGTGGCAGCGGCTGAGGCCGATGTCTTCCTCACCTGGCCCGACACCGTGGCGTCCGTGGGCGACACCGTCACCGAGATGACGGCGCTGGCCGGCGAGCGCTACGACCGGGAACTGCTGTACGGGCTACGCGCACACATGATCGTGCGCGAAACCGAAGCCGAGGCCCGGGCGGCCGCCGAGCGACTCGTCTCCCAACTCGACGCGGACACCGGCGCGGCGATCCGGAACAAGTCGCTCGATGCCGCATCGGTCGGCGTGTCACGACAGGCCGACCTGCGCGCCTCGGCATCCGACGACGGCTTCGTCGAGGAAGCACTGTGGACCGGGGTCGGGCGTGCCCGCTCCGGAGCCGGTGCGGCGATCGTCGGCGATCCCGACCAGGTCCTCGCCAAGCTCCGGGCATACAAGGAGGTCGGCGTGCAGGCGTTCATCCTCTCCGGCTACCCGCACCGGGCCGAGTGCGATCTCGTGGCCGAACACGTGCTGCCGCAGCTCGAACATGCGGCGATCAAACCCCGCTTCACCGCCGACCTCTGAGCGTCGCACGGTTCACGGCCGGGTGACGATCCCGTTGGAGAATGCCGACATGAGCAACAACGAGTGGGAGACCGCCCCGGCGACCGACCCGGACGACACCTCCGCCGAAGATCACCGCCGATTCGGACGCGACCGTGGTCGTGCCGCGGATGACCGTCGGCACCACCGACACCGCGGTCGTCGCAGCCGCCTCCTCCGTACGCACCGTCGACGGCGCAGCCGCCGCCCCCGACGGGCTATCGGGCCGGCCGCCCCAACCTACGGGCAGCCGCCCGGATACGCGCCGGGCTACGGGAGTCCGCAGTTCGGTCCACCAACTCCGGCGAAGCGGTACCGGTCACCCGGTGGATCGGTCACGATGATCGCCGGCGCGCTGCTCGCGATCGTCGGGACGTTCCTCCCGTGGATCACCGTCAGCAATGGCGGATTCTCCGATTCGATCGACGGCTACGAGACATACATCATCGGCGACACCTTCGACGCCACCACCTGGGCAAACCCCGGCGCCTACGTCGTCGGAGCGATGCTCCTCGTCATCGCCGTGGCGATCGTGATCCTCGCCGCAGGACGGTCCACGACGACGTGGATCCTCGGCATCGTCGCGGCCGCCCTGGCCGGGCTCATGACGCTCGGTGCATTCGGCGCGGTCGGGAGCATGCTCAACCTGGACATCTTCGGCGGCCTCACGATCGGCATCGGCATCGTGGTCTGCGTGCTCGGGGCGACCATCGCCGGGGTCGGCGCCGTCATCGTCGCAGCGAAGACGTCCTGACCACCGAGGCGCACCTCGGAGATCGGGCCGATCGCCTCAGTCCCAGATCGCGAGACGGGTTGCGGGGTCGAAGAAGTGCAGGTTCTCGGTGGCGACGGCGATCGTGACGTCCTGGTGCATCCGAGCCTTGGAACGCGGATTGAACCGGCCGACGGCGTTCGATGCCGCGTCGGATCTCCTCGACCGCATCGGGGTCGCCCGAGTCGACGGTGCGGGCGTCGATGTCGAAGTGCACCATCAGCTCCGAGCCGAGCGCCTCGATGAGTCGTACGTTGGACGTGAGCTGTCTGCCCGTGGTGTCGTGCTCGACCATCGCCGCATCCTCGAAGTCCTCCGGCCGGATCCCGAGGATGATCGGCTGGCCGTCGAAGCCGCGCAACGCGGGACGGTGGTCGAGCACCTCGCTCCCGATCGTCAGGTTCTGGCCGCCGACGTGCACCACGCCCGTGTCACCGGACAGATCGAGCGTCGCCTCGTAGAGGTTCATCGACGGCGAGCCGATGAACGCCGCGACGAACACGTTGTCGGGCTTGTCGTACAGCTTCTGCGGTGTGTCGACCTGCTGCAGAAAGCCATCCTTGAGCACCGCCACCCGGTCACCCATGGTCATCGCCTCGATCTGGTCGTGCGTGACGTACACCGTCGTGACGGCCAGCTCACGCTGCAGCGCTGCGATCTCGGCGCGCATCTGCACGCGCAGCTTGGCGTCGAGGTTCGACAGCGGCTCGTCCATCAGGAACGCCGCCGGCTGACGCACGATCGCACGACCCATCGCGACACGCTGGCGCTGACCACCGGAGAGCTGGCCGGGCTTGCGGTCGAGGTTGGCGTCGAGTTCGAGGATCTTCGACGCCTGCGCGAACTCGCTCGTCGATCTCGGCCTTGGGCACCTTCGCGAGCTTGAGGGCGAAGCCGATGTTGTCGTACACGCTCATGTGCGGGTACAGCGCGTAGTTCTGGAAGACCATCGCGATGTCGCGGTCCTTCGGCTCGACGTCGTTGACGACCTTCTCACCGATCTTCATCTCGCCGCCGGTGACCGTCTCCAGCCCGGCGATCATCCGCAGCGCGGTCGACTTCCCACACCCCGACGGACCGACGAGCACGAGGAACTCCTCGTCGGCGATCTCGAGATCGAGATCGTGGATCGCGTGGAATCCGTTCTCGTAGACCTTGTTGATGCTTTCGAGCGTGACAGTTGCCATCTGGTTCTCCCCGGGGTGACGTGTGAGCATCCACACCGTAGCCCAGACAGCGACCTCAGTCACACGCCGAGCGGACTCCCGAGGCACGAGCAACGGTCGTGATGGCGACGGCGCGACGGTAGCGTCGCAGCCCATGGCCGTGAACCAGATGAAGAACCGGATGCAGGCGCTGGGATTGCTCGACCGCGCGTTCAAGGCGGCGTCCGACGAAGACCTCGCCGCGGCGATCGACGCGCTCGGTGACGACCACCGCGAGGGCCTCGAGTCGTTCGTCGACGCCGTCTCGGCCGACGGCGTCCGCGCCGGTGTCAAGGCCGGTCGGATCGACGGCGGGATGGAAGCGATCGCGGCGATCGTCACCGATCGCTGCGCTCGCCGACTGCATCGAACAGCTCGGCGACAACGCCGACAATCCGTCGTCCGACCAGCTCCGCGAGGTGATGCCGGGCATCGTCGAGCGGCACAACCTCGGGATCAGCCGAATCATGCTTGCGGGCACCGTGGCCGGCGAAGCTCCTGCGTCGGCGATCATCCGCGATCTCCTCAAGAGCGACGAGACGCTGCAGCTGCCGAAGGTCGAAGAGGTCGAGATCGCGCCGCTGATCGACACGTCGAAGCGATCGGCCGACGAGCAGGCCGAGGTCGCGCGAGAAGCGCAAGGCAGCGAAGAAGGCGAAGCAGGAAGCCGAACGCGCCCGTCGGGCACAGGCTGCGGCGCGCCCGCGGCCGCTGACGCTCAGAGCAGCGACCGGCCCGACACGCGTCGCTCGTGGTCGAGCAGGTAGCGCTTCGTGTCCACACCGCCCGCGAATCCGGTGAGTGAGCCGTTGCTTCCGACGACGCGGTGACACGGCACGATGATCGAGATCGGGTTCCGTCCGTTGGCGGCTCCAACCGCACGTGCCTTGTTCCGGTCACCCATCCGAGCTGCCTGCTCGCCGTAGCTGACCGTCTCGCCGTAGGGGATCTGGCGCAACGCCCACCACGCCGCACGTTGGAACTCGGTACCGACCGGGTCGAGCGGAACGTCGAAGTCGGTGCGGGTCCCGTCGAAGTACTCCCCGAGCTGGCGGGACGCGTCGTCGATGATCTTGCGCACCGGGGTGGGGGCGGACGCGTCGAGTTCGACGCGGGCGAGGTCCGGGACCCGTAACGGATCGTCGTCCGGCCAGAGCACAGCGCGGAGACCTGACGTCGACGCCACGACGGTGAGCGGACCGACGGGGCTGTCGATCGTGGCGCCGTGAAGTGGTTCGGTCTCGTGGTTGGGCTGGGCGGTCATGATGGGTCCTTTCGATCGGCACGAAGCGGGACGGTCTGCGTGGAGGCTGGCGGATCGAGGCTCCCCCAGAGGTGGTGGACGGCGTACGAGCGCCAGGGCGCCCATCGCTCAGATGTCGGCTCGCCACCGAGCGCTCGCAGCGCGTGGACGACAGCGAGATCCGTCCCCAACATCACGTCGGGGTGGGCGAGGCCGCGCATCATCACGTAGTCGGCCGTCCAGGGGCCGATGCCGCGGAGTGCGAGCATCTGCCCACGTGCTTCGAGTGGATCGGCTCCGACGTCGAGGACGAGTTCGCCACCGGCCACGGCTGCGGCAGCGCGGCGGATCGTGTCGCGGCGAGCGGTCGGCATCGAGAACGCCGAGTCGGGTGCGGCGGCGATCACCGCCGGCCCGGGGAACGCCGTGGTGAGTTCGGGCCACCCCTCGACGAGCGCCGGCTCGACGCTCGTTCCGACCGCCTCGACGAGTTTCGCGGCGACGGTGCTGGCGCCGGCAACCGAGATCTGCTGGCCGATGATCGCCCGCACGAGCGTCTCGAACGGTTCGACGCTGCCCGGCGAGCGACGCCCGGGAACCGAGCGGACGAGCCGACCGAGGACCGGGTCGGCGCCGAGATGCCCGTCGACGGCGACCGGGTCCGCGTCGAGGTCGAGCATTCGGCGCACACGCTGGACGGCGGTCGTGAGATCTGACCAGTCACCGACACGGAGCCGGGCGACGACGTGGTCTCCACCCTCTCCGATGGCGAGTGAGACGACGCCATGGCCGTTCGGGAGGGTCAGCACGCGGCGATACGTGGAGACGCCGTCGACGAGTTCGAACGTCTCGACGCCGGGGATCGCCCGGCGACCGAGGAAGTCGAGCACCTCGGCGCCCGCGAACGGCTGTCGGGTCGGGAGCCGCAGCGTCACGGTCGCGGCGGCCGGGCCCGCATCGATCGCGGCACCGCGGGCGCGACCTCGCCGACCGGCGGAGCGCCGTCGGCGTCGCATCGAACACTTCGCGGATCGTGTCATTGAACTGGCGGACGCTGCCGAAGCCGGCCGCGAACGCGACGTCGGTCAGCGGCAAGTCGCGTCGTCTCGATCAGAACGCGCGATGTCTGAGCACGTTGCGCCCGGGCGATCGCGAGCGGGCCGGCGCCGACCTCGTCGGTCACGAGCCGGTTGAGGTGGCGCTCGCTGTAGCCGAGCCGTGTGGCGATCCCGCCGACGCCGTCGCGTTCGACGACCCCGTCGGCGATCAAGCGCATCGCGCGGGCGACGACGTCATGACGGACGTTCCAGTCGGGCGAGCCGGGCGTGGCATCGGGGTGGCATCGCTTGCACGCCCGGAACCCGCTGTGCTGCGCCGAGGCCGCCGTGTGGTGGAACTCGACGTTCGTCCGTTTCGGCGTGATCGCTGGGCAGCTGGGGCGGCAGTAGATGCCCGTCGTCCGGACCGCCACGATGAAACGGCCGTCGAAGCGAGCGTCGCGGCTCGATGCGGCGGCGTAACAGAGATCGGGATCGAGTGGCGGCACGACGCCATCATCGCCGACGCCGAGCGCTCGGGCCAGCGGAAATCGGACAGCGGCTCGCCGTCCGAAATCCGCTGGTCGGGTCAGTCGCCCGCCGATGACGACAGTGCGTTGCGCTGCGGCTGCACCTCCCGCTGGCGACGCGCCACGACGGGGCCGGCGTCCGGCGAGCCGGCCGGAACGACGTATCGACGCAGGACGAAGAGACCGGTCAGCACCATGGCGACGCCACCGTAGAACGCGGACTGCTTGCCGACGACCTCGCCGAGCGCCCCGATCGTCAGGCCGCTGAACGCCGAACCGATCTCGAAGAACATCGTGAACGAACTGATCGCGAGCGCACGGTCGCCGTCACTCACCCGGTTGACCGTGAGTGCGTTGAGCGACGGGTAGTTGAACGCTGCTCCGATCCCGATCAGTGCGGCAGCGAACCAGAGCACCCAGACGGCATCGATCGCGGCCACTGCAGCGAGCCCGATTGCGAACGCGAGCAGTGCCACCGTGACCATCCGGCGCGGCCCGAGCCGCTCGGGCAGCGTCGCACCGAAGATCCGGATCAGCAGCGACATCACCGCGTAGAGCAGGAACAGTCCGCCCGACGACCCGAGCCCGAGCTCACGCGAGTACTCGGGAACGAACAGGAAGAACGTCGTGAGTCCGCCCACGCCGAGCGCGAGCACGAGCCCGGGGAGAACGGCAGCGGGATGGATGTAGCGGGCGAGACCCCGACGAGCGGCCGAATCGACCGGTCCCGAACCGTTTCCGGTCTGCGCATCGGGGGACACGACGAACGCCGGAGCGAAACACGCGATGGCCGCAGCGAGCACGGCGAACGCACCGCCGACGATGAACGTGCGCTCGAACTCGGTGTCGTTCAGCAGTGCTTCACCGAGGACCGGGCCGAGGCCGAGCCCGGTGAAGACGGCGACCGAGAAGTAGCTCGCCCCCTCCGCTCGCCGGTCGCGTGGCGACAGGTCGGCGATCAACGTGGCTGCACCGACGAACATCGCCGCTTCGCCCACACCTGTGAGCGTTCGGAAACCGAGCAACGGGAGGACCGAATCGACCTGGCTGATCCCGAACCCACCGCTGGCCGCGATGAGGGCACCACCGATCATCACGGCGCGGCGCCCGTACCGATTCGCGAGGCGGCCGATGAACGGGCGGGCGACGATCGCAGCTGCGGCGAAGACGGCGACGTTCAGCCCGACGCTGAACTCGCCCCCGCCGAGCGGACCTTCGATGAACAGCGGGATCAGCGGGAGCAGCGTCCCGATGTACATGAAGAACGCCAGCCCGCTGAGCGTGACCACGACGAACGGGCGCGTGATGAGCCGATCGGTCGGCGCGACGTACGCGCGTCGGTCACGCACCGTCTCGGACACCTCGCTCGGGGACACCACGGTTCCCATCCTGCCCCGCCGATCCGGGTGTCAACGGTCCCGTGCGCCCGCGGCGCCGGAAGTCACACGGTGGCGCAGTCCCCACCCCTCCTCCCCCGTTCTCGTGAACTGATCCGGCGCAGTGCGCTGCGAGGAGTTCACGAGAACGGTGGGGAGGGGTCGGTACTGCGCTCGACCGATATCGTTCTCGTCTCGGCGCTGCCCCCTCGGACGCTCGTCCCCGACAACGTCACCGACGAAGGGATGATCCGATGCCCCGATTCTCCGCCGACCTCCTGGCGGTCGCCCGAGTCCAACACGGCGTGATGACGACTGCGCAGCTGGTCGAACACGGAGTGAGTCGTCATGCGATCGGCCACCTCACTCGCGACCGCATCCTCCAGCGGCTGCACAACGGTGTCTACCTGATCGCCAGCGCGCCGCTCACGTTCGAGGCACGCTGCGCCGCTGCATCCCTCGCCGATTCCGAAGCTGTCGTCACCGGCCCGGCCGCGGCGAGGCTCTGGCAGTTCCGTCACGTGTTCCGCCCGTCCGTACCCGAAGTGCTCGTCCGCCATGACCGCACGCCGATCACGTCGGGTGTCACCCTGCGTCGAACGAACGTGCTGTCGGCCGAAGACGTCGTCGAACGCGGTGACGGCATCCGGCTGGCGAGTCCGCAGCGGACCTGGTTCGATTGCGCCTCGCACCTGGACGACTCCCGCTTCGAGATGCTGACCGAATGGGTGCTCGACCAGCACGTCGGCATCTCGGTGCTGTTCCACACGGTGCGACGGCTCGACACGAGGGGGCGACCCGGCCTCGCACGGGTTCACCGAGTCCTGTCCCAACGCCCAGTGTGGCAGAAGCCGGCCCAGTCAGGTTTGGAGACACGGGTCCTCGGAGCGCTCCGGCGGGGCGGATTGACGCAGCTGGCGAACCAGCATCCGATCCGACTGCCCAACGGAGTCGTCATCCACGCCGACGTCGCTGATCCCGCGATCGGGTGGGCTGTCGAGATCGACCACGTCACCTGGCACGGCGGCCGTTTCGAGGCGCAGCGGGACAAGGCTCGAGATCGACAAGCTCGAAAGGCAGGATGGTTGGTCGAGCGCGTCAGCGACCAGGCGCTACGCGACACGTTTCGCGGCGAGATCGCAGACCTGATCGACAGCCACCGTCTGCGAGCGGCCGAACGAACCGTCTGACCCGCCGTTCTCGTGATCTTCTCCAGCGCACCGCGCCCGAAGAGTTCACGAGAACGATGGGGGCGGACGACGTTGCGCCGGCCGGTCAGTCGCCAGCCGGTGGCTTGGGCTCCTTGGGAAGGCCGAGGACCCGCTCACCGACGATGTTGCGTTGGATCTGACTCGTTCCGCCCCAGATCGTCTCGGACCGCGAGAAGAAGAACGCCGACATCATCGGACTGACCGGGTAGCCGTCGCGGCGCTTGTCGCGTGTCGCTCCAGGCCAGCCCCCACTCTCGGGTCCGGCATCGATCAGCATCGCCCTCGGCGCCGTAGATGTCGAGCGCGAGCTCCATCGCCACCTTGTGCATCTCCGACCAGAACATCTTGTTCGTCGCGCCGAGCGCGATCGTGCCCATGTCCTTCGACTTGTTGAGTGTCGACGTGAGGTTGCGCAGACCGTTGATCCGCAGGATCTGGATCTTCGTGTAGAACTCCATCAGCCGCTGGCGGACGCTGGGGTCTTCGATCGCGCCGTTCGCGGTGGCCGCCTCGGTCATGAGGCGGTACTCCTCGGCGAAGCGACGCCAACCGGTCGTGGCTGACAGCCCGCGTTCGAAGGCGAGGGTCGAGTTGGCGACCTTCCAGCCGTTGTTGACGCCACCGACGACTGCATCCTTTGCACATCGCGCGTTGTCGAAGAACACCTCGCAGAACTCAGCGGTGCCGTCCGGCTGGGTGATGCCGCGCACCTCCACGCCGTCCTGCTTCATCGGGACCAGCATGTACGAGATGCCTGCGTGCTTCTTGACGTCCGGGTCGGTGCGCGTCGAGCAGGAAGCAGTAGTCGGCGTGATGTCCCTGGGTCGTCCACACCTTCTGGCCGTTGATGACCCATTCGTCGCCGTCGAGTACCGCCGTGGTCTTGAGCGACGCGAGGTCGGAGCCCGAGTTCGGCTCGGAGAATCCCTGGCACCACCGCGTCTCGCCCTTCAGGATCCCCGGGAGGAACTCCTTCTTCTGCTCCTCGGTTCCCCACTGGAGAATCGTCGGACCGACGAGCGTGTCGCCGAAGAAGTCACCGCGCATCGGCGCCTTCGCCCGGGCGAACTCCTCTGCGAGCGCCACGCCCTGCATGGTGGTGAGGCCCTTGCCGCCGTACTCCTCGGGCCACGTCGCACAGATCCAGCCGCCCTCGAACAGCTTCTGTGGCCACTCGGCGTTGAACTGCTTGCGCTCCTCGTCCGACATCTCGAAGTCGTCGTCGAACCAACCGTCGGGGAGGTTGGCCTCGAGCCACCCCCGGATCTCGGTGCGGAACTCCTCGGCTTCGTTCGGGTACGTCAGGTCCATTGGAACAGTGTTGCAGGTGGCCCGAGCACTCGGGCAAGCCGTCGCCCGCCAGCGGGCGAGTCGCCTGTCACACGGCGATTCATCGGTCGTTCACACTGTGCACACGGCGCCGAAAGATGATCTCCCTAGGTTGATCGTCCAGCGGTCGGTTCGTTCCTGCACGCAAGATCCCTTCGGCGTTCATTTCCCCTCGAGCCTCGAAAGTCCCCTCAGCAGGAGCGAACCGGCCGTTCGGGTTCTCGGCTCGGTTTTCCGATCGTTCCGCTGGCTGTCACTGCCGCCGTCAGTTCTGAGCAGGCACTTCACGCCCACGAAACACGGTCCACATGCTCCCGTGACGAGCGTTCACCAACACGAAACGCCACGGCGACCGACGAGAAATCGACCGCCCCTAGCTTGCGCAGCGTTCCAGGGCGGCAGCGTGGCAACCCCGGTTCTTCCCGTATCACTTTCACTTGGAGGACAACTGTGCGCAAACGAGCGCTTCGAATCATCTCAGGCCTGGGAGGGGTGGTCGCCATCCTGGCCATCACCCCGTCCATCGGCTTCGCCCAGGCCTACGAACCGACGACCCAGGACATCCTGAACAACATCTGGGTGTTCATGGCCGGCGTGCTGGTCTTCTTCATGCAGGCGGGCTTCGCGCTCGTCGAAGCGGGCCTCACCCGTGCGAAGAACGTCGTCAACATCTTCGCCAAGAACATGGCCGATGCGATCATCGGTGTCCTCGCGTTCTTCGCATGCGGCTTCGCCTTCGCCTACGGCGGGGATGGCGACCTCATCGGCGACAGCATGTTCTTCCTCTCGGGCGGAGACGCGTTCGGGATCGCGGAAGAGGGTGGGTTGACGCTTGTCGACCGACTTCTTCTTCCAGTCCGTATTCGCTGCGACCGCAGTCACGATCGCATCCGGAGCCATGGCCGAGCGGACGAAGTTCTCGTCCTACCTGGTCTTCTCGGCGATCATGTGCGCCTTCATCTACCCGGTGGTCGTCCACTGGACGTGGGGCGGCGGAATCATCGCTCAGATCGAGATCGGCGATGCCGTCTTCTCCGACTTCGCCGGGTCGGGCATCGTGCACATGACCGGCGGAATCGCCGCACTCATGGGCGCCGCGATTCCTCGGGCCACGCATCGGCAAGTACGGACCGGACGGCAAGCCTCGTGCAATCCCCGGCCACAGCATTCCGTTCGCCATGCTCGGCGTGTTCATCCTCTGGCTCGGCTGGTTCGGCTTCAACCCCGGTTCCGAACTGCTCGCAGACTTCGAGGTCCCACGTATTGCGCTCAACACCATGCTCGCCGCAGCGTCGGGTGGCCTGGCCACGACCGTCGTGATCTGGGTCGAAGACGGGCAAGCCCGACATCGCGTTCATCGGCAACGGTGTCCTGGCCGGCCTCGTTGCGATCACGGCCGGGTGCGGAACGTTCAACTACGCGCATGTCGGCCGTCGTCGGTGCCATCGGCGGCATCATCGTCGTCTTCTCCGTGCTCTTCTTCGACCGGATCCGCATCGACGACCCGGTCGGAGCCATCAGCGTCCACGGCGTCGTCGGGGCCTGGGGCGTGCTCGCCGATCGGCCTCTTCGCCCGCTACCCGGACGCCTTCGTCGAGGGCAAGATCGGTCTCGACGCCTACGTCGAAGGCGGCGGATCGGGCCTGTTCTACGGCGGCGGCTTCGAGCAGCTCGCCGTCCAAGCGCTGATGATCCTGATCATCGGCATCTGGGTGCTCCATCACGAGCGGCCTGGTCTTCCTGGCGCATCAAGGCGACGATCGGCCTCCGGGTCACCCCGGAAGAAGAGATCGAAGGGCTCGACTTCCTCGAGCACGGTCTCGAGGGCTACGCCCCCGACTCCGTGACTCCATCCCATCATCGGCCACGAGCTGAACTGCTGACTGAAGGAAACGAGAACTCACATGAAACTCATCACTGCAGTCGTCAAGCCGTTCAAGCTCGATGACGTCAAAGACGCCCTCAAGGAGGCCGGAATCACCGGCATCACCGTGAGCGAAGTCCGCGGCTTCGGTCGCCAGGGAGGACACACCGAGACCTACCGCGGAGCGGAGTACAAGATCGACTTCGTCCCCAAGGTCAGCATCGAGGTGGTGGTCGACGATGGTGTCGTCGACGGCGCGATCGAGGCGATCAAGACCGGCGCTGCCACCGGCAAGATCGGTGACGGCAAGATCTGGGTGAGCGACGTCGATCGCATCATCCGGATCCGTACCGGCGAAGAAGGAGTCGACGCCGTCTGACACATCGCACAGCACCGTGGGGTCCGAGGACGACCCACCACACCTGCTGTGTCCGACCGAGGTGCATCGCTGTACCTCTTCCACGTCCCCGGGTTCCGTCGACTGTCCTCAGACGGGGCCCGGGGATTTGGGCGTTTCGTGGTGGTCCCGGTTCGAGGAGCCCCCGGACACGATGTTTCGTGCGCGTGAACGCCGCGTTTCGGCGCGCGGACCTTCGGCCTCGAACCCCTAAGTTTCGCCGACATGGATTCCGGCAACACCGCATGGGTGCTCATTTCGGCGGCACTCGTCCTGTTCATGACACCCGGCCTCGCTTTCTTCTACGGCGGCATGGTCCGCTCGAAGAACGTGCTCGGCATGCTGATGCAGAACATCTTCGCGATGGGCATCATCTCGATCGCTCTGGGCGATCATCGGGTTCTCGATCGCGTTCGGTGGCGACGGCCCGATCGTCGGCAACCTCGACTTCGCGTTCATGAAGGACGTGACCACGCTCGACGGCGACATCCCCGGCTTCGCGTTCTTCGCATTTCAGATGATGTTCGCCATCATCACACCTGCGCTGATCACGGGAGCCACCGCCGACCGCTTGAAGTTCGGCTCGTACGCGCTGTTGATCGCTGTCTGGAGCCTGCTCGTGTACGCACCGGTGGCGCGCTGGGTGTTCAACGCCAACGGTTGGATCTTCGAGATGGGTGCGCTCGACTTCGCCGGCGGCGCAGCGATCCACATCAACGCCGGCGTGGCCGCCCTCGCGGTGATCCTCGTGATCGGCAACCGCAAGGGGTACGGCGATGAGCCGATGCCGCCGCACAACCTCCCGCTCACCGTGCTCGGTACCGGCATCTTGTGGTTCGGCTGGTTCGGATTCAACGCCGGCTCCGCCCTCGCCGCCGACGGCGTCGCCGCTCAGGCGCTCGTGAACACACAGCTCGGTGCCGCAACGGGCATGCTCGGCTGGTTGCTCGTCGAGCGGATCAAGACGGGCCACGCCACGGTGTTGGGTGCCTGTTCGGGAGCCGTCGCGGGACTCGTGGCCATCACGCCCGGTGCCGGATTTGTCGGAGGGGTGGCTCCGCTGATCATCGGTACGATCGCCGGCATCGCCTGCTACTTCGCGCTGTTCATCAAGGCCAATATGAACTGGGACGACAGCCTCGACGTGATCGCCGTGCACCTCGTCGGTGGGGTCGTCGGGACACTGCTGCTCGGGTTCTTCGCCGACACTGCCGTCAATGGTGACGTCGACGGCCTGTTCTTCGGAGGTGGCATCGAACTCCTCAAAGACCAGTTCGTCGCCGCGGTCGCCGTCGGGGCGTTCTCGTTCGTCGTCACGTACGCGATCGCCGTCGCAATCCAGCGGACGATCGGCCTGCGCGTCGACACCGATGCCGAGCTGATGGGCCTCGACCAGTCCGAGCACGCCGAATCCGCCTACACATCTTGAGACCTGCAAGAGTGGCCACGCTGCACCGACCCGGAGACACATCACATGAAACTCATCACCGCCGTGATCAAGCCCTTCAAGCTCGACGAGGTCAAAGACGCACTGAAGTCGAACGGCGTCACGGGTATCACCGTCACCGAGGTCCGCGGGTTCGGACGCCAGGGTGGTCACACCGAGACCTACCGGGGTGCCGAATACAAGATCGACTTCGTCCCGAAAGTGAGCGTGTCGATCGTGATCGACGACGATCAGGTCGACGCTGTGGTCGAGGTCATCGCCGGCGCGGCGCGGACCGACAAGATCGGTGACGGCAAGATCTGGGTCACGAGCGTCGACCGGGTCGTCCGCATCCGGACCGGCGAAGAAGGCTCCGACGCCGTCTGAGTCAGCGTTTCGTGACGCGGGCCTCGGCGAGCGTCCGGCCGGCGCCCGTGTCGACCGATTCGAGCGCCAACAGGATCGCCACGAGGTTGCGGTCTCGCTCGGCGAGCAGCTCGGTGATCGTCCGGTGACCTGACTGTTCGTCCGACTGGCTCGCGATCGTCTCGACGAGTTCGTCGGTCCACTCCGGCGTGTTGGTGAGCTTCGTCCAGGGCCACTCGAGCGCGGGACCGAACTGGCCGAGGAAGTGGCGCATCCCGCCGGCTCCCCCGGCGGTCCGGTACGTCTCGAACAGGCCCATCTGTGCCCAACGGAGCCCGAACCCGTAGCGGATCGCGTCGTCGATCTCCGCGGTGGTCGCCACGCCGTCGTTGACGAGCCAGATCGCCTCGCGCCACACGGCCTCGAGCAGTCGGTCGGCGATGAACGCGTCGATTTCGACGCGCACGTGCAAGGGCTTCATCCCGAGCGACGAGTACGCGGCCATGGCCCGATCGATCGTGCCGAGCGACGTCCGTCCGCCGCCCACGACCTCGACCAACGGCAGCAGGTACACCGGGTTGAACGGATGTCCGACGACGAGCCGCTCGGGGTGCTCCATGTGTGCGGCGAGATCCGTCGGCTTGAAGCCCGACGTCGACGAGGCGACGAGTGCGTCGGGGGTCGCCGCCGCTTCGATTGCCGCCAACGTGTCGTGCTTCATGTCGAGTCGCTCCGGCACACACTCCTGGATCAGTTGGGCGCCATGGACCGCATCGCCGATCGATTCGCAGATCGTCAGGGCGCCGACAGCGTCGGTCGCGAGACCCAGCCCGCCCCATGCGGTCACGGCCCGCTGCATGACGTCGTCGAGCACGTCCCCGACGTTCGAGGCCGGGTCGAATACTCGCACGTCGACTCCACACAGCCGAATCCGTGCGACCCACGCCGCGCCGATCACGCCGCAACCGACCACCGCCGCCTGCTCGATCACCCGACGACTCCCCCTGATCGATGAGAGATGAGAGCTGGTGTCGCGCTCATCTCTCATCGCAACCCGCGAGCGGCGTTCATCGATGAGCGATGAGTGGGAGGGTCACGCTCATCGCTCATCGGAAGGGCGTGGGCGGGGAGGCGGTCAAACATGTTTGGTGAGGTGCAGTTCGGCGCGGACGTCGGCGGGCGACTTGAGACCGATGTTCATCCCGCCGAGGATCTGCGCGGCACGTTCGACGAGCGCGGCGTTGGTCGCGAGCTCGCCACGGTCGAGGTAGAGGTTGTCCTCCAGACCGACGCGGACGTTGCCGCCGGCGATCGCGGCGAGCGCGACGTACTGGAGCTGCATCCGACCGATCGAGAACGCACTGAACGTCCAACCGTCGGGGATGTTGTTGACCATCGCCATGAACGTGTTGACGTCGGCCGGCGCACCCCATGGGATCCCCATGCACAATTGGATCATCACGGGATCCTCGATACAGCCCTGCTCGACCAGCGACTTCGCCTGCCACAGGTGTCCGGTGTCGAATGCCTCGATTTCGGGCCGGACGCCCATCGCCGTGATCTGACGGGCCATCTCCTGCAACGTGGCGGGAGTGTTCGTCATCACGTAGTCGCCCTCGCCGAAGTTCATCGACCCGCAGTCGAGCGTCGTGATCTCGGGCCGGAGCTTCTGGACATGCTCGAGTCGCTCGGTGGCGCCGGCCATGTCGGTGCCGACTTCCGCGAGCGGCAAGGGCGCCTCGACCGACCCGAGCGTGAGGTCGCCGCCCATGCCCGACGTGAGGTTGAGCACGACGTCGACATCCGACGATCGCACTCGGTCGACGACCTCGGTGTAGTACTCGACGTTCCGCGACGGTGCGCCGGTGATCGGGTCACGCACGTGGACGTGCGCAACCGCCGCGCCCGGCCTTGGCTGCGGCGATGCAGTCGTTCGGCGATCGCCTCCGGCGTGAATGGGACCTGGTCGGACTTGCCGGCCGTGTCACCGGAGCCGGTCACGGCGCAGGTGATGAAGACGGACGTCATGGGGTGGTCCTTTCGGATGAGATGAGTTGCGCGAGCCGTGGAGCGGCGGAGCACGCGCAGGCGGGAGAACAGGTCGTCGTGGTCGATGTAGCACCCGCGGAGCCGTCGACGGCCCGCGCCCGGATCGAAGGCGTCGCGGCCGTGCAGGATTCGACGGTTGTCGAAGCCGACGAGATCGCCGGGCACGAATGCCGACGAGATCATGAAGCGCGGATCGTGTGCCACCTGCGAGAACACACGCATCGCGTCGTACGCCTGTTGCTGTCGATCGATCGGCATGTGCGGGGCGAGCCGGACCGGATAGAACGCCCGGATCGTGAGTGGCGAACGCGGCCCGCCGAGATCGATGAGCGGCCCGATCCAGCGGTGGTCGCCGTCGATGGCGCGGTTGGCGAATACCCATTCGTCGGTCGTGAGCGACGCGTACGTCCTGCGGATGGTTCCGCCGGATCTCGGCGACGACCGCCATCCCGTCCGCCACCCGGGACAGGCCGCCAGCAACCGAGTTCTCGACGCAGTGGAGGAACTGGAACCCGGGCGGCGTCTCACGCGTCGGCAGGTCGGTGTGCTGGCCGAGCGCCATGCCGGTGTTCGCCGTCGAGTCGGGATCGACGATCGATTCGACCGTGAAGACGCCACCGAAGTTCGAGCCTCGGATCGGTCCGATCCGACCGGCGAGTTCGCCCATGAATTCATCGGTGGCCGGCGCGCCCCGCAACCGACCGATCCCGACCGTGCACAGTGACGCCAGCCAGGCGTCGAAGACGCGGTCGTCATCGAGCACGGCACGAACCGTCGAACGTCGGGAGTTCCGTCATCGTGGCGGTCGTCCACACGACCGGCTCGCCGATCACCGCTCGGGGGAGGTGACGAGCCTCAGCGATCGACCGCAGCCAGCCGGGATGCGCCAACGAGGTGGTCCCGTCCTGCCAGTTCAGCTCGAGCGCCCCGGCGGCGGCGACCCCGACCGACGTCAGCGCGGACGACGGCGGCAACTCGCCAGGTTCGATGGAGCCCTCACGCGTCAAGGGTTCGATCCCCACCGTCTGCTCATAGAGCCAGAGCGGATGACAGGCGTGAGTCAGGCCGTCCGGCCAGACGAGTCGGACCGTGCCCGTCGAGCAGCAACGCATCGGCAAGTGGTCGCCAATCGTGGTGCGCGAAGTCCGGCGTCAGGATCACCGCCGCGGACCCTAGTTCGACGGGCGTTTCAGAGGTGACCGTCGAGACACCGGGAGATGAAGTCATCCTCGTCGCGCTTCCAGCGCATCGACGTCGGGTGGTCCGGAATGAACCCGTTCGACGCATGGAACGCACCGGGGTACACGTGGAGTTCGCATGAGACGCCGGCCCGGTTGAGCGCAGTGGCGTAGGCGACGTCCTCGTCATGGAACATGTCGAACGTGCCGACGCTGATGTAGGCGGGCGGCAGTCCGGAGAGATCGTCGGCCAAGGCCGGCGACGAATACGAAGTCGGCTCGGCACCGCCGAGGTACGCCGCCCATGCTGCGATGTTGGCCGACCGGTTCCACACCCGCTGGTCCTGGATCGCATGGCTGCTCGGCGTCTCGTTGCGATGGTCGAGCATCGGGTACACGAGTAGCTGACCGGCGAGCGCTGGCCCATCCGAGTCCCGGGCGCGCAACGCAGCCCCGGCTGCGAGTCCTGCTCCCGCGCTCGCACCACCGATCATGATGCGCGTCAGTCGGCACTCCGAGCTCATCGGCGTGCCCGGCGAGCCACGTGAGCGCCGCGAAACAGTCGTCGACGAGCCCTGGGGCGGCTGTTTCGGGCGCCAGTCGATAGTCGACCGACACGACCACACAGCCGTGTTCGACCGCCCGCGTTGCGCTCTGGAAGTCGTCGCCGTCGGCGTCGAGCAGCACCATCCCGCCACCGTGGATCCACAGCAGCGCACCAGCGTCTGCCTCGAGGCCGGCCGGTGTGTAGACCTTGAGGCGGACATCGGGCGCTCCGTCGACCGACGGGGCCATCGCCTCGGTGATCGCGACGTCGGTCGGCAGCTCCGGCGCAGGCATCATCGCGAGGAGCGCTTCGACGCGGGCCCGGGCGGCGGGGATGTCGCTCAGGTCGAACAGGTCCGGCGGGAGCATCGACAGCACGGCTGCGTGCTGTTCGTCGAGAGCGGAATCGAGATCGATGGCTGCTGTCATCGTCGAATGCTGACAGATCGAACCCATCGATCGCATCGTCGGGCCGCCGACATCCTGGTCGACTCAGCCGAGTAGACCGGTCGCCGGACAACGTGCGGATGTCGACGTTGACGACGACGTGATCAGCGATCACATCGGTCTTCATCGCGCCTCCATCGACGGACGTGTGTCCTCCATCGACGGACACGGATCCTCCACAACACGGTGAATCGCGGGGCCGGCCGGTAGTCGGCCTGGTTGAGACCATCCGCGCCGGCTCGCGTACAGTCCCCGAGATGACGACGATCGAGTCCGAGGCACCGACCCCTCCCGCCAAGGCCGGCCGGTGGACCGCGCAGTGGAAGGAGCTCTACGCCGAGGTCATCACGAATGACCTGTGCACCGGGTGCGCCGGCTGCGTGGTCACGTGCCCCCACGACGTCATCGGCTACGAGCACGAAGAGGGCAAGTACATCCCGTTCCACCTCGAAGAGGAACTCGGCCTCGACAACTGCGTCCACGGATTCGCAGAAGGGCTGCACCACCTGCACCCGTGCCTGCCCACGGTTCCGGGCCTGGGAGCCCGCCGCCGACATGCACCTGTTCGGCCGGGTCCGCGAGCCCGACGAGATGGCCGGCATCTGGCGCCAGCTCTACCTCACCCGCGCCACCGACAAGACCGTCCACGAGAACGGCCAGGACGGCGGCCTCGTCTCGGCGCTGCTGATCTGGCTGCGCGAGCACGACTACATCGATGCCGCGCTCGTGTCCGGTGTCGAAGACGACGACGCCTGGAAGGCCAAGCCCGTCGTCGTCGAATCGAAGGAGGAGATCCTCGCCACCGCCGGGTCCCGCTACACCTACTGCGCCAACCCGCTCGCGCTGCCCGAGGCCCGCGAACGCGGCTTCGAGCGCCTTGCCCTCGTCGGCATGGGCTGCCAGACCTCGTCGCCGCCCGTCATGTGGGACCGCAAGGCCGGCAAGGTGTCCAAGCCGTTCCTGTTCAACATCGGCCTGCTCTGCTCGAAGACGTTCGACGACGCCATCTTCGAAGAGCTCTTCGAGGCCAAGTACGGCCTGAAGAAGCAGGACATGGTCAAGATGAACATCAAGGGCGTCTTCCAGATCTGGATGAAGGACGGCTCGCTACCACGAGATCAACCTCAAGGAGTGCCACGCCTGGACCCGCGAGGGCTGCACGAGCTGCCCCGACTTCGCGGCCGAGCACTCCGACATCGCCACCGGTGGCATCGGCGAGGACAACGACTGGACGCTCACGATCGCTCGCACCGAGCTGGGTGAGGAGGTCATCGAGCGGATGATCGCCGACGGCGTGATCGAGGCCAAGCCGGCTCAGACCGACGAGACGGCGATGCGGCTGCTGCGGCTGCTGTCGATCGTCAGTCGCCGGCGGTGGCCGAAGGGCGCCGACCCGGCTCCCGCCGTCGGCGTGCCCCCGCCCAAGAAGAAGAAGGCCGCTGCGGCGACGGCCGAGCCGAAGGCCACCGACGAAACGCCGGCCGACAAGCCGGCTGGGGACGACGCGAAATCCTGAGTTCGCCGGGGCTCACATGCAGGATGCGAGGTCGGCCGCGAACTGGGCCAGCGCCTCTTCGGCCGCCGCCTGATCGGCCGAGTTCTCCTTGTCGAGGCCGTCGGAGATGGTGACCAACTCCTCGTTGCTGTACTTGTCGAGTTCGTCGAGGAGACATTGCTCGTCAAGCTCGGGATTGTTCAAGGACTCGGCCTTGATGATGTCCTGCGCGACTCGTTTCGGCCCCGGGTCGGACGTGCACGCGCCCAGCGCAAGCAGCCCGACGACTGCGGCCGCGACCCCGCGGCGCGACCGCCCGACAGGACGCTCGTCCACGACGGGCGACACGGGTGCGGTCAACGCTTGATTCGCTTTCACAGGGCTCTGAGGCTACTGCCAGGATGAGTCGATGCCGCTGAACGCCGAGGCCCGCACGCTCCTCGACCTGATGGAGGCCGTCGGAGCGCCGCCGCTCGACTCGTTGCCACCCGAGGATGCACGACGGGCCCGGGCCGAGCTGGCGCCTCCGGTGCTCGAATGGTGCCACGAGACGGTCGACCTCGACGCCGGCGGGGTGCCCGCCCGTTTGTACCGACCCGCCCCGAGCGACGGCGCGACCGGCCTCATCCTGTGGTTTCACGGGGGAGGGTGGGTGCTGGGTGATCTCGCCAGCCACGACAACATCGGCCATTCGCTCGCCCGGCGATCGGGTCATGCCGTGTTGAGCGTGGGCTATCGGCTCGCACCCGAAGCGCCGTTCCCCGCGGGGCTCGGCGACTGCATCCAGGCGACGCGATGGGCCCATGCGAACGCCTCCGACCTCGGCGTCGATCCGGATCGGATCGCGGTCGGCGGCGACTCGGCGGGCGCCAACTTGGCGGCGGTCGTCTGCCACGTGGCACCAGCCCCGCTCGTGTTCCAGCTGCTCGTGTACCCGGTGGTGGACGCGCGGATGGTGACGCACAGCTACCAGGAGAACGGCGAGGGGCTCTTCCTCACGGCAACGTCGATGCGCTGGTTCGTCGGCCACTATCTGTCGGGTGGCGTCGGGTCGCCCAGCGATCCGCGGGTGTCGCCCCTGCTCGCCTCCGACGAGGTGCTCGCCGCAGGGCCCCCTGCGCTCGTGATCACGGCGGGTTTCGACCCGCTCCGCGACGAGGGCATCGCCTACGCCGACCGCCTCGCCGGTGTCGGTGTCGACACCAGCCACGTCCATTTCCCAGGCCAGATCCACGGCTTCTTCTCGATGTCGCAGCACCTCGGCGACGCCCGCTCGGCGATCGCACTCGCCGCCGAGGCCGTGTCCGACGCACTCACCCGAGCCTGACCACATGGCGCGCCTCCGGTCAGTTTCTCCTGGCGAGGGTGAGGGCACGGGTGAAGACAGCGTCGAGCATCGACTCGGTGAGGCGACCCGTGAAGGTGTTCTGCTGGCTCACGTGGTAACAGCCGATCAGCGTGGGCCCATCGGCGAGTTCCACTTCCACCCCATGTCCGAACTTCGGTTTCGGTCGGACCCCGAAATGGCGGAGTGCGGCATCGAACCCGAACGTTCCGAGGCACACGACGACTCGCATCGCCTCCAGTGCGCCCAGTTCACGATTCAGGAGCCCGGCACAGGCGTCGCGTTCGATCGGCGTCGGTTTGTTGTCGGGCGGAGCGCACTTCACCGCGGAGGTCACCCACGCGTCGCTGAGTTCCAAGCCGTCATCCGCCGACACCGATTCGGCCTGATTGGCGAGACCCGCCCGATACATCGCGCGGAACAGCCAGTCGCCACTGCGGTCGCCGGTGAACATCCGACCGGTGCGATTGGCTCCATGCGCAGCGGGAGCGAGACCGAGCACGACGATCCGGGCCGACGGGTCGCCGAATCCCGCGATCGGACGGCCCCAGTAGTCCTGATCCCGAAACGCGGCCCGCTTCTCACGCGCCACCGTCTCGCGCCACTCGACGAGTCGAGGGCAGGCCCGACATCCGGTGATCTCGGCACCGAGCCTGACGAGCGCACTCACGGAAGTCGACAGTAGATTCGAGTGCGGCCATGACCAAGACGACCCCCGCCCCCAACGCCCGCGCAACCGCCCGGAAGAAGCGCGCGACGAAGAAATCCGCCGCCCGCGATCCGGCGCAGGACGGGCCCGAGGCGACGACGATCCTGCTGGTCCGTCACGGGCAGACCCCGACGACCGGCAAGGTCCTCCCCGGTCGGGCGAAGGGCCTCCACCTCGCCGACGAGGGTCGCGCGCCAGGCGGAGATCGCAGCAGAACGAATCGCAGCCCTCGGCTCGGTCGATGCGGTCTACTCCTCGCCGCTCGAGCGGGCGAAGGAGACCGCCGCGCCGATCTCCAAGGCGCTCGGGTCTCCGCACGAAGGTCGATCGTGGCCTGTTCGAATGCGACTTCGGCGACTGGACCGGCAGGGAACTCGAGAAGCTCAACAAGCTGCCCGAGTGGCGAACCGTCCAGAGTGCGCCGTCGACGTTCCGCTTCCCGAACGGCGAGAGCTTCACCGAGATGCAGACCCGCATGGTCTCCACGCTCGACCGACTCCGCCAGCAGCACCCGGGCGGCACGATCGTGTGCGTCTCGCACGCCGACACGATCAAGGCCGCCGTCGCCCATGCGCTCGGCACGCACATCGACCTGTTCCAACGGATCGTGATCAGCCCGGCCTCGGTGAGCGCCCTCACCTGGCACGCGGGTGGCCCGATCGTGCTGGCCGTGAACTCGACCGGTCGCCCCCTCACCGAACTGCGCCCTTCGTGACGGCCCGGGCGATGATCAGCTCATGAGTGTGTTCCACGAGTTCGACGACGTCGACAAGTTCACGGTCGGGACCATCGGCCGTCCTGGCGAACGCACCTTCTTCCTCCAGATCCGAGCCGAGGGCACGCGGATCGCGGTCAAGTGCGAGAAGCAGCAGGCGGCTGCGATCTCGCAGTACCTGACCAAGGTGCTGTCCGACCTCCCGCCCGCCGAGGACCGCCCGATCGCCGGGGCCATGGATCTGGCGGCTCCCGTCGACCCCGTGTTCGTCCTCGGGCCGATCGGGCTCGGCTACGACCGATCGAACGACAAGGTCCTCCTCCAACTCGAAGAGATCGGCGAGGTCGATGAGCACGGTGAGCCCGTCGAAGACGACGACCGAGGGCACGTGCGCATCTACATCACCCGCGGGCAGGCCGACGCGTTCGTCAAGCACGCCGACCAGGTGATCGAGTCCGGTCGGGCCGAGTGCACGTGGTG
This sequence comes from Ilumatobacteraceae bacterium, assembly GCA_963850475.1. Lineage (GTDB taxonomy): Bacteria > Actinomycetota > Acidimicrobiia > Acidimicrobiales > Ilumatobacteraceae > Ilumatobacter_A. The sequence continues at coordinate 391,789 of CAWKLM010000036.1, read as the reverse complement.
CGGCAACCCGATGGACCCCGACGGCCACGCCTGCCCGAGGATGAACTGAGCGGCGTGCACGACGGGTTCGACGACGGCGACGACACGGAGCGCGACGATTCGGAAGGGGTGCGACTGCGCGTCGACGACGTCGACGATCCGGTCGAGCACCTGCTCCGGGGTCGGGTCGAGATCGAAGGGTCGGATGCCGTACAGCTCCAACGCCACGTTTCTCGTCCATGTCGTCCACGAAGGCCGGTCACATCCCGCGATCTACAAGCCGATGCGCGGCGAACGTCCGCTGTGGGACTTCGAGCCCGGACTCCACCGGCGCGAGGTCGCGACGTATCGTCTGAGCGAGGCGATGGGTGTCGGTGTCGTCCCGCCCACGGTGTTGCGCGACGGCCCCGTCGGCGAGGGTTCGTTCCAGTGGTTCGTCGTCGCCGACCACAGCGAGCACTACTTCACGATCTACGAGACGATGCCCGAGCTGCACGATCGGCTCCGTGACATCGCGGCGCTCGACATCCTGGCCAACAACACCGACCGCAAGAGCGGCCACTGTCTGCTCGTCCCCGAGCGATGACGGCCGGCCGGCCACCGTGTGGGGCATCGACCACGGCCTCTGCTTCGCTCCCGAGTACAAGCTGCGCACCGTGATCTGGGAGTTCGGCGACGAACCGCTCCCCGACCACGTCCTCGATGCGGCGAAACGGCTCGTCGACGCCGTCCCGCTCGACATCGCCGCACTGCTCGCCGACGACGAGGTCGAGGCGATCCAGGGGCGCGCCACGTGGATGGTGAAGGAACGTCGCTTCCCGACCGACCCGACGGGCCGTCGCTACCCCTGGCCGCTCGTCTGAAGACTGGCTGACAACCATCCGATGACCACCCGGACGATCGTCGTCACCGTGCCATCGCACCTCGCTGAGATCGTCACCGACCGGATGTGGCAGTGGGGTGTCCAGGCGGTCAGCGAGACCGGCCGTCGGGGCCGACCGGATCGAGATCGCGACGTCGGTCGGCAACGACTCCGACGCGATCGAGCGGTCGATGGCGACGCTCGATCCCGCGTGGCCCGCCGATGTGCGCGACGTCGACGACTCGATCGCCCAGGTCGCTCCCGAGTACCTGTCACCCACGTGGTACGCAGACGGAATGGTCACCGTTCCCGCTTCGTTGCTGCCGTTCGAACCCGACGACGAGCCGACACTCGTGACGGTGATCGACCCCGGGAGCGCATTCGGCCTCGGAGACCATCCGACGACACGCACTGCGATGGCACTCCTCGCCGCCTGCTGCACGGTGCCGACGCGGTGCCGTGCAGACTCGCTGCTCGACGTCGGCTGCGGTACGGGAGCCCTCGCGGTGCTCGCCGCGCAACTCGGCGTCCGCGAGATCCGTGCGATCGACATCGCCGACGCGGCGGTCGAGGCGACACGACGGAACATGGAGCTGAACGACGTCGTCGGACGCGATCGACGTCGACACCACACCCATTGCACAGATCGCGGGGACCTACGACATCGTGGTCGCGAACATCCTGGCTCCCGTGTTGATCGCGATGGCCGACGACCTCCGCCGCCTCGTCCGCCCAGGTGGCTCACTGATGATCAGCGGCATGCTCGCCGAACGGCACGATCACGTGCTCGCTGCAGCTTGCGCCGCTCGCGCCCGTCGAGTCGCTCACTCACGACGGCTGGATCTCGATCGTCCTGCGCTGAGCGCGCCGACCCAGCGCCAACGAGCAGTCAGCGTGACACACTGCGAGGCATGCTCGATGATCACGTTGCCGACACGGATCTCGACGCACTGATCCACCGTGGAGACCTCGACGGGCTCGTCCGCATGATCGACGATCGCTGCAGCGCTCACGACTGGGCCGGCCTGCTCCGGGTGCGCGACCGCTCGCGGCGAGCCGTCGAGACGGGCCGTCAGCTGTGGCCGGCGGCGACGCTTGCCGAATACCGTCTCGCGCTGCTGGCGGATCCCGAGTACGTCGCCGCCGTCCTCGACGAGAGCGACGGACTCTCGGGACGGTTCACGATCGGTCCGCTGACCGAGGTCGCGGCTCAGCACCACTCGTGGGGTGATCTGGTCGAACACCTCGACCGCGGCCCCCGTGCGACATTCGTCGCGCACGAGCGGGCCATCCGCGGTGAGCCGATCGAGACCGCCGAGCTCGCGCCGGTGCTCGACATCCCGACCGCGCTGCAGTCGTGGGAGCCCGACTACGCGCTGGCCACCTACTCCGATGCTGGCGCCGAGTTCCCGATGCCGGATCTCCCCGATGAATGGCGTGAGCTCGCGACGGCCACCGGTGCCGAGGTGCTCGACGACGACGTCGATCTCGCGTTTCGCCAACTCGTCGAACCCTGGCTGATCGAATCGAACGGCCGAGCCGAATCGATCTGTGTCGTGGGCGACGTGGGCGACGCTCTCGGGGCGCTGGGCGTGGGACGGGCCCGGGTCTGCGTGGTCGAGCCGAGCGACGCCATCGCATGGCTCGCGTGGGCAGGGGCGAACGGTGGAGCGCACGGGCGCCGACGGGGAGCCGCATCAGGCCGGTACGGCGCATGGTGGCTGCTCGCGGCGCTCGGCGATCTGCTCGACGACTGGCCGCCCGATCCCGACGAACTGGCCAACCTTGCCGACGATCTCGTCTGGTACCGCTGGAACGCCTACGAACCGGATGTCGGATGGTCACTGCGGCTCGGTGTCGAGGACCCCACCGAGGGAGTCGCCTGGGCGCTCGTCGCGTCCGACGCCGCATCCTGACCTCACTCCATCGATGGCCACGGCCGGATTGTCGTAGCGTGCACTCGGTGGATGCGGTGGAGATCGTCGTCGCGGATGACTCGGTGATCCGCCGGCTGGGTCCGCTCGCCGACGAGGCCAGCCGGACGGGGATCGCGAACGTCGCCCGCCTGATGGCGAGCTGGCTCGACGGTACCCAGACGTACGACCGGCGGGGTGAATGCCTCCTCGCCGTGACGAATCGGGACGACATCATCGCCGTCGGCGGCCTGGCCCAGTGTCCCGACGTCGACGGAGCACTTCGAGTGCGACGGTTCTACGTGGCCGATGCGTGGCGCCGCCGGGGCATCGCCTCGAGCCTCGCCACGCGGCTCGTGGAGCACGCCCTCGGCCACACCGACACGGTGACGTGCAACGCACAGGCATCGCCGGCCGCACGGGGCTTCTGGGAGGCGACGGGGTTTTCGCCGACCGCCGTTCCCGGCATCACCCACACCCTCACCCGCTGAGTTCAGGGCGCTCTGCACGGTCCGGCGAAAACGAACGGAGCCGGGCCCCACAGGGCCCGGCTCCGTCGCAGTACTGGATCGAACGGGATCAGCCGCGTGCGGCCAACGCCTCCAAGAGCTGCGGGAGCACCTTGTGGACGTCACCGACGATCCCGAGGTCGGCGACACCGAAGATCGGCGCCTCCTTGTCCTTGTTGATCGCGATGATGTTCTTCGAGCCCTTCATGCCGACCATGTGCTGCGTCGCACCCGAGATGCCGGCGGCGACGTAGACCGTCGGCTTGACGACCTTGCCGGTCTGGCCGACCTGGTAGCTGTACGGCACCCAGCCGGCGTCGACGATCGCACGCGACGCGCCGGGCGCGCCCTTGAGCTGCTTCGCGAGCTGCTCGACCATGTCGAACTTCTCGGCTTCGCCCAGGCCACGGCCACCGGCCACCACGACGGCGGCCTCGTCGAGCTTCGGACCGGAGGTCTCCTCGACGTGGACCGCTGTGACCGTTGCGCCGCCGGTTGCGCCGAGGTCGGGCACCGGTGCCGAGACGACGTCGCCCGCGGCGCCGGCACCGCCGGCAGGCTCGAAGCTCTTCGGGCGGAACGCCGCCAGGTACGGCGTCTCGCCGGTGAAGGTCGACGTCACGATCTTCGAACCACCGAAGATCGGCGTCTGAACGCTGACCGAATCACCGTCGACCGACACGTCGGTCGAGTTCGTGAGCACGGTGCGGTCGAGCTTGACCGAGAGACGGGCGATCACGTCGCGGCCCTCGTAGCTCTGCGGGAACAGGATGAGGTCGGGCGAGTCGCCGCCGTCGATGACGGCCTTCATCGCCGCCGACACGGCGGCGCCCGGAAGAGCACCGGCGAGGTCGCCGGTCTCGTAGATCTTGGCCGCGCCGTGGTCGGCCATCGACGCAGCGGCGTCGCCGGCGGAGCCGACGACGAATGCGCGTGACCGTCCCGCCGAGCGAGTTGGCCTTGGTGAGCAGCTCGAGCGTTGCGCTCGTCGCGGCACCGTCGGTGGTCTGGGCGAACACCCAGATGTTGTCGATACCCATGATCAGACTCCGTGATCCCTTCTAGATGACCTTCAGATTGTCGAGGAACTCGACGATCCTGTTGAACGTTTCGCCGTCGTCTTCGATGATCTCACCGGCTTCGCGCTCGGGGGCATCTTCGACGTTGGTGACGGACTGGGCCCAGCTGGCGGCCTCGATGCCGAGGTCACCGGCGGTGACGTTCTCGACCGGCTTCGACTTCGCAGCCATGATGCCCTTGAAGCTCGGGTAGCGGGGCTCGACCACGCCGGCGGTCACCGAGACCACGGCGGGCAGCGAGCAGGTCACCTCGTCGTAGCCGGCTTCGGTCTGACGTTCGACCTTGACGGTCGCGCCGTCGACTGCGATCGACTTGGCGAACGTCACCGACGGGCAGCCCGAGGACTTCGGCGATCTGCTCGGGCACGGTGCCGGTGTAGCCGTCGGACGACTCGGTGCCGGCGATGACGAGGTCGTACTCGCCGGCCTTGCCGACGGCGCCCGGCCAGGACCTTCGCCGTGGTCAGCGCATCGGCGCCGGCCAGCGAGGCATCGGAGACGAGCACCGCCTTCTCGGCGCCCATCGCGAGGGCAGTGCGGAGACCCGACACTTCCTCGTTCGGGGCCATCGAGACGAGGCTCACCGCGCCGCCGCCCGCAGCAGTGACGAGCTGCAGCGCCATTTCGACGCCATAGCTGTCGGACTCATCGAGGATGAGCTTGCCGTCGCGCTTCAGCGTGTTGTCGGCATCCAACTCACCCGGCAGCGCCGGATCAGGGATCTGTTTCACACACACGATCACGTTCATAAGGATCCCCAAGTTACCGGCCGGTCAAGTCCGTCCCCCAATTCGGCGAGGTGTGACGTCTGCACGAGTCCCGCCCGGTCCCCGGATCCGGGGGCGGCGCACCGGACTCGCTGGCACTGAGGATTACTATCTCCACCTTGCGGATCATGCTGATCGTCAACTCGTTCGCGTCGTCGGTCACGGCGCGCAACACCGTCGTCGTCCAACGGCGACTCAGCGAGGGTGTCCGCAGCCTGACCGGCGGCTCCGTTCGACGCCATGCGGTCGAGGTCGTCGAGACCAACCGGCGTGGACATGCGACGCGCTTCGCACACGACGCCGCCCGACGCGGGGTCGACGTCGTGATCGGGTACGGCGGCGACGGAACACTCAACGAAGTGGCGACCGGAATCGCCGGCACCGACAGCGCGCTCGGCGTACTCCCCGGTGGTTCGACCAACGTCTTCGCACGCACCCTCGGCATGCCGAACGATCCGGTCGCCGCCGTCGAGCACCTCGTCCGCGGCATCGACGCCGAGACGATCCGCCCGATCGGACTCGGCCAGGTCAACGGCCGCTACTTCTGCTTCCACACCGGCGTCGGGTTCGACGCGGCGGTCGTACAGCAGGTCGAACGCCACGGCTCGCTCAAACGCTGGCTCGGACATCCGCTCTTCATCTACGCCGGGCTGTCGACGTGGGCACGCGGCTACGACCGCAAGCGGCCGCACTTCCGGGTCAGCGGCGACGGCGGCGACGACTTGGACGACGGGTACTTCACGATCGTGTTGAACACCAACCCGTACACGTACCTCGGCAACCGCCCGCTCGACCTGTCACCGCACGCCGACCTCGACCAGGGACTCGTGGTCATCACCTTCACGACGATGAAGGCCCGCGCACATCCTGACGTCACTCGCCGGGGCACTCCGCGGAGGCGGCGTGAAGCCGGCGGCGCACCTCGACATCCGGACCGACGTCGAGCGGCTCCGGATCGAGCACGACACGCCGTTCCCGTATCAGCTCGACGGCGACGCACTCGGCGAGTCGAGCCGTCTCGACATCGCCCACGTGCCCGACGCGCGTCAGGCTCGTCTTCCCCAGCTCGGGCTGAGGCGGGGTTCGGACGTTCGCCCGATCGCGCTCGAGCGCGACATCGGGAACGTCGGTGCAGACGCCGTCGACATGAAGCGCAGCGAGTGCCGACACCCGGTCCGGTTCGTTGCAGGTCCACGTGTTGACCGCCAGTCCGACGGCGTGACAGGCCGCCACCCGGTCGGCATCGAGCACTTCCGCCCACGGGTGGATCGCATGATGTCCGTGTCGCACGGTTGCCGCGATCGCCTCGTCGGTGGGCTGCGTACAGCAGGAACCCGGTCGGGATCTCGGGTGCGATCCGCCGACAGTGATCGATCGTCGACATCGTGAACGACGAGATCAACCAGCGGTCCGCCCAGCTCGGCCCACGGCGACGCATCGCAGCAATGGTCGGCGCGACGACGCCATCGTCGGGTCGTAGCCACCGTCGGCCTCACTGTTCTTGATCTCGACGTTGACCAGCATGCGGTCGCCACAGGCGTCGAGGATCTCGTCGAAGCCCGGGAGCGCATCGAGGTCGGACTGGTCGGTCGGCAACGGATCGTGGAACACGACGAGGCGGCTGCCACCATGACCGTCGGGCGCGAGACGGACGTCGAGTTCGACGCCGTCGGCGCCCATTCGTCTGCGGCGGCAGAACGCTGCCGGGGTGTTCTCGGGTTCGGTTCCGGATGCTCCTCGATGACCGACGATGTTCATCGGGCCAGTATCGCCGACTCCGGTGCGTCAACGGTCACACGTCACACGAAGATGCCTCTTGCGGCGCCGATCCGGTCGCGCCTACCTTTTCGCCCGGCGGGGAGTCACTCCGACGGTTCTCGCCCACACGCACCGACGCCGCACCACGGCGTCCACACCACCACGAGGGGAATCCGAACGTGTCGATTCTTGCGTCCAGCCTGGCTCTCGGAGCCGCCGACTACGACTGGCGTGACCACGCCCTCTGCCGTGACACCGATCCGGCGCTGTTCTTCCCGGTCGGGACCACCGGCAACGCACTCGTTCAGATCGATCACGCGAAGCGCACGTGCGACGAGTGCATCGTGGCGCGACGACTGTCTCGACTTCGCGCTCGACACGAATCAGGATTCCGGCATCTGGGGCGGTCTCACCGAAGAAGAGCGCCGCGTCATCCGACGCAAGCGGGTCGCAGCGGCTCGCGCCGAGCGCCACGCCGTCGCACCGCCTGAACCCGGCGTCCCCGCCCTCAGTCGGCGGTCGTCACACGGAGTTCGACCACGGTGCCGCGACCGCGTGCCGTGCCGTCGCCGAGGCCGACCGCGTCGAGATCGGCTGCGGTGGCCGGGCGCATGTCGATCGTCCCGTTCAACTCGGTCGTGACGAGCGTGCGCACGATCGACAACCCGAGACCGTCCTGGGCCTCGAGATCGAAACCCGGCTCGACGCCGCGGCCGTTGTCGATGACCCGAAGCGCCAGTTCGGCGCCGTGATGGTCGAGGACGACCGCCACGTCTCCCCCGCCCGATCCCTCCGGGAAGCCGTGGTCGACTGCGTTCTGCAGCAACTCGGTCATGACCACCGACAGCGGGGAAGCGGCGTGGGCCGGGATCCGCCCACCCGAGCCGGACACGGAGAACCGCACGGGCCGATCCGGCGACTGGAGCCCCTCCTCGGCCAGCCGCAGCAGCGGACGCACGATCTCGATGAATGCGATGTCGTCGCCGGGCTCCCGCGAGCAGCGACTCGTGGACGAGTGCGATCGTACGGATGCGGCGTACCGACTCTGCGACCGCCGCCTTGGCCTCCTCGCTCTCGAGCCGACGCGATTGGAGCCGGAGTAGCGACGAGATCGTCTGCAGGTTGTTCTTCACACGATGATGGATCTCGCGGATCGTTGCATCCTTCGACAGCAGCAGCCGATCGCGCTTGCGCAACTCGGTCACGTCACGGATCAGCAGGAGACCGCCCACCACCTCGGCGCTCGTCGCCAACCCCACGCAACATCGGGACGCAACGGGCCAGCAGCGTGACCTCAGCGCCCTGCTCGAACTCCTCGACGACAGGCTCGCGACGCTCGAACGCCTGGCGTGCGGGCCCGTCGTGGAACCCGAGCTCGGCAAGCCGCATACCGACGGGGTTCGCCTGGATTCCGACGCGGTGCAGCGCCGAGTTCGCGTTCGGCGACACGTAGGTGACCGCCGCGTCGCTGTCGAGCATCAACACGCCGTCGCCGACACGCGGGCGCGGCGCTCGAGTCGGCCACCCGGCCGGGGAACGGGAACGTGCCCGTTTCGATCATGTGGGTGAACTGGTCGAAGATGAAGCGCGTAGCCGCGTTCGAGTTCGCCGAGGCTTCGCCCGGCGCGCGGCACCCACTCCTTCGTGAGCACTGCGATGAGCTTCCCGTCGTGGCGGACGGGGATCGCGACGGCGCGTGCGACCGTCTCCTCCGTTCCGTGGACGGGGACGTTCAGCGTGATGTCCCCTTCGACGATCTCGCCCGGTCGCGACCGCCTCGTTCATCAACTCGTCCGCCTGCGACGCCCAGATGCCGACGAAGTCGATCGGGTACATCGTCTGGTTCGTCGCCGGACGGACCTGATCGATGATCATCCATCGACCGTCGTCGGAACGCACATGGAGGAGCAGGTCCGAGAAGCAGAGGTCGGCGAGGAACGCCCACTCCGCCGTCAGGCGATGGAGGTGATCGATGTCGCTCCGATCGAGCGACGAGTGGGCGCGGCAGAGGTCTACGAGCGACGTCATCACGATGAGTCTGCCTGATCCGGGACCCCGCGGAGGTGACACGCCAACCGACCGAGGCCGCGCAGGTCGTGGATGTCACCCGACAGCCACGGGACGGTGACCGTCGTCGCAGCCAACGGAGCGAGTTCGGTGCGTCGATCCGCCTCACGTGCCGCCACCATCGCCAGGTCGTCGAACCGCGTCGCCATCTGATGCAGCACCCGGTCGACGACGTCGGGATCATCTCCCGTCGCTGCAGCGACTGCGGCAGCCACGTCACCGTCGGCGTCGGGCCCCGTGCGTTCGGCGAGATCGTGGGCGGCTTCGGTGCGCGGCGGTCGGAGGCGAGTCGGGTGGGAAGGACGCGGTTCGCGACGATCGCCCCGACGGTCATCTTCCGATCCTGGAGCGACTCCGCAAGGAACCGGGCCTCGTGCGCTGGGGCCGCTTCGAGCGTCGACACGACGACGAAGGCCGTCCGCGGGTCGACGAGCAGCGCCTCGACCTCGTGCGCCCGTTTCACGAAGCCGGCCTCCATCCTCTGGAACGAGCACGAAGAAGTCGGCGACGTCCTCGAGGAATCGCGAGCCGAGGATCCGGTCGGCCACTTGATAGAAGGGCTTGGAGGCGAAGGTGAACAGCCGGGACCGATACGGGACGGTCAACCATCGCAGGAGGCGACTGCCGAAGAAGTCGGCCATCCGGCTCGGGAGCGTCGAGAATCGTGAGAGCGTTCCGCGACGGCGGCGTGTCGACGATCACCAGGTCGTACTCACCGGTCGCGTGGAGGTCGTGGAGCTGTTCCATGGCGAGGTAGTCGTGGCTGTGCACGAAACGGCTCGTGATGTTCTCGTAGAGCGGATTGGCGAGGACGGCTCGGCGAGTCGCAGCGTCGGGAGCGTGCCGTCGGATCAGCTCGTCCCAGCCGGCTTTGGTGTCGAGCATCGCGACGTGCAGCTCACCGCGAGGATCGAGGCCGGCAGCTTCCAGTGCCTCGTTCGGGATCGGATGCGGAGCGTTGCCGAACGCCTCGAGGCCGAGGGCGGTCGCGAGGCGACGGGCCGGATCGACCGTGAGCACGAGCACCCGTCCGGCCTGGCGTTGCACCGCAGCGAGTCCGAGGGCTGCGGCGACCGTGGTCTTGCCCACACCGCCGGAGCCGGCGACGAGGATCATCTCTCGACTGGCGAGCAGCGGATCCAGTGACGGCTGCTCGTCGGTCCCGACCGACCGCGAGATGCGCGCGCGCTTCGCCGGCATCAGGCGATCTCCGCATCGAGGCTGTCGGCGACGAGGGTGACGACACGTTTGCCGTGCGCACGCGAGAACAGTTCGGGAACGGTGATGATCGGCACGGCGGACGACCGACCCCGCGCCGAGATCGACGGATCCAGTCCGGACACGACCTCGCGCAGACCGGTCGAGGTGCTCGACGCCGATCGAGCGGCGGGCTTCGATGATCGACGCGGCTTCGACGACGGCCGCCGCCCCGGGCCCGACGGCGTCGATGAGGACCGGGACGGCATCCTGCACGTGGCGCGCCACCGCCTGCTCGTTGCGGTCGAACATCGCCGGCAGCACGCGGTTCGCAATCACCGCAGCCGGGTGGGTTCCGGTCTCGCGCGGTCAGCCGCTGGAGGAGTTCGATCGATTCGGTGACGGGCATCTCCTCGGGGGTGGTCGTGACGACCACCCCCGTGCGCTTGGGATCTTCGAGGATGTCGAGCATCCACTGGGTCTGCTCACGGACGAGGCCGACCTGGACGAGTTCGGCGATCACCCGGGGGGCGCCGACCTGGCTGACGACGTGGCCACTCGCTTCGGCGTCCACCACGACGAGGTCGTAGTTGCGTTCCTTGACCTCCCAGCACAACTTGCCGACGGCGAGGATCTCCTTGACGCCCGGTGCCGCGTCGGCGACGAAGTCGAATGTGGATGCGAGGACGCCGAGGCGGCCGATGAGCGGGATCCTGACGAAGAGACGGAGGTACTCGCGTAGCGAGTCCTCGGTGCTCATCGACATGGCGTGGAGGTTCGGCGCGACCTCGGTCGGCTCGAACGCGAGCTCGGCCACTTCGAACGCGGTCGCGAGTGCCCCCTTGGCGTCCATCTCGCACACCAGCACCCGCTGCCCACGACGCGCTGCGACGTCCGCCATCGCCGCCGCCACGGTGGTCTTGCCGACACCACCCTTGCCGGTGACGAACAGCAGGTCGAGGTCGAAGAGATCGGTCATGGTGTGAGTTGAGCGCGTCGGCGTTGCCCGACGCGGCGACGAACCGTCAGCCGCCGAAGCCGATCGAGCGGCTGCCCTCCTCGGAGCCGAGCTCGACGTAGGCGATCTTGGCAGCGGGAACGAAGGTCTCGTTGCCACGCCTGTCGGTGATCGCCAACACATCGGTCGCGCCCGCCAGGGCCGCCTCGATCCGCTGCTTCAGCTCGTCACGATCTGCGTCGTCGGCCAGTTCGATGCCGATCTCGCGAGGGGCCTGCGTCACTCCGATGCGTACGTCCACGCCCCTGACGCTACCGCCACGGTGCCCCGGCCCTGCTCAGCGTGGACTTGTCTCCGTGACGGCAATCGCGGGGACCGGGTCGTTGACGCGACCGACGTCGGTGTCGAAGATGGCACCCAGTCGTCCACCAGAAAGAAGTACCGCATGAGCCTCGAGGCCGTCATCCCGCTCTTCGCCGAGTTCACCGCCCTCGACGGCATCGGTCCATACGAGGTGCTGCAACGCATCCCCGAGATCGACATCACCTTCATCGGCCACGAACGCGGCGTGATCCGCAGCGAGAACGGCATGCTCGGCATCGTGGCCGACGCGACGTTCGACGAGCGTCCCGAATCCAGACGTCATCGTGTTTCCCGGTGGCCACGGCACCCGGGCGTTGATGGCCGACGAACGGGTACTCGAGTGGCTGCGCTCCGCTCATGCGACGACCACGTTCACCACGTCGGTCTGCACCGGTTCACTGGTGCTCGCCGCAGCCGGCCTGCTCGACGGGCTCGGCGCCACGACGCACTGGAGTGCCCGCGACGTCCTGACCGAGTACGGCGCGACGCCGGTGCCCGACCGCGTCGTCGAGCACCTGGACGAGCGGATCATCACGGCGGCCGGCGTGTCGAGCGGGATCGACATGGCCCTGCGCCTGGTCGAGCTGCTGTTCGACCGCACCGCTGCCGAGGCGTCGCAGCTGATGATCGAATACGACCCGCACCCACCGTTCGACGTCGGAGCGCTCGAGAAGTCGAACGACGAGGTGATGACCCGCGTCATCGAATACGCCGCCCTCCGCAACTGACCCACTCCGCAACGCGCGAACGTCGCGCCACGACACGGACTGGATGGAGACTCATTGCAGGTGCCGCTCCGCTCGCCACCACGAGCGCGCCGGTCGGAACGAAGATCGCGTCGGGAGCCGGCGAGAGCGAGGAGTGGGTGTTCATCTCGATCACGCCATGTCGTCTCGAGCCGAGCGCGCCCCTTCGAGACGACGGGGGTCACGGTCGGTGCCAGCACCATTCGTGACGCTTTCGGGTGGCAATCGATGGCGGCCTGGCCACACTGTTGCCATGGCAACCACCCCCGTGACCGAGGACCAGGTCATCGACGCACTGCGGCCCGTCGAGGACCCGGAGCTGCACCGGTCGATCGTCGACCTCGGCATGCTCAAGGCTGTCCAGATCCGTGACAACGGCGTCGTCGGCGTCCTCGTCGCACTGACCGTTCCCGGCTGCCCACTGAAGGGTGAGATCACCCGCCGCGTGTCCGAGGCGGCGACCGAACTCGACGGCGTCGAGTCGATCGACCTCGAGTTCACGGTGATGACCGACGAGGAGCGTGAGAACGTCCGCATGCTGGTGCACGGTGGCGGCGGGGCGGCGACCGCCGGGTCCAATCAGGCGCACGGACACGCCGAGGGTCGCGAGATCCCGTTCGCCAAGAACTCCTCGAAGACCCGCCCGCTGCTCATCTCGTCCGGCAAGGGCGGCGTCGGCAAGTCGTCGGTCACCACCAACCTCGCCGTTGCGCTCGCCGCGCAGGGCTACAAGGTCGGCGTCGTCGACGCCGACATCTACGGCTACTCCATCCCCCGCATGCTCGGCACCGACCGCGATCCGATCGTCATCGACGAGATGCTGGTGCCCCCGGAGATGTGGGGTGTGCGGTGCATCTCGATCGGCTACTTCGTCCCGCAGGGCCAAGCGGTCATCTGGCGCGGCCCGATGCTCCACAAGGCGCTCGAGCAGTTCCTCACCGACGTGTTCTGGGACGATCCCGACTTCCTGCTGATCGACATGCCCCCCGGCACCGGCGACATCGCCCTGTCGCTCGCCCAGTACCTGCCGCGCGGCGAGGTCTTCGTCGTGACGACGCCGCAGCCGGCCGCTCAGAAGGTCGCGGCCATGTCGGCGGCGATGGCCGAGAAGGTCAACCTGCCGGTGCGCGGCATCATCGAGAACATGTCGTGGTTCACCGGCGACGACGGCAAGCGGTACGAGATCTTCGGATCGGGCGGCGGCCAGGAACTCGCCGACGACCTCGGAGTGCCGCTCCTCGGCAAGCTGCCGCTCACCAACGCGCTGCGCGAAGGCGGCGACGAGGGCCGTCCGATCACCGCGGTCGACCCGGAGTCGGAGACGGCCGAGGCGTTCCACGAGATCGCCCGCCAGATCGCTGTCGACATGAAGCCGAAGAAGGTCTACTCCGACGCGCTCAAGGTCATCTGATCTGAGGAGCGAGTGACCCGGTGGAGGTCGTCCCCGAAGTATCGCTTCGAGCGGATGGTGCGTGAGGCGCTCGACGATCTGCCCGACGAACTGCACCACGTGCTCGACAACGTCGTCGTCCGAGTGGTCGATCGCCATCCGCACGAACGCGACCTGCTCGGCCTGTACGAGGGCGTTCCGCACACCGAACGCACCGGCCAGGAGGGCCCCGACGTCGTCTCGATCTATCGACTCGCGCTCTGCGCGATGTGTGACGATCTCGACGATCTCGCCGACGAGGTCTACGTCACCGTGATCCACGAAGTCGCCCACGCCGCGGGCATCGACGACGACCGTCTCCACGAACTCGGCTGGGGCTGAGCCGTCAGGCGATGAGCGACGCGCTCGCACGTCTCGGGATCGCTCCGGGCGGGCTCGCCGGCCTTGCGATCGGGCCGGATGCGCGGGCCGCCGTAGCGCTCGCCGGACACCCGGCGGTCATCGTCCCGACCTCCGATCTCGCCGCCGTCGATACGCAGGGTGTTCGATGGGTCTGGTGGTCCAAGGACACGGCCGCTGCGCTGGTCCGCTCGGCCATCCGCCCGAAACGGTGCTGGGATCTCACCGCAGTCCACCGACTGGTCTCCGGAACGTGGCGAGCAGATCCCGGCGCGCGTCTGGGCATCGGCGTACGGTCTCGACGTGGAGACGATTCCCGCGCTGCAGCCGGTCGACCTCTTCACCCAAGCCGTCGATGGCGGCGATCCCGACGACCCGGTCGGGCGCGGACGGACATCTCCGCCCGGAGTGGGCCGAGGGGGCCTGGGCCGACTCCGACGACCGCCTCGTCCGATGGGCCGAACTCGCGCTCGACGTGCAGGAGCGCCAGGAGCAGGTGCTCAGATCGATCGACAGCGAACCTCACGCCGGTGCGCCGCGAGCATCGGGGCGACCACGCCTGACCGCGATGTCGGAGTCGGCGGCCGAGCTGATCTGTGCCGAACTCGAACACGACGGCCTGCCGTTCGATCGCGCCGTCGGCGAACGGATCGTCGCCGGCTTCGTCGGCGAGCGCCCGCTGACACGCGGCGATGAGCGCGAGCGACTCGACGCGCTCGATCGGACGGTCCTCGAACATCTCCCACCCGGCATCGACGTTCGACCTTCGCAGCCCCGATCAGGTGAAGTCGCTCCTGCGCCGCGTCGGCATCGAAGTACCCGACACCCGAGCCTGGCGTCTCGAGGGCCTCCGCGACGCACACCCGATCGTCGAACCGCTGCTCCGCTGGCGCCGCGCCGAACGGATCCGTACGACGTTCGGATATCCGTGGATCGACGAACACGTCGGAACCGACGGGCGACTGCGCGGCCGCTGGACCGGATCGGACGGCGCGGCCGGCCGGATGACCGCAACCGCCGGACTCCACAACATGCCCGCCGAAATGCGTCCGGCGGTTGCCGCAGAACCCGGCCACGTCTTCGTCCGTGCCGACCTCGGCCAGATCGAACCACGCGTGCTCGCCGCCGTGTCCGGAGACCCCGACCTCACCCGCGCCACGCACGCCGACGACATGTACGCGCCGGTGGCCGACCGGCTCCGTGTCGACCGCGAAATCGCCAAGGTCGCCGTCCTGGGAGCGATGTACGGGCAGACGACCGGCAAGGGCGCCGAGGCGCTCCGCGGACTCGAACGCGAGTATCCGGTCGCGATGGGCTACCTGCGATCGGCGGACGAGGCCGCCCAGGGAGGCCACGACCTGCGCACCTACGGCGGCCGACTGATCAGGATGTCGGGAGCAATCGACAACGGGATGAGTGCCGACGACGTGCGATCGCGGGCCGCCGCGCGTGGTCGATACGGACGCAACGCAATGATCCAGGGCGCCGCCGCAGAGTTCTTCAAGACCTGGGCCGCGCTCGTCCGCGCCCGGAGCAGCGACCTCGGGGCCCACATCGTGCTGTGCCTCCACGACGAACTCGTCGTGCACGTACCGGCTGCGCGCGCCGACGACACCGCCGCGCTGCTCGGTGACTGCCTTGACGAAACGGCGTTCCGTTGGTCACCGCCTGTCGGCGAGCGAGTCCGGTTCGTTGCTGACACCAGCGTCATCGAGCGGTGGTCCGATGCCAAGTGACCGGCCGCCCCGGGCCTTTCGCCCCTTCGTCGCGACCCGTCGCCGAAGGTAGCGTCGCGGTCATGAGCGGCGACGACTCTCTCCCCCCGCCACCGTCTTCGCCTCTGCCACCACCACCCGGGGCGACGGGAGGGGCGGCCACACCGCCACCGCCGCCACCGCCGCCGCCTGAGCTCACCGCCCCGGCCGGCTACGTGGCATACCAACACCGCACCAACTCGACACGGTCAACTGAGCTCGATTCGCGGCACCGCGAAGTGGGCGATGATCCTCGCTGGGGTGGCAGGCATCGCATCGTTCGCCAGCGCCCTGCTGTCGGCGAACCTCGCCGCCAAGGCGCAGGACTACCTCGACGGCCGGATCAGCGAAGACGAGTTCCTCGATGCGAATGCGATCGCTCCGCTGGGCCAGGTGCTGAGCGCCGGACCCCTGGTCGCCGCCGGGGTCTTCGGCGTCATCTGGATGTATCGGATCGCGACCAACGCCCGGGCGATCGGCCGCACGACCACGTTCGCTCCGGTGTTCGCCATCCTCGGCTGGTTCCTGCCGCCGTTCCTTTTCATCCTCCCGCTGCTGGTCCTCCGCGAGCTGTGGAAGGCGAGCGATCCGAACACCCCGCCCGGATCCGACGGGTGGCGGGCCAGCGGCGAGAATCCACTGCTGTACCTCTGGTTCGTCGTGTACGGCGTGATTCCGGCGGTGCTCACCGCGATCAGCCTCGGCTCGGTCTTCGACGCTGCGTTCAACCTCGAGACGGACACCGAGGGCATCGCCGAGGTCACCGCGTCAACGGGCGGGGCCCAGCTGATCGTCGGTGGTGTCTTCAGCCTCATCTCGGCGGTGGTCTGGATCCTGCTCGTGAAGCAATTCACCGCGCGTCACGTCGAGCTCACCGGCGAACGATGACGGATGGGCCGGCCCGACACCATCTACCTCGTGCGTCACGCCAAAGCGGGTGAGCGTCGGCTGTGGACCGGCGACGACGTCGAGCGTCCGCTCAGCAAACGCGGGTGGCGACAGTCCGAAGCCATCGGGGCGCGGCTGGCGAAGAAGGGGGCGACCGCGTTGTACTCGAGCGCGTACACCCGCTGCACCCAGACACTGGAGCCGCTCGGGCGTCTGATCGGCGTCGAGATCAGCATCGAGCCACGCCTGTGCGAGGACGAACCCTTCGAGCCGGTCCTCGACCTGCTCGGCGAGGTGGAGAACGGGGCCGTGCTGTGCAGCCACGGCGACATCATCCCGCCCACGATCCAGGCGCTCCATCGTCGGGGAATGGTGGTCGAGACGCCGGCCGATTGGGGCAAGTCGAGCGTCTGGGTCCTGCGTCGCAAGGGCAAGAAGATCACGAAGGGCAAGGTCTGGCCCGCTCCGTGCTGAAACTCAGGTCTCGACAGCAGCGCGAATCTCGGCCCCGAAGCTGTCGATCAAACCCGCAACGTCGGCCGGCGGGTTGTTCGCTTCACACTGCTCGACGTACGGCAGCGCGGCGTCGGCGTCCCCGCGGAAGTTGAACTCGATGATCGCTGCAAAGCAGTACGGATCGGCGTAGGTCGGTTCGATCTCGATCGCCTGGTTCAACGCGAGCAAGGCGAGGTCGAGGCGCTCGTCATCGACGGCGAGATCCCCGGACGACTGACGGGCCACGAGCGCGAGGGTCCACCCCAGGTACGCCCGGGCCTCGGCGTTCTCGTTGCCGCGATCGAGCTCGGCACGATCGACCTGCAGGAACAACTGATTCGCTCGATCGAACTCGCCCCGGGTGAGCGCAGCGCGAGCTCCGGCGAGCTGCGTTCGCACCGAATCGGCCGGGTTGAGCCCGGTGATCTCGTCGGTGGCACCGCGCTCGCCGAACGCGCTGGCCAGCGCGAATCCGATGCCTGCTGAGCAGGCCACCGCCGCCACGACGACCGCCACGGTCCGCCTCCAATCGCGACGGCGTCTCGGCGCGAGCGCAAGACGCCCGTCTTCGATCTGGCGGAGCACCGCCGCAGCACGCACGGTGTAGCCGTCCTTGAGCGTGTGGTAGTCGTCATCGTCGACATCGCCCGCTTCCCGCTCCCGCTCGAGGTCCTTCAGTGAGCGCAACAGGTAACGACGCTCCTCCTCCAACTCGGCGAGCCGGTCGATCCGCGCACCCGACTTGATCGTCGACGTCGTCATCGGCGCTCGACCTCGGGGTCTTCCACACCGGCCTCGGTCGCCTCATCGAACGGGTCTGCTGCTGCGAGCGCCTCCTCGACCAGGGCACGGTCGGCGTCGGTCGGGTCGCCCAGCTCGTCCGCTTCGAGTTTCCATCGACGGAACGCCAGCCCGAGGCCGGTCACGCCGACCACGAAACCGACCGCCGGCAGAACCCAGACGAGCGCGTCGAGCTCCGGATGCCTTCGGCACGAGCAGCAGGTCACCCTCGTTCCGCGAGTCGATGAACGTGAGGATCTGCTCGTCGGAGAGTTCGTTCTGCCGGACGAGATCCTCGACCTGGTTCCGAAGTCGGCGCGATGCGGCGTTCTGCGACTCGAACACGCTCTCGCCGTCACAGACGGGGCACGCGATCCGCTGGGTCAGATCGTCGACGCGGTCCTCCTGGGACTGCGGCCCGGCGGTCCGGGTCGCCCCGACCACGAGGAACGTGACCGCGACGAGCGCCATGAGGATCCACCCCGGCCACGACTTCAGGCGCTTGTTCAGCGACGCGACGCGGCGATCGCGGGTCGATCGTCGGTCGCGGTCATCCGAGTGCCTCACGCCACTGCTGGAGCAGCACGCTCAGTTCGTCGGCCGTCACCTTGCTGATCAACCGGTCGCGGACGACGCCCTGCGGATCGATGATCCACGTCTCGGGGACGAGCGACACCCCGAACGCACTCGGGTATCGAGTCGCCCTCGGAGTACACCACCGGCCAGTCGCCGCCACGCTCGTCGAAGAACTGTTCGACGCGTTGGCGGGTGTCGCCGAAGACGATCGAGTAGAACTCGGCGCCGTCGGAACCGAGCGAACGCTGCTGATCGACGAACTCGATCAACTCGGGGTGCTCTTGGATGCACGGCACGCAGTCGGACTGGAAGAAGTTCAGCACGACCCAACTGCCCTTGCGCCGGGAGAGATCGAACGGTGTTCCGTCGTCGAGTTCGCCGACCGCCTCCGGGCGCGGGCTGGTTGAGCAACGGCGTGTCGGCACTGGGAGCGCCGTCGTCGGGGTTTGCGTTGACGAGCAGCACCACCAGACCGATCATCACGACGGCGATCGCAAGGGCGACCCACGGCGCCAACCGGCTACGGCCGGACAACTCCGTCCTCGACCGCGGCCGGATCGTCGATGGTCTCAGTCATCGTCGACACCTGCGGGCAACGGTGCATCGTTGCGTGCGGGCGACGCGACGAGGTCGGGTGTGGCGATCGGCGCAGACACCGGGTCGGTTGCCGCGCCGACGATTCCCGGGGAACGCGGAGAGCACGGTGCCGATCGCCATGACCGCCCCACCGATCCACAACCACAAGATCATCGGCTTCACGAAGACGCGGATGACCGCAACGGTGCCACCGGGTTCCGCTCCGGGCTCGAGCGTGAGATACACGTCTTTGGTGGGGCCGGTCCGGACCGACGGGGTCCCGACCGTCGCACCCTGGTTGAGGTACGTCGTGATGGCCGGCTTGTACACCTTGTCGCCGTCGAGCACGACGTTCGCCTTCAGCGCTCGCTCGCTCTCGGCGTCATTGATGTCGACGGTCACCGACTCGAGTTCGAAGGTGTGTCCGCCCCACTCGACGACCTCGCCCTGCTCGAGCTCGAGCGTTGCCGAGTGGGTGAAGCTGTTCGACGCGGCGAGTGCGACGGCGATCATGATCACGCCGAGGTGCACGATCATCCCGCCGTTCGCCCTGCCCACCAGGCCGCGCCAGCCCTGCCGGCGGGTGGCGAGCACGAGTTGGCGCAGCGCAACGCCCGCCGCGAATCCGGCGAGCCCGAACGCGACGAGCGGCGCCCAGCCGTCGGCACCGACGAGCACCGAGAAGACGATCGCCGCAACTCCGCCCCACGCCGGCCAGAACAACCGCGTCGAGAGCAGTTCGGCACTCGCCTTGCGCCACGGCAGGACCGGTGCGACCGCCATCAGGAACAGCAGCACGATCCCGATCGGCATCGAGAGCCGATCGAAGTACGGGGCGCCCACGACGGTGCGGCGGTCCTGCAACGCTTCGACGAGCAGCGGGAAGATCGTGCCCGAGCAGCACCACGAAGGCGAACACCGTGAACAGGACGTTGTTCGCGAGGAAGGCGCCCTCGCGACTGAGCGGCGAGTCGATCGTGCCCGGCGAACGGAGTCGATCACCGCGCCAGGCGATCAGGCCCAACGAGACGACCACGGTGACGACGAACCCTGCCAGCAGCCACGTCCCGACCGGGCCGTTGCCGAACGCGTGCACCGACTGGATGACACCCGAGCGGGTGAGGAACGTGCCGAGGATCGTCGAGCGCGAAGGTCGAGATCAACAGGCTCAGGTTCCAGACCCGGAGCATGCCGCGCCGCTCCTGAACCAGCACCGAGTGGATGTAGGCGGTGCCGGTGAGCCACGGGAGCAGCGAGGCGTTCTCGACCGGGTCCCACGCCCAGACCCCCGACCAGCCGAGCACCTCGTAGCTCCACCAGCCGCCGAGCAGGATGCCGATCGTGAGGAATGCCCAGGAGAACAGCGCCCAGCGGCGCGTCTCCTCGAGCCAGCCCTCACCCAGCCGACCGGTGATGAGCGCGGCGATCGCGAACGCGAACGGCACGGTGAAGCCGACGTAGCCGAGGTAGAGGATCGGCGGGTGGAACAGCACCAGGATGTGGTTCTGGAGGAGCGGATTCGGACCCGGGCCCGACGTGACGTTCGGGGCGCCCGGCGGCGAACGCGTCGGCCGGTCCGAAGCTCAGCATCGCGAAGAACGCCGTCACGACGAACATCACGACGAGCGCCCACCCGACGAGTTCGTCGCCGCTGCGCTTGCGGAACCGCCATGCGACCGCGCCGGTGAACGCGGCGAGCGTGAGCCCCCACAGCAGGATCGAGCCCTCGAGCGCCGACCACATCGCAGCGACGTTGTACAGCGGCGGCGTGTCGGCCGAGCCCACCTGCTGGACATACGCCAGCGAGAAGTCGCGGGTGATCAGCGCCCGCTGCATCATGATCGCTGCGAGCAGCGAACCGGCGAGGGCCATCCACGCGTAGCGCGGTGCCTGGCGAAGCAGGCGCTTGTCCCGCTGCCAGATGCCGACGACGATCGTGAGCGCGCCGATCACCGAGGCGGCGAGCATCAGCAGCAGACCGGCGCGTCCGAATGCCGAGTTGATCGAGGCGGCGATCATCGCGCCTCGTCGTGGCCTGCACCCGTCGCAGACGCGTGGGTCACGTGCTGACGGGTGGGCATTCGCTCTCCACTTGGGCGTCGGCGGCGGCGAGGTTCTCGTCGTTCTCCGCCTCGTACTCGTCGGAGTGCTTCACCTCGAGCCGATCGCCTTCGAGCACATCGTCGCGAATCTCTCCGTGCACGACCACGGGGATGCACTCCTGGAAGATGCCGCCCGGGTCGCCGTCGTAGCGAACCGGGATCGTGGCGTCGTTGAACGTCATGGTGAACGCGGTGACGCCGGGGACCGACTGGTCGATCGAACCGGGATCGACAGTGCCCTGGAGACGGATCCGGCGCTCGGTCTCACAGCCGTCGCGTACACCGACCTCGTCGACGTTGCAGAAGTAGTCGACCGCCGAGTTGAGGAACTGCGTGACGATGACCCCGCCGGCGACGAGCACCAGCGACGAGCAGCAACATCGCTGCGAGATTGCGCTTCTTCTTCACCGGCGCCGCGACCGCGTCGGGGTCGCTCCGCGGGCTCAGATCCATGTCGGCCATGATGCGTTCCCTCAGGTCCAGTACTTGTCGTCGTCGGGGACTTGTTTCCCGAGTCTTCTCCCGGAGCTGATGGCACGCCAGACGAACCCACCGATGACGGCGAACGTGGCGACGTAGCCGCCGAGGATGAATCCGGCGTCGTCGAACAGGGCGATCATCGGGTGCCTCCCTCGGCCCGTCGTTCGGCCAGCGCGATGTCGAGGCCACGGTCTTCGAGCATGTCCTCCATCGCCATCGCCCGGGTGCGGTGGAGCACCAGCCACACGTAGAGCAGCGAGAAGGCGATGACGCCGACGAACAGGGTGAACAGCATCGTGCCGTCCATGTCGATGTCGCCGTCGGTGTCGAGCACCGATGCGGTCTGGTGCAGGCTCCGCCAGATCACGACCGACCAGTGCACGAGTGGGATCAGCAGCACCGACAACAACCCGACCACAGCCGAACGCCTGGCCCGCTGCTGATGCGAACCACCGAGTCGGCGCACCGCGAGGTAGCCGATGTAGGTCACGAACAGCAGCGCCGTCGTGGTCAGCCGCGCGTCCCACTGCCAGAAGACACCCCACGTGAGGCGGCCCCACATCGCGCCCACCATGAGCGTGAGGCCGACGAAGGCGACGCCGAACTCGGCCGATGCGCCGGCGAGACGGTCCCAGCCGAGCGAGTGCTGCTTCGTGAAGAGGTACATGCCCGATGCAACCGCCGTGACGACGAACGACAGATACGCGATCCAGATCGTCGGGACGTGGATGTAGAGCAACCGGACCGATTCGCCCTGGTTGACGTCGGCGGGAGACAGCACGAGCCCGAACAGGACGAGCCACCCCATCGCGACCACCGCGGCGATCCCGATCGCCCGCGTCGCCTTGGTCCCGGTCGAACGCGACGACGCCGACGCCTCGGCGGTGTCGGTCGTGTTCGGATCGAGCGTCGTCATGGGTCCTCTTCTCGCCAGGTCGTGGCTATTCGTCGATCAGCGGGCCGAAGGCGAGCGAACCACCGACACCGAATGCCACGGCGAAGACCGTCAGCAGGCTGACCCACTGCCAGCCGTCCGACAACTCCGCCACGCCGGTGCCGAGGGCGGATTCGACCGCTCTCGTCGCCCCGATGAGGACGGGCGCAACCGCCGGAAGCGTGAGCAGCGGGAGCAGTGTCTCGCGGCCCTTGGATCCGGCGGCCAAGCCTCCGTAGAGCGTACCGACCGCAGCGAGACCGCACGTCGCGGAGATCATGGTGGTGACGAGGAGCACAGCGCCGTCCAGGCGGATCGTCTCGCCGTACAAGACGACAGCAGCGAACAGCAGCAGCACCTCCAGCACGAACAGTTGCAGCGCAAGCCCGATCGCCTTGCCGAGGAAGATGCGCTCGGGCGTCGACGCCCGCCACGCGCATCGCGTCGAGCGCTCCGTCGTCGGCCTCGACCGAGAACGTGCGCTGGACGAGCAGCAGCAGGCTGAACATCGTGGCCAACCACACGAGACCCGGAGCGACGAGCTCGAGCACGTCGGTGTTCGCATCGAGCGCGAATCCGAAGATCACCATGGTCACGCCGGCGAACGGCACGACCTGGTTGGTGATGACGCGGCTCTTCCACTCGATGCGCAGATCCTTGCGGGCGATCAGCCAGGCGATGCGCACCACGCTCATTCCGGTCCTCCGGAGTCCGCGTGGCCGGCGACGATGTCGACGGTACGCGTCGCCAGTGATTCGGCTCGGTCGAGTTCGTGGCTTGCGACGAGCACCGTCGCACCGGCCGTCACCGCCTCGCGCAGTGTGTCGTCGAGTTCGTCACGGGCGCGCTGGTCGAGACCGGCGTGCGGTTCGTCGAGCAACCACAGCCGTGCGCGTCGGGCGACGAGGCCCGCCAGTGCCGTCCGTCGTTTCTGACCGGCCGACAACTTGCTGACCGTCACCGAGGCGAGACGACCTGCCACCCCCATCCGCTCCATCGCCGAGGTGACCTCGGCATCGGTCGCACCGACGGTTGCACCCCAGAAGCGCACGTTCTCGATCACCGTCAGATCGCCGTACAGTCCGTTCTGATGGCCGAGCAGGCCGACGTGGGGACGCACCCGATCACGGTCGACCGACAGATCGTGGCCGAGCACGAACGCCGTCCCCCGCACGACCGTGACGAGTCCGGCGCACAACCGGAGCAACGTGGTCTTGCCCGCCCCGTTCGGACCGCGCAACAGCACGATCTCGCCGTTCTCGACGCGCATCGTCACACCGGACAGCGCGGGGAACTGACCGAGTGTGGCCACGACATCGTGGAGGTCGACCACCGCGTCGGCTTTCGTGGGCACGGGAGCACGCTATTGGGCTGGTCCGAAGGTTTGCGAAAACACTCGGTGCAGCGGCCCCGATCGAACCGGCGACGCCACTAGCGTCGCTGTCCGATGTCGGAAACCGATACATCACCAGGTGCCGCCGGGACACCCGAGCCCGGCCGCACCGTCCGCGCCCACATCGGAGACATCGACCGCTCCACCCGCGCCGGCGGCGAGACCCGTCACCCCGGACGACGATGGGACGATCCGATTCGCAGACCGCCCGGTCGCCGCGCCCCAACTGACCCGTCGCGGTCGGGTGCGCAAGTGGGACCGCCCGCCACCGCCCCACGACTGGCGCTGGTACGTCGGCAACCTGGGCAAGGTGCTGATCGCTGTCGGCCTGCTGATGTTCGGCTTCGTCGGCTATCAGCTCTACGGCACCGGGATCGAGACCGCCGCGGCCCAGCGAGGCCTCGAGGACGAGTTCGAGGAACTGCTCGCGCAGGCCGAGCCGATCGAGGCGACCACGTTCGAGAGCAGCGGGAGCACCAGCGATCCGACGGTCGGTGCAACGCCCGCCGATGTCGATGCCGAGGAGATCGAATCCGTCGAGCCCGCCGATCCCGAACCGGTGGTCGCCGCCCCGGTCGAGCCGCCTCCTCCGCCCGAGGCTGTGGTGCCGGTGGAGGACCAGAACCTGCCGAGCCTGGAGAACGGCGATGCGCTCGCCCGGATCGAGATTCCCCGGATCGGTGTCGACGACATCGTGGTGGCCGGTGTCGAGACGGGCGACCTCAAGCGCGGCCCCGGCCACTTCCCCGACACCCCGCTTCCCGGTCAGCTCGGCAACTCGGCGATCGCAGGGCACCGCACCACCTACGGCCAACCGTTCCGCAACGTCGACAAGCTGGACGTCGGCGACGAGATCCGGATGACCACGTTGAGCGGCGTGTACGTGTACCGGGTGTCCGGCCAGCAGATCGTCAGCCCGTCCGACTACCAGGTGGTCGCCACGACCGATCCCACGCGTGCGAATCTGACACTCACCTCGTGCCACCCGGTGTTCACCGCCCGGGAGCGCATCGTGATCTTCAGCGAGCTCGCGTACACCGAGTCCGCACCGGTCGGCGAGCCGGTCCTGAACTACGGACGCCCGCCCGAACCGGTCGACGAGGTCGATGAGCTCCCTCCGCTGACGCAGGCGGCGACACGAGTACGGAAACCGACGACGGCACCGCCGACGATCCGGCGGTCGCCGCACCCGGCCCCGACGAGACGTCCGGAAGCGACACGACCCCGGAGTCATCCGGCGAAGTGACCGGGGCACTGGCCGACGACGAGCCGAGCGCAATCGACCGGCTCGGCACCGACGCCGTGAACGAGGGCATCGCCGACGCGTTCTCGGAGGGGTGGTTCAGCGATCCCGGCGCGAACTCGCAGGTCGCGCTCTGGGGCGTCGTGCTCGCCGTCGTCGCGATCGGTGCGTATCTGGTCAGTCGTCGCTTCCGACGAGACTGGGCCGGGTTGCTTGCGGGCATCGTTCCGTTCGTCGTCGTGCTCTACTTCTTCTTCCAGAACGTCAACCGGCTGCTCCCGCCGAACCTCTAGCAGGGCGATGCCGTCTCGCTCGTGACGCACTCACCCGACGGCCAGGAGCTGGCGACACACAGACGGTTCGCCGACGCAGTGCTGCGGCCCGGACGAGGTCGTCCTCGCCAACCGACGCGCACGCCACGACAAGATCGGAGCCGTCGATGGCAACGACCCCACCATCAACGCTCGTGATCACTCGGTGACGCGTTGGGTCGTAGCGGACGAACTGGAACCGCGCCCCTTCGAGGTGGGCGATCGCCGAGGAGTCGAACAACCGGTCGCGCGTGCTGACGTCCCAGAGGGTGAGCGGACCGGCGCCGACCGCCAGGTTCGACCCGTCGCCGCTGAACGACAGGTCATCGACCGCCCGGGTCGATACATCGATGACGTGCCGGAGCTCGGGCCCGACCGGGTCCCAGAGTCGCACCGTGCCATCCACGTGGCCGGTTGCGAGGGTCGAGCCCGCCGGGTCGAACGTCATCGCCGAAATACCCGGTGTCGACGGAGCGTCGCGCCGGGCACCGCTCGTCCGGTCGATCACGCGAAGTGTGGAGCTGTTGTCGAGCATCCCGGGGAGGTTCAGCGCGATCGTCTCGGCGCCCGACGTCGCAGCGAGATGGCCGATCGGTAGTGACCCTGCAGACTCGACCGGGATCGCGTCAACGACCGCCCACGTCGTCGTATCGACCAAGGACAGTCCGAAGTCGGCCGCAGACCCCACGTCGGCCGAGGGCAACATCACCGCCAAGTCGCCGTCAGGGGTCAACGCTTTCGGGGACGAGATCAGTGGCCAGGGGGCGTCGCCGCTGAGCGGGCGCACGGACGGTCCATCGTTCTCATGGACCGTCACGGCGAATCGACCGAGTGGATCAAGGAGGAATTCGTCGGCGAAGCCGTCGAAACCGTCGCGGCCCAGCGGAATCTCGTTGTCGGCTGGAATTCGGTCGACAACCGCCAGGTTCCGATCCCGAATCACGAGTTCGACGGCGTCCCAGCTCGCCACCACTTCCCCGTCGCCGGATACGCCGAGTGCATAGACCTCGCCCCGGCTTCGGCGCGGCAGATCGTACACCTCGACGCCACGAGCCGACATCGTGGCAATCGCATCATTTCCGAGCCACGCGATGTCGTGGCCGCCGTTGATCGGCAGCTCGAACGGTGGCGTGAAGTCGGGAGCCTGCCGGTCGTAGACGTAAACGGGTGGGTTGGTGAGCGGCCGTCCGATGACGCCGGGGGACAGATCGGTCAGCCCGGCCCCGTTGAACGCAGCGAACCGTTCACCGTTCGGCGCAACGGACAGCGTGTTCCATGCGAGTTCGTCGAGCGCCACGTAGCTCCGCTCAGTTGGCGACGCGAGATCACCGAGGTCGTACTCGATCAACTGGAACTGGGGGTTGACGTCCGGTTCAAGGGTTGGCCCGGAGACGACAACCGAGTCGACGGTCGGTAGGGCCTCCCACGACATCGACTCAGCGATGACGCCATCGATCAGAGTGGGCTCACCTTCTCCGGGCATCCACGAGTAGGCGCTGCCGGACGCGTCGGACAGCACGATCGTGCCGCTTGGTAGCGAGCGGACCTCATCGAATGGTCCGGACGGTTGAAACGTGTCGCTCGGGAACATGGGAAACTCCATGGGCGGGTCGTCCGGCGCCTCGAGCGCGTAGATGCGAATGACGGTCGGGGCACCGAATCCCCCGAACGGTCCGACGGCGACCACCTCGTCGGCGCCGAGGAAGTCGGCCCGCCCCACCCCACCGGCGAGTTCGGTGGACCGCTCCCGTTCAAGGTCGACGAGCACCGGCCACCCTGACCCCGATGCGAGGAGGAAACGCCCCGACCGGTCGAAGCGCAAGTCCGACGTCGTGCCGAGCGGGTTCTCGTAGGGTTCCCCGATCCGGTTCCCGGTCTCGGCGTCCCAAACGATGATCTCCAACGACGAACCGGTGGGTGTTCCTGTCGTTGCGATCATCGTCCCATCTGCACTCGCTCCGATGGTGGTCGCGTCGGTCTCGATGCGAAGGGGGCGGCGGACCGCCTCGGTCGTTGCCAGGCTGGCATTTGCGAGCCGCAGACTGCGATCCGCCTCGGGTGTCGCGTGGTCGAGTGTCGCATCGACCGGATGGTGGGCTTGCACCGACAACAACACGGCGAGCGCGGGGTCGACGTCGACCAACTGTTCGGCCCGGGCGGCGAGCTCGCGCGACCGGGACTCGGCAGCGTTGTCCTCGGCAATTCCCTGCTGACGAGTGGCTTCCTCGGCGTTGTCCTCGGCAATTCCCTGCTGACGAGTGGCTTCCTCGGCGTTGTCCTCGGCAATTCCCTGCTGACGAGTGGCTTCCTCGGCGTTGTCCTCGGCGATGCTCTGCTGCCGGAACGCAAACGCCGCCGCAATGACGGCCCCGGCGAACAGGACGGCGAGCGCTGCCGTCGCCGTCCGGCGGATGAGGACGGCCCGCCGGTGCAGGCGAACGTCGTCGCCGATCAGGTCGTCCTGCGTCGTCCCGTGCATCGGCGCGGCGATCTGTGCGATCGCCTGGCGGAACCGGGCGTTGTCGAGATCGAGGTCGACCGATTCGTTCGCCCACGACAGGTCGAGATGCCGGGGCTCTTCGGTGAACACGCCGTGGAGTGCGGGCGGCACGGCCGTCGTGGCGTCCGAGAAGCCGGTTCCCTCCCACTCCCACACGCCCCCGGTGAGAACGGGGAGGATCCGATCGGCTCGTCCGTCCCCGCCGGCGAGCCAGTGCTCGACCTCCATGTTGACCCACTCGGAGGAGGCGGCGGCGGGCGACGCCATGAGCACGAACCAGGCCGACGAGTCGAGCGCCTCGGTGATCGACGTCCACAGGTGCGGATTGACGGACAGCGACGTGTCATCGCGGAAGACCTCGAGGGCGCGCCGGCGGTTCCACGGCTTGGCGAGTCGTTGCAGACCGTTCTGGATCGCCGGCGCCAACTTGCCATCGGCATGGTGCGAGTAGGACACGAACGCGTCGTAGGTCGGTTCCTTCGCCATCGGCCCTCCTGCGATCCGTGGCACCATCGGCGATGGTAGCCGGTCGGTGTCCGGGACGCCGTCGTCGATCGCGCTCTCGGGGGACGGTGTGAGCGGGACCCTCGGCCCACCCGGAACCCGAGGCCGATCGCCGGCGCAGGGCGGCCCTTTCCCGAGCGTCAACGATCGGTGAGGACCGCAATCCCCACCAGCACGGCGACGATCAAGGGGAGTGCGAGGAACGCGCGGAATCCCCAGCCGCCGTCGTCGAATGTCCGAGCGATGAGTTTCGGCTCGGCGTTTCCGCGATAGCGCGGGGCCAATGGCGCCAACTCCATCTCGATCCGACGCTGCTCGTCCCGCAGCCTGCTGATCGACCAGAAGTGCAGGATGATCAGGATCGTCGAGAACACCAGCGCGAACACGATGCCGGGCAGGGGGCTCGCCGCGACGCCCTCCAGGTCGGACTGTCGGAACGCGATCAGGATCGCCCCACCGGCTGCGGCGACGAGCGAGAACTCGCCGGCCAGAAGCGTCGCGCCCCACCGTTCGGCGTCGCGGGCGATCCCCAGATATCGCACACGTTCTCCGAGGAGGTGGGGCGCAGCCTTCGGTGACGAGAAGACCGGAGCGAGCACGCAGAATGCGACACCCAGCGCTCCGGTCACCGTCACAACGAAGTGGGTCCAGAATCGAAGGTCGGGGTTCGACAGCCCCGGCACGTCCGCGAGCTCGAAGTGACCACTCCGCGATGTGAACGTCAGCAGGAGCAGCGTCAATCCGCCGAGACCGGCGGCGCCGAGCAACGGCCGCCACGCGACGTCGGACACTCGTGCGAGTCGCCATGCGAGCACCCCGCCGACGACCGAGATCGCGCCGGCGTAGAGACCGAGGAGCACCATGATGACGCCGAACCAGGAGAAGGCGGCAGTGTCCTGCACGCACGTCGTCATCGAGTCGCTGCTCGCGCACTCAGGGACCGTCACGCGGATTCCGTTGAGCTTGTCGTCGAACGACGCCGACAGACCGGTCACATCGTGCGCCGACGTGAGGCGGAGCGCGACACCGGACACGACGGCGACACTGGCACTTGCCGCTCCGATGACCCACGGCCGCTCGAGTTTCGGCACGACGACCGGTTCCTCGAGACCGGCGAGGCGTGCTCGGTCGAGATCCATCTCCGAGAGGTGGGACTCGACGTGCTCGACGACCGTGGCGAGGTCACGATCGTCCTCGAACGGCAGCGCATGCAGTCGCGTCAACTCTGCGATCGAGGGGTGCAGGTGCGAGGCGAGCGGGTGGTCGGCACCGCCGATCAGGATCGGCAGCACGCGCGTCCCCGACGCGAACGCTGTGGCGATCTCGCGAACCACCCAGTCGTCGGGGTCGCGGATCCGCAGCTCCCCGTCACGCTCGCCGAGCCATTCCGGACCGATCACGGCGATCATCAAGTCGCAGCTGTCGATCTCGTCGTGCAGTGCGTCGGGGAAGTCGTCTCCGGCGCGGAGCGCACCGTCGTGGAACGCCGTCTCGACACCGTTGACGCGGGAGCGGACGTCGAGACGACGGCCGACGATGCGGTGGACGACGCGGTGGAGGACGGTGCGGACGACGCGGCGGAGGGCGGGGCCGACGAAGGGGTCGCCACCCCGGCCGACCCCGCGGACGACGAGGTGCCCGGCGCGGCAGCGCCCGCTGCACCGTCGCCTCCGGCAGAGGTACCGCCGTCCAACAACACGGCGAACCGCCCAGCTGCGGCCGAGACGAACGCGGGCTCGGGCGGTGGGTCGACGGTGTCCGGCCCCGATCTGATCGCCAGCCAGCCACCGCCACCCGAGGCTCCCACTCCGCAGCGCCACCATCGCCGAATACTGACGTCAGGACGTCCCGCCC
This sequence comes from Ilumatobacteraceae bacterium, assembly GCA_963850475.1. Lineage (GTDB taxonomy): Bacteria > Actinomycetota > Acidimicrobiia > Acidimicrobiales > Ilumatobacteraceae > Ilumatobacter_A. Next base: position 361,412 of record CAWKLM010000036.1, on the reverse strand, counting down.
ACCGTCGTCGCCTTTCCCCCGACGCCGCCGGTTCCTGACCTCCCCGCGACCTGTTTCGGGCTCACGGTCGAGGAGTGCTGTTTCGGGAGCACCGTCGACGAGTGCACGGGTGAGGTCATACCGGAAGGGGCGGTCACCCAGATGGGGGAGTACCAGACCAACGTTCATGTGCCCGTCGGCAAGGCGGTCGACATCTACTTCGATCAGGCTCGTAGCGTCGACGAGATGGCGCATCTCTGCGACTCGATGGGGGGCACGTTCCGTCAGCGCGGCCCCGACGGTTCTCGCTGGAGCGGCTGGTGGTTCTGCGACGATGTCGTTCCGTGAGCTGAGATTCCGCTCGCGAACCGAGCCCGCACGCAGCCGACCGCTACGCCGCCTTCATCTCGTACGCCCGCGAGCCGACGCCGCCCTGGTGGACGCGTTGCAGCACGGGATCGAGCAACTGGCCAAGCCGTTCGTCCGGCGTCGAACGGTCGAGCTGTACCTCGACCGGCGAAGTCTCAGCGCCGGAGGCGAGCTCGGACAACGTCTGATCGACGCGCTCGACCGTTCGGAGTTCCTGATCGTCGTCGCTTCGCGCGATTCGGCAACCTCCCCTTGGGTCGGCAAGGAAATCGAACACTGGCTCCGGACGCGCTCGACCGATCACATCATCCTCGCAGTCGCCGATGGCAAGCCCGAGTGGTGCGCCGCAGACGAGTGCTGGACCGAAGCCGAGCCGAGCACTTCTTCCGCTCCGCTGCACGACGCGTTCGACGCGGAGCCGATCTACCAGGACCTGACCGACGAGGCCGCAGCCGCTCGTGACAGCCCGAACGAGCGACCGGATCGTCTCACACTCGACAACGCCGAGTTCAAGGTGAAGATCGCGGCGATTCAGGGCCGCCTCCGAGGCATGGAACCTGCGGACATCGTGAGCGAAGACCTCGATCTCTGGCGCCGCGCCGAACGGCGTCGGCGACGGGTCAGGTTCGGGACTCATCTCGCTGACGCTCCTGTCGCTTGATCGCTGGCGCGTCGGCGATGTGGTTCGCAGCGGATCCGCCCAACGCGAGACCGAAGCCCGCTCGGGCCGATTGGCGAGCCAGTCCGACCTCGACCGCGTCGACCTGGGGATGTTGTTGGGCGTCGAGGCGTACCGGGTCGACCAATCGGCCGAGTCGATCGGCGTCTTGATCACCGGGGCCAGCAAAGCCGCCGACCTGGAGATCCTGCTGCACGAGCATTCCCGGCCGGTGCGCAGCGTTGCCTTCGATCCCGACGGCGAGATCCTCGCATCGACCGGACTCGACGGAACCGTGATGATTCGTTCCACCGAGACGTGGGCTCCCGTGGGTCCGCCACTCGGCCCTGGTGGCGCGTCCGTCGATGTCGACGATCGGTCGGCGCTTCGCGGTCTCGACATCGACAGGTTCGGGCGCCTCGCGGCTGGTTCGCGACTCCGGTGACGTGTATCTGTGGGACGTCTCGGAGCCGTCGGCGCCCGAGGAGCTGTCGTCGATCGAGGTCGATGACGGATCGCCGGTCTTCGCCGTTGCGTTCGATCGTGCGGGGTCGACGGTGCTCGCCGGCGGCCTCGAGCCGGGCGCCGGCTCCTCCTGCGACGGTGAAGGAGGGGTCGACGTCAGCGTCGTGTCGCTCGATTCCGATGGCAGGAGATCGTTGCGTCACGACCGAGCAGAGATCTCGCGTTCATGCCGGATTCACGCGGGCTCTACGTTGCCGACCAGGGTGGACGGATCACGGCCCTGGACGATGCGCTCGATCCATCGGCAGCTCGCACGACCGTCGACGTGCCATCGAGTGGGTTCGTGATCGCGCTCAGCGCCGATGACTCCTGGCTCGCAGCTGCCGACGAGGGAACCGGCGTCATCCTGGTCGACACGCGCACCGGAGAGGTCAGTTCGATCGACGTTTCCTCCGAACCGGTTCGGAGTCTCGCGTTCGACCACGATGCTTCGGTGCTCGCGATCGGCGACAACTCCGGCGACATCGCCGTCGTCGATGTTGCGAGCGGTGAGCAGCTGGGCAGCACCCTCGTCGGCCACACGGGTTCGGTCGAGGCGATCACGTTCCACCCGGACGGTGTCGTGCTCGCTTCGGGCAGCTCGGACCGGAACCGTGCGCCTGTGGAACACCTCGACCCAGGTCGCGATCGTCGACTCGCTGCGCCGCCACACCGGCTCCGTCTCCGGCCTGGTCTGGACGGACCGAGGACGGGTACTCGCATCGTCCGCCGACGGCGAGGCGTTGGTGTGGGACCTGCGGCCGGCATCGCTGCGAGATGTGATCTGCCGAGTGGCCAACCGGAACCTTACCCGCGACGAATGGTCGACGTTCGTGGGCGGCACGTACCGCCGGACGTGTCCGACGCACGATGCCGACGAATAGCGAACCGGACATCTGCGACGAGCGCCGGCGGTCCGGCCTCGGTCGATGGACACGTGCACTAAGTTTGAGGCCGCATGGGGGATGACGTGGGGCCGCTGGAGGAGATCGAACGGGCAATCGACGCCGCGACGACGGGCTGCTCGGCGCAGCAGTCGACGTCGTTCGTCAGCGGCGCTCGGCCGCTCGATCAGGGCGCCGTCGAGCGCGTCTGCCGCAAGCTGCGCGATCAACGAGCGCTCGATCACCTGGTCCGTGTTGCTGACGCCGGTCTCCGGCGCGGACGTGGGCGGCCGGCTGTGGATCGACCTGACGCTGTGCCTGATCGAGCAGGGCGCGTACACCGCCGCCGCCGCGATCGCCGAGCACGCACTCGGCCGGGGTTCGCTCGATGCCGAGCATCGCATCGACCTGCTCGGTCTCACCGGGCGAATGTCCAAGGACCTCTACCTCTGGACCGGCGAACCGGAGCATCTCCGACGGGCGGTAGGCGCCTATGCCGACGGCTTCGCCGATGGCGACGAGAGGCAGAAGCTGTGGCTCGGCATCAACACGCATGCGCTGGCCGGCCTCGCGCGCGCGGCACGAGGTCGAGATCGATCCGCCGGCGATCGAAAGCGAGGACGAGCTCTTCTTACGAGCGGTCAAAGCGGCGGCCACCGGCGACCCCTGGGCGATCGCGACCGAGATCGAGGCCAATCTCCTGCTCGGGCGTCCGGCGCCGGCGGAAGCGATCGTTGCGCGGCTCGACGGCGCGTCGCCGTTCGTCTACAACAGCATGCTCCGCCAGCTTCAGCAGGTGTGGGAGCTCCCGGCAACCGATCCAGCGGTCGCCACGCTGGCCGAGATGCTCCTCAGCGGCGATCGAGGAAGAAACGGCGAGGTCGTGCTTCCGTCGAACAAGGCCGGCTACGAGAAGATGTTCGACGGGGTCTTCCCGATCCCGCTCGACACGTACAAGCACGGCCTCCGCGTCGCCCAGAGCGTGTGCCATCTCCAGAAGGGTGGTCAGTTCACGCTCGGGACGGGGTTCGTCGTTGCAGGCGACGACCTCCATCCCGCCTTTCGGGGACGGCGACTCGTCATCACCAACGAGCACGTGATCGCGCGGCCGGAACGCAACTCGATCCAGGCCCACGAGGTCGAGGCGCGCTTCGACGCCCACGATCTCACCGGGATCGATCGGTTCGAGGCGGTCTGGTGGAGTGACCGCGAAGAGCTCGACATCGCGATCCTCGTGTCCGATGCCCTCGATCAGGCGCCGATCATCGAGCCGCTGACCGTGAGCCCGAACCTTCCGGTCGCCCGCAAGGGCGCGTACGTCTATGTCGTCGGTCATCCCGGCGGCGCCGGGCTCCAGCTCTCGGTGCGTGGCAACGATCTGATCGACCAGGACGGCGCAAAGCTGCACTACATGGCGCCCACCCAGAAGGGCAGCTCCGGCAGCCCGGTCTTCGACGACTCGTGGGGGCTCATCGGCACACATCATCGGGGATCGGCAACACTGCCGGCACTCAACGGCAAACTCGGGCGCTACGAGGGCAACGAGGGCACGACGTTCCTGGCACTCAGGCAACTCCTCGCACAACGACAGCCCGAGCTGTGAACACGCGCACCGCCCGCACGATCGTGTCGCCGCTCGGGGACCCCGATGCAGTGGCCAGGGCTCGGGCCGACCATCCCGGGCTCGCCCCGATCATCGACGACCTGGAGCAGGTGATCACGCCGCCGTTCGACGCTGCCGACCACCAGGCGATCACCACGCAACGCACGGTCAAGCGCACCAGGCTCGTCGAGATGACCGGCGGCGCAATCGTCGCGGTGCTGGCGATCACGCAGCTCGTCAAGGAGACCGACGATTGGATCCGCGGGCTCGGCGTTGCCACCGCATCGATCGCCGCGATCACGGCCATCGCCGCTGGACGCGGCCGCGGCCAGAGCCTCGAGGATTGGCTCGACAACCGCCGAATCGCCGAGGAGTTGCGTTCGCTGTACTTCTTGGCACTCACATCGAACGACATTCGGAGCAATCCGAATCGCCGACGTCTCATGCGGGCCCAGGTCCAGCAGATCCTGAAGCCGGAGCGCGCGCTGCCCGACTTCGAGCCAGATGTCGATGCCGACCCGAACCTCGACCGTCTCGACGCCGAGACATGGCAGCTGTACCGCGAGGCTCGACTCGACGACCAGATCTCGTGGCTGCGCGGCAAGAGCGAGACCGTCAAGGCCCGAACGGGCATGCTCGGCGGCCTGCAGACCGGCCTCATCGTGACCGCCTCGATCTGTGCCGCGTTGACGGTCCTGCTGGGGGCGGACGCGTGGTGGCTCGCTGTACCAGTCGCTGCCAGCGCGGGGCTCGTCAGCTTTCTCGCGGCAATCGACAGCGTCGTCGCGAGCGAGCGACTCGCGCAGCACTACGAGCGGACGGTCGCACGCTTGGAACTCATCGACCACTCGCTCGACGAGACCGGTTCGCGCGGCGACGTCGAGGAAGTCGAGACCGTGCTGATGGCCGAACATCGCGAATGGCGACGCATCGCAGAAGGGAACCAACAATGACGATCACCGAGGCGCCAACCGCCACCGGCGTGGGCCCGCTCACGTCCGGCGAGATCAGCCGGCGGCGGATCGAGGCGATCGTGTACGGACCAATGGACGATGCGCTCCGCAATCACCTCGTCACCCTGGCCTACGTCGACCTGTCGAACGCGATGGCCGAGCTGCTCGGGATCGAAGATGCGAACTGGTGCTGCCTCGCCGTCTGGCCGTCGTTCACGGTCGGGGCCACGATCCGCTCGGGAGCCGAGGATCGCGTGGAGAAGCTGACCGCCCGCCTGCCGCTCCCGAGCACCTGGCGAACTCGGCTGACGGCACGGATGCTGCGCGGCAAGCCGAAGGGACCCGGAGCGCTGAACCGCAGCCTCGCCGCCGGCAACCGCGGCGTGTTCTACGAGATCGGGTTGGCCTGGACCGACTTCATCGAGACGTTCGGTGGCCGTGAGCGCTCCGACGGCGACTGGGAGGAGTTCGAGCGCTTCGCGGAACGGCTGATGGCGATTCCCCTTCCGCCGGGCAAGGTGTGGCCCGACGGGTCGCGCGAGCAGCTGCGCGACGGCTTCCGGGCATACCTCGAAGCGCTGCACAGCGACGACCCGGTCCGCCGGTCCCAGCTGATTCTGCTCGGCAACATGCGCATGGGCGACCACGAGCAACGCCGCCTCCAGGGTTGGCTCGACCTCTCCATGATGGTCATGATCAAGGGGGCGACGTCCAAGTTCGACGACACGACCACCAGGAACCGCGGGATCGCCCTGATCGAGCGATGGTGGGTGCGCCTCCTCACGAAGCGCCTGTACGTCGTCGAGATGGGCGACGAGACGATCCGGGTCGGACACCCCATTCCACCACACGAGAGCTCCGGCGGTGTCTTGTTCCCGCCGCCGCTCGACGAACTTACGCCAGATGTCGCCACCGAGTTCGATCGGATCGACGCCGCCGCGCCGGGCGGCAACGGGGCCGAGCGATGGAACGACATCGACTCGAGGATGGCCTTCATCGTGACGCTGTTCCGGGCCCGTCGACCGCGCCGGCCTGATCGGTGTCAACCCGTACTCCGACGTCGAGGTCGCCTCGATCATGGCGCAAGCAGCCGAGATCGACCGGGCCGACGGCCGATACGAACTCGAGGGGCCGCTGATCTTCGCCGACATGGAGTCGATGGAGTCGCCCTGGCCGGACGACGTCGTCAACGAGATGAAGTCCCGGCTGCTGTCGGCCCGCCGACGCGGCGACGACGACGCCGACGCGGCCATCGAAGCGTTCTACGCAGCGAGCAACCGGCCGCCCGACGAGCGGTTCTACACCGATCCGCTCCTGGCCATCCACCGCACGGACGAATCCGGCAGCGGGCCACTCAACCGGTTCCTGGCTGCACCCCCCGTGCTTCCTGCATGGGCCGACATGGAACAGATCGAACGGGCCCAGGCGTTCTATGCCGATTTCCGCGCGGCAGCGTTCCTCGGGCTCTTCTACGGATCGATGCCGGTGAGCTACGCCGCGAGCGAGGGCTGTCAGGTGCTCGGGCTCGTCTCGTCGCTCTCGGGCGACACCGTTCGGCGATTCTGGGAGTCGGCACGATTCCTCGAAGACGTGTTCACCACACCGTTCTGGGAACCGGATTCGGAGGGATACCACACGATTCGCGGGGTCCGTCTGTTCCACGCCGCGGTACGTCACACCGTCGAGTCGGGCAGCCGTCACATCGTCGACCGGCCACCCGAGTTCGGCGGAGCGACCTGGAACACCGACTGGGGCAGGCCGATCAACCAGGAGGACCTGCTCGGTGCCGCGATCGACTGGTCGGCGATGGCGATCCAGGTGATGGACCGTTTCGGCGTCGCCATCGACCCCGACGACGCGCGGGCGTACTACCACCTCTGGATGGTCGTCGGAGCGATGCTCGGCACCGACCCCGATCTGATGACGAGCCCGGAACAACCGTCCGAGCTGATGAGCCTCGAGGAGGCGCAATTCACCGCCAAGCTGATCTTCTTCCGCCAATTCGGCCCGTCGACGGCGGGGCGGCGACTGATGGACGGTCTCATGGAGATGATCGGGGAGGCCCTCCCCCGGCCACTCCAGCGGGTCGCCGTGGCCTTGATGTACACGGCACTGAACGAGGAGGTCGCACGGGTGCTCGGGCTCCCGCCGGCCGGACGGACGGAGCGCACGATGCTGCGGTTGACGGATTGGGGACGCACGTGGCGGCGCAACGAGACGTACAGTCGCGGATTCCGAGGTGGCGTGCGCTGGGTCGGAGACCGGTTCATGGACTGGTGGGAACAGGAGTACACCGAAGTCCCGCCGTACCGACGGGGTGGTGTCGAGGCAACGGAGATGAGAATGCCGATATCGCTGCAATTGACCATCGACTCGCTCGGCGAAATCGACGACGTTGCGGTGCAACTCGCGACGATCGGAGATCTCGACCTCGAGACGGCCCATCCCGAGGAGGACGACATGGGGTACGAGTCGCTCGACATCTCGACGATCATCACGGCAACGTCTGCCGTCGCCGCAAGTCTGCGCGCAACCGTCCGGACGATGCGCGACAACATCAATGCCGCAGCAAACATCCAACGTGCCGAGCTGCTCGTCGACGGCCGGTCGGTGCCGGTCGGGCAACTCAGCGATGCCGAGATCGACGCCCTCTTTCCTGACTGATCAGGCCGAACCGACGGTCGCGAGGTGGTTCTGCAGCGCGTCGCGAGCGACGGCCGCGGCGGTGTCCCTGGTCCACGTCGCTGTCAGCATCTCCGTACGTTCGACCCAACGGTCGCCGTGTTCGGAGCGAATCCGCTCCATCTGGAGCCGGGCGGCCTCCTCGTCGACGGGGAGAGCGGGCATGGCGAGCTCCGCATCGTGCACCCAGGCCGTGAGCTGAACACACAGCGCATCGTCGCCGAGGTCGCCGAGCGCAAGCGCGCACAGCTTCAACGAATGCCAGAGATGCGACTGGTGGCTGGCGAGCGACAAGACCTCGAGCAGGTCGAGCAGGATCGGCGCAGCGTCGATCGCCCCGCTCGTGCGCCGCCGGAGTGACGCGAGCGACATCTGGACGAGGGCGGCGATCCAGAGGTTGCCGCACCCCCGAGCGATCGAGAGTGCGTTGCCGAGGTGGGCCTCGGCCTGAAATGGATCGTCGGTCTCCAACGCCGACCCCAGCGCCCAGAGGGCAAACGCCAGCGACGAGGAGTTTCCCGACTCGCGGGCCAGTCGCACGGCACGGATGCCGCGCCTGAGTGCAGCCTCCGGATGGTCGAGCCACGCCGCCATGATCGAGTTCTTGACCTCGATGTCGACCTGGAAGTAGAGGTCGCCGAGCGAGCGTTCGTACATGACCGTCTCGGAGTAGATCTCAGCCGGTGGCGCGGTGGCCCCTGAATACACCGCAGCGTTGATCAGCGCCAACCGAGCGGGGAGATCGAAGCCGAGATCGTGTGTGCGCTCCTCGTGCAGCGCCCGCTCTGCCCACTCGACGGCCGAATCGACATCGTCACGGAACCATGCGCCGAGCGCAGCGACGCCGTACACCGGTCCCAAGGTCACCTCGGCGCGGTCGCCGTGGACCTCGATCATGCGCTCCGCCCAACGGAAGTATTCGATGTTCAGTCGCATGAAGGCGTAGTCCCAGAGCCGGGTACAGATCGCTGAGGCGGCGTTGAGATCGCCGGCCTCGAGTGAGCGATCGAACGCTGCACGGATGTTGTCGAACTGCCGTCCGATCCGCCGGTTCCACACGACCTCGTCCGGTCCGCGCAGGCCCGCTGCGACGTCGTCGACCAGGTCGAGTACCCAGTGGATGAATCGCCGTCGAGCAGCATTCAACTCATCGGGTTCCCCCCGTTCGACGACGAACTCCCAGACGCCGTGCAACAGCCGGAACTGGGTCCTTCCGTCTCCTGGTTCTGCTTGGACGAGCGATCGGTTGACGAGATCGGTCAGGGCTGCGGCCGCCTGCGCATCGGAGAGCCCGGGGGCGCACACGTCGCGAAACCCGACTCGGTCGAAACTTCCGGCGAATGCGGTGGTGGCCACCAACATCGATCGAAGATCGACGGGCAACGCCTCGAAGCTGAGCGCGAGTGCGTCGACGAGCGATTGCAGCGCAGCATTCGGACCGGTGACCTCCGGACGGTCGCGCGGACCGAGCATGCCGCTCAGCTCATCAATCGAGTGGAGCGCGGCGTGCGCCGCTGCGACCTCGATCGAGAACGGGAGACGATCCAACTGTTCACACAATTCACGCAAGCCCGACGATTCGGCGATCGACCGCTTGGAGCTTGATGCGCGGTCGATGAAGAGATCCACGGCAGCATCGAGCGTGAGCGGCGTGAGCCGGAAGATCGACTCCCCGTCGACACCGAGTGGCCGATGACTCGTGCACAACACCGTGACCGAGGGCGTCGACTCCAAGATCGCGCGCACGATCGCGCCGACCCGTGCGTGGGCGCGTTCGCAGTCGTCGAGCACGATCAACAGGTCCTGACCTCCGAGCCATTCGATCAGCGATTGCTCGACGGTTCGGCCAGGGCGTGTGCTGACGCCCAGGTTCGTGACGATCGCATCGAACGCTCGGTCGTCATCGACGACCGCCAAGCTGCACAGACGTGCCCCGTTTGCAAAGGAACCGAGCAACGCATTCGCCGTCTCGACGACGAGCCGACTCTTGCCGACGCCGGGCGGGCCGACGACCGTGACGAGCCGGTCCGTCGCGAGCCGCTCGCCGAGCTGTTGGATCTCATCGCTCCGCCCGATCAGCGAGTTCGGCACGGTCGGCAGCGGGAGGGGCTCGGATGTGTCGCGCAGGGACGAGAACTCGGATTCGAGGCCTGGGGCGACGAGTTGAAACACGACCGCCGGTTGTGCGATGTCACGCAGACGGACGGTTCCGAGGCGGCGTACGACGAACGGTTCGTCCCCGGCGAGGCCGAGCGCCTCGACCGCGGGCTCCGACACCAGGATCTGACCGCCCTGGCCGAGGGCACTGAACCGTGCGCCGAAGTTGAGGGCCCAGCCGTACGGCTCTCCGTCACGGAGAACGACAGCGCCATGGTGCACGCCGATGCGGACGCGCAGCTCACCGACCGCGGACCAATCGGCTGCGGCCAACTCGCGCTGGATCGCCACCGCAGCACGTACCGCCGCGGCAACCTCATCGAACGATGCGATCACACCGTCACCGGCCCGGTGGAACACGGTGCCGCCGTTCATGGCAACGGTCTCGTCGATCAACTCGTCGTGCCGCCTCGAGATTTCAGGCATCGCGCTCGGGTGCTGCTCCCACATCCGAGTACTGCCTTCGATGTCGGTGAACAGGAACGTCATCGGCAACCGAGAGTCGGCCGGCTGGCGGGTGCCTCCCATCGCCGCATGCTAGTCCCAGCGCCATGGACACCCGCTTTCCTGCTGTGGGTGGTCGTTACCGTTCAGAAGTGTCGACCGGTTGCTGTCGCTCAGCGGCGGACCTCACTCGCCACGGAATGCGGGGCGACGCTTCTCGAGGAAGGCAGTGCGGCCCTCTTCTGCGTCGTGGCTGGCCCAGGCGTCGCGCCGCATCGACTCGAACTTGTCAGCGTCGTGCGGTCCACCGTCCGCCTCGAGTCCGTGCTTGTGTGCGGCCATCGTGAGTGGAGCGAGCGAAGCGAGCCGCTCGGCCCACTCCATCGCAGCCTCCCGGTCACCGAGGCGATGGATCCCGCCGGTGCGATGCAGGTCGGCAGCGGTGTAGCTCTCCGCACCGACGAGCATGCTCCGCGCGATCGGCGTGGTGAACTCACTCGCCACGCGACGGACCGTCCAGTGATCGACGACGAGGCCGAGTTTGGCGGCCGGGATGCCGAGCAGGCTGTTCGGCGTCGCGATGCGGAGATCGCAGGCGACGACGAGCTGGGTTCCGGCGCCGAGCGCTGGCCCATCGATCGCCGCGACAACCGGCGCGGCAAGCGTGGTGAAGTTGCGCAGGACCGACCCGAGGTCGGTGGCGAACTGGCCCTCCTCGACGCCGGTCAAGTCGGCGCCGGCGCAGAATGCCGGCGGCGAGCCGGTCAGCACGATCACCCTCGTGGTCGACGCGTCGATCTCGCTGCGGAGCCGGTCCTGGATCTCGAGGAGTTCGAGCAGCGTCGCGTGGTCGAGAGCGTTGCGGCGCTCGGGTCGATCGAGCGTGACGACGCTGACCTGACCGATCTGTTCGGTGTTGACCATCTCGGACGTTCTCCATCTCCCCGCTCGAATGTTCGTCGGTGCCAGGCACCGACGAACATCTTGCAGCGTCGTGATTGTGCTGGCGGCCGTACGCTACGTCCCCGATGCCCACCGACGACGAAACGACGACGGCGCCTGCTGCCGACGCGACCGATCCGGTCCGGGTGAAGCGAGCCAAGATCGCGCGCTGGACCCTGCTCGCCAACCGCGTCGGCTACCTCTTCGTCGCACTCGCCATGGCCTTGTTCCTGATGGCGTTCGTGCTCGGTTTCAACTCGACCATGGCGACCCTCGTCATCATTACGTTCATCATCGGCTGCGTACTGCTCGCTCCGTCGATCATCGTCGGCTACGCCGTGAAGGCCGCCGAGCGGGAGGACCGCGAGAACGGTCTCTGACCGAACGGCGGATCCCGGTTACCATTCAGTAACAATGCCCCAGCGACTACCGGCCACCGCACGACGTGAACAGATCCTCGATGTCGCGCTCGATGTGTTCGCAACGTCCGGATTCCACGGGGCATCGATGAACGATGTCGCCGAGGCAGCCGGCGTGACGAAGCCGGTGCTGTACCAGCACTTCGACTCCAAGCGCGACCTGTACAAGGCGCTGCTCGACGAGGTCGGTAACCGGCTCCTCGATTCGATAGCCAAGGCGACAGCCGAAGCGACCGACGGCAAGAGCCAGACCGAACTCGGGTTCCGGGCGTACTTCCGGTGGGTGTCCGACGACCATGCCGGATTCCGCCTGCTGTTCGGAAGCGGAACGTCGAACGACGACGAGTTCGCCGCCGCAGTCGCGAAGATCACCGCCGAGGCGGCGATCGCCACCGCACCGCTGATCGCGGTCGACATCTCCGACTCGACCCGTCTCACTCTGGCGCACGCACTCGTGGGCATGGCCGAAGGTGCGAGCCGCCGGCTCGTCGAACTGGGTGACGACTTCGATCCCGACCAGATCGCCACCGAGGTCTCGACGCTCGCCTGGGCCGGCCTCCGCGCGCTGTAGCGCTTGTCACGCCTCGGCGCGACACCGCCCCGCCCCGCCCCGCCCCGACTGCGTTCTCGTGAACTGTTTGCGCTCAGTGCGCCCGAAGAGTTCACGAGAACGGCAACGGGGTGATTCGCGGTCTTGGTTGACAGGTGTTCACCCACCGTGTTGGATGGTGCCATGACCGACACGATCGACCCCGCCACAGCGACCGACGATCTGCCGGTCCGCCGCCCGAACGAGAACCCGTACCTCGCCGGCAACCTCGCACCCGTGACCGAGGAGGTCACCGCGTTCGACCTGCCGACGACCGGGCGGATCCCTGTCGAACTCGAAGGGCGGTGGCTGCGCAACGGTCCGAACCCGGAGGTCGTCGCCGATCCGACGAAGCACCACTGGTTCCTCGGGACCGGCATGGTCCACGGCGTCCGCCTGCGTGGCGGCAATGCCGAGTGGTACCGCAACCGCTTCGTCCTCGACGCCGATGCTCGGGCGGCTGGAGAGGTCGGCGCGAACACGAACGTCGGCGGATTCGCTGGAACCACCTGGGCGATGGTCGAAGGCGGCAACCCGCCGGTCGAACTCGGCTACGAACTCGACTCGAAGGGCCCGAACCGTTTCAACGGCACCCTCGATGGCCCCTTCACGGCACACCCCAAGTACGACGCGGCGACGGGCGAACTCCACGCGATGAGCTACCACTGGCCCGATCTGATCGACCACGTCGACTACACCGTGGTCGCCGGCGACGGTCGGGTCACCAAGAGCCTCGCGATCCCGGTCAACGACATGCCGATGATGCACGACATGTCGCTCACCGAGAAGTACGCGGTGATCTACGACCTGTCGGTGACCGTCAACTTCGACGTGCTCGGCGCCGGCTACAGCTTCCCGTTCAAGTGGGCCGCCGACCGCCCCGGCCGCGTCGGCCTCCTCCCCCGCGCCGGCTCGGCTGACGACATCATCTGGTGTGACGTCGACCCCTGTTACGTCTTCCATCCGCTCAACGCGTACGACGCCCCTGACGGCACGGTCGTCGTCGACGTCTGCCGCTACGACGCGATCATGGTCGACGACCGCCTCGGCCCGTTCGGCGACAACCTAGCGACCCTCGACCGGTGGGTGATCGATCCGGTCGCCAAGCGGGTGACCGAGACGCGACTCGACGACCGGCCTCAGGAGTTCCCGCGGCACAATCCGAAGGTCGCTCTCCAGCAGCATCGTTTTGGGTACACGTCGGAGGTGAAGCAGCCGGTCGACGTCAACATCCACGGTGCGATCATCAAGATCGACACCGAGACGGGGTCGAGCGACGCCCACGAGTTCGGCCACGGTCGGGGCGGTGCCGAGCCCGTGTTCGTCCCGAAGGCCGACGGCACGACCGAGGATGCCGGCTGGATCCTGACCGTCGTGTACGACGCGACAACCGACCGGAGCGAGCTGCACATCCTCGACGCGGAGAACATCGCGGGGCCCGAAGTCGCCGCGATCGCCTTGCCGCAGCGCGTCCCGTTCGGCTTCCACGGCAACTGGGTGCCGGACTCGAGCGTCGCCCCCAGCTGACGTTCCGCTGACGCCGCGCCCGTAGGACTGGCGACATGAGGCCCACACCGAGGAAGAGATCGACGCGCAGGTCGTCGGTCGTCAGAAATCCGGCCGACGCAGCCGTGCGTAACGTGGAGCCATGAGCCAAGCAGGGAGCGGCGAAGGAGTCCGGCCGAAGGGCGCCTCACCACGCTCGTCGACCGTGGTCCGACATCGCCTTCTGGAGCGGCTCGAAGCGCGGTTCGAGGGCACGCTGACGACCGTCGTGGGTGGAGCCGGCTCCGGCAAGACGACGTTGCTGGCCCACGCGCTTCGCACCGTCGGCGACCGAGTCGACGTCTGGTACCCGTGTACGAGCGCCGATCGCGGCAGCACCCGCATCGTCTCGGCACTCGTCGACCTGACAGCCGATGCGCTCGACAACCATCGGCCACACGAGCCGAACGACGCCTTCGTCGCCCTTCGCGAGCAGATTCTCTCGGCCGCTCCCGATCACGTCTGCCTGGTCATCGACGATGCGCAACATCTCGGTCAGACCGATGTCGTGCAGCGGCTCATCGAGGTTGTTCCGAACAACGGCCATGTTCTTCTCGCCGGGCGGTCGTTGCCGCCGTTCTCCGATGCACGGCTCGACGTACGCGGCGACGTCGTCCGCATCGATCAGGCCGATCTGATGATGACGCGCGAGGAGCTCATCGAGTTCGCGAACCAGCGCGGGCTGGATGCATCGGTCCTCGAGCACTCCGACGGGTGGCCGGCCTTCGTCGAACTCGCGTCGCGTGGCGTCTCCGGCACATCGCGCCGCTACCTCGAGCAAGAGGCGTTCGCCGACCTTCCAGTGGAGCGACGAGCCCAGCTCGCCGCGTTCTCGTTCGTCGGTGGCGGCGACGAGGTGATCGCTCGAAGCGTGACGGGAACCGGTCTCCAGACCCTGCTCGACGGGCTCCCGCTCGTCAGATGGTCTGGCGATGTCGCCATCCTGCACGATCTCTGGTCGGAGATACTCAGCGACTCTTCCGATGACGAGTCGCGACGCAACGCAGCGCGCAATGCATGCTCGGTCTACCGCGACCGTGGCGACATCGACCGCGTCATCGAACTCGAGCGCGTCGGTCGAGGACTGGGATGCGATCGAGGAGGCCATGGCGCATGCCATCCGCAACGGTGTCGATGAGGGAATCCGCTCGACGGCCGTAGAACGCTGGCTCGACGAACTGCCGCCAGATCGATCCGATCGACCCGTGGCGATGCTCCTGCGCGGCGTCCTGGAGCGCGAGCGAGACCCGACAACGAACGAAACCGCTGCGTTGTTCGACGCCGCAGCGGTCGGCTTCCACGACGAGGGCAATGATGAACTCGAGCTGGTCGCCCTGCTGCAACTCGCCTACGTCGCCCGCGTCGCGGGAGACCCCGCACAGCTGCTCCCGGTGATGCTTCGAACGCAGGAACTGGCTGAACGGCACCCCCCGGCCCGGCCGTTCCTTGCGTTCGGCGAAGGTTTCATGGGCATCGCCAGCGGTCAGCCCGATCGGCTGCTCGCAGCGATGGAGCAGATCGTCGACGCCGAGATCCCGCGAGTCTGGCAACTCGCCCGCGACTCGTGGATGGCCGATGCTCACCGGGGCCTGGGATATCCCGAGCGCGCAGTCGAAGTGGCACCCGGCGCTGACGCGCTGACCACGACCGTTCCCGGCGCGCTGGTGAGCAGATCGATGGCGCTGTGGTTCTGCGGTCGTGTCGAGGAAGCACGACACGAACGATCGCTCGGTCTCGAGCACTGGCACGGCGCGCGGGACCGTTCGACCGCTGGCTTCTGGATCGCACTGATGGCGGCGTGGGCGGGTGACACGGACGCTGCGCGCGAAGCAGCGACCGTGGCACGATCCAACGCCGGCGAATCGCCCGGCATTCCGGTCCGGATCCAGTTGATCGGCATCGAGATGCTGATCGATCTCGCCGAGGGAAACGTCGACACGGCAACCAGTCGTCTCGAGGAGATCCTCGATCTCGCCCCGATCCACCAAGGAGGGCTGCAAGCGCTTCGAATCGTGCTCGCGGTTCCCTACCTGCTCGCACCCGAGAGCCGCGATGCGATCGACGCGGCTGAACTCGGACCGTCGATTCGACGAACCCGAGAGGTGGCGAGATCGCTCGTCGATGCCCGCTCGGGCGATGCGTCGCGATTGTCGTCGATGCGCTGGGGAGACCCGGCGCTCCTCGCGGTCGCACTCCCCGTCCGGATGGCTGTCGAGTTGGCGCTGCACGGAGTGGCCAATGGCCGCGCCGAGGGCCGCCGCTTCGCACTCTGGTTGTGCGAACACTGGGGGGCACCAGCACGGGCCGCACTGCTGGAATGGCGCAACGACGCCACGCTGGGCGCGGCGTGTCGCGATGTGCTCACCCACACACCGCTGCCACCGGACGAACGTGTCGAGGTCGCAGTGCTCGGCCAGACTGCGCTTCGCATCGACGGCTATCCGAGCGTCGATCCGGATTGGCGGCGCGAACGCGTCCGTGCGTTGCTCGTCTGGCTCATCATTCGTCGACAGGGAACGAGGGAGCAGGTGGCGGGAGCCCTGTGGCCCGATCTGTCCAGCGACAAGGCCGGTCGCAACCTGCGTACGACGCTCAACTATTTGCATGGAGTGCTCGAACCGTCACGTCCACGCGGCCAGGCTCCTTGGTTCGTCCGACTCGATGGGGTCGAACTCGGTCTCGACGGGAGCCTCGACGTCGACATGTGGCGCTTCAACGAACTCCTCGACCAAGCCGACACGGAGCAACGCAACGGGCACGCGACCCGCGCGCTCCCCCTGCTACTCGCAGCTGTGCAGTTGTACGGCGGTGAACTGACTCCTGACCTCGAGTACGAGTGGCTCGATCTCGAACGGATCCACCTCCGCAGTCGCTTCGTTCGCGCGGGATGCCGAGCGGCCGAGTTGCTCGTTGCTCTCAACCGCTCGAGTGAAGCGGTTGACGTTGCCCGCAGGGCCCTCGCCGCCGACCCCTGGCACGAACCCAGCTACACGGTGTTGGCAGCCGCGTACGACTCGCTCGGCGATGCAACGTCGGCGCGCCGCGTGCTGGAGCGTTCCGCGGCCCAACTCGCCGAGCTGTAGCTGCAGCCGACGGCTCGGTTCGCATCGTGGGTCGCTGACGTCTCGCTGACGCACGCAGCGTTCGATGCTCACATGAGCATCATCCGACCCCTCGTCCTTGCCGTTGTCGTCGGGTTCGGCGTTTCGACCGTGCCCGCATCGGCGGGCGCAGGCACCAACGAAACGGACTTGTACGTCGACAGCTTCGTGTCACATGTCGGAGTCGGTATCGCCGGCGTCGAGCCGCTCGCCTCCAGCGAGTTGTACAGCCCCTTTGGGCTGCCACTCGCGCTTGATGGCTCCGACAACCACTTCGCCGCGGTGCATGCCTCGACCACGAACTGGTCGGGCGACGCCATCGACCTACCGACGTGGCCGTTCGGCGGCGATGCCGAACGTGACGCACTGGCTGCGTTCGGCATCGACGTGTTGAGCTTCGCGAGCCTCGAGTTCGCCGAATTCGGAGCCGCCAGGTCGCTCACGATGATCAGGACCGACACCGACCGGGCATCGCTCGAAGAACTGTTCTATGCCGAGCTCACGTTGTATTGGCTGCTCGCCGGCCAGCCCGGCGCGGTGGCGTCCGACCAGCTCCCCTCTTTCCTCGTGGGGGCGACGCACGGCATCGGGGTCACCTGGAGCGACGGTGTGCTGACGCTCACGTACTTCCAGGCGAACCCGGACGGAACGGTCACGAACTATGAAGTACCGCTCTTCGTCTTCGTGTGGGAAGACGTCGACGGCACCATCTGGATCGGCGTCGTTTCACCCTTCGAACAAGCGCCCAACGTCGCCACCACCACGTCCAAATTGCCGATGGTCGACCACATCACCAGCCAGACATCGACGATCAATGCCTTGATGACGATCGATACGGCCGAAGCCGACGCAGCAGCGACGAGCGCCCCCGGGGCGGTGGCGGCAGCCGAGGCGATTCGATCCGAGGCCGGCGGGACCCCGGTCACGGGCGACAGCGACACGCCGGCATCCGAGTCACCGGCCACCGCACAACCGTCGGCGACCACCCAACCGTCGGCGACCACCCAGCCACCGGCGACCACCCAATCACCCGCCACGACACAGCCGCCGGCAACCACCGAACCGCCTGCCAGCGTCGAGTCGACTCTGCCCGCCACCACCGGCGCCACAGCCGACGACGGCAACAGCCAGGAAATTGACACCACCACCGCGGTCGAGGAGTCGTCTTCTGGTTCCGGCGGCATCCCGGCCTGGCTGATCTTCGTACTCGGATTGGTCGGTGTCGGCGCCTGCGGATTCTTGGCTTGGCTGCTCGGGCCGCGACGGCGCCCTGCCACGCCAGACGGAACCGATCGGGGCGACCCGCCCGCGGGGGGTCGGCCCCGCACGCCCGGCGGCGGGATGACGACTCCGCAACCCCTTCGACCGAACATGGACCATGACACGACTCCCCAGCCAGGCGATCCGGAGTACACGAAACCGATCGGCACCGAGGGCGACGGAGGCCAAGGGACGGTCGTGCCGTCATGAGCCTGCGTTGGATCGGAATCTTCACGCTCGGCGGCCTCGTGGCGATACTCGTCGACATCTTGCGACGCCGGGTCTTCGTTCCCCTCGATCCGGAACGGTTGCTCGACACTCGCCCGGATCCCACCCCTCCCTCCGAACCCGACCAAGCTCCCGGTCCAGATGATCCGGAGAGCACCGAGCCGTTACTGACTCCCGAGCGCGCCCCGGGCGCTCATCGGGTCGTCCCGAGCTGATTGCGCCGACACCTCCCGGTCGATCCGACCAGAACGCTCACCCGCGGTAGGTCATGCCGCGGTACCCGTCGGCGAAACCGGCTGCCCGCAGGATCTCGACCACGCCCGCGAGAGCGTCGGGCCCTGTCAGCGTGTCGCCGTTGACCTTGCGGACCTCGACCGCCTTTGCACGGCCCTGCGGCACCAGTGACATCAGCGCTGCTGCCCACGATGTGTCGACAAGCGTGTCGGGGAACGTGACCAGGTGGTGGCCGCGCCGGTCGAACCAGGCGAGCAGCTTTCCGGCACGGAGCACGACGAGCGACGATGCGTTTCGAGCGGGGCGGCCGAGCGTGGCGGGCCAGGGCAGCGTGCCGCCGTATGGATTGGCCGGGTCGGTCGAGGCGAGCACGATCGGATCGGGCACGTCCTCCGGATGCAGCACCGGGTCGGGGGTCTCCCGTGCCGACCGAAGACGGTCGACCGCTCCTGGGACGGCGAACTGAGCCGCGCCGAGACCGTCGACGAAGTAGCCGCGCCGGACCTGCCCGCGTTCCTCGAGCACCTTCAGCACCCCGTACACGTTGGTGAACCCACCGGTGACACCCTCGGCGAGCACCGCCTCGCGGGTGACCACGCCGTATCGCTCGACCATCTGCAACGCCTGTGCGTGCGACGCCTCGGTCGGGTGCGGTACCGGCTCGAGCAACGGGGCGACGAGGCTCCAACGCCCTTGACCGGCCGGCGGGCCGATCCGATTGAGGCGACCGGGGCGCGGGCGGCCGCCGACGCGTGACGAACGCGACGTCGCCTTGGTCGACTTCACCTTCGCTCCCGCGACGACGGCGCGCAGCGGCGCCAACGAATCGTTGGTGACCTCACCCGCCCACACAAGGTCCCACAACGCGGCGAGGATCTCGTCGTCGTTCGATCCCGGGCGCCGCGCTGCGCATCTGGTTCCAGAAACTCGCGCCACGCTCGGCCAGCAGGACTCGGATCGACTCGTGGATGGCGCCGTCGGGTCGGTCACGCTCCTCCCAGCCCTGCGCGAGGAGCGGGAGCTGGTCGGCGAAGGTCAGGCGCACGCGCCCGTCCCGAGCCCCGACCGCCCCGGCGCCGATCCAGATCACCTCGCCGGCCGTGCACAGCTCGTCGAGCATCGCGGGCCGGTAGCCCGCGACCCGGGTCGGCAGGATGTCGGCTTCGATCGTCGACGCGACGAGCGCCGCTCCCGACAGCACCGTCAGCGATTCGACCAGCGCCTCGACACCCCGGCGCTGGGCGGGGATCTCGTGCCACGCCGGGAGGAACCGTGCGAGCGCCTCTTGCTCGACCGGCTCGACCTCGCGGCGCAGCGATGCCAGCGACCGACGTCGGAGCTGGCGGAGCACATCGACGTCGACGAACTCGCGTGAGACACCTTCGGGGCGGAACTCGCCGAGCACGATGCGCTCTTCGCCCTCGAGTGCGGCGAGCGCCTCGGCGATCCGCTCGGGCGGCGCACCGAACCGGGCTGACACGTCGGCGGTGACGAACGGGCCGTGGGTGCGTGCGTATCGGCCGACGAGTTCTTCGAGCGGGCGGGCGACCGGGTCGGTGAACGCCATCGGGAGCCCCATCGGAATGGCACATCCGAAGGCATCGCGGTAGCGGGCGGCGTCCTCGGCGGCGGCGAACCGCATCTCGCCGCCGACCCCGATCTCGATCGCCCGCTTCTCCTCGACCAGTTGCTGGACCCAGCGTCGGGCAAGACCCGTCCCCTCTCGGAGCGGTGAGTTGTCGACCGAGGTTTCTCCGTCGGTGGCTCGCACATCGTCGAGGTCGGCCGCCGAGCTGGCTCGCACCCGGTCGGGGTCGTCGGTGCAGCGCAGGTCGATCTCGGCCGCCGTGAGATCGCCGACCTTGCGGAGCACGTCGTGGAGTTCGTCGGCCGATCGGGCCCGGCGGTGCTCGGCCACGCACTGCAGTTCGAGTTCGACGTCGGCCAGCACATCGGGGTCGAGCAGGTCGCGCAGTTCCTCGGCACCGAGCAGATCGCGGAGCAGATCGCGGTCGAGGGCCAGTGCCGCCGCGCGCCGCTCGGCCAGCGGTGCGTCGCCTTCGTACATGTAGGCGGCGATCCAGTTGAACAGCAGGCTCGACGCCATCGGGCTGGCCTTGCCCGTGTCGACCGTGACGACACGGATCGTGCGCGACCGGAGCAGCCCGAGCACCTCGCGCAACGCCGGGACGTCGAAGACATCCTGCAGACACTCCCGCGACGTTTCGAGCAGGATCGGGAACGTCGGGAACTTCGACGCGACCGACAAGCAGGTCGGCCGCCCGTTGACGTTGCTGCCACAGCGGGGTCCGCCGGTCGGGGCGACGGCGCGGCAGCAAGAGGGCCCGGCCTGCGCACTCCCGGAACCGGGCGGAGAAGAGCGCCGTCTGCGGGAGCGTCGACACGACGAGTTCGTCGATGTCCTCCGGGTCGACCAGCAGCGCATCGACGGGCAGCTCGTCGGCCGACTCCGGCAGGCGCACCACGATCCCGTCGTCACCCCACATCGTCTCGACCGGGATGTCGTAACGGTCCATGAGTTGCCGCTCGATCGCCATGGCCCACGGCGCGTGGACCGGCGTGCCGAACGGCGTGAGGATGCACACCCGCCAATCGCCGATCTCGTCGCGGAAACGCTCGACCACCACCGTGCGATCGTCGGGGACGGCGCCCGTGCTCTCCGCCTGCTCGTCGAGGTACTGCACGAGGTTGGTCGCCGCGAACGCATCGAGCGAGTAGTGCTCCATGAGCCGTTCGATCGCAGCCTTGCTCACCGGACGCTGGGCGGCCTCGATCAGTGCCCCCGGATCCGCATCCGTCACGTGATGGGTCTGACCCGTCACGTGACGCGAGTCGGTGGTGCTGAGATCGCGGATCTCGCGGACGAACGCGCCGAGCGCGCGGCCCAGCTCGAGCGGGCGGCCAGGGCGGTCGCCGTGCCAGAACGGCATCTTGCCGGGCTGCCCGGGCGCCGGGCGACCCGTGACCCGCTCGAACGTGATGTCCTCGATCCGCCACGTCGACGCGCCGAGCACGAACGTCTCGCCCGGCCGCGACTCGTAGACCATCTCCTCGTCGAGCTCGCCGACGCGGGTGCCGTCGGGCAGGAACACCCCGAACAGGCCCCGGTCGGGGATCGTGCCGCCAGAGGTGACCGCAAGCCGCTTCGACCCGTCGCGGGCCCGGATCGTGTTGTTGACACGATCCCACACGATCCGCGGGCGCAGCTCGGAGAACTCCTCGCTCGGATATCGCCCCGACAGCAGGTCGAGCACGTTGTTCAGCAGGTCGTCGGAGATCTCGGCGAAGTTCGCGCAGCGGCGCACGATCGCCGTCATCTCGTCGACCGAGCACTCGTCGACGGCCGCCGTGTGCGCGACGATCTGCTGCGCGAGCACGTCGAGTGGGTTGCGCAGGAACCGGCTCGACTCGATCTCGCCGTCGAGCATCCGCCGGGCGACGACGGCCGTCTCGAGCAGGTCGCCGCGATGCTTCGGGAAGATCGAACCCCGCGACGGCTCGCCCACCTGGTGGCCGGCACGACCGATCCGCTGCATGCCGCGGCTGACTGCCCCGGGCGACTCGACCTGGATGACGAGATCGACCGCCCCCATGTCGATCCCGAGCTCCAGCGACGAGGTCGCGACGATCGCCCGCAACTCGCCGCGTTTGAGTTGGTCCTCGATGACGACGCGCTGCTCGCGGGCCAGCGACCCGTGGTGGGCCTTCACGAGTTCCTCGACCATCGCGCCGGTCTCGGGGTCGACGATGCCTGGCACCCCTTCGTCGACGGCCAGCTCGTTGAGCTTCGCTGCCAAGCGTTCGGCGGCGCGGCGAGCGTTGCAGAAGATGATCGTCGTCCGATTCGCGAGGATGCGCTTGAGGATCTCGGGGTAGATGCTGGGCCAGATCGACGTGCGCGACTCGCCCATGCCCGAGCCCGCGACCGACGTCGACGGATCGTGTGCAGGTCGGCCGAGCGTCGACATGTCCTCGATCGGAATCACGACCTCGATCTCCATGTCCTTGCGGATCCCCGCATCGATGATCCGGACCGGCCGCTTCGAACCGGCCTGACCGTCGGTTCCGGGCGTTTCGTACCCACCGAGGAACTCGGCGATCTCCTCGAATGGGCGCTGTGTCGCCGACAGACCGATCCGCTGCGGCGGCCGTTCGGTCACTTCCTCGAGTCGTTCGAGCGTCAACGCGAGGTGCGCACCGCGCTTCGTCGTCGCCATCGCGTGGATCTCGTCGACGATCACGGTTTCGACACCGACGAGCGTTTCGGCTGCCTTCGAGGTGAGCATCAGGTACAGCGACTCAGGCGTGGTGATCAGCAGGTCGGGCGGTCGCCGGATCAGCTTCTGGCGGTCGTTCGACGGTGTGTCGCCGGTGCGCATCCCGACCTCGGGTGCGACGAACGCCTCACCCAACCGTTCGGCGGCGAGTTCGATGCCCTTCAACGGTGCGCGCAGGTTCTTCTCGATGTCGAAGGCCAGTGCCCGCAGCGGGGAGATGTAGAGCACCCGAGTGCGATGAGTGCGCTCCTCGGGTCGGGGTGTCGTGGTCAGCCGGTCGATCGAGGCCAGGAACGACGTGAGCGTCTTCCCCGACCCGGTGGGTGCGCAGATCAGCGTGTGTTCGCCGGCGGCGATGTGTGGCCAGCCGTTGATCTGCGGTGGCGTCGGCGCCGGGAACGATGACGCGAACCACTCCCGCACGGCCGGCGAGAACGCGTCGAGCACGGGGTGGTGAGCGATGCACCGAATCTACCCAGCAACACAGGCGAGGGGAACACCCGTTCTGCCACCGGTCCGGGTGTTTCCGTCATCTCGCGCCGTTCCGGGTCGGCGTCGACCCGGTTTCCGGGTCGACGCCGACCCAGAACGAAGGAGTTGCGCGACGCTGTGGGCGATCAGATGCAGAGTTCGAGCGAGAAGTCCTGATGGCCGCGACCGGGCTGGCACCGGATTCCGTACGTGCCGCTCACGAACCGCAACAACCCGTCGTCGCCGCGCTCGGTGGTGACAACCCGCTGGTCCGCGGCGACGGAGTCGCCGAGGAAGCCCGACGTGGTGATCGTGATCGCCGGCGACTCGGAGTCGTCGAACTCGACCGTGACGCTGTTGTTCGGGCGGATCCACGACACGATCTGGTACGCAAAGAGCTCCGGGTCGGCAGCCCACAACGGCGCATGCTCGTCGATGTGTTCGTTCAAACCGGGTGCGGTCACCGTTGCCGTCTCGAAGTCGGTGACGGCGATGCCGGACCAGCCGGGTGTCGCCACCTCGCCGAGCGAGCGGCGCACGAACGAATCGCCGTCGGCGACAACAACCGTCCCCGACGGTTCGAGCAGGATCGATCCGAAGTGCGCCGTCTCCTCGAAGTAGTACACGTCGCCGTTGTCGATACCGGACTCCGGCCAATCGGTGTTGAAGTCGACGAGCACGGTCGGGCCTCCGGGCTGCAGGTAATCGAGCGCCAGCGCCCCGCCGTCATCGGTCGCGATCGTCGTCGGGAAGTCGCGTGGATACTGGAACACCGTGGGCAGGGTGAAACGAGTGAAGGTGCCGGCTCCATCGATGCGGGTCAGGCTGCTGCCCGCATCGCCGAGCGTCAGGTCGAACGACGGCGCCGTCGACTCGATCACCTCACCGTCGCTGTCGACCCAGCGGTAGATCGCCGAATCCGGAGCAGGTCGAGTCACGCGCGGCCCGCAACACGGCACCACGGTGAGCCCGGCGCGTCGCGAGATGAGCGTGCTGTCGCCGGACCCGTCGAGCCCGGTCCACCCCAGCACGACCTGCCCAGCGTTTTCCCCGAGCAGCGGTATGGCGAGCAGGTCGTTGGCAGCGTCGGCCCCCGGTGTGGGGACGCTGAGGTAGGCAATGTCATCGGGACCCACCGCGACGAACCAGACGCGTTCGAGCGGCACCACGTCAGAATCGACCGCCACCGCGCTCTGGAGTTCCATGCCCGACCGGTCGAACACGCTGAGCGTGTCGTCGCTCGGGTCGTAGGCGACGATCCGACCGTCCTCGGTGGTGGCCAGTTGCGTGCAGTCGTACTCCGCCACACAGTTGCGGGAAATCGCAAGAGCGCCGTCCGGTTGCGAGGCCGGCGCTGCGGTGGTGGTCGTGACCGTCTCGGAGTCGGCTGGCGGGAGCGAATCGTCGAGGTAGGCGAACTCGAGGTCGGCGTCGGTTCGACGCATCAGCACCGTGCCCCACACGTCGCTGGCGACAACGTCCCAGTCCTCCGGCAACCGCACCCACGAGCCTGATCCGTCGGGGTTCAGAATCGCAACGACGGGCATCGCAGACGGGCCGAAGTCCTGCTCGGGCACGAGGTCGGGCCCGATTCGCTCGAAGTAGATCACCCTGCCGTTCGAGGTGGGCGCCGGGGGCGTCGGCCCGACGAACGGCGACGAGTTGGTCGGATCAGGCCGGATGTCGAGTCGCCAGGAGACATCGGTGCCGGTCAGCTCGATCACGTCGCGATCGCGGAACCCGTCGCCGTCGGTGTCGCTGAACGCCGGAATCGGGAACTCGGTCGAGGCGTCCAACGCAGCACCTGCCTCGTCGACGTACTCGATGACCGTCGTTCCGATCCGGCGACCGCGGTCGATTACGCCGTCCGGTCCGTGCCCGAAGAAGAACGGGGGGAGTTCCAGATACTCGTTGAGCCCGACCTCTCGCACAGCCACAACCTGGCCGGACCGGGTGCCCGACGTGGCGATCGCAACGAACCGGAAGCCGCGCGGGACCGCTGCGTTGCCCTCGTCGAAGACCGGGTCGCCGAGGCCGTAGATCACATCGGAAGGCCCGGCAACGACGCTGGAGATGTCCTCGCCGATAGCGACCGGGGTCATGGCGCCATCTGCTCGATCGACGACCGACACGAAGTCGGCGGAGGGCTGTTTGACCACGATTCCGTCGGGACCCACGGCGACGGAGACCACCCCGTTGCCGCTCGGGTTCGGCTCCAGCGGGATCGACGCAAAGACCACTGGCGCGACCCCGGTGGGCGGATTCGCTGCGTCGACGCTGATCGTCTGCTGCACGAAGGACGCGCTCGGTGCAGTTGTCGTGGGGGTCTCGTCGACGGTCGTCGTTTCCGGAGCAACGACCGGATCCTCGTCTGGCGTGGTGGGCTCGGGGGCGGCCTCCACAGCGGTCGGGACGGCGGCCGGGACGATGCTGCCGTCGTCACCGTCGGTGAGCACCGCGACCAATCCCCCGGCGATGAGGGCGATCACTGCCGCTGCTGCGACCACCACCAACCAGGGAGAACGCCGTCGGGCAACAGCTTGCGGAGCGAGCACCGGCGAGGTCCCGCCAGGGTCACCGGCAGCGATGCGGGAACGGACGGCGCCGAGCGCCAGCTCGGTCTCGGCCCCCGAGACCGAACGTTCGTGTTCGTCGAACGCCGCCATTGCGACCCCTCGGAGCTCGAGATCATCGGCGTGGTCGTGACTCATGACCGTGCCCCCTCGTCGTCGCCGATCGGTGAGGGCGCGTCGAGCACTGGCCGCAAGTTGCTGCGAGCCGCTGCTGCGGTGAGAGCGGTGCCACCAGTTCACTCCACCGACGCGCCGCGCCCTGCTGCGCCGGATCGGCTGAGCCAGTGCCGGGGATCGGGTCGGCGTCGGCTCGTGCCTGCAACCGTTCGCCAGCCATGCGCTCCGTGATCCGGGACCGATGCTGGTCGCTGAGCAGGCTGCCCATCACGCTGCAGCACCATGCCATCGAAGAGTCGTAGATGGCGCGGTCGTGTCTGTGGTGGTAGGCCCGCAACAGCGTCTCCTGCGCAAGTTCTTGTGCGACGTGCCGTTCAGCCGACATCGCCAATCCCAGCGCAACAAGACGGGGGTACGCCCGCCGGGAGAAATCGTCGAAGTCGTCGTCGTTCACGCCGTGTTCCTTGCCTCCATCCTCTACTACACGAATCTCAGCCTATTTCGGTTGCCGCTCGACGCGATCGAGCCCGCCGATCGCAGTCGACGGGCTCGATGGTTCGGGCGGATCACACCGCAGTGGTGACGATCGACGCTGACGGCTGGATCAGTCGCCGCCTGCGCCGCCCGGAAGATCAAGGCGCGAGTCGAAGCTCTCGGTCCCGAAGGCGAACCATGCATCGTCGTCCGACGAGTCGAGCACGGCGACGCGTACTTCGAGCCACTCGCCGACATTGATCGTCGCTTGAACTCCATGGATGTGGAACTTCTTCTTCATCCAGGAATCGGCGTCCTTGTACTGCCGTGTGTCGGAGCCGAGGAGACTGCAATCACCGAGCGAACTGCACCGGTACACGCCCACCTCAACGTCGATGTCCTTGCGACTGAAGTCCTTCGGCGCTGCGTACAGATCAACATGGACATTGCCGTCGATCTCGAGCGCCGAGAGGAATTCTCCAGCGAACTTCAGGACCTTGGTGGGGTCCGAACCATCGATGCCGGCAGAATCCTTGGCGAGCACCACGCCGGGAGCGGAGTCCCGATCGGTGTCGAAGTTCGGGAGCGGGATGCTTGGCGGGCTTTCCCCCAGGATGTTGTGGAACGGAGGCGCGGTCGTCGATTTCGTCACGTCGCCGCCGAAGTGCAACCTCAATGTCCCGCGGCCGGCAGGCGCGGTCGTGGTGGTCGTCGTGGAGGTCGTGGAGGTCGTGGTGGTCGTGGTGGTCGTGGTCGTCGGCGCGATAGTGGTCGGCGTGGTCGGCGATGCCTGCGTCGTCGTGGTCGGCGATGCCTGCGTCGTCGTGGTCGGCGGTGCCTTCGTCGTGGCCGTCGGCGAATCGGTCGTGGTGGTGGGCGAACCGGACGCGGTCGAGGGTGAATCGGACGCAGGGTCGGGTCGGTCGTCCGCTCCCGCGTCGTCATCTGCAACGACTGGCGTCGGGTCGGCATCGACGTCGGCGGCATCCGCTGGCTCGGCCGTCTCGCCGTTGTCATCGGCCTCCGCGTCGAAGACGAACGAATCCGTCGCTTCGGCCGGCGTGGGATTCGAGTCCTCGACACGTGCCGTCTCGTCATCGGTGTCGATGACGACGACCGTCTGGGCAGGCGATGCGAGGTCGCCGCGCTCGCGACCGTCGGCCGACGTCTGGACGACAGCAACGGTGTCCGTCCGCTCCATCGTCAGTGGTGCTGCTGCAACGATCCCGGCTGTGCTGACCACAACGCTTGCTGCGGTGGCCGCCACGGTCGACATCACACCCGTCGAACCGGTCGACACCGCCGCGCCGGCGGTTGCGGCACCGGCCGAGCCGGCCGCACCACCGGTTCCGCCGGCCCCACCCGACTGGAGCGACGATGAGCCGGCGTGCACCACACCGCTCGGCTCGAACAGGGCGAGTTGAGCCAGCCATGCGAGCGGACCGGTCATCAGACGGAGTCGCCCGAGCGAGATGTTCAAGAAGCTCCGCACGACGATCGGGTCGAATTGCGAACCGGAACATGCCGCCAGTTCGGCCCGTGCCGTCACGGCGGACATCGGCTTCTTGTACGAGCGCGCCGATGTCATCACGTCGAAGGAGTCGGCAACACTCACCACCCGTGCGGCGAACGAGATATCGGTGCCGGACAGACCTCGGGGATAGCCCAGGCCGTCGAAATGTTCGTGGTGCTCCCAGACTGCTCTGACGGAATCACCAAGCCAGTCGACGAGCGGCTGGACCAGGGCGCGTCCCGCATCGGGGTGCAACTTGATCGACTCCTGTTCAGCGGCGGTGAGTTCACCGGGCTTGTTCAGGATCTCCGTCGGAATCGCCGTCTTGCCGACGTCGTGGAGCAGGCCGGCCCAACGCAGCTTGTCCAACTCCGACTCGGTGAGACCCATCTCCTCGCCGATCAGGTGCGAGTAGGCACGGACCCGTTCGGAATGTCCCCGCGTCAATCGATCGTGATGGCTCAGCAGTCCGACGAGTTCGAGCAGGCGCTCCGCAGCCTGCTGCGGCGTCTCGTCGACCGGCACCTCGCGTGCGGCTTCGAGCCGGCGACGAAGCTGTGCCGTCGTGCCGATCCGCATCGCCACGGCGAATCGCGACGGTGCCTGATCGGGAAACACGAGCGTGAGCCGGAAGAGCACCGACAGCGGCAGGAAGCGACGGGCCACGCGATCCGCGGCGACCATCGCCACGGTCGAGATGACCACGATACCCAACCACCGCACCACGCTGATCGGAAGCGAGGACGACACCGGCAGGCGAGTCGAGAGAACGAACGCCACGAACATCGCCGTGATGAACGGAACGACGAAGACCGCCAAACGGATGAGGCGCGCGACGAGCGGATGCGCATGCCACCGTTGGTCGTGTGCTCTACCTTCGTCCATTGTCCGCCTCGGATGACCCGTGACCCAACACCCGCGCGTCAGGTCTCCGGACGCGAACCTACGCCGACTGCCCACCCACGGAAAGTGGCATCTCGAACTCTTGAAGTGATCTTGCCCCTTGACCGACGTCAACGGATCGGTTCACGACGGTGCGTCGTCGTCGACCGCTCCCTGCGACCCTGCTCCCTGGGCGGAATGCTCGGTCACCACGGCCGACTCGAGGCAGAGCGTGCGGTCGATCCGGACCGAACGCAACACCAGCAGGATGGTTGGGCCGCTCCCGTTCGCGCCGACGACCGCCACCCGTTCGGCCCGGGCGATGTCGAGGTCGACCGGGCCGAGCCGGAACCCTCCACGTTCGAACACCGCCCCATTCGCCGTGGCGACGGGGTCACCCCTGTGCGCAACTGTCGGGATCTCGAACCGCAACTCCCACGGCGTGCGCGGCTCGTCCACGACGTCGAGCCGCTCGAGCGCGCGGTCTTCACCCCCTGACAGCGTGGCGGCCCCGAGTGCGGACTGGGCCCGTGCGACGCCGGCGCGGCGGACGAGGAAACCGTCGACGGGAGAACGATGGACGTCACTGCTGCTTCATCACCTTCGACAGTAGTCTCGGCGGTCCCCTGTCCGCTCCGGCGTTTCAGGACCGCCCCGTCTCCGCCTCCCCCCTCACCCACACCAGACCACCTCCCCCGCCGTGTCGACGATCACCCTCCGCCCGTGGCAGCGCGCCGCGTTCGACCTGTTCAACGCGGGTGAGACACCCGACACGACCGACGGCTCCATCCAGCACGACTTCCTCGCCGTCGCCACCCCGGGGGCCGGCAAGACGACGTTCGCGCTCACGTGCGCCCGTGCGACCCTCGCCGCCGAGTCCCGGCCGCTGATCGTCGTCGCGCCGACGAGCCACCTCAAGACCCAGTGGTCGCTCGCGGCCCACCGACTCGGACTCGAACTCGACCCGAACTGGTCACCCGGTGATGGACTGGCCCGCGACGTCCACGGGCTCGTCACGACCTACCAGCAGGTCGCGGCAGGAGCCGCCGCATCGAAACTGGCGGGGCTCTCGGCGGACGGGTTCGTGATCCTCGACGAGGTGCACCATGCCGGGCACGAGAAGGCCTGGGGCGACGGCATTCGCAAAGCCTTCGTCCACGCCCACCGCCGGCTCTCGCTGTCGGGCACACCGTTCCGCAGCGACGCGGCTCCGATCCCGTTCGTCCGCTACCACACGACGGGCGAAGGTGAGCTCGCGCATGCCGACTACACGTACGGCTACGCCGACGCGCTGCGCGACGGTGGCGTCGTGCGACCGGTGTACTTCCCGCGCGTCGACGGCGAGATGGAGTGGACCACCGCGTCGGGCGACGTGCTGTCTGCGTCGTTCCAGGACGAACTGACGCGAGATCAGGCCTCGATGCGACTGCGGACCGCGCTCAGCCTCGAAGGCGAATGGATGCCGTCGGTGCTCGCCGAAGCGGTCGACCAGCTGCGCACGATTCGATCCGCCGCGCCCGCAGCGGGCGGTCAGCGGGACGCGGGCGGCCTCGTGATCGCGATCGACCAGGAACATGCACAGGGCATCGCACGACTGCTCCGGGACCGCTTCGGAGTACCGGCCGACGTGGTGGTGAGCGATGATCCCGGGGCGTCGAAGACGATCGCAGAGTTCGCGCAGAACGACCGGCCGTGGATGGTCTCGGTGCGCATGGTGTCAGAGGGCGTCGACATTCCGCGTCTGCGGGTCGGGGTGTTCGCCACGACGACGTCGACCGAACTGTTCTTCCGCCAGGCGATCGGACGATTCGTCCGCTGGCAGGCCGAACGTGCGAGCCAGAAGGCGTACGTCTACATCCCGGACGATCCACGGCTCCGGGCGCACGCGTTCGCGATCGCCGAGGCGCGCCGGCACGTCCTGCGACCTCCCGACCCACAGGACGGCGACGAGTTCCGACCCGACGGCGAACTCGACGACCAGCGCGTCGCCGATGACGCGGAACAGCTCGCCCTGTTCTCGGAGTTCTCCGTCGTCCGCGCCCACGCGACCGACATCGCGATCCACACCGTCGGCGCCGATGGCGGTGTGATCGCCGGGGGTCAGGAGTCAATGACCGAGGTGCGTTTCGAACCGACCTATGACGTCGGCCACCTCGCCGCGTTCGACGACGAACCAGACCCACCGGCCCCGTTCTTCGCATCCGACCCGAC
The DNA here is from genome assembly GCA_963850475.1 of Ilumatobacteraceae bacterium. GTDB lineage: Bacteria > Actinomycetota > Acidimicrobiia > Acidimicrobiales > Ilumatobacteraceae > Ilumatobacter_A. The sequence goes on along the minus strand of CAWKLM010000036.1, from coordinate 330,322 downwards.
GCTCCGCATCGATCTCCCGGAGATCCCGACCGCCGCCGGTCGCGTTGCGAGCGGAGCGCTCAGCGTGGCCGAGATGAAGGACGATTTGCGCACGCGCAACGCCCACGTCGCAAAACGCCTCGTCGACGTCACGGGCTGGAGCCACTCGAAGGTGCAACTGGAGATGAACCGGCTGGCCGGTGTCTCCCGCGTCGCGACTGCCACGAACGAGCAGCTGTCTCGACGCCTGCGCTACAGCGAGTCCTGGCTCCGCAAGCTCCTCCGCTGACGATGAACGAACGGCCACTGCTGCACGAACCCACCCGAATCGGGGCTCGCCGAGATCGTCCGAATCCCGAGTAGGTAGAATCGCGCCATGCCCGCCGCCGGAGAGCACCATCCCGCCTTCGAGGAATACTGCGAGTGCATCTTCGAGCTGCGCGAGGACGACCTCGACGTGATCCAAGCGCGCATCGCCGAGCGCCTGCAGGTGAGCCGCCCCGCTGTCAGCGAGATGATGAAGCGGCTCGAAGCCGAAGGGCTGATCACGTCCGACGGGGGCATCAAGCTCACCGAAGCCGGTCGCACACTTGGCGAATCGGTCGTCCGACGGCACCGACTCGCTGAGGTGTTCCTCACCGACGTCCTGCAACTCTCGTGGGCCGAGGCGCACCACGAGGCCGGCAAGTGGGAGCACGTGATCAGCGAATCGGTGGAGAAGGCGCTGATCGATCTGCTGGGTGATCCGACGACCTGCCCACACGGCAACCCGATCCCGGGATCCGGCTACGTGGCCCCCGATTCCGAACCGCTGTCGACGATCGCGGTCGGCGATGCCTTCACCGTCCGTCGGATCACCGAAGAACTCGAGTTCGAACCAGGCCTGCTGGAGTTCCTCGAAGCGTCCGCCATCCAGCCCGGCAATGTCGGCACCGTCACGGCACTGTCGCCCGACGGTACGCTCACCGTCGAGATCGAAGGGCGCCACATCGGTGTCGGATCGTTCGCAAGTGACAGGATTCTCGTTTCACCGTGAACGTCGCAGCCGGGCGCCAGCGGGCATGATGGCGTGATGAACAGTCGGATCCGGGTCAGCGCGGCAGCCGTCGCCACGGTGGCGGTCCTCGCAGGATGTGGCACGACGACGATCGACGACTCCAGCACCGACGACCCCACCGACCAGTTGAGCGAGGCGGAACTCACCGGTGGTGAAGGGCGCGAGATCGCCGAGGACGACACGAGCCCGCTCGACACCGGCGTGATCGTCGATCCCGACGCACCGGCGACCACGATCCCGATCGAGGGCTCCGCAGCCGACTTGCTGCCCGAGATCGGTATCGACATGAGCCGGCTCAGCGCCGAGATCGCCGGTGACGGCGACGAAGACGCCACGATCGCGCGGATCGAAGGCAGCTGGGCGGCGATCGAGGCCGAGATCGAGGCCACCAATCCCGAACTCGTCAACAGCATCCAGGCAACCGTCGACATGGCACGAACCGCCGTCGACTCGAATCGTCCCGCCGATGCCGACAAGGCATTCGGCATCCTCAACGATCTCATCGACAAGTACACCGGTGACTCCTGACCCGCAGCCGGGAACCGACCTCACATTCGGCGGTTGGCCGGCCAACGTCTGAGCCGCCCGTTCGCTGCGTCTCGACGATGTCACGACACGAAGTGTCCGGAGCGAGGCGGATCGACACCGTGGAGTGGCAATACTGAGACACGTGGTCGACACGACGTGGGCGAAGTGGGGGCTGGCGCCATTCCTGGCCGCACTCCTCGTGGTGTGCGGCTTCACCGGTTCAGCTGCCGACGCCGACGACGACCCGCTCACCGTCGGCCGCGAGTCGTACACCAGGGCCACGGAAACCTACATTGCCGACAGCTTCTGTCTGCCCGATCTCACCGTTCGATCGCTCGGCACCATGTTCGATGGCGAACCCGGAGGGATCATCGGTGCCGACTACCCGCGGACGCTGACGCTCGACAACGGCAACGTGTTGTGGACGTTCCAGGATGCCCGCATCCGGACGCCGACCGGCGCCCGCTACGTCCACAGCATCGGGATGCTCCAGGTGGGCACGTGCTTCAACGTGCTCGTCGGCGGCAGCAGCCAGTACCCGAGAGCCTGGCTCTTCACCGACGACACGGCACCGGAGTACCGATGGTTCTGGCCGCTCGACGCCGAGATCGGGAGCGACGGTCAGGTGTACATCTTCACCGCCGAGATGAACGAGCGAGGTGAGCGCTATCTCGAGCGCGCCGAGCCGGGCGGCGTGTTCGTCGCCCGTTTCAACCCGACCACCTGGAACCTCGAGTGGTACGGCCGGCCGGCCGACGCGAGCAACTCGCTGTACGGGTGGTCGATCGAGTCGGACGACGACTGGACGTACCTGTTCGCGCATTGTCACCGTCAGTTCGGCTACGACCCCGTGTTCGGCGGGGCAGCCCACGATCGGTCGTGCACCCAGCAGGTGACCGTCGCCCGCGTCCCCGCCGGACGGGTCTTCGACGAACCGAGCTACTGGACCGGCAGCGGGTGGAGCAGTTCGTCGAGGCGGGCGGTATCCGTCGTCGCCCCCAAGGGCGAGTGGACCGTGCCGAGCCAATTCCTGCTCAAGAACGGCCGCTGGCTCGCGATCACCAAGGTCGACGACTGGTTCGGAACGGACATCGTGATCGAATCGGCCGTGCATCCCGCGGGCCCCTACGTCGAGGTCGAACGGCGCCGATCCGGCGCCAAGTGTGGGCACACGGAGTGCACCACCTACTTCTCGTCGTGGATCGAGGGGCAGAACCTCGGCGGACCCGACGACGTCCTCATCGCGTCGCTGTCCCACAACCGCTGGGACGGCGAACCATCGTGGGTCTACCGACCGACCTTTCAGGTCGTGTTCCCACCACCCGACGATCCCACCGCCGCGATGCGCTGCGGCCTCGGCCACTGCCGGTAGCCCACAAATTCTGTTGCGCGGTGGTCCCGACCCACTCCGCAACGCATGGAACGTGGTGCGTCGACCACGCCGCGTCGCCGGCCCGGTTGCGCGGCACCGGGTCGTCAGCGCATGGGTGCGGGCAGCTCGTCGGCGTGTACCACGGTGAGCCGCTGTGTCGAACGCGTCAGGGCGACATAGAGCGCACGCATGCCGTACTCGAGATCGCTGACGATGCGGCTCGGCTCGACCACGATCACGCCATCGAGTTCGAGACCCTTCACCACGCTCACCGGGACGAGAGTCACACCTGCGTCGAGGCCGGTTCGAGTTGCCGTGCCGTGATTGACCCCGGCGGCGGTCAACGCCTCCGACAGATACGGCAACATCGAATCGGGCGCGACCACACCCAGCGACGCCTTCGGGGATCGCAGCCTGCATGCTCGCGACCTCGGCAGCGACGGTTCGACCGAGAGCACCACCGGACGGTGCACGCACGATCGCGGGCCCGGCCTCGCCCACCCGAACCGACACCGGGGCACGCAGGCCCGGTGTGGCGACCGCGGCAACCCGATTGGCGAGCTCCATGATCTGGCCGGGGATGCGATAGCCGACCGACAGACCGATCACCCGAGGCGGCTTGCGATCGGGAAGGTGGGCGAGCACGTCGTCCCACGAATCAGGCGCGAGCGGACCCGTCGCCTGCGCGATGTCGCCGACGATCGTCATCGATCCGTTCAGCGAGCGACGCGTCGCCATCTTGAGCTGCATCGGCGTGAGGTCCTGCACCTCGTCGATCACGATGTGGCCGAACGTACGGATCTCGTCGCGACTCGTCGAGCTTGCCGCCCTTGCCCGGCTTCGGACCGAGCACGTCGAATGCATCGTCGAGCAAGCGCCACGTCGGAGGTGGTCCAGCGCACGTCGTCGACGGTCTCCGAGCGCGTCCGGAACAGCGCAAGCGCTTCCGATTCCTCCATCACGCCACGGGCGGCGAGCTTGAGCAACGCCTTCGACCCGAACAGGTCGTGGAGCAGTTGCGCCGGCGTGAGCACCGGCCACATCGAGTCGAGGACCCGACGACCGTCGTCGGTGCCGCGGAACGCGTCCTTGATCTGGCGCGGACCGACCTCGGGATCACGAACCGTTGCGGCCAGCGCCGACCACACCTCGTTCTCGACGTAGCGACGACCGGCATTGTGCCGCTTGAAGCGGCGCTTCGGCGTGCTTCACGATCCGCGCCGACTCCTCCGCGCGCAGCCGGACGTACCCGGCACCGAACGGGAGAACCACGTCGTCGCGGAGCGGACGCTCGCGATCGGAGACGGCATTGTCGATCATGTCCGACATCCGGTCCTCACCCTTCAGGCGAGCTGCGGTCGGCGAATCGTCACCGTCGTCGCCCGGCCGGAGGAACGTGCACGCCGCGCACGAGGTCGCCGAGCACCACCTGATCGACCCCGGCCTCGCCGAGCGACGGCAGCACCCGCTCGATGTAGCGCAGGAACACCCGGTTCGGTCCGATGACGAGCACGCCCTGGTCCTCGAGCGGGAACCGGTGGGTGTAGAGCAGGTAGGCCGCGCGATGCAGCGCGACGACGGTCTTGCCCGTGCCGGGCCCACCCTGGACGACGAGCACGCCGTGCTGAGGCGACCGGATGATCTCGTCCTGCTCGCCCTGGATGGTTGCGACGATGTCGCCGAGCGTGCCGGTGCGGCCGCGCTCGATCGACGGCGAGCAATGTCGAATAGCCACGCAACCCGGTCTCGTTGGCAACGACGACGCCGGCATCGGCATCGAGCCCCTCGTCGTGTCCGAGCCCGAGGTGACCTTCGCCGAACAGCTCGTCCTCGATCCCGAGGAGCGTTGCGGCCCTCGACGACGAAATGACGCCGCCGCGCCAGACCCATCGGCTCGCGCCCGGTCGCGCGGTAGAACGGCTCGGCAACCGGAGCACGCCAGTCGACCACCACCGGCTCGCGGTCCTCGTCGGCCACGGCCAGGCGGCCGATGTGGAACGATTCGGTCTGGTCGGGGGCCTCGGCGAGACGATCGATCCGGCCGAACACGAGCGATGAATCGCCGAGGTGCGAGGTCCTCGAGCCGCTTGACGATCGCCTCGTCGAACGCATTGCGCTCGAAACGGGCCTGGAACGTGCCACCGAGATCGGCTTCGTTCATGTGCGCGGATGCGCAGCGCCGCCTCACGGCTCGAGGCCAGGCACTCGTACGCGTGATCGATGTAGGCCTGTTCGTCGGCGAGATCGGGATGCTGCTGGGTCATAACGGGGCGCAGAAATGCTATCGGCGGTCGAGCCCGCGACCGCCTGCACTCCACGATCGACGCCACGGCACGTGTCCCGCAGTCGCCGATAGCGTCGGCTGCGATGACCGACCGCACCGCCCCGTTCCTCGATGCCGCACACGGACGGCCGAGTGCGCACACACCGGTGTGGTTCATGCGACAGGCAGGTCGATCGCTCCCTGAATACAAGGGGGTCCGCGGTGAGGGATCGATCCTCCATGCGATCAAGCAACCCGAGGTCGCCGCGGAGATCACGCTGCAGCCCGTGCGTCGCTACGGCGTCGACGCCGCCGTGTTGTACAGCGACATCGTCGTGCCGCCGCACGCCGTCGGATTCGGGATCGACGTTGCGCCCGGCACCGGCCCGGTCGCCGAAACACCCGCTTCGCAGCCGTGACGACCTCGCCCGGCTGCGCCCGCTCGACGTCGACGACGTCAGCTACGTCGTCGACACCGTCGAACTGCTCGCACGCGAGCTGCCCGCTTCGGTTCCGCTCCTTGCCTTCGCCGGGGCACCGTTCACCGTCGGCAGCTACCTGATCGAAGGGCGACCGAGCAAGGACTATCGGTTCACGAAGTCGATGATGCACCGTGAGCCGTCGCTGTTCCACGACGTGATGGACCGACTGGCCGACGTCCGCGATCACCTTCATCGACGCCCAGCTCAACGCCGGAGCGCAGGCGTTCCAACTCTTCGACTCGTGGGCCGGCTCACTCGAGCCTGGTCGACTATCGACGCTTCGTCCTCCCGCACTCGACACGGGTGTTCGCCGAACTCCGGACACGGCACCCCAACGCTCCCTGCGTGCACTTCGGTATCGGATGCGATCATCTGCTCGAAGCGATGTACGACGCGATGCCGGGCGCCGGCCCACGGATCCTCGGCCTCGACTGGCGGACACCGATCAGCGATGCCCGCCGCCGCCTCGGCGCCGACCTCGTCGTCCAGGGCAACCTCGACCCTGCGTTGATCCTCGCCGGGACGGACGTGGCGGTGGCCGGAGCCGACCGCGTGCTCGCCGACAACACCGACGAGCAGGGTCGGCGCCATCCCGGGCACATCTTCAACCTCGGCCACGGCGTCAATCAGTACAGCGACCCCGACGTGCTGCAGGCCGTCGTCGATCACGTGCATGCGTCCACGGCAGCGACGACCACGGATGTGTGAACCGCGGACGGTCCACGCAAAGCTGTGCCCGATGATCGCTGACAATGCAGACCGAACCGGCGTGGTGCTGATGGCGTACGGCACGCCGCGGAGCCCGGACGAGATCGAGCCGTACTACACCGACATCCGCCGTGGCCGTCCGCCCACGCCCGAGGCCTTGGCCGATCTCGTCGCCCGCTACGACGCCATCGGCGGTATCTCACCACTCGCCGTGCTCACCGAGAACCAACGCGACGCGCTGCAACGCGCGCTCGACGAGCGCGAACCCGATCGATTCCACGTCACGCTCGGCCTCAAGCACGCCGACCCGAAGGTCGAAGCCGGTGCCGCCGAGCTCTCGCGAGCCGGGTTCGGTCGGATCGTCGGCGTGGTCCTCGCCCCGCACTACTCGTCGTACTCGATCGGCCAGTATCAGCAGCGTGCGCGTGACGGCGTCGAACAGGCGGGTGACACGACCCCCGTCGTCGGGATCGACAGCTGGGCGACCGAGCCCGCGTTCGTCGAGTTCCTGGCCGACGATCTCCGATCGCGCCACGCAGCGATGAGCAACACGCTCGCCGAAGCAGGCGACGAACGCGGCGTGCGCGTCGTCTTCACGGCCCACTCGCTCCCCATGCGGATCATCGACGGTGGCGACCCCTATCCCGACGAATTGCGCGCCACCGCCGAAGCGGTGGCGGCCGAGCTCCACCTCGCGGAAGGCGACGACTGGATGATCGGCTGGCAGTCGGCGGGGCGCACCCCCGAACCGTGGATCGGGCCCGACATCCTCGACGTGATCGACGACCTCGGCACCGACTCCGGAGTCGGTGGGGTGATCGTGAGCGCGTGCGGCTTCGTCGCCGATCACCTCGAGGTCCTCTACGACTTGGACATCGAGGCGCGGCACCGGGCGGACGACGCCGGCCTCCTGTTCGACCGGACCGCCTGTGTCAACGACGACGCCGACGTGATGTCGGCGCTCGCAGATCGCGTGATCGACGCGGTCGAGGACTGACCGCCACTCACCCGAGGCCGAACGTGGACAATCGTCGCATCGCCGTCATCGGAGCCGGGATCACCGGTGCCGCCGCCGCCCACCGCCTCGTCGAGCCCGACCTCGCAGCCGAGGTGGATCAGGTCGTGCTGTTCGACCGTGACGACCGGGTCGGCGGACGGATCGGCGGGACATCGTTCGCCGGACTGGACTGCGTCGACGCAGGCGCCGACGCGTTTCTCGCTCGGGTGCCCGAGGCGGTCGACCTCGCACGAGCGGTCGGGCTCGGTGACGACCTCGTCCATCCCGAACGGGTCGGTGCCGCCGTGTGGCACGACGGTCTCCACGACATCCCCGACGGACTCGTACTCGGCGTGCCCGGGAACCCGCTGGCGCTCGCACGGAGCGGGTTGATCTCATGGCGAGGCAAGGTGCGGGCTGCACTCGAACCCTTCCTCCTCCGTTCGTCGACCGACCACGACAACATCGGCACCTACGTGCGGTCACGATTCGGCGACGAGGTGCACGAACGTCTCGTCGACGCCTTGATCGGCAGCATCTACGCGGCCGACACCGACAACTTCAGCCTCGCCGAGGTCCCCCAACTCGCCGCGCTCACGGACGATCGGAGCCTGCTGCTCGCAGCGCGCCGCGTCGCTCGTCGCTCCGTCGGGACCGCATCCGCGGCGGCTGCGCCGATCTTCGGAGCTCCTCGTGGCGGCATGCACGAGTTGGTCAGCGCGACCGTCGACACCTTCGAGCAGCACGGTGGCGATGTCCGGCTCGGCCAGGACGTTGGTGTCGAACGGTCGGAGTCCGGCTGGCAGGTCGGCGGTGACGAGTTCGATGGGGTGATCTGCGCCGTACCCGCCGATCGAGCAGCTGACCTCGTCGAGGGCTTCCCGGCCTCCGGCCACGAGGCCGACCGCGCCGACGTCGTCATGGTCACCCTGCACGTACCCGACGACGAGTTCCCCGACCGTCTGCGTGGGCGGAGTGGATACCTCGTGCCGAAGCCCGTGCAACGTGACGTCACCGCCGCCTCGTTCGGCAGCCAGAAGTGGGCGCACTGGGCACCTCCCGCCGGCGGGCAGATCCTGCGCGTGTCGCTCGGACGCGCCGGCGCGCCGGTGCTCCACCTCGACGACGACGACATCGTCACCCGCACCCTCGACGACCTCCGCCGCCATCTCGGCGTGGCCTTCAGCCCGACCGAGGTGCGGCTCACCCGCTGGCCGGGAGCGTTCGCCCAATACCGCCCCCACCACCGGCGCTGGGTCGACACCCTCCGCTCTGGCCTCGAGCCGGGAATCCTGGTCGCCGGAAGCAGCTACGACGGAATCGGGATTCCGGCGTGTGTTCGCAGCGGGAGAACAATCGCTGAACACTCTGTCCAGATGACCGCGAATCTGTCATCATGAACGAGATGGAACCCTCTGACGGTGCGCGCTCCGCTGTTCCTTCGGACGCGTCCGCTAGCGCCACCGAGACGCCGATCTCACGACGCTCGATGCTCACCGTCGGGGTACCTGCGGTCATCGCCGTCGTGGCCGCCGGTGCGGTTCCGTTCGTGATCGGTGCCGGAAACGAACGGATCCGCACCAGCGGTATCGATGCTCCGGCCACCGATCCACCGGCCACGACGACCCCTCCCGACAACGTGTTCACGTCAACCGGTGTCACGGTCGAAGAAGCACCGATCCTGCCGGGGTCGACGACCTCGACGACCACCACGACGACCGCCACGACGACGACCACCCCCACGACGACGACGTCGGCCCCGACCACACTTCCGGCCGAACCGCCGCAACCGATTCCTCCGCCTCCCGACCCACGCGGCTACGAGGACCAGATCCTGCTCGGCGGTCATCGCGATCCCCAAGCTGGGCGTTGACGCACCACTGCTGGAGGGCATCCGGTTGACCACGCTCGACAACGGCCCCGGCCACTGGCCGGGTACTGCGATGCCCGGCGAAGTCGGCAACGTGGTCGTCGCCGCACATCGCACGAGCCACGGCGGTCCGTTTCGCCACATCGATCAGCTCGTCGCCGGCGACACGGTGATGTTCACCACCGACGCCGGCGAGATCCCATATCGGGTGACCGGCACGCAGATCGTGAATCCGGATGCGATCTGGATCGTCGATCCGACCGACACCCCGACCGCGACGCTCTTCGCCTGCCACCCACCGGGCTCGGTGAGGCAGCGGATCGTCGTCAACCTCGAACTCGCCGCCTGACCAACGTCTCGATCCGCGGGTAGAACAGTCACCCGTGAGCAGCGCCGGCCCCGACACTTCCGCCCCCATCGCCGCTGATCCCTGCCCCGATGCCAGCGACGCCACAGCGTCCAGCCGGCCGGTCCACGATCGAATCTCCAACCCGGCGTTGGCGCTCGGCGGAGGTGTTCTCCTGGCGTTGTCGCTTCCTCCCTGGGGCTTCTGGCCGTTGGCGATCATCGGCGTCGCGTGCTTCGAGGTGGCGCTGGGCGCGACACCGAGCCGGCGCGAACGATTCCTGTACGGCTGGCTCTTCGGCGCCGGGTGGATGTTCCTCGGGATGGGATGGATGATCCAACTGACCGGGCCGGGATACATCGCAGCGGGCACGATCTTCGCCGGCTACCAATCGGTGGCGGCTGCGATCGCCCCGACCGGTCCGTGGCGGGTGATCGGCCGGCCCGTGATCCACACGCTCGCCGAGGCGCTCCGCCTGTCCTTCCCGTTCGGCGGCGTGCCGCTCGCGTCGATGGGGATCTCACAGGTGGGTGGCCCGCTCGGGCAGATCGCCGCCATCGGCGGCGTGATCCTCGTGACCTGGGTGGTGTTCCAGCTCGGAGTACTCGTGGGCATCGGTTGGACATCGATGGGCAGCCCGAAGACCGACGATGCGAGCGCCCGGCTCGCGGCGCGTCTGAAGTGGTGTGCGCTGGCGGTGGTCTGTGTGGTGGGGGCCCTGTCGTTCGTGTGTCCCGACGGCCGCGCGACCGGCCGAGACGCTGCGCATCGCCGCCGTGCAGGGCGGCGGCGAACAGGGCACCTCCGCCCTCGAGGTCCCCTCGATCGTCGTCACGGAACGGCACCTCGAGGCCACCGCTGCGATCGAGCCCGACCCGGATCTCGATCTCGTCTTGTGGCCGGAGAACACGATCGACGTCGTAACGTTCGAGTCGTCGGAGATCGCCCAGCGGATCGCCGCCGAGGCGGCTCGGCTCGGTGTGCCGGTCTCGGTCGGGCTGACCGAGGACGTCGAGGTGGACGGACGTCGACGCTTCACCAATGCGCAGGTGGTGATCAGCCCCGACGGCGAGATCGTGAGCCGGTACGACAAGGTTCGTCGCGTCCCGTTCGGCGAATACGTACCACTGCGCAGCGTGCTCGAACGGATCACGTCGGCGGTCGACCGCGTGGGTGATGCCGTCCCCGGGAAGACGCCCGCCGTGATCGAGCTGCCGGGTGGAGAGAAGCTGGCGACGGTCATCTCGTGGGAGGTGTTCTTCGGCGGGCGAGTCCGCGAGGGGGTCGAGTTGGGCGCCGGGGCGATCATCAATCCGACGAACGGCGCGAGCTACACCGGCACCATCGTGCAGACGCAGCAGGTCGCGTCGAGCCGTCTCCGCGCGATCGAGACGGGTCGCTGGGTGGTGCAGGTCTCTCCGACCGGCTTCACCGCCTTCGTCGCCCCCGACGGGACCGTTGTCGAACGCGGCTCACAGACCGAGCAAGTGGTGATCGTACGCGACATCGACCTCCGCACCGGGTCGACCTGGTACACGTCGCTCGGCGATGCTCCGTTCATCGTGGCCTTGCTGGTCGCCGCGGCAGCGTCGGTGTGGTTCGGTGCTGACGCCCGCCGACGCCGAGCAGCTGTCGACCCCGGCTGATCAGACGTCGATCACCAGCGTCACCGGCCCGTCGTTGACGAGATCGACCACCATCTCCGTTCGGAAGCGACCGGTCGCGACGACCGCCCCGAACGCTCGAAGCTCGTCGACGACGTGATCGACCAACGGCTCGGCATGCTCGGGTCGGCGCCGCCTCGGTCCAGCTGGGGCGACGGCCTCGACGGGTGTCCCCGTACAGCGTGAACTGGCTGACGACGAGGAACTCGCCGCCGACGTCGGGTGCCGCGAGGTTCATGACCCCGTCAGCGTCGTCGAAGATGCGTAGGCCGTAGAGCTTGGCGGCCAACTTCTCCGCGTTCTCCCGATCGTCCGTGTGGGTGACGCCGACGAGCACGCACATCCCAGGGCCGATCCGACCCACGGTCTGCGCATCCGACTCGCCGACCGCTCTGCTGGTGACGGCAGCGGAGAGGACCCGTTGAACGACGGCGCGCATCCGAAGATGCTCGCACGTCGGCGTCGGCGCGAACCAACACGCCGCCACCGGCCTCCTGATCGCCCGGATGCCTGCGCGGTCCATGGCGACCTCCTGGTGAGTTTCGTAGGGTGCGGGACATGTCCGACGACGTGATCCATCTGGCCACACCGGTGGGCGACGCCCGGCCGCGCACGACCGTCGAGATCGATCTCGCTGCCGGTGCCCGGATCCGACAGATCACGGTCACCGACGATGCCGACACGGTCGATCTGCTTGCTCGGGACGAAGAACACGACCCGTCCTCGACCGGGTGGGGCTCGTTCCCGATGGCGCCGTGGGCAGGACGCCTGCGCAACGGTCGCTTCCAGTTCTTCGGGCGGGACATCGGGCTCGAACTGAACCATGCCGATGACGTCGGGACTGGAGGCGGCCCGATCCGTCCACCGCAGGCGGCACCGGTCGGACCGATCAGTGCTGACGATCGCCGACATCACGCCATTCACGGGACCACGTTCGCACGACGCTGGGACGTGGTCGATGCTGCGACCAACAGCATCGAGGCAACGTGCCGGCTGGACGGTGCGCTGGGCTGGGATCTTCCCGGTGTCGCCCGCCAGCGCATCACCGTGTCACCGAGACGACTCGATCTCGCGCTGTCCGTCGAGGCCGACGACGGCGCGGTCTTTCCGGCAGCACTCGGTTGGCATCCCTGGTTCGCCAAACCAGATCGACTCGTCGTCCACCCGATCGCGATGTTCGAACTGGATGCCGTCGGGCTTCCCACGGGTCGACTGGTCGCGCCGACCGAGCCGCCCTGGGATGACTGTTTCGTGAACCGCGCACCGGTGGAACTCCACTACGAACGACGTCTTGCACCTGTCGTGACCGTGGCCTCGCCCGATTGCGAGCACTGGGTGATCTACGACCAACCTCATCACGCAACGTGCGTCGAGCCACAATCCGGACCGCCCGACGCGCTCAACGTTCGGCCCGAACTCACGACATCCGCCCACCCCCTCCGACGTACGATGACGATCGACTGGTGAACCTCCGCCTGGGACGCACCCGGGGAAGACCGTCGAAAACCGCGAGATCGCCTCCGCTCACCGCTCTGGACAGGTGAGGAGGAGGCCACATGGCCCATGACGATGAACTCGAGCGACGCTGGATTGGTCGCCGGCCACCTGGCCGGCGATCCGAGCGCGCTCGGTGGCATCTACGACCGCTACGCGGACTCGCTGCACGACACCGCTGCCGCGATGCTGAACGACCGCAACGAAGCAGCCGACGTCTTGCACGACGTCATCCTCATCGCGGCGGAGCGCATGGGCCAACTGCGCGACCCCGACCGCCTGAAACCTTGGTTGTTCGCGATTCTGCGCAACGAGGTCTATCGACGTTCGAAGAAGCGGCGGCGCACGATCGCCACCGACTTCTCAGGCTCCGACGACGGGTACGACCTCGTGGATGACCGCAGCAAGGAAGTCGGCGAGGCCGTCGCTGACGACGCCGCCGCCGACGACCTCGCCGAACTCGTCCGCGGTGCGGCGCGAGGTCTCGACGAACGCGATCAGCTGGTGCTCGAGCTGTCCCTTCGCCAGGGACTCGGCGGGCAGGACCTCGCCGATGCGCTCGGCGTGAGCACGAATCAGAGCTACACGCTCGTGCATCGAATGCGGGAGCGTGTCGAGCGCAGTCTCGCGGCGTACGTGGTCGCCAAGGCAGGTCGGAAGGACTGCGGCGAACTCGACGAGCTGCTGGGCCAGTGGGACGGCGAGTTCACCGTCCTCCTCCGCAAGCGGGTCTCGCGCCACGTCGACAACTGCGAGGTCTGCGATTCGCGCCGGCGCCGGGTGGCTCCACTTGCGGTGTTCGGCGCCGCACCCGTCTTCGCGGCGCCCGCGGCATTGCGCGATCGGATCCTGGGCGCCGCGTCGCTCCAGGCGGCGGGTCCCTCGACGCCGTATCGGTTCACCGCCCACGACGGGTTCCCCCAGGTGGTGCGCGTCGCACGTCGTGCCGCTGCCTGGGTCGCTCCGACGGCAGCCGCATCGCTCATCCTCGTGGTCTCGGGGCTGGGTTTCCTGTGGCTGAACTCGACCGATGCCGACGAAGGCCTGATTCGGGACACGGGGAGCGAACTGGAGCTGACGACAACGGAGTCGACCACCACGACGACCTCGGGACCGGCGACGACAGCCGCGATCGTCGTGTCGAATCCCACGCGGGTGGCCGAGGTCGCCACATCGTCCACGCCCGCCCGGTCGAATCCTGCGTCGACTCCGGCAACGGGCTCGGTGACCGACCCCTCGAAGGTCGTGCCGAGCACGACGCAACCAACGACGACCCGGCCACCCGCTCCCGCGCCGCCAACCACGCCGGCCACGACTCGAGCGCCGACGTCCCCAACCCCCAACCCGCCGCCGTCACCCATCCCGTCGCCCGTCCCCACGCCGCGTGGCAACCCCACGACCACCACCACGACCACTACGACCACCACGACCACCACGCAGCCACCGCGACCGGGCCAGCTGACGGTCGACGGAGGGAGCATCGACCTCGGGTCGAGCGCGACGTCGGGTTCGGTCACGCTCACCAACACGGGGGATCTCCCCCTCGATTTCACGGTGGCGGGCAACCCTGCACCGTTCAGCGTGTCGCCGACGGCCGGGACGCTCGCTGGAGGAGCCTCGACGGCGGTCACGGCATCCATCAACCGCACCGGGCTGTCGGAAGGTGCGACCGCCGGTGCGAGCGTACAGGTGTTCGGCGCCGGCTCGACGTTCAACGTGACCCTGTCGGCAGCCGGCCCCGAGAACCCGCCGGCACTTCGCAACGCGGCGGTCAACGGCTTCTGCTCGGCGTCGGTCCAGATCTCCGGGACCGTCTCGATCACGGATGAGTCAGGGGTCGGGTCGGCCACGCTCTCGGTGTCCGGGCCGGGCGGTCAGTCGGGGAGCGCCTCGATGTCGTCGGGTGCCAACGGCTGGTTCGGAAACGTGTCGGTCAACTACGAACCGAACAACCCGGCCAGCGCCTCGGGCTCCTGGTCGTGGACGATCACGGCCAACGACACCCGCGGCAACACGGCCTCCACCAGCGGCAGCGTCTCCATCACCTGCTGACCAGTGTCATCGATCCCGGATCGATGACTGCGCGTGAAGCGCCGACCTGTAGTCATCGATCCGGGATCGATGACTACACCTTCAGGCGGCGGCCGAACGGTCGAGCCCGACGACGAGGCGATCGAGCACCCGGCGGCGAAGACTCGCGAACGGCCGATCGCGAGCGATCAGAATCCGCCCTTTCGCCGAGCAGTTCCGAACCGCTCGCTCGGACGGAAAGCCGAACCAGCGGGCGAGCTGAGCGCTCGATCCCAGTCGTAGCTCGACGGCGAGGGTCACGGTGACAGTTCGAGCATCGTTACGGGCGCCACTCGCGGAGGTACGCAGCACAGACCAGTCCACGCCGGTGACCGCCTGGACAGCGTGCTCGAGATCTTGAAGCTCCGTTCGGACGAGCGGCGGGCGCCGGCCGCTGTATTGCGCATCGCTCGCCAAGGTCCGACGTACGTAGCTGACCAGCGCGTCGGGATCGCGAAACGGGCTCGCCAACACTCCCGTCGAGAGCCAGCTCGGCTGCGACCGAACGCCTGCGTACACACCCAAGCTCGAGAATCGGTAGTTGACGAGTCCGTCCAACCCCACGATGTCTGCGGGGTTCCGATG
This sequence comes from Ilumatobacteraceae bacterium, assembly GCA_963850475.1. Classification (GTDB taxonomy): domain Bacteria; phylum Actinomycetota; class Acidimicrobiia; order Acidimicrobiales; family Ilumatobacteraceae; genus Ilumatobacter_A. The sequence goes on along the minus strand of CAWKLM010000036.1, from coordinate 314,907 downwards.
GACATAGCGACCCTCGACCATCAGCATCGTGTCATCCGTGATCGGTAGCGAACCGAATCGACCGTCGAAGACCGGCCCGGTTCTCCCGCCTTCCTGGTTGTACCAGACGGCGTATCCACGCCCGAGGTGGTACATGACCTCGGAGAGTTGATCGCCTTCCGCCTCGATGATCTGGTGAAAGTGATTGTTCATCAGGGCGTAGGCGTGAAGCCGAGCTCCGGAGCGTTCGACCGCTTCGGACATCAAGGACTCGAACAAGGCTTGATCGGGCGCACCTGTGAAGATGTCCTGCCGATCGGCGCCTCGATTCCACACGTGGAAGAACGTTGACTGGTCGAGTCCCTTTCGCCGTGGCATGTCATCAGTCTGACAAAGGGGTGCCTCAGAGTCGCCAAGAAGGGTAGTCATCGATCCGGGATCGATGACTACCCCTCGGCGCTCGACATCCAGTCATCGATCCGGGATCGATGACTTGATCACTGGCTGGGCGGGTCACTTACCGGGTGGTAGGGGGGGCCCGATAGCCTCGCACGAATGGGTTCGAACGGGTCGGGAAACGTGCTGGACCCGGACGCGCCGTTGAGGATCGCCTATCTGACCTATCGCGGCAAGCCTCACGTCGGCGGCCAGGGGGTCTACACCCGGCATCTGACCAAGGCGCTCGCCGACCTCGGCCACACCGTCGAAGTGTTCGGCGGCCAGCCGTACCCGGTTCTCGACGAACGAATCGAGTTGCACAAGCTGCCGAGCCTCGACACCTTCAACGATCACTACCCCGGCCGGCTCCCCGGCTACTGGGAGATCAACGACCGCTACGACCTCATGGAGATAGCACAGTTCCTGACCGGGACGTTCCCCGAACCGCTGGCCTTCTCCGCCCGCGCCGCCAACGCGCTCATGCAGCGCACCCGGGACTTCGACCTGGTCCACGACAACCAGTGCCTCGGCTACGGGATCCTCAAGATCGAGGAGAAGATCCCGACGATCGTCACGCTCCACCATCCGATCACCAAGGACCGCGAGCTCGAGAGAAGCCACGCCCGGTCCCACTACAAGCGGTGGTCGGTCGGTCGCTGGTATTCGTTCGTGAACATGCAGGGCAAGGTGGCGTCGAAGATGCCGCGCATCGTCGTCGTGAGCCAGAACTCGATCGACGACATCCACAAGGACATGGGCGTGAGCCGCGACCGGATGCGTCTCGTCCCTGTGGGCGTGGACCCCGATCTGTTCAAGCCCGTCCCCGGCGTCGACCGCCGACCCGGCCGATTGATCACCACGGCATCGGCCGACATCGCCCTCAAAGGGCTCTCCTATCTGCTCGAAGCAATGGCGAAGCTGCGGACCGAGCGCGACATCACATTGACGATCATCGGCAAGCCGAAGCCCGGCAAGTCGATGCGGCTGATCGAAGACCTCGGGTTGAGGGGACACATCGAGTTCGTGTCCGGCGTACCCGACGAACGGATCGTCGAGCTCTACTCCGAAGCCGAACTCGCCGTCGTACCGAGCCTCTACGAGGGCTTCAGCCTCCCCGCGATCGAAGCGATGTGTTCGGGCACGCCGCTGGTCGCAACAGATGGCGGCGCCCTGCCCGAGGTGACCGGAACCGACGGCGAGACCGTACTGCAGTGCCCGGCCGGCGACAGCGAAGCGCTCGCTGCGCAAATCGCCCGGGGCCTCGACGATCCCGAACTGCGAGCACGGATGGGCGCCGCCGGTCGCCAACGCGTGATCGAACGGTGGACCTGGCGCCGTTGCGCCGAGATGACCGTCGACCAGTACCGAGACGTGCTGTCCATGCCCGGCGAACGTTGCCAAGCTCCGTCGCAACGGCCGGCTCTGATCGCCCGACCGCTCGTTCCGACCATGTTGACCATCCGCTTCGACCGCCTCGACCTGCGACCGGGAGACCTTCGTCCTCGATGTCGGTGCCGGCTTCGGCCGCCATGTGTTCGAGTGCGCCCGCCGTGGCGCCGACGTCGTCGCGCTCGACTACGCCGAGGACGAAGTCGTCGAGACACGCACCACCCTCGAAGGCATGGTCGATGCCGGCGAGATCGACATCAACCGCTTCAAAGGAGTCCTCCGCGGGGATGCGACCCGCCTCCCGTTCGCCGACGCCGTCGTTCGACAAGGTGATCACCTCCGAGGTGCTCGAACACATCCAGGACGACGTGGCCGCGATCTCGGAGATGATCCGCGTGCTCAAGCCCGGAGGGATGTTCGCGGCGACCGTCCCGGCGTGGGGACCCGAGAAGATCAACTGGATGTTGAGCGACGAGTATCACGCGCCCAAGAGCGTCGGCGGCCACGTACGGATCTACTCGAAGACCGAGTTGGCAGCCAAGCTCCGCACTGCGGGCCTCGAACTCGACGGCACCCACCGCGCCCATGCACTGCATTCGCCGTACTGGTGGCTGAAGTGCGCGGTCGGGCCCCGCAACGACGATCACCCGATGGTCGCGAAGTACCGCCAGTTCCTCGAGTGGGACATCGTCGAGCAACCGACCTCCACGCGCCTTGCCGAGCGGGTGCTCTCGCCGGCGCTGGGCAAGAGCATCGTGTTCTACGGGCACAAGCCAAGCGCCGAGGCCGACGAGGTCGCCGCATGAGCCCGCGCCCCGCCCTCGATGGCGTGATCACCGTCGAGGAGTTGGAACTCACCGCTCAGCACCTTGCCGTCGCTTGCAGCTGGAGAGCGGCATGATCCCCTGGTTCGTCGGGGGCCACTGCGACCCGTGGAACCACGTCGAATCCGCGATGGCACTCGACGTCGCAGGTTTGCACAAGGAAGCCGAGCACGCCTACGAGTGGCTCGCCGACATCCAACGACCCGACGGGAGCTGGCACAACTACTACGCGTACGACGGTTCGGTCGAGGACACCAAGCTCGACACCAACGTCTGCGCCTACATCGCGACCGGCGTGTGGCATCACTGGCGCAGCACGTGGGACCGCGGATTCGCCGACAACATGTGGCCGACCGTCGAACGAGCACTGGAGTTCGTGCTGTCGCTTCGTCGCGACGATGGCCTGGCCCTGTGGGCGATCGAGCCCGACGACCGCCCGTGGAGCTACGCGCTGATGACCGGAACGTCGAGCATTCAGCACGCCCTCCGCTGCGGTGCACAGCTGGCCGATGCGTTGAACGATCCCGAAGCCGCGACTGGCGACGGGCCGCCGACGAAATGACCGAAATGGTCAGGAACCGCGCCGGACGCGTTCGAGCCGAAGCGGCGCTGGGCGATGGACTGGTACTACCCGGTCCTCACCGGCGCCCTGACCGGCGACGAGGCCAAGGCCCGCATGGCCGAGGGTTGGGAGACCTTCGTCATGGAGGGGCACGGCATCAGATGCGTCAGTGACGAGCCATGGGTCACGGCGTCCGAGACCGCCGAGTGCGCGCTCGCCTTCGCAGCGATCGGCGATCTCTCGACCGCTACCGACCTCCTCAAGTGGACCCGCACCCACCGGCGCGACGACGGCTCGTACTGGACCGGCATCGTCTACCCCGGCGAGGTCCTGTTCCCGTTCGACGAGCACACGAGCTACACCGCTGCGGCCGTGCTCCTCGCGGTCGACGCGATCACCCGCACCACGCAGGCCAGCACCCTCTTCGTCGACTGACCCGGAGTCAGCGTGGAACAGCGAGTCGGCTCCGCTGGGAGCCGTCACCGTGGAAGTTGCCCGGGTCGAGCCATCGGCCGAACTCCGCTTCGATCGCCGGCCATTCGGCATCGAGGATCGAGTACCAGGCGGTGTCGCGGTTGCGGCCCTTGTAGATCGTCGCCTGCCGGAACACCCCCTCGAATCGGAACCCGAGCCGCTCAGCCGCCGTTCGTGACGGCGTGTTCAGCGCATCGCACTTCCACTCGTAGCGGCGATATCCCGCAGCGAACACCCGACGCATCATCGACCACATCGCCTCGGTCGCTGCAGCCGTCCGCTGCAAGCGACGTGCGAAGTGGATGTGACCGACTTCGACCGACGCCGACCATGGCGTGATCCGGAGATAGCTCGCCATCCCGCACGGGCCGTCGGCGTCCTCGACGGCGAAGAACATCGTGTCGTCGCTGCGGGCGCAGGCGTCGAGCCAGTGCCGGAACGCCGCGGCGTCGGGGAACGGCCCATAGGGGAGGTATGTCCAGTCCGCTTCGTCATCGGCGGCGAACGCGTCGGTGGAGCCCCGCCGCGTGGCGATCCGCGTCGAGCGGCACGACGGCGCCGAACTGACCGACCATCGGCGTCGGCGGCGGCGGGGCAAGCGGCAGGTCGAGGTCGACGGCGGCACCGATCGGCTGGCCGAGCGAGTTCCTTCGGGTGGTCATGACAGCGACGACTCTACGGCGACCGGCACCGACGAGCGGCGGCGGTTGACGTCACGGTCAGTACAGTCGATGCGATGCAGTCGAACGTGGTCAGGACAATTCTGTCGATCTGGGGCTGGCTCATCCTCGGGCTCTCGGTGTTGGTCTTCACACCCGTCGTGGCCGTGGTCCGACTGGCCACGATGCCGTTCGACAGGGGCGCCTACGCCGCCGGATACGTGTTCCGAAAGGTCGTCATTCCGGTCAGCAAGCTCAACCCACTGTGGACGTTCCACACCTCGGGCGAGCTACCCGACGACATGCGGCGCCCGTACGTCGTGGTAGCGAACCACGAGAGCTTCGTCGACATGATCCTCATCTCGCACCTGCCGACCGAGATGAAGTGGCTCTCCAAGATCGAGATCCTGAAGATCCCCTTCCTCGGCTGGATGATGCGCTGCGCCCGTGACATCCCGCTCGTGCGCGGCGACGCCAATTCCGCGGCTGCCGCACTCGCGGAGTGCCGCGAGCGCTTGTCGTGCAACGTCTCGGTGATGATCTTCCCCGAGGGCAGCCGTTCCAAGACCGGAGGCCTCAACCCCTTCCAGGCGGGGGCGTTCAAGCTGGCGATCGAAGGCCAGTACCCGATCCTGCCGATGGCGGTTCACGGCACCCGCAATGCCCTGCGCAAACACGACTGGCGTCAGGGGCGCGCCGTCGCCGAAGTCCGCGTCCTCGAGCCGGTGTCGACCGAGGGCCTGACGCAGGACGACCTGCCAGAACTTCGCGACCGTGTCCGTTCGATGATCTCCGACGCACGCGACGAGCTTCGCCAGAAGTACGGAGACGTGCCCCCTCACGGAACCGAAGCAGGCTGACCCCTGCAGGTCCCGGTCCGACTTCAACAGGCCGCATCTCTCTCGGTCCGCCCGGCGGTGCTCGCAGCGATCGCGTCGAGCACTGCGATCTTCACGGCGACCCCGTTCCTGCTCCGCCCGATCGCCGACGAGTTCGGCGTCTCACTCGGTGCGTCCGGCTGGATCTCGACCGCGCAGTTGGCCGGGTTCGTGATCGGATCGTGGACAGCCGGACGACAACTGCGCCCCGTCCGCAAGGTCTTCATCACCCTCGCGCTCCTCGGGTTCGTCGCGAATCTGTGTGCTGCAGCGGCGCCCAATCTCACGGTGCTCGGCGTCGCCCGGTTCGCTGGGGGCATCTCACTCGGACTGGCCGCATGGTTCGCCTGGCAGGATGCGTTCGGGGATGCCGCGAAGACCAGTGACGTCGCCGTCGTCGGCCCACTCGTTGGCATCACCCTTCCACCGGCGCTGACCGTGGTCATCGATTCGCTCGGTGTGCGCGTGATATTCGTTGTGCTCGCAGTCGTCGCACTGTCACCGGTGCTGTTCGCGGCACAGGTCGACGTGAAGGATCGGCTTCGCCCGCATCGCACCCGCCATGCGGCCACCCGCGCGAGCATTGCGATGCTCGCTGCGTTGGGGCTGCTGACCATGGGCGGCTCGTCGGTGTTCGTGTACGCCGCGGCAATCGGCACCGAGTACAACGGGCTCGACCCGATCGCCGTCTCGTTGGCGTTCAGCGCGAACGCGCTGGTCGCCGTTCCGGCCGCCCGCTGGAGGGGGCGCCGGGGGCCAGCCGGACTCTGGTATCTGATGACCGCCGGTCTCGCGTTCCTGCTCCCGGCGGTACACATCGCCACCATCTTCACAATCACGTTGGTCGCCTGGGGCTTTGTGTTCTTCATGGGGATGCCGGCCGCGTTCACCCTGTTGGCGTCACGCTCGCGATTCCCGGAGGAACGGGCCGGCGACGCTCAGGCGGTGATGGCGCTCGGCCGGGTGTTCGGACCGCTGATCGGCGGCGCGTTCATCGCCACCGGCGCGACGACGGCGATGGGCATTGCCGCGTCGTCGATCATGTGTTGCGCCGCGGGGCTGATGCTGTACATCGACCGCGACCGGTTCACCCACCGCCGTGCCGCGGTGTGAGCGCTCACCGTCGCTGCAGGATCCGCAGACTGCCGGTCACCGATGTCTCGACGAATCTCCCCGACTCGATCGCCGGTAGGTAGATCTCCTCGTACGGCGGTCGGCCGCCACCGGCAGGGTCGGGAAACACGTCGTGGATCGCGAGCGTTCCGCCGCCTGCGACGTGCCGAGTCCACCCGGCGAAATCCTGTCGGGCCACCTCACGCCCGTGGCCGCCATCGATGAACAGGAATGCGAGCGGTGACGTCCACGCTCGGGCCACGAGTGGAGACCGGCCCACGACTGCGATCACGGAAGCCTCGAGATCCGCGTCGTGGATGGTCGGCGCGGAAGAACGGCAGCGTGTCCATCTTCCCGGTGCCCGGATCGACGACGTCGGGATCGTGGTGTTCCCACCCGACCTGGTTCTCCTCCGAACCGCGATGGTGATCGACGGCGAACAACACGCGCCCGGCCCGCTCGGCAGCATCACCCAGCCACACCGTCGAACGCCCGCAGTACGAACCGACCTCGAGAAATGGTGCATCGGGAACGGCCGCCGCCGCCGCGACGGCCGCGTCCCAGAGCGCGTCCCCTTCGTCGGCGGGCATGAACCCCTTCGTTCGCAACGCCTGCCTGCGACGCGCCTCGGCGAGCTGCGAAGCGGTCACCAGGTGTCCCAGTGGATGATCGTGTCGGGGTCGGGCCGAATCGCCGGCTCGAAGTCGGTGCCTTGCGTCTGAGCGAGCGGGTTCCGGATCGGGCCGGCACACACGCCGTCCATCGACGTGTCGGTGTCGACGCACCGACGGTGGATCTCGCCGATCTCGGCGCGCCTCGCCACGTCTCTGACGACGAACTGCATGGTCATGGCGTTCGAGCCCGACGGCGACCGCATCGCGATCCGAACGCCCTCGCAGATGTGGGCCTCGTCGCCCGGACGGTCGTGGTCGAGGCGCTTTCGGACCGCCCGCGTCATCATCAAGAGCTCGTCGTTGGCGAGATCCAGCAGTGGCATGGCGGAGAGACTAGGTGGCATGCGTCACGACGTCGGCACCCTCGGGGCGGGAGACCTGCACCGGCGGGTCGAGGCGTGGCAACATGAGGGCTGAATGACTGCGGATTCCGACATCCCGACCCAACAGGACAACCAGCAGGCGTTGGATGACCTCGTGGCGTTGCTCGATCTCGAGGCGATCGAGGTGAACATCTTCCGGGGCGCGTCCACCGACGAGGACCGCTTGCGGGTGTTCGGCGGACAGGTCGCGGGCCAGGCGCTCATCGCCGCCGGTCGGACCATTGACGAACCCGACCGTCACGTCCACTCCCTGCACGCCTACTTCCTGCGCCCCGGAGACCCGAAACGCCCGATCCTGTACGAAGTCGACCGGATTCGAGATGGCCGCAGCTTCTCGACGCGCCGGGTGGTCGCGGTCCAGCACGGTCGGGCGATCTTCAACCTCCAGGCCAGCTTCCACGACGAGGAGACCGGCGGACCGGATCATCAGATCACGATGGACAAGGGGTTGACGGCGCCCGCTGACCTTCCCGACTTCCATACGCGGATGGCGCCCTACCGCGAGCGGATCGGCGACTGGTTCTACCGCCCCCGACCGATCGACCTGCGCTACGTCGACGGCGACCCGATGAGCCGGCAGGGCGAACCGAACAGCGTCCAACACGTGTGGCTCCGGGCGAACGGGTCGCTGCCCGACGACCCGCTCCTCAACGCCTGCATCCTCACCTACGCGAGCGACATGACCTTGCTCGACACCACGCTGCTGCCGTTCGGCCTCCCGTTCGACCATCCCGGCCTGCAGATGGCGAGCCTGGACCATGCGATGTGGTTCCACCGACCGTTTCGGGTCGACGACTGGCTCATGTACCAGCAGCGAGCGATCTCGACCGGGGCATCGCGTGGACTGGCCGGGGGAGCGATCTTCACCGCCGACGGAGCGCTTGCCGTGAGCGTCATCCAAGAAGGTCTCGCGAGGTTCACCCAGTGAAGGTACGCGGCTCGATCATCGGCGTTGCTCTGGCGGCGTTGACCCTCGCAACCGTCGGCTGCTCGTCGGGAGACGACACGCGCAGCACTGCCGACACCGGCCCGAGCATCACGCTCGGCACCGTCCCCGACCCGGCGGCTCCGCCGACCGACCCGCCGGTCACCGAACCCATCGAAACCGCGCCCGCCACCGACACAGGCCCGGCGTCGTCGACGACGACCACGATGCTCGTGCCGTCCCCAGACGCCGACCTGCCGACCGAGGCCCCGTCCGACGTCGTGGCTGTGCCGGTCACCACGCTGCCCGGGCCGCTGCCGGAGCCCGTCGGTCCGGCTGCTCGAGTTGAGCAACTTCGACCGACCCCTCGAGCTCGCCTCCGACGATGGCGACGCGCGCCTCTTCGTCGTCCAGCAGACCGGCACCATCGTGGCGTCGGACGACGAGTCCGATGTCGTCGTGTTCGACATCGCCACCGTGAGCAACACCACGTTCGGAGGAGAGGGCAACGAACAAGGCCTCCTCGGGCTCGCGTTCCATCCCGAGGAGAACGTCGCATATGTGAACTTCACGAACGGCGACGGCAACACGGTCGTCGCCGAGTTCGTGTTCGACCCGGTGACCTACGTGTTCGACCCGACGACGTATCGCGAGGTCCTGACGGTCGAGCAGCCGTTCTCGAACCACAACGGTGGTGAGCTCGCATTCGGGCCCGATGGCTTGCTCTACATCGGGCTCGGCGACGGTGGCTCGGCGAACGATCCGAACCGCACGTCGCTCGACCCGTCGTCGCGGCTGGGGAAGATCCTCCGGATCGATCCGTTGGCGACACCGACCGACCCATTCGCCGTCCCGGACGACAATCCGTTCGTCGGCATCGACGGCGCGGACCCGACCATCTGGTCACTGGGACTCCGGAACCCGTGGAAGTTCTCGTTCGACTCCCTCACCGGCGACCTGTGGATCGCCGACGTCGGCCAGGGCCGGTTCGAGGAGATCGACATGGCACCGGCGGTCGACGGACGGGACGCCGGTCGGGGTGTCAGCTTCGGTTGGAGCGCGTTCGAAGCGAACGAACGATTCAACGACGACCAGTCCCCCGACGGCCACACGCTCCCGGTCACCGCATACCCGCACGAAGACGGCAACTGCTCGGTCAGCGGCGGCGTGGTCGCACGCAACTCCTCGTTCGACGAGCTCAACGGCTGGTACGTGTACGGCGACTACTGCTCGGGTCGGGTCTGGGCCCTCGACACGACGTCGGTCGCATCGGGGCCGAACGGTCCGGTCGGCACACCCCACATCATCCAGATCGCCACCGTTCCCGAGCTCGCCGCGATCGCCGAGGGCCCACTGGGTGACATCTACGCCATATCGAACGCCGGTCCGATGTACCGGCTCGCGCCGGCCTGACCGACCGGGGTCAGCCGACCCGCTCGACCTCGATCGACCGTTCGTCCACGTCGACAGCGATCAGCTTGACCCGGATGTCGTCACCTGGATCGACACGGCGGGCCACGGTCCGGGTGACCACCGCCGGATCACAGATCTGGATCCGGGCCCCTCGGTCGTCCTCGTCGGTGACGACGGCATCGAAGACGTCACCGACACGTGCCTGGAGCAGGATCGCCTCGGCCAGGTCGATCGCGGCCCGATCGACCCGGTTCGCCACCGCCGAACCGCTCCGCATCGCCGTGGGAAGTTCGGCGAATGCGGATTCGATCTCATCGGGGACCGCGCGCCCGTTGGTGATGGCGAGTGCGGCCTCGATCACGTAGCGGTCGGCCAGGCGTCGCAGCGGTGCGGTTGCGTGGACATATGTTGCGGCGAGCGCCGCGTGCCACGGCTTGCCGTCCTTCACCCCGCCATCGCGAGGACCACCCTCGCTGCGAAACTCCGCGGCCGGGGTGTATGCAGCACCGCCGCTGGCCCGCCGAATCGCCAGTTGGAATGCCGACGTGCGGGGATCGCCGACTGGCAACGAGCGTTCGAACTCGCCGAGCGGAGTTCCCGCCGGCCAGGCGAGTCCGAACGCGCGTGCGGTGTGCCGCAACCTGCCCAGGCGGCGTTCGTCGATCGGGGGCATCGTTCGGAAGAGTCCGGTCCCGGCTTCCCACAGCGCATCCGCGATCGCCATGTTGGCGGCGAGCGACATGGCCGCGTTCTGCTGTTCGGCGTCGTTGCGGGGCCGGAATCGGAGGGTGAACCCGCCGCCGGTCGCATGGACGACCTCCTGCTCGGGCCACGAGATCCGGTCGGCCCCACGCTCGCGCTCGGCATGCTCGATGCGACGCGACAGTTCGAAGAACGCCGCGGGGAGATCGCCCGGCGCCACTGTCGAGTAGGCGAGCTTGGCTCGGTTGCGGATCATCGCCCGCTCGGCGCCGTCGAGGGTCACGCTCCCGTCTGATCCGACGCGGACGACGAACACGACTGCGGGCTTCGCCGCGCCGGGGAGCAGACTGCCGGCATCTTCGGCGATCCGCTCGGGATGCAGGCCTGCCCGACCATCGGGGAGGTAGATGGTGACCCCGCGCTTCCACGCCTCGATGTCGATCGGATCACCCGCTCGAACGAACCATCCGACGTCCGCGATCGCATAGCGGAGGATCACGTCGTCACCCGAGGGCTCAACGGCGAATGCCTGGTCGAGGTCGGTGCTGGTCGCCGGGTCGAGCGTCAGGAACGGGATCTCGGTGCGGTCGACGTGCTGCCATCGACCGGGCGGGCCGCTGCTCGGCGGGACGATGTCGAACGGTCGGGAAGCCGCAATGTCCGCCGCCTCGACGACCTGGGGCGGATGGTCCGCCGGAACATCGAAGTCCCGCCGCAACTTTGCTAATCCGTCATGAAAGTCCGCGACCGTGTCGTCGGGCAGCACCATCGATCCCGTTCGAGCCATGCTCGGCACGATACGGGCGGACGTCGCTCCCAACCGACCCATCGGTTCGGGTCAGCGGCGGTGTACGTCCGTCGGGGTGTTTCCGTCTGGGTTTCCAGACGGAAACACCCGAACGGACGCAAACACCCGAACCGGGTCAGCGGCGGGCGCCCATGAACATGCCCTTGAGCGCCTCGTAGTGCTCGATGACATGTCCCGCGCCGAGCACGACCGCTTCGAGCGGCACGTTCGACATCCGCACCGGGACCTCGGTCTCACGCTCGATCCGTTCGGCCAGACCGCGGAGCAGACCACCACCACCGACGAGGTACATCCCGCGGACCAGGAAGTCCTGGGACAGCTCAGGCGGCGCCTTCGACAGACAGCGGATCACGGATGCGACAATCGACGACACGACGTCCTCGATGGCGAACCGAATCTCTTCGGGGGTGAGCAGCACGGTCTTCGGCAGCCCGGTCATCAGGTCACGTCCGCGAACCTCGGCTTGATTCTCGTCCTGCGTCGGGTCGGCAGAACCGATCGCGACCTTGATCTCCTCGGCGGTTCGTTCGCCGATCGCAATACCGTGCTCACGGCGAACGTGGTTCTGGATCGCTGCGTCGATGTCGAACGAGCCGACCCGCACCGCTTCGAGCGACACGATGCCCCCCAGGGAGATCACGGCGGTCTCGGAGGTGCCACCGCCGATGTCGATGACCATGTTGCCGACAGGTTCGTCGATTGGCAGGTCGGCGCCGATCGCCGCCGCCATCGGCTGTTCGATGAGGTTTGCGTCGGCGGCACCGGCACGACGGGCGGCGTCGGTCACCGCGCGACGCTCGACCTCGGTGATCGCCGACGGCACGCAGATGACGACTTTGGGACGGGTGAAGCGGCTGACGCCGACTCGCTGGAGCAGCAGACGGATCATCCGTTCGGTGATCTCGAAGTCGGTGATCGCTCCGCCCCGCAACGGCCGAACCGCGACGATGTAACCGGGGGTGCGCCCGATCATCTGCCACGCCTCACGACCGGTGGCGAGCACCTCGCCGGTCTGGCGGTTGAGAGCGATCACCGACGGCTCGTTCAGGACGATGCCGCGGCCCTTCATGTAGACGAGCGTGTTCGCCGTCCCCAAGTCGATGGCGAGGTCACGAGCCATGGACGGACGTTCTCATGTCTCGGTGGCGCAGCATGTGGGGCCCATCATGTCGCGGGCTCGACGCAACCGCACCAGGTTCAGGATTCATCCTCACCAGTCTCGCCGGAATCCTCAGCGGCATCGCGGACCTGATCGATCGTCGGCCGCCGGGCCTCGGGAGAAAGCGCGTCGATTTGTCGGCGAAAGGAGTCGACCGGGTCCTGCTTGGGACGAATGATCCGGGCGAGCACGACCACGATGAGGATGATGACGATCGCACCGATGATGTATGGAAGCATCTACGCCGACCCCACGGACCGCGGATCGGCGACGTCGTGCGCGCCGGTCCCCCAGTCGGAACCGTCGGCCCAGACCTCGTGTTTCCAGATCGGTGCCGCCTCCTTGAGCGCGTCGATCGCATACCGTGCGGCCTCGAACGCCTCCGGGCGGTGTGGGGCCGAAACGACCGCGATCACCGAGGACTCCTCGAGTTCGAGGCGGCCGGTGCGATGGAGCAGCACGATCCGGCCGGTCTTCGGCCAGCGCGTCCGCGTCTCGTCGGCGATCGACGCGAAAATGGGCTGCACCTGTTCCTCATACGCCTCGTAGGTGAGGTGCAGCACGTCGTCGCGGCCGTCGGCGTGATCACGCACGGTTCCACTGAACAGCACGACGGCACCACAACTCGGCACCACAGCCCACGTGTAGGCACCGGCGATCGGGAGTTCCTGGTCGGTCAGCCCCAGCCAGTTGTCTCCCTCATCCGGTGGCGTCACGCCGGGAATGGTAGTCCTCGGCTCGACGCAGCCCGTCGCGTGGACACCGATCTCCAAGCGAATTTCGCCAGACCGCAACACGATCGCCAGACGCCGGACATGCGACGGGCTGCGAACGACGCAATGTCCACGCGCGATCCCACCCGCATCGGGTCGATCGCTACGATCTCTCCACCGTGGGTCCTGCGCCAATTCCTCCACACGAACGCCGGTGGCGTCACCCGTCCGAGCTCGCTCCGACCGCTGCCGACATCGACAACCCGACGAACGCACGCGCCGTGATCCTGGCGACGGGGACAACCGCTCTGCTCCTCGCCGCGGTGCTGGTGGTCGCACTCGCGCCACCGCGCTCGGCAGCACCCAATGCGGTCAGCGCCACGACACTCCCGGCGGCGACGATCGAATTGCAGCGCCCCGCCGGCGACGTCGACCGTGGCGCCGCAAGCGATCAAGAGACTCTGCGGCCTCAGCGCAGCACGATTCTGAGTGAAAACGGTCTGGCGCTGGTCGGCGCCCCGAACGCCGTGTCGGCGGCCCCGGTCGGCGACGCCGACGATTTCGCCATTGCCGGCAGCATCCCGGCCGACACCGAACGCGTCAGCGTCCTCACGGCCTCGCACGCCTACCACCTGCGGTGGGGCGACATCGGCGACATCGAAGCGCCGAACGGCTCGATCGTGATGACCCGGGACGGCTCGCTGCTCGCCATGTTCGTGAGCGGCGAACTCCGGCTGCTCGTCGAGTGACCGGCCCGCTACGTCAACTCGGTTGTTGACGGCGACGGCGCAGCCAGCGCCGACCGATCGCCACGCCGATCGCCGTGACGATCACCGATCCGAGCACTGCGGTCCAGAGCGTCAGTTCCTGACGACGCTTCGGCGAGACCATCGTCCACCATGGTGCTTCGGTTGCCTCCACATACGCCTGCTCGTTCGTGACCGTCGGTTCCCAGCCGGCATCGCGCAGCCGACCGCTGGAAACGATCCACGGTTCGCGGGTGTACGAGCGCAGACCCGGTGGGAGCGGACCGCGCTGGAACCGCCATCGCAGGGACGCCACGACTTCGGACAGCCGTTCGGGCATCGGGAATCGGGGCCGCTCACCGGAGAGCGCGCGAACGCGTTCGCCGGCAACCCAACCATCAGGAGCAACATTGAAGACCCCGTCGAGCCGACGCCGGACCGCCAAGACGATCGCTTCGGCCAGATCATCGAGGTGCAGGAACTGGCTCGGCGGATCGACCTGCGCAACGCGGTGACCGAGGCCTGACACCAGGGCCGTGGCGAGCCGCGAGCTGTCACCCTCGGCGAGCGACAACACCGGCCGCAACACCGTCGTCGCTCTGCCTGCTCGGGCACGACGCCATTCATCGACGAGTTCTTCGGCGGACGCCAACTGCCGGGCGAAGACGAACTCGACATCGGGGCGCAGGACGGCGTCCTCGGTCAACGGTTTCGGATTGTTCGGTGCTGCACCGTAAACCAACGCCGACGACACGAACACGATCTGATCGGCACTGAAACGGTCGGCGGCGGCGAGCGACGACATCACGAACTCGCTGGCACTCTCACGCCGTTCTGCTCGTCGATCGTAGTCGCTCGTCCCGAGGTCGACCACGACGTCGGCAGCTGCTGGGAGCTTCGCAGCCGATGTCTCCGACCCGTTCGACGCCGGGTGCACGGTCTCGTCGAGCAGCACCACTGCGGTCTCGTCGTCGGCAAGCAGCCGGGCGACCCGCTTGCCGAGTGGGCTGCTCGCACCGGTGAGCACCGCGACGGTCATCGGCGCGACGCTACCGCGCCGGACCGGATCGCTCGTAACATCAGAGCATGGCCGACGAAGGTGGCGACGATCCGAACATCAACCCGTTCGATGGATTCCCGATGTTCGGCGACATCTCGCGGATGCTCTCGGGCCAGGGCCCGCTCAACTGGGATGCCGCGCGTCAGTTCGCGATCATGTCGGCGAGCGGCGCCGACGGAATTCGCCGGGATGGGAGCCGCACCGGTCGCCTCTCCGAACATCGATCCGGCGGTGCGCATCAAGTACGGCGAACTGGCCAACATCGCCCGGCTCCACGTCGCGGACGTGATGGGCATCGACGTGCCCGAGGTCGAGCCGTCGGTTGCGACACCCGAGCAGTGGGCGGCACAGACGCTCGAGGCGTACCGGCCGCTGTTCACCGACCTTGCAACATCGCTCGGTCCGAGCGACGTCGACGACCCCGGCTCCGATCCGATGGCACAGATGATGGCCGGATTGTCGAAGATGATGGCGCCGGCAATGCTCGGGATGGCTGTCGGGTCGATGGTCGGCAACCTCGCCCGCCGCGCGTTCGGCGTCTACGACCTGCCGATTCCTCGCGCCACGCCGGCGCTCGTACTGGTCCCACCGACGATCGACACATTTGCCGCCGAGTGGGAGATCAACCTCGACGAGATGCGGCTGTGGGTCCTCGCCCACGAACTCGCCGGGCTGGCACTGTTCTCGGTGGACCATTTCGCCGACCACCTGCGAGGGCTCGTCCAACGCCACGTCGGCGCGTTTCAGCCCGACCCCTCGGCCGTGACCGACAAGCTGTCGACGATGGAGATGGACCAGAGCGATCCCCTCGCCGCGATGCAGCAGGCGTTCGGCGACCCCGAGGTGCTGCTCGGTGCCGTCCGCTCCGACGAGCAACTCGAGATGGAACCGGTCCTCGATGCAGCCGTCGCCACGGCGATCGGCGTGATCGACTGGGTCGTCGATGCCGTCGCCGTCCGCATCATCGGCGGCAATGCACTGCAGATCGCCGAGGCGGTCCGGCGTCGGCGTGCGGAGACATCGCCCGACGACCTGTTCGTCGAGCGACTCCTCGGCATCCGGCTCGGCGCCGAGCAGACCGCTCGCGGCAAGGCCTTCGTGCAGGGCGTGGTCGATCGCGCCGGCGAGGCAGGGCTGGCACCGCTGTTCAGCGATCCCGAGGCCGTTCCGACTCCGAACGAGATCGAGGCTCCGGGTCTGTGGCTCGCACGCGTGGCAGCCGACGAGGCGTAGGGTCGTCGTCGCCCGGCGGCCTGGGGGGCCGGGGGGCCGGGGCGGACGTTTCGGGCGGCTCGAGCGCCGCGCGACGACGATCGTGGCCGACGGCGGCGCTTTCGCTTCGACCGCCGTTCGTCCGATGGCGTCGCGAAACTGCAACTGCACCATCGTTCCCGGCGGCGACCACACCGACGATCAGCAGCCCGATCGCCCCGGGTGCCTGAATCGCCACGGCGAGAAACGCAGCGGCTGCCCATGCGAACTGGAACCGGGTCTCGAACGTGGCGAAGGCCCGCCCCTGGTTCGCCTCGGGTGCATCGCGTTGGACGATGCTCTCGAACGCGAGCCGTCCGATCGCTGCCGAGAAGCCGACGATGCCGGCGAGCACCACGCCGGCCGCCGGCGTGCCGAACGCAGCCAGCCCGATCCCACCCGCCGCGCTGAGCGCGAGCGCAACCGTCAACATCGTCTCCTCGCGCATCGTCCTGCGCACCCGCGGGGCGATCGCGTTGCCGAGCATCGTCGAGAGCGCCGACGATGCGATTGCGGCACCGAACAACGCCGTGCCGTTGTCGAAGGTTCGGAGCCAGAACGCCAGGTGGAAGAACGTGAACCCGACGTTGGCCCGCAACACGGTCATGGCGATCGACGCCACCCGCAGCGACGGCGAATGCAGCTCGATCTCCTCGACCTCGCCGGCCGCCGTGGCCGCCACCACCTCGGGCGCGAGCCGCCGCGCCGAGACGAACGCCGCTGCGAACAGCAACGCTCCGTACACGAGCGCGGCGCTCGATCCGACCAGCGTGAGCAGCAGCCCGGCGGGAACGACCGCGACCACGCCGGTGAGTCCGGCGAGCAGCCCGAGCTTCGAGTTCGCCTCGACGAGTTCGGTCTCGGAGCGCACGGTCGACGGCACCAACGCCGACTTCGACACGGCATAGGTCTTCTGCAGGACCAGCGAGGCGAACACGAGCGGGAACAGTTCGAGTCCGTCGACGTCCTGCGCCATGAGGAGCAGCAGCACCATGCGAAGTATCGCAACGACCTGGATCACCAGCCGTCGACCCCCCGCCATCCGGTCGATCAGCGGGCCGATCAGCGGTGCGACGAACAGGAACGGGGCGAAGCTGATCGCAAGGAACAGCAGGACCTGCGTCCGGGCCGCATCGAGTTCGACACTGAAGAAGAACGAGTCGGCGAGGGCCACGACCATCGCAGCATCACCGGCCATCATCAGCGCGTGGGTGATGGCGAGCCGGGTGAACTTCGACATCGGCGCCGCGGCGGGCGCTGCTCGAGTGTCGGCTCACCTCGGTCATTGTACGACGACGCCGAGCTCGAGCCGGGGTCGCTCATCGCACCCGCTGAATACGAGTCGGGGTCCATGACGCTCTCCGATCGCATCCTCATGGGTCCCGGCCCGTGCAACCCGTACCCCGAGGCGGTCGTCCGCGCTCGGGCCGCCCGATGCTCGGACACCTCGATCCCGAGTTCATCGGGTTGCTCGACGAGACGAGCGATCGGCTGCGGACGGTGTTCGCCACGTCGAACGCGCTGACCTTCCCGGTGTCCGGTACCGGGTCGGCCGGGATGGAAGCGGCCATCGTCAACTTCGTCGGCCCGGGCGACACGGTGGTGGTCGGGGTGAACGGCGTGTTCGGCGGCCGCATGGTCGACGTCGTCGGACGCACCGGGGCCGACGGCGATCGCCGTCGAGCACGAGTGGGGTCAGCCCGTCGACGTCCAACGGATGCTCGACGCACATCCCTCGCCGGCGATGTACGCGATGGTGCACGCCGAGACGTCCACCGGCGTCGAGAGCGACATCGCCGTCGATGGGAGCCCAGAAAGGCGATGCGCTGTTGCTCGCCGACTGCGTCACATCGCTCGGTGGCGTGGAGTTGCGAATCGACGACTGGGGCGTCGACATTGCGTACAGCGGCACCCAGAAGTGTCTCGGCGTGGCCCCTGGGTTGGCGCCGCTGACCGTGTCGGATCGAGCGATGGAACGATTGATCCCCGTGCCCCAGTCCTGGTACCTCGACCTCAACATGATCGCCAAGTACGTCACCGGCGGCGGCGCCCGGGCCTACCACCACACCGCACCGATCTCGATGATCATGTCGCTCCACGCCGGCCTCGGGGCCGTCCTCGACGAGGGCCTCGACGAGGTGCGTGCTCGCCATCAGGCGGCGGGTGACGCGGTGAAGGCCGGGATGCAGAAGCTCGGGTTCGATCTGTTCGCAGCCGAGGGACATCGACTGGCGCCGCTCAGCTCGATCGCGATCCCGGAAGGGCGCCTCGGATCGGTCACGGAGGCCGACGTCAGGTCACGCCTGCTTCAGGAATACGGGATCGAGATCGGCGGTGGGCTCGGCCCCGTCGCCGGAAAGGTCTGGCGGATCGGGACGATGGGCCACACCGCACGCCAACGCAACGTGACGACGCTCCTCGGCTGCGCTCGGCGACATCCTCGGCTGACGACGCTCCGCCAAGTGTGCACGGTCGGCACAGCGGTTGCGTCTAGATTCTGCTCCCGGCATGACTCTCTCGACCTCCGAACCCTCGACGCACGTCGAGATCCCGACGCCGATCCGAGCGCTGTTGGTCGGCGGGCTCATCTACCTGTTCCTCGTCGGCGTGTCCTCGCTCGAGAAGGGCATCAACATCATGGGTGCCGACACCCAGGAGCGGCTCTTCGAGAGCGTGTCGAATCCGATCGCCGGGCTGTGCATCGGCATCCTCGGCACCGTCCTCGTGCAGTCGTCGTCGGCGTCGACGGCGGTGATCGTCGGACTCGTCGCCACCGGCAACGTGACCGTCGACGAAGCCGTGCCGATGATCATGGGCGCCAATGTCGGTACCACGGTGACGAACACGCTCGTGTCGCTCGGCTACGTCCGTCAGTCGAACGATTTCAAACGTGCATTCGCAGCCGCGACCGTGCACGACTTCTTCAACGTCTTCGCGGTCCTCATCCTGCTCCCGCTCGAACTGATGACCGGCGTGCTCTCACGGATCGCCACGTGGATCACGGATCGGCTCGTCGGGACTGCCGGGTCCGAGTGGAAGAGCCCGATCAAGCAGTGGGTGAAGAAGCCCGTCGAGTGGATCGTCGACACCTGGAGCGCTCTCGGACTCAGTGGCAACTGGCTCGGCACGGCAGTCGTGCTCACCGGGCTGGCGATCGTGCTGTTGGCACTGACCTTCATCACGAAGAACATGCGCCAACTCGTGGCCGACCGGGTCGAGCGTTCGATCAACACGGTGCTGGGCAAGGGCAGCGGATCGGTCGCGATGCTGCTGGGACTCCTGATCACCATTGCGGTGCAGTCCTCGAGCATCACGACATCGATCCTGATCCCGCTCTCCGCGGCCGGAGTGTTGTCACTGCGCAACGCCTACCCCGTCACCCTGGGCGCGAACGTGGGCACGACGATCACCGCGTTGCTCGCAGCACTCGCCACATCGGTTCCCGAGGCGCTGACCATCGCGCTGGTCCACACCACATTCAATATCGTCGCGATCCTGATCCTGTACCTGCCACCCTGGTGGCGGTACGTGCCGGTCACCGCCGCCGAACGCTTGGCGGACATCGCCGTCAAACGGCGACTGTGGGCGGTCGCATACGTGATGGGAGCATTCATCGTGCTCCCCCTCATCGGTGTCGCGCTTCTGCGTTGACCGGAAAGTAGATCATCATGGTGATGTCGTTCTTCAAGAAGAGCCCCAGCGGACTCGAACATGTCGTCGCTCGCTCGGCGAGCATGCTCGGCGATGCGCGGCACTCGTTCGACCTCGCAACGCTGGCGTTGCTGACCGACACCGACTGGTCGTCGGTCGAGGCCGACATCCGCGCGACCGATCAGCGGATCAACCACACCGAGCAGGAATTGCGCGCCGAACTCGTCGTGCACGTGACCGTGCAGGGGCCGACCGACATCGGCTCCGTACTCGGGATGATCCTGCTGCTCAAGAAGATCGAACGGATCGGCGACCAGGCCAAGAACGTCCTCGATCTCGCCGAGAGCGGCGTCCTGCTCTCCCACGAGGCCGACACCGATGCACTGCTCGCCGAGCGAGGCATCATCTCGACGATGTTCGGTGAGGCCGCCGAACTGTTGTCCGACCCCGACGACGCGAAGATCGACGACTTCTCCGATCGTTGCCAGGTCCTGGCGGACGTCCAGCAGGCGAAGATCGAGGAGTGCCTGCACTCCGAGCGGCCGGGACGCGAGGTCGTTCCCACGGGCGATCTACTACCGCTACCTCAAGCGGATCATCGCCAACCTGATCGGCATCGTCCGCACCGTCAACGGACCGCTTCCGACGATCGACTACCTCGACGACGGCGAGACCGACACCGACGACTGACGCAGCGGCGACTGACGCGGCGGCTCAACGGGTGTACTTGTAGCCCGAGTCCGCGGATGGTCGTGATCCGCGCCGGCGAGGACGGGTCGGCTTCGATCTTGCTCCGCAGACGCTTGATGTGCACGTCGAGCGTCTTGGTGTCGCCGACGTAGTCGTGACCCCACACCCGGTCGATCAACGTCTCGCGCGGGAGCACCTGTCCGGCATTCGACGAGCAACAGATGGAGCAGCTCGAACTCCTTGAGCGGCAGCGACAGCGGTTCACCGTCGACGTCGACGAGGTGCTGGCCGGGATCGAGCGACACGCCGTCGACCTCGAGGCGGTTGGAGTCGAGCAGCGCCGACGCCGTCCTTCTCGGGCGCCCGACGCAACACGGCCCGCATCCGGGCCACGAGTTCGCGGAGCCGATACGGCTTGGTGACGTAGTCGTCGGCACCGACTTCGAGACCGACGACCGTGTCGATCTCGGCGCCCTTGGCGGTGACCATGATGATCGGAACCTGGGTGCGCTTGCGGAGCTGGCGGCACACGTCGATGCCACTCATCTTCGGCAGCATCACGTCGAGCAGGACGAGGTCGGGGTTGACGGCGTCGAATCGCTCGAGTGCTTCGGCGCCGTCGGCTGCGAACTCGACCGAGAACCCCTCGCGCGTCAGACCGATCGTCAACGCATCGACGAAGCTCGGTTCGTCTTCGACGACGAAGATGGTTGCTTCACTCATTGATGCTGCTCGCTGGGGGAGTCGATGGACGCCGTCTGCGGACGGCTGTCGTCAGGCGGCGGGTCAGCGGGTCGGCAGTCGACGACCAGCGACGACCGGGAGCCGGAGGACGAAGGTCGACCCTTCGCCCTCCTGCGACGACACGAGCACCTCTCCGCCGTGGTTCGAGGCGACGTGCCGCACGATCGACAGAGCCCGAGGCCGGTTCCGCCGGTCTCGCGGCTGCGCGCTCGATCGACGCGATAGAAGCGCTCGAAGACCCGTTCGAGATCGCGCGCCGGGATCCCGATGCCCTGATCGGCGACCATGATCTCGATCACCGCGGTCGTCGACCCGGGTCCGGACCTGCACTGCGCCATCGTCATCGCTGTACTTGACGGCGTTCTCGACGAGGTTGCCGAGGGCGGCGACCAGCTGTCGGCTATCGGCACGGAGCCGGATCGGCGCGCCGCTCTCGAAGGCCGTGACCGTGACGCCCTTCGACTCGTCGACGACACGGCCGCGGGCGATGGCCGCCTTCACGACGTCGTCGAGCGCCACCACCTCCTCGAGCAGCGGGCCCGACTCGATCCGCGACAGTTCGAGCAGGTCGTCGATCGACTGGACCGCGCGGTGGGCTTCGTCGACCATCCGCCCGGCCACCCGGTCGATCACGTCGCGATCGGTCTCGCCGAAGAGCGCCTCGGCGAGCACCGCGATCGCACCGACCGGTGTCTTGAGTTCGTGGGAGATGTTCGCCACGAAGTCGGTCCGCATCATGTTGATCCGGGTGCGTTCGCTGACGTCCTCGACCGTTGCGACCGCACGAGCCGTTCGGCATCGGCTCGGCGACGAGTTGGAGAGCCACCCTCGGAGGACCATGGAGTTCGACGAGGTCGTCGACGCGCTCCCCGGCGCGTGCAGCGTCGAGGGCACGCTCGATGTTGTCCTCGACGATCACCCCGACATGGGTCCCGTTCATTGCGGATGCGGCGCGGTTGCGATAGATGATCGCGCCCGCAGCGTCCGCCACGACGACGCCGAGTTCGAGTTCGTCGGCAGCCGTACGCAGGACCGAGTCGAGGTCGTCGCCTCGGTCGACCGATCCGGCCGTCGACGCCCCGAGCGCCGTGGAGGACCGTTGCCACACGAGCGCGATACCCAATCCGATCATCCCACCGAGCAACAGCGAGACGACGATGGCGAGCAGCATCAGATCACGTCGAGGTGATGTCCGCAGTGTCCGGGACGGGGTTCCCGCTTTCCGCGTACGGCTGCTCCGGGATCCAGCCGTCGACGATGTAACGCGTCCGCTCCCCGACATTCACCGCATGGTCACCGATTCGTTCATAGAACCGCGCGACGACCGCGAGCTGGACCGCGACCTGCAGGTCGATGTTGCCTGCTGCATGACTCTCGAAGATCACCTGGATGAACTGGCGATGCAGGTCATCGAGGTAGACGTCCATGTCGTCGATCGCCGCAGCCCGCGGCCCGTCGGTGTTCAGATAGGCCTCGGTTGCCTCCTTGAACAGCAGCGACGCCTGCGCCCCACACTTGTGGATGATCCCGCGTAGATGCCCGTCGAGGTCATGGCTGTAGATGCGGCGCGCTGCCTTGCAGACGTTCACGCACAGATCGGCGGACCGCTCGACGTCGGCGATGATCTTGATGGCCGCCACGAGCGACCGGAGGTCGCCCGCAACGGGTGCCTGGAGCGCGATCTGGCTGAAGCACCGCTCCTCCAGCTCGAGCGACTTGGCGTCGTACTCGTCATCGCCGAGGATGACGTATTCGGCTCCTTCGAGATCACCGTCGAGCAGGATCTCGGTCACGCGCGGCACGAGTTCGGTCACGCCGGCACCGAGTCGGGCGATGCCGGTGCGGATTTCTTCGAGCTGTTCGTGGAAATTCGAGCGAAGGTCGTGGGTCATCCGAATCGGCCCGTCACGTAGTCCTGCGTTTGCTGTTCAGTTGGGTTCGAGAACATCTTTCCTGTCGTATCCATCTCGATCAGACGACCGGGCTTGCCGGTGCCCTCGATGTTGAAGAAGCCGGTGCGATCGCTCACCCGCGCTGCCTGCTGCATGTTATGGGTCACGATCACGATGTTGTACGTGTCCTTCAGCTCGAGCATGAGCTCCTCGATTGCGAGCGTGGAGATCGGGTCGAGCGCCGAGCAGGGCTCGTCCATCAGCAACACGTCCGGCTCGACGGCAATCGCACGCGCGATGCACAGCCGCTGCTGCTGACCACCCGACAGTCCGGATCCGGGCTGCTCGAGGCGATCTTTCACCTCGTTCCAGAGGTTGGCGCCCTGCAGTGACTGCTCGACGAGGTCGGCATGCCTCGGACTTGCTCATCCGCTTGGAGTTGAGCTTCTTTCCTGCGAGCACGTTGTCCGCGATCGACATCGTCGGGAACGGGTTCGGGCGTTGGAAGACCATGCCGATCTTGCGACGCACCGCAACCGGGTCGACGCCGGGGCCGTACAGGTTCCTGCCGTTGATGATCACGTCGCCGTCGACGTAGGCGCCTCTGATGACCTCGTGCATCCGGTTCAGCGACCGCAGGAACGTCGACTTGCCACAACCCGACGGGCCGATCAACGCAGTCACCGAGCGCGGGTTGATCGTCATCGAGACACCTTCGACCGCCTTGAACGAGCCGTAGTAGATGTCGAGATCGCGGACGTCGATTCGGTTCGGAAGATCGACGGGGGCATTCCCATCGACAGGCGCAGCCGATGGCTCGGCTGTATCGCGGGCGCTGACGGATTCGGTCATGGGAGTCGAGACCTCGGGGTTGGACTTGGTGCTGGCAGCCGGACGCTTCATCGGAGTCCTCTGGGTTTCAGGACGGAGGACAGAATACGTGCGATCGAGAACAGGACCATCACGATGAGGACCAGCGCGAGCGCCGCCGTCCACGCCCGGTCGATGCTCGCCTCGGGCGGCAGGGTCGGAAACTTGTACGAGTTGTAGGAGAAGACCGGCAGGGTAGCCATGCGTCCGGACAGCGGGTTCTTGTTCATGTCGGCCGTGATGCCGACCGTGACCAGCAGCGGGGCGGTCTCACCGATCACGCGAGCAATCGCCAACACGATGCCGGTCAGAATGCCGGCGATGGCCGTCGGGAGCACGACCTTCAAGATGGTCTTCCAGCGCGGCACGCCGAGCGCATAGGACGCTTCACGGAGTTCGTTCGGCACGAGTCGAAGCATCTCCTCCGAGGTGCGCACGACCACCGGAGTCATCAGCAACGTCAGGGCGACCGCACCGGCGAGGCCGGAGCGGTGACCCGGGCCGTCGATCAGGACGAAGAGCGCGTAGGCAAACAGGCCGGCGACGATCGACGGGATACCGGTCATGACGTCGACGAGCCCCGTCACCGTTTTCGAGAAACGCCCGCCGTCCGAGTACTCGACGAGATAGATCGCGGTGAACAAGCCGAAGGGGATGGCGAACACCGCCGTGAGCCCCGTGATGATCAAGGTCCCGACGATGGCGTGGAGGCCACCGCCACCCTCGCCGATGACGCCGCGCATGCTCTCGGTGAAGAAGGCCCAGTCGAAGCGGCCCGCGCCGCGCTCGACCACGGTCCAGATCACCGACGCAAGGGGGACGAGGACGAGCAGGAATGCCGCGCTCATCACCGCTGTTGCGAAGCGGTCGGTGGCCTGCCGTGGCGATTCGACAATCCGGGAGATGAACAGCGTGCCGAGGAGATACGCGACGAGACTGACGATGACCCATCGCGCCCAGTTGACACCGCCGAACGGCAACCAGCTGAGGGCACCGATGGCAACAGCCCCGACGAAGATGCCGAGCATCGACGCGCCCGCGAGCGACCCGGACGCGATCGCGTCATCGTCCGACTCCTCGCCGGATTCGAGATGATGCTGGGGGACGTCGGTGAGACTCATCCGTCGGCCCCCGAGAACCCTGCGCTGGCGATACGCCGCGCGATCGCATTGACACCGAAGGTGATCACGAACAAGACGAGGCCCGTGGCGATCAACCGGTTGACCTCGAGTCCCGATGATTCAGGAAACTGGAGGGCGATGTTCGCGGCGATCGAATTCGAGTTCTGCGCGGTCAGGACGTCCCAGAAGTAACCCTTCGCCGGCGACAGGATGATCGCGACGGCCATGGTCTCACCGAGCGCCCGGCCGAGCCCGAGCATCGCCCCCGAGATCACGCCCGAGCGACCGAAGGGAATGACCGCCTGGCGGATCATCTCCCACCGCGTTGCGCCGAGTGCGAGCGACGCCTCCTCGTGCAACCGTGGCGTCTGCATGAAGACCTCGCGTGAGATGGCGGTGATGATCGGCAGGATCATCACCGCGAGTACGACGCCGACGGTGAGCGTCGAGCGGCCTGACGCAGCGATCGGCACGTCGGAACCGAAGAGGGGGATGAACCCGAGGTTGTCGCGCAACCACGGGAACACGCTGCGCGCCAGAACCGGCGCCAGCACGGTGATCCCCCAGAGTCCGTAGACGACGCTGGGGATCGCCGCGAGCAGGTCGATGAAGTAGCCGAGGGTCTGGGCCAACTTCCGTGGGGCGTAGTGGCTGATGTAGAGCGCCACCGCGAACGCGACCGGCGTCGCCAGGACGAGCGCGATGATCGAGATGTAGATCGTGCCGAACACCAGCGGTCCGACGTAGGACAAGAAACCGCCGTCCCCGTCCAACTCGCTGGTGTCACCGGTGAAGGTGGGCAAACCTTCCGAGAAGAGGAAGAGAGCCACCGCAGCGAGGGTGACCATGATCAGTGCGGCAGCACCGAACGACAGGCCGAAGAAGATCTTGTCGCCCGCCTTGCCGACCGGTTCGTCGAACGGCGACTTCTCCGCCTCCGCGGGCGAGGAGCTGTCAGGAATGGTCACGTCATTGCGCTCCAAGTGAATCCGCTCAGATCAGCCGGCGACCGCGATCTGATCGATCGAGACCAGGATCTCGGCGCTGACTTCGGGCGAGATCGGCGCCGAGCCTGCCGACGCCTGCGCGGCAGCCTGACCCGCTTCGGAGCCGACATACGTCATGAAGGCCTTGACGCGATCGACTTCCTCCTGGTTGTCGTACTGGAGGCAGACGATGTGGTAGCTGACCAGCGCAATGGGGTAGACCGTCGCGTCCTCGGGCGTGCGGTTGACCTCGATGGCGAAGTCGAACTCGTTGCGCCCTTCGAGCCGAGTCGACGCATCGACGATGCGGCCGGCAGCCTCGGGGCTGAATTCGACGAACTCGCCGCCGACGCCGACCGCAGCGGCCGGGAGGTCGCCGATCTGGGAGGCATCGGCGTAGCCGATCGAACCCTCACCGGCGCCAACGGCGGAGACGACACCCGTGGTGCCCTGTCCCCCTTCGCCACCGCCGGGTCCGTCGTCGTCCCACAGCTCGATCGCACCGTACGTCCACGCCTCGGGTGCGGCCTGGCTCATGTAGTCGGTGAAGTTCTCCGTCGTACCGGACTCGTCCGAGCGGTGGACCGGGTTGATCGCCAGGTCGGGAAGCTCGGCGTCGGGGTTCAGTTCGGCGATTGCCGGATCGTTCCAGTTGCTGATCGCGTTGGAGAAGATCCCGCCGATCACGTCGGGGGTCAGGCTCAAGCTGTCGACACCCGAGAGGTTGAACGGGATGGCGATGGGCGAGATGTAGTGGGGCAGGTTGATCGCTCCGCCATCACCCGCACAGCGCTCCTTCGAAGTCTCGAATTCATCGTCTTTGAGGAAGGCATCCGAGCCGGCGAAGGTCGAGCCACCCGAGAGGAACTGCTCACGACCGCCGCCGGAGCCGATCGGGTCGTACTCGACGGTGACGTCGGGGTTCAGCTCCTGGAACCCGACCTGCCAGCCCTGCATGCCCGCTGCCTGCGCCGAGGAGCCGGCGCCGACGAGCGTGCCGGACACGGCAGCTGCGGGGGCCTCGGCCTCGCCGGACCCGTCTTCCATCGCCTCCGTGGACTCGGTGGCTTCGTCGGTCGTGGTCGTTCCCTCGTCATCGCTGCTACAGGCGACGGCGACCAGTGTGAGGGCGAGTGCCCCGACGAAAATGCGACGTTTGCTGTTCACGCTGTCGTACTCCAGGTGTGTAGTTGTATGGGGGTGTGCCGCGACCGAACGGATGCCCGTCGACGGCAGCCAGCACGGTAGAGATCGCAGGTGAATGGAGTGGCTTGCTGGGTGAACGGAAGGTGAACGACGGCTCACACTTCGGCCAATACGTCGCCGACGCCCTCCGGTCAGGAAGAAGCGGTGCCGAAACACCGCCGCTACTCGGTCGGGTGCTTCCCGGCGGCGGCGTTCTGACGGTCGACGGTCCAGCGGTACATCCGCTCCTGAGCGTGGGGCTCGAACACGTCGATCGGTCCGATCCGTCGCCATGAGTCGTCGGGCTGCATCTCCCAGGCGACCACGTCGTCCCCGAGCGCGAACTCGAGTGCCTGGTCCAGCCACTCCACATGGAGCGCCTGCTCGATCGGCACCATCACTTCGACCCGACGATTCAGGTTGCGCGGCATCAGATCGGCCGAACCGATCAGGTGCACCGCATCACCGCTCGCCCCTTCAATGCGCTCGCCGTTGACCACGTTGCCGTGGGAGAACCGGTAGATCCGGCTGTGTTCGAGGTAGCGCCCGAGCACGCTCCGCACGCGGATGTTGTCGGAGAGGCCCGGAACCCCTGCGCGCAGACAGCAGATGCCGCGCACGACGAGGTCGATCCGAGTGCCAGCGGCACTCGCGGCGTAGAGCGCCTCCACCATCTTGTGATCGGCGATCGAATTGCACTTCAACGTGATGTGACCGTCGGGACCGAACGACGCTTCGTGTTCGATCAGGTCGAGCAGTTGAGGACGGAGGTCGCGCGGGGCGACCAGCAACGTCTGGTAATCGACGGAGCGGCTGTAGCCGGTGAGGTGGTTGAAGAGCTCGGTGACGTCGTCACCGATCGCGTCGTCGCACGTGAGCAGCCCGAGGTCTTCGTAGATCTTGGCCGTCTTCGCGTTGTAGTTGCCGGTGCCGACATGGCAGTAGCGCCGGAGCTTGTCGCCGTCGTCGCGCACGACGAGCACAACCTTCGAGTGGGTCTTCAATCCGACCATCCCGTAGACGACGTGGACGCCGGCACGCTCGAGCTGTTTGGCCCACTGGACGTTGGTGGCTTCGTCGAAGCGGGCTTTCAACTCGACGAGCACCGCGACCTGCTTGCCGCTCTCGGCGGCGCGGATCAGACTGCGGATGATCGCACTGTCGCCGCCCGCACGGTAGAGCGTCATCTTGATCGATTTGACATGCGAGTCGTCTGCCGATTGGGCGATGAACTCCTCGGTGCTCGACGAGAAGCTCTCATACGGATGATGCAGCAACACCGAGCGGTGGCGCATCACGTCGAAGATCGGGCGATCAACGTCTTCTGCGGTGACGAGACGGCCGGCCTTCACCGCCGGCCACGGCTCGTCCTTCAGGTCCGGCCGGTCGATCGCCATCATGTCCCACAGACAGCTGAGGTCGAGGAGCGTGCGGTGATAGGTGACGTCGTCGTGGGTGAGCTCGAGCTCGCGCACCAGGAGTTCGAGGAGTTCGGGCCCGACGTCGTGCGCCACTTCGAGGCGGACCGCCTTGTTGAAGCGACGCCGACGCAACTCGCTCTCGACCGCCTCGAGCAAGTCGTCCGCCTCGTCCTCTTCGAGGTTGATGTCGGCGTTGCGGCTCACCCGAAACGGCGTCCACTCCTCGACGATCATGCCGACGAAGAGCGTGTCGAGCTTCGCGGCGATCAACTCTTCGACCGGGAGGAAGCGACCGATGGCGACCTCGACGATTCGGGGGAACACGTTGGGCACCTTCAACCGCGCGAAACGACGATCTCCGGTGTCGGGATCGGCAACGTTGATGGCAAGCGACAGTGCGAGGTCGGAGATGTACGGGAACGGATGCCCGGGGTCGACCGCGAGGGGTGTGAGAACCGGGTAGACCCGCTCCTCGTACCACTGGTCGAGCGCCGCCACCTCCTCGTCGTTCAAGTCGGCGTAGTGGATGATCGCCACACCCTCCTCGGCCAGCGCCGGGAGCAGCTCGTCGGCGAACGCCGTGTCGAGCCGCTCGACGAAGTCGGGAACCCGCGCCATGATGTCCTCGATCTGCTGGGCCGGCGTTCGCCCGTCCGGCGTGGGCCGGTCGAAGCCCGCCGCGATCTGGTCTTTCAGCGCGCCGACGCGCACCTGGAAGAACTCATCGAGGTTCGTCGACACGATCGCGCAGAACTTCGCACGTTCGAGCAGCGGGATTCCCGGCTCGGATGCGAGCTCGAGCACACGATCGTTGAACGCGAGCCAGCTCAACTCGCGGTTCAGGAAGCGTTCGTCGGCGCCGTCCCGCGTCGACCCATCGGCTCGGGGCAGCGGGAGCTCGATCGGCGGCGGCGTGTCGGTGGCGCGTGAATCGAGCGGTGCTGGCCAGGACAGCGACTCGTTCACGACCTCGCCGACCCGGTCAGCCGGCGCTCGGTGCTTCGCTCGCCTCGGCGGCCGGTTCGCCGCCCTCCGCCGTCGCGGATTCGGCATTGGCCTCGCCGGCGGCAGCAGCCTGCTGCATCACCACCCCGAGGTCCCACTCGATCGAGATCATCTGCCGCTCGGCGTCGCGCACGATCCGCTCACGGTTGCGTCGGAACTGCGGGTCCTCCCGGGGCAACAGCACGAGGCGGGCGAGGACGCGCGCCCGGAACTCGTCGAGGGTCTGGCGATCGCCCCAATCACCGTAGACCTCCCAGTGGGGAGAGACTGGTCCGAGATACACGATGCGCGCGTGCGCCTTCGGGCCGGCGGATTCCTCGACGTCTGACATGGCGCGAACTCTATCGAGTCCGGCCGCGGAGTGGAGATGCTTGCCCTTACGTTACGAACGTGTTACGGTTCTCAATCGTTGTTGCGACGACACCGCTCACCGCGGGCCAATCCGTCGCCACCGAGAACGTCAGCGAAACGAATCAGAAACTGGGAACCGCCGAGGCTCCCGGAACGTCAATATAAGGGACCGACACGTTCGGTTCTCCACAACCCGAACGCATTCTCCCCGCAAAGGACCCCCATGATCAAGCGCACCAAGCGAGAACAACGACGAACCGCCACCGGGCTCAGCCCGGAGGCGATCGCCGAACTAAACGGTCGCCCCGCCGAGCTGAGCGTCGCGCCACCCGACCCCGACTCCGACTCCGCCTGGATGGCCGACGGCAACTGTCGCCTCCATCCTCCCGCCACCTTCTTCCCGAGCGACGGCGTCGGCGTCGACAAGGCACGCAAGATCTGCCGGGACTGCCCGGTGATGGGACGCTGTCTCGAATACGCCCTCGAGGAGCGCATCGACCACGGTGTGTGGGGCGGATGTTCCGAACGCGAGCGGCGCCGCATCCTCAAGTCCCGTCGCCAAGAAGCGGCCACCGCGTCACTCACGGTGTGACGAAAATGTTCGTCGGTGCCTGGCACCGACGGACATTTCAGGGTTCGAGGTCGTACACGCGGCGGGCGGTACCCGAGAACATCGCGTCCTGTTCGGCGTCGCTGTACTGGCCCGCCAGCTGCTGCATGGCGTTCCAGTAGACCGTGTACGACAGCGACAATCGATCGACGGGGAAGTTGCTCTCGAACATGCACCGTTCGGGACCGAAACACTCGATCGTGTGCTCGTACCAGTGTCGCTGCGCTGCGAGCAGCTGATCCGACGTCGGGGGGATCTCGGCGACGTGGAATCCGAAACCGTTGTCGGGCATCGCCAGGCCGCCCAGCTTGGCCACGGTGTTCTCGCACGCTGCGATCTCGGCGATGTCGAGCTTCCATTGTTCGAAGATCTCGTCGTGGCGACCGGCGAAGCGACCGACACCCACCGGGGTGCCGAAGTGATCGAGCACCAGCGTCGTGTCGGGCACCGCCCGGGCAAGCGCTGCGAACTCGACGTTCTGGTGGTGGAACAACCAACAGTCGTAGGTCAGGCCCCGCTCGCCGAGCCGTGCGAGGCCACGCCGAAACGCGGGGTTCTCGAACTTGCCCTCGCCGTACTGCCCGGGAATGAGGTGGGCCTCCGGCTCGAGCGCCTGGGCCAGCGAGTCGCGGATTCCCCTGAGCCGCCCGCCGGACACAGCGGCGTGAGCATCGAGCATCATGTCGAGCTCCGGATGCCCCAGGTCGGTGTGGGCCACGATGCCGGCGATCGGCGCGGCGTTCGGATGCCGGGTCGCGAGATCATCCGCTGCCGCGGCAACGAACTCGGTCTCGCCGACCGGCTGCAGGTACTCCGGGCCGTCGGACCGGTAACCGGCACCACACTCGACGAAGACGGTCTGGACGATGTTGTGACCCGACGACGTGTCCGCGACGAGATCGTCGACGCCATACGCGAGCGCGCCACCGGGTGGCCAGAGATGATGGTGCGGGTCAACGATCGCACGGTCGGGGTCGAGCGGTGCCTCGTCGACCTGGTCGAGCCATTCCTGCGTGCCGGGTTCCATGGAGCGACGGTACACAGCGCGGGCGATGCAGCTCGGACGCGAGCGTGCCCCGGCCGCGGCGCCGGGGCACGTGACGGAACGCTCGAATGTGGGCCCAGCGGCGCTGAGTCAGGACTCGGCGGAAGTCTTCTCGTCGTCGGAGCCGGCCTTGGCCTCGTCGAGGCCGTCCTTGAACTCCTTCTGTGCCTTGCCCAGGTTGCGGGCCAGCTTGGGTACTTGTGAGCTGCCGAACAGCAGCAGAATCACAGCGACCACGATGATGGCTTCGTTGCCTGACAGGAATCCGATCATGCTCCCACACTACCCACTCGGTACGACCCGGAGACATCGGGTCGGACGACCACGCGATCAGGCTCCGATCGTGCTGCGTGCGACTTGAGCCCGTTGACGACGGATGCGGCGGCGCTCCCGTTCGGACAAGCCACCCCAGATACCGAACTTCTCGCCGTTCTGGAGCGCAAACTCGAGGCAGTCGTGTCGGACCTCGCAGCCGCGGCAGACCTCCTTGGCTTCACGGGTGGACGCACCACGCTCCGGGAAGAAGAGGTCGGGGTCGACACCGAGGCAGTTGGCGCGATCGTGCCAGTCCGGATCGGGTTCGACCGGCGTTGCACTGATCGTGATGCTCGATGTGGTGATGAATTGCATGTCATGGACCTCCTGCCGAGGCGCCGGGTCCAGCGGCGTGAGCGAATGTGATGGGAGCGTTGTTCGAATGCAGCCGGATCGCCCTCGAGCCCCGAATCCCCAGCTCCGGGTGAATGCTTGACGTGACGATTCCGACGTTGTAACTACAGGCTCGTCATTCTGCCAGACGTGGGACACCATTCGCAAGTGCGAGTGGCAAGAAATCGCGCGAACCGCGCGAACTCCTCTACCCACCGCGCGGGCGCGCCGTCACGCGGAGCGGCCGTCACGGGCCCGACGTCGCCGGACGCCCGTCAGGCGGATCGGCCGGCGCGGGCCTGTTGACGTTTACCGTCGAGGAAGTCGACGAGGACGTAGTCACCCAGGTTCTCCGGGGTGGTGAAGAACGCCCGCCCCTGGTTGATCTGGGTCATCCGCTCGATGAACGCCCGCAGCGAGCCGTCCGCGCCGAGCCCGAATGTGTTGATCCGGATCCGACTCTTCGTGCAGCGCACCACCTCGCGCAGCGTGGCCTCGACCGTTTCGCGCGCGGGCGGATAGTTGAAGAACGGGTACCCGTCGGGCGTGATGTGCGCCGTCGGTTCGCCGTCGGTGATCATGATGATCTGCTTGTTGCCGGACTCCTTGGCGAGCAACTGCCGGGCCAGCGTGAACCCGTGATGCATGTTCGTGCCGTAGACGAAGTCCCACGACACTTCGGGCAACTGCTCGGCAGTGAGGATCCTCGCGGTCTCGGAGAACCCGACGATGCCCAGATAGTCCCGGGGGAACTGCGTGGAGATCAGATGGTGCAGCGCCATCGCGACCTTCTTGGCCGGCAGGAAGTTGTCGCGCATCGGCATCGACAGCGACAGGTCGAGCATCAGCACCGTCGACGACCTGGTCAAGTGTTCCATGCGTTCGATCTCGAAATCGTCCGGTGACAGCCGGACCGGGGTGCTGGCCTGCCCATCGCCCGCTTGGCGGCGCAGGGCATTGCGAATGGTGCGGTTCAGGTCGAGCTGGAACGGATCTCCGTACTCATAGGGCTTGCTGTCGTACGTTCGCTCGTGTCCCGCGCCGGACTGGCTCAGCTCGTGCTGACCCGCCATCTCCTTCGACAGCTTCGAGAACAGCTCGCGAAGGGCGTTGGCGCCGATCTTGCGCAGCCCCTTCGGCGTCAACTCGAGTTTGCCTTCCTTCTGTTCGACGAGACCGGCCTGCTCGAGCTGCTTGGTCAGCTCGGCGAGGCGTTCGAGGGACTTCGCAGCATCGTCACCCATCAGGTTGCGGACCTTGTCCATGTCGGCCTCGGCCAGCGCACTCGGGCTCGATGCGTTGCGCAGCAGGTTCTCGAGCTGATCGATGTCGCCGAGCTCCTGCATTGCCTGCATCGCCTGGGAGAACCCCATCGGGTCCTGCCCCTCGAAGTCGTAGCTGCGGTCCCACTGCATCTGCGGGAACATCTGCTGGAGGTTCCCCGACAGCTGCTGCATCTGCCACTGCAGATCCATGTCACCCATCAGCTGGTCGCTGAGCTCCTGCAGCTGCGCCCGCTGCTCGGGCGTCATCGAGTTCATCATCGCCTGCATGGCAGCCATCCGCTGCGCCATCTGTTCGAGCAGCTCTTCGACGTTCTCCGGGTTCTCCGGGAAGAAGTCGCCGAACTCCTCCATGAACTCTTCGAAGCCCGGGTCCTCGCCGCGCTGATGCTTCTCGAGCATCTCGTTCAGCGCCGCCATCATGTCCTTCATGCGCGCCATGTCCTCGGGGCTCATGTTCTGCATCGCGCCCGCCATCTGGTCGACCATCTGCTGCATGAGCTGCTCTTTGAGCTGCTCCATCAGCTGTTCGAAACGCTGTTTCGCCTCGGCCGACTCGAAGTTGTAGGAATCCAGCTCACGAACCTTGCCGGCGAGATCGTCGGGCATCAGGTCGAGGCGCATGTTGCGGTCCTGCGCGGCCGCCTCGGCGTTCTGGGCGCGGCGCTGGTCACCAGAGTTCTGGGCGTCGCGCAGCGCGTTCTCGATGGCATGGCGTTCCTCGTCGAGGATGTCGTTGAGCTCGTCGTTGATCTCGTCGTAGACACCTCCGAGGTCGCTGTTCGCGAGGCGCTCCTCGCGCTCCTGGCGGAGCTGTTCGAGCAGTTCACGCAGGCCTTGGAGGTGGTTCCCCTCCTGGTCCTGCATGCCCTCCTGCATCATCCGCCGCAGGGCCGCGTTGACGTCGCCGTGGTAGAGCAGTTCGTCGGTCAGCTCGTCGAACGCGGCGTCGGCGTCGAACTCGAATCCCGTCTGCGTGCCATCCCAAGCCGAATAGGTGAAACGGGCGCTCATGGGTTGAACCTACATCAGTGCTCCGGAACCTGCCCCAGCGCGAAAGAACTCTGTGTGAACGAAAAGTTGCTCAAGTGGAAGCGCCCGACGACCGAATAACATCGATGACATGCGCGTTCCCCGAACCTTCGTGTTCGTGGACCTGTCCGGGTTCACGAACTACACGGCGGCATTCGGCGATGACGCGGCCGGGCGCATCCTGAGCGCGTTCCGCACGATCGTCCGCTCGGTGGCCTCCGAGCGGGGCGTCCGGATCGCAAAGTGGCTCGGAGACGGCTGCATGTGCGTCGCTGTGGAGCAGGAGGACGCGATCTCGTTCGTCCTCGACCTCGAACGGCGCGCCACCGAGGTCTGCAATCCGCTGACGGTCCGCGCCGGGCTGGCCACCGGCCACGCCTTGCTCTTCGAGGGCGACGACTACATCGGGTCGGCGGTCAACATGGCTGCCCGTCTCTGCGACCGTGCGCGTAACGTCGAGGTCCTGATGCCGGCGATGCAGATCGAACGGCTCCCCGAAGGCGTCACAGCCGACCCGTTCGGCGAGGTCGAGCTCCGTGGATTTCCCGGGCCGATCAGCGTCGTCGAGCTGTCCGGCGTCCCTGCGCCGGTCGATTCCGACACCGGCGAGCTCTGGACCCGCACGCCGTTCATCTGAGCCGTCGAGACGGCAGCGATCAGAGGGTGTCGGGGTAGTACCCGCCGATCGCAGTCGACAGCACGTCCGACGTGAAGTCTGACGCGAACGGCCATTCGGCTTCTTCACCCTTGATCGGAGCCTGGACGAACTGGCCGTACTTGCCGCCGACCCGCTCGCGGCCCAGCAACGACCACGCTTGACGCTTGTAGGTCCAGTTGTCGGGCTGGAGACGGTGACACTCGTTGAAGTGCACAATCGCCGCGTCGCGATCGCCCTCGCGCCAGAGTTGATTCGCCAGCTCGAAGTGCGCGGCGCCTGCGGAGGCATCGGGCGAGCGCGGCTGCGAGCGCTCCACGACCTCGGCGGGCGTGAGCGCGAAGGCGCTGTCAGGGCCATTCGCCACCCAGTCCCGTATCGCGTCCGCGTAGGTGCCGCGGTCCTGCCCGGAGCCGAGCACGTCCCACTGGTCCGGACCCCCTTCCGGTGGTGCGGGCGCCGTCGGAGCTGCTCCGAGCTCGGGGATCGCCGCAAACATCTCGTCGGGCAACGCAAGTCGCGCGGACGGCCAACCGGGCTCCGGTGGGCGCACGATCATGCCGGCCTCGTCGATCCAGATCACGTTCGGGATGTTGACGACACCGAAGAGTGCATCCATCCGATGCGTCGGGTCGAGCAGGGAGGGGTGTTCGGGCGCTGCCGCCTCGATCAGCTCCCGCGATGCTTCCGGGCCGCTCAATTCGAGTGACACCGTCACGATCTCGAGACCGTCACCGTGGAGTTCGTCGCGCAGTGCCTGCCACCCGGGCAGGTCGAACGAGCAACCTCAATATGGGGCCCACGACACGATCACGACCTTCTGCCCGCGCAACGACGACAGCGTGAACTCGTTGCCGTCGAGGTCACCCAGGACCAGCTCGGGCGCCTCGGCCGTGGCGAGCGCACGGTCCCCGAGCGATTCCGGCCCGATCGCCCACCGATTGTTCGCCTCGTCGGCGACGACCGCCATCCCGAGCCGCGACGCGGTGTCGGCGAGATCGAACCCGCCGGCTCCCAGCGGCACGCACACATCCGATCGGCAGGCGCCCTCGGACTTGATCTCCCAGCCCGTCGCGGCTGCGAAGTCGTCCGCGCTGATGTCGAGGTGGTCGACGATCATCAGACGCGCCCCCGGTAGGTCGCCGAGGGGCCGGCCGAGTCCTTGTTGAGGCGCTTGCTGAGGTGCAGTCCCTCGAGGATGAACTCCACCGCAGACGCGACCGCTCCCGGCGATTCGTCGCCACCGGTGAGGGCGAGCACGGGCTCGCGGAGCGCCTCGACCTCGTCGACGAGGGCCGCGAGCTCGACGCTCGTGATGTCCTCGCCGGTGTGTGCGACGGCGCCGGCCTCGAACGCATCGACGACTGCGCGGGTCCGCGCCGGATCGATCGCGTCCTTGAACACCGTGAGCACCGCGCCCTTGATGAGCGTGTCGAGGATCAAGCCGTCGCGACCCTCCTCGAGCGATTCGATCTCGATCTTGCCCTGCGACGAGGCCGGCAAGGCGCTGAGGTCGTCGACTCGGGCGACCACGTTGAACTCGCCGGCCTTGAGCCCGCGACGCAACGCGTTTGCGGCCAGCGCCTCGTAGTTGCTGACGCTGAGGCGAACACTCACACCGCTGCGCTGGTTGACCTGATTGCTCGCACGCGCGAGATGGCTGAACGTGGCGACGACATCACCGAGGTACTCGGGGACCGAAACGGTCACGTCGCCATCAGGTGTCGAGATGTCGAGCGGCACGGCCTCCTGCTTCATGATCTCGACTTCGGTGTGGACTTCGAGCGGGTAATGGGTACGGATCTGAGATCCGAAGCGGTCCTTCAACGGCGTGATCATCCGACCGCGATTGGTGTAGTCCTCCGGGTTGGCCGACGCCATCAGGATCACGTCGAGCGGCAAGCGGATCTTGTAACCACGGATCTGGACGTCGCGTTCTTCGAGGACGTTCAACAGGCCGACCTGGATCCGCTCGGCGAGATCCGGGAGTTCGTTCATGGCGAAGATACCACGATTGGTCCTCGGAACGAGCCCGTAGTGAAGCGTGAGCTCGTCGGACAGGTAACGCCCCTCCGCCACCTTGATCGGGTCGACCTCGCCGATGAGGTCGGCAATCGACGTGTCGGGCGTCGCGAGCTTCTCGCCGTAGCGAGTGTCGCGGTGCACCCAGGCGATGTGTGTGTCGTCGCCGTGTACGGCGACCAGATCAACGGCGTACTTCGAGACCGGATGGTACGGGTCGTCGTTGATCTCGCTCCCGGCGATGATCGGCATCCACTCGTCGAGGAGCCCGGTGAGCGAGCGGATCATGCGGGTCTTCGCCTGACCACGCTCGCCGAGGAAGATCACGTCGTGTCCGGCGAGCAGAGCGTTCTCGAGCTGCGGCATCACGGTGTCCTCGTACCCGGACACCCCCTCGAACAACGGCTCGCCCGACGCGACCTTGTGAATCGCGTGCTCGCGGATCTCCCGTTTGATGGGCCGCGACACCCACCCCGATGTGCGGAGTTCTCCGATGGTCGAGGGCCGGTCGTGTGACGTGTCGTGGGAGCGGTCGTCTGCCATGCGGCGAACCTACAGCACACCCTCTCGGGGCTCTCATCGGAGCCACGGCATGGCCGTTCACACCGCGCCAGCGCCAGACGTGTGTCGGGCCGAGATGTGGGATCGTTACGCTCGCACCAATGAAGCTGGGAGGTCGATGGGTCGCAACCGAGGCCACCGACGACGTGCGCCGATTCGGTATCGGTCTCGACAGCGACGACAGCACCTGGAACGAGATCGTCGTTCCCGGCCACTGGCAGCACGATCCGAACTTCGCCGACAGCAACGGCCCGCTCATGTACCGCAATCGGTTCACGGCACCGCCGCCGGCCGACGGACATCGACGCTGGATCACCTTCGACGGCATCTTCTACCAAGGTGACGCCTGGCTGGACGGGGCGTACCTCGGCGACCCGGAGGGCTACTTCTTTCCCCACACCTTCGACATCACGCAGTTGGCCCGGATCGATGACGAGCACGTCCTCGCGGTCGAGATCGCCTGTGCGCCACAGAGGGACGTCCGGACGAACATCACCGGCATCCTGCAGGACTGGGACGGGCTCCCGCACGGTTGGAATCCCGGGGGCATCTGGCGCCCGGTGCGGATGTTCGACACCGGCGCCGTGCGCATCGACCGCCTCCGTGTGCTGTGTCGCGACGCCGACGAGCGACGGGCGCACGTCGTGCTCACCGCCGCGTTCGACAGTGACGCGAATCACGACGTGGTCGTGGTGACCCGGCGGGATGGTGACGTCGTCGACGAACAGCGATCGGTCGTTGCGCGCGGCCGCAACGAACTGGAATGGTCGATCGACATCCGCGACCCCGAGCTGTGGTGGCCGTACGAGCTCGGCGGGCAGCCACTGACCGAATTCGCTGTCGAGGTGTTCGTCGACGGAATCGCGAGTGACAGCCGGCGACGGCGCGTCGGACTCCGACAGATCTTCTGGAACGACTGGGTGTTCTCGGTCAACGGTGAACGGCTGTTCCTGCGTGGAACGAACCTGATGCCGGTCACGGTCGGGATGGCTGACACCGAGGACGACGTGATCGAGCGCGATCTGCGGCACGTTCTCGACCTCGGCCTCAACGCGATCCGCGTGCATGGACACATCGGTCGCCGGTGGCTCTACGACTGCGCCGACGAACTCGGCCTGCTGATCCTCCAGGATTTCCCGCTCGAACGCACCCACGCGCGCAGCGTGCGCAATCGGTCCGTCGCCCAGGCCGAGATGGCGGTCGAGCAACTCGGGCACCATCCGTCGATCGCGCTGTGGACGGCCCACAACGAGCCGGCCGACACATCGGTCGTGCCGGCGACCGACTGGCGTGTGCGCCTCCGCGATGTCGCCGCGCAGCAGCTCCCGTCCTGGAACAAGACCGTGCTCGACCGCTGGGTGAAGCGTGCGTTCGAACGCAACGACCCGAGCCGAACGACGATCGCCCACTCCGGCGTGCTCCCCCACTTGCCGCAACTCGACGGCACCGACAGTCACCTCTGGTACGGATGGCGACAGGGCGAGGCCCGCGATCTCGGGCGCCTCGCACGACGCATGCCGCGTTCGGTCCGCTTCGTGAGCGAGTTCGGCAGCGACAGCGTCCCGACCACTGCGCCGTTCTTCGACGAGCAGTTGGCGCAACATCGCTGGCCCGACCTCGACTGGGACGACCTCACCGAACGGTACGGCTACCACCGCGAGCTGATCGAGCGCCAGTTCCCACCGGCCGACTTCACGACCTTCGACGACTGGAGGTCGACGCTGCAGCTCTACCAGTCGTACGTGCTGCGGGTGCAGATCGAGACCCTGCGCCGGTTGAAGTACCGCCCGACCGGCGGATTCTGCTTCTCGTACCTCGCCGATCCGGCGCCGAGCGTGTCGGCGAGCGTGCTCGACCACGAGCGGGTACCCAAGGATGCGTACGCCACCGTGCAGGCTGCGTGTGCTCCGGTGATCGTCGTTGCCGACCTCCCGCCCGACTGGGTCAACCGGGGAGACCGGTTGCGTCTCGACCTGCACATCGTCAACGACCGGCGCTCCCCGATCGACGATGCGCGGGTCGACGCAACCGTGCGCTGGGCCGGCGGGTCGACCAACTGGGCGTTCGGCGGCCCGGTCGATGCCGACGACGTGGCGAAGGTCGGCGTCGTCGACCTGACCGTTCCCGACACCCTCGGTGAGCTCGCGATCGAGTTGGTCGCGGTCGAATCCGACGGTTCACCGCTCGCTCGCAACCGCTACACGACCGCCGTTGTTCTGCCTCCGGACTGAGTCAGCTGAGATAGCCGACGACGTCGACGATCAGGTCGACGGGCTCGTTCGTGAAGAGACAGAGCTTCCCGTCAGCGTCGAGTTTCATGATGAGCTCGTTCGCCCCGTTGACACCGGCCACGTAGTTGAGCGATGAGGCGTTCGGCGGCGGATCGACGCACGGGTGGACGGTGACGAAGCCGCGGGAGTCCGGGCCGGCCGCGGTGACGTTGACGACCACGGCGGTGGCCGTGTCGGGCACACCGGGACGCCCGGTGATCTGCAGCTCGTACTCATCGCCGGCGGCGACCGTGCCCTCGCGCTCGGCGATGCCGTCGACAGTCTCACCGGTCGACCGGGTGTCAAGGAACCGTGCCGGCGGGATCGCAGAGAACGTCGATCCCGCTGGCAGGTAACCCACGACGTCGACGACAAGGTGGATCGCTCGGGAGGTGAAGAGACAGATGTTGCCGGCCGAGTCGACCGATGCGATCAGTTCGTTCGCACGGTTGATGCCGGCGACGTGGTTGAGCGACGACGCGAGCGGAGGCTCGGCGAGGCACGGGTGGACGGTGACGAATCCACGCTGGCCCGCACCGACCGCAGTGACGTTGACGATCACCGCGGCCGCGTCGGCGGGCACCCCGCCGCGGCCCGCAACCGGCAATGTCGTCGTCGACTGCGCGCCTGGTATCCCTGCGCCCTCGTTCCGGTCGTCGAAGGTGTCGCCGACGGGTCGGGTGTCGAGGTATCGGGACGGCGTCAGCGGCACGAGCGGGGATCGAGCGTCGACGAAGCCGACGACGTCGACGAGGAGGTGGATCGACCGGTTGGTGTACAGACACAGCTCGCCGGCGGCGGTGAGCGGAGCGACGATCTCGTTGGCCATGTTGACGCCAGGGGTGTAGTTGAGCGACGAGGCGACCGGGCGGGGGTCGACACACGGATGCACGGTCACGAATCCGTTCGACGCCGACCCGACAGCCGTGACGTTGATGACCACCGCGCGCGCATCGGCGGGCACACCGCCACGTCCAGCAATCGTCACCCGGTACTCGCTGTCGGCGGTTCGTCGGCCTTCGGCCTGGAACCGGTCGTCGAACGTGTCACCGTTCGAACGGGTGTCGACGAATCGACTCGGAGCGAGCGAGGTGATGGCCGCTTCTCCGGGGATCTCGACGGCGCCGATGTCGATGGCCGGCCCGGAGACCCGCACTTCACCGCGCTGGTCGGTCGCCGGAGGATTGGCGATCTGCAGATCTCCGGCGTCGACGGCAGGCGAATCGAGCATCGGCAGCATCGTTTCGGTGTCGCCGCCGTTGTCGGCGAGCGGCCCGAGCTTCGGGTCGGCGACTTCGACGTTGGTGGCACCGAGGCTCGACCCGACGGGGACGAGCGAGTTGGTGACGCTCACCGTGGAGTCCGGATCGACGCTCGACAGCGGGCCCGAGCCATTGCCCGTTGCGATCGAGTGGTCGAGCACGACAGATCCGCCGTCTTCGGCTCGGATCAGCGGCGCTCCGCTCGTCGGCGCGTTCCCCGTGAGTGTCGAATGGCGGATGTCGAGTGAGGCGCTGGTCGACTGGATCATCGCGTCGGGAGCGGCGTTGCCGGTGAACGTTGAGTTCACGACCCGGACTGACGACGCAGGACCGAAACCGGCCAGAGCGGTGGCGTTACCCGTGAACGTGAGTCGCTCGACGGTGACGGGACCGGGGCTGTCGTCGACGGCGATCCCGAATTCGGTCGACTTCGAAATCGTCGAATCGGACAATGAAGTGGAGCCGGAGAGGTCGGCGAGCGACAGCCCGCGTGCATTGCCGTCGGCGTGCACGCGTTCAAGCTCGATACGGCCGGACCCGCCGCTGAAGATCGCGACGCCGTTGCTGTTGTTCGCGCTGACGGTGTCCGAGATCGAAACGTCCCCGCCGACCCCTTCCAGCGAAACGCCCGATCCGCCATTGCGTCGGAACGCTGATTTGGTGACCTCGATGACCGCCGACTGCTTGGCGCCGTCGACATTCATCCCGGCGGAACCGTTGTCGTCGCCCTCGGTGTCCTCGACAACAAGCCTGCCGCTGACGGCCTTCACGATCAGACCGAAGCCCGTGTTGCGAGACACCGTCGAACCGGTGATCGACACCGAATCCGACTCGGAAGCGTCGACATCGAGACCTACCAACGACCTGTTGTCAGAGACATCGAGCTCGTCGATGGATACATCACCGACCACAGGACCCAACCGGACGCCCCCGTTTATGTTCCTCAGCACCGATGTCCTCGACATCGTGACGTCGCCTCCGACCCGCTCGATGTCCAACCCGCGCCCAACGTTGTCCTCGAGGAACGAGTCGACGACAACCACGTGACCGGTGACGAAGTTCGCGTGCACACCTGCAGCTCCGTTGCGCGACAGGTCGCTGTTCTGCAGCCGGAGCGAGCCGATCGAGGTCGGCGCCTGGGTCTGGAGCCCCGCGCTGCCGTTGTCACGTGCGGACGAATTGATCAGGACGACTTCGTCGGCGCGCTCGAGGCTGATGCCGTGCTGGGGGTTTTCGTCGACGAACGTCCCGTTCAGGCGCAGATCTGAACCGGGACTGTCGAATTCGATGCCGGTGGATCCACCTTTCACCACCACGCGGTCGACCTCGACGTCGCCCGAACCTGAGGTCTCGATCGCGTTGCCCACTCCTTCGATCCGCAAGTCGCTGATCGTGAGCGCAGCACCATCATCGACGAACAACGTCGGTCCGATCGTCGATTCCAGCGTGAGCGCCGAGATCCCGAGCCCGACGATCGTCAGATTCTGCCCGATGGCAAGCGCGCTGTTCAGCGTGATCGTGTCGCCGATCAGCGATCCGGCGAACCGGATCGTGTCGCCGGGCTGGGCTGCTCCGACCGCCTCGCGGAGTGTGAGGCCTGCGTTCGGGTCGTCGCCGATGACATCGACGGTGAGCGTCGCTGCGCTGGCCTGCGGCGGAGCGCCGACCACGAGCGACATCGACAGCGCCGCCGCGGCGACTCCCACGGCACGCCACACCCCGGTGTGTCGACGGTTGTGCTGCATGGCGACCACTTTCCTCCTCGGCCGACGCGTCAGCGGCGGGACAGCGCCCGCCGGTTCTTGATCTTCGACTTGCGGTAGTCCTGGTTCATCACCGCGATCGAGTCGATCGAGATCTCTTTCGGGCAGGCCGAGCTGCACTCGCCGTGGTTCGTGCACGAACCGAAGTAGTCCTCCATCGTCTCGACCATCGCTTCGGCTCGCTTGTAGCGCTCGGCCTGACCCTGCGGCAACAGGTTGAGGTGCGTCAGCTTCGCCGACGTGAACAATGAGGCTGCACCGTTCGGACAGGCAGCGACGCAGGCACCGCACCCGATGCATGCGGCATTGTCCATCGCGGAGTCGGAGACGGGCTTCGGGATCGGGATGATGTTGGCGTCCGGAGCTCCGCCCGTCGGCGCCGTGATGAAGCCGCCCGACTCGATGATGCGGTCGAGGGGTGCGCGATCGACCATCAGGTCCTTGATGATCGGGAACGCCGTCGCCCGAAATGGCTCGATGACGATCTCGTCGCCCGAATTGAACGTCCGCATGTGCAACTGACACGTCGCAGCGCCCTGCTGGGGCCCGTGAGCCTGACCGTCGATCATGAGCGAACACGTACCGCAGATGCCTTCACGACAGTCGTGATCGAAGACGATCGCCTCGCGGCCTTCATCGATCAGGCGCTCGTTCAGAATGTCGAGCATCTCGAGGAACGAGGCTTCGTCGCTGATCTTCGGGATCTGGTGGGTCTCGAAGCGGCCCTGACCGTCGGGGCCGTCCTGTCGCCAGATCTTGAGGGTGATGTTGGTGAGGGTGTGGCTCATCGAGCTTCCTTTTGGGCTACGAACGAATGGTGTGGCGTGGCCTGCGTGGCCGGAGAACGCTGCATGACGGCCTGCGTGGCCGGAGAACGCTGCATGACGGCCTGCGTGGCCGGAGAACGCTGCATGACGGTCATTTGTAGGAGCGAGTCGCGAATTTGACGACTTCGTATTCGAGGGGCTCGCGGTTCTCGATCGGGTTCTGCGGATCTCCGCTCCACTCCCAGGCGGTGACGTGCGCGAAGTCGTCGTCGTTGCGCAGCGCTTCGCCCTCGTCGGTCTGGTGCTCGCTGCGGAAATGGCCACCACAGCTTTCCTCGCGCACGAGTGCGTCCTTGCACATCAGCATGCCGAGTTCGAAGAAGTCGTCGACGCGCGCCGCCTTCTCCAGCGTCTGGTTGAGGCTGTGGCCATCGCCCGTCACCCGCAGGTCCTTCTTGAACTCCTCGTGCAAGGCGGGGATCTCGGCGAGCGCCTTGTCGAGGCCGGCCTGGTTGCGGTCCATGCCGCAGTAGTCCCAGAT
Organism: Ilumatobacteraceae bacterium; assembly: GCA_963850475.1. Lineage (GTDB taxonomy): Bacteria > Actinomycetota > Acidimicrobiia > Acidimicrobiales > Ilumatobacteraceae > Ilumatobacter_A. Next base: position 270,382 of record CAWKLM010000036.1, on the reverse strand, counting down.
GATCTTTCCGAGCTCACGGTGGAAATGGTCGGGGCTCTTGGAGCCGGCGATGTCGAGGTATCCCTGGTAACGATCGCGCGCTTCCTGCTCGGCGACGCCGAAGGCCTCGTGGGTCTCGTCGGGAATCGGTTTGTTGAGCAGTTCGGAGAGATAGGGGGCAATCGTGTACGGCAGCACGAAGTACCCGTCCGACAGGCCCTGCATCAGAGCCGACGCCCCGAGTCGGTTGGCGCCGTGGTCGGAGAAGTTCGCCTCGCCGGCAGCGAAGAGCCCGGGGATCGTGGTCTGGAGTTCGTAGTCGACCCAGAGCCCGCCCATCGTGTAGTGGCTTGCCGGATAGATCCGCATCGGCATCTCGTACGGGTTCTCACCGGTGATCCGCTCGTACATGTCGAACAGGTTCCCGTAGCGCTCCTTGATGACACCGGCGCCGAGGCGACCGATCGCATCGGCGAAGTCGAGATACACCCCGTTCTTCAGCGGGCCGACCCCCTGGCCGGCGTCGACGGCGCGCTTGGCGGCGCGCGACGACACGTCGCGGGGGCGAGGTTGCCGAAGCTCGGATAGATCCGTTCGAGGTAGTAGTCCCGCTCGTCCTCGGGGACGTCGGCTGCCTTGCGGGTCTCGTCCGGGTCCTTCGGAACCCAGATCCGGCCGTCGTTGCGCAGCGACTCGGACATCAGCGTCAGCTTCGACTGGAACTCGTCGGCCTGCGGGATGCACGTCGGGTGGATCTGCGTGTACGACGGGTTGGCGAACCCGGCACCGCGGCGATGAGCACGCCACGCGGCAGTCACGTTGCAGGCCATGGCATTGGTCGACAGGTAGAAGGCGTTGCCGTAGCCGCCGGTCGCCAGCACGACTGCGTGTGCTGCGTGCGAGCGGACCTCGCCGGTCATCAGGTCACGGGTGACGATGCCGGCACAGCGACCGTCGATGTTGACGACGTCGACCATCTCGACGCGATTCCACAGCTTGACGTTGCCGAGGCCGATCTGACGCGCCATCTGCTGGTAGGCGCCGAGCAGGAGCTGCTGGCCGGTCTGGCCGCGGGCGTAGAAGGTCCGGCTCACCTGAGCACCACCGAAGCTGCGGTTGTCGAGCAGGCCGCCGTACTCACGGGCGAACGGGACACCCTGGGCAACCATCTGATCGATGATCTCCAGCGAGACCTCTGCGAGGCGGTGGACGTTTGCCTCGCGGCTGCGGAAGTCGCCGCCCTTGACGGTGTCGTAGAAGAGGCGGTGGATCGAGTCGCCGTCACCCTGGTAGTTCTTCGCGGCGTTGATGCCACCCTGCGCGGCGATCGAGTGAGCCCGCCGAGGCGAGTCGTGGAAGGTGAAGGATTCGACCTGATAGCCGAGCTCACCGAAGCTCGCCGCGGCCGATGCCCCGGCCAGGCCGGTGCCGACGACGATGATCTTGAACTTGCGCTTGTTCGACGGGTTGACCAGCTTCTGGTCCGCGATGTAGTTCGACCACTTGTCGGCCATCGGCCCTGCGGGCACCTTGGAATCGAGATTGAGGGTCATTCGCTTGCCTCCTCGACAGGATGAGTTACTGCAGTTGGGTCGTACTCGACCACTCCGGCCATCACGGCGATGGGGAACGACACGTTGCCCGCGACGATCAACGCCGCGCACCCGACGGCGATGTAGCGGCGCCAGGCGTTGAACCGTGGGTTGTTCCAGCCCATCGACTGGAAGAGCGACCAGACGCCGTGGAAGAGGTGGATGCCCAGGGCGATGTTCGCCACGATGTACAGGATCGCCACCGGGATTCGTGAAAGTGAGGCGTCGATGTTGAAGTACGCGGCGCCACGAACGAAGTCCGGATTGGCGAAGCCCCAGGTCAGATCCGCAAGGTGCCACAGGATGAACAGGCCGACGACGATGCCGGTATAGCGCATCGAGCGGCTCGCGAAGTTCGCGACCTGATAGTCACGCGCGGATTGATACTTCACCGCGCGGGCGTGGTGGTTGATCCGGGTGAGGCCGACAGCAGCGTGGACATGGAGCAGGACCGCGCCGATCAGAACGAGCCGCAGACCCCACAAGACGTAGGTGCGCGGGAGAATCGGCACGAGGAGTTCGCGCAGGAACTCACCGTAGATGTCGATGTCGTATGCCCGCTCGCCGTCAGCTTCGGTGATGACACCGAGGTACATCTTCAGGTTGCCGATCATGTGGGTGATGACGAAACCGAGTCCGATGAGGCCGGTGATCGCCATCACGTACTTCTTGCCGACGGCGGTCGAGTACAGGTCGAGAATGAACGGTTTCTTCTTCGCCGGTGCCTTGACGGCGGTGCCCGTGACCGGGCCGCGGCTCAACGTCTCTGCCATAGGGAACCGAACCTACTCTCCCGTTCACCAGGCGGGCCCAATCCAACTCATCGGTTGCCATGTGGGGTCGGTCACGTCATCGCGTCGCTGTGCGTTCCGTGCAATTTCTTCGTAGCCTGCCCGACCGGCCATCATTGGTCCCGGTCGTCGGGAGGAAGCCCGATCGGCCTCACCATCGACGCGAACCACGCGTCGACCGATTACGCCCAGGAGGCACCACCCCGTGGACGTCGTTCCCTATCTCGCACTGATCTCCGCTCTGGCCGCACTTGGCCTTGCGTTCTACTACTACAAGTCCGTCGAAGCAGCGTCGCCCGGCAACGAGCGCATGGTCTTCCTGATGACGGAGATCCAGAACGGCGCCAAAGCGTTCCTCAAGAAGGAGTACACCTGGGTCTCGGTCTTCGTCCTTGCGATGATGGTGCTGCTCGCCATCGTGATCACGCCGCTCGCCTCGGTCAGCTACGTGCTCGGGGCGATCCTGTCGGCGACCGCCGGGTACGTCGGCATGACCGTCGCCACGATGGCCAACGCGCGCACGACCGAGGCCGCCAAGCAGGGCCCGGCCAAGGCGTTGCCGGTTGCGTTCCGAGGTGGCGCGGTGATGGGCTTCACCGTCGCCGGTCTCGCATTGCTCGGCCTGATGTTCGTCTATCTCCTCTTCGTCGTCTGGCTCGAGGTCGACCAGGCCTTCGAGATCGTCACCGCGTTCGGGCTCGGTGCGTCGTCGATCGCCCTGTTCTCACGCGTCGGTGGCGGCATCTACACCAAGGCCGCCGACGTCGGCGCCGACCTGGTCGGCAAGGTCGAGGCCGGGATCCCCGAGGACGACCCGCGCAACCCGGCCACGATCGCCGACAACGTCGGCGACAACGTGGGCGACGTCGCCGGCATGGGAGCCGACCTGTTCGAGTCGTATGCCGGCTCGATCATCGCCCCGATCTCGCTGACCGCGTTCGCGATCGGGATCGCCGCTGACGAGGCCGGGAACGACGGCGTCGTCAACTTGCTCGTGTACCCGATGGCGATCGCCTTCATCGGCATGATCGCGTCGATCATCGGTTCGTTCCTCGTGCGCGGCGGCGACTCGACCGACTCCAAGCACCTCAGCAAGGCCCTGCACATGGGCACCAACGTCGCCATGGCGATCACCGTCGTCGGTGTGATCGGCGCGGCGTTCTGGCTGTTCGACGACGACATGTTCGACAAGCCGTGGGGCCTGGCGGTCTCGGTGATCGGCGGCCTCGTCGTCGGTTGGGGCCTCGGCAAGTGCGCCGAGTTCTACACGTCGGACCACTACCCGCCGGTCAAGAAGATCGCGAGGCAATCCGAAACCGGACCGGCCACCACCATCCTGGCCGGGATCAGCAGCGGCATGCAGTCGGTGGCTGCCTCGGTCCTCCTCATCGTGGCCGGCGTCGGCGTCGCCTACTGGGGTGGCGAGCAGACGCTCGGCAGCGAGGGAGGCCTCTTCGATGGCAGCGGTGGCATCTACGGCATCGCCGTCGCCGCGATCGGCATGCTCGCCACGCTCGGCGTGGTCGTGTCGGTCGACGCCTACGGCCCGATCGCCGACAACGCCGGCGGCATCGCCGAGATGGCAGAACTGGATCCGTCGGTGCGAGAGGTCACCGACGCCCTCGACTCGCTCGGTAACACGACGGCAGCGATCGCCAAGGGTTTCGCGGTCGGCTCGGCCGCACTGACCGCGCTCGCGCTGTTCAAGAGCTTCGAGTTCGCGGTCCGCGACGCCGACCCCGCGGCGGCGCTGAACCTGAACATCGGCGAGGTCGACGTGTTCATCGGCCTGTTCATCGGCGCGATGCTCCCGTTCATCTTCGCCGCGCTGACGATCGACGCGGTCGGTCGAGCGGCCCAACAGATGATCGAGGAAGTGCGCCGCCAGTTCCGCGAGATCCCCGGCCTGCGCGAAGGCAAGGAGGGCGTGGTGCCCGACTCGGCCCGCTGTGTCGCCATCTCGACCGAGGCGTCGCTGAAGGAGATGATTCTGCCCGGTTCGCTCGCCGTCGTCGTACCGCTCGTCGTCGGCTTCATCGACGTCGACGCGCTCGGTGGCCTGCTCGCCGGCGCCCTCGTCACCGGCTTCGCCCTCGCGATCTTCATGGCCAACGCCGGCGGCGCCTGGGACAACGCGAAGAAGTACATCGAGACCGGCCACCACGGCGGCAAGGGCTCCGACCCGCACAAGGCGGCCGTCGTCGGCGACACGGTCGGCGACCCGTTCAAGGACACCTCCGGCCCGGCGATGAACATCCTCATCAAGGTGATGACGATCGTCAGCCTGGTGTTCGCCAGCGCCTTCGTCTGATCCGAGCACCTCACGCTCCGAAGTGTGAGCTCTCGACCGCGGTTTCGTGGTCAGGGGCTCACACTTCGTCGTTTTCGCCGCTGCGGCGACGAAGTCGATGAGTTGCTCGACGGCACCGACGAGTTCGGGCCGGAGATCGGCGAAGGTGTTCACCCGGTTGCGCAGCTTCGGCCAGAAGCCGTCGAAGGGCACACCGAGTGCGGCGCACATCCCTTCCTTCCACGGCACGTCGGGGTCGTAGGGCACCTCGGGCCATTCGGTCGAGCCCGATCACCTTCGGGGCGGATCCCGGCCCACACGTCGACGAACGGATGGCCGGTGATCAGCACGTTCGGATCGCGAACGGTGTCGGCGATGCGGGTCTCCTTCGAGCCCGGCGACCAGGTGATCGAGCAGCACGCCGAGTCGACGGTCCGATGACGGCGCGAACTCGCGGACCGCGGCGGCGAGATCGTCGGCCCCATGCATCGGCTCGACGACGATCCCGAGTTCGCGGAGGTCGTCTCCCCAGACGTGTTCGAGGAGTTCTGCATCGTGTTTGCCCTCGACCCAGATCCGGCTCGCTCGGGCCACCTGCGCACGGCCGGTCCCGGCGATCGATCCGGACGCAGTGATCCGCTGCGCCGCGGTCGCTGCCGATTTCGACCGCACGAGGGTCACCGGGCGTCCCTCGATGAGGAACCCACCGGGTTTCCAGCCGAAGTGCCGGACGTAATCGTGGCGGTCCTGGAGCGTGACACCCTCTGCACTCCACCGCACGACGTCTCCGGTGAAGTGGCTCGACCGGTCCTTCACCAGCATCCCCATCTCGACGACGACGTCGGGATAGCTGGGTCCGCGTCGCTGCTGTTCGAAGTCGTCGAGGATGTCGCGCATGGTTCGTCGGCCCCGGCGTCGCTCCGGGAGGTCGGCACCGAGTGTGGCACGGGAATCGCCGGCGGTCGCGGCACGTCGAGCCCGCGCACGATCCGGTCAGCGACGGCGACGCCAACCCGACGGCGTGACGACCAATTCGATCTCGGTGTCGTTCGGGAAGGCGAACGGAGCACGGAGCCCGGTGTGGGCAGACGCGAGCGGCACGGGGATCGGCCCCAGGTCGTACGAGCCTCCCGCGGGCACCCATCGGTGCCAGCGCTGGGCGGGCACTTCGGTGAGATCGATCGTCGGCTCGCCGAGCACTTCGATCGCACCGTGCACCACGCCGATCTGCTCGTAGCCGTTCTCGATCCCGGTGGGTTCGGCTGTCGCATACCACTCGAGGTCGAACGCGATCGGCGTCGGGATGCCATACGCACGGCCGAGGGCGTCGTCGGCGTCGTCGAGCGCCGACGCGTACGTCTCGTTGCCGATCGACCACTGCTCCATCGGTGCGTCGCGGAAGTGCTCGGCCCACATTGCCTCACCTTTGACGATGAAGGGGTCCGTCCGGACGGGGACGTCGAAGTCGGTGATGTGCAACAGCGGATGCCCGAGACGAGCGAGTGCGGCCCAGTACCACGCCACCGTGCCGACGATCCGATGGCCCGAGATCGCTCCGAGCGTCGCGTCAGGAGTCCAGGCTGCGAACACCCACTCCTCCACGGTGGCGGGGTGACGCGTGTCGCTCCACGTGCTCCGACCCTCCGGCTGAGCAGCATCGACGTCGTTCCGACCCACGATCAGGCAGACTACGGACCGTGTCGACCAACGCATCACAGGACGAGGAGCCCATCACCAGCGGACGGCTGCGCTACCTGAGTCTCGAATGGATCGGTGCGCTTTCCGCCGAGGTCGCAGCGAGCGAGCACATGCGCGACCTCGCCCAACATCACACGGTCGGCGTGACCCAGGTCGTGAGTGGCGGTCCCGAAGGCGACGTCTCCTATCACCTGCGCGTGTCGGAGGGGGACGCCTCGTTCGGTGCCGGCCCCGCCGATCCGGAAGACGTGAAGATGGAGCAGGACTGGCAGACCGCGGTCGACGTCGCGACCGGCGAACTCAACGCCCAGGAGGCTTTCATCGGCGGCAAGATCCGCCTGTTCGGCGACCAGCAGAAGCTGCTCGAGTCCCAACCCGTGTTCGGCGCGCTCGACGCGGTCTTCGCCAGCGTCCGCGAACGAACCGACTACCGCTGACGGTTGCCGGGCGTGTGGGGTGGGTCCGAGACCCCCTCCGCTACCTTTCGGGGATGCCCGAGATGCCGGAGATCGAGGCGCACGCCGAGCGGCTGAGCGATCAGTTCGCCGGCCGGGTCCTCACCAAATTCCACCCGTTCAACTTCACGGCGTTGAAGACCGCAGTTCCGGCGCCCGACCTCGCCTACGGCCTGCCGCTCCTCGGCGTGCGGCGCCGCGGGAAGTACCTACTCATCGATTTCGAACCGATCACGTTCGTCGTCCATCTCATGCAGGGCGGGCGCCTCCTGCCGGACACCAAGCTCTCGGCCAAACCGCGTGGCGGTCAGGCGCGTTTCGTGTTCGATCCCGTCGAGGATCTCGAGGGCAACGTCGACGAGACCGCCCTGCTCCTCACCGAGCAGGGCAAGGAACGGCGCGCCGGCGTGTGGTGTGTGACCACAGGCGAGGTCGAGACGTCGCCGCCCGTCGACAAGCTCGGTCCCGAGGCGGCGGGGATCACCGCCGACGCGCTCGCCGCGCGCTTCGACGAGAAGTCGATGCGGATCCACGGGTTCCTCCGTGATCAGCGGATGGTGGCCGGCATCGGACGCCGCCTGGCCAACGAGGTCTGTTGGACCGCAGGGGTCTCGCCGTTCGCCACAACGAAATCGCTCGGCAAGACCGGCGCCGTCGACATCGCCTCGGCCATCGCGACATGCCTGGCCGACGGGTTGACCGAAGAACGCGCCCGCGGCGACATGAGCTCGTCGAAGGAGCGCACCAGTGCCGTCCACAACCGAACCGGAGAATCGTGCATGCGCTCGGACGAGCACGGGCCCGACACGGTTCGAGCCGTGGAGTACTCCGGCTACACGGTGAACTACTGCCCCTCGTGCCAGACCGGCGGCAAGATCCTGGCCGACAACACGACCTCCAGGTTCTTGAAGTAGCCCATCCAAAACCAGGTGCAGTGAGTCTCCGTGGGACTCACGACGACCCAACCTCACCACCTCCGCGCAAACCCGAGTGCGGTGAGTCTGCGTCGGAGTGAGACCGACCGAGACTCATCGTTGGCGTGCAGCGCGACGAGCGTCGAACCAACTGCTGAGACGCTCGACGGTCGCCGTGATCGACGGGCCGAGATCTGCCTCCACCACGCGGGTGACATCCCAACCCATCGACCTGGCGGACGCGTCTCGCCGCTGGTCGCGGCGGCGGCCTTCGGTCTCCCGGTGCGTCGGATGCACATCGACCTCGATCGCCCACCGCACCGGCGGGACCGCGAGGTCGAACCGAGCCGGCCCGTATCCGGGAAGATCGATCGGGAACTGACGGACGAGCGGACGGACGCCGGCCGCGTGCAGTGCGTCACCGAAGATCGTCTCCTGATGCGACGCGGCGGCTCCGCCATCGAGGCGACGGTCGAGCTGGAGCAAGTACCGACGCAACCACGGCCGTTGCTTCGAAACGAAGTCGACAGCCACGTCGCGGAGGTCGTCATCATCGAGCCCGTCGTCGTTCGCCACCTGCTCGATGACCGAGAGCAGATCGACATCACCGAGATGGCGGGCGAGATCAAGTGCCGTCCGCGCGCGGGTCGTCAGTCGAATCCCGTCGGCGCGATCGATGACGTCCTCGCCACGGATGGCATTCGTTCGGTACGGGACGATCCACGGCTCGATCGACGGTTGGCGATGTGGCCGCACGATCACGTGGATTCGTCGATCGGGCGGGAGCCGCCTCAGGCACCACAACCGCCCAGCAGTGGGTCCGGCGATCACAGCGTCGTCGTGGGCTGCACACACCGCGACACAGCGTGCGGCCTCGTTGAACGGGACCACCGGTATCCAGTACACGCCCTTGAGAACGCCAACGAGGGTGCCGGCGTGTTGGAGACCGATGATGCGGTCGCGGGTGAGTCCGAGTTCGACGAGGCGCGCACGGGACGCAATACCGTGGTGCTGGGCGAAGTGGTCGATCACTTCGACGGGGAGATGGGGCATCGGTTGCTCCTGGATCACGGGGACCTCGGGAGGAGTCGGCGCACGCACGCTACCGACGTGAATCCACAACCCCGATTCGGTGAGACTGCGGCGGGCCGAGGGCGACGCAGACTCACCCCCGCGTGGGCGGTCGCGTAGCCTGAGCGGCATGCCGATCCACCTTCGCGCCGAGCCCGGCGACTACGCACCCAACGTCCTCTGCCCCGGCGACCCGATCCGCGCGCAATACATCGCCGAGACCTTCTTCGACCCCGGTTTCCGGCAGGTCAACGAGGTGCGAGGCATGCTGGGCTTCACCGGCACGTTCGAGGGCAGATCCATCAGCGTGCAGACCACCGGGATGGGCGCGCCGTCCTGCGGCATCGTGTTCGAGGAGCTTGCTCAGCTCGGCGCCACCCGTTTCGTGCGGGTCGGCACCTGTGGCGGCCTGGCCGACGGGATGTCGATGGGCGACACGGTGATCGCGCTGTCGGCGGCTGCCGAGGACCACGCACCTCGCCAGCTCAGCAGAATGGACTGCATCGCACCGACCGCGACCTTCTCGCTGGCCGAAGAGGCAGCCCGGCTCACCCGGGAGGGGTCGATGGGCAACGTCCACGTCGGGCCGATCGTGACCGCAGGGCTGTTCTACGAACCCGATTGGGAGAAGTTCGCGATGTGGAAGGCGCTCGGCCACGTCGCCGTCGAGATGGAGGCCGCGATGATGTACACGATCGCGTCGATGAAAGGCCTCGAGGCGCTCGCGCTGATGACGGTCAGCGACATGATCGGACAGGAGGACGGCGACACCGTCCGGATCACTGACGAGGAGATGAAGCGAGGCGTGGACCAGATGATGGAGATCGGTTGCCGCGTCGCCGTGAGCTGACGCTTCGGGGACTCTGCCTGACGGTGCGGAGAAGACAATTGCTACCGTCAACGCGTGTCCACCTCTGCTCCGACCCGACCGGCATCGGGGTCGCAGTATCGGGTGAGCCAGCGAGAGCTGTTGACCATGATCTCGGCGATCATGGCGCTGATGGCGCTCGGCATCGACCTGATGCTCCCGGCGTTCGACGACATCCGCGAGGCCTACGACCTCGGGGTCGGCTCACCGGAGACCGGCAAGGTCATCACCGTCTTCTTCCTCGGCTTGGCCGTCGCCCAACTCGTCTACGGACCCTTGGCCGATCGATTCGGTCGCAAGCCGGTCCTCTACCTCGGAAGTGTCATCTACCTCCTCGGAGCCGTGGGGTCGGCGCTTGCCCCCACCTTCGAGTTGCTGCTGTTGAGCCGGTTCGTGTGGGGCATCGGGGCGGCTGGGTCGCGAGTCGTCGCAACCGCAATCGTTCGCGACCGGTTCGAAGGCACGGCGATGGCCCAGGCGATGTCGCAGGTGATGGCCGTGTTCATGCTCGTCCCCGTGCTCGCGCCGACGATCGGGACCGGCATCATCGCCGTCCTCCCCTGGCGCGCGGTCTTCTGGTTCTGCGCCGTCTGGGCCGTGGTCATCTCGCTCTGGAGCCTGCGCCTGCGCGAAACACTCGACCCTGCGAACCGCCGACCGTTCCGTTTCGTCCCGACCGTCCGCGGCTACACCGAGGTCGCACGCACGCGGGTGACGGCCGGGTACACCATCTCGACGATCTTCCTCCAGGGGGTGTTCACGTCGTACCTCGCGAGCAGCGAGCTGTTGATCACCGATGTCTTCGACCGCGAAGCCCAGTTTCCGATCATCTTCGGGCTCATCGCCACACTGTTCGCGATCGGCGCGATCGTGAACGGTCGGGTGGTGGAGCGAGTCGGGATCCACCAGCTGATCAACGGCGTCTATGCGATCCTGATCCCGCTCACCGCGTTGTCGGTCGTGATGTCGGTGGCGAGCGACGGCCAACCGAACTTCTGGCTGTACATGCCGCTGCTCGGGCTCACGCTCGGCTCGTTCATGTTCTTGATGCCGAACCTGAACACGGCCGCGCTGGGCCCGGTCGGCCATCTGGCCGGGACTGCGTCGGCGCTCTCCGGCGCGGCACGCATGGCTGGGGGCGCGGTGCTCGGGACCCTCGTCAGCGCACGCGTCAGCGACTCGACGACACCGTTCTCGGTCGGCGTCGCCCTGCTGTGCCTCGGCTCGTGGATCTGCGTGCTGGTGACACGACGACGGTCACCCGGTCTCGCGCTCGGGTGAGCACGCAATGCAGTCCCTGCGCACGAACCGCATGGAGGGGGAGAACCTCCCCGCAGTCTCAGATCAGGCCGAGTTCGGCCACGGCATCGCGCTCGGCCACGAGTTCGGCGGCGGTTGCGTCGATCTTCTCGCGGCTGAACTCGTCGATGTCGAGACCCTGGACGATCTCGTAGGCACCGGCCTTGCACACGCACGGGAACGAGCTGATGATGCCTTCGGGGACGCCGTAGCTTCCGTCCGATGGGACCGACATCGAGACCCAATCACCGTCGGGCGTACCGAGCGTCCAGTCGCGGATGTGATCGACGGCCGCCGATGCTGCAGAAGCCGCTGACGAAGCTCCGCGTGCGTCGATGATCGCAGCACCGCGCTTGGCGACCGTCGGGATGTACTCGTTGGCGTACCACTCGTGGTCTCCGACGGCTTCGTAGGCGTTCTTGCCGTTGACGTCGCAGTGGAAGAGATCCGGGTACTGCGTCGTCGAGTGATTGCCCCAGATCGTCATCTTCGTGATGTCGTTGACCGAAACACCCAAACGCGTCGCGAGCTGACTGATCGCACGGTTGTGGTCGAGACGGGTCATGGCCGTGAAACGTCCGTTGTCGAGGTCGGCCGCATTGCTCATGGCGATGAGCGCGTTGGTGTTGGCGGGGTTGCCGACGACGAGGACCTTGACGTCCTTCTTCGCCGACCGGCTCAGCGCCTCGCCCTGGGGCTTGAAGATGCCGCCGTTGGCGGAGAGCAGATCGGCACGCTCCATGCCGGCCTTGCGCGGCATCGAACCGACGAGGATCGCCACGTCGGCGTCACCGAACGCTACGTCGGCGTCATCGGTGCACGTGATCGAATCGAGCAGCGGGAACGCGCCGTCGTCGAGTTCCATCCGGACGCCCTCCAGCGCACCGAGGGCCGGCGTGATCTCGAGCAGGTTCAGCGCGATCGGGGTGTCGGGGCCGAGCATGGTGCCCGATGCGATGCGGAAGAGAAGGCTGTAGCCGATCTGGCCTGCAGCTCCGGTGACGGCGACACGAACTGGAGTGGTCATGTCCTTGAGGCTAGATCCGTCGTCGGCCCACCCGAAATCCCCGCACCCGAAATCCTCTCACCCGGACGGACGGACGAGATCGTTCAGATGCCCAGAAGGCGAGCGATCAGATCGGCGTAGTAGCGCTGGCCGCTGCCGTTGAGGTGAATGTCGTCGTCGTAGAAGCAGTCACCGGAGCACTGCGGCCCGAGCACCTCCCAATCGATCACCGTGACGTTCGGATAGGCCGACGGGCAATGCCCGGATCTTCTCGTTGTTGCCGGGGATCCACACGCGGTCCGCCTTGCCGGTGACGAACACCACGATCGGCACGTCGGCGAGGATGGCCATCATCTGGTCGAGCGACGACTGCGGGAACGAGCCGTTCGTCCCGAGATGGACGACGACCGCCGAGCCGAGGAATCCGTTGTCCCGAATCGCCTGCAGTTCGGGAAGCGCCGCCGAGAACTGTCGGCTCTGCACGGCATCGACCACGAACCCGCGAGCCGTCAGTTCGTTGGCCGATCCGAGCATCACCGAATCGCCGAAGCCGATCAGTCGGAGCGACGGGGGCCGGACCCTGTGGCGGCACGGTGAGCGGGGTGATCGCAGCAGCGTCGGTCACCACCCCGAGAGACGATGACCGGTGGCGGCGGTGGCGGCTCCGTCGTCGGGGGCACCGTCGTCGCCGGAACGACGGGCAGCGTCGTGGTCGGGGTGGGCGCCACCGTCGTCGTGGCGGCCGGTGCGGCGACCACCGTCGTGTCGGTGTCGACAGCGGTGGTCGTCGCCGGCTGCCACGCGTTGTCGGAGGTGCCGTGGTCGGAGCCGCCGTGTCGGAGCTGCCGTCGTCGGCGGAACCGTCGTCGCCAGCGTCGACGGCGCTGCGGTACTCGGCGTCGCAACCCGAGGAATCGAGGCGTCCGTTGCGCCGAGGTCGACCGTCGAGTCCTCGTTGTCGGCGAACTCGTCGGCGATCTCGTTCCGTTCGACATCGGCTGTCGCCGAGCGCCGCGCCGGCGAACAGCGACATGCCCACGGCGACGGCCGCTCCCGAGATCAACGCGCGCCGAGAGAACGGCTTCGGATTCGAGCGAACGCGCCGGACCATCGCCCCGAACGAGCCCGTACGGATCGGCGTTTCCACGAAGCGATACGACAACTCGGTGATGACCACCGTGATCAGCACCGCGACGACGAACTCCGACGAACGTGAGCTTGTTCCCGGCGAGCTTGCGGATCGCCTGGTAGATCGGCCAGTGGTACAGGTAGAGCCCGTACGATCGGAGCCCGATCCATCTGAGGACCGGATTGCCGAGGACGCGGTTCGAGCGGGCGGCCGGATGGCTGACCGCTGCGATGAGCACCAGCGTCATCACCGAGAGGGCGAACATCCCACCCCGGAACAGCCGGGCGTCGGCAACACCATCCGGCGTGACGAGGTAGACGTTCCAGCACATCCAGACGAACCCGACGAGCGCCACCAGCGCCGCAGCGTCGAACACGACGCCCTTCGAGCGCAACGGGCCGCGCATCACGGCAAAGGGCCGCCAGACCATGGCAAACGCAGCACCGAGCAGGATTCCCGACAGCCGTGAGAACGTCCCGATGTAGATGAAGTCGAGCTTCGAGATCGCTCGCCCGCCGATGAACCAGTACGCGTCGGGGGTCTGTTCGGGCTCGCCGATCACCCCCGGGTAGTACAGCAGCGCCGTCACGATCGAGATCGCCGACCGCGGCGACGAAGAGCCAACGGCTCACGTCGGCCACCTTGCGAGTGCCCTTGCGCCCGAGGAGAACGACCATGATCAACGGCCAGATGAGATAGAACTGCTCCTCCACCGCGAGGCTCCACAGGTGGCGCAACGGAGCGAAGTCGAATGCCGCGGTGTAGCCCAGTCCCTCGTAGAGCTGGTACCAGTTCGAGACGTAGAACAGAGCGGCGATCACGTCGCCGCGGAGCTGTCCGAGCGCGGACGGCTCGAACACGCGCCGTGTACACGGTCACCAGGAAGAGCAGGACGTACAGCGCCGGGAGGAGGCGGCGGGCGCGGCGTTTCCAGAAGTCGACGAGTGACACTCGGTACGAGCGCTCGCGCTCGGCGATGATCAGCAGCGTGATCAGGTAGCCGGAGATCACGAAGAACATCTCGACCCCGAGGAAGCCGCCCGGCAGCCACGACGAATTGGCGTGGTACACCATCACGGCGATGACCGCCAGCGCACGCATCCCGTCGAGTCCCGGGAGGTACGGCACGCGGCTGATTCGCGCGTTGTGCTCCCTCACGTCGACGCGGGGAGACGTCGGCGGGGCGAACGTCGTCATCTGCTGCCAAGTATCGTCACGTTCGACCCGAGAATTGAGTCACCCACCGCGTCGACGCGTCGCCGGAGTGGGTCAGACCGACTCCGCAACGTCGGGAGTCAGGCGGCGAGGGCGCCGTCGATCAACTCGGCGTAGTAGTTCCGACCGTCGGGCTTCAGGTGGAACCCGTCGGCCTCGAAGCAGTCTCCGGGGCAACTCGACGCGAACCCCTGCCAGTCGAGCAACTCGACGTTTCGGATTGGCGGCAGCGGCTGCGTAGATCAGCTCGTTGTTGCCCGCCGTGTAGTCGCGTTCGACGTCATTCGTGACCAGCAGCACCGTGGGCACACGTGGACACCGCAGCCATCATCCGGTCCATGTTCGACTGACCGATCGGCCCATTGGTCCCCAGGTGGATGATCAGGATCTCGGGGAGCCGATCCTGCTCGCCGAGCGTCTCGATGAAGTCCAGACCGTTCACCCATGCCCGGCTCTCCACTGCGTCGACGGTGAATCCGAGCTCCGACAGCTGCGCGGCGGCGCCGAGCATGACCGAGTCGCCGACCGCAAGCTCGCTGATCGGAGGCGGTGGCGGCTCGGTGGTCGGGACGGCGGTGCGATCCCCGGGACGACGGCTGCTGCCAGTCGCCGTCCGGGTCGCTGAGCTCAGGGTCAGCAGGCAATTCGCCATCCTCGACCGGCGTCGCGCCGCCCGCGTCGGCATTCGGCTCGAACGTTCGCACCCTGCTCCGCCATCGACAGCCGGCGCCGAGATCGGGTTGCCCGTCCGCGTCGACGTCGTCGACGCCGTCACAGTCGATGTCGACGAGCACGTTGCAGGTCTCCGAGCGTGCCTCGTCGAGAGCGATCTGGAGGTCGTTCTGCTGGAGCTCGGCGGTCGCGAGTCCGCCCACTGCGAACACCGACAGCGCTCCGACGAAGGCCGCTCCGATGTAGGCACTCTTGCGCTGCCCGTCGGTCATCGTCGAACGGACGGGCACGCCGGCTCGGCGCCGCTTCCACGCTTCGCCGAGCTTGCCCTGGCGGATCGGCGTCTCGACGTAGCGGTACGAGATCTCGGTGATGATGCACGTCGCGACCATCGCCAGCACGAACTCGTGCAGCTTCAGTTTGTTCGCGGCGATGTTGCGGATGATCTGATAGATCGGCCAGTGGTACAGGTACAGGCCGTACGAACGGGTGCCGATCCAGAGCAGCACGGGCAGCGACAAGGATCTTTCCGGTGAACGCCCGCTGATGGGTGACCGCCGACGATGATCGCCAGCGTGGCGAGTCCGGTGACGAACAGCCCGCCCTGGAACAGGAAGCCGACCCCCTGGTCGGGCTCGAACGCAACGAACCAGGACAGCAGGGCGAGGACGACCAAGCCGGCGACGGCCAGTACGTCGAACAGGGCCGTTCTTGTGGCGCAGCGGGCCGCGCATCACTGCGGCGGGACGCCAGATCATCGCGAACGCCGCGCCGAGCAGCAGCCCGCCGGCGCGAGAGATCGTCGACAGGTACAGCGCGTCCGGAATCGAGATCTGGCGGCCGAAGATCGTCCAGTACGCGTCGGGCGTGAACTCAGGATTCTGCTGTGGGCCGGTGTGGTTGAGGAACGCGACCATGATCGGTGATCGCCACCGCCGCGAGGAAGAGCCACCGGGCGATGCCGGCGATGCGCCGACTCCCGACTCGGACGAACGCGAGCATGACGAGCGGCCAGAGGACGTAGAACTGCTCCTCGACCGCGAGGCTCCAGAGGTGGCGCAGCGGGGCGAAGTCGTTCCCCGCGCTGTACCCCGCTCCGATCCAGATCTGGTACCAGTTCGACACGTACGCGGTGCCGGCCACGACGTCGCCGCGTAGCTTGCCGAGCGCCTCGTTCTCGAAGAGGGCCACCCAGATCGTCAGCAACAGCATCATCACGAACAACGCCGGAAGCAGACGTCGGAATCGTCGGATCCAGAAGGTCTTGAGGTCGATGTTTCCGGTGCGTTCGTGCTCGGCGATCAACAGCAGCGTGATCAGATAGCCGGAGATCACGAAGAAGACCTCGACGCCGAGGTAGCCGCCGGCCAGCCAGTTGCTGTTGGCGTGGTACACCATGACCGCAAGCACGGCGATCGCACGCAATCCGTCGAGCCCCGGCAGGTACGGCAGTTGGCTGATCTGGTCGGTTGCCTCGACCGTCACGCGAGAGCGGGCGCGTCGGGTTGTCGGCGCGGGAATGCGGCAGCAGCCGTGGCAGCGTCGACGGTGGCAGTCACGAGGCCCCAGTATCGCTCACTTGGGGGGCCGATCGACGTTCATGGCCGACACCGATCGCGATCGTGTGATGACCGCGCGGTGGCAGCACGGCGCGCCGCCACGTCGGATACCGGAGTTTCGGCTCGATGCTCGACATCGGATCGGGCCCCCGGATCGATCGGATCAGATCCGGCGGAGAATGCCCGGATCAGTGCCGGAAGTGGCGCTGCCCGGTGAACACCATCGCGATGCCGTGCTCGTCCGCGGCAGCGATGACCTCCTCGTCACGCACCGAACCACCCGGCTGGATCACCGCGGTGATCCCTGCCTCGGCTGCGGCGTCGAGACCGTCACGGAACGGAAAGAACGCATCGCTCGCGCAGGCACCACCCGTCGCGCGCCCGGCCGACCGGTCGGCGGCGATCCGGGCCGAGTCGAGTCGGTTCTGCTGGCCTGCGCCGATGCCGAACGCCTGGCCGTCCTTCGCGTAGACGATCGCGTTGCTGCTCACCGCCGCACACACCGTCCACGCGAACTCGAGATCGCGCCACTGTTCGTCGGTCGGCTGCGGCGCTCGTGACGACCGTCCACGCCGTCGCTTCGACCTGCCACGTCGTCGGGCTGCTGCACGAGCAGCCCACCGTCGACCGGTCGGACATCGAACGGCAGGGGCGACGGCGCGCCGGCGCTCATCACGCGGAGGTTCTTCTTCGCCGTGAGCAACTCGAGCGCCGCCGGCTCGAAGTCGGGCGCGATCACCACTTCGGTGAACACAGCCGACAGTGGCTCGGCCATCTCCACGGTCACGGTCCGGTTGGCCGCGACGATCCCACCGAACGCGCTCACCGGGTCGCACGCGTTCGCCGTCGACGTACGCCGCTCCGATGTCGTCGCCGATCGCGACACCGCACGGGTTCGCGTGCTTGACGACCACGACCGCCGGTGCGTCGAATCGCTGGACGAGTCGCCACGCGGCCTCGGTGTCGAACACGTTGAGGTAGCTGAGTTCCTTGCCGCCGTGCTGCGTCATCGTGTCCCACCAACTGGTCGCACCGACCTGGCGGTAGCGGGCACCCTCCTGGTGCGGGTTCTCGCCGTAACGCAGCGGTTGGGCACGCTCGAGCGACAGATGGATCGACTCGGGGAGGATCTCGTCGTCGACGGTGGGCGGCTCGTCGGACTCGTCGAGCCAGGTGACGATCGCAGCGTCGTACTCGGCGGTGTGGGCGAACGCGTTGCGGGCGAGTCGTCGACGCGTCGTCGTCGCTCGAGCGCACCGTCGGCGGCGAGTTCGGCGACCACGCCGTCGTAGTCAGCCGGGTCGACGACGACGCCGACGAATGCGTGGTTCTTCGCCGCGGCACGCACCATGGCGGGGCCGCCGATGTCGATCAACTCGATACCGGGATCCGATGCAAAGGGGTAGAGGTTGCCGACGACGAGGTCGATCGGGGTGATCCCATACGCCTCCATGTCGGCGCGGTGCTCGGCATCGGTCGGATCGGCGAGGATGCCGCCGTGCACCTTCGGGTGCAAGGTGACGACGCGGTGACCGAGAATGGCCGGCACACCGGTCCACTCGACGACGTCGGTGACCTCGATCCCGGCGTCGGCGATCGCCTTGGCCGTGCCACCCGATGACACGAGCGACCAGCCGAGATCGGCAAGCGAACGAGCGAGGTCGACGACCCCGGTCTTGTCGTACACGGACAGCAGGGCGGTGGGCACACGACGACCGTAGTCACCGCGCCCACCCGATCACCACTGCCGACGCGTCACGGGACGGGTCTGACCCATGGCGTGACGCGTCACGGGACGGGTCTGACCCGTCGTGTGACGTTCAGAAGGCGGCGACGATGTCGGCCATCAGCTCGCCGGCTTCGGTCGGGTTGAGCCCGACCTTCACGCCGGCCGCGCCCAACGCATCCATCTTTCCCTGGGCGGTACCCTTGCCGCCCGACACGATGGCGCCCGCGTGGCCCATCTTCTTGCCGGCCGGTGCCGTGACGCCTGCGATGTAGGCGCTCATCGGCTTGGTGACGTTGGCCTGGATGAACTCGGCAGCTTCTTCTTCGGCCGAGCCACCGATCTCACCGAGCAGCATGATCGCGTGGGTCTCGGGGTCGCTCTGGAACTCCGAGAGACAGTCGATGAAGTTCGTGCCGGGAACCGGGTCACCGCCGATGCCGACGCAGGTCGACACGCCGATGCCGCGCTGCTTGAGCTCGTAGAGCGCCTGGTAGGTGAGCGTGCCGGACCGGGACACGATGCCCACGTTGGGTCCGTCCGCTGTCGGCACCTGAGCGATCTCACCGGCCGTGATGCCGATGTTGCACTTGCCGGGGCTGATGATGCCGGGGCAGTTCGGGCCGAGCAACCTCGTGTTCGGGAACTCCCGCACGAGGCGGTTGTACGTGAGCGCCTCGTCCTGCGCCGGGATGCCCTCGGTGATGCAGACCACGAAACCGATGCCGGCTTCGGCCGCTTCGAGGATCGCGCCGGACGCGAACTTCGGCGGAACTGCCGCGAACGACGCGTTGGCGCCGGTCGTCTCGACCGCTTCGGCCACCGAATTGAAGATCGGGATGCCGTCGACGTCCTGGCCGCCCTTGCCGGGAGTGACCCCACCGACGATCTGCGTGCCGTAGTCGCGGTTGCGCAGGCCGTGGTACTTGCCCTGGCCGCCGGTCAGTCCCTGGACGAGGACCTTGGTGTTCTCATTGACGAAAATTGCCATTGTGTCTGTGTCTCTCTGCGTCTCGAATTGGGGTCGGTTCAGTCGGCGAGTGCCACGGCGGCACGGGCGGCGGCGAGCATGGTCGGCTCGGAGCGGAGCTTGTCGTCGGGGATGCCGGCGTCGAGCAGGATCTGACGACCCTCCTCTGCGTTGGTGCCGTCGAGGCGGATGACGATCGGCGCCCTGAGGTCGACGCGGCCCATCGCCTCGACGATGCCCTTGGCGACCTCTTCGCCGCGGGTGATGCCACCGAAGATGTTGATGAAGATCGATTTGACCTTGTCGTCGAAGTTGATCACCTCGAGCGCGCCGGCCATCACGTCGGCGTTGGCGCCGCCGCCGATGTCGAGGAAGTTCGCAGCCGAGCCGCCGACCTGGTTGACCATGTCGAGCGTCGACATCGCGAGGCCGGCGCCGTTGGCGATGATGCCGACGGTGCCGTCGAGACCGATGTACTGCAGATCCTTCTCGGCCGCCATCTTCTCGCGCTCGTCCATCTCGGTGAGACCCCTGAAGTCCTCCCATTCGGGATGGCGGAACTCGGCACTGTCGTCGAGCGTGACCTTCGCGTCGAGCGCGTGCACCTCGCCGGTCGGCTTCAGGATCAGCGGGTTGATCTCAGCCAGGTCGCAGTCACCTTCGGTGTAGCAGCGGTAGAGCTTGACGATGATGTCGGCCGCCCCGTCGAGCGCGCGTTCGGGCAACTTCGCGTCGACACAGGCTTGGCGCGCGGCGGCCTCGTCGAGACCGTCGACCGGGTCGATGTGGACCTTGATGATCGCATCGGGATTCTCTTCGGCGACCACCTCGATCTCCACGCCACCCTCGCGGGAGAGCATCATCAGGTGCTTCTTGGCCGCGCGGTCGAGAGTGAAGCTGACGTAGTACTCCTCGTCGATGTCCGATGCCCGTTCGACCCACACCCGCTTGACGACGTGACCCTTGATGTCCATCCCCAAGATGTTGCCGGCGTGTTCACGCACCGCTGCTTCGTCGTCGGCCAACTGGATGCCGCCGGCCTTGCCGCGACCCCCGACTTGGACCTGGGCCTTGACGACCACCGGATACCCGGCGTTGTTCGCCTCGCGCACCGCCTGCGTCGACCGTGTCGGCGGGCCCACCCGGGCTCACCGGGATGTCGTAGCGAGCGAAGTACTGCTTGCCCTGATATTCGAAGAGATCCACGTCAGATCACTGCTTCCTGTGTTGGTGGCTGGATTGGGCGAAAGTGTTCGTCGGTGCCTGGCACCGACGAACATCGTCATGCGGACTCGCGTTCGTCGAGCGCTGCCTCGAGCCACTCGCCGATCGCCCGAAGCGACGAGCCGGGTCCGAAGATCTCGCTCACACCCTGCTCCTTGAGGATCGCGACGTCGCCATCGGGAATCACGCCCCCGCCGAAGATCATCACATCGTCGAGCTCACGCGCGGCGAGCTCCGCGATGACCCGGGGGAAGAGGGTGAGATGGGCGCCCGACAACAACGACAGACCGACACCGTCGGCGTCCTCCTGGAGGACGGTCTCAGCGATCTGCTCGGGGGTCTGGTGCAACCCGGTGTAGATGACCTCGAACCCATGATCGCGCAGAGCTCTCGTGATGGTCTTCGCACCGCGGTCATGACCATCGAGGCCCGGCTTCGCGACGACGATTCGGTAGGGGCGTTCCACGAACCTCAGACCTTACGCAACCGCCGAGCGAAATCACCAACCGCTCCGACGAAGCCGGCCGCCGGACACGTCGTTGCGCGAGGTAACCCGGGCGAGCGTCGCCAGAATGGACGCGTGGTCTCCGCTCCCCGGCTCCCCGAGCTCCGCTCCCCCCTCGCCCGAGCCGTTGTCCCCGTGCTCGGCGGGATCGTGTTCTTCGTCCTGCTCGGGCTGATCACGTGGGGCATCGCCGCATTCCTGGCCAACAGCGAGACGGAGACCACCGACAACCTCGCCCCGCCACGTCTCGAGCTCGGCTCGGCAGCCGGCCGGGCGAACGACGTGGCCGAAGATGGCCCGCTGCTCTTCGCAGAACTGTCGACGATCACGGGAGCACGGTCGCTGGTCGTCGATCACGATGGCGACGATCCGGCCAACGGCTGGCGGCTCTACTACGCGTTCCCGCCCGGTCGACCCGACTGTCCGGTCGGGCAGGTACGCGGCACAGCGACGTTCATCGATTGTGAAGGCAACGAACTCGACGTGACCGAGTTGTCTCCACCGACCGAGGCCGTGCGCCCGGTGGTCGAGAACGAGCGGACGCTGTACCTCGACCTGCGCGCGTTCTCGAGCGCGCCGACGAGCGACGGCTGACCGGTCAGGCGTCGGCGAGCGCGTCGACGAGGCGCATCGCGAACTCTTCGGAGTGCTCGTCGAGCTTGCTGCGACTCATCGCCAGCCCGCCGATCACATAGGCGCCGGTGTCGCCGACCGCCTGCGTGAGTCGATCGAGTGACTTCCCGGGCGACAACGCGAACGTGCAGAACGCGGCAGCCTTCTTGCCGGACAGGGCGGGAAGGTTCGAGATGCTGTTGACGGCCCACGGCGCCTGGCCGAACAAGAACGCGCCGTGCACCCAGGTGCCCACGAGAATCAGATCGGCTGCTTGGACCGCTGCGAGGTCCGGCTCGCGCACCTTGGAGAGCCCGGTGATGGTCCACCGCTCCTGCGCCAGCAGGTCGGCGGTCTTCTCCGCCGCAGTCCACGTGTTGCCCGTCCAACTCTCGACCAGAATCGCTGCCTTCACGCTGGACAGTCTGCCACGCTGCGCGGCGTTGCACCGCCTTCGCCGTCCTTCAGCCGAAGCGCCGCCGAATCCATTCCGCAAGCACCGGGTCGACAATCGACACGGCGCGATCGAGCTTGCGTAGATGGCCGCGATCGACGAGCGACGCTCGGGCGTGTTGCGCACCGCCGCTTGACAGGCCGAGCGAATCGGCATATCCCCCGAAGAACGCTTCGTCCTTCGCCACGACGCGGAGCACGAGTTGTTCGCTCGTCGGGAACGAGGAGAACAGCCGCTCGAGGCCTGCCGACTCGGCGCGCAGGACACCATCGACTGCATGCGTCACGTCGTCGTCGAGCGCGGTTGCCCCGACCGGAACCCGCGACCAGACGGCGTCGGCAAGCTCCATCACACGATGAGGATGGCCAACGGTGATCGACGCGATCGCCGGCGCAATCGATCCGGCCGACCGTCCGGTCGACTCGAACCCACGCCGGACGATGCGTTCGACGGCCGCGAGGTCGAAGGGTCGCGCCTCGACGAGATCGGCTTGCGCGTAGAACGGTTCGGCCCGATCGGTGAAGAGCATCTGCATGGTCGATGGCTCCGAGCCGGCGAAGAGCAGACCGATCTCCTGGAAGTGGTGCTGCAGCGAGGTTCGCAGCTGCGCGGCTGCGCCGTCGACACCCACGATGCCGGAGAACTCGTCGATCACCAGGACGATCGGCTGGCTGCGCGATGCCTTGACGAGGATGTCCAGTTGCGACTGGACGATGAGCAACGGGTCGGGGCGTTGCTGAGCGGGTTTGCGCAACTCGATGGCGAGCATGCCGAGTGGGAGATTGAGCCGAGCTGCCAGCTCGGTCACGTTCGGCGAGCCCACGGCGCCGATCTCGGCGAGCGAGCGATCAAGTCGACCCGCGAGGTCGGCCCACGATGCGAGCGCATACAGGTCGAGCCAGACGGCGGTCACCGACTCCGACAGCCGATCGACGACCGCGCGCAGCGCCGTCGTCTTGCCGTGGCGGCGCGGGCCGAGCAGCGCAGTCACCCGCCGTTCGCTCACCCGCCGCACGAGGTCGTCGATGAGCTCGTTCTGCTCGCCGTGCTGGCCAGGCTCCAAGGGCCCGTGATGTGGGAACGGAGAAGTCTCCATCGCCGCAGGCTACGTCGAATCCAGGCAATCCGCTGCGAAACAGCGACATTTCCCGCTGTGAGAGAGCGGGGCTGCGGTCATCTTCGCCGCGTCGCCAGTTGCACGGCGTTGGAGAAGATCAAGAGCGAGAACACTGCGGCCGGCACCCACAGCTGGCGGACGAGACACACGACCAGCAACGACGCCAGCACGACGATCAACACGAGATTCACGCGCACGAGTCGTTGGGCGGGGCTGAGACCGCTCACGCGATCCTCCTCGAAGGCTGCGCGCTGTCTACCTTGCTCACGAGGCCGACCTCACGACAGTTTCTTCAGCGGTGCCCAGGCCAGCGAGAGGTGCTTCAACCCGACACCACCCGAGAAGTTGATGACCGCTTCGGTCTTCTCGCCCTCGCCGTCGACGGCGATGATCGTCCCGGCGCCGAACGCCGGGTGTTCGACCTGGTCGCCGACGTGCAATCCCAGTTCTTGACTGTTGGCCGGTTCGGCGACCTGCTGTCCCGCACGCATCGCAGCAGCGACCACTCGGTCCTTGTGTCGCTCCTGTTCGGCCTTGATGTCGGCGTTGATGTCGATGCCACCGGCGTCGCCGCCCGATTGGTCCCGCGCCCGTCGATACGGCGGCGGGTCGTAGCGGTAGGCCGAACCACGCTCCTCTCGATAGCTCTGGCGGCCGTACGACGAACGCCCCGAAACATTGCCCTTCGACTCGATCAGTTCGGCGGGGATCTCGTCGAAGAACCGCGACGGCGGGTTGTACTGGGTCGACCCGAACAACTGCCGGCTCCACGCGTGCGACATGTACAGCCGCTGCATCGCGCGGGTGATCCCCACGTACGCCAGCCGGCGCTCTTCTTCCATCTGCGCCGGCTCGGTGAGCGCCCGCACGTGCGGGAACACGCCCTCTTCGACTCCCGCGAGGAACACGGTGGGGTACTCGAGCCCCTTCGCCGAGTGCAGGGTCATCAGAACCACCTGATTGTCGTCGTCGAGTTGATCGGTGTCGGCGACGAGTGCGACCTGTTCCATGAACTCGTCGATGATCGTGAACTCGCGGGCCGAGCCGACGAGTTCACCGAGGTTCTCGATCCGGGTGTGCGCCTCGATCGTGTCCTCGGCCTCGAGCTCGGCAAGATAGCCGGACCCTTCGAGGGCGAGCTGGAGCACGTCGCCGGGCCCGTACGACCGGTCGGCAGCCGTGGCGCTCAGTTCGTCGAGCAACTCGACGAACTGGGTGATCCCCCGCAGTGCCTTCCCCGACACACCCGCCTCGTCGCAGCGCCGAAGTGCTTCGACGAACGCGATGCCCTCGTCGCGGGCAAGCGCGTCGAGCTTGTCGACGCTCGCGTCGCCGATCCCCCGTTTGGGCGTGTTGAGGACACGCTTGAGCGACACCTCGTCGGCCGGGTTGACCACGGTGCGCAGGTACGCCATTGCGTCCTTGACCTCGCGGCGGTCGTAGAAGCGGGTACCACCGACGACCTTGTACGGCACCCCGACGCGCATGAACGCCTCTTCGAGGACACGGCTCTGCGCATTGGTGCGATAGAGCACGGCCATGTCACGCCAGGCGGTCCCTTCGGACTCGTTCGCCTGGCGGGCGCTGGAGGCGATGAAGGTCGCCTCGTCACCTTCGTCTTCGGCGTGATAGCGGGTGATCCGTTCGCCGCTGCCGAGGTCGGTCCACAACGCCTTCGGTTTGCGTTCGGTGTTGTTGTCGATGACGGCGTTTGCGGCGTCGAGGATCGTCTGTGTACTGCGGTAGTTCTGGTCGAGCACGACGGTCGTGACGTCGGGGAAGGCCTCCTCGAAGTCCAAGATGTTGCGGAGGTCGGCGCCTCGCCATCCGTAGACGCCCTGGTCGGAGTCGCCCACCACGGTGACAGCGCGGTGCCCGCCGGCGAGCATCAGCACGATCTCGTTCTGTGCCTGGTTCGTGTCCTGGTACTCGTCGACGAGAATGTGACTGAACCGCTCGCGGTAGTGATCGAGGATGGTGCCGTGCTCACGGAACAACTTGACGACATTGATCAGCAAGTCGTCGAAGTCCATCGCCCCCGCCTTGAGCAGACGAGCCTGATACTCGGCGTACACATCGGCGTGCTTGCGGTCGAAGATGTTCTCGGCCTGGTCGGCCATCTCCTCCGGAGTGACGAGTTCGTTCTTCTTGAGCGAGATGATGCCCTGCACACCCCGCGGGGTGAACCGCTTCGAGTCGAGACCCAGGTCGCGGATGACGTACGAGACGAGCCGGTTGGAGTCAGCCGCGTCATAGATCGAGAACTGGCGGGGATAGCCGACCGCCTCACCGTTGGCACGCAGGATGCGGACGCACGCCGAGTGGAAGGTCGACACCCACATCGTCTTGACGACCGGCCCGACGAGTTCGTGGACGCGCTCGCGCATCTCCGAAGCCGCCTTGTTCGTGAACGTGATGGCGAGGATCCTCGACGGGTGCACGCCTTCGTGGATGAGGTGCGCGATCCGGTGGGTCAACACCCGCGTCTTGCCGGAACCGGCGCCGGCGACGACCAGCAGCGGGCCCTCGTCGTGAACGACCGCGTCGAGCTGATCGGGGTTCAGCCCCAGAACGAAGGGCGACGGGCCCTTCGAACGGGAAGGGCCGTCCGGCTCGGCCTCGAAATCGTCGCTCGGCGGCGGCGTCGGTCGCCGACTCGGCCGGGTGTGGTGCCTCGGCGAACAGCTGCTCATCGGTCATGACCTGACCCACTCTAGAGACGAGGTGTCACACCCGGACCCACATGTCGAGCCGGCTTCCGGCCGCGGCGACGCTCATCCGTTGCAGAGATTCATCGGCGCTGCGCCGCCGAAGAGCTCGTCGAGGAGCGCGAAGACCGTGGGGTCGTACAGAGCGAGTTCGACGCGCGTGTCGATGTGGTTGTGCACCCCGTCACCACCGACCGGCCCCTCGATGTTGGTGTCGAAGTAGGACTGGACGGCCTCGGCGAAGTACTCGTCGGAGTTGGTGGCCGCGTAGCTGTTCGCCCAGCGACCCGCGCTCATCGCAGCTGCGTAGGCGCGATCGATCCGGGCATCCATCGCCGGGTCGATGAACGCGAGGCCCATGATCCGAATCGTGTGCGCGAACTCGTGGACCATGATCGACTCACCCGGGTACCAGTCGGTCGAGTCGCACAGCACGTTCCCCTCCCCGACGCTCGACAAGGGGATGAACGGCGTCGCTCCCAGACCTCGGGCCCGCGTGTCCCAGTCGATGCCGGGAAACCGGGTGTAGATGTCGCGATACTCCGGCATGTCGGAGGTGACCTCGGAGGCTGCGATCACCCCGACGCGCGTGCCCTGCCTGATCATCTGGTCGATGAGGTCTCGGCGGTGACCGATCATGTCGACGATGATCTCCGCGGTGCGCTCGACGGCCCCTGCGACGACTGCGGACGACCCCAGTACGTCGAGCCCGAACACCGAGCAGTGCTGACGGTAGAAGGGGTCGTAGCCGAGGTCGACCGGATCCCTTCGATCGCACACGATCGGCTGATTCGCGAGACGAACTGCAACAGCAAGCCCCTCGGCCGACGCCGGCTCGTCGACCGGTCCGATCGGGGCTGCGTCGAGCGACGCCCGCAAGGGAAGAACCGTTGCGGCGAGCAGGGCCGCGGCAAACCCGATCCTTCGCAGCCCTCGAGTCGTCATCGTTCCCCCTCCGTGGTTGGCGACCAGTATGTCCGGTTCGACTCGGCGATGAAGGGGGCGGCCGAGCGACGCTGCGAGACCACCGTGGTCATGTCCAGCGGGCAAGCGGCCCGGGCGCGTCGCAGGTGGGTCAGACCCACTCCGCAACGGTCAGACCGAAGAGAGCGTGTGATTGGAGCCTCGGGCGACGCTGGCGAGCCGGGGCAGCACACATGGTCGGCCCGAGCAGGCATCCCAGGTTCGGATTCCGCCCGCCATGAGCGGCTCGTCGGACAGAAGTGCGACCTGCGCGGCGACTTCGAGCGCGGTTGCCAGTGCCTCGGGCGTGTACGCGGTCCAGAGCTCGGTGTTCCCGGCCTCGACGTCGGAGATCGGCGCACCATCGGTGCAGTTCCACCCGTCATCACCGCCGGTACGGCTGCGCACGATCCTGACCCGCCCGCGGGCATTGACGAGGATGTGTCCAGATTCCAACGAACTCACGTAGGTTTCTTCGGCCGGTCCCGAGAACGAGTTGAGCAATTCCTCGACCACTCCTGGCGGGCTTCGGTGTCGGCGCCGCCGTCGCTGCTGACACATCCGGCCAGCGCCAACGCAGCCAACACGGCGACTCCCATCACCGTGGGTCCCGTCGCGTTCTTCGACATCGGAACAACGTAGAGGGCAACGACCGGGTCGATCCGGGATGTTCGAGGCCCGGCGTGACCGTCACTCCGCGAGTTCGGCCAACTCCAGCCACGCGGCCTCGAGCGCCTCGAGCTCGGCCTGCGCCGAGACGAGCACGGTGCCGCGCTCGGCCATTGCAGTGTGTTCGGTGAGGCTCGCAAGTTCCGCGTGCAGCGCATCGACCCGCTTCTGGGCCTTGACCATGGCCTGCTCCGTCTCGCGGAGGCGACGACCGATCGTGGACGGGCTCGGACCGGTGCGCTTTGACTTGAGCTTCCCGCGGGGCGTGGTCTGTCCGTCTTTCGGCGAGGGCGACGACGCCCGACCCGACGCCGAGCTCCGGTGCGGCGCCGAGGCCCGTTCGGCGAGCCAGCCGCCGACCCCGCCGGGAACGCGCCGCATCGTTCCCCCCGGCTCGATCGCCAAGACGTGATCGGCGACACGGTCGAGGAAGGCCCGGTCGTGGCTGGCGACGACCAGTGCACCGGGCCAGTCGTCGAGGTAGTCCTCGAGCGAGCGGAGCGTGTCCAGGTCGAGGTCATTGGTCGGCTCGTCGAGGATCAACAGATTCGGCTGCCGAGCCAGCACCATCACGAGTTGCAGTCGCCGCTTCTCCCCACCCGAGAGCATCCGCACGGGTGCGTACTGGGCCGTCGAATCGAACCAGAACTTCTCGAGCAGCGCCTTGTCTTCGTGATCGGGTTCGCGGAGCGGACCGGCGACCATCTTGCGCACGGTGATCTCCGGATCGAGCGACGCGGAGTGCTGGTCCGAGTACCCGACCACGACGGTCGCGCCGACCTTCACCGTTCCGAGGGCCGCCTCGCGTCGACCGGCGATGATGTCGAGCAGCGTCGTCTTGCCCGATCCGTTCGGGCCGACGACCGCAAGCCGTGCGCCCGGTTCGATCACCAGGTCGACCCCGTGGAAGATGGTTGTCGGGCCGGCGCCCCCGGCCGCGGGAAACCGTTGCCCGACGTCGATCAGCTCGACCACCTGATTGCCGAGCCGGGTCGTGCCCGCTCCGAGCTCCAGATCGTTGGCACGGACGCCGAGATCCCGCGGGCCACCGGAGACGATCTCACTCGCCGTCCTGAGCCGCGCCTTCGGCTTCGACGTGCGAGCGGGAGCACCGCGCCGCAACCACGCCAGTTCCTTGCGGGCGAGGATCTTGCGCGTCGACTCCTCCTGAGCCTCGCGTTCGACCCGCTCGGCCCGCGCATCGAGGTAGGTGGCGTAGGCGCTCGAGCCGGCCGCGGCCTGGTGAACGAAGCAGCGCCCGTGATCCAGCTCGACGACCTTGCTCGGGCCGACCTGGGTGGTGAGCCGGTCGAGCGCGTGGCGGTCGTGGGTGACGAGGACGAGCGCCGCCGACATCGGGACCAGCCGCGACTCGAGCCATTCGATCGCTTCGAGGTCGAGGTGGTTCGTCGGCTCGTCGAGCACGATCATGTCGTGCGCGTTCTCCGCATCGCCGGTGCCACCGCCGTTGTCTGCGAGCACCTTCGCGAGGGCAACCCGTTTCGCCTGGCCACCCGAGAGTTCGTCGGTGCGTCGATCGAACAGCGGTTGGACGCCGAGCGAGGTGGCGACCGCGGCGACCTCCCACCCTTCGCCGAGGTATTCCGACACGGTCCCGGCGGGTAGCACGGGGTCCTGTTCGAGCATCGTGATCCGAGCACCTCGCCCGAAGCGGACCGCACCACTGTCCGGTTGCAGCGCCCCGGCCAGGATCCGCAGCAGCGTCGTCTTGCCCGACCCGTTCACGCCGACGACGGCCACGCGGTCCCCTCGGGAAATCGTGAGGTCGAGATCGTCGAACAGCACCTTGTCGGGCTGCTCGAGCCTCGCTCCCGACACGTCGACGCAGATCACCCCGCCACGCTACGAGCCCCGATCTTCGTTGGCGATGTTCGTTGATGCCAGGCACCGGCGAACATCGGAGTCGGTGGCCCGGCTCTGGCAGAGTGGCGACGTGTCCGAGCCGAGCGAGCCGCAGACGATCGTTGCCGTCGCAATCGGTGGCATCGTCGGGTCGACGGCGCGGTGGGGGGTCGGGACGCAGCTCGCACCCGACGGCATCGACGGGTTCCCGTTGCACATACTGCTGGTCAACGTGATCGGCTGCCTGCTGATCGGTGTCGCCGCGGCCCGCATCGCCCGTCCGTCGGTGGCGTGGGCGTTCGTCGCCACCGGCGTCCTCGGTGGCTTCACGACGATGTCCGGCTTGGCCGTCACGCTGAACGACCTTGCCGAGTCCGGCGAGACGACCACGATGGTGACGTACCTGGTGGTCACGCTCGCAGCGGGCTTCGGTGCGCTCCTCGCTGCTGAGTGGCTGAGCGGTGCGGCCGATGACGATCCGGAGGGCATCGAGTGACCCCGGTGCTGTTCGTCGTCGCCGCCGGCGCCGGTGCGGTCGGCCGCCATCTGGTCGGACGCCTGGCCTGCTCCTGGCAGGCGCTGCTGGTTGCCAACACCATCGGGGCGGCACTGCTCGGTTGGCTCGTCGATCGAGACGTCTCGGCGAACACCGTGACGATCGTCGGTGTCGGGTTGTGTGGGGCGTTCACGACCTACTCGTCGTTCGCGCTCGAAGCCCGCGCACTCGGCTGGCGGTGGGGCGGCGCGTACGTCGTCTCCACGCTGGTCTCTGTCACCGGCGCCGCCAGCCTCGCGGCGACATTCTGACGCGTCGCGTCATTGCGACGGTCGCGGGCGCACAAGTCCTGGGACTCCGGGAGGACGGCTGGCTCCGCGTGGCGCTCGGGTGACCGAAGGAGGAGCGGCGCGAACCACGACTCCCGGACCGGTCGGGGTCGCTCATGGCTCGATCGTGGACACCCGACCTTTCGATGCTCCGGAGCGCAATTCACCGCCGGTTCACGGTGAGCACGGATACTCGTCGAATGACACAGGTCCCCAATTCTCGCCTCCGCCGCTGGCCCTCGATCGCAGCATGCGTGGGGACGGCGGCCTCGTCGTTGGTCGTGGCGGCATCGGCGGTGGTGGTCACGGCGGTCATACCGGTCGAGACCGCAGCTGCGGCACCGCTGTCGTACGAGCCCGAACTCGTCGCCGACGTCAACACCGAGCGCAACGGCTCGTTCCCCCGCCACTTCGTCACAATGGGCGACGAGGTCTACTTCCGCGCCACCACGAGGGAGCTGGGCGCCGAGCTGCACGCGTACGACCCCGCCTCCGGCGACGTTCGCCTCGTGCTCGACGCGGTCGACGGCCCCGGATCGAGCTCGGCGTGGCCCCGGGCGGTCGTCGACGGCGAGCTGCTGTTCACGGCGGACGACGCCGACGGCACCGAGTCGCTGTACGCGACGGACGGAACAACGGACAACGTGCGTCTCGTCAAGAAGGTGGCGGCGCTCGGCTTCATCGAGGTGGACGGTGTGCAGTACTTCATCGGGACGGAGACAGGCAGCACCGGCAACCTGCGCGAACTGTGGGTCACGGACGGCACCGAGGCGGGAACCAATCGAGTCACCGACATCAACCCGACCGGGAACGCCAGCGTCAACGACCTCACGCCCGTCACCGACGCCTCCGGTGACACGACCATCTTCTTCGCCGCGTCCACGAGCTCCGGCAGCCACCTCTTCCAGCACGACCCGGCGGGCTCGACCGCCCAGATCGACATCGAATCCGGTGAAGACTGGGGGGCTCCACGCCAGCTGACGGACTTCGACAGCCACCTCGCGCTCACCGCCCAGAAGCCCGGTGGTGACCGGACGATCCTGGTCATCAAGGTCAGTGACTTCAACGACGTCGCCCTCGTGAACGAGATCGCGTCGACGTTCCCACAGCCGTACCTGTTCGCCGCCGGCGGTCGCGTCTTCGTCGGCCAGAACGGCCTCGGTGTCCTGGACGACCCGAGTGCCACACTCACGCCACTGCAGAGGTCCACAGCCGTGGTACGCGACTTCGCCACGATCAAAGATCGCTTGGTGTTCAGCGTGACCGAGCCGTCGAACGGCCGCGAGCTGTGGATCACCGACGGCAGTGTCGGCGGGACCGAGCTGCTCACGGACATTGCAGCGGGACCGGCCGGCTCGAATCCGAGCAGCCTGGTCAGCCTCGACTCCGGGCACGTCGTGTTCAAGGCATCCGACGGTTCCGGGAACGCCCTCTGGTCGACCGGTGGCACGCCGGGCGATGCGCAACGGCTCACCCCGGCCGAGCGCGGCTCCAGCCAGCTCCTGGTGGAAGAACTCGCAGACGACTCGTTCGTGTTCGCATGGGCGGACGCCGAAACCGTCGGCAAGGAACTCTGGCGGTCGGATCCGTCCGGCCCCGGCCAAGAGGTCGCGGTGATTGAACCCGCCAATCGCGGCTCGCTCCCGGGCGAATTCGTTCGCAGTGGGGACTCGATCTTCTGGATTCAGTTCTTCGGTGACGAGATCGTCCGCCACGACCTCGACACGGGGGCCACGACGGTCGGGCCGAGCGTCGACGCCGCCGAAGGACTGCTCGCTCTCGCGGGCGGAGCGACCTTCGTCGACACCGACGGCGACGTCTGGACGACGGACGGAACCGCCTCCGGTACGAGCGTCGTCGGATCGTTCCCGAGGGACCTCGACGCCCGCCCGGTGCAGGTCGGCGCGCGGATGTTCGGCTCGAGCGGCGACGTACTCGTCACGACCGACGGGACCGCGGCGGGCACCCGGACGCTCGGTGAGTACGACGACGTCCGCGCGGACATCCACGCCCTCGGTGAACTGGCGATCATCTCCGTCGAGACAATCGGCGGTACGACCCAGATTCTGAGTTCCGACGGCACCTCGGCGGGCACGCAGCCGGTGCTCTCCGACGACGGCGGCGCGATTCGCAACTTCTCGGTGGTCGACGGCACCGGGTACTTCACGCGGTTCGGCTCCGACGAGGTCTGGAGGACCGACGGCGCGCCGGGCGGCACCCTTGTCGTCAGCGGCGCACCACTCGGCGCCCGACCGCCCATCGCGACTGCGGACGGTGTCGTGTACTTCGTTCCGGCGGACGGAACCGACCCCGCCCATCTCGTCGTTGCGCCGTCACCGGATGAGCCGGGAACTCGCGTCGAGCTGCCAGCCGACATCGACGATGTCGCCGACCAGCGCGATCCGCGTCCGGTCACGTTCGAATCGATCACCGTGCTGCCCTTCGCAACCGCATCAGGCGGAGGCGTGCTGTTGCTCGACGGGACGACGCTCACCCGCATCGACATGGCCGACACGCCGGAGCTGATCGTTGGAGGCGACGGCCTGGCACACGTCGTCGTCCGGGACGACGACACCCAGGTGTGGAGCACCGACGGGACCGTGGCGGGCACCCAGGTTCGAGTCGAGTTCATCGACGCGGAGCTGCGCGCGGCCCGCAGTTTCGCCGTGATCGACGGTGACCTGTACTTCGCTCTCGATACCCCGCTCCTCGGTCGCGAACCCCATCGACTCGACCTCACCGCGGACCCCGAACCCCCGGTGCCCCCGGTGCCCCCGGTGCCCGCGGGGCCCGCGATCGTGCCGCTCGACCCGGCACGACTCCTCGAAACCCGAACCGGACCCAACGACACCACCATCGACGGCCTCGACCAAGGCCAAGGACGCGTCCCCGCCGACACCACCATCCGCCTCCAGATCACCGGACGCGGCAACGTCCCCACCGGCGCCACCGCCGCCATCTTGAACATCACCAGCGTCAAACCCGACCAACGCAACTTCCTCACCGTCTTCCCCTGCACACCCCAACCACCCCAAGCCTCATCACTCAACATCGCCCAAGGCGGCAACACGGCCAACGAAGTCATCGCCAAACTCACCACCACCGGCGAGATCTGCATCTACACCAAAGCCACCACCCACCTCCTCGTCGACGTCACCGGCTACATCCCCGCCACCGGACCAGACACCGACCCCGCGATCGTGCCGCTCGACCCGGCACGACTCCTCGAAACCCGAACCGGACCCAACGACACCACCATCGACGGCCTCGACCAAGGCCAAGGACGCGTCCCCGCCGACACCACCATCCGCCTCCAGATCACCGGACGCGGCAACGTCCCCACCGGCGCCACCGCCGCCATCTTGAACATCACCAGCGTCAAACCCGACCAACGCAACTTCCTCACCGTCTTCCCCTGCACACCCCAACCACCCCAAGCCTCATCACTCAACATCGCCCAAGGCGGCAACACGGCCAACGAAGTCATCGCCAAACTCACCACCACCGGCGAGATCTGCATCTACACCAAAGCCACCACCCACCTCCTCGTCGACGTCACCGGCTACATCCCCGCCACCGGACCAGACACCGACCCCGCGATCGTGCCGCTCGACCCGGCACGACTCCTCGAAACCCGAACCGGACCCAACGACACCACCATCGACGGCCTCGACCAAGGCCAAGGACGCGTCCCCGCCGACACCACCATCCGCCTCCAGATCACCGGACGCGGCAACGTCCCCACCGGCGCCACCGCCGCCATCTTGAACATCACCAGCGTCAAACCCGACCAACGCAACTTCCTCACCGTCTTCCCCTGCACACCCCAACCACCCCAAGCCTCATCACTCAACATCGCCCAAGGCGGCAACACGGCCAACGAAGTCATCGCCAAACTCACCACCACCGGCGAGATCTGCATCTACACCAAAGCCACCACCCACCTCCTCGTCGACGTCACCGGCTACGTGCCGGCGCTCGCCACGGCGTGATGCCTGGGGCCGCGGCCGAAACCATCGCTTGGTTGCCCTCGCGGACAGAAGTGGGCGGGTCACTGTTCCCACGGCGTCGGTTGTAGCGTGGTTCCGGTCGGCTCCGTCCCGCCGGCACCGCCCTGATGCGACTAACACTCCCGTCCTCCCCCCGTGCGATCCTCATGGCCGTCGGGCTCACCGGCTTGATCGCGCTGCTCTGGCCGCTGTGGGCGATCCAGACGGCGATCTCTCGACTACGGACGGCGCGGCACACCTCGACACCGGTCGACATCCCCCGCGTCGACATCGCCGACACCGACCTGCAGACCGTGATGCAACATCGGACCCCGGTGATCATCAGGGGTCTGACCGCGTCACTCGACCTCGATCTGCTGCCTGACCTCGAGGGGCTCCACCGACTCGCCGACGACGGGCTCGAACCGTTTCGCGTCAAAACACACCGCGATCACTCGCCGTACTTCCTCTACCGCGGCGACTACGGCGCCGAGCTCGACCACACCAGCGACATGGATCTCGACGACTTCATCCGGTTCATGTTCGACGCCGAGCAGGCACCCGGCACCTGCACCTACCGGCTGTTCAGCGTCGCCGATCTCGATGGTCGCGTCGGCGGCATCGTCGACAACTTCTCGGATCGACTGGCCGAACGCACCGACGCCACCCCTGACCGGCAGGCCAGCGGGCTCTGGATCGGGTCACGCGGCGTCGTCACACCGCTCCATCACGATGCCTGGACCGGCCTGCTCTTCCAGTTCCACGGCGCCAAGCGGATCCGCATGTTCTCACCGGGCGACCGGGCCAACCTGTACTTCAGCTCGCCACGCGAATCGAAAGCCGTCTGGAGCCGCCTGCCAGGCCGATCGGCCGACACCGACCTCGACGAGTTTCCGCGCTTCGCCCACGCAACGCCGCACGAGGGGCAGCTCGAAGCGGGCGAGGTCCTGTTCATCCCGCCGTACTGGTCGCACGAGATCGAAGCGCTCGAAGCGAACATCAGCATGCCGTTCCGGTTCACGACGAGCATGCGCGAGTACCTCGACTCGGGGTTCCTCGTGCCGGCGATGGAGATCTTCGACAGCAAGTTCATGCAGCCCCGGACACCACAGCGGTGACCGTGGCCGTCACCACGGCCGATCCCGACGTGGTCGCCGCGGTCACGGGTCAGCGTCTCGCAACGTGGTCGACGAGCGAGGAGTCCGACATCGCGGTCGCCGCCGCCTCGACGTGTGCAACGATCGGGAAACAAGTCGCCGACGACGCTGCCGACGTGGTTGCATGGCTTGCGTCTCGCGGCCACACCGTCACCGTCGATCTCGCGCCACGGCCGCGTCAACGTCATGACGTGCGCGTCGAGGTCTCGTCATTCGACGAAGCCGACGCAGTGGCCCGACTGCTCGGTGAGCGCGGCTTCGAGCGGTGGGATCGATGGACCGGTGCAGCCGCCCGTTCGTTCCGCGCCCACGCCGAGCAGATCACCGTCGCTCGCACCGAGGGGCACAGTTTCGTGCTCCGCCTGCGCTGGCGGCCCGCGCCAGGGGGCAGCCGCGTCAGGCAGCTGCTGCGATCGGTGTTCCGCCCGACCGAGGGCGACTGGACGATGGTGCAACTGCCGCAACCACTGTGGCGGGCGTACTCGCTCGTGCGCCCGCTGCGGCTCGTGCTCGAACGCATCGGTCGACGCGACCCGCACGCCGCCGGACTCGGTCCCTTCCTGTCGACGCCGCACTCGTTGATCGACCCGCTCTTCACGCTGGCGCAGCTCGGCGTCGGCGACACGCTGCTCGACATCGGGTGCGGTGACGGCCGACTCGCCATCGCCGCAGCGCAGGACATCGGATGCCGCGCCGTCGGTGTCGAGCACGATGCCGAGCTCGTGGAACGGGCCCGAGCGGCCGCGAACGTCGACGGAGTGGCCGACCGGGTGACGATCGAGCACGGCGATACCCGCAACGCCGACCTCTCGGGTATCACGGTGGCGTTCATGTTCCTGCCGATGGACGTCGTCGTCGAACTCGTCGGCGAGACCCTGGAACAGCTGCCGGTCGGGGCCCGACTGATCGTGCACGAACAGACGCCGCTCCCCGACTCGATGTCACCATGGCCCGACTCGTCGCATGCGGTGATCGCCCACGACGCGGTCACGGTGGCCCACATGTGGTCACGACGTCCGTCGCCTGGCACAGTCGTTCGATGAAGTTCGACACCGTCACCGGGTACTGCTGGCCGCAATCCGTCGTTCCGGGCGAGGCCGCTCGGGCTGCACCTGTCGTCGGCCGGTGGGCGGCCCGGTCTCGGTCGAGATCGCGCGGGTCGGCGCCGAGCGGACCGTCGTCTGGACCGAGCACGGTCGAGGCCGACGACCACCCGACGCCCGCACGACGCCGACGCGAACGGCTGCGACTGGCCGGCTGCCACCTCGATCACGGCGGGCGACGACTGGGCGTCCGGCTACTACGAGGTGCTGCTCACGATCGACGTCGACGGCAAGACGCGTCAGAGCCACGCGTTCTTCGTCGTGCGCCCGACCGCGGACTCGACGAACACGATCCTGTTGCAGCTCGCCACCAACACGTGGCACGCCTACAACGACTTCGGCGGGCGCAACCTCTACAACGGCGGCACCCACGTCTCGCTGCAGCGGCCGATGTCGCGCGGCTACCTGTTCAAGCCGCCGGGCGCCGGCCGACGGGTCACCACGACCCACCCGCCGGACCGCGACATGAACACCCACGTCGGCTACGTCCGGCTGAACCACCTGTCGCCCTAGGCCGGCTCGGCCGGTTGGCCCGACTGGGAGCAGCCGTTCCTCGCGTGGGCCGAACGCAACGGCTACGGGATCGACGTGATCACCAACGCCGACCTCGAGGAGCACCCGACGATCGTCGATCGCTACCGCCTGCTGCTGTCGGTCGGCCACGACGAGTACTGGTCGGGGCCGATGCGCGACACCGTCGAGGGCTTCATCGCCCGCGGCGGCAACGTCGCCTTCTTCTCGGGCAACACGTCGTTGTGGCAGGTCCGCATGGAGGAGCCGGTCGACGGCGTCGGCCTCGGTGATGGTCGGCTACAAGGGCCAGTTCAAGAACGACCCGGTCTACGACACCGACCGCATCGGCGAGCTCACCAGCATCTGGTCCGACCACCTGATCGGCCGCCCGGAGAACCACATGACCGGCGTGAGCTTCACCCGCGGCGGCTACCACCGCATCGGCAAGCGGGTCACCAACGGCGCCGGCGGCTACACCGTCTACCGACCCGACCACTGGATCTTCGACGGCACCGGCATCGACTACGGCGACGTGCTCGGCGCGAGCGCCGACCGACCGTCGGCTACGAGTGCGACGGCTGCGACTTCACCGTCGTCGACGGGCTGCCCGTACCCGACCGGGTCGCGACGGCACGCCCGAGAACTTCGAGATCCTCGGCGATGGTGCCCGCCGCCCACTTCACCCGCACGACCGCCGCCCGCCCGCCGAAGCCGAACGAGCCGTCCGAGATCGAGTTCCTCGCCTCCCGCGTGTTCGACGACCGCGAGCGAGGCCGCGGTCGAGCGAATCGCGCACGGCCAGGCGATGCTCGGCAGCTACACGTCACCCGGCGGCGGCACCGTGATCACGTCCGGCTCCACCGACTGGGCGCACGGCCTCGCCGGTCGGGACGCGCAGATCGAGCAGATCACCGCGAACATCCTCGACCGCCTCGGCTGAGCCGGCCGTTCCCCCGGAGCCGGTCAGTCGGCGATCGTGACGGGCTGCGGCTCGCTGACGAGGTCGAGGATCTCCACGCCGTCGGGGGTGTCCACGATGTGGGTCACCTCGGCGACGAGCAGATAGTCGCCGGAACGTTCCCGAGGCGCGATGCGAGGTCGGCGGCGATGTGGTGCACCCGGTCGGCGCCCATGATCGACTGATAGCCGCGGTGGCGTCCCTCGACCGAGACGACTTCGACGTCGGCGACGTCGCGCCAGCCGTTGTAGGTCCGGTCGGGGTTCGTCGTCGTCGCCGCGTACATGACGACGGGGATCTCGTCGGGGGTCGGCCGATAGGAGAAGGCTTCGATCGGTACGCCGCCGGTCGATGTCCGCTCCGGCGCGTCGGGGATCGGAGTTCCGGCGAACGTGAGGAGCCGTTTGCCGATCGAGGAGGCGTACTTCTTCGCACGACGCT
Organism: Ilumatobacteraceae bacterium; assembly: GCA_963850475.1. Classification (GTDB taxonomy): domain Bacteria; phylum Actinomycetota; class Acidimicrobiia; order Acidimicrobiales; family Ilumatobacteraceae; genus Ilumatobacter_A. The sequence continues at coordinate 232,047 of CAWKLM010000036.1, read as the reverse complement.
TCGCGGTGATCGACACCTCGTCCGCGAGCGCACCCGGCGTGGCGAGCGACTTGTACTTCCACCACCGGTTCGACCAGAGGTGCTGTTCGGCGCCGGGAAAGAACGTGTCGACCATCGCCACCCGCTCCACTTCGAGGCCGCGGGACCTCAATCGTATTCCGAGGTCGTAGGCGACGACGCCGCCGGTCGACCGCCCCAGCACCGTGATCGGACGTTCGAGGTCATCGGCCGCCTCGTCGACCAGCAACCGTTCGAACGCCGCACTCAAGGCGTCGACGGTCGTGAGGAGTTCGTCGTGCGACGCTTCGGCGGCGGTCAGCGCGAGCACACGGACCTCGTCGGGGAGTTCGTCGGTGAGCGCCCGATAGCCGAACACGTCGTCCCAGGCCGACGTCAGCACCACGAGCGGCCCATCGGCAGCACCGGTCTGCATGGTGACGAGGTGCGCACCGCCCGGGGCCGACGCACCGCCGGGGCCGACCCACCGCCCGCCGGCACGTCCGGCGCCAGGAGGGTGGCGATGCCCGCTGGTGTCCGACCGTCGAGCAACACTCTGATCGTGATCCGCCGTCCGACGAGGTCTTCGGTCGCAGTGACGATTTCGACCGCTGCGAGTGAGTCACCGCCCGCCTCGAAGTAGTCGGTCTCGGGGCCGATGTCGGTGCGCCCGAGCACCCGCTGCCAGATCGCGACGAGTTCGTCGACCAGGCCCGCGGTCGGACCGGTCGGTTCGGATCGCGGGGCCGCGTCGACGGCGAGTTCTGCGGCCGCCGCCCGGTCGAGCTTGCCGTGACTCGTCCGCGGGAGTTGGTCGTGCGCCACGATCCGGTTCGGCACGTGCGTCGGCGGGAGCAGCCCGGCGAGATCTCGGCGCAGCGCTGCTTCGTCGAGCCGGTCGGTTTCGACGTGGGCCACCATGCGCCCACGGGCTGCCGACGACGCCACCACCACCGCATCGGCGATCTCAGGTCGTGCCCTGAGGACGACCTCGATCTCACCGGGTTCGAGGCGCACGCCGCCGATGTTCAACTGGTCATCGACCCGCCCGACGAATTCGACCACGCCGCGATCGCCGACGCGCACCAGGTCGCCGGTGCGGTACCAGCGACGGTCATCGACCTCGACGAATCGTTCGGCAGTCGCCGCGGCGTCGTTGACGTAGCCGTTCGTCACGGTCGGCCCCGACACGAGGAGTTCACCCGCGACCCCGGTCGGGACCGGTGCTCCCGCCGAGTCGGCCACCCGCAGCGTCGCGCCGGCGATCGGCAGCCCGATCGGGACCGACGCTCGATCGTCATCGGTGATCTGGTGCACACTTGCCCAGACCGTCGCCTCTGTCGGGCCGTATTCGTCGAACAACGGCGTCGAGGGAAGGGCCGACCGATGCAGCGCCGCGACATCGGGCGCACACGCTTCTCCCGCGACGATCGCGGTACGCAATGATCCGAGGCGATCGGCCGACCGGGCGAGCAGCGCCCGGTACAGACTCGGCACCATCAAGAGATGGGTCACGCCCCGGCGTTCGATGACGTCGGCCAGTCGGTCGATGTCGTGCACGTCGTCGTCGGCGGGAAGGACGATCGTCCCACCGGAGACGAGGGGCCAGAACAGTCCGACGATCGAGCTGTCGAACCCGATACTCGACGTGAGCAGGAATCGCTTCGGTGGTTCGTCGTAGGTGACCCGACGCGCTGCGGTACTCACAGCCAGGTTGGCGTGGGACACCGCCACACCGCGTGGACGACCGGTGGACCCCGAGGTGAAGATCACGTACGCGTCATCCAGCGCCATCACGCGGCGAAGACGGGCGCGTGCGACGGCGATCGCCTCGCCCAGCCCGAACGACGATCCGGTCGCGATCGGAACGGGTGAGGCGAAGCGGGCACGGTTGTCATCGTCGGTCAGCACGCCCGACAGCTCGACCGACTCGAGGATCGATTCCAGCCGGTCCTGGGGCGACGCCGGATCGAGTGGGACGTATGCAGCGCCGGCGAGTTGGGCCGCGAGCATCGCAACGACCATGTCGGTCGACCGGCCCACGCACACCCCGACCGGCCCGCCACCGCCGACCAAGCCGCCGGCGGTGACGAGGGCGCGTCCCAGAAGATCGTGATAGGTCGACGAACGGCCCGCCGCATCGACCACGGCGACCGCATCCGGTGCGCGTTCACACCAGTCGACGATGTCGTGCAGGACGGTCGTCCCGGCGCGGGGCAGGGCGGGCCCGACGAGATCATGTCCGGCATCATCGGCCGGAAACAGCTCACCGACCGGCGTGTCCGGGGTCGACAAGGCGCCGTCGAGGAGCTGGGCGAACGAATCGAGGATCCGCTGCGCGTCGATCGACGAGACGATCGAACCCGAGTACTCGATCCCCACTGCGAGATCCTCGCCCCGCTCCTGGACGAACAGGGTGACATCCGCGACCGCGGTGCCCGAGGCCAGGATCTCGTGGGACACGACCACGCCGTCGAGTTGTGCCGGAGCCAGCCGCTCGTAGGCCAACATCAACGATGCGTCGGGCGGGCGCACACCGGCCGCTCGCGCATCGCGCACGATCGATGCGAACGGGTACGTCCGGTGCTCCACGGCAAGGGCGACAACATCCTCGACCTGCGCGCAGAGTTCGGTGAACGTCGCCTCGGCGAACGCGTCGACACGGATCGGCAGCGTGTTGAGGTGGTATCCCACGAGCGGCGTAGCTGCGGGATGATCCTTGACGGAAGCGGTGATCCCGAGCTCGACGTGGGGGTTGCCGGCATAGCGGGCGACCGTGGCCGATGCTGCCGCGAGCGACACGACGAACGGTGTCCGGCCCGGTCCGCGCCGGAGCTCACTCGCCGTGACTGTGAGTGGCTTCGACAGGTAGCCGTCGGGTTCCGGCGGAACCGGACCGGCCAGACCGAGACGGCCGGGGGCGGGTCGCGCCGCGGCGGCGGCGCGTTCCATCGCCCAGAACTCGGTGTGCATCGGATGCACCTCACGCCGCTGCCACTCGGCGTGTGCCGCGTACGTCACGGTCGGCTCGACGAGCGGACGGCCCGCGTACGCAGTCGCCACCTGATCCCAGAAGACATCGAACGCGCCGGCGTCGACCGAGATGTGGTGCATCCCGATCAGGACCGACGTGACCGGCGGTCCCGATGTGTCGGTGGTCGCCGCGGCATGGACCCGAACGAGCGGCCCCGCGTCGAGATCGAACGGAACGGCACGCTGCCGACCAGCGAAGGCACGGAACTCGTCGACGGTCGAGGCGTCGACCCGCTCGAACGACACGGCGGCTTCGCGTCCGAGGTCCCGGCGGTCGGCGGCGAACGACAGATGCAGGGGTCCGTGCAGCAGTGCGACATCTCGGATCGCGCGCTCCAGCCGATCGAGGTCGATGTCGGGCGGGAGTCGGTACCACCTCGTGACGTTGTAGCGGGTGTCGCCGGGATCACGACGGAAGTCGAAGAGCATCGACTCCTCACCCGCCGACAGTGGCGCATCCTCGAGCACGGGAATCCCCACATCCGATCGCGGTTGCCCGCCGAGCGGATCGACCGACCCATCGATCAGCGCCGCCAACTCGCGAATCGTGCGGGCGTGGAACACCGCGGCATCGTCGAGCGCCGCGCCCATCGTGTCGACCACCGCTGCGACCACCTCGAGCGCGGCGAGCGAATCCCCACCGAGGTCGAAGAAGTCGTCGGTGACACCGACCTGCTCCAGGCGCAGCACCTCGGCCCAGATCTCGCCCAGCGATCGCTCGACGTCGGAGGTCGGCTCGACGAGTGCGAGCCCCTGGCGGTGGACACGGGTCGGGGCGGGCAACCTCGACGCGTCGGCCTTTGCGCTGACGGCGAGCGGCATCTCATCGATCCGCACGAACGCGGACGGCACGGCGGACGACGCGACCCGGTCCCTCACGTGACGGCGCAGCTCGTCCGGATCGAGATCCAGTCCGTCGACGGTCTGGTACCAGGCGGTCAGGATCTCGACCTGCTTCGGGCGATAGCCGACGGTGTCGAGGAGCCCCCTCACCTCGGGATCGTCGACACCCCCGGCGACCTGATCGTCGAGTTCCTCAAGCGCCTCGTCGCGGGTCTTGTGCCCGAGCCGGACGTCCCAGCTGTAGGGCTCCGCATAGTTGTGATAGCCGCGCTCCGTCTGGTGGACCTGGATCCCCGCCACGTTGATGAGGCAGTTCGTCGAGCGGCCGGTGTCGGCAGGCCGGACCCATGGGGCGTTCTCCTCCAGATACCGGTACAACTCGGTGAGGTCGACGTCGACGTAGCGGTAGAAATCGACGAACTCGATCCGGTCGAACACCGAGTCGTCGTCGAACACCCGCTGTTCGGGGAGGAGTTCGGTCACCGCGTCGGGCACGTGGTGGTAGACCTTGCGCGCTTCGAGCACCGTGGCGTCGATCGCATCGGGGTCGAATCGGCCCGACTCGAACTGTGCCGGAATGAGCCGCGTCTCGAAGAACTGGCCGCGCGACAACCCCGTGACGATCACGGGGATGCCGAGTTCGTCGGCGCGGGCGACCGCCATCGTGTAGATCGTCTTGTAGCAGCCCTGACACACGTTCGAGTGGCGGTCGAGGCTGTCACGGAAGATCTCGTTCATCGCCTCGGTGGTTGCGAACTCGTGCGTGATCCCGAGCGCTTCGATGCTGCTGCGGATGTTCTCCTTCGCCCCCTCGGAGATGAACCCGTTGTCCAACGTCAGCGCGTGCACCCGCCAGCCGCGCTCGACGAGTTGGTACAGGGCGTACGACGAGTCCTTGCCGCCCGACAACAGGTGCAGGCAGTCGTAGTCGCCCGTGCTCCTGGCGCGAGCGGCCGCAAGACGCTCGTCGAGGTCGGCTTCGGTCTTGAACCATGCCTCGGTCTGCGGGGCGACCGCGTCGAACGACCGACACACCGAGCAGACACCCGTCTCGTCGAGCTCGAGGCCCGGCACGTCCGTGCCGAGTCCACATCGAACGCATCGACGCTCGGACGCACGGTCAGCAGGTGTCCACAGCCGAACGAGCGCACTCGCGATCCGTGGGTGCTCCACGACCGCCGCCTCGACCTCGGCGGGCTCCAGTCGCACACCGTTGACCTTCATCTGGTCGTCGAGCCGACCGCCGTAGACCGCGACTCCGGGGCGGGCGATCCGCACTCGGTCGCCGGTTCGATACCACGGGCCGCGCTCCTCCCCGCCGAGCCGCCCCGGAACGTCGTCCAGGCGAACGAAGCGCTCGGCGGTCAGCTCGGGTCGATTGAGGTATCCGGTCGCCATTCCGAAGCGACGCACGTAGAGCTCACCCCACGCTCCGCTCGGCGTCGGGTGACCGAACCGATCGAGCACGGTGACCTCGCACCCGGGCACCGCGTGGCCGATCGGAACGTCCGGGGCTGTGTCGGCGGCCGGATCCCACCGGTGGATCATGCAGCCGACCACGGCCTCGGTCGGCCCGTACTCGTTGAAGATCCGCACGTCGGGATGGCAGACCCGCGCGGTGGCGGCGGCGACCGGGCGGCGGAACGACTCACCGCCGACGACGACCGTGTCGATCGCCCGGGGTGTGTCGACCATTCGAGCGAAGATCTCGAGCTGCGACGGCGTCGCCTTGAGGAACGTGATGCGGTCATCTGCGGCGACCCGCCCGAGCGCGACCACCGGATCCCCCTCGAACACGACGACCTTCCCACCCGTGAGGAACGCGAGGAACAGGCTCGTGATCGTGAGGTCGAAGACCAGCGCAGAGTGCAACGCCACGACCGGCGCTTCGTCGTCGGAGCAGTAGCAATCGACGGCGAAGTCCAGGTAATCGGCCAAGCCACGGTGCGAGATCGGCACTCCTTTGGGCACACCGGTCGACCCGGACGTGTAGAGGACGTAGGCCAAGTCGTCCGGGGACACGGAACGGTCGACCCGCTCGGCCACCGGTGCAAGGGTGGGCAGATCGTCGAGCACCAGCAGCAGTTCGGCGTCCGCTTCGATCGCCTCGTGGCGTGACGCCGGGTCGCTCGGATCCATCATCACGAACGCGGCCCCGGCCCGCAGCACCCCGTGGATCGCGACCAGCACCTCGAGCGAGCGATCCATCCGCACGCCGATCCGCGAGCCGACGCCGGCTCCCTGCTCCACGAGCCACGCCGCCAGGGCGTCGGCGCGGGCGTCGAGTTCCCCGGCCGACATCTCGGTGCGGCCGCACTCCGCGGCCACGCGGTCGGGCTGCGACCGCAAGCGGGTGCGCACCGCTTCGTGCACGGGCTCGGTGCTCTCCGGACGTTCGCGTGCAGGGTTGAGGGCCGCCAACGAGGCGAGGTCGTCGGCGTCGGCCAACCCCACCGCGCCGATCGACGAGTCGGGGTCGGCACAGGCGGCGCTCACAACCGCTTCCAGATGGTGGTCCAGCGCTCGATGATCCCCGGCCTCACTCAGCCCGTCGTTCAGATCGACTTCGGCGCGCAACCCGTCTCCGTAGTCGTAGGCATGGAGGCGAATCGGATGCGCGGGGTCGACGTGACCGGACCGCCACCAGTCGGTGACGGTCGGGAGCCCCGCGAAGTCACCGAACTGTGCGGTCAGCACGTTGAGCACACCGACGAACGGCAGGTCAGGACTCTCACCGGGCTTGGCCTGGCGCAGCGTGTCGAGGAGGTTGCGCTGGACACGGCCGAACAGCTCGGCGAAGGTCTCGTCATCACCCATCTCGACCGTCAACGGGTAGAGCTCCATCAACGGGCCGATCACCCGCGGTGCGACGGGGCCGGAGCGGTGGTGCAGCGGGACGCCGAAGGTCAAGGTGCGGCGACCGTCGAGTCGGTGGAGCACGACGGCCAGTGCACTCGCCAACACCCCGATGAGGCTCAACTCGCGGCTGAGCGTGCGGTACGGCCCGGCCAATGCCTCTTCGATCCGCGGGTCGAGTGCCACCGGCAGCCGCTCGACGTGCGTCGTCGAGGTGGCCCGCGGTCCGAACGGTGCGACCGGTGTCTCGTCGATCGCCACGGCAGCCCAGTGAGCGGTCCGCTCCACTCGGCCCCGGGCGAAGCGTTCTGCCGTCGCGTCGACGTAGTCGTAGAACGACGGGCCGGGTTCGGGCAACGGAACATCGCCGGCGAGCGCGCCATAGTGCTCACCGGTGACGCGATAGACCTCGGACGCTCCCCACGCATCGGTCACCAGGTGATGCAGGTCGAGCCACCAACTCCAGCGGTCGGCACCGTGCCGAAGGAGGACCGAGTCGTACGCGCAGACGGTGGGGTCGATCGGGGTGGCGATGCGCGCCGTCGCCCAGTCGTCGACCTCGTCGGCAGGCAGGTCGATCACCTGCGTCGTGACCGGAGGAGCGGCGAGGACACGGATGACGGGCGCTTCGCCGCCTCGGTCGGCAACGACGGATCGCAGGGCATCGGACCCCCGCACGACAGCGTCGAAGGCGGCGACCAAGCGATCGGGTTCGAGCGGGCCACCGATGCGATGCAGCTTCGCCATGTTGGCGAGCGGTACACGACGATGCAGGCGCTGGCTCGTCCAGATCTGTTGCTGGATCCGGCTCAGCCCGCGTTCACGGGAGATCCGCGGCCCGACCGTGACCGACTGAGTTTCGGCGTCTGCCGCAGTCATCCGGCCGCCTCACTGCGCGCCGACATCACCCCGGCCGGCGACATACGAGACCATGGCGTCGACGGAGATGAAGTTCTCCAGCACGACGTCGGCCGGGTCGACCTGGATGCCGCAACGCCGCTCGATCCAGTCGACGATGAGCACGACGCCGAGCGAATCGACGAGGCCGGACATCATCAGATCGGTATCGGCTTCGACCGGCTCGAAACCAGCGGAGACCTCGGCGTCGATGAACGCCACGAGGTCCCGGGTGAGAAGGTCGACGTCGCTGTTCAAAATCGTCATGAGAAGGAGTGGTGATCTGACGGCGCAAGGGTATCCCGGCGCCACGTGCACGCCTCACGGAGAATCGGGAATCTCGGGGGAGTCCGCCAGCAGACGGCCGGCCGCATTGCGATCGACCTTCCCCGTGCTCGTGCGCGGCAAGCGGTCGACCGTGACGATCCGGCCTGGAACGGCGTGGCGGGGCAGACCGCGAAGCGCAGCCGCGCGAACCTCCTCCAGTGCCTGCTCGTCGAGGACGGGATCGACGATCGCGACGATGTGCTCGCCGTCCACATCGACCACGGCCGCGCAACCGTCGACACCGCCCACTCCGACGACCGCCGCTTCGACCGCTTCCAACTCGATGCGGTACCCGCGCAGCTTGATCTGGTTGTCGACGCGTCCGAGGAAGACGAGCTCCCCGTCGCCCCGCCGCTCCGCCAAGTCGCCGCTGCGGTACCACGGCCCCACTCCGAGCACTGGATGTTCATGCACCACCGAAAGCTCCGTGAGGTCGGGGCGGTTCCAGTAGCGGTCCATCATGGTGGCGCTCGCGACCCAGAGCTCGCCCGTTCCCGGGCCGTCGACGAGGCTGCCGTCGTCCAGCAGAGCGATGCGCGCTCCCGACCACGCCTGACCGATCGGGATCGGGCCGTCGGAGTGGGGCGGTTGATCGAGATGGTGAAACGTGCACTGGTTCACCTCTGCCGGCCCGTACACGTTGGACACCCGCGCTCCCGGAATCGCGCGCATCAGGGCACGGAGCTCGTCGGGCGGGTACACCTCGCCCCCGTAGAGGATCCAGCGCAGTGCGGAGAAGTCGTGCTGTTCGATGGCACCGCGCGCGACCAGTTGGCGCAGCGCATACGGCACCGAGTACCAGATCGTGATCCGCTCCTCGGCCACGAGTCCCGCGAGGCTGGCCGGGAACCGCATCACCCCGTCGGGCACGACCAGCACGGCCGCGCCCACGAGTGGGGCGGAATACAACTCGAACGTCGATTGATCGAACTGGAGCGGGGCGATGTTCGCGAGTCGGTCGGAGGCACCGAGTGCGTAGGTCTCGGCCGCGAGCGTCGCGTATGTGAACGCGCTGTCGTGGGTGTGCACGATGCCCTTCGGTCGCCCGGTGGAGCCGGAGGTGTAGATGATGTACGCAGGGTCGCTGCCGGCGACTGGCACGGCGTCGATCGGATCGTCGTCTTCGGCCGGACGTTCGGTCGGGTCGAGCACATGCCCGATGGTGGTGCCCGCGACCACCTCGTCGATCGTGGTCGCCCTGGCTCGGGTGAGCAGGACAACGGGTTCGGCGTCCTCGATGACGCTGCGCAGGTAGGCCGGTGAAGCGAACCAATCCAGCGGCACCATGACCGCTCCGGCGCGGAGGACCGCATGGACCGCGACGAAGGAGTCGACCGACTTGGGGAGGTGGACCGCGACCCGGTCGCCCGGGTCGACCCCGGCGCGCTGGAGACGGCCGGCGAGACGGGCGACCCGGTCGCGGTACTCGGCCCACGTCAAGCTGACCTTGCCGTCCGTGAGGGCGTCGGCGTGTGCGCCGCCCGTCGCCAACCCATGGTCGACCAACTCACCGAGTCGCATCTTGATCCTGCCCACCGTACTGCCGACGCACCGACCCCTGGATAGTGTTTGCGCCGACATGTCCGCCAATCCAGCTCTCACCGCCAACGGGCATCCGGTCGACACGTCGCCGGACGCGTACGCCGACCTGGAACCGGCCAACGACCTGCTCGGCGACCCCATCGCACTGCGTGAGGCGATGGCCGAGCAGGGTCATCTCTTCTTCCGGCAACTCCTCGAACCTGAGACCGTGCTCGCGGCCCGTCATGAGATCCTCCTGAAATACGCCGTGATCGGTGAGATCGACGGACGCCATCCGGTCGACGACGCCATCGCCGGCGACCGAGCGGCGGTCGCGGTCGCCAACCTCCGGGCATTCTCGGAAAGCGTGCGGAGCGGATCCGCCTATCGAGCGGTCACCGACGCTCCCGAGATCCTCGACTTCCAGGCGGACCTGCTGGGTGGTGCGGTGCACACCTTCGACATGCGCTGGCCGCGCTTCGTGCGGCCGGGTGAGGGCTGCGGCTTCCATTGCGACGGTCCGTACATGAACAGGGCGACGTCACGGATCTACTCGTGCTGGATCCCCCTCGGACGGGTCCACCGCCACGAGGGTGCGCTGATGCTCTTGGAGAACAGCCACATGTCCGAACGGCTCCACGCGGGCTACCTCAGCGCCGATGCAGACCTCGACGGTCTGAAGTGGCTGGAGGACGTCCCGTCCGACGTTCGGCACTCCTACGGGACGCGTTGGTTGAGCACCGACTTCGAGGCCGGCGACGTCCTCTGTTTCGGGATGCACATGCTCCACGGAGCCTTCGACAACCGGTCGCCGGAGCAGCGCTGCCGCCTGACGTCGGACACCCGGTACCAGCTGTCGGCAGAACCCGCCGATCCGCGCTGGAATGGGGCCGACTTCGATGGCCACGGCGGAAGCCGGGTCTTCTATCCCGGCCTCGGTCGTTGGAACAACGATGACTTCCAGGATGAGTGGAAAGACGTCGACGCGGCAGGGCGGCTGCTGCTGCGGGAGGAATCATGAGCGACGACGCGCTGCTCGAAGTCGCCCAGGCGATGGCCGATGTCGACCACCCCGTGAAGGTCGCCGCATCGGAGTGGGCCCGCGAGAACATCGGTCACCGCGACCTGATCGAGGCCGACCGCGAGTCGCTGTTCGGCCGCGACGACTGGAACACGTGCGCCGATCACGGCGTGCTCGCCACGATGGTCCCGACCGAGCTGGGCGGGGCGGGGGGCTCTCTCACGACCGCGCTGCTGACCCTGGAGGGACTCGGTCACGGCTGCGCGGACAACGGGTTGACCTTCGCAATGGCCAGCCAGATCCTCAGCACGCAACTCGTGCTCGAACGGTACGGCACCCTCGAGCAGCAGCAACGGTGGATGCCCGGTCTGCTCGACGGCTCACTGATCGGTGCGTTCGCGATGACCGAACCCGACGCGGGCTCCGACGCCTTCTCGATGTCGGCCACCGCCGAACCGCTTCCGGGCGGGGGCTACCGCCTCGACGGCCACAAGGCGTACATCACGTTCGGGCCAGTGTGCGACGTGTGCATCGTCTTCGCCTCGACGCGGCCCGGGTCCGGCAGCTGGGGGATCTCCGCATTCCTCGTGCCGACCGACCTGCCGGGGGTGGAGCGGGGCGAGGTCCGCCCGAAGATGGGCATGCGCACCACCCCGTTCGGCGATCTGCGGTTCCACTCGGTCGTGCTTCCTCCCGAGGCGCTGATCGGACGCGAGGGCTCGGGGGCGAGCATCTTCTCGGCAACGCTCGACGTCGAGCGCAGTTTCATCTTCGCTCCGCAGGTCGGTGGGATGCAACGCCAACTGGAGGAGACTCTCTCCTACGCCCGCGAACGCGAGCAGGGCGGCCATGCGATCGCGCAGTACCAGGCGGTGGGCCACCGCCTCGCCGCGATGAAGGAGCGTCATGAGCGGGCGCGGCTGTTCCTCTACCGAGCCGCCCTCGCCGAAGCGCGCGGCGACCGACTCACGATGGCTGCGTCCCTGGCCAAGATCGTCGCCTGCGATGCCGCAATCCAGTCATCGCTCGATGCAGCGGTGATCCACGGCGCCAAGGGCTACTTGCCCGAGTTCGGGGGCGAGCGTCAGTTCCGCGATTCCGTCGGCGGACTCGTGTACTCCGGTTCGACCGACGTGCTGCGCACCGTGGTCGCTCGCCTCCTCGGAGCCGGTTGACCCTCAGCCCTGGAGGGCGGGTTCGGCGTCGGCCTTCGGCTCGAGGTCCGACCGATCCTCTTCCTCATCGGTCGAACGGTGCCGTTCGCCAACGGGAAGCAAACGCCCGGCGCGCTTCTCGTACTCATGGTAGACAGCCGCGACCACGGTGAGCACGACCATCGCCCACAACGCCCGCGGCCACTCGAGACCCGCGTCGACGACCTTGCTCACGCGAAGGTCGAGTTCGAAGATGCGCTCCACCACCCACACCGCGCTCACGGCAGCCAGCCCCACCGACACGATCGTGAACAATGGCATGTAGATCCTCGTGCGCCGGAGGATGAACAGCATCGGGAACGTCAAGAAGATGATCACGAGCTGGGCGATCTCGATACCGACGTTGCGCCCGAGGAGCGACACGAGCTGCGTCGTGCGGCCGATGTCGAGGTCCTCCACCAAACCGGCGAAACCCATGCCGTGGAACAGGCCGAAGACGAACGCCAGGATCCATTCCCGGTGGCCGAGCACCGGTCGGAGATTGTGCAGCGCCGCGAGCACGATCGACAGGGCGATCACCGTCTCGGTCGAGCTTGGACGGCGGCAGCGGCAGGTAGTCGAGGCCTGCGAGGGTGAACGTGATCGAGTGGGCGATCGTGAACATCGTCGCCACGAGCACGATCCGCAGCAGCGAGTAGCCGAAGCTCGGCGACGGGCGCCACCGGCCGGCCACCAGGATGAGCACCGAGGGGAGCAACAGGACGAGGATGAAGAAGACGTGGTCGGGCCCGGTGCGGATGTGGTCGACGCCGAGATCGATGCTCGCCCGGAAGTTCGTCCACTGGCTCGGAGTTGCCGAGGTCGATCTCACCCGATGGTGCGTCGGCGCTGTGGATCAGGAGTTCGTTGGTCTCCTCTTCGAAGACCCCCCGCTTCCAGTCGTTCGAGACCAGCGTGATGTTGTTGCGGTCGGGGATCTCGTCGAGGAACGGGGTGAACGTCACCTCGAGCACCTGCGGGACAGAGGGCACGTCCAGCTCCACCGTGAAAGGAAGCACCACGTAGCCGGTTCCGTTGGGCCCGGACCCGCTCGTCGAAGAGAAGCTCGAATCCATCGAAGTCCATGCGCCAGACGGCACCGTTCGCGCCGATCTCGCTGCGGTCGGCGGCGTATGCCTGGAGCATCTCGATGTTGGTCTCGAACTCCGCTCGCAACTCCTCTGCACTGCCGTTGATCTCCAGCCCGAGCTCGGACCGCAGATCGGGATACGGCATCTCGACGCGTCCACTCAAGCTCGAGTCACCGACGTCGAGGTAGAGGTAGGACTCGTCGTTGCGGTGGGCGCTCGCCGAACTCGCTTGACCGAATACGATGACGGCAGCGAGGAGGACGAGGAAGAGGTTGCGGACGTCGAACGCCGTCACTCGGCCCCTGTGCTCACCGCGCGTGCGGGTGACCTCGCTCATCGGGCTGCAGGCTAGGAGCCAGTTCCTCCACTGACCACCCCGAGATCGACAGGCTCGCCAAGCGAACCGAGCCTCCCTCGGCGAGTCACTGCGCGACATCGACGTCAACCCATCATCAGGCGGCCACCATCAGGCAGCCACGACCCCCCGACCCGTTGACCGGTCACGCGGACGGTGTCAGAACTGCGCATCACCGGGCCAGCGGAACACGGCATGCATCGTCGCCCAATCGGGCTCGTGCAACGCGAGGAACTCGGCAACCTCATCGGCCCGATCGGCGCCGAGGCAGAGGCGTCGCAAGGTACCGGGAACGAGACTGGCGGGGTCGGAGGCGTGGCGCGCCAGCGGCGGACGGGGCATGTCCCAGCGTTCCGCCACGATCCCCATCTCGCCGAGAACGGCGGCGAAGTCGTCGGACGTCGGACCGTCCGGTCGGTCGAGGTTCCAGAAACGGCGCCAGGTACCGTTCCACGCGGACATCGGGTGCCGCGTCGGGATGACCACCACGACCGCGAGTCGGGAGCGTCCGGTGAGCGCGGCGACGAACGGCTCGATGTCGGCCACGTTGTACGCCACGTGGTGGCAGGTGACGACATCGGCGACCGGCGTGTCGACGGCAACGTCTGGCCAGTTGCCCTCGATCGTCATCGACCGAGCGCCTGCCGCAGCCGCCGCCTGCGTGAACGCGGCGAGCATCGCCGGATCCTGGTCGACACCGATCACCCGATCGGCGGGTGGCACGAGCGACATCGCAGCGCGCCCACCCCCGCAGCCGATGTCGAGCACCGAGCCACCCGTCTTCGGCAACACACTGCGCGCGACCTCGGCCGACAGCACCGAGCGATCGAGTGTCTCGTCGACTGCGAACGTGGCCGGCTCGTGCGCGTACGGCGAGCGCGGCGCCTGGTCCAGGATGTGTTGGGGGATCGCCCAGTCAGCGAGCTGTTCGGCCCACGACTCGATCGCCGACATCAGTCGGCGAGGATCCTCACCGGCAGCTCGCGCGGGCCACGGATCTGGCCGACCGACCAGCGGGTGTCGCCCGCCAGTTCGAAGTCCGGGAACCGGGCGACGAACTCCTCGATCGCGACGCGCAGCTCGAGGCGAGCCAGGTTCGAGCCGAGGCACCGGTGGATGCCGAGCCCGAATGCAGCGTGGCGGTTCTCCTCGCGGTCGATGATGAACTTGTCGGCGTCCTCGAACTGTTTCGGGTCTCGGTTCGCCGCCGGGAACGGGAGCAGCACCCAGTCGTCCTGCTTCATCGGGCAGCCGTGGAAGTCGTGGTCCTCTTTCACCAGTCGCGCCATCGTCACCGGCGCATAGGCGCGGAGGAACTCCTCGACGGCGAACTGCATGACCTCCGGGTCGTCGCGGAGCCGCTGACGGTCGCCCGGGGACTGGGCGAGATGCCACAGCGACGATCCGATCGCCGACCACGTCGTGTCGATACCAGCGATGAGCAGCAGGATGATCGAGCCGCCGACGTGTTCGTCCGACAGCTTGTTGCCGTCGAGTTCGACGTTCATGAGGTAGCTCGTGAGATCCTCACGCGGGTGCTGACGATGATCCTCGATCTGCGCGGCGATGTACTTGCCGAGATCGTCGATCCCGGTACGGGTCCCGGGCTCTTGGTTGATCGTCTCGAGCGCAACGTGGACGAACTCGCGGAACAGCTCTTCGTCCTCCTCCGGGAACCCGAGCATTCGCCCGATCACGTTGACCGGGATGTGCTGCGCGTACTGGACGGCGGCGTCGACGATCGTCTCGCCGGGCACGACGTCACCCATGTCGTCCAGCAGTCGGCGGCAGAGCACTCGAACCTCGTCCTCCCACGGTTCGATCTGTTTCGGGGCGAACGGCGGCAGGAGCAGACGGCGCGCCATGCCGTGGAACGGCGGATCGCTCGAGATCGGTGGAACCCCGCCGATCGGCGCAGGGACCGCCAGGTCGCCCGGGCGCCCGACCGACACGACCACGGCGCGGCTCGTGAAGTGATCCGTGTCGTACGCCACCTCGTGCACGGTGTCGTGGGTGATCGGGACCCACATGCCGCCGTAGCGATCGGAGTGGGCGACGGGACAGCCCGACTCGCGCAGGTCCTTCCACACGCCGGGAGCGTTGGGGTTGTAGTTCGGGTCGGCGTGGTCGAAGTCGGTCGTGAAGTCGTCGACGGGGCCGTAGTCGGCCGGGTCGTACGGCACCCGCTGCCAGATGTCGGTGCCCTCCGGCGAATCGCCGAAGATCGGGTCGCGGTCGGCGAACCCGCCGCTGGCGGGCTCGGCGCCCGCGGCTTCGTCGTTGACGGTGTCGGTCATCTCAGGACTCCTGGGTGATCGTGATGGCGTACTCGGGGCAATTGGACGCCGCAAGGCGTGCCTTCTCGTGCAGTTCGGTGGGCACCTCGCCCTCGACGATCAACACGGCCTGACCGTAGTCGTCGACGTCGAACAGCTCAGGTGCCAACGCGTAACAGCGGTTGTGCCCCTGGCACTTCTCGGCGTCGAGGTGGATCTGCATCTGTGCTCCGTTGGTGGTCGGTGGCGAACTCGCCAGACTCGTGGACGTGCCCGGCCTCGCTCGACAGTATTCGAACAGTGTTCCAATCTTGGTACTTCCGCCGTCGGAAGGCAAGGCGGCGGGCGGAACTTCGCGCTGCGGTGGGAGCCGGATTCGGGCACGTTCTCGACGTTGGCCGACCGCCGCACGCAGCTGGCCGAAGCCCTCGGTGCGGTCCACGGAGGCGCCGAGCAGCTGCTCGGGGTGAAGGGCGACCACCTCGATCGGGCCCAGGCGGCCAACATCTCACTCGTCGGCGCGCCGTCGTTACCCGCATGGCGCCGCTACACCGGCGTGGTGTGGGACCACCTCGATCCGGCGAGCCTGGCCGCAACCGACCGGCGACGGATCGTCGTCGTCTCCGGCTTGCTCGGCCTCGTACGCGGCGACGACCCCACTCCTGACTACCGACTGAAGATGGGCGCCAACCTCGCCCCGCTACGGCAAGCTCTCCACCTGGTGGCGAGCTGACCTGTCCGCGACGTTGAACCACTACGCAACGGGGCGGACGGCGAAGCAGCCACGGGTCTTCATCGATCTGCTGGCGAAGGAACACCGCGCAGCATGGACCCCCGACGCACGGGTGAACGGCGTGTCGATCGAGTTCGTCGACCCGACGGGCAAACCCGGCGGCCACTTCGCCAAGGCGGCGAAGGGCGAACTCGCCCGTGCGATCCTCACCGACGGCCTCACCGCGGTCGACCGGTGGCGACACGACCGCTTCGAACTCGCCATCACACCGATCACCTGACCCCCACGCCTCCCCCATCCCCACCCCTGCCACCTCCCCACCTCCCAGCCCTCGCCCCCGCCCCCCGTTCTCGTGAACAGTTGCAGCGCACTGCGCCCGAACTGTTCACGAGATCGCTCAGGGGGAAGGGGGCGGCGGCGGCGGGGGCGGGGAAGCAGCCCGAATCGAGCGTGAAGCGACCAGGAAGACCGCTGCCGCGGGGAGGGTGACGATCGCCGTGGCCGTGCCGACCGAGAGGCCGGAGCCGGCCAGCGCTCCGACCATCGCTGGGGTCACCAACAGCGCGAGCCGCGACCCGCCGGTCAACGCGCCCAGGCCGGCCCCGGGGCGACCGGGGAACTTCGCGGCGTCGTCGTACAGCTTCGGGAACTGCGTCGCGATGCCGAGGCCGGCGATCACGTACGCCCCGAGCACGACCCACCGGTTGGGAACGAACGAGGCCGCCGCCGACCCGAGGACGGTCATCGAGATCGCCACGTTGAACACCCGCCGCGGCCCGAACCTGGCGATCACCCAGTCGCCGCCGAATCGACCCGATGTCATGCCGACCGTGAACGCCACATAGGCCAGCCCCGCCACGCCGGCGCGCCGCACCGAAATCGTCGCTCAGCCGAAACGCCGCCCAGTCGCTCGACGTCATCTCCATCGCGATCGAACACCCGCTCGCGAGTCCCAGCAGCAGGAGCGGGAGCCGCCGGCGAGCGCCGACCCGAGCCGTGCCGGCGCACCCGCGTCGCTCGGCGCGGTCGGTGACGTACTCGTCGGCCGTCAGCAGCCCACGACCGACGAAGACGAAGGACGACGAGGAACGCCGCTGACGCGACCAGCAGATGAGTCCGCAGCGACACACCGGACGCCGCCGCTTGCGCAGCAACCAGACCGCCGACGACCGTGCCGAGGCTCCACAGGCCGTGCAGTCGGTTCATCACCGGGACGGCCCGGCGCCCGCTGATCCACGAACCCTGGCTGTTCATCGCCGAGTCGACGAGCACGTCCATCGACGACAAGCCCATCAGCGCGAGCAGGAGCACGGCAGGTGTCGTGGCGAATCCGATCATCGGCGAGCGAAGCGACCAGCACCAGCGCACCGCCGATCAACACCCGCCTCGTCCCGAACCGCTCGATGAAACGACCGACCGTCGACGCTGCCGAGCAGCCCGGCCGCACTCCCGATCGCGAGCAGCGCGCCCAACGTTCCGGTCGAGATGTCGACACGGTCGCGGATCTCGGGCAGCCGCGGCACGAACGAGGCGACGACGAGACCGTTGACGAAGAACTGGACGGCCACCGACAGCAGCGCACGATTGTCCCCGGGTTGCGGCCCGACCGGAGTCGGCCGGTCGGTCATCACGCTCCGTCGTGCAGGGCGCGCGACCGCTGCGCTCAGACGCTCGGCGGCGTCGTCGAGCGTCATGTCGATCACGGCGGCGATCGGCTTGCCCGCACCGGTCACGGTGGACAGCGGCCCACCCCGCACGGTGCCGGACGTCAGCACGATCAACGATTCATCACGGTCCGACTCGCGGCAGGATCGCCGCCTTCGCCACGGTCTTCCACACCGTCTCGATCCGGCTCATCCCGGGACGGGCCGGCGTGTGGACGCCACCGAATTCGAACAGCTGCGTCACGCCGTCGGGACGCGTCGCCGCGGACGCTCACCGTGACGCCGGGTGCGATCCGCGACGTTGTCGTCGAGCGTCTCGAACCCGCACTCGGCGAGCAGCGACCGCGCCATGTCCTTGACCGTCCGGCGATCGGGCAGGTCGACGGGAGCAAGCGACTCGATCCGTTCGCGGGCCTGGCGGACGTAGCGCCGGGTCGGTGTCGTAGCCGACGAAGCGACGACCGGTGTTGCTTCGCGGCGACGCCGGTGGTGCCCGATCCCATGAACGGGTCGAGCACGACGTCGCCGTCGTAGGTGAACAGGTGGAGGCACCGCTCGACCAGCGCGACCGGGAACGGCGCCGGGTGCCCGACGCGGGTCGCGCGCTCGGCAGGGATCTCCCAGACGTCGAGCGTGGCCTCCATGAACTCGTCGCCCGGGACGGTCGGCTGCCCGCTCGACATCGCGACCGACGCCGCCACGGCCCACCCGGTCGAAGCGGCCCTTGCTGGCGATGATCACGCGTTCGGTCGTGTCGCGCAGCACCGGGTTCGCCGGCGACTGGTACGAACCCCACGCACACGACCCGCTCGCGCCGCGCTGCTTCTGCCAGACCACTTCGCCGCGCAGCAGCAGCCGGAGATCGTCCTGCAGGATCGTCGGTGACGTCGGCGGCGAGGTTGCGATACGGCTTGCGGCCGAGGTTGGCGACGTTGACCGCGAGGCGCCCACCGGGTTCGAGCGTGCGGACGCACTCGTGCGAACACGTCGCGCAGCATCTCGAGGTACTCGATGTAGTCGGCCGGGCACGTGTCCTTCGCCGAGCGCCGTCTCGTACTCCTTGCCGGCGAAGTACGGCGGCGACGTGACGACCAGTGCGACCGATGCGTCGGGGACGTGCGGTCATGTTGCGGGCGTCACCGACGTGGATCACGTCGACGTCGCCGGGCGTCGCCGAGCGTGTCGTCGTCGCTGATCTGCGGCGGCGCGAACCGCGCGTAGAAGTCGGTCGCGTCGTGCGACTCGCGCTTGCCGACGCCGAACGACGAAGTGGACGTCCCCATCAGGTCGGCTCCGATCATCGGCGGATTGGTCTGGCTCGCGGCGCGTTGCATCCGCTCGACCGGTAGCTGCCGCGTGTCCTCGTGGGTGAGGATCCAGAACTGCCCGCTGTCGACCGCGGCGACGAACTGGTCGGCGACCTCGGCTGGCCGGGATTCCGCCTTCGACGCCCGACGTCAGCATCTGGCCCGATCAGCTCGCCGATCGGGCTCGTCGACTGCGTCGGGCTCCTTCGCCATCAGATCGGTCTTGACGAAGCCCGGGCACAGGACGCTGACGCCGACCGGTGACCCGATCGCTCCGAGTTCGAGGAACAAGCTCTCGCTGATCGCGACGACCGCGTGCTTGGTGGCGTTGTAGGGAGCGGCGCCGGGCAGCGCCGAGCAGACCGGCGATCGATGCGGTGTTGACGATGTGCCCGACGCCCTGCTCCGTCATGATCGGCAGGAACGCACGGATGCCGTGGACGACGCCGTAGCAGGTTGATGTCGATCACGCGATCCCACAGGTCGAGTGGCCCGTCCCAGGCGTCGCCGACGCCGGCGATGCCGGCGTTGTTGAACAGCAGGTGCGCAGCGCCGAACCGTTCGAGTGTGCGCCTCGGCCAGCGCGGTGACCGAATCGGACGACGCCGTGTCGCAGATCACGCCCGCGACCTCGCCGCCCGCCTCGGTGAGCCGCGACTCGACGTTGCGGAGCTTCGGCTCGTCGATGTCGGCGAGCACGAGCCGCATCCCGCGGCCGAGCAGCTGCTCGGCCACGGCGAGGCCGATGCCGCTGGCACCGCCGGTGATGACGGCCACATTGCCGCGCGCGAGCACGGTGTCGGTCGAAGGCATGGACGACAATCTTGGCAAACATCGCGCGATGAGTGGTTGATATCGCGCGACACGCACTCAGCGGAGGCGACTCATCCGAAACGAGAGTCGAGCGCGACGTGGCATCATCTCGGCGTGATCGACATCGATGCCGCGCTCGCCACTCTGAGCCTCGACGACAAGTGCCGGCTCGTCGCCGGCAAGACCAACTGGCGCACCAAGGCGTACCCCGAGGCGGGAATCCCGCAGCTGAAGATGTCCGACGGGCCGACCGGCGTCCGCGGCGAAGGCCACGGCAGCGTCGGGCACACCCGGCGTCGTCGTGCCCGCCGGCATCGCGCTCGGCGCGAGTTGGGACCCCGAACTGCTCGCCGAGATCGGCGACCTCCTCGGCGTCGAGGCCCGGTCCGCAAGCGTGCCCACGTGCTGCTCGGACCCACGGTCAACCTGCACCGCACGCCGCTCGGCGGCCGGACCTTCGAGTGCTACAGCGAGGACCCCGAGCTCTCCGGCGCGCTGGCCGGCTGCGTACGTCCGCGCCGTCCAGTCGCACGACGTCGCGGTCACCGTGAAGCACTTCGTCGTGCAACGACACCGAGATCGACCGGATGACGGTCGACGTCGACGTCGACGAACGACCGCTCCGCGAGCTCTATCTCCGACCCGTTCGAGCGCGCGGTGAAGGAAGGCGGCGCGTGGGGGATCATGAGCTCCTACAACCGCCTCGCCGGTGAGTACGCAGCCGAGAATCGGCGACTGCTCACCGACATCCTGCGCACCGAATGGGGATTCGACGGCTTCGTCGTGTCCGACTGGTTCGGCGTCCACGAGCCGGTCGGCGCCGCGAACGCCGGGCTCACGCTCGAGATGCCCGGCCCCGGTCCGCGTGTACGGCACATGGCCTCGTCGAAGCCGTCGAACACGGTGACGTCACCGAGGAGACCGTCGACGGGCTCGTCCGCGATCTGCTCACAGTCGATGAACCGGACGAAGGCCGACGAACGCAGTTGCGACGAGACCGGAGGAATCGGTCGACGATCCGGCGGAACGGGCGCTCACCCGACGGGCCGCGATCGCCGGCACGGTGCTGCTGCGCAATGCCCACGCCGAGTCGCTCGGGCGTGCCGGTGCTGCCGATCCCGACCGGTGACCTCGGCATCGGTCGCCGTCGTCGGACCGAACGCGGTCATCGACCGATCGATGGGCGGCGGATCCGCAAGCCTGACCCCGTTCGCCCACCGCACGCTGCTCGACGCGCTCACCGACCGGCTCGCAGCCCGCAGCTCCGTCGACCACCGTCAGCTACGACCCGGGCGTCCGGATCGATCGACTCACGCCGATCGTGCGTCGCGGACAGCTGCGCACGCCGACCGGTGAGCCCGGCCTCCGGCTCGAGTACGTCAACGGCACGCGACTGGGACGCGCGGCCGTCGGTCGACACGACGGCTGCCGACGTCGATCCTCCGATTCTTCGGCACGACGCCCGACGAAGTCGACCGCGTCGGCGTTCGCCGCTCGAGTCGACCGGTTCGTTCGTTCCCGAGGTCGACGGTCCGCACGTCGTCGGCGTCGTCTCGACCGGTCCGGTCACGATGACGGCTGCGGCGCACGGCGGCGACCCGGTCGTGGTGGTCGACGACCCCGAGATGCTGTTGCCACGGACCCGGGAGTTCTTCGGATACGGCAGCGAGGAGTGCACCGCCACGGTCGACTGCGCGTGGCCGGCGAGCCGGTCGAGTTCTCGGTCAAGTGGGCGACGGCGGCGGGCAACGGCTTCGCAGCGCTGCGGATCGGTGTCCGCGCGCCCGATCCGGCCGACCTGTTCGAACAGGCGGTCGCCGCGGCCGCGGCCGCCGACGTCGCCGTCGTCGTGGTCGGCACGAACGACGAATGGGAGACCGAGGGATTCGATCGCGAGACGATGGACCTCCCCGGTCGCCAGGACGAACTGGTCGAAGCGGTCACCGCGGCCAATCCGAACACGGTCGTCGTCGTCAACGCCGGGTCGCCGGTCACGATGGACTGGGCGTGCCGATGACCACGCCGCGCCGGCCCCCGCGGTGGTCACGTCGTTCTTCGCCGGCCAGGAACAGGCCGAGGCGATGGTCGACGTGCTGCTCGGCGACGCCGACCCCGGTGGGCGACTTCCGATCACGTATCCCGCCCGCCTCGACGACCACCCGGCCGTCGACAACCACATCCCGGACCGTTCGGGCGACGGCCCCCCGCAACAGCGCTACGACGAGGGACTGTTCATCGGCCACCGCCACTACGACGCGCCGGCATCGCGCCACGCTTCTGGTTCGGTCACGGTCTCAGCTACGGCACGGCGACGTGGGGCGCCGTCGGCGCTTCCACACACGAGCACGTGGGATCATCCCTCGCCGACGACCCCGTCGTGGTCACGCGTGCCACTCCACAACGACGGGGAACGCGCCGCGACCGTGGTCGTCCAGGCGTACGTCGCTCCGGTTGCGCCGCCGCGTCGAGCGACCGACTCGCGAGTTGAAAGCGTGGGCCAAGACGATCGTCGACGGCGGGTCGTCGACGCATCGCCGAGCTCACCTTCGGACCCGATGCGTTCCATCATTGGGACGAGGCGGCAACGACTGGACGGTTGCACCCGGCGACTACGACATCGTGATCGCCCACTCCTGCGGCACCCGCCGCCGAACATGCACGCGTCCGCGTCACGATCACCTGAATCATGATCACGTGATCTGCCGGGTCACGGACCAACCCGTCATGAGCGCGCTTACATTGGCGCGATGGAATCGCAGCACTGGTGGCAGGACGCCGTCGTCTATCAGGTCTACGTCCGCTCGTTCGCCGACGCGAACGGTGACGGTGTCGGCGACCTCGAGGGCATCCGCTCGCGGATGGGCCACCTGTCGGCGCTCGGCGTCGACGCACTCTGGTTGAATCCCTGCTACCCATCACCGCAGTTCGACCACGGCTACGACGTTGCGACTACCTCGCCATCCACGACGAGTACGGCGACCTCGACGTGTTCGACGCGCTGCTCGCCGAAGCCCGCGAGCACGGGATCAAGATCCTGATGGACCTCGTCCCGAACCACTGCTCGAGCGAACACGCGTGGTTCGTCGAAGCGCTCGCCGCCTCGCCCGGGAGCCGCGGAACGCGCCCGTTTCTACTTCCGCGACGGCGCGCCGGCCGGCGACGACGCACACGGCGCGCCGCCGAACAACTGGGCGGCCGCGTTCGGCGGATCGGCGTGGACCCGGGCATCCCCCGACGACCCGCAGTGGTATCTCGGCACGTTCACCTCGCATCAGCCCGACTTCGACCACACGAACGCCGACGTTCAGGCGATGTTCGCCGAGGTCCTCGAGTTCTGGTTCGATCGTGGCGTCGAAGGCTTCCGCGTCGACGCGATCAGTCCCGTCGGCAAACACCCGGAGCTGCCGGACGCGCCACCGGTCCCCGAGGGTACCGGCATGCTCCAGGTCACGTGGGAGAACCCGTTCACCGTGTTCCGCCCCGAAGGGCACGACGTGTGGCGGCAGTTCCGGAGCACGATCGACGACTACATGGACCGCCATCCGGGTCGCGACCTGATGATGGTCGCGGAGGCGCTACATGAACGGACGGCCCGACCTCATGGCCGCATTCGTCAACGACGAACAATTCCACCAGGCCTTCGCATTCGACCTCCTGCTGTCACCGTGGGTGAAGTCGGAGGTGGAGCGGGCGATCCACGACACCCTCGACATCATCCGCATCGGCTCGTCGCCGACCTGGACGCTCAACAACCACGACGTGCAGCGCATCGTCACCCGCCTGGGCCGCAACAACGCAACCGATCCGAACACCGTCACCAACAACGCACTGGAGTCGACCGCCAACAGCGTCGACACCGCAGTCGGGCTCCGTCGCTCCAGGGCGATGATCACGCTGGCGATGGCGATGCCCGGATCGCTGTACATCTACATGGGCGAGGAACTCGGGCTGCCCGAGTATCTCGACATGCCCGACGACCGTCGCGAGGACCCCGTGTTCATCCAGACCGACGGCAAGCGGATCGGACGAGACGGGTGCCGGGTACCGATCCCGTGGACCGCGGACCCTGCAACGTCGTTCGGGTTCTCGAGCGTCGAGAACGGCGTCTCGGCGACCGAGTCGTGGCTGCCGCAACCCGAGTGGTGGGGCGACATGGCAGTCGGCGAACTCGACACCGAGGACGGGTCGATGCTCGAGTTGTACCGCGAGGTGATTCATGCCCGTCGCGAGTTCGCGACACCCCAGGGGCTGACCGCAGCGGTGATCGAACTCGGGGACGGCCTGGTGGTCGTGCGCCGCGGCGATCTCGTGGTGGTCACGAACGTGACGTCGGCACCGATCGCACTCGACCTGGACGACGATCACCTCGAGATCGCGACTCCGGTCTTCGCGTCCGAGCCGGCCGAGATGCACACTCCCGGGGTGATCCCACCGGACTCGACGATCTGGTTCCTGAGTTGATCACCGCGAACATCGTCAGTGACATCACCGACAAACTCGAGGAGTTCTCGGCCAATTGGTGGTTCCTGCTGGTGATCTTCGTGATTGCACTCCTCGATTCGATCATCCCGGTCGTTCCGAGCGAGACGCTCGTCATCGTCGGTGGGGTCGCAGCCGGTCAGGGTACGCAGACGCTGTGGCTCGTGATCGTCTCCGGTGCGGTTGGCGCCTTCATCGGCGACAACCTGGCGTACTTCCTCGGCCGTCGCTTCTCGGACCGTGTGAACGCGTGGGCCGAACGAAGCGTCAAGCGGCGCGCGCGACTCGATGCAGCCGGCCGCCAGATCAAGATCCGCGGTGGCATGTTGTTGATCACGGCCCGGTTCATCCCGGGTGGCCGCACGATCCTGACCGTGTCATCCGGACTCACGGGTCAGCCGTGGCGCTGGTTCGCGACCTGGATTGCGATCGCCACGACGATCTGGGCGGGCTACGCGGCATCGCTCGGCTTCTTCTTCGGGCAGGCCTTCGAGGACAACCACACACTTGCGTTCTGGCTGGCATTCGCGACAGCGCTGACGGTGACCGCGATCATCGAATTCGTCCGATGGTTCCGGCATCGGGGCCCGACGCAACAATCGGTGGCGTGACCGACTCGCTGCTCGACAACCGAATCGAACCGATCACTGCGACGGACGACGAGATCCGGGCGGCGGTCGCGGGTGCGCACCAAGCGAGCTTTCTGCCCGCGCTGCTTCCGGCGCTCGCGCACGCCACCGGTGACGAGTCGATCCTCGTCGAGTCGGTACGCCCCGACGGCACGATGATCCGCGACGAGAGCGCCGGACTCAGCACCGCGCAAGAACGCGAGATCCGACGCATCGCGGTCGACACGCTCATTGCGGCGCGTGACGGCGTTCGGTCCTTCGACGACGAGGCCACGAAGTCCGACATCGACACCGATCGCCTGCGTCGGCTGATGTCGTTCGCGATCGGCGAGTCGATCGATGCCGACTACGTGCCCTTGATGCGCGAAGAACTGTCGGTCACCGGCGACGACCTGCGCGCACCGCGCTGGCGCGCCGAAGAACTCGCACCCGATCGACAGTTCCCGGTGGCGATCATCGGTGCGGGGATGTCCGGCATCCTCGCCGGGCACCGCCTCGCGCAGGCCGGCATCGAGTTCGTGATCTACGAGAAGAACGACGACG
The DNA here is from genome assembly GCA_963850475.1 of Ilumatobacteraceae bacterium. Lineage (GTDB taxonomy): Bacteria > Actinomycetota > Acidimicrobiia > Acidimicrobiales > Ilumatobacteraceae > Ilumatobacter_A. Next base: position 206,469 of record CAWKLM010000036.1, on the reverse strand, counting down.
TCGGCGGCACCTGGCTGGAGAACACCTACCCCGGCTGCCGCGTCGACGTGTCGAACCACGTCTACAGCTACTCCTTCGCCCAACGCAACGACTGGCCCTACTACTTCTCCCCGCAGCCTGAACTGCTCGACTACTTCCGGACCTGCGCGGACGAGTTCGGAGTTCGCGAACACGTCCGCTTCGGTCACGAGGTGACGGCGATGGTGTGGTCGGACGACGACGACGTCTGGACGCTCGAGATCGACGGACCCGACGGGGAGCTCGTGCACGTGGTGTGCGCCGTGATCAGCGCGGTCGGTCAGCTCAACCGTCCGAACATGCCGACGATCGAGGGCTTGGACGACTTCAGCGGACCGTCCTTCCACTCCGCGCACTGGGACCACGACGTCGATCTCCACGACAAGCACGTGGTGGTGATCGGTGCGGGAGCGAGCGCCGTCCAGTTCGTGCCCCACGTTGCCGAGGCGGCCGCCCACCTCACGGTGCTCCAGCGCACTCCGAACTGGTTCGTCCCCGTGCCGACATACCACGAGCCGGTCGCCGATGGACTCCAGTGGCTGTTCCGGCACGTGCCGGGGTACGCACAGTGGTATCGGTTCTGGCTGTTCTGGCGATCGTCGGAAGGACTCCTGCCGGCGTGTGCAGTCGACGACGATTGGGACGACCTGTCGCTGTCGACCGGCGTCGGGAACGCCGAGTTGCGCGAACTGCTCGAGCAGTGGCTGTACCTCTGCTACGCCGACCGACCCGACCTGCACGACACCGTCCGTCCGATGTACCCACCCGCATCGAAGCGGATCGTGCTCGACAACGGATCGTGGTCGACGACGTTGAAGCGCAACGACGTCACCCTCGACGGCCGGCCCATCGCCCGCGATCGAACCCCACGCGGTGGTCACGATCGATGCCGGGGGCAACGAGCGCCGGCATCGGGCCGACGTGATCATCTACGCAACGGGGTTCCAGGCGTCGAAGTTCCTCACGCCGATGAAGGTCGTCGGAACAGGCGGGCAGGACCTGCACGAGGTGTGGGACGGCGACGCCCGCGCCTACCTCGGCGTGGTCCATCCAGGGTTCCCGAACTTCTTCCTGTGCTACGGGCCGAACACGAACATCGTGGTCAACGGGTCGATCATCTACTTCTCCGAGTGCGAGGTGCACTACACGCTCGGCGTGATCGAGATGTTGCTGCGTAACGGTTGGGCGTCCGCCGACTGCCGCCAGGACGTCCATGACGCGTACAACGAACGGGTCGATGCGGGGAACCTGAAGATGGCCTGGGGGGTGTCGACCGTCAACAGTTGGTACAAGGCCGAGTCCGGCCGCGTCGCCCAGAACTGGCCGTTCAGCCTGCTCGAGTACTGGCAGCAGACCCGCGCTCCCGACCCGGCCGACTACGACATCGACTGAGGGGAGCCGCCCTCGAGAGGGGTCGATGATGACGGCCATGGCTGGGCGTCGTACCCTGAGCGCGTGTTCAATCCCTGGTACAACCCGTGGTTCGAGTCGATCGCCGTCGCCCAGAAGCGGGCGAAGCGTCGACTGCCGAAGTCGGTGTACGGCGCGTTGATCGCGGGCGCCGAGCGCGGTGTGACGCGCGACGACAACTGCGCGGCCTTCGACGAGATCGGCCTGCGTCCGCTCACCGCGGGTCAGCCGCCGTCACGCGAGATGGCGACCGAGGTGATGGGCCAGTCGATGTCGATGCCGGTGATGATCAGCCCGACCGGCGTCCAGGCCGTCCACCCCGACGGGGAAGTGGCGGTTGCTCGGGCGTCCGCAGCCCGCGGCGTCGTGATGGGACTGAGCTCGTTTTCGTCGAAGCCGATGAAGGAGGTCATGGCTGCGAACCCGCAGACGCTGTTCCAGATCTACTGGGCCGGCGACCGCGACTCGATGGTCGGACGCATGGAGCGGGCGAAGGCGGCCGGCGCCGTCGGCATGATCCTCACGCTCGACTGGTCGTTCGTGCACTCGCGTGACTGGGGCAGCCCTTCGATTCCGGAGGCGATCGACTTCTCAACGATGCTGAAGCACGCCCCCGAAGCGCTCTTTCGACCGCGCTGGCTGATCGATTGGCTGCGTTCGGGTTCGATTCCGCAGCTCGGTGTTCCGAACTTCCCGGTGTCGGAGCGCGATCCCGTCCCCGGTTTCTTCGAGGCCTACGGCGTGTGGATGGGGACACCCCCGCCCACGTGGGAGGACGTCGCATGGCTGCGCTCGCAGTGGGACGGCCCGTTCATGGTGAAGGGCATCAACCGCGCCGACGAAGCCCGCCGGGCCGCCGACGCCGGTGCGACGGCGATCTCGGTGTCGACCCATGCCGGCAACAACATCGACGGCACACCGGCGCCGATTCGCGTGCTGCCCGAAGTGGTCGCAGCGGTCGGGGACCAGATCGAGGTCGTGATGGACTCGGGAATCCGCCGTGGCAGCGACGTCGTCAAAGCGCTCGCACTCGGCGCGAAAGCCGTGATGATCGGACGCGCCTACCTGTGGGGTCTCGCGGCGAACGGCCAGGCGGGCGTCGAGAACGTGCTCGACGTGCTGCGGATGGGCATCGACTCGAACATGCTCGGACTGGGGAAGGCGGCGATCGACGAGCTCTCCCCGGACGACCTCGTCATCCCCGACGGGTTCTCCCCACCCGCCCGCGACTGACCCATCCCGCCACCCCACCGGCACATTGCGATGAGAGATGAGCGCGACTGCCACGCTCATCTCTCATCGGAGCGGGTGGAACGGTCGGGGGTCGCAGGTGCGAGACTGACCGTCGATGCGACTCGGTGAGGCGACGTGGAACGAGGTCGACGCGGCGACGCGGCTGATGGCCGACGACGACGGGACCCTCTCTCCGATCCTCCTCGTCCCCGTCGGCTCCACCGAGCAGCACGGCCCCCACCTGCCGCTCAACACGGACACCCTCGTCGCCGAGGAGATCGCGCGGCGGGCTCTGCATCGCACGACCGGCCTGATGCTCGGCCCCACCATTGCGATCACCGCATCGGGCGAGCACGCGGGGTTCGCCGGCACCCTGTCGATCGGCACCGACGTGATGTCGCAGGTCGCGATCGAATTGGGCCGCAGCGCGGACTGGGCGGCGGGGGTCGTGTTCGTCAACGGCCACGGCGGCAACCACGAGGCGCTCACGCGGGCCGTCGACCTCCTCACGGGCGAGGGTCGCAGCATCATGTCGTGGTGGCCGAAGTGGCGCCGTCGCACCGATGGCGGACCGCCCGACCTCCACGCCGGTCGGATCGAGACCTCGCTGATGCTCGCGATCGACCCGGGTCTCGTCCGATTCGAGCTCGCCACCGACGGACCCGACCTGCCGTTGGACGAGCTGCTCCCACGGCTTCGCGCCGACGGCATGCGCAGCGTCAGCCCGAACGGCGTGCTCGGCGACCCCGACGGCGCGTCGGGTGCCGAAGGTGAACGGTTCATCAACGACTTCGTCGACGACCTCGTGCTGACGATCGAGCAGTGGCGTCCCATCGATCCGACGCCGCACGCGACGACACTCCCCGGCCACCCTGACGAGGTCGACGTCGACGAACCTGCTCCCATCGACGCCGCGGTCACGACGCCCGACTGACGATGCGGTTCCGCACCGACAGCACCTGGAACCGGACCGGACCATCGGGACGCGTCGTGCTCGCCGGGTCGCCGCTGCGCGTGTTCCGCGTCACTGCGGCTGGCGCCGAACGCTGCGCGTCGATCGAGTCGGGCGACGACGTCACACCATCGTCGCTCGTCGCACGCCTCCTCGACGCCGGTGCCATCCACCCGCAACCGGCCACCACCGATCGACACGCTCGCACCGTCGCGACGTCACCGTCATCACACCCCAACTCGGCGGGCCCGCCCGCTCCGACCGCGACATCACCGTGGACGACGGCTCCGTTCCACCGATCGACGGAGCGACCATGCGACTGGGTCGGAACCGAGGCCCCGGCGCGGCCCGCAACGCCGGCCGCACCCACGCGTCGACGCCGCTGCTCGCATTCGTCGATGCCGACGTCACGTTGCCGAGTCAGGACTGGCTCGCTCAGCTCCTCCCCCACTTCGACGATCCACAGGTCGCGCTCGTCGCTCCACGCGTGCTCGGTGACCCGACCGCGTCGCTGGATCTCGGCACCGAACCGGCTCGGATCCGCGCCGGCAGCCGGGTCAGCTACGTCCCCGCGGCGGCGATCGTGATCCGCGCCGCCGCGTTCGACGACGTCGGTGGGTTCGACGAGCGGCTCCGCTTCGGGGAGGACGTCGACCTGGTCTGGCGACTCGACCAGGCTGGATGGCGATGTCGCTACGAACCAGCCGTCAGCGTCCACCACGCCGCGCGACCCGACTGGGTCGGGCGACTCCGGCAGCAGGTCGGCTACGGCTCGTCAGCGGCAGCGCTCGCTCAGCGTCACCCGCACCTGCTGTCACCGGTGCGCGTGAACGGCTGGATGGCCGCCGCGTGGACGGCACTCGCGACGGGCCATCCGGTGGCGGCGGTCGCGATGGCGTTCGCCAACACCGCGACCGTTGCGCGCAATCTTGCAGATGTGCCCACCGCCGACGTCGTGCGCCTCACTGCGACGAGCTATCTCTCGGGTGCCCGCCAGGTGGCCTCGACGATTCGCCGGGTGTGGTGGCCACTCGCCGCTGTGGCCTGCGTCGTGTCGAGGAGGGCACGATGGGTCACCGCCGCGTCGATCGCCGCGGACCCTCGCGCCACACCGACCGATGTGGCGTACGGCTGGGGTGTCTGGAGTGGGATGGTTCGCCGCCGGACGTGGCGGCCGATGATCCCGGCGATCAGCTCGTGGCCACCGACGCGCCGGCGTCGATCGGCTGACCTCACTCAGCCGCCGATCGCCCGGTAGACCCGCTCAGCAGGGCCGCGCCCGTAGCGGCGGTGCCACATCGCGCCGAGCACGATGGCGACGACCCAGAACAACAACGCGAACGTGAGCGCGGTCGCCAGCCCTCCGGGTTCCACCCAGCCGAGCCAGTCGACAACCAGGTTGAAGATCAGGATGTGCGCGATGTAGAGGGTGAGCGTCATCTGACCCGCCTGTCGCAAGACCTCGACCACTGCGGCGGCCGGACCCGTCGCCCGATCGGCGAGCCACGAGATCCCGGCAAACGCGATCAGCGAGGTACCGAGCGCGCTGGCCACGTAGACCGCCCCTCGGTCGAACGGATGGCGGGACAGGGCGAGATCGGTGAACGGCGTGGCGGCCATCGCCGACACGATCGTGGCGACGCCGAAGAGCATGAGCCCGAGCCCGCCGCACCAGAGCCGCCAGTCGGGCTTGTCCAACATCCGCCCGAGCACGATGCCAGCACAGAAGAACAACAGCCAGGGCAGCAGTGGATGAGTGCCGTTCACTGTGAGGTCGAACACGTAGCGACGAATCGATTCGGAGGCGGGGGAACGAAGCCACGACACGCTGTTGCCGTCCTCGACCCGCCAGAACGACCACACCGAGATCCACCAACCGACGAGGGCTGCGACGAGCCCGATCACGACGATCCATCGAGACGCCAGCGTGAACAGGAGCGACGAGAGCACGAACATCGCCCCGTAGTAGACGATGATCGTTCCCGGCCAGATCACGTCGAGCAGTTGGCCGAGGACGTACAGCGCCATGCCGCGCCGGACCAGGCGCCACCGCATCTCGGTGACCGCCCTCGACGCTCCGTCGACTCCGGCCGTGCGGTCCGCGACCACCCGTCGGGTCATCAGCGTGACCCCCACCCCAGCTGTCAACACGAACGTCGAAGCGAACCGCGTCGACAACGGACCCTCGAACGGATCGAAGAACCGATCGAGCGCACTGTCTCCGACGCCCGATCCCTCGTCGCGGAACATGAGGTAGCCGTGATAGTTCATCACCACGACGCCGATCAGCGCAACCGCGCGAACGACGTCAGGCCCGGGAAGTCGATCACTCGACTCCGACGGTGGAACGACCTCGTCGGTCGCCGAGCGATCTGCGATGCTCACGTCATTCCCAGCGATACTCATCGACCGCCGTCATGTGGAGCGGTCGCTGGACGTCGACCTCGTCGCCGACCTCCGGTACGGGGTCACCGCTCGGGACGAAGACCATCGACGTGTGCATGTGCGGCCCCTCGTGCAGTGCCAATCGGGTGTGCCCGAAGTGGAACGGGCTCCGGCCGTCGGGAAGCGGTGTCACGCCGTTGGCCGTACCGGCCCCGACCATCACGAGGTGACCGTCGCCGGCGACCGTCGACTGGTGGTAACCGGCCGTCATGCCCATCGAGACGGCACGCACGTCGAGCACATCGGCCGTCAGGTGCAGCGCCGCTTTGTCGCCGTGCCACAGTGCCGTCCCGATACGGAGTCGGAACGACCGGTCTGGCGGAAGCGCCCGGTACGCCTCGACACCGAGGTGGCTCAACCAGACCGGAACCGCCGGATCGACGTCTGCAATCGCAGCGGCGATCTGTTCGAGCCGGTCGGCATCGGTCCCGGCGATCGGCGGATGGACCGACACGCCGGCCACCTCGTGGCCGCGGCTTCGGGCATCGTCGATCAAGGAACTCGACCCGCCGTACCGCCGGAGATCCGTCGCGAGCTTGACGATCACGCGACCCCGCCATGCAGCGAGCGCATCGAGGTGTTCGGGCCTTCCGACCGTCAGCATCGGAGAGCGGCTCGCCGGTACCTGCAAGGTCGGCGTGAGCACGACCGCGGTCAGCACATCAGGGAGCCCGACGAGTTCGTGGATCGTGCCGACGGCGACCGTGTCACAGAACTCGGCGGCGATCTCGGCGAGGCGGACGCGACCGAACCCGTAGCCATTGCCCTTGACGACCGGGACCAACCCGGGGTTCGCGGCGACCGTCTGGGCGATCTGGCTCCGCCAGACAGCGGTGCGCACGGTCAGTCGGACGGTCACGTTCGCGACGGTAGCGCCGACACGGGATCAGAGGTTGTCCAGATTGCCGAAGGTGTCGCAGCGGTTCGGGTCGCCGGTCGTGAACCCGACGTCGAACCAGCGCACCCGCTGCTCGCTCGACCCATGAGTCCAGTTCTCGGGATCGACCCGGCCCTGGGTCTGCTGCTGGATGGCGTCGTCGCCGACCGCCGCCGCGGCCCCGAGGGCCTCTTGGATCTCACTCGTCGAGTCGAACTGGTTGCGGGCGTTCGCATCGTTCGCCCACGCGCCTGCGAGACAATCGGCCTGCAGTTCGAGGGCGATCGAGTACGCGTTGGCATTGCGCGGGTCCTGCTGTTGAAGACGGTGCATCTCCGCATTGATCCCGAGCGCGTTCTGGATGTGATGCCCGTACTCGTGGGCAACGATGTACTGCGCTGCCAGGTCGCCTTCGGCCCCGAAGTTGGACTGGAGTTGGGCGAGGAAGTCGAGGTCGAAGTAGACGAGGTTGTCGGCCGGGCAGTAGAACGGCCCGGTCTGTGCCGAGGCCTGACCGCACCCCGTGTTCGTGAATCCCGAGAAGAAGACGGTCTGGGTCTGCGGATACGGGAGCCCGTCGAAGGAGGCCGGGTACTGCTCACTCCAATACTCCTGGACGTCGATGGTCGCACCGCAGAGGATCTGCTCGGCCTCGCTACTGCAGGTGTCGTCATCTCCGCCGGTCGTCTCCTGCGAGGGGGCGGCGCTGCCGCCGAGGCCGAACGTCTGCCCTGCCCCGCCACCCAACAACTGGGGCAGGAAGATCGTCGCCAGGACGACGAGGACGCCGATGATCCCGCCGCCCCTGAGCAGGCCTCCTCCGCCGCCGCCCGTGGACGACCCACCGCGCCCACCCAGCGCACCACCGAGAACGTCACCGAGACCACCTCCGCCAGCCGAACGCCCACCGCCGTTGCCCCGGCGGTCCTGGATCATCGACGAATCGCGCGAACGGATCTTGGTCATCTCGACATCCTGTCAAACCGCGGCGCCCAGGAGGACGCTCGGCTCGTCAGGAGACCGAGGTCACGCATCGTGGCGGAACGGGGTTGGTGGAGCGGAACGTGGGGTGCCGCCGGTGGCGTTGCGTCGGGCGCGGCGAAGGGCACGCCAACCAACGGCACCCGCGCCGATCAGTGGCCCCGATTCGGCGAGGCGTGACGGTGTGATCCGTGCCCCTCGGCTGTACGGCAGCTTCGCATGATCGTCGAGAGCGACCTGGGCCGAATGGAAGAAGGTCGCCGCGAATCCGAGTGCGACGCTGCCACCGACCACCACGAGCGACAGATCGAGGGCGTTGCACACCGACGCCGCTGCCACACCGACGAGCCGCCCGGTTCGCTGCATGATCGCGTACGTCGGTTCGGTGGGGGGGCGCCCGGTGATCGACTCGATCGCCAGGCCGGAGGCCTCCGCCTCGAGGCAGCCCTGAGCCCCGCAGCCGCAGCGTCGGCCGCCGGGTTCGACGATGACGTGGCCGATGTGCCCGGCGTTGCCGGTTGCGCCATCGAGCAACTCGCCATCGAGCACCACTCCACCGCCGACGCCGGTCGACACCGTGAGAGCACAGAAGTTCGGATGCCCCTGAGCGGCCCCGAGCCAGCCCTCTGCGAGCGCGAGCGCCTTGGCGTCGAGGTCGCCGTAGACCGGCAGCCGAGTGGTGTCCTGGAGTCGGGCCCGAAGCGGGAACTCACGCCACGCGGGGATGTTGACCGGCGACACCGTCTCCAGGTTGCGGGCGACGGGCCCAGCGGCACCCACGCCCACAGCGCGGATGCGAGCGTGGTGTTGTTCGCGAGCACGCACCATGAGATCGGTGACGATGCCCGCCAACGACATGTAGTGGGCTTCGGGCACGACGTCGCGCTCGACCTCGACGCGGGCACGGTCGATGAGTTCACCCTTCGCTGTCACCAGCCCGGCTGCGAACTTCGTCCCGCCGATGTCGACCGCAAGGATCACGTCACGCGGCGGCGTCGGGCGCGGCACCGTCTCGTCGGCATCGGGCGCGTCAGGCGCCGTTGCGTCGTGGTGCTGCGGATCCGACTCGCTCATCGCCATCCGACGGTAGCCGTGTGCGATCATCTGCCCTGCGCTCCGCCGATCATCGCCCGTTGGCGACTTCTCGTCGCCGCCCGGAAAACCCGCTGATTCCTGCTCTACTCTGACCACATCGGTGCCGATACACCAACGAACGCTCATGTCGACACCTGCCCGCTCCCAACTCCCCCCGCCGAGGGGGCAACGCGCACTGCCGTCGCGCAGTGCTGTCCCGGCACTGCTCGCCCTCTTGCTGGCCGCATCCTTCATCACCTCGGCGGCACGCGTGGTCCACGCCCAGGCGCCGGCAGACGACACGACGACCACCATCCCCACGACGACCACCACGACGACCACGACACCCAACACCACGACGACCACGACACCCACCACCACGACGACCACGACACCCACCACCACGACACCCACCACCACACCCACGAACACGACACCCACGTCGACAACGATCGTCGCGCCACCGCCGCTCACCCCGACGAACACGACGGCCCCGACCACCACGATTGCGGCGCCGGCGACGGTTCCGGGACCGATCGCCCCGCCGGCGCGCAACGTCACCGTCTATCCCGAACAGATCGAGCACATCCTCGCCACGATCCGCTACCTCGAATCACGTGGCATCTACACGCTCCCCCCGAACAAGGGCGGCGCCTCCGGCGCCTATCAGTTCGTGCACTCGACATGGAACCGGTACGGCGGCTACGAACATGCCTACCTCGCTCCGCCGCAAATTCAGGACGAGCGAGCCGCGCAGGACGTCAACATGTTCCTCGCGCAGTTCAACTACGACGTCTCGATGGTTCCGGTGATGTGGTACTACCCGATCGCCGCTCGCCAACCCGAGTGGATGGACCGAGTCCCGAAACCGGAACACGGCAACCGGCTCACGATCAGGGAGTACCAGACGCGCTGGCTCGGGGTGTTCGCATCCATCTCGGGTCAGACCATCGCGCCGCGACTCGGCGTGACAGCCGACTTGTCCGCGATCGCCGGCAAGGCCCCCGAGCTCCCGGTACCCCACGAGGGGGTCCCGTCGCTGTCGTTCCCGGTGCTCGGCCCGTCCCGACTCGCGGTGCCGGAATGCGACGACGCCACCGGGCTCGAAGTCGCCGACGGCGCCGACGGGGCGGCCGCGACCGACGGCCCGAGCCGAGCCGACATCGAAGCCGCCGGACTCTGCACCGAGCAGGCCCCGGGAATCGTCTTCGGAATCAAACTGCAACCCGTACTGGCGGTCGCCGACGGCGTCGTCACCGACGTTCACGACGATCCCGACTCCGGCGATCCGATCACGGTCACGGTCACCGACCCCGAAGGGACCAGCTACATCTACGCCGGGTTCAACGACGACAATCCCAACACCGACGACGGTGCTGCCCCCGCCCACCTCCGAGTGTCGGGACTTGCCGTGATCGGGAGCACCGTCCGCGCCGGCCAAGTGCTCGGGTTCATGGGCGACACCGATCCGATCCCGCTCGGCGTGCGCTCCGATGTCCCCACCGATTCGACCGTGGAGATCGCCGAGGACGCCGTCGCACCCCACATTCGGGTCACCATGGTCGACATCGACGGCCACCCGATCGATGCGTTCGGCCCGATCATCGACGCCCTGTTCCGTCAGACCTGCCACGTGGTCATCGGCCAGTGGTCGATGCCGTCCAATGGTTCGGGCCACGAACCCGTCACGATCGAGACGACCGACAGCGACGACAGCGTCGACTCGGAGTGGACCATCACCTCGACCGGCCAGGTCAGCGCCAGCGGCTGGGGAGCGCTGGTGAACCCGAGCGAAGGATGCGGGTACACACCGCCGCAGGCATTCGGACCCGGCGCTGGTGGCTCGCCGGTCGGCTCGTTGCGCTGGGTGAACGCGCTCGAGTTGCCGACCGACGTGTGGATCTCGCTCGCCCTCCAGGACGAGACGGCCGTCCCGAGCCTGTTCCGCCGCTGAATGTTCATCGGTGCCTGGCACCGACGAACATGTCAGTCGAGGCGGCGCGCGCCTTCGACCAGGTTGATGTCGTACAGCACCTGGTCGAGTGCATCGGCCGCACTGATCGCGCTGAATCGTTGCGGCGTCTCCGGCGTGCAGCACGACGGAACGGGCGACAGCACGGTCCACGGCCGAGGGTGACAGAACTGGACCACGCTGTAACGCTCTCCTTCGAAGCCCGGTGCGGCAACCACGCGGTGCCAACCGATCGGGATGCGTCCGTTGGTCAGCCGCTCCAGCATGATGCCGGTGTTGACGATCACACCGTCGTCGGGCGCCACCGCATCGACCCACTCGTCGTTGACCTTCACCTGCAAGCCGGGCGCCGTCGCTCGCGGCAGCGCGGTGATCAGGTTGATGTCGCCGTGGTCTGCTGCCCACACGTGTCCCGGCTCACCATCGGAACCGAGTGCACTGTCGAGTTCGGACATCGCGGGGTAGCGAATGGCGCGGGTCAGTGTCGGGCCCTCTTGCACCATGTCGTCGAAGAACGTCTCGTGACAACCGATGCCCTCGGCGATCACCCGGAGGAACCGTCGTTGGAGATCGGCCACCGTGTCGTGGAAGCGGTAGAGGACGTCGGTGATTCCGGGGACGAGCTGTTCGGGGAGCACCTGGTCCGGATAGGCGGTCGGGAACGTTCGTTTCAACGGGTGACCGGCCGGAATCGGCGTCGACCAGTTGAGCATCTCCTTCCAGTCCGGCTTGTCGCTCGACGCAGCCGTCTCCACGAGCAACCCGGTGTATCCGGTCTGCCCGTTGGCCCCCGGGGCGGCTGCGGTCTGCTTCTCCTCCGGCGACTTCTCGAAGAACTCACGCAGCATTTCATAGGCGGTGTCGAGGAGATGGTCGGACACGTCGTGGCTCGTGTAGACGAACCCGGTCGCGAGGCTGCGAGCGACGCCGTCGACCACGGCGCGGCGCTGCGCTGACGTTCCGTTCTCGAAGGCCAACAGGTCGACATCGAGAATTTCGTCGTTCATCGGGCCAGTGTACGAGCGCGGCCGGATCGCATGGTCCGACCGCCGTGGCCTGGACGCGGTCCGATCGACGATGTCAGGCGAACAGCGCCGGCCAGCCGCCGGTGTGGATGAACACCACGTGGTCGTCGTGGTTCCAGCGTCCCTCGTCGACGAGGCCGAGCAGCCCCGAGAGGCCCTTTCCCGAATACGTCGGATCGGTGAGCCACCCGCCGCGACGCGCCGCCCAGTCGATCGCAGCCGCGCCCGCGGTCGTCGGCACGGCGTAGTCCTCGCCGATCCATCGCGGATCGACCTCGACGTCGGCGGGATCGACCGCCGTGTCGACGTGCATCGACCCGAGTGCCGCATCCGCGAGTTCCGCAACGTCGGGGACACCGATGTTGACCCCCTTGGCAACGCCGATGGCGACGACGTCGGGCGCCTCGTCGGCTCCGAGGCCACCGTCGGCGATCATTGCGGCGCGGCCGGCGAGCAGACCGGCGTGGGTGCCGCCGCTCGACGACGTGAACACCACAGAACGCGGCAGAAATCCATGGTCGCGGCACTGATCGACCAACTCGACGAACGCCATCGCATAGCCGAGCGCCCCGACGGCTGTGCTCCCGCCGATCGGGATGGAACTCGGCGCGAGTCCCTGTGCGGCCAGTTCGTCGGTGAGCGACTCGCGGGCGATCTCGAGTTCGCCCCAGTGGCTTTCCTCGGCGCCCGTGTGATGCATCTGGGCGCCGAACATCTCGGCGAGCAGCTGGTTCCCGGTCAAGCGCTCGCCGTCAGCTGGCGCGTCACCGGAAAGGACGAGGTGCACCTCGAGCCCGAGCCTGGTGCCCGCCGCTGCCGTCATCCGACAGTGATTCGACTGGGAGGCCCCGACCGTCACGAGCGCCTGCGCCCCATCGGCGAGCGCCTGGCCACAGAGGAACTCGAGCTTGCGGGCCTTGTTCCCGCCGCCCCCCAACCCGGTCAGGTCGTCGCGTTTGATCCACAGCCGAGGTCCGGACCGCGTCCCGACGACCGGCGTCCTCGAGCGCCGTCGGGAGGGTGGCGAACGTCGCTCGTGGGAGATGATCGAACACCTCGGCATCGTAGGGCGACGGCGCCGACCTTCGCCAAGGAGATGACGGCCGTCGAGGAGGTGACGGCTCGATCCTCGTCCGGCCGCCCCACCACCGACATCCCCCACCCCCGGCGGGTGCGGGGTGGGTCGGGCCTGGCAGGCTGGTGGCGATGACCACCACGGACTGGAACCCGCTGCTCCGCTCGGAATTCGACGAGCCGTATTGGCACGAGCTCCAGGCGTTCGTCGCAGAGGAGCGCCGCCTGCACACCGTGTGTCCGCCACACGACGAGGTGTTCGCCGCGCTACACCTCACGCCGTATTCGAACCTCAAGGTCGTGATCCTCGGGCAGGATCCGTACCACGGGCCGAGGCAGGCACACGGTCTCGCGTTCTCGGTGCGACCCGGCGTCCCGATCCCACCGTCGCTGCGCAACATCCACCAGGAACTGCACGACGACCTCGGTCTCCCGATCCCCGATCACGGCAGCCTCGAAGCATGGGCGCGCCAGGGCGTGCTGCTGCTGAACACGTCGCTGACCGTGCGCGCGGGACAGGCCGGCTCGCATTCCGGGAAGGGCTGGGAGACGTTCACCGATCGGGTGATCGACGTCGCCGCCGCCCGGCCTGAGCCGATGGTGTTCATCCTCTGGGGCAATCACGCCCGTCGCAAGCGCGAGCGCATCGACACCGACCGGCATGTCGTGATCGAGTCGCCACATCCGTCACCGCTCTCCGCCCACAACGGGTTCTTCGGGAGTCGACCCTTCAGCACGACGAACGAGGCACTCGCCCGTCTGGGGCGGGAGCCGGTCGATTGGAGCCTGGTTGGTTCAGAACCGGTCGCGGCGGGTACACACTGAACGATGCCCTGGACGACGAGTGACAAGGTCATGGAGCTTCGTGAACGCTCGCACCCGTTCGACGTGTTCGCCGAGACGATGGACGGTTGGCGTCGTCACCTCGCCGGACGCAATGCGTCGTTGCTCGCGTTCTTCTCGTTCATCTCGATCTTCCCGTTGATGCTCGCCGCGGTGACCATCCTCGGATTCGTCCTGGAGGGCAACGAGGAGCTGCAACGGAAGGTCATCGACAGCGCTGCGTCCGAGGTCCCGGTGCTCGGCCAGACGCTGGCCGACAACCCGGACTCCATCAACGGCAACGTGTTCGCGCTGGTCATCGGGCTCGGGGGCGCGCTCTGGGCCTCGACCAAGGCGTTCGTCGGCCTTCAGAGCGCACTGGACGATTCGTGGGAGGTCGGGGTCGACGATCGCGATGGGCTCGCGGCCCAGCGCGGCAAGGCACTTCTGGGGATCGCGATCATCGCCGTGTCGCAGATCGGGACGTTCGTGCTCGCTGTCATCGTCAACGCGGCGGGCTTGCACGCGTTCAGCAACGTGGCCCTCATCGGCGCAACCGTGGTGATCAACATCGTCGTGATCGCGGCGATGTACCGCTTCCTGACGTCGTACCCGACGACGTGGAGCGACGTCTTGTCGGGCGCCGTCGTCGCGGGCATCGTCTTCACCGTGCTCCAGCAGTTCGGGACCGTCATCGTGCAGGAACTCGCCGACCCCGAGAACGAGGCGTTGGCGACGATCAACACGATCCTCGGCCTGATCACGTGGCTCGGCCTGATCGGGATCACCGTCATCATGTGCGCCGAGCTGAACGCCGCCCGCAAGCGCCTCAGCGAGAATCGAAACGTCGGCTCCGGTCCCAACCTCGACATCGCCATCCGGACCTGACGAGGTCGCCCTCCCGACGGTCCGGATCGATCGGATCGAGGTGAGTCAGGCGAGGCGGGTGATGATCGCGCTGGCCGATTCCAGCGTGCGGTGCACGGGACACTTGTCGGCGATGATCAACAGCTTGCCGCGGTCGCCGTCGGTGAGGTCGTCGCCCTCGATGGTGATCACCCGTTCGAAGCGGTCGATCATTCCCGTCCGGCCGCTCAGGTGCTCGTTGTCGGCACATTCGACGCAGTCGTCCGCATGGAGCCTGCCATGCGACACCTCGACCGTGACGCGGTCGAGTGGCAGCCCTTTGCGCTCGGCGTACATCCGCAACGTCATCGACGTACAGGCACCCAGTGCAGCACCGAGGAAGTCGTACGGCGCCGGGCCGGCGTCGAACCCGCCGATCGATTCGGGCTCGTCGGCGAGAAACCGGTGCCGCCCGACAACCACGTGGTTCAAGAACGGACCCTGGGTCGTCTCGGCGACCACCACCGCCTCGCGAGGCGCAGGGGCGGCGAGCGCACCACTCTCGTCGTGTACGTACCGCGATGCGAACGCGGCGATCACACCGGCAGCGAAGTCGGCGTCGGCCAGGTCGCGACAACAGATGGTCGGCGCCGTCGAGCGAGACGAAGCTCTTCGGGTGCCGCGCGGCCTCGAAGATCCGTGCGGCATTGCCGATCCCGACCGTGTTGTCGATCGGCGAGTGCAGCACGAGCAGCGGTTTCTTCATCGTCGCGACCCGTTCTGCCACGCGGTGCTGACCGAGGTCGTCGAGGAGTTGCTGCGTGATGGTGAACGGACGCCCCGCCAGCCGGACGCACGCCTCGCCCCTCGCTGCGATCTCAGGAGTCGATTCCTCGAACAGCCCGGTCACGTGTTCGGTGTCGGCCGGAGCACCGACGGTCACGACCGCCCGTACCTCGGGCACATCTCCGGCGACCGACAGCACCGCCGCACCACCGAGCGAATGACCAACGAGCACCTGGGGCGCCGAGTGTTCGGCCCGGAGCCACTCGACGGCGGCGACCAGGTCGGCGGTGTTCGACGAGAAGTTCGTGTTGGCGAATTCGCCGTCGCTGGACCCGAGACCGGTGAAGTCGAAGCGCATCACGCCGAATCCGGAAGCGGTCAGAGCGGACGCCAACCGACCAGCCGACCGCAGGTCCTTTCCACAGGTGAAACAGTGCGCGAACAGGGCAAACGCACGCGGCGGGCCCGCCGGGAGGTCGAGTCGGGCTGCCAGGAGATGGCCCTGGCTCCCCGGGAAGTTCACCCGTTCGACGCGGGCCGGTTTCGTCGGATTCATGGGGTGACCGTACCCAACCCTGCACTACCCTGTCCGCGGATGGCGGAGGCCTTCTCATGAACGCAGTCATCCTCGCCGCCGGCGAGTCCACGATCGGGCCGACCCTCGCGTTGATCGTCGGCGCCGGCATGATCGCTCAGTGGATCGCCTGGCGAACCCAACTCCCGTCGATCATCGCGCTCCTCCTCGCCGGGCTCACGCTCGGTCCCGTCACCGGGCTCCTCGAGCCGGACGAACTGCTCGGGAACACGCTGTTCCCGCTCGTCTCCCTCTCCGTCGCGCTGATCCTGTTCGAAGGCGGGCTCGATCTTCCCCGCGTGAGCTGCGCAACACCGGCATCGTCGTCCGCCGCCTGATCACCGTCGGAGCGGTCGTCACCGGTGTCGTCGGGTGGTACTCGGCCCGCGAGATCTTCGGGATCTCGAACGAAGTGTCGATCGTGCTCGCTGCCGTGCTCGTCGTCACCGGACCCACCGTGGTCGGGCCCCTGCTCAGGTTCGTCCGCCCCGCCGGCACGACCGGCCCGATCCTGCGCGCCGAGGGAGTGCTGATCGACCCGATCGGCGCAACGGCCGCCCTGGTCGCATTCGAACTGGTCCTCGCCGACGAGACGAACGAGGCGGTCCTCAACCTGCTCGGCATCGTCGGGCTCACGCTCGTTGCCGGTATCGGTCTGGGCCTCGGTACCGCATTCCTCCTCGACACCGCACTGCGCAGGTTCCTGATTCCGGACCAGCTCGCCGTGCCGATGACCTTCGCATTCGTCGTGGCCAGCTACGTCGCATCGAACGAGATCCAGGAGGAGTCGGGTCTGCTCGCCGTGACGGTCGTCGGGATCTATCTCGCCCGGCGTGACACCTCCACGATTCGACAGGTCCTCGAATTCAACGAGAGCCTCCGCACGCTGCTGATCTCCGTGCTGTTCATCCTGCTCGCCGCGCGCATCGAGGCCGACGCCCTCCGCGACGTCGCGCTCCCCGCGCTGGCCTTCCTCGCCGTTCTGGTGTTCGTCGCCCGACCACTCGCGGTGCTCGTCTCGACGATCCGAACCTCGCTCAGCTGGCGCGAGCGTGTGTTCCTCACCACCATGGCCCCACGCGGCATCGTGGCCGCCGCCGTCTCGGCGATCTTCGCCCTCCGACTCGAGGAAGAGGGTGTTGCCGACGCGGACAAGATCGTTCCGATCGTGTTCCTGATCATCATCGGCACGATCGTCGTCTACGGGTTCGTCGCCGGTCCCGCGGCGCGCCTCCTCGGGTTGGCCGATGCGCAGGCCAACGGAGTGCTGATCGTCGGGTCGCACGCGACCGCCCGCGGGCTGGCGCTGCAACTGAAGCAGCGCTCGATCAAGACGATGCTCATCGACACCGACCCGTACAACGTCACGCGCGCCATCGCGCTCGGCCTCACCGCCCGACGGATGAGTGCACTGGCCGAGGACGCCGCAGAGAGCCTCGACCTCCGCGGTATCGGTCGTCTCCTCGCCGTGACCTCGAACGACGAGGTCAACGCGCTCGGGACCGGTCGCTTCGCACGGGTCTTCGGACGGCGCGAGGTGTTCCAGTTGGCCCCTGGCAAACGGCGCAGCGGTCAGAGTGCGGTGCCCGACGAGTACCTGGGTCGGATCATTGGCGTCGACGGGCTGACCTACGCAACGCTCGACGACCGATCGCGCCAGGGGTGGAAGGTCGTCGGTGCGGCTGCGGGGCCGTCGATCATCGAAGCGTTCGACGACCAACAGTTCATTCCGCTGGCCAGGATCGAGGACGACGAGATGGCGTTCATCTGCCGCAATGATCCACTGCCGGTGACCGGCGATGTGATCGGTCTCGCGGCACCGGCGGTACTGCGGTCGGTCGAGGCCGAGCAGGCCGCCGCTGCCGACGCAGCGGGCGAGTCGGCCGAGGCCGTCTGATCGTCCAGCCGGCAACGACACATGCCGACGCCCTGGCCGACGAACTCTGCACCGAATACCCCCGGGCGCCAACCGACCCGTGACGTTCATCCCGAAGGATGTCGCGGGTGATGACGGAAGCCCCAGCTCACAGCACCCAGCCCATGAGAATCATCCCGGATGGGTGTCCCGGATAGCTTCAGGCGGAGTGATGAACGAGCTACGCCACTTGTTCGTGTACGGCACGCTGCGGCCGGGCGACGTGCGGTGGCGATTCCTTCAGCCGTTCGTGGTCGACGAGGGCTGGCCGGACACGATCGATGGCCGTCTCTTCGACACCGGCCTCGGCTACCCCGCCGCCGTCGTCGACGAACGGGCCGAGCCGGGCGGCACGATCACTGGACGGACCTACACGCTGCTCGACGAAACGATCGGTCGCTGTCTCGAGGTGCTCGACGCCGAGGAAGGCACGGTCGGGGGGCACTATCGCCGCGTCGTCGTCACGACGTGGAGAGGCATGTCGGCGTATGCCTACGAGTACGGTGCCGGACTCGATCTCGTTCCGATCGACAGCGGGGATTGGTCCGATTCCGACCGCGGTCGTTGACATCGTGCGAATGGCGACGGCGCGACCGCAGCGACCTACGCTCGGGCGATGACAGGACACGATCGACTCGCCACCCCGGGCGTCTGGTACTTCACCGACGGAATGAGCGCTGCCGAGGCAGCCGACTTCGCGGGGAGCCTCGAATCACTCGGCTACTCCACCCTGTGGCTCCCCGACACCATCGGGCGCGACCCGTTCTCGCACATCGCTTGGCTCGCGTCGCAGACCACCGAGCTGACGTTCGCCACCGGAATCGCCAGCATCTTCCACCGGCATCCAGGACCGATGAAGCAGGTCGCCAACACCATCGGCGAGCAGTCAGGTGGCCGGTTCATCCTCGGGCTGGGCGTCAGCCACGGCCCGATGGTCGCCGGTCTCCGCGGCCTCGACTACTCGAAGCCGCTCACCCGGATGCGCGACTACCTGGCAGCGATGGAGGCTCAGCCGTTTCGCGGCCCGTCGCCCGCTGAGCCGGTCCCGATCGTCCTCGCGGCCCTCGGACCCAAGATGCTGGAACTCGCGGCGGCGGCGAGCGACGGCGCGCATCCGTACTGGACCACCCCCGAGCACACGGCTCGGGCGCGCGACATCATGGGTCCCGATGCGCTGCTGTGCGTCGAGCAGAAGGTCTGTCTCAGCACCGACGCCTCCGCCGCGCGCGACGCGGCTCGGGCTGCGATCTCGATCTACGCCGACCTTCCGAACTACCGGAACAACTGGAAGCGGCTCGGCTTCACCGATGACGAGATCGAGCATCGCGACGACCGGTTCATCGATGCGGTCGTCGTGTGGGGCGACGAGGACCGGGTGCGCCGGGGAATCCAGGCGCACTACGACGCCGGTGCCACCCACGTGTGCATTCAGCCTCTCTCGACCGACGGTCCTGCGACGCTCGACCGCCGTGCGCTGGAAGTGTTGGCACCGGGCGCCTGAGCGCGATCAGCCGCCGGCCACCACCTCGGCCGCCGCGTTGCGTGCCGCGGCCGCAACCTCGGACGGCGACGTGCCGGCGGGGAGGGCGATCAGGGTCTGAGCGGAGGGGGTGGTCCCGATTCGGGCGAGCGCCCGTTCGACCGTGGCATCGTCGGCACCGTCTGCGGTGAGCGTGGCGACGACCACCGTCTCGATCGCACGCCAGCCGATCAACTCCCGGCCGACTCCGAAGCGGGCGTTCGACACGAAGGCTCCGGCGGGGTCACAGGAGCGGAGTTGAACGGTCCCGTCCGGGAGCGAGTTGACGGATGCTCCGAGCTCGGGGGCAACGCTCGCCGTCCATGCATCCAACGCAAGCCCGAGGCGCTCGTTGTCCGCTCCGTTCGCGGTGGCGAAGGTGGCGACCGCGCACGTCCGACCATCGGCCGCCTGCACGGTCTGCAGTCCCGCACGCTCGAGGGTGTTGGACATGTCGTAGGCCGCAGGCGCATCGAGGTGACTGGCGAAGACGAGATACCAGAAGCCGCGGTCCATCGGAACCGCCTCGCCGAGCGGCTCATCACCGGCCACGGTCGAAGCGGTCGAGATCGACCCGAGCGCACTGTTCCTGGCCGCCGCCGGACCCTCGGGTCCGATCCCCTCCAACGGGTTGGGCTCCGGGTCGTCGACGGGAGGCAGGACCTCGCTGAGCACCACTGGCGCCGTCAGTCGGTAGTCGAGGACCGGCGGGAGGAAGGCGAGTGCGGCGACGTCGGGCTCGGGAACGGGCACTGCAGTGACCGATGCGAGCTCGGCGATTGCCGTCGTCTGCTGCAGCACGTGGGCGGCGGTCAGCACATCCGCGTCGAGGCCGCGTTGGGCGGCGTCGGCTGAGAACCCGACCTCCTGATCGAGGGCGGCGGTCGCCATCGCCTCGGTGATGAGCTGATCCCGGTGGGCCTGATTGAACGACTGGTCGTAGTACACCTGTCCGTCGGCGGTGGAGTAGAGCACGGGGGATTGGACCGAGGTGAGGTCCCGCAGGGATGCATCGTCGGTGGCGTCCGGACCAGCCAACCCGAGCGCTCGCCACATCGGCATCGACTCTTGAGCGTCTCCGAGCAGCTGCTCCGAGACGAGATCCCGGTGCGCAGCACTGTCCTGAGCGGTCAGGAGGACCGGCTCGACGAACTCGGTGCCGCGGGCCTGCTCGATGACCTCGGCGTACGGAAGGGCGTTGTCCTGCCACTCGGCGGGAAAGAGGTACGGTCGCCCGAAGACCACTCCTGCCGACACGACGGCTGCGATGAACAGCAGGAAGAACCCCATACGTGCCAACGCGGTCGAGCGATCCTTCTTCGCTCCCGGCTTCGGCGTCGCCCGCTCCCTCGCCGGGGCCGGCTGAGGAACCGATGGGACCGCCGCGGCTCGCGGGAGCGACAGCTCCGCCTGGCTGGGCAGCGCGGCAGCCTCCGCGACCGGCGCCGGGTGCAGAGCGGAATGACCGACCGGAGCAGGCTCAGCGACGGCGCAGGCTCAGCGACGGGCGGCTGAGCGGCGCGGCTCAGCGACCGGTTCCATGGCGGAAACCGGTTCGGGATGCAGCGCCGCAACAGCCGCCGTGACCGACTCCGGTGGGGTTGCTTCGGTGATCGGCGGCAGTTCGTCCGGTTGGGGCGCGCTGGTCTGCGTCTCGCTGACCAACGGGATCGACAGCGACAACGGGGGGGATCCGGACGCCGACGACGACGGATCCGGCAGCGACGACGGGGCGGAGGCATCGGGCTCGGCCACGGTGACCGCAGCCTGCAGCACCGGCGCCGCCGCCTGCTCGTCCACCGGGACCGGGGTCCCCATGGTGAAGGAGATCGGTGGCGGCGGCGGAGCGGGCGTCGACGTCGGTTCGGTTGTGGCCTGATCGTCGTCGCTGAGCGGTGTCATCTGGAACGACACCGGCGCGCCGGCTTCGGGGCTCGCGGTGACGGAAGGTGATGGATCGGTACCGGTGTCGGCGGTCGATTCGACATCGACGGATTCGTGGCCCACCACGGAACTCCACGACATGCTGGGGATCGCGCCGCGTTCCTCTCCTTCGACCAGACTCATGTCCGATCATCGGCACCTTCTCGACGTGACTTGAGTCGTCATCGTCGTGCAGCCCCGGATGGCGGGGCGGGCTCAGTCGTCGCTCGACTCGTTCGCCTTCGCCTGCAACTCATCGACGATCGAGGAATCGGCGAGCGTCGTGGTGTCGCCGATGTTGCGCCCCTCGGCGACGTCGCGGAGGAGTCGGCGCATGATCTTGCCCGACCGGGTCTTCGGGCAGGTCGGTGTGATGAACACCCGCTTCGGGCGTGCGATCGCGCCGATCTCACCCGCCACGTGGGCCCGGAGTTCGGCCTCGTCGGTCTCGGCTCCGCCGCGCAGGATCACGAAGGCGAACACGGCCTGGCCGCTGGTCGCGTCGTCTGGCGCCGACGACCGCCGCCTCGGCGACCGACGGGTGCGAGACGAGCGCTGATTCGACCTCCATGGTCGAGATGCGGTGCCCCGACACGTTCATCACGTCGTCGACGCGACCGAGGATCCAGAAGTAGCCGTCGTCGTCGAGCTTGGCGCCGTCGCCCGCGAAGTAGCGGCCGGGGAACCGCGACCAGTACGTCTCCTGGTAGCGCTCCGGGTCGCCCCAGATCCCGCGCAGCATCCCCGGCCACGGCCGGGTCGAGCGCGAGATAGCCGCCGCCCACCGGCACCGTGTTCGCCTCGTCGTCGACCAGTTCGGCTGAGACGCCGGGGAGCGGGAGGGTCGCCGAGCCCGGCTTGGTCGTGGTGGCGCCGGGGAGCGGGGTGATCATGATCCCGCCGGTCTCGGTCTGCCACCAGGTGTCGACGATCGGGCAGCGTTCGCCGCCGATCTGCTCGTGGTACCACATCCAGGCCTCGGGGTTGATCGGCTCGCCGACGGTGCCGAGCAGTCGCAGCGACGAGAGGTCGTGCTTGGCCGGGTGCTCGTCGCCCCACTTCATGAAGGTGCGGATGGCCGTCGGCGCGGTGTAGAAGATCGTCACCCCGTACTTCTCGACGATCTCCCAGAAGCGGTCCGTTGCCGGGTGGTTGGGCGCGCCCTCGTACATCACGCTGAGTGCGCCGTTCGCCAGCGGCCCGTAGACGATGTAGCTGTGGCCGGTGATCCAGCCGACGTCGGCCGTGCACCAGTAGACGTCGTCGTCGCTTGCAGGTCGAAGACGTACTTGTGGGTGAGCGTACGTGCGCGTCAGGTAGCCGCCGGTCGTGTGCACGATGCCCTTGGGCTTGCCGGTCGTGCCCGAGGTGTAGAGCAGGAAGAGCAGGTGCTCGGCGTCCATCGGCTCCGCCGGGCAGTCGGCCGAGGCTCCGTCCATCAGGTCGTGGTACCAGTGGTCGCGCCCGTCGACCATGGTCACGTCGTTGCCGCCGCGCTTGACCACCACGACGTGCTCGATGCTCGGCGTGGACTCGCACGCCTCGTCGACGGCCGGCTTGAGCGGGAACACCTCGCCACGCCGGTAGCCGCCGTCGGCCGTGATCAGTACCTTCGCCTCGGCGTCGTTGATGCGGTCGCTGAGCGACTGGCCGAGAAGCCGCCGAACACCACGGTGTGGGCCGCGCCGATGCGCGCGCAGGCGAGCATCGCCATGGCCGCCTCGGGGATCATCGGCATGTAGATGGTGACGCGGTCGCCCTTCTGGACGCCGAGCCCCTTGAGGACGTTCGCGAAGCGGCAGACCTCGTCGAGCAGCTCCTGGTAGGTGATCGTGCGGGTGTCGCCGGGTTCGCCCTCCCAGAGGAACGCAACCTTGTCGCCCCTGCCCGCGAGCGACGTGGCGATCGAGGCAGTTGTACGACACGTTGAGCGTGCCACCCTCGAACCATCTTGGCGTACGGCAACTGCCAGTCGAGAATCGTGTCCCACTCGGTGTCCCAGTGGACGAGTTCGGACGCCTGGCGTGCCCAGAAACCCTCGTCGTCGCGAGCCGCTTCGTCGTAGAGGCCGGTGCCTGTGACGAGCGCAGCACTCTTGAAAGCCCCCGACGGCGGGAACGTGCGGTTCTCACTTGCGAAGGCCTCGATGGCGTCATGGTTGCCGGTCGACTGATCGTCACTCATGGCGACGATCGTAGAACACCCGATCGGATCACCCTGGAGGCGGGCGGCGGACCTGCGCAGCCCGCCAGCCGCTCACGGCTGACCGGTGCTGAGGCTGAGCGTCTGGTCGGTCGGTGGAATGTCGAAGTTCTCCGCGACGATGTTGTCATCGCAGTCACGGGCCTGGATGTCGTTCTCGATGAACGGCGCGACGATCGTGAACCCCGCACCCGGCTCCAAGGCCGACTCGAAGTCGGACACGTCGGCGAACTCGAGGAACGTGTACCAATTGGTGAGGTTGGGGCTGAAGCCGACCCGACAGATCGCCACACCCGTGTCGTTGCGGAACGCCAGCTGCGTCTCGACACGGTCGACGGTGAACGTCTCGACCTCGGAGATGATGTCTCCCCGCTGGAGGTACACCTGATAGGCGCCTTCGCTGAATCGGGCCCCGGCCGGCGGGATGCAACTCCCGATACCACCGTCGACCGCGGTCTTCGGGATCCGGGCGATCTCGGCCCGGTTGAACTCCCACACGACGTCCGCATCGAGGGGCCCGGGGACGTTCCACGCCGCGCAGAGCGTGACGGTCGGATCGGTGGTTGCGATCGGCAGTCGGTTCTCTGCCGTCCGGAGCAAATCGAACACGATGGCCTCGTCAGTGGACCCCGGAGGGACCGAGATGTCGAGCGAGCCGATCTCGCCGTCGAGGGCGTCGAGGTCGCTGTCGGTGATCTGCGCGGGCGGAACCGTCGTGGACGGGATGACGACCCCGGTCGCGAGGCTCACCGGATCGTCGGACGGAGTGAAGGTGACCGGAGCGAACTCGCTGCCGTCGCACGCAACGGCCCGAACCCGGTGGTCGACATCGGCCACGTCGATGATAAGGACCTCGCCATCGAGGAGCGGCGCACCGTCGGCCAGCCGGTAGAACTGGTAGGCACCTGCGGTGACCGGCGCGACGTCGACCGCACAGACGTCACCGCCGGTGTCGTTGAGGAAGTCCTGGGAACGAAGTGCTGCGCCGACGGTGAACAGCGCGACGCCGGATACTCCACCGGCCTCGTCGGCGAACGACACCTCGTACGAGCCGGCGTCGAGCGCGGCGCCGCCATTGTTGATGCAGTTGCCGTCGGCGGGCACGGCAAAGGTCCGTGCTGCCCCTTCGGAAATGGTCACGTTGTCGAGCGTCCATTCGACCGCCGCCGTGACGGGCTCGGGGACCGGCAGTGCGGCGCACAGATTGAGCACCGGATCAGCCGTTGCCACCGGATCGTCTCCTTCGGCGAGCCCGATCCGCTCGAGCGTTGCCTGCAGATCGGCGTCGTCGACGACGTCGCCCCGCGCCTCGATGTGGACGAGGACACCGTCGACCGAACCCGTCGCCGGTGGCTGGGTCGGGGGCGATGTGTCGCCGGGCTCGGTGATGACCGGATCGGTCGATGCGGGTCCGGTGTCCTCCGGTCGGGTGTCCACCGGTTCGGTTTCGTCCGGCTGGTCGGTCGTCGCCGGCTCGGCATCATCGCCGGTCTGGGTCACCACGAATGCCACGGCGCCGACGAGGAGAACGACGAGTGCCACCAACCCGGCGACCAGCAGACCGCTCCGCTTCTTCTTGCCGTCGTCGGTGGGGTCACCCGGTCCGCCTCCGAACGGTGGTCCACCTGGCGGGCCTGGCGGAACGCCGTACTGTGGGCCGGGCGGCTGGCCGGGCGGGAACCCGGCGCCGGCGGCCGCGCCAGGGGCCCCGGCACCGGGTGGAGGCGTTCCGGGAACCGGTTGTGTCGGCGGGTACGGGCCGGGCGGTTGTTCGGCGGGCGGAACTGCACTCGGGCCGAGGTTCTCGTCTCCCGGAACGAACGCCGCAGCCGGATCGGCGGCCGGTCCGGCCGGGGCGGGCGGAGACACCGCCGGCCGCTCGACGGTCGACCGGTCGTCGTCGGGCGACGAGGGTCGTACCGTGCGTTGCGGCGTGTCGTCCGCGTCCTCGTTCCGGCCGTCGCCACCCGAAACCTGTTCGGGCATGCGCGGCGACTCGGCGGGCTGGTGACCGTCGGGTGGGGTGGGCTCGCTCATGGAACGCACCCTATGCGGGGGCCGTGAACGGGGCGCCACCATTCCGGCGGTCCGTCCCGCGTACGTATGTCGAGTCGGATCAGATGCGCCATTCGGCGACGAGGAACCCGCCGAGACCTGCCGGGTCGAGGAGCGCCTCGGACTCGCTGATCCGGCTTCGCATCCGCATCGCCTCGAGCCCTGGACGCGCCGCGTGTTGCTCCCAGAACCGCCGGCCCGAGTCGACGAGTTCATCGATGCCCAACAACTGGAGATACTGCGCCTGTGTCCGCACGGAGTCTGCCTCCGGCAATTGGTCGAACGGGATGTCGACCGTGATGTCCTGCGATCCTGAGGCGTGCAGGTAGTGCTCGCCGCGTTCGTTCCCGCGGAAGGTGCGGAGCCACTGCCGCCAAGGGCGGGCGGCGAGTTCTCCAGTTCGTGCGACGCCGTAGTCGACGACGAGCACCGAGCCGCGTGCGAGGCGCCCCCGGGCGTCGTCGACCCATCGGGCAGCCCGGTCGACGAGCGGGGCTCGCGCTCCATGGTCCGCGTTCGGCGGCAGGACATGCGGAACCGGATCGAACGGCGCGGAGAGTCGTTCGACCACCTTGCCCGATCGATCGACCTCGACGAACGCCTCGCGCCAACCGTTGTCGAACACCGCCAGCCGGAACGGCAGGTTGTCGAGCAGTTCGTTGGCCACGATCACACCGTCGAAGGGACCGTCGGGCAGGTCCGACCGCGATTCGACGCCGTCAGGATGGCGCGTTCGCTGCGTGTCGGAGACCTCCACCGCCACGTAGCGCATCGCTGCGGCGCACTGCGGCTCGGCGGCCAACACCGACCTGGCGAGGGTGCCGGGCCCGGCACCGGCGTCGACGACGATGAATGTGTCGGGCCGGCCGAGCCGCTCCCACTCCCGGTCGAATCGCGCGGGCGAGCACCGCCCCGAACAGCGGTCCGACCTCGGGGGAGGTCAGGAAATCGCCCCGGCGTCCCGCGCTCCCCCATCGGGTCGCATGTAGAACCCCTCGGTGCCGTACAGCGCTTCGTCCATGAACTGTTCGAAGGGAATCGGCCCACCAGTCGTCACGGCGCCAGGTTCGCACCATTTCGCCACGCCGTCCCACTCGATCAGCCGCCGCTCCCCCGCCCTCCGCAGCGTTTGTGTTGCGATTTTGGCGGTCAGAACAGCCGATCCCGCGGCGCAAACGTTCGATCCCGCGACGCAAACGTCCGATCCCGTGGCGCAAACGTTCGATCCGGCGGCGGAAACGTCGGAGCGGGGGCGGGAGTTGGTGGTTCTTTGGTGGCGTCGTGCACGGTGGAGTCGAGCAAGCGATCATGGGCGAGCAGCGACCAGCCGAGCGACCGGCAGACGACCAGCACGACCCGAGCGACGACGTGCCGGTCGACGAGTTGATCGAGCGCATTCGCCGATGGCTGTTCGAAGGAGGCCCCGACCCGTCACCACCGTGACCTGCGGTGACCCAAACGAACTAACTTCGCCTGGATGATGCTCCGCCTGTTCGGCACCGTCGAGGCCGGGCCGGGCTCGGCCGCGCCGGCTCCGGTCACGGCACCGCGGCTTCGATTGATCGTGGCGTTGCTGGGCGCGTACCTCGGAGAGCGTGTGCCGGTCGACCGGATGATCGATGCGTTGTGGCGGGACGACCCGCCCCGCACGGCCGCGAGTGCGCTGCAGGTGTACATCTCGAAGATCCGACGCCTCTTCGAACCCGAGCTCGCGCCGCGCGCCGAGAGCCACTACCTCCGACTCGAGGCAACCTCGTACGTCCTCGACCTCCCCACCGATGAGGTCGACACCACGCGCTTCACCGACCTCAGCCGCACCGACCCCAGCGCAGCCGACGCCGAAGCCCGATGGCGCGAGGCGCTCGAACTCTGGTCGGATCTTCCATTCGCCGAGTACGCCGAAGCACCGTGGACGATCGCCGCCGGCAACGAGTTGCGACGGGCACGAATCAGCATCTGTCGGCGCCTGTACGGACGTGCGATCACCGAAGGACGCGACGCCGAGATCATCGACGAACTCAGCAAGGACTACGACGCCCACCCATTCGATGAGCGGCTCGCCGGGCTCCTGATGACCGCGCAGTACCGGCTCGGCGATCAGACGAGCGCGTTGGCAACCGGAACGCGAGTACGCGACCACCTTCGCGAAGAACTCGGCCTGGACCCGACCCCCGAACTCCGCGAACTCGAGCGACTCATCCTGGACCACGACGCGAGCCTGCTCGAAGGCTTCCGGATCCGCCCGCCGCAGCGGCGCGCCGCGACGATCGAGCGGCCGCCGCTGTTCGGCCGCGACGCCGACCTCGACCGAATCCGCCGAGCCCTCGACGAACATCGACTCGTCACGATCACGGGGCCGGGCGGGGTCGGCAAGACCAGGCTCGCCCACGAAGTCGCCGACACCGCTGATCGCGCGGTGTTCGTCGATCTCACGCCGATCGACGATCACAACCACGTGATCGACCACATCGCCGGGGCGCTCGGCATCGATGGCGACCCACTCACCAACCCGGCACGGGCGCTCGCAGCCGCACTCGGAGAACGCTGCACACTGCTGGCCCTCGACAATGCGGAGCACCTGCTCCCAGGGCTCGCCGACGTCGCAACCGATCTCATGAGCTCGCCTGACGCGTTCGGGATCCTCGTCACCAGCCGACGCACACTGCACCTGTCGACCGAACACTTGATCAGGCTGCAGCCGTTCGGAGCCCCCGATCCCGCCGACCCCGAGATCGCCGCCGACCCGGGCATCCGGATCCTCACCGCGCACAGCGGCACACGCGTCGATGCCGCCAACGCCGCACAGTTCGCGGCGCTCCACCAACGCCTCGATGGGCTGCCGCTGGCGCTCGAGTTGGCCGGATTTCGGCTGCGGACCCTCGGGCTCGACGACGTGCTCGCCGCAGCACCCACCGCTGCCGGAGGCTCGCCGCGTGACAAGCCCGAACGACATCGGTCGCTCGACGCGCTCGTCGCATCGAGCATCGCCGATCTCGACGACCCACAACGCGACCTCCTCGAACGCATGTCGGTGTTCGCCGGGCCGGTACCACTCGAAGCCGTCGTCCGCCTCACGTCACGAGTCGCCTCCGCGGTCGACGTCCGAGTGGGCGTATCCGACCTCGTCGACCGCAGCCTGGTCGCGATGTCGACCGACGGGCCCGTCCGCTATCGGCTGCTCGAGACCGTTCGCTCCCACTGCCGGGCCCGACTGGCAGAGGCCGGCCGTCTCGACGAGGTGCACGATTCGCATCGGAGCCTCGTGCGGTCGACGGCATCGGCCAGCTTGACGGGCGGCAACGTCGTATTCGGGCTCGACGACCTCGACGACGACGTGGCGGCCGCACTCGACCGGTTCGAACATCGAGCGGACGATGCAGCTGAACACCTCGGCTTCGTGATGACGATCGCGACATACTGGTACAGCGTCAATCGGGTCGGCGAGGCCCGCACGCGCCTGCGTCGAGCGCTGGCTCTTCACCCGAACGCGGATCCGATCTCGGCGGGAACGGCGAACGCGCTTCTCGGCATGATCTCCTTCGGCGAGGGGGCGTTCCACGAGCTCGCCTCGGCCACACGGAAGGCGCTCGATCTGCTCGAGCCGCTCGGATTTCCCGGGCTCGACTTCGTTCGGGCGGGCCACCATGTGGGCGCCGGGGAGCTTCCACGAGCGCAGGCTGCCATCGAGGCATTCCTCGCCGATGGCACGACCAATGGCCGGCCGCTGCTCGCCGGGCTCGAGGTCGCCGCCAATTCCGCCTGGCTCGCCGGGGACCACGAGACGGCGGCCCGATGGTTCGGCCAACAGCGGTCCGCGGCCCGCGATCAAGGGGATCGGTTCTTCGAGGCACACGCACTCCGGGGCGAGGCGATGATGGCAGCGACACTCGGTCAACCCGAGCTCGGCGTCGACCTGTGCCGCGAAGCCGACGGCCTCGAGATCTCCGACCGCCAGCCGCGCGTGGTCACCGAACGCCATGCGTCGGCCGCGGTCGTCCGATTCGCACTGGGCGACATGGCAACCGCCGCTCGCGAGGCATCCGCTGTCCTCGATCTGAGCACCCGGCATTTCGACGCTCATTCCGCAGCGTTGGCGGTGCCGATTCTGTGCGCGTGGTCGTTCGAATCAGGAGATGTCGAGCGGGTGGCGCGCATCTCGGGCTGGTTCGACAGCCTGTGCCGATCGCTCGGGTTGTACCCGCCGAAGTCGTCGGCGGACCTCCTTGCCGATGTGGCGCGCCGTGCGTCCGATGCTGCCGACCGCGACCGATGGATCCGCCTGAGCGCCGACGGTGCGACGGGTGGACTTGCCGCCGCCCTGGCGACGTGACCGCCGAATCACCAGACTGACGTCATGGGCGACGAGATGGATGACACGGTGATCACGACTTCCGAACGCATCGCGGACGAGGCACTGTTCCCTGACGCTCAAGACGTCGACCGCGCCGACATCGTGCCGCGCGGCCGGTTCGACGTGCTCGCCGAGGCCGGGCTGTTCGGTCTCGCCGGGCCCGCCGAACACGGACACCTCGACCTGCAGCCGCGGCCCGCCAGGCGGGTGATCGCGACGATCGGCGGCGGCTGCGGTGCGACGTTCTTCTCCTGGGTCCAGCATCACGGGGTCGTGCGCACGCTTCGGGCATCACGCCGCGACGAGCTTCGCGACACGCTGCTGCCGGAGCTCTGTTCGGGCAGGAGCATTGCCGGGGTCGCGTTCGCCCACCTTCGCCGCACCGACCGTCGAGCGATCACCGCGACTCGGGTCGAGGCCGGCTGGCGATTCGATGGCCACGCCCCCTGGGCGACCTCGTGGGGTATCGCCGACCTGTTCGCAGTCGCCGCCGAGACCGATGGAGGCGAGGTCGTCTGGGGGCTGATCCCGGGCGTCGAGTCGGGGGCAGTACACCCGACGTCGCTCGCGCTGCCCGTGTTCGCGGCCACTGGCACCGTCGCACTCGATTTCGATGGTTGCATCGTGCCCGACGATCGGATCATCGCCGTCGAGCAACTCGACGCCTGGCGTCGCGCCGACCGGCGCCGAGCATCGATCGGCCAGCCCGCCGTACTCGGGGTGGCCGACCGGGCAATCCGGCTGCTCCGTTCGGTGCAACGCAACCCACGCGACCCGGTCGGGCCGACCGCCGACTCGCTGTCCGAAGAGCTCAATTCGACATGGGAGCGGGACGACGAGGTGTTGGTCGCGCTGTCCGATTCCTCGACCGATGCACTCGCAATTGCGAGCGAACACCGGGCCGCATGCCTCGGACTCGCCCGTCGCTCGACGACGGCGCTGCTCGCTGCCGTCGGCGGCGGCGGGATGGACCTCTCGCATCCCGCCCAGCGTCTGGCTCGCGAGGCGATGTTCTACGTGATCCAGGCGCAGACGACCGACGGTCGAGAAGCCGTGCTGCGAGCCTCGACGCACAGCGATCGAGGAGCCTGACGCTCCGACGGAACCCGGCGGTTCGGCCCCCTGTACGGTCGAGAGTGGTGCAGGATCCCGGGAGGTGACGTGTGACGAATCCGTTCAACGCCGTGCTCGACACGGCGATCGATTTCGAAGCGGCGGGAGCTCGGCGCAAGTTCCGGCCAATGCCCATCGGACAGGCGGTCGACATGGGCCACGCCTCCGACGGCACCCCGTTGATCGACCCCCGCATCTTCGACAGCGGCGAGTTCGCCCGAAACCCGTACCCGTACTACCGGATCATGCGGGACCACCATCCGGTGTTCCACGACCGGCTGCACAACTGCTACTTCGTCACCCGCTACGACGACATCACCGCCTGCTACTTCGATGAGATCGGATTCAACACGATTCCGAAGGGTTCGTCGTCGGGCGTGCTCGGCAACACGCAGCTCGAACTGAGCGGGATCGAGCACCGTCGTCGCCGCAACATCTACGGCCGCCATCTCGTCGGAGCGGCACTGACCAAACGCCTCCACGCGATCCGCGAGATCGCCGACGAACTGATCGCCGAGTGGTGGGACCCGAACAACCCGAAGAACCAGGCGACCGCCAGCCGCCCCGGCCGCATCGAGATCGACCGAACCTCGGGTACTGCGCTGATCGAGCTCGGCGCGTGCTTCGCGAACGAGTTCCCGATCAGCGTGGTCGCGCAGGTCCTCGGCATCCCCCAGGACGCCCGCGAGCAGTTCACGTGGTGGTACGACGCGATGATGTCGGGCCTCGGCGGGAGCGACACCCACCACGACGGCCTGGTCGCCCGCCAGGACCTCGAGGATTACGTCGAGTCACTCGTCGAGGAGCGACGCACTTCGCCGACCTACCTCCGCGACGAAGCCGGCGACGAGATCTGCATGGACATCATCTCCGAGCTGTGCACCTCCGAGATCGACGGCGACGTGATGTCGACCGAGGAGATCACGTCGTTCGTCGCCCTGATCGTGGGCGGTGGCGGCGAGACGACCCGCGGTGCGATCATGAACCTCTGGTACCTGCTGCTCCAGCACCCGGACCAGTTCGCCGCCGTTCAGGACGACCCGTCGCTGTGGACGACTGCCTTCCACGAGATGCTCCGCCATTCGACCTCGATCGGCGGCCAACCCCGCCACAACACGTTCGACATCGAACTGCACGGCGTGAAGATCCCGGCCGGCTCGCTGATCCACATGGTCGACGTCTCGGCCAACCACGACGACCGGATCTTCGCCGAGCCGGAGCGCTTCGACATCTTCCGCGACGACCTCTACAGCGGCAAGATCCTGCGGTCCGGCCACGACGGATCGGGACCCGACGGCGACGGTCGCCACAGCCACATGGCCTTCGGGGTCGGCCCGCACCTCTGTCCCGGTGCGTGGATCTCCCACCAGGAGGCGGCGATCGGCTCGGAGCTGCTCGCACCGGTGTTGCGCAACGTCCGGATCGAGGCCGATCGCATGCCGAAGAATCCGACGGCCGACGTCGACGGCGTCGAACTCGCGCCGATCGGGCTCGGTGCCATTCGCGAACTCTGGCTCCGCTTCGATCTCGAATGACCGGCGTCACGACGACGAACACGACGACGAACCGCTGCCGGCGTCGGGGTACCGCACCTACGAGGTGTTCCAGCGCGAACGCGTCGGCGAGACGACCAACCTGTTGAAGCCGCGCGAGCTGATCGGCGACGAGATGCTCACCGACCCGCATCGTCTGCTGACGATCCTGCGCGAGCACTACCCCTGCTACCGGGACTGGAAGGGCAACCGGTTCTGGATCACCCGGTACGACGACGTCACCTCGATGTTCGCCGACGACGCCAACTTCGAGACCCGCTCGAAAGCGCTGGCGGCTCGGCGACGAGACGATCGGGCGGGATCTCTGGAACCAGGTTCCGGTGCTGGCGGCCCGAGCTCGACGGATCGATTCGCATCTGACGCGCTGCATCGAGGCGATCGTCGCCGACCTGTCGGCAGCGGGTGGCACCGTCGACCTCGCCGTCGACCTCGCCGCCCGGCTGCCGCTCGACCTCTGGGGTGTCGTCCTCGACCTCCCACCCGACGATCGTCGCGATCTTCGCCCAGCCGTACTGGCGACTCCAGCGAGGCATCGGTTGGGATCCGATCGCACGGGTCGACGCACGTCGAGCGTTCGACGAGCTGGTGGCATTCATCGACCCGCTGCTCGAACAACGTCGCGCCGACCCGGGCGACGATCTGATCAGTGCGATCGCCCAGCTCGAGCTCGGCGACGAACCGGCGACCGCCGCCGACGTCGTCGCCACCGTGCTCGAGGCCGATCACGAGACCCTCCACGGCGGGCCTCGTCCAACGTGTGGTGGCTCCTGCTGACCCATCCGGAACAGCTCGCAGCGTCGTTCGGCGAGATCCGCGGCTGATGAAGTACGCCTGGCTCGAGGAGCTCCGCCACAGCCCGCCGGTCCAGTCGGCCGAGCGCTTCGCACGTCACGAGGTCGAACGATTCGGTCGCCTCCTCCCCGACGGCGCGCTCCTCGAGCTCTCGGCCGCAGCGGCGAACCGTGACCCGCGGGTGTTCGCCGATCCCGACGACGTTCATCGTCGGTCGCAACGACCTCTGCCAGCGCGAACCCCGGGGCCAGTACCGCGCCGACGGGCTGCCGTCGGGCATCGCATTCGGCCTGGGCAAGCCATCGGTCCATCCGGCGGTCCCGAAGGAACGCCCTCGCTCGATCTACGCGATCACCCGCGACGTGGCGGTCACCGCGTCGACGATGCTGCTCGACGCGTTCCCGCGACATCCGGCTGGCCGACGGACGCTGCACCGACGATGCGGTCGCTGCGACTCGGCGAGATGTACACCTGCTGGCACCTCCCCGTCGAGTGGTGAGCCCCCATGACCACAGCTCATCGCAGCTCGGGTGGGGTGTCGGGCAGACGGGAGCTACTCCGGGTCGGGCAGGACGCAGGCGTAGCCGGCGTAGAGGCCGATGCTGTTTGCGGTGCGGCCGTCGGGCCCCTCGTCGATCAACTCGACGACGATCTGCGCGATCTGGGCCGGCTGTCATCCACGTCGCGAGGTACTCGGGGTCGGGTCCCGCCCGAGGAAGCCGCGCAGCATCTCGGTGTCGGTGGCGCCCATGCAGATGTTGTTGACCCGGATGTGGTGCTTCGCGAGCGACTTCGCCCAGTCGAACGTCAGCCCGTTGAGCGCCCACTTCGACGCGTTGTAGAGATCCATCACCCGTGGCCGTGGTGTCGGTCGCAGTCCGGGCACGGCTTGACGTGGTCGGTCGAGATGTTGACGATGTTGCCGCCACCACCCTCGATCATGATCGGCGCGACGGCACGTCCGAACAGGAACGCACCCTTCGTGTTGGAACCGAAGAACCGGTCGAAGTCGGCGTCGGCCTGCTCCCACGGATCGTGCGGTCCGGTCGGCGCGACCTCTCCGGCGTTGTTGACGAGCACGTCGACCGTTCCGTGTGCGGCGACCGTGCTGTCGACGACGAAGCGGACGTGATCGGCGTCGGCGACATCGCCCACGTGTCCGGTCGCGCCGAGTCTCGGCGGCGACATCGAGCATCAGACGGCCGACGGTCGGTGACGACCACGTCGTGGCCGTCGGCGACGAAGCGTTCGGCGATGCCGCGTCCGATCCCCTGGGCGGCTCCGGTGACGATAGTGACACTCATGCTGGTGCTCCCCAGGCGATCGGCAGTGTGCGACGGCCCCAGAGAAGGAACGTCGGGATGCGCGTGGTCGGGCCGTCGAGGCGGAGGTCGGGGACGCGGTCGATCAGTCGGCGCAGCACGATCCGCGCTTCCAGTCGCGAGAGGTGGGCGCCCGGACAGAAGTGTCGACCGAGCCCGAACGCGAGGTGGTTGCGCCGGAGTTCGTCGAGGTCGCGGTCGAGTCGGAACGTGTCGGGATCGTCGAACACGGCCGGGTCCCGGTTGGCGGCTCCGTAGGTGGCCATGGCCTTGGTGCGCTCCGGAATCGTGACGCCGTGGAGATCCAGCTCGCGGGTGTTGGTCCGATAGAGGCCGAGTACCGGGGCGTCGAAGCGAAGGCTCTCCTCGACCGCCACCGCGTCGAGATCGGGGCGGTCGCGCAACTGTTCGTAGAGCTCGGGTCGCTGCAGGATTCGCCAGAAGAGGTTGGTGATCAGCGAGGTTGTGGTCTCGTTGCCGCCGACGAGCAACTGCTGCAGGATGTTGAGCAACTCCGGTTCGCTGAGCCGTCGACCGTCGACCGATGCGACGAGCAGGCCCGACATCACGTCGTCCGACACCACGGCGCCGAGCTGGGCTTCCGACCAGTCCTGCTCGGCGATCCCGGCGTCGGCGAGTGCCGATCGGCGAAGGTCGAGCTGCGTCGTGAAGAACGCATCGATCTGCGCCCGATTATCGGCCGCCGCCTCCGGGTCCTGGTTCCCCATCGCCTCGACCTGACGATCCGACCACTCCTTGAACTGTGCGATCTGCTCGGTCGGCACGCCGAGGATGTCAGCGATCACGAGCACCGGCAATGGACAGGCGACGTCGTCGTGCAGATCGGCCCGACGCTGTGGTCGGGCCAGCATGTTGTCGATCAACTCGTCGGTCAGCCGCACGATGTCGCCCTCCATCCGTTCGACCACGCGCGAGCGTGAACCCCTGCTGCACCAGACGGCGATACATCGTGTGGTCGGGCGGGTCGCTGAACAGGCACCCGGTCACCGTGTACCTCGGCGACCGGCCGTAGTGGCTGGACCACGTCTGCCAGTCGCGCAGCATCGCGCTCACGTCCTCGTGCCGGGTCATCGTGAGGAGCGGCGGATCGAACCCCTCGAACCGATGGACGGGACACTCCTCGCGCAACTCTGCGTACGCAGGGAACGGGTCGGCGAGCACATCGCGTGCAAACGGGTCGTAGTCGGCGTGCCCCACGCTGCGAACGTACCGAACCGCAACTCCTACGATCGATGCGTGGAACTCGCAGCGTGTCTCGACGGCACCGACGCCCTGGCCGCACTCGACGCGGCACATGCCGCAGCATGGGAGACGGTCGACGACGAGCTGCTCACCATCTGCCGTGATCGAGTGGCGATGCTGCTGCGCCACGGTCCGACGATCGACGCGATGACCGACACCGACCGCACCGCAACTCGAGCGCGTGGCCGACGTCGGATCGGTACTCAGTGCTTGATCGGGCGGCACTCGCCTTCACGGAGCAGTACATCATCGACGTTTCGTTACTGACCGACGCGCAGGCTGGCGACCTGCGCGATCACCTCGGTGACGAGGGATTCGTGAGCTTCGTCAATGCCTTGCTCGTGATCGAGCAGCGGATGATCCTGGAGCTCGCGTTCGATGGAGTGCTCTCATGACGGCGCTGCGCAACCCGAGGGTTGCACCGGGAACAAAGGGTGACCGAAGCCTGATCGGTCCGTTGATGGTGTTCGCGGCCGCCGCGGTTCGCAACGATGCAGTCGACCCGGTGACGACCGAGCTGGTACGACTTCACCTGCGCCGAATACCACGATTGCCACACATGACTGTCGCTTCGCTCGGCAGTTGCCAAGCAGCACGGACTCGACGAGGAACTCGTCGGCCAACTCCAGAGGGCTGATCCGGCGCTGACCGACGCGCAGCTCGTGGCGATCGACTTCGCCAAGGCGCTCATGGCCGACCCAGCCGGACATCTCCGACAACCTCCGCGATCGTCTGCGACAGCACTACTCGAACGAGCAGATCATCGAGCTGGCACTCGATGTGATGAAGTGGAGCTACCAGAAGGTCGCCGTTGCACTCGGCGTCGACCGCGAGGTCGGTCCCGGGGCAACTGACCGACCTCGTGTTCGACGGCGACGGCAACTGGGTCCGCCCCGCGTAGCGGAGTGGGTCGACGAGTGGGTGTCTCCCGGCACCCATTTGCGCAAATCCCGGCGGATCGTGACGGTGAGCGTCACGATCCGCCGGAAATTCAGCGTGCGTTGGTGATGTCGACGCTCAAGAGGCGACGTAGCCGGTGACATCGGCGGCGAGGTTGGTGGCCACGCTCGTGTAGAGGCACACGGTCCCGGTCGCGACACCTTGGCGATCAGCTCGTTGGCGGCGACACCACCGCTGGCGCGCGAGCGTTCAGCGACGAGGCCAGCGGTCGATCCCCGCACGGATACGGTCGTGACGAAACCGTTCGAGTCCGGACGGATCATCGTCACGTTCAACACGACTGCGCCGACACCAGACGTCGGCACGCCACCGCGGCCGAGTACGTCGAGTTCGACCATGTCGTCGGCGTCCAACCGGCCACGCCTCTCGAACAAACCATCGGCGGTTCTCACCGGTGTCCCGGGTGTCGAGCAGGCGCCTACGGATCCAGCGACGTGACCCCGACGCCCACCGGCACGTAGCCCGCCACGTCTGCAGCAAGTGCGTCCCACCGAGGAGTACAGACACACCGTGCCCGCAGCGGACACCTCGGCGATCAGCTCGTTGGCAACCACACCACCGCCACGTGGTGCATTCATCGACGAGGCGAGCGGCCGATCCCCGCAGGGATACGACGTCACGAAGCCGTTGCCGTCGGGCCGGATCATCGTCACGTTCAACACGACGCTGCCGACGCCAGTCGCCGGGAACCACCGCCACGGTCGAGCACGTCGAGTTCGATCACGTCGTCGGCCTCGCAGGCGGCCCACCTCGGCGAACTCGCCGTCGGTGGTCACCTTGCCGTCACGGCTGTCGAGCAAGCGGGCCGGCTCCAGGGCCTGGTAGTCACTCTCGGCGGGGCGTAGCCGGTCACGTCAGCGGCCACATGGGTGCCGACCGAGGTGTAGATGCACACCGTCCCCGTGCCGCTCACGTTCGCGACGACCTCGTTGGCGACGACGCCGCCGCTGGCCGGCGCGTTCATCAACGACGCATTCGGTCGCGTCCCCACGGGTACAGCGTCATGAAGCCGTTGGAGTCCGGACGGATCATCGTGAGGTTCGACACGACGGAGGCTGCATCGTCGGGAACCCCCGCCCGGCCGGCGATGTCCAGTTCGATGACATCCTCGGCCAGCATCCGACCGACCTTCTCGAATCGATCGTCGATCGTCTCGCCCGATTCCGAGTGTCCAAGACCCGAGCCGGGTTCGAGCGAACGAACTCAGGCACCTCGCCTCGGTTCCTCCGGCTCCTCCGGCGACGTCAGCTCGATCACGAACGGTTCCTCGCCGACCTGGGGCGAGTCGGCGCAAAGCCACCAGCTCGATCGCCGAGCAGACGTGGGGATACGGACTCCATCAGGTCATCGTCGGCGAAGTCGTATTCGAGTCGAGTCCCGCCGACCGTGCCATCCGACGCCCACAGCTGGCTGACCGACGGTGATGGCGACATGACCATGTTGTCCTCGTCGTCTCCCTTCTGCTCGACCAGGAAGACGATCTCGCCATCGGAGACGTCGGCCCAGAGCACTTCGAACGTCGGCGACTCGTACAACAGCTCGATCCCCGACGGGTCGGATCAGCGCCAGCGCCGACGTCCCCGTCGACATGGGACTGACGAAGTCGTACCCCGCCGCCGTCGCCTCGGTTGACGATCGCCAGAACGCCGCCGTCGAATCCCACGCCCGCCGATGACTCCGGGTTCCCTGACGTCGGAGATCGCCTCGCCGAGCGGGTTCGCGAGCGTCTGACCACGCCATTCGCGTCCACTCGGTAGATCGTGTCGTCGCCCGAGTTCATCGGTCCGCCGGGATCACGCCACCGTCGTCCACGACCACACGTCGCGCGACACGGTCTCGCCGGTCTGCAACAAGGAACGTACCGGCGGCGCGTCCGTCCGACGGTACCACGCGGCGTGGCGCCGAAGATATCGCTTCGAGCCGAGCAAACCTCGCTCCCCGAGGCGCCACTGTCCAACACGCCGGATCGTCACCGGGCGCGGACGGCTCGGCGCACCAGTCGGCCACGTCGACGCCGTAGATTCCACGACCAACGCGGCGCCGCCGACCAGTCGACCGTTGCGCGACGGCTCGGCCGGTGCCGACGATCGTCGAGCGCACCAAGCAGCTCGAACGTCTTCGAGCCACCATTCCACCGCAGCAGTTCTCCGTCCGACGACGTCACGAGCATCGCACCAGCCGGCACAGGTGAAGGAGTGCAGGACCAGACGACGGTCCCGTCGCAGTCCCGTCAGCCGCGACGACGACGTCGTCGCCGTCAGCGTTCTCGGCTTCGAAGAACAGCATGTCGCCGGCTACCACGAGGCCGGACGGTTCGAGCCGTCCGGGCCGGGCACGAGGTCGACGACCAGTTCAACAGGCCCACCCAGGTGCGCTGGACCCAGAGTTCGGCGCCGGTCGACTGTGTCTCGGCGGCGAAGAACGTTGCGTCGCCGAGCCGTGTGAAGGACTCCGGATCGGGTCGCGGGTTTGCTGGCCGGTCGACGTCGTGAGTCGATTCGTGCCCGCCTCCGTACCGTCGGTCTCCCAGATCTGGTCTCCGTTGACGCCGTTGTCCGCAATGAAGACGACGTCACCGGCGGGGTCGCGCGTCACCCGACCGGCGTCCGATGGTCCGGGACCGGGGAACACGTCGCTGAGCAGCGCCGTCGACGCGACGGTCCCGGTCGACACCCATGGCTCCGAGCCTTCATCGGCGGTCTCCACCTGCACGAAGCCGAATGGTCCGACGCCCAGTGGGTCGATCTCCACCACGTCGCTGGCATCCGAAATGACCCGTGCGTAGGTCGCACCGTCGAACGCCCCGACGAACCAGGTGTCGAGCACGTCGTCATAGCCGTGCACCAGGACACCCTGGCCGGCGACCAAGAGCCCGCGCACACGTGTCGCTCAGGCGACGACGCCGGGAGCCTGGCGTCCCGCGAAACCGTCGGTCGCCCCGGCCGGCGCCGTGATCGTTCGACAATGCGTAGGCGACGTCACCGTTCACTCGAAGCTTGATAGGCGTGCCCGCAGCGAGCAGGATCGGCTCCAGTGTGTCCAGGCAGGGGTGTTGCTCGGCGGGCGATTCGCAGGACGCGCCGGCCGTGCCGTCGTATCGCAGTCCCACACGCCCAGCGTCGGTCACGGCCAGGTACAGCCGCGATGAACCCAGGAGCCCGGATTGACGTCGTATGCGTGAGCCCGGACACGTCGAGGCGGTGCAACTCGTAGCCACCGTTCCGTCGTCGCCGTAGAAGAACACCACGGGCAGGCCGCCGACCTCCGCGCGACGACTGCGTCGGGACGAACTGTCCAGTCCGGATTGACGTAGACGGATAAGACCCGCCGGTCCGTTGACCGTGCGCCAGGCCTACGCGACCCGACAGCCGTCGTCGGCGGAAACACCACCTGCCCCCCGATGAGCGCCGCTGCTGTGGGAACGAGCCCTCCGGGCCGACACGATGTCCGCAATCAGCTCCACCGCGCCGGTCTGGAGGTCGACGCGGCGGTTCGGCGCCGACGGCGGCGTCCGTATCGCGGAGAAGTAGAGCGTCTCGACGTCGACGACCAGGGCTGAATCTGACGCAGGCCACGTCGGGGAAGCGACGACGTCGACCTACAGCGTCCGACGATTGACGCGCCGATTTCCTCAGAGGGTCGAAGAGCCGTCACGAAGTCGACCGGAAAATCGACGTGATCAAGCGTCGCGACCATCGTGAAGGTACTCGGCCCGAAGATGTTGCTCTCGATGTCGTCGACAGCATCGGCTCGTACGTGTCGGGCAATGCCGCGACGTCCGATTCCCCGCCGGTCGTGAACCAGCATCGCACAACACCACAGTCACGAGGAAAAGTGACCAGCACCGTGATCGGTTGGCCGTGCGGTCGTGTGTTCCGATTCTCGCCATGGCGACCATCGTCCGACGCACCGTGATCCGAGCGTCAATCGGAGCCGCCGGTTCGGCGACCACCGCTACGCAGCGATGTCGCCGGTCGACGTCAGCGGCCAGGTTCGTCCGACACTCGTGTAGAGGCACACCGTCCCCGTCGAGCTGACCTTCGCGATCACCTCGTTCGCCACGACACCACCACCACCCGGCGCATTCATCGAACTGGCCAACGGACGATCACCACACGGATGGATCGTCACGAACCCGTTCCCATCCGGACGAATCATCGTCACATTCAAAACAACGGCCCCAGACCCCGACCCCGGCACACCACCACGACCCAACACGTCCAACTCCACGAACGATCAGCGGCCAGCTTCCCGGCACCAGCAACAGGTCGTCCGCCGTCTCGCCCGTCGCACGAGTGTCCAACAGACGAGCCGGCTCCACCGAAACAACGCCCGACAACGCCGGCACGAACCCCGTCACATCCGCGGCAAGGTTCGTCCCCACCGACGGTACAGCGCACACCGTCCCCGCCGAACTGACCTTCGCCGATCACCTCGTTCGCCACCACACCGCCGCCCGATGGTGCGTTCATCGACGACGCCAACGGCAATCACCACACGGAAGGATCGTCACGAACCCATTCCCATCCGGCCGGATCATCGTCACGTTCAACACCACCGCCCCGACCCCGACCCCGGCACACCACCACGACCCACCAGGTCCAGCTCCACG
This sequence comes from Ilumatobacteraceae bacterium, assembly GCA_963850475.1. Classification (GTDB taxonomy): domain Bacteria; phylum Actinomycetota; class Acidimicrobiia; order Acidimicrobiales; family Ilumatobacteraceae; genus Ilumatobacter_A. The sequence goes on along the minus strand of CAWKLM010000036.1, from coordinate 164,800 downwards.
AACGACTCCGCGGCGAGCTTGCCAACCCCCGCGAACAGGTCGTCCGGCCGTCTTCCCCGTGGCACACGTGTCCAGCAACCGCGCCGGCTCCACCGACTGCAGACCCGACGAACTCGGAACCTCAGCCGGTGACGTCCGCGGAGAGGTTCGTCCCCACCCAGCTGTACAGGCAGACCGTGCCGGTCGCCGACAGTTTCGCGATGACCTCGTTCGCCACAACACCACCGCCTGCGGGCGCGTTCATCGACGACGCCAACGGCCAGATCCACTCACACGGAAAGATCGTCACGAACCCATTCCCATCCGGACGAATCATCGTCACGTTCAACACCACCGCCCCGACCCCGACCCCGGCACACCACCACGACCAACGACGTCGAGCTCCACCACGTCACCCGCACCGACCTTGCCGCGGCAGCAAACAACCCCGTCCGCCGTCTCACCCCGTCCCACGGGAATCCAACAAACGCGCCGGCTCGACCGACACGACATCAACGCCAGGATCCGATCCGGATCCGGCGGCGGGACGACGGGAACCGTGACCGTGACCGTGAACGTCGTCGAGGACGACTACCCCTTCGAATCAGTTGCCGTGCAGGTCACGTTCGTCGCAAGAGGGAGACGGATCCGGATGATGGTACGCAAGCCGATCCGATCGGGCCATCGCGGACATCGTCAGCCACCGGCGCGTCGAACTCGACCGGGGAGCTGGCGGCACCGGCGACACCGACTCCTTCGACATCGGCGACGTCGCCGAACTGAGGCTCGCGATCCAATTGCATGAGCAGCACACGGTTCTGAGTGGTCGGTACCACGATCGCATCGCCACTCGTGATTCGCGTCGACGGAACGAGCACCGTGCCCGGAGAACGTCCGATCGCGCTCCTCAGCGCATTCGGCTGGCCCACGAGTCCTGCGCCACTCGCTGCGAAGCTGACCGCACCACGGCCACCACCGAAGAGCGAGTCGTGCAGCAGGAAGGCGCTGGGCTCGATCTGGCGAGCCGCCTCGTCGGGGTCGGCGACGATCACGCTGCCCCCGCTCACGGTGTCGAAACTGTTGTCCTCGTCCACCGAGTCGGGTTGAGGCGCTCCTCCCGAACGCCACGTCCACACCGGCCCAACGGTTCCTCCGGACTGGCGGTCGATCGCCGTGAAGACGACGTAGCTGCCGTCGGCCAGAGCAACCGTGTCCGGCCTCCTGTCTCCGCGTCGAAGCGGGTGCCGACCAAGCTGTTCGCCGCAGTGACGGTCCCGGTGACCGGTCCGGTGCCGTCGAACCAGGTGACGGCGCCGACGTTGTCAAAGAACGCGTCCCAGCCGGGACTCTCGATGACGAACGCGCCGTCTGCGAGTGCGGTGACGCCCCCGCTGCCGACCGCATCGTCCTGGTTGACTCCGACCACGCTGTTGCCGGTTCCGACGGCACCCGTCGTCCCTGTTGCGCCATTCCCCCACGTGACCGCGCCGATGTGGGTGGTGGCGCTGATCCCATACCACTCAGGGCTGGCCACAACGTACGTTGCCGTTCGCAAGCGCCGTCACGCCGCCAGAACCAACTCGTCGGTTCGAGCTACTCGCCACGAGGCTGTTCCCCACTGACACGGTGCCGGCGACGCCGCTGTCGCCGTCGCCCCACGTCGCCGCGCCCACGTCGGAGAAGAAGGTGAGCACGTCGTACGACGGACTCGCCACCACGTAGTTCCCATCCACCAATGGGGTGACTCCACCCGAGCCGATCCGGTCGTCAGGTCGGGAGCCGACGAGGCTGTTCGTGGCGTCCGGAGTGCCGACCAGCCCGGTGCGTGCCGTCGCCCCAGGTGACGGACCCGACGTTGTTGAATCCAGCGAGATCCGTCGTCGTGATGGCGACCACATAGTTCCCGTTCTCCAATGCAGTGACGTCGCTGAAGACCTCGCCGTCGTCGTCGGGCACGCCGACGAAGCTGTTAGCCTCGCTGACCACCCCGGTCGAGCCCTGCGAACCATCACCCCAGGTATAGGCACCCCGATCGTCGAAATCGTCGCCGCGCCATTCCGGGCTCGCAACGACGTAGTTGCCGTTGGCGAGCGGGACCACACCGTCGCTTCCACCTCGTCGGACCGCCCGAAACCGACGAGGCTGTTGGCCTCGCTCACCACGCCCGCCGTGCCGACCATCGGATCGATCCAGGTCACGGCCCCGGCGCGTGATTCGGAGCCATTCGCCCAGCGAGTACTGACGGCGACCAGGTTGCCATTGGTGAGCTCGACCGCGTCCTCGTCGCCCACCTCGTCGTCGTCCTGCGAACCCACCAAACTGTTCGCCGAGGACACCGGCCCGCTGAGGCCGGTATCGCCGTCGATCAGCGTGATGGCCCCGGCGTCGAGCACGCCCCCGTTGTCCCACGACGGCGTGCGCACCAGGACGTCGCCGCTCGACGTCGTCTGGACCCATTGGCCGACCTCGTCACCTGCGTTGGTGCCAACCAAGCTGTTTGCCGACGTGACGGGGCCGACGATGCCGACGTCACCCGGTGCCCACGTCACCGCCCCGCGCGCCGCAATCGGCCCGCCGGACCAATCCGGACTCACGACGGCGAAGTTGCCCCCTGCGAACGCGACCGGACGACCGACGCGGTCGTCTTCGACCGTACCGACGAGGCTGTTCGCCGGCGAGACCTCCCCGTTGAGCCCGCTCTCACCGTCTACCCATGTCGCTGCCCCAGCATCTCGCACGTCGCCGTTGTCCCAGTTCTGGTTCGGGACCACGAAATTCGAATCACCGACCTCCACCGGCGTGTTCCCCCCAACGGCGTCGAACTCCTGCGATCCGGTCAGCGTGCTGATCAGCAGGTTCGTCCGACCGTCATACAGGTGCACGGCTCCGACCTGGTCGGCAGCTGCGGTCGACCATCCGGGATCGGTGACAACGTAGTTGCCGTTGCTCAACACGAGGACGCGCCTACCGAAATCCACACTGCCGGGTGGCCCGAGCAGGTCGACCTGCGAGGTCTCCGAAGCCGTCTGTGCCGACACCGGTGTTGCCGGGGCCACGACGACGGAGGAACACACGGCTGCGGAAACGGCGACGAGGGCACGACGAAGGTGTTGCGGGGTCATGCAACCGACTCTGCAGAACGCCACCAAAGCCTGACCAAAGCGACATCCTGGACTGGGATGCCGAATCGCCGAGGGCGGACGAAAATGTTCGTCGGTGCCTGGCACCGACGAACATTCAGGTGCGCGACGTAGCCGGTCACGTCGGCGGCGAGATCGGTGCCGACACTCGTGTAGAGACACACGGTCCCCGCTGCGCTGACCTGCGCGATCAACTCGTTCGCGACGACCCCACCACCGGCGGGAGTATTCAACGACGACGCCAACGGACGCGTCCCACACGGATACCCGGTCACGAACCCGTTGCCGTCCGGTCGGATCATCGTCACGTTGAGTACGACGGCGCCCACACCCGACGCCGGCACACCTCCCCGATCAAGCACGTCGAGCTCGACCTCGCCCCCGGCGACCAGCCGACCGACACCTGCGAACTCGTCGTCGACCGTGTCACGACCGTCACGGGTGTCGAGCAACCGGCCAGGCTCCACCGACGACAAGCCCGAACCATCCGGTACGTAGCCGACCACATCAGCCGCCAGATGCGTGCCGACCGACGAGTACAGACACATCGTGCCCGCGGCACTGACTTTCGCGATCACCTCGTTGGCGACCACACCACGACCCGACGGCGCATTCATCGACGACGCATTCGGACGCACACCACACGGCGAAATCGTCACGAACCCATTCCCATCCGGACGGATCATCGTCACGTTCACGATCACCGCACCAACACCCGACGCCGGCACTCCGCCCCGACCCAACACGTCCAACTCGACCTCACCACCAGCAGGCAGTCGGCCGACACCGGCAAACCGGTCGTCGACCGTGTTCTGACCATCACGGGTATCGAGCAGGCGGGCCGGCTCGAGCGACTCGACCGACGACGACTCCGGCACGAACCCGGTGACATCGGCCGCCAAGTGGGTGCCGGTCGACGAGTACAGACACACCCTGCCACTCGCGCTCACCTTCGCGACCACCTCGTTCGCGACCACACCGCGCGACGACGGCGCGTTCATCGACGACGCATTCGGACGATCGCCGCACGGCGAGATCGTCACGAACCCATTCCCATCCGGACGGATCATCGTCACGTTCAACACCACCGCCGCCGCGTCGGGTGCCACCCCTCCTCGACCCAGCACGTCGAGTTCGACCTCACCACCGGCGACCACACGACCGATCTTCTCGAACCGCCCGTCGATCGTCTCACCGGTGTCACGCGTGTCCAACAGCCGCACCGGGACAACGGTCTCGACGTCGTCGAAGGGCACACCAGGCGGGACCGGGGCCTGCGGCGTGACCGGCGCCGACGGCACCGACGGTGCGGACACGCTCGATCCACTCGAGGTCGTCACCGTGAAGGTGTAACTCGTGCCATTCGTGAGCCCGATCACCACGCACGACAGCGCACCCGTGGTCGTGCACGTCGCCCCACCGGGCGCCGCGCTCACCGTGTAGCCCGTGATCGGCTGACTCGCCTCGCCGATCGGCGCATTCCACGAGACCGTGGCCGACGCGTCACCGGCGACCGCGGCCACCCCGGTGGGTGCAGCCGGACGGAGATCGAGCGTCCACAGTTCGACACCCTTCTCCTGCGTCCAGCCGTCGAAGAACACTCGATCACCGCTCTGGATCAACGCGTCGATCCGCTCGACCGCCGTGGGTTGGGTCCACACCGGCCCCGTGCCGTCCGCCGTGCCATCGGTTCGCCAGATCTCCTGCGGGCCGGCATCTCGGCTGACGAGGAAGTACGCGACGCCGCGATGGGTGACCGCTTGCTCGATCGTGCCGGTCCCGCTGAACGGTGCCTCGACAGCGGAGAACACGACGTCGTCGACCACACCGATCCACGTCACGCCACCGTCCAGGATCAGTGACACCGCGTGGTTCGCACGCGAGGTGGCGGGCCACAGTTCGAAGAGGGGTGCGTTCGGGTACGTCGGTTCCGCGATCGGCGCGAATTCACCAGCAGCCGAGGTGACGAAGCCCAGGCCGTCCGCAGTACGGACCAGAAGCCCGGCGTCGCCGACCGTTCCGAGCTGTCGGATCCTCAGCGAATTCCACACCTGGGTCGTGCCGCCGGGGGTGCCGTCGGTCTGCCACACCGAGCTGACGGCCAGGAAGTAGACATCGCCTTCGAACTCGACGAACTGTCCCGGACTGGAGCCACGAGAGCCGTTGCGCAGGTCACCGAGCTGCACGGTTCCGGCCACCGTTCCATCGGTGAACCACGGTTCGTCACCGTCTGCCGGATTCAAGGCGGACGAGGCGAACACGACGCCGTCACCCAGCGGTGTCGGATCCCGCCAGACGAGTTCGCCGAGCTGCTGCAGGTCGGAGCCGTCGGTACGGATCGATGCCACCCGGCCTGCAGGCACGCCCGACGGCTGGAAGAACAACCGGTTGCCGGCGAGGAGCAGCTTTGTCGGCGTCTCGCTGCCCAGCGCACCCAGGTCCGTGGTGACGCCGCCCGCGCTGCGGACCAGCCAGAACTTCCTACCAACGCCCTTGTCGACGACCACCAGGTACGACCCGTCCGGCTCGCGCACGAGGTCGATCAACTCGTCGCCCGGTTGGAGACCGAGGGTGCGTTCTGACGGCACCGCATCGTCTCCGACAGCGACGATGGTGTCGTCGGCGACGCCTTGGCGGTCAGCCGTGAACTCGATGCCAACGTCCGTCGCCGAGAATCGGCGCGGCGACGAGCCGAGTGTGCCGGGTGTCAGATCGGAGATCACGGCGGTCGACGCCGTCGTGCCACTCGAGCGGAACGGCTCCACGCCGTCCGTGGCCGACAGCGCCGAGAAGACCCAGCGATCGTCTGCCGACGAGACGAAGAACTCGTCGCCTGACGAGGAGAACTCGCCGCCGAACGCCGAGGGGTCGATCGCGACCGGCGACGCCCCTGGTTCGTAGCGCCACACCCGTTGAGCTGCTCCGTCGTCGGCGATGAACAGCGCCGACGAGCCGGTCGCGTCCGGTGCGCCGGCAAGGCTCGTCGCCGGAGGATCGAGTGAACCGACGCCGCGCACTTCGACGGTGCCATTGGTGGTGCCGTCGGTGAACCAGACTGCCTGCGCACCCCCACTCCTCGACTGGACGAGCAGCAGCCCCTCCACGCCGAGTGGGAAGGCATCGTCCATCTCGCCGAAACCGGCGACGACGGTCGTGAGTGCATCGGCGTCATGATCGAAGTAGCCGAGGTCCTCCGCGGCGCCGTTCTCGTAACGACACGTAGACCCGACGACCGGACCCGTATGGCCCGGTGACGTCGCCCTGGAGCAGCTCAGGTGCGAGGGTCACGAGGTCGTCACCCTCGAGACGGTAGAGACCGCGAACGCCCGACGCCGTGGCACCGAAGTACGCCGCCCCGTCGACGATGTGGAAGTCGCTCGGCGCGCTCGACGCGGTGCCCGGCGCGAGGTCGAACGCCGTGAGACCGTTGCCCGGGTCGTAGCGGTGGGGCTCTTCCCCTGCACCCCCGTTGGCGTTCAGGTACACGACCTCCGATCCGTCTCCTTTCACTGCGGGGGCGAGGTCGCTCATCCCGAAGTAGCCCGACGAGAGCTCGATCGTGCCGGGCTGTGTCAAGTCACTCGACCACAGCGCGCCGCCGTCGACCACGAAGTACACCGCGTCGCGCCCCCCTGCGAACTCGGACGGACGGTTGCCGAAGGCACGCACGACACTCGGCGTCCCTCCAGGCACGACCGTCGCCAGGACATCCTCCGGCGACCCCGTCCCGTCGTCTCGCTGCGCGGCGAAGACGAGACGACCGCCGTACGCAGTGCCGAGGTCGGTGACCTGCCAGAACGCCGAGAGATCGACCTGTCGGATCGTGTCCGACGGGACGTGATACTCCCAGACGCGGGTCGCGTCGGGGACATCGTTGTCGGTGAACTGGAGCAGGTAGACGTGCTCGCCGACGACCACCGCCCGATCTCCGAGATCGCTGCCCGCCGGAACCGTCTCGAGGTCGGCGACCAGCTCGGCCTCCTCGAACCCCTCGACGGGTTCGGCAGCTGCCGGCGGGGCGGTGCCGATCAGGGAGGCGACACACACCAGTCCGGCAGCGGCAGAACGAGCAACACAACGATGAACAGCAACCATGTCGTCATCGTGACGACCGGCCGTGATCTGGGCGTCAATCGTGTTGCGGGCTGGGGGTCTGACCCACTCGTTGGGCGATCAGCCGGGCAGGGCGCCGGTGAGGTCTTGCAGGTTGCCGAAGCCGGCGACCAGGTTGGGATACACGCCGACGGCGATGGTGCCGATGACCGTGATCGCCAATGCCGCAATGATGGGCGACGGCGGCTTGATCGGGGCTGTGTTGCCGTCGGGCACCTCGTCGACCCACACGACGCGCAACACGCGGAAGTAGTACGCCGCAGAAATCACCGTGTTGACGGCTGCGATGCAGGCGAGTACGTACGCCGACGTGGTGTCGGCGTCGAGCACGGCCTTGAACGCGTTGAACTTCGCGAACCAGCCGCCGAGCGGCGGGATTCCGGCGAGCGACGCCATGAAGACAGTCATCGCCACGGCCATGCCGGGGGCATAGTTGAACAGACCGCCGAACGAGGAGATCTCGCCCGACCCCGTCTTGCGCGAGACCGCGATCACGACAGCGAACGCGCCGAGGTTCATGAAGGCGTAGACGAGCAGGTAGACCACGACGGCGTTGAGGGCCGAGCCCGACGCGTCGGCATCGCCGGCGAATGCCAACGGCATCAAGATGAATCCGCCCTGGCTGACCGAGGAGTAGGCGAGCATCCGCACGATGTTGGTCTGGCGCAGTGCCAGCACGTTGCCGACCGTCATCGTGAGCGCGGCCATCGCCCAGATCAGCGGGCCGTACACGTCACTGGCGTTCGGGAACGCGACGAAGATGAGCGTGACCAGGGCCACGAAACCGGCCGCCTTCGACGCGACCGACAAGAACGCCGTCACGGGTGTCGGGGCGCCCTCGTACGTGTCCGGCGCCCACGAATGGAACGGCACGGCCGAGACCTTGAACGCGAAGCCGACGATCACGAACACGACACCGACGACTTCGAGCCCGAGCAGATCACCGTCGGTGAGGGCGGCACCGATCTCGGTCAGCTTCGTCGACGACGTCGCACCGTAGAGATACGACATCCCGAACAGCATGATCGCCGACGCGAACACGCCGAGCAGGTAGTACTTCACGCCCGCTTCGTTCGACACCGCCGAGCGTTTGCGCCACGCCGCCATCATGTACGCAGGGATCGACAACAACTCCAACGCCACGAAGATCGAGATCAGGTCGCGGGCCGAGGTCATCATCACCATGCCGAGGATCGAACACAGCATCAGGATGTAGAACTCGCCCTGGTAGTACCCACCCTCTTCGAGCTCGTTCTGGCTCATCAGGATGACCACGTAGCCGACGAGCAGGAACAGCGCCTTCAGGACGAGCGCGTACTCGTCGATCACGTAGCGACCGTCGAACAACTCCCGCGGCACCCCATCGAGTTCGAGACCGAGGGTCACCACCGGGATGAATGCCGCGAGCAGGACGAAGCCGGTGAGCGTCGCAATGGTCCACTTCTTCGAATCCTCGATGTTGAGGTCGACGAGCAGCACGATGTTGATCCCGATCACCAGGATCAGCTCGGGCGCGATCGCATGCCAGTCGATCGCGGGCGCAGACCCAGTCGGCCTGCGCGAAGAGTGACGAGATCACACCGATCATTGCGGGATGCCAGCCGAAATGGTCTCGACGAGTCGGGTCACTGCGGGATCGAGGACCTTGAACATCAGCGCCGGGTAGACGCCGAACACGAGGATCGCGATCGAGGAGCGGCGTCCACGCCATCCACTCGGTCGGCTGGACATCGTGGATGTCGTCGTGATGGTCGTCGGTCGTTGGCGGCCGAGCTGAGCGAGTGGGCGACACCGTGGCTGTCGTGGGCACCGGCCGCGGCATGCTCGGCATCGGAGTGGCCGGCGAACTCTTCGGTCGGCTCACCCATTGCCGTGCGCTGGTAGAGCCACAGCAGATAGGAGGCAGCGAGCACCGTACCGATCGCAGCGATCACCATCAGGGTGCGGAACAGCTCTTCGCTCAGCGCCGGGTGCGGGTTGTAGGCCGACAGGATCGCCGGGAACTCGCCCCAGAATCCTGCGAGGCCAGGCAAGCCCGAGCGACGCCATCGCGGCAGAAGCCGAGGATCCAGCCCATCCGCGGCATCTGGATGAGCATGCCGCTCAGGCGTTTGATCTCGAGCGTGTGGTACCGGTGCTTGATCGAGCCCGCGACGAAGAAGAGCATGCCCGTGATCAGCCCGTGCGCGACCATGCCGAACAGCGCGGCGTTGATGCCGAACGTGGTCAGCGTCGAGATGCCGAGCATCACGTAGCCCATGTGGGCCACCGACGAGAAGGCGATCAGGCGCTTCATGTCGGTCTGCGCGAGACAGCCGAGGGCGCCGTAGATGATGCCGATGACGGCGAGGACGCCGATCACCGGAGCCCATGCCTCGGCACCCTGCGGCAGCATCGGGAGCGCGATGCGGACGAAGCCGTACGTCCCGAGCTTCAGCAGGATCGCGGCCAGGATGACCGAGCCCTGGGTGGGCGCCTGGGTGTGCGCATCGGGGAGCCACGTGTGGAACGGGAACATCGGCACCTTCACCGCGAAGCCGAGGAACATGCCGGCGAAGATCCAGATCTGGACGTCCCGGTCGACCGCCGCGCCCGCCTCGATGAGCTGCGCGAAGCCGAAGCTCTCGGCGCCGGTCTGGAAGAACAGTGCCAGGAAGGCGACGAGCATGAACGCCGAGCCGAACATCGTGTAGAGGAAGAACTTGAGCGAGGCGTACTTGCGCTGCTCGCCACCCCACACGCCGATCATGAAGTACATCGGCAGCAGCACGACTTCGAAGAACACGAAGAACAAGATGAGGTCCTGGGCGATGAAGGTGCCCGCCATGCCGGTCTGGAGGATCAGCATCAGGGAGTAGAACGCCTTGGAGTTGCCGGCGTCGGGCATGTTGTCCCAGCTGTAGATCATCACGAGGAACGTGATGACCATCGACAGGAAGTACAGCGGCAGGCTGATGCCGTCGAGGCCGATCGTGTAGTTGGACGAGATGACCTCGATCCACTCGACGTCGACGAAGAACTGCAGATTCTCCGACTGGTCGTAGTCGAAGAGCACCAGCGTTGCGATGCCGATCGCCAGGGTGACGCCGGCGGTGAAGATGCCGATGACCTTCGGCGTCCGCTCGTCGTCCCTGCTGGTGCCGAACATGATCGCGAGAGCACCGAGCAGCGGCAAGAAGGTGCCGACGCTCAGGATCCAGTTGTTGTCGGTGAGTTCCATGATTTTCTCGAAGTCTCTGTTCTTCTGTGATGTTCAGTCGTGGACGCATCGGCTCAGCCGACATTGATGATGACGAGGACGATGGCGCCGACCGCGGCCGCGCCGAAGAGGAGTGCGCCGTACTGGCTGATGAAGCCGGACTGCGTGCTCTGCAGTCCGTGACCGGTTTCCTCCGCAACGGTGCCTGCGCCGTCAACGGCGCCGTCGACGATCTTCTGGTCGATGTTGTCGTAGACCCATTGCCCGCTGCGCTTGCCGCCTTCGCCGACGGCGTCGACCGTCGCGTCGAGCACGTGCTGATTGACCCAATAGGCGGCCGAGGAGATCGGGTGGGCAACCGCCCGAACGATCACGTTCTCGTACAGGTCGTCGAGGTAGTACTTGTTGGCCAGGAACGTGTAGCCCGCACGGGCGAGCTTGTTGCGCTCCGTCAGTCCGACGAGGCGCGGGTCGCGCCGCTTGTAGAAGGCGAGACAGAAGCTGATCGCGAGCGCGTACCCGACCGCGACGACGGCGAGCGAGAGCACGATCTTGCCGAGTGTCGGTACCGCATGTACCACCTTCGGGAAGTAGCAGACTGCGCCCTCGGGCGGCGTGGTGCGACCACATCCGGTCGCATAGGCGTCCTCGCCGTGATCGCCTTCCTCGGCGAACTGCGGCACGAGCGGAGTCAGCGACTCGCCCGGTCCACCGGGTGCAACCGCCTCGGTCGCCACCGGCTCGTACCGGGGCTCGACGTACTTCTTGAGGACTTCGACGCCTTCGCCCAGCGAGAAGCCGAACGTGTCGGTGGCGAGCGGTGTCGGGTTCACGAAGCCGGCGGTGAGCGCGAAGAACGCGAGGATGGCGATCGGGATCGTGATCAGCTTGCCCGACTCGTGAGGACCGTGATCGTCGTGATCGTCGTGGGCATTCGCCGCGGCACCGAGCGACTTGGGGGTGCCGGTGTCGACATCGTCGCCGCCTTCGCGCGCTCCCACGGTCGCCAATTCGAGCTCGTGCTCCTCCAATGTGAGGTCGTGCTCGTCGTCGTGATCACCGTGATGGCCGGCAGCGGCACCGCGGGGCTCACCGAAGAAGGTGAGGTACGTCGCCCTGGTCATGTACATCGCGGTCAACGCCGCACCACCCAGACCGACCCACATCAGGACCGTGTAGCCGTTGTTGCCGACGTTGTCGATGATCTCGTCCTTCGACCAGAACCCGGCGAACGGGATCACACCGGTGAGCGCGAGCGTCGAGACGATCCAGGCCCAGAACGTGATCGGCATGTGCTTGCGCAGCCCACCCATGTCCTGCTTCATGTCGAAGGAGTGATGCGATCCCGAATGGCTGATCGAGCCGGCGCAGAGGAAGAGGCAACACTTGAAGAAGGCGTGCGTGAAGATGTGGAAGACGGCTGGCAGCCAGGCACCGGTCCCGAGGCCGAGCATCATGTAGCCGAGCTGGCTCACGGTCGAGTACGCGAGCACCTTCTTGATGTCGTCCTGCACGAACGCGAGGAGCGCGGCGATCACGATGGTGATGCCACCGATGATCGCGATGAAGCTCAGCCCACCGTTGGCGATGTTGAAGCCTTCCCAGAAGACCGGGTAGACGCGGGCGACGAGGAACACGCCGGCGACGACCATCGTCGACGAGTGGAGGAGCGACGACACCGGGGTCGGGCCGGCCATGGCGTCGGGGAGCCACGTGTGCAACGGGAACTGGCCCGACTTGCCGATGCAGGCGATGAACAGCGCAGTCGCGGCGACGACAATCGCGGCACCACTCGCCGACGAGTCGCCCGACAGCGCCCACGCCTGGATCGCGTCGATGTCGAAGCCCGACTTGCCGGGCAGGTTCTCGGCGATCCAGCCGCTCGACGAGAAGTAGATGATGATCGTGCCGACGAGCAGCCCGACGTCGCCGACGCGCACCGTGAGGAAGGCCTTGAGGCCCGCTTTCGAATTCGCGTGATCCTCCCACCAGTGCCCGATCAGCATCCACGACGTGAGGCCCATGATCTCCCAGCCGAGGATCAGCTGGATCATGTTCGGCGGCCATGACCATGATCAGCATGCCGGCCGAGAACAGCGTGAGCGCACCGAAGAACTGGGTGTAGCGACGATCGTCGCGGACGTAGTCGAGGCTGAAGATCTGGACCAGGAGCGAGATGAATGCGACGAGCCAGAGCAACAGGATTCCCAAGCCGTCACCCAACGAGCCGATCCCGAATTCGAGACCCGAGTTCTGCCACCAGACCCACGTGGTCAGCACCGGCTCGATGAACGGTTCGGCCTCGGCGCCTTCCGCCGCACGCGGAACCGATCGGCCGAAGGTCTGGAGCAGACCGATCGCCTCGTTCGTCGCCGTGGCCCGCTTCCTCCGCGGAATCGACACGGTTCATCCACTGCGAGCCCGGCACCGGTCGCAACGACCAGTGAGGCGACCATCGAGGCGAGTCCGAACTCGGAGCCGCCGTTCGGCATCTTCTTGCCGAATCCCATGATCAGCGCGAAGGCGATCGCCGGAATCAGACCGACCAGCCACAGGTTCTCGAGGAACCAGCCGGAGCTCAGTGTGAGCGCTTCTTGGACTTCTTCTGCCGCGAGCACCGGGTCAGCCCTTCAATTCCGAGAGTTCGTCGAGCGAGATCGACCGACGGTTGCGGTAGATCAGCAGGACCATCGCGAGCCCGACACCGACTTCGGCAGCGGCGATCGCGATGACGAACAGGGCGAACACCTGCCCGTCGACGTCGTTGTTCATGAGCGCGAACGCGATCAGGTTGAGGTTCACCGAGCTCAGCACGAGCTCGATCGACATCAGCACCATGACGGCGTTGCGACGCGCGATGACGCCGAACACACCGATGCAGAACAGGACCGCAGCGAGCAGGAGGAAGTTGGCAGCAAGCATGGGTCGGCCTCAGTCCTTCCGAGCCAGGACGATGGCGCCGATGGCGGCGGCGAGGAGCACGAACGTCATCCCGAAGAACGGGGCGAGATAGGGCGACAGCACGCGGTCGGCGATCTCGAGCGTCGCCTCGTTGTTCGCCCCGGTCAGTTCGACTTCGGCGATCGTGTTGTCCTCGACGGCATCGAGCACGACGTAGGCGAGGAGGCCGAACAGGACGACCGCGACCGGGATGCCGACGCCCCACGACTTGTTGTTGAGCCCGGTCTCGGACCCGATCTGGGCGCGAGTGAGCATGATGCCGAACAGGAACAGCACCATCACGGCGCCGATGTAGACCATCACCTGCGAGACGGCGACGAACTCGGCAGCCGCCAGGATGAACTGGGCCGCCATGCCGGCGAGCACCATGGCGAGCCACAGCGCCGCGTGGACGACGTTCTTGGTCGTGACGACCGACAACGCCGCGAAGATCATCACCGCCGCAATGATGCCGAAGCCGACGTTCTGCGCGACGTTCACGCCGTCGGCCGCCAGGATCAGGGTGTTCATCGTGCCTCCCGCGACCATCGAAGGTCCGTCGTGCACGATGGGCTCACGTCGGTCACTTACCGGCTCCTGCTTCGAGCTCGGGTGCCTCGGGCACGGTCTCCATCCACTCACCGAGCTTCTCCTTGTCGTGCAAGAGGTCGGCGATCTTCGGTTCGGAGTACTCGTACTCCGGACTCCAGAACAGCGCATCGAAGGGGCACACCTCGACACAGATACCGCAGTACATGCACAGCGCGTAGTCGATGTCGAAGCGGTCGAGGTGGTTGACCTGGCGCGGCTTGCCGCCGGCGCGGCGCGGCGGGGCGAGCTGCTTGTGGCCCTCGATGTAGATGCACCAGTCGGGGCAGCTGCGCGAGCACAGCATGCACGCGGTGCAGTTGTCCTCGTGCAAGCGCGATCACGCCACGGGCACGAATCGGCGGGGCTTCCTTCTCGTGCGGGTACTGCACGGTGTTCGCGCCGTCCTTGACGGTGCGGCCGAGCGTGCGGGCCGTGACACCGAGGCCCTTGATCAGGCCGGGAACCTTGGGCTTGGGCATCAGATCGCAACTTTCAGGATCGCCGTGACGGCGATGTTGGCGAGCGAGACGGGGATGAGGAACTTCCAGGCGAAGGTCTGGAGCTGATCCTCACGGAAGCGGGGGTAGCTGAAGCGGACCCACATGATGATCGCCCACGAGGGCGAACATCTTCGTGGCCAGGATCACCGGACCGACGATGTTCATCCACCAGTCGACGTCGTCGAGGTTGCTCCAACCGAACCAGTCGAACGGAACGCCCCAACCGCCGAGGAAGAGCACCGAGGCGATGAACGCGAACACGCCGGCGGTGGCGAACTCGGCGATGAAGAAGATCAGGAACCGGAAGCCGGTGTACTCGGTCATGTAGCCGGACACGAGCTCGGACTCGGCGATCGGCATGTCGAACGGCGCCTGGGTCAGCTCGGCCTGGACGGCGATCATGAAGATCAGGAAGCCGACGAACTGGGTGAGGATGAACGGGTTGCCGAGGAAGCCGATCCCGAAGATCTCGCCGGTGTTCTGCACCTCGATGATCCGGTTGAGGTTCATCGACTCGGCCTGGATCACGACGCCGAGCGTGGCGAGCACCATCGGGAGCTCGTACGCGATCAGCTGGCCGGCCGCTCGGAGGCCGCCGAGCAGCGAGTACTTGTTGGCACTCGACCAGCCGGCGATCAGGATGCCGAGCACGCTGATCGAGCCGACGGCGAGGAAGTAGAAGACGCCGGTGTCGAAGTCGGCGAAGACCGCGTCGGGCCCGAACGGCACGACGACGATCAGCAGGAACGTCGACAGGAGCACGACGAGCGGCGCGATCTTGAAGATCGGCTTGTCGGCGTTGTCGGGAGCGATGTCCTCCTTCTGCATCCACTTGCCGACTTCGGCGAGCAGCTGCATCGAGCCGTACGGACCCGCTTCCATCGGGCCGAGACGGCTCTGCATGAACGACATCATCTTGAACAGGAAGAGGTAGACGATGCCGCCCGCAGGCAGCAGCACCGCAACGAGTCCACCGACGACGCGGAAGATCGACTGACCCCAGTACGGGATCTCGACAGCGAGCGCACTGATCATCGGTCGATGTCTCCGAGGATGAAGTAGAGCGAGGCGAGGATCGTGATGATGTCGGGAACGTAGACGCCCTTCAGCACCCACGGGGTGATGCTGATGTTGTTGAAGCTCGCCGAGCGGATCTTGACGCGGAACGGCCCGAGGTCGCCCTTCGAGACGACGTAGTAGCCCATCTCGCCGAGCGGATTCTCGGTCGAGACGTAGGCCTCCCCCTCGGGCACCTTGATGATGCGCGGGACCTTGGTCATGACCGGTCCGGCAGGGATCTGCTCGATCAGCTGCTGCACGATCTTGCACGACTCGCGTGTCTCCTGCAGGCGGATCCAGCAGCGGGCCCACGAGTCGCCGTCGGGGTGGGTCCAGACCTTGAAATCGGCCTTGTCGTATGCGAGCGCGATGTCCTGATCGCGACGCAGGTCGTAGTCGACGCCCGAGGCCCGCAGGTTCGCACCCGACAGGCCGTACTCCTCGGCGATGTCGGCCGGGATCACGCCGATGCCGCGCATCCGGCTCTGGAAGATCTCGTTGCCGAACAGCAGGTCCTCGATCTCGTCGCAGAAGCCGATCAGCTTCTTCATGACCTGCTTGGTCTCGTCGATCCAGCCCTTCGGCAGATCGTCCTTGAGGCCACCGATGCGGTCGAAGTTCGGGTGGAACCGGCCGCCCGTGGCACCCTCGATCAGGTTGAGCACGTACTCGCGGTCACGGAACGCGAGGAACACCGGGGTGATCGCGCCCATCTGCACGCCGAGGTCGCCGAGGAACAGCGACACGTTCGCGATGCGCGACAGCTCGAACAGGATCGTGCGGATCACCTGAGCACGCGGCGGCGCCTCGATCTCCATCAACTTCTCGGCAGCGAGGATGAACGGCACCTCGTTGGCGAAGCTGCCGAGCCAGTCGATCCGGTTGATCAGCGTGGTGACCTGCGGGAACGTGCGGACCTCGGTCAGCTTCTCGTAGCCGCGGTGCATGTAGCCGGCGGATGGCTCGGCCCAGATGACCTGCTCGCCGTCGAGGCGGGCGATGATCCGCAGGGTGCCGTGCGTGGCCGGGTGCTGCGGGCCGATGTTGAGGGTCATGCCCTCGGTCTCGAGCTCGACGTTCAGGCGGGCATCGGCGGCCTGCGAGGCGATGTAGCTCAGCTGCTGACGATCGGACATCATCGTCATGAGACCCCCGTCACGTCGAATCTGACCCACGTGCATCGCGTCATGAGTCGCCACCTTCCTCTTCCTCGTCTTGGACGGGCATCGGTTCCACGTCGACGATGCCGGGCCACGGCTTGACCATGCGCGCCAACAGCGGGAAGTCCTTCTTCAACGGGTGCCCTTCGAAGTCGCCGGGCAGGTACATGTTGCGGAGGTCGGGATGGCCGTTGAAGCCGATGCCGAACATCTCGTGACACTCGCGCTCGTGCCAGTTGGCACCGGCGAACGAGCCGGTCCACGAGTCGACGACCGGCATCGTCATCGGGCACGTCGGCCTTGATCGTGATCGCCGACGTGGCGGTCGAGGTCGGTCAGGCGGGCGAACACCTGCATCCGGGTCTCGCCGCCGCAGACACCCTGCTTGATCGTCATGTCGATCGGTTCCTTCTCGACCGTCGGATCCTCTTCGCCCTTGCCGTACGGCGACGGCATCCAGTCGATCGCCGACAGGAACGAGAACCACGAGAAGCCGGCCGTCTTCAGTGCAGCCCCGGTCGTCGGCCCACGAGTCGGTGGCGACGCGGACGAACAGGTCGTCGTTGGGCACGATGTGGAACTCGATCAGCGCGTCGCCGATGCGGCTGCGGAGGTCGTCGACGATGCCTTCGCGGAGGCCGTCACCGGGGAGCGCCTGAGGCGCGTCCGGTCGGTTGTCCGGGGTGGTCTCGGTGTCACTCAATGGGGCCACCGCCCACGACGATCGGTTCGGGCCGGTCACGCTCGGGGATCGGCTGCGGATCGGTCGAGATGTCGTGCGTCGTCTGGCCGGTCGGCTCCCCCGCGCTCAACTCGCCGCGCTCGGCGGCACGCGTGGCCTGGAGCGTCGTGAACTCGTCGCCCTTCCACTTGGCCTGCATGTCCTCGTTCTTGATCCGCTGCTGGAGCAGCACGATGCCCTCGAGCAGGGCTTCGGGGCGGGGCGGGCAGCCGGGCACGTAGACGTCGATCGGAATGATCTGGTCGACGCCCTTCGTCACCGAGTAGCTGTCCCAGTACGGGCCGCCGCAGTTCGCGCACGAGCCCATCGAGATCGCGTACTTCGGCTCGGGCATCTGCTCCCACAGGCGCTTCACGGCCGGCGCCATCTTGTCGGTGACGGTGCCGGACACGCAGACGAAGTCGGCCTGGCGCGGGCTGGCCGGCAACGGGATCACGCCGAGGCGCATCACGTCGTAACGCGGCGAGCCGAAGGCGGCGCCCATCTCGATGGCGCAGCAGGCGAGGCCCCACTGGTACACCCACAGGCTGTACGAGCGGCTCATGTTGAACAGCTTGGTGAGCGGTGCCGGCATCCGGCCCTTGTCGACGAGACCCATGTCAGTGCACTCCTTGTCGATTCGTTTCGTTCATCATCGCTGCAATCTCGCTCCGCGTCACCATCTGAGGTCACACCCAACGGAGCAGCCCGCGCTTCCAGGCGTAGAACAACCCGTCGAGCAGCAGCACGATGAACACCAGCATCACGACGAGGCCGAAGGTCCCGTAACGCTCGATGTTGGCTGCCCACGGGAACAAGAACACCGCTTCGACGTCGAAGATGACGAAGAGCAGCGCGAACACGTAGTACCGGATCTGGCTCTGGGACCAGCCCATGCCGACGGGATCGACGCCCGACTCGTACGCGATGTACTTCTCGGCGGAGGGGAAGGTGGGACGAACGGCCGCGGCGAGCCCGAGCAGCAACCCACCGATGGCGAGGGCGGCGGCTCCGAACCAGACGACGTTCAGATAGTCGCGAAGGAAATCCGACATACGGGCCCGAAGATACCAGGGCTCGTGAATTCCTTCCCAAACTCTCGCGTCCCGATCGGTCGCCGCATGTCACGTTGGAATCGGACGAGCGCCACGACCGCCGACACCGATGCCCGACCTGCGCCGGCCGAACTGCGTTGCGGTCGGGGTCAGAGCGGAAGGTGACCCAGCTCGTGGCGACCCGCGAGTCCGAGCTGCCGATACACGGCGGCCAAGTGGTTGTCGACGGTTCGCGCCGAAACCACCAACTCGGCCGCGACGTCCTTGCTCGACTTGCCGTCGGCAACCAGGCGGGCGATCTCCAGCTGCCGGTCGCTGGGCATGTCGATCTGATCTGCGAGCTGGGCGAGCCGCGCGGCAACACGCGGCGGCGCGTGCGGCGTCATGTTGGCGGCGAGCGACCGGGCGGCGAGGAGGTGACGGCGGATCGAGACCGTGTCGGCGCCCGCTTCGACGGCGACGTCGACCTCCGACAGCAGCGCGTCGAGGGCCGGCGAGTTCGCTCCGCATGCGAGGAACGCCTCCACAGCTCGGGCGAGATCGTCGACATCTCGCTCCAACGAGCCGCTGGCAAAGGCGGTCACGGCGGCGGCGAGTCGCCCGTCGATACGGCCGGCCACCTCGATCACCAGCAGCGGCCGACATCGGTGCCGGGCCCCGACGGACGGCCTCGAGGCCGAGCCACGGCGCCCACAGGACATAGCCGGAGTCGACCGCCTGCGTCGTCAGCTCGGCCGCCCGGGCGTCGACCAGATCGGGATCCGTCAGCCGGAGTTCGGCTCGGGCGCGCCCCAACGGCGACTCGCCGGGGTGCGGATCCGCCTCGAGTCCGAGTTCGACGAGCACGGCCCGCAGCTCACCTCGGACGAATCCGCCGGCGCCGATGTCGTCGACGTGATCAGCGGCACGGACCGCTTCGCGGCTGCGCAGAACGGCTCGCGCGAAGTCGCCCTCGAACGAAGCGAGCTGCGCACCGAGACCGAGCCAGACGGCGTGGGCGGGGCGGACCATCGAAACGTCGGCGAGACGCAACCAACGATCGACGACTTCGTGCGCACGGGCCAGATCACCGACGAGCATGTGGCGCAGGGCATCGGCGATGCCGAGGCGCACGGTCGTCGTGGGGAGCCGACAGCCGTTCCGCGAGTTCGTAGCCCTCGACGATGACGTCACCGACGGCGTCGAACGTGCCCAGTGAACACCTTTCCGAAGGCGTCCGCGATCAGGACCGACAGGCGGGCTGCGTCCGAGGTGACCTCGGTCGCGGTCGCCGCAGCGGTTGAGACGCTGGCCAGTGACCCCTTGCCGGTCATCCGCATGAAGAGCGCCGTCGCACCGTCGACCCGAGCGATCTGATCGTGCTGCGTGAGCGTGTCGCGGAGCGCCCCCAGACTGCACATATCCGTCGTCGCTCCGTCCGAGCTGCAGGCACCACAGCTCGGCGCGAGCAAGCCCTGCATCGACCCGTTCGGCCTCGGTCTCGGCCGCGTCGATCGCCCGCTCGGCCACGTCTTGGGCCGCCTCCAGCTCACCATCGTTCGCGTGCGCCCAGATGAGCTGGACCAGATCTGCCGCGGTCGGCGTCTCGATCGCTGCGATCAATCGCCGCGCGAACCCGTTCTCCCATCGACCCAGTGCCACCGCAGCACCGAGGCGGGCGGTGCGATCGTCGATCCCGCTCTCGGAATCGAGCATCCACTCGGCCAGGCGGGCCGGATCGACACCATCGTCGGGAACCACTGCCGACGCCAACTTCGAATACAGACGTCGCGTCTCCTGTCCGACCAGCTGACCCCGGATCACCTCGGCGTACAACGGATGATCGATGGAGCACGGATCGCCGACGACCAGATGCGCCCGTTCGAGTCGCTCGACCGCCTCGATGTCGAGGCGGGTGAACACGCTGCGCGGCACGCTGCCCGCGATCGCGATCGTGCGGAGGAGATCCCACTCGGACTGGAGACAGGCGGCGAGGTGTGACGCGACCAGCTGCTCGAGCGACCGCCCACTCGGTACGAAGTCGTCGAGATACCACAGCCCCGCCCGCTCGGAGATCGACGACGACGCGCGTGCCGAGGCGAGCAGCTCGCGCAGGGCGAGCGGATTCCCCTCGCTCATCGCGGCCAGCCGGCGCAGCGAGCCCATCTCCCCGGGCCCGGCCCACTCGACGAGCAACGCTGTCAGGGCCTCGACCTCGAGCGGCTCCACGACGATCGACTCGGCGAGGTCACGGAGCGCACCGGTGAGATGATGATCCTCGTCGTGTTCACCGTCGGCGGCGGTGCGCTCCGTCGACCAGGACGGTGATGTCGCCGGTGCGCACGAGACCGTCGACGATCGCCGCCGACTTGCGGTCGAGCATCCCGACGTCGTCGATGCTGACGACCGTGCGCGTCGCCTGTTCGACGAGCCCACGACGCAACCGCTGCACGAGTTCGAACTCGGCGGTCACCGGTGGGGCGTCGAGCGGGATGAGATGGAGCAACGCGCCGAAGTCGAGGAACTGCTGCGCCTCGCCGGCGAACACCGCCGCACCGCCACCTCGGACGACGCCGACCTCGAGCGCATCCACGACGCGTTCCGCGACGCGGGACTTGCCGATTCCGGCCGGGCCGCGGAGTACCACCGACCGAGGCGCCGCTCCGGTGAGCTTCTCGACCAGGCGTTCGACGAGCGCGTCGCGATACGAACCGATCCCCAGCTCATTCGCGCCGTGACCGTGCTCGGAGTCCATCCCCGACTCATCCTGTCACGATGAACGGGCGGGGCGCTCAGCGACCGACGAGTCGGTCGGAGAACTGCATCGCCGCCTCCGAGACGAGCTTGACCACGCGTTGTTCGTCGCCGTCGTCGGGGAAGCGGAACGACGGGCCCTGCACGTAGAGCGCACCGTCCCAGTCTCCAGCGGGATCCGCGGAATGCCGCAGCAACCGCATTGACCCCCGGATCGAGTTCCTCGCGCGACAGCATCACGCCGTCGGCGCGGACGCTGATGAGCCGCTGACGCACTGCGTCGGCACTGTCGAACGGCCCGTCGACGCCGCCCGGCACCGACGTCGCGAGATAGTGATCGAGCTCCTCATCGGAGAACTTCGACAGCATCGCAAGGCCGGTCGGCACCGTGTGCAGCGAGAACGACTGCCCCGTCTGATCGGCGAGGGTGACCAATTCGTCGGCGTCATCGACGTTGTCGACCCAGTACGCCCGGTCGCCCTCGCGCACGGTGAAACCGGCGCTTCCGCCGGTCAGCATCGCCAAGTTCTTCGACGAACGGCCGCACGACCGATCGCAGGCTGGCGGTCGGGCTCGCGGCCTCCCCGAGCGTGGCGAGCGTCGAGCCGATCGAGTAGCCACCGCCGACCTCGACCTGCAGCACCGCGTCTTCGTGCTCGAGCGCAGCGAGCAGGCGCGACACGGTCGACTTCGGCAAGACTGGTGCGTTCCGCGATGTCGGTCACCCCGAGCGGTCCGCGGGACAGGACACGCAAGATGGCGAACGCTCGCTCGATCGATTGCACTCCTGACATGTGACGTGCTCCTGCTCTGCCTGTATCGTGGTCGCACGCCGCTCAGAGGAGTCGGCCCAGAGGGGCCTGGCGTACTGTTTCACTATACGGTACAGTTCCGCGATACGGAACGACTCGGTTGTTCCGCTCGGGGCAGCGAGCCCACTCCACCTCTGGGGGTCATGACATGACTGACGTCGACAACGACGCAACCGACGGCGACGACGAAGAGATCGACCTCGCAACGCTGAGCGACGAAGATCTGACACTGCAGATGCACGACGATCTGTACGACGGTCTCAAGGACGAGATCGCCGAAGGCACCACGATCCTGCTCGATCGTGGTTGGAGTGCAGAGAAGGTGCTGAACGACGCCCTCGTCGAAGGGATGCGGATCGTCGGCATCGACTTCCGCGACGGCATCCTCTTCGTCCCCGAAGTGCTGCTGTCGGCGAACGCGATGAAGGCCGGCATGGAGATCCTGCGTCCGCTGCTGGCCGAGACCGGCGCCGAGTCCGTCGGCAAGGTCGTGATCGGCACGGTCAAGGGCGACATCCACGACATCGGCAAGAACCTCGTGGCGATGATGTTGGAAGGCGCCGGATTCGAGGTCATCGACCTCGGTATCAACACCGACGTCGACGAGTTCATCGCTGCACTCGACGAGCACCAGCCCGACATCCTGGGCATGTCGGCGTTGCTGACCACGACGATGCCGTACATGAAGGTCGTCATCGACACGCTGACCGAACGCGGCCGCCGCGACGACCAGATCATCCTCGTCGGTGGCGCTCCACTCAACCAGGAGTTCGGCGACGCAATCGGTGCCGACGGTTACTGCCGGGACGCTGCGGTGGCATCGGAGATGGCCAAGCAACTGGTCACGGCCCGCCGCGGCAATCCGGAACCAGCTGGCCCCTCGGTTCACGCCTGACCATGAACCCGCCGCGCACGCTCGTGATCGTGTGTGGCGCACTCGCTCACGAGTTGAAGGCGATCACCGAGATGAACCGTCTCGGCAACGTGACCGTCGAGTGCCTGCCGGCCGCGCTCCACAACCGCCCCGAGGAGATCCCCGAGGCCGTGCGCGGCCGGATCCGACGGGCTCGCGGTGGCGAAGCCGAGCGTGACGGCGCCGAAGACCTGGCCGGCGCCGACCTGGTCGACGGTGAAGTACGGGTCACCCACGCCGAAGGCTCGGTCGGCCGCGCCCATTTCGATCAGGTCTTCATCGGGTACGCCGATTGCGGCACAGGAGGGCGGCTCGCGCAGGTGTGCGCCGAAGAAGGCGTCGAGATGTTGTCCGGTGCGCACTGCTACGAGTTCTTCGCAACCGCGCCCCGCTTCGCCGAAATCCAGGACCACGAGATCGGTTCCTTCTATCTCACGGACTTCCTCGTGAAGCACTTCGACCGCCTGATCTGGCAGGGACTCGGCATCGAGCGACACCCGGAGCTGTTGCCGATGTACTTCGGCAACTACACCCGCCTCGTCTATCTCGCCCAGACCGACGACCCCGGCCTGGTCGAGCGCGCGGAGGCTGCCGCCGAACGCCTGGGCGTGTCGATGATCGTCGAACGCACCGGGTACGGAGCATTGGAGAGCACGTTGGTCGAGATCGCAGGACGCCCCGGATGAACGATGACATCACCGAACCGGGACCCGAGCTCGGGCCCGACCAAGGCGAATTGCGCGAGCGCCAGTCGGCGCGGCGCGGTGGCCGTCGTCGAGGTGGACCGACCCTGTCCACGATCTCGTGGCGGGACATCCCCGCCCAGCTCACCGGGCGAGCCGGTGACGACCAGCACAAGGTCCTGCTCCACGCTCGCTTCCAGCACGCGATCGATCGGGCCGCCGCAGTCGCCGGGTTGACGTCGACACATGACTACGTTCAGCAGTGGCGGACAACGTCGAGCCCGCTCACCAACGGCGACGTCGAAGCACAACTGGATCAGCGGAGTGCGGAGATCGACGACGAGTATCCACGTGACCGACTCGAGGCACTCGTCGCCAATGGCGGCCTCGATCCGTCATCGGGCGACGGACGGGCACGACCCGACGACGTCGCTCCAGAACCCCCGATCACCGAATCCTCCGAAAGTGACCAACCATGACCGACACCATCATCAGTTCTGCGACCAGAGAGGTCGTGATCGGCTTCGATCGACCGTTCGTGATGATCGGTGAGCGGATCAACCCGACGGGACGCAAGCTGCTTGCGGCCGAGATGAAGGAGGGCAACTTCGACCGGGTCTCCGCCGACGCCATCGCGCAGGTCGCCGGTGGCGCGCACATGCTCGACGTGAACGCCGGGATCCCGCTCGCCGACGAACCTGGGCTGCTCGCGCAAGCGATCCAGCTGGTCCAATCGGTGACCGATGTCCCACTGTCGATCGACTCCTCGATCGTCGAGGCACTCGAAGCCGGCTGTGCGGTCTATGAAGGCAAGCCGTTGATCAACTCGGTGACGGGTGAGGACGAGCAGATGGAACGGGTGCTGCCGCTCGTGAAGAAGTACGGCGCCGCCGTCGTGGCGATCTCGAACGACGAGACCGGGATCTCGGAAGACCCCGACGTGCGCTTCGAAGTCGCCCGCAAGATCGTCAACCGCGCGTCCGACCACGGGATCCCGTCGTCGGACGTGGTGGTCGACCCGCTGGTGATGCCGATCGGCGCCGTCGGACAGGCCGGCCAGCAGGTGTTCCGGCTCTTGCGGCGACTCCAGACCGAGCTGAAGGTGAACACTACTTGCGGGGCATCGAACGTCAGCTTCGGGCTCCCCGAACGAAACTGGATCACCGGCACATTCCTTGCAATGGCGATCAGCAACGGGATGACCTCGGCGATCCTGAACCCGCTGCACGACGAGGTGAAGCGGATCGTCAAAGCCGCCGACGTGCTTGCGGGCCATGACCAGGACTGCGGCGCGTGGATCGCTGCGCAGCGCGAAGGCGGCGACCCGACGGGCGCCGGCGAATCAGGCGGAGCCCCGCGCCGACGTGGCGGACGTCGCGCCCGCGTCGAAGGCTCATGACAGCGCCCCCCGTTCCCGGCGTCGACGGCACCCCCGTTCGCAAATCATGGC
Organism: Ilumatobacteraceae bacterium; assembly: GCA_963850475.1. Classification (GTDB taxonomy): domain Bacteria; phylum Actinomycetota; class Acidimicrobiia; order Acidimicrobiales; family Ilumatobacteraceae; genus Ilumatobacter_A. The sequence continues at coordinate 139,752 of CAWKLM010000036.1, read as the reverse complement.
GGATCGTGACGGTCAGCGTCACGATCCGCCATGATTTCGGCAGTGGGCTGATTCGATGAGCGGGAATCGGACATCGCACCGCGTGGTCTTCGCGCCGTCCGGGTTGACCGCACGGGTGGCCGAGGGCACCACGCTGCTCGATGCTGCCCGTTCGGTCGGCGCCGACCTGGACTCGACATGCGGCGGGCGCGGGCTGTGCGGACGCTGCCAGGTGATTCCGACGTCCGGCTCGTTCCCGAAGTGGCAGATCGAGTCGAACGCCGCATCACTGACCAATTGGACCTCGACCGAGGAGGGCTACACGGGACGACGGCCGATCGGCGACGGCCAACGTCTCGGGTGCGCGGCGCAGGTGTGTGGCGATGTCGTCGTCGAGATCCCCGCCGCGAGCCAGGTCCATCGCCAGGTCGTGCGCAAGTCGGTCGACCTCGGCGACCTCCAGATCGATCCGATGGTCCGGTTGCACTACGTGGAGCTGCCGGTGGCCGAACTCGGCGCCGAGGTCGGAGGGCTCCGCGAGCAGATCGTCGAGGCGCTCGCACGCGACTTCGACATCACGCCGAGCGGGATCGACGCCCGCGTGCTCCCGCTGCTCGCACCTGCGGCGAAACAAGGCGGGAACGCAGTCACCGTGGCGGTGCGCAACGGCGCCACCATCTGCGCCGTGTCCCCCGGTTACGTCGATCGCGTGGTGGGCGTCGCCGTCGACGTGGGGTCGACGACGATCGCCGCCCATCTGGTCGATCTCGCAACCGGCGAGATCCTCGCGACGAGCGGAATGATGAACCCCCAGATCCGGTTCGGCGACGACCTGATGTCCCGGGTGTCCTACGTGATGATGAACACTGGCGGCGACATCGAACTCACACGCAGTGTGCGGACCGCGCTCGACACCATGATCGGCGAACTCGTCGACGAGGCGCAGCTCGACCGCAACGCAGTGCTCGACATGACGGTCGTAGCGAACCCGATCATGCACCACGTGCTCCTGGGCATCGACCCGACACCGCTCGGACAGGCTCCGTTCACGCTCGCCACCGACGGACCCGTCACGACGCGCGCCGCCGACCTCGATCTCGATGCCCGATTCGCAGAGGTGTACCTGCTCCCGTGCATCGCCGGACACGTGGGTGCCGACACCGCAGGAGCGATCCTCGCCGAGGGCCCGCACCGCGGTGACGACCTGCAACTCCTCGTCGACGTGGGAACCAACGCCGAGATCGTCTTCGGCAACGCCCACCACGTCCTTGCTGCGTCGAGCCCAACGGGACCGGCGTTCGAAGGGGCCCAGATCTCGGCCGGCATGCGCGCGACCGCCGGTGCGATCGAGCGGGTACGGATCGAGCGTGAATCGCTCGAACCGCGGATCAAGGTGATCGGGGCCGACGCATGGTCCGACGACCCGCTGTTCGTCATGCAGTCGGCGACGCTCGACGTCTCGGGCATCTGCGGCTCGGGGATCATCGAGGTGATCGGCGAGCTCTTTCTCGCCGGGCTGATCGACGTCGACGGCACGATCCGAGCCGACGGCCCGTCCAAGACCGACCGCGTGTTCACCGACGGACGCACGTTCTCGTACCGGCTGTTCGGCGACTCCGACGATCCCCGCGAGAACATCAACGTCACCCAGGACGACGTGCGCGCGATCCAACTCGCGAAGGCGGCCCTTCGCGCCGGCATCGATCTGCTGTGTGAACACGCCGGCACGACCGACCCGAACGAGATCGGGTCGGTCCGCCTGGCCGGCGCCTTCGGCGCCCACATCGACCCGCTCTACGCGAAGGTGCTCGGCCTCGTTCCCGACGTCCCCGTCGCACGGGTTGCGTCGGTCGGCAACGCCGCCGGTGCCGGCGCGGTGAGAGCCCTCCTGTCACGGACACAACGCGACGAGATCGAAGCGACAGTCCGACGCGTCGAGAAGATCGAGACCGCCACCGAACCTCGCTTCCAGGAGCTGTTCATCGACGCCATGGGATTTCCGCACACCAGCGACGCCACACCGAACCTGGCGTTCGAGACGACCCTTCCCGCACTCCAGGAGCGGGCCGCGTCCACCGGATCGCGGCAGCGCACGGGGCGGCGACGACCCCGGAGTTGAGCAGCATCGTGCCCAGCCACACAGTTGTGATCGAGTGTCCGCCCGTTCTGTAATATGGAACAGTTCCGGATGGCGGAACGCATGACTGGGGGTCGAGATGGCTGACGAACGACGGGGACGCCGCTCGGGGGGACGCGCAGGTCGTGCGGCGACGCGCACGGCATCGGCCGCACCTGTCCCGAAGTACCTGAAGCGACAGATCCGACCGTACGAGCTGGTGACCGATGAACAGCTCGAACTGATCGAGCAGAACGCCGACACCATCCTCGAACAGGTCGGCGTCGAGTTCCGCGGCTACCCGACCGCGCTCGAGCGGTGGAAGGCCGCAGGCGCTGACGTCGATGGCATCCGCGTCCGCTTCCCGCGTGGATGTGCCGCAAGATCGTGCAGGACTCAGCGCCTCGCCAGTACACACAGCATGCCCGCGACCCCGCGAACAACGTGGAGATCGGTGGCGCCAACACCGTGTTCGCGCCGAACTACGGATCGCCGTTCGTGTACGACCAGGACGCCGGGCGCCGCTACGCCACGATCCGCGACTTCGAGAACATCGTCAAGCTCACCTACATGTCGCCACACCTGCACCACTCGGGCGGCACCGTGTGCGAACCCGTCGACATTCCGGTCAACAAGCGCCACCTCGACATGGTGTACGCCCACCTCAAGTACAGCGACAAACCGTTCATGGGGTCGGTCACCGCTGGCGAGCGTGCGGCGGACTCGATCGAGATGGCACGGATCGGCTTCGGTGGCGACCTGCGCGACGAGTTCGGCATCGAACGCACCGTGATGTCATCGCTGATCAACGCGTCGTCGCCGCTGGTGTGGGACGACACGATGCTCGACGCCGCCGAGACCTACGCGGCCGCGAACCAGGCGTGCATCATCTCACCGTTCATCCTGGCCGGAGCGATGGCGCCCACCACCGCCGCAGCGGTCGCCGCACAGACACTCGCCGAGGCGCTCGCCGGCATGGCGTTCTGCCAGCTCGTTCGCCCAGGCGCTCCCGTGATCTTCGGCTCGTTCGCATCGTCGATGTCGATGGCCACCGGGGCACCCACGTTCGGCACACCCGAGCCCGCCATCGTGCTCTACACGGTGGCCGCCCTCGCACGTCGTCTCGGTGTGCCCTTCCGGTCCGGCGGGTCGATGACCGCGTCGAAGGTCCCCGATGCGCAAGCGGCGTACGAGTCGGCATCGACGATCATTCCCACCGTGATGGCCGGCGTGAACTTCGTCCTGCACGCGGCCGGCTGGATGGAGGGCGGCCTCGCATTCGGCTACGAGAAGTTCATGATGGACGCGGACCAACTCGGCATGATGATGAAGTTCGGCCACGGCCTCGACATGAGCGAGAACGGACAGGGGGTCGATGCGTTCCTCTCCCACAGCCCCGGCGAGCACTTCCTCGGCACGGCCCACACGCTCGCCAACTTCGAGACAGCGTTCTACCGCTCCCCGATCGCCGACAACTCGAGCTTCGAGCAGTGGACCGAAGACGGCGCGACGCTCGGCCGCCGAGCGAGCGAACACCGCGTGGAAGCGCTCGCTGGCAACGTACGAAGCACCTCCGCTCGACGATGCCATCGACGCCGAACTACTCGACTACGTGGCTCGCCGCAAGGCCGAGATGCCCGACGAGATCGGCTGACGCTCCGGTCAACTGCGCGTCGCTCGGAACAGCGTGCCGAGTCCGGCACATCCGAACACGAGGCCGCCGACGAGCATCGGCGTCACGGTCGACCCGATTCGTGCGTCGATGAATCGCCGCGAGCACCGCCCCGATGCCGAGTTGCGACACAGCCGAGAATCGCGCTGGCCATCCCCGCCTTGTCGGCCATCGGCTCCATCGCCAGCGCGGAGGCCATCGGACCGATCACCATCGTCATCGCGTTGGCCACGATCGCCCATGCGAACCAGAGCCACACCGATGGCACACCATCAGCTGCGGTCACGACGACGAGCGCCGCCGCGGTCACCACGACGTGCACGAGCGCCGACGAGCGCAACATCGATCGAGTGCCGAACCGGTCGATCAGCTGGTTGTTGAGCAGGAGTGCAACAACCATGCCGACCCCCGACAGGCCGAAGAACACGGTGAACTGGCTGTCGCGGTCGTACACCCCGTCGAGGATGGGCTGCGAACTGCCGAGCCAGACGAAGAACGAGGCGGTGAACAACGTCGATCCGACCACCGCCCAGAACGTGACGGGAGTCCGAAGGACCGCCGAGAAGGCCTCGATGAACGGGCGGAATCGGATCGGGCGTCGATGTTCGACCGCCATCGTCTCGCCGAACCGCAGCGTCCAGCGGAAGGCGACGGCGGCCAGTACGACCCCGACGAGGAACACCGTCCGCCACGATCCAACGAGCAGGATCGCCTCCCCCACGAACGGCACGAAGATCGGCCCGATCAGGAAGAAGGCGGTGAACGTCGCGACCACCCGCGCCATCCGGTCGCCGTGGTACAGGTCCCGAGCGATCGCAAATCGAAGGACCGACGGCGCCGATGCGCCGAGGCCCCAGACGAAGCGGGCGACGAGCAGCAGTTCCAGGCTGGGAGCCGCCGCACTGGCCACCGCCCCGATCCCGTAGAGAACGAGACCACCGACGAGCACGCTGCGTCTGCCGAACCGATCGGCGAGCACCCCGCAGCACAGCTGGCCGATCGCCATCCCGGCGAAGTAGAGCGTGCCGGTGATCGCGGGGCTGATGCCGCGGGCGTCGAGATCGAAGTCGGCGCGGAGTCCGTCGAACGCCGGGAGCGCGGCGTCGATCCCGAATGCCATCAGGATCCCGATGAATGCGAGGAACGCGATGACCGAACGATCGCTGCGAAGCGCTGCGCCGCGGTCGGTCGTCGTGATCACCGACGCACCCTAACGACCGGGCGACGACAACGAGACCCACGAGTGTCTGCCACACCGCGGCATGCGTTACGGTCCCCGAATGACCGACGCGCAGATCGCATTGTTGGAGACGGGTCCACTCGTCGACGCCGGTTCACTTCCCGAGCTGATCGGCTGGGAACTGAAGCCCGAGGGGCTGTGCCGCGACGAGCAATGCGTGATCGTGAACGACCGTGACGCGCTGGCTCCGACGGGCAGATCGATCTCCGCGAGGTAGCTGCGTTGCTCGACCGACCGGTCGCCATCGACAGCGACGCGGGCCTCGTCGCCGTCGGCGCGATGCGGGCGGGGCGGCGAGCTGCACTCGACGACCTCGAGGCACCCGACTTCACCCTTCCGGATCTCGACGGAACGTTTCACTCGCTCGCCGACCACCGCTCGAAGAAGAAGCTGCTCGTCGCCTTCTCCAGTTGGTGAGGTTGTCTCTTCGACCTGCCAGGTTGGCAGGTACTCCAGGACGAACTGGCCGAGCACGGCTTCCAGGTGATCGCCGTCGCCATCGACGAGGCGGCCGACGCGATCCGCGACTTCATTCGTGACCACACCGACGGGATCACGTACCCCGTGCTGATGGACGCCGACCATCTCCTCACGGAGTTGTACGCGATCTCGAACGTCCCGACCGTGGTGTTGATCGACGAGCACGACACGATCGCGCAGCCCAACTGGAACGCATACGCCACCGACACGTTCAAGGACTTCACCGGTATCGACTCAGGGGCCCAACTCGATGCGATCCGCCGCTGGGTGATCGACGACGAGACGCTGCTGAGCGCCGACGAGGCGCGTGGCGCGGTCGGTGATCTCAGCGCCGACGAAGAGCAGGCGCGGCTCCACTTCCGTCTCGCGGTCCACCTGCGCAACGCCGGCGACACCGAAGGGGCGGAACGCAACTTCGACCGCGCCTGCCAACTCGCACCGCACGACTGGACGATCCGCCGTGCCTCCCTCCCGCTTCGCGGTGGCGACCCGTTCGGGCCCGAATTCTTCGAACTCCTGGCCGAGTTCGAAGAAGCCGGACGCCCGTATCACGGCGTCAACCATTCCGGACTCGTCTGACCGGGCCCCTGCAGTACCGCACTCGTCACGGATGGGTGTCACGTTGGTACGGTCGAGGGCATGGCTGAGGTCTTCCATCTGGGTTTGGGGCGAGCCGACGTCGCCGGGGCGACGTTGGCGATCGTGCCGGGAGATCCCGCGCGCGTCGCCCACATCGCCGAACTCCTCGACGATCCGGTCGACCTTGCGTCAACTCGCGAGTTCACATCGATGCGCGGCACCGTCGGAGGCGCCGGCGTGATCGTCTGCTCGACCGGGATCGGCGGACCATCGACCTCGATCGCCGTCGAAGAACTCGCTCAGCTCGGCGTCGACACCTTCCTCCGGGCCGGAACGACCGGCGCGATCCAGCCCCACATCGAGCCGGGCGACGTCATCGTGACCACCGGCGCAGTCCGCCTCGACGGTGCAAGCCACCACTTCGCTCCACCCGAGTTCCCGGCCGTGCCCGACTTCGCGTGCACCACTGCACTCGTCGAGGCGGGACGCACCGCCGGCGTGAACCTGCAGATCGGCGTCACGGCATCGTCGGACACGTTCTACCCGGGCCAGGAGCGCTACGACACCGTGTCCGGCCGGGTCACCCGCCGCTTCCGCGGGAGCCTCCAGGAGTGGCAGGACCTCGGCGTCCTCAACTACGAGATGGAAGCGTCGACGCTCTTCACGATGAGCGCGGCGCTCGGGCTCCGCTCCGGCTGTGTGTCGGGTGTGCTCGTCAATCGGACCCGTGACGAGATCCCAGCCGACGACGCTGCCGCCCGGGTCGAGACCGTCACGGCCGGCGTTGTCGTCGATGCGGCCCGTCGCCTGCTCACGGTTGACTGACCCGTCAGATTCCTCCCGGACGGATGTCACGGGCGTCAGCAGCCAACGGTGTGGTCCTGAGCCGACGTGGTGGTCCTGCGCCCCGGTGGTGCTGGGCTTCGCTCGTCCCGGGCGGTCCCCCGGTACGTGGACATCGAGAACCGGCCGTCGTCAGACCAGCGGGTCGCGTCCGCCGCGTGGTGAATCGACCGAGCGGTCGCCGGGAGGTCGCCGATCGTCTGCCGACGTCTCGTCGTCGTGGCGACCCCGTCTCCCGACGTACACGGCTCCGGCGCCGACGAGCATGGTGGCACCGGCAGCCAACGCGACCGCCGTCGAGTTCGACGGACTCCGACCCGCGTCGGCCGCGACAGAATCGGCTGCAAGCGGTGGCGGAACGGACACACTCCCGTCGGGGACCGCTGCGGGCAGCGTGGTCGCTGACGCCGTCGCCACCGTGGTCGGCCGCACCTGTGTGGTCGTCGTGGTCGTCGTGGTCGTCGTGGTCGTCGTGGCGTCGTGTCGTCGTTCGCGTGGTCGGCGTGGCCGGCGTGGTCGTCGTGGCAAACGGCGTCGTGGTGGACCTCTCCGGCGTCGGCGTCGCGGTCGGGACGGCCCCCGTTGCCGCGCGGAGGGCATCCACATCACGCTGGACGTTGGCGACGAGGTACGGGTAGAAGGTGTCGCCAGGGCACGCGGTCTGGCTCATGTCACGGTGTCCAGAGATGGTCGCGGCGGTGACCGACGTGCCGGCGGGCCAACGGTTCGAACCCCGCGACGTGAACGTCGCCTGGGCTCCGGGTGACGTATCGAGGCCGTGCCTGTCGGCAAGCCATGCGAGGGTCGAGTTGAGCGATGCGAGGGCGGCGTCGGTCGGGTTCTGCGAGCTGAAGTCGCCGAGGAGACACACCAACTGCGCGAACCCCTGGTTGCCGCCGGTCGCCGAGGCCTCGACCGGACCAGCGAGGCTCCCGGTCCGCGCCTCGTACACGACACCGTTCTGGTCGATGAAGAAGTTGTAAGCAACGTCGGGCCACCCCTTCTCCGCCGAGGTGTGAAAGTTGTAGACACCGCGCATCGTGCCGACCGGATCCGCTCCGTTGGCCGTCGCCGTGTGATGCACCAGCAGGAACCGAACGTCCTCGGTGCCGAGCTCGCCCACGGGGGGCCGACTGTCGCCCGCCCAGACCGACCGCCCCTGGATCGAGATGCCGGAATCACTCGGTGCTTCCTGGGCCGAGACACGTGGCGGCGCTGCCACGAAGGCTGCGGCAGCGACGGTCCCGCCGGCGAGCGCCAACGCTTCGCGCCGTGACAGGCGCGGTCCGCACGCCTCACACACGGGTCACCACGCGTCGGCGCTCTCGTCGGAGACCCATACCAACCATCGTGGTCGACTCCACGACGGAGAACCGACCACGATCATGCATCGGCTGCATTCGGATCGGCGGCCGCCCGGCGACACGCATCCGGCTGTTCGGCAACGAACGCCGCGACCTCGTCGGCCGGACTCGCCTGCCCCCCGTCACGCCAATCGTCCAGATATCGGTACGGCCAGACGACTCCGCGCCGCACCGACCACTCGCGGTCCGGGCAGGGTGGCGAGATTCCGAAATGGACGTGGCAGGCCGACGACCGGCCGGTCGTGCCGATCGTGCCCAGGGACTCACCCGCGACAACCAGTCCCCCGGACTCGAGCGAAACATCGATCAGCTCGAAGTGGGCCAGGTAGTAGCGGACGCCGTCGTCGCCGAGGATCGACACCGAACGACCACCCCGCGTCGCCGGATTGTCGACGAGGGGGTCGTAGCTGTTGACTCGACGGACCTCGAGCAGGACACCGTTGACCGGCGCCACGATCGTGCCCCCGCAGCCGTTGTTGAAGATGTCGGTGGCCGGATAGGTCGAGTGGGTGTCACCCCAACCCGCTTCCGATGGGTCGGCGACCGGGACCACGTACGGCGTCGTGCCGCCACGAGCGTCCGTCGTCGTGCTGGCCTCCAGCGGCATCGCGGTGGTCTGAGGTGCAGTGGTGGGACGTGCAGTGGTGGGAGTCGCGGCCGGGACCGCGCTCGTCGACGCCGCCGAGGAGGTCGTCGTGGCGGACGGAGACGAGTCGGGCGACGCCGCAGGCCGGGTATCGCCGCACGACGCCACCACGGCGGCGAACGCGAGGACTGCCACCCAGCGTCTCGACGCGACTCGCTGCGGGTTTCCGCCAGCAGACCGGCTCAGCCGGAGGTCTCGATGGTGCAATGGAGTTCGTCACCGAAGTCGATCAGCGTGCCCGGGACCACGACCACCGGCTCGCCGGCGCGGAACCGGCGACGCTGTTGGCCGGGAAGCTGAATCTCGGTGCCGTTCGTCGACTGCAGGTCCTCGATCAACAACTCCCCGTTCTCGACGCGGACCTCGGCGTGCGTTCGTGACAAGCCCTGGCCCGGCCCATCGAACTTCATGATGTGGGGCAGGCCACCTTCGACGGCGCCGGCTACCTTCGGGTTGCGTCCGATCAGCACGCTGCGGTCGACGCCGATCCGCTCCCCATTGGAGAACGCGAGGACAGCGTAGAACGACGGCGCGGTCGGTGCCGCGGTGTCACCGAGGTCGGCACCAGCGGCGCCCGTCATCGGATCATCGGGTTGCCGGGTCTCGATGACCGGCTCCGCGACCACGTCATCGTCGAAGATCGAACTCACCGGGCCCCGTAGCGGGCCGTCGTCCGAACCCACGCCGACGGTCGCCTCGGGCGGCGGCCCGCCAGTACCCGGACCTGACGGCGGCGGCGCCGCGGCCACGATGTCAGCCGGCACCTCGTACGGATCGGCGGTGGCGCCGACCCTGACCGGCGGCCCCGACGGTTGCGGGGCGACCGGCTGCGGGCTCGTCGGCTGCGGACTGGCCGGCTGCGGATCGACGGGCGGACTCGGGGTAGCCGCAACGGCCGGATCGCCGGGCTGGGGCGGAACCTCGGCCACGGGGGCGTCGTCAGCATCGTCCGCCGAGCTGGAGTCGCCGTCGCCCGTGTCGTCTGCGAACGGCTCGAGCTTCTCCGGCTCGACTTCCTCTGCGGCGTCGAGCTCCGGACCACGCGGGTCGGCAGACTCTCGAACGAGATCCTCCCCGCTGTCGACAGTCGGCCTCGGCCGCACCGGGCGTGGCGGTCCAGCCGGCGATCGCATCATCGGCATGGGGATCGGCGACGTCGAATCGCCGTGTCAGCGACCGCGCCGGCACCGACCCGGCGAGCACCGCGAACGCCTCACCGGAAAGCGAGGGTGAGGCGTCGTCGAGCGGCGAGAGCGAGAGCGTCAGCCCGACGACGTCGGCGACGACTTCTTCGATCCAGGTCCGGACTCCGGACGGATCGATCTCGTGTTCGTCACCCGAGGCCAGTTCGGCCGTGATCGTGGTGCGCCCACGGGCAACCACGCGCACCGCGTCACCTTCGACCTGTGCGATCCCGAAGTCGGGCAACGCCTTGAGCCCGGTCGACGAGAGCTCGTCGAGGATGTCGTCGACCGGCGCGTCGTCGGCGACGAGTTGCCACAGTCGATCGCGGGTCGACGGGTTGTCCCGCTCGATCAGCCCGACCGTGTGCCGCGACACGAGGCCGACATCGGAGCCGGGCTCGAACGAGGAAGTTCCCCAGACGAGCGACGACTCGGATGATCCGGTGTCGTTCGCGTCGGTCTCATTGGTCGTGTTGGCGGGCATGGCCTGTCTCCTACTGCGGGGTCGGGTCGGTGGCGGATGGCTTCGGTGCTCCCCATGCTGCCGCATCGGGAGGCGCGGGTGGGCGACCTGCATCGATGACCGTGCGCGAGTCGAGGGCCGGCGGTGCCCACGGGACGTCGAGCACCTCGATGTCGGCCACTGCGCCCGGCGGCGCGGGCGGTTCGGCGATGGCCTCTGCCTCGGAGATGACTTCGGCGTGCCCCACGACGTGCAGGTCGGTCGGACGAAGTGCATCGGTCGGGTCGGCGACCGGGAATGCGACGTCGAGCACGACAGCGGTGACGTTGTCACGCGCCGGACCGTCGAGCACCGCCTCGACCAACGCGACGGCGGCTTTCGACGGGTTGACGTGCGTCGCCAAGAGTTCCCCGATCCGATCGTCATCGATCTCCCCGGAGAGACCGTCGGAGCAGAGCAGGAGCCGGCAGTCCACCTCGGGGAGCACGTGGAAGTCGGCCTCGACGACGACATCGGCGCCGAGCGCTCGGGTGATCACATTGCGCAGCGGGTGAGTCGACGCCTCCGCGGGTGTGATCAGGCCTTCCCGGACAAGGTCCTGGACGTGGGAGTGGTCGGTGGTCAGCTGGATCATGATCCCACCTGCCAACCGGTAGCAACGCGAATCACCGACGTGGAAGACGACCGCCGAACGGGCGTCACCGTTGTCGGCGACTGCGACACCGACCACCGTCGTGCCCATGCCCCGCGTGTTGTTCTCGGCGCCCTTGCGGAGGACCGCGGCGTTCAACGCTGACACGAAGGCCGGGAGCTCGGTGACGTCGAGTCGATGCCCACCGAAGACCTCCGAGACGAGTCGGGTGACGAGTTGGCTCGCCACCTCACCCGCGTCATGACCACCCATCCCGTCGGCGACGACGCACACGTCGTCGCTCACGTAGAACGCATCCTCGTTGTGATCTCGCACCCCACCGACGTGCGTCGTCGCCCCCCACGTGAAGGTGGGGCCCGTCGCCGATGCGAACGTGCCGGCGCGAGCGCCCGACATCAGAAGAAACGAGGGATCGACCCGTCGACGAGACGTGCGATCCAGATCCCGGTGATCAACACGAGGTTGACGATGCCGAGCACGACGAGGACTCGGTTCCAGTTGACGGTCGTACCGATCCGTCGAACGACGCCGTACACCGCGCCGGCGACGACGATCTGGGCGGCCGCGAGCACCAGGTACGGGTGATCCTGCCATGCGGCGACGACCTGCCCGCGGGTCAGGTGGCGTGCTGACCGGGTCATTCCGCACCCCGGGCAGTACCCACCGGTGCATCGTCGGAAGACACACACGCCCGGTCCGTCATCGGTCCCTCCGGCATCGACGACGAGCACTGCGGCGACGATCAAGAGCGCAACCCGAACGGGAGACGCCATCAGCCACCGGAACCCGGTGGGTGGTGGCTGCGTCGAGACCTGGTGGTCGTGTCGGGAGTCGGGGTCGATGATCGTCATGCACTTCCACCGAATGGTGCTGTCCCCGGCGACGGGGATGGTTGCTGCGGAGCATAGAACACGCCCGGCGGCGAGTGCGGCGCGAACGACAGCAGAGCGTCGCGTCGGAAACCGGTTGGCCGGAGCACCTGCACGGCACCGATCGCGAGGAGCACGAAGTTCGGCAACGTGAACTCGAATTCGTCACGAGAAACCAACGGGGCGGAAGTGCGATGGCCAACCAGCCCAGATCCCCCCGGACGTCCGCCCGATCCGCGATCCATCAGAACCGGCCGCGCATGTCAGGTCTCGCCAACGGTCAGGCCGATGCCCCAGAAGACGAGCAGTGAGGCGAACAGCGCCATCCCGATGATGCCGACGATGAACGCCGCCTTCGCGGTGCCGCGGGACGCTGGGTCCCGCTCCCCACGGTCGACGGCTTTCATCTGGGTCCAGCCCATGATCGTCCCGGGAATCGACAGCAGGATCCCTCCGCAACAGCTCAGGATGAGTCCGGCGATCGAGAGTCCGAGTGCCCAACCGGCAACCGTGCTGTTCGGGTAGGTCGACCCACTTGCGGCGTACGGTTGATAGCCGGGAGGTGACCCGTACGCCGCGGGGCCGGAGGCCGGCGGCACGAAGCCCGGTTGCTGATACCCCTGAGGTGCCGCCTGCTGTGGGCTCGCCGGCGGGACATCGCCGAAGGCTGGAGGAACGCCGGCTGATGCAGGCGGTGTGTCGCCACCGCGCCGGTGTTCGGTCCAGGCCGCGCCGTCCCAGTACCGTTCGCCTCCCGGTCGCTCCACGTCGGGATACCAGCCCGGAGGCGTCACTGCAGCGCCCATGCCGCCCACGTCCTCAGGCGCCGCTGCTCGCGAACGCGATGAAGAAGACCACGTACAACAGGATCACCGCGACGTTGAGCGCAACCACGATGCCGCCGACGATGTAGGCCGCCAGGGCGAGGCCGCGTTGGGCGGGATCAGCCTGGCCCGCGTCGATGGCCTTGACCTCGTTGCGACCCATGATCAACCCGGGGATCGCGATCAGCCCGCAACACACCAGGCCGGCGATCGAGAGTCCGAGCGCGACGCCGGCGTTGCTGCTGCGCGGATAGCTGGTGTAGGAACCGGGCGCCCCGTAGGACTGGTATCCCTGCGGAGCACCGTACGCCGGGGGAGCTCCGTACGCGGCGGCTGCGGTGACTGCTGACCTCCCGGCCGGCGATCCTCGGTCCAGGCCGCGCCGTTCCAATACCGTTCTCCGCCGGGCCGCTCGGCATCCGGATACCACCCCGCCGGTGTTGCACCTGCGCTCATGTTCTCATCCCTTCAGCACCGAGAGTGGCAGTTGCCGCCCAGCGGGATTCTGCTCCGTTGTCCGGTCGAGCGCAAGCATCGCCGCCGTCTCGCTGGGTGCCTCGCGGGTGTCTCGGCGTCGCACCGGCACAGATCACCAACGATCCGAACCCCGGTCGGACTCTCGTGCTCCATGACGTCGTGCGCGCCGTTCGAGCGCGATGACCGGCGCTCGACGCCGACGACGTGCGATGGTGGGTCGGTGGGATCCACGGTGACGGGGCGATCGGCCTGGCTGGTGCTGCTTGCGATGATCGCCGCCTGCTCGTCGGCAACGGACTCCGCGAACCCTGCACCGAACTCGCCCGGCACGGCCGAGGTTGCGGCGGCCACGGTGAGCGAGCCGACCGACGTCGTCGCGGAGTCCGAGCCGTTCACATCGGAGCCGACGGTCGAGCGCGCACCCCCGGCCACCGCACCCACCGGTCCACCCACCACACCACCACCCACCACACCACCACCCACCACACCACCACCCACCACACCACCACCCACCACACCACCACCCACCACACCACCACCCACCACACCACCACCCACCAGTCCTGCCCCGACGACGGAGCCTCCGCTCGAGCCCGGTGCGTGCATTGCGGATCTGGACGTCCGTGAGCGCATCGCCTTGCTGGTGTGGCCGGCCGTGTACGCGAACAACTGGTCCGGGGCGATCGACACCGTGCGGACGAACGACGTGGGCGGGGTCCTGTTGATGAGTCAGGCCGGCCTCGACGCCGACGAACTGCGATCGCGCCTCTCGGAGTTGGAGGCGGCAAGTCGCCATGGTCTGATCGTCTCGACCGACGAGGAGGGGGGCGACGTGCAGCGGCTCGCCGACCTCGGAGAGTTGCCGTCGCAACGCCGGGTGAGCCAGGACTTCACCCCCGATGCTGCTGCCGACCTGATCGCCGAACACGGAGCGATCGTTCGTACGGCGGGTGTCGACATGGTGCTCGGCCCGGTCGTCGATGTCGAGCCGAACGTCGGCGACGTGCCGCTCCAACCGTCACGATTCTTCGACGGCAACCCCGATGTGGTGGCCGACTACGCGGCGGCGTACCTGAGTGGCTGGGCGCGAGCCGGGCTGCTGGCGACCCTCAAGCACTTCCCGGGTCACGGCGCCGCATCGGGCGACACCCACATCACCGCAGGGGTGACGCCGTCGCTCGAGGATCTCCGCGACTTCGACTTGAAGCCCTATCGGGACCTCGTCGCCCAGGTGGCATCGACGGATGCCGCAGTGATGGTCGGGCACCTCACGGTGCCCGGATTGACCGGCGGCCTACCGGCGACTCAGAGCCCGGCCGCCGTCGCTTACCTGCGGAACGAACTCGGGTACGGCGACGCACTCCTGATCACCGACGCTCTCGGCATGGCCGCCGTCGGAATCCCGGAGCCCGAAGCGTCGGTGCTCGCCATCGCCGCCGGCATCGACGTCGTGCTGTTCACGATGACGTCTCAGACCGACGAGGTGATCGATGCACTCGAACGAGCCGTCGCCGATGGCCGCATCGACGTCACACGGATCGACGGCGCCGCGCGCAAAGTCATGGCACTGCTCGGTCGGGACGGACACACTTGCAACCGGAACCGATGACCACCGGAGCACCATGAACTGCCATTGCTGCGCAACCGACAATCCGCCCGACGCTCACTTCTGCTCGAACTGCGGCGTGCGAATCGTCGAGCACACGACCGGATCCAGCGCCGCCATCGCCGGACTCGTCGCGGTCGTCGACGACGAGACCACCGCACCGCGCCCACCGACGACGCCGGAGCCCGGGCAACCGGTACGTTCCGAATCTCCGTCGGCAACACCGCCCACGATCGGTGAACCCGCGCCGACGGCCGCGGCACTTCCTGGCGTCGCGACGCCTGCAGCTGCACCACCGGGCGTCACCATCCCGAGTGGTCCTGCTCCCCCGATGCCGCCGGTCGTCGCACCGCACATCGAGACCAATCACCGACAACTGCGCCGCCCGTCGACACTCCCGATCATCGCGTCCGTTGCAGCCGTTCTCGCTCTGGTCGGTGCCGGTGCGTTCATCCTGCTCGCAACCGGCGACGACGGCACCGACTCGATCGTGACGCCTACCGATACTGCGTCGGGCCCGAGCACGGCGGTGGAGACGTCCGAGCCAGCGAGAGTCGAAACGTCGGCGCCCACTGTGGTGGTGCCCGCGGAGAGCCAACCGGACGCGACGCCGTCCACCGCCCTCCCACCACCTCCTCCCGAGCCCGGCCCGGTCGACGCACCGGGCAGCCCGCAGGTGCTGGCCAACATCCAGCCGTCCGGTCCGACCTACGCCGAGGTGCAGAGCTCGTTCGAGCTCGCCCAGCGGTTCGGTGATGCGCTGGCACTCGAGAATTGGGAGCTCGCCCGGCAGCTGTCGCCTGCACTCGCCGGCAACTCCGACGACGACTTCATCCAGGGTTACGGAGGCACGAATCGGGTGTCGCTGATGCTGCGCGACGCACGATCCGAAGGCAGCGGCTACCGACTGCTGGTGGTGTCGGTCGCCGTCGAGAACGGCGGGGCTCAGACGAGCGTGTTCTGTCTCGAGTGGGCGGTCGATCCTGTCGGCGGCACGGTCGATCAGCGCGACGGGAGCAAACTCGCCACGTGGGACGGCAATGCGCAACCGGCAGCGATCCGCAACGACCCTGCGGCCATGCAGGTCGTCAACTCGTGCACGTTCCCGTGAGTCCGGTCGGCGCCATCCGCCGTCACATCGGATCAATCGCGGTCGTTGCATTGCTCACGGCGTGCGGCGGTGGCGGTGACGAACCACTCGCCACCGATGACACCGTCAGCCCGACCACGACCGCCGAAACGATCCCGACAACGGCGACAACGCCCGACGCATCGACGACGACTGCCGCGCCGCGGTCATCGAGCGCCGCCAGCACGACCCCACCAGCGGAGCCCGCACCGCTCGAGACGAACGCAGCCGGTACGACGCCTCCTGCACCGACCACGGCGCCCGTTCCGTGTGACGGCACCGAAGGCCGGATCACCACCCCCTCGGGCCGGGCGGTCATACTGCGCACAGCAGGCATCGCCGTCGCCGCACCGACGATTCTGGTGATCCACGGATTCACGGGCACACCGAGCGGGGTCGAACGCATCGCCGACCTCACCGAAGCTGCCAACACGGTCGGAATCGCCGTCGCCTACCCTGAGGGCACCGCTGTCTCCCCCGGCGGATTCGGGTGGAACAGCGGCGCAGCGACCTTCGCGACGAGCGGCGTCGACGACGTCGCGGCGATCTCCGAGATGATCGAGGCGATCGTCGCAACGGGATGCGTCGATCCGGCCGCAATCACGATCACCGGCGAATCGAACGGAGCGGGGATGACCTTGGCCGCGCTCTGCGCACCCGAACTCGCCGACGCGTTCAGGTCAGCGGTCATGGTCATCCCCGCGATCGACCGAGGTGTGCTCGAACGGTGCGCCGGCAATGGTGCACCGTTCACACCGCTCGCAGCGGTGATCGGCCTGATCGACACGACGGCACCGGTCGATGGGGGCAATCGGCTCCTTCCCCAGCGAACGTGGTTCGACGAGGTGGCGGCGTGGCGCGGGTGTGGCGGAGTCGATGCGTCCGGTGCGCTGACGCCGTTCGTCGACTACGCAGCCGGCACTTCCTGTCACACATGCACCGAGATCTTCACCGTGGCAGACGGTCCACACACGTGGCCCGGCACACGCTTCGGGAACGGCGGCTCCACGCCGGGGACGTTCGATCTCAATCGAAGAATCATCGCCGATGCACTCGCTGCCGAGCCGGGCTGCCTCAGCGCACGGTGACCGATCGGGCCCACACCATCCAATTCGGCTCACCGACGTGACCCCCGCCACTAGCTTGCGAAGGCGATGGTTGGTGGACGGCGCCTCTTCAGTGGCCCCGGAGGCTCGGGACGAACCCACCAACTCCGCGCCTGGGCCGACGCCACCGAACGACGCATCCCCGGTCGCGTGCGGTGGATCCGTGGCAGCTTCGACCATCGCAGACTCACGGGCCCACCGCGCCGGCTCCTCGAAACGGTCGAGTCGGTCACCGCTGACGATGCGATCGCCATCGACGATGCGCACTGGCTGCACGACGAGGTGGTGGAGCGACTCCTCCATCACATCGATCTGGCACCCATCGCCGTCGCCCGCGCCGGGTATCCAGATGGGGCGACGCTGAGCGAACTCGACGATGCACTCACCGTGCACGACCCGGCCGACCGGCTGACCGCACGAACCCGAGCCGACGTCGCCGACTGGATCGACAGTGTCGGCAGCAACCTCGACGCTGCCGACGTCGTGCAGGCCACAGGTGGCTGGGCCGGTCTCGTCGCGCTGCTGCTCGAGTCGGAGGAGTGGCCCCGCTCGCCCGCACCGCCTTCGGTCGTGGACGTGGTGGTGCGCCGAGCCCGTGCGTCGGGGGCCGACGTCGTGCGTGCTGCTCAGATGATGACGATGGGCGCCGACATCGCAACGGCGGTCCGGCTCGCTCACGACGAGCCCGACGGCATCGAACTCTCCGACGTGGAGCGGCGCTTGCGGGTCAGCGGATTGCTGGCGGTGATCTCCTCCTGCCGATCATCGCGAACATCGCTGCGATCGGATCTGACCGAAATCGAACGGTCGGCCCTGATCGATCGCCTCACCGTCGAGCCCCACCGGCTGCCACGGGACACCCGCGACCGGCTCGTCCTGGCCCGACCCGCACGCGCGCCCGACGCCTCCGAACTCGCGGAGCGGGTCTCCGCAGCGGTTCGTCTCGGCGATCCTTCCGCTGCGGCGCTCCTCGCCTCGCTGTCCGATCTCAGCGAGCCCACTGCGGCCGACGCAGCGTTCGCCCTCGACATGCGGGCGATGCGGTGGGAGCGTGCCGGCACCCGCCCGATCGTCGGGCCCACCGCATCGCGTCGACTCGCGCTCGCCGCAGCACTGGCCGGCGACCTGACCGCTCGACCCCACGAACCGACCGAGACGAGCGAGGTGGGTTTGCTCGACGACATCGCCGCACTCCTCCGGGCACATGCGGATCGTGACGATCGTGATCTGGCGACCATCGGCACCCTCGTGGTCGATGATGCGATCGCCACTCGGGTCGACGTCGCGCTCGGGTGGAGCGTCGCGGCGATCGCTGCGCCGGTCGTGGCGGCGAGCGGCGACCCGTCGGCCGCCGCGTCGCTCCTCCGACGGGCCGCCGACGTCGTCCTCGGTGGAGCCGGTGAGACGCGGGCCCATCTGCTGCTGGCGGCGTACTTCGAACTGGTCGGCGGGGACTACGGCGCCGCCCTCGATCTCGTCCGGGTGGGGGCTGACGCAACCTGGCCCCATCGCGATCAGTTGCTGCTCGCCGGGCTCGACGCCGCGGTCGCGCGACGATCCGGCGACACAACCAGGCTGCGCGATGCCTGGCAACGGTGCGACCCGCTGCTGACACGCCAATCGGTCACATGGCTGCTGCTGGACCCACTCATCGAGATCGTGGCGGCTGGTCGTCGCGTCGGTGACTCCGCTCGCGTCCAGTCGGTCGTGGATGCGCTCTGCCGCCAGATGGAGCCGTGGAATGCCACTGGCCGCGGGCCGATCGACCGACGGTGGCTACGCCTCCAGGTCGCAGTGGCCGGCGAGGACTGGGAGACCGTCGAGGTGCTCGGCGCAGAGCTGGGTGGCGAGGCGACATCGGTCGCACGCAGCGCTGCTCGGAGCTGCGCCGGGTCGGTGTGGTCGGCAATCGCGTCACGACAACTCGGCCGGGGCGGCCCGCTCGATGAGCAGCTCGACGCTGCGGTGGACCAGTTGACCTCGGTCGGCGACGCATGGGAGGCCTCCCGGCTGCTCGGTCAAACCGCGCTCGACCATCCCGACCCGGCGGCGGCGCGATCGCTGCTCGAACGCGCGCGGTCGTTGGTCGCCGAGCCGGTTGACGCTGCCGACGGGCTGGTCGCCGCGGGGCTTTCCGAACGGGAATCGGATGTGGCTCGCCTCGTCGTCGAGGGCCGCACCTACAAAGAGATCGGCGCGCAGCTGTTCATCTCGGCGAAGACGGTCGAACACCACGTTGCCCGGATCCGCCAACGCCTCGGGGCCGGGTCGCGCGCCGAACTCCTGGCGACGATCCGCGAGCTGTCCGCCGACTCCGCTGTATCGAGGGGGTCTTCAGCAGATCTTTGGTGACATCCGCGACGATCGTGACCTGGGGTTCTGCCGCCACCCCCTAGTCACCCCCGCCAACCACGGGGATCCCACCGACGCCGAATTAACAGGCGTCGTTCAGAGTGGTGATTGTCCGGTCGAGGCCGGCACACCACACCAACCACTTCACACACAGGAGCAAGAACAATGACTTCCACCCACGTCCAGCAAATGCTGATGGACACGATCGCCGGCCTCTTCCGCGATCCGCACGCCGCAACCGACTACGCCCACGACCCGAACCAGTACCTGCAGGAGCGGCTCGGCGACAACGACCTCCGCGACGCCGACATCCCGGCCGCCGTCCAGTACGCCGCCACCGAGGCCAAGCTGCCACCGGAGATGGCCGAGGCAGTCAACACCGCGATCTACCAGCCGGCGCCCACCATCCGGGTGCCGGTGCCCCGTGACGAGTACGACGAGGCGAAGCGCCACCAGAACGACGAGTACGAAGCCGCCAAGCGCGACGAGAAGTACGACGAACAGCCGAAAAACGAGGAGAAGTACGAGGGCGAGCGGCCGCCGCTCGACGAGAAGTACATCGACGAGAGGTACGACCGCGACCCGATGGACACCGACCGGCCGCAGGAGCCGGCGCACGAGATCCCGGACAAGTACGTGCCGATGGACGACGGCGGCTATCGGATGGAACCACCGGAGAACTACAAACCCGACGAGTACGCCCCCGAGCACTACCGGCCGGAGGTCGCTGTCGACCTCGGTTGCGTCGAGTACTCGGTGAGCAACTGCGTCACGACGATGTACCACGACCGTCCCGAGATCGCGGACCAGCTCTGCCACACCCGCACCTACGACGACCCGTACGACCGCCATGACCCGAGCCACGAGTACGCCGACGTCGAGATCATCCAGTATCCGGACGACGAGTACAAGCCCGAGTACGACGCCGACGGATACAACGCCGACGGATACGACCAATACGGCTACAACGAAAAGGGCTACGACCGCGACGGCAACGAACGCCCCGACGAGCAGTACGACGCCGACGGATACAACGCCGACGGATACGACCAATACGGCTACAACGAAAAGGGCTACGACCGCGACGGCAACGAACGCCCCGACGAGCAGTACAACGCCGACGGATACGACCAATACGGATACGACCAATACGGCTACAACGAAAAGGGCTACGACCGCGACGGCAACGAACGCCCCGACGAGCAGTACAACGCCGACGGATACGACCAATACGGATACGACCAATACGGCTACAACGAAAAGGGCTACGACCGCGACGGCAACGAACGCCCCGACGAGCAGTACAACGCCGACGGATACGACCAATACGGATACGACCAATACGGCTACAACGAAAAGGGCTACGACCGCGACGGCAACGAACGCCCCGACGAGCAGTACAACGCCGACGGATACGACCAATACGGATACGACCAATACGGATACAACGAAAAGGGCTACGACCGCGACGGCAACGAACGCCCCGACGAGAACCAGCGGGACGGCTACGAAAACGACCCGCACGACATGGACCGTCAGGAGCACCCCGCCGAAGAAGACGACAAGCCGTACGCCGAGCAGCCGGATCAGCGGCATGACTACCCCGAAGAGGAGAAGAACGACGACAAGGACCAGTACGACGACGGCTACGGCAACGGCCACGACGCCCCTCCACAACCGATGCACCAGGAGCAGACCAGTGCCCAGTACGCCGCTGAATACGGCAACGGTCAGCCCGAGCCGGCATATGCCGACCAGGCCCCCGAATACGTTGCCCCCGAGCCCGAGTACGTCGCCCCTGAGCCCGAGCCGGCCATGGAGTATCAGGAACCGGAGTACCACGAGCCGGAGCCGGAGCCCGAATACCACGCTCCGGAGCCCGAGCCGGAGGTGCACCCGGAGCCCGAGCCGATGGATAATGAAATGGTCGGTGAGTGATCAGATCGCAGACGATCGGATCGACCAGTGACCGGTCGAGCACCCCGGGCTTTGCTCCGGGGTGCTCGACGCGTCACGATCAGAGCAGCCGATGAACGAACTCGCGCCCAACCCCCGAGCCGCCGAGGCGGCCGCCGCCCTGGAGCAGGGTGTCCGTGCCGCGAACGCCTACGGCCGCGGCGACCTCGCCGACCGGCTTGCCGAGACCCGGCGCGTGCTGCTCGAACCGACCGTGAACGTGGTCGTCGTCGGCGAGTTCAAGCAGGGAAAGAGCTCGTTCATCAACGCATTGCTGAACGCCCAGGTCTGCCCTGTCGACGACGACATCGCCACCGCGGTCCCCACCTCCGTGCGTTTCGGAGACGACCGTGCGGCGTGGGCGCTGACTCGCACAGCCGAACCGCAGGTCAACCCGGTCTTTGCTGACGGTTCGCCGGACGAACCCGACGAGTTGCCACCGGCTGATCGCCGACCGATCGACTTCGATGAAATCGAGGACTTCGCGACGGAACGCCCGGTCGACCGGGCGACGCTCGTCGAAGGCGTCGAGGTGCAGCTACCACGGCGGCTGCTCGCCGACGGCCTCGTCCTCGTCGATACGCCCGGTGTCGGCGGGCTGGGTTCGGCACATGCCACCGCAGCGCTCGGAGCGTTGTCGGTCGCCGACGCCGCGATCTTCCTCAGCGACGCGTCACAGGAGTACACGCGCGCCGAGATGGACTTCCTCACCCAAGCACTCGACATGTGCCCGCATGTCGTGTGCGTGATGACCAAGACCGACTTCTACCCGGCCTGGCGGCGGGTCAAGGAGATCAACGAGGGGCACCTCGGCCGTGCGGGCAACCAGCCGCGCATCCTTCCCATCTCGTCCACCCTCCGGACCGAGGCGCTGCGTCGCGATGACAAGCAGCTGAACATCGAGTCGGGGTTCCTCGAGATCGTGAAGGTACTCACCGACGAGATCGTCGGTGGCGCCGCCGAACGAGAACTCACCCGCGCCCGACAGGACCTGATCGCAGTCGCCGATCAACTCGCCTCGCAGTTCGAGTCCGAGCTGAGCGCCCTCCGAGACCCGGAGGCCCGGGCCGAACTCACGCGACGGCTCGAGGACGCCAAGCTGCGTTCCGAACAACTCCGCGGGAACGCCGCCAAATGGAGCACGACGCTCAACGACGGTGTGACCGACCTCACCAGCGACGTCGATCACGACTTCCGCCAGCGGGTGCGCAACGTGTTGAGCGAAGCCGACGAGGCGTTGGACAGCAGCGATCCGATGGAGACCTGGGCCGAATTCGAACCGTGGCTGTCGAATCGGATGTCGTTCGAAGTGGTCGGCAACTACCGCTTCCTGACCGAGCGCTCGACGGAGTTGAGCCACCGGGTCGCCGAGCACTTCGAGTTCGCCGGCGGCGACGTCCTGGAGCAACTCGACATCCAGAATCCTGCCGGCGCCCTCGGCCGGGTCACGACCGACACCGGCCTCGACCTCGATGATGGTTCGGCGGGCGCGAAGGGCATGACCGTTCTACGCGGGTCGTACAGCGGTGTCCTGATGTTCACGATGCTCGGCTCGATGATCGGAATCGCGCTGGGTCCGATCGCCATCGGCATCGGCCTGGCGATGGGCCGCAAGAGCCTCCGCGACGAGAAAGAGCGCCAGCGTACGCAACGACGTTCCCAAGCGAAGAATCTCGTGCGCCGATTCAGCGACGACGTCTCGTTCCAGGTCAACAAGGACAGTCGTGACACGTTGCGGCGAACCCAACGCCAAATCCGCGACTTCTACTCCACTCGCGCGGAGGAACTGCATCGCTCGACTTCGGAGGCGCTCTCCGCGGCCAACCAGGCGGCCCAGATCGACGAGCGCGAGCGCGCCGGTCGAATTCGGGACGTGAAGGCCGAACTCGATCGGCTCGCCACGCTCAGGAGCCGAGCCGTTGCCTTGCCCAACGGCGCAAAGAGCGGAGGTGGTCGCCGATGACGCTGGTCGACCAGACCCGTGAGGTCCTGTCACACGCCGAGCGGGTGTTCACCGGAAGCTCGGAGATCGATGAGATCCGTCGTCTCCGCGACCGTCTCGACGAACCACTTCGAGTGGCGATCGCCGGCAAGGTCAAAGCCGGCAAGTCAACCCTGCTGAATGCGCTCGTCGGCGAACTCCTCGCACCGACCGACACCGGCGAGTGCACGAAGGTCGTGACCTGGTACCGGGACGGCCACACCTATCTGGTGCTGTTGTACCCCGCCGAAGGCGGTGCCGCAGTGCAGGCGCGCTTCCGTCGCGACGACGGGGCGATCGACATCGATCTGGGCGGTCGCGAAGCGTCGGCCGTCGAGAAGCTCGACGTCACCTGGCCGTCGGGGGGACTGCGGACTTTGACGTTGATCGACACGCCGGGGGTCGGATCGATGACAGAGAGCGTGTCGTCGCGGGCCTTCGAGTTCCTCGACCCGGAGGACTCGGCCACCCCCGCTGATGCAGTGCTCTACCTGATGAAGCACATCCACGCCTCGGATCTCCGCCTGCTCGAAGCGTTTCACGACGACTCCGTCGCGAATCCGAACCCCGTGAACGCGATCGCGGTGTTGTCACGAGCCGACGAGATCGGTGCGGGCCGACTCGATTCCATGGACTCGGCCGCACGGATCGCCGGTCGTCTCGGTGACGACAGCCGACTCCGGCGGCTCGTCCAGATGATCGTGCCCGTCGCCGGCCTGCTCGCCGAGACCGCCGAGACCATGACCGAGGCCGAGTTCCGCGAGCTGCAGCAGTTGGCGGCACGGGCGGACGACATCGACACGTTGATGCTGTCCGCCGATCGTTTCGTCGAAGGACGACCCGAGACGCCGCTGACCTCGATCGAACGGGAGCGATTGCTCGGCCGGTTCGGTCTCTTCGGCATCCGCGCAGCCATCGACCTGATCGCCAGCGGCCGGGCCACGTCGTCGAGCACCCTGTCGCAGCAGCTGCTCTCGATATCGGGCCTCGATCGGTTGCGGCACGTCCTCACCTCGCTGTTCGTCGATCGAGCCGACGTGCTGAAGGCCCGTTCCGGCTTGTTGGCCGTCGAACGACTCTGCACCGACCATCCTGCGCGCCCTGGCGCTGACGCCCTCGAAGCCGAGCTCGAACGCGTGATGGCCGGCGCCCATCCGTTCAACGAGATGAACACCATGGCCGCGATCCGGAGCGGATGGGTCGCGGGGCCGTCCGGTCAACTCGCCGAGCTCGAGCGACTGCTGGGCGCCGGTGGAACCTCGGGCTGGCAACGGCTCGGGCTCGACGCCCCCGTTGCACCCGACGTGGTCAAGAGCACGGCGATCGAACAGCTCGGCCGATGGCAGCGGCTGGCAGAGAACCCGCTCACCGCTCACGACATGGCGACCGCGATCCGCGTCGCCATCCGCTCGCTGGAGGGCCTCGTTGCGAACCCGGGCTGAGCGCGTCGAACCGAACCCGTTGGTCTCGCCGGCCTCAGTCAGCCCGGTCCCATCCAGCCCGGTCTCATCGAGCCCGGTCTCAGTCGTCGAGGTCGTCGCCCATCGGATCGGCGTCGTCGGTGTCGAGGTCGACCGGGTCGAAGTCGATCACGGGCTCGTCCGAGACGATGTCGACGGAATCGAGTGCCTCATCGGCGACGAACGTGACCGGGATGGCGTCGAGCTCGAGCGGGTCGTGGATCAGCGCCGCAGAGGCTTCGACCGGGTCAGCCGACGCCTCTGCTCCCGATCCACTGCCGAACGACTCGTCTACGTCGACAGCCTCGGAGGGGTCGGCGGCCGTCGCGCCGCCGACATCACTCACCCCCGCCGTCGAATCGAAGCCGTCGAAGTCGGACGGATCATCGAGATCCTGTGCGTCGCGTTGCCCATCGTCGTCCAACCTGGCCGGATCCAGGTCGACGGCACCGAACGCAGACAGTGGATCGTCGACCGGCTCGATGCCGTCGAGTTCAGGGTCGAACGGAACCGGACCGGCTGCCATTGCGATCGGGGAGAGCTCGTCGGCCACGGCGATCGGTGCCGTGTCGGCGAAGTGGCCGATCGCCGTTCCGACCAGCTCGGCGGGGAGGTCGGCGAGCTCCGATTCGGTTTCGCCTGCTTCGGCCGCGTCGACGTCACCGGCGCGGCCGGCCAACCTGGAACGCACTTCGTCGCGAAGAGTCACGGTCAACACAGTACCGACCGGCATCGTCGGGCGAATGGGGGATGTCCCCGTCCGAGCCCCGAAGATCCCGGTCGAATCATCGGCCGCTGCGACGGCGGCCCACCTAACATCACCAGCACGATCAGGATGGCCGACCGACCGCTGTCGGCCGTCGGGAAGAGGGAACAGCCGTGGCTTACCAGGTAGGAATCGATCTCGGGACGACGTTCACCGCGGCCGCCGTCCATCGTGACGGTCGCAGCCACATCTTCGGACTGGGGAGCCAGAACGCATCGATTCCTTCGGTCGTCTTGCTGCGCGAGGATCACACCGAACTGACCGGCGAGGCGGCGGTGCGGCGCGCGCTGAACGAACCCGAACGCGTGGCGCGCGAGTTCAAGCGTCGGCTCGGGGATTCGACCCCGATCATCGTGGGCGGCGCGCCGTACTCCGCCGAGCAATTGATGTCGCGGCTGCTCACCAAGACCATCACCGACATCGCCGAGCGCGAGGGCGGAGCACCGACCCGGGTGGCGATCACCCATCCGGCCAACTGGGGCCCGTACAAGATCGATCTCCTCCAACAGGCGATTCGCATCGCGGGGATTCCAGCTGACCGTGTCCATCTGCTCACCGAGCCGGAAGCGGCGGCCATCTCGTACGCCATGCAGGAACGTGTGGAGCCCGGCGAGGTCGTCGCCGTGTACGACCTGGGTGGCGGGACCTTCGACGCCGCGGTGCTGCGCCGCACGACCGACGGGTTCGAGATCATCGGCCGGCCCGAGGGCATCGAACGGATGGGCGGGATCGACTTCGACGCTGCGGTGTTCGCCCATGTCAGCCGGGCGCTCGACGGCAAGCTCCAGGAACTCGACCCGGAAGATCCGATGGTGATCAGTGGCGTGGCCCGCCTCCGCGAGGAATGTGTCGATGCGAAGATCGCGCTGTCGTCCGACACCGACGCCACGATTCCGGTGCTCCTCCCGAACCTGCAAACCGAGGTCCGGATCACCCGCAACGAGTTCGAGTCGCTGATCCGCCCGTCGCTGGCCGACAGCATCGCCGCCATGCACCGGGCGTTGGAGTCGGCGGGCATCGCGGCGACCGACGTGTCGAAGGTGCTTCTCGTCGGCGGGTCGAGCCGGATCCCACTGATCAGCCAAATGGTCTCGTCAGAGCTTGGCCGACCGGTCGCCGTCGATGCCGACCCGAAGCATGCGATCGCGCTCGGTGCGGCCGCCTCCGCCGGTGGGGCACTCGCCGGCTCCGGCAGCGCGACCGATGCGGGGGCACCGGCCGATGCCCTCGACGAACCGTCGAGTGGAGCAGCAGGGGCTGCGGCGGCCGGCGCGGGTGCGGTCGCTGGCGCTGCGCTCGGTGCAGCCGCCGCAACCGGAGCCGCCGCGTCACCGGCGAACCCGACGCTGGCGTCGACCGAGGCGCAGCCGACCACGCCTGCCGCGCCAGCCCCGCCCCAACCGACCGCCGCACCGCCGGCCTACGAGCCGACGGCTCCGATGCCTCAGACGCCCGCGGCGGCAATGCCACCCGGCGGTACACCTGCCGCTCCGGCCGCACCTACAGGTGGGCCTGACGGCGACTCGTCGAAACTGCCGCTGATCCTGGGTGTTGTCGCCGCGATCGTGATTCTCGCCGGCGGCGCATTCTTCCTGTTCGGCAGCGGCGGCGACGACAGCGCCAGTCCGGTCGACACCGCCGATCCGGTGAGCACGAACGCACCGACCAGCGAGGCGGGCGAGGACTCCGTGCCGGGCACGACCGCGGCAGGCGAGGACTCCGTCCCGGACACGACCGAACCACCAGAGGTCACCCAACCGCCGACGATCGACGACGCCTCGCTGCAGGCGAACGTGAACGCCGCGGTTGCCGGGGTCACGCCCGACGTGACGTCCACGGTGTCGGCGGGAGTCGCGACGCTGACCGGCCAGACCGACAACACCACGGCCGATGCGGCGGTCGCAACGGCGCAGGGCGTCGAAGGCGTGACCTCCGTGAACGACGCGATCGGTCGACTCGCCGACGACGAGGTCTGTGGTACCGACATCACCTCGGCCGACCGCTGGGCGTGCCTCGACTCGGTGGTGTTCGACGGCACCACGCTGCGGGCGACATTCGCGTTCGAGAACGCCGACGAGGAATTGAACAGCAACGGCGGCTACCACCTGCACTTCTTCTCCGATGTCGACGAGCCGATCGACGCCGGCACACCGAACGGCGGTCTGTCGAACGGCACGGGTAACTGGGAGGTCTGGGACGACCCGACCGGCTATACGACCGACCCGTTCGCGACATTCGGCGCGGTCCCGACCCGCCTCTGTGTGGAGATCGCCAACCCGACGCACAGCATCGAGAACCTCGCGTCGGGCAACTGCTGGAAGGTCGAGCAGATGAGCGGGTTCGCTCCGGCGGGCTTCGCCGCCGTGCGCTCGACGTAGCCGCTGCCGGCGCCGGTCGGCGAACGCCACATCTGCAAGTTGTGACCTCTACGGGGTGTGCGGGGTGGGTCTGACCCACCCGGCAACGCTCAGAGTGTGACGACGACCTTGCCGTGGGTCTTGCGGTCGGCGAGATCTTGGAGCGCGATCGCCGCGTCCTCGAAGGCATAGGGCGGATAGAGCGGCGGATCGATCGTTCCCTCGGCAGCCATCTCGAGCAGCTTTGTCATCTGCTGTCGCAGCGAGTCCGGGAACTTGGCGAGTGACGCACCCCAGTGGACCCCGACGATCGAATAGCTCTTGAGGAGCGCGTGGTTGGTCTTGACCTCGGGGATCCCGGCGACGAATCCGATCACCAGCAGCCGGCTGTCCCAGCCCATGCAGCGGCGAACCTGATGGAACGTGTCGCCGCCCACCGGGTCGTATGCGACGTCGACGCCGCCGCCCGACGCTTCGCGTACGGCATCGACCCAGTCAGGTGTCTCACGATGGTCGATCACGACATCGGCACCGATGTCACGCACCAGGTCGACCTTCGTCGGTCCACCGGCGATCGCGATCGTGCGCGCGCCCGCCGCCTTCGCAAGCTGAATCGCTGCGGTTCCCGTTCCACCGGCGGCGCCGGTGATCAGCACGGTCTCGCCGGGCTGCAGTTGGGCGCGATCGTGCAGGGCGTACAGCGTCGTGCAGTAGTTGATCGGGATCGCCGCTGCAGTCTCGGCCGACACACCGCCGGGCACTGCGAACACGCCTGCAGCCGGATGGGTCACCTGCTCCGCGAGTCCACCGCTGCCGAGGAACACGACGCGCTGGCCGATCTCGACCCCGGTCACGCCGTCGCCGAGCGCCGCGACCCTGCCGCACGACTCGCCCCCCGGCGTGTGGCCGGGTCCGGTCTTGACCTGGTACTGCCCGCGGCACTGCAACACATCGGGGAACGCCAGGCCGACCGCTTCGACATCGATCAGCACCTCGCCGGGGCCGGGGGAAGGTGGCTCCTCGTCGACCAACCGAAGCTGCTCTGCGGGGTCACCGAGTTCGTGGAGTCGCCAGATGCGCATCGCCCCAACGTATTCGCAGCGGGCGCGCCCGGCGAACTGCGGCGTATCGTCATCGCGGTGACCATCGTGGCGATCGACGGGCCGACCGGCGTCGGCAAGAGCACCACGTCCCGTGCGATCGCCGAGCGCCTCGGCGCCGACTTGCTCCTCGATCCGGTGTCTGTGAGCCCGCTCCTCGACGACTACTACACCGGCGAGGCCACGCCGTCGGCCGCGCTCGCCTCGGAGCTGGCTTTTCTCCGCAGTCGAGCGGAGCTCCTCGCGTCGGCCGAGCCGGATCGGCTCGTCGTCGCCGACTTCACGGTACTGCGAACCGCCCCGTTCGCCGAGTTCCTCGGGGACCCGGGCGATCGCCGTCGGGTGCTGGACGAGATGCGTCGGCTGATGGTCCTCGGCCCACGGATCGATGTCCTCGTGCTGCTCAGCGCGCAGCCCGAGTCGCTCCTCGAACGCGTGCGGACCCGCGACCGGCGAGCCGAGGTCGATCTCACGATCGAGCACCTCGTCGAACTCCGTCGCCACTTCGCATCCTGGCGAGAAGAGCTGCTCGCGCAGGCCGACACGTCGATCGAGATCGACACTGCGTCGTGGGACCCCCGCCGCAGTGACCACCTCGACGAACTGCTGGCCCGCATCACCGAATCACTGCCCTGACCGACTTCTCGGCAGCGCTCGACATATCTCTCAAGCTCGGGCGCCAACTTGCCGAAGACGCTCCCAATGCCTCTTCCCTCGCCGCTGGAACGAGCCGACGCCACCCGTTTTCTGCAACGCGCCACGTTCGGGCCACGCTCGGGCGACGTCGATGAGCTGATCGCACGCGGCGTCGACGGTTGGCTCACGGACCAGATGGCCTTGACGCCACCCGAAACGCACCTCGAACGACGACTGCGTACCGACCTTTCTGCTCGCCGCGGCTACTGGCGCGGCGTGCTCAGCGAGCCCGACCAACTGCGGCGCCGAGTCGGCTACGCGTTGTCGCAGATTCTCGTCGCGTCCGCCAACGACGTCGGGCAGACCACGATCGCCCACTACATGGACTTGCTCGAACAACACGCGTTCGGGATGTTCCGCGACCTCCTCGAGGCGGTCTCACGCTCTCAGGCGATGGGCGAGTACCTGACCTTCGTCAACAACCGCAAGGCCGACCCGCGTCAGGGTCGTGTTCCGGACGAGAACTACGCCCGCGAGGTGATGCAGCTGTTCACGATCGGACTCTGGGAACTCGAGCCCGACGGCACCCGACGTCTGGCCAGTGGCGAACCGATCGCGACCTACGACCAGGACGACATCTCCGGGCTCGCCCGGGTGTTCACCGGATGGCGTCGGCCCGACGACGACACGACCGCCCGGTACTCGATGCCAATGGTCATGCGCGAGAGGGACCACGAACCGGGCGCGAAGTCGTTCCTCGGGACGACCATTCCCGAGAACACACCGGGCGAGGCCAGCCTCGCCCTGGCACTCGACACGCTCGTCGCACACGACAACGTCGGACCGTTCATCGGTCGCCAGTTGATCCAGCGGCTCGTGACGAGCAACCCATCGCCGGCCTACGTCCAACGGGTGGCCACGACATTCGCTGACAACGGACACGGTGTCCGCGGCGATCTCGGCGCCGTCGTACGTGCTGTGCTGCTCGACGACGAGGCATGGCGGGCCGACCAGCCCGCGACCTTCGGAAAGCTGCGCGAGCCCGTGCTGCGCTTCACTGTCGTGGCCCGTGCGCTCGACGTGACCAGCAGCGACGACGACAACTGGAGTTTCGACGACACCCGCGACTCGGCGACGTCGTTGGGGCAGCTGCCGTTCGCGTCGCCCTCGGTGTTCAACTTCTACCGCCCCGGCTACGTCGCTCCGCAGACGCCGCTCTCCGACCTCGATCTCGTGGCCCCGGAGTTCCAGATCGTCGACGAGACCGCGGCGATCGGGTGGATCAACTGGCTCGGTTCTTACCTCCGGAATCCTCGAGGGTCACAGTCGTACGACCTGACCGCGCTCCTGACGCTCGCCGAGGACATCCCGGCCCTCGTCACCGAAGTCGCTGACCGACTCTGTCCCGACGGGATCTCAGCAGGACTTCGCAGCGTTGTCGAACGCAACATCGCGGCAGTGGTCGACGAACGCAACCTCGCGCGCCAGGCCCTCGAACGCGCGCTCGGTGTCGTCCTCCTGATCGCCGCGTCGACCGACTTCCTCCACGAACGCTGACGACACCATGACCGACCCACGCCCTCACACGCCGCACCTGTCCACACCCGGCAAACACTCGCGCCGCGAGTTTCTCCGGCGGTCGGCGCTGCTGGCCGGCGCCGGAATCGCGACACCGTGGGCCCTCGACCTGGCCGGTCTCTCATCGGCCTCGGGCGCTCACGCCGACGACGAGTACCGCGCCATCGTCTGCCTCTTCATGTACGGCGGCAACGACCATTACGACACGATCATCCCCGACGATCCGACCAGCTACGCCACCTACGCCGCCGCACGAGCCGGAATCGCCCGGCCGGAGTCGTCGCTGCTGCCACTGTCGCCCCTCGACGGATTCGGCGACGGTCGCTCGGTTGCGTTCGCACCCGAGTGGGCCGGCCTCAAGGAGCTCTTCGACAATCGTGAACTCGCCGTCGTCGCCAACGTCGGCACGCTGCTGGCCCCAACCACGAAGGCCGACTACGAGACGAGGTCCAACCGGCCGCCACAGCTCTTCTCCCACAACGACCAACAGTCCGTCTGGCAGTCGTCTGCACCCGAGGGAGCGACGACCGGCTGGGGAGGCCGCCTCGCAGACCTGATGCTCGACGACAATGGCGGCGACTCGGTCTTCACCTGTATCTCGGTGGCCGGCAATGCGGTGATGATGACCGGGCGCGAGGCCGTTCAGTACCAGGTCGACCGGCGTGGGGTCACGAAACTCAAAGCGAGCGGCTTCCGTTACGACTCGGTACTCGCGGGGCTGGACGAGGTGCTGCGGATGAACCCGGCCGGTCCGTTCCCGACCTCATACGCGGACGTGACCGATCGGGCGCTCTTGTCGTCGGAACGACTCGATGCGGCCGTCAACGGCGCCGACGACCTCGCAACGGCGTTCCCCGACAGCAGACTGGGCGAGCAATTCGAGATGGTGGCACGACTGATCGCCGCCGGCCGCAACAGCCTGGGCCTGAAGCGCCAGGTCTTCTTCGTGGCCATGGGCGGCTTCGACAACCACAACTCCCTCGCGACGAAGCACCCCGGGCTCCTGTCGGGAGTGGACGCCGCGTTCTCGGCGTTCCACGCCGCCACCGAGGAGCTCGGCGCTGCTGATGAGGTCACCACGTTCACCGCATCGGACTTCGGCCGGACGCTTGTGGGCAACGGCGATGGCAGCGACCACGGCTGGGGCAGCCATCACATCGTGATGGGCGGCGCAGTTCGCGGTCGCCGCCTCTACGGCGCGCTCCCGATCATCGGCGATGACGGACCCCACGACGTCGGGCGCGGACGCATGCTGCCGACGATCTCGGTCGAGCAGTACTCTTCGACGCTGGCCCGCTGGATGGGCGCAACGGGCACCGAACTGCAGTCGGTCGTCCCGAACATCGGCCGCTTCGCGACCGACGACCTCGGGTTGTTCGAGCCCGAGCCAGATCCTGAACCCGAGCCCGATCCGGAGCCGCCACCGAAGCCGACGCCGGAGGAGACCTTCGGCCGGGCCGCGAGCACCAAGGGGCTGGCCAGAGCGACGCGGATCAGCCGCTGACGGGACGTGACACCCGGGCAATGCGACTGCGTGCAGGATCTGTCAGCGTCGCATTCGCACGAGAAGCGATCGACGTGGCCCCACAGAGGTCGCGTTGTGAGCTGACCTGCGTTCGGCTCGGAGTCGGACATGAGTCATCAACCGCTGCTCACCTACGATCGCCCGATGCGTCGACTGCTTCCGATCCTGCTGGCCACGACGATCGTGGCCGCTTCGTGCGGCGCGGATTCGAACGACGAGTCCGCGACGACGGCCGCGGCAGCCGCCGAATCGACGCCGACAACAGCGGCCCAGCAGCCGACCGACCCGCCGGCAACCGACCCACCACCCACCGATGCGGCACCACAGACCCCGCCGGCAACCGATGTGCCGACGACCACCGAGACTCCGACGACGACGGCCGCACCCGAGCCCGACGTGACACCCATCGACCTCGCCGGTCCGGGCCCCTACGCGGTCGGGGTCGTCACGCGGTCGCTGCCGGAGGGCAACCCGGTCGAGGTCTGGTATCCGGCCGGTGAGGCCGCTCGCGGCGGGACCGTCGAGTACACGGTGCGGAGCTTCCTTCCACCAGCCGTCGGTGACCTCGTGCCCGACACAATCGACGACACTCGGTCGATCGATGCGACACGTGACGCTGCTCCCGCGTCCGGCGGCCCATTCCCCGTCGTGCTGTTCAGTCACGGGTCCACCTCCTTCCGACTCCAGTCGAGCGTGCTCGCACAGCACCTGGCCTCGTGGGGCATCGTCACCGCGTCGACCGATCATCCGTCGCGTGACCTCCTCAACGTGATCGGCGGGACGGCCGAAGGACAGCCACCATCCATCGACGACTTCCGATCGATGCGGACGTATCTCACCACGCTCGGCGATGACGAGATCCTCGGCGGCGCACTCGACAACGACCGGATCGCGCTCGGCGGACACTCGGCCGGTGGCGGCACCATCGCCCAGATGGCCGGCGACGACGGGATCCTCGGCTACGTGTCGTATGCCTCCGGCCTCGGCGACGAGGCGCCCGAAGTACCTTCACTGTTCATGGCCGGCGAACTCGACATGATCGTCGACCCGGTCGAGCGGACCGCTGCCGCCTTCGAGCGTGCGCCGTCCCCCTCGTGGCTGTGGTCGTTCGCGGGCTCGGGCCACCTCGCCTTCTCGGACCTGTGTGCGGTCGGCGGCGAAGGCGCCACGCTGATCGACCTCGCCGAAGCCGCGGGGCTCGGCGCACTCGTCGACGATCGTCTCCGGCTGCTCGGCACCGACGGCTGCGAAGAACCGAACCGACCGGTCGAAGCGATGTGGCCTGGCGTCCACCAGGCGGCCACCGGCTTCTACCGCTGGGTGTTCGACATCGACGACGAGCCGACCGGCCTCAACGAATCGGTCGTGACCGACGGCGTCACCGTCACCGCCAAGTAGCGACCGAGCGACGAGCGCTCGGTCCGACCGGACAGCGCGTCGCCCGCGAGACTCGCGACATGGATCTCGGACTGAACGGAACCCGCGCCATCGTCACCGGAGGGTCACGCGGCATCGGACGGGTGATCGCGGAAACACTGGTCGCCGAAGGTGCACACGTCGCGATCTGCGGACGCAACGCCGACACGCTCGACGCCGCCGTCGCCGCCATCGGGGAACGGGCGACCGGCGCCGTGGTCGACGTGTCCGACCACAAGGCGCTGACCGCCTGGGTCGACGCGTCCGCCGAGAGCATGGGCGGGCTCGACATCGTGATCGCCAACGCATCGGCGCTCGGCGGGCCACCCGATACACCCGACAAGTGGCGGAAGGTGTTCGAGACCGACGTGCTCTCGACCGTCGCGCTCGTCGATGCAGCGACGCCGCACCTGGAGGCGAGCGGGATCGGCAGCATCGTCCAACTCGGCACCATCACCGCCGTCGAGTACCACGGGTACCCGGGAGGCACGCGCAGCTACGGCGCACTGAAGGCGGCCCTGCTCAACTACACGAGTCAATTGGCGTTCGAACTCGGCCCGAAGAAGATTCGGGCCAACTCGGTGTCGCCGGGCCCGATCTACATCGCCGACGGCTCGTGGGGCTTCATCGAGAACGCGGCACCCGAATACTTCGCCGAGAACGTCGAGCATCACCCCCAGCAGCGCCTCGGCACCCCCGAGGAAGTCGCCCGGGTCGTCGCGTTCCTGGCGAGCCCCGCCGCGTCATGGGTCACCGGCGACAACGTGGTCGTCGACGGCGGCTTCACCCGCCGCCACGCCTTCTGACGCACCCTCCTGCGCTGGACGCTTGGTCAGCCGGCGGCGGAGATCGTCAGGTTGCGGAGCTGGCGCAACGCAACAGAGAGCGTGGTGAGGTCGAAGCTCTCGGCTCGCCGGATCTCCCGGTGCATCGCGATGGTGCGACCGACGGCTCGTTCGTGTGCTGCGATCCATTTGTCGGGCGAACCGTGCGCCGAACGCATCACGCTGCGCGTCGAGTTCGGCCATCACGTTCATCAGGTCGTCGCGCATCGACGACCTGGCCTGGGTCTGCCAACGGTCCGAACGCGGCAGGGCGCCGATGCCATCCCACATCCACCCGATGTCGAAGGCTTCGAAGACCGCCCCGTACGTGGACGCCGCCGACGTCACGTCGCAGCTCTCGCTGAACGCGAGGTGGACCATGTCGAAGCCGGTGTGCAACCACGGCCACCGCGCCGAACGTGCGGCGAGGTCGGCCGGAACACCTTCGCTGATGCGTTGCCGACGGAGACGCTCGATGTCGTGAGCGACCCTCCCGCCCATGTGTTCCTCGAGTGATCCAGCGAGCAGATCGATGCCGCCGCCGAACGTTTCGATGGACGTGCCGATGTGCATCGGCGGTGGGAAGTGCCGGAGCAGCCACGTGGTGCCCCGCTCCGACATTCGTCGCACCTCGAGGAGCAGGTCGATCTGGGTGTCGAGTGAGATCGTGCTGCCGAGCTCGTCGATCTCGCGCCAGTGGTCGGTGAACCGGAAGACGTTGCGCGAGGCGATGAACGCGCGGGCCACGTCCGACACGGCGGCGCCCGAGTCCTCGGTCATCCGGTGGTCGAACGAGATGCCTCCGAGGTTGACCATGTTGTTGACGAGCCCGGTGGCGACGATCTCGCGTCGCAGGCGGTGCGCTGCGCACGGCGTCGGGAAACCGCTCGCGCAGCGCCGACGGGAAGTACGCGAGCAGATCGGGTTCGAGCACGACCGAGTCGGGGAGATCGGTCGCCAGGATCTCCTGCACGTCGATGTTCTTCGTGTACGCGATCATCACCGCGAACTCCGGAGCCCGCAGCCCGCTTCCCGCAGCCTGTCGCTCGGCGATCTGCTTGTCGGTCGGAAGATACTCGAGCGCCCGATCGATGACGCCGTCGTTCTCGAGCGACTCGAGGTAACGCGGCGTGGACATTGACCATCGGAAGCGCCTGACGTCGGGCGATCATCAACGCGAGGGTCTGCGCACGGTTGTCGTCGAGCACGAGTTCGGCGACCTCGTCGGTCATCTCGACGAGCAGGTCGTTGCGCTGCTTGGTGGTGAGGTCGCCGTCACGCACGAGCTGGTCGAGGACGATCTTGATGTTGACCTCGTGGTCGCTGCAGTCGACACCGGCCGAGTTGTCGATGGCGTCGGCGTAGATCAGCCCGCCGTGCGACGGCGTACTCGACTCGCGCCAGCTGGGTCAGCCCGAGGTTGCCGCCTTCACCGACGATCCGGCACCGCAGGTCGACGGCGTCGACGCGCAGCGAGTCGTTCGCACGGTCGCCGACCGACATCGTGCGACTCGGTGCTCGCCTTCACGTACGTGCCGATCCCGCCGTTCCACAGCAGGTCGACCGGGGCGCGCAGGATCGCCGAGATCAGGTCGTCGGGTCGCAGCGATTCCACATCGGCATCGATGTCGAGCGCGGCGCGGACCTCGTCGGTGATCGCGATCGACTTCGCCGTACGCGGGAACACGCCACCGCCGGCGCGAGATCAGCTCGGAGTCGTAGTCGGCCCAACTCGACCGCGCAAGCTCGAACAGTCGCGCCCGCTCGGCGTGCGACGCAGCCGGGTCGGGATTCGGATCGAGGAAGACGTGGCGATGGTCGAACGCCGCGAGCAGTTGGAGGTGCGGCGACAGCAACATGCCGTTGCCGAAGACGTCACCCGACATGTCGCCGACGCCGACCACGGTGAGGACGTCGACGTCGACGTCCTTGCCGATCACCCGAGCGTGGCGACGCACGCTCTCCCAGGCGCCGCGAGCGGTGATGCCCATCGCCTTGTGGTCGTACCCGTTGCTGCCGCCGGAAGCGAACGCGTCGCCGAGCCAGAAGCCGGCGTCGATCGCCAGATTCGTTGGCGATGTCGCTGAACGTCGCGGTGCCCTTGTCGGCGGCGACGACGAGGTACGGGTCGTCGGCGTCGTAGATCACGCAGTCGGGCGGATGGACGACACGTCGCACCGTCGAGGTTGTCGGTGACGTCGAGCAGCGCGCGGACGAACCGGCGATAGCGGTCGATGCCTTCCGCCCGGACCGCGTCGCGATCGGTCGGTCGGCGCGGCGCCCTGCTTGATGACGAAACCGCCCTTCGCTCCGACCGGGACGATGACCGCGTTCTTCACCATCTGCGCCTTGACGAGGCCGAGGATCTCGGTTCGGAAGTCCTCGGGCCGATCGCTCCAACGCAGCCCGCCACGTGCAACGCGTCCCGCACGCAGGTGGACCCCTTCGACGAGTCGGCGAACAGACGAAGATCTCGAACATCGGCCGCGGCTCGGGGAGGAACGGGATCGCCTGCGGATTCAGCTTCACCGCGATCTCCTCGGCGAAGCTCGCCGCGCTCACGCCGTTGGAAGGCGTTCGTCCGGAGGGTCGCATCGATCAGCGTGAGTACCGCACGGCAGATGCGGTCGTCGTCGAGCGACGGGATCTCGTCGAGCATCGCGATCGCCTCGGACGCGCAGTTGATCCACCCGACGGCGCCGGACCTCGTCATCGATCGACGCGGCCGGATCGAACCGAGCGTCGAAGAGGCGAGCGAGCACCCCGGCGAGTGCAGCGTGTCGCACCACAGCCTGCTCGACGTAGAGCCGGCTGTACGAGGTGCCCGCCTGGTGGAGATACCGGACATAGGTGCGGAGCACGGCGACCTGGCGTCGATCGAGGTTCGCTGCGATGATCAGCCGATTCAGGCTGTCGGCCTCGACCGTGCCCTGGAACAAGCCGGCG
Source organism: Ilumatobacteraceae bacterium (assembly GCA_963850475.1). Taxonomy (GTDB): domain Bacteria; phylum Actinomycetota; class Acidimicrobiia; order Acidimicrobiales; family Ilumatobacteraceae; genus Ilumatobacter_A. The sequence continues at coordinate 101,626 of CAWKLM010000036.1, read as the reverse complement.
AACGCATTGCGAACCTCGTGCTGCTGGCTTTCGTCACGGCGTCGGTCGAACTCGGCGCCGCCGTCGACGCGGACGCCGATGTCGTAGAGATGAACCGCGCCGTCCGGGCACTCGAACACGTAGGGCCGCTCGTCGACGGCGTGCAGACCGAGATGATCGAGCAGCGGCACCAGTTCGGCGATCGTCGACGCCGCACCCCGGCGGAACACGCGGAAGCGCCAGTGCCCGGTTGGCGCGTCCACGCTCCGTCCGAGCGACGTCACCAACGAGCTCGGGTGAACCGGGCTCGACCGCGAGCAACCCCGCGACGCTGATGAGGTCCGTCGCCGACTCCTCCGGGGCCACGCGGGCGCGGTAGTCGGTCGGGATCGAGTCGCTGGACGCGTGGCGAAGACGGCCCGCCCGGCGACGTCGCCGACGCTCTCGCAGATGCACCTGCTCGGCGCGCTCGTCCCAGGTCGTCGAGATGTCGTCGACGGCCGCCGCCAGCCGTTCGAGGTCGACACGCTCACTGGCGCGGACCGTCATCGTGATCCGGGCCAACGAACTCGAACCGAGCAGCGTCTGCAGGTCGCGCGACTTCACTGTCGTAGTGCCGCTCGACGAGGCGACACACCCGATCGGGGAGCTCCGACTCGAACCGCGCACGCGGGACGTACACGAACACCGTCGTCCACGGTCCGACCGGTTCGGCGACATCGAAGACGCGCACGATGCGGCGTTCCTGCAGCCCGACGATGTCGATCACGAGCTCCGCAAGGACCTGGGAATCGAGCTCGAACACGATGTCACGGGGCAGCGTCTCGACGACGTTCTTCACCGCGCGCCCGGTGTGGCTCACCTCCGAGACACCGGCGAGCGCCAGCACCTCGTTCGCCCGGTCGGCGACCGTCGGGATCGAGAAGACGCTCTCGCGGTACGCGCCACTCCCGAGCAGACCGATGAAGCGATGCTCGACCCTTCCGTCGTCGGCACCGGGTCGTACCGAGATACAGGTCATACGCGCCGGGCGGTGGACGGTGGCGACGGCGTCGGTGCGCGCGATCACGATTTCCTCGTCGCCGGCCTTCGATGGCGGGTACGGCGTCGCCGGGTCGAGTCGGGCATCGGGTCGGTACTCGCCGAGTTCGGTGCCGGGCTGCAGGGTGAGTCCGGGCTCGCCGTCCTCGCCGATGGTCCGGTCGTACGACGCAGCGCCGAGCAGGACGAAGTGCTGATCGCCGAGCCATGCCAGCAACGGATCACCGTTGGCGACCGATGCCATCCGGTCGCGCATCGTGTCGAAGTCGCCCACGACTCGAACCACCTCGCCGATCGCGGTGGTGACGTCGGACTCAAGTTGCTGCTCGACGTCAGGTGTGCATCGATCGAGTTCGACGAGCGTCCACGCCTCGACCATGGGGGTCGGCTCGCCCTCGGCTGCCTGACCAGCATCGGCCTCGTCGAAGAAGCCGATCACCTCGTGCGCCCCGTTGCGGACAATCGGCAGCATCGGGTGCACCAGGAGGTGGATGCCCAGGTCGTAGCGGTCGAGCACCATCCTGACCGTGTCGACGAGGAACGGGATGTCGTCGGTCACGAACATCAGAATCGAGCGCTCGGTCCGCCACCCGTCACGGTCGGCCTTCGGGGACAGAACCCGCACGAGCACCTCGCCAGGAGCGCGGACGCGTCCGAGGAGCAGGTGGGTCACTGCAGCGGCATACGCTTCGTCGAGGCGGCGATCGTCGGCGTCCTCGTCGGGCAGCTCGCGGTAGTAGCGCACGAGGAATTCGGGCAGGACGTGGTCGTCGGGTCGCCGCTTGTGGGCCATCTCGGCCAGAGCGGCGAGTGTCTCGGCGACCTCGGTGTGTGTGCTCACGTTTCCTCCAACCGGGCGCGTCGTCGAGCCCGGTCACTCGATCGGACAGTACCGCGCCCGAGGGGGCAGCGTGGACCGATCGACCTCCGTCGCCCTGGGTTGACCCCCACCACCATCGGCCGAAGAGTCCACCGATCAGCGGCCGTGGAAGTCGGGCGGGCGTTTCTCGAGGTAGCTCGACAGCCCCTCGCGGAAGTCCTTGCTGGCGAAGAGCGGCAGCAGTGCGAGGTACTGCCGTTGGACGTGGTCCTCGAAGTCTTCGGTCATCGCGTGCCGCATCATCCGCTTCGCCGCGCGGATGGCCAACGGTGCGTTTGTCGCGATCTCACCGGCGAACTCCATCGCCGTATCCATCAGGTCGTCCCCGGGCACCACGTCGCTGACGAGGCCCAGCTCCAACGACTCGGTGGCCGTGAGCGTCCGCGCGGTGAAGAGGAGTTCAGCCGCCTTCGACCAGCCCACGATGCGGGGCAACAGCCAGGTGCCACCCGACTCCGGGACGAGGCCGCGGGCGGTGTACGCCGCCGACAGCTTCGCGGTGTCGGCGGCGATCCGGATGTCGCACCCGAGTGCGAGGTCCATGCCGTAGCCGGCGGCACCACCGTTGAGCGCGGCGATCGTCGGTGTGTCGATCTTGTTCAGCACGATCGGCGGCGCGTCGCGGAGATTGAACTCGCCGCCGCCCATGTTGCTCACGTCGCCGCCGATGCCCTCGCCAGAGGCGCAGCACCGACATCGAGTCCGGCACACCACGCCCGGCCGTTGCCGGTGATCACGATCACCCGGACCGCCGGATCGCGGTCGGCGTCGACGAGACGTTCGGAGAGCGCGTCGAGCATCACCGGTGTGATCGTGTTCATCCGCTCGGGTCGGTTGAACCGGATCACGCCGACGTGTCCGGTCACCTCGTACAGCAGCTCATCGGTCATCGCGCCGACGCTACGCGGGCGGGGCGGTGTCGGTCCCGCTGGAGCACTCGCTCGGCGAATTGATCGAACGATCAATTCTGGGACTTTCGGCCCTGCTGCTCGCTCCCGCCGGTCTGGCAAGTTGAACGGATCGCTGAGCCAGAGGGGGCAACGGTGCGACAACGACGACATGCATTGAGTGGGGCGCTGTACGACGTGCGCGACGACGGGAACGTCGACGTCACGTCGCGAGACGGAGTGACCGGGACGTTCACACCCGACGGGGAGTGGATCAGTGGCGATCTCCGCCACGCCGATCCGCATCTGTGCGGGTGGCTCGCCGGGCCGCAGCTCCCGCCACGACTCGCGGTGCTCCCCCGCTTCCGATCCACCGAAGGCGACCGACGCACGAGTACGAACGACATGGAGGACGCCCGATGAGCATCGACTACACCCAGCGCCCGACGCTGACGTACCAGGAGCTGCTCGACACCGACAGCCACGAGGTGCCCGAGGTGCTGCGCTGGTTCTCCCCGATGCCGCCGAGCGAAGCCGACGTCCCGGTCGAGCGATACACGAGCGCCGAGTTCCACGAGCTCGAAGTCGAGAAGGTGTGGATGAAGGCGTGGCAGATGGCCTGTCGCGAGGAGGACATCCCCGAGCCGGGCGATCACCTGTCGTACGACATCGTCGGCCGTTCGATCCTCGTGGCTCGCACCGAGTCCGGCGAGATCAAGGCGTTCCACAACGTGTGCCCGCATCGCGGGCGGAAGCTGAAGGAGTCACGCGGGCGTGACACCGAGCTGCGCTGTGCCTTCCACGGGTTCGCCTGGGAGCTCGGCGGCTGCTTGAAGCAGGTGCCGTGCCAATGGGACTTCCCGCGGCTCGAACCCGACGAGTGGGCGCTCACCGACGTTCGAGTCGGCACGTGGGGCGGCTTCGTGTTCATCAACATGGACCCCGACTGCGAACCGTTGGAGGACTTCCTCGGCGATCTCGACGCACACTTCGACCGATGGCCACTGGAGGACCGCTACAAGGAGGCCCACGTCGCGAAGGTGATGGACTGCAACTGGAAGGTCGCCCAGGAGGCCTTCATGGAGGCGTTCCACGTGGTCGCCACCCATCCGCAACTGCTGCCGAGCCTCGGCGACGCGATCAGCCAGTACGACGTGTTCGGCAACTTCTGCCGGGCGATCTCACCGAACGGTGTGCCGAGCCCACACGTCACCTGGGAGCCATCGCAGCAGGACATCTTCGATGCGATGAGCGACCGCAACCTCGACGAGGAACCGAAGGCGGTGGTTCCCGACGGCGAGACCGCCCGTCATCTCGCCGCCGAGTCGGCCCGGGCATCGCTTCGCCCAGCGATCGGTGACCGGGCCGACGAACTCTGCGACGCCGAGCTGACCGAGAGCATCTACTACACCGTCTTCCCGAATTTCCATCCGTGGGGTGCGTACAACCGGATCGTCTATCGCTTCCGACCGTACGGCAACGACCATCGGCGGTCCATCATGGAGTGCATGTTCCTCTCACCCTTCGTCGGCGAACGTCCACCCGCCGCTCCGATCCACTGGCTGAACGACGACGACGACTGGACCGTCGCCACCGAGCTCGGGATGCTCGGGCGCGTCTTCAACCAGGACGTCTACAACCTGCCCGAGGTCCAGGCGGGCCTGGAGGCGATGATCAAACCGGGCGTCACGTTCGCCGACTATCAGGAGACGAAGCCGCGTCACTTCCACGCGATCCTCGACGAGTGGATCGCACGATGAGCGCCGCCGAGTCCGGGCCGGTCACGTTCGACGCGACCGACGACGACGTGGTGCAGTGCCCGTACCCGCACTACCGGACGATGCGCGACGAGGCGCCCGTGCTGGAGATGGACGGCGCAACGCTCGGCCGCACCGGCGAGCGGGTGTTCGCCGTGTCGCGCCACGAGGACGTGAAGCGGATCCTGCACGACCACAAGACGTTCTCGTCGCAGTTCGGGAGTTCCGCGGCGAAGGCGTCGCCCGAGCTGCGGGCCCGGCTGAAAGAGGTCTACGCCGACGGGTGGCCGAACGTGTCGACGATGCTCACCGAGGATCCGCCGTCGCACACCCGGTACCGCCGGCTCGTCTCGATGGCGTTCACCCCCAAGCGGGTGTCACGGCTGGAGCCGGACATCCGCCGGATCTGCGAGGAGCTGGTCGACGGGTTCGAGCGCGCCCCGCGGGTCGACTTCCTCAACAAGTTCGCCGTGCCGCTGCCGGTCGCCGCCGTGGCGACGATCCTCGAGGTGCCCGACACCCATCGGGCCGAATTCAAGAAGTGGGCCGATTCGTCGGTGGTGTCGATCGGTCGGGTCATCAGCGACGACGAGCGGGTGGCCGCCGAGCGCGACATCATCGAGCAGCAGCACTACTTCGTCAGCGAGCTCGAAGCGCGCCGCGCCGAGCCTCGCGACGACTTCCTGACCGACCTGGTCAACGCCGAACTGCCACCCGAGCCGACGAGGTCGAGGGTGGGCCGCTCGACATCCCCGAGATGCTCTCGATCATCCGCCAGATCCAGGTCGCAGGAAGCGAGACGACCGCGAGCCTGCTCGCCGACCTGATGGTGCAGCTGGGCAAGCATCCCGACGAGTGGGAGAAGCTGAAGGCCGACCCGTCACGTGCGGCGAAGGTCGTCGAGGAGGGGTTGCGTTGGGCGAGCCCGAACCAGGGGCTGTTCCGGATCGTGATGGAGGACACCGAGGTCGCCGGCACGCCGATTCCGAAGGGTTCGACGATCTGGGTGATGTACGGCTCGGCCGACCACGACGACCGTGTCTTCGACGATCCCGAAGGGTTCGACCCCGATCGCGAGAGCCTCAACAGCCACATCGCGTTCGGACACGGCATCCACTTCTGCCTCGGCGCCGCGCTCGCCCGACTCGAAGCGGTCACCGCACTGAAGGTGATGGCGGCTCGGCTCGACACGATCAAGGTGGTCGACCCGGACTCACTCCGCTACGGCAGCAGCTTCATCCTCCGCGGCCTCGAAGGCGTCGAACTCGACGTCACCTACCAGTAACGGCGCGCCTGCTCGATCCGGGTCGACTCGACCCGCTTCCGGGGGTGGCGCGTCGAGCTCAGCCGTCAGTCGGCGGTGGCTTCGGCGCCGGCCTGCTCGGCGGCGATCTCGGCGCGGACCTGGTCCATGTCGAGGGCCTTCACCTGACCGATGAGGTCCTCGAGGGCGTGCCCCGGGAGTGCGCCGGGCTGCGAGAAGAGCTGCACGCCGTCGCGGAAGATCATCAGCGTCGGGATCGATCGGATCTGCGAGCGCGCCGGCGATCTGCTGCTCGGCTTCGGTGTCGATCTTGGTGAACGAGATGTCGGGGTGCTGCTCCGACGCCGCCTCGAAGACGGGCGCGAACGACTTGCACGGCCCGCACCACTCGGCCCAGAAGTCGACGAGGACGATGCCGTCGCCGAGCACGGTCTCCTCGAATGCGTCGCTTGTCAGATCAATCGTTGCCATGCTCGGTCGAACCGACGACGACCGGTGACTATTCCATCGGCCGTCGGGCCCACCCGCTCGCGTTCTGGTCCGCATTCGTCCCGGTTTCCGGGACACATCGCGCCCAGACACCGTCGGCGCCTGGCGTGGCGCGACTGACCCTCAGGCGGGGCGGATCGGGTGCTTGTAGGTGTCGAGGTAGGTGATCTTGGCGACGTCGTCGCGCTTGGCCGGCTTGAAGTCGGTGCCCTTCGTGTACGCCACCGGGATCAGCCCGGCCTGCGTCATGTGATCGGGGATCCCGAGCAGGTCGGCGGCTTCCTGCTCTCTGGCGAGGTGCAGTGTGGTCAGACAGCTCCCGAGGCCACGGCTGCGAAGAGCGAGCTGGAAGCTCCACATCGCGGGCATGATCGAACCCATCAATCCGGCAGCAGCGTTGGACGAGTTGTCGGGCAGCCGACCGATGATCAGCGGGATCAGCAGCACCGGCACCTTGCCCATGTTCTGGGCGAGGAAGTTCGCCGAGTCGATCACGCGTCCCTGCTGGCTTTCGTGATCGGCCTGCGCTGCCGCAGACGCCAGGTACTCCCCGCCCGCGTCGTTGTAGAGGTCGGCGAGCGCCTGCTTCTTCTCCGCATCCCGGATCACCATCCACCGCCAGCCCTGCTGGTTCGACCCCGTCGGGGCCTGCACGGCGAGCTGGAGGCATTCGAGCAGGACGTCGTCGGGCACCTCGCGGTCGAGATCGAGACGCTTGCGCACCGCCCTCGTGGTCGAGAGCAACGCGTCGGTCTGTTCGAGGTCGAATTCCATCCAGCCATCGTTGCCGGTGTGCGCTGACGGAATGAAGCCACAGGCAGATGCCTGGGGTGGAGCGTGAGCACGACGCCGACGAGCTCAGGTCGACAGTCGACGAACGGGCTCGGTCCGGAGTTCATCGGACGAGAGCCGGGCGCGCGTTGCAGCCTCGCTTCCGGCGATCCAACCGAATGCGTCGGAGGCGGAGACCGACATCGGCCTGAGCGAACCGCCGAACAGCGTCTCGCACCGCTCGTCGACCGCGACACGGTCGGCGGCAAGGACCGGAAGCGCGTCACCGGGTGCCGCCCGACACGCCATGTCACGTTGTTCGCGGAGTCGATGACCGATGCGTCGGGCATATGCGGTGAGAAACGAGGAGCGAAACCCGCGGGACCGCTCGCGTGAACCAGCGTCGGCGTGCACGGCAACTGCGTTGAAGGCCGACTGTGACTGCACCATCAACGAGGTGAACAGCGTATCGACCTGGGCAAGCGCAGGACGGGACCCGACGACCGTCGCGAGCGCCCAGTCGGGATGCAGGACACACCGCGCCCCAGCCGACTCGGCGACCTCGGAGAGCAGCAGCGCGTGCTGTCTTGCGTACGGCTCGGGGAGAGAGAACCGCGTTGCGCCCACATCGGCGCTCGACGTGGCGGCGTCCCGACCGCGGACCGCCGCCTCCTCGATCGCGTGACTGACCATGAGCTGGTGGGCCTTCGCGGTGAAGGATTCGGCCTCCTCGACGAAGTCCGTGGCCTCAGCCTTTGCGAGCAACGCCCGAACCTTGCCGAGCAGCGGATCCGTCGTGTCGGTCGCGTCGACCGCCCAGCCGACGAGGTCACTCCACTGCGCCACGGTTTCGGCCGAGCTGCCCGGTGGGGCGATGAGCACGAGGAGCGGACCGAGCATCGTGAGTTCGCGGCTGACGGCGGCGTACACCGCGATGGCCGTGTCGGCGCCGACGACCTCAGCCCATCGTGCCACCCAACCCGCTCGTTCCGGATCGGTGGGGAGGCGGCGCGTGATCGATGCGACCTGCGCGGTCCAGCGAACGTCGATCGGATGACCCGCTCCGGCACCGGAGGCTGCCGCGAACTGCGCCGCTTCACGAGCGATCGCCAGCGCGACGAGTTGGCAGGCGGGCCGCTTGGGGCTGACCGAGCGCGCGATCTGACGTGCGACCTCACGCGGTTGCCACCCTCGTTGCCAGGCTTGGCCGATCAGGTCCGGGAGCAACAACTCGGCCGCCGCGAATTGCTCGGCATCCGTCCTGGACTGCGAGGCGGCAGGCCGAGCGTCGGCCCGACACAGAGGACAGTCACATGTCGCACCGCTGACGCCGGGGCTGCCGGGCCGGTTCGCCGATCCTCCCCCTGAACGGTCGCCGCCGGTGTGGTCCGACGCGCGGCGTTGCTTGCGCGGCTGCTTTGTCGCCCGCCGTTGCTTGCTGCTGCAACTCACTGTTCAGAACGGCCCGGTCGCGTCGTTGCCAACGGCTCGAGCAGGTCGAGCATGGTCTCGAGCGTCATTGCCACATCGCGCTCGGTCGAGGACGTCGTCTCGTGGTTGAGCAGCCAGCGGCCGAGCCATCCAGCCGACACGTCGGTCTGGCCGGTCATCGCTCGAAGTGACGCGATCGCGTCGTTCCACGGGGTGTTGCGGGCTTGCTCGCTGCGATGTGAATCGTCGACCAGCAGCACCTGCACCATGAAGTCGCGGGCGCCGGTCGAGCCGGATGCGCTCCGAACCTCATCGAGCAGGTCGGTTGGTGTCCACCCAGCAACCCAGAGGTCGAGGCTGCACATTCTCAGCTCGGCTTCGAGCGCAAGCATGATCCGCGCTGCGTCGCATCCGGGACAGCCAGGGGTGAACTCGCTGTCGTCGCAGGGGTTGGGCCACGGCGACGCTCCGTGATGGTCGTCGGGGTCGTCGATGTAACGCTCGTGGATCGCCATGATTGGCTCCGTTCTCGTCGATGTTGAGTCGGGATGCTCGGAGCATCGATCCAGCGTTGCGCGACGCCTCGTGGTCAGTATGCCAGCAGGGTGTGACAGCCCTCACCGATCCGCTGCTGTCGAAGGGGTGCCGTCAGCCGTCGGTGATCGCCGGCAGCACGTCGAAGAGGTCGCCGATGACGGCGTAGTCGGCCTTGACGACCATGTTGGCTGCGGGGTCGGTGTTGATGGCGAGGATCTTCTTCGCCGCCTTCGCTCCGACCCAGTGCTGGATCGCTCCGCTGATCCCGCACGCGATGTACAGCTGCGGCGCGATGCGCGTGCCGGTCTGGCCGACCTGATCGGAGTGCGGACGCCACCCGTTGTTCGTGACCGCACGGCTGCAGCCGACGACACCACCGAGCTTGGCGGCGAGCGCTTCGAGCACCTCGAATCCCTCGGCCGAGCCGACGCCTCGGCCGCCGCCGACGACGACCGGTGCCGTTGCCAGCGTGACGCCTTCGGACAGCACGATCCGGTCCTGGATCATCGTCGCGGTCACAGACTCGGGCAGCGCGACCTCGAGCGTCTGCACCGTGGCCGTCGCACCCGCGACCGGCTCGGCCGCGTCGACCGCGTGCGGCGCCACCGACAGGATCGGCATCGACGACGTCAGTCGCGCGTCCTCGTTCAGCGAGCCACCCCACTGCACGCGGGTCATCTCCCAGTCGTCGGCCGTCTTGACGGCGAGGCAGTTCGCCACGAACGGCAGATCGAGTTCGGCTGCCGCGTACGCGAGCACCTCGTTCCCGCGATCCGAGCCGCTGGCCACGATCGCCGACGGCGACAGTGCACCGGCGGCTGCAGCGACGACGGCGCCATACGCGTCGGGGCCGTAGTCGGTCAGCGACGCATCGCCGACGTGGTGCACCGTCGACGCGCCGTGCGCGGCGCACTCGTCGGCGAGCGCACCGGCGTCCGCACCGATCAGCAGCGCCTCGACGCCGACGCCGAGCTGCGACGCGATGCCGGCGGCGAACGCGAACGCCTCGAGCGAGGCATCGGCCATCTGCCCTCGGTCGTGTTCGACCACCACGAGCACACTCATCGCGCACCTCCGCCACCCATCGTCGATCTCGTGAACTGTTCGGCGCACGGTGCGCCAGACAAGTTCACGAGATGCCCGGCGGCGAGGCGGTGGGACGATCCGAGACGGTCATGACATCAGCCCCAGTTCCTTCAGCAGTTCGACGACGGCCGGCGCCGCGTCGGGACCGTGGCCGAGGATCACCGTCTCGGACACCTTCTCCTCCGGCCGGTTGAGGCGGATCTTCGTCTGCCCGCCGGGCGCCGCGTCGGACGACGCGACATCGACGGTGAGCTTCTTCGAGGCGAGCCGCCCGCGCATCGTCGGATAGCGCGGCCAGGTGATGCCCTCCTTCACGCCGATCGCACACGGCATCGGGAGCCGGTACACCTCGAAACCGTTGTCGGTCTCACGGCGCGCTTCGAGCAACGCCGTCCGGCGACCTCAACACCCTTGATCGCATTGACCATCGGCCGGCCGAGCGCACGCGACACGCGGATCCCGACCTGGAACCCGCCGGTGTCGGCCGACTCGTTGCCGAAGACGATCACGTCGAACGTGCCGTCGGCCTCCTCGATCGAGCGGATCGAGTCGGTGAGCGCACGAGCGGTGCGCTGCGGATCCCAGTCCATCGACCCGACGTCGACGAGCGTCGCCTTCGTGATCCCGATCGACGCCGCCCACCGGCACTGCTCGTCGGCCTCGGCGGTACCGAGCGTCAGCACGTGCGACTCGCCGCCGTGCGCCTCGACCAGCTGCACCGCCAGTTCGAGCGCACACTCCTCGTGCGGCGACATCGTGTGGCCGAGGTTGGTCGCATCGACGGACTGACCGTCGTCGGTGATGTTGATCTTCGCCCCGGTGCCGGGCACCCGCTTGACGCAAACGAGGACCCTCATCAGACCGCCACCGATCGCCGGGCATCTCGTGAACTGTTCCAGCGCAGTGCGCTGGAACAGTTCACGAGAACGGGGTGAGCGGGGACGGGGTGAGCGGGGAGGAGGAGACGGGACCGCATCGGCTCAGCCCTTCAGCCGAGTGTCGGTCGGGATCGAAGGGGCCGTCCGTGCCGACGACCGTCACCGGGAAGAACTCGTTCATGTACATCACCTGCAACTTGGTGCCGGCGACCGCCATCTCCCGTGGCAGATACCCCATCAGGATGAGCTTGCCGACCGACGGCCCGTAGCCCGCCGTGGTCACCCGCGACACACGGCCGTGCGAGTCGAAGATCGTGTTGCCGTCGAGATCGCACAGCGGCTCGTTGCCGCCCTGCATCCAGCGAACGCGACCCTGCGAGTCGGTCTGGTCGTCGACGGTCATCGTGCACATCAGCACCTCGGGCTCACCCGCTTCCCGGGCAGCCAGATACGCGTCCTTGCCGATGAAGTCGGCCGACTTCACCTTCGGACGGGCAAGGCCGGCTTCGAGCGGGTTGTACTCGCTCTCGAGCTCGGCACCCTGCAGGCGGTAGCCCTTCTCGATGCGACCCGACGTGCCGTACACGCCGCCACCGGTCGCGCGGATGCCGAGGTCGGCACCGGCCTCCATCAGCGCGTCCCACAGCTTCGGCGCGTCGTCCCAGTCGACGTAGATCTCCCAACCCGAATCACCGACGTAGGAGATGCGGAACAGGGCTGCGTCGATCATCTCGCCGCCGCAGTCGAGCTGCACCTTCACGATCGAGCCGTACGGGCGACCCCTCGAACGAGAGGTCGGCATCGGTCAGCTTGGCGACGCACGGCCGGAGCGTTCGGACCCCACACGCCGAGCGTCGAGTAGTCGAGGGTCCGGTCGGTCACCGTGACCGAGCCGTCCTTCGGCATGTACTTCTTGATCCATGCGAGGTCTCGACCACCATCGAACACGCCGGTGACGACGTTGACCGTGTCCTCGGCAACATGCTGCATGGTGAGGTCGGAATGGAACCCGCCATCGGGCGTGAGCCACGGCGTGTAGGTCGCTCGACCGACCGGGCCGATCTTGTTGACGCACAGGTAGTCGGCGAACTCGACCGCACCGGGTCCGGTGAGCTGGAAGATCTGGAACGCCGACAGGTCGACGACGCCGACAGTTCTCGCGCATGTTGAGATGCTCGCCGACGGTGATCGGGCTCCACCAGCGGTTGTCCCACTCGACTTCACGCTCGGGCACGGCGTAGCGCTCGACCAGGTCGGCGTTGGACCCGTACCACTGCGGACGTTCCCACGTACGGGCCTGGAAGAAGAACGCGTCGAGCTGCCTCCTGCGCGCTCGAACAGCGGCGACACCTGCAGGTTGCGGCGGTGCTCCCACTGCTCGGCGGGGTGCACGATGCCGTAGGTCTTGTTGAAGTGCTCTTCGGCGCGGCTCCAGATGTGTTCGTCGTTGCGCTCGTGGTCGTAGAAGCGGGCGATGTCGGCGCCGTGCGCGTCGATCACTCGCGGGTAGCCGTAGGTCATCCACTCGGCGACGACCTGGGCCATGCCCGGGCCCTCCTTCACCCACACCGCAGCGGCCGACCAGAGGTTGCGGACCTCGGTCGTCTCACCGAGGCACGGCATCGCATCGGGGGTGAGCGACAGCAGACCGTTGATCGCGTACTTGATCTCGGCGTCGCCGAGCATGTCCATCAGCTCGATCGCTTCTTCCATCTGCTGGTCGAAGTCGTCGGCCGTGAACGGCATCTCGGTCGGGCTGAGCGCCGCCTCCTCGTTCGAGGGGATCTCGTCGGGGTGATGCAGGATCGGGCGGTGGGCGTACGAGCCCACCTCCATCGAACCCGACGACTGGCGCTCGTAGCAGAACGTGTCCATGTCGCGGACGATCGGGTAGCTGATCTCGTTGTTGCGTCTCGGCGAGCACGTCGATCGGGCCGACATCGGCCATCTGGTGGACGGCCGGCACGAGCGGGATCGTGGCGCCGGCCATGTTGGCGATCCGGTTCGACCAGACGCCGCAGGCGACGACGACGTACTCGGCCTCGATGCGGCCCTTGTCGGTCACCACTGCGGTGACCTTCTGAAGACCGGTCGCGGGCTCGTCCTCGGTCTCGATATCGAGCACCTCGGTGTTCGCGAACACCTTCAAGCCGGTCTTCTCGATCGCCTCGTTGCGGAACAGCGTGCCGGTGTCGAGCGAGTCGACGACGCTCACCGACGGGCAGTAGAACCCGCCGAGGATGACCTCGTCGTTGATGAACGGCACGTGCTCCTTGACCTGCTCGGGAGTGAGCAGGTGGGCCTCGACACCCCACGCCTTCGCCGAGGTCATCCGACGCTCGAATTCGTCCATCCGCTCCTGAGTACGTGCGACCTCGATGCCACCGGAATCGACGCTGCGGTCGAGGTCGCGGTACTGGTTGGCGCTCTGCACGCCGAGCAGCGCCATCTCCTTGTTGTGATCGACCGGGAAGATGAAGTTCGACGCGTGCCCGGTCGATCCACCGGGATTGGGCAGCGGACCCTTGTCGAGCAGCACCATGTCGGTCCAACCGAGGCGGGCGAGATGGCCCGACCAGACAGTTGCCGACGATGCCGGCGCCGATCACGACGACCCGCGCTGATTCCGGGACGGCGGAGCTGGGGACTTCTTGGTCGCTCATGGGCGTTTCCTCTGAGACTCGATGGTTCTGGGTGGGATTCGTTGCGGATGGCGAGAGGAACTCGACCCAGAACAACGGAGACCACTTGACAGTGGTGATATATCAACAGAGTATGACGAGCGTGTCAACCGTTGATTCGCTGCCGTGGGAGCAGCCGAGTTCGCTTGCCGAGCGCGCGTACGACGAGATCCGCCGGATGATCATCCGTCTCGACCTCGCTCCCGGCGACGTCGTCCGAGAAGCCGACCTCCAGGTGGCACTCGACATGAGCCGCACACCCATCCGCGAGGCGCTGCAACGGCTCGCACGCGACCACTTCGTCACCGTGATCCCCCGTCGCGGGATGTTCGTCAGCGCCATCGACGTCGACGAACTGTCGATGCTGTACGAGACGCGGGCGATCATGGAGCCCTACGCGGCCCGCCTCGCGACCAAGCGGGGCACGACCGACGACTGGGACGAGATGGCGGCGGTGCTCGCCGAAACGGCCGAGCCGGGCAAGCAACCGGTCGAGCTGATCGCACTCGACCGTCGGTGTCACGAGATCATCTGGCGTGCTGCCGGCAACCGGTTCCTCACCGCCACCCTCGACACGCTGTATGCGCAGTCCGATCGGCTGTGGCACATGTACCTCGCCGACGTCGCCGACATGGGCGAAGCGGTCGACGAGCACGCCGCCATCCACGACGCGCTCGTCGCCGGCGACGCCGACCGCGTCGCGACGCTGATCGAGGCCCACGTCAACTCCTTCGATGCCCAGGTCCGCGATGCGGTGACGAGCCGCCTCGGCGCGCCGTTGTCGGCCGGCTGAGTTGTCGGCCGGCTGAGCGCTGCGGCTCTCGAGGCTCGAGTACGGCGTGGCGCGTCTGACGTCGTCGCACGCCCTGCCTCGGCGATCTGTGTCACGTGCACCACGGAGGACGGCGCACCACAGACCCCGGGCGGGCCGCCGACGAGACCTCCCGATCAACGACCCGCAAGCGGGTCAGGAAGGCAGCCGCTTCCGCCCCGCCGCCGACGGGGCGAAGAGGAATGCGGCCGACGCCATCACGACGAACATCACGATCACGGTCATGTTGCGCCCGGCCGGAGACGACTCCTCCTGCTCGAACACGACGGCGCGCACGGACGAGATCTCCTCGCCGTCGCACGACACGTTGATCACGTGGTCACCGAGCCCGAGCGACGACGGTTCGATCTGGTCGACTCGCTCCTGGGGAACACCGTTCACGGTGATCACCAACTCGCCGTCACAGTCGACGTCGACGGGAATCGGGTCACCGATGTCGACGAAGATCTCCTCGGGCGTGTCGACCTCGGTGATGGCCGCCGGCGGCGCGTCGGACGGCGGCGCACTGGCCGGCGGAACGTCCGTCGTGGGCGGATCGCTCGATGGCGGCTCGGTCGGCGGGGGGAACGATGCCGGCGGAACGTCGCCCTGTGGAATCGTCGGGGCGGACGATGCACCCGTCGGCCCCGGAGGTGTCGGGGCGGTCGTCGGCGTCGGCGCGAACGGGAGGCTCGGTGTCGGCGCCGCGGGCGCCGGAACGGTGGTGGCCGTCGGCGGCGCGGTGGTCCGGGTCGCCGTGGTCACCGGCGGTCTGGTCACCGCCGGTGAGGTCGATGGCGGTGTGCTCGGCGGCACAACGGTCGTCGGCGACGGTGTCGAAGGCGGCGGGATGAACGCGTAGCTGTTGAGGAACGTGCAGGTCTGGGAGTCGCCGCCGGCAACGCTGACGACCCGGGTCGTCTCGATGATCGGCGAGACACGGGGCACCAGCACATTTCCGGCGCCGTTGCCGAACGGACTGACCAACCCGACCTGACAGCTACTCGTCACGCTCGTGGCCCCCCGGACGTCCGTCTCGGTGATCGTCACCGCAGCGCCGGCCTCCACTGCCACGGTCACGGATCCGTCGGCGGGAATCCCGGCCGACGCGGGCCCTGCGAGCACCTTCGAGATCGTGAACGGCCAGTCCGTCGCCGTCGCCGGGCCGGTCACGCGGTTGACCACGCGGAGGACACCGGCGGCGCTGGTCATCGAGCAGGTCACCGGAGCGACGATTCCGGTGAGCGATGCCGAGCCGTCGGGGGCCGTCGTCGCTCCCGGGCACGTGATCGTGTTCGCGAAACGACTCGCACCCGCCCCGGCCGAGATGTCGAGCGAACCGCCGTCGTCGACGAATATCGAGACCGACCCGTTCGGGTCGACGAACAGTGAGTCGGTGAAGGCCGACGAGCCGAGCACGAAGCCGCCGAGGTTCAGCGCGTTGCCTCCCGGCCCACGAAGACCGCCGACCTGCGGCCCCTCGGACCCCTCGACGAATGCGAGATCGCCGTCGAAGTCGACGAAGAAGCCCGGGAGGTCGGACGGGACGTCGAGGCCACCGAGTTCGAGCTCCGTCGCCACGGTCACCTCGTGGACGATCGGTCCGACATCGAGGTTGAAGACCTCGCAGTAGAAGCTGTCATCGGGGTCGGCGATCTCGATGACGTTCGAGAACTCGGTGGGGCCCGTGAAGGGGAAGACGGGGCCGGTCGCCGTCTGTTCGGTGCATTCGATGATCACTCCGTACGGGCCGGGGTCGACCTCGAACAGTTCGACCGATCGGCCCACCGGAACGATCGCGAGGTACTCCTCGCCGTCAGCGAGGGAGAAATCGTTGTCGGACTCGACCTCGGGTCGGATGGTGAAGTCGAAGACGTCGAAGCCAGGGACCGGTGTCCCGTCAAGGGTCTTCAGCACGGTGACGGTCCGGGCCGTGAAGGTGACCGTACAGGCGACGTCGGCGTCAACCGTGATCACCAGCGGGACGTTCGTGGCGGGCGCGGGTGCCGCGTCGCAGTCGATGACTGCCCGGAACCCGTCGGCGCCCACCAAGAGGTCCTGGGATCGGATCGTGGCGTCGGTGCCGCCGGCGACCGTGACGACGACCGAGTCACCGTCGTCCAGGAACAGGTTGCGGTCGGTGCCCACGCCGGCGTCGCCGGCGACACCGGCACCACTGACGTCGGTGAAGAAGGAGTACCGATCGGACACGTCGACAACACCGGTGTCGACCACCACGTCGATCGTCACGTCGTACACGGTGGGGGCGAACGCAGTGTTCTCGAACACGCACACCAGCGCTTGGCCAGCGTCGGGTGCAGGTTGAATCGTGAGGCCGCTGACCCACGTGGCCGGCTCGGTCTCGGTCAGCGGGTCGAAGCACCCGACGCGGGTGGCATAGCCGGCATCGGCGGCCTGGGTGATCGTCGGTGGCGTCGGCCCGAAGGTGACGCTCGGATCGAACACGAGTGTCGACTCCTGGGTGTTTCCCTGCGTGAAGGGTGCGGTGCCCGAGACGAGCGAGCCGACGGGCTCGACGAAATAGTCGAACGTCGATGCGCCCGAACCGACGAACGGGTCGGTGACGGTACGTACGGTCACGCTCGGCGGCAACGGCTGGTTGTCGAAGAAGCAGAAGATCATCTCGTCGCTCGTGGGAGCGATCGTCACCGAGTCGTCCCCCGTTCCGATCACGGTGCCGAAGTCGTCCGAGCACTCGACCGTCGTCTCGTACCCATTCAGCGGAAGGATCTGGGTGATGTCGATATCCCCGCCGGTCCGCACGTCGAACGACGTCGCCTCATCTGATGTGTTCACGAACGTCGTCGAGCCGATGACGCGCGTCACGGGCTCGACGATGTAGGTGAAGTCGTCGACGATGCCGTACCCGGCCGAGGTGGCGACGGTCACGATCGCCGTCGGAACGGCCGGGCCGAACTCGAGGGTGCACGAGGTGGCCGACCCACCGACGATGTCGGCGCTGAACGATGTCGTGCGGTCGGCGCCTCCGGCCGAGTACTCGACCGTCGTCCCGCCCAGTCTGCAGCTGGCATCACCGCTGATTCCCGTGACGATCTCGCCGTTGTCTCGGTACAGCGCAGTGCCCTCGTAGGTGGCGTCGGGAAGTCCGCTCGCCGTCACACTTCCATCGCCCATGACCGACGACGCGCTCATCGTGATCTCGAACGATCCGACACCGACGTACAGCTCGGTCGTCGCCGTCGGCGCGTCCGGGTCGTGATCGATCCCGATGGTCAAGGAGCCGGCCCCGGTCGGCAGCGTCTCGGTCGAACGGAACGCGCAGAAGATCTCGCTGCCGAGCGTGGTCGTCGTGATGCTGACGACGCTCCCCGGTCCGCCCGGCGAACCGCCACAGCTGAGCCAGTCGATCGTGAGGCCTTGGTCGTCGACGACGGTCAGCGTGTAGTCGGTCGCGGGCTCGAGATCGAGACCGGGGGCGACGTCGTTCACCGGCACTGCCAGCCGTCCGACTACACCCGTCGGGCCGGTGACCACGACCTCGAAGTCGGCGAATGCGGTCGGGTCGAGCACGGTCGCGAGGTTGCGGACCTCGAGCACCGGTGCCGGGCTCTGCGTGGATGGGAACGCACAGCTGATGGCATCGCCGTAGCCCGGTGTCACCAGCACGAAGTCCTCGGCGGTGATCGTCGGGGTGTAGCCCACGATTCCGCCACCCGGCAGCGTCTCGACGCACGCGACCGGTCCGGTGGCGGTGAGTTCGGGCGGGCCGCTCCGCGAGACACTCGTGTTGGTGCCCGGTTCGAGCAGCAGCGTCTCCTGCTGGTCGTCATCGAGGTCGAACACGGTCGGGCCCACCACGACGTTGACGCCGGGGCTGGCGGTGAACGCCGCCGCGGGTGCGCCGAGCCCGTCAGGGCTGACCGATTCGACGATCGTGAGCGAGGGGAGGCGGCGGTGAGTGAACGTGCACCGCACCGTCGAGGCGTCGGCGGGCGTGTACGTGACCGTTGCCGCACCGGTCGAGATCGTGGTCGGACCATCGACGCACTCCGTCGACGTCTCGTATCCGAATGGCGACATGTGGGCGATGGTGATCGCCGTCCCGGCAGCCGTGGTGAGCGTGGCGATGCCGCCATCGGTCTGGTCGACTGTCGTCGGTGACGGGGCGACGATCGCCCCGGTCGGCGTGAGGTCGTAGGAGAAGTTGATGCCGGTGTCGGGCTCGACCTCGGTGACGAGTTCGAGCGTGGCGGTCGGCACTGCGATCGCCGTGTTGACGAAACGGCACGTGTAGTCGAAACCGGGTTCGGTGAACACGAAACCCTCGAGACCTGGCATCAGATCGGGGGTGCCACCGGCGGTGAGGAAACAGTCGACCGTCGTGGCATACGCGGGGTTCGCGTTCTGGCTGATCGTGAAGAACGTGCCGGTGTCGACCCCGCGCGACGCAATGTCGCCATCTCCCTGCGTGATGGTGGGGGTCCCGGTGATCACGGAGCCGGCGGGGTCGATCCCGTAATCGAAGGTGTCCGAGGATCCGACTGCGTCGGTCACGGTCTCGATCCGGATGATGGCCGGGTCGGTGCTCGGAGTGTTGGTGAGCACACACGACACGTCGGCCGAGCCGGGGACCCGGGTGTCGAGGGTGAACTCGCCGCGTCGAACCGTGGCGGCATCGGTACTGCTCGGCGGAATGATCGTTCGGGTGATCCCCGACGTGTCGGCGTCGCCACAGGTGACCCCCGTGAGTTCGTAGTCGGTGAATCGACCCTCTTCGATGACGGTGTACACGCCATCGGCAACCGCCGGGATCAGCAGACCGGGCCCGCCCTCGAAGATCGGTTCCGATCCGAGGACGAAGTCGCCCAACCGCACGGTGACGTCGTAGACACCGAAGTTGTCGGGGTCTTCGTCCTTGGTGAGCAGGATCGACCCGGTGCCGGACGGGAACGGCTCGGACAGGTGCAGGGCGCAACTCGTCGTCTCGCCGAGGATCGTGGAGAACGTGATCGTGTCGATCGACGACGTGACCGCATCACACGTCCACTCGACACCCAGTCCCTGGTTGTCGAGGACCTCCAGCGTGAACGACGAGTCGCCGGTGTCGAGCGGAATGCTGTGGCTGCCCCCGGTCGGCGACACGGTGAGCGTGTCGACGACCGTTCCCCCGCCGTCGCGCACCTCGACGTCGATGTCGGCGTACACCGACAGGTCGACGGCATTCACCGTCACGTCGAGGTCGAGGGATGGGGGGCCGGCCGGTTCGACGACGAACGTGCAGGTCAGGTCGCTGCCGGGGGGCGGTACCGGGAAACTGGCCGAGCCCTGTGTCGGACCGAAGGTCGTCGAGAAGTCGGTGTACGGCACAGTGGCGCCACCACCGATGTCCTCCAGACAGTCCACGCCGGTGAGGTCCCAGCCGGGGACCTCGGTGCGGCTGATCCTGGCCGTGCCGAAGTAGGACGTGCCGAAGACGAGTTCCTGGCTGTCTCCGTCGGCGAGGGTCCACGAACTCGGACCGCTGAAGCGGGAGTCGCGGGAGTACCCCGCCGGCGGAGCCGGCGGATCGTCGGGGACGACGTCCTCGACGATCGTGAGCGTGCCGGGAACGGTGTGGGTCGCCGTACAGGTGATGTCGGCGCCATTGGCGGGACTGAGGCTGACCTTCGTGGTCGACGAGGTGATGAATCCACCCCCGGCGTCCCGGCACACGATTTCGGTGAGCGTGTTCGGCGGCGTCGTGCCCGTCGGCGTCGCCGTGATCTCCGTCCGGAACCCGGCCATTCCATCGTAGGAAACCCGGGTGCCGTCGGTGCCGGTGTGAGCACCGATCGGCCAGTTGCCGAAGAAGTTGTACTGCACGTCGTAGTCGAAGGTCACGGCGCCCGAGGCGTCGCCCTCGACGTTCGTGACCACATCGATCGTCGGCGGGTTCGTGTTGTCGATGATGAACACGCAGTTCATCGTCCCGTCGAGATCGCTGACGGCCGGTGTGAACTGCTCGGTCGTCGCCGTCTGCCGCCCCGAGTCGCTGCCGGTGCACTCCCACAGGAACGGGAACGCCGGATCGTAGCTCGACCCCATCTCGACACGCACGGGGTAGTCGACACCCAAACCACGAGACAGCGGCGCCGACACCTCGCCGTTGCGGAGCTCGACGGTGGATCCCGCGATACCGGCACGCAGGTAGAGCTTGTACGGCCCGGTGTACGTGGTGCCGCCGGTGTATCGCAACCCGAGTGTCCACATCGTCTCGGTCGGCGGGACGGCGACAACGTTGAACACAGCCGGCCCCGGCTCGGTGGTCGTGGAGTCGGGAACCGTCGTCGTGCTCGCGTCGACCGGGGTGGTGGTCGACCCGACTGATCCAGGGGCAGCGACCGGGTCCGATGTCGACGTGGCGGAGGTTGCGTTCGGATCGGCCGGCGAAGACGGATCGACGGTGATTGTCGGCGCGATCGTCGTGCCTGTCGGCGGCTCGTCAACCGTCGTCGACGGGGCGGGCAGTGGGGCCACCGTGCCCGTTGTGACGTCCGTGTTCGACGAGTCGTCGGTCGTGGTCGTTCCGTCCGTGGTGGTCGTCGCCTCGGAGGTGGTCGGGGTCGTGGTGGTCGCCGCCTCGGTGGTCGTGGTCGGGGTGGTCGTGGTCGTCGTGGGGGTGGTCGTCGTGGTGGTGGTGGTCGTCGTGGTGGTCGAGTCGGGTCCAGCGTCGGCCTGGGCAAAGGCGATCATCGAGGGCCCGAGACCGACCGGAACCACCGCCAGGCAGGCCAGCGCACGGACCGTCATCCGACCAGCGCGGTCCCCCGCTCGCCTCGTTGCCATGAACTCCAGAATAGGGACGCGCCGTGAGCGAGGCGTCAACCTGGCGAGCCGATACCGCTGAGCTGGGACGATGTACCCCGAGACACGACGGCTGCGGAACGTTCACGTCAGGATCACGCCACTTCATTACGGTGGAGCCGTGACCTCATCCGGGCCAGATCTCACCGACGTGCTCCCCGGCTACACCTTCGAACGCGAGCTCGGGCGCGGCGCGATGGGCATCGTGTTCCTCGCGCACCACGAGGCGCTGGGTCGGCGGGTCGCCGTCAAGGAACTCCAGGGCGCATTGGCGGCGGATCCGGCGACCCGTTCACGCTTCGTCGTCGAGGCGAAGGTGATGGCGTCACTCGACCATCCTCACGTGGTGCCGGTCTACGACTTCGTCGAGCGCGACGACCGGTGTGTGCTGGTGATGGAGCAGCTGCCCGGCGGCACGGTGTGGGACCACTTCGTGTCCGATGGCATGACGATGCCGCGCGCCGCAGCGATCACGCTCGCGACGTGTTCGGCGATGCAGCACGCGCACGACAAGGGCGTCCTCCATCGCGACATCAAGCCCGAGAACCTGATGTTCGACGGGGCGGGGTCGCTGAAGGTGACCGACTTCGGCATCGCCCGCGTCGTGAACGGGGCGAGCACGCGTGCGACCACGGCCGGCTCGGTGCTCGGCACGCCCGCATACATGGCACCGGAACAGGCGGAGGGCCAGGAGATCGGACCAGCGGTCGATGTCTACGCCGCCGCCACGATGCTTTTCGAGATGCTGTCCGGTCGCCTTCCGTTCGAGCAGACCGACTCGCTCACGGCCATGCTCACCCAACGCATCTTGAACGACCCGACGCCGCTCACCGCGGTGGCGTCGCAGGTTCCCGATGCGATCGCTGCTGCGACGATGCATGCGCTCGATCGGTCGCCCGCCCGCCGGACTGCGACGGCCGAGCGATTCGGCGTCGACCTCGCCCGTGCTGCGGCGTCGGCGTGGGGACCCTCGTGGCTCGACACATCGGGCATCCTGGTCGCGGGGTCGGACGCAATCGAGCAGGCCGCGCGAACCCCTGCGGCGCAGTCCTCGGCGGGCGGCGCGCGCTCCACGATGTTGCCTGGAGACATCACGACGCCGACCGAGCACGACACCTCGGACACGGTGATCGGCGCGGTCCGCGCAACGTCCGACGACGACGTCACCGTCCAACCGTCCAACGACGCGATCGACGCCACCGGCTCGGAGAACCGGGTCGATTCCAAACCCGCTCCGATCGGTCCGGCCCCGGCCATCGACGGTGTGACCGTGAGGCCGAAGGCGAGCGACCGCGACATCGGCCGGGCCAGGGCCGACGAGATCGATCAACTGATCGACATCTCCGAGATCCTGAAGTCGCCGCCGCGACCCGTTGCCCAGTACGCGATCACCGCCGCCCTGTTCGTCGCCGGACTCGCGTGGGCCCTGGTCGGCGGCGGGGGCCCCGAGCCGCTGACCACACCTCCACCCCCGGCGTCTGCCGGCGCAATCGTGAATGGCAGCCCGGTTCTCGCCGGCGGCGATCCGCTCGTCATCGACCTGACCGAGCCGATCATCGTCGACGGGATCCTGCCGAATCACTCACTGTCGATCTCGTTCGAACAACTCGGGATACCGATCGGGTCGACCGACACCGTCGAGGTGATCGTCGCCGGCCCGGTCAGCCTCGACACCGGATTCGTCGGCAGGATCACCGCTGGTGCCGTCGATGCCCAGCTCGAGACCACCACCGTCGAGTCACCGACCGGTGCCGACACCCTCGCGTTCGACGTCGAGGCCACCAACCCCTGGTACTTGTCGGCTGCAGGGATCATCTCGGTGATCCTCGTGCTGTTCGGCGCGGCGTCGATCGAGTCGTACCTGCGAGCGTTGCGTCGCGGCCGCAGCGGACCAACGACCTTTGTCGGGCTCCTGGTCGGCGGTGCGATCTTCGGCGCCGCCGCCGCCGTGGCATGCACGGTGATCATCGCCACGCCACACGGCGTCGTGGCCATCGCCGGACCCGCGGCACTCTGCGCAGCCGGTTCGGTCGCGCTGGGTCTGGCAACGCGAGCGAACAGGAAGCGGCGGCGCGCGGCCCGCCAGGAGCTCCGCCACACGGCGATCAAATCACTTGCGAGTTCAGGGCGATGAGGTTCGGTGCGACAGCCGCATGGCGATCACCACGACGCAACGAGTCAGACGCGGGCCCAGTCCAACGGGTAGACCATGGCGTCGCCGATTCCCTTGAGGTGCACCTGGCGGGGCGGGTCGAACTCGATGTCGCCACGCGACGCGACGATCTCCTTGGTCAGCGACGACACGACGATCTCACCACCCGCGGCGAGGTTCGCGACTCGCGCCGCCACGACCACGTGTTGGCCGAACAGGTCGCCGTCGGCATCGGCAAGCACCTCGCCGGTGTGCATCCCGATGCGGATGCGCACAGCCCGTTCCGGCTGTGCGCTCGAGTGTGCGGTCAAGTCGCGTTGAACGGCCACCATGCAGTCGAGTGCCCGGCGCGCACCAGGGAACGAGAGCATGAACCCGTCGCCCTGGTTCTTGATGATCGTGCCGCCGAACTCTGCGACCCGTTCGGACACGATCCGATTGTGGATCCCGAGCACGTCGAACCACGCCTGGTCACCCAGCTCAACATTCCGTTCGGTCGACGATTCGATGTCGCTGAAAACGATCGTCAACGTGCCCTGATCGACCGGCAACGAACGTACGTCGACGCCGTCGTTCTGCGCCTTGGCAGCAACGATGTCGATCGACGTTCGACGCCCGACGCCGCCGGCGACAACCGGTCGCTGTGGCGCGAACTCGGATGGAGCCGACGGTGTGGGTTCCGGGGTCACGAGCGTGCGCGTCGGATCGTCTCCACCGGCGACGACCGTCTGCCGCCCCCCCTTGGATGTGCGCACGGTCTGGTCGGCCGGAACATCGAGTCGGATCATGGTCTCTCCACAGCGGACCACCGCGCCGGGCTCGAGGGTCTCGGGTGCCAGCAAGCGCCGACCGTCCAGCGTCGAACCGTTCGTGCTGCCGAGATCGGTGACCACGACTCGCCCGTCGGCCACGTCGAGCGACAGATGCTGTCGGGACACCTGCGGATCGGCCAACAGCAACCCGTCGCACTCGCGGCCGATCACCAGCGGGCCACGAACCGACACGAACAGTGTCGTCTGGTTCGGTTGTTGGATCTCGACGACGGGATGCACCCCACCAGCGTAGAAGACGTTTCGCCGCGCGACGTCAAACCCTCGCCCCCAACGACACCCATCGCTTCTCGAGCACGGAGCCGCCCATGACCACGACTCGACCTTCGCCCGCTGCGCCACGCACCCTCCGCGCCACCATCATCGTGGTGGCGGTGACGTTCCTGCTTGGCGCGTGTGGTGCCGACAGCAGCGACGCGATCGAAATCGATGCCTCCATCGACGGTGTCGCGCTCGATGCCGCCGATGCGTTGAGCCCACTCCCGCTTTCGACCGAGGAATCCGAACTCGTAATGGTGATGACGAACACGAGCGACGAACCGCAGGCCGTGCGCTACCTCCGTTTGGAGGGCGAGATGGTCGGGCTCACCTTCCTGACCTACACCACCCGGGTCGCCGTCGAGCTCGAGCCGGGCGAACAGCGGTCGGTCACCGTGCCGCTCGACTTCTTCGACATCGACTCCCAGGCACACGGCTATCTGCGCGCGAAACTTGCCCTCTACGCTCCCGGCAGCGATCGCGAGCTCCTCGGGACCGACCATTTCGCCGTCGACGTGCGCGGCAGCGTCACGTCGACCATGGCACTGTTCGCACTCCTGCTGCTCGTGGTGACGACGATGTCACTGTTCGTCAACCTCACCGGCCTCGCCCGCCGAACGCTGCCCCCGAACCGGTTCCGTCGGGCGTTGCGGTTCGCGGCGTCGGGGCTCGGGATCGGGCTCCTGCTGACCGTTTCGTTCTCCGTGCTGCGGGTGTTCCCACTGCCGTCGGTCGCATGGTGGCCGCTCGTCGTCATCCCGACGGCGATCGGCTTCGTCGCCGGCTACCTCGCCCCCGGCGCGGACGACGGCATCGACGAGGAGGAACTCGAGGACCTGCGCGAACTCGACGAGACTCTGGCGGCTGTCGCCGCGGTCGCCGACGCCGAAGACGACGTGGAAAACGACGTGGAAAACGACGCCGACTGAGGGGCCCCTGGGCGATTCGGTGTGGACGCCTGCGTCGCCGGCCGTGCCGTTCGACACACCCCTCCCGTTCTGTATGATGGAACCGTTCCGCATTGCGGAACTCTGCAGTCGCCGGTCGGGTTGCTCCGCGTCGGCTCAACCGCGAGGGAGAACGAACAATGGGGTTCCCATCCGACCTGGAGATCGCATCACAGGCGACGCTTCGGCCACTCACCGAGATCGCTGCGACGTCCGGGATTCCGCTCGAGCACCTCGAGCCGTACGGAACCGGCGCCGCCAAGATCCAGCTCGAAGCGATCGAGAAGATGCAGGATCGTCCGCGGGCGAAGTACGTCGTGGTCTCGGCGATCACGCCGACACCGCTCGGCGAGGGCAAGACGACCACCACGGTCGGCCTCGGCATGGGCTTCAGCCACATCGACAAGCTCGGTGTGATCGCCATCCGCCAACCCTCGATGGGTCCCGACGTTCGGGATCAAGGGCGGCGCCGCCGGCGGCGGGTACAGCCAGGTCGTCCCGATGGAACTGCTCAACCTGCACCTCACCGGCGACATGCATGCGGTCACTGCGGCGCACAACATGTGCTCGGCCGCACTCGACGCCCACCTCTATCACGGCAACGAAACCGAACTCGACCTCCACAACATCACCTGGCGGCGAGTGATCGACGTCAACGACCGGGCACTGCGCAACGCCGTGATCGGTCTCGGTGGTCGCCTCGACGGCATCCCGCGCGAAACGGGCTTCGACATCACGGCGGCGTCGGAGGTGATGGCGACGCTCGCACTGTGCACCTCGCTGCCGGACCTGCGCGAACGGCTCGGCCGGATCGTCGTCGGCTACACCAAGACCGGCACCCCGGTGACCGCCGAGGACCTGAAGGTGGCCGGCGCGATGGCGGTCATCCTGCGCGAGGCGATCAAGCCGAACCTGATGCAGACGCTGGAGAACACACCGGCGCTCGTCCACACCGGGCCGTTCGGCAACATCGCCACCGGCAACTCGTCGATCGTGGCCGATCGCGTCGGAATCCACATGGGCGACTACCTCGTCACCGAGGCGGGGTTCGGTGCCGACATGGGCGCCGAACGCTTCTTCAACATCAAGTGTCGTGCGTCGGGTCTCGCCCCCGACGCCGCCGTGCTCGTCGCCACGGTGCGCGGCCTCAAGGCGCACTCCGGCAACCACAAGATCGTCGCCGGCAGGCCGCTGCCCGAGGACCTCCTCGAAGCAGAACCCCGACGAGGTGCACCAGGGTGGCGACAACCTGCGCAAGCAGCTGGAGAACATGCGGATCCACGGGTGCACGCCGGTCGTCGCGATCAACGTGTTCCCGGGCGATCACGACGGCGACATCGAGGCGATCAAGGAGATCGCCGCCGAGTACGACGCCCGTGCAGCGGTGTCGACGCACTTCACCGACGGCGGCAAGGGTGCGATCGAACTCGCAGAAGCCGTCGCCGACGCCGCCGAAGAGGAGAGCAACTTCGAGGTGCTCTACCCCGACGACATGTCGCTGCGCGACAAGATCACCACCGTCGCCCAACGCGTGTACGGCGCCGACGGCGCCTCGTTCAGCCCGCAGGCGAACACGCAACTCGACAACTACGAGGCGAACGGGTTCGGCAACCTTCCCGTGTGCATCGCCAAGTCGCACCTCTCGCTCAGCCACGACCCGAGCTGAAGGGCGCGCCGACCGGCTGGACCCTCCCGGTGCGCGAGGTCCGGGCATCGGTCGGTGCCGGATTCGTCTACCCGATCTGCGGCGACATGCGCACGATGCCCGGACTCGGCAAGACGCCCGCACTGCAATCGATCGACATCGACGAGAACGGCGACATCGTCGGCCTGAGCTGACGGGACGTCCACATGGCGATCACACCCGCAACCTCCCCGTCGGCGCCCGGCTCCCGGCGTCGGCTCCGCCGTCCGCTCCTCCGGTCGGACACGCCCCACCTTCGGCAGATGATCGCCGACGCGAAGGTCGAACTGATCCCGATGAAGTCACTCGAGCGTGCGGTGTCCGAGCTCCGACCCGGCTCGTCGATCTCGATGACCTGTTCGCCCGCCAAGTCGATCGAAGCCACGCTCGACGAGTCCGAGACGGCTGCTCGCGGCCGGCCACCGCGTCACGCCGCACATCTCGGCGCGGATGGTGCAGTACCCCGGAGCACCTGGTCGAGATCCACGCTCGACTCCGCGAACTCGACATCCGCGAGATCTTCGTCGTCGGCGGCGACGCCGACCCCCCGGGTTGCTTCTTCGACGCGATCGAGTTCCTCGATGCGTTCCTCGCGCTCGACGACGCGCGACGGCCCCGACGCGACGCCAGGTCGACCACATCGGCTACACGTCGTACCCCGACACCCACCCGCTGATCACCAACGAGCAACTCCACGAGGCACTCCACCGCAAGCAGGAGATGATCCTCGGCGAGCGGCCGCACCGCGCACGTGTCGACGCAGATGTGCTTCTCCGCCGAGCAGGTCCGCGACTGGTTGCGCGACGAACGCGCCGCCGGCCTGACGGTGCCGGTCCACCTCGGCGTGCCCGGGCGTGATCGACAAGACCAAGCTGATGACGATGGGCATGCGGCTCGGCGTCGGTACGTCGTTGCGCTACCTGTCGAAGAACAAGAGGGCGCTCGGCAAGCTGATGACACAGCGGAGCTTCGAACCCGACGCACTGCTCCGCCCGCTCGCCGCCGACCTCGAGCCACTCGGCATCGACGGGCATCCACCTCTACACCTTCAACCAGGTCGACGCGACCGAGACCTGGCGCGAGCGAACGCTCGCCTGACGTCAGCCGTCGATGGACGCGGCACCGCTCGTCATGCTGCGACGTGTCGAGCCATTCGTCGAACCGGTTGTCGGCCGATGCGGTGCTCGTGACGTCGCGTCGCCACGTTCTTGCCGACCCGCTTCGTCACCCGCTTCGGCGCGGTCACGAGTTTGAACGCCACGCTCGTCGCCCGGGCCGGGAACGGAACGTACGGCTCGCTCGCGCTCCTTCGGGAGCGCCTCCCGGAAGAGGATGCGATAGGAGATGAAGCCGACGATCACGGAGAAGTACGCGCCCATGGTCCAGTAGAAGAGCGTCGGGCTGATCCACGACATCAGCGGCGCAGTGAGCAACGGTCCGACCAGCGCACCCGTGCCGTTCACGCCGCACGAGCGTGCCGGATGCGCCCACGGTCCGTTCGACCGGCGACCCAGTCGAGGGTGTAGGACACGACGAGCGAGTACAGCGGATACATCGTGCCGCCGATGCGCGAACATGATCAGCAACACCACCGGGTTGTCGCTCGGGATGACGACGCCCAGTGCACACGTCGACCGCCGCGACCACGGACACACCGAAGATCACGACCCGCCGTCGCGAGCCGGTCGGACAGCTTGCCGACCGGCCACTGCATCACGACGCCGCCGACGGTCGGAGCGAGCAGGAACAACGCCGTGCGCTCGATCGAGAATCCGACAGCGGTTGCGTACACCGCCGAGAGACCGAGCAGCGTGCCGGCCGCCGCGCCGCTCATGAACGAGCCGATCACGCCCTCGGTACGATGCGCGTCAGCTCACGGATCGACACCGGATCGGGCAGCCTGATCTCGGGCGCCTTGGTGGTACCGGCCAACGTGACCGGCACGAGCGCCATCGACACGAGCACCGACGAGAGCACGAACAGTCGGAAGGTGCTCGGGTCGGCCAGCGCGATCAGGTACTGGCCGATGCCGAGGCCGCTCATCGACACGATCATGTAGACCGCGAGCGTGCGTCCGCGGTTGTGCGGGTCGGACATCTCGCTCAGCCACGACTCGATCACGATGTACAGCCCGGCGAAGCAGAAGCCGAAGACGAACCGCATCAACACCCACGTCGGCGGGTTCACCGAGATCGAATGGACCAGCACCGCCGTCGACGCAGTCGACGCCAATCCGGCGAACACCCGGATGTGTCCGACCGAGGCGATCATCCGGACCACGAGCGTCGGAGCGAGCAGGAACCCCGCGAAGTAACCCGGCCATGATCACGCCGGTGACGACGACGCGAGAAGCCCTCGGTGCCCGATCGCACGCCGATCACCGCGCCGTTGAGACCGTTGCCGATCATCAGCAGTCCGAGCCCGAGGAAGAGGGCCCACATCCCTCGCACGCCGTGCGACGGTGGGCGCGTCGAAGCGGCGCGTCTGAACGTCGCTCGGGACGGCCGGGGCCGCGGCGGAGGAGTCCGATTCGATGGCAGCCAGAAGCCGGAACGCTAACCGACGATTGGCGGTGGCATGATCGATCGAGAGCAGGTTGCGTGATCGATGGAGATCAGTCGACGCGGGTGTCGACGAGGCGCTGATCCGCGATGTCGTCGAAGGTCCCTGGCGTGAAGTACGCCTGGAGATCGACGACGAGATGTGCCGATCGACGCGTGTAGAGACATGCCCGTCCGTCGCCATCGAACTCGACGATGGCGAGGTTCGACACGTTCTGACGCGGTTGGTCGGCGTTGAGGTTCGACGAGCCACCCGGTGTCGCTCCGCAGGGCAGGACCTGCACGTAGCTCTTCGCCGTGGTCTGCACCGCGATGATCGAGACGATCGCCGACTCGCCGGGGCGGCCGGTGATCACCGTCTGGCTGCCGTCGGCCGGTCGGGAACCCGAACGCGTGTCGAGGAGTCGCTGGTCGGCGATGTCGTCGAGGGCATCCGGGGCGAGATAGGCCTGGAGGTCGGCCAGGAGGTGCATCCGCTGGGTGTTGTAGATGCACAGTTCGCCCGAGTCGTCGAACCGGACGATTGCCAGGCCCGTCCGGTTCTGGTTGGGACGGTCGACATTGAGGTTCGAGTAGTCCCCCGGGGTCTCATCGCACGGCAACACCTGGACGTATCCCTTGCCCTCGGCGCGGACCGCACCGAGCGAGAGCACTGCCGAGGTGTCGGGGCGCCCGGTGATCTTGGTCATCGTGCGGGGTGCGAGCTTGCCGCCCGTGTCGCGGGTGTCGAACAACCGCTCGTCCGCGATGTCGTCGATCGCCACTGCGGCGAAGTACCCCTGGACGTCGACGAGTACGTGCGTGGCCGAGCGGTTGAACACACACAGCGTGCCGTCGTCGTCGAACCGCACGATCGCCGAGCCCGCACGGACCTGGTTGTCGCGATCGTGCGTGAGGTTCGACGTTCCGCCCGGCTCGGCATCGCAGTCGAGAATCTGCAGGTAGCCGAAGCCGCGCGACCGGACGACGGCGATCGACACGTAGGCCGATTCGCCCGGGCGGCCTTCGATCACCGTCAAGCTGCCCGGCGGCAGCAACGTCCATTCGTCGACGACCGCACCATCACGGTTGGTCAACACGAACCCGTCGTCCTGGTCATCGACGTCCTCGTCGAACTGACCCGCGAACACCAGGCCGGGGAACAACCCGCCGAGGAACTCGAGATCGTCGTGGACGCCAACCGCGCTCTGGCCGGGGTAGAGGAACGTACCGCCCCGCACGACGAAGTCGAGTGCCTCGATCTCGAAGCCGCTGAGGTCGACGAGGCGCCCACTGTCGTTCGTGATCACGACGTGGGGCGGCCGACCGCCGAACTCGTCGTAGACGACGTCGCTGATGCTCACCTGCGGGACCGCTGGTTGACTCGTCGCCGCAACTCGGCCCTGCGCGACGAACGGTCCCAGCAGACGGCTGTGCTGCGGGCGCACGAACCGGGTCATGATGTCCGCCGCCGCTGCGCTCGGCGATTGCGAGCTGCCGTACGTGCCCCACACCGAGCGGTCGCGGTCGGCTGCCTCCCTGACGAGCGACTGCAGTTGGCGCACGCGCGCGTCGATCTCGCCCGGCACGAGTTCTTCCTCGACGAGTGTGCGGATCCGCTGCCTGATCAGGGCCGACAATTCGGGGTCGAACCAGAACGCCGTGAAGAGCGGTTGCGCGGGATGCTCGAAGGCGCCGCCCGTGAACACGGCATCGCAGAGGTTGCCGCACGTG
The DNA here is from genome assembly GCA_963850475.1 of Ilumatobacteraceae bacterium. GTDB lineage: Bacteria > Actinomycetota > Acidimicrobiia > Acidimicrobiales > Ilumatobacteraceae > Ilumatobacter_A. The sequence goes on along the minus strand of CAWKLM010000036.1, from coordinate 70,164 downwards.
AGCGACGGGCGTCGGCCGAACGTCATGTCGAAGTCGGTGGGGTAGATCTCCCACAAGCCCTGCTCGTTGAGCACGAGGTCGTAGTTCTTGAGCCCGAAGTCCTGATGCTGGATGACAGCGCTCGCTGCGATGGCGTTGATCACCGACGCCTTGTCGACGCGAGCGTCGATGTAGGCCCGTGCGGTCGCCGGCGGCGCGTTGAGCGCGGTGATCAGCTCGCGCAGTGCGTCGTCGTTCGCGTACTCCCTCGTGTCCTTGTCGTACCGACGACGGAGCCGCTCTTGGCTGAGGACGGCGTGACCCGGCTGCATGTCGCCGAATGCATCGTTGCCACCGACCTCGTACACCGTCGCCTCGTCGAACCCGAACCGATCTCGGAAGGTGCCGTCGCGTTGCTCGACGTAGGTGTAGAGCCCGTAGAAGGCGCCGTTGCGGGTGAGTTGGACGGGGAACGCCTGCGATGTCGGCAACCCCGCCCGCTCCATGAACTCCGCAGCCAAGGTCTCACGCAGGAACGACTTGTCGCTCCAGTTGGAGTGAAGTGCGAACTCGTCGACGTCTTCGTAGAGCACCCCGTCGATCTTCAACTCGTGACCGTCCGGCAGGATGAACTTCCACTTCTTCTTCGGCCAGAACCGTGATGTCTGACCCTTCACACGCACCTTGGTGTTGTCGAAGATCTGTCCGTCGTATGCGAACACCGCGGGATAACCGTCGTCGCCCGAGAGCGTGAGGTCGCGCGCCGCCCGGTCGTACACGTCGTCGGGCATGAACCAGTCGAAGCGCGGGAGCGCACCCTGACCACCCCGCGACACCGTGGTGCCGGTGTAGACGGCGCCGTCACCCTGGCGTGGCCAGACACCACGGACACCGTCTGCGCTCGTGGCGCGCAGCCGATACCTGATGAGGGAGCCCGCCGCTTGGCCGGGAATCCGTGCGGACACGGTGTTCCCGTCGAGGGTGACGGCCGCAGTGACGGTCGGGCCGAACCCGATCCGGTAGAGCATGTCGACGGCGACCGCCCCGTCGACCTGGGCAGTGATCTGCATCGGCGCACCGGGTGCCGGCAGCACCGTGTGCTCGACGTCGTGGAACACCGGCATCGGCGTCGACACCACCGAGTTCCCGCCTCCCGGCGTGGGTGGATTGCCCCACCAGTTCCCCGGATTCTGGCTGTCGTCGGCACCGCTCCCCCGCTGCAACGACGCACCGTTGCCGTCCGTGTTCGCAGGCCACTTGCCCTTGTCGTCGTACTCGACGGCGTCGATGACGTTGCCGGACCCGTCAAGCAGCGCGATGTCTTCGCCGCCGTTCTTCAGACCCCCGTCCCAGCTCGACGACCGCGTGACGATGTATCCCCGAGCGGCAATCCGCGTTCCGCCCGGGAAGCAGTACTTCACGCCGTCGATGCACCAACCGGAGATGTCGACCGCGCTCCCCGAGCGGTTCCGCAACTCGATGTACTCCCCGTCGGGACGATCGTCCTCGGGGTGGTACATGATCTCGTTGATCACGACGTCGCCGGTCACGGCCTGAGCGGTGGTCGACACGACCGTGCTCACCGTCGTCAGGGCGAGGGCAACGACGACACCTCGCACGATGAATCGGTGGGGAGCAGAGCGAGCAACGCCAGGCATACCCGCCTGACCGTAGTTCTGCGCGTCGTGCGGGACAGGGGTGGGCGGCGGTCAGCGGCCCCGGAGGCGGTCGATGCGGCGCCGATCCCGCTTGGTCGGTCGACCCGCACCGCGGTCGCGTTCGGCAAAGGCGATGTCCGGTGGCCGCTCCGGTGGGGGCGGTGAATGGTCGACGAAGCAATCGACCGCGATGGATGCACCGACGCGTTTGACGATGATGCGGGTGACCTCCACGATCCGCTGACGTTGCGCCAGGCGAGCCTCGACGGTGTCTCCGACGACCACCGATGTCGACGGCTTGGCCGTCTTGCCGTTGATCTTCGACGTGCCCGGCGCGGCACGCACCGGCAGCATCGGCGCGGGTCTTGGTCAGCCGGACCGACCACAACCACTGGTCGATGCGGGCGGTCGGTGGTGTCGTGGACGCAGCGGCGATACCGCGAGTTTCGCACACGGCGTCCAACCTCGTGCGTACGATTTCTTGCAAACCTGTTGACAATCACGCAATGCATGGTATAGTACGCATCAAGAACAAAGACCAAGCGCACCGAGTGCGCGGTCATCACCCGTCACATCAAGGAGCAACATCATGAACGTCCCCACCCAGATCAACGAGAACATCGACAACGTCGCCATGACCTTCGTCGACACGAACGAGCAGATCCTCGACACCATCGTCAGCGTGAACCGTCGCGTCGTCGACGGCGCCGTGCGCACCGCCGACCGCATGCCCGACGTCGAGCTGCCGCTGGCCGACAGGCTGCTGACCCCGGCCGAGGCCGGCGACCGCTACATCGACTTCGTCGAGCAGGCCGTCTCGATGAACCGTGACTTCACGTCTCGGGTCGTCCACATGCTGCCGACCGGCGTCGCCACGACCGCCAAGACCAAGGCGACCAAGGCCGCCAAGTGATCCGTGCCGCCAACCGGCGGCACCTCCAACCACGTTCGAGTCCGAGCCGTCCCCCCCACGGCTCGGGCTCGGCCGCGTGCGCACACCGTGCCATCGGCCCGTCCTGCGCAGCGACAGATCTAGGATCGACATCACCATGACCGAGTCCACATCGACCGGGAGCGACGCCTTCGGCGACTTCATCCGCAGCCAGCGCAAGTTGGCCGAGCTGTCACAACGCGAGTTGGCCAAACTCGCCGACCTGTCCGACGCCTATCTCAGCCAACTCGAACGCGGGCTCCACGAACCGTCGGTCCGGGTGCTGCACGGGTTGTCCGACGCACTGAACGTCCCGACCGAACGACTACTGCGGTTCCTCGGTCGCAACCAGGACGAGCAGCGACACGACCGACGAAGTGACCACCGAGTCCGCGATCCTTCTCGACGAGACACTGACCGACGTCCAGAAGCAGTCCCTGCTCGACATCTACCGGTCATTCGTGGCCGCGAACGAGCTCTGACCACCCGAGCGGGACGAGCGGCGACCAGGGCAAGGTTGCCGAATTGGTCATGACCAACGCCAGCGACGAAGGATTTTGAACTCGACCGCGATGCCGAGAACGTGGGCGAACTCACCGATGCCGACGCGAAGGCGATTGCCGACGCCGGCATCGACGGTGACCCCGACATCTCCGAGGCCGGCGATGCGATCGGCGAAAGGGTCTCGCTCGGCGCCGTGGCGATCAACGCGTCGATCAGCTCCGGTTCGAACCCACCCGAGCAGACTCGGCGTCGACCGTCGCACCCGCCGCGGCGAGCAGTCGTCGGGCCTCGGCGAGCGGGAAGTCTCCGGCATGCGGAACCGTTCCACGAAGCAGAACGTGTGTCAGGCAGGTTGGAGCGACTGCTCCTTGTCGCGCTTCTCGGCGTAGCGCTTGGCGACTCGCTCGCTCGTCGCCATCCGCTTCATCAGCTTCTCCTGCGCCGCGGCGCCCTCGCCGGACAGGCCGCCGATGTTGGCCGCGTCCCACTGACGCAGAACGACCGGGGCGAGGATCTGCTCGTGATGGATCTGGAGGTCGTAGATGCCGGCCTTCGCGATGCGGCGCGAGTGCGCTTCGAAGTCGGGGATCCCGGTGCCGGGCATCGCGAACTTGCGCACCTGCCGCTCCATCGCGATCATCATCTCGTTCGGGTCGACCTCGACCGCTGCGGCCGCGAGGTCGCGATAGAAGAGCTGGTGCAGGTTCTCGTCGCTGCCGACGCGCTTCATCACGTCGTAGCCGACGGGATCGCCCATCTGGAGACCGGTGTTGCGATGCGAGATCCGCGTCGCCAGCTCCTGCAGCGCGAGATACACGAAGCCGTCGTGGAGCGTTTCCGGGTTCGGCGTCTCGCCGCGCGACACCTGCGCCATCCGACCCCGTTCGAGATGCACGAGATCGATCGCCCGAGTCGCTGCGAGGTAGCCGTAGATCACCATCGAGTGGCGGCCCTCCTCGGCGGTCCACCGACGCACCCACGTGCCCCACGGACCGTCGGCACCGAACAGCGACTCGACGGTGCGGAAGTAGTACGGCAGGTTGTCCTCGGTGAGGAGGTTGACGTACAGCGCACTGCGCACCTCGGGGCTGAGCTCGTGACCGGCGAGATCGGCATCGGCCTCGGTCCACTCGTGGCCCGGCTCGAAGTCCGTGCCCGCGGCCGTGGGGGACCAACTCGTGCGGGAACCACTCCTTCGACGCTTCGAGGTGACGTTCGAGGAGCTGTTCGACGACGGGCGTCAGCTCGAAGAGGATCTCCTGGTCATTCACGGCCGCCAGCCTACCTTCCGGTAGGTAGGCGGTCGACTCGTGTTGAGCAGGCCGTCCATTTCGCGCAGCGTCACCATCTTGCCGCTCTGGTACGTGGACATGAGCAGGCTCAGGCCGGTCGAATCGGTGATCACCGGCGACATCGGCGGTGCGATCCGGAACGGGTGTCTCGCTGATCGAGAGGACCAGTGCTGACACACCGGACTCGGGTGCGGGTTCGGGAGCGGCAGTGCCGGCCAGCGCGCTGGCTGCGAGCAGCGTGCGGACGGGCGCGATCGCGGATGACCCGTTGAAGGCGATCGGCGTGTCGGGCAGCTGTTTCGACGCCCCCACGATGCGCTCGGCTACTGACCTGTCGACGGTGCGACGATCGCTCATCCTGAATGCTCCCGGATCCCGTGCAGCCACCTTTCGCGACCGCGCCTCGGGCGAACGCAGCGGCGCAGCACCAGCCGGGTCAACCGGTGGCGGTCCCCCCACGCTCGAAGCGTCCGCTGGCGCCGAGCTGCGCGTTCGCATCGGCCAGCACCTCGACCGGCGAACGATCGAGCGCTGCCGCAGCGGCGACGACGTCGTCCCACTCGACGCTGCGATTCACGGATTTCACCGTCACGGCTCGCCATCTTGACCCGGATGACCTGACCGTCGACGTCGATGGTGGTCTCGCTGCGCTCGAGCACCTCGCGTTCGACCGTGTGTCGACGCACGCCGATCGTGCTGGTGTTGGCGAAGATCGCATCGGACACGGCGTCGACGAGCGACGCCGGACACAGCGCACTGAACGTGTGCGCCGGGCGACCCTTCTTCATCACGATCGGCGTGACCCACGCGTCGACAGCACCCGCGGCGAGCACTGCGGCGATCGCCTCGGGCCAGACACGTGGGTCCATGTCGTCGACGTTGGTGTCGATCTGCACGATCCCGCCACGGTCGGCGAGCGGATCCCCGAGCACGATTCGACACACGTTCGCGACGACGTCGGTGTCCTTGGTCCCGGCGCCCATCCCGACGGCGTGCGCTGTCATCTCCGGTAGCGGACCCCACACGTCGACCCACTCGGCGAGCAGCGCCGCGCCCGTGGGCGTGGTCGACTCGTACGGAGCCGGGCCGGCGGCGACCGTGCCGATGCCGTCGAGCACTGCGAGCACAGCAGGCGCCGGAACGGGGATCGGACCGTGGGCGCCCCGGGTCGTCCCGCTCCCCAGGCTCAGCGTCGAGCAGTGCAGCGCATCGAGCCCGAGTTCGACGAAGCCGGCACAGACGCCGACGACATCGGCGATCGAGTCGAGCGCGCCGACCTCATGGAAGTGCACCTCGTCGACCGAGCGTGCGATGCACCGCGCGCCTCGGCGCGGGCCAACCGCTCGAAGACCGCGACGGCGCGGTCACGCACGGGTCGGATCGAGCCGGCTCAGCAGCTCGACGATCGTCGGAAAGGTGCCGCACCGTGTCGGTCGACGGGACGTCGACGTCGACCTTGGTCGCGCCGAGCCCGCCCCGTATCGACGTCTGCGCGCCGAAGCACGATGCCAAGGTCGAGTCGATCGATCGCGCCCTGCAGGACCGCGAGTTCGACGCCGACGTCGACGAGCGCGCCGAGCAACATGTCGCCGCTCGCACCGGCCGTTCCGTCGATCCACCCGATCGTCACGATCGGTGACCGCCGAGCAGCGACAGCATCCGCACCGCAGCGCAGGCGGCGCCGAATCCGTTGTCGATGTTGACGACCGTGACACCCTGCGCGCAGCTGGCGAGCGAGCTGTGCAGCGCCGTCGGTCCCACCCGTCGCCACGCCGTAGCCGACCGAGGTCGGCACGGCGATCACCGGCGCCGCGACGAGGCCACCGAGCACCGAGACCGAGCGCGGCGTCCATGCCGGCGACGGCGATCACGATGTCGGCGGCACGGATCTCGTCGAGACGTTCCTCGAGCCGCCACAGCCCGGCGACGCCGACATCGACGATCGTCTGGCATCGTCACCCCGCTGAACGTCGAGCGTTCGCGCCGCCTCGGCGGCGACCTGCGCGTCGGATGTCCCGGCGGCCACGACCACGACGTCGACCCGGACGCGTCGGGAAGGGTGCCGTTGAGCATGCGCTGTCTGCGAGAACCGGTCGTCGTCGAGGCGGTCGACGACCGCTGGGGCGAGCGCGGCGAGCTGCTCGTCGGTGAGGCGCGTGAACAGGCGCGGCTCGGTCGTTGCCGTAGCGAGTTCGTCGACGATCGCCACCACCTGCTCGACCGACTTCGTGCCGCACAGCACCGCTTCGGGCATGCCGATCCGCGTGCCAGCCGGTCGTGATCGTGCTGGTGGGTCACGGCGCTGCTGTTCGGCTCGCTCCGACGAAGGCTCGACCCGGCGCGTAGGCCCGTTCGTCGAGCGCGACCGAGATGATCGACGGCTCGACCGTCGACATCACGTCGGCACAAGCCCAGTGAGGATCTCCTCGGTGACGAGGTCGCGATCGGCGTCGGCGCACCTCGACGAGCACCGCGGAGTCGCTCACCCGGCACCGCACGACGCGCGATACCGGTGCGATCGCGAACGAGCGCTTCGCCCGCCTCGATCGCGCGCAGCCGCGACGGCGTCACGCGGGTACCCGGTGTAGAGCCGACTCGCCAGGCACGGCGACGCCGGCAGCTCGGCATCGGCGAGATCGAGCTGTCGGGCGATCGCCCGGATCTCCGCCTTGGTGACCTCCGCCTCGACGTAGGGGTGCCGGACCGAGCGTTCCGCCGCAGCGGCGAGACCGGGTCGGTACTCGCCGAGATCGTCGAGGTTCGCGCCGCTCAGCACGACTGCGTCGGCGAGCGTCGTTGCCGCCAGTGTCGCCGACGCGTCGTACAGGTTGCGTCTTGCAGTGGTAGCAACGGTCGACCGGATTCGCGAGGTAGGCCTCGTCGTCGAACTCCCCCGAGCGGACGATCCGCAGGTCCCAGCCCTCCCGGGCTGCGTAGTCGACGACGCGCGCGGTGCCGTCGCCGGGAACGGCCGGGGTGACGGTGTGGGCGATCACGGTCGACGACGGGGCGGCACGATGGGCCACCACCGAGAGCACCAGCGAGTCGATGCCGCCGCTGCACGCGATGATCCGCGTGGGAACGGCGGCGAGCACGGCGTCGAGCCGCGCGACGCGCCGGCGCGGCGTCGGGCCGGGCGCTGATCGAGACCTGCATCCCGCCCATTGTCGCAAATCCGGCCCCCGCTTCCTCACGCCGGACCACCGCCTACCAACCGCCACTCCGCCCGACCACCCTCCCATCCGCCGCCCGACCACCGTCCCAACTGCCGCCCCATCCGGTTTGTGTGACCGAAAGCGACACTCGGCGTCACATTCGGTCACACAAACCCGTGAGATGGGCGGGACGGCGGGCGAGCGAAGATGGGCGGGACGGCGGGCAAGGAAGATGGGCGGGACGGCGGGTGGGGACGACGTGCGCTGCGGGGCAGGATGGTCACGATGAGTCGGCTGTTCGTCTGTCTGTGGCCGCCCGACCACGTCGTGCGAGGCACTCGAGGCGCTGCACCGCAAGGACCAGGTCGGCGCCCGTTTCGTGCCGCCCCGAGAACTGGCACGTCACGCTGCGCTTCGTCGGCGAGGCCGATCCCAACGACGTCGCCGCTGCGCTCGGCACCGCACGATTCGCGCCGAGCGTCGTGCGGCTCGGTCCCGCTGTCGACATCGGCGGTGGGCGCACCCTGTTCGTCCCGGTCACCGGCGCCGACGAATTGGCCGCCACCGTGGTCTCGAGCGACACGCGACCTCGGCGATCAACCGATCCGGCCGACGCTTCCTCGGCCACATCACGATCGCTCGACTGAAGAAGCGGGCGAACATGCCGCGGGCGCTCGGTGAACTCGTCGATGTGTCGTGGACGCCCGACGAGGTCGCACTCGTCGAGAGCACGCTGCACCCCGACGGCGCCCGCTACGACACGTTGGAGACGTGGCCGATCGGCTGAATCAGCCGATGCATGCGACGCAATGGACGTCGGCGGGAGCACCGCCACCGACGAGCTCGGTGATCGACGATCAGCCGAACACCTTCACTTCCATCTCGTACACCTCGTCGCCGATCCCTTCCGATCACACGGCTCGGAACGTCGAGTCGAGACGGGGCTGCGCGGACCCACCGACGCCGTCATCGACGGTGACCAGCCCGTCCGACACGAGCTTCACGAGGTGTCCGAGCACGCTGGCTCCGGCCGGACGGTGCAGTTCGATCCGCACGTCGGCGTAGAGCTCGGTGACCATCTCCGGAATCGTCGACCGCCCGCGTCGCACGGCATCGAGCACCTGCCGCTCGCGTTCGAGCCGATGGTCGACGAGCTGGCCGACGTAGCGGCCCGGATTCGGGATCGGTGAGCCGTGCGTGGGAACCGCGACATCGTCGCGCCGTCCCGCCACCATCCGCAGCGAGTTCATGTAGTCAGCCATGTCACCGTCGGGAGGCGAGACGACCGTCGTGCTCCACCCCATCACGTGGTCGCCCGTGAACAGCACCCGCCCGGCTGACTCACTCGTCATCGCGAAGCAGGTGTGATTCGAGGTGTGGCCCGGCGTGTGGACCGCCGTGACGTCGATCGGACCGGCGCGTGAAGACGTGGTCACCGGACCGCACCTCGACGTCCGGCGCGAAGTCGACATCGGTCGACTCCTCGACCTTCGGTTCGGTCGCTCGGACTCGTCCGCGTCGTCGGATCGGCCGTTCGGCCGGATCCGGTCGCCCGAAGTCGTCGGGCAACGCTCCGATGTCCCAGTCCGCGTCGCGGCGCCGTGCGGTCCGAACGCGTAGGTCGGGGCGCCGGACTCGGCGCGCAGCCACGCCGCGAGCGGCGAGTGGTCGGCGTGGCAGTGGGTGACCAGGATCGCCCGCACCGTTCGCCCGGCGAGCGCGCAGCGAGCGCATCGCGATGGCTGTCGAGGCTCGGGCCCGGGTCGATGACCGCGACGTCGGCGTCGCCGACGATGTACGTGCCGGTACCCCGGTACGTGAACTTCGACGGGTTCTCGGCGACGATCCGGGTCACGCCCGGAAGGACCTCGGTCGGCGACGCCGTACGCGAAGTCGTCGGGGTCGAGCGTCACGAAGTCCATGTGGTCCTCATCCGGGTCACGCTAGGTCGATGTTCGTCGGTGCCTGGCACCGACGAACATCGGCGATCAGTCCCACGGGAGCGCGGTGAGCGCCCCGACCGGCGACGCCATGGCCGAACACGGGCACGGCGACACGGTCGCGGACTGCCGCCAGGGTGCCGTCGACGTCGACGACCGAGGCGGCGGAGCATCTCGACGGTCACCGCCTGACGGGCGAGGTCGGAGCCGTCGGCGATCTTGGCCGCAGCGGCGCGACCGTCGGGGAGCGCGACGACCATCACCCCCGCTGCACCCTCCTTGGCGACGAGCCCCGGAACGGCCTCCATCCACATCGTGACATCGCGGTCGGTTCCGCCGACGAGGAACGGGTCGGCCGCCATCGCCTCGACGACGGCGGACCGCTCGCGCATCAGCGTGCCGAGTCGCGCGGGCCACGTCGACGAGCGGCATCACGGGGTCGGCGCCCCGCACCCGTCGACGCCGACGTCGGCCACCGATCCTCCCGGTCGGCCGGCGAGACGATCGATCTCGTCGGCGATCGCGCTCCTGGAGCGGATGGTCGGGGTCGAGATACGAGTCGATCGCCCACCCGTTGATCCGACACGTGGCGAGCATCCCGGCGTGCTTGCCCGAGCAGTTCTGCTGCAGCGCGCGACGGCTCGACGCCCGGCCGCCCGGGCGGCCGACCGCGCCGCCTGCGCCGTACGGTCGGGCCGGCGTGTTGGCCAGGTCGGCCACCGTCAGGTCGTAACGCTGCGAGGATCTCGAGCACGGCGTCGAGATGGCGCTGCTCACCGGAATGGCTGGCGGTGACGACGGCGAGCAGCCGATGCGGCAGGTCGAGCCCGGCATCGACCATCGCCGCAGCCTGGAACGGCTTCAGCGCCGAACGCGGGTGGACGAGCAGTTCCGGATCACCGAGCGCACGCACGATCGAACCGTCGGATCCGACGACGACCCCGACACCGTGGTGCAACGACTCGTCGACGTCGTTGCGCGTCGCCACGGCGATCGGAGCGAACGAGTCGTCGGTGAACCGCGTCCCGGCGATCGGGACGACTCATGGCTTGGGCTTGTGCGGCATGATCTTGGACTTGCCCGGCTCGACCATCTCCGTGAGATGGCTGTCGACCACGTCGTAGCGCTGACCCCACCCGCTGACGAGGGCTTGGACCATCGCCGCCCCGGGCAGCGCGAGGATGGCACCGATCGGCCCGAGCAGGCGGCACCTCCGAGCGCGGCGCCGAAGGCGACCGCGGGGTGCAGCTCCATCGTGCGGGCGGTGATGCGCGGCGCGAACAGGTAGTTCTCGACCTGCTGATACAGCACGATGAAGACCGAGCACGATCACGGCGTCGACCGGCGACTCGAGCACGGTGACCAGCAGCGGCAGGATGCCTGCGAGGTAGGTCCCGACCACGGGGAGGAACTGGCTCATCAACCCGACCCAGAGTGCCAGCGCCACCGGCGCGGGCGTCCCGATCGCCTGGAACAGGACCCAGTGGGACACCGCCGAGAGCAGGGCGAGCAACGCCCGGGAGTAGAGGTAGCCACCCGTCTTCGTGATCGCGACGTTCCAGGCCTCGAGGACCTGCTCCTGCCGGCTCGGGCGCATCCGCGAGCAGATGGCCCGACGCAGCTTCGGACCGTCGGCCACGAGGTAGTACGTGAAGAGCAGGACCGACAGCCCCTGGAAGATCACCCCGACCGCGGTCAGCGAGAGGCGAACCGCCTCGTCGCCCTGCGATTGCACGAACTGCTGGACCCGCCCGTCGGGATCGTTGAAATCGTCGACGACGGCCTGCGGATCGATCTGGGTGCCGAACGTCGAGTTGATCCAGTCGACCGAGTCGGTGATGTAGGTCTCGGACTCCGCGAGCAGGTCGGCGATCTGACCGCCGACCAGCGTGCCGATGGCGACGAGGAACGTCATGAAGATCGTGAAGACACCGAGCAGGATCGACAGCGTCGCCGTACCGCGCCGCCATCCGCGGCGAGCGAGCCAGTTGACACCGGGCTCGATGGCAAGCGTGAGGAAGATCGAGACCAGCAGGAGGATGAGCAGGTTCGACAGGCGATGGAAGACGTGTCGCACGACGAACGTGAGCAGGAACCCGAGCCAGAAGATCGCGATCGTCGGGATCGCCCAGCGCGGGATCGTGCGATCGGTGGCACGCCGCTCGTAGGGCCGTCCCGTCTCGGGATCGAGACGACGCCCCCACCCGTCCCGGCGCGGAATCGGTCCCGTGGCGTCCTCGTCGCGGCGGCGCCGCTGCTCGATGCGTCGTCGGCAATCGCCGTGCCCGGCTCCGGTGTCGTCGTCGGGTGCGGCTGCCGCGAGTTCCGCGTCCATGTCGCCGTCGCGATCGTCACTCGTCACGTTCGGAACGTACCGCGTGGAGGGGCTTCGCCGAGACATCTCTGCTTCTCGGATGCCCAGCCGAGCATCCGCGAGGGTGGCCTGGCGACCGCGTCGCTCGACGTCGTTCACCGCCCCGCGATGCGCGCGATCGGCAGGCGTGTCACGATGGCGCGATGCCCGCTGGGACAACGCACCGACCCGCGTCGAGCTCGTCGACGCGATGACCGACGCAGTCCGGGGGTGGCTCGGCGAGCAGGTGCGCAGCCGCGTCGTCGGGCCCGACGCGCGCGACGCGGCGCGCCGAGCTGTTCGACACGTCGGAGCCGGGATGGTTCGCCGACGATGCGCCGATCCGGCGGGTCCACGCCGATGCGTCGATGTTCATCGGCGGGCTCCGAGCGCTGCTCTTCCAGTCGCTGCACCCGCGGGCGATGGCCGGCGTCGCACAGCACTCCGACTACCGCGGCCGACCCGTGGGGACGGCTGCAACGAACGGCCGACTTCCTCGCCGCCACCACGTTCGGCCCGGCCTCGCAGGCCGAGCGCGCGGTGCGCAGTCGTGCATCGCGTCCACGAGCGGGTGGTCGGTGTGACCAGCGACGGCGAGGAGTACGCAGCGAACGATCCGCACCTGCTGCGGTGGGTGCACCTCGCCGAACTCGACAGCTTCCTGGCCGCTCACGATCGCTTCGGCGAGCAGCCGCTCGTCGGTGACGAGCGCGACGAGTACGTCGCGAACTCAGCGGTCATCGCCCGGGCGCTCGGCGTGCTCGAACCGCCGACCACCGAGCAGGAACTCCGCGACCAGTTGGACGCCTACCGGCCCGAGCTCCGCGGCACCCGCGAGGCGCGCGACGCGGCCCGCTACCTGCTCGTGCAGCCGCCGCTTCCCGTGGCCGGTCGAGCGGCCTACGGGCTGATCGCCGCGGCGGCGGTGTCGCTCATGCCGGTGTGGACCCGCTGGCCGCTGCGGCTGCCCGTGGCTCCCGGTCAGCGAGGCCACGCTCGGTCGAGCCGTCGGCGACGCCGTCACGAAGACGCTGCGCTGGGCGATCGTCCGCACCTGACCGAAATTCCGGCGGATCGTGACGGCCAACGTGAACATCGCCGCACCATGACCGAAATTCCGGCGGATCGTGACGGTCAGCGTCACGATCCGCCGGGATTTCGCAAGGCTCGGTCAGCTCAGGTGACCGTCCGATCGAGTTGCTCGAGCCACCGTGGTGACCCGCTTCTCGTTCACCCCGAGGTCGCTCTTGCCGTACCGCGAGCCGAGAGAACACGGCGAGCGTTGAACCGCCGCCGTCGGCCTCGATGAAGCGCACCGACATGTAGTCGGGGAACGCGAAGAAGGCGCTGCGCTGTACGTAGGTGACGAAACCGTCCGACGCCGAACCCGCCAGCACCTCGACGCGGTCGTCGCCGAGTGCCACGGCGTCGAATGCAGCAGCGAGTTCGGCAACCGACACCGTGAACGTCGGCGCATCCGCGTCGCGGTCGACGCCCTCGCCTGCCGGCGCGATCCGATACGAGTTGGGTGTCGACGGTGTCGGTGCCGTCAGCGGATCGAGATGCCAGTTCGGCGGGGTCGTCCGACGCGCGGCGGATTGCCGATCGACGCCCCCGACCGCGAGCACGCCGACGGCAAGGAGCAGGATGAGCACGAACAGCATCCACCGACGGTACCTCGTCGGCCGTCTCCACGCCCGAGACTCCGGCGGATCGTGACGCTGACCGTCACGATCCGCCGGGGATTCGGAAGGAGCGGTCATGTCGTCCCCAGTGCCGGTGCGAGGTCGCCGTTCGAGGCGACCTCGACCCCGGCGTCGAGCCCCAACCAGGCGGCCATCTCGTCGAGTTCCGCGGCGAAGCTCGCCGGCGACCTCGTCGTGCGGCGATGCCCGGCTCGCCGAAGGCTCCCTGCACGAGCAGCCGGCCGGTCGTCGCGGTCGGCCTTGAGGTCGACCCGGGCGACGAGTTCGTCACCGAGCAGGAACGGCAAGACGTAGTAGCCGTAACCCGCTTCGGTTGCGGCACGTAGATCTCGATCCGATACCGGAATCCGAAGAGTCGCTCGGCCCGCTCCCGGTTCCAGACCACCGGATCGAACGGGCTGAGCAGCGCCCGCGCCCGGATCCAGCGCGGCAGGTACGCGTCGGGGTGCATGAACGCCGGCTGGCTCCAACCCTCGACCGACGGCCTCGAGCGAGCCGACCGTCCTCGACGAGTTCGGCGATCAGCGGCCGCGTCGCGGGCGGTTGAGTCGGTGGTAGTCCATCAGGTCGTCCGCCGTCCCGATGCCGTGGTACTTCGCGGCGAGCACGATCAGTTCCTTGCGGCGCGTCGGTCTCGCTCGGCGTCGGGCAGGTCGAGGACCTCGTCGCGGGATGACCCGCTCGGTCGAGGTCGTAGACACGGGCGAAGTCGTTCGGACGCCGGGTGGCCGTGACCGCACCGGTGTGGAACAGGTACTCGAGCGCCGTCTTGCCGTCGTCCCAGTCCCACCACTGACCCTTCGGACGCCGGCGTTGCTTCAGGTCGCCGGCGACCAGTGCGCCCTCGTCGCGGATCCGTCGCAGCACGTCGGCGATGAAATCGGGTCGACGCTCCCGCAGCGCCGCGTCACGCCCTTCCACCGATGCATCTTGTCCATCTGCCAGCGGTAGAGCGGGTGCTGCTCGACGGGAACGTGGCAGGCCTCGTGCACCCAGTACTCGAACAGTTCACCGTCGGCGGTCGCATCGGGGATCAACGATCGAGGGTGCGCGCCGAGGCGCGCGAACAGCGGCAGCTCCTGGCTCCGCACGAGCACGTTGACCGAGTCGATCTGGATCAGCCCGATGTGGTCGAGCACCTTGCGGAGATGGCGTCGATCGACGCGGCCAGCTCGGCCGCTTGCGCCGAACCCCTGCGCGTACAGCGCGATCCGCCGAGCCTGGGATCGCGGACAACTCCGCCACGACGAGTGGTGACGTCCGACCGGGTGTCGGACACCCGGTCGAACGGTCAGTCGGATTCGGTGATGGTGACGCTGTTGATGACGACGTCGTCCTGCGGACGGTCGCCGCGGGCGGTCGGGACGTTCTGCATCGTGTCGAGCACGTCGAGGCCCTTCACGATCTGGCCGAACAGGCTGTACTGCGGCGGCAGACCGACACCGGAGGCACCCGACACCAGGAAGAACTGGCTGCCGTTCGTGTTCGGGCCGGCGTTGGCCATCGCGACCGAGCCGATCTGGTACTCGCGCGGCTTGGGGAGTTCGTCCTCGAAGCGGTAGCCGGGGCCACCGGTACCGGTGCCGGTCGGGTCGCCGCCCTGGCACATGAAGCCGTTGATGATCCGGTGGAAGATCACGCCGTCGTAGTAGTGGTGGAGCGCGAGGAAGACGAAGTTGTTGACCGTCTTCGGCGCCTTGATCGCATCGAGTGCGATGACGATCTCACCGAGCGTCGTGTCGAGCGTGGCCGTGTACCGCTTGGCCGTGTCGATACCCATCTCCGGGCGGCTCGGAGAACTTCTGGGACTTGGGGGCGGAACCGTCGAAGGGCGGGAAAGCTGTAGCCATGGCGGGCAGGGTACCGGCTGCCATCCGCCGATCCGACGCGACGTAGCGCCGCTCAGACCGAGACGCGCCGGACCTGCCGGTACTCGCGGGTCGCGACCTCGAAGTGCTGCATCGCACGCCACGCCGCGACGACTCGCCGCGACGAAGATCGACGGCGTCGACGAGCGAGATCGCCACGACGACCACGCCGGCATAGACGAGATCGCTCTCCATCCGCTCCAGCGGTCGGAACATGAAGATCAGCGACCCAGTGCAGCGACACCGTCACGCCCCACCGGCCGATCAGTTCGCTCGAGCGGCCGAGCACGTCGAGGGTCGGTTGCGATCACGCTGAACGACAAGCGCCCAGCACACGAGGTTCAGCAGCAGCGCGATCCCGACGAACGTGAGCTGGGCCGCCCTGATCGTCGGTGACCAGCACGCCGTAGGCGAGCATCGCGGGACCGGCCAGGAACAGGCCGAGCATCCCGATGACACTCGGTGCCGCGATGGTGCAGCGTCGTGCGTTCCACGCCGCGACCATGCTCCAGAGACCCTGAGCGATCTGGACGGCGACAGACCGCGGCGACGAAGGCGACCGCTGACGCGCCGATCCGGTCGATCGCTGCGTCGACGTCGCTGGCCAGCGACAGTTGATCGCGCGACGCCCACACGTTGACGCCGTTCCACAGCGCGGTGCCGGCGACCGCCAGATACGAGGCGAACGACGGCGAGCCGGAACGGGATGGTCGGGATCGAGGCGACGCCCGGAGTAGCCGTCCGGTCCGTCCGACCCGTGCCGGATCGTCAGCAGCACCGCGAGCACCTCGTCGTCGCTGAGCCCGTAGCGATGATCCCACCACTCGAGCACCCACCGCTCGACGCGCTTCATGTACGAGAACACGAACAGCGCGTGCATCACGAGCAGCGGGCAGCAGCCAGGCGACCAGATCGTCGAGTCGACCCGGTTCGACCCGTGTGTCGAACACTCCGGTGATTGCGATGTCGACGATCACGACATCGACGATGCCGGTGACGAGGCCCCACAGCGGCAACCACCGTTTGGCGCCGCGGACGACCCGCGACATGTTCGTGCCGAGGGCCTGCAGCAGCATCATGCGTACGGCCACGAGCACCGCGCCGAGACCGACGAGCCAGAACCGGTTCGGCGTCGCGAACGAGACCCCGACGCCGAGCGCCACGGCGACGACCGGTGTTGCGGTCCATCCGACGGCCCAACGCCACGTCCTGGTCGGACGTCGGAACGACCGCCACCGCAACGCGTCGATGGTCAGGCGTTGGGCGTGGCTCCACCAGGCGAAGCTGGCGATGGAAACGAGGTAGCCGAGGACGAGCAACGCCGACAGTGATCGCGTCGTCTCGATCGGAGAATCCGTCGGATCTCGCCGAGCGCGGGGAAGAGCAGCGTCGAGCGCGAGACGGCGACGGTGGCCGCGACGGTCACCAAGCGGCGTGCGCGTCGACGCGGACGGGCGCTCGATCGGTGGCTCTTCCGCGTCCGAGTCCGACGATCGGCGTGCGCCTGCGCACGGCGGCTGTCCGTCGTGGCCGACCAGACGTCGTCGACGACGAGTGCGGTCGCCGATCGATCGGTGACGGAGGCAACGTGGGACCCATCCGTGCGATGATGCGCACCCGCCCCGAGGACGTGAAGTGTGTCGCGTCGGATCATGAGGATCTCTTGACGTGGAGTGAACACCGACTTGAACCCGGTCGACAGCAGCCCGGGCAGCGTCTCCCGGCCCCAGGTCATCGGCGACGGCGAGCGCACGCCGGCGGGTCGAGCACCAACGATTCACCACGCTCCGTGGCAGAACGCTCATCACCTCGACGCCCGACGACCGGTTCGAGCGCAAGCCGCCGATCGACGACTCAGTTGCGCGCGTTGTACGTCTCGATGAGAGCGTTCGACGCTGCTGCCGCGTCGGCAAGGATCTGTGCGACGTCGCGCACCCGCGTACGTGGCCGCCACCGCGTCCGCGGTCTGGGCCCGGATCTCGCGGAGCGGCCCGAGCGCCGGCACGACCGACGACGGGTCGTCGGCGGCAGCCAGCATCTGGTCGTAGGCGACGCGGTATCGAGGATCGTCCTCGTAGAGCGTCGCGATCGGGTCCAGTTCGACGGCGTCGCTCCGGACCGGCACGTAGCCGGTGGCCGCCGCCCACGTCGACTGCACCTGCGGGTCGACCAGGTACTGCGCGAAGTCCCACGCAGCTGCCGTGACCTCGTCGCTCTTGCCGGCGGGGATCCACACCGATGCGCCACCGGGCTGCACGGCAGGCGTATCGCTCGGGCCGGGCATCGGCCCGACGCCGATGTCGTCGGGTGTCAGTCCGGGTGCGACACCGGAGCCGAGGACGCGCGATCACACTCGAGATGGCGGCCGATGTGGCAATCGTCGACGCGCCGGGCGCCTCGGCGTCGATCATCTTGAAGAACGAGTCCGCCCCACCGGCGTTGTCACCGACCGACACGGCCAGGCCGGAGGCGATCATCTCCTGGAGGTACGTGAGCAGTTCGAACGCCGAGGTCGTTGTCGAACAGCACCTGCGTCGCCGGGGCGATGCGACCGTTGCCGTTGTCGGCGAACGGCTCGTCCGGCTCGGCCGAACCACTGCTCGAAGAACCAGCCGCCGCCCGAGTCGCGACCGGAGTCGAGGACGATGCCGTGCGCTGCGGCACCCGAGTCGACGATCTGTTGCGAGACCGCACGGAGCTCGTCGAGCGACACCGGCGGATCATCGGGGTCGAGGCCGGCCGCTTCGAACATCAGCTTGTTGTAGTAGAGGACCGGGCTCGAGACGTTGAACGGCATCGCCCACTGGATCGCCTTCGAACACGTAGGTGTTGGCGATGCGCGGCAGGATCGGCTCCATGTCGAACCCGACGGCATCGATGCACGCCTGCACGGGGACGAACGTGTCCGACTGGGCGAACGACTGGACGATGTACTCGGGCAGCTGGACGATGTCGGGACGGCTGTCGACGCCGCCCTGCGATGTACTTGTCGATCGTCGACTCGTAGGCCGTCTGGTTCTGGAGGACGACCTCGACGCGATCCTGGCTCGCGTTGTAGCCGTCGACGAGGTCGATCAGCGCCGTCTCCAGTTCGTTCGCCATCCCGTGCCAGAACGTGATCTCGACCGGACCGTCGGCCGCGTCGAGCGCATCGACCGGACAGGGCGGAAGATCGGCGAGCGGGGCGATCGTCGTGGTCGGGCCGACTGTCGACGCTGGCGCATCGGCGTCGCCGGTCGCCGGGTCGGCCGCCGCATCACCGTCGTCGCCCTCACCGGACGTCTCGGCCGGCGCCGCTGTGGTCTCGGTGTCGTCGTCTTCTGCCGGCATCGAGCGCCGACTCACCGCCGCTGCACGCGGCGGCGATCAGGGCACCGGCGAGAGCCAGCGCCGTCAGACGGCGGGTGGTGCGGGACGGCGGATGGGGTCATCGAGGTCAGCCTTTCACGGCCCCGGCGGTCAGGCCGCGGACCAGTTGCTTCTGGAAGATCACCAGCACGATCAGGATCGGGATGGCGGCGATGACCGTGCCGGCCATCACGAGATTGGGTGCGTCGATGTTCGACTTGCTCAGCAGCCGCAGACCGCTCTGCACCGTGTTGCGGTCGGCTTCGTTGATGATCAGGCTCGGCCACAGGTACTGGTTCCACGACGAGAGGAAGCTGAACAGCGCCAGCGCGGCGAGCGTCGGGCGGACCAGCGGGACACCCGACGTGGCGGATGAACCCGAGGTGGCCGATCCCGTCGATGCGCGCCGCGTCGCGCAGATCGCCCGGGCAGATCGAGCAGTGCCTGGCGCATCAGGAACGTGCCGAACGCCGTCGCGAGGAACGGCACGGTGAGCGCCTGGAAGCTGTTGAGCCCGCCGAACGGGATCGTGATGTCGGTGAACGGGATCGGGAGGCCCTGCTCGACGGTTTCGAAGTTGACGAACACGGTCGCCTCGAGCGGCACGAGCAGTGTCGCCAGGAACGCCAGGAACACGATCCGACGTCCCGGGAAGCGGAGGTAGGCGAACGCGTAGCCGGAGAGCAGCGACGTGACGACCTGCGCCGTCGTGATGATGACCGCGACGATCGTCGAGTTCACGAGATATCGCCCGAGCCGACCCGACGTCCAGGCCTCCCGGATCACGTCGAAGGTGAACGCATCGGGCACGAGCGGGTTGATCAGGAACTTGTCGCTCGGCTTGAAGGCCGACACGACGGTCGTGTACACGGGGAACAGGACGGCGAACACGACGACGACGAGCAGGACGTGTACCGGCCGACGAGGCTGCAGGCCCTTCGGATGGTCCCACGGGCGCGACCGCTTCCACAGACGTCCCCGACTGATCGGCCTCGACGGTCACGTCGGTCTCGACCGATGTCGGCGAGCGCTCGAACGTCAGCCACCGAGATCGACCCTTCGTCCGAGCCCGCGTAGCTGGAGCGCCGACAGCAGCAGCAGGATCACGAACAGCAGCACGGCGCCACCCGCCTGCAGTCCGGGGTCGCTCGCGATGACCGACGACTCGCCGTACACGAAGTACGTGATCGTCGTCGTCGAGTTGCCCGGTCGCGGGCCGCCGTTCGTGAGCAGGTCGATTTCGCCGAACGTCTGGAACGCCCGCGTCGTCAGCACGATGATCACGAACAGCAACGTCGGCGCGAGCAGTGGCACCGTGATCCGCCAGAACCGCATCGTGCCGCTCGCGCCGTCGACCGCGGCGGCCTCGTGCAACTCCCGCGGCACCGACTGGAGCGACGCGGTCACGAGGATGAAGGTGAAGCCGAGCCCGGCCCACACACTCGACATCGCGACGGCCGGGCAGCGCCGTCGTCGAGTCCTGCAGCAGACCCGGGGTCCTTCACCACGGGGAAGATCGAGTTGAACCAGTCGATGTTCGCGAGCGCCCCCACCGACGGCTGCAGCAGGAACAGCCACATCAGGCTGGCCACCGCGACCGAGGTCGCGATCGTCGACGAGAACGCCGTGCGGAAGAACCCGATGCCACGCAGGTGTTTGTCGGCGAGCACAGCGAGCCCGACACCGAGGACCAGACCGAGCGGGACCGTGATGAGCGCCAGGATCGCAGTCGCCTTGAGCGCCCCCTGGAACTCGGTCGAGAGGAAGAGGTCGACGTACTGGTCGAAGCCGTTCGATTCGCACTGCGTGCCGAACGCATTGCAGCGCTGCTGGCCGAGCACGACGGCTCGACCGAGGGGATAGACGATGAACACACCGAGGATCGACGGCCGACGGAGCGAGCATCGCGATCGCGAGCCCGAGATCCTTCCAGGTCCACGACCGCTGTCCCGACTGTGGCCACGACCACGACTGTACGTCGCCCGGCGTGACCACGCCGTCATCCGTGGGTCGAAGGCGGGCACCCGCCCCGACGACGTCGCCAAATCGAAGCAGCCGACTCACCGTTCGCCTACGTTCGCTCCCGGTCGGCGGTGTCGACCACGAACCCAAGGAGCAACCCATGATCAAGCCCATTCGCGCCATCGCTGCCGCCGTCGCGCTCGCGGCGACCGGCGTCGTCGTCGGCCCACAACTCGGAGCGCTCGCCCAGGCCGATGTCGCCAGCGACACCATCATCTCGACCGGGCCGCGCACGGTCTTCGTTCCGATCAGTTCCTACCGGGCCTACGACTCGCGGAGCGACACGCTCGGCAAGATCGACTCGGCCCAGGCGGGAGACGTCGGACGCAACCAGCGGCCGGTGTTCGCCGGGTTCGAGGACCAGCGGGGTCCCGACCTCTTCGACACCGTCGACGGTGACGTCGTCGCCGTGGCCTACAACGTGCAGGCCATCCAGACCGAGGGACGTGGGTTCATGCACGTCGACGGGTTCGGCACCGCCGACGGGTCCGCGTCGACCCTCGTGTGGGACACCACCGGCCAGCGTGTGTCGAACAGCGGCGTCGCGCTCATGACCTCGGCGTTCGACTTCCCCGGCGCGCTCGGTGTGCTACGTCGGCGGGCTCGGCGGCAAGACGCACGTGATCATCGACATCACCGGCTTCTACGTCGACGCAACGACCTGATCGGACGTTCGCCACGCTTCGCGAGCAGCGATGGCCGGGCTGGCGCCGCAGTCGAGCTTCGGTCTCGGCGAGCCGACCAGGCCGAACCGAGGCGAGAACCGGCCGATCGTCGGGTTTCTTGACGAAAGACTGTCCACGATCGGGCTCACGACGCCGCCGGTGACACAGGTTCCCGATAGGCGTGATCTGACCGGCCCACGACGTTTCCACCACAGCCGAAGCGAGAGGGCTCCGATAGGGTTACACACTTCCTGAGCGGAAAGGGACGCCACATGTTCGAACGCTTTACCGACAGGGCGCGACGAGTCGTCGTGCTCGCCCAGGAGGAAGCACGCCTCCTCAACCACAGCTACATCGGCACCGAGCACATCCTGCTCGGGCTGATCCACGAGGGTGAGGGTGTCGCCGCGAAGGCGCTCGAATCGCTCGGCATCAGCCTCGAAGCGGTGCGCAGCCAGGTCGAGGAGATCATCGGCCAGGGCGGCTCGTCGCCGTCGGGTCACATCCCCTTCACGCCGCGGGCGAAGAAGGTGCTCGAGCTCTCGCTGCGTGAAGCGCTGCAGCTCGGCCACAACTACATCGGCACCGAGCACATCCTGCTCGGCCTCATCCGCGAGGGCGAAGGCGTTGCCGCCCAGGTGCTCGTCAAGCTCGGCGCCGACCTGTCCCGCGTGCGCCAGCAGGTCATCCAGCTCCTGTCCGGCTACCAGGGTCCGTCCGGTTCGTCCGGTGGCGGCTCCGGTTCGGGCTGGCGGCGGCGGCCGCGAAGGCGCGACCGCCGGTGTCGGCCCCGGCTCGAAGGAAGGCGACGAGAAGGGCGGCAACTCCCAGATCCTCGACCAGTTCGGCCGCAACCTCACCCAGGCCGCCCGCGAGGGCCAGCTCGACCCGGTGATCGGTCGCAGCCGTGAGCTCGAGCGCACCATGCAGATCCTCAGCCGCCGCACCAAGAACAACCCGGTGCTGATCGGCGAGCCCGGCGTCGGCAAGACCGCGATCGTCGAGGGCCTCGCCCAGAAGATCGTCAACAACGACGTCCCCGACACGCTCACCAACAAGCAGCTCTACACGCTCGACCTCGGCTCGCTCGTCGCCGGCTCGCGCTACCGCGGCGACTTCGAGGAGCGCCTCAAGAAGGTGCTCAAGGAGATCAAGTCCCGCGGCGACATCCTGCTGTTCATCGACGAGATCCACACCCTCGTCGGTGCCGGTGCCGCCGAAGGCGCGATCGACGCGGCGTCGATCCTCAAGCCGATGCTCGCCCGCGGCGAGCTCCAGACCATCGGTGCGACCACGCTCGACGAGTACCGCAAGCACGTCGAGAAGGACGCGGCACTCGAGCGTCGCTTCCAGCCGATCAAGGTCGAGGAGCCGACGCTCGCCCACACGATCGAGATCCTCAAGGGCATCCGCGACCAGTACGAGTCGCACCACCGGGTCACGATCACCGACCAGGCGCTCGTGGCTGCGGCCAACCTCGCCGACCGCTACATCAGCGACCGTCACCTGCCCGACAAGGCGATCGACCTGATCGACGAGGCCGGCTCACGTCTGCGCATCAAGCGCATGGCCACGCCACCCGACCTCCGCGAGATCGAGACCAAGCTCGCCGACGTCCAGGAGGCCAAGAAGACCGCCGTCGAAGAGCAGCAGTTCGAAGAGGCCGGCCGCCTGCGCGACGAGGAGAAGAAGCTCCTCGAGGAGAAGGCCGCAGAAGGAGACCGAGGTCAAGGACTCCGGCGTCGACCTGTTCGACGAGGTCGACGAAGAAGCCGTCGCCGAGGTGCTCTCGCTGTGGACCGGCATCCCGGTCTACAAGCTGACCGAGGAGGAGACCGAGCGTCTCCTCAACATGGAAGACGAGCTGCACAAGCGGATCATCGGCCAGGAGAACGCGATCAAGGCCGTCAGCCAGTCGATCCGCCGCACCCGGGCCGGCCTGAAGGACCCGAAGCGTCCGTCGGGGTCGTTCATCTTCCTCGGCCCCACCGGCGTCGGCAAGACCGAGCTCGCCAAGACCCTCACCGAGTTCCTGTTCGGCGACGAGAAGTCGATGATCACGCTCGACATGTCCGAGTACATGGAGCCGCATGCGGTCAGCCGCCTCGTCGGTTCGCCTCCCGGCTACGTCGGCTACGAAGAGGGCGGCCAGCTCACCGAAGCGGTGCGCCGCAAGCCGTTCTCGGTGGTGCTGTTCGACGAGATCGAGAAGGCCCACCCCGACGTGTTCAACACGCTGCTCCAGATCCTGGAGGAGGGTCGTCTCACCGACAGCCAGGGCCGTTCGGTCGACTTCCGCAACACCGTGCTGATCATGACGTCGAACCTGGGCACCCAGGATCTGCGCAAGGCCAACGTCGGCTTCACGCAGGACGACACGGCGATGAGCTACGAGCGGATGAAGGAAAAGGTCAACGAATCGTTGAAGACCCACTTCCGTCCCGAGTTCCTCAACCGCATCGACGAGACCATCGTCTTCCACGAGCTCGCCCGTGACGAGGTGCTGCAGATGGTCGACATGCAGATGGAGCGCCTCATCAAGCAGCTCGAGGGTCAGGGTCTCGGCATCGAGCTCAAGCAGGAAGCCAAGGAGCTGCTCGCCGATCGGGGCTACGACCCCACGCTCGGCGGCCGTCCGCTGCGCCGTGCGATCCAGCGTCACATCGAGGATTCGCTGTCGGAGAAGATCCTGTACAAGGAGTTCTCGGCCGGCGAGATCATCGTCGTCGACGTCGAGGACGACCCGGAGCAAGGACGGCGAGAAGCGGTTCACGTTCACCGCCGTCGAGGGCTTCGTGCCACCGGCGTCGGTCGAGTTGGAGCTCACCGCCACCGAGGCGCCGGCCCGCACCCGAAGCCGGCAGCGAGCTGCCGCCGCCCGAAGCCCAGGACTGACGGCTCGCTCCGTCGACGCCGACTCGTTCTCGGCCCCGTTCCGTCTCACCCGGTGAGACGGAACGGGGCCGAGTTCGTTGACGGCTCGGTCCACGAAGTTCGTGGTCGAGGCTCCAACCGTTGTGCCGTCGTCCACGTCATACTTGACGGGTGATGTCGGCGGCCCGTGAACGTGTGACCCTGCGGCGCCTCGCCCTCCTCCTGGCCGGGTTGTTCGTCGCTGACCGGCTGCCAGCTCGACGTCGTCGCCGACGTCGTGGTCGATCCGGACGGAACCGGCACGATCACCGTGACCGCCGAGGCCGACGCCGAACTCGTGAACGAGGTGCCGACGATCGCCGACGAACTCGTGCTCGACGACATCGCCGCAGCCGGCTGGACGATCGACGGGCCGAACCCGACGCCGACCGGCGGACTGATCCTCACCCTCACCCACGACTTCGAGGGCAAGGACGAGGCGACCAACCTGCTGCGCAGCCTCGGCCCACCGTTCAACGATCCCGTCATCGGTCGCGGCCAGGACGGCGACAGCGCCACCAACACCGCCCGCGCCAACCTCGGGTTGCCCGACGGATTCGCGACGTTCGCCGACGACGACCTCGTCAGCGCGGTCGGCGACATTCCGTTCGCCTCGCGCTTCGAGGCGGCCGGGGCCAACCCGGTCAACTCGGTGAACGCCACCCTCCTGCCTCACGCTGCCCGGCGAACTCGTCGACGCCGAAACCAACGCCGAGGTGCTCGACGACGGTCGCCTCCAGTGGACGATCCCGATGGACGGCACGATCCTCGAAGCCTCGGCGCGCAGCGAGCAGGCCCCCTCGGCCGGCGGGGTCTGGGCCCGACCGGTCGCCACCGTCGCACTGATCGTGCTGATCGTGTGGGTTGCGTTCATGACCCTCTTCATCGGCTACGTGACCGTCGCCCGCTGGCGCAGCGCGCCCGCCGCTACCGCCGCCGCGCCCTGCCGTAGACCGCGCCGACGGCAGCGCCCGTTCGCTGCGTTGTTCGCCTGCGAGGGCGAATGTGGCATCGTTGCGGCATGACCGACCCGGCCGCACCGACCGTCGTGGACTTCCACTTCGACGTCATGTGCCCGTTCGCATACCAGACGTCGAAGTGGATTCGTGACGTTCGAGCACAGACCGACCTGACCGATCAACTGGAAGTTCTTCAGCCTCGAAGAGATCAACCGCCAGGACGGCAAGAAGCACCCGTGGGAACGCGACTGGTCGTACGGCTGGTCGATGATGCGGATCGGTGCGATGCTGCGCCGAACGTCGATGGACGACCTCGACCGATGGTACGAGCGGGCCGGACGAGCCCTGCACGAGGAGGGACACAAGCCCCACGACCCGATGGTCGCCCGCCACCTGCTCGAGGAGTTGGGTCTCGATCCGGCGATCGTCGACGCCGCGATCGCCGACGAGTCGACACACGACGAAGTGCGCGCCGAGCACGACCGTGTCGTGGCCGCGGGCGGCTACGGCGTGCCGACGCTGTTCTTTCCCGAGTTCACCAACGACGAGGGCGACCCCGAGTGCTTCTTCGGGCCGGTCGTGCTCGACCCGCCGAGCGGCGCGGCCGCGCTGCGGCTGTGGGACGCGACGGTCGCCTGGCTCGAACACCCCTACCTCTTCGAACTGCAGCGCCCGAAGAACCGGGCACACGGTGAGGTCATCGCCGACCGGTTCCGCCCGTACCTCGAGGCGCGTGACTGGGTCTCGATCGATCGGGGCAAGGTCGTCCCGTTCGACTGACCGGCGACGATTTCGCACGCCATGGAGCACGATTTCCTCCGACGCGCCGGACGGAGACCAGCCGAGTCGAGCGCGTTGATCGATGCGCTCGTCCTCGACCGGTACCGAGCGATCGTTCGCGACCGGTGACGTCCTGTGCCGCCAGGACGACGAGAGCGACGAGGCCTACGTCGTGATCGACGGAGCAATCGCCGCCCAGGTGGTCGGCCACGCCGGGCCGATGACCGTGGCGACGCACGGCCCCGGGTCGATCGTCGGTGAGGTGACGACGCTGATCGGGGGCCACCGCACCGCCGCACTGATCGCCGCCGAGAACGAGCACGGTGGCCGTGGTCAACCAGGACGATCTCCATCGCGTGTTCGCCGATCACCCGGACGCAGCGTCGAAGATCCTCCAGGCCGCGCGCGAGCGTACCGATCGTTCGCGTGTCGCTGCGCTCCTGTCCGAGGAGCTGCAGGCACCCGACGGTGCAGTCGTCGCCGCCATCGCCGACCGGGTGACGTGGACCTCGATCGTCGCCGGCGACACCCTCTTCGAGCGAGGCGACCTCGCCGACGCCGCATACCTGGTGGTCAGCGGACGGCTCGGCGTCACCGACCTCGGAACGTCGCGTTCGGAGCCACCCCCGAGTCCGATCGAGGTCGGGCGCGGCGGCATCGTCGGCGAGTTCGGGCTCCTGGAGGACCGGGTCCGTGGCGCGACGGTGGTTGCGTTGCGAGACACCACGCTGGCGCGGCTGTCGGCCGCCGATTTTGCCGCCCTCACCCACGACCACACCGCACTCGCGATGGGGTTGGTCCGACGCATCCTCGAACGGTCCGGCAACGAGACGGTGGCGTCGACGAAGAAGCGATCGTTCGTCCTCGCAGTCACCACGAGCGTCACCGACGCCGAGCGATCCGAGATCGTCGAGGCAATGGTCGACGCACTCGACAGGTGCGGACCGACGAGCCACCTCACGCACTCCGTCGGTCGACCGGATCGCTCCGACAGGACGGCATCTCGGACACGCCGCACGGCGGCTTCGGAGAGGTGCGCCTCGCCGAACTCCTCCATCAGGCCGAGACGGAGTCCGATCATCTCCTGCTCGACACCGGCCCGGGTCTGCGTCACGGGGAGGCGCACCATTGGGTCGATCGGGTCCTGCACCACGCCGACCAGGTGGTCGTCATCTGCTCGCCGGATCCCGACGACGCCGGAGACGGCGGCGATCCGCTCGGTGCTCGATGCCACCCCTCGGGGCATCCCTCGATGGCTGGCGTTGCTGCCATCCGGCCGTCGGCGGTCCGACCGTCGCGAGGAATGGCGATGCGTACGGGTTTCGGCGTCGACGAGGTCCACCATCTCCGCGGGACGATCGCGGCCGGACCTCGGTCGACTCGCCCGGCTCGCCGCAGGGCGCGGCGTCGGGCTGGTGCTGAGCGGTGGCGGCGCCGGGGCCATGCCCACCTCGGCGTGTACGCGGT
Source organism: Ilumatobacteraceae bacterium (assembly GCA_963850475.1). Classification (GTDB taxonomy): domain Bacteria; phylum Actinomycetota; class Acidimicrobiia; order Acidimicrobiales; family Ilumatobacteraceae; genus Ilumatobacter_A. The sequence continues at coordinate 42,624 of CAWKLM010000036.1, read as the reverse complement.
CCTCTCCGAACTCGGCGTCCCCGTCGATCGAGTCGTCGGAGCGTCGATGGGGTCGATCGTGGCCGGTGGGATCGGGCAACAACTGAACCCGACGAAGCGACTGCGCCGATGCAGGAGAGCGCTGACAACCTCCTCGACTACACGATTCCGTTCGTGTCGCTCGTCAAAGGAGAGCGGATCGTCGAGGCGCTCGATCGCCAGTTCGATGGCTGGGATCTCGACGACATGTGGGTCCCGTTCACCTGCGTCAGTACCGACCTGACCAACGCCGAGGTCGTGGTTCATCGCGATGGGCCCAGCGGCGCGGGCGATCCGGACATCGGTCGCGATTCCCGGCGTGCTGCCCCCGGTCGCCCACGACGGTCATCTCCTCGCCGACGGCGGTGTCCTCGACAACCTGCCGGCCGGCGCAGTTCGGGCGTGACCCCTCGGTGGGTGTGATCATCGCGAGCGACGTCGCCCCACCGGTCGGACCGTCGGCAAAGCGGGACCACGGGCTGTCGGTATCGGGCTGGACGGTCGCACGACAGCGAATCGTCCCGAAGCCGCTGCGACGTGCGATCCGACGCGTGTCGACCCGGCGACCGGGACCAGCCGGAGCGCGGCGCCTACCCGAGTCTCGGCACCACGCTGCTGCGCTCGCTGCTCATCGGTTCGTCACGCAGCCGCGACGAACACCTCGCCGCAGGGATCATCGACCTCTATCTCGAACTCGATCTGCGCGACATCCCGCTGCTCGACTTCGGACTCGTCGAATCGGCCGCCGCCGCGGGCCGCGAACAGGCGCAGGACCTGATCGCCGAGTGGCTGGCCGACCGCGGACGGCTCGCCATGGGGTCACCCCGGCAGCGCGCACGCGCTCGACGAGCCGCCCGACGAGTCGCGAAGGAGCGGCTGACGTGTTGCTGATGACGCTGCGCGACCTGCAGTTCCGAGCGACGACGGGTTGCGTTGGTGACGGTGCTCGTCGCCCTCGTCCTGACGCTGCTGTACCTGATGACGGGGCTGGTGAACCACCTGCAGAACGAGCCCGGCAACACGGTCGACGGCATCGGTGCCGACCAGTGGGTCGTCGCCGACGGCGTGTCGGGTCCGTTCACGTCGGTGTCGGTGTTGCCGCCTGACGCTCAGGACGCGCTCGGCGAGGTCGACGCCGCCCCGATCGTCGTGAGTCGCGGCTCGCTCGGGCTCGAGAACGGCGACACGACCGAGATCGTTCTCGTCGGTCATCGTCGCCGGCTCGCTCGGGCAGCCGGTGATCACCAACGGTGCCCCGATCACGCGGTCCGGAGCAGATCGTCGTCGACGAGTCCCTCGAACTGCGACGTGGGCGACATCGTGACGGTCGGTCCCACCGAGTTCGAGGTCGTTGGCGAGACCTCCGACAGCACCGTGCTCGCCGGCCTTCCGTTGGTGTTCGTCGATCTCGCTCCGGCTCAGCAACTCGCGTTCCAGAACCCCGACGTCGTCACCGGATTCGTCGTCGACGGCGAGCCCGGCATCGACGGCCTCGACGCGACGCTGGTCCTGAGCGCGCGAAGCGGTCGCCGACGACGCGCTCGGACCGATCGAGGCGGCCGTGTCGTCGATCGATCTGATTCGGGTGCTGCTGTGGTTCGTCGCGGCGATCGTGATGGGTGCGGTGATCTACCTCACCGCGCTCGAACGCGAACGTGACTTCGCCGTCCTCAAGGCGGTCGGCGCGAGCGGCGCATCGCTCGGCGCCGGGCTCGCGCTGCAGGCGGTGATCGTCGCGCTGATCGCCGCGGCGGTCGGTGCGGTCGCCGCGAAGCTGATCGAGCCGGTGTTCCCGCTGCCGGTGAGCATCCCGCCCTCGGCGCTGATCACGGTCCCGTCGTCGCCGTGCTCGTCGGACTCGGGTCCGCGCTCGCTCGGCGTTCGCAAAGTCAATCGAACCGACCCGGCGGAGGCATTCGGATGAGCGGACACAACGCAACCGGACTCGTCGTCGATGGCCTCGTCAAGGAGTACACGGGCGACGGCTACGTCGTGCGCGTGCTCGACGAGCTGTCGTTCCACGCCGAGCCCGGTGAACTCGTCGTCCTGCTCGGTCCGTCGGGGTCGGGGAAGTCGACGCTGCTCTCGTGCCTCGGCGGGATGCTCTCGCCCACTTCGGGCTCGATCCGCCTGAACGACGTCGACGTCACTGCCGCTTCCGGCAAGGCACTCGACGACTACCGCAAGCGCCACGTGGGGTTCGTCTTCCAGGGGTTCAACCTGATCCCGTCGCTGACCGCCCGCGAGAACGTCGCCGTCCCGCTGATCGTTTCGAAGAGCCGTCACGCGCAGCGAAGCACTGGCGAAGGCCGACGAGCTGCTCGGCCGGGTCGGCCTCGGCGAACGGACCCGCTACAAGCCGTCGCAGCTGTCGGGTGGGCAGCAACAGCGCGTGGCGGTCGCTCGCGGGCTCGTCACCGACCCCGACCTGCTCATCGCCGACGAGCCGACGGCCAACCTCGACCACATCCAGGCCGAAGCGGTGATCGGACTGTTCCGCGAGTTGCGCTCCCAGGGCCGGGTGATCGTCGTCTCGACACACGATGCCCGGCTGATCCCCGTGGCCGATCGGGTGGTGCGGATGACCCCGGACGGCATCGAACCGGACCAGGGCGCCCACGAGGTCCGCGTCGCCGCCGGATCGACCGTGTTCCGCCAGGAGGACCCGCCCGACTACGTGTACGTCATCGAGTCGGGCGAGGTCGAGATCGTCCGCGAGCTGATCGACGGCGGCACCGAACGGCTGGCGCTGCTCGGTCCGGGCCAGTACTTCGGCGAACTCGGCGCGATGCTCGGGTTCCCCCGCTCGGCGACCGCCCGTGCCGTCAGCGATGCGGTGTTCACCGCGATGCCCCCGCACGAGTTCCGCCAGCAGGTCGAACACAGCTGAAAAGGTTCGTTGATGCCTGGCACCGACGCACATCGCGGACCGTGGAGTACCCCTGTGCGCATGATGGGACGATGGCCTCGAAGTCGTCGAAGATCAAGACCCTGTTCGCCTGCTCCGAGTGCGGCGCGCAGACCCCGAAGTGGGCGGGCCGCTGCACCGAGTGCGGCGACTGGAACACGCTCGTCGAGGAACTGGTCGGCGGCGCCGGCCGACCTCTCGCTGGTCCCGCTGGCGCCGACCAACCGGTCCGGTCCGACGCCGGATCGGCGAGATCCGAACCGACACGGCCCGGCCGATCTCGACCGGGATCGACGAGTTCGACACCGTGCTCGGCGGCGGCCTCGTCGCCGGATCGGTCACGCTGCTCGGCGGCGAGCCCGGCATCGGCAAGAGCACGCTGCTGCTCCAGCTCCTGGCCGCCCGTTCCGACACCACGCTCTACGTGAGCGCCGAGGAGAGCGCCACCCAGGTGCGGCTCCGCGCCGAACGGCTCGACGCGATCCGACCCGACCTGTGGCTCCACGCCGAGACCTCGCTCCCCCACGTGCTCCGGGCGATCGACGAGACCAGGCCCGAGTTGGTCGTCGATCGACTCGATCCAGACCGATGGTCGACCCCGATCTGTCGTCGCGCGCCCGGCTCGGTCGGGCAGGTGCGCGGCTGCGCCCATCGGCTGGTCAACGAGGCGAAGGAGCGCAACATCGCCGATCGTGCTCGTCGGCCACGTCACCAAGGACGGCAACCTCGCCGGCCCGCGCGTCCTCGAACACGTCGTCGACACGGTGCTCCAGTTCGAGGGCGATCGCCACCATGCGCTCCGCCTGCTCCGCGCGGTCAAGCACCGCTTCGGCCCGACGAACGAACTCGGGCTGTTCGAGATGGTCGGCGCCGGCCTCGTCGCGGTTCCCGATCCGTCGACGATGTTCCTCGCCGACCGGCGCACCGGCGTTCCCGGGCTCTGCGGTCGTGCCGACCATGGAGGGTCGACGACCGATCGTGGTCGAACTCCAGGCGCTCACCTCCCCCGGCCTCGGAGAACGTGCCGAAGCGTCGCAGCGCACAGGGCATCGACGGCGGCCGCTTGTCGATGCTCATGGCCGTGCTCGGCCAACGCGGTCGGATCGAGGTCGGCGACCAGGACGTCTACGCGTCGGCCGCCGGAGGCGCGAAGCTCACCGAACCCGGCCTCGACCTCGGCGTCTGCCTCGCCGTCGCGAGCGCGATGCACGACATCCCGCTCCCGGCCGACATGGCGGTGTTCGGCGAAGTCGGGCTCGGCGGCGAGGTGCGCCAGGTCGGTCACGCCCCGCGCCGCGTCACCGAGGCGGCTCGGCTCGGCTTCCGCCGCATCATCGTCCCCGCCAAATCGCCCGAACCGGACGACGAGCTCGCCGGCGTACGACTGCTCCGGGTCTCGACCCTGGTCGATGCGCTCCGCGAAGCCGGGCTCGAACCGCTGACGTTCGGCGATCCCGCCGTGCGCCTGCGCTCGGTCGCTCGGCCGCGTGACACCCGAGTCCGATCCCTGCAACGACGAACAGTACGTTCGTCGGATGACCGCTGAGCCATCCGACGAACGCATCGGCCGACCGAGCCACGCATCGAACCGATCACCGAGTTCGACGGCGAACTCGCCGAGATCATGGCGACGGCGCTCACCCACGACGGCCGGCCACTCAACATCTTCGGCACCCTCGGCAAGCACCCGAAGCTGCTCAAGCGTTTCAACCTGCTCGGCGGGTTCCTGCTCAACAAGGGGCTGGTGCCCGCCACGCGAACGCGAGCTGGTGATCCTCCGCGTCGGAGCCAACGCCCGGGCCGAATACGAATTCGGTCAGCACACCGTCATCGGTCGCGACTGCGGACTGACCGACGACGAGATCGCGGCGCTCACCCGCGCTCCCGACAGCCACGACTGGTCCGACGACGACCTGGCGCTCATCGCGCTCGCCGACGAATTGCACGCCGACGACTGCGTCACCGACGCCACGTGGTCGGACCTCGCCCGTCGTTGGGACGACGCGCAGCTCGTCGAGCTGCTGATCGTCGCCGGTTTCTACCGACTGGTCTCCGGGTTCCTGAACAGCACGGGCGTCCAGCTCGACGACGGCGTCCCCGGGTTCCCCACGGTGCCGTGAACCGGCGCCGACGACCGACCCACCGATCACGTCCGGCTGCCAGCCACCTAGACTCCGGTCATGGAACTGCGATACGGGAGCGCGAACGAGCAGATGCGCCACGCACTGGCTCGCATCTCCCCCGGTACACCGCTGCGTGACGGCATCGACCGAGTCGTCCGTGCGAAGGCCGGCGCGCTGCTCGTGCTCGACGACGGACCCGATGTCCTCTCGATCTGCTCGGGCGGGTTCCTCGTCGACGCCCCGTACAGCCCGCAACGGCTCTCCGAGCTCGCCAAGATGGACGGCGCCATCATCATCTCCGGCGACGGCGGCCGGATCGCACGGGCCAACGTGCACCTCGTCCCCGACCCCACCGTCCCGACGAGCGAAACCGGCACCCGTCACCGCACCGCCGAACGCGTCGCCCGGTCGCTCGCCGTTCCCGTCGTGTCGGCCAGTGAGGAGATGGGCGTGATCAACGTCTACGCCGGTGGCGGCAAGCGCCAGCTGCAGGAGATCGGACGACTCCTCGAACGGGCCAACCAGGCGCTGCAGACCCTCGAGCGCTACAAGATCCGCCTCGACGACGCGATCGCCAGCCTCACCGCGGTCGAGGTCGAAGACGTCGCCACGCTGCGCGACGTGGCCGCCGTCGTCCAACGCGGCGAGATGGTGCACCGCATCGCCGACGAGATCGAGACTGATGATCGTCGAGCTCGGCGTCGACGCCCGGCTGCTGCGCCTCCAGCTGGACGAGCTGTACGGCGAGATCGACGACGAGCTCGACCTGGTCGTGCAGGACTACGTCGCCGACGACCGCACCGCAGCCGAGACCCTCGCCGCGCATGTCGCGCCTCACCGACGACGAGATCCACGATCTCCGGCTGGCCGCCGAGGCGCTGCACCGGACTCGACGACACCGACGACCTCGCGACGTCGGTGACGCCACGCGGGCTTGCGGCTCCTGCACCGGACCAAGCGTCTGTCGTCGGAGTCGGCCGAAGCGATCGCCGGGCACTTCGACGGCCTCTCGAAGCTCCAGCGCGCCACGATCGACGACCTGTCGCAGGTCGCCGGCATCGACGGCGACCACCGCTGCCGAAGTCCGCGAGACGCTGGCACGCGTGACCGAGTCAGCGATCCTCGACCAGTACAACTGAGGTCGAACGTCGTGGCGTCTGCAGCAGGCTTCGACGAGATCCCGCTGGTCGATCTCGCCGACATCGACGGCCAGCCCGCTCAACGGGCTGCGCTGGCGGAGCAGTGTGCACGATCTGCCACGAGGTCGGGTTCATGATCATCGCCAACCACGGCGTCGATGCCGTCGGTCGTCGACGACGTCTTCGACCTGATGCGTCGATTCTTCGCGCTCGACGAGGAGACCAAGGCGCTGATCGACAAGCGCGCCTCGCCGCACTTCCGTGGCTGGGAGTCGGTCGGCTCGGAGTTCACCAACAACCGGGTCGACGTCCGCGAGCAGATCGACATCTGGTCGGCCTGGCCCGAGGTGACCGACCGCACCGGCCCGGTCCACGACCGACTCCACGGCCCGAACCAGTGGATGCCCGACGACGTCCTGCCCGGCCAGCGCGCGATCACCGAACGATGGATGACGCGAGCTCGGCGGACTCGCCGACCGCATCCTCAGCCTGCTCGCGAGCGGGCTCGGGCTCGCGCCCGACTTCTTCGCCGACCTCTTCGGTGACCGCCCGATGTCGCTGACGAAGATGATCAACTACCCGCCGACACCGGCCGGCGGTGCCGGCGTCAACGCCCATCACGACACCGGCTTCCTGACCCTGCTCGCTCCCGGCGACGTCGCCGGACTGCAGGTCGTCAACCCGGCAGGAGAGTGGATCCCCGTGCCGATGATCCCCGGCACCTTCGTCGTCAACCTCGGCGAGATGCTCCAGTCGATGACCGGGAACTACTTCGTCGCCACACCCCATCGCGTGATCGCGACCCGAGCCGCGGATGTCGGCGGCCTACTTCCACGGCCCGTCGCTCGACACCCGCTCGACCCGATCGACCTCGGCCCGCGATTCGCCGATGCCGTCGCCGCCAGCCCACGCCACGCCTCGGCAGGCTTCATGGCCAGTGCGGCCGAGACCGATGCCGGCGTCGGCGACATGGCGAGCGACCGCCATGCCGGCACCTACGGCGAGCAGCTCTGGAACTACTTCGTGCGCAGCTACCCCGACAACGTGGCGCGGCACCATCCGGACACGCTCGTCTGAGCCGTGCGCCGAGCGGTCAGGCGAGATCGGCCAGATCGCACCCCGGCGAGCGTCGGCAACACCGTGAGTCCGGCTCGCGGCTCGACGTCGACGACGTGCGGAACCGCCACCGTGCGACACCCGGCGGCGAGCGCCGAGGCGACCCCGGTCGGCGAGTCCTCGATGGCGAGACAGTCGGCCGGGTCGGCGCCGACGAGCGCCGCAGCGGCGAGGTACGGATCGGGCGCGGGTTTACCGTTGGCGACCTCGTCGCCGGTCACCGAGCCGACGAAGACCCCGTCGGGCGCCTCGGCGAGCACGGCGTCGGCCAATCGGCGCCACGACATCGTCACGAGCACGCACGGGATTCCGGCGTCGCGCGCCTCGATCAGCAGCTCGCGGGCTCCGGGGCGCCACGGCAGCTCCTCGGCGCACTTCGCGATCACGCTGTCGAGGAGCCGATCGACGATCGCCGGCGGCTCGAGGTCGACACCGCCACGGTCACGCAACTCGACCGCCGCGTCGAGCAGATCGAACCCGACGACCGAGTGGGCATCCTCCGGACTCCACGTGCCACCGAACTCCGCGACCAGCGCATGCTCGCTCGCGATCCAGTACGGCTCCGAGTCGACGATCGTCCCGTCCATGTCGATCAACAGAGCAGCGATGTCGGTCACCGAGGCAGTGTGCCAGCAGAACAGGCAGGTCGCTCGCGGGTGCGCCGCAGGCACAGGAGCGACGGCGAGCGCAGCGAGCCTTGGAGCGACCCGGGCGGGTGGGCGGGTCAGGAGCGGCAGGCGGGTCAAGCAACGGAAGACGGTGATCTTGTCCTCGCCGATGCGTTCGCGCTTCTCGGGATCGTCGATGCCCAAGTCCTCCTCGGGCGCGAGGCACAACACGCCGAGTTTGCCTTCGGCCTCGTTGTGGTGCACAGCGAGAGCTGCATCGCCGACATGCTCGAGGTCGTAGATCTTGGTGAGCAGCGGCTGGATCCGACCCTGGTCGATCAGCCGGTTCGCCGCATAGGACTCGGCGTAGTTGGCGAAGTGCGACGACAGCAGCTTCTTCAGTTTCATCCAGAAGTGCCGGTTGTCGAACTCGACCATGTAGCCCGAGGTGGCCGCGCAGGTGACGATCGTGCCACCGCGCTTGGCGGCGAAGACGGAGGCACCCATCGTCGAGCGCCCGGGGTGCTCGAACACGATGTCGACGTCCTCACCGCCGTTGAGCTCGCGGATCTTCTTGCCGAAGCGACGCCACTCCGACTCGTCCTGGGTGTGCTCGTCGGACCAGAACTGGTAGTTCTCCGCCCGCCGGTCGATGACGGCCTCGCAGCCCATCTTGTTCAGCAGCTCGGCGCGCTCGGGCGACGACACGACCCCGATCGGCGTCCCACCCCCGTTGAGGACGTACTGCACGGCGTAGCCGCCGATGCCGCCGGTCGCCCCCCAGATCAGGACGCTGTCGCCCTGCTTCATCCGGGCCCCGTGGTCGCTGACGATCATCCGGTACGACGTCGCGTTGCACAGCCCGTTGACCGCCGCCTCCTCCCAGGTGAGGTGGGTCGGCTTCGGCATCAGCTGGTTCGCCTTGACGACCGACAGATCGGCGAGGCGCACCGAAGTTCGTCTCGAAGCCCCAGATCCGCTGGTTCGACGCGAGCATCGAGTCGTTGTGCGCGGTCGGATCCTGGTCGTCGACGTAGTTGCAGTGGACGGTCACGTGGTCGCCCGGCTTCCAGTTGCGAACCGCCGAGCCGATCTTCAACACCACGCCGGACGCGTCCGATCCGACGACGTGGTACGGCAGTGCGTGCCGCTTCGCCCATCTCGCTCTCACGGGCGAGCCGATCGAGGAACCCGAACGTGGGCAGCGGCTCGAAGATCGACGTCCACACCGTGTTGAAGTTGATGCTCGACGCCATCACCGCGATGTACACCTCGTCGGGAGCGAGCTCGGGCGTGGCGACGTCGTCGACGTGGAGCGACTTGCGCGGGTCCTTGTCCCACGAGTCGACGCCTTCGAACATCGCGGTCTCGTCGCGCTTGACGAACGCTGCCCGATAGCTCTCGGGAATCGCGAGATTGGCGAACTCCTCGCTGCTGGCACCTGCCTGGATGGCCTCGAGAATCTGCTGCATGCGGACGTTACCGAGCGGTAACCGCAGCGGCCAAAGTCCGATCGAAGTGCCGCACGGGAACACCGCTCCGGCGAATGTTACCGACGGGTAGGTCGCGGCTACGTTTGGGATCATGGCTACCAACGGTTCGTACATCATCGCCGGCGCCCGCACGCCGATCGGCAAGATGAGCGGTGCGCTCGCATCGTTCTCCGCCGCCGACCTCGGCGGGATCGCGATCGCCGAGGCGCTCAGTCGCGCCGGCGTCGCGCCCGACGAGGTCGATCACGTGATCATGGGGCAGGTGCTGATGGCCGGTCAGGGCCAGGTGCCGAGCCGCCAGGCCGCGAGCAAGGCCGGCATCCCGATGAGCGTCCCGGCGGTCAACGTCAACAAGGTCTGCCTCTCGGGCCTCAACTGCGATCTACCTCGCCCATCAGATGGTCGCGATGGGCGACGCCGACATCGTCGTCGCCGGCGGCATGGAGTCGATGACCAATGCTCCCTACCTCGCCGACGGCGCGCGCGGCGGCTTCCGCTACGGCAACACCGAGCTCCGCGACGCGATCATCGCCGACGGCCTGTGGTGCTCGTTCGACTCGTGTCTGATGGGCCTCGGCACCGAGCGCTACGCCGCGGGCACCGCGATCACCCGCGAGCAGCAGGACGAGATCGCCGCCGCGTCGAACCAGCGGGCGGCAGCGGCGATCGAGGCGGGCAAGTTCGCCGACGAGATCGTCACCGTGTCGGTCCCGCAGCGCAAGGGCGACCCGATCCTGGTCGAGCACGACGAGGGCGTGCGTGCCAACACGACGATGGAGACCCTCGCCGGCATGCGCCCCGCGTTCGACAAGGAGGGCACGATCACCGCCGCGAACGCGTCGCAGCTGTCCGACGGCGCCTCGGCCGTCATCGTGATGTCGAAGGAGGCGGCCGAGCAAGCGCGGCGTGAAGCCGCTCGGCGAGTTCGTCTCGTACGGCATGGTGGCCGGTCCCGACAGTGCATCGCTGCTCACGCAGCCGAGCCGGGCGATCATGCAGGCCGCCGACAAGGCGGGCGTCGCGATCGGCGACCTCGATCTGTTCGAGATCAACGAGGCGTTCGCTGCCGTCGGCCGCGCGTCGATCGACGAACTCGGCATCTCCGACGACATCGTCAACGTCAACGGCGGCGCGATCGCGCTCGGCCACCCGATCGGCATGAGCGGCAACCGCCTCGCGCTGACGCTGCTCCACGAGCTCCAGCGTCGCGGTGGCGGGATCGGCGCGGCCGGCCTCTGCGGCGGCGGCGGCCAGGGCGACGCGATCGTCCTCAAGACCGTCTGACGACGGACCGCGCGCCGAGCGACGCGCGGCCGGCGCGGCCGATCATCTCACGCACCGTGCACGCCGACGACGCACGCGGTCCCCGTACGACACTCTCGTGTGAACTGTCGAACGCTCACACGTGGTCGATTCTTGACGAAATCCGTCAACTCTGGCGTCAAGACTGTCTATTGTTGTGAAACGTTGACATCTGGAGGCGACATTTCGTAACCTAAGTGCAACAACTTGATCGAGTGATCGCACCGAACCGGGTGCTCGCCAACGAGCGGCCCCGACTCAACGTGATCACCCTCTTCTGAGGCACCGTCAATCCGAACCGGCCCGTCCGCCCGCTACCGGTTCGAGGAGATGGTGCCTCAGTTCATTTTCACAGCGCGGTGGAGGCCGCTCAGTCGGCGACGCTGCGGCGACCCTCGAGCGCACGACCGAGCGTCAGCTCGTCGGCGTACTCGAGATCGCCACCGACCGGGAGCCCGCTGGCGATGCGGGTCACGTTCAGCCCGATCGGCTTGAGCAGCCGGGCGAGGTACATCGCCGTCACCTCGCCCTCGGTGTTCGGGTTCGTGCAGAGGATGATCTCCTCGATTCCCTCCGGCTCGATCCGTGCGACGAGCTCGCGGATCTTGAGCTGCTCGGGGCCGATGCCCTCGAGCGGGCTCATCGCCCCGAGCAGCACGTGGTAGCGACCACGGAACTCTCCCGTCTTCTCGAGCGCCACGATGTCACGAGACTCCTCGACGACGCAGACGACGGTCGAATCGCGACCGTCGTCGCTTGCAGATCGGGCACAGCGTGTCGTCGGCGACGTTGAAACACCGCTCGCAGAACCGGACCCGCGCCTTCGCGTCGGTGATCGCGTGCGGCCAGTCGGGCGACGTCGTCGGCTGGGATCTTGAGCAGATGGAAGGCGATCCGCTGCGCCGACTTCGGGCCGATGCCGGGCAGACGACCGAGCTCGTCGATCAGCAACTGAACGGGTGGGGTGTAGGTGCTTGCCATGTCAGTACGGGTCGTCGACCAGTTCGGAGCCGGGGAACGCCTCGGCGAGCCGGTCGACCGGGGTCTTGACGGTCTCGGGTGGCGCGTCGACGAGATCGTCGAGGTCGACCTCGTCGTCGTCGGGCAGCGTCTCGTCGAGCGTCTGCAGGCCTGTCGTCCGGATCGGGCGCCGGACCCTGGCTGCGCGCCTGCTCGGCGATCGCACGGCCGTTGGCGACCGGATCGGCGTCTCGGGTGTCGGCACGACGCTCAGGTGAGCTGCGCCTCGGACCTCGGATCGTCGGTCGCCGCTTGCGGCGCCGTGTCGTGCGCGAGCGCCCCAGCGCTCATCGACGCCGCGGGATCGTCGCGCGACCGGCGAGCGAGTCGGCGGCGGAGCGTCGGCCGTGCGTACGACCGGAGCGACCATCGACTCGCCGCCGCCACCGGCACCGCCACCACTCGGGCCGGTCGGACCCGCACCGCCACCGTCGACGACGAGCTCGACGGTGACCGCGGTGCCCGACGTGAGCGGCCAGCGCCTGCTCGACGACGGATCGGTGCTGTTCGCATTTCGTGCGGTGGGTGTCGTTGGGCAAGGCCGAGGGTGACGCTGCCGGCCGCCGACGCAACGAGCGTCGCCGGCGAGAACACCGCCCGGGCCATGCCGCGCAGGGTGGGCCGGACCGTTTCCCAGTCGGCGGCGGTGACCGGTCCACCACCGGACGGTCGAGGCCGGCGCCGGCTCGGAGGCGCCGGCAGCGCGGGTGGGCGGCAGCCGCAGGCGGCTCGGTGGCGTGCTGCGGAGCTCGACGCCCGGCTCGCGGCGCGGCGGCGGCAGCGGGCCGAGCGGTCGGAGCGGGCCGGCGGCGATGGTGCGCCGCACCGGCCCGGGAGCCGAGCTTGGTTCGCCCCGTGGACGGATCGACCGGAGCAGCCGCGCGCGGCGGCCGGCGGCGGCAGCGCGACCGCGACGCTGCCGTCGGAGCGGCCGGCGGCCGGGACTCCGTCGGCGAGTTGCCGTTCGAGTCGTTGGATCCGGGCGACCAGCGCACCGACGTCGTCGCCGACCTGCTCGGAGGTCAGCTGCACGGTCGCCACGTCGAGCAGCACGCGCGGGTCGGGGGCGTGGCGCATCTCGGTGAGGGCCTCGCCGAGCAACTCGATCCCGCGGACGAGGCCGGCGGCACCGGCTCGTCGGGCGACGTCGGTGAGCGCGTCGAGACGTTGCGACGGGCAGCTGCACGAGGTCGGGTGCCATCAGCGCGAGGAAGCCGTTGCGCAGGAAGCCGATGAGCTCCTCGGTGATCGTGCGCGGGTCACGTCCACGGCTGACCGCATGCGCGACCATCGTGAGCCCTCGACCCGGGATCGTGGTCGATCATCGCCTCGACGAAGTCGTCGAGCGCGATCGACCTCGGTCGCAGCGCCGCCGGCGTTCGACACCAGCTCGAGTGCCGACAGCGTGTCGCGGGCGAGCCGGCACCCTGTGCGATGACCTGCTCGATCGCCTCGTCGCTGACCGTCAACCCGGCGTCGGCCGCGACCCAGCGCACGTGTTCCTGCAGCGTGTCGGCGCCGAGCAGGTGGAACTGCAGGTGCTGCGTCCGGCTCCGGATGGTGTCGGACATCTTCTGCGGATCGGTCGTGGCCAGCACGAACACGACGTGCGGCGGCGGCTCCTCGAGCGTCTTCAGCAGCGCAGCCTCGGCGCCCTTGGAGAGCATGTGGACCTCGTCGAGGATGTACACCTTGTGGCGTCCGGGCGTGCCGAGCGACGCCTTCTCGATCAGGTCGCGCATCGCGTCGACGCCGTTGTTGCTCGCGGCGTCGAGTTCGTGCACGTCGTAGCTCGTGCCCTGCTCCACCGACAGACACGACGCGCACTCGCAGCACGGCTCGCCGCCCTGCGGGGTTCTCGCAGTTGAGCACCTTCGCCATGATCCGCGCCGTGGTGGTCTTGCCGGTGCCGCGCGGACCCGAGAAGAGATACGCCTGTCCTTCGCGCCCTTCGGCGACCGACGTCCGCAGGGCGCGCACGATGTGGTCCTGCCCCTTGAGCTCGGCAGAAGCGACGAGGTCGATAGCGGCGATACAGCGACTGGGTGGCCATCGCCGGTCACACTACCGACCAAGCCGCAGCGCTCCCCGAGCCGATCGACCGCGCCGCCGACGTGCACGCGAAAGCGGGCGTCGCGAGCTCTAGATTCGCCTCGTGGCAATGTCGCACGAGACCCGGCGGAGGGTGATTCTCATCTGCGTTGCGCTGATCGTCGTCGCCCTGGTGCTCGGCAGCGTCGGCTGTTCGAGCACGAGCGGGAACGGCGACGACGCCGATGCACTCAGCCCGGCGCTCTACATCCAGGCCATGGGCGACATCTGCGACGCGACCACCGAACGCCTCGACGCACTCCCGACGCCACCCGACGAGATCAGCCGAGCCGACTGGGCCGGCGAGGTCTCGCGTGCACTTCGCGACGAGGCCGCCGCGTTCGACGAGATCGACGTCGGCGACGACCGCCGGACCGACCACGCGTCGTTCGTCGAGAACACCGAGGGACAGGCCGCCGGCTGGATGGCGCTCGGCGAGGCACTCGCCGAGGCCGAGCCGGACAGCGCCGACGATCAGCGACCTCACGACCGAGATCACCGAGCTGACGCTCGGTCGCAACGACCTCGCCGACGAGATGGGGCTCGCCGGCTGCCGGGCTCGCGAGCTGTCGTGAGCGATCACGATCGCACCCGCTCGGCCCGGTCCACCACTAACCTCGGCGCATCGTGATCGCACTTCTGTCATCCTCTCGGCGCCGGCGCACCGACGCGTGCCGGAGCCGGCACCGTCTCGCGCGAGCCGATCCACGCTCGCGCTCCTCGTGGCGCTCGCCGCGATCGTCGGCCTCACGCCCGGGTCCGCATCGGCGGAGAACACGGTCGTCAACTCGTCGCCGTCGAACGGCGCCGTGCTCAACGTGTCGCCCGACGAGATCGTCATCGGCTTCGCCGACGAACTCGGCGAGGACAACACGATCTCGGTCGACTGCGAAGCCGAGCCGGTCACGCTTCCACGCCCGAAGTGCTCGACGACGGCACGACGCTGTCGGTCGAGATCCCCGATCCGCTTCCGAGCGGTACGTGTACCGCCCGCTGGCAGGTGAGCAACACCGACGGTGAGCCCGACGGACGCGGCGTGATCACGTTCGTCGTCGAGAACGCCGCCCCCGAGGGTGGCGTCGACCCCGATGCCGCGCCGGACGACGCACCGGCGTACGACCACGGCCGTGTCGACACCGACGCCGATCGGCGGCGACACCACCGATGGCGCCGACGCGCCGACGATCCCGAGATCGTCGACTTCTCGACCGCGGGCCAGGGCAATGGCGCCGTGTGGTTGACCCGGCTGCTGTCGACGCTCGCGCATCGCCGTGCTGTTCGGTTCGCTGGTCGTGATCACCGCCGCGTGGCCCGAGGGCGTCGAGTACCTCGTCACGATCAGGTTCCTGCGAGCGGTCTGGGTCGTCGCGCTGATCGGCACGCTGCTGTTCACGGGCTTCGCCGCTGCAGCGGTCACCCCTGATGGCGGTGGGAGCCCGTTCAATCCGAGCACCTGGCTCGACCTCATCGATGCCGGGTGGGCGGGTCGTGCCGTGCTGTTGCGGCTTGGTGTTCCTGCTCGCCTCGGCGTGGGCTGCGTTCCGCCCCGAACGCGTCATCGATCCCACGACGCAGCTCGCCGCGCTCGGTATCCCCGGACTGTGCGCAGCGATGATCGGGATCTCGCGCACGATCGGACCACTCGCCGGACTCGGTGTCGTCGTGGGCGTCCTCCATGCGCTGGCGATGGCCGTGTGGGTGGGCGGTGTCGTGCTGCTCGCACGTGTGGTCCTGTCGGGCCCGGGTGACGAGGACCTCGTCCACGCGGTGCGCGGGTTCAGCCGGGTCTCGACCCCGGCGATCGTGGTCACGATCGTCACCGGTCTCGTGCAGATGTTCCGCCTCGACGGCGGCGAGTTGTTCCAGAGCGGACACGGTCGTGTCGTCGTCCTGAAGACCGTCGTCGTCGCGGTCATGATCTTCGTCGCGTTCTCCGCGCGTCAGTTCGTGTCACAACGTCTCAACCGGGCGCAACAGATGAACGTCCCCCTCGCCGACCGGCTGCGGCGGGCATTCGGTGCCGAGGCGGCCATCGGCGTGGTCGTGCTCGCGCTTGAGCGCCTGGCTCCTCGCCTTCGTCCCGCCGAACATCAGCGACGCCCCGACGATCGACTACGAGGTCACCCAGACCCACACGGACGAAGCCGGACATCCTCGACGTGCGGATCCGACTCACCGACGACCAGATCGGCCTCGTCGGGCTCGAGGTCGAAGTACGCGAACCGGAGGAGAACCTCGCCGGGCTGGTGGTGGTGTTCACCGCGCCGCCGAACGACCAGAACGTCGGCTCGATCCGTCAGCCGGTGCCGCTGACCGGGGCGGGTTTCGCCGTCCGTGACGAGGCGATCGGCCTGCCGATCAGCGTCGCCGGCGACTGGACGCATCCAGGTCGAAGCGAACACCGCGAGCGGCGCCGTCAACAGCACGCCGCAGGACTACACGGTGTTCAACCTCGACGGCACCTCGCCGACCACGCCGGTCACGCTCCCGCCGACGAGCCTCGTCGAAGTGGTCACGACCGAACCGGCCACCACCGAGGGCTGACCCGCCCACCCCCGGCAGTCCCGACTCCGGCTCCCGATTCCGGCGGATCGTGACGGCTGGCGTCACGATCCGCCGGAATTTCGTCGTTCGCGGTCAGAAGAGCGAGGAGAACCGCACGGGCGTGGCCACGTCGAGCTGGTCGAACCGGCACGATTCGGGCGTACGATCCGGCCGCCAGCGGACGAACCCGACGCCGTGTCGGAACCGGCCGCCCTCGAGCTGACCGAACGTGACCTCGGCGACGAGCCCCATCCGGATCGGGACGAACGACAGATCCTTGCCGGCATTCCACCGGCTCCCCGCCGACGGTGGGGTCGGCTTGCCGGCGGCCTCGTTCGCGGCGCGCGCGGCGCGCTGCTCCTCCTGCCAGTTCGCCCAGTCGACCCACGGATGGTCGACGAGTGCGTCCGGTCCGGTGCGCGGCGACAGCTCCTCCAGCAACTCGGCCCGACGCGTCACGCTGAACGACGCGGCGACGCCGACCGAGCGCATCTCGCCGTCGGCGGTGTACAGCCCGAGCAGCAGCGAACCGACACCATTGCCGTCCTTGTGGATCCGGTAGCCGGGCACCGCGCAGTCGGCCGTGCGGACGTGCTTGACCTTGATCAGCGCCCGCTTGCCCGGCTCGTAGGTGCCCGTCGACCGGCTTGGCGATGATGCCGTCGAGGCCCGGCCCCCTCGAACGTGTCGAACCACTCCTCGGCGCGCGCGCGATCGGTCGATGCCGGGGTGAGTCGGACCCGTTCGTTCTGGCTCGATCGACTCGACGAGCAGCTCGCGGCGGTCGATCATCGAGTCGTCGATCAGCGACCGGTCGCCGACCGCGAGCAGGTCGAACGCGACGAACTCGGCGGGCGTCTCGGCGGCGAGGCGGTTGATCCGCGACTCGGCGGGGTGGATCCGCTGCAGCAGGGCGTCGAAGTCGAGTCCGTGGTCGCCACGGTCGGGGACCACGATCTCGCCGTCGACGATGCAGCGTGTCGGGCAGCGCGCCGCCGCAGCGGCTCGAGCAGCTCGGGGAAGTACCGCGCGAGGGGCTTCAGCTTGCGGGAGTACAGCTCGATCCGGTCGCCGTCGCGGAACACGATGCAGCGGAACCCGTCCCACTTCGGCTCGAACAGCCACTCGTCGTCACCCGCCGGGATCTTCCGCGCCAGCTTCGCCAGCATCGGCTCGATCGGCGGCTGGATCGGCAGGTTCCACGGAACGTCGGGTTCGGCCATCGCCCGAGTCTGGCGCGTCGAGCCGTCGTCCCGTCCATTCTCGACCAGGTTCGTCCCGACGGCACCGACCCGGGACGGCTCGAGACAGCTGGACGGTCGTCCCGAAGCGGGGAGCGTCGGGGCGACGGGGTAACTTCGGGGCCGTGACGATGGAAGAGAAGATCGCCGACCTCGCCGACCGACGGGAACAGGCGCTGCACGCCGGTTCGCCGCGTTCGGTCGAACGCCAGCACGAGAAGGGCAAGATGCTCGCCCGCGAGCGGCTCGACTACTTCCTCGACGAGGACTCGTTCCACGAACTCGACCTGCTCGCCCGCCACCGGGCCCACACCTCCGGGCTCGAAGACCGGCCCTACACCGACGGCGTGATCACCGGGTGGGGCACCGTCGACGGGCGCAAGGTGTTCGTGTTCTCGCAGGACTTCACCGTCTTCGGCGGCGCGCTCGGCGAGGTGTTCGCCGAGAAGATCCACAAGCTGATGGACCTCGCCGCCAAGGTCGGCGCACCCGTGATCGGCCTCAACGACGGCGCCGGCGCCCGCATCCAGGAGGGCGTGGTCAGCCTCGCCTCCTACGGCGGCATCTTCCTCCGCAACGTGCAGGCCTCGGGCGTCGTCCCGCAGATCTCGGTGATCCTCGGCCCGTGCGCCGGCGGCGCCGTCTACTCGCCCGCGATGACCGACTTCATCTTCATGGTCCGCGAGACGAGCCACATGTTCATCACCGGCCCCGACGTGGTCAAGACGGTGACCGGCGAAGACGTGACCCTCGAAGAACTCGGCGGCGCGATGAGCCACGCGTCGAAGTCCGGTGTCGCGACGTTCGTGTCGGCCGACGAGAAGGCCTGCCTCGACGACGTGCGGTTCCTGCTCGGCTTCCTGCCGTCGAACAACCTCGAGGAACCGCCGGTCGAAGACCTCGGCGACGATCCGGACCGCCTCTGCCCCGAGCTGAACACGATTCTCCCCGACTCGCCGAACCTGCCGTACGACATGACCGAGGTGATCCGCCACGTGGTCGACGACGGCGAGTTCTTCGAGTACTTCCCGCACTGGGCGAAGTCGATCGTGTGCGGCTTCTCGCGGCATCGACGGCAAGCCGGTCGGCATCGTCGGCAACCAGCCGAAGATCCTGGCCGGCGTGCTCGACATCGAATCGTCGGAGAAGGCCGCCCGCTTCGTGCGCACCTGCGACTCGTTCAACATCCCGCTGATCACCTTCGTCGACGTGCCCGGCTTCCTCCCCGGTGTCGACCAGGAGTACGGCGGGATCATCCGCCACGGCGCCAAGCTGCTCTACGCCTACTGCGAGGCGACGGTGCCGCGCATCCAGGTCATCACCCGCAAGGCGTACGGCGGCGCCTACGTCGTGATGAACTCGAAGTCGATCGGCGCCGACCTCGCGTTCGCCTGGCCGAGTGCCGAGCTGGCCGTCATGGGCCCGCAGGGTGCCGTCGAGATCGTGTACCGCCGCGAGCTGCAGCAGGCGGCCGATCCGGTGTCGCGCCGGGCCGAACTGGTCGACGAGTACACCGAGAAGTACGCCAACCCGTACGCGGCCGCCGAACGCGGCTACATCGACGACGTGATCGAGCCGGCGGAGACGCGACGCAAGCTCGTGGCCGGGCTGCGGATGCTCGCCACGAAGCGCGAAGAGCTTCCTCGACGCAAGCACGGCAACGTCCCGCTCTGACCGGCCCCGCATCCCGCTCGGGTGTCCCCGGCGGCGTGAGATGATGCGGAGATGAGCTTCCGACTTCGACGCTCCGGGCGGTCCTGCCTCGTCGATGCCGCCGCCCCCGCCGGGATCGGGTCAGGTCGCCGCCTCCGCCGTCGCGCACGCCGCCCCCGCACCCGCCACGACACCCGCCGCCACCCCCGCACCGGCACACGCCAGCGGTCGCAGGTCGCATCACCACCGCCCCCTGCCGTCGCCCCGCCGTCGACGAACGTCGAAGCCATCCGACGACCTCGGCGCGACATCCTCGCTCAGATGCGACGGACGACACGCTCTCCGACGCCTCGCCACCGTCCGACGACGACGGAGCGCCGACAGCAGCCGACCGCGGCGCGACGTCCGGCCCCGCGGCTGTCACACGGCGACCGGTCGGTCGGCGGCCGGCTCACCGACCCACGCGACCTGGAGCGCCCATCGACGGCGTCGGACATCGTGATCGAGTCCGAGGGCGGCATCGATTTCGATCCGAGCTTCGCGTCGTTCGGCAAACGAACCCTCGAGCTGATCGTCGACACGATCGTCCTCTGTCTCGTCGTGCTTCCCGGTCTGGTCATCGCCGCCATCGCCGGCTCGCTGTGGTTCGTCGGGCTGCTCGTCTCGCTGATCGGATTCGTGTTGTTCGTCGTCCTCACCGCCCGCTCGATCGCGGCGACCGGTCAATCGCTCGGCAACCGAGTGGCGGACACGCGCATCGTCGACGGCATCAACGGAGTCAACATCGACGTCGGACGTGCGGCACTCCGCGTCGTCGGTGCGCCACCTGATCTCGACGATCCTGTTGCTCGGATTCCTGATCGCGTTCACCGACGGCCAGCGTCGCACCTTCCACGATCGCCTCGCCCGCACCGTCGTCATCGGCCGCGAGCGCGAGGTCTGGACCGCCGGCGACTAGCGCGCGCTGACCGACGGCTTCGGTCCCGAGCCCGTCGTCGGATACCCTCGCTGGCGTGTCGCTGAACGAGCTCCCACCTCCATCGGGCATGGTGATGTCGCCGGCGCCGTCCGACGAGGAGGCGGTGGCGATCATGGCCGCCGCCGAGGCGTTGTGGCCCAAGCCGGTCGTGCTCGTCGCCGCCGAACACCCGCCCGTTCGCGTGCCTGGCGCTTCTCCGGGCGCTGGTGGAGCACGCCGGTGCCGGCGCGTCGCGACCGGCCCTATCCGCTGAACGCGAACGCGTCGACGTGGGTATGCGAGGATCCATCGATGACCGACGCCGGTAGCGCTCCGATCGTCGACGTCACCACCGTCACCGACACCGCGGCCGTCGTCCACGTGACACGACCCGGCACGTTCGAGGTCGAGCGTGCATCGTTTCGATGGCCTCCCGCCCGACACCGACGTCCACCTCGACGTGCCCGATCCGCTCGACCCGATCGACAACCCACTCCGTCGCGACGCGCACGCTCGCGCAACCGTCGGGCCCGCTCCGCAGCGTCGTGGCCACCGTCAACGACGTGCACTTCGGCGAACTCGCGGCCGGACAGATCGACGACTTCACGATCGGTCCGATCCGCCGTCCCGGACCCGGCGACGAGCCCTACCCCGAGGTGATGAATCGGGCCGCGGTCGACGAGATCGCACGCGGTCGAGCCGACGCCGTGGTCGTCAAGGGTGACCTGTCGCTCGACGGCGCTCCCGAGGAGTGGGAGGCGTTCGAGCGGTGTTACCGCGACCCGTTCGGCGATCGCCTGCACGTCGTTCGCGGCAACCACGACGGCTACCGCTTCCAGACCGAGTACGCCGGCGACCAACGCATCGACCTTCCGGGTGTGACCATCGCACTCCTCGACACGGTCATCCCGGGTGTCGACCACCGGTGACGTCACCGCCGAACAGGCCGACTGGCTCGACGCGCTCGCAGCCGACGCGACGCAGCCGGTCCTCGTGATGGGCCACCATCAGCAGTGGATCGCCGGTCCCGATGCGGACCCCGGCGAGGCGAAGCGCAGCGACGACTACTTCGGACTCCACCCCGACGGCAGCGACCGCCTCGACGACGGTCTGCGCCCGCCGCCCGTCGATCGTCGCGTACACCGGCGGGCACACCCACCGCCACCGTGTCCGCACGATGACCGCGGTCGCGGATCCCGAGTATCGAGATCGGCTGCACCAAGGACTTCCCCGGCACCTGGGCCGAGTACCGCGTCCACGACGACGGGATCATGCAGGTGGTCCACCGGATATCGTCGCCGGCGGCACTCGCGTGGAGCGAATCGTGCCGCAATCTCTACGCCGACTTCGACATCGACTACGAGTCGTATGCGCTCGGCACGCTCGCTGATCGCTGCTTCGTCATCCCGACGTCGCGCTGAGCACCCGACGCTCGCACGTGATCGCGCGCAGGCCCTCCCGACCGGAGTTGTCGCGCAAGGTGGCAAATCCTGATGGGTAGCCCCGGTGGGCCGTGCGGTGCACATCGGCGCCAGGTGGACGCTCCACTAGGTTCGACTCCGCATGCTCCGGATCCCCCGCGCCCTCGTCTCGGCGGTGCGTCGTCGCGTTGGCCCTTGCAGGTTGCGGATCGGCGGATGACGCCGGACACGCTCCTCGTGCTGGCGGCCTCGTCACTGACCGACTCGTTCGACGCCATGGAGACGGCGTTCGAAGCCGTGAACCCGGATGTCGATGTCGAGATCAGCGTTGCGGGGAGCAGTGCGCTCAGCGTCCAGATCGAGCAGGGGGCACCCGCCGATGTCGTGGCGCTCGCCGACACGGCGCCGATGGACGCACTGGCTGCGGCCGGCCTCGTCGAGCGCTCGATCCGATTCGCGACCAACTCGATGGTGCTGGCCGTCCCCATCGACAACCCGGGCGACGTCGACGGCATCGACGCGTTGTCCGACTCGGGTCTCCTCATCGGGGTGTGCGCGCCGCAGGTGCCGTGCGGACGCTACGCCCGCGAGGTGCTCGACGCAGCAGGCGTCGACGCATCGCTCGACACCGAAGAACCCGACGTCCGCTCGCTCGCCGGAAAGATCGCGTCGGGCGAACTCGACGCCGGTCTCGTCTACGCGACCGACGTCGGCTCGATGCCCGACCGGTTGGTGGCGATCCCGCTCCCCGACGGCGTCGACGTCCGGGCCGAGTATCCGATCGCCGTCGTCAGCGCCACCGACGATCGAGACCGCGCCCGCCGCTTCATCGACTTCGTGACATTCACCCGCAGGCCAGGCGATCCTCGCCGACGCCGGATTCGGCGCGAGCTGAACCGGATGCGTCGCCCACCACCGTCCTGCTCGCGCTCGCCATCATCGGTGCGTCGCTCTTCGTCCTCCCGCTGATCGGTCTGCTGGGTGTCACCCCGTGGTCCGACCTCGGCTCGCTGCTGACCGACGAGGTCGTCGTCGACGCGCTCCGCCTGTCGCTGATCACGTCGGTCGCCGCAGCGCTGTGCGCGACGGTGCTCGGCGTGCCGCTCGCGTGGGTGCTGAGTCGAGTCGAGTTCCGAGGGCGTGCGCTGCTCCGTGCGATCGTGACCCTGCCGATGGTGCTTCCACCCGTCGTCGGCGGTGCGGCGTTGCTGTTCGCCCTCGGGCGACGCGGCGTCGTCGGTGAACCGCTCGCCGATGCAACGGGGTTCGTCCTGCCGTTCTCGACCTGGGGCGTGATCCTGGCGAACACGTTCGTCGCCATGCCGTTCCTGGTGATCACCGTCGAAGGTGCGCTCTCGTCGGTCGACCGGCGACACGAGGCCGCGGCGGCGAGCCTCGGGCGCATCCCCGCTCACCGTGTTCCGCCGGGTGACGCTGCCGATGATCGCGCCGTCGTTGCGCGCCGGGATCGTGCTCGCGTGGGCGCGGGCGCTCGGTGAGTTCGGAGCGACCGTGACCTTCGCCGGCAACCTCCAGGGGCGGACCCAGACCCTTCCGTTGGCGGTGTTCGTCTCGCTCGACGCCGAACCGTGACGCAGCGATCGCGATCAGCCTGCTGATGGTCGTGGTGTCGGTCGTCGTGCTGGTCGCGCTCCGCGGCCGCTGGTGGGAGCGGACGGTGTCGTCGATGAGCGCCCGAGGGGTTGTCGGCACGCGTGCGCATTCGCTCGGCCGGAGTTCTCGATCGATGCCGAGATCGAGGTCGCCGCGGGGCGCACCGCTGCGCTGCTGGGACCCGAACGGCGCCGGCAAGTCGTCGGTGCTCGGGGCGATCGCCGGTCTGGTCGATCTTCCGGCCGGGGCCGAGGTCTCGGTCACGCTGGGCGAGCGCGTGCTGGAGGACACGGCCACCGGAAGGTGGATACCGCCCGAGGACACGTCGGGTCGGCGTCGTGTTCCAGGAGCATCGCCTGTTCGACCACCTGACGCGTGCTCGACAACGTGGCCTTCGGCCCACGCAGCACCGGGAGCCGCACCGCCGAAGCCCGTCGCATCGCATCGCAGCTGGATCGAACTGCTCGGGGTGTCCGCGTTGTCCGATCGACGCCCGCGCGAGCTCTCGGGTGGCGAGGCCCAGAAGGTGGCGATCGCCCGCACCCTCGCGGCCTCACCCGACGCGTTGCTGCTCGACGAACCGCTGGCGGCGCTCGACGTGACGACGCGCTCCGAGGTCCGCCGGGTGCTCCGAGAGCAGCTCGAGTCATTCGCCGGTCCGCGACTGCTCGTCACCCACGATCCATCCGACGCGTTCCTGTTGGCCGACACGATGTTCGTGATCGAAGCCGGTCGGATCACCCAGCGCGGCACACCCGACGAGATCCGACGATCACCGGCGACGCCGTACGTCGCTGCGCTGGCCGGCACGAACCTCTACGCCGGCACAGCCGCGAACGGGTCGGTGCTCCTCGCCGATCACGATCATGCGTTCACCATCACCGACACGGCCGTGACGGGGGCCGTGCTGCTGACCGTGCACCCGACGGCGGTGTCACTGCACCCCGAGCGCCCGAGCGGGAGCCAGCGCAACGCCTGGAGCACCGAGGTGGAGCTGATCGAGCCGCTCGGCGACATCGTGCGGATCACGCTCGGCGGTCCGGTGCCGATGGCCGTCGACGTGACCCCGGGAGCCGTGGCCGTCGCTCGGGTTGCAGCCATCGAGCCCGATCTGGGCAGCCGTCAAGGCCACCGAGATCACCGTGGCGCCCGCTTAGCCCGCTCTGTTCAGTAGCGGGTTGGGGTCGAGGCGGGCGCGTCCGCGAAACGCCCTTCTGGTGCGGGAAACTTGAGCTGTCGAAGGCAACAAGTTCCCAACCAGAAGGGCACTTCCATGGTGAAGCGTAATCGTCGTCGTCCGCGTCTGAAGATCACCGGTGACGGTTCGGGGGTGGTGAATCATGTCGGCGCCCGTCTGCTCGCTGATCTCGCCGATCAGGTCGGCCTCACCGATGCCTTTTCCGTCGCGATGGCACCCACGAAGCAGCGTCGTCGTGGCCACGATCGCGGTGGGGTGCTGGTCGATGTCGCGGTGATGCTCGCCGGTGGTGGCGACACGATCTCTGATGTCGCGGTGCTCCGCGATCAGCCTGACCTGTTCGGTGATGTGGCATCGCATCCAACGGTGTGGCGCACCCTCGAAGCCGTCGATGAGGCCGCGCTGGAACGGATCAAGATCGCACGCGCTGGCGCACCGCGAAGGCGTGGGCGGCGGGTGCGGATCCGGGGTTCTACGTGATCGACATCGACGCCACCTTGGTCGGTTCGCATTCGGAGAAAGAACACGCCGCGCCGACGTACAAACGCGGGTTCGGGTTCCACCCGCTGCTCGCGTATCTCGACGCGACCGGCGAAGCGCTGGCCGGGATGCTGCGCCCAGGCAACGCCGGATCGGGCACCGCCGCTGATCATGTCGCCGTGCTCGATGACGCGCTCGCGCAGCTCCCCATCGAAGCGTCGGAGGGGATCGTGCGAGCGGACTCGGCGGGTTGGTCACACGGCTTCGTGGAACACTGCCAGGCCCGCCAGGTGAGCTTCGTGATCGGTCACCGGCTCACCGTCGACATCGCCAAAGTCCTGATCGATATCCCCAAACATGCCTGGTCCCCGGCGATCACCGCTGATGGCAGCGAGTGGCGTGACCATGCCGAAGTGGTCGAGATCACCCACCTCGTCAGCGACGTCTTCGACACCACAAGGGGCTGGCCGTCAGGTTTGCGGATGATCGCGCGGCGCGAACTCCCTCATCCCGGCGCCCAGCTCACCTTCACCGATGTCGACGGACACCGCTACCAAGTGTTCGTCACCGACCTGCCCGATCCCGACATTGCCTACCTCGAAGCGCTCTACCGCGGACGCGGCCGCGCCGAACGACAGATCTGCGACACCAAAGCCACTGGGCTGACGAACTTGCCATCACACTCGTTTGCGATCAACACCGCCTGGCTGCAACTCACCCTCGTTGCCCACGACCTCCTCGCTTGGACACGGCTCCTCGTGCTTGACGGCGACCTCGCCGCGGCCGAACCGAAACGGTTGCGCTACTGCTTGTTCCACACCGCTGGCCAGATCGTCACGACAGGTCGACGGCGCTTCTGTCGGCTCTCCAGCACCTGGCCCTGGACCCGCGAACTCGTCGACGCGTTCACGCGGCTCGACACCATCCGTCTCCAGGTCTGAACGACACCGCGCGGTTCACCGGTGACCGCCCCACGCCCGACCGAAACCGGCCAACCAAACACCGACAGGCATCGGCCTCGCACGCCCCCAACGCCGCCACGACCACCGCCACCGCACACGCCCGCCACCGCGCCAGAGCCCAGCCACCTACCGAACAGCCTGGGTTAGCACTCCGCCGCCGCACTTCAGCTCAGCGGCGGTCGGGTGAGGGTCCGCGAACTCTGGAGTACCCCCACGTCATGATGGGAACCATGTTGATCCTCGTGATGATCGTCGCCGTGCTGTTGGCGCTCGTGGCTGCCGGCGCCGCCTTCGTGTTCGCCACCCGCCGCGCCGAGCAGGCGATGGCCGAGCGCGATTCGAGCCGGGTCGAGACCGCCGAGTCGGTACAGGCCGCGGTCGACGCGGCGGTGAGCCGGGCGGTGGCCGACACCCGCCAGCTGGCGTCGGCCGAGCGGGACGCCGCCGTCCAGGCCGCCCTCGAGCAGGCCGCGCTCCTGCAGCGCGAGCAGTTCCAGGCCTCGATGGAGCGCCAGGCCGCTCAGCTCGTGTCCACCACCACGCAAGTCAAGGAGCACCTCGACGCGACGAGCACCCAGATGAAGGAGCAGACGCTCGGCCGACCTCGGCGCGAAGAAGGACGTCATCGACGCCCGCCTCGACCAGGTCCACGCCGAGATGCGCGCCGAACTGGCCAAGGTCACCGAGATGCTCACCACGCTCGGCGAGACCAGCGCCCAGAAGTTCGGCGAGGTCGAGTCGTCGCTCAAGGCGCACATGGAGATCGCCAACACGCTGTCGGAGTCGACGCAGGCGTTGCGGTCGGCGCTCGCCAACCCGCAGGCTCGCGGGCAGTGGGGCGAGCGAATGGCCGAAGACGTGCTGCGACTCGCCGGCTTCGTCGAGAACGTCAACTACGTCAAGCAGACCCAGATCGACGGCGGGACCGGTCGTCCCGACTACACGTTCCGCATGCCGAAGGGTCAGACCCTGTTCATGGACGTCAAGTTCCCGATGGCCGCGTACCTGCGCTACCTCGAGGCCGACACCGACGCCGAACGCGAGGCGCACCTCAAGCGGTTCCTCACCGACGTCCGAGCCCGAGTCAAGGAACTGTCCAAGCGCGAGTACGCGGTCGAGGGCGGCGGCTCGGCGCTCGACAACGTGCTGCTGTTCATCCCGAACGAACAGCTCACCGGGCTTCATCCACGAGCACGACCCGAGCCTGATCGAAGACGCGATGGGCCAACAGATCGTGATGTGCTCGCCGCTGACGCTGTTCGCCTTCCTCGGCGTGATCCGCCAGGCGCACGACAACTTCATGATCGAACAGACCAGCGACGAGATCCTGCCAGCTGATCGGCAAGTTCGGCACGCAGTGGACCAAGTACGCCGACCAGATCGACAAGATCAAGCGTCGGTTCGAAGGTGTCGAGAAGGACTTCGAGGCGCTGGCCGGCACGCGTCGCCGAGCGCTCGAACGACCCGTTGCGTGATCTCGAAGCCATCCGCCAGCAGCGCGACCTGCCGGTCGACGGCGAGCTGTTCTCGCTCGAGCGACGACGATCGACGACGACGACCCCGCCCAGCGGCAACGTCCGACATCTCGGCGCCTGACGCTCCGGCTGCGATGTCGGGGAGCGAGATGCGACACTGATGACCGTGTCCGACCAGCCTCGACCCGACCGATCCCGACGGCGCTCGAGGCGCTCCATCCGTTGGCGACCAGCGAGGTCGCCATCACCGATGCGCTCACCCATCGCGAGGTGTACACCGCACGCGGGCTGCTCACCGCGCTCGTGCACGAGCCGACCGATGGGCCGCCGTCCCGGCTGCGATCGTCATGTGTGGCGGCGCGATGGGCGGCCTCCTCGGTCCCGGGCACGGCCTCTACCACGCGCTCGGCGAACGCTGGTCGGCCCGCGGTGTGCGAGCCGTCCGGATCGGCTACCGCACGCCGAACGATCTCGATCGATGCGCCCACGACCTCGCGTGCGGCGTCGAGTGGGCACGCGATGCCGGAGCCGAGCGCGATCGTCGTGATGGGACACAGCTTCGGTGGCGCCGTTGCGATCCGGACTGCGGTCGTGATGCCGGCGTCGGTGGTCGGTGTGGTCACGTTCGCAACGCAGTCGGCCGGCTGCGAGGTGGCGGGCGCACTCGACGGACGCCCGCTGCTGCTGTTCCACGGCGACCGTGATGAGTTGCTCCCGCCCGAATCGAGCCAGATGGTGCAGATGATCGCCGGATCGGGCGAGGTCGTGATGCTCCCGGGCGACGGGCACGTCCTCGCCAAGAGCGACGCCGTCGATCACCGAGCGGCTCGACGACTGGCTTCCGGAGGTGCTCGGTGTCTGACCGAACCGCTGCGACCGCGACACGCCGATCTCGTGGCAGGCTGACGCCGTGTCGCAACCGGCCTTCGACTTCGACGACGCCGAACTGGACGACGGCGGCGACCCGACCTACTCCGTCTGCGAACTCGCCGAGGCGATCAACGACCAGTTCCGTCGCGGCTTTCGCGACGGCGTGCTGGGTGCGCGGCGAGATCAACGGCCTGCAGCATCGCGGCCCGCACACCTACTTCTCGCTCGTCGAAGACGGCGACGACGGCAAGGGGGTGCTCCGAGTCCAGTTGTTCGCGCCCGCCAAGCGTCGCCTCACGCCGGTGCTCAAGCGGGCCAACCTCGACCTCCGCGACGGGATGAAGGTTCGGATCCGCGGCTTCCTCGACTACTGGGCGCAGGGCGGTTCGATCGGCCTGAAGATGGTCGAGATCGACCCGCGCTACACGCTCGGCGAGATCGCCCAATCCCGCGACGAGGTGATGCGCCGCTTGGTCGCGAGTGGCCTCATCGACCTCAACAAGCGCCGCCCGATGTCGCCGATCCCGCTGCGAGTCGGCGTCGCCACCAGCGTCGACTCGGCGGCGTGGGCCGACTTCCGCGGCGAGCTCGTCTGCCAGCGGATTCGGGTTCGAGCTGACCGTGGTCGACACCCGGGTGCAGGGCGACGGCGCCGACCGGATGGTGGCCGGGGCGATCGGCACGCTTGGCCCGTGGCGCGCACAAGGGCGTGCTCGACGTGATCGTGGTCATCCGCGGCGGCGGCGCACGCAACGAACTGGCCGTGTTCGACAGCGCACGGATCGCCCACACGATCGCCGCCGTGCCGGTGCCGGTGCTCACCGGGCTCGGCCACGAGATCGACCGCAGCATCGCCGACGAGGTGGCGCACACCGCACTCAAGACGCCAACCGCCTGCGCCGGGGCACTGATCGAACGGGTGGCTGCGTACAGCGTCGACGCCGAAGCGGCCTTCGAGGCCATCGTCCGACGCGCGCTCGCCACCACCGACGGCGCCGAACGTCGCCTCCACGACGTGGCCCGGCGCATCGCCGGTCGCACCAACGCAGCCGTCGAACGCGCCGACGAGCGGCTGACGATGCGACAGGCCCGCCTCGCCGCGCTCGCGCCCGCGGCACTCGATCGGTCGACGGTCCGGCTCGACACGGCAGCCGACCGTCTCCTCGAGCGCTCGACGCAGCATCACGGAGCGCGAGCGCAGTCGACTCGACGTGTTCGCTGCCCGCGTCGATGCGGTCGATCCGGCGGTGCAGCTGGCCCGCGGGTGGACCATCACCCGCAACGCCGATGGCGCCATCGTCCGCTCCGCCGCCGACATCGGCGCCGGGCGACTCCATCACCACCGACTTCCTCGACGGCCGCACCACGAGCGTGATCGACACCGTCGACCTCCACTCCACCGCGGCCCGACGCTGCCCGACGACACCGAAAGCGACCCGAACCGATGACCGACACCCACCGACGACCCCCGGCTACGCCGACGCCCTCCGCGAGCTCGACACGATCCTGCGCGAGCTCGAAGGCTCCGACGTCGACGTCGACCGGCTGGCCGAGCGGGTCGCCCGCGCGTCGGAGCTGATCACCGTCTGCCGTGACAAGATCACCACTGCCGATCTCCAGATCCGACAGGTGACCGCCGACCTCGACGCCGCGGCCGATGTCGATCACGCGAGCTGACCGCACGCTGCACCACGCCGCCCGACGGCACGGCGCCGTCCGACGGGCGCTGAGTAGCCTTGCGGACATCATGCCCGGCAGCGCTCCCGCCTCCCTGCTCGTACCTCGCCGATCGCGTCACCGCCCGACTCGACGAGTTCCTCGCCGTCGAACGCGACCGCTGGTCGTCGTTCACTCCCGAACTCGCCCAGCCGATCGACGAGATCCGCCGCCTCGTCCTGTCGGGCGGCAAACGGCTTGCGGCCGGCCTTCTGCCACTGGGGTTACGTCGGGCGCCGGCGGTGCAGCGAACGACCAGATCGACATCGACGCCGGCGCCGCATTCGAGCTGATGCACGCGTTCGCGCTGTTCCACGACGACGTGATGGACGACGCCGACTCGCGACGCAACCAGCCGACGACACACGTCGTCGCTGCGGCCGAGCACACCGAGAAGGGATGGGCCGGCGAATCACGGCGCTACGGCGAAGGGGTGGCGATCCTCGTCGGCGACCTCGCGTTCGTCTACGCCGACCAGCTGCTCGAAGAGGCGACACCAGAGGCGGCCCGGATCTGGAACGAACTGCGGATCGAACTGAACATCGGCCAGTACCTCGACATCCTCGGCGGCGTCAGCCGCACCCGCGACATCGTGGCCTCCGAGCGGATCTGTCGCTACAAGTCGGGCAAGTACACGATCGAGCGGCCGCTCCACCTCGGGGCGGTGCTCGCCGCGCCCGAGCGCGCCGACGAGCTGCTCCCACACCTCAGCAACTACGGCCTGCCGCTCGGCGACGCATTCCAGATGCGTGACGACGTGATGGGCGCCTTCGGCGACGAGGCGCTCACCGGCAAGCCGGTCGGCGGCGACCTGATCGAGGGAAAGCCGACGCCGCTGCTCGCACGGGCGACGCGGCGGGCGACGCCCGAGCAGCTCGCCGTGCTCGAACTCGTCGGTGATCCCGACATGTCGGCCGAGACCGTGGCCCGCATCCAACAGGTGATCGTCGACACCGGCGGACTCGACGAACTCGAAGCAGCACATCGCTGCGCTCACCGAGTCGGCTGTCACATCGCTCGAGAACGCACCGATCACCGAGGTCGCCAAGACTGAACTCGTGGAACTCGCCGAGTACGTCAGCCAGCGGAGCCGTCTGATGCACCTCCCCCATGGTCGTTGGTGCCAGGCACCGAACGAACCTTTTCTGAAGGGACAGCCGCTGTGAACGTCGTCGTCATCGGTGCCGGTCTCGGCGGGCTCTCCGCTGCTGCCCACCTCAGCAAGGCGGGCCACGACGTCACGATCGTCGAACGCGAGGCCATCCCCGGCGGTCGCGCCGGCATGATCCGCTCCCACGGCTTCAGCCTCGACAACGGCCCGACCGTGCTCACGATGCCCGACCTGCTCGAAGAGGCGTTCGTCGCCGCCGGCGCGAACATGGCCGACCACGTCACGATCAAGCCGGTCGACCCGATGTATCGGGCCTGCTACGCCGACGGCTCCACGCTCTTCGTCCGCCACGGCCGCGAGGCGATGACCGAGGAGATCCGGCAGTTCGCGAACGACAAGGAGGCCGAGGCGTTCGGTCGCTTCTCCGACTGGTTGGAGCAGCTCTACACCGCCGAGATGCGGTCGTACATCGACACGAACATCAACTCGCCGCTCGACCTCATCAAGCCGTGGCGTGACGGGCTGGCGATCCTGAAGATGGGCGGGTTCGGCAAGCTCGACAAGAAGGTCGCATCGTTCTTCGACGATCAGCGACTCCAGCAGATCTTCAGCTTCCAGTCGATGTACGCCGGGCTCGCCCCGTACGAGGCGCTCGCCATCTACGCCGTCATCACCTACATGGACTCGGTCCAGGGCGTGTTCGTGCCCGAGGGCGGCATGCACCAGATGGCGGCCGGTCTCGCCGAAGCGGTCGAGCAGGCCGGCGTCACGATCCGCTACTCGTCGCCGGTGTCGCACATCGTCCGCCACTCCGAACGGCTCGATCCGCGGCGTGCGGCTCGGCACCGGTGAAGGCTCCGAACTGGTCGAGGCCGACGCGGTCGTGTGCAACCCCGATCTCCCGGTCGCCTATCGCGAGCTGCTGGGCGACGTCGAGGCGCCGAAGAAGGCCCGCACCGGCAAGTACTCGCCGTCGTGTCTGCTCTGGGTGGCCGGCGTCAACGGGCTGCCACCGGCCGATGCGTCCCACCACAACATCCACTTCGGCCAGGACTGGGACGGCTCGTTCAAGGCGCTGATCGAAGACGGCGTGCGGATGCCCGACCCGTCGATCCTGGTCACGCTGCACAGCCTCGACGACCCGTCGCTGGCCCCGGAGGGCTCGTCGAGCATCTACGTGCTCGAGCCGACGCCGAACCTCAGCGGCACGATCGACTGGTCGCGTGAACGCGATCGGATCATGGGGTCGTTGCGGGAGAAGGTCGCGTCGCTCGGGTACCCGACCGACGTCGTGGTCGAGGAGATCTACGACCCGCAGGACTGGGAGCGGATGGGGATGGAACAGGGCACCCCGTTCGCCCTCGCCCACACGTTCTTCCAGACCGGTCCGTTCCGCCCGAACAACGTCGACAAGCGGGTGCCCGGACTCGTGTTCACGGGCTCGTCGACGCTGCCCGGCGTCGGTGTCCCGATGGTGCTCGTCTCGGGCAAACTCGCCGCCCAGCGAGTCGACGAGTTCGCCGTCCGATGAGATGATGAGCGTGGCATCGCCGCTCATCTCTCATCGGTGACGCGGGCCTACGATCGGGTCGATGCGTCTTCCACAGCTGATCCGTCGGCGGCCGCCGGTGCCGACCACGCAGCTGCTGCCCGAGGGACCGGTCACGCTCGACGAGAGCTACGCGCTTGTGCAAGGAGTTCAACAAGCGCCACGGCACCACCTACTACTGGTCGACGAAGGTGCTGCCGAAGGTCAAACAGCACCACGTCCACGCGCTGTACGCCTTCGCCCGCTACGCCGACGACATCGTCGACGAGATCCCGTGCGCAGGGCGGCCGTGACGTCCCGACCGAGGTGCGCGCCGCGGCGCTCGCCGACTTCGGTGACCGGTTCTTCGCCGATCTCGACGCCGGTCGATCCGACGACCCGGTGCTCAAGGCCGTCGTGCACACGGTGCGCGCGTTCGACATCGACATCGATGCGTTCCACCGCTTCCTGCGCTCGATGACGATGGACCTGACCGTCGAGTCGTACGAGACGTGGGACGACCTCCTCGTCTACATGGACGGCTCGGCGGCCGTGATCGGCGAGATGATGCTGCCGATCCTCGAACCGTCCGACTACGACGTCGCCCTCCCCCATGCCCGCGACCTGGGCAACGCGTTCCAGCTCACGAACTTCCTGCGCGACATCGACGAAGACCTCGATCGCGGCCGCCAGTACGTGCCGCTGGAGGACTCGCGTCGGTTCGGCGTCGACCTCACGGAGCGTCGCGTGTCGCCGGAGTTCGTCGAGCTGATGCGGTTCGAGATCGACCGCTGCCGGGAGCTGTACCGATCGGCCGAGATCGGCATCTCCATGCTGCCCGACCGATCGGCGAAGTGCGTCGGTGCTGCACACACGCTCTACGGCCGGATCCTCGACAAGATCGAGGCGCAGGACTACGACGTGTTCACGTCCCGGGCCTCGGTCTCGACCACCGAGAAGGCCCGCCTCGTCGCCTCGCTCGCTCCGATGAACGATGCGGCATCGCTGATCGAGTCGCGGCGGTGGCCGGGGCTGCCACGATCGCCGGGATGATCGCGACACCGCTGCTGCCGCAGGGCGGTCGCGGTCGCAAGATCCTGTCGTCGGTCGTCGTCGGTGGGATGTGGGCGACCACGACCGCCAACGCCGTCCGCCGATGGGGCGCGGCTCGCGCCGGTGCAGCGAGCGCCACGACCGCGGTCGCAACCGGCGTCGTCGAGCGGGTCGGCACGCAGACCGGCCTGCCGTTCGGTCGCTACGCCTACACGAACGCGCTGCAACCGCAGGTCGCACACGTGCCGGTGATCGTGCCGCTCGCCTGGTTCGGGATGGGTCTGCCCGCACGCGAAGCGGCACACGCCGCGCTCGGCGCCACTCGACGCCCGGCAACGCGCATCGCGCTCGGCTCGGCGGCGATGACGGCGTGGGACCTGTTCCTCGATCCGCAGATGGTCGGCGAGGGCTACTGGGCGTGGGCTCGCCGAGGCCTCTACCGCGGCATCCCGCTGTCGAACTTCGCCGGTTGGTTCCTGACCGGTCTCGGGATCATGGCGTTGTTCGAAGCCGTCCTCCCGGTGAGCCGCACCGGCCCCGACCGCCACGATGTTCGACTCGTCGGGCAGTACGGGTACATGTCGGTCATGCAGACGCTCGGCTTCGCCCGCTACTTCCGTGACCCGCTCGTCGCCGTCGTCGGCGGCGTCGGCATGCTCCCGATCGCGACCGCCGCCGTGACCCAACTCGTGAGGGGGTCGGCGTGACCCGCGCCGTCGTGATCGGCGGCGGCGTCGGTGGCCTCACCGCCGCCATCCGCCTCCGGGTGGCGGGCCACGACGTCACGGTCGTCGAGCGCAACCACGCCGTCGGCGGCAAGCTCGCCGTGTTCGAGCGCGACGGGTTCATCTTCGACGTCGGCCCGTCGCTGGTCACCCTGCCCCACGTCTTCGACGAGGTCTTCCGCCTCGCGGGAACCTCGCTCGACGAACAGGTCACGATGGTGCGGCTCGACCCGCAGTTCAGGTACTCGTGGCGCGACGGATCGGCACTCGCCGTGCCCGACGATCCGGACGCCACCGCCGCCGCGTTCGAGGCGTTCGCCCCCGGCGCCGGCGATCAGTGGCGCGAGTTCGACGCCAACGGACGCACGATCTGGGACGTCTCGGAGCGGACCTTCTTCGCCGGGCCGATGTCGAATCCGATGTCGCTGCTCAAGCGCATGGAGTCGCCGCGCGACCTTCTCGACATCGACGCGCTCCGAACGCTTCGCCGAGCGGCACGCGACACGTTCGACGACGACCACCTCCGTCAGTGGGCCGGCCGCTACGCCACCTACTCGGGCTCGTCGCCTGCGCAGGCGCCGGCGACGCTCGCCTGCATCCCCCACATCGAGTCGCGCTTCGGATGCTGGTACCCGATGGGTGGGCTCGGAGCGCTCCGGGCCGCGTTCGAGCAAGTCGGCGATCGACGTCGGCGTCGAGATCAGGACCTCGACCGAGGTGACGTCGATCACGTCCACGCCCGGACCGCGTCACCGGCGTTGCGCTCGACGACGGGAGCTCACCTCGACGCACCGATCGTCGTGGCGAACGTCGACGCCCGCCACCTGTACGACGACCTGCTTCCCGATCGTGCAGCGGCGAAGCGGGTCCGCAAGGCGCGCCCCTCGACGAGCGGGTTCGTCCTGTGCATCGGCGTGCGGGGACGCACCGACGGGATCGGCCATCACAACGTCTGGTTCTCCGACGACGCGTTACCAGGAGTTCCGGGCGATCGACGCCGGCCAACTCGCCGACGATCCGACGATCTACGGCTGCGTGTCGTCGACGACCGATCCGACACAGGCACCGGAGGGTGACGAGAACTGGTTCCTGCTCGTCAACACGCCACCGGGGATCGACGTCGACGCCGAGCGCTACCGCGACCTCGTCCTCGAACGGCTCGCGACCCACGGTGTCGACCTCCGTCGCCGCATGCGCTTCTGCGCCCACATGACCCCGAGCGACATCGAGCACAACTACCGCTCACCCGGCGGCGCGATCTACGGCACGTCGTCGAACGGCAAGCGGGCCGCGTTCGTCACGGCCGGCGAACCGCGGGGCCAAGCCCGGGTTGTACCTCGTCGGTGGTTCGAGCCATCCGGGCGGCGGGCTGCCGCTCGTCGCGACGAGCGGACGCATCGTCGCCGACATGATCGCCGACGACTTCGCATGAGCCGGGCCAGCGCCCTGCGTTGGACATCCGTGGCGATTCGAGCCGGGGCCGGCGCCGTGGCGGTCAGCCGGCTCGCCGGCGCGGCCCGCGTCGGCGGCGCCGGTGTCGCCCGACGATCCTGTCGACGCGTCGATCAGCGTGGTGATCCCGGCTCGGGACGAGGCCGAGCGGATCGGTCCGCTGCTCGATCGGATCGTCGGGGCACCGGGCGTGGCCGAGGTGATCGTGGTCGACGATCAGTCGACCGACGCCACCGCTTCGATCGCGATCGCGGCCGGCGCCGCGGTGGTCGCAGGGCAACCCCTGCCCGACGGCTGGGCCGGCAAGGCATGGGCGCTCCAACAGGGCATCGAAGCCGCCGCGGGCGAGTGGGTGGTGACCCTCGATGCCGACGCTCGGCCCGACCCCCGACTCCCGACTGCCGTCGTCGCCCGCGCCCACGGCGACCGACTCGACTTCCTCACCGTCGGCGGACGCTTCGAATGCCCGACGCCGGGCACGAGATGGCTGCACGCCTCGATGCTGACCACGCTCGTCTACCGCTTCGGGCCGCCGGGCACCGTCGGCGTCACCCGACCGGACGATGGCGAACGGACAGTGCATGACGCTGCGTCGCGACCCGTTCCTGGCGACCGGCGGCATGTCGCTCGTGGCAGGCGAGGTGGTCGAGGACATCGCGCTCGCGCGTCGGCTCGCAACCGACGGGTGGTCGGTCGGCTTCCTCGACGCCGCCGACCTGCTCACGGTGCGGATGTTCGAATCACTCGGCGACGCCTGGACGGGCTGGGGCCGTTCGCTGGCCTTCCCGGTGTCGAACCACCCGCCCGCCAGGTGTTCGACCTCGCGGTGGTGCTCCTCGCGCAGGCGCTCCCGCTCCCTCGGCTGCTGGTCGGGCGCGGCGACCTCCTCGACGTCGTCCTGCTTGCGACACGTCTCGGGACGCTGTCGGCACGCGGACGGCCTATGACCGCGCCGACGCCGCCTACTGGCTCAGCCCACTCGCCGACCTCGGCTCGGTGGCCGCCATCGCTCGCGGCATCACCCGGCGGGGTCGCCAGACCTGGCGCGGCCGCACCTACGGCTGAGCGGCGCCTCCCTCAACCTCGAGCGCCGCGCCGTCGATCGGCGAGCGCGGCCTGGCCGAAGCGCACGCCGATGAACGTCATCAGCACGCCGGTGGCAGCGGTTCGGTACGGACCGTCGACGACGAGCTGGACGAACGGCAACGCGACGATGCCGATGCGGGCGCCCCACGCGAACGAGCGGGTCACGGCGAACGTGACCAGGCAGGATGCCGATCGAGATCGCCGTCGCCACCGGCGTCGCGACGATGACCGTGCCGACGAAGGTCAAGATGCTGCGCCCTCCGACGAAGCCGGCGAAGACCGGAAACGCGTGGCCGACCATGGCGGCACCGCCGGCCACATACGGAAGCCCCCACACACCGTCATCGGCGAGGAGGGCCCCGATACCCGGCCGCGACGAATCCTTTGGCCACATCGCCGACGAAGACGGGCACCGCCGCCATCCGTCCCAGCGTCTCCCGCGCGTTCCAGAACCCCGGGTTCCGGTCGCCGACGTCGCGGAGATCGATCGCGGCCCGACGGGCGGCCACGAGATTCGCGACCGGGATCGAGCCGAGCAGGTACCCCACGACGACGACGATCACGACGTCGACCGGGGTCGAGGCGAAGTCGCTGATCGCGTCCATTGCTGACAGCATGTCGGATGCATGGCTCGCATCGCGTCCTTCCATCTGATCTCCGAACCGACATGGAAGGCTCCGCTCGCGCTCGCCCGACTCGGCCTCGATCGACCGCGCCTCACCCGCGTCGACGGCCTCCACTTCTGGCGGTTGATGGGCACGGGCCGACGGCGACGACACCGGACCCGGCGCCGACCTTCGGCGCACCGCCCTGTTCGCCGTGTGGGACGACGAGTCAGCTCTCGATCGATTCCTCGACGACCATCCGATCAGCCGCCGTTGGGACGGCGCCGGCGAGGCCTGGCACGTTCGACTCCGGGCACTCGGAGGGCACGGACGGTGGCGCGGTGTCGACCCGCTCGACGGCATGGAGCGTGGCCGTCGGGACGGTGCGGTCGCCGTGATCACCCGAGCCGATGTTCGTCTGTCGTCGTCGCGCGACTTCGGACGTGCCGGCAAGGAAGTCGACACCGAACTGCACACCGCCGCCGGTCTGATCGACGTCGTCGGCATCGGCGAGGCACCGATCGGACGACTGGCCACCTTCAGCCTCTGGGAGTCGATGGCCGACCTCCGCGAGTTCGCGTACCGGATGCCCCGCCACCAGCAGGTCATCCAGGAAACCCGCGACGGCGACTGGTACACGGAGGAACTCTTCGCCCGGTTCGAGCCATACGGCTCGCAGGGCGCCTGGAACGGTCGCGACCCGCTGGCGGACGGCTCGAGCTGAGCCTCGCGAATCAAGGGCTGCCACTCCCGACGACCGCCGATATCATTTCGGCGGCGCACCTTCGGGTGTGGCCGGTTGCCCAGATAGCTCAGTTGGTAGAGCAACGCACTCGTAATGCGTAGGTCCCGAGTTCGACTCTCGGTTTGGGCTCTGAGAAATGCCATGTAGATGCGGGCTTTCGGAGAGTGCTTGCGAGTTCAGAGAACTCCAACCAAGCAGCTAACCAAGAATTCGGTCTACGATCGCGGGCCTGAAGGGCTCATTGCGTGAGCGCCAGGCCGGAAACTGGGAGCTGATCGTTCAGCTCCCGCGCGACCCGGAGAGCGGTCTGCGCAAGCAGCTGAGCCGGACGCACTACGGCACCAAGCGCGAGGCGCGGCGGGCGCTCGCTGCGCTGGTGGCGAAGGTGTCGGAGGGCAAGATCACCTCGACGGCGAAGACGCTCGGCCAGCTCCTCGACTCGTGGCTCGACCACGTCGAAGGCTCGCTGTCGCCGACGACCGTGCGCGAGTACCGCCGCCTGACTGATCGGTTGATCAAGCCCGACCTCGGCCGGCTGCGCCTCGGGCGGGTGACGACGAAGCGGCTCGACGACTACTACGCGACGCTTTCGAAGGAGCGCGGCCTCTCCCCTGCCACGATCCGGCACGTGCACGCCGTGTTCCGGGGTGCGTTCGGCCAGGCGGTGAAGTGGGGCATCGTGCCGATGAACCCGGCGGCTTCGGCGTCGCCGCCGAAGCTCCGTCAGCGCGAGATCAACCCTCCGTCGATCGCAGACGTGCGGCGGATGCTCGACATTGCCGACGATGACGACCGCGAGTACGGCGCCCTGCTGCGCGTCTTGACCGCAACCGGCGCCCGCCGCGGCGAGGTGTGCGGACTGCGCTGGTCCGACCTCGACCGCAGCACGCGGACGTTGTCGATCAAGCGAGCCGGCCTCGACGGCGTCCGCCTCCACGATTTGCGACACCTCCACGCCACCCAATTGCTTGCCGCCGGCGTCCCCGTGCGAACTGTCAGCGGCCGCCTCGGCCACGCCAACGCCGCGACCACGCTGAACGTCTACGCCCACTTCCTCGAAGCCAGCGACCGCCAAGCCGCCGACGTCATCGCCGACCTCCTGGGTTGAGGATTGGTCGGCAGAGACCGCTTCAGGGCAGCAGGTTCCAGACGCCGATGTTCGATTGCGCGACGGTGAAGTGGCGTCGGTCGAGTGTTGCGATGTCGTTGATGCCGAGCCGCTCGGCAGCAGCGATCACGGATGCGTCGACCGTTCCAAGCGGGAGATCGGCGTATTGCGCCACGAGCTCGGCGATGCGCAGCCAGTCCGATGCTGCGACGGGTTCGGCGATGAGGTTGCCAGCCGCCAGATCTCCGAGGAACCGCACCTCGGGGTCGACGCCGAGTCGGGTTCCGAGCAGGTGAGTCACCTCGGTGATCACCACGGTGGGCACGATCAACGGCCCAGGGTGGGTTTCGAGCAGGTCGAGGCTTGCGGCGTGGTGCCTGCTGGATCGCAGGCCGTTCTGCCAGTCGATCGGCTCGGTCCACCGCTCCTTGTCGGTCGGGCCCGTCGGGCCGTTGAAGCTGCCGGCGCGCCGCTCGCCCCATCGCCCGTCGAACATCAGCCACGCCAAGGGGTCATCAGGATCGTCG
Source organism: Ilumatobacteraceae bacterium (assembly GCA_963850475.1). Lineage (GTDB taxonomy): Bacteria > Actinomycetota > Acidimicrobiia > Acidimicrobiales > Ilumatobacteraceae > Ilumatobacter_A. The sequence goes on along the minus strand of CAWKLM010000036.1, from coordinate 2,734 downwards.
ACCGTGTCGGGCAGCACGGTCACCTCGGGATCGATCCGGGTCGACGCCCCGTCGGTGTTGTCGCATCCGAAGCCCTGATTCCCCCGCCGTCAGAGGTACAGCGCCGAGCCGAAGTAGCTCGCGTGCGAGCCCCTCGACGAGTACACGACCGGTCGCGTGCCATCGCGCTCGAGCTTCTTGGCATCCCATGCCGCAGTCTCGCCACCCTCGTGCTGGGCGTACGCCACCTCGGCCGGCTCGGAGGCCAGGGCCTCCTCCACGGTCGACGCCTCGAAGAGGAGCTGGATCCCCTCCCAGTCGCTCTCGTGGAGATTGTTGAAGTCGTTGAAGTACCAGTAGAACCAGTACTGCAGCGCCAGGAAGCCGGGCTGCTCGTCCTGTCGGGCGATGTGGGCATAGACGAGCGGCGGTCATCCCTCGCTGAACTCCTCGAAGTCGCGTTGATACAGACAGCCCGGGTCGACCGCCTCACCGGGGAAGTCGAGGAAGAACCCCTCGCCGAGACCGAACAGATCCGATGCGCTCGGGCCACGCATGATCAGGGTCGCCGATGCTCACCTCCCGCAGCATGATCTCGGGGTTGTCGAGCACGATGTCGACCGACGTCGGTGCGTACATCTCACCGTTCGTGTCGCACGGGAACTCCTCGGCTTTCAACATCATCAGCGGCACGTACGTCTCGGCCAGCTGCTGTGCGGCCGTGTCGTCATCCGTTGCGTCCTGGGCGTGCGCGTCGGCGGGCATCGACGTCACGAGGACCGAGGTCGCCGACGTCGCCACCGCGGCCATGGTGATGAGGCCCCGGATCCGTACCGTCCTGGTGAGCCGCACCATGGTGCCGCGGGGTTCCTTCTAGACCGACCGATGTCCCGGTGTCGGCGAGGAGCAACCGGATCTCATGGCACGTCACCGATCATCGGACGACCCTGACGGCGACGTTGGGCGTCATCGAGAGCGCCCGCCCGCGTGCGGACGGCATCGGGTTCGCGACCGGCTACGTCGTCGGGACCGCACTCGCCTGCTTGGTCGGCTTGGTCGCCGGCGCAGCGTCCGCGGACCGGATCGACACGCACGACACGATCGAGGCGGTGGTCGAGTTGCTCGCCGGGGCGGCGCTCGTGGCGGTCGGCGCACGAGCCGCGCGCTCCGAGCCGGGTCCGGAGAAGTCCGGTCGCGGGACCGCGATCATGGCGGGACTCCACGAGACGGGTCCCGCCGCAGCGTTCTCGATGGCCGCACTGCTCGGTTTCGGGGGCCCGAAGCGCCTGCTGTTCACGTTGCTGGCCATGACGGCCATCAGCGGCGACGGACCGGTCTGGTCGACGACCCTGGTGGTCGTCTACGTCGCCATCTCCGCGGCCCTCGTCTGGGCACCCGTGTTGTTCATGATCCTGGCGCGCGACCGAGCCGAACCGTTGCTGCAACGCTGCGAGTCGTGGGTCAGTCGGCACGCTCGGGGGTTGCGTGTCTGGATCTCGCTCACGTTCGGCGCCGTGCTGGTCATGGTCGGATTGCTCCGGCTCGTCGTCTGAACGCACCACCGGATCGACCCCTGCGACGTCGCTTGCGTTGTCCCGACCTGTCACTCGGCCGGGTCGCCATCCTCCCTCGTCATCGAGCACAACACGTCGACGAAGCGACCGAGCAGCCGCGGCGCCGGGCGACGTTGCGAGAGTCGACGGATCGTCGGTTGCCAATCAGGTGCAGGGAGCGCAGTCCTGTATGAGCGAGGCGATCGTGCGTGCGGCGACTGAGTTGTCTGCGTGCCATCGCTGATCATGCCCGGGGAACAGCCGATAGGCCAACCAGGTTCTCAACCGAGCTTTCCAGAAGAGCGGACCTGACCTCGGCCAGCTCCGCTCGCATCCGGCCGAACTGCGCCACCTGACGTCCTCGCCGGACCTGCACAGATGAAGTGGGTCGGTGTCTCGGTTGAGGAACGTCAACCGAGACGATTCGCTGGAACCACTCGAGCTCACCCAAGTGCAGAACCTCGCGTGGCAGTCGCTCGATGCCCAGCGCCAAGCGAGACAGGGCGACGCGCGACGCTGCGGGTATGCGCCGTCATCTCATACTCGTCCGCCACGCGAAGTCCGCGTGGAACGATCCGTCGCTGGCCGATCACGACCGACCGCTCGCGCCCCGCGGCGCCAGAGCCTTACCACGCCTCCGCAGACCACCTCGCGAGCCTCCCTCCGACCTGAGCTCGTCCTGTGCTCGACGTCGCGGCGTACCGCGGACACCCTCGAAGGGATCCGAGCTGCTCTACCACGAGCATGCGCGGATCGAGATGGAACAAGCGTTCTACGAGGCGACCGCCGACACTCTGCTGGGTCGACTGCAACGCGTCGACAGCGACGTCGGGTGCGCGATGGTGATCGGCCACAACCCAGCGGTGCAGGATCTCGCGATGTTGCTCGTGGGCGCCGGCGATCCTGACATGCGAGCACAGTTGGCGGCGAAATTTCCGACCGCCGCCACGGTGACGCTCTCTCTTGACGGAGCGTGGGCTGACCTCGGGGCCGGCACGGTCCGACTCGACGACCTGTTCATGCCTCGCCCGCCACGCTCGTGACGCTTGAATCCGATATCACTCGACCCACGGCTCGACCAGCGAAACCGGCATGGAAGCCCGTTGCAAGGCGGCGCTCAGAGTGAGCGCGGGTTGCCGGTTCGTGTCCGACGCGAGTGACGGCGACCATGTGGAGCGCGCTGTGGGTGGACCGATCGTCAC
>CAWKLM010000035.1:0-10654 GCA_963850475.1 Ilumatobacteraceae bacterium | reverse complement strand
GCACCACAGGTGCCGGACCGCCCGTTCGGGCGTAACGCGCGGCCGCTCTCGGCGGCGTGTCGGGAGGTGTCATGTTGTCGTTGTGGAAGCTCCGAGTCGGCGCCGAGGCGTACTACCTGTCCCAGGTCGCACGCGGCATCGACGACTACTACTCCGGCGCTGGCGAGACCGCCGGCCGCTGGTTCGGCACCGCTGCCGACATCCTCAACCTGCCGGACGCCGTCGACGGCGACGACCTTCGAGCGATCCTCGCCGGGCTCGTCCCCGGCACCGGCCTGTCGCCGAACGGCACGCAGATCCGCGCCTTCAAGAACCGGGTGCCCGGCTTCGACCTGACGTTCTCGGCACCGAAGTCGGTGAGCGTGATGTACGCCTTCGCCGACCCGATCGTCCGCGCCGAGATCGTCGCAGCGGTCGACACCGCCGTCGAGGATGCGATGTCGTGGCTCGAACGCGAAGCGTGCTTCGTGCGGCGCGGGTCGAACAACCGGCGGTCCAAGGTCGCCCCGTTCGAGACGTGGGGAACCCGCCGCCTCCCCGGCGCCGGATTCATCGCCGCCGGCTTCCGGCATCGCACCAGCCGCGCCGGCGACCCGCAACTCCACACCCACGTTCTCGTCGCCAACCTCACCCGAGGCCCAGACGGTCGCTGGAGCGCGCTCGACGGCCAGGCCCTGTACCGCTCGAAGCTCGCCGCCGGCGTCGTGTTCCAGACCGCGTTGCGCGACGAGATGACCCGCCGACTCGGCGTCCGATGGCGACCGGTCCACGACCACGTCGCCGACATCGCCGGCATCCCGCAGAAGGTGCTGACGCACTTCTCGAAGCGACGCAACGAGATCGAAGGAGAACTCGAACGCACGGGCCAGGCCGGGCCCGCCGCAGCCGATCGAGCGACGCTCGCGACCCGACCCGAGAAGGTGGAGATCGACCAGGAAACGCTCGACGAACGCTGGCGGGCGGACGGCGCCACGATCGGCTTCGGGGCCGACGACATCAACCGACTCCTCTCGAACTCGACCGGGCGGCCGTCCATCACCAGCCTCGATCCCGACACCCGGATCGCGACCCGAGTCATCGATCGCATCACCGGCGAAGTCCACGAGCAACTGCTGACGATCGATCAGTTCGCACTCGCCGTCGCGTTCGATCTGCCTGAGCGCAGCGCGACCGTGACCCGACTCGAGGTTCAGAGCGCGGTCGCCGATCACCTCCTCGGCAACGGCGGCGCGGTGGTCCTCGAACGACTCACCGACGCAGTCCTCGCCCACCCCGAACTCGTTCTCGTCCCGCAACCGACCGGCGCGGCCGCAGCCGGCTGGGAGCAGCGATGGACGACCCGACGGATGATCGAGATCGAACGCCAAGTGCTCGCCCTCGTCACCCCGACCGACCATCGGAACACTGCACTCGACCCGGCGAGTGTCGACATAGCGCTCGCCGAGTTCTCCCGATCACTCGGACCTGACCAGATCGACACTGTCCGCCGCATCTGCACCCAGGGCCTCGATGTCGAGGTCGTCGTCGGTCGCGCTGGGACCGGCAAGACGTACACGATGAACGCCGTCCGACACGTCCTCCATGCACACGGGCATCGACTCGTCGGGGTCTGCCCGACCGGTCGGGCAGCACGCGAACTCGCCGACGGCGCAGGCATCGACGCCTACACCGTTCCTCGACTGTTCACCCACGCTGACCTCACCGCCGGCGACGTCCTCGTCGTCGACGAAACCGGCATGTGCGGCACCCTCGATCTGCATCGCATCCTCACCCACGCACGCACCATCGGCGCCAAGGTCGTTCTCGTCGGGGACCATCGACAACTCCCCGAGATCACCGCAGGCGGCGGATTCAGAGCTGCGCTCGGCGCCGTCGGCGACCGTCGATGCGAACTCACGATCAACCGACGCCAGATCGAACCGTGGGAACACGCAGCACTCGACCATCTCCGCGACGGCGACATCCACAGCTTCTGGACCGCCTACCGAGACCACGATCGCATCCACCTCGCCGGCACCGCAGACCAACTCCACGCCGAAGCGATCGACGGATGGTGGAATCATCACACCGCTGGCTACGACGCCCACTTGATCGCCGGCACGCGCGCCGAAGCGCGGCTCATCAACCGGCTCGCCCGCCAACGAGCAGACCAAGCCGGACTCCTCACCGGCCCGCCGCTCATTGTCCGAGAGCGCAGCTTCCAGGTCGGCGACCGAGTCGTCCTGCTGACGAATGCGCCGGGACAAGTCGATCTCGAGACCGGCCAACGATGCCGCGTCGACAACGGCATGATCGCCACCATCGACGCCATCAACCACGTGAGTGGCGACGTCGACATCACCGTTTCCGGCGGGCAGCGACGCATCCGACTCGCCGGCGACTACGTCCACTCCGGCGCGGTCGACCACGGCTACGCCACCACGATCCACAAAGCCCAAGGCGTCACCTGCGACCACATCCACGTGGTCGGCCCCGCCGGCCTGTACCGCGAAGCCGCCTACGTCTCCCTCTCCCGAGCCCGCCGCTCAGCGCACCTCTACGCCACCACGAGAGACGCCGCCACCATCGGCGAACCCGCTCACACCACCGGCATCCCACTCGCCACCGAGAACCTCGACGACCCCGAAGCCGACATCACCACGACCATCTCGGAGAGCCGTGCCAAGCAGTTCATCACCGCGGAACACCCCGATCTCGATCGCATCGCTGACCTTGCAGCCAACAACGACCTCGCCGCTCTCAACGACCGACTGCGACACGTGCGAACGGTCATCGCCGAACTCGCCGCAGCCGGCACTGCAGACCCGACGCAGAGTGTCGAGGAGCTTCGACTCGCCGAGGAACACCGTCGCCGAATGAGCGTCGGCGGGCGGGTCAACGCACGCGACTGGGACAACGTCGGCACCATCGAACGACTCCACGACACGATCGGCCACGCCAGCGTCCGCTTCGTCAGCGAGTCCGGCCAGATCACGACGCGGCGACTCCCGTGGCATCTTCTCCGGCCGATCGACCACCCCGAAGAGGTCGAACTCACCGACCTCGCCGTCGCCTACCTCGGTGAGGCATCAACCCGCATCGAGGAGCAGCGATCACGGTGGATCGCCGATCTCGAAGAGCGGGGTGTCGATCCCGACGAACTGAGAATCATCTCCGCAGCGATCCAACAACGACGAGAACAAGTCGCCCGAGCGCTCCGCGCCACACCACCCACCTGGCTCACCTGGTGGGCAGGAGAACGACCCAGCGACCCGACTGCGGCCATCGTCTACGACGACCTCGTTGCCGACCTGGCTCACTGGCGCGACGAACAGCGCATCCCACGCGAATGAGCCCGGCTTCGGATCACGCCCGGCCGACCCTGAGCTGGCCGAGCGGTGGCGCCAACACCTCGATCGAGCGCTCGCCACCAGAGAGTCGCTCCTGCGAACCGAACCGACTCCAGCACCGACGATGCCCACGCTCGACGCAGCGGCGATCCGCGGTCGACTCGAAGAACTCGACGCACTCCTCGCCACCGCACCCGCAGACCAACGGCACGTCGTCGCGCAGTTGTTGTCGAAGGTTGGCGACGGACTGACCGACATCGTCGAAGCGATTGCGAGCCGCCGACGCAGGTCAACAGCTTCGGCGCGACTGGATCCTCGAACACTGGCCCCACATCGTCGAGCACCACGAACTCACCAAGCTCAGAAGCGCAGCTTCCTCCGCTTGCGCACTGGCCCGCGTGCGTATCGCCCGACAGTGGAGGCCGTGCTCGACGATGTCGCCAAGCGGATCGACTCGCGAGCCACGGACCGACGCTGACATCGGACGAGCACCGACGCCGTCGGCAGCAGCCGGCCTGATGCAGTAGCCCGGGCGTAACGTCTCGGACGGAATGGATCGTTGACGAGGCTCGGGCGGTCGCCGCGTGCCGATGACGTCCAACGACATCAACCGCCTCGTTGATCCACAACGCCATCCTGCGCTCGTCTTCATGGGCCGTCGCTCTGAGCACGCAGACCATCGATCGGTGGCGACGCGTCCACACGCGACCGCTGGCGAGCATGCGCCTTGCTCGAGCCAGTGCGCTCGAGGCCGAGATCGCAAAGGCACCTGTCACGGTCGTCTCAGGACTTGCGCTCGGACGGCCAGTCGCCCACCCCTCTCGCTGCGATGCACGAGCAATCGCTGTCGGGACCCAGATCGCTGCGGCCAAGCACAGACGCAGCAGCCACGGTTCCGCTCTGGGAGCACGACCCGCGGGGATCGCGTCGGAGCACATCGTCCGAGATGCTGGTACGTCGAGTGAGGCGAGGACACGTCCAGAAAGCTCAGCCGAGCCGCTCGTCGCTCACGGAAGCGCTGTCTGTTGAGCCTTGTGCGGCCAATGGCCTGGCTCGCGGACGCGGTCGATCCCGATGCCGTGCTCGCGGCGCTCAGCGGTCGTCCACTGTGTCACGCTTGACGACGCCTGCCCTGACGCGCCGACTGCGAACCGGACCACTACGACAATCGCTGATGCACCGCTCCCCGTACCAGCTGCCGACCTGGCGTGTGACGCCAGTCTGTCGATGAAGCTCAGTCCATTCGCCTGTTCTCGCTGCGACGCCATACGCAGACGGGTCCAACGTCGACTCGCGATCCTGCATGAGAGATCCAGGGTGACGCTGGTCGCACCACTCGGACCTGCACGATTGTCTCTGGTCGCAGTGTCGACACTCGGAGGACTCCGCCCGCACCTTCGGACTGACGAGCCTCGCGAGCGCTCGTTCCTGACTCTGGCTAATTGCGATCGCAGCGCATGACTCGGTGCGCGCTCTCGATGCCGTCGTCCCGATGCGCTTCGACAAGCAAGGCCGTGACTCCCCGGCGAGATTCTCGCGGTGCTCAGCTCTCTCGACTGCATCCGCGCATCACTGCTTCGAGTTGCGAGGGATGTCGTCATTCGGACCCCGCGAAGGACGACTCGATCGTCGCCTCTCGATGACCGAGCCACGTAGCGAACGCCTCTCAGGCCTCGCCGACTTCCTGTCATCTGCAGCGTGATCACCTTCGACATCGCCAGCGGCACGTCAGCGTCACGGTGCCGCCTGACGACGCGATCTGAGCGTACTGCCGGTGCCGAGCTACGGGCTGCGTCCGCGTCGCCGACGTTGCTCGAGTCGGACAGATACGTGCGACGCCGGACTCGTTGGCGACGTCCGAGCGACTGAGTCTACAGACAGTCCGGCCCGCGGTGAAGCCGCGTTAGGCCGACTCATCATCCGAGCGTGCATCCACTGCCAGTCCCGGCGGCGTCGAATGCTGATGCGCCGCGACAGCTCGCGTGAACCCGTATTGACGAGATCACGCGTCCAGACAGCGTCGCGTCCGTCACGCCGGAAAGTCGGGCGAAGGGTCTGGTGCCATCGACAGTCGACTGCGACCCGTCCATCGGTCGAGGGCCTCTCGGGCCGGGTCGTGGTCGGGGACGGCGGCGAGGTGACGGCTTCGGGCGGAGCGACGGGTGAGTGTGATGCTCCCAGCCTCCTTCGACGTCGGGCCAGGCTGCGGTGACGTCGTGGTAGGCGGTGCGAGCGTCGCCGTCGCGGACGGCGATCGCTACCGCCATCGCCCGGCTCGGCTCCGTGCCGGTCGCTCGGCAGATGCCGATGACGGTGGCGGGTTGGAGATCGAGCCCGTACGCGAGCGCAGCGACCTTGGCTGGCTCATCGTGGCGGCGGAGCGCTCGCTGAACGAGTTGGAGGTCAGCGACCTGCTCCCCTGCTGAGCCGAGCGCAAGGTCGTCGGCGGTCGGCCGCTCGACGAGCGGGACAAGATCGTCGAGGTCGAGTGAGTCGTCGATCGAGCGAAGGGCGGCGCGGGCCTCCGCGACGGTGAACAGTGTCGGTCGTTCGCCGTCGGCAACTCGATAGAGCAGGGCATCCCGGATGGCTTCGGGTTCGACGTGAAGGCAGTCGAGGACTCGGCCGACTTGCGTGGCCGACTTTCCTGACTCGGCGAGGATCACGGCCGCTTCGCCGGCTCGGTGCCGATCGAAGGCGAGTTGCATGAAGTGCTCGCGCTGGTCGGGCTCGAGGTCGTCGAGGATTGCCTTCAGGAACCGGCGGTTCTCACCGTTCAGGACGCTGACCGTTGTCTCCGGCCTGTTCCCGGCAAATCCCGGGAGCGGGACTGCTTCGGGAACGACCTCTTGCGCGGGTTCGGGAATCGCTTCGGGAACGGCAGCCATGATTCGGGAGTCGATCTCGGTGACGTCATTGCTCTCGGCGATGCTTCGGGAGACGACGTCGGGAGCGAGTTCGATGCCGAGGTCGATCTCGATTGATTCGACAAGACGCTTCGTCGTCGCGAGGACTTGCTCGGCCGCTCGGCGGACGTTGCTGATGTCGCCGCCCGCCCACGACGGCGATGTACGGGAGGGAGTAGTCACCGGAGTCGAGGCCAATCGACTGAGCAAGCAGGTAGGCGACCGACTCGGCTTCGACCTCCTTCACGCGATCGGTCGAGGTCGGTGCGTCGTTCATGATCGAGTTCGATGTGACCCCACTCGTGCAGCAACGTCTTGAGCGCCTGCGGTGGTTCGAGGTCGTCGGCGACGAGCACCTGTCGGTCGGTCCACGACGTCCGGCCATTCCACTTCTCGGCAGGCGTGCGGGTGTGCTGAGCAACGTCGAACCCATCCGCCTCGATCCTTCCGGCGACCGCCCACCACACGTGTTGCCACCGGTCCTCGCCGGTGAGTAGCTCGGGCATGATCTGCTCGGCGAGCGAGGGCGGGTCGATGAGTTGACCTTGGTGGAACACCTTGACGGTGCGGAACCCTCGGAGGCGTTTGCGGGTGGACTCCTCGCCGGTGTCGTCGTCGATCTCGATCGACTTCGAAGTGAGTGGGGCGAGGATCGTCAGACCCTTCTCGCCCTTGCCGACCTGGCAGGTGCCGCCGCCGGTGGCGGGGATCTTCTGCCAGGTGGAGTAGCTGGCAACGTGTCCTTCGGCGCCTTGGAGGGCGAGGAGGAGTTGGTTGTTCGGCGAGTAGCGGTGGAATCGTCGAGCGGTGGCGAGGTAGTCGAGCCAGTCGTCGCTCGTCGCCAACTCGGTGAGCCGTTCGTCGAGTCGGGCGTGGAGATCCTCGACGAGTCGGGCGTGATCGACTCGCGAACGGCGGGCAGCCATCACGCCACCTCCCGATCGACGTGCACGGACTCGGACAGCGCCAGGGCATCATCGACCGCCAATTCGGGAGCGGGTCGGGAGGGTCGTCGGCGTTCGGGAGTCGGCGTCCACGGTCCCGAGCCGGTCGTCTGAGACGAGTCGGGAGGTGTCGGGACCATCGCCGCAAGGCGTCGGCTCTTCCACCACGGCCGCCCGCGCACATGGGCGGGCGGGGTGTTGGAGTGGATCATCAGCGCCGACCCGTATGCAGGAAGCCTCGACAGGAAGTACGGCACGAGCGCCTCGGTGTGTGGCTGACCCGACAGCGACCTGCGGGAGCTGCCGACGACGTCGTTCGACCACGACCGTCGCTCGACCTCCTCCTCGCCGACGATCTTCGACACGTACCCGAGGGTCGAGTCATCGGAGGAACCCGGGAAGAACAGCTTGGTGGCGTGGTTGGTCAGCAACGTGTCGGCGCGCTTGCCATACGTCTCGTGGATCTGTGCGTAGGACTGCCAGATCGTCACCAGCTGAATGCCGATCCCTGCGCACGTCGACGAGACCTCGGGCAGCCAGTCGAGGGGCATGTTCCCGGCTTCATCGATCAGCATGAGCAGCGGCGCCGGAAGCCGGCGGCCGGTCATCTCCCACTCGTACGCCTGCGCCTTCAGGTCCGACAGCAGCCCGGCGAGTACCGGGGAGAGGCGCTGATAGTCGTCGAGCGACACGAGGAGGTAGAGCGTGTTGGCCTGGTCGCCGTCGGGGCCGGTGTCCATCAGCCAGTCGAGATCGACCCATTCACCGTCACCGTCGAGGTCGGTTGCCGCAGCGACGTTCGGATCGAGCCACGGGTCGCAGACGGTCTGCGCTGTCGCGTACACGGAGGCGACGATCTTCGGGTCGGGCTTGTTCCAGATCGCCTGCAGGTGCTGGATCGCCCCGAGCGCCGCGACGCTCTTCGTGGGGTCATCGATCGCGACGTCGAGAATGTCGACGGGGCCACACGGCGCACCCGGGTTCGCCGGGTCGGGCATCGACATGTTGAACACCCACTTCGGCGACCTCGTGCATCGACGGCCGTCCGGACAAGCGCTGCGGTGCCGAGGAGCCCGGCGAAGAGCAACTTGCCCTGCGTCGCCCAGAAGTCCATCCCACCCTCGACGCCGGTCTTCGGCGTCCACGACGACAACGTCTCGCCGGCCTTCTTCGCTCCCGACGCCGTGTGCGCCGTTCGCAGCGGCGACCACTTCGCCACCTCGGACGGACTGATCGTGACGTGGCTGCGCGACACGGCGAGGAAGCCGCCCGGGTCGAACACCCGGACCTCACCCAGCTGGCGGCGTCGCTCGATGGTCGTGTCCATCAGGTCGCGCTTGACCGACAACACGATCGCCGGACCCGCCCAGTCGAGCAGCCCGGGGACAGCGCAATGCGACGTCTTGCCACAACGAGTCGGCCCACAGATCGCCAACGACGTGATGTCGCCTTCTTCACCGCCACGAAGCCGACCCGATAGCCGACCGAACCACCCGGCGCTTGCCGGCGCCCACCGCCGATTCTCCGTCGCCAACAGCCAGCGACCCCACGCACCGAACACGAACCGTCCCGGCACCGGCTTGCGAACGAGCAGCGGGCGGAGCTCGCGGCGGGTTGCGAACCGTGCATGCGCGTCGACACCAAGCCGGCGACGAGTGGGAGTGAGTCGCTTCCACAGGACTCGTGCGGAGACGAGCACCGCGATGACAGCGACGAGCACGAACCCGGTCGCCACCCAGTAGAGCGGAGCGTCCGCGACCCGATCACGGACCGCTGCCGGCCAGGCGTCGGCCGGTTGTCCGGGTGACGCCGCGAGGCCGGGGATCGCTCGAAGCGCATCACCCAGACCCGGCGGCCAACGGGCCACGACCGGTGAGTGCCGTGGACAACGCTGCGCCGCCCCATACGACGACGCCGAGTGCTGCGCCGGCGAAGAGAACGGCGATCAAGAGCTGCTCGATGGGAGTGAGCGACGAGGAGGAACCGGTTGTGTCTGACATGGGAGCCAGATGCGTGTTCCCGACTCCCGGAAACCCTCCCGAATCGACACCCGAGCAGAAATTTCTCTCCCGACGTTCTCACAGATCGGTTCCCGAATCAGGCAAACCGCCTGCTCAACGGCATCGAAACAGGCACAAGGGGCAATCGCGGTCGACAACGGAATCGGGAGGGTTTCCGGGAACCGGGAAGAGGACCGTGGCACGGGACCACACCCACCAACCCCTACCCACGGAAGGTCCCGTCCCCATGCACGACTCCGTCACCACGCAGCTCGAACGCCACTTCGAGCTACTCACCCGACACCAAGCACAGAAGCGTCTCCTCGCTCGATGGGGCAACGACCCCACTCTCGCCGGACGCACTCCGACCGCAATCCTCGACCTCTGCGAACAGTGCACCATCGACCAGAACCCTGTGATCGCAGCGCTCCTCACCCGGCATCAGGCAGGCGACCCGGACGCCGGCACCGTGCTCTTGACGGCGATGCGGCCGATGATCAAACGCGTCATCACGCTCCGCCATCACACAGCTCTGAACCGAGACATGCTCGACAACTACTGGTCCGCCGCCAGCCACCTCATCGGGTCCGTCGACCCGGCCGTTCGACCGGTTCGGAGAGACGGCCAACCGACACCGTTCCTCTCATACCTCGGTGATCGCGTCTACACGCATCTGCGCAAGCTCGACCCCGCCGGTCGGCGGTTCGAGGACCGCAAGCGTGAAGGCAAGCTGATCTTTCCCGTCGACACCAACCCGCACGACCACGAGTACGTCCACCCGAGCAACCGCACGTCGGCCAGCAGCGTCGAGGACGCAGCGATCGCACGCGTTGAACTCGGTCGAGTGCGCGATGCAGTCGACAACGGCGCAATCGCCGCCGACCGGTGGCAACGCCTCATCGAACACCGCCTCGGCATCGCTCCCGTCGCGCGGACTGCGAACGATCGCGTCGCCATCCACCGCACCGCCTGCCAACTCGCCGGCATCGTCGGACACGCAGCATGAGCTCCGTCCGCGACAGCCGGACCATCGTCCTAAAGGCGACTACGACGGGGACGCCTGGAGGTTCAGGTTCGATCTGGTGGAGAACCCTTCCACCTCATGGGCCGGATGATTCGATGAGTCCATGTTCAGCCGCCAGCCACCACACACTCTGATGGACTAGATCCATGTCGCCATCCAGGCATCAGGCGATGGCAGTCCGGGCTGTTCCTCACTCCTTCGCGAATAGTGCTCGTGGCTTTGGTACGGCGCCGGTCACCCCAGGTTGATCTCGGGCGAGTGACCGAACTTGACACGATCAAAGCTGCTGGTTGTGGTGATGTGGGCTCCTTCTACCCTTCCGTCGCGACTGAGATGAACGATGATTTTCCTCGTACCGGAAGGGCCGTACTCGTCCGTCGGCAGCGGCAGTTCTCGCGGTATGCAGGCTGCCGACGGCCGGCCACCACAGGACGTTGCGTTTGAAGTCGGT
>CAWKLM010000034.1:0-482016 GCA_963850475.1 Ilumatobacteraceae bacterium | reverse complement strand
GACGTCGTCGTCGAGCTGCCGGTTGAGGGTGAAGATCCGGCCGATCACCGGCAGCGTGAGCACGTTCAACCCGTGCAGCAGGCCCATCAGCAGCAGCATCCCGCCGATGCGCACCACCGACCCCTGCAGTTGCTCGGCGTTGACGGTCTGCTCCCAGCCGCTGTCGGGCTCCCACTTGATCGAGAACAGGATGTACGCACCGAAGATCAGGTAGTACGCGAAGTCCATCAGCACGAGATAGCTCTTGCCCGTGCGCGGGTTGACGCGGAACACGTCGGCCGCGTACGACTTGCCGAACCGTTTGATCAACGGGCCGAGCACTGCCACGACTGCGACCATGACGGCCACGGTGATCAGCTCGAGTATCCACCATTCCATGCCATCCTCCTTTGGTTGGATGCCCCTACAGACGAACGGCGCACGGATGTGGGTGACACGGGCCGAAGATTCGCCGGCCGATCGAGCGGGTGATCCCATTCGAGTGTCGCGCAGTTTCGATTTGCCGTCGCGCGAACGCGGGCGTCAACGGCGGATGTTGACGCGTTTCATCCCGGTTCGGAGTTACGCCGCGACGAGATCCAGCGGCGAACGCTGGATCGGTCGTCTCAGAACGACCGGGAGATCACGTCGACGACCCGGGCACACATCGCCTCGATCCCCACGGTGGCCGCCTCGAACTGACGTGGGGGCCGAACCGGTCGGGTCCGCCACCTCGGGGATCTCGCCGCGCAGGTACTCCCCCGCCCGGCGCCCCTCCGACAGGTCGGTCATCCACGCGGCCAGCGACCGGCCGTCGGCCAGCGGGTCGGTCACGATCCGATCGCAGAACTCCGGGAGCGTGAACGTCCGCCGGTACGCGCCGGGGGACTCGGCGGCGATCTTGATCACGTGGTCCTTCTCGCTGGTCAGGATCAGGTCGGCCGGATCGACTCGCGCTGCGGTGACCTGCCGACTGCGATGCTCGGACACATCGAGCCCACGACGCTGCATCGCGTCGACGGCATCGTCGATCGCAGCGATCCCTTCCGGCCCGAAGCCGAGCGAGTGGACCTCAGCCCGGCCGGGTCCGAGACGCCGGTCGAATCCGGCCTGGAGCATCGCCATCGACATCACCGATCGCGTCCGGTTGTGCGTACACACCGTCAGGATCCTCAACACGTCGACAGCCACCCCACCATCCTGTCACCGCCGAATCCAGTCACCCCCTCATCCTGTCACCCGCCGCGTCCCCACCACGCTGCTCCTGCCCCAGGGATCTGGGTCGACATCGTTGCGGAAGGCGCAAGCATCTCGACCCAGATCCACGGAAGGACGGCGTTTGCGCACTGGGCCATTGGCCGCCAATCCCGGCGCGCCACGGCCCAATAGTCTGACCGGCATGGATTGGCGCCGGTGTCGCTGTTTGATCACACCGGTGGGACGGCGATGACGATCAGCCGGTTCCACGTCGAATGTCATTGCTTGCGCTCGCCGGCAACGTTGCCACACTGCTCGTTCTGCAGCGAGTCCGTTCCGGCGAAGCGCACCTTCAAGCAAGCTGGATCTTCACCGCCAACGACATCAAGGTGAACGTGCTCGTCATCGGCGCCGCGATCGGCGTGATCGTGACCGACTCACAGATCCCCGACCTCGTCGCAGGCGGCATCATTCTCGCTGTTGTGGCCAACGGTGCCCGCCGGATCCTCAACATCAGCCGCTGACCCCACTCATCCACACATCTCGCGCACCTTGCCGCCCGCTGATGTGCCTGCCGCCTGTCGGGTCGGCGTCGTAACGAACTGTCGGCGGGCCGGTGTCGATTCAGGATCGGTCGAGCGAATAGGCGACCGTATGGCGCGGCTCGTACAGGCCGATCGCATCGGCACCCGGCAACTGCATCGACGTCACCAGGCCCCACCCCTGATCCACGATGTCGCCATCGAAGATCGCGCCCTTCGCCTCGAGTTCGGCGCGGGTCGCGTGGACGTCGTCGCACATGAAGGAGATCTCGACGTGACGCGTGCTCTCCCAAACCTGTCCGTCCCACTCACTCCGCGTCGGGTGAACGCCGAGCTCACTCGGTCCGGTTCCGAAGATGAGCCAGCCCGTCGCGGAGCCGTCGCTGGTCCCCGAATCGTTCACGAACGGGAATCCGAGCACGTCGCGCAGGAAGGACCGGGTCGCATCGACGTCGTCGGAGTAGATCAGCGCATGCATCGAAGTGATCATCGCTCCACGATCGCGCAATCGACGTCTCGAGTCGACCCGCCCGCATGACGACTCGAACCCGAACGAGAGCGCCCCCCAACGCCGGATCGGGGTTCCACCGTTCGGCACTCGCCCGTGGAACGGGACTTCGAGGACGGCTCGAGCGAACTGACACCGCATGCGCCCGACACCGAACCGCCCACGCCGCGCGACACGACCTGTTCGGCGCGTGGGTACGCTCGTGATCGTGCTCGAACTCGAAGCGCTGAAGGGCTGGACGAGCGCGCGTTGGTGGTTCGCAGCCGCGATGGCGACAGTCAGTGCGCTCGCCATCGGGTTGCCGACCGACGTGATCCCCAACCCCGTGTTCGGGCGCCAGGGCACGCCGGTCGAGCCCTGGGCCATGCCGGTTCTGGCGATCACGGCGGTGCTGAGCGGCCTCCTCTTCGCCACGTACTTCCAGGCCGGCGACACCGTCGAAACCGACGACGCCGGAGGGCTCGACCGACCCAGCCGGTTCGGCAGTCTCGGAGGGCTGCTGTCGTTCTTCGCCGTCGGCTGCCCGATCTGCAACAAGGTCGTCGTGATCGCGCTCGGCACCTCCGGCGCGCTGACCTGGTTCGCTCCGGTCCAGCCCTATCTGGGTGTCGTCGCGCTGGGTCTGCTGGCGTGGGCCCTGCGGGTCCGCCTGCGGGGCGAGGTCGCCTGCCCGGTCGAAGCCGGCTGAGCAGTCACCGATCGCCGGGTCGAAGGCGCTCGCAACGACGTAGACGGTTGACGGCTCCACCCGCCCGAGATCGAGCATGATGCGCACGGCAGGCCGCCCCATGACGTTCGGCCCGTGCGACGCGGTGAGCCCGTCGAGCAGGAGTGCGAAGTCGAGGTCGGTGCCCTGTGTACCCACCTTCGCCGAGTCGGCCTCGAGCTGAGCGAGGGTGGTCCTCGAACACGTCGACAATGCGTTCTTCGGCCCCGATCCATCACTCGAGAGTCGGTCAAGGAACTCGTCACCCGTTGCCCTGCGCGTCACCCGAGGATCGACTGCACGGCGTCGACCACGGCGTCGTGGAACCGACCGTTGGTCGCGATCACACCGGAGTTGGCCGACAGCCGCGCTCCCCTGCCCGAAATCGAGGTCGACCCCGTTGACGTCGGTGACGCGCCCGCCGGCCTGCTCGACGACGAACTTGCCCGCAGCGTGATCCCAGATCTTCTCGACGTAGTCGGCTCTCGTCGGGAGACGCAGGTAGATCGACGCGTCGCCGCGGGCGACGGCTCCGTACTTGCACTGGCTGTCGACGCGGTACGGCGCTGTCTCGATCCCCAGCAGTCCGAGCGATCTCCGCGGACTGGGACTGATCGGAGTGGCCCGATTCGACCGACTCACAGAAACGCGCCCGGGACACATCGGCCACGGCGTCCACCGCCACCGGCACCCGGCGTTCCGATCCGCCGAGCGCGACGGTCGCCGAACCGTTGGCAGCCACGAAGAGCGCGCCCGTCGTGCCGTCGGGATTGGGGAGGTTCGGACAGCCGAGGACCCCCAGCACCACCTCGCCCTCCTCGATGAGCGCCAGCGCGATGGCGTACTGGTCGCCGCGCAGGAACCCCTTGGTCCCGTCGATCGGATCGAGCGTCCAATACCGATCACCGGTCGCGGCAGCCGAGCCGAGCGCGATCCAGTCGAGCACCTCGGAGCTGTCGACGGTGCGTGCCATCGCACCTGCGACGAGGTCGGTGACCCCGTCGAGCATCGGCGCCTGATCGGGCCCCGTGAGGTCGGTGGCATCTTCCTCGCCGACGACTCGCATGTCGGGAAGATGCTCCTGGAGCGTGGCGCACACCACCGCCTGGGCGGCGAAGTCCGCCACCGTCACCGGGCTGTCGTCACCCTTGGTCAGCGTGTCGCCGGCCAGGAGGCGTCCCTGGGCAGCGGTCGTCAGCGAACTGGCTCGCTGCACCGCGCGGATGGCCGCGTCGATCGTGGTCGAAGGAATGCTCATGGGTGTCTCGAATCCGTGTCTCGTTGGTATTCCGCGGCGAGGTCGACCACGTCGGGCGGAAGCTCCCCGGCGACGAGGTCGGCGATGGTCACCGTCTCGAGCACCCGCCGAGGCTCCGCGGATCGCCATCCACACCTGCGGCAGGCGGTCGCCGGCTCGGCGTACGAAGATCGCGCAAGCTCTCGTCGTGGACGTCGGCGAGCGGCCGTCGATCGCCCGGAAGATGTCGGCGAGCGTGATCTCATCGGCGGACGCGAGAGGCTGAAGCCGCCGTCGGGACCCGCTTCGAGCGACGAGCTCGCCACGCTTCAGGTCGCGGAGGATGTCGAGCAGATACTTCAGCGAGATGTCGTGGCGCTGCGCAATGGCTTCGGCCTTGGTCGGCCGACCCTCGGCAACGGCGAGATCGGCCATCGCGCGCACGGCATTGTCCACCCGTTCCGAGATGCGCATCAGGCCGCGAAGCTATCCGACGTCGCCCGCCGATCGAGCCAGTCAGGACACGCCATGGCGATCGAAGCCGACCAGGACCGTCGTCGCGGGAGCGCGGGCAGGGTCCGGCAACTCGAATCAGGTCGCGATCGCGGTCGGAAAAGCGGGCACCGCCGCGACCAGAACTCCCGACCGTCGGATCACTACGGTCGGCGCATGAGCATCGAGATCCACGGAACCGTCGCCCCCGGATTCGAAGCCGTCCGTGACGCCTTCGCCGCCAACTGGGAGCAGAGCGGCGAGGTCGGCGCCTCGGTCAGCGCGACCGTGAACGGTGAGGTCGTGTTCGACCTCTGGGGCGGCACGGCCACCTATCGACGACGGCGACCGGGCGTGGGACGAGGACACGATCATCAACGTGTGGTCGACCACCAAGACGATGTCGTTCCTGTGTTGTCTCCTCCTCGCCGACCGCGGCGAGCTCGACCTCTACGAACCGGTCGCCACCTACTGGCCCGAGTTCGCCGCCGCCGGCAAGGAGCAGGTCGCCACCCGCCACATCATGGGCCACACGGCCGGCCTCTCAGGCTGGGACGAACCGCTCGACATGACGGACCTGCTCGACCACGACAAGCTCGTCGGGCTGCTCGCCGCCCAGGCGCCGTGGTGGGAGCCGGGCTCGGGATCGGGCTACCACGCAATCAGCCAGGGGTACCTGCTCGGCGAGATCGTCAAGCGTGTCTCGGGCCGGTCGCTCGGCACGTTCTTCGCCGACGAGATCGCCGGACCGCTCGGCGCCGACTTCCACATCGGCACCGCGGCCGAGCACGACTCGCGTATCGCGCACGTCATCCCACCGCCTTTCGGACTGGGGGAAGATCCGACCGTTCCCGCGATCGATCGGTCGTCGATCGCCTGGCGCACGCTCGGCAACCCGGCGATGGACGCCGCGTTCTCCTCGACGCCGGAGTGGCGGCGGGCAGAGATCCCGGCCGCGGGCGGCCACGGCAACGCCCGCTCGGTCGCCGCGATCCACACGCTCACAGCGAACGGCGGCGTCGCGAACGGTCAGCAGATCATCTCGGCCGACGGTCTCGAACGGATCTTCGACGTACAAGCCGACGGCATGGACAAGGTGCTCGCCGGTACCGAACTCACGCTCGGGATGGGCTTCGGTCTGCCAGGCCCGATGCTGCCGCTGCCCAACCCGCGCACGGGCTTCTGGGGTGGCTGGGGTGGTTCGTTGGCGATCATCGACATGGACCTGAACCTCAGCTACAGCTACGTGATGAACAAGATGGAAGCGTCGCTCACCGGCGACCCCCGCGGCGCCGGGCCACTGCTCGCCACCTACGGCATTCTCATGTCCTGAGACGCTGCGCCGCCCACCACCCACCGCATCCCGCTCGGCTTCTGGGTCGTGCGCAACCCGGAAACCGGGTGAGATCCGACCCAGAACCGAGGCGACGTCGGGGTCAACCCGAACTGGCCGCTACGCGCTGATCTGCGTCATCCCGACGGGCGCCGACTCAGTAACCCGCGATTCGTACCCGTCGGCGCAGGCCTCTACGTCGTGGGATCGACCGACGCGGGGAACCCGGGAACGGACAACTGCACCGACCACGACACGACGCGGTCGGTGAAGCCCGTTCTCACGGCGCGGGCGTGAAGATCGCCGTCAGCACCGAGTCCCGCAGGTAGCTCTTGGTGAACGCGCTGTCGTGTTGACAGACGAGGTTGAGGCTGACCGGAGCACCCGCCGCGACGTCGATCGTCTTCGTCCCCGACAACTGACCTTCGCCAAACGAGTTGTCGAAGTCGGGCCTGAACACCTGCTGGTAGGGCTACGTGGCCGACGAGATCGCGGCCGTCGACCCACTCACGCTGCACGCGTCGCCCTACCACCGTCCGATCGGTCTGCGCCGACAAGGCGCCGACGCACTCGGACTCCCCTACCCCCAGAACGAACCGCCCCGGCGACCCGGTCGACTGGCCGGTCGACTGGCCGGTCGACGCCGGCCGCCACTCCCCCGGTGGCCGCGTCGCACTCATCACACTCGTCACCCGGGTGCCCGACGAAGCGACGGTCTGCGACCGCGTCGAGCCGGTCCAAGCCATGGTCGAGCTGATGCAACACCTGGCCGTACACGAGGATGACCTCCCCTGGTGCTTCCGCGCCGTCGAGACCATCATCCACACGGTCCCCATCGTCCGCCTCAGGTATGAAGACGCGCCCGCCGGACTCACCGCCCTCACCCGTCAATCGGTGTCAGGCACGCGCAACAGCTCAGGCGGCCTGGCGGGTCCAATCGAGCAGCTCGTCGATCGGCTTGGTGTTGAGGATCCGGTCGATCGGCACGTCGCAGTCCGCGGCGCGATCACACCCGAGTGACTGCCACTCGAGCTGGCCCGTCGCGTGCGCGTCGGTGTCGATCGTGAACCAGCAGCCGTAGTCGACCGCCATCCGCAGCAGCTCGCGAGGCGGGTCGAGCCGCTCGGGCCGGCAGTTGATCTCGACCGCCGTGTTGAACTGCGCGCACGCGGCGAACACGTAGTCGGCGTCGAAATCGCTCGGCGGGCGCTTGCCGATCATCCGCCCGGTGCAGTGGCCGAGGATGTCGACGTGCGGCGACGCGATCGCCTGCAGCATCCGCTCGGTCATCTGCTGCTTCTCCATCCGCAGCTTCGAGTGCACGCTCGCGACCACCACGTCGAGGCGGGCGAGCATGTCGTCGGACAGGTCGAGCGCTCCGTCTTCGAGGATGTCGACCTCCATGCCCGACAGGATCCGGAAGTCGTGACCGGCCTCGGCGATCGCCGCGTTGACGTCCGCGATCTGGTCGAGCTGATCGCTCAGCCGCTGCTCGTTCAAGCCGTGGGCGATCGTCAGCCGGGCGGAGTGGTCGGTCTGGACCATGTATTCGTGACCGATCGCCATCGCCGTCGCCGCCATCCGCTCGATCGGCGCTCCCCCATCGCTCCACGTCGAGTGCATGTGACAGTCGCCGCGCAACGCATCGAGGTACGGGCGCGCCTGGTCGCTCACCTCGACCTGCGACTTCGACTCGATGTCGGCGAGGTACGCCGGTTCACGCCCGGCGATGGCGTCGGCGATCACCTGGGCGGTCGACGAGCCGATGCCGTCGAGATCGGTGAGCGTGTCGTTGCCGGCACGCCGCTCGAGCTCCGCGGGATCCATCGACTGCACCACGTCGAGCGCACGGACGAACGCCTTCGTCTTGAATCCCGACGCCCGCGAGCGGTCGAGGCAGTGGATCACACGCAGCAGCGCGTCCTCGGGCGTCATGCGCCGATCGTACCTCCACCCCATCCCACGGCTTCTCGGCGAGTTCTGCGACGACGTCGTCCGGTTGTTGGTTGCGTGCCCAGACACACCAGCGAGACCACCTGACCGGCTTTCCGAAAACGAATTCTTGGCCGGCAGCACTACTGCGCCGCGGGACCGCCCCGCCAGGTCCAGGCGATGCCGGTGAGCACGGCAATCGGGACGGCGGCGCTGGTGTACACGAGGGCCCAGTCGAACAGCCCATGAACCATCGTGGCGGTCAGCCCCGCGAGCACTGCGAGTGGGACAAGATCTCGCGAAGGAGAGCGCACGCCGCGCCGCCGACCACACGCCGCCAACAAGCACGAAGAACAAGGAGGCGGCTCCCAGCAGCCCCGTCGTGGCGAGCGGCTCGAGGAACAGACTGTGGGCGTGCCGACCGCCGAAGGTTCGAGTCTCTCCGATCTCCTCTGCCACGGCGACACCCAGCTCGCTCGGACCGACCCCGAGCAGGGGCGCATCGACGAACGCATCTGCAGCCAGATTCCAGATTTCGATTCGGTCAAGAATGCGGCGTGCAACGGGAACGGGAACGGGTTCGACGTCGGCCGGTTCGATCGGGCTCTGGACCACGAGTCCACGAGAGGACGTCGTCTGCCCGAGCGATCGCAGGAAACGGCCACCGCGCCGGTTGACGATGTCCCAGCGGACGTCGAAGGCCCCGACCGGGATCGAAGCGGCCATGACCACAGCCATCTCGACGGACTCGCCGGGCCCGAGGTCCTTCGGCAACGCCCAGCGGTGTTCGCCCCAGATCCAGTCCTGGCCTTCGCCGACCCACACCGCGGAGATCTCGACGCGGTCGGTTCCATCGGCCGACCACGTCACGGTGCTGAGGTTGGACACGGACACGCGAGAGGTGATTCCGTCGGGATCGAGCTCCAGCTTCTGTGGCACATCGATCGAAGCGCCGCGCCACGCCTGCTTGTCGGGACTGTCGAGGCGCGCAGCCCAGCCCGGTGACACCATTGCCACGACGAGACCGAGGCCGGCCACAGCTGCGACCCACCTGACATCGGATCGATTCCGCCTCATGGCGATCATCACGATCGCGCCCGCCACCACACCGATGAGTGCCCCCCGGCTGTAGGTCAGCATCAGAGCGGGGACGATGACCGCTGCTGCCGCCACACGCCACGCCCGACCGAACAGCAGCACCGCGGGCAAGGTCGCGCCAATCGCCATTCCGGCGACGTTGGCGTGCGACCACGGTCGAGTCAGCCTCGGATACGGACCGAAATAGTTGATCGAGCCGACGAAGTGCTCGGTTCCGAAGACCTCACGTCGAGCGACGACCACGATCAGACCCACGACACTCGCCGCAACGACCCCAGCGGCGAGACTCCGGAGCACCACACGGGCGTCGGCACTCGTGTGAACCGCGGCGCGAGTTGCGATGACCAGTAGACCGAATGCCGTGAGCCGGATCGCCCCGGCGGCCCCGACGAGCGGGGCGCCGCTGACGGCTGTCGAGATCCAGGCGATTGCGAGCCAGACGACAACCGCGACTTCGAGCGCACCGGCGCGGCGCACGATTCTCTTCCATTCGACGACGATGATCCATGCGCTTGCCGCGCCGACAACGAGCATGAGTGGGCGCACGTGCAGCGCAGTCCAGCCGTCTCGCGGGATCGCGAGGTCGAACGGAGCGATGGCAACCAATACGGCAATGACGACAACGCCAACCGATGCTGTGCGCTCCGCGGACCGGGTCCGCAGCGCGGGCGAGACATCGGCGACGACGGACAATGTGCTGCCTCAGTATTCGTCGGGCGGCGGAGGTGCCGCCGGCGTCGATTCGCTCGGCGCCGGAGGTGGAGCGGAGTAGTCGTCCGGGGGCGGAGGTGCCGCTGGCGTCGATTCGCTCGGCGCCGGAGGTGGAGAGGAGTAGTCGTCGGGCGGCGGTTCGGCTGGTGAGCTGGAACCCGGTGACGAGGGGGTAGACGGATCATCCGACTCGGACGTCGGCAGCGGGGGTCTGGCCTCCCCGGTGAGCGTCGTCAGGACCGACCAACCGGTTGCGTCGATGGCGAACGCTCCGTTCGTGGCGAGCAACAGACCGGGTTCGACCGCATCGCTTCCCCATAGATCGGCCTGGACGGCGACCGACGAGCGGGTATGGCCGAACGCCCCCCACTCGACATAGGAGAGAATCGCGTTGAAGTCCTCGAAGTCGTCGCTCCGGTAGAGCGCGAGCTCGCCGTCCTCGGCCGACGACCCGTGCGGATTGGGGATCGTCACCGAGTCGCCGGCGGCCAGCGTCTGTGCCTCGATGGTTTCGTAGTCGGGGAACTCACAGATCCAGATCTCGCCGAGATCCACGTCATCGGTGCCGTGGTTCGCGATCGTGAACGTTCCGGCGTCGAAGTCGATCTGGATGATCGAGACAGGGAGCCCGGCATCGGGTGTTTCAGTCGTCTGTTCGATGGTCGTCACCGACGTCGGTGAGGGCCTGTCGGATTCGTCCATCGATGAGGGTGTGTCCGATTCGGTGGTCGGCGTCTCGATCGGCTCCCCCGCCTCATCGGTTGTTCTGACGAACGTGTCGCCGTCGTCCTGGTCGCCAGCCTCGGTTGGGTCGGGGCTCTCGCTATTCCCCTCGCTGCTCGACGCGCACGCAGCACCAACCACTGTCACCGCCACGAGCGCGGCGACGATCCGAGCGACGCGCCGGGCTGCCTTCCTGGGCTGCCGTCGCAGCGGTCTGATCACCATGTCCTGCACGCCCTCCCGGCCGTTCACCTGACCCCCACGAGGGTGGACTTTCGCGATCATACCCTGCACGAACTGTCGAGGTCCGTCCACCGTTCAAGTGCCGCGACACCGGAGAATGCGCCGCAATCGTGGTCGGTTTCGCCGGCAAGTTGAGCTCGCTGCTGTACCCCTGATCGTTCTCGGGCGTCATGCGTCGATCGTATCTCCACCCCCTTCCCCCACGTTCTGGGTCGTGATCAACCCGGAAGCCGGGTTGATCACGACCCAGATGCCAGTGCAGGCGCCGATACCGTCGATGCCGATGACACGCCGGTGGCTCACGCTCGCACTCGCCGGCGCACTCACGCTCGCAGCGTGCAACCCTGACGACGGCGAGTCCCTGCGCATCATCAGCCTCGGCGACGCAGCACCCGGCGAATCGGTCGGCCTGATCGCGAACGAGAGCGACGGCACCCGCTACGCGGAGTGGCTCGATCGGCTCGACGGCACGGTGCGTCGGCTCGACCTGGACGACTCGGACGCGTCCATCGAAACCGTCGCGTCGGTGCAGGTCGGCACCGACGGTGAGCAGCAGGGCCTCCTCGGCCAGGTGGTGATCGATGGACGGCGGTACGCAGCGTGGACGCAGCCGGCCACGTCCGAACTCGTCGTGGGTGAACTCCTTCCCGACGGCAGCCAGCGGATCGTGTGGAGCGCCGGCGAGGCGGGTGGCGGTGCGATCGGTGGGGTCCTCGACACCCTCGACGGGCAGATCGTCCTCGGCCTCGGCCGCAACACCGAGTGGGACGCGGACAGTGGTGTCGGCGGCGCCATCCTTCTGATCGACCCCGATGGCTCCGTCGGCCAGGAGGCAGAGGCGATCAGCGTCGGCTACACGAATCCATGGGCGTTCACGGCCACGAACGACGGCAGCTTGTGGGTCGCCGACAACGCGGCCGGA
Source organism: Ilumatobacteraceae bacterium (assembly GCA_963850475.1). GTDB lineage: Bacteria > Actinomycetota > Acidimicrobiia > Acidimicrobiales > Ilumatobacteraceae > Ilumatobacter_A. The sequence continues at coordinate 470,393 of CAWKLM010000034.1, read as the reverse complement.
CCCGACCCCGACGACGAGTCCCGCGACGACGTCGAGCGGATCGGTCGAGCGGACCTCCAGCCCGACCGCAACGAGATGGACGAGGTGCCCTGGCCCGGCCGAGCACCGTCTGCAATGGTCGAGTTGCCCGACGGTCGGATCGGCATCTGCGGGTTCCTCGACAACGAGCTCCGGGCCTACGAGATCGTCGACGACACGCTCGAGCGCGCCGGCACGATCATGCCGTGCCTCACGGGCGTCGCCGTCTTCGACGACGGCACGATCGCCACCATCGCCCAGACCGACGACGGCATGGCCCTCCACCTCCTCCGCCCCTGAGCGACCCGGTCGGGTTCCGGGTCGTGATCGACCCGGCTTCCGGGTCGATGACGACCCGGAACCCGGAGCGCGCGAGGGGCCCGGACCGTGTTGACGGCTGATCGCTCATCACGCCGGCGGCCACCTCGGCTCGATGCCCAGGCGGGCGGCGCGATCGATCTCGAACGTCTCGTGATCGAGACCGGAGAACCGTCGATGGTCGTCGAGAGTTCGCTCGACGCCAAGCCCGAACGGACCGAGCACGCCGTCGGGATCACCGGCCAGCAGGGTGCGGAGTCGTGCACATGCCCGACGGTGCCGCCAGTTGCGCTTGCGATCGGGATCGTCGAAGTAGTACTTCGGGTTGCCCTCGGGGTGGTTGCGATGCCAGACGACGCGCCGGGGCGGATTCCAGAGGTCGTAGCCGTGGGTGAACGATCGGAGCGTGAGCGCGAACTCCTCACCGGCGTAGAGATGCTCGGGATCCTGGCGAACCTCGACGTTCCATCGCCCCGCCGTGAACACGAACGCGCCCGACAGCACCCGGGTCCGGCGGGCCACGCAGGGTGCCCTGGTCGGTGCAGGGACGACGGGATGGTGGATCCAGCCGTCGTCAGACCAGTGGTCGACCACGGTGATCGGGAGCGGGAGCGCAGCATCCTCGGTCAGGTGCACGTCCCCGTCGAGGAGGTCGTAGAGCGGTGGGAACCCGGTGAGGATCGGCTTCGCCGACGGCAGCTCGTGCACCAGCGCCCGCAGCTCGTCGTCCCAACCATCGCCCATCCGACTGTGTGCGTCGATCTGCAATGTGTATCCCTCGCCGTCGTACAACCCCTGCGCCTGGTGCCGCGCCCAGCAGCCGCCCCGAGCCTCGGTGTACGGCAGCCGGATCGGTCGATCGTCGCCAGCTCCGCCAACTCGTCCAGTGCCCCCGCCTCGGCGCCCGGCACCGAGTTGTCGTACTGCAAGCACACGCCGAAGCGGAGGAGCTCCGGCGACGCCGCCCGTTCGAGACAGCTCTCGATCGTGTCCGCGAGTTCCGGCTCCCGGTACGCGGCGATCGCCACGAACACCGCGTCGTTCGAGTTCGCCCGTCACCGTGGACCTTCGTCGTTCACGAGGCGCGTGTACTCGTCGAGAAGGTGGAGCAGGTCGCGGCAGTAGTCGAGCTCGGCGTCGTTCGGGTCGACGCCGATCGGCTCGAACGCCCGGTACGCCTGCTTGAACCAGATCTGCACGCCACGCCGGTCGATGACCGGTTGGCAGTAGTGGATGATCGGTGCGCCGGCGACGAACGATTCGGGCCAGTTCGTCCACGCCGCAGTGGTCTCGTACCGGACGTTCAGATCGGTCTCCGCCAGCGCGGCGACGAGGGCGTACATGTCGCTCTCCCACATACCGGTTCCGGCGCGCAGATCGGCGCACAGTTCGATCCAGCGCGGCATCAGGCGGTGCAGATCGTCCGCGTCGAACACGACGGGCCACGTGACCGGGAACAGCCGCTCCCGAGGTGCGTCGGTGAACGGTGCGAGCACGTCGGCGAGGACGTCGCCGTGGGCGACGTCGTACCACTCCTGGCCGATCACCACACCGGGCTCGGCCACCCAGCGCGCCGGCGCAGCGGAACACCATGTCACAGTCGAGGACCAGCACCGACCCCGTCGGCCGCTCGATCGACAGCCACTCGTGCATCGACCACAGCCGGTTGAACCCGGCGTACCACTCCGGCGCCCGCGGGTGGGAGTTGGTGGCGCTCGTCGACACGACTCGAGCTCCGGTCGTCCGTAGGGGCTCGCCGTCGGGGCACGCGACGAGCCGGACGAGCTCACCGGGCTGGCCGACGCGTCGGAACGTGTGCGCCAGGAGGTCGACTTGCCAGTCCCCGTACGGATTCGTGTCCGTACACACCACGGTGTGCAGTGGCTCGTCTCGCCGGTCCCGCGGCATGCCGGAACTCGCCGGCTCGACGTCGTCGTCGGCCGACACGGCACACTCCGGCCACTCCCGCAACCACGACAGCGCACTCGTGTCGAAGCCGATCCCGAACCGGTTCCAGGTGTACCGGCCCGAGCGCCGGTCCAGGTAGCGGCCCTTGTCGAACCGAGCACCGGGCGGCGAGTAGTCGTAGGTGTACAGGAACGGCGCGGACGGATCGTTCCGACAGCGCTCGCGGTGGATGTAGCCGCTGAAGGTGCTCCCGAAGGTCCCCACGAACCGATCGGCGAGCACGGCGACCTCCTGGGTGACGAGGCCGAGCGCGTTGTCCTCGCTCGCCGGGAGCGCGTCGAAGGCTGCGGCGTGGTCACCGAGGATGAGCTCGTTGAGGAACACGAGCTCACCGAAGCGTTCACGGAACGGCGCGAAGAGCTCTGCGCCGGGATCCTCCTCGCTGGCGATCACGATCGTGCGGTCGTCGGGAAGGAACGACGCCACGGACTCGGCCAGGTCCTGCGGGGACACCTCGCCGTAGAGATGGATACCGCGGGTCAGGTCACTCCGGCGCAGATGGAGGACCTGGAACGCTCCGAGATCGTCGGCGATCCGCCCGGCGAGCCGGTGGTATTCCGGCCGGGCCCGCATGCCGGCCACGGCATCGAGCATCGTGCGCCGTCGCGCTCCGGTCGCGTGGAAGAAGTACGACGGGTGTGCGAGGGGTCGCCCGGTGATCCGGACGTCGTTCCCGTCTGCTCGGAGTCGAACGAATCGCGTCCGGCCGTTGGCGAACTCGTGGAGCCCGTGGTGTGGAATCACATCGTCGTCGCCGAGGTAGACGCACTCGGTGAACGGCCCCCACTCGACGCCGTCGACGGGTGCACGCGAGCGCTCCGCCCATTCGTCTTCGGGCACGAGGTCGGCATCGAACTCCCAGAGTTCGTCGATGCGCGGCGCCCCCCGACCATCCGCGGCGGCAGGCCGAGCGCCCGGGGCATCGCCGATCCGGTGGTCCCAGTCCATCGACAGTCGTCGACCGCTGAGCGCCGCGATGCCGAGGCCCACCTCGATCGACATGCGACGATTGGTCAACAGTCCGACATCGGTCTCGAGGCGAACGATGCTCACGGGGTGGCCCCGGCCAACACGGAGGCGGTGAGCGCTCCGGTGTGGTCGATCACCCCGCGTTCGAGCGCCCGCCGCGTCAGGCCGTCCACGCGAACGTCCCAGTCGACGGGCCGATAGTGCAGGTGCAGGACGACGACGGATCTGCCGTCGAGCGGCTCGAGGTGGCCGTGCGGCAGCCGGGCGCCCTCATAGAGCAACATCTGCCCGGCCTCGAGGACGACACGATGAGATCGTCCGCCGTCGATGAGTGTCGCCGCGAAGGGTTGGTCGACGTCGGCCTCGATGACCAGCATCGACGACACGACATGAGTGGACACGCGCTCGACGTGCAGGTCGAGACCTTGGCCGGGACCGAACACCCTGAGCCCATAGGCCGCGCTGGGGACGAGCGGTCGATCCGCCCACGCCTCGTGGAGCGGCAGGAGATGGCGCAGCACGTCGTCGGCGATCTTCCCGATCGGGAGGAACCGACGGCGGCCACCGATCGAGATGCCGTCGTCGACGGCTTCCTCGGTGGTCTCGTCACGCCCGAGTTCCCACCGGGCGCGCAGGAGCTGCTCGGCGACAGGCGGCGTGGGTCGGAGCGTCCAGCCGTCGGCCACCACCGGAACCAACCGGCTCGCGATCACCGTTGCCGTGGTCGACGAGACGTCGGGAATCCGGGGCCGCCCGAGGTCGCCGGCGCGGAACCAGCCGTTCACGGTCCATCGCTCGGCCACCTCTGTCGGGTCCTCGACGGGGGTGACCTCGTGATGCCAGTCGGCGGGGAAGAAGACGACCGAATTCGGTTGCGGGACGATCTCGATGAACTCGTCGGACTGTCGGCGCCCCTCCGGCTCGTCGTGAGTCGCGTACAGGCGGAGGTGCCCGCCCTCGAACGGAGCGTCCGTACGTTGGAAGTAGTACACGAACGTGAGGACGCGGCTTCTGTCGGTGAACGGCTGGTGCTCGTCCTCGTGACGGCGGAAGAAGTCGCCGTTCCGGCTGACGGTGAGCTGGCGTTCCACGCTGCCGAGCGGGAAGTGCGCGACCCCGAGTTCGGCGCGCACGACCGGAAGCAGACCGCGGAGTGGCTCGTCGAAGAGATCCCAGACCGGTTCGAGGTCGGTCGCGACCTGAGACCGTCGATACGTGTCGTCCTGCGTGCCGTCCGGACTCCCCGCGCTGGTGATCCGTGACGATTCCATACCGTCGGCGACCGACGACGCGAACTCGTGCAGGCGCGCGAGCTGTTCGGCGGACAGGAAGTCGTCGATGACAAGGTGCGGGCAGTGCTGGATCACGGAACCGATACCTCCAACAGCGCGGACAGCGCCGCGACCACCGCGTCGGCTTCGCCCCGGTCACCGACGTGGGTCCGGGCGCCTCGGGCGATCACCGCAGCAGCGGTGGCCACAACGGCGTGCGGATCGAGCCGGGCGCGCACGGCGTTGTCGATGAGCGGCAACGCGGCGGCTGACCCGTCCACCGCGACGGGTGACCATTCCGTACCCGCCCGGTAGTGGGTCGACACGATCGCCGCCACGGTGCCGGGCGCCTCCGCAGCTCGTCCGCCGAGCTCCGCGACATCGACCGCGCTGGTCGTTGCGTCGGGACCACGTACCCCGAGCGGGCGAGGGTACGGATGCACCATGCCCGCAGCATCGATGACCGCGAACTCGTCCGAGTAGTACTCCCACCCGGCTCGCACGGCGGACTCGACGAGCGTCGTCTTACCCGAGTGGGAACGCCCCGGAACGAGGACCACCCGGCCGTCCCGTCCCACTGCGCCCGCGTGGAAGAAGATCACGCCCCGAGCGTGCAGCGCGAACAGCCGGTGGAGCTGATCGATGACGGCCCGATCGACGTCGTCGTCACCGACCGTGACCTGGTCCGACTCGCTCGTGACGTCCCACCGCCCGTCGGGTCGGCGGGCAGCGGACACGACCGAATCCGGCTGCGCTCCGTCGGTCGTCACCGCGACGTCGGCGATGTGCTCGACCACCCGGACGGCCACATCGGCCGGAGCATCGATCCGAATGCGTGCGCCGTGGCACCCGACGATCGGGGCGGTCACGAGGTGTGCTCCTGCGGGTCGTCGATGCGTCGGCCGAACACGTCGATCAATCCGTCGTGGAGCGCCCGGCGGGTGATGCGCGAGACGTCCCACGACCACTCGGTCGGCCGGTAGTGGACGAAGAGGTTGGCGAAGCTTCGACCCATGAGCGGCGAGGGTCGTCCGTGGAGCGTCGTGGCACCCTCGTACAGCAGCATCTGTCCGGGTTCGAGCACGATCTCTCGTCGTCGACCGTCGAGTTCGACGACGAGCGGCCAGGGTTCGTCGACGTCCTGGTCGATCTGCAGGATCGAACTGACGATCAGGGCCCCGGAGCGGTCGAGGTGCATCTCGAGCGTGTTCCCGCCGCGATACGAGCGGATCCCGTAGACGTTCGACGGGACGAGCGGGACACCGGCGAACGCCTCGTGGAGCGGCTGCAGCCAGCGGAGCAGGTCGGCGCCGAGATCCCCGACGTCGACGAGGTCGGCTTCGCCGGTCGGCCGGATCTCCGGCTCGGGTCGTTCGGTCCCGGCGCGGGTGCGCCGGATCTCGAGGACCGAAGTGAGCAGATCGTGGACCGGTCCGGGAGTCGGACGGATCTCGTATCCGTGCTCACTCAAGCGAGGGAGATAGTGCAGTTGCAGCCGCTCGAGGCCGGCCCGGTCGAGATCGATCCCCTCGCCTGCCAGCGAAGCGCCCGTGATGTGACCGGTGATGCTGTAGCGCACGGCTCCTGCAGGCGCTCGCCACGCCGTGACCTCGTGGTGCCGGTCGGCCGGGAAGACGACGAGGGTGTCGTCGGCGGGCTCGACCTCGGACCAGTCGTCGTCGAGGAGCCGGAGCGTGCCGCCGGTGCCCGCGTCGCCGCTCGACCCGAAGGTGTACACGAATCCGAGGCGGGGTCGTCCCGGCGGTTCCTCCGCGACGCGTAGGTCGCTGCGTTCGCGGGACCGATGGCGGCTCAGCGTCGCCGTGACACCGCCGACGACGAAGTACTCGAGCCCGAGTTCGCTGCGGACCACGGGTGTGAGCGCGTGCAGCCGATCGGCGAACGCTGTGAAGGCCGGCCCGAAGCGGGCTGTCGGAATCGCAACGTTCGGTGCCTGGTGGATCTCGAGCGTCTCCTCGACGCCGCGGCGGAGTGCTTCGGTGTGCTGATCATCGAGCAGCCCGGTGAGCGTCACATGAGCAGGGGCGGCCATCTCACCATCCCGCGCCGAATCACCGAACGAGGGCCCGCGGCCAGATCAGTTCTGGAAGAGCACCGGTGACGGGACCGGAGCCTCCACCGGTGTCGGGACCGGAGCCTCCACCGGCGACTCGACCGGCGACTCGACCGGTGTCGGGACCGGAGCCTCCACCGGCGACTCGACCGGCGACTCGACCGGTGTCGGGACCGGAGCCTCGACCGGCGACTCGACCGGTGTCGGAACCGGAGCTTCGACCGGCGACTCGACCGGTGTCGGGACCGGAGCCTCCACCGGCGACGCAACCGGGGCCTCGGTCGTGGTGGTGGTCGTGGTGGTGGTGGTCGTGGTTGGGGCCTCGGTCGTGGTCGTCGTCGTGGTCGTGGCATCTCCACCGGCCGGGTCGACGTCGCCCGGTGAGCTTGCGGCGGCTGCCGTCGGGGCAGTGATCAGTTCGACTGCCGGCACGACGACGGCAGCGGCGACGCCCAGCTTCACGAGCAGCGCGCGGCGGCTCGTGGTGACCGTGATCTCAGGTGACTCGATGAGGTCGGCGGCTGCCAGGTCGGCGAGGGCGAGGCGGACGGCGTCCTCCGGCATCTCCGGGGTTGCGCGGCCGAGTTCGCTGATGATGTCGTCGACGCTGCGCGAGCCGTCACACAGCTCGAACACTCGCGTCGCAGGGAGGTTGAGCGCTGCAGCCTGATCGGTCCGCTCGTCGTAGACGAGTCGTTCACCGGACACTTCCTGCACGATCAATCCGGGGCGTCGTGTCGGATTCATGGCTGCTTCTCCTCCTGTCGAACCGAAGTGGAGATGCGTAGCAGACTCGGATCCGACGGCGAACTCGTCTCCGTCTCGCCGCGGCTGTTCCGTTCAGCCCTCGTCGTCCACGCACTCCGACCAGGCGAGGAGCCGACGGAACGCGTCGACGGTGCGGCGCTCGCCGAGCCCGTCGATCGGTTCGGATTGCGACGGATCGTCGTTCGCCCGGTCCACCCCGGTGCCGTCGTCGCGCTGCGCCGGGCTTCCACACGAGCACGGCGTCGGTGGCGAAGCAGTCGTAGCCGTGGGTGTAGGCGCGCAACGCCAACCGGCTGCCGTCGTGGTCCTCGTCGTCGATCGGTGTGTCGGCGCACAGACGGCCCGGGGCCACGACGTCGACGAGACCCCGTCGGACGGCCTGCTCCGGCTCGGTGTCGGTCGGCGAGTCGACCGCTGCGTCGTGCTCGGTGGCGGACGTGGACACGGCGAGGTCGATCACCGGGCGATCGGCGTCGGCGAGCTGCAGGATGTCGGTGGCCCACTCGTCCCAGCCGGATGCGAATCGCACCGGGCCGTCGACCAGCACGACCGAGGGCTCGCCGTCGTAGCGACGACGGGCAGCACTCCGAAGCGGCGCCATGGTCGCTCCGGCCGCCTCTCCCTCGGTCGCGTGCCGAACCGGGACCTGTTCGATCGTGACCCGCGGGTCACCGCGCCACCCGATCGAGCGCTGGATCCGAAGACCGATCCGCCGGCACGGCCACCGAGACGCGGACCCGGTCGGGGCGAACGGCGCTGATCGATCGCTTCGGACACCGCAGCGCCGGCGACCGCAGCGGAGTCCGCTGCAATGGCCACCAGGATCCGCTCGTCGCGCTGCGCGCCGAGCAGCCGCCGGAATTCGGAACCGTCATCGTTCCATTGCCCCGGATGCGCCGCTTCGACCACCGGGCGAACGTACCATCGCCCCTCCCGCTGCGAGCGTGTGCGGCAGTGCTCGGTAGCGTCCGACACGTGCTCGTGCCCACTCGGTGGTGGCCGCTCGCCCGGACGGGGCCGAGCGAGCCGGAGATGGAACTCCTCCGAGCCGCACTCGCCGACGACGCCACCGGAGTCGACGCCTGGGGCCGATGGCGCCACAGCACCCACCTGGACGCGGTCCCACCATCGCAGCTGCTCCTGCTCCCGGCGGTGCTCGCGGCGCTTCCCGGCGGCGTCGTCGACGACGAGGCGACCGAGTTGATCGGTCGGCAGCGGCGGCTGATCTGGGGGGAGTCCGAGGCGCTGTGGGCGACGTGTCGTCGATTGCTCGAGGTCACGGCGCCGCTGGGCGTGACGCCGATCGTGGTGAAGGGCGCGAGCCCCCATCTTCGGACCGCTCGCGGACCCGGCGTGCGTGCGCTGTCGGACGTCGACGTCGTCGTCGCGCCGGAGCGCTTCGACGACGTGCTCGACGCAGTGGTCCGAGCCGGTTGGCAACTCGGGGCCCATCGTGATCCGTGGTCGCACGGAATCACCACGATCGCTCCGGACGGTCGACTGGTCGACGTGCACCGCTGGGTGATGTTCCCGCGCTATGCGCCACGGCCGGAACTGACCTGGTTCGACCGGACGATCACCGCCGACGGCGACGGCCGACCATTCCGTTGCCTGGATCCAGCCGATGAACTCGTCCTCGCGATCGCCCACGGCCTGTCGACGCGGGGGGCGCCCGCCGCCCGATGGCCGCTCGACGTCGATGCGCTCGTCACGCGACGCGTGGAGACGGACCCCGACTTCTGGCCACGTGTCGTCACCTCGGCGATCGAGTGCGACACGCCGCTGACGGTGGCGCGAGGCCTCGATCTGTGTCGCACGGAATTCGGGCTCCGGGTTCCCGCCGAGGCCGTCGACGACCTGGTTGCTGCGGTCTCGGTGCGCGAGCGCTGCCGACTTCTGGCGCACCGGTTCCGCAACAGTCCACCCGGGTTGTGGACGAGGTACCACCGGGTCGTACAGGCGGAGGGCGGAGATCCGTCGATCGTCGAGTTCGCCGGTGCCCGGATCACCCGGCTGCGCGCCCAAGGGTCCGCCGGAGTCGCCGGCACGCTCCGACGCACCGCGGCACGCGTCGGGCGCGGCCGCGGCCACCTCAGGTCGTGACGCGGTCGGTGTGGGCGGCTCGCACCTGGGAGCGGATCCACTCGTAGGTGGGGATCAGGCCGTCGCGCAGCGTCGTCGTCGGTTCCCATCCGAGTCGGGCTCGCACGAACGAGTTGTCGCTCGTCCGCCCCCGCACGCCCTGCGGTGCCGAGAGGTCGTGGCGCCGCTCGACGTCGATCCCGGCGATGCCGCTGATCACGTCCACGAGCTGATTGACCGACACCGTCTCCTCCGAGCCGAGGTTGACCGGCTCGGACAAATCGGAGTCGATCAGCCGCCGGATGCCGTCGATCGCGTCGTCGACGAACATGAAGCTGCGGCGCTGTTCCCCGTCGCCCCACACCTCGATGTGATGGTCGCCGCTGAGCTCGGCTTCGGCGATCTTGCGACACAGCGCCGCCGGCGCCTTCTCCCGCCCGCCGAACCAGGTGCCGCGCGGTCCGTACACGTTGTGGAAGCGGGCGATGCGAACGCCGAGACCGAAATCCTCGGCGTAGTGGCGGCACATCCGTTCGCTGAACAGCTTCTCCCACCCGTACCCGTCCTCCGGGTCGGCGGGGTAGGCATCGGTTTCACGCAGGGCAACCGGTTCGGTGGTGTCCTGACGGCCCGCCGGGTACACGCAGGCCGTCGATGCGAAGAAGTAGCGATCGACACCGGCCGCCGTGGCCGCCGCGATCAGGTGGGTGTTCGTGAGGACCGAGGTCATGCAACGGGCCTTGTGATGCTCGATGAACCCCATCCCGCCCATGTCGCACGCAAGGTTGACGACCAGATCGCAGTCCTCGACCGCAGCGGCCGCCGTTCGGGGATCGTTCAGATCCGCGACGACGTTCTCGACCTGCTCGTGTCGCTGGTGCCACGCCTCGAGCGGCGACCAGTCCACACAACGGACGGTATGGCCGTCAGCGAGGAACGACGCAGCGAGATGGCCGCCGATGAATCCGCCACCGCCGGCGACCAGGACGCGCATCATGATCCGCAACGCTGGTCGGTCGGTGCCACGCCCCGACGTTAGACGGCGCCCCAGCCCACCCCGCCATTCGACTTCCGGGTCGTGATCGACCCGGCTTCCGGGTCGATGACGACCCAGAACGACGGCGACGGTGGGCGCCGTTCCCGTTCGGCGATCTGATCACCCACTGAGTGGACGTGAAACTCTCTGCACTCGATCGACTCGCACGTCGCCAGCACGGTGTCGTCGCCCGCCACCAGACCGACATCACCCAGTCGTCCTGGCACCGGGCGGTCGCTTCCGGCAACCTCATCGCCGTCCACCCGGGCGTGGCTCGCCTGGTCGGCACCACCGAATCGGCCGAACAGCGAATCATGGCAGCGGTCCTCGCCGCCGGCCCGGGCGCCGTGGCGTCGCACCGATCGGCGGCCCACCTGCACGGTGTGCCGTCGACGCAACCGCCGCCGATCGACCTCATCGTGCCGACTCGGCCACCGGCCGCACCGGGGCTTCGGGCCAAAGCAGTGACCGGGCTCGACGGCGTCTCGATCCACCGCCATCGGGATCTCGCACGCACCGCTCCCCACCGCATCGACGGCATTCCGTGCACCAACCTGCTGCGCACCCTCGTCGACCTCGGTGCAGTTGCTCCCGACGCCGTCCACGGAGCGGTCGGACACGCCCTGACCAATGACCTCGCCTCGCTGAACGCGATCGAGTCGGCGCTCGTCGCCCACGCCAAACAGGGGCGCCACGGGGTCACCGCGCTCCGACGTGCCATCGACGACTGGTCGCTCGATGCGAAACCGGCCGACTCGGTCCTCGAGCCGGCGTTCCGCAAACTGGTCGGGCGCTACGGACTCCCGCCCGTCGAGTTCCACCCGCTCGTCGGTGGGCGCGAAGTCGACTTCCGGGTGATCGGCACCCCGATCGTGATCGAGTGCGACGGCTGGCGCTACCACGGCCGGAACCGCGATCAGTTCGAACGAGATCGTGCCACCGATGCCGAATTCGCTGCCCACGGCTGGATCGTGTTGCGCTTCACCTACCGCAAGATCACCCGTCGACCGAGTGAAGTGGCCCGCCAGATTCTCGCTGCCATCACACAATGGTGCGATCGCCCGGCCCCCGACGCCGCCTGACCGCTGCGTTCCGGGTCGTGATCGGCCCGGTTTCCGGGTCGATCACGACCCCGAACCCCGCACGAGAGGGCGGAAGCGGCGGGCGGGACGGCAGCGGTAGCCTCGTGAGCCGCATGGAACGCTTCGGTCTGGTCGGTCTCCCCAATGCGGGCAAAAGCTCGCTGTACAACGCCCTGACCGGGGGTGGCGCGCTGGCCGCTCCCTACCCGTTCGCCACGAAGGACCCGAACATCGGCGTGGCGATGGTGCCCGACGAGCGACTCGATCGGCTCTCCGAGATGTCGAAGTCGAAGAAGACGGTGCACGCCCAGGTCGAGGTCGTGGACATCGGCGGGCTCGTCGAGGGGGCCAGTACGGGCGAAGGTCTGGGCAACAAGTTCCTCGCGAACATCCGGGAAGTCGACGCGATCGTCTTCGTCCTGCGTGCGTTCGCCAACGACGACATCGTCGGCTCGTCCGACCCGCTCGAACACCTCCGCGTCGTCGAGATCGAGCTCGCGCTCGCCGATCTCGAAACGGTCGAGAAGCGCCTCCACCAGACCAAGCGGGCCGCCAAGCTCGACAAGTCGATGGTCGACGAGACCGAGGCGCTGCAGACGGCCTACGACGCGCTCGCCGACGGCCTGCCGCTCTACCGGGCCGGCCTCGACGACGACGTCCGCGAGATACTCAAGCCGTACTTCCTGCTCACCAACCGCCGCGTCCTCGTCGTCGTCAACGTCGGCGACGACGACATCGACACGATCCCGGAGCACGAGGCCCGCGTCGCCGCCGAGTTCCACAACGCCGGCGACCGCGATGCCGGCGACAACGTCGAAGTGATCGGCATGTGCGTGCAACTCGAAGCCGAGGCGGCAGCGATCACCGATGCCGAGGAACGTGCCGAGATCCTCGAAGGATTCGGACTCGGCGAAGGCGCACTGTTCCGCATGGTGCGCAGCGCCTACCACCTGCTCGGACTGCGCACGTTCCTGACAACCGGCGAACAGGAATCGCGGGCGTGGACCTTCTACGAGGGCTCGACGGCCCCCGTGTGTGCGGGCCGGATCCACACCGATTTCCAACGCGGCTTCATCAAGGCCGAGGTCATCCAGTGGGACGAGTTGCTCGAACTCGGCTCGTGGAACAAGGCCAAGGACGTCGGCAAGATGCGCGTCGAAGGCAAGGACTACATCGCGCAGGACGGCGACGTCATGGAGTTCCGCTTCAACGTCTGATCGAGGCCCGCACGTCACGGACCCGGTCGCCGCGCCTCGCCGACGGCGAGACTCGTCATGTCGCAGGGTGCGGCAGAGCCCTGGTGACCGCACAACTGGGCCCCGGCGACGTCACATCAGCGCGACGATCCATGGCGACCTGCGAGGCGCTTCCGGGCAACGCGTGGGTGACGGACCGTCGTAACATCGCCGCATGAGCGACCCCCACCCCACACGAACAACCCTGCTCATTGCCGCTGCCGGAGCAACGCTGTTGCTCGGCGCTTGCTCCGGCTCCGACTCCGACGACAGTGCCGCAAGCGATACCGAGGGCACCACGACCGAGGCTGCGGGGACGACCGCACCAGCGGAAGCCACACCACCCGAGACAGCCGCAGCACCCGAGACAGCCGCAGCACCGACCACCACCGAGGCCCCAGTGGTCGATCTGGCGTTCTCCGTCGACAGTGTCGTCGACGGCGCAGCCTTCCCCACCGACCTCGTCTGTGACCAGGGCAACCTTCCGCCCGTCGTCCGAGTCGAGTCGGTTCCGGACGGAACCGCGGAACTGGCGATGATCGTCGACGACCCCGACGCCCCCACCCCCGAGCCGTTCAGCCACTGGATCGTCTACGGGATCCCCGGCGAGAGCACCGAATTCACCGACGCCGCAGCCGAACTGACCTATGGAATCAACGACGCCGGCGTCGATGCCTGGGTCGGACCCTGCCCTCCCCCCGGTGACGGCCCGCACACCTACGTCTTCCAGCTGTTTGCCCTCCCCGAGCCACTCGGTCTCGCACCAGGCCTCGACGCACTCGCCGCACGCGACGCGATCGAGCCCATCGCCATCGCAACCGCCGAGATCACCGCAACCCACGAACGATGAAACGGCGGCCGGTCTTCACAGGCTGACTGACAGGGTGACCCGCCGCTGCGCTCGTTGCGAACGACAAAGGCGGGACACCCGTCACGGGTCGTCTCCGTGGCATGCTCATGACATGCCCTGGCTCGTCAGCGATGCGCACGTCCTCGCGTCGGCCGAACGCGCCACGACCCGCAGCGAACGTCGGCATGGGCTGCTCGGACGGGACTCGCTTCGAAGGGGCACTCGTCATCGAGCCGTGCCGGTGGGTGCACACCATCCGGATGCGCTTCCCGATCGACGTCGCCTTCCTCGATGCCGACGGCTTGGTCGTGCGCACGGTGCAGATGCCACGACAGCGCATCGGGCTACCGGTACCGCGAGCCCGGATGGTGATCGAAGCCGAAGCCGGTGCATTCGCCCGGTGGGGCGTCCACGTCGGCGACGTCATCGAAGTCCGCGACGAGCAATGAGCACCTTGTGGCTCGTCGCCACACCGATCGGCAACCTCGGCGACCTGTCGCCGCGTGCGATCGAGGTGCTCGCCACCGTCGACCTCGTCTGCTGCGAGGACACGCGGCGCACCGGCAAGCTGCTGCAACACGCGGGCATCCGTGCGAATCGGCTGGCGGTCTGCAACGAGCACACCGAGTTCGAGCTCACCGGTCAGGTGCTCGACGTGTTGTCGAGCGGTGTCGATGTCGCCGTCGTGAGCGATGCGGGGAGCCCGGGCATCTCCGACCCCGGCGAGCGTCTCGTCGCCGCCGCGATCGCGGCCGGTCACACCGTCAGCGCCGTCCCCGGCCCGACCGCCGCGACGATGGCCGTGACGATCAGCGGGCTGCCGAGCGGCCGCCACGTCGATGGAGGGGTTCCTCCCACGCAAGGGTCGAGAACGTGCCGAGCGGATCGCCGAGATCGCGGCCGAGACCCGGACCGTCGTGCTCTACGAGGCGCCCCACCGGATCGAACGCACACTCGCCGATCTCGTCGACGCGTGCGGCCCCGATCGGCCCGTGTCGATCTCACGCGAGCTGACGAAACTGCACGAAGAGACCGTGCGCGGCACGCTCGGATCGATCGAGCATCGGCGAACCGCGCGGCGAATACGTCATCGTGCTCGGCGGCGCGTCGACCGACGTCGACGCCGGCGTCCGACGCCGACGTGCGCGTCGCGTTGCGCGCACTCGATCGCCGGCGGAGCCTCGAAACGGGATGCCGCCGCACACGTCGCCGCGGCGACGGGCCGACGGCGACGCGACGTCTACCAGACTGGTCCTCGAGACCACCACGGAATCCGACGCACCGACGGCCGACTGACCGGGCAGACTGAGGGCGATGAGTGAGTACGTCGCCGTCACCGGAAGCGGGCCCAGCGCGGCCTTCTTCGACCTCGACCGCACGCTGATCTCGGGTTCGTCCGCGTTCACACTCGCGATCCAGGCGCGCAAGGCCGGTCTCATCCCGACCCACGAATTCGTACGCGACGCCGGCAGGCGCGGTCGCGTTCAAGCTCTTCGGGGCGAGCGACGACACCAGCGACGAGGTCCGCAAGCGGATCCTCGGTGCAGTCGACCGGGATGCTCCAGGCCGACCTCCAGGCACTCAACGCCGAGGTGCTGCCCCGGCTGATCGAACGAGTGCGACCCGAGGCGAAACGACTGCTCGAACGGCACCGCCGCGCGGGCCGTGACACGTTCATCGTCTCGGCCGCCCCGCAGGAGATCGTCGAACCGCTCGCGCACGCACTCGGCATGACCAGCGGCATCGGCACGAGGAGCCGCGTCGAGAACGGCGTCTACACGGGCGAACTCGACGGGCCGTTCTGCTACGGCGAGGGCAAGGTCGAAGCGATGCAGGCGCTGGCATCGTGGAACAGCTACGACCTCGCCCAGAGCTACGCCTACAGCGACTCGGCGAGCGACCTGCCGATGCTCGAAGCGGTCGGGCATCCCGTCGTCGTCAATCCCGACTCGAAGCTCGAGCGCCACGCCCGTCGCAACGGGTGGCCGATCGTGATCTTCAGCCAGCGAACCAAGTCGGTGATTCGACGCACGCTCTCGGGCGTCGCCACGGTCGGCATCGGCGTCGGCGGCTTCGTGATCGGCACCCAGGTCGGCCGCAAGCGACGTTCGAGCAGCTTCTTCCGCCGCTGACGGCGACCCGCCGTATCAGTCGGCCGGGCGGGGCGTGAGCGCCAGTTGGCGGGACTGGCAGACGAGCGTTCCGGTCGAGTCCCAGACCTCGCCTTCCTCGTCGAGCAGACCGTCGTGGATGAAGCGCGAGCGGAACGAACACCGCAGCGGACCTGGTGCCGGCACGCCACGGATGTGCACGGTCAACTCGACCGTCGGCGCCCACGCCACCGGCAGGCCGGTGTTGAACACGGGCGGCGGGAACGCATCGGCGACGAGCAGCAACCCGATCGCGTCGACGTGCTCGGCATCGGCGAGCGCGAACCAACCGTTCATCTCGGCCCGTCCCGACGGCTCGCCGCGCCGGAATCCTTCGTCCCCGGGACGCATCCGCACATCGATCTTCGTCCATCAACGCCGGCTTCGGGCCGTCGGTCGGCGAGGGCGGCAGCGCGCAGTCGTCCCAGTCGGGCAGCTCGACCGGCCCCTCCATCTGACGACTCGGGCCGCCTGGCATCTGCTCACCGAACGACCCGAGGAGCTGCAGCGTCGGCTTCCCGGCGATCGACAGTGTCGCGGTCGCCGTCGCCAGCCGCCGACCCGACCGGACGAGCGACACGTCGACCTCGCACTCACCGGCCGGAGCCGGGCGGAGATAGTGCGCGGTCAGCGTGAGCGGCGGCCGCCCGACCGCATCGGCCATGGCCCTCCCTGCGATCGCCATCAGGTACCCACCGTTGGCGTTGCCGCCGATGTCCCATCCCTCGTGGACGGTGGCGACATAGCGGCCGTCACCCGTCGGTCGGACGGCCGTGGCAGCTGAGAATCGACTCACCGGGCGCACGGTAGAGCAACGAACCGACCCACCCCGAGCCGCACCCGTGTGACATCGGGTTCATGTTCGTTGATGCCAGGCGCCGACGAACATGTTCGTTGGTGCCTGGCACCGACGAACATCGGGGCCGAGCTGGGGAGCCGGGCAGTAGCGTGCACGCCGTGAGCCGGACGTACGTGACGACCCCGATCTACTACGTGAACGCCGAGCCCCACCTCGGCCACGCGTACACGACGATCATCGGCGACGCGGTCACCCGGTGGAGCCGCCTGATGGGGATCCCGACGAAGTTCCTGACCGGCACCGACGAGCACGGCCTCAAGATCCAGCAGGCCGCCGAAGCCGCCGGCGTCACCCCGCAGGCGTTCACCGACGAGATCGCCCCGAAGTTCGCAGCGGCGTGGGACAGGCTGAACATCGCGAACGACGACTTCATCCGCACCACCGAACAGCGCCACAAGGACGCGGTCGCCGAGTTGCTCCAGCGCTGCTACGACGCGGGCGACATCGAACTCGACACCTTCGCCGGCAAGTACTGCGTGGCCTGCGAGGAGTACTACTCCGACGACGAGCTCGTCTCGGCCGAGGGTGTAGCCGGGGGCCGGCGAACTCTGCCCGATCCACCAGCGACCGGTCGACTACTTCGAGGAGGAGAACTACTTCTTCCGCCTCAGCCGGTTCGAGGACCGCCTGCTCGACTGGTACGCGAAGCACCCGACGGCGATGACCCCCGAGCATCGCGGCAACGAGGCGCTCGGCCTCATCCGTAGCGGCTTGCGCGACTTCTCGATCAGCCGCACCTCGCTCGAATGGGGCATCCCGCTCCCATGGGATCCGAAGCACGTCACCTACGTGTGGTTCGACGCGCTGACGAACTACCTGGCCGCGGTCGGCTTCGGATCCACCGGCGACGACGCCGAGGACTACACCGACTGGTGGCCGGCAACCCACCTGATCGGCAAGGACATCGTCCGCCAGCACTGCGTGTACTGGCCGGCGATGCTGATGTCGGCCGGTGTCGAGCTGCCGAAGCGCTGGGCGATCGGCGGCTGGCTGCTCGTCGGCGGCGAGAAGATGTCGAAGACCTCCGGCAACGTGGTCAACCCGCTCGACCTGATCGACGACATCGGCCTCGACGGCTTCCGCTACTACGTGCTCGCCGAGACCCCCTACGGCAGCGACGGCGACTTCACCTACGAGGGCCTCGTCGGCCGGTACAACTCCGACCTGGCCAACAACCTCGGCAACCTCGCGGCGCGCGTGGCGACGGTGGTCGCCAAGAAGTGCGACGGCGTCGGCACCGCGCGCAGACCCCGACAGCCCGCTCGCCGCTGCCGCCGCCACCGCGTTCACCGAGTCCGCCGCGTACTGGGCCGACATCCAGCCGAGCCGCGCTCTCGACGCCACCTGGGGCCTGATCCGCGCGACGAACTCCCACCTCGAACAGAACGAACCGTGGAAGGCCGAACCCGGACCCGACGTCGACCGCGTGATGGGCGACGCCCTCGAGGCGCTGCGCATCGTGGCCATCCTCTGCTCGCCGGCCATCCCCGACACCGCCCAGGCCGTGTGGGAGCGGATCGGCATGCCCGGCCAGGTCATCGACCAACGTCTCCCCGACGCGGTCGAGTGGGGCGGCTACCCGGCCGGCAACGCGGTCGTCAAGGGCGACCCACTGTTCCCCCGCATCAAGCTCCAATGACTGGTTCGGCCTGTCGGCGACCGGCTGCGCGCCACGGCCGGTCGGCCGAACGCCAGACTTGCTCGCTGGCGCTCACGGCGTCGGCCGCGCTCGACGCTCAGGGGGTTCTTCGATGAATTCCCCCGCGCCTCACTACATCGACTCGCACTGTCACATCCACGACGAGCGGATCCCCGACGGACCCGACGGTGCCGTGGCCGCTGCCGCCGAGATGGGCGTCGACATCCTCGTCACGGTCGGCTGTGACCGTGCGACCTCGCTGGCCGCGATCGACGTCGCGAGCCGTCACGACAACGTGTTCGCCACGGTCGGGCTCCATCCGCACGACGCGGTCAACGGCACCGACTCGATCGTCGACCTGCTCGACACGCCCGGCATCGTGGCGATCGGCGAATCGGGCCTCGACTACTACTACGAGCACTCGCCGCGGGATCAGCAGCGCCAGGTGTTCGCCGAGCACATCGCGCTCGCCCACGAGCGCGACCTCACCCTCGTCATCCACACCCGCGACGCGTGGGACGAGACGTTCGAGATCCTCGACGCCGAGGGTGTGCCCGAGCGCACGATCTTCCACTGCTTCACCGGTGGCCCCGAGGCCGCGACCAAGGGTCTCGAGCGCGGCATCCACCTGTCGTTCTCGGGCATCGTCACGTTCAACTCGGCCAAGGACGTGCAGGAGGCGGCGCTGCTCTGTCCCGCCGACAAGCTGCTCGTCGAGACCGACAGCCCGTACCTCGCACCCGTCCCGCACCGCGGCAAGCGGAACCGGCCCGCATGGGTCCCCCACGTCGGGCAGTTCCTCGCCGACCTCCGTGACGAACCGGTCGAGCGAGTTCGCGGCGGCCACCGTCGCCGCCACGCACGCCGCGTTCGGCCACCGGCTCACACCCGGCCACGGCTGAGCCACCGCGACCGCGACCCGACGCTCGTCGAACCGAACGGATCGGACCGTGCCTGCGGATGGCACCCGACCCGCCGAGCGATCCGATACGGCGACGGATCGCCGGTCGGCACGGCAGATACGCTCGGGAGCGGGCAAAACCATGGCATTCGAGGACACCGATCGACGACGCTCCCTGCTGTTGGGAGTGCTGACCCTCATCGCGCTCCCGGCGATCTACCTCTACAGCCAGTCCGACTCGTCGACCGACACCGACGACGCACCGCTGCGATCACCACCGAGGTCGCGCCCGTCACCGACGGCGATCCGCCGGTCACCGACAACGGCGCCAACCGTCCACCGATCACCCTGTCCGACGCCGACCCGATCTTCCTCGATGGTCCCGTCGGCGACGTCAACCAAGGCCTCAACGAGATCGCCATCCCGGCGCGACCCGCCACGCCGGCACTCGAACTGTCCGCGAGCTACCGCAGCACCGTGGCCGGCGTTCGCTCGTGTCTGGTGCGCAACGTCACCTCGGGGCTGACGGTGTCGATCAAGAACCTCGACAACGGGCGCTCGATCACCTGCGTCACCTTGACCGCCCCGTTCACGCAGACCGCCGACGTCGTGCTCCACAGCGACACCTTCGCGCTCCTCGCCGACCCGACCGAGGCCCCGATCAGCGTCGAGTTGACGCAGTGATCGCGACAACGAACGGCCCGGCGAGTTGACCCACTCGCGCCCGGCGATCCGCGAGCTGCTCGACGATCACGGCCTCGCGCCGCGTCGCGACCTCGGCCAGAACTTCGTCGCCGACCCGAACACGGTGCGGCGGATCGCCGATCTCGCACGCGTCGGGCCCGGAGATCACGTCGTCGAGATCGGCGCCGGCCTGGGTTCGCTGACCCTCGCCCTGGCCGAGACCGGGGCCACCATCACGGCGGTCGAGGTCGACCGCGGCGTCGTCCCGGTCCTCGCCGCGATCGTCGAGGAATCCGGGGTCGACAACGTCTCGGTGGTCGAGGCCGATGCGATGGAAGTCGGACTGGACGACCCTGATCGACCCGACGGTCGACGGCGGCTGGACGCTCGTCGCCAACCTCCCGTACAACGTCGGGACACCGCTGGTCTGCGATGTGCTCGACGACGTCCCCCACGTCACGCGCATCCTGGTGATGGTGCAGCGTGAGGTCGCCGAGCGATTCGCAGCCGCTCCCGGCTCGAGCGCCTATGGGGCGATCAGCGTGAAGGCGGCCTACTGGGGACGAGCTCGCATCGTCGGTCACGTCCCGGCGGCGGTGTTCTTCCCGAAGCCGAACGTCGAGTCGGCGCTCGTCGAGATCACCCGACGCGACCCGCCCGACGCAGACCCGAACGCGCTGTTCGAGCTCGTCAAGACGGCGTTCGGTCAGCGCCGCAAGATGCTGCGCAAGTCGCTGTCCCGCATCGTGACGCCCGAGCAGTTCGACGCCGCCGACGTCGCGTCCACCGCTCGCCCCGAGGAGCTCGGCGTCGATGCCTGGGTCCGCCTGACCAACGCGGTCGCAGGTCGGTGACGACGGTGGCCCCACGCCCCGAGGAGGCTCCCGGCACGACACTGCGCGCCCACGCCAAGCTGACCCGCTCGTTGCGGATGACCGGTGTCCGCGACGACGGCTTCCACCTGATCGATGCCGAGATGGTGAGCATCGATCTCCACGACCTGATCACGATCACCCCGGATCGCGACGGCATCGACGTGAGCGGTCCGTTCGCCGACGGCGTTCCCGCCGACGACTCCAACCTGGTCGTCCCGTGCCCTCGA
The DNA here is from genome assembly GCA_963850475.1 of Ilumatobacteraceae bacterium. GTDB lineage: Bacteria > Actinomycetota > Acidimicrobiia > Acidimicrobiales > Ilumatobacteraceae > Ilumatobacter_A. The sequence continues at coordinate 449,387 of CAWKLM010000034.1, read as the reverse complement.
ACTCGTCGGGCGGCGCGCCCACGTCTCGATCGACAAACGGATCCCGCACGGCGGCGGCCTCGGCGGCGGCTCCACCGACGCCGCGGCCGTGCTGCACTGGGCCGGCTTCGGCACCGACCCCGACGCGCTCGCTCGCCGCCTCGCGCCTCGGCGCCGACATCTCGTTCTGTCTCGTGGGCGGTCGTGCACGCGTCACCGGCATCGGCGAGATCGTCGAACCGCTTCCCCACATCGACCGCACCATCACGCTCGTGATCCCACCGCTCTCGGTGTCGACGCCGGCCGCGTACCGGGCCTGGGACGATCTCGGCGGCCCGACCGGAGACGGGCCCAACGACCTCGAGGTCGCCGCCCTCGCCGTGGAACCACGAATGCGCTGGTGGCGCGATGCGATCGCCGAACGGATCGGCGAGACGCCCGTACTCGCCGGGAGTGGTGCGACGTGGTTCACCGAGCGCGCCTTCACCGACGACGAGCGCGACAACGCCCTCGGCGACTTGGTCGACGAGGGCGCTCGGGTGGTGGTCACCTCGACGACGGCTGCGCCGTTCGCCGAGTGACGAATTCGTACGTTTGCTACTTGCGACGCTGGTGACGCGTGCGGCGAAGCATCTTCTTGTGCTTCTTCTTCCGCATGCGCTTGCGGCGCTTCTTGATCAGAGAACCCATAAGGTCCGCCACGCTATCGGGCGTGGCCAGTGGCGCCACGCGCCGCTACCGTGACGCCTGGCCACGATGCCTTTCCCGGGTCGTCTAACGGTAAGACAGCGGTTTTTGGTGCCGAGAATAGGGGTTCGATTCCTCTCCCGGGAACGTTGTGATGTCGCGGACCGAACGCCGATTCGCCGGCGTTCGTCAGCGTCGCGTCGACAGCACGTCGGCCAGATGGTCGAGCACGACGGCCGACCTGCTCGTCGGTGATCACGAGCGGTGGACACAGCGCCAGGGTCGGGCCGATGCCACGCAGGATCACCCCGCGGCGAAGCAGCTCGCCACGCACCTCCGTCGCGTCGTCGTGGAGCTCGGCCGCCCACAGCGCCCCCACACCACGCGCCTCGCGGATCAGGCCGTCCCGTTGCATCGCCGAGAGACCGTCGCCGAACAGGTCGCCGAGGTGGCCGGCTCGCTGGACGAGACCCTCGTCGCGGATGATCTCGATGTTGCGGATCGCTGCGGCCGCACAGGTCGGATGACCCGAATACGTGTAGCCCGTGCGCAACAGCCCGTCCATCGATTCCAACGTGTCGCACACCGACCGTCCGACCACCACGCCCGACAGCGGGAGGTACCCCGACGTCACGCCCTTGGCGAAGGTCAACATGTCGGGAACGACGTCGAAGGTCTGCGCCCCGAACCATGATCCGGTTCGCCCGAACCCGCAGATCACCTCGTCGAACACGAGCAGCGAACCGTGCTGGTCGCACAGCCGTCGGGCACTCGCCAGGTACCCGTCGGGTGGCATCAGCACCCCGCCTGCTCCTTGCACCGGTTCGGTCAACACCGCAGCGATCCGTTCGCCGTGGTCGGCGAAGACCGACGCCATCGCCTCGATGTCGTCGCTCGGGCACCTCGATGAAATGCGGGACGAGGTCGCCCCATCCCGTCCGGTTGGCGGCAATGCCCTGCGCCGAGGTGCCACCGAAGTTCGTCCCGTGGTAGCCGTTCGTGCGCTTCACGACGATCTGGCGATCCGGCTCGCCCCGTAGCTGGAAGGCCAGCCGCGCGAACTTCAACACGGTGTCGATCGCCTCCGAGCCCGACGAGCCGAAGAACACCCGCCCGTCCGGCAGCGGTGAGACGCCGACGATCAGCTCGGCCAGCCGGGCAGCCGTCGAGTTCGTGAACGGATCGAACGTGCTGTAGACCGCGAGCGCGGTCATCTGTTCCGCAACCGCCTCGCGCATCTCGCGTCGACCGTGACCGATCTGGCAGTACCAGAGGCTGGCGAGCGCGTCGATGTACTCGCGGCCGGCCGCGTCGCGCACGGTCGCGCCCGCGCCACCGACGATCTCGATGAACTCCGATTCAGGCGTGGCCGGAGCTGCAAACGGATGCAGAAACGGGTGCGGTGCAGAGCGGTTCATGCGCTTCCCAGTCTGCCAGCCCCGGTGCCACGGGGTTCGACAGGTTGCAGGAAGCCGGGTCCACCGTCGCGTGCCGCCAGTAGGCTCGCGAACATGAGCGTTTCGGCGATCGTGCTGGCAGCTGGTGAGGGGACGCGGATGCGGTCGAGCCGGCCCAAGCCGCTGCACATGATCTGCGGTCGGGCGATGGTGCTGCACGTCATCCACGCGCTCGAGAAGCTGGCACCCGAACGCACCGCGATCGTCGTCGGCCACGGCGCCGAGCAGGTCACGAAGAAGGTCCAGTCGATGGCCCCGGCGTGGGCGAACGTCGCCTTCGTCGAACAGGTCGAGCAGAACGGCACCGGCGACGCCGCCTCGATCGGCATGACCGCCTTCGACGGCGACGACTACGACGACGAATCGACCATCCTCATCCTCCCCGGCGACACGCCGCTCCTCCAGCCCGACACGCTCGACGAGCTCGTCGCCACCCACGTCGCCAACGGCAACGCTGCGACGCTGCTCACCTCGATGATGGACGACCCCACCGGATACGGACGTGTCGTGCGGGGCCGTGACGGCCAGGTCCAGCGGATCGTCGAGCAACGCGACGCCTCGCCGGAAGAACTCGACGTGCGCGAGGTGTGCACCTCGATCTACGCGTTCCGACGTGATCTCCTCGGGCCGGCCCTGCGCACCCTGACCACCGACAACGCGCAAGGCGAGTACTACCTGACCGACGTCGTCGCGGCGCTCGCCGAGATGGGGCACCGCGTCGGTTGTGTCCAGGCGCCCGCCGCCGAGACGCAGGGGGTCAACGACCGGTGGCAGCTGGCGCTCGGCCGAACGCGAGCTCCGGGCGCGCACCAACCGACGATGGCTCCTCAACGGCGTGACGATGCTCGATCCCCGCCAGACCTTCATCGACGTCAACGTCACCATCGGTCGCGACGTCACGATCTACCCCGGCACGATCCTGCAGGGCACCACGGCGATCGGTGATGGCTGCGAGATCGGTCCCGACGCCCAGCTGGTCGACTGCGCCGTCGGCGCCGGCGCCAAGATCCTCCACGCAGTCGGTCACGACGCCGAGGTCGGCACCGATGCCGTCGTCGGCCCCTACGCCCACCTACCCGTCGGCTCGTCCGTCCTTCGGAAAGCGTGACCGGGGCGTTCTACACTGCGCCCGCCGGCTGACGAGCGTCGACAACGGTCGATGTAGCAGGGAGAGAATCGCCCATCATGGAAAAGGTCACCACCAAACGGCTCGCGCTGTACACCGGGCGCACCCACCCGGCACTCGCACAGGAGGTGGCCACCCATCTCAACATCGAGATCGGCCACGCCAACCTCGTCGAGTTCGCCAACGGCGAGGTCCGCTGCAGCTTCGGCGAATCCGTGCGCGGCACCGACGTGTTCGTGATGCAGACCCATTTCGGCGTCGACGGTCGCTCCGTCAACGACTCGATCATGGAGCACCTGATCATGATCGACGCGGCGTCGCGTGCCTCCGCCAAGCGGATCACCGCGGTCTGCCCGTTCTACGGCTATGCCCGCCAGGACCGCAAGGCGGCCGGTCGCGAACCGATCACCGCCCGGCTGGTCGCCGACATGTTCAAGGCGGCGGGATCCAAGCGGATGATCTCGATCGATCTCCATTCCGGTCAGATCCAGGGCTTCTTCGACGGCCCGGTCGACCACCTCACCGCGATGCCGGTGCTCGAGAAGTACGTCCGCGAGAACGCAACCGAGCCCGTGATCGTGTCGCCCGACGCCGGCCGGATCAAGGTCGCCGAGCGGATGGCGCAGCACCTCGATGACTGCGGCGCCGACCTCGCGTTCATCTACAAGCGCCGGCCGAAGGGCACCACCAACGTGGCCGAGGCCGCCGAGGTGATGGGCGACGTCGAGGGTCGTACCTGCGTGCTCACCGACGACATGATCGACACCGGCGGCACGATCGTCGCGGCCGCCGAACTGCTGAAGAAGCGCGGCGCCAAGGAGGTCTGGGCGATGGCCACGCACGGCCTGCTGTCGGGCCCCGCCGTCGACCGCCTCAAGAACGCTCCGCTCGAGCGCCTCGTGTTGACCAACTCGCTCCCGCTCCCGCCCGAGAAGCAGCTCCCGAACGTCGAGGTGCTCTCCGTCGCCCCGCTGATCGCCGAGGCCCTCGGCGCCGTGTTCGACGACACCAGCGTGAGCGACATCTTCGACGGCGAAAACCTCGCCTGACGCCTCCCGGTCCTCGCCGAGCCCACGCCACGCCGCGGCCCGATCCACACGCCAATCCGCCAACGCACCAACCCGCCAGTCCGCCAAGCGCCAACGCCCCAATCCGCCAGAGCACCAATCCGCAATTTCCGGCGGATCGTGACGGTGGTCGTCACGATCCGCCGGGATTTCGGGAGCGGTGAGGGGCGAACAGGTCCGATTTCCCCTCGGTGGGGCTGACGACCCCCTGAAGAGGTGTGATCAATCCAGCGCTTCTTCGCATCGCCTCACAACAGTTCGGGGTCCTCAGCCGGACGCAACTCACGGCCGCCGGCGTCGAGCACCGCCGCCCTCTCACGTGCCCGGCGCGCAGGCACGCTCGTCGATGTCACGGCCCGAACCGTGCGTGTCCGATCGTCGCCCGACACGTTCCTGGCGAGGTGCGCCGCCGTCTCGTTGCACCTCGGAGAGCTGGGCTTCCTCTCCGGGCCCACGGCCGGCCGGCTCCACGGATTGAGAGAGATGCCGCACCGAACGATCTGCGTGACGATCCCCGAAGGCCACCGCGTGCGACTGCCGGCATGGACCAGCGTGCGGTCGAGCAGCTGGTACGACGCAGACGCTGATCGGACGACGCTCGCCGACATCCAGGCGGTCGCCGAACCGCACCGGATGCTCTACGACCTCGCGGCGCGCCTCGGTGACCGACGATTTCGACGGGCCGCCGAGGACTGCTGGCACCTCGGCCTCGTCACGCCCCGAGTCGGCCGCGGCATACCTCCGACACCATCGTCGCCGTGGGCAAGAACGGAACCGCACGGATGGAGCGCTGGCTCGAGGTCGCGCTCGATCAGCGGCCGGCCGGCCCAGAGCGGGCTCGAACTCGATCTGATCGAGGCGCTCCGATCAGTCGGCCTCCCGGAACCGGTTCGCCAGCATCGCCTGGATCTGCCGTCAGGGCATCGCATCCACGTCGACATCGCCTGGCCCGACGCTGCGACTGTGCGTCGAGCCCGGGCACAGCTGGTGGCACGGCGGCGACGAGGGCGTCCGACGGGACAACGAACGAGCGCTCGGAGCGCTCGCGATCGGATGGGAGACGATCGCGCTCGACGAGTCGCTGCGCTGCGATCCCCACCAGGCCGCGCGCTGATGATCAGACGCAGCGTTCGAGCACCGCACCGCGCTGCTCGCACGGGTCGCGCCTCATGACCGAAATCCCGGCGGATCCTGACGCTCACCGTCACGATCCGCCGGAATTTCGGGGAGCGACTCGATGTCGCGTCGCGCAATTCCCGGCGGATCCTGACGCTCACCGTCACGATCCGCCGGAATTTGCCGCGATCGGTGGGTGCCCGAAGAATGGTGCGGGCCCGGCCTGGCGGCACTGGTCGGCGAGGGTCGTGGACGGGCGGCGGGGCTGGGACGGGGGCGGGCGGCGGGCGGTTGAGGTGTCGGAGCGGCGCCGATAGCGTTGCTCGCTGCTGTATTTCGACCGGTGGCACTTGGCGATGATCGGATTCGCCAGGCACCCACCGCACACGTTTGGACACCACCACCATGACCGAGACCATTCTCAACGCAACCACCGGCCGGAGCGACCGGGAGCTCCTCCTCGCGCCGCCTCCGCAGCGAAGGCAGCATCCCCGCCGTCGTCTACGGCCGGGGCATGGACCCGCTGAGCATCTCCGTCGACCGTCGTGAACTGCGCGCCGCCGTGTCCGGCAGCGCCGGGCTCAACACGATCCTCGACCTCACGATCGACGGCGAGATGTACCCGTCGATCATCAAAGACGTCCAGCGCCACCCGGTGCGCCTGAACATCGAGCATCTCGACTTCATCCAGGTCGACCTCAACGCTCAGATCGTCGTCAACGTGCCGATCCACCTGACCGGCGACCGCCAAGGAAGTCAACGACAACAACGGCCTGATCGACCAGATCATGACCGAACTCGAGGTCTCGACCACGCCGCGCAACATCCCCGACGAGATCGTCTACGACGTGTCCGACATGGACATGGACTCGACCATCACGGTCGCCGACCTCGCCGTTCCCGACGGGGTCACCGCCACCTCCGATCCCGAGTCGGCGGTCATCACCGTGTCGATCATGCGCACCCCGGTGCTCGACGAGGAGGCCGCCGAAGCCGAAGCCGCCGAAGCCGAGGCCGCGGAAGGTGACGCCGAAGGCGAAGGTGGCGACGACACGCTGCCGCCGACGAATCGGGCGAGTGAACCAACCGAGCGAATCCGGCACGATCCGACGCGCTCGGCGCGTCGGATCGTGCCGTTTTCGGCCCGGATGACCGCTGATGGGGTTGTTCGGCCGCGAGGGCAAGGGTGCGCCGTTCGACTGGCTCGTCGTCGGGCTCGGCAACCCGGGCGAGAAGTACGCCAACACCCGCCACAACGTCGGCGAGGACGCCCTCCGCCTCCTCGCCGAACGCCACGCAGCGTCACCCTCAAGGGCGGCCGGAACAACGCACTGCTCGCCGAGACGCGATTCCCCGGTCCCGACGGCGCCGACGAACGAACGGCGCTGGCATTCCCGATCACCTACATGAACGAGTCGGGCCGCGCCGTCGGCGCGCTGGTGCGACGATTCCGCATCGAGTCGCCCGAGCAGATCATCGTGATCCACGACGAGCTCGATCTCCCACCCGGCGAGATGAAGATCAAGGTCGGCGGCGGCCTCGCCGGTCACAACGGGCTGCGCTCGATCACGCAACACCTGAAGACCCAGGACTACCTCCGGGTGCGCATCGGCGTCGGCAAGCCCGACAGCTCCCACGTGGGCAAGGTCCACGTGCTGGCGAAGATCCCGAAACGCCAGCGCGAGGTGCTCGACGTGGCGATCGTCGAAGCCGCCGACGCGGTCGAGATGATCATCGCCGAGGGCGTCGACGCTGCCATGCAGCGCTTCAACTCCCGACGCTGATCCCGATTGCCCCCATCGTTGCGTTCTCGTGATCTCTTCCAGCGCTCTGCGCTGCAGAAGATCACGAGAACGGGGTGGGTGCGCGGTGGTGACGGCGTGGGTGGGGATGGCGGGTGGCGACGTGGCCGGGTGGCCGTTTGAAAACGGTCGCGTCGGGGTTCAATGGCCCGGGTGACCGATCTGCGCCACGACGAACTCCGATCGGCCGCGCAGCACGGCCAGGCCCTCACCGACCCCGACGAGGAGCCGGACGCTCCGACGGGCGCCCCGCTGCGGTCGCTCGCACCGCTCCTCCGAGACGAGCCCGGACTGACCCGGGCCTTCGGCGAGCCCGATGCGCGCCTGGCCGTCGTCGAGGTGGCCCGACCGATCTCGATCGCCGCCCTCGCCACGCTCTCGAACCGCCGCCCACTGCTCGTCGCCTGCCCGACGGGCACGATGGCCCGCCAACTGCACGACGACCTCAGCCAGTTCCTCGACGACGACGAACTCGCGCTCTTCCCGGGGTGGGAGACCCTCCCCTTCGAACGCGTCAGCCCGAACGTCGAGACCATGGGCCAACGCCTCGACGTCCTGTGGCGCCTCCGGGATCCCGCACGGGTCCCCAAGGTGATCGTCGCCGGTGTCCGGGGGCTCCTGCAGAAGCTCGGGCCCGGGAGCGCTCGACGTCGAACCGGTCGTGGTTCGTCCCGGTGGCGAGGTCGACCCCGACCGTCTCGCCGAGACCCTCGTCGGCTTCGGGTACCGCCGCGAGGAAGTCGTCGAACACCGCGGCGAGTTCGCCCGACGCGGCGCGATCGTCGACGTGTATCCCGCCCGTGCGGACGCCCCGATCCGCATCGACCTCTGGGGCGACGAAGTCGACCGCCTGACCCGCTTCAGCGTCAACGACCAACGCTCGACCGTCGACCTCGACGAGGCCCGCATCTTCCCTGCCCGCGAGCTCACGCCGACGCCTGAGGTCCGCGCAGCGCGCCGCCGCACTCGTCGAGACCGAACCGTGGGGTCGCGAACAGTGGGAGCGTCTGTCGGAGGGGAACCACTTCGACGGCATGGAGTCGTGGCTCCCCTGGCTCGTCGACGACGGAAACGGCGACCGCGCGATGCTGATCACCGACGTTCTGCCCGAAGCTGCGAAGGTGGTCCTGATCGAGCCCCGTCGGATGCGCGATCGCGCCGCTGACCTGATCGCCGAGGAGGACGACCTCGCCCGCACGCTGGCGTCGACGTGGGCCCGCGATCCCGACAAGACGTTCCCCCGGTTGCACGCCGAACCCGACGTGCTGCTCACCGCCGCCGGCTCGTTCTGGTCGATCGACTCGACGCCCGAGTCACCCGACACCCCGCTCGTCGAAGCGATGGGATGGGGCCCGGTGGTCGGCGACGGCTCCGGTCTGACCGACCGTCTCCGCGACCTCCTCGCCGACGGATACCGCGTCGTGGTCGCCGCCGACGGCGACGGTTCGGCCCGCCGTCTCAAGTCGCTGCTGCTCGACCAGGGTCTCGACTTCGCACTCGTCCCCGGCAGCCCGACGAACTCCCGCGCGGCGGTTCGATCGTCGTGGCGCCGCTGCACCGTGGCGTCACGCTGCCGAACGCGAAGGTGGCGATCGTCGCCGAGTCCGACCTCACCGGTCGCCGCCGGGCCCACCGTCGGCGCGCGACCGCGCAAGCGCGGCGAGACGGCGAGCACCTTCGAGGATCTCAAGACCGGCAGCTACGTCGTGCACCATCAGCACGGAGTCGGCCAGTACGAGGGCATGGTCAAGCGCGCGATCGGCGGCGTCGAACGCGACTACCTGCTCGTCGCCTACAAGGGCGGCGACAAGCTGTACATCCCCTCCGACCAGATCGACGCGATCCGCCAGTACGTCGGGGGCGAGGCCCCCAAGCTGCACAAGCTCGGTGGCTCCGACTTCGCGAAGACCAAGAGCCGCGTCAAGTCGGAGGTCCGTCAGGTCGCGCAAGAACTCGTCCTGCTCTACCAGCAGCGGATCACCGCGGAAGGCCACCAGTTCGCACAGGACACGCCCTGGCAGGCCGAGATGGAAGAGGCGTTCCCGTTCGTCGAGACCCCCGATCAGCACAAGGCGATCATCGACATCAAGGCCGACATGGAGCGCGAGTTCCCGATGGACCGCCTGGTGTGCGGCGACGTCGGATTCGGCAAGACCGAGATCGCGATCCGCGCCGCGTTCAAGGCGATCCAGGACGGCAAACAGGTCGCCGTCCTCGCCCCGACGACGCTCCTCGCGACCCAGCACGGCAACACGTTCGCCGACCGTTTCGCCGGCTACCCGATCCGCGTCGAGGTGCTCTCGCGGTTCCTCACCGCCGCCCAGGCCAAGAAGGTGATCGCCGACGTGAAGTCGGGCGAGGTCGACTGCGTCATCGGGACCCACCGGCTGCTCGCCGCCGACATCCACTTCAAGGACCTCGGCCTCCTCGTCGTCGACGAGGAGCAGCGCTTCGGCGTCCAGCACAAGGAGAAGATGAAGCGGATGAAGACGAACGTCGACGTCCTCACGCTCTCCGCCACGCCGATCCCACGCACGCTCGAGATGAGCCTCGTCGGCATCCGCGACCTGTCGCTGCTCCAGACCCCGCCCGCCGAGCGTCAGCCGATCCTCACCTACGTCGGCGAGTACGACGAACGCGTGGCGGTCGAGGCGATCCGCCGCGAGCTGCTCCGCGAAGGGCAGGTCTTCTGGGTCCACAACCGCGTCCGCTCGATCGAGACCAGCGCCCAGCGCCTGCGACAGCTCGTCCCCGAGGCGCGCATCGCAATCGCCCACGGTCAGCTGGACGAGGGCACGCTCGAACAGGTCGTCCAGGACTTCTGGGACGGCGAGTTCGACGTGCTGGTCTGCACGACGATCATCGAGTCCGGCATCGACATGCCGGCCGTGAACACGATGGTCGTCGAGCGCGCCGACCTGCTCGGGCTCGGCCAGATGCACCAGATCCGCGGACGGGTCGGGCGGTCGGGCCAGCGCGCCTACGCCTACCTGTTCCACCCGCAGGACAAGGTGCTGACCGAGGAGGCCTACGAGCGGCTGCGCACGATCGGCGAATCGACCGAACTCGGCTCCGGCTTCAAGATCGCGATGCGCGACCTGGAGATCCGTGGTGCCGGCATCGCTGCTCGGCGAATCGCAGTCCGGCCACATCGCGGCGGTCGGCTACGACCTCTACTGCCAGATGGTGACCGAGGCCGTCAGCGAGATGAAGGGCGAGCCGCTGCCCAACCAGCCCGCCGAGATCAAGCTCGACGTCCCGACCGACTCCTTCCTGCCCGGCGACTACGTCGAGAAGGAGGAGCTGCGGCTCGAGGCCTACCGCCGGCTGGCCGACGTCACGACCGACGCCCAGGTCGACGACATCCGCACCGAGTGGGAGGACCGCTACGGTCCCGCTGCCCGCACCGGCCGAGTCGCTGCTCCAGGTGGGCTACCTCCGTGCCGAATGCCACCGGCTCGGCATCCGGGACCTCCAGATCACGTCGAGCGATGCCCGCATCCAGCCGATCGATCTTCCCGTCAGCGCCACGATCCGGCTCCGACGCCTCTCCAAGGGCGCCAAGTACAAAGAGGACCTCCTCCAACTGGTCGTCCCGCTCCCCCGCCGCCAGGATCCCGCCACCTACCTCGTGCAGTTCCTGCGCGACCTCGTGCCGACCGAGTGACGTCGACGCGCCCGGCGCCCCGCCAGCGGCGCCTGCAACGGATAGCGTGCAGCGGGTGAATCGCCGACTGATGACGATCCTGCTCCCACTCGCCGCCGCCGCGCTGACCGCAGGGTGCACCACGTTCTCCGACGCCGACGCCGTCGCCCGCGTCGGCGACACCGAACTCAGCATCAGCCGAACTCGACGAGTTGCTCGACGGGCAACAGATCCCCGACGAAGCCCGCAACGATCTGAACCTCGTCCGGCCGGTGATCTCCGGCTGGATCGAGGCAGACGGCGATCGAGAACGGGCTGTTCAGCCCCGACATCGATCGGGGCGATCCCCGACGAACAGCTGCTCGCGCTCTACCGCGACGGCATCGACGTGGCCGGCGTGACGTGTGTTCGTCTGATCGTGACCTCCAGCGCGGAAGCGGGCGACCGGACGCCGCAGAAGCAGCCGCCGATCGGCTCCGAGCCGGCGACGATTTCGCCGACGTGTTCGACGAGGTGAACACCGACGCCGACCTCGCGGCCGTCAACGGCGAGGCCGGATGCTTCGACATCAACCAGTTCGCCGAGCTGTCCGAACCCTCGCCCGAGATCGCAGCACTGTTCACGCTCGACGCGGCCAATCCGGTCGCCGTCGACGGAGTCGTCCAATGTCGATGGCTCCCCCGCCGGCCTCGTGCTCGTCTACCGCGAGCGCCACCGACCTGCCGCCCGAAGACCTCGACGCAGATCATCGAGCTGATCCGCCAGACGAGCGGCGTCGGTCTCGTGGTCGACGATCTCGACATCCACGTCGCCTCGCGATACGGCACCTTCGACGCGAGCGAGCGCGTCGGTCGTTCCGCTCGGCTGAGCTCGATGGACGCGGATCGTCCGGCCGAACGCCCGTCGATCACCGTCGTCGGCCTGGGCCCGGGCAAGCGCCGACCACGTCACCGCCGACACGCTCGCCGCGATCGAACGGATCGGACGGCGACATCTCCGCACGACGATCCACCCGTCCGCACACCTGGTGACCGAGGCGCCCGGCGGCGCGATCGCACACGACGACCTGTACGAAACCGCCGACACCTTCGACGACGTGTACGCCCGGATCGCCGACCGGCTGATCGCCGACGCCCACGAGCACGGTGAGATCCTCTACGCCGTGCCGGGCTCACCGCTCGTGCTCGAGCGCACCGTCCGGCTCCTGCGGCAACGCTGTCCCGACGAGCGCGATCGGGCTCGACATCCGCCCGGCGATGTCGTTCCTCGACGTCGCGTGGGCACGGCTCGGGATCGACCCGGTCGAGGAGCGGGTCCGACTGATCGACGGGCACGACTTCGCCGCCGCCGCCGCCGGCGAGACCGGTCCGCTCCTCGTCGCGCACACGCATGCCAACTGGGTGCTCAGCGACATCAAGCTCGCCGTCGAAGACGCCACCGGCGACGAACCCGTCACGGTCCTGCACGCACTCGGCACCGCCCGACGAGCGGATCGTCGAGACGACCTGGGCGCGAGATGGACCAGGTCGTCGACGCCGACCACCTCACCTCGATCTACGTGCCGCACCTCGCCGCGCCGGTCGGCCGCCACTACGTGCGCTTCCACGACCTCACCCGCACGCTGCGCGAACAGTGTCCCGTGGGACATCGAACAGACCCATCGAGACGCTGATCCCGTATCTGCTCGAGGAGACCTACGAGGTCGTCGATGCGCTGCAGGCGCTCGCCGACCCGCAACGCGCCGACGATCCGAGCGTCGACGACGACCTGATCGAGGAGCTCGGCGACCTGCTCTACCAGATCGAGTTCCACGCCGTCATCGCCGAACAGCAGGGTCGGTTCACGATCGCCGACGTCGCCGACGGCATCCACGACAAGCTCGTTCGACGACACCCGCACGTGTTCGGCGACGTCGTCGTCGACGACTCCGACCATCAACGGTGCTGTCGAACTGGGACGAGATCAAGCGCGTCGAGAAGGGTCGCACCTCGGTGTTCGACGGGATCCCGCGATCGCTGCCGTCGCTGAGTTACGCCGCCAAGGTCGGTCGCAAGGCGTCGAAGGTCGGGTTCGACTGGCCGGACGTCGTCGGGTGCGCATCCCGAAGGTGACCGAGGAGACCGGCGAGCTGATCGACGCGATCGACGCCGGCGATCCGGCCGAAACCGCCGCCGAGCTCGGCGACCTCCTGTTCGCCGTCGTCAACGTCGCTCGACACGTCGGCGTCGATCCGGAGCTCGCGCTCCGCGTCTGCGTCCGACAAGTTCCGAACCCGGTTCGAAGGGGTCGAGCGGCTGGCGCGCGAGGACGAGATCGATCTGCGCGCCGCCGAGCTGGACGGTGCTCGACGCACTGTGGGATCGGGTCAAGGCGTCAGAACGCTGACGTCGACCATCGGTTCGGCCTGATCCAGCCGTGCCCCGATCGGAGCCACCGGTCCGAATCCGGTCGGATCGGACGCGCGGGAGCGCGGGCATCCTGGTGGGCGGTGGCCTCTTCGAGGTCGACCATGGCTCGCTCCCGGAGATCGGCAAGGCGACGCTCGGGCGACAGTGGCGCCCACCCGGCCATCACGGCATCGCTGGCGGTGACGACGGTGACGGTGACGGTCGACGGTGACGGTGACGGTGATGGTGATGGCGGTGGCGGTGGCGGCGGTGGCGGTGGCGGCGCTGTGCTGGCGACGGATTCGGCCGGCGGGCCCGAGGGTCGCGGCAAGGCATCTGCGCCGCCCTGTGGTTTCGACGTCTTCCACTGCTCCGGGTACTCGACGTGGTTCCGCTGATCGGCGAGGAAGTTGTGCTTCTCGGCCACGTTTCTCCGACGCGTCGGCGATGAGCGTGCTGGCATCGGTGATCGCGATCGTCACGATGAGTTCGAGCACCGCGGCGAGTGCGAGGTACGCGGCGATGCGACCGAATCGATCCGTCTCGGTCGTCTCGACGAGCGTCGACAGACCACCGAGGCCCTGAATGTGAACGAGGAGAACGACACCGAGCGCGTAGGTGAGGCGCAGCGGGCTGCGACGGGCGCCGACGGCGACGGCGGCCCGTTCGAGCAGGAAGAACGGGACGTAGAGCACGGCCGCCTGCAGGGCGAACCCGACGACGATCGAGCCGATCCGTTCGTCGTCGGCGAACCGGTCCGCCAGGTACCAGATCGTCCATGCGGCGGCCGGCCACGCGGCGGCGGCGAGCAGCGGGTTCCGACGACGACCGCTGGCGAGCCGAGCGTTGAGCACGCTGAGGAACGACCAGACGCTCGCCAGACCGACGAGACCGAGCGCGAGCATCCGCTCGAGCGACTGCAACCCCTCGAGCGCGGTCCACGCCCGCTCGCGCTGCGCAGGCAGCAGCGCACCGTCGGTGGACTCGCGCCAGAACAGGAACATCACGAGCGCACCGACGACGCTCACGAGCGTCAGCGCAGCGACCGCCGTCATCATCGCCAGCCGCACGATGGACGAGACCGGGCACGAGTCGAATCCGCTTGCGGATGTCGATCGTGCACCGCCGGTCGGGCGTCGGCGCGCAGCAGCCGGGCGTAGCACGCCCATCCGTCCGCGCCCCACGCCGGTACGGCCGATGCCCGCACGACGGTCGTAGGCCAACTGGACGGCATCTTCGACGACCCGACCACCGCGCCAGGCGAGCACCAGCAGGATCACGACCGGCGGGATCGCGACGATGCCGAGTGCCCATGCCGGGGCGAATCCGTCGAAGTCGTCGCCGTACGCACCACCGGCTCGGAGTCCGATCAGCGTCATGCTCCCGGCGATCGCCAGCGACAGCGGCACCCAGATCCAGCGGGCGAGCGCACCCGTGACCGCACCGAGACGGCGCATCACGGCGGACAGCATGAACAACGGTCGGTACGAGACGAACATCGCGACGATCAACGCGCCGCACGCCACGGCCAGCGGGATCGTCGAGGTCGATTCGGCATCCGGCGTGTTGAGCTTCAGTTCGAGGTAGGCGGTCGCACCGACCGCTGCCGCGGTGACCACGAGTGGCATCGCCCAAGCAGCGGCGACGGCGTTGGGCGACGGGGCCTCGGTCGTGCGTCCGGCAGCGAGGAGCCGGCGGGCGTTCTCGACGACCATCCAGGTCCATCCGACGGTGCCGGCCGCCGCGAGCAGCGCGAGCGCGAGTTCGACCCAGGACAGGAGGCTGATCCGGTCCTCGCCGTTCATCCCGCGTGCGATCTGGAACCCGGCGAGTCCGAACGCGATCGCCGCCGAGAACACCGTCGATCGCGAGCACCGGCGTGGTCGGGAGCCGTTCGGGGACCGCTGGCGCCGACGTCGCCTTCAACGGGGGCTCGACCGTGATCAGTTCCCGGTTCGGGCAGCATGGAGATCAGCGGATCCACCGACGTCGGCCACGTCGGAACCGCGAAGATCGAGTTCGGTCACGGTCAGGTGATCGGCAAGTTCTCGTCTCGACTTGAGGCCGCATTTCGCAGCGAAACGTGCGTCGCGCGGAGGCCGGAGCGTGCGCCACACTGATGCCTCATGCGCCTGCAGATCGCGAGCCCGTCCGACCATCCGCAGATCGCCGGTCTCCCGTTCTCCGAGCGGCTGAACGAGTGGACGCTGCCCGCACATGCACGGTGTGCTCGGCCTGCATCGCCACGTCGTGCGCCTGATCGAGCTCGATGGCACCAGCTACGTGATCAAGGAACTGCCCGACGACCTCGTGCGCCGCGAGTACCGCCTGCTCCGCGAACTCGACGACCACGGATTGCCCACCGCCGAAGTCGTCGCCGCGGTGACGGACAAGCCCGATCGGGCCGACGGGATGCTCGTGACCCGCCACCTCGACTACTCCATCCCCTATCGCACGCTGCTCGCCGGACGCGGCCTCACCATCCCCTACCTGGGCGAACGCGTCCTCGACTCGCTCGTCGTGCTGCTCGTCCGGCTCCACCTGGCCGGGTTCTTCTGGGGCGACTGTTCGTTGTCGAACACGCTGTTTCGCCGCGACGCCGGCGCGCTGTCGGCCTACGTGATCGACATGGAGACGGGCGAGCAGTACGCCCAGCTCTCCGACGGTCAGCGGCACCTGGATCTGCAGGTCGCCACCGAGAACGTCGCCGGCGGCCTCCTCGACCTGCAGGCCGGGCGGCCGTCTGCAGGAGGACATCGACCCGATGGACGTCGCGCTGCAGATCAGCGACCGCTACGAACGGCTCTGGGAGGAGCTCACCGACGGCGCAGGAGTTCGCTCCCGGGGAGACGTTCAAGATCGACCAACACCTCCAACGTCTCCACGAACTCGGTTTCGACGTCGAGGAGATGGACATCGTCGACGACGCCGGCGGCGGTCGGCTGCGCTACATCCCCCGCGTGGTCGAGCACGGCTTCCACTCCGAACGCCTGAAGAACCTCACCGGCCTGGAAACCACCGAGAACCAGGCACGGCGTCTGCTCGACGACATCCGTTCGTTCGGCCACCAGCTCAACCTCGAACGGCAGGCGAAGATCGACGCCGGACTGCCGACCGGCTACGGCGGCGCACACGGCGCGGACGCTGCCCGAGAACGTCGTCGCCGTGCGCTGGCTCGACGACCGCTTCGAGCCGCTGATCGCCCGGATTCCGCCCGAGATGTTCGCCAAGCTCGAGGCCGCGGAGATCTACCACCAACTCCTCGAGCACCGGTGGTTCCTGTCCGAGAACGCCACCGTCGACGTCCCGCTCGAGGACGCACTCGACTCCTACATCGACAACGTGCTCGCGTCGGCACCCGACGAGGTCACGATCTCTCGACAGTCGTCGGGTTCTTCCGGCGACGAATCGGATACGTTCCACGGGTATGAGTGAGATCATCGGCATCAACGGACGCGAGATTCTCGACAGCCGGGGCAACCCGACGGTCGAGGTCGACGTCCTCCTCGATTCGGGGGCGGAGGGCCGCGCCGCGGTTCCCTCCGGAGCGTCGACCGGCGAACACGAGGCGGTCGAACTCCGCGACGGCGGCGAACGCTTCGGCGGCAAGGGCGTGCTGTCCGCCGTCGGCTTCGTCAACGACGAGATCTCCGACGAGCTGATCGGCTACGACGCCCTCGACCAGCGGCTGATCGACCGGGTCATGATCGACCTCGACGGCACCGACAACAAGGCCCGCCTCGGTGCCAACGCGATCCTCGGCACGAGCCTCGCGATCGCCAAGGCCGCCGCGATCGAGCTCGACATGCCGCTCTACCAGTACGTCGGCGGCCCCAACGCCCACGTCCTGCCCGGTGCCGATGATGAACGTGATCAACGGCGGCGTCCACGCCGACAACTCGATCGACTTCCAGGAGTTCATGATCATGCCGGTCGGTGCGCCGAGCTTCTCCGAGGCGCTGCGCTGGGGCACCGAGACCTACCACGTGCTCAAGTCCGTGATCGGCGCTCGCGGGCTGTCGACGGCGGTCGGCGACGAAGGCGGATTCGCGCCGAACCTCGACTCGAACGAGGAAGCGATCACCGTGCTGATCGAAGCGATCGAGCAGGCCGGGTTCACGCCGGGCGACGACATCGCGATCGCCCTCGACCCGGCCGTGTCGGAGATCTTCGAGGACGGCGCGTACCAGTTGAAGGGCGAGGGCAAGGTCCTCACCCCGGCCGAGATGTCGGCCTACTGGACGCGGCTGGTCGACACGTATCCGATCGTGTCGATCGAGGACGCGATGGACGAGAACGACTGGGACGGCTGGGCAACGCTCACCGCAGCGGTCGGCGATCGGGTGCAGCTGGTCGGCGACGACCTCTTCGTGACCAACTCCGAACGCCTCCAGACCGGCATCGACCGGTCGGTCGCCAACTCGATCCTGATCAAGGTCAACCAGATCGGATCGCTGACCGAGACCCTCGACACCGTCGGGCTGGCCACGCGCCACGCGTACACGTCGGTGATGAGTCACCGTTCGGGTGAAACCGAGGACTCGACGATCGCCGACCTCGCCGTCGCGACCAACTGCGGCCAGATCAAGACCGGCGCACCGGCCCGCTCCGACCGCGTCGCCAAGTACAACCAGCTCCTGCGCATCGAGTCGATGCTCGGTGACGCTGCGGAGTACCGCGGCCGCTCCGCCCTCGCCCCGCTCCGCTGATCTGGAGTCCACCATCCGGTCGTCTGCTGCGACGGGTGCAGCGGGATCGGACACGCGTCGCACGCCACCCGTTGCACCGACACCGGGTCATCTCGACCTCGACGAGAGGTCGAATGTCGCGGAGATGACCGCCGAATCGCCTTCGGCGCTGCCAGAATGTCGCCGTGCCCCGCTCGAAGACGACCTCGATCCCGCGTCCCGCGGATGTCAAGGCCTCCGACGACGGTCGATCGCGCCTCGGCGACTTCACCCGTCCGATCCCGATCGACAAGCGGATCTCACGACGACCGCGGCTGGCGCTCTTCACCGGACTGTTCGCACTCGGCATCGTGGCGGCCATCGCGTTCGCCGTGTTCGTGCTCCCGATCGGCACGTGGCGGGATCAGGACGTCGACATCGAGCAGCGCCAGGCGCAGCTGGACGAACTCCAACGGGTGAACAACGAACTCGAGGCCGAGACCACCGCCTCGAAACGGCCGACGGCATCCGTGAAGCTGCGCGTGAGGATTACGGCTACGTCGAAGTCGGCGAGGAACGGGCGACCGTGCTGCCGCTCCCGCCACTGCCGACCGACCTCCCCGACGGCTGGCCGTACAACGTCGTGACCGAGATCATCGACGCCCGGACCGCAGGCCCCTGACTCGACCGCGCGAGCTCCGTCCTCGACGCGGTGGATCGCCTCACGGCTCACCGGGTGGTCCGTCCCCGGGGTTAAGGTCGCCCGCGTGACGCCGAGCGATGTCAGCACCGCCCTCTCCGAGCAGGGCTACCTCCCCGACGACGGCATCTCGACCGCGGTGTTCCTCGCCATGACGCTGCAGCGTCCGCTGCTGCTCGAAGGCGAGGCCGGTGTCGGCAAGACCGAACTCGCCAAGGCGCTCAGTGCGGCGACGGGCGGCGAGCTGATCCGCCTCCAGTGCTACGAGGGGATCGACGTCGCCCAGGCCGTCTACGACTGGGACTACGCCCGCCAACTCCTTCACCTGCGTGCCGCCGAGGCCACCGGCGAGACGGCATCGATGACCGTCCGACGCACTCGAGGCCGAGCTGTACGGCGAACGATTCATGATCAAGCGAGCGCTGCTCCGAGCGATCGAGACCGTCGACGGTCCGCCGCCGGTGCTCCTCATCGACGAGGTCGACCGCGCCGACGACGAGTTCGAGGCGTATCTGCTCGAGATCCTCTCCGACTTCCAGGTGACGGTTCCCGAGGTCGGCGTCTTCCGCGCCGAACGGCCGCCGCTGGTCGTGCTCACATCGAACCGCACCCGCGACGTCCACGACGCGCTCAAGCGGCGCTGCCTCTACCACTGGGTCGAGCACCCCGGGTTCGAGCGCGAAGTCGCCATCGTGAAGCTGCGGGTCCCGGCGGTCGACGACGGCCTGGCACGGCAGGTCGCCGCCGCGGTCGAAGCGCTGCGCGACCTCAACCTCTACAAGCCGCCAGGCGTCGCCGAGACCATCGACTGGGCGAACGCGCTCGGCCGCCTCGGTGCGACCGAACTCGACGAGACACTGGTGACGAACACCCTCGGCACGGTGCTGAAGTACCGCGAGGACCATCAGCGCGTCGAACAGCACGGTGTCGCGGCGGTCGTGAAGCAGGCGTTCGAGAAGGGCCTGCTGCACGGGTGAGCTGGGCCCCGCCGTCGACCGACGATCGGGCCATGCCGCAGCGCAGCGACCCGGCCGAGATCGCCGTCGCGTTCACCCGCGTCCTGCGCGGCGCCGGACTCCGCGTCCCGACGGACTCGACGCACACGTTCGCCGAAGCGCTCTGCGCGGTCGGCCTCGACGAACGGGAGGGCGTCTACTGGTCCGGGCGGGCGACGCTCGCCCGTCGACCCGAGGACATCGAGATCTACGACCGAGCGTTCGCCGTGTTCTTCGACGCGCGCCGCTCGTCGTCCGAACCCGACGAGGACGAACCGCTGTCGATCACGATCGCCGTCGACGCCGACGACGACACGGACGACGACGGCGGTGAGTCGGGCGACGCGAGCGACGACCCGACCATCGAGCTCCGCTTCTCGACCACCGAAGTCCTGCGCCACAAGGACTTCGCCCAGTACAGCTCCGACGAGCTCGTCCACGCCCAGGACCTGATGGCGAGTCTGCGCCTGGTCGGCTCGCCCCGTTCGTCGCTCCGCCTCGGCCCGGCGCAGCGGGCGACCGCACGCCCCGACATCCGCCGCACGATGCAGGCTGCGATCCGTTCCGGCGGCGAACCGATCGAGCGCCACTTCCGCACGACCGACCACCCGGCTGCGACGTCTGGTGCTGCTCCTCGACGTCAGCGGGTCGATGGAGCCGTACGCCCGGGCACTGCTGCGATTCGTCCACGCTGCCGTCGCCGGTCGCCAGAAGGTCGAGGCGTTCGCCCTCGGCACCCGACTGACGCGGATCACCCGGGAGCTGAACAGCCGGGACCCCGACGTCGCCCTCGCCGCAGCGTCGGAACGCGTCATCGACTGGAGCGGAGGCACACGCCTCGGCGACGGCCTCCGCCAGTTCAACGACGAATGGGGCGTCCGCGGGCTCGCACGCAACTCGATCGTCGTGATCCTGTCCGACGGCTGGGATCGCGGCGACCCGGACACGCTCGCGGCGCAGATGGAGCGCCTGCATCGCGTCACCCATCGGCTGGTGTGGGTCAACCCGCTCAAGGTCACACCCGGGTACGCGCCGCTGGCGCGCGGGATGGCCGCGGCGCTCCCCCACGTCGACGCGTTCGTCGAGGGGCATTCGGTCGCAGCGATGGAAGAATTGACACGAGTGATCAGCGCATGAGGGAGCACCACGACATGAAGGACCTGCCATGAAGGACCTGCTCGGAGACATCGACCGCTGGCGGCGTGCCGGCGAACGCATCGCCGTCGCACGCGTCGTCGACATCGAAGGATCCGGCCCCGACTTCCCGGAGCGGCGATGGCGGTGACCGAATCGGGCGAGGTGGCCGGCAGCGTGAGCGGCGGATGCGTCGAAGGTGCCGTCGTCGGCGAGGCGCTGTCGATCCTCGAGGGCACCACCGAGCCACGCGTCGTCACGTTCGGGTACTCCGACGACGAGGCGTTCGCGGTCGGGCTCACCTGTGGCGGCACGATCCACCTGTTCATCGAGGAGCTGGCCTGGTGAGCGAGATGCCGATCTTCGAGCGGTACGCCGAACTGCTCGCGGCCGAGGAGCCGGTGGCGCTGGCCACGGTGATCGACGGCGAGCACGTCGGGGCGAAGCTGCTCGTCACGACCGATGGCGCCGACGCACTCGGATCGCTCGGCCATCCCGAGCTCGACCGGGTGGTGGCACGCGATGCGCTCGCCGAACTCGAGGCCGCACGGTCAGGCGTCCGCAGCTACGGACCCGAGGGCCAGACCACACCCGAGGATCTGGTCGACCAGCCGACCATCCGCGTGTTCGTCGAATCGCACGCTCCCCCACCGCAGATGTGGATCTTCGGTGCCGTCGACTTCACCGCGGCGCTCGCACGCGTCGCAAAGGTGCTCGGGCTACCGGGTGACGGTGTGCGACGCCCGCGAGGTGTTCGCCACCAAGCGTCGCTTCCCGATGGCCGATGCGGTCCGCGTCACCTGGCCGACACCGATCTTCGAGGAGCTGGGCCACGAACTCGGCCCCCGCGACGCTGTGTGCATCCTCACGCACGACCCCAAGTTCGACGTCCCCGCCGTCCAGGGCGCACTCGCCACCCGGGTCGGCTACATCGGCGTGATGGGCAGCCGCACGACCCACGCGAAACGGATGGAACGGCTGGCCGACGTGGGCGTCGACGCGGCCGGAGGACGTCGACCGGCTGATGTCGCCGATCGGGCTCGACCTCGGCGCACGGACGCCGGAGGAGACCGCGGTGAGCATCTGCGCCGAGATCATCGCCCGACGGACCGGCAAGGGCGTGCCGAGCCTGCGTGACTCCAGCGGGCCGATCCACTCCTGAGCGTCGGCGTGTCGGACCCGGCGCTACTGGCGTCGGGTCGCCGAAGCGGACGCTGCCGCGCCGGATCGTGTCGATCTCGACGGTGCGCCCGGTGTTGACCGAGTGCACGATCGCGTCGTCGACGCCGAGGTACAGCATCACGTGGCCCGGGTAGTGCACGAGGTCACCGGCCTTGGCCGACTCGCGATCGAGTCGCTTGGCCTCGGAGATCTGCGATCCCGACTGGCGGTACAGCTCGACACCGGCGCCTGCCCACGCGTAGGTCGTGAGCCCCGAGCAGTCGAAGCCCTCGTTCTCGATGCTGGTGTTGCGTGCGGTACGGGCACGCCGACCTGGGTCAACGCCCCGAGCACCGCACGCTGATGGGCGATGGTCGTCGAACTCCACGCATCGACCATGGCGAGTTCGTCGTAGCCGAGCTGCTGCGCGGTGTAGCGGGCGGCGATGGCACGGTGCCAGGCGAGGGTCTGCTCGTCTGCGACCGATCCGGTCGCGACGTACGCGTCGAGTGCTGTCACAGCGGCACCGGGCGGCGGTGGTGATCTCGGGAGCGAGTTCGTTGACCGGCAGCTCGACCGACTGGGCCGACGCGGTGCCGGACGTCGACGCCGGCCACGGTCACCACGGCGCCGAGCGACGCCGCAACGACGGCGGCATTGCGCACGCCGCGTCGTGCGCGCACGAGAAGAGAGGGGGTGGTGTGGGTCATGTGTCCGAGAGAGTCCTGTCGCAGCCGAGGGGCCGCTGACGTCGCCATGTCGTTCTGTGACGAACGGAGAACATATCGTCATCGATTCGAAACACTCGAGTCGGAGCGGCGCGGTTTCGACATCTGAACGACATCTTGAGAGCGCGAATCGTCATGCAGACTGCTGGCATGGGTCGTGGCACCGAGAGCGCGATGTGCGTCGTGAGCAGGGAAGAACCCGGTCGCGCCGACGACACGGTGACCGCGATCGTGCTCGCCGCGGGCGCCGGTTCCCGATTCCGTGACGTCGGTCACAAGTTGACCGCGATGCTCCCTCCGACTGCCTCGCGGCCGGCCGAATCGGTGGCCCAGCGATCCATCGCCGCCGCGGTGGCGGCCGCCATCGGCCAGGTCGTGGTCGTGACCGGGCGCCTCGCGCGGTCCGACCTCGGTCTCGACGACGGCGGCGTCGAGATCGCGCACAACGCCGACTGGGCGGCGGGCCAGATGACCTCGGTGCGGTTCGGTCTCGACGTCGCCGACCGCAACGGCAGCACCGTCGCCGTCGATCGGGCTCGCCGACCAGCCCGGCATCGATCCGTCGGCCTGGCGTGCGGTCGCCGACGCAGCCGCGCGACGGATCCACCCCGATCGCCGTCGCGACCTACGACGGACGCCGCGGCAACCCGGTCGCACTCCACCGATCGGTCTGGGATCTGCTGCCGACCGGAGGCGACGAGGGCGCCCGTAGCCTGATGCGGCTTCGCCCCGAGCTCGTACGTGAAGTACCGTGCACGGGTTCACCCACCGACATCGACACCGCAGAGGACCTCCGACGATGGCAGAACAGCTGATCAACGAATTCACGGTCAACCGACCGATCGACGAGGCGTGGCCGATCATCACCAACGTCGAGAAGATCGCTCCGTGCCTGCCGGGTGCCGAACTCCAGGAGATCGCCCACGACGACGAGTGGGGCGAGGTGTACCGCGGCGTCGTCAAGGTCAAGCTCGGTGCGATCTCGACCCAGTTCAAGGGCGACGCGCACTTCGTCGAGAAGGACGACGAGAACTACACGACCGAACTCAAGGGCAAAGGCCGCGACACCGGCGGACGCGGCAACGCATCGGCCGACATCAAGGCCCACGCCGAGAGCCTGTCGCCCACGAGCACGAAGGTCGTCGTCACGACCGACCTCCACATCACCGGCAAGGTCGCGCAGTTCGGCCGCGGCATCCTCGGCGACGTCAGCACCAAGCTGATCGATCAGTTCGCCGACAACCTCAACACCATGATCGACGAGGACGGCATCGACGCCGGTGCAGCCGACGCTGCGGCATCGACGGCCGACGACACCGCCGAGACCGCGCGGCCGGACGCCGATTCACCCGCCGAGGCCGACGCGCCGAAGGTCCGCAAGATCAACGGTCCTGCCGCCGAGCCGATCGACCTGATGGACGTCAGCGGGAGCTCGATCCTCAAGCGGGCGGCACCTGCGATCGTGGCGCTGCTGATCATCCTGTTCTTCCTCCGCCGCCGGAGCTGATGGACGATCGGGCGCGAGTCGCCGAGCTGCTCGGCCGTGCCCCGCGGGGCGACTTCGACGTCGTCGTTCGCGACGCCACCGGTGATCCCGTCGTCGTCCGCAACGCTCCCTTCCTCGACGACGGCACGCCGATGCCGACGCTCTACTATCTCGTCGGCGTGGAACTGGTGAAGGCGGTGAGCCGGATCGAAGCCGACGGTGCGGTCGACGAGGTCGAAGCCGAACTCGATGCCGACGAGATCGCCGCCATCCACCGACGGTACGAACGCGAGCGGGACGCCGAGATCGCCGCCGGACCACGTCGGCCCACGTCCGTCGGGTGGCGTCGGCGGCACCCGCGTCGGCGTGAAGTGCCTGCACGCCCACGTCGCGCACCAACTCGCCACCGGTGACGACGCGATCGGACGCTGGACCCTCGCCCGCGTTCCGACCGGGAACACCCGGCGCTCCCGATGGCGATCGGCCGTGACCCCCGGCTCGCTGCTGATCGACATCGCCGACCGTGAGATCACGATCTCGATGGTCGGCGGCGACGACTGGACCCTGCCCGTCGGCCCGGAGTCGCTCGTCGAACGCGAACTCGAGCGCGCCGACCGGCCCGCCCCCGAACAGCTCACCAACGCGCTGGGCATCGTCACCGACCACCTCGACGACGTCGTCCGCGGAGTCGTCGATGGTGCTGGACGCTCCCGCCGTCGCGTTCACCGGTCGCCACGCCGTCGGCCTCGGACGCGTCGAGATCGGCGTCGACGACCTTCCCGCCGACTACACCCTCACCCGGGCCGACGCCGACGAGGTGTTCCGAACGATCGTCGCCGAACCGATCGCCGACCGCCTCCACAACCCGGGGCTCGATCCAGCCGACGTCGAAACGGTGATCGGAACCTGCTGCGTCGTGCTCGCCGTGATGCGTCGACTCGAGCTGACCGAGGTCATCGATCATCGCGCGAACCGGGAGCGGGCTGACATGGCGCTGCGTCACCCGTCGCGAACCCCGGCGCCGGTGCACCTCTACGGTCGACGCATCATGATGCGTCCGCTCGCGGTCAACGACTTCCGCGCCTGGAGCGAGGTCCGCCAGCGCAACGACGAGTGGCTGACGGTCTGGGAGCCGAGCCGATTCGCCCACCAGCCCGACCCGACCACCGACAAGTCCGCGTTCGCGTCGCGTTGTCTGCAGCGCGACCGCGACCGTGCGACCGGTACGGCGTATCAGTTCGGTCTCTTCGTCGATCAACGCGTCGCCGGCGAGGTCAACCTGAACAACGTGATCCGCGGTGCGATGCAGTCGTGCACCGTCGGGTACTGGATCGACCAGGCCCACGCCGGGCACGGCTACACCGTCGAAGGCGTCGCCCTCGTGATGCAGTTCGCGTTCGAGCAGCTCGGCCTGCACCGCGTCGAGATCTGCATCGTGCCGCGCAACACCCGCAGCCGCCGGATCATGGAGAAGCTCGGCATCCGCGACGAAGGCATCGCTCAGCGATATCTCGAGATCAACGGCACGTGGGAGGACCACGTGCGCTACGCGATGACGAGCGAGGAGTGGCACGTCCGTCGCGCCGAGATCGTGCAGGCGCTGGATCACCCGCTGACGCGCGTCCGCCCGATCGCACGGCGTCTTGAACGGCGCCCGAGCCCATGAGAGAGTGAGGCGGGGCCCGTCGACGACGGGCAACGACGAGCGAGGGAACGGCCAGTGCCACGAACATCGTCGAAGGTGACGAGCGACTACCAGCTCTCCGACCGCTACGGAGAGGACGCGGGCACGGTGTTCATGACCGGCATCCACGCGCTGGCCCGCGCTGCCGATCGAGCAGCTGCGAGCCGACCGCGCAGTCGGGTCTGAACACCGCAGCGTTCGCGTCGGGCTATCAGGGATCGCCGCTCAGCGGCCTCGACCAGGAGTTCGTCCGGGCGGCCGAGGGCGGCGCCGCAGCTGACGTTCGTCGTCCAGCCGAACGTCAACGAGGAACTCGGTGCGACGGCGGTGATGGGCAGCCAGCTCGCGCCCGGACAACCCGACGCGACCTACGACGGCGTCCTCGGGATCTGGTACGGCAAGGCACCCGGGCTCGACCGCGCCGGCGATGCGATCCGCCACGGCGTGTACGCCGGCGCGTCGCACCACGGCGGCGCCCTCGTCATCGTCGGTGACGATCCCGGCGGCGAAGAGCTCGACCGTTCCGTCGAGCTCGGACCTCGCGCTGATGGACCTCCATCTGCCGGTCTTCTATCCCGCCGATGTCCAGGAGGCGCTCGACCTCGGCCGCCACGCCATCGCCATGAGTCGCCTGACCGGGCTGTGGACGTCGATGAAGATCGTCGCCGCCGTCGCCGACGGGTCGGGCACGGTCGACATCTCACCCGACCGGCTCCAGATCGTCGTCCCCGACATGCACATCGACGGCGTTCCGCTCGATCCACCGACCCGATGCGCGGCTGCTCCCGCCTCACAACATGGAGATCGAACGCGACATCCGCACGACGCGGTTCGAGCGCGCCCGGCGCTACGCGGCGGCGAACCAGCTGAACCGGGTGACGGTCGACCCGCCCGACGCGTGGATCGGCATCGCCGCCACCGGCGTCACCTACGGCGAAGTGCGCGAGTCGCTGCGTCGCCTCGGTCTGGGCAGCGATCACGAGCATCGAGGCTGCCGGCATCCGCCTGCTTCAGCTCCGGCTCCCGCTGCCGTTCGACGCCGACGTGGCGAGAACGTTCGCGCGCGGGCTCGACGAGATCGTCGTCGTCGAGGAGAAGGACCCGACGATCGAGCTGCTGATGAAGGACGCGCTCTACGGCACGCCGAACGCGCCGCGGATCGTCGGCAAACGCGACGATCGCGGCGACGAACTGATCGTCGGTTACGGCGTGCTCGTCGCCGACCTGATCGCTCCCGCGCTGCGCTCGCCGACTCGCGGACCGACTCGGCGACCGGCTCGCCCCCGAGCCGCTTCCGACGCGGGAACGCGCGCTGATCCCGCTGAGTGTCGAACGCTCCCCCTACTTCTGCTCCGGGCTGTCCCCACAACTGGGGTTCGAAGGTCCCCGACGACGTCCTCGTCGGCGCCGGAATCGGCTGCCACACGATGACGCTCCTGATGGACGACGAGCAGGTCGGCACCTCCGCCGGGTTGACCCAGATGGGTGGCGAGGGCGCGCAGTGGATCGGCATGGCGCCGTTCGTCAGCCGCGACCATTTCATCCAGAACCTCGGCGACGGCACGTTCTTCCACTCGGGTCAGCTCGCGATCCAGGCGGCGATCGCCGCCGGCGTCGACATCACCTACAAGCTGCTGCACAACGGCACCGTGGCGATGACCGGCGGGCAGGATCCCGTCGGCCAGTTGAGCGTCCCCGACATCGCGGGGATCCTGATCGGCCACGGAGTCCGCCGGGTGATCGTGACGACCGACGACGTCGAGCGGTACCGCGGCGTCGACATGCCGACGCGACAGCGCCGGCACCGTGCCGGTGTGGGACCGCACCCGCATCGTCGAGGCGCAAGAGGCCCTCGCGCGAGGTCGCCGGCGTGACCGTGCTGATCCACGACCAGGCGTGCGCCGCACAGAACCGGCGGCTGCGCAAGCGTGGCCTCGTGCCGACGCCGACCCAACGGGTCGTGATCAACCACCGCATCTGCGAGGCGTGCGGCGACTGCGGTGTGGTCAGCAACTGCCTGTCGGTCCAGTCGATCGACACGCCGCTCGGCGTCAAGACGACGATCGACCAGACCACGTGCAACCTCGACTTCTCGTGCCTCGAGCGGCGACTGCCCCAGCTTCATGACCGTCGAGCCCGTCGACGACGGGATCGGCACAGCGGATGCCGGAGCCACCGACCGACTTCCCCGATCCGGTGCTGCTGTTCGATCCGTCGCACGTCGACATCCGGATCGCCGGGATCGGTGGCACCGGTGTGGTGACCGCCGCGCAGATCCTCGCGACCGCGGCGATGCTCGACGGCTACGACAGCCGCGGGATGGACCAGACCGGCCTGTCCCAGAAGGCCGGGCCGGTGGTCAGCGACCTCCGGCTCTCGACCCGACACACCCCCGAGTCGAACCTGCTCGGCGACGGAACCGCCGACGTGCTGCTCGCGTTCGATCTCGTCACTGCGGCGAGTCGACGGACGCTGCTCGCGTGCGGCGCGGGACACACGGTCGTGGTCGGATCGACCAGCCCGACGCCCACCGGTTCGATGATCGGCCGCCCGGATCGTCGTATCCCGCCGCTCGACGAACTGCTGGCGCAACTCGACCGTCGGACCGACGCCGCGGCGACTCGCCTGACGGATGCCGGCAGCCTGTACCGAATCGCTCCTCGGCAACGCCTCGTCGGCGAACATCTTCGTCATCGGCGCCGCCATCCAGCACGGAGCGCTGCCGATCACCCCGGCCGCGGTGGAGCAGGCGATTCGTCTCAACGGAGTCCAGATCGACGCCAACATCGCAGCCCTGCGGTGGGGTCGCGCCTGGATCCACGACCCCAGCGTGGTCGACGCCGCAACCGCCACCCAGCCCGGGGCCGTTCCGACGCGTGGAGGTCGACCCGCTCCCGCCCGCGCTTGCGCATCGCGTCTGTCGGCTCGACCTCGACGACGAACTCACCGAGACGATGAACATGCTCGCGGCCGATCTCGTCGCCTACCAGAACCGCGGCGTACGCCACGGGGTTCCTCGATCGGATCGAACAGGTACATCACCAGGACCCGCGGCTCACCGAAACGGTCGCCCGCTCCCTCCACAAGCTGATGGCCTACAAGGACGAGTACGAAGTCGCGCGCCTGCTGCTCGCTGACGAGTCGCGATCAGCGGCCGAGCGGGTCGGCGGTCGCGGGGCAACGATCACCTGGCGGCTCCACCCGCCGATGCTCAAGGCGCTCGGACGCAGCTCCAAGCTCGGCGTCAACGAGCGGGTCGGGCGGCCGCTGATGGCCACGCTGTCGAAGGGCGAAACGGTTGCGCGGCACCCGGCTCGACCCGTTCGGTCGCACCGAGATGCGGCGCACCGAGCGTGCCCTGATCGACGAGTACCACACGCAGATCGACGCCGAACTCGCACACCTCGGCGAGTGCACCCGGCGACATCGCGGGCGTGCTCGATGCCCTCGCGCTGCCGATGCAGATCCGTGGCTACGAGGACCTCAAGCTCCGCCGTGTCGTCGAGTACCGCGCCGCCGTCGCCGCCCGCACCCATGCATCCGCCCCGAGCGCGTCATCGATCCCGACCACGATGCTCATCGACCCGGATCGTCATCCCGGATCGATGACCACGGCTCGGGACGCGAAACGGGGCCCCGGTCTCCCGGAGCCCCGTGTCGGGTGGTCGTGAACGATGAACGGCTGATCAGTACGAGGCGATGCCGTTCTCTCGGGTCATCTGCAACATCTCGATCTTCGCCTCACGCAATTGCGTGCGTCGCTTCCACATCTTCGTCTTCCAATGGCGCTTCGTGCGGTTCCGCTTGGCGAGCTTGCTCTTGGCAACCTCCGCATCATGGTGATGCATCGGCTTCCAGGCGCTGCCCGGCTCGTGCAGATCCTCGGGGGCTACACCCGACGACACTCCTTGAGCGACCGATTGCAGCTCGACGTGGATTCGGTGGCGCTCGCTGTGGGCGTGCGCTCGCCGCTCCTGTTTCGGCAGCATCGGCGTCTCGGTGTCGCGATGTCGCTGGCTCATTGGTGACCTCCTACTTTGCGGCACAGGTTGATAACGCCGCGGTGGATTCGGTTCCTGTGCGTCCCAACAGTACGACACCGCGTGTTTCCGCCCCATGGGGGTTGTGTAACAGTTCTGCGCGCGTTCTCGTGACGACCGTCACGTCACGAGGGGTGTTTGTGCCACCACGAGAAGTCACATTCCGAGGATCGGAGCTCGGCGCGAAATCGGAGCGATCAAGCATCGACACCGATCCGCCGATGAACGAGGGTGCAGCTTCCGTCGCCGACCCTCGCCCCACCCCTGCCACCGGACACTTCACATCGACGAGCGTCCGCATCTCCGGCGCGACGCCGACCGCCCGCCGAGATGATCCGACACCGATGCGCAGCAGATCGCAGCCCGCCTCGTCGCCGTCGATCGACGCCGTGGTCGCCGGTCACCACGACGTCGGCGGCGTCGCCGTCGCCACGCTGCTCGCCGGCGGCAACCTGCTGATCGAAGACATCCCCGGCGTCGGCAAGACGCTGCTCGCGCAGGTCATCGCCCGCGCCGTCGGCGGGTCGTTCGGGCGGATCCAGGGCACGCCCGACCTCCTGCCCGGGCGATGTCACCGGTTCGATGATGCCGGTCCACGAACGGCGACGGCGTGACCCGCCTCGAGTTCCGACGCGGACCGATCTTCGCCAACGTCGTCGTCTTCGACGAACTCAACCGGGCCACGCCACGGACCCAGTCGGCGCTGCTCGAGGCGGCGGAGGAGTCGACCGTGAGCGTCGACGGCACCAGCCATCCGCTGCCGTCACCGTTCATGCTCGTCGCGACGCAGAACCCGATCGAGATGGCCGGCACCTACGGGCTCGGCGAGGGTGCGCTCGATCGATTCTCCGCTGTCGTCACGCCCGGGCGCGCCGCGTCCGGAGTTGGAGGTCGACGTCCTGACCGGGCGCAAAGGACGCTCGATGCTCGGTGCGATCGAACCGGTCACGAATCCGGCACAGATCGTCGCCGCTCAAGCCGCGGTGCGTGCGGTCCACGTCTCGGACGCGCTTGGGCCGATACGTCGTTCGACCTCCTCGAGCGCAACGCGAGCGCACCCGCGGCGCTCGACTGGGCGCCTCGACCCGCGCCGGTGTCTCGCTGATCGCGCTCGCCCGCGCCCGCGCTGCAATGGATGGTCGCACGCTACGTCGTTCCCGACGACGTCGCAGCACTGGCCGTCGCGTCGCTCGGGCATCGCGTCCTGGTCGCCGACGAGCGACGGCTCGACGACGGCCGGTCGAGCGCATCGTGGCCGAGTGTGTCGCATCCGATCCCCGCCCCGTCGGCCTGAGCCACTGCGGTCCGCCGTGAACATGTCCGACTCGACCAGCCGCCTCCGGCCCGCCGGGCTGTCGCCCGGCGCCTTGTCGCTGCTCGGTGCATGGGTGGTCGGGTCTGGCGATCGCTCGCCTGACCGGCGCGGCAGCGGTGGTCCTCCTCCTCGTCGCGACGCTCGTCGGCTTCATCGGGATCGCGCATCGCCGGCTGGTGGCGCCTGCGCTCGGTCGACGTGCGTCGCTGTGGTCGCTCCCGGCGTCGCAACGGTCGACGAACCGTTTGCGATCATCATCGACCACGCGGACCGATCGTCGTCGCCCGCCCCGGTGTGGATCGAGGTCGCACGGCGTCCGCAACACGACTGGAGTCGGCCGTCCCCCACGACGCTCTCGCATCGCCTGCGCCCGTCCGGCCGTGGTGCGTTCGCTTCGCGTCACGACGGCGTCGGCGGGCGCGCCGGCGCTCGTGTGGTGGCGACGCCGTCACCGTGTCGAAACCGAGCCGATCCACGTCGCTCCCCATGCGGCCGGACCCCTGGTGCCGGTCGTCCGCGTCGCCTCGCCGACGCTCGGCGAAGCGACGGCCGGCAACGGTGCGAAGACCGGTCGACGTCGACGGATCGCGACCATGGCGACCAGGCGAGAGCGAACAGGCCATCCACTGGCCGTCGACGCTGCGCGCCGGCGAGGTCATCGCGCACGACCGCACGACCGAATCGGAAACCCGCTGGCAAGTCGATCTCGACAACGACGCGGGGCGACTCCGCTACACGATCGAGGAGGGGCTCCGCCTCGGACACCGCGTCACGTTGACGCAGGACTCGGACGCATGCCGGCGACGGCGATGCTGTCGAGATCACCAGCGTCGACGACGCCCGGCACTGGTCGGCGGTCGCTGCCGAACGGTCGAACGCCTCGGGCGGCCCGGCCGAATCGGGGCAGTCCGTTCTGGCGTCGACAGCTGTCGTTCGGTCCGCGTCTCGAGTTGACGAAGGCGGTCGGCAGCGCGGTCGCGGATCGCAACGGCAGCGGCCGCAGCGATCTCGCTGTGGATGCTGCTCGGCGCGCTCGCCGCCGGGCCGGTGCTGCGTGGCGTCGTGCTCGCCGGCGTGATCGTGGCCACGGCGATGTCGCTGCGATTCACCGCCGGTGAGCGACCGCGTGTGGGCCCGGAGCATCACCGCCGGCGCCGCGCTCGCAGCGCTCGGCATGGATCGCCGTCCAGAACGCCGGCGTCGGTGGACTGCTCGAGGCGCTCCGCGGGCCGATGCCCGACCTGCTGATGCTGCTCGTCGTCGCTCCACGGCGCGGAGATCGCCGATCGCCGCTCGAACCGCGTCCACCTCGCCGTCACCGGCGTCGTCACCGCCTACGCCGCCGGCCTGCGGATCGACGGTGCCGTCGGTTGGTGGATGATCGCGTGGGCGCGTCGCGGCGATCGTCGCCGTCTGCACGACCGACCGGAGCGCCACGGCGTCCGACCGCCGTCGCCACCGCAGGACGTGCGGCACGCATCGCCGTCGTGGTCGATCGCAGGCGTCGCCGCCACGCTCGCCGTCGCCATCGCTGGTCCCGATTCCCGACGGACCGGCGAGTCTCGGACTCCCGGCGCTGTCCGACGACGACGACGTGATCGACCAGTCGGGTGCGCTCGTCGGCCCCGACGGGGCTCCCGATCGCACCGTCCAGCGGGCTCGCCGACGCGCGGCGCCTCGGCCAGGTCGGCGGGTACCCCGGCTTCTCCACGACGCTCGACACGTCCGTGCGCGGCGACCTCGGCGACGACATCGTGATGCGCGTCCGCGCACCCGAACCGGCGTTCTGGCGTGGCCAGACGTTCACCGACTTCGACGGTCGGCGGTGGACGGTCTCCGACGACACGCTGGACTCGAACCGTCGAGGGTCCGCGGATCGACATCTTCCCCACGATCGGCGACGCGACGGCGGACGGCGTACCGATCGAGGAGTTCGTCCAGACGTTCTACGTCGAGGCCGACCTGCCCGAACGTCGTGTTCGCCGCGACTCGCGCCGAGACCCTCATCTTCGACGGAAGCGTCACGAACCGGTCGGACGGTGCGCTCCGAGCCGACCGCACCCTCAGCGACGGAACCGTGTACTCGGTCGTGTCGCAGCGCGTCGACGTGACCGCTGAGATGCTGCACGCCCAGGGCGACCTCGGCGACCGTTTCGCGCCCTTCGCCGACCGGGCGGAAGTCGCCCCGTTCCTCGATGTTCCCGACCTCGACGTCGGACCGCACGATCGAACTCGCCGAGCGACTGCGCGTCGACGGCTCGACGTACGGCACGATCCTCGCCTACCAGGAGTGGATCGCTCGGAACACCCGATACGACCTGGACGCGCCGATTCCGGACGGCGACGCCGTCGACGACTTCCTGTTCGATTCGCAGCTCGGATTCTGCGAACAGATCGCTTCGTCGCTCGTCGTGATGCTCCGCACGCAGGGCGTCCCCGCCCGGCTCGCGACCGGCTACATCCCGGGCGAGCGGGACCGGATCTCGGGCGTGTTCGCCGTCAAGGCGAGCGACGCCCACGCGTGGGTCGAGGTGTGGTTTCCCGAGACCGGTTGGCAGGCGTTCGACCCGACCGCATCGGTCCCGCTCGCCGGTGAGGCCGAACGTTCGACGGTCGGCGGTGACGCCGCCGAGGCGGTCCTCGACGCGGTCCTCGCCCGACCCGTCGAGAGCGGGTGCGCTGCTCGCCGGTGGGTTCGGCGGCCTCGCCATCGTTCCGCGCGTGGACCGAGATCCGTCGGCGCCGCGCCCGCGGGCCGTGGGGGCTGTTGCACGATCGATTCATGGCGCTGGCCCCGGACGCGGTGACCGCGCCGCAGGTCGCGCGGATGCTCACCGCTGAACTCGGCGACGATGCGGAGACGGCCCACGAGGTCGCGCACGACGCTCGACCGGGTCGCGTTCGACGACGACCACCTGCCGACCGACGCCGACCGCGCCTGCACCGCTCGCTCCATCACCACCCTCGAGCGACTGGGTCGCACGACGCCACGCGATGCCCGATCCGACACCGCGGTGAGCCGGGCGGCGTACTTGGAGGTGATCTTGGCCTGGAGCGCGGCGAGTCGTTCAGCGAACCACGGCTGCTGGGTGCTCCACAACTGCGGCTCGAGCTCGCGGGCCACCGCATCGGGATGATTGTCGATGTCGGCCATCGCCTGGATCGTGGCCTTCGTCGTGATCGCCAACTCGCGGGGAGCCGATGCCGCGCCGGCGGCGAACTCCTGGGCGACCTCGGCGAGATCGGCTCGCGGCACCGAGCGGTACGCGAGACCGACCCGCTCGCACTCCTTGCCGCCGAGCACCTGGCCGAACACGATCGCCGCCATCGCCGCCTGCGGCCCGGCGATGCGGCGGAACATCCACGTGTGTCCGCCACCGGGGTGGATGCCGAGATTCAGGAACCGGGTGTCGATGCGCGCCTCGTCGGCGATGATCCGCACGTCACAACCGAGCGCGAGGTTCGCGCCGGCACCGACCGCCGCCCCGTTGACCGCCGCCAACGTCGGCAGTGGGCTCCGAGCGATCCGGAGGAACCCTTCGTAGATCCGCCCCAGGCTCTCGCCCGTGGCCTCGGCGAGATTGCCGAGATTCGCACCGGCACAGAACGCCGGAGCGGCACCGGTCACGACCAGCGCGCCGACCGCCGTCATCGCTCTCGAACGCGTCCATCGCCGCGGTGATCTCCTCGACCATCGGCGCGGTGAGCGTGTTCCGCTCGTCAGGGTTGTTGAGGGTGAGGGTGGCGACGCCGTCGCGGACGTCGGTGAGCACGAGTGACATCTCCCGATCATGCCATCCACACGCCCGCTCCCCGGTTTCCCGGCAGGTGAAGCCCACGGAGTCGGTAGATTCACGGTCGAATGCTCGACCACGTCTTCACCGATGCGATCAGTGCGCTCCGCGATGCGTTCGAGTCGGCGTATCTCGAGCGCCAACCGTTCGAAGAGCACTTCCAGTCCGATGTACTCGTCGGCGACCTCACGTGGGAGACCAGCTACGGGCTCCCGGGCGAGGGCGAACCGCCGCGGATCGTGGCCCACATCACGATGGACTGGCCCGCCTGGAGCCAGGCGGCGTACCGACGCTGGTACGTCGACGACGAGCTCGAGGTCCGACCCGCGATCGAGATCGAGATCGTCCTGCGGATGCAGCAGCTGAGCGAACCGGTCGAGGCCGAGCGGGTGTACGCGAGCGTCCCCGAGCACAGTCCCGCCGATCGGCGACGACCGACTCGAACGGGCCGGGCTGACGACCGAGATCTCCCACCCCGATCCCGACGACCCACTCGACTTCACGCCTGAGTACGCGGTCGAGATCACCTATGAAGGCCTCTACGAGCTCGCGGAGGAGACCGTGGCCGACGGCCGGAGCACCCTGCTCGACGAGCATTTCGGTGCACTCGGTGGGTGGATCGCGGCGACACTCGTCAAGCTCGGCGACCTCGGTCTGAGTTTCCTGCC
The DNA here is from genome assembly GCA_963850475.1 of Ilumatobacteraceae bacterium. Lineage (GTDB taxonomy): Bacteria > Actinomycetota > Acidimicrobiia > Acidimicrobiales > Ilumatobacteraceae > Ilumatobacter_A. The sequence goes on along the minus strand of CAWKLM010000034.1, from coordinate 413,748 downwards.
CGCCGAATGACTCGGCATCATGGGGAGATGACCGACGCCGACGTCCACTTCCACGAGCTTCACCGGCGACGACGTCGTGTTGCTCGACATCTCGGACCGGATCGCGACCATCACGCTGAATCGTCCCGAGGCGCGCAACGCGCTGTCGAGTGAGGTGCTGCGCAAGATGCCGGAGGCGATGCGCATCGCCGAAGCGAGCGACGACGTCGACGTGTTGATCCTCACCGGAACCGACCCGGCGTTCACCGCCGGCCTCGACCTCAAGGAACTCGGCTCCACCGGGGACAATCTCGGCGGCGGCAGCGGGGCCGACGGCAACCTGAACACCGACGAAGTCCGCGGACCATTCCCGCAGGCTGACCAAGCCGCTGATCGGCGCGATCAACGGCGTCGCCATCACGGGCGGCTTCGAACTCGCCCTCAACTGCGACTTCCTGGTCGCGAGTGAACGCGCCAAGTTCGGCGACACCCACACGCGCGTCGGCGTGATGCCGGGATGGGGGCTCACGGTGCTGCTTCCCCAGGCGATCGGCATCCGCCGCGCCCGGGAGATGAGCTTCACCGGCAACTTCATGGACGCCCAGGAGGCGCTGCGGTACGGACTTGTCAACCGCGTCGTCCCACACGGCGAGTTGCTCGGGTTCACGCGCCGACTCGCCGCCGACATCATCGGCAACGAACAGGACGGCGTCCGCCAGATCCGTGCGACCTACGACGCGATCGCGACCGATGACCACGCATGGGAGACCGAGTCGCGCGAAGGACGAGCATGGCGACGCAGCCATTTCAGTGCCGAGAAGGTCGCCGAGCGACGCGAGTGGATCCAGTCGCGCGGCCAGACTCAGTGAGGTGAGCGCAGCGACGACACCACCACCGACTCTCCGCAAGCTCCGTCCGGGGGTCGCCGGCTACTGGATCGGTGGCGGTCTCGTGCTGGTCGGCATCGTCGGCGCACTCGTCTGGTTCGTCCTCGGGCTCGTCGGCATCTCGAACACCGTCGACGACTTCGAGCGGGTTCCGGCCGATGGCGGGGGCATGGTCACCCTGGCCGACGACACCGGCTACGTGATCTACCTCGAGGATCGCTCCGGCGCCGCAGTGCGCGTCGCCCTCACCGATCCGTCGGGAGACGAGATCGACATTCGGACCTACGTCAGCGATTTGGACTACGACTTCGGTGGGCGAGCGGGGACGGCGTTGTTCACGTTCCGCTCCAACGAGGCCGGCGACTACGACCTCACGTCGGAGAGCACCTCACTTCGCGTGGATGTGGCCGTCGGGCCGTCGCTTGCCGGCGACCTCGTTCGGGCGATCGCGATTCCGTTCGTCATCGGAGGGGTCGGGCTGCTCGCCGGGGTGATCCTGCTGATCGTCACGCTCGTCCGCCGCAGCGCCGACAAGAAACGTCGCGATGCGCCAGCGGTGACCCCGACACCACCGCCGTCCGGATTCCCTCCGCCCTCACCCGGGTATCCGCCCAGCGCGGTAGATCGCAGCACCCATCGCCCGGAGCTCCTGTTGGACCTCGATGGCGATGTCGATGGCGAGGATCTCCGCGCCGTTCTGGTTGAGGTGGAAGCCGTCGTCGGCGCGCACGTCCTTGCCCTCCTTGTCGCGCGGGTCGACCACGAATTCCGCCCAGCCGCCGTCGCGTCCCGAGAAGCGAGTCCACGTATCGACGAACACGACATCGGGCCGTGCCGCTGCGGCAGCCCGTACCGCCTGGTCCTGGAGGGCGAGCTTTGCGGTGACGTCGGGGTTGTCGTCGTTCGGGATCCCGACCCAGATCACGTGACGGTCGTCCTCCAGGAGCAGGTCCATCACCTCGCCGGCGCGACGCTCGTACTCCTCGGACCACGCCTCCTCGTTGCCGATCGGGTCGCCGACGAGCCACTCCAGTTCGTCCTGGGGCAGCGACAGCCCCTGCGAGTCGTTGCCGCCGAAGGTGACCACGACGATGTCGGGATCGACCTCGGGGAGCTTCTGCTCGAGCTCGACGGGCCAGTTGAAGAAATCGGGACGAGCGAGGCCGGACGAGACCTTGTAGTTGAGCTCGGTCTCGGTGACGAGGGTGCCGTCGAGCAGCGTCTCCAGATACGGACCGAACGTGCCGGCGTCGGAGTCGCCCACGATGTAGACCTTCGCCGGGTTCTCGGGGGTGGGCGGACCCGTGTCCTCCGTCGCGGCCTCGTCGACTTCACCGTCGGTCGTCTCGACATCACCGTCGGGTGTCGCCTCACCCTCGCCGACCGTCACGTCGTCGGCGAGACCGAGTTCCTGACACAGCTCGGCATTCTCCGTCCGCTGAGCAGTCGATCGCCGCACTGTCCGCCTCGTCGTCGGCAACGTCCGGTGTCGTCGTCGGCCACCCCGACCAGCGAGTCCGTCGGACCCTCCGCAGCACCGTCATCGCTCCCCAGCAATCCGGCGACTGCGACCACTGCGGCGTATCCGACGATCCCCACGACGGCGAGCGCGCCGAAACGCCGTGCCCAGTAGTTGGGCGGGTCCGCCGGTGCCCGGCGAACGGCGGACTGGGCCGAAGGAGGTGGCGACGGTGGTGCCATCCGTGACCACCATATGGCCGGGAACGGGTGCATCGGCGGCAACGCAGCTCACAATGTCGTCGCCCTGGAGGCTACTCGCAGGTAGCTTTGTGACTTCACGTGAACACCCGGGAGATCCCGGGGCACATTTCAGCAAGGGGAGATCATGATCAACAGCAAGAAGATGCTGGCATTCGGTGTGATCGGTGCACTCGGGCTCGCAGCCTGCGGCAGCGACGACGACGCCAGCACAGACACCACGGTCGACGGCGAAGCCGTGAAGACGTGTCTCGTCACCGACCTCGCCGGGATCGACGACAAGAGCTTCAACGCAACCGCATGGCAGGGCGTCCTCGACGCGATCGATTTGGGCGCCGCAGCCCCCGAGCCGGATTCGTTCTATCTCGAGTCCGACACCGAAGCCGACTGGCAGCCGAACATCGACCAGATGATCAGCCAGGGCTGCGGGCACATCGTCACCGTCGGGTTCGCGCTCGACGCCGTGACCCAGGAGAATGCGCCGACGAACCCGGACATCAACTGGACGATGGTCGACGTCGACTTCTTCGACTTCGAGACCGATCCGCCCACGGACATCACATTCGACAATGTGGTCGAACTCACCTACCAGACCGATGAAGCGGCCTTCCTGGCCGGCTACGTTGCAGCATCGGTCAGCCAGTCCGGTGTCGTCGGCACGTTCGGTGGTGCCAACTTCCCGACCGTCTCCATCTTCATGGACGGCTTCTACTACGGCGTCCAGCACTACAACGAGGTCAAGGGCACCGATGTCCAGGTCCTCGGCTGGGACCCGGCGAACCCGGACACCGGTCTCTTCACGGGCGACTTCACGGACCTCGACATCGCGCGTTCGACGGCACAGAGTCTGCTCGATGAAGGTGCCGACGTGATCATGCCCGTCGGTGGCCAGATCAACCTGGGTGCCGGGGCCGCGATGCAGGACATGGGCATGGGCGCAACCGGCGACGCGTTCGGCGCGCTGGTCGGCGTCGACACCGACCAGTACGTCTCCGCTCCCGAGCTGGCCGACCTCTGGTTGACCTCGGTGGAGAAGAAGATGGCCCTCGGTGTGACCGACTCGATCGTCGCGACGGCGAGCGGCACGTTCACGCCCGGCGTGACGCGTGGCTTCCTGTCGAACGAAGGCGTCGGCCTCTCGGACTTCCACGACTTCGACTCCATCGTGACCGACGAGACCAAGGCTGAGGTCGAAACCCTCCGCGAGGAGATCATCGCCGGCACGCAGTCGGTCAGCGGCGGCTGATCCCGGCGTCGAGGAACGACTCGACACCACAACCGAACACCTATGAACCTGTGGGGGCCTGCCGTATTGCGGGCCCCCACAGCCATTTCTGGCAAGATGTGCCGGTGACGAGAACGAGTCGCCGAGGGGAGATCGGGTGCAGCTTGAATTGAAGGGAATCACCAAGCGTTTCCCCGGTGTCATTGCGAACGACTCCGTGAACCTCACCGTCAGCGAGGGCGAGGTCGTCGCGCTGCTCGGCGAGAACGGCGCCGGCAAGAGCACGTTGATGAACGTCCTCTACGGGCTGTACTCGGCCGACGAGGGCGAGATCCTGATCGACGGCCAGCCGCTCACGCTCGGATCACCGGCCGAATCGATCGACGCCGGGATCGGAATGGTGCACCAGCACTTCATGCTGGTGCCGGTGTTCACCGTTGCGGAGAACGTGATCCTCGGAGTCGAGCCGACGAACTCCTTCGGCGGCATCAGACGACGCGACGCCGAGCGATCGGTGCGAGAACTCTCACAGCGATACGGCTTCGACCTCGACCCCACGGCGATCGTCGAGGACCTCCCCATCGGCGTACAGCAGCGCGTCGAGATCATCAAGGTGCTCGCCCGTGATGCCCGGTTCCTCGTGCTCGACGAGCCGACCGCCGTACTGACGCCGCAGGAAGTCGACGATCTGTTCCAGATCATCGAGCAGCTCAGAAACGCCGGCAAAGGCATCGTGTTCATCAGCCACAAGCTGAAAGAGGCCCTCGACATCGCCGACCGGATCGTCGTCATGCGACAGGGCAAGACCGTCGCCGAAGTCGATCCGAAGGGGACGACCGAGGAAGAACTGGCAACGGTGATGGTCGGTCGACCGGTGGAACTCGTGGTCCACAAGGACCCACCGACGACCGGCGACGAGATCGTCAAGATCGAGGGCCTGCGCGTCATGGACGACCGCAACCAACTTGCGGTCAACGGTGTCGACATGACGATTCGTTCAGGTGAAATCGTCGGAATCGCGGGCGTGCAGGGCAACGGTCAGACCGAACTCGTCGAAGCCATCACCGGACTCAGACCGGCACTGGCGGGACGCATCACGCTCAAGGGCAAGAACATCACGACCGACTCGCCACGGGACATGCACCGCAACAACGTCGCCCACGTCCCTGAGGACCGTCAGCGCAGTGGCCTGGTCCTCGCGTTCACCGTCACCGAGAACGTGGTGCTCGACGGGTACTACCACCCGCCCTTCTCGAAGGGCATCGTGATGGATTGGGATGCGGCCAGAGAGGAGGCGGTGCGCCTCGTCGAGCAGTACGACGTCCGTACGCCAGGTGTCGATGTCGAACTCAAGGGCTTGTCCGGTGGCAACCAGCAGAAGGTGATCGTCGCTCGCGAATTCAGCCGCGACGTCGACTTCGTCGTGGCCTCCCAGCCGACCCGCGGGATCGATGTCGGCTCGATCGAATACATCCACACGCGCATCGTCGAAGAACGCGACCGGGGCGCCGCCGTGCTCATCGTGTCGTCGGAACTCGACGAGGTGATGGCGCTGGCCGACCGGCTGCTCGTGATGTTCGACGGGGAGATCGTCGCCGACCTCGACCCGACCACTGTCACCAACGCCGAGGTCGGGCTGTACATGCTCGGCTCCGGCGTCGGACAGAGTCCCGGGGCCGAGGGAACCAGCGAGGTACTGACATGACCGACGACCAGCCGAACGACGTCGCCGTCGACACCGACGCCGACCAGCCGTCGTCAGCATCGTCGTCGTCGGGTCAGAACGACGTGAGCAGCAGCAAGTTGTTCCGCGACATCACCGGTGTGGGCGAACGCATGCGTTCTGCACTCCTCGTGCCGGCGCTGGCGGTCTTCACTGCGCTGATCATCGGGGGGCTGATCATCGCCGTCACCGACGTCGACACCCTGCGACTGTGGGGAAGCGACCCGGGCAAAGCCTTCTCGGAGACGCTGAGCACCGTGTTCGGATCGTACAAGGCACTGTTCCAGGGCTCGTTCGGCTCGGTCAACGCGATCTCAGAGACGCTGTTCGCCGCCACGCCGCTGATCTTCGCCGGGCTGGCGGTGGCGGTCGGCTTCCAGGCGGGGCTGTTCAACATCGGCGCCGAGGGCCAGATCGTCATCGGTGGCATGTCGGCGCTCTACGTCGGATTCACGTTCGACCTGCCGGCCATCATCCTGATTCCGATGTGTCTGCTCGCAGCGATGCTCGGCGGCGGATGCTGGGCGGGTATCGCCGGCCTCCTCAAGGCGAGGACCGGCGCGCACGAAGTGATCACGACGATCATGCTCAACTTCATCGCGCTCTTCCTCACCCAGTGGTTGCTCAAGACCACCGTGTTCCAGCAGCCGGGCCGGTCCGACCCGATCTCCAAGCCCATCAACGAGGGCGCAGAGATGCCGCTGCTGTTCGGATCGGACTACCGCGTGACCATCGGCTTCCTCATCGCCATCCTCGCGGCCGTCGTCGTCAACGCGTTGATGTACCGATCGACGGTCGGCTTCGAATACCGCACCGTGGGCGCCAATCCGAGTGCTGCGAAGTACGGCGGCATGAATGTCATCTGGCTCACGGTGGCGGTGATGGCCACGTCCGGAGCCCTCGCCGGCCTCGCCGGCGCCAACCAGATCATGTCGCTTCCCCCGTATCAGGGCTCGACGGCGTTCAGCGGTGGCATCGGCTTCGATGCGATCGCACTCGCACTACTCGGGCGGTCCAAGCCCTTCGGGGTGGTGTGGGCCGGGATCCTGTTCGGTGCGCTGACCGCCGGCGGTCGCGAGATGCAGGGCGTCGAACGGATTCCGATTGACCTGGTGGAGGTCATTCAGGCGCTCATCATCGTGTTCATCGCCGCACCAGCGCTGGTCCGAGCGATCTATCGCATCAAGACCGACGACACCGGCACCGGCCAGATCTCGACGGGGTGGTCGGCATGACCGCGACCGCCGAAGCGATCCCACAGGACGTGCCGCTGCAGGTTCGGCTCACGCCCGAACAACGGCGGCAGCGGATCCTCGGCGGCGTGTACTTCGCGTTGGCTGCGTTCGTGCTCGGGTTCTTCGCACTCGACCCCGACAGCGCCTCCGACGCCACGTTCAACCTGTCGATGGGACAGGACCGGTTCTCGCTGAGCTGGACGTTCGAGCCACGACTGATCGCAATCATCGTTGCGGTTTCGCTCGCGGTGATCGGCGTCCTGCAGCTCGCCGTGGGCTTTGGCCGTTGGACGAACGTCGTGCTCGGGTTCGCGATGCTGCTGTTCGTCCTCGCGTTCCTGGGGTGGGCGTCGGCGGGCCAGGCGTTCAGCTTGGTCGGCATGCTCAGCTCGATGGTCGTGCTGTCGATCCCGATCACCTGCGGCGGCCTCACCGGCCTGATGTGTGAACGGGTGGCCGTGATCAACATCGGCATCGAGGGCCAATTGCTGTCCGCTGCGTTCGTCGGCACGATCGTCGGATCCAGCCTCGGGAAGTGGGGCGGCCTCGCCGGGGCGATGGCGATCGGCGCACTCCTCGGTGCCACCCTCGCCGTCCTGGTCATCAAGTACCACGTCGATCAGATCATCGCCGGTGTCGTGATCAACATCTTCGCGCTCGGGTTGACCTCGTTCCTTGCGACGCGTGTGCTCGGACCCAATCCCCAGTTCAACGCACCGGACCGATTCACCACGATCTCGATCCCGCTCCTCGAGGACATTCCCGTGGTCGGCGCGATGTTCTTCGAGGGGAACATCTTCCTGTACGGGTCGCTGCTCCTCGTGGCCGGCATCCACTATGCACTCTTCTACACCCGCTGGGGGCTGCGCTCACGCTCGGTGGGTGAACACCCCAAGGCCGCAGACACGGTCGGCATCGATGTGTATCGCGTGCGTTATCGCAACGTCACACTCGCCGGGCTCATCGCGGGGTTCGGTGGCGCTGCGTTGACGCTCGGCTCGACGGGGCGCTTCGAGGAGAACATGACCGCCGGCGTGGGCTACATCGGACTGGCTGCGATGATCGCCGGTCGCTGGCGGCCGTTCGGGGTCCTCGGTGCTGCACTCGTGTTCGGCTTCGCCCGAGCGATGCAGCAGAAACTCGGCATCCTGGGAACACCGATCCCGTCGGAGTTCCTTGCCATGGCGCCATACATCCTCACGATCATCGTCGTGGCCGGACTCGTCGGCCGGGCGCGGGCCCCTGCCGCAGATGGGCAGCCGTACATCAAGGACTGAGGTCATGCCGCAGCCCGAGGTCAGCGGGTCAGCGTCGAGACCGCTTGCACCTCGATACCGCCCCGCGGACGCTGCGTGAGGGTCACCGTGACGCGCTCGGGTTGCGCAGTGGCCAACACTTCGTTGGCGATCTCGACGGCGAGCGCTTCGGCGAACACGGCGCGATCGCGAAACCCCCACAGGAACAGCTTGAGGCTCTTCGACTCGATGCACCACTCGTCGGGCACGTACTCGATCACCACCTTCGAGAGGTCGGGCTGCTCGGTGACGGGACACAACGAGGCCAATTCGTCGTTGGTGAACGTCACCGAGGAGATCCCCGTCGGGCGCGGAGAACACCTCGACGTGCTCGATGGGATCACGCACCGTGTTACCGAGGACGGTCAGTTCCATGGGGCGAGGCTACCGACGGTCGGCACGACGATTCACCCGCCGAACAACCCCGAGCACGGTCAGTCGCAGTGACGGAACCACGGCTAGGGTCGAGGTGCTCACACTTCTGACGCTCCTGGGGGACTCTCGTGCGCACACCCTTCATCGCCATTGCGTTCACCGCGGCGCTCGCCGTCGCCGCGTGCTCGGGTTCCGATTCCAGCTCGGCGGAACCCGCGGGTACCGACGCCGCGGTCGCCACCGACGCGGCACCGACCACCGAAGCGGCGCCACCTGCGACCGAGGCGGCACCCGCCACCGATGCCGCGGTGGTCACCGAGCCCGTGGTCGAAGCCACCACGACCGTCGACCCGGCCGAGGCGCGCACGATCGAGCAGATCAACGCCTACATCGACGAGGCGGCGGCGTTCGACCAGGCCGCTGCCGACGCCCAGTTCCCCGACGGGCTGACCTTTGCGGCCGGCGGGGCACCGGGCTACTCCCGCTACGTGTTCCGCGAGAGCTCAGCTGGTGTCGTGCCGACGCTGGTCGAAGGCCCCCTCGACGACACGGTGCGCTGCCAGTCGGTCGAGCTGCCCTGCTCGTACCTGGAGCTGAAGGAGCTGCACGAGTCGGGCGGCGACATCCCGGCCGAACTCGAGATGACCTCCGACGAACTGGCCACGCTGGTCGGCCAACTCGACGAGCTCAGTGCGTTCGCCGAGGAGCACCGTGACATCGACGTCGCGTGCGCCAATGGCTTCGTGAGCGATCGCATCCAGACGGCGAACATGGGCACCCACCTCTACAAGGGCGAGTTCATCGCGAACGGCTTCGATGCGGGCCAACCCGAGATCCTGCTCTACGCGCTCGCCGACAACACCGTGCCACCCGGTGCCGTCGGCCAGTGCCGTGACGGCGTCTGGGACGGCGAGCCGATGCAGCTCATCGGGACGTCGTTCATCATCCCGCCGCAGATCATCGGAAACGAGCATCCCGAGACCTTTGCCGGCCCGCTCGACAACTGGCACATCCACTACAACCTCTGCCGTGGGGCCACCGAGGGCCGGGACTCGTTCCTGCCCCTCGCCGAGTGCGAAGCCGCCGGCGGCAACTTCAGCCCATCGCTCGGTTGGATGATCCACGCCTGGGTCGATCCGCAGCACGACAACCAACTCGGCGTGTTCTCGATGTGGAACCCGACGGTCGCTCCGATCTCCGACCCGAACGCGATCTTCGAAACCCGCGAGGTACGCGGCTCCGACTTCCCCGAAGGTGCCGAGCAGTCGCTGATCACCGACTTCGACTACACCGGCGACCTCACCGTCGGCGTCGGCCAGTCGCTGTTCTTCAACAACGTCGATGCGGTCCCGCACACCGTGAGCGCCGGCACGTTCGACACACCGATGTTCGACCAGTTCGACTCGGGCCTGCTCGACCCCGGCACGAACTTCGAGCTGTCGTTCGACGAACCCGGCGTCTACAGCCTGTTCTGCACGCTCCACCCCGACATGCAGGCCACCGTCACCGTCGAGTGACGCGTCACGTAACGGGTCTGACCCGTTACGTGACGCGTCACGGGATGGGTCAGACCCGTCGCGTCACGCGGGGGCGCCGAACTGGCGGTCGCCGGCATCGCCCAGGCCGGGCACGATGAAGGCGTCATCGTTCAACTCGTCGTCGACGGCTGCCGTGAACAACGTGACGTCGATCCCGCAGTCGGCGACCGCAGCGATCCCCTCGGGGGCACAGAGGGCGCACACGACGGTCAAGGGCTGCGCCGCGCCGCGATCCACGAGCAGTTGCAGCGTGTGGATCAGCGAGCCTCCGGTCGCGAGCATCGGGTCGACGACGATGACCGGTCGACTGGCCATGTCGTCGGGCAGCTTGTTGACGTACGGCTCGGGCTCGTGGGTCGCTTCGTTGCGTGCGATCCCGATGAAGCCGATGTCGGCGTTCGGCAAGCAGGTGCTGCGCCGGACTCAGGAATCCCAGTCCGGCACGCAGAATCGGGATCACGACCGGTTGGGCCGCCAGCCGCACCGCCGGCGCGTCGGTCAGTGGCGTGGTGACCGTGCCGTCGACGGTCGGAAGCGTCTGTGTCGCCTCGGCGATCAGCAGCGTTCCGATCCGTTCGAGGTTCGTCCGGAACAGCGCGTTCGGGCGTGTCGACGTCGCGGATGCGGGCCAACGCCTCGAGAACGAGCGGATGATCGACGACGACGGTTTCGACTGCCATGCGCTGCAGCCTGTCAGACTCCGAGCTGCTCTTCGGCCTTGAGCATTGCGTACCGCGGCTTGACGATGCCGTCGATGATCTTGATCCGCTCCGGAAACGGCGCAAACGCGGACTTCACGGCGTTGACCGTGAGCCACTGCATGTCGTCGAGACCCCAGCCGAACGCCTCCTGGCAGCCGAGCATCTCCTTGGTCATCGACGTGTCGCTCATCAGCCGGTTGTCGGTGTTGATCGTGACTCGGAAGCGCAGTCGGCGGAGCATACCGATCGGATGCTCGGCGATCGACGGAGCGATACCGGTGTTGACGTTGGACGTCGGGCACACCTCGAGCGGAATCCGGCGGTCGCGGATGTAGTTGGCGAGTCGCCCCAGCGTTGCGTCACCGTCGGGGCCGACCTCGATGTCGTCGACGAGGCGCACGCCGTGGCCGAGCCGCTCGGCCCCGCAGAACTGGACCGCCTCCCAGATCGACGGCAGGCCGAACGCTTCGCCGGCGTGGATCGTGGCGTGGAAGTTCTCCCGGTTCACGAGCTGGAACGCATCGAGGTGCCGCGTCGGCGGGAACCCGGCCTCGGGGCCGGCGATGTCGAATCCGACGACACCCGCATCGCGGTGACGCACGGCGAGTTCGGCGATCTCGAAGCTCCGTGCGGCCTGGCGCATCGCCGAGAGAATCGAGTAGATCGTGAGGTCGGTGCCGTCCGAACCACGGCGGAACCCGTCGACGACGGCGGTGACGACCTCGTCGAGCGTGAGCCCGGCCTCGAGGTGGAGTTCGGGCGCGAAGCGAACCTCCGCGTAGACGACGCCGTCGGCGGCGAGATCTTGCGCACACTCGAATGCGACGCGCTCGATGGCATCGCGGTGCTGCATCACGCCTCCGGTGTGCGCGAACGTCTCGAGATACAGCACGAGGTCGTTGCGCTTGGCGCCGCGGTTGAACCATTGCGCCAGCTCGTCGGGGTCGGTCGTCGGGAGGTCGGCGTAGCCGTACTCGGACGCCAGCTCGATGACGGTCCGCGGACGGAGTCCGCCGTCGAGATGGTCGTGGAGCAAGGCCTTGGGAGCCCGTGCGATGAGGTCGGCAGTCGACATGGACACACGCTATCCAGCGGCACGACCGGGCCGGGGCGGACGCGAGCCGTTCAACGGCCGAAGGCTGGTTCGGCCATGGCGCAGTCAGTGCTCGGGTGAGGCGGCCACCCGAAACCCCATGTTGCCCGTCGACGAGTCTGCCGCATTCGAACTCCGCGCGGAGACCCGGTATCGGTCGCAGTACGAGTCGTGACACAGATACGACCCGCCTCGAATCACGTGTGCCTCGCCGGCCGGCGGCCCGATGGGGTCGGTGGTGGGCCCGGTGCGGTGAAAGCCGCTGTGGAACCAGTCGGAGCACCACTCCCAGACGTTGCCTGCAACGTTGTGGAGGCCGAAGCCGTTGGAGGGGAACGCGTCGACGGGAGCGGTGCCGACGTAGCCATCGAGCGCCGTGTTCTCCGAGGGGAACTGTCCCTCCCAGATGTTGCACATCGTTGCTCCGTCAGGCATCAACTCGTCGCCCCACGCATAGCGCCGGGACTCGAGGCCGCCGCGCGCCGCGCGATTCCCACTCTGCCTCGGTCGGAAGCCGGACCCCGGCCCACTCGCAGTAGGAGTTTGCGTCATTCCACGAGACGTGCACGGTCGGGTGATCGTACAGACCGTCGAGATCGGACTGCGGTCCTGCCGGGTGCGCCCAGTTGGCCCCGAACACCTGGCGCCACCACGGTGTCGCCGCCACCGCGCGGGTCTCGGGAAAGTCGTCGGGCAGGAACATGTGGAACACGAATGACCATTCGAACCGTTCCGCGTCGGTCACGTAGCCGGTGTCGTCGACGAAGGCAGCAAACTCCCGATTGCTCACCGCGCACGGCGCGATCCGGAACTCGCTGAGCTCGATCTCCCGGGCCGGGCTCTCACCGTCGCCCTGCCAGCGGTACTCCTCGTCGGTGCCCATCGTGAATCGGCCCGCCGGAATCGTGAGCAGGTGGTGGTCAGGCACCTCGGTCGAACGTGACGGAACGTCCCGGTGCTGGTCGGATCCTGCTGTCGGTGGCCGGCTCGGCGCACAGCAGCCGGCCGGCGACGCATCGTCGTTCACCCGCGCACGGTACCAAAGACCCGCCCAGCGAGGCGATTGCACGAAACGACGGCTGCGACTGCCCCCAAATCAGCGTTTGTGTTGCTTTTCTGGTTGCTCCAGCAACCAGAAAAGCAACACAAACGGGAGTGTCAGGGCGACGGGGCGATCGCTGCGAGCGCGGCGAGGAGCCCGTGCAGCTGCTCCGCCGGCAGGTCGACCGCTTCGCCGTACAGCTTGACCTTCGGTTCGGTACCGCTCGGGCGCACCTGCAGGCGGACACCGTTGGCCAACACGAGTCGGACCAGATTCGCCTCCGGGTAGGCCGTCACCGTGTCGACGGCCACTCCACCGATGTCGGCGGGTGGGTCGGCCTCGATCGCGGCGACCCACTCGGCCCCGACCGACGGCGGGATGCGGACCGACAGCTCGGCGGTGACGTATCGGCCGAATCGGTCGGCGATCGCATCGAGACGATCCTGCATCGTCGACGCCGTCGGCAGCTGCGCACGCGGCGATCTCGGCCATCAGCACCGCCGCCGAGATGCCGTCCTTGTCGAGCGGGCGGTCGGTCACCAGGTAGCCGAGCGCCTGCTCGTAACCGAACACGAACCGCTGGCCCTCGGCTGCGCGCTCGGTGGCGATCCGGCCGATCCACTTGAACCCCGTGAACGTCTCCTCCGAGTGGACGCCATGTGCCTCGGCCATCCGGGCGAGCAGCGACGACGACACCAGCGTCGTGATCACGAGCCGCTCGTCACCCGAGGTGTGACGTGAGGATGTGGTCGGCGAACAGCCAGCCGATCTCGTCGCCGCTGAGGCGCCGCCAGCCACCGTCCGGGGTCGGAATCGCCACACCGAGCCGGTCGGCATCGGGGTCGTTCGCCAGCGCGATCGTCGCGCCCGACTCCTCGGCCGTGCGGAGCAGCAGATCCATCGCACCGGGCTCTTCGGGGTTCGGGAAGGCGACGGTCGGGAACGGTGCCATCGGGCTGGTGCTGCTCGATCACGGGGATCGGCGCGTCGAACCCGGCGGCGATGAACGCCATCTCGACCGTCTCGGCGCCGACGCCGTGCATCGCCGTGTACGCGACGGGCACACCCGGCACATCGGGTCGCAGGCGGACGGTCGGGACCGACGCGACGTATGCGTCCTGCCACGAGTTGTCGAGCCGCCGGATCAGATGGTCGTCCTCCCGGGCGATCGTGCACAGCGAGCGGGTCGACTCGTTCGATGCGCTCGGAGATCTCGGTGTCGACGGGGCTCACGATCTGCGAGCCCGTCTCGAGGAACACCTTGTAGCCGTTGTCGGCAGGCGGGTTGTGCGACGCGGTGACGACGACACCCGCGGCGGCGTCGAGTCCGGTGATCGACCAGGCGAGCACGGGTGTCGGCTGGACGCCGGGATGGAGCATCGAGCGGATCCCCATCGCCGCGAGCACCCGCGCCGTGTCGAGTGCGAACACATCGCTCTTGCGGCGCGCGTCGTGGGCGATGACCACACCGCGCGCTGCGGCGTTCTCGATCCGCCCCGCCGCCTCCTCGTCGAGCAGCCATCGGCCGAGGCCGGCCGCGGCCTGGCGGACGACCAATCGGTTCATCCGCATCGGGCCGGCGCCGACTGCGGCGCGCAGGCCCGCGGTGCCGAACTGGAGTCGACCGGCGAAACGGGCGGCGAGGTCATCGCGCGCCGGCTCGTCACCGGCAGCGGCCGCGTCGATCAGCGACGAGAGCTCGGTTCGCAGGTCGTCGTCGGGTTCGGCGGCGAGCCACGCCCGGGCGGTGTCGAGCAGGTCGGCGTCACTCATCGCCACGAAGCGTATGCAACTCGACGAGTGGTCGCGGACCCACGTGGCTGATCACCTCGGCGGCAGCGATTGCACCGAGCCGCCCGCACTCTGCGAGATCGGCACCGGTGGTGAGACCGTGGAGGAATCCGGCGGCGAACAGGTCGCCTGCCCCGGTCGTGTCGACGACCGCCTCGACGCGGAACCGCAGGGACCTCGATGAGCTCGTCGTGCGTGACCACCACACATCCCTCCGCCCCCCGGGTGACGACCGCCATGCGCACTCTGCGCGCAACGCTGCGACGGCCGCGTCGAACGACTCCAGCTGGTACAGCGACAACAACTCGTCCTCGTTGCCGAAGAGCAGGTCGACACTGTCGGCGACCAGACCCCGGAAGTCGTCGCGATGGCGATCGACGCAGAACGAGTCGGACAGCGTCAGCGAGACGGTCCGCCCGTGGTCGTGGGCCACCGCTGCAGCATGACGGAACGCCGCCTTGGCATCGTCGCGGTCGAAGAGGTAGCCCTCCATGTAGAGCACCTGGCCCTGGGCGATGACCTGCTCGTCGAGATCGTCGACACTCAACATCGACGAGACGCCGAGGTAGGTGTTCATGGTGCGCTCCGCGTCGGGGGTCACGACGATGACGCACCGTCCGGTCGGGATCGGCTGTTCGCCTCGACCACCCGCGAAAGCCACGCCGACCGCGCGCATGTCGTGGCCGAAGACCTGCCCGAGGTCGTCGGTGTCGACCTTGCCGATGTAGGCCGCCCGGCCGCGGAAGCTGGCCACACCACACACCGTGTTGGCAGCCGACCCGCCACTCATCTCGACGGCGCCGGGGAGCGCGGCATACAACTCGACGGCCCGCTCGGTCTCGATCAAGGTCATCGACCCCTTGACGAGCTCCTGGCTCTCGAGGAAGTCGTCGGGGGCGTGAGCGATCACGTCGACGAGCGCGTTGCCGATGCCGACGACGTCGTAACGGGGCCGGTCGGATGACGACGAGCGAGATGACGCGTGAGCCGGACACGATCGGCAACGATACCGCCGGTACTCTCCCGGTCATGTCGTCCTCCGAGCGCGACCCTCCGTCGGACTCGCCTCGATCCGTTACCGATTGCCCGATCACGTCCGTCCGACGCGCTACGACGTCCGGCTCCGGCCGTCGCTCGACGACGCGACGTTCAGCGGTGAGGTCTCCGATCGAGCTCGACGTCGACGAACCGACCGTCGACGATCGTCCTCAACGCGATCGAACTCGAGATCGACGCAGTCCAGGTCGACGGCGTCGACGTCGAGTGGAGCCTCGACGATCGACGCGAACGGATGACGGTCGAACCCGACGAAGCCGATCACCGCGCCGACGGCGACGCTGTTCGTCCGATTCACGCGGGATCCTCAACGACAAGCTGCGCGGCTTCTACCGCAGCACCTACACCGACGACGACGGCGTCGAGCACGTCATCGCGACGACGCAGATGCAGGCGACCGACTGTCGACGGGCGTTCCCGTGCTGGGACGAGCCCGCGTTCAAGGCGGTGTTCGGGATCACCCTCGACGTCGAAGACGGGCTGACCGCGATCTCGAACGGTTCCGAGGTCGAGCGGACGAGCACCGACGGCCGAACCGTGATCCGATTCGCCGACACGATGATCATGAGCTCGTACCTGGTCGCGTTCGTCGTCGGGCGCCTCGAGATGACCGACCCGGTCGACGTCGACGGGATCCCGCTCCGCGTCGTCCACGTCCCGGGCAAGGCGGGACTGACGCAGTTCGGTCTCGACGTCGGGGCCTTCTGCCTCCGGTGGTTCCAGGAGTACTACGACATCGACTACCCGTCCGACAAGGTCGACCTGGTCGGTCTTCCCGACTTCGCCGCCGGAGCGATGGAGAATCTCGGCTGCATCACGTTCCGCGAGAACCTGCTCCTCGTCGATCCCGAACGCCTCGACCCAACACGAGCGACAACTCGTCGCCGACGTCGTCGCCCACGAACTCGCCCACATGTGGTTCGGCGACCTCGTCACCATGGACTGGTGGAACGGCATCTGGCTCAACGAGGCGTTCGCCACGTTCATGGAGATCGCCGCCTGCGACGCGTTCGCTCCCGAATGGGAGCGATGGACCAGCTTCGGGCTCGAGCGCAGCGTCGCGTTCGACGTCGACTCGCTCGCGAGCACCCGCTCGGTCGAGTTCGAGGTGCGCTCCCCCGCCGAGGCCGACGGGATGTTCGACGTGCTGACGTACCAGAAGGGTGGAGCGCTGCTCCGCATGCTCGAGCAGTACCTCGGTCCCGACGAGTTCCGCACCGGCGTGTCGCACTACCTGCGCACGCACGCGTACGCGAACACCGAGACGAACGACCTCTGGGACGCGATCGAAGCAACGTCGGGCGAACCGGTCCGCCGACTCATGGACTCGTGGATCTGGCAGCCCGGTTTCCCGCTCGTGTCGGCGGCGTTGATCGACGTCGACGGTGGTCACACACGCTGCGAGCTTCGCCAGGAGCGGTTCTCCTACGGCGATGCCGACAGCCGGGTCGAGCTGGGTGATCCCGGTGCACATCCGCATCGGGCGCCGAGACGCAGACCATCGTGATCGACTCGAACGATCCGGTCACCCTGCCCGCTCCCGTCGAGCGACGACGTCGTGGTCGTCAACGCCGGTGGCCACGGCTTCTTCCGGGTCGCCTACGGACCCGAGTTGCGAGCCCGTCTCGCCGACCCCGCTGGCCCTCACCCGGCTCGACACGCTCGAGCGGTACAGCCTGGTCGACGACGCATGGGCGGCGACCGTGGCCGGTCGGATGCCGGCAGCCGACCTCCTCGTCGCTGCTCGAGGGCTTCGTCGACGAACGTGAGTACGGCGTGTGGCAAGCGGTCATCATCGCCCTCGTCGGACTGTCCCGCCTCGTCGACGATGACGGCGCTCGACGCCTTCCGGAGCCGAGTGCGCGATCTCGTCGCCCCTGCGCTCGGATCGCTCGGAGATCCATCACCCGGCGAACCGGACCTGACCGGGAAGCTCCGAGGTCTGCTGACGCGCACGATGGGGTCGCTCGGACGGGACGCGGCAACACGAACTCGCTGCCGCGAGCTCTTCACCGCCGCTCGCAGCGGCGAGTCGGTCGATGCCGAACTGCTCTCGGCAGCCACGACCGTCGTGGCCGTGTCGGGCGACACCGACGACTACGAGCAGATGCTCGACGGATTCACCACGCGGCCACGCCGCAGGAGCAGCTCCGCCATCTGTACGCGCTGGCCGAATTCGACGATGCCGAACTCGTCGCCCGCACCTGCGAGCTGGCGATGAGTGACGCGGTGAAGACGCAGAACGCCCCGTTCCTGTTGCGTTCCACGATCGCCAACCGGCATCACGGCGCCGCCTCGTGGGAGTTCGTCAAGGCCCACTGGGACGAGGCGAACGAGCGATTCCCTGCGCAACACGATCGTCCGGATGGTCGACGCGGTGAAGCTCCTCACGGCGCCCGGAGCGGTCGACGATGCCGCCCGATTCTTCGCCGAGCATCCGATCGAACAGGCAGCCCAGACGCTCGAACAGATCCTCGAACGACAGCGGGTGAACGCGGCGCTGCAGACCGCGAACAGGAGGCCTTTGCGACGTTCCTCCTGGACGCACAGGGCGAACGGCGTGACCATCGATCGTCGCCACTTCCTCACCGGCGCGGCGCTCTCGCAGCGGCGGCGTGTTCCGGGTCGGATCGGGCCGACGATCCGCAGCCGAGCAACAACGACACCGGCGCTACGGACGGGGGCGTCCCCGATTGCCGATGTCGTCGCAGACCGACGTCCGCGTCGAGACCGCAGTGATCGAGGAGGCGGTGGAGGCCGCAGGGAGTGCCGACATCCCCGCGCCCGACGCAGCGATCATCACCCGGTGGCGACAGGATCCGTTCGCCCGAGGCAGCTACAGCTATCTCCCGGCCGGGTTCGACCCCGCGGCACGCACGGCGTTGCGTTCCGACGTCGACAGACAGGTGTTCTTCGCCGGCGAGGCGACGTCGGACGACTACGCCGGCACCGTGCACGGAGCGCTGTTCGAGGGAACCGCCGCCGCCGACCGCATCGCGGCGGTGGCCAGCGACGGCGACGAGATCGCGATCATCGGTGCCGGGATCGCCGGGCTCGCAGCCGCCAAACAGCTCACCGACGCCGGATTCGCCGTGTTCGTGCTCGAAGGCCGGGACCGGATCGGCGGTCGGCTGCACACCGACGAGAGCCTCGGCGTGCCGGTCGAACTCGGCGCCGGCTGGATCCATGGCGCCGACGACAACCCGCTGCTCGAACTCGCCGAGCGTGCCGGCACTCGAACCCTCGCCGTCGACGACGACGTGATCGTCTACGACACCGACGGCGACGAGGTCGACGCGGACGACGTCGATCAGATCGTCGAGGCCTTCGGCGCACTCGATCCTCGACGACGACCGGACGCTGGCGAACATCCTCGCCGACCTGACCACCGATGCCGACCAGAGACTGCGCAGCTCGCACGCTACGTCCTGGCGTCGCTCGTCGAGCACGACGAGGCGGCGAGCATCGACGACCTGACGCCGGCCTCGATCGATCTGGGCGAGGAGTTCGACGGGGCCGATGTGGTCCTGCCCGATGGCTACGTCCGGATCCTCGGTCCGCTGCTCGACGGTGTGGCCATCGACGTCGGCCAAGTCGTCGAATCGATCACGCACGATGCGGACGGGGTGCTGATCGGGCTGGAGGGCGGTGCGGCGATCCGTTCTGACCGGGTGCTCGTCACCGTCCCCCTCGGGGTGCTGAAAGCCGGCGACATCACCTTCGATCCGCCGCTCCCGACCGAGAAGCGAACCGCCATCGACGAGCTCGGGATGGGGGTGCTCGACCGAGTCGTGCTCCGGTTCGACGAGCGGTTCTGGGACGACACGACCGCCATCGGCTTCGTCGGGAACGAGCCGGGTTTGTTCATCGAGTGGTACGACCTCACCGACATCGTCGGTGAGCCGGTGATCGTCGGGTTCAATGCCGGCAACGTTGCCGATGCGCTCGCGGTTCGCTCCGATCAGGACATCATCGAGGCCGCGATGCGCTCACTGGCCGCCATCTACGGCCCCTGACGGGACGGGTGCGCGTCGTCGGCGACCCGTTCGAGGAACCGCACGTCGCAAGCGGTGACCGATCAGCACGCCGTGGTCGTGCTCCGCATCGACCACAGGTCTCGGGGCTATCGGCCCGCTGATCGGGTCACGCACATCACGCGCCGCTGGGGGCTCCGTCGCTCACGCAAGTCGGCACCGAAGCCATTCGGTGTATCATGAGTGTATGGCGCGCACCAACATCGACATCGACGAAGAGCTCTGCCAACGCGTGATGGATCGCTATCACCTCAGCACGAAGCGCGAAGCGGTCAACCTGGCCCTACGCCACGTCGCCGGCGAGCCCCTCGGTCTCGATGAGGCACGATCGATGCGCGGCACCGGCTGGGACGGCGACCTCGATGAGATGCGCACGAGCAGAGTGTGATCCTCGTCGACACCTCGGCGTGGATCGAGTTCCTCCGCGACACCGGCTCGGAGGTCTGCTCCGCCGTCGACCGGTTGCTCGACGCCGATCTCGCGATCTGTGACGCCGTGTCGATGGAGATCCTTGCCGGCGCGCGCAATGAGCGACACCTCATCCAACTGCGCGGACTGCTCGCCAGAGCAACGATGCTGCCCACGGCTCCCGCCGACTACGAGGCCGCAGCATCGATGTACCGCTCCTGTCGAACCAACGGTGAAACCGTCCGCAAGGTCATCGACTGCCTGATCGCCGCGGTCGCCGTCCGCGCCGGAGCCGAGATCCTCCACGCCGACACGGACTTCGTCACACTCGCGCGACACACCGACTCGAGGCTGCACCCGGATTCCCGCGGCTGACGTACCACCGCCGAAGACCGCCCGGAACGGCACCGGGGCAGTCCGGCGAGAGGATTCTCGGCCGGGGCTGCGGAACCTCGACAAGCGTTACGTCGGACACCCGGAAGCAGGACCAGCCCGTGCGCTGTCAGGAGCGCCTTCGACAACATCGTGCGCACGAAGCCGCGAATGGTGACCGCAGCCGTTGGAGTGCTGATCCTCGCGGTTGGGCTGCTGCCGTTTCGCAGGCGCAAGCCCCGCATCGAGGAGCTGCGACATGCGTGGGCATTGCGCCGGGACTCGCAGAGTACGGTCGCGCCATGACCCTGGAGATTCGCAGCCCGGAAGTGGGCGACGCGGAGGCACTGGGTCGTGTTCACGTGCGCGCTTGGCAGGCCGCGTACATCGGTGGTCTCATGCCCGACGACTACCTCGACTCGCTGTCCGAAGCGGCGCACGCCTCGATGTGGCAAACCAGCCTGGAGAACCCGCCGTGGCCCCGGGCGACACGCTTGGTGGCGACCGACGGTGACGAGGTGATCGGTTTCGCCCTGGTCGGGCCGGCGGGCGGCGACGAGCACTCCGGCATCGGCGAGGTGTACGCCATCAACGTCGACCCCGACCACTGGGGTACCGATGCCGGCGCGGCATTGATGAACGTCGCCATTCATGCCCTGCGAACGAACGGATTCGCGTCAGCGGTGCTCTGGGTCCATCCGGACAATCAGCGAGCACGTCGCTTCTACACCAAGGGTGGATGGATCGACGACGAGATCGAACGCCGACAAGAGGTGCTGGGGGTCGAGGTTCCCGAAGCACGACTCTCACTTACGCTTGATGCCTGAGCAGTCGTAGCCGTGCGACGGCGGGCGCGAGTCCGACGCCGGCTCACAGTTCCCACCATGGTGGAGCGGGCCACGAACTCGAGCCCTCCCACGACAGCTGGAAGCTGGCATCTGGTCCCCGCTCGCCGAGTGGGTAGAGGGACTCGAGATCGATGACGGGACCGTGCGCATCGGGGTTCGGGCACGGATTGATCGGCTCGACTCCCGCGTAGGCGGGCTGTGGGCAGGGCTGAGCATCGAGAAACGCCATCATTCGCGAGATGTAGTCACCCGCCGCGTAGGTGCCGGCCGTGCGGAGGTGGATGCCATCGTCGCTGAACCAGTCGTGTTGATCACGGGCGAACGTTGCCCAGTCGGCAATGACGAGTTCCGGATATGTGCCGTCCTCGACGATCTGTCGGAGCGCGGCATTGCTGCGTTCGAACACCTCGGCAAAACCGGTGTCGTCGGGTGACAGGTATGAGACGTTGGCACGCAACGTGAGCCAGACAATGCGTTGGTAGCCGAGGGATCGAGCGAGCGTTGCGATGTCCTCGATGTCCTCGGCGAAGTTTCGGTCGCTGTCGTTGTAGCCCGTTGCGACGATCACAGTGGCGTACCCATCGGGGTGGTTGCTGAGTTCCTCGTGCAGCGTGAGCGGTATGAAGCCGTTGTAGTTCGTGCAGGACGTGGACACCCGACGGCGACACGAGGCGAGCGCGAAGGTGTGATCAAAGCCCTGGACCGAATCCATTGCCCCGTACAATCTGAAGCCCAGCCACGCTGAGTCGCTGATGAGGAGAGCTCGACCGGGAGGAGTGGGATCGACGGGCAGCGTCGTGGCCGGCGAGCGGACCGCGGGAGCGGACACCGTCGCACCGGCGGACACGGTCGACGGCGTTTGCGCAGTGACCGGAGTCGCCAGGAGCGTTCCGATGAGGACTGCAACGATGAGTCCGATTCGGCCCGTACCGAAACGCTGCATCTGACCAGTATGCACCACCCCGCGCCGGATCGGGCTGGACGCTCGGTCAGGTGCGCTGGTGCCCGACAGCTGCAGCAGACGCTTGGCAGAATGCTCGGCCTCGCCGTGCGAATCGTTCCGGAAGGGCCTCGCCCACTCGACGTGCTCCTGTCGCGCGAACCAGCCGAAGCTGAGGACGGCTCACCGATGCGACAGTGACGTTGGCCTCTGACCGACCAGAGCCTGTTGGGCTTGAATTGAGGGCACCAGCCGGCCACAGCGCGGCGAAGCGCGTGGACCAGAACGGAGCATCCGGGAGGCGGAGGGTCATGAGCAGAATGACAAGACCTCGATCGCCGCATGGCGACGATGGCCGGGATTCTCGTCACCGGTGGAACCGTGCCGTACCTGATCGGGTGTCGTGCCGTCAGCGGAAATCCCGCCCGGACGACCACCTCGTCGCACGCACTGCCGGTCTCGACTCGATCACCGCCGGCACGTTGGTTCCGATGACGAACGGGCGCCATGTAATGACGAGGAGCTGAAGTGAACCGCCCACGTCGTATTCGAATGTGGCTGTCAGCAGCGGTCGTCGTCGCGGCGGCTGGCGCTGCCGATGCTGCAGTCGGGTCGGTGTGGGACCAGTTCGCCATCCTTGTTCTCGTCATCGTGATGTTGGCCATGGCGTTGGCGACGATGATGACGAATCGGCCGAGTGTGCCGATCCGCGCCGATCTCGTGCGCTGGCTTCGTACCCGTTCCGCGGTCGAGGGAGAGCCGGTCGAGTCGCTGGCCGACCGCGCGATTGCGTCCTATCGAGAGCACCTTCGCCCGGGTGCGAACGGACCGCCGTGAACGACTCGCCTGTCAGACTCTTCGACGGCACCCATCGCGATCGTGGCCAGCTTTCGGCGGTCGGGGGCAAGGGGGCCGCGCTCGAGGTGATGATCGCCGCGGGGCTCCCGGTGCCGGCCACTGCCGCCGTCACGACCGCTGCGTACCGACACATCGCAGCGACATCCGATATCGCCACACTTCTGACGTCGCTGGCCGGGCAAGGACTCGACGACCGAACGATCGACGATGCCGATGTCGATGCAGTGTTCCAAGCATGTGTCATCGACGACGCACTACGCACCGACATCATCGCCGCCCGACACGCTGTGGCGCCGAACGGCCCGGTAGCAGTCAGGTCGTCTGCGACCACGGAGGATCTCGGGGGAGCATCGTTTGCGGGCCAGTACGAGTCGGTGCTCGGCATCGAGTCCGACGAGGATTTGCTCGCTGCGGTCATGCTGGTCTGGGCGTCGCTGTGGCATCGGGCGCCGCGGCTCTACCGTCGGCTGCACGCAATTCCCGACGACCGCGCCGAGATGGCCGTGATCATCCAGGCGATGGTGCCGGCGGTTGCTGCCGGCGTGGTGTTCACCACCGACCCAGGCGGGTCGGCGAGCGATCTCCGCGTTGAACGAGTCGACGGACTCGGCGAAACGCTCGTGTCGGGTCGCGTGACGCCCACCGTTCACATGTTGCCGCGCACAACGTCGCGATGTCAGTCCGAGGTGCACGACGAAGTCATCGCAGCAGCCGCGATGGCGATGCGCTGTGAGTCACTGTTCGGAGCCCCACAGGACGTCGAATGGGCCGACGACGGCACGAACGTCTGGATCGTGCAGAGCCGCCCGATCACCACCGGGCAGCCCGTCGGCGGTGTCTCCGACGGCGATGGTTTCGACTCGCCTGTCGGGTCGCACCGGCGGTACACGACCGCAGGCGTTGCCGAGATGCTTCCAGGGGTACTCCCCGCCCTGGTGTGGTCGACGGCGGGGTTCATGGTCGAAGAGGCCTACCGAACGGTCACCGCACGACTCGACGGTCTGCCCCCGACGATCGTCGACGACAACGGCTTCGTGATTCGGGCTCGTGGTCGCGCCGCACTCGATTTGGATCACATGAACGAAGTCGCCCGCGCGCTCCCCGGCGGGTCGCCAGAGGAGGTCGAGGAACAGTTCTTCGGAAGTCGCGCTTCCTCAGCGGACTCCTTCATCGGCGACGATCACTCCCCACCATCTCGCCTCGCTCGTGTCCGTCACGACGTGAGAGTGCTCCGCGCGAACCGGGTGGCTCGCGCCGAGCACGCAGTGACCCAGCAGGCGATTGACACCGTGCTTGCGAACACGCTCGATGTCGAAGCGGAACCCGACGTCGATCTGTTGGCCGCACGAGTGCGCCTCGTCGACCTCGGCGCGCGAGCCACCGTCGCAGAGTTCTCCATCGCGGCGGCTGCCGTTGCGGCCTTTCGCCGACTCGAGGCAGTGTTGGCCAAGTACTTCGGACGACACGCCGGAACCCGGTGGGCGATGCGAGTGACAACCGCGCTCCGACCCGACACGGTCGTCCAACGCGCACAGGGTCTGGCCTCGCTCCTCGCAGGCCGACCGGCCAGAGGTGCTTGCAATGACCGAGTGGGCCGATGTCAGCGCTCATCTCGAAGAGATCGACCGTGTCGACCTCCGTGCTCTCATCGACGAGACAGCGGCGCATGGTGGATGTCAACGGGTGATCGGAGGCCGCACGTGGACCGAAGCACCCGAGGCGTTCTGGCGACTCGTGTGCGCGACCTCTGAAGTTCCAGCGCAATGCACTCCACTCGAATCGGCCACCGATCTCGCAGAACTCGAAGAAGCGCTCGTCACCTTGCCGGGCTGGCGTCGAACCCGGTTGCTCACCGGTCAGATCATCGATGTCCGGCGGCAGATGGTCCGACGTCTGGTGCGAAACGCGGTCGAGTTGCTCGAACGCCGCGAGACCGCGAAGTCGCTGTTGCTGGGGCTGGGAGGTCGACTCCGGCTCATCGACCTCGAGCTCGGTCGGCGGCTCGTACACCAGGGCAGCCTGCTCCATGAGCTGGACGTCGAGCATCTGCATCCGGCTGAGATTCGCGACGCGCTGGAGACGGGTCGCACCGTCGGGCCGGAGGTCGTGCTGGCCCGCCGCCGGTGTGTCGAGCGATGGCGGACCGAGGCCGACCTGCCGCTCACGTTCACGGGGCACCCGACGGCGGTTCCGATCGGACCGCCGTCAGGTGACCGTCTCGACGGGTGGGGTGCGAGTCCGGGACGACACACCGGACCGGTGAAGTTCCTTCGGAGCCCGGATGATGCGGCCGTCGAGCCGGGTGATGTCGTGGTCGCGCGACGCACCGACGCGTCATGGTCGCCTGTCTTCTTGCGCGCTGCCGCAGTTGTCGTCGAGGAGGGCGGACCGCTCTCTCATGCGGCAATCGTCGCACGCGAGTTCGGGTTGCCGGCAGTGGTGAACGTCCCGGGCGCCACCGCTCGCCTCCGCGACGAGCGGGCTCCGGTGACCGTCGATGGAGACCGTGGGCTGGTCACCGTTGCTGCCGAGCCAAGCGGTGATGACGTCGAGTCCGATGTCGAGGAGTTCGCCGGCTGATGGTTTTCGTTCCTGCGATCATGGGAGCCGGGTTGGTGTTCTCCGTTGCGACGCTTCTGCGCGACGTGCTGTCCAAGGGGAGTCGGACCATGCAAGCCCGACAGGCACGCCTTCGTGGACGAATGGTCGCTCAGTGCGTCCTCGAACCCGACGCACCGGCGCTCGACGACGCCGCCGACCTCGAGCGGCGCTCGATGTTCCTGCTCACAGGGCTGTCGGCAGCCGTCGTCGGTACCTACCTGCTCGTCGGGGCAAGCGGCAACTTCTTCCAGCGCGGTCGTGACGTCAGCCACATCGCGTGGGTGTGGGGCGGTGCGCTCGTGGTCGCAGCAGCGGCGCTGAGTTTCGCTGCGACGTGTCTGGTCGTTGTGGTGCGGTACCCGAATCCACCATCGTGGGTCTGGCCGATCCTGCTCCCGACACCGCTCACCGGAACGCACGATGTTCCGCACTCGCTGCGCACCCGCTGGCTCATCGTGTGGGCCGTCACGGTCGCTGCCGGCCTGACGATGCTCGCGATGGCGCCCCGCGTGCTCGGCCGGTTCGACAGGGCGCTCGTCCAGGTTGTCGACGAGTCCGGCCTCGAGGGGATCGATTCGCTCGGCGACCTCATCGGGTCCACTCGTGCGAGTGTTGTCGCAGCGGTCGTGATCGGCGTGGCGACGCTTCGGTGTCGGCGATTCGCCTGGTTCTTCATCGGGAGCGTGGGCCTCAGCCTGACGGTCACTCAACTCCTTCGGATGGTCGTCGATCGTCCACGCCCCGAGGCGGGTCCGATGGCCGGTGCCACCGATTCCTTTCCGAGTGGTCATCTGGTGCAGGCAACGCTGCTGGCCTCGTTGATTCCGTTGGCCGTCTACGAACTGTCGAGAAGGCGTTGGTTGAAACGGGTCGCCGCGTGGGTTCTCGTCGTGGGTGTCTCGCTGGTCGCGATCGAACGAATCGCGAACGTTCGGCACGAACCGACCGATGTGATTGCGGGTATCGCGCTCGGGCTCGCCATCGGAGGTTGGGCGCGGCTCGCACTTCTCGTTCCCGGCAGCCACAGCGAGTGCCCGGGATGTGCCATGTCGATGGATCCACTGATGACCCGCCAGATCGGAGACGAACGTGTCGTCCAGGGCTGACCACACGATCGGGCGGGCGGGCGAGCGGCGCCGCGGCATCGTGATCGTGGGAGACCGGACGGTGGTGGTGCTGCGTCGCACAGCGTTCATCGTCGGCGGGACCACCACCGCATTGCTCGGTGCGCTCGGAATCGCCGGATCGATGCCGCAGGAATCCGGAAGGCGACTGGTTTCGCATGATCGAGGGTCCGGCGCAGATCGGGCTCCTCGTCGCGGTGATCATCGGACTGGTCGTCGCGCGTCGCTGGCCGGGGCCAGGAGCGCTCCTGATTGCACTCGCCGGCGTCGGACTGGCGACACTCGCGGCGATTGCCTACCCGCCTGGTGTTGCCATCACGATCGCTCTCGCGTTCCTGTGTCCGGCCGTACTCCTGTGGCTCGTGTGGCAGCGCCGCGAAACCCTCGGGAAGATCGCCGGGCTCGCACTGACGACACTGACCCTCGTCGTCGGCTCGTGGGTGGCGGCGAGCGCGGTGTACGACCACTTCTTCGGGCCTGCCCATCCCACGAGCAACACTGCCGCCCTCGATGATCCGCTCATCCAATGGGCCTGGGTTGGCGGCACGGATGCCACCGGATTCACCGCTGTGGTGCGGCCGGCTGTCGACGCTGACACGGTCGACATGGTCGTGCGCGTTGCCGACGAGACCGAGAGCACACCGCTCGATGCAGTCACCTCTGGTGAGGTGTCCGACGGCGTTGCGCGACTGCACGCCACGGAGCTCTCGCCGTCGACCGACTACACATACAGCTTCGTCGTCGACGGTCAGCGCGCGACCACCTGGGCGGGTGACGTGCGAACGTTCCCCGATGGCGCGACGGACGACATCACGATCGCCGTGTCCTCGTGCGCACGAACCGGGTCGAGCGGCCAGGTCTTCGACGCGATCCGAGACGTGGGCGCCGACCTGTACGTGATCTCAGGTGACGCCCACTACTCGAACATCGACCGCAACGACACCGACGCGTTCGGTCGCGCATACGACCGGGTCCTCACCGCCCCGTCACAAGCCGCCCTCTATCGGTCGACTCCAATCGCCTACGTCTGGGACGACCACGACTACAGCGGCAACGACGGCGACGCCAACGCAGCCAGTCGGCCAGCTGCACGCTCCGCATACGAACGAGCGGTGCCCCACTACGAACTGAACAGCACGACAACGATCAACCAGGCATTCTCGATCGGATCCGTCCGAATGGTGCTGCTCGACACCCGATCGGCCCGGCAACCCGGCGTCACCATGCTCGGCGATGAGCAACTCGACTGGCTGCGCAACGAACTGCTCACATCGGCAGACCAACACGATCTCGTGATCATCGTGTCACCGACTCCGTGGATCGGAGCGGCTTCGGCGACGTCCGACTCGTGGGCAGGATTCGCCGACGAACGGGCCGAGCTGTCGCAATTCATCGCGGACAACGAACTCGACAACCTCATGATTGTCGGTGGTGATGCCCACATGCTCGCGATCGACGACGGGACCAACGCCGACTATTCCTCCACTGGCACCGCTGCAGTACCGGTGCTTCAGGCAGCGGCACTCGATCGACCCGGCAACGTCAAGGGCGGGCCGTACAGCGAAGGCGCTTTCCCCGATGCCGGTCAGTTCGGTGTGATCACCGTGCGCCACAGCGGGGAATCCTCCGACGGCGGCGGCGGCGTCGAAGTCGAGATCGTCGGACGGCGCTACGACGGCACCGTCGTCGTTGAATACCAATTCGATGTGTCGTGATGGTGACCTTGGCGCAACACGTTGTGGTTCGGGCCAGTCCTGGCGTCGTCGTCGAGCCCGTAGCTGCCACCTTCGAGTCGATGCAGGCCAACGGACCTCGCTGGTACCCCTGATCCCCAGTGGGATCACAAGCTATCGGTCGCCGCGACTGCGGTTCTGGTTTGATCCGCCGCGGACGTCGCTCGCCGCTCGGCCGCGTCGACGCCGGTCACCGCGTCCGATGTGGTCGGTGGCGTGGGGGTCGCCGTGTTCCCCGCGCCGCAGTTCCGGGTGAGGAGCGACGCCCTCCTCGTCGATCGTCGACGCGTCGACAGCCGGGGTCATCGTGGGGGCGACTCGCCCGATCACCAGATCCCAGACCGCCCTTTGATCGTCGAGCTCGGTGATCGAGGGGCCGAACCGCAGCACGTCGACGATGTGGAGACTTCCGTCGGTCGCCACGAGCGCCATCGGGTGATCGTGATCCTCGGGGTCCATGAGCCAAAATCTCCGCACGATCGACCTCCTCAGCCTGTCGGACCGGACTCGATCGACGCTCCAGTTCGAGGAAGCGGGACAAACCCTCGACGGGAAGCGACTCGAATTCCGCCTCGCCGATCCGTATCGGTCACCACCCTATACCCGCAAGGACCGCCCGGGCGCGACGGATCGACCGAGGCGACCAAGGCCGACGCGTCGTCCAGGCTGATCCACTTGCGAAGCCAATGCTCACGATTCGAGACCTCCCGATCCAAGACCGGCCGACGGGTGGGTCACCCGATCGAGGTCAAGTCGTTTGGACTCGATCGGTCTGAGCTCCACACTCGACCTGGACTCGCCGACGGCGTCATCTTGGTCTACGCCGCGTCGTCGAACCGGTCGCAACCCGGTGGTCGGACTCGGCGAGTGCGGACTCGTCGTCGGCGCCATGTACCCGACCGAGCTCGCCGACGTCCGCCGGATCGCGGGCGACCTGCCGATCCTCGTCCTTGGAGTAGGTGCCCAGGGCGGCGATGCCGCCGCAGCGCGCCGCGTGACCGCCGAGCCGTCGTCATCACTCCGGATCGGTCCGATCACCTGACCCGGCGCCCCGTCAGCCGCTCATCGGCGGGTCGCCTGTACGGCCCCTCAGCCCGATGCGCCGAACGAGACGTTGTCGAGACCGCCGGTGTCCTTGCCGTCGATGTATTCGCCGCGGATGAACAGCTCGTCGACCGATGCGATGATCCCGTCGAGGTCGGCCTGACCGATCGGGTCGCCTGGCAGCACCCCTGTCGGCAGGCCGTCGGCGACCCCGATCGAATACCACATCTCGCTCCCGACCGTGAACGAGACGGCGTTCGTCTTGAACGTCCCACCCGGTTCGACACCTCCCACGAGACAGGCGCCGCGAGCGCCGCCGACGACGACGACGTCACAGGCGTCGTACAGGCTGCCCATTCCCTCGTGCCGGAGATCGAAGCGCAGCACGGGACGGTCAGCCGGGTCGAACTGAACCGAGTGATACAGGCTGGGGGCTCGCCAGAACCACGTTCCACCGACCGTGTTGTCGGTTGCCTCGATCGAACCGGGGGGCGCGCCGGCGTCGGAGCGATACGTCGTAACGGCGCTCCCGCCCTGAGCGTCCCCCCAGACCGTCCAGCCCTGAGTGCCCACGTCGAACGTGCTCTCCACGGGCGTCGCCGGTAGATCCTCCTCCGGCATGGCCACGACGATCACCCCGGCCGTCGCGCCGACGACGGCGGTCGCAGCGACCGCACCCCTCCACCCCAGGAGGGACGAGAACCAGCTGGTCGACTGCGCCGCAACCCCGCCGATCCCCTCGAGCACGCCGCCGAGCGCCTGTGCGACTGCGGCAGGCGCCGAGGACGCGGCGGACACGGTCTGGACGGCCACGTCGGTCGAGCGGACCGCCTCGCGCAGCCAGCCGAGCGCCGGCAGCAGCGTGGCGTCGAAGCCCTTGCCGGCCACCCACCCCGGGATGCTCCCCGTCCCGACGATGACGACCCGGCCCCACCGCCTCGTGGCAAACGCCGCGCGCAGGCGTTCCTGGACCGACTCGGACGGTGGTTCGTCGCTCGACAGCACGACCGCCAGCGCAGGGGCCCGGTCCCGCGCGTCATCGGCCGACAGCGCGATCATCCCCGACGCGGCCATGCCGAGCGTCCGGACGCCCGCGTCGTGGCTCCGGTCGAGCGCATCGACGAAGTCGGCGGCCGAGACGGGATGACCATCGACCTGCATAACGACGAGCGCCGGGTCGACCGCGCTCATCCACTCCCGCCAGACCCTCGACTCCAGGGCGACCAGGTCTCGCTCGTGATCGGCGAGCGAGGTGCGAAGACGAACTGGCTCGAGGTCACGGAGAGCGCCGATGACCGGTGGCCCGTCCACCGGGGGCTCAGCCCCGTCGACGAGCACGGGAACCACGGTCGCCGGCGACGCAAGGACCGCCTCGACACGGGAGATCACCTCGTCGTCGCCATCGGAGCTGAGGTCCACCCAGGTCGCACCGACCATGACCAGCGCGACGTCGCCACGGTGCGCCGGTTCGTCGCCCGCCACGCCTCCCGGCGTGTCGATCACCACCGAGTGCGTACCGACCACGGTTCGAAGGTGGGCGGCGAGCTGGGACGTCACGGACTCGCCGTCGGCCGCCCGATGGACGATGTGCAGTTGCGGTATCCGTCCGGCCATGGACGCGCCAGCATAGGGCCCTCAGCCATGGGCGGATTCCCGTGGCGCAGCTACGCCGACAGGGCGGTGACACTGCTATTCCTCGACTGCGGCGAGATCGTGTTCCGCAACTTCACCGTCCTCTCACCCGACCCCCACCGATTCGACCGCCCGCCGCGCCGTCTTCCGGGGGATCAGGGTGATCGAAGGGGGAGTCGCTCGGCCGCAACGACCGGCATGACATTGATGCGGTAGCTGTTGACCAGCGCTCGGACCACGGTGACAGCCAGGAAGGCGACGAAACCGGCGCGGTAGGACATCACACCGAGGATCGGCAACACGACCGGAACCCACCATGCGACGTTGTAGGCGATCAGCATCAGCCGCTCACTCGACGTTGCGGCAGGTGCGTCCCGACTCTCCTTGGTGCGAAGCCATGCGAACCGCATGGAGGAGTGTTGCTCGACAACGAGTCAATAGACCACGCCGATGAGGACGAGCCAGACGAACGCGGCACCGTCCGAGAGCACCTCGGTGCTGAGCGCAATGCCAACGTAGATCAGGGCGGGCAGGCCGAGTCCGATACTCAGCCGGTTGTTCCACCGCACAGTGAGAAGACGGTCGCGCTGAGCCGGTTCCATCAGCTCAACTCCTGCCGAAGGGGCCTGCATCGGTGGGTTGGGCGACGTTGTTGGGCGACATGTCGCGCATGGCAAGACTCCTTCTGCAGCATCTACTTCGATTGTCCTTTCCATCGAAGTCGACGATGTAGGGCCGTTCGTCCTTGACGCCGCGGACGGCATCATCGCTGAAGCGATCCTCACTGCGCGAGCCAATCTGCCCCGGCCACCTCGTCGATCAGTCGGCACGGTCATGAGGCGAGCGATCGTGGAATCCGCGGCGGACCGACTGGTTTCTCGATCGACGGCTCGGACCCACTGCTCCCCGGCCACTCGGCCCTCCGTCAGCCGTGGACGAGTTCGAGCTGCCGCCGAGCAACCGATCCGTAGTGTCGGCTGAGGGACAAGATGTGATGACCCTCTTCGACAAGGATCAGCTCGGCATCAGCGATCCCGTCGGCAGCGTTGGTCGCGTGTTCGATGGGAACGATTGCATCGTTGGTGCCATGGGCGATCAGCGTCGGTGCAGCGACGGCTTCGAAGGGAAGCGGCGCGAGCCGACGTTCGTTGGCTTGGTCGTTGGTCCAGCCGTTCTTGCGGTGCTGGCGCGGAACGGTCGACACGAATTGTTCCTGCATGCTCTGGAGCCGAGCTGGGTCAGAGGTGATCCAACTGACCGCCGCCTTCTTCTGCTCCCTGGTGAGGCCATTGGACACGCCGTCGATCATGAACCGTGCCATCAGCTCCGGCCTTCTCGTGACCAGCTGGTAGGAAAGCCAGACGAAGAAGCCGGACTCAAAGGTTGCACGCCGAAGAACACCGATCGGCGGTTCGAAGGGCAGGAGGATCGCGGTGTCAAGGAAAAGCGCGGTGACCCGGTCGGGGTGGCGAGCAGCAAAGTGAACAGCGGACGGTCCCCCGGTCGAGAACCCCAAGATCGTGACCCGCTCGATGTCGAGTGTGTCGAGGACTGCCGCATACAGATCGGCCTGATTCTCGGGGCTACGACCGGATTCCAGCGGCGTGCGCAAGTAGCCGGGACGAGAGAGAGCAAGCAGCTCGCAGCCACCATCTCGGAGATGTCGACACCATGCGAGCCCTTGGTCGAACCCTCCCGGCCCGCCGTGAATCGTCAACACCGGCGAGCCCCGGCCCACTCGCGCCAGCTGTACGCCACCTCGTGCCGTCCCGAGCACATTCGCACGCTTGTCGAGCGACGCCATCAGCTCCTCAGACCAGGACATGCGGTCACGCTACGCACGCCAGTTCTCTTCGCGCCGAGCAATCGGTGTCGACGTCGCGCCGGGTAGCCGGGCTCGACGATACCGGCGTGGGCAAGGCCGCGTTGTTCGGTCGCCTGCTGGTCGACTGGCAGCTCAGCGACCCGATCCACCGCGGGGCCAGCGAGCCTCCCCCGGTTGCGTGGGGCGCCGTCGGAGCAGGTGGCTGCCATGAGGGCGGCATCGGCGAAAGCCTCCTGACCGATCCGAGCGACTACCTGACGAGGGTGACGTGCCCGGTCCTGGCGTTCTTCGGCGAGGACGATGTGGTGCAGCCCAGCGAGACGAGCGCTCGGCTCATCGTGGAGTATCTCGCCACCGCCGGCAACCAGGACGTGACCATTGTGACGCTCCCCGACGTCGGCCACGACATCGACTGGACGACGCCCGGCTACTCGGACATGGTGTCGGCCTCGTTGCGTTCCCACGATCGGTGGTGACCGTGTGGGTTCGGGCGGCCCGCCGAGGCTGGGTCCGCTGTCCTGGCGGCCGGTCGTCGGTCGCCAGCTGTGGGCCAACCGGGATTGCTACCTCGGTCGGATGCGATTCCGGACCACGAACACGCCGGCCACGCCGAGGATCGACATGACGGCGGCGAATGACACCTGGCCCCAGGTCCAGTGGCGGTCGTGTTCGGCACGGTGCTCGGGGCGAACGTCGAAGTCCTTGAACGGGCGCAACCGACCGAGCACGAAGACCAGTACCCGGACGGCGTGCAAGAGCGTGGCGGCGGTCGCCAGCTGGAAAGGCAACCGTCGGTGGCGGCGAAGGTTCGTCATCCACCACCGCAAGGACGTCCCGAGGGTTGCCGCATCGAGAACCAGTTCGACCGCCGCGAGGCCGATGACCCAGCGCTTCAGCATCCGCCGGGATCCAACGGCGATGATGGTGGCCCGGGCCAGCAGAATCGAGATCCCACCTCCAGTGAGGGCCGCCTGCATACGGTCCGGGATCCCCGTCCTGGCAGTCTGGGCAAGAACAGCCGTCGTCTCGGACACGAGTCGCAAACCTCCTGGTCGCCTCTTGGCCGTGCGGTGACGCCCAGAATCAATTGAACCGCAATTGGAGCCAGTGTCAAGGGCCCGACGTCCCGGCGGGCATCCGGCCAAGGAGGGTGGTCGTCTTGCCGCAGCGAGTCGCTCGCCATGAGCCGACCTCGGACGACTGGTCGCTTCGCACACGCTCAACTCCTCGTTCAACGAGCCGAGGTCGAAGCAGCCCGAGAACCGTGCTACACGGTTCCCGAGTGGGCGTTCCCGGACTCGGTCGAGTTGACCGAGATCAACGGCGACCACCGGGTTGCGCCGGGCATCGAGGTCAGCGCTTGGTGATCTCGATCGGGAACGTCTGGGTCGTCGCGCTCCCCCAGGCGTCGGTCATCGTCACGGTCACCGTGACGGTCCCCTTGACCTTGTGGGTGTGGGTGAACTCGAGGTCGGTGGGAACGTCGGGATCGGACAACCAGGCGATGCTCGTATCCGTGTCGTTGTCGAACTTCTTCTCGCCCCAATCGATGGTCTCGTCGATCGACTCGTCGCTGGAGAGGCCGGCTGCGGAACACGGCGACGCGAATGTCGAGCTGTGAGCATGGCTTGACCGGGTGGCTGGCTCGGCTTGGTCGGCGCGATTTCTTGTGTGGTTTTCGGGCGGGCGGGCGGGCGCTCGACAAAGGTTGGAGATGGTCGATTACCCCCTGGCGCACGCGCTGCGGGTGATCGAAGATAGGGAGATGACGTATCGCCACGCTCGAGCTGGCTCACGAGTGAGCGGTGTGCCAGCGCCGTTGTCCACCGTGATTCAAGTCGCTGATGTGTGTTCCGGGTGGAGCGTTGCGTCGTGGCGCTGACGAAGGGGGTCGCGATCGCCGGGTTGGGCGCAGTCTCGGGGTACGGCTGGGGTGTCGATGCCCTGTGGAGTGGGCTGCTGTCGGGCAAGTCAGCAGCGCGTCCTCGCGTGTTCGAGGATTTCAATGGGCTTGCCGCTGTGGTGCCGGAGGGTGGGAACGAGGAGGACTCGGTCACCTTGTTTGGTCGGGCGTTGTACGGGTCGGGACGTGAGGCGCTGAGCGACGCCCAGGCCCGGGGTTGGCGCCCCGGGGCTCGAGTCGGGTTGATCTTGTGCTCGTCGCTCGGAGAGGTCCAGGGGTGGCGCGAGCTGTACCTGGAGCACGGTGGTCGCTGCCGACGTCGCCATTACCTGCAGTTGTTGCCGTCGACGGCGCCGTCGATGCTGATGGCCGAGTACGGGTTCACAGGTCCGTCGATGAATGTGGGTGCGGCGTGCGCGTCGGGGGTGCTGGGCCTGATCCTGGCGCGGCAGTGGCTGTCGTGTGGGTTCGCCACCGATGTGGTGGTGAGCGGTACCGATCTGTCGGTAACGGCCGAGAACGCGTGGGGCATGGACGCGCTCAACGTACTGGCGACCGAGGGCGCGCCCGAACAGGCCTGTCGCCCCTTCCAAGAGGGCAGCCAAGGTTTTCTGCCCGGAGAGGCATCTGCGACGCTGGTCATCACCGGCCAAGGCGACGTCGACGGGTACGCCGATGTGTGCGGTGGCGGGTTCACCCACGACGCCTTTCATCCGATCGCCATCAAACCCGACGGAGTGCAGGTCGCGGCGGCATGGTCGCAGGCGATGGCTGATGCCGAGGTCGAGCCGGACGACGTCACCTATGTCAACGCTCACGGCAGCGGCACGCTCCTCAACGACACCGTGGAGGCGGGAGTGGCCGACGCGCTGTTCCCCGAAACCACGAAGCTGTACTCCACCAAGATGCTCACCGGACACGGACTCGGCGCGGGTGGAGCGCTGGAGGCGGCGATCGCGTCGCTGGCCTACGAACGCGGCAAGATACCCGCCCCGGCACTGGTCGCCACCGCCCATCCACGCGTGCTCGACGGGATCACGCCCCGAGCACCAGGTCCGACATTGAAGTCGTCGATCGGTATGGGCGGCTACAACGCCGCCGTCGTGATCGACCAACACAACCATTGAGCGACCGGCGCGGCGGCACCGCGAACTCGAACAGACTGCCGCTTCTTTCGGATGCGGCCGAAAGGAGCACCGATGCTCGACTGGACCGACGAACAGAAGATGTTGCGCGATGCCATCCGCTCGTACGTCGACAACGAGATCGTTCCGTTGCGCGACGAGCTGGAGCATGGGGACCTTCCTCCGTACGAGGTCCTGCGCAAGATGTTCGCGACGTTCGGTATCGACGAGATGGCACGGGACGGCTTCAACCGACGACTCGAACGCGATGTCTCGCCAACGCGGACATCGTCCGAACCTCGGTCGGCATCGCAGGCATCCGGCTTCGACCCGGCGTTGATGCTGATCCTGCTGATCGAGATCTCCCGACACTGTCCGGGGATGGTGACTGCGCTCGGCGTGTCGGTCGGCCTCACGGCGTCGGCGATCGACGACCGCGGAACGCCGAAACAACGTGAGCGGTGGGTTCCCGACCTGCTCACCCTCGATCGCGTCGGGGCCTGGGCGCTGACCGAACCCGACTCGGGCTCGGATGCGTTCGGCGCGATGCGGGCGAGCGCACGCCGTGATGACGATGACTACATCCTGAACGGCTCGAAGACGTTCATCACCAACGGCCCGTACGCCGACACGATCGTGTTCATCTGCAAGCTCGACGAGGGCAACCCGATTGACGAACGCAAGATCGTCTCGTTCGTCCTCGACCGCGGAATGCCCGGCCTCGAACAGTCCCGCCCGCTCCCCAAGATGGGGATGCACTCGTCGCCGACCGGGGAGATCTTCGTCTCCGATCTCCGTGCGGGACCCGACCGATTGATCGGCGAGACCGAGGACTCACCGACCGACGCCCGGGAAGGCGCCAAGGGCACGTTCGCGACCGAACGAGCCGGCGTGGCGGCGATGGCGCTGGGCATCATCGACCGGTGCCTGTTGCTGTGCGTCGAGTACGCCAACGACCGGGTCCAGTTCGGGCAGCCGATCGGCCAGTTCCAACTCATCCAGGACAAGCTCGCCCGGATGGAGATCGCCCGCTTGAACGTATCGAACCTGGTGTTTCGCTTCATCGAGGCGATCAACGAGAATCAGCCGCTCAGCCTCGCCGAGGCCTCGGCCATGAAGCTCTACTCCGCCCGCGCTGCCACCGAGGTGGCGCTCGAGGCCGTGCAGCTGTTCGGCGGCAACGGCTACATGGCCGAATACGGATTGGAACAGCTTGCGCGCGACGCCAAAGCTCTCCAGATCTACGGCGGCACCGACGAGCTACAGATCACCCACATCGCAAAGGACCTGCTCAGCCCCAGAACAACGAACCGCTGAACCCGACCGCGCACGTAGCCCCGCGGACCGCCACGGAGAAGATGGGTCGTCAGGGACCACTTCTGAATTCCGACCCCTGCCGTGGGCACTGGATATCGGCGATCTCCAAGGCCAGACCGATCGCACACTGCAGGCGCAATCTGGGAGGTCAGGCTGTGCCTATCGAGTAGCGCATGATCACCACCCCACGACGGGCCACAGGCGGCGCGAGATCGGCACGTCCGCGCTCGGACACCCGAGCGTTGTCAACTCGCGGCGATGACCGGTGCTGGACCGCTGTTTCGCTGTCGCGGCGAGTTCGACGGCACCTGAAGGGTGCGCGCACGTGGATCTCCATCAACGAAGGAGAACCGCCATGAATCCCACCACCACTCATTCAGCTGAGATCGTCGGCTTCTTGGCCGGCTACACGGGCACCACCCTCGAGGCGTACCGGCTCGATCTGCGCGGGTGGATCAGCTGGCTCGACGTCGCCTTCCTCGACCCGTTCGCCGTCGAAGCGCACACATCGAGCTGTACGCCCGCTGGTGCGAGTCCGAAGGCAAGGCGCGCTCGACGATCGGGGCTGGCTGGTGTCGTGAACACTCATGAGTGCGCGTTGGTTCCACCGACCGCTTGTTGTGCGCGTGTTGCCAGGACCGCTCGATACACCGAGACGTACTGGTCGACCATCGTCGACAGGTTGAACCGGTTCACCGTGGCGGCACGGATCGCGCTGCGGTCGAGAAGGCCGGCGAGGTCGATAGCGCGCGTCGCCTCATCGAGACCGCCGACGAGGAATCCGGTTGCCGCGTGATCGATCAGCTCTCTCATCGACCCTCGGTCGTAGGCGATGACCGGCGTGCCGCAGGCCATGGCCTCGACGACGCTGTAGCCGAAGGGCTCGTCGAAGTCGATGAGATGCAGCAGCGCGTGTGCGCCGCCGAGGACTTCGGGTCGATCGGCCGCATCAACCGTTCCGAGGTAACGGACCGAGGCGTCGTTCAAGTGGGGTTCGACTTCGTCTCGGAAGTAGGCCTCGTCCTGGATGATGCCGGCGATGTCGAGTCGCCGACCTGCTCTTCGGGCGACCTCGATGGCGTGGGCGGTGCCTTTGTCCGGGTGGATCCGGCCGAAGAAGAGCAGATGGTCCCCAGGTTGGCGATGCAACGTGAAGGAGTCGACATCGATGCCGTGGTGGATCGTTGCGGCATAGTGAAGTGTGGGGTGGCGATCGGCGTCGCTGATGGCAACGTACGTGGTTGTCGGGTCGTAGCGCTCGTAGACGGGAATGATCCGGCTCGAGGAGAAGCCGTGGATCGTCGTCACGACCGGTGTGTCGACGAGACCGCTGTAGGTGAGGGGAAGGAAGTCGAAGCCGTTGTGGATGATGTCGAAGTCGCCCGCGTGTTCGAACACCTCGGCGATGTGCACGCACTCGGCGACCTTGGGATCGATTTCTGGATCCTCTGACCAGCCGCAGGCCGCCGTGCCATGCAGTATCGCCGTCGTCTGGGAGTCCGCTGTGGCGAACAGCGTCACGTCGTGGCCGAGCGAGACGAGTCCGTCGGCGAGCAGCGAGGCGAACAGTTCCCATGGGCCGTAGTGACGCGGTGGCGTTCGCCAGGCGATCGGTGCCAGCACCGCGACCCGGAGCGGCGACTGGGGCACATCGTCTGGTCTGGATGGAGGAATACTGGCGAGGGTACCGACGACTCGTTGCGAAGTGCCCGCAGTAGAATCAGAGCAAGTATCTCAGACGAGTGCGCCTCGCTTGGGCTGGACGGCCATTCGGGCTCCGTCGCCCTCCGCAGGCCCGACGCCTCGAGTGGGCCCAAGATAGGAGTTCCGTTGTGCGCAGCCCAATCTCAAATGTCCCACCGGCTCCCGCCGAGGGTGACGCCGTTCGTTCGTACGGCATTCTCTCCACGTTTCCGCCCACGTCGTGTGGCATCGCAACGTTCTCAGCGGCGCTGGCCACAGGCCTGATCGCCAACCGCGGCACGGTCAAGGTCGTGCGGACGGGTTCCGCTCCAGTCCTGGAAGACCCATCGGTGGTCGCCTCCCTCGAAGATGGCGCGCCGAGTCGCGTCGCCGGAGCAATCGACGCCCTCAACTCGACCGATATCGCCATCGTGCAACACGAGTACGGCATCTACAGCGGTGACGACGGTGCGGCCGTCCTCGATGTGATGGCCGGTGTCGTCGTCCCGACGATGGTCGTCGCCCACACCGTGGTCAGTCAACCCACTGCGAATCAACGGCGGATCCTCGAAGGGGTCTGCGATCAGGCCGATGTCATCGTGCTGATGACGGAGACCGCCCACATGAGGCTGCTGAACGGATTCGATGTGGATCCTTCGAAGGCTGTCGTGATCCCGCACGGCGCAGCGACACCGGTCCCGGATCCGTCACTCGAAGTCCGTGATGGTACGGCGCAGGGGTCACGCCTGCTGACGTGGGGTCTGCTCGGCCCCGGCAAGGGGATCGAGTGGGCCATCGACGCGGTCGCCGATCTCGCCGACCTGCGTCCTCGCCCGCACTACATCATCGCCGGCGCGACCCATCCGAAGGTTCGCGAACACTCCGGGGAGTCGTATCGCCAGATGTTGTCGGAACGAGCGTCGAATTCCGCCGCGTCGGCATGTGTGTCGTTCGACGACACCTACCGCGATCTTCCGTCGCTCACCGAACTCATTCGTTCCGCAGACCTCGTCGTCCTGCCCTACGACTCCAAGGACCAGGTCACCTCAGGGGTCCTCGTCGACGCCGTGGCCGCCGGGCGCCCGGTGGTGTCGACGGCTTTTCCCCACGCCGTCGAATTGCTGGCCAGCGGCGCCGGCATCGTCGTGCCGCAGCGGGACCCCGCCGCGCTGGCCGCGGCCATCCGCTCAGTGTTGACCGACGCCGGCCTCGCCCGATCGATGGCTGCCGAAGCGCGCCGCTTGGCACCCGAGCTGTCGTGGACGGCGGTCGCGGGCCGGTACAACGAACTCGCTGGTCGGCTGCTCGCGGCGCGCCCCACGGTCACGTCATGACGCTGCCCTCCTTCGACCACATCTTGTCGATCAGCAACGCCATGGGCACGTTCGAACACGCCGACCACGCCACGGCCCGGCGCAGTCATGGCTACTGCACCGACGACGTTGCGCGGGTTTCGATCGTCGTCAGCCGTGAGCACAATCCCACCGAGGCCGTACGCGAGCTCGGCCGGACCTCGTTTCGGTTCCTGGTCGATGCACAAGGCGCCGACGGTCGGGTCCGTAACCGGCGAACGGCGCGTGGCCGATGGCGGGGCGAACGAGGGGTCGATGACTGCTGGGGCCGCAGCGTCTGGGCGTTCGGGACCGCTGTTCGACACGCGCCGGACGAGGCAACGCGTCAGCGCGCGATCGCCCACTTCGACAGGGGTGCGGAGCAACGTTCGCTCTCGCGCCGATCGATGGCGTTCGCCGCCCTCGGCGCAGCCGAGGTACTCGCCGTCGACGTTCGACACCAGCGCGCCCGCGCCCTGCTCCGCGATGCAGCCACCAGGATCGGCCCGGTGGCGACGACCATCGGCTGGCCGTGGCCCGAACCGCGCCTGGCCTACGCCAACGCCGCGCTGCCCGAAGTGCTCATCTCCGCCGGGCACTTCCTCGAACGGCCGGACATCACCGACGATGGCCTGAGGCTCCTGCGCTGGCTGCTCGACCGCGAAACCGTCGACGGGCACCTGTCACCGACACCGGTCGGTGGCGCAGGTCCACAAGACCATGCCCCGTCGTTTGATCAGCAGCCGATCGAGGTCGCTGCGATGGCCGATGCGTGCGTGCGTGCCGCCGAGGTGACGGGTAACGACACGTGGCGACGTGGGATCGAGCTGGCGATCCGGTGGTTCGACGGTGACAACGACGCCGACGCGTTGATGTGGGATCGCGAGACGGGCGGGAGCTTCGATGGCCTGCAACCCGCAGGCCCCAACCTCAACCAAGGAGCCGAGTCGACGCTGGCGCTGATCTCGACCTTCCAGCACGCTCGCCTGCTCCCGGCCGCTGTCAAGGTGGGCCACCGCCCTACTGCGTCAATCGAGTGAGCAGTTCCTCGAGCGCGATCGTGGCAACGCTTGCCCCCACGTCGGCAAAACCGTAGGGCAGGACGACGTGGCCGGCATGGATCATGCTGCCGCAGGAGTACACGACGTTGGGGACGTACCCTTCACGCTCCCCGGCCAGGGGAACGAGGAGTGGCTCTTTCAGGTGGCCGATGACGCGAGATGGATCGTGGAGGTCGAGCAGCACGGCGCCGACTGCGTAACGTCTGAATGCACCGACCCCGTGCGTGATCACGAGCCACCCGGCCTCGGTCTCCAACGGTGACCCGCAGTTTCCCAGCTGCATGAGCTCCCACGGACGGTTCGGCTCCTGGATCAGCTCGGTCTCGCGCCAGATGCGGACGTCGGTCGATGTCATCAAGAAGTTGTTGACGTTGTCGTGTCGCCCAAGAGCGACGAACTCCCCGCCGAGCGGTCTCGGGAAGAGGGCGATGCCCTTGTTCTGCGCGCTTTCCCCGCCCAGTGTGGCGATCCGAAACGACAGAAAGTCGGAGGTCTCGATCAGCTGCGGCAGGATTTGGAAGCCATCGAACGCTGTGTACGTCGCGTAGTACACGACGCGGCCATCGTCGTGGACGAAACGCACCATGCGGGCATCTTCCATGCCGTGGCTTTCGGTGGGTCCGCTCGGGAAGATCACCCGCTCGGAGATGTCTGTCGACTCGGGAAACGAGACCCGGTAGTTCGACGACGCCAGCCAGTGCAGCAATCGAGTCGTCTCGAACGAGATCGCGCGATCGACACCCTGCTCGTCGAGTGCCAGGATGGCAGCCTCCAGTGCTGCCATCGTGAAGGCGGAGTCGAGACCATTCAGCACGGTGCTCGCCACGTCGTTCATGGCCCCGAGCTCGCCCAGCTTCGTCGCGAAGAAGTCCTTGTCATAGATCGCGGTCGTCCGGTCACCGGTCTGAGCGTGACGACTCGGTTCTTCGATCACGATCTTCATGTCGTCGCCGATGACGCCGGACCGGAACTCGATCGAGGAGATGTGGCCTTCGCCCACCGCGCGCAGACTCATGATGAACCGAACCGCGCCGTCACTGAGGCCCGTTTGATCCGGGGCTGCGACGATCGAGGGGTTTCCGAGCGCGGCGCCCTCGATTGAGTACTCGTGCGTGAAATAGGCCCCGATCAATCGCCGACGGTCGTCGGAGAGCGCTGCGGGATCATTCAACCGCCCGGCCACGATCTCGAAGTTGCGGTCGAGCACGACCTCGAGGTCGTGGTGCCGGTCGACGAACTCCGCGGCCGCCGACCGAAGTGTCGCGACGACATCGGTCTCGGGCATTGCCATGATGCGACCGAGGACGATATCGATACGCCGCGACCCGTCGGGGAAGGTCTCCTCACCCGGCAGGAACGGCTTCGTGATGACGCGGCGCGGGTCCGGGAGCATGCGCAGGTCATCGTGACGGTGCACCGGGATCCCACCCATGAAATTCCCCGCTCGATCTGGTCGTTCCGGCCGTCGGAACGACGGCAGCAATGAACCGTACCGGTCCGAGGAAGCTGTGCGGGCGATCGTCCCGTGGTGCCACCGGACGCCGAAGTCGCAGATCTCGCCGCGCGATCAGGCAATGGCGGAATCGGCCGACCACGACTGGTCGTTCGACTCTGTCACCCAGGGTACGTAGCGACGAAGGTTGGAGAGTGAGACAATCAAGGAACGGAATGGCCTCGGTGAGTCAGCGGCCGAGGAGCGCGAGCAGATGACGAGCCGACGCCGTCGCAGCACCGACGTGACGGTCCGCCGCGCCATAGACGAGGTAGATGGTGTCGCCGTCGGATTGGAGATGGGCGCCCTGGACGAAGACGACGTTGTCGACGTCGCCTTGGATCTCCCAGCTCAACTCGGGTACCAGCAGAGCTTCGGGAAGGACACTGATCGGGACGACCCGTGCGCTCGTCGAGCAGGGCCAGGTTCATCGTGTACACACCATCGCCACGCCGCTCGTGAAAGAACAACAACAACCCCTCTGCAGTTCTGATCGGTGGGGCGCCCGCACCGATGCCGAGGGCACCGGCAGAGGGCCGGATGATCGTGTGCTGCTCGAGTTCCGCGAGGTGGCGGTCCCAGTAGTCGGGACCCGCATCCCAGAGATGTTCGAGGTCATCGAAGATGGCGACCTGCATGTCCGGGTGTATCCGGTGCAAGAACGCAACGCGCCCGTCGTCGAGGTTCCACAGGACGGCATCCTTGTCCTGAATTCCATCGGGTCCAAGCAAGGTTCCGGTGTCGGCGTCGAGATGGAAGCGCTCACCGTCATGGATCAACCGGTGTGCACCAACCCGCCACGGCTTGCGATCATCAGACGGCAAGTTCGTGTACGTCATCACGTGATGATCGCGGCCACGACTGTTGATCACCTGAACACGTGGGTCCTCGAAACAATCAACACCGAAATCGCCCGCACGAGCGAGCAGATACGCAAACTCGTACTCCAGGCCGTCACCCGACGCGAACACCGCGATGTCAGACACGTAGTTGATGAACCGCGGCCCCGGACCGGTGTTGGTCCGATACGTGTCGCGAACGGCGCGGGCGAAGAGATGGAACTGCCCATCGTGATGCAGCAGACCGGCGTTGAAGATCGGCCCGTAGCCAGGAATCGAGCCCGCCGGCACGACAGGTTCGTCGGCGGCACGAAGAACCGGGGACGGCCCGGCGTCACGCAGCAGTGCGGCACGGCTCATCTGCGAAGTATGTGTGCCCGGCTCGTTCATGACGCGGATCCCTTCACCTGTCTCATGACTCATGCATCGGCACATCGGAGACCAACTGAAAGGAACTCGTGACGATGGGCAACGACATCCACCCCCGCGAACTGTTTCGACGCTGCGACCACAACCCCATCCTCAAGGCA
This sequence comes from Ilumatobacteraceae bacterium, assembly GCA_963850475.1. Taxonomy (GTDB): domain Bacteria; phylum Actinomycetota; class Acidimicrobiia; order Acidimicrobiales; family Ilumatobacteraceae; genus Ilumatobacter_A. The sequence goes on along the minus strand of CAWKLM010000034.1, from coordinate 369,390 downwards.
TCGGACTTTCCCAAGATGGTCAACGCCGTCTTCAACCCGGCCGCGACCATGTTCGACGGTGAGACCCTGCTGCTCGCACGCGTCGAGATGCGCAACGGATTGTCACACCTCGCCGTCGCCACATCGGCGGACGGGCGCACCGACTGGACCATCGATCCCGACCGAACGATGTTGCCCCAACTCGACAGCTACGAGGAACAGTGGGGCATCGAAGACCCTCGAATCACGCGCATCGGTGACGAGTACGTGATCGTCTACACCGGCTACTCCGCGGGCGGGCCCCTCGTGTGCCTTGCCACCACCCTCGACTTCTGCTCCTTCGAACGTCGCGGTGTGCTCATGTCGCCAGACGACAAGGACGCCGCACTCTTCCCGACAACCTTCGACGGCCGCTTCGCACTCATCCACCGACCGGCACCCGCAATGAGCAGCCTCGGAAGTCACGCCTGGCTCTCATGGAGTCCCGACCTGCGTCACTGGGGCGATTCGAAGGTGCTCGTCGCCGCCCGACGCGGGGGCTGGTGGGACGCCAACAAGGTCGGCCTCGGACCACCACCCATGCTCACCGACCACGGCTGGCTCATCTGCTACCACGGTGTCAAGGTCACCGCCTCCGGATCGATCTACCGACTCGGCCTGGCACTGCTCGATTCCGAACACCCTGACCAGGTACTCGCCCGCGGCAACGAATGGATCTTCAGTCCGCAGGCCGGCTACGAACGCCTCGGTGACGTCCCCGACGTGGTGTTCCCGTGTGGGTGGATCCGGCGCGACGACGACACGGTCGATCTCTACTACGGCGCCGCGGACTCCAGCTTCTGTCTCGCAACCGCAAACCTGAGCGACCTCATCGACCACGTCCGCACGCACCCCGCCGACGACCAGATCGATCCGACCAATCTGTTCCTCAGATGATCGCTCATTTCGCGAGTCTCGCTGCGAGATCCGATGACGGACACACGGGTTGATTCCTGACGTCGCCCGGATCACGTCACCTGTCGCCCGACAACCAACGGCCGAGCACCCGGCCGGGATTCGGATGTTGAAGTCACCCGTCGGAGATCAGCCGGGCACGTTTGAACCTTTCGAACGCAGAGTGCTCCACGCATCCTGAGAAGAGGCCAAACACGGCTCCAGGTAGAATGACCGTGTGCCCTCAGGCTACGTCCGACCGACGGCGGCGTTCACGATCCAACGCCGCCAGGTGATCAGCGTCGCTCCGGTCGGTACCGCACCGACTGTTGACGACGTGATGTACGACGGGGTCGAACGTATCGGGCTCCTCGCCACCCTGGAGAACAGGAGTGGACGGATCCACCCGATCGAGTGGGCTCTCGACGCGGTCGCCGACCTGCTTCCCCGCCCGCATTACGTCATCGCCGGCGCGGACCATCCGAAGGCTCGTCTCGAGGACGCGTCGGCGGTGGCGACACTCGCAGCAGACCCTGCCGCTGGTCGGACTTCACCGATTGATGTTCTCACGATCGTGGCGCGGTGAAATGGCCTTGAGCCCATCCGGCGCCGCAACAGGTGACACGTTCACGGTCGGCGTCAACTACTGGCCGGCGCGCTACAGCGATGCGATGGTGGTCCACGTTCGACGCCGCCGAAGTACGTGCCGATTTCGAGCGGATCGCAGTAGCGAGTCTCGACTCGGTCAGGATCTTCCTGACCTGGGAGGACTTCCAGCCCGCGCCACACACCGTGAATCGCCGAATGCTGGACAAGCTGGTCGAAGTAGCAGATCTGGCCCTCGATGCCGGGCTGGCACTCATGCCCACGCTCTTCACGGGTCACATGAGCGGTGTGAACTGGATCCCACCGTGGGCGACCGTTCCTGGTGACGCCGAACACCGCTTTCGCGTCGTGTCCTCCAACGCCGTTTCGCGTCGGGTTCCGCGCAGTTGGTACACCGACCCCGAGATCACCGCTGCGCAGTATTTGCTCGCGCGCCAGAGCGCGAGCGCCGTGGCCGGACACCCGGCCGTGTCGGCATGGGATCTGGGGAACGAGAACTCGAACTGCGTCGAACCACCGGACCCGACCGCAGGCCAGCGCTGGCTTGACCGGATGGCGGAGGCCATCCGGGGAGCAGACGCGTCCGCCCTGGTCACCATCGGGCTGCACATGGAGGATCTCGAACACGACCGCAAGATCGGCCCGGCCGAGGCCGCGTCGGTCTGCGACTTCTTGACCATGCACGGCTACCCGATCTACGCGCCATGGGCCCGCGGGCCGACCGATGAACATCTCCTCCACTTTCTCAGCGAGGTGACTCGGTGGCTGGGGGGCGAACTCGACGTGCTCTTCTCCGAGTTCGGGCTGCCGACCTCGACCCGATACGAGAACTCGTTCGCCGACCCCCGATCGATGCTGGTCGATGAGGCGGCGGCAGCCGACTATGCCGGGCGTGCCCTCGCAGGCCTGCGCCGTGCCGGCGCGATCGGTGCGATGCTGTGGTGCGCCAACGACTACGTTTCGGCCATCTGGGACGAGCCACCCCTCGACGAGGCGGCGCACGAACGGTCATTCGGCCTTTGGCGCAGCGATGGGTCACCCAAGCCCGCCGTGAGCGTCGTGACCGCGAACTGCGGCCTCGCCATCTCACCGCCGCTCCAAGACCGTCCGTGGATCGACATCGAGCCCGACGAGTTCTACACCCCTGACGGTTCTCACCTCGCACGTCTCTACCAGCGATACTGCGCTGAGCTTCCTACCGAAGGTTCAGGCGGCCAACGAGATCGTCGACTCTGACCGTTGCGATGCTGGCGCCCACATCGCCGTCGAGTTGGTGCGCGGACCCGACGAGTACCTCTCGGTGAGGAATGGGGTGGGGGCATGGAGCTGTCGGAACCGCCGCCCACCGCACCAGCCGCGGTCCTTGTTTGGTGATCGCACCCCGATGCGCCTTCACGTCGGATTCACGGTGGCGTGGGGTCATGCCCGCCCACGACGAGCTCTGGCGGGCGTTGTCGAACCGGGTCACGTCGCCGATCTCGGCAACGAAGATCGCCGCGAACACCGGGCCGACCCCGTGGATCTGTTGGATCGTCTCATCGCCCGGATGCCCTGTGAACATCGCTGCGATGCGGGCGTCGAGGCGCACGATCTCGTTGTCGTAGGTGCGGATCAGCCGGCGGCGTGACCGGAGACGGTCTCGAACGCTTCGGCCATGTTCGTGTCGTCGAGCCAGTCCTTGCCACAAATGATTCATCGGCGACGAGATCGAGGGGTTCACCGATCTACTGAAGATGCTCACGATCGGGCTGTCGATCGCGCTCGGCGTCCTCACCGGCGCAGTCATCATGCGGAGCGCGACCGACTGAGATGCTCACCGATGTCGTCGACGCGCAATCCTCGACCGAGCAGACCGTCACCCAAGCGCTCGGCGCGCTGCAGAACATCCTCGAGTACATCGGCACGATCGCGGTCGGCGAGGACTGCCGGGCGCCGCCGAGGGTGAACTGGTGAGCGGTTCTCGGGCGGGATGACGGCGCAAGATCTGCAGTCCCGATACCCCGCGGTCGTTGACGGTCAAGTTGGTTCGTCCTGACGGATGGTCGCGTCCGCGTCGCGTCCATCGATGCGACCGAACGTGCTGTTCAGCAGGCTCTGCATCTTCCCCGTCGCACCGACGACGGCTTGCTCGACAGTATCCGCGAAATCGGTGACCACGACCGGCTGCATCCCCGCCGGGCGCGCCTCGAGCAAGCATCGCTTGTCGCTGCCGCTGCCATCCTTCTCACCACTTTCGTCACCGAGATGCACCTCCACGCGTGTCAGCCGGTCGTCGAAGCGGTCGAGCCCATACTGGACTTCGGCTTCGACCATCTGTACGAGAGCCTCGCTGCCCTCGACGTTTCGGTCGGTGTTGACTTGGATCTTCATGATCAGTCCTCTGTGGTGGTGTCGCGGGTCACCGAACTGGGCGTCCGGGGCGGGTCCGGGCCCAACCCGGACTTCAGATACACGTCCAAAGTCCCGGGTCCTCGGTTCAGGTTGCTCAGCAGGTCCAACGCGTGTTCGGCGGCGGACTCCTTGCGAGGCTACTCGCGTCGGCACCTGGCCTCGTTGCACAGGCCGACGAGTCATGTGTGGGTCGGACAGTGACGCAGGGCCATCGTTCGCATCATCAGGCTGCGCGACTCTCGGGTGGGGCCCTGCCTCGAACGAATGGGTCCGCCCGCACCTCTGCTGCGCCGCCGCGCCACGGTCTCGGTCGTCGTCTCGTCACGGCCACCACACGTCCGCCGACCCGTTCCAGTTCGGCAGGTATGCGAGCTTTCATCCTTGCGATATCACTCGTCGGCAGCAACGGCCGCAGGCGGAGTCGAGCGCCGGGAGTGGCTCGTCTCAACGCGTCGGTTTGTTCTGCGGGGCGACGCGCTCGACGTCTCGTCCGTTGGGAACAACGTGACCAATCCACCTCGATCTCCGGCCAGCTTCTCGCTCCGCCGCACTTCTGCTTGCACTGGCGTGGATGCCGAGACTCGCTGGCATCGGCATGGCGTCAACTTCGGCGAACGTCCAGCAACGGGGTTGTGGAGCTAAGGGGAATTGAACCCCTGACCTCGTCATTGCGAACGACGCGCTCTACCAACTGAGCTATAGCCCCGAAGGCGATGGAGTGTAGCGGGCGGTTCTCCGATCCCCGCACCGAAGTTCGGGGTTCAGTCGAGCCAGTTGTCGTACGACGCACCGACCTCGCGCTGGCTGCTCTGAGCCAGGAGATAGACGTATCCACACAAGGCCAGGAAGGCCAGCACGAAGCCGTACAACATCACGGTCGAGCCGGTGGTGGCCGCCAGGAAGAGGGTGCACGCCGTCGTGATGACGAGCACGAACAGGATGTTCGAGCGGCGTTGCTTCGCCGGGCTGCGCGGCGTGGCAGCAGCTACCGGACGGCGCTGACCACCGGTCGGATCACCGTGCGACCGGCGACCGGTCTCGCGGTACTCCTCGTCGACCGGGCGGTACTCGTCACGGACCGTCGAGGGACCGCGCTGACCACCGTTCGGATCGTCCCACTCGGAACGATCTTCCGGCTGCCGGCGAGCCGCCGGGCGCCGCTGACCACCGGTCGGATCACCGTGGGTGCGGAACCGCGGCCCGTCGACGCTCGGATCGACCGGACGGCCGGGCAACGTCGTCGTGTTGCCACCAGCGGCCAGTTCGGACTTCGACGGCTGTCGGGTGACCCCCGATCGCAGCGTCGGCTGGCCGGGGCGCCCGCTCGGCCGCGGGACGACTCAGCGGCGACTGTGCGAGCGGCCGCCCCATCGTGCGGACGGCGCCGCGCGGCGGGGTCGCCGTGTGCTGCAGCTTGGTGAGCTGGCGGCGGAAGTCGGTGACGGAGGAGTTCGGTCGGTTCTCGACCCGCGAGCGGAGCATCGGGGGGATGAGGACGGCGAGCCATGCGGCGGCGACGACCAGGAGGATGAGTTGAGCCATGAAGAGTTGCGGAGGTTCTCGGTTGCGGGAGATTCTCGGAGTGGTCGAACCACTCCGTTGTTGGCAAGTGTGACGAGTCTATGACGTTTGTGACGAGTCGTGCAACGACCCTCGTGCCAGGCGTCACAGGTTCGCAACCGATCAGGCGGTGCCCGCTCGCCTCGTCCTCGGCGATCCGACGGTAGGTCCCCGACCGCCCACCGGTCTTCTCCCACAGCGTGAGCTCACCGATCACCATCGCGCGGTCGGCCGACTTGCACATGTCGTAGACGGTCAGCGCCGCGGTACTGCACGCATGCAGCGCCTCCATCTCGACGCCCGTGCGGTCGACGGTGTCGACATGCGCCTCGATCGCGACGAAGTCGTCGCCGATCTCGAAGTTGATCGACACCGCCCCGATCAGGAGCGGGTGACACAGCGGGATCATGTCGGCGGTGCGCTTCGCGGCCTGGATCCCGGCGACCCGGGCGACCGACAGGACGTCACCCTTCTTCACCTCACGATTCGCGATCGCCGTGGTCGTCTCGGGTTTCATCATCACCTTGCACCGGGCGACCGCGCGACGATGCGTGGGCTCCTTCGGCGTCACATCGACCATGCGGGCCCGACCGAGAGGGTCGAGGTGGGTGAATTCGAGATCGCTCATCGATCTCGCACGGTAGCCGTTGCGAACTCGCCCGTGCGCCGAGCAGGCCGACCCGGGTACCTTCGGCGCATGGCAATCCAGCAGCGACCTCCCCTACGACGCGCTCGAGACGCTCCGCACCGATGGTGTGGGCTTCATCGATCTCGTCAGGGACAGCGACCCGGCGACGCCGGTCCCGACCTGTCCGGGCTGGACACTGGCCGACCTCGCCGACCACCAGGGCGAGGTCTGGCACTTCTGGGGACGAATCGTCGCCGACGGCATCACCGAACGCAGCGCAACTCCGGACGATCCGCCAGATCGAACGACCCGACGGGCCGCTGATGGTCGACTGGTTGGCGCTCACCCACAACGAGCTGTTCTCGGCACTCGTCGACGCGGGCACCGAGCAGGAGGTCTGGACGTGGACTGGCGCGAACCGTGACACCGCATGGGTTCGGCGGCGGATGGTCCAGGAGACCGCGGTCCACCGTTTCGATGCGGCACACGCCGTTGGCGACGAGTACGAGGTGCCGACGGTCGTGGCCGCAGACGGCATCGACGAGTTCCTGATGTGGTTCGCCGGCACCGAGCGCCGCGAGGGCGAGATGAAGCCCGGTGGAACCGTGCACCTGCACTGCACCGACACGACCGAGGCCGACGTTGCGGGTGGCGAGTGGTATCGTCTCCAGCCTGAAGGAGCCGAACTGCACCTTCACCCGCGAACACCGCAAAGGCGACGCCGCCATCCGCGGTCGCGCCCACGACATCTTGATGTGGCTGTGGCGACGCAGCGAGGCCGGCATCGAGATCATCGGCAACGAGGTCGTGGCGCGGCGGTTCCGCGCCTACACCGACCTCGACTGATCAGGCCCGACGGAGTCGGGAGCCAGACTCCACGCTTCGTCGCCGGGGCGACCGACGTTTCAGCCGCCGATCTGGCTCATCGATTTGGACGGCCGCGTGAAGGTCACCTGGTTGATCTGATGACCGGCCCACTTCGTCGCCACTGCCTGCTCGATCCGTGCCGCGATCTGGTCGTCGGTCTCCCCGCTGCGCAGCGCCGACAGGAGATCGAACTCCTTCGTGGCGAAGAGGCACGTTCGGAAGTCGCCTTCGGAAGTGAGCCGCACGCGGTCGCAGTCGCCGCAGAACGGCTTGGAGACGGTGGGAATGATCCCGATCTTCGCACCCGGTGCGTCAGGGTCATCGTGGACACCGCCGTCGAGGTAGCGGAACCGGTCGGCCGGCGCAGCGCCCCGCGCGGGCATCACCTCGATCGGGTGGACGGCGCTGATCGCCGCGACGATCTCGTCCTGTGCTGACGACCTTGTCGTTCATCCAGTGTCCCGTCGGCGTCGAGCGGCATGAACTCGATGAACCGGACCTCGACGTTCTGCGCGCGCCCGTACGTCGGCGAGCGCAACGATCTCGTCGTCGTTGACCCCACGTTCGATCACGGCGTTGATCTTCACCGGGTCGAATCCTGCAGCCTGCGCGGCGGCGATGCCGTCGAGCACGTTGTCGAGTTCGTCGCGCCGGGTCATCCGGTGGAACTTCTCGCGGTCGAGCGTGTCGAGGCTGATGTTCACCCGCTGCAGCCCGGCCTCGCGCAGCCCGTCGGCGACGAGGCGCATCGTGGCGCCGTTGGTCGTCATCGCCAGGTCGATCGGCCCACCCGAATGCTCGAGCTGCGCGAGCTTGCGGACGAGCACCGGGAGGTGCGCGCGCACCGTGGGCTCGCCGCCGGTCAGCCGGATGCCGCGCACGCCGTAGCGCTCGACGAAGATCCGCGCGAGGCGCTCGATCTCCTCGAACGACATGACCTCCGAACGGGGCAGCCACTTCATGCCCTCCTCGGGCATGCAGTACGTGCAGCGGAAGTTGCACCGGTCGGTGATCGAGATCCGCAGGTCCTTGATCACGCGGCCGAACGGATCGACGAGATCCTCGTGCGTACGACCCCCAGCCATCCCGACACGATACTGGCCGCGATGTGCCCGGCCCGAACCGCACCGGCACGATCAGCGCAGGAGCAGGACGGCGACGTCGGCGCCGGCCGGAATGCCCTCGCCGTCGGGGATGACCGCCATCGCGTCGGCCGACGCCGTGGCCGCCAGCTGGTGGCTGCCCTGCGCACTCGACCGGGCGCACGTGGTAGCGGCCGTCGTCACCGAACTCGCCGATTGACCCGCGCGAAGTGGACCTTGCCGTCGGCGCTGCGACGGAAATCGACGTCGGCGACCGCCGACCAGGCTCGTCCGGGTGAGCCGGGTGTGGCCCATCATCCTGCGCAGTGCCGGGCGAGCCATCAGCTCGTAGCTCACCAGCGAACTCACCGGGATTTCCGGGCAACCCGAAGATCGGTACCGCGACCGCCCTGGCGGCCGGCGAGCGTCCCGAACGCGAAGGGCTTGGCCGGCTTGATCGCCATCTGCATCCAGGTCATGTCGGCGATCCGTCCGAGCACGGCCTTGACGACGTCGTAGTCGCCCATCGACACACCGCCGCTCGACACGATCGCATCGCACGTCTCGGCCGCACCACGGAGCACCTGCTCGAGTTCGGCCTCGTCGTCGCGCACCACGCCGAGGTCGACGACGTCGCAGCCCGTCTCGGCGAGCATCCCGGCGAGCATCGTCTTGTTCGACTCGCGGATCTGACCGAGCTCGAGCGGCGAGCCGTCGTCGATCAGCTCGTCGCCGGTCGACAGGACGGCCACCGTGAGGCGCGGGAACACCTCGACCTCGTGTGGCGTTGACGCTGGCGAGCACCGCCTGGATCGCCGGGGTGATCGTCGACACCGGCGGGGAAGATCTCGTCACCGATCTGCACATCGTCGCCCGCACGACGCACCGCTGCGCCGGCCGGCACGGTGGCGGACAGGCGAACCCGTTCGACGCCGTCGTCACCGGTCCCGAGCCGCTCGGAGTCCTCGACCATCACGACCGCGTCGGCACCCTCGGGCATCGGCGCACCGGTCATGATCCGGATCGCCTCGCCGGGTCCCACCGGACGATCCGGAGCGGCGCCGGCGGCGATCTCACCGGCGACGATCAGCTCGACCGGCTCGTCGGCGGCCGTCGCAACGTCGGCGCTGCGCACCGCGTACCCGTCGACCGCGGTGTTGTCGAAGGGCGGGACGACCTCGCTCGACACGACCGGGGCGGCCAGCACGAGACCGTTCGCGTCCTCTCGACGCATCGTCACGGCGGCCTTCGGCGGGCACGATCCGAGCACGAACTCCTGGGCATCCTCCAGCGGCGTCATGGCCTGCAGGGTAGAGCGACCGGCCGTCGACGACCCCGTCCGGCCGCCCGAGAACAACGCGCGGCCGACGGGTCATGGTCGTAGCCTTGGACGTCGATGACGACGGCGTTGACGGCGTTCCCGGCCGACGGGTACACGGTGCGATGGCAGACCTGGGACGGCGAGGGCGACGAAACCGTCACCCTGCGCTGGGAGAACGAAGGCTGGACCGCGCTCGGCGAGGTGACCAGCGAGCGCGTCTCGTACGTGATCCGCCTCTCCCCGACCTGGCACGTCCGCCAGTTCCTGCTCTTCCGCGACCAGGACGAACCCGACCTGTGGCTCGGCACCGACGGCAGCGGCCGCTGGGGTGAGATGAACGGTGCACACCGGCCCGACCTCGACGGCTGCACCGACATCGACCTCCACGTCACCCCGTTCACGAACTCGCTCCCGATCCGGCGTCTCCAACTCGACAGCGGCGACGCCGCCGAGATCACGGTTGCGTTGATCGACGTCGACACCCTCGGCGTGATCCCGGTGCAGCAACGGTACGAACACCTCCCGACGGGCGAATGGCGCAAGGTCCACGTGAAGACCGGTGCCGCCCTCGACTTCCGCGTCGACCCCTACGGCCTCGTCCACGACGAACCCGAGCTCTTCCGCCGCGTGTAGCGGGTCGGTCCGACCCGGTCGCTACGCGTCGAGGTCTGCGAGGAACGTGCGGAGGTCGGCGCCGAGCTCGGGATTGGCGAGGCCGAGTTCGATCGACGCCGTCAGGAAGCCGAGCGGGTTGCCGGTGTCGTAGCGGCCGACGTCGGACAGCACCGCGTGGAACGGCGAGCGCGCGGCCTGGGCCTCGCAGCGCATCGGTCAGCTGGAGCTCGCCACCCACGGCCGGGCGTCAGGGCGTCGATCTCGTCCCAGGCATCGGCGGTCAGGACGTATCGGCCCGTGAGGATGTAGTTCGACGGCGCCTCGTCCATCGGCGGCTTCTCGACCAGGTCCTTGCACCGGGATCACACCGGCGTCGGACAGCGGTCCCGACGGGTCGATCACGCCGTACGACTCACCTGGTGACGGGGCACCTCGAGGACCGCAACGACACTGCCCTCGGTCGACGCGCACACGCCGTTCATCTGCGCGAGCAGGCCCGACGACGCCATCAACTCGTCGGGCAGCATCACGGCGAACGGCTCGTCGCCCACCGCCTCGCGAGCGCACCCGACGGCGTGGCCGAGGCCCTTCGGATCGTCCTGGTACACGATGCTGACGCGCCAGTCCCGGCCGATGGCGCGCAACCGCTCGGCGGTGTCGGACTTGCCCTTCTCCTCCAATGCCGCGAGCGAGCGCTGCGTCGGCCTCGAAGTACTGGGCGACCGCCGGCTTCGATCGGCTCGACACGATCACGATGTGATCGATGCCCGCACCGAGTGCCTCGTCGATCACGACCTGGATCGCCGGCTGGTCGCCGATCGGGAACAGCTCCTTCGGCACCGCCTTGGTCGCCGGGAGGAACCGCGTCCCGAGTCCGGCGGCGGGAATCACTGCACTGCGTACCTGCATGGGTCGGACGATAGCTTTTCATTTGCCATGCCCACCTACGTCTACAAGTTCGTCGAGACCGGCGAGACCATCGAGGTCCAGCAGGCGTTCACCGACGACACGCTCAGCGAATACACCCATCCCGAGTCCGGCGATCGTGCTGCCCGTCAAGAAGGTGTTCCAGCCCGTCGGCGTCACGTTCAAGGGATCGGGCTTCTTCAAGACCGACAACCGTGGATCGTCGGCGACGACCCCGCCCGGGTCGACGCTCCGACTCGTCGAACGGCGCGTCGAGTCGGCTCGGACTCGTCCGACTCGTCGAGCAGCACGACGTCGACGAAGTCCGAAACGAGCGGGTCGTCGACCTCGTCGGACTCCTCCTCGTCATCCACGTCGTCGTCGACCAGCTCACCGTCCACGTCACCCAGCACGTCGGACTGACGCCCGGTGGAGGTCCCCCTCGACCCGCGGGCGGCCGACCTCGGCGCCGAGGTCGGGGTGTTCGGCGGATCGGGGTTCTACGACTTCGTCCGTGACGCCGAGGACGTCGAGATCGACACACCGTTCGGTCGACCGGCCGCGCCGATCCGCGTCGGGAACGCTCGGCGGGCGCCGAGTTGCCTTCGTCGCACGGCACGGGCGCGCGCACGAGTTCGCCGCGCACCGCGTCCCGTTCCGGGCGAACGTGTGGGCGCTCGCCTCGCTCGGGGTCGGATCGATCGTCGCCCCGTGCTCGGTCGGCTCGCTCCAGCCGCACCTCGACGTCGGCGACTTCGTCGTCGCTCGACCAACTCGTCGATCGCACGCACGGTCGCGCCTGGAACATTCCACGACGTCGGGTCCGGTGACGGACTGCCGGGCTCGGACGGCCCGGTGCACCACCAGCCGTTCGCCGACCCGTACGACTCCCGGGTGCGCGCGCGCGCTGCTGACCGCCGGTCGACGAGCTCGACGGCCCGACCGTGCACGACGGCGGGACGATGGTCGTGATCAACGGTCCGCGGTTCTCGACCCGCGCCGAATCGCGCTGGTACACGGCCATGGGCTGGGACGTCGTGAACATGACCGGTGCGCCGGAGGCAGCACTGGCCGCCGAGGCCGGCTGTGCCGTATGCGGCGGTCGCGCTGGTGACCGATCGCGATGCCGGCGACCCCGACAGCCCCGAAGGCGCTGCGCCCGTCACGATGGACGACGTGATGGCGACCGTTCGACGCAACGTCGCCCAGTGTCCGACGACTGATCGAGCTGGCTCTCCCCCACCTGCCCTGACGACCGCCACCCACGTCTCGTGGCGGTAGCGTGACATCACCGACTCCCTCCCGACGATCTCACCGATCAGAGGAGACACCGATGTCGTTCGCACGTCGCGAGCTGTCCCCCGCCCGTCTCGGCCGCAACGTCCGACTCGTGCTCGCCCGCCGACCATGGATCCGCTGGCTCGCGGTCGGCTTGGTCGCCGCTGTCGACCGGTGCCTCGGTCCACGCTCAACTGCAGTCGCGTCGATGCGGCGCGGGCACAGTGGACCGATCAGCGGCGCGTGCCCGTCGCGCACGGCGGACGCCTCCCCCGGCGACGTGCTGACGTGGGAATGGCAGGACCATCCCCGCCATCGGCGTCCCCGACGGTGTCGCGTCGGAGATCTCCGCCGGGACGATCGCCCGACAACGTGTCGGGACGGGCGAGATCGTCGTCGGCGCCGACCTCGGCGTCGGCGCGGGCCCGGCGGCGGGAGCGGCCGCGGGCCACGTCGTCGTCCCGATCAGCGACCCGCTGGTGACCGATCCGTCGGTCGGGCCTCGACGTGGCGATCTACAGCGACGGGTTGGTGCTCGCCGCCGACGTCACGCATCGTGCACGTCGACGGCGACCGTGGTCTTCGTGGAGATGGACGCCGCCGATGCGCCGATGGTCGCTGCAGCGGCCCAGACCCGACAGGCATCGATCGCGTTCGTCGCACCGCGCTGACGAGCCCGTCGCCGACACCGCCGATCGGTGCTGGTCCGCTCCGCTGCGATTCGAACCGCGATCGGGTCGCCAAGATGGCAGGCACCACACCTGACGGGAGACGAGCGATGAGCGACGACGAACAGATCGACTACGAAGACCTGACCGACATGCGTCTCGACGACGACGCACTCGCGGACCTGCTCGACGCCGGCGGCGAGTGCGTCTTCAACTGGACGACCAAGGACGGACACCCGGTCGGCGTCGTCGTGGCGTTCGTCTATCACGACGGCAAGTTCTTCACGACCTGCGCCGAACGCCGCAAGCGGGTCCCGGCGCTGCGCGCACGACCGCAGTCGGGCATCGTGATCAACAACGCGCGGCAAGACTGCGACGTTCAAGGGCGAGTCGGTCGTCCACGCGCACGGCGATCCGGGCTTCGACGAACTCAAGCAGTGGTTCTACGCGAAGTTGTCACGCGTCGACGAGCAACCCGACGACGAGTACCGGCAGAGCTTCAACAAGTTCCTCGACTCGCCGCACCGCGTGATCATCGAAACCGACGCCCGCCTCGTCGTGGCGTTCGACACCGCCAAGTTCCATGCGTTCACGCTGCAGGCGATGGCGGCCGGTCACGGCGCCGACTGAATCTCAGCCCGAAGCGCTGCGCACGCCGGTGGCGATCAGCACGAGGACGAAGATGCCGAGGCCGACGCGGTAGATCACGAACGGCATGAAGCTGCGGGTCCTGATCAGGCGCAGCGTTCCCCAGACCGCAATCCAGCCTGAGATGCCGGACGTGATGATGCCCACCGCCATCGGCACGTAGAGGTCACTGTCGACCTCGCCGGTGAACAGTCCGGCCGACTTGACCACGACCGCACCGGCGATCACCGGGATCGACATCACGAAGCTGATTCGGGCTGCGCTGTCACGGTTGAATCCGACCCAGCGGGACGCCGTGATCGTGATGCCCGACCGCGACGTTCCCGGGTTGAGCGCCAGTGTCTGGGCAGCTCCGACCTTCAGCGCGTCACGGGCGCGTGAACTCCTCGAGGTCACGCGTTCCCGACAGCCGGTCGGCCCACCCGAGCAGCAGGCCGAAGCCGATGAGCGAGATCGCGATGATCAGTGGTGTTCCGAGCGCGGTGTCGATCACGTCCTCGAACAGCGCCCCGACCGCCGCAGCCGGAAGCGTCGCGAGCACGAAGAACCAGGCCAGCCGTCCCTCGACCGTCGTCGGCCGCTTTCGGGAGAACACCAGCCGCGTGCCCTCGCGGACGTACACCACGACGTCGCGCCAGAAGTACCCGAGCACCGCGACCAACGTTCCGAGGTGCAGCGCCACGTCGAACGTCTTCTTGACCGAGTCGCCGTTCGGCCCCGAGAAGTCGTCCCACCCGAACAGCCACGGCACGAGCAGGAGGTGCCCGCTCGACGAGATCGGGAGGAACTCCGAGAAGCCCTGGACGAGGCCGAGAACGATCGCATGGAAGATCGGCACGCCGCATGTCTATCCGACCTCGACCCGCCGGTTCCCCTCTTCTCGTCCGGCGTAGCGTGAACCCATGCACCAGAACGGACGAGGTCGGGTGATGCTCGTGACGGGCGGATCCGGCTTCCTCGGCAACCATCTCGCACAGCGCGCTCGGTCGGATGGGACGTCGTCGCGCCGTCGTCGCAGTCGATGGACATCACCGACCGCACGGCGACGATGACGGCGATCACCGGGTCGCAACCCGACGTCGTCGTCCATCTCGCATATCGCAAGGGCGATCGTCGGGTGATCGTCGACGGGACTCGTCACGTCGCCGAGGCCTCGGCAGCGGCCGCGGCCCAGCTCGTGCACGTGTCGACCGATGTCGTGTTCGCCGGTCGTCCGACTCCGTACGTCGAGACCGACCGACCGGATCGCGATCATCGAGTACGGTCGACACAAGGCCGACGCCGAACGAGTGGTCACGGCGACGATCCCCGAGGCTGCGATCATCCGCACGTCGTTGCTCTACGGGACCGACCACCTGTCACCGTTCCAGATCGAGCTCGCGCACAGCCTGCGCGCCGGTAGCGTCGCCGATGACGTTCTTCAGCGACGAATTCCGCTGCCCCGTGCACGCCGCCGACGTCGCCGCGGCGATTCTGCAGGTCGCCACCGACCGCAGCGTCGCAGGGCCTCTCCACGTCGCAGGCCCCGAATCCGTGTCACGCGTGGCCTACGCGGCGGCGTTGGCCCGTCACGCCGGCCTCGGCGACCTCCCGTTGCCGACGACAACGATCGCCGAATCGGGCATGATCCGAGCCGCCAACGTCGTGCTCGACACGTCGCGCGCCGCCGCGCTCGGTATCGAATGCCGCACGCTGACGCAACGCGTTGGCGACGTAGCGAGCCGGCGGCCCGTTCCGTGGTCACCGCGCGGCGGCGAAGCCGGCTTCGAGGTCGGCGAGGATGTCGTCGATCGATTCGAGACCGACCGACAGTCGGACCAGCCCGGCGGTGACGGCGCTGGCGGCCTGCTCCTCGGGGGTGAGCTGGCTGTGGGTCGTCGACCCCGGATGGATCACCAGGCTGCGGGCGTCGCCGATGTTCGCGACGTGGCTGTGCAGCGACAGCCCTTCGACGAACTTCTTGCCGGCTTCGTGGCCACCTTCGATCTCGAAGGCGAGCACCGAGCCGTAGCCCTTGCCGCCTCCGAGTTCCTTGGCGCGTTCGTGCCACGGGCTCGACGGCAGGCCTGCGTAGTTGACCGACTTCGACCTGGGCGTGCCCATCGAGGAACTCGGCGACCTTCTGGGCGTTCGACCAGTGGCGTTCCATCCGCAGGCTCAGCGTCTCGAGCCCCTGGAGGAACATGAACGCGTTGAACGGCGAGATCGCCATGCCGACGTCACGCAGCAGCTGGACCCGCGCCTTGAGGATGAACGAGCCGTGGCCGAGGGCGGGCCAGTACGCCAGGCCGTGGTAGCTCGGGTCGGGCTCGTTGAAGTTCGGGAAGCGCTCGGCATCGCCGTAGTCGAACGTGCCGCCGTCGATGATCGCGCCACCGATCGACGTGCCGTGTCCGCCGATGAACTTGGTCAGGCTGTGCACGACGATGTCGGCACCGTGCTCCAGCGGACGGATCAGGTACGGGGTCGCCACGGTGTTGTCGACGATCAGCGGCACGCCGACCTCGTGGGCCACACCGCTCACGCCCTTGATGTCGAACACGTCGTTCTTCGGATTCGGGATGACCTCGCCGTAGAACGCCTTGGTGCGCTCGTTCGACGCTGCTCGCCACTGCTCGAGGTCTCGGGATCGTCGACGAAGGTGACCTCGATGCCCATCTTGGGCAGCGTGTAGTGCAGCAGGTTGTAGCTGCCGCCGTAGAGCGACGGCGAGGCGACCACGTGGTCGCCCGATTCGGCGAGGTTCATCAGCGCGAGCGTCGACGCGGCCTGGCCGGACGCGACCGCCAGGGCACCGGGGAGGCCGATGGCGGTGATGCAGCCACCCTCGAGCGCGTTGAGACGCGCCTCGAGCGCACCCTGCGTCGGGTTCATGATGCGGGTGTAGATGTTGCCGACCTCGGCCAGCGCGAACAGGTTTGCGGCGTGGTCGGCGTTCTGGAACTCGAACGACGTCGTCTGGTAGATCGGAACGGCTCGCGCCCCGGTGGTCGGGTCGGGTTCGCCGCCGACATGGATCTGCTTGGTTTCGAAGCCCCAGTTGTCACTCATGGCGCAGCACCCTACGGGATCAATGTTGACCTCACAAGTCGGGATTCGCTCGGGCGTCGGGAATCGTTCCCAGCGCACCGCAACGATCGCCGCCGATGACGCACCGGGGCGAAAACGGCAACAGCGGAGCGCCGAAGCGCCCCGCTGCCGTCGCTCTTCGATCTCATTCACACGGGAGGGATGGTGAGGAGAGACCGAAGTGGCGAATGAAGGCCACACCGTGGCCGAGCTACCGCCCGGAGTCCGACTCCGTCTCGTCGGACTCGGACTCTCCCGGGAGGTTCTCGATGCGATGACGAGCCAGGTAGTCACGCAGGAAGGCACCGGTGCGGCGTCGTTCTTCCTCGGCGATCCGCATCGCGACGGGATCGGGTTCGTCGGCCAGTTCCTCACGCTTCTCCCGTGCTGTCATCACCCGGGGGACGAGCGAGACGGCGCGAAAGTCGCGAGATTCTCGAGATTCCCGCCGCACAGGACCCTCGCCCACGCACGAAACGGCGATCAGCGCGATTCGATCTCACCGTCGGCGTCGGCCGGCTCGGGCCGGTCTCGTTCGACGACCGAATCGAGGAGTCGGGAGTTGGGCACGAACACGGTGACGCCCGCTGTATCGAGTTCGACGGCGGTCGGATGCACCTCCACGACGACACCCGCCACGGTCATCGGGCCGCCAGGCTCCGTGTCGGTCGGCGTGCGACGGGACCCCGCAACGACAGCCGCGATCCGATCTCCGGAGCGCAGCGAGGTGCGCCACGCACGTCCGGCTGCGATCTCGCCGGCGACCTGTCGGCCGCCCAGACCGGTGAGCAATGCGAGCGCCGCCGGCCACGCCGAACAACAGCGCTGCCACGGCGATGTTCACGACCGCGGTGTCGACCCCGGTCTGACCCGCCGCAACGATCGCACCGCCGCCGAGAATCGCGAACTTCGTGATCATCGGTGCGAAGCGTGCGGCCGCTCCCGTCCCGGCCAACGACTTGGCCACCGCCGCAGCTGCAAACGTCGAAGCGACGTTCGCACCGATCACGATCACGAGCGCCGCGATCGCCTTGGGAAGAAAGGCGATTGCGTCGTCACCCAACTGCTCCAGTTGATCGGGCGAAACGAATCCGAATGCGACCAACAGTCCCGACGATGACGCCAGCCGACAACGCCAGCCCCGCGAGCGGAGCTGCCGACTCGCGCACCGCCGACACCTTCGAGCGGTTCAAGACCGACAGGACGATGCGCGACGCGATCGTTCCGACCACGATGCCTGCAACGAGGGCGATCGCAGCGCTGATCCATTCGTTCATGACGGTTCCTCCCGATGGCGTTGTTCGTCGCTCCCCGAACGATCGGTCGTCGTCGGGAAGCATCAGTTCAGCGGCGTCCTTGGCGATCGAGAACAGACCGAGCAGCAGGTTCATCTCGCGGTCCGCTCGCTCACGGGCATCGATCGATCGCAGCACGCGGTCTTCGATGCCTTCGGGCGCAGCGTACGCCTCACGAAGCGCCTCGCCGATCTCGTCGTCGAGCCCATCGTCCTCCGGCGAGGTCTCCGCCAGCTCTTCGAGACGACCGGCGCATCGCTCGCACGTCTCCAGGTGCTCGGTGACCGCGGGCGCAGCGTCGGATGCATCGAGCCAAGTCGGCCAGCCGCTTCCGGCTCGGGTGCCCGAGGGCGAGTCGCGCCATCATGACCGCCATCCTTCCAGCATGGTCGACAGTCGTCGACGAGCACGGAGCAGCCGGGTCTTCACCGTCGGAATCGGAACCCCGAGGGTGTCGGCGATCTCCTCGTACGACATTCCCTCGATCTCGCGCAAGACGACGATCTCGCGCGTCAGGTCGTCGAACGTCGCGAGTGCCGCCATGAGCTGGTCGGCAGCCAGCCGACCCTCCACGACCTGTGTGGTCCCGATCGGATTCTGATCCTCGCGGCAACTTGTCGGGATCGGTGGCGCTGTCGCGGATCTTGCGCAGTGTCGACACGGCAGTGTTGTGGGCGATCCGCAGGATCCAGCTCCGCATCGAGCTCTCGCCGCGAAACGAATCGAGGTTGCGCCAGACCTTGATGAACGTCTCCTGGGTCACGTCGTCGGCCAGCGACGCGTCCTGCACGACCGATCGGGCGAGCCGGAACACCGCCGCGCTGTGCTGGGTCACGATCTCTTCGATCGACGCGACATCGACGACCTGCCCCGCGTTGTCGGGGTCTCTCGACGAGTTCATCGGGAGGGACCCGGGGGTCGGTCGCACGTCATGCTGTTCCCAGTCTGGCGCGAACGGGGCCGATCTCGAGCCCGGACGCGAGGAACTCCACCGACCAGCAGGCCGACGGAGTCCTCGAGACATCGCGAGGCGGTACGGCGTCGGGCACGTCGTACCCGCACCGACCGACCCGCGGACAACCATGTGTCACTCGCCGCTGGACGGATCGTCTTTCGAAGCACTGCTGAACTCGTCGAAGACGGCGGGCCAGAACCGCTCGCGGGCGGACCAGATTCCGCCGACGCCGAACATGATCACGATGATGAGGCCGAGGCTGTAGACGATGGTCTGGAACAAGGTGTCGACCACGTCGCTGGCGACTTGGAGCTGGTCGAGCGCCGCGAATCCACCGATCAACCAGATCGCGACGAACGCTGCCTTCGTCAACAGATCGCCTGCAGAGAGATGGGCGACCGCTGGGGCGACCAGATCGCGAACGACGTTTGCGATCGCGCCGGTGATGATGACGATCACGATCGCGACGATGAGCTTCGGGATGAACGCCACCATGTCGTCGATCGCATTCGAGATGTCCGACTCACCGAACACGCCGACAGTGAGCTGGAGCACCAAGAGCATCAGGGCGAAGTAGATGATCTTGCCCAGCAGGTCGACCGAATTCGGGTAACCCGCACGCTCCAGGGGTGCGCCGATGCCCGCCTTGTCGACATAGCTGTCGAACTTGATCTTGTTCAAGACGCGCACGATCACCTTGCGAATGATCTTGGCGACGAACCAGCCGATGAGGAAGACAGCAATCGCTGCCACGAGTTTGGGGATGAACGCAGCGACTTCGTTCCACGCCTCCTCGATTCCGGTGGACCATTCAATTGCTGCAAGCATGGGCTACTTCCTTTCGATTCGAGACGTGGGATGCGTCGGTACGAAGGAGGACGCAGCCCGGACTCCCCAAAGTCGCGAAGTAATCTGGACGACGTCACTACGTTGGCCGGATGGACGACACGAACCGACGGGGCGTCCGTACGGTCGGCGAGCTTCGCCGCCGGGTGTACCTGCTGGCGTTCGTCGACGAGTTCGTCCCGTTCGCCGTGTTGTTCACGCTGTGGTTCGCCGACAACGGCATCACCGTCGCACAGCTGTCCCTCGTCTTCGTATTGTGGGCAGCGGCCGTGTTGCTGCTCGAGGTTCCGAGTGGAATGGTCGCGGACCGAGTCGACCGTCGACGACTGCTCGCCACCGCGTTTCTCCTTCGCGCCATCGGCATCGCGCTGTGGCTGGCCGTGCCGACGCTCGCCGGCCTGCTGGTGGGCGCGACGCTGTGGGCGATCCACGAGGCGGCAGCGAGTGGTGCGTGGGAGGCGCTGATCCACGACGAGCTGGAGGCGATCGGCGCCGAGCGGGACTACGCGGTCGTGATGGCACGAGTCGGCCAGTTCGGCAATTTCGGGATCGCCGCTGCGGCGCTCGTGTCCACACCGATGCTCGGCCTGGGTCTCGACCTCGAGGCGCTCGGATGGATCACGATCGGTGTGCACGCCGCAAGCATCGGCCTCGTCCTGTCACTTCCCGACGTGCGTTGGGTGGTGACTCGCTCACGCGACGCGGAGGCGTTCCGAGGTCCCGACATCACGAGCATGCGCCGGACCGTTCATGTCGTACTCCGCGACCGGGCGATCGCGATCCCCGTCGCCGTCGGCGCCGGGGTGGGAGGCACGGCAATCCTCGACGAATACGTCCCGCTGCTTGCTCGCAATCGGGGCCTCGACGACACGTTCATCCCCCTTGTCTTCCTCTGCGTCTGGGCCGGGTTGCTGGTCGGCGGAGAGATCGCTGCCCGCCAACCGACGATCACGTCGAGGCGGCTGGCTGGATTCGTCGTGATCGGAGGTGCTGTGGCGCTCATCGGCCTGACGACCGATCCGGTGTCGACCCTGCCGCTGATCGGCGTGGCGTACGCCGCGATCGAGGCGACGTGGGTCGTGTCCGACGCTCGCCTGCAAGCTCGTGTCCCCGCGCACGTCCGTGCGACCATTTCGAGTGTCCGCGGCCTCGGCTCGGGTCTGGTCGTCGGGCTCGCGGTGCTCGGCGATCGGCCTGATGTCGGACGGTGACGATCCGACCCCCGGACTGATCGTGGTCGCGGCGGCCTTGATCGCGACGGCACCGCTCGTCGCCTGCCTGCCCCCGCCGATGCGCGACCGCTGACCGCATCGCCAGGTGGTCGCTCCGGAAAGGCGAGTCCGGTCGCGTTTCGACGCGGAATCCGCAACGAAACGGGAACAGCAGCGAATTCAGGGGATCGATGAACCGATCAGACGTCGGCGCCGCCGGACGCCTCGGCAACCTTCTGCTTGCCGGCATTGATGAACGGCATCATCGCACGGAGCTCGGAGCCGATCGCCTCGATCGGGTGGTCCTTGCCGGCTTCCTGCAGGCGGTGGTAGTTCTCGCGGCCCGACTCGGATTCGGCCACCCACTCCTCGGCGAACTGACCGGTCTGGATCTCGGTGAGGATCTTCTTCATCTCGGCCCTGGTGGCGTCGGTCACGAGGCGCGGGCCGCGGGTGAGGTCGCCGTACTCGGCGGTGTCGGAGATGCTGTAACGCATGCCGGCGATGCCCTCTTCGTACATGAGGTCGACGATCAACTTCACCTCGTGCAAGCACTCGAAGTACGCCATCTCCGGGGCGTAGCCCGCCTCGGTCAGGGTCTCGAAGCCGGCCCGGACGAGTTCGGTCAGGCCGCCGCAGAGCACAGCCTGCTCACCGAACAGATCGGTCTCGGTCTCCTCCTTGAACGTGGTCTCGATCACACCGGCGCGGGTGCCCCCGATTGCATCGGCGTACGACATGGCCACGGCACGAGCGTTGCCGGTCGCGTCCTGGGCGACTGCGATGAGCGTCGGCACGCCGCCACCTTCGGTGAACGTGCGCCGCACGAGGTGACCCGGACCTTTCGGGGCGATCATGATCACGTCGATGCCCTCCGGCGCCTTGATGCGACCGAAGTGCACGTTGAACCCGTGGGCGAACGCGATGGCATCACCCTCCTCGAGGTTCGGCGCGATGTGCTCGTCGTAGATCTTCTTCTGCTCGGTGTCCGGCGCCAGGATCATGATCACCTGAGCGGCCTTGGTGGCGTCGTCGATCGACATCACCGTGAGACCGGCCTCTTCGGCTTTCGCCTTCGAGGAGGAGCCCTCGCGCAAGCCCACGACGACGTCGACACCCGACTCCTTCATGTTCAACGCATGGGCGTGGCCCTGCGAGCCGTAGCCGATGACAGCCACCTTCTTGGAGCGGATGATCGAGGAGTCTGCGTCCTCGGCGTAGTACACGGTGACGGCCATGGTGAGCCTGCCTTTCAATGGATGATGTTCGGGAATCAAGCGAGATGCCCGCGCCGGGAGCGCCGGCAACCAAGCATGGCGTCGAGGGCGACCCGACTCTAGCCAGCAGCCGGCCGAACCGAGCCCTCGACGATCAGGGCGATCTCAGTTGGCCGTGCGCAGGCGTGTACTGCGGTCCAGTTTGGGCAGCGCAACGCGGCCGGTGCGCTGGAGTTCGACGATCCCGTACCCGTCGAGCAGTTCCTCGAAGTCGTCGAGCTTGTCGGGGTGTCCCTCCAGGCTCAGGGTGAGGTTGTCCTCCGACACCGCAAGGATCTTGCCCTCGAAGATCTGGGTCAACGTCTGCAATTCGCCTCTGGCGGCACCCGAGGCCTTCACGGTGGTGATCATCAACTCCCGCTCGACACTGTGCGACGGGTCGAGCTCGGAGATCTTGATCACGTCGACCAGCTTGAACAGCTGCTTCGTGATCTGTTCGAGCGGCGCCGAATCGAGGTCGACGACGATCGTGATCCGACTGCGGCCCTCGTCCTCGGCGGGCGCCACCGCCAACGAGAAGATGTTGTAGCCGCGCCTGGCAAAGAGACCGGCCACCCGAGCGAGCACGCCGGGCCGGTTCTGCACGAGCACGGACAGGATGTGGTGGTTGAACTCGCTCTGAGGGTACGTGTTCGACCCGTAGTCGCGGAGACGGCTCATCGGAGGGCCTCCGCTTCTGCCTGGGGCCACTGCTGGAACGCTGCGGTACTCACGTCAGGTTGTCCTTCCGGTCCTGCTGTGTCGGGTGGAGGATCACGTCGTCGTTGCTCGCGCCGGCCGGCACCATCGGGAACACGCCTTCGGCGGCCTCGGTGCGGAACTCGACGACGACCGGGCGGTCATTGATCGAATTCGCCTTCTCGATGGCGGGGCCGACCTCTTCGGGCGACTCGACACGGATGGCGGCGCAGCCCATCGACTCGGCCATCATCACGAAGTCCGGAAGCGCAGCCGAGTCGAGGAACACCGACGAATAGCGCTCGTCGTAGAACATCTCCTGCCACTGGCGGACCATGCCGAGGTAGCTGTTGTTCAGCAGCGCCACCTTGATCGGCAGATGCTCGAGCGACGCAGTCACCAGCTCCTGCGCGGTCATCTGGAAGCAACCGTCCCCATCGATCGCCCACACCGTCCGGTCCGGCATCGCCGCCTTCGCGCCGATCGCGGCCGGGATCGAGAAGCCCATGGTCCCGAGCCCGCCGGAGTTGACCCACGTGTAGGGCTCGTTGAAGTTCCAGTATTGCGACGCGAACATCTGGTGCTGGCCGACGCCGGAGGTGACGATCGTGTTGTCCGGTGCGAGGTCGCGGAGCTGTTCGATGCAGTACTGCGGCTTGAGCGCCGCACCAGGCTCGGACTGTTCGTACGTCATCGGGAACTGTTCCTGCCAGCCCGAGACCTTGCTCTTCCATGCGCCGGTGTCGGCCTGAGTCGCGCCTCCTGCGAGGAGAACCTCGATCTCGGCAATGATCTCCTCGATCACCAGCCGGGCGTCACCCACGATCGGCACGTCGGGTTTGCGGACCTTGCCCTGCTCGGCGGGGTCGATGTCGACGTGAATCACCTTGGCATGCTGCGCGAACGCGTCGACCTTGCCGGTGATCCGGTCGTCGAAGCGCGAACCGAGAGCGATCAGGACATCGGCCTTCTGCATCGCGGTGACGGCGGTTGCATTGCCATGCATGCCGGGCATGCCGAGGTTCAGTTCGTGATCGTCGGGGAACGCACCGCGCGCCATCAGCGTGGTGACCACGTGGATGCCGGTGAGCTCGACGAGCTGAGCCAGCGCCTCGGCGGCACGGGCCTTGAGGATGCCACCCCCCGCGTAGATGACCGGACGCTCGGCCTGGATGATGAGCTTGGCGGCTTCTTTGATCATCCGCGGATGGCCCTTCGTGTTCGGCCGGTACCCGGGGAGGCTGGCGAGCACCTCTTCGTCGGTGGGCCAGTACCACTCCATCTCGTTGACGAGGACGTCCTTCGGCACGTCGACCAGGGTCGGGCCAGGGCGGCCGGTCGTGGCGATGTGGAACGCCTGACGGATCGCCATCGGGAGGCCCTGGCTCGTCAGGACGAGCTCGTTGTGCTTGGTGCAGGACCGGGTGATGCCGACCGTGTCGCACTCCTGGAACGCATCGGAACCGATCGCAGCGGTGGGGACCTGGCCCGTGATTGCGACCATCGGAATCGAGTCCATGTAGGCGTCCATCAGCGGGGTGACCAGGTTCGTGGCTGCTGGCCCGGAGGTCACCATGGCGACACCGGGGCGGCCGGTGACGTGGGCGTACCCCTCGGCCATGTGGCCGGCGCCTTGCTCGTGGCGCACGAGCACGTGGCGAATCGATGACTCGAGCAACGGGTCGTACGCCGGGAGGATGCAGCCGCCCGGGTAGCCGAACATCGTGTCGACTCCCTCCATCTCCAGCGCCCGGATCAGCGCCTGGGCGCCCGTGATCCGCTCGCCTTCGGCGTGTTGCGGTGCATTGGCCGTTCTGTCGGTTGATTGCTCAGTCATCGGTGGTGCCTTCGTTTCGTCGCAGTCGGAGTTCAGTGTGGTGGGAGGAGAGCGGTTCGACGCCGGATCGGTGCCGAAAAGCAAACGACCCCCCGGTGTGGGAGGTCGTGGCACGCGCGGAGATATGTCCGGGCGTGCTACCGGATGAGTACTACGAGCAGGTTGGTCGTGTTGCTCACAGGATTCATACAACCATCATCGTACCGCCAAACGCAAATCTTGAGGATTTCCTGAAGATTCCTGACCCCGGCCGCTCCGGGAGTCGCCCGTTCGCAAGAGGCCGAAGGGCCCTGCCGCCGCAACGTCCACAGTCGGAAGATTCAGACATGGGCGACACGGCACGGATTCACGGACATCGTCGGTTGCGAGCGGTGATGGCAATCGCACTCGCTTCTGCAGCGGCGGCATGCGGAAGCAGCGAGTCCGGTGGGGTGACGACCGACGACGTCGCGGTCACCGATGCACCGGCGACCGACCCACCGACAACGGACGCGTCGGAGGACGCAGCACTCGACGACGTCCAGGCCGCGGTGATCCGGATCGAGACCACCGGCGCGTACGTCGAGCCTGACGAGTCATTGGTCCAAACGGTCGAGTCGGTGCAGCTCGGCGGCGGGACCGGCTTCATCATCGATCCCACGGGGATCGCGGTCACCAACCAGCACGTCGTGACCGGGGCCGCCACCATCGATGTCTACGTCGAGGGCGCCGACGAGCCGGTGTCGGCCCGCTTGCTCGGCTCATCGGAGTGTTCCGACCTTGCGGTCATCGACCTCGACGGCGATGGCTACACGGCCCTCGAGTGGTACGAGGGTGACATCGAGCCGGGCCTGGAGATCTTCGTGGCCGGTTTCCCGCTCGGTGACGAGGAGTACACGCTGCTCGACGGCATCGTCTCCAAGGCGCGCGCCGACGGCGAGACGCCGTGGGCGTCGGTCGACTGGGCCATCGAGCACACCGCCCCGATCCAGCCCGGAAATTCCGGTGGCCCTCTCGTGACGCCCGCCGGCGAGGTCGTGGCGGTCAACTACGCCTACGGCCAGCCGGGCACGGGGACCTCGCAGTACTACGCGATCGCGCGCGAGCTCGCCATGCCGCTCGTCGGCGAATTGCAGGACGGCGGCGACGACTTCACGACCGGCGTGAGCGGCCGGGCAGTGGTCGACGAGACGACGGGCGTCGCGGGGGTCTGGGTGTCGGCCGTCGATGCGGGCTCGCCCGCCGACGAAGCCGGGGTCCTGCCCGGCGACATCATCGAACGGCTCGAAGGTCTTCCCGTCGGGACCGACGGGA
Source organism: Ilumatobacteraceae bacterium (assembly GCA_963850475.1). Lineage (GTDB taxonomy): Bacteria > Actinomycetota > Acidimicrobiia > Acidimicrobiales > Ilumatobacteraceae > Ilumatobacter_A. The sequence continues at coordinate 343,447 of CAWKLM010000034.1, read as the reverse complement.
CCCTCGAGACCTATTGCGATGTCCTCGGATCTCGCGGGCCCGAAGAGGTCCTGTCGCTGCAGGTGCTCCGCTTCGCTGACGACGCGCGACTGCGAGGCTCGCTCAACGGAACACGCCTGGCGCCGGTCGAGTCGCTCGCTCAGCAGGTGGACGAGGCGGTCGAGGTCGAGGAGTCGGAGACGACGTACGAGGGGTACGCCGTGGTCACCGACGACACCGGAGCGCTGGAGGTCGAGGTGCCGGCGACGTGGACCGACCTCGACGGTGACTTCCCGTTCGTGGATGACAACGGCGAGCGTTCGGGCGTCGGACTCCGGGCGGCACCCGACCTGAACGCGTTCGAAGAGACCTGGGCGACCCCCGGCATGGGGTTCTCGGCCATGACGCGCTACGAGGACTCGGACGTCGCGGACCTGCTCGACTTGAACAAGGAACTGCTCACGTTTCTGCAGTCCTGCACCGCTCAGCCCGTCGAGGACTACGACGACGGCCTGTACACCGGCTACTCGGAGCTGTACACCGACTGTGGAGGGACGTCGACGAGCCACATGCTGATCGCTGCCGAGGACGACGTCAACGACCTGATCATGTTCATAGACGTGCAGATCGCGACCGACGCAGATCTCGAGGCCCTCGACCGGATCATCGAGACGTTCCGGGTGGTCGGCGCCGTCGACACGCTCGACGACACCTCGTCCGACGATGGCGTCGACGACGGCGGCGATGCCGACTACGTCGACGACGGACTGGCCCCCGAGAGCTACTCGGGCTATCAAGAGGTGATCGACAGCGCGGGCGTACTCGGTGTCGAGGTCCCGAACGAGTGGACCGACATCCGCGAGGGTCCCGGGTTCAACACGGCGTCGGATCCCGAGAACCCCGACCTCTTCCATGGCGTCGGCATCTCCGCCTCCACCGACGTCGACGCGTGGAGGGAGTCATGGGGCGTCCCCGGCGTCAGCTTCTCGGCCACCACGAACTGGGACGGCGACGTCGATCGATGGTTCAACGACGACTACACCCAGTTCAGCGAGGGGGGCTGGTTCTACCGGACCGATTGTGCGGAGGTCGGCGTCTGGCCCTACGAGGACCCGCTCTACTCTGGAATCGAGGGTCTCTACACGGACTGCGGCGGCGGTGACACCGGATTGTGGGTGGTCGTGGCCGCACCACCTGACAAGGAGTACGTGATCGTCCTCGCCGCCACCCAGGTGACCGACGCTGACGCCGAGGCGCTCGACCGCATCGTCTCGACCTTCCAGGTGCTCGGCGAGGTGCCGTCCTGACAACCCGCCACATGCGCCGGAAGCACTGCGGTGGGCACAGCGTCAGTCGAGCTGCACGACGCCCTGCAGCGCGGCGGCGGAGAGGGTGTTCTCCAACAGGCAGGCGATCGTCATCGGCCCGGTCCCACCGGGCATCGGTGTGATCCACCCGGCGACTTCCGCGACGGGTTCGAAGTCGACGTCGCCGACGATCCCGGCTTCGGTCCGTGACACGCCGACGTCGATCACGGCGGCGCCTGGCTTGATCATGTCGGCCGTGATCATCCGCGCCTGACCGGCGGCGCCGACGACGATGTCGGCTTCACGAACGACTGCGGCCAGGTCGGGCGTGCGGGAATGAGCCATCGTCACGGTCGCGTCGGTGCCCTTGCGGTTGAGCAGCAGCGACAGCGGGAGCCCGACGAGCGTGGACCGTCCGATCACGACGGCGCGCCGCCCGCTGATGGGGATCTCGTACTTCTCGAGCAGGCGCATGACGCCGAGCGGCGTGCAACTCACGAGGCCCGGACGCCCCCGGACGAGGCGACCCATCGAACGTTCGGTCAACCCGTCGACGTCCTTCTCCGCGGGAACCAGATCGAGTACCGATTCGGGGTCGAGAACATCGGGCAGCGGCAACTGCACGAGGATGCCGTGCACCGTGGGGTCGTCGGCGAGCTCGCGCACCACCGCTTCCACCTCGTCCTGGGTGGCCGAGGCAGAGAGCCCGTGATGGCGGGAGACCATGCCGGCCTCGGCAGCCTTCTTGTGCTTTGCCTTGACGTAGCGTTGCGACGGACCGTCATCGCCGACGAGCACCGTGGCGAGGCAGATCTCGGGTGAACCGAGCTCGGCGATGCGGACGGCAAGGCGAGCGACGATCTCGTCGCGCAGTGCATTGCCGTCCATCAAGATCGCAGTCATGCCCGCGCACGCTACCCCACCGGCGCCGAGCGCACCGGCACGGAATCGGAGCCGCGATCACGCAACAATGTTCGTCGGCGCCCGGCACCGACGAACATTCAGCCGGCTTCGGAATGGGTGACGGGCTGTTCGCCCATCCATTCGCGCAAGGTGTTCTTCAGCTTGGTCTGCTGGATGAACAGATCCTGCTCGGCCGGGCTGTCGCCGGCGGCCTGGGGCGCCTTGAGGTAGAAGCTCAGCCACTCCTGCACGCCCGAGGCTCCGGCGCGGTGCGCGAGGTCCATGAACAGAGCGAGGTCGAGCACGATCGGCGCCGCGAGGATCGAGTCACGGCAGAGGAAGTCGACCTTGATCTGCATCTCGTAGCCGAGCCAGCCGTAGATGTCGATCGTGTCCCAACCCTCTTTGTTGTCGCCGCGGGGCGGGTAGTAGTTGATCCGCACGACGTGGTCGATGTTGCCGTACAGGTCCGGGTAGACCTCGGGCTGGAGGATCCCGCCGAGCACACCGAGCTTCGACATCTCCTTGGTCTTGAAGTTCTCCGGATCGTCGAGCACTTCGCCGTCCCGGTTGCCGAGGATGTTCGTCGAGTACCAGCCACGCATGCCGAGCATGCGGGCCTTGAAGCCCGGCGCGAGCATCGTCTTCATCAGCGTCTGGCCGGTCTTGAAGTCCTTGCCGGCGATCGGCACACCGTTGGTCTTCGACAATTCGATCATGCAGTCGAGGTCGGCCGTGAGGTTCGGGGCACCGTTGGCGTACGGCACGTCGGACTGGAGGGCGGCGTAGCAGTAGATCTGCGACGGCGAGATGTTGTCGTCGTTGTCGCGCAGCCCCTGCTCGAACGCGGCCACCGATGCGTGCACCTCCGACGGCTCCTGGTACGCCTCGGTCGAACCGCACCACACCATCACGAGACGGTCGCAGTCGTTCTCCTCCTTGAAGCGAGCGATGTCGGCGATCAGCGCTTCGGCCTGGTCCCACTTGTTCGGGATGTCCTTGACGCGCACGCCCTCGAGGCGGCTCACCCACCGCTGGTCGAACACCGCCTCCATCGGCACGACGCCTTCCATCTCGTTCGAGATGGCATCGAGGTCGTTGCCCCGCAGCACGCCGGCGGTCTTGGCTGCCTCCATCGCGTTCGGTGAGATCGGGTCCCAGCCGCCGAAGACGATGTCATCGAGTTGGGCCAGCGGCACGAACTCCTTGATCCGCGGGTTGCGGTTCTCTTCTTTGGTGCCGAGGCGGATGTGTGCCATCTGGGACACCGACCCGATCGGCGGGGAGATGCCCCGGCGGGCGGCGATCACGCCGGCGATGAAGGTGGAGGCCACGGCTCCCATGCCGGGGGTGAGAACGCCGAGCTTGCCGGCGGCGGGTGCGATGTCACGAGCTGTCATGTCATAAACAATAAGCAGTGATGGACACAGCAATCGAATCGTGAAGGAGATCTGAACTATTCTGCACGGGGTGTCCCCACCTCCGTCCCCGTCAGCGCCGTTGCCCGACATCTCGATCCGCCAGCTGGAATACCTCGTGGCGGTCGCCGATGCTCCGACGTGGAAGGTCGCGGCCGATCGCGTGGGGGTCAGCGCGTCAGCCCTGTCACAGGGCCTCGCCGAACTCGAGCGTCGGATCGGGGTGCGGCTGTTCGAGGCACAGGGCCGCCGGCGGGCGCTGCGGACGAGTTCCCGTCCCGTCCTCGATCATGCCCGACTGGTGGTGACGGCGACGACCGATCTCGTCGACTGGGCGGGCCGCATCGAGTCCGCGGCCACCGGGCGCGTCCGACTCGGGATGATCGACGTCGCGGCCGTGACCCACTTTCCCGATGTCCTCCGGACGTTTCGTACCGAACGGGACAATGTCGATCTCACGCTGTCGGTGGCCCCGTCGCGCACCCTGCTCGCCGACCTCGAGCGTGGCGTCCTCGACCTCGCGGTGTGCGTCGAGCCCCCGACGCCCATCGTCGGCCTCGACTCGGTGCCGTTGCTCAGTGAACCGCTCCTGGTCTACGGGCCGCCAGACGTCGAGATCGGCCCACCGTCGACCTGGGGGCCATGGGTCCTGTTCCCTGCGGATTCGCACACCCGGCACGCCGTGGCGACGAGCCTGGCCGCGATGGGTGCGACGGTCGATGTCGCTGCCGAATCGCACCAGCCCGACGTGCTCCGCGAGATGGTGCTGCTCGGGCTCGGCTGGACGGTGCTGCCGCGGAGCCAGGGCGAACTCGGCCCGGTCGAGCTGACGATCGGTGAGCAGGTCGTCGAGCGTCGGCTCGTGTTGGCGCGTCGGCGCGATGCGATCACCGACCCGGCGGTCGAAGAACTTGCCCGCCGCCTGCGCGATCGATCGATGTGACGACCGTCAGGCCGGGGTCAGCGTGACGGTGTGGCGCGGGGTCGCCGGGCCGGTCAGGAAGTCGAGGGTCGGCCCGGCACAATCGAAGGGCGCCGCGTTGAGCGGCGCGTCGCTCAGCAGGCCGTTCGCGAGTTCGCTGCCATCGAGGGTGATCCCGCCGATACTGACCGAGACCGACAGGTTGCTGTCGGTCGTCTCGGTGACGATGACGCCGTCGACCGGCGTCCACGAACCGGTCACGTTGCCCGTCGAGGCGCCGGTACCCTCCTGGCCCGCAACGCCGAGGGTGAGGTCGAAGTTCGCGGTGTAGGTGTAGTCCGTCGGAGTGAACGTCACGAGCACCTGGCCGGCGACGGCGATCGTCGGCGCCGGTCCCGATGCGGCCAGCGCAACCTCCAGCGCGTCGTAGTAGGCGTTCATCTCTTCCTCGGTGATCACCCAGTCTCCGACGAGACAGTCGGCGCCCGACTCGTCGGCCGGCGACGTCGCCGGCGCGGCGGTCTCGGCCGGGGCCTCCGTCGCCGGCGGATCGCTGGCCGGGGGATCGGTGGCCGGCGGATCGGTGGCGGGCGGATCCGTCGGTGCCGACTCGGTGGCCGGCGGCGTTGTGGCCGCCGGCTCCGTCGCCGGCGTCGACACGTCGACCGCGACGGTGGTCGTCGCGCCATCGGAGTCCGCGTCTGACCCGCCGCACGCCGCGAGCGTCACGAGGCTGACGAGGACGATGGCGACGGAGGTGCGGGACGAACTCATGGTCCGATCATGGCCCATTCGACACCCACCTCGCAGGGAATATCCCTGGGAAAGAGGGCCGCGTTCAGCACGCGGGCGTGACGCCGGCGAGCACCTTGCTCAACTGATGGGTATCGACGTTGCCACCACAGAGGACGAAGGCGCTGTGCTCACCGCGCCGCTCGACCGGTTCGGACAACAACCCTGCGAGCGCGATCGCTCCCGCCGACTCGGCCACGTTGTGGGTGGTCCGATAGACGATGCGCATGGCCTCGGCAACAGCGTCGTCGGGCACGGTGATGACCCGGGCCGCTCCGGCGAGCACGCCCGCCATGGCGACCGGATCCGGCGAACGCGTCGCCACCCCGTCCACGAATGTCGCCGCGACATCGGTTGTCACCACTTCGCCGGCCTCGAAGGTCAGCTTCGTCGCGGGCGCACCGTCGGCGACGACCCCGACGACATCGGTGTCGAGCCCGAGCAGGTCGCGGACCGCGATGATCGCGTTGATCCCCGATCCCATCCCGACCGGGACGTAGACGGTGTCGAGCGAGTCGGTTCCCTCGAACAGCTCACGTGCGTACGTTGCCACCCCGAGGACGAGATCGCGGTGGAACGGTGGCACCGGCTCGAGACCGTGGATGCGGGCGTACTCGACCGACGCGTCCCGAGCCTCCTGGAAGTCGCTTCCGAACTCGATCACCTCGGCGCCGAGGCTGCGCATCGCCGCGTTCTTCTCGACGCTGTTGCGGTGCGGCACGAAGATCGTCACCGACCGGTCGTGCAGTGCGCCGGCAAAGGCGAGGCTCTGGCCGTGGTTGCCTCGCGTTGCGCTGACCACACCACGCACCTCCGGACGATCGGCCACGAGCCGCTCGAAGTACACGAGCCCGCCGCGCACCTTGAAGGCACCGACCGGCGTGTGGTTCTCGTGCTTCACCGTGACCCGCGAGCCGGCGACCTCGGTGAGCAACGGCCACGAGTACTGCGGTGTCGGAGGCACATGTCGAGCAACCACGTCCGCCGCCCAGTCGAGCTCGTCGAGCGTGAGGGTCACCGGTTCAGCGTGTCGTTCGTCCATGCGGCCAGGCTGGCCCGTCCTCCGTCACGATGCAATCGAGTTCGACGTCGTGATCATCGGTCGGAACGCTGTCGACCACCTGTGGCGCGAATCCGATCCCGATCGTCAGCGCATCGGCGCGCCGACCGGGGAGAAAGCGGTCGTACCAGCCACCGCCCTGCCCGAGCCGTTGGCCCTGCCGGGTGAACGCAGTGCCCGGCACGATGATCACGTCGGGCCATTCGGGCGAGACGCCGTCCTCGGGCATCCGCACCTCGACCCCTTGCGCCCGGAGCCGGTCGACCGCCAGCCGCGGGTCGACCTCGCCGGTGACCGCCGTGTACGCCATCACCCGTGTTGCCGCCGTCACGGCCGGCATGGCGACGAGCTGCTCGGCGATCGCGGCCGAGCGTCGCTCCCGGTCGGGAAGGTCACGTCGCAGCCGTCGCATCGCCGCTCGAAGCGCCCGCTTGGCATCGGCGTGCTCCTCGTCGCCGTGCGGATTTCGGTCCACCACGACGTCGGAGCGTACAGTTCGGTTCATGACTGCTCCGACCGATGGCGCGTTCGACTCCGGCCATTTCCGGACCGTGATGGGACACTTCCCGACCGGCGTGACCATCGTGACGGGTCTCGCCGACGACGGTTCGCCACACGGTTTCACGATCGGCTCGTTCACCTCCGTGTCACTCGATCCGGCGATGGTCGGCTTCCTCCCCCAGATCGGATCGGCGACCTGGGAGGCGATGGCGGCGTCGCGGAGCTTCTGCGTGAACGTGTTGAGCGATCAGCAGAGCGACCTCTGCTGGAAGTTCGCCAAGTCCGGCACCGACGACACCCGATTCGAGGGCGTCGACTGGCACGCCGCACCCTCGGGGTCGCCGATCCTCGATCGTGCCGTTGCCTGGATCGACTGCTCGCTGGAGCAGGTGTACGACATGGGTGACCATCACTTCGTGCTCGGACGGGTCGGGGCACTCGATGCCGACGCCGACCACGACGGCCGTCCGCCAGAACCGCTGCTGTTCTTCAAGGGCACCCTGGGCGGTTTCGCCGCCGAGGGCTGATCGACACGTTTCGCGGGCACACTGTCCGGATGCAGCATCGTCTTGCGATCGCCGCCGGACTGGACGTCTTCGTCGTCGTCGCGTTCGTCGCGATCGGGCGCCGCAACCACGACGAGAACCCCGGCATCGCAGGGCTCATCGGCACCGCTGCACCGTTCGTCCTCGGACTCGTCCTCGCGTGGGCGGTGGCCCGGGCCTGGCGGGAGCCGTGGAGCTGGCAGACCGGCCTGGTCGTCTGGATCGGCACCGTGGCTGCCGGGATGGTGCTGCGCAGGTTCGTCTTCGACGAGGGCACGGCACTGTCGTTCGTGATCGTCGCGTCGGTGTTCCTCGGCACGTTCCTCAACGGCTGGCGGGCGATCGCACGGACGCTGGCCGGCCGCCGCTCGACCGCCAACGCCTGACCCCTCGCGGGGTCAGCGGTCGCTGACCGTGACCGTCGCGCTCGAACTGCGGCCGAACACCTCGGGGGCGAAGATCTCTTCCGCCCGCGTCGGCGGGACCACGAACTCACCGGGCGTCGTTGCCCGCGCCACGTAGGTGTACTCGTAGGTGCCGCCCGGGAGATAGCTGCTGAAGGCCTCGGCCCGATCGTCGCGCAGGTTCTGGTGTTCGAACCACCGCCAGTACCACGAGCCCGAGTACGCCACCGACGAGTCGTCGGCCGGCACCGTGAGCGAGGTCGCGAGCGCGGGGTTCACCGCCTCGAGACCAGCCGGCAGTGGGTCGATCAGCGCGACGTGGGTGCGACGGGCATCGGCGACCATGGTGAGGCGGACCCGAACGGTCGCGCCGGCGGCGATGTCCCAGCTCCCGTCGGCATTGCGACGCACGTCGTCGGGGTCGTCCACCGCCTCGTACACCCGCTCCACCACGAAGCCTTCGTCGCGCGGCTCGAGCTCGAGGTCGTCGGGGGCGTACCGCAGCCCGAGCCGGTAGTAGAGCCGACCCGCGCCGTCCTTCGCGAGCACCAGGTTCGTGTCGCCCGCGGCGATCACGTCGGGCATCGGCACGGTCGTCAGCGACGTGTCGGTCGAGCGGCCGCGGAACTCCGCTTCGGCGGCGTAGGTGTCGCCGAGCCAGGCCCGGGCGACGAAGTCCGGGTCGACCGACTCGAACGTGTCGAAGTACGAGTTCAGCGCGAGCAGGATGAACGAGTTCTCCTGGGCGTTGTTCCAGCGGCCCCTCGTCTGGTTGCCGAGCAGGCCGGTGACCACCTTGGGGATCAGGTCGCTGTCGGGCGTCTCGCTGACGAGCGCATCGAGGATGATCCCGTCGGTCCGCCGGTCGGAGTGGGCGATGACGTAGGCATCCTCGCCGTAGCTCGTTGCGAACGTCGCCGCTCCGGCGGTCTCGACGGCCGAGTTGGCGATCGAGCGCTCGATCTCGGAGCGGGCCTCGGCGTCGTCGATGACCGTCCACAGCTGAGCGATCGAGTCGAGCTGCAGCGTGTCGTCGACGCCTCGGCGGTACAGCGACAGCGCCTTGGCCGGATCGGCGTCACCGGCGAGGTTGCGCACGTACAGCGCATAGGCGCTGATCGCGTCCTTGGTCGACTGGGAGTAGTCGGCGGGGATGTAGTCCTCGATCGAACGGAGATGCTCGAGCGACACGTCGAGCTCGAACTGGCCGACCTCGTAACCGTTCTGTTGGGCGAGGACCAGGGCGTGGGTCGCCTGGACCGACACCCACGGGATCGACGGTCGACCGCGCTGCCAGTACGGGAACCCGCCGTCGTCGTTCTGCAGCGCCTGGAGACGTTCGATGTCGTCGTTCGACCTTTGCATCGAGTGCGGCTGTGTCGGGCAGACCCGCGGCATCGAATGCGTCGAGCACGTCGCGCAGCGCGGCGACCGCCATGATCCGTGAGGCGTACCCGTCGGCCGAGTCGTAGCGGTACTCGTAGAGGTAGAGCACCGAGTCGGTCAGGGCCTGGAGTGCGGTCGACGACGTCGAGATCTCCAGCCCTCCGAACTGTGGGAACACGCCAGTGGGCGCGAGCAGCGGCTGAGCGATCGGGTCGGTCGTCGTCGAGCACGCCGTAGGTCGCGAACGCCTCGGCCGTGGCCGGGGTGTAGACGGGGAGATCGACCTCGGCGGCGTCGGCGAACTCGCCGCTCACCGATGCCACCCGGAAGCGAGCGGTCCCGACCTCGGCTGCCGAGGCCGGGAACCGGACCTCGACGCGATCGTTGGCGGGCACGGTGACACGACGGCCTGCGCCGTCGGTCAGTTCGAGGTTGGCGACCTCGAGCGCCACGTCGACCTCGACGGGTGCGTCGGTCTGGTTCTGGACCACGACCGGGAGCTCGAACCGGTCCCCGAAGTTCAAGAATCGAGGAGCGGAAGGTCGCACGCTGATCGGCAACCGCGCCGTGATCATCGACTCGTCGGACCCGAAGCGGTCGACCCCGTCGACGGCGACGGCCATCACGCGATAGCGGGTGAGGTTGTCGGGCAGATCGACCTCCACCGTCACGGTGCCGTCGGCGCCGGTGAGTTCGTCGGGAGCGAACACGGCGAGGGCGTCGAAGTCGGCGCGCACGTCGATCGGCGCGTCGGGTGCGCCGGCCACACGACCGTCCGGCCTCGGGCGCCGGCAGCGTCGGCGGCGATGTCGACAGTCGGCGTCGGCCTCCCCCTCCTCCATCGCCTCCGTCGGTCGTGGCCTCATCGTCCGCGGTGGCACCGGCGCCGGCTTCACCGAACAGGTCGGGGTTGGCGAGGATGATCGAGTTCCGCAGCAGCTGGGGGTCGAGTCGTGAGAAGCCCGGTTGGTAGAACACGTCGAGCGGGTCGGCCAGCTCGTAGCGGTGAGCGACAGGACCGCCTCGTCGACCACGATCAGGGCGACACCGGCCCCGGCGACCGCCGCACCGTCGGGACCGGTGACCGCAACGCTCACCGAGGTCGACGCGCCGGGTTCGAGCTGCTCGGAGGCCGGGGTGGCGGTCACGTCGAGCGTCCGCGTCGACCGGGCGGGATCTGCAGCGCGATCTGGCCCGCCGCATACGCCGGCTGCGGCGGCGCATCGGGGAGCGGCGTGCCGTCGTCGGCGACCCGCTCGTCGGTCCCGACCATGTCGACGCGGACGTTCAGCGCAGGGATGTCGTCGTCGGCGATCGGCACCGTGACGACCGCACTGCCGTCGGGAGCGTCGAATGCCTCGACCGTCTCGATGCCGGCACGGGTCACGGTCACCAGCCCGGATGCCGGAGCGAACGGCGCCTGGACCAGCAGCTCGGCGGTGTCGCCCGGAGCGTGGAACTCGGCGTCGGGCACGATCACGACCTCGCCCTGGGTCAGGTCGCGGGTCGGACGAGCGGTCGAGCCGCTGACCCACTGGGTGTAGACCGCACGGTTCGATCGCCCGTCGTCGTCGGTCACGATCGCAGTGATCTCGTACTGGCCGCCCACCTCGGTGGCGAACTCGCAGCGCATCGACTCGTCGATCACGCTCGTTGGTGACGTCGTCGGTCGACGTGACGGTGCAGGTCTGCTCGTCGACGAGCTCCTCCACGTATCGGCCGGCATCGAACGTGTAGTCCCGCCGGCCGGCGGTCACGGTGAACTCCCGCCCGGCGACGGCGACACCGTCGACGTCGACGACCGTGGTGTCGATCACGATCGGTTCACCCTGCTCGACGAACCCGCGGTCGCTGCGGAGCCCGACGTAGTAGCGCGCCGGGTGGACGACGAGCGCCGTCCGCGACGAGATGGCCTGTCGGTTGACGTCGAAGACCGTCGCCTCGGCGGTCACCGAGGTCGGCTGGTCGACCGGTTCGGCCTCGGCGTCCGGATCGGATGACGCCGGGATGTCGTCGAAATCGATCTGGAGCAGATGCGTGCCCGACGCGTCGGTCCGCCCGACGTACTCCTGGAACCGCTGGTCGCCGAAGTCGGGTCCGCAGTCGAAGCACGGCTCGGAGAAGCCGACGTCGACGAACCCCTCGTCCTCGTAGAAGACGTCGTAGGCATACCACCACGGCGTCCAGACGCCGAACGAGAACTCGTCCCAGTCCGGTGGGTCGTAGGAGGTCGTGGCGGCGGAGACGAACCAGTTGACCTCGGCGTCACCGAGCGGCCCTCCGGCGAAGTACTCGGCGTCGACGGCGACGGTGGCGGGCTCGACCACGTAGTACGGCGCCGGCGATTCGGTACGGGCGGTGACCTCGTACTCGGGCGTCCGGAAGTCCTGGATCTGGAACTGGTGGCCGAACGAGTACGTCTCGGGCCCACCCGGCGAGTCGACGAGCGCGAACTCGACGAATGCGCTCCCGGTGTTGCTGGCCTCGGGGATGTCGATGCGTGATGTTGAACCCACCGAGCGCGTTCAGGTCGACCGTCCCGGCTGCGAGTTCGTTGCCCTGCGGGTCGAACGCGGCGTACTGCACGAGTTGCGGTCGTCGACGAACGCGAGTTGCGCGTCGTCGGCAGTCGAGCTCCCGGACGAGGCCGGTCATCCGCACCGTCTCACCGGGCCGGTAGATCCCGCGGTCGTCGATGACGTACCAGCCGGTCCTGCGGTGACCGGCTCCGCACTCTCCCACCCGTTGAACCACGCTGACGGGCACCATCACCGTCCGGTCGCCGATCGTCGCCGTGAGGCCGTCGATCGGCTGCGTCGAGTGGGATCCGGACGATGCCATCGGCATCGGTGACGACAGCGGTTCCGCCGAACGTCTCGACGGTCGGCGTCGCCGATCGGTTCGCCCGTCAGCAGATCGGTCACCCAGATGAGCAGCTCGTCCTCGGCCACGAACACGTCGGCGGCGATGTCGGCCTCCTGGACCCAGGTGTGGATCGGCCGGTTGGACCAGTAGTCGTCGCTGCGGGGCGACACCGCGGGGTCGGGTTCGACGCGCAGCACGAGCGGGCCACCGGACTCGTCGAACGCGGTCGACAGGTCGACGATCGGTCTCGGTGAGCGCGTCGGCGTCGCCTCGGTGTCGACGATCGTGTCGAGCACGACGGGCCAGTCGGGATCTGCCGGCTCGCGTATCGGAGTACGTCGACTCGAGGTACTCGCCGGAACTCGCCGTACTCGGCGGGCTCGACCTGCCATGCCGTCACGGAGAGCTGGTCGTGGTTGACCGTCGTGTAGCTGAGGCTCGGCGCCTCGGCGAACGGATCGGTGGTGACGAACTCGCGGTCGGGTCCGACCAGGAACGGGCGGGCGTCACCGACGTCGAACTCCTCGACGAACTCCTCCCCCAGCGTCTGCCCGAACACGTCGACGATGTCGGGCGAGATCGTGACCGTGTAGGTGGTGTTGCCGGCGGTGGCGCCGCGAATCGAGAGCTGGCTGCCGAAGTTGTCGACGCGCAGGCCCGGGACGGCAGGCTCGACGTTGATCCACGCCGGATCGAAGGCCGCCGCGTCGAGCTGGTTGTTGAACGAGATGTCGAACGACGCGAACGGTGGGCACGAGTCGAAACACTCGGCGCGGTCGACCTCGAGCGGCGGGTAGGTCCGCCCGTCTGACGGTGTACGGCTCGGTGTTCGTGAGCGGGCCTTCGAGTGACGGCAGGCCCGGTCCGATACGGATCGAGATCGGCGTGTCGGGCTGGAGCTCGCGGTCGGCACGAAGGCCACAGCCCGGCCGTCGAGCGAACCCTCGACACGCGCCGCCGCGCTGGCATCGGCGTCGACCTCGGCATCGGTGGCGAGTCGGACGCCGTTCGACGTCGCCGGATTCGAACTCGATCAGCTCGACGATGGCGTCGGCATCGACGCGTTGGTCGAAGGTGGCGACGAACACCGGGTCGAGCCGCGTCGAGTCGCCGAGGCCGAGCACGTCGGTGACCGGTGACGGCACGGCGTGGTGAACGTGAACGTGACCTCGTCGGCCAGCTCGGCGCCGTTCGCCGACTCGGTTCCCGCCGGGACCGTGACCGTGTACTCGGTCGCCGCCGGCAGGCGGTCGAGCCCGTCGTTGCCGTCCGCGTCGTCACCGGTGGGTGTGACCTCGAAGCGCAGCGTCCGCGTCCCGATCCATCGCCACCGACCGTCGATGCCTGCGGTGTCCGCGATGTCGGGAGTGACCTCCACCGGAACGTCGGCCGCGTCGAGCTGCTCGAGCGTCGCCAGCTCGACCATCGGCTCGTTGAAGGTCAGCGCGATGAACGGGGCGATGTCGACGTCGCCGTCGGGCTGGAAACGGAGCACTTCGAGCGGTCCGTCGCCGACTGCATCGGGAACGCTGGGTGCGTCAGGTGCGGGCGGGAACGGCGCGTCGAGGGTGTCGCCGACGACCGGCGGCTGCAGGCTCTCGACCGGTCGGTTGAAGTCGACGACGTCGGTAGTCCGGGATCGGTCCACTCGGGCAGCCGACCGAGGACGGCCGCCACCTCCTCGGTCGGTCAGCGGCGTGCCCGTCCACCACGGCGAGTGACTCGGTGGTGTCGGACGCTGGGCTGCCCTCGCTCAGCCGCAGCCCGAGCTGCGATCCCGGTGGCCGATCCCCGCGCCGGCGCGCCAGCCCCTCCACCGGTGCCGCCGCCACCGGACGCCGGAACCGTGGCAGGGGTGTTGCTCGCCCCCTCGACCGTCGTCGTCGGCGACGTTTCGTCGTCACCACCGCCGCTGCACGCCGCGACCGTCATCGCAGTGACCGTCACCAGCGCACCCCAGCGGGTGCCTCGCCGTGTCGAGTTCATGGCAGTTCCTCCTCCCGGCCCGGGGCCGGTGGTCGTCACGCTACGACGCGTCGAGCGTGCCGTCGGGGATTCGACGTTCACCGTCGCCGTCCGGTTCCCGGAACCCGGTACGTCGCAGCGGGCGCCGGTTTGCCAGGCTGGTCGGCGATGAGCGTCCTCGACAGCCCGACCGACCCCACGACTCTCGGGTTCGACCCCGGCCGACTGCAGCGAATCGACGATCACTTCGCCCGATACGTCGACGACGGCCGCCTCGCCGGCTGGCAGGTCGCGGTGATGCGCGACGGGCAACTGGCCCACCACTCGACCTACGGCAAGCGCAACCTGGAGACCGACGCCGAGTGGACGCCCGACACGATCGCCCGGCTGTACTCGATGTCGAAGCCGATCACCTCGGTGGCGGCGATGATCCTGCACGAGGAGGGCCACTTCCAGCTGAAGGATCCCGTCTCGAAGTTCATCCCGTCGTTCGCCGACACGCCGGTCTACCGCGGTGGCTCGTTCCAGGCGCCCGTGACCGAGCCGCAGACCGAACCGATGCGCATCTGGCACCTGCTCACCCACACGTCGGGTCTCACCTACGGGTTCCACAACTCCCATGCGACCGATGCGATCTACCGCGACGCCGGGTTCGAGTGGGGCATCCCGGCGGGCCTCGATCTCGAAGCCTGCTGCGACGCCTGGGCCGAGCTCCCGCTCGTGTTCCAGCCGGGATCGGAGTGGAACTACGGCGTCTCGACCGACGTGCTCGGCCGGGTGGTCGAGGTCGTGTCAGGGCAGTCGCTCGACGTCTTCTTCCGCGAGCGGATCCTCGACCCGCTGGGCATGGACGACACCGAGTTCTGGGTACCGAGCGAGAAGCGCGATCGGTTCGCCGAGCTGTACTTCCGGAATCCCGTCGACGAAGCAGGCGACGAAGATGCCGGCGCCGAAGCTGCGAATCGAAGCCGACGATGCTCGGCGGGGGCGGCGGCCTGTGCGGCACCGCGGCCGACTATCTGCGCTTCACACAGATGCTGCTGAACAGGGGGGAACTCGACGGTGTGCGGATCCTCGGGTCGCGCACGGTCGACTACATGACCCGCAACCACCTCCCCGGCAACGCCGACCTCGAGGAGTACGGCCGACCGCTGTTCGCCGAGACCACGTTCGACGGTGTCGGGTTCGGGCTGGGGTTCTCGGTCGTCCTCGACGCGGCAGCGAACCGCTCACCAGGCACCGAGGGCACCTACTCGTGGGGTGGCGCGGCCAGCACCATCTTCTGGAACGATCCGGTCGAGAACCTCACCGCGCTGTTCCTCACCCAGCTGCTGCCGTCGAGCACCTATCCGATCCGCCCGCAGTTGCAGCAGCTCGTGTACCAGGCGCTCGTCGACTGAGCAGCCGCGAACCGCCGGTCAGTCGTCGCCGCGCACCTTGAAGTACAGCGCGAGCAGGGCCCCGATCACGACGAGGATCACGACGAAACGCAGCACGACCCGGACCGCACCGAAGATCCAACCGAAGAAGAACCACACGATCACGGCCACGATCAACCAGCCGATGACCGACGCCAGCAGCGACCTCGGTCGTGACGTGGGCGAATCGGGCATCTCACCAGCCTATGCGCACAGCACCCGGAGCGGGATGGTGCAAACATGAGCCAGATGTCGGGCCTGTTGTGTCTCCAGGGTGGTCGCGAGTTCACCGCGGAATGTCGCGAGATGGACACCGCAGTCATCGCCGCCGCTGGCGCCCGCTCGGTTGCGGTGTTGGCAGCTGCTGCCCGAGTCGGCTCCGACTACGCGGGAGCGTCAGCCCGGGCACGTCGGCACTACGCGGCGCTCGACGTCGAGGTTCGGGTCATTCCGGACCCGCGCGACGATGTCGACGCCGCGTTGAACCAGATGCACGAACCGATCGACCTCCTCATCCTGCCCGGCGGCTCACCTTCGTCGCTGCTCGACGTGCTGAGCGGCAGCGTCCGCGAGCGCCTGCTCGACCTGCACTCGTCCGGTGCGGCGATCTCCGGCGCCTCGGCCGGGGCGATGGTGCTGTGCTCACACATGGTCCGTCCCGACCGGGGCGACCTCGTCGCCGGACTCGGACTCGTCGACGGACTCGCACTCCCGCACTGGAGCGCCGGCTCGGACCGCCGTTGGCCGGTGCCCGACGTGACGTTGTGGGGGCTCCCGGAATGTGGCGGCGTGATCATCGAGGACGGCGCGTACCGCGCCGTCGGCGCGGGAATCGCTTCGGTGCACAACGGCGACGGCTGGCTTCCGGTTCCGCGCTGACGATTCCCACACGGCCTACCGCGTAACAACTCGTTGCGTCCAGGACCCGGCAGATCAGAGGGTGTTGGTGATCGCTCCGGTCTCGGCGCCCTGCACCAGTCGGGCGTACTTGCCGAGCACGCCGGTGGTGTAGCGCGGCGCGTTCGGCTGCCAGCCCACCTTGCGAGCAGCCAGGGTGGCGTCGTCGACCTGCAGGTCGAGCGTCTTCGAGGGCACGTCGATCAGGATCGTGTCGCCCTCCTCGACGAAGGCGATCGGCCCGCCATCGGCTGCCTCGGGCGCAACGTGACCGATGCAGAAGCCCCAGGTGCCACCCGAGAACCGGCCGTCGGTGATCAGCGCACAGTCGCCACCGCGCCCAGCGCCCTTGAGTGCACCGGTGATGGCGAGCATCTCGCGCATGCCCGGCCCGCCCTTCGGCCCCTCGTAGCGGATGACGATCACGTCGCCGGCGTCGATCTGCCCGGCCAGGATCGCGTCCATCGCGAACGACTCGTCGTCGAACACGCGGGCCGGCCCTTCGAAGTGCATCTGGTCGGCGCTGAGTCCGGCGACCTTCACGACCGATCCGTTCGGGGCGAGCGATCCGGTGAGGACGTTGATGCCTCCCTCGTGGTGGATCGGAGAGTCGATCGGGTGCACGACGACACCGTCGGGCTCCGGAAGGTCCATCTCGGCGAGGTTCTCGGCCATCGTCCTGCCCGTCACGGTGAGGCAATCACCGTTCAACATGTTGTGTTCGAGCAGATGCCCGAGCACCATCGGGACGCCGCCGACCTTGTCGAGGTCGCTCATGTGGAACTTGCCTGCCGGGGTCATGTCGGCGATGTGCGGAACCTGGTCGGCGATCCGGTTGAAGTCGTCGAGCTCGAGTGTCACGCCGGCCTCGTTGGCGATCGCGAGCAGATGCAGCACCGCGTTGGTCGAACCGCCGAGCGCAGAGGTCAGCGCAATGGCGTTCTCGAACGCCGCCTTGGTCATGATCTGACGCGGGGTGATCCCCAACCGCAACATGTTGACCACGGCCTCGCCGGCACGGCGTGCATCATCCTCGCGGCGGCTGTCGATCGCCGGCGGCGACGCGGAGCCGGGAAGACTCATGCCGAGTGCTTCGGCCGCTGAGCTCATGGTGTTCGCGGTGAACATGCCACCACAGGCGCCTTCGCCGGGACACGCCTTGACTTCGATGTCGTGGAGTTCCTGGTCGTCGATCGTTCCTGCCGCGTGGGCGCCGACGGCTTCGAACACCGATGTGATGTCGAGCGCCTTGCCGTTGTGCTCGCCCGGCATGATCGAGCCGTTGTAGACGAACACGCTCGCCAGGTCGAGGCGGGCGGCGGCCATCAACATGCCGGGGATCGACTTGTCGCAGCCGGCGAGCCCGACGAAACCGTCGAGCCGCTCCGCGTGCATCACCGTCTCGACCGAGTCGGTGATCACCTCGCGTGAGACGAGCGAGGCGCGCATGCCCTCGTGGCCCATCGAGATGCCGTCGGACACGGTGATCGTGCCGAACTCCATCCCGAAACCCCCGGCCGCGTTCACGCCGGCCTTGGCGTGCTCGGCCAGTTTGCGCAGCGTCATGTTGCACGGTGTCACTTCGTTCCACGACGAGGCGATCGCGACCTGTGGCTTCTCCCAGTCGTCGTCGCCCATGCCGATCGCACGCAGCATCGAGCGAGACGGCGCCTTCTGCATGCCGTCGGTGACGTCACGCGAGCGCGGCTTGATGTCGACGGGAGTATCGGGCTGATCCTGGGTGGACATGGCCGCCAGAGTAGTGGCGCGACCCGACCCGAACCTGGTGCTCCGCGCACCCGTTGACACGAGGCGGCCGCGCCCGCGCCACACTGGGTGAATGACCGAAGTGAGGGAAACGCAGCTACCGGGCGTCGGCGTCAAGCACGATTTCACAACGAAAGATGGCCACAGCATGGGCGTTCTCGTGCATCGCGACGGTCGTCGCGAGATCGTCGTCTACGACGCGCGACGATCCCGACCGCACCGCGATGCAGGTCACGCTGTCGGGCCCCGACGCCCGCACCCTGGCCGAACTGCTCGGCACCAGCCAGGTCAACACCGCCGTCCAAGCCGTCCAGCACGAGATCGAAGGCCTCGCAATCGAGTGGCTCACGATCGAACCCGACTCGCCATCGGCCGGCCGCACGATCGGCAACGGTGAATTCCGGACGAAGACCGGCGTGTCGGTTGTCGCCGTCATCCGTGACGACACCCCGTTCCCGGCGCCCGAGCCCGACTTCGGGTTGCGCGCCGGCGACGTCGCCGTGTGCGTCGGAACCGTCGACGGGCTCGACCGGATGCGCGACCTGATCGCGCCGAGCTGATCCCGCGCACTTCGACACCGCCATGTTCGCCGCGGGCAGCTCCGAAGCTGCGCTTGCCTTTCTCGAGGTCGGCGCCGTCGTACTCGGCCTCGGCCTGCTCGCCCGACTCGCCGGAAGGATCGGGATCACGGCGGTGCCGCTCTACCTGATCGCCGGGCTCGCGTTCGGCGAGGGTGGTATCGCCCGGCTCGACGTGAGCGAGAGCTTCATCAGCCTCGCCGCCGAGATCGGTGTGCTGCTCCTGCTGTTCTCCCTCGGGCTCGAGTACAGCGAGTCAGAACTGCGCAACGGGCTGCGCACGGGTGTCCCTCCCGGGGTCCTCGACATGGTCGCCAACGCCGGCCCGGGAGTTGCGCTGGGATTCATCCTGGGTTGGGAGCCGCTCGCCGCCGTGCTGCTCGGCGGCGTGACCTGGATCTCGTCGAGTGGCATCATCTCCAAGGTGCTCGCCGACCTCGGTCGGCTGGCCAACCGCGAGACACCCGCCATCCTGAACCTGCTCGTGATCGAAGACCTGGCGATGGCGGTGTATCTCCCCGTGATCGCCGCGCTCATCGTCGGCGGCAGCGTCGGGGAGATGTCCACGAGTGTGGCGATCGCCCTCGTCACGGTCACGATCATTCTCGTGGCCGCGCTGCGCTACGGCCGCCGCTTCACGTCGTTGCTCGGTGGGGGCTCGGACGAGTCGGTGCTGCTCTCGGTCCTCGGGGTGACCCTGCTGGTGGCCGGCGGCGCCCAGTCGCTGGAGGTCTCGGGGGCAATCGGTGCGTTCCTCGTCGGACTGGCCCTGTCGGGACCTGTCGCCGAGCGTGTCGAGCGGCTCATCAGCCCGCTCCAGGACCTCTTCGCTGCGACCTTCTTCCTCTTCTTCTCGTTCCGGATCGACCCTGCCGACCTCTTCGACGCCGCGGTCCCAGCGATCGCGCTCGCCCTGGTGACGATGGCCACGAAGCTGGCAACCGGCTGGTTCGCCGGCGCCCGGGTCGGAGCCGGTGCCCGCGGTCGTGTGCGTGTCGGTACCGCCCTGATGGCGCGCGGTGAGTTCTCGATCGTGATCGCGGCGCTCGGCGTCGACCTCGCCGACGGACCAGAGCTCGGTGCGCTGGCAGCCGGCTACGTGTTGGTGACCGCGATCGTCGGCCCGGTGGCCACACGCTATGCCGATCGGATCCCGCTCGGACGCCTCGCGACGACACGCCCACGCTGATCGCGGGATGGGCCGACCTTCGCCGTCGACACGTCTGCCGCTAACTTCTGCGCCGTGATCGCATCGACGACCGAGACCGCCACGACCGCCGACGGCTTGGCGCAGCACCGGCGTCGGTGGACCCCCGCCGAGCCACCCCGAGCCGCCATGTTGCTCGTCCACGGAATCGGCGAGCACTCCGGGCGCTACGAACACGTCGGCGCGATCTTCGCCGAGGCCGGCATCGACGTGCTGTCGTTCGACCAGCGTGGGTTCGGCGAGAGTGGCGGACGCCGTGCGCACGTCCACGAGTTCGACGAGTTCCTCGAAGATGTGGAGGTGTTGCTCGCGGAGCGTCGGTCGCTCGACGTCCCGACGATCCTTCTCGGACACTCGCTGGGCGGACTGATCTCGACGAGCTATCTCGTCAGCGGACGTCCGCAACCCGACCTCGCGGTGTTGAGCGCGCCCGCGCTCGATGCCGAACTCCCGTCGTGGAAGCGAATCGCCGCGCCCCTGCTCGGCACGATCATCCCAGGGCTCAAGATCCCGGCGGACTTCGATGGCAGCGTGCTGTCGCGCGACGAGGCGGTCCAGGTCGCGTACGAGACCGACCCGCTGCGGGTCCCCGAGTCGACCGCCCGCCTCGGCCGGGAGACGTTGCGGGCGATGAAGCACGTTCGGATGACCCTCGACCGTCTCCGCGTGCCGACCTACGTCCTCCACGGCGCCGACGACACACTCGTCCCGCCGGCTGCGTCGGAGCCGCTCGACCAGCTTCCCAACGTCACCCGGCGGGTGTGGGACGGGCTTCGCCACGAATGCATGAACGAGCCCGAACACCCCGAGGTCATCGCCGAGATCATCACCTGGATCGACGCACGGATCAGTGCCTGAACACCCCGAGGTCTCCGAACCGGCCGGGACCACCACGACGGAAGGCGATCACCGAGTCGACCGCCTGCATCGGGCCACGATCGAGTTCGGCCTCGATGCCGACCAGGCGGAACGCTTCGCGACCGCCGTCGACGCCGCCGCGGAGATTCCGGACGATCTCACGGCGGTGGTGACGGCGCTGGCCGATCCCGACATCGCCGAGGCAGTGTGGACACGCTGGGGCGACATCGACGCACTCGGACCGCCACTCGACCGACTCGTTGCGCAACTCGGCCGCCTCGACGAGCCCGACGGTGGCACGGTGTGGCTCGTCGCCCGTCACGAAATCTGGCACGGCCGAACGAGTGCGGCGATCGAACGACTCGAACTCGCCGCCGCGCGCGACCATCCGCTCGTCCTGACCGAACTCGCCGCGATCGAAGCGGACCGGAGCAATCCGTCGGCGGCGCGCGAACTGCTCGTGCGTGCCGGCGTCGACGTCGACATCGACCTGGATGCGGCGTACGATCCGCACGTCTCCGGCACGAACTTCGGTGCCGAACTGGCCGAGGAGATCGCTCCGTTCGCAGCGATGCGGCCGCCCGCGATGGCCGGGCGGAACGAGCGCTGCCCGTGTGGCTCGGGCCGGAAGTACAAACACTGTCACCTGGGCAACGAGCTGCACCCGGTCGTCGACCGTGCCGGCTGGCTGTACGTGAAGCTGATGCGGTTCATGCAGGTCAACCATCCGCAGTTCCCGCGGGCGATCTCCGATGACATCGTCGAGTCGGTCGCCGATCCTGATCTCCGCGCCATGGTCCACGAGTCGTACCTCGGCATCGACCTCGCGTTGTTCGAAGGCGGCATCGCCCAACGGTTCCTCGATGCGAAGCGGACGTTGCTGCCCGCCGACGAGGTCGAGATCCTCCAGTCGTGGATCGACGCATCACGGACGGTCCTCGAGGTCGAGCGTTCGCGATTCGGCTCGATGGACGTCATCGACCTGGCCACGCGCGAGCGGGCCACCGTCGTCGACACCGTTCCGGATGAACCGCTCGGCGCCGGCTGGAGGATCATCGGACGGCTCGTCCCGGTCGGCGACTCGCACCGGGCGTACGGCGGCTTCCTCCCGGTGAACGAGGACATGGTGACGGCAATGCTGGAAGCGTTCGCGACACGCCGTCTCGACACGGCCACGATCGCCATCGGACAGATCTTCGACACCGCAGCCACCCAGGACGAGATCCAGAACCTCTTCGCGGAGCACCTCGACACAGGCGAACTCAACGCACTACTGGAGGAGATGGACGGCGACGCGACGTCCGCACCGGCCGAAAGTTGACGCTCGGTTCACAGCGACGCGCGACGATTGGTGGCATGTCTTCCTTCGACAAGAGTCTCAGCCTCGCGAAGGCCGTGGTTCCGGCCGTTGCGATGATCGTGTTCGTGATCGTCAAGGCCGGTTCCGGATTCGGCCTCATGGTCGTTCCGTTCGTGGCGGTGGCCGTGATCGGCATCGTGCAAGCCGTGCGTCGGAGTGGCTTCTTCGGTGGATCCAAGCTGCGCGGCAAGGTGGCAGACTCAGCTGATCGCGGCCGCCTGCGCGCCGATGAGATCCTGAACCAGCGCGACTGACGGAGCAACTCGGGCGACGGGTGCCCCCCCCGAAAGCGCTCAGAGCTTCTTCTGGTTGAGGAGTGCGGTCACGGCCTTCCCGTCGGCCTGTCCCTTCGAGGCCTTCATCACCGCACCGACCAGTGCTCCCATCGCTTTGCCCTCGCCGGCGCAGAACTTCGTCCAGGCCTCGGGTTGTTCGGCGATCGCGGCGTCGACCATCGCTTCGAGTTCGGACGTGTCCATCGCTTCGAAGCCGAGCGCGGCGGCGATCGCTTCGGGATCACGTTCGTGGTCGCCGGCGATCATCGCATCGAGCACGGTCTTGGCCTGCGTGGCCGTGATCGCGCCGCTCGCCTCCATGGAGGTGAGGACCGCGAGGCGGCCTGCCGGTACCACGGTCGAGGAGTCGGGCGACTCCTTGACGTGCTTGAGGGCCAGCCCGACGTCGCCGTCCTCACGACCGACCTTCAGCACGTAGGCATCCTGGTCGCGTTCGACGACGAGCGTCACGGTCTCGGAATCCGCGGCCTGACCACTCGCATCGGCGAGGGTCGCTCGGCGCGCCGCGGGGAGCGGCGGCAGGGCGGCACGCACCCGCTCGATCCAGTCCGGACCGGGGTCGACGACCACGAGGTCGGGCTCGAGGAAGTACCGGTAGTCGTCGGCGTCCTCCTTCGAGCGCAACGTGTGCGTCTTGCCATCGTTCTCGTCCCAGTGGCGGGTCTGTTGGATGACCGGGTCGCCGGCTTCGTGGAGTGCGATCTGGCGCTTGGCCTCGTATTCGATGGCACGGCCGAGCGACCGGACCGAGTTGACGTTCTTGATCTCACACCGGGTGTTGAAGTCGTCGCCGGGCCGGCGGACGCTCACGTTGGCGTCGACGCGCATCGAGCCCTCCTCCATCTTGGCGTCGGACGCACCGATGGCGACCAGGATCGCCCGGAGTTCGGTCGCGTAGGCCTTGGCCTGGTCGGGATGGCGGATGTCGGGCCGACTCACGATCTCGACCAACGGGACGCCGGCACGGTTGAAGTCGATGAGCGAGTAGTCCGAACCGTGGATGCGGCCCCCGGCGCCTCCGACGTGCGTCGACTTGCCGGTGTCTTCTTCGAGGTGGCCGCGCTCGATTCCCACCCGGTACCCGTCGGGTAGGTCGAGCCACCCGTCGGCGGTGATCGGCTCCTCGTACTGGCTGATCTGATACGCCTTCGGCATGTCGGGGTAGAAGTAGTTCTTGCGGGCGAAGGTCGACTTCTGGACGCGGCAGTTGAGCGCCAGGCCGAGACGCATCGCGAGTTCGACGGCCTGCCGGTTGAGCACCGGCAGGGCGCCGGGGAGCCCGAGCGTGACCGGGTCGATGTTGGTGTTCGGTTCGTCACCGAAACGGTTCGGCGAGGCGGAGAACAACTTCGTCTGCGTGGCGAGCTCGACGTGCACCTCGAGGCCGACCACCATCTCCCACCCGTTGTACGTCCACCGCTCGTGTTCGGCGTTCGACGGGTGGAAGTCGTCGTCGTTGACGTACGCGATCGTCATCGGACACCTCCGGGGTCGGCGGCTCGTTCGAGTTCGGCGGCGACGTGGAACATCGTGGCGTCCCCGAGTGCCGGAGCGAGGACCTGCACACCGACCGGCAACCCCTCGTCACCCGTCCCGAACGGAACGCTCATGCCCGGGTCACCGGACAGGTTCGACGGGATGGTGTAGGTGTCACACAGGTACATGGCGAGCGGGTCGGATGCCTTGTCGCCGATCTCGAACGCCACCGTCGGCGATGCCGGCGTGAGCAGCACGTCGACCTTGGCGTACGCGGCGGCGAAGTCGTTGGCGATGAGGCGGCGGATCTTCTGGGCCGCGGCCGTAGTACGCGTCGTAGTAGCCCGCCGACAGTGCGTACGTGCCGAGCATGATCCGCCGCTTGACCTCGGCGCCGAACCCCTCCGTGCGCGTCGCCATGTACATCTGATTCGTGTCCGGAGCACTGACGCGCGTGCCGAAGCGGACGCCGTCGAACCGGGCCAGGTTGCTCGACGCCTCGGCGGGCGCGATCAGGTAGTAGGCGGTGAGGCCGTAGCCGAATGCAGGAACCTCGACGTCGACGATCTCCGCGCCCGGCAGCAGCCAGTGCGTCGAACGCTGCGTCGAGCCGGGCCTCGACGTCGGGGCTCGCACCCGCGGGCAGGTCGGTGATCCGGCCGACGCGCAGCCCGGCCGCACCCATCTGCAGCTTCGAGCGCAGATCGAGCGGTGGCCGCTCGATGCTCGTCGAGTCGGCGGGGTCGTGGCCCGAGATGACCTCGAGCGCCAGTGCGGCATCGTCGACGGTGGTGGCGAACGGGCCGATCTGGTCGAGGCTCGACCCGAACGCGATCAGCCCGAGGCGGCTCACGGCACCGTACGTCGGCTTGACGCCGACGACGCCGCACAGCGCCGCGGGTTGCCGGATCGAGCCGCCGGTGTCGGAGCCGAGGCTGAGCGGCGCGAACCCGGCAGCGACCGCGGCTGCCGATCCGCCCGACGATCCACCCGGGACGCGGCGGGTGTCGAGCGGGTTCCGCGTCGGGCCCGAAGGCGGAGTTCTCGGTGCTCGACCCCATCGCGAACTCGTCGAGGTTCGTCTTGCCGATCACGATCGCTCCGGCCTCGCGCAGGCGGGTGACGACGGTGGCGTCGTACGGCGGCTTCCAGTCGCCGAGGATCTTCGACGAACACGTCGTCGGGATGCCGCGGGTGCACATGTTGTCCTTCAGCGCGACCGGGACGCCGGCCAGCGGGCCCGGATCGGTCCCGATCGCCGCCATCTCGTCGATCGCTGCGGCCTGCTCACGCGCCTCGTCGGCGAGCACCAGGTTGAAGGCGTGGATCTCGTCGTCGCGTGCCTCGATCGCCGCGAGGTGTCGCTCGACGACGGACGCTGCGGTCGTCGTCCCGAACCGTACTGCTTCGGCGATCGTGGTCGCCGCTGTGGGCTCGCTCATCGTCAATCGTCCAGTCCGATGATCGGCGGGACGCGGAACCGGTGGTCTTCGGCGAGCGGCGCCGCGGCCGAGCACCTCGTCGCGGTCGAGGCAGTCCCCCACCACGTCGTCGCGCATCACGTTGGCGAGATGGGTCGGATTGTTCATCGGCTCGACGCCGTCGAGGTCGAGTGCATCGATCTCGGCGAAGTAGTCGAGCATCGCACCGAGTTCGACCGTCGCGGTGGTGAGTTCGTCATCGGTGAGCGTGAGGCGGGCCAGGGCGGCCACCTTGCTCACGTCCGCGGGCGTGATTCGATCAGACACGGCGGCCACGCTAACTGTGAGTCGAGGCGGGGCCTGGCACGAGAGGAACCGGCCCGGTCTGGAACGATGGCAGGTATGACACCGCGTGAGACCTTGACCACCATCGCCGGGCCGACGGGCGACATCGGCGCCGCGTTCTTCTTCCATCCGGCCACCGTCGAGGCGGGCAGGGAATTCGGGCTCGGCGGCTTCGTGTTCTACATCCTCGGGAGAGGTGGGGCGCTCGGTGACGTGCCACCGGCGGTCGTGTCGGCGGCGTTCGGCTACTTCAACCCCGAAACGATCGCGTCGACCTGGAACAAGTACCGCCTGGTCGTCTCGCCCCCGGTGGTGGCGCAGGCGTACTGGGACGAATGCGCCAAGCGCGGCAACGAGTTGTTCGCCGATGTCGATGGACTCGAGGCCTACATCGAGGCCGCCGACATCGTGATCGACCACGCCGACCTCGCCGGGCTCCCGCTCTTCGCGGGGGTGGCGCAACTCCTGTGCAGCGATGACGTGCCCGGACGCGCGATGCAGAAGGCGGCGGTGCTGCGGGAGCTGCGCGGCAGTGTGCATCTCATCTCTGTCCTCGCCAGCGGGCTGAGCGACGCGCAGGCCCACGCGATCAAGCGACCCGGTGACGTCGCCATGTTCGGGTGGGAGGAGGCCCCAGAGGTCCCGGTCGACGGCGACATCAAGATGGACGCCGCGGAAGAGTTGACCAACACGATTCTGGAGCGGGCCTTCTTCGCCCTCACGAGCGATCAAGCCGCGGCGCTGGTCGCCGGCACGAGGGCGATGCACGCCGCGCTCACGCCCCAATCCTGACACCACCACCCTCGCACCACCACCCTCGCACCACCGCCCTCGCACCACCGCGAGGAACTCGACGAGCGGCCACTGCGCCCACCGAAAGAACACGTCGGCGCGAGGCAGAAACCGCAAATTCCGGCGGATCGTGACGCCTGGCGTCACGATCCGCGGGAATTTCAATGAGAGTGGGGGCGGGAGCGTGTGGCGAGAGCGCGGGAGGGTCACGGGTCGAGGCGGGTGAGCCTGAGCAGGACCGCGGACTCGGGATGCAGAGTCGGCGGCTGCACACCGTGGAACGCGAGTTGGCGACCCGACAGGATGATCCCGTTCGCCAGCCACGAGGGCTGCGTGTGGCCGGCGCCCCACGTTTCGTACGGGATCCCCAGGTGCTCGACGCGATACGCGGCATCGAGATCGAGGCCGGGCATCCGGAGCGGCGGCGGAGTCTGGCTCGGTGCCGTGGTCAGCTGTGCGAACGACACGATCGCCTGCGAACGGTCACGGGCGTAGACGCCGTGGGCGTTGAACGCCGGATCGGTGGAGAAACGCACGGTGTCACCTGCGTGGAGCAGCTCGCGGTGCTCCTTGTGCATGGCGATCACGGCTCGGAGTGTGGTGCGATCCCGCTCGCTGAGATCGGTCACGTTCCATTCGACTCCGAGGTGCCCGAACAGAGCTGTTGCCGCCCGGAACGACAGCGAGTGAGAGCGTCCGGTGGTGTGGGATCGGGTGGGCCCGATGTGTGCGCCCATCACCTCGGGCGGGATCAGCATGGAGGCGCCGCGCTGGATCGTCTGGCGTTCGAGCGCGTCGTTGCAATCGCTCGTCCAGACGCGTTCGGTGCGGCGGAGGATCTCGTGGTCGATCCGCGCGCCGCCGCTGGCGCACGACTCGAACTCGACCGTCGGATGCTTGGCGCGGAGCCCGTCGAGCAGCCGGTACAGCGCAAGGGTCTGGACGTGCGTGCCCGCAGCGCCGTCACGGCCGCTTCCCTGGACGTGGTCACGGTTCATGTCCCACTTGACGTACGAGATGTCGTGATCGCGGAGCAGCGCGTCGAGGTGGGCCTCGATGAACTCGAAGGCGTCGGGATTCCCGAGGTCGAGGACGAGTTGGTGACGGCCGAGCACGGGTTCGTACCCTGCGGTGATCAGCGCCCAGTCGGGGTGGGCGCGGAACACGTCACTGTCGGGGTTGACCATCTCTGGCTCGACCCAGATCCCGAACTCCATGCCGAGACCGGTGACGTGGGTGATCAAGGGATCGAGGCCGTCGGGATAGACGTTCTCCGCGACCCACCAGTCGCCGAGACCCTTCGTGTCGTCACGCCGCGACCCGAACCATCCGTCGTCGAGCACGAACCGCTCGATGCCGAGATCTGCCGCTGCGTCAGCGAGCGCTTTCAACTTCTCCGTTTCGTGATCGAAGTACACCGCTTCCCACGTGTTGAGCAGCACCGGGCGCGGCCGAACGGGGTGCCTCTCCGACACCCGGACCGACTCGTGGAACTGCCAGGTGGTCGGCGTGAGTCCCTCTGCCGAGTGGACGCCGAGCACATCGGGGGTGCGGTACGAATCACCCGGCTCGAGGACGACTTCGCCGGGATGCAGCAGCTCACCGCCCTGCACGTACCGCCGACCGTCCGGAAGCCGTTCGGCGAACAGCGTGTGGTTCCCGCTCCATGCGACGTGCACGCCGTACACCTCGCCGTCCCACTCGTCGAAGCCTCGTTCGCCCGCGAACACCAGCGGGGGCGACTCGTGCGAGGTCCGACCACGACGGTTCTCGACGAGCAGCTCACCTCGCTGCCAGTCACGGCGGACGGGCTGGAATTCCCGCGCCCAGCGCCCCTCGAACGTGAGCAGCTCGGAGGCGTGCTGCGGGATCGGAAGCGTCACGGTCAGCCCGTCCAGCGAGTAGCGCCGGTCGGCGGTGTTGGTGACCTCGACCGACACCCGAAGCGTCTCCGCGAGGGAGATCGTGGTGTGCAGCTCGAGGCCGGCAACGGAGTCGGCCGCATCGACGACCACCTCGTTGCCCGCGACCGAATGCGACGTGGTCGTGAATCGAGGGGCCCACGCGCGCCCACCGCCACGACGTCCGATCAGTCCGGGACGGCCGACGAACCCCGATCCGTGCTCGGGCACCACGGTGACCGGCGCGACGATGTCGATCGTCCCGTGCACGATCGGCCGGTCGAAGGAGCCCTCGATGCTGGCGAGATCGAGAACGGGTCCGAGCGACTGGCCCCAGTAGACGATCGTGGGCGCCCCGGTCGAGACGTCGACGACCACATCGACTTGGCCCCCAGCGTGGTCTTCTGACAAACGGACGTACGACGACATATCTCCCTCGGAACGGCTGTGCACGCTAGCGGCCGAGGCCTTCGGCGAACGCGAGTGACGGAGACCTGCTCAGCCCTTGTCGGCGCCCGAGGCTGAGCCCGGCGATGAAGTGCCTCTGCAACGCCAGGTAGACGAGGAGTGTCGGAATCGCCACGTACATCGATGCCGCCGCGATGAGGTTGTCGTCGGTAGCGAACTCGCCGCCCAGGTTCGCGAGCGACGAGGTGATCGGCCGGTCGTCGCCCTGCTGCTCGAGCACGACCGCCCAGAAGAAGTCGTTGTAGATCCAGGTGAACTCCAGCGTCGCCAACGCGGCAAGTGCGGGTCGGGTGAGCGGCATGATGATCCGCCAGTAGGTCACCCACAGGCTGGCGCCATCGACCCGGGCGGCCTCGTTGAGTGACTTGGGCAAGAGCTTCATGTAGTTCGACAGCACGAACGTGCAGAACCCGCTCTGGAACGCCACGTGGATCAGGATCAGTCCCCACGTGCTGCCGTTGAGCTTGCCGGAGTTCGACATGAAGTCCGGCAGTGGGATGCGGTTGTACATCTGGAACAACGGCTGGATGATGATCTGCTGGGGCAGCAGGTTGCCGGCCGTGAAGAGCACCAGGAACGTGATGTTGAACCTCCAGCTGTAGCGGCTGGCGGCGAACGCCACCATGCTCGAGAAGAACAGGGTGAGGATCAGCGCCGGCACGAGGATCAGTGCCGTGTTCCAGTACTTCTGCAGGATGTCGCCCTGCTCCCAGGCGTCATCATAGTTCTCGAGCGTAAACGTGTCCGGCCAGCTGAACGCACCCTTGCGGACCGTTTCGCTGAACGGCCGGAACGACGCGAAGATCGCTCCGAAGATCGGGATGATCCACACCAGTGCCGTCGCCGTCAAGAAGACGTAGAGCACGACGCGCGATGCCCGCAGGGGCTGCTTGTTGTGCTCGAACTCGGCCTCGAGGAGCTCCTGCGTGTTGGAAGCGGTGGTGGTCGCCATCAGGACTCGGCTCCTTCCTGGGTGTTCCTGTAGTGGTTGGTGACGTACCAGATCACGAAGCCGAGGCACATGATGAACAGGATCGCGGCGTACGCCGAGCCTCGCCCGACGTTGCCACCGCCCTCACCGAGCAGGTTGTTCGTGGTCAGGATCGACAGCACTTCGGTCTTGCGGGGCGTGTTCAGCACGTAGATGATGTCGAATGCCCGGAGCGCTTCGATGACCGTGATCACCGAGACGACGACGTTGATCGGCTTGAGGGTGGGGAAGACGACGAGTCGGAACGACTGCCACTCGCTGCAGCCGTCGATCGACGCCGCCTCCTTGAGCGAGGTGTCGACGCTCTTCAACCCGGCGAGGTAGAGCACCATGATGTAGCCGGTGTGACGCCACGCGATCGCGATGAGGATCGCGACGAAGTTCTTCGAGATGCCGTAGGTGTCACCGAACGGGATCAGGAACGACTGGTTGCCGAGCCAGTCGACCGACTCTCCGCCGCCGAAGAGCTGGGTTGCGAGCCCGTTGTCGGTCGAGTAGATGACGCTCTGCCACATGAAGCCGACCACGGCCAGGGAAAGGACCACGGGCGTGTAGAACACACTCTGGTACAGGCGTGAGCCGCGAATGTTCTTGTCGAGCAGGTACGCGAGGAACATCCCGAAGATCGTCGGCCCGACGAAGAGGAACACCAAGAGCACCGCGTTGTTGATCACGGCCTGCCAGAAGTCCTTCTCGAAGACCGTAAGGATCTGCTCGTAGTTGAGGAACCCGACCCAGTTCATGTCGGAGAAGCGGATCCCGTTCCAGTCGGTGAACGACAGGAAGATCGACGACAGCGTCGGCACCCACACGAGGAGGATGTGGAGCGCGGTCGGCACCCCGACCATCAAGAGGAAGACCGTACGGTCGCGACCCCGGAATTGTCGTCGCCTTCGCTTCTTCGGCTTCTTCGCCCCCGTGGCCACCGCCAGGAAGTCCGCAGCTTCGTCTGCGGTCTCCAGCGTTGTTGGCTTGGTCACCATCACGACCCCCCGATCGTTTGGATTGCGTTGGGATGACACCGGTCCGCTGCGACACAGAGGTGCCGCAGCGGACCGGAAGGTAACTCAGGTGGCGAAGATGACTTCAGCCTGCTCCTGCATGTCGGAGAGGATGCCGTCGATGCCGCTCGGGTCGGCGAGGAAGTCGGCGAACCGCGGTCCGACGACGTTCGACGCGAACTCCGGGCTCGTGTCGCGGTTGAGGAACTGGGTGACGTTCGGTGCGCCCGCAACCGCCGCGAGCACCTTCTGCTGCAGCGGTGTGTATTCCACGGTCACGTCCTCGGACGGGGCGACGACACTCGGGTCCTGGCTGAGGTAGGCGTCCTGGGCATCGGCCGTGCCGAAGAAGTAGAGCAGCTCCTTCGCAGCCTCGGTGTTGCTGGGGTCGGCTGCCATCAACCAGCCGTCGATCGGCGCCTCCACGGTCCCGGTGCCGAACTCGGCGTTGAGCTCGGGGAACACGAAGAAGTCGAGGTCGCTCGTGTCTCCGTCCGGGAACTGCGAGCCGACGAAGGTGCCGATGGTCATCATGCCGGCGGTCCCGTCGACGAGCCCGGCCGCAGCGTCCTGCCACTCGCGACCGTTGGGGTTCTCCTGGTGGAACGGCAGGAGGGCCTCCCAGGTGGTGAACACGTTCTTGACGCGCTCGTCGGTCCAGCTCTCCTTGCCGGCCATCAGGTCGACGTGGAACTGGTAGCCGTTGAGGCGGAAGTTGAGCTGATCGAACGTACCCATCGCCGGCCAGTCTCCGGAGTTGGCGAACGCGAACGGCGTGATCCCGGCGTCCATCATGTCCGACGACAAGCTCAGCAGTTCGTCCTGGGTGGTCGGCGGTGTCCAGCCGTTCTCCTCGAACACGCTCGGCCTGTAGTACACGCCCCAGATGTAGTAGGACCACGGCACGAAGTACTGCTTGCCGTCGTCGCCGGTCGAGGCGACCTTGAAGCCCTCGCCGAGCAAGTCGTTCAGACCTGCGTCCCAGACGTCGGTGATGTCACCGAGCAGGCCCTTGTCGGCGAAGAACCGCATCCGGAAGCCGGCGAACCACGGGATGACGTCGTCGGGGTTCTGCAGGTAGGTGCTGATGTTCTCCTCGAACGTGTTGTGGTCGACCTCGTTGATGTTCACGGTGACGTCGGGGTTCGGCAATGCGTCGGCCGCCGCCTGGAGACCCGCCTGCGGCAGTTCGTCCGAGTAGTTCGAGCCGATGCTGACATCGCCCGACGCGCCGAGCGACAAGCCCTCGGAGCTGCCGGCGTCCGGTGCGCTGGTGCCGTCAGGGGCGTCGGTGGTCTCCGTACCCGAGCCGCCGTCGTCGTCACTGCCGCACGCGGCGAGCGTGGCGGGCAGGATCAGCCCTGCGCCGGCGGCGCCGGCGGCGGTGCGGATGAAGCCGCGACGGCCAAGGTTGTAGCCGTGCGTCGACGGGCTGGGTGCACTCTGTGTGATCTTCTTGGTCATGTCTCCCCCTCGAGTTGATCACCGAGCCGGATGCTCAACGATCTTGTTCTGGTGCTCCTCCGGGCGGAGGGTCACCGACTTTCTGCTCCGCGACCAAGCGACGCAGGTGGAGGTGCTGACCGAGTTCGATGGCCACCATCTCAACGGCGTTGTCGTGTTCCCGGTCGGCCGACTCGAGGAGCTGCTGCCGTTCCTGGATCGCGGCATGCGGATCGTCACGGTCGACACGGTCGTCGACCATCCGAACGCAGCCGCCGTGCTCGCCGACCTCGAGGGGGGGACGCGTGCCGCAGTCGACCATCTGATCGGGCGGGGTTGTCGTCACCTGGCCATGATCTCCAACCGCGCCGAGCCGACCGATCGTCGTCGGCGTACACGCACCTTTCTCGCGTCGCTGCCGAACGGCATCGACCATGTGGTGATCGAGGTGGATTCGACGATGGCGGGAGGACAGCACGCCGCCGAGATCATCCTCGAATCGCACCCCGACATCGACGGCGTGTTCGCGTACAACGACATGATGGCGATCGGGGCCATGCAGGTCCTGCAGACCGCCGGGCGCTCGATCCCCGACGACATCGCGATCATCGGATGCGACGACATCCAGGTCGCAGCAGGGGTGTTGCCCGCGTTGTCGACGATCCGGATCGACCCGGTCCTGCTGGGCGTCGAGGCCGTCCAACTACTGCTCGACCTCGAGGCCGGTACGGCGCCACTCAGCCCCCGCCGGCTCCCGGCGCAGTTGGTGTTGCGTCAGTCGGCCTGAACGTCGGCGGACGCGGGTCGATCTCGATCCGTCGCGCCGACATCACCGTCATCCTGGGTCACGTCATCATCGGACACGTCATCGTCGGTCTCGTCATCGTCGGTCTCGTCATCGTCGGCTCCAGGGGCCTCGGCGGCATGGTCATGGTCGACATCGGTGTCGTCATCCCCACCGCGTTCGAGGACTTCGTCGGCGTCGTCGCCATCGAGCCGGAACTCGTCGTCGACGTCGAGGTCGATGACGGGGTCGGCCTCCGGACGCCGGCGGAGCACGAAGAACAGGGCGAGCCCTCCCACGATGGCGCCGAGTGCGACCCACTGGTTCCAGCGGAAGGGGCCGACATCGTCAGCCGGGTCGACGCGGAGCCCCTCGACCCAGAAGCGACCCAGACCGTAGAAGGCGAGGTAGAGCCCCATGAGCGAGCCGCCGCGGGGGCGCCACCGACGGTCGATGTACAACAGCGCGAACACCGTGGCGAGGCTCCACAGCGATTCATAGAGGAACGTGGGGTGAAACGTCGTCCCGACGGCGAACAGCTCGCCGGTCGCCGGGTCGTCGACCAGGTGCGCGGCATCGATCTCCAGCGCCCACGGGAGGTCGGTGGGCCGGCCGTACAGCTCCTGGTTGAAGTAGTTGCCCCAACGCCCGATCGCCTGCGCCAGCGGGATCGCCGGCGCCGCGCACGTCGCGGCCGTCGAGGCCGGGATCCCCTTCTCCCTCGCCATGTACAGCCCAACGGGGATGCCGAACAGCAAGCCGCCGGGGATGCCGAGGCCCCCTTCCCACAGCTTGGGGATGTCGGCATAGTCGTTGGCAAACTTCTCCCAGTCGGTCGCGACGTGATACAGCCGGGCGCCGACGACACCCGCGAGTACCGCCCAGATCGCGATCGAACTCGCGTCCTCGGCGGTTCCGGCCCCGCGCTCCTCGAGGCGTCGACCGAACAGCCACACTGCCGCGACGACGCCGAGCGCAATCGCGAGACCGTAGATGTTCAGGCTCAGCGGCCCGATGTCGATCGAGTTGAACGACGGGCTCGGGATCGACGCCAGCTGGCTCAACTGGTCACCCTCGCGATGAAGGCCAGGCTGCGTTCGTTGATCACGTCACGGTCGAAGTCCTGGGTCGCCACGTGGAAGCTGCGTTCGAGCGTGACGAACTCCACCTCACCGCCGGCGGTGTCACGCAGATGCGCGCTGTTCTCCGGCGGCACGACGTGGTCCTCGGGCGACGAGAAGACGAGGACCGGGACGCGCAGGTCGCCGTAGCGATCGGCGATCGGCGCGAGCCCCTCGTTGTTGAGCGACAGGAGCTGGCGCAACGGGGTCCCGTCGTATCCGATCTCGGTCTCGTCGGGGTCGGCGATGTCGTTTCCGATCGCCGGTGTCACCTCGGTGCCGTCGGCGATCATCTCCTCGAACATCGCAACCACTTCGGGCGGCTGCCCCATGGTGGCGGCATTGACGCAGATCAGCCCTTTCAGCCGATCGTCGTCGACGCGCTGCAGGCCGGTCCAGAGCGTGAGCGTGCCGCCCATGCTCAACCCGATCACGACGATCTGGTCGACGCGCTCGGCGAGCCGGTCGTAGGCGGCCGCCGCCTCGCCCGACCAGTCGGACCAGTCGGTGGTCTGCATGTCGGCGAGCGTCGTGCCGTGGCCGGGTAGACGCGGTTGTTCGACATGATGCCCTGCGTCGGCGAAGGCCCGGGCCTGGTAGGTCATCGACGTCGGGTTCCCCGTGAACCCGTGGAGGACCAGCACCCCGGTCGACGTGGTCCCGACGTGGGAGAACGGTTCACATCCTGCAATGATCTCGATGTCGCTCATCCCCACTGTCTAGTGGGTGGTGCGCCGGTGGCAACGGTGCGCACCTGGATTCCGAGAACGGCAATCGTCCCGCGGCCCCGGCTCCCGGCCGTCCCCCCTGCGTCTGTGTGACCGAAAGCGACACTCGACGTCGGAATCGGTCACCCAAACCCGTTGTGCGGCGGGGGAACCCGTCGTGCCGCGGGGGAACCCGTTGTGCGGCGGGGGGAAGGTCGGAGGCGCTGAACCGCTCGACGTCAGCGCGCGGCGGCCTGATGGGCGCGACGGCGCTCGCCGGCCGCACGCAGGGCCTCACGGTTGTGGTCACCGATCGCCATGAACGCGTCTCGCCAGTCGTCGCTCCCCCACCGCTGGGGCGCCTGCACGGTCGTACGCGGGGCGATCGACGAGGCCGCCACGTCGAGCGCCAGCGAGACGATCTCGCGCTGCATGTTGCGATCCCCCGGCTTCCCACAGGGATTGCCCAGCGGGAAGTCGACGAACACGAATCGGGGGATGCCGGCCTCTTCGACGACGTCGCGAGCGCTTCCGATGACGACGGTTGCGATCCCGGCTGCTTCCAAGCGACGTGCGACCAGACTCACGGTCTGGTGACACACCGGTCAAAGGGGGACGAGGAGTGCGATATCGACACCGTCGTCCTCGCACCACCCGGACACCTGATCGGCGTCGAGCCCGGTCCGGCGCTGGCTGTACTCGGTCGGCACGCCGAAGAACCGGTCGTTGAGCGACCCGATGACACCGTCGTCGGCCAGCGTCTGGAGTGCCGACAGCGGCAGGAACGACTCGGTGTCATCGGTGTGGGTGGCCTGCTTGTCCCACGAGAGGTCGTCGGTGAACATCCGGTCGGGGACGTCGGCGACCCGATGGTGGTACACCACCTTGTCGGTTGCCGGCGCACCGAACGCCGAATCGTGGTGGTGGAGGAACGAGGTGGTCACCACGGCCACGTTGCACTCGCTGACCGGCTTCGGCGGACGGGCGAACGGCACGTCGTCGAACGCCGCCCATCGATACGCCTGTTCGTACCCCTGTGCCTGGTAGTACTCACGCGACTTGTCGATGTAGCTCACGTGGCTGCGGCGTTCCAGTTGACGATCGGCTCGTGCGGACACGTGATCGACGGTAGCCGTCACGACTCGGGCCGGTTCGACCCGGGGATGACATCAAGAGGCGGTCAGAGGTCGACGAGTGCGAGGACGCCGTCGATCACATCGGCGTCCGGTTGCCCGCCGGGAGCGGTCGACCGCGCCTGGTGCGCCCCGCCGGTCCACGCGACGACCATCACCTCGGCGAAGTCCTCGATCGGCGAAACCGCCCAGTCTGCGAGTCGGTGCGTTTCGGGCGACCGCCACGCGGTCGTCGGCTCGTATCCACGCAGCAGGAGATAGGCGGCCCGTGCGTCGTCGGTCATCAGTTCGTCGTCGATGACGTGGCCCCACTCGTGGAGGATCGTCGTGACGAACTCGTCGACGGTGCGACCCCGGTTGCGGTAGACCGTGATCGTCCGCTCGATCGAGTCGGTCGACCCACCAGTCCCACCGAACGGGCCGCCGCGGACGATCGTCCACTCGGGGAAACGAGCCTGCCCGTCGAAGATCGTGGCGGCCTCGATCATCGCCGCGTCGATCTTGGCGTCGATCTCCACCTGGGTGTCGGCGTCGGGAGCGAGCGTGAACACGCGTGAGCATGCGTCGCGAACGCACACCGTGTGTGCGCCCTCGTCCTCGATGCGAACCCGGAGGACGAAACCGTCGTTTGCCTCGACGAACGACTCGATGGTCGCCGGGTCATCGTCGACCGTCACAGGATCACTGGCTGTCGCTCCGCTGCCCTCGATCTGGGCGGTGGCGTTGGCCGGGCTCCAGGCACGCTCCACCTCGATCGGCACGACCGACGCCGGAATCGTCGACTGCGGTGTCGTCGACTGCGGTGTCGTCGTGTCACCCTCGGCGGGCGTGTCATCCTCGGCGGGCGTGTCATCCTCGGCGGGCAGCACCGAATCCGCCACGAACACTGGATCGTCGGTTCCGCCGCACGCTCCGAGTGCCGCGAAGCACGACATGACGGCCAGCACACTGAGGCGCATGGTCACGCCGGCCATGTGTCGCTGATGCGGTAGCCGAGCGGCCACGGATCAGTGGGGTCGATGCGATACGTGAAGTGCCCGTACCGCCACGCTCGTCCGGAAATGATCGGGACGATCGCGTCTCGTTCGCCGGGCCCGTCGCCGATCGTGATGTCGGCCTCGATCCTGCCGATGAACTCCGAACCGATCACCGATCGCATGCGCAGTCGATCCCCGACCGTCATCGTGCCGCGTGCGCGCAACAACGCCATGCGTGCCGACACGCCGGTGCCGGTGGGCGACCGGTCGAGCTTGCCCGGCTCGACCACCACCGTGTTGCTCATCGAGAAGTCGCCGTCGCCGTGACGTTCGAGTGGGCCCGCGATCTGGCAGAACGAGAAGTGATCCCATGTCGAGGTCGGGTGCTCGAAGACCAGCTGTTCGTTGGCCGCTCTGGTGATCTGTGAGCCCAGGCGGGCCAGCGCAAGCCCGTTCTCGGCGACGATGTCGAGGCCGAGGTCCGCAGCGTCGACCATCACGAAGCTGTCACCACCGAACGCCGTGTCGACACGCAGGTCACCGACCCCCTCGACGGTCAGCGTCACGTCGCGCTCGGCAACGAACGACCCGACGTTCCGGATCGACACCGACGTCACCTTGCCGTCGCTGCAGGTTGCGACCGCCTCGACCACCCCGCCGGGCGCGTCGAGCATCACCGTGGTCGTCGGTTCGGTCATCGCGACGACGCCCGTTTCCAGCACCACGGTCGTGGCACACATCGAGTTCGACCCGGACATCGGCGGGGTGTCCATCGGCTCCATGATGATGAAACCGATGTCGGCGCCGGCGCTGACCGCCGGCACGAGCAGGTTGACGTGCTTGAAGACCCCGCCACGCGGCTCGTTGCCCAGGAGCGAGCGGAGTCGACCATCCGACGCGACGAAACGGGACTGTTCCCACACCGTGTCACCCGGCGGCGTTGCGATACCGGCGACGATCACGTCACCCACTTCGCCTTCGGCATGGCAGCCCACCACTTCGATCGGACCCGTGACGATGTCGCGCAGGTCGACGGTCATGTCAATACGGGTCACTTTCGGAGAGCGGGAGCGTCCACCATTCCTCGGGAACCTGCGCAGGCGACCAGTCGGGACTGGGGTGGATGCAGTCGACCGGGCACACCGGTAGGCACTTGTCGCATCCGCTGCACAGTTCGGGAATGATCACGACATCGGCACCGTGGTTGAAGATCGCTCCGAAGTTGGGTGGGCAGTGCCGCAGACATGCATCGCAGTTGATGCAGTCGAGCATGTCGATGGAGAGCGGCGGGTTGTGCCACTTCGGGTTGCGTTCGCGCCGCTCGATCCGCTCCTCGCGGGTGGACGCGTCCCCGGCCATCCACCGAGTGTAGGACCAGCGGTGTCAGCTGCCGGATTCGGCCGTGATGTCGGGATGACGGGACTTCATCACGTCCACGAAGGCCTCCACGAGACGCGGGTCGAACTGCTCGCCGCTGCCCGACGCGACGAACCTGACCGCCTCGTCGATGCTCCACTCGCGTTTGTAGATCTTCCGGGTCGCCAGTGCGTCGTAGACGTCGGCGATCGCCACGATCCGCCCCGACAGCGGGATGTCCTCACCGACGAGGCCGTTCGGGTAGCCCGAACCGTCCCACCACTCGTGGTGGGACCAGGCGGACTCGGCGGCGAGTGAGAAGAGGTCGGACGACACACCGGACAGGAGCCGCTTGCCGAACACGGTGTGCTGCTTGACCTCATTGAACTCGTCGATGTCGAGCGGGCCCGGCTTGAGCAGGACCGAGTCGGCGATCGCGACCTTGCCGATGTCGTGCAGACGCGCCGCCAGGCGGAGCCGTTCACACCATTCGGGTAGCTCGCCGATCGCATGACCGATCTCAGCCGCCAGGTCGCCCACCCCATCGGTGTGCCGTGTCGTGTTCCCACCGCGGAACTCCGCGAGTGAGGCCAACCGCTCGAACGCCTCGAGATGGTAGGCGTCGGCGTCAGCATGCTCGGCGGCGAAACTCGCGACGAGTTCGGACGTCTGGAGACGGGTGATCTCCGCGCGGTGGCGAGCCGTCTGGTTGTCGTGGGCCACCTGGAGCGTCCGCAGGCGGAGGTCGGCGGCGTCGGTGAAGATCTCGCGGTGCAGCGCGAAGTGGCGCTCGCGATGTTCGAGCGCTTCGGTGAAGCGCCCCGCCTGTTTGTAGGCCGTCGCGAGATGATCGTGGATCTCGAGTTCGGTCTCGCGCATGTCGGTTCG
The DNA here is from genome assembly GCA_963850475.1 of Ilumatobacteraceae bacterium. Lineage (GTDB taxonomy): Bacteria > Actinomycetota > Acidimicrobiia > Acidimicrobiales > Ilumatobacteraceae > Ilumatobacter_A. The sequence goes on along the minus strand of CAWKLM010000034.1, from coordinate 304,215 downwards.
GTCGGCGAGGTCGAGCGCCGCCGCCAGCGACGCGATCGCGTCGTCCAGTTGGCCGCTGCGCAGCGCGACGCGGCCCTCGGACACCATCACCCCGAGCTGTTCGGTCGTGCTCAGCTCGCCACCTTCGGCGGTGCGGTACTCCCAGTCGGCGCGCGCCTCGGCGAAGCACAGCGCGGCGCTCGCGTGGTCGGCGAGCCCGACATACGCTTCCGCGAGGTCGGCGAGCAGCCCGCCGACGAGGTGGGGTGCATGATCCCGGGAGAGCTCCACCGCCTTGCGGCCGAGGCTGACCGCGGGGAGGTACTCACCGCGCCGCCCCCGGATGCGGGCGAGATTGCCCATCACCATGGCATCGAGGTCGCGGCGACCGAGCGGCTCGTTGATCGCGAGCGCGCTCTCGTAGGTCGTGATCGCCCGGTCGTAGTCGCCCATCGACTGATACACCGCGGCGATGGTGTGCAGGATCTTGCCTTCGTTGATGTCGTCCTGCGTGGCGCGGTACACCTGGATCGCCTGCAGACACGCTTCGAGCGCGGACGCGAAGTTGCTCGCCTGGTAGTGCACGACACCGATGAGGTGGAGAGACCAGGCCAGCGTGAGGTTGGCTTCACCGGTCTCGGCGAGATCGACGGCTTCGGATGCCAGCGCGAACGCGTCGTCGGCCTGCTGATGCTGATGGGCGATGGACGCCAACTGATACAGCGCCTCGGCCTCCTGGAGGGGGAGCTCAGCGGCGCGGGCGTGCACGCGGGCCTGGAGGGCCAGCTTACGAGCGCGTGCTGGATCCGCGGAGCGGCACACGGCCACCTCGTCGAGCAGTTCACGAACTCGGTTCTGCTCCGCTGTCATCGATTCCTGCACTCGGTTCCTGCTTCGGTTCATCAGTTGACCTCAGCGCTGAAGAATGCCCGCTCCGACGGTCCCGGACACCGTCGACGTCGAAGGTGCTTCCCCTGCATATCGGCGAATCGACTGCCCAGCTTGAGCACGACCACGCGGATCCCTGTCCGCTGCAAGAACACGGAGCATGCCCCCGTCGGGGTTCCTATCCTGGCCATGATGGCCGTCCTGACCGCGCCCAGACATCGACGACGGGTGGAGCGGTCTGCGCTGTGGGCGTTCGTCCCGGTCGTTGCGATGCTCCCCTTCGCGCTGCTGGCCGTGTTCGTCATCTGGTTGCCGCTGCACGTGGTGACCGGGGTGCCGTTCGCCTGGGCGCTGATCGGATTCGCCGCAACCGGCCCGCTGCTGTTCGTCCGCCGCTTCCAGGTGTGGGTCCTCACACCGGTCCTCGGCGCCAGACGACCGACCGAGGCCGAGGAATCCACGATCGCGCCGCTGTGGAGCGAGATCGTCCGCACGAACGGTCTCCCCGATGACCGCTATGTCGTACGGATCCTTCCGTCCGATGAGCTGAACGCGTTCGCGTGCGGGGGCCATCTGGTGGTCGTCACGTCGTTCGCCGTCGACGAGCTGACCACGCCCGAACTGCAGGGGGTCCTCGCGCACGAGTTGAGTCATCACCTCGGTCTGCACACCGTCGCGATCACGATCGGGCACTGGCTGTCGACACCTGTGGTCCTGCTCGCCCGAATCGGCGTCTTCCTCCAGAACGTCGCGATCGCCGCGCGCAAGTCGTACGGCCGCGATTCGCCGTTGATCGACGTGGTGACCAATGCGGTCGCCATGGTGATCCGGGCCGTCTCGTGGGTGTTCACCGCCGGGATCCGTGCGAGTGCTGCGCTCGGGAACCTGGTCGGGCACCAGTCGGAGTTCGATGCGGACCAACGTGCCGTCCGAATGGGTTTCGGCCGCGAGTTGTCGAGCGCACTGCGCCGCGTGCTCGCCGCCGGGCACCATCCGCGGCCGGTGGGTTGGCGCGAGCGGATCGCTGCATCGCATCCGCCGGCGCGGACTCGGGTCGCCCGGATCGAGGCACTCATGCGCCACCCCGCTCGGTGAGCACGATCCGGGTTCGGGCGGCGAACCCTTCATGCGGTGATCGGGGCGATGGTGGCGTCGAGCAGTCGGGCGAGGTCGGCAGGGTCGAGCGCGATGTCGAGGCCCCGGCGACCACCGCTCACGTAGATCGTGTCGAACAACCCGACGGTCTCGTCGAGCACGGTCCGCAACCGCTTGCGCTGCCCGAGCGGGCTGATCCCACCGACGACGTAGCCGGTGATCCGTTCCGCGTCGGCGGGGTCGCACATCGTCGCCTTCTTGGCGCCGACGGCGGCGGCGACCAGCTTCATCGCGACCATGCAGCTGACCGGAACGACGACCACGACCGGGTCGCGGTCGGCGTCGACGGTGACGAGGAGGGTCTTGAACACCTGGTCGTACGGGAGCCCGAGCGCCTCGGCCGCTTCCCGCCCGAAATCGCGGGGTTCGTCACCGCGGTCGTACTCGTGAGCGACGAATGCCACGGCTTCCCGCTCGAGCAGCGCGATCGCCGGCGTCACCACTCCATTATCCACAACCTGCAGTCATCGATCCGGGATCGATGACTGCGGGTTGTGGATACCGAGGTGCGAGGATCGGGGGGTGCGCCTGTCCGTCGAGCCGTCCGTCCGCCCCGCCGATCACGACTTCTCCCACGACATCCGGGCGCGATTCGTCGAGACGGATGCGATGGGCATCGTGCACCACTCGAACTACCTCGCCTACTTCGAAGAGGCGCGGGTTGCCTTCCTCGCCCACGTCGGCCATCCGTTCACCGAGTGGCGGGCCGACGGCCTCGAGTCACCGGTGCTCGAATCGTTCGTCCAGTACCGACAGCCGTGCCGATTCGACGAGGTGATGACCGTGCACCTCACGCTCGCAGCGGCGACCCGGGCAACGTTCCAGCTCAGCTACCTCGTCACGGTCGGCAACGAGGCCCGTACCACGGGGGTCACCGTTCACGGATGTACGACGCTCGAAGGCAAACCGACCCGGCTGCCTGCGTGGCTCGTCGAGTTGGCGGCGCCGCTGAGCCGGCACTCCTGACGGACTCGTGCCGTGGCTGTTGACTCTCCCCTCGGGGAGGGTGGATGCTGGGCGCGTCCCGCCCCTGAACCGACAGGAACCAACCCATGACGCTCGGCATCGCCGCCATCACCTTCGACTGCGAGAACGCGGCTGCCCTCTCGACCTTCTGGTCCGCCGCCCTCGGTCGGCCGGTCGACCCCGGGGCGGAGGAGACCGGCGGGTTCTTCGCCTCGATCGGCATGGCCGACCCCACGCCCGGTCAGCCGACGTTCATGTTCATCAAGGTGCCCGAATCGAAGACGGTCAAGAACCGGGTCCACCTGGACCTGAACGCCTCGGATCGTGCCGCCGAAGTCGAACGGCTCGTTGGTCTCGGGGCCACGGTCGTGCACGACAAGGAGGAGTACGGCGTTCGCTGGACCACGTTGACCGACCCCGAAGGCAACGAGTTCTGCGTCGCCGAGCACTGAACCGGCCGGATGGCCGACCTCACCGACCTGCTGAGGCCGTCGACCTCGATGCCGCCAGTCTCACACGATCACGGAACAACTCACATGCGTTGGGTGAGGCCGCCGTCGACCACGAAGATCTCGCCGCTCGTGTACTTGTTGCGCAGCAGGGCCAGGACGGCTTCGGCGCAGTCATCGGGGGTCGCCGACCGCGGGACAGGTGCCGTCGCCGCAACGGCGGCGTGCATGGCGTCCCAGTCGGCGGTCCAGCGGGTGGCAACCAGCCCGGGTGCGACGGCGTTCACCCGGATCGGGCCGTACGACTTGGCGAGCAGCAGGGTCATCTGATTCAGGGCGGCTTTGGACATCGAGTACGCCATCGACGACCCCACCGGGCGCACGCCGGCGATCGACGTGATGTTGACGATGTTCGCATCGTCGGACTCGCGCAGGTGCGGAATCGCGTATCTGGTGAGCCACCACGTGCCGAACACGTTGACGTCGAACGTCTTCCGGAAGATCTCGTCGGTGAGCCCGTCGAGATCTGCGTGATCGATCGAGGTGGTCCACCCGGCGTTGTTGATCAGGAAGTCGAGCCGCCCGTACTTCTCGGTGGTCGCGTCGACCAAGGCGTGACCCTGCGCCTGATCGGCGATGTCGGCCTGTACGTACATCGATTCGCCGGGCAACGACGCCGACACCTCTTCGCCCAGTTCGACCGACGATGCCGAGTTGACGACGACCGTGGCGCCGAGCGCTGACAGCCGTCGCGCAGTCTCCTCGCCGATCCCGGCCGACGAGCCCGTCACGATCGCAACCCGTCCGGAGAACTCTGATTCGCTCATCACCGAAAACGTAGTGAGATCATCGGACATGGCCGTCATCGACACATCTGGCCCTCGCCACCGGCAGAGTTGAGCTGACGACCGAGATTCCCGCCTCGACCGCTCACAGTTCCGAAGGGCGACGCAGCTCTTGGTCAGATGCCGGATGCGGGCCGGGCATCGACGCGGTTCTCGCCGTTGCCACCACCTTTTCTCCGGCGGCGGCTTCCCAGCCAGAGGCCGAGGCCCGCAAGCAGCAGGATCGCGCCGAGCGTCTGGATGTTGCCCAGGTCGGAGCCCGTCCGGGGCAGGCCCGTCGGGTTCGCCGATTCCGCCCTCGGCGGGTTCGGCGCAGGCGGCGTGAGCGCCGGCGGCGGCGTGAGCGCCGGCGGCGGCGTGAGCGGCGGCGGATCGGTCACCGTGACGCTGACCGTTGCCGTCGAGCAGAACACGCCGCGGTTGGCCGGCGTGTCGCCGGCGGCGCCGAGACCGTCCGTGTCGCAGATCGTGTAGTCGAAGCTGTCGGTACCGGTGAAGCCGCCGTCAGGCGTGTAGGTGACCGTTCCGTCGGGGTTCACCACAACGGTGCCGTTGGTCGGAGGTGTCGTGACCGTGATGGTGACGGTCGTACCCGGCAGGATCGAGTCGTTCGTCAACACCGGGATGACGACCGGCGTCGACGGACGCGTGGAGTCGGCATCGTCGTACGCCTCCGGACCACCGACCAGCTCGACCGGGAAGTCGACCGTCAGGTCGACGCCGTCGAGCGACAGCACGACCTCGATCTCGAGGAGCGTCAACGACAGGCCTCCCGGCACCGTGGTCGGGTCGACCGTGATCGTGTAGTCGCCGGCCGGGAGGTTGGTGAACACGTAGTTGCCGTTCGGATCGCTCACGGTCGTGTACGTGATGACACCGCCGGCGGTGAGCACGGTGGCGATGATCGTCACGCCCGCGACCCCGGTCTCACCGGCGTCGAGCACACCATTGCCGTTGGCGTCGAGGAACACGTTGTCACCGAGGCTTGCCGTGCCGCTGAACCCGAAGTCGACGTCGGGGACGCTCACTCCGCTGACGGAGACCACGGTCTCCAGGTCGAGCACGCCGTCGGGGTCGAGTGTCGGATCGACGATGCCGTCGGGCAGCGTCGACGGATCGACGACGACGGTGAAGTCGCCCGGCGGCAGGTCGGCGAAGCCGTACGAGCCATCAGGAGCGGTGGTGGTCGTGAAGTCGACCGGGCCGCCCGGACCGTTCCAGGTCGCAGTCACCGTGACCCCACCGAGACCGGGATCGTCGGCATCGAGCGAGCCGTCGTTCGAAACATCGTAGATGATCGAACCCGTCAGATCGGCCGTGCCCACGGCAGGGAAGTCGACCGTGTCGTTTGTCGAGCCGGAGGTGATGGTGACCGTCTGCGTGTCGCCTGCCGCACCCGGTGCGTAGCCGATCGGCAGATCGATGGTCACCGTGTGCGTGCCCGGCAGCACGTCGATGCTGTAGGTGCCGTCGGCGCCGGTCGTCGTCGTTCCGATCACGTTGCCGTCGACGTCGTACACCGTGATGGAGACACCGGGCAGGCCCGGCTCGCCGGAATCCTGCACGCCGTCTTGGTCGAGGTCGACGAACACCGTGTCACCGATGGTCACCGGCTCGTAGACCCCCGCGTCGACGTTGCCGATGCTGGCTCCGGCCGTGACCGTGATGACGCCGGTCTCGCCGGTCGCGGGGATGACATCTGAATCGATGGCGTCGTCGCCGCCCGTGTTCGGGACGGTCAGGGTGAAGCCGCCCGGAACGACCGGACGGACGGTGTAGTCGCCCGGCGTCACACCCGTGAAGGTGTAGATCCCCCCGACGGTCGACACCGTGTCGATGACGTTGCCGGCGTCGTCGAGCAGTTCGACGGTGACGCCATCGATCGTGGGATCACCTGTCCGCACACCGTCGGCTGCCTCATCGATGAAGATCACACCGCTGATCGTGCCAGACGTGGTGAAGCCGAGATCGACGATGTCGACGAGCTGATCCGACGCAACGGTCACATCGACCGGAGCCGAAGTGGTCGTCGGGAAGGCACCCGACGGCAGCGTGGTCGGGTCGACCGAGACCGAGTAGTCACCCGGGGTCAGTCCGTCGAACACGTAGTCGCCGTTCGGGCCCGTCACGACGGTCGTCGTGACGACACCGTCGAACAGTTCGACGGTCACGCCCTGCAGACCGGGCTCGCCCACGTCCTGAACACCGTCTCCATCGAGGTCGTCGAAGATCGTGTCGCCGATCGATGCCGTCGTGGCATAGCCGAAGTCGACGTCGTTGCGGGCCTCGTTCGAGATGAGCGTCACGCCGACCGAGGCCGGCGTGGTCGGGGTCAGTTGGCTCCCCGAGTTCGTCCCGACGGGCAGGCTCGACGACAACACGACCACGTCGTAGTCGCCGGGGGCGGCGGTCAGCGAGTAGCTGCCGTCGGCGGCGGTCACATCGGAATCGACGACGTTGCCGGCCCCGTCACGGAGCTCGACGGTGACCCCGCCGAGGCCGAGCTCGCCCGGGTTCTGCACACCGTCGGCGTCGAGGTCGTCCCACACGAAGTCGCCGACGGTTGCCGGAGCGACGTAGCCGAAGTCGGCCGTCGTGATCGGCGCATCACCCGACAGGATGATGTAGGCCTGCGTGTGACCACCGGTCGTTGTCGGTGCATAGCCCGCCGGAACGCTGGCCGGGTCGACCCGCACCTCGTAGCTCCCCGGAGCCAGGTTGACGAAGTTGTAGCCGCCACCCGTGGTGGTGCGGCTCTCGACGAAGGCACCGTCACGCCACAGCTCGACGGTCACCTCGAGACCGGGCTCGCCGGCCTGGCGGACTCCGTCACCGTCGAGATCGTCGAAGATCTCGTCACCGATGGCGCCGCCCGTCAGCTGGGCGTAGCCGAAGTCGACGGTGTCGACGGCTTCATCCGACCCGACCGTGAGAGTGGTCGGGTTGTTGCCCGTCGTCGACGAGTGGCCAGCCGGCAGCGTCGTCCCGTCGACACGCACCTCGTACGTGCCCGGCGCCACGCCGGCGAAGGAATAGGCGCCATCGACGGTGGTCACCGTCTGAATGACGGAGCCGTCGCCCGGGTCGACGAGTTGAACGTCGATCGCGTCGAGCCACGGCTCGACCGGCGCGGCATCGTCGTCGATGCCGTTGGCATCGGCGTCGTGCCACACCGTGTCGCCGATGGTCGCCGTCGTGAAGAAGGCGAAGTCGCCGTCGGCAACGTCCGTGCCCGAAGTGAGGGCCCGGGTGATGGTGGTCGGCACCCCGGGTGACGCAACGAGCTGCGTGCCCGAGTTGGCGCCGCTCGGTACGGTCGTCAGGTCGACCTGCACCGTGTAGGTACCAGGCGTGAGACCGGCCACCGAATAGGCGCCGCTGCCATCGGTCGTGTCGGTTCCGACGACGTTGCCGCCACCGTCCAGGACGTTGACGGTCACACCCGCAAGCCCGGGTTCGCCGACATCGAACACACCGTCGGCATCGAGGTCGGTCCAGATGAAGTCACCGATCGTCGACGGGCGAGTGAAGCCGAGGTCGACGTCGAATTCGGAGTCGTCCGACTGGACCGTGATCGACGCGACCGAAGCCGGCGTGGTCTGGGCGTAGTCGGCCGACGGCAAGGTCGAGGTGTCGACCTCGACCGTGTAGGCACCCGGGGCGACACCGGTGAAGGTGTATGCCCCGTCTGACGTGACCGTCGTGTCCGCGATGTTCCCGCCACTGTCGAGAAGGCTGACCGTGACACCGTCCAGACCGGGCTCGGCGACATCGAATCCACCGTCACCGTCGAGATCATCGAAGATGAAGTCGCCGATCGTCGCCGTCGTGGCGTAGCCGTAGTCGACCGTGTCGACGACATCGCCCGAGGCGACCGTCAGCGTCGCCGAGACGGCGGTCGTCGGTGTGAGCTGCGTACCGGAGGTCGCACCCACCGGCACCGTCGTGTTGTCGACGGTCACCGTGTATTCGCCCGGCGCCAGCCCGGTGAAGTTGTAGTTGCCGTTTCCGTCGGTCGTGTCGGTGAGGTTGACACCGTTGCCGCTCAGCAGTACGTCCACGCCGGCGAGGCCGGGTTCGGAGTCGTCGATGCCATCGGCGTCGAGGTCGTTCCAGATCCGGTCGCCGATCGAGGCGCCTGCGGCGTACCCGAAGTCGACGGTGTCGATCGACTGGTTCGACAACAGGGTGACGGTTTGTGCGTCGCCGCTCGTGGTCGTGGCGGTCGAACCGGTGGGAGCGGTGACGGTCACGAGGTACGTGCCGGGTTCGAGACCCGTGAAGCTGTAACCGCCATCCGCATCGGTCAGCGTGGTCAGCGGTGCAGCAAGGCCGCCACCGGTCAGGGTCACGGTCACCCCGCCGAGACCGACGATGCTCGGAGCGCCATCGTCCTGCACGCCGTTGCCGTCGAGGTCGTCCCACACGTAGTCGCCGATCGTGCCCGTCGTGGCGTAGCCGAAGTCGGCGTCGGTCACGTCGTCGCCCGACGTCACGGTGACGTCGATGCTTTCCGGCGTCGTCGCGTCGTAACCGGCCGGCACGGTGGCGGTCACGATGCGGACGGTGTAGTCGAGCGGCGAGGGGGCCACGTCGATGAATGCATACGCTCCACCACCTGACGTGGTCGCCGTGGCGATGACGTTGCCGCCACCGTCGACCAGTTCGAGGCCCACGCCATCGAGGCGTGGCTCACCGGTGTCGAAGGCACCGTCGCCATCGAGGTCGTGCCACACCAGGTCACCGATCGTGATCGGCTCGGCGAGACCGAAATCGACATCGAGGTCGGGCGTCCCCGACACGACGGTCACGGCGGAAGTGTTGCCACCGGTCGTCGACACGTGGTCGGCCGGCACGCCGGAGCCGAGGGTCACGATGTAGTCGCCCGGTTGGAGGTTGTCGAAGCCGTAGGCGCCGTTGACGTCGGTCACATCGGTCAGCGGCGTCGCAAGCGAGCCGCCGGTGAGCGTGACGGACACGCCGGCGAGTGCAGTGTCGCCGCTCGCGCTGTTGAAGGTGCCGTTGCCGTTCTCGTCGACGAACACGAGGTCACCGATCGAAGTCGGCACGTAAGCGCCGAAGTCGGTGTCGTTGTTCGTCTCGTTCGAGGCGAGCGTCACGGTGACTCCCCCGTCGCCGAGCGACACGACAGCATCGGTCGGCAGACCTGACACGATCTCCACCGTGTAGGTGCCCGGCTCGAGGCCGGTGAAGTCGTAGCCACCGTCGACGGTCGTGGTGGTGATCGGAGTCGCCAGGCCGCCACCCGAGATCCGGACCACGACGCCGTCGAGACCGGGCTCGCCGGCATCTTGCACACCGTCGCCGTCGAGGTCGTCGAACACGAAGTCGCCGATGCTCGCAGGAGCGGTGTAGCCGAAGTCGACGGTGTCGTCGTTCTCGCCCGACGTGAGCGTGACGTTCTGGCTGTCACCACCCGTCGTGGACGCATACGAGGCGTTCGGCAGGTCGGAGGTGTCGACCACAACGGTGTAGTCGCCAGGGTCGAGGCCGGTGAAGGCATACTCGCCGGCATTCGCGCCGGCGCCGGTCGTCGTGGTGATCGGAGCAGCGAGGTCGCCGCCCGACAGCGTCAACATGACGTTTTCCAGGCCGGGCTCACCGGCGTCCTGCACGCCGTCGCCGTCGAGATCGTCGAACAGCGTGTCACCGACCGAGGCCGGGGAGACGAAGCCGAAGTCGGCGGTTTCGACGTCCGTGCCGGAGAACAGGGTCACGCTCTGTTCGGTGCCGCTGGAACCTGCGTCGCCCGGCGTCGTGGCGGTGGCGCCCGGGATCGTCACCGTGACGACATAGTCGCCGGGGGTGAGACCGGTGAAGGCATAGTCGCCCGCGTTGGCGCCGGCGCCGGTCGTCGTGGTGATCGGAGCCGCGAGGTCGCCGCCCGACAGCGTGACGGTGATGCCTTCGAGACCCGGCTCGCCAGGATCTTGCACACCGTCGCCGTCGAGATCGTCGAACACGAAGTCGCCGACCGAGCCGAACTCGAACCAGCCGAAGTCGGCGGTGTCGATGTGGTCCGTCGAGGAGACGGTGACCGTCTGGGTCGGGCCGCCGGTCGTCGAGACCTCCGTCCCCGCCGGGAACGCCGAAAGGTAGTCCGGATCGGTGACATCGACGGTCACGGTGTAGGTGCCCGGCGCGAGGTCGCTGAAGCCGTACACGCCGTTCGCGTCGGTGCCGATCGTTGCACCGGTCGGCGGGAGACCCGGACCGGTGAGGACGACGTCGACATCGGCGACACCGACGTCTCCCGCGTTGAACACGCCGTCGGCATCGTTGTCGACGAACAACCGGTCACCGATCGAGGCCGGCAGCGAGTAGCCGAAATCGACAGACAGGTCGGTATCAGCAGCGCCCAGCGTCACGGTTTGCGTGTTTCCGCCCGTCGACGACGCAGCGTCGATGGCAAGGCCGCCGGTGCCGGGACTGACGGTCACCGAGTAGGTGCCGGGCAGTAGCCCACCAACGGTGTACTCGCCGGCGTCGCCGCCTGCGGTCGTGCCGGTGGTGACGGACGTGCCGCCCGGGAAGCTCGCGCCGGCCGACGTGCCGGTCACGGTGACCGTGACGCCCTCGAACAGATCGTCGGTACCGGGCTCGTAGACACCGTTACCGTTGACATCTTCGAACACGAGGTCGCCCAAGGTCGCCGGTGCGGCCACACCGAAGTCGATCGCGGTGGCGGCCTGACCCGACTCGACCACGATCGTCGTCGTGACGAATCCACCGGTGGTCGATGCTGCCCCCGACACCAGATCGCCGGTGTCGAGCGTGACCGTGTACGTGCCCGGCACCAAGTTGTCGAAGTCGTAGCCGCCATCAGCGTCGGTATCGACCGACACCGGCGTGATCGCACCAGCAGCCGTCGTCCCGGTCAACGTCAGAGTGACACCACCGATGCCCACACTCGCCGCTGGGCCGTCGTCTTGCAGACCGTTGCCGTCGAGATCGTCCCACACGTAGTCACCGATCGACCCAAGTGTGTAGGCGCCGAAATCGATGTCGTTGTTCGTCTCGTTCGAGGCGAGCGTCACCGTGACGCCGCCCGCGCCGAGCGTCTCGACTGCACCGGCCGGCAGACCCGACACGATCTCCACCGTGTAGGTGCCCGGCTCGAGACCGGTGAAGTCGTAGGCGCCCGAGGCGTCGGTGGTGACCGTGGTCCCGGCGGGAACGCCGGGACCCGACAGCTCGAGCGTCACCCCGGCCAGACCGGGCTCGCCGGCATCGAAGGACCCGTCGCCGTCGAGGTCATCGAACACCAGATCACCGATGGTGGCCGGTGTCCAGAACCCGAAGTCGGCCGAGTTGTCGGTCTCTGCAGAATCGATCACGATCGTGTGATCGGATGCACCCTCGACACGCGTCGCACCAGCGGGCAACCCACTCACCACAACGTCGTAGCTGCCCGGCACCAGACCACCGATCGAGTAGGTGCCGTCCGGGGCGGTCGGGAACGCCTGACCACCCGGATACGACGGACCGGTGATCGTCACCGTCGCCGCGAACCCGGTGTCAGCACCATTGAACGCGCCGTCACCATCAGCATCGACATACACCCGGTCACCGATCGTGCCCGGCTGGGCGTAGCCGAAATCGACCGTGTCATCGTCGGTGCCCGACGTGACCGTGGTCGTCTGCGCGCCACCACCGGTCGTCGAGAACGCACCAGCGGGCAGACCACCGGTCACCGTCACCGTGTAGGTGCCGGGCAACAAGTTATCGAAGCTGTACGCACCCGTACCCGCAGCGGTCGTGGTCGTGACACCGGCCGGCGGCAAGCTGCCACCGGTCAGCGTGAGCGTCACCCCACCCAGTCCGGTCTCACCGGTCTGGTCACCATCACCATCAGCATCGTCGAACACGAAGTCACCGATCGACACCGGGACCGCGTAACCGAAATCGACATCGGTGGCGTACTCGTCGGCCGCAACGACCCGGGACTGCATGTCGCCCCCCGTGGTCGACACGAACGCCGCGTTCATGTCGGGGTCCGCGCTGTCGACAGTGATCGTGTACCCACCCGGAAGCAGACTCGTGAACGCATACCCACCCGTCGGGCCGGTCTGGATCGTGAAACCACCCGAATGCGACGCACCCGGCGTCGTGCCCACGATCGTCACATCCACATCCGCGATCCCCGGCTCACCCGCGTCCTGCACACCATTGCCGTTCAGATCATCGAACAACCGGTCACCGATCGCAGCCAACTCGGCATACCCGAAATCGAGCGTGTCGTCGCTGTCACCCGACACCAGCGTCACGCTCTGGCTGTCACCACCAGTCGTCGACAACTCGTCACCACTGAGATCACCCGTCGCGGTCGACACCGTCACCGTGTACGCACCCGGCAACAGGTTGTCGAAACCATACAGACCGCTCGCGTCGGTCACATCGACCACCGGCGTGATCGCACCACCAGCCGTCGAACCCGTCAACGTCACCGTCACACCCACCAGCGCAGCATCGCCAGCAGTGAACGTCCCCGTGCCATCCGCATCGGCCCACACCAGATCACCGATCGACGCCGGCTCAGCCACACCGAAATCGATCGCCGTGGCAGCCTGACCCGACTCGACAACGATCGTCGCCACCACGAACCCACCCGTCGTCGACGTCGCCCCTGTTGCGAGGTCGCCAGTGTCGAGTGTGACCGTGTACGTGCCAGGCGCCAGATTGTCAAACGAGTAGCCGCCATCAGCATCGGTATCAACCGACACCGGCGTGATCGCACCAGCAGCCGTCGTCCCGGTCAACGTCAACGTCACGTTCTCCAACCCGACCGTGCCCGCCGGACCATCATCCTGCACACCATTCCCATCGAGATCGTCCCACACGAAGTCACCGATCGACCCAAGTGTGTATGCGCCGAAATCGATGTCGTTGTTCGTCTCGTTCGAGGCGAGCGTCACCGTGACGCCGCCCGCGCCGAGCGTCTCGACGGCACCGGCCGGCAGACCCGACACGATCTCCACGGTGTACGTGCCCGGCTCCAGGCCGGTGAAGTCGTACGCGCCACCCGAAGCCGTCGTGGCCGTGACCGGAGTCGCCAGGCCGCCACCCGAGATCCGCACCACGACGCCATCGAGGCCGGGCTCGCCGGCATCCTGCACGCCGTCGCCGTTCAGATCGTCGAACACGAAATCACCGATACTCGCCGGAGCGGCGTAACCGAAGTCGACCGCGTCGTCGCCGTTGCCCGACGTCACCGTCACGGTCTGACTCGCACCGCCGAGCGTGTTCGTGTACCCCGCCGGAACGCTCGCCACCGCAACCGTGTACGTACCAGGCGCGAGACCGTCGAAGCTGTACGCGCCGCCCGCCGTCGTCGTCGTCGTGGTTCCGGCCGCAACACCGGGACCGCTCAACTCGAGCGTCACCCCACCCAGACCCGGCTCACCCGCATCGAACGACCCGTCACCATCGAGATCGTCGAACACGAAATCACCGACCGACACCGGCAACACGAACCCGAAATCGACCGAGTCGACATCATCGCCCGACTCGTACGTACCCGACACCGTCGTGGGCGAACTGGCGACCATGCCGACGGGAACGGTCGACCCGTCCACCACGACGTCGTAGTCGCCAGGCAACAGATTCGTGAACTCATAGAACCCGGCCACCGTCGCCACGGTCAAACCACCCGCATGCGACGCACCCGGCGTCGTCCCCTTGATCGTCACATCGACACCATCGACACCCGGCTCACCCACATCGAACACACCATCACCATCAACATCGTCGAACACGAAATCACCGATCGTGACCGGTGCGGCCACACCGAAGTCGATCGCGGTGGCGGCCTGACCCGACTCGACCACGATCGTCGTCGTGACGAATCCACCGGTGGTCGATGCTGCCCCCGACACCAGATCGCCGGTGTCGAGCGTGACCGTGTACGTGCCCGGCACCAAGTTGTCGAAGTCGTAGCCGCCATCAGCGTCGGTATCGACCGACACCGGCGTGATCGCACCAGCAGCCGTCGTCCCGGTCAACGTCAGAGTGACACCACCGATGCCCACACTCGCCGCTGGGCCGTCGTCTTGCAGACCGTTGCCGTCGAGATCGTCCCACACGTAGTCACCGATCGACCCAAGTGTGTAGGCGCCGAAATCGATGTCGTTGTTCGTCTCGTTCGAGGCGAGCGTCACCGTGACGCCGCCCGCGCCGAGCGTCTCGACTGCACCGGCCGGCAGACCCGACACGATCTCCACCGTGTAGGTGCCCGGCTCGAGACCGGTGAAGTCGTAGGCGCCCGAGGCGTCGGTGGTGACCGTGGTCCCGGCGGGAACGCCGGGACCCGACAGCTCGAGCGTCACCCCGGCCAGACCGGGCTCGCCGGCATCGAAGGACCCGTCGCCGTCGAGGTCGTCGAACACCAGATCACCGATGGTGGCCGGTGTCCAGAACCCGAAGTCGGCCGAGTTGTCGGTCTCTGCAGAATCGATCACGATCGTGTGATCGGATGCACCCTCGACACGCGTCGCACCAGCGGGCAACCCACTCACCACAACGTCGTAGCTGCCCGGCACCAGACCACCGATCGAGTAGGTGCCGTCCGGGGCGGTCGGGAACGCCTGACCACCCGGATACGACGGACCGGTGATCGTCACCGTCGCCGCGAACCCGGTGTCAGCACCATTGAACGCGCCGTCACCATCAGCATCGACATACACCCGGTCACCGATCGTGCCCGGCTGGGCGTAGCCGAAATCGACCGTGTCATCGTCGGTGCCCGACGTGACCGTGGTCGTCTGCGCGCCACCACCGGTCGTCGAGAACGCACCAGCGGGCAGACCACCGGTCACCGTCACCGTGTAGGTGCCGGGCAACAAGTTATCGAAGCTGTACGCACCCGTACCCGCAGCGGTCGTGGTCGTGACACCGGCCGGCGGCAAGCTGCCACCGGTCAGCGTGAGCGTCACCCCACCCAGTCCGGTCTCACCGGTCTGGTCACCATCACCATCAGCATCGTCGAACACGAAGTCACCGATCGACACCGGGACCGCGTAACCGAAATCGACATCGGTGGCGTACTCGTCGGCCGCAACGACCCGGGACTGCATGTCGCCCCCCGTGGTCGACACGAACGCCGCGTTCATGTCGGGGTCCGCGCTGTCGACAGTGATCGTGTACCCACCCGGAAGCAGACTCGTGAACGCATACCCACCCGTCGGACCGGTCTGGATCGTGAAACCACCCGAATGCGACGCACCCGGCGTCGTGCCCACGATCGTCACATCCACATCCGCGATCCCCGGCTCACCCGGTCCTGCACACCATTGCCGTTCAGATCATCGAACAACCGGTCACCGATCGCAGCCAACTCGGCATACCCGAAATCGAGCGACAGGTCGCTGTCACCCGACACCAGCGTCACGCTCTGGCTGTCACCACCAGTCGTCGACAACTCGTCACCACTGAGATCACCCGTCGCGGTCGACACCGTCACCGTGTACGCACCCGGCAACAGGTTGTCGAAACCATACAGACCGCTCGCGTCGGTCACATCGACCACCGGCGTGATCGCACCACCAGCCGTCGAACCCCGTCAACGTCACCGTCACCCCCGCCAGCGCAGCATCGCCAGCAGTGAACGTCCCCGTGCCATCGACATCACCGAACAGCAGGTCGCCGATCGATGCGGGCTCAGCCACACCGAAATCGGTGGTGCTCGTGTCGCTGCCGGACGTGACGACAATGCTGGCCACCGCGAATCCACCCGTCGTCGATGCCGCCCCTGTTGCGAGGTCGGCGGTATCGAGCGTCACCGTGTACGTACCAGGAGCGAGATCGTCGAAGTCGTAGCCGCCGTCGGCGTCGGTATCAACCGACACCGGCGTGATCGCACCAGCAGCCGTCGTGCCCGTCAACGTCAACGTCACGTTCTCCAACCCGACCGTGCCCGCCGGACCATCATCCTGCACACCATTCCCATCGAGATCGTCCCACACGAAATCACCGATCGAGCCCGGCATGTAGTACCCGAAATCGGCCGTGTCGACGTCGTCGCCGGACACGACGGTGAGCGTCTGTGAGGCGCCGCCGAGGGTGTTGACGGCACCAGCCGGCAGACCACCGGTGACCGACACCGTGTACGTACCCGGAGCAAGACCCGTGAAGTCGTACGCGCCACCCGACGCAGTCGTGGCCGAAACCGGACCGGGCAGCGTGCCGCCGGTGATCTCGATGGTCACGCCGTCGATGCCGGGCTCACCCGGATCCTGAACACCGTCACCGTTCAGATCATCGAAGATCGTGTCGCCGATACTGGCACCGGCGTAGTACCCGAAATCGAGCGTGTCATCGCCGACACCCGACGTCACCGTCGCGACCTGACTCGCACCGCCCAAGCGTGTTCGTGTACCCCGCCGGAACACCCGTCACCGCAACCGTGTACGTACCAGGCGCGAGACCGTCGAAGCTGTACGCGCCGCCCGCCGTCGTCGTCGCCGTGGTCCCAACAGGAACACCGGGACCGCTCAACTCGAGCGTCACCCCACCCAGACCCGGCTCACCCGCATCGAACGAACCGTCACCATCGAGATCGTCGAACACGAAATCACCGACCGACACCGGCAACACGAACCCGAAATCGACCGAGTCGACATCATCGCCCGACTCGTACGTACCCGACACCGTCGTGGGCGAACTGGCGACCATGCCGACGGGAACGGTCGACCCGTCCACCACGACGTCGTAGTCGCCAGGCAACAGATTCGTGAACTCATAGAACCCGGCCACCGTCACCACCGTCAAACCACCCGCATGCGACGCACCCGGCGTCGTCCCCGTGATCGTCACGTCGACACCATCGACACCCGGCTCACCCACATCGAACGAACCATCACCGTCGAGATCGTCGAACACGAAGTCACCGATCGACACCGGGACCGTGTAACCGAAATCGACGTCGGTGGCGTACTCGTCGGCCGCGACGACCCGGGACTGCATGTCGCCGCCCGTGGTCGACACGAACGCCGCGTTCATGTCGGGGTCTGCGCTGTCGACAGTGATCGTGTACCCACCCGGAAGCAGACTGGTGAACGCATACCCACCCGTCGGGCCGGTCTGGATCGTGAAACCACCCGAATGCGACGCACCCGGCGTCGTGCCCACGATCGTCACATCCACATCGGCGATCCCCGGCTCACCCGCGTCCTGCACACCATTGCCGTTCAGATCCTCGAACAACACATCACCGATCGCAGCCAACTCGGCATACCCGAAATCGAGCGACAGGTCACTGTCACCCGAGCTCACCGTCACGCTCTGGCTGTCACCACCAGTCGTCGACAACTCGTCACCACTGAGATCACCCGTCGCCGTCGACACCGTCACCGTGTACGCACCCGGCAACAGATTGTCGAACCCATACAGACCAGCCGCGTCGGTCACATCGACCACCGGCGCGATCGGACCACCAGCCGTCGAACCCGTCAACGTCACCGTCACCCCAACAAGCGCCGTATCACCAGCAGTGAACGTGCCCGTCCCATCCGCGTCAGCCCACACCAAATCACCGATCGACACCGGCTCCACCACACCAAAATCGATCGCCGTCGCATCTTGACCCGACTCGACAACGATGTCGCCACCGCGAACCCACCCGTCGTCGACACCGCCCCCGCCACCAGATCAGCGGTATCGAGCGTCACCGTGTACGTACCCGGCACCAAGTTGTCGAACGAATAGGCACCGTCAGCGTCGGTATCGACCGACACCGCCGTGATCGCACCAGCAGCAGTCGTGCCGGTCAACGTCAACGTCACGTTCTCCAACCCGACCGTGCCCGCCGGGCCATCATCCTGCAACCCGTTCCCGTCCAGGTCCTCCCACACGAAATCACCGATCGAACCCGGCGTGTACGACCCGAAATCGATGTCGTTGTTCGTCTCGTTCGACACGAGCGTCACCGTGACACCGCCCCCGCCGAGCGTCTCAACCGCACCAGCCGGCCAACCCGACACGATCTCGACCGTGTAGATACCCGGCTCCAGACCCGTGAAGTCGTAGGCACCGTTGACGGACGTGGTGGTGAGCGGGGTTGCCAGCCCACCGCCCGAGATCTGGACCACGACGCCATCGATGCCCGGCTCACCCGGATCCTGCACACCGTCACCGTTCAGATCATCGAACACGAAATCACCGACACCGCCCGGAGCGGTGAAACCGAAATCGACGCTGTCGTCGTCATCACCCGACACGAGCGTCACGTTCTGGCTGTCGCCGCCGGTGCTCGACGCATACGAGACGTTCGGCAGGCCGGCGGTGTCGATCGTGACGGTGTAATCGCCGGGGGTCAAGCCCGTGAACGAGTAGTCGCCGGCGCTCGCCCCGGTGCCGGTGGTCGTCGTGATCGGCCCGGAGAGATCGCCACCGGACAGGATGACGGTGACGCCTTCGAGACCCGGCTCGCCGGGATCCAGCACGCCGTCACCATCGAGGTCATCCCACACGAAGTCGCCGAGCGAAGCCGGCTCATACCAACCGAAATCGACGGTGTCGTCGTCCTCGCCCGACACGAGCGTGACGTTCTGGCTGTCGCCGCCGGTGCTCGACGCATACGAGGCGTTCGGCAGGCCGGCGGTGTCGATCGTGACGGTGTAGTCGCCGGGGGTCAAGCCCGTGAACGAGTAGTCGCCGGCGTTCGCGCCGGTGCCCGTCGTCGTGGTGATCGGCCCCGCGAGATCGCCACCGGTCAGGGTGACCGTGACGCCTTCGAGACCCGGCTCGCCGGGATCCAGCACGCCGTCACCATCGAGGTCATCCCACACGAAGTCGCCGAGCGAAGCCGGCTCATACCAACCGAAATCGACCGTGTCGATGTCGTCGGCCGACACGATCGTGACCGTGGCCGAGTCGCCGCCCGTGGTCGACACGACCAGCGCGCCGAACGCCGCCACGTAGTCCGGGTCGGTGACGTCGACGGTCACGGTGTAGGTGCCCGGCGCGAGGTCGGAGAAGCCGTACACACCGTTCGTATCGGTGCTGATCGTCGCACCGGTCGGCGGGAGACCCGGACCGGTGAGCACGACATCGACATCGGCAACACCGACATCACCAGCTGAGAACACCCCATCGGCGTCGTTGTCGACGAACAACTGATCACCGATCGAGGCCGGCAACGAATACCCGAAATCGGCAGACAGGTCGCTCTCACCCGAGCTCAACGTGACGGTCTGGGTGTTCCCACCGGTCGACGACGCAGCATCCGCGGCGAGATCGCCCGTGCCGGGACTGACGGTCACCGAGTACGCACCCGGCAACAGACCACCCAGGCCGTATTCGCCGGCGTCGCCACCCGCGGTCGTACCCGTGGTCACCGTCGTGCCGCCCGGGAAACTCGCGCCCGGCGAGGTACCGGTCACGGTGACCGTGACACCTTCGAACAGACCGTCGATCCCGGGCTCATAGACCC
Source organism: Ilumatobacteraceae bacterium (assembly GCA_963850475.1). Taxonomy (GTDB): domain Bacteria; phylum Actinomycetota; class Acidimicrobiia; order Acidimicrobiales; family Ilumatobacteraceae; genus Ilumatobacter_A. Next base: position 284,485 of record CAWKLM010000034.1, on the reverse strand, counting down.
CGTTCCCGTTGACATCTTCGAACACGAGATCACCCAACGTCGCCGGTGCGGCCACACCGAAATCGGCGCCGATCGTGTCGGTGCCCGAGGTGACGACGATGCTGGCGATCGTGAAGCCACCGGTGGTCGAGGTCGAACCGGTTGTGAGGTCGGTTGTGTCGAGCGTGACCGTGTACGTACCCGGCACCAGATCGTCGAAGTCGTACGCGCCATTCGCGTCGGTGTCGACGGTGACTGGCGTGATCGCACCAGCAGCCGTCGTGCCCGTCAAGGTCAACGTCACGTTCTCGATGCCCACACTCGCCGCCGGGCCGTCGTCTTGGAGACCGTTTCCGTTGAGGTCGTCCCACACGAAGTCACCGATCGAACCCGGTGTATAGAAGGCGAAGTCGATGGTGTCGGCGTCGTCACCGGAAGCGACCGTGATCGTCTGGCTCGTCCCCCCGAGCGTGTTCACCGCATCGGCCGGCGTCCCGATGACGGACACGGTGTAGGTGCCCGGCTCGAGGCCGGTGAAGTCGTAGGCGCCCGAAGCGTCGGTGGTGACCGTGGTCCCGACAGGAACACCGGGACCCGACAACTCGAGGGTCACCCCGGCGAGGCCGGGCTCGCCGGCATCGAAGGACCCGTCACCGTCGAGGTCATCGAACACCAGATCACCGATCGTGGCCGGCGTCCAGAACCCGAAGTCGGCCGAGTTGTCGGTCTCACCAGACTCGATCACGATCGTGTACCCCGACGCACCCTCGACACGCGTCGCACCAGCAGGCAACCCACTCACCACAACGTCATAGGAGCCAGGCACCAGACCACCGATCGAGTAGGTGCCATCGGCCGCGGTCGCGAACGCCTGGCCACCCGGATACGACGGACCGGTGATCGTCACCGTCGCCGCATACCCGATGTCAGCACCATTGAACGCGCCGTCACCATCAGCATCGACATACACCTGATCACCGATCGTGCCCGGCTGGGCGATACCCGAAATCGACCGTGTCATCACCGCTCCCCGACGTCACCGTCGTCGTCTGGGCGTCACCACCGGTGGTCGAGAACGCACCAGCGGGCAGACCACCGGTCACCGTCACCGTGTAGGTGCCCGGCAACAGAGTTGTCGAAGCTGTACGCACCCGTGCCCGCATCGGTCGTGGTCGTCACCGGAGCCGACAACGAACCACCCGTGAGTTCGAGCGGTGACCCCACCGAGACCGGACTCGCCGACCTGAGCACCGTCGGCGTTCAGCATCGGTGAACACGTAGTCACCGATCGAGACCGGGACCGCGTACCCGAAGTCGACGTCGGTGACGTAGTCGTCGGCCGCGACGACCTGGGACTGCAGATCGCCGCCCGTGGTCGACACGAACGCCGGGTCCATGTCCACATCTGCGCTGTCAACCGTGATCGTGTACCCACCCGGCAACAGACTCGTGAACGCATACCCACCCGTCGGGCCGGTCTGGATCGTGAAACCACCCGAATGCGACGCACCCGGCGTCGTGCCCACGATCGTCACATCAACATCCGCGATCCCCGGCTCACCCGGATCCTGCACACCATCGCCGTTCACATCGACGAACAACGTGTCACCGATCGCAGCCGGCTCGGCATACCCGAAATCGAGCGACAGGTCACTGTCACCCGAGCTCAACGTCACGCTCTGGCTGTCACCACCAGTCGTCGAGAACTCGTCACCACTCAAGATCACCCGCTCGTCGTCGACACCGTCACCGTGTACGCACCCGGCAACAGATTGTCGAACCCATACAGACCAGCCGCGTCGGTCACATCAACCACCGGCGTGATCGGACCACCAGCCGTCGAACCCGTCAACGTCACCGTCACACCCACAAGCGCCGTATCACCAGCAGTGAACGTGCCCGTGCCATCGACATCCCCGAACACCAGGTCACCGATCGACACCGGCTCCAGCCACACCGAAATCGGTGGTGCTCGTGTCGCTGCCCGACGTCGACCACGATGCTGCTCACCGTGAATCCACCCGTCGTCGACACCGCCCCTGTTGCGAGGTCGCCAGTGTCGAGTGTGACCGTGTACGTACCAGGCACCAGATTGTCGAACGAGTAGGCGCCGTCGGCGTCGGTATCGACCGACACCGGCGTGATCGCACCAGCAGCCGTCGTGCCCGTCAACGTCAACGTCACATCACCGATGCCGACCGTGCCCGCCGGGCCATCATCCTGCAACCCGTTCCCGTCCAGGTCCTCCCACACGAAATCACCGATCGAACCCGGCGTGTAATACCCGAAATCAGCCGAGTCCACGTCATCACCCGACACCACCGTCACCGTCTGAGACACACCGCCGAGAGTGTTCACCGCACCAGCCGGCAAACCACCGGTGACCGACACCGTGTACGTACCCGGAGCAAGACCCGTGAAGTCGTAGGCACCCGAATCGTCGGTACCGGTGTTCACCGTGACCTGCGTGACACCGTCATCGAGAGTGACCGTCACATTGTCCAGACCCGGCTCACCCGGATCCTGCACACCATCACCGTTCAGATCATCGAAGATCGTCGTCACCGATACTGGCACCGGCGTAGTACCCGAAATCGAGCGTGTCATCGCCGACACCCGACGTCACCGTCGCAACCTGACTCGCACCGCCCAACGTGTTCGTGTACCCCGCCGGAACGCTCGTCACCGCAACCGTGTACGTACCAGGCGCCAGACCGTCGAAGCTGTACGCACCACCCGCCGTCGTCGTCGTCGTGGTCCCCACAGGAACACCCGGACCGCTCAACTCGAGCGTCACCCCACCCAGACCCGGCTCACCCACATCGAACACACCATCACCATCGAGATCGTCGAACACGAAATCACCAACCGACACCGGCAACACGAACCCGAAATCAACCGAATCAACATCATCGCCAGACTCGTACAGACCCGCCACCGACGTCGCCGACGACGCCACCATCCCCACCGGAACCGTCGCCGTGTCAACCACCACCGAGTAACCGCCCGGCAACAGATTCGTGAACTCATAGAACCCAGCCACCGTCGCCACCGTCAAACCACCCGCATGCGACGCCCCCGGCGTCGTGCCCGTGATCGTCACATCGACACCATCGATCCCCGGCTCACCCACATCGAACACGCCATCACCATCGAGATCATCGAACACGAAATCACCGATCGACACCGGTGCTGCGACGCCGAAGTCGAGTGTGAGGTCGTCGCTGCCCGACGTCAGCGTGGTGGTGATCGTCGTCGCGCCGGTCGTGATCGTCGCGTTCGTGGCGAGGTCACCGGTGTCGATCTCGACGGTGTACGTGCCCGGCGCGAGGTTCGAGAACGCGTAGATCCCGCCACCTGCGGTGTCGGTCGTGGCGAGCTGATTGGCCGGCAGCGCAGATGATCCGCTGAACAAGGTGATCGTCACGCCGTCGAGGCCAGGCTCGCCCGGGTCCTGCACGCCGTCGCCGTCGAGGTCGTCCCACACCAGGTCACCGATCGCGGCAGGAACGTAGAAGCCGAAGTCGACCGTGTCGTCATCGTTGCCCGACGTGATCGTGATGCTCTGGCTGGTGCCGCCGAGGGTGTTGACGGCGCCAGTCGGCAGATCGGTTGCGGTGAGGGTGACGGTGTACGTGCCCGGCGCGAGGTCAGGGAACGAGTAGAGGCCGTCGATGTCGGTCACATCAACGAGGGGCGTCACGAGCCCACCACCGGTCAGGGTGACGGTGACACCGCTGATGCCGGACTCGCCGGCATCGAACCCGCCGTCGCCATCGGCATCGTCGAAGACGAGGTCGCCGATGTCAGCCGGGAACGTGACGCCGAAGTCCACGTCGAGGTCGGGAGCATCAGAGGCAACGGTGATCGTCTGTGTCGTTCCCCCCTCGGTGTTCGCGGCGCCGGCGAGGACGCCCGTCATCGCGATCGACACCGTGTACGTGCCCGGCGCGAGGTTGTCGAACAGATAGCCACCGTCGGCATCGGTCTGGACGGTGAAGCCACCCGAATGCGAGGCGCCAGGTGACGTGCCGGTGACGGTCACATCAGCATTCTCGATTCCGACGGTCGCTGCGGGGCCGTCGTTCTGGATGCCGTCGCCGTTGAGGTCGTCGTACACGTAGTCGCCGATGCTGGTGGTCGTGGCATAGCCGAAGTCGAGCGTGAGGTCGTCGGCGTCGGAGACGACAGTGGCCGACTGCTGATCGGTACCGGCCGTCACCGCGTAGCCGGGCGGGAGCGTCGCGGTGTTGACGGTGACGGTGTACGAGCCCGGGTCGAGGTCAGCGAAGAGATAGTTGCCGGCGGCATCGGTCGTGTCGGTCAACGGGGTCACCAGACCACCACCGGTCAACGTCACTTCCACGCCGGCGAGCGGGGGTTCACCACTGTCCCAGCTGCCATCGGCGTCGAGGTCGTGGAAGATGAAGTCACCGATGTCGGCGGTCGTGTTGGCGCCGAAATCGGCGTCGGGGAAGTTCGTTCCGGAGACGATCGTCTGTGTGATCGTGTTCGGGCCGGTCGACAGTGCGAATCCCGCAGGGAGCGTCGCCGTGTCGAGGGTGACCGTGTACGTACCTGGCTCGAGGCCGGAGAACAGGTAGTTGCCGCCACCGGACGTGGTGGTGGTGATCGGCGCGCCGAGCACCGGGCTCGTGAGTGTCATGTCGACACCGTCGATGCCGGGCTCCCCGGCGTCGAAGGAGCCGTTGCCGTCGAGATCGTGGAACACGAAGTCGCCGAACGTCGCCGGGAACACGTAGCCGAAGTCGGCGGTGTCGAGGTCGTCGGTCGACGCGACGGTGACCGAGGGGGCGGCGCCGTCGAGTGTCGTCGACCGTGCCGGCCGGGAACCCAGCCGTGTCGACGGTGACCGTGTACGTACCCGGCTCGAGACCGGTGAAGTCGTACTCGCCGGCGGTGCCGCCGCTTCCGGTCGTCGTCGTGACCTGGCTCGTGCCGTCGTCGAGCGTGACGGTCAGCCCTTCGATACCCGGCTCGCCGGCGTCCCAGTCACCGTCGCCGTTGAGGTCGTCGAACACGAAGTCACCGATGCTCGCCTGCGTGTAGAAGCCGAAGTCGACGGTGTCGATGACCTCGTCGGCAGCCAACGTGACCGTTGCTGTTGCGCCGCCAGTGCTCGAGTCGTAGCCGGCTGGGAGGTCACCGGTGTTCAGTGCCACGTCGATCGTGAACGTTCCGGCGATGAGGTTGGAGAAGAGGTAGTAGCCGTTCGCATCGGTGATGCGTGTCAGACCACCGGCTGGCAGGCCCGGCCCGGTGGCGGTCACCTCGACACCGACGAACGGCGGTTCACCGGCGTCGCGGACACCGTCGGCATTCAAGTCGTGCCAGACGAGGTCACCGATCGAGGCGGGAATCGCATAGCCGAAGTCGACCGTGTCGACATCGGTACCCGAGACGAGGACCTGGGTCACAGTGCTGCCACCGGTCGTGCTGTATGCGGCGGCACTCAGCGAACTCGTGTCGACGACGACGTCGTAGGTCCCGGGCAGCAGATTGGTGAACTCGTAGTCACCGCTCGACGTCGTCGTGCTCGACCCGGCTTGGTGGGAGGCGTTGGGCGACGTGCCCGTGATGGTGACCGGCATGTTGTCCAGGCCGAAGTCGAGTCCACCTTCGATGCCGTTGCCGTCGACGTCGGCGAATACGAAGTCGCCAAGAGTGATCGGCGTGGCGTAGCCGAAGTCGGTCGACGCGTTGTCTTCACCGAAGGTGACGATCACGTCGGTGGTCTCGTCCTGGCCACCGTCGGAATCCGACACGGCGACCAAACCTGCCGGAACGGTGCCGGTCACCGTCACCGTGTAGTCGGCCGGATCGAGATCGTCGAAGAGGTACTGACCGAGTGCGTCGGTGGTCGTGCTCGTGATGAAGGTGCCGCCCGCGTCGTACAGGCTCACATCGATGCCCGAGAGTCGGGGTTCGCCCGGGTCGACGACGCCGTCACCGTCGACGTCTTCCCAGACCGTGTCGCCGATCGATGCGCGTGCGATCTCGTCGGTCGCCTGCGACGTCAAAACGGTCGGGCTCTGCGTGCTCGCCGCCGTCGCCGCGTTCGTGATCGAGTCGGTCGTCGGATCGATGTTCGAGTCGACGGTTCCGGTGACGGTGACGGTGAGGCTCTCGCCGGTCAGCAGGTCGCCATTGGTGAAGACCGTGGGCGGCGCCGTGCCTGCGATCGTCTCGTCGATCCGCTTGGTGAGGTCGACCTGGACGTCGTCGAAGAAGAACCGGTCGCCGGTGACCTCGAACCCTGGCGACGTCACCCATCGCAGAACGATTTCCTGGCCACTGAAGCGCGTCAGGTCGATCGTGTTCGGGAGGTACGTCGGATCGTTGCCGGCACCGGTGAAACGGTCGAGTTCGATCCAGACCGATCCGCCGGTCGTCGAGATCTGGAAGGACACGTAGTCGCCGACCTCGAGGTTGCTGCGCCGGAAGTCGTAGCTGAGGATGACCTTGTCGAAGTCCGTGGCGTCGAAGGTGCGGCGGATCTCGCTGTTGGGGCCCTCGAGACGGAGGCGCTCGCTCAGGAGTTCGTTCGCGATCCGCACGTTGCCACCGGTCGGGCCGGCGCCGCCGGCATCGATCTCGATCCAGTCGGTGACCCAGTCCGCGCTGTTGTTCGCGTAGGACGTGGTTTCGAAGTCGTCAGCGGCGACGGCGGTTCCGCCGGGGCTCGGGTCGTCGATCGGACGCGTCACGCTGGTCGAGACCCATGACAACTCGGCCGGCAGCGTGTCGCCGACGGTCACGCCGGTCTGAGGCGTGATGTCGGTGTTCGCAACGGAGATGTCGTAACTGTGCGTCTGGCCGGGCAGCAGCGGTCCGGCGGCGTTGGACGTCTTGGTCATGTACAGGTCCGGGATCTCGACAGGGACGATCGACGTCGCCTGCCCCGATTCGGTCTGCGAGGTGACGATCGCAGTGTTGCGGATCGTCGTCGTGAAGAGCGGGAACGGATTCGCCAGCTGGACCCGATACGCGACGGTGATCGCCTCACCGGGCAGCAGCGTCGACCCCGTCACACCGTCCTCGTCCACCGGAAAGATCGTGGACCCGGTGAGGTCGTCGGCGATGGGCGTGCCGTTCACCGTCGTGGAACCCGGGACGTACTCCAGCGTCGCTGGCAGGTCGTCGTACACGACCACGTTGGTGAGCTGCAGCGCGCCGGCGTCGACGGCGGTGACCGAGTACTCGAGTGTGTCGCCCGGGTTCACCCGCCCGTCGGAGTTGACGTCGACCACGAGCGCGGCGCCCTTGGTCACCACGAGGCTCGTGACCGGAAGGATGGCCGTACCGAGATCGTACGCGTTGGCCGGGCTGGCAACGTCAGGATCCTGACCCCAGGCCGCCGAGAGCAGCACGCCCGTCGGTGAGAACACGCGAGCTCCGGTCATGTCGAAGTCGCTGTCGTCGACGATCTTCACACTCTCGAACTGTTGGACGCCCACGATGATGTCGTCGACCGTTCCGTCTTCGTCGTAGTCGACGTGGAGGTCGGTGGCCTCGAGCGGGGCGACCCACACCGGACTGCCGTGCTCGGTGTTCCCCGGATTGCCGGCGCCCCAGCCGACGACGATGCCGGAGGTCAGCGCGCTCGCCGGGACGAGGGTGTATCCCCAGTCGAACGCGGTCGTGTTGCCGGCCAACGCAACCGTTGCCGACACCGCACTGAAGTTGTTGCCGGGCGAGGTGAACTGAGCACCCGATCCGTCCGGCAACGTGAACGGCGCTGTGCCGCCGGCCGCGATCGTGAGATTGGTGTCGTTCGCGGTGCCGACGGCGTCGACGGCGACGGTGATGTCCGAGTCGCCCGGGTTGTGCACGAAGATCGACACCGGGTTGCCAGCGGCGGTGGTCTGCGCGGCGGCGACGTATTCATCGTCGAGCACCTCATCGGGGAACACTTCGTACCAGCGACCTGACACCAGCGAATCGACGTCGCCGGTGAGCAGATGGACTTGAGCCGGCTTCGACGTCTCGATGGTCGCACCGGCGTTCATCCCGCCGTCGACATAGGCGATCTCGCCCTGGTTGAGGATGTGCGTGTCGGTGAAGCTGCCGTCACCGTCGAAGTCGAACAGATCGAGTGATCCGTCGCCGTCGCTGTCGATCCTGACGACCGTCCCGTCGGCACTCGCCTGAATCGAAGCCGCCGTGTACTGGAAGGCCTCGTTCGAGAAGATGTTCTCTCCGATCGGAACGGCGAACTGTGTCCCGAACTTCGACAGGTCGGATGCGGCGACCGCGCCAGCGTGGACGGTGCCGAGGCTCGTGTCCCAGCCCGCACGTGTGAGCACGATGCCACGAGTGGCAGCGACCTTGTCGCGGCCGTCGTAGAACTGGTTCGCCGCAACCCGCGGAATCGGGACGTCGTTCTCGAGGGTGACCACGTCGCCGCCGTCGAGCACGTCGCCGGCATCCGTCACCACTCCAGGCGCCGCCCCGTTCGAGATGTCACCGTCACCCCACACCTCGGTCGTCGAGCCGCCGGGCGGGTTGGCGATGTCGGACTCGTAGCCGTCCTCCCAGTGATCCCAGTAGACGATGGTGTTGTCAGCTGCCGCGGTGAGCGTGATCTGGTTGGTGATCGACCCGCTCGGCGCGATCCCGTTCGTCAAGATCCGGAACAGGCCGGTCGAGATGTCTCCCTCCGCGAACGGCACGTACATCGTGAACACAGGAGGCGGCCCGGCCGAGACCGGGTTCGAGTTCGTCAGCAAGACGACGGGCAGCATGGCGATTGCAACGACGGCGGCAACGACTGCGCGACCGAACCGTCGCAGGTTCGCGAAGAATGACGGAATACTCACGAGGTTCTCATCGGGATTGTCAAGACGATCTTGAGGACTTAGAGCAAGCCCTGACCGATTCTTTTCAGACGTTGTGACAGATCGCGCCCGCTCGTCGACGACATCGGTTGCGCCCCCTCGTCAGTACGAGTCCAGCTCGACCGGAGCGTTACGCGAGCTACTACGATTCTGGCTATGGCGATCAGTTTGCGAGAGCGGAACAAGGCGGCGGCGATGGAGAACGTGCGCACCACGGCATTCGAATTGATGAGCGCGAGCGGATTCGACGCGGTGACCGTCGAACAGATCGCTGCCCAGTCGGCGGTCTCACCGTCGACCGTGTACCGCTACTTCGGCACGAAGGAAGCGCTCGTGATGTCCGCCCAGCGCCCAGCGAGGCTTGTCGAGCGGATCGGCCGCGACGACTCGCTGCGCACGAACCTTGCCGCCTTCTCCCGGGCCGCGAGCAAGGTGTGGGGGGCCGACGAGTCGGTCCCCGTCGAGTTGGAACTGGTGCAGGCGAACCCCCCGCTCGTGGCCGCGTGGGAACGACAGCTGCTGGACCAGCGCGAGCCACTTGCCGAGGTGTTCGCAACCCGTCGGGCGGCGAAGTCGGTCGGCACTCGCGACCACGTCGCCGCTGCGGCCGCCCTCGCAGTGTTGATGACCATGCTGCTCAGGTGGCAGGCGACCGGTGGCGGACGCAAAGCCCTGGACAAGTTGCTCACCAAGGCGTTCGCCCTACTCCAGCCTTGACAGTCACTCCTGTTTGAATGTGACTGTCACACGGGCGTTGTCGTGTCTGCAAGCGACTTGTGACTACAAGAAGAGCTGGTAGGCGGGATTCGCGGTCTCGTCCCAATGGCGATAGCCGAGCTCGGCGAGGAAGTCGGTGAAGGCGGCGCGGTCGCCGTCGGGCACCTGCATGCCGACGAGCACCCGGCCACTGTCGGATCCGTGGTTGCGGTAGTGGAACAGCGAGATGTTCCAGTCGGGCTGCATCGCCCGGAGGAATCGGATCAGTGCACCCGGACGTTCGGGGAACTCGAAGCGCAACAGCAACTCGTCGGACGCGAGCGGTGACTTGCCGCCGACGAGGTGGCGAAGGTGGACCTTGGCCAGTTCGTCGTCGGTCAGGTCGATGCGTCGCAAAGCCCTGCCGAGCGGAACATTGGCGGCCACGTCGTCGGCCTCGTCACGCGACGTCACGCTGACCCCGACGAAGACGTGGGCGTCGCGCTCGTCGCTGATCCGGTAGTTGAACTCGGTGACATTGCGATCGCCGACGAGCTCGCAGAATCGACGGAAGCTGCCGGGCTGTTCCGGCACGGTGACGGCGAACACCGCCTCGCGGCGTTCGCCGATCTCGGCGCGTTCCGACACGAACCGCAGTCGGTCGAAGTTCATGTTGGCGCCGCACGCGACCGCGACGAGCGTCTCGTCGGCGACGCCGGTCGCTGCGACGTACTGCTTCATCCCGGCGATGGCGAGCGCGCCCGCCGGCTCGAGCAGGGTCCGCGTGTCCGTGAAGACGTCCTTGATCGCGGCACACGTCTCGTCGGTGTCGACGATCAGGATCTCGTCGACGTACTGCTGCACGAGTCGGAACGTCTCCTCACCGACCGACTTCACGGCGGTGCCGTCGGAGAACAGCCCGACCTCGCCGAGCTCGACGCGTTCGCCGGCGGCGACCGACCGCGCCATCGCATCGGAGTCGATCGTGTCTGGACCCCGATCACTCTGATGTCGGGTCGCACCCGCTTGACGTAGGTGGCGATCCCGGCGATCAATCCGCCGCCACCGATCGCGACGAAGATGGCGTGGATCGGTCGACCGTGCTGGCGGAGGATCTCCATGGCGATCGTGCCCTGTCCGGCGATCACGTCGGGGTCGTCGAACGGATGCACGAACGTGAGGTCGTCGTCGCGCATCAGTCGTTGACGCGTGTGCGTAGGCCTCGCTGTACGACTCGCCGTGCAGCACGATCTCGGCGCCTCGCGCTGCGACGGCGTCGACCTTGAGCTCGGGCGCCGTCGTCGGCATGACGATGACCGCCCGACAGCCGAGTTCGTTGGCGGCGAGCGCGACGCCCTGCGCGTGGTTGCCGGCCGACGACGCAATCACGCCGCGGGCGAGTTGCTCGTCGCTGAGATGCGCCATCTTGTTGTAGGCACCCCGGAGCTTGAACGAGAACACCTTCTGCAGGTCCTCTCGTTTGAGCAGGACGCGGTTGCCGAGCCGACGCGTCAGGTCCGGCGCGGGTTCGAGCGGCGTCTCGATCGCCACGTCGTACACGCGAGCGTTGAGGATCCGCGGGAGGTAGTCGATCTCGCCGTCGTCGAGCGGTGCACCGATGGGATCGCACGTCATCACATCAGTCTGGCCCCTCGCCCGTGCACGCGCTCGTACACCCGTTCACTAGCGTCGGGAACATGAAGCTCGGACTCGCCTTCGCCAACACCGGACCCTTCGCCGAAGCGGAAGGAGTGATCAAGATGGCCGTCGCCGCCGAGCAGGCCGGCGTCGAGTCGGTCTGGACGGTCGAGCACGTCATCTGGCCGAGCAACTACGACTCGGAGTACCCGTACTCCCCCACCGGCAAGATGCCCGGCGACAAGACGTCACCGATCCCCGACCCGCTCGTCTGGCTGTCGTTCGTCGCGGCGCACACGACGAAGCTGCAACTCGGGACCGGCATCGTGATCCTGCCCGAGCGCAACCCGCTGGTGTTCGCGAAAGAGGTCGCGACGCTGGACCGGTTGTCGGGAGGTCGGATGCAGCTCGGCATCGGCGTCGGCTGGCTCGAGGAGGAGTTCGACGCGCTCGGTGTCTCATGGGCGCGACGCGGGGCCCGCACCGACGAGTACGTGCATGCGATGCGCGCCCTCTGGGCCGGCGACGATGCGTCGTACGACGGCGAGTTCGTGTCGTTCGAGAACGTGTCGTCGAACCCCAAGCCTGACGGCGGGGCGGTGCCGTTCGTGATCGGTGGCCACTCGGCGGCTGCGGCGAAGCGCGCCGGCCGACTCGGCGACGGCTTCTTCCCCGGCAAGGGCTCGGTCGCCGAGCTCACCGAGATGATCGACATCGTGCGCCAGACGGCAGCCGAGCACGATCGTGACCCCGACGCGATCGAGATCACTGCCGCGCACCCGGGACTCTTCGGCGACGATCCGGTCGGAGCGGCACAGGAACTCGCGTCGATCGGTGTCCGCCGCACGATCGCCCCGGCGTTCATGCTGCTCGGCAGCGAGGGCGTCGAGGCGAAGGCCACCGAAATGGCGGAGAAGATCATCGCCCCCATCGCCGACATCTGAGACGACAACACCCCGGTGATGAGAGATGAGCGTGACAGGTGGTCTCATCTCTCATCGGAGCGAGCGCGTCGTGCGCGAGACTCGCGGCGAACGGTCGGGGGACCGATGACGAGCATCCAACTCGACGATGTGAGCAAGGTCTATCCGGACGGGCTGGTGGCGGTTCGCCACGTCGATCTCGAGGTGGACGGCGGCGAACTCCGCGTCCTGCTCGGCCCGTCGGGGTGCGGCAAGAGCACCGTGCTCCGCATGATCGCCGGCCTCGAGGCTGTAACCGGCGGTGAAATCCGCCTGGACGGCGAGCGGGTCAACGACATCGGCCCCCGCGACCGCAACGTGGCGATGGCGTTCCAGACGCATGCGCTCTACCCGCAGATGACCGTCGCGGAGAACATCGGGTTCCCGCTGAAAGTCACCGGCCTGCGCCCCACGCTCGTCGCCGAACAAGTCGGTGCGGTCGCCCGCCTCCTGCACCTGGACGACGTCCTCGACCGCCGACCGAGCCGACTCTCGGGCGGCCAACAACAGCGGGTGTCACTGGGACGATCGATCGTCCGCAGCCCACGGCTGTTCCTCATGGATGAACCACTGTCCAATCTGGACGCCCATCTGCGCGTCGACGCACGATCCGAGATCCTGCGAATCCAGCGCGAGCTGGCGACCACGACCGTGTTCGTCACACACGACCAGGCCGAAGCGATGACGATGGCCGACCGGATCACGATCATGCGTGACGGAGTCGTGGCTCAGACCGGCACCCCGACCGAGCTCTACACGCAGCCCGCCGACCTGTTCGTCGCGCAGTTCCTCGGGTCGCCGCAGATGAACGTGATGGTGGCGACCGTCGTCGAGCACCCAGATGGCCACGCACTCGAGATCGGATCCCACATCGTTCCGCTCACGGGCACGCCACCGATGAACCACGTCGGCTGGTCGGCGTTCGTCGGACGGCAGATCGCCGTCGGCATCCGCCCCGAGTCTCTGACGCGCGTTCCGGACGGCGAACTGGTCGCGAGTGTCGAGTCCAACGAGTTGTTGGGCCCGGAACAGCTCGTGCACACGCTCATCGACGCACCGACGGTCGAATCGACGTCGACCGGCGTCGCGATCAGCCACCGCCGCGAGTCATCCATCACCGCGTCCATCGGCGCTCACGATCCCGTGAGCCTGTGGGAGCCGCTCAGACTTCGCGTCGACAGCGCTGCGATCCACGTGTTCGACCTCGAGACCGGCCGAGCACTGGCGGCGTGAGCCGCCGTCGCTTCGACGAACTCCAGACCACCTTCACCGAACCCGGTGGTTCCAACGTGGCGCTGAACATCGGCGCAGCGAACCGGGACCGCCGGCGGTGGCCCGATGCCGACCGGTTGCGTCTCGACCGCCAGGATCCCAGACCGATCTCGTTCGGCCACGGGATCCACCACTGCCTCGGCTCCTCACTGGCTCGATTGGAGATGCGGATTGCCGTCCCCGCCTTCGTCGATGCCTTCGGCGACTACACGGTCGACTCGGCAGATGTGGAGTGGAAACGCTCACACACCTTGCGGGGTCCGACGCGTCTCGTCGTGCGTCGAGGGCCGATGCCAGGATGACGCGATGGCCCGCATCGATCCGCTCCCCGCCGAATCCCTCGACGAGCACGCCGCACGTTTCGAGATGGTCGAGGCGATGATGGGCTTCGTCCCGAACTCGATGCCGACGATGGCCCGTGTTCCGGGTCTCCTCGAAGCGTTCTCGTCGTTGGGAGCAGCAGTGATCGGCAACCCAAACCTGCCGACGCCGCTCATCCAGATGGTCGCACAGGTCGCCTCGACTGCGGCCGGGTGCAGATACTGCCAGGCCCACACCGCTCACACCGCCGAGCGGATGGGCGTGTCCGACGAGAAGCTGGCCGACCTGTGGATGTTCGAGACGAGCGATCACTTCGACGATGCGGAACGCGCCGCCTTGCGCCTCGCCTTCCATGCCGGCCAGGTTCCGAACGCCGTAACGGACGAGGACTTCGCCGCGTTACGCGACCACTTCGATGACGACCAGACTGCCGGGCTGGTTGCGGCGATCTCGATGTTCGGTTACCTCAACCGTTGGAACGACACGATGGCGACCGACCTCGAGGACCGACCCGCAGCGTTCGGGCAACGGGTGCTCGGGCCGACCGGCTGGGAGCCCGGCAAGCACGGCTGACGCGGCGGGCAGTCAGCCCTTGGCGCGGCCGGTGTAGCCGAACAGCTTGCCGGCGACCTTGCGGATCTGGATCTCGTCGGAACCCTCGGTGATCCGGTAACGCCGATGGTGCCGGTAGATGTGCTCGAACGGCATCGCCCGGTTGTAGCCCTGACCGCCGCAGGTCTGCATGGCCTGGTCGGCCGCGTTGCAACAGAACCGGTTCGCGCGGTAATTGCACATCGCGACCTTGTCGGTGATCTCCATGTGGTCGATCCCGGCATCGAGTTGCCATGCGGTCTTCTGGATGAGTGCGCGCAGCATCTCGGCCTCGGCGGCGAGGTCAGCGAGCGGGAACTGGATGGCCTGGTTCGTCGACAGTCGCTTGCCGAACGTGGTGCGCTGGTTGGCGTAGTCGACGGCGAGGTCGATGCAGTGCAGGCCGGCGCCGAGGGACGACGCGGCCTGGCGGATCCGATTCTCGTGGACGAACAGCTGGGCGGTCTGGAGGCCGAACCCTTCTTCACCGAGGATGTCGTCGTTGCTCACCCGCACTTCGTTCAGCCGCACGTGCGCATGGTCGGTCGGCATGTTGAACGTCCACATGAACTCCTCGATCAGGAACCCGGGCGAGTCGGTCGGTGTGATGAAGCACGTGATACCGCGGCCGTCGCCCGGCTCACCCGAGGTCCGAGCGAAGATGTAGTCGTGGGTGGCGTGGTGGAGCCCGGTGTTCCAGTACTTCTCGCCGGTGATCACCCATTCGTCACCGTCACGGACCGCACGCGTTTCCATCCACGTCGCGTCGGAACCATGCAGCGGCTCGGTGAGACCGAACCCGATCCGGGCGGTGCCCTCGAGCATCTTGGGGATCCACTCCGCCTGCTGAGCCGGTGACCCGTACTTCTCCATCATCAACACCGTGACGAGGTTGCCGACGATCGAGCTCTCGTTCTGGAGGTCGTTGTGCAGACCGAGCCCCTTGCGGGCGAGATGCTCGCGCACGATCGCCATCTCGAGGTTTGAACCGTTCTTGCCGCCGAAACGTTCAGGAAGTTGGTAACGGTAGAAGCCGGCCTCGTCGGCGGCGACACGCATCCGACGCAGCAACGCTTCCCACTCGGGGTTCGGGAGCCCGCCCCGGTCCCAGTCGGTTCGCGAGTCTTCACGCCGATGATCGAAGAAGCGGACGTTGTCGTCCTCCCCCTCCATCGGCTTGATCGTCGACTCGATGAAGACGTCGAGATCGTCGAGCAGCAGCTGGGTCGATTCGGGCATCGCGAAGTCCATGCGCCGACCGTAGTGACCAGCCCGTCACGACGTCTGACGGAGCAATCCGCTCCGACGTCCAGTTCACCCCACCGATGAGAGATGAGTGTGAGGGCTGCGCTCATCGCTCATCGCTCATGGCAGCGGGGCGACGGGCGGATCAGACGTACGTCGAGCCCTTCATCCCGTCGACGTCCTTGCGCATCTCGACGTTGACCAATGCCGGCTTGCCCGATGCGAAGGCCCGTTCGAGCGCCGGCACGATGGCCCCCGGTTCGGTGACATGCTCGCCGTGGCCCCCGAGCGCCTCGACGACCTTGTCGTACCGGGTGTAGCTCAGCTCGGTCGCGACGAGGCGGTCGGACCCGTAGATCATCGCCTGCGGCCGCATCATCTGCCCCCAGGCGGCGTCGTTGCCGACGATCCCGACGATCGGCAGCCCGAAGCGGACAGCGGTGTCGAACTCGAAGCCGTTCAGCCCGAACGCGCCGTCGCCGTACACGATCAGGACGCGTTGGTCGGGGTGAGAGAGCTGTGCGGCGAGCGCGAACGGCATGCCGACACCGAGCGTGCCGAGCGGCCCCGGGTCCATCCACGTCCCGCGTTCGGGAACCTTGATGACCTTGGACGCCTGGGCCACGATGTCGCCGCCATCGCCGATCACGATCAATTCGTCGTCGGTCGCGATGAAGTCGGCGATTCCGCGACAGAGACGCATCGGGTCGATCGGGACCTCGTCGGAGTCGAGCTGACCCGCCAACGTCCGCTCTGCCTCGACCTCGATGGAGCGCAGCGCAGCCGAGTGCGCGGAGAAGTCGACGCCTCCCCTGCTCCCCACCGCCTCGCGGAGCGCATCGAGATTGGCGCCGAGGTTGCCGACGAGGCCGACGTCGGCGGAGCGGTTCTGACCGATCAGCGTCTCGTCGAGGTCGAGTTGCACGATCTTCGCGCCGGCCGGAATCGATCCCCCGTACTTCATGCGGAAGTCGAGGGGTGTCCCCGCGAGCACGACCACGTCGGCCTGGGCCAGCGCATCCTTGCGGCTCCGGTTGAAGAACTGCGGGTGGCTCATCGACAGTTGCCCGCGGGCCATCCCGTTCGTGTACGCCGGGATGTTGGTCGCTTCGACGAATCGCCGGAGCGCGGGCCCGCCTTCGGACCACTTGAGCGCCGTGCCCGCCATCACCATCGGGTTCGTCGCACCGCTCACCATGTCAGCTGCCTGGTCGATCAGCGCCGCCGGCGCCGTCGACGCGACGCGGTAGTCGCGAAAGCGTGGCATGTCGATCGCATCGAGGTCGATCGGCGAGTGGAGCACGTCCATCGGCACCTCCAGGAACGCCGGGCCCGGCACGCCGGACAGCGCATGACGGATCGCGAGCTCGACGTACTCTCCGAGCCGGGCCGTCTCGTAGCACGCGTCGGCCCACTTCGTGATCGGCTTCATCACCGACACGTGATCCATCTCCTGCAGCGAACCGCGACGGAGGTTGTTGAACGGGCCCTGGCCGCCGATCACCAGGATCGGCGAATTCGCCCGCCATGCGTTCGCGACACCCGTGACACCGTCGGTGACCCCCGGCCCTGCGGTGAGGATCGCGACACCGACGCGCCCGGGATTGAGCCGCGCCCAGGCGTCGGCCGCATGAGCAGCGGCCTGCTCGTGGCGAACGTCGACGACGCGGATGCCCTCGTCGATGCACCCGTCGTAGATCCCCATCACATGCCCGCCCGACAGCGTGAAGACGCACTCGACTCCTGCAGCTTTCAAGGCCTTGGCGACCAACCGACCCCCGTGACTCATGACGCAACCTCCATCCGATCCATGACTCGACCGTAGTTGCGGCAGCCGGGCAGGCCTCAGGCGACGGCGGAGGTGGGGAGGCGTTCGGGGTCGAGATCGGTGGCCGGCGGGAACGCTCCACGGAGGTACCACGGCGGCGAGAAGTGCGACCAGGTACCGGCCGGCTGTGCGAGTCGGTCGGCGATCACGGTGATCGCTGCGGAGTTGAATCCGAGCCCGCAGTGGCTCCCGTGGACCCGCACGTTCTCGCTCGTGGCGGTACGCGGGACCAAACAGGCCTGCCAGCTGACGACACCGTCGGTCCGCGAGTAGATCGAGGTGTTCGGCGTGGTGAGTGGGGGGCGGTGGACGTCGCGCATCGCACGCCGGAAACCCGGCGAGTGATACCGGCTCATCGCCTCCCACATCGGCTGGGCGGACGACGCGTCGGCCTCGATCATCTGGATCGGGCTGCCGAGCGTGATCACCTGACGCACCACATCGGGCCGCGCCCTGGCGAGTTCTCTGGCGTAGATGCCGCCCAGGCTCCAACCGACGATCGACACCGGCTCCTCCCGTCGCTGGAAGGCCCGATCGAGCTTCTGGACGAGCCCCTCGAGGATCTGACGGGTCGGGCCGACGTTGACGCCGAGGCCCCAGCCGTACGTGCGGTAGTCGAGGCGGCGGAGCAGGTTGCGGAGCGGATCGGTCGATCGGTCGCTCGCCGAGAACCCGGGCAGGACGAGCACCGGGTGTCCATCGCCCGCTGGGAGGCGCCGCAGCAGCGGCAGCATCGTCGACATCTGCACCCGCTCGCCGAGCGCCCGGAACTCCAGCACGGTCATCCACGGCGGCGGCGCCGAGATACTGGAGCCCATCAGGTCTTCTTGCGCTTGGCAGTCGCCTGCTGCTTCGGCGCCTGCTGCTTTGCCGACTTCTTGGCCGCCGACTTCTTGACGGTTGACTTCTTGACGGTTGACTTCTTGACGGTTGACTTCTTCGCCGCCGGCG
Organism: Ilumatobacteraceae bacterium; assembly: GCA_963850475.1. Classification (GTDB taxonomy): domain Bacteria; phylum Actinomycetota; class Acidimicrobiia; order Acidimicrobiales; family Ilumatobacteraceae; genus Ilumatobacter_A. The sequence goes on along the minus strand of CAWKLM010000034.1, from coordinate 266,144 downwards.
CAGGTTTCGCAGACGAGTGCTTGGCCGACGCCGACATCGACGCGGTGCGGATCTCGCGCTGCTTCTCGATGCGGCGCGCCACATCGGGGTTGGCCGGTGGGATCGCCTCGGTGCCGTGACCACCACGGCGCATCGGCGCCGGGGCGGGCGGAACCGCCCATTCCGCGCCGGTGGCCTCGAACAGCCGCTCGATCTCATCGACGTGGAGGTCGACGAGATGCCAGAGATCGGGGATCAGCTCGCGATCGGAAATGAGCCCGATGTCGAGTCGGTCCTCATAGCTGTGCACGGTGATGTTCAGCCCGACGCCGTCGGAGATCGTCGAGACCGGGATGTATGCGTCGAGCTTGGCCCCGGCGAAGTACAACGGCTCCCGCGGCCCGGGAACGTTCGAGATGACGACGTTCACCGGCGAGTTGACCCGATCGGCGAGCTTGAGTCGGCCCACCAGCCGGATCGCCGACGCGGCGATCACCGGCGACGTGATCTGCGACGCTTCCATCATCGCCTCCGCCGGCAGCAGGTCCATCTGTTTCTTGGCGGCGGTCATGGCCTCGCGGCACAGAGCGACACGCTCGACCGGGTCGGCACAGTTCGTCGGGAGTTCGGAGACGATGGCCGATACGCGGTTCGACCAGACGTCATCGCCCTGCTCCTCACCCGTGCGAATCGAGACCGGCACCATCGCGCGCAACGGATCCTCCGGGAGGGCATCGTGCTCGAGCAGGTACTCGCGCAGCGCACCGGTGCACATGGCCATCACGATGTCGTTGATGGTCCCGCCTGTCGCATCCTTGAGCGCTTTGACGTTCGCGAGTGCCACGGACCGCATCGCGAACCGTCGATTCGGCGTGACCGATGCGTTCCACGGAGTGGGTGGCGCTGGGCTGAGCGGGATCGAGACGCTCGTCTCGTTGGACGGTGCCGTGTCGTGTCTCGGGGCGACCAACGCCTTGATGGCGTCGCGCGCCTGACCGGCGGCTCCGCTGACGCTGTTCACGCCGGCCGTCTCCGCGAGCTGACGAACGATCTTCAACTGCAGCCGTGCAGCCTTGACCGGATTGGCTGCGAGATGGCGCGCCGTTGCCCTGAGCAGGTCACGGTCCCGCGGAATCTCCTCACCGTGCCAGTCGACCGATTCGAACGCCCATTCGGCATCGGGCGACGGGTCGGTGAGGATCTTCAGCATGATCACGCCAGCCGCACCGTCGATGGTCGAGTGGTGGTATTTCGTGAGCATCGCCCACCGACCATCGGCGAGACCTTCGATGACGTACACCTCCCAGAGCGGCCGGCGCCGGTCCATGTGCCGCCCGACGATGCGCGCGACCTGGTCGCCGAGTTGGTCAGCCGCTCCCGGAGGTGCGAGACCGATGTGGCGGACGTGATAGTCGAGGTCGAAATCGGGGTCGTCGATCCAGTACGGGTGGTCGAGCCCGAACGGGACGTCGACCAGTCGACGACGCATCGGCGACAGGTGACCGACGAGGGTGCCGAAGCGTTCGTACACGACGTCGAACGGTTCGAATTCCGGCGACGGGCGTTCGTAGATGGCCACCGCGTTCACGTGCCCGTAGGTGTTCGGCGTCTCCATGTACAGGAAGCCCGCATCGAGCCCTGACAGTTGCTGCATGTCGTTCCCTTCGTGGCACCGACTCCGACGACGTCGGTGTGACAGCGCCATCATGCCCCAGATCCGGTCTTCGTGCCGAACGGCTCACGGGATACGGTCCTCCACGTGACGGGCGCTCAACCCTCGATCGGGGGCGTGCTTCGGCGGCTCGCCGTTCCGGTGTACCTGCCCGTCACCGCGGGGACGCTCGGTCTGGCACTGCTCATCCCGGTTCTGCCCCTGTATCTCACCCGGTCGGGCCTCCCGCTCGAGACCGCAGCGGTCGTGCTCGCGGCGGTGGGCGCGGGAGCCACCATCGGCGGCCTCCCGGCGGGTGCGTTGATCACCCGATTCGGCGAGCGGGCGGTGTTGATCGGTGCACTGATCGGATTGAGCGTCACGTCCGCACTCCTCGGAGTGAGCGATGCCGCACTCGTGCTCGTCGGGTTGCGCCTCGGCACGGGGGCGTCGAACGTCGGTCTGCGGCTGTCGCGCCAGACCTACATCACCAGGCGGATCGATGCCGCCGCTCGAGGACGCTCCATGGCGATGATCGGTGGGTCGTTCCGAGTCTCACTCTTCGTCGGGCCGCTCGTCGGTGGTGTGCTCGCCGAGACGATCGGCTTCGCGTGGACCTTCGTCGTCGCAGGGATGTTGTCGGCCGTCGGGCTGATCCCAGCACTGGCTCCCGACACGCTCGCACCGACGGACGGTCGGATCGACGCGTCACATCGGCGCGATCGACCGGGCCTGTTCACGGCCATCAACCGCCATCGGCGACTGCTGGCGGTCGCCGGTGTCGTCCCGATGCTGACGATGGCCGTGCGCGAAGGCCGCTACGTGGTCGTGCCCTTGATCGGTGACAATCTGGGGCTGAGCGTGGCCGAGGTCGGGGCGCTCGTAGCGGTCGGGACCTTCGCCGACCTCGCCCTCTTCCCGGTGGCCGGATTCGTGATGGATCGCTTCGGCCGGCTGGCGGCGATGATCCCGTCGTTCTCACTCATCGCGATCGGTTTGATCGTGCTCGCGATGGCGGAGTCCACGACCGCGGCGATCGGCGCCGGCGTGATCATGGGTGTCGGCAACGGTCTCAGCTCCGGGTCGATGCTGACCCTCGGCAGCGATCTCGCGCCGCGCAGCGACCCCGCACCGTTCCTCGCGGCGATCGCCGTCATCCAGGACCTCGGGAAGATCATCGGCCCACTCGTCGTCGGGTTCGTTGGCGCCGCATTCGGGCTGAGCGCGTCGGCGACCGTGCTGGCCGTCCTGATGGTGACCGTCGTCGTCTGGTTACTGACCGTCGTCGGCGAGACGAGCGCCGCACATCCCCGAGCGGCGCGATCCTCCACAGTCGGCGACGCGGTCAGACAGGGGTGACCGGCGGCAGCAACCGGTCGACCGTGGTGGGGTCGGGCACTTCCGGTCGGCGAGGTACACCCGGAAGTTCAGGCGGCAACTGCCTCATCCGACGGGCCGGGATCGACAGGTGGTGCGCTCACGCCCGAAATCGCCGACCACGTCGTGTCGATTCCGGCGAGGATCGGCAACAGGAGGCTGCGGTCGAACGAGGCCCTCATGCCGTATCCAGCCCGTCCGACTCGCCGGGCCTTCGAGCGGGAACGAAAGATGATGGCATGCCGCTCGACCCCGGTCCCATGCGAGTCCTCCACGACCACTTCACGACGAAGGCCGAGGTCCTCGACGAGATCAAGCGCCTCGACCTGTGGCCGACGACATACGTCTCGGAGCGGATGGCCGAACTCCCAGTCCACTGGCACGACGTCGACAACCACGGTTTCGTCCTCGAGGGGCGCAGCTACGTGCTCCACGCCGACGGAACTCGGGTCGCACTCGGACCCGGCGACAAGCTCGAGATTCCGGCGGGCGCGCTCCATGCCGAAGGCGAGGTGACCGAACGCATGGTGTACATCGTGGGCATCCCCGTTGCGGCGAACCTGCTCGATGCGCTCCAACTCCTTCCCGCCGACACCAGCCCGCTCACCGCAGGATGACCGGAATGTTGCGGGGCCCGCGGATCTGTCCGCTGGTCCACGTGGTCTGTTGCTCCGGGTCCAGCCGGTAATCCGGAAACGCCGATGCCCACTCCTGGAAGGCAATCTTCATCTCGAGCCGGGCGAGGTTCGATCCGAGGCACCGGTGGATCCCGAGCCCGAACGCAACGTGGCGATTGACCTCGCGATCGATCAGGAACTCGTCCGGCCGGTCGAAGACCGCCGGATCGTGGTTCGCAGCCGGGAAGGTGACGAGCACCTGGTCGCCGGCATGGACCGGACAGCCCGACACGGTCGTGTCGCCCACCACCCGTCGGCCCATCGTGACCGGTGCGTAGTAGCGAAGCACTTCCTCGCTGAACGTCAACCAGATCGGGTCGTCGAACGGCTTGCCGCGAAGTCGTTCGAGATCGTCCGGGTGTGATCCGAGGTGCCACAGACCTGAGCCGATCGCCGACCACGTGGTGTCGATCCCGGCGAGGATCAGGAGCAGGAGATAGCCGTACTGCAGCTCGCGATCGATCGGCTCGCCGTCGATCTCGGCCTGGACGACGAGTGTGGCGAGGTCGTCTCTCGGCTCGGCCTCACGCTCCTCCATCAACTTCAGGAAGTAGGCACGCATGTCGGCGGTGACCTGCTCGCGAATGCGGTTGTCACGCGGCGCCAGCTGGAAGTTGCGGTAGATCCAGTCGCGGAAGATGTCCGCATCGTCGTCGGGCACGCCGATCATCTGCGCGATGCCGTGCACCGGGATGTGCTGGCTGTATTCGGACGCCGCGTCGGCGGTATCACGCCCGTCGAGCTTCGCGATGAGCCCGCGGGTGTACTCCCGTAGCTCGCCCTCCATCGGCTCGATCTGTTTCGGGCTGAACGATGGAAGCAGCAACCGACGATGACCCTGATGGTGTGGTGGGTCGGACGTGATCGGTGGAGCCGGACGCCGCACGGCATCGGGTTGGGCGACCGAGACCCATTGCGACGAGAAGTGCTCGGTGTCTTTGGCAATCGCCGTCACCGCCTCCATCGTCACCGGCATGAAGGCTCGGCCGTAGCGCTCGGTCATCGCCATCGGCGTGATCTCGCGCACCGCATTCCAGATCTCGATCGCGTCGGTCCCCCATTGCGGGTCCAGCCAGTCCCAGTCGCTCACCCAGTCGGTGACTGGCTCGGCCTGCACCGCGTCCGCTTCGTACCCCATGTCCGAACCCCCACCCAGATCGGGAGCAAGCTACTCGCGGGACGCCCTCCCGGTCGGGTCGGCCGACTCGACGGGCGGGAGCCCCACGGCCGAGCGGGCCGAATATCGACGCATAGAGGCGTTAACTTCACTCTTCGTGACCTGCGCCACGTTGCCGCAATCTTTTCGACATTGAACTGTAACTTGCCCGGTCATGTTGACACACAGCCTCACTCGGCGGAGCCGGGCTGCCCTCACTGCAGCCATCGCGGCGATGACCCTCACTGCGCTGACCCTCACTGCGCTGCCATCGGTGGCCCACGCCGAACCGCGACCGAGCCACGCTCCCGCACTCGACGAACCGACCGCGCTGCTCGACGTCTGCCCCATCTCCGGGTCGGCGACGTTCGAAGACTCCTGGGGGTGGGCACGTTCCGGCGGGCGCCGACACGAGGGCGTCGACATGATCGCCGATCGCGGCACGGCGATCGTTGCGGTGCGGGACGGCTCCGCCCAGTTCAAGACCAGCGGGCTCGGAGGACGCGCCGTCTGGTTGACCGCCGACAACGGCGACAAGTTCTACTACGCACACCTCGACAGCTGGGAGGGCGAAAGCCGCGACGTGGCGGCCGGCGACCTCATCGGATACGTCGGCAGCAGCGGCAACGCCCGCGGACCGCACCTGCATTTCGAGACGCTTCCCGGTGGGAGCGTCGAGAACCCGTTTCCCCACACCCTCGGGGCGTGCGTGCCGACGCCGAGCGAACTGGCCGACGCCCGCAACCGGTTGAACGACCCGACGCTCCGGGGCCGCTTCGTCCCCGTTTCGTGATCGCGGGTCGAGCGGTCGGCGCCGGTGGCGTCGTACCATTCGCATCCGATGACCACACCCCGTCTCATCCCGCGGGCCTGGGTGCCCACAGACGACGTCGTCCAGCAGATCGCCGCGTCGGTGGCCACGTCGACCTCCCACGACATGGTCCGCGAGCGACTCGGGCAACTCGTGGACGAGAACCGCACCATCCACGAAGTCGACTGCATCAACCTCAACCCGGCGGCCAACGTGATGAGCCCGGCGGCCGAAGCACTGTTGGCCACGTCGCTGGGTACCCGCCCGTCGCTCGGGCACCCCGGCGCGAAGTACGAGATGGGTCTCGAGGCCGTCGAACAGATCGAGGTGATCGCCGCCGAACTGGCCGCCGAGGTCTTCGACGCGCCCTTCGCCGAGGTGCGGATCGGGTCGGGAGCACTCGCGAACCTCTATTCGTTCATGGCGTGCTGTGATCCCGGCGACGCGATCATCGTGCCGCCGGCGGGGATCGCAGGCCACGTGACCCACAACTCGGCGGGCGCCGCCGGGCTGTACGGCCTCGAGATCCACGAGGCGCCGATCGACGGCCCGAGATACACCGTCGACGTCGATGCGCTCGCCCAACTCGCTCGCCGTGTGCAACCGCAGATGATCACCATCGGGGCCAGCCTGAACCTGACCCACCACCCGGTCGAGGCGGTTCGCGCGATCGCCGACGAGGTCGGGGCGACGGTCCTCTTCGATGCTGCGCACCTCTCCGGTCTGATCGCCGGCGGCGCCTGGCCGAACCCTCTCCACCAGGGTGCCCACATCATGACGATGAGCACGTACAAGAGCCTCGCCGGGCCGCCCGCGGGGTTGCTCGTCACCAGCGATGCGGGCGTCGCCGAGCGTGTCGACGCAATCGCGTTCCCCGGCCTGACCGCCAACTTCGACGCGGCGAACACCGCCGCGTTGGCGATGACGTTGCTCGACTGGCAAGACGAGGGTCGGGAGCACGCAGCAGCGATGATCGACACGGCCGCAGCGCTCGCCGCGCACCTCATCGAGGCAGGCCTGCCCGTCCTGACGACGCCGGATGGCGCCGCGACGCGTTCCCACGCGTTCGCCGTCCGGGCCGACGCAACGGGCGGCGACGGACACGCACTGGCCCGGCATCTCCGACAGGCGAATCTGCTCACGTCGGCGATCGGGGTTCCCAGCGATGCGGCGAGTGTGATGGGCGCGATCCGTCTGGGCACCAACGAAGTCGTGCGCTGGGGGATGACGCCGGCCGACATGGCGCCGGTGGCCGACGCGATCGTCCGTGCGGTGCACGGCGAGGACCCCGCCGCAGTGGCGACGGACGTCGGCCTGTTCCGGCGTCGCTTCGACCGCGTGCACTTCTGTCGCTGACGTCCGTCCGCCTCCTCGCGTTGCGCGGGCCGGGCCGATACTCTCGCGGCGGATGAACTCGTCTGGGGTCGACACCACGCTCGGTCTGACCGCAGCCCAAGTGGCCGAGCGACGCGCCGACGGACGAACCAACGACGTCCCCGATGCGCCCGTTCGCACGTTGGGCCAGATCGTACGAGGCAATGTGCTCACGCCGGTCAACGCGATCATCTCGACGCTCTTCGTGCTGATCCTGATCGCCGGTTACCCGCAGGACGCGCTGTTTGCGGGCGTCGTCATCTCCAACTCGATCATCGGCATCGTGCAGGAGTTGCGCGCCCGCCACACCCTCCACCAACTCGAACTGCTCAATGCGCCCAAGGCGCTGGCTCGCCGCGACGGGAGCGACGTCGAACTCGCAGTGAGTGACGTCGTCGCAGACGAACTACTCGTCCTGCGACCGGGCGACCAGGTGGTCGTCGACGGTGACGTCGTCTCCGCCGTCGGGCTCGACCTCGACGAGTCCTTGTTGACGGGCGAGAGCGAGCCGGTGACCAAGCACGAGCACGATTCCGTGATGTCGGGCAGCTTCGTCTCCTCGGGCTCCGGCCTCTACACCGCCACCGCGATCGGCGCTGAGAGCTACGCGGCGAAGTTGGCGGACGAAGCACGCATCTTCAAGCTGGCCGACAGCGAACTACGCAATGGCGTGAACACCATCCTCCGGTGGCTGACGTTCATCATTCCGCCGGCTTCGCTGCTGTTGCTCATCCGCCTGCTGGGGAGCGACGAGGTCGAGAGTTGGCGCGAGGCTCTGCAGGGCACCGTGGCCGCCGCCGTTGCGATGGTGCCCGACGGACTCGTGCTCCTCACGAGCCTCGCGTTCATCGTCGGCATCATCTCGCTGGCGCGTCGGCAAGCACTCGCAAAGGAGCTGGCGTCGGTCGAGCTGTTGGCGCGGGTCGACACCCTGTGTCTCGACAAGACGGGCACGATCACGACCGGCGAGATCAGCTACGGCGGCGTCCATCCGCTCACCGGCGTCGACGCGGACGACGTGTCGGCTGCGTTGGGCGCACTCGGCGCAGCCGATCCGAGCCCGAACGCAACCCTGACGGCGATCATCACGGCCCACGGGCCACCCGACGGGTGGGTGGCGGATGCGATCACCCCGTTCAGCTCGGCGCGCAAGTGGGCCGCCACGCATTTCGAAGAACGCGGCAGCTACTACCTCGGTGCACCGGAGATCCTCGCGGCAGCCGACGACGCGGAAACGCTGTCGATCGTGGGTGACCTCGCCGACACCGGCAGCCGAGTCCTGTTGCTCGCTCACGCGGCGGGCGATCACCGGGGCGAGCGACAGCCGACCGAACTGCGCCCGCTGGCCGTCGTCACGCTCGAGGACACGGTGCGCAGCGACGCCCACGAGATCCTCGCGTTCTTCAAGTCACAGGGTGTCACCATCAAGGTGATCTCGGGCGACAACCCGGCAACCGTGGCGGCGGTCGCTCGACGCGCTGGCGTGCCACATGCCGAGACCGGCTTGGATGCGCGCACGCTGCCCGACAGCGACGACGAACCCGCTGCGTTCTCGGACGCGGTGGCGGCCACCTCGGTGTTCGGGCGGGTGACACCGCACCAGAAGCGGGCGATGGTGCGTTCGCTGCAGGAGCGGGGGCGTGTCGTTGCAATGACCGGGGATGGCGTCAACGACGTGCTCGCCCTCAAGGACGCCGACATGGGTATCGCGATGGGGTCGGGGAGCTCGTCGACGCGGGCGGTCGCCCAACTGGTGCTCCTCGACAACAAGTTCGCGACGCTGCCGCGCGTGCTCGCCGAGGGTCGGCGCGTCATCAACAACATCGAGCGGGTCGCCAACCTCTTCATCACGAAGGCGACCTACGCGGTCCTCCTCACGGTCCTGGTCGGGTTGTCGGGCGCACCGTTCCCGTTCCTCCCTCGACAGCTGACGTTGATCGGCACCTTCTCGATCGGGCTACCCGGGTTCTTCCTGGCGCTGTCACCCAACGAGGCGCTGGTGCGGCCCGGCTTCCTCCGACGCGTGCTGCGGTACTCGATCCCGGCCGGCATCGTTGCCGGTGGTGCGGCCTATGCGGTGTACGAGATCACGCGTGGGATGGACGTCGTCACACTTCCCGAAGCGCGGACGGCGGCCACGGTGACCCTGCTGAGCGCCGGGCTGGTCGTGCTGATCGTGGTGAGCCGCCCGTTGCAGATCTGGAAGGTGGCGCTGTCACTCGCGATGGCCGCGCTCTACGTCAGCGTGTTGGCCATCGGCTTCCTGCGCGACTATTTCCAGCTCGAGCTTCCGCCGAGCGCCGCATGGGTCGTCGTCGTCGCTGGATCGACCGTTGCCTCGATCGGCGTCTGGCTCGTCCCCGCCGCCGTCGAGCGCGTCGTCCCCGAGAACTGACGACTCGCGCCTCCGAATCGAACCTGTGGCGATCCAGTCATCGATCCCGGATCAATGACTACGGCCGGCGGACGACCTGTAGTCATCCGCCCCGGATGCCGATCATCGACGCGACCGCCTGACCAGGTTTTTTCGCGAACCCGTAGTCATCCATCCGGGATCGATGACTACCCCCGGCCGTGACGAACCAGTCATCGATCCGGGATCGATGACTGAGCGATCGATGACTGGTGGTGGCGCCCTCGACAGGAATCGAACCTGTGGCCTGTCGCTTAGGAGGCGACCGCTCTATCCGACTGAGCTACGAGGGCAGACGGGAGAAGTCTACGAATCGAAGACACCGCAGCGGCGATGCCGATCGCAAGGTCACCCGAGCAGACGTCGTGACGCCAGGCCAGCGGGCATGGGCGGTCGGTCGTCTGCGTGTTGGAGCCGGACCCGCTGGGGACGCCGCACGAGGTCAATCGACCGGTGCGCAGTCGTGGCTGCAGCCCGTGACGGTATTGGTGAACCCCGCGGGGGCAGGCCGATGCAACACGGCGCCCGTTGGCGCAACATGCACCCGGGGCGCCTCCCCCGACTCGTCGACGGTTGCATCGCCGTCGACGATCAACGTGTACCCCCCGGGCTCGAGCGGCGGGAACGTCACGGTGACCGTCGGACGGGCCAGCGAATTCCGCGCCGACCCTCCCCCGGCGGCGAAACACATCGCGCCGTCATGCCAATCGGCCGCGCACGCCACGATCTTCGGGCGCAGGTCATCACCGACGGTCAGCAGATACGCCCATCCGTACTCCCCGGCCTTGGCTTCGAGGACATCGAGTTCGACCGGGATGCTCATGATCCCATCCAAACAGATCGGGCAACGCCCGCGCCATGCCCAGTGCGTACATCCGGGTGATCACACAGCGGAATCGCTGATCACACCAACCAGTTGGACTCGATCCACTGACGGACCGACGGTGTCACCTTGTCGAGGTGGGCGGCCGGTTCCGCGCGGATTTCCGTTGCGCTGATCGGCACCGTCGTCCGGTCGGGATCGACGGTCACGGGTTCGGCATCGAGCCGTTCCGCGATGCCTGACACGTAGTCGTCCGACGAGAACACGGCGTGCGGTCCAACCTCATGTGGCCAGTGTTGGCGGAAGAGTGCGATCCACCGGGCCCACAGGTCCTCGTCGTCCCAGTCGGTCACCAATGCGTGGCGCACCACCCGGACTTCGACCAGCGGATGCGCCTCGGCCAGCCACGTTGCGCGCAGCTCGCCGGGAACCGTGTCACGCGAGCAGGAGGAGTTCACGTACACCACGAGTCGATCGGTTCGATCGGCGGCCCAGTCGATCATGTGGGAGTGTCCGAGGTGCGGCGGATCGAAACGGCCCACGATCAAGCCCGTCGAGAACCGTGACCGGCCACTCATCGGGGCTCTGCTCGCGGTTCGTTCGCAACGCCGAGACCGAACACGACACGCTTCCACCCCACGCCGAGGTGCTGGATCGCACGGGTCTCGATGTCGGACCCCAACTCTGCGCTGGCCGCGGTTGCCAGCGCGATCGCCGCCGCGTCACCGGCCAGGACTGCGCCCTTCCTCGCTCGCTCGAGCCGGGCACGTGCCGCGGTCGGATCGGACGGCATCAGCGCTGCGCCGGCGGCGATGTCGGCCAGGACCCGGTCGAGGTAGGTCGAAGTGTCATCCTCCGTCACGAGGTCGGCTTCGGCCAGCGCCTCGTCGGCCATCCCCGACATCGCAGCAGCGACGGCGGTCACGGCCCGGGAGTACGGCCCGGGTGCTCGGGTCTCGAGCAGCGTGGCGAGCGCCCGGTCGGGGTCGCCGACCTGGCAGAGGCCGAGCGCCAGGGTGACGCGCGCCTCGGACCCGTCCGCATGCATCGCGAGCATCCGTGACAGCGCCACCTCGCTCAACGCAACGGCTCGCGCTCCGAGACCGAGATGGGCCGCCGTCCCCGCGGCAGCCATCGTCGGCATCGCCAGATCGCCGAAGGCGTCGGCCAACGACAACGCCTCTTCAAGACTGCGCTCAGCCTCCTGGTTCCGACCGAGGGCGACCAACGCTCGCATCCGCGGAGCGAGCGCCTGCACGATGCCGAATCGGTCGTTCAACTCCCGGAACCCCGACAAGGCTCGCCGCGACAACTCCTCGGCATCGGAGAACCGGCCGGTCCACAGGCGAATCGAGGCCATCAGCGAATCCATCATGGCCGGCGCCCAGAGCTCGCCCAGCTCCACTGCTTCACGCCGTACGTTCGTCGCCAGGTCCTCGGCATCGGCGAACCGACGCTCGAAGAACCGCACGTAGGCCAGCAGTCCCATTGCCCATCCCGCGCCCGACCGATCGCCGAGATCGTCGAACAGTCCCGACGACACGGACAGTCGCTCCTCGGCGAGTTCGGTGTCGCCCGAGAGGAACGCCACCCACGCCTGATGCTGGCGAATCCACGCGAGCCGGCGCCGATCGTCGGCCTCCGCCGCCATCGCCTCGGCTTCTCCCAGAATTCGATCAGCATCCTCCAACGAACCGCCGAAGACCTCGACGAATCCCCGGTCGCTCAGCGACGTCGTGAGCTCCGGGTCGGGCCCGAGTGTTCGCAAGAGGTCGACGCTCTTCGTGAGTTCCTCGCGAGCGCGCGGGAGGTTGCCCTGCTGTTGTGCGACGACGCCGATGAGACGGCGGGCAATGGCCTCGTCGCGGACGTCTCCATCGAGGAGTGCCGACTCGAGTACGTGTTCGGCATCGACCTCGGCGATCGTCGTATCGCGCCGTTCGACTGCAGCCCGCGCCCGTGTGAGCTTGAGTGACCGCTCGGCATCATCATCGACCATCGATCCGAGCAGGTCGAGCGCCCGACTCGCCTGGCGGATCGCCTGCGTGAACGCGCCGACGTCGAGCGAACGTTCGGCCGCGCTTGCGAGCAGGCCCACCGCACGGTCTGCGATGTCATCGGGAACGCCCGCGACCGGGCCGATGTCTCCGACGAGTTCGGCCGCCGATGCTGCGTGGTGCGCGACCTGATCGATCGGGCCGAGATCGAAGCCGTCCATCACCGCCGCCGTCCCGGCGTGGCGCTGTGCCCGCGACGACTTCGTCAGGGTCTGGTAGGCGACTTCTCGGACCACGTCCGAACGGAACCGCCACCACCGATCGTCCACGTCGAGCATCCCGTTCTCGACGAGTTCGTCGAGGTCGCTCACGTCGAGGGGCTGGCCCATCTCCACACCGAACCGCTCGAGCGCACTCAACGGACCCGTCACGCCGAGCACCGAGGCGTTGTCGATCACCTGCCGCTGTCCGATCGGGAGCGTGTCGAGTCGCGCTGCGATCAACGCCCGCAGTGAACCCGGAAGGACCTCCTGCCCCGGCTGATCCCGAGCCACCTCCGCGAGCTGGGTGAGGAACAGCGGGTTGCCTCCGCTCCGCTCGAAGAGCTGGTCGGCCAATTCCACCTCGAAGCCATCGCCGAGCACCGCACGGAGCAGTTCGTCGGATTCGTCACGACTCAACGCGTCGAGCGGCATCCGGATCATGATCGGATGGTCGTGAGTCGGCGGCCAATCGACCTCGACGTCGTCGCGTTGCGCAGTGATCAAGAGCACCGGACGGTCGACGAGCGAGCGGGTCAACCGGCCGAGGAGTTCGAGCAGCAGCGGGTCCGCCCATTGGAGGTCATCGATCCAGACGACGACGGGCGTGTGCTGAGACCGACGGTGGACTCCCTCGACCACGACCTGCATGAGAATCTCACGCGCCTGACCCGGCGCAACGCGATCAAGTTCCGAGGGATGACCGAAAAGGTGGAGCGCCCCCTCGACGAAGCGTTGGAGCCGCGCGTCGGCCCGATCGAAGCCGTAGAGCGCGAGTCCCATCTCCTCGACGATCTCGCGGAGGCGAGGGGCGGGCACATCGCGATCAGCACCCATCAGCTTGAGCAGCGCCGTGGCGATGGGAGCCCAGACGTTCGTCTCCCCGTATGGTGCGCAAACTCCGGAGAAGATGACGACGTCACGGCTCGGGAACCTGGAGAGCGCCTCGTTGACGAGTCGGGTCTTTCCGCTGCCGGCCTCACCCGACACCGACACCACGGCGCCACGCCCCCCTGCCACGAGGCTCATCACCGACGCCAGCAGCTCGTGTTGGGTCGATCGTCCGACGAATCGCACGTCGTGGGGCGACCGGCCGACGGCCACCCGATCGAGACGGCCCGTCACCTGCCAGACCGCTTCGGTCTGCTCACGTCCGCGGACCTCACTGTGGGCAACGAGGACTCGTTCGATGCCCGGCGAGAGCTGGGCGGCCGTGGATGCACCGACGTACGTTCCACCGGGCGGCGCCATCGCCTGGAGTCGCGATGCCACGTTCACGACGTCGCCCATCGCCGTGTAGGCGTCGGTGCCGGAGACGGTCCCCACCACCACCTCACCGGTGTTGACGCCGATGCGCAGCTGCAATCGCTGCTCGAGCCCGACTTCACCGGCGTACCCCTCGAGCGCGGTGTGCATCTCGATCGCAGCACGGATTGCGCGGTCAGGATCGTCCTCGTGCGCGACCGGGGCGCCGAACAACGCGAGGATCCCATCGCCGAGCACCTTGTCGACACGGCCACCGAACCGTTCGATTTCGTCGATCAGTCGTTGGAACGCCCCGTCGAGCACCCGCTTGACACGCTCGGGATCGACGTGTTCGGACAGCGACGTGTAGCCGACCAGGTCTGCGAAGAGCACCGTCACGACCCGTCGCTCCTCCATGGTGTTCGAGCGGACCTCGTACCCGCAGAAGGAGCAGAATCGTGCGCCCTCCGGGAGGGGCTGGGAACACGAGACACACGCCATCAGCCGCTGAGCGTACGTCACGTCAGCCGCGTGACGGACGAGCGAGACGTCACGTTTCGGTACGGTCGTTCCGGTCATGGCGAACTCGACCGATGCCCGGTGGCGACGACCCACGCCGATCCGTGGACTCCGCGCGCACCCACAACAGGCGGATCTGATCCTGGCCACGGTGCTGACCGTCGTGGCCGTGGCCCTCCACGTGGCTCGGATCGACACGGGCGAGGACTCCACCGAGCCCGATTGGTGGACGGTCCCACTCGTCGTTGCCTCGGTGTTCCCGATCGCCTGGAGACGGACGAACCCGATCCTGTCCACAGCGATCGTCGTCGCAGCACAGGTCGTCGCAGCGTTCGCCGACATCGATGGGTCGGGATTCATCGGAGTCCTCGTCGCGTTGTATTCACTCGGTGCGCACGCCGTCGGGCGAGGCCGGACCCGTCTCCTCGTCGCCACCGGAACGTCGATCGGCCTGCTGTTCGTGGCTGGACTCCTGGTCGACGAACTCGACATCGGAGGCTTCATCTTCGGTGTCGTCGTCATGGTCACCGCGTTCGTGGTCGGCGACAACCTGCGACGCCGACGCGAGGCAGCCGACGCACTGCAGGAGCGGCTCCAACGAGCAGAGCGGGAGCGCGAGCTCGTCGCCCAGCGCCGGGTCGCCGACGAACGCACCCGGATCGCCCGCGAACTCCACGATGTGGTCGCCCATTCCGTGAGCGTGATGGTGATCCAGGCTGCAGCCGCCCGCCGGAGCCTGGCCACCTCACCCGACAACGCCGAGAGCGCCCTGGCGAACGTGGAGTCGACCGGGCGCCAGACGATGGACGAACTCCGGAGCATTCTCGGCGTACTACGTCGCAGCTCCGACGAACTCGCCCTCGATCCCGTGAAAGGCGACGGGCCGCCGCTCAGCCCACAGCCGAAACTGGCCGACATCGACACCCTCGTGGCCGCCGCCGACGACCTGCCGGTGTCGCTGACGGTGTCGGGCGATCTCGATGACCTCGGCTCCAGCGTCGACCTGACCGGCTACCGAATCGTCCAGGAGTCGCTGACCAACGTCCGACGCCATGCCGGCCCCGTGTCGGCTGTCGAGATCCGACTCGAACGTCACGACGCAGGTGTCCGGATCCGCATCATCGACGACGGCCGTGGCGCGGCGGCTGACGACGATGGCCCCGGGTACGGTCTCGTCGGGATGCACGAACGGGTCGAGGCGATCGGTGGACACCTCTCGGCCGGCTGGCGAGTGGGGGGCGGATGGAGTGTCACTGCCGACCTGCCCCATTCGGCTCGTGCAGCCGCGATTCACACCGTCGCGCACGAGGTGATCCGATGATCCGGGTGATGCTCGTCGATGATCAGGCGATGGTGCGCACCGGCTTTCGAATGATCCTCGAAGCCGAACCGGGGATCACGGTCGTCGGCGAGGCGGTCGACGGTCGCGAAGCGGTCGAGATGGTCGAGCGGGCACGCCCCGATGTGATCCTGATGGATGTCCGGATGCCGAACATGGACGGCATCGAGGCCTGTGGTCGGATCTGCGCGAGCGACACCACTGCCCGCGTGATGATGCTCACGACGTTCGACCTCGACGACTACGTGCACGCTGCGCTGCGGGCGGGAGCGAGCGGGTTCCTGCTGAAGGACGCCCCACCGGAGCAGTTGATCGGCGCGATTCGTGTGGTCGCTGCCGGCGATGCGCTCCTCGCGCCCTCCGTCACCCAGACCCTGATCGACGAGATCGCACGGCGGCCCGTCGGCCAGCCCGAGGTGTTCCCCGGGATCCACGAGCTGACCGATCGCGAGTCCGAGGTGATCAGGTTGATGGCCCGTGGTCTGAGCAACGGCGAGATCGCATCGGAACTCTTCCTCGGCGAGGCGACGGTGAAGACCCACGTCGGTCGGATCCTCTCCAAGCTCGGCGCCCGCGACCGCGTCCAGGCCGTGGTTGCGGCATACGAGTCGGGCTTGGTCGTCCCCGGCAGCGACTGATCCCGGCGAACTCCTGCCCCGGCAACGCCGGCCGATCAGCCGACTAGTGACGGATGATCCACCCGGAGGTGGATGACTTCGGCGGCACCCGTGGGCATGCTGGCATCCATGAGTACCGACCTCGCGCCCCCTGCACCGCCGACACCCTCGACCGCCGCTGCCGGGGCGATCGACGCGATGAAGATCTACGGCTTCGGTGACGCCGAGGTCCGCGCCCTCGATGGCATCACCGTGTCGTTCGAGACCGGCAAGTTCACCGCGATCATGGGCCCCTCCGGCTCCGGCAAGTCGACGCTCCTGCACTGCCTCGCCGGGCTCGACGCCCTCACCTCGGGCGCGACCTACATCGGCGACACGTATCTGGCGGCGCTGGACGACAAAGAGCTCACCGAACTTCGGCGGACCAAGATCGGCTTCGTCTTCCAGGCCTACAACCTGATCCCCACACTCACCGCCGACGAGAACATCCGACTGCCGATGATGCTCGGCGGCGAATCCGGTGATGCCGAGTGGATCGACCACGTGATCACCACGGTCGGACTCGGTGATCGACTGCACCACCGCCCGAACGAGCTCTCGGGCGGTCAACAGCAACGGGTCGCCGTCGCCCGTGCGCTCGCGTCGCGCCCGGACATCATCTTCGCCGACGAGCCGACCGGCAACCTCGACTCCACCACCGGCGCGGAGATGCTCGACTTCATGCGCCGTGCCGTGCGCGAGTTCGGTCAGACGATCGTGATGGTCACCCACGACCCGAATGCGGCCTCGTACGCCGACCGGGTGGTGTTCGTCGCCGACGGCAAGATCGACGGCGAGCTGATCGACCCCACGACCGATGCGATCTTCGAACGCATGAGGCAGTTGGGGCACTGACATGGCCGGTTCCACCACGCTCATCGCGCGGCGCAGCATCCGTGCCCGAATCGGCCGCACGGTGGCGATCATCGTCGCCGTCATGGCCGGCGTCTCGTTCGTCTCCGGCTCGTTCGTCCTCGCCGACAGCCTGAAGAGTTCGATCGACAGCTTCATCTCCGAACTCATCCAGAACACCGACCTCGTCGTCCGCGCCGAACGCGCCTTCGACCAGGACGACTTCCAGGGTGATTCGTCCCGCGAGCCGATCCCGATCGAGATCGCCGACGACGTCCGCGGGGTCGCCGGCATCGACATCGTCGAGCCCGACCTCCAACGCAGCGCCTCCGTGCTCGATGCGGACGGCGACGTGATCACCACCACCGGTCCGCAATTCGGCGTCGTCTGGGACGGTGAGAGCCTCGCCGGCGTGACGCTCAAAGAAGGGCGCAAACCGGACGGTGCGGGCGAACTGGTGCTGGACAAGGCGACCGCCGAGCGCGAGAACTTCGCAATCGGTGACACCGTCGGCTACGTCACCGACACCGGCAGCTACGAGGCCTCACTCGTCGGGACGATCGGCACCGCCGACACCGACAGCCTGTTCGGTGCGACGATCGTCGCACTCGACCTGCCGACCGCACTGGACCACTACGGAGCGAACGGCCGCGTCGACGCAATCAACCTCAGCGTCACCGACGACGCCGAACTGGCCGCGATCAAGGCCGCGGTGCAGGATGCCCTCCCCGAGGGCATCGAGGTGATCGACCGCGACGAACTGATCGCTGAGACACAGGACCAGATCGGGCAGTTCATCAACATCTTCCAGACCGGATTGCTGGTGTTCGCCTTCATCACCGCCTTCGTTGCCGCCTTCATCATCAACAACGTGTTCCAGATCACGATCGGCCAGCGACTCCGCGAGCTCGCGTTGCTCCGCGCGATCGGCGCCAACGCAAAACAGGTCAAACGGCTGATCGCAACCGAGGCGCTCGGAATCGGCGTGATCGGCACGGCGATCGGGATCTTCGGCGGCATCGGCGTGGCCCGGCTGATCATCGCGTTGTTCAACGCGATCGGCGCCGGGTTCCCGCCGACGGGGACCGTGCTCGAACTGCGCACGGTGATCGTCGCGACGATCGTCGGGATCGGCGTGACGATGCTGTCCGTGCTGATCCCCGCCCGGCGCGCCGCCAAGATTCCCCCGGTGGCTGCGATGCAACCAGAAATCGGGTTCCAAGCGATGCGCACGCGGCGCCTCACCGTCGGCGTCACCATGGCGGTCGTCGGACTGATCGCGTTCCTGATCGGCATGTTCGTCCAGGTGGGCGGCGGTCTCGGTCTCGTCGTGCTCGGCGGCGGCGGCGTGCTCCTGCTGTTCCTGGGCGTCACCAGCCTCGCGGCGACGTTTGCAACTCCGGTCACCCGCTTCCTCGGCTGGCCGATCGCGAAGCTGTTCAAGACGCCGGGCAAGCTCGCGCGGGACAACGTGGCCCGAGCGCCGCGGCGGACCTCTTCGAGCGCAGCGGCGTTGATGATCGGCGTCGCCCTCGTGAGCGCCGCTGCGGTGTTCGCCTCATCGTTGCGCAACACCCTCGTCGCCACGCTCGACGAGGTCGTCCAGTCCGACTACATCATCCAGGGCGGCCAGGACGGCACCACGTTCCCGACGGCGGTGACCGACACGCTCGGCGAGCTGCCCGAGATCCAGGCCGCCATGCCCATCCAGTTGGCGTTCGCCGAGATCGCCAGCGACGTTCGCACGTTCGCCGCCATCGATCCGTCGGCGGCGACGCAGATGATCAATGTCGACCTGCGCGAGGGTGACATCGAGAGCCTCGCCGACAATGCGATCGCCATCCACACCGAGTCCGCCGAGGATCTGAGCCTCGAGGTCGGCGACACCCTGGCGGCCACCTTCAGCAACGGCACGACGCAAGACGTCGAGGTGGCGGCCATCTTCGGCGACAACTCCTTCGGGTTCAACTGGTTCATCGGCCTCGACACGCTGGCGGAGGTGACCAACGCTCCCGACGCCAACGTGTTCGGCTTCGCCAAACTCGTCGACGGCGTCACGCCCGAGGTCGGCGACGAGGCCGTGCGCCAGGCGATGGAAGCCTTCCCGCAGGCGAAGGCACAGTCCAACGCCGAGTTCATCCAGGACCAGGAGGATCAGATCAATCAGGTGCTCCTGATCATCACGATGCTGCTGGCGTTCGCGATCCTCATCGCCGTGCTCGGGATCTCGATCACGCTCGCCCTCGGCGTGTTCGAGCGGACGCGGGAGATCGGACTCCTCCGGGCGGTCGGGATGAATCGTCGCCAGACCCGGCGGTCCGTGCGCTGGGAGGCGATCATCGTCTCGGTGTTCGGTGCGTTGATCGGAATCGTTCTCGGCACCTTCCTGGGCGTGGTGCTGTCGCTCGCCGTTCCCGACAACGTGATCTCCGAGCTCGCGTTCAGCCCGTCGATCATCGTGGCGATCCTCATCGGTGCGGTGATCGCCGGGCTGGTGGCGGCGCTGTACCCGTCCTACAAGGCGAGCAACATGGACGTGCTCGAAGCGATCGCCACCGAGTGACACCACCGCTCCCCGCTCCCCCCAGCAGGCCAAGAGGCCCCGAAGGCCCAAATTCCGGCGGATCGTGACGCCTGCCGTCACGATCCGCCGGAATTTCGGTGGGGGCTGGGTCGAGCGGATAGAACGAGGCGATGGGGCTCGATCCGAACCAACTCGACGACGACGTGAGGGCCTTTCTGCGTGAGCGGCACCTGGCGACGCTGACGACCCTGCGGACCGACGGCTCGCCCCACGTGGTCGCCGTCGGGTTCAGCTACGACGCCGACGCGAAGATCGCCCGCGTGATCACATGGGCCACCTCGCAGAAGGCACTCAACGCCGGCCGGATGGAAGCGGCCGGACAGCGGGCGGCGGTGTGCCAGGTCGACGGAGGCCGCTGGCTCGCGCTCGAAGGACCCGTGCGGCTCGTCACCGATCCGAACGCGATCACCGCCGGGATCGACGGCTACGCCGCGCGCTATCAGCAGCCGAAGGAACGCGCCGATCGAGCGGTCATCGAAATCGACGTCGACCGGATCCTCGGTCGAGGCTGACGCCGAACCGATCCGTCAGCTCGCGCCGCGGTTCCAGGGCAGGTCTGCGAGGAATCGCTGGGCTGCCGGGTGCGGGATCCATCACCGGCGTGTCGTCGGGACTGCGCAGAACGCGCGGGTCGAGATGGGTCTGGCATCCGGGACACCAGTAGAGGACCCGGTTGTGCAGGCCCATCCGGCGCATGTCGACACTGCCCGTACAGCGTGCGCAGCGTTGCCCGTTGCGTCCGTACACGGCGAGCCCGCCCCGAACATCGTTCGGCGAGACCCGCCCCGCATGGTCGATGTTCGCACGCAACTGCGACGCCGCGGTGTTGACGAGACGGACCGCATCGGACTCGGTGAGGTCACCGACCCGGGCGAACGGGCTGATCGCCGTCGACCAGAGCACTTCGCATCGGTAGACGTTTCCGACACCGACACATCACCCGCTGATCGAGCAGCACCTCGGCGATGCGCTCGTCGGCGTCGGGATACGACAGCAGGAGGTTCACCGCGAGCCCGAGGTCGGCATCGAGGCGACAGAGGTCGGGACCCAACCGGCCCATACCAGGATGACGGCGCTTGTCCGGTCGCCGGTACGTCTCGACGAGCGGGGCATTGAAACACACCGCCACCCAGTCTGCGTTCTCGATCGACGCCCGCATCTGCTGGTACGGCCGACGCCACTTCTCACCCTGGCGATAGAGGTGCCACGATCCCGACAACCGCATGTGGGTGTGCAGGATCATCCCGTTGTCCCACTCGACCTCCAGGTGCTTGCCGTGGGACTCGACCTTCTCGATCGTGCGTCCGGCCTGGGGAACCGGGCCGACCAGCCGGGGGGCGTCGAACCGGGTCATCGGTTTGCCGCCCAGTGCGGTGCGCATGGCGCTCGCAGAACGGTGAATGATTTCTCCCTCCGGCATTGAAGCCAAAGACTAGATGCCCCGAGCGAGCACAGGTGGGCAATGTTCACCCGTTGACGCCCGAACTACGGGAGTTTGCCGACGTGCGCGAGCGCGAGTCGGATCAAGCGGTCGTGGCCGCTCGTCATCGACGCGCGGACTTCGTGACTGACTGCCTCTTCCGGCGAGAACCAGGTCAGGTCGAGTGCCTTCTGGGTCGGCTCGCACTCACCCTCGACCGGGACGACGTAGGCCAGCGACACGGCGTGGTGGCGCGGGTCGTAGAAGCCCGACCGGTCAGGATCGGGGAAGTACTCCACGACCGTGAACGGTGTCGGATTCGCGGGCACCCGCGGGAACGCAAGGGGCCCCAGATCCTTCTCGCAGTGTCGCATCAGCGCCTCGCGCACGCGTTCGTTGAACAGCACGCGACCGGTGACCACCATCCGACTGATCGTGCCGTCGGCCGCGACGCGCAGCAGCATGCCGACCTCGATCACGTTCCCCAGCGAGTCGACGCGGACGGGGACGGCGTCGACGTACACCATCGGCACGTTGGCGCGCACCACTTCCAGGTCGTCGTCGGTCAGCCAGCCGGTGGATGTCTGGGTCTCGATCTCGCTCACGGTGCACGATGATCCCACGTCCCAGGGACCGAAGGGTGAATACGCTGCGCCGATGGACGTCTTCGTCGACTCAGAGACCGCATCACTCCGATCGGTGATCGTCGGGTACCCCGACAACTTCTTGCAGGTGGTCCCGGAGATCATCAACGAGACCCAGCGAAAGTTCTACGACAGTCCGAACGCCCCGACCGCTGAGGCGGTCACCGCCCAGCTCAACGGCTTCATCGACGTACTGTCGTCACGCGGCGTCGAGGTGCTGCAACCACACCCCCTCCCGTACCTCCCCGACCAGATGATGACCCGCGACATCGGCGTCGTGATCGGCAACACGTTCATCGTCACGACGATGGCCGCCCGGAGCCGGCGCCACGAGTGGCGCGGCTACGCCCATCTCTTCGAGCGATTCCCCGAACACGTGAAGGTGCTGTTCGGGCCCGAAGACCTCGTGATCGAGGGCGGCGACGTGATCGTCGACAGCGGCAAGGTGTTCGTCGGGATCGGTCAACGCACCACGCTCGCCGGCGCAGCCTGGCTCATGCAGTTGGTACCCGATTACGAGATCGTCCCGATCACGCTGCGCGGTCTGCACCACGGCGAGGACGTGTTGCACCTCGACTGCTCGTTCCTCCCGGTCGGTGACCGACATGCGTTGATCTACCCGGGCGGGATGCGCGAGATTCCCGCCGCCGTCCGAGACACCTACGAGTTGATCGAGGTGACACGAACGGAACAGCAGGCGCTCGCCACCAATGTCCTGTCGATCGATCCGTATACGGTGATCTCCCAGCCGACGTCGACACGGATCAACGCCGAGATGCGCGAACGTGGCATCGACGTGATCGAAGTGCCGTACTCGGAGCCACCCAAGACCGGAGGCAGTTTCCGCTGCTGCACACTCCCGCTCCACCGAGCGTACTGATGGCAGTCGAAGACGCACACCGCTGGAACGCCCGCTACGCGGATCACTCCGTCGCCGAGCCGTCTCCACCCGATGCGCTCACGACGGCAGGCCTGATCGACGTCGCGGGCCACTCGGGGCGGGCCCTCGACGTGGCGTGCGGTGCCGGCGGCCAGACGGTGTGGCTCGCGCAGCGGGGTCTCGACGTCGTGGCCGTCGACGCGTCGGATGCCGCGGTCGGCCTCACCAGGGCCGCAGCAGCAGCGGGGGGCGTGGAGGATCGGGTCGATGCCCGGGTGCTCGATCTCGATGCCGGCGTGCCGCTCGAGCTCGGCGACTTCGACGTCATCGTGTGTCAACGCTTCCGGGGGATCGACCTGTACGACGCGTTCGTGACCCGACTCACGGTGGGCGGCATCGCCGTCGTCACCGTGCTCTCCGAAACCGGGGCGGCGTCACCCGGGCCCTTCCATGCACCGTCG
Organism: Ilumatobacteraceae bacterium; assembly: GCA_963850475.1. Taxonomy (GTDB): domain Bacteria; phylum Actinomycetota; class Acidimicrobiia; order Acidimicrobiales; family Ilumatobacteraceae; genus Ilumatobacter_A. The sequence goes on along the minus strand of CAWKLM010000034.1, from coordinate 243,026 downwards.
GGCGAGTTGCTCCACGCCTTCACCCGCCCGGACGCCGAGATACTGTTCCACTCCGAATCCGCCGGCCAGGAGTCGATCATCGTCCGCCACGGTTAGGACGCGGTGGCGGCGTGGGCGAGCAGCACGTCGCGGAGGCTCTTGTCGTCGGGGCCGGGTTCGGTCGTCGCCATGAAGTCGAGCACCGACGCGCTCGAACATGTCAGGTGCCTCGACGTGGGGGAAGTGCCCGACCCCTTCGAGAATCTCCAGCCGACTGTTCTCGATCACCCGATTGGCGCGGTAGGCGTGCGACACCGGGATCACACCATCGTTGTCACCCCAGACGATCATCATCGGGACGCGCGCCGCCAGATACAGCCGATCGCTGGCGTCGACCTTCTGACCACCGGCCTCGATCACCCCGCGCATCGTCCGCACGAAAGCCTGCCGATTCTCCGCACCGGCCAACGACGAATACGCACGCCACAGCTCACCGAGACGTTCGGAGCGGATGTTGCGCCGCCCGAGGAATCGGCCGACGTCGGTGGCGCGTTCGACCATCGGCTTCGGGATCCCGATCGGCATCAGGTACTCGGCGCCGGGGAGCGCCAGCAGTCGGAGCAACGGCGAGACCTCGCGGCCGAGCCCACCGGACCCGACCAGGACGAGCCGGTCGATCAACTGCGGATGCTGATATGCGAGCTGCATGGCAACACCGCCGCCGAACGAGTGCCCGACGACGGTGACGCTGCGTACGTCGAGAACTGCGAGGAAATCGCGCAGCCCGCTCGCAAACGCGCCCAGCGAGTAGTCACCCAACGGCTTGGCGGATTCGCCGTGACCGAGGAGATCCGGTGCGATCACGTCGTACTCGGCGGCGAGGTCGTCGATCACCGCGTCCCAGGTCTTCGAGCTGCCCGCGAGACCGTGGATCAGCAGGATCGTCTGGTCGTTCGACGAACCCGCGCGTCGGTACCCCACGGAGTGACCGTGGATCGTGACATGCTGAAGTGGACGGCGTTTGCCCATCTTGCCAGTATCGCGCCGAAAGGCCGGGCCGCACTCCTTCTCGGGTCTCGAATCCGGCGGCATCGACATGGCAGTCTGTCCTGCGACCGATCGGAGCCAGCCCCGTGAACACCCCAATCCCCAAGATCGTCGTGACCGGCCGGATTCCCGACTCAGGAATCGAGCTGCTTCGAGGCGTCGGCGACGTCTGGACCTGGGCCGAGGACGACCCGATTCCGATGGACGCCCTCGATGAACAGCTCGCCAACGCCGATGCTGCCGTCACGCTCCTTTCGGAGCGCGTCGACGACCGGTTCCTCGCCGCCGCGCCGCACATCGGCATCGTCGCCAACGTCGCGGTGGGCTACAACAACATCGATGTCGAGGCGTGCACGGCCCGCGGGGTTCGGGTCACGAACACCCCGGGCGTGCTCACCGATGCGACGGCGGACCTCACGATGGGGCTCCTCCTCGCCGTCACCCGGAGGCTGGGCGAGGGCGAACGCCTGATCCGCTCGGGCACACCGTGGAAATGGGGCATGTTCATGATGCTCGGGACCGGGCTCCAAGGACGCCGGCTCGGAATCGTCGGGATGGGTGACATCGGGCAAGCTGTGGCGTCCCGCGCCCGCGCGTTCGGGATGGACATCGTGTACCACAATCGGTCGTCCGTCGACCCCGAAACACAACGGCGCCTCGGGGCACGGCTCGTGTCGCTCGACGAGCTGTTCGCCACGAGCGACGTGGTCTCGCTCAACTGTCCGTACACCGACGCCACCCATCACCTCGTCGACGCAGACGCGCTGGCGATGATGCGCCCCAGTGCATTCCTGCTCAACTCGGCCCGCGGTCCGATCGTCGACGAGGCCGCCCTGGTCGATGCTCTCCACAGCAGCGCGATCGCCGGAGCCGGGCTCGACGTGTTCGAGCACGAACCGGACGTTCATCCGGGGTTGCTCGACCTCGACAATGTCGTCCTGGTCCCGCACCTCGGATCCGCAACGACCGAAACCCGCGGGGCGATGGCCGAGCTCGCGGCGCGCAACGTCGTCGCACACCTCCGCGGCGACCCACTTCCGACGCCGGTCAACTGACGGAAGCCCCGTCAGCGACGATCAGGAACGCAGCGATGGGCGTCGGCGGCGTCCGCCGAGACCAACGAGTGCGAGCCCGACGGCCAACAACCCACCACCGGTGCGCAGCAGCATGTCGGTCTCGGAGCCGGTGGCCGGCAGTTCGACCTCTGGGTTGAGGACGACTTCGACCAGCTCTGCGGGGTCACCACACGTTCCGGTGGCCGACGAGTTGTTGGCGTCGCCACTGTAGGTCGCGACCCAGCGGTAGGTGCCCGCGGTCGTCGGGGTGAAGCTCGCCGACCGCACGGTGCCCCCCGCAACGGGGTAGGCGACCCGGCTCTCGAACACCGGGACGCCGCTGCAGGTTGTGTCGCCGGGGCCGTAGAGACGGAAATCGATCGTGGCACCCGGTTGCGGGAGGACCAGACCGGTCACGGTCGCCTCGTCGAAGACCACACCGGCACCGACCCGGATCCCGGGCGACGCCTGGGTCGTGATTTCCGGGTTGCCCTGCAACACGTCGACGGTCTCGTCCGGATCGCCGCATTCGCCGACGGCCGGTTCGTTGTTCGCATCGCCGCTGTACGCAGCGATCCAGCGGTACGTGCCGGGCGCCGTTGTGGTGAACGACGGTGAGGTCACCATCGTGTCGCCGACCGGGAGGTCGACTCCGAGCGCTTCGAAGACGGGGGCGCCCGAGCAGGTGTCGTCGTCGGGGCCGTACAGGCGGAAGTCGACGGTCGAGGCGGACGGTGACACCCGCCCGGTGATGGTGGCCTTGTCGCTGAGCGAGCCTCCGACTGCGATGTCGTCGCCGGCATCGGTCGTGATCTCGGGCTGGGCGAGGCCGACGACGACCGACTCGTTCGCATCGTTGCACGCGCCGACGTCACCGATGTTGTTGGCGTCGCCGCTGTACTCCGCCACCCAGCGATACGTGCCGGGAACCACCGGTGTGAATGGTGCCGAGGTGACGACGTCGGAAGTCGTGGAGATCGCCAGGCCGAGCGATTCGAAGGCCGGCGTCCCCGCACAGGTCTCGTCGTCGGGGCCGTACAGGCGGAAGTCGATGGTGCCGCCGGCGATCGCGCCGACCCGCCCCGACACGGTTGCCGTGTCGGTGATCGTGCCGCCGAGGCGGATGTCGTCGGAAGCATTGGTGACCAGTTCGGGGGCTGCTTGGGTGACGACGACGCTCTCGTTGTCCGCCCCGCACAGCGCCTGGACCGCAGCGTTGTTCGAGTCGCCGTCGTAGCGAGCGACCCAGTTGTACGTGCCGATCGCGGTCGGTGAGAACGCCGCCGACGTAACACTGGACTCGGTGCTCGTGATCGGCACATCGCTCGTGAAGATCGCCCCGCCCGCACAGGTCGGGTCGTTGGGGCCGTACAGGTCGAAGTGGACGTTGGCCGTTGGATCGGGGAAGACCCGACCCGAGACGAAGGCCGTGTCACTGATCGTCGCGCCGAGCGGAACCGTCGTCGAGGCCTGCGTTTCGAGGGTGGGCGTCGCCGGGTTGATCGTGATGTTGCTGCTGTCGCTGTCGTAGGCCGTCAGGTCGTTGGCCGCGTTGAACATCGACACGTCGGCGATCTGGCCGGTCTGGCGGCCGGGGAGCGTCGGGCTCTGATCCACCGTCGGGTAGCCCACGACGTCGACCTCGAACTCGATCACACAGGTCTCGCCGCCAGCGAGCGTCAACGGGGTTGCACCCTGCGGAGTGAAGCGCAGCGTGCCGTAGACCGGATCGGAGGCCACGATGTCGAAGTTGCGTCCGTCACATGCGGAGCCCGCGGCGCCCGATCCGACGGCGTCGGCCGCGAAGACCCCGGGATCCGGCGTCACACACGTCACCGGCGCTGGGCCGAATGCACCACACGACGGGACGAGGTTGATGCCCCTGTCATCCACTGGCGTGCCCGTTCCGGGCGGCGAGCACGGTGGACTCTGCGTGTTGGAGTTGCACACGGTGTTCGTGAGGATCGATTGCGAGCCCGTGTTGGCGTTGGAGACCGTGAGTGCGACGGCGATGTCGGTGTCGCCGACCGTGAGCGACGCCGCCGGCACCGTCAGTGTGTACTCGACGTCGGCACCGAGCGATGCCTGCGCCACGCCGGGAAGCACGATGATCGCGCCGGCGAGCCCAGCAAGCGCTGAGACCAGGATTCGGATGAACTTCGACATTGGCGGAACATTCTTTCTTCTGCTTCGGATCGGGATGGTGGCGGAACAACATGGTGCGTCGTCGTGACCAACGGTTTGACACTAGGCCACGCCGTCGGAGCGACCAAGCCCGCCACCGGAGGACGCTCACCAGGCGCAGAAGTCGCGACCGATTGGCTGCACCGGGGAACAGCGGCTGAGCGGCGCCGGTTGCACAACGCATGCAGATCTCCGACGCCATCCGATTCGTTCGCGAGCATCGCAACGGCATCCTCATCACCGAGAAGTCGAACGGACGCCCGCAGTCGTCCAACATCGCCTACGTCGTCGACGACGACGACCGCATCCTGATCTCGGTCACGGACGGCCGTGCCAAGACAGCAAACCTCCGCCGCGCAGGGCGGGCCTCGCTCCACGTCAACCGCGACGACTTCTGGGCGTACGCCGTCGTCGAAGCAGACGTCGACCTGAGCCCGGTTGCCGCCGACCCGACCGATGCCACCGTCGATCGCCTCGTGGACTACTACCGCGCCCTGGCAGGCGAACACGACAATTGGGACGAGTACCGCGCAGCGATGGTGTCCGACGGGCGACTGGTCCTGACCCTCACCCCGACACACGCCTACGGCATGCTGCAGCGCTGACCGGACGCGGCGGAACGACCGAATTCACAGCAGCGACGCCACATTTGGCAAAGTGTGACGTGCCTTTGACCGGAGCGGCGGCGGCCCGCCTGTACGACGACCACGTGGATGCCGTCCACGCGTTGATCGCTCGGCGCGTGGGCGCGGCTGCGGCACCAGCGATCACTTCCGAGGCATTCGAGCTCGCGTTGCGCACTTGGGATCGCTTCGACGCAGAACGCGATACCGAACGACTCTTCCTCTACGGCGCCGCCACCAAGACGTTGCGGAGCCATCTCGACGCCGAGCGCGAGCACCTCCAATCGTTGCGGATCCCGACCGACACGCTGAGCGTCGACGCCCTCGATCCCCTCGTTTCCGGTCAGCGGGCGGCACCGGCGCGTGTCGTCGAGCACGAAGCCAACGCGGATCTCCGAGACGGATCAGCGGCCGGGACCGCCGAGGACGGAGCGGATCCACGTGCTCCCGAGTCACGCGTCATGCAGGCGGTCTCCGACCTCGAACCCGAAGACCGCGACATCGTCCTCTTGTCACTCTGGGAGTCCTGTCCGCAGAGTTCGATCGCGGAGGCCCTCGAGCTGACGGTCGGCTCGGTTCGGTCGGCGCTCGGCCGGATTCGGCGTGAGCTGAAACTCGCCGCCACGAAGGACGCGTCATGAACGTGTTCGACACCATCCACGCGGTGCGACCCGAGGTCGACCCCATGCCCCTCGCCGATCGCCGCATGATTCGAGAGACGTTGTTCGGCGTCGGCCACGACGACACCACCCGATCATTCGGCGCCCGCTCGGAGAGCGGCGCGGTCGTCTCGACGGCTCCGCACGGGACCCGGGTCCCGTTGCGCCGACGTTCGAAGCGGAACGGTTCGATCCTCAAGATGGTGGCCGGGATCGCTGCGGTCGCCATCGTCGGCGCGCTCGCGTGGTCGTGGCTGGCAGGTCGGGACGACGACGTGATCTCCGAGCCCACGCTGCCGACGAGCACCACCCCGCCGGAAACGGTCACCGCTCCCCCGACGACCGATCCGCCGTTCGTTCGGACCGGTGTGTCGCGTGCGTCCCCGTTGATCCTTCCCGGCTCGCAGCTCAGCGTCGACGACGTTGCAGTCCCGCCCTCGGCTACGGGGAGCAGCACCCTGCTGCTCAACGCTCCGGACGGGACCACGATGTGGATGGCCGAGTTCGACGGCGACCCGGTGGGTGCGGAGGGCCTCGACGTCCGACAAGTCGGCGCGGTCGGCATCGGCGTGTCGACCAACAGCGGCGCCGCGTCGGTGACGTATCAGCTCCTCACTCCGTGTGGCGTGGTGGTCCTCAGCGACGTTCCGGGCGCTGCGCGGGACCGACCTGAGGTCATCGCCTTCTTCGAGTCGATGTCGCTCGACGGGAATGCAACCATCGACGTCTCACTGCCCGCCGGTTTCTCGGTGCTCGACATCGGCGAGGCCCAGACGAGTTTCAGCGCGCAGTTCCAGGTTCCCGTCTTCACCGAGACACGTGCGGCCCGCCTGGTTCAGATTCCCGACGGCTCGATCTCCCAGCTGATGTTCGGAGGGCACCAACTCGCACCGACCACGTTCCTGGGCGGCCCGGCCTTCATCGATGACGCTCCGACCGACCCGGCCCTCGTGAGCGTGTACTGGCAGGACGGGCCGACGGTGTTCAACGTGAGCAGTGCCGAGCTCACGTTCGAGGACCTCGAGTCGTTCGTCGACACGCTCGAGCCGGTGACCACCGACGATTGGACGCGGCGATTCGATGTGCCGGTGCCCGAGACCCTTGCACCGACGTCCACGTGCTCGCCCCAGCCAAGCTTCGGCCCCACACTCAACCCCTGACCACCGCCCGGTGCCGGTGATCAGGATGCGTCGACCAGGTAGTCGCTGATCTGCGTGTCGGCGGCGCCCAGGTCGGCGAAGTTGTCATCCGTACGCGCGCGCATGAACGCCCGCCACTCGAATGCGCGGTAGAGCGCCGCCCCCTCGACCAGTTCCGGGATCGGCTCGACGACGGCATCGCGGGCCGGATGGAGAAAGTACGGGATGCTCATCCGTTCGCCACGGGTCATCGGGACCACCCGGTGCACCGCCGCCCGGTAACGGTCGTTCGTCCAGACCTGGACGCTGTCGGCGAGGTTGACGACGACGGTACCGGGCACCGGGTCGACGTCGACCCACTCCCCGGTTCGCGCCTGCGCCTGGAGGCCGCCGGTGTCGTCCTGCAGCAACAGCGTCACGACGCCGGGATCGGTGTGATGGCCGAGCGCAGTGTCGCCGAGTTCGCGTAGTGCGCTGCGCTCGTCCTCGGGCACCGGATCGCCGATCGGATAGCGGTTGAGCCGGACCGAACTGTTCGTCCGGGCACCGCCGAACCGCAGCCCGGCGGCGGGATCGAGGCCGAGCGCACGGTGCACGATCTCGACGGCCGTCGTGGAGAGACTGCTGAACGCGTCGTAGAACTCGGTCATCGTCGAACGGAACCCGTCGACGCCACGCGGCCACCGGTTGTGTGCGTCGGCGAGCGGGAACGCAGGGTCGGTGAAGTCGAACACCTCCTTTGCGTCGCGTTTGCGCTTGGTCAGCTCGCGGTCGTACCAGCCCAGCGGGTTGTCGCCGTCACGCTCGACGCTGCGTCGCACCGAGCGGTCGGCGTCGAAGAACGCTCGAGCCGCCGTCCACGTCCGTTCGATCAGGTCGTCGAGTCCGTGACCGGAGACGAGGAAGAACCCGTGATCTCGACAGGCCGTGTCGAGCGCGTCGAGTTGGCCGGCGAGCGGCCGGCTCACATCGATGATCGGGACAGGTGGCGTTCCCATCGGACCAGTCTGACCCGGTTTGCACGCCCCGCACCAGCAAGTGTGAGACCTCAACCGAGGTTCTCGCGCCGCTCACTCACCGGTCCGGCCGCCTCGAGCTCGCTCGACTCCGGGGCGACGTCGTGTGGGCGCAGCCGAACCGAGTGCCCGCCACCACCAGACCCCGAATGCAACCGCCGACAGCCCGTGCCACAGGCCGTGGAGTTGGAACACGCTGTCGGGATCACAGGCCGGGCTGTCGGTTCGGCCGAGGAGCCACGACGCGGCCCCCGCAGCGACCACGATGACGATCGCCATGTCGGCGCGACGCTGAGGCAGGGACCGGGGGCGCAGGCGACGCCGGTAGATGACGACTTCGACCACCGCGACGGCAATGAGCACGACCCCCGTTGCTGCGACACCCGCACCGGCTGAAGCGGCCGCCAACGCCGTGGCGGCGATCGTCGCGACGGGCAGCACCGACCGCGGCGTACCCGGCCACACCACCCGGACGTCGTGCACGAGCATGAACACCGCCGTCAGCAGGATCGGCAGGTCGTGCATCAGCCTCGCGCCGTCCGGTTGGGGACCGTGGAATGCGACGCTGCCGAGTCCGACGGTGGCGAGCAGGACCGAGAAGAGCAGCGATTCCCACCGCGGGCCGCGACGCCGCAGGGCGAGTACGGCGATGGTCAGCCCGACTGCGACGTAGGCGAAGCTGGTGATCGTGTTCACGGGTTGCGCGAGGTCGCCCCCACCGAGGAGTTCGCAGTCGGTTTCGCCGATCTCGGCGAGCAGTGGCGACAGAACGTGGAGCATGGCTCTCGCACCGGCCGCGGACGATCCGATCACGTCACCGACCGTACCGGGGGATGTCACCTCGCTGGGTACGACATCTTCGACGATCTCGACCGGGGGAGGGACACGCGGCGGCCCAGCTGTCCGACGCCGAGTGGTTGTCGCTGAGGGTGGTGGCCCGCGACGCGGCGCCGTCGTCGAGTGCCGGCATCGAGTCGGTACTCGGGAACGTTTCTGGCGCAGGTTCGTCGGTCATCGGGAGTGAGACGTTCCCCGACGGCCGCTTCCCGAACTCCCAAGGTCCAGCGTAGGATTTGCGCACCGTGACGCGCATTCTGCCCGACGAAGCTCCTGTCCGCTGGATGGATGGCCTGCCCGAACGTGCGTTGCACGACATCTATGCCGACACGATCACGTCGAGGTTCCCGGCCTTCGGTGTTCGAGACTTCGTCGACGCCAGATTCGACATGGCCGAGACGTTGCACGCCTACGACGACAGCAACCGAATCGACCAGGCGCTCGTCGACGTGATCGTCACGCCCGAGAGCCACGACCGCTTCGCAGAAGATCTCGAGGCCTTCATCGTGAAGCACGGCTTGCGGGGTTGGATCGATTCGGGCGAGTCGCTGGTGTTCCTCACCGATCACGGCCAGTTCACCGACGTGCCGGTCGTGACGGAAACGCTGGGCCGAATCGAACTCGGGCAGCGGTCGACGACCGTGCAGGTCGTGAGCGAGATGATCTCGGAAATGAAGCTCGACCTGGGCGCGGGCGAGTTCGCCGTGATCGACAAGCTCCGCAACATCTCAGCGGTCGTGCAGACCGTTCCGCGGCTCGAGGGGAGCACGACCGACGACGTTCGGCGGTATCGCGAACGCAAGAACGAGCGGGGTCTGATGATTCTCGGAGCCGTACGCGACACCGAAGGCTCCAAGACGGTCATGTCGCTGGTCGCGCGGCACAACGTGACCTCCAAGAATGGCAACACCCTCTACATCCATGAACCGAACCGCCGAACCCTCGAGGGATACGTCAGCCCCAACGTGAAGGTGGTGCCCGTCTGCGTCGACTGCCCGACGTTCGGTGAGGGCGGGGCGATCGCTCCGGCCGAGATGCGTTACGAGTTCTTCCGTCCGATGGACATCGACGACCCGCGCGAGGACACGCGAAAGATCGTCGAGATGTTCCGGGAAGCGACCAATCGAATGGTCGGCGACCGATATCGCAATGGTGTCAAGGTGCGGTCGTGGCGGGCGCAGATGGCCAAGCAGCGCGTGACCGCGGCGCTGCCGACCACCGACCGAGATCCGGCGCACAGCCGACCGGATTACTGACCTGTCGGAACCCGTTCTTCATCGGCGACGCGGCCCTGGACGTCGCGCAGCCACGTCGTGAACAATTCGTGGATGGCGCGTGCCCCGACGAGCGGTCCGGTCGGTTGCGCGAGGTCGGCGGGGGCGAGCACGAACGGGTGGCTCTGCCGACCACCGAGCCCGCCGTGGAAGCCGATCAGCCCTTCGAAGGCGGCGCCCTCGTCGGCATCGGGGTCGTAGAAGCTGTTGACGAGCAGGTCGGGGCAGTTGTCGAAGCCGCTCGTACGGCGGAGGTGGTCAGCCGTGTTCGGCCCGAACACAGCCAGCGGGTCGGTGCCCTCGACGCGGCCGTCGTCGAGGTGATGGACTCCCGCCGGGCCGATCACGAGATCACCCTCGACGTCGTCCCGGACCAGGATCAGACCGACTCCCTCGTGCTTGCGCAGCCCGTCGATGAGCCCGGGATGTGCGGCGTCGATCTGCTGACGGGTGGCGCGCTCGGGGATCTTCGTGAACGAGACGAGTCCGAGGTTGCCGGATGCGAGGACGACCACCTCCTCCTCATCGTCGGTCGACACGGTGTGAGCGGTGTCGGGGCCGAGGACCACCTCACCCTCGTCGGTGCGGTTGCGGGTGGTCCGCTTGACGACTTTGCCGAGGGTGGAGTCGTCGTTGGCGGCGTCGGTGAGCAGCCCGTTGACGTTGTTCCAGCCCTCCTCGGCGAGCACCGGTGTGGCGACGGCGCCCGATGCGAGCCGCCGGACGACGTCGCCGAGCTCCTCGCCGTAGCGCTGCTCGAACGTGGCGCCTTGGGTCTGGCCGTGGTCGGCGAGCACGACGAGGTAGTACGGGCGAGGAGCCTTGTCGAAGGTGGTGACGAGGCGTTCGAGCTGGTCGTCGGTCCGCCGCAGCGTGTCGAGCGCGTCGGGCGCGGCGAGTCCGGAGTGGTGGGCGACCTCGTCGTAGCCGACGAGATCGACGTACGCCGACGGAACGCCACGCACGACGTCGGCGACCAGCATCGACCACGTGATCTCGGCGAGCGCGACCGTGGTGCCGGCGCGGAGGAGCGGGTACACCCCGCCGCGGTGGCCGAGCGGCTGCACACCGGACTTCTTGGCTGTGCGGTACGCCCGCTTCTCGCGCACGATGTCGACGATCATCAGTGCGATGATTCGGAACAGCGCGAACGGCGTCGAGATCACATACAGGAACCGTTTGCGTTCGCGGCAGTGTGGTGTCGGCCGCAGCGCTGAAGGTGAACATCACGTCGGGTGCGTCGCCGCTGAAGACGTTGGCTCGCGATGCGCCACCGTCGACGAGTAGCCCGGCACCGGTCGAATGTCGATCCTCCAGCTCGGCGGCGTCGCCGGGACGGTTGGTGACGAGCACTCGCCCTTCGTCCTTCTCGTACCATCGAAAGGCGGGCATGTTGTGGTTGTCGCCGAGCAGGATCCCTGCCTGCATGGCTCCGGTCTGTGACGAGAGGTCGCACTCCCAGCCATGGAGGCGATGGGTGCCGGCTTGGACCAGCCGGGAGAGGAACGGCGCGTGGCCTGCCGCCATTGCGTCGACGAGTACATCGTGGCCGAGCCCGTCGATCTGGATGAACAGGAAGCCGGGCACGTCGGTGGGTTCCGGCGGTTCGGTTCGGCGGACCAGCCGCTGTACGACCCGCTGACGCCAGGCGTGGTCGTCGTCGATGTTCAGCAGCCCCCCGATGGCGATGTTCACGACGCTGAGCCAGAATGCGACACCGAGCGCCGTCCAGAACGATCGCACCTCGATTCCACCGACGATGTCGGCGGCGAGCCAGATGAACAGTGCGTTGAGGACGAACGTGAACAGACCGAGCGTCAACAGCACGACGGGGAGTGCGATACGGACCACGAACGGCCAGACCACTGCGTTCAGAATCGCCAACACCGCAACCGCGGCGACAGCGGTCCCGAACCCTTTGACGGACAGCCCTTCGAGTACCCAGCTGAGGAACAGCAACGTCAACGCCTGCGCCACGCCGAGGATGACGACGCGGACGAAGCGCCACGGCGTCGACGGTCGTTCGATCGGCAAGCTGAGCGGCACGGCGGGCGGCATCATCGGAGCGGGGTCAGCGGTCACGGGAGCCATCTTCCTTCACCGCAACGGTGCCGCGCGAACTGCCAATTCGGCCACGAACAACCGAGCGCCCCGATCCGGTCGACCTCCGATGTGTACGCAGCGTCGGTCAGCTCGCTCCGCTGCGTCGCGCGGCAAGGCGCACGGTGACCTCGGCGGGCGCCGAGTCGCCGTCGACTCCGCTGATCTGTGCCGACCTCGGCGGACTCGGGACTCGAAGGCGGGCTTCTGTCACGAGGCCTGCGGGAAGATCGACGAGCTGGTCGACATGGTCACCCACGGTCGACGCCGAGTGACCCACATCGATGTATACGGACCCGTACGGTAGGCTCCGCGACGTGCCGAATCGACCACGTACCACGACCAAGGACTGGATCGAAGCGGGCTACGCCGCAACTGGTCGAGGCGGGTTCGACGCCGTCACGGTCGAGGCGATCGCCAGCGAGCTCGGCGTCTCCAAAGCCGGCTTCTACCACCGATTCAAGAATCGCCAGGCCCTCCTCGACGCCGTCGTCGACCACTGGATTCTCCGCCGCCAGGAGCACGTCGATTCGCAGGCCGATGTCGACGAGCCCGGTGTCCGACTCCGCGAGGTCGTCGTCGCGGTACTCGCCGACGATCAGCTCCGGCACGCCGACGCCTGGATCCTGCTCCGCAACCCGTCCGATCCGGCCTTCGCAATCCGCACGCAGGTCGTCCGGGAACAGTTCAAGGCGTTCGGCAAGCGGCAGCTGACCGCGCTCGGATTCGGCGACCACCAGGCCGAGTTGCGCGCCCAGCTGCTCTTCACCGGTTACCTCGGGCTCGTCTCTGACCTCGTGGCGCGGCCCGAACCAGTCGGCCCGCGGGAGTGTCGACACGCCGTCGACCAACTGATCGACATGGTCGCCGCCGGCGCCCCGACCGCGACGCCCGCAAGACGGGAGCACCCATGAGCTACTCGTTCGACCGCCGGGTCGATCGCTGTGTCGACCGCCAGATCGACAAGGGTGTCGAGAGCGAGATCGACAACTCGGTGGCGGAGGCCGAACGCCTCGACTCCGACTCGCTCGCCGAACTCAGCGACTGACACCACGCCAACACGGGTCCAACAAGTCCGGCTCATGCCGGAAGCGCCCGGCGAGCAGCCGCTGGGTTCGCCGGCGATGCGGGGTCAACCCGGTGAGCAGTTCGTGGGCTGATCGGACCCGGCGATCTTGAAGTCGTCGCACGTGAGAAACACGTTGTTGTTGGCCCCGACGACGTAGCCCGCCACGCCGATCGCGATCACCACCGCCATTCCGCCGATCAACAGCCGCCGGCTGGTGTACGAGCGGAAACCAGGGACGAACATGTCGGTCATCATCCGCAGCACCGTCGGGATCGACACGACGACGATCAAGAGCGCGAGCGGTCCGAGGATCGGGTTGGTCGCAGCCTCGGCGGTGGAAGTTGTGAGCACAGCTGCGAGAAACAACCAGCCGGCAGGGGTTGCCAGGATGACGTGGGTCCTCCACCGACGCTGACCCGCGTACGGGTTCGCCAGGACCGACACCGCGAGTCCCGCAGTCGCGGCGACCACGAACCGGAACACGTCGGTGTAGAAGACCTGGTCGAAGGCGCCGAGGTTGAATGCGATCGGCCAGACGACCAAGCTGATCGTCACCACCGCGATGGCAAGCGTCAGCGGTCTCGGGCGTCATCATGTGCATCCTCCCACCCTCGGCACCGGTTGCCGGCGGATCTGCGAACCATACGGTCGAGTATGGTCACGTCCTGATCGATGAGCGACCGCCCGACTCGGATGAGATCGACGATCCAACGATCGATCGCGGCATCGAGGCCGAAGCCGCCGGCGTCAATCCGAGTTGCCGCGTGTCAGCGTGTCTCGGGCAGCGGGTCGTCGATCATGATCGGCCCGGACGCGAACTCGCCCGGATCTCCATCCAATCCGGTGTCGCCCCGGACGAGGAGGGCGACGACGTCGCCCGGTGCGCCACCCGAGAGATCGAGTGTGACGCTGAAGGGCTCGACCGAGTCGAACGCTCCACCGCTCGTGATCACCTCGTCGAGCACGTCGTTGGCGTCGCCAGCACGAAACGCGGTCACGACCACGGTCCCCTCGAAGCCTCTGCCCCGTCCGGTCACGACGAGCGGGGCCGCCGGCACTCGATCGAGGGCTTCCGGGGAATCGATGAACACCCCTTGACTGTTTGCCGCAATGACGAACCAACCATCGTTCGGTCCGATGATCCGCAGACCGAGTAATCCACGCTCCACGAGAACCTCCGGGTCACCTTCGCCAGGCGAGAAGACCTGGATCTCACCGCTGCGGGAGTCGCCGCCCATGAAGTCACCGAGCACTGGCTCGACCCCGAGGACGCCCGAGACGAAGCTCGCCGCCGCCTGCTCGGGCGTGTCGAACACGACGTCGGACGCGGGCCAGATCGCCGGTTGGGCGAGTTGCACCGTCTGCGACCTCGGCAGCGGATCTGCTGTTGCCGGGCTCCCACCCGTCGTCGTCGCATCAGGGGCGGACGGCGTTGCAGGAGACGCATCAATCGCGTGTGACTCCTCGGCGGGCTGTACATGCAAGGTGTCCGGTGCGCCGCTCATCGACACCGATTCACGCGATCCGGACTCACTTCCACAAGCACTGACAACGGCGATCGCTGCGATCGCCACAACGAGACTTCGGAAACGCTGCATCGGATCCTCCTCTTCGCGGGGCTCCACTCTCATCGCTCAGGGCGATCGGCGACCAGGGTCGAATGGCACTCGGGTGGGTTCAGGGCCGAATGCCCCCCAAGCGTCGCGACGGCCTACCACCGATCGACGTTGGTCGGCGACCCGACAACGCTTGCGTCGCCTCGTCCTCGCCGGTGTCACGACCCGGCGACGCGGCGAGGGGGCGACACGGCGATGGGGCGATGCGATGGTCACGCTGCAGGACCTCGCCGACGGCGCTCCGTCAAGCGATGTCGAGGATCACCTTGCTCGCCTGACCGGCGATCAATGCATCGAACGCCCGCTCGTAGTCGGCGAGGGCGAAGTGGTGGCTGATGATCGGGTCGATCCTGAGCCCTGAGTTGAGCATCGCGACGGCCTTGTACCACGTCTCGAACATCTCCCGTCCGTAGATCCCCTTGATCGTCAGCCCCTTCAGAATCGCCTGGTTGACGTCCACCTCGGCGGGATGGTCGAACAGCCCGAGCAACGCCACCTTCGCACCGTGATTGACGAGCTCCAAGATGTCGGCCAGTGCGTCGGGGCTGCCGGACATCTCGAGCGCGATGTCAAACCCCTCTGTCATGCCGAGGCCGTCCATGGCCGAGCGCACCGACGCTGCTCCGGCGGGCACTGCTCGTGTCGCGCCCATCTGCTGCGCAGTCGCGAGGCGGGACTTCTCGACATCGGTGATCACGATGTGGCGCGCACCCGCATGGCGGCACACGGCACACGCCATCTGTCCGATCGGGCCCGCACCGGTGATCAACACGTCTTCGCCGACCAGGTCGAACGACAGCGCCGTGTGTACCGCATTGCCGAGCGGGTCGAGAATCGCGGCGATCCGATCGGGAACAGAATCCGGAATCGCATAGGCGTTGCGCGCCGGGATCACGACGTATTCGGCGAAGCCGCCGTCACGCTGGATACCGACGCCGATCGTCGAGCGGCACAGGTGCCGATCCCCGGCCCGGCAGTTGCGGCAATGCCCACAGACGATGTGCCCTTCACCCGCCACCCGTGTGCCGGGTTCGATGTCGTCGACCTGTTCGCCAATGGCCTGCACGACGCCGACGAACTCATGGCCGACCACGACGGGCAGGCGCATGTTGTCCTGCGCCCACTCGTTCCATTCGTAGATGTGGAGGTCGGTACCACAGATTGCGGCGTGAGTGACCTTGATCAGCACGTCGGTGGGGCCGGGTTCAGGCGTCGGGACGTCGTCGAGCACGAGTCCCCTCTCGGGACCCGCCTTCACGAGCGCCTTCATCGCACCCCTCCGATGATGCCGAGTTCGGCGCCGACGTCGGCGAACGCATCCACCGCCCGGTCGAGGTCGGCATCCGTGTGCGCCGCGTTCATCTGTGTTCGGATTCGGGCGGTGCCGTGCGGAACGACCGGATGCGAGAACGCCGTGACGTAGATCCCCCGATCGAGCAGGTGCGCTGCCATGTCGCCGGCGAGGCCCGCGTCGCCGATCATCACCGGGATGATCGGGTGCCCCTCGCCGGACAGTGTGAAACCGGCGGAGGTCATGGCCGTCCGGAAGCGGGCGGCGTTGTTGACGAGCCGCTCGCGAAGCGCAGCACCGTCCGCAACGAGCCGGAGCGCCTGACGAGCGCCACCGAGCAACGCGGGGGCGATCGCGTTCGAGAAGAGATACGGGCGCGCCCGCTGGCGCAACAGGTCGACGATGTTCTGGCGCGCTGCGACGAAGCCGCCCATCCCGCCGCCGAGCGCTTTGCCGAGTGTGCTGGTGACGATGTCGACGCGGTCGGACACGCCCTGCAGTGCCGGTGTACCACGTCCGTTCGGGCCGATGAACCCCGTTGCGTGGCAGTCGTCGACCATCACCAGCGCGTCGTATCGGTCAGCCAGCTCGCAGATACCGGCGACGTCGGCGATGTAGCCATCCATCGAGAACACGCCGTCGGTGACGACGAGGATGTGGCGCGCACGGTCCGCTCGTGCCTGTTCGAGCTGCGTCTCCAGATCGGCGAGGTCGCGGGTGTGGAATCGATAGCGCCTGGCTTTGCACAGCCGGACCCCATCGATGATCGAGGCATGGTTGAGCGAGTCCGAGATGATCGCGTCGTCTGCGTCGAGCAGCGGCTCGAACACCCCGCCGTTGGCGTCGAAACACGCGGCGAACGTGACCGAATCGTCGGTCCCGATGAACTCCGCGATCTCGTGTTCGAGCGCACGATGGAGGTCGGTCGTGCCACAGATGAACCGCACCGAGGCCATGCCGTACCCGTGCGTTTGCATGGCCTCGCTGGCCGCTGCGACGAGCGACGGATGATCGGCGAGGCCGAGGTAGTTGTTCGCACAGAAGTTCAACACCTCCGAACCGTCGGCCACCGTGATCGTGCCGCCCTGCGGTGACACGATCGCACGCTCGGCCTTCCAGAGCCCGTCATCACGGATCCCCGCCAGCGTGGCGTCGACCTGTTCGTAGAATGCGGTGCGAGTCATGACCTGCTCGGATCGAAGCGTTGCAGCATGGTGCCGATGATCGAGCACCTCACCGCAGATAGCAAGCTGCGGCCGTGACCGAGCGCAAGCCTCCCGACGCCTCGTGGGAGTCGTGGATCGAGCGGCAGATCGCGGAGGGGCGACGCGACGGAGCTTTCGACGACCTGCCGGGTCACGGCCGCCCGATCGACGATCTCGAACGGCCCCATGACGATCTCTGGTGGGTCAAGGCCAAGATGCAGCGCGAGGACGTGGCGGTCACGCCACCGACCATCGCCATCCGGACCGAACGCGACACGGTCGTCGGGGCCGCGATGTCAGCCGCCGACGAGACCGAGGTCCGCGAACTGATCGAGCGCCTGAACGAGCGGATCCGGGAGGTGAACCGATTCGTCACGTGGGGCCCGCCGTCGAGCGTGGCTCCACTCGACGTCGACGTCATCGTGGAGCGCTGGCAGCGGGCGAACCCACCGCGATCATCGACCCCGGCCGAGCCTGCGGCTCCCGCCGCGCCCGGGTCTCGACGCGAGCGACTGCTGCGATTTCTTCAGCGATGGAGGATCGGCGCCGTCCGCGACGGGGGTCGACGCGGCTGACCGGTCAGTCCTCGACGAGTTGCGCGAGACGTTCGAGCGTCGCGTCCATGCTCGGCGGATGCTTCTTCGGGTAGCCGGCCACCTCGATCGCCTTCGGGACGACGGCCGTGGACCAGTCGAACGTCTCGGTGACCTCGGTGGCGGGTTCGCCGTCGACCTCGGTCGGCTCGAGCTCGTAGCGCCACCGGTGCTTGCCGAGGTGCGCCCAGGCGATGAGCCGGTTCTCCTCGAACTCGACGACCGTGCTCGAGATCCGGTACGGCATCGGCCCGAACTTCATGTCCATCCCGAACTTCGACCCGAGTTCGAGGCGCGAACCCTCGCCACGCAACTGCTGGACCATGCCGGATCCGTCGATCTCGGCATGTTTCGCCGGATCGGCGAGCACGTCGAAGATCACCTCCGGAGACGCCTTGATCACCCGGGACACGGACACCTGTTGTTCTGCCATACCGAGCACGCTACGCGCTCCCGGTCGCGGTCGCCGATCGGCAATCCTGGGGAGTGAGATGGATCGTTCCCAGTCGACACCGAAACCCACCCTGGATGCGGGCGGCGGCACGTCCCGACGATTGAGCCGGCGACGCATGCTGGGCGGCGCGGTACTCGCTGCCGCAGCCACCGCCGCCACCACTCGCGGGGTCACACGTGCAGTGCAGGCACGCTCCTCGGGCCTCGACGGTCCAGCGAGGGCGAACGCACGCGCGACGCGAATCGATCCACCCGATCCACCGCCCCCGCCCGGTTCGTACATCGAGGGGGTGCGGTATGTCGCGCTGTACGGTCATCCGGGTTCGAGCCAGCTCGGCGCACTCGGAGAGCAGAACCTCGCCGCCACTGTCGAGCGGGCGCGCATGATGGCCGCCACGTACGTCGGCTTCGGCCGGCCGGTCGTTCCGGCGTTCGAGATCCTCGCATCGGTTGCGTCGGCGTTCCCCGGACCGGACGGTGACTACTCCAACGAGTTCAGCGTCGACAGGTTCCGTCCCTACCTCGACGCCGCGGCCTACAACGGTTTCCACTGTGTCTTCGACCTCCAGCCGGGGCGGTCACGGTTCCCAGATCAGGCCCGCGAGTACGAGGCGCTGTGGCGCTACCCGCATACGTCGATCGCACTCGATCCCGAGTGGCGGGTCGAGGCACCAGCCCGGCCGGGTGGAGGACGGATCGGGACCGTCGATGGACGCGAGGTGAACGCGACCATCGACTACATCGATGCGATCGTGCGCGCCCACCGACTCCCGCGGAAGCTGGTCATCGTCCATCAGTTCACCCCGTCGATGATCACGAACAAGCACGTGATACGCGGTACCGAGAACGTGCAGGTCATGTTGCACATGGACGGCTTCGGTCCGCTCGCGCAGAAACGCGGATCGTACGACCGCATGGTGGCGGACCTTCCTGCCGGCGCGCTGACCGGATGGAAGAACTTCTTCGATGAGGACAGCCCGACACCCACGCCGTCACAGACGCTGGCGAACAACCCCGTTCCGATGTACGTCAGCTTCCAGTAGCTGCCCATCGTTCTCAGTGAGTCCCTGCACCCCTCGGGCGCTCGATCTCCTCGACGACGCTCCACGAGCTCATGCCGGCACGACGGACGCCGGACTCATCGATGAAGCCCTCGCCGCGTTGCTCCCTCGATACCGAGCAGCGCAGTATCGATGCTGCCTCATATCTGGACCATCCGATCGATGAGGCTGTCGAGTGCGGCGACGCGTCGTTCCGCGACGCGTCGGCAACGACGTGACCGATCTCGGCAAGCGAGGCGAGCTGAGGCGAGCGGTGGTGGTGCGAACCACCCGAAATCGGCCGGCGACCGATTGTGGTGTTGTCGGGCGATGCCGCCATCCCGAGGTTGAGGCGTGAGCTCGTCGCACCCTGCACGACGACCGTCCGAGGGTTGCCGACTGAAGTCGTACTCGAACCGGGCGACGATCCGATCGGAAAACGAAGCGCGGTGAACCTCGACTCCGTCGAGTCGGTGTGAGTGGCAGTGCTGGTCGAGCGGATTGGCACGCTCAGCGGAGCCCGAATGCGTCAGATCTGCAGCGCGCTCGAAGTTGCCACTGACTGCGGATGACGGAGCGCCGAACTGCCGGACTGGAGCGCAAGCAGCTGTCCCAGTCACTGCGTCGGACGAGTCGCCGACGGCCGCAGGTGCACCGGTCGAGGCACGCATGTCGCTCGCGCCACGCCACAGGCAGGGCCGCTCGGGATCTACACCTACGCGCTTGGTTGGGTGCGCGAGACCGCTTACAGCCTGTGCAAACAGCGAACATCGAGCTGGTGGTCGTGTGGGTTGAATCGACCCATTGCGGCATTGCCGTAGTGGTCTTCAGAGCCCGTCGCCGGGCGGCGCGCTCGCTGCAACGCGTCGGCACGCGAGCAGAAGCGTACTGCCCACGACCAACGACCCGGCACCGAGCAGCGGGAGGAGTGCCCCGCCACCGGTTGCGGGAAGTTCGTCCGGCGCCGGTGATGTACTGGTCGGCGGAGCCGATGTCGATGGCACCGGTGATGTACTGGTCGGCGGAGCCGATGTCGATGGCACCTCTGACGTGGACGACGGTGGCGGTAGGACCTCGCCGAGCCAGTCGGGATCTCCGATGTCCCAGGCGGGCTGTCCGCTGTCCGCGCCCGTCGCGGTCGGCAAGTTGCTGTGGATGTGAACGCCGCCGACCGGCATCGCCGGCACGATGGCGCTGCATTCGAAGTGGTCGCCAACGGCGAACGGCCCCACCCAGTCGGTGCCGCTCGCCGGACCACCGAGCCCGGAGAAGTCGCACGACAATTGCTCGAGGTCAGGCCCTTCTCGCGTGACGGCAACGATCCGGACGTCGAGCAGGGGCTCGCTCCCGGCGTTGTTGACGGAGAACGTCAGCGGCGTCGGAGCATCCGCCACCAGTTCACGTTCGGCCCCTTCCGGATAGGTGATCCGAATGAACGGCCCGACCCGCACGAGCGTGAAATCGAGCGTGTCATCCCGGTCGCCGTCATTCACCAGCTCACGCGCGACGGCGATTCCGATGGTGGGATCGCTCACGGGCACGCCTCCGGCAGTCGCCAGCCCGCGCCCGCCGCCCGGGTTCTCGTAGACGACTCGGTACCGCTCGCCCTCAGGCAGGATCGGCAGCCGATCGAATTCGAAACCGTCGCCGGCATCGCCGGTGAACGCCGGACCGACCAGCACTCCGTTGACGTCGATGACGCCTTGACCATCGGGACCGATCAGGCGGACATCCTCGGCGTACACGGGCGGATCGTCGTTGTCGCATGCGCCATCGCGGCCCTCATCGATACACACCTTCCCACTCACTGCCACCGATGGTGGAGAGCTGCCCGCCGCAACCGGACCGGCAGAAACTAGGCCGAACGCAATCGTGGCGCCGATGGCAAGACCCGTGCGCCTCATCCACCTCACCCTGGATGTGAGCACCGGGGAGGTTGTCCCTGGAGGGCTGGAGTCTCGTCGTCGACCTGTGAGGCGGGTCTTCCGGGTGATGCTGTGGGTTTCTGCGACGAGTCGAGGTCGCACGGCAGCGCGCATGGTGGCCCTCCTTGGCGGGTCTCTCCAATCGTTGTGATACCACCGCCGACGAATGAGCGGGAGGGTCTCACTACCTGATGGCTTACTACCTGACGTGGTCTACCCGCCCGTTCCGTCCGGACACGCTGTCTCTGCATCTGCTGGAGCGCTGGTTACGAATACAAGGGCGAGCGAAGGACGTCACCGGCCACACCGACCCGTGATGACACTCGTGTGCAGCCGACCTCCCTCGATCCGGTCGCGCGACCACCGGATGCTCGCGAATCATCGCCGATCGACGCATACTGGACAGTGCCTCGGGTGAGTACCCGTAGGAAATGGACCCGGTTGCCTGCCCGTGGGCAGGGAAGCCGGGTTCTGCGCTTCAGACCAGGATCTCCCGGCGGCGCTTCGTGGACTCGTTGCGAAAGTGGATGCGATGCCCGTGAGGACGCGCACCTCCCAGACGCCTGGCTACTTCTCGCGGATCGTCGCCATGGAGACGACAGTACGCCAGGGGCGTCACAGTCCGCACGCGAAAATCGCTAGGGATGAAACTAGGGATCGCCGATCAGCGACCGAAATCACTCATCTGCCATCAACCCGAAATCACTCGATGCGCAGGCCCGATATCGCCCGGGAGATGACCAGTTGTTGGATCTGCTCGGTGCCTTCGAAGATGTCGTGGATCTTCGCATCACGGTGCCAGCGCTCGACCGGGTACTCACGGGTGTAGCCGTAGCCACCGAGGATCTGGATCGCCCGCTCGGTCACCCACGTAGCTGTGCGGGCGGCCTTGAGCTTCGCCATCGAGCCTTCGGCGTTCTGGAACTGACCGTTCTTGCCGAGCCAGGCGGCACGGTAGATGAGGCCACGGGAGGCTTCGATCTCGGTCGCCATGTCGGCAAGCATGAACGCGATCGACTGGTTCATGATGATCTTGCGACCGAACGCCTCGCGCTCCTTCGCGTACTCGAGCGCGTACTCATAGGCGGCGCGGGCCACACCGAGCGCCTGGGCGCCGACGGCAGGTCGGGTCGCCTCGAAGGTCTGCATTGCGGCCTGCGCGTTGCCCTTCTCACCGCGGCGGACACGAGCAAGGCGCTCGTCGAGCTTCTCCTTGCCGCCGAGCAGGCAGCGACCGGGAACCCGCACGTCGTCGAGGACGACTTCGGCGGTGTGCGAGGCACGGATGCCGTGCTTCTTGTACTTCTGGCCCTGCGACAGGCCCTTGGTCCCCGGCGGCACGACGAACGAAGCGTGTCCCTTCGAACCGAGTTCGGCATCGACCACGCCGACCACGACGTGGATGTTGGCGATGCCACCGTTCGAGATCCATGCCTTCGTGCCGTTGAGCACCCACTCGTCGGTCTTCTCGTCGTAGACGGCCGAGGTGCGGTAGCCGCCAACGTCGGATCCGGCGTCGGGCTCCGACGCACAGAAGGCGCCGAGGGCGAGCTCACCTTTCTCGTTCGAGTAGCACTGCGGCACCCACTCCATCAGTTGCTCGGGCGTGGCGGACGACGCAATGCCCGCCGCCGCGAGGGCCGAGCCCATGATCGCCATGCCGATCCCGGCATCACCCCAGAACAGCTCCTCGATCGCGACCGGCATCGAGAGGCCGGTCGGATCGTTGAACATTCCCTCGGCGATGAACTCCCAGCCGTACAGGCCGATCTCACGTGCCTGCTCGACGATCGGATACGGGAACTCCTCCCTCTCGTCCCATTCCCCCGCAGCGGGGCGAACCACTTCTTCGGCGAAGCCGTGCACCCACTTCTGGAGGGTCAGCTGGTCTTCGTTGAGTGCCATCGAAAAATCGCTCATGCTCCCAAGTTACCAATCGGTAACCACCGTGTCTACCCACCGGTAACTTCGCGCTCGAGTCGTCACGTGCTCGCCACGCTGCAACCCGACACCCCGTTGTGACCAACGCCACTGACCAGCATCATCGTCGACGTCAACGGCCACTGCGCAAACCACAACCACAACGACCACTACGCCCAACTCGACCACGACCACCTCTACGACACGAAGCCAACGGAGCTGTTCCTGTGTGCCCGCGACGAAATGGTCGTCGCGAGCGTGCGTATCGGGGTACACGAATCCCTGACGTCACCCTCGCCGGGTCGGAACCTCGAAAGGACGCCGGTTGCGCGAGATCGGCGGGCGTCATACGGTCGGTTCATGAGCACACGTTTGTCCAGACTCCGTACCCGCTGGGCTGCCGTCGGTGCAGCCGTCGCCATCACCGCCGGCGCCGCCGGCCTCGGTGGGCTGAACATCGCCAGCGCCGACGTGTCATCAGGTGACCGGCCCGTCTTCATCTCGATCAACCCCTGTCGACTGGTCGATACGCCGCGCCGACCAAGCCGTCGGCCCCAAGACCAGCCCGCTGGGTCCGGGCGAGGTCGTGACCGTCACTGCCCACGGCTCGAACGGCGAATGCACCGGCGCGTCGGCCATTCCGACCGACGCGAACGGGCTGTCGCTCAACGTCACCGCCGTCCGACCGACCTCCGACACGTTCCTCACGCTCTGGGGTGACGGAGCCAACCCGGGCACCAGCAACCTCAACCCCCGCGCCAGTGGCGACCCCACCCCCAACGCGGTCAACACCCCACTCTCCACCACCGGCACCTTCAACATCTTCAACGACCGCGGCAACGTCGACGTCATCGTCGACGTCAACGGCTACTACGCAAACCACAACCACGACGACCGATACGCATCGCGAGCCGAGTTTGGCATCGACGACTTCGTGTTCTCAGGCGTGATCGACGCCAGCGAGTTCGACTTCTCGACGTCCAGCACGCTCCCACCAGGTGTTACCGGCTCGGTCACGACGATCAGTACCGGCATCTACTCGATTAGGTTCAGCGGCCTGTCCATCGACACGTTCGATCCGGTCGTGCTCCTCACTCCTCGCAGTTCCATCGACCGCGCCTGCACCGTGGACAGTGTTAGTGCGATCAGCGGCCCCGACGGCAAGATCGGCATCGCATTTGTCAGCGTTCGATGCACCGACCTCGTCGGCGTACCGACAGCAACCGATGTCAGCTTCCAGGTCGTGAACTGAACCCCATGATCGAGGCCGACAGCCCTCGTCAACGACGAACGGTGGTGCCGTCCTTCGTCGTTTCGACGGTCCAGCCGTCGGCCTGGAGCTGGGCGCGGATCGAGTCGGCGGCTGCGTAGTCCTTTTCGGCGCGAGCCTGGTCGAGCGCAGCAGCCCGCCCGGCGACATCGCTGGGCACTTCGTCGCCGCCCGAGGAGAGTTCGAGGCCGACGGCAGCGCAGATCTCGAGCACGGCAGCGGCCAGCGGACCGGCCGAGTCATCACCGGCATCGATCGCCGCATTCGCTGCCCGCACTGTGTCGAACACGAGCGCCATGGCTTTCGGGGTGTCGAGATCGTCGTCCATCGCGGTACGGAACGCGTCGAGCACCGTCGAGTCCGGGTCGGCACCGGCCACGCTCGACGCGCGTGCCGCGAACGCATCGAGCCCGGCGAGCGATGCCACCGCCTGGTCGATCGCTGCCTGGCCCAGTTTGACGGGACTGCGATAGTGGGATTGAAGCAGCACGAGTCGATACGCACGCGGGTCGTAGTGCTCGATCAGGTCGAGCAGGTTCGACACGTTGCCGATCGACTTCGACATCTTCTCGCCCTCGGCGTCGACGACGAAACCGTTGTGCATCCAATGGTTGGCGAACGCCTTGCCGAGCGCGACCGCCTGCGCCCGTTCGTTCTCGTGGTGCGGGAACCGCAGGTCCTGGCCGCCGCAGTGCAGGTCGAAACCCTCGCCGAGGAGGTCGAGGCTCATCACCACGCACTCGCTGTGCCAACCCGGACGGCCCGCTCCCCATGGCGACGGCCACGCCGGATCGCTCGCCGTGGGCTCGTCGCGCTTGAACTTCCAGAGCACGAAATCGGCGGAATGACGCTTCTGGGCCGCACCGACCACCTCGCGCTCGCCGCCACCGGCGCGCATGTCCTCGAGTGATTGGAACGCGAGCGACCCCGTAGTCGTCGACCGACTCGACATCCATGTAGATGCCGTCGTCCGTCACGTAGGCCGCATCGCGCTCGATCAGCTCGCCGATCAGCTCGACCATCTGCTCGACGTACTCGGTCGCATGCGGGATGTCGGTCGGCCGTTGGACGCCGATCCCGTCCATCGCCGCGAACCACATCGCCTCGCACTTCGTCGTGATGTCGTCCCACGGACGGCCCTCGCGCGTCGCCCGCTCGATGATCTTGTCCTCGATGTCGGTCACGTTCGACACGAGGCGCACGTCGAGGCCCGTCCACTCGAGATATCGGCGAAGGATGTCGTAGGTGAGCGTCGCCCGGCCGTGTCCGAGGTGGGCGGGCCCGTAGACCGTCGGCCCGCACAGGTAGATGCTGATCTTGCCCGGCTCACGTAGAGCCAGTTCGCGCACGGAGCGGGTCGCGGTGTCATACAAGTGCAGCACGCGCCGAAGTGTACGAGCGACGCCGTCGCCCGGTCCACGATGTTCACGGAGGATCAACTGCTGGGCGTGCGCGCGGGTAGTCGCTGAGAGGACCATCGGCCCTAGATACGACTCCGGTCGTATCACCAAGATGGCTGTCGGAGAGCGGACGGCGAAAGGGGCACGACAGGTGGCTTTCTGCGGCGAATGCGGTTCGAAGCTGGGCCCCACGGAGCGGTTCTGTGGTGAGTGTGGCACGCCGGTCGAGGCGGGGGAACCAGTGGCGTCCCCACCTTCCCCGGCCGTGCCGGTCGACGAGCCGACCCAATCGTTGCCGAGCGAACCGCCACCGACCGTCTCTCCACCTCCGACCATGGTGATGCCCACGACGACCCCGCCATCACCAACTCCCACGTCGCAGGGTCGGGGGGTGTTGTGGGGTGTGGCGGCGGCGATCGTGGCAGCGACGATCGCCGGGATCGTGCTCGTTGCCTCCCAGGACGATCCGAGCGACGGCGCTACAGGGTCGAACACAACGTTGCCCGCGGTGCCAAGCGAGGTCACGACCCTTCCGGACACGGCACTCGTACCGACCACGGTCGCGGCCACGGCCGTGCCCGCCACCACGCTGCCTGCGACCACGTTGCCGACGACCGCAGTCCCGCAAACCACAGTCCCGCCGGCAACCACCGCGCCGACACCCGATGCGCCCGCCATCCCCGAGGGATGGAGCCCGGCCGAGTTCATCGAGCAGGCTTTCCCGCCAGCGTTCGAAGGGAATTGGATCGGCGCTCCTTCTCCACCGATTGTCGATCGGTCCGGTCCGCTTCCCGACGGTGTGTACGCAGCGAGCTACGTCCGGCAAGACGCGTCAACACTCGAGCTGGAGATCCGCCGATTCGAGACCTGTGACGTGCTCGGAGAGTCCCGCTGTTTCCCCGGTCCCTATGCCCCCAACGAAGTCGGAATCTCCGATGTCCTCGAGGGCACGGTCGCGATTCCGCTCGACACCTCGACGCGGGTCATCATCAGCGGCTGGGAATGTGACCAGATCGTGGGCCAGGGGAACGGTGCCGATCTCTCAGCGATCTATGGCGCCATCTCCCAGGACTACGACGCAGCGTTCGGCCCCGGCCTCGCCGCAGGAACGGAGCCGTCCATGATCGTGGAGAACGTCCGTGCGTCCCCCGTAGGGGGATTCGGCATCCCAGCGTGCGACGACGGCTACTCGCTCGAATGGCGATTCGGCGAGGCGCCACCGGTGCTCGTCCAGTGGCCGTTCGACTGGGAAACCGACGATCGGCTCGACCCGGCGACGCTCCTGGTGCCGACGGTCATCGAAGTCAACGGTTCGAACACGACGGTGTATCTCTACGCAGGGTTCTACTCGTGATGCCGAACGCCGTCGACACACAGTCACCGTTGGACCGACTCGCGACGACGGTCGACGAGGACTCGTCGGGGATCGTCGGGCTGCTCGTTCTGAGCGGCACGGCGATCGTCGCGTCGTACCTGCTCTGGACCCCGTTTGCCCAGCCCCTCGCCATCATCGCCGATGTCTTGCCGACCAAGACCTGCGAGGGCAACGTGGTGGGTTCGTCGGAGATGCGCTCCTGCGCAGCTCAGGCCGGCTTCATCAAGATGCTCGGCCCGATCGCACTCGGAGTGGGGATCTTCTTCGCCCGCAAGCCTCTCACCCGCTGGACCCAGGCGGCTGCACGCAGACTTCCGGCCGGGCTCCAGCCCCTCGTCGCGCCGCTGCTTGCGGTTGCGCTGTTCCTCCTCGTCTGGGCAGGAACGCACAAGGACAGCAGCGATCAGGCCGGATTGCTTCCACAAAAGGCGTTCCCGGCGCTCATCGGTGCCTATACCTACGCGGTCATGCGATGGGGTCAATCGCTCCAAGCACGGATGCCCGGGTTCCTCGACGCTCGCGACAAGCTGCCGTTCGTCGCTCGGGTGGCGATCACACTCGGCATCCCCACGTTGACCTCGTTCGTCATCACCAACCAGGACCGAGTGAGCAACTCGGCGCTCAAGGAGCAGTTCGTCGTGGTCCTCGGGCTGGCGCTTGCCTACCTCTTCTTGCTGCCGCGTGGCGGTGAGATGAGCCGGGTGACCAGGCAACTGCTCGGGGAAGACGCACCGTGACCGCCACCGAGGCACCGATCACCGAACCGCAGCACGGCCCCTCGACGCGCGTGAAGTGGCTCGGGGTCTGCCTGGCCGGCGCATCGGGCCTGTCGGTCATGCTGCACGCATTCACCGACTGGGGAATGAGCGCAACCTTCCCGCTCGTGGTCGTGCCTGCCACGCTGATCTTCGGTGGGCTCGTGTTCGCCAGCCTGCGTCGGTACCCGGAGCTCGATCGGTTTGCCGCACGAACGGTCGCCGGCATTGCATGCGGGCTGATCGCAACGGTTGCCTACGACCTCGTACGTCCGGTGCTCGTCTGGATCTTCCAGTTTCACGCGAACCCGTACAAGGCGATGCCGCTGTTCGGTTCTCGCATCACCGGGAGACCGACCGACGACGGGATCGCGGTGTTGGTTGGGTGGCTGTACCACTTCTGGAACGGAATCAGCTTCGCGGTGATGTTTGCATTGGTCCGGCCCCGAGGTGGCGCGATCGCCGGATTGATCTGGGGTCTCGGACTGCAGGTGTTCACGATCCTCGTGTATCCGTCGTTTCTCGAGGCGCGCCTCGACAACGTGGGTTTCATGGTCACCGGCCTCGTCGGACACTCGATCTGGGGAGTCGTCCTTGGCGCATCACTGAAGCGGTGGGGTCGTGACTAGTCCGCGCCTGTTGCGCTGGTGCGCCGGCATCGCAACAACCGTTGGCGCAGCGCTCTGGCCGCTCGTTGCGTTCGCCGACGACTGTTCATCCGAACTCGACTGTCAGCAGACACCGACCTACAACACCACCACCACCGTGATCGGCACGGGGATCGCCGTGGGCGTGGCCGTGATCTCGATCCTCGTGTCGTCGTCGACATCGATCGGGGCCGCTGCCGCCGGCACGATCGATCCGCACACGGGTGGCAGCGGCAGCGGTGACGGTGGTGGTGGTGGTGAGGGAAGCTCCGACTCGCCGACGGGGTCAGCAACGCCGGGCGAAATCCTCGATGGGAAGGAGGCACTGGACTGGATGAGCGACCACGGGCTGATCACCAAGGTGCCAAATCCCGATGGATCGGTGACCTGGCAACCAACTTCGCCTGACTTCCCGGGCGACCACCCCGAGATGCCGGGCATCGTCTGGAACGAGGGCGACGACGGCAGCATCAACGACCCGGTCATCTTCGTGACGCCCGACGCCCCTCCGCCGGTCCCTGGACCACCGCCAGGCCCCCCTCCCGCGCCGGATACCCAGGTTCTTCCCGGGTCTGAGACGGGACCCCCCGCCGAGCCTCCGACGCAGCCAGAAACGGGTCCCGGACCAGGGTCTGGATCCGGAGGCCAGCCAGATCAGCCGGCTGAGCCCGACACGGGAACCGAACCGACCCCGGAGCCAGGTGGTGGACCCGCGCCCGAACCCGAACCAGGCACCGACCCCGGGCCCCAACCCGAGACCGAACCCGAAACCCAAACCCAACCCGAGACCGAGACCCAGCCCGAACCCGAAACCCAACCCGAACCCGACGCGGAGCCAGAAACCCAGCCAGAAACCCAAACCCAACCCGAGACGGAGCCAGAAACCCAACCCGAACCCGAACCCGAACCCGAACCCGGCACCGAACCCGAACCCGAAACCCAACCCGAGCCCGAACCCGAGGCGGAGCCCGAACCCGAAACCCAACCGGAGACCGGCACCGAACCCGACGCGGAGCCAGAACCCCAGCCCGAGACCGAACCCGAAACCCAACCCGACGCGGAGCCAGAACCCGAAACCCAACCCGAGACCGAGCCCGAGACCGAGCCTGAACCCGAAACCGACACCGAAACCGACGCGGAGCCAGAACCCGAAACACCGAGACCGAGACCGAACCCGAGACCGAACCCGAGACCGAGACCGAGACCGAACCCGAAACCGAACCCGAGACCGACGCCGAACCCGAGACCGAGACCGAGACCGAAACCGAACCCGACGCGGAGCCAGAACCCGAAACCGGCACCCGAACCCGAACCCGAAGCCGAACCCGAGACCCGAACCCGAGACCGAAGCCGAACCCGAACCCGAAACCCGAAGCCGAACCCGAAACCGAACCCGAACCGAAACCGAACCCGAGACCCAACCCGAACCCGAAACCGAACCCGAAACCGAACCCGAACCCGAAACCCAACCCGAAACCCAACCCGAAACCCAACCCGAGACCGAACCCGAGGCGGAGCCCGAACCCGAAACCGAACCCGAGGCGGAGCCAGAAACCGAACCCGAGACCGACACCGAACCCGACGCGGAGCCAGAACCCGAAACCCAACCCGAGACCGAACCCGAGGCGGAGCCCGAGACCGAGCCCGAACCCGAAACCGACACCGAACCCGACGCGGAGCCACAACCCCAGCCCGAAACCGAAACCCAACCCGAGACCGAACCCGAGCCCAAGCCCGAGGTGGAGCCCGAAACCGACACCGAACCCGACGCGGAGCCAGAACCCGAACCCGAACCCGACACCGACACCGAACCCGACGCGGAGCCAGAACCCGAACCCGAACCCGAAACCGAACCCGAGACCGAGCACCGAACCCGAACCCGAAACCGAACCCGAACCCGAGGCGGAGCCCGAGACCGAACCCGAACCCGAAACCCAACCCGAACCCGAAACCCAACCCGAAACCGAACCCGAACCCGGCACCGAACCCGACGCGGAGCCAGAACCCGACACCGAACCCGAGGCGGAGCCAGAACCCGAGGCGGAGCCCGAACCCGAAACCCAACCCGAAACCCAACCCGAGACCGAACCCGAGACCGAACCCGAGACCGAGCCCGACGCGGAGCCAGAACCCCAGCCCGAAACCGAGACCGAACCCGAAACCCAACCCGAAACCCAACCCGAGGCGGAGCCCGAGACGGAGCCCGAACCCGAAACCGACACCGAACCCGAGGCGGAGCCCGAACCCGAAACCCAACCCGAGACCGGCACCGAACCCGACGCCGAAACCCAACCCGAGACCGGACCCGAAACCCAACCCGAACCCGAAACCGACACCGAACCCGAGGCGGAGCCCGAACCCGAAACCCAACCCGAGACCGGCACCGAACCCGACGCCGAAACCCAACCCGAGACCGGACCCGAAACCCAACCCGAACCCGAGACCCGACCCGACGCCGAAACTCAACCTGAAGCCGACACCGAAACCCAGCCCGAACAACAGCAAGGGGCCGGCGAACCGGAGCAAGAAGGCGAGGGAACGCAGGAGCCGGAACCCGAGCCGGCAGCGGTGCCCCCGACGATCCCGGGCTCAGACCTCCTCGAGGCAACGAATTCAGGCCGAGACGCACTCGACTACATCAAGCAGCAGGGCATCACGGTCAGGGTCTCGCCTGAGGAATACCCTGGTGGCGGCGGTCACTGGGACGACGTCGCGAACGAAATCGTGTTGAATCCAAAGGGCGACGCTCAACAAGCAGCCGAGACGATCATGCACGAAGTCGAACATGCGCGGAGCGACGCCGCCCGCGACGCGGCGCTGAACGGGCCGAGCAAGCAGGCCTGGCTCGACCACATGTACGACGAGGAGACCTCAGCGGTGACGAAGGAGATCGACTTCTCCAGGGAGCAGCGAGCGGCGGGCCAGAACATCCCGGAGGGTCCAACCGAGACTGACTACCGCATCGCCTATGACAAGGGACGGAGCAACAATCTGAGGAACGTTGATGAGTATCGCGCGGCCTACGATGCAGCTCGCGATGCTGCGCTGCCGCCGGGAAGCCAAACCG
This sequence comes from Ilumatobacteraceae bacterium, assembly GCA_963850475.1. GTDB lineage: Bacteria > Actinomycetota > Acidimicrobiia > Acidimicrobiales > Ilumatobacteraceae > Ilumatobacter_A. Next base: position 211,487 of record CAWKLM010000034.1, on the reverse strand, counting down.
ACGAGACTGGCTACGCCGACTTCGTCGGCCGCGAGGCCGGTGAAGCAAAGCTGAAAGAGCTGTACCCGTCAGACTCCCCGATCTGGAAGGAAGCGGATGCGGCTGGACGAGCCACCGGCCGAGCCGAGATTCGTCGCCAGTTCGTCGACGGCACGCTGAAGCCGTCCGGCACACACGGCAAGAACTCCTACGGCGAGCTGTACGGCGAGATGTACGACGACAACCTGGCCAGCACGGCCGGCTCATGAGATGCGAGGAGGTGCCGCAGTGACGACAAGACACACGTTGCCCCCACCGGAAGCGGACACAGTGATACGCGAGTTGCGCTCGGCAGTTCCTGCGTTGGCGAAGACGATGGAGCACGCAGCATCGGTGAGGGTGGACCGACTGTCTGATGAATCTCCGTATCCGGGCGTCGAGTTCTTCGCCGTCACGATGATCGTCTCGCAGCGACCGGTGTCGCACGTCTGCGCTCGAACAGGTGACCAGCTCATGCTGGTCGGCGATCCGACCACCGTCGACGAACTCAACAGGCGCGCCGCACTGAATCTGGAGTCGCCAGATGCGGCCGCGTCATACCTTCGGTCGTGGTTTCGACTGGCGGGCAGGTCGACGGACTGGATCATCGAGTCAGCAGATCAGTTCGAGTGGACATCGGCTGCCTCCGGCGACGCCGGGCTACTCGCGATTGCTGATCAGGCGCAGGCCCTCGTTCATCCGTTGAAGTCTGCAGTCAAAGACTCGGGCGGATTCCAGGTCGAGGCGACGGTCATGCACCAGCAAACGCTGCAGAGCCGGGTGTACGAGATTTCCGTCGACGGCGCAATCAGCGAGTTGTCTTCGACCGACCGGCTGACACGTGTCCCCGTTCCATATGTGGTGCGACGATGAGTGAACGATGGAGATGGCGCTGCGCTTCGTGCAGGTCGATGAACTCGAGTGTCCTGCCGTATTGCCTGCGCTGTTCAACACCGATACCGAGTGGCGCAAGCGGAGCCGCTCCGACACCCTCCACCACCCCTTCGGCTGCGCCACCACCAGCTGCGCCACCACCACCAGCCACCGCACCACCACCAGCCACCGCACCACCACCAGCCACCGCACCACCACCAGCCGCACCGCCACCAGTGGCACCGCCACCACCAGCCACCGCACCACCACCACCAGCCACCGCACCACCACCACCAGCCGCACCGCCACCAGCCACCGCTCCACCGCCGACCTCGATCACCTGTCCCACCTGCAACCGCACGTTCCCACCTGGTCAACGCTTCTGCGTCGACTGCGGGACACCGCTGAGCAATAGCTCGAGAGGAGCCTGAGCGATGCCACAATTCTGCACCGAGTGTGGGGCACCAACGGCCGAAACGCAGAGCTCCTGTCCAAACTGCGGAGCGTGCTTGTCGGCACCAGCCGCCGCGGCCCCACCACCAGCCGCCGCGGCCCCACCACCAGCCGCCGCGGCCCCACCACCAGCCGCCGCGGCCCCACCACCAGCCGCCGCGGCCCCACCACCAGCCGCCGCGGCCCCACCACCAGCCGCCGCGGCCCCACCACCAGCCGCCCCACTTCCTGGATCGACACCAGCCGGCGCACCGCCTGTCGGCCCCCCACCGGCGAGTAGCGCAACCGCAAGAGGAATACGCCTCGAAGGCATGGCCCTCGTCCAATTGGCCGGCGCAATCCTTGCGGCACTCAGCGTCTATCTACCCTGGATCAGCTTTCCGGGTGACTCATTCAACGCCTTCGAGGTCCCGGTGCTGATCCTGCTCGACTACGACACCACCACACGCGGCGTCGACCTGGGGATTCTCATCGTCCTGCTGGCAGGGGTCGCGCTCGCCGACTTGTTCGTCCAGTCGCCGACCCTCTCCAAGATCACATTCGGCATCGGTATCGCGCTGATCGCCATCTCGCTGCTGTTCGTCGTTCAACTCGCTCGGGGGGCGTCAGCATCATCGCAGTCGCTTGGCGACATCCTCGGTTTCGCACCCGTCGCGACGATCGCGGCGGGCGCAATGGTCACCGCAGCCAAGGCCACCACAGGCGCGTGGTCCTTCGGAAGCAGGTGAGCGCCATCTCGTCCATGCCCCGCCCTCGCCCCCGACCCACGGCCTGTGACCGTCACCACACCAACTTCCTGACCGGCACCCGCGTCGTTGAGAAGGACATCGGGCCTGCGTGCGATACGAGTGACGCCACAAGATGTATCTCGCAGACGAGGACACGAAGGGGGTGCACGAGATGACGAGGCCTCACCTTTTCCGTAGGTGTGCCGGAATCGTGGCCGGCGTCGGCGCCGCACTCTGGCCGGCGATCGCGTTCGCCGACGACTGCTCGTCCGAGCTCGACTGCCAACAGACTCCCGCCTACAACACGACCACGACCGTGATCGGCACGGCGATCGCAGTGGGCGTGGCCGTCATCTCGATCCTCGTGTCATCGTCGACCTCACGAGGGGACGCGGCCACCGGACCCGACGCCAACGCCGGTGACGGGGGTGACGGCGATGGAGGTGCCGACGGGAGCCCTGACTCGTCGACTCTCGCCCCTTCATCGGGAGAGATCCTCGATGGGGACGACGCAATCGACTGGTTGAGCGACAACGGGCTCATCGCTCCAGTGGTGAACCCCGATGGGTCAGTGACCTGGCAACCGACTTCGCCTGACTTCCCGGGCGACCATCCCGACATGCCGGGGATCGTCTGGACGGAGGGCGACGACGGCAGCATCCTCGAGCCGGTCATCTTCATCAATCCCGACGGTTCGGAGCAGAGGTCCCTCCCGCCGCACAGTGAGCCCACCGCACCATCGGATGCCCAGGAGCCAACCGACCAGAGACCGGACGACAAGGACAAGGACGAGGACGAGGAGAAGGACGAGGACAAGATCCTGCTCGAGCTCACCTACCCCGCAGGGACGAGCCCAAACGTCTTCACGACAGGCTGGCTGTTCGGAGCGCTCGCCGTGGCCGACCCCGGTGGACCCGGGCACACCCCACTGAGCAACAACGTTGAGTGGTCGGGCTCGGGCACCTTCGTCCCTGCGATCGGCAACCGCAGCCGGCCCACCTTTGCAGGTCCGGGACCCAACACCATCGAACTGACTGTCACGTACGAGGGCCGCACCCTCACCCGGCGATTCAGCGTCAACGCCGTCAGCCCATTCGCGTACGCTCACGTCGGATCCCGCGCCACCGCTCCGGCGGACGCGCATGGATGTCCCGCTTGCCCGCATTCGGTCGCGGGCCCGATCAAGACCGGTAGCCCGACCGTCCACATCAACGGTCTGCCCGCCGCTCGCCTCGGGGACAGCGGTGTGCACGCCGCGTGCTGCGGCCCGAACAGCTTTGAGATCATCGGGGCGTCCGGCGGCGCCGAGGGAGTGTTCATCGACGGCCGCCCCGCTGTGAAACTCGGCGACCAGACCCGCCACTGCGGCGGAATGGGCACCATCGACGTACACGGTTGAGCGACTGGCCCGCATTGCTGACTCGTTCCGACGTGTTGGGACACGAGCGTTCCCGGACGTACCCTCGGGTGGCTGCGGTTCTCCGACCTCGTCCCGCACTGGCAACGGAAGCCCACCGCAACGCCCTGCGTCGGTAGCCTGTCGCACTTATGGCGAACATCCCGGAGAAGCCGACGCTGGACGGCATCGAGTCACGCTGGGCCGACCAGTGGGACGCAGATGGCACCTACCGCTTCGACACATCGACGGTACGAGCCGATGTCTTCTCGATCGACACCCCTCCCCCGACCGTCAGCGGTTCGCTGCACATGGGCCACGTGTTCAGCTACACCCACACCGATCTGATCGCCCGCTACCAGCGGATGCGTGGCAAGCAGGTCTTCTACCCGATGGGGTGGGACGACAACGGCCTACCGACCGAACGGCGGGTCCAGAACTACTACGGCGTGCGCTGCGATCCGCACGAGCAGTACCAGGAGGGATTCGCGCCGCCGTTCCGTGGCGACCCACCCAAGAAGCACCAGGCAGTCCCGATCTCGCGTCCCAACTTCCTCGAACTGTGCGACGAACTCGTCGAGATGGACGAGCAGGTGTTCGAGGCGCTCTATCGGCGACTCGGTCTGAGCGTGGACTGGACCCAGCACTACGCCACCATCGACGCCCGCTCGCGACGGGTGAGCCAGCTCGCCTTCCTGCGCAACGTCGAACGAGGTGAGGCGTACAGCCAGGAAGCGCCCACGCTGTGGGACATCGACTTTCGCACGGCGGTCGCTCAGGCCGAGATGGAGGACCGCGAGCGGCCGGGCGCCTACCACAAGATCCCCTTCCAGAAGGCCGACGGATCCGGCCAGATCGAGATCGACACGACCCGCCCCGAGCTGCTCGCCGCGTGCGTCGCCCTCGTCGCGCATCCCGACGACGAACGCTTCCAGCCCCACTTCGGCACCGAGGTGATCGTGCCGCTGTACGGGCAGACGGTCGAGATCAAGGCCCACGAACTCGCGCAGCCCGACAAGGGAACGGGCATCGCCATGATCTGCACGTTCGGCGACACGACCGACGTCATCTGGTGGCGCGAGCTGCAACTCGATCTGCGCGTGATCATCGGACGCGACGGCCGGCTGCTCCCCGATGCCCCTCCTGGTGTCGATCCCGAGGCCTACGCACAGATCGCCGGGAAGTACCCGAATCAGGCGCAGCGCGCGGTCGTCGAACAGCTGACCGGTCACGACATCCTCATCGGCAAGCCGCGGCCGATCGAACATCCGGTGAAGTTCTACGAGCGCGGCGAACGCCCGCTCGAGATCGTCACCTCACGCCAGTGGTACATCCGCAACGGAGGGCGCGACGCCGACCTGCGGGCGGCCCTCGTGGAGCGCGGCAACCAGATCACGTTCCACCCCGACCACATGCGTCACCGCTACGAGAACTGGGTCGAAGGCCTCAACGGCGACTGGCTCGTCAGTCGGCAACGCTTCTTCGGAGTGCCGGTGCCGATCTGGTACCCGCTCGACGACACCGGCGAGCCGCGCTACGACGAGCCACTCACCCCCAGCGAGAGCGACCTTCCCATCGACCCGTCGACCGATGTCCCCGACGGATTCACCGCAGACCGGCGCGACCAACCCGACGGGTTCACCGGCGACCCCGACATCCTCGACACCTGGGCGACCTCGTCGCTCACCCCGCAGATCGCCGGCCACTGGGAAGAGGACGACGGACTTTTCGAGCGGGTGTTTCCCTACGACATGCGCCCGCAGGGTCACGACATCATCCGCACCTGGCTCTTCTCGACCATCACCCGCAGCCATCACGAGTTCGCCGCCGCACCCTGGACCCACGCGGCACTGTCGGGCTGGATCCTCGACCCCGACCGCAAGAAGATGTCGAAGTCGAAGGGCAACGTCGTCACGCCGATGGACCTGTTCGACCAGTACGGCACCGATGCGGTCCGCTACTGGTCGGCCTCGGGTCGACCGGGCGTCGACACCGCCTATTCCGAGGATCAGATGAAGGTCGGACGCAAGCTCGCGAACAAGTTGCTCAACCTCAGCAAATTCGTCCTCTCCTTCGGCGACGTCGACATGGACGCCCCCCTCGCCGATGCCGTGTCCGACCTGATCGACCGGTCGATGCTCGCAAAGGTCGACGCCGTGATCGACGAATCGACCACCGGCTTCGAGGCGTTCGACTACGCGCGGGGTCTCGAGCGCACCGAGTCGTTCTTCTGGTGGTTCTGCGACAACTACGTCGAACTGGTCAAGAACCGGGCGTACGAGGCGATGGGGCCACAGGCCGCAACCTCGGCGCGCCGCGCACTACGCGAGGCGCTCTCGTCGCTCCAGAGGCTGTTCGCGCCGTTCCTCCCGTTCGCGACCGAAGAGGCGTGGAGCTGGTGGCATGACACGAGCGTCCACGTTGCCGCCTGGCCGGCCCCGTCGAGCCTCGGTGGCGACCCATCGCTGATCGAGCCGACGATCGAGGCCCTCACCCTCGTGCGTCGGGCCAAGTCGGAGGCCAAGGTGAGCCAGCGCGCCGAGGTGGAGACCGTCAAGATCTCGGCGCCGGCGTCGACGCACGCGGCCCTCGAGGCGGGGCAGAGCGATCTCGCTGCGGCCGGCACGGTCGCCGACGTGTCGATCGTTGCGTCCGGCGACGGGTCGTTGACCTGCGACGTCACCATCACCGTCTGACCATCCCTCGTTCGAGCGCTCGTCATACTACTGTCACGTAGTTTGCGGTTGAGTGACGATCGGCAGTGGATTGCCGCTAACGTCCTGGTCATGCGTGCGCGAGTCGGGAGACCTTCGCCTGAGGATCGGAGCGGTTGTCGTCGCCGTGTCGTCCGTACTGTCGGTCGGCGCGATCGCCTCGGCCGTCCCCTCCGACGACTCGGTCCCCGGCGACACGACCACGGTCCTGGAAGACGCCACCACGACGGTCGATCCGTTCGGGCTTCCTGCCAGTGGCGACCCGTTGAAGAACGGCTCCCGGCCCGGCACCACGGTCCAGACGAAGACACCTCCGCCGCCGCCCACCACGACCACCACGACGACGCTTCCGCCACCTCCGCCGACAGTGCCGTCCTGGGTGCTCCCGACCAATTCCGGATCGGGCCGTCGCGCCGTGTACTCGAAGTCACGCCAGCGGGTCTGGGCCGTCGACAGCGACGGCACTGTGCTCAAGACCCACCTGGTGTCGGGCCGACTGAAGTGGTGCGACCCCCGCGTCGGTGAGTATCGCGTCTTCTCCCGCTCCCGCTACACCAACAACATCCAGAACCCGGCGATCAAGTGGGGCTACATGGTCCGGTTCACCAAGGGGTGCAACGGCGACAACATCGGGTTCCACGAGATTCCCAAGAAGTACGGCGTGCCGGTGCAGTCGATCTGGCAGCTCGGCACGCCCCTGTCGGCCGGCTGCGTGCGTCAGGGGTACGACGACGCCATTTGGATGTGGAACTGGGCGTGGATCGGCACCAAGGTCGTCGTTCTTCCCTGATCCGCGGTTGCGGAGGGATCCTGCAGGATCGTCCGCCGCGCCGATTGAGGCGGGTTTCGACTGGCTATCGTCTCGTCGGTCATGGGAGCTGAACACACGCACGACGAGAGGCGACCACCGCTCAGGCGCACCTGGCCGCAACGACTGTTGATCGCCGGTGTCGCCTGCACCGCAGTGGGCAGTCTCGTCGCCGCCGGTCTCGTCTGGTTCGCCCAGCAGCAGCTCGAGGAACGGCAACTCGTCGTACTGGATCAGCCCACCGATGTCGAGACCGTCGGTGCGTCCGATGACCCCGGTTCGTCCGGCGGGACCGATGGTGCCGCCGATGGCCCGTCGGTCGACGCGTCCGAACCGAGCCCGACCGTTGATCCGAACATCCCGGTGGAGACCTTCCCACTGGCCGAACCCGGCGCCCGCAACATCCTGATCACCGGTGCCGACAACAACGCCTGCCTCGATCCGGACTCACGGTTCGCGTCGGCTTTCGGTGATCGCCAGGGGGCGGGCGAGCGCAGCGACACGATCATGATGTGGCGCGTCAACCCCGCGACCGATCAGGTGGCTGTCTTGTCGTTCCCACGGGACCTGTGGCTGAAGATCGACGGCAGGTCGAGCAAGGGCCGGATCAACGAGGCCTACCAACGCGACGATCCGCAGCGGCTGATCAACACGATCCAGCAGAACTTCGGGATCGAAACCGACCACTTCGTTCAAGTCGACTTCTGCGCTTTCAAAGAGCTCGTCGACGCCGTCGGCGGCGTTGCGGTTCCGTTCGAGACGCCCGTGCGCGACGGGGCGACCGGGCTGATCGTCGAAGAGGCCGGCTGCTTCACCTTCAGCGGCGAACACGCGCTCGCGTACGTCCGCTCACGCAAGATCGAATACCTCACCGAAGACGGCCGTTGGGAGCGCGATGGCACCTCCGACCTGGGCCGCATCTCGCGCCAACAGGACTTCATCCGCCGAGTGGGCGACGAGCTGCTGTCGAACGTCTTCTCACCGTCGGTCGTGCGGACGCTGTTCGACGTGAGCAAGGACTACATCGTCACCGACACCGGGCTGACCCTCGACCGGATCCAACAGTTCGCCGGTGTGCTGCAGACCTCCGACCCGGCCGACATCACGACGTATCAGATCGAGGCGCGGGGGACGACCATCCAGGGCAACTCGGTGCTCGAACCACGGCTCGGTGGCGACAACATGCAAGCGGTGCTGAAGCTGTTCCGCGGCGAGGTGACGCTGGCCGATCGCCCCGAGCAGATCATCGACCACAGTACGGGCGAGTCGGGCGATGTGACCGCTCCAGCGACCACGGTGCCGGTGGTGGACCCCGATACGACGACCACGACGACGATCCCCGACAGCGTCCCGACTTCAGAACTCGTGCCGTTCGACACGATCCCCGAGGTCGAAACCGTCGACATCGTCTACGGCGTGGTGCCCGACTCCAACATCTCCTGCTCCTGACCCGGCCGGTCACGTGTCGAGCACGCGGGTGAGCGCGGCAGCCGCGTCGGACGGCCCGGCGACCGTCGTGATGCGGGCTCCGGTCACGCGAGCCAGGAACTCCGCCTCCTCGCTGTCTGCGTCCGGCGCGACGATCACGAGTTCGTCGAGCCCCGCCGCAGCGCCGATCGCATCCCCGTCGACGGTCGCCCGACAGTCGGAGAGGAGCACCGTGATCTTGCGCGCCGCAACGGACCGCGACAGCTGATCTCCTGCAGCCCGCAATGCACCTGCGACGTCGGTCGTACCGAAACCCCGGAGCGCGAGCACGGCATCGACGACGGCTTCGTTCGACTTGGTGGCGTCCTGGGACTTCGCGGCGACGACGTCCTTGCCGAACGACAGCACCGAATAGTCGTCGGGCGCTCGCCATGCGACTGCCGACGCCGCGACGGCATTGGTCGCCAGCGGCTTCCCGCCCATCGACCCGCTGCGGTCGACCAGCAGACAGATCGCCGTGCCGGGCGTCGACCACGAACGCACCCGGAGGTCATCGGAATCGACAGCATTCCCCGAGCTGCGTGCGGTCAACACCGCGTCGAGGCTCGCGTCGAGGTCGAGATCCCCACCGTCGGGCCGGTACGGCTGGGTGGTGAGCTTGCCGGTCCCACGGGGCCGAGCCGGACCGCGCTTGGCGACATCGAGGAACAGGCGGCCCGCCAGGCGTCGTGCGAGTTCACGCAGCCGCTGATCTGTTGCCCCCGTCAGATCGGCGAGCATCGCGAGCATCTCGTCGGGGTCGTCCTGCATTGCCTGCTCGACCGCAGCCTCGTCGATCTCACCGACCTCGGGGGAGACCTCGTCGAACTGCGGCTGCTGGGCCAGCTCCCGACGTGACGTGGTCTTCTTCCGCGCCGATGCGACCTCGTCGTCGGCGTCGTCGCCCTCCTTGGCGGGCGGCGACTTCAGCGGGATGTCGTGGCCCCGGTCGGGGCGTTCGCTTTTCCCTCGGCATCGCCTCCGCCGTCGTCGGTCGAACGGTTGAACGCCGACTCCCACAGTTCGGTGATGATGTCCTCCGGCGTCCTGGTCGTCCCTTCGCGCACTCGGATTCGGCCCGACAGGGCAACGAGCGCAGCATCGAGCGACACGTTGGGTGCCAGTACAGGGAGCTCGCGCAGCTCGGCCAGCGACGTCGCCACGAACACCATGTCGATCGCACCGCGCACCGACGAGCCGACCCGGACGTCGGGATGCGAACGGGTCGAGCGAACGAGTTCGACGGCGCGGTCGATCCAGGCGACGTCGTCGGTTCCCGATGAAGTCGCGCGGCGGACGATCGTCGTCTCGTCGTCTGTCGATTGGTAACCGACGGCGATGCGGCACATGCGGTCGTAGACCGCCCCCGAGATCCTCGCGGTCCCGACTGCGTCGAACGGGTTCATCGCCGCGACGAGCCGAAACCCGGGTGCCGCCTCGAGGCGACCGAGCCGTGGGACGGTGATCTCGCGCTCGCTCATGACCGTGATCAACACGTTCAGCGTCTCTTCGGGGACGCGGTTGAGCTCCTCGATGTAGAGCAGCGAACCGTCATGCAACGCCGACGCGAGCGGGCCCGGGACGAACACGTCGGGGTCGTAGCCGTCGCTCAGCACCCGAGCGGGGTCGAAGTGGCCGACGACGCGGGCGGGGGTGAGCTCGGCGTTGCCTTCGACGAATTCGAACCCGATCCCGAGCTCGCGTGCAACCGCACGCAGCAGCGTCGACTTGCCGGTGCCGGGTGGACCTTCGATGACGATGTGGCGATCGGAGGCGATCGCTGCAACGGTGACCTCGATTTCACGCACTCGTCCGACGACCGACGTCGACAGCCGATCGACGAGTTGATGGAGCTCGCCGCCCGCGGCCGCTGCGGACTGCACATCACCCATGCAGGACGACCCCGCGGATGTTCTCGCCGTCGCGCATGGCGCGGTAGCCCTCGTTGATGTCGTCGAGGGAGTACGTCTTCGTGATCAGCTCGTCGAGCTTGAGCTGCCCCTCGCGGTACATCCCGAGCAGGCGGGGGATGTCGGCCCGCGGGTTGAGCGAGCCGAAGATCGTCCCTTTGATCTCCTTGTTCCACATCGCGAGTTCGAACAGGTTGACCGACGACTCGGTCTGCGTGATCGGTGCGATCCCGGTGACGACGATCGTTCCGCCCTTGCCGGCGAGTCCCGTACCGAGCTCCATCATTTCGCCGTACAGCACACCCGGGGTCATGATCACCTTGTCGGCCATGTGACCCCACGTCATCTCTTGGACCTGGGGAAACGCCTCCTCCATCGATGCGAACACGTGCGTCGCACCGAACTCCATCGCCTGCTCACGCTTGAATTCGATGGGATCGATCGCGATCACGTGTCGCGCTCCCGCGACCTTCGCACCCTGGACCGCGTTCATCCCGATGCCACCGGTTCCGACAACCACGACGGTGTCCCCCGCCTGCACGTTGCCCCGCTCGGTCGCCGATCCGAAGCCGGTCGCCACTCCGCACGAGACCAGTGCCACGACCTCGAGCGGCAGGTCCTGCTCGACCTTGATGACCTGCTCCTCGGCGACGCAGGTGAACCGTGCGAACGTGCCGAGCTTGGCGAACAGATTCAGCTCGGTCCCGTCCCCGAGACGGTGACGACTCGTCTCGTCGGTGATCATGCCCTTCTTGAACGTGCCGCCGCTGGAGTCGCACAGGTTCTGGCGACCGGTCGAGCAGTAGCGGCAGCGACCGCAGGATGGGACGAACGAACCCGAGACGTGGTCGCCGACCTCGACGCTGGAGACGCCGGGCCCGACCGCAGCGATCACACCGGCGCCCTCGTGGCCCCCGATCATGGGCCACAGGCTGTCGATGCCGAGGGCCTCCCAGGCCTCCTCCGGCGGGACCATGTCGCCGGTGATCATGTGCTCATCGCTGTGGCACAGCCCCGCGGCCACCCATTCGACGATGACCTCGCCCGTCTTGGGATCGTCGACCTCGATGTCGACGACGTCCCAGTCCTGATTCATACCAGCCAACACGGCTGCTCTCGTCCTCACACTGGTTCCTTCGGTCTCGTGCGCACCGGTCGGCGCCTGCGCGAAACCTAGCTCCCGGTCCTCCCAGGACCGAGATCGGAATGTTCGTCGGTGCCAGGCACCAACGCACATTCTCAGGCGGGGGCGACGTAGGACTGCAGGGCATCCGTGTACTGATCGGCCTCCGGGGAGTTGAAGTACTGGGTGTCGCCCTCCTCGATGAACACGACAAACGGGCACTCGGTGTCGGCGGCTTCGATCGTCTCGGTGCCGACCAGCGCACCGGTCGTCGCCTCGTGGACGGTGAGCTCATAGGTGACGTCGACGAGGTCGAGCGTCGTCACGGTCCCGTCGTCGCCCTCCAGGTCACACGACACGCCGTTCGGCTCCTGCGCGACGATCTGCGAACAGCCGATCAGCTCGGTCGGGACGAGGTCCGCGTTGTCGTCGAAGTTCGAGTCCTCGTCCACGGCCCAGCCGGCTGGCAGTTCGGCCGCTGACTCGATGAGCAGGCCGCTGTCGGTCTCCTGGAACAGGACGATCGGATGGGGACCGCTGCCTTCGGTGAGCGGTGTCGCTCCGGCGAAGCCGACCTGCGTCGTGCAGACCCGGTCGAAGTCGCTCGCGAACATCGGCAGATCGACCTCCGGATCGTCGTCGCTGCCGGTGTCGGCCCCGGTCTCGCTCCCGGTGTCGGTGTCGGTGTCGGTGGTAGGAGGCTGGCTCGCTGCGTCTTCGCTCGAATCCGAGCCGTTGCAGCCAACGGCCAATGCTCCTGTTGCGACGATGATCGGAAGGAGTCGACTTAGCATGTGATGTCCCTTGTTGCTCGCGCCACCTCCGGTTGAGGTGGTCGGTTGGCACGGTACGGATCGAGCGTCACCGCAGCGACAACGACACCGCCGAAGAAGCAAGGGACAGCATCACAGGAGCGGCTTCTCGAACCAGTGGTCGGCGTGCGGGTTGTCGTTGTACCGATCGATCGCCACGTAGCCCGACTGCGCGTACAGCGCAATCGCCGTCGTCAGCGTGGCGTTGGTGTCGAGCCGGACAGCGCGGAGGCCGATCGTGCGGCACCGGGCCTCGAGTTCGTGGAGCAGTCGGGCGGCCAGACCACGGCCGCGCTGGTCGGGAGCGATCCACATCCGCTTGATCTCACCGATCCCGGGCTCGAGCGTCTGCAACGCAGCGCAGCCGATCGTCGTGGCGTCGTGGCGGATGAGGACGAAACGACCGGTCGGCGGTTCGAACGAGGCAGCCTCGGCAATTGATGCATCGCCCGGATCGAACCCGGACGGGAACGTTGTATCGAGCTCGGCGAAGTACGCCACGATCGCGCCCTGGGCCTCCGGTGACCGAGGATCGACGTCCTCGAAAACGACGTCGGCCCCGCCCGACCCCGATGCGACCACGTCACACCAGCGCAGCGAGCTTGCCAGCGACGTCGTCGCTGACCGGAGGCCCCGCCGTGACCGAATGCGGCCGTCGTCGGCGACAGCGCGGCAAGCTCTGCTACCGACGCCGCTGCGGCGACGAGGATCCCCGACCCCGGCGCCTTTCCGCAACCTTCAGCGCCCCACCCCCTGCGTTCTCGTGAACAGTTGCCGCACGGTGCGCTGAAACTGTTCACGAGAACGGGCGGCTGTCAGTCGTAGAGCATCACGCCGCGGATGTTCTTGCCGGCGCGCATGTCGTCGTAGCCGTCGTTGACGCCATCGAGCGTGTAGGTCTTGGTGACGAGACCATCGAGATCGAGCTGACCCTCGCGATAGAGACCGAGCAGCTTCGGGATGTCGGCGCGGGGATTGCCCGACCCGAACAGCGAGCCGACGACCTGCTTCTCCATCAGCGTGAGGTCGAGCAGGCTCATGCTGGCCGACATCTCCATCGCCGGGTGGATGTTGGTCACCACGACGCGGCCGCGCTTGGCGGCGAGCGCCAGGGCTTCGATCATCACTTCGCCCGATCCGACACCCATCGTCATGATGACCTTGTTGGCCATCGTGCCCCACGACGCAGCGCCGAGGGGTTCCATCGCCTCCGCCATCGATGCCGCCGTGTGGGTCGCACCGAACTCCATCGCCTTCTCGCGCTTCGACTCGATCGGGTCGATCGCCCAGATCTGCTTGGCGCCGGCGAGCTTGGCACCCTGAATCGCGTTGGCGCCGATTCCGCCCACACCGACGACGGCCACGACATCACCCGGAGACACCTCGGCGGCGTAGACCGACGAGCCCCAGCCGGTGACGACGCCGCAGCCCAGCAGGCAGGCGCGATCGAGCGGTACGTCCTTTTCGATCTTGATGCAGCTCGCCTCGTTGACGACGGTGTCGTGAGCGAAGGTACCGAGCATGCACATCAGGCCGAGGTCCTTGCCTTGGCCGTGGTGACGTGACGTGCCATCGGACGCCTGCATACCGAGGCCCATCAGGGCGCCGAGGTCGCACAGGTTCTGATGACCGGTGGAGCAGCTCGGGCAGCGACCACACGACGGGATGAACCCGAACACGACGTGGTCGCCCTCTTCGAGCCAGCTCACACCCGGACCGACCTTCGTGACCACGCCAGCACCTTCGTGGCCCCCGATGATCGGCAGCTCGAACGGCAGATCGCCGGTGACGAGGTGCTCATCGGAGTGGCACAAGCCCGAGGCGGCGAGTTTGACGCTGACCTCACCCTCCTTCGGGTCGTCGACTTCGATGTCCTCGACGCTCCACGGCGTGTTCGTTTCCCAGAGAATTGCTGCCTTGGTCTGCATGAGCGAGAGAGTAGGCGCGATGTGACCGGCATCACGTACGCAAACGCAATACAACGAACATGAAACCGTGTTCGATCACGGCCCGCGTCACGCAACGGGTCAGACCCATCCCGTGACGCGTCACGTAACGGGTCAGACCCGTTACGTGACGCGACGGGCGCGAGTTGGTCGGTGTCGTCAGCACTGAAGTACCCCTCTGGCACACTGGGCCGCATGGAATCCGACGACCTGTTCGCCGACGCACTGCTGGCGATGATCCGCGACATGAGCGACGTCGAGTTGCACAACGTCGCCGATGTCGTCCGCCAGGTCCAGATCGAACGAGCGATCGGCAGCGGCGACGAGGACTCCATCATCGCGTCGGCGTTCGAGACCGCGTTCGGACGAGACGGCCTCGCCGTGTTGCCATGGGTCGAGGGCAACGTGGTCGTGTGCCCCGGCGGCATGGTGTCGAAGTCGAAGGCGAGCCACCGGTGCCGGTTCGTCAGTGTCGACGACACGTGGATCTGGGATTCACATCTCCTGCTACGCGAAGACAAGCGCGCGTCGCCCGGCACCGACGAGGGGTTCCGCGCCGTCGCACTGCTTCCTCTCGTCGACGGCACGGGGATCGACGTCGTGAGCGGGAAAGCCCGCAGCGGGCAGCACTCGGTCGACCATGTCGTGAGCTACGAGGTGCGGGGCGGCCAACTGGTCGAGGTGTCGCAGCGCACCGTCAACGCTCGACACTGAGTCGGGCGCCCATGCCCGTGGCGTGCTCGATTGCGGTCAGCCGCCCGGGACCACGCGGACCTCGATGTAGTCGGTCGACGACGTCCACATCTCGATCGCCGCCTGCACGTCGTCGGCGGTGATGGTCTGGATGAAACGCGCCTGGTTCGCGAACTCGTCGAACGAGGCGTTGCCTCCAGGGTCGACGAGGACGGCGAGGACCTCGTCGTTGATCTGTGCGTTGTTGATGAAGCCGAGCTGCTCGGCGACCGTCACACTCGCATTCGTGAATTCCCGGGCTGATGGACCGTCGACACGGAGCAACTCCAACTGTTCGAGCACCGCTCCCGACACCTTGTCCGCGAGCCCGGAAGCAGTCGACACCGAGATGTAGGTCTCGACCGTCGGCGTCTGGCCGCCACCGAGATCGACGGCGGCGTACGGCGAATACGAGTCACCCAGCTCCTCCCGGATGAAGTCGGTCAGGCGGTTACCGATCACCTCGCGCACGACGCGGGCCAAGACGTCGTCGCGACGTGCCGAAGAGGTCGACGCCGTGAAGAGGAACGACACGTTCGCCGTGTCACCTTGCCCGGCCTCGGCCTCCACTACGACGGCGCCCTCGGGAGGAGGAGGCTCGTCGAAACTCAGTGGTTCGGCGGTCTTCGTCGACGGCAACGTAGCGAGATAGGCCCGAGCAAGTTCGACCGCGTCCTCCACGTCGAAGTCGCCGCTCAGCGAGAACGACCAGTCGCCGGCGTCACCGAACCGTTCGACGGCAACCCGCTCGATCCCGTCCGCATCGACCGTCGCCAGCGTTTCGGGCGTCGGGAGGAGGAACCGGGGCTCGTCGTACCGGGCGTTGAGCAACGCGTCGAACTCCGCATAGCCGGCGTCGATCGACGGGTCGTCGGCAAACGGGAGCTGATCATCGACGTAGCGGTCGACCGCCGCTACGTCCGCTCGCGGAGTGGTCATCAGGAGATGCACGAGTTGGAGGAGCACCTCGAGGTCGTCGGTGGCGGCGATTCCGAACATGCCGTCGGTGAACGGTTCGATCGACGGCGCGAACGAGACCGACTTGTCGTCGAGAAACGCCTCGAGTGCAACGCGGTCGAAGTCGCCGGCACCACTGTCTCCGATGACCTCCCCGAGGGCGACGGCGTCAGGGACGTCCGCGTCGGCTACTGCGGCGAGCCCTCCCGGACTCCGCGCCTCGAAGAACACCTCGCGTTCGACAATGGTCGTCGTGTTGAGCGACACCTGCGCGCCGTTCGGGAACTCGAGCACGATCGGGTCGAGCGCATCGGTGAACGGATCGGTCGCCAGCGGCGCCTCCGACACCTCCTCGACCGGGTCCGGTCGGACCATCAGAGCATCACCGATCGCCGCCTCGGTGGCGGGCGGCTCCAGTTCACGATCGTCGGCCCCATCGATCGCCGCGGCAAGCTCCTCGGTCGTTCCGACGAAGTCGAGTTCGTCGCTCGGAACCGCCACGAACGCAGCCACGCCAGCTTCGGCGAAGCGCTCGACGAACACCTCTGCGACCGACTCCGGGGTGGCCGAGTCGAGCACCGCATCAACGAACGCGAACTCCTGCTCGGCGGTGACGTACCACTCGTCTTCGAGCACGTGCCGGACGTACTCCTCGGCGTACGAGACGTCCTGTCGGGATCCACGGCTCGCGAAGTTCTGCTCGGCCGAGCGGCGGCTCGATCCCACTGCTCGGTCCAACTCTGCCTGGGTGAACCCGAACCGCTCGACGCGCTCGAACTCGTCGGCGATGGCCCGAACGGAGGCGGCGACGTCGTCGCCGCCGACATCGACGGTGATCTCCGGTGCGTCGAGGCCCCGTACGAACGACGCGGACGACGGGCCGGCACGCTCGAACGGGGCGTCTCCACGGAGTGCCTCGTTGTCGAGACGCGTGGCGATCATCTGAAACGCGAGCCCCTCGAGGATCGAGCGCTGCTGGTCCATTTCGATCGACTCGGGAACCATCGCGGCGGCCGGCAGTGGCAGCGCGACTTGGACGAACCCTTCGGCCAACTCCGGATCGCCGACGATGTCGACCCGGGTCGACGCCGCCGGCTCGACGAGGACCTCCTCCCGCGCTGGGCTGTCGCCGCGCGAGGTTGCATCGGAGAATCGCTCGACGATCCACTTCTCGACCTCATCAGGGTCGATCTCGCCGACCACGATCACCGACGCGAGATCCGGCCGATACCAGTCGTCGTAGAACCGACGGAGGTCGTCGGCCGTGAGGGACTCGATGGCCTCCTGTCCTCCGATCGGGCTCCGACCGTCGTACTCGCTTCCGGCGAGATGGAATGCTGCGAGTTCGTCGAACACGCGGCCGTTCGAGGTCTGGCTGCGAGATCGCCACTCGTCGAGCACGATGCCCCGCTCGGCCTCGACAGCGTCCGGGTCGATCGTGGCGAACGACAGCCACTCCTCGAGGATGTCCAGCCCGGTTTCGACAATGTCGTCGTCGTTGGGAACGGTCAGCTCGTACACGGTCTCGTCGTAGGTCGTACTGGCATTGATGTCCGCCCCGAACCCCGCGCCGAAACTCCGCAGGACATCGATCAGCTCGTTCTTCGGGAACCGTTCGGTGCCGTTGAACAACATGTGTTCGAGGAAATGGGCGCCACCGAGCTGACGGTCGTCCTCGAGCACCGATCCGGCATCGACGGTGAGTCGAAGTTCGGCCTTTCCGCCGGGGTTGTCGTTGTCGCGGATCAGGTAGCGGAGCCCGTTGTCGAGCGTGCCGGTCACGGTGCCGGGGTCCGGCGTCGTCAACGTCGGAAGACCGGCCGAGGTCGGCGAAGTGACGGGGGGCGCGGTCGAAGACGTCGAGCCGGGTGCGTCCGTTCGGTCGATCCTCACGGCCGAGTCGGTGGTGACCCCGCTGCCAGGCGTACACGCTGCAACCGTGACCGCCGCAGTGAACAGCACCACCAGGGTTCGTCGTCCGCCGCGCAATCCGTTCATCAGCGCTGACCCTAGATACTCATCCCGAGCGATGGGCGTCGACCCCGAGCTGTTCGGGCGAACCCGGCGCCGACTGGCAGACCCCGCCAGACTGGTCGGTGGAACTCCCTCCGCCCACGCAGCAATCCGTGGCCTCACCGCTCCGGATCGTCGGGCTCACGAAGCGGTTTGGTGACACGGTGGCACTCGATGAGCTGACGCTCACCGTTCGGCACGGCGCGTGCTACGGGTTGGTCTGTCCGAACGGGTCGACAGCGGCACAATCGAGGTGCGCGGCGCTGATCGCCGCTCTGCTCCATCGGCCTCGGCTCGTCATGCTCGACGAGCCGTTCGAAGGCGTCGACCCGGTGTCGACACGCACGATGCGGCTGATCCTCGACCGCCTCCGGGCCGGCGGCGGAACGATCATCCTGTCGACACCCGTGATGGAACCATCGCCCCGGTCGAGCAGGTTGCAGCGGCAGAACTCGGGACGGGCGGAGTCGTCACCCTGTTCGCGCGACTGCGGTGGCGCCTCCTTCGCGGCGCCGTCCGCCAAGGGGGAACGCAACGGGTTGCCGTGACGATCGGGCTCATCGCGTCGGTGCTGGTCGGCGTCGCGGGGAGCGTGATTGCCGCGTTGCGATTCGCTCCGTCGACGACCCCCGTCCCGGCCTCGTGGTCTTTCCGGTTGCACTCGTCGTCGCCGTGGTCGCCCTCGGTGTGATCGCCGGGCCAGCCAACCGATCGACCTGCGTGTGATCGCCACCGAGCCACTGTCGGACCGACAGTTCGCCCTCGGATTGCTGACCGCATCGCTCGGCACCGGGCCCGTGAACCGGAGCTGAGAATGCCTGCTTGCTCCCGACCCACCGGCGCCGGGTACGCTGCCGTGATGGACGAAACCAACGCCATCGAAGCGCACGACGAGGTCGAGGCCGACGAACTCGTCGAAGAGGAGCTGCTCATCGAGGAGATCTCCATCGACGGGATGTGCGGCGTCTACTGACGCCCTCGACGTGCTCGACTCGTCGCTCGACCTGCACCCGCAGGTGGCGCTCCGGCCGGAGCCCTTCGGCGCACTGGCCTACCACTACGACACGCGCAAGCTCGTCTTCTTGAAACACCCCGACGTCGTACGCGTCGTGCAGTCGCTCGCCGACCACGACACCGTCGCCGACGCGCTCGCCGCCTGCGAGATCGACGAACGGCGCTGGCCGTCCTTCGACAAGGCACTCACGTCCCTCTACGAATCAGAGATGCTTCATGAGCGCGCCGGCTAGCGCACCCGCACTCGTCGAGCAGCTCAAGGGCGGGCTCGACGCCCCGATCTGTCTCACGTGGGAACTCACGTATGCGTGCAACCTCGAGTGCGTGCACTGTCTGTCGTCGTCCGGTCGCCGCGACCCCCGCGAGCTGAGCACCGCGGAGGCCAAGGCCGTCCTCGACGAATTGCACGACCTGCAGGTCTTCTACATCAACATCGGCGGCGGCGAACCGATGATCCGCCGCGACTTCTTCGAGCTCGTCGAGTACTCGATCGGCAAGGGCATCGGCGTGAAGTTCTCGACCAACGGCGCCTTCATCGACGCGGACAAGGCCCGACGCCTCGCTGCCATGGACTACCTCGACATCCAGATCAGCCTGGACGGTACCGACGCGGACACCAACGATGCGGTACGCGGGGTCGGGTCGTACGCAACTGCGATTCAAGCGGTGGAGCACTTGCGTGGCGCCGAGTTCGGTGAGTTCAAGATCTCGGTCGTCGTCACCCGCCACAACGTCGACCAACTCGACGAGTTCAAGGCGTTGGCCGATACCTACGGCGCCCAGCTGCGGATCACCCGCCTGCGCCCCTCGGGCCGTGGTGCCGACTCGTGGCACGACCTGCATCCCACACAGGCCCAGCAGCGCCAGATCTACGAATGGCTGCTCGCCCACGGCGACAACGTGCTCACCGGCGACTCGTTCTTCCACCTCAACGCGCTCGGCCGGGAAGACGGAACGGGGCCGTTGCCCGGTCTGAACCTGTGCGGTGCCGGCCGCGTCGTCTGCCTGATCGACCCGATCGGCGATGTCTACGCCTGTCCGTTCGTGATCCACGACGAGTTCAAGGCGGGTTCGGTCCGCGACCCCGGTGGCTTCAGCTCGGTCTGGAAGCACAGCGACCTCTTCTCCGAACTCCGCGAACCTGAATCGGCCGGAGCCTGCGCGTCGTGCGGGAGCTACGACGCGTGCCAGGGCGGCTGCATGGCCGCGAAGTTCTTCGTCGGCATTCCACTCGACGGTCCGGATCCCGAATGTGTCGGCGGCCACGGGGAGGCCGCGATGCTCGCCGCTTCGGCCGGCGATGTCGCACCCCCGAAGCCGATGATGGACCACTCGAAGCCGGCCCGCGTTCCGGTCACGATCACCACACGCTGATCGAAACCGCTGATCAGCGACGCGTCACGGCCACCGGCGGGCCGATTCGCAGCCGGCCACCATCAGGTACGCCGAGCGCCTCGGCGGCCGACCCGGTGACCGGCACGCCGCGCTGCATCGAGTCGGGCGCTCGGTAGTCGAAGTTCTCGGCCGAGCGAACATATGGATTGGTGTCGGCGAAGCTCACGATCGAGTTGGCGGCCTGCCCGGTCACGAGTCGGTGACGGTCGAGCGTCTCCGACACTCCCGGCGACCTCGGCCAACGCCCCCACCGGCTCAGACGCTCGGTGCCGGAGTCGTCGGGCACCCAGTAGGCGTTGTCGTCGATCCGGACCCGCATGTCGTCCGCGGACCTTTCTTCGGTCCAATCGTTGACGTCGAGCAACGCCACAGCGCCGTCGGCGGCACGTCCGAGCGTGTTGTTGAAGACGCGTATGTCGGCCACCTCGCGACGGGGGCCTTCCTCGATTTCGATCGCGTTCTGGTTCCCGAAGCTCGCGTTGTGGAGGATCTGCGCGTCCCGGGATTCGATGACCCAGATTCCGGCCTCGCCATTGTCGAGCGCAACATTGCCGAGCACGTTGATCCGAGTCGACAACTCGAGCTCGATTCCGGCGCGGTCGTTGCCCTCGACGAGATTGCGGAGCAGCGTCACTCCGTCGACATCGAGGTCGGTCCAGATCCCGGGGCCGCCGTTGAACGAGACGTCGCTCTCGCGCACGGTGATCCCGGTCGATCGAGTGAGCTTGAGGCCACCGCCGGAGTGGAAGGGGTCGAATCCAGCGCGGTTGTTTCCGGTGACCGCAGCGCGTTCGAGGATGAACCCGTCGACCAGATGACCGTCGATACCGAGGTGGCCGTTGTCGGAGAAGTCGCTGTCGCGCAGGACGATGTCGCGCCCTATCGCGGAGAGCCCGATGCGAGCATTCTGCTCCACGATCACTCCGGAGAAGACGAGATCGTCACCGTGCGCACGAATCGCTGCCATGTTCGACGCTTCGGTGGCATAGCGGCGGACGGTGACGTCGGACAGCGTCGAACCGTCCGCATCCTTGAAGTGGAAGCCCCACTTCAGGGTGGACGCGCTCACCCGTCGCCTACCCGGGTCGTCACCGATCCACAGTTGGTCGGCGTCGACGTCGTGAAAGAAGGTTCCCGGGGCGATCTCGTCGCGATCGAGCACCTGGTGGAGAGGCGTCTCATCGAGGAAGACCTGGTCGGGGTGGCCGGCTGCGACGTTGCTGGGATCGACCGACTCGCCCGCACGCTCGCGGGAGAACTGCTGGGTCCAGTGGTCCGACACCCAGTGGTCGCCATCGCGACGCCAGTGAACGACCGAGCGAGCGCCGTCGAATACCGCCCGTTCCCCGGGCGCGGAGCGGATGTGCACGGCCTTGTCGGCAACGAGCACCGACTCTCGGTACAGGCCACCGCGCAGCACGACCACGTCGTGGCCCGTGGCGCGCCGGACGGCTCGCTGCACGGTTTGGAACGGTTGATCGCGAGTGCCGGCGGCGGCGTCGTCCCCCCAGGGGGCGACGTGCCAGGTGGACACCGCAACCGCGGTGCCCGATCGAGCCGCCGGCAGGAGCGCCACCGACACACCGAGCAGGGCTGTGACGACCAGCGCACGAAACACGCGCACGAACGGAGTGGCCTGGTCCCGTTCCGCCGGGAGTGAGACGAAGGTCTGGTGAAGCACGTGGTGCGATGTGTTGGTTGTTGATGACACGAACGCCCGCCGGCGTCATGCAACGTCAGCCTCCAGTATGTCACCCGCGCGGCTCACCGTTCCTCGGGACCCGAAAATGCAAGGGATCGTTGTCCGTATTCGCCAATTCATCTGCAAGGATCGTCAGCGTGCCCGTGGTCCTGATCGCCCTCGCCTACCTCCTCGGCACGTTCCCGAGCGCGACCCTCATCGCCCGGGCGAACGGGATCGACATCGCAACGGTCGGATCGGGGAATCCCGGCGCCTCGAACGTCACCCGGGCGCTCGGCTGGCGCAAGGGCATCTGGGTGTACGTGCTCGATGCACTCAAGGGAGTCATCGCAACGGTCATCCCGCTCATCGTCGACGGACGACCCCTGGCCTACTGGTGCGGCGCTGCTGCGATCGTGGGCCACATGTTCCCGGTGTTCCGCGGATTCCGCGGTGGGAAGGGCGTGGCAACGGGCTCCGGGGTGCTGCTCGCGCTCTACCCGATCGTCGCCCCGTTCGCCGTCGCAGTCTGGTGGCTCGTCTCCCGCGTCACCGGCAAGGCGGCGGTCGGGTCACTCGTTGCGATCGGTCTCGTCCCGGTCGGCCTTGCACTCCTCGGAAGCCCAGCGTGGGAGTACGCAGCGGCCGGTGGCCTGTGTCTGCTGATCCTCGCGAAGCACTGGCGGAACTTCGCCCGGATCCTCCGACGCGAAGAACCAGCGTTGAGCAATGCCCCCTGACGCGGCGATTCGCCAGCAGCGCATCGGTCCGATGACAATCTGCCGATGACCGCGATCAGCAAGTTCGACATGGCCGGCAAGATCGCCGTGGTGACCGGCGGCTCGAGGGGCCTGGGACGCCAGATGACGCTGGCGTTCGCCGAGCAGGGTGCCGATGTCGTCATCGCGAGCCGCAAGATCGAGAACTGCCAGGCGGTGGCCCGCGAGGTCGAGGCACTGGGACGTACCGCGTTGCCGGTCGCCTATCACGCCGCCGAGTGGGACGCTGCCGACCAACTCGCCGACGCTGTGTACGAGCGATTCGGACGCTGCGACGTGCTGGTCAACAATGCCGGGATGTCGCCGCTGTATCCCAGCGTCGACGCGATCAGTGAGTCGCTGTTCGACAAGGTCGTCGGCGTCAACCTGAAGGGTCCGTTCCGCCTGTCAGCGAACATCGGGACCCGGATGGTCGAGGCCGGCGGCGGTTCGATCATCTTCGTATCGTCGATCGCCTCGACCCGGCCGAGCGCACAGGAGATCGTCTACGGAGCGGCCAAGGCGGGCGTGAACAACCTGACCTACGGCCTCGCACGAACGTTCGGTCCGGCGGTCCGTGTCAACTGCATCGTGCCGGGACCGTTCCTCACCGACATCTCCAAGGCGTGGGACATGGACCAATTCGAAGCCGCGGCCCGGTCGGGCTACGCGCTCGGGCGAGGCGGTGAACCCGATGAGATCGTCGGCGCCGCGCTCTACCTCGCCACCGATGCGTCCACCTACACGACCGGCACGACGATCCAGGTCGACGGCGGACCCCGCTGAGCCGCCTGCGCGCTGTGCGCACCCGCGTGCGTCACGTCCTCCGGCAACGACAGCGGTTCCGGTGACTCGGACCCGGTGTCGGGGTGTCGGAACCCGAACGTTCGTCAGGCACCCGTGCACCCGACGAACACGACCAGGGCCGGCGCGTCGGGCTCGGCGATCACGAAGTATCGCCCGCTTCCCGGGTCGCAGACATCCGCGGCGTCGAAGTCGGTCATCAGCACCTCGAACAGTGTCGGATTCATCCGCCCGAAGCACCGCCGCATCGATTCGGGCTCGAGGACGGACACCGCTGCACATGCTGGTCGGGCCGCCACCCCGTCGGTGACGTCGAGAACGGAGTGGGTGCCCTCGTGGCCGTTCCACCGCAACGTGTCGTCGATCGACGCCGGACGGTCGAGACAGGCGACGGCCGAAGTGTCAACCGACGTCGAGGCGACCACTGGCTCGTCGGCGAGGTAGTAGCGCGCGGGCGGCGAACACGTCGCGGCGTAGCTGTTCAAGCGTGCGTTCGACATCCCCGCTGAAGGTCCTGATGTGTTGCCACGACGTCGCTCCCATGACAGGTGTTCGACGCCGTCCGGGCCATGCTTGAGCAAGTAGACCCACTCTTGATGTTCCGAGGCTCCGACGAGCCGTTGCATGACGATCGACACAACGCCGTGGCCTACGATCACCGAGATGGAGATGCATTTCGCCACCGTGTGGGAATCGATCGCTGACGCGATCCCCGATCAAGTCGCCATCACACATGGCGACGACTCGCGCACCTGGGCCGAGTTCGACGACCGCAGCGCACGCGTCGCGCAGGCGTTCACCGACGCGGGTCTCGGCCCGGACTCGAAGATCGCGCTCTACATGTACAACTGCAACGAGTACATGGAGGCGCACTACGCCGCGTTCAAGATGCGTGGCGTCGCGATCAACGTGAACTACCGGTACCTCGACGAGGAACTCTGGTATCTCCTCGACAACTCCGACTCCGAAGCGATCGTGTTCCATCGATCGCTCGCCGATCGGGTCGCGTCGCGTCGCCGACCGGTTGCCGAAGCTGAAGCTGATGATCGTCGTCGACGACGGGCCGGGCGACGACGTGCCGGGCGCCGTGGCACTACGAACAGGTCATCGCCGACCACGCACCGATGAGGCGAATCGAGCGCAGCGAAGACGACCTCTACATGCTGTACACCGGTGGCACGACCGGGCATGCCGAAGGGTGTGATGTACCAGATCGGCGGGCTCACCGAGGGGTTCATCATGCAGGGCTTCCCGATGGTCGGCCTCGAGCCGCCGGCCGACGCCTCCGAGGTCGCGCAGATGGTGAAGAGCGCGGTCGAATCGACCCGCGGATGGTGTCGATCCCGTGTGCGCCGCTGATGCACGGAACCGGCTGCTGGCTGGGCTGGTTCATCCCGATGTGCGCCGGCGCCGAGATCGTCACCCTCACCAACCGCAGCCTCGACCCACACGAGGTGCTCCAGAAGATCGAGGATCACAAGGCGACATCGATCACGATCGTCGGCGACAGCTTCGCCAAGCCGCTCGTCCGCGCGATCGACGAGGGGAAGCCCGATGGAGGGTCCTACGACCTGTCGTCGGTCGGCATCTTCCTGTCGTCGGGCGTGATGTGGACCACCGAGGTCAAGCAGCAGATGCTCGAACGCATCGAACAGGCCGTCCTCGTCGATGCCATGGGCTCGTCCGAAGGGTCGATGGGCACCCAGATCACGATGAAGGGCATGTCGATGGACACGGCGAAGTTCACCCAGATGCCCACCACCAAGGTCTTCACCGACGACGACCGCGAGGTCACGCCGGGCTCGGACGAGGTCGGCATGGTCGCTGCCGGCGGCAACGTGCCACTCGGCTACTACAAGGACGAGGAGAAGTCGGCACGGACCTTCCGCGTGATCGACGGGGTCCGCTACTCCTTCCCGGGCGACCTGGCGATGGTCGCCGAGGACGGCACCCTGATCCTGCTCGGCCGCGGCAACCAGGTGATCAACACCGGCGGCGAGAAGGTCTTCCCCGAAGAGGTCGAGGAGGCGGTCAAGCGGGTCGACGGCATCGTCGACTGCCTGGTGGTCGGGGTGGAGAACGAGAAGTTCGGCCAGGCGGTCACCGCCGTCGCATCGATCGCCGAGGGCGCCGACGGTCGACGAGGCAACGGTCATCGCCGCGGTCAAGAACGACCTCGCCGGCTACAAGGCGCCGAAGTCGGTGGTGTTCGTCCCGGCGATTCCCCGGGCCCCGAACGGCAAGGCCGACTACAAGACGGCGCGCACCCTCGCCGAGGGTGCCACGGCCTAGACCTGCAGCTTCTCGACGAAGAAGTCGAGCACCCGCTCCACGCTCGCGTCGTCACGCTGTTCGGTCAGCACCGAGTGGTCCGACTGCCGCGTTGCTCGGCAATTCGATCGCGATGAAGGCGTCGCCGAGCTTCTCGCGCAGCGTGGTGAATCGAGTCCCGACGGCCTTGTCGTCGAGAAAGCGGAGACCCAGCACCTGACAGCCGTCCTGCGCTCGCTTGATCACGGCATCCTCGTCATCGGGTGACAGGTTGAGATCGGCTCCGCGCGCGAACCCCATCGGGAACGGCAGCGAAGGCTGCGACAGCACGGGAGCGAGCATGATCTCGTCGACCATCATCCCGAGCGCGAACCCACCGGTAAAGCACATCCCGACCGCACCGACGCCGGGGCCACCGACCTCGTCGTGCAACCGCCTGGCCAGCGCCCGCAACCATGCGATCACGGGTGATGTCTTGTTCAGTGCGAAGACGGTGAACTCGCGGGCGACGCACAGTTTGGCCATGCTCCCGACGATGTAGGGCGTGCTCGGCGGCTTGCCGGGGGTTCCCATGAGGTCCGGGATCACGACGGTGAAGCCGCGAGCGACGACCTCGTCGGCGAACTGTGCCACCTTCGGCGTGATCCCCGGGATCTCGTGAATCACGACGACACCCGGTCCGGTTCCCTTCCGATAGGTGTCGTGGGTGATCCCGGCGGATGTGAACTCCCCACGCTCCCAGCCGTCCAGCGCATGATGTTCGCTCATCGAACCAGTCTCGCAGGATTCAATTCGTCGTTCGAATGTTCGTCGGTGCCAGGAACCAACGGACATTCTCGGGGTATCAACCGGAGAGGGCGGCCAGTGCGTCGGCTGCGAGACGTTCCGTGCCGAGCTTGAATCCGGTCATCGTGTCGGGATCGATCTCCTGGTCGCCCATCGCACCATGCAGGAAGCGGGCGTACACCCCCTCGGAGATCACTGCGAGCCGCCAGGACGAGAACGCCACGTAGTAGCCGATGTTGGAGAGGTCCCGTCCAGTGCGCAACGCATACCGCTCGAGGAGATCGGCGTAGGTGGGGAAGCCTGCAATGCCCGTTGGGTCGTTCGGGCGGGGCTGTTCCTCGCCCGGATCCGACCAGTAGACACCGAGGTAGCCGACATCGGCCAGCGGGTCGCCGAGCGTGCAGAGCTCCCAGTCGAGTACGGCGGTCACCCGTCCCGCCTCGGTGTCGACGAGACAGTTGCCGAAGCGGAAGTCGCCGTGCGCGATGGACACCCCATGTTGCGCCGGCAGATCGGCTGCAAGACGACGGGCCACCTCGTCGATCGCAGGGAGCTCACGTGTCTTCGACTTCTCCCACTGCGTCGTCCAGCGGCGCACCTGCCGCTCGACGTACCCGTCGCGTTTCGCGAGGTCGCCCAGACCGACGGCATCGACATCGACGGCATGGAGGTCGGCCAGTACGTCGATCAGGTGCTCCCCCGCACGGCGTCGCTGGTCGATGGTCATGGGCGCTGCCCGGTCGGCGCTGTCGAGCACGACGCCGTGGACGTAGCTCATCACGTAGAAGGGGGCGCCATTGATTCCGGCGTCGGTGCACACACCCATCGTGCGTGGCACCGGAACGTCGGTACGCCCGACCGCAGAGATGATCGTGTGCTCGCGGACCATGTCGTGCGCTGAGGCGAGCACCTTGCCCGTCGGCGGCCGGCGGAGCACGCACACCTTCCCCGTTGCATCTGTCACCCGGTAGGTCAGATTCGAACGGCCGCCCGTGATCAAGTCGAAGTGGTACGGCCCCCTGATCCCATCGATGTGTTCGTCCAGCCAGGCGGTCACCCGGTCGATGTGAATCGGTGACGTAGCACTCATCGGCTCGAACGTAGACGGTTTGGGACCCCCGGCTTCGTTCGGGGTCTCACGACTCGCCGACCCGCCGCCAGGCTCGAACCCGGTCACACCCCCGATCCACCGTTGGGTCGCGTACGACGCCGTCGAAAGTCGATGCCGTGACGCAAACCGACCTCGGAGGCCGACACAGGTCGAGAATTCGAAGAACTGGCACGAGACCGTCATCTATGGTTCCGGCATGAACCGACCAACGATCTCCCGCACCACCGTGCTCGTCGCCCTGGCCGTCGGACTCGCGGCGTGCGGCGGCTCCGACGGCGGCTCCGGCGACGACCGCAGCGACGACACCCCGGCGACCGCATCCGACACCGGCGAGGATTCGTCCGACGCCGAGGCGGGGGACGCCGGCGGAGATGCTGGCAGCGGGAACGGCACGTTGACGCTCGACGACGGAACCGAGTACGCGTTCGAGATGGGCACGTGCATCACGTCGGCCACCGACCCCGACTCCTTCCTGGTTGATCCGGGATTCGACGCATTCGGCCGGAGCTCGGACGGCTTCACGCTGCAGGTGATTCGAGCGGCATTCGAAGAATCACCGGACCTCCAGCCGACCGTCGGCTTCGAGGGACGCTACGACGAGAACGGCGTGAACCCCGGGATCAGCTATCTCCGAGACGGTGACGCCGATCTCCAGATCGACGGCGGCCGCATCTTCGGCGACGTCACCTTCGCAGACTTCTTCTCCGTCGACCCGATCCACGGAGACGGCTTCGTCGCCACGATCGACGTCAACTGCTGAGCAGACGACAGCTCGCTCACGGCGCTCACGGGCCCGAATCCGGTTGCTGATTCGGGAGCAGATCGTTCGAGGCCGAGGCCGAGGCCCGAGACGACGACGTTGACGTCAGTCGACGAGAAGTACTCGCAACGCTGGTGTCCGGCGAACCGAATCAGCCGGGACGGCCGACGCCGGAGACCTTGCCCCAGTTCACGCTCGCGGTCTTCACGACGCTGCCGGTGTTGGGAGCGTGCACGAGCTGACCGCCACCGAGGTACACACCCACGTGGCTGATCGGGCTGTAGTAGAAGAGCAGGTCACCCGGTTGCGCCGAGCCCTTGTCGACATGCGGGATCGAGGCATACTGCGCACGTGACTGGTGCGGCAGGTAGACGCCGGCCTGGGCCCATGCGTACTTGGTGAGGCCCGAGCAGTCGAACGACACGCCGGGGTTCGACGTCGCGTAGCGATACGGAACACCCTGCTGACCGAGCGCAGCGCTGACCGCCACGCCCGCGCGCGAGCTGGGAGGCGGCGCTGCCGCAACCGGTGCCGGTGCCGGTGTGCTGCTCCCACCCGAGTCGGCGTTGCCGCCACCGGAGTTGTTGTTGCCGCCCGAATTGGTGGTGCCGGAGTTGTTGGCGCCCCCACCCGAGTTCGAGTTGCCACCCGAGTTCGAGTTGCCACCCGAGTTGGAGTTGCCGCCGCCGGAGTTGTTGTTCGCCTGGTTCTGCGAGGCCTCGATCTCGGCTTGCAGGCGCGCGGCGGACTCGGCGGCACGCCGCGCTTCTTCTTCGGCGATGAGTTGGCCCAACTCGGCCTCGGCATCGATCCGGGCCTGCTCGTACTCGCCGGTGAGCCGCTCGGTTTCCTCTTGGGCGTCGACGAGCGACGCTGCGAGGGCCTCGGCTTCGGCCACCTTGTCGTCGAGCACTTCGCGATCGTCTTCGAGGTCGCTGACGAAGGCGTCGAGCTCGTCGGTGCTGATGTCGCCGGCGCTGAGCGCCACGCGTGCGAGCTGGTCACGCTGGAGGACGTCGTTGATGTCGCCGGAGTCCTCGAACAGTGGCCCGAGCGGGGTCGTGCCGGAGCCGACGAACGAGCGCACGGCCATGTCGCCGAGGTCGGCGCGCAGCTCGGTGAGTTCGCCTTCCTTGACCGCGATGTCGGCTTCGAGCTCGACGATCTCGGCGTCGAGCGTCGACTTGGCATCGAGCGCCTCGACATAGTCTTCGGCGATTTCGTTCGCCCGCTCTTCGAGCCGTTCGAGCTCGTCCACGATGCTCTCGACGCGGGCACGTTGCTGGTCGACTGGGCTCGCGGCGGCGACGTGCGGGTTCATCGCCGGGACGACGAGCGCAACCATCAGCGCGATTGGGGCAACACGGAGGAGCTGCTTCACGATCGGCAATGCTACCGAATATGACGAAGGTGTTGCGAAATGACGTAGAAATTCACATTTGACACCGGGTTCGCCGAAACCGTCCGAAGACCGGCCCTTCCGCGACCGGGTCGCTCGCTCACTCCCACTCGCTCACTCCCACTCGATGGTGCCGGGTGGCTTCGAGGTGATGTCGTAGACCACGCGGTTCACGCCGTCCACCTCGTTGATGATCCGCTGGCTCATGATCTCGAGCGTCTCGTACGGCACCCGGGCCCAGTCGGCGGTCATCGCATCGTCGCTGGTCACGGCCCGGATCACGACAGGGTGCCCATAGGTGCGCTCGTCGCCCATCACTCCCACCGAGCGGACATCGGCGAGCAACGCGGCATACGACTGCCAGATCGCCCGCTCCAGGCCTGCCGCATGAAGCTCGTGGCGCACGATCGCATCTGCTTCCTGCAGCACGGCGACCCGCTCGGGCGTGACCTCGCCGATGATCCGTACACCGAGGCCGGGACCCGGGAACGGCTGCCGCCAGACCATCTCCTCGGGCAGACCGAGCTCGGTGCCGAGCGCACGGACCTCGTCCTTGAAGAGATCCCGCAGCGGCTCGATCAACTCGAGTTCCATGTCGTCGGGCAGCCCACCGACGTTGTGGTGGCTCTTGATCACCGACGCCGCGCCGTCGGTGCCACCCGACTCGATCAGGTCGGGATACAGCGTCCCCTGCACGAGGAACTTCGCCTCGCTGAGACCACCCGTGTACTTCTCGAACACCCGGATGAAGCGTTCGCCGATCGCCTTGCGCTTCGCTTCCGGCTCGCTGAGCCCGGCCAGCGCCTCGAAGAACGACTCCCCCTCGTCGGCATGGATCAGCTCGATCCCGAGGTTGCGACGGAAGGTCTCGACCACCTGCTCCGACTCGCCCTTTCGCATCAGCCCAGTGTCGACGTAGATGCAGGTGAGTTGTGCACCGATCGCCTTGTGAACGAGAGCGGCCGCCACCGACGAGTCGACACCCCCGGACAGGCCGCAGATCACCCGGGCGTCCCCGACCCGCTGACGGATCTCGGCGACCTGCTCGTCGATCACCGACGACATCGCCCAGTCGGCGCCGATGCCGGCGCGCTCGTGGACGAAGCGCGCCATCGCCGCCATCCCGTACGGCGAGTGGACGACCTCGGGATGGAACTGGACGCCGTAGATTTTGCGCTCGTCGTTCTCGAGCACGGCGACGGGTGCGCCGGTCGAGGTGGCCGTGGCCACGAACCCGTCGGGCAGCTCGGTGATGCCGTCGAAGTGGCTCATCCAGCACTCGTGTGAGTGCGGCGCGTCGTCGGGGAGGATCGACGAGTCGCCCGTGCGTTCCAGCAACGTCCGCCCGTACTCCCCCGCCATTCCACGGCCGACCACGCCGCCGAGTTGCTGGGCGATCAGCTGCGCCCCGTAGCAGATGCCGAAGATCGGGATGCCGAGGTCGTAGATCGCCGTGTCGAGTTGTGGAGCACCGTCGACATGCACGCTCGCCGGGCCACCCGACAGGATGATCGCCGCCGGTGATCGTTCGGCGATCTCGGCAGCGGAGATCCGGTTCGGGACGATCTCGGAGTAGACGTGCAGTTCGCGGACCCGACGAGCGATCAGCTGGGCGTACTGGGCTCCGAAGTCGACCACGAGCACAGTGGCGCGGTCGGGATGCTCCGACGAATTCCGTGTGGGATCGGCCGGGGTCTGCGGTTGACTCACCTCATGGATCGTAGAGGCCCGGCCCGGTTCATCCTGGCCCTGTTCGTCGCCGTCGTCTCGATTCTCGGCCCGGCCGCGCCCGCAGGTGCCGCGGGTGACGCCCCGCCCGCGACACAACCTGACCCAGAGCCGACACAACCTGCCCCGGAGCCGGTCAACGAACAAGATGTCGATCGCCCGGTGCCCACGGTGTCGGAGTTCTACCCCGAGGACAACAATCTCAGCGACTGCCTGGGACTCGTTGAGCGGCCCGGATGCGGGAGCGAGGCCCGTGGTGGCTGGCGGCAGACCGCCGTGTTCGTCGCCCTCGCCGCCGGCATGGCGTTCATCTTCTGGCGGATCTCGGTCGGCGTGCGCCGGAATCGCATGGGCCCGCACACCGACGAGCCGCGCGTCACGTAACGGGTCTGACCCATCACGTGACGCGTGACGCGATGGGTCAGACCCGTTACGTGACGTATCGTCACGCTGATGACGCCCGAGGAGTTCCGGCAACACGGACATGACCTGGTCGACTGGATCGCCGACTACCTGGAAGGGATCGATGGTCGCCCGGTCCAAGCGACGGTCGAACCGGGCGACATCCGCGCTGCCCTGCCCGAGCACCCACCTACCGCACCCGAGTCGTTCGAGGCCGTCATGGCCGACGTGGATCGCGTGATCATCCCGGGCGTCACCAATTGGCAGCACCCGAACTGGTTCGCGTACTTCCCGGCGAACACCTCGTACCCCTCGATCCTCGGCGAGTTGCTGTCGGCCGGACTCGGCGTCCAGGGTATGAGCTGGGTCACCTCACCGGCATGCACCGAACTCGAGACGCTGATGCTCGACTGGATGCAGGAGCTGCTCGGTCTGCCCGATCGATTCCGTTCGACCAGCGACGCGGGAGGCGGCGTCATCCAGGGCTCGGCGAGTGAAGCCACGTTGGTCGCGATCCTGTCGGCGCGATTTCGAGCGACCGGCGGGGCCGTCAACGCGGACGGCGACACGACGAAGCTCGTTGCGTACACCACGTCGCAGTCGCACTCCAGCATCGAGAAGGGACTGCGGATCGCCGGCATCGGGACCGACCGGCTCCGCGTCGTGCCGCTGGACGACGAGTTCGCGATGCGCCCCGACGCGCTCGCCGAGATGATCATCGCCGACCGGGCGGCGGGGCTCGTCCCGTTCTTCGTGAACTCCAACCATGGCACCACATCGTCGACGGCGTTCGACCCGACAGCACTGATCGGACCGATCTGTCGGCGCGCCGGTGTGTGGCTCCACGTCGACGGAGCGATGGCCGGCATCGCCGCTCTGGCGCCCGAGTTCCGGTGGGTCAACGACGGTATCGAGTTCGCCGACTCGTACTGCACGAACCCCCACAAGTGGATGGGCGTCAACTTCGATTGCACGACCTACTGGACGAGCGACCGGTCATCGCTGCTCGGCGCGCTGAGCATCCTCCCCGAATACCTCCGCTCGGCCGCCGCCGAATCCGGCGCGGTGATCGACTATCGCGACTGGCAGGTCCCGCTCGGTCGCCGCTTCCGGGCGCTCAAACTGTGGTTCACGATCCGCTGCGAAGGAACCGAGTCGTTCCAACGCATGGTCTTCGAACACGTGACGATGGCCCAGCAGTTGGCGGAGTGGGTCGCCGACGACGACCGGTTCGAGATCGTCGCACCCCACCCCCTCAACCTGGTCTGCGTCGCGCTGACGGCGGGTGACTCGGCGACCGACGCGCTCATCGAGTCGGCCAACGCAAGTGAGGCGGGTCACTTCACCCGCACAGTGCTCGACGGACGCTCCGTGCTGCGGATCTCGGTCGGCGCACGCACGACGACACCCGCGCATGTCCGCAACATGTGGAGCACGCTCAGCAACCTCGCCTGACCGCCCCGGACCCGCCCCCGGCCCCCCGACCCTGGCGACCCTGGCGTTCGTGTGAGCGAAAGCCACACTCGACGACACCTTCGGTCACACAAACCCTCGACCCTGGCGTTCGTGTGAGCGAAAGCCACACTCGACGACACCTTCGGTCACACAAACCCCCGACCTTGGCGTTCATGGGAGTGGGGCGGTAGGGCCCTGGGGGGCTGCCCGTGGGATCGTGGGCACCGGGGTGCAGCTGCGATCATGCTGGGATGACCGAAGCATCACGTCCTGTTGCCCTGATCACGATGGCCACCGGCTACGTGGGTCCCGCGCTGGCACGCACGATGGCCGAACGCGGCTACGACCTGGTGCTCCAGGGCTCCGCCGGCGACGGCAGCATGGTCGGTGTCGAGCAGTCGTTCGACGAGCAGGTGCCGCAGCTCGAGGCGCTCGGCGCAACGGTCGAAACCGTCAGCGACGTCGATCTCACGACGGCCGAGGGCAACCAGGCGCTGGTCGCCCGGGCACTCGATCGATTCGGCCGGCTCGACTCGGCCTGTTTCGTGACCGGCGTGATCATCGTCGGCAAGTTCCTCGACATGACGTCGAAGCAGTGGGAACAGATCAAACGCACCAACCTCGACATGGTCTTCCATGCCCTCCAGGCGGCGCTCCCGCCGATGGTCGAGCGCCGGTGCCGGCCAGATCGTCGTGTTCACCTCGGCGACCGGTGGGCGGCCCGACCCGATGACGTCGATCTACGGCGGCACCCGAGCCGGCGCGAACGGCATCGTGCGCGCGGTCGGCCTCGAACACGCCCGGGACGGTGTCCAGGTCAACGCTGTCGGCACGAACTTCATGGACTTCCCCGGCTTCATCAAGGCCTCGGGTGCCGACGATCCCGAACGACGCAAGCGAATCGAGGCCCAGACGCCGATGCGACGCCTCGGCACCATGGACGAGTTGGCGAACGTGACGGCCGTGCTGCTCGACGGGACCAACCGATTCCAGACCGGCCAGTTCTTCGACTTCTCCGGCGGCTGGGGCGCCTGACCGATCGCCGATCAGTGGCCGCGCACGCGCTCCAGGTGCCGGGCACAGTGCTCGCGATCCCGATCCGGCGCCACGGTGCCATCCGACATGACGATGCCGTCGGCGCACTCGGTTTCGATCTCGCCGTCGCCGAACTGCTCCCGATAGAGGTCGGCGTACGCCCCACCCGTCGCCAGCAGTTCGTCGTGGGTGCCCGACTCGACGATCGTCCCGCGATCGACCACGTGGATCACGTCGGCCGCCTGAATCGTCGACAGCCGGTGGGCGACGGCCAGCGTCGTCCGCCCGGAGATGAGCGTGCCGAGCGCCTCCTGGATCCGACGCTCCGATGCGGTGTCGAGCGCCGAGGTCGCCTCGTCGAGGACGAGCACCTTCGGGTCGGACAGCAGGACGCGAGCGATCGCGATGCGCTGGCGTTCACCGCCCGAGAGCCGGAACCCGCGCTCGCCGACCACGGTGTCGTAGCCGTCGTCGAACTCCATGATCCGGTCGTGGATCGCCGCGGCACGGCCCGCGGCCTCGACCTCCTCGTTCGTCGCGTCCTCGCGTCCGTAGGCGATGTTGTCGCGCAGGGACCCTGCGAACAGGTACGACTCCTGGGTGACGAAGCCGACCGCGTGCGCCAGCGATTCGAACGACAGGTCACGCAGGTCGACGCCGTCGACCGAGACCGCACCCTCGTCCGGGTCGTACAGCCGGGCGACCAGCTGCAACACGGTCGACTTCCCGGCGCCCGACGGCCCGACGAACGCGACGAGCTGCACCGGGCTCGGCGACGAAACGTGATGTCACCCAGCGACGCCGTGTCGGTGTCCGGGTAGTGGAAGTGCACATTGTCGAATCGGGTCACACCTCGAGTCGTTGCAGGGTCGAGGTCGACCGCATCGTCGGCCTCGACGATCTCGGGTTCGATGTCGAGATACGCAGAAGATCCGTCCGAACAGCGCTCGGCTGGACTGCAGTTCGACGAACGTCTCCAGCATCCGCGCAACGGGGAAGAACAGCCGATTCTGGAGTGTGGTGAAGGCGACGATCGTGCCCGCAGTCAGATCGGAGCCACCGTTCAGGGCGTAGCCCGCCGCGAGGTAGACCACGATCGGCGTCACCGCCAGGAAGGTCTGGATGACGGTGAAGAAGGCCTGCCCGATCACCTGCTGGCGCTGCGCCGACTCGGAGAGACGAGCGCTCGAATCGGTGAATCGCTCGACTTCACGGTCCTGGCGCCCGAACAGCTTCGCCAACGTGATCCCCGACACCGACAGCGTCTCCTGGGTGATCGTCGACATCTCGGCGGTCTCGGTCTGCATGTGGCGGGTGTACTGCTCACGTCGTGAACCGACGGCCCGCGTGGCGAGAACGAACAGCGGGATGGAGAGCAGGGTCACCACGGTGAGCTGCCACGACAGGATGAACATCGCAACGAGCGCGCTTGCGAAGGTGATGCCGTTCGACAAGATCGACGAGAGGGTCGACGTGACGGCGTTCTGCGCACTCGACACGTCGGACGACAGCCTCGACTGCAGGTCGCCCGTGCGAGCCCCGGAGAAGAACGACAGCGACAACGTCTGCAGGTGTCGGTACAGCCGGTCGCGGAGCTGGCGCAGCACGAGTTGCCCGAGCGCGTTCGTCTGGATCGTCTGCACCACGCCGAGGGCACCCGAGACGATCGCGACGCTGATCATGATCGAGACGAGCACCCACAGCAGACCCAGGTCGAGCCCGTCGGGTCCGAACAGCGCGTCGTCGAAGACGCGTTGGATCAGCAGCGGGTTGACGATGCCGAGCACCGCGCCGACGACCACGAGAACGCCGACGACAGCGACCCGCCCTCGGTGCGGCGTGAACAGACCCGCGACGCGCGACCACGAGAACGCGACAGCCGGGTCGACGGCGAGCGGGGCGCGTCGGCGCGGATGACGCAGGTCGTCGTTGACGGAGGTATCGGTCATCGCCGCAACGTAGGTGCAGCCTCGGGCGTCGTCCATTCCGCTGGTCGGCGACGGGGGTCGTGTCGCCGACGTCGCCGGCGCCTCACCGATCAGGCGGTGGACGGCGTCGCGCTCGGAACTCGGCTGACGCGGCAACGTCAACAAGTCGACCAACATCCGCGCCGTTACACCCCATACCGTCTCGTCATCGAGATGGAAGAAGTGCAACGGCCGGTCGAGCGGCGGGATCCCCCACCGCTCACGGTGGTAGGTGCCGGGCCGGGTCAGCTCGGCGACCGGTGTCCACATCACCCGGTCGGCCTCGCCGCTCCGAGGACGAAGCTCGATTCGCTCGTCGAGCGTCGCGACGACGGGAACGATGTAGCTCTTCGACACGATCGTCGAGAGGTGCTCCAACTCCCCCACGACCGACGGTCGGCCGATGTCGAGACCGACCTCCTCCTGCGCTTCGCGCAGCGCCGTGATCGATCGGTGTCTCACCAGGGTCGCACCGCCCGCCCGGGAAGCTGATCTCGCCGCGATGACTCCGCATGTGCATCGAGCGGCGCGTCAGGAGCACCTCGGCGCCGACCGGTCCCTCGGACAGCACGATCAGCACCGCCGAGTGTCGGGCGTCGGGAAACGTCGGGATCAGCGGCGCAGACTCGGAAGCGACCGGCGCAACGAGTTCGTCGACGGTCCAGCGCGCACCGAACTCCCAGGGCGGGTCGAACTCCTCGACCGCGTGGTGCGGGCGCGGGATGACCTGCTGACCTCCGCTTCGCCGGATCGAAGTGGGATCGTTCACGAGGCGTCGTCGCCCGACCGGTCGCCGCGGCGGTCGTCGACGACCGCCTTCTTCAGTCGCTTCGCCGCGAGGTAGGTCTCGGCGGCCGAGCGGCCAGCCGATCGGCCGACCTGTTCGGCATCGGGTGTCGGCGTCCGACGGCGCCGCTGCTGGCGCTCCTCCTTCGTTGCGAAATCGGTGTTCCACCACACGAAGGCGAGGACGACTCCGAGCAGGCCGATCAGGATCCGCGCGTTGGCGTCAATTGCGATCCACGGCTGGACGACCGCGACCGCGACCAGGCCGATCACGACGAGGTCGATGATGCGGTGGACCCGCCGGGGGACGAGCCGAAACGCGGCAGCCGGCCCGATTGCGATCGCTGCGTTGATCATCACGACCGCCCCCAGCACGGCCGGCACGGCCGGGGTCGGGCTCCCGAAACCCGCTGACACGAACACCGCGCCGATGATGTACTCGACGACCTGATGCATCCAGAACGGGCGCATCGCTCCATGTCCGAGTTGGGCCACGACGACGAGGGTATCGAGCTTCACCGGTCGCTCACCGGACCGGTCGCTAACGTCGTCGGGGTGCCTGCCATCCACGATCGGCCGCCCCGTTTCGACCCCTCCGATCCGGCGTTCATCGCCGATCCGTATCCGGTGCTGAACGCACTGCGGGAGGCGACCCCGATCTTCTGGAACGACGCGAGCCACCAGTGGATGCTGACGCGGTTCGCCGACATCGCGGCCGTCCTGCGGGATCGCCGGATGGGTCGGGCGTACACGCACCGTTTCACCCACGCGGAACTCGGCCGCCCCGCACCGGATCCGCGGTGGTCGGCGTTCCACGAGCACGAGGAGTGGTCCCTGCTCGCGCTCGAACCACCTGACCACACGCGTCTGCGGCGCCTCGTGCAGAAGGTGTTCACGCCGCGTGCGGTCGACCGCCTGGGCAACGACATCGCAGCCGCGTCGGATCAGCTGCTCGAACGCTGTGGCGAGCAGGACACGTTCGACCTGCTGGCGGACTATGCGCAGCCGTTCTCCGTCGGTGTGATCTGTTCGATGCTCGGGGTGCCGCTGGCCGACGCGCAGGCGCTGCTCGACTGGTCTCATGCGATCGTCAAGATGTACGAACTCGAGGCCGACGATGCGACCAAACAGGCCGCGAATCTCGCCGCCGCCGAGTTCATCGCCTACACCCGCGCCCTCATCGACGACAAACGGCGGCGACCCGACGGGCTGCTCGTGTCCGAGCTCGCCCGGGTGGAGGATGAAGGCGACACGCTGACCGAGCCGGAGATCGTGTCGACCACCATGGTGCTGCTCGAAGCCGGGCACGAGGCGACGGTCAACACGCTGGGCAACGGGTTCCGAGCGTTGATGCACCACCCCGACGAATGGCGACGGCTGACCCGCGGCGACGTCACGGCGTCGGCCGCGGTGGAGGAATTGCTCCGCTGGGACTCGCCGCTGCAGATGTTCGAGCGCTGGGTGCTCGACGAGGGCGTGGAGATCGCCGGTCAGGAGATTCGCGTGGGCGAGGAAGTCGCCATGCTCTTCGGATCGGCACAACGCGACCCCCGGCGGTTCGACGATCCCGATCGGTTCGACATCGGCCGCAACGACCCTGCGCACATCGGGTTCGGCGGCGGCATCCACTTCTGCGTCGGCGCGCCACTGGCTCGGCTGGAACTGGCGACGTCGATCCGGGGACTCGTCGACCGGTTCCCCGACCTGCAGCTGGCTGCCGAGCCGGTGTACCACCCGACCTTCGTCATCCGCGGGCTGACCGAACTCCGCCTGGCGCCGAAATGACGAACGAGCGGACCGGCCGCAGCCGATCCGCTCGTTCAGGGATTCACGAGTAGCCGAGACGGATGCCTCGGCCGGGTCTCACATCATGCCGCCCATGCCGCCCATGCCGCCGGGCATTCCAGCCGCCAGCGGCGCTCGTCTTCCGGCTCGTCGGCGACGAGGCACTCGGTGGTGAGCACCATCGCAGCGATCGACGCCGCGTTCTGAAGACCCGCACGGGTCACCTTGGCCGGGTCGATGATGCCTGCGGCGATCAGGTCCATCATTTCGCCATTCGCGGCGTTCATGCCCATCGGGCCCTCCAGCGGCCTCGACGTCGCGCACCACGAGGGAACCCTCGAGGCCGGCGTTGTCGGCGATGTTGATGCCCGGAGCGAGCAGTGCCGCCCACACCGTCTTGGCGCCGGTCTGCTCGTCGCCCTCGAGCGACTCGACGACCTTCTCGACGTCCTTGCGGGCACGGATGAGAGCGGTACCGCCACCGGCGACGACACCCTCTTCGATGGCCGCACGAACCGACGACACGGCGTCTTCGATGCGGTGCTTCTTCTCCTTGAGCTCGACCTCGGTGGCGGCGCCGACCTTGATCAGCGCCACACCGCCGGCCAGCTTCGCGAGGCGCTCCTGCAGCTTCTCACGGTCCCAGTCGGAGTCGGTGTTCTCGATCTCGGCCTTGATCTGGTTGACGCGGCCGTTGATGTCGTCGGTGCTCCCGCCGCCGTCCACGATGGTCGTGGCGTCCTTGGTGATCACCACGCGCTTGGCGGTGCCGAGCAGGTCGAGCGTGACGTTGTCGAGCTTGAGGCCGACCTCTTCGCTGATGACCTGGCCACCGGTGAGGATCGCCATGTCCTGCAGCATCGCCTTGCGACGGTCGCCGAAGCCGGGGGCCTTGACGGCCGCAGCGTTGAACGTGCCGCGGATCTTGTTCACCACGAGCGTGGCGAGTGCTTCGCCGTCGATGTCCTCGGCGATGATCACGAGCGGCTTGCCGGTCTGCATGACCGCCTCGAGCGTCGGGAGCATCGTCTGGACGGTCGAGATCTTCGCGCTGTGGAGCAGGATGTATGCGTCCTCGAGGACAACTTCCTGGCGCTCGGCGTCGGTCACGAAGTACGGCGACAGGTAGCCCTTGTCGAACTGCATGCCTTCGGTGAAGTCGAGCTCGGTGCCGAACGTGTTCGACTCCTCGACCGTCACCACGCCGTCCTTGCCGACCTTGTCGATGGCCTCGGCGATGACCTCGCCGACCGATACGTCGGCAGCCGAGATCGTGGCGACCGATGCGATGTCGGTCTTGTCGTCGACGTCCTTGGCCTGGCGCTGGATCGAATCGACGGCCGCGGCGACCGCAGCTTCGATGCCCTTCTTGATCGCCATCGGGTTGGCGCCGGCTGCGACGTTGCGCATGCCGGCATGGACCATCGCCTGAGCGAGCACCGTGGCGGTCGTGGTGCCGTCACCAGCGATGTCGTCGGTCTTGGTGGCGACTTCCTTCACGAGCTGGGCGCCCATGTTCTCGAAGACGTCCTCGAGCTCGATCTCCTTGGCGATCGACACACCGTCGTTGGTGATGGTCGGCGCGCCGAACTTCTTGTCCAGGACCACGTTGCGACCCTTCGGGCCGATGGTCACCTTGACGGCGTCCGCGAGCTTGTTGACGCCGGCTTCGAGCGCCCGGCGGGCCTCGTCGTCGAACTTCAGAATCTTTGCCATGTTGTGTTTTCTCCTAGCGATCTACGAATGAATGCGATGCGAATGGGATGCGTGTGCGATGCGGATGATGGTCAGCCGACGATGGCGAGCACGTCGCGGCTGTTGAGGACGAGCAGGTCTTCGCCGCCCGAGCTGACCTCGGTGCCGCCGTACTTCGAGTAGAGGACGGTGTCGCCGACGCTGATCCCGACTTCGATCAGTTCGCCGGTGCTGTCGGAGCGCTTGCCCGGACCCACGGCCAGGACTTCACCCTGCTGGGGCTTCTCCTTGGCGGTGTCGGGAATGACGAGACCGGAAGCGGTCTGCGTCTCAGGCTCTGCGGGCCGGACCACGATGCGGTCATCGAGTGGCTTCAGGTTCATGGGTTGATGCCTCCAGTGGCAAGTCACGATGTTGCGGTTGAACTGCTCAGGGAGGCACTTGGCACTCTCCCGAAGCGATTGCCAATGCTAGAGCCCGGATCAGAGATTGGCAACCGGCAATCGAGAGTGCCAACCAGCGTTCCTGTCGCCGACCTACCTGGATCCGGATACTCGGATCCGGGTCGTGATCGACCCGGGTTCCGGGGCGGATCCGACCCGGATCGATAAGTGTCCGCGAGAAACGCCGACCGACGTCAGCGAAATCTCGGGCTCGGCGGGCAGCGGCCGCGGACGGACCCATCGGAGCACGCTGCGAACCGTCGCGGAACAGTCAGGTGTCGGCGACGACGCGGAGCATCGCGAGGGTCTGCGCCATCGGCAGCCCGATCACGTTGGTGACGCTCCCCTCGATGCGCTCCACGAAGACCGCCGCCGCACCCTGGATGCCATACGCACCCGCCTTGTCCCGAGCCTCGCCCGTTCCGACGTACCACCCGATCATCTGCGGCGTCAGTTCGACGAACGTGACCGTCGTGGTGACGACGAAGCTCTGGATGACCGAATCACTGCGAATCGACACCCCCGTGTGCACCTGGTGATCGCGATCCGACAGCATCCGCAGCATCGCCGCCGCATCCGCGTCGTCGACCGGCTTCTCCAGCACGCGACCGTCGACTTCGACCGTTGTGTCGGCGGCCACGACGACCTCGTTCGGCCTGATCACCGCTGCCGACTTCTCGAGCGACAAGCGGCGTACGTACTCGCTGGGCGTCTCGTACTCGTGTGGCGTCTCGTCGATGTCGGCCGGGCGCACCTCGAACTCGAGTCCGGCTCGAGCCAGCAGTTCACGACGTCGCGGCGACCCCGACCCCAGCACGAGCGACACGCCGTGATGGAAGCTGATCATCCGCCGGAGAGTGCCAGCACGTCGCCGTCGTCAGGCACGGATGTGTCGGTGTCGAGACCATGCCGGGTCTGGCCGTCGAGCCAACCCTGGGGAATCGCCACCTTGATCGGACCGTTCGTGTGACCGCGCTTGATCCGCTCGCCGCCTTCGACGACGGTCGTGTCGGGGCCGACCCGGTCGAGCATCGCGGCGAGGATGTCGTCGAGTTCGGCCAACGACTTGATCGATGAGAACCGCCGACGGATCTCGGACCCGACCGGATAGCCGCTCATGTACCAGCCGGTGTGCTTGCGGAAATCACGCATCGCGTGGTCCTCGCCGAGGTGCGCCGCAAGCATCGCTGCATGGTCGGCCATGACCCCGGCAACCACGCCCAGTGAGCGGCTCGGCTGAACGGGACGACCGTTGAGCGCATCGACGAGGTCGCCGAACAGCCACGGGCGGCCAAGGCATCCGCGGCCGACGACGACACCGTCGCAGCCGGTCTGATCCATCATCGCCACTGCGTCCGACGCCTCCCAGATGTCACCGTTGCCGAGCACGGGGATCGAGGCGCCGAGCGACACCACGTGCTCCTTCAGTTCGCCGATGGCCTCCCAACGCGCCTCGCCGGAGTAGTGCTGCTCGACGGTACGAGCATGCATCGCGATCGACGTCACACCCTCCTCGGCGCAGACCTCGCCCGTCCGCTTGAACGTGAGCCAGTCGTCGAACAGACCCATCCGGAACTTCGTCGTGACCGGGATCCCGTACGGCTGCGCCGCGGTCGACCGCGGCACGAACGATCGCCCGGAGCAGCTCGGGGCGGGCGGGCACGGCTGCTCCCCCGCCGCGGCGGGTCACCTTCGCAGCCGGGCACCCGAAGTTGATGTCGATGTGATCGACGCGCCCGTCGTCACAGAGCTGGCGAACGGCATCGCCCATGATCATCCGGATCACTCCCGTAGAGCTGCTGGCTCCGGGGATGTTCGTCGGGTGCGAAGGTGATCATCCGATGTGTCTTCGGGTTCGCCTGGACGACCGGAGTTGCCATCACCATCTCGTTGACGTAGGCAAGTCCGGGCGCGAAGCGACGACAGAGCGCGCGGAACGGCGCATTCGTCACCCCGGCCATCGGAGCCAGGACGACGGGCGCTGCCAGTTCGTGTCGGCCGATCGAGTACGTCATCGAGATACAACGGTACCGGCGTCGCGCCCGGGGCTACGGCTGCGGATCCAGCGTCGACGTCGATGACGTGGAGGATGCCACCGTCGACGACGTGATCGGGATCGATGATCTCGGCCGACCCGACCGTCGGCGGCGATGCACCGGCGTCGAGCGGTTGCGGGCCCGCCGAACTCGACCGCGATCTCGGTGAGACCGGCCAACTCGGACAACGACAGCGCGTCGCCGATCGACAAGTGCGGCCCGCAGCAGGTCCTCGACGATCGCGTCGTCGGTGAGGTCGGGGCCGTCGGGATCGTTGCGCAGAGTCGTCGATCGCCGCGTTGTCGGGAGCGAACAGCGTGTAGGGCTGGTCGAGCGCCTCGATCTCGGCGAGCAGACCGACCTGTTCGAGCAGCGCCTTGGTCTCGGTCAGCCCGAGTGTGTCGAGCGCATCGCCGAGCGACGGGATCGACGGAGCAAGCGTCGTCGTGGTGCGTCGTCGTGGTCGTCGTCGTGGTCGTGGTCGTGCGTCGTGGTCGTCTCGGGCACCGTCGTGGTGGTCTCGGG
Organism: Ilumatobacteraceae bacterium; assembly: GCA_963850475.1. Taxonomy (GTDB): domain Bacteria; phylum Actinomycetota; class Acidimicrobiia; order Acidimicrobiales; family Ilumatobacteraceae; genus Ilumatobacter_A. The sequence goes on along the minus strand of CAWKLM010000034.1, from coordinate 167,701 downwards.
CACCGTCGTGGTCGTCTCGGGCACCGTCGTGGTCGATTCCGGGACGGTCGTTGTCGACTCGGGCACCGTCGTCGGCGGCGGTGTCGGGCACCTGGTTGTCGAGCGTGCACTCCACACGGTCGCCTGCCCGGAAGCGCACGTTCGGGAACGAGTACGAGCCGATGCCGGTGAGCGAGTCGTCCACCTCGTCGGGTCGCACCTCAGCCGTGATGACGAGCGTTTCGGTCGATCCGTCGCGTTCGAGGATGCAGTCCGCGCGCAGGCCGGTCACCGCCGCGTCACCTTCCGGCGCGACGAACTCGGCGAACTCGACCGTCGACGACCAGGTGCTCGCATCGGCGTCGGCGAGCGGGCGCCCAGCGGAATTCGGTGCGACCGGTCGCGTCGGTCTCGCGGGTGGCCGGCTGTCCGACGATGGCGTCGCCGGGCACGATCCACAGCGTAGGCATCGGGGGCCGGGTCCTGAACCGTCACCGCCGCGCTGATCGTCGTGCGCGAGCGGTTGACCGGCGGCGTTGTTCCGCACCAGCACGAACGACACCGGCTCCGGCTCCAGTTCGCTTCCTCCCTCGTCGTCACCACCACCGAGGAGGAACAGCAGCGCGATCACGCCGCCGACCAGCAGGACGCCGGTCACGACTGCGGCCACAGCACCGGGACGCTTGAACCACGGCGGCTCGGGCAAGCCGCTCGGTCGGCACGATCGGGGCACCGGGGCCCCCGGTGCTCCCGGCGCGGCAGCGGCGCCGACCGACGGAGGCGGCACGCCGGGCGTGTCGGCGGGCAGACTGGGCGTCACCGGCATCACCTGCGTCGAGTCGATCGACGGCGGCGGAGGCGTCGCCCTCGCCCGGCCCCGACGGCGAGATCGCCGAGGCCCGTCTCGGAGCCGTCGGGCGGATTGCGGAGGTGGGAATTCGTCGTTCGACATGCCGGCGATTCTTCCACGCTGAGAGTGACGATTCCGGCACCCCTCAGGTCCTCTCCGAGTGCGGCTCAGTCGACGAGCGGGCAGCTTCAGATTGGGAATGGCGCCGACGTCGAGCGGCGTCGGACCGTCGGAGCGCAGCCGATACCACCCGGCCGCCGCGATCATGGCGGCGTTGTCGGTACACATCGCTCGGCTCGGGAGGAACCCCTGGATCCCATCGGCCTCGCATGCGGTCAGCAACTCCTCGCGCAACAGCGAGTTGGCCGCCACCCCGCCACCCAGGACGATGCCGGTCGCACCGACCTGCGCCGCAGCCTGACGCGCCTTGTGGACGAGCACGTCGACGACCGCCATCTGGAACGAGGCGGCGACGTCGGCGTCACCGACATCGGGATGCTTGCGGACGTAGTTCACGACCGACGTCTTGAGCCCCGAGAACGAGAAGTCGAGTCCGTCGTCCTTCATCGCCCGCGGGAACGGGATCGCATCGGGATCGCCGAGCATCGCGGTCTCGTCGATCGCCGGGCCGCCGGGGTAGCCCAGGTCGAGGTATCTCGCCACCTTGTCGAACGCTTCACCGGCAGCGTCGTCGATCGTCTGCCCGAGCAGGCGATACCGGCCGTGGTCCTGCATCTCGACCAGCATCGTGTGGCCGCCCGGACACGAGCAGCACGACCAGCGGAAACTCCAGCGTCGGGTCCTCGAGCGAGGCTGCGTACAGGTGGGCCTCCATGTGGTTCACACCGACGAACGGCTTGTCCCACGCCAAGCGCCAACGACTTCGCTGCCGAGACGCCGACGAGGAGCGCGCCGACGAGGCCCGGCCCGACCGTGCAGGCGATCGCATCGATCCGCGACTCGTCGACGCCACCTTCGACGATCGCTCGGGCGATGACGGGATTGAGCGCGTCGAGATGGGCACGCGACGCCACCTCGGGCACGACGCCGCCGAAATCGGCGTGCAGGTCGATCTGCGTCGACACGACGTTCGAGACCACGTCGTTGCCGCCCATCACGAGTGCGGCCGCGGTCTCGTCGCAGCTGGTCTCGATCCCGAGCACGAGCGTCGACTCGTCGACGATGCAGGTCGCAGGAGCGGTGTCGGTCATCGGTCGCCTCGGATCTCGGCGAGTCGCGCCGCGTAGTCGGCGCCCTGGATGTCGTGGCACCACATCACGATCGCATCCTCCACGTTGTCGTAGTAGCGCTGACGGACCCCGGCGGGAACGAACCCGAACGTCCGGTACAAGCTCCTGCGCCCCGATGCTCGACACCCGGACTTCGAGCGTCCACGCGACGCAGTCGCGGCGGATCGCCTCGGCGGCGAGCGCGAGCATCAGCGCAGTGCGCCACGCCGCTGCGGCGCGCATCGGGATGCACCGCGACATTGGTGACGTGCGCCTCGTCGACGGTGAACCACAGACCGGCATGGCCGACGATCCGGCCCCGCCCCTTGCCGTCGGAAGGTCGGCGGGCGGTGAGGTAGTGGCGTGAACCGCTCCGCATCTGCTCGATCTCGCTCTGGAACACGCCGAGCGACCACGGGGTCGGATACGCGTGCCGCTCGGTCTCGAGGACGCCGTCCTTCAGGTCTCGCTTGCGCATCGGTGAGAGCACGACCCCGCCGGGGCCCGGGTGCATCGCCGGACTCGCGACCGAGCATCCGTTCGATCACACTCATCGGGCCGACCGCGTCTTCCAGTTGATCGAGCGCGTCGGGAGCGCGGAGATAGATCGGCTCGATCTCCCGCGGGTTGACCCACTCCTCGCGCAGCGCACGGGCGTGGGCGAGCTGCACGAGCGGACTCGCCGACGGGTAGGCGTCACCGCCGATCTCGCAGTGGTAGCCGTCGCGAATCTCCTCGGCGTAGCGCCGCGCACCGTCGCCGACACACAGCGCCTCCTCGTTGCGCGCCATCAGATCCGCGACCAGCTCGTCGATCGGACCGACCTGCGGCGGCGCGACCTGCTGGATCCCACCCGGAACCTGTTTGTACATCGCGTAGAACACCTCGCCCTTGCGGGCGTCGATCACCGGCACGACGACGCGATCGGTGTGGCGGCACGGGAACGCGAGCAGGTCGAGCGACGAGATGCCGATCATCGGGATCCGCAGCGCCTGGGCGATCGCCTTGGCCGACGCGAGCCCGACGCGCATCCCGGTGAACAGCCCAGGACCGACGTCGACCGCGACGACGCTGATCTCGTCCATTTCGATCCCGGCCTGGCGGCACGTGAACTCGATCGCCGGCACGAGCGTTTCGGCGTGGCGACGCCCCTTCGTGATCTCGAAGAGTCCGATCACACCCTCGTGTCCACCGATCGCCACGCTCACCCGCTCGGTGGCGGTTTCGATTCCAGAATCACATGGGTCGCTCAGCATCGGTGGGCCTCCAACTCGTCGGTCAGGCGTTGCCATCGACCCGCCCAGCTCGGTCCGACCGCTTGCGATCCCGATGCGCCGGGCACCATCGAGCGCGAGCACGTCGCTGTCGTCGTCGACATCGGGCTGGAGACGAACCACGAGATGGTCGCCGAACAGATCGACGACCTCACCCCACTCGACCAGCACGATGCCGGCGAACTCGGCGAGTTCGCGCAGTGCGAGGTCGGACACCTCGGCGGTGCGTTCGAGGCGGTAGAGGTCGGCATGATGCAGGGTCACCTTGCCGGCCCGGGGGCCGCTGTCGACGGGGTAGCTGTGCACGAGCGTGAAGGTCGGCGACGTGATCCGATCGGTGACGCCGAGCGCACGCCCGAAGCCCTGCGCGAAGGCGGTCTTGCCGGTGCCCATCTCGCCGGACAGCACGATGATGTCGCCCGCACGCGCCAGCTCGGCGACCACGGCGGCGACCGCGTGCGTCTCGGCGAGCGAACCGACCCGCAACGCAAGAGTGTGAACGGACATCAGTCATCGATGCTACGGCGCGGAACCCGCGGGATGCGTTTCGACACGCCGCAGACGATCTCGTAGCCGATCGTGTCGAGCGCGTCGGCCCACTCGGCGGCCCGGATCGCGTCGGAGCGGCCATCCGGCCCGCGCTGGGCCCCGAGCAGCGTGACGTCGTCGCCGACGTTCACGTCGTCGTCGCCGCAATCGACCATCAGCTGATCCATCGTCACCACGCCGACGATCGGCCGGCGCCGGCCACCGATCAACACCTCGCCCCCGACGGCGGACAACCGACGCGGCACCCCGTCCGCATAGCCGATCGGAACGGTCGCGACCGTCGTGTCGCGGGCGAACCGGTGACGCAGGCCATACGAGATCCGACTCCCGGACCGCACCTGCTTCACGAACGACACCCGCGCCCGCAGCTCCATTGCGGGAACGAGGTCGGTACACAGATGATCCACGCCGCGCCCGGGCGAGATCCCGTACACGGCGATGCCGGCGCGGACGAACGACAGGCGGGCATCGGGACGAGCCAGCGCAGCGGCCGAGTTGGCGGCGTGGACGTACGGCACGGCGGGCAACTGTCCGAGCACCTTGCCGAACCTCGCCAGCTGCTGATCGGTGAACTCGACCGACGCCTCGTCATCGTCGTCGGCGACGGCGAGGTGCGTGAACACGCCGGCCAGGCGAACGGCAGGGGCACGCTGACCGATCGCCGCGGCCATCGATGCGGCCGCGTGCGGATGAGCACCGACCCGCTGCATCCCGGTATCGACCTTCAGGTGGACCGGGAGCCCGGTCGGACCTTCGGCGACCAACGCATCGAGAAAGACGCGTCGGTACACGGTCGGCGTCAGCCGATGCTCGACGATGCGTGCCGCTGCCTCGGGTGGCTGCTCGCTGAGGATCAGGATCGGGGCGTCGACGCCGGCGCGGCGCAATTCGATGCCCTCCTCGACCAGGGCAACGCACAGGCCTTCGGCTCCGGCACCGATCGCCGCGCGAGCCACGTCGACAGCGCCGTGCCCATAGCCGTCGGCCTTCACCACGGCCCACACCGCCGAAGGCGCAGACGCGCTCGCGCAGGACGCGCACGTTGTGCGCGATCGCGTCGAGATCGATCTCGGCCCATGCCCACCGGATCGGTGCGCTCACGGCAGCGCACCGATCGTCTGCGGGATCAGGTCGAGGATGTCCCCGGCGAGCAGCCCGCGCCGCGGACCGAGGGCAGCCGCCGCACCGTGCAGCCACGCCGCGCCAGCTGCGGCCGTGGCGGGTTCGGCCCCGGCGGCCAGCGCCGCACCGATGAGACCGGCGAGTACATCGCCAGAGCCGGCGGTGGCGAGACGTTGATCGCCCCGATCGACGAGCAGCACCCGTCCGCCGGGTGATGCGATGATGGTGGTCGGGCCCTTGAGCAGGAGTGTCGAGTCGAACTCGGCGACCGCAGCACGGGCCGACGCGATCCGATCGTCTCCAGGACGTTCGCCCGTCAGCATGCCGAATTCGCCGTCGTGCGGAGTGAGCACGGTCGCGAGTTCGCGACCGCGGAGCAGCGGACCTGGACCGTCGCCACTCCACGATGCGGCGAACAGCGCGTCGCCGTCGACGACCACCGGCACCGAGGCCTCGCCGATGCACTCGCGCACCGCGGTGAGCGTGTGGTCCTCGCGGCCGAGGCCCGGCCCGATGACGAGGGCCCCGAACCGTCCGATGTCGGACAGGGCCTCCCCGCTGAATCCACCTGCCGGGATGGGATGCTGAACGATCTCGCTGCGGGTCCGCGGGCGACATCCGGGCGCCGAGAGCGAAACGAGTCCGCTGCCACCCCGCGCAGCTGCCGCCGTGCACAGCTCGGCAGCACCCGGCATTCCGGGGCTCCCTGCGATCACCTTCACCGCCGCATGCCACTTGTGCGCGTCGGTCGGGCGCGTCGGCCACCAACTCGCGACGTCGACCTCCTCGACGAGGTGGCAGGCGACGTGGTCGGTGCCGAGCCCGATGTCGACGACGGTGACCTCCCCGGCCAAGTCGGCACCGCGGGCGAAGAGCAGTCCGGGCTTCAGCGCCTGGAACGAGACGGTGCGGTCGGCCGGAAGCACCCCGGCTCCCGCCCGCCCCGTGAGCGCATCGATGCCGCTGGGAACATCGACAGCCAACACGACGGCTTCGCCGATCGTCGGTGCGCTCCACGGTCGCGTGGAGTCAGGTCGGTATCCCGTGCCGTAGGCGGCGTCGATCACGAGGTCGGCAGCAGGCAGCTGCGGCGGACACGTCGACGCATCGAACACGCGGACTCCCGAGCCCACGCGCCTCGAGACGACGCGCTGCGTCGCGCCCGTCCGCGCCGTTGTTGCCCGCGCCGGCGATGACGTTGACCACGCGTCCATAGGTGCCGCCGAGCATGTCGATCGCTTCCCGAGCCACCGCTGCTCCGGCGCGGCGGATGAGTTCGTCGACCGGCTCCGGCGCGGCGGCATCGATCGCCCGCATCTCATCAGGCGTCACGACCGGGATCATGGATCGAGTCTGTCAGACCGTAGCGGGGTGGGTCAGACCCACCCGGCAACGTTGCGGGGTCGGTGAGACCAACTCCGCTACGCGATCAGGGTGTCACGCAGCTCCCGCTTGACGAACTTGCCGTTCGCGTTCCGCGGCAAGCGCCTCGTCCATGAACCAGACCCGCTCCGGGATCTTGTACTTCGCGAGCTTGCCGTCGAGGAACGACCGGACACCATCGTCGTCGAGCAACGAGTCCGGGGTGCGGACGATCGCCACGCCGACGATCTCGCCGAGGCGGTCGTCGGGCACGCCGAAGACGGCGGCCTCCGCGACATCGGGGTGTTCGTAGATCGCCGCCTCGACCTCGGAGCAATACACGTTCTCGCCACCGCGCAGCACCATGTCCTTCGCCGCGGTCGACGATGAAGACGAACCCGTCGTCGTCGATGGTGGCGATGTCGCCGGTGTGGAACCAGCCGTCGCGAATCGCGTCGGCGGTCGCCTCCGGCCGGTTGAGATACCCCTTGATCACGACCGAGCCGCGGACGCACAGTTCGCCACGACCGCCCGGCTCGGTCACCTCGTCGCCGAGCTCGTCGACCAGCTTGGCGTCGAGAACCGGTACGACGCGGCCACACGAGGACGGCTTCGCGGTGTACAGCGACCCGGAGTTCGCGGTGACGATGCCGTGGGTCTCGGTGAGGCCGTAGCCCGGTGCTCGGCGCACCGCCCTTCAGCGACTTGTCGATCTTGTCGACCAGGTCGGGCTGCAGCGGCGCGCCGCCGCCGCCCATGCCGACGACGGTCGAGGTGTCGCGCGTCGACCAATCGGGATGCATCAGCATCTCGCGGCTCATCGTGGGCACCCCGGAGAAGTTGGTGACGCCTTCGCGTTCGATCAGCTCGAGCGCCCGCCCGGCATCCCACTTGTACATGAACACGATCCGCGCGCCCGAGATGGTCGCCGGGTGGAGCAGGCAGTTGTTGGCGGTCACGTGGAACAGCGGCGTCGGCGCCATGAACACGTTCTGCGTGCGCCTCGGCCGGCTGCTCGTCGCCGCTCAGATCCGGCATGCCGGCGTCGGCGCCCACCTTTGCCGCCGCTGCCGCGCTCACCGCCGCCATGAACGCGAGGTCCAGCAGGTTGTGGACCGACCCGCGATGGGTGAGCTGGGCGCCCTTCGGGAACCCGGTGGTGCCGGACGTGTAGAAGATGCAGGCATCGTCGTCGGGATCGATGTCGACCGCGGGCAGTGTCGCCGGTGCGTTGCCGGGATCGATCACGTCCTCCCAGCGTGCGGCGTCGGCGGGGAGCTCTCCGTCGTAGCGGACCGTGATGACGTGCAACGGACGCACCATCGTCGCCGTGTCGGAGTTCGTCGAGGATCGGGACGACCCGGTCGACACGCTCGGCGTCGCAGATGAGGACCTTCGGTCGGGAGTCGGACAGCCCGTACTTCATCTCGTCGGTCGTCCACCAGGCGTTCATCCCGACGCACGCCGCGCCGATCGACACGATCGCCCAGTACGAGAACACCCACTCGGGGTAGTTGCGCATCGAGATCGCGACGCGGTCGCCGTGGCTGCACGCCGAGATCGTCGACGAGATGTTGTCGCCAGCGCCTTGATGATCGCGTCGGACTCGGCGTAGGTGAAGCGCTCGTCCTCGAACACGACGTAGTCCTTGTCGCCGTAGCCCGCGGCCATTTCCCACACGAAACGCATCGACGGTGGCGCCGAATCGAACACCCGCATCGGGACGCCACGCACCTCGATCTCGGTCATCGCGAACGGACCACCGGGGGCGGTCAGTTCGTTCCAGGCTGCGGTGTACTCCTCGATCATGGGCGCCATGATCGCAGCGTGCACCCGCACCGTGCCAATTGCCGCGTGCGGGCACCGCCGCGTCACTCGGCGACGACGTAGGCACCCGCCGTCGAGGCGGAGTGCGTCAGGCTGAGATGCCAGTACCTGCACACCGGCCGCGGCGGCGAGTTCCGATGCTCGACCCGTGATCGCCAACGACGGTTCGCCGGACTCCGCCCGCTCCACCCAGACGTCGTGGAAGCCGAACGCGCCGAGGCCGAGACCGAGCGACTTCATCACCGCCTCACGAGCGGCGAAACGTGCGGCGAGCGACGGGACGGGGTCGCTCTTGGGTGCGACGTAGGCGAGTTCGATGTCGGTGAACAGCCGGGTTCGCAGCGACGGTGTCCGTGCGAGCGAGGTCCGAAACCGCTCGATGTCGACCAGATCGATCCCGATCCCGATGATCGCCACCGGCTCAGCGCCTCCAGAGCTCGGCGGTGTCGATCACCGGCCCGATGAGCAGCTGTTCGACGGGGATCTCGCCGAGCAGCGGTTCGTCGAACGACCCCTCGGTTTCGCTGACAGTGTCGACGAGGCGGTCGTAGCGACGGTCGTAGCCCTGCAGCACCCCGCGCATCACCGCCGCCGGACGCGTGTCGTGGAACTGCACGTGGAGCAGGGTCAGCCCGGTCGTCTCGCCGCCCTTCACCTCCGGGACGAAGATCAGTGTGCGGCCGTCGCTGCGGCCGCTTTCCGACGAGCACCTCGCTTTCGGATGCAACCCGGTGCTTGGTGCCGCAGCAACGGTGCGACCCCTTCGACACGGCTCCGCAGGTCACGCGAGATACCGCCGCGGTCGATGATCGTGACGGTGTCACGCTCGGGGTCGATGTCGTACCTGGTGAAGCCACGAACCGCGGCGACCGCCGGATCGAGGTCGGCGAGGATCTTGAGCGTCCGGTAGCTGAGCACGTCGCGTCCGGCTCCGGCCGTCAACACCGCTTGGACCAGCGGTCGGTCGATGATGCCCTCGTCGCTGCGCGAGATCCCGACCGTGACGGTCTTCGCCTGGTGTTTGATCGTGTCGACCGGCCGGGTGAGTTCGTCGATCGCTGCGCCGAGCGCTACGACGAGGTCGTCGATCAGCGTCGACGGCGTGGCCACCTTTCCCGAGACCTGCTGGTAGGCATGGACCGGCCGATCGGACAGAACGTGGCCGAACATCCGCGAGAGCTGGACTGCGGTCGAGGCTTCGAGATGTCCGTCGTAGACGCCGGTGCGCACGCCGTCGTGGAATCGGTCGGCCATCGGGACGAGGTCGTGGTTCAGCCGCTCGAGCACGTCGTCGCCCGACAACTGATCGCCGACGAGTTCTTCGACCCGCTCGCGGGCGGAACGAAGCGGGTGGGCCGATGCGTCGATCGCGAGGGCCGCCTCGTAGCCGAACAGGTGCCCGGCCATCGCCGACAGCACGAAGCCGAGCGTGGGGTCGACCTGGGGCACCTCGATCACCGCGTCCGCATCGAAACGCGTGTCGCCTTCGGTCGCGAACACGATCGGCGTCGCCTTGTGGGCCTTGAAGATCGCGACCTCCTTGGCCACGTCGTCCGCGGTCGATCCTTCCAGGCCGGCCGCACAGACCAGGATCAGCGGCTCGGACGAGAGGTCGATGTGCTTCTTGTCCTCCGTCGAGTCGCAGGCCATCGACTTGTAGCACAGCTCACTGAGTTTGATCCTGACCTCTTCGGCAGCGACCTTGTTCGGGCCGTTGCCGACGACCGCCCAATACCGCTTGAACGGGGCGAAACGGCGCGCCGCGTCAGCGATCACGTCCCGCCGATCGAGGGTCGTGCGCATTGCGGCCGGCAGTGCGCGCAACGACGCGAGGAGCTGGCTTCGCCGGCGGGCGTCGCCGACGCCGGTCGCCTCGGCGATCGCACACGACAACAGCGCCCCGGCCGCAACCTGGGCGTAGAACGCCTTCGTCGACGCCACACTCATCTCGACGTCACGACCGTCGGAGGTGTACATCACCCCATCGGCCTTGTCGGTGAGATCCGAACCCCGCCGGTTGACGATGCCGATCACGTACCCACCGCGAGCACGGATCAGATCGACGGTGCGGTTCGTGTCGGTCGTGGTCCCTGATTGGCTGATGGCGATGGCCAACGTGTCGCTCATGTCGAGGCGGAGGTGGAAACCGGAAAGCTCGGTCGCGGTGACCGAGTCGACATCGAGCGACGAGTCGAGCAACTCGTCGAGGATCGCCGCGGTGCTCTGCCCGGCCACCGCGGCCGTCCCCTGACCGATCACCCGAAAGCGCGTGATCGTGCCGTCCGCGAGCTTCGCCGCGATCTCGGGAGGCAGCGCTCGGTTGCCGACGATCGCCGACAACGACCCGTCGGCGGCCGTCGCGATCTTGCCGCGCAGCGTCTTGGCGAAACTCGTCGGCGACTCCGAGATCTCCTTGAGGAGGTAGTGCGGCGCCTCGCCGCGGTCGATGTCGCGCGTCGTGACCTCGGCGGTGACGACGTCAGGGGCAGCGACGGGGATCGGCGTGCCGTCGTAGGCGAAGCGTCGGATGCCGTCGAGCTCGCCGGCGGTGCCGGCTTCGATCGCGATGATCTCTCCGCCGTGCTCACCGTCCATTCGGACGTAATGTGCTGTCTCCTCGACCACCCCGTACGGTTCGCTCGCCACGACGTAGCAGTCGTCGGCCAGACCGACGTACAGGCCCTGACCGCTCCCCCGGAGCGCGAGGAGCAGGGTGGACGGCGACGCCGCGGTCATCGCACCGATGGCGACGGACCCCTCGAACGTCGCCACCGTCCGCCGAAACGCATCGACGGTCTCGACACCGTCGGCGAGGTGCCGGGAGGTGATGGTCGGAATCACCTTGGCGTCGGTCGTGATCGGCCCGGCGATGTGCAGGTCGTGTTCGGCACGGAGATCGCCATGGTTGTCGACGTCACCGTTGAGCGCCGCCACGACGTACGGCGCGTCGGCCTGCTGCTCGGCGCCGGTGCGTTCCACCTCCTGTGAATTGAGTGGATGGGTGTTCGGCTCGCTGATGATGCCGACACTCGCCCAGCGGGTGTGCCCGATCAGCGAGGCCCGGGCTCGAGGTGACGACACCGCCCGTCGCAACAGCGCATCGGCCGCGAGCGTCGACCGGAGGGCCGCGGTGTTGTCGCCGAGCTCGCCGATCTCGGCCGCCTGTTTGTAGACGAACGACAGGACCGACCGACCGTCGGCATCTCGAGTGGCCACGACCGAACCGTTCTCGAAGAGCGGGTCGTTGCCACGCTCGGCAACCAACGCGGCGACCGTGTCCGGGTCGATGTCGTGATCCCAGACGTAGAGATGGATGCCTGCTGAGTCGCGGCCACGAACTTCGAGGCGATCGATCGCGGAGAAGGCCTGCTGGGCAACGAGGTACGCAGCCAGCGCTGCGTCGTTCGCGTTGCGGCCGGCGAGCGCCTCGACCTCCCGGACGGTGCGGAAGCGGTCGTTGCGGATCGCCCACAGCACGTCGGCGAGCACGAACAACTCTGCGTTCGCGGTTTCGAGATCGTCGGCGGACAGCTCCCCGGCGTTGGCGTCGAGTTCCGCCTCGCGTTCACCGCGAAATGCGTCGAGTCGGTCGAGCCGAGACGAGAGTGCCGCAAACAGTTCGGGCTGACCCCGCAGCGCAAGAACACCGGGAAGACCCCGCAGCGCCGTGTCGACCTGGCGGCTGGCGACGGCGACGGCGACGACGTCGGGCATCGAGTCGATCGCGGCATCGAGCCCGCCGAGCAGGTTCTCCGCCCGCGGCGTCGGTCGAGTTGGGGGTCGGCTCAGGACGCCGATGATGCCGCACATGGGTCACCACGCTATCGAGCGCCACCCGATCGGGAACGCGCACGACGGCCCGTGTGCGTCACGTGTTCAGGTCGCGGCAATTGCGTCGAGAACGTTGAGGCGGGCAGCTCTGCGAGCCGGGAACGACGCAGCGAGCAAACCGGCCACGGTTGCGATGACGGCGTAGATGGCCAGGGTGGCGAGCGGGATGTCGACGCGGCTGATGATCGACTCGGGAATCGCAATCACAGCGACCCAGCCGAAGAAGAGTCCGACCACCAAGCCCAACAGTGCGCCGAACAGCGAGACGATCGCCGCTTCGAGTCGGATCATGCTGCGGGTCTGGCGCCGGGTCATCCCGATCGCGCGCATGAGTCCGATCTCCTGCGTGCGCTCCAGCACCGACAGGGCCATCGTGTTGGCGATTCCCAACAGGGCGATGATGATGGCCAGGCCGAGGAACACGTTGATGATCACGAGCAGCGAGTCCAGCTGCCCCTCCATCCGCTTGCGGAACTCATCGTTCGTCTCGAACTCGAGCTGTGGGAACGAGCCCTCGACCGTTGCGAGTGCGGCGGCCGCAGTGGCGTCGTCGACACCCGGAGCCACGTTGGCGGCGACGACGTTGATGTCGGAGGTGCCGAAGTTCGCCTCCCAGCCCGAGTCGTCGAGCGCGTAGTTCCCGATGATGAACGCGTTCTCGTAGATCGCGCCGATCGTGAGGGTCTGCTCCCCGGTGGCAGCGAACTCCACGGTGACCTGATCGCCTACTTCGAGCGATCGATCGTTCGCAACGTCCTGATGGATCAGCATCGAATCGGGACCGGCCGCGCTCGCCGGATCTCCGGAGATGATGCCCACGTCGAGGAGATCGAGCAGTTCGGAGAAGTTGGTCGACGTCGCATCCTTCGTGTCACCGTCGATGCGGATCTTGCCGAACCGGACACCGGACACCTCGCCGAACTCCGGGAGCGCAGCGATCTGCGTGGCGAGTTCCTCGGAGAAGTTCTCGTCGTTGGGGTGGTTCACCAGGTAGTCGGCCGTCAGCGTCGAGCCCATCTGGTCGCGGAACGACGACTTGAGCGAGGTGGCGACGACCGTCGCCATTCCGATCAGCGCGAGTCCGATCATCAAACCGGCCGCAGTCGATGCCGTTCGCTTGTTGTTGCTCGCCGCGTTCTCGCGGGCCATGTGGCCGGTCGTGTGGCTGCCCGGCATGTGCTCCAACGGCAGGCCGAGGAACGACGCCGACGGGCTGGAGAAGAGCGGTGCGAACATCGCCACCGAGACGAACACGAGGACGGCACCGCCGCCCAACGACAGGAGGACGAGCGGCGTGCTGTCGAGGTTGCCGAAGAGCCCGAGACCGACGCCGATCACACCGATCACGGCGAGCACGATCGCGATGATCGTCCGGCGGGTGCCCTCCCCGGAACCGAAGCGGAAGCCGGGACGCATCGCCGCAACCGGAGGCACGGTCGCCGCGCGGCGGGCCGGTGAGATCGACGCCACCAGCGTGACGCCGATGCCGACGACCAGCGCCGCGATCACCGTGCGCGCGGTGATGACGATGTCGAACGCCGGCAGCACGAACCCCATCGCGTTCATCACCGAGCGGAGTCCGAGCGCGAGCAACACACCGCCGCCGAGGCCGAGAATCGACGCGAACACGCCGATGATCAACGCCTCGAGCGTCGAGCTGAGCCGAACCTGACCGCGGCTTGCTCCGAGCGCACGGATCAGCGCCAGCTGCTTGACCCGTTGACCGGTCAGGATGTTGAACGTGTTCCCGATGATGAACGTGCTGACGAAGACGGCGACGAGCGCGAACCCGAGCAGGATGTTGCCGAAGATGTCGAGCGTCCCGCCGAAGTCGTCCTTCTCCTCGGCCACCACGACGTCGCTGCTGACCGTTTCCACGGTGCCCGGCAACGCGCTGTTCAGCCGACTGACGAGCGTCTCGCTGTCGACACTCGCACCGGCGACGTCGATCCAGTGAATCTGCCCGTCGAGGCCGCTGAGGCGTTGCACGTCATCCAAGGTGAACGACATGAGGACGGCGCCGGCCACGGCATTGTCCTCCCCGAACTTCGTCAGCCCGACCAGCTCGAACGGCTCCGGCCCCGAGGTGCCGACGATGTCGTACGTCTCGCCGACGACGAAGTCGTGCCGATCGGCACTGTCGACGTCCATCACGAACTGGTCGGCTGACTCGGGCGGTGCGCCCTCGACGAGCGCCAAGCCGCTGATCTCGGGGTCGGACCAGTTGAACGACAGGATCGGCGAACCGGTTGTCTTCACCGGGTCCCCGTCCGAGTCGAGCGGGATGATCATTCCGCTCTGGAAGCCGGGTTCGGCGACATCGACGCCGTCGACGGCGGCGACCGTCTCGACAAGCCCTTCGTCGATCGGCACATCCACGAAGGCGACTTCCTCGAATTCGACGCTGGCGCGAACCTGGGCGTCGAGGCCGGAATTCGAGTCCTCGACGATGGCGTCGAACGTCTTGGTCAAGCCGTCGGTCAGCACGAACGACGACACGACGAAGCTCACGCCCATCAGCACGGCGAACGAGGTGAGGAGGAAACGCAGCTTGCTGGCGGCAAGGTTGCGGAACGTGAGGCGAAGAATCTCGCGCATGACGGCTACTCCTCGAGCTCTCTGATGCGGTCGTAGACGTGACCGGGCGTCGGGTCCTCCAGACGTCCGACGAGCTTCCCGTCCCGGAGGAAGATGACGACATCGGCGAACGACGCTGCGGCGGGGTCGTGCGTCACCATGACGACGGTCTGCTGCCAGTCATCCACGGCTCGCCGCAGGAACCCGAGCACCTCGTGTCCGGCCTTCGAATCGAGGTTGCCGGTCGGTTCGTCCGCAAAGATGATGTCGGGACGCGTGACCAGCGCCCGTGCCACGGCGACGCGCTGCTGTTGGCCGCCGGACAGCTCGCTCGGACGATGATGGAGTCGATCACCCAGCTGCAGACTCTCCACGACTCCCCGTTCCCAGTCCGGATCCGGCTCGCGACCGCCCAGGTGGAGTGGCAGCAAGATGTTCTCTTCCGCAGTGAGCGTCGGCACCAGGTTGAACGCCTGGAAGATGAAGCCGAGGCGCTCTCGACGCAAGAGCGTGAGCTGCTTGTCGGTCAGGTCGGAGATCCGGGTGTCGCCGATCCGGACGTCACCGTCGGTCACCGAATCGAGGCCGGCCACGCAATGCAACAACGTCGACTTGCCGGACCCGGATGGCCCCATGATCGCGGTGAGCCGCTGGGCCTGGAAGCCGACCTCGACGTGATCGAGAGCAACCACCTGCGTGTCACCGGACCCGTAGATCTTCGTGAGCCCGACGGCGGTCGCGGCCATCGGTCCGTCGCCGATCGATTCGGCCGGCGCAGCAACCGTGCCCCCACTCGTTGCAGATGGCGCCGTCGTTGTGTCCTCTGTCATCGCATCGACCTCCCTGTCGGCTCCTTCCATCGCGCCTCCGCGCTGTCGCCCGAAGGGAAGGGCCGAAAGTCCAGTGTCAAGAATTCGTCTGCCGTTCGATGCGGCTCAGTCGTCGACGGCGCCGGCGCGCCATGACGACGCGACCTCGGCGACGCTCGCGCCGTCTGCGACACGCCGGTTCATCGCGCGAAGGTCGCGGGTGGTCAGGAGCGCCGAGAGATCGTTCAGGGCCCGGCCGACCTCGGGGCCCCATCGATCAAGTGCGCTCCGACGAATCACGGGGACGACGTTCTCCGACGGTTGCAGGCGACGGTCGTCCTCGAGCACCGTGTACGTGTCGTCGTCGAGCACCGGTGAGGTCGTGAACGCCAACCCCACGTCGATCTCGTCGCGGCGCAGCGCCTCCGCCGTGAATGCCACGGAGCGCTGGGGAACGAACTCGGCGAACTCGAGACCGTAGACCTCGTCGAGGCCGAGCAGGCACAACGGCCGGTCGGGACACTCGACAGGGCCTCCGAACCGGAGCGCGCTGGCTCGGCCGGCCAGATCGCTGATTGTGACGATGTTCCCTTCCGCCGCGAACTCCGACGTGACAACAATTGCATTCGAATTCTGTGCAGCGGCTGCGTCGAGCGCCACGAGACCTCGTGGATCGAGCAACCGCTGCAGCGCACCAGTGGAGGCCTGCGTGGAGTCGACACCATCGGGATCAGTCGAGTCACCGAAGAACCGGATCGCCGTTCCCAGGTACTCGGGAACGAGGTCGATGCGATCGAGTTCGAGTGACGGAGCGACGATCTCGCGTGGCCCGACGACACCGAGTCGGATCGACCGGAACGCCAGCCGCATCGAGGACCTGGGCGTACAACTCCGCCAGGAGTTCGCTCTCGGCGAAGTTGAAACTGGCAATCCTCACCCCGTCCTCCGTCGCTGGCTCAGCAACATCTGTGGACGAGCGCCCGCACGCAGCACAGAACAGGATGAGGACGAGCAGCGTCGTCAACACACGAAACCCGCGCACCCCCGAAGTCTTGCATGCTGATCGGTACTCGCGACGTGAGTGACCTCGGAACGGGCCCCGGATCCCGATCGGCTCATCGCCGGCGCCCTTCGGGCGAACCTCCTCCACTCCCGCGGGAGTACAACACCGCGGCGATCGTCTGGCTCGTGGCCTTCTGTGGGTGGGCTGCGGTCTGGGGATGGATCTTCCTGTCGGACCGTCCAGCGATCTGGATCACCGAACGCGATCTGGAGTTGATGGCACCGTTGGTCGACAACCGAGCGGAGTGGTTGACGCCGACCATGCAGATGATCAACGAAGTCGGGTCCCGCTGGGCGATCGTCGTGATCGGGTGGGTCGTGCTGATCGGGGCCCTCGTTGCGCGTCGGCTGCGGCACGCGTTGCTGTTCATCGCCTCGCAGGCAGCGATCGCCGGCATCGTGACGGTCATCGCTACCCGAATCGGTCGACCTCGTCCGCTCGGTGTCACCCAGATCGGCGTGTGGGAGGGATACGCCCAACCGTCCCGACCGGTTGCACTGCTCACCGGCGCGTTGGTCGCGTTCGCACTCTCACTCGTGCCTCCGACACGTTGGAGGCCACGGTGGTACGGCTTCAGCGCGCTGCTCGTCGCAGGGTTCGGTGTGGCGCAGGTGTACACCGGCGTCGACCATCCAACCGATGTGCTCGTCAGCGCCACCGTCGGGGTGGCGGTGCCGTTGCTGATCTATCGCACCCTTGCGCCCGAGGCATCGTTCCCTGTCGGATTCCGCGCCGGCAAGACCGCTCATCTCGATGTCACCGGCGCCCGGGGAGACGCGATCCGTTCGGCGATGACGGAGCAGCTCGGATTCGACGCCGTCGAGATCGTCCCGATCGGTCTCGAGGGTTCCGCCGGATCGACCCCGCTGCGGATCGTCGACAACAACGGCGAAGCGGTCTTCGCAAAGCTGTATTCCAGTGCTCACCTCCGTTCGGACCGGTGGTACAAGCTCGGCCGCACGTTGCTGTACGGACGGCTCGAGGACGAGCAGCGGTTCAACTCGGTTCGTCGGCTGGTGCAGCACGAGCACTACATGCTGTACGCATTCGAGGCTGCTGGCGTCGCGACGCACGCTCCGGTCGGCATCGTGGAGATCACGCCGGACCGGGAGTACTTGCTGGTGGCCGAGTTCCTCCACGACGCCGTCGAGATCAGCGAGGTCGCGGTCGACGAGGATCTGGCCGATCAGGGCCTCGAGCTGGTGCAGAGACTCTGGCTGGCCGGATTGGCCCACCGTGACATCAAGCCGGCCAATCTCATGGTCCAGAACGGCCGCCTCCGGATCATCGATGTCGCGTTCGCGCAGATCAGGCCCTCACCGTGGCGTGAGGCCGTCGATCTCGCGAACATGATGCTCGCGCTCGCGCTCAGCAGCTCGGCCACGATGGTGTACCAACGCGCCCGACTGCGCTTCACCGACGACGAGATCGCGGAGGCCTTCGCGGCGTCACGTGGCGTCACCTTCCCTTCG
This sequence comes from Ilumatobacteraceae bacterium, assembly GCA_963850475.1. Classification (GTDB taxonomy): domain Bacteria; phylum Actinomycetota; class Acidimicrobiia; order Acidimicrobiales; family Ilumatobacteraceae; genus Ilumatobacter_A. The sequence goes on along the minus strand of CAWKLM010000034.1, from coordinate 149,757 downwards.
CAACTCCGAAGCGTCGTCCGCGCCGACGGCAACACCGCGCTCGACCAGTTTCGCGAGCTCGTCCCGGCACGTGAACCGGTCTCCATTCAACGGTGGTCACTGCGACGCGTCGGCCTCACCCTGTGGGTGGCACTGCTCACATTCGCACTGTTCACGATCTTCGTCAGCAACCTGGCAGACGTCGGGCTCGCATGAGATCGCGCGGCGAACCGCTCCGACGGTCGACCCGGCTGCTGCTGTTCCTCCTCGTCCTCGGCGCGGGCGCCGCGTGCTCGACTGAGGAGGCGATGAATGCGCCGCGCTGCGATGGCGGGTCGACGTTGCTCGCGGCGCAATCCGTGCCACCGGCGTCGTTCGTACCCTGTTTCGAACGTCTCCCCGAAGGATGGAGCTTCACGACCATCGACATCGATCAGAGCGGTACGACGGTGAACCTCGACTCGGATCGTGCCGGGGCCGGCGCAGCAACCCTTCGATTCGGTGAGACGTGTGATGTCGGCAGCGCTGCCAAGGTGCCGAGCGATCTCGAGGGAGCGGAGCGATTCGATGACATCGAACGTCTCCAGCCCGGATTTCGCGGCACGCGTCTTCTACCGCTTCGAAGGAGGATGCGTCGCATGGCGATTCGACTTCGACAACGACGCCTCGGCAACCGAATCGGTGGCACTCGAGGGGGCACTCCGCCTCGTCGGCCGCGACGAACTCAATGCCAATCTCCGCGAGACGTTCATCGACGAGGAGCTCTGATGTCCACCCGCAGGATCACGTGGCTGGTCGGTGCAGCCGCCGCGCTCGCGGTGTCGGCGCGGTATGCGCGAACGCAGCGCGTCGATCATTCTGAAGAACGCGCATTCCGCGCCGTCAACAACGCTCCGGCCTGGCTGCATGCACCGGTGTGGGGCGTGATGCAGGCTGGATCGCTCGGCGCCGTCTTCGTCGTTGCCGCTGCGGTTCGATCAACCCGGGACGGAGCCGCGACACGCGTCCTCCTGGCCGGTACCGCGGCTTGGTTCGGTGCGAAGCTCGCAAAACCACTGGTCGGCCGAGGACGACCCGAGGACTATCTCGACGACGTGATCATTCGAGGCTCGGTCCAGTCCGGTCTGGGGTTCCCGTCGGGCCACGCGGCCGTGGCGACGACCCTGGCACTCGTCGCGACGCTCGCCCTCCAGTCCGGCGCGCGTCGGCGCGCTCGTCTGGGCGCTCGCAACCGGAGTCGCCCGGCCCTACGTCGGCGCACACCTGCCACTTGACGTCGTGGGCGGTCTCGCCGCTGGAGTGATGATCGGCGTCACAGCGAGTTGAACCGGCCATCGACCGTCGGCGGATTCGCACGATCATCATCGAACCCCTTGACGATGAGCCAGCCGGCGAGAACCATTTCTTGGATGCCGATCGGTGCGGTCAGAACGATCGAGATGGTGGACGTCGGGCTCTCGCCGTACAAGGCGAGAGTGCCGGCAACAAGGAGGAGAACGGCACCGATCAGACCCCAGAGTGAGAGCCAGCGCGGGACCAGCTGCGACTGAAATAGTGCGGTGTACAAGATCAGTGCCGTCATCGCGAAGATGATCGAAGGACCGAGTGCGTCCGTCCATTCACGAACGGAGAGCAGCAGGCCCGCGACGGGTTCGAAGCCCGATGAGTTCTGCCCGCCACCTTCCACGTAGTTCTCGCTGAGCGTGAAGAGCATGAGGGAACTGATGCCTCCCGCGATGATCACGGCGGCTTCGAGGATCCTGGCTGCTACATACCCGAGAGCGAGGCGCGGGCTTGCTTGTCGGAGAATGGGAGCGAGGACGACCGCGATGGCGACCACGGCCGCCGCCAGGAGGAGCTCGGTCCACATGCCGAGAATGACCCGGTCCTCGTGCGTGGCGAAGGAGGTGAGGTAGTCGTCAGCATCGCGAATGGGCCGAAGCAGCCGATCACCGATCACCGCGAGGACCGTGGCAGCGATGAACAACACACCGACGACACGGGCGATCGTCGTGTTCTCGTGCATCGTCGTCCCTCTCTGCTCTCGATGACCTCTGGTTGCACGTTGCGGGTCGGCAGGAGTGGCGGGCCAGGGTCATAGGTCCCGCGCGATCACCAGCTCATGCAAGCGCGCCTACTCGAGCAGTCGAACCAGGCAGTAGACGCTCTCGATGACCCCGAACACGGGCCACATGCCCCAGGTGATCACCCAGTAGCTCGCAGTTCGTTTCCGGAAGCCGAGGTCACGATCCCAGATGTAGAACGCGACGGCGGTGTACCAGAACGGGACCGATGCCATCAGTGCGAGCAGGAATCCCCAACGCTCTCCAGCGAGCATGCCGATGCTGCCACCGATCTGCAGTGGCGCCCACAAGAACGTGTCGGCAACAGCCCACGCGCGGTTGAACGCGAAGTAGGCAACGGGATCGGTGTCGCTCGGGTCACCGCCGTACACGTTGTCGATCGTCCACTGTTCATGCGGCCGCAAGAACGCAATGAGCTGGAGGGCACCCAGGAGGCCGATGAGGACCAACCCGCCCACCGCGACGAACCAGGTCATCGGAGTCACGCTCATGTCGGCTCCAGCGACACGATCGCTGCGCCGATCGTGATCAGCGCGATCGATCCCCACACTGCGAGCGCGATGAGGCCGACGCGGACGCTGCTCGGGTTCCCGACGCGCACGTCATGACGACGCAAGACCAGTCGCACGACGATGCCGCGACCGGCGAAATAGAGGTACATCCCCCCGCCGATCAGCCCGAAATACGACCACCAGTCATGACCCACGACGAGCAGGACCCCGGCCACGGGCATGACCCACAGAGTGCACAGATCCCAGAGGGCTTCGCCGCGGCCGTCGAGCCAGAAGGTCGGGTCGACCTCCTCCTCGGCTTCGGTGAGCCCGATGCGCGCGGCGCTCGTCGGGGCGAACCACGACCACATCTGGCCACCCCAAGCCACGGCCGAGGTGATCAGCACGACAAGACCCCACGCAACAGCCATGCCGACCCCTCAACTCCCCGATGCCGGCCCTCGGGCGAGTTGAGGGTCGGGTTCCGTCTCACCGCGAGCTTCACGCAGCAACAACACACCCAGCCAGGTGAACCAGACGATCAACCCGAGACCGAAGACGGCGCCGACGTCTTCGAGAGCGGGAGCGATCGTGACCACACCTGCGACTCCGCTGATCACGCCCAGCGCGTTGAGCGCCTTCGGGAGCCCATGCGCCCAAGCGGCCCAGCTGACGAGGAGCACCCAGAGGCCGCCGACGATCTCGTTGCCCCCACCCAAGCCGTTCTGGACCGCGTCGAGCGACGACCAGACCGACTCGGCCTGCGAGGGCTCGGTGTCGGCGAGATCGACGACGGTGCCGACCCCGATGTTCGCGATCATGCCGGCGGCGATCACCAGGCCGGCCCAGATCAACCCGAAGGCCGTCGCGATCGAGGTGATCAGCGGCGAGTCTGCCGTCAGGCGGGCATGGACAGCGATCGTCAACGGAACGAGCGCGATGCCGAAGCAGAGGTAGATGATGATGTTCCAGATCTGGAACGCCACCTGATTGTCGACGAGGAACGCAACTGATTCCGAAGGACTCGGATCTCCGGTCGCGTAGTCGGACATCACCGTCACGAACATGACGATGCCGATGACAAAGGTCGCCGCTGCGACGAGAGCCGCGATGCCACCCGTTCTTGGTGCGTTGGCCATGGTGCTTCACCCCTCGTGCTCACGGTCAAGAGTACGGAGTTCCGCCGGTTCAGCCCAGGGTCGTTCGACTCCTCGCAATGTCCTCGGTGGTCACCACGACTTTGCCCGGCCGGGAGCGGTGGTCGAGGTAGCGCATCGCATCCGCCGTCTCGTCGAGCGCAAAGACGCGGTCGATGCTCGGGACGTGTTGACCCTCGTGAACGCCTGCCTGATCTCTGACGGCTTGCAGCGCGACCCCACCGGATTCGGGTACCGCCGCAGCCGCGCAGTACGTCCATCCAGCGGGCATGGCGAACACCTGCTCCTGTGACGCGACGACGAACTCGGCGCACGAACCGGCGGCGATGCCGAAGACGTCATCGCCGATGTCGAGGTCGGTGACCGCCTTCCCGGTGGAGCGCACGACGCCGGCGACATCGTTCCCGGGTATCGGCAACTTCGGGCGCCGGAGCCCGCTCGCCGCGAGCCGGTTCACGTACGGCACACCGGTGAGCATGGCTCGATCACCGGGCGACAGGCCGACCGCCTTCACCTCGATGAGCACCTCGTCCGTTGCCGGCTCGGGCTGCTCGATGTCGGCCAGCGTCAGGAGTTCGGGTCCTCCGTAGACGTGCTGCGTGATCGCCTTCACTCCGGTTGGCCCATCGTGACGACCGTCTTGCCGTGACCATGCGGTTGCTGGAAGTGACGGAGTGCCGCCGCGCAATCGGAGAGCGGATAGGTCTGATCGATGACCGGGGTCACGTGCCCGGTCTCGATCAGGCCGGTGAGGTGGGCCAGATTCGCTGCCGTCGACCTCGCCACGAACGTCCGGAGTCGCTGGGAGACGAACGGCGACACCACGATGGCCGTGGCCAACCGCCCCAGCGGCCCGAACCAACGACCGCCCTCTCCGCTGCTCAGCACGAGCGTCCCGTGCTGCTTCAGCAGTCTCCGGAGTTCCGCGGCGGACTGAGTACCGGCAAGCTGCACGATGAGGTCGTACTGTCCGGTCCCGCCCCGGTTGTCATCCACGGCGTAGTCGACGACATGATCTGCGCCGAGCGACTTGACGAACTCGAGGTTGTGGCTGCTGCAGACACCGGTGACGACCGCTCCCATCGATGCCGCGATCTGTACTGCGAATGAACCCACGCCACCTGCAGCACCGATGATGAGCACGTGCTGGCCAGCCTGCAGGTGGCCATGGTCGCGGAGGGCCAGGAGCGCTGTCTGACCGGCGATCGGAACGGCGGCCGCCTCCTCGAACGTCAGTACGCTCGGCTTCGGGGACAGCGCATCGGGCGACGCGACGGCGTACTCGGCGAACGCGGCGTCGCACTCGCCGTAGACCTCGTCGCCGGGTCGAATGCTCTCGACGTTTGCCCCGACGCCGACGACGCGACCGGCGACATCGGAGGCACGGACCGCCTCACGAGGTCTCCCGAGTCCGAACTGCAGGCGCATCGCAAGCGGGTCGCCAGCCACGAAGTGGTCCACCCACGCGCCGATCGACGCCGCATGAACCTGCACAAGAACCTGGCCGTCGTCGATTTCCGGCTCGTCGACATCGACGAATTCGAGCACCTCGGCGCCTCCGTAGCGCGACTGCACGATTGCCTTCATCATGCAGTCCTTGGCGGGAACGTTCTTGCGAAGCACATGACGAACCTCCGATCGGCGGGGTCTGGGTCTCGATACTGCGATGGACTGACGCACGCGCCTAGAGGAATCAGGCCCGTTCCGCGATCAATCGACCTGTTTCCGAAGTCCGACCGTTTCTCGAACATGTGTTTGTGTTTGTTGTCTCCGGGAGGTATCCTGTTTCCATGTCGAACGAGCCGGGGGCGACACTGGTGGACCCATCCGCAGGGATCGAGGTCGTCGACGACGTCGTCGACTCAGCAGCCGGGCACCTCAACGCACAGCACGGACGACTCGTGTCAGCTGCTGTCTGGATGCTCGACCACGTCGACCAGTGGCAGGGCGACGGTCTGTGGAGGCCGGAGGCCTACGTGCGTTGGCGGACGGGAGTTGCGCCGGCCACCGCCTCGAAGATCGTCGACATCGCTCGCCGGGCCGACGAGTTCCCCGACTGCGTGGCCGCGCTGCAGCGCGGCGAGTTGTCGCTCGACCAGCTGGCACCGATCACCCGCCACGCGCCCGGCTGGTCCGACTCCCAGATGGCCGGGCTCGCACCCCGATGCACCGTCGCGCAGATCTCGAAGATCGCGCGCGAGTACCCGTGGGAACTCGACCGCGACGAAGCGCCACGCGACGCTGTCGAACCTCCCGCTGCACCCGAGGGCGCCGACGCCGACCAACCGGATGAACCCGACATGCCGGTGGCCGAGGCTGCGCAACCCGCTGACGAGGCGTGGTTCGGCTGGGGCGACGACGGTCGATTTCGCCTCCACGTCAACGTTGGTGGCGACGCCGGCACCCTCATCGAGACCGCGCTCGCCGAGGCGCACGACGCGCTCTTCCAAGCGGGCGGTGAGTCCGTCGACACGGTCGACACCGTCATCGAAATCGCTCACCGTTCGCTCGATGCGATCCCCTCACCCGACCGTCGCAATCGCTACAGGGTGAACGTCCATGTCCGTGGCGACGGCGGCGCGACCGATGCGCGCGGCCGTCCACTCGCTCCACACGTCACCGAGCGCATCACGTGCGATGCCCTCCTCTCGCCGATCCGCTGGGAGCGGGGCGTCCCGGTCTCCGTCGGGCGATCACAGCACATCGTTCCCGAACGGACGCGCCGTATCGTCGAACATCGAGATGGCGGATGCCGCGTGCCGGGCTGCCAGCACGATCGGTTCGTCGAAGTGCACCACATCGTCCATTGGTCGTCCCACGGACCGACCGACACGTGGAACCTGATCTGCCTCTGCCCCCGGCACCACCGCCTCCATCACCAGGGACAGCTCGGGATCACCGGCAATGCCGACACCGACGACGGTGTCGAGTTCACCGACGCGACTGGCCGCGTCATCGTCGAATCGGGGGCGAGACCCGAGCCCCCTGGGGCCCCTCCACCCCCGATCCGGGGAACCTGGGAGCACCCGCTCGGCGAGCGCCTCGATTCCCGCTGGCTCCACTTCAACGACGATCCGAACCGACCTCCACCCCGACACTGACGGTCAGCAGGCGGCACCCGGCCCCCTCGAAGCGCCGTGGGCGGCGCCTTCCATTCGGGTCACCTACGAACGGTGCCCATCGGGGTCCGCGTCGCATCCAACCGCGGGTCACGAACGCGTCCGGACTCCGCCGCCCATTCCCGCACGGGACGGCGCCGGGTCGAGGTCAACCGAAGCGCTGATGGGCGATCTCGGCGAGCGCATCCGCGGCCGATTGAGCAAGTTCCGCGGTCGGGGCCTCGACCATGACGCGGATCAGCGGCTCGGTGCCACTCGGCCGCAGCAGCACGCGCCCGGACGAGCCGAGGTCTGCTTCGATCCGAGCGACATCGTCCGCCATCAGATCGGCGACATCGGGGACCCGGGTGTCGACACGGACGTTGACGAGCACCTGCGGAAGCGACGTCATCGTGTCGGCCGCGATGTCGGCGAGCGAACGACGCTGACGCCGCACGACATCGAGCAGCGCGAGTGCGGTCAGCACGCCGTCACCGGTGGTTGCGTGGTCGGTGAAGATCACGTGGCCGCTCTGTTCCCCGCCGAGCGAATACGGCCCTGCGGCGAGCGCTTCCAGAACGTAGCGATCGCCAACGCCCGTGATGACGACGTGGACGCCGGCCGCCTCCATCGCCAGTTTGAAACCGAGGTTGGTCATCACCGTCACGACGACGGTGTCGTGCGCGAGCAGACCCCGGTCGCGTAGATCGAGGGCGCAGATCGCGATCACGTGGTCGCCGTCGACGACGTTGCCGTGGTGGTCGACGGCGATCAACCGATCGGCATCCCCGTCGAGCGCGATGCCGATGTCGGCACCTTGCGCCACGACCTCGGCAGCGACGAACTCGGGGTAGGTCGCGCCACACCCGTCGTTGATGTTGCGACCATCGGGCTCATCGGCGACGACGATCACCTCCGCACCGGCTCGTCGCAATGCGGCCGGAGCCACCGTGGACGCCGCGCCGTTGGCAGTGTCGAGAACGACCTTGAGGCCGCGAAGACCGCGGCCTTCGAGGATCTTCACGACGTGATCGATGTACCCGGAGCTGCCGTCGAGTTCGACCACCGTCGGCTCGGTCGCATCGAGTCGCACCACCGAGCCGCTGGAGTCGTGGTGTCGGCGGGGGTCGCCGAGCGCGTCGTGTTCGGCCTCGATCCGCGCTTCGACGTCGTCGGGGAGCTTGGTTCCGCCCGGGGCGAACAGCTTGATGCCGTTGTCGTGGAACGGGTTGTGCGACGCGGAGACCATCGCCCCCATCGCATCGGTGCGCTGGGCCTCGAAGGCCACGAGCGGCGTCGGCACGACCCCGAGGCGGATCACGTCGACGCCCTCCGCTCGGAACCCCTCGGTGAGCGCGGCGTCGAACGCCGGCGTCGACTCGCGGGTGTCACCGCCGATCACCACGGTTCGGGCGCCATGCACGCCCAGACACGCGAGACGCCGCCCGTGCGAGGCGGGCGGCGAACTCGGTGGTCAGTTCGTCGTGTGCGATGCCGCGAACACCATCGGTGCCGAATTTCATCGCAGCAGCCAGCTCAGCGCTTGGTGAACTGAGGTGCCTTGCGGGCCTTCTTGAGGCCGTACTTCTTGCTCTCCTTCTTACGCGGGTCACGCGTGAGCAGGCCGGAGGTCTTCAAGACGTTGCGCGATTCGGGGTCGAGCTCGACGAGCGAGCGGGCAATGGCCATGCGCAGTGCGCCGGCCTGACCGCTTGCGCCGCCGCCGTGGATGGTGGCGCTGACGTCATAGGACTCGCGGGTGTCGGTGACGTTCATCGGCTCCGCGACGACCATCTGCGATGCATCGGTCGGGAAGTACGCTTCGAGGCTCTTGCCGTTGATCGTGAACTGGCCGGTGCCCGGGCGCAGTGAGGCACGGGCGACAGCGCGCTTGCGGCGGCCGGTGGTCTGGGTGAGCGGTGCAGTCATGTGATTCTCGTTCTCTCGTTCTCTCGTCGGTCGTCAGTCGTCAGTCGGCGGGCCGCTCAGCGGGCCCTGGCGTGGTCGATGGCCATCGGCTTGGGCGATTGCGAACCGTGCGGGTGCTCCGCTCCGGCATACACCTTCAGCTTCGTGAGCTGTTGGCGACCGAGCGGGCCCTTGGGGAGCATGCCGCGGATGGACTGACGCACCGCCTCGGCCGGCTTGCGCGCATGGAGCTTGGCGTAGGACTCCGACTTGATGCCACCGGGGTAGCCCGAATGGCGGTACTTCATCGTGCGCTCGGCCTTGCCCGAGGTCATCACGATCTTGTCGGCGTTGATCACGATCACGTGGTCACCGGTGTCGATGTGGGGCGCATAGATCGGCTTGTGCTTCCCCTTGAGGACGCGAGCGACCTCGGTGCACATGCGACCGAGGACCATGCCCTCGGCGTCGACGACGTGCCATTCACGCTGCGCCTGGATTTCACTTGCTTTCGGACTGTACGTCGCCATCTCGGGCCTCTCTGCTTGGCCGAACTCTCGTCGATCTCGACCGGGTGGATTCGACTGCGTCCGGACAGAAGCCGGACCGCAGCATCCGAGGACGGGTCGTCCAACGACGACCCGCTCCAGGGAACGAATCAATGCTACGGCCGCCTGCGCCAGCACCCAACCCAGCATGGTTCGTCGAGATCTGCGATGATGTGACTCGTCGCGAGCGCTGCACTCGAACCGACGTCTTGGCCATGATCGAACGCGAACCTCCCGGAACCTGGCAACACCTCGAAGGTGCTGCTCATCCTCCAACCGGAAGCCGATACAGCTTCGTGAGTCGCCCGGGCAGCGTACCGGAACCGTCGCTCGACGGGCTTCCCGATCCGGTGATCGCCATCGATGGAGATGGCGCCCTGCGCTATGCCAACGAACGTGCGGTCAGCGTTCTCGGCTGGACGCACGAAGAGTTCGTTGGTCGACCGGTCTTCGACGTCATCCATCCGGACGACTTGAACATCGCGATCTCCTCGTTGTCCACCGTGAGCCAGAAGGACACCGGCGACCTGATCGTGGTCCGCGTTCGCAGCGGAACCGGCGTGTGGATCGCGCTCGAAGTGCGGGGCACCATGCAGCGACTCGACGACCGCGAGGTGACGGTGTTGATCGCCCGCGACACCAGCGATCGACATCGACTCGAACTCGACCAGGGCGAGGCCGCCGTCCTGCGGGCAGTCATGGCGAACATGCACGGCATGGTTGCGTTGGTCGACCCGAACGGCAGGCTCCGTTCGATCAACGGAGCGGTGACCCGCGTCCTCGGGCACGATCCCGAACTCGCTCCCGGCCGCCCGTTCATCGGGTTCGTGCACGAGGACGACCAAGAACAGGTGCGCGATGCCGTGACGATGCTGCGCCCACAGGAGTCGGTCAACCTCGATGCCCGCTTCGTCACGGCGACCGGCGATCTCATCACGTGCGAGTTCACCGTCAACAACCTCAGCGAGGACCCGACGGTCGGCGGCTACGTCGTGTCGGGTCAGGTCGCGACGGCACTGTCCGACGCCCGCAAACGTGTCGACTTCCTCGCCGATCACGACAACCGCACCGGCCTGCTCAACCGTGACGGGTTCATGCGCGCCGCCCACGACCTGATCCGCCAAGGAAGCGGGCTCGGGCTGATGATCATCGACATCGCCCAGTTCCGCTCGATCAACGAACTGTACGGTGAGCCGGTCGGCGATCGGGTCCTGGCGGCGGTCGCCGGGCGGATCGACGAGCTCCGGTGGCCCGATCTCCTGACCGCGCGTTTCGGTGGCGACGAATTCGTGCTCGCAGTCCGGTCGACGAGCGACGCGGCGATCGAGATGCTGCGTGACCGCGTGCGTCGCGACGTCGCCCAGCCGGTCATCGTCGACGGTCAAGAGATCAATGTCGCCCTCCACACCGCCTCGGCGTACGAACCGCGTCCCGAAGGCCTCGAATCGTTGCTCGCGAGCGCGAGCAACGAGCTGATGCGTGTCAAACGCAACGCCGATCCCGACTCCGGAGAGATCTCCGTCGATTCGATCAACGAGCGGCGCCAACACCTCGATCAGCTACGCGCCGCGCTCGCTGGGGGCGAGATCCAACCGTTCTTCCAGCCGATCGTGTCGCCTGACGGCCGCGTGCTCGCCGTCGAGGCGCTGGTCCGCTGGGCGCATCCGGTGCGTGGCGAACTCGGCGTCGACGAGATCCTCCCCCTGGCGCAAATGGCCGGCCTGGCCGAAGCAGTCGATGACCACGTGCTGCGGATGTCGCTCGCCTTCTCGCGTCGACTGGTCGACGCCGGTCACGGCGACATCGAGGTCCACGTGAACGTCAACCCGAAGGTGATCTCACGCGCGGCGTTCGCCGCGAGCTTCCTCGCAGAGTGTCACGCCCAAGGGGCGGACCCCGGACAGATCGTGGTCGAGCTGACCGAGACGGATCTGCTGGCGCCGGGGGTCACGTCGCTCGACAACATGCAGGCGCTGCGGCGAGCCGGCACGCACGTCTCGATCGACGACTTCGGAACCGGCTATTCGAGCCTCTCGCACCTCCTCGAACTCCCCGTCGACGGCGTGAAGATCGACCGCAAGTTCGTCGCTGGCATCGACATCGACCCGGCGGCCACCAACCTGACCACCGCAATCCTCGGACTCAGCGAGAGCCTGCAGCTCGGGTGTGTCGCCGAAGGTGTCGAGCAGCCGTATCAACTCGAACGGCTGGCATTCCTCGGATGCACGGCGTTCCAGGGCTGGCTGTACTCGCCTGCCGTGCCACCCGACGAGCTGATGGAACTGCTGCCCCGCATCGTGCTGGCCAACGCCGACTCGAACGTCTGACCGAACGGCACCGTCGCAGCGTTGATCAAGCGTCCCACCGGATGCCGTCGTAGCCCACGCTCCACAGCACGAGCCCGGTCGGCGGCGCCACCGGCCCGGCGCTCGAACGATCGAGTGCGGCCAACGTCGCAGGGATCGACGCGGCCGACCGGCGGCCCCGCCCGACGTCGACGAGCGTGCCGACGATGCTGCGCACCATCTGGTGGCAGAAGCTGGTGGCTGCGATCTCGAAGCGCACCACGGAGCCGCTTGTCTCGTCGCCATCTGAACCGGTTCTCGGGTCGCTGCTCGGGTCGCTGCTCGGGTCGCTCTGAACCCGGTGCCACTCCGCTCGCTGCAGGATCCTGACGAGCGACTTGTCGGGTTGGCCATCAGCCACCTTCGGCCGTCGACAGAAGCTCGTGAAGTCGTGCTGTCCGAGCAGGTGGCCCGCCGCAGCGTTCATCGCGTCGAGATCGAGCGGCTCCGGGATGTGCCAGGAGGTTCGTGCCAACAACGGATTCGGGTGCGGATGGTTCCAGACGTCGTAGCGGTAGGCCCGCGACGTGGCCGAGAAGCGAGCATCGAAGTCGTCGTCGACCCATTCGGCCGACCGAATCGCAATCGACGGTGCACACATTCGGTTGATGGACCGTTGCAGACGTTGGAGGTCGGCCGTTGCCGGAAACCGTCCGGTGACGACCTGGCCCCAACCGTGCACCCCCGCGTCGGTCCTGCCGGCCGCGGTCAGATCGACGTCTGTCTGCAGGATTTGCTCGAAGCGTCGCCCGCAGCATCCCCATCACCGTGACCACCCCGTCGGATTCGGCGAACCCCCGAAAGTCGGTCCCGTCATAGGCCACGAGCAGCGAGCATTTGCGGTCCACGGGACCGAGTCTCACAGCAGACGGTGCGCCGCAGGCACTCCAGGCGGACGAGCGCAGCGAGACCGTGCCGTTCGCGAAGCTGTCAGACCAGTTCGATGCGGGCCATCTCGGCGTTGTCGCCGTGACGCGTGCCGAGCTTCAGGATGCGCGTGTACCCACCGTTGCGTTCCATGTACCGCGGGGCGATGTCGTGGACGAGCTTGTAGGTCATCTCACGGTCGCCGAGCTGGCTCTGGATCTGGCGGATCCGGTGCACCTGCATCGGGCCCTCCTCCTGTGCCTTCTTCGCCTTGGTGATCAGCTTCTCGGCGATCGGACGGAGGTGCTTCGCCTTGGCCTCGGAGGTCGAGATCGCTTCAGCAGCGAACAGCGACGCGGCGAGGTTGGCCATCATCAGCTTCTGGTGCGAAGCCGACGAACCGAAACGGCGGGAGCGGCGTGGGGTGGGCATGATTCGTTTCCTTCTTGATCCGGCGGAGTCAGCCGCGCAGCGTCAGGCCGCGCTCGTCGAGCTTGGCCTTCACTTCGTCGAGGCTCTTCTGGCCGAAGTTGGTGATGTTCAGCAGGTCGTCTTCGGTCTTGGTGAGCAGTTCGCCCACGGTGTTGACCTGGGCCCGCTTGAGGCAGTTGTTCGGACGCTCGGACAGGTCGAGGTCCTCGATCGGGAGGTCCAGATCAGGCGAGCTGACAGCGACGTCGACGATTTCGCCGAGCTCGAGACCCTGCGGCTCGTCGGACATCGAGGCGACCAGCTCGGTGAGTGCCTGCAGCGTGGCGCCGGCGGACGCCAGCGCCTCGGCCGGGTTGATCGACCCGTCGGTCTCGATCTCGATGACGAGGCGGTCGTAGTTCGTGGCCTGTTCGACGCGGGTCGGTTCGACGTCGAACGACACCCGACGGATCGGGCTGAAGATCGCATCGATCGGGATCATCCCGATCGTGCGGTTGTCGTCGTCGCGCTTGCTGGACAGGTAGCCGCGGCCCTGCTCGATGGTCAGGTCGATCGCGAGGCGGCCCTTCGAGTTGAGCGTTGCGATGTGCAGGTCGCCGTTGAGCACCTCGACGTCGGAGGGGCACTCGATGTCGGCGGCCGTGACCTCGGCCGCTCCCCGTACGTCGAGGCGGGCCGTGACGGCCTCATCGCTGGTGGAGGTGACCACGATGTCCTTGAGGTTCAAGATGATGTCCGTGACGTCCTCGGTCACTCCCGAGATCGTGTCGAACTCGTGAAGCGACTCGTCGAAGCGGACGGTCGTGATCGCTGCGCCCGGAATCGACGACAGGAGCGTGCGACGCAGTGAGTTGCCGAGCGTGTGACCGAAGCCGGGCTCGAGTGGTCCGACCGCGAACTGCTGGCGGTTGTTCGATTCCTCACCGAGGGATTCGATGGTGGGGCGCTGCATGACGAGCATTGGTGCCAGGACCTTTCCAGGTGTTCGAGACGGTATTCGAGACGATTTTCGAGACGGTATTCGAGAGCTTGAACGAGTGCGGGATGCCCGCGGGGAGGCGCGTTACTTGGAGTAGAGCTCGACGATGAGCGACTCGCGCACCGGGATGTCGATGTGGTCACGCTCGGGGAGGCTGCGGATGGTGACTTCCTTGCCACCATCGCCCTGCTCGAGCCAACCGACGAGTGAGCGGTCGAGCGTGTCGATGTTGTGCTGAATCACGATCATCTTCGCGGCCTTCGGTGACAGCGACACGACGTCGCCCTTGCGCACGGTGTAGCTCGGGATGTCGAGCCGCTTGCCGTTGACGCTGACCAGGCCGTGGTTGACGAACTGGCGAGCCTGGGGTCGGGTCGAGGCCCAGCCGGCGCGGTAGACGACGTTGTCGAGACGCTGCTCGAGCAGCCGCAGCAGGTTCTCACCCGACGGACCGTCGAGGCGCACGGCCTCGTTGTACGTCTTCTTGAACTGACGCTCGAGGACGCCGTAGATGTACTTCGCCTTCTGCTTCTCCTGCAGCTGAGCGAGGTACTCGGAGCCGGCGTTGCGGCGACGGGTGCGGCCGTGCGCACCCGGCGGGAACGGACGACGCTCGAGGACCTTGCGGCCCTTCTCGTTCTCGAAGATGTTGGTCGACAGTCGGCGCGAGACGCGCAGCTTGGGTCCGGTGTAACGAGCCATGACTCAGCGTCCTTTCTCAGCCGCGCCGGCGCTTCGGCGGCCGGCAACCATTGTGGGGAACGGGGGTGACATCCTTGATCGACACCACTTCGATACCGGTCTGCTGGATGCTGCGCACGGCGGCGTCACGGCCCGAGCCGGGACCTTTGACCTGCACCTCGGCGCGGCGCAGGCCGTGCTCCTGGGCGGCGCGGGCGGCCTTCTCGGCAGCCAACTGTGCGGCGAAGGGCGTGCTCTTGCGGCTGCCCTTGTAGCCGGCGACACCGGAACTCGCCCAGGCGATGACGTTCCCCTGCGGGTCGGTGATCGAGACGATCGTGTTGTTGAACGACGACTTGATGTGGATCACGCCGGTCGTGACGTTCTTGCGGTCGCGCTTGCGCGGACGGCGGGTCTGAGTCTGCTTTGCCATGGTGCTGGGTATCGTTCTTTCTCCCGGATTACTTCCGGACGGCCTTCTTCTTGTTGGCCACGGTGCGCTTCGGCCCCTTGCGGGTGCGGGCGTTCGTGTGGGTGCGCTGACCGCGGACGGGCAGGCCCTTGCGATGACGGACGCCCTGGAGGCAACCGATCTCGATCTTGCGCTTGATGTCGCCCTGGACGTTGCGTCGCAGGTCACCTTCGATGGTGAGGTTCTGGTCGACGTAGGCACGGATCTGGTTGACCTCGTCCTCGGTCAGGTTCGACACCTTCGTGTTCGGGTCGAGTCCGAGGGACTGACAGATGGTCCGCGAGGTCGTGAGACCGATCCCGAAGATGTAGGTGAGCGAGATCTCCAACCGCTTTTCGCGGGGGATGTCGACGCCGGCGATACGTGCCATGTTGCTTGACTACCTTGCTGCTTCCTGTGCTGTTCCTGGGCTCAACCCTGCCGCTGCTTGTGGCGGGGGTTCGTGCAGATGACCATGATGCGACGATGGCGACGGATCACTTTGCAGTTGTCACACATCGGCTTGACGCTGGGTCGGACTTTCATGGTTGCTTCTCTACTCGCTCGTTCGGATCGTGAGGTGTTCGAAATGTCGTGGCGGTTGTCGAGTCGGTGACTCGTACCCGGGTCACTTGTACCTGTAGGTGATCCGACCTCGGGTGAGGTCGTACGGGGTCAGTTCCACCTGGACCTTGTCGCCTGGGAGAATCCGGATGTAGTGCATCCGCATCTTCCCGGAGATGTGCGCGAGCACCTCGTGTCCATTGTCGAGTTCGACCTTGAACATGGCGTTCGGCAGCGATTCGAGGATCTTGCCCTCGAGTACAATCGCATCTTCCTTTGGCTTGGGCAGGGGATTCTCCTCACCTGATCGTGTTCATCACCTCTGCAGAGGCCGCTGTTGCCGGCGATGAACTCGGTTTTCACTGGGTATTCACTGTCTGGGCGTTCCGATCGAGCGGCATGGCTCGACCCGGCCTGCGAACAGACCGGAAAACGATGCTAACGGTCGATCTGCGCGACTCCACGCGCGAAATCCGCAGCGACGCGAGTCACGCGTGCTCGGCCTCAGGACCCGACGGCCGGTGCGCCGCACCCGCCGCTGGGCCTCAGCGTTCGGTCGCGTGCGCCATGGCCTCATCGACGGGCTGCACGAGTTCGCCACGGACGACAGCCATCACACTGTCGATCGCTCGACGCTGCTGCTGGAGTGACTGGCTCGACCCGTCGGTCAGCCCGACCAGGACGAGCCGGATGAATTCCTGGAGCAGCGTCGGCATCCTGGCGCCGCACCTCGCCGGTCGAGATACCCGCCTCGACGATGCCCATGAAGAACTGCTCGCGAGCGGCGTTGGCGTCGCCCAGCGCGTTGCGGATCTCCGGGTTGCGGCGAGTGTCGGCGCGCACCGCTCCGACGAACTTCGCCATGGACGGGTCTTCCCGATTCATCTCGTGTGCGGCTTCGAGCACCGCCTTCGAGCTTGCCGATGAACGAGCCCTGTGACGAGTTGGCGGCCTGGAACCGCTGGTAGATCGGTGTCTTGCAGATCGCGGTGCACCTCGAGATACAGATCCAGCTTCGACTCGACGTAGTGGTACAGCGCGCCGGTGGTCACACCAGCGGCCGCAGCCAAGTCCTTGTTCGTGACCGCGCCGTAGCCGCGCTCACCGAACAGCTCGCGGGCTCCGCGCAGTATCGCTTCGCGCGTCTCCGAAGACTTGGTCGCGGCGGCCGTCCGCGGCGTCGCGGTCCGTCGGTGTGCGGTGCTTCCACGAGCCGAGTATGACGGACGATACATTCCGAGTCCTCAGCGGAGCGCTCCCGAAGCACCACCGGACGATTCGGAATGTCCGCCATCCGCGTCGAGCCAAGTACATCGACCAGATCGATCCGCGGCCGGCGAAGTGGTCCGTTCGGTCATCTCGTCACCGATCACAGCGCCGATCACCGCGCCTCAATCCGACGAGGGTGGCCCACACTCGTCGGGATGCGCGACACACCACGGCGTCTCACCCGGGAACCTCCGACGGTTCGCCGCAATCCACTCATACAACCGATCGAGGAGCCACGGGAGCCCGGGCACCCTGAACGGCAACATCGGCAACTTGGAGTTCCAGGCCACGGCCAGCATCAGCGCAACCGCTCGCGGGCCGCCGGCAACCGCATCGCCCGCCACCGTCCAGGCTGCCCGATCGGTCTGTTCCTCGGTGAGCCCGGTCCGGTCCCACACGCCATGCGCCTGGGCGGCGACGACCGTCGACGCGCTGGTGGCGATCGAATTGGTCGAGCCACCTGGCCGACCGCGTGCAGAAGCCTCAATACCCATCGAACACGAGCGTTCCGGTGTCGGGAACCCTGTTCGGCAGCTCGCCGTACCCGCTACACGCCACCCAGCCACCCGCGTTCAGAATCGGTTCTGCTCGACGGCATGCACGAGCCGCTCGAACACCGAGTCGGGGTGCCCGATCCCGTTGACCACCGAGAGTCGATTCTGGTCGCCGTAGTGGCGGATCAGGGGAAAGGTCTCCTCCTCGTAGAGGTCGAGTCGCCGGTTGACCGAATCGGGAGTGTCGTCGTCGCGTTGCATGACGTCGCCGCCGCACACGTCGCAGATCCACGGGCTCGGGTCGTTGCCCGACGCCGTGTAGTTGGTGCCGCAGTCACGGCAGACACGACGGGACGAGATCCGCTCGAGCACGATCTCGCGCGGGACGTCGAGGTCGAGCACGACGTCGATCCGTTTGCCGATGTCCGCCGTGATGTCGTCGAGCGCGTCGGCCTGTTCGATCGTGCGCGGGAAGCCGTCGAGGATGTAGCCGCGCGTGTCGGCGTCGGCTGCCTTCAACCGATCGCGGATGATGCCGATCATGATGTCGTCGGACACCAGACCTCCGGCGTCCATCACCTTCTTCGCCTCGACACCGAGCGGTGTCCCCTCGCGCACGGCCGACCGCAGCATGTCTCCGGTGGAGATGTGCGGTACGACGAAGTGACGGCTCAGGCGCACGCACTGCGTGCCCTTTCCGGCACCCTGTCGCCCGAGGATGATGAGCCGGGCGCCCGGGATCATGCGCCGCGACCTACTTGAGGAAGCCCTCGTAGTTGCGCAGCGTCAGCTGACTGTCGATCTGGCGCATCAATTCGAGCGCGACGCCGACGGAGATCAGGACGCTCGTGCCGGCAAACCCGAACGAGTTCACGTTTGCGGCGAGCAGCAGCAGATACGGCAGGATCGCGATGACCGCGATGAAGACGGCGCCGGGCAGGGTGATGCGGTTGACGGCCTTGCCGAGGTACTTCTCGGTCTGTGGGCCGGGACGCACGCCGGGGATGAAGCCGCCCTGCTTGCGCAGTTGGTCGGCCTGGCGAACCGGGTCGAAGGCGATCGAGTTGTAGAAGTAGGCGAACGCCACGATGAGCAGTGCGAAGATCGTGATGTAGACGAGGTTCGAGGGGTTGACGATGTACTCGGTGATCCAACTCTGCACGCTCGAACGCCAGCTGTCGGGGTCGGAGCCGCCCAACACGTTCGAGAAGATCACCGGAAGCAGCAGGATCGAGCTGGCGAAGATGATCGGAATGACGCCGGACTGGTTGACCTTGAGCGGGATGTACGTGTTCTGGCCGCCCATCATCCGCCGACCGACGACACGTTTGGCGAACTGGACGGGGATTCGGCGTTGACCGAGCTCGACGAAGACGACCGCCACCACGATGCCGACCGTGAGGAGGATCATGGCGACGAACCAGAACTCCTTGTTGAGCTGGAGGATGCCCCAGAAACCACCGGGCAGCGACGCCACCACGGACGCAAAGATGATCATCGACATGCCGTTGCCGATGCCGCGCTGGGAGATCATCTCGCCGAGCCACATCAGCACAGCAGTGCCGGCGACGAGCGTCGGGATGATCAGGTAGCCGCGAGGCCAGATGCCACCGGTGAGGAGCGGCACGTTGGTGGGCGGACCGGAGGTGAAGAACGCCTGGCCCTGCCCGGTACCGAAGATGAAGACGAGGCCGGTCGCCTGCAGCGTCGCGAGCCCGATCGTGACGTAGCGCGTGTACTGGGTGATCTTGCGCTGTCCGACCGCACCTTCCTGCTGGAGTTCCTCGAGCTTGGGAATGACGACTCCCAGCACCTGCATGATGATGCTCGCCGTGATGTAGGGCATGATCCCGAGCGCGAAGATCGAGAACGACTCGAAGGCACCGCCCGAGAAGAGGTTGAGGAAGCCGAGCGCACCCTGCTGGTCGGCCGAGGCCCGGAGCTGCTCGATGGCGATCGGGTCGACGCCGGGAACCCGGATCGCCACGCCGATGCGGTACACCGCCACCATCAGGACCACGAAGAGGAGCTTGTTGCGAAGGTCGCTGATCTTGAAGACGTTCAGCAGGTTGGAGAGCATCGGTGACTTTCAGACAGGGTCGCGGCAAGGGTCGAGAGATACGTGCGCATCAGCGCAGACCAGCGGCGAGGCTATCAGCGACTCCGCACCCTTCCCGAGCGACCGCACCGAGCGCATCGATCGATCTCGAGCCCGATCACGACTCGCGGGTCGGGCCCATCGCGTCGAGCTTGGCCATGACCGCACTCCCCCACCAGCGGAGCCGATCCGGCACCGGCTTGTTCTCGAGCACGCTCCAGCCGAGCGCCAGGAGCCACCCCCCGAGAAAGATCAGCGCAGCGGGGGGCGCCACCTTGCGGGCGGCGGTGGCGATCTGGGCCTCGGTCCACTCGGCGAACGTGCTCTCGCAATCCGGGTCGGTCGAGCAGTACTGCACGGCGCGCAGCGACCACGCCCGTTCGGTGGGATCCAGCGACGCGACCGCCTCGTCGTCGGCCACGGCTTCGACCGGTGGCGCGAAGAGGATCCATTGGAATGCACACACGCCGTCGTCCTGGTCGTCCGGCGGGCATCCGGGCGCGGGGCGGCCGCCGGTGACGAAGACACGGCCGTCCTGGATCGATGCGGTCGGCCGCTCCGAGGCCATGTTCATGTCGTCACCACCGGCGGTCGGTGTCAGCGACAACCAGTTGCCCTGAGCGTCCGTGACACAGACGGTGGCGGTGGGGTCGGCGCCGGCCACCGGGACCCTGAAGGGCTGCTCGTCGGCCGCCGTCGATTGCTCGTCGAACACTGCGACCCGTGTCGCGAACGACGCCAGCTGCTCGAAGTCGCAGCCGCTGCTCGGTCGTCGACTCAGCTGCTCGAGCGTGGACGGCGCCACGGCGTACGGACGAGCGGTGCGGACACCCAGCAATTCGGTTGTTGCGGTCGGGTCGGGTTCCGGGTGCGGCCCGGCGAGGATCCCGTGCTCGTTCAGCCAGCCGGTCAACGCCCGCGCCGTCATCCGATGGCCGAGCGGATTCGGGTGCATCGAGTTGTGGGTCCACGATCCCGGGCTCAGGCGGTCGAGGAGCGGCCCATCGGTCGGCTGCAGCCCGATCAGGTTGATCGCCCGTTCACCGTCCTCGCACAGCCGGTGCCCTTCGAAGGCGAACGGCCCGTCGGCGAAGAAGTGGACGCCGGCCTGCGCGGCGGACGCGGCGAGCTGCTGGTTGAGGACGGTCGTGAACTCATAGATGAACTCGTGCTCGCTGGCGTCGAGTGGCGAGCCGGCGCATGCCTCCTCGGTCAGCACGAGGGGATACGGCATGACCACGATCGACGTGCTGCCGTCGCCACCGGGGTCGAATGTCTCGCGCAAGGTGCTGTAGGCCGTGGTGAGCTCGGGCCCGAGTGCCGTCACGTTGTCGAGCCACACCTCGCGCCGCTCTGCACACGAACCAGGCAGCAAGCAACCGGCCACGATGTCGCCGAACCGAACATCGTTGCCTCCGATGCTCACGAGCACGAGCTGGGTGTCCGCAAGCGCGCCCGTGTCGGCTGGCGAGTCGATTGCGGTACCGGGGAGGTGATCGATCTGCAGTCGCGACCCGTACACCCCCTCCGGGCTGCACGGGTACTGACCGACCGCGAGGGGATCGTCTGGCTCACATGGAAGATCGCGGGTCGCGTTGTCCGGGCGGCCGTCTTCGGGTGTCGTGTCGAGCACCTGGGCGAGCTCGGCACCGGAGCAGGCGTAGAAGTCGAGGCCGTCGTTGGTGAGCCCGTCGATCGGGTCGAGGCCCGCGCCGAGCGACTGGTCGTCGCCGGCCGGTTGGCCCGCGCGGAGCACGACCAAGGCCGGATAGGCCGTCGGAGCCCGACGACACTCGTTGCGGTCGCTCCCCTTCTGGTCCGTCCCCCGGAAGAACCGGGGAGCGCCCTCCCCCGAGATGTAGGAGTCACCGAACGCCACGACACCGCGCGTGCCCGACGACATCGAGCGCCCCGCCGCTCACCTGGTCGCGGTCGAACGTGGTGTGGGAGAACAGACCCCACACGAAGACGAAGCCGACGAGGACGGCGATGAACAGCGTGGCGCCGCGCCACACGATCCAGGCGCCCGCGAGCGCGATCGTGAGCACCACGAATGTGAGGAACGAGACCGACCGCCCGACGGCATCGGTGGTGAAGAGCTGATAGCCGGCGACGAGGACCAACCCGATGCCCGCCACGAAGATCGTCCACTGCATGGTGACCGAGAGCTCGAAACGACGCGGCCGGACGCTCAGGATGATCATCGCGACCAGTACGAGCCAGACACCGAGCAACACGGCGGGGACGACGCCGACGGCGACGCCGAAGACGATCGACACGACGCCGACACCGGCCGCGACGAGGCCGCGCTGTTCGGCGTCGCCGGGAAGGACACGCAGCAGCCACGACGCCGGGAGATCACCCGACGCCGCATGTGCGGCACAGTGCGCGGAGAGGCCGCCGGTGAAGAAACCGAAACCGGCGAGCACCGCGACGAGTGCGGCGAGTTGCGCCCATCCGGGAAGCGTCCGAACGGCGAGCAAGAGCGTCGCCACCAGGCTGAGGGTGAGGCCGCCGAGCATCCACGTCTCGGCCGACTCGTCGGCATCGTCGCGCACCTCTCCGACGATCGGGCCGACGCCGATCGTCATCGCCATCAGTCCGGCGAACGCGGGGAACGGCCAGGACGCGAGTTCCGACACGACGACCAGGATCACGCCGATGAACCCACAGGTCACGACGAACGCCTTCCAGCGGCCGGAGTCCGGCTCGCGCCACCGCGCCGACGTGTAGTCGGTGGTCACCCAGGCGCACGCCGTCGCGAGCACGACCCCGAGCAGCCCGACGAGGGCATTCGGCAGACGGGTGGCGATCTGGAGCAGCCCCCCGCCCGCGAGCGCGCCGGCGATCGTTGCCGAGAGGAGCGGGAGCGCATCGAGCCGCGAGGTACCACGTCCGCAACGTTTCGGTCCCGGACCTGCCCTCGACCATCACTCCCCTCTCGTGTCCCGCACCGGTGCACGTTAGATGGCTCGGACACCGCGGCGCCGAGAATACGCGGCCGGAAAACGACGAAGGCCCGCACCAATGCTGCGGGCCTTCGAACGATCAGATCACCGGCAGGAGCTGCGCCGCAGGCACGACAGGTGCCGAGCGCAGCGAGATGCGCCGTTGCAGGGCTAGCGGTTCATGAACTGGTTGCCTTGGGAGGCGGGGCGACCGGCCTTGCCTTCTTCCTTGAACGGCAGGGTGATCAGGGTGACGGTGCCCCCGGCGGCCTCGATCGCCTCGACGGCGGCCTTGGACGCGCCGTGCGCGCTGACGCTGACCTTCGTGGTGATCTCGCCGCGGGCGAGGATCTTCACGAACGCGCCCTTGCGCACGAGTCCGTGCTCGACGAGCACGTCGGGCGTGATCTCGGCACCGACCTGTTCGACGAGATCGTTGAGCGTGTGCAGGTTGACCGCCTGGTACTCGACGCGGAACGGGTTGTTGAACCCTTTCAGCTTCGGGACCCGCTGCTTGAGCGGCATCTGGCCGCCTTCGAAGCCACGCGCGACCGTGTTGCGGGCGCGCTGGCCCTTGGTGCCGCGGCCGGCGGTCTTGCCGCCCCTGCCGCCGGTACCACGACCGACGCGCTTGGCCTTCTTCGTGGAGCCCGCTGCGGGCTTGAGGTCATGGACCTTCATGTCAGTTGTCCTCGCTCACTTCGATGAGGTGGGGAACACGCGCGATCATGCCGCGGATCTCCGGGCGATCGGGCAGCGTGTTGGTCTGGCCGATCTTGCCGAGACCGAGCGCGCGCAGCGTGCCGCGGTGCTTGGGCTTGGTACCGATCGCCGATCGGGTCTGGGTGACGGTGATGTCGGCCATCACTCGGCTCCTGTTCCAGCAGTCTGCGGTCGCAGCAGTCGCAGCGGTCGCAGCGGTCGCAGTGGTCGCAGCGTCGCAGTGGTCGCAGCGTCAGCCGCATCCCCGGTGGTCTCTGCCGTCTCGGCTGCCTCGCCGGACGAACCAGCCGTCGGTGCCTTGAACCGGTCCTTGTTGCTCTCCGTGTAGGCGTTGAGCAGACCCTTGGGGACGAACTCGTCGGGCCGCAGGCCGCGGCGCTTGGCGACGTCGTCGGGACGCTGCAGCTGCTTGAGGCCTTGGATCGTGGCGCGGGCGACGTTGATGTGGTTGGCCGAGCCGAGCGACTTGCAGAGCACGTCGTGGACCCCGGCTTCTTCGAGGATGACGCGGGCGGCGCCGCCCGCGATCACGCCGGTACCCGATGCTGCGGGCTTGATCATCACACGACCGCCACCGGTGCGACCGAGGACTTCGTGGATGACGGTGCCACCGGCCATCGGCACGGTGAACAGGTTGCGACGCGCCTCTTCGGTGCCCTTCTGGATCGCCAACGGCACTTCCTTGGCCTTGCCGTAGCCGAGACCGACGCGACCGTTGCCGTCACCGATCACCACGAGCGCGGTGAACGAGAACCGACGACCGCCCTTGACGACCTTGGCGACACGGTTGATGGTGATGACGCGGGACTCGCGCAGGCCGTCGGGATCGGGAGCGCGCTCGCGCCCACCGTCACGGCCGCCCCGGCCACCCTGGTTGCTTCCTCCGAAACCCATCAGAACTCCAGTCCTGCGTCACGTGCAGCAGACGCCACGGCCGCGATACGACCGTGGTAGGCGAATCCACCGCGGTCGAACACGACCGAGGTGATACCGGCGGCCTTGGAACGCTCGGCGACGAGCTCCCCGACCTTGGTGGCGGCGGCGACCGATGCGGTCGAACCCGCCGAACGGACGTCGGCCTCGGTGGTCGATGCGGCGGCCAGGGTGACACCCAGGTCGTCGTCGATCACCTGCACCGACAGGTGCTTGTTGGAACGGAACACGGCCAGGCGGGGCCGGGCGGCGGTTCCGTGGATCTTCTTGCGGACACGACGATGACGACGGATCCGACCGTTGCGGCGGGCTGCTGCGACTTTGCTCATGACTACTTCTTTCCGGCTTTGCCGGCCTTGCGGATGATGCGCTCGCCGGCGTAGCGGACTCCCTTGCCCTTGTAGGGCTCGGGCTTGCGGAGGCTGCGGATGTTGGCGGCGACCTGACCGACGATCTCGTTGTCGATCCCGGTCACGATCACCGAGGTCTGCTGCGGCACCTCGAACACGATGCCCTCGGGCGCCTCGACGTCGATCGTGTGGCTGTAGCCGAGGTTCATGCGGAGCTTGTTGGGGCCCTGCTGCTCGGCGCGGTAGCCGACGCCGTGGATCTCGAGTTCCTTGCGGAAGCCCTCGGTCACGCCGATCACCATGTTGTTGACGAGGCTGCGGGTCAGCCCGTGGAGCGCCTTGGTCTTGTTCTCCTCGTTCGGCCGAGTGACGGTGAGCGTGTCGCCGTCCTGCTCGATGGCGATACCGACGTTGCCGGGGATGACACGCTCGAGGGTGCCCTTCGGGCCCTTGACCGAGACGTGGCCCGGCGTCAGCTTGACTTCGACGCCGGCCGGAACGGTGATGGGTGCTTTCCAATACGGGACATGTCGTTCCTACTTCCTGCTCACCAGACGTAGCAGAGGACCTCGCCGCCCACCTTGCGCTTGCGCGCTTCGCGGTCGGTCATGAGGCCGTTCGAGGTGGACAGGACGGCCACACCGAGACCACCGAGCGACGCGAGGGATCGCGTTGGCCTGGCGGTACACGCGCAGGCCCGGGGTCGAGATGCGGCGGATTCCGCTGATCGTGCGGTCACGATCTTCGGAGTACTTCATCTGGATGGTCAGCACCTGACCCGGCCCCTTGGGGGCGGCTGCGGTGTCGAATCCGGAGATGTAGCCCTCGGCTTGGAGGACCTTGGCGAGTGCGACCTTCTGCTTGGAGGAGGGCATCCGCACTTCGTCGTGCATCGCGGTGTTCGCATTGCGAACCCGGGTCAGCATGTCGGCGATCGGATCAGTCAGCATGATTCAGTGGTTCCTTTCCGGCTCACTCTGCCGCTCACCAGGAGCTCTTCGTCAGACCGGGGATCTCGCCTGCGTGAGCGAGCTCACGCAGGCAGACTCGGCACAGTCCGAACTTGCGGTAGACGGAACGGGGACGGCCGCAGCGCCGGCACCGCGTGTACGCGCGGACCTTGAACTTCGGCTTCTTGTTGGCCTTGTTGATGAGTGCTTTCTTTGCCATAACGATCTCTCGGTCAGTCTCTTCTCAGGCCCTGTTCACTTGCTCTTCTTGCCGTACATCGGACGCTTGCGGCGCTTCTTGCGGGGGGCGTTGGCGGCGTCTTCGCCCTTCTTGAAGGGGAAACCGAAGGCGTCGAGCAGGGCGTAGCCCGCGTCGTCGTTGTCGGCCGATGTGACGATGGTGATGTCCATTCCTCGGGGATGGTCGACCTTGTCCGGGTCGATCTCGGCGAACATCGACTGCTCGTTGAGCCCGAAGGTGTAGTTGCCCTGACCGTCCCAGGAATGGGCCGGCAGGCCGCGGAAGTCGCGGATGCGGGGAATCGCAACCGACACGAGCCGGTCGAGGAACTCCCACATGCGGTCGCCGCGCAGCGTGACCTTGGCACCGATGGCCTGGCCCTCACGCAGCTTGAAGTTGGCGATCGACTTCTTGGCCTTCGTGACGATCGGCTTCTGGCCGGAGATCACGGTGAGGTCGTCGATCGCAGCGTCCATCAACGACGGCTGGCTCGCGGCGCGACCCATGCCCATGTTGATGACGATCTTGTCGAGCTTCGGGATCTGCATCACATTGTCGATGCCGAGCTGATCCTTCAGCTGGGCTGCGATCTGCTCGTTGTACTTCGCCTTGAGACGGGGGATCTCCGCCACCTGGGTCTGTGTGTCCGCCATCAGATTTCCTCGCCGGTCGGACGGGCGATGCGCACCTTGGTGCCATCGGCGTTGACCTTGTAGCCGACGCGGACCTTGTTGCCCTTGTGCACCAGCATCACGTTGCTGGCGTCGAGCGGCATGTCCTTGTCGATGATGCCGCCCTGCTCGTTGGCACGGCTCGGCTTGGAGTGCTTGGCGGCGATGTTGATGCCCTGCACGATGATCTTGTTGGACTTGGGGAAGACGAATTCGATCTCGCCCTGCTTGCCCTTGTCCTTGCCGGTGATCACCTCGACGGTGTCACCCTTCTTGAGCTTCATGAGTCAGAGCACCTCTCTCCTCGTGGCCATGTTCGGAACGACCATGCGCAACGATCATGCGGAACGACATCACAAGACCTCCGGTGCGAGCGACACGATGCGCATGAACTTGCGATCACGCAGCTCGCGGCCCACCGGGCCGAAGATGCGGGTGCCGCGAGGTGTCATGTCGTCCTTGATGAGAACAGCAGCGTTCTCGTCGAAACGGATGTAGCTGCCGTCGGGACGGCGCTTCTCCTTCTTGGTGCGGACGACGACGCACTTGACGACTTCGCCCTTCTTCACCGCGGCGCCGGGCATCGCGTCCTTGACCGTGGCGACGAAGACGTCGCCGATCGAGGCGTAGCGACGGCGGGTACCACCGAGCACCTTGATGCAGAGCACTTCCTTGGCTCCGCTGTTGTCTGCGACACGCAGTCGCGATTCTTGCTGGATCATCTCGCGCTACCTTCCCGGCTCACTTCGCGCGCTCGAGCACGTCGGTGATGCGCCAGCGCTTGTTCTTGCTGAGTGGGCGGGTCTCCATCACGCGGACCTTGTCGCCGATGTTGACGTCGTTGGTCTCGTCGTGGACGTGCAGCTTGGTCGTGCGCAGCACCATCTTGTTGTACTTGGCGTGGCGAACGCGGGTCACGACGGCCACGACGGCGGTCTTGTCCATCTTGTTCGACACGACGGTGCCTTCGCGTACCTTGCGGGCGGCGCGCGCCGAGTCGTCGATCGCAGTGGTCGCGGTCGTCCCGGTTCGCGGTTGCGCTGGTTGCGGTCTCGCTGGTTGCGGTCTCGCTGGTTACGGTCTCTTCGCTCATGCTCACTGTCCTGCCTCGGCGGCAGCAATTTCCTTGCTGCGGATGAGGGTGTTGATCCGGGCGATCTGCTTGCGCACCTTGCCGATTTCGGCGGTGTTCTCCAGCTGTCCGGTTGCGTTGCGGAAGCGCAGGTTCAGCGCTTCCTGCTTGGTTGCCTTCAACTCGTCGACGAGTTCTCCCATCGACAGTTCGGCCAGGTCACTCTTCTTGCCGGCCATCAGTCGATCTCCGTTTCTCTCGAGACCATCCAAGTCTCCATCGTGAACAGCGACATCAGACGATCTCCTCACGGGTGATGATCCGCGCCTTGATCGGCAGCTTCTGGATCGCCTTGTTCAGCGCGATCCGGGCGGTGGCCTCGTCGGGGAACGACAGCTCGAAGAGGGTGCGGCCCGGCTTGACGACAGCGACCCAGAACTCGGGGTTGCCCTTACCCGAACCCATGCGGGTCTCGGCCGGCTTCTTGGTGACCGGCTTGTCGGGAAAGACGTTGATCCAGACCTTGCCGCCACGCTTGATCGCGCGGGTCATGGCGATACGGGCGGCCTCGATCTGCCGGGCAGTGATCCAGCCCGGCTCGAGTGCCTGGATGCCGTACTCGCCGAAGCTGAGTCCGGAACCACCCTTGGTGAGACCACGGGTGCGGCCGCGGTGGTGCTTGCGGTGTGCGACCTTGCGGGGCATCAACATGACGTCAGCCTTCCTTTCCGTCGGATTCGCCTGCCGGCGCCGCGTCGCTCGCCGGTGCAGCCTCAGCGGCAGCGGTTTCAGCGACAGCGGCTTCAGCGGCAGGGGTTTCAGCGACAGCGGCTTCAGCGACAGCGGCTTCAGCGACAGCGGCAGGAGTTTCAGCGGCAGCGGCTTCAGCGACAGCGGCAGGGGTTTCAGCGGCAGCGGCTTCAGCGACAGCGGCTTCAGCAGCAGCGGCAGGGGCTTCAGCGGCAGCGGTTTCAGCGACAGCGGCTTCAGCGACAGCGGCTTCAGCAGCAGCGGCAGGGGCTTCAGCGGCAGCGGTTTCAACGGCAGCGGTATCAGCGACAGGGGCTTCAGCGGCGGAGCCGTCACCAGCGGGGGCGTCCGCGGCGGGCGTGCCGATCGACGCCTCCTCGGTGAGCAACTGCTCGAGCTCCGGCTCGGCTTCGCGGACGAGTGGTTGGATCTCACCGGTCGGGGCCTCGGTCGCGGCCTCGGTCGGGGCACCCGGGCGACCCGACGACACGACCTTGCGCGGGCCGGCTGATGCGGTCTGGCCAGAGGTCTCGCCGACGGCCATCGCGGCTTCGCGGTGGATCTTGTCGTCGTTGGTCTTCTTGTAGGGCGTGATGTCGCCCTTGTACAGCCACACCTTGACGCCGACGCGGCCGGCGGTGGTCTTGGCCTCGCGCATGCCGTAGTCGATGTCGGCGCGCAGTGTGTGCAACGGCACGCGACCTTCGCGGTACCACTCGGTGCGGCTCATCTCGGCGCCGCCGAGGCGACCCGAGCACTGGACCTTGATCCCGAGGGCGCCGGCACGCTGTGCGTTCTGCACAGCACGCTTCATGGCCCGCCGAAAGGCGATGCGGTTGATCAGTTGGTCGGCCACCCCCTGAGCGATGAGCGCCGCGTCGAGCTCGGGAGCCTTGATCTCGACGATGTTCAGCTGGATCTTCTGGTTGCCGGTGATGTCGGTGATCATCTTGCGCAACTCGTCGGCCTGTGCCCCGCGACGGCCGATCACGATGCCCGGGCGGGCGGTGTGGACGTCGACGCGAAGCTTGTCACGGGTGCGCTCGATCTCGATCCGGCTGATCGCCGCCGACTCGAGCAGCTCCATGATCTGGTCGCGGATCTGCCAGTCCTCGGTGAGGTACTGCTTGTAGTCGCGCTCGGAGAACCACCGCGACTTCCAGTCGGTGGTGATCCCCAGTCGGAACCCGTACGGATTGATCTTCTGACCCATCAGCTCTCCTCCGCCTCGTCAGCGGCCGCGTCGTCGGTGTTGTCGGCGTCTGCCGCTTCTTGTTTGTCGGCGCCGGGCTTCGAGAAGCCGGCTGCTTCGGCGGATTCGACGGAGTCGAACCAGACTTCGGCCTTGGTGGCCTTGTAGTACCGCGAACCTGGCTCGTGGTAGAGCATCGACCCGGAGTTGCCCTTGATCTCGTAGCCCTCGGGCATCTCGCCGCCGTCGAGCGGCTCGGCCGAGCCGGCCCACTCACCCGCAACGATCTCGCCGGAACCGTTGGGTTCGGTGTTCTCCGCACTCTCGTCCGAGCTGGTGTCCGAGCTGGTGTCCGAGCTGGTATCGGAGCTGGTGTCGTGCGCGTCTTCCACTTCGTCGACGGTCGGCTGCTCGGCAGCGGCATCCTTGCGGCTGCGCTCGACACGAGCCCGACGGCTCGACGCCGAGGACTGCGGACGACCGCTGGCACCGGCGCCACCCTGGCGCTCGCGACGGGCCTGCACGATGCTGAGGCGGTCGTCGCTCATCTGGGCCACGATCACGGTGATGTGACAGGTGCGCTTGTTGATCCGGGTCGCCCGTCCACGTGCACGGGGGCGGAAGCGGCGCAGTGTCGGGCCCTCGTCGGCGAAGCAGGCGATGACGAAGAGCTCTTCGGCGTCCTGGCTGTCGTTGTTGACGGCGTTGGCGACGGCGGATGCGAGCACCTTGCGGACGTCGTGGGCGATGTGGCGATCCGTGAACTGGAGCACCTCGTCTGCCGACAGGACGTCGAGACCGCGAATCAGGTCGAGCACGGCACGGGCCTTGGTGGCAGAGCTGCGCACGTACCTGGCGGTCGCCTTCGTGCCGGAACGCTCGCCGGCGACGTACGACTTCTCGTTGAGCTTGGGACCGGTCATCAGCGCCTCGCGTTCCGTTCCATACCGGCATGGAACTTGAAGGTCCGCGACGGGCTGAACTCGCCAAGCTTGTGGCCGACCATCGACTCGGTGACGTAGACCGGGACGTGCTTGCGGCCGTCGTGGACGGCGAGCGTGTGGCCGACCATGTCGGGGATGATGGTGCTGCGGCGGGACCAGGTCTTGATGACCCTGCGCTCGCCGGCGGCGTTCTGGGCGTCGATCTTCTTGAGCAGATGCTCGTCGACGAAGGGGCCCTTCTTGAGGCTGCGTGACATGAGTGATTCCTTTACCTTCCGGGCAGTCGACTATCGACGCCCGCCCTTTCCGGTGCGACGACGGCGGATGATGAGCTGCTGCGAGCTCTTCTTCTTGTTGCGGGTGCGGCTCTCGGGCTTGCCCCATGGGGACACGGCCGGGCGGCCACCGGAGGTGCGTCCCTCGCCGCCACCGAGCGGGTGGTCGACGGGGTTCATCGCCACACCACGGGTCTGCGGGCGCCTGCCCTTCCAGCGGTTGCGACCGGCCTTGCCGATCTTGACGAGCTCGTGCTCGGAGTTGCCGACTTCGCCGACCGTCGCACGACAGTCGATGAGCACTCGGCGCATCTCGGTCGAGGGCATGCGGAGGGTGGCGTAGTCGCCTTCCTTCGCCACGAGGCGCACCGACATGCCAGCCGAGCGACCGATCTTGCCGCCGCCGCCGGGACGGAGCTCGACGTTGTGCACGGTCGTGCCGACGGGGATGTACCGCAGCGGCATCGCGTTGCCGGGCTTGATGTCGGAGCCCTGGCCGGACGAAACGCGCTCGCCGACGTTCAGACCTCGCGGCGCAAGGATGTACGCCTTCTCACCGTCGAGGTAGTGGAGCAGAGCGATGCGACACGTGCGGTTTGGGTCGTACTCGATCGCAGCGACCTTGGCGACGACATCGTCCTTCGTGCGCTTGAAGTCGACGATCCGGTACTGCTGCTTGTGACCACCACCGCGGTGGCGGCTGGTCTTGCGCCCGTACGCGTTGCGTCCGCCGGTCCTCGACTTCTTCGCGAGCAGCGACTTCTCCGGCGAGGTCTTGGTGATCTCGCCGAAGTCGGAGCTCGTCTGGAAGCGACGTCCGGGGCTCGTGGGCTTGCGTGAACGAATGGCCATGACTGTGTACCTTCCTTCGTCCCGGTCAGTTCTCGAACAGCGGGATTTCGCCCACTGCCAGGGTGACGATGGCGCGCTTCGTGGCGGGCTTGGAGCCGACGCGGTTGGTGCCACGGGTGCGCTTCTGCTTGCCGGGACGGTTCAGCGTGTTGACCTTGGAGACTTCGACGCCCCAGATCGACTCCACCGCGTCACGGATCTCGGGTTTGCTCGCCGAGGGGTGCACCCGGAAGGTGTAAACGCCGGACTCGATGAGCTCGTAGCTCTTCTCCGAGACGATCGGCGCGATGATGATGTCGCGAGGATCTTTCATCAGGACTCTTCACTCTCTGCCGGGGTGGCATCTTCAGCGGGTGCGTCGGTGATGTCGGACGACGCGGCGTCGGGTGCGTCGGGTGTGTCGGGTGCGTCGGGTGTGTCGCTGACGTCGGGTGTGTCGGAAGTCGCGGCGACGGCGGCTGCAGTCGCGGCGGGCACTGCCTCGCCGGCCGCGTCGGACGAGGGCAACGACGCCTTGGTGAACACGACCCAGTCGCTGCAGAGCACGTCGTAGGCGTTCAGCTCGCCGGCGTCGAGGACCTGCACGTTCGGCAGGTTGCGGAAGCTGAGCATCGCGTTGGTGTCGTCATGGGCGACGACCACCAGCACGTTTCCGGCCACGTCGAGGGCGTCGAGCGCCTGCTTGGCCGACTTGGTCTTGGGGGTTTCGAAGTCCCACGAATCAACGACGACGATCTTTCCCTCGTTGGCACGATCGGACAGCGCCGAGCGGGTCGCGAGCTTGACCATCTTCTTCGGGGTCTTCTGGTCGTACTTGCGGGGCTTGGGCCCGAGTGCCACGCCACCACCGGCGAATTGCGGCGCCCGGATCGAGCCCTGACGGGCGTTGCCGGTGCCCTTCTGGCGGTACGGCTTGGCGCCGCCGCCACGAACCTCGGAACGGGTCTTCGTGCTCTGCGTACCGGCACGGCGAGCGGCGAGCTGCGCGGTGACGACCTGGTGCATGACCGGGACGTTCGGCTCGAGACCGAAGACGGCATCGTCGAGTTCGACCTTGCCGGCATCCTTGCCGGCGGCGTTCTTCAGGGTGAGCTGTGATGTGTTGTCGGCCATGCTCAGGCGCCCTTTCCAACGAGCTTGACAGCGTTGCGGATGGTGACGACGCCGCCGGCGGGGCCGGGGACGGCGCCCTTGATGAGCAGTACGTTGCGCTCGGCGTCGGACTCGACGACTTCGAGGTTCTGCGTGGTGACCTGCTCGTGGCCCATGTGACCAGCCATCTTCATGCCCTTGAAGACACGGGCGGGGAAGGCGCACTGGCCGATGGCGCCCGGCTTGCGGTGGTTCTTGTGGGCACCGTGCGAGGCCGGTGCACCCTTGAAGTTGTGACGCTTCATGACGCCGGCGAAGCCCTTGCCCCGGCTGATGCCGGTGACGTCGACCTTCGTGCCGGCCGCGATCTGCTCCACGGTCAGCTCCTGGCCGACCTCGAGACCGTCGACGGAGTCGAGGCGCAGCTCGACGAGCCGCTTGCCGGGCTCGACGCCGGCCTTGGAGAAGTGACCGGCCTCGGGCTGGTTCAGCTTCTTCGCTTGCTTGCTGCCATAGGTGACCTGGATGGCGGTGTAGCCATCGCGCTCAGCCGTCTTGACCTGGACGATACGCATCGGGTCGACCTTGACGACAGTGACGGGAACGACTTTGTCGTCGACCCATTTCTGTGTCATGCCGACCTTCTCGCCGACGATCGCTTGTTGTGCCATGAGGCGTGCTCTCTTCTTTTCTTCGGCTCGTTGTCCGTCTTGAGAACTCGGCCGCCGGAATTCCGGGGGCTCTCCACGTAAAAGCTCCGCAGCACGAAAGAACACGACGTGCATGCGGAGCTGTGAAACTCGGTTGTGCCGGCTGGTTCCAGTCCCAATCGATGCGGGCGGCCTGGTCGGACGTCAGTTGCGGTATGTCTGTTGCCTGGTTGATGTGATCGGAATGCCTCCCGATCACGGCCATGCAATGCTACGGAGCGCGCGCCGGGCTTCCAACGCGTCGACCACACGCATTTCGCATGACACCCGGTGACCCGCGCCACATCCCGCTCGACATCCTGCCCGGGCCCCCGACGGTCGTTCGCGTGACCACTTGCAGCGCAGTGCGCTGGTCAGGAGTGTTCACGAGAACGCCATCCGTAGACTGGATCCATGAAGATCTCGATCACCTACTGCGTTCCTTGAGACTATTCCGCTCACGCCGTGCGCGTGACCCAGGAGCTGCTGACGGCGCACCAGCACGACATCGAGTCGCTGACGCTGGTCACGGGATCGAAGGGCGTCTTCGACGTGGTCGTCGACGGCGACCTGATCTGGTCGAAGGCCGACCACGGCCGCCAGGCCAACCCCGGCGAAGTCCTCGCCGCCCTCGACACCCACCTCTCCTGAATGTTCGTTGGTGTCAGGCACCAACGAACATTTTCAGCCGATCAGTTGGTCGACGGGGGCGAAATCGTCGGTCAGGATCGTGGCGCCGTCGACGTAGCGGGCCAGACTCGGCGCCGGTCAGCAATTCCCCGACCACTCGATCGGGATCGAGCTCGGCCGCACCGTCGCCCGGATCGTCGCCTGGTTCCCGGTCGGAGGCCAATCGCTCTGCAAGTGACTCGACGTTCAGCGGTGACTGGCTCGCGACGACCACCGAGTTCCCGTTGAGACCGATCACGATGCCCGGTCCGCGGATGACCGCCACATGTTCGAACACCTGGGCGATCGTCGCGGCCTCGGCCCGGAGAAACGCCTCCGCAGGGCCGTCGATGACGTTGGCCACGTAGATCCCGTCGGGCCGCACCACCCGTTCCACCTCGGCGAGGAACTCCTCGGTCGCCAGATGGAACGGGACCGCTCGGCTCCCGAAGGCGTCGCCGACGAAGAGATCGGCCGAATCGTCGTCGAGATCGTCGACGGCCAGGCGACCGTCGCCGACGACGATCTCGACGTCATCGCCGCGATCGAAATCGATCCGCTCCTCGACCACGTCGACGAGGTCGCCGTCGATCTCGAGAATCGTCTGGTCGCTGCCGGGCCGGGTCGCGCGCACGTAGCGCGGAACCGTGAACGCTCCCCCACCGAGATACACGGCGTCGATCGGTGCATCCGGGCTCGATTCGTGCGCCTCGATGGCATCGACGATCCGGCGGATGTACCAGAACTCCAGTCGGGTCGGATCGACGAGGTCGACGTAGCTGTGGCGGAGGTCATCGAGCACCAGCGTCCGACCCGACTGCGAGGTTCGGGTCCTCGACCACCGAGAGGCAGTAGTAGGCCGTCTGGGTCTCACAGGGCGAATCGACCGCCACGACGCCCACCAGCGACGATTGCGGCGAGGCCACCGATGCTGAGCATCTCACCGGTGGTGGCGGTCCGGGTTGCGATCCACATCGCCACCCCCGACGCAATCAACGCCAGGCCGACGGCCACGATGAGCGTGGTGACGGCCGCGGCCGACACCAGGACGAACCCGGTGAAGAAGGTGCCGAACAATGCACCCGCCGTGCTCCACGCCGACAGCCTCCCGACCGTCGTGCCCGTCGATGCGAGGTCGAGCAGCTGCAACTTGATCACGGCCGGCGGCACCGCGCTCGAGCACCGTCGCCGACGGGAGGAACCCGAACGCCGTCAGGATCAGGATCCGCGGTCCCCCACCTGTGCCGGACCCCTCACCGAGGATCCGCACGATCGGGATCGTCGCGATGGCGAGGGCACCCCCGAGCACGAGCAGCACGGGCAGCAGTCGACGCGGATCGATGTGGTCGGCAGCGACCCCGCCGAGCCATGCGCCGACGGCGATTCCCGCCAAGATCGTGCCGATGATGCCGGTGAAGGTCTCGAGGCTGACACCGACATAGGGGGCGAGCAGGCGGCCGGCCAGGATCTCGAGGACGAGCACGGCCGCCGACGTCCCCGTGACCAGCGCGATCGCCAACCAACCGCTGAGCGGTCGGTGCGGCTGGTCGATGTTGTCGACCGCGGTCTCGTCACCTGGGCCGGCGGCCGGGATGGTCGGACGTGCTCTCGGCGGCGGTCACCGGCGCAAGACTACGAGCCTCGACCTCCGCGGCGACGGCGCCGCGTGTCGCGTGTCGTGTCGCATGTCGCATGTCGCGTGTCGCGTGTCGATCCCGACGCAACCGCTGGAGCCACGGTGCCGCACTCAGGTCTCGACATCGACACGACACGTTCTGCAATCATCTCCACATCGAACGACAAGGGGAGATTGATCGATGAAACGGGTACTCGTCGGAGCCGCGCTGCTCATCACCGCAGCAGTCGGAATCACCACACCGTCACCGGTTGCGGCCGAACAGGCCGAATCCCCGGCCGGAGCCGAACGCGAGGTGGCGGCGAGGCTGGGCAACGGCCACACGAACGCCTGCATCGTGCTCGACAACGAGCAGGTTCGCTGTTGGGGGACGCGCTGGCGATCGGCGTCCCCGGCGCCGGAATCATCGGCGACGACGAGACACCTGACTCCGTTCGAACGGTCGACGTCGGTCCGGGTCGCACGGTCGAAGCGGTCGACGGTGGCCAGGGGTTCACCTGTGTGCTGCTCGACAACGGCGACGTTCGTTGTTGGGGTGCGCAGACGTTCGGACCGATGCTC
Organism: Ilumatobacteraceae bacterium; assembly: GCA_963850475.1. GTDB lineage: Bacteria > Actinomycetota > Acidimicrobiia > Acidimicrobiales > Ilumatobacteraceae > Ilumatobacter_A. The sequence goes on along the minus strand of CAWKLM010000034.1, from coordinate 113,764 downwards.
GGCAGCCCGGAGTCAGGAGGGCAGCGGATCGGCGACGGCGAGGAACCGACGTCGATCGCGCCGATCTCGCTCGGCGGCAAGGCGACCGCGATCGCGTCGGGCAACTTCAGCTCGTGCGCCATCCTCGAGAACGGCTCGGTGCGCTGCTGGGGCGCGAACAGCGAGGGCCAGCTCGGTTACGGCAACACGACAAGATCGGCGACGACGAGACGCCGGCGCAGGCGGGGCCCGTGTCGCTCGGCGCCGGTCGAGACGGCCACCGCGGTCACGGTCGGCCGCTATCCACGCGTGCGTGATCCTCGATACGGGCGACGTCAGGTGCTGGGGTGACGGCAACGCGATGCCCGGCTCCAACGATGACATCGGCGACGACGAACTGCCGAGCGCGGTACCCGTGGTCGACCTCGGCGGCAACAAGGCCGTGGCGATCAGCGCCGGGCAGAGCGCCACCTGCGCCGTCGTCGAGGGCGGCGACGTCTGGTGCTGGGGCAGCGGTACCAGCGGCGCGATACAGCACCGGCGAGAACCGAGCACTCAACACGCCGGAGCAGATGGACCTCGGAACACGGACCGCCGCCTCGATCACCCTCGGGTTCAATCATGCGTGCATCGTGTTCGACGACGCCACGATGGCGTGCTGGGGCGAGAGTGGATCGGCGGCCGTCAACGATGGACGGATCGGGTATCCGAATCTCCTGTCCCTCGGTGACATGACGGCTACCTCGGGGACGGCTCCGTGGCCACTCCCGAGTCGCCGTTGCTCGGCGGCACGGTCGATGTCGGCGCCGGACGAACGGTGCTCACCGCCTCCGCCGGTGACAAGACCACGTGCGCCCTGCTCGACAACCTGACCGTCCGGTGCTGGGGAACCGGCCCGATCGTCGGCCAGGGGATCCCGGTCGTGGTCGGCGACGACGAAGACCCCGCCGACGTGCCGGTGATCAACTACAACGGCAGCGCAGCGTTCGTGCCGATTTCACCGGCTCGCATCCTCGACACCCGCCCGGGCCTCCCAGCTCCGGCGGGGAGCCCGAAAGGACTCGTCTCGCCGGACGGGTCGGTCGACGTCCAGGTGACCGGCGAGGGCGGCGTTCCCGCCACCGGTGTCTACGCGGTCGTACTGAACGTCACCATCGCACGCTCCACGGATCGCGGCTTCGTGACCGCCCACCCGACCGGCACGTCGCGACCGACCGCCTCGAACATCAACGTGACGGCCGTCGGACAGAACGCTCCCAACTCCGTGATCGTCCCGGTCGGCGAGGGCGGCAAGGTGACGCTCTACACATCAGGCGGCGGCCACCTGCTGGCCGACGTGTTCGGCTACTTCGAACAGACCGGGTCGGCCACCGCCGGACGACTGATCGGCGTGTCGCCTTCGCGCATCTTCGACACCCGAGCCGAGAAGCCCGAACCGGGCCCGAAGGGCAAGCTCCCGGCGGGCGGGACGATCGAAGTGGCCGTGACCGGTCGCAACGGTGTTCCCGCGACCGGCGTGTCGGCTGTGGTGCTCAACGTCACCGCTGCCAGCTCCACCGCCCGCGGATTCATCACGGTCTACCCGGGCGACGAGAGCCGACCGGGAACGTCGAACCTCAACCTCTCCCGGCCACGTGAGAGCCGGCCGAACACCGTGATCGTCCCCGTCTCGCCGACGGGGAGCATCAAGCTCTACAGCTCCGCAGGCGCCCACCTGTTGGCCGACGTGTCGGGCTACTTCACCGACGCCACGGCGGAGGACACCGACGATGGCCTGTTCGTGCCACTCGCGCCGGCCCGGCTGCTCGACACCCGCTCGACCGGCAAGATCGCGCCCGGTGGAACCACGGGCTTCGCCGTCACCGGCAAGCTCGGGATCCCGTCGACTGCCAACGCCGTCGTGTTGAACCTGACCGCGGTGCGGACCACGGGCACCGGCTTCGTCACAGGGTGGCCGAGCGACGAGAACCAACCCGGATCATCGAACCTGAACGTGCGCGAAGTCGGCATCAACATCGCCAACCTCGCCGTGCTCCCGTTGCGGACGCCGTCCGGAGAGATCAGCCTCTTCACACTCGGTGGCGCCCATCTCCTGGCCGACACGTCCGGCTACTTCCTCTGATCCGACGCGACGTACCCGGCAGCTGACATCGGAGCCGGGTCACCGACAGCGAACACGCATCGAACCGTGGCCGCCGTCGCAATTCGGCGCATCACGTCCCGAGAATCCGCAACACTGCCCCGGTGGGTGGGGACAGACCCAGGGGAATGCTGTCAGACAAAGGGGAATGCTGTGATGAAGCGACTGTTGATGGGATTCGTCCTCCTGGCCACGGCCATGGTCGGTGTCGGGGCGGTGAACGGGCCGGCGGTGGCGGAACATGCGGATGCGCCGGCGGGGGCCGCGCGCGATGTCTCGCTTCGCCTCGGAAACGGGCACACGAACGCCTGCATCATCCTCGACAACGGACAGGCCCGCTGCTGGGGCGGTCTGTACGGGACCGGCGTTCCGGGATCCGGTGTCATCGGCGACGACGAGACACCCGACCGCGTCCCGACGGTGAACGTCGGCTCGGATCGCACAGTGGTCGAAGTCGACGGCGGCGAGGGCACCAGTTGCGTGTTGCTCGACAACGGTGCCGTGCGCTGCTGGGGAATCGGCTTCAATGGACGACTCGGAAGCCCGGACGCAGTCGGCAACTCGCTCGGAGCAACCGTCGAGCCGACGACCATCGCACCGATCGACCTGGGCGGCAAGGCGAGTGCGCTCGCTGTCGGCAACGACAGTTCCTGCGTCATCCTCGAGAACGGATCGGTCCGCTGCTGGGGCTACGCAGGATTCCTGCACAGCGGCCAGCTCGGGAATGCGATGCCGGGCGACATCGGCGATGACGAGACACCGGCGTCGATCGCTCCGGTCGACCTCGGGACCGGCCGAAAAGCCACGGCGATCACGGTCGGCGACGCTCATGCCTGCGCCATCCTCGACGACGCAACCGTTCGGTGTTGGGGCCAGAAGACGGCGATGCCGGGCCAGGTCGAGAACATCGGCGACGACGAAGCACCCTCTGCGGCACCGGTCGTCGCTCTCGGCGGGGCCGGGGCCATCGCGATCAGCGTGGGCAACCGCTCGACGTGCGCCATCACCGACAACGAACAGGTGTGGTGCTGGGGCAACGGCCCGGCGTCGCGTCACAGCACCGGCGAGGACCGCAATGTGGTCAACCCGGAGATGATGGATCTCGGCGGGCGCACTCCGGCCCAGATCACGCTCGGTTTCCATCACGCATGCCTGCTGTCCGACGTGGGCGAACTGTTCTGCTGGGGCCTGGGAGCCAACGGGCGCCTCGGCTACGGCAACGTCGACGACGTCGGCGATGGGCCGATCGGAACACCCGAACCGCCACTGTCCGGTGGGGCCGTCGATGTCGGCGCCGGACGAACGGTGCTCACCGCGTCAGCCGGCGACACGACGACGTGTGCGCTGCTCGACAACTTGACGGTGCGCTGCTGGGGATCAGGCCCGATCGTCGGCCAGGGGATCCCGGTCGTGGTCGGCGACGACGAAGTGCCCGCCGACGTGCCGGTGATCAACTACAACGGGACCGCAGCGTTCACGCCACTGTCGCCGGCTCGCATCCTCGACACACGCCCGGGCTTCACCGCGCCGACGGGCAGCCCGAAGGGCCTCGTCGCACCGAACGGTTCGGTCGATGTCCAGGTCACCGGCCAGGGCGGCGTGCCCGACACGGGCGTCTACGCCGTCGTGTTGAACGTGACGATCGCGCAATCGACAGCCCGAGGGTTCGTCACCGCGTTCCCGAAAGGCGCATCCCAACCGACCGCGTCCAACATCAACGTGACCGGAGCATTCCAGAACGCGCCGAACTCGGTCATCGTGCCGGTCGCCGACGACGGGCAGGTGACGATCTACACGTCGGGCGGCGGCCACCTGATCGCCGACGTGTTCGGCTACTTCGAGCAGACGGGCTCGGCGAGTGCGGGCCGACTCATCGGCGTGTCACCGTCGCGCGTCTTCGACACCCGACCCGAGAAGCCCGAACCCGGCCCCAAGGGCAAGGTGCCACCGGACGGGACGATCGAAGTCACGGTCACCGGGACGAACGGCGTCCCGTCGACGGGTGTGTCGGCGGTCGTCTTGAACGTGACGGCTGCGAACGCGACGGCCCGCGGCTTCGTCACGGTCTACCCGGGTGACGAGGACCGCCCGGAGACGTCGAACCTCAACCTGAGCCGACCCCGCGAGAGTCGACCGAACACGGTGATCGTCCCGGTGTCGCCGACCGGCACGATCAAGCTCTACAGCAAGTCCGGCGCCCATCTCCTCGCCGACGTCAGCGGCTACTTCACCGACGCCACAGCACCCGACACCGACGACGGACTCTTCGTGCCGCTCGTTCCGGCCCGCCTCCTCGACAGCCGTGACGCCGGCGCTCCGATCGCCCCCGGCGGCACCACCGGATTCGCCGTCACCGGCGAACTCGGAATCCCGACGACGGCCAACGCCGTGGTCTTGAACCTCACCGCAGTGCGCAGTCTTGAACGCGGGCTTCGTCACCGGCTGGCCCAGCGACGAAAGCCAACCCGGATCGTCGAACCTCAACGTGCCAGGACCCGGCGCCAACATCGCCAACCTCGCCGTGCTCCCGCTGCGGACGCCGTCCGGCGAGATCAGCCTCTTCACACTCGGTGGCGCGCACCTGCTGGCCGACACCTCCGGGTACTTCCTGTAGTCCTGCCGGTCCCGTCGTTCGGCCGATGCGTGGCGGACGACGCCACGGCCCGACCGCTACCCTCCTGCATGCGATGAACCTGAAGCAGCAACTCCGTCGTGGGCTCGATCGCGTGGTCAGCCCGATCGTGTCGGCGGGAATGCGCTCGTACTTCGGCGACTACTACTACTCGAACAAATGGCACCCGCACTACGCCCTCCTGCAGGACGCGCTCGCCGAGACGGTCGAGTACATCAAGTCCGACATGTCCGATGCGCTGATCCGCAAGGATGCGTTCGGCGTGCTGCTCGATGGCGTCGAAGCAGGCCCGCCTCGACGGGCTGTACCTCGAGTTCGGGGTCCGGTCGGGCAGCACGATCAACCACATCGCCCGGTTGAACCCGAAGCGCACCGTCCACGGGTTCGATTCCTTCGACGGGCTCCCCGAGGCGTGGAGCGGCTACACGATGGACGCCGGCGCCTTCAGCGGTGAGGGCATGCCGGAGGTGGCATCGAACGTCGAGCTGCACGTCGGATGGTTCGACGACACGTTGCCCGCCTTCGTCGAGGCTCACGACGGTCCGCTCGCGCTCGCCCACATCGACTCCGACATCTACAGCTCGTGCAAGACGGTGCTCGACAATCTCGCGACACGGATCGTGCCGGGCTCGGTGATCGTGTTCAACGAGTACTTCAACTACCCGAACTGGAAGCAGCACGAATACCGGGCGTTCCAGGAGTTCTGCGAAACGCACGACGTCGAGTACGAGTACCTGTGCTGGGCGCTCTACGAAGTCGCGGTGAAGATCACAGCGGTCGGCGGAGCGAACAGCTGACCGAGCTCGGTCTTCCTGCACGGCGCGTTGACCTGCGACGTGACCGGACTCACCGACGGCACCACCCCGACCGCCTCGACACTCGACCACACACCAGGCGTCAGCATCGCCGACACCACCACCTTCGCTCTCGACTGCAACGGCGGAGTCTGCATCCACACCTCGTCAACCGTCCACCACGCCCTCGACATCGTGGTTTTCCGTGCACGGTATCCTCCGTGCGCGGTGTCCTCCGTGCGCGGTGTCCTCCGTGCGCGGTGTCTGACCTCGCAGCTGCACGCGGCAGGGATCCGGGCGATCTGCGTCATCGAGGAGCCCGGTCATGGGAAGCGTTTCGCCAACCAGTCGGCGACGTGCTGCATCGCCTCGGGTCGATCGCCCTCCAGGTAGTGCAGCGCCCCCTTCATCTCGATGTAGGTGACGTCGTCGGCACCGGCAGCAGCGACGATCTCCTGGGCCTGCCACACCCGGATCTCGGTGTCGGCGGTGGGGTGGATCAACAGCGTCGGCACCGTCACCTGCGGCATCGTGTCGGCGAGCTTCGCGCCGCTCGACAGACCCGACCACGTGCTCAGCCAGCCGCGTGCCGTCATCGTCCGGGCGAGTCCACCGCGCCCGTAGTTGGCGTCGAACGGATCCGGGAACGCGAACAGCGAACCCATCGCCCGGTCGTCGGGGTCGATCGACAGGTCGAGGTACGCCGGGTCGGCGAGCGTGCGATAGATCGTGAGGTACCTGGTGAAGACGGCACGACGCCGCAGCTCGCGGTAATCGATCGGGTCGGTCGACTTGTCGGTCACCTTCAGCATCGGGACGACCGCGGCGGCGTCGGCGATCGACGCCGTCGCGATCGCGTCGATGCGGGCGACACGCGAGCGCGTTGGGCCGCGCGATACGTCTCGACCCACGCCGGGTCGTACGTGCACGGTTCGGGCCACGGTCGCCACCCGTTGTCGGGGTGGTACATGTCGAGCTCCGGGACGGTGGAGAACGGGATCGTCCTCGTCGGCAACCGACGGGTCGATCACCTGCAGCATGAACACCCCCTCACCGGGGTGCGCCGCCACACCGACCCAACCGTCGCCGACGCCCGGTCTCGACGTTCGCCATCGCCATCAGCGACCCGCCACCCGAGTTGCCGAGCAGGACGACCGCCTCGGCGCCACGCCGCACCATCTCGTCGTGCGCGGTCTGCACGTCGACGATGCACGACTCGTGCAGACAGTCGGTGTCGTTGTTCATGTACCGCGTCCCGAACCCGAGGACGGCATAACCCGCAGCGGCGAGGAGTGGGCAGGCGTAGTGGACACTGAAGTCCCCGCGCGGGTGGGAGAGGATGACAGCGGTCTTCCACGGCGTGCCGACCGGCGGGGTCCACAGGATCCCGCGGACGAGCGCGCCGTCGGGCGACACGAGCCGAACCGCCTCGCGCTCGGACCGCGACGCCCGGATCGTCGTCGGGCAAGCGGCCAGTAGCCGAGGCCGAACGGGCGGTGGGCACCGAGCATCGACGTCGAGTTCGAGATGTCGTCCATCGACCGACGGTAGGTCGGCCGACCACGCATGCAACGGCGTCGAAGACCGGGACCACTGTGAACAGCGGTCGCGACCGTGCGAGTCCAGCCGCCGAGGTCGCGGCGCGACGTCAGCCGGGGCGAGACGTCAGCACGACGTCGAGTTCGATCGACTCGGCGTCGCGCACGATCGCCACGGTGACCGTGTCGCCGGGTTGCTTGTCACGGATCGCGGCGATGAGTGCGGACGACCCGTCGGTGACCGACCCGTCGATCGAGACGATCAGGTCGCCGAGCGCGACGCCGATCTCCTCAGCGGGCGTGCCCGGTTCGACGTTCGTGACGATCACGCCCTGGCCGCCGTCGCGACGGTCTTCCAATCCGACGCCGAGGAACGCTTCTTCGCGGACTTCGCCGTCCGCCTGAGCCCGCAGCGACTCGATGATCGGCAGCGCCTCGCCCACCGAGATCGCGAACCCGACGTTGGTCGCAGTGAACACGGTCGTGTCCCGGGCGACGGCGGTGTTGATGCCGACGACTTCCCCGGCGGCGTTGACCAGCGGACCACCCGAGTTGCCCGACGAGATCGCGGCGTCGGTCTGGATCAGGCCGTCGAGGAACACGTCGCCCTGACCGACGCTGCGGTCGAGCGCCGACACGATCCCGAGCGTGACCGAGGGTTCGCCGTCGAGGCCGAGTGCGAATCCGATCGCCATCACGTCGTCGCCGAGTCGGACGCTGTCCGGATCGGCGAAGGTGGCCGCCTCGAATCCGTCGCCGGACATGCGCAGCAGTGCGAGGTCGTTGCCACGATCGGCGGCGAGCACGGTCACCTCGCGCGGCTCGGATTCGCCCATCAGCCGGACCCGGACCTCGTCGGCGCCCTCGACGACGTGGGCATTGGTCAGGATCTCGCCGTCCTCGGAGATGATCACGCCGGTGCCGAGCGACACGCCGCCGCCGATGTCGGCCGACACGGTGACCGTCGACGGGGCCACGTAGTCGGCGACCTGGGCGACGTCGAGTCGATTCTCGAAACCCGGGCGGGGTGCGGCCACGTCGATCGGCTGATCCGATGCCCGGTTGGGCGGGTTGTCCCACCAATCGGCGACCTGATTGCCGAGCAACGCTCCGCCGAGCCCACCGAGCCACGCGACGATGCCGACGAGGAGCAGGAGCGTCCCCGTGCGAACGCGCGACCGGCGCGGTGGCAGCGAGTAGGTCACCGGGGTCTGCCCCGGAGGAGGCGGCGGCAACATGGCCATGCACCGTTTCTATCTGACCGCGAGCCCGAGCGCGCCGACGTGCGGTCGGGTTCCGCACCCGTTCACCTTCGCGTCCGGGCGCGCAACGGGCGAGACGCGACGACGGACGAGCCCGGAGGCCCGCCCGTTGACCAGCACCTGTGGGGCGTTGCCCCGAGCGGTGTCAGCTCTGGATCTTGATTTCGATGTCGACGCCCGCCGGCAGCTCGATGCGCTGCAGGGAGTCGATCGTCTTGTTGTTCGGGTTCACGATGTCGATGAGGCGCTTGTGCACGCGCATCTCGAAGTGCTCCCGGCTGTCCTTGTCGACGTGCGGGCCACGGATGACCGTGTAGCGGTGCTTGTCGGTCGGGAGCGGGATCGGGCCGCGCACGGTGGCGTCGGTCCGGGTGACCGTCTCGACGATCTTCTTCGTCGACTGGTCGATGATCTCGTGGTCGAACGCCTTGAGGCGGATACGAATGCTTTGGGCCATGGTTCAGACTCTCCTGTTCGTATCCGGGGTCACTTGATGATCTTGGTGACGCGGCCGGCGCCGACGGTGCGGCCACCCTCGCGGATCGCGAACCGCAGACCCTCGTCCATCGCGATCGGCTTGCCCAACTCCACCGTCATCTCGACATTGTCACCAGGCATCACCATCTCGGTCCCCGACGGCAACTCGATCGTGCCGGTCACATCCGTCGTCCGGAAGAAGAACTGCGGACGATAATTGTTGAAGAACGGCTTGTGACGGCCACCCTCATCCTTGTTCAACACATACACCTGACCCTCGAAATTCGTGTGCGGCGTGATGCTCCCGGGCTTACACAACACCTGACCACGCTCCACATCCTCCTTCCCCGTCCCCCGCAACAACGCACCGATGTTGTCACCCGCCTGACCCTCATCGAGCAACTTGCGGAACATCTCCACACCCGTACACGTCGTCTTCTGCGTCTCACGCAACCCAACGATCTCGATCTCATCACCAGTGTGAATGATCCCCTGCTCCACCTTGCCCAGTCACCACCGTGCCACGACCCGTGATCGTGAACACATCCTCGATCGGCATCAAGAACGGCTTGTCCAACTCACGCTCCGGATCAGGAATGAACTCATCACACGCCGCCATCAACTCCATGATCTGCTCCTGGGCATCAGCATCACCCTCGAGCGCCTTCAACGCCGACACCTGAATCACCGGAGCATCATCACCCGGGAACTCATACTCCGTCAGCAACTCACGCACCTCGAGCTCCACCAACTCCATCAACTCTTCGTCATCGACCATGTCCGACTTGTTCAACGCCACCACGATGTACGGCACACCAACCTGACGCGCCAACAACACATGCTCACGCGTCTGGGGCATCGGACCATCAGTCGCAGCCACCACCAGAATCGCACCATCCACCTGCGCCGCACCGGTGATCATGTTCTTGATGTAGTCCGCATGACCCGGCATGTCGATATGCGCATAATGCCGCTTCTCGGTCTCGTACTCGATATGACTGATCGAAATCGTGATCCCACGCGCCTTCTCCTCCGGCGCCTTGTCAATCCCCTCGAAATCAGTGAAATCAGCCAACCCACGCTCCGACAACGACTTCGAGATCGCCGCCGTCAACGTCGTCTTCCCATGGTCGATATGACCCATCGTCCCGACATTCACATGCGGCTTGGTCCGCTCGAACTTCTCTTTGCTCATTGCACTGCTTCTCTCTTTGTCGTTGTTGTCTTCGCCGCTCCGGATGTCACGGCGTTCGTGGGTTGTCAAGGATCTTCGGTGTTCGAAATCGAGTCAGCGGCTCACTCGCCGCGGACTCGCTTCACGATTTCTTCGGCGATGGCGTTCGGTACCTCTTGGTACTTGTCGAACTGCATCGTGTAGGTCGCGCGCCCCTGGGTGCGCGAGCGGAGGTCGGTACTGTACCCGAACATCTCCGAGAGCGGGACCTCGGCGTTGACCACCTGGGTGTTGCCACGGGCTTCCATGCCCCCGACGCGGCCACGCCGGCTGGACAGATCGCCCATGACGTCGCCCATGTAGTCCTCCGGGGTCACGACCTCGACGGCCATGATCGGCTCCATCAGGACCGGCTTGGCCATCTCGGCGGCCTTGCGGAAGGCCATCTGACCGGCGAGCTTGAAGGCCATCTCCGAGGAGTCGACGTCGTGGTACTGGCCGTCGACCAGCTGCACCTTGACGTCGACCGTCGGGTAGCCGGCGAGGACGCCGTTGTCCATCCCGGACTCGAGGCCCTGGGCCGTCGGGTTGATGTACTCACGCGGGATCTTGCCGCCGCTGATCTTGTCTTCGAACTCGAAGCCGCCACCCGGGTTGGGCAGCATGTTGATCTTCACCACGGCGAACTGACCCGAACCACCGGACTGCTTGATGTGGCGGTACTCGACGCTCTTGACTTCCTTCGTGATCGTCTCACGGTAGGCCACCTGTGGCTTGCCGACGGTGGCCTCGACGCTGAACTCGCGCTGCATGCGGTCGACGAGCACCTCGAGGTGCAGCTCGCCCATGCCGGAGATGACGGTCTGGCCGGTCTCGTGGTCGGTGCGGATGCGGAACGTCGGGTCCTCGTCGGAGAGCGACTTGAGCGCCTTGCCCAGCTTCTCCTGATCGGACTTCGTCTTCGGCTCGATCGCCACGTGGATGACCGGCTCGGGGAACACCATCCGTTCGAGGATCACCGGGCTGTTCTTGTCGCAGAGCGTGTCACCCGTGGTGACGTTCTTGAAGCCGAGGCCGGCGACGATGTCACCGGCCATGGCGACGTCGAGGTCCTCGCGCTGGTTGGCGTGCATCAGCAGGATGCGGCCGAGGCGCTCGCGGTCTTCCTTGACCGAGTTGTAGACCTCTTCGCCCTTGCCGATCTCCCCCGAGTACACGCGGAAGTAGGTCAGCTTGCCGAACGGGTCGGCGACGATCTTGAACGCCAGCGCGGCGAACTCGTCGTTTTCGGGGCCACGGGTGACGTCGTGGTCCTCGCCGCCCTTCGTGACGATGCCGTGCGCCGGCTCGATGTCGAGCGGGCTCGGGAGGAAGTCGACGACGGCGTCGAGCATCGGCTGGACACCCTTGTTCTTGAACGCCGAGCCACACAGGATCGGGACGAATTCGTTCGCCAGGGTGCCCTTGCGGATCGCCGCCTTGATGGCGTCCTGCGACAGCTCTTCGCCGTCGAGGTACGCATCCATCAGCGCTTCGTCCTGCGTGGCGATGGTCTCCATCATCTCCTCGCGGTAGCGGTTGGCCTCGTCGACCATGTCGTCGGGGATGTCGACCTCTTCGTACTTCGCTCCGAGGTCCTTCTCGTCGACGTCGCGCCAGACGAGCGCCTTCATCTTGACGAGGTCGACCAGACCCTCGTATGCCTTGACCGCTTCCGGCCCACCGGCACCGATCGGGAGCTGGATCACGAGGGCGTTGGCCTGCAGGCGATCCTTGACCATCTCGACGGTGCGGTAGAAGTCGGCGCCGATGCGGTCCATCTTGTTGACGAAACACATGCGCGGCACGCTGTACTTGTTGGCCTGTCGCCACACGGTTTCGGTCTGGGGTTCGACGCCGGCGACGGAGTCGAACACGGTGACGGCGCCGTCGAGGACGCGGAGCGAACGCTCGACCTCGATGGTGAAGTCGACGTGGCCCGGCGTGTCGATGATGTTGATGCGGTGGTTGTCCCACACGCACGTGGTGGCAGCGGAGGTGATGGTGATGCCGCGCTCCTGCTCCTGGGCCATGTGGTCCATGGTCGCGGCGCCGTCGTGGACCTCACCGATCTTGTAGCTCTTACCGGTGTAGTAGAGGATGCGCTCGGTCGTGGTGGTCTTACCGGCGTCGATGTGCGCCATGATGCCGATGTTCCGGGTGCGCTCCAGTGGAAACTCTCGCTTGGCCATACTGCTCACTACTTCCGCTACGTCTGGGGACTCTCAAAGGGCTGCTGGGCCGGGCGATCCGGACCACGTCGTGCAGGTGCATCTGCGCACAGGCACGGCGTTCGAGTGTACCGGCGGAATCGTTGGCACAACCTGACGTGACGGGTGTTTCGGCGAGGGCCGTCGGGCCGTGAGGGGTCGTCGATGACCGGTGTGAAGGTCGCTCGATGACCGGGTGTGAAGGGTCGCTCGATGACCGGTGTGAAGGGTTGCTCGATGGCCGGGTGTGAAGGGTTGCTCGATGGCCGGGTGTGACCGGGAGATGACGAGGTGAGTTCCACCCATTCGTGCGCCGCCAACTCGGCACCGACGCCACCGCCTGAACAGGACGTGCGTCCTACTCCGGCATCCACTCCGCCCAACGGGTATGGTCGGCGAGTTCGTCGACCACCTGGATCGCGGCCAGCGCCCCCGACGCAGTGACCACCCGCCCGGCGTCATCTGACGCGGTCCGCGTCGACATGACCGTCGCCCCCAGCGCAGCGAGTTCACCCTCCGCCAACCAGTGACCGGTCGCCTCGCGACCCTCGAGACGGCCGACCGAGGCGAGCAACAGCGTCCCGGTCGACATCGCGAGGATCCCGCGGGCCTCGACCGCCGCCCGGTTCAGCCAGTCGCGACGGATCGCGTCGTCGATCACCTGTTTCCACCCGAGGCCACCCGGGACGACGAGAACGTCGATCGGCGGGGCGGTCTCGGGGGTGCACCCGACCTCGATGGCACGGGACGGTTCGACGGCGTGAACCGTCCCGGGCTCCACGCCGACGAACACCACGTCGGCGTGGAGCCGTGCCGCGAGCCGCTTGACGGGCTCGTCCACCTCGTTGCTCGACACGCCGCGGTAGACCAGCACACCGATGGTGCTCACCGCACCGTCGCGCGTGAACCCGGTCAGCGGCCCGAGTTCGGGAACGCGTCGACCCACCTCGGTGCGCTCGGTGAGCAGATCGACGATGCGACCGAGGCGTGACATCCGTCGACCGTCCGGCCGGCGATCAGCCGACGTTGCCCTGGATGTAGTCGTGCAACTGGTCGTTCTCGCGTTCGAGTTCGCCGAGGCGGTACTTCACCACGTCGCCGATCGAGATCATCCCCGAGAGCCCGTCGGCGCCGACCACCGGCAGGTGGCGGATCCGGCGCTCGGTCATCAACGACATCAGCGCACCGATCGAGTCGTTCGGGCCACACGTGAACACCTCACTCGACATGCACGTCGCGATCCGCCGTTCGAGCGTCGCGACCCCGTCGGCGGCGAGAGCTCGGACGATGTCTCGTTCCGACACGATGCCGTCGAGTGACTTGCCGTCAGCCGACACCACGAGCGCCCCGAATCCCCTGGCTCGCAGCATCTCGGTGGCCTCGGCCAGCGTGGCGGAGGGCGCGATCGTCGCCACCTCCGTTCCCTTCACGGACAGGATGGTCTGCACGTTCATCGTTGGACTCCTCTCGTCGGAACACCAACATAGTGCACTCGTGAAACCGCCGCCACCGGTCGATACCCGGCATCATCCGTCGTACCCGGCGCGGACCCGTTCACACCCGGTTGACAGTGCACGAGAAGGGTCGGGCCATGACACCGACCCCATCCCACCCCGTCCGTCGCATCACACTCGTCGCGGGGGCGGCCGCCGTGTTGCTGGGCGCCTGCTCTGGCGGCGACGACGAGCCACTCGCCCTGACATTCGTCGCAACCGGATCGGCAGGCGGGGCGACCGACATCGAGTACGTCATCGATGGCGAGACCACGACCGAAACCGTCGACGGCGAATGGCGCCTCACGGTGGAGGTCGAGTCGGGTTTCGAACTCAGTCTGCGCGTGGAGAACCCGGCCGACAGCGGTGACGTCTCGTGCCGAATCACCGAGGACCCGGACGCTCCGCCGGCCGGCATCGGCAGCTCCGGTGTCGACGCAACCGGCGAGGGTGCAGCGGTGTGCGAGCTCTCGGGGACGATCAGCGGCAACACCCTGTCGACAACGGGCACCAACTACGGGCTGACCCGCGACGAGGTCGCCGCCGGATTCGAGCCCGACTTCGACTGAGCCCGCACCCGGCGACAACTGCCGTGTCTGCGCAACGAAAACGACGAACGCCCGGGCGGGTTGCCCGGGCGTTCGTTCGAATGGGAACCTCGTCGTTCACCCGACGGCGAACGTCACCAGCGGTAGTGGGCGAACGCCTTGTTGGATTCGGCCATCTTCTGAATGTCGTCGCGGCGCTTCATCGCGGCGCCGAGGCCGTTGGCCGCGTCCATCAACTCGTTGGCGAGGCACAGGGCCATCGACTTCTCGCGACGGTTGCGGCTGTAGTCGACGATCCAGCGGATCGACAGCGTGGTCGAACGGCGCGGGCGGACCTCGACGGGCACCTGGTAGGTGGCACCACCGACGCGACGGCTGCGCACCTCGAGCGGCGGCTTGACGTTGTCGACCGCACGCTTGACGGTGTCGATCGCGAGATCGTCGCCGTCGAGCTTGCTCTGGATGATCTCCATCGCGTCGTAGACGATCTTCTCCGCGATGGAACGCTTTCCGTGCAGCATGACCTTGTTGATCAGCTGGGTGATGACAACGGACTTGTAGATCGGGTCGGCGATCAGATCGCGGCGGGGAGCGGGTCCTTTACGGGGCATCGCCGATCACTTCTCCTTCTTGGCGCCGTAGCGGCTGCGGGCCTGCTTGCGGTTCTTGACGCCGACTGCGTCGAGCGTGCCGCGGATGATCTTGTAGCGCACACCGGGGAGATCGCGGACACGACCGCCACGCACGAGCACGATCGAGTGTTCCTGCAGGTTGTGGCCTTCGCCGGGGATGTACGCGGTGACCTCGATCCCCGAGTTCAAGCGAACGCGGGCAACCTTGCGCAGCGCGGAGTTCGGCTTCTTCGGGGTCGTGGTGTACACGCGGGTGCACACGCCGCGACGCTGCGGTGAGCCCTTGAGCGCCGGCGTCTTCGACTTGGTGACTTTCGAGCTGCGCCCCTGACGGACGAGCTGCTGGATGGTTGGCATGTACGAAACCTCGTTCGTTCAGGTCGGACAGCGAAGCGCCGCAGCGGCGCCACGAGTCATGTGGCGAGTTGGACGCACGGGATGTGCGTCCGCCATACAGCGGCCGACGTACGGAACCCCCGCTGAGAGGACCCCGCAATGCTACGGAGCAGCCGTCGATCGCGCAACGCAGTGGGGACGGCGCGGATCTCGGATTCTGCGACCTCTCGTACGCCGCCGCCGTTGCGACAGCACACTGACGAGCGAATCCGCCGCGACGAGTTTCGACGCCGGCACCAAGCTCTGAGCGGCCGCGGTCAGGCCGAGCGCGACGAGCACGTCGGCCGAGGACGCGAAAGCGCCGAGGTCGATCGACGGCTTGCCGAGCAGGTGACCCTGAACCGCGTCCACCCCGAGCTGGGACAGCGTGGCGAACTCCTCGGGTCGCTCGACGCCCATCCCGACGCTGAGCGCTCCGATGCGTCGGGAGAGCGCCACCAGCCCGAGGATCTGCGCACGCAAGTCCTCGTCGGTGTCGCATCCGCGCACGATGCTGCGGTCGATCTTGATCATCTCGGGCTCGAGTTCGAGGATCCGATCGTGATGAAAGAAGCCCCGACCGGCACCATCGACACAGAACACCGCACCGGCCCCCTGCAACAAGCGGCACGACGAGCGCAGTTCGGCCACGTTGGTCACGTCGCTCTGCTGGGTGAGTTCGATCACGAGGCGCCCGGTGTCGACGCCGCCCAGCATCTCGCGCACTCGTTCGTCGGCCAGCGCGGCAGCCGACAGGTTCACTCCGAGCGGGATGCGACCCGGAAGCTCGTCGAGCCGACTGAGCGCCGCGGTGAGCGCCACGATCTCGATCTCGACACCGAGGCCGAGTTCGGAGGCCGCGCGGAAGGTGTCGGCGGTGTCGCCGCTGCCCCCGAAGCGCGCGAGCGCCTCGTAACCGATGATCGTTCCCCCCTCGAGGTGGTAGATCGGCTGGAGCGCGACGGCCGGGGCTGCAACCTTGGAGACGACGTCGAAGACGGCCGGCTCCAACGACGAGTGGAGCTGATGCCGAAGACGCTCAGCGGCGTCGTGGTCCAGATCGGTCGACCGGGCGAGCACCTCGTCGATGAGCTGGATGACGGCCTTGCTGCACATCGCAGCAAGCCACGCCGATTCTGCTTCGGAGGTGTTGATCATGCGTCGTCCTGAGCTTCGTTCGACCCGCGAATCCGGGCATACCTACTGACGCAGTGTGTTTCGTCACGTTCGGACGTCGACTTGACATTTTGTGCCGAGTTCGACCACGACCGAGATCTGCCTGCTCGACGAGAATTCCTCGATGAGCGATGAGCGATGAGCGATGAGCGTGAACGCCACGCTCATCGCTCATCGCACTCGTGATCAGCCGATCGGCTCGGTTCCGACGGTGGCGGCATCGCTCGAGTACGTGCCGTGAAGGCCCGCGAGGAATGCTGCCGGATCCTCTTCGCCGGCGACACCGTCGGAGGTGAAGTACGACATCGGCTCGTAGTCGGGCGCTTCGATCCCGAACTCGCGGTACTTCGCCATGCCGGTGCCGGCCGGGATCAGCTTGCCGAGGATGATGTTCTCCTTCAGGCCGATCAGGTCGTCGCCGCGTCCGTCGATCGCTGCTTCGGTCAGCACACGCGTGGTCTCCTGGAACGATGCGGCCGACAGCCACGATTCGGTGGCCAGTGACGCCTTGGTGATACCCATCAGCTCCGGCCGACCCTCGGCAGGACGCTGACCCTCTTCGACCATGCGACGGTTCGTGTCACGGAACCGCTTCGAGTCGACGCGCTCACCGGGCAGGAAGCCGGTGTCGCCGGGCTCCTGCACGCCGACGCGACGCGTCATCTGACGCACGATCAGCTCGATGTGCTTGTCGTGGATCGACACACCCTGGTCGCGGTAGACCCGCTGGACCTCTTCGACCAGGTACAGCTGCGTCTCGCGAATGCCCTTGATCTCCATGATCTCCTTCGGATCGAAGGGACCGTCGACCAGCGGGTCGCCGGCCTTCACGTCCTGTCCGTCGGTGACGATCGGACGAGCACCGAGCGGGAGCAACGTCTCGTGCTCCTCGCCGGCATCGTCGGTCACGACCACCGGGATCCCCTTGCCCTCGTCTTCACGAAGATTGAGGATGCCAGTCGCCTTGGCCAAACGAGCCGAGCCCTTCGGCGTACGAGCTTCGAAGAGCTCGACGACGCGCGGCAGACCGCCGGCGATGTCCTTTCCGGCAACACCACCGGTGTGGAAGGTCCGCATGGTCAGCTGGGTACCGGGCTCACCGATCGATTGGGCAGCGATGACGCCGACGGCTTCGCCGAGTTCGATCATCTGGCCGGTTGCCAGCGAACGCCCATGACACATCGCGCAGACACCGAGTTCGGCGTCACACGTGAGCACCGAGCGGACACGGAGCCGTTCGATGTTCGGGTCGTCGCGGAGCGCTTCCATCTCCTCGTCGCCGACGATGGTGTTGCGCGGCAACATCGAGATCGACTCGCCGTCCTTCTCCATCGGGGCTGCGAGCTCGTTGTCGTTCAACAGCGCACGGCCGTACAACTTCGTCTCGAGATACGAGCGCCTGGTGGCCGTGTCGGGGCTGACGTTCTCGATCCACACGCCGAGCGTGGAGCCGCAGTCCTCTTCGCGGATGATCAGCTCCTGGGCAACATCGACGAGTCGGCGCGTGAGGTAGCCGGAGTCCGCGGTACGCAGCGCGGTGTCGACGAGGCCCTTACGAGCGCCCGGCGTCGCGATGAAGTACTCGAGGGTTTCGAGGCCCTCACGGAAGTTCGACTTGATCGGACGCGGGATCATGTCACCACGGGGGTTGGCGACGAGACCGCGCATGCCGGCGATCTGACGCATCTGGGTCATGTTTCCGCGTGCGCCGGAGCCGACCATCATGTCGATCGGGTTGAACTGGACTTTCTTGAACTCCAGCTCCATCGCCGCCTGGACATCGGCGGTCGCGTCGGTCCAGATGCGGACCTCCTGCTGACGCCGTTCGCCGTCGGTGATGATGCCGCGCTTGAACTGGTTCTCGACCTTCTCGGCCTGGGCCTCGTAGTCGTCGAGCATGCCGCGCTTGGCTGCGGGAGTCCGCACGTCGTCGATCGACACCGTGATGCCGGACTGCGTGGCGAACCGATAGCAGAGGTTCTTGATGTTGTCGAGCGCCTTGGCGACCGTCGCCTTGTCGAAGTTGTCGGACAGCCGCTCGACGATGACACCCATCTCCTTCTTCGTGATGAGCGTGTCGATGTGGCCGAACAGATCGGTGTACTCCGCAGGGAGCGCCTCTTCGAACAGCGCGCGACCCGGCGTCGTGCCGAACCTCTCGCCCGGTCCGGGTCGGACCTCGATGGTGGCATGGAGGTCGAGGGTGCCCTCGTCATAGGCCCGCAGCACCTCCCACAGGTGGCGGAAGACGCGGCCGGAGCCCTTCGCATCCTCGATGCCCTCGGTGAGGTAGTAACCACCGATGATCATGTCCTGCGACGGGACCGTGATCGGGCGACCTGATGCGGGCGACAAGATGTTGTTCGCCGACAGCATCAGCACACGGGCCTCGGCCTGGGCCTCGGCCGACAGCGGCACGTGGATCGCCATCTGGTCGCCGTCGAAATCCGCGTTGAACGCGGTGCAGACCAATGGATGGATCTGCAGCGCCTTGCCCTCGACGAGGACCGGCTCGAAGGCCTGGATGCCGAGGCGGTGCAGCGTGGGCGCACGGTTCAGCATGACCGGGTGCTCCTTGATGACGTCCTCGAGCACGTCCCACACCTGCGGGCGGCGACGCTCGACCATGCGCTTCGCGGTCTTGATGTTCTGCGCGAGCTCGAGGTCGACGAGGCGCTTCATGACGAAGGGCTTGAACAGCTCGAGCGCCATCAGCTTCGGCAGGCCGCACTGGTGCAGCCGCAGCGTCGGGCCGACCACGATGACCGAGCGGCCCGAGTAGTCGACGCGCTTGCCGAGCAGGTTCTGACGGAAGCGGCCCTGCTTGCCCTTGAGCATGTCGGACAGCGACTTGAGCGGACGGTTGCCCGGACCGGTCACCGGTCGGCCACGCCGGCCGTTGTCGAACAGCGCGTCGACTGCCTCCTGGAGCATGCGCTTCTCGTTGTTGACGATGATCTCCGGCGCACCGAGGTTGAGCAGACGCTCGAGTCGGTTGTTGCGGTTGATCACGCGGCGGTACAGGTCGTTGAGGTCGGACGTCGCAAATCGGCCGCCATCGAGCTGGACCATCGGACGCAGCTCCGGCGGGATCACCGGAACCGCATCGAGGATCATCGCCTTCGGATCGTTGATCCGGCGGCCGTTGTGATCACGCCGGTTGAACGACGTGACGATCTTGAGGCGCTTGATCGCCTTCTGCTTGCGCTGTGCGCTGAGCGGCTTGCGGCCCGAGTCACCCGGGTCGATGGCATCGCGCAACTTGATCTCTTCTTCGTCGAAGTCGATGCGGTCGATGAGCGACTTGATCGCCTCGGCGCCGGTGCCCCCTTCGAAGTACTCGCCGTACTTGTCGCGCATCTCGCGCCAGAGCAGCTCGTCTTCGATGATCTTGCGGGCGTGGAGACCCTTGAACTCGTCCCACGTGCGGGCGATGAGGTCGAGCTCCATGTCGTAGCGCTCGCGGATGGCCTCGATCTCCTTGTCGGACTCGCGCTGCAGCTTCTTCAGATCGGCGGCCTTCGCGCCCTCCTTCTCGGCGGCGGCGACGTCGTCCTCGAGCTGCTTGAAGCGCTCGTCGACCTCGAGTTCGAGTTCTTTCTGGATGACGTCGCGCTCTTCGAGGTACTCGGCTTCGAGGTTCTCGAGGGCTTCGTGGCGGCCGTCCTCGTCGACCCAGCTGACGAGATGGGCCGCGAAGTAGATGACCTTCTCGAGCATCTTGGCCTTGAGCTCTTCCTTCGGCTCGATGCCGGCGAGGAGGTAGGCGAGCCACGAGCGGGTGCCGCGGAGGTACCAGATGTGAACCGCCGGCGCCGCGAGCTCGATGTGGCCCATGCGGTCGCGACGGACCTTCGAGCGCGTGACCTCGACGCCACAGCGCTCACAGATGATGCCCTTGAAGCGAACGCGCTTGTACTTGCCGCAGTAGCACTCCCAGTCCCGTGTCGGCCCGAAGATCTTCTCGCAGAAGAGGCCTTCCTTCTCGGGCCGCAGTGTGCGGTAGTTGATGGTCTCGGGCTTCTTCACTTCGCCGTGTGACCAGGTACGGATCTGGTCGGCGGTGGCCAGCCCGATCTTGAGCTGGTCGAACATGTTGACGTCGAGCATGTAATGGATCCCTTTTGAATTGCTCTTGCGTTGTCAGTCGTTCATCGCCCGCGTTGCGGAGTGGGTCTGACCCACTCCGCAACGCGGGCGGAGGTTCTCAGTAGCGAGCGGCGCGCTCTGCTTTTTCGCGTTCGCGTCGGGCGTCGTCTTCGTCCGTGCCGCGCTCGGGCCGGGAGATGTCGATGCCGAGTTCTTCGGCGGCACGGAACACCTCGTCGTCCAGGTCGCGCATCTCGATCTGCTGGCCTTCTTCGGTCAGCACCTCGACATTGATGCAGAGTGCCTGCATCTCCTTCATCAGCACCTTGAACGACTCGGGCACCCCCGGCTCGGGGATGTTGTCGCCCTTGACGATCGACTCGTACACCCGGACACGACCGAGCACGTCGTCGGACTTGATGGTGAGCAGCTCCTGCAGGCAGTACGCCGCGCCGTAGGCCTCGAGGGCCCACACTTCCATCTCACCGAAGCGCTGACCTCCGAACTGGGCCTTGCCGCCCAGCGGCTGCTGGGTGATCATCGAGTACGGGCCCGTGGACCGCGCGTGGATCTTGTCGTCGACGAGGTGCGCCAGCTTCAAGATGTACATGTACCCACACGTGATGGGGTTGTCGTACTGCTCACCGGTGCGACCGTTGAACAGCGTCATCTTGCCGTTGAGGCCCACGAGACGCTCGCCACTCCGGGCCTCCGGGTTCAGCTCGGCGAGGATCTCCTGGATGGTCGGCAGATCGCCCGACTTCTCCTTCTCGTCCCAGTTCGCGCCATCGAACACCGGTGTCGCCACGAACGCGGCGGGCTTGGTGTTCGGACGCGTCTTGGTCTCGGTCCCACGGATCGGTGCGTCGCCGACCTCGTTGCCGTCCGGATTGGTCCAGCCCCAGCGGGCGCAGTAGCCCAGGTGCGCCTCGAGCACCTGGCCGACGTTCATGCGGGACGGAACACCGAGCGGGTTGAGGATGATGTCGACCGGCTGACCGTCGGCGTTGTAGGGCATGTCCTCGATCGGGAGGATCTTGGAGATGACGCCCTTGTTGCCGTGGCGCCCGGCGAGCTTGTCGCCCACCGAGATCTTGCGCTTCTGCGCCACGTACACGCGGACGAGCTGGTTGACACCCGGCGGCAGCTCGTCACCGTCATCACGGTTGAACACTTTGACGTCGATGACCTTGCCGACCTCACCGTGCGGGACCTTGAGGCTCGTATCGCGGACCTCGCGGGCCTTCTCACCGAAGATCGCACGCAGCAGGCGCTCTTCGGGCGTGAGTTCGGTTTCGCCCTTCGGCGTTACCTTGCCCACGAGGACGTCGCCAGGGCCGACTTCGGCGCCGACGCGGATGATGCCACGGTCGTCGAGGTCGGCGAGGATGTCGTCGCTCAGGTTCGGGATGTCACGGCTGATCTCTTCCGGGCCGAGCTTCGTGTCACGCGCGTCGACCTCGTGCTCCTTGATGTGGATCGACGTGAGCACGTCGTCCTTCACCAGGCGCTCGGACAGGATGATCGCGTCCTCGAAGTTGTAGCCCTCCCACGGCATGAAGGCAACGAGCAGGTTCTTGCCGAGCGCGAGCTCACCGTGGTCGGTCGAGGGACCGTCGGCGATGATCGTGCCCTTCTTGACCTTGTCCCCTTCGCGGACGCGGGGCTTCTGGTTGATGCACGTGTCCTGGTTCGAACGAGTGAACTTGTTGAGGCGGTAGACCTTCTTGCCCTCGTTCTTGTACTGGACCGTGATCATGTCGCCGTTGACTTCGGTGACGTCGCCGTCGTCGATCGCCTGGATCAGGTCGGCGGCGTCACGGGCGGCACGGTTCTCCATGCCGGTTCCGATGTAGGGCGCCTCCGCCCGCAGCAACGGCACGGCCTGGCGCTGCATGTTGGCACCCATCAGGGCGCGGTTGGCGTCGTCGTGCTCGAGGAACGGGATCAGCGCCGTGGCGACCGACACGATCTGCTTCGGGCTGACGTCGATGAAGTCGACCTCGGATGGCGGCACGTAGCCGATGTCGGTGGTGGCGCCGAAGAAGCTCTCGGCTTCGAGCATCTTGCGGAGGTCTTCGAGGCTGGCCGCCTGCGGCGAACGACGCACGAGCGTCCTCGCGTCGCGAATGGAGCCGTCGTCCTGAAGCGGCGTGTTCGCCTGGGCGACGACGTAGTTCTCCTCCTCGTCGGCCGCCATGTAGACGATCTTGCCGGTGACCTTGCCGTCCTTGACCTCGCGGTACGGCGACTCGATGAAACCGAACTCGTTGACGCGGGCGTAGGTCGACAGACCACCGATCAGGCCGATGTTCGGGCCCTCCGGGGTCTCGATCGGGCACATCCGGCCGTAGTGGCTGAAGTGCACGTCGCGGACCTCGAAGCCGGCACGCTCACGGCTGAGACCACCCGGCCCGAGCGCCGAGAGGCGGCGGCGGTGGGTCAGTCCGGACAGCGGGTTGACCTGGTCCATGAACTGCGACAGCTGCGACGTTCCGAAGAACTCCTTGATCGCCGCGACGACCGGTCGGATGTTGATGAGCGTCTGCGGGGTGATCGACTCGACGTCCTGGGTGGTCATGCGCTCACGCACGACGCGCTCCATCCGGCTCAAGCCGATGCGGACCTGATTCTGGATCAGCTCGCCGACGCTGCGGATGCGGCGGTTGGCGAAGTGGTCCTGGTCGTCGAGGCGGTAGCCGGGCTCCTGCTTGACGAGATGCAGCATGTAGCTGATCGAAGCGAGGACCTCGCAGCGGCTGAGCACGTTCTGACCCTCGTCGGGGTAGTCGAGCAGCGGCTCGCCCTCCGCGTTGGTGAGGCCGCCGAGCCCGAACAGCTCGTCGAGCTGGGCGACTTCTTCGCCGAGCTTGCGGTTCAGCTTGTAGCGGCCGACGCGGCTGAGGTCGTAGCGACGGCTCTCGAAGAACGCGTTGCGGAAGTACGCCTTCGCCGACTCGACGGTCGGCGGCTCACCCGGGCGGGCACGCTTGTAGATCTCGACGAGCGCCTCTTCCTGAGTCGGCGCAACCTCGCGTTCCTTCTCCCACTGGCCCTCGAGGAAGTCGAAGTGGGCGACGAAACGATCGAGGAAGCCGGGGGCGTTCTCCTCGTCGTAGCCGAGCGCACGCAGCATCGTGAAGATCCCGAGGCGACGCTTGCGAGCGACTCGCGTTCCGGCTGTGACATCCTTGCCGGGCTTGTGCTCGACGTCGAACTCCATCCACTCGCCGCGGTACGGGTGGATCGTGCCCTTGACGAGCTGGTGCTTGGTCAGGTTGCGGAGGCGGAAGCGCTCACCGGGCTCGAAGATCACGCCGGGCGACCGCACGAGCTGGCTCACCACGACGCGCTCGGTGCCGTTGACGATGAACGTGCCCTTCTCGGTCTGCATGGGGAAGTCGCCCATGAAGACGACCTGCTCCTTGATCTCGCCGGTGTTGCGGTTCATGAACCGCGCCCGGACGAAGACCGGTGCCGAATAGGTCATGTCCTTCTCTTTGCACTCCTCCACCGAGAACTTCGGCGGCGGGCGCAGGTCCGGGTCGAACGGATCGAACTCGAGTTCGAGCTGGAGGTTCTCCGAGAAGTCCTTGATCGGCGAGATGCTGCGGAACGTCTCCGCCAGACCTTCGTCGAGGAAGTGCTGGAAGGATTCGGTCTGAACCGCAACCAGGTCGGGGAGCTCGAGCGGCTCCTTCAGGTTGCCGAACGAATAACGTTCACGAGACACGGGACGAGTCGCCACGGATCACTCTCCAAGGGTTTTCGACGGCGCCACGGCTGGAATGGTCGTCGTCATTGTGGGTGCTGCCAGCAGCCGGGCGCGCCAGTTCACTCGGTGGGAAGAGCGAAGAAGGGCGGACGCACAGCAATCGACAAGCCTATCCAGGCCGAGCACGCAACGTCAACCAGACTCGGAGCGAACTCCAACGAGTCTGGCCATCTCTCTCGGAGTCGATCAGACCGACTCCCGCACTGAATTGCGGCTCAAGGTAAAGAAGTCGGGCGGCCGTGTCAAGGATTCTCTTCCAGAAACCCCGGAACTGCAACGTCGTTGGTGTTCGGCTCAGGGATCGCTGCGGGCCCGAATGGGTGATGCCCCCGGCGACTCGTCGCAGCGATTCGAGACCGCGAGCACGGCGTGTGGCAACGAAAAAGACCCGGTGGCACACCACCGGGCCTCCCCCGAGTTCTTCGGTTCGACGTTCACACCCAGGCCACTGCCGAGGCGCACGCCGAAGATCACTTCAGTTCGACGTTCACACCCGGGCCACTGCCGAGGCGAACGCCGAAGATCACTTCAGTTCGACGTTCACACCCGGGCCACTGCCGAGGCGCACGCCGAAGATCACTTCAGTTCGACGTCGGCGCCGACCTCTTCGAGCTTGGCCTTGGCGGCCTCGGCATCGTCCTTGCTGGCCTTCTCCATGAGCGGCTTCGGGGCGCCGTCGACGAGGTCCTTGGCGTCCTTGAGGCCGACACCGAGCAGGTCCTTGACGACCTTGACGACCTGGATCTTCTGGGCGCCGGCGCCGTTGAGGATCACGTCGAACTCGCTCTGCTCTTCGCCGCCGCCACCGGCGTCGCCGCCGGCTGCCGGTGCCGCCGCGGCCACGGCCATCGGAGCCGCTGCAGTGACGTCGAACTTTTCTTCGAAGGCGTCGAGGAGCTCTTTGAGCTCGATCACGGTCAGGTTGGAAATTGCGTCGAGGATTTCATCCTTGGACATGGTGTTCTCTCTTTCGATTTCTCGTTCGAATTCTGGTTCGAATTCTGTTTCGATTGATGCTGGTCATCCAGCAGGTGCAGTTCTGTTGGCATCGCCGCCTCGGTTTGAGGCAACGGGGATCAGGCAGCTTCTTCTTGCTGCTGGATGAGGGCGTCGAGGCCGTACGCGAAATTGCGCGGCATCGCCTGGAGCAGACCTGCGGTCTTGACCAGGGGTGCCTGGAGCGCGCCGGCGAAATTCGCCAGCAACACTTCACGGGGTGGCAGATCGGCGAGGACCTTCAGGTCGTCGGCCGACATGACCGTGTCTCCCATCATCCCGCCCTTGACGACGAGTGCCGGGGTTGCCTTGGCCTGCTCGGTGAGCGCCTTGGCTGCTGCGGCAACATCGCCGCTCACGAACGTGAGCGCCGTCGGGCCGACCAGGTGTTCGTGGAGTGCCTCCATGCCGGCGGCAGTTGCCGCCAGCTTCACCAGGGTGTTCTTGTACACCTTGTGTTCGGCGCCGGACTCCCGCAATGGCTTGCGGAGATCGGCGAGCTGACTCACCGTGAGACCACGGTATTCCGAGACGAACACGGCGGACGCTGCGTCGAGCTTCGCGGTGACTTCTTCGACCACGGCGACCTTGTCGGGCCGTGGTTCATGTGTCTTCTCTGACATGTGCATTACCTCCTCTCGCTGCAACTCGGGGCGCTCGCATGGGAGTGCGAACACCATCGAGGAGCGACCCGTCGACACTCCATCGAGTGGGACGAACGGACTTCGAAGGCATGCACCTCGGTTGGCGACTCGGGAGTCATTACCCGCACGCGGCGGACCAACGGTCTTCGGCGAGAACCGTGTATGGATGAGCTGGGAAGGCTACGGGTGATCCGACCGAACCGCTACCGATCCGCTACCGATCTGTGACGACCGGGTGATTCGGGCAGGGCGGTGCGGGCAGGTCGGTGCGGGCAC
This sequence comes from Ilumatobacteraceae bacterium, assembly GCA_963850475.1. Classification (GTDB taxonomy): domain Bacteria; phylum Actinomycetota; class Acidimicrobiia; order Acidimicrobiales; family Ilumatobacteraceae; genus Ilumatobacter_A. The sequence continues at coordinate 87,515 of CAWKLM010000034.1, read as the reverse complement.
GTCGGTGCGGGCACGTCGGTGCGGGCAGGGCGGTGCGGGCACGTCACACACGCAACGAAGACCGCCGTTCCGGGTGGCACCCGTCGCCGCCACCGGAACGGCAGGTCTTGCGTTGGTTCGGCTTCGGCATCGGCACGGATCACTCCGCGCTTGACCGAGCGGGTAGCAGCATGCCACGAAAACTCGGAAGTGTCACGCCGCCTGCCAACCCGGAGGCCAACCTGGACTCGGGTTGCGGGTCAACGAGTGAGTCCGAAACGCGCGCTGGTCAGCCTCCAGCGGACGGCCGGTGGGGTACGTTGCCACGTGATGTCGTCGTCGGTTCTCTGCTCGGGAGGGTGACCCCGCCATGGGTGAGGAGGCGATCGAAGCAGGTCCGGTCATCTCGGTGCCCAGCTCCCGGCCTGCGGTGGCTGTCGAGTTGCGCGGGGTGACCAAGCGTTTCGAAGACGTCGTGGCCGTGGATCGAATCGACCTGGAGATCAGCGACGGCGAGTTCTTCTCGCTGCTCGGTCCGTCCGGATGCGGCAAGACGACGACACTGCGGATGATCGCCGGCCTCGACGTTCCGACCGAGGGGAGCATGCGCGTCGCCGGCGTCGAGGTCGACCGGCTGCCGCCCGACAAACGACCGGTCAACACCGTCTTTCAGAACTACGCGCTCTTCCCCCACCTCGATGTCCGTGGCAACGTCGGCTTCGGGTTGAAGATGCAAGGCGTCGCCAAGCGCGAGATCCGCCAACGCGTGAGCGCCGCGCTGGAGATGGTCCGGCTCGGCGATCTCGCCGCCCGCCGACCAGATCAGCTGTCGGGCGGGCAGCAGCAACGCGTTGCGCTCGCACGCGCCCTGGTCAACCGCCCGAAGGTGCTGCTGCTCGACGAGCCGCTCGGGGCCCTCGACCTGCAGCTCCGTCAGGGAATGCAGACCGAACTCAAGACGCTGCAACGCGAACTCGGGATCACCTTCGTCTTCGTCACCCACGACCAGGAGGAAGCGCTGACGATGAGCGACCGGATCGGCGTGATGCACGAGGGGCGGCTCGTGCAGGTCGCGACACCCGATGCGGTCTACGAGCATCCACACAACCGGTTCGTCGCCGACTTCATCGGCCAGACCAACCTCCTCGATGCGACGGTCGAGGACGCGAGCACCGTCTGTCTCGCCAACGGCACCCGACTCGCGGTCGATTCGATGCTTCCCGCGGGCACCGCGGTCGCGGTCCTGCTCCGACCGGAACGGGCTGCGCTGGCCCGGACCGACGACGACCCGGCCGGATCCGCGTCGATCGACGAAGGACCGACCAACGGGAGGTCGATCGTCGGACAGGTGTCGTCCGTCACCTACCTCGGGAGCGCACTCGTCTACCGCATCGCGCTCGACTGGATGCACGTCGACGTCCGCGCCGCAAACCAGCCCGGCATCGACCGCTTCGAGCCGGGGGAGTCGGTGACCGTCTCGTTCCGTACCGACGCCGTCTCGCTGCTGCGGGAGTGAGGCACGGCGATGACGCAACTCGATGACGCATCCGGGGACCTCGTCACCGGTGGCGACGAACGCGCCGCCGAACGGGAACGAACGCGCGGCCTGCTCCTCGCACTCCCGTCGTTCGTCTACCTCCTGGTGTTCTTCGCCGCGCCGCTCGCAATCGTCGTCGTCTACTCCTTCGCGGTCCGCAACCGCTTCGGTCAAGCGGAGTTGCGCGACTGGAACCTCGAGGCATTTCGCACGCTCGCCGATCCCGTCGTGCGTACGATCGTGTTGCGCTCGGTCTGGCTGGCATTGCTGACCACCGTGATCTGCCTCGTGATCGCATACCCCTTCGCCTACTTCCTCGCGACCCGACGCCCTGCGATCCGCAACCTGATGCTCGTGTTCGTCATGATCCCGTTCTGGTCGAACTTCCTGGTCCGGAACTTCGCGTGGCGGGTGCTGCTCGGCACCGACGGCCCGGTGTCGCGCGCCACGGACTTCATCGGGCTCGGCGAGACCAGGATCCTCTTCACGCCGACCGCGGTCGTGATCGGGCTCGTGTACGGCTTCCTCCCGTTCATGATCCTGCCGCTGTACGCCGCCATCGAGCGGATCGATGGCGAGCTGCTCGAAGCGAGTCGCGACCTCTACGCCACGGGCTGGCAGACGTTCCGGCGGGTGCTGCTCCCGCTGTCGATGCCCGGCGTGATCGCCGGATCGATCCTCGTGTTCGTCCCGAGCCTGGGCGCCTACGTCACCCCCGAGATCCTCGGCGGCGCGAAGACGACCTTGCTCGGCTCGTACATCGTCACCCAGTTCGGCACCGCACGGAACTGGCCGGTCGGTGCAGCGCTGTCGTTCGTCCTGATGGTCGTGATGCTCGGCGCGACGTTGGTCTTCTTCCGCAGGGGCGGGCGGAACCTGTGACCGCGCTCGCGATCGCCCGGCGGGATGGGATCCCGGCTGCTCGGCGTTCAGGCCGCGCTCGTCTACCTCTTCTTCTTCGCACCGATCGTCCTGCTCGTGGTCTATTCGTTCAGCGACAGTCGCAACGTGGGACGTTGGGGCGGTTTCACACTCGACTGGTACCGCGCGATCACCGACGACGAACCGGTGCAGGATGCGATCGGCGTGTCGTTGCAGGTCGCGGCCGCGTCGACCGTCGTCTCGGTGGTACTCGGCACGATGGCGAGCGCTCGCGCTCGAGCGGTTCCGATTCCGCGGCAAGCGGGTGTTCGACGCGTTGCTCTACCTGCCGATCATCATCCCCGATGTCACCATGGCGGTGATGATGCTGCTCTTCTTCTCGGAGGGCCTCGATCTGGTCGACGCCGTCTTCGGCGTCGAGGTCGCCAAGGGACTCGGCACGATCATCGTCAGCCACATCGCGTTCAGCATCAGCTTCGTATCGGTGGTGGTCCGAGCCCGCCTCCGCGGGATGGACGAGGGGTTGGAAGAGGCCGCTGCCGACCTCTACGCGACGCGCTGGCAGGCGTTTCGCCACGTCACGCTCCCGCTGATCGCCCCTGGTATCGCCGGCGGGGCGCTGCTCGCGCTCACCCTGTCGCTCGACGATGTCGTGATCACCCAGTTCGTGGCCGGCCCCGGATCGACGACGCTCCCCGTCTATGTGTTCGGCCTCATCCGGCGTGGCGTGACGCCGCTGATCAACGCCGTGTCGGTGGTCATGCTCGCGGCGTCGATGGTCCTCGTCGTCGCCTCGGTGCTCCTCCAACGGCGACGAACGACGCGTGGCGCGCACGGCGGTACGCCGGGCATACCATCGACTTCGGAATGGACACGGACGGTGGCCGAGTAGACACTGGGGGTTCATATTCCGTGTTCCACCGTTCCCCCCACCAAGGACGACCTGATGCTCCGTTCGACCGAGTCACGCCGCCGCTGCACGATGCTGCTCGGCATTCCGCTGGCATTCGCCGCTGTCGGCTGCGGTACCAGCGACGACGCAGGCGACGACGCAACCTTCGACTGCGCCGTCGGCGAGGTCGACGGTGATCTCGCCTTGTACAACTGGGCCGAGTACATCGATCCCGCCGACCTCGAACGATTCGGCGAGGAGTACGGCATCGGCACCACGATGGGCGTGTTCGACTCGAACGAGGCCATGCAGCCGATCGTCGCGGCCGGCAACTCCGGCTACGACGTGATCGTCCCGTCCGACTACATGGTCGAGATCATGACCGCGAGCGGAAGCCTTCTCCCGCTCGACACGGCGCTGCTGCCCAACCTGTCGAACATCGCGCCGGAGTTCACCGGGCTCGACTACGACCCCGATGGCGCCTACTCGGTGCCGTACCAGGCCGGCACGACAGGGCTCGCGGTCGACACCGCGGTCGTGGGGACCGACTTCGACCGATCGTGGGGCCTCGTGTTCGACCCCGAGATGTCGGAGGCGTTCGAGGGCAGGATCTCGCTGCTCAACGACCCACGAGAAACGCTCGGGGCCGCCCTCAAGTACCTCGGGTACTCGCTGAACACCACCGATCCCGATCAGCTCGAAGAGGCGCAGGACCTCATCGCCGCCACGCGTGATCGCCTCGCAGCATTCGAAACCGACTCATCCGACGAGTTCCTCGTCACCGGCGAGACGGCCATCGCTCACGGCTACTCGGGGGACATGTTCGGCCAGTTCCTCGAGACGGACGACCCGGATCGCTACGAGTACTTCGTGCCGGAGGAGGGGGGCACCCGCTTCATCGACAAGATGGCGATTCCCTTCGACGCGCCGCATCCGTGCACCGCGCACACGTTCATCAACTGGATGCTCGATGCCGACAACGGAGCGGCGCTGACGAACTGGAACTACTACACCACACCGAACGCGGCGGCACGACCCGGTCTGGACGAGGAACTCCTCGCGTTCACGGAAGATCCCGACGTCGTCGTCGGGGGGCCTGACAGCCTCGAACTCATCGAGGACACCGGTGACTTCGAGATCAACTACTCCGACGCGTTCATCGACGCGAAGGGCTGACCGGGGCATCGGGGGCACCCAGCCGGGTGACGGTGATGCGGACCGGACTTCGGGACTCGACCCGGCGACATCTTCTCCGACATCCTCCCCGACATCCTCCCCGACATCCTCCCCACACGGTTGCGGTTCGGACTGGAGTACGTTCGTGAGGTTGATTCCGGCACGGTGCCGGCGGCGTCCCACGAACACCGAATCGGAGAATGGAGCAGCACATGGCAAAGGTCTCGATGATCGGAACGATCACCTGTCAAGCGGGCAAGGCCGACGAGACGGAGGCGGTGCTGACCCGGATGGTCGTCGCGGCGAGCGACGAGCCGGGGGTGGAGATCTACTCGTACCACCGCGTCGCAGACGACTCGTTCGCGTTCTTCGCGCTGATGACCGACGAGTCGGCGATGCAGCAACACGGTCAGAGCCCGGCGATGCAGGCCGCGATGGCCGACTTCGGCCCGCTGATGGCCGCACCACCGCAGATGTCGCCGGCGACGCCGATCGCGGCCATCGGCTTCGAGATCTGAGGCGACACGGTGCGTCGACGCCTCGCCGATGACCAACGCCTCTGACGCGCCGGTTTGCGCACTGAAGGCTGAAGGCGGATCGGTGGCAAGGAGACCGTGATGAACACCGCCCCCGAGTCGACGGATCGCGAACTGGCCGAGCGTCGCGCCAAGTACCTGACCGGACTGATCTGGCACGTCGGCGCGTTCCTCATCATCAATGCCTTCCTCTGGCTCCTCGACCTCGCGCTGGGCCAGAACGGACTGCAGTGGGCGTACTGGATCACCGCAGCCTGGGGATTCGCGCTGCTGTTCCACGTGCTGGCGTGGCTGATCGACGGCAGGGACTTCGAGGGCCGCCGTGCGCAGCACTATCTCGACCAGGGGCGACATGAGACCTGACAACCGACGGCCACGCCGACCCAGGCGGCCGGCGGCGCTGTCAGCCGACCGTGACCGGCTCCGCGAGCATCCGCTCGACGTACCAGTCGACGAACTGGATGACACCCAGTTCGTCCACCGGTGCGTACGGGCCCGGTCGATACGCGGGTGACCGTGTGCCGCGCTGGGTTCGTTCGACGAGCTCGGTGTCCTGCAGGTTCGTGATCGTCCACACGCGAGTCAGCTCGTCGACGTCGTAGTCCACACCGGGTTCCGCATCGGCGGGCACGATCCACGTGGTGGTGAGCTGGGTCCGGGTCGGCCCCAACGGCAGGATCCGGAACATGACGGCATGATCCGCCATGAAGTGATTCCAGGTCGTCGGATAGTGGTACAGCAGAACGTCGCCGAGGTTCACATCGGGCAGGTCACCGAACCGGCGGTTCACCGCCGGCGCCCCGTCGAAGGTCATCGAACGGGTGTCACCCTTCAACGGCATCCGCATCACCCGGAACTGGTGGTCGGGCGACGCGATGAAGTCACTCGGAAGCCCGCAGGCCGCCCCGCGAGCGACGACCTCCCGGAGCGCTCGGGCGTCGTCGGCCGTCGCCCCACCCGTGTGCAGCGGTGCCTCGGGAAACGACGTGCAGAGTTCGGGGTGATTGCCCCGGCAGTGATGGCACTCACGGTTGTTCTCCATCACCAGTTTCCAGTTCGCCTCCTCGACCGTGACCGAACGGGCAGCGATCCGCGCCGTGCCGAGCTCGAACGGGGCGAGGTACTCGTCGGTGAGGGTCCGCATCGGGGAGAAATCGCGAGGCGCTTCAGCCAACGAAACGAAGATCATCGAGTCGCCGGCGACCTCACAGGCGACCGGCATCAGGGCGAGGCCACCGGGATCGATGTCGTCTCCGGCCGCACGAGCGCGGGCGAGCGTCCCGTCGAGTTCGTACGACCAATGGTGGTACGGGCACACGAGCAGGTGCCGGGCGGTACCCACGGCGTCGCCGCACACGATGGACCCGCGGTGGCGGCAGACGTTGTGCAGCGCGCCGATGCGTCCGTCATCGCCGCGCACGATGACGACCTGGTGGTCGCCCACCGCCACCGTGACGTAGCTCCCGCGGTCGGGCACGTCCGCCGTGTGCGCGACGAAGATCCACTCCCGATACCAGATCCGCTCGAGATCGAGCCGGTACAGGCCGGGGTCGGCATAACACGGCCCGGGCAGCGTGTGACCCGGTCGGCGCTCGCGCAGGAGTCGCTCCAGGTCGGCGGCACCACGCCCGATGTCGATCCCTGCGTCGATCACCCCGACATCATCTGCTCACACTTCCCATTCGGTCTAGGTCGGATCCGACCGTCGAGGTGCGGCGTTTGTCCGAGACGGCCGTCGACCGCCAGCGCAACCTGCGGCGCGTCCGCCGGCTCCTCCACGAAGCGATCACGGACGCCCGGTTGCGCCGGCGCGGAACTGCCGCGGCGTCACGCCGAACGCATCCTTGAAGTACTTCGTGAACTGACTCTGGTCGTAGTAGTGGCACGCCGCGGCGACGTCGGACAGCGAGTCGTCGGTGGTGGCGAGCAAGGTGACCGCGCGGTCGAGTCGAAGTGCCATCAGATGCTGTTTCGGAGACACCCCGAGCACCCGTCGCATCGCCCGCTCGAGCTGATCGGTACTCAAACCTGCCGCGTCGGCGAGATCGCTCACTCGGAGCCGCCGGTCGCCCCGTGCAGCGACGTCGAGAGCGGCCCGCAACGCCCCGCCGAGCGCGCCGCCGCTCCCCAACCCGGTCTGCGTCGACACGGCGACGATCACGTCGTCTGCGCCGTCCTCCCCGCCGTCCCCCCCGCCGTGACCCCCGCCGTGATGGCGGTGGAGAACTCGCGTGCTCAAGAACCATTCCCGCCGACCGTCGACATCGGTGATCACCTCCAGTTGGTTCCTGCGCGGACGGCCGGACTGCAGGAGCGCCCGGTCCTCGGCGCGATAGGCGGCCGCCAGGTCGGGTGGGAAGAAGTCGTCGACGGTCTTGCCGATCAGTTCGGACCGGTCGGCGCAACGCATCCGGCGAACGAACGTGTCGTTCACCTCGAGGTAGCGGCCGTCGGGGCGCTTCACGAACAACAGCACGTTGGGCGACGAGCCGAGGAGGTCGACGACGAGACGGGTCGCAGGCGGGATCACGAACCGAGTCTTGTCGCTCCGCTCGGTCCGATTGGACAAACGGCGGCCACCACCGGCGGCGTTCGCCCAAGAACTCGGCGACACGATCTGCTCAACTGGGTCGATGGACGATCCGCTGTTGCAGCCGTTCACCATCAGCCACCTCGAGCTCCGCAACCGGGTGTTCTCGTCGTCGCACGAACCCGCGTACGGCGAGGACGGGATGCCGACCGACCGCTACCGCTTGTACCACGAGGAAAAGGCGAAGGGGGGTGTTGCGCTCACGATGACCGCCGGTGGAGCGATCGTCAGTGCCGACAGCCCACCGGCATTCGGCAATCTGCACGCATACGACGACGGCATCGTCCCGTGGATCCGACGGCTGACCGACGGAATCCATGAGCACGGCGCCGCCGCGATGATCCAGTTGACCCACCTCGGGCGACGCACCGCGTACGGCCAGGCCGACTGGCTGCCGGTCGTCGCACCCTCACCGTTGCGCGAGCCTGCGCATCGCACGATGCCGAAAGAGGCCGAGGAGTGGGACCTCGACCGGATCGTCGACGACTACGCCGGCGCCGCCGAGCGGATGCAGGCCGGCGGCATGGACGGCATCGAGGTCGAGTGCTACGGCCACCTGCTCGATCAGTTCTGGTCACCGCTCACGAACAACCGCCGTGACGAGTTCGGCGGCTCGCTGGAGAACCGTCTCCGGTTTCCGCTCGCGGTGTTCCGAGCGATCCGCGAACGCGTCGGCCCGGATTTCATCGTCGGGACCCGGATCGCGATCGACGAGACCAAGGACGGCGGCATCGAGACCGGCGTCGGGCTCGAGATCCTCCGCAGGCTCGAATCCGACGGCCTCGTCGACATGGTCAACGTGATCCGGGGGTACATCGCCACCGACGTCGAGTTGACCGAGGTGATCCCGATCCACGGGATGCCCGCCGCCCCGCACCTCGAATTCGCGGGGCGGGTTCGGAAGCACACCGACCTGCCCGTGTTGCACGCCTCGAAGATCGATGACGTCGCGACGGCTCGCCACGCCATTGCCGAGGGCAAACTCGACATGGTGGGCATGACCCGGGCGCACATCGCCGACCCGCACATCGTGCGCAAGTTGGTGGAGCGGCGCGAGGCCGAGATCCGTCCGTGCGTCGGCGCGACCTACTGCCTCGACCGGATCTACGAAGCCGGCGAGGCGCTGTGCATCCACAACGCCGCCACGAGCCGCGAGGCGACGATGCCCCACGTCATCGAACCGGCCGCCATCCAGCGCCGGGTGCTCGTCATCGGTGGCGGACCCGGCGGGCTCGAAGCGGCCCGCGTCGCGGGCGAACGGGGCCACTCGGTGGTGCTGATGGAGGCGATGCCCTGGACGGGCGGCCAGGTCCGTCTCGCGGCCCGCAACGCTCGGCGGCGCGACCTGCTCGGCATGATCGAGTGGCGCGATGCGGAGCTGGAGCGACTCGGCGTCGAGGTGCGCTGCAACACGTTCGCCGACGTGCCGGGCATCCTGGCCGAGCAGCCCGACGTCGTCGTGATCGCCACGGGCGGGCTCCCGAACGAGCCCCGGCTCGACGCGGCTGATCGCCGGACCGTCACATCGTGGGACGTGCTCGGGGGCGACGTCACACCGAGCGGGGACGTGCTGCTCGACGACGACGCCGGCAGCCACTCGTCGTTGTCGGCCGCGGAGATGATCGCTGCATCGGGAGCTCGACTCGAGATCGTCACCCCGGAGCGGATGCTCGGCATCGATGTCGGCGGAATGAACCACGCACCGTACGCGCGCGCCTTCAACGAGGCCGACGTCCGGATCACCCTGAACCAGCGCGTGCTGGCGGTCGAGCCCGATTCCGGACGACTGTGCGTGACGATCGGGAGCGATCACACACCGCACGTGAGCACCCGCCGCGTCGACTACGTGGTCACCGACCACGGCACGAACGTCAACGCAGCGCTGTACTTCGAGTTGAAGCCGTCATCCAACAACCTCGGCGCAGTCGACTACGGCGCCCTGATGGATGGAAGGCCACAGGAGTTCGTGCGCAACGAGTCGGGCACGTTCCGCCTGTTCCGGATCGGCGACGCCGTGTCGAGCCGCAACATCCACGCTGCGGTGTATGACGCCCTGCGGTTCATGAAGGACGTCTGAACGTCCGACTCCGAGGCCCGCAATGCGGTTTCGTAGGGTCGGCGTGGTGCGTTTCACCGTCAACCTGCTCGGCGTCGAGGACGATCCAGCCAGGTGGGCGCGAGAGCGTGAGCAGGAAGGGTGGCACGCCCTCTCCGTTGCAGACCACGTGTACACGCCGCGCCACGCCTACCCCCACGTGTGGGTCAGCGCCACGGCGATGGCCATGGCGACGACCGGCGTGACGATCTCGACGGCGTTCGTCAACAACCTGCTCCGCACTCCGGTGGAGGTCGCGCAAGCCGCGCTGCAACTGCAGCGGGTGAGCGGTGGACGGTTCGAACTCGGCCTCGGCGCCGGTTGGGCAGACGCCGAGATCACCGGCTCGGGGTTGCGGTATCCGCCGCCCGGTGAGCGCGCGGGCATGTTCGCCGAGTCGGCGCAGATCATCCGGACACTGCTCCACGACGGTTCGTGTCGGTTCAGCGGCGCCCACTACGCGATCGACGTCCCGATGATCGGGCCGGCCACCGATCCACCGCCGCTGTTGGTCGGCGCGGTGGGTGGCCCGCGAACGATCCGCGAGGTCACGCCCCACCTCGACCGCGTCGAACTCAAGGCGCAGAGCGCCGCGACGAAGGGCGGGTCGCTCGACCTGGAGGTGATGGCGAACGTCCCCGACGACCATCTGATCGACCTGATCGACCAGGTCCGTGCCGTCCGGCCCGACATCGAGCTCTCGATGTTCACGATGCTGAGCGTCGGTGACGACCCGGTCACCACGCGCGTCGGCGACGCCATGCGCGCCGGCGGTGGGCTGTTCCGACGCTTCTTCGGCCCGCCCGAGCACGTCGCCGAGGGCCTCGCCTGGTTGGAATCGCTGGGGATCTCGTCCGCGTCGCTCAGCGCCATGACCCCCGATTCGATCACCACACTCGCACCCCACGTGCTCTGAGGAGAACGACATGCAAGACCCACGTATCGACCCACGCATCGACATCGCCGAGACCGTCTACCGGTTCGCGTACGGGATCGACCAGCGCGACTGGGACGGCTACCGGTCGATCTTCGTGACAGCCCCCCACCCGATCGACTTCGACTACTCGTCGTACCACGGACGTGCGCCGACGTCGATGGACGTCGACACCTGGATCGGGGCGCTCACGCCGCTGTTCGGTGGCCTCGACGCGACGCAACACACGATGAGCAATCCCCTGGTCGAGATCGACGGTGCGGAGGCGCGCTGCCGCGTCTACATGCAGGCTGCCCACTTCCTGTGGCGCGACGATCTCGAGGCGCGGACCGGAAGCGCGGACCCGGAGTTCACGATCGGCGGCTACTACGACGATCACCTCGTACGCGGCGATGACGCACGGTGGCGGATCGATGCGGTCCAGCTCACCGTATGGTGGCGTCGCGGCAATGCGGCGATCATGGAACTCGCCGTCGAGCCGAACAGCCCAACCAACGAAAAAGCGGGAGCGGTGACATGACGACCCCCGAGATGAAGATCGGTGCGGTGTACCCGCAGACCGAACTGCGCGGCGACCCCGACGCCGTTCGCCGCATCGGCCTGGCCGCCGAGTCGTTCGGCTACGACTACCTCCTCGCGTACGACCATGTCGTCGGTGCCGTGCACGCCGACCGCGAGCCTGCGCTCATGGGTCCGTACACCGAGCACGACCCGTTTCATGACCCGTTCGTCATGTTCGCGTACCTCGCAGGGATGACCGACCGGTTGGAGTTCGCGACCGGGGTAATCATCCTCCCCCAGCGTCAAACCGTGCTCGTGGCGAAGCAGTGTGCCGATCTCGACCTGCTCTCGGGGGGCCGCCTCCGATTGGGCGTCGGTGTCGGCTGGAACTACGTCGAGTACGACGCGCTCGGGCAACCGTTCGACCAGCGCGGCCGACGCGTCGACGAGCAGATCGATGTGCTGCGCGACCTGTGGCGGGGCGAGGTGACGTCGTACCACGGCGACTTCGATCGACTCGATCGAGGTGTCGTACTGCCCGGACCGGGGCGGCAGATCCCGATCTGGATCGGGGGCTTCAGCCCACCGGCCTTCCGGCGCGGCGTCGCTCGCGGTGACGGGTTCATGTTCGCCGGCGAGGAGTCGGTGGTGCACGATGCCCTGGCGACGCTGCGCCGCGAAGCCGAGGAGCAGCGTCGGTCGCTCGACGGCTTCGGCCTCGAATACCTCGCACTCCGCGCGCCGACCGTCGATGACACAGTGGCCCACGTCGAGCGATGGCGCGAGGCGGGCGGCTCGCACTTCGCTGCGGTGTCGATGGGCAGTGGTCGGGATTCGACCGAGGCCCACCTCGATTTCTTCGCGGCCGTGGCCGAGCGCCTCGGACTACCGCGCACCGACACCTGAGCGCCGTTTGTGTTGCGTTTTCGGCGGCGTCAACGACGAGAAAAGCAACACAAACGTGGGGGGTTGCGGGCAACCTGGGGTCAGGTGACGCGGCCGGCTTCGTGGAACTGTCGACTTGAGCCGGTGTTGAATCGCTGCGGGGTCATGCCGGCGGTGGTCTGACCGGCGTCGACGACGAGGGTGTGCCCCGACACGTAGCGGGACTCGTCACTCGCCAGGTACAGCGCCGCGGCCGCGATGTCGTCGGGAACGCCGGCGTAGCCGAGCGGTGAGCCCGCTGCGATCTTCTCTGCGGTGTCGGCCGTGTTGCCGGCGTCGCCCGTCGTGACCGCAGCGGTCATCGCCGTCACCGTGTTGCCCGGCGAAATCGCGTTGACGCGGATCCCGAAGGGCGCAAGTTCGTTGGCGACCGACTTCGTGAGTCCGATCACGCCGTGCTTCGCCGCGGTGTAGACGTGCGGTCCGAGACCACCCATGATGCCGGCGGTGCTGGACGTGTTGATGATCACGCCCGAGCCCTGTTCCTGCATCACGCGTGCGGCGTGCTTGACGCCGAGGAACACGCCCCGGAGCAGAATCGACATGGTGTGGTCCCATGCGTCGACCGGCACCTCTGAGATCCTGCCGACGACACCGACGATGCCGGCGTTGTTGAACATGATGTCGAGTCGGCCGAACTCGGACACCGCCAGGTCGACCGCTGCGGCGATGTCGTCCTCACTCGTGACGTCGCAGTGGGCGAAGCGAGCGGCGTCGCCGAGTTCAGCCACGAGTGCCTGTCCCGCGTCGTCCTGCACGTCGGCGACGATCACCTGCGCGCCCTCGCGAACGAACATCCGCGCCGTCCCGGCGCCGATCCCACTCGCGGCGCCGGTGATGACCGCGACCTTGCCGTCGAGTCGACCTCCGGACTCTGTGCTCATGCGATGAACTCCTGTGCATTGTGGTGGAAGATGGCGTCCTGGATGCGCTCGAGCACAGCCGTCCACAGCGCCATCGCACGTTCGCTCGACGTGTCGAGCGAGCCGACGGCGAACACCGGGATCACCCAGCCGTAGAGCACAGCCATGCGGTAGTCGTCGAAGAACTGATCGAAGTCGTACCCGGCAACGCCGCCAGCGACGAGCGTGTCGTGATAGCGGTGCAGGAGGTCATCCTCGTGGGCCCGCAGATCAGCAACCGCCAGGTTCTGGCCGAGGAAGTAGCCGACGTCAGCGGCGCCGCCACCGATGCTGATCGACTGCCAGTCGATCACGACGACCGAACCGCCTCCCTCGTCACTGTTGTCGAAGAACAGGTTGTCGGCGCGGTAGTCGAAGTGAACGAGCGTGTGCGGCATCGCCTCGAAGCGGTCGAGCAGCAGCGGATGGTTCGCCCCGTACGCCTCGGCCACCGGGACCATCTCCGGCAGCAGCGCGTCGGCGAACACCTCCTTGAACCCCGGCAGAGACGACTCGTAGATGCCCTGCCCTGCTTTGTTGAGCGGGCCGTTGATCGTCGGAGCGAACGTTGCGTTCTCGAGCCCGGCGCGGTTCCAGAAGTGGGCGTGGTGGCGGGCGAGGCCGACGAGGGCTGACTCGGCCTGCTCGGGCGTCACACCGGCGAGTTGGTCGCCGAGTTCGAGACCGGAGAGATCCTCGAGCAACAGCAAGTACCGCTCCGCCATCGGATCGTCCGACACGTCGCAGGTGACGTGGTACACCTCGGGGGTCCGGACCGGGGTCTCGCTGGCGAGCTGCTCGTAGAAGCGGTGCTCGCGCTCGTACACGCGGGTGGGATGCATCATCGTCCTGATCTCGGGAACGTTGGTCGCGAACTTTGCCATCACATGTGCCGGCGCACCCTCTGCGTCGCCTGCGTAGGTGATGCCGACGCCGTCGACCTCGCCCATGAAACCGACACCAGCGGCACCGGGGTCGATCGCGATCGCCTCGACGCTCGTGTTCGGCCCGATGGTGCCCGAGCCGCGTAGCGCTTCGGTCATCCATTCGGCGGTGATCTCACTGGCGGTCGTCGGGAACGTGCTCATGCGGCGAAGCTAGTGAGACGAGCCGGGGCGATCGGGAGTCGGAGCTACAGAAAACCGTCAGCGGGTCTGCATTCGGCTGCCGTCGGCCGACGGACCGTCATCGCGATCGTCGCGCCCTGCGAGCACCACGACGGCGACACCGTCCGATTCGGTGACCTGATGACACGCCACGCCCTCCCATGCCGGCGGGCCGGAGTGGGAACCGTCGCGGATGTCGAACGACGCTCCGTGCAACGGACAGGTGAGGCCGTAGCCGCGCAGCCGCCCTTCGCTCAGCGGGGTGTCGGCATGAGAACAGTTGTCGGTGAGCGCGTACAGCGCACCGCCGGCGCGACACACGACGATCCCGTCGGACCCGACGTTCTCGAAGCAACGCATCTGCCCGTCGGCGAGGTCGCTCAGATCACCGAGTTCAATGCCCGTGTCGGCATCACCCGTTGACGCGTCACCCATGGAGTGGCCCCGCAGCGAGCAAGCGGTCGATGTTGTCGTGGAAGAAGCGGATCCGCCGCTCCTGCCACGGCATGTACTCGCCGCGGAAGCCGCGTGACCGCAGACCCTGCTGCTGCGTGTTCCAGATCGCGACGTCCTGATCGATGCCCGGACCGCACGAGACCTCACCGGCGATGCCGGTCTGGTGTTCCACCTGGTGGTCGATCGACACCCAGTCCTTCATCGAGTTCGAGAAGTACTCGCTCGAACCCTCCGGGAAGAGGGTCAGGTACCACATGTCGAAGAGGCACTTCTGGGGGTCGGTGGGGTGCGGGGTGGCCCGCAGCCAGATGCAACCGTCGGGCTTCATGCTGAACGAGATGTTGGGGAACACCGTGTAGTGGTAGTTGTCGGTCAACTGCTCGTCGGAGTACATCGAGAAGTCGTAGCCCTTGTCGGCGCCACGCTCCCGCTTGGCCTGCTGGAGGGCGACGCGCAGGCTCGGCAGATCGTCGAGATGCGGCTCGGGATCGATCTCCCAGAACTCGAGGTCGGCGGCCAGGCTCTTCAGCGTCCGCTCGGGTTTGCCGCTGTACTGCGGGCCGGGCCCGCCGCCCGGCATGAGCATGCGGGCGTGACCGGATGGGTACAGGTCGAATTGGCAGCCGCTGTGGTGCTCGTTCATCGACGCCAGCGTCTGCGGGTGCACGTACGGCAGGTGGTAACTCTCGTTGAAGTTGTCCTGCACGCACTTCCAGTTGAATTCACCCTCGACCGTCACCCAGTGAGTGCGTTTCATCTGTTCCATGCGGTACACGTCGAGGTGGTCGGCCACCGGGTCGAGCCACTCGCGCAGCGGGGCGGCGTCCTGGTCCATGTTGAACCAGATGAACCCGGCCCACGTGTCGGAGGGCATCTCGACGAGATTGCGGACGCCGCACGGACTGCCCTGCGGGAAGTCGTCCTCGTCGGGGACCCACTCGAGGTTGCCATCGGTCCCGAACCGCCAACCGTGGTACGCACACTGGAACTCACCGGTCACGAGCGTGCCGACCTCAGCCGTGACGAGTCGATTGCCGCGGTGCTGACAGACGTTGAAGAACACGCGCACCCGATGGTCCTCACCGCGCACGGCGATCACCGAATCGCGACCGATCTCGTAGGTCAGGTAGTCCCCCGGGTTCGGGATCTGGTCGAGGCGGCCGGCGACCTGCCAGACGCGGGGCCAGAGCGCCTCGGCTTCGAGACGGGCGAACTCCGGGGTCCAGTACCGCTCGCCCGTGATCGGGTCGGTCCCGAGTTCCGGCTCCGACGCCTTTACCCGGCTGGTGCCACGGACGTCCACTGGTTGTTCGACTGGCTGCTCAACCGTGTCGGTCATGTCGATCACGTCCCCTTCTCGTGCGTTGACAGGTGGGCCCGGCGGTGCTCCGCTGAGATCTCGCGGAGCCCGCGGAACTAACCTAATGCCTGTTCAGCAAGTGGTTCGGGTCCGACGAACGCGACGACGGATCGCCAGAATTCGAACCAGAGCTGAAGCAGAGTCGAAGCAGCGTTGAAGCAGAGTCCACCAGGGGGAACGGCAATGATCAGAGGAATCCACCACGTGGCGATCTGCACGCCCGACCTCGATCGCCTCGCCGCGTTCTACACCGACGTGCTGGGGTTCACCGAGGTCATGAACACCGCCTGGCGCGACCGGCCGATCATCGATCGGATCATCGGCCTCCGGGGGTCGGCGGCCCGCCAGATCATGCTCCAGGCCGGCAACGCCTACCTCGAGTTGTTCCAGTACGAGTCGCCGGTCGGCACCCCCGCCGACCCGGATCGCAACCCGGCGAGCCAGGGGTACACCCACTTCTGTCTCGATGTCATCGACATCGACACCGAGTACGAACGGCTCCGGAGCAACGGCATGACCTTCCACAGCACACCACCGACGTCAGCGGAGCTCGGCAGCAACCACTCCGCGCGATCTACGCCCGCGACCCCGACGGCAACATCGTCGAACTGCAAGAGGTGATCGACCCGCGGTGTCCCGTTCCACCTCGACCGGGCCCCACTCGTCGCCGCCACCACCACACTCACCAGCGGAGATCCCCGATGACCGACCAGATCACACCCGTCAGCGTCAACCCGGGCGACGCCCGCTGCCCCGGGCCGAGCACGCGCGACATCATCCTCGGCGACTCGACGCCCACACCCGATCCGCTGCTGGCCGAGTCGTACACTTTCGAGGGCGACGACGACATCCCGTACGAGGAGTTCACGTCGGCCGCCTACGCACAGGCCGAGCACGATCACATGTGGGGTCGCACCTGGCAGTGGGCGTGCCGCGAGGAGCACATCCCCGAGCCGGGCGACTACTACGTGTACGACGTCGGCGACCGTTCGGCGGTCGTGGTCCGTGGGCCCGACGGCTCGATCAAGGCCTTCCACAACGCATGCCTCCACCGCGGCACGCAGCTCAAGCCACCGGCGACGATGGGGTACAGCCCGAAGCTGCGGTGCCCGTTCCACGGCTGGACATGGGACCTCGACGGCGAACTGGTCGACCTGCCGTGCGAGTGGGACTTCCCGCACGTCGACGCCGCCGAGTTCGCGCTCCCCCAGATCCGAACCGGCCAGTGGGGTGGGTTCGTGTTCGTCAACTTCGACGACTGTGCACCCGAGCTACGAGCGGGTTCGCTCGAGGAGTATCTCGGTGTCCTTCCCGAGCACTTCGCGAACTGGGATCTCGCCGACCGCTACGTCGAGGTCCACATCCGCAAGAAACTGCCGGCCAACTGGAAGGCCTCGGCCGAAGCGTTCCTCGAGGCGTATCACATCCTCGAAACCCATTCGCAGTCCGTGATGACGGCGGGCGACGCGAATGCGCAGTACGACGTCTTCGGCGACAACGTCACCCGCTTCGTCCACACCATTGCGACGACCAGCCCGCACGTTCCCGCCGGAGAAGCGGCCCGACGAGCAGTCGATGCTGAACATGTTGATGGCGCGCAAGAACGCCGGTGACGACGTGCCGACCATTCCGGAGGGTCGAACGGGCCCGCGACGTCTACGCCCGACACATGCAGCAGGTGCTCGGCAAGGCCTACGACAACGACTTCTCGCACCTGTCGGTCGCCGAGACGATCGACTCGATCGAGTACCACCTGTTCCCGAACGCCTTCTTCTTCCCCGGGCTGCAGATCCCGCTCTGCTACCGATTCCGACCCGACGGACCCGACCCCGACAGATGCATCTACGAGGTGCTGTACCTGCGCCCGAAGCCGCAGTCGGGCAAGGTCCCCGAACCAGCCGAACCGTTCGATCTCGACGTCGACGACAGCTACACGACCGTGCCGGGCCTCCCGACCTCGCTCGGCCAGGTGCTCGACCAGGACACGACGAACCTCGCGGCCCAGACCCGGGGCTTCAAGTCGAGCAAGAAGCGCGGGCAGACGCTCGGCAACTACCAGGAGGTCCGCGCCCGCCACCTCCAGAGCATGGTCCGCCGGTACATCACCGAAGGCCGACACCCATCAACAGCAGGAGACCACCGCATGAGCCGAGTCGCGATCACCGACCTCACCCACCGCTACGCCGACGCGGTCGTCCGTCGCGACGCCGACCAGTGGGCGTCCACCTGGGCGCCCGACGCCGTGTGGGAGTTGGGCAAGGGTCGACGCGTCGAAGGGCGCGAGGCCATCCTCGAGCTGTGGAACTCGGCGATGGACGGCTTCAAGGCGGTGGTGCAGAACGTCGTCAACTCGACCGCCACCCTCGACGAGGACGACGGCATCGGATCGGGCCGCTGCTACATCATGGAGCACTGGAACCGCGCCGACGACTCCCGCGGCATCCTGCTCGCCTACTACGACGACCTCTACACCCGAGTCGGCGGCGAGTGGCTCTTCGCGAGCCGGGAGCTGGTCATCCAATACGGCGGGCCCACCCGACCTGTCCGCACCGTTCCAGAACGCGTGGGCCTGATCGACGATGGCTGTCCTCACCTCCGGATTCGCCGCCGAGAAGGGCGACGAGCTCGCCCTCGCCGACGACACCCGGACCCGCACCTGGGCCGAGTTCGACGAGCGCGTCAACCGCCTGATCCACAGCTTTCGTGACGCCGGCATCGGGGCCGGCGACACGATCGCAGTCGTCAGCGGCAACTGCAACGAGTGGTTCGAGACCGCGTTCGCGTGCGCCAACGCGGGCATCGTCTTCGTCCCCGTCAACTGGCACCTCGTCGCGAGCGAGATCGCCTACATCCTCGGCGACTCCGATTCGAAGGCGGTGATCGTCGGCCACCAGTTCGTCGACGAAGTCGCCAAGGCGCTCCGCGACGAGCGCTGCGCCGACATCGGACTGGCACTCGTGATCGGGGCGCCGGGCGACGACCGGTTCCAGAACTTCGACGACTTCGTCGCGGCCGGCTCTCCCGACGAGCCGGAGAACCAGAGCTTCGGCGGGCCGATGTTCTACACGAGCGGCACCACCGGCAACCCGAAGGGCGTTCGCGGGTCGCTGAGCAACATGCCCGAGGGTGCGGATCCGTCGATCTGGCAGCTGATCGGCGCCGGATTCGCCGAACAGACGGGCGGTCCCGGACGCACCGTGCTGTGCGGGCCGTTCTATCACTCGGCGCAGTGGGCGTACTCGTTCCTCCCGATGCTCACCGGTTCGGCCACGGTGATGCAGCACAAGTACGACAGCGCCGGGGTGCTGCGGCTCATCGACGACTACCAGGCGACCAACATCCACCTCGTCCCGACGCAGATGAAGCGACTGGTCGACCTGCCCGACGACGTCAAAGCGTCGTTCGACGGGTCGTCGCTGCGGCTCGTGCTGCACGGAGCTGCTCCGTGCCCGCCCGTCGTCAAGCAGGCGATGATCGACTGGTGGGGTCCGATGATCTCCGAGTACTACGGATCGACCGAGGGCTCGGTGATCACGATGATCGACTCCGAGGAGTGGATGGCAAAGGGCGGCAGCGTCGGGAAGGCACTCGACGAACATGGAGATCCTCGTCGTCGGCGAGGACGGGACGCACCTGGGTCCGAACGAGTCGGGCACCCTCTACTTCCGCAACGCGATGGGCACCGACTTCGAGTACCACAACGCGCCGGAGAAGACCGCCGACAGCCACCTCGAGCCCGGCGTGTTCACCACCGGTGACGTCGGCTACCTCGACGACGACGGCTACCTGTGGCTGAGCGACCGCAAGATCGACATGATCATCTCCGGCGGCGTCAACATCTATCCCGCCGAGATCGAGGGCGTGCTCGGCGGCCACCCGCTGGTCGGCGACGTCGCCGTGATCGGCGTGCCGAACGAGGAGTTCGGCGAAGAGGTCAAGGCGATCGTCGTCCCCAACGACGGCGTCGAGCCCGGCGACGAGGTGGTGGCGACTCTGGTGGCCCACTGCCGCGAGCACCTCGCCGGCTACAAGCGACCCCGATCGTTCGACTTCGTCGACGAGCTCCCACGCACCGGCACCGGCAAGATCCAGAAGGCCAAACTGCGGGGCCCCTTCTGGGACGACCACGCCACCGGCATTCTCTGACGGCGCTGATGCGGTGAGCCAACCAACTCCCACACGGTGGTTCGCTCACCGCAAGCGTGCTTGGCTTGCGACCGGTGAGCGAGCCTCCGCACTGGTGGCGGTTGGCTCACCGGAGTGCTTCGACTCCGACCAGGTGATCCGCCGTCACTAATGTCGCCGGCGTCACGACCGGTGGAGAAGGAGCAACGACGATGAGCGACGGACAGGGCAGCGGATGGATCGGCGACTCCGAACTCGGTGAGCGGTTCCCGGCATGGACACGCGGCAACGCTGCCGACGTGTTCCCCGACCCGTTCAGCCCGCTGGGCAAGAGCCTCGTCCTGCAGCAGGGGATGTCACCCGGACTGCGCGACGCGTACATCGACCTCGGGGCGCTCGAACTACGACGAGTACGAGAATCCGGACGCAGCCCGACCTGTTCAAGATGTTCGGCGGGTACGTCTACAACCCGCTGACCCTGACTCGGATCCTCGGCGCCCGGATGCCGGGTGCCTCGCCCGAGATGATCGACCAGGCGTTCTTCGACGAGCGCGACGAGGTGCCGCCCTACGACGAGCAGCCGTGGCACATCTCGGAGTCGAACGAGGCCAAGCTCGGCGAGTCGGTCGGCTGGGCCATGTCGGCCACGTCGCTGCCCGAACTCGATGACGACCGTGAGATGGTGCGAGCCCAGCGCGCTCAGCGGCCCGACCTCGCATCGCTGCCCGACTCCGCGCTGCTCGCACGCGCCCGGTCGATGGTGCCGCTGCTGCAGCGAACGTTCGAGAACGCGATGCGCGTGTCGTCGCTCTCGGGCCTCGGCCCGGGCGCACTCGGTGCGGTGTGCGAGGGCATCGGCGACCCGCTCGCTCGCCATCCGTCTGCTCGCCGGCATCGAGGTCGACTCGGCCGCGCCGTCGCACGCGATGTGGAAACTCGGCCGGGTCGCCGCCGCATCCGACGCCGTGAGCACGGCGTTCGATGCCGGTCCGGACAACGTGCTCGACGAGCTCCGAGCTTCGGACTCTCCCGACGCCACCGCACTTCCTTGCGGGATTCGACAGCTTCCTGTTCGAACACGGGTCGCGCGCCCAGAACGAGTACGACCTCTACGCCTTGTCGTGGGAGGTCAAGCCGCGAATCGCGCTCGCCGCGATCGACCTCATGCGCCGGTCGGACGACTCGCAGGCGCCGACGAAACGTCACGAAGCCTCCGTCGCCGAACGCGATCGCATCGTGGCCGACATCCGCGACAAGATCGCCGAGGACGCCGAGACCGCCGGGATGTTCGAGGCTGCGCTCGGCTCCGCTCAACTGTTCCTCGCCGGGCGCGAGCGGGCGAAGACCAACCTCGTCACGATCATCAACGAGATGCGCGTGGCGATCCGCGAGTTCGGCAACCGGCTCGTCGAGCGCGGGGTGATCGATCGCATCGAGAAGGTGTTCATGGCCACCGACGCCGAACTCGATCGGCTGCGCCATTCGCCCGAGACGATCGTGTCGACGCTCGACGAGCGGTGGGACCAGTTCCAGACGTTGTTCGACCGCAAGCCGGTCTTCGTGGTGAACGGGCGGGTCCCGGACCTCTCGGAGATGACCCCGCGTGACCATTCCGCCGAGTCCGGCATCGTGGGCACGGTGCTGACCGGGTCGGCCGGGTCGAGCGGTTCAGCGACCGGGCGGGCCCGCGTGGTGCTCGACGCCGCCGACCCCGAGGGGTTGGAGCCCGGCGACATCCTCATCGCCCCGCAGACCGATCCGTCGTGGGTTCCGCTCTTCGTGCCGGCGGCCGGCGTCATCGTCAACGTCGGAGCGATGGGCAGCCACGCCATGATCGTGTCCCGTGAACTCGGCGTGCCGTGTGTCGTGTCGGTCGCCGACGCCACCGACATCATCCCCGACGGGGCGACGGTCACCATCGACGCCGACGCCGGCACCGTCACCATCGACGCCCTCCCCTGACCGTCACATAACGGGTCTGACCCATCGCGTGACGCGTCACGCGATGGGTCTGACCCGCTATGTGACGCGGCCGCGGAGGGGCTCGGTCGACGCCGTCCCACTCGTGGTGGGCGGCCTTCCACTTCTCGAACGTGGTCATGATCCGCTCGGGCGTCGAGTGGACCTCGGTGTAGGCGCCGATCGACTCGCGCGTGTCGAAGTAGACGGCCTGGGCACCGTCGGCACGGAGCTCGGTCGCGATCTCGAAACCCTGGTCGAGCAGCCGTTGGCGCTCGCCGTCGAAGTCGTCCGCGAGGACACCGACGTGGTGGAACCCGCCCTCCCCGTCGGCATACATCTCGCGATACAGCGATGGGGTGTCGTCGTGCTGTTCGATGAACTGGATCTGGATGTCGCCGGCATACCCGAACGCGTACGACACATCGGCCTCAACGTCCTCGCCCCGGTACCGGAACCAGTCGGCCGTGTGGTGCGGCGCGAGGAAGAACGGCCCTGCGCCCGTCGTCGCGACCCAGCGGTCGACGGCGTCGGCGATGTCGGGCACGAAGAACGCCTGCTGGAACGGAACTCGGACGAATGCCATGTGGATCCTCCTGGATCGGGTCGGCGGATTCGGGTCGTGAAATCAGCTGACGGGGAGTTCGCGGATCGCCCCGAGCGAATCGAAGTCCTCGATGCTCTCCGCTCCACGACGCAGCAACTTCAACGTCATCACCTTGCCCTCCTCGTCGAGTTGCTCGTACTGGGCGTACGAGGAGAACCCGTACATCAGGCACAGTCCGACGGCGACGCGGGTGTCGAAGAAGACCTGATCAGCGTCGAGCGCGTGATCGAGGCCGGCCATCTCGTCGACGTAGTGCTGCACCAACTCGCGGTGGCGACCCCCGAGCATCTCGCGTTCGGTCGACTGGCTGATGAAGTAGCCGATGTCGTAGGCACCGTTCGCGACGCCGGCGATCTGGGGATCGATCATCACGATCTCGCCATCGGCACCGATGAACATGTTGTCGGCGCGCCAGTCCTGGTGACACAGCGTCGGGTTGGTGCACATGTGGTCGAGCATCGCGTTCAGCCGGTCGACCCACATGTCGCCGAGCGCGACGACGTCGGGCGACAGCACCTCGGGAGCGTGGCGCTTCGCGCCCGGCCACCCGTTCTCGGAAATGCTCGGCAACCCGGCGCGTTGGATCGGCGCGCCGATCGAGATGAACGGATCCATCAGCGACGGAAGCTCCGGTGAGCCGTGCCAACCGGCGTGATAGCGAGCGAGTGCCCGGATCCCCTTCACCGCCTCGTCCCACGTCACCCCGGCGTTGCGGTCGGGCTGGCGGAGATGGCCGAGGTCCTCCATCACGATGCACGAGTTCGAGAGGTCGTCAGCACTCATCGCCGCATGAATCGTCGGCATGTTGATGTCGGACTGCGGCGCGATGTCCCGGTAGAACACCACCTCACGGTTGTAGACACCGAAGGCGTCGGCCATGGCACGTTGGGCAGCCATGTCGGTCGGGAACTTCACGATCACCGTTGCCGGAGCATCGGCGTCGTCCGACTCGATCGTCGATCGGAACAGCAGGCTCAGCAGCCCGCCCGCGATGAACGGTTCGTTCGACAGTGACGTCACACTCGAATCGGCGCCGATCGCACCGCTCGTGCGCAGCACCTCGGTCATCCACGCCGCATCGACCTCGTCGATCGAAGCCGGCAATCCGACTTCCATCCCTGCAATCTTCCCCATCGTGTCCCCTCTCGCTTTGTCTGCTCGTGTTCGCTGTGACGTCACTCGCGCCGGTGGTACGGCGCCGGCGAGCGACCGTGTTCGTCGACGAGGCCGAACTCCGCACCGACGTCTTCGACCCACTGAATCGATCCGGACCGTTCCATCAGGTCGTCGGCGCTCGCCAACGCGGCGATCGCACGGCCGACGACCAGCGGCGTCTGGGCACCGTCCATGTCGATGTCACGCACGCCCGACGACTCGACGATGAACTCCGTCGACACCGTGCCGGGGTACACCGTCACACAGGCGATGCCCTTCGGTTCGAGTTCGATCGCCATGTCGGCGCCGAGTCGGTCGAGTCCGGCCTTGCCCGCACCGTACGACGAGCTGAAGTGATAACTCTGCCCGCCCGGCGACGACACGTTGATGATCGCACCACCCGGACCGGCGGCGAACAACAACTCGGCAGCGTGCCACGAGGCCACGTAGTGCGCTCGGAGCCCGATGCCCACCTGGTCGTCCCAGATCGACACGGGGTGGTCCCAGAAACCTCCGCCCCATGCGGGCGGATCCGGGATCTTGTAGACGTTGTTGACGAGGATGTCGAGCCTGCCCTGCTCGTTCTTCACCCGCTCGAACAGCGCGGCGATCTCGTCGTCGTTGCCGTGGTCGACCTGCACCGGGATCCCGGTGCCGCCCGCCTCGTCGACGAGCGCGGCGGTGCGGTCGATCGTCAGCTCGCCGTCGCCGGTGCTCCGTCCGGTGATGTAGACCGTCGCACCCTGCTCGCCGAGGGCGATCGCCGTGCCGCGTCCGATGCCACGGCTGGATCCGGTGACCACCGCGATCTTGCCGTCGAGTGCGCCGCTCATCGGTCGCTCCCGTCGGGCGTCCCTGATGGCGTGACGGAGACGTCGAGGCGTTTGAGGCCACGCAGCAGGAAGCTCGGGAAGTACCCGAAGTCGTTCGAGTCGGCGAGTTCGAAGCGATCGACACGGCGGGCGAACTCTTCGAGCGCCACCTTGCCTTCGAGTCGCGACAGCGCGGCGCCGAGGCAGAAGTGGATGCCCTTGCCGAACGCGAGGTGGTCGCGCAGGTTGTCCCGGTCGGGATCGAACGCATCGGGATCACCGAACAGCTCGGCATCACGATTCGCCGAGGCGAACACGATCACGATCCGTGCGCCCTTCGGGATCTGGACGCCCTCCAACTCGTGGTCCTTCGTGGCGATCCGGAACATGCCCTGCGTGGGCGTCGACAGGCGTAGCGCCTCTTCGACGATGGCGGGGGCGCGGCTCGGATCGTCCTTGAGCTGCTGCCACTGGTCGGGATTCTCGGCGAGGAGCCGGACCGTCTCGGTGAGCAGCTTGGTGGTGGTCTCGTTGCCGGCGACGAGGAGCTGCTGCACGATGCTCAGCATCTCGGGCATGTCGAGCGGGCGCTTGTCGGTGATGTCCGGATCGTCGTCGTCGACTCTCGCGTTCAGCAGGTTCGTGAGCAGGTCGTCCTGCGGGTTCGTCTTGCGCTGTTCGAACTGTTCGGCGAAGTAGTGCTGGAACTCGTTGACACCCTTCTCGGCCTCGAGTCGCTCCTCGAGTCCGATCTGGGTGCCGATGCCGGCGATCGAGTCGTCGGACCAACGCTTGAAGTCGGCCAGCCGCTCGTCGGGCACGTTGAGCGCATGGGCGATCACCTCGACCGGGAGCGGCACGCCGAACTGCTCGACGAACTCGAGATCGACCGCCTCCCCGGGGGCCGACGCGAACCACGCGTCGATCAGTCGCGTCGTGATCGAGCGAATGACGGGTTCGAGTTCGGCGATCACCTTGGGCGTGAACGCCTTCGAGATGAGGCGTCGATACCGGGTGTGCTCGGGCATGTCGGCGGTGAGCATGGTGGGCACCCGCGGATATCCCTCGGCGATGACCTCGGCCATCCGCTCCTGCGCTGCGGTCGGCATGGCCATGCTCGCCATGCCGAACTGGGACGAGTAGGTCTCGACGTCACGCACGATCTGCAGCACGAGGTCGTACCGCGTCACGAGGTACATGCCCATCGACTCGATGTGCATCACGGGCTGCTCGTCGCGCATCTGGGCATAGTGCGGGAAGGGACATTGCAGCGTGTCGGGGTCGAACGGGTTGAACGTGGCCAGGTCGGTCATCGGTTGCTCCTCGAAGGCGTTGGCGCGGATCGGATCATCGGAGGGTCATCACAGCTCGGACAGGACGTTCTTCAGGGTGGGCAACTCCATGCCGCGCGCCATGATCTCGTCCATCCCGCCGACGACACCCGTGATGTTGGCGAGCACGATGTGTTCGAGGCCGTTCTGCGCATATCCCTCGAACTGCGCGGCGAGCTCTTCGGAGTTGCCGATGAACAGCACCTCTTTGACCATGTCGAACGGGATCGTGTCGGCGAGGTCGCGCAGATCGTTCGCATCCAGGTCGTGGATGATCACGTCGACGAAGCCCTTCGAGTCGTTGCCGAGCGGATGCTGGAGACCGTGCGACTCCCAGATGTGACCCATCGCGAACAGCCCGAACAGCTTGCCGAGCGGCTCGGCGTCGAACATCTCGGCAGCCTTGTCCTGGCTCTCGGCGAACAACACGAACGGCAGCAGCGCATTCTCGGGAGCCGGACGGCCGGCAGCCGCAGCGTGCTCGGCGACGACCTGTCGCTTCTTGCCGTATTCCTCTGGCTGCATCCACCAGGCGGGGATCCAGCCGTCGCCGTACTGACCGGTGAGGCGGAGCATGCGCGGTCCGTGGCCGGCGACCCACACGGGCGGGCTACCGCGGCCCTCGGCCTGCAGCGGGAGGCCCATCCGTCCGACACCGCCGTCAGCCATCTTCCCGGTGTCGAGCAATGAGCGCAGGTCGCGCAACACGTCTTCGAGCACGCCGACCGGCTTGTCGAACGGGTACCCGAACGGCAGCAGACTCTCGGCCTCGCCTGAGCCGATGCCGAGGATGAACCCACCGGGGTTGAGGTCGTTGAGGGACAGTGCGGTGCGGGCCAGGTCGGCCGCGCCGCGGCGGGTGGAGTCGGTGACCGAGATCCCGAACGGCCGGTCGGTCATCGTGCCAACGACGGCCCCGTACACGAACGGGTCGTAGAAGGCATCGGGATCGGCAGCGAGCGCCGACAGCGGGGTCTCACTCCACAGGTCCGGATGGAACACTCCGAGCAGATGGTCAGGCGCCCAATACGAGTCGAAGCCGACCTGTTCGTACACCTCCATCATCTGGGTGGTGCTGTCCATGGGGAACTGCGATGGGAGGTTGATGCCGACTTTCATGGATGTCCTTGATCTCGTGTTCGTGATGGGTTGGGAGAGGGTGATCGATCGACGATGATGCCGACCTCCTTGGCCGTCGTCAGGTCCCCGCGAGCCGCTCGACGACCGGTACCACCGACTCGGCGGCCGTCGCACCGAAGGTGACGTACGAGATGCCGTACGTCTCGCGCCGCTCGACGAGCTGCTCACAGATCGTGTCGACCGAGCCGATGAGAGCGTGCGGGTGCTCAGCGAGCTGCTCGGGTTCGAGCGCGAACATCGGCGCCATCTTGCCGAGCGTCGCCTCACGCTGATCGGTGACCACGGTGAAGTAGGCACCGATCTCGATTTCGATGTCGTCGAACCCCTTGCCGTCGGAGCGCTGTTCGGCGCCGGCGCGGATCCAGTCGACCTTCTGTGCGGTGAGTTCGGCGGTGCTGCTGCCGACACCGGCGGGGCCGATCTTGCCCGAACTGTTGTTGAAGTTCAGACTGACGATGTCGGCTTCACGCCCGGCGATCCCCAGCACCCGCTTGGCGCCGCCGCCGACCATGATCGGCGGAACGCCGTTGGGCGGCTTGGGAAGGCCTTCGAATCCGGAGGCGTGGACGTGCTCGCCGTCGACATCGACGAGGCCCTCACCGAAGTGTTGCCGGATCAGGGTGATCGTCTCTTCGAAGCGGTCGAGACGGATGCCGGCCCGGTCCCACTGGACCCCCATCGCCTCGTACTCACCCTGGAGCCAACCGGCGCCGAGCCCGAGTTCGAGGCGACCGTTCGCGAAGAAGTCGAGGGTCGCCAACTCCTTGGCGAACATCACCGGCTGGCGATAGTCGACGCAGAACACCCGCGCCCCGATGCTGATCGTGTCGGTCGCTTCGATCGCAACCGCCATCGCCGGAATCGCGGCGACGTTCTGCACCGGGTGGTTGGTCGCGGTAAGTGCCGGGCCGGGCCCGATCACGTGGTCGGCCACGCTGAACGTCGAGAACCCCCGCGCTTCGGCGCGCGTCGCCTGCTCGCGCCAGTCCTGCGGACTCTCGGCCGCGTAGCTCTGTACCCCGAACCGGAACGGGCGGCTCATCGAGCGCTCCGCGAACCGTGCGTGACCTGCATCTCCGACCCCCAGTCGTGACCCGTGCGAAACCATCCGGTCCGCTGCGTGGCGAACCTAGCCCACGAGTTACTTTACGGACGTACGGAAACTCATCGCGAGCCGTGAGGGAGTCGGAGATGTCGAACGAGACCGCAGCTGGGATACGCACCGAGCACACGTTCTGCCGCGTGTGCCATGCGAGTTGTCCGATGGAAGTCGACATCGACGACAACAGGGTCATCGCTGTCCGCGGCGTGATGGACGACCCGCTGTTCGAGGGATACACGTGCATCAAGGGCCGCCAGATCCCCGATCAGATGGCCGACCCGAAACGAATCCGCCAGCCGCTGCGCCGCCGACCCGACGGCACGTTCGAAGAAACGACGAGCGCCGAAGCGCTCGACGAGGTCGCCGCCGAACTCCGCCGGATCATCGACACGTACGGACCACGCGCCGTCGCGTCCTACACCGGCACGGGCGGCTACCAGAACTCGGTCGCCGTCCCCGCGGCCCGCGCATTCCACCAGGGTCTCGACTCGGTGTCGTTCTACACCTCGGTCACCATCGATCAGCCCGCGAAGGGCCTTGCGATGCTCCGCCTCGGCGGATGGGAAGCGGGCTACCACTCGTTCACCGACTCCAACGTCCACATGGCGATCGGGTACAACTCGATGGTCTCGTCGTACGCACCCCTCGGCGGCCTGCAGGGCACCAACCCGTTCACGGTGATGCGGCGCCGCAAGGCCGAGGGCATGAAGCTGATCGTCATCGATCCGCGTCGCACCGAGTTGGCCGGCTTCGCCGACATCCACCTCCAGATCCGCCCCGGTCAGGACACGACGCTGCTCGCCGGAATGATCAAGATCGTGCTCGACGAAGGCCTGCAGGACCACGAGTTCTGCGAGCGCTGGGTCGACCAGATGGCCGAGCTGGACGCCGCGGTTGCGGGATTCACGCTCGACCTCGTCGCCGAACGCACACAACTCGACCCCGACGACATCGTTGCCGCCACGCGGATGTTCGCCGAGGGGCCGCGGGGCACAGCGGGGACCGGAACGGGTCCGAACATGGCTGCGCACTCGAGCCTCACCGAACACATGACGATGGTCCTCAACACCATCCTCGGGCGGGTGAATCGCGAAGGCGACCTCATGGAGAACGGGCTGCTGCTGTATCCCGAGATGCCCCACCGGGCGCAGGCGACGGCGCCGCGCAACCCGACGAACGGTCCCGAAGCCCGTATCCGCAACCTGCGCGGATATCGCGGCGAGATGCCTGCCGCCACGCTGGCCGAGGAGATCCTCACGCCCGGCGACGGCCGGATTCGGGCGTTGATCGTCAGCGGCGGCAACCCGGTCGTGGCGTTCCCGGACCACGAGCTCACGATGCAGGCGATGGAGGACCTCGAGTTGTTGGTCGTCGTCGACTACCGGATGACAGCGTCGGCCGAGTTGGCCGACTACGTGATCGCACCGACGCTGCCGCTCGAGCGTGCGGACGTCCCGCACCTCATGGACCGGTGGTTCCGCGCGCCGTACACCAACTACACCGAGGCGGTCCTCGAGCGCGATGGCGACGTCCTCAACGAGTGGGAGGTCTTCTGGGAGCTCGCCTCGCGGCTCGGCAGCACGCTGCCACTCCCGGGTGGCTCACCGGACATGACCGAGCGGCCCGACACCGACGAGATCATCGACCGCTCGTATCACGGCTCGCGGATGCCCCTCGAAGAGGTCCGGGCAAATCTGCGCACCGTGCACCTCGACAAGAAGCTGGCGGTCGAGCCGGCCGACGAGAACGCAACGGCGAAGTTCACCCCGGCACCCGCCGACTTCGTCGCCGAGCTCGCCGACGTGCTGGCCGAGACTGCCGACACCTTCGCCGGCAGCGACGTGTCGGGTTACCCCTTCCGGCTGGTCAGCCGACGACTGAAGCACGTGCTCAACTCGACCGGCACCGAGCTGCCCGGTCTCGCCCGCAAGGGCACGACCAACCCGGCGTACATGCACCCCGACGACGTGACCGAGCTCGGCCTCGAGTCGGGCGACGTGATCGAGATCAGCTCGCCGCAGGCGTCGTTGCTCGGCGTCGTCGAAGCGTCCGACGACGTGAAGCGCGGCGTCATCTCGATGGCCCACTCGTGGGGTGGTCGTTCGCTCACCGACGAAAAGGTCCGGGAGATCGGCTCGCCGACCAGTCGTCTCGTCTCCACCGACGTCGGCCACGACCCGGTCACCGGCATGGTCGTGTCGAGCGCGATCCCGGTTGCCGTCGCCAAGGCCAGCGAAGCCGTCGCGTGAGTTGACGTCACGCCAGTCATGTCCACCAACCGAAGACGAGGAAGGTTCTGATGGCGAAGATCGATGTTCCCGAGGGCGAGGGCATGGAGGCCAAACGCATCTGGGGGCTCGCCCCAGCGCTCGGCCAGGCCATGGGGGTGATGGGCGAAGCCGTATACACCAAGACGAGCATCACCGTCCGTGAACGCGAGGTGGCGCGCATGCGCATCGCCCAGCTCAACGAGTGCCACGTTTGACTGAACACTCGCGCTGCATCGGCGATGCAGCAAGGATTGACCGAAGAGCTGTACCACGACATCGAGGACTTCCGGAGCCACTCGGAGTTCACCGATCGTGAGAAGCTGGCGGCTGCGTTTGCGGAGCAGTTCGCGATCGACCACACCGCCATCGACGACAAGATGTGGGCGCAGCTCAAGGAGTTGTTCACCGACGTCGAGATCCTCGAACTGACCGTGACCGTCGGATTCTGCGTCGGTCTCGGACGGGCGTACCAGGTGCTCGACATCGAACGGGACTTCGACGTGCTGTGGAGTCGCGAACCCGCTATCGACTGATCGCGGGTCGATGACGGGTCAACGCTGAGCCAACCACCAGTCGGCGACGTTGGCAGCAAACCGGTCGGTGTAGGTGACCGTCAACTCGTCGGCGCCATCCGGCGCGTGCTGCGCGGCCGTTGCCGGGAGCGGGCTCGCCTCGGCAATCGGATCGACCCACTCGAGACGCAGCGACTCGACCGTCTCACCGATCGCCGGCGACGCCGTCTCGTGATGATCGCTGGTCTGGTGCCCGATGAAGGTGCGATGGTCGTCGAAGGAGAGCAACGTGTAGTAGGTGCGCGGGTCTGTGCCGCGCCAGTACTCGTAGCGGAGCACGCCGGTCTCATCCGCGTGGGTCCGTGCGTACAGCTCGCGGGCGATGTCCTCGAACCGCTCCTCGGAGCCCGGCTTGACCGTGATGTGTGCCAGCAACGTCGCCATTCTCCTGATCGTAGAGGTCTCTGATCGTGGAGGACACCCCCCGACCGTCGACCAGCCGGATGAGACGCCCACCCGGGTGTTTCCGTCGCTCGGGTGTTTCCGTCTGGGAATCCAGGCGGAAACACCCGAATGGACCCAAACACCCGGACCGGGGGACGGTGGGGTAAGTCCGTCAGACGCGATCCGGGTAGCCGTCGGGCGGGAGCGCGCTGATGGGGCCGTGGAGGACGTGGCCGCCATCGACGTACAGACACTCCCCCGTCACGTACCCGGCGGCGGGAGACGCAAGGAACACCACCGAGTTGGCGATGTCGTGCGGCCGACCCGGATACGGCAGCGGCACGCCGGACATGTCGTTGCCGACTTCTTCGTCGTACGTCTTCTCCCAGCCGTCGGTGCGAAACGCTCCTGGGGCGACACAGTTGACCCGCACCTTCGGACCCCACTCGAACGCGAGCGTCTTCGAGAGTTCGACGACCCCCGCCCGCGCTGCGGCGCTGTGGGCGATGCCGGGCAGGCCCCGACCGACGATCGCGACGATCTGGACGATCACACCACCGCCGCTGTCGAGCATCTGGTTGCCGAACACCTGCGTCATCGACCAGGTGCCGTTGAGGTTCAGGTCGATCACGCTGTTCCACCCGTTCGGGCTGAAACGGCGGGCCTCCTGCGGGAACTGTCCCCCGGCGTTGTTGACGAGGATGTCGACGTGGTGGCGACCGGCCAGGGCTTCGACGCTTTCACGATCGCGAATGTCGACAAGGTCGACCTCGACCGGGTTCCCGGTTGCCGCGGTGATCTCGGCAGCCGCCGCTTCGAGCACCTCGCTCCGGCGGGCGGCGATCACGACCCGCGCGCCTGCGGCCGACAAGCCCTTCGGCGATCGCCCGGCCGAGACCCGTGCCCCCGCCGGTGACGAGTGCCGTCGAACCCGCGAGCAGGTCGGCGGCAAACATCCGGCGCGGACCGTCGGGCGGCATCGAGCTCGACGCATCAGAGTTGTCGGAGGGGGTGTCGCTCATCGACCCATCATGGACGCCACTGGGTGTCGTCCGACGACTCGGGCGGGTCGTGACGCGGCGGGCTCGACGCGCTCGCCACCGACGGCTCGACGCCGACCGTCGATGCCGACACGCCGTCGAGCACGACCATGTCGCTGTCCGAGACGAGGGGTGGATCGCCGGAGGCCGAGTCGGCCACGCTCCGGCGCAGCATCTGCCACGAACCGGCGATGCCCTGCGGGAACTTGACTGCGACCACCACGAGTCCGAGTCCCGTGATGAGATACTGATCGATCGACGAACCGCCGCCGAGGATCGCCACGGCGAACAGACCCGACGGCGCGAGGATGCCGCCGACGACCGATCCAGCGATCGAACCGATACCACCGAGGTACGCGAGCGCGAGCAGTTGCAGCCCGTCCTGCGCGGTCAGCCCACCCCCGTTGAAGGTGGTCGCCTTGTAGCCGAACATCAACCCGGCGACACCCGCGAGGAAGGCGGCCAAGGCGGCTCCCAGCACCTTCGTTCGGGCAACGTTGATCCCCGCCGCAGCGGCGGCGCGCTCGTTGGCTCGCACCGCGAGGAAGCGGCGCCCCAGCGCACCCCGGCGAACGCCGAGGACGACCAGGGCGCAGCACAGTGCCACCAGGAGCATCAGGAATCCGAATCGCTTGGCCGGGAACTGACCGCCGTCGAAGATCCCGAGTTCGAGCCCGCCGATGATCGGTGCCTCGACCTCGGCGATCCCACCACGACCGACGAACGTGGGGCTGCGGAAGAGGAGGTCGTCGAAGACGACGGCCAACGAGTACGTGACGATGGCGAACTGCACTCCCCGAACACGCAGGGCAGGGATGCTGACCAACGTGCCGACCACGACGGTGGCTGCGACTGCGGCGAGCGGCGCGAGCGGGAACCCCAACGTCGTGTCGAAACGCGACAGCATGAATGCGCTGAACCCGGCGAGCGACAGCTGCGCCAGTGACACCTGCCCGACCAGCCCCGTCAACAACCCGATCGACATCAGCAGCGTGGCGACGAATACGGTCTGCATCGCGGCGAAGCGAACCGTCGGATCATTGGACGCCAACACCACGACGGCGATACCGATCGTGACCGACCACACCACCGGGTTCGCACGTCCGAGCACGACGGGAACCTGCGCCCGTTCGAGAATGGCTGCGCGGTTCGGCAACCGCTTGCCGACGATGATGAGCGCGACGACGATGGCCACGAACGGAACGAGTGTGCTGATCCCGCCGAGGAAGAACCGGGGTACCTGACGCTGCGCCACGATGTGCACCGCGATCGCCTCGAAGCTGCCGATCGCCACACCGACCAACACGGCCACGGGGATCGACTTGAGCCGCGCCGCCAACGCCGCTCCGAGTGCCGGCACCACGAACAGACTGAAGTTGAAGGGACTCACGCCGCCCAGTGACGACCCGATGATTCCGACCGACCCTGCGAGCGCCGACGCAAAGACCCAGTTGTAGAGGCCGAGCCGGGCGGGCTCGAGACCGAGCAGGATCGCACCCTTTTCGTTCAGGAACGCCGCGCGGGTCGCGATGCCGAAACGAGTGGCCCGGTACACGAGCATCACCCCGCCGGCGAGCACGCACACCGTGGCGAGCAGCCAGAGTCGGTCGACCGGAAACGGTCGTCCACCCAGCTCGACGACGTCCTGGGGCAGAATCTGCCCGACACGCAACGTCACGTTACCGAACCCCTTCACGGCGAGCCCCTGGAGAACGAGCGTCAGACCGACCGTCGCGACGAGCGCGGTCACCGGAGGGGCGGTCCGCAGCGCGCGGATGACGAGGACGTAGATGATCACCGACACGATCATGCCGACCGTCATGGCGAGCAGTGCCGCCGGCACGAACGCCAACGGGTCACCGAGTGAATATCGCCGCGGCACGATGATCAGCGGCAGCACGAGATCACCGGTGCGGCGCAACTCCGCGAACACCATCGACGGGATCATCGCCATTGCGCCAACGGCGAAGTTGACGACGCCGCTCCCGCGGTAGGTGATGATGACGCTCATCGAGAACGCCGCGTACATTGCGCCGGTTCCGACGCCCGAGCAGGGCGTAGAACGCCCAGTCGTTCATGACTGGTCAGTGCAGGGCGGCTTCGCCGAGATAGCTCGCTTCGAGCACATGGCGATTGGCCAGCAGCTCCTCCGCCGTGCCCTCGAGCAACACCTCGCCGTGGTTCAACACGTAGCCACGGTCGGCCACCTCGAGCGCCATGTGGACGTGCTGTTCGACGACAAGCACGCCGCAGCCGGTCTGGTCGGCGATGTCACGCACGATCGGGAGGAGACGTTCGACGATGATCGGCGCGAGACCGAGGCTCATCTCGTCGACGAGCAGGCACTTCGGTTCTGACACCAGCGCGCGGGCGACGGCGAGCATCTGCTGCTCGCCACCGGACAGCAGACCGGCGAGACGACCACCGAGCGGCTTGAGCGCCGGCAGGAGCTCCATCGCGCGCTCGTGCGATGCCTTGCGCGAACTCTTGTCGCCGGTGAGGCCGAGCTTGATGTTCTCATCGACGGTGAGGTCGAAGAACAGCGAGCGGTCTTCGGCGACGTGTGCGAGACCGCGGCGCGGGATCGTGTGCGGCTTCGATCCGTCGACCCGCTCGCCGAGCACCATCACGTCGCCCTCGAGCGGGGTCAGCAGCCCCGACAGCGTCAGCAGTGTGGTCGTCTTGCCGGCACCATTCGGACCGAGCAGGGCGACGACCTCGCCGGCTCCGACCGTCAGATTCAGATCACGGACGACGGGGATGCCGCCGTAGCCGGTATGCAGCCCACGGACATCGATCAGCAAGTCGTCGCCGACGTTGTTCGCATCGGTCATGTCGTCTCCTCCGTGAATTCTTCCATGGCGTGATCGATGGACTCCTGAATCTCGTCCATCCCGAACGACGCTCCGCTGCTCGCCTGCGCCTCGCCGGCGCTCTCGCCGAGATACGCCTGGATCACCGCGGGATCGGCGCGAACCTCGGCGGGTGTGCCCTCGGCGATGATCTCGCCGAAGTCGAGGACGTAGATGTAGTCGCACACGTTCAACACCAGACCCATGTCGTGGTCGATGAGGAACAGGCTCATGTCGTGCTCGAGGAAGTCACGCAGGTGACTGCCGAGCAGCTGGCTCTCCGCCGTGTCGAGTCCGGCGGCCGGCTCGTCGAGCAGGACCAGCTTGGGCTTGGCGGCCAGCGCCCGGGCGACGCTGATCAGCTTGCGTTGCCCGTGGCTCACGTCGCTCGGCAACGTGTCGGCCATGTCGGTGAGACGCATGATGTCGAGCGCCCAGTCGACCTGTTCGCGATACTGACGCTCGTTGCGTCCCGGCAGCAGGATGTCGGTGATGAACGAGTGCCACTGCGGACGCTCGGCGGCCGCCATCAGATTGTCGCGTACGCTGAGATCCTCGAACAGTTCGAGCGACTGGAACGTACGGGTCAGCCCGAGCTTGGCGCGCGCATCGGGCGTCAGACCCTCGAGGCTCTGGCCGTCGAACATGACCTGCCCCTCGGTGATCGGCGTGAACCCGGTGATCGCATCGATGAAGGTCGTCTTGCCGGCACCGTTCGGACCGATCAGGCCGACGAGCTTGCCCGGTGTGGCAGTCGAGATCGATGTCACGGTTCGCGTACAGACCGCCGTAGTTGACGCTGAGGCCGCGCGCTTCGAGCAGTGCCATGTCAGTTCACCTCCGCGAGTGATGGTTCGGGACTGGGTTCTGATGTGTCGTCGGAGTCGTCGGCTCCAGCCGCTGCTTCCTTCTCGGCGGAGCCGCGAATCTGCCGGACGATCGACCGGATGAACAGCGCAATCCCGGCGCCGACGAGCGGCATCCACAGCTTGCTGTACGTGTCGACGCGGATCGGCCAGATCAGCCAGCCGGCGACGTATCCGGCGAGTGCGGTAGGTCCGAACCGTTTGGCCCAATCGATCCATGCGACGCCCGCCTCGCCGAAGGTCGGCGACACGCCGCCGAGAACGAGCGAGAACGCCACGACGACCAGCCAGACAAGCACCACATCGATGAGCACCCACAGGTAGACGTTCTCCACGAACTTGGCGTTGTAGAGGAAGAACGCGTTGCCGACGACCAGGAGGGCCATGAACGCCTTGACCATCGTGCCTCTCGACCCCCGGTAGTCGTCCCGGATCGTCGCAGCTCCGGGAATGGCTCCGACGAGCCAGTTCCCTGCGTGTCTGATCCCCTCGCCGAAGAACGGCGCGATGCCTTCAGGGTGCACGATGGCCGTGACGATGATGCCGAGCCCGGTGAGCGCACCGATGTAGCTGTCGATGTTGGTCCCGGCGAACATGTAGTTCGAGAACGTCGGGACGAATGCACCGGCGCTGATCAACATGCCGCCGATGATGGCGCCGTTGATCGACGTGATGCCGGCGAGATAGGCGGTGGCCAGAATCGCCAGGCTGCCGCCGTAGACGAAGTTGGCCGACGAGACCTCGACCTGCTTGAAGCCGAGCATCACACCGCCGAGGCCGGCGATGCCGGCACTCATCGCGAACGCCAGCAGCTTGGTCCGAGCGACGTTGATGCCCGCCGATGCAGCCGCTCGCTCGTTCGCACGAACCGCGAGGAAGCGACGTCCGACGCCGGTGCGACGGATGTTTGCGATGCCCGAGCGCACACAGTGCGAGCACGACACCGCCGAACAAGACGAAGAGCGGGTTCTCGTTCTGTTCTCGGGCGCTTCGGGCACCGATGTCGGCACCGAAGAAGGTCGGCTCCTTCACGTAGGCCGGGATCCCGGCACGGAGCTGCGTGATGAACTCGTTCTCGAGGTACAGCGACTGGATCGCGACGGCCGTCGCGATCGTGACCACGGCGAGCTGGACGCCACGAATGCGCAAGGCAGGCAAGCCGACCACCACCCCGACCAAGACGGCGACCGCGATGCCGATCAGCCCCGCGATCGGCCACGGGAAGCCTGGTCCGGAGACGGGGGAGAGGTTCGAACCGCGTCCGATGCCGTCGGCCATCATCCGGGCGGTGAAGAACGCTGCGATGCCGGCGAACGACATCTGCATCAGCGAGATCTGGCCGACGTACCCGGTGAGGATCACGAGCGACAAGCATGATGATCGCCAGCACCAGACCGTTCTGGAGGGCGTTGGCGAACCGGGTGCGATCACCGGAGTTCTCGAACACGAACGCCAACAACGTCATCAGCGTGACCCACACGAGCGCGTGCTCGTACATTCGCCTCGGCTTCGGAGCGAGCGGGAGACGACGCTCCTCGACGGATCCACGAATCGGCAAGCTCTTCCCGCGGAGCACGAGCACCACGATGATCACGATCAACGGCAACGCGTCGGCGACACCGTTCTCGATCCATCGTCAGCGCCGCGTTGTCGAACCAGCGGTCTTGTTCAACTCCAACATCGTGCGCACCGCGCCGAGCGCGAGACCACCTGCCATCGCGATCGGGATCGACCGCAGGCTGCCGATCAGTGCCGCAGCGAGCGCCGGCACGATGAGCGCCGACAGCCCGATCGGTGTGATCGTGCCCTGGATCGGCCCGACGACGATCACCGCGAGCGTCGCGGTGACCGATGCGATCACCCAGTTGACCGCCGCGAGCGTCTGCGGTGAGTAGCCGAGCAGGATCGCACCCTTCTCGTTGCCGGCTGCGGCGCGAGTGGCAAGGCCGAACTTGGTGAAGCGGTAGCCCGCCCAGAGGACGAGCCCGAAGAGCAACGCAAAGCCGACGACGTAGAGCGAGTTGCGCGGATAGGGCTTGCCGAGCCCCAGGAAGTTCTGGATGACTTCGTCGGGCACCACGCTGCGCGGCTGCGGGAACGAGTTGCCGAAGTTCAGCAGCGCCACACCCTGGAGGTACAGCAGCAGGCCGACCGAAGCGACGACCTTGCCGAGCGGGGCGGCGTTGCGCAGCGGGCGGAAGATCAGGAAGTGGACGCAGAGCCCGAGGAACGCAGCCATCAGGAGCGCGACGATGAGCGAGGGGATCATCTCCCACGATCCGTCGGAGGCGACGGTGATCCGCACCGGAACGTTGAGCCAGTTCGTGGGAAGGAAGTCGACCCACGGCAGGAAGATCTCACCTCGGTTCCATGCCGAGTCGAACGTGAACATGCCGTACATGGCCAGCGCGCCATGCGCGAAGTTGATGACGCCCGAGCCCTTGTACGAGACCACGAGGCCGGCGGCGAGCATCGCGAACAAGGCGCCCAGGCCGAGCCCGCTGATGAGGTCGAAGATGATGTCCTGCACGCAGTGCCCCCAAGGTGTGCGTCGAGAATCGAAGAAGAAGAGCCCGAGATCCGGGCCGGCACGGTCAGGTGACCGTGCCGACCCGGAGATCTCAGCTGTTCAGGTATTCAGGTATTCAGGCATTCAGGTATTCGTGACCGACTCTGCGAGCGCACGGGCTCGACCCGAGAGGTCGAATCCGCACGCTCGTGAGTGAATCAGCCGGGCCGCAGCTCGGTGCCGGCGACGAGGTCGATGGCGTTGAGGCGTTCGATGACCTGGACCAGGTCGGTGCCGTCCCACTGGACGAGGCTGATCGGCGCCGAGCAGACAGCGATGTACGGCGCCGGAGCGTTCGCACAGTCGAGCGGCGAGCCGCCGAAGGCGGGGACGCTTCCGTCGGTGGCGGCGAACGCAGCGCTGATCGCTTCACCCGTGACGTCACCGTCGATGCTCGTTGGCGATCTCCCAGATGTTCATCATGACGGAGAAGCCCTGGCCACCGAAGCCGGTGAACACGAGGTCCTCCGGCATGCCGTACTCCGGCGCCTTCGTCTGGTACGTCGACGCGTTGTCCAGGTGCTGCCCCTCGAGGCCGTCGGTCGGCGTCAGGATGCCGTTCTCGGTGCTCGTCAGGTAGATGCCGTTCGCCAGGTCTCCGGCCGCCGCCATGGCGTCGAAGTCGAGGCAGGCACCCGACAGAACGAGCGGTGTCTGCTCGGGCGTCCAGCCGAGGCGACCGAGCGCATCGACGAAGTTCCAGCAGTCGGCGCCCTGTGCCGAGAAGATGATGACATCAGGATCGAAGTCGAGGACTTCGGTGGCCTGCGGCGTCACGTCCGGCGTCGCCGGAAGAATCGGAACACCGACGTAGGTGAGGTCAGGCTTCTCGCCGGCGCGAGCCGACTCACCGGGCGTCGGTGCCGGCGATCACGTCGAGCGGCTTGGCCTCGAGGTCGTTGTAGCAGACGACTCCCGGAGGGGTGTCCGCCCATGGGACGCCGACCTTGTTGACCGTGATGCCTTCGAGTTCCTCGATCTCGCCGGTTGCGACCTGCACGAGTCCGGTGTGGACACCGAGGCAGCCACCACCCGCGCCGATCGAGTACACGCCTTCCGACGTGAAGTCGGCGAGCGTGATCGGGGTACCGACGATCACCGGGATCTCGGAGCCCTGGTAGATCGAGAAGTGGTTGCCGAAGAAGTTGATCGTCGACACGGCCATCTCGACGCCGGACGCCGAGAGCTCGTTCGCGCAGCGCTGCGAATCGTCAGGAGAGACGACCGACTTGCACAGCTCGATCTCGATCGGACGGCCGCCGAGGCCACCGAGTTCGGCGTTGATGTAGTCGGCTGCCGCCTGGACGCCGAGCGAGTACTCGGGGAACGAACCGTTCGGATCGCCCTCGAGATTCTGCACGCCGATCTTGATCGGCTCACCAGTGGCTTCGCCTGCCGGGGCTGCTTCGCCACCGCTCTTCTTCCATCGCTTCGGTCGTTTCCGTCTCGCCGCCGTCCTCTTCCATGGCTTCGGTGGTTTCCGGCTCTGCACCTTCGTCGGGCGCAGCCGATTCCGATGGAGCATCGGTGGTTGCGCTGCCGCCGCCGTCATCGTCACTGCCGCACGCTGCGGCGACGAGAGCGAAGCTGAAGACGCCGGCCAAGAGCCGACGGGATCGCCTACTGGATCGTGTTGTCATTGGAACGAGTTCCCCCTGTTGAAGTGGTTCACCGACCTTCCCCAGGCCAGTGTCCGACCGGCGCACGCCGACCGGTGGGGAGAAACTAACCGAACGCCCTCTCAGCCGACGAGCCGAAGGTCACACCATTTCCGAACCCGGTCGGCACCCCGATGCGGCACCTCTCGCTGATACGGCACGGCTCCCGGATGCGGCACGGCTCCGATCCCGAACGATTTGCTCGTCCCGGCAACTCCCACGACCGATGTGCGGCGCCCTGACCCGGCAATCACAGGGCTCCGGAGAACTCGGTCGCCGTCACCCGTTCGGGTCGACGAGCACCTTGACCTGTTCGCTCGTGCCGCTGGCGAGATCCGCGAGCGCGGGTTCGAACCCGTCGAGACCGACGGTCGACGTGTGCAGCGGTTCGACGCGCACCCGCCCGTCGGCCATCATCCCCATCGCCATCTCGAACTCCTCGCGGAAGTACGCGAGCGACGAGGTGACCGAGATCTCCTTGATCAGCCACGCTCCCGGCGAGATCGGTGCGTCTCCCTCGGCGAGTCCGATCAGACACATCGCACCTCCGCGTCGAGCGAGATCGACGGCCGACTGCACGGCGAACGGCCGACCGACGCACTCGTAGACGATGTCGGCACCGAGTCCGTGGGTGAGCTCCTTGATCACCGTGTCGGCTTCCTCGCCGGGCGCCACGGCATGATGAGCGCCGAGCGCGAGCGCGAGCTCGCGGCGCTGCTCGTCGGGCTCGACGACGATCACCTTGCCGGCCCCACCGGCGCGCACCCACTGCATCGTTCCCAGCCCGATCGGACCGGCGCCCTGGATCACGGCGGTGTCGCCGAGTCGGAGCGCGCTCGTGCGAACCGCGTGAAAGGCGACCGTCATCGGCTCGACCTGAGCGGCCTGCTCGTCGGTCAGTCCGCTGTCGGTCTTGACGACCCGCGCAGCCGCCACGGGGATCCGTGGCGCGAATCCGCCATGCGGTGGTGCGAGCGGATCGCGCCCGAGCGCCGACAGGAACACCACCTGGCACCGATCGGCCTGGCCCTGATGGCACGCTGGACAGTTCCCACACGATGGCGCCGCCGCGACCACGACGCGGTCGCCCTCGCTCAGCGACGTGACCTCGGACCCGATGGCCGAGATCGTGCCCGACCATTCGTGCCCGCAGATCGCCGGGT
This sequence comes from Ilumatobacteraceae bacterium, assembly GCA_963850475.1. GTDB lineage: Bacteria > Actinomycetota > Acidimicrobiia > Acidimicrobiales > Ilumatobacteraceae > Ilumatobacter_A. The sequence goes on along the minus strand of CAWKLM010000034.1, from coordinate 46,019 downwards.
TGTAGGGGCGGCCTGATTGATAGGCGTGAATGTCGGTTCCGCAGATACCGCAGAACGCGATGTCGACGACCACACCGGCAGGCGCAGGTGTCGGATCGGGGAACTCGACGAGTTCGACGGTCTCCTGACCGGTGATCAGTGCTGCATGCATATCGGTACCTTCCGGCTCGCTGGTCGGTGCGGGCGCCTTGTCATACTGAGCGACGTCCACCCACCGCCATACTGACGCAACCCGACCCACTCGGGACGAGTCCGACCAGGAGCAACCATGAGCCTCATCGCCGTCGAAGCCGCCATCACGATCGCCGATCCCTCAACCCGCCAGGCGCTGCTCGAGAAGACGGCACCGATCCAGCAGGCGACGCGAGACGACGAGCCCGGTTGCATCGTCTACTGCTTCGCCGGCGACCCATGCCAGGACGATCTCATCCAGGTGTACGAACTGTGGGAATCGGAGGAGTCGCTCGCAGCTCACTTCGACCACCCCAACTACCACGACATGCGAAACATGCTCGGCGCAGGTGGGCTGGTGAGCGCGGTCAGCCGTAAACACCGTATCGACGCGACAGCGCCGGTGTACAGCGACGACCACGTGGCGACCGCGCAGTTCGACTGACCGCCGGTGACACGTCCGACCGCCGTCGTCTTCGACTTCGGCGGTGTCCTGATCACGTCGATCAACAACCAGGTCGGCGACGTTGCGGCGACCCACGACGTCGACCTCGCCGTGATGCACGAGGTCCTGCTCGGTCCGCGGGTCAGCGGAGCCGGCCATCCTTGGCACCGCGCCGAGCGGGGCGAACTGGCGATCGCCGACATCCAGGCCGAGCTCGACCCGTGGGCTGCCGCCGCCGGGATCACCTTGCTCGGGGACGAGATCGATCGACTCCTCGCCGACGGGGCCTACACCGTCGTCGACGCAGTGATCGACGAAATCCGCGCGCTGCGCACGGAGGGATACGCCACCGGACTGTTGACGAACACCTTTGCGGAATTCCAGCCGACGATGCAGCGTGACCTCGACTTCTCACTGTTCGACGCGGTGATCGAATCGTTCGCCGTCGGGGCACGGAAGCCCGAGCCGGCGATCTACCTCGCCACGGCCGAGATGCTCGGCGTGGCGCACGAACAGATCGTGTATCTCGACGACTTCGCTCAGAACCTCGAACCGGCAGCCACACTGGGATGGACCACCATTCTCGTCGGTGACCATCGCGCGGCGCTGGCCGAACTCGACGCGACGATCGGACGCTCCAGCTACGACCCGAAGTGATCGGCTGATCAATAATGATCACATGACCGCAACCGAGGACCCCACGCTCGACACCGGAGCGCGCTCTCCGGGGCTGAGCTACCAAGACCTGCTCGACGCCGACACGCACCCCGTCCCGGACGTGTTGCGCATGGAATCCCCGAAGTATCTCGGCAGCGACGACGTCCCGATCGAACGCTACACGTCACGCGAGTGGCATCGCCGCGAAGTCGACCAGCTGTGGTCGAAGGTCTGGCAGTTCGCGTGCCGCGAAGAGCACATTCCCGAGGCCGGTGACTACATCGTGTACGACATCGCCGAGCTGTCGTTCCTCGTCGTGCGACAGGACGATGGCACGATCAAGGCGTATCCGAACGCCTGTCTCCACCGCGGGCGACAGCTCAAGGAGTACGACGGTCACTGCTCCGAGATCCGCTGCGCGTTCCACGGGTTCGCGTGGAAGCTCGACGGCGATCTCCAGGACGTGCCGGCCGCCTGGGACTTCCCGCACGTCGACCAGCGTCCCGACGACTTCAACCTGCCGGAGGCGAGCGTCGACACCTGGGCCGGTTTCGTGTTCATCAATCCCGATCCCGACGCCGCGCCACTCGCCGACCATCTCGGCGACACGATGGAACAGTTCGAGGTGTGGAACCTCGGGGACCGGTTCGTCGAGGGGCACGTGTCACGCGTCATCGACGCGAACTGGAAGATCGCGCAGGAAGCGTTCTGCGAGGCGTACCACGTCAACGCGACACACCCCCAGATCCTCACCTATCTCGGCGACATCAACAGCCAGGTCGACGTGTTCGAGAACTGCGCCCGTGTGATCACGCCGGGCGGCACCCCGAGCCCGCTGCTCGGCGACTCCGGTCTGACGGAGAACGACATGGCCCGCGGCATGCTCGACGTGCGCGTCGACCACGAGTCGCCGGTGACGATCAAGGAGGGCCAGACCGCCCGGGCCGTGCTGTCGCAGATGGCGAGGGAACGCTGGCGCCCGATGGCGGGCGACATGGTCGACCGGATGAGCGACTCCGAGATGATGGACTCGATCGACTACACGGTGTTTCCCAATTTCCATCCGTGGGGTGCGTTCAACCGCATCGTCTACCGGTTCCGCCCGAACGGCGACGACCACCGCTCGGCGATCATGGAGTGCTTCCTGCTCTCGCCGTTCTCCGGTGAACGGCCACCGCCGGCCCAGGAGACCAGGCTGGCCGCCGACGAGCCGTGGACGAACGCACCCGAACTCGGGATGCTGGCCAAGGTCTTCGAGCAGGACGTGTTCAACATGGCCAAGGTGCAGAAGGGGCTGGAGACGACGCGCAAACCGGGAGCCACGTTCTCGAATTATCAGGAGTCGAAGATCCGCTGGCTGCACACGCTGCTCGCCGAATGGGTCAACGACGACGTGCCCGTGACCGTCGGCACCGGGGCGAAGGCGAGGACGTCATGAACGGCATCGTGCATCCGTTCACCGGTGCCCTCCACGAGCAGGACGGCAACGGCAACATCCGCGTCACGCTCGACGGCATGGAAGGCATCTTCGGTACGGACGGCCACTGGATCTCGGGTGAGCTGCGCGAGTGCGACCCCCAGTTGTGCGGGTGGGTCGGCGGACCACTCGTCGCCAACCATCGCGTCGGCACCACGAGCGGCCCCGCCGACTGACGCACCGGCTGACTCACCGGTGGTCAGGCGCCGTCGTTGGGGATCACGAGCCACAGGACGAGGTAGGCCAAGACCTGCGGGCCTGGCAGAAGGATGTCGAGCACCGCGATGCGGCGCACGATCGTCGGGTCCCAGCCGTCGCGCTCGGCGATGTCGACACACACGCCCGCGATCCGCCGGCCCTCGCGCGTCTGACCAGCGCCGCTGTCGGACCCGACCCACCATCGTCGCCAGCGCCCCGCAGCACCATCCGGCGGCCTGGCGTTCAGGCGGTGGGGTTTCCCACCGTTGCGCTGCGTGTCAGACACGCAGCGCAACGGTCAGGACCACTCGTCCCAGCGGACGAACTCCTCGGCCGGCGGGCGCTTGGCGAGCTTGAAGTCGGTCCCGATCGTGTACGCCACCGGGAACAGGCCGGCCTGGCTGTAGGTGTCGTAGGGGATGCCGAGCAGTTCGGACACCTCACGTTCGTTCTGCAGGTGCAGCGACGTCCACGCCGAACCGAGCCCGCGCTCGCGGAGCGCGAGCATGAAGCTCCACACCGCCGGGAGGATGCCGCCCCATCGCGATGCCTGGCGCCACGACGGGATCCCCTCACCCATGCGATCGGCGAGCAGCGGGATCACGAGCACCGGCACTTCGTGCATGTGCGCTGCCAAGTGTTGAGCGGACTGGTTGACCCGGTCGGCTTGCGAACCGGGCTCCGGAGTCGGGGCGCCCTCGTACGCCGCTTCGAAGTTCGTGCGGTAGATGTCGGCGATCACCTTGCGCTTGTCGGCGTCCTCGATGATCATCCAGCGCCACCGCTGCGAGTTCGACCCGGTCGGCGACTGGTGGGCGATGTCGATGCAGTCGAGCAGCACATCGCGCGGGACCGGCCGGGTGAGGTCGAGCCGCTTGCGGACGCTGCGCGTCGTGGTGAGGACTTCGTCGGCACTGAGCCCGAGCGTCGGGTGCGGAGACCGTTCGTTCACGCCTCTGCGTCCTTCTTCGCCTGGGCTTCCATCCACGCCTGGGTGGCCACGCCCATCTTGGCGCCGTCGTAGCCGATCCGCTGAGTCGGCTCGACCTCGAGGATGACCCGCCGCGGGGAGTCGAGGAACTTGGTGAACAGTGCGGCGGCCTCGGCATCGTCGTAGCGAATGGCGGCGGAGAGCGCGGGGTAGAACCAGTCCTTGGTCGCCTGGTCGTCGTGAACCGTGCAGGTGCCCTTGTAGGTCACCGTCTTGTTGCGCTGCATCCTCGACCCGGTCGACGTGACCACGATGCAGACGCGGGGGTCACGCTTGACGGCGCTGATCCGCGCGCGCTGGCTCGAGGCGGTCAACCAGAACTTCCCGTCACGGAAGATGTACGACATGATCACGCCGACCGGCCAGCCCTCCTTGTTCGACCAGATGAAGGTGCACTCGTTCTGGGCATCGAGCATTTGTGCTTCATCGTCGTCATCGAGGCCATAGACCGTGACGTCTTCGTAGTTGTCGACTGGTTCACTCATGCGTCGCACGGTACGGCGGACACCTCGCCGCCGACGATGCGGACCGACGATCCGGACCGTCGCCCGCCCGGTTTGGGGTGTTTGCGTCCGACCGGGTGTTTCCGTCTGGATTTGCAGACGGAAACACCCGAGTAGACGCAAACACCCGGATGCCTGGCGGGCGGGCGGGCGTGGTTGACTCGGGTGATGGCGACGCCCGACCCCGCGACGATCGACGAGATTCCGACACCAGCACTCGTGATCGAGCAATCGGTGTTCGAGGCGAACCTCGCGGCGATGGACAGCGTGCGACCGGGCACGGAGTTGCGACCCCACGTCAAGGCCTTCAAGTCGACCGCGATGGCCGCGCGGCTCGCAGCCGACGGCCACACGGGGTTCTGCTGCGCGACACCTCGCGAGGTGGAGGGCCTCGTGCTGGCGGGTCTGGGACACGACGTGCTGCTCGCCAACGAGTCGCTCGACGTCGCCCGACTCGGTGCGCTCTCGGCACGCGACGATCTGGAGGCGAACATCACGGTCGCCGTCGACTCCGACGCCACCCTCGACGCGGCGATCGCCGGCGGCGTGCGTTCGGTCCTCGTCGATGTCGACGTCGGCCTGCCCCGGTGTGGCTGCGATCCCACCGACGCAGGACGCCTCGCGGACCGTGCCCGCTCGGCCGGCCTCGAAGTCCGCGGCGTGATGGGCTACGAAGGGCACCTGATGATGATCGACGACCGCGCGGAGCGGATCGGGCGAGTCGAGGCGTCGATGGTCCTCCTACTCGCGGCTGCCGACGACGTCGGTGGTGACATCGTGTCGGGCGGCGGCACCGGCACGTTCGACACGAACACGTGGTGCACCGAGATCCAAGCCGGGAGCTACACCCTGCTCGACACCGACTACGCCAAGCTCGACCTGCCGTTCGAGATCGCACTCAACGTGCTCGGCACCGTCATCTCGGTCAGCTCCAAAGGCTGGATGATCGCGGACACCGGGCTCAAGTCGATGGGCATGGACCATGGCAATCCGAACTGGGAGGGCGGCGACCTGTTCTTCCTGTCCGACGAGCACGCCACATTGCTGCCGCCGGAGATCTCCGACTGGTCGGTCGGAGACCGTGTTCGCCTCCAGCCTGCCCACGTCGACCCGACCATCGCGAAGCACGAGCACCTCTGGCTCGTCGACGGCGACGGCATCGTCGACCGTTGGGCCGTCGACCTGCGTCACTGGTGACACGCCGCACCCGGCCGATGGCGGCGCGACTCAGGCCGCAGTGAAACGGAGTGGCAGTTCGACCATCGGGAACAGCATGAAGCTCGGCTCGTGGACGGGCCCGTCGAACGGTCTGGCGAGCTCGATGTTCGACGTTCGCTCCAGCCAGATCGTGAACGCCGACACCAGTTCCTGACGGGCGAGTGCGGCACCGACACAGAAGTGCGGACCGACCCCGAATGCGAGGTGCTGGTGATCGCTCGACCGATCGAGGTCGAACTCGGCGGCGTGTTCGAACACTTCTTCGTCACGGTTCGCCGCCTGATAGCGAACCATCACCATCGATCCCTCGGGGATCACGACACCGTTGACCTCGACGTCCTGCGTGGCGCGTCGCACCAACCCGGCGACCGGGCTCTCGAAGCGCAACACCTCCTCGACGAACGACGGGACGAGCGAGAGATCGGCTCGCACCCGCTCCTGCACGTCGGGTCGACGCGTGAGGAGCCACATCCCGTGGTTCAAGGCACTGGTCGTGGTCTCGAATCCACCGGTGACGAGTTGATGCATCAGATTCTGGAGTTCGGCGACGGTCAACGGCTCGGCATCGTCCTCACCGACGTGGGCATGGACCAGGGTCGAAATCAGATCGTCCTGCGGGTGGTCGCGACGTCGTTCGAATTCGGCTGCGAGGTGGTGTTGCGCTTCGAGTTCGGTCTCGACGGCTTCGAGCATCTGCTCCTCGGTCAAGGGCCGCATCGCCATGGCGAGCATCGCGCTCGCCCATCGGTTGAACCGATTGATGTCGCTGCGGTCGAGGCCGAGTTCTTCCGCGATGATCGTTCCCGGCAGCGGCATCGCGAAGTCCATGTGGAACTCGCACTCCCCTGCATCGATCAGCCCGTCGATCAGTGCGTTGCACACATCGTCGATGTGCGGGGTCATCTCCCGTATCCGACGCGGAAGGAACGCCTTCGCGACGAGCCGGCGGTACGCGGTGTGTTCGGGAGGATCCGTCCGCTGCAGCGTCTCGACGTGTCCCCAGCCGCGGTCGCGCAGGATCTCCTGGTACCGATGCGTCATGTCGGCCTTCGCGAGGCTGCCCTTCCCACTCCGACCGCTGCTCGAGAACAGTTCGGGATGGGTGAGGACGTAGCGCACGTCCTCGTACTTGGTCACCATCACCGCGCCGATCTCCGGCATCGGGAACACCGGGCACCGCTGGTGGAGCTCTTCGTAGAAGTCCCAAGGTGAGTCCTGAACGGCCGGATCGAGGATCGTGTGGTCGACCGGGCACGCCAGTTCCGCCAGTCGTTCGTCGAGCGCGGGTTGGGGAGCCATGACACCCAGCTTCACAGGCGAATGTCCCGCCTCACGTGTCGTACGTCCCGTTTGCGTTGCGGTTTTCGCTGTTCCCACGACCGGAAATGCAATGCAAACGGGACGTACGGTGACGAGGATGATGACGTCACGGTTGCTGTCGCTTGCCGCCGGAGTGTGTCCGGAGACGGGCCCGGCCGACTTCGTCGCGGCGTGTGCGGCCGCCGGGTGGCCGGCGTGCGGCATCTGGTTCGACGCCGAAACGTGGACCGGCGCGGTAGCGACCGAAGTGCGGCGGCGGCTCGACGACACCGGCCTCGTGGCACTCGACATGGAACCGGTCTTCGTCACGCACGACGGTGATCACGGCGGTCGGATGATCGAGGCCGCCGCCACCGTGGGAGCGCGCAACCTCCTCGTGGTGTCACGCGGCGTGGACGATGATCGCTTCGCCGAGCGGTTCGGCGAACTGTGCGATCTCGCAGCGCCCCACGACATCGGCTGCTCGATCGAGTTCCTCGCGTTCATGTCGGTGTCGAGCCTGGGCCAGTCGATCGACATCCTCGATCGTGTCAACCGGCCGAACGGCGGCGTGCTGATCGACGGTCTGCACCTGGCGCGGACCGGCGGCACGCCGGCCGAAGTGGCCTCGGTGGCGCCGGCCCGACTCGCCTACGCGCAACTCTGTGACGCGCCGGCCGAGGCCCCCGACGACGCGTACGCCGACGCACTCGACGGACGCTCGACACTCGGCGGAGGCGGACTTCCGATCCGAGCACTGGTCGACGCACTCCCCGACCACACCGCACTCTCGATGGAGATCCGGTCGGCTGCGTTGCGGTCGGCGTTCCCCGACCCGGCCGACCGTGCACGGCAGGTCCTCGACACGACCAACGCCTGGTTCGACGATCAGGACCGAGATCCGGTCGGCGGAAGAATCAGCGACGGGTCGTCCAACGAATCGGGAGCGTGGTGAGCCCGCGCAGGATGAACGGCTCGTTCACGGCGACGTCGCCGATCAACTCGACGGTCTCGAACCGCTCGACGATCCACCGCAACGCGAGCTGACCCTCGCGCCGGGCGAGCGGCGCACCGATGCAGTGGTGCACGCCCCAACCGAATGCAAGGTGCGAGCGGCTCCCGGGGCCGAAGCGGTCGAGATGGAGTTCATCGGGGTCGTCGAACACCTCGGGATCGCGGTTGGCCGATGCGAACAGCGCCTGGACGCGCGAGCCGGCCGGCAACTCCTCGCCACACGCCTCGGCGACGTCCGGATTCGTGCGGAACAACCCCTGTACCGGTGAATCGAAACGGAGGAACTCCTCGACGGCGAACGGGATCATCGACGGATCGGCACGGAGTTGGTCGGCGAGGTCCGGACGCTCGATCAGGCGGTACAGCATCAGCGAGATCAGGCTCGCTGTCGTCTCGTGGCCGGCGACCAGCAACTGCTGGCTCAGGCGACGAACCTCGTGGTGGCTGAGGGTGCCGTCGATCTCGGCGCGGGTCATCACCGAGAGCACGTCGTCGGGCAGCTCGTCGCCCGCACGATGGAGCGCCGTGCGGTGTTCGACCAACTCGTCGACCAACGCGAAGATGTGCCGGTTCGCCTCCTCGGCGAGGCGCGGGTCGCCGCCTCCGAGCGTGTTGACGATGTCGTCGGACCACCGGCCGAACTCGTCTCGACGTTCGGGCGGAACACCGAGCAGGACCGCGATCACGACTGCCGGGAACGGAAAAGCGAACAATCGGACGAAGTCGCCTTCGCCGTCGGAACCGAACGCATCGCGCCACAGCTGATCGCCGGCGGCAACGACCTCTGCGTCGAGGCGGGCAATCGCCGCCGGCCGGAACGCGTCCTGCAGCACGCGCCGTTGACGCCGGTGGTCCGGATCATCGGTGGTGCCGAGGACGCCGCCCTCCTGCTCGTAGACCCCGACGCCGAACCCGTTGCGCCATTCACCGGGGCGCATCACCAGGTCGAAGACGTCACCGTGCCGACTCGCGACGTGGAACGGCGGATCGTGCGACTCCTCCACGTGGAGCCGAGAGCCGGCACGCAGCCGGGCGTGTCCGACCGACGGTTCGAGATCGTTCGCGTGCGCGAGGTGCGAGCAGTGCTCCGCGTCGTCGGACATCATCGCCTCACACCGCAGGCCGTCTCAGTACGGCATCGTCCCGCCGTCGACGGGGAACATGCATGCCGTCATGTTCTTCGCCGCATCCGACGCCATCAGCACCGCGACCGCCGCGACCTCTTCGACCTTGTTCGGCCGTTTGATCGCGGACTCCGAACTGAATGTCTCGATCAGTTCGTCGTAGCCGCTCATCCCCATGGCGACGGCGGAGTCCGGCCCTGTGGCACGAACGATGTCGGTCTCGATGAGGCCGGGCAGAATCGCGTTGACGGTGATCCCGAGCGTGCCGACCTCGTGGGCCGCCGCTTTGACGAGTCCGTTGACCGCATGCTTCGTGGCGGCGTAGCCGGGAATTCCGGGCTTGCCGAGCTTGCCCTCGACCGATGACGTGACGATGATCCGTCCGGTTTCACGCGGGATCATGTGCTGCAGCGCGCGGCGCATGCCCCAGAAGACGTGGTTGAGGTTCCAGTCGACCTCGAGGTTCCATTCCTCGTCGGTCATCTGGAACACGGGCGCGGTCATCTGCACCCCACCGGAGTTGAGACAGCAGATGTCGAGCTGGCCGTATTTCTCGATCGTGAAATCGATCAGTCCCTCCACGGCCTCCTGTTTGGATGCATCGCCGGCGAAGAACGCAGCGTTGTCGCCGGCGCCCATCTCGTCGAGACACTGCTGGCCCTTGGCCTCGTCGCGACCGTTGACGACGACCTTGGCCCCTTCAGCCAGGAAGGCATCGGCCATGGCCCGGCCGATGCTGCGGGTGCCGCCCGTGATGCAGGCGACCTTTCCGTCGAGCTTTCCCATAGTGCTTTCTCCGTTCCCTGTTCTCGGCTCAGTACGGAGCCGTGCCGCCATCGATCGAGATGAGTGAGCCGGTGATGCCGGCGCCGACGTCGGACGCCAGCAGCGTCGCAACGGCCGCCACGTCTTCGACCTCGTTGAGCTTCTTGATCGCGGACTCGGAGGAGAACATCTCGAGCAATCCTGCGTAGTCCAACCCCATCGATTCCGCCGCGGGCGGGCCCTCGACCATCATGATGTCGGTCTCGATCGCGCCCGGGCACAATGCATTGACGGTGATGCCGAGCGTGCCGACCTCCTGCGCCGCCGACTTCACGAGGCCGTTGATCGCGTGCTTCGCCGCGACGTAGATCGAGATACCGGGCTTGCCGACCTTGCCCTCGAGCGAGCTCACCGCCATGACCCGGCCCGACTCCTGCGGGATCATGTAGTGAAAGGCTCGCCGCATCGTCCAGAACGTGTGCCAGAAGTTCCACACAAGTGAGTCCTGCATGGCTTCATCGGTGAGTTCGGCGATCGGAGCGTGACCGGAGGCTCCCCCGGCGTTCGCGACGAGGATGTCGATCCGCCCGAAGTGGTCGACGGTGCCGTCGACGATCGCCTCACACGCTTCGCGCTGCTTCACGTCGCCCGCGATGTAGAAGGCGTTGTCGCCGGCGTCGAGTTCGGCAAGCGTGCGCTCCGCCTTGCTGTGGTCGCGCCCGTTGATCGCGACCTTCGCTCCCTCTTCGAGAAAGCCCTTCGCGATGCCGAGGCCGATGCCTCGGGTCCCGCCGGTGATGCAGGCAACGCGCCCGTCGAGTGTGCCCATGAAAGCCCCCTGTTTCCTGGTGTCGTCGGGACCGTAGCGCGACGATCTATGGCGACGAGAGTCGGAACGCAAGCGACTCATCGGTGCAGGGTCAGACGCCCCGGAGCGCAGCGAACTGCTCTGCCTGACCGTCGGGCCCCGGCCAGCCGTCGGCCGGAATCAGCGGCTCGGCGACCTCGGGAGTGTTGACGATGAAGGTCGGGAGCAGCGCGTTTCGCCCGCTCCTCGGGGTTCTCCGTGCCGACTGCGTCGCGGGCCATCGCATCCATCATCAGCCATGCGGAGTACTCCTTCGGGTTCGTGGTCCAGAGCTGGTGAGTCCCAGCCACGATCTCCGCTGAGCCTCGTGATCGTCAACAAGATGGCGCTCGAAACCGACCTTCCCGACGGCGTCGGGGCCCCGGTCGGCATGCTCGCCTGCCTGGAGATCGGCGCGATCAACAGATTGATCGTCGTCGAGCTTCCTCCGGCGCACCTCCGGTGGGAGTTCATGAACTGCCGTTCGTTAAGTTCGGCTCGCTCGCAACTATACGAACACAGGAGACACCCATGGACCTCGGACTCGCCGGCAAGAAGGCGCTCATCACCGGAGCAACGAAGGGGATCGGTCGCACCGTGGCCGAGACCCTGCTCAACGAAGGCGCCTCGGTCGCCATCTGCGCCCGCAACGCCGAGGGGGTCGAGCAAGCCGTCGAAGAGATGTCGTCGTTGGGAACCGTCATCGGCTCAGCCGTCGATGCTGCTGATGGTGAGGCCGTCGCGGCCTGGGTCGCATCGTCGGCCGGGCAGCTCGGCGGCATCGACATCTACGTGCACAACACCTCGGGCAAGGGCGCGAAGACCCCCGAGGGCTGGATGGACAACTTCAACATCGACATGATGTCGCTCGTCCTCGGTGTGGGCGCCGCCGAGGAGGCGCTCGCCGACGGCGGAGGGTCGGTCATCAGCATCGGCACCACTGCGACAGCCGAGCACTTCGCATCGGGCTCCAACAGCTACAGCGCGTTCAAGTCGGCCGTGACGAACTGGACCCTCGGCCAGGCACAGGTCCTCGGCAAGAAGGGTGTGCGCTGCAACGTGGTGTCGCCGGGGCCGATCTTCGTCGAAGGCGGCGACTGGAACATGATCAAGGACCACATGACCGAGTTCTACGAGGCGACCGAGAAGGTGCACCCTGGCGGCGCACTGGGCACCACCCAGGACGTCGCCAACGTCGTCGCCTTCCTCGCGAGCGATGCCGCCAAGCACGTCAACGGCGTCAACGTGACCGTCGACGGTGGCTTCCTCAAGCGCGTCGACTTCTGATCCGACCCGACCGCAACCCGACCCTCGACCCGACCTGGGCGCACGAACGCAGGAGATGACGTCGATGAGCGACGAACAGCCAGGTAACCGCATCGACGTCACGCTCGTGGCGGGCGGAATGTACCACGACATCGACTACGCCCGTCTCGAACTGCTCGGGCTGATGAGTGAGCACGAGGAGTTCCGGGTCCGGGTGCAGCCCGATTACGAAGACACCGATGCGATCACCGCGGGCTCGATCCTCGTGAGCTACACGTGCAACGTTCGACCGACCGAGGAGGCGCAGCGCTCCATCCGAACGTGGGTTGAGGGCGGCGGTCGCTGGATCGCCTTGCACGGGACGAACTCGGCGCTCGACATCGGGACGCCGAACGGCGTCGACTCACCGCGGGTCTTCCCGGTGTGGGCCGACACCCTCGGCTCCCAGTTCGTGGCCCATCCGCCGATCATGCCGTACCTCGTCGAGCGTTCGACCGACGTCCACTGGCTCGTCGCGGGCATCGAGCCGTTCGAGACCGACGACGAGTTGTACCTCTGCGAGCACGCGGACCGTGATGCACTCGAGCCGCTGCTCCACACCACGTGGCAGGGCGACGCCCGGGGCTTCGTCGAACACGACTGGACGTCGGGCCCCGAGCAACATCTCGTGATGTACCTCCGTCCGCTCGGTGACGGCGCAGTCCTGTACAACACGCTGGGGCACTGCCGCGGCCACTACGACATGGTGCCGGCGATGGACTACTACCCGCAGATCGAGCGCGGATCGTGGGAGCACCCCGCGTACTACGAATTGCTCCGACGGTCCCTGCGCTGGGCTCGCGGCGCGACCAGCTGACATTCCGGGGCGACGCGCGTCCGACGTTTCCGGCGGCTGGCAGCCCGCTCGATACAGTCGGAGCTCGGACATGACCTCCACCGAACCCACCGCGCCGAACCGCATCGGCCGTCCGCCCAAGGTCGATCGCCACGGCACGCCGACGCGCGAGCGACTGCTCAACGCCGCGGCCGATGCCTGCGTCGAGTTCGGCTATGAGGGGGCCACCCTTTCCGACATCGCCCGGCGGGCCGACGTGTCGACGCCGGCGATCTACAGCCACTTCAGCGGAAAAGCCGACCTGCTGGTCGAGGCGTGCCAGCGCGAGCTCAACACGATCAGCAGCGGCCGTCTCCGCGAAGTCGACGGATTGCGCGAGTTGGCGCAGGCGTGGATCCAGCCGGACTTCGCTCGATCCCGCATCATGGTCGCGGAGATCCACTGCGCGGCGATCCGACAGACTGAGGTCGCCGAGCTACTGGGGTCGTGGCAGGAGGTGACTGCGAAGGCGTTGGAGAACCTCGCAGGGCTGACCACCGCACAGGCGAAGCAGTACTTCCTCCTGCTGATCGGGCTCGCCCACCTCGATCAGGTGCACGGAATCGACGTCGGCGCGACCGGCACCCGAGGCGAACTGTCGGCGGTGCTCGAAGGCTGGCTCGGCGAGCGCTACCTCGACCGCTGACACGGCTGCGCAACGCCACATCCACCGCCGGATCATCCGGGTCGAGCACACCGACACAGGTGGTCACATGTGGTGTGCTTCGCTGGGAGGGCGGCCGAGGGCGACTGCTACTGTCCGTTCCCGAACGACCATTCAGTTTCTACGCGCCGGCGTCGGCCCGTATCCGCAAGGGAGCTCCATGACCACCATCGTTGCCGTCGCCGACGGCATCTTCGAGATCCGCGACGGCAAGCCCGTACTGCTCGGCACCCGCTGCACCAACTGCGACAACCACATGTTCCCGCGCCAGACGGGTTGCCCGCGTTGCCTGTTCAACGAGCAGGAGGACGTCGAGTTGGCGACCCGCGGCACGCTCTGGACGTGGACCGTCCAGGCGTTCCCACCGAAGGCGCCGCCGTACCTCGGGCCCGTCGGTGACCACTTCGAGCCCTATGGCGTCGGCTACGTCGAACTGCCGGGCCAGCTGCGTGTCGAGGGCAGGCTCACGCTCTCCGACCCGGAACAACTCCAGATCGGCATGGAGATGGAGTTGGTGCTCGACCCGCTCTGCATCGACGACGACGGCAACCAGGTCGTCACCTACGCATTCGCCCCAGTTGAGAACGGAGACCAGTCATGAGCGATGTCGCGATCGTCGGGATCGGGATGCACGAGTTCGGCCGCCACGACGGCGTGTCGGGCATGGACCAGGGCGTCGTCGCCGTGCGGCGGGCGCTGGCCGACTGCGGCCGGCAGTGGTCCGACATGGAGTTCGCCGTGGGCGGCTCGATGGACGGCGGCGCCGCCGACACGATGGTGAGCCGAATCGGCCTCACCGGCCTGCCCTTCACCAACGTGGTCAACGGCTGCGCGACCGGCGGCACCGCGCTCGCTCAGGCGGTCAACACCATCCAGTCCGGTGCGGGCGACCTCGGGATCGCGATCGGGTTCGACAAGCACGAGAAGGGTGCGTTCCGCATCAGGGGTCCGCGAGGCAAGGACTGGTACGGCGGTTCGGGTCTGGCGCTCACCACTCAGTTCTTCGGGATGAAGATCAACCGCTACATGCACCAGTACGGCATCACGCAGCCCACGCTCGCCAAGGTCGGCGCGAAGGCGTTCCGCAACGGTGCGCTCAACCCGATGGCCTGGCGCCGCAAGCCGCTGAGCGAGGAGGAGGTCGCCGAGTCGCTGATGCTCTCGTACCCACTCACCCAGTACATGTTCTGCTCGCCTGGTGAAGGCGGTGTCGCGATGATCCTGTGTCGCGCCGACAAGGCCAAGGAGTACACCGACCGCCCGATCTACCTCAAGGCCGCGGCCGTGCGCACCCGCAAGTTCGGTTCGTTCGAGGTGCTGGCCCCGTCGATCGCCATCGAGCACGACCCGGGTCCGACGGCAGCCGCCTCCAAGGCCGCGTTCGAGATGGCCGGGATCGGGCCGGAGGACGTCGACGTCGCGCAGCTGCAGGACACCGAGGCCGGCGCCGAGATCATGCACATGGCCGAGAACGGCTTCTGCGAGCACGGCGAGCAGGAGCAGATGCTCGCGAACGGCGAGACCGAGATCAACGGTCGGCTGCCGGTCAACACCGACGGCGGCTGCCTCGCGAACGGCGAGCCGATCGGTGCGTCCGGCCTGCGCCAGGTGTACGAGAACGTGCTGCAGTTGCGTGGCGACGCGGGCGAGCGTCAGGTCCCCAACGATCCGCAGGTCGCGTACACCCACGTCTACGGTGCCCCCGGCATCAGCGGCGTCACCATCCTCTCCCGCTAGCCGTTACGTAACGGGTCAGACCCGTCGTGTAACACCGTTACGTGATGGGTCAGACCCGTCGTGTAACGCCGTGACCAACGAACGACAGGACACACATGGAACTCTCGACCGAGGTGCTGATGGACATGCACCGCCGCATGGTGCGGATCCGTCTCTTCGAAGAAGCCGCCGGCCAACTCGCCGAAGCCGCCAAACTGCCCGGCTTCCTCCACCTGTACGTCGGACAGGAAGCCGTCGCGAGCGGCGTCTGCGCGACGCTCTCCGACGGCGACCAGATCACCTCGACCCACCGCGGCCACGGCCACCTCGTCGCCAAGGGCGGCGAGTTCCGGCCGATGATGGCCGAGCTGATGGCCAAGTCGACCGGCTACAACAAGGGCAAGGGCGGTTCGATGCACATCTCGAACCTCGACGTGGGCATGCTCGGGGCGAACGGCATCGTCGGTGCCGGAGCGCCGATCGCGGTGGGTGCCGGGTTCGGGAACAAGCTGAAGGGCAACGGCAACGTGGCTGCGGCGTTCTTCGGTGATGGCTCGACCAACATCGGCGCCTTCCACGAGGCCGCAAACATGGCGTGTGCGCTCGAGCTGCCTGTGCTGTTCATCTGCGAGAACAACGAGTACGGCGAGTTCACACCGCGTGACAAGACGATGGCGATCACCGACATCGTCGACCGTGCTGCCGGCTACGGCATGCCGGGTGTGATCGTCGACGGGATGGACGTGGTTGCGGTGCACGAAGCAGCCGTCGAAGCCAAGAACCGTGCGCTGCGCGGCGAGGGCCCGTCGCTGATCGAAGCGAAGACCTACCGGTTCTACAACCACCACGGCGTTCAGAACCTCGGGCTCAAGTACCGCACCGACGATGAGGTCGCCGAGTGGAAAGAACGCGATCCGATCTTCACGTTCGAGGACCGGATGATCGAGGCCGGCAACGCGAGTCGCGACGACTTCGACACCGTGTGGGCCGAACTCCGGGCCGACATCGCCGACGCGATCCAGTTCGCCGAAGACAGCCCGTCCCCGGATCCCGATCAACTGTTGGTCGACGTGTACACCCTGAGCACCGAAGGAGCGACGTCGTGAGCCGCAAGATCAGCTACGTCCAAGCGTTCAACGAAGCAGTCCGCCAGGAGATGGCCGACGACGACACCGTGTTCTGCGCCGGCGAGGACATCGGCGCCTTCGGCGGTGTGTTCCAGAGCTATGCGGGCCTCCAGGCCGAGTTCGGTGAGGAGCGCGTCGTCGACACCCCGATCAGCGAACAGGCGATCATCGGCCTCGGAGTGGGCGCCGCGGCAACCGGACTCCGCCCCATCGTCGACATCATGTTCATGGACTTCATCTGCGTCGCGTTCGACCAGATCGTCAACCAGGCAGCAAAGATGAAGTACATGTTCGGCGGATCGGCGACCGTGCCGCTGACGATCACGACCGGTGGCGGCGGCGGGCTCTCCGCCGCAGCGCAGCACAGCCAGTCACTCGAGGCGCTGCTCTGCCACATCCCCGGCCTGAAGGTCGTCATGCCCTCGAATCCCTACGACATGAAGGGGTTGATGACGGCATCCATCCGCGAGAACAACCCGACGATCATGATCAAGCACAAGCGGTTGCTCGGGATGCAAGGTGAGGTCCCCGAGGAGCCGTACATGATCCCGCTCGGTCAGGCCGCCACGCTGCGCAAAGGCAGCGACGTCACCGTCGTGGGCTGGGGCCGGATGGTCAACGAGGCCTTCGACGTCGCCGAGAAGCTCGCGGCCGACGGTATCGACGTCGAAGTGATCGATCCCGCGGACGCTCCAACCCCTCGACACCGCAACGATCGTCGAGTCGGTGCGCAAGACCAACCGCGTCATCGTCGTCCACGAAGCCGTTCGCTTCGGCGGACTGGGTGCCGAGGTTGCGGCGCACATCCAGGAGGAGGCATTCGACTACCTCGATGCGCCGGTCGGGCGGATCGCCGCGCCGTTCTCGCCCGTGCCGTTCAGCCCGGTGCTCGAGGGGCACTACCTGCCGTCCGCGAACGACATCGAGCAGGCGATCCGCGACATCGTCGCCCGCCCAGGAGCCTGACCCGATGCCGACCGCCGCCACGTCGACGGGCACGACGCCCGTGACCGGGGTCGCAACGGTCGGCATCATCGTCAACCCGCACGCCGGGAAGGACATCCGCCGACTCGTCTCGGCGGCAGGTCAGACGTCCGATGCGGTGAAGATCAGCATCATGCGGCGCGTGGCCGCCGGCGCAATCGAGCAGGGCGCCGAGCGCGTCCTGATGAGCACCGACACCCATCACCTCGCCGAACGAGCGGTCGAGGGCCTCGACGGTCCGATCGAGTTCGTCGAGAGTCCCCAGACCGGTTCGTTCCTCGACACGGTCGCTGCGGCGCGCTCGATGTGGAAAGCCGACGCCGGTGCAGTCGTGGCGCTCGGCGGTGACGGCACGTGCCGTGACGTCGCCACCGGATGGCCCGAGGCGCCACTCATCGCAATCTCGACCGGCACCAACAACGTCTTCCCGACCGCCGTCGACGGCACCACGGCCGGGGTTGCCGCCAGCCTCGTCGCCGCTGGCGCAGTCGACGGAGCCGCGGTCACCGCTGCGGCCAAACGCGTGTCGATCAGGATCGACGATCCGAACCGTGACACCGTGCTCCACGAGGACGCACTCGTCGAGGCAGCACTCGTCGACACCACCTTCGTCGGCGCTCGTGCAGTGTCCGACCCCGCAACGATCCGCTGGGTCGTTGCGTGTATCGCCAGCCCGGCGAGCACCGGCCTCGCCAGCATCGCCGGGCGGGTGCACCCGATCGAACGAGACGAGCCCGGCGGCGTGTTGCTCCGGCTCGGCCCGGGAGGTCGCCGAGTCCGCGTCCCCCTCTCGCCCGGCACGTTCTCCACGCTCGACGTCGCATCGGTCGAGCCGCTCGGCGAGGGCCAGCAGGTCGAACTCGACGGCGGTGGCGTCATGGCCTACGACGGCGAACGCAACACCCCGGTGTCAGCGCGAGCCACGGTCACGGCATCGGTCGAACGGTCCGGCCCCCACATGATCGACGTCGAGCGCACCCTGCAGCTGGCTGCGCTCGACCAACGTTTCGACGTCCGCGCCGCGGGCGTCCCCCCACGACTCCCCCCACCACACCCCCCAGGAAAGGACATTCATGGCGACTGAGTTCCTCATGCCGAAGCTCGGACTCACGATGGAGGAGGGCACGATCGCCGAGTGGCTCGTCGCCGACGGTGACGACAGTCGAGAGCGGCACCCCCGTGCTGCGCATCGAAACCGACAAGACCGAAACCGACGTCGAGGCCGCATCCTCGGGTCGACTCCAGGTCGAGGGTCAAGTCGGCGACACGTTCGCCTGCGGTGAGCGAATCGGCTGGTTCCTCGCCGACGGCGAAGACGCTCCGGCAACGGCCGCGCCCGCGGCACCGGCACCAGAGGCAGCGGCCGCCTCGGTTGCAGCCGCACCCGCCGCCGCCTCACGCACGGCCGTCCCTGCCACCACCGGACGGATCATCGCGTCGCCGATGGCCAAGCGGCTGGCAAAGGAGCGAGGGATCGACCTGCGCACCGTTCGCGGCACCGGGCCGGGCGGACGCATCGTCAACGCGGACCTCGACGGAGTGAGCGCGACCGGCGTTCCTGCCACAGCCGCCGCTCGCGGCGTGGTCTCGCCCGGCGGTCAGGTCGCAGCGACGGCTGCCGCCCGCCAGCTCGCCGATCTGCTCGGCGTCGACCTCGCAGCGATCCCCGCCGACCCGGTCGATGGACGTGTCGGCCGCGACGGAGTCGCCCAGTACGTCCGTGCCCTCATCGGGACCTCCCCCGGCACGGGCGCACCGCCGGCCGCCGCGTCCGCTGCCAGCAGCCGTCCCGCTGGCGCCGGCCATGCAGGAGCCGACGTCGGTCACCAAGCTGAGCGGTATCCGCGGCACGATCGCCAAGCGGATGCACGAGTCGCTCAGCCAGATGGCGCAGCTCACGCTGTTCATGGACGCCGACCTCGATGCCGTCGTCGCCGATCGTGATCGAACGAAAGGCGGAGGGCCGGGCACCGAGCTACACCGACTACGTGATCGCCGCCACGGCGCGCGCGCTGCGTCGGCATCCCGGCGTCAACTCCCAGATCACCGACGACGGCGTCGCACTGCTCCCCGAGGTCCACGTCGGAATGGCCGTCGCCCTCGACGGTGGGCTGATCGTCCCGGTCATCCGCGACACCGCTGGTCGCGATCTCGCCTCGCTGGGGACCGAGACGTCTCGACTTGCCGAACGCGGCGCGCACGGGTGCGCTGGACCTGCCCGACCTCGAGGGCGGCACGTTCTCCGTGAGCACCCTCGGCATGTTCGGCGTCGACGGGTTCACCCCGGTGATCAACCCGCCGAACACGGCCATCCTCGGCGTCGGTCGCCTGCGCGATGATCTCGTGCTCGACGATGACGGCAACGTCACCACGACCAAGCGTCTGACCCTCAGCCTCACCTGGGACCATCGGGCGTTCGACGGAGCACCCGCAGCTGAGTTCTGCAAGTCGATCACCGAGCTGCTCGGTGACCCTGCCGCCCTCGATGCACCCGCCGCGTGACCACCCCGCGCCGCTCGTCACCCACGACCCCGCCCCGCCCGCCTGTGTTTGTGTGACCGAACCCGCCACTCGAGGTCACATTCGGTCACACAAACGCCCCGCCGCCGTGCGCGATGGCTCCGCGCGCGCCTCGTCCCTCGGTTTGAGGCCCGGGGCCCGGGGGCTCGGGCTCGGGCTGGTGGGCGCTGGATCAGCCGAGCGTCTGGAGCTTGCCCTCGATGAACGTCGGCTCGAGCTCGAAGCTCGCCCAGCGGCGACCGCTGTCGAGCGCGGCGCGGATCCCCACGAGGAACGCCTCGGCGCTGTCGCCGAGGTAATGCACCGCCGCAGCTCCGATGTCGGCGTCGAGGTCGAAGTCGACCTCACGGACCGGACCCTCGAGCGTGACGTACCGCGCTACGGGGAGCGGCTGGTCGTGCACGCACAGACTCGCGCGGCCGGTCGCCCGCAGCGCCGCCGTCTTGGCCGACGTCGTCGGGCTCTGGAAGCGGGCGACACCGTCGACCCAGCGGAACCAGATCGGGGTGCCCATCGCCCGGCCCGACGCGAGCACCACGCTGAGCACCGCATCG
This sequence comes from Ilumatobacteraceae bacterium, assembly GCA_963850475.1. Taxonomy (GTDB): domain Bacteria; phylum Actinomycetota; class Acidimicrobiia; order Acidimicrobiales; family Ilumatobacteraceae; genus Ilumatobacter_A. The sequence continues at coordinate 25,605 of CAWKLM010000034.1, read as the reverse complement.
CGCGGCTCGGCGAGGAACGCGTCGATCTCGGTCGGGTTCAGCGCAGCCACGCCATCACCCGCGTCAGCGGTTGCCGCCGTTGACCAGCAGTGTCTGACCGGTCACCCATGATGATGCCTCCGACGCGAGGAACACCACCGCATTCGCGACGTCCTCCGGCGTACCGAGGCGGCCCAGCGGAATCCCGAGTTTCTTGCCGAGCTTCGGGATGTCCTCCTCCGACGCCCCGAAGAACTCCATGAACACCTCGGTCGGGACGGGGCCCGGAGCCACCCCGTTGACCCGGATGCCACGGGGTGCGAGTTCGGTCGACATCGTGCGGGTCAAGCTGTCGACCCCCGCCTTCGCGACGGCGTACGGCCCGTTGTTGGGCGACGGCTTGAGCGCCGCGCCCGACGAGATGTTGATGATCGAACCGCCCTCCTCCAGCACCCGGGCCGCGGCGCGGGCACCTGTGAACACGGCACGCAGGTTGAGGTCCATCTGATAGTCCCACTGCCGGTCGGGCATGTCGGCGAGATGCCGTGGGGTGCGATCGTCCGCGCCGCCGGCGTTGCTCACCCAGAGCGTGACCTTGCCCATCTCGTCTTTGACGCGCTCGGCCAGCTGATCGACGAACTCACCGTCGGTGATGTCGCCAGGGATGGCCAGCGCCCGCCGACCGAGTGCCCTGACCCGCTCGGCCACGGCCTCGATCTCGTGCTCGCGGCGCGCCGTGAGCACCACGTCGCAGCCTGCTTCGGCGAGACCGATGGCGATGCCCTCGCCGATGCCGCGCCCGGCGCCGGTCACGACGGCCACCCCGCCGTCGAGCGCGAACCGTTCGAGAATGCTCATCACGGCACCGCCACGATCGTCACGGCACCCGTCGATCCATCGATCTCGATGGTCGCTCCGTCAGGAATCCGTTTGGTCGCGTTGACGACCGACACCGCACACGGCAGCCCGAGCTCCCGACACATGATCGCCGCGTGGCTCGCCACGGCGCCGACGTCGACGACGACGCCCTCGGCGGCGAGGAACAGCGGAACCCACGATGGGTCGGTGGTGGGCGCCACCATGATGTCGCCGGGCCCGATCGCCCCGGGGTCGGACGGGTCGAGCACGACTCGGGCGATTCCCGTGACGACGCCCGGCGATCCCATCGCTCCCTGGAGCACGTCGCCGACGGCAACGGCCGCCGCCGCTCCTCCCTCGCCTCGCTTCGGCCAGGTCGAGATCGGCGGCACGCCCTCCTCGAGCTTGATGATGTAGGGCGGCTCCAGCGTCTGGAGCGTGGCGAAGGTCGCCTCACGATCGCGGATCGTCGCCACCATCGGCGACGGGTCGGCGAGGAATCCGTCAACCTCGTCGTCGAGCAGCATGAAGATCTGTTGCGGATCATCGAGCACACCGTCGGCAACCATCCGCGTGCCGACTTCCAACAGTGCGAGCTTCGCCTCGTGGATCAGGCGGATACAGGCGTTCTTGCCCATCTCCCGGAACCCGTAGAACGTTGCGGCAGACGCGATGCCGGCCTGGAGCCCGCCGTGTGCCTCGGGGTCGCCCTCGACCATCGCCAGTAGCTCGGTCGTGAGTCGTTCCCGCTCCGCCACGCCGCGTGCGTGCGCATCGGACGGCGACTTGGAATCGTCCTGATACCTCATCCGCTCCAACATGCCCAGCGGCATCGACGGCAGGGTGGTCCACGAGTGCGCCCGCAGGTCCCACTCGTTCGGACCGCGGTGACCGTGGACCGCGATCACGGCGGCCCACTCCGAGAGGAACGCCGCCGCGTCGGGATCGTCCGACGCCCGCAGGCGATCGAGCAGGCCCTCGACGCCGGCATCGAACTCGGCCATCAGCGACGGCGAATTCTTCACGGTCCGCGACAGATCCCACATCACCACGCCGGCATCGGCCGATTCGATTCCGCCGACCGCGGTCATCACCTTCACTGCATCCGACCCGCGGCCGATCGCCTCGCAGATCGCCTGGACGGCCCCCGGGCCGAGCGACGCGCCGAGCGCCGACTGGCAGTATGCGGTCCAGGCGTTCTCGAGCACCGGCCCTGCGAGGTTCCGGGCACGAGCGACCAGTTCGTCGTTCGACAGCGTCGTCAGGTCCGGTCGGTCGGTCACGTGCCGCATCGCCACCCGCGATGCCTCTTCCTGCGCCGGGAACTCGGCCGTCGACATCGCCCAGCCCATCGTGTCGGCGAGCTTGGCGCTCTGCGCCTCGTTCTCGTCATCGGGGTGCGGGGTGTACGGCGGAACCCCGGGATGATCACCGAAGTAGGCCAGGTCGATCGCCTCCGGGCTCGCTCCCGGCATCCGGACGCCCATCACCCGCGGCAGCGACAACTGGTTGTAGAAGTAGCCGCCCCAGTTGCCGAACACCTCGGGCGGGTCGACCGCGAACTCCTCGGGCTGGACCACGCCGAACGCCACGAATCCGTTCGCGACGCCGGGGATGCACCCCTTGACCCAACCGAGGCTCCACCCGAGCGGGCTGAACGGCTCGGGGCCGACCTCGTCGGCGTTGGCGCGCGTGTAGTACGGGAAACGTGTACTGATCTCGGTGTCGGTGATCCACGTGTCGATCTGATCGGTCATTGGCTCGGCCCCCTTCGCCGCTCGTCGACAGCAGTGATCCGACGTGCCTCCCCACAGCCGTGACCGGTTGCGTTCGTGGCACGTGCTGCCGACCAGCGAAACTTAACGGGTCGTCGGTATCGGGCGAGATGCGGAGCGACCGCAACTCGCAGCGACGACACGCCGACAGCCGAATACGGACGGAGCGCCAATGGACGAGCAACTGATCGAGCGGATCCGTCAGGACATGGCCTACGAGTTCGCCCGCACGGCGCCACCCGAGGGCTTCCCGGCATTCCACGACATCCCGACCGAGCGCCACACCAGCCAACTCTTCCACGACCTCGAGCAGGAGCATCTCTGGCCGAAGACCTGGGTGATCGCCGGCCGGGCCGAGGACGTCCCGAATCCGGGCGACTACATGACCTTCGACGACCTCGGCGTGCCCCTGCTGATCGTCCGCGGCACCGACGGCGTGATCCGGTGCTTCTACAACACCTGCCAGCATCGCGGGGCGCCGGTCGTCCGTGACGACCGCGGATCGGCGCGACGCCTTCGCTGCCAGTACCACTCGTGGACGTACGAGGTCGACGGCGGCACGCTCGTGTCGGTCCCCGACGAGCGTGACTTCGTCGACCTCGACCAGTCACAGCGATGCCTTCCCCAAGCGAGCTGCGACACGTTCGGCGGGTTCATCTTCGTCAACCGCGACCTCGGCGCAGCGCCGCTCGCCGACTGGATCGGCCCGTTGGCCGAGATGCTCGAACCATTCCAGGCCGCGGACCTGCGCGAGGTCTACCGGGAGTCGCGGATCGTGCCGTGCAACTGGAAGGTGACCGCCGAAGCGTTTCTCGAGGTGTACCACTTCCGCCACATCCACTCCCACGACGGGGTGAGCGTGCTCGACAACCGGGGCGCGGCGATGGGGCTCTACCCCCATGGACACAGCCGGATGATCACGCCGTATTCGCGCCAGAACCTCGAGCGCGCCGGCTTGTCGAGCTGGGACGACTGGAAACACCTCGACCAGCACGGCATGCGCACGATCGAGCGGTGTGCCCGGCATGGTCGACTGCACCAGCACAGCCGTGAGCATCTTCCCGAACACGATCGTTCCGCTGGGGCGGATCGGCTTCCCGATCAACATCTTCTGGCCTGTCGACAAGGACACCACCCGGCTCGACTGGATCTACTACGCACTACCGCCCGAGGGCGAGGACCGGTTCCCCGACGAGCTGTCGGAGCAGTGGCAGGCCCGACGGGCGGTCTACAACCAGATCATGGCCGAGGACGAGATGAACATGGCACCGATGCAGCGGTCGATGGAGTCGCCGGCGCTCACCGGCATCCCGATCAACTATCAAGAGCGCCGGATCTGGCATCTGCACGAGGAGATCGATCGGATCATCGGACCCGACAACATCCCCACCGAACTCCGGATCGAACCGCTCCTCGACCCGTACGTATTGCGCTGACGTGTTGGCCCGACCGCAGCGGCGGGGTGTCGGCGTCAATCGGTGTGGCGGGCGTTGTTGTCGACCACCCGACGGGCGACGATCGGGAGCATCTTGACCGCGATCTGCGGCGCCTCGTCGAGCACGTTCTCGAACGAGCGACTCTCGATGTGCAACACCCGCGTCGGCGTCTTGGCCATGACGGTGGCGTTGCGCGGTCGGTGTGCCAGCAGGCCCATCTCGCCGGCGAATCCGCCTGCACCAATCGTTGCGATCTCGGTGTCACCGAGCATCACCGACAGCTCTCCTTCGAGCACGATCACCATCTCGCGGGCGTTGCTGCCGGCGCGCATGAGCACGTCGCCGGAGTCGAACGCGAGCTCGGTGACCGCGGCGCCGATCGCGTCGATGTGGTGATCGTCGATGTCTGCGAACAACGGGACGGCCCGGAGGTAGCGGTGATATTCCTTGCTCGACATGTCGACGACGTTACCGCGCGGTGGCCGCGACCGTGCTGGCGGAGCGGCGCTCCGTCCGCATCTTGGCGGCCCGACGCTCCGCCGCCTTGGCCCGGATCCCGCCGGCGATGCCCTCCGGGTTGAGGATCGCGGTGAGGATCAGCAGCACGCCGCCGATCAAGCACCTCCCACTGACCCGAGACTGCCCGTCGCCTGCGAGATGCCGTAGAACGCGACACCGGAGGTCGCCGTGATTCCCGCCGTCACCGCGCCGCTCACGCAGGTGATGCCGCCGAGGTAGGCGACGGCCAAGCGCGGTGAGCGACGCGATCGTCCCGAACGACGCATCCGACACGCTCCCGAATCGGTAGGCGATCATGCACCCGGCGAGCCCGGCGACGAACGACGACATGGCGAACACCTGCAGCTTGGTGCGGAACACGCTGATCCCGAGCGCGGCCGCTGCTCGTTCGTTCGACCGCGTCGCGATCATGCGCCGACCCGGAGCCACTGCGGCGCAGGTTGGCGACGGCAAGTGCGATCGAGCACGCCGACGACGACGAGCAAGATGCCGAAGACCGGTCGCGACGCCTGGTCGCCGAGGATCAGTCCGAGGTCCCAGCCGCCGAGCTTCGGGTTGGGGACCTTGGCGCCCCCGGTCGACGCGTCGCCGACGTACTTCGGGTTCTTGAACACGAACTCGGTGATCGCCACACCACCGGCGAGCGTGATGATCGCGAGGTTGGTGCCGCGCACACGGAAGTGCCGGCAAGCCGACCACCACGCCGAACAGCCATGGCGATCGAGGCGGCGAGGATCGGCGCGATCGGGAACGGGATGCCCCAGCCGATGGCGATCTTCGACAGGGCGAACCCGGCAACACCGGCGAACGCCATCTGCGCGAGCGACGTCTGCCCGCCGAATCCGGTCAGGACCACCAGCGACAGTGCGAGCACCATCGAGATCAACGTGGTCATGATCGCTCCTCGCCAGAGCGGTCCGAGGAACGAGCAGCCCGCCGATGGCGAGCACGACCGGGATCGACACGTTCAGTGCGGTCACCTTGGCGGCGCGGGACCGCCGGCAGCTTCCAGGTGTCGACCGAGCCACGGTCCGGGAGCCCCTCACCCATCACGACCATCGCGATGATGATCACGAGGAACGGCAGCCCTTCGCGTGCCCCGTACTGCGGGAACCAACTGAAGTCGACCTGCATCTTCGTGAACGACGACTGCACCAGCCCGATCGCCAACCCGGTGAACACGACCGGCCAGATGTAGCGGAACCGGCCGATCAGCGCCGCCCCGAGCGCCGGGACGAGGAACGCGAACGTGAACACCGTCGACGACAGCTGGATCATCGGCGACGCGAGGATCACCACGAGCCCGCCGATCAGGGACGAAACGACGAAGCTTCCGGCGGCGAGGATGACCGGCGAGTACCCGAGCAGCACCGCACCCTTCTCGTTCTCGGCCGCCGCGCGGATGGCCAGACCCCACCGGGTGAACCGCGAGAACGCCCAGACCGCAGCGGCGATGAGGATGACGATGCCGGCGAGCCAGAGCCCGTCGCGTGGCACGGTGACCCCGTCGGCGAAGGTGACCGGCTCCCGCGGGAGGATCGCATCGACACGCAGCCCGGCGTTGTCGGGGAATCTGCGCTCGATCAGCGAGATGAAGACGATCACCAGGCCGATGCTCGCCACGACCTTCGCGAGTGCCGGCGCACGCAGGAGCGGACGGAACACCGCGAAGAACGCAACGAGGCCGAGCACGGCCGCGGTGAGCAACGCAAGGAACAGCGCCCATCGGAACCCGACGTCGCCATCGAAGTGGTACCGCGCGGGCAACCCGGGGATCGGGAACGGGTACGCGCCCTGACGGAGGTCGGCGTAGACATACCCCGACCACGTCGCCATCGCGCCGTACGCGAAGTTGACGACGCCCGAACCCTCGTGCGTGATGAGGAGCCCGAGCCCGAACGCCGCGATGATCGCCCCCGCCGCTGCGCCGAGCAGCAGGAAGAACGCGTAGTCGCTCATGCGCCCCGGCTGCGGTGCCGGATTCGTGGGAGGTCCCGATGGATCACGGGAGGTAGTCGATGACCGAGAAGCTCTCGAAACCGGGAACGGTGATGAGCTCGTCGCCCGCGGCGTACGCGCCGACCGGAAACACGAAGTTGCAGACCGACGGATACGTCGCCGACGAACCGCAGCCGAACGGGACTTCGTCCGGGAAGTTCACGATGTCATCGGACGTGGCCAGCCGCTCGTACATCGCCGCACCGGTGACCTCGACACCTTCAGCGGTCAGCGCATTCGCCACCCGAGCCAACCCCATCGCCTGACCGATGCCGAGCGCCCCGAGGCCCAGCGAACCGGCGCCCTCTGCGCCGTACGCTGGTTCGATGATCTCTTCCAGCGTCTGCGCCGACGCCGAATCGTCGGGCGCACCGTTGCCGACGAAGTACCAACCGAGTGCGTCGTCGCCGACGACGTCGATCACCTCGGCACTCCCGCAGATCGGCGTCGAGATGGTCGGCGTGTCGAGACCGAGCGAGACCCGGGCCCGGATCGCGCCGATGCAGCCGGCATCGTCGTACAGCGACACCAGCACGTCGGGGTTGTCCTTCGCGGCCTCGCGCATCAGGCCCTGGAATCCGGCGTCGGTCTCGTTGTCGCCGCCCTTGATCGACACGTAAGTCACACCAGCCTTGTCGAGTGCTGCGGTCAAGGCAGCTTCGGAGCTGTTGGCGCCGGCGTTGTCCGCGCTGATGATGCCAACGGTCGACGCACCGAACTCCTCGACGGCGAACCCGGCCATGCCGGCCATCGTCGTGGCGTTGCCACCGGTGAGGAACAGCGCATCCGCGGTGTAGTCGCCGGGAAGGATCGGGAGCGCTCCGAACACCGGCGTGTCGGATGCGGCGTAGGTGTCGTAGCCGGGGAACAGATCGAGTCCGAGCATGACGAGTTCGACTCCCTGGCCGCTCAGTTCCTGCGCGCACGCCTGCGAGGTCTCGGGCGAACCGGCCGCCGTACAGTGCACCACCTCGATCGGTCGGCCGCCGAAGCCGCCGTGCTCGTTGAGGAAGTCGACGGCGAGGTCGGTGTCGGTTCGCATCTCGGGAAAGTCGAGGCCGGGGACGCCTTCGGTGTTGACCATTCCCACCACGATCGGCTCTCCGGTCGGTGGATCGAGGGTCCGGAAGTCCGCGCTGCCGCCCGCCGGAGGCGTCGACGGAGTCGTCGGGTGGATCGGTCGCCTCGGTGTCGGCGACCGGCTCGGTGTCGGCGACCGGCTCGGTGTCGGCGACCTCGTCCGGTGCGGTGGTCGCCTCCGGTTCATCGGTCGCATCGGTGCGACCGATGCGTCGGTCGTGTCGGGTCCGGTGTCGTCCGAACTCGAATCACTCCCACTGCCGCACGCCGCGAAGGCCAGCGACGTCGCCGCCAGCAGTGCGAGCAAGCGTGTGTTTCCCATGGTGTTTCTCACGATTTCCCCTCGTTGTTCTTCGTGCGTGTTGTTCAGACGATCGCTGAGTCCGGGACCCAGCTTCCGTGGGCCCCGTACGGGACCCGGCGCGGCAGGTGGACCGTGGCGACCGGCGGCGCCGAGAAGTTCTGGGCGTCGACGATGATCAGCCTCGACTCGTCAGAGTTCGTGTCGTGCGTGAGGCTGATGATCCAGCCCTCGTCCTCTCCGGCAGCGTCGGACGCCGGTGCGAACACCGGCTCGGCACCGCGGACGCCGTCACCGAGTTGGTGCTCGGTGCATGCTCCCGTCGTCAGGTCGTACTTCCAGAGCGCCGAGCCGAACACCGGCTCCTCGGCGTTGCCTTCGCCGGCCATCGCCATCAGGTACCCGTACTCGGCATCGAGTCCGACCATGCGATCGTTGACGCGGCCGAAGTCGCCCGGGCGATCGTCGATCTGGGTTTCGGTGACGGTGCCGGCGTCGAGATCGATCGTCCACTTCCACAGCCGGCCGACTTCGGCGTAGTCGTCGTTGCTCGAGCCGAACGCCTCGGGCTGACGCGACACGTGGAGCACGATCGTGTTGCCGTCCTCGTGGGCGTTGACGGGATGGAACACGTAGCACGGCTCGATCTCGAACCAGCGCACGTCGGCGTTGGTGCCGTTGCGCGGCATCACGCCGAGTCGGGCGCCGGCGTCACGGTTGAACTGGAACGGCATCCCGGTCTCCAACGCGCCGAGGTTGAAGCAGACCGGCAGGTCCATGAACACGACATGGTTCCGGGTGACGTTGAAGTCGTGCATCATCACCATGTTCGGGATGTCGATGCCCTCGATCTGCTCGACCCGACCCGCCGCGCTGATCCGGATGTAGTTGCAGGTAGGGCGGCTCGGGGCTCATGTAGCTGAACGCGATCAGCTCACCGGTGACGGGGCAGATCTTCGGGTGAGCGGTCATCGAGCAGGTCAGCGCGCCGCCGAAGTTCTGGACGCCGAGCGTGTTGAGCTCGGTGTCGGCCCGCCACGGCCAGTGTCCCTCTTCGAGGCACAGCAGCTCGCCGTTGTGGGCGAGCACGTGGGTGTTGGCGGTGCCGCGGGTGAGGTCGCCCATCGTGGCCATCGGGTCGTCGACCGGATCGGTGATGTTCGGCGTCTGGACGAAACGATTGCGATACCACTCGGCCTTGCCCCCGGCGAGGCGAACGCCGTGCAGCATGCCGTCACCGAAGAACCAGTGATCGGACCTGCCCGACGCCGGGTTCGGGCCGGTGCGCACGTAGGTACCGGTCAGCTCGGGCGGGATCGTTCCGTCGACGCGGAGGTCGTGGTCGGTGCGCTCGTCGAGCACGGGAGCCCAGTTGTCGCGAAGGTGCCAGGGGAGATCGGTCGCAGTCGCCGCTGGTGGCATCCGTGAGTGTCATGTGACGACCGTAACACCACGAATCACGCCCAAATTTACTCGGAGTAACAAACGCGCTGCATCGAGCGGTACCGTCGCGCGCCGTGAGCGCGCGGCAGGGTCCGACCAGCCCCCAAACCACGGCGACGGCCCGGTCGGCCGACGGGCGGCAGGCGTGGTCGTCGATCGCGAACAGCTGCTCGCGGCGGCGGCCCGCGTGATCCGCTCCGAAGGGCCCGACGCGACGATGGCCGAGATCGCGGCCGGCGCAACCGTGACCAAGCCGATCCTCTACCGCGCCGTCGGTGACCGCCAGGCACTCACCTTCGCGCTCTCCGAGATGCTCGTCGATCGCATCACCACCGCCGTCGAGGCGCAGCGCGTCAACGCGACAGACCCGCGCGCCCAGTTCGAAGGTGCAGTCCGTGGCTTCCTGTCGGCCGTCGATGCCGACCGCAACCTCTTCCTCTTCGTCAACGGCGGCAGCCAGGACACCGAAGTGGTCCGCGGCCTCGTCGACCGCTCCGCCGCACTGCTGATCGACCTGTTCGCAACGGCGCGCGCCGAAGCCGGCCGCGACCCGGCCGCCGCGAAGACCTGGGCCTACGCCATCGTCGGCGCGTTCCAGGTCGTCACCCTGATGTGGCTGCGCGACGACTACTGCGACATCGACACGGTCGCCGACGACCTGACCCAGTTGCTGTGGCCCGGCGTGGCGACCGCGGCGGACTGATCAAGTTCCGAGCGGCGTGAGCTCACCGGCGAGCCACGCATCGCGCAGCTTGCGCTTGTTGATCTTGCCCATCGTCGACCGACCCAGGTCGGTGACGAGGTGGTACTCGCGCGGGCACTTGTAGTGGCTCAGGCGCTCCCGCAGCCACGCCGAAACGTCACCCACCTCAGGCGGTGACTCCAGGTCCTCGGGCATCAGCAACCCGACGAGCATCTCGCCCATCTCGGGATGGGGCACGCCGATACAGCCGACGTCGGCGATGTCGGGGTGGTCGATCAGCAACAGTTCGGCTTCGGCCGGATAGATGTTGACCCCGCCCGACACGACCATGTCGTTGAAACGGTCGGTGATGAAGACGTAGCCGTCGTCGTCCATGTACCCGATCTCGCCGAGCGTGAACAGCCCGGCTCGGGGTTCGACGCCCGCGTCTTCTCGGGATCGTTCGGGTAGATGATGCCGCGCCCGGTGTCGTCGCGGAAGAACAGCCGCCCCTCGGTGCCGGCGGGGAGTTCGTTGAACTCCTCGTCGAAGATGACCGCATGGAACGGTGGTACCGAGCGGCCGACGGACCCGCGATGTTCCAGCCACTCGTCGCTGGTGATCGCACAGACCGTGCCGACCTCGGTGGCACCGTACGCGTCGTTGAACACCGGACCGAACCACTCGATCATCGCCGCCTTGACGTCGATCGGGCACTTTGCTCCCGTGTGGGCGATCAGCTTCATCGAGCTGACGTCGTACTTCGCCTTGACGTCGTCGGGCAGCGCGAGCATCCGCACGAAATGGGTCGGCACCATCACGGTGGTCTCGGTCCGGTACTTGTCGATGGCTGCGAGCGTCGCCTCGGCGTCGAACTTGTGCAGGATCACCGACGACACCCCGGCACACAGCAGCCGCATCCCCGACAGCGGACCGGTGTGGTACATCGGCCCGACGACGAGGTGGGTGCCGAACCCGGCGAACCCGCCCTGTGCGAGTCGTTCGAGGTGCTCGGCCATGTCGACGCCGCCGGCGAACATCGTGGGCGGCAGTTCGGTGCCCTTGGGGAGTCCGGTGGTGCCCGACGTGTACAGCAGGTTCGGACGCGGCATGACCGAGTCGGGCGGATCGTCGGTCGAGCCGCCGGCAAGCCACTCGTTCCAGTCGGTGACGCCGTCGATGCCGTCGCAGCCCCAGCCGATCACGGTGTCGACGCCGGCCTCGGCGGCTGCCGCGAGCCCGCGCTCGACCGTCTCGGGGCCGACGAACACGATCCGGCTCTGGGAGTCGCTCAGGATGTACGCCGCCTCCGAGGCGGTCAGGTGGAAGTTGACCGGCACCGTCGACGCGCCGGCGAGCAGACCACCGAGGTGTGCGAGTGCGGTTTCGGCGGCGTTCTCGGCGAACACGGCGATCCGATGTTCGTCGCCGAGTGCACCGCGCTCGACCCGCCTCCAGCAGCAGGTTGGCGCAGCGGTTGAGCGCCTCATCGACCTCGTGCCACGTGTACTCACGCGTCGCGTCGACCAGCGCGAAGCCGGTCGGATCCTCTGCGGCTCGTCGTTTCGCGAACGCCGGCATCAGGGGCCCATCCGTCGGCCGTCGGCCGGTCGATCGAAATCGGCCTGGCGGAACAGGCTGGCATCGATCCCCATCGTGTCGGGGACGTACTGGCTGGTGTTGCTGTGGTGCACGCAGATGCGGTGCGCGATGCGCCACTCCCCGTCGCGGCATTCGTAGGTGTCCTGATACCGGCCGTACCAGGTCGCGAGCATCCGGCGCATCCTCCTCGAACAGATGGGTGATGCAGTACGCCTCACCGCGACCGTTGACGCCGTCGGTGTCGATCTCGACGCGGTGGTTGTAGATCGAGTGCATCGTCCAGGTCCACCTGTCGTGGCTCGTCGACGCAGTAGTCGCAGAACTCCCACGCGTTGCCGTTGTAGCGACCGTGCTCGTCGATCGCCTCGGGCCAGTAGGCCGACTTCATCACGTCGCCGTCGAGTCGATCGAGCCCGTAGGAATAGCGCCGTGCTGCTTCGCGGCACGCCTCGATCGCGCACAGCTGCTCGACCGTGGGGGTGGGATTGGAGATCTCGCTCATCGCCGGCGACGTTACCGAACGGTCGTTCAGGTACTCCCACCCGACAGTTCCCGCGGACCCATCGCACCCCACCCGACCCGTCCCGCTCGACCCGGCCGAGGTCGCCCGCATAGAAACGGGAGATGGACTTCGACCTCACGCAGACCGACCACCTCCTGACCACGACGCGGGCGGTGCGCAAGCGGCTCGACCTCACCCGTCCGGTGCCGCGCGAGCTGATCCTCGACTGCGTACGGATCTCCACCCAGGGTCCGGCCGGCGGCAACTACCAGAAGTGGCGGTGGGTGATCGTCGACGACCCGGAGCGCAAGGCGGTCATCGCCGACGCGTACCAACGGTCGTATGCGCCGTACATCGCAGCCCAGAAGAAGGCGGTCGAGAAGGCCGGCAACGCGGCGGCGTCGAACCCGATCATCGACTCGAGCACCCACCTCGCCGAGGTGCTCGCCGACGTGCCGGTCCTGGCGATCCCCTGCGCGCTCGGTGCTCCCTCCGACGCCGGCGACAAGGGCGGCTCACAGGCGGGGTGGTGGGGATCGGTGATCCCGTCGGTGTGGAGCTACTGCCTCGCCGCGCGCTCACGGGGGCTCGGCACGGTGTGGACGACCCTTCACCTGCCGTACGAGCACGAGGTCGGCGAGGCGCTCGGCATCCCCGACACCGTCACGCAGCTCGCGTGCATCCCGACCGCCTACTACACCGGTGACGACTTCAAGCCGGCGTCACGCAAACCGGCCGAGTCGGTCACCTACTGGAACAACTGGAAGCAGACCGACATCACCGCCTGACCTTCGACGCGGCCTGGCACTGCGATCCGGGTCGGATCCGATCCGGAACCCGGGTCGATGACAACCCGGATCCGTAGAGCGGACGCCGGTTCCGCTCAGGGGCGGACGACGGCGAGGTTGCCCTCGGTCCACATGACGGTGAGGGTGCGATGGGCGATCCGCCAGCCGTCGGGCGTCCGCTGCACACGGTCCTCGTAGCGCCCGGCGATCATGTAGTTGGGGCTGCCGTCGGGCACCTCGCGGATGTGCTGGGCCTGGAGATAGCAGCGGTGGGTGCCGGTGTCGCCATCGACGGTGACCTCGTGGTTGCCGACCAGATGCTGGCTGTCGTCGAGGTACTCGAGCGCCGTCCGGATCCGATGCCGTGATCGCATCGAGGCCGACGAGCAGCTGCGGCGACGCCGAGTTCGGCCGTCGCATCGGGAAGGAAGACCTCCGTCGAGCAGCGGCCAGTCCTTCGTGTCGAGCGCCCGGCAGTACCGCGCCGCCAGCGCGACGATGTCGCGTTCGTCGAGCAACGCACTGCAACGTCGTCGTCGGGACCGTCAGCGGCGCTCATATCAGCGTCCATCCACCGTCGACGGCGAGGTTCTGCCCGGTGACGTAGCTCGACAGGTCGCTGACGAGGAAGAGCACGGCCCGACCGATGTCGTCGGGCGTGCCCTTCCGGCCGATCGGGAACGTTCGACGATCGCTGTTTCATCAGCGGCCCCATCAGTCCACTCAAGGACGGGTCGAGCGGCCACAGCGGATCGATCTCGCCGGCGTGCATCTTGTCGAGCGTCGGCACCGGTACGACGCCCGGACTCACGGCGTTGACTCGGATGCCGTGGGGGGCGAGGTCGACGGCCAGGCTCTTCGAGAAATGGATCGCGCCGGCCTTCGCCGAGTCGTAGCCGGTTCCGAGGCACGGCAGCAGCCCGTCGACCGACGCGATGTTCACGATCGCTCCACCGTCGCCCTGGTCGACCATGCGGGCGGCAACCGGCTTGGAGCAGTTGAACAGGCTGGCGAGGTTGAACTCGATCGAGCGCCGCCACGACTCGACGCTCTGGTCGAGGATGCTGCCCGCCTCGTGGTACGAGCCGGCGTTGTTGACGAGGATGTCGATCCGGTCGCCGATCGTTCCGAGGATTCGCGCGCAGGCATCGGGGTCGGTGACGTCGAGCTCGACCGCCTCACCGTCGACGTCGCCCGCCACCCGTTGCGCCCCGTCGGTGTCGATGTCGGCCACGACCACGTGAGCACCGGCGCCGGCAAGCATTCGGGCGATGCCCTCGCCGATGCCCGTGGCGGCCCCGGTCACGACGGCGGTCTTGCCCGAGAGATTCAACAGCTGCGTGATCGACGGGTCCATCCGGTCATCGTAGGAACGCCCCGCTCCGCCACCCGAGTCGGCCGACCGCCCGCGGGCACCCGCTCAGTCGGTGTCGGGCTTGAGGCGCGAGATGTCGACCCGGACGCCGGGGCCCATGGTCGCCGATGCGGTGACCTTCTTGATGTAGCGACCCTTGGCCGACGCCGGCTTCGCCCGGTTGAGCTCGTCGATCACGGCCCAGAAGTTCTGTGCGAGCTTGTCCTCGTCGAAGCTGGCCTTGCCGATCGGCACCTGCACGTTGGCGTAGCGGTCGGTGCGGTACTCGACCTTGCCGCCCTTGAACTCTTCGACGGCCTTGCCGACGTCGGGGGTCACCGTGCCGGTCTTGGGGTTCGGCATCAGGCCTCGCGGGCCGAGGGCGCGGCCGAGACGACCGACGAGCGGCATCATGTCGGGGGACGCGATGACGAGGTCGAAGTCCATCATGCCGCCGTCGACCTGTTCGAACAGATCGTCGGCGCCCACGAAGTCGGCGCCGGCCTCGCGGGCAGCGTCGGCGGCTTCACCGGCTCGCGAAGACGGCGATGCGCACGTCCTTGCCGGTTCCGGCGGGAAGTGCAACGGTGCCGCGCACCATCTGATCGGCCTTGCGGGGGTCGACGCCGAGACGGACGACGATGTCGATCGACTCGTCGAAACCGGCGGTTGCGGTGTTCCTGGCGTGCGTCACCGCCTCCTTCGGGGCGTACATGAAGTCCCGATCGAACTTCTTGAGCGCATCTGCGTACTTCTTGCCGGACATTGGTTGTCTCCCTCAGTGTTGAGTCCGCCGGCCGAGGTGGTTCCGGTCGAGACTGTGGTGGTTGTTTCTCGCGTCACGTAACGGGTCAGACCCATCACGTGACGCGTCAGACGACGTCGATGCCCATGGAACGGGCGGTGCCGCGGACCTGGAGCTTGGCGCCCTCGAGATCGACGGCGTTCAGGTCGGGCATCTTGATCTCGGCGATCTCGGCGACCTGGGCCTCGGTGATCGAACCGGCGGTCTCGCTGCCCGGGTTGTCGGCGGCCTTCTCGAGACCGGCCTTCTCGCGGATCAGCGTCGACGTCGGCGGGGTCTTGAGAACGAACGAGAACGTCCGGTCTTCGAAGATCGTGATCTCGGTCGGGATCACGGTGCCGGCCTGAGCTTCGGTCTGGGCGTTGTACGCCTTGACGAAGTCCATGATCGCGATGCCGTGCGGTCCGAGGGCCGTACCAACCGGCGGGGCGGGGCTCGCCTTGCCGGCTTCGATTTGGATCTTGACGACCGCCATGACTGTCTTCTTGGCCATTTGAGTTCTCTCTTCGTGTTCTCGTCAGGTGGGGGTGGGTGATGTTGCTGCTCGGCGCTGGACGGCGCTCAGAGCTTCGCAACCTGGCTGAAGTCCATCTCGACCAGCGTCTCGCGACCGAAGATGTTGACGAGGACCTTCAGCTTCATGTGATCGGCATTGATCTCGGCGATCTCGCCGGTGAAGTCGGCGAAGGGGCCTTCCTTCACGCGCACGCTCTCGCCCTCTTCGTAGTCGAGCTTGGCCTTGCGGCGCGGCGCCGCTTCGACGCCCTCGGTCTTCGGGGTGAGGAAGGTCTTGACCTCGCGGCGCGACAGCGGCGTGGGCTTCTGGCCCTTCTGCTGCTGGCCGACGAAGCCGGTGATGCCCGGCGTGTTGCGCACGCAGTACCAGGACTCGTCGTCCATCTCGCACCGCACCAGCAGGTAGCCGGGGAAGACCTTCTTCATGACGGTCTGCTTCTTGCCGTTCTTGTACTCGTCGACCTCCTCCATGGGGATGACGATCTCGTAGATCTTGTCCTCCATGTTCATCGACTGGATCCGCGCGTTGAGGTTGGCGGTCACCTTCTTCTCGTAGCCGCTCTGGGTGTGGACCACGAACCACTTGCCCGGGCGCTTGTTCGGATCGTCGACCACCGGGGGCTCGACGTCTGCTTCGGCTTCGGTATCCAGCGTTTCGAGCGCATCCAGGGCTTCGAGCTCGGCATCGCCAGCGCCCTCGGTGGAGTCATCGGCGGTGTCGGTGTCGGCGCTGTCGTCGCCCGCATCGCCGGTCGGGAGCAGCACGGCGGCCTCATCGGTCGAGATCTCGACGTCGTCAGGCAGCAGTGCCTGCGCGTCGGATTCGGCGGTGAGGTCGGCGTCGCCGGTCGGCAACAGGTCGGCAGGCGATACCGGCGCGAGCTCGGTGTCGGGAGCATCGCTCTCGGCGACCGGGTCGGCGGAGACATCGGCGGCCAGCTGGTCGGCTGCCGACTCGAGCGAGGCGGCGGACGCCTCGGCGTCGCCCGATGCGGCGTGGAGCTCGGCGTCGAGGTCGTCGAGGCTGCTCGAGTCGAGGGTGGTGTCGTTGTTGTCGGTCATGTCGCTCACGATGAGTAGAACCATTCGGCGATCGAACCGAACAGGTAGTCGAGTCCACCGACGAGGGCGGTGTAGAGGATCACGGTGATGAGCACGACGATCGAATAGCGGACGACCTCGGGCTGCTTCGGCCATGCGACCTTGCGCATCTCGTCGCGCACCTCTTTGAGGTACTGACGGGGGCCGACCCGATCCGTCTTCTTCTTCGGCTGCGGCCGCTGCGTTTTCTGGACCCTGCCCTTCTCGTCGAGCGCGCCCATCTTCTTCATTTGGCGCTTCTGCTCGCGGTTGAGATCGTCCAGTGACACGGTGAGTTGCTGCGGTTTCTCGATCGTCGGATGGGGATGGTTTCAAATGGGTTCCCGAGGGGAACCGTGCAGGGCAGGAGGGATTCGAACCCACGACCGTCGGTTTTGGAGACCGATGCTCTAGCCAGCTGAGCTACTGCCCTCTGTGGAGAGGTCGAGGTGCCAGGGTACCAGCGCCTCACCGCCGCCCGGGGTGCGGGCGCCGGACCACGACTCGCGTCAGCGAGTCTCCTTGTGCAGCGTGTGCTTGCGCTCGTTGCTGCAGTACTTCTGCATCTCGAGGCGCTCACGATCGTTCACCTTGGACTTCATCGTGATGTAATTGCGCCGCTTGCAGTCGGTGCACTCGAGGGTCACCTTGACCCGCTTGTCACTCTTGGCCATGTCGGCCTCGCTTTCGTGCTGGTCACCCGGTTGGGTGAACGACAGACAACGGCCGGCCCGGGCGTGCCCGGGCCGGCCGAAGGCTGATTCGAATGATTACTTGATGATCTTGGTGACGCGGCCGGCGCCGACGGTGCGGCCACCCTCGCGGATCGCGAACCGCAGACCCTCGTCCATCGCGATCGGCTTGCCCAACTCCACCGTCATCTCGACATTGTCACCAGGCATCACCATCTCCGTCCCCGACGGCAACTCGATCGTGCCGGTCACATCCGTCGTACGGAAGAAGAACTGCGGACGATAATTGTTGAAGAACGGCTTGTGACGGCCACCCTCATCCTTGTTCAACACATACACCTGACCCTCGAAATTCGTGTGCGGCGTGATGCTCCCGGGCTTACACAACACCTGACCACGCTCCACATCCTCCTTCCCCGTCCCCCGCAACAACGCACCGATGTTGTCACCCGCCTGACCCTCATCGAGCAACTTGCGGAACATCTCCACACCCGTACACGTCGTCTTCTGCGTGTCACGCAACCCAACGATCTCGATCTCATCACCAGTGTGAATGATCCCCTGCTCAACCTTCCCAGTCACCACCGTGCCACGACCCGTGATCGTGAACACATCCTCGATCGGCATCAAGAACGGCTTGTCCAACTCACGCTGCGGATCCGGAATGAACTCATCACACGCCGCCATCAACGCCATGATCTGCTCCTGGGCATCAGCATCACCCTCGAGCGCCTTCAACGCCGACACCTGAATCACCGGCGCATCATCACCCGGGAACTCATACTCCGTCAGCAACTCACGCACCTCGAGCTCCACCAACTCCATCAACTCTTCGTCATCGACCATGTCCGACTTGTTCAACGCCACCACGATGTACGGCACACCCACCTGACGCGCCAACAACACATGCTCACGCGTCTGGGGCATCGGACCATCAGTCGCAGCCACCACCAGAATCGCACCATCCACCTGCGCCGCACCGGTGATCATGTTCTTGATGTAGTCCGCATGACCCGGCATGTCGATATGGGCATAATGCCGCTTCTCGGTCTCGTACTCGATATGAGCTGATCGAGATCGTGATCCCACGCGCCTTCTCCTCCGGCGCCTTGTCAATCCCCTCGAAATCAGTGAAATCAGCCAACCCACGCTCCGCCAACGACTTCGAGATCGCCGCCGTCAACGTCGTCTTCCCATGGTCGATATGACCCATCGTCCCGACATTCACATGCGGCTTGGTCCGCTCGAACTTCTCTTTGCTCATGTTGCTTCCTCTACTCCTGAGGTGGTCCCGATTGTCGGGGTTGTGATGATGTGGTAGCGGCGGTCGGACTTGAACCGACGACCTTCCGATTATGAGCCGGATGCTCTGACCAACTGAGCTACGCCGCCATGTGGCTATGACCTCTTGCGAGATGACTTGGCTCGTCGCCGGGTTGCCCCGACCACTTGGTCGAGCCCTCTGTGAGAATCGAACTCACGACACCAGCCTTACCATGGCTGTGCTCTACCGACTGAGCTAAGAGGGCGTCACGAGCGGGTGCGAAACACCCGGTCGAGCCGTTGCTGACTATGTGATTCCGAACGCTGCGACCGGTACCGAGCATCGGGATCCGGGGCACCCTTCGGGACCGCATCAGCGTTGCGGCCAGCCCGAGAGTGTATCGGCCCAGGGTCGACTCCCACCCACGCGTCGACGGCGATTCGGGGCCATCCGCGGCCCCCGCTCCCCGACCGGCGCACACCCGAGCGGTATCGTCAGCGGCGATGCCGGAGACCCCCACGCCGCGTCCGACGATCACGATTCGTATGGCGACGCGCCGCGACGCGGAGGCGATGCGCACCATCTACAACCACGAGGTCGAGAACTTCACCACGACGCTCGACATGGTGTCGCGTTCGCTCGCCGACCAGCAGGCTTGGATCTCCGCTCGTTCGGGAGCCTTCGCGGCGATCGTTGCAGTCGTCGACGGCCCCGCCGCACCGACCGACGGGTTGGTGGTCGGCTTCGCCTCGTTGTCGCCGTTCAAGGATCGGCCGGCCTACAGCCCGACGGTCGAGAACTCGATCTACGTAGCCCGCTCCCATGCCGGGATCGGTATCGGCCGTAAACTGATGGAGCGGTTGATCGCCGACGCTCGCGACAGTGGCTTCCACTCGATGATCGCCCGAGTCGAAACCAGCGGTGAGGCCTCCCTCGCGCTGCATCGCGCCTGCGGCTTCGAGTTGGTCGGCCTGGAAAAGGAAGTCGGTCGCAAGTTCCGGCGATGGCTCGACGTCGCGACCCTGCAACTGATGCTCTAGCAGGTGTTGGCGACCTGTTACCAGGCCGCGTCTACGGTGACCGCATGATCCGACGCCGGCTCGCTCACCTCCTAGCACTCGCAACGCTCGCCTCCGGCTTCGTCGCGATCAGCGCCGAACCACCCACGGTCGATGCCGTGCCGCCGGCAGCTCTTGGATCCGCGCTCGGCACCACCAACATCATCTTCGATCGGTCGGGCCTGCCGCCGGTGTTCGGGCCGGGGGAACTGATCGAGATCTACGCCGGCAACATCAACTACATCGGCGGGCTCGTCGCCAACGGCGAACTCCTCCCCGTGAACGCCTGCACCGCCGAGGTCTCGGGGACCGGTCGACGCACCCAGCCGGGCATCGACGATTACATCCAGGCCTTCGCCGACATCTACGTGGTGCCAACAGGTGGCGAGCCGTTGAACGACGACGAACTCACCGACCTCACGGGCACACCGCGCTCCGTTTTCGGCGCGCTGGGCGGCGGGTTCCTCTACGAACCGCTGGGCTTCGCCAAGGGATCGGGCGGATTCAGCGGTGGCGGCGTGTTCGACAAGCCGCTCGGTGCGGGCACCTACGGCATCGTGATCGACGAGTGCCAGAACGGGCGTTACGAACGCGGCGAGGATTCGTACTTCGACAACGCGTTCCGTGTCGACCTCCAGGCCGACGTGCCGGCCCTCGACGTCGCAGCGACGGCGTTCGGGACGATGAAGGCGCGCGCCGCGCGCTTCAACAACGGGCGGCGTGCAATCGACGAGATCATCTACCAGACCGAGTTGTTCAAGCTGGCAGATCTCCTCAAGGGCGCGGCCGGGGTCACGAGCCCCAAGGGTGTGGTCCAGTTCTTCGCCACCCAGATCGCTGCAGCAGAGGGGCTCAACGACCCGTACGGGGCATACAAGCAGCGCGGCGAGTCGATCCGCAACGCCGCATGGGCGTCGTACAAGACCCGCTTCAGCAGCATTGCGAAAGATCCGCCGCAGCCCAACTTCCAGCGGCCGGTGGTGCCGACGACATCGGGCCAGTCGGTGAGCCAGGGGCGCACCGAACTCGAACAACTGTGGGATGTCTACATGGCGAACGTCAACGCGATGTCCGCGTACGGCGGCGCGCTGCTGGATGCCTTCGAGCGGTACCAGGGTGCCGACCTCGCCGGCAACGCTGAGTGGGCCCGCCGCCACGCCCGAACGATGCTCGAACTCCTGCCACTCGAATCAACCCTCCTCACCTCGTTCGAAGCCGCCGAGACCGGGCTGTTCGCCGAACTCGACAGGATCCAGGCCGACCCGATCGAACGCACCTTCTTCCGCAACCTGAACAACGAGGCGATGTCGATCTTCACCGACCGGGTGGACGACAACTTGTCGATCGACGCCGACGTTCTCAACGCCGGCGCAGATCCGGAAGTGTTCCGCACCACGTTGCGCCGCTGGGGGACCCAGATCAATGCCCAGAGCCAATCGAGGCGGACCGAACCCAACGATTGGAAGGCCGCATTGACCGTCACCGGCGACGACATCGATGCGTTCCTCGCCTCGTTGGCCGACATCGAACCGTTGGTCACGCCGCTCGTGCCGGAGCTCGACGACGAAGTCGACGACACGGTCGTCGACCCCGAGCTCGCGATCACGATCACCGGCACACCGAGCGCCGGTTCGACCGTCACCCTGAGCGTGCCCGCGCCGGCATCCGGCATCGAGATCGGATGGGATCTCGACGGCGACGGAGATACCGATGACGCATCGACGCCGACCACGCCGTGGACGGTTCCGGGCGACGCGGTGGTCGGGGCCCCGCTGCCGATCTCCGTGGTCGCCAACGGCACCGGGGCGACCGATGCACACGACGTGGCGCACACGTTCGTCGTCGTCGGGCCGGGAGGCAACCGCCCGCCGGTCGTCCCGGTCGTTGCGGCGGCGAACAACGTCGACGTCGCACCCGGCGACACGGCGACGCTCACCGTCGACGCCACCGATCCCAACGGCGACCCACTCGTCTATCGCTGGTACGTCGACGGCGTGGAGGCGGCCGGCGAGACCTCGGCCAGCATCGGCTTCCCGACGCCCGCCGACGCCACCGGCGTTTGGTTCATCGAAGCCTGGGTGAGCGACGGTGCCGCCGACCTGCGGGTGCCGTTCTTCGTCAACGCGGTCACAGCGGACGCGGACCTCGACGGATACATGGCTGCTCCGGGACCCGACTGCAACGACGGCGATCCGTTCGATCGGCCCGGTGTGGCCGAGACCCCGGGCAACGGCTTCGACGACAACTGCAACGGCGAGGTCGACGAGGCATCTCCACCCGGCTCGATCGTCACCGCGCGGCAACACGTGCTGAGCGAGGGTGACGAGTTGACGGTGACACCCAACTTCTCCCACCCGGGACGGTTCGCCGACGACCCGACCGTCGATCCCGACTTCCAGCTCACCTTCGACTGGGGTGATGGGAACACCGATGTCGTCGACTACACCTACGTCGGCTCCGGCACGCCGAATCCGTCCGCATCGCATCAGTACGAGGACGACACCATCGCCCTGCCGTGGAGCGTCTGTATCGAGTGGCTCGCCGATCCTGCACCCGACAACGAGGTGTTCTGCGCCGACGGCACCGTCGACGTCGGCAACGACATCCCACTCGTCAACGCCGCCGACCTCCGCACCTGGACCGAGCAGAGCGGACCACCCAACTTCCTCGGGAGCACGAACTACGACGGCGACCTCGAACCGCTCGACCCGGACGGCCGCAGCGTGATCACGGTCAACAACACCAATGCCGAGACCGCGCTGGTCTCGCCCGACCTGCTCGGCCCGACCGGGTACGGACGGTTCACCATGACCCAGGAGTTCCTCGGCGCCGGCCCCGACGTCGACCAGATCGGCGCGATCTTCGGGTACGACCCGACCTTCGATGTCGACCCCGGAGCCGCGAACGGCGCGGAAGGCGAATTCTTCGACCCGGTCGCCGACTACGTCGGAGGCTCCTGGACACTGCCGACGCCCGGCTTCGACCCGGCGATCGACTGCAACGACGGGCCGACGGGATGGACGAACAACAACCAGTACACCCTCGACCCGTTCACCGTGTATCGCCGCTCCGGTCAACCGACCGACGGCGAGATGACGATCCTCCGGACGTTCGACTTCCCCTACGACCCCTCCGACGATGTCACCGACGACAGCGGCAACGCACAGGACCCCGGCTGTGACGACGCCGACGGCGTCGAGCAGCTCGGCTCCGTCGATCCCGGCCTCGATCCGTTCGACTTCCCCGGCGCCGATCCGTGGCGCATCCGCACGCTCGACGGCGACTACTCCACCATCACCAGTTCCGTGACGCCCGACCCGTACCTGGTCGAGTACGACTACCAGCCCGGCCGGATCCGCGTCTGGATCAACGGCGTCGAGCACCTCGACATCGTCAACCCCGACCCGATCGGCGACCCCTTCCCGCCGGGTAACGCCGCGCTCTACTACCACTCGACCCAGCGGCGTCCGGATGTCGGCCACGGCGCCGACCCCGGTGTTCTCGTTCGTCGAGGGCAAGGGTGGCGAGTTCGACGAACGCGACGCGACCGGGGACCCGATCCTGCCCGACGGGATCTCGATCCCGATGCACGACGGCGCTGACGACACCCACATCGTCCGCATCGACTGGGGTGACGGTTCTGCAACGACGGCCGGAACGGTGACCCCGGACCCGGCAACCGGCCAGGGTTGGTTCACGATCACCGACACCCACGTCTACGACGACGACGGCACCTACGAGGGCAACGCCTGTGTCACCGACGACGAGGGCCTCGAGTCCTGCTTCCCGTTCATCGCGGAGGTGACCAACCAGGCACCACGCGTCGAGGCCGGGACCCGACGTCGCCGTCGGCGCCGAGGCCACCGTCGACGACATCGACGTTCCAGGACCCGGGCCGCCTCGACACGCACACCGCAACCATCGACTGGGGCGGACCCGGCGGAGGCGCTCCGACGTCGGTCGACGTCGGACGTCGACGAGTCGCAACGGCGGCGGGCACCGTCACCGGCACCCACACCTACGCGGCCGACGGCGACGTACACGATCGAGGTCTGTGTCGACCGACCAGGACGGCGGCGTCACGTGCGACACCCGTACGCTCACGGTCCGGATCACCGATGCCGCCCCGGCGATCGGCGGAGTCACGACACGCGCCGGCGTCGAGGCGACCCCCGTCGAGATCGGGCTCGGGTTCACCGACATCAACGTGGATGAAACCCACACCGTCACCGTCAACTGGGGGGACGGATCACCTGCTGAAGACGTTCCGATCGACCAGTCCATCGTCGGATGCGTCGACCTCGATGACGATGCGACTGTGGTGGAGCCGTATTGCGAGTTGACGGCGATGACCACCCCCGAGCACACCTACGCCGACGACGACGGCGACGACTCCTACGACATCGCCGTCACGGTCACCGATTCCGACGGCGAATCGGACACGTTCACGACAGCCATCGAGATCGCGAACGTGGCACCCGAGCTGGCTCTGGATGCACCGCTGGTCGATGGGGTGTCGGTGGCGCTGGCGGGGACGTACGCCGACGTGTCGCCGGTGGACACGCATCGGTTCGTTGTCGATTGGGGTGACGGGACGACGAGCGACGACGCCGTGACGGGCGGCGTCGTGGCTGCGTCACACACCTATGCGGTCAAGGGCGACTACGACATCGAAGCATGCGTGATCGACGACGACGGCGGCGAAACCTGCGTCCAAGCACTCGGTGAACCCGATGTGGCGTTCATCGTCGCGACCGAACCGGCCCGCTTCGCCGACACCCGCATCGAAGGCGCCACCATCGACGACCAGAACGAAGCCACCGGCACCCTCACCCCCGGCCAGACCACCCGGATCCAGATCACCGGACGCGGCGACATCCCCGCCACCGGGGTCACCTCCGCGGTGATCAACATCGCCTCGGTGCGGCCCGCCCGCCAAGGCTTCTTCACCGCCTACCCCTGCACCCCCCAACGACCGACCGCGTCCGCACTCAACTACCTCGACGACAACCGCGCCAACGAGATCATCGCGAAACTCTCCCCCACCGGTGAACTGTGCATCTACAACTCACAGCCCACCGAACTCCTCGTCGACGTCGTCGGCTACGTCCCCACCGGATCCGACTACGCCTCGACCGACCCCGCCCGCTTCGTCGACACCCGCCCCACCGGCGACACCATCGACGACCAGAACGAACAACTCGGCCTCCTCGACCCCGGCGAGACCATCGAGATCCAGATCACCGGACGCGGCGACATCCCCGACGGCGTCCCGCTCGAATCCGCGGTGTTGAACATCGCCTCGGTCAAACCCACCGACCGCGGCTTCTTCACCGTCTACCCCTGCACCCCCCAACGACCCACCGCGTCCGCACTCAACTACCTCGACGACAACCGCGCCAACGAGATCATCGCGAAACTCTCCCCCACCGGCAGCGTGTGCATCTACACCCTGCAGACAACCCACCTTCTCGTCGACGTCGTCGGCTACGTCCCCACCGGATCCGACTACACCGCCATCGACCCCACCCGCTTCGTCGACACCCGCCCCACCGGCGACACCATCGACGACCAGAACGAACAACTCGGCCTCCTCGACCCCGGCGAGACCATCGAGGTCCAGATCACCGGACGCGGCGGCATCCCCGACTCGGGTATCGACGCCGCCGTGGTCAACATCGCCTCGGTCAAACCCACCGACCGCGGCTTCTTCACCGTCTACCCCTGCACCCCCCAACGACCCACCGCCTCCGCACTCAACTACCTCGACGACAACCGCGCCAACGAAATCATCACCAAACTCTCCCCCACCGGCACCATCTGCATCTACACCTCCAAAACCACCCACCTCCTCCTCGACATCGTCGGCCACA
>CAWKLM010000033.1:0-259456 GCA_963850475.1 Ilumatobacteraceae bacterium | reverse complement strand
ACGGCAACCAGAAGAACGCCCTCAACAAGGGCACCGAGCTCGTCGTCGCCTGCCCCGGCCGTCTCGAGGACCTCATGCAGATGGGTGCGATCGACCTCCGTGACGTTGCGACCGTCGTCGTCGACGAGGCCGATCAGATGGCCGACATGGGATTTCTTCCCGCGGTGCGCCGCATCGTCGGCCAGACGCGCGATGACCGCCAAGTGCTGCTGTTCTCCGCCACGCTCGATGGGCCGGTTGCGAAGCTGATCAAGGACTTCCAGCACGACCCTGCGTTCCACGAGGTCGGCCCGAAGGGTCCCGACATCCACGCCGCTCACCACGTGTTCTGGCAGATGCACCGGACCGATCGGAACGAGCACACTGCGGGCGTGATCGACCGTACCGGATCGACGATCGTGTTCACTCGGACAGCGCCACGGCGCCGACCGGCTCGCCAAGCAGCTCAGCAAACTCGGCGTGTCCGCTCAGCCGATCCACGGTGGTCGCAGCCAGGGCCAGCGCGACCGCGCACTCGACGCGTTCAAGCAGGGCAGGGCCGACGCGCTGATCGCGACCGACGTCGCCGCCCGCGGCATCCACGTCCATGGCGTATCCACCGTGATCCACTACGACCCGCCTGCCGATGGGTCGACATATCATCACCGATCCGGTCGCACCGCTCGCGCCGGGGCCAAAGGCCACGTCGTGTCGTTCGTCGAGCCCGGCACTGCCAAAGACGTCAAGAAGCTGCAGCGCGACGTCGGCATCCAGGTCGACGTGACAGATCCCGACCTCGGCGATCTCGCGGTCACGCCGCTGCTCGACGTTTCGTCCCAGCCCGTCGTCGAGACGCCGGTCCGGCGCAATCCGGTCGAGCGGGTGCCGGCGGCACCCGCCCCGCGTCGCGAGAGCAACGGTCCGGTTCCGAACGGTCACGAGCTCGGCACGGTCAAGTTCTTCAACGCCGGCCGCGGCTACGGCTTCATCGTCCGTGACTCGGGTGGCGAGGAATTGTTCGTCCACTTCTCGAACATCGAGACCGACGGCTTCAAGACGCTCGACGAGAAGGCTCGCGTTTCCTACGAGGTCGGCGCCGGCAAGAAGGGTCCCGAGGCCCGCAGCGTCCGCGTGCGTTGAGGTTGGCGGTCAACCGAGGCCGCACTCGTCGAAGTTGTTCCTCAGCCCGGTGAGCCCGGCCGATTCGGCGCGCTCGCGGAACTCGGCGAGACCGGGCTGTGCCGCGATCCAATCGATCCGCTCCTGCTGTCCGTCGCTGAACGTCTCGACGTCGAACACGTAGACGCTGAACGACTCCGCGAAGTCCTCCTCGGGGGTGCTCGCGGCGTACGCCCCGAAGAAGCCTGCGTCGGTGTCGCAGCGTTCTTGGCCGTCGGCGCCGGTGGCTTCGGCAAACGGGTCGACCTGGTCGATCAGGCCGTTCCCCCAGAACATCTCGATCCACTGGTACATGATCGAGTCGTCGAGATAGCAGCCTTCGCCGTTGTCGTAGGTCTCGCAGTTCTCGATCGTCTCGAGGCTGCGGTCGAGTTGGGACGGCAGCGATGTGAACACATGACTGAACTCGTGCGCCATCGTCAGTTCCGCCTCGTCCGGATCATCCGCGTAGGCGTCGAGGTTGACGGACATCTGGAACAGGGATCCGTCGGCGTCGAGTGCGTTGACGAACGCCAGGGTGACCTCCTCGCCGTCCTCGCCGTCCTCGGTGCTCTCGAAGCCGGTGAACACGCCGAGATCGGCGAGCTGCCCGGTCGGCGTGATCGTCGCGAGCGAGTCCCAGGCTCGAATCAGCCGGTCGTCGGCGTCGCCGAGACACACCTCGCCCAGCGCACCGTCGACGACGTAGTGCGCCGTGGTGAACGAGTACGAGTCATCGGCACCGAGGCCATCCTGCGAGCAGTCGACGTCGTCGCGCGCTCCTCCGGCTGCGGTGGCCGTGTCCCCGCCCGGCTCGTCCGGCTCGTCGCCGTTCTCGTTCGACTCGGCCTCTTGCTCGGCGCTGGTGTCACCTTGGGCGTCGTCCGAACCCGTACCGCACGCCGCTGCCGTGATGCCGAACGCGAGCACCGAGGCTGCGATTCTGGTCGATCGTCGCATCATCAGACCTGTTGTGTAGCAGGCGGCTTCGACGTGTCGGACATCCGCCGGTCGCCCCGGTCGTGGTGAGTGTCGATCGGTGATCGATGTGTCTCGCTGGGATACGGTCGGAGCGTGCACGACGATCGCGAACTCGCCGAACGTCGAATCGAACGTGAACTCTGGGAGCGCGTCCTGCCCCTCGTCCACACCGAGCGCACAGCACTCGACGTGACTGCGGGGGCGACCCCCGAGGATCTGCAACCCTTCGATGTCGGCACGGCGTGGGGCGCGCCGTGGGCGACGACCTGGTTCGGTCTCCGCGGGAAGGTGCCCGACTCGTGGCGTCGCCATCAGCGGGCAACCCGACTCGAAGCGGTGATCGACCTCGGATTCACACGGAGCCCAGCCGGGTTCCAGGCCGAAGGGCTCGTTGTCGAGCACTGCCCCGACGGATCGTTTCGGCCGCTCCAAGGCATTCATCCGCGGCGCACCAACTACGTGCTCGACGACGATGCCCAAGTCGTCGACCTCCTCGTCGAAGCCGCGTCGAATCCGACCTTCCCACAGTTCGCGCCGTCACATCAGGGGCTTCCGGAAACCGCGTCGAGCGACCCGATCTACCGATTTCGCACCGCAGACCTCGTCCTCGTCGATGTCGAAACCGAGGCTCTGGTGCACGACCTCGACGTCCTCGACGGGATGATGCGCTCGCTCTCGATCGGCGATCCGCAGCGCGCCAAACTCCGCCGGGCGATCCTCGCCGCGCTCGACGCGATTCCTGACGTCGACGCCGCGCGTCGCGTGCTTGCTCCGCATCTCGCGCCGGTCGACGGCTCGACGCGGCGGCACCGGGTCATCGCCACCGGCCACGCCCACATCGACACGGCGTGGCTGTGGCCGATCCGTGAAACGATCCGCAAGTGCACGCGCACGTTCTCCTCGGCGGTCGCGCTGATGGACGATGACCCGACGTATCGCTTCAGCTGTTCACAGGCGCAGCAGTATGCGTGGATCGAGGAGCGCCACCCCGACCTGTTCGCACGGATCGGCGACAAGGTCGCTTCGGGGCAGTGGGTTCCGGTCGGTGGCATGTGGGTCGAGGCCGACATGAACCTTCCGTCGGGGGAGAGCCTCGCCCGCCAGATCGTGCACGGACAACGGTATTTCACCGAGAAGTTCGGTGCGCCGTGCCAAGAGGTGTGGATCCCCGACGTGTTCGGCTACCCGGCCGGACTGCCCCAGCTCTTCGCCGCCGGTGGGATGAACCGCTTCGTCACCCAGAAGATCTCGTGGAATCAGCAGAACCGGTTTCCGCACCACACGTTCTGGTGGGAAGGGCTCGACGGCACGCGTGTGTTGACGCACTTCCCGCCGGTCGACACCTACAACGCCCAGATCACGTGCGGCGAGATCGCCCACTCGGTTGCCAACTTCAAGGAGCATGCGTGGAGCGATGTGTCGCTGATGCCGTTCGGTCACGGCGACGGCGGTGGCGGTCCGACACGCGAGATGCTCGAGTACGCCCACCGGTTGGCCGAGATCGATCCTGACACCACGGTCGAGATCGGCTCGCCCGACGACTACTTCACGGCGGTCGAACGCGAGGCGACGTACGGGGCGCCGGTTCCGGTTTGGCGGGGCGAGCTGTATTTGGAGATGCACCGTGGCACCTTGACGAGTCAGCTCCGCACCAAACTCGGCAATCGCCGGTGCGAGCGGGCGCTCTTCGCCGCCGAGCTGTGGGAGGCGATGGCCGGCGCGCGACTCGACCTCACCGAATCCAACGTTCGGCCGATCGCCGAGGTCTGGCCCGACGTGCTCACCCAGCAGTTCCACGACATCCTGCCGGGCTCCTCGATTGCATGGGTTCACCGCGATGCCGAACTCATCCTCCTGCAGTCGCACATCGAACTCAGCCAGCGCGCCGGACTCACTGTCGCTTCCATGTGCCCGGCGCCGGTGACGGTACAGAACATGGCGGGCGTTGCTTTCAGTGAGGTGCATGTGTTCGACGTCGGGATCGAGTCGCTCGACGACGACGCGGCGGTTGCAGCCGGACACCCGCCCGGTCTGGCGACTCCGATGCGCGATGTGATCGAGGCCGGCGTCCACCAACGGATCGGCCCCTCTCAGTACGCGGTCGCGCTGGAGGTTCCGGCGTTCGGTATCTCGGGTTTGAAGCCACGCGACGTCAACGACCGAGTCGTGGTCACCGACTGCTCCATGACCAACGGCCACCTCGCCGTTCGCTGGAACAAACACGGCGA
The DNA here is from genome assembly GCA_963850475.1 of Ilumatobacteraceae bacterium. Lineage (GTDB taxonomy): Bacteria > Actinomycetota > Acidimicrobiia > Acidimicrobiales > Ilumatobacteraceae > Ilumatobacter_A. The sequence continues at coordinate 255,110 of CAWKLM010000033.1, read as the reverse complement.
CCTCACCTCGATCATCGACCTGGCCTCGCGACGCGAGTTGATCCCGGACGGCGAGAGCGCCGCAGTGCTCGAACTCGGTCGCGACCAGCCGGTGGAGTACGACGCCTGGGACCTCGAGTCGTGGACGCGTGAGCAGTCGCGGCCGGTCGGGGGTGGGATGGTCACGGTCGAGACCGACGGCCCGCTCCTCGGCCGCGTGCACGTCACCCGGGGCTTCGGGCCGTCTCTGGTGGTGACCACCTATGAGCTTCGCGCCGAGTCGCGCCAGCTCGACATCGACCTGCACATCGACTGGCACCACGACGAGCACCTGCTGTCGATGGCTTTCCCCTTCGACGTGCGTGCCGACACCGCTGCATGTGACGTCCAGTTCGGGGTGGCGCACCGACCGACCCATCCGTCGTCGCCGTGGGACGCCGCCAAGTTCGAGGTGTGCGCGCATCGCTACGTCAGCCTGTCGGAGCCCTCGTTCGGTGTGGCGGTGTTGAACGACGGACGGTACGGCCACGCGATCTTCGACGGTGCGATTCGAGTCAGCCTCGCCCGTGCCGCCAAGTACCCCGACCCCGACGCCGATCACGGCCACCACCGCTTGCGTCTCGCCGTGCGACCGCACGACGGTGACCTCGGCGATGTGCGCGCAGCCGCCGAACTCCTCAACCGACCGCTCGACGTCACGGTGGCGTCCGAAATCGAAGTCACCGATGACCCGGAGCCGATCATCACGGTGGTGACGCCGGACGGTCGACCCGCCCTCGGTGTCGAGGTCGACGCGATCAAGCTCGCCGACGACGACAGTGGCGACCTGATCGTCCGGCTCCACGAGGCCGTCGGCGATCGCACCCGGATCGTCATCGCCGCACGGACCCGAATCGCCGCCGCCTGGTGTTGCGACCTGATGGAGGAACCTCAACGCGGCGAGGAAGTCGGCGACGGTGTCGTCGTGATCACGCTCCGCCCATTCGAGCTCGTCACGCTCCGCCTCCGAATCGCCCCCAACTTCGACGGCCGCACCGTCACGTAACGGGTCTGACCCGTTACGTGACGCGTCACGCCATGGGTCAGACCCGTTACGTGACGGCGAGTTTGCGGAGCGCGGTGGAGGTGTAGAGGGCGATCCCCGTGGCCATCGCGGACTCTTCGAAGAAGACCCGGTTGGAGTGGTTGGGTGCCGCCTTCGAGAGGTCGGACCCGTGTGGTGTGCCCCCGAGGAACACCATTGCACCGGGAATCTCGTTCAGGACATAGCTGAAATCCTCGGCGCCCATCACCGGGTGCGGCAGTTCGACCGTCGCGTTCGGTCCTGCGACTTCGCGAGCCATTCCGAGCGAGAAGTCGGCGAAGCGATCGTTGTTCGTCGTAACCGGATATCCGTACTCGATGACGGCCTCGGCCTCGCATCCGTGTGCCGCGGCCACGCCTTCGGCCACCCGCTTCACACCGTCGTGCACCTTCGACCGGGTCCGCTCGCTCACCGCCCGAATCGTGCCCTCGATCATTGCCGTCTCCGGGATCACGTTGTTGGTCGTGCCCGCTACGAGTCGGGCGACGGTGAGCACCGCAGGGTCGAACGGATCGATCGATCGGGTGATCATCGAGTTGAGCGCCGTCACGATCTCGCATGCGACGGGCACGGGATCGGTCGCCCGGTACGGTTCGCTCGCATGGCCGCCCTTGCCGGTGACCGTCACCCTCAGCACGTCGGCCGATGCCATCACCGCACCCGGGCGCGTCGACACCCACCCGGTCGGCAGCGCCGACGTCATGTGGATGGCGAAGGCCCCGGTGACCGGAGAATCGGACCCGTCGCTCATCGCCGGAACGTCGAGCAGCCCTTCGTCCAGCATGTGCTTGGCGCCGTGATGCCCCTCCTCGCCGGGCTGGAACATGAACATCACGCGCCCGGCGATTTCGTCGCGCCGTTCCGACAGGACGCGGGCGGCCGTGGCGAGCATCGCGGTGTGCGTGTCGTGCCCGCAGGCATGCATGCATCCGTCGACCCGCGACGCGAAGTCGAGGCCGGTGTCCTCGGGCATCGGGAGCGCGTCCATGTCGCCGCGCAGCAGGATCGTCGGCCCCCCTCGCGTGCCCTCCAGGAGTGCGGTCACCCCACTCGTCGACTCGTGGAGGGTCACGTCGAGCGGGAGATCCTCGATGTCGGCCAGCACCTCGTCGCGGGTGCGCGGGAGGTGATTGCCGATCTCGGGCCATTCGTGGAGTCGACGCCGGAGCGCGGTCGCCCGTTCGAGGTACTCGCCGGCGTGTTCGCGCACCGCTGCGATCTGCGGATCGGGGTCGTCGCGGGCGTCGGCGGTGTCGCTCATGGATCGAACGTAGCGAAAACCGTTTCCCCTTCGCGACCCTGGCGACCCACTGTGAGGGTGGCGGCGACTCCGAGTGGCCCCACGAAATCGAACACCACCCACGAAACCGATACGACCCAAGGAGCATCCCCATGACCCACGGAGCAAACCCCGACGAACTCGAAGGCCTCGGCAGCACGCTGGAAGCGCAGATCGAGATCGTCAACAAGATCATCAAGGATGTCGACTCGCCACTGAACTCGATCGTCTGGACCGGCCCGGCAAAGGACGCGTTCAAGACCGAGTGGGACACCAACTTCAAAGGAGCGCTCGGCAAGCTCAACGAGGCCTTCGGAGCCGCCGGCAAGGACTGCAGGGATCGGGCCGTCGGCGTCCGCACGGTGCTCGGCACCGGTGTCTGACGAGGTCGTGGTCGAACGGGCCACCGCGCCGGGCACCTAGCCTGCTGCTGTGGCCAGTTCGTCTCCGCGTATCGACCAGTTCGACATCGTCGCCTTCGACGCCGACGACACCCTCTGGAGGAGCGAGGACTCCTTCCAAGCGGCCGAGGCGCGCTTCGCGGAGCTCGTCGGCCCGCACGCCCCACCCGGGATCGACGTGCTGGATGCATTGCACGCGGTCGAGCGCCTCGACATCGCCAGCCAGGGGTACGGCGTCAAGGCCTTCACCCTGTCGATGGTCCGCGCAGCGATCGACATGACCGAGGGCGCGGTCTCCGCCACCGTGATCCGACAGCTCGTGGAGATCGGCGCGGCGATGCTGGTCGAGCCGGTCCATCTGCTCCCACACGTGCCCGAGGTCCTCGATCGGGTCGGTCGACGGACACGCATCGTCCTCATCACGAAGGGCGACCTCGTCCATCAGACGCGCAAGGTGACCACGTCGGGGATCGAGCACCACTTCAGCGACATCGAGATCGTCCTCGAAAAGGATGCGGAGATCTACACGAGGCTGCTCGCCCGGTTCGGCGTCGAGTCCCACCGCTTCTGCATGGTCGGGAACTCGGTGCGCAGCGACGTGCTGCCGGTGATGGCGATCGGCGGTCACGCGGTCCACGTGCCGTACCACCTCACTTGGGACCTGGAGCATGTGGACGATCACGACGAGGACGTCGTCGAACTCGCATCGATCGCCGACCTTCCCGCGTGGCTCGGCGTCGACTGATCCTCGGGAGCGCCGGCTACAGCCGCCGGAGTTGGACACGATCGACGCGATGGTCCTTGCGTTTGCGCAGGATCAGCGAGGCGCGATCGCGCGTCGGTGCGATGTTCTCGCGCAGGTTCCGACCGTTGATCTCGCGCCAGATGTTGCGGGCTGTGTCGACCGCTTCGTCGTCGGTCAACTCGGCATAGTTGCGAAAGAAGCTGTCGGGGTCCTGGAAGACCGACTCACGCAAGGTCAGGAACCGTTCGACATACCATTGCTCGATGTCGCTCTCCGCCGCGTCGATGTAGATCGAGAAGTCGAAGTAGTCGCTCACGAATTCGGCCCCCGACCCGCCGGTCTGCAAGACGTTGAGCCCCTCGAGGATGAGGATGTCGGGTTGCTCGATCACGACCTGCTGGTCATCGACGATGTCGTACACGACATGGCTGTAGACCGGGGCCGCGACCCGCGCGTGGCCGCTCTTGATCTCGCGCAGCACCCGCAGCAGCTGGCGCGTGTCGTACGATTCCGGAAATCCTTTGCGGTGCATGATCCCGCGTTCGTCGAGCACGTCGTTCGGGTACAGGAATCCGTCCGTCGTGATCAGATCGACCTTCGGGTGATCCGGCCACTGGGCCAACAGTGCCTGGAGGATGCGGGCGAACGTGCTCTTGCCGACGGCGACCGACCCCGCCACGCCGATGATGTACGGCACCTTCGGGGCACCGGCACCGAGGAACGTGGCGGTCACCTTGTGCAGGCTCTGCGTTGCACTGACATAGAGATTCAGCAGCCGGCTGAGGGGGAGGTACACCGCCACGACCTCGTCGAGATCGATCCGTTCGTTGATGCCGCGGAGGCGTTCGAGCTCGGGCTCGCGCAGGGTCAGCGGCGTGGCTGCGCGCAGGTCGGCCCAGGCGTCGCGATCGAATGACAGGTGTCGTGAAGCGACGTCGTACTCGACGACGGGGAACGTGGACGGCGAGGCTTTGGCCACGACCAGGACTGTAGACGGCGGTCCCCGCGTCGTAGCCTTCCAGGATGGTGGCCGCCGACAGCGAACGCAAACAGCGCGGCGCCTGGTTCACCCCCGAGCACCTCGTCGACACGGTCGTCGACGCCGTGATCGATGAAACGTTCGTCGGTGCCAGGCACCGACGACCATTGCGGGTCCTCGATCCAGCCTGTGGCGACGGTCGCTTCCTCACCGCTGCGGTTGCCGCAGTCCGGCGGGCCGGTGGCGAGGCGACTGCGGTCGGCATCGACATCGATCCCGACACTGCCCGGCTCGTGGCAACGTCGACCGAAGCCGACGCGATTTGCGACGACGCGCTCACGTCGGCCTGGCTGGCCGATCAGGCCGGCAGCTTCGACCTGGTGATCGGCAACCCGCCGTACCTGTCCCAGCTCGCGGCATCGACGACGCGCGGCGGCGCATCGACGCGCGGCGGCGGGCCATACGCCGATGCCGCCGTCGAGTTTCTCGCTCTCGCTGCCGACCTCGTCGACCCTGACGGCGGTCGTGTCGCGTTCGTGCTCCCCCAGTCGATCCTGTCCGCTCGCGACGCAGCGGACGTGCGGCAGCGAGTCGACTCGCGGGCGACGATGTTCTGGTCGGCCTGGACCGGCGAGCGTGACTTCGATGCGCAGGTGGTCACGTGCGCAGTGGCCTTCGAGTTCGGGCGCACGGCTGGGCCACGCCGGCCCTCGACGGCGACGTGGTCGCACGTCGTCACCGGTCGGTCCGGGGTACCGCCGATGCCTGGCGTCTTCGAGGACGTGTCGCCGCCGGCGGGCCGGTTGGGTGACCGTGCTCGGCTCAACGCCAACTTCCGCGACGAGTACTACGGCATGGTCGCAGCGGTCGCCGACCATGCGACGGGTCCGCCACTCATCACGAGTGGGTTGATCGACCCGGGCCGCTGCCTGTGGGGTGAACGCCCCGTCCGTTTCGCGAAGCGACGCTTCGGCGCGCCCCGGGTCGACCTGTCGGCACTCGATGAGAAGATGGCACGGTGGGCGGCGCAGCGGCTGGTCCCGAAGGTTCTGATCGCCAATCAGACCCCGATCGTCGAAGCCGTCTGCGACCCGACCGGCGACTGGTTGCCCGGTGTGCCGGTGGTCGCCGCCTACCCCGATGACCCCGCGACAGCAAGCGAGACGGCCTGGGAGATCGCCGCGGTGTTGAGCGGCCCCGTCGTGTCCTCGTGGGCCTGGCACCAACGCGGGGGAACCGGATTGTCGCCGGCCACGATCCGGGTCGGACCGAGGATGCTGGCGCAGCTTCCCTGGCCCTCAGGGCCGATCGCCACCGCCGTCGATGCGTTGCGCGCCGGCGACGTGGTTGCGTGCGGACGGCTCGTCGACACGGCGTACGGCCTCGATGCGGCCGACCGGTCCGTGCTCTTCGACTGGTGGCTGCCGATCTACGAGCGGGGAGCGGGCGTGCGACGAGCGTCGACCTGGCGCTCGGATTTCGCGGTGGGCTGGACTCGGTGCGCCGGTGGTCGCTCGAACGTCGACATTCCTCGCGCGTGGGCGTGAAATCGGGCTGCACGCTGCGAGAATGGAATGGTGAGAGCAACTCGTTGGACACCCCCCAAACGGCCGGTGGTCGCCGGTCTCACCGTCGTGATGCTGGCCACCGGAATCGCGTCCTGCGGTGGTGACGACACCAACCTGTCCGAGCTCGGTCAGCTCGGCAAGAACACTGCGAACGCCAACGGTTGTGCCTCGTGCCACGGTGCGAACGGGCAGGGCGGCGTCGGACCGGGGTGGATCGACCTCGCCGGCAGCGAACGCGAGCTGACCGACGGCACCACGGTCATCGCCGACGACGAGTACCTCCTGCGGGCGATTCTCGAGCCCGATGCCGAGGAGGTCGTGGGCTACACCGTCAAGATGCCGACCAACGGGCTCAGCGAGGCCGAGGCGGCCAACGTCGTCATCTACATCAAGGAGTTGTCGAGCGGGTCGAGCGGCGGGTCCTGAGGGGCCATCGACCCGGACTCAACGGTTCCAGGGGGCGTACGGGCTGACGGCACCGTCGCCGCCCGTGAGGACTTCTGGCTGACCATCGGTGACGAGGATGGTGTGCTCGAACTGCGCGGTGCGTTTCCCGTCGGATGTCACGGCCGTCCAGTCGTCGTCCCAGATGCGGTAGTTGATCGTGCCGAGCGTGATCATCGGCTCGATCGTGAACGTCATGCCGGGGCGCATGATGACGCTCGCCCGGCTGTCGTAGTAGTGGAGGACTTGGATATCGGTGTGGAACTGCTCGCCGATGCCGTGCCCGACGAACGCACGGACGACCCCGTACTTGAACTTCTTGGCGTGGTCCTCGATCGCCCGGCCGATGTCGGACAGCGGTTGGCCGGCCCTGGCGGCCTCGATCCCCAGCCACATGCACTCCTCGGTCACCTTGACCAGCTGCCGGCTCTCGGGGTCGACATCGCCGACGAAGAACGTGGCGTTGGTGTCGCCGTGGACGCCTCCGATCCAGCCGGTGACGTCGATGTTGCAGATGTCGCCGCTCTGCAGCGGGCGCGAGTCGGGGATCCCGTGGCAGATGACCTCGTTGATCGACGTGCAGCACGCCTTCGGGTAGCCGTGGTAGTTGATCGTCGACGGGTACGCACCGAGCTCGATGAACCGCTCGTGGACGAACGAGGTCGATCTCCTCGGTGGTGACGCCGGGGGCCACCATTGCGCCGGCCTCTGCGAGCACCGTCGACGCGACCTTGCCGCTGTGACGCATCGTCTCGATGATCTCGGGTGACTTGACGCGACCTTCATCCCACGGCTCGTACTCGCCGGTGTCGGCGTACGGCGGGCGGGCGATGTGGTCGGGAACCGAACGCATCGGGGTGACCTCACCCGGCAGGACGCGCCCCTCCGACTTCTTGTGGCACCGCTTGTACTTGCGTCCGCTCCCACACCAACAGGGCTCGTTGGCCTGCGGAAGTGTGGTCGGAGCCGTCGCGATGCTCATGCGCCGAGGATAGGCCGAGATCCGGTTGACCGGATTGCCGAGCGTCACGTAACGGGTCTGACCCATCACGTCACGCGTCACGTGATGGGTCAGACCCGTTACGTGACGCGGCGGGGATCGCTAGGGTCGTCGGATGGGTCGATCATCGGTGGTCGTCAGACGGGCGCAACCGGCGGACCGATCCGCCGCGACGACCGTACTCGCTGGCGCGTTCACCAACGATCCGGTCATGTCCTGGATGGTCGGGCAGGAGCGGGATGCGGAGCGTCGCCTGCGTCATCTGTTCTCGCACGCCCTCGGTGTCGAACTCCAGCGCGAGGATCATCTCGTCGACGTCGCCGACTCCGGGCAGGCCGTCGCTCTCTGGCACGAGGTCGACGAGTGGAAGACCTCCACTCCTGCGGTCGTGAAGATGGTCCCGGCGGCGATCAGGACCTTCGGGCGACGGCTTCCCCGGGCGCTGCAGGCCCTGTCGATGATCGAGCGTGTCCACCCGGATGAACCCCACCGTCATCTCGCATTCATCGGAGTCCACCCGTCACAGCGGGGCACAGGCCTCGGCGGCGCACTCCTCGCGTCGATGACCGAAGACTGCGATGCGCAGGGCGTAGCGGCCTACCTCGAGAGCTCGAATCCGCGCAATGAGCCGCTGTACGCGCGCTACGGGTTCGTGTCGCGCGGTCCGATCGAGTTGCCGGCGGGCGCACCGGAGGTCACGGCCATGTGGCGTGACCCCTCCTAGCCGGCGACGGGGAGCGACCAGAGCAGGTTCTCGAGCAGCAACCGTTCGTTCGGATTCCGTTCGAGCGATTCGAGCGCTCCGTGGATCCGTCGGACTGCGCCCGCCGCGTCGTCGACATCGGTTGCCGTCCCACCGACCAGCGCATCTCGGTACGTCGCTGCCATCGTCGCGAGCCCGGCTCGGATCTCGTCGGTGCGATGCCGGCGCAGCTCGCGCTTGTGACGTTCCTCGAGCCGTTTCTTGCCACTTCCTCGTTCGCCGAACTCCTTGATCCGCGCCGTCAGCTCCTCGACCTCCGTCTCGTGACGAGCGGCGAGCGGTTCCGCGGCCTGTTCGATCATCGCCAGCAGATCGGTGGCGAGTCGCGTCGCGACGGCACCCGATCCGTCGACTGTCGCCGGTGCAGCGATGAACGCCTTTCGTCGCTCGGTCAGGCCCGGGTCGGTGGCGAGCAGCCGAGCCCGGTCGAGGTCACCGAGCGCTGCCTTGGCCGCGGCCTGCGCCTCGACGGGCCCCACGCCCTCCGTGAGCAGCCGAGCGGCGATCACACCGTCGGCGATTGCCCGGAAGTCGATGCGGGCGCAGCGCGACGAGATCGTGATCAACTCGTGCGGCACGAAGTCGGCGCAGATGATGAACATCGTCGACTCGGGCGGCTCCTCGATCGTCTTGAGCATCAACGCCGCGCCCTCGGGTCGGAGCAGATGGAACTCGTCGAGGATCAGGACCTTGCGGGCGCTCTCCGTCGGTGCGAGCGACGAGACCCGGACGATCTCACGCGCCTGCTCGGCGGAGATCGACGGACCGACCCGTTGGACTTCTCGAACGTCGGGATGTTCGCCGGCGAGCGCGAGCCGTGCATCGCGCTGCGTCGGGTCGTCAGCGCCGCTGATGACCCGTGCCGCGAACGCACGCGCTGCCTGGTACTTGGTCGACCCCGGCGGCCCGATGAAGAGGTAGGCGTGCACCGGTCCGGTGTCGGCAGCCGACGTCAGCTGCTCGATCGCGTGGGTCTGGCCCACCACGTCGTCCCAGATCGAGGTCATCGAGCTGCTCGTTCGGCGAGTGCGGCATCGATCTGGCCGGCCACGTCCGCGATCGATCCGACCGCAGCGACGGTGATCCAGCGTTGCGGGTCGGCCGCGGCCATCGTGCGGAAGCCGTCGATCACACGATCGTGGAACGCGTCGCCCGCGGCCTCGAACCGGTCGAGGTCGCGCCGCGACATGCGCTCTGCGATGACCTCGTCGGGGGTGTCGATGAAGACGACCACGTCGGGCCAGAGGCCACCTGTTGCCCACTCGTTGATCGAACGCACCGTGTCGACGTCGAGCCCGCGGCCGTAGCCCTGGTAGGCGAGAGTCGAATAGACCGAGCGGTCGCTGACAACGGTTCGACCGGCGTCGAGCGCTGGGCGGACGACTTCGTGGATGTGCTGCGCCCGGTCGGCCGCGGCGATGAGCGCCTCCGCCCGCGGCGACATGTCGTCGATCGAGGTGTCGTGGAGAATCGTGCGGAGGCGCTGACCGATCGTCGGTGCCGCCGGTTTCACGGGTGAGGAGCGCACCGACCGACTTCGCGTACTGAGTCGCCTGGGTCGATTTGCCGCATCCCTCGGCTCCCTCGAACGCGATGTAGCGCGACGTGTTCACGATGGTCGAGGGTACTGACGAACGACCGGTGCGGCGCGCCTCTCGGCCGCCGATGCCGATCGGCGCGGGCGATCAGTCGTTGAGATCGGTGATCTCGACGGCGGTCTTCTTCGTCGTGGCCGCCACCTTCTTGGTCGCCTTCTTCTTGGTCGCCTTCTTTGCAGCGCTCTTCTTCTTGGCCGCCGCCTTCTTCTTCGTCGCCTTGGCCTTCTTGCCCGGCGTGCCGCCCTTCGCGATGATCGCCTCGCGACGAATCGCCAGCAGCTCGAATGCCCGCTCCGGAGAGATCTCCTCGATCCGGTCGCCCTTGCCGAGCGATGCGTTGGTCTCGCCGTCGGTGACGTAGACGCCGAAGCGGCCTTCCTTCGCCGTCACGTTCTTCTCGCTGACCGGGTCGGCGCCGAACTCCTTGAGCGGGCCCTTGGCCGCCAAGTTGCCGCCGCCCCGCTTGTAGACCTTCGGCTCGCTGTAGATCTTCAGCGCCTCGTCGAGGGTGATCTCGAAGATCCGATCCTCGGAGTCGATGTTGCGGTAGTCCTTCTCCTTCTGCACGTACGGTCCGTAGCGCCCGTTGTTCGCGAAGATCGCAACCCCGTCCTCGGGGTCATCGCCGACGTGGCGGGGGAGCGAGAGCAGCTTCTCGGCCTCGTCCATCGTGATCTTCTCCAAGACCATCGTCTGGAACAGGCTCGACATCTTCGGCTTCTCCATGCCGGGAGGAGGATTGTCGTGGTCGCCCCACTGGACGTAGGGCCCGTAGCGGCCGTTCTTCGCGATAGACGGGCAGCCCGTCGAGTTCGCCGATCGGGTCGTCACCCTTCGGTGCGGCGAGCAACTCGATCGCCTTCGCGACGTCGAGCTCGTCGGGCGGCAGGTTGTCGGGCAGCCCGGCGGTGTCGTCGCCGCGCTTCACGTAGGGCCCGTACCGGCCGGGCTTCACGACGATCAGCTCGCCGTTCTCGTCGTGGCCGAGCGGGAAGGTGTTGATCTCCGCCGCGTCGATCTCGTCGAGGTTCTCCTCGACGAGACGCTTGAGGCCGAGCAGCGCGTCGTCGCCGGCGCCTGCTTCGGCGGTGATCGACGGGATGTCGTCGTCGGTCTGGCCGAAGTAGAAGCGCGTCAGCCACTGAGCCTTCTGGCGCTCGCCACGTTCGATCGCGTCGAGGTCTTCGTCGATCGACGCGGTGAACTCGTAGTCGACCAGTGCGTCGAAGTGCTCCTCGAGCAACCGGATCACGGCGAATGCGGTCCAGGTCGGAACGAGGGCCTGGCCCTTCTTCCACACGTAGCCACGGTCCTGCACCGTCTGGATGATCGACGCCCATGTCGACGGCCGACCGATCTCGAGCTCCTCGAGCTTCTTGACCAGCGACGCCTCGGTGTACCGGGCGGGCGGCGTGGTGGTGTGTCCGACGGGTTCGATCGAGTCGATCGGGACGGCGTCGCCGACCGTCAGCGGGGGCAGGAGTGCCTCGGAGTCGGCCGCGTCGTCGCCGCGCTCCTCCTTGGAGGCGACGTACACGGCGCGATAGCCGGGGAAGGTGATCGTGGTGCCCGATGCGGCGAACTCGCACTCGACGATCTCGCCGGTCGTGCGGTCGGTGGCCGGGGCCCCGAGGCGCACGCTGACGGTCACGCCGACGGCGTCGGCCATCTGGGAGGCGAGGGTCCGCTGCCAGATGAGTCGGTACAGCGACAGCTCCTGGCTGTTCAGCTCGGCGGACACTGCGTCGGGTGAGCGATACGGCGTGGTCGGGCGGATCGCCTCGTGTGCCTCCTGTGCGCTCTTCGACTTCGTCTTGTACTGCTTCGGTGCCGTGTTGAGGTACTTGGACCCGTACTCACTGGTGATCGCGCGCCCGCGTCGCGTTCATCGCCTCGTCGGAGAGGATGACGTTGTCGGTCCGCATGTAGGTGATGAAGCCACGCTCGTAGAGACCCTGCGCGACGCGCATCACCTGCGACGACGAGAGTCGGAGCTTGCGGCCACCCTCCTGCTGGAGCGTCGAGGTCATGAACGGTGCCTTGGGTGACGACTTGTACGGCTTCTCCTCGACCGACCGCACCGTGAACGTGGAGTCGCCGAGGCTGTCGGCGAGCCCGCGGGCGCGGGCCTCGTTCGAGCGCCACGACCTTGTCGTTGCGCGCGTCCTGCGCTGTCGAAGTCCTTGCCGCTGGCGATGCGATCGCCGGCGACCGAGATCAGCTTCGCGTCGAACGCGGGGTCGCTCGCCGTGACGACGTCGATGTCCCAGTAGTCGGCCGTGACGAAGGCGATGCGTTCGCGCTCGCGTTGAACGATGAGGCGGACGGTCGGCGACTGCACGCGGCCGGCCGACAGGCCACGGTTGACGCGACGCCACAGGACCGGTGACACCTCGTAGCCGTAGAGCCGGTCGAGAATGCGCCGTGTCTCTGCGGCATCGACCATTCCGTAGTCGATGCCGCGCGGGTTGGCGACGGCGTGGTCGATCGCCGACTTGGTGATCTCGTGGAAGACCATCCGCTTCACGGGCACCTTCGGCTTGAGGTACTCGAGCAGGTGCCAGGAAATCGCCTCGCCCTCGCGGTCCTCATCTGTTGCGAGGTAGAGCTCGGAGGCCTCTTTCAGGGCAGCTTTCAGTTCCTTGACGACGGTCTTGCCACGTTCGGTCAGCTCGTAGGTCGGCTTGAAACCGTTCTCGGTGTCGATGTTGAGACCCTTGGAGGGCAGGTCGGAGACGTGGCCCACCGAGGCGCGCACGTCGTAGTCGCTCCCGAGCAGTTTCGAGAGCGTCTTCGCCTTCGCTGGGGATTCGACGACGACGAGTGGCTTCGACATCTGTGCCTTTCGTGGATGACCGGGGGACCGCTGACGATACGTGAGTGTGCCGGAATCGCACCGTTCCGCCAAGCGATGGTGCGTTCCTCGGGTGTGCCGGCATCGATCGCGCCCGGGCTTTCGGGGGCTGCGATGATGGCAGGGTGGACGGTGTCGTCGGAGCGCGAGGTGTCGTGGCAGCCGGACATCGGCTGACCGCGGAGGCGGGGGCCGAGGCGCTCCGGCGTGGTGGAAACGCCTTCGATGCAACCGTCGCTGCGCTCGCGATGGCCTGTGTCTGCGAACCGGTGCTGTGTGCCCCAGGAGCCGCCGGGTTCGCGATGATTCGGGACGGCGCGACGCGGTGTGGTCTCGGTCCTCGACTTCTTCGCCCACACCCCGCTCGAACGCTGCGCCGACGAGGAGGTGGTACGTGGTGTGGACGCCGACTTCGGCACGGCGACGCAGGCGTTCCACATCGGACCGGGGACGGCGGCCACGCCGGGCTTCTTCGACGGTGTCGAGGCGATCCACCGGATGGGGGCGACGATCGCCCTCGACCAACTCGTTGCCGCGGCGGTCGATGCGGCGCGCGCCGGGATCGAAGTCACCCCTTTCCAGCACCATCTGTCGACCGTCGTCACCCCGATTCTGACCGCCACCGAGGGCACGGCAGCGCTCTTCGCCCCCGATGGTGACGTGATCGCAGCCGGCGACGTGTTCCGCAACCCCGGCCTCGCGGATGCGCTCGAGATCCTGGCCCGTGACGGATTTCGCAGTAGCGCGGTCGGACGCGCCTGTTGCTCCGTGCAGGCCGGCCGTGGGCACCTCACCGCCGCGGACCTCGATGCCTACGAGACGATCGAGCGGACGCCGTTGGCGATTCACGTCGATGGGTCGACGATCCATCTCAACCCGCTGCCGGCGGCCGGCGGAACGTTGGTCGCACACACGCTCGATCAGCTCGACTCGTCCGACCCGATTGCCATCGCCCGCGCGGTTGCGGCCACGGGTGATGCGCGGCGCAACGCCGACGGCAGTCTCGCCGACCTGGCATCGCTCAGTGTCCGTCGCCGTGGGACGACGCACGTGTCGATCGTCGATCGAGACGGAACCGCCTGCGCAGCAACGGTGTCGAACGGTGAGGGTAACGGGCAGTTGGTCGACGGCTACGGGTTCATGCTCAACAACATCCTCGGTGAGGACGATGTCAACCCGGCCGGGTTGTCGAGCTGGCCGACCGACACGCGCCTCTCGTCGATGATGTGCCCGACGATCATCGAGGATGCCGACGGCACGGTCACAGCGCTCGGATCAGGTGGTTCGAACCGCATCCGGTCGGCCATCGCCCAGGTGATCGTCCGGCTGTGTCTCGACGGTGCCGATCTGGCCGCCGCCGTCGATGCGCCCCGGGTCCACGTCGAGGGCGGACACCTCGACTTCGAGGACCGCTTCGGGGTTGCGCTCCGGGAACGGTTGTGTGCGGAGTTCCCCGACCATCGCGGTTGGCCGCGGCCGAACCTCTTCTACGGCGGCGTGCACACTGCCCGGCGCGCGCCCGATGGAACGTTCTCCGGTGTCGGCGACACCAGACGGGACGGTGTTGCGATCGTGGTCTGACCTGGGCGATGGCCTCGTTCCGGCGTCGGGCGACGAGGTCGGTCCCGTTCCCGGCGATTCGGAGTGACACCGGACGTCATCGGCGAACACCGAGCTCCGCGACGACCGCGTCGCAGGTCGCTTCTACAGTGACACGGTGATCGACAACGACGTCGTGCCGGGTGAGGTGCCTGACGACAGTCCATGGCGACCCGGTGCCGACGCCCGCTTCGATCACCCGCCGATTCGGCCGTTCGATGGGCGCGTGACCGGCGGCGATACCGACGAGGGAGCACCCGTTCGGGACCGCTCGGATGCGCCGCCGCCGGCCCCGAAGTTCAACACATCTCGTCGGCGCGGGCTGGCCGGCGTGCTGGTGCTGGTGCTCGCGGTCGTTGGTGTTGTCGTCGTTCGGCGCGGAGTCGAAGAGCCGAGTGGCGGCGTCGAGGCGATCGCGCCGTCTCCGATCGACGCCGCGACAGGGGGGCGGTCGGCGGTCACTGACCTCGGTGGCGACGTGACGCTCGGGTCCGGGGACTCTCCGCTGCTGACCGCGGCGCATTGCCCGGCGCAGCGACTCCCATCGGTGGTCGATCCGCTCTGGGACGTTGAGCTCCCAGACGCACGCCAGGTCATTACGCCGGCCACGGTGACCGAGGAGTCGGTCGTCGCCGTGGTCGGATTCGACGAGCTCACCGCGAACGGGCTGCCGTCGGTGTCGGTGGTGACGCTGAACACCGATGACGGGCAGGAACGCTGGCGCGCCGGGCTGGAACCGGCGACCGGCCGCCACGAGATCGTCGGCATCGCCGACGGGTCGGTGATCGTGCGTAGTGCAGCGGGTCTGGACATGGCATATCGACGCCTGTTCGCGTTCGACGAAGCCTCCGGCGCAGTGCTCTGGGACCGCGGCTTCCGAGGCGACTGGTCGGCGACGATGAACGACAGACCACAGGGCTGGTCTACGTCGGTGTTCGACGCCCGGCGGTGTCGGCGACCGACGTGAGCGAGGTCTCGGTCCACGATCCCCGCACGGGTGACCGGCTGCACGTTGCGGCGGGAGCCCCCGTGGGCCTGGATCCCGACGGTCGGCTGGTCACGCGTCTCGGCGACGAGGTGCTCGCCACCTCCGTCGAGGATCGGGACCTGCTCGGTGTCGTGGAGCCGAGCGACGCGGCGTTCGCGGTCGCCGGCTCCCAGGTCGTCGTCGCCGATGGTGCCGTCACCGACCTGACCGTGTTCGCCGGAGACGCAGGAGCACGAAGGGTCCCCCTCGTCGGCTCGACCGGCATCGATTCGCCCGGCTTCGTGGTGTCGCTGGACCCGCTCGGTGAATCGTCGCTGATCGTGAACGGTGACGGTGCCGTCCACGGTGCGCAGGTCGGCGAGGACACGGTCGAGATCCGGTGGCGGGTGATGGGCGTCACGCTCGAAAGCGCAGGCCACCGACCGCGGGCGCTCGCTCGTGATCGCGACCGATGGCGGAGCGCAGCAGCGGGTGATCGACAGCTCGACGGGCCGGACGATCGTCCATCTCGAGCCGCGGCCGGGTTCCTTCGGCACCCTCGCCCTCGTCGCCAACGGCGTCGTCGTTCAAGACACCGTCGACGGTGAACCGGTGCGGTCGGCCCTCGACCTGGACGGCCGTGAGCTGTGGTCGCTGCCCGGAAGTGGACGGTTGTCCGTCGGGAGGGGTGTGGTCGTCGATGTGGACGATTCCGACTCGGTCCTGCGGCTCTCGGCCTGGGGTGATCCGGTCGACGCACGGTCCGATGTGGTCGGGTGCCGAAGCGTGATGACGGAGTGGATCCAGCGCTGAACGGAGTGGAGCCGGCGCTGATGGGTACGGTCGTCCCTGTGGACGACGCGACCGCACGGGGCCGGCTCGGCTGGTCTGCCGCGTTCGAGGAGTCGTGGGACGATCTCGACCGTCCGGGCGATCCGGCGCGGGTCACCCGACTCGATCGAGGGTGGAGTACGGCCGCGCGCACGCTCGAGCAGGCCGTTGGTCGCGACGAGCCGGTGCGGCTGCGCAACATCGGTGCCGACGTGGCCGTCGGCGATTGGATCGTGCCGAGCGACGACGGTGAACGGGTCGAGCACGTGCTCGATCGGACGTCGGCGTTCACCCGGCGAGCCTCGTTCGACGGAATGCGTGCCGTGTCGCACACGCTCGCAGCGAACATCGACGTCGTGTTCCTCGTCCACGCGCTCGGTGCGCCGCCGAGTCCCCGCCGGCTCGAACGCGAGTTGGTCCTGGCGTTCGACTCGGGTGCCGACCCGGTCGTCATCCTCACCAAGACCGACCTCGTCGACGACCCCGAACCGACCCGGGCGGCGTTGGCCGAGGTTGCACTCGGTGTCCCCGTGATGCTGGCGAGCGGGATCACCGGCGACGGTGTCGACGCGATCCGCGACGCGGCGTCTGGCAACCGGACGCTCGCGTTCCTGGGTGCGAGTGGCGTCGGCAAGTCGACGCTCGTGAACGCGCTCGTCGGCGACGCCATCCAGGCGACATCGGAGGTCCGCGAGGCCGACCAGCGCGGTCGCCACACCACCGTCGCCGCCGAACTCGTGCCGATGTCGGGCGAGGGTTGGCTGATCGACACCCCTGGGGTGCGGGCCGTGAGCCTCTGGTTGTCGGGTGACGGAATCGAGCGGGCGTTCGCCGACGTGTTCGACCTGATGGACCACTGTCGGTTCCGTGACTGCAAGCACGATCAGGAGCCGGGCTGCGCGGTGCAACAGGCCATCGCGGATGGGAAGCTCGACCCGGTGCGGCTCACGGCGCTCGAAGCGTTGATCGTGGAGGAGGAAGCGTTGGAGCAGGAACAGAAGGCGCGCGAGAAGGTGGCCGACCGACGGTCGAAGAACCAGCGCCGGCCCGAGGTCGCCGAGTTCGACGGGATGCGTGACTGATGCGGCGTGGACGCAAGGAGCTCGAGGCCGCGGGAGGTCCGGGTGCGATCGCCGTGAACGGCAAACCGGTCGAGTCGGTGTGGGACTTCCCGCGACCCCCGATCGTCGAGCGGGTCGACTGGCGGATCCGGGTCGTGCACGGTGGTGTCACGATCGTCGACGCACCCCACGCCATGCGCGTTCTGGAGACGAGCCAGGCACCGGCGTACTACGTGGCGCCGGAATTCGTCGACCATCGTCATCTCGTCGAGGTGCCGCGCCGATCGATGTGTGAGTGGAAGGGCTCCGCCAACTACGCGGACGTCGTCGTCGGTGATCGGCGAGCGTCGGAGGCGAGTTGGACCTACCGCGATCCGACACCCCGTTTCGAGGCCATCCGCGACCACTGGGCGTTCTATGCCCAGACCATCGATGAGTGCTGGGTCGACGACGAACGCGTCGACGGCAACGAAGGCAGCTTCTACGGCGGTTGGATCACCGCCAACGTGACCGGCCCCTACAAAGGCGCTGCCGGCACCATGTTCTGGTGAACCACGCGAACGAGCACGGGGTGGGTCTCGGATCGAGACCCACCCCGTGCCGTTGGCGGCATTGGGACTGCTGTGTTGGCCTCGATTCAGTACCCGAGCTCGGCCCAGAGTTCGTTGATGATCGTGATGGCGTCGGCGGGGTTCGCCTCGCAGGCTCCGAACAGTCCGGGGTCGAGCTCGGACACCGCCGGGTTCATCTCGAGCAAGGTGAAGCACTCGGCCGTCAGCCCATCGGTGGCGGGTGCCTCGGTCGACGGTACGACGGTGGGTGATTCCTCCACGGTCGGCGGGACGGTCTCAACCGGGATCGTCTCGACCGGGACGGTGTCGACGGTCACGGTGCCGGACGGCGGCGGGTCGACGATGGTGGGCGAGTCGTCGTTCGGCGCCGGGGCCGGCGCTGTCGTCTCGGCCGGGCTCGAGTCGGAGGGATCGTCGTCGGTTGGCGCTTGCTCGACGGGGTCCTTTCGGGCGTTGGTGTCGTTGCCACCCAGGATTTCGATGACCTCATCGAAGACGGAGTCTTCCTCGACCGTCGTGTCCTGACCGCCGACGGCGTCGAGTTGCTGGTCGGGTTCGATGTGGATGCCGGTGTTCTCGGCGCCGCTCGAGTTTGTCGGACCACGACGAAGTAGCGCACTGGCGTGCGGTTCGTCACGACCTTCGTTGCGTTGCGCTTCGCCGACGAGGGTGTAACCCGTCGGTGCCGTCAGCCCGATCGTGTAGCCGCCTGCCGGGATCTGCTTCGTGAGCGTTCCGCCTTCTTCCTTCATCGAGAAGGGGTCGTCGTCGGTCGTCGGTTTGTCGATGTCGGGGGTGACCGAGAACGTTCCCCCGGGGATCAGCACCTGTGCGTTGCCCTCGAGCTGAACGAAGACTTCGATCGCGCGGCTCGGGTATCCGATCGGTGAACCACATGTCGAGTTCTTTCGCCGGCACACGCGGAAGTCTGACCCGGGAAGTGGACCACGCCGTTGCTGACCTGGACCGTGATGCAACGGCTCGCACCTCCTTCGTCGACATGCACTGAAATGTGGTGGTCCCATCGGTGTCGTTGCCCTCGCCGTACTGCTTGGGGTCTGGTGGGGCGTCGATGTGGACGATGTATGTGCCACCCCTTGGAAACTTCACCTGGAGGCGTCCGTCGGCGCCACTCGGCTGAGTGTCGACCTGCACTGGCTTGGAGCCGTTGACATCGGTGACGAGCACGTTCACCTTGTCGATGGGGTCCTTCTCGTCGTCGTGGACGTAGACGCTGATCTGGCCCGGCTTGGTGTCGGGGCCGAATTGGGCCGTCGAGGCCTGCGGAGCGAAGAAGATCGCTCCGGCGATGAGGGTGGTGGCCAGGGTGGCCGTTGCGGTGGTGAGTGCGGTGATCGATTTCATGGCGTGCTCCTGTGTCGTGGGTGTGACTTCACGATGCGGAGCGGCCGTGAAAACGGCGTGAAAGGCCGCAGGCCCTGGGCGGTGTCAGAGGTCGGAGAGCGTCCAACCGGCGCCGGACTCGTCGATCGAGTGGATCCAGAAGTCGTTGCGCACGACGGCACCGATCGGCAGCGGCCCGTAGATGTGGGGGAACAGTTCGTCGACGCCCGGTGCCGGCGGCTCCCACTTGATCTCATGGGGCACCTCGGTCTGGTCGATCGTGAGCACCACGAGTTGGTCGACGTCGGCGTAGAAGCGGTTGGCCGTCGCCTCGATCTGCTCGTAGGTGGACGCGTGGATGAAGCCCTCCTGGTCCAGCGTGCGGCCACGGGTCGACATCGTGTACTCGCCCGTCTGGAACGCGGCGGCCCAATCGTCGGGCATCGCCAAGTGGAAGATCGTCCGGTCGCGGGATGGAGTCGACGCCATTGTCAGAGCTTGCCCGCATCGAGAAGTCGTCGCACTTCCGACGGCGCGTTCGCGTACCGCGGGGAGGTCGGACAAACGTTCCGAGGCGCGGACCTGGCGGGCGATTCGAGGGTTCCTCACGAGCCGGTCGTGGTGTCGGGCGAGGAAGTCCCAGTAGAGCGTGGTGAAGGGGCACGCATCATCGCCGACCCGCTGCTTGCGGTCGTAGCGACAGTTGCCGCAGTAGTCGCTCATCTTGTCGATGTAGTTGCCGCCGGCGGCGTACGGCTTGGTGGCCATCTTCCCGCCGTCGGCCCACTGACTCATCCCGATCACGTTCGGCAACATCACCCACTCGGCACCGTCGATGAAGTTCGACCACATCCACTCGGTCATCTCCCACGGCTCGACACCGTGCAGCATGGCGAGGTTGCCGAGCACCATCAGCCGTTGGATGTGGTGGTTGTACGCCTTGTCGTGCAGCGTCGAGATGCAGGTCGAGACGCAGTTCATCTCGGTCTCGGCGGCGCCGGTGAAGGCGGGCGGAACCGGCCGGTCGGCACCGAGCACGTTGCTCGACCGGTAGTCGGGCATCCACAGCCAGTACACCCCCCAGACGTATTCGCGCCAGCCGATCACCTGGCGGATGAAACCCTCCGCGGAGTTGATCGGGACCGTTGCCGGCGTCGTACGCCTCCTGCACGGCGTCACACACCTCGCCCGGGAGCAGCAGTCCGATGTTCATGTACGGCGACAGCGCCGAGTGGGCAAGATGCCACGACCGTTCGACCATTGCATCTTCGTGGGGACCGAACTGTGGGAGCACCTCGTCGGCGAAATGGCGGAGCCGGCTGAGGGCGGCGCGTCGCGACGTCGCCCACGTTCCGTCGGGTTCGGCACCCCAGAGTTCGCCGCCGTGGTCGCTGGCGGCGCGTTCGAGATCATCGACCACCTGCCGGTCGAGGTCGTCGAGCTGGGAGGTCTGCGGGTCGGCCCACGGGTTGGTGTCGCCCTTCGGCGGCGGCTCGCGGTTCTCGTCGTCGAAGTTCCAGCGACCGC
Organism: Ilumatobacteraceae bacterium; assembly: GCA_963850475.1. Taxonomy (GTDB): domain Bacteria; phylum Actinomycetota; class Acidimicrobiia; order Acidimicrobiales; family Ilumatobacteraceae; genus Ilumatobacter_A. Next base: position 234,515 of record CAWKLM010000033.1, on the reverse strand, counting down.
CGACGGGTTCGCCGTCGTGGTCGATCAGGTAGCCGAGCCGGGTCCGCTGCCAGCGATAGAAGTCCGCCATCTTGAACGACTTGCGCCCGTCGGCCCATGCCGCGAACTCGTCGTAGTGGCAGAGGAACTGGTTGGAGCGCACGATCGTGACATCGAGGTCGCGCAGCAACTCGAGACCGTCCCAGCTCGCAGGTTCGGTTGCAGTGACCTCCTCGGGGTCGTACTCCGCGACGTGCTCGCGAAACCCCTCGCGCAGGGAATCGCTGTGGCGGTGGTCGACGTCGAAGCCCGCGTCGGTCAATTCGATCACGAACCGCCGCATCGCCGCGATCACGAAATGGGCGCGCTGGCGATGCCACCGCTTGGAGGTGAGTTTGCCGAGAGACTCGACGATCAGGATGCGATGCGTGTCCGGCTCGGCATCGGCGAGCGCACCGATCCGGCGATTCAGTTGATCGCCGAGCACCCAGATCGTCTGCACCCCACGATCCTCGTTGCCCAGCAGGTGCGACGCCAACCGTGCGACGACTCCGTGGAAGACTCTGGACAATGACCGCGCTGCCGGATGTGATGGAGGCAGCCGTGACCGTCGGACACGGTGGACCGGAGATGATCGAGTTCCGTACCGACGTCCCGACGCCTCGGGTGGACCCGGGCGGCGCCGTCGTCCGGGTCACGGCGGCTGCTGTCAACAACACCGATCTCTGGTCTCGTGAGGGACGGTACGGAACGGCCGACGATCCCGATGCGATCGCCGGCTGGAAGGGGTCGCCGCTCCGGTTCCCGCTGATCCAGGGCATCGACATCGCGGGGGTCGTCGTCTCGGTCGGCGGCGAGGTCGACCGGCAGTGGATCGGTCGGCGTGTGATCGTGGATTCGGCGGTCGAGTACTCGAATGGCGCGCCGAGCCGGATCATCGGCAGCGAACTCGACGGCGGATTCGCCCAGTTCTTCGGAGCAACTGCCGACCAGCTCCACGACGTGACCGACTCACCCCTGACCGACGTTCAACTCGCGTGCCTGCCGACGGCGTACGGTACGGCGCTCGGCATGCTCAATCGTGCGGGGTGCATGCCCGGTGAACGTGTCCTCGTCACCGGCGCCTCGGGCGGTGTCGGCATGGCCGCGGTGCAACTCGCGATGGCCCGCGGCTGCGTGGTGATCGCACGAACCAGCGAGTCGAAGGGGGCGTTGCTGCGCGAGGCCGGGGTCGACGAGGTGTCGATACGCGGGGTCGACGACCTGGCCGACACCGCGGAGGTCGACATCGTGGTCGATGTGGTCGGTGGGGACGAGTTCGGTCGCGTCTTCGATCGCCTGCGCGATGCGGGACGGCTCGTGACGGCAGGCGCGATCGCCGGCCCCGTGGTCGAACTCGATCTGCGGCGGCTCTATCTCCGCTGGCGAACCTTGATCGGCTCGACGATGCACACTCGATCCGATTTCGCCGAACTCGCAGCGCTCGCCCGTTCGGGGGCGTTGGCACCACTCGTGGCTGACGTGCTCCCGCTCCGACGAATCCATGCAGCCCAGGAGCGATTCGTGGCCAAGGACTTCGTCGGCAAGCTCGTCCTCGACCCCTGGGCCACGTTGCCGCCGACCTGATCAGGGTGGCTCGATCGCCATGGTGGCCGTGGCGGTGTGCGTGACGGGGCCGATCGCCGCACCGATGATCGCGATATCGGTCGGATCGACGTAGGTGATCGTGACCGTCACCGTCGTCGCATGAACGCTGACAGCGACATCCATCGGGAGTTCGACAGCGCTGCGGGCCGCTGCGCCTGCGGCCGCCGGATCCGCCGACACCGCCGCCGCCCTGGCGCCCTCGCGGGCCGCGAGTTCTACTGCCATCTCGTTGCGGACCGCCACGCCGACCTGGGCGATCGCCAACATCGCGATGACGACGATCGGGAGCGCAACGGCGAATTCGACCGCCGCCTGACCCCGGTCGTCGCCGAGTCCGCGCCCCGGTCGGCGTGTGGCCGCCACGGTCAGACCTTGTCGATCACCGAGTCGATGACCTGGTTGAAGAGTCGACTGACCCGGGCTGCCCCGCCGCCGGCCGTGGCCCATGCGACGACGAGCAGCGCCACGAGGGCGGCAGCGAGCAGTACCAAGGCGTACTCGGTCGTTGCCTGCCCGCGATCGTCGTGGCGGTGCTCCATCACGTGCGCGACGGCATCGGTGAGTCGTTGTCCGAGTGTGTAGCCGGCCTGGTGGACGGTGATGGTGAGCATCAGGAGTGGTGTGGTGTCGATCATGGGATCTCCCCGGTGGTGACTGGATGGTGAGGACGTGGTGGTCGATGGAGGACCGAAGCGGTCGATACGGATGTCAGAAGCCGGAGTCGCCGAGCGACGCCATCGCAGCGAGCACCGCTGGGACGATCGCAATCAGCACGAACGACGGAAGCGTGCACGTCACCAGGGGAAACGACATGCGGATCGGCAACTTGCGGGCCTCGGCCTCGGCTCGCCGTCGGCGTCGCTCCCGGACGTCGCGCGCGAGTTGTTCCAACGTCTGAGCGATCGGTGTGCCGTGGCGTTCGGCCATCGTCAGCGTGTCGGCGACTGCATTCGCGCCGGGGCCGAGGGTGTCGGGCAGCGCGTCGAGGGCGTCCGCGAGGGGTGCGCCTCGCTGGATCCGATGCCGGACCTCGATGAACGCGGGCCGAACCGGAGGCGGCGCACGATGCGCCAGCACCTTGATCGCCTGGTGCGGGGTGATCCCCGTCTGGATCACGAGGACGAGCATCTCGATCGCGTCCGGGAGTGCGGCGTCGATCGCCCGTTGTGCCGTCCGTGCTGCGAGCAGGGCGCGGACCTTCGGTGCGAGGGCGGCGCCCACCAGCAACGCTGCTGTGGGCACCAGCCCCGACACCAGTACCGAGAGCGGGACGCCCGCGACGAGGGCGAGGCGTCGGAAGCGGTGATGTCGACGGACGGTCGTGGCGGCGTCGCTGCTCGCGACCTCGATCGGGTCGACGGCCCGCTGGAGTGGATCGCCGACAGGACCCAGTACTGCGATGACGGCGAGTGCAGCCAGGAGTGCCGTCGCCATCATCGGCCTCCGAGCGCCGAAGTCCCGACGGTGCGGCGCATCCACCAGGCGCCCAGTGCGTTCAACGCGAGGCCGACACCGACGACCGTTGCCCCGGCGGGCTCGGCCAACACCGCACGAACGTCGGCGTCGGTGGCGAGCAGGAGTGCGAGCACCGCCAGCGGCACCATCGTGAGGACCCGAGCCGACATCTTCGCCTGCGCACTCTGCGCACTGCGTTCGAGATCGTCGGACAGCCGCTGACGCATCACGGCGGCGAAACGTTCGAGCGGGGCCGACACCGATCCACCGAGGTGTGCGGCCGCGCCGACCATCGCAGCGAACGCGGCGAGATGCGTGCCACCGTCCACGCTGTCTTCGTTGATCTCGTCGGCCCAGCTGTCGCAGGCGTCGGCCACGGCGGCGCCACGTTCGAGGTGATGGCGCAGCGGCGCAGAACGTCTGCGGAGTACCTCGTCGTCGGGAAGCTCGGCGAGCAGCGCGGCGCGCAGGGTCGACCCGTGGCGCAGACTGCGGGCGATCTCGTCAGCCCAGCCGCCGAGCCCGGCGGGGGTGATGGTCGACGGGCGTCGATGGAGCCTCATGGCCCACCGTTGCCGAGCGCCGTGGTTGGTGGCTGGTTGTTCGTGGTTGACGGCGTGTGTCCGGCAGGCTCGATCGGGGTGCAGCGCAGCATGTGGCGACGATCGCTGCCAGGATCGCGGCGGAGATGACCGGCACGGCACTCATCGCCGGTTCCGGGTGAGCGGTGCGAGGTGGACGAACCGGTCGTCGCAGAGCTCACCGAGCGTCCGCACCGCGGGCGGGTCGAGGTCGCCATCGAGCGACGGCGGCACGACCTCGCAGATCGATGACACCCGCCGCCGCCCCGCAACGCGATCGACGTGGACGACGACGTCGATCGATCGTGCCAGCTGTTGACGCACCGCGACGAGTGGCCACTGGGGAGCGGCTTGGAGGATGAGTGACTCGAGTCGGAGCAGGGCGTCGAGCGGGCCGTTGGCGTGGCAGGTCGACAGCGATCCGTCGTGGCCCGTGTTCATCGCCTGGACCAGGGCGAGGCACTCGTTCGAGCGGACCTCGCCGACGACCAGTCGATCGGGACGCAGGCGGAGGGCGGTACGAACGAGATCGCCGAGCGAGACCGGCGCGACGCCTTCGGCCGTTGCCGGGCGTGCCTCGAGGCGCACCACGTGGGGGGCCCGACACGGCAGTTCCGTCGTGTCCTCGAGCACGATCAGCCGTTCGTCGTCGATGATCGAGTCGACCATCGATGCGAGCAGCGAGGTCTTGCCGGACGAGGTCGCTCCACACACGACGACGTTGCAGCGACCGGCGACGATCTGATCGATCAGCTTCGTACCGGTGGCGTCGGTGAAGTCGGCGAGTGGTCGCACGGCTGTCGAGAAGCGACGGATCGACAGCGATGACCCGTTCACCGCGACCGGGGCGACGACCGCGCACACCCGGGCCCCGTCGGCGAGGCGCGCGTCGACGATCGGTGTTGTGCGATCCACGCGGCGGCCGATCGGTGCGAGGATCCGTTCGATCACTTGCTCGACGCTCGTACCGGTGAGTCGACCGCGTCGTTCGAGACGGCCGCGACGATCGACCCACACCTCGTCGCCGTTCACCAGCACTTCATCGACGTTGGGGTCGGAGACGAGGGCGTCGAGCGCGCCGAGTCCGGCCATCTGGGCGAACGCCGCGGCTCGCAGCTCCGAGCGCTCTCCGGTGGTTGCCAGCGGAGCGTGTCGTCGCACCGCATGGTCGATCAGCGTCGCGAGATCGCCGGGCTGGTCGCGGACCGACGTGCACACGACATCGACGAGGTCGGGGGTTGCCGTCATGCGGCGACTCGTGCGAGCGCCCGATGGAACGACGCGCGGCAGCACGGCCGCCGAGCAGGAGTCCGGTGTCGACCGAGCGGCTGACGCGGACGTCCCAGTCGACGGTGGCCACGATCGGCGCGCGAACCGAGGTCTCGATGTCGCGGGGCCGCAGCGCGTGGCCCGGTTCGTCGACGAGCACGACGCCGGTCGGCGTGATGTCGAGTCGACCGGCACGGCGCAGTGCCAGGTAGCAGGCCCGCGTGACGAGCCAGCGCTGTGGGCACTGCTCGACGAACGTGACGGGCAAGCGTCGCGTTCCCGCATCGATGACGACCGAGCCGCCGCTGTCGACGCTCCATTCGGTGAGCCAGTCGACCAGCCCGTCCCATCGTTCGGGACCCGCGTCCGGAGCGAGGGCTGCGGTTGGTGCGAGGTCGCCACTACTCGATGGGAGGAGCGAGCAGTTCGGCGTGACGTCGACGAGCAGGTCGTCGAGGTGCGCGATGGGGGCGTCGCTCCCCAGCCAGTCGACGACGCCAGGTCGGTCGGGCTCGGCGATTCCGAGCATGGCGGGGATGTCGCCGTCGAGGTCGACGAGCAGTACGGGGCCGACCGAGTCGATGGCGCGGATACACGCGACGACCGTCGTGCCGCTGCCGCCCTTGGCGGCGTAGCAGAGCGTGATCATGGATTCCCCCAAGTGGGACGTGCCGGACGAACCGGACGTGGACTCGGGAGGGAGTCGGTGCTGTCAAGGTAACGCCGCAAGCCGACGCGCGCAACGGGTTGCTCGCCGTGACCGCCTCGACCAGCCACCGCTAGGGTCGTGGTCGCACTACCGGGAGGTGTCTGGGTACCTGGTGGGCTCCGCCGCCTTCAAAGCGGTTGGGATGGGCGATCCCCATCCGGCGGGTTCGATTCCCGTCCACCTCCGCCAACGACTACCTGCTCACGTGGCCTCACTCTCCCGAGGTTGGCGCCGTGGCACGGATTGGTCACGGTTGTCTTGCGGTCGCTGCTGCGGCTGCGGGTGGACAAGGCGTTTGCTGCAGAGAATGCCGGGGCACAATCCGGACGAATGATCGGCGATCTCCAGCCGCGAAATTGCTCGATGTGCCTGGGGTTCGGTCGCGGTGGCGGCGTGGTTCTGATCGCTTGCGATCGGGCGATTCGGTCATGGCGCGAGGCGCATGGTGGGCTTCGGTTCGAGCCAGGAAGTGGTGCGGGTTCCGGTTGCCGTGCGGTCGATTGATGTTGGCGATCGGATGGGAGCATCCCGGCGTCGGTGTGGGTCTGATCGGTTTTGGGTGTGCCGCTTTGGCGATGGCGGGCTGCAGTTCGTTGGGCGGTGATGACGGCCGGGGCCGGACCTCTGCGGTGAGGGCGGGTTGGTGGGGTGAGGGCGGGTTGGAGGCGCGTGCTTGTGACCATTGCCTCTAGGTCAACGCTGAGGCTCTCAGAATGCTGGCTGGCATGGGCACACCCGGGATTTCGGGACGCCGGTCTGCGCTTTCGGGATCGCTGTGGCGATCACGGTGGGCTGCGGTTGGTGCGGCGGTTGCGGTGACGTTGGGGGCTGGGTCGATGGTGGCGGTGGATGCGGTGTCGTCGGAGCCGTCGTCGTTCGTGTCGGTGACTCCGACGCGGATCTTGGATACCCGTACCGATGTGGGGTTGGCGGGTCCGTTCGTGTCCGGTGTCGCACAGAAGTTGCAGGTGACGGGGACGGTGCCAACCCAGCCTCCGGCGCCGGCTGTTGCGGTCGATGCCGAGGTGGTGCCGTCGACGGCGACGTCGGCGGTGTTCAACGTGACGGTGGTGCGACCGGCGACGAAGGGGTTCTTGTCGATTCGTCCGGGTGACGCGACCGGGGCTCCGGCGACGTCGAACATCAACTGGGCGGCGGGTGGCGCGAACGTTGCGAATTCGGTGACGGTGCAACTCCCCGCATCGGGGCAACGTTGACATTTTCGTGAACGGCACGGTCGGTCACGTGTTGGTCGATGTTGCGGGCTACAACATCCCAGCTGCTGCGGGTCCGGCCGGGCCCCCAGGTGCTGACGGTGCACAGGGTGTCCCCGGTGTCCCCGGTGCGCCGGGGCCGGCGGGGCCGGTGAACCGGATCAGCGATGATCAGATCGCGTTGTTGCAGTGGTATCAGGACCCGGGTGCGGCTGCGACCTACCCGACCGGTGACGGCCCGTTGGGGGTGGCGTTCGACGGCACCAACATCTGGATCACCAACGCCGACGCGGACACGGTGTCGAAGATGAACCCCGCCGATGGCACCAAGGTCGACTACCCCACCGGCGACCGACCGTTCGGGGTGGCGTTCGACGGGACCAGCATCTGGGTCACCAACTACTTCTCGGGCACGGTGTCGAAGATGAACCCCGCCGACGGCACCAAGGTCGACTACCCCACCGGCAACGGCCCGTTCGGGGTGGCGTTCGACGGCACCAGCATCTGGATCGCCAACTCCGGCTCGGACACGGTGTCGAAGATGAACCCCGCCGACGGGACAAAGGTCGACTACCCGACCGGCAACGGCCCGTTCGGGGTGGCGTTCGACGGCACCAACATCTGGATCACCAACCTCTTGTCGAACACGGTGTCGAAGATGAACCCGGCCGACGGCACCAAGGTCGACTACAACACCGGCGTCACCCCGTTGGGGGTGGCGTTCGACGGCACCAGCATCTGGATCGCCAACACCAACTCGGGCACGGTGTCGAAGATGAACCCCGCGGATGGCACCAAGGTCGACTACCCGACCGGTGACGCCCCGGAGGGGGTGGCGTTCGACGGCACCAGCATCTGGATCGCCAACACCAACTCGGACACGGTGTCGAAGATGAACCCCGCGGATGGCACCAAAGTCGACTACGACATCGGCAATACCCCGCGGGGGGTGGCGTTCGACGGCACCAACATCTGGATCACCAACTACAGCTCGGACACGGTGTCGAAGCTCATCCCCGGCTGACCACAGCCATACCAACCCGCCAATCAACACAGGTCGAGAGACACACCCAGCCAGTCAACCGATCCAGCGGAACGGGAAGTCTCCGTACCGGGAAGTACAGGTCGAACGGCACGGTGGATGAGGCCTACGATCCGTTCGCTCACATCGCCGCCCGCTCGCTGTACTTGAACCCGCTCGCGATCGGAACCTACGCGAGCGATCAGGTGCTCGAGAATGATCAGCTCAGCGAGTCGGCGATCACCATCTTGGCGACGGAACCGGCGGCAATCGCCCTGCACCTGGGGACACGATGGCGCTTTCTGTCGTCGAACGCGCAGACTTGGAACGTGTCCGTCGCGTTGTTGTCACTCGATGATGACAGGGTCCCAAGGGACCTGAGGAGGTGCGATCAATGCAACCTTTCCCCCACCGCGGCACTGCCGCTGCCCACGCCACCGATCCGACGGTGATGGTCTCGATGTTCGACGACCATCTCGTCATCTGCGCGCCCGCACAGCTCGATCTCGAGATGACGGAGGTTCTGGTGATCGCTGCAGCATCGGCTGTCGACGCCGGGTTGACGGTGATGATTGACCTCGATCCCGATACGGCAAGTGACGAACTCATCGCGCGCCGACCGCTGAGCGCTGCCACCGCGACCTGCGTCAACGGCGACGGCGGACCCGTCGAGGTTCTCGTTGCTGGCTATGTCCGGCTCACCACCCGCGACGCCAACTGGACCATCGACTTGGCCCAGGGTCGACTCTGCCGTTCCGACGATGCGATCGAGCCGCATTTCGTCAGGCCCGACGACTGGACCCCCGTCCAAGCCCTCTGGGTGACGCAGACGAGTGTGACCGCGCTCACCAACGACGGAACATACCTGTCGACACGGTCAGCGTGGACCACACAGCATCGTCCCATGCGTCTTGCGCCCGCCTGACGAACTGGGTGGCCACCAGCAACGCCCTGGAGGATCTCGTCGCGAAGCCCGCCGCAGCGCTGAGTGGGTGTCCCTGAACCGGGCGGGTGGGTCGAGGAGATCGACATCAGCCCGCTGTTCGCTCGACCCAGCGCGGTGATCGCAGTTCGGATCCCGCTGTGTCATCGTCGACGCAGCCAACCGTGCGGTTCGATCATGTCACCTCGGGCTCGTAGGTCCAATCGGGGCGCTTGCGGGCTTGGGTGTCATCGAGGACGAATCGGTCGCCGACAAGGTCAACGATCTTCGTCAGCTCCAGCCCTCGCGCCGGACGCCGCGATTCGGGGTCGCGCATGTCGGACAACAAGCTCGTCACCACGCGTTGCTCCTGGGACGGCAAGAAGCAACGCGACGCATCGGTAACGCTCGCCAAGCGCGCCGAGATGTCGCCGTACACGGCACCCTCGGTGACGCCGTCAAGGCCCGACAACAAATCGGTGATCGCTTGACAACCGAGCTTGCACGCCGAGCACTGGCCGCACGACTCGACGCCAAGGAAGCGCGAGACGGCATGGGCCAACTCGGCGGGATCGGTGCGGTCGTCGTAGACAATGAATCCGCCCGTCCCAAGACCGGCGCCGACCGATTCCATGTGTTCGTACGTGAGGGGCGTATCGATCAGTTCACCGCGCAGCACCGGATTCGAGATCCCCGACAGCACGTACTTGACCGCCCGACCATCCATCATCCCACCGCCCAACTCTGCGATCACCGTCGCCACGGGTGTCCCGAGTTCGAACTCGCCGACACCGTGACGCACCGTGTCACCCGACACCGTGCACACCATCGTGCCAGGCGACTCCGCCGTACCGAAGCCCCGATACCACTCCCCACCATTGGCGACGATCGCCGGGACAGTCGACAACGTCTCGACGTTGTTGACAAGAGTCGGATTCGCGCCTTCGGGCCCGACGTCGGCGAGTGTTCTTCCCGCCGACCAACCCACCTGAGGGTTCGTCGTGAACAACCCATACAGATACGGCGGGAACAGGCGAGGCAGTGGCTCTTCGCCCTCGATCACTTCGAGTAACGCCTTCTCCTCACCGAACAGATACTCATCTGGGCCACGGACAAGCTCGATCTGAACATCGTCGGCCCACCCGGCCGCAGCCATCTCAGCCGCCCCCAGCGCCACCACGTCAGCCTCGAACTCGAACGACGACTTCAAGGCAACGAAGACCCGGCGAGCACCGACCGTGCGCGCCGCAACCAACAACCCCTCCAGCAGCAGATACGGGTTGTGGCGCAACAACGCCCGATCCTTGAACGTCCCCGGTTCACCCTCCGCACCGTTGGCCACCACAAAGCGCTCGCCCGCCTCCGCACCTCCAGCGACGATCGAGCGCCACTTCAGCGCGGTCGAGAATCCGGCGCCTCCACGACCTCGCAGACCCGACGACTCGAGTTCATCGAGCACGTGGTCAGGCCCGGACTCGACCGCAATGCCCAGCGCAGCCCCGCCACCGCGTTCGACGTAGTCCTCGAGCGAGGCGACCGGCGCCCCATCGAGCAGGATCATCCCGACGTCCCGAACAAGCAGTCGATGATGTCATCGGGTGAGACACGCGGTTCCGAGGTCGCATGGTCGTTGACGCCTCGGACGGCCAACACGCGGGGCGGGTCCGGACGGCGGAGTCGGCCCAACAACAAAGGATCCTCGTTGCTCAAGACCTCCACCATCATGATCGAGCACACTAGGTCTATTCGTGAGCCAGCCGGTCCCGACCCAATCAGGCGATCTTCACCTTGTGCGGCTTCTCGTGTGATTGTTTCGGGACGGTCACAGTGAGTTCGCCGTCTTCGAGATGAGCCTCGATCGCATCGGCGTCGAACGCGGCAGGGAGCGTCACCTCATAGCGGAACGATCCGGTCACACGGCGCCGTTGTCGCAATACTCCTTCACGCTTCTTCTCCTTACGTTCACCCGAAATCACCAACGTGCGGCCGCGGGCCTCGACGTTGATGTCCTTCTTCTTCAGGCCTGGCAATTCGGTCTCGATGCTCCACGCAGTGTCGGTCTCTTCGATGTCAGCGGGTGGCGTGAAATCGACGCCACTGATCGCCGTCCACGTATCTGGCCATGGTGCGCGCTGGCGGGCATGCTGCAGCCACGCTTCGAAGTCGGCCGACGGATTCCACCTGGGGTGGTGTATCGGCGTGGGGGGTGTTGCTTCGATCTCAGTCACTTCGATGTCTCCTTGCTGGGTGCTCGACACGTCAGCAGAACGTCGCATGCTGCGTATCGAGTCAATCGTTTCGTGTCCCTCGGTTTGTCCCGCCTCGAGTATTGGGACGTAGCCGGGACAGGGGCAAACGGCCACGAAAGGCCCGGCTCATCAGCGGTGGTTGTCACGCCGTTCCTCGAACGGTCACGGGGGTGAGGTGGGCGAGGAACCAGTCTCGGGCCAACTCGGCTACCGCTGGGAGGGTGCCGGGTTCTTCGAACAGATGCGTGGCGCCCGGAACGATGGCAATCGCATCTTCGCAACGAAGCTGGGATCGGGCGTCTTCGTTGAGGCCGAGCACGACCCGGTCGTCACCACCGACGATGAGCAGTGTCGGGGCCCGCACCGCGGCGAGATGGTGAGCGCCGGCCAAGTCGGGTCGGCCACCCCTGGAGACGACTGCGGACACAGTCGAACCGGGCTCGGCAGCGGCTCGGAGTGCGGCGGCCGCGCCGGTGCTGGCACCGAAGTAGGCAACGGGGAGAGCGCCCAGGTCAGGCTCGTCCTGGATCAGACGGGTAACCTCGACAAGGCGACTTCCCAAGAGATCGATGTCGAAGACGTTGGCGCGGTCGTGCTCTTCTTCTGTGGTGAGTAGGTCGAAGAGCAGGGTGGCGATGCCAGCCTCGTTGAGCACCGAGGCGACGTATCGGTTGCGCGGGCTGTGACGGCTGCTGCCGCTGCCGTGTGCGAACACGACCAGGGCACGAGCGTGCTCGGGGACGGTCAGGTGGCCTCCGAGTCGATCGTGTCCGACTTGGATCTGGATGTCCTGGTCGCGCGGAGCAGGGTCGTCGTCGGTGTCATCAGATCGAGTCGGTACCGCCGCGCGGGCGGTTGCTGCGCGGTCGAGGCAGCTGATCACGTCATCGTCGCCGGTCTGGTTGAAGTCGCGGTAGAACTGTCCGATCGCGGAGAACAGGCGTGGGGTGCTCACGCTGATCAGTTCGTCGGCTACTCCGGCCAGCCTGCTGGTCCAATCGTGCGGTGCCACAGGGACGGCGAGGACCACCCGACGCGCGCCGGCAGCTCGTGCAACCTGGCATGCAGCCTTGGCGGTCGAGCCGGTGGCGATGCCGTCGTCGACCACGACCACGACGCGTCCTGTGAGCGGAACGCGTTCTCGTCCGGCCCGGTAGCGGCGGACGCGACGTTCGAGTTCGGTTCGCTCACGTCTTTCGACGACCGCGAGTTCCTCAGCTGTGACGTGAGCCATTCGGACGATCTCATCGTTGAGGACCCGGACACCGTCCTCGCCGATGGCTCCCATGCCCACCTCCGGCTGAAACGGCACACCGAGTTTGCGAACGAGGATGACGTCGAGCGGGGCGTGTAATGCGCGCGCCACCTGCTCGGCAACCGGAACCCCGCCACGAGGCAACCCGACGACCACGACGTCTTCGTCGCGAAGATGCGCCAAGTGTCCGGAGAGTTGTCTCCCCGCGTCGGTTCGATCACGGAACATGCTCTCGAATCAACCAGATGACGCCGAGCGGCGAAAGGGCCAAAGGTCAGGCAAGACCGGTTTCCGGGCGCCCTCGAAGGGCCGCGATTCGGCGCGTTGTGCGATGCGACCGTCGTGAGCGACACTCGATAGCTACATGTAGAGGTGGATGTCGGCACTGTGCATCTGCTCCATGAAGGTCAGATACTCCGAGACGATGACGCCGTCGAAGGCCAGGTCGGCGAGATCGACCTTGTAGTGATCCATGGACGGTCCGCAGGCGTACAGCTGGGCGCCGAGTTCCTGGAGTTGGGTGATCTTCTCCTGGGGTGCGATGTGGCCGACCTTGGCCAGTCCCGATCGGGGGAACCGACTGAATGGCTTTCCCGGTCCGTGCATCTTGGCGGTGTATCCCGTGGCCAGTACCCGCACCGCAGGGCCGAGGAAGTACAGCGACACGTCGTCACCCTCGAGTGCCGCAGCGAGCGCAAACCCGAGCGGCGACAACAACTCGAAGAGCCCGTCGTCGGAGATGACCGCGGCAAGCTTGTGGCCGGAACGACGTTCGGGGCCGTTCTCGATGACGTAGCGGCGAGTTTCACCGTCAGCAGTGACATCAATGAGCGGGTTGCCTGTCGTACGGCACCACACCGCGATGTCGGTGTCGATCGCCGGAAACGGATCGGTGATGACCTCGATCCGCTCACCAACCGCACGGGCCTGCAGTGCCTGGTGTGCTTCGTAGAGGATGAACGTGGTGATCGTCTTGCCGCGCAGATCGAGACTGGCGAGCGCTTGGGCGTCGGTCATGGGGCAGCCTTTCGTGGCGACGTCAGTGGTCCCAGGTCGGTATCCAGCGGAACAGGCGGCTCCCAACCAGTGTCCCACCAGCAGCCAAGGCGGCGAGAACGGCAAGGTGGGCCCAGCGTCGAGCCTGATCCAGACGACGGAAGAAGCCAGCTGCCATGGAACCACTTCACCCCATCGACGTCTGCCCGTCGTAGAGCCAAACGTCCTGACCGCCTCAGTTCGAGCCTCGTGCAGCGAACGGCGAATCGAGTGGCTCGTCGTTCGCCCCCCACCCGTGGCGTCCGCGGGACGATTGGCTCTGACTGTCGCACTCTCATCGTGTTTGATTCGCGCTGCATGAATCGTCTCTCCGTTGGGTGGATCGACGTCGAGCGCGACGCCTATTTCGCCCAAGGGGACCACGGTCAGTACATCTCCGTCGATCCGACCGCCGACGTGGTCGTCGTCCGCCACCGACGAAATGTGACCTCGACCGGATCACACTCGTCGACTGTGAGCGCTGGTGAAACTCGCGTACGTGCCGATCTCGTTCGGTAGGGGCGTGGACCCGACAGGCGGTCGTACGCGACCAATGGAGTCCGGATCAGGGTCGGGCCAGGAGTGGGAGCGCTGACCGGCCCCGATCGAGTCTCGTCATCGCGGTCGCGTCCGATGTGGAACTGCGTGTGGTGTGTCCGGCACCGGATCGGATGCTCTACCTGATGGGGGTGTCCGTGATGGACGGAACAATTCGTATTCGCACAGTGGCGTGGTTCGCGACGGCAATCGTGTTATCGGTGATATGCACGTTGCTGGTCACCCAAGCCTGGTCGGCAGGAGCCGCACCCGGCGATGAGGATTCGACGTTCGTGCCGACTGCAGGGTGCCGTGTCGCCGATACGCGTCCGGCACCGAACACCGTGGGTGTGCGTTCGGCGCCTTTGGCCGCGGGCGACATTTTCGAAGTAACCGTGCACGGCGAGAACGGCAACTGCACCGGCCCACTCGCAATCCCTACCGACGCGGTCGCCGTCGCGTTGAACGTCACCGCCGTCAACGCCACCGCGTCGTCGAACATCCGGATCTACCCAGCCAACCTCACCGAAGTACCCCTGCTGTCGAACCTCAACGTGACTGCCGGTGCCCCACCCACACCGAACAAGGTCGACGTGAAGCTGTCGCCGGACGGCAAGATTCGCGTGTTCAACTTCCGCGGCAGCGTCAACATCTTCATTGACATCGTCGGGTACTACACCAACTCCAGCCTCATCGAGGTCGAAACCAGACTGGCTGCACTGGAGGCGAGCGACGCAGCTCAGGACAACTCGCTCGACGCGGTAGCGGCGGAGCTGCCCTTCGTTGCATCGGATGTCGAGGGTCGGACCGTCGACAACCTCTCGACCAACAGCGGCGCACCCACCGAGATTGCCGCCGTGTCCATCGTCGCACCCGCCGCTGGGACGATCTCGGCGTGGGGAACCGGAGGGGGAGGTTTCAACGGCGGCTTTGGTGAGGGCGGCGGCGGTAGCGGTGTCCAAGCAGCAATCTGCCAGGTTACGACTGCCGACCGGGTTTCGCTCAACAATGGTCCGGTTGGGATCGCCTCGCTCGAGATCGCGGGCATTCAATCGCTCGCTGCGACGAACTCCTTTGATGTTGAGGCCGGATCCACCACGATTGTCCGATTCCTGTGCTACGGGCAGAACAGTCCGTCGATCGACCTCTTCCGTCCCGGGCTCATTGCGCTGTTCACACCCGCACCCTGATGCCGACGGCAAGCGCCGCAGCGAGCAACATCGGATGCGAGACCGGGACGCTGCCCATCACCTCACCGGTTCGGCCGTTCACGGCGATGTAGTGCACCATGCCCTTGCCACGTCGCTCGTGGTATTGAGGAGTACAACCAGACCGGCAGGTACATCGAGACCCGTCGCGCGCATCGGTTCGCCCAGAGCCGCCAAACGCGCGCACCGGCGGTGCGGTTGGCGACGCACATCACGCGAGCGCCGCAACACCGGGCTCGACGACGATGGGCCGCTCGACTTCTACCCCACTCGGGCGCCCGGTAATCGCGACGCCGCTGCACAGTCGGACCCGTCCGAGATCCGGCAGGGAGGATCGGTCGCCGGCGTCGTTGAGCTATGTGCACGCCGCGCACGTTCTCGCGCACCTGGCCGAGCGCGGACGTGCCCTACTGCGTGGTTGATCGGGGCGTCGCGGACGGTGCGCGATATGCGTGCCCACGACCGGAACATCGGTGACGCGTCCACAGGCTTCACCGACTGTCATTCTGGGGCAGGACTTGGCTGCTCCGAACGCTGTCACGTGGGGGCACCGGAAGCCCGCGCGCATTCCTCGCAGACACCTCAGCTTGCGTCGTGGGAGACGGGCTCCGATGACGATGACTGTTTCTCGATCTGGTCGAGGCGTGCTTGGGTCGCAGCGAGCGCGGCCTCGATCCGGGCGAGGCCCACGGCCGTTCCGTCATCCTCCGATTGGACCCGACGGTTGCGGGCGGACTCGATGAAGATCGAGGTGATGATCGCAGTGATCACCGTGATCAGACCGATCGAGACGAGCATTACGACCGACACGACGATCCGCTCGACGGCAGTGGTCCGTTCGCTTCTGGCAGCCGATCACTGCCGCCACGATGCGTAGTATCGCGCCCACATGCTGTTCTTGAGCTATGCGCGGAGAGACGCGGCTGCGGTCCGGAGGTTGGATCAGGACCTTGACCAACTCGACCCGTGGCACGACCGCGACATCGGCGGCGGTCAATCGTGGTGGGACGAGATCCTCGAACGCATCCGCGCCTGCGAGCTGTTCGTGTTCCTGCTCAGCCCGGATTCGGCGGAGTCGAAGGCGTGCCGGGCCGAGTTGGAGTATGCGCTGGCTCTGGGTCGTCCCGTCCTGCCGATTCGAGTGAGGCGAGTGTCGGAATCTGTTGCACCCGAGGGGATCAAGAGCCGCCAGATCGTCGACCTCGCCGACCAGTCGAGCGGGAACCTCAACTCGGTCCTGCTAGCGCTTCACGAGGCTCCCGACGTCGAATCGACGGTCGATCCTTCGACCGTCGAGCCGCCGCCCATCCCGATGACCGATCTGACACCGGTCTGGGATCGACTGTCGGCGACCTCGCTGTCGATCGACGAGCAGCGAGCGATCGTCGACGAGGTCCGCCGTCACGTCGCCGACGTCGACCAGCAGGCGATGGTGTTGAAGCTGCTCGCGAGGTTCAAGGACCGCAAGGGCATCGACCTCGACGCCGCGATCGACGACGAACTCGACGCGCTGGTCGCGCGGGCGAGTCGTCCCCACATGACGGATGCGGAGATGTCACGGCGCGCCGACCTCATCTCGTCGGTGGTGTCCAGCCTCGAGACCGACTCACCGCGAGGGCCGCGGTTCACCCCGATCCTGGGTCGAGGGTTGACCGACTCGCTCATCGGTGGACGGTCTCAGCTCGCGCGTTGGCTGGCAGACGAGTCGAACTTTCCATTCGCATCGTTCCGCCGGTACGAGCTCACCGCCGTTGCACAGTTCGTGCGCGTCATGACGAACGACGATCGGATGCGCTCCAAGATCGGGCAGTACCTCCGAGATCGGCTCGTGGACGACGACGCATCCGTCGCAGCCGGCGACGAGCCGACCGACCTCGCGACCGTGTTGAAACAGGCGTGGTTGGCGCGCGATGCGAACATGCCGTCGGATCCGCATCGCGTGCTCGCGAGCCTGCCGTGCCCGGTCTATGTCAATGCACATCCGTGGGGGCTCCTCGCGGAGTCGCTGCGCGAAGCCGGCAAGGAGCCAGTCGTCGAGCTGTGTCGCTGGAAGGAGGACGCGTACGACTGGCCGGATTCGATTTTCGACAAGGACCCGTCGTTCCGGCCGACGGTCCAACAGCCGCTGGTGTTCCACGTGTTCGGCTCGCTCGACGTGCCCGACTCGCTCGTGATCACCGAGGACGACTACGTCGACTTCGTGATGGGCGTGACCCGCAACCCTGACGTGCTACCGGGTCCGGTGAAAGAAGCATTGGTCGACTCCGCGCTGCTGCTCCTCGGTTTCGACCTCGACGACCTCGAGGTGCGGGTGCTCATGCGGACCCTCGTCGCGAGCCAGGAGGGTGTGAGGCGGCTGCGGAAGTACACCCACGTCGCGGCTCAGGTCGACCCGGCATCGGGTGTCGTCTCCCGCGAGCGAGCGCAGGACTACCTCCGCAACTACTTCAACGACGCGGAGCCGGCGATCGACATCTTCTGGGGCTCGATCGCCGAGTTCACCACTGAGCTCGCGGCGGCGCGAGCCGCCGAGCGAAGCCGGTGATCGATCGATGACAACCGTCGACGACCGGCCGACCGTGACGAACCCCTATGTGGGTCCGAATCCGATCGAGTACGGCCAACCGATCTACGGGCGCGACCTCGAGATTCCCGACCTCCGGGACACGCTGATTTCCCATCGGATCGTCCTGTTCTACGCACCCTCGGGCGCGGGGAAGTCGTCGCTGCTCAACGCCGGTCTGCGCCCGCAGCTCGAGGAGCGCGACTTCAGTGTGTTGCCGACGATCCGCGTCGGCAACGACGTGGACGCCGAGCTCGGGAATCGGTACATCCTGTCGACGATCCAATCGTTGGACGAGGCCCGGCCCGAGGGGTGGTCGCGGCCCATCGAGGAGCTCGCGGAGCTCGGACTGGACGGCTATCTCGCCGAGCTGGCCGAGCTCGACGAATCGGGAAAGGACCCGTGCCTCGTCTTCGATCAGTTCGAGGAGCTGTTCACACTCGACCCGACCGACCAGGCGGCGAAACGGGAGTTCTTCACCGAGCTGGGACGATGCTTGCGTAACCGCTCTCACTGGGCGCTCATCACGATGCGTGAGGACTACATCGCGCAGCTCGACCCGTACCTCACGCTGATCCCGACCCGACTCGCCACCCGCTTCCGACTCGACCGCCTCGGCCCCGACGCCGCAATGGCAGCAGCGCAACGCCCCGCGCTCGCTCAAGGCGTCGACTTCACCGAGCAAGCTGCAAAGCGATTGGTCGACAACATCCGCTCGGTGCGGGTCCGCCGCGGCGACCAGATCACGACCGAGTTCGGGCCCCATGTCGAACCCGTCGTACTCCAAGTCGTCTGCCACCGACTGTGGGAGCGGCTGAACCTCGCGGCCGACGACGCGATCACGGTCGACGACATCGACGAACTCGGCGACGTCGACGACGCGCTCGCCGACTTCTGTGACGACCAGATCGCACGTGCGGCCGCGGCGAGTGGAGCGACCCAGCTGCAGATCCGGGACTGGATCGAGTCGGAGCTCATCGGGGAGCAAGGCTTCCGGACCCAAGCCCTCCGCGGTCCAGGCTCAGAGGGCGACACGGTGATCCGAACCCTCGAAGACGGTCACTTCCTTCGCTCCGAGAGTCGACGCGGCACCAACTGGTACGAGATCGCCCACGACCGCCTCGTCGGCCCGCTCACCGCGAGCAACGAACGCTGGCGGGAAGCGAATCTCACCTCGATCCAACAACAGGCCGACCGCTGGGCGGACCGAGGGCGCCCCGACGCGCTGCTTCTCCGGAACGAAATCCTCGATGAAGCCCAAGTTTGGGCCGACCAGCACCAGGCCGAAGTCCGCGAAGTCGACACCGAATACCTCGACGATAGTGAGAGGGCCCGACGGCGCGCCGCCACCACGCGTCGCCGCGTCGCCGCGGTCCTTGGAGTTCTCTTCGCGGTCGCCGTCGTGGGTTGGGTATGGGGCGCGGACAAGTTCACCGATGCCAAGAATTCCCAAGCGACAGCTGAAAGCGCCAAAGTCGATCTATCACAAGCGACGAAAGATCTCGCCACAATCGCGGTCGGACTCGAAGACGAGGAGGCCGACGTGACAGAAATCGCGGGCGACGCCGTAAGGGCTGCCGAGCAGGCCGCTGCCTCGGACGCATTCGATGCCGAAAGCGACGCGAACCGGAATGCCGAGGCGGAGCTTCAAGAGACTAGGGAGAGCGACAAGGAGTTCGTCGACGAGCTCCTCGATCGCTGGGTGCCGCAGCTCAGTGCGAATCCGTCGGGCGGCGATTCGACGACGATCCTCGAGGACCACAACGCCCTCAAAGCAGAATACGAAGAGTCTCGTGGTGTCGTGCTCATCTTCTCGAACGATTACCAGTCGTTCCGCTCGCTCGACGGGTGGTGGGTGACGGTGGCTCGCGCACCGTTCGAGACCTATCAGGAGGCACTCGACTGGTGTATCGAGTCCGGTCGCAACCGCAACAACTGCTTCGCCAAGCTCGTCAGCAAGACGGAGGGACCAGAGGGCACGTCGAAGTACCTGCCGTAGCCAGCTCCGAGCGACACTCGGTCGGCTCAGCGTTCAGCTCGCACAGCCCGGTTCACGAACGGTCCCATCGAAGCGGTGCGAACAGAACCCAGCCAACCGTCGACAGGCGACGACGAATCGTCGACAACGCCAGCCCTTCGCTCTGGTCGTTCGGGATCGCCGTCGCATCCGCTGAGCGTTTCGAGAGCTACGAACCAGAGCCCGGCGACGAACGCCCCGTCGACGAACACCTTCTCGAACGCGCAGCACTCGCACGAGCGCGCCGCGAACGACAGATCGTCGACGCCATCACCGCAGCTCGTTCCAAAGGGGTGTCGTGGACGCGGATCGGTGAACTCCTCGGCAAACTGCTCCCGATTCATTCGAAAGAGTAATGCGCTCGGTCAGGTTGGTAAACCGAGTACCTGGTTCGCGGTACTCTGCGGTCAGCCACCAGCCGGCAAGTGCCCAGCGATCGTCTCCGTCTATCGCCAGTGTATGGCTGAGATCATCGACGAGGTCATCCCGCGACCCCAGGGCCGGGTTGGGTCGAACCGCCGTCGCCACGGGGTTTGCTCGATCGACTGCATCGATGCACGAGTCATCCGCGGCCCTCCTCCATGCCCCCGTCGCGTTCGAGCAGCCGCGCGACCTCGTCCCGGGCGGGCCACGGGATGAGCGTGCCCGAACGGTCGGTGACGCCCTGACCATGCTTGGCCCCGCCGATGACCGCCACGACGTGACCGAGCCGCCGGAGTTCGCGGACCGCGGCATCGACCCCGTCGGGTCGGAAGGTGGCGAGGAGCGTGCCGGAGGCGAGCGTGGACCACGGGTCCGCCCCGACTGCGTCGATGACCGCAACCGCCGGGGGATACCACGCGACCCGGGACGGATCGACGACGATCGCGACTCCGCTCGCCTCGGCGATCTCATGGAGCCCGGCGGCCAGCCCGCCTTCGGTGGGGTCGTGCATTGCACTGGCGCCGAGCTCCGCCGCCGCCAGGGCCGGCTCGACGACACTGATCGACGGCACGGCTACGCCGGTCGGCGGCCATGGCACCGACGACGATCCAGCGGCTGCGAGCACGGCTGCACCCTCGATCGGGGCCTCGCCGACCTGTACGACCACGTCTCCGGGCGAAGCACCGGAGCTGCTGACGATGCCGTCCGGTGAACCGATGCCGAGCATTACCCCACTCACGATGGGCTGGCGAACCGCTCCGGTGATCTCGCTGTGCCCACCGACCAGCGCAACGCCCAGGTCGGTGACAGCCGCATGGAGTTCGGCAAACAGGCGGCGAACATCCGAGTCGGTCGTGCCGACCGGCAGCAGCACGGTGGCCAGGAACCAGCGCGGGCGAACTCCCATGACGGCCACGTCGTTGGCGTTCACTGCAACGGCCGACCGGCCGATGCCCTCGCCGGTCAGCGTGATCGGGTCCGCGGCGACCACGAGGCACCCGGCCGCGACATCGATGACCGCGGCGTCCTCGCCCAGCGCCGGGCCCAGCCGCACCTCGGTGGGCAGCGGCGAACCTCCGGCAAGCACGTCACGCAGGAGCGCCGGCGGCAACTTGCCGCTCTCGAGCACGATCACGTCCGACGTCACACCGCTCTGAAGACGAGGCCCCAGTAGTCCTCGTACGGCTCATGACGGACGACCTCCACCGAGCCGCTGACCGGCATGCCCAGCTCGGGCCGATCGATGTCGATCTGGCCGGTCACCCGCACGCCGCCCTCGAGTTCGACGACGCCGAGACCGAGACGCTCGACTTCGTACTCAGCCGGGAGGTTGTGCACGTGGGTGAAGGTGAGCAGCGTGCCCGCCGTCGGCAGCGGCTCGGCATCGAACTCGAAGAATTCGAGGTTGCCACACCCCTTGCACCGCATCCGGAAGGGGTAGTGGGCGGTGCCGCAGGATCGGCAGCGATAGGCGTAGATCCGACGTTCCACCGTCATCGCTCCTTGATGAACGTGAGGCACACGACGTTGTTGCCGAAGCCCCCGAAGTTGCAGGTGAAGCCGATCGCAGCGTCGTCGACCTGGCGAGCGCCCGCCTCATGCCGCAACTGGGTGACGATCTCGTGTGCTTGGGCGATTCCGGTGGCACCGACCGGATGACCTCTGCCTTTCAGACCACCCGACACGTTGATCGGCAGCGAGCCACCGAGGCAGGTCTCTCCCTGCTCGAGGGCGAGATGGCCCTCGCCCTTGCCGAAGAAGCCGGCTTCCTCGCTCTCAGCGATCTCGAGAATCGTGAACGCGTCGTGCAACTCGGCGACGTCGACGTCGGCCGGACCGCACCCGGCCATCGCGAACGACCGCTCGGCAGCCAGCCGGACCGCGGTCAGCTCGGTCGGGTCCGCTCGCTCAGCCACGGCGTGGGTGTCGGTGGCCTGGCCGACACCGGCGAGGCGAACCCATGGCCGGTCGACACCAGCCATCGCATCCTCGCTGACCAAGATCAGGCAGGCACCGCCGTCGGAGACAGGGCAGCAATCGAAGAAGCGCAGCGGCTCGGCAACGTACGGGTTGTTCGTCATCGCCTCCGGGGAGTCGAGGATGCCTTCGATCGTGATGCGCTGCTGGAGGTGCGCGAACTCGTTGTCCATCGCCTGGTTCTGGTTCTTCACCGCGACCATGGCGAGGTGCCGCTCGGTCACGCCGTACTTCGCCATGTACAGCCGGGTGAACATGGCGGCGTGAGCGGGAAGGGTGACGCCGTAGACGTACTCGGAGAGCGGATGTGTGAGGGTGGCGATGAAGTCGGTGGCATCCAGGTTGTTGACCTCCCGCATCCGCTCGGCCCCGGTCACCAGCACCACGTCGTACATGCCCGATCCCACCGCCAGCACGCCCTGCTTCAGCGCCGACGCGCCGGACGCGGGACCGTTCTCGATGACCTCAGCTCCGGCGGGTGTGAGCGACAGGGTGTCGACGACCGCCGAGGCGAGACCGGTCTGATGATTGATCCGTCCGGCGCCCATGTTGGCCACGTACACCTGCTCGATCTCGGTGAGCCCGGCGTCCTTCATCGCCATCATCGCCGGGTAGGCGGCGATCTCCGCCAGGGGATACTCGAGCCGGCCGAAGGTCGTGATGCCGATGCCGGCCACGTAGACGCTACGCATCGTGCACCCCCTGCTCCTGGATCCGGCGTTGCAGCATGACTGCGGTGCCGGTGGTGTCGTACCGGGCGCGTGTGGCGGCCAACAGGTCCGCCGGCGGGGTCGGCGGATCGGTGGGAGGCAGAATCGCCTCCTGCGCCTTCGCGAGCAGCTCGGCCGGCACCGGCCGACGCCCCACGACCAGCTTGCTGCGCGCCCGCTCGAAGAGCTCTCGCGTCAACGCGTAGGACGGGACGCCCCCCAATTCGTGGGGTGTGTCGAAGCGCTCCTCCAGCTGGTACTCGATCATCCAGCGGCGGAAGCCGATCGGGGACTCGGCGACGACGAGTACCTCGTCATGGCCGAGGATGTCGATGTGGTACTCCATCTTGGCGGCGAAGGCATGGGCGCCGATCCGCAGACCTCGGCGGAGGGCCAACGTGTGCAACGACATGCCGAGCCCCGGTCTGACCTGGCGGCCGTTGACGACTGCCGCCAACTCGCCGTCGATCTGGGCGACGAGCACGTACTCGTCCTGCACCCGATGGACGTGATAGGCGAGCAGTTCGGCATAGACGCGAGCCGCCACGATGTCGTAGTAGTCGCGCTCGACATGGATGAGCGGCTCGACATGAGCGAGGAGGGTCGACACGTCGTCGCGCCCGACCTGGCGGATCACCATCTCGTCGCCACTCGCCAGCGTCACCCACTTGGCGGGATACGGCGGCAGGTCCGCGTCGATCGGCCGGAGCGTCTTCTCGAGGTCAACGGACATGTCGATGCCTCCTACGTGCTCGCTTCGAGCATCGCCAGTGCAACCTTCTCCGCCGTGATCGGCATCGAGGTGACGCGCAGGCCGGTCGCATCGGCCACGGCGTTGGCCACCATCGGAGCCGCCGGGATCATCGTGTGCTCGCCGACACCTCGCGCGCCGAACGGTCCGTCGGGCTGGGGCACTTCGACGATGATCGGGATGACGACGTCGGGGGTGTCCAGCGACGTCGGGATCTTGTAGTCGGTGAAGTTCGGGTTGCGCAGACGGCCCTCGTCGTCGAAGCGCATGTCCTCGTACAGCACCGTCGCGAGGCCCTGCAGCACGCCGCCGGTGATCTGGCCCTCGACCATGGTCGGATTGATCGCCGTTCCCGCGTCGACCGCCAACGCGACCTTGCGCACCTTCATCCGGCCCGTCTCGAGGTCGACTTCGAGCACGACGCCTGCCGCACCGGTGGTGTAGTGCACGTTCGGGTGCCCGCCCTGGCCGGTCTCGGGGTTGCTGAGCGCCGACGTGAACTCCGGCATGTAGGTGCCCGAACCGACGATCGGACCGCCCCTCCATGTGCCGTCCTCCATCGCCAGCCCGCTGGTCACGAGGTCGCTGAGCGGCAGCTGCAGCTCCGGGACCTCGGTGCACTTGACCTTCTCGTCCTCGAGGTAGAGGGTGCTCGGGTCGTAGCCGCGAGCGCGGCGGACGACCTCGAAGATCCGGTCCCGCGCCTCGCCGGCCGCCGCGAGTACGGCGTTGCCGCAACTCCAGGTGATGTGCGACGCCACGGTCTGCCACTCGTACGGGTTGCGGTCGGTGTCCGGCGTCTCCACCCGAATCTTCGAGGGCGGCACGCCCAACACCTCGGCCGCGATCTGCGCCATGACGGTGAGGTAGCCCTGACCGATCTCCATACCGGAGACCGTGATGTTGATGCTCCCGTCCTCGTTGAACTTGAGGAACGCCGCCGACGACGCGTTCGGCGGCATCGCCGGGGCCTTCCAGAAGAGGGCGAATCCCTTGCCGATCCGAGTTCGCGGGTCGGACGACTCTTCGTCCGTGCCCCAGTCGATGGCCGCGGCGGTCCTGTCGATCGCCTCGCGCAGCCCGGACGCGTTCATCGCCGCGCCGTACGGCAGGGTGTCGCCCTCGGCGATGGCGTTGATGCGACGGAACTCAACCGGATCGATCCCGAGCTGCTGCGCCAACCGGGTCATGTGGGATTCGAGTCCGAAGTGGAACTCCGAATACCCAAACCCTCGGTAGGGACCACCCGGCGGGAGATTCGTGTAGATGCACACCGAGTCGATGCCGACGTTGGGGATCCGGTAGGGGCCCGTGGCCGAGAGCCCTGCGGCGTTCACGACGTTCGCGCCGTACTCGACGTAGGCGCCGGCATCCCACTGCAGGACATGTTCGAGGGCGGTGATCGTCCCGTCCGCCTTGGCACCCACCTTGAGCCGGGCCACGACGCCTTGGCGCTGATACGTGTTGTAGAACTCCTGCTCGCGGGTCCAGCGCAGCTTCACCGGATGACCCTTCACCGCAGTGGCCAGGGCGGCGCCGATGATCTCCATCGTCACGCCCGCCTTGCCGCCGAACCCACCGCCGACATACGGAGTGATCACCCGGATGTCGTGGTGTGTGAGCCCGAGCGGGCTGAGTGCGTCGGCGAAGAGGTCGCGCTGGATGTACGGCGACTGCGAGGCAGTCCAGACGGTGAGCCGGCCGGCGTGATCCTGTTGGGCGACCACCACGTGGGGCTCGATGGCACAGTGGGCGTACCGGGGCACGGTGTAGGTGTCCTCGAGCACGACGTCGGCCTCGGCGAAGCCGGCCTCCGGGTCCCCCTTGCGGATCTTGCGCCAGTGGGCGACATTCGTGCCGCCGCGAGGGAAGAACCACGGCACATGCGGGTACTCCCCGAGATCGGGGTGGATGAGGTCGGCGTCGTCCGCCGTCGCCCGCTCCACATCGAGCACCGCCGGGAGTTTGTCGTAGGTGACCTCGATCGCGGCGGCAGCTCGCTTCGCCTTCGCGGGGTCACGGGCCACCACCGCGGCCACCTGCTCACCGACGAATCGCACCCGATCCTGCGCGAACACGTAGCGGTCCTTCATGTACAGGCCGAACGTGAACGGGAAGTCGGCACCGGTGACGACCGCGATCGACGCCGGGCATCGCCGCAGCGGCCGCTGTGTCGATGGCGACGATTCGCGCGTGGGCATGGGGGCTCTCCACCACGGCGGCGTGCAGGAGATCCGGGCCGAACTCGAGGTCGTCGACGAAGTGGGCCGCGCCGCTCACCTTGTCGCGTCCGTCGATGCGGGGCTCCCTGCTCCCGACGTAGTGCCGACCGGTCATGACGACGCTCCGCTGCTGGTCGCACTGGTGGTGGCACTCGTGCCAGAGCCGGCCGCGGCGAGCACCGCATCGACGATCGACTCGTACCCGGTGCACCGGCAGAGATTCCCCGCGATCGCCTCGCGCACCTCGTCGGCGGATGGGGTGCGGTACCCGCTCGATGAGTTCGGCCGCGGCCAGGACGATGCCGGGAGCACAGAAGCCGCACTGGAACGAGCTCTGTTCGATCAACATCTCCTGGACCGCGGTCAGACCGTCGTGCTCGATGCCCTCCACCGTCGTGATCTCGTGCGCGTCGGCCTCGACGGCCAGCACCAGGCAGCTGCGAACCGTCCTGCCGTCGAGCAGGACCGTGCAGCTGCCGCAGTCACCGCGCTCGCAGCCGATCTTGGGGCTCTTGACGCCCAACGCCGTTCGCAACACGTCGAGCAGGACGTCGTTCGCCTCGACCTCGACCGAGGTGGGTTCTCCGTTGACGATGGTCCGGATCTGATGACGGGTGACGGTTCTCATCTCGTTCTCCTCAGATCAGATGGGTCGGGTAGGCGGGTCCGTCACCGGCGAGG
Source organism: Ilumatobacteraceae bacterium (assembly GCA_963850475.1). GTDB lineage: Bacteria > Actinomycetota > Acidimicrobiia > Acidimicrobiales > Ilumatobacteraceae > Ilumatobacter_A. Next base: position 208,090 of record CAWKLM010000033.1, on the reverse strand, counting down.
CGCGATGCGACCGCGCGAAGGCCGCGCTCGACCATCACGGCGCACATGTGGGTGCGGTATTCGGCGGAGGCACGCACATCGCTGATCGGCGAGATCGACCCGGCGACGAGCGCCCGAGCGTCGGCAATCACCTCGTCGGTCAGCGCGTTGCCGCTCAACACGGCTTCGATGTCTGCGGCCCGAAACGGCACGGGTGCCACCGCACCGAAGGCGAGGCGGCAGTCGTGCTCAGCGGTCAGCAGGATCGCCAGGTTGGCCTGCGCGAGATCCTCGCCGGAGTAGCGAGCGAGCTTCAGGAAGACGGCAGCATGTTCGACGGCGGGGAGATACAGGGTCACACCGGTGACCATTTCGCCCGTGGCCAGCTGTGTCTGCTTCGGGCCGACGAACCACTCCACCAACGGCACCGAACGAACACCGTCTGTGCGGGCCACCTCGACGGTTGCGTCGTACACCATCAACACCGGCCCGGCGTCGAGGCTGGGAACCGCGGCGCAGAGATTGCCCACGATCGTCGCACGGTTGCGAATACCCACCGAGGCCACCTGGTGGGCCATTTCGACGAGCACCGGAGCTGCATCTCGAACCACGTCGGATTCGATGAGGTCGCTGAACGTGACGAGCGCTCCGAGGATGAGCCGGTCATCCGTGACGGAGATCTGCGCAAGATCGGCAATCGCTTTGATGTCGACGAGCAGCTCGGGTTCGATCAGGTCGTCGCGCAGCCAGGGCACGACGTCGGTGCCACCGGCGAGCACACGCGAGCCGTCACTCGCGAGGCAAGCCAGCGCCGCGTCCAACGTCGCCGGCCGCACGTAGTCGAACTCATGGGCAATCGTCATCGGTTGCCTTTCCAGCTTCGACCGTACGACTCGGGTCGTACCGGGCGTAGGGGAGAACGGCCCTTCGGGTGAGGCGCCTCGCCCGCTTCGCGCTACCCCTCGGCGAGTGCGTTCACGGCATCGACGAAGCACCGGATCGGGGCCTGCACCAGCCCGGCGCCCACCATGCCAACACCGGGTTCCCTGCCGGCGATCCCGGTGTTGATCTGGGGAACGACACCGGTCCTGGCGACCAGCGCGGCATCGATGCCCGTCGGTGTGCCTCGGCCCTCGAGGATCGGCACCCGGTAGAAGGGGTGCTCGGTCACGGTGATCTCGTACATCTCGAGTGTGCGCCGGACTGCGCCGGCCGCCGTGCCGCCGACGAAGCCGACGATCGCCGGTGATGCGGCCATCGCAAACCCGCCGAGGCCCACCGTCTCGGTGATCGCGGAATCCCCGATGTCGGGATTGGCGTCAGCGGCGGTGTATGCGCCGAGGAAGAGGCCGTCGACGATCGGCGCCGGGGCGGTGAACCACGCATCGCCGGTACCGGAGAGGCGGACCCCGAACTCGGTGCCGTTGCGGGCCATCGCGGTCACGAGGCTCGAACCCGGGATGCCTGCGGCGGCGTCCACCGCCAGCTTGCCGGCGGCCATCACCAGGTTGAGCATGAAGTGGTCGTTGCCTTCGATGAACCGGAACACAGCTGCCCGATCTTCGATGCCCGTGCGCCCCTCGAGGAGCGCCGCGCCGATCTGCCGCAGGAACAGCGAGGTCGCCGCCCGGTTCCGGTTGTGGCCGTCGTCTCCCATCTGGAGGGCCTGCGCGATCAGCACCTGGAGGTCGATTGCGCCACGGCGGCGGATCGCCGCCTGCAGAGTGGGTGCCAACACCTGCTCCATCCATCGCAGGCGATCGACCACCTCGTCGTCGAACGCTCCGTAGCGGAGCACCTTGCCCAAGCCCTCGTTGAGCGTGGCGTAGGCCACGCCGCTCCCGGCCGCATCCTCGATGACCGCGACGGGCATCGACGGGCTCACGACCCCCGCCATCGGCCCGACGGCGCCGTGGTGATGACACGGCGACAGCGACAGCAACCGTCCGCCAGTCGCCGCCTGTTCGGCATCGTCCGCGCGCCCTTCGTACAGCATCGCCCCGATCAGCGCACCCTTGAGCGGTCCGCTGCAGTCGTCCCACTCGATGGGGGGCCCAGCATGGAGGAACGTCCCCTCCGCCAGAGCGGGGATCACGTCGCGAGCGGTGACGATGTCGACCAGGTGCGGGCGGACCGAGAGCATGCGCTCGACGGCCTGCCGGTTCGCTTCGGACACGTCGTTCGTGACCAGCGTGTTCAGTGCCTCGACGGCGGCTGCCGGAGGCGGTCTCCAGTCGGCCCGCTCGACGTGTACGCCCTGTGCCTCCAGCGCCTCGGCCAGCAGCTCGACGCCGGCGGTGGCCACCACCGGCTCGGTGTCCAGCAACGTCATGAGGCCGGTCACTGTGCCGCCTCCCTGATGAGGGCGGCCGCGCGGTGAGCAGCTGCGGCGTTCGAGAGATACACCTCGGCGCCGGCCGCGCGCAACGCTTCGGCCTGCCGCTCCCGGCCCTGCGGGTCGCGACGCGTCCCGCACAACGAGACGACGACCGGAGTCCTTGCACCCGTCACGACTGGCGCCAGTTCGGCGACCGGGTCGGGGTGGGCGCCATAGCCGAGCACGACGTCGAGCAGGACGGCGCCCGTCGCAGAGTCGGTCACCGCCGACGACAGCGCGTTCAAACGCAGGCTCTGATCGATCATCGGATGCGCACGACCCATCGTGAACTCGTCGGCTCCGTAGTCGACCATGCGGTGGCCATCGGCGGTCGGGTCCACGGCTACCGGTCCGAGAACTGCGCTGGCGATGACGCGCGCCTCGTCCCGCAGCGTCCCACCGGAGAAGAACCCGCGCAGCGCCCCGGCGCGTGCCGTCAGCGGAACATCCGGGCTCCAGACGGGCGTCTCGACCGCAGGGACTCCGAGGACCGTCAGTACTCCCGTCGTCGCGGTCTGCAGCGTCACATCGGCCGCGCCGAGGAGGGCAACGACGACCGGCGTGTCGCACGCGGCGACCGCCCGCCTGACCTCGAGCGCAACGTCGGGGTCGGGCGGCTTGGAGACGACGACGATCACCTCGACGGCCGGATCGGCGTCGAGCGCAGCCAGGGCTCTCAACGTCGAAGAACCACCGACTTCAGCCGAGAGATCGCGGCTCCCGGTGCCGAGCGCATGCCGCACGCCGACGCCGGCCGCGTCGAGCAGGCAGCAGAGTTGCTGGATCCCGGTGCCCGAGGCACCGCAGATGCCGACCGGGCCGAGATCGACGGCGTTGGCGAAGCCGAGCCCGACGCCGTTGACGATCGCCGTCCCGCAGTCGGGACCCATGACGAGCAGCCCGCGTGCCGCCGCTTCGCGCTTCAGCTGCACCTCGTGTTCGATCCCGACGTTGTCGCTGAACACCATCACGTGCAGCCCGGCACGGAGCGCTTCCATCGCCTCGAGGTAGGCGTTGGCGCCTGGCACAGAGATCAGGGCCAGGTTGGCAGCGGAGGCCCGCGCGGCAGCGACGACCGTGTGGGGTGGGGGTGGGGCGAACAGTCCACCCGCCGTCGATACGCTCGGGCCGGCCAGGCCGCGCTCGGCGGCCGCCCGCGCCGCGTCGGCCTCCGAGGTGCCGGTGGCGCGAATCGCGATGACGAGGTCGTCTGGACCTGCAGCCGTCACCGCCGACCGGTCGAATCCCATCTCGTCGAGCAAGCGGAGGTTCAGATCGGTCGCCATCGCCACCAGCGACGCGTCCACCCCCGCGACCGCGGTCACGTCGCGTGTCACCTGCATCAAGCGCACCGAATCGAAGTACCGGCCGTGCAGGAACTCGACGCGGTCGATCACAGCCGGTCTCCACATCCGGCCGCGACGCCGGCCACGACGCCCCGCGCGAGCGCGGGACCCGACCGGTGCCCGATGGCGACCGTCGCCTCCACCGCGGCCGGGAGGTCGCCGCGCCCGGTGAGCGCCCGCAGCAACTGACCCACCGGGGCCGCGACCTCGCCGGCGAAGGCATGGTGCAGCAGTGAGAACGAGAGCAGGGTCGTCGACGTCCGTGCCACGGCCAGCACCGATGGGCCCACCCGATCGAGCACGGTGGACACGGCCGGGTTGCCGATCGAGGCGCCGATGTGGCGGTAACCCGCGACGACCCCGCTGAGGACATCGTCGCCCTCCGGCGTGAGCCCCACCCCCCTGCCGATCAGCCGACCCGCCTCCGCAACGACTCGATCACCGTCGCCCCTGCGCAGCGCGGCGGTGACTGGCGCCTCGCCATCGATCGGCGAGTGAATCGACAACAGATCCGCGGCAGCGCGGGCCCGACCCATCACATCGCCCGGGTCGGCTCGGACGGGTGCGACCTTCGCTTCCCACCATCGGACCACCCGCCAGGCTGCTGTTCGTGTCACGACCGCACCGTCGCCCACGAGGATGTGGTCGCCGGGCGGCAACAACCGTGCCGGAAGTGTGGGGCCTGGCTGGACGATCACGGCGTTGGGCAGACGTACGACGCGATCGTCGGTGATGACGAGGACTGCGTCGTCAGCCGAACACCACCACACGTGGGTCGACACCCCCAGCACCCGCCACGGCCGCTGTGGGCCCAGACAGGCGGTTGCCATCGCCGTGCTCACCACCGCTGGTCCGTACTTCGCTCCTGCGGTCTCGACGTTGCTCTGCCCGGTGGGATCCTCGACGTGGTGATCCGCGTGCTCGTCAACGCGAGCGACATCGTGGACGGCAGGGCCGGGCACTGCGCCCTCTCACCCGGCGCGGACGATGGCGGCCACCGTTCCACCGCCCGATGGGCCCTGGTGGAGCGCGCCGACCGACACGAAGACCGCGGGGTCGCCGGTGGCTGCAGCCACGACACCGCCGACCGCGCCCTTGATCTGACGATGGTGGTGGACGTCGGAATCGTTGAGCATCACCTGGCGGCGTCCCCGCAGGCGGCTGGTCGGCACGGCCTCGCACTTGACGAACACGTTCACGACGCGATCGCCCAGGTCCTCGGCCCTGGCGCGGTCATCGAGGTCGACACCGGCAGAACGGATCGCGGCGTAGACGCCGTCGATGTCGAGTGCGTCGGCCATCACGCTGTGCCCAGCCCGGTAGCGACCCCCGACGGGAGCGTTGCCGACGACCACGGTCTGGGCCTGGTCCAACTCAACGCCGGAGGAACACGAGGCCACCGATGAGAACAGCGACACGTCACGGCAGATCTGATCGGCCGTCGGCATCTCGATCTCGCCGAGCGCGACGGCGATTCCCAATGCCGTGGTGCCGTTCGAGATGTCCATCGATTCGAGGGTCTGCTCGGTGATGACATCTTTGCCTCGCGCCTTGGCCTCGGCAATCGTCTCCATCGTGAGCAAGGGGGTCTTGGTCTGCACGTAGTGGACGTCGGCCGGGTCGGTGATCCCCGCGTCCGTCATTGCCCGGCGCACGCCCTCGGCCACCTTTTCCACCATCGCGGGGCAGCCGATCTGTTCCGGAAGGATCGTGTCGCTCATCGCGATTCCAACGGTCAACCGCGGCTCAGGGCCCGGCTCACCAGGCACGCGTGCGAAGACGGTCGCGTGCGGACACAGCACCCCGTCCACCCCGCCCGACCACACCATCGGAATCTGCTTGACGTCGACCTCCGGACGGCTGCCGTGCTTCATGAGCACGTCACGGAAGGCGCGGTCGGCGAGGATCCGGGTGAAGTCGTTCACCCCGCCGTTGCCCTCCGTCTTGCCGATGACGGCGATCACCTCGTCGGCGGAGAAGACGTTCGCGTCGATCAGCGCCTCCAGGCCGGACGCGTCCGACACGTTCTCCAGGATCACCTTCGCCACTTCGATCGCCATGTCATCCTCCTTGCTCGTACAGCTGCAGGCTTCACTGTGCAAGTGGCCAGGGTCGGGCCGCTAGGGGACAACGGCACAGTGTCGGCCGGCCGGCGACGGCCAGCTTCATTCGGCACTGCCCTGGCAGAGCTGATCTGGTTGTTGACCCGGCCGGCCCGGGACCGCGATCGGGTGAGTGACGCTCAACCTGGTTCGGCTTCGTGGCCGGCGGGCAGGTGCAACCCCCGGTAGGCCTCGGAACCGGAGATCTCGCCCTGCACCACTCGATGCACCTCGCGACAGATGGGCAGGTCGACGCCGTGACGTTGTGCGAGCGTCATCACGCTGCCTGCGGTCTTGACACCTTCCGCGACCATGTTCATCTCCTCGAGGATGTCGTCGATCGAGCGTCCCGTTCCGAGCTGCTCGCCGACGTAGCGGTTGCGGCTGTGTTGGCTGACGCACGTCGCAACGAGGTCGCCGAGGCCGGTGAGGCCGGCGAACGTGGACGCCTCACCTCCCATCGCGACGCCGAGCCGGGACAGCTCGGACAGCCCGCGCGTGATCACCGCTGAACGCGTGTTGTCACCCACCCCGAGGCCCTGGGCCATCCCTGCGGAGATCGCGATGACGTTCTTGAGTGCACCGCCCATTTCGCAGCCGACGACGTCATGGTTCGTGTACACCCGGAACAGCCCACGGGTGAAGACCCGCTGGAGTGCCTCGGCGACGGCGAGATCCTCGGTGGCGATGACGCTCGCCGCGGCCTGGCCCGCCATGATCTCCTTCGCGAGGTTCGGCCCGGTCAAGGCCGCCGCCGGGTGGCCCGGCAGCACGTCCTTGATCACCTCGGTCATCCGCAGCATCGAGTCCTGTTCGAGGCCCTTGGTGAGGCTGACGATCGGCACCCAAGGGTGGAGGTACTCGCGGACCGCTTCGAGCGTCGGCCGAAACGCATGCGACGGAACGCCCACGACGAGGACGTGTGCGTGGCGAGCCGCCCGCTCGAGGTCGTCGGTCGCATCGAGCTGTTCTGGCAGCGGAAACCCGGCCAGATACCGGTCGTTCTCGTGACTCGAACGGATCGTCTCCGCGACGACGGCGTCGCGCGCCCACAGCAGCGCGTCGTTGCGACCAGAGGCGAGCGACGCCACGGTCGTTCCCCACGAACCCGCACCCAATACCGTGACCTTCATGACTCCCCCTCGATCTGACCGAACGGACGGTCGACCGTCATTCTGACACGACCCCGAGTGGTGGGGTGCCGTCGTCGGTCTCACGTTGGGCCTCGTGCTCCTCACTGACCGTTCCTGGGGTCGTCGACGGGAACGCGGCCGCCGCGCTGTGGCGGCTACTGCTGATCCGAGACCAGCGGCTGCCGGGCCGTGACCACGAGACCTTCGTAGATCTCGACGTACCGCTCGGCGAGGGCGTCCAACGAGAAGCGGCGCGCCTGATGGAGGCCGGCCGTACGCAGCGAATCAGCGAGAGGGTCGTCGGACAGTACCCGGATGAGTTCCCGGGCGAGTGCGGCCGGGTCGCCGGGCGGCACGAGTCTGGCCGCGGTGCCGTCGTTGCTCAGCCCGCGATAGCCGGGGAGATCGCTCGCCACCACCGGGAGTCCTGCCGCCATCGCCTCCAGGAGCACGACGCCGAACGACTCACCGTGACGCGAGGGGGCGCAGAGCACCGAGGATCGGTCCAGGAGCTCGAGTTTGGTTGCCTCCGACACCTGCCCGAGCCAGACGACGCGTGGGTCGCCGCAGTACCGGTCCCGGAGGCGGGGGGAATCTGGACCGGTTCCGCCGATCAGGATTGAGACGTCCTTCGGCAGGTCGGCCATCGCCTCGAGGAGCACGTCGAGTCCCTTGCGCGTCTCGTGTCGCCCGAGGAACAACACGCTGCGACTTCGGCGATCTCGTCTGCCCGGTCCGAAGCGTTCGAGCTCGATCCCGTTGTACAACACGGTGCAGGTCAAGCCAAGGTGCCGGTGAACGAGTTCGGCTGAGGCGTCGGAAACGGCAACCGACGCGTCGATGCGCCGAGCGAGCCGCCGCGCCGGCGCCCCGAACCATCGATACGGCGTTCGTTCACCTGCGGCATGAAAGGTGGCGACGGTCGGTGCGGAGTGGAGCAACAGGGCCGGGATGGTGATGCTCGGCGCAAATGGCTCGTGGAGGTGGATCACGTCGAAGGGGTTTCGGGTCAACGCACGTCTCGTTCGATAAGCGCCGGCGGGATGCGGCGCCATCCGAGCGATCGAACCGTTCACCGGAATCGGAATGGTCCGCCCCAGGCCGCCGGTCGGTCCGGGTGCCAGCACCGTGACCCGGTGATCGAGCCTGGTCAGTGCTCGCTCGAGGGCGAGAACTTGGTGCTGCACGCCTCCGGGGGTGTCGAGACTGTACGGACAGACCAGCGCAACGCGTCGAACGACGCTGCCCGACCGTTCGTCGTGGGCCGCGTCGATCACTCCACGACGGCGTTGCGAGCTCGCTCGCCCTCCCCGATCGGACGGCTCTTCGCGTCCGCGAGCGTGCCGTGGCGAGCGACCTCGTCCTGGGTCATCCGGGTCCGGAGACTGCCGAACAGCAGATCGGCGAGCGGGAGGAGGAAGTTGAGATTGGCGCCGAGGTCGACGTGATGGACGTAATGGTGACGGTCGAGGAATCCGAACCAGGGCTGTGCCTCGACGAGGCGATGGCTGCCGGGTCGATGAATCGTGTCGTGCACGACGATGAAGAGATTCGACACGACGATCGACGAGATCACGATGCCGATGAGGAAGGCCAAGTTCCCGGTCGCGAGCCAGGCCGGAATCCAGACCAGCGCGACCCCGATCGCCATGTACCAGCCGAAGTGGGCAAGGCGGACGCCGGCGTTGCGAGCGGTCGAAGTGTGGATGTCAGGTGCTCGCTTGGTGATCGCCAAGCGGCGAGCCGGCCCGCGAGTGATGTACCGCCACGTCGGGAAGAACGAGTAATGGTGAGCGGTGTGCACGGTGAAGATCGGGGCGAGGATCGGAACCACTGCCTCGTGGTAGACGAAGCGATGGACGAACCATTCGAGGACTGAACCAACCAATGGCACGATCACCAGTCCCAACGCCAGGGCCGCGATGAATGGCATGGTTCCCTCGGCAGGAAGGGCTCGAACGCCGACGGTCATGGACGCGGCCACCGCGGTGACAAGAAGCGTCCCCCCGACGACCCGGGGACGGCTCGCCGACCCCACGGGAGTCGGCTTCCCGCGTCGGCCGGGTGTCGGATCGACTGGCCTCACAACGAGATCAGACATGGATACTCCCCTCGAGAGTCGGGCGAGAAGCGGCCTCGACCAGGCTGCCCGGTGCGATGAAGCTACTGCGCCTGGCCGGGACCGCGCGAACCAGGAGCGCCACCTCGACGCCCATGACGGCTGCGTCCACCAAACGCGACGCGCTGCATGCGACCCCAGTGAGGTCGGAGCGTTCTGAGCGCGTGCAGCTGCGCTGGCGGGACTGTTTGTCCAGACGCTGCCAACAGCGAGGATCGTGCGGGTATCGGGGCCTTGAATCGGTCTCGTCAAGGCTGCCCGGCGGGGACGTTGGCCCCTGGTGGACGAAGCCATGTCGGAGTTGGATGTCAACAGTCAAGAGGTCGAGCGGTATGCCATCTCGGCGCAAGCCGTGGAGGCTAGGCGGGAGTGTTGTGGAGTGAGAGCGCGATGAACGGGGGGACACGAGATTCAGATCGGTGTTCGGCAACGATGGTCGGACGAAGACCTACGTTTCGAGCGGAGCGGGCGGTATGACGGCGCTCAACCGTCGGGTCGTCGTGTCTCACCGCGGCGGTCCCGACGTGCTCGAGGTCATCGAGGAGGTGCTGCCCGAACCCGGCCCGAACGAGGCCAGGGTGAAGGTCTTCGCTGCTGGCGTGTCCGCCTACGACGTCATGCTGCGCGCACGATGGTTCCCTGGATTCACGCGGGTCCCCTACACGCCAGGCGAGGACTTCGTCGGCGTCGTGGACGCGACCGGTAGCAACGCTTCGGGCCTGGAGGTCGGACAGCGAGTCGGCGGTTGGACATTCGGCGACGGTGGTGGCTACACCGAGCACATCTGCCGCCCGGTCAACCAGCTGGTGGCGCTCCCGCCAGATCTCGACTCGGTCACCGCTGTGGCCGCCACGATCAACTATCTGACGGCGCACCTCGCACTGCACGTGACCGCCGACGCACGCGGGGGCGAACGCATGCTGGTCCACGGTGGCGCGGGCGGCGTGGGCTCTGCACTACTCCAACTCGGTTCACTTGCCGGACTCGAGATGTATTCCACGGCTTCCGTCGCCAACCACGAACTCGTGGCGTCCTTCGGAGCGACACCGATCGACTACCACGCCTGCAACTTCTCCGACCGGATTCACGAGCTCACCGGAGACGGAGTCGATGTCGTGTTCGACCTGGTCGGCGGGCCTCGTCAGCTGTGGCGTTCCTACCGTTGCCTGCGTCCCGGCGGCCGGCTGCTGATGCTCGGGATGGCCGCAGCGAACACGCACGGAACGAAGATCATCCCACCCAGCCTTGTCGTCATCGGTGTGCTCAAGTTGCTGCCCGATGGAAGAGGCGTGCCTCTCTCACCTGGGCTCGACACCTATCCGAGCGAGCACGAGCATTGGTACCACGACACGTTGAGCGAGCTCTATGGCCTGGCTGTAACCGGCAAGCTCGATCCGATCATCGCGGCGCGCATCCCACTCGCCGAAGCAGCGAGCGCACACCGACGCTTCGAACAGGGTGGCCACGCCGGGAAGTACGTGCTGATCTCGAACGGCACCGCGTGAACGCGGGAAAGTGAAGCAGGTCGTGACACATCGGGTTCGAATGTTGCTGGTTGCAGCAGTCGTCGCGGGGCCGGTGTCATCGACGCTGCGGTCGGGTCGGTGTGGGGCCAGTTGGCCATCCTTGCTGTCGTCATCGCGATGCTGGTCATGGCCATGGCGATGAGGACGACGAAATGCCACTCGCGACATGTCGACCAACAACGTCGCCCAACCCACCGATGCAGGCCGCTTGGGCAGGAGTTGAGTTGATGGAACTATTGAAACGTTGTCGAGCAACACTCCGCCATGCGGTTCGCATCGCTTCGCACCAAGGAGAGTCGGGTCGCACCTGCCGCAACATCGAGTGAGCGGCTGATGCTGATCGCCTACAACGTCGCATGGTGGGTTCCGGTCGTGTTGCCGATCCTCGGTGTGATGTCCCACCGCGCCGGTTTCGTTGCCTTCCTGGCTGTCACCGTGGTCCGAGCGCTGGTCAACAGCTACCGCATCAATGTCATGTCGGTCGCTGCGGCCGAGCGACTCCCCCTTCGATCACCCTGATCCCCCGGAAGACGGCGCGGCGGGCGACCGACTCGAACCTCTCGGCCTCCGTCGACTCTCGATGTCCCGTGGCTCAGCGCGCTCGTCACCGGCAGACGATCGGTTGTGCTGAGGTCATGGTCGAGCCATGTCGCTGCGCGCGATCTTGAGCATCTGACCGAGCGCATACGTGCCGATCAAGAGCGCTGCTCTCGCGGTTCACCTGCGGTGTTCTGAGCGACGAGAACGGCTGGTTGCGGACGTCGGCTGACGCTCTCGACGGTGAGTTGTTCGTCGAGTGGGCATGGGATGGGCGAGCTGGTGACGGCGGTCAGGGATTTGTGGGGACCCACCCGAGTTCTTGCAGGAAGGCATCGGCAACCAAGAAGGTCGTCGGCGCGTCGCTTGCGACCGGCGCTGTCGTCACCGACTCACTCGCCGTCGGTGGGTTCTCGGTCGAGTCCGGCGCCGACTCATCGCTACCACTTGTGCAGGAGACCGCCACCAGTCCGAAAGCAAATGCGATCGCACCGAATCGGCGTGCCATGACAATCACTGTCGTGATGACGAACGCGAGGCGCCAGAGGACTTCGACCCAACCCGATGAGCAACACCCGTGAGGTCATCGTCCTCTGACGGGCGGCGACAGACAGACCGCGACGCACAAGAGCAGCGACGGACTGGAGCCAGACATGTTCGGGGCCGACGCGTACGAGGTCATGTGGGACGTGAGCCATGTTGCTCGCCTGGACCACCCTCGAGTCGCCGTCCACCTGATCGGTACTGGCCGGCTTCGACAAGCGCGGACTGGCCGACGGCACCATCCTGACCACCGACGGCTCCCTGATCGCGGTTGGTGTACACGGCGAGCTCGAAGGATGGGTCGGGCTCGTGAACCCGAGCACCGACATCTGGGTCGCAAAACGCTGAGAACCGACGATTTCGCATCTACTCCAACCCGCCCCTGTGTGCTGCTCAACGCGTCTGACATCGCCGGATCGAGAGCCGCGCCTCCCGGTTCAAGGGCGGGGAAGCTCCTTGAACACGACTCCCTGGAATCGACACTCTGGGTCGTCCGATTCGAACCGGTACGCATCACGAAGTGCGACACCAGGTATCGATCGAACACCGCTCCTCGTCATGCGCACACCGTACCCAACGCTTTGATTGGGACTCACACCAACTGGTGCTGGACACGGCGACGTTCCGGCCGGTGTCGTGACCTTGCCGGTCGGACCGGGCATCACGTTCGAGATGTCGGAACCACACTTCGTCTTCCAGCGGGACGAGTTCTTCTCCGGCATTGTGCTGGACGGCCCCAGCGAGGCCGACATCTTCTTCACGGATCAAGCGCTCGATGGCGAGCCGCTCGCAACGGTCGACGATGTTGTCGGTGCACTCGAACGCGACCCGGACCTCACGGCCACGGTCGTCGGAACACGCGAATTCAGCGGCTACGAGGCCACCGAGGTGAACATCGTCAACAGCGTTGAGCCCGGTCCGAACAGACCACCATCCACGTTCGGGCGGTCCGAGCAACCAGATGTCGGCTGGCTTGCTCCGCCCGACGGCACGCTGTGGATCATGGAAACACCCGACGGCCTCGCGGTGATCACGGCCGAATGGTTCGAACCGGCAGGTATGGAGCCAGCACAGTCGCTCGCCGCTGAAATCCTGATTCGATCGTGATCGGGAGCTGACCCCGGTCACGACTCACCGCAGCGTTGATCATCGGCCACACCGGCAACATCGACCGCTTCGCGACCCGGCACCGTCGGAGCAGTGGCGGTTTCCGCTCTCCTCACCCCCGTCGTGGCCAGTCCCGAACTCTGGGCCGAGGGTGCGGTGGTGGACACCTTCGACCGTGACGCTCCTGGACGAACCGAGGCCATGGCCACGAGGCGGGCCCACGGGCTCGGGAACGATGGTGTTCTTGGACTAGACCTGGATCTGACCTCGACACCAGAGCACCACGGGAGCACTACATGCGAATCGGGATCCTCACGAGCGGCGGCGATGCACCGGGGATGAATGCCGCGATCCGGGCGGCAGCGGTTGTGGCCCTGGCGCTGGGCCACGAACCCATCGGTATCCGGCATGGCTACCGAGGTCTGGTCAACGGTGAGCTCGAGCCGCTCGATGCGCTCTCGGTTGCCGACGGTCTGCGGCGCGGCGGAACGATCCTCCAGTCGGCGCGCTGTCCGGAGTTCCATGAACCCCAGGTGCGCGCCACCGCCCGGGACGTGCTCCGTGACGCCGGCATCGACGGACTGATCGTCATCGGCGGGAACGGCTCGCTGACCGGAGCGCTCCACATGAGCGACCCCGAGGAGGCCGGCGACTGGCCGGTCCGCGTGGTCGGGATTCCGGCCTCGATCGACAACGACATCGCGCTCACCAGCCTCTCGATCGGCGTCGACACGGCGATGAACACGATCGTCGAGGCCTGCGACAAGATCGCCGACACGGCGAGCGCCCACGACCGGGTGTTCCTGGTCGAGGTCATGGGCCGCGAGTGTGGCTACCTCGCGATGACCAGCGCGATCGCGTCCGGCGCCGACATGGTGTTGTTCCCCGAGGCCGATCGCACCGAAGAGCAGCTGGTCGACGCTGTCGTCGAGGCGGTGCTGGCGGTGCGACACCGGGGTGGCACCCAGAAGGTCATCGCGATCAAGGCCGAAGGCATCGAGACGCCCTCGGATCGGCTCAAGGAGCTGGTCGACGCCGAGCTGCGGCAGCGGACGGGTGAGTCGGCGGGCGAGGTCGAGACCCGTGTGACGGTGTTGGGGCACGTCGTCCGGGGAGGTCGGCCCAGCGCGTTCGATCGGCTGCTCGGCAGCAGGATGGGCAATGTGGCAGTGCGCGCGCTGGCCGACGGCGCCCATCGCCAGATGGTGGCCTGGCAGCCACCGATCGACGCGACCGGCGATGTCGGCGACCGATCGGTCCACGATCCGTACTGCTACCTCATGCCACTCGACGCCGTCCTCGAGGCGACGCGGGAGCTGCTCGAGGGCCAGAGCCCGCTTGCACGATGGAGAGCGACGATCTTCGACGACCTCGAGGACGTGTTCCTGCTCTGACTCCCGCCCGACCGGTGTCATGCGACCGAACGGTCTGATCGACGGAGATCGACCGTGCGGTTGGGAGGTGCCGCCGCTCGACGGCACCACCTCTTGACACCACCCCGTTCGCCTTCCCGGGCGGTGGGTTCACCTTCCAGGACGATCTCGTCGCCGCCTGCGCGTCGTAGGTTCGATTCCCGTGCACCCTTCGCCAAGCGATCCGTTGCGGAGTGGGTCGGGCCCACTCCGCAACACGAGACGTTCGCAAGCGACGCGCTCGGTTCGTGGGATCATGACGGTGTGGGAGTCGTCGTCGGTGCGTTCATGATTGGCGTGCTGTCGGCCGCGCCGCTCGGTCTCGGTGCGTTGACCGCCCGGTTCTGGAAGCCGACGAACTTCGTGCTCGGATTGCTGACGGCATTCGGTGCCGGTGCGCTGCTCTCTGCGGTGACGATCGACATCGTCGCCCCGTCGGTCGAGTTGGGCGACTTCGGCTGGCTGGCCGTCGGTGCTGTCGTCGGCGGCCTGGTGTTCGAGGGGCTGAACCGGGCGATCAACGCCCGCGGCGGGTTCCTCCGTAAGGCCTCGACCTCGATCACGTTCCTGCGTGACCGTGAGCAACGACGCGGCGGCGGATCCTGGAGGGGCTGGAGCGGATCGACATCTTCGACGGGCTTCCGGACCGCGAGCTCGAAGCGATCGCCAAGGCGTTCCGCACCGCGCGCCTGGACGCCGGCGAGGCCCTGTACCGGCACGGCGACCCGTGCGAGCACCTCAACGTGGTTGCTGAGGGAGAGGTATCGCTCACGACCCCGACCGGGGAGTTCCGACTGCACCCGTTCCAGGCGTTCGGCCACCAGGCCTTCGTGAGCGGTCTGCAGCATCGTTCGTCGTCGACGGCCGTCGTCGACAGCGAGGTGCTTCGGCTCAGCCGCAATCGGCTCCGCAGCGTGCTCGGGAGTTGCCCGACCTTCGGTGATCGCCTGTGCGATCGGGTTCACAGCGACGACCTGGTCGACTATCTGCGGGCGAACCATCCCGAGATCGGCGACGACGACATCGCCTCGTGGACCGAGACGGTGGACGACGAGGGGATGGAGCGGCTCCCGCCGCTCGTCGAGCTCGCCGCACCGACTCCGACCGAGCAGATCATCGATCATCTCGAAGACGTCGGGCCGTTTCGCGGTCTGCCCCGGGTGGTGCTCGGCGAGGTCGCTCGGGTCATGTTCCCCGAGGAGCACGAGGCGGGCTACGTCTTCTTCCGGGCCGGCGAGGCGGGCGACCGGCTGTACGTCATCTCCGACGGCGACGTCTCGCTGATCGACGCCACCGGCGACTCCGACGAGAGCGTGTTGCTCCAGGAGGGCGACGAGTTCGGCCTGCACTCCTTCGTGACCGGAATGCGCCACACCGCGACCGCGATCGCCCACAGCACCTGCGACGTGTGGGTGTTGCGACGGCGCTGACCTGGCCGAGTTGGTCGAGCGTGAGCCGGTGCTGCGATCGACGCTGGCCGGCTTCATCGAAAGCCCGCGGATCACCGAGTACCTCGAACGCGACCAGGAACTCGACCACGATGAGGTGGTCTCGGTGTTCGCAAGCGGGCGCAGCGCAGCAGTGCATCGCGGCGCGATGCCGGCCGCGGTCGAGTGCCACGGTCGTCCAGGGTGCGCCGATTGCGATCTGGCTCGGGCTGCTGCTCGACGGCATCCCTGAGTCGTTGGTGATCGGCGCCACCGCCGGGGCGATCCGGGTCTCGTTCATCGTCGGCATCGCCCTCTCGAACTACCCGGAGGCGCTCGCCAGTTCGGTCGGCATGCGTGAGCAGGCCTTCGCGTGGCGGAACATCGCGTTGCTGTGGGGAACGGTGATCCTCGTGACCGGCCTCGGCGCCGCTGCGGGCAGCGTCGTGTTCGAGCAGGCGCCCGAGCAGGCGTTCGCCGTCGTCGAGGGCCTGGCAGCGGGGGCGATGCTCACCGTGATCACCCAGACGATGATGCCCGAGGCGCTGCACCGGTCGGGCGGGTTCGTCGGCCTCGCCGCGCTCGCCGGCTTCCTCTTCACCACCATGCTCAGCGCCTGAGCGTTCCGCGCTGCTTGCGCCACGGTGCCTTCGGAGTGGCCGGGCCAGTCGCCAGTGTCGGGCCGGCAGCCTCAGGTCAGCTGCCTTGCAGCCTCTCGGGCGACAGCGTGAGTTCGTCCTCCAACGACTCGAACAGGTCGACGATCTGGGGGAGCTGTACGAACACGTCCGCACGAAACGGATCCTCCCGGTGCGCGTCCGTCGGGCCCGTCTCGATGGGAGGTGCGCTGTTCGCCGTCACTAGGTTCGGGACATGCCTGCTCTCGAATCCACTGTTGACATGTACGACCTCCGGATGTCCGAAGGTGTCCGTCCGCTCTACGAAGCCGTCAAGACCTTCATCCGTGAAGAGGTCCAGCCGATGTCGGAGGAGTTCTTCAAGCTCGGGGAGAACCGCACCGACCGTTGGTCCTACGCCCCCGGCCAACTCGAACTTCTCGAAGGCGTGAAGGACAAGGCCAAGGCGAACGGTCTCTGGAACTTCTTCCTGCCCGACGCCGAGACCGGCGAAGGTCTCTCGAACCTCGACTACGCGTACATCGCGATCGAACTCGGCAAGAACCCGCTCGCATCGGAGTCGATGAACTGCGCGGCGCCCGACACCGGCAACATGGAGGTGCTCGAACGCGTCGGCACCGAAGCGCAGAAGCGCGAGTGGCTCGACCCGTTGCTGCGTGGTGAGATCCGTTCCGCCTATGCGATGACCGAGCCCGATGTCGCGTCGTCCGACGCCAAGAACGTGGCGTGCCAGGCCGTCCGCGATGGCGACGAATGGGTCATCAACGGCGAGAAGTACTACATCTCCGGCGCCGGCGACCCGCGCTGCAAGATCATGATCACGATGGTCCAGACGAGCCCCGACGGACCGCCGCACCAGCGTCAGAGCCAGATCCTCGTCCCCATCGATGCGCCCGGCGTGAAGATCCTCGGCCCGATGCACGTGTTCGGCAAGGACGATGCGCCGCACGGTCACATGCACATCGAGTTCGACAACGTCCGGGTGCCGTACGACAACGTGCTGCTCGGCGAGGGTCGCGGCTTCGAGATCAGCCAGGTCCGCCTCGGGCCCGGTCGCATCCATCACTGCATGCGTTCGATCGGCCAGGCCGAGAAGGCGCTCGAGATGATGGTGTCGCGCGGGCTCACCCGCGAAGGGTTCGGCAAGCCGCTCGCCAAGCTCGGCGGCAACACCGAGATGATCGCCAAGGCACGCATCGAGATCGAGTCGATGCGCCGCATGGTCCTCACCGCCGCGAAGGCGATGGACGAGCTCGGCAACGCCGAGGCCCGCGTGTGGGTCAGCGCCGTCAAGGCGATGGTGCCGATCCGGGTGTGCGAGATCATCGATCAGGCGATCCAGATGCACGGCGCCACCGGCGTGTCGCAGTGGACCCCCCTGGCCGACATGTACGCCTCCCAGCGCACGCTGCGCCTGGCCGACGGCCCCGACGAAGTGCATTGGATGGTCGTCGGCCGCTCCGAGGTCAACAAGGGCGAGGAGGCAGCCGCCTCGTACGACCCGAAGGAGAAGTACCTCTCCTCCCTCGGCGAGGGCGGTGTCCCCGACCTCAACTTCTCCGGCCCCGCCTGATCGTTGCCGGCCGGCCCCGGTGAGCCAACGTCCTCCCCGGTGGCAGTTCGCTCACCGCTTCCGGCGACTCCTGGCCGGCGGTGAGCCAAACCTCGTCGGGGTGGTGGTTCGCTCACCGCTGGTGTCGTGAGGGCGACGACGACGGCGACGGCCGCCGCCCGGAAGCGCACCTACGTGGTCGTGCGCGCTCAGCAGCAGGTTTGTGTGACCGAATGTGCCCCCGAGTGTCGCGTTGGGTCACACAAGCCTGCGGGGGCGCGCGGGCAGCACGGCGGCGAGGCAGCGTGACCCGGTGCGAGAGATCAGACGGCGAGGAGGTCGCGAGCGCCGGTGTCGGAGCTCGGGTGGCGCAGCTTGCTCATCGCCCGGGCTTCGATCTGGCGGATGCGCTCACGCGTGAGGCTGAAGTGGTCGCCGACCTCTTCGAGCGTGCGCGGCTCGCCGCGGTCGAGGCCGAAGCGCAGCTTGAGGATCTCACGTTCGCGCTCGTCGAGCGGGGCCAGCAGCCGCGAGATCTCCTCGGGGAGCAGCGCCGTCGCCGCCACTTCGAACGGTGACTCGGCCGAGCGGTCTTCGACCACGTCGCCGAGTTCGGCATCGCCATCTTCTCGAAGTGGCTCCGAAAGCGACAGTGGCTCGGCAGCAAAGCGCAGCGCCTCGGTCACCTTGTCCTCCGGCATTTCGACTTCTTTCGCCAACTCGGAGAGCGTCGCAGGGCGGCCGTACTTGAGCTCCAGGCGCGAACGCGCCTTCTGCAGCCGGGCGAGCGTGTCGCCGGCATGCACCGGGAGGCGGATCGTGCGGCCGGTGTTCGCGATGCCGCGGGTGATCGCCTGGCGGATCCACCATGTGGCGTAGGTGGAGAACTTGAATCCTTTGCGCCAGTCGAACTTCTCGACTGCGTGCATCAGACCGAGGTTGCCTTCCTGGATGAGGTCGAGGAGCGGCAGGCCCGAGGCCTGATACTTCTTCGCGATCGACACGACCAGGCGGAGGTTCGACTGGACGAACTGGCGTTCAGCCTCTTCACCCTTGCGGGCGGTCCGGCGCAGCTCACGCTTCTTCGCCGGGGTGAGCTCCTTGCCGCCCGAGTCGAGATGCTCGATTGCTTCGTTACCGGCCTCGATGGCTTTCGCGAGTCGAACCTCGTCGTCCTTCGTGAGCAGCGTGTACTGCCCGATGTCGGTGAGGTAGAGACGGACGAGGTCCTCGTCGTCCCGTTCGACTCGATCTTTCGCCACCAGCGACCTACTTTCGAATTGCCGAGTTGGTCGGTGTCGCATGGAACTTCGCACGACACCGGATCTCCCCAAGGCCTCCGATCCACACACGCCGTGGGCGTTTGTGATAGGAGCTGCGAGACGCCCGTCACGATACCGAGCGCGCGCCGCGGCCCAACTCGCGATGTGACCCCGGTCGTGCGGTATCGCTTGTTGAGATGAAGAGATCGGCAGTATCACGATGACAGATGACCCGCAGACCGACCCGAACCGTGCCACGGTGGCTGAGGTCGAGCTCGCCGTCGTGACGATGCGGTTCGATGCGAGCGATCCGGCGGCACTCCACGCCGTGCTGTCGAAGTATGTGGTGCTGACGCGGATGGTGCAGGGCTGTCGCAACGTCGACCTCTGTGCGAGCGTCACCAACCCGGGTCGGATGCTCATCGTGCAGAAATGGGATGACCTCGATTCGCAGCGGGCCCACTTCGACTCGGCGCTGATGGTGGAGATGGCGGAGTCGTGCAACGGCCTCCTCGCCGCGCCGCCCGACATCGACCTGTGGGACGGGCTCAGCGCCCACGACCTGAACTGAACCGGTACCGGATCGCGGTGGCGGTCAACCAGGCGCCGGTACAATCGTGTGATGTCGAACCCGATCTTCAATGACCAGACGATGCAGCGTGACGCTGCAGGTTGGGCGGCGCCGGTACGCGGCGAGCAGGCCGGTGCGATCCCGGGTGCTCGGCCGATCGACGACGGCCCGGTGTCCAGCTGGAACAAGAAGGTGATGACCCTCAACGGCACGATCAGCGCCGTTGCGGTGCTCTTCATCCTGTTGCTGATGTCCGCGTCGTTCGGCTGGTCGCAGGCGTCCGGTCCGACCGGCCCGGCGGGTCAGGAGACCTACCAGATGCCGCCGATCGCCTTCGTCGGCATCATCATCGGTTTCATCGCCGTGATCGTCGCGAGCTTCAAGCCGATGCTGGCGAAGTTCCTCGGGCCGGTCTACTCGATCGGTTACGGCTTCGCCGTCGGTGCGATCTCACGGATGTACGAGTCGTTCCAGGACGGCATCGTGGTGCAGGCGATCGGCGCAACGCTGTCGGTGTTCCTGGTCATGTTGGTGCTCTACCGCACCCGGATCATCAAGGTCACCGACAAGTTCCGGCGGGCGATCATCTTCGCCACGCTGGGCATCATGGTGCTCTACGGGGTCTCGTTCCTGATGAGCCTGTTCGGTGCCTCGATCTCGTTCATCAACAGCCCGAGCCTGCTCGGCATCGGGTTCTCCGTGGTGGTCAGCGGGGTCGCAGCCCTGAACCTGGCGCTCGACTTCGACCGCATCGAACGGGGCGTGAACGCCCAGATGCCCAAAGACTACGAGTGGGTGTCTGCCCTTGGGTTGCTCGTCACGCTGGTGTGGCTGTACCTCGAGATGCTCCGCCTCCTGTCGAAGCTGCGCAACTGATTCCCACATCGTTGTGAGCCTCGGTCGGCGTGTGTTCGAAACCGCCGCCACCACTGTCACCGCGGCCGCGTTCGGCGGTGCCGTCGGGTCGCTCGTCGGCGTGCCGACCATCGCAGCGGCGTTCGCCGGTGCGAACGGCGCGGTCTCCGGGTGGCGCCGCACCTACGACTGGTCCTGCTCGACCGGGCTCGTCGCGTTCACACTCGACTCGACATGGTCGTTGCCGATGACGTCGGCGGGATTGCTCGCGAATGTCGTCGGCATCCTCCAGCGCGACGCCGGCTACGTCCCCGAGTTGTCGACTCGTCAGAACCGGCACGTCTACCGACGGGGCTTCATGCCGCGCCGCGGCTTCGCGACGACCCTCGGCAACGTCATCGGCGGGGCCGGCGACGTCGAGCGCCCGCGCCGTCGCCGACTCGTGACCGATCACGAGGACGTGCACTGTTGGCAGGCCCGCTGGCTCGGACCGCTGTACCCGGCCGCTGTACCTCGGGTGGATGGTGCTCGCCGGCGCGGCCGGCATGGTGATCTGGGCGGTGCGTCGACGCGACGAGCGGTTCACGAAGGTCGTCGAGTCGACGGCCTACTACCTCAACCCGCTCGAGTGGTGGGCGTACAGCCGTGACGACCACTGGCCGCCCTCGGGCAAGGTTGCCGACCTCGGCTGGAAGCGCCCGTGTTGTCGCCCACTCGCCGTGGTCCGGGCCGGGCGCTGACCTGCGGCGCTCGAAGTAGTCACGGGACCGTCGGCGTCAGCGGATCGCTTCGAGGGCACCGAACAGCGCGTCGTTGAACTCCGACGGTGCCTCCTGCTGCGTCCAGTGTCCCGGACCGTCGATGATCGTGGCACCCCGGAAGTCGGGGAGGAGCTCGTGCATCGAGTCGACGTACTCCATGCGATGAGCGATCACCATGTCTCGGCTTCCACCGATGAACGCACACGGCATCGGCGGCGCCGGGAGGTCCTTCGTGAGCTCCCAGTTGGCGTCGAGGTTGCGGTACCAGCTGATCGGGCCGAAGAACTCACTGGTCGTGAACTGCTCGACGTAGCGCGCGAAATCCTCGGCCGGCAACCAGTCGGGAAGACCCTCGGGCACGGCCAACGAGCCGGTCCACGCGTCGAGGAGACCGGTTCCTTCGAGTGGCGGCAGCTCAGCGGGATCGACAGGTGGCCGCGCCATCTCGCCCGATCCACCCCAGATGACCGTCCGCAGCGACCGGTCGATGTCGGCCTCCAGTTCGTTCTCGACCGGCCCGACGTCCTGGAAGTAGAGCATGTAGAAGAATCGGTCGCCATACACCGCTCGGAACATGTCGGTCGGCTTCATCGGCCACGGTGTGTACGGGACGCTCACGTTGACGACGCCCGCGACACGATCGGGGTGGAACCGTGCGAGGTCCCACACGACGAGCGCCCCCCAATCGTGGCCGACGAAGGTGCCGGTCGTCGCACCTACATCGTCGAGCAGCGCGACCAGATCGGCAGACAGCCGGTCGCTGCGGTACGCGGCGACGTCGCGAGGTGCCGACGACGAGCCGTACCCGCGCTGGTCGGGGACGAGCACCCGCCAGCCCGCTGCGGCGAGCGGCTGGATCTGGTGTCGCCAGGAGTGCGAACTCTCCGGCCAGCCGTGCGCGAGCACGATCACGGGACCGTCGGAGGGCCCGACGTCGATCAACTCGATGTCGATCCCCGGCTCGGTTTCGACCCGTCGCGTGCCGGTCAGGGGGATCAGAGCCAGTAGCCGGTGATGTCGACGAGGAATTCGAACGTGGAGTTGCCGCCGGCGATGATCTGCAGCTCGCGGTTGCCGTTGAGGCGGAAGATGCCGGCGTTGCCCAGACGCGCACCGACGAACCAGTTGAGCGCAGACGCCCCGATCGCGGAGTCGCCACCGGGGTTGACCGAGATGAACCCGTTGCCGGACGTGTTGATGACGGCGATGTTCGCCGAAACGGCCGCGGCGCCCACCGGCGTCGCGTCGGTCGTCGTGATGGCGTAGGTCTCGGGATCGCGGGCGTCCTTGACGGAGAGCGTGAAGTCGGTGCTCGCCGTGCTGAGCAGGGGCCCGGCGATACGACGGCTGTCGTAGACCCGGAACGGGGTCACCGGATGGAACGCGCCGGCGGTTCCGACGCCGGTGATCTTCTGCCACTTGTTGGTGTCGAAGTAGTACCAGAGCGAACCGTCGGAGTTGCGTGCGAGCGATCCGGGCTGGCCGCTCGACGTCGGGGTGACGTCGGTGGCAACCGTCGCCGAGATCCGGATGATGCCGGCACTCGCCGCCTCGAGGTCGGCGGTCGTGCCCCTACCGCGAACACCGACGCCGAACGTGGCCAAGCCAGCGACGCCGACGCCGTCGCTCGACTCTCCGCTGACACCCGTCGACCGCGTGCCGAGTGCACGCCCGCGTACGCCGATGCCCTCGGTGCCGTTGGACTCGCCCCGGACGCCTTCGCCGGCCGTGGTCGACTCGGTTCGGCCGTGGACGCCGATACCGCCGCTGCCCGAGTCGGTCTTGACGCCGTAGACACCGGTCCCGAGAGCCGATTCGCCCTTCACGCCCGTACCGCCGACCGACGTGCTGCTGTGGTAGCCGTACACGCCGGCGCCGTCTGCGTCTGCAGAGTTGTAGTCACCGCGCACGCCGTACCGGCTGTTGCCGGTTCCGTCGGCGACGCCGTAGATCGACGCGTTGCCGACCGACCCGCCACCGATCACCCGGAACGTCGTGCCACCGTTGAGCGTGGTGGTCGCCGTGCCGGTGTCGGTCTCGCCGACTCGCACGATGTCGCCGTTGGCTGCGCTGGCCGGGCTCTTCATCGCGATGCCGGCGGCGGCACCGACGGCCGCGGCGATGGCACCCTTCGACACGAGCGACCGGCGGCTCGTCACCGCCGACGTTGGCTCGTCGAGCGTCGTCTCGTCGGCGGTCGTCTCTTGGTCCTCGTTCATGGTGCTGATGCTCCCGTGCGCTGGGCCGTGTGGTACGACCGTTTGATGTTCAATACCACCAACGTAGTTGGCCTGGAGATCCTCGTGAGCCGAATTGACGACGCGGTCGCCGTTTTCGTCGACGCCTTCGGCTGGGACGTGGTGTTCCGGGGTCCATCGGGTGAGATCAGCGGTGAACGAGCTGTGCTCGATGCCGGCTCGATCACGGTGACGTTGCTCGAGCCGGCCGAGCACGGACCGAAGCTGCTGAGCGATCGTGCGCCGCGCGTCACGCAGCTGATCGTCGGCGGCGATGCGGACGAGATGGCCGCGGCCACCGATCGGCTGACGGGGCTCGGTCTCCCCACTCACTCGGGTGGACCCGGGCGGCGCTTCGTGCCTCCGGAAGCGGTCGCCGGCGTGCTCGGATTCGAGACCGCGCTGATGTTGCAGGAGATCGACGACGGCACGGATCAGGTCGGTACGGATCGGGTCGAGACGGTCGAGGCCGATGGCTGACACCGCGATTCCGTCGATCCCCGACATCGACGCGAGCCTGCTCGACGAGCATCGCATCGCCCGGATCGAAGCCACTCGTTGCCTCGATGAACTGGCCGACGGCCCGGCGAGCCTCTTCCGGTTCCATGGTCGCCGCCGCCTGATCGAGGCGCTCGCCAATCTCTTCCTCGACGACCGGGTGATGCTCCTGCCGCCGCGTCGTCGTCACCTGCATCTGACGCTCGATCGGCGCGTCGGCGGCTGTTCGGCCGCATTCCGCCACATCGACGGTCGCCTGGAGATGTTGCGTCGCGGCCATCTCGACGTCGTGGTCGGTCCCGAGACGCCCTATGTGCTCAATGCATTCGCCGAGAGCCACGACCCGAACCTGCAGGAGACAAATCCGGGCCTCATCCGCCTCACGACGTCGGGCTTCGACGTCACCCAGAGTTCGTTCCGCCCGCCCGACGGGGCGCGCTGTGGCGAACTGCTCGACGCCTGCGTCCGGGTCGCCAACGTGGCCCCCGCTGCCGCGGTCGTGCGGGCCGCGTGGTTGTGTGCGTCGTTCCTCGCGATCCATCCCTTCGTCGATGGCAACGGTCGAACGGCCCGGCTGCTCTTCCAACTGGTCGCGAGCTCTGACGAACACGAACGTCTCGACTGGGCGGCGGTCGAATTCTGGGCCATCGAGCGCAACGCCTACATCGAGGCACTCAAGGCCAGCCAGGCCTCGTCGCTCCCCGAGTACGACGGCGAGCGCATCGACGTCACCCCGTTCGTCGAGTTCGCGATCCGTTCGGCGATCGCGGGCGCGGCGATGACGACGCGTCGAGCCGACTGGTTCGAGCGGGCCTGGGAGGCGCTCGACGGGGTCGCACCGGAGGCACGTACGGCCGAGATCGCGGTGGTCAGCGGCGGGTCGACGTCGCTCGCCGAGTTGTCCGAACTCGCCGAATTGGCCGACCCCCGCCCCTGTACCTCGGTCGCCGAGGCGCTCGTCGCGGCCGGCCGGCTGATGTGGGATCGGCGCGGTCTGCTGCGCCCCACGGCGCACAACCCGCTGCTGGCCCTTCCGGGCTGAGCGGCGGCCGGTCAGCCGAGCGCGTCGAGATCGTCCCAGCCGTAAGTGTTCGTTGGTGCCTGGCACCAACGAACACTCAGGACGGCGTGGGCAGGTCGTGCCAGCCGAGGTCGTCGGCCGCCCACACGCGGTCGAAGACGGTGTCGATCTCGTCGGTGAAGCCGAACCGGTTCCGGAAGTCGTAGCGATACTGCTGCTGGATCGGTCCGAGTCCGAGTCGTTCGAGCCGCCCACCGCAGTAGGCGTCCCACGCGGCGTTCTGGGCGTTGGTGAGTTCGAGATCGTCCGGAGCGTCGGTGAAGTCCGGTCGCAGGCGGTCGCGCGCCCGCAACATCACGCGACCCAACGAACAGGCGTGCACGGGCCTCGCTGAAGTTGGTGAGGTGCCGGGTGTCTTCGAGTGCACCGCTCTGCAGGCGGAGCGTGATCGTGTCGTCCGACGACGTGCCCTCGACGACCGCCGACATCTTCGACAACGGCGTCTTCTCGTCGACCTCGACCCGATCGGGTTCGACAGGCCGAGCTGGGCCGCCAACTCGCGGACGATCTCGGCGATCTGGTCGGCGTCGTACGCGACGAGCGTGAACCGCTCGGGCGCGACCGGTCACTTGGGTCGACATCGGTCGGGGCCCGACTCAGACGCCGGCGGCGTCTTGAGCCCGGCGGACGGCGGCCTTGCGTTCTTCGAGTGCGTCGTGGTCCATCTCGGCGATCGTGTCGACCTCGTCGTCGGTGAACCCGGCGAGCTCGCGGAAGCGCCGTGCGAGACCGATCGGGCTCTCCTCGCTCTCGCCGCGGGCGCCGCCGAAGCTGAACAGCTTGTCGACGACCTGCTGGAACTCGAGCGCCTTGGCGCGGCGATCCGGATCGTTCTCCGTGACCCGTCGCAGCCAGTCGGAGCCCATCTTCACGTGGGTGACTTCGTCGGCCAACATCCAGTCCTCGCAGAACTCGAGGAACGGATCGTCGGCCAGCTGGCCGAACTCCTTCATCTGGGTGAACACGTCGATCGCGAGACCTTCGAGCGCCCGGTTCACGCCGGCCAGTCGGAGCACCGGATCGTTCGAGCAGGCGGCCTCGAACAGCACGGTGTTCTCCTGGAACTGACCGATCTCGGTGCCCATCCAGTCGGACAGCTTCGCGCTGATCTCGACGTGGCGCGCCTCGTCCCACGCCTGGCGGGCCATGTCGAGCTTGAGCTCGAACGGGATCGTGCCCTCGGACCCGTCGCCGGCGTCGAAGTCGTGGGCGGTGCGGCCGGCGCCTTCGAGCGCCTGGATCTCACCGACCATGATCCCGTGCATCAATGATCGCGCCGCGTCGGAGGCATCGTGACGCTCGGGGGTGAGGCGGTTGGACGCGCCCCGGCTCTTCGACGTCTTCTTCAGGTCGACCGCGGTGCGCGTGTCGGCCATCCGCTCGGCCATGTTGGTCTGCACGAAACGGTCGTCTCGGGCGAGATCCTCGACCGGAAAGAACTGACGCATGTGATTTCCCCTCGTGTGTCCGCTGGGTCGCCCCGACGACGAATGTTACTCGACCGGTCCGATGCTGCCCGGGCCCGGTGATGCCCCCTGCTTCGACCATGATGGCCTCCAGCGCCGCCTGATGCTCGGTCGCGCGGCGAACGTCATCGGGAGTGGTGATCAACGACTGCAGCATCAGCTCGCCGTCGCGCCAGTCGTCGAACTCGTCCTGGAGCGCGAATCTTCAGCGATCGGATGGTCGGTGCATCGGTGATCTCGCTCGTGTTGTTCATGTGGTACGTGTACGCCGCGATGAATCGTGGGATCAGCACGCGGTAGACGCCGACCAGCTTCTCGATCGTCAACTCCGGCGCTTCGGGCTCGGTCATCGCGGCGATGAACCGCTCCATGGCCTCGTTGGCAGGCACCGTGAGCCGCTCCGGCTTCATCTCCCGCAGCTCGGGCAGCCGCTTGTGCCAGAGCTCGGCGTGCCAGGCGTGGTGGTAGCAGTGCGTGCCCAGGCGCATCTTGATGTCGAGCTCGGGGACGGTGGCGACCCAGCCGCCGAGCGCCTCGAACAGCTTCATCTCGGTCCACTTGTAGTTGCCGACGCGCCGAGCCGTTTCGGCCACGTCGAACGAGCCGGGCAGGTCGCGCCGGTCCCACGGTGCGAACGGTGCACGGACGTTGGAGGACGTCGCGTCCTCAGCGGTGTCGGTCGTGGTCTCAGCGCCCATGTCGAGATCGTAGGCTCCCACGGCTGTGCGCAAAGGGTCGGGCAGTCAGCGGGCTCGTGCGAACACGCGCTGCGTCGCCGGCTCGATCGCGATGCCGTTGCTCCCGAACAACGTCTCGAATTCACCCGTGGCCGTGGCGGCTGCTGCGCGGTGCCCCGCGGCGAGCAGCGAGCTGACGAAGAGGCGGGCCGCCCGCTCGCTGAGGTGGTCGACATGTCGCGCCCGCTCGGCCCAGCGGATGGCGTCCTCGGGTTCTCCTCGCGCCGCGGTCAACTCGGCAATGCGACAGATGGCGTCGACGGCGAGCGCACGGAGGCGGAGTCGGGTGAGGAGCGGCCAGCCGGCGGCGACGCCGAGGAGGTAGTCGCCGCGATACCAACCGATCGCGTCGATGAATCCCTCGAGTGCGCGGGCCGGGACCCCGGCGAGGTCATTGCGTCGCGCCGTCTCGATGCGTTCTTCGAACTCGGTGACATCGGTCTGTACGTCGTCGTCGAGCACGAGCAGGTCGCCCTCGGACCGCAGGAAGTAGAAGTCGTCGCCGCGGCTTCGTTCGGGTTCGAGGATCCGCTGGAGCTTCGACAGATGGGCTCGGAAGTTGCTGTCGGCCTTGCCGTCGTCGTCGTGCTCGGGCCAGACGATGTCGATCAACTCGTGACGATCGAGGCGCCGACGTTCGGTGAGGACCGCGAGCAGCTCGCGCACACGGGCGCGTCGGATCCAATCGTCGTCGGTGACGTCACGCCCGTCTCGGACGAGTCGAAGGTCGCCGAGGAGGTCGAGCCGCAGCGTGTGCGGCGGGCGGCGCGGTCGGTCGCCGATGAGGGCCGACGCCCTCGCGGTGGCGCTCGACCGATCCTCGTTCGCGACGCGCGCCAGGTGGCGATCGAGATGAGGAATCGCGTCGAGGAGCTCCCGGGCGCCGGGGGTGTCGGTGAGCAGCGCGGCGCACGCGAGTTCGGTCAGGTGGTGCGGGAGGACGTGGACACGGAGGACGTCGGGGAGCGACCAGGGCAATTCCGCGGCCGGCCCCGGGTCGCCGTGCTCGCGCAACGCCACCAGCGCACGGCCGGCAGCAACGGCGGTGGTGAGTGCAGGGCCGAGTTCGATCGACTCGAGCACGGCCCGGGACTCCGGACGAACGACGTAGATGAGCGGAAGCCCGAGCAGGTGGGCGCGCAGCGGCCACGGATCGATCGGAAGTCGAGTGCGCTGCGGATCGAGAATTGCCGCTGCCGCCTCGTCGGAGTGCTGGTCGGCTTCGAACGCGGCTCGCGCCATCGTTGCGAACAGCTCGATCGTGCGGGGTGCGCCGCGTTGGACGAGGTCGCGGGCCTGGTCGCAACGCCGTCGAGCGTTCGTGGTGTCTCCCGCTGCCAGCGCGATCGCCGTCGCGGTCCCCAGTGTGGAGATCATCGTGTGATCCACGCCCCGCCCCGAGACGTCGTGGAGCATGGCGCCGACGAACTCGTTCGCGAATTCGGGCGACGCCTCCCCGCGGAGCCACATGCCGAATGCGATGAAGACCTCCGAACCAGGTGGCAAGCGGGCGAGATCGTCGGGCGTCAGGCCGACCGCGACATCCTCGGGGCGTCCGAGGTCGCACAGGCGCTGGTTGCGGATCACGAGTTCGCCGAGTTCGCCGAGGTGGCTGACGTCGTCGAGTACCTGCAGCGCAGCTGCAGCGTCGCCCCTGTACTGCGCCAGCTGCGAGCGGGCATGGGCGACGGCTCCGATTGCGAACGGCACCGTCGCGCTCAACTCGTCGAGGCGATCGAGATGGCGGAGGTGCTCGCCGACCATGTCGATGTCGAGGAAGTGGGCCTGCAGGCAGCGGTGGAGCGCGAGGACCTCGAGCACGTCGTCACCGGCATCTCGCGCGAGTTCGGCGGCGCGTTCGAAGCGGTCGGCGATGTCGCGCTCGCGCCCGTCGAAGTGGAGCGAGGCGTCGAGCAGCGAGTGCAGCGGTCCGCCCTGGTCGAACGTCGCGAGGAGCCGTCTCACTTCGGCGATCTCGGCGATCGACTGGTTCAGCGTCGGGCCGAGAACGAACTGGCGTGCGGTGTCCCGTGCCGAGATCTCGTCGTCGGCCAGGAGGTGGAGATGCATCGCCGCCGCATGGCGCGAGCGTTGCAGCAGCAGGTCGGCGCCGATCGACGCTGCCTTGCGTTGCTCGCCGGGCCGCTGCTGTGCGAGCAACGTCTCGCGGAGGAGCCCGTGGAGACGGTGGGTCCCGTCGAGGCCCCACTCGACGAGGGGGAGGTCGTCGAGCAGTGTCGCCGCGTCGATCGCACCGTCGGACATCTCGTGGATGAGCTCGTCGTCGAACTCGTCGAACACCGCCATGCACCGGAGGTGGCGAAGTCGGTCCGGGTCGAGTGACGCGAGCACTTCCTCGCGGAGGAAGTCGGCACCTGCTTCGGCACCGACGGCGAGCTGGAGGTCGGCGGTGGCGGCATGTCGCGGGAGCGCGACCTCCTGTGGTGCGTGGCGCGCGTGGCGCAGTTCGGCGAGTTCGTCGTCGTCGAAGCGGAGTACGCCGGCGCTGATCTCGACCAGCCCACCGTGGGCACGCAGTCGAGCCATCGGAATGGGGATGGTGCGTCGGGACACCAGGACGAGGTGACCGTTGCGTGGCAACTCCTCGAGGAGCATGCGCAGCTCGCCGACCCCACCGCCGTCGGCGGCGTCCTCCCGATGGTGCTCGTCATCGTCGTGATCGTCTTCGAGGTGCATGTGCAGGTGGTGCACGTCGTCGATGATCAGCGCCACTTCGTCAGGCGCATGCGACCACACGCCTTCGACGATGCGTTCACGGATCGCTTGCGTCGAGTTCTGGCTGTCGTCGGCGACCCCGAGCGACGACGCGATCCGGGACAACAACTGGAGCGGATCGGCGCCACGGCGGGGAGCCGTGACGAGGAAGTCGGAACCACGCGGGTCGAGCAGGTTGTTCTGGATCGCCTGGTTGACCGCCGACGTCTTCCCCGATCCGGCCGGGCCGCTCACGACGGTGAGCGGATGGTCGAACCGCGCGAGGAGCCGTGACGTGATCCGGGGTCGGTCGATCAGGCGCTCGACCGGTGAGGACTGCGCCGCCGATTCCATCATCACGTGAGCTGATCCAGCAGACGGGTCGTCGCCGGCGACAGTGGAAGGTCGGCATCGCGGAGGGTGCGGGTGAGTTCGTCGGCGGCGGTGCGCGCGGCCGAGCGGTCGCCCGCAGCCGCGAGCGCGGCGACGAAGACGCGGCCGGCGCGCTCGTTCAGCGCGTCGAGTTCACGCGCCCGGATCGCCCACCGTGCCGCCTCCTCCGGTTCGCCTTTGGCGGCGGTGAGTTCGGCGACGCGGCACATCGCCGTGCCGGCGAGCGTGCGGAGCCGGAGGCGGGTGAGCACGTTCCACGGGGCTTCGACTCCCTGCAGGTAGTCGCCGCGATACAACTCCGCGGCAGCCCGATATTCCTCGAGCGCTCGTGCCGGTAGACCGGACTGGTCGTCGCGCTGGGCGATCGCGACGAGTTCCTCGAAGTCATCGAGATCGGTGGTGACGCGACGATCGAGTGTGACGGTGTCACCGTCGACATGCAGATGGAAGGCGGGCTGCCCACGTGGTCGGTCGGGTTCGAGGACGTCGTTGAGGGTCGACAGCGTGGTGCGCAGGCTCGACAACGCCTTGTCCTCGTCCTCGTGTTCGGGCCAGAGCAGGGAGCAGATGTCGGCGCGCTGGATCGTGCCCCGTTCCAGCAGCAGCGCGAACAGTTCCCGGACCTTGGGGCGGCGGGTGAAGGCGCGGGTGTCGACAGCGAGGCCGTCGCGTTCGAGGACGACCGGGCCGAGCGTGAGCGCCCGAAGCCGGAACGGCTCGGATCGCGGGGTCGCCCCGAGGATGTCCCGGGCGACGCCTGCGGCCGGTCCGTCGACAGCCGAGAGGCGTGCGAGCTGTGTCCGCGCGTCGGGGACGAGGTCGAGCACGTCGCGGGCGTGCTCGTTGCCGGCTGCGATCGCCGCGCACGCGAGTTCGACGAGATGCGGTGGCAGGACGTTCGCCCGCAGGAGGTTGTGGCGTTGCCAGGGCAGCGCTGCCGCGAGAGCGATGTTGCCGTCCTCGCGGAGTTCGACCAGCGCTTGCCCGGCGGAGCGCCCGGTGGCGATGCTCGGGCCGATGTCGCAGTCGTCCAACATCGGCCGCAGATCGGGCCGACACAGGTAGACGAGCGCGAGTGCGGGCAGTTGAGCGCGCGACGGCCATCTGAGGAGTGTCGCGTTCGAGAAGGTGTAGCTCTGCCCCTCGGTGGCGAGGATCGATGCCGCGGTGTCATCCCCGTCGATCACTGCGGCCACGGCCGCACGTGCGATCAGCGCGATCTCGCTGATCGTGCGGCCCACCGAGGCCGCTTCGTCGCGCGCGAGTTCGGCCCACCGACGGGCCGTGCTGTTCTCACCAGCCGCGAGTGCGATCAGCACTCCGGTCCCCAACGTGCTGACGAGCGGGTGGCTGTACCGGGCGCGAATCGCACGCTCGATCGACTTCGTGACGGCCTTGAGCGAGGCTTCCGGGGTCGAATCACCGCGCACCCAGATGGAAATCCCGATGAACGCGCGCGCTCCCGCCGGCATCTGGAGGAGATCCTCGGCCGTCAGCCCCAGGGCGACCTGCTCGGGCCGAGCGAGGTCGTAGAGCCGCTCGGCGCGCACACTCAACTCGATCGAGCGTCCGAGCGGTGCCAGCTCGTCGAGGTTGCGGATCGCCTCGTCGGGCTCGCCGGCCTTCTGGTGGAGGATCGACGCAAGGTAGGCGCGGACTGCGCCGGCCCGTTCGTCCCGTTCGGCCAGATCGGTGATCCGTTCGTACGTGCTCCAGAACGACTCGTCGTGGTGGAGGAGTTGGGTCTGGGCTGCGCGGTGCAGTGCCACCGTTTCCAGGCGGGTGTCACCCGCCTCGCGGGCCGCATCGGCGGCCGCGGTGAGCCGCTCGCCGAGCTGTGCTTCGAGCCCGTCGAAGTGCGTGAAGGCGTCGAGTAGCTTGACGACCGGTGCGTCGGGATCGATCCCCGCCGCGATGCGTCGGATCGACGTGACCGCGTCCATGGTCTGGACCATGGTGGGTGCGGTTGCGAAGCCGCGTGCTGCGTCGAGGGCGCCGATCGGATCGGCCGCCTCGTGGTGCAACCGGACAGCCACCGCATGGTTGCCGCGTGCGGCCTCGGCC
This sequence comes from Ilumatobacteraceae bacterium, assembly GCA_963850475.1. GTDB lineage: Bacteria > Actinomycetota > Acidimicrobiia > Acidimicrobiales > Ilumatobacteraceae > Ilumatobacter_A. The sequence goes on along the minus strand of CAWKLM010000033.1, from coordinate 175,652 downwards.
TCGGCGGCGATCGACAAGGTCTTGCGTCGTTCACCCGGCTCCAGTCGCTTCGTGAGCGCTTCGCGCAGGATCGGGTGCATCCGCCGCCCGCCGTCGAAGCGTTCGACGAGTGGCAGCCCGGTGAGGAGGCTCGCGCTGTCGAAGGCACCGTCGCTCACAGCTCGGACCAGATCGTCGTCGAGCTCCTCCAGCACCGAGCATCGGCGGAGCTGGGTGAGCCGATCGGAGTCGAGCGCCGACAGCACCTCTTCCCAGACGAACTCGGCGCCGGCATCGACCCCGGCAGCCAGTTGGAGGTCGGCCGTAGCTACGTGCCTCGGGAGCTGCTGGACGATGTCGCCCGAGCCGGTGCGCGCAGCGAGCGCATCGATCTCGTCGTTGTCGAGTTGGAGATCGTGTTCGTCGATTTCCAACAGTTGGCCGTGCGCGCGGAGCCGCGCGAGCGGGATGTCGATGCGTTGCCGACTGCCGAGGACCAGGTGTCCGTTGGAGGGCAGCAGGCGGAGCAACTCGGAGAGCGCGGCCAACGAGTCGGTGCCGAGTTCGTGGGCATCGTCGACGATGATCACGACGTCGTCGGGCGCAGCCGACCAGATGGCGTCGGTGACTCGGTCGATCGTGGACGCAGCATCCGCTCCCGGATCGGCGCCGAGCGACCGTGCAACGCCGGCGAGGAATTGGCTGCCGCCGCCGTCGTTGACGACCGTGATCCAGGCATCGCGTCCCAGCGGATCGAGTCGGTTGCTGTCGACGGCGAGTGCGAGCGCGGTGGTCTTGCCGTATCCCGCAGCACCGATCACCGTCGTGACGCGGTGGGTGAAACGACCGTTGAGCAGCTGTGTGAGACGCGCCCGTCGCACGACGCGCTCGTGACCGACCGTTGTCGGCTCGAATCGGAATCCCTGCGACATCGCCCACCTAACGATCCCTGCCGGCGCTGAGGTACACCGGCAAGTCGTGTCAGACTAGTGCAGGCAACATCGGGCATGCCCGACCGAGATGGCGGCTCGATCCGCCTGCCCGCCTCGGGCGCCTGAGACCGAGATCCGGTTCGATCAGGACGACCGGTGCGAGGCGGACCATGCCGCCTCGGCCGCCCCGAGGTCGGTGGCCGGTGGGCCGTCGGCGACGTACTCGAGCAGCATCGCGCGCCACGGACCGTGCGCGTTGAGCTTGCCGAGGATGGCGCTCACGCCCCACACCACGCGGTCGAGGATCACGAAGCTCGGCGGCATGTTGAGCTGCTCGATCACCGGACCGTGCGGGCCCTGCACGTCGAAGATCTTGGCGATCGTGTCGCGCATCCACTCGCGGGTGAACGTGAACTCGTCGGTGAGGTACGGCACGTACGGGCTCGACACGTAGTCGTAGACGAGCGCCGGGTCGAGCCCGTGAGAGGCGGGCAGGAAGTTCGAGCGTGACCATCTCGGCGACGAGCTTGTCCGGATCGCGGTCGACGATGATCGCGTCGATCGTCGGGCTCAGCGTCTCCCACTCGCCGGGCGACCAGCGCTTGACCAGTCCGTAGTCGAGGAACGTGACGCTGCCGTCGTGGTGGAACTTGTAGTTGCCGGGGTGCGGGTCGCCGTTGAAGATGCCGTACCGGGTGATCGCGTTCTGCGCGAACCGCCAGACCACCTCGGCAGCACGCTGCTGCGTCTCGACCGACTCCTGCGCACGGAACTCGTCGAACGTCATGCCGTCGACCCACTCGGTGGTGAGGACGCGGGCGCTGCACAGCTCCGGCACGAGCTTGGGAATCCGTACCCACGGGTGGCCTTGGAAGCGTGCCTCGAACTCGGCGAGGTTGCCGGCCTCGATCGAGTAGTCGAGCTCTTCGCGCATCCGGTCACGGAGCTCGTCGACGAGGCCCTTCGCGTCGAGGCCCTTCAGCATCATCGACGAGAACATCGCGTACATCACTTCGGCGGCGTCGAGATCGCTCTCGATCGCCTCGTGGACGCCGGGGTACTGGACCTTGACGGCGACGTCGCGGCCGTCGTGCGTGACCGCCTTGTGGACCTGGCCGATCGATGCTGCGGCGACCGGCATGTCGGACCAGTCCAGGAACACCTTCTCGGGCGGCCTGCCGAAGTCGTCCCTCACGACGTTGGCTGCCAGCGTCGGTGCCATCGGCGCCGCGTCGGCCTGCAGCGTGGCGAGCGCCTCCTGCGCCTCGTCGGGCAGCGCCTCGAAGATGAAGCTGATCAGCTGGCCCGCCTTCATCAGCACCCCCTTCATCTCGCCGAGTTCCTTCGCGACGTCCTCGGCGGTCCGGATCGCGAACTGCTCGTCGAGTTGTGCTCGGCGCTCCTCGGCGCTCCCGATCCCGCGCACGCGCGACACCGCGAAGCGGGCCGAGTTCCGCGCCGACAGCTTCCAGACCCTGGCCGATCGCGCGAATCGGTTGGTGATCGGCGACGCCGCAGCCTGCTTGCCAGCCCGCTGTGCCGCCGCGGTGAGACCGGCGGCGAGCGCGACGATCGACGCCATCGAGGCAACGGCCTTCTTCTGCATCACGCCCGCCGGACGAGTGGGTCGGCGTCGAGGACCTCGACAGGGATCGGCGCGCCGGTCACCTCATCGGTCCAGTAGCTCCCGTCGGCGAGTCGCCCGAGCGCCAGTCTGCACCGCGTCGAGATCGGCCTCGATCGCGTCCAGGTCGATGGTGGCGTCGATGTCGTCGTTCGGGTCGAACTCGGCCAGGGAGTCGGCTCGTCGGGTGCGGGCGTCGGCTCGTGGGCGTCGGTCACGACGACGACGCTACCGCTTCGAGTCGTGCAGCTCTTGCGTCGACCGTGTCGAGGGAGCGTGATGCCCTTGTTCCGATCGCGGCCTAGCCTGTGCCCGTGCCCCTGGAGAACGTCACGTCGAATTCGCAGACGTCGCCGTTGCTCGCGCTCTCGACGAGTGACGCCGACCGCCGGCGTGTCGAAGCCGCCATGCACGCAGCGGTCATCACGCCCGACACCGTATCTGACCGAGATCGCATCCCACCTGATCGTCGCCGGCGGGAAGCGGCTGCGTCCGGTGCTGTCGACCGTCGCGGCCCAGATCGATGGGGAAGCCGCCTCCGACGACGTCGTCCGGGGCGGCGTGTCGTGCGAGCTGGTGCACCTCGGATCGTTGTACCACGACGACGTCATGGACGAGGCCGACACCCGCCGCGGCGTCGAGACCGTCAACGCCAAGTGGGGCAATCTGCAGGCGATCCTGGCCGGCGACTTCCTCCTGTCGCGGGCATCGGAGATCGCGGCGTCGCTCGGCACCGAGGTCGCCGGGCTGCTCGCGCGCACCATCGGCTGGTTGTGTGAGGGGCAGATCGAAGAACTCCGGTTCACCTACGACACCGCACGAACCGAAGACAGCTACTACACGTCGATCCACGGCAAGACCGCCTCGCTGTACGGCACGGCGGCTCGAATCGGGGGCATCGTCGCCGGGCACGACGAGCCGACCGTCGACGCGCTGACCGACTTCGGCAATGCGTTCGGCATGGTGTTCCAGATCGTCGACGACATCCTCGACGCCACCGCCACCGACGAACAGCTCGGCAAGCCGGCCGGCCACGACATGGTCGAAGGCGTGTACACGCTGCCGGTGCTGCGCACGATGGCGCTGGGCTCGTCGGCCGGCGACGAGCTCACGGCGCTGCTCGGAGCCCCACTCGACGCGGCCCAGCAACGTCGCGCGCTGGCCATCGTGCGATCCAACGTCGGTGTGGCCTCGGCCGTGGAGACCGCGGGGGAGTACGTCGACCGGGCGACCTCCGCCTGTGACCGGTTCCCCGACACCGAGGCGACGGCTGCGCTCAGGTCGGCTCCGGCGGCGCTGCTCGCGAACGTCTCGATTCCTGTCTGATCGACCCGTCCGGGTGGCGGATCGGGCACACTTGCAACAATGCATGTGATCATCGTTGGCGCCGGCGAAGTCGGTCGCTATCTCGCTCAGCGTCTCGGTGCCGAGGGCAACGACATCGTCATCGTCGAACAGGACGAGGTCGTCGCCGCGTCGATCGGTGAGGAACTCGACGTCCAAGTCGTCGTCGGGAGCGCCACCACGCCCTCGACGCTCGAAGCGGGCAGGTATTGCGCACGCCGATCTGCTGGCCGGGGTGACTCAGAACGACGAGGTCAACTTCATCGCTTCGCTGCTCGCCAAGGACTACGGCGTCCCACAGACCGTTGCGCGTATCCAGACCGAGGAACTTCGCGGTCCGCGTGGCAAGGCCCTCCGGGACGCGATGCGAGCCGATCTGATCATCGACCCCGATGCGGACACGGCGGACGAGATCATGGAACTCGCGCGGGTCTCGGGCGCGGACGAGGTCTACCGGATGGCGGACGGTGACCTGGTCGTGATCGGAGCCGTCATCAGCGAGCTCGTCGCCGCTCGCCGGCAGCACCCTCGCCGAAATCGGTCAGCGCTACGAACCGAACTGGCGGTTCCTGTTCGGCGCGCTCACCCGTGACGGTGAGACGGTGATCCCCCGTGGTGACCAGCGTCTCGAGGTCGGCGACCACGTGCGTGTGCTCGCCACGCGGTCCGCGCGCAACGAGATCTTGGAGTTGCTCGGAGCCAAGCATCGGCGGCCCAAACGGGTGATGGTGCTGGGCGGTGGTGCCGTCGGCTCGCGCGTCGCCGAACGGCTCACCGAAGAGGGAGCCGACGTCGTGCTCGTCGAGCAGGACATCGACCGAGCCAAGCACCTGAGCGAGCAGCTTCCCTACGTCACGATCGTCAACGGCGACATCGAGGACGTCGATCTGCTCAACGAGGAGTCGATCACCCGGATGGACCTGGTGATCGCGGCGACGGGCGACGACGCGGCCAACGTGCTCGCGTGTGCGTTCGCCGCCACCGAGAAGCGGACGTTCACGGTCGCGGTGCTGCACCGGCTGGCGCTGCTGCCACTGGTCCGTCAGTTCGGCATCGACGCGGCGCTCAGCCCGCGCACGGCGTCGGCCAATGCGGTGCTGCGCCACGTGCGCGGCGGCACGGCCTCGGTTGCCACCTTCCTCGAGAGCGACATCGAGGTCGACGAGTTCGAGATCGAGACCGGATCGGCGGCCGACGGTGTCCGCGTCGCCGACCTGCATCTGCCCGCACTCGATCGTCCTCGGCGCGGTCACCCGTGAGGGGCAGACCGGCGAGATCGTGCGCGGCGGTACGACACTGCACGCCGGTGACAACGTCGTGGTCTTCGCACGGCCGGATTCGATCCCGGCGCTGCTGAAGGCGTTCACCGCGTGAGCCTCCGCGTGGGTCGCGGTCATCGTGACCTCGACCCGCGAGCGCTGCTCGATCCGCGCACCTCGGTGCGTCGGTCGTGGCGAGCGGCTGGTCCGCGCCGAGTCGACGGCCGACCCTCGTCGGACACATCGTCGGTCTCACGATCATGGTGGTCGGGCTGGGCGTCTTCGCGTCCGGCGACGGTCGACCTGATCTACAGCGGCGCGAACACCGTGGTGCTGCTGATCACCGGGCTCGTGATGAGTGTGGTCGGTGGCGTGATGTGGCGCTCGACGATCACGCCGCAGCAGATCCGCGTGCTCGATGTCTTCACCGCGGTGACGATCACCTGGATCGTGATCGGGGTGGCCGGCGCGGTGCCGTACGTGCTCACCGGTCACTTCGATCGATGGGACGACGCCTTGTTCGAGTCGGTCTCGGGCTTCACCACCACCGGCGCCACGGTCACCGCCGACATCGAGGCGACGTCACGCGGTCTGCTGTTCTGGCGATCGTTGACGCAGTGGATGGGTGGCATGGGTGTCATCGTGCTCGTCGTCGCCGTGCTGCCGACCGTCGGTTCCGGCGGGATGAGCCTGATGCAGGCCGAGGCTCCCGGACCGACCGGGGAGCGGCTGACACCGCGAGTCCGCGAGACGGCGCGCCGGCTGTGGGGTGTCTACATCGGACTGACCGTCGTGCTCGCTGCTGGCCTATGCCGCCGCCGGGATGAGCGTGTACGACGCGGTGAGCCACAGCTTCACGACCGTGTCGACCGGAGGGCTTCTCGCCGTACCAGGCGTCGCTCGGGCACTTCGAGTCCGCGGCGATCGAGTGGATCGCGATCGTCGGGATGTTCCTCGCCGGGGGCAGTTTCACGCTCTACTACCGGGCGCTGCGCAAGGACGTGAAGCCGCTGCTCGTCTCGACTGAGTTCCGGATCTATGGGCTCGATCGTGCTCGGCGCCACACTGTGGTGCGTTCGTCACCTCGGGCACGGGTCGACGGCACTGCCGCCGGATTTCGTGACTCGATGTTCACGATGACCTCGACGATCACGACGACGGGGTACGTGACGAGCGAATACGGGCTGTGGAGCCAGGCCGTCGCAGGCGCTGATCTTGATCCTGCTCCCGATCGGAGCGATGGCCGGCTCGACCGCCGGGGGCGTGAAGATCCTGCGCGTGATGGCGGTGTCGAGCTTCGCCCACCGCGAGGCGCTCAACACCTGCACCCGCGACTCGTCCGTCCGGTCCGTGTCGGCACGGGCATCCTGTCCGACGACGTCGCCGGCAAGGTCGTCGGGTTCCTGCTGCTGGCGCTCGTGATCTTCGGTGGTGGCTCATTCCTCATCGCGGCGACGGGGCCCGACGTGATCACGTCGTTCTCGGCGTCGGCGACGTCGATCGGCAACGTCGGCCCCGGTCTCGGCGACATCGACCACTCCGGCGACTTCCTCGCGATTCCGCGGGCGGGTCGGGCGATCGCGATGCTCCAGATGCTCCTCGGGTCGCCTCGAGATCTACCCGGTGATCCTCGCCCTGTCGGTCGTGACGCTGCGCCTCCCGCGCCCCGGGAAGCGGCGCCAGACGCTGCACCACTGACCTCCGGCACGCAACCGGCCGGCGATGCGGGACGGGTCACCAGCTCGGAGCGAAACGGGTGATGATGGTGGCGAGGCGATACGCGCGCTCGGCGCCACCGGTTTCGCCGTCCGCAGTTCGTTCGTGGCGATGCGCAGCGCGGCCCCCATCGCGGCGTCGCTGCGGATGCCGGAGGCCAGTGCGGTGCGCAACAACCAGGGTCGCCCGAGGAAGCGGGCGGTGAGTCGCCCGACCTTGTGGTACCGGCCGAGCGCTTCGTCGAGCAGCGCGGGGTACAGCTGGAGGGTGGTCGAGTTGCCGACCGTGAGCGCCTCGTCGAGTACGTCGGCGGCGGTGCGGCCCGTGGCGAGGGCGGCGCGGACCCCGTGGCTGTTGAACGGGTTGGCCATGCCCGGCCGCGTCGCCGGCGACGAGGAACGTCGGCCCCATCGTCGGCGACACCGACCCACCGACCGGCGTCGTCGGCGAACCGGCTCGACCAGCCGTTCGGTGGGATCGAACCGCCATCGTTGGGCAACCGACTCGGCGAATGAGTCGAGCAGCTTGACGATGTTCACGCCGCGGACGTCGCGATAGCTCGACAGCACGGTGACGCCGATGTTGAGGGTGCCGTCGCCGACGGGATGGACCCATCCGTGGCCGGTCACCGGATGACCGTTTGCGTCGGGTGGCCCGAGCGACGTCTCGATCCACGAGTCGGTGGAGCGGTCGCTCGTCACGTAGGTGCTGGCCGAGATCGCGTAGGGCCACCGACGGTCACGGTGCGTTCCGAGGCCGCGCCCGAACCGGCTGTTCGCGCCGTCGGCGACGACGAGGAAGCGACATCCGATCTCGCCTGGTCGAGCCGTCCTTGAATTCGATCGACGCACCGCGCACGAAGCCGCGTTCGACCGTCGGGGCGGTCGCACGTGCGCCGAGTCGGACGTCGGCGCCGACCGCCGGCGCCCGTTCTGCGCAGTGCCGCATTGAGATCGATGCGGCGTACGACTGCGCCGTCCGACGTGCTGGTCCGCGTGTCGGGCCAGCGCACGGGAACGGACCGTCCGGCCGTGCCACAGCCGTGTCCCGGTGATCGGGTTGGCGCCGATCGCGGCGAGGTCGATGCCGAGATCGACGAGTTCGTCGACGGCTGCCGGCACGAGGAGGTCGCCGCGTGCCACCGGTGAGAGTCCGCCGCTGCGTTCGAGGACGGTCACCTGGTGGCCGACGGCGGCGAGACGGATCGCAGCCGCGCACCCGGCGGGTCCACCGCCGACGACGAGGACGTCGGTCGACGAACGTTCGGTCACGGCGCGCAGACTACTGCCGCTGCCGCGATGGTCCGAGCGGTTGGATCAGGATTCGGCGGGCGAGCCTTCGGCGGGGGCGCCGACGACTTGCATCTCGAACTCGTCGCCGTTCGCACCCACGAAGGTCTCGGCCTCTTCGTCGGTGAGGGAGAACTCGCCGGCTTCGAGCGCCTCGAACACGGGGGACTCGGCAGAGCAGAACTCCTCGAATTCCTCGGCCCATTCCTCGCTGGTCGGGTCCGCCCCACCGAGCGTGTAGCGCTCGTGGCAGACGACGCCGAGGATCTCGTAGTCGGTGAGGCCGCCGCCGGCTGCTGAGCCCTGCTGGGGCATCACGCCGAGTCCGTTGGTGAGGTGCGGACCACCTTCGCGATCCGGGTCACCGTAGACCTCGACCCCGGCGATGTTGTATTCACCGGTGCCCCAGTAGACGTAGCGGAGTTGGTCTTCGATGTTCGGGAAGGTCTTGAGGACCTCTTCGCCGGCGAAGGCGTATCCCACGCCGCCGCCTCCGGCTGCTCCATGACACGCAGCGCAGCTGCCGTACTGCTCGGCGCCGATGCCGAGCGGACCCTCGACGACTTCTGGCGGCTCGGTGAGCGCGCGGACGTACATGAAGCCCCACACGGGCATGAGCCCGAGGGTCGCCATGGCCCACCACGGGACCTTGCGACGCTGCTTCGCCGCGGCGACGTAGGTGCTGTCGGGCTTGGGCGGGGTGACCGCCTCAGGGGCGGGCGGGCCGGAGCGGGCGGGCGGGCCACTGGCAGCGGCTGCGGCGGGTGCGGTTGCCTGCTCGGTGGCGGCCGGTGTTGCTGCGGGGGTGGCGGCTGCGCCATCGGAGGCGCCGGCGTCGCCGCCCTGGCCGATCGCGGCGCGACGCTCTCGCGACCGTTTCAGCAGGTGCTCGGGGATCTCAGTCACGCGGTAGAGGATAGATGCCGGGCACCTGCCGGAGAAACTTTCGATCCAGATTCGCATCGCCGCGGAGCATTCGCGTGTCACGCGAGAACTTGCGCACAACCTGGCGCGCGCCGAGATCCTGTCTGCCAGACTTCGTCACATCCCCTCCCGTGAGTAGGCTTGCGAACGTCACCGTTCCCGATTCAGGAGTTCACCCCAACCGATGACCGCCGTCGACATCTTGACCTGGCCTGGCTTCAACCAGGCGTTCGTCGTCTCGTTCATCTCGGCGCTCGCCATGATCGGCGGGGTCGTCTGGTACGGCAAGCGTCGTCCCGTGGGCAAGCCCGTGTCCTGGGGCGAAGCGATGCTCGGTGCGACCTACATCTTCTGGATGCTCTTCCTCAGCTACGGCATCCTCCCGCACCAGTTCATCGACCACGCCGACAAGAATCTCGGCTGGTCCCGCGACAAGCTGATCTACGGCCCGGGCGGCATTCTCAAGCCCGAGTCCGCCGGCGGCTGGAACCCGATCACGCTTCAGTACGAGGCGGTTCGCGACACGATCGTGGTGTTGCTCCACGCCCTCTTCTTCGGGCTCAACATCTGGCTCGCCATCTGGTGGCAGAAGCGTGGCGACAAGGTCACGAAGGAACTCCCGATGTCCAGCTACGGCCGCCCCCTGGTGAAGAAGGCGTGATGAAGTTGTCGCTGCCCGACACCACCCTGTCGACGCCGACCCGTTGCGCGCAGCCAGACCCGTTGGGGTGTGCGAGCGAGGGAGCGCCAGCAAGTGAGTGGTCAGACGCGGCCTGCGTGGCCGGGGAACGCTGAAGATGGCGAAGACCGACGCCAATCCGCCGATGATGCCGTACACCGACGACTACACGTTGGTGGAAGTCGACGCGGACTACCTGTCGAAGGCCGTCAAGCCGAAGCAGTTCATCCACATCGACCAGTCGGAGTGCATCAGCTGCGAGGGCTGCGTCGACATCTGTCCGTGGAAGTGCATCCACATGGTGAGTCTCGATGCGGTCGACGACGCGGTCGGGACCGAACAGCCGGGCACCGACCCGTCCGATGCGTTCATGTTCACCATCGACGACGACATCTGCACCCGCTGTGCGCTGTGCGTCGATCGCTGCCCGACCGGCGTCATCATTCTCGGCAAGGCCGGCACCGCAACCGCGGTCGGCGACTACCACACCCGAACCAACAACCACGGCTACGGCTATGGCATGAGGCTCTGATGCTCACCACACTCGAACAACATCCCACCCATGCACCGCTCGATCTGAGCCGACCTCCCGCACGACGTGCGAGCGAGGGAGCGCCAGCGAGTGAGCGGTCAGACGCGGCCTGCGTGGCCGGGGAACGCTGAAAATGTCCAAGATCATTGACGACAAACCGAAGCCCACGATCGGCGACCGCGCCAAGGATGCAGTCGACAGCGTGCAGGGCAGCCAGGCGTGGAGTTCGATCTTCCGTCCCGGCTCGATCTTCCGCAAGGGATACACCGACAGTCCGCGTAACCGCAGCTACGTGATCATGAACTCGGTGCTCTACCACTTGCACCCGGTCAAGGTGAAGCGGCACGCCGTCAAGGTCAGCTACACGCTGTGTCTCGGTGGGTTGAGCTTCTTCCTGTTCATCCTGCTCACGGTCACCGGCATCTTCCTGATGTTCTTCTACCGCCCCGAGACCACGGCGGCCTGGAACGACATCAACAACCTGCAGACCTCGGTCGCGTTCGGTCTGCTCGTGCGCAACATGCACAGATGGGGTGCCCACCTGATGGTGCTGGCCGTGTTCTTGCACATGGCTCGAGTCTTCTACCACGGCGCCTACAAGCCGCCACGCGAGTTCAACTGGGTGATCGGGGTGATCCTGCTGATGCTCACCCTGCTCCTGTCCTTCACCGGTTACCTCCTGCCCTGGGACCAGTTGGCGCTCTGGGCGGTGACCGTCGGGACGAACATGATGGGGTACACCCCGGTCTTCGGACAGGAGGTCAGATTCGTCTTGCTCGGCGGTTCCGAAATCGGCGCCGAGACGTTGTTGAGATGGTATGTGCTGCATGTGCTGTTCCTGCCGTTCGTGATCGTCATCTTCATGGCGATCCACTTCTGGCGGGTTCGCAAAGACGGCGGCATTTCGGGTCCGTTGTGATCCGTCCGGTTGACTGGCTACGAACAAGGATGAAGAGGTCGACACATGACTGAAATCCCAGAGCACCTGCTGAAGCGAGCAGCGGCCGCACGCGACAAGGCAAAAGCCGAACCCGCCGCCGCCGAGCCGGCCGCGTCGGCAGAACCGGCGGCTGAGGCCGCGAGTGACCCGCGGATCCCCGCGCACCTGCTCCAACGCAGCAAAGCTGCCAAGTCCGCCAAGGACGAGCCTGCCGCCGAGTCGCCCGGTGCCGTCGCCGTCGCCGAGAAGGTCGGCGCGGTCGTCGCTGCGGCTCCCGCCGGCGGTGGGGTCCCGATCGGCGCAGGGCCGGGCGGGCACACCCAGCGCCTGCTCACCGTCGTCAAGTCGGGCACGATTCAAGACGTGAAGGCCACCCCGGTCGACAAGGTGCACACGTGGCCACACCTGCTGGCGGCCGAGTTCGTGGCCGCCCTCGCGTGTACCGCGCTGGTCTTCGTCTTCTCGATCTTCGTGCACGCCCCGCTGCTCGAGCTGGCCAACACGAACCAGACACCGAACCCGTCGAAGGCGCCCTGGTACTTCCTCGGTCTGCAGGAGATGCTGACCATGTTCCACCCGATGGTCGCCGGCGTGACCCTTCCCGGTGTCGGCATGATCGCGTTGATCCTCACCCCGTACCTGGACCGCAACCCGTCGAACAAGCCCGAGGATCGCAAGTTCGCCACGTCGATCCAGACGGTGCACCTCATGTTCTGGGCTGTGCTGGTCATCATCGGTTCGTTCTTCCGGGGCCCCGGCTTCAACTTCGTCCTGCCGTGGGTCGACGGCCTGTTCTTCGAGCTCTAGTACCAAAGGAACACATCTCATGAGTACCGCAGCTGTCATCGCCATCGCCGTCGGGGTCGTGCTCGTCCTCGCGGCCGTGAGCTTCTTCACCCTCGCCCGTCGCAGCGACGTACGCGGCGCCGGTGCCCTGTCGAGTGAGACCCTCAGCCGGGACAAGTCGAGCCGTCAGGACTCGCGCGCCTTCGAGGCGGCCGCCACGGCGAGCGGCGGTCGGACCGCCGAGGTCGCCGAGGCCGAAGGGACCGCGTCACGCGGCACGGGCAGTGCGCTCGCCACGGTCGACGAAGAGGCGGCGCCCGTGGTCTGGGTCGCACCCGATCCCGAGGTCGTCGGTGTGTCTCGCCGCCAGTTCTTCAACCGGGCGACCGTCACCCTGATGGCTGCCGGCCTCGGCGCGTTCGCGGCAGCTGCCTTCGTGGGCTTCCTCTGGCCGAGCGGGACCGGCGGCTTCGGTGGTTCCGTGCCTGTCGGCAAGCTCGGTGTCATCAGAGACGGCATCAAGCAGGGCGGCGGCTTCTACTATGCCCCCGAGGCTCGCTCGTGGATCACGGACTACCCGAGCGAAGCACTGCCTGTCGCGAAGACGATCTACCCCGACAACGTGCTCAGCACGATGGAACAGGGGATTGTCGTACTCAGCCAGAAGTGCCCGCACCTGGGCTGTCGTGTGCCCGAGTGCGCCACCAGCCAATGGTTCGAATGCCAGTGTCACGGTTCGCAGTACAACCGCGTCGGTGAGAAGAAAGCCGGGCCCGCGCCGCGTGGCATGGATCACCACCCCGCAACCGTCAGCGCCAGTGGCGACGTCGTGATCGACACCGGCACCGTCGTGCCCGGTGCGGCGATCGGCGTGAACACCACCGGGCAAGAAGCCGAAGGCCCGCACTGCACCGGCGGCGGCGACCACTGATGCTCGCACTCAACACGACGGCGATCGCCCTCATCGCGTTCGCGGTCATCGTCATCGGCTTCATCGTCTACGCGGCGTTCAATGTTCGCGCCGGCCGCTCCGAGGTCGGCTCCGAGCATCGAACTCGCCCCGAACCGCAAGCAGTACTACGACGACGAGACGCTCGAGGGTCCGCGTCTCGAGCGCCTGCAGCTCTGGGGGGTTCTCCTCCTGCTGGTCAGCGTCGTGGGCCTGCCGCTCTACTGGGTGCTCGAGCCGGGTCGCCAGGCCGGCGCCGAGGAGGGTTGGGACAAGCGGTTCGCGTCATGGGGCGAGGAGCTGTTCGCGCCGACCGCCGAAGGCGGATTCAACTGCGCAGGGTGCCACGGCGGCATGAACGCGGTGGGCGGCGAAGCACCGTTCACGGTGACCGACCCGGTGACCGGAGCTGTCTCGGCCGTCAACTGGAAGGCACCCGCGTTGAACACCGTCTTCTACCGGTTCGACGCCTCCGAAATCGAGTTCATCCTCAACTACGGTCGCCCGTTCTCGCCGATGTCGCCGTGGGGCACGATCGGTGGCGGTCCGATGACCACTCAGCAGATCGAGACGCTCATCGAGTACATGAAGAGCATCCAGATCCCGCGTGAGGGGTGCCTCGAAGACGAACTCGGCGGCGAGGAGTACTTCGACGTGCAGCTCTGTGCGAGTGGCGGCCTTCCGGCGGCGGATCGTGAAGACATCGAGGCGGCGGCTCAGCTGGCGATGGAAGCGGACGGCGTCAGCTACGGCGAAGCGCTGTTCAACCTCGAGCTCGGCAGCGGCGCGTACAGCTGCGCCCGGTGCCACACGCTCGGCTGGAGCTACGGGGATCCTGGTGTTCCCGGTCAGGGCGCCTATGGTTGGAACCTGACCGGAGGGTCGGCCAACAGTCACTTCACCAGCCAGGATGAAATGGTCAACTTCATCAAGAGCGGCTCCGAGTTCGGCAAGCTGTACGGAATCAACGGCCAGGGCAGCGGACGCATGCCCGGGTTCGGTTCGGTGCTGACCGACGAACAAATCCGTGCCGTCGTCGAATACGTTCGGAGTCTGTGAGCGAAATGAATCTGTTGGCAATCGGTTGGGAACCGGAACTTCGCGGCCTGCTCACGGTCGTCATCGCTGTGGTGATCCTGATGGGCAGCATCTACCTGATCATGATGACCAACATGGGCTCGCGCTTGGCGTTCCTCGTCGTCTTGGCGGGCCTGGCGGGCTGGATGATGCTGATGGGCGCCACCTGGTGGATCTACGGCATCGGTCTACGCGGGCCCGACCCCACGTGGCAACCCGTCGCTGGTGCGACCGTGCTGCAGGACACCGACGCGCTGCGCAGCGGCGGTGTGCTCGAGGTCCTTCCGGATGTCCCCGACGGGGCGACTCCGGCGGAGGAGGCGGCGATCGTCGGTGACGAATTGATCGAGGAGGGCTTCATCGTCCTCGACCCGGCTTCCCCCGCATTCGGCCAGGCCGCCGCGTCGGGGAGCGTCTATCTCGAGGAGGAAGGTGTGTACGCCCCAGGGGAGTACACGATCACCGAGATCTACGACGTCGGCGGCGACCGTTACCCGCGGATCAAGGCCGGGGGTGTCCCGGGTCTCACCGACGAATCGCTCGACTTCGTCGCGTTCTTCCACGAGCCGCACTACGTGCTCGTCGAGGCGGCGCCGTTCGTGCAGGTCCGCACGGAGCCGGGTCGGGCACCGGTGGCGTCCCAGATCGACGAAACGCAGCAGCGCCAGTACGTCTACATGGTCCGCGATCTCGGTGCGCGTCGTCAGCCGGCCGTCGTGCTGACCATCGGCGGCGGCGCGATCTTCCTCGCGCTCTGCTACATCCTGCACCGCCGTGATCGTCAGCTCGACGCGAACATCGCGAACAGCGCGAACATGTCTGCCGAAAAGGCCGTGGCCACAGCCTGATGGGCCAGTACCTGCCGATCGTCATCCTGATGCTCCTCGGCATCGTGTTCGGCATGCTCAGCCTGCTCGCCTCCAAGCTGCTCGGGCCGAGCCGTCCGTCGGCTGCCAAGGAAGCGCCGTACGAGTGCGGCATCGTGCCCTCGCGTGACCCGCCCGAGCGGTTCCCGGTGAGCTTCTACATCGTGGCGATGTTGTTCATCATGTTCGACATCGAGATCATCTTCGTCTACCCGTACGCCGTCTCGCGTGGCGAGCTCGGCGTGTACGGGTTCTGGGCCGTGATGCTGTTCTCGGTCGTGTTCTTCTTGACGTTCGTCTACGAAGTGGCCCGTGGCGGCCTCGACTGGGGTCCGATTCAGAAGTACCGCAGCCTGCAGGTGGAGGCCGACATGGTGTCGCCGAGCCGCTCGCTCGACTCGACCATCCGTCGTGTCGGAACCGAAGGTCGTCTGGTCGAACCCGGCGACACCCCGAATCAACCTGCCGCGTAAGGAGACCGCAACATGGGCATCGTCAACGATGTGCTCGACGACGGACTGGGCGGCCTCACGCACAACGTCATCACCGGCAAACTCGAAGATCTCGTCAACTGGTCGCGCTCGCGTTCGTCGTGGCCCGCATCGTTCGGCCTCGCCTGCTGCGCGATCGAGATGATGGCGACGGGTGGTGCGCACTACGACATCTCACGCTTCGGCATGGAGGTCTTCCGGGCCAGTCCCCGTCAGGCCGACATCATGATCGTGGCCGGGCGCGTGAGCCAGAAGATGGCGCCCGTCCTGCGTCAGGTGTACGACCAGATGATGGAGCCCAAGTGGGTCATCTCGATGGGCGTGTGCGCGAGCTCGGGTGGGATGTTCAACAACTACGCGATCGTCCAGGGTGTCGACCAGGTGGTTCCCGTCGACGTGTACGCCCCTGGCTGCCCGCCGACGCCCGAGACGCTGATCCACGCGATCGAGCAGCTGCACGGCCTCATCGAGAACGAGCAGATCCTCAAGCGCCGCGAGGAGACCGGGGCCGGTGCGAACATCCACGTGCAACACATCGAGTCCGGGTCGACCCCGGTGCTGATGGGGAGCAAGCACTGATGGAACTGCATGGGTGCCCGGTCACGACCGCACACGGCCAGGAGGTCGTGTACCCGTCGCGCGAGCAGTACCTGGACGTCGCCAGAGCGCTGGCCGACGACGGCTACACGATGGCGCTCGATCTGTGCGGTGTCGACTACCTCCAGTACATGCACCGCCCGCTGCCCGCCGGCGTCGTGCCGGAGCGATTCGAAGTCGTCGTCCAGTTGCTCGACATCGGCAACCGGCGGCGGACCCGCCTGCGTGTCCAGGTGCCCGAGCACGATCCGGTCGTCGCCTCGCTGTTCGACCTGCACCCGGGGACCGAGGCCCCCGAGCGCGAGACGTTCGACATGTTCGGTATCGAATTCGAAGGGCACCCCGACCTCACCCGGATCCTGATGCCGGAGGACTGGGACGGCCACCCGCTGCGCAAGGACGACGCGATCGGCTCGATTCCCGTCCAGTTCAAGGAGGCGCATTCATGAGCACGACCGAGGAGGATTTGACCGACGACACGGTCGATGCGTCGCCGCCGGAAAAGTCGGGTTACGCGGTGTTCATCCCGAACACCGACGAAGGTGCGCAGCTGCTCAAGCCGCGCAGCCAGACCACCGCGCGCGAACTGATGCGCGAGATCGGCTCGGTCCTGCGGATGTCGGAGGCCGAAGCCGCGAAGCTCGGCGATCTGCCCGAGGACCCCGAAGAAGATCAGACGATGATCATCAACATGGGGCCGCAGCACCCGTCGACGCACGGCGTGCTGCGGCTGATGCTCGAGATGCGCGGTGAGGAGGTGCTGCGCTGCAAGCCGATCATCGGCTACCTGCACACCGGCATGGAGAAGACGGCCGAGTCGCTCACCTACATGCAGGGTGGCACCAACGTCACGCGCATGGACTACCTGAGTCCGCTCAACAACGAACTGGTCTTCTCGATGGCGACCGAAGCGTTGCTCGGTATCACCGACGAGATTCCGGAGCGGGCCGTGTGGATCCGCATGCTGATGTCCGAACTCAACCGAATGTCGAGTCACCTGCTGTTCATGGCCACGAACGGGATGGACCTCGGTGCGGTGTCGATGATGATCTACGGCTGGCGTGAACGCGAAGAGATCCTCCGGTTCTTCCAAGAGGTCACCGGACTGCGGATGAATCACAACTACATCCGTCCGGGTGGTGTCGCCGCCGATCTGCCCGCCGGATGGCGAGACGGTGTGCTGCGCCTGCTCGATCTGATCCCACCGCGACTCGACGAGTACGACATCTTGATGACCGGCCAGCCGATCTGGCGTGAGCGCCTTCAAGGCGTCGGCGTGATCACGCCGAACGAGGCCCTGGCGCTCGGTGCGACCGGCCCGATCGTCCGCTCGACCGGCGTCCCCTGGGACCTGCGTCGCGACATGCCGTACATGAAGTACGAAGAGATGGACTTCGACGTGGTCGTCGGCTCGTTCGGCGATGCGTTCGATCGCTACGCGATCCGTCTCGCCGAGATCCGCGAGTCGATGAAGATCGTCCACCAGATCCTCGACGCGATGCCCGCGGGCGACTACCGGATCCAGGACAAGAAGGTCACCCCGCCGCCCGCGCGCGCATCGACGAGTCGATGGAGGCGTTGATCCACCATTTCAAGATCTTCACCGAGGGCTTCAAGGTGCCCGAGGGCGAGGTCTACGTCGGGATCGAGAGCCCCCGCGGCGAGGTCGGCTGCTACATCGCGAGCGACGGCTCGCCCGCCCCGTATCGGATGCACATGCGCGACGCTTCGTTCACCAACATCCAATGCCTGCCGCACATGATGCGGGGCGGTCTCGTCGCCGATGCCGTCGCAGTCATCTCCAGCGTCGACCCTGTCCTGGGAGGCGTTGACCGATGAGCCGTCTCACCGACCACAACGTCGCGCTCGCGCGGGAGATCATCGCGCGGTATCCGCGCAAGAAGTCGGCGCTGATCCCGCTGCTCCACCTGAGCCAGGAGCAGAACGGCTACGTCACCGACGAGGCGATGCGGCATCTGGCCGACTTGCTCGACATCACGCCCGCCGAGGTGATCGGCACCGCGACGTTCTACGAGATGTTCAAGTTCGAGCCCGTCGGCACGTATGTCATCAACATCTGCCAGACCTTGAGCTGTGCACTCCTCGGCGCCGACTCGCTGATGCACCACGCCGAGGAGAAGTTGGGAATCAAGGCCGGATCGACCACCGACGACGGCATGTTCACGCTCGAGCCGGCCGAGTGCCAGGCTGCGTGCACCGGGGCACCCACGTTGCAGGTCAACTACCGCCACCGCTACAACGTCACGACCGACGCCTTCGACGCCCTCGTCGACGACTTGCGCAGTGGTGCCCTGAGCGGTGAGATCCCGCCCCACGGCACGCTCGGCCGCAGCCGTCAGCACATTCCGGCCGACAAGTTCGTCGGCGCGCCCGACCCGGACGACGTGAACGCCGGCCCGGCGTGGATCCCGCTCCCATCACCTGCCAGCACCACGGGAGACGCTTCATGAGCACGGCGATCACCCGCGAGTACACCCCCGGTTTCTACGAAGGTGATCGGCCCAAGGTCGTCACCTCGCGTTTCGAATACGAAGACAGCTACACCCTCGACCGCTATTTGGCGACCGGCGGCTATGACGGCTTGAAGCGGGCGATCGAGATGGGCCCCGCCGCGATGTCTGGCGAGGTCAAGGCCTCGACGTTGCTCGGCCGCGGCGGCGCCGGCTTCCCGGCCGGTGTGAAGTGGGGGTTCACCCCCCAGGGCGTGTGGCCGCGTTACCTCGTGGTCAACGGCGACGAGTCCGAGCCGGGCACCTACAAGGACCGCCTGTTGATGGAGCGCGACCCGCATCAGCTCATCGAAGGCAGCCTGATCGCGTGCTATGCCGCCGGTCTGTCGCAGTGCTTCCTCTATGTCCGTGGTGAGATGCCGCTCGCCCAGGAGCGCCTCGTCCAGGCACTCGACGATGCCTACGCGGCCGGTTACGTCGGCAAGAACATCATGGGCACCGAGTTCAGCGTCGACATCGTCCTGCACTGGGGTGCGGGTGCCTACGTCGTCGGCGAGGAGACCGCGCTGATCGAGTCGCTCGAGGGTGAGCGTGGCATGCCGCGCCTCAAGCCGCCCTACTTCCCGGCCGCGGTCGGCCTGTACGGCCAACCGACGATCGTGAACAACGTCGAGACGCTCGCGAACCTGCCGTTCATCGCGTCGAAGGGCTCGGCTGCGTACACCGCGATCGGGACCGAGACGTCGCCGGGCACCCGCATGGTCGCGATCTCGGGGCACGTCAAGCGGCCCGGTGTCTTCGAGATCGTCAACGGGACGACCACGTTCCGCGACATCATCTACGGCGACGAGTTCTGCCAGGGCATCCGCGACGACAACGACCTGAAGGCGTTCGTGCCCGGCGGCGGGTCGGCGCCCTGGTTCCTGCCGGACCAGCTCGACGTCCCCTTCGAGGGGCGCGAGGCGGGAGCAGCCGGCTCCATGCTCGGCTCGGGGGCCGTCATGGTCATGGACTCCACGACCGACATCCCCGAGGCGGCGCTCACCCTGACCCGCTTCTACGCGCACGAATCGTGTGGCAAGTGCGTGCCGTGCCGCGAGGGCGGCACGTGGCTGCTGCGGATCCTCGAGCGGATCTGTTCGGGACACGGCACCGACGCCGACCTCGACCAGATCCTCGAAGTGGGTCAGTCGATCTGCCCCGGCGACATGCCGCACGCGGCATCGGAGCGCCTCGGTTTGGAGGCGACGCCGTTCCCGTACAAGATGACGACCATCTGCTTCGTCGGTCCCTCCGCGTATGCTCCCCTCCACTCTGCACTGACCCTGTTCCCTGACGAGTTCGAGGCGAGGGTGGTCCCGGCACCGAAGCGCATTTCCATCCCCGTTGCAGTGGCAGGCTCATGAGCGAAGAACCCACCGAAGAACTCGACGTAGTGGACGTCGAAGTGGTCGAACCCGAGCCGGAACCCGATCCCAACGTCGTGTTGGTCACCCTCAACGGCCGGGAGATCGAGGCCCGCAAGGGCGAACTCATCATCGCCGCCGCCGAACGCCACGACGCGTACATCCCGCACTTCTGCTACCACCCGCGGATGAAGTCGGTGGGCATGTGCCGGCAGTGTCTCGTCGAGGTCGACACCGGCCGTGGCATGCAGCTCCAGCCCGCGTGCATGATCACCGTGTCGCCGGACATGAAGATCGAGACCGAGTCGCCGACGGCCAAGCGTGTCCAGGAGGGCATGATCGAGCTGCTCCTGGCGAACCACCCGCTCGACTGCCCGGTGTGCGACAAGGGCGGCGAATGTCCGCTGCAGGACCAGGCGTTCAGCCACGGCCCGGGCGAGTCCCGTTACGTCGAGGAGAAACGGCACTACGAGAAGCCGATCCCGATCTCGGATCTCGTGTTGCTCGACCGCGAGCGGTGCATCCTCTGCGATCGCTGCACCCGCTTCGCGGACGAGGTGGCCGGCGACAAGCTGATCCACTTCACCCAGCGTGGCAACGAGACCCAGGTGATGACCTACCCCGACGAGCCGTTCGCCTCGTACTTCTCGGGCAACACCGTCCAGATCTGCCCGGTGGGCGCGCTGACCGCGGAGCCGTATCGGTTCAAGGCGCGTCCGTGGGACCTCACGGCCGAGGAATCGACCTGCACCTCGTGCTCGGTCGGCTGTCGCGTCGTCGTCCAGTCGAGCCGTGACGAGATCCTCCGCTATCAGGGTGTCGACTCCGATCCCGTCAACCACGGTTGGTTGTGCGACCGGGGCCGTTTCGATTTCGAAGCGGTCAACTCCGAGCATCGTCTCGACGATCCGATGGTGAAGACCGATGCCGGGCTCACGACGACGTCGTGGAACGCCGCGCTGTCCGCGTCGCAGCGGGTCATCCAAGAGGCGCTGAGCACCGGCGGTCCCGAGTCGATCGGGCTCCTCGGCGGCGCCCGCGGGACCAACGAGGACGCGTTCGCGTGGGCACAGCTCGCCGATGCGCTGGACATCACGTATCGCGATGCCCAGATGGGCGACGGTCTACCGGCCTCGATCCTCGGTCAGCCCCGGGCGACGATCGACGAGGCCACCGCGGCCTCCACGATCGTGTTGCTCGGTCCCGACATCAAGGAGGAGTTGCCGGTCCTGTACCTGCGCCTCCGCGAGGCCGTCACCGATGGCGGCTCGACGCTCGTCGAGTTCTCGACCGTCGACACCGGACTCACCCGGTACGCGACGCACCGCATCCGGCACCAGCCCGGTCTGCAGGTCGACGCCGTCGCCGAACACGCGGAGCTGTTCGCCGGCGGTCCTGACGGTGACGAGCGTGTCGTCGTGGTGGTCGGGCGGCCCAACCTGGCCGAATCTCCGGACGAGACGATGGCGGCGCTTGCTGCCATCCTCGATGCGAACCCGGCGGCCAAGGTGTTGCCGGCGCTGCGGCGCGGCAACGTCGTCGGCGCGTTGTCGGTCGGCATGGCCCCGGCCGACTCCGATCACGACGGACTCGCGACGCTGCGGGCTGCTGCCGACGGCAAACTCGAACTGCTGATCCTGCTCGGTGCCGATCCGATCAACGACTGCCCCGACGTCAATCTGGCCCGCCGCGCGCTGGCCGGTGCTCGACGCGTCATCTCGATCGACACCCACCCGAGCGAGAGCACGAAGCACGCCGACGTGGTGCTCGCTGCCGCCGCCTACGGCGAGAAGAGCGGCACGACCACCAACATCGAGGGCCGCGTGTCGACGCTCGCCGACAAGGTCACGACGACCGGCACGGCTCGTCCCGACTGGATGATCGCCACCGAGCTGTCGCTGATGCTCGACGTCGACGGTGGCCTCGCTGACGTGGCGAGCGTCGACGAGGTGACGGCGGCGATCGCCGCCGAGGTGCCTGGTTTCGCTGGTGTCACCGCCGCGGCGCTCGCCGTCGACCGTAACGGTGTGCTCGCCGACGTGTTGCCCACAACGCTCGCCCCCGTCGCTCGGCGGGCCGGTCAGCGCAACAGCTACGATCACCGACTCGTCGTGAGTCGGAAGCTCTACGATCGGGCCGTCGGTACGGCCATGTCACACTCGATCGCCAAGCTCTCCCCCGGTGCCGGTGCGCACCTGCATCCGCTCGATGTCGATGCCCTCGGTGTCGACCCCGGGACGACGTACGACTGATCGGTCGAGCAGGCGACGGCGATCCTGCCGGTGGTGGCCGACCCGGCCGTCCCACGCGGTGTCGTGTGGTCCCCCTTCAACCAGGGCGGTTCGGTCGAGGACCTGATCGACGGCGACGCAGCCGTCACCGACGTGAAGATCGAGGTCCTGTAGATGGCGCCTTCACCCGTTCAGGGCGCTCGCGATCGACCCGCTCGGCACCGACGGTCTGTTGTGGACCCCGCTCCTCATCATCGTCGTGAAGGTGCTGATCATCTTCGTCGTGGCGCTGGTCGCGACGATGCTGATGATCTGGGGCGAACGCAAGGTCGTCTCGGGCATGCACAACCGCATCGGTCCGAACAAGGCGGGTCCGTTCGGTCTGCTCCAGTCGCTCGCCGATGGGATCAAGGCGTTCTTCAAGGAGACGTTCCGTCCGAGCAAGTCCGATCCGTTCATCTACAAGCTGGCGCCGTACCTGATGTTCGTCCCGGCGTTCCTGATCTGGTCGGTCATCCCGCTCGGTGGCGACTTCTCGAACGGCAACGACGGCACCGTCACGATGTTCGGCCAGACCACCCTCGTGCAGCTCGCCGATCCACCGATGGGCATCCTGCTCGTGCTCGCCATGTCGTCGATCGCCGTCTACGGCGTGCTGCTCGCCGGTTGGTCGTCGGGCTCGAAGTACCCGCTGCTCGGTGCCGTGCGCGGCTCGGCCCAGATGATCTCCTACGAAGCCGCGCTGGGATTGAGCCTTGCCGCCGTCCTGCTCTCCAGCGGCACGCTGAGCACCTGGGGCATCGTCCGGACGCAGAACAGCTTCGGCGACTGGAACATCGTCACCACCGGCATCGTTCCGTTCGTGATCTTCCTGATCGCGACCACCGCCGAACTCAACCGGCCGCCGTTCGACCTCGTCGAAGCCGAGCAGGAACTCGTGTCCGGCTTCAACACCGAGTACGGCGGCATCAGCTTCGCCCTGTTCTTCCTCGCCGAGTTCATGAACGTGATCACGATGTCGGGTGTGATCGTCACGTTGTTCCTGGGTGGTCCGCAGCCGATCGCCGGGATCGACATTCCGTTCATCCCGGGTGCGATCGAGGGCACCGTGTGGTTCGTCCTCAAGCTGCTCGTCTTCCTCTACATGTACATCTGGCTGCGCGCCACGCTGCCCCGCTTGCGGTACGACCAGCTGATGGACCTCGGCTGGAAGGTGCTGATCCCGGTCTCGCTCGGCTGGTTCCTGCTGCTCGCCGCACTGCGTCAGTTCTCGCCCGACGGCACCGCTGCCGATTCGATCCGGGTCGACCGCGATCTGCGTCGTCGTCGGCGCGGCGGCGATCGGGGTGTTCATGGCAGCGCTGCGGGTCAGCCAGAAGAACCGTGAGCAGCTGGACGAGCCACTGCAGGAAGGGAGTCCCGTCTGATGGGCTACTTCGAAGGATTCGCCGTCACGATCCGCCAGCACCGCCTGTTCGGTGGCAAGCGGGTCACCACCGAGTACTCCGGTGGCCGCAAGGCGAAGAAGCGCGGCGAGTCGAACAACGACGTCAAGGGCGACGAGAAGATCCCGAAGCCCGAACGGCTCCACGGCCGTCACGTGCTCAATCGGTACGAGGACGGCATGGAGAAGTGCATCGGCTGCGAGCTGTGCGCCGGGGTCTGCCCCGCCAACTGCATCCACGTGCGCGGCGCCGACAACGACCCGGTCAACCCGACCTCGCCTGGCGAGCGCTTCGGCTACGTCTACGAGATCAACTACCTCCGCTGCATCCACTGCGACCTGTGCGTCGAGGCGTGCCCGACCGAGGCGATCACCGAGTCGAAGCTGTTCGAGTTCTCGTTCACGAACCGCAAGGACGCGATCTACACGAAGGCCGAACTCGTCGTCGACGACGAGGGCAAGCCGAAGCAGCTGCCGTGGGAGGACTGGCGCGACGGCGACGACGAGCACACCTCGGGTTGGATGCGCGCCACGTCACCGTCGGGTGATGCGACGTTCGAGGGCGAAGTGGGCTGGAGCAACGAACTCGGTCACGGGATCCGTGCGCCCGAGCCGTCTCAAGCCGAGCGGGACGTTTCTGTCAGAATCGTCGAGCGATGAACACGACCGCTTCTCGAATACATCGTCTTCTTCACCGCGTCGCTGATGATGCTCGGTGGAGCTGTCGGCGTCGTCCTCTTCAAGAACCCCGTCCACGCTGCGCTCGGCCTCGTGCTCACACTGTTCGGCGTCGCCGTGCAGTTCGTGGCGCAGGAGGCCCACTTCCTCGCCGCGGTCCAGGTGATCGTCTATGCGGGTGCGATCGTGGTGCTCTTCCTGTTCGTGATCATGCTGCTCGGTGTCGACCGTGCCGTTGATCTGTCGATCGAACCGATTCCGATCCAGCGTCCGCTCGCGGCGGTGATGACCGTCGGCCTGGTCGGTCTGGTCACCGCTGCGGTCGTCAAGGCCGGTGACGCGATCGGGACGCTCAACCCGGGTCTGGGCCTCGACGTTGCGGGGGAGCTGACCGTCGACGGTCAAGACCTCGTCGCCAACGACGGCAACATCCAGCAGCTCGCACGGAACCTGTACAACGACCACGTGTTCGCATTCGAACTCACGTCGGTGCTGCTGATCGTTGCCGTGGCCGGCACGGTCCTGCTCACGCGCAAATGGCCGAAGCAGGGGGCTGCGTCGTGATCGCCGCCATCGAACCCACCTGGTACCTGATCGTCTCGTCGTTGCTGTTCGGCATCGGTGCGTTCGGGTTGCTGGTCCGTCGGAACCCGCTGGTGATGTTCATGTGCATCGAGCTGATGCTGAACGCCGCCAACCTCACCTTCGTCGCACTGGCCACCTCGCTCGGCGACATCGACGGTCAGACCGCGGTGTTCTTCGTGTTGGTGGTCGCGGCCGCCGAAGTCGTGGTCGGGCTCGGCATCCTGGTGTCGATCCTGCGGCGTCGCCCCGGCGCGACCGCCGACGATCTTGCAGAGTTGAAGGGTTGAGACGTGACTCCCTCATCGAACTCTGGAGCATCCGCGGTCATGTGCGCGCACGTCCGCACGGTCCTGCAGGGGAGGGTCTGAATAGTGGTCGAACTCGTTTGGCTCATTCCGGCCCTCCCCCTCCTCGGCTTCCTGATCATCCTCGTCGGTGGTCGCAAACTCGCCGACCCGTTGGCCGGCCTGGTCGCGACGGCGATGGTCGCGGCATCGTTCGTCGTCGCGGTGCTGATCTACTTCGACCTGCTCGGCATGGACGAAGCCGAACGTTCCCATACCGAGACGCTGTTCTCCTGGGTGCCGGTGGGCGACCTGCAGATCGACATGGCGTTCCTCGTCGACCCGTTGTCGATCGCGATGTGTCTCTTCGTCACCGGCGTCGGCGCGCTGATCCACCTGTACTCGATCGGGTACATGCACGGTGACCCCAAGTTCTCGAAGTTCTTCCTCTACCTCAACCTGTTCGTCCTCTCGATGACGTTGTTGGTCCTGGGATCCAACCTGCTCGTCACGTTCCTCGGCTGGGAAGGTGTCGGCACCTGCTCGTACTTCCTGATCGCGTTCTGGCACACCAGCGATGCGAACTCGACCGCCGGCAAGAAGGCATTCGTCACCAACCGCATCGGCGACTTCGGCGTGATGCTGGCGATGTTCATCGCGTTCGGCGCCGTCGGCTCGCTCGACTATGCGGTCATCAACGATTCGGCGCTCGCCGGAACGCTGACGACGGCCACCGCCACCGGGATCGCCGCGCTGTTGTTCCTCGGCGCGGTCGGCAAGTCGGCGCAGTTGCCGCTCTATGTCTGGCTGCCTGACGCGATGGCCGGGCCAACTCCGGTGTCGGCGCTCATCCACGCGGCGACGATGGTCACCGCCGGCGTGTTCCTCATGGTCCGCATCAATCCGGTGTTGGGCGCTGCCGCCGACTGGGTGCCCGTGATGATCACCTGGGTCGGTGCGATCACCGCGCTGTTCGCCGCCACGATCGCGTTGGCCCAGAACGACATCAAGAAGGTGCTTGCGTACTCGACCGTGAGCCAGCTCGGCTACATGTTCGTCGGCGTGGGCACCGGTGCCTACGTTGCTGCGATCTTCCTCATGATCACCCATGCCTTCTTCAAGGCGCTGCTGTTCCTCGGCTCCGGTTCGGTCATCCACGGGATGCACGACGAGCAGGACATGCGCAAGATGGGCAAGCTGTTCAAGTTCATGCCGGTCACGGGGTTCACGTTCATCATCGGTTGGCTGGCGATCGCCGGGGTGCCGCCGTTCGCCGGCTTCTGGGCGAAGGACGAGATCCTGTTGTTCGCCGCTGCCGACAACTGGGCGCTGTATGCGGTGGGCATCGTCACTGCGGTCCTGACGGCGTTCTACATGACCCGCCAGGTGGTGATGACCTTCTTCGGTGAGCAGAAGTGGGGCAGCTACGCCAACGAAGCCGAGGCCGCCGAGCTCGAGGTTGCCGACGGTGATGAGCCCGTCGAGACCCACGGTGCGCACGGCGAGTTCAAGCCGCACGAGTCCCCGCCGTTCATGTTGTTGCCGCTGATCGTGCTGGCGGGGCTGTCGATCGTCGGTGGAGTCATTCAGCTCCCGTCGCTCGGCATCATCCCCAAGGACTGGCAGCACAAGCTGCTCGACTGGTTGCATCCGTTGGTCGAGTTCGAGGGGTCGCCGGTTGCCGGTATCGGCGAGGCTCAGATCGAGGAGACGACTGCGTACGACATGAAGGTCGCGCTGATCTTCGTGGCCATCGGTTGTGCACTCGCGGGGATCGTCGCGGCCTGGGCTGTGTACCAGAAGAAGGTGACCAAGCCGTTCGAACCCGAGCTGCTCGAGCGTGGATGGGGCTACGACGCCGCGATCTCGTGGTTCATGGGTCAACCCGGGACGTGCCGGGTTCCAGGCGACGGCCGATTTCGACAACAAGGTCGTCGACGGTGCCGTCGACGGTGTCGCAACAGCGGTGGTCGAAACGGCCGAGGAGCTCCGCAAGGGTCAGACCGGTTACGTGCGACAGTACGCCGGGGTGATCGGCGTCGGTGTCGTGTTGCTCCTCGGTTGGTTCGTGGTGATTCCGAGGACTGCTGTGATGTTGGCAGCTGAGGCGACGCATGCCGGAGCGGGAGCGTTCCCGCTGCTGTCGGCGCTGGTCTTCGTGCCGATCATCGGCGCGGTGGCGATCCTCTTCACCCAGAAGTCTCGCCCCGATGTTTCCAAGTTGATCGCACTGATCTCCTCGGTCTCCGTCGGCGCGATGTCGGTGTGGATGCTCAAGGAGTTCGATCAGGGCGACGCCGGCTTCCAGTTCGTCTCGCAACACACGTGGATCGAGCAGTGGGGGATCGGATGGCATCTGGGCGTCGACGGGATCTCGCTGTTCCTCGTCGTACTGACCGCCGTCCTGTTCCCGCTCGTGATCGTGGGGATCGACCCGCATCACCGTCCCGGCCAATCGGACAAGCCGTATCTCGCATGGTTGCTGATGCTCGAGGCCGGAGTGATCGGCTCGTTCCTCAGCCTCGACCTGTTCCTGTTCTTCCTGTTCTTCGAGATCGTCCTGGTGCCGATGTACTTCCTGATCGGTGGGTGGGGTTACGAGAACCGCGAGTACGCGGCGACGAAGTTCTACCTTTACACCTTCCTCGGTTCGGCGTTCATGCTCGTCGCCCTCATCGCCACCGCGATGATCGCCAGTGACGACCTCGGTGGAGTGACCTTCGACCTCGTCGAGATCGCCGAAGGCGGCAACTTCGCAGCGTCGACGGGACGATGGTTGTTCTTCGGCTTCGCCGTGGCCTTCGCGGTGAAGGTGCCGATCTTCCCGCTGCACACGTGGTTGCCCGACGCCCATACTCAGGCGCCGACCGCCGGCTCGGTCGTGCTCGCCGGCGTCATGCTGAAGCTCGGCACCTACGGGTTCCTCCGTTTCGGTCTCTATCTGTTCCCGGAGGCAGCCGTGTGGAGCCGGTCGCTGTGGCTCACCCTTGCGGTGATCGGGATCATCTACGGCGCCATCGTCGCGACGATGCAGAAGGACCTCAAACGGCTCGTTGCGTATTCGTCGATCGCCCACCTCGGGTTCATCATGCTCGGGACCTTCGCCTTCACGTCCCAGGCCATCACCGGTTCGGTCCTGCAGATGGTCAACCACGGTGTGTCGACCGGCGCCCTGTTCCTGTTCGTCGGCATGATCTACGAGCGCCGCAAGACCCGCCAGATCGCCGAGCTGAACGGCATCCAGAAGGTCGCCCCGATCTTCGCCGCCGGCTTCATGGTCGTGATGCTCTCCTCGATCGGCGTCCCCGGGCTCAACGGTTTCATCGGCGAGTACCTGATCCTGCTCGGCTCGTTCCAGACCGCCCGCTGGTGGACCGTCGTCGCCACGGCCGGCGTGATCCTCGCGGCGCTCTACCTGCTCTGGGCCTACCAGCGGGTGTTCCACGGCGAGCCCGACGAGGACAACAAGACCTTCCCCGAGCTGAAGGTCAGAGAAGGGCTGGTCCTCATCCCGTTTCTCGCCGCCATCGTGTTCTGCGGCGTGTATCCGAAGCCGCTGCTCGACCGGATCGAGCCGAGCGTCGATCGTCTGGTCGCCCACGTGGCGGAGACGACTGACGTCGAGGTCGACCCGGACTACACCTCCCAGCGTGGGGAGTTCGAGCCCGAACACGGCGAGGACGAAACGCACGGCGACGAGGAGGGTGAGGGCTGATGCTTGCCCAGATCGACAATGTCGACCCCGAAGTCTGGTGGTTCGCGCTCTCGCCGCTGCTTGCGTTGGTGGGCGGTGCGTTGTTCCTGATGGTCGTCGGCGCGTTGACGCCGACGTGGCCGAAGGGGCTGTACGCCTTCGCGTCAGCAACCATCGCCGGTGCCGCCGGCACGCTCGCGGTCTTCAACTGGGACGACATCGCCGACAACGGTCCGACGACCCTCGTCGCCGGAGCGCTGGCGTTCGACACGTTTGCGATGTGGTCGACCATCACCATCGCGGTCGTCGTGGTCCTCGTGTCGATGCTGACCGACGAGTTCATCCGCGACACCCCCAACGACGGGCCCGAGGTCTACGCGCTGTATCTCGTGGCGGCCACCGGTGGCATCGTCATGGCGTCGGCGAACGACCTGATCGTGCTGTTCCTCGGTCTCGAGACGCTGTCGCTTGCGCTGTACGTGCTGGCGGCGTCGGATCGACGGAGCGAGGCGTCCGCTGAGTCGGGGCTCAAGTACTTCATCCTCGGTGGTTTCGCATCGGCGTTCTTCCTCTACGGCATCGCGCTGGTCTACGGCGCCACCGGCTCCACGAACATCAGTGAGATGGTCGAGGCAGTCGCACTTCGCGCCAACCAGGACAACGACGCACTGGCGCTCGCCGGTATCGCGCTGCTGATCGTCGGTCTCGGCTTCAAGGTCGCGGCGGCACCGTTCCACATCTGGGCACCCGACGTGTACCAGGGTGCGCCATCGCCCGTCACGGCGTTCATGGCGTCGGCCGGCAAGGTCGCGGCCTTCGGTGCCGTCATCCGGGTGTTGGTGTCGGGGCTCCCGGCGTACCGGGACGACTGGGTGCCGGTCATCTGGGTGCTCGCCGTGCTGTCGCTGGTCGTCGGTTCGTTCCTCGCCATCGTCCAGACCGACGTGAAGCGGATGCTCGCCTACTCCTCGGTCAGCCACGCGGGTTTCCTGCTGGTCGGCGTCGAAGCCGCGGGGCACGTCGCCGGCGAGACCGACCAGAGCATGGGCATCTCGTCGGTCCAGCTGTACCTCCTGCTCTACTCGGTCCTCGTCATCGGGTCGTTCGGTGTCGTGACGGTCGTCGCGGGCAAGGCGAACGCGTCGCTCGACGTGTTCAAGGGTCTGGCCAAGCGCAAGCCGCTGCTGGCCGTCGCGTTCACGATCTTCCTGCTCGCGCAGGCCGGCGTGCCGTTCACCTCCGGCTTCGTCGCGAAGTTCGGCGTGATCCAGGCCGCGGTCGACGTCGACAGCTACGCCATCGCAATCATCGCGATGGTCGCCGCCGTCGTCGCTGCGTTCTTGTACCTGCGGATCATGGTGAGCATGTGGCTCCACGACGGCGACGACGACGCTCCGGCAGTCGACGTGCCGCTCGCAGCCGGTGTCGCGATCGGAATCGCAGCAGCGTTCACGATTGCCGTGGGCGTCTACCCCAGTTGGTTCATCGACTGGTCCGACGCCATCACCCTCGTCCGGTAGCGGTGCCGAGGTTGCGGAGGAGCGTGGCCCAATCCCTGTCGGTGATCTGAATCGGCGCAAACGTCTGCGTTGGAGCGAGGTGGAAGATGTTGCTCGAGTTCTTGGACGTCGACTGGATGCCGACGTCGAGGAGTTGCCGTGCTTGAGTGAGCCCCATCTCCCGTTGGGTGGAACCGAGCGGTTCGAAGGTGAACGCGAACGAACGCTCGTCGGGCCAGAGATCGGTGATCGTCGTGTCGGGATCGGGGACCGTGGTGAACGTGAACGGCGTGGTCAGGCTCTTGGACGCCGAGCAGTAGAAGATCCCGTGCGCACCGACCGCGATCTCGGTCGACCTCGACGTGAGGCTGGTGCGCATCTTCGCGCGGGCGGGGATTCCCCAGCGGCCGGCATTGCGTGCGGTCTCGATTTCGCGCAGCGACGTCGCGGGGAAGACGTACAGATCCACGACCGAGTCTCGCATGTTCAACAGGTGCCCGTGGCTGACGATCTCGCCGAATCGTTCGGTTCTGGGTCGAGATCGACCCGGGAGCCGGGTCGATCTCGACCCAGAACGCGGTGGATCTCTTCCGGTGCCGGCCGCAACCAGGGCTGAACGACGTAAGGTCGGGCATGGCCGATGACGCACTGGGGGAGGCGGGCGAGGGCCTCGCTGCGAAGTTCGATGCCGCGCCGGCCGAGGTGGCTGCGTTGTACGACGACTGGGCCCCGACTCGCTACGACGCAGACCTTGCCTCCTGGGGCTACGACGGCACCGGCCCGAGTTGCCGGACTGGTCGCTGACCTGCTCGAAGAGGATCTCGGCGCCCCGGTCCTCGATGCCGGCTGCGGTACGGGACTGGTGGGGGCCGAGTTGCACCGCCTCGGAATCGTCGACGTCGTCGGCGGTGACTTCTCGCCCGTGTCGGTCGAGCGCGCGCGCACCAGCGGCCACTACGTCGACGTCGTCCATCTCGACCTGAACGCACCGCTCGAGTTCGCCGACGAGCAGTTCCGAGTGGTGGTCAGCGTCGGTGTCTTCTCGTACCTCTCCGATTCCGAGGCGACGATCCGCGAGTTGCTGCGGGTGGTGCCGAGCGGCGGTGCGGTCGTGTTCACGCAGCGCACCGACCTGTGGGGCGAACGCGACTTCGATGCGTTGCTGCAGCGATTGGTCGACGACGGCACGTGCGAGGTGAGTGTCTCGGCGCCGCAGTCGTATCTGCCGCAACATCCGGAGTTCGGTGACGACATCGGGATCTACTACGCCACGCTGACGCGGTGCTGAACAGTTTCGATCTCTCCCCGTTTGCGACCGGGGAACCGTTGCCGTCGCCCGCCGCGTCACAGATCGCCGCAGCGATCGACGACACCCTGCGCACGACCGGCTTCCTGCTGGTCACCGGTCACGGCGTCGACGACGACGTGCGCGAGGTGTACTTCGACGCGATGCGCGAGTTCTTCGCCCTCCCGCTGGAGCAGAAGGAGGCGATCGCGATCGGGAACTCCGACTGTCACCGGGGCTACGTCGGCTTCGAGACCGAGTCGCTCGACGGCGCGCTCGCCGGCGGGTCGGCCGACGAGCCGGTGGCCGGCGACCTGAAGGAGACACTCGACACCGGAATCGATCACGGCCCGGATCACCCCGAGGTGCTCGCCGGCACGCCGCTGCACGGTCCGAACCAGTGGCCCGACCTCCCCGGGTTTCGCGAACGGGTCGAGCCGTACCGCGACGCGATGATCGAGGCGGTGCTGCGGATGCAGCGGGCGATGTCGATGGCGCTCGGCCTCGACCCGATGTTCATCGAGGACCAGCCGGGCGAGCCGATGTACCACCTGCGACTGCATCCACTATCCGCCGATGGAGACCCTCACACCCGAGCCGGGCCAGCTCGGGTGTGGTGCGCACACCGACTACGGCACGCTGACGCTGCTCGCCGACGACGGCAACGGCGGCCTCCAGGTGCGCCAACGGTCGGGGGAGTGGGTCGACGTGTCGGTCCCGCCCGGCCACCTGGTCGTCAACCTCGGTGACCTGATGGCGATCTGGACGAACGACCGGTGGGTGTCGAACCCGCATCGCGTCGTCAACCCGCCCGGGGTCGACCGCTACTCGTCGCCGTTCTTCGTCGAGCCGTCGTTCCACCTCCGCATCGAGGCGACTCCCGACGTGCCTCGCCGAGGGCGAGACTGCCGAGGCACGAGCCGATGGTCACCGGCCCGTACCTGCTGTCGCGGTTCGACGGCACCCACAGCTATCGCAACGAGTTGCTGTGAAACCCCCGTCGTCCCGGCCGAACCGGATCGTCGACACTGGAGCGATGGAACTCGCCGCCGACGGTCTGATCCTGCGGCCGCCCGTCGACCGCGACGCCGTGACCGTGGCCGATGCGGTGCAGAAGTCGCTCGCCGAGCTGATCCCGTGGATGCCGTGGGCCTCGCCGGGCTACGACCACGGCGCAGCACTCGCCTGGATCCGCGGCGAGACCGGTGACGCCTACCGCTTCGTCATGATCGATCCGGCCGGCGAGCTCGTCGGAAGCTGCGGACTCAACGGTCTGAGCGCACTGAATCGCTCGGGCAACCTCGGGTACTGGGTGCGCAGCGACCAGACGGGCAACGGATACGCCACCACCGCGACGAGGCTGCTGCGTCGGTACGGCCACGACGTCGCCGAGCTGCATCGGATCGAGGTGGTGATGTCCGTGCACAACGAGGCGAGCCGGCGGGTGGCCGAGAAGGCCGGGGCGCACTACGAGGGTCGGCTGCGGGGGTGTCTGCGCCTCGCACGGCGAGTTCCACGACGTCCACTGCTGGAGCTTCGTCCCCGACTGAGTGACATGCTGGTGGGATGAAATCGTTCGGCATCCCGGAGCTCATCCACGAGTACGCGCTCGAGCACTCCCGAGGCGATGCGGTTGCAGCGCAGTTGGCCGCCACGACTCGCGAACGGTTCGGAGTCCTCTCGGCGATGAACATCGGCGACGACCAGGGTCGGTTCATGCAGATGCTCGTCGAGCTGGCCGGCGCACGCACCGTCGTCGAGGTCGGCACGTTCACGGGGATGTCCGCGCTCTGGCTGGCGCGCGGTCTCCCCGCCGACGGTCGCCTGATCTGCTTCGACCTCGTCGACACCTACGTCGAGACGGCCACGGAGGCATGGACGTGCGGCCGGTGTGGCCGACCGGATCGAGATGCGGATCGGTCCGGCGGCCGACGGCCTCGCCGCGTTGCCTGACGAGGCGCACATCGACCTTGCGTTCATCGACGCCGACAAGACCGGCTACCGGAGCTACCTCGACCTGCTGCTGCCGCGACTCACCGAACGCGGGGCGATCCTCGTCGACAACGTGCTGTGGAGCGGTGCCGTGATCGATCCCGACGACACCTCACGTGACACCGTTGCGCTGCGCGAGTTCAACGATCACGTGGCGCAGCGGGACGACTGCGACGCGGTGATCCTGACGTCGGCGACGGGATCACGCTCATTCGGCCCAGAACGGCGTCCGCAGCTCGCGCTTGAGGACCTTGCCGGAGCCGGTCTTCGGGAGCTCGTCCATCCAGTCGATCGAACGCGGGATCTTGTAGTTGGCGAGGTGGGCGCGGGCGTGGGTGTCGACGGCTGCGTCGTCGAGGTCGCTGCCGGGTCGGCGGACGATCACCGCGTGCACCGACTCGCCCCACTCCTCGTTCGGGATACCGAACACCGCGGCCTCGTAGATGTCGGGGTGCGCTTCGAGCGCAGCCTCGATCTCGGCGGGGTAGATGTTCATCCCGCCGGAGATGATCATGTCCTTCTTGCGGTCGCAGATGTAGATGAAGCCCTCGTCGTCGCGGTAGGCGATGTCGCCGACGGTCTGGAAGCCGTCGCGGTGGTCTTCTTCGAACTTGTCGTGCTGCTTGTAGTAGTCGTTGAACACCGAGCCGGATCGCACGTACAGCTCGCCGGTCGCCTCGGGTCCGGTGTCGGTGACGATGCTGCCGTCGATGTCGTACAGGCGGATCTCGACCATCGGTGCTTCCTTGCCGCACGAGCCGGGCTTGCGCATCTGGTCCTCGGGACGCATCACCGTGTTCACCCCGAGCTCGGTCGAGCCGTAGATCTCGAACAGCGACTCGGGCGGGAAGTCGGCGACGTACTGCTGCTTGAGCGCGAAGCTCCACGGCGCGGCGTTGGCGATCATCACCCGCATCGACGAGCGGTCGTACCGGGCCTTGATCTCGTCGTCGACGTTGCAGATCATCCGGATCGGGGTGGGCGCCGAGAACGTGGTCGTCGCCTTGTAGGTGTCGACGAGGCGCAGCCAGTCGACCGGGTCGAACTTGCGCTGCAGCACGATCGTCTGGCCCATCGCCAGGCCGATGCCCATGAATCCGCCCGGGGCCGGAGTGATACAGCGGGCCGGTCGTGATGTACGTGTCGTCGGGGGAGTAGCCGATGAACTGGAGCAGCGCCCCCGACTGCGCGGCGTTGCCGGCCGTGCGCCGGAACGCGCCCTTCGGTTTGCCGGTCGTGCCCGACGTGTAGATCATCGTGGCTGCCGCCTCGGTCGCCTCCGGCACGTCGGGCGGGGTGTCGGGCGCAGCGTCGATCAGCGGGTCGATTGCGATGGTCTCCGTCCCCGTCGAAGACGAAGATGGTCGCGACCTTCGGGATCTCGCCGCGGATCCGCTCGAACATCGGGGCGAACTCGGCGTCGACGTAGACCGCCGTCGCGTCGCTGTGGTCGACGACGTAGGCCGCCTCCTCGTCGGACAGCCGATAGTTGAGCGGCACGGCGGTCGCGCCGATCTTGCGGGCAGCGTTGACCATCATCACGATGCCGGTCGAGTTCTGCCCGCACCACACGACCTTGTCGCCGCGGGTGACGCCGTGGTCGAGGAGCACGTGGGCGAGCCGGTTCGACTGCTGCTCGAGTTCGGCGTAGGTGAGCTGACGGACATCGCCGTCGCCGCGGTCGTCGATCACCGCAAGCTTGTCGCCCTGGTTCGCAGCGTGAGCGGTGAGGAAGTCGTCACTCATCTTCCGCACCGTAGATGGTCGAACTCGCCGCGAGTTCGGCGAAGCGGGCGGCGACCGGGCGGGGGGTCCGGTCGTTGTCGAACAATCCGACCTCGGTGACCGCGCCGACCGGTTCGGTGAGTGCGGTCTGCCAGTCGAACTGGTCGCCCCGGCTGTACCAACAGAGTCCGCGCACCGGTCGCCCTGCGGCGCGCAGCCGAATGAGACCGGCGTCGAACGCTTCGAGCCATGCGATCTGTTGGTCGAGCGGCAAGGTCAAGTTCGACGTCTCCGCGATCCAGAACGGCTGCGCGTACCGATCGTGCCAGCGTTCGATCTCGGCGAGCGCGAGGTCGATCAGTTCGGGCACACGCCACGATGGACGTTCCCCGCCGACGTTCATCACCGAGATCGGGTAGATGTCGAGCCCGGCGACCAGTCGGTCGCCGAACCGCCAAGGATCGAATCCGATCGAGCGTCCGCGTCGTCGACGGGACCCAGATGGTCAGCTGCCTCGGGTAGCGGATCGAGCCCGAAGCTGCAGATCCCAGACGAGCCAACCGAGCGCACGCCGTTGCTCGACCTCGTCGTGCGCTTCGGGCGTGATCGCCACCGGGATGTCGAACCCCTCCGACCCGACCCACCATCCGTTGCGGTCGGCACGGACCCTGTCCATCGCCTCGAGGTTCGCGAGGACGACGTTGGCCAGCGCCTGCGCGTGTGCCGTCGGCGATGCCTCCATGTCGTTCCACAGCCCGAAGCGCGCCGACAGGCGGGCGGTGATTCCCGGCTCGTTGATCGGCGTGAACCAACGGGGGGCCGGATATCGAGCGAGGAACGCCTCGACGTAGCGGATGAACCCGTCGACCCATCCGCTGTCGGCGAAGCCGGGGTAGTGATCCGGGAGGCCGAAGTGCAGGAACTCGACGATCGGCTCGAGCCCGGCGGCCTCGCACGCGGCGAACGCGCGGTCCCACAAGGACCAGTCGTAGACGTCCGGTTCGGGTTCGGCGAGTCGCCACGGTGTGCCGTAGCGGATGATCTCGACCCCCAGCTCGGCGATGTCGGCGAGATCGGTCTCCATGCGGTCGTAGTGGCCGGTCTCGGCGAACTGGTCCTGCCGATACCGCTCCCCGTTGCGCATCACCCAGGGGTCGGACCCCTCCTCGCCGATCGACCACACGAAGTCGGGGAACGAATTGCCGTCGGTCACGGATCCGAGCGTGACACAGTCGGGCGATGACCTCCGAGGCGAACATCGAGCTGCCCGACGGTCTCACCCTGCAACGGACCACGCCGACCTTCGACGCGCACACCACCCCGGCCGGGCTGCGCAAGGCCCACACGGTCGCCGCAGGTGTGTGGGGTCGACTCGTCGTCGAGGACGGCTCGCTGGGCTTCGTGTTCGAGGACACCCCCGACGACGTCCGCACGGTGAGCGCAGGCGACCACCAGGTGATACCACCGGCCAGACTCCATCACGTCGTGATCCACGGACCGGTGCGCTTCGCCGTCGAGTTCCATCGCTGACGGCCGCTCGTCGCCGCACGCGTAGGGTGACGCGATGACCGACACGAACCATCGCATCACCCTGGCCAAACGACCGACGGGCGAGGTGACCGCCGAGTGTTTCGCAGCCGACGACGTCGAGATCCCGACACCGGGCCCCGGCGAGGTGCTCGCCGAGGTCGGCTGGCTGTCGATCGACCCGACCATCCGCGGCTGGATGGCGATGGACACGTACCTGCCGGCGATCGAGATCGGGGCCGAGATCCGCAGCGGCGGACTCGCGACCGTGATCGAGTCGAACAACGCCGACATCCCGGTCGGCGCAACTCTCTTCGGGATGACCGGCTGGCAGCAGTACGCGATCATGGACGGTTCGAACCAGATCGTGCCCGACGGCATCGATCCGACCGCAGCGCTGAGTGTGTTCGGCGTGACCGGGATGACCGCCTACTTCGGACTGCTCGAGGTCGGGCGTCCCGTCGAAGGAGAGACCGTGCTCGTCTCGGGTGCTGCCGGAGCCACCGGTTCGGTCGTCGGCCAGATCGCGAAGATCAAGGGCTGTCGTGTCGTGGGGATCGCGGGGTCCGACGAGAAGTGTGCGTGGTTGACCGACGAACTCGGTTTCGACGCAGCGATCAACTACAAGACCGAGGACGTCGCGACGGCGATCGGTGCGGCGTGTCCGAACGGTGTCGACGTGTTCTTCGACAACGTGGGTGGCGACATCCTCGAGGCAGCCATCGGCAACATCGCGCTGCGCGGTCGGATCGTGCTGTGTGGCGCGATCGCCCAGTACAACGACGAGGTGCCGCGGCCGGGCCCGAACAACCTGTCGCTGCTGATCTCGATGCGCGGCCGGATGGAGGGCTTCATCATCCTCGACTTCCTCGACCGGGCGGATCAGGCCATCGGCGACCTCGCGACGTGGGTGATGAACGGTGACATCAAGTTCGCGGTCGACGTCGTCGACGGCTTGGACAACGCGCCGATGGCCCTCGACCGCCTCTTCACCGGGGCGAACACCGGCAAGGTGATGGTCAAGCTCTGAACAGACGGCCGACGCTCAGTCGCCGCTGATGTTGAGGTAGATCCCGCTGCGGAGCATGTCTGCCGACGGGTCCTTCATCGTGTCGCCCCAGAACGCCTGCCATTCGGCGTCGGTGGCGAGCTTGTCGGCGTACGCGCCGTACGCGTCCATGTCGGCGAACGCGATCGGGACCAGCATGGACATCGGGTGCTCCCCGATCACCGATTGCAGCGGCCGGGGGACTCCGCCAAGACGTCGGACATGCGCGTCGGACTCGATCACCTTGCCGACGAAGTCCTCCATTCGACCTGGTCGAGACCGCCATTGTGTCGCGAGCAGGACGCCCATCGGCCGATCGGCAGCCGGCTGGAACGTTGGGTCGAGGTCGCTGAACAATGACGACTCCACCTGGACGGCAGCACCCGAGGCCATGGCGCCGGAGTAGAAGCTCTGCCACCCTTCATCGGCCTGGACCTTCTGCATGCTCGAGGCGTAGTCAGCGTTGTCGGCGTAATTGATCGACATGACCAACGACCCGATGTCGCCTCCGGCGAGCGGCTGCATCGCGACCGCGCGCATCCCGAGTCCTCGAAGGCGTTGGAGCGCCTCGAGATGGAGTTCGAGATGTTTGCCGGCGTGACCCGGCTGGCTCTCGAAACGAGTGAGTGCGATGACTCCCATTGAATTCCCCTTGCTGTTGTGTCCCCGGCCGGTGAGCGTACATCGGCTCGCGAGGTCCTCTGAACGGGCGGTCACGCTCCGAGGCCACGCGGGCCGAGCCAGATCACGCCGATGATCGAGCCGATCAGGCCGCCGGTGGAGGAGAGCAACAGGTCGCCGATGGTGTCTTCGTAGGTGAGGGCGAGTCCGCCTGCTCCGCCGAAGCCATCTTCCGACACCGCCCACTCGAGGATCTCCCACCACACAATCGTCACCGCGCCGAAGCCGTAGCCGAGCAGCATCGCGTCGCGGCGATCGTTCACGTTGCGGAAGCGGAAGGCGTGGAATGCGGCCACGAGCAGGATCCAGTTGATGGCGTGGAGGATGTCGTCGGTCTGCGCGATGTCGTCGTAGATCCCGAACAGGTTGCCGAGCGTGTCGACGAGGAACGGCGCAGCGAGCAGCGCGTCGGCGGTGTGCGGGTAGGGACTCCAGCCACGCATGCGTGCGATGATCGGCACCAGCACGGCCGACGCGAGGAAGAGTGGCGCCCGGAACCCCATCGCCTTGCCCTCCACGGTGTCGGGCGCGAGCCCGATGGCGACGGCGAACGACACGAAGAGCGCGGCTTTCACCCCGTAGTTGATCCAGCGCGTCGCCGGACAGCGGTCGACGTCGAGGACGCGTGAACGACCGACGTCGGTCTCGTCCACCCCGATAGCCCCCACACCGACACCGTACGTCGATGGGGCACAGTGCGCCGGGAGGTCGCACATGATCAGCAAGCTCGGTGGCGGTCTCGCGGCGATCGGCAACACACCGCTCGTCCAGCTGGGTCCGGTGGTTCCCGACGATGCCGCGTTCGGGGCAACCGTGCGCCGCCATCGATCTCACGATCGAACTCGGCGAGGGTCACCGCGTGGTCACGCTCGGTTGAGCCGACGGCGTCGAGTACTTCGGCGGGCCGATCTACTCCTGATCGCGTGTGCGTCGGGTCTCGATGTCGAACGGCGGGATGTCGTCGACCGCGAGTCTCCGGGCCGAGCGTCGCGCCGTTGAGTTCGAGTCGGTTGCCGCTCCAGAACTTGCCGGGGTCGTACCAGTTCGGCGGCCGTTCGGTGCCGAGGAGACCCATCCGCTCGTAGGTGATCGCAACGACCTCGGCGCAGAACAGCTGCTCGACCTCCGTTCGGCGACGGATGCGGCCCTTGACCCAACCGGTGGCGAGCGAACGCGCGGCCGGGAACGTCCGCCCGTCGAGTTCGGCGACCGTCTGGATGATCGCGTCTTCCATCTCGGTGGTGACGTCGATGTCGATCTGGCGCATCCAGACCTGCTGGCCGTAGCGGTGGTGCCATTGCCCGGCGGCGTCGGCGAGGCGGTGGAGTTGGGTGCCGCGGTGGGTCACGCCGGCCCACACGTCGGGGATCGTGCGCCCGAGTTCGGCGTGCCAGAGGAGCGGCGGGAGGTCGTCGAGCGCAATCACCATCCCGACGTGGTTGACCGGGCTGTTGGTGAACGCCCGGATCGCCCGATCGGCGGTCGATCGACCCCGAAACAGCCAGACGTCGCCGGTGCGGGTCTGCCCGGCTGCCTCGTCGAACGTCATCGTCGCATACCCGGTGGCGGTCATCGTGGGCCCTACGGTAGTGATCGATGCGCATCTGGAAGTGGGTTGGTCTCGCTGGAATCGTCGGCGTGACCGCTGTCGGAATCGCGGCCGGCACGGCCACGGTGCGGCGCAGGCGGCGCGAGTTCATCGAGGCCAACCCCGACGAACTCCGTACCCGCCTGCACGAACGGCTCCGTGCAGCCGAGGAGCGTCAGGCCGGCTGAGGACCTTCCGGCGGCGAGCCGGTGATGTGTCGGTCGGCTGGTCGGACCACCGCCCAGACACAGATCGCCGATGCGCAGAACATCCCGATCGTCAGGGGGACCCGGGGAAAGGAGACGGTCGCGATCACGCCCGCCGCTGACACCGTGATCACCTGTGCGCCGTTCTGCACCCCACCGGCCACCGCCATGGCCGCTGATCGCCCCTCGACCGGCAGGCGCTCGCCGACCACCTGGTTCGTGGGGACGGCGATGGCGTCGACCGTTCCGGAGATGACGAACGCGAGGCCGATGACGGCCGGCCCCACATCGATCGCGAAGAGCACACCGGTCAGCGCAGCAAGGATGGCTGCGCGGACCGCCGCCGATCGGAGGAGCGCGACGTGGTCTCCGTCCCTCGGGGCCAACACCATGCCGACGATCGCGCCGACGGCGATGAGTGATGCAAACACACCGACCAGCTGGTCGGGGACTTGGAGCTCGGAGGTGAGCGGGACGACGAGCACCTCGGGCAGGATCATGAACATCGAGACGCCCACGAAGAGGAAGAGCGCACGCGTGCAGATCGGGTCCTCGCGCCAGACGCGCACGCCGACCACCACCCCCTTCCAGCCGACCGGCGTCGTGCGGTTCGGTGTCGAGGCCGAGGTCGACGACAACGATCGCAGGAGGAATGCCGAGAAGAGGAACGTGAACGCGTTGATCGCGAGCGCGGTGTTCGCTCCGAGGAGCGCGATCAGCAACCCGCCGCCGGCGTACCCGGCGAGGATCTCACCCTGCGAGAGCACCCCGCGCAGCGCGAGTGCCGATCCGTAGTTGTCGGGGTCGGCGACTTCGACCAGAGCGCTCGAGCGCGCTCCGACGAACGGTGGCACGCACAGCCCGGCCACGAACGCCCAGACCAGCAGCAGCCAGACCGGCTGGGGGATGAGCATCACACCGAAGATGGCGGC
Source organism: Ilumatobacteraceae bacterium (assembly GCA_963850475.1). Lineage (GTDB taxonomy): Bacteria > Actinomycetota > Acidimicrobiia > Acidimicrobiales > Ilumatobacteraceae > Ilumatobacter_A. The sequence continues at coordinate 134,392 of CAWKLM010000033.1, read as the reverse complement.
GCGCGCGAGATCTGCCGCCACCATCACCCGGACCCGACCGAACTTGTCGGCGAACGTCGCGAGGACCTGACCGGGTCCGAGCCACGGGAGCAATGCCGCGACGGTGACCGCCGCGGCCCACCACGCCGACTGCGACTTCTCGAAGACGAGGACGGTCAGCGCCAGGCGCCCGGCCCAGTCGCCGAGGCCGGAGACGAGCTGCGACGCGAGCAGGGCCCGGACCTCGCGTTGACGGACTGGGGCGATCAACCCGCCAAGGCGCCTGTGCACATCAGCATCGTGCCACCGCTGCACCCACCCGGCAGATTCTCAGGGTGCCGTCGCGGTCACCACGAACCCGCGGATTCTGGCCTCGAGGTCGACCGCACCGAAGCGTCGCTCGATCGCAGCCGTACAGTCGGCGACCGCATCGAGGAGACCGAGTGGGTCACGGGCCTCGATTTCCGCGCGCAGTGGGGTGCCCTGACAGAGCGCAACCACAGCGATCTCGGCCGACGCCGCTCGGCTGCGAGCTTCGAGCACGTCGAGCTCGGCTCGCTCGAATCCCCCGGCTTCGACGTCGGCGAGAATCGTCGCGTGGTCGAAGTAGCCGTGGGGCGTGCGCGACATGAACCGGGGCGGATCGTCGGGGAACCGGAGCGCAAGCGTCTCCTCGACCGCGTGGGGGAACTCGTTCTCCTCGATGCGGTCCCACGTGTTGAAGATGAACGTCCCGCCCGGTCGCAGGACGCGGGCGACCTCTGCGTACGCCGCGCGTCGATCGGGGAAGAACATCACGCCGAACTGACAGACCACGACGTCGAACGTGTCGTCGTCGAACGGCAGTGCCATCACGTCGGCCTGCCGCCAGTCGACCGGGCGCGCCGTTCCCGCACGGGCGGCGTGGTCGAGCATCGGCTGGTTGAGGTCGGTCGCGGTGATCGACATCGATGCGGGCAACCCGGCGGCCATCGCCCGCGTCACGACGCCGCTTCCGGCCGCGACTTCGAGCAGCTTGCCGGACAGCCCTGCGACCCGCGCCACGAGATCGTCGGCATAGGTCTCGAAGATCAGCGGGACCATGTAACGGTCGTAGAGCTCGGGGACCGAACCGACGAACCCGCGGTCGGCTTCCTGATGATCCGTCATGGCGCCTCCCAGCCGATCCAGCCTTCCACACATCGCATCGGCGTCGTATCGTGGAGGCATGGCAACAGATGTGGTGCCCTGTCCATCGTGCGGCGCGAAGAACCGTGTGCCGGCTTCGTCGTCGGGCAAGCCGACCTGCGCGAAGTGTCACGCCGACCTTCCGTGGCTGGTCGATGCGACCGATGCCGACTTCGCCGAGGTCACCGACACGTCGCGCCTCGTGCTCGTCGATCTGTGGGCGCCGTGGTGCGGGCCGTGCCGGATGGTGGCGCCGATTCTCGAGAAGCTCTCGCGGGACTTTGCCGGCGAGTTGAAGGTCGTCAAGGTGAACGTCGACGGCTCGCCGGCGATCTCGCAGCGGTTCAACGCCTCGAGTATTCCGATGCTCGTGTTCATGCGTGACGGCGACGCGATCGACACGGTGATCGGGGCGCAGCCCGAGCACGTGCTGCGCGGCGCGGTCGAGAAGCTGGTCTAGCAGGGTGCTGAAATTCGGCTGAGGTGCTCGCGTTCGTCGCCGGGATCGAAAAGAATGGGGGTATGCGTGGAACCCCTGATCCGCAGTTGGCGATGTTGACCTCGGTGAGCACCGAGGATTTGATCCCGCCCGATCATCCGATCCGCAAGATTCGTGTCGTGGTCGACGCAGTGCTCGCCGAACTCGATGCGGTCTTCGATGAGATGTACGCGACGAGCGGGCGGCGCAGCGTGCCGCCGGAGATTCTGTTGAAATCGACGGTGTTGATGGCGATGTACTCGATCCGTTCCGAGCGCGCCTTCTGCGAGCGACTCAACTACGACCTGCTGTTCAAGTGGTTCTTGGACATGCGGATCGATCAGCCAGCGTTCGTCGCGACGACGTTCACGAAGAACCGCCAGCGGCTGTTGGACCATGACGTCGCGGATCAGTTCTTCGCTGCGGTGGTGCGTCAGGCGAAGCTGCGCCGCTACGTCTCCAGCGATCACTTCTCCGTCGACGGGACACTGTTGAATGCGTGGGCGTCGCACAAGTCGTTCAAGCCCAAGGACGGTCCGCCGTCGGAGCCACCCGCCGGACGCAACACCGAAGTCCAGTGGCACGGCCAGAAGCGGTCAAACGACACCCATGCCTCCACGACTGACCCCGAGGCGCGGTTGTATCGCAAGTCGAACAACACCGCGGCGACGCTGTGCTACTCGGGGCACCTGTTGATCGAGCATCGCTCAGCTCTGATCGTCGATGCCGAGCTCACCACCGCTGACGGCTACGCCGAGCGGGCCACGGCGCTCGAGATGCTCGCCCGACTGCCCGCGTCGAAGCGGCGTCGAACGGTCGCTGGTGACAAGAACTACGACACCAAAGGGTTCGTTACCGACACACGAGCACTCGGGTTCACCCCGCACGTCGCGCAGAACGTGAGCGGCAACCGGCGCTCGGCGATCGACGGGCGCACCACCCGTCACGCCGGCCACACCGTGTCACAACGAATACGTAAACGGGTCGAGGAACCCTTCGGCTGGATGAAGACCATCGGCGGCGGGCACAAGCTGCGCTACATCGGCCGACAACGCAACCGATCCTGGTTCAAGATCAACGCCGCGGTCTACAACCTGATCCGCATCACCGCTCTCGACACCCAACCCGCCTGACCGAACCTGCCAGGACCGTTCCGGCGCCCCAGCCGGGACCCAACCGGGACCGGACCACCAGTCCAGGACGGGCCCGGTCGCAGCAGATCAACGAGCCCCGGCCGCGATCAGCCCCCAACCGACGATTTTCCGCATCCTGCTAGAGCCGGACGCTGGCGAGGAACCGGGCGAGCCCGTCGGGGTCGAAGCGGGCGATGAGATGGTCGTCGGCGTCGCGACCGAGGTCGAGCGCCGGGCAGAAGAAGTCGTTGCTGGCCACGAAGTAGTGCGGTGATCCCTTGACGCCACGAGCCTGCCCGTCGTCGTAGTCGGTCCGCACCGCCCGGTCGTCGCCGAAGTCGAACCCGACGCCGTGAGCACCGGCGATTTCGGTCAGCGCGTCCGGGTCGCTGATGTCGACGCCCAGTTCGAACACCGCGTGACGGAGGTCCGTGCTGACGGCGAGGCCCGTCGGCACGTCGACTTGGTAGGCGGCGGCCGCGAGACCGAGCGCGGGGATCGTCGAACTCGGCCAGCTGTCGGCCTCCAGCCCGTTGAAGGCGTCGACACCGAGCTGCTCGCGGAGCGCTGCCGCCTTCGTCTCCACTCCGTCGAATGCGAGCGCGGCGCCGTTGACCCATTCGAGGGGCCACGCCCGCACGATGACTTCGATCGGCTCGTCCAGCGCGGCGACGTGATCGACCACGTGCTGGAGCCCGACGTACGCGAATGGGCAGGTGATCTCCGCGAAGACTTCGATGGTGGTGTTCATGCGGGCCCGCCGAGCATCGCAGCCCGATCTTCCACCGACATCGCAACCATGCCGCTCATGAACTCCTCGTCGGGCAGCGGCGTGCCGAAGCCCGGTAGCCCGAGCGTCACGACCTCCTGACCCGTCAGGTGCGGGGTGATCGGTCCCCACAACGCGCTGGTTTCGGGAACCCCATGTACGAGTACTGCGGTCATCGGTGTGACCGTAGTCGCGCTCAGTCGATCGGCTCAGGCGGTGGGCCGAGCACCTGGATCCCGAACTGGGCGCACACCTCGGCGACGTGGCCGGGATCGATCTCCTCGGGCTCGGGGATCACCGCCTCGTCCGCGGGTCGGCCGAGCGTCGCCACGAACCGTTCGAACTGCGCCGGTGTCGTGACCTGGAGGACCTGCGCGGTCTCCGACCGCACCTGGAAGGTGTGTGGGCGGCCCCGCGGCAGCCAGACGACGGCACCGGTCGTGTACACGCCCTCGGCGTCACCGCACGAGAACCAGACGTCGCCGTCGATCACGTAGAACAGTTCGTCTTCGATGTCGTGGCTGTGCAGCGGTGGCCCGAAGTTCTTCGGCGCGTGGAACTCCATCACCGACATCTGACCGTCGGTGTCTTCGCTGGTCAGCTTCGCGGTGAAGAGGTTGTTGAGGAAGTGGAAGTGTTCGCCTTCGCCTCGGGCGATCAGCGTGGGGCTCTGAAGTGTCATGGCGTCCATGTTGAGACGGTGCGGTCGGCGGCACCATCCCGTCATCGGGTGGAATCGATGCCCGAACGTGGGGGGTGGACCCCGCATGTGGGGGATTGAGCGCTGCGGCGTGTCGGCGTACTGTCGCTCCATGAGCATCGCGTCGTTCGCTGCCACCCGTGACGCCCTGATCGGAGCGATCGAGTCGGACCTGACCGGTGAGGAGGCCTGCGCGACGATTGCGCGAGCGTTCACCGGAGTCGCCCCGTACGACGCTGCTGCGGTGATGACCACCGACCCGGAGACGCACCTGCCGGCGGGCGGGATCGTCCGCGGGTTCGATGCGTCCGATTGTGTGCCCTTCTGGGACAACGAGCTGCTCGATCCCGACTTCAACAAGTTCAACGATCTCGCCAAGAGCATCGACCCGGTCGCGACGCTTGGCCGAGGCGACCGACGGAGATCTCGCCCGCAGCCCGCGATTCCAGAAGCTGTACGCCGACGCGCGACGTCAGCGACGAGTTGCGTGTCGCGTTCATGTCGGGCTCGTCGTGTCTTGCGATCGGTGCGTTCATCCGATGCGACGGCGCGACTGTACACGTCGACCGAGGTGAGCGATGTGCGCAATCTCCTCGTGCCGGCGACTCGCCTCCTGCGTCACGCGCTGGTGCACATGTCGGAGCCGTTGACGACGCACGGTCCGGTCGTGCTGATCATCGATGCGCGACGGCCGGGTGCTGTCGAAGTCAGAGGGTGCCGACGAGGTGCTCGACGACCTGCGGATCGAACTGGACGCCGAGCTGCCGGGAACGATCCTCGTCGCTGCGTCGCACGCTCGCGCCAGCCGAACCACGACTCGCATCACGACGCGGCTCCGTGGCTCCAGCGGCCGGTGGGTGCGGATCCACGTCTCACCGATGTCTGGAAGCGGGGGTGGCGAGGGGGACACTGTGTCGGTGACGATCGAAGCCGCCGCACCCGGTGACCTCGTCCCGATCCTGCTCGACTCGTACGGGCTCTCGGATCGCGAGACCGACATCGTGCTGCTCGTCTGCCGTGGCATCGGCACGAAGGAGATCGCCAACGAACTGTCGATCTCGGTGCACACGGTGCGCGACCACCTCAAGGCGATCTTCGCCAAGTCGAACGTGAACAGTCGACCGGAACTGGTCGCACGGCTGTTCACGAACCACCTGCTCGAGCAGTTCCACGGCACCGTCACCCACGTCTGAGCTCGCGAGCGATGCGAGCGACCCGTCGGCGGTGGTCCGCACGCTGCTCCGATCGACCTGTCACGATCTGCCCATGGCCGATCCCATGATCGATGACGGACCGTTCCCGTCCCGCTCGTTCGGGGTGCTGCTGCATCCGTCGTCGTTCCCGGGGCGGGACGACATCGGCACCTTGGGCGCCGAGGCGCTCGACTTCGTCGACTGGCTGTCCACCACCGGTGCGACGCTCTGGCAGATCCTCCCGCTGAACATCAACGGGCAGGGCGACTCGCCCTACTTCAGCCCGTCGGCCTTCGCCGGGAACCCGTGGCTGATCGACCTCGACGACCTCGTCGAACACGGTCTCATCGACGAGACGGGTCTGCCCGACCGGGTGACCGATGCCCGGATCCCGTACGACGCCATGCGCGAGCGGAAGCGTCCCGTGCTCTGGGCGGCGGCCCGCCGATTCCTCGACGACCCCGGGCACCCGTGGCGCGCCGGCTTCGACGCGTACGTCGAGACGTCCGATTGGCTCGCGCCGACCTGCCACTTCCTGGCGCTCGAGGACCTCCACGGCGGCGCCGCCTGGTGGGAGTGGCCCGACGCGATTCGTCGCCGCGAACCCGAGGCGATCCGTCGCTCCCGGGTCCAGCTCGCCGACGAGATCGCACGCTGGGAGGCGGTGCTCTACTTCTTCGAGGTGCAGTGGCGCCACGTGCGGTCCGCGGCCCACGAACGCGGGATCCGGATCCTCGGTGATCTACCGATCTACGTCGCGCCCGACTCGGCCGATGTCTGGCTGCACCAGGATCAGTTCCAGCTCGACGACGACGGCGGCATGGTCGTGCAGTCGGGGGTGCCGCCCGACTACTTCAGCGCCACCGGTCAGCTCTGGCGCAACCCGCTGTACCGGTGGGATGTCATGGCGGCCGACGGGTACTCGTGGTGGATCTCGCGCCTGCGTCGTGCGCTCGAACTCAGCGACGTCGTGCGGATCGATCATTTCCGGGCGATGAGCGCGTACTGGGAGGTGCCGGGCGATGCCGACGACGCGCTCGGAGGGCGCTGGGTCGACGGGCCGGGCCAACCCTTCCTCGACGCGGTGCGGGCGGCGTTCCCCTCGATGCCGTTCGTCGCCGAAGACCTCGGCACGCTCGACGACGACGTGTATCGTCTCCGCGACGACAACCGTCTCGCCGGGCATGCGGGTGATCCAGTTGGGCTTCGACGGCACCCCCGACAACCCCCACCTCCCCGATGCGCTGGTCGAGGCATGTGTGGTCTACACCGGCACCCACGACAACGACACGATCGTCGGCTGGTGGAACTCGCTCGACGGCCACACGCGAGCCGAGGTGGCACGGGTGTACCAGATTCCGCCCGACGCCGACGTCGGCCGCGCCGTGTGGTCGTTCATCGAAGCCGCGATCGGATCGCGGGCCGTCGCGGCGGTGATCCCGATGCAGGACCTGTTGGGGCTCGACGAGCGTTCGCGCATGAACATACCGTCGACCACGACCGGCAACTGGAGCTGGCGGATGCCACCGGACGTCCTCGGCCCCGAGCTCGCCGACGTCGATGCGCCGGCTCGGCGATCGCTACGACCGCAGTTAGCGGAATGGTGGTTGCCGGGGCAGGGTGAGGCCGACCTGGGGTGGTCTCAGCAACTGCGGGTCGCCGAGCTGGGGGGTGACCTGGTGGTGAGTTCAAGCCGAAGTGGCCGGCCCCGTGGGGCTCGATACTCCAGTGCTGTTCGTGGAGGAGGTGGTGGTGGTACCAGCACAGCAGCACGAGGTTGTCGGGTTCGGTTTCGCCGTTGTCGAGCCAGTTGGTGGCGTGGTGGGCGTCGCACGAGCCGGCGGGGATCGCACAGCCGGGCCAGCGGCATCGGTGGTCACGGATGAGCAACGTGTCGAGCAATGGCTCGGGGTCGACTCGTTGGCGCCGCCCGTAGTCGATGACGATGCCGTGTGGGTTGGTGATGTGGCGGTGGATGTCGCAGTCGCAGGCCATGCGGCGCACGGTCTCGGCGGGGACGATGGTGGTGTCGGTGTCGGTGTCGAGTACGGCGCCGCCTGACCCGTCCACGAGGTCGTCGTAGGCGATGGTGGCGATGACCTCGGGCTTCCGGCGCTTCTTGCCGGTCTCGGGTTCGAGGTGGGCGATCGCGATGCGTGCCATTTCGACCGGTGCGTCGGCGCGTCGTTGGGCAGCGGTGCGGGTTTCGACGGCGGCGGGTCGGGACAGGGCGCGGAGCGCTTCTCGGACGAGGGCGAGGCCTTCGGGGTCGAGGGTGCCGTCGAGGCGGCCCATCCCGTCGAGCAGTGTCGACAGGTGGACTGCTCGGGAGTCGTACCGTTCTTGGGCGGTGCGTTCTTCGCGGTTCGGGTCGGTGTGCATCCGCCACGTGTCGAGGACCAGTGTGAAGTCGTTGTGGGGCAGGGTGGTGGCCCAGCGGCACAGCATCTGTTCGTCGCGGGCGAACGCGTCGGCGGTGTCGGCGCACCAGGCGTCGGCGAGCAGGCGGAGTTTGGATTCGGCGATCTGGCCGGCAGCGAACGCGGGCTTGACGAGCGGCATGTGTTGGATGCGGTCGGCCAGCTGGAGGGTGAGTTTGCAGTGGCCGATGCCCTCGCCGGTCGTGACGGCGAGCCAGTCGGTGGCTGAGCGGTAGCCGAGCCGGTAGAACTCGGCGGAATCGACGACCGCGTGGACTTCGTCGAGCTGCTCGGCGCGGTGGTGGCGGATCGCGGCAGGTGACTGCAGGCGTCGGGTCGATCAGACGATCGAGCTCCTCCACACCCTCCCGGATCACGGTTGTCCCCATACGTACAAGTGTACGAAAGGGGTGTCACAGAGTTGGCTCGACATCGGGAAGGGAGCCGACGAAAACCCCCGTCGGTCACCGGGACCGTGGGCGGAGCGCGACAATATGCGCATGTCGTTCCGCTCTCTTCGTTCTGCAGCCTCGGCGTTCTCGATCGATTCGTTGTCGTCGGTCGGTTCGATCATGTCGATCGGGTCGGCGGGCTCGATCGCGTCGATCGGCTCGGCGGGCTCGATTCTCTCGATCGGTTCCGCTGGTTCGATCCTGTCGATCGGTTCGGCCGGGTCACTGCTGTCGATCGGTTCGACCGGTTCGATGCTCAGTCAGAACTCCCGAAGCCGGAACTTCTGCCGCAACAACGAGCTGATGACCGGCGCCGAGCGGGCGGTTCACATCGGGGCGGTCATCGCCATCGGCGTGGTCACCGGAGTGATCACTTCGGGCGTCGCCCGGTTGCTCCGGCGCTGACGCTCCGCCACGATGTTGCGGAGTGCCTGGACATCGACGCCTGGCGGTGCCCACTCCTCGAACCGGGACTGGAAGCCGGCGATCTTGAAGTCGGCGTTGACGACCGAGACGAACGACGGGCTTTCGACCGATCCGCCCTTGGCCCGCGTCATCGACACGTACGCGAGGCGGCGTGATCCCGTCCGGGTGCCGATCCCCATGACGAGGGTCGGTGTCTCCCAGCCCTTGAAGCTGTGGACCGTGCAGCCCTTGACGCCGGGGGCATCGGGCCAGAAGCGACGCTTCCGGACCTGCTGACCCTGCTTGGTCTCGCTGAAGACGTGATGGACCGCGTAGCCGGCGCGTTCGATCTCGGCGACGGCGGCGATCCCGTCTCGTGCCGCTCCAGCAGGAAGGCGACGTCGTCGGGTGCGAGTTCCGGATGCTCGGTGAGGAGGCGGACGACTTCCCGGCCGACCTCGATGCCGAGCTCGTCGGAATGGTTGATCTGCCGCCAACGGCGCACCGAGCGTGATGCGGCGACACCGGTGATGTCGGCCTCGGCGCATGCTCGGGGTACGCGGCCGGAGATCTGTTCGCCGCGCACGTAGCGCTCGGCGAATTCGTTGGCGATGCCGACGAGGTCGCCGGGCATGCGATACGAGTTGGTGAGTTCGGTCCACCGGCCGGAGAATCCGGCGCCGAGCATCTGCTCTTCGTCGGTCCACGCACGCTTGCCGTAGACGTCCTGGGTGGGGTCGACGACGAGGAGCATTTCGCCGTCGGGGGCGACGACGTGGTGACGGAGGAAGTTCCACCAGTCGAGGGTGAAGTCCTGACCTTCGTCGATCAGGACGGCGTCGTAGCGCGCCTCGTAGCCGGCGACGCACGCTTCGCGGGCACGGCGGATCGGCTCGTCGTACGACGGCCCGGCCGATGTCGTCGGGGTGGTGATGCCGACCTGTTCGGCATCGTCGACGAGCCGCGCGCAGAACTGATGGAAGTCCGAGCACGTGACGAGGCTTGCGTTGGCGGCGTACTCGCAGCAGCGGGCGTTGACGAGCGTGCGGAGGTAGTTCGACAGCGTCGCGTTGTACGCGAGCACGAGGACGTTCTTGCCCTGCGATGCGAGCCGGGCGGCGCGCGCGGCGAGGCCGAACGACTTGCCGCAGCCGGCAGGTCCACGAACGCGGCGGATGCGGGCGCCGTGCGGGTTGCGCTCGATGTTGAGGGCGTCGGGCGAGAGGCGGGCACCGTCGCGCAGTTCGAAGGTGATCGCCGACTCGGCGAGCTGGCGTTTCAGGCGGGTGATCGACTCGGGTCGGGGTGGCTCGCACCAACGGCCGCAGACGACCTCGCTGAGCGATTGGTCGAGGCCGTCGCCACCCCAGACCGCGATGTCTCGCTCGTGCCGGGTGACGCTGGTGCAACCCAGGAGTTGGCGAGCGCTGTCGGTGGACATCTGGGGGAAGACGACGACCGAGCGGACGGCCTCGGTGGGTTCCTGTGCGTCGTCCGGCATCGCGAAGAACTCATCGAAGATCGTCGTGCGATAGCGGTACGCCTGGTACCGGGGTTGCTCTGTGGTCTGCTCCCACCCGCCGGTGCAGGATCGGTGGCGGTATTCGACCACACCGTCGTCGCGTTGACGGTAGATGCTCGACCGCCAGTCCTTCACCTCGATCGCGCAGACACCGTGGCGGTCGTGAACGGCGACGAAGTCGGGGACGTCCTGGCCGATGCGAGGCTGGATGTAGACCGTCCACTCGTCGTCGAGGTGGGCCAGTGCCCGGGCGACGTCGAGTTCGCCGTCGTTCAGCGGGGCGACGAGTTGTCCGAGTTCGTCGAGTGTTGGTCGCATGTGAGCCACGCTGAACCATCGGCATCAAGTCGACGGTGCTTGAGGGTGGGCGACGCGGCCGCTGAGGATGGCGACGCTGCTGACGTCGGTGCGCAACACGGTCAGTTCGGACGGGTTTGGATCAGGGAGCAGGTTGTTGGATCAGGGAGAGGCTGAAGGCGTTGCTGTCTTCGATGAACTCGCTGGCCGACTCCACGTGGGCGAGAGCCTGGAAGTACCCGACGTTGGCCTCGGCATCGTCGGCTTGCTCGGCGGGGGCCAGCTGCTGGAGGACCTTGGCGAGGCGAACGAGTTCCTGGGTCGTGCCGTCCTTGGTCGCTTCGTGCGATCCGCCGCACCCGGCGATGGTGAGGGCGGCGACGGCGACGACGGCGACGGCGGCGACGGCGGATGGGGCGAGATCTCATGGGGACTTCTGACGGTGATCGACGGTGGGACGCCGCTACTTCGCGCCGCCGTGTTTCGGCCGGGTCATTTTCCGCGATCACGCCCGACAACAATTCTCAAGAACTCCTCAAGTTCGACGACGAACGTGCCGATGACATTCCATGACCCTCGACCAGATGGTCCGCCGTGCCACCGCCGGAACGGCGGAGGCAACCACACCACTCTCGACCACGTCGTTCCTGCGGTGGTGCGTGCACGACATCAACGGCGCGGCGCTGGTCTGTGCTTCCTGCGACGTCAGCTGGCTGCGCGAGAACGACGAGTGCTGCTGGATGTGCGGCGAACCGGGCCAGCGGGCCCGCGACCTCCGACGTGCCGCTGTCCTTTCGCGCGTCGCCGACGTCGGCTTGAGCCCTGAGTGCTGAGCCCTGAGCGGCCGCATGTCGCGCCGGAGCGACGCGTGGACGCCCCCGTCAGTGGCCGTGTTCGGCGGGTATGCCGAGCCGGCTGAGCGTGTCGGTCGCGTAGTCGAACTGGATCAACACCACCGGCTCGTCGCCGACCACCCACGTGTCGTGACCGGGCTCGATGTACACGGCCTGCGGCGCCGTGAAGTCGAACGTGCATCCGTCGGGGTACTCACCCGCAAGGCGGCCCTGCGCGATGAACCCGACGTGGGCGTGCATGCACTGGTCGGTGCCGACGAGGGGCTTGACGTGCTCGGACCATCGCCCACCGACGCCGTAGACCAGCCGTTTGATGCGTGTCTCGCCCGCCGTCATCACGTCGATCTCCATCCCGGCGAAGTTCTGGTGCTGGGAGCCCTGAATCGGCTGCAGGATCGTGTCGTCGCTCATCGCGAGACGGTAGTGCAGCGGCGGCGACCGCCGAACCGACTCGGACCGTAGGTCCTGCGTGCCAGCCTCGTGCCGATCGTGCCGATCGTGCCAGAGTGACGAGATGAGTGAACAGCGAATCGAAGTCGACCGAGCGATTGCCGCCGAGCCGGCGGCGATCTTCGAGATCCTGCGGAGCCCGGAGGGGCACGTGCAGATCGACGCGTCGGGCATGTTGATGTCGTCGTCGGGCGAGCCGGCCAGCTGCGGTCGGTGACACCTTCGTCGTGCACATGGATCGGGACTCGCTGCGGGACTTCGACCTCGGCGAGTACGACGTGACCGTGGTGATCAGCGTGTTCGACCAGGACCACGAGATCGCCTGGACGATCGACGGCACGATCCAGCCGCCGATTGGTCACGTCTACGGCTACCGACTGGAGCCGATCGACGGTGGGACGAACGTGACGTCGTACTACGACTGGTCCGACCTCCACGAGAACTACCGCGAGATGGCGGCCGACATCTTTCCGGTCATCTCCGAGACCAACCTGCGAGCGACGCTCGGCATCCTGGCCCGGACCGTGGCCCCCGGCGCCCCTCGGCCCGGCGCCTGAACGGACCCGGCGCCTGAGCCGACCCGGCGCCTGAGCCGACCCGGCGCCTGAACGGACCCGGCGCCTGAGCCGACCCCGCGCCTGAGCCGACCCCGCGCCTGAACGGTCCCGGCGCCTGAACGGACCTCGCGCCTGCGCTGAACCCGGACCCTGGCCTCGTCGCACGCAACGTCGCTCAGGCTCGCCGCAGCCGGGCCGGCTTCGTGCCCGGCCGTCACCCGGGATCACTCTGTTTTCGAATGGCGTCGTACTCGTGCGAGCGCGTTGGTCGTGGATGCCGGGCCCATCAGGCCGCCTCGCGTCGGGGTGGCCCGGTGTTCCTGATCGTGCCGTCGGGGAGGGTGATCGTCAGCTCACGGTTGGGTCCGAGGGTGACGTTCCACCCGGCGTCGTGGATCTTGTGGTGGTGGTGCACGCAGACCGGCAGCAGGTTGTCGAGATCGGTTCGGCCGCCGTGGCGCCACCAGACGATGTGGTGGAGCTTGCAGCGGTCGTAGGTGATCGAGCATCCCGGCACGGCGCACGTGGAGTACAACCCACGAAGTGCTCGGCGCTGCGCCCGATTGGCGACGCGACTCGTGCGACCGAGGTTCAGGTTGCCGGGTGCGTGGAGCACGACACCGTTGCGGACGACGACGGTGTGCACGTCGGCCTCGTCGATCAGCTCGGCGAGCACCCGCACGGGCACCTCGATCGGGATCGACCAGGTGACCTGCGGCGCCCCATCGGCGTTGCTCGCAGCCCCGGGCTCGCCCGTGAGGTCGAGAACACCCACGAACTCCGGCCGACCGGGCCGCCCACCGCCGGCGGTGCCCCTCACGAGGCGGGCGAACGCCAGCGCCCGCAGGTGCTTCTGCTTCTCGATCGGATCGCTCGGACACGTGTCGGGGACGGCTTCGGCGAACAGCGTCTCGGTCGCCCGTTCGAGTGCGGACGACAGCGACAGCGCGGTCACCGGGTCGAACTTGCCCCTCACGTTCCACATGCCGTCGTCGTCGGTCCACGCCGACATCGACGTCGCCCGGCGCTGCCGTTCGAGACGGGATTCACCGCCGTCGCGGATGATCCGGTTGACCACGGTGCGGATCCGCTTCGAGAACTGGTCGACCGTGGACTCGGCGGCGAGATCGACCATGGTCGTCGGCTCGCTCGAACAGCTCCTGGCGTTGCTCCGGCTCCAGGCCGTTCGCGCCTCGGGTGACCGCATCGACGTGTCCGGGCGTGACCGCCGCCTGGTCTGAGCGCCGAAGCCAGGCCGGGAACGGCGTCGAGGGTGCGGCCGCGCTCGATCGTCTTCGACGCCGAGCCGAGCGACTCGCGCGAGACCTCGGCGATGGTGGCCTCGGGAAACGATCTTGCATCGGCCAGCCGACGGGCCAGATCGGCGTCGACTGCGGCGAGGAACGAGCTCAACTCCTTCGACGCCCGTAGCGCCGCGGTCAGGTCGTCGCACACGGCATCGCAATCGGACCGGGTCGACACCACCCGTTCCAGACGCTCGATCGCCGCGGTCAATTGCACGCGACCATGATGCGCACAGGGGTACTTCAGAGTTGGCCCGAAAATCGGGGTCCAGCGAAAGGGATCTCAGAAATTCTTGGGCTTACGAGTGGTTCAACTTCGCCCGGTAGAGCGCGTGGTTCGCCTCGTCGAAGCAGACGAAGATCACCCGCTCGACCGACGTCGGCGTCGAGCGGACCGTGTCGACGGCGATGTCGACCGCGAGGTCCTTCGGGTAGCCGTAGACGCCGCACGAGATCGCCGGGAACGCAATCGACGTGGCCCCGATCTCGTCGGCGCAGGCGAGCGATCGGCGGTAGCACGAGGCCAGCAGCTCGGGTTCGCCGTCGGTCCCGCCGTGCCACACCGGCCCGACCGTGTGGATCACCCAGCGCGCCGGCAACCGGTATCCGTCGGTGACCTTCGCATCGCCGGTCGCGCAACCGCCGAGTTCTCGACATTCTGCGAGGAGCTCGGGCCCGGCCGCCCGATGGATCGCCCCGTCGACGCCGCCGCCACCGAGCAACGACGAGTTCGCCGCGTTGACGATCGCATCGACGTCGAGCGTCGTGATGTCGGCGACGATGGCCTCGGGTGTCGGCGCGGTGCTCATGTGGCACAGCGTAGGAAGCTGGGACACCGAGAGAGGCGACCGGAGCCGGCGGCGCGAAGGTCACGTGAAGGTCGTCCACGGCCCGGCTACGTCAGCGGCGACAGCGACTCCAGCTCGAGCGTGTAGGTCTCGCGGTACACGACCGCACCCGCGATCGACGGCGAACGTGACGACGTCTCGACGCTGACGGACACGGGGAGTCCCGAGTCGGCGAGATACCAGTCCGCTGTCGTGTGCTCCCAGTACTCGTCGTCGTCCCGGACCGTCATCCGAGCATGGCTCACCGCCACGTCGCGGCCCTCGACCCGGAGGGTGCTGCGTCCGAGGACCTCCCACACCGGGGTCCACGGGTCGTCGGCCAGCGTGCAGGTCCGCGCCGCCGCCGGTTCCGCCGACGATCCGGTCAAGGTCATTGCGACGACACCATCGCAGTTGATCTCGTCGAGTTGGGACTGACCGAAGAACTCATGGAACTGGGCGCCCCCGGGCTGGAGCTCGACGGTGCGGCCGGGCGCGCACAGCTCCCATTCGTCGCGACGTTCCTCCAGCGGATCCCAGCTCAGGTGCACGCCACATCCCCGTGGTGTGACCGTGATCGTGCTCTCCGCGGGATACTCCCGTGTCAAGCCTCCCATGGCGTCGATCGATTCGCCCCCGGTCGTGCGGTACCGGTACACGCCCGGTTGGGGCAGGCTGACCTGAGAGGTGGCGGGTGTTGAGGTGTCGGGTGTCGAATCCTGGGTCGGGACCTCGCTGGGTCCCGTCGTCTCGTCCCGGTACCGGTCGACCGCCTCCTCGACCGGGACCACGGTGCTCGAATCCGTGAGCCACACGTCGCGAGCGACCACGACCACGAGCCCGAGGAGCACGACGCCGAGCAGGACGACGATCACGTTCCTCTTGCCGTGGCGGTGGACAGGCATCGCCCCACCATCATCCCACCGATCGCACACTCACCAGGCACAACGCAACGCGGGCACTCCGGTCGTCGCCGACTCCCCGGCCAGACCGATGCCCTACGGTGACGACCATGGGGACGCAGTCCGACGGCCAGCCCGACGAGCACCAGGACACGCACCGCCCGGACTCGATCGAGACGCGTGCGGTGTGGGCCGGCGAGGAGCGTTATCTCCTCGATCGGGCCACCCAGGTGCCGGTCGTGCACAGCGTCGGCTTCGGGTACGAGAACGTCGACGAGTGGTACGACGTCGCCACCGGTGCCGCGCCGGGCCACATCTACGGCCGCAACACCAACCCGACCGTGGCCGTGTTCGAGGAGAAGTTGCGGGTGCTCGAAGGCGGGGAGGCGGCGACCTCGGCGTCCACGGGCATGGCGGCGATCTCGAACATGCTCTACGCCCTCCTCGAGCCCGGCCAGCGGGTGGTGTCGGTGAAGGACACCTACGGCGGCACGAGCCTGCTGTTCACGAAGTTTCTGCCGCGGGTCGGTGTGGAGGTCGAGCTGGTCGACACGACCGATGCCGACGGCGTCGAGCAGGCGATGGACCGGGGCTGCGACCTGCTCTACCTCGAGACACCGACCAATCCCACGTTGAAGATCATCGACCTCCCGCGCCTCCTCGCCGCAGGCCGTGACCGCGGGGCGGTGACCGTGGTCGACAACACGTTCGCCACGCCGGTCATCCAACAGCCGCTCGCGCTGGGCGCCGACCTCGTCGTACACAGCGCCACCAAGTTCCTCGGGGGTCATGCCGATGCCCTCGGCGGTGCGGTCGTCGGCCGTCGCGATCTGGTCGAGGAGGTCTTCCGCTACCGGGAGATCAACGGCGCCACGCTCCATCCGATGGCCGCCTATCTCCTGCTGCGGGGGATGAAGACGCTCCATCTCCGCGTCGAGCGCCAGTCGGCCAATGCGATGGCGGTCGCCGAGTTCCTCGAGGCGCACCCGAGGGTGACGACGGTGAACTACCCAGGGCTGGCGAGCCACCCGCAACACGAGATCGCGAAGCGGCAGATGTCGGGTTGGGGCGGGATGCTGAGTTTCGCGCTCGACGGAGATCTCGAGGCGGTGAAGAAGTTCCTTCCCCATCTGCGGATCGCCCACCGTGCGGCGAACCTGGGTGCCGTGGAGACGACCGTCGGCCCGCCGGCCACGACCAGTCACGTCGAGTGCACGCCCGAGGAGCGTGCCGCCCTCGGCATCCCCGAGGGGCTCGTGCGGTACTCGGCGGGGATCGAGTCGGCCGACGACCTGATCGCCGACCTCGACCAGGCACTCGCCGCGACCTGACCGCGATGATGGAGGCACGATGAACGACCAGCTCGCGCAACGGGCGCTCGCGCTGGTGGCCGCGCCGTCGGAGACGGGACACGAGCACCCGGCGATCGATCTGATCGCGTCGTGGCTGGAACCCGTGGCCGACGAGGTCGACCGGTGGGTCACGCCGATGTCGGACCTCGAAGCCGACCCGGCGTATCCGGGTCGCGAGGTCGAGCGCGACGAGGTGCCGGTGGTGGCGGCCCGAGTCGCCGGCAACCGACCCGGCCCGACCGTGGTGCTCACCGGTCACGCCGATGTCGTGCCGGTCGGCGACCGGGCGAAGTGGTCGCGCGATCCCGCCGGCGAACTCGACGGTGACGTGCTGTACGGGCGGGGCAGCGCCGACATGAAGGGCGGCATCGTCGCAGCGATCGAGGCGTTCACCCGTGTGGCGAACGGCGACCGCGATTTCGCCGGCGAGCTGCGGTTCATCGCGGTGCCGGGGGAGGAGGACGGCGGGACCGGCACGCTCGCTGCGATCCGGCGGGGGTGGACCGGCGACTTCGTGATCGTGCCCGAGCCGACGTCGGGTCCCGACGGCCCGCAGGTCGTGGTCGCCCACGGTGGTGCGCTGACCTACACGATCGAGGTCGACGGACGCTCCGCGCACGCGGCGACCCGGCTCCTCGGCGAGTCGGCGCTCGACCACTTCCTGACGGTGTACGCGGCGGTCGAACGGCTCGAACGCGAGCTCAACGACGCCGAGCGCAACCCGGCGATGACGGCCACCGGCCTGCCGTACCCGACCACGGTCGGGGTCGTGCACGGTGGTGTGTGGGCGTCGAACGTGATGGAGCAGATCACCGCCGAGCTGCGGGTCGGTGTCACGATCGATGAGTCGATCCAGGAGGCCGAAGCCCGGTTCGAGCGCACGTTGCGCGAGGCGATCGCCGGTGATCCGTGGCTCGACGCCCACCCGCCGCGGATCGAACGAACCGGTGCCGCGTTCGGCTCGTCGTCGATCGATCCCGACCACCCGCTGGTGGCGGCGCTGCGCGATGCCGCCGAGTCGGAGACCGGGTCCCGGCCCGGCACGATCGGTGTGCCCTACGGGTGCGACATGGCCCTGTGGCGTCGTGAGGCCGGTGCGGCGTGTGCGGTGTACGGCCCGGGCGACATCGTCCACGCCCATGCCGTCGACGAACGAGTGTCGCTCGACGAGGTGGCGATGACGGCCCGAGTGCTCGAAGCCACGGTCCGTCGCGTGCTCCGGTAGCGGCGAGTCGTTCGGGGTGCGCGCGACCTGGGTCCCCCACGCTCTCGACAAGTTCTCGCCCGGCGAAGCGGGTGGTTCGACCCAGTATCCAGGGTTGAACGGTACGTCGGTACATTTCACTAGATATCGATCTCTCCACGACTCAAACCGTTGTCGGATATGGGTGAGACATCGCTAGATATGTCGCCGCGGTTGGGGCAGGCGTGGCCGTTGGCTTCGAGCTGATCGGCCCACGAACGGTCTCGTCCCGAGCGTCGACCAGTTGGCGCGCATCTCGTCCCGAGCGTCGACCAGCCACCGCCATCGGCCGGCACCACGTCGAACGTGTGGGTGTCGGGCCCTTCGAGCCGCAACTGCTCGCACGTCGAGCACTCCGCCTCATCGTGTGTTCTTCCGCGACGCCCTGATGGTTGGGGCAACCTCCCGAGTATGAACAAGGGGTGTGACAGAGTTCGCGGGAACGTTCGAGAGACCTCGCGCTCCTCAGAGAGTGATCGGCTCGGCACAGTTCGCAGCCACCTCCGCAGCCATCACCGCCAACTCGGCCACCGCCTACGGATCCGACACCGACTGGCACGCGGCCGACAACAACCCCAACGTCTCGAACGGCCGACCGCCGCGATCCGACCGGCGTGCCACATTCACCACGACCCGCCGCAACGACTCGATCGGGACCATGCCCCAACCCTTCACCAGCACACGGGCGCGTTCGTCTGACAGTGGCTCCCAGAAACGGGTCATCATTCCTCCTCATCGATTCCGGCATTGGCACCGTGCCCCGGCGGGGTCGGTTGCCTGACCGTCAACGAGCCGGAACTCTCAGGTCATCTGGATAAGTACCCCTCATGATACTCGAGGGGTGTCACAAGCGGATGAGGGCCTCATCAGACGCATGCGTTGCTGCTAAAATGCATGCATGCCGGCGATGACCATTCGGGAAGTGCCCGAGGAGACCCGTAACGAGCTGGCGGCGCGTGCCGCTCGAAGTGGGCGTTCGCTGCAGGAATACCTGCGCCAGACGCTCATCGACCTGGCGTCGAAGCCCGACATGCACGACCTACTCGACGACATCCGGCGACGCAAGGAATCCACCGGGTCTCGGCTCAGCGCGGAGGAGATCATCGAGCTCCGTGACGAAGGCCGGCGGTGACGATCGTCGTCGACGCGTCAACTGTCGTTGCCGCACTCATCGACAGTGGACCAGACGGGCAATGGGCGGAAGCCCAGCTTCGGTCCACTCCGATCGTCGCACCCGACCTTCTGCCGGTCGAGGTGGCTCAGGTGTTGCGGAGGGCCGAGTCGATCGACACGGTCGGACCTGACTCGGCTGCTCTGGCCTTCGTCGCCATGCGCCGGCTCCCGATCGAACTCTCACCGTTCGAGCCGCTCGCCGACCGCGTCTGGGAGCTTCGCTCGAATCTGACGATCTACGACGCGTTCTACGTTGCACTCGCCGAGGCACTCGACGCACCACTCGCGACAATCGACCGCCGTCTCAGTCGAGCCCCCGGCCCGGTGTGTCAGTTCGTGACACCCTGATCGAGCGGTGCGACATCCTCGTCATCCTGGGTGAACCATCGGCGGTCGACCCGGGCAGCGTTCGTACGTCACCCGCGACACCGGAATGGTCGGTGATCCGGTGACCGTCGATCATGTTCGCGCCCGCTCGAGGTTCCATGTGGCTACCCGCACCGTGGTGACGATCAAATCCGTCCACGGCTCCTGGCGTGACGATGGAGGTCCGCTTACGTGCCGTAGGTCGCGTACGATGCGATCATGGCGACGGTGAGGCAAGTTGAACGCCGGATCGAGAAGATCGAGGGATTTCGGGTCCAGATCCTGCACGGTCGGGACCGACGCGACGTGCGCAGCGACAAGGGCGGCGTGACCCAGTACCCGTATGAGCGTGCGCTCAAGGGATCGAACCATGTCAAGGCGTGGCGTGACCATCGATTCGCCAAGCACTACCCGGGGTTCGAGGTGCAGGTGCTCGACGCATCCGGCCACGTCGCACATGGCGGGACGAAGTTGACGACGGTCCGCGACACGTACCTCGACAGCTGAACTGCCATCCTCGAAGACCCCAAACGAGAAGGCTCGTCGTCGCGTGTCGCCACAGAGTCGTTCATCGCAGAGTTGTCGGCTGCACTGAGATTCGAGTCGGATCGGCTCGAGAGCAGTGGAACCCTGGTCCTCGGCAGCCCGAGGCTGCTCGCCCTCGAAGGCGAAGTCCCCGAGTGATCAGTCGCACGCGGCTCATCACAGGGGGGTCGGTTGCCTGACCTTCAGCGAGCCGAGTGGCGGTCGGGCGGCGCTTCGCTCAGCCCCGTGGCCTCTGAATCGCAGGAGTGGTCGCGCATTGCCGGCAGTGGATCAACGGACGTCGGCGCCGTCCCGTCGAGAATGACCAACCCCGATTCACGGATCGGTCGTACCCCGTCCGGAAGACGGCTCGCGGCGGCTGCGCGAAGATCGTGTGCGACGACGATCCATCGGCGATGAGGAGAACCGACATGAAATGGGCGACGTGGCGACGGATCCTGACGGGGACGATGGCGCTTGTGATGACAGTGGCTGCATGCGGCACCGACGGTTCGACGGCCTCGGACACCGACTCCGATCCCGGAGTGACGGTGACCGGACCATCGGTGACGGGCGACGACCCCGACGTTCGGGAGATCACCGCCGAGATACCCGAGAGCCTCGAGTTCCTGGGCGGACTCGCGACTCCCGAGGAGGCACACGTGGTGTCCTTCACCGACGAATCAGGTGAATTCCGTTTCGCCGACGGCACACGGGTCGAGGTGCCGGGAGGGGCGTTTCCGTCGCTCACCGAGGTCGAGGCCGTGCAGGTCACGCTCGACTTCGGCCAGTACGCCCCGGAGATGGTGGATGGCCGCGCCTACGTGTTGTCCACCGACGCAGACATCGAGCTTGCCGAGCCGATCCACCTGGAACTCGCAACGGGCGGGGTTGTCCGCCAATTGCGCGACGGGCAGTGGCAGACCGTCGAGGGCACCCGCGTTCCGATCGAGCATTTCTCCGAGGTGCCGACGGTGGTCGTCGAGCGCCAACCGCCCGAGGTCTCCGTGGAGGACGCTTCACCCGATGGCTTCAGTGACGCCGACTTCCTGTTCACCTGCATCCAGTTCCTCGCCGCCACGGTCTTCTTCGATGGTGAGGGAGCGCAGGGCATCGGTGTCCAGCTGGCCTTTCAGGTCTGCACCCGAGCCTTGATCGAACGCTACGAGCCCACCGACGTCTACGTGTCCACCGCCTGTGTCGGCGACAAGATCGACGCCATGGCTCTCCGCGACGCAATCGACGCATGCGCCGATGAGGCGCGAGCCACCGACGCGGACGAACAACAGGAACAGGGTGATCAGACAGCTCCCGAGGAACCGGCTTCCTCATCGCCCGCCGCCGAGGGAACGTCGGTTGGCTTCACTGGTGAACTCGAGTCCCTGGATTCATCCGTCAGTGTCGACTGGCAGGCCACAGTGAGCGACGGAGCGGGATCCGGATCGGGAGTGATCGTGATCAACGGTCCGTGTACGGCGGGGGTCGACGGCGAGCCCGGCGGCGAAGTCATCGAGGCCGACATCACCGCAACGATCGAGTTCGACGTGAGTGTCACCAATGACGATGGGACACTCACCGTGGACGCGAGCGGGCCCATCCTGACCGGCTACAGCGGCGAGAACGAATCCTGCCGCGATGCATTTGCACAGCTCCTCGAAACGCTCCCGCCCCTGATCGGGGGATCGGTGGCCGCGCAATCGGGGCCGGCGGCGATCGGCAGCTTCGCGGGCACGCTCACGATCGAGTAGCGCGTTGGCCCGGCGTCAGGTCGGAGCCGAGTGGCCGCGCCAACGACGAGGCCAAGGACGTGCGACTTTCGCCCCTGTTGTACGACAGCGCGTCGTGTGGAGGATGGACGCATGAACGTGAGCCCGACGCGCAATTATGGAGCGCGTCCCGACGCAGCAGACATGTCCGACAACGACCACCGGTTCGAAGCCTCGGGCACGCGTCGACACCGGGACGAGCGGAGGCGAGGAGCGAGATGAGCGAACGACAGCCGATGGGCGTCCAGGACGCGCTGTGGTTGGAGATGGATCGCCCCTCCAACCTGATGGTCGTCGACGCCCTGGTGTGGACCGCCGAACCGATCGACTGGGACCGCTTCGCGCCAACTGCGAAGGAGCGCCTGTGGGACCGATACCGCGTGTTCCGCAGTCAGGCCGTGCACGACGACGGCACCTGGCACTGGGAGGAGTGCACCACGGACTCGTTCGACTCACATCTCGAGCGCGTCCGCCTGCCGGCGCCGGGGGGTGATGCCGAACTCCAGCAGTTCGTGGCCACGCAGCGGACCGAACCGCTCGACCGGAACCGCCCGCTGTGGGCGATGTTCTTCATCGACGGCTTCAAGGGCGGCAGCGCCGTCCTCACGCGCACCCACCACGCGATCGCCGACGGCATCCGGATGGTCCAGCTGGCCATGAGCCTGTTCGACGCTGCCCCGGACGGCGGACCGATCCTGGCCCCGCCGGCCCCGAGTGGTTCGTCGCAGCCGACGGAGCCCGATCAGTCGTTCCCTGCGCGTGTCCGCGACGGGGTCGGTGCGGTCGCGAGCGAGCTGGTCGATCTGACGAACGAGTTGGGGAACACGGTCGGCCACGCGCTCACCGATCCGGTCGGCACCGCCCGGGCCGGTCTCGAAGCCGTCGGGGACACGGTCGGCGACGTCACGAGCGCAACCGGCCGTTCGATCGAGCGCGCCACCGCCTCGCTCACGAACCCGGTCGGCGCCGCCCATGGCGCAGCACAGGAGGCCATCGCAGCCGCCGAGACGACTGCGGTGCGGCTGCAGCAGGCGCTCCGTCCACGCGTGCCGGGCGAAGGCCCGATCGTCGACCTGCTCTCGTCGAGTCCGGGTGACATCGATTTCGCCCGGAAGCTGTTGCTCGGCACCCGCAACGATCCGACGATCTGGACCGGACCGGTCGGGACGCGCAAGGTGGTGGCCTGGTCGGAACCGCTCCCACTGGCGTCGGTGAAGGACGTCGCCCGCGCCCACGGGGCCACGGTGAACGACGTCCTCGTCACCTGTGTGGCCGGCACACTCCACACGTACCTCGACGCGCACGACAGCAGTTGCGCCTCGGTGAACTGGATGATCCCGGTCAACCTCGAACCGCTCGACGTCACGCTGCCCGAGGAGCTCGGCAACAACTTCGCCATCGTTCAGCTCGAACTGCCCACCGGCACGGCGGACC
This sequence comes from Ilumatobacteraceae bacterium, assembly GCA_963850475.1. Lineage (GTDB taxonomy): Bacteria > Actinomycetota > Acidimicrobiia > Acidimicrobiales > Ilumatobacteraceae > Ilumatobacter_A. The sequence continues at coordinate 111,124 of CAWKLM010000033.1, read as the reverse complement.
CGCTCGCCGTCCTCGACGTCGTCAAGCACCGGATGGGCCGGATCAAGACCGGCCACGAAGCGGGACTGGCGTTCCGCCTGCAGGAACTGATCTCCGGGTTCAGCGACGTCCTCTATCGGGCGAGCGTCGATCTGCTCGCGAATCGGGCCGTCGGTGTGCTCACCAACGTTCCCGGCCCGCCGATCCCGGTCTACATGGCCGGACGTCGGGTCGAGGGAATGGTCGGCTGGGCTCCGCTCTCGGGAAACCAGTCGATGTCGTTCACGATCTACAGCTACGACGGCAAGGTGTTCGTCGGGATCGCCTGCGACGCCGATCTGGTGCCCGACCACGAGCAGATCGTCGACGGCTTCGCCGCGGCCTTCCACCGTCTGTCGGTCGCTGTTCGCTGACGACCGGCAAACCGAACGAATCGGGCGCGTTCGTTCCCTTCGCCACCCGATCGCGGCGGCCCGCTGCGGACCCCTCGTGTGGCCCGACCCTGACGCGGTGCGGCGTGCGGGCTCGGCGTGAGAAGATGACGTCGTGCCCACGATCGAGTACTGCGAGGTCCGGATCACGTGCGGCTCGTCGGACGAAGCTGCCGCGATCGCCGATGCGTTGGTGGCCGAGCGCCTGGCCGCCTGCGTGCACGTCGCTGCGATCGCGAGCGTGTACGAGTGGCAGGGCGTCGTGGAACACGACGACGAGGTGCTCCTGACGGCGATCACCCGGCTCGAGCGGTGCGAGGCGGTGGTCGACCAGGTCGGCTCGATGCACTCCTACGACCTGCCGTCGATCACGTGGGTGGCGATCGCCGGATCGTCTGCGTATCTCGCCTGGGTCGACGAGCAGACGTCCTGAACCCGGCCCGGACCCGGCCTTTCGCCCCTGGTGACGGGATGCATGCGGGGGGCACCGTGGTGGCATGACACCGAGATTCGAGTGGGCTGGAATCAGCCTCTTCCTGGTGCTCTCCATCGCGGCGGTGGTCCTGACGGCATGGCAGGCGGAAGTCGATCGGTCGGTGTTCGAGCGTGTCTTCGGCGCGGTGAACCCGATCGGGGTGATGATGCTGGCCGCGTTGCTCGGTGTCATCGCCGTGGCGTATCTCCAGGGCAACTCGGACTTCACGATGCTCGGCCCCGGCGAGTCGAGGGACGCGGTGTCGATCATCGCCTGGGCGGTGCCCTTGCTCGCAGCCGCTGCGATCGGAGCAGACCTCGTTCTCCGCTTCCCGGAGGACACGAACGTGGCCTTGCCCGATGCGCTGAGGTTCTACCCGGCGATCGCCGTGTTCGTCGAGAGCGCACTGCACGTCGTACCCATCGCCGTGCTCGTCGCCGTGCTCGGGGCGCCGACCGGGCTCGACATCACCTTCTGGCGGATCGCGATCCCGGTCGCCCTGATCGAGGCCGTCCTCCAGGCGGCGTACGCCACGTCGATCGGTACATCGATCTTCAGTGCCGTCCATCTCACGGTGTTCGGAGTGGTCCAGGTGTGGATGTTCTGGCGATTCGGTTTCGCCTGGATGCTCGGCTTCCGCCTCGCCTACTACGCCCTGTGGCACGTGGCGTGGGGCGCTGTCCGGCTCGAGCTGCTGTTCTGAACCCCGTGAACGATTCGTCAGGAGGGAGCGACGTCAACGGCGAGGAGTTCGGCCATGCCGGCTTCGATGCCCTCGGAGAGCACTTCGATGTCGGGCATCGAGTCCCAGTCGCCCGTGACGCCGAAGCTCACCTTGCGGTTGTACGACAGGATCGCCACGCCGGTGCGCACCCCGTGGGTCACCGGCACGAACGGGTAGTACTCGAGCATCTCCCGGCCGCACGCGTAGAGCGGCCGCTGCGGACCGGGCACGTTGGTCGTCACCGTGTTCACCGATCGCTGCGGCGCCCGCCGCAACACCGCCGTCGCCGTTCGCAGCCCCAGGCCGAGCAGTACCGGCGGGGCGAAGTCCGCCAGACCGTTCAACGCAGTGCCCGCCACCGCCTGGTGCGATTCCTTGAGGTCCTGCATCTGTTCGCGGATCGAGTTCAGCCTCGCAACCGGGTCCTCGATGCCGACGGGCAACTCGGCGATCATCGCCGACACCTGGTTGTTCAGCGAGTGGTCGTCGCGGGACCGCAGCGACACCGGCACCAACGTCCGCACGACCACGCCATCGAGCTCCTCGTCCCGACCGAGCAGCAGGTCTCGGAACCCGCGGGTGATGGCCGTCAGCACGACGTCGTTGACCGTGCCGCCGAGCACCGATCGCACCTGCTTGATCTCGTCGAGGGTCGTGCGGGCCCACGCCCATCGGCGGTGCGGCCCGATCGAGCCTTCGATCGACAGCTCCACGTTCGGCCGTAGCCGGTCGCCGAGCGAGCGGGCGCCGGCGAGGAGCTCGCCGGCCTCGACGGCGAGACGCCGCGGGTGACGGCCCATCGCCCTCGCCCACCGAGCGAGCTCCGCGGGCGTCGACACGGTCTCGACCAGCGACTGTGCGAGCAGCTCGCCGTCGGTCGGTTCGGGCTGTGGGGTCCACTCCACGATCGGCACCGCCTCGGCGTCCGGCTCGGTGTCGAGCACGACCGCCATCAGGTCGGTCCCGGAGATTCCGTCGACCATGCAATGGTGCACCTTCGACACCAGCGCCCACGTGTCGTCCTCCAGCCCCTCGACCAGCCAGGTCTCCCACAGCGGCCGGTTGCGGTCGAGTTCCTGTGACATCAGCCGGCCCATGAGGTGCCGGAGGTCGTCGGCCGAACCGGGTGGCGGCAGGGCGGTGTGGCGGACGTGGTAGTCGAGACGGAAGTGCGGATCGTCGGCCCACACCGGCCGGCCCAGCCCACCCGGTACGAAGCGGACGCGATGGCGGTAGCGGGGGATCTGGGGCAACTTGCTGCGCACCAACTCGACGAAGTCGTCGTAGTCGGGCGGCGGCCCTTCCATGATGGCGCACGAAGCGATGTGCATGTGGCTGACGCCGTCCTCGACGTGGAGGAACATGGCGTCGAGTGGGCTCATTCGTTCCATCGCACCCTCGATCGCTTTCCGTGCCGGGACCTGTCGCTCATCACCTTCCATCTGCGCGCCACGCCCACGGCGAGGACAGAGACCTTCGTCCCAGTGTTGAGGTGCGAGATGGCACACTGCGGCGCAAGGGAGCAGTGCGGCGTCTGCCGGAGGCAGCGCCGGCGTCAGTCGGACTCGGCGCGCACCGCAACGCCGAAGATCGCGTCGGCCATCTGCGACCAGTAGATGGGCGGCGTGTCGTGGCCCATCTGGCCGAGCACCAACAGGTCCGCGCCCGGTACGGCGGCAGCGGTGGCCTCGCCGCCCGACAGCGTGACCAGGGGGTCCTCGCGACCGTGCACGACCAGCGTCGGCACGTCGACCTCACGCAGCCGCTCGGTGCGGTCACCGGTCGCAGCGATGGCGGCGATCTGGAACGCGGGACCGACGGGATCGAAGCAACGGTCGTACGCCTCCGTCGCCCGCGCCCGAGCGTCATCCTCGTCGAACAGCGAGCCGCTGATCACCTGCGCCGTCTTGACCGTCGCGTCGATCGCACCGTCACGGTCCGCTGGCGGCGGCGTCAGCAGCGCGGTCATCGCCGCTGGGTCGGGCTGGCCCACGTCGTTCGCGCCGGTCGTCGACATGATGCTGGTCATCGACAGCACCCGATCGGAGTGCTCGATCGCCATCATCTGCACGATCATCCCGCCCATCGACGCGCCGACCACGTGGGCGGCGGCGATGTCGAGTGCGTCGAGCAGTCCGACGGCATCGGCCGCCATCGTCGACAGGCTGTACGGGGCCTCGACCGGTTGACCGGTCATCGACTGGGCGTAGATCGCCATCACGTCCGGCGGGTCCCCATCCGACTTGGATGACAGTCCGGCGTCGCGGTTGTCGAATCGGATCACCCGGAACCCGCGTTCGAGCAGCTCGGAAACGAAACCCGTCGGCCACAGCGTCATCTGGGCGCCGAGCCCCATCACGAGCAGCAGGGGCGGCGCATCCACGGGGCCGAAGCTCTCGTAACAGATGTCGATGTCGTTGACGGCGATCGTGGGCATCGGGAGATCATGGCACCCCGACCTGCTCGAGGGACAGCCGTCGTCGTTCTCGTCGCGGCTACGACGCTGGGCGAATCGCAGTCGCCCAGCACCGATCTGGCAATCTGTCGGGATGACGAAATTCGGATGGTTGTCGCCGGTTGCCGGGCATGCGGGGAGTGACTTCCAGCCGATCGTGATGTACCAGGAGGAGCACATCTTCCCGGACGCGTTACCGCACTTCGACTCGTTGTGGATCGCCGACCACTTCTACGGGTTCGACGCCGACAAGAAGGAGGGGTTCCTCGAAGCGTGGGTCACGCTCACCTGGCTCGCCGCCCGATTCCCCGACATCATGCTGTGCCACCACGTCCTCGGTCACGGCTACCGCAACCCGGCCCTCACCGCGAAGATGGCGTCGACCCTCCAGGTCCTCTCCGGCAACCGGTTCGTCCTCGGCATCGGCGCCGGCTGGCGCGAGGACGAATACGACTCGTACGGCTACGACTTCCCGTCCGCCGCCACCCGCCTCCGCCAGCTCGAAGAGGTCGTCCAGATCTGCCGGCTGATGTGGACCGAGGAGCACCCCACCTTCGACGGCACCTACTTCCAGATCGACGATGCGGCCGCCACTCCACGCCCCGACGTCGTCCCACCGATCTGCATCGGCAGCTCCGGCGAACAGATCGGCCTCCCCATCGTCGGTCGCCAGGCCGACTTGTGGAACGGCCACCACCGCAGCGACGACGACTGGCTGCGGATGCGCGACATCGTCCACTCCGCTGCGACCGACGCGGGCCGTGACCCGGCCGACATCGAGTGCACCCTCACGATCGCCGGCCACCTCCCCGACTCCGACGCCGCATCCGAGGAGTGGGTCGAGCGACTGACCCACCTGAGCGGCCTCGGCGTCGAACACTTCATCATGGACTTCGGCCACCCACTCGTCGTCGAACCCGCGCTCCGTTTCGCCGAACAGGTCATCGCCCCCATGAAGGCCGGCTGACGTCGAGCAGAGGCGAGCCGGAACGCGACGACTTCGCCCGGTGCAACGTGTCGTGGCCCGTTTCGGTGCTCAACTCGCCGCGCGTGCCGTGCCACCCGCCGTGGCCCACGCCGGTGATGCGCCAACGGAACGGCCAGCCGGCCCGAATGGTCGATCCGGGTTTCCTGTCGGCAGAGGAGGCATCCAGCGGCTAGACAAGGGGAATGGCCCGAAGAACTTCCAAGGAGACCACCGGGCCCGAGCGGCCCGTCGAACACTTCTTTCGATCGGTCGAGCGGCCGAGCACGTCTGAGAGTCGGTTCACGGCGAAGGATGTCGCCGCGATCGTTCGCCGGGATCGCGACGCGTCGAACTGAGCGGCAGCTGTGCTCGTCGTCGCCGGCGCATCCGTTCTCGTGCCGGCGCTCGCCGACACCGGACCGGCCGGCGACGCCGTTCGGGAGTGGCTGATCGAACTCGCCGGTCCCGAGCCGATGCACGTCGTTCAGACGCTCACCCAACTGGAGGTCGTGAGTTCGCTCCGCGCGCTTGTGGCAACGGGCCGGTTGGACGAGGAGGGTGCTGAACGAGCGATGCGCGACCTTGTCCAGTTGCCCGTCGTCCGGCACGAGGTCACTCAGCCGATGGTGGTTCGGATCTGGGAAATGCGTGGCCACGTCACTCCGTACGACGCCGCGTACGTGGCCCTCGTCGAACGCCTCGCTTCCGAAAGCCGCGGCGAGTCCTGCCTCGCAACCGCCGATGCCAAGCTGAGCCGAGCGCCGGGGCTCTCGATCGACATTCGATTGTTCATCGACTGACCGCCGCGCAGGCCGATGGTCGACGGTCGTGCCGAGCCAGCGGACGAATCGATCCCGTTCGCACTCCTCCCGCGTAGAGGCGTCGTGCCAGAGTGGGCGGATGGGGGAGCAGCCGGCCCGATGACGACGACACCGCAGGACGACCTGGAGACCCGTCGCGTCGAGATCCGGGCGTGGCTCGAGGAGCACCCCGACCCGACCCCACGCCAACTCGCCGGAGCCGGCCTCGTCGCGCCGCACTGGCCCGAGCCTTGGGGTCTGGCTGCCGACGCTACCCTCCAACTCGCGGTTGCCGAGGAACTCGCTCACGCCGGTGTCACGCCACCCGACAACGCGATCGCGATCGGCTGGGCCGGCCCCACCATCGTCGCCGGCGGCACGCCCGAGCAGCAGCAGCGCTGGCTGCCCAGCATCCTCGACGGCTCGGCGGAATGGACCCAGCTCTTCTCCGAACCCGACGCCGGCAGCGACCTCGCCTCGCTCCGCACCCAAGCCGTGCTCGATGGCGACGAGTACGTCGTCAACGGCCAGAAGATCTGGTCGACGTGGGCCAACCACTCCCAATGGGGCATCCTCCTCGCCCGCACCGACCCCGACGCCGCCAAGCACAAGGGAATCTCCTACTTCGTGCTCGACATGGCCACCCCCGGCATCGAGATCCGACCGATCACCGAGATGACCGGCGGCAACCACTTCAACGAGGTCTTCTTCGACGACGTCCGCATCCCCGTCGACTGTCGCATCGGCGACGAGGGCGACGGCTGGAAGCTCGCCAACGTCACCCTCGGCAACGAACGGGTCTCGCTCAGCGAAGGCGGCGTGCTGTGGGGCATGGGCCCGACTGCTGCAGAGTGCCTCGCCGAGATCCGCCGCCTCGGCGCCGGCAACGACCCGGTGATGCGCCAGCGCGCCGCCCGCGCGTTCACCGAGAGCTTCATCATCGACCGGCTCGGCGACAAGATCGTCGACGCGCAGGTCAACGGACGCGACCCCGGCCCCGTCGCGTCGATCCGCAAGGCGAAGGCCGACGTGAACGCGCAACAACTCGTCTCGCTCGTGAAGGACCTCGCCGGACCCGCCGGCATGATCGGCATCCAGAACGCCGACGCCGAAGAGCTCGACGTGTGGCACTGGTCGTACCTCTTCAGCCGGGCGCTCACCATCGGCGGCGGCACCAGCGAGATTCAACGCAACATCGTCGGCGAACACCTCCTCGGGCTCCCGCGCGAACCCCGCCCGGAGAGGCCCTGAGCGCGGCGGCCGACGAGGCCGGACGACGCGTCGCCGACCCGGCCCAACCTGGGCCGTTCGCCTCTGACGCCGCAACCCGGAGGGTGATCGGCTGGAGGTGGATCTGAACAGTGACAACGTCGGGCGGCACCAGCTGATCCAAGGACCCGTCCGCAACGGAGGTGATGGAGATGTCTGGCCTCTCGATCGGCCGGAAGGATGTCGCAGCGCAGCCGCCGGCGACACACGAGATCCGAGCCGAATCGCCGACCGGGAGACGGGTGCTCGCGTTCGTCGGCTTCCTCGGCTACCTGATTCCCGGGGCGCTCGCCATGTTCGCCGTCGGCAGCATCGTCGATGCAGCCGGAGTGGAAACATCGGTTGCGATCCGGCTCGCGGTCTTCCTCGCGATCCCACTGCTCGCCGCGTGGCGTGGTGCCACGGTGTCGGCGTCCGTGCGGCCGACGGATGTCGTTGTCCGCAACCGTTGGCGACGTGTGGACGTGCCGCTCGGTGAGATCGAGGCGGTCGAGGTCGGGACGTCGGCACCGTACTTCCTGCTTGCACTCGTGCTGTCGGTGCGTGACACCTTCACGTCGTCCGACGTCGAGCTGGTCGACGACGACGATCTCGACCTCCCGGACATGCTGAAGATGCGCCGTCGCGGCCGGCGCCGTCGGCTGCCGATGTACGCGACCTTCGGCATGGCCGCGGACAGCGACGCCATGCGGCCGTTCCTCGATGCCCTGGCCGCGACCGGGCACGGCGTCGATCTCGCGCCCTCCCCTGAGGAGCCGGGCGAGACCACCTAGGGTCTCACCCGATGGGAGACAGGAACGGCGACTCGTTCGGCTACGCGGAATTCGGCGCGTGGTACGACGCGTACCGTGCCGACACGCTCGAACCCGCACTCGACCGGGCGATGGACGCACTCCAACGCGAGCTCGAGGACGCATTGCCCGAGCGTGACCTCGCCCGCATCCGCAGCATCTCCGGCCGGGTCAAGTCGAAGCGGCGCACCTGGCGCAAGGTCAACCAGCCGCGTTACCGCGACGCGATCCCGACGGTCGACGACATCCCGACCGTCATCGACGATCTCGTCGGCTTGCGTCTCACCTGCACCAACCTGCGCGACATCGAGATGGTGCAGGAGGCCCTCGAGAATCTGCCGCGGACGGTCGGCAGACGTCGTCCGCTCGGTCTCGACCCCGCGTCCGAACGCGACTACGTCGAGAACCCGAAGGAGTCCGGCTATCGCGGCTGGCACGTCACCCTCTGCGTGCTGCACGACGGTGGACCGGTCACCTGCGAACTCCAGGTCCGTACCCTCCTCCAGGACAGCTGGGGCGAACTCACCCACGAAGACACCTACAGCAAGGCCGGAGCGTCTCCGCCGCTCGTCGAGGTGCTCAGCACCCGCATGGCCGATCTGCTCGCCACCCTCGACGACATCGCCGAAGACCTCCGCAACGAGCTGGACCGCATCGACGAGGCGATCGTCGCCGAGACGGCCGGCCAGGTCGACGAACCCGGCGACGCTGAGCTCGCAACCGGACCGGCAGCCGACGCCGCCGACCTCCTCCTCGAGCGCTGGCGTTCACTCGATCGCCCGCTCGAACTGTCCTCCCTCGCCTGGGCACTCCAACACGAGTTCGGCGCCGAGGTCAGCGACGACTGGTTCGGCTTCCGCACCTTCAAACGGTTCCTTCGCGCCGCCGTCCCCGATGGCGAGATCAGCAGCGGCCGCCAGGCGTACCTCCTCCCGGCCGGCAGTACGCCCACCACCGAGACCAACGCAGACGCCGACGCCGGCGATGACACGCCGGCCGACACGCCCGCCGACGCGGCGACCACGATCCCCGACGAAGCCCGTGAGCTCCATCGCATCGACCGGCGGTTCCCGCTCGTCGAGACCGCCGAGTGGCGCAGCATCTACGAACAACTCGCCGAATCGTGGCGACGCGTCGGTGCCGGCACCCCCTCGACCAAGATGATCAACCAGCTCACCCGCTCAGCGCGGGACCGGGCCGGCACCACGGGAAACCCATTGTCACGCCGTCACCTCGACCACGTCGCGAAGGCCGTCCTCGCTGCGAGTGACTCCGGCGAACCGCTCGGGGCCGACCAGCTCGCCGACACGTTCGCCACTTCGGTGCTCCAACGCCTCGCCGACCTGCGCATCGTCCCGACCGGCAACGCCCCCGCACGAGCCCGCGTCACCCGCTGGCTCCTCGGCTGACCTCGACCGCGATCAGTCAGCCCCGGAGCTGCCAGAAGTCGGACGTGAGGCCGACGTCAGCGAGCAGCTGCTGGAGTTCGTCGACCGTCTGTGGTCGGAACGATTCGGCGAGGCGGTCGCCGTACCACCCCTGCGTCAGCGTCCACATGTCGTCGAGCGGCACGCTCTCACCGGTGCCGGGCCGAGCGTCCTTCGACCGAAGGAACGTGATGGTGCTTCAGGTGAAGACGATGTCGTCCCACCACTGGCGCGCCGGGACCTGGAAGTGCACGAACCCGTCGGAGCGGCTGAGCCGACCGTCGACGATGTCGATCTCGAGGTGCTCCCCCGTGTCGCTCCAGGTCGCGTCGATGTGGGCGTCATCGTGGATGGCTGCCACGACGGCGAGTGAATCCCATGCGCAGTTCGCCCACCACCCACCGCTCGCGTTCGCGACGCGGAAGCCGGTGGGCTCGCCGGCGAACGGGAGTGCCATCCGGATCTCGCCGCGTCGATGGGGTCGGTCGTCGAGCACGACCATGTGTGCATCGTGGAGTCGGCGCAAACGAGCGTCCGCCTCCTCCGGGTCACCGATCGCTTCGACGACCTCGGCTCGCGACGGCGGGGTCCCCGTGTCGACGATCCGGCGGTAGATCACAGCTCGCAGCTCCAGGTCCTCCACGGCGCCTACGGTAGGCCGGGCGTGACCTGTGCCGTCGCCCCTGGGCGGCAACGGGACGTCCAGCTTCAAGATTCGGGCAATGCCGGTCGAGTCGTGCGTGCGAGGTGCCGAAAGCCGTGTCATGGCCAAGAAGTTGATGGCGATCCGGCGGCCCGACGTCTGCGCCGGGTGCGGGCGGCCGCTTCCGCCCAAGACGTGTGGGTGGTGGGACAGCGAGTCACGCACCGTCACCTGTACCACGTGCCGACCGACGGCGATCGCCCTCATGTCAGCACGATCCGTGCCGCAGCGACCCCGCCGGCCGCAGCCGCTCCCGCCCCCCGTTCCTGTCAAGCGCCGAACCGACGGCGTCCCTGCACATCGGAAGTACGAGCGGCCGATCGCGAAACAAGGGGTGACGTCGGCGGCGATCCTCGGAGAGGAGGTACTCGGCGAGGTGGGTGCCCACGTCCTCGACGAACCGCCGTCAAGGGCGGCGTGGGCCAAGGAGTCCGAGGGCGCCGACGGCGAGCGTCGCCTCGCCGCCCACCTCGACGCCGAGCTCGCCGACCACGCGACCGTGCTCCACGACCGATGGGTCCCGGACACCCGAGGCAACATCGACCACCTCGTCGTCGCCCCAACCGGCGTCTGGGTGATCGACGCGAAGAACGACCCCGGCCGGGTCGAGCGCCGCAATGCCGGCAGTTGGCGACGACCGCAGCCGCGGCTCTACGTCGAGAACCGCAACAAGACGGAGCTCGTCGGCCAGATGGACTGGCAGTCCGACGCTGTGCGCGCGGCGCTCGAACCGATCGGCTTCGCGGCGGCCCCCATGCGTCGCTGCCTCTGCTTCACCCGCGCGGACTGGTCGTCCTTCTCGAGGCCGTTCACCATCGACGACGTCTGGATCGGGTGGCCGCAGGCCCTCACCAAGGTCATCCGCTCGACGGCGTTCCTCGATCCCGCGGCGGTCGCCACGCTCGCCCAGCACCTCAGCGCGCGATTTCCCGCATCGAGCTGACGCCGGTGTCGCGTGTTCAGGGCCCGATCGTGTGCCGGGCCGCCGGCACTCCGGAACTCTGACGCTCCTACAGGTGTCAAGCGGTGATCCGAGCCGACCGTGAGCGACGTTCGGCGGCTGCGATTGTCGGGCGGATGCGGCACTCGCGTACCGAGCGCTGGGACGATTTGGATTGACGGATTCGCCCACCAATTTCCTCATATCGGCATGCGATATCACCGCACACGTTGGGACGATTCGGATTTGGTCGACCGCGCTGCGGGCGTATTCGTAGAGCTACAGGCCAGCGCAGTCCTTCAGGATTGCCGTGGCGATGAGTAGCTGATCAAGGGAGAGAACCGTGAGGTCGAGTGTTGCATTGTGTTTGTTCGTCCCGTTCTCGTTGATCGGGACGTCGTGTGGGTCCGACGACGATTCGTCGTCGGACACGGCCGCGCCAGCCGCGGATGAACCAGCCGCGGATGAACCAGCCGCGGAGGAACCAGCGGCGAGTGGCGAGGAAGCCATCTGGGCCAACGTGCCCGAGGTCGCGGGTGGCTCGCAGACCGGAGAGGAGGCCGTCGCCGGGGGTGGTGTCCATGTCTGGGGGACCGTCGAGGGGCCCCGGCCGACATCGTGACGACCTACGAGGCGGCGCTGACGAAGAACGGCTGGACGATCGAGGGGTCCGGAGGCGACCCGAGTGGTGAGCTCGGTGCTGGGGTGCAGGCGACCTACGAGGATGGTCGCTACCTGAGCCTCAACGTCGGCGGGCCCGGCGAGGGCACGAAATTCGGTGACCTCTGCGTGTGGCCGAGCCAACCGAGCGACAACAACTGCCAGAACGACGACCAGAACCAGGGCGACAACCAGGACGACAACCAGGACGGCGATGGCGGCGATGACGGGCCGCCAGACGAGGTTCGGGGCTTCATCCCCGATGAGGTCGAGCAGTTCATCCCCTGATCGGCAAGGGGGACCGGAGCGACTGAGATCAGGATGCCGGGGACTCGATGTATGCGAGTACCCGGCATCCTGGCGATGTCGATCCGATTCGTCCCAGAGTTGTGAAGATTGTGCTCGGGAGGTGTTGAGTGTGCAGCTCATCGAAGTTGATTGCCCACGGTGCCAGCTTCCGAACACGGTGCGCGTCGATGTCGGTCGCATCCACCGTTGTGCGCATTGCGGTGGAGCTCTCCCTGTCAGACGATCGATGCTCGATGACGACGTGAGGGGCCATTCCGCAGCCGGTTCGGAGGCCGACGAGTTGGACGCCTTCTTCGAGAGCGTGGCCCAGGACTGCGTCGCTCGCGCGCAGCAGATGGTCCAGGAGCTCTCGTCGCCGCTGCCGACGAGCGTGCGCAAGCGGCCTCGCCCGATGGCACGGTGGATGGCGAGTTGGGTGCTCCAGCAGCTCGATGACGACAGTTTGCCTCCCGGGGTCGAGACCCGCTCGTACCGGCGCGAGGAGCTTGCCGTTCACGTCGCAGCCGCCTCGGCGGCGCTCGACTTGATGGTCGACCCCGGCCAGCATGCGATGGCGACCCGGCGAGCCCTCTACAACGCGGTGGGTCGCCACCGAGGATTTGTCGGCCCGGGTGACATCGAGCGAGCGGTGCTCGCCTACGCCGACGCTCTCGCCGGCGAGGACCTCGCCGCCGTCGGTCTCATCGGGGGGCCGGCAGGTGACCCGCCAGGTCGTCGGCGAGGGATTGGTCGTCGCTGGCTCGAGCCTCACGTTCGTCGCCGCCTGGGCCAACGTCGCGTGGACACACATGGCCCCCACGTTCACGATCGCGTGAGCCGGGGGATTGGGTCGCCGCTAGCCATGTTGCTGTGGCTTCATCGCGGGACGAGCGATCGGGTCTTTCGTCCCTGGAAATTTCCCACTCCGTGTTGGCATCTTGATTTCTCATGCCAGTTTCCGTCCTCCAGCACAGCCTGACCGATGTCGTCGAGGCCGAGGAGTTCGTGCACGGCCGCGTGGCGTACTCTCCGTCGAAACCGAAGACGTTCCGACTCGACCTCGACGTCATCAGTACTCCTCTCCTCTACGTCGAAACCCACCGTCATTACGGCGAGGTCGTCATCGCGGACAGCGAGCGGAGCCAGCGATGGGTCGCAATCACGAACGAAACAGCCGGCCGACTGACGCTGAACAACGAACTGGTTCCGTCCTCGGTCGTTGTGGCTCCTTCCATCGGTCACTTCCCCAGGGTCCGTGGTCCGGTTTCCTACACGCTCTTGACCCGCCCGGACTGGGTGTCCGATCCACCGCCGGAGACGACGGTAGATCTCCGACCTCGCCCGGCTGCGATCCACCGACACCACGTTCGCCGAGGTCGAGCCATCGCCCGACAGGAAGGTCGGCAACCTGGCCCGGGACATCGTCGACGAGGCGGTTGCTGCCATTCGTGAGGAGCGGGCGACAACGATCATCGAACTCACCCGGCAGGTTGCGGCGTCGCGGTCGAGTCTGTACCGGAGCTTCGACGCGGTGCTCGGGATGAGTCCCTACGCATACCTCCAGACTCGGCGGTTGGTGCGACTGAACACCGGACCACCACACCGGGAGTCTCCTCCACACCGTCTGGAGCGGAGATCTCATCATCTCTGAAGTACCCCTTCTGTATCGTGATCAGTACCGACTCCCCCGATCTGTCGACACAAGAGATCGGAGACAATCGAATGAGTGCCAACAGCACGGAAGCAGCATTCGCTGCGGTGCGTGCGACCGAACCGGCAACGCTGTCTCGCGACGAGACCGAGCGATTGCTGGGCGACGTCCGCAAGCTCAGATCGTGGCTCGACACGGTTGAGATGGCCACGGCGCGGCGCCTGCGTGAGCTGAGCGCCGCGGGGAAGGCCGAGGCGCCGGAGTCGGTGATCGCCAAGGCGAGCGGTCGCACGGGACGCGAGGCGAAGGCCGTCGGTGACCGGATCGACTTGGTCGACGAGGCGCCGACCCTCGGCGATGCACTCGCCGAGGGCGACGTCACCTCCGCACACCTCGACGCGATCAACGCTGCGGCCGCACGGCTTCCCGACGACGTGCGCGCCGAGTTCATCGGCCACAGCGACGACTTGATGGCACGAGCGTGGTCGTGGGCCTGGAGCCGTTCGCCCGGGAGTGCCGCCAGCTGGCCAAGCACCTGCTCGCAGCGTCTCGGGTGGGGTCCGACACCGACGAACTCGAGGCGCAGCGAGCTGCGTCGAAGCTCACGCGGTGGGTCGATCGCCAGACCGGGATGCACCACACCAGCCTCGAGCTCGATCCCGTCCGGGACGGCAAGCTGAGCGCAGCGTTCAACGCCGAACTCGCCCGCCTCCGAGCGGTCGATGCCAACAGCGGCACGCCGTGGCAGCAGCTGCAGGTCGACGCGTTCATCAACGCAATCGCCGGCATCCGGACCCCGAGCAAGACCGCCGACGAATCCGCCGACGAATCCGCCGAACGAATCCGATGGCCGGCACGGTGATGGCAATCGGACACCGTGCCCGTGCGGCCGCGACCGACAGGCTCCACGCGCACGCCGGGTCGACCGAGTCCCGCAGGCAACACTGCTCATCAGCTTCGACTGGCTCAGCGGCCTCGCAGAGAGCGGGGTGTGCGAGACCGAGAACGGGGTGCCACTGCCGATCTCGACCGCTCGCCGTCTGTGTTGTGATGCCGAGATCATCCCGGTGCTGCTCGGCACTGCCGGCGAGGTCCTGGATCAGGGTCGGTCGGCACGAACGGCGACCGAGCCACAGCGACGAGCACTCCGGGCGATGCATCGCGGCTGTGCGTACCCCGGCTGCGGGATCGGGTTCGACGCGTGCCGGATCCACCATGTGCGGTGGTGGTGGCGAGACACCGGCCCGACCGACATCGGCAATCTGCTGCCGGTGTGCGAGCACCATCACCACCTCGTACACGAGGGCGGTTGGACGCTCGACCTGGCACCCGATCGGGTCGCCACCTGGACCCGACCCGACGGGCACGTCCATCACGTCGGGTCGACCATCGACCGGATTCCCGGGCCGAGTTGGCCGGCGCAGGCGACGCCCCGGACGAGCCCGACCAGCGGCGATCCCATGCGGGAGGTGGTGACCGCGTTGTTCTGACAGGGCGACGCCCGGCCTGGATGGTGACGTTCGTGCTGTTCTGCGCTGGTGCATCCGCCCAGATAGCGGCGGCGCGATGACGACGCGCGCCATCGGCCGCGCCAGAACGACGCGCCCTGGCGACGCGGTGGGTTGGGGTTGGGGTTGGGTCGGCGTGGGGTTGGGGTTGGGTTGGCGTGGGGTTGGCGTGGGGTTGGGTTGGAGTGGGGTTGGAGTTGGGGCGGGGTGGGGTTGCGGCCAGGCGACGAATCGAACGGAGCACACGTGCTGCGGCGCACGGCGCACGTTGCGTGGACGGAGTGAACAGAGTGAACGGACGTGCCGAGCGTTGGCGACGTCGCGCTCACTCCTGCGCGCCCGGATTGCCCGGGGTGCCGGTAGACCGGATGTCGAGCGAACCCCGCGTCGTGCTGCCACCGCGCGTACCGTCACTGTTCGCACCGCCACCAGACAGGAACCGATCATGAGCGACTGGACCACCGACGACATCCCCGATCAGACCGGCACGACCGTCTTGATCACGGGTGCCAACTCCGGAATCGGGTACGAGGCCGCCAAGGCACTCGTCGACAAGGGGGCGCATGTCGTGCTCGCGTGCCGGTCACCCGCCAAGGCCGAGGGGGCCGTTGCCCAGATCGAGGCCGCCGGCCCGGCGGGGAGCACCGAGATCCTCGAGATGGATCTCGCCGACCTCGACTCCGTCGAGCAGGCGGCCGACACCTTCCTCGCCGACCACGATCGGCTCGACGTGCTCGTCAACAACGCCGGGCTCATGGCGATCCCGGAGAAGCTCACCGAGCAGGGCGTCGAGATGCAGTTCGGCGTCAACCATCTCGGCCACTTCGCGTTGACCGGCCACCTGCTCGACGTGCTCGCCGCCAGCGGGACCGACGACCAGCCGGCCCGGGTCGTGACGATCAGCAGCCAGGCCCACCGTGGCGGCAAGATCGACTTCGACGACCTCGACGCCGCGCAGTCGTACAACCCGTGGCGGGCCTACGGACAGAGCAAGCTCGCCAACCTGCTCTTCATGAACGAGCTCGACGAGCGCTGCGACGACGCCGACCTCCCGATCATGTCGGTCGCCGCCCACCCCGGTGGGTCCGACACCAACCTCGGGAACGAATCGGCCGGCGACCTCGTCACGCGGGCGCTCGACCTCGTCCGCCCGGTCTTCGTCAAGTTCGCCACTCAGAGCGCCGCGATGGGCGCACTCCCGACGCTGCGCGCAGCGACGGACTCCGACGTCGAGGGCGGGGACTACTTCGGCCCCGGCGGGTTCCAGGAGTTCAAGGGCCACCCCGTGAAGGTCGGCATGACCAAGCGTGCGCAGGACGACGACCTCGGCCGAACGACTCTGGGACGTCAGCATCGAACTCAGCGGCGTCAGCTACCTCACCTGACTCGCCGTCCTCGGATCGCTGCTCGCGGCTGCCTGCAGCACCAGCGACGACCCGTCGTGGAGCGTTCACCGGCGGCGGCTGCGGCGGCGCCCCCGAATGCCCGACGATCATCCGCACGGACGACCGCACGGTCGTCCCCCTGACCTCCACCGGCTGACGCGGTCCGACCCCAGCACTGACGGCCTCGGCGACCGGTACCTCCGCCGACGTCTGCCCCGCTCGCCCCGCCGTTGCACGGTGTTACCGTCGTGACATGAGTGGGGACCTCGAACCGCAGCTCGTCGAGATGCCGGCAGCGTCGCATCCCCGAGGTGAGGGACCCCGCTGCGGGCGCGACAATCAGACGATCATGGCCGGCGAAAGCATGCTCGGCCGCAACTGCTGCGCATGAACAGCGAACGCTGGTGGAGCAGTACCGACGTCGGGATCGAGTTGCGGGTCCGCACGACACCGGGTGCGCGCAGGTCGGCGGTGGCGACCGTCGGGCCCGACCACGTGCGTGTCCGCCTCGCTGCCCGAGCGGTGGAGGGCCAGGCCAACGACGAACTCGTCGCCCTCGTGGCCGGTTTCTGCGGCATCCGCAAGTCGGCCGTCTCGATCCGCCGCGGCCGGCGCTCACGGGTCAAGACGGTCGCCATCGTCGGCATCGATACGCCTCCGCAGGAACTCGCCGACCGGGCAACAGCGGAATAGCCCCGGCCCGCGCCCGAACCGTGCAGGAACTGGTTTCGGGACAGCCGCGATCGGGAGTGCATCCCCGTCGCACGCCTGCGCACGAGCCGGAACTTGTCCGCGGTGACTCTCGATTGCCACCTCTCGCTTGCAGGTGTTACGTTCCTCCGACAGAACAAGGACCGATTCGATGGGAAGTGACACGTGACCGACGACTACAGGGAAATGGGGCCGATCGACTGGCTGTTGATCGAGTTCGACCAACCGCTGACCGGGCGGGCGGCACCGCCGCTGCTCGACCTCGTCGACCGCGGCTTGATCCGCATTCTCGACATCGCCGTTCATCCGCAAGCTCTCCGACGGAACGGTGCAAGGGATCGAGATCTCGGACCTTCCCGGTGACGAGGCCCCGCACGTCGACGTGTTCGACGGCCTGGCGACCGGCCTCCTCGGTGAGGAAGACATCGCCGCCGCCGGCGACGCGCTCGAGGTCGACACCCGGGCGATGATGATCGTCTACGAGAACTCGTGGGCGGCGCCGTTCGCGATCGCTCTCCGTGAGGGCGGAGGCGTGGTCATCGACCAGGGCCGCATCCCCGTGCAGCAGATCGTCGGCGCGCTCGACGAGCTCGACGCACTCGAAGCCTCGCTGGAGGGCTGATGAAGACACCAACCATCGCAATGACAGGAGCACGACCATGATGCGTCGCCGTAGAGGAGGACTGGTCCGCACCGTGGGCCGAACCGCAGTCGTCGCCGGAACCGCGAGCGCGGTTGCCGGTGGCGTGAGCCGCCGCCAAACGAGAAGGTTCAACGAGCAGCAGCAGGAAGACGCGGCAGCGCAACAGAGCCGCGTACCAGCAGGGTCTGGCCGACGCCCAGCCTGCACCGCCGCCGCCGCCGGCCACCCGCGGCACCGCCCGCGGCACCGGCAGCCGGTGAGACCGACGTGATCGGCCAGCTGACGCAGCTCGGCCAACTGCGCGACCAGGGGATCCTGACCGACGCCGAGTTCGAGGCACAGAAGGCCAAGATCCTCGCCGGCTGACATGGTCGCGGACCAGTACGGGTCGCTGGCGGCCGACTATCACTGGTTCTTCGACGACGTCGACCTGTTCCTCGGCTGCGACACGCCCGGGGTCCGGGCCGCGATGGCCGGGCTCGACCCCGGTGCCCGCGTGCTCGACGCGGCATGCGGGATCGGCGTCGATGCCGCCGCGCTGCTGCGGCGCGGCTTCGATGTCGCGGCGTCCGACGCAAGCGAGGAGATGGCGGCGGCGGCCCGGAACCGTCTGATCGACCTGGGTGCCGACGGCGAGCAGCGTCGTCACCAGCGACTGGGCGAACCTGCCCGCCGCGTTCGAGCCGGAGAGCTTCGACGCGATCTTCTGCATCGGTAACTCGATCGCCCACGCGGCCGACGCGACAGCGATGATCGCAGCGTTGGAGGCGTTCCGCTCGCTCCTCGTGCCCGGTGGGATGCTCGTCGTCGACAGCCACGACTGGGAGGTGGTGCACGCCGCGGGCAGCCACGTGATGATCGAGCCGGGCATCGTCGAGCGCGACGGCACCCGCTGCGTGCGCACCTACTCCTGGCACATCCCCGAGCGGTTCGGTGATCCGTGCGTGCTGGAGATCGCACCGATCTTCGTCGACGGTGACCGGGCGACCCTGCGGTCCTACCCGGTGACGATGTGGCCCTTCACCCGCTCGGAGCTGAAGCAGCGGATGGTGACCGTCGGGTTCGAGTCGGTTGCGCTGGACGTCATCCCCGGCGACGATCGCTACACGGCGATCGCCCGCCGTCCGATCTGAATCGAGACGTGCCGATCGGCGTTTCATCCCGACGAGACAGCTGGTGGCTGTCGTCGTCGTGACAACGGGTAGAAGAAGTCAGCGTGCCGATCGGGTCGCAGGTCATTGCCCCCCGCCCTCCAGGTCACCGGCCACGGGATTCCGCAGTCCGACGTCGACTGCGCCTTCGCGATCACCGAGGCCTTTTCGCCCCCCGCACGCTCGGTTTCACCGACGCGTTCTTCGCCGAGCGCCACGGCCCGAGGTCATCGGAGTACCAGTCGACCCTGCGCAATCTCCACTACCTCGCGATGGACGTCGGCGACCTGGCCCCGGGGGAGTGGCGGGCCGGGGCCGCCACCGACTTCGACTGCCTCACCCTCCTCCACCAGCGCGAAGGCCAGCGCGGGCTCAGGGTGTGCCCCGGTGCCGAAGCGGCCACATGCGACTCGGACGCACCGCTCGGCTGGACCGATGTCGAACCCGTTCCCGGCACCGTCACCTGCAACATCGGCGACATGTTGATTTGGCACCACCGCACGCCTGCCGTGAGGCCGGGATGCGGCGGACCGCGAACTCAGTCCACTCGCTCGACGAGACCGTTGTGGCCCGAGTCGACGACGAAGAGATCGGCAGCGGCATCGACTCGCTTCAGGTACTCCGCGTCGCTTCCCTGCCAGGCTCGCATCTCGTCGACCTGCTCGATGGTGTCGTGTCCGATCAGCCAGGCAATGTCAGCCCAGCCACCGTAAGCGGAGGAGAAGAACCCGCCCGAGCGACCGACGGACGTCAGGATGTAGTCGGTGATTCCCACACTGAACTCCATCGCCTCGGCGATCTTCCCGGCGGCCATCGTGCCCCGGGTCGTCGTGTAGAACTTGGCGGGCGCGTCCGACGGGACGCCGGACACCATCTCCAGGAAGGCGTCGCCTTCACCCTCCACGATGAGTTCGCTGATCGCTTGCTCCATCTCGAGGTACGCGGCATCGGCGTACAACTTCTCGGTGGCGGCGAGGAACTCGGCGTGGGAGTCGACCCGACACGTCCAGCTGACCGATCCGACCGGATGCCCGAAGCGGTGGTTCCAGGTCGTGATGTCGAGCCCACTGACGGCGCTCGCTTTCTGCCCGATCTCGACGGCGGCAGCCATCGCTTCGAGCGCTTTGCCGGGTGCGGCCTTGGCATTCCTGCTGAAGAGGTACATCTTGTTCTCCCGTGGTTCGACCGCCGCCGAGTTGCGGCAGCCGTGTCATCGACACCGTCAAGTGTCTGCGCGCCTGCGCTTGCTGTCTGTGATCTGGATCACACAGGCGGGTGACACTTCACACCGGCGTCACGGGCTTGGTTCGGACCGTGCACGATGCGTGCCTTCGACGTCGCCCGCGCACCTGCTGACGCTGTTCGCCAGGTCGCGTCGGGGCGCCTACGCAGGGCCGGCGTCGGGGATCGCTGCGAGCCGGCTGCTCGGTGCGGCATCGGGGAGGTCGTGCGACACGAGCATCAGCCACACGACCGCTCCGAGGATCACCGCACCACCGAGCAACGTCGCGACGCTCGGCACCTCGCCCGGCCAGATCCACACCCACAGCGGGGCGAGCACGACCTCGGTCATCAGCAGCAGCGGCACCTTGGCCGCGGCGACCGAGCGATGCCCGAGGTTGAACATCGGCAATCCGAGGCCGAGCGCGAACCCGCCCGACACGCAGGCCATCGCCGCATCACGGGCGCTGATCAGCAGCCCGCCCTGCGTCAGCGCGATCGACCCCGGCGCCGAGGCCGAGCACCGATCCGGCGATGAGTGTCGGGATGACCGGGTCGACGCCCGACGCGGATCGCATCAGCACGCTGTAGAACCCGACCGTCACCGGGATCAGCCCGGCGAACACGA
This sequence comes from Ilumatobacteraceae bacterium, assembly GCA_963850475.1. Classification (GTDB taxonomy): domain Bacteria; phylum Actinomycetota; class Acidimicrobiia; order Acidimicrobiales; family Ilumatobacteraceae; genus Ilumatobacter_A. The sequence goes on along the minus strand of CAWKLM010000033.1, from coordinate 90,317 downwards.
GCCCGGTCACCGACCCGACGTCGAGGCCGGCGCCGACGGTGATCACCACGCCGACGGCGGTGACCGCGATGGCGATTCCGGTGGTCTTGGCGACTGGCTCGCGCAGCACCAGCCATCCGATCAGCGCCGCGAAGATTGGCGCGGCGGCGAGGAGGAACAGCGTGGTCGCCGCCGACGTCCGGGAGAGTGCCAGGATGTACAGCATCGACGTGCACGCGAGCACGCTGCCCGCGAGCCAGACCGTCGGCGTGAGCCCGCCGAAGTCGACCGGGCGGGTGTTGCGGCGGATCAGGATCAGGATCACCATCGCCAACGCCGTCGACCCGCCACGGTACGTGAGGAACTGGAAGTCGCTCGCATCTTCGACTGCGGCGACGGCGATCGTCGTGAAGCTGAACAGCACGCCCGCGCCGGCAACGAGGACCGCACCCTGCCGCTCCGTCAGCGCACCCTCACCCGCGAACGCGTCGCGTACCGCTTTCAGCACGCCGCGACAGTACGCCCCCGCCGCCCCGCCATCCAGGAGGTGTCACCACCGGCATCCACCGGCATCCACCGGCATCCGGGGTCGGACACGCGCGACCCGGGGGTGTGGCGTCAGGCGTCGAGGAGTTTGAGCACGGTCTTCGGGGCGACGTGGCGGAACGCCTCTTCGATGATGCCGGCCACCTCGTCCCAGTCGGGGTCGATGCCGAGGTTCACGCCCAGCCAGCCACGTCCGCCGACATACGGAGGCCGATAGAACCGCTCCGGTTCGTTCTCCACCATCTGTTCCTGCACGCCGGGAGGTGCGGGACACCAGATGCCCATGCGGCCATCGCCGTGGTGATCGTCGTGGAACGTCGTGAACGTCTTCTTGTCACGAATGAAGAACGTCGGTGCGCCGTGGCTCAGCCGTTCGCTCGTCTCGGGGAGTGCCAGGCAGATCCGCCGGACCTCGGTCAGTGCGTCGCTTGCAGCCGTCGCCATGCCGTCCACTGTAGAAGGGCGAACGCGTCGATGATCGCCGCCATCGCCAGCACGGCGAAGATGCCGCCGCCCGAATACCACCCGAGCAGCACGGTGGCCACGCTTGCCGCCACCCAGGCGACATCGCCGACGACGATCTGCGGGGTGATGCGGCGCAACGTGGGCGGTGACGCGGTCGACAGCCAGGTGCAGAGCGCACCGAAGGGGAGCAGGCCGAGCCCGACGAGGCGGATCCATCCCGGATGCCCGGTGTCGAGCAGATCGTCGACCTGGGCGGGAAACGCAGCGAGGAGTGCGCCGAACACGAACGAGTTGGTCGCGTTCAGGCGCAACACGACTCGCAGTTTGCGTTCGCAGTCGCTGTGCTCGGTGGCACGGGTGGTCGGTCCGGGGGCGGACGAGTGGGTGGGTGATTGGGTGGACAACTGGGCGGACAACACGGCGGATGACTGGGTGGACGACTGGGTGGACGACTGGGCGGTGGTGGTCTTGGTCATGGCGTCATCGTGCGACGAGCCGTGTCCGGAGTCCATGACCTCTCAGGTCATCGAACCCATCCAGGGTGCTCGGTACCGTGTTTGCCATGGCCGGCGACGCAGCGACTCCCCTCGACTCCGCACACGGTCGGTCCGCTGCGCAGCCGAGCGACCATGGCGTCGGCTCCCTGCTGCGCACGTGGCGCGCACGCCGTCGGATGAGTCAGCTCGACCTCGCGTCGGCAGCCGAGGTGTCGACGCGGCACCTGTCCTACGTCGAGACGGGGCGCTCCCGCCCGAGTCGTGAGCTCGTGCTCCACCTGGCGGGTCATCTCGACGTGCCGCATCGCGAGCAGAACGACCTGCTGCTCGCTGCCGGCCATGCCCCTGCGTACCGCGAGTTCGATTTCGCCGATCCCGAGATGGCGCCGGTCGTGTCGGCACTCCGGTCGATACTCGACGGGAGCGAACCCAACCCGGCACTCGTCATGGACCGACGATGGAATCTCGTCATGGCGAACGTCTCGGCGCTGGCCTTCACCGACGGGGTCGCCGCCCATCTCCTCGGGCCGCCGCTCAACGTGTTGCGTCTCACGCTCCACCCCGATGGTCTCGCCCCGTTCATCGACGAGATCGATCGCGTCGGCGCACATCTGCTCCACCGTGTCCGCCGGCAGGTTGCGATCACCGGCGACCCCGACCTCGTCGAACTGCTCGAAGAGTGTGCTGCCTATGTGCCCCACGCTGCCCACACCGACGAGGCACGTGCGTCGTCGAGCATCCCGGCGCTCCCCGTCACGATGCGGCGCGGTGACCTCGTGGCGACCTACCTGTCGGTCATCTCGACGTTCGGGAGCGCCCTCGACGTGACGACCTCGGAGCTGACGATCGAAACCTTCTACGACGTCACCAGGTGAGGCGGGAGTGCCGACCGTCAGCGACGCGTCGCGACCTCGGCCACACTGTGGGGATGTCAGACGAATGGATACTCGCCGCCCGATCCACGAATTGCCGACGTGATCAGGGCTCACCCCGAGCAGGTCGCGAACGGGACGACGTTGTGCGAGGGCTGGTCGCCGCAACTGGTCTTGGCCCATGCCGTCACGTTCGTCGACGTGCCGTTGCCGAAGTTCATGTTCAACGTCTTGAAGAATCGCGGCAACTTCGACTGGCCCGACGGCATGGCCGCGATCGCCGATCGACCGGTGCTGAACTCCTCGCGACGCTGCCGCGAAGAAGTCGTCGGTGCCGACTTTCCGGAAGGCCTCACCGTCGCCGACATGGTGTCCACGAGCAGGACGTTCGTGGCCTGGCTCGACGGAGCGCCCGATCCCGAATTTGCGAGTTCCTCACGACCACAAGCAGGCCAAGCTGCTCCTGGAGAAGAAGGGGCTGCTCGAGGGACTGCGGTTCGAGGCGACCGATCTCGACTGGTCGTCGGGCGCTGGTGACCTCGTGAGTGGGCCGGGCGAAGCGATCCTGGTGACGATGCTGCGGCGCGACGCATCGAGCGAACTCACCGGTGATGGCGTCGAGACGCTGGTCGCGGCCCCGCGAGCTGACCCGGCGTCGTCCGGTGTCGGGTCTCGGTGGGTCAGATGCCGTCGGCGGCAGCCGCGCCGGCCTCGTCCTCGAGCAATTCCGCACCCGCTGCGACGCGGCGGCGAAGATCGGCGAAGATCGGAGGTGGCTCCTTCCACGGGTCGCGCAGCGTGCCGGCCTCGGCGTCGCGGATTGCGGACCACACCCGTTCGGGCGTGCACGGCAGGTCGAGGTGGCGCACGCCCAGATGTGCCACGGCGTCGATGATCGCGTTCTGCACGGCCGGCGTCGAGCCGATCGTCGCCGCCTCCCCGATCCCCTTCGCGCCGAGCGGGTTCAGCGGTGTCGGGGTCTCGGTCGAGATGACGTCGAACATCGGGAGTTCCGCAGCGGTCGGGATCCCGTAGTCGGCCATGTTCGACGTGACCGGGTTGCCATCCTCGTCGTAGGCGACGCATTCCCACAACGCCTGTCCGATGCCGGCCGCCACGCCTCCGTGCTGCTGACCCTGGACCAGCAGCGGGTTGATCACCGTGCCGCAGTCGTCGACTGCGACATGGCGGACCACTGTGACGTGACCGGTGTCGCGGTCGACTTCGACGACGGCGATGTGCGCACCGAACGGGAACGTCGCGCCGTCCTGCTCGAAGTCGAACTCACCGTGCAACTGTCCGCCGTCGGCTTCGGCCGTCGCCGCGACGTCGCCCCACGTCAACGCCTGGGCCGGCACTCCCGCGACCCCGATCGTCCCCGCCGCGACGTCGACGACGATGTCGGCCTCGTCGGCTTCGAGCATCCGCGCCGCAATCGACTTCGCCTGTTCGACCATCAGTTCCGTCGCGCCGCGCACGGCCGACCCGCCGAGTTGGAGCGAACGCGATCCGCCGGTTCCACCGCCGGTCCGCACCGCATCGGTGTCACCGTCGACCAGTCGGATCCGGTCGACCGGGATCCCCGTCTGATCCGACACGAGCATGGCGTAGGCGGTCTGGTGGCCCTGGCCGTGTGACTGGGTGCCCGCGAACACCGTGACCGACCCGTCGGCATGGACGTCGATCGCGCCGAACTCGGTCGGCCCACCGCCCGCGGTGATCTCGACGTACGACGCCACGCCGATGCCGAGCAGCGTGCGGTCGCCGGCCGTGCGCCGCGCGGCCTGATCCGATCGCAACTGCTCGTAGCCGACCTCCTCGGCGGCTCGATCGAGGGGGAGTGCGTAGCGACCCGAGTCGTAGGTGTTGCCGCTGAACGAGGTGTACGGGAACACGTCGTCACCGAGCAGATTGCGCTTGCGGATCTCGATCGGATCGATCCCGAGTTCCAGCGCCGCCTGGTCGACGGCGCGCTCCAGCATGGCGGTCGCCTCGGGCCGGCCCGCCCCCCGGTAGGCGCCCATCGACGTCGTGTTGGTGGCTGCCACTGCGATGTCGCACTCGATGGCATCGAACGCGTAGGTGCCCTGGGCCATCCGGCGCGTTCCCCCCGGGAGGTACGCGCCGATGGTCGGGTACGCACCGGCGTCGCCGAGCAAGCGGATTCGCATGCCCGTGAACGTCCCGTCGTCACGGCAGCCCAACTCGACGTGCTGGACCTGGCCGCGGCTGTGGGGGAGGCTCACCATGTCCTCCGAGCGAGTCGGCACCCACTGCACGGGCCGACCGGTGCGCAGCGCGCACGCGCCGACGACCACGTACTCGGAGTGCAGCCCCGCCTTGCCGCCGAACCCGCCACCGACCTGTGGCGTGACGACGCGCACGTTGTCGGTCTCGAGGCTCAGCGCCGAGCAGAACTGTCCGTGGACGAGATGGGGCATCTGGTTCGAGACCCACAGCGTCACCCGTCCCGTCTCGGCGTCGACCTCGGCCGCCGCGCAGTCCGGTTCCATCGGGACCACCGCCATGCGTTGGTTGACGTACGTGCCGCGCATCACGTGTTCGTCGCCGAACACGACCGGCGCGTCGTCGACGAACACCTGCGCCTCGTTCGTTCCGTGCGCGTCGAACACGAGCTGGGCGCCGTCTCGAAAGGCCTGTTCGGCCGTGATCACCGCGTCGAGTGGTTCGATGTCGGCCCAGATCGCCTGTGCCGCGTCGACGCCCGCAGCGAACGACTCCGCAAGCACCACGGCGAACGGCTCGCCGACGAAGCGCACCCGGTCGACCGCCAGCGGCGGCCGCTTGAAGTCGCCGTGGACCGGTGCGAACCCGTGGTGCGCCGGCACACCGAGGTCGGCTGCGGTCAGGACAGCGACCACTCCGGGCATGTCGATGGCATCGTCGACGTGGATGTCGCCGAGCACGCCGTGCGCGATCTCGGAGCGCACGAACACGGCGTGCAGACGATCGTGCAGCGGGAGGTCGGCGAGGTACTTGGCGGCTCCGATGAGCAGATTCGGGTCCTCGGTGCGCGTCACCCGGGTCCCGAGGATCGAGCCGGGGCGCGGTGTGGATTCGGCGATCGTCATCACCGGCGACCCTACGTCAGCGGGGGACGAGTCGAACGACGAGAGCGTCGGCCACCGATTCGAAGCCGAGCCGGCGAAACATCCGGTTCGTTGCTGCGTTCGAGGCCGGTTGGTCGAGCACGATCTCGTCGACCTTCTGCCGCGCGATCTGCTCGGCGGCGACGGTAGCGGTGATGGCGCCGGAGTGGCCGTCCTTGCGGAGTTGGGGTGGGGTGTACACACCGTCGATCCGGACCACGCCGAAGCGGGCCGGTGACACCAGCAGTTGGCTGACGACGTCGTCGCCGACGCGCCATTCCATCAGCCGACCCTCGTTGATCGCATCGCCAACTCGGGTCGCTGCGATCTCGCGGGTCATCGCGAGCCCGATGTCGTCGGCGAACGCCGTCAACCAGTCGACACCCCGCTCGATGCTGTCGCGGTCGGCAACGGCGAGGCGACCCTTGCGGCGGCGTCCTTCGTCCAGCGCGCGCAGGCGATACCACCGGAACAGCCCACCGGTGTCGATCGCCCCGTTGCAGCGGTCGGACCACCGGCCGGCGACCGTCGCCACGTCGCTCGGCCGTCCCGCGAGCCGGATCTGGCGATCGACGGGCAGCGCATCGGCGAGGGCAACGGCTGCGCCGTCACCCAGTGGGGTGAGCGTGTAGGACGCGGTGTCGGTGCCGGTCGCTTCCGACACGGCGGCTCCGATCGTGCGGCCGTTGTCGTGAACTCGGAGCAGCTCGCTCGACCGTCCGGGATAGAGGGTGATCGTGACGGGGCTCGACCCGATCGGGTCGGCCCGGAACAGGTCGCCGCAGGCGTCGAGCCCGCGCGACGCATCGTCGATGGCCTCGACCCGCGCCGTGGGCGCGTCGGCGGACGGCTGGCCGTCCGGTTCGTGGTCGGTGTGCTCGTCCAAGCGATCAGCCGAAGTCGTCGATCGGCATGTACACCTCGACCTCGGCCCAGTTGATCTCCTCGAACTGGCTGGCGCCGCCGCCGAGGGCGCCGCTGGCGGCGCACGGACGGTTGGCGTACAGCTCGTACAAACCGCGTTGGTCGCCCTCGTCGAACACGTCGAAGTCGGGATCGCTCGCGACTGACTTGAGCGCCGGGTACATCAGCTGATCGCGGATCACCGTCGACGGGAAGCTGCCGCCGAGGCCGCCACCGTTGGCGGAGGTGTCGACATGGCCGAGGCCCATCATGTGCCCGAGCTCGTGGGTGGTTGCGGCCTTGATGTTGCGCAGCGTCTCCGTGGTCTCCGGTCCACCGTCGTACATGTCGGACAGATCGATCACGGCGAAGCCGCGCAACGCCTCGGCTCGGCCACCGGCGTCGGCGCCCCGACGCAGCGAGCCGCCGACGCCGATCACGCCGCCCGCCAGTTCCGGCGTGTCGTCGACGTTGGAGAATCCGATGACGAAATCGACCTCGCCGCCACCGGCCATCGGCGGAAGGTACTTGTAGGGAGGTTCGGGGGAGAACGATTCGGGGAGCACGATCTGGTCGTCGAGGTTCATGCCGGCGGAGGTGACCCCGCGGTAGCGGAAGTCGATCCCCGTGTAGAACTCCATCTCCTCGATCGAGTCGATCAGTACCTGGATCTGGGCATCGTTGTCCGCGAGGTCGACGTTGAGCGCGTAGTCGATCGGCTGGCAGCTGTCCCACGCCGCCTTGATCGTCGGGTTCGGGCGGAAGCCGTTCCTGAAGAAGGCGCCGCGGTCGAACAGGAAGTCGTAGGGCCCCGACGTCGGGGCGACCGCCGGAAGGTGAGCCGGCACGTAGTTGCCCGGCGTGACGACCTTGTCGACGGGCTTGCTGCCGACCGGCGGTGTCGCCTCCGCATCGAGGAAGTAGCCGCTGGCGTCGACGGCGAGGTGGGACTGGCGCAGAGATTGCAGCGTGATCTGACCGTTCGTCGTGTTGATCGACGTGATCGCATGGTTCGGGACGATCTGGCCGGCCGCCGTGTAGTTGAGTGACGACGTCTCGGGCTCCGGGGCGCCGTTCGCGTAGGCCTTCAGGTACCCGCGGTCCTCGGCGCGGACGCTCGTGAGGTTCAACGCCACCGCCTTCGCACCGCTCTCGGGGATGTCGAGTCGCCCGGCGACCTGCAGCGTGTACTCCTCGTTCGCTTCGACCTCGGCACCGCCGTTCAGGCCGATCGAGGTGTTGTCCTCACGCGTGTCGAGCAGACGGCCGGGGGTGAACGGAACGAACAGGCCCTCGGTGGTCGGGTCGCCACCCGACCCGGTGAAGTAGCCGGTGACGTCGATCGTCATCCCGCCGCCCGAGGTCGAATAGATGTCGATCTTGCCATCGGTCAACCCGGAGATGACCTGGTTGCCGGCGTTGTAGTTCTCCGACAGGACGTTGACGTTGGAGTGCTCGGGCCGGGGCTCGCCGGCAGCCCAGACCCGGTAGTTGCCTCGGGCGCGCGACCTGATGGCGGTGACGTTGAGGACCACGCCGGTCGCGTCGGCCGGCACGCCGGCTGGGGTGAGATCGATGGTCTGCGTCTGACCGCGGTCGAATTCGGAGTCGCCGGGCTCGCGGGAATCGAAGGCGCGGACCGGACCGAGCGGCTCGAAGCGTCCGGCCGTGGTCGGGCCGCTCGCGACGAAGACGCCGAGTACGTCGAGGACGACGTCGGTGATGGTGGAGCCGTAGACCGAGATCTTGTTGTCGAGGCCGAGTGGGGCGATCACCAGATTGGGTCGCGTGTGGCGTTCGAACTCGACGTTGTTGATCGACGTGACGAGGCGTTCCGAGCCGGTCGGCCAGACCGTCCCGAACCCGCGGTCGCCGGCGTTGACCATGGTCATGTTCACGACCACTGCGGTGATCTCGCTGGGGTCGACCCCGGCTGCTGCTGCGACACCGGTGTTCGTGACCGGGTCGATCGAGAACGCCGATTCGACCCAGAGCCGCTTGATGCCCGCGTCGGAACGCGTGTCGAGAATGCGGATCGGCGTGATCGCCTCGTACGCGGACGCAGTGCCGACGATCTCGGCCGAGCCTGCGTCCAGATCGCTGTCGGCCTGTGCGGTGACCGGATTGCCGATGGCGTGGGGCACCACGAGTGCGCCCAAGCCGAGCGCGGCGGCCAGGAGCACGCGACGCACGGGGCCCTGTCTTGGTGAAGAAGGCGGTGCCGTTCGCATCCGAAACACACTAGGGGCTCGAATGAGCCGCCGGCCCGCAGTTGTTGGTTCCCGTGCGTTGCACATGTGTTGGTGGGTGGGTGCCTCCCCTGGGGCTCGAACCCAGAACCAATGGATTAAAAGTCCACTGCTCTACCATTGAGCTAGAGAGGCGGGACCGGCGCGATTCGTGGGAAAACCCGCTCGAGATGGTTGCGCCGGGTTGCGAGGCGACATCGTAGGGCCTGCGACCCGGCGTGCCGACCCCGAATCGGGCTCCCAGCCGTTGGCATCGGTGATTTCCCGGATCCGGACCGCGTGCGTCTGGCGTGTTGTCCATCTGGTGGGCGATGAGGTCGAGCAGCTGTCGTCGCCAACGAGCATCGATTCGTCGACAGACAACAGGCCCTGAACAGGAGGGATGCGCTGTGATCCGATTGTGATGCGCAAGCGGGATCCTCGGCTGTGTTCACCACCGGACACAGCGGAGCTCCCCAACCATGATCAATCACCTCCACCTCCGCCCGCACCGCCACCGTCGGGTCGTCCCCATCGGTCGAGGAGTGGTCGATGGACGTCGTCGGACCGGGCACGTTCAAGACGGCTGTGATGGAGCCGGGGTTCACCCTGACCTACGGGGAGGGCTGGGTGCCGCTCATGCCCGAGTCGAAGAACCAGCTGAACATCGAGATTGCCGAGTCGTCCGAACTCGGGTGCGCGCCGTGCGCCCTCCTGGTGTGAGCACTGCGCACGCCGACGCAGGCCGTCGTCAAGGTGTGCAACAGCTCCAGATCGAGACTTCACGGCGCTCCACTGGCCCGAAGGCAGTAAACGCGGACGACCACGTCCGGCAACCGGCGACGAGCGGTCCTGCTCTGTCGTCGACAGGTGGACCGGTCGCGCCACACCGAGACGTGTGCGACTGAGCCCCGGGCTACCACGAACCGTCTGACGACGCAGCGAGATCTCCGGTCCTGCGTCTCGCCGTCGGAGGGCACAGGCCCGCCGGCCCGCCGGACCTCTTTCATGGCCGACTCAGCCGAAGTTGAAGGTGTACAGGACCTCGTCGAGTGCTTCGAGGTCAGCATCGGTCACGGCGACCACGCCCACCACGATCATCGCATCGGGCTGGCCGATGGGGTTGGCTGCGACAACGACCCACGCCGAGCCAGATCCGCAGAACCAGGCCTCCAACTCCCCCACGAATGCGCCGTCCTCGTACGGGCTCCGACCGTCGCTGACGCAGCTCGCGTCGTCCGGTGTGAACAGGCCGAGCGCATCGCTCGGCGTCCCGAATTCGGAGGCCCCACTCGGCATGCCGATCATCAACATTCCGGGGGAGTCGTAGCTGTCTATGAAGGCTTGAAGGTCGGGCGCCGCCCAGATCGTCGGGGCCGGGCCGACTGCAAGCCCCAGGTCCCATGGGGCCGTGTTGCGTTCGACCCAGGCTGTCGGCACCGACACCACGATCGTGCCCGTGTCATCGACCACGGTCTCGTACTCGTACTGAACGGCTTGGCCACCGCTCCCGGAATCGTCGGGCACTTCGTCAGCGAGCTCTTCGGCGAAGGAGTACCGGACCTCCATCGGCGTGCCATTCAGCTCGCCGGCCCAGACCTCCCCGGTGTCGAATCGGATCACCTCGATCGCGATCGGATGGTCCTGCGCCGTGGAGCGGAGCACGTCGCAGTAGGGGGCCATCGTCCCGCCGTCGAGCGGCACGCCGTTGAGCTGGGTGATGACGTCGCCGGGAAGCACGCCTGCGTTTGCCGCCGGCGATCCGGCCTCGACACCGGACACCCACACACCTTGCAGGACACCGTCATCGGCGACGAACGCCTCGCCGTTCACGCCGATCGTCTCCACGTCGCCGTTGCGAAGCTGCTCAACGATGGGCTCCGCCAGATCACCAGCAATCGCCTCGAATTGTTGGGTGCCGGTGCCCGGGTTGGCGGAGGCGTAGTGCACGCCGACCACGAGGCCGTCCTCGGTCACCAGTGGACCTCCGGAGTTGCCCGGTTGGCTCGACGCGTCGTGCTCGATGGTGTGACGGACGCTCGCCCACTGTGTATCGCCCGCGGCGTCGGCCTTCGACACGATGCCTCGCGTGATCGTGTACTCGGGGTCACCGAGCGGGAAGCCTGCCAGGTAGATCTCCAGTGGTGGCTTGATCTCGCCCTGGTACCACTCGAGGTACGGGTACGGGCCGGGCTCGGTCAGTTTGACCACCGCGAGGTCGTTGCATTCGGACACGCCGAGTACCTGGACGGCGATCTCATCACCGTTCTCCATCCGGGCTTTGAGGGCGCCGGCGCCGGTGACGACATGGTTGTTGGTGACGATAATGCCGTCCGGATCGATGACGAAGCCGCTGCCGGTCCAACCGCCCGCCTGTGTCCCCTCGGCAGGGTCACGGAAAGAGCCCTGTGCGATGATCTGCACGATCGCCGGCCGGATGTCGTCGACCGAGGAGATGCCCTCGTCCTCGACCACCTCGGTAGCCGGGGGCTCGCTGACCGGAGGGAGGGTTGGCGCTTCGGTTGCGCTGGGAGTGGTGGGGCTGGTGGGGGTGGTGTCGCCGCTCGAACTGTCACTTCCGCCGCACGATGCGGTGACGAGGGCTGCCGCGGCGACGACCAACCACCAGGGACGGTTTCGACGACCATTCATGACGAGCCTCTCCGTGTTCAGGCTCCGGACCGGATGGCCCCGAGCCACTCCTAGATGATTGGTTCCAAGGGGTCGGTGGGTCAGTGGTCGTAGGCAAGGAGTGATCGTGCGGGGCCGGCGATGTTGCTGGTTTCGTTGTGCCAGATCGCGGCGGTGAGCGCGAGGAGGCGTTGCAGGACGCGGGCGCACACGCCGGCGGGTTTGCGGCCGCCGTGGCGTTCCAGGTCGAGTTGGGCTTTCAACGTCTGGTTCACCGACTCGATGATCTGGCGGAACGGTTTCAGGAACGTGGTGAGGGGCCGCTCGGTCTTCTCCGAACGCACTTTGGGCCGGATCAGGGTGATGCCTCGGTTGTTGAGTTCAGCTTCGAACGTCGCTGAGCGGTAGCCCTTGTCGGCCATCAACACCTGCCCTGGGCGCCCGTCGAGCGCTGGGTCGAGGTGGATCATCGCGAGCGCGGTGTCGCGTTCGTCGACCTTGGCTCCGGTGAGCGCGTACGCGCCAGGCAGCCCTGATGGGGTTGCGATCAGGTGGAGGCGAAGTCCCCAGAAGAACCTTGAGTGCGAAGCGCAGTATCCGTAGCTGGCGTAGCCGGCCATGTCGGAACGCTTCGCTGTTTCCCGGCTGCGGCCGCACTCGACTGGTGTCGAGTCGACCAGCCAGAGATCGTCGTGGAACGACGGGCAGTCGCGGGCGAGGGTCGCGATGATGTGTTGCATCGTGGCTGCTGCGTTGCGGAGTCGTTTGTTGTAGGCCGGTCGTTGCGGCAGATACGGAAACAGGCAACGGAGGTGAATGTTGGCGTGGCGAATGAAACGGGCTTCGGAGGTGTGGCCGAGGAGCGCTTGGATCACAGCCAAGGTGATCAGTTCTGCGTCACTGAGTCTCGGCGCGATTCCGGTCTCGGGTCGTTCTGGTGCCCACTGTGGGTGTTCGATCAGGAGGTCATCGATCGTGACGTAGAGTCGGGTCGCGAGAGTGTCCAGGTCAGGGTTCATGCGCTGCGTCCTTTGGGATCAGGGTTTGTGTAGGCCCCCTGATCTTGGACACTCTCGCGAACCCGATGGTGGATCATCGCGCGGAGCGCGCGAACCCCTTGGAACTACTCATCTAGTGGGAACATACCGCCGACCGCGGTCCCACAGCCAGGGGCGAACGTCCCGTCGCGTCACTACGGCTGTCAATGGCGAACGACTTCCGGCCGCCAAGGGCGGGGCATCGGCCTCGGCGGCCGCACGACGCGGGTGACCGATCCGCTCGCCCCCCACCATGGCGACCTTGGACCGAGGGATCGGTTGCGGGGCCCACGATGACGCCTCGGATTGCAGTGGCTTCGTAGGGGCCGACATCGGGTGCGCCGACCTCGGATCGGCGTCTCCGGGATCGCTCACGCCGAGCGCATTCGTGATCATGTTCAACAGCTGTCGCCGGGAGAGGGTTTCGAAGTCGGGGTCGCCGGGCGGGATCTGGCGGACGTTCCCGGCCCGGTTGACTTGCGACCCGTGGTAGGCACCTTGACGGTGGTCTTGAAGACCCTCAAGCCCGAACTCCGCGGAAGATCGGGCCCCGGCGTCAACTGACCATCGATACGCTCAAGATCCGATGGCGCGTCCTCGACCCCCACATATCGTCGAGAACATCTTGCGCGCCGGCGAGTTGGTCATCGTCAGCGATGGCTACGCGTCGGCGTCGATCGCGTCGATTGCCAGGGCCGCCGAGATCGGGGTTGGCTCGATCTACCACTACTTCTCAGACAAGGATGCGCTGCTCGACTGGGCCGTGGTGCGCGTGCTGCGTCCAGGACTCCGGCTTCCGTCCGATCTGCCGATCGGCGCACCGCCGCTCACGCTCTCCGAGGCCGTGGCGCCGTACCTGAACGTGCACGTCTCACTGCCCTATCTGCATGAGGCGACGGCTCGGGTGGCCGGGGCCTCGATGCGTGACGAGTTGCAGTTGGTGATCCGTGAACTCTTCGATCTGGTCGAGAGCACGGATCGTGTTCAGACCATGGTTGAGGTGTGCAGCAACGACCTCGAGGAACTGCGACGTGCGTGGTTCCTCGACTACCGTCGGGCGTTGGTGGACGTGTACGAGACGTATTTCAGGCGTCGCATCGCGGAACAGACGCTTCGGCCGATCGAAGATCCCACCTTCGCTGCCCGGTGGCTGCTCGACACGGTCATCTTGTTCCTGCGTCTGCGCCGCTTGGACTACTACCCCGACGAGCTTCCTACCGAGCACCTCCGGGAGCACGTCGTCGACATGCTGCTGCACGGCTTCGCCGGCAAGGCCGGCTGACCCCAACGGTCTTTCTGCAAGATCGGACCGCTCAGAGAGTCGGGTCGAAGGTCGCCCTTCCTGTCCACCCTGCCGAATCAGATTCTCGAATGGTGGGTTCGATAATTCGACTTCAACGGACTAGGGTCGACCCGCGCTCCGTTCGCTCGGCTCGACGAGGCGCGCTGCCTCAGGAGAGCCGAAGGGGAGTGTGGGTTGTGAAGCGACACCGTGCACGTTCAATTGCGGCCATCTTCGTCGGGTGTGCGCTTGTAGCGTCCGCTTGTAGCAGCGACAGCGGCGGTGGCGACGTCTCGCCGGCTGAGACCGAGCCGAGCGCCGCGCCGGACAGCACTGCGACTGAGTCAACTGACGAAGTCGAGGCAGTTGAGGCTGACGATGAGCCGGTGCCCACCCAGCTGACGAGTGACGGCGAAGGTGCGGACGAGTCCGACCTTGCGCCCCAGGTTGGCGGTGAGGTCATCTACGGGATCCCCACCGATGGCACGGGATTCAGCACGACGGGAGCGATCCCGTCCGGTTCGCTCCGGATCGTGACGGCGCTCAACGACTCGCTGGTCGGTGTGAACGCCGATGGCGACTGGGTACCGAACCTCGCCGAATCGCTCACGCCAAACGCCGACTTCACGGCGTGGACGATCACCCTCCGACCCGACGTGGAGTTCCACGACGGGTCTCCCGTCGATGCCGCAGCCGTCGCTGCGAACCTCAACGCGGTCAAAGCCAGCCCGACGACCGGATTCACATTGGGCGCGATGAACGAGGCGACCGCCAGCGGCGAACTCGAAGTCACCGTCACCATGGATACGTCGTGGGCCGCATTCCCGTTCATCCTCATCGGCCAGACGGGCTTCATGGTCTCACCGGAAACGATCGGGGCCAACGAGACGTTCGTCGGGACGGGTCCGTTCGTGCTCGAGTCGTGGGAGCCGGGAGATACGGCGAGAGTCGTCAGAAACGCCGACTACTGGCGTGGTGATGAGGGGTTTCCGTACCTCGATGCGATCACGTTCAAGGTCATTCCGGAGGTCGAGGCCCGCAGCCAGGCGCTCGCAGCGGGTGACATCGACGGCTTCTCGAACCCGAGCGACAGACTCGTCCTCGAATCGCTCGAGAGCGACGACGCCGATGTCTACATCACCGAGGCGACGTCGAACGATGCCTTGGTGATCCTCAACACGACAGCGGCTCCCACCGATGACCTCCGCATCCGGACAGCGATGGCGCATGCGCTCGACCGACAGCTCATCATCGACACGTTCCGCTCCGGATTGACCATTCCGGCCAACTCGTTCATCTCGCCTGGCTCCCCGTGGTACACCGAGACCGACTATCCGGCGTTCGACCTCGACGTGGCAACAGCTCTCGTCGACGAGTACGAAGCAGAGGTCGGACCGGCGGAGGTCACCTTCAAGGTCTCCAACAGCGCCGGGTCGGTGGAGGTGGTCGAGACGGTGGCCAGCCTGTGGAACGCGGTCGGCATCGACACCACGGTCGAGGAAATCGCCGAGGGCACCGAGGTGACACCGGTGATCACCGACGACTTCCAGGCGATCTACTGGTTCCAGTTCGGCGGCGCCGACCCCGATGCCGAGTACGTGTTCTTCCACTCGAGTGGCGGGCCCATCAACTGGTCGAACCTCGTCGATCCCGAGATCGACGGTGGCTTCGATCAGGGCCGCGCATCGAACGATCCGGCCGAGCGCGCGGCGGGTTACGCGCGGGTTCAAGCAGGCGTTGGCGAACCAGCTCCCGATGCTCTGGATCGACCACCTCGGAGGCGTCGAGGCCGTGATCGTGTCACCGGACCTGCGTGGCGTCGCCGACGGGACCTACCCCGAGGGGGACCAGTCGCTGACGACCGGCGGGTACTTCAGCTGGGAAGACGTCTGGATCGGATGATGACGCACCGACGCGAACCGATGAGAGCTCTTCGTCTCCCGAGCGGGGCGCCTGGTGTTCGTCGTCATTCGTCGTGTCGTTCTTCACCTTCCTGCTTCTCGACACGGCACCGGGCGACCCGGCGGTCGCGCTGGCGGGGCTGAACGCGAGCGACGAGGTCGTCGAGCAGGTCCGCGAGGACCTCGGGCTCGACGAGCCGTTCCTCCAGCGATACCTCACCTGGGTCGGTAATGCCCTCACCGGCGACCTGGGCGACTCCTATCGAACACTTGGAGTCAGCGCGTCGTCGCTGATCCGGAGTGCGATCCCCAACACTCTGGAGCTGATGTTCCTGGCGCAGATCATGGCGCTGATGATGTCGGTACCCGCAGCGATTGCTGCCGCCCGTCGGCCCGGAGGATTGCTCGATCGGGCGTCGTCATCGCTCGCGTTCGCATTCCTGGCGGTGCCGACGTTCGTGCTGGGCATCTACCTGAGCTACCTCCTCGCGGTGAGATTGGGATGGTTGCCGACCGTCGCCACCGACCTTCCATCGCTCACCTCGGATCCGCTCGGCAATCTCGAGCAGATGTTCCTGCCGTCGCTGACCCTGGCGTTGGGACTCGTGGCCGTCTATCTGCGTCTGCTGCGCAACGACCTCGTTGCAACGCTCCAGGAGGACTACGTTCTACTGGCTCAGGCGCGAGGGGTGTCCGACCGCCGCATCCTGTGGCGGCATGCGCTGCGGCCGTCGTCGCTCAACCTCCTCACCGCCATCGGACTCAACACCGGTGCATTGATCGGAGGAACACTCGTCATCGAAATCCTCTTCGCGATTCCCGGCATGGGGCGACTGATGATCACGGGGGTCTTCGGCGAGGACTACTCGGTGGTCCAAGGTGTCGCACTGGTCTTCACGGTGGGTTACGTCGTGGTCAACTTCGTCGTCGACATCGCGTACTACCTTCTCGATCCTCGGATCCGAAATGCCTGAGCGGTCGACGAAGTTGCCCACTGGACTCGGCGTCGTGTTCTGGGTTTCCATCACGTGGATCATCATCCTGGTCTTGCTCGCGATGTTCGCTGATCTGCTTCCGATCCGCGACCCAGAGGCGCTCGGGATCATCACCCGTGAGGTCGGGCCGTTCGAAGGGCCGGGCTGGAACGTCTGGTTCGGTGCCGATGGCCAAGGAAAGGACCTCTTTGCGAATGTGGTGCACGGTGCCCGCCCCGCGCTCGGTGCTCGGCCTCACGGTCACGCTTCTCGCCGCATCGATCGGCACCGCGCTCGGGGTCCTCGCCGGGTACTTCCGAGGACGAGTCGACGCCATCGTCATGGCGAGTACCGACGTGGCGTTGGCGTTTCCCGCCATCGTGCTGCTGCTGGCCGTGCGAGCCAGCCTCGGGAATTCGATCTGGGTCTTCATCTTCATCTTCACCGTCCTCGGGATCGCGCCGTATACGCGAATCGTTCGCGGCGCGACCCTCGGTCTGGCCGAGCGTGAGTTCGTGAAGGCGGCGCGCTCGATGGGAGCTGGCGGATTCCGCATCATCACCCGGGAGATCTTGCCCAATGTCGCGCTGTCGGTGTTGTCGTTCGCGTTCATCGGCTTCGCGCTCGTGATCGCCGCCGAGGGGAGTTTGGCTTTCATCGGCCTCTCACTCGACCGGACCACGTGGGGTCAGCTCATCGACGACGGACGTACTGATCTGGTCGATCACGCCTACCTCACGTTGATTCCTGCCAGCGTGATGTTCATCACGATCCTTGCGTTCAACTTCGTGGGCGACGGGGTCGGCGGCGCCACCGCAATTCGTGAGGTGAGCACGGTTCGGCGGCATCGGGTCGCGCCGCTGCCCAGCGCTCCCGAACAGGCGAGCCCGCCGTCGGTGGACCGCGGTCCTGTGCTCGATGTGCAGCACCTCACGACCGACCTGGTGACGTCTCGCGGCGTCGTCCGAGCTGTCGACAATGTGTCGTTCCGAGTCGGGGCGGGCGAGGCACTGGCACTCGTCGGCGAATCGGGGTGCGGCAAGACCATGACGATTCGCTCCATCCTCGGGACGTTCCCCGTGGCCGGTGTCGAACGTTCCGGGCGGATCGACGTCGATGGCACCGACATGTTGCGTGTCGACAACGACACGCGTCTGCGCACACTCGGAACCAATATCGGGACGATCCCCCAGAATCCCTTGACCGCGCTCAATCCGGTCCGCCGGATCGACGCCCAGATGGCCGAGCCGATGACGCTGCACGGCGGACTCACCGCTTCTGATGCCCGTGCGCGAGCGCTCGACTTGCTCGGACAGGTCGGCATTCCCGACTCCGCGTCCCGGCTGCGCTCGTATCCGCACCAACTCTCTGGTGGAATGCGACAGCGGGTGATGATTGCGCTCGCCTTGGCGAACAACCCCGGCCTGGTGCTCGCCGATGAACCGACGACCGCGCTCGATGTCACGGTGCAGGACCAGATCATGCGGCTCTTGACCGAACTCCGCGCTGGCAGCGACATGGCGATGGTGTTGGTCACCCACGACCTTGCAGTCGTCGAGGGATTCACCGACCGGATCGCCGTGATGTACGCCGGACAGATCGTCGAGACCGGCCCGACCGCTCGGGTTCTCGCCGACCCTCAGCATCAATACACGCGAGCGCTGATCCGTTCGATCCCTGATCTCAGACTCGAGCCGCATTCGCGTCTGGCGACGATTCCGGGTGAGCCGCCGTCGCTGCTCGACCCGCCGCCCGGATGCCGTTTCGCGGCTCGTTGTCCCATCGCCGATTCGCGATGCCGGACCGAGCTGCCACCGGCCGCCCAGGTGGACGACGCGCACTCGCACGCTTGCTGGCACCCCTCGGAAACGCCTGTGAAGGTAGCGCATGGCCGGTAGCGGAACGGCGCACCTGCGCGACCGCGAGATGGTCCTGTCGGTGCAGAACTTGGTGATGGAGTTCCGTGCACGTCGCAATCGCGCGGTCCAGGCCGTCTCCGATGTGAGCTTCGATCTGGCTGCGGGCGAGACCCTGGGACTCGTCGGTGAATCGGGCTGTGGCAAGACCACGGTGGGTCAGGCGACGATGCAGTTGGAGACGCCAACCGCTGGGACCGTCGTGTTCAACGGTCGAGATCTGACGCAGCTGTCCGGCGCTCCACTTCGCCGGGCACGTCGCGGCATGCAGATGATCTTCCAGGACCCGGTGTCGTCGCTCAATCCCCGGCGTCGAGTCCACGATCTCGTTCGCGAGAACCTCGATATCTGGCCGGACGACCACCAGACCGACGGCGACTTGCTGGTCAACGAGGCGCTCGAAGCAGTCGGGATCGACCCGGCGACCAGCGCCGATCGTCATGCGCACGAGTTCTCGGGTGGGCAGTGCCAGCGGATCTGCATCGCCCGCGCGCTCGTCAACGCTCGCCGCGTCAAGATCACGTGGGGACGCGGGGCGTTGTCCGACGAGCCGTCCGTTCTCATCCTGGACGAGCCCGTCTCAGCGCTCGACGTGTCCGTGCAGGCCCAGATCCTCAATCTGCTCGAGGATCTCAAGGATGGGTACGGACTGAGCATGGTCTTCATCAGTCATGATCTCGCCGTGGTGAAGAACATCAGCGACCGGATCATGGTGATGTACCTCGGCAAGGTCTGCGAGGTGGCACCGTCCTCCGAGCTGTACGACATTCCTGCGCACCCGTACACCCGGGCTCTCTTGGCGTCGATCCCACGCCACGGTCTTGATCTTCCGCCGGCAGCCGAGCTGATCCACGGTGAGCCGCCGTCTCCGCTCGATCCTCCCTCAGGCTGCCGATTTCGGACGCGTTGCCCGAACGCGACAGAGCGTTGCACGAACGAAGAACCCGAGTTGCGTGCAGTCGGCGGCGATCACTTCGTCGCGTGCCACTATCCACACCCGCCGGTTCCCGTCGAGGCGACGGGAACCACGGCCTGAATCCGACCACTGAACGGAGAAGCCCCATGTTCGAGTTCGACCCGGCGGCGAGTCATGTGATGCCAGCGCATTTCGGCCCGCGCCAGTATGAGCCCGGTTCTTCCGGGTGGTACCGCGATGTCACGGCATTGACCCTGCCGTACGTCACCGATGCCGATCGACTGGCCGCGTACCTCCCCGAGCCGTTCGAGGTCGCCGATGAG
Source organism: Ilumatobacteraceae bacterium (assembly GCA_963850475.1). Taxonomy (GTDB): domain Bacteria; phylum Actinomycetota; class Acidimicrobiia; order Acidimicrobiales; family Ilumatobacteraceae; genus Ilumatobacter_A. Next base: position 70,737 of record CAWKLM010000033.1, on the reverse strand, counting down.
CCGCTTGTGACGGTCTTCTTCGCTCAGAATCGCGAGGTCGACTGGCTTGCCGGCCACGGCTACAACATGATCGGTGTCAATGCGTCCGTCGTGTACGACGGTCCCACCGAGCGCCTCGCCGGGACTTTCACGCTCGTTATCTGGGAGAACCTCGCCGATCCGATCCTGTCCGGTCGCGAACTCCAGGGTATTCCCAAGATCTACGCCGACATCGACGATCTGGCGGTTGCCGACGACGGCACGTGGACGGCCGCGGCCTCCCACTTCCGTCACTCCATCGTGGAGATGTCGGCGACAGATTTCCGTGCGGCGACCACCGATGAGATCGAAGCGGCAGAAGCCCAGCAGGCAGCCAACGACAATCCGATGGGGTGGCGGCACATGCCGAATGTGGGCGGTCCCGGTGCTGCGGTGAGCGAGCCCACCACCTTCCCGTCCGAGAACGTCATCACCGAGGCGCGGGTGGGCGATGGCGCAGTGGAGTGGCACCACCTCACGTGGGAGCAGAACCCGACGCAGTTCCGCATCGTCAACGCGCTCGCCGACCTCCCGGTGATCGAGCGGCGTCCGGCGATAGCGACCCGTGGAAGCACCAACCTCTTCCTCCCCGAGCGGCTCACCCGGGTGCTCCGATGACCGGTCCCATCGCCGAGATCGGCACCGTTTGCTACATCGGCGCCGGCACGATGGGTTGCGTCAACTCACTCGTTGCGGCCGTGTCAGGCTACGACGTCGTGTTGTACGACCTCGACGAGAACACGTTGTCGATGGTGGCCGACCGTCAGCAGGGCTTCGCCGAGCACATGGTGGCGATCGGCTACTGCGATGCCGATGCGGTGCCAGAAGCGCTGGCGCGGGTACGAACCACCTCCGATCCGGCGGATGCGGCCGCGGGTGCCGACCTGGTGAGTGAGTCCGTGGTCGAGCAGGTCGACATCAAGCGCGACGCCCATGCGCTCTTCGACCGCCTGTGCGCACCGTCGACGATCTTGACCACGAACACGTCGTCGCTACTGGTCTCCGAGATCGAAGGAGCGGTCGAACGCGGCGGACGATTCGCTGCGCTGCATTCGCACCTCGGCTCGCCGCTCTACGACATCGTCGGTGGTCCGCGGACCACACCAGAGACGATCGAGGTGCTTCGGCGCTTCGTGCTGAGCCTCGGCGGCGTCCCACTCGTCCTCCGGCGGGAGCACCGCGGGTACGTGGTGAACGGCCTGATCGGTGCGCTCACCCGAACCGCGCTCCAGTTGCTGGCGCGTGGCGATGCGACAGTGCCGGTGGTCGATCGCTCGTGGATGCTTCACCAGTCCGCACCGATCGGCCCGTTCGGATTGCTCGACCTCTTCGGGCTCGATGTCGTTGCCGACAACCTGCGCAACGCAACCGAGTCGGTCGATCAAGCGGCGCGCCGCTCCAGGGTGCTCCCGTTACTCACCGAGTTGATCGATAGCGGCAAGTTGGGGATGAAGACCGGTCGGGGCTTCTACGAGTATCCGGACACCGTTTTTCGCCAGCCTGACTTCCTCGACGACTCGGCTGGAACCGAAGCCGTTCATCGGCTGCTGATCGGCGCGGTCATCCATCGAGCCGTCTCGATCGCGGATGCCGGAGTCGCCGAGCCCGACGACATCGACCGCGCCTGGCAGGCAGCGATGGGTCTCGAACGCGGCCCGTTCGATTCGCTCCGCGAACTGGGGTCCGATGAGTTCGGCGAGATGGCCCGCGAGCTGGTTGCGTCCGATCTGATCGCGGAGACCGAGGCCGAAAAGGCTGGAGACTACGTCGACAACATGTGAAGACGGGCTGGTCGGGGGCTGGTCTTGCTTGGCGCGTGTCGATGCTCGCCTCCGCGGAACCCGGCTGGGAACCGAGTGTGACCCCTCAGTTGGCCGCGTGACGAAGGCCGGCGATGGTCTGGTTTCGGCGGAGACGGTCTTCTCGACTCGCTTGGGATCCGTCGACTGAGCGAGCCTGCCGACCTCGAATCAGGGCGCCGGCAGGTGAGTCGTCAGGACAGATGACGGCCACAGACGGGCCAGGGACCGGCGCCCGCTTCGCGGTAGAGCCCAAGTGCCATCGCGTCCTGTTCAGCAGGCGAGGCCCGTGCCGGGTCGACGCCGACGAGGGATGGGTTGTTGCGTTCGGCGACGCTGTCCCAGGTCGTCCGGGCGAACTGGTATGCCCCGCGGTAACGGCCACTGCTGCTGACGATCGAGTAGTCGCCGCCCGACTCACAGTTGCGCAGCGCAGCCCATTCCTCGGCGCTGGGGCCCGGCGGGGCCACATCGGGAACCCCATCCGTGCTGAGACCGGCGAACTCCAGGAACTGGAGATGGATGAGATGCGTGTCAGGGCTGTACCAGCCATCGACACCCACGTTGAGTACCTGCTGGAGCGCGGCCACCCGCAGGCTCCGCTCGTCCCAGGTGTACGGGCCGGTGAGGAGCGCGTGGATGTCGAGCGGTGGGGTGGCGACCCGATCGGGCCCGACGTCGTCGGGCACCTGGTCTACGGGCGCGTCGCCCTCGGGCACTTGGTCGACGGGCGTGTCGGCGTCGGTCGCATCGGCCTCGGAGGTCACCTCGTCGTCGGTTTCCTCCACGGCCTCCTCGACAGTCGCGCCGGGGACGTCGGAACCGGATGCCGTCTGGTTCGCACGGTCGTCGAGCGCGGCGGCCGCGCCTGGACTCGAGTGACCACTGGTCGGGCACCACGACGGCTCCCTGGGTGGACAGGCCATCCTCCCCGCTCTCGTCTGCAAGGGCACGCACGACGAGGGGTGCACCGATGATCGTCACGCAGACGGCCACGACGGCTGTCAAACGACGAACGGTGAGGAGTCCGTGGCGGCCGTCTGCCCGGGCTTGGTGTGAGGAGAAGGTGGTCATGACGCTGATGGCCGAGGTGGACTCACTCAGCCGCACTGCCGGGGCGTGCGCAGGGGTCGCCGCGGACAGTTGAAGATGTCGCGATGGAGCATATTGCGAAATGGTGACGAAATGACGTCGGAGACGTCATTTGTTCGGAGACGTCATTTGTGTGGTCAAGCCTCCATCACCCTGACAGGGGACGACGCGCTCCGGTCGTGGCGTCCGCGAGGCGGGATCGACGCGATCGGCGGGAGAAGACCCCGCGGAACCGGTTGCGCCGGGTTGCGAGGCGACAGCGTGGGTCCTGCAAACGGACGTGCCGATCTCGAATCGATGCCATCGGCGTCGGCCATCGGCGTTTCCGACGTTCTCGCAGCTGCGAGCCGACCCCCGGCCGACGATTACGCTGGTCCGTGACCTTCTACGGCTGTCAGGCTCGACGCCGAGGACTCGACGAACGGAGACGCAACGTGGACGACGACTTCAGGACCCGATTGACCCGTCGAGGATTCCTCGCCGGAACGATCGCTGCGGCGCTCGCCGCGTGCAGCGATGAGGAATCGGCCTCGAACACGTCGAGCGGAGCGCCCTCGACCGAGACGACCACGACCGAGACGACAACCGGCGAGACGACGACAACCGAGACGACAACCGAGACGACCACGAGTTCCCTGCCGGCCACCACCACGAGCGCGGCGCCCGTCGTGCAGTCCGATCCGTTCACGCTGGGAGTCGCGTCAGGCGACCCGCTCCCCGACTCGGTGATCCTCTGGACGCGTCTGCAGCCGGCGGAGCCGCTTCCCGACGCCGACATCGAGGTGACGTGGGAGATCGCACGTGACCCCGAGTTCGCAGACATCGTCGGCGGCGGCGACACAGTCGCCGTTGCCGCGCTCGGACACTCGGTCCACGTGGAAGCGGCCGGCCTCGACCCCGACCAGGACTACTACTACCGCTTCGGACTCGGCGAGTACACGACCCCGCCCGCCCGGACCCACACCTTCGCCGCACCCGGCACGATGCCCGATCGCTTCCGATTCGCGTTCTCGTCGTGCCAGAACTGGGAACAGGGGCGATACGCCGCCTACCGCGACATGGTCGAGGAAGGTGACATCGACGCCTTCGTGTTCCTCGGTGACTACATCTACGAGTACGCGAGCGGCGGTTATGCCGACGAGCGCGGCGAGGACGACAGGACAGGACTTCGAATGTGAGTCGCTCGAGCAGTACCGCGACGGTACGCGCTCTATCACAGCGATCCGCTGCTCCAGGCAGCGCACGCGCTCGCCCCGTGGATCATCACGTGGGACGATCACGAGGTCGACAACGACTATGCCGGCGACTCCTCCGAGAACGACGACGATCGACAGGCCTTCCTGACCCGTCGTGCCGCGGCCTACCAGGCCTGGTACGAGCACATGCCCGTGCGGCTCGATGCCCCCCAGGGGCCCGACTACGACATCTACCGATCGGTCGCACACGGCGACCTCCTCCGCTTCCACGTGCTCGACACACGCCAGTACCGCTCGGACCAACAGCGTGGCGAACCCTTCGTCGATCAACTCGGTGAGGCGGTACAGGTGCGTGACGACCAGCTCGCCGCTGACCCGGCCCACACGATGCTCGGACCTGCGCAGCGCACATGGTTGATCGACGGCGTCGACGCATCGACGGCAGTCTGGGACGTGCTCGCGCAGCAGGTGTTCATGTTCGGGGGAAACGCCGTCGTCGGTGCCGAACCGCCCGTGGTGGTGGTCGACACGTGGGACGGCTACGCCGGTGAGCGTCAGGTCGTGCTCGAAGCGGTAGGTGAGGCCGCGGAGAACCTCGTCGTGCTGACGGGGGATTTCCACTCCGCCGCCGTCGCCGAGCTGCGTTCCGATCCTTTCGATGCCACACTGCCGGTCATCGGCACCGAGTTCATGGCGTCGAGCATCTCGTCGTCGTTCTTCGACGACGACGACGACAGTCGAAGGCCTGGTCACCGCCGCGTTGACCGCCAATCCCCACCTCAAGTGGTTCGACTCCCAGCGCGGCTACACGGTGTGCGAGGTGACACCGGACCGATGGCAGGCGACCTACCGAGCCGTGGCGGACCAATTCGACGAGTCATCACCCGTCACCGCGATCAGCTCATGGGAAGTTCAGGCCGGAACCCCCGGAGTGCGTCAGGTGTCCTGACGCGGACGCAGGTCCGAATGACCCGACTCCCCGCGAGGCGGGACGGCGGCCGAAGCTGAGTGCGGCTGAATGGCGCGACGACGGTGAACCGCACGGACTGCGGCTACCGAACGGCGAGGCCCTTCTTGATCCGGGCGTGGTCGGGACTTCGGCGTCCGAAGGTGCCGGTGCTGGGCACGGAGTTTGCCGGGCTGGTCGAGGCGGTCGGCGGTGGCCGCCGTGCAGATCCTCGAGTCGCTCGGAGCAACGGTCACGGCCGCTGGTCACGGGTCGCAGTCGCCGCGCAACTCGTTGACCGTCGCCGCTGGGTCGATCGTGCAGACGCCGGGTGCGTCGGAGTCGGCCCAGTCGTTGACGACGGCGAGCGCGCCGATCACGAGGTCACCGTCGTCCTCCTCGTGGGCATGGCTGCTGATCGATGACGGCCCCGTGATGACGAGGTCTCCGCTGCCGCGTTCGTGGACATGCCCGGCGATCGCGGCTCCGGCGAGCACCTCGAGGTTGCCGGCGTCGTTCTCGTGGACGTCGTCGTCGACCGCGCCTTCGACGAAGACGGAGCCGACGCCGTACTCGTCCGCCTTCGCCGTCAGCGTGGCGCCGGCTCCGATCGTGAGGTCGCCGCCCTCGCTCTCGCTGACGTCGTTGGTGACCAGTCCGTCGATCGTCACCGAACCCGGACCGATCTCGTCGATCTTGCCGTCGACGAAGCCGCCGGCCTCGACCGTGACGCCGCCGCTGCCGATCTGGTCGATGCCGTTGCCGACGATCCCGGTCGACCCGACGGTCACCTCTCCGTCGTCGACGATGACCTTGCCCGTGACCTCGCCGAGGATCCACACGTCGGCATCCCAGGCAACGTCGCCGAAGTAGATCCAGCCGAACGGGACGACGCACGGGGTCCCGGGTGGCACCGTGCCGCACTGGGAAGGCAGGGTGAACGTGATCGTCTCTGTGGTGCCGTTGCCGGCGAAGTCGGTTGCGGTTGCGTCGACGGTGAACAGGCCGGCCGGCCCGGGCGTGATCGTCGTCGTGCAGGCGCCGTCGACTCCCGACAGCGCGTCGGTTGCGGTACAGCTGACCGTCGGCATCGTGAAGACCAGCTCGCCGTCGGTGACACCGAGGATCGTGACGGCTGGCGGCGTGAGGTCGATGTTGACGACGGCGTCGATCGAGGAGGTGTTTCCCGCCCAGTCGACCGCGGTGCCGGCGACGACGGTGCCCCCGCCCTCGGTGGCGATGGGCGTGGGATCGGTGCACGATGTGATGCCCGACGGGTTGGGCGGCGGATCGTCGCACACGAACGTGACGGTGACCGCGCCGTTGTTCCACCCCGCCGCATTCGGTGCCGGTGTCACCGAGGGGGTGATCGTCGGATCGGTGATGTCGGGGAGAGGATCGACGGTGATGGTGACACTGGCGGTGTCGGTGAGGCCGGTGCCGTCGTCGATCGTGTACGAGACGGTGTGCGTCCCGAACGTACCCGCCGCAGGTGAGTAGTCGATGGTGGTGCCGTCGGTGGTGGGGGTGCCGTCGGGGCTGGATACGGAGGTGATGGTGAGCGGGTCGCCATCAACGTCGCTGTCGTTGCCCAACGGTCCGCGATGTTGACTGTGGTGTCTTCGTCGGTGGTGGCGGTGTCGTCGTCGGCGATCGGGGCGTCGGCGATCGGGTTGACGGTGACGGTGATCAACGCGAAGGCGGTGAGGCCGGTGTTGTCGTCGATGGTGTAGGTGATGGTGTGGGTGCCGTTGGTGTTGGGGGCGGGGGTGTAGTCGATGGTGGTGCCGTCGGTGGTGGGGGTGCCGTCGGGGCTGGATACGGAGGTGATGGTGAGTGGGTCGCCATCGACGTCGGTGTCGTTGTCGAGTGCCGCGATGTTGACGGTGTGTCTTCGTCGGTGGTTGCGGTGTCGTCGCCGGCGACCGGGGCGTCGGCGATCGGGTTGACGGTGACGGTGACCGACGCGAAGTCGGTGAGGCCGGTGCTGTCGTCGATGGTGTAGGTGATGGTGTGGTGCCGAAGGTGTCTTCGGCGCGGGGGTGTAGTCGATGGTGGTGCCGTCGGTGGTGGCGACGCCGTCGGGGCTCGATACCGAGGTGACGGTGAGCGGGTCGCCATCGGCGTCGTTGTCGTTGTCGAGTGCCGCGATGTTGACCGGTGTGTCTTCGTCCGTAGCCGCGGTGTCGTCGCCGGCGCCGGGGGTGTCCGCAATCGGGTTGACGGTGACGGTGACCGTCGGCGGTGTCGGTGAGGCCGGTGCTCGTCGTCGATGGTGTAGGTGACGGTGTGGGATCGCGCGATGTCGTTCGCCGCGGCGGTGCGATGTCGATGGTGGTGCCGTCGGTGGTGGCGATGCCGTCGGGGCTCGATACGGAGGTGACGGTGAGCGGGTCGCCATCGGCGTCGGTGTCGTTGTCGAGTGCCGCAATGATTGACCGGTGTGTCTTCATCCGTAACCGCGGTGCGTCGTCGGCGACGGGGGTGTCCGCAATCGGGTTGACGTGACGGTGACCGACGCGAAATCGGTGAGGCCGGTGCCGTCGTCGATGGTGTAGGTGACGGTGTGGATGCCGATGTGTTCGCCGGGGTGTAGTCGATGGTGGTGCCGTCGGTGGTGGCGACGCCGTCGGGGCTCGATACGGAGGTGACGGTGAGCGGGTCGCCATCGACGTCGTTGTCGTTGTCGAGTGCCGCAATATTGACCGGTGTGTCTTCGTCGGTGATCGCGGTGTCGTCGCCGGCGACGGGGGTGTCCGCAATCGGGTTGACGGTGACGGTGACCGACGCGGTGTCGGTGAGGCCGGTGCCGTCGTCGATGGTGTAGGTGACGGTGTGGATGCCGATGTGTTCGGCGCGGGGGTGTAGTCGATGGTGGTGCCGTCGGTGGTGGGGGTGCCGTCGGGGCTCGATACGGAGGTGACGGTGAGCGGGTCGCCATCGGCGTCGTTGTCGTTGTCGAGTGCCGCGATATTGACCGGGGTGTCTTCGTCCGTGGCCGCGGTGTCGTCGCCGGCGACGGGGGTGTCCGCAATCGGGTTGACGGTTGACGGTGATCGACGCGAAGTCGGTGAGGCCGGTGGCGTCGTCGATGGTGTAGGTGACGGTGTGGGTGCCGTGAGGTGTTGGGTGCGGGGGTGTAGTCGATGGTGGTGCCGTTGGTGGTGGGGGTGCCGTCGGGGCTGGAGACGGAGGTGATGGTGAGTGGGTCGCTGTCGACGTCGGTGTCGTTGTCGAGTGCTGCGATGTTGACGAGGGTGTCTTCGTCGGTGGTGGCGGTGTCGTCGCCGGCGACGGGGGTGTCGGCGATCGGGTTGACGGTGACGGTGACCGTGGCGAAGTCGGTGAGGCCGGTGCCGTCGTCGATGGTGTAGGTGACGGTGTGGATGCCGAATGTGTTCGCCGCGGGGGTGTAGTCGATGGTGGTGCCGTCGGTGGTGGGGGTGCCGTCGGGGCTCGATACCGAGGTGACGGTGAGCGGGTCGCCATCGGCGTCGTTGTCGTTGTCGAGTGCCGCGATGTTGACGAGGGTGTCTTCGTCGGTGGTGGCGGTGTCGTCGCGGGCGACGGGGGTGCGGGGGTGGGTTGACGGTGACGGTGATCGACGCGGGCCGGCGTCGTCGATGGTGTAGGTGACGGTGTGGATGCCGAATGTGTTCGCCGCGGGGGTGTAGTCGATGGTGGTGCCGTCGGTGGTGGGGGTGCCGTCGGGGCTCGATACGGAGGTGACGGTGAGCGGGTCGCCATCGACGTCGGTGTCGGTACCCAACGGTGCGATGTTGACGATGGTGTCTTCGTCGGTGGTGGCGGTGTCGTCGCGGCGACGGGGGTGTCCGCGATCGGGTTGACGGTGACGGTGACCGACGGAAATCGGTGAGGCCGGTGCCGTCGTCGATGGTGTAGGTGACGGTGTGGGTGCCTGCGGTGTCGGGTGCGGGGGTGTAGTCGATGGTGGTGCCGTCGGTGGTGGGGGTGCCGTCGGGGCTGGAGACGGAGGTGATGGTGAGTGGGTCGTTGTCGGCGTCGGTGTCGTTGTCGAGTGCTGCGATGTTGACGAGGGTGTCTTCGTCGGTGGTGGCGGTGTCGTCGTGGCGGCGACGGGGGTGTCGGGGGTGGGGTTGACGGTGATGGTGATCGACGCGAAGTCGGTGAGGCCGGTGCCGTCGGTGGCGTCGTCGATGGTGCTAGGTGACGGTGTGGCCGAGGTGTCGGGTGCGGGGGTGTAGTCGATGGTGGTGCCGTCGGTGGTGGGGGTGCCGTCGGGGCTCGATACGGAGGTGACGGTGAGCGGGTCGCCATCGGCGTCGGTGTCGTTACCCAACGGTGCGATGTTGACGAGGGTGTCTTCATCGGTGGTGGCGGTGTCGTCCATCGCGCTCGGGGGTGGGGCACGATCGGCGGGAGCGTGGTGGTGGGTGGTGGTCGTGGTGGGTGGTGTGGTGGTGGGTGGTGTGGTGGTGGGTGGTGTGGTGGTGGGTGGTGTGGTGGTGGGTGGTGTGGTGGTGGGTGGTGTGGTGGTGGGTGGTGTGGTGGTGGGTGGTGTGGTGGTGGGTGGTGTGGTGGTGGGTGGTGTGGTGGGTGGTGTGGTGGGTGGTGTGGTGGTGGTGTGGGAATGACAGTCACAGTCACAATCGCAGTGTCTGTCAAACCCGTACCATCGCCGACCCCATAGGAGATCGTGTGCGTGCCGGAGGTGTTCGGTGTCGGGCGGTAGTCGATCATCGTGCCGTCGATCGAGGCCAGGCCGTCGGCGGTGATGACAGAGACGATCGTCAGCGTGTCGCCGTCGAAATCGACGTCGTTCACGAGCGGAGCGATCTTCACGGCCCCGTCTTCCTCGACTGTTGCGACGTCGTCGGCAGCCATCGGGGCATCGGGCTCAGGCATGACGGTGACACGCACCGATGCCGTGGCCGAATTCCCGAAACCGTCACGGATGAGGTACCTGAACGTGGTGTCACCGTACCAATCGTCGTCCGAGGTGAAGCGGAACAACGTGCCCGACACGTGCGTGACGACCCCCCGGTCAGGTTGTTCCACCAGTTCTGCGGTCAGCGCCCGCTCGTCGTTCACCCCGACATCGACCTCGACCGAGCCGCCTTCGGCGATCTCGATGGTGTCGTCGACTGCGACGGGCGCCGCCGCATCAACCGGAACGGTCGATTGCACGGTTGACACAACCAGGCTCGTCGGTGGTGGAAGTGGCTCGAGCGCGGCGGTGGTCGGGGCAGGCTCGGCGGCTTCGACGACGTCGTCGTGCGGCGACTGCTCGGTCGCCTGGTTGAACACGCCGGCGGTGACCAGCGCTGCCGCCGTCGCAACAACGCTGACCGCGCCTCCGATCGCCGGAGCCAGTGGCACCCCTCCGACGGTCGGTGCCTGCGCCAGCCACGAGAGCGGTCCCATTGCCATGCGCAGACGTCCCAAGGAGATGTTCAGGAACGCGCGCACGACGTGTTGGTCGAATTGCGTGTCGGCGCAGCGTGCGAGTTCGGCGCGGCCGTCGACGGGACTCATTGCGCGCTTGTAGGAACGGACGCTCGTGATGACGTCGAACACATCGGCCACAGCGACGATTCGGGCCGCGAGGCTGATCTCCTCGCCCGCGAGCCTCAACGGGTATCCCCTCCCGTCCCAGTGTTCATGGTGTTGACCGACCGCATCGACCCAGTCCCCGAGCCAGGGTCGCAGTGGTTCACACAACGCAGCACCCTGCGCCGGGTGGAGTTTGATGACCTCGAACTCCTCGTCGGTCAGGCGACCCGACTTGTTGAGGATCTCACCCGGCGTGAACAGCTTGCCGACGTCGTGGAGCAATCCTGCCCACTGCAGCAAGTCGACATCAGGCTCGTCGAGCTTCATCTCTTCGCCGATCATCCGGCTGTAGGCGCGGACCCGCTCGGCGTGGCCTCGGGTGAGGCGGTCGTGAGCGCTGAGTGCCGCAATGAGCTCGATGAGCGTCTCGGAGGCGAGAACCGGATCGCCCGGCAACCCACTCCGCTTGATTTCGGCGACGCGTTCCTTGAGTTGGTGAACGGTCTGTGTACGCAGCGCAGCCTTGTACCTCGATGGCGCCTGATCCGGGAACACGAGTGACAGTTGGAACAACGCAGCCAACGGAAGGAGGCGACGTGCGATCTTGTCGGCGAAGTACAGGATTCCCGTCGCCACCACACCGAGAGCCATGAACCACGCGATGCCCGGACCGAGGCCAGGAGGTCGGGGAACGGCCTTGGCCAGCGATTGCGTTGCAACAACCGAGACCACGATCGGCGACAGCCAGACAACCAGTTTGAGGAGTAGGGCCGCGCGTGGCCGACCGGCCCACCTTCCCTGCTTCTCTTGCTGTCCAGATTGCACGGCTTCTCCTAGGTCAAGCTTCGGCACGAGGTGGCCGAGACCTGAGTCGGATCGTGTGAAGAATCGGTGGACACGCGAGGAGATTCCGCTCGGGAAATGCTCGACCGCGAGGACACGGACGCTCAACGTGCTCCTCGGCTCCGAGCACGCCGGCGTCCAGGCCACGATGGGCCCGCTCCGTTCGGGCGATGCAGTGGTCGATCTGGTAGGAACGACTGGGTGGACCGCCACCGTCGGTCGTGACGCAGGCGACCATCAACGCCAGGAGGCCAGCGATGGCACAGGACAACCCGGAGCAAGACGGAGGCCCCGGACGCACGCTCGGCCGACTCGTCGGTTCGGTCGTCTCGCCGATCGTCGGCGGCACTCGATCTCGACGAGATGATCGATCAGATCGATGTCGACGAGGTGGTCGGTCGGATCGATGTCGACGAGGTGGTCAATCGGATCGATGTCGACGAGGTGGTCGGTCGGATCGATGTCGACGAGGTGGTCGGTCGGATCGACATCAACGAGGTCGTCGATCGAGTGGACATCGAACGACTGGTCGCACGAGTCGATCTCGACCAGGTCCTCGCCGGTGTCGATCCCGACGCGCTGTTGGACCGCGTCGATGCAAACCGCCTGCTCGATCGCATCGATCCGAACAGGTTGTTGGACCGCGTCGATCCCGACGCGCTGTTGGACCGGGTCGATCCGAACAGGTTGTTGGATCGCGTCGATCCCGATCGTGCTGCTGGACCGGGTCGATGTCAACCAGCTCGTCGCGCGGACCGAGCTCGGGGAGATCATCGCTCGTTCGACGACCGGCGTGTTCACCCAGTTGCTCGATGTCGCTCGGACGCAGATCATCACCACCGATCAGGTCGCCCAAGGTGTGCCGGCGCGGGTCCTGCGCGGTGCCCGTCGGGAGATGCCGCCGCGGCCGGGCGGCGTCGCGGAGGAGGCTGACTCGGAGAGGCTGTCACCGACCGAGCGCGCCGTGAAGATGCAGGGCCGGTTCGCAGGCTCGGTCTCGCGATTCCTGGCGTTCCTGGTCGACCAATTCGCGATCGGCGTGATCTTCGCAGTGGGCGCGCTGCTCGTGCAATCGGCGGTGCGGGTGATCTTCCAGTCGTCGTTGAACGTCGACGACGAGGGGCTGGCAGTCGTTGTGCCGTACTTGCTGTGGTCATTCCTCTATACGGCTGGCTCACTCGCCGCAACGGGCCGTACCATCGGCAAGGCGATTCTGGGTGTGATGGTGGTGCGGACCGACGGCACGAAGGTCAACGCCCGACGAGCCGCGCTGCGAACGCTGGTGTTTCCGCTCAGCTTTCTGCTGTTCGGCCTCGGGTTCCTGATCGGCCTCGTCCGGAGCGACCGTCGCGAGCTCCACGATCTCATCGCTGACACCGGGGTCGTCTATGCCTGGGACGCTGACACGGCGAAGCTCCGCGCCGATGGGGCAGGTGTGGCCGGCGTCGAGACAGGGAGCACCGAGGAAGCCACTACCGCCGCCACCGCCACCACCACCGACGCGTTCGACGGTGGTGGTTCGTAGCAACCGTCTCAATCGGTTCCGAGCGCTCCCCAGGATCCGGTGATCGTCGGTGTGGTGGCGGTCGCGACGATCTCGTCGTCGATCGTCAGCTGCACCTCGGCGACCAAGTGATCAAGGAACTCGGCGATCGCTTCGAAGGCGCCCCCGGCGTTGATGCGCCACCAGTCCTGTTCGACGTCGAGGTCGGCTCGATGGACGTCGGTCGCCAGCCGTCTCGGGCTCGAACCGGCCGGTGCAGAGACCAACTCGCCTCGAAGATGAACCTCGAACTCGGATGGGAAGACCGGCGCGTCGTGCACGTCGCGTGCGGTCACGGTGACGTCTTCGCTCACGGTCGAACCGATTGCCGGGTCATCGGGGTTGATGTCGAGGCCGTACGTCACGACGAGTCGTCGTTCACCCGCACGACCGTCGATCGCCTCGACACGAAGCTCAGGATTTCGGATGGCTACCACGCCACCATCGTCCACCTCGGCCAGGCTGGCGTCCAGTGACGATGGACCCATTGATCAGCCCGATGAATGGAAGATCGCCGTCCCCGTGGCGGGATCGAAGATGTGCAGCCGGACGGGTGGCAGTGCCAGATCGAGCACCGTGCCGATCTTGGGTGCCCGACCCGGCGTCACGCAGTCGACACGAAACCGGTCGCGGGTCACCTCGTTGACCATGGTCTGGTAGCCGATCGACTCGGTCGTCTGCACGCGCACTTCGACACTCTCGGTCGTCGGCGCTCCGGCGACGAGATCCTCGGGGCGCACTCCGACGAGCACATGGCGACCGTGATACACGTCGACGTCCGGGGTGCTCACCGGTAACGGTGGCCGAGTGCCCAGATCCGCCGCGTGGTTCGTCGCGGATCTCGCCCGATTCCACCCCGGATTCCGAGGAAGTTCTCCGCGAATCCGACACGGGGCTGCGAGCTCACCATGACGTACGGCGCGGTTCAGTCGTACCGGCTGGTCGACGAATCGACCGGCGATGTCGTCCTCGAGGAGTCGATCGATCTCACCGTGACCCAAGAACCCCTCGACGGTCCGTTCGAGAACCTTGCCGACGACGTGAGCGGGGCGTGGCGCCGCTTTCCGATGCCCGGTTGACTGCCTCCCCGGCTGCAGCAGTCCTTCCGTCTCGCGGTCCAAGTGGCCGCCTGACGCCGCCGATCCTCGGCGAGGTTGTGCCAACGACCCTTGACTTCTGACGTCGCAGGGTTCACACTCCTTACAGTGTCAGTTAAACCGAACATTGACAGGCGAACCGTACGGCGTCAGGAAACGCGGTCCGAGATCGTGCGGCGCCTCCTGGGAGGTCGTCCGCGAGCACGGTCTCGCCGGACTGTCGATGCGTGACCTCGGCGAGCGTGTCGGCATGCGGGCGCAGTCGATCTACTCGTACTTCGCCTCCAAGCACGAGATCTACGACGCCATGTTCCTCGAGGGGTACCAGGCCTTCGTCGACTGGATGGACGACGCCGCCAACGACGAGCAATTCGCAGCCGATCCGATGGGTGCCGCCAGACGTTCGGTGCACGCGTTCGTCTCCTTCTGCACGAACGACCCCGTGCGCTACCAGCTGCTGTTCCAGCGCACCATTCCCGGGTTCACACCGTCACCGGAGAGCTATGCCGTGGCCGTGCAGGCGTACGAGCAGATGAGCGACGCGGCTGGCCGCCATCGGCGTTCGACGACCAGGCGACGGTCGACCTGTGGACCGCCATGATGACCGGCCTCACCGACCAGCAGATCTCCAACGACCCCGGAGGAGACCGCTGGATACGACTCGTCGACCGCGCCGTCGACCTGTTGCTGGCCGACGTCAGCACCCGAACCGGCACCAACCCCAACACAGAAAGCGAGCAGGCATGACCACCATGACCACCATCGACGTCAGCACCATCCCGTCCATCGGGCACAGCGAGGCGATGGCCCTCCAAGCGACCGAACTCGATCGCGCCGTTGCGGTCCTGCGCAACCTCGACGCCGATCAATGGTCGACCCAGACCGTCTGCCCCGACTGGGACGTGCGCCAGATGTGGCTCCACGTGCTCGGCGCCTGCGAGGCCGGCGCATCGATGCGCGAGAACATGCACCAGATGCGCGCTCGCGCCGCAAGCGCCGCAAGGACTTCGGTGTGTCGCTCGAGGCCGGGTTGTCCGGCGTGCAGGTCGCCGAACGCGAGCACCTGTCCCCCGACGAACTCGTCGAACGCCTCGAACGCATCGCGCCGAAGACCGTCAAGGGTCGCACTCGAACACCCCGCCCGATGCGTGCGATGAAGATCGGCATCGACGCCCCGGTGGTCGAGAAATGGACCCTCGGCTACCTCATCGACATCATCTACCTCCGCGACGCATGGATGCACCGCGTCGACACCGCCCGTGCCACCGGCGCCGACCTCGTGCTCACCGCCGACCACGACGGCCGCATCGTCGCCGACGTCGTCGCCGAATGGGCACGCCGCCACGGCCAACCGTTCACGCTCGAACTGACCGGGGCCGCCGGCGGTGTCTTCACCGCCGGCGGTGGTGGGCGAACCGATCGTGATCGACGCGGTCGAGTTCTGCTCCGTCCTCGCCGGCCGCGGCGAAGCCACCGGCCTGCTCGCCACCATCGTCCCGTTCTGAACGATCCTCACCTCGACCGCCACCACACCACGAAAGACAGGCAGCACCATGGACACCACCACGACCGAGATCGCCGACGACATCTTCCGCATCTCGACGTTCGTTCCCGACGCCGGAATGTCGTTCAACCAGATCCTCGTCAACGCCGACGAACCGCTCCTGTTCCACACCGGCATGCGGGCGTTGTTCCCGCTGGTCTCCGATGCCGTGAGCAAGGTGCTGCCGCTCACCTCGCTGCGGTGGATCAGCTTCGGGCACGTCGAAGCCGACGAGTGCGGCTCCATGAACGAGTGGCTGGAGGCCGCCGCCGACGCCGAAGTCGCCTTCGGTGGGCTCGGGTGCATGGTGTCGGTGAACGACCTCGCCGATCGGCCACCGCGCCCGCTCGACGACGGCGACGTGATCGACCTGGGAGGCAAGCGCGTCCGCTACCTCGCCACCCCCCACGTGCCCCACGGATGGGAGGCCGGCGTGCTCTTCGAGGAGACCACCTCGA
This sequence comes from Ilumatobacteraceae bacterium, assembly GCA_963850475.1. Lineage (GTDB taxonomy): Bacteria > Actinomycetota > Acidimicrobiia > Acidimicrobiales > Ilumatobacteraceae > Ilumatobacter_A. The sequence goes on along the minus strand of CAWKLM010000033.1, from coordinate 54,667 downwards.
CGCTGCTGTGCGGCGATCTCTTCACCCAGTTGGGCGACGAACCTGCCATTCGTCACGACTCGCCGATGGAGCCGACCATCGTCGCCGAAGACATGTTCGGCTACTCGACACTCACTCCTTCCACCGCCCCCACGGTCGAGCGGCTCGCCGACCTCGCCCCGACGACACTCGCGCTGATGCACGGACCCACCTGTGCGGGCGATGGAGGACAGTGGCTGCGCGATCTCGCTGCCGACTACCGCCATCGCTCCGACGTCGCCTCTACTGAACCGCTCTGACCCTGCGTACTCCACGAGTGGTTCCAAGGGGTTCGCGCGGTGCGCTCGATGACCCGCCACGTTGAGCGCGGGAGCATCCAAGATCAGTGGGCTTGCACACGCCATCGATCTTGCGACGTCGAGACTTCCCGTCGACGTTGTGACCAACGGTGGTTGTCGTGACCGGTGAGGCCTCCCACACTGACACCGTGGTCTCCTCCACTCCGAACGAGCGCGTCGCGAGATCCTGGCTCGCGCGCAGTGTTTGGTTCGGTGTCGGCTGGCTTGCGGTGGCCGTCGGCGGGATCGGGGTCGTCGTTCCAGGACTCCCCACGACCGGATTCATGATCATCGCTGCCGCCTGCTTCGCCCGCTGCAGCCCGCGCTTCGAACAGTGGGTTCTCCACCTGCCTGGCGTCGGCCGATCGGTCGCGGACTACCGCTCGGGCGTCGGCATGCCCAAGCGGGCGAAAGTCGCCGCGATATCGATGATGGTCGTCGCGATCTCGATCAGCGTCGGGCTGCTCCTGGACAACAGCGTGCTGCGGATCTCGATCGTCGTCGCCGGTCTCATCGGCACTTGGTACATCGTCCGACGCGTCCCGACCGCCCCACCGGCGATCCCCGCCGCCACCCCGAGCGATCCATCGTGACCGGGCCCGGAGGCGGCGAGAAGCCGGCACATCCGCACGTCCGAGCGACGCTGCTGATGCTCGGCGTCGTCCTCCGCGACCGGCCACGTCGGCCGGGTCGGAGTCGAGCCGATCCAGATGCCTGCTCGACGCGTCCCCGTCGACGCGGACCCCCGACCCTCGTGCAACACGAGGGGGTCCGACCCCTCCTCCCCACACGCCACAGCGAACGCGGGGAAACCTCCCGCGCTCACCACCGCTGGCGGGCTTCCTCGGCAAAGCCCTGAAGGCCGATGAACTCGAGATCGAGCCCCTCATCGGTGGTCAGGCGGCCGGACCACTCGCCGAACACCTGATGCGTCTCGCTGCCGAACTCGCCGGCATCGACGTGGCTGTGCTTGTCGAACCGCGGGGTGAGCACCATGTCGAGCTGACCGTCGGGATCCTCGATGTGCCAGGGGCGCATCGGCTCATCCCACGAGTACTCCCATCGCAGCTCCGATCCCAACTTGCTCAGACGCCCGTCGACGATGAGCCCGTTCTCGGTGAACCCGGAACCCTGCGTCCACCTGGCACCGATCTGAAGACCCACGACGTGATCATCGACGCGCCCGGCGCCACCGCCCCAGTTCCACGCGATCTCGTGCGGCCAGCGACCCCGTCCGACATCGAGCACCCCCCACGACTCCGGGCCGTCCGGGCCGCCGATCGACCATGAGCGGTTCCCCACCGTCAGCCGACCCACCGCCGGTCGTGCCTGGTGCTTGGAGGTGAAGTTGAACACCGTGTCGCTCCACGGAATGACGACGTTGAGCGACTCGTGGCCTGCCGGTTGCTCGACGAAGACATCAAGACTCCCGGGCCGGCCATCGGGCTCCACCCACGTCGCGGTGAGCCGCGTTCCCGACTCGTCGTCGATCATGCCCAGATCGAGGCCGTCATGATCGACAAGCAGCGGTGCGGTCCCCGGTCGTTCGGGCAACTCCAGCGCCTCCGCCGGCGTCAGGATGCTCTTCCCACCGGTTTGCCCCGTGACGAGGTCGACCCAATACACGTCGACCAGACCGAAGTGATCAACGTTCGAATAGACCGCCGACACGACGAGGTCGCCGGCCAGGACGGCCCAGTAATCCCACCGCTTGTTCTCGCCGAGGCACCCCTGCAGGTTGGCCCGGTGCAACGGACGACGTGACCACCCTCGCGCTGCCGGATTCAGCGACGACCCGTCGGCGATGCAGAGATCCACGGGTTCGGTCAACTCCGGTTCATGGGTGGTCACCGCTCACACCGTACTGACCGTCCATCCTTCGATCGGATCTGCGACGAGGACCGGTCAGAGCGTTCGGGCGAGTTCGGCCGCCTGTTGGATTGCCGACTGGATGCCGTTCGTGCCGGTGACGTCGCCGATCCGGTGGGTGCGCCAACCGCGGGGATCGGAGGCCAGCGACTCTCCGAGCTCTCGGTTGGGGTGCCCGTAGGTGACGATGACGACGGTGTCGGCTTCGATCGTGCGGACGCGGTCGGTGAAGGCGACTCCGATGTCGACGGCATCGGTTCTGATCGTTCGGAGGTAGTGGCCGCCGATGAAGTCGAAGGCGCCTGACATCAATCGCTCCGTCGCGGCCATGACCGTTGCGGGCGGGTACGGCAGCGTCGCGCCGATCGCGTCGTGGCGGCCCACCATCGTGACCGCCAGTCCGGCTTCCAGCAGTGTGTCGACGACCGAAATCGCCTCGAACGTGCCGGTGTCGTCGTACACGACGGCCGAACCGGCGAGGTCGGCGCGTCCTCCGAATCCGAACACGTCCCACGACGTGAACACGTGTGGCAGGTCGTGGCCCGGTACCGGATCGATCGGAGTGGCGAGCTGAAACCCGTCGCGCCGCGGCACGACTCCGGTCGCGAGAATCACGTCGTCGGGCTCCAGAGCGGCAACAACGTCAGGGTCCACCCACGTATCGAGGGTGATCGACACGCCCAGACGTTCGATCTCGCTGGTGAGCCACTCGGTGATCGCACCGATGTCGGACCGATGTGGTGCAGTGGCGGCGATCGTGACCTGCCCTCCGAGCCGGCGGGTCGCCTCGAACAGGTGGACCTCGTGCCCGCGCAGGGCCGCGGTGCGCGCCGCTTCGAGCCCAGCGGGCCCTCCGCCGACTACCAGGACGCGTTTGTGGACGTCGGCTGGACCCGGCGGGTCGAAGGTCACCGTCGTCTCTCGCGCCGCGGCGACGTTCACGACACAACTCAGGGCTCCGGTCGACATCAGCTGGCCGACGCAGCCCATGTTCGAGCCGATGCACGGCCGAACGAGGTGTGCCTCGCCCCGTCGCGACTTGTTGACCAATTCCGGGTCGGCGATCAGCGCGCGGACCATCGAGACCATGTCGGCGGCGCCGCTGGCGACGATCCTCTCGGCGTCGTCGAGCGTCATGATCCGACCGACGACCATCGTCGGCTTGGTCAGGCGGTCGGCGCCTCTGCCGATGATGCGCTCGTTGGCGGGCATTTCGTTCGCGAGGGGAACGTCCATCGGGGCAAGCAGTGTGTAGAAGCGCCAGTAGGAGCCCATGTGGAGCGAGACGTAGTCGACCTGGGGCTCGACCACGCGTGCGATGTCGGCGATGTCGTCGGGTGAGAGCCCACCCGGGATGTACTCCTCGTTGGGAAGTCGAATACCGACGCAGTAGTCGTTGCCGACAGCATCTCGGACGACCTCCAGGATCTGGAGGAGAAACCGCATCCGATTCTCGAGGGAGCCGCCGTACGCGTCCTCGCGAACATTGGTGGCCGGCGACAGGAACTGCTCGATGAGGTACCCGGACGAAGCATGCAGGTCGATGCCGTCGAGCCCACCCTCACGGCAGCGTCTCGCAGCCTGCCCGAACGCCTCGACCATCTCGCTGATCTCGGACACGGTCATCTCGGTGGGGATGCCGCCCACCATCGGGTTCGGGATCGCACTGGACGACACCTGGGTTTGTGCCTTCCGCGGACGCGTCGCCGAGCCGGGGTGGTAGATCTGCTGAAACATCGCCATTCCGTGCGGGCGCATGCGCGCCGTCAACTCGCGAAAGAACGGAATGCAATCGTCGCTGTACAGCGGAATCAGACTCGGAGCACTCGCGTGCACGCCGGTCGCCTCCAACGTGCTCAGCGCGACACCACCCGCGGCGCGCGCCTCGTGGTACGCGATCAGTCGTTCGCCTGTCATCAGCGTGCCGTGGGCAGAGCGAACGATGCGGTTCTTCAACCTCACCGGCCCGACGTGAAGGGGCGCGAACAAGTGCTCGAAGCGTTCCGACATCGCAGGTTCCTCAATCGTGGTCGCAGGACTGAGGCGACCGTAGTGACTCCGATGTGCAGGTCGCCGAGGCGGGCGCAGGTTCAATCGAAACACGGAGATGACCAGCCGTGACCGGACGGGGCAACGCGCGAGCTTGACCAACTGGAACGCGGCACGGACGTGGCACGGCGATTGTCGAAAACACTGAACAGCTTGTGCCGGTTCTCAGCGGCAGGCTTCGAGGCCCGCCTGTTCTGAGACAGCTACGAGCATCACCGACCGTATTCGAGGACGGTGTCGAGACCCGCGTGGACATGGGTGATCACGAAGTACTCGGTTGCCAGGTCGGCGTCGAGCACGGCGCTGGTGTTGCCGTTCTGCCAGCGCATCACCAGTCGGTTCCCGTCGCTCTCTACGAGTTCGAAGTCGCCGTCGAAGGCAACAGATGTGTTGCGCAGGCGGATCATCTCCAACTGGTCGAGCACAACAGAACGGGCCAGGCCTGCGTCGATGTCGTCGATGTCGAGGTTGGTGCGGTTGATCTCCTTGTGACCGCCGCTGCCGGCTCGGTCGGCGGCCTCGGTGTCGTTTCGTCCGGCGAACAGGTCGAGGTACCAGACCTGCGGGGTGCCGGGCATGAAGAGCTGGATCGCCCGAGCCAGCCGCAGCCGGTCTTCGCTCTCGCCGAGCGCACTGAAGAACGCGGCGTTCACCTGGTAGTAGGAGATCCTGGTGCCGTCGGCGCCGTAGAGGTCTTTCACCCGGCCGCCGCGTTCGAGCAGTCGTTCGATGATCGTCTCGATCGTCGCGTCTGGTAGCAGTCCGGTGCGGTCGGTTCCACCCCTGAGGTCGAGCACGGGGATGCCGTCGTGGCAGCCCAGCATGTTCACGGTCTTGATGTCGCGTTCGATGATCTCGTTGATCCAGCGCACGAGATGTTCGTTGTTTCCCGTGTCGATGGCGTCGATGACGAGGCCGGGGAAGAAGAAGTCGTAGACGGGGTAGTCACGGTCGGACAGTTCCTCGTGGATTCCGGTGCCGTATTCGGAGTGGATCTCGGGGAGCAGGATCAGTCCGCAGTCGTCGGCGATCGTGCGCAGCCGGTCGAGGTACTCCCAGGTGCCGGGCGTGTTGAAGAAGTTGGCCTCGCCGACCTCTTTGTGGAGGTACGCGAACGCATCGAGTCGCAGGATCTTGGCGCCGAGCGCGGACAGCTTCTCGAGTGTTTCGCGGTAGAAGTCCCAGACCTTGTCGGACCGGGCGTTGAGGTCCATCTGGCCGAGGTAGGTGCGTTCGCCGTCGACGACGTCGACCTGTTGGTAGAACGTGTTCCAGTAGAACCGATCGGCACCGTCGGGGAACCGCACCTGCAGGATCGGCAGGTCCGGCTTCCGCATGAACAGCTTGTCGAGGTGCTTGGCCGACGGGACCACGTAGCCGTCGGGATGGAGTTCGCCTTCGCCCTCCCAGAACCGGTTCCAGTCGATGAAGAAGTCGGTGTACTCCGACTCGTCGCCGTTGACCAGCATGTCTTGGAACTGCGGCGACCCGACCGAGAGATGGTTGAGCACCAGGTCGAGCTTCAACATGATGCCGAGTTCGTCGAGGGCCTCGAGGTCGCCGGGCGAGGCGAGATCGGTGTTCAGGTCGTAGTCGATCACCGAGAAACCACGATCAAGATCGCTGTGGAAGACCGACGGCAGCACATAGAACAAGCCGAAGGCGTCGGCGAGTTCAGGGCGCTGCAGCATGCGCACCGTACCCGCGAGGTCACCGTCGATGCTGTCGGGGTATGCGTTGAGGATCACCCGATTCGGCAAGCCTTGCTTCATGCCACTGTCGTTCATGGCGCGACGATGACGTCGTCGTCGGGGGTGATGACGGAGTCGGCGAGTTGTCGGTGGCCGGCAATGATCTGGTGTTCGAGCAGGACGTCTTCGATGAAGGGATCGCCGACCTCCTTGCCGCGATTGCGTTCTCGACGAAGTTCCAGGGTGTCGAGCAGGTTCTGTTCGAGGATGTCGAGGCGCACTTCGACGTGTGGGCCGAGCCGGGTGTCGTCTGCGCGACGCTTGGCATCGTTCGACGTCGGTGGCAGCACGAAATCGTCGTCTTGTCCGAGCAGGACCGTCGAGATGCCACACGCACCGAGTTCGTCGGCGATCGCCTTGCCGGTCTCGGACTTCCCGCTTCCCGACTCGCCGGCCACCGTGATGACGTAGCGGTCGGCATCGGCCTCGATGGTGGAACGGACCCGGAGGGCCGAGAAGCCGTTACGGACGTCGTGGTCGACTCCGAGGATGCCGCTCAGGTCCATATCGCCTTCGACGTGTCGACCCCGTTGGCGTTCACGTCGAGCAGCACGTTCGGGTCGGCAACCGACGATTCCTCGCCGTCGCGTGCGCCGAGATCGGTCGCCCCCCTGCACACCGTCGGGGATCGGTTGCATCCGCTGCCGGAACGGCTCCAGATCGTGGGTCTCGGTGATCTGTACCGCATCGTTCGGGCCGGGCTTCTTCATGACTGGGATCCTCGCAGGTCGCAGAGCGGATGGTGTTCCACGCCCCAGCGCCAGCCTCGACGATCACACCCCGAGACGGTCTTCTCGGGCGGAGCGAACCGGCGTTCGCAGCGCACGAGATCCGCTGGATTGCTACTCTGCATCCGTCAAGTCGCTGAGCGCGGTCCGCTCCCTCGCCGGGGCAGGCAACCGTGGCGTGAGTCCGCTCCGCTCTGGTCACGACCCTGGTGGAGCCAGAACCCAGGGAGTCTGACCCATGAAGACGATCATCGAACCGTTCCGCATCAAGTCGGTGGAGCCGATCAGGTTCACCACGCGGCGACGAACGAGCTGCTCTCCTGCGTGCAGCTGATTGGAACACGTTCCGGCTGCACTCCGACGACGTTCTCATCGACCTGTTGACCGACTCGGGCACCTCTGCGATGAGCGCCGCTCAATGGGGCGCCATGATGAACGGCGACGAGAGCTACGCCGGCTCGCCCTCGTTCGGGCGCTTCGAGTCCGCCGTACGCAACCTGTTCGACTTCACCCACATCATCCCCACACACCAGGGACGAGCTGCCGAGGCGATCCTGTTCTCGATTCTTGGAGGAGCCGGTCGCAAGGTGCCGTCGAACACGCACTTCGACACCACGCGCGGCAACATCGAAGCGACCGGTGCGCAAGCGGTCGATCTGCTGGTTGCCGAAGGATCCGACCCCGATGATCTGTCTCCGTTCAAGGGAAACATCGATCTGGAACGACTCGAGGCGTTCATGCGCGAGCACGCCGACGACGTTCCGTGCGTCATGATCACCGTGACGAACAACGCGGGCGGTGGCCAACCGGCAAGCCTTGCCAACGTCCATGCCGCTGCCGACATCGCACATTCGTATGGCAAGCCGTTCATCATCGACGCGTGTCGGTTCGCCGAGAACGCCTACTTCATCAAGCACCGCGAACCTGGCCAGGCCGACCGGTCGATCCCCGACATCGTGCGCGACCTGTTCGCCTGCGCGGACGGCATGACGATGTCGGCGAAGAAGGACGCCCTCGTCAACATCGGTGGATGGCTGGCGCTCGACGACGACGACCTGGCCATGCAGGCCCGGAATCGCCTGATCATGACCGAAGGCTTCCCGACGTACGGCGGGCTCGCGGGCCGAGACCTCGAAGCGATCGCGCAAGGCCTCGCGGAAGTCGTCGACGAGGACTACTTGCGGTATCGCATTCGGACGAACGAGTACATCGTCGAACGACTCGATGCGATGGGCGTGCCGGTCATCAAACCCGCCGGCGGCCACGCGGTGTTCGTCGATGCGCGCACCTGGCTCGCACACGTCCCACCGTTACAGTACCCGGGCCACTCGCTGGCCTGCGCGCTGTACGAGGTCGGCGGAATTCGCACGACCGAGATCGGCACGGTCATGTTCGGTCGCCAACCCGACGGCAGCGAGCAGCCGGCCGCGATGGATCTGGTTCGCTTGGCGATGCCGCGCCGCGTCTACACCCAGTCACACGCCGACTACATCGTCGAGGTGTTCGACGAGTTGCGCGGTGTCGTGGCATCGCTGCCCGGCTTCGAGATCACCGAGGAACCTCCGGCGATGCGTCACTTCACAGCGAAGTTCGCGCCACTCAGCGCCTGACGAGCGCGGACTACCGGTCAGGAGATCGCGCCGAACCAGATCGTGTGGTGAACGCGCAGGCCACGAGTCAGGACACCGCGCCGAACCAGACCATGCAGAGCACGCCAGGCCACACGATCCGACGGGCGTTGCGTGACAGTGCGGTGGTTCGCTCGCAGCGAGCCGTGTGTTTCGTGTAGCCGGATGGGTCCGGTGTCGAGGACCCGCTGAGGCTCGACGAAAACAATCCCGAGCCACGCGTCGCCCTGCTGTGGTACGTTCGTTCGCGATACCACATGTCGAGTGCACTTTGGCGGATGGTGCGTAGCTTTTCCGAAGGAGTGGACAGCCATGGCCGCCACGTACACGTATCCGGGGGTCTACGTCGAGGAGATTCCGAGTGGAGTCCGACCCATCGCTGGGGTCAGTACCTCCAACACAGCGTTCGTCGACTTCTTCGAACGAGGCCCGGTCAACGTGGCCAGACGCCTCGACAACATGGGTGATCTCCAGCGTGTCTACGGCGGTCTCCATCGTGCGTCGGAGGCCAGTTACGGGTTGCAGCAGTACTTCCTGAACGGTGGATCGACCGCGTACGCGATCCGAGTGCTGCTCGACCCGCTCGCCGGTGAGACCGACGATGACGGCAACGCCCTCACCCCGCCGGCCGCAGCAACGATCGAGCTCAACGAGGACGCGGACCCGAACGCCGACACCGTGCTCACCCTCACCGCGACGTCGCTGGGCAGCTGGGGAAACCGCATCGCCGTCGGTGTCATCCACGCCGAGCCCCCGCTGGACACCTTCAGCCTCACCGTCCGCGAATACGCGGGCGAGGTCCTCGTGGCCTCGGAGAACTTCGACGACGTCAACACCACGCCGAACGACCCGTCGAACGTGGTGCTTGCGGTCAACGGCGTCTCGGCGTTGGTGACCGTCGAGGTCGACAAGGCGAACGCCCGTCCGATGAGCGTGGCCGCCGCCGCACAGCAGGAGGTCGACGACTTGACGGCCAGCCGACCGGCGCTCCAGACCGCCCGGGACGACGCTCAGACCGCGCTCGACGCACGCACGGCAGAGCTTCCCCAACTCGAGGTGGCCGTGGCCGCCGCGATCGAGGCCTTCGTGGACGCCGCGGTCGCGGCCGAACAGCAAGCCGTCGACGACGCGACGACGGAGACCGCCGACGCCATCACCGGTTTCGTCGTCGCCGATGCGGCCGTCGACGCGGCCCGCGAAGGCGTGAACGATGCGGTCGGGGCCTGGGACATCGCCCGCGATGCCTGGGCGCAGATCGACCAAGCCCACCAGGACGTTGTCGACGACGTCGCCGGGCCCGAATTGCAGGCGGCGATCGACGCAGCGGCCAATGCCGCACCGGGTCTCGACACCGAACTGGCGCAGAACGAAGTGCGGGTCGTGCGCGGAGAGCTCATCGTGCGAGCCGCTCTCGACCAGGGTCTTCCGAGCACCCAACCGATCGAGGACGCAGCAGCGGCGTTGCGCAGCGCCGTCGATGCGGCAGCGCTCGCGATCCCCGCGGCCCTGACCGCTGCGGAGGACGACGCCGGCGTGGTCGCTCTCCGGGAGGCCGAATCCGACGCGGCGGCCGCGCTCACCGCAGCACGGGCGTCGGCCGCGGTCATGGCCGAGGCCGATCAGACGGTGATCGACGCACGGACGGACGTCGCCGACAAGCTCGTCGAGATCGGTGCCGCCGAGGCGGTCCTCGCGTGGGCGATCGTCGACCTCGAGTCGCTCGACCCGGCCATCCGAGTCGCACAACGCAACGCCGACATCGACGAACTCGACGACATCGCCCAGGGTTTGCTCACGTCGATGACCAACGGCAGCGACGGCGTCCCACCGGGGTCTGCCGTGTGGGCCGCTCGAGCATCCAACGCGATCGTCGGAAATCCGCTCGACTCGTCGGGGATCTTCGCCCTGAACCAGATTGCACCCGAGATCTTCAACATCATGTGCATCCCGGCCGCTGCCGAGTTGGATGATGCGGGAGCCTCCGCCGTGTTCGCGGCTGCACTCAAGTACTGCAAGGACAGACGAGCGTTCCTGATCGTCGATCCACCTCGCGGGTTCGATGATCCGCTCACCATCGGTGGATGGCCTGACCTCCCACGCGACAGCAATTCGGCCCTCTTCTTCCCTCGTCTGCGGATCGGTGATCCACTGGCGGGCAACGCGCCACGCTCGGTGGCGTCGAGCGGCACCGTCGCAGGGATCTTCGCTCGAACCGACGCTGACCGGGGAGTGTTCAAGGCACCCGCCGGCACCGCGACCAGCCTGCGTGGCACCTCGCTGCGCCTCACGCATGAACTCACCGACAAGCAGAACGGTGTGCTCAACGTGCGGGGCATCAACGTGTTGCGCAACTTTCCGATCTACAACAACATCTCTTGGGGCGCACGAACCCTCGTGGGGGCCAACGCCATGGCCTCGGAGTGGAAGTACATCCCGGTGCGACGGACGGCGCTGTTCATCGAGGAGAGCCTCTTCCAGGGGCTGAAATGGGTGGTCTTCGAACCGAACGACGAGCCGCTGTGGGCGCAGATCCGGCTCAACGTCGGCGCCTTCATGCACGGCCTGTTCCGGCAGGGCGCCTTCCAGGGCACCACGCCCGCGCGACGCCTACCTCGTCAAGTGCGATAGCGAGACGACGACCCAGAACGACATCAATCCCGGCATCGTCAACATCGTGGTCGGCTTCGCGCCGCTCAAGCCGGCCGAGTTCGTCATCATCAAGATCCAGCAGATCGCCGGCCAGATCGAAGCCTGAGGAGGAAGACCAATGGCGCAGTTCAGCGTCAACGCCACCCGCTTCGATCCGTACAAGAACTTCAAGTTCCGCGTTCAAGTGGGACGGCCGCTACGTCGCCGGCGGTCAGCAAGGTCAGCGCCGCTCAAGCGCACGACCGAGGTGGTCGAGCACCGCGAGGGCGGCGACCCAGCGTCGCCGCGCAAGTCGCCCGGCCACGATCAAGTTCGAGGCGATCACGCTCGAACGCGGCGTCACCCACGATCACGAGTTCGAGAAATGGGCGAACAAGGTCTGGAACTGCGGTTCGCGCCTGGGCGCCGAGTTCTCGCTCAAGGACTTCCGCAAGGACATCATCATCGAGATCTACAACGAGGCCGGTCAGGTAGCCAAGGCCTACAAGGTGTACCGCTGCTGGGTCTGCGAGTACCAGGCGCTCGCCCGAGCTCGACGCCAACGCCAACGCGGTCGCGATCCAGACGCTCAAGCTGGAGAACGAAGGCTGGGAGCGCGACTACGACGTCGTCGAGCCGACCGAACCGACCTTCGACGAACCTGCCGGATGACGTGCTCGCACTGCGCGAACTCGAGGTGCTCGACGCCCTGGATCGTGGTGTCGGCCGCGCCGACGATGCGCTCGACGAACTGATCTTCGACCGTACCGGCGCTGACCCATCCGAGCTCCCACTCGGCGCCCGCGATCGGGCGCTGATCGAGCTTCGCGTCGCCACGTTCGGCCCGTTGGCGTCGGTGCGTATCAATTGCGTGAACTGCAACGAACAACTCGAAGCAGAACTCGACCTGACGGCCCTGCCGTCGGACTCGGCGGAGGCGGATTCGATCGCCGTCGAGTTGGACGGACGTGCCGTCCGGGTCCGACTGCCCCGCCTCGCCGACCTTCGCGCGGCACGTCGGGCCGACGACCCCCGCGTCGAGTTGATCCGTCGTTGCTGCGGCGATGTGCGACTCGATGACATGGAGATCACCACCGTCGAACGTGCGATCGAGGAGGCGGATCCGATGATCGACGTCTCCGTCGAGCTGCGTTGTCCTGCGTGCGCCGACGACACCAACTGCCGATTCGATGTCTCGACGCATCTCTGGAGCGAGATGGAGCGATACGGGCGGCGCCTCACGCTCGAGGTGCATCGGCTCGCCACTCGCTATGGCTGGACCGAGGCAGAGGTCCTCGCGCTCTCGCCCGTACGTCGACGTTCCTACCTGGAGCTGGGGTCATCGTGACCGGTCTGTTCGACCGGCTGGCCGTCCGGGCGATGGGCTCCGACCACGCGGCCGCGCCTCGCCTGGCCTCGTTGTTCGAACCGCACGACGACACCGAACCCGCTTCCGGGCTCGCCGACGTCGACAGCGAATTGACCGCACCGGGTCCTCGGCCGCGTGCCCCGGCCCGCGACCACGGTCGCGTCGCCGACCGGCGCGACGCATGGCCGGCGGACGATCGGGCCGAGCGAACCCGACGAGTCGATCGGGACGAGCGAGTACGCCAGCTGGACCGGCACGTGGTCGATCGCCCCGCCTTCTCGATGGATGAACCGAGCGATCGACCATCGGGACGCAGCGATGACCCACGGCGGCCCGAAACGATCCGTGCGAGTGTCCGCGAGGCGCCATCCGCGCCGCAGCGCTCCCATGTCGTCCAGGCGGAGGAGGAGCACCACGAGATACGACACCAGGTCGAACCGGTCGGGCCCGCTCGTCGCACCCGGCACGAGGCGACGTCGATGGACCCTGACGGCCACGTTGCGTCGATCGGCGCTGCGTCGAGTGCGGACGTTCTCGACGGATGGTCGGTCGATCCGAGCCCACCCCCGAGTACCGGTGACCCGCGGGGTGACGCCGAGCCAACCGCGTCGGGCGATCGCACCGTCACCGTCTCGATCGGCCGGATCGACGTGCGCTCGCCGTCACCGCCCCGAACCACCAGCCCGCGCCGGCGGCCTGAGGTTGCGCCGCACATCTCGCTCGACCAGTACCTACGCGACCGCACATGACGAACGCATTGGGCATCGCTGCGGTCACGGCCGTCCTGAAGGACCGGTTGAACAACGCCGTCATCGATGCCGACGTCGTCGAAGGCGTCCGCGTCAGCGCACGCCCTCCCGAGTTCCTGCGAAGGACCGGTGCCGAACCGTCGAACCGACTGAACCTGTTCCTCTACCGAGTCGAACGCAATCAGGGATGGATCAACGAGTGCCTCCCCGAGCGTCGCGTGTCGGGTGAGCGTGTGGCCAGGTCGTACCTCGCGCTGGACCTGCACTACCTCATGAGCGCCTACGGGGACAACGACATGATCGCCGAGATCCTGTTGGGCTACGGCATGCAGGTACTCCACGAGACGCCGTTCCTGGATCGAGAAGCGATTCGGCGTTCGCTCGGCACCGGCAACGTCGATGCCGACATCCTGCCGGGCGAGTTCAAGGTTCTGTCGCCCGCCAACCTGGCCGACCAGGTCGAGCAGGTGAAGCTCACCCACCACAGCCTGCCGCCGGAGGAGGAGTGGCGTCTGTGGTCCGCGCTCAACACCGGGCTCCGACCGAGCGCCACCTACAAGGCATCGGTCGTACTGATCGAGTCGGACGTCTCGACGCAGTCGGCGCTGCCGGTGCGCCAGGCCCGAATCGGGGTCGAACAGATCCGGCGACCGCACATCGACCGGTTGCAGTCGAGCATCATGGCGGGCACCCCGCCGCTGGACCGTGCGCCGATCCGTCGCGGACACGTGGTGATCCTGCACGGTTCAGGGCTCCGCGGCACGGACACGGTCGTGCGGCTGGGCCCGCTCGACGTGGCGCCCGCCGCCGGAGACGTCACCGACACGAAGATCTTGGTCGTACTGCCGAACGAACTCGATCCCGGTTTGGTCAGCGCACAGGTCGTGCATCGGATCCCGCGTCCGCTCCCACTCGGGACGCCCGACCTCGACCCCGCACCGCAGGGTGACGACACCCCGATGATCGGCGAGCTGTCGAACGCCGTCGCCATCCCCCTGTCGGTCGGCGTCGCCCCGCAAGGAGCGACCGACACCGCCGCCATCGCCGTAGCCGGCGGTGTCGCGTCCGGTGATCTGGTGGTCCAGTTCGATCACCCCGTCGGAGCGCGACAGCGAATCAGTCTGAGCCTCAACGAATTCGATGCGCCCGCCCAGCGACCGGCCCATGCGTTCACCGTCGATGCGAGCGCGCCCGCCCCCGATGTCGCCCGCCTCGCCTCTGCGACGTTCGCACTGGCCGGAATCCCGGCCGCGGAGTATCTCGTGCGCATCGGCATCGACGGGGTCGACAGCGAGTTGTTCGTCGAGAACGGGCGCTTCGCCCGCCCACGGATCGATCTCACCTGACCATGAGCGACGTGACCACCACCTGGGAGAACGCCAGCCGGTCGGTCGTCCGCGGCGCAGTCCAGGCGCTCGTCGACGGTTCGGCCGTCCCCGGGCGCGGCCCCGACGCCGACACCGCCGCGGCGCTGCCGCTCCTCCGTCGGAAGTTCGGACTGACCGATTTCGAGGTGCGCGTGGTCTGTGTCCTCGCCGGCGTCGATGCCTTCCCCGAGGAGGCAGCACCGCTGATCTCGACCATGGGAGGCTCACAACCGACGGTCCAGTGGTGCCTCGAACGGTTGTCGAGCCCCGACGAGCGCGACCGCGACTGGTCGGCGTTTCTTCCCGGCTCCACGTTGCGTCAAGCGCAGCTCATCCGCTTGGGGCCGTCTGCGGCATTCTCGGACAGTTCACTCCGGCTCGACGAACCCGTGCTGCACTACCTGCTCGGTCACGCCGACCTCGATGGCAGCGTGGCTGCGCTCGCGGTCGTCACCGACGCGGACCCTGGCGGCGAGGCCCCGACCGAAGGTGTTGTGCGACAACTCGCCGAGCATCTCGACGCGGGCCGACATCTCGTCTCGCTCGAGGGTTGCGGCTCGTCCACCGCGCGCCGGATCGCCGAACTCGTCGCCACCTCACGCGGATGGGGGGTGACGATGATCGATGCCCGCGCACTGCCGGACGATCATCGCCAACTGTACGACTTCGCGCAGCGATGGAATCGTGAGTCCGTCCTCCACGATCTCGTCCTGCTCCTCGACCTCACCCACCTCGCCGCCAGCGAGTCGACCTGGGCGGTGTCGCAGTTCCTGCACGTCGTGCGGAGTCCGGTCGTGACGTGCGGGCCGCTCCCGGCTCCCGTGCTCCGGGAGACGGGTGCGATCACGATGAACACCACACACCGGCGAGATGTGGTGCTCGACCCGGTCGAACGTCGGCGTGCACGCAGCCGCCTGGCTGAACGTGCGCGCTCGCTGCCTCACGACGTGGAACTCGACGACGTGGTGCTGCCCACCGGGTCCAAGCACCAGCTGCTCCGCCTCGTCGAGCGCTTCCAGCAGTCCGACGTCGTGTACGGCAGCTGGGGTTTCGGAACGGGGTCTCATGGCTGCGGAGTGAGCGCCCTGTTCGCCGGGCCGAGTGGGACCGGCAAGACGATGGCGGCGAGTGCGGTGGCCAACGAGCTCGGCCTCGAACTGTACCGCGTCGATCTCGCAGCGACGATCTCGAAGTACATCGGCGAGACCGAACAGAACCTGGCGCGCATCTTCGATTCCGCCGAACGGTGCGGTGCGATGCTGCTCTTCGACGAGGCCGACGCGCTCTTCGGCAAACGCAGCGAGGTACGTGACAGCCACGATCGCTACGCCAACATCGAGGTCAGCTACCTGCTGCAGCGCATCGAGCAGTACACCGGCGTCGCGGTCCTCACGTCCAACATCAAGTCGGCGCTCGACCATGCCTTCGCCCGGCGCCTGTCGGTCATCGTCGACTTCCCGCTCCCGAGCGCGGCCGAACGCGCCGAGATCTGGCGCCGGTCCCTCCCGAGTTCGGCACCGACCCGAGACCTCGACCCAACACAACTCGCTCGCCTCAGCGTCTCGGGCGGCAGCATCCGCAACATCGCACTGGCTGCGGCCTTCACGGCGGCCGCTGCTGGCGAACCGATCGGCCCGCGACACGTCATCGAGGCCGCGCGGGGAGAGTACGAGAAGCTCGGGCGTCAGCTCAGCGACGCGGAGACCCGGGGATGGCTGCTGTGACCGTCACCCGGTTCGTCGTCGAGATCGGCGCTCTCTGCGTCGACGCTCCGAACCGTCACGACGCGCACGAATTCGCCGACGCCCTGCAGACCGCGCTCGCCCTCGGACTCGAACGCCGGGAGGCCGGCGAGCAGCTGAGCGGCTCGGTACCGCTTCACGTCGACCTGGGCGATCTCACCCTGGAACCGCTCGTCGGACGAACGCCCGGCGAGCGTGGTCGTCACCTGGCCGGACAGATCGCGGATCACATCGCCGCACGACGCACCGACGACGTCCACGCACGCGCGAGGGAGATCGCCATGGCGCGGCTGAAGGACCACCAGCGGATCGCACGGCGCCGTCGGACGGCCAGCGGCGATCGCCGTCGGGCGAAGGCCACGCTGTCGCGCCACGGCGAACGGGCGTTGGCCGACTCGCTGCGCGGCGAGGACGGCGTCACGTTCGAACTCCCCCATCGGACGGCGATCGAACGCCGGATCGGATCCGACGCCCCAGGGGTGGTGGTGCGCACCGGTCCCGGAATCGCCGCGCTGCTCGATGCTGCGGGCGCCGAAGCCGCCACCGTCGACGGCACCATCTACCTCGCATCGGACGACGTCGGCGTCGAGACCCTGGCTCACGAAGTCGTCCATGTGCTCCAGTCCCGCCGGCCCGGTGGACCGACGAGCGGGGTGTTGCCCGCCGACCATCCCGCCGAGCTCGAAGCCGACCGGATGGCGTCCGGAACCGCCGCCGAGTTCGCGATCGACGAAGCGATCGGTTCGGATGTCGTCGCGTTGCGCCGGACGACCGACACGGCGGTCGACGACGAGGCCTCGGAGCAAGCGTTCGATCGAGCCGTCGATCCGAGTGGGCGACGGCCCGTCGGCGCGGATGGGACGCGCGACCACGAGTCGGACACCACAGTGTCGGACGAGGGAAGGTCGGACGAGGGAGGTACCGGCGACGCCGCTGCGGATCGCGACGCGGCCACGGGGTCGGCGGCCCCCGTACTGGGAGCGGTCTCCGCCGAGCTCGGCAACGTCGACGAACCACCGCCGACGCCGCCCGATCCGGAGCTCGTGGCCGAGGCCTCCGAGCAGCTCGCGGTGCAGCAGTCGCCGGCCGCGGTGCTCGCCGCGTATCGCGACGCCCGGTCGAGCCTGAAGGCTGCGATGCAGCCGGTCCTCGAGACGCACCTGCGGGCCAGTCGCGCGGGCGAGCATGCACGCGCAGCGGCTGCTACGGCAGCTTCCCCGGTGGCGGTGAAGGTCGACGGTACCGCCGAAGCCCCACCCGTGCGGGCGATCGCGACGCCAGGGTCCAACAGCGAGCGGGACGGACTCGGCGCCGCTGGGGCGTTGCCGACGGTCGACGTCGTGCCGACGCCGACCCCTCAGCGCTACAGCGCGAACGACGACATCGTCGGCAAACTCGACTGGTTCCAGCAGGGGGACGCCAAAGCGGTGGGCGAATCGCTCGACGCCGTCGCGACCACCGACCCGGGCATCGACACCGATCCGGGGCCGTCACCGGAGATTCCTCGCACCGAACGCTCCGACGATCGGCAGATGGACCGCGACCGTTCGACCGCCAGGAACGACGCGGTGACAGCCCGCGACGCAGCGGTGCGCGCCGTGGTCGACGGACCCGGTCCGGAGGTCGTCGCTCCGCAGAGCTTCGAGGAGCGACGCCCGGTCAGCGAACCGCCCGCCGCAGGGGTCGGCGAGGTGACCCGATCACCGGTCGCCGCCGAGTTCACGACGCTCGGGCTGTCGAAGGACGTCGCCGACCAGTTCGATGCCGACACCGATGCGGCGATGACCTCCGGTGTGTCGGCCGCGCAACGCGATCTGGAGGGCGCAGAACAACAGCGCGACGCCGACCGCCGGGCCGCTCACGACGACGCGGACGCCGAACGCAAACGGCTGGAGGGTGAAGCCGACGGCGAACAGCGGTCGGTGGTGATGGAGAACCGAACGGCCATCCAAGCCGAGCGTCAGGCCACGATCGATGCACAGGCCACGGCGGTCGCCGAGATGGACCGCGACGCCGAGCGTCAACTCGTCACGAAACGGGGCGAGGTCGCCAACGAGCGACGCGCCACGAAGAAGAAGGTGGCGGCTCGTCGCGTCGAGGCCCGTCGCGACGCCGACGCAAAGGTGCAGCAGGGCGAGCGCGATGCTGCAGCAGCCAAGCGGAAGGCCAAGCGAGACGCGAAGAAGCGGAGCTGGTGGCAGCGCGCGCTGTCGTTCGTCAAGAAGGCGTTTGCGGCGCTGACCGCTGTGATCGGCAAGGTGTTCGACGCCGTTCGCAAGGGCGTCAAGTTCCTCCTCGACAAGGCGCGCAATGCGATCAAGGGCTTGATCGATCTGGCGGTCGCGGCGATCTCGAAACTGATCGACGGATTCGCGGCACTGCTGAAGGGACTGGTCACCGGACTGCTGGGCACCGTCTTCCCCGAGCTCGCAGCGAAGTTGAACGCGGGGATCGACCGCCTGGCGAACAAGGCGAAGGCAGGCGTGCGCGCCGTCGGCGACAAGCTGAAGGCCGGTGTCGATGCACTCGTCGACAAGCTCCAGGCGGCGATCAACAAGATCCTCGACGCCTTCGAGGGAGCGCTCAAAGCCGCGGTCGCAGTCGTCGGCGCCGTACTCACCGGCGATTGGGCGGCCGCCCTGAAGCAGGTGCTCGAGGCCGCACTCAAGTTGGTCGGCATCGCGCCGGCCAAGTTCTACGCGTTCGTCGGGCGCGTCATGGCCACGATCGGCACGATCGTTCGACACCCGATCCGATTCCTCAGCCACGCGGTGCGCGCGATCGTCGGAGGCGTGGAGTTGTTCGCCGGCAACTTCTTCACGCACCTGAAGGCCGGCGTCATCGGTTGGCTGACGGGGGCACTCGGCGGCGCGCTGCAGATCCCCAAACAGTTCGATCTGGCAGGAGTGTTCTCGATCGTCCGGCAGGTGCTCAACCTCACGCCCGAATGGCTGCGCAAGAAGGCGGTGCTGCTGGTCGGCGAGAAGAACGTCGCCCGCGTCGAGTTCGTGTGGGGGTACATCCAGACGCTGCTCACGGGTGGCTGGTCGGCGTTGTTCGAGCAGATCAAGGAGCAGCTCGCCGGGGTCAAGGACGCGGTGCTCGACGGCATCAAGGAGATGCTGCTGACGAAGGTCGTGATGGCGGCGATCACGTGGATCGCGAGCCTCTTCAACCCTGTCGGGGCGCTCGTCAAGATCGTGATGCTGATCTGGAACCTGTACACCTTCATCCGCGATCAGCTCAGCCGCATCTGGGCCATGGCCCAGGCCGTGGTGTCGTCGATCGCGGACATCGCCGCCGGCGTGCTCGAACCGGCGATGAAGAAGGTCGAGGGCGTGCTGGCCAACCTGCTCCCGATCGCCATCGACCTGTTCGCTCGGTTGCTCGGCCTCGGCAGCTTTACCGGCAAGGTACGCGGGATTCTGCGCAAGGTGCGCCGCCGAATCGACCGTGCCGTCACCAGACTCCTCCGCAAGGTGCTCAAACGGTTCCGTGGCAAGCAGGGCGGTCAGCCGGCACCTCCCGGCAAGGCGAACGCGCGTCGCATCGGCCCGCGTCTCCGCCTCACCGACGAGGACGGTAAGCCCCACCACCTCGACATCGACGTCTCTGGCCGCAATGCCACGGTCGCCGTGCACTCGACGATGACGGCGGCGACCGCGTGGCTCGCGAGATATCGCCGCACGACGGTCGAACAGCTCGACGAACCCAAGCGGAAGCAGGCCGGGCCGGCGCTCGACGCCGCCGATGCCGCCCAGCGCAGGCTCGACCCCGAGGCCGATCAGTTGGCAGCTGCCCGCGCCAGTGGGGCGAAGAAGAAGTCGACGAGCGCCAAGAAGGTGCCCACCGAGGCCGAGGTGGTCGCCGAACAGAAGGTCCTCGCCGCCAAGATCCAGCAACTGATGACACTCGCCGGTGACGGGGCCGACACCTCGGCATTCGACGCCCACCTGAAGACCACCCACCAGGACGCGAAGCGCCACATCAAGGAGGCGCTCGGCAAGCTGCTCGCCGACAAGCAGACGGGGAGTCAGTTGATCGTGAAAGGGTGGCCGGCGGCCAAGGCCGCCGTGCTTGCGTCGAAGCACCCGTTCATCGACAAGCCGCTGCTGCGCGAACGGAAGTACGGCGAGAAGGTCCAGGACAAGCTCGTGGCTGTGATCGGCACGGTCGCCAAACGAACCGGTGACTCGAAGGCAACCGAGTTGGCGAAGAAGCTGACCACAACCGAGGCCAGGAAGAACGTCATCTCCCTGCACGTGGCCAAGCCGATCAATCAAGGCACCGATCGCGACGGCCGGGTCGCCGTCGAGGGCCACGTCTTCGGATCGCTGTCCGACGACCAACTGGTGAAGGGGCTGACCCCGTCGGTCGAACGGGGCATCGTCGCGTCCGGATCCGACTCGAAGGCCGGTGACCCCGCCGTCGTCGCCGCCGTCGACAAGGCAGGCGGCCTGATCAAGTTCTTCAAGGCGATGGCGAGGAATCAGCCGGTCTCGGCACCGGGCCACCGCACCATCGACCCGGCGAAGTGGGACGACGAGTACGAGAAGAACCGCGAGTACTTCAAGAACGCGTTCCGTGGGATCAACCGTGGTCAGCACGAGTGGATTCCGACCGAGCTGATCAAGGACGTGGTCAACCGGGCGCGGAAGGGCGACAGCGGCGACGCCGAGGCCGCCGTGATCTGGATCGACGTGCACGACACGCTGCGTTCGCCGACGAAGGGGCTGGTGTTCACGCCCGAGCACGCCGTCGACGTGCCGGTCGGCGGCGGGGTCACGTGGCGAGTCCTGCAGGGCCATCCGGGAGCGACGTACGCGCCGGTGTCGGGGCGAGCCTACGACCCGGCTCTGGCGGGGAAGCAGCAGACGACGGGCTCGCCGGTATGGCACCAGGAGCTGAGCGCAGCGTTCAAGGCCGCGGCTGCGCTCCCCACCGAGAAGGGTGTGAAGCAGGTGGTGAAGAACGCGCAGGTGTCGTTCGACAAGATGATCTGGTCGGGAGCGGCGACGCCGGCGATCACCCGGGGCGCCGACTATCGGGTGGGCCGAACCGAGGCGCCGATGACGTTCCAGGACCTGCAGGCGCAGGCCAAGCAGTTCCGCAAGGCACCCGAAAAGGTGCTCGACGCAGCCAAGGATGTCGCTGCGCAGTTGAAGGCGAACAGGTAGGGGGCAGCGATGAGCGCCAATGCACCGATCAATGCGCCGGTGATCCTGAAGGGCGCACTCGTCACGTACCGCGCACCGGACCCGGTGCCGGAGGTCATCGCATTCCAGTACAACCCGGCGACGATGACACGGACGCTCGAAGGGCAGCGGGCCGGCGAGGGAGGTGGCGTCGAGGCGCTCCGGCTGTCCGGTGCGCCCGTCGAGACCATCAAGGTCGAGGTCGACATCGACGCCACCGACCAACTCGAGGTCGGCGAAGCGGTGGACGTCGGGATCCATCCGCAGCTCGCTCAGCTCGAGCTCCTCCTGTACCCGGCAAGCGAGCGCGTCATCGCCAACTCGCTGCTGATGGCTGTCGGCACGATCGAGGTCCTCCCACCCGATGGCCCGTTCACCGTGTTCGTGTGGGGCCCGAAGCGGATCCTGCCGGTCAGCCTGACGGAGTTCAGCGTGACCGAAGAGGAATTCGACACCACGCTGAACCCGATCCGCGCCAAGGTCTCACTCGGCCTGCGCGTCCTGTCGTACAGCGATCTGCCGATCGGCCATCCGGGCCACCACCTCTTCCTTGCGCACCAGATCGGTAAGGAGGCGCTCGCCGTGGGCGCTGCTGCGCACACCCTCGACCGCATTCTCGGCGGAGATTCGAGCCTGCTCTGATGTTCGACCCCACCAGCCGCTACGCCCACCTTCCCGTCATGCGACACCGCGCGGCGGGTACCGAACCAGACGAGGCCGTCGCCTACGTCGGACGCCGCTTCATCCCCGGGGCCGACGAACACCAACCGGTCGCTGCTCTCGTCGTGCGCGCGTCGGACCGCGTCGACCATCTCGCGACGACGGCGTACGGCGAGCCGACGCAGTTCTGGCGGCTCGCCGATGCCAACGGCGTGCGCCGTCCCGACGAACTGACCGAGGAGGTCGGTCGCACGGTCGTCGTGCCCGCGATCGGGCCGCCGCCGGTGGCCGACACACCAGCGGAGGACGAACGGTGATCGGTACGCACCTCACCGTCCTCGCCGGCCAGACGGTGCCGCTGCCCGCCCGGCCCGACGTGTTGGAATCGATCGAGAGCATCGAGGTCAGCGACACCGCGGGGGAGCAGAGCGGTATGCAGATGGTGCTCCGCGTGGGTCGTGACAGCTCGGCGCTGGTCGACTACCCACAACTCTCCGACCCGACGCTGCAGCCCGGCTCGCGAGTCATCGTCACCTTGACCAGCGGCGTGTTGCCGCACGTGCTCTTCGACGGGCTCATCACCCACACAGAGCTCAACCCGAGCTCCGAACCGGGCGCGACGACGCTGGCGCTCACGGCGGTCGACGTCACCGTGGCCCTCGATCGCGAGGAGAAGCAGGTGGAGCATCCGGCACAGCCGGATTTCGCGATCGTGGCGAAGCTCCTGCTCACCTACGCGCAGTATGGCTTGATCCCGTTCGTGATCCCGCCGCTGTCCCTCGATGTGCCGTTGCCGACCGATCGCATACCCGTTCAGCGGGCGTCTGACTTCGAGTACATCAAGCAACTGGCCGAACGGCACGACTACGTGTTCACGGTGACGCCCGGCCCGGCACCGTTCACCAACACGGCCTACTGGGGTCCGGTTCAGCGCATCGCACCGATCCAGCCGGCGTTGTCGGTCGCCATGGGACCCGAGACGAACGTCACCAGCATCTCGTTCCAGGAGGACAGCACCGCGCCGACGGAAGTCAGCGCAACGGTCCAGGACCGCACGACCGATCGTCAGATGTCGGTGTCGTCGCGAGCGGTCAGCTCGAGACCGCCGCTGGCCACGCAGCCGTCACGGCTCAACTCGACGCTCACCGCGAAACGAACCCTCGAGCCCTCCGGCGCAACGACCACGACGGCGGCGCAGGCGCAGGTCCAGGCGGCGGCCGATGCAACGACCGACACCGTCACCGCCGAAGGCGAAGTCGACGCGAGTCGATATCGGGGGCTCCTCCGTGCCCAGGGGCTGGTGGGGCTGCGCGGCGTCGGCTACCGCTACGACGGCCTCTACGCCGTCAACAAGGTGACCACGAAGGTGACGCGCGGTGCGGTCACGCAGTCGTTCTCGCTGGCTCGTGAAGGCGTGGGCTCGACGATTCCGGTGGTGCTGCCATGACCGGCTACTTCGGCAAGTACCGCGGCTCGGTGACCAACAACATCGACCCGAACAGCAAGGGGCGGCTGCAGGTGTCGGCGCCCGCCGTGCTCGGCGAGGGAACCCTGAGCTGGGCCGAGCCGTGCGTGCCGTTTGCGGGTGACGGCGTCGGCTTCTTCATGCTGCCACCGATCGGGGCGAACGTCTGGGTCGAATTCGAGGGCGGCGACCCCGACTACCCGATCTGGAGCGGCTGCTTCTGGGGTGCCGGGCAGCCACCGGCGAGTCCCGCGATCGAAGGGATGCGTGTCATCAAGACGAACGGCATCACCATCACCTTGAACGACCTGCCCGGCGCCGGCGGCGTGACGATCGAGTTGTCGGGCGGGCAGAAGATCACCATGGGGAGCACCGGCGTCGAGATCACCAACGGTCAAGCCAAGATCGCGCTCAGCGGACCGACCGTGAACGTGAACAACGGCGGGCTGGAGGTGACCTGATGGGGACCCCACTGCTCACCTCTGCATCGACCATCCAGTGCACGCACGCGGCGTCGGTGTCGGCCAGCCCGAGCAGCACCCGGGTGAAGTTCGGTGGTGAGACCGCCGTCGTACTCAGCGACACCTTCAGCGTGTCCGGCTGCCCGTTCCAGATCCCGATCGGTACGGGGACGAAGCCGCAGCCGTGTACGACCGTGCAGTTCCTGGTGCCTGCTGTGCGCGTGAAGGTGGGTGGCCAGCCGGCGCTGCTGCAGAGCAGCAGCGGACTCTGCCTGTCGTCGGAACAGATCCCGCAGGGCCCACCGTCGGTGGTCCAGGTCCAGGCGAAGGCGAGTGGCACATGAACCACCGAACCGACATCGCCGTGCCGTACTCCTTCGATGCACGCGGCCACACCAGGTCGACGCGTCGGGACCAACACATTCGTGACCTGATCGAAGCGGTCCTCTTCACGACACCGGGCGAACGTCCGAACCGGCCGGACTTCGGATGTGGTCTGATCGATGCGGTCTTCCAGGGCAACAGCGATGCGCTCGCCACCACGACCGAATTGACGGTGCAGGCGTCGCTGCAACGGCTGCTCGGGGACCTGATCGAGGTGCATCGCGTGGCGGTCACCGCGGTCGAGGGCACCCTCACCGTCGAGGTCGACTACCTGATCCGCGCCGACCACGAGCCGCGCGCCGCACGATTCGAGATGGAGGTGTGACGATGACCGACGTCGGCGCCAACATCGACCTCGCGACTCGCCGAGCGCTCGTCGCGACCACGACGACCGACGGGAACCCGGCGAGCCCGCCGGCCGTGAACGGCATCGACTACCTCGAGGTCTCCAACGTCGTCGGTGTGACACCTGAGGACGACCGATCCGAGCTTGTCGTCCGATTCGTCCACCCGGTACTCGGCCCGGGATCGGCCCCGACGACGCCCCCCGACCTCTCCGCAACGTCCGTGACGATCAGCGGTGGTGACCGAGTGCGCGATCCGGCCGTGACCGCCATCGAGGTGGCTGGTTCCACGATGCGGGTCCACGTCGCAGAGATCGGCGATCACTCGACGTACCGCCTGGAGCTCGACAACTCGACCGGCTGGCTCGATCCCCAACTGGCCGGCGTGCACTTCGCGTTCCTCGTCGAGTGCCCGACGAGGTTCGACTGCGCTGGCGGTGTGGAGCCACTGTGGGCGCCGCCGCCTGCGCCCCGCCTCGATCTGCTGGCTCGCGACTACCAGAGTTTCCGGCGCTTGATGCTCGACCGCATGGCCGTGACCGTGCCGACGTGGATCGAGCGCAACCCCGCCGATCTGGGCGTTGCTGTCGTCGAGCTACTCGCCCATCTGGGGGACAAGCTCGCCTACGAGCAAGACGTCGTCGCCACCGAGGCGTATCTCGACCGCGCACGTTTCCGGACGTCGGTGGCGCGCCACCTCCGACTCGTCGACTACCACCTGCACGACGGCCACAACGCCCGAACGTGGATGGCGATCGAGGTCACCGCCGAGGTTCAGATCGGTCGACGTGCGCGCTTCTGGACCGCGGTCGACGGCCAACCGGCGGTCACGTCGTCCATCGATGTCTTCGACGACGCAGTGGCAGCCGGGGCGCAGTTCTTCGAGGCGATCGCCGACGCCGAACTGCTTCCCGCGCACAACCGCATCGAGATCCACTCCTGGGCCGAGACGGTCGACGTGTTGCCCGCAGGCTCGACGTCGGCCACCCTTCGGAACCCGCACGCCACCGTTCGGCTCGCGCCCGGCTCCTACGTGCTGTTCGAAGACACCACACCGACCGATGCGGCGCGACGTCGACAGGTGGTTCGACTGACGTCCGTGGAGCCTGGTCTCGATCCGCTCGACCGGTCGGCTGGCAACTCCGGGATGCGCCTCGTGCACGTCACGTGGTCGGCGCAGGACGCGCTCCACGTCGACTTCCCGATCGGCGCCGGACGTTGTGTCGCGCGGGCGAATCTCGTGCTCGTCGATCACGGTCGCACGGAGCGGGTGCCGATAACCGTCGGGCGTGTGAGCGACGACCGATTTCGCCCGCCGGCGCCGGTTGCCGATCTGTCCAACGCGAGCGTGCCGTTCCACCGGGCGACGGTGCCGGCGAACAGCCTCCTCGTGAACGACTTGAACGCTGGACGCGTCGGAGCCCGCCTGCGTGCGGAGCTCGGCATGCTCGGGGTCGATCTCGTGGGTGCGGACGCGCGCCTGGCCGGAACCGACAGATGGGTGATCAGCGACCATCAGTGGTTGGTCGCGGTCGAGCTCGTCGACGACGAGTTCGACATCGGCGCCGGTCCCCTCGCCGCGGGCGACCTCATGCGGACCGATCCGCGCAAAGCACAGCACGCCATCGCACTCTTCACCGTCGACGAGGAGACCGAGACGTCGGGGCCGTGGATCGGCGAACGCCCGAACCGGTGGGATCCGGTCGACGATGTGATCCGGGCGGCGCCCGACGACCGCGTCTTCGTCGTGGAGGTCGAGTCAGACGGACGAGCCACCCTGCGCTTCGGCGACGACGAGTCGGGTCAGCGACCGAACGTCGGCACGGCGTTCGACGCCACCGTGCGGACCGGCAACGGAACCGCTGGCAACGTCGGCGCGGAGTCGATCCGCCATCTGCTCGTCGAGACGGGCGAACAGCACGGTACGACCGACATCCAGACGGTGTTCGGTCCGTCCGCTTCGATCGTCGCCGTGCGCAATCCGATCGCCGCGTCCGGCGGGATGAATCCGGAGACCGTCGAGGAAGCCCGAATCCGCGCTCCGTTGGTGTTCACCGAGCAGCGCCGAGCGGTGACGCCGGCGGACTACGTCGCCCGGTTGGAAGCGCACCCGTTCGTGCAGCGAGCGTCGGTTCGACGCGAGTGGACGGGTTCGTGGTCGACGCTGTTCTGCACGGTCGATCTGTTCGCCGGCCGAACGCTCGACCCACGGACCGAGGAGATCCTCCGTCGTTGGGTCGAGCCGTGGAGAACCATGGGTCACGACGTCGAGATCGACGAGCCGCTCCTCGTTCCCGTCGAGATCGAACTGTGTGTGGGGATCGGATCGGCGACCCCCCGCCAACCGGTGTTCGCCGATGTGCTGGAGCGACTCGGCAACGGGCTCCGTTCGGATGGCACCCCGGGGTTGTTCCATCCCGACCGTCGAAGCTTCGGTGATCGCATCTACCTGAGCGCGATCGTCGCTGAGTGTCAGTCCGTTCCCGGAGTCGTCGAGGTCGATGTGGGCACGCTCCGCCGACTCGGCTCCTCCGACAGCGTCGCGCTCGAACGCGGCTATCTCCAGTTGTTCGGTCGGGAGGTCGCCGTCCTGGCCAACGATCCGAACCGGCCGGAGCTCGGCTCGCTCACCGTGGACGTCGTGGGGGGTCGATGAGCGATGGGAGGCAAGGACGCATGACGGATCAGCACGGACACGACCCGCAGTCCCCGGGCGGCATCGCTCCGAACCCGCCTGGCCGTTCGGCGCTGTCCTACCGCAGCGGGGTCCACGGGACATTCCTGCAGCGGATGACCGATGCGCTCGACGACCGCGAGCGGCCGGGGTTCGCCGCGTTCACTGCACGCGCCGGCGACGACGTCACGCTCGGTCTGCTCGATGCCTTCGCGTCGATGGGCGACGTGCTCACCTTCTACCAAGAGCGCATCGCCAACGAGCACTATCTCGGAACCGCCCTCGAACGGCAGTCGATCAGGGGGCTGGCCGGGCTGGTCGACTATCGGTTGTCGCCGGGTAAGGCAGCAGATGTCCATCTCGCGTTCGAGCTCGACACGGCGGCAGACTCGCCGCGAGAGGTGCCATTGTCCCTCGGACTTCGAGCCGACAGCGTGCCCGGACCGGGCGAAACGCTGGAGACGTTCGAGACGATCGACGACTTCGTGGCCCGGCCCGAGTGGAACGGAATCCGCCCCCGCATGACTCGGCCCGTCACCGTGAAGGAGGTCCTGGACAACGAGTGGGCGTTGATCGAGGGCACCGGCCTGAACATCAACGTTGGCGACCGCCTGATGATCGTCGACTTCGAGGACGGCCAGGAGGGTGGCGACGCCGAGACGCGCGTCATGAAGAAGGTCGGCGCCGTCGAGGAGGACCCGACGGCGAACACGACCACGGTGGAGTTCGGTCGGCCGGCGGCGGCCCTCTCGATCATGGAACTGGTCATCGACAACATGGTCGCGACCCAGGCGATGAGTGCCGCGACGACCGGTGCCTACTCGTCGAGCTGGATGGACGAGAACGTCGAGTCCACCGTGTGGCATCACCACGATCTCGCAGGGCAGGCGACGGCCCAAGGCCAGTCGGTCGGGACGCTCCAGGCCGCATTGATCGTGTACGCCGCACCGCCCGATTTCGGCCCCGAGTCATCCGGGATCTCGATCTTCCGGGTCGCCGCATCGGTGTTCGGCCACGACGCGCGTCCGATGGAGCAGATCGCACCGGCACCGACTGAGGCAGAACCGGACCCGGCCCTCGTCACCCGACCCGCCGACGACTACCCGAGCACCCTCGACGAGGAACTCCTCGACGAAGTAGGGAGCCCGCTGCCGCTTTCGACCGAGGAGAAGGACATCACGATCGGGTCGTGGGTCGCCCTCGACACCGCCGGAACGACGCTCGAACCCTCGTTCGCGCAAGTCGGCGACACCGACGTCAGAACGGTGGAGCGGTACCAACGCGCCGCAAAGGTCTCGACGCTCCGACTCTCGCCGACCGACAACGACGACTTGGGCGCGCGAAGCACGCGGACCACCACGGTTCACGCCGCACCTGAGCGACTCGCGCTCGCTGAGCTCCCGATCAGCGAAGACGTCGCCGGTGACACGGTCTCCCTCGACCGGCCGTACCTCTACCTGCACGTCGGTCAGGCGGTGGCGATCCGTGGTGAGCGAGCCGACCTCCCGGGCGTGACCGCGGTGGAGATCCGCACCATCAAGGAGGCGCGTCTGTTCGGCGGGGTCTCGATCATCACCTTGAACGTCGCGCTGGATCACGAGTTCCGCCGCGAGACCGTCACCATCGCCGCCAATCTCGTTCGGGCGACGCACGGCGCGTCCGTGGAGCGAGTGCTCGGAAGCGGCGATGCAACCGTCACGTTCCAGACGTTCGTCCTGCCGGACGCTCCGCTCACGTTCGTGGCCGCCGACACACCGTCCGGGGCGCGATCGACCCTCGAGATCCGGGTCGACGGCGTGCGCTGGGCCGAGCGGGACAACCTCGCGGCGGCGGGCCGCGACGAACGGGTCTTCATGGCGCGTCAGCTCGAGAACGGCACGACGCGGGTGACGTTCGGCGACGGCGTGAACGGAGCCCGATTGCCAACCGGCGTCGAGAACGTCGTGGCGAGCTACCGAGTCGGCCAGGGGCGGCCCGGACTGGTCGATGCCGGACAGGTCAGCCTGCTCGCCTCCAAGCCGCTCGGCGTCAAAGGCGTGGTCAATCCCAGCCCGTCGGCCAATGCCGCACCTGCGACCTCACTGGAGGAGGCCCGAACCGCAGCGCCCAGCGGTGTCACCACGCTCGGTCGAGTGGTGTCGCTTCGCGACCACGAGGACTTCGCTCGAAACGTGATGAGCATCGCCAAGGCACACGCATCGTGGGTGTGGATCGGCGACGACCGTGCCGTCGTCGTGACGATTGCCGGCGTGGACGGGGCGGTGTTCGCCATCAACGACGACACCAAACGTTCGCTGACGAAGTCACTCGCTGCCGCAGGGGATGGCAGCGCAACGGCGCACGTTGTCTCGTACCGTCCGGCGTACTTCATCCTCGCAATGAAGCTGATCGTCGATGCCGCACACGATGTCGACATCGTGGTGACAGGGGTGGAGCGGCGCCTGCGCGAGGCCTACGCGTTCGAGCGGCGCCGACTCGGTGCGTCGGTGTTTCGCAGCGAGGTGATCGCAACGGTCCAGTCGTGTTCGGGGGTGATCGCAGTGGACCTCGATGTCTTCGATCGCTCCACGGCTGCGACTCCCGGGCGACAGAGCCGGCTCGACGCGGCGCTGCCCCGACGTGGCCGACGCGTGGATTCGGCCGGGGACCTCGAGGGTGCGGAGTTGCTGCTGGTCGATGCGCGCCCGATCGCCATCACCGTGGCGGAGGTCAGGGCGCGATGAGCTACGACATCGACAGCGTCTATGCGCTCCTCCCGGCGTACATCAGGACGCGTGACGAGCAGCTGGGGCGACGACTCCGCGCCGAGAGCGAGCTGACGAATGCGCTCGATCGACCCGCGCTCGACTTTGCCCCATTGCGCTCACTCATCGGCCTGTTCGCCGAGGAGTTCGAGCGCTTGGCCGACGGCACCGAGCAGATGTACGACGACCTGTTCATCGAGACCTGCACCGAGTGGGTCGTGCCGTACATCGGCGAACTGGTGGGTGCGAGGCTCCCCCCGGCGGCCTTGGGCAACGAGCTCAACGCCCGGGCGATCGTCGCCGACACGATCGCTGATCGACGCCGGAAGGGCACGATCGGCGGACTCGAGCGAGTCGTCGACGCAGCGGTCGGGTCGTGGGTGGCTGCGGCGACGGAGTACTGGCGGCTTCTACTCCAGTCCCAGCACCTCGATCACCTTCGCCTCGACGGCCCGGTGACGTTCTCGGTCGACGATGCGACCTCGGCGGTGCCGGTCGACACCCCGTTCGACGCATCTGCGCGCACGGTCGACGCCACACCGACGGCGACCGGGGGTCGCTACAACATCGCCAACATCGGCATCGACGTGTGGCGCACGGTCAGCCAGCGCCGGCGGTCGGGCAGTGCCAGGAGGATCGACGGGCGTCGCCTCACGTTCGACCCGTTCGGCCGATCGATCGAGCTGTACGTCGACCCGGATCCCGTCGTCGGCGACGAACGCATCGAGCGCTTTCACGTGCCGCGCCCGCTCGGCCGTCTGGAACTGCACCGCGAACTCGCCGCACGCGTCCCGAAGGACCTGGAGATCGTGGTGAACGGTGCCGCGCTCAGCGCCGAGGAACTCGTCGTCTGCGTGCTCGCCGACGATCCGGCAGATCCCGGCGGTTGGCTCAACTCAGGGCCCGACATCTTCGCGGCCGAGCGTCCGCACGGACCGGTCGATCCGGTGCTGACCCGCGTCGATCCAGCACTCGGTCGCATCGTGACCGGCGAGGCCATCCCCGCCGACGCCGCCGTCGAGGTCACGTATCACTACGGCAGCGCCGCGCAGATCGGCGGCGGCAGCATGTCCCGACCGCTCGCCGCGCACGCCTCACCCGACGATGTCGAAGCGGCTCGACGGGTGTCGGCAAGTGGACTCGCCGCCGCGCTCGCAGCGCAACAGACGGGCATGGTCGTGATCTCGGACTCTGGCTCGACCGAGGCGGTCTCGACGATTGCCACCCAGCCCGACCGCCGCGTGACCCTCGTTGCGGACGACGGTCACGCACCGGTGCTCATACGACCGTTGCTGACGCTTCGGATGCGTCCCGGCTCGGAGCTCGTGCTCGACGGGCTCTGGATCGATGCCGACGTTCACATCATCAAGCCGGAGGCCGAACCGGCGACGGTCATCGTGCGCGACTCGACGATTCGTCCCGGGCGCACGATCCATGCCGTCGGACCGGCGCTCGACCTGGAGATCGAGCGGTCGATCGTCGGTGGTCTGGTACTCGCCCGTGACACCCGCCTCTCCGTACGCGACTCGATCATCGACGCAACCGCCACGACGTCATCGGCGATCAGGGGCGCAGGCGGCACCGTCGAGCTCCGCGAGTCCACGGTCGTGGGTCGGGTGACGGTCGACCGACTCGACATGGTGTCCAACACGATCATCGCTGCGGCACGCGCCGCACCGGCTGATCTCCCACCGGTGCGCTCCACTCGGCGTCAGGTCGGGTGCATCCGCTTCTCGTGGTTGCCGTTCGACTCCGAGACACCCCAGCGCTACAGCTGCGTGCCCACCGGGCCCGACGACGTGAGCAGTCCGGTCTTCGTCTCGATGGAGCACGGCGACGCCCGCTTCGCACAGCTGGATCGGAGAACGCCGGTCGAGATCAGGGAAGGCGCTGACGACGGCGGGGAGATGGGTGGGCTGCACCGGCTGCACGAGCCCACGCGGGCGATCGTGCTCGCGGATCGGCTGGAGGAGTTCTTGCGGTTCGGTATGGAAGCGGGGGTGCACCGTGCTTCGTAGATCAGCGTCATCGCATGCGCGTTGGCGATCACAAGGGGAGGGTCCCGATGAAGGGTGATTTCACACGTGACACGACCGACCACGGCCGTTCGAGAAAGTACTCCAGGCTGCTCATGCAGCAAGGTCGAGTGCAACTCGATTCCGACTGGAACGAACAGGTCGAGCGCGAACGTCAGCTGACACGTCAGGCGGTGCGCGACGCGATCGGCCACTGTGGTGTGCCGCGTGACCTCCCGGGATTCGCCGTGCAACCCGGGGCCGCGGGCGGGTTCACACTGGGTGCCGGCCGGCTGTACGCCGATGGCATGCTGATCGAGTTGGACGACGATGTCGCCGCCGGCGCCCAGCCGTTCGGTGGCGAAACGATCGCCGCCGTGACGAACGGCCAGCGCGCGTTGGTGTCGCTCGAGTGCTCCGAGCGGCTCCAGACCGCGCTCGACGACGACCGACAACGAGAGACGGCACTGGGAGGTCCGGACACGATGGTTCGTGTGCAGACCGTGTGGCGCACACGTGTCGATGCGATCGACGACCTCCCCGTCACGGAGCAGGAGGTCCTCGACGCCATCGTCGAACGGCGACCACTTGGTCTGCCGGGGTGGGCTCCGAGCACGGGGCGTCTCGAGGCATCGTCGTCGGTCGCACAGGTCGATGCCGATGGTCGTCCGTGCCTGCTGCCGCCCACAGCGGGGTACACCGACCAGCTGAACTCGCTCTACCGGGTCGAGATCCATGCGTCGGGTGACGAGAACTCCGCGCGGTACAAGTGGTCGCGCCGTAACGCATCGGTCCGCGGCGTGCTCGACGTCGCCGGCGGGCGGATGACCCTCGTCGGCGTCGAGGCCAACGAGGCGATCGTCACCGGTGACTGGGTCGAAGTCCACCGTCCCGTCGATCTCCCGGCGGGTACGACGGGTTCGCTGACGCGCATCACGATCGCTCCCGACCAGTCGGTGACGTTCGACGCCAACCTTCCTCCCGGCCACGCCGTCGGCGGCGCCGTCGTCACCCTGTGGGACCAACCGGCGGCATCACCTCCGACGGGGATACCGCTCCACACCGCCGCCGCTCCGCTCGAGGCCGGAGTCGAGGTGCAGTTCACGGCTGGTTCATACGCTGCCGGCGAGTACTGGCTGATACCCGCGCGGGCTGCCACGGGCGACATCGAGTGGCCGCCGGTCGCCGACGGTCCTGCGGCGGTGCGACCGTTCAATCGGACCTTGGCATACTGCCCGTTGGCCCTCGTGACGCGACAGGGCGTGACGATCGCCAACGATGTCGAGGACCTCCGTGTCGAGTTCCCGCCGCTCACCGCGATCCGGGCGTCCGATGTCAGCTACGACTCCACCGTCGTCGACATCGACGGAGCGGTCGACGTCCAAGAGGCGCTGGAGCGATTGGCGAATCGTGGTACCGGGTCGTGCACGTTCCACGCCGCACCGGGTCCAGGGTGGGAGGCGGTGTTCGACGAGGTCGACACGGGCG
Source organism: Ilumatobacteraceae bacterium (assembly GCA_963850475.1). Classification (GTDB taxonomy): domain Bacteria; phylum Actinomycetota; class Acidimicrobiia; order Acidimicrobiales; family Ilumatobacteraceae; genus Ilumatobacter_A. Next base: position 21,040 of record CAWKLM010000033.1, on the reverse strand, counting down.
GGAACGCCGAGATCTGCCTGGAAGTGGGTGAGTACGTGCTGAACGACGTGCTCAGCGTGGTCGGTCGCGGTCACCTCACCGTGTCCGGTCGCGGGCGCGGCACACACATCGTCGCGCCGAACTGGGAGTCGGCGATCCAATTCGTGCGGTGTGCGGGCGTGACCGTCCGAGACCTCCGCATCTCCGCCGGAACGTCGCGGCGTGCGCGTCGACTCCCCGGACGCAACGGTGCGCTCGAGTTCCGGGACTGCGGGTACGTGGTGGTCGACGGCGTCCACGCTCGCGTCCGAGGCGTGGAACCACGCTCGACCGCGTGCGTTTCGGTGACCCGTTCGTTCGACCGCCGCACGTCACGCCACGCCGGACGGGGCGACGTCGTCGTTCGGAACAGCACACTCGAGGCCGGGTTGCAGCAGATCGGGCTCCAGGTGATCAACCCTCGACGGGCAGTGATCAGCGACAACACGGTGCTTGCACAACCGATGCAGGCCAACCAGGTCTGGCGGGTCTTCGAGTCGACGCGTTCGTTGCGAAGGGATGTCGCCGACCTCCTGGTCGCCCACCGACGTCCCGAGCGCGCCGACGCCCACCCGTCGGTCGATGATCTCCAGCGCTCGCAACTCTGGGACGAGCGGACCTTCGTGCTCGACGAGCATCAGGTCGTCGCCGTCGCCCTGCCAGAGGTGGCCGACAGCATCGTCGCGTATCTCGCCGAGGCCGGCCCCGCTGGTATCCGAAGCGATGGTGAACTGTCGACCCACATCCGCAATCGCCTGATGGATGCCTTGGCGCACGACGGCGTCGTCTCGGTCACGTCCCGCGACCGCAGGCGAGCGGTGCGGACCTTCGGGTTCGACCTGCTGGGCGGGTGGCTCAAGAACGTGCGGAACCAGGTCCAGGTCCACCTGAGTCAGGGCATCGTGGTCGTGGGTCGAACGGCCCAGCTCGTCGAGATCCACCGGAACGAGGTGAGCGACGCCATCCAAGGCATCCATGTCGGACTCAGCCATCGCGACCAGCAGCCCGGCGACCGAGATGTTGCCGGGAGGGTGTCGATCGTCGGCAACACGGTCACGACTTCGTCCGTCCCCGTGTCCCGCGCGCGTCACGGTGTCTTCTGCGGGAACGCCCAGTCGTTGCTTGTTCACGACAACGCGATCCGCCGGGGATCTACCTCGCCGTCACTGTCGCGGATTCCCCTCAACGGGGTTCACATCCACGGATTCTCAGGACCGTTCATGCAGGTCAAGAACAACGACGTACGCAACTGCACGACCGGAGTTCGATTCGTGCCGGATGCCAGCAAGCGCTCGACTCCGCTGTGGCTGATCGAGGACAACCTCTTCATGTCGGCGGCTCACCCGGTCGACGTCCCGCCACACCTCGTGCCGAGCGACGTCGCGGCGCTGGTTCGGCGGAGTGAGAACAACGTCACGGGCTGACGACCTCTCGACAGACCGGCCGGCGGCGCATATGATCGGAGGTGCGACCACGGCGTTGTAGACGAGTTCACACTCCGATCGAGCCGTAAACGGTATGAGCCGTCCCGCTACTGCGGTTCGTCGAGCCCGGCTTTGCCGGTTCCTCACATGTCGATCCAAGGTGAGGTGCCGGCGGCGAAGAGGCCCGCTGCTTGTGACAGCTGGGTCGTTCGAATCAGGTCGCAGTGACCGGGGCCCTGGCCCCGGTCGACCGCGCCCCGACCGATGTCGCGACCATGGACCATCGCCCCGATGGGTCAGCGGGCGACGGCGCGTGAGGCGGGAGCGCCGCGCGCGACGTCGGACGTGGCGATCATCGTGTCGGTGAGCAGCTCCATGGCCTCGGCGCGTCGTGTGCCGTCGTACGGCTCGAGTCCGACCAGGTCGAGCACCGTCTGGGGCACGTCGATGCTCCCGACCAGTGCGCTCGATCGCGCGGCGGTGCGGCGCGGATCGGCGATGACGAGCGGCACCTGGAGTGTGCCGCAGATACGCCGGCGCGTGCGGCATCGGATCGTCGATCGTGGCGGGGAGTTCCATGTCGGCGGGGTCGTGCCGGTCGAACCAGTCGCCCGGCGGTGTGAACGGATGGTGCGGCTCGGGGAACGACGCCCACGCGATCCACGGCGCGTCCTGAGCGGCGGCCTCTTCGATGAACGCCACCGTTCGGTCGGCAACGAACGTCGTCGAGTGGAGCTCGGGGCCATACGGCGGTTGGTAGATCTGCCACCAACGATCCGATCGCCGGGCGGCCGGCGCGTCGGCCGACAGCGGCACCACGAGGTCCTCGTAGGTGCCGCCCCGGTCGAGCGCCCAGTGCAGGTGGTGGCCGGTGACCCGGGCGCCGTGATCGATCGACAGCTCGACGTGATCGAACCCGTAGAAGTCGTCGGGCCACTCCGGAAGACCTCCGTCGTACCATTCGTCGTGTTCGAGCTCGTTCCACCCCTCGGGCCAGGGATCGGCCAGCGCGGGTTCCCGTTGGGTCGCCAGCACCGAGTTGCGGCTCATGCCGTGTTGGAGGTGCGACTTGCCGATCAGTGCGGTGCGGTACCCGGCCTGGCGCAGCGGTCGGACGCACGTGTTGGCGCCCCAGTCGAGCGAGCGGTCGTTCATGATCACGCCGTGAGCTGACGGCATCCGCCCGGTCATCAACGTCGACCGGTTCGGCATGCAGATCGGGTTCGCGACCCACGCGTTGTCGAACACCATGCCCCGCGATGCAACGGTGTCGATGTTGGGTGTGCGCACGATCGAGTTCCCGGCGAAGCCGAGATGGTCGGCGCGCAGTTGATCGGCGATGACGAACAGGATGTTCGGCTGCTTGGTCGGTTCGATCGGTTCGTTCACGTGCGGCTCCTGTGCGTCGACGGCGAGGTGGTCAGGACTCGATCGAGACGGGCGGCTTGGAGTCGTCGGTCGGGGCCGAGATGATCTCGTCGGGGACGCTGAGCACGCGCTGGTAAAGATCCGGGTTCATGCCGCGTGGATGCGGGAGGTCGGGGTCGGGTTCCGGCTGGGGCACCGGTTCTGCGGGCCGCTCGAACACGGCGGGTTGCCGATACCGGTCGAGTTCCTCAGGTGTGATCCCCGCGAGTTCGACCACCTCCGGGTCGATCCACGCACGCTGATCGATCGCCGCTTCGGACGTCGACACTTCGAGCGAGAGGTCCTCGTGACCGGCGAAGTAGATCGAGTGGCACATCCCGTGGTCGAGCGGCCCGAACACGTTCAGGCCGCGATCGCGGATCCGGTCGCGGATGGTCAGCAGGTCGTCGTAGGTGTCGACGTTGAACGACACGTGCTGCATCGTGCCGCCGACGCTGGCGCCGCCGGCCCAACCGGCGTGCGTGACGCCGATCTCGCTCTCGATCGGCTTGTTGTCGGCCATCTCGACGAACGCGATGTACGAGTGGTCGTTCAGTCGTAGGAAGCCATGCCAGGCGCCCTCCACGCCGTGCATCCAGTAGAGCGCCACGAGTTCGCAGCCCAACACGTCGGTGAAGAACTCGATCTGCTGCTTGATGTCGGCGGTGGAGATGGCGAGGTGGTGGATGCCGTTGGCTCTCATGGGCGTCATCTTTCGTGATCGGTGGGGTGGCGCAGTTGCCAATCCCATCACAGACCTCGCTGACCGTGAGAACCGGTGCGAATCGACGGGCTCCTCCAGGGCCTTGCGCCGACTGCATGCTGGGTCGTCGACGAGACGAGACTGAACCGATGAAACTGTGGACGCTCCAGACGTCGGCTCCGGGTTCGGCTGCGCGACGGGCGGCTGCGGCGGAGGCCGATGGTTGGAGCGGCATCGGGGTGACCGACTCGCAGAACCTCGCAGGCGACGCCTGGGTCGCGCTCACCGCGATGGCCGGCTCGACCGACCATCTCGAGTTGGGAACGAGCGTGACCAACCCCGTGACGAGGCATCCGGCGGTCACCGCGTCAGCCGCGCAATCGGTCGCCGCGATCGTGGGCGAGCGCGTCACTGTCGGTATCGGCCGTGGGGATTCGGCATTGGCACACCTGGGTCGGGCGCCTGCGCCGGTCGCCTTGTTCGAGCGCTACGTGGCCGCGCTGCGCAGCTTCCTGCGCGGGGCGTCGGTGTCGTTCGACGACCTCGGTTTCAGTGATGCCACGGCACCCGATGTGGCCACGCTCGGCTTGGCTGACACGCCCGACGCGAGCCGGCTCGTCTGGCGCCGCGCCGACGATCCGCTGGTCACCGTCGAGGTCGCAGCGACCGGCCCGAAGGTCATCGCCGCAGCTGCCCGCACTGCCGACCGCATCGTGTTCGCACTGGGTGCTGCGCCCGACCGGCTCGCATGGGGTATCGAGACCGCACGGGCCGCCCGTCGGGAGGCGGGCCTCGACCCCGACGACATCGAGTTCGCCACGTACCTCAACGTGGTGGCACATCCCGATGTGTCGGAGGCTCGGTCGATGGTCGCCGGCAGCCTCACGACGTTCGCTCGGTTCTCGGTGATGCACGGCACGCCACAGGGTCCGCTTGACGACACGCAACGCGACGTGATGCAGCGGCTCCACTCGAAGTACGACATGAAGCACCACACCCTGTCCGACTCCGACCAGGCACAGGTGCTCACGCCCGAATTCGTCGATGCCTACTCGATCGTGGGCCCCGCTGGGCGTTGCGTCGAGCGTCTTCGCGAGATCGAGGGCCTGGGCATCTCGAAGGCCATCGTCGTCGGACCGAGCATCGGGTCCGATCGAGACCGATTGCATGAGGCGAACCGCGAGATGGTCGAGCCCGTGCTTCCCGCGATCGGGCGATAGGTGAACCACTCGCGGGTTGCAGTCGTGGCGGCGGCACAAGGATGGTGGTGTGAGAGGCCTCAATCGATCATGGTGACCAACCTGCGCGGGTCGATGACGAGGGTGTGCAGCCCAACCGGGACCGCACCGGCTGTGAACGTGCGAACGGCGCCTTGAACGACGACCGGGTAGCCGGACACGCATGCTGCACGGTCTCTGCACGTCGCTGCGCAACATCCTCTGGTCGGGACCACGAGATGTCAGGCCCCGAGCAGGAGTCCGAGCTGGCGTGAGCGGGCGACGACTCGACCCATTCGATCCCACAGCGTGCCGCTCTCGATCATTCGCCCGCCGACCAGGTCGTCGCACTCGAAGCGCGCTTGGATCCACCCGTCGACCGGTCGTCGGCGGACATGCACGGTGAGCTCGATCGTCGGGAGCCAGCCGACGCTGCCGAGTTTGGCGAACAGCGAAGGCGGGAACGCATCAGCGAAGAGCGGCAACGACAGCACCGTGGGCGGCGTGCCGTCGCTCAGTCGGACCCAGCCCTCGGCGATCGCACGATTCGACTCATCTGCGACCGCAGAGACGGAAGGGACGCGCACGTCGATGCGCGAGGCGATCGGCAACGCGACGCCTTGTAGCAGCTCCGCACGGTCGACACACTCGTCCGGCGGCGGAATCGCGGGCGCCGGCACATCGATCTCTGCGCCGGGCTCGTCGTCGTTGTCGTCGATGGTGCCGAACACCGCGCTGACCGTGAGCCGTTTGGTCTCCGCCACGGTCAGGTCGCCGGCCACCACACTGACTGACCGACCGCTCCGGACAAGCGTCGTGTCGATCCGGGCCTCGCCGCCGCCCTGAATGGGTCGGAGGAAGTGCGTGGTGATCGACAGCGGGTCAGGGTGGCCGGACTCCTCACGAAGCGCGCGGAGGACAGGGAGCATGGCGTAGCCACCGTTTGCGTTGTCACCGATGTCCCATGCGGTCGAAAGGTGAGCGTCGTATCGCCCGTGGCCTCGCGCAACGACGGCCGTTTCGGCGTCGAAGGCGTTCCACATGGTCAGCGTTCGAGCGACTGCTTGATGCGGTCGAGCGTTGCCTGCATCCCATTGGTCATCGCCTTCTGCCGATTCGCCAACCGACCGTAGACCCACTTCTGCCAGCCGACGTAGGGTGGATGGCTGAATGACTCGGTGACGATCGTCGCTCCATCGCGTTCGGCGAACTCATAGCGCCAAGTCGTGTATCCCTCGGCTCTGAACTCGAACGAGGAGTTCGGTTCGGCATCGACGACCTCGGACGTCGTCGTCCACCGCTTGAGGGTGATCGGGCCCAGGGTCGCGACGTTGTCGCCCTCGAATTCCGCACCGACCGCGGGACCCGTGGCGTCGCCGACCCATCTGCAAGCGACGCATTCTGGGCTCCACTCGCCCATTCGCGTCACGTCGGTGACTGCGGCGAAGACCTCGCCGATTGGCGCGGCGATCGTCGTTGTCGCAGATCCGGTCACGGGTTCGATTGATGCGTCGGTCATCTCCTCAGTGTCGCGCGTCCGCCATGACGAGTCGGCCACGAGCCGATTCGACGTCTGATCACCTGATCGAGACGAGGCCGACGTCGCCTGCGCCTCCGGATCATCGACTCGCTGGCCGCACCTGATGTGGCGCCCGCGATTGCCTCAGACCTCTTGGTCGAGTTGCTCGCGAAGCTCGCGTTTGAGCACCTTCCCGTAGTTGTTGGTCGGCAGGCTCGCGACGAAGCGGTAGTCCTTTGGTCGTTTGTAGCGGGCGATCTGTTCCAGGCACAGCGCGTCGAGTTCCTCGACCGACGGAGCGCTCGCGGTGTCGTTCACGACGACGAATGCGACCACTGCTTCGCCCCATTCCCGGTCGGGTCGACCGACGACCGCGACGGCGTTCACCGCGTCGTGGCGGAGTAGCGCTTCTTCCACCTCGCGCGGGTAGATGTTCATCCCCCCACTGATGATCAGGTCCTTGGACCGGTCGCGCAGCGTGAGATAGCCGTCGGCGTCGAAGCTGCCGACGTCGCCGGTGTGCAGCCATCCGTTGCGAATGGCATCGGCGGTCGCACCCGGCTGTTCCCAGTAGCCCGACATCACGACGTCGCCGCGCACGACGATCTCGCCGACCTCGCCGGCGGGCAGCGCGGTGCCATCGTCGTCGACCACCTGCACCTCGACGTCGGTCCGGGCCACGCCAACGCTCTGGACGCGTTCGCTCCAACGGGGGTGGTCGCGGTCCGCGTGGTCGGCCTTCGACAAGCGCGGTGATCGTCATCGGCGTCTCGCCCTGCCCGTAGATCTGCGCGAGCCGCGGTCCGAACACGTCGAGCGCGTCGGCCAGGTCCGACAGATACATCGGCGCACCGCCATAGATGATCGTCTTCAGGCCGGAGAGGTCGGTTCCGCGGACGGCCGGGTCGGCGGCGAGACGCTTCACCATCGTCGGCGCTGCGAAGAGCGAGACTCCCGACCAACGTCTGAGCAGCGATGCGATCTCGTCGCCGTCGACACCGCCGGAGGCCGGGATCACGCTGACCGCGCCGCGCGCCACGTGGGGCAACCCGTACAAGCCCGAGCCATGGGAGATCGGTGCTGCGTGCAGCACGGCGTCGTGAGGGCTGATCGGATCGATGTCGGCGAAGTAGCTGAGCGACATCATCAGCAGGTTGCGATGGGAGAGTGTCGCGCCCTTCGAGCGACCGGTCGTCCCGCTCGTGTAGAACAACCACGCCGCATCGGTCGGCGCACGGTCGACGAGTGGGATCGGGTCGGAGTGGACGAGTGCGGCCCACTGCGATCCCGGGGCAACGACCAGCGCATCGAGTGTGTCGATTGCGTCGACCAGCGGGTCCGTCTCGGCGAAGTGTTCGTCGTCGACGATCATCAGCCGTGCCCCGCTGTGCTGCGCGATGTGGGCGATCTCGTCACGATGCAATCGGGCGTTCACCGGCACGGCGACCAGGCCGGCGCGCCAGATCGCGAAGAGCGCTTCGAGGTACTCCGGGCGATTCCGCATCACGATGGCGACACGGTCGCCCGGCTGCAGTCCGTGGCGGGCACGGAGGCCACCGGCAGCTGCAGCGACGCGTGCGGCACACGTCGCCCAGTCGGCATGAACGTCGTCACCCACGGCGAGCGCCGGGCGGTCCGGCCACCGGCGCCCGTTCCGTTCGATCCACACGGCCAGGTTCATCTCAGATCTCCACACGTTCGCTTGCAGCCCAACCGCTCACGCTCTCGATGTCGAAGACGTGCACGGTTGCGAAGGGCTTGTCTCGGTACTGCACGAACAGTTCGGACAATCGATCGGCGAGCGGCTCCGTCTGTTCGTGTGGGCCGTGCCCCGACCAACGAAGCCGGGCACGGACCCACCACAGTTTCGACCAGTCGTCGCGATCCCATCGTTCGATGGCCAACGTGGCGCGAGGCTCGTGTTCGAGGTTCCGTTCGCGTTGGAGCCGGGTCGACGACTTGGGCTTCACGAGGTCGACCGGAGAACCCAGCTGTTCGCCGACGACTGCGTACACCGTCGGGCCGACGTCGATACCACGCTCGGGATGCTGCGTGGCCATGAAGCCGTGGCTGTTCGCCCGCAGCAGCTCGAGCGCCTGGTCCTCGGAGAGCCGCATCGCAGGAACCTACGTGGCATTGACCGCCGGCAGGATCTCGTCGTTGAGAATCCGCAGGTCCTCCAGCGTCTTCGAGGTTGGAACGTCGGCGAACGGCGGCCAGATCAACGGCATGGTCATGCCGGCCTGCTTGAGTTCGATGAGGTTGCCGGTGATCTGCTCCTGGGTGCCGACCAACAGGTTGGTCAGCTTGCCGTTGCGGGTCTGATCGCTCGGCTCGTCGGTGATCGCGAACCAGCACATGCTGGAGACTTCGAGATCGTCGACCGACTTGGCGCCGAGCTCTGTCGAGTTCTTCGCCGATCGCCTTCAGCCACTCCTCAGCTCCTCGGGGGTGTCCTGGATGCCGATCCACCCGGCGAGGTCGTACTTGGCGACCTTCTTCGCCGAGATCTCGGGGTTGACCAATCCACTCATGAAGATCGGCGGATGCGGCTTCTGCACGGGTTCCCACCCGAAACCGCTCGGACCGAAGTCAGCGAACTCGCCGTGGTACTCGAAGAGTTCGTTCGTCCAGATGCCCTGGCAGATCTCGATCGTCTCACGCACGTGCTTGTGACGCTTCGGGAAGATGTCGGTGGCGCTCGCTGCGTGCGAACTCCTCGGGCATCCAGCCGGCGCCGACGCCGACGTTGACGCGGCCGTTCGACAGGTGGTCGACGGTGGCGATCTCGGCGGCGAACACGCCGGGCGCGCGATACGGCGTGTCGGTGATGCTCATCCCGATTCGACACTTCTCGGTCTTGGCCGCGAGCCACGGGATGAGCGGCCACCCCTGGAACCACTTGCCCCGTCGACGACACCGGCATCTGGAGCGGGAACTCGTCCATCATGCCGAACGGGTACTGCAGTTCGCCCCGGTCGGATGCCTCGGGCACGATGATGCGGTCGAGCGTCCAGATCGAGTCGAACTCGAGCTCTTCCGCGAGTTGCGGTCAGATCTTCGAGTTCCTTGACCGTGACGTGGTCGCGGAAATTGGGCAGGTAGAGCGCGAGCTTCATGTCGGCCATGTCGGAGATTCCCCTCGTTCGAGTCCGAGCCCCCATGACCCGGAACGTGTGCGCACAGATGAGTCCGCACCGTCGACCTTGCAGCACGAAGCTCGGCCGACGAACAACTCGATCTCAACAGTTGATCAACGCTGTGACGAGCGGACCCGCCGCCTCCGATTCGCGTCCGATACTGCGTCTACCGTGTGTGCGTGGGTGACTACCGGCCGGACGAGCGTCAGCGGGTTCTCGTCGTCGACGACGATGAAGGGGTGCGCACCGGTGTCACCTGGGCACTCGAGGCCGACGGTTTCGCCGTCGAGGCCGTGCAGGACGGCGTGCGTGCGATCGAGCGCATCGAGTCGTCGTCACCGTCGCTGGTCGTGCTCGATCTCTCGCTGCCGGGTGTCGGCGGGCTCGACATTCTTCGGCGGGTTCGCCAGCGTGAGGAACGTGAGGGGACGTTCCGGCTGCCGATCATCGTGCTGTCGGGACGCGACGGTGAAGCCGATCGCATCGTGGGGCTCGACCTCGGTGCCGACGACTATCTCGTCAAGCCGTTCTCGCCGGGAGAGCTCGCCGCCCGTGCGCGGTCGGTGCTGCGACGATGCGTGGAGTACGGCGCACCATCCGCCAACGGCTTCTCGCCCCACGGCGTCGGCGTCGAGATCGACGTCGACGCGCGTGAGGCCTGGGTCGAGGGTGCGCCGATCGATCTCGCCGCGAAGGAGTTCGACCTGCTCGCCTACTTCGTGGCCCATCCTCGTCGAGCGTGTACGCGTGACGAGCTGCTCGCTGCGGTCTGGTCGAGCGGTGAGGGATGGCAGACCCCGGCGACGGTGACCGAACATGTCTATCGGCTGCGTCAGAAGGTCGAGGTCGATCCGGGTCGGCCGATGCGCCTGAGGACGGTGCGCGCCGTGGGGTACCGATGGGAGGGGTAGCTGTGCTCACCGGCGACGAGGCCACCTCGGTGCTCGATCGCCAGACGTCGGTGATGGAACAGCTCGCCACCGGTGCACAGCTCGCCGAGGTGCTGGAGGGGATCGTCGTCGCACTCGAGGAACTGATCCCTGGCAGCAGGTGTTCGGTGTTGCTCCTCGACGACTCCGGCGTACTCCGCCACGGTGCGGCACCGACCCTGCCAACTGCGTACTCGGCGGCGATCGACGGGCTGGAGCCCGGCCCGCTCGCTGGCTCGTGCGGCACTGCCGTGTACCTCGGTCAGCAGGTCGTTGCTCATGACGTGTCGTCGGATCCGCGGTGGGCGCACTTTCGTGAGCTCGCCGTCGAACACGACATCGGTGCGTGCTGGTCCAGCCCGATCCGGGCGGACTCGAGGATCGTCGGCACGTTCGCCGTCTACGACCGCCGACCCCACGAACCCGACGGTCGTGAACGCGAGCTCGTGCGCCGGTTCACGCACCTCGCGTCGCTCGCCGTCGCACACGACGGTGCGGCGAGCGAACGCGAGGCGCGTCACGTCGCCGAGCTGGCACGCCAGACGGCCGAGCGGGCGAACCATGCGAAGTCACAGTTCGTCACGGCGCTCAGTCACGAGCTGCGGACCCCGCTGCAGTCGATCACGGGCTTCACCGAGAGCCTGAAGATGCTCGATCTGTCGCCCGACCGTCGGCGGCAGGCGCTCGACGGCATCTCGGATGCGTCCGCGCACATCCTCTCGATCGTCGACGACATCCTCGACCTGGCGAGAGTCGAAGCCGGCTCGATGCCGATCGCCCTCGAGCCGGTCGACGCCGCCGGGGTCGCTCGTGCGACGGTGGCGCTGACCCAACCGTTGGCCACAGGGCGCGGGATTGCCGTGGAGTGGGCCGGTCGGCCCGTCGACGTGGTCGCGGACCGGCGTCGGCTGCAACAGGTCCTCCTGAACCTCGTGTCGAATGCACTCCGCTTCTCGAGCTCGGACACGGTGGTCACGATCCGAACCGAGGCCGGCGCCGGACACCCACCGAGCTCTGCGAGGATCCACGTGATCGACCAGGGTCCCGGTATCCCAGACGACCTCCTCGACAGGCTCTTCGTGCCCTTCGACCGCCTCGGGGCCGACGCCGGCCGGGAAGGTGGTGCAGGACTGGGGCTCGTCCTGGCCAAGCGCTTGACGGAGGCAATGGGTGGCGCACTCGACCTCGACAGCACCGTCGGTGTCGGAACCCACGTCAGGATCACGCTCGAACAGTCGCCGCCAGACACCGAAGCGTGACAAACGCCGGTGCTCGCATCGGTGGACGTCGGTCGAAATCAAACGTCGTGCGAGTCAGCACCGGTGGAGAAAAGCAGGCCTCAGGCACGGGATGCGGCCCGACCTGTTCAGCAGTTGGCGAGGGCGTCGAGCGCTTCGCAGATCTGTCGTCGCCCGCCGTTGCCGAGTCGGCCGAGCCGTGTCGTGAGGACGGATTTCGGGACGGCGGCGAGGTTGTCGAACGTGGCCATGCTGTCGTGGTCGATGCCGTATTCCGGTCCGACGGGGATGCATGTCGGGATGTCTCGAAGTGTGCTCGTCACGGGTGCGACCACGACGTTGTTGAGGACCGGGATGGATTCGTCTCGGGAGACGACGAGGACGGGGCGCCGCTTCTGGTTGGGTGTCTCCATCAGCCACAGCTCTGCCTGGGCTACCACGGTTCGGCCTCGGTCATTGCGATCGCGCTCGCCATCGCGAGTTCGTCGTCCTCGGGCGTCTGGGGCTGCTCGCGGTAGGACGCCGCGATGGCGGCGCCGACCGTCGCTCGGCGCACCGACTCCGCAAGGTGGTGGACGCCGCGTCGGATCACCGCCGAGCGGCTCTCGGCAATGCCGCGCTCGACGAGTTCGTCGATGAGTGCGAGTTCGTCGTCCGTGAATCGTGTCGGCACGGGTGTGGTCATACGTTTCAGTATACGCAACGTAGAAAGGTCGTGACTCGAAGGAGCCGTCGATCACTGCGTCGGCCCGTGCGTTGCAGTTCGCCTCGAACCATCTCCCGGCACCGGAGAGCACCGGCCAGACGTAGAACCACCAGCGTGTGGCCCGCGCCGAGTCGAGTGCCAGCGTGCCATCGCGGACCCCCGTGCGACGCCCGGCGATGCAGCCCGGGTGCGCCGTCGGTCGATGTCGCATCGACGCGAGGGCCCGTCGCTGATCAGTCGACACCCGACGGTCGCCAGGAGTCGCGGTCGGGGTGGTCGGGTGGGAGGGGGAGTGCTTCGACCGATCCGGTGCGGGCGCTGCGGTACCACGCGGTGACCAACTCCAGTGATGCCTGCGCGTCGTCGAGGGTGATCGAGAACGGGCCTCCGTCGCCGAGCCGGTCGACGAAGTCCTGGAACTGGCCGGTGTACAGCGGCTTCGTCGTTGTCACCTCGGCGAGCACCCGCTCCGCCGATTCCGCGACGGGGGAGCGCTTGAACTCGAACGTCCACGGACCGGCGGCCGGGTCGTACGGCGAGGTCGACGACTCGATCGTCACGTGCTCGAAGCACCACACCAGCCGGCTCGACTCGGTCGCCGCTCCCAGACTGACGTTCATCGACGTGAGCCCACCGTCGACGGTGCGACCGATCGCCACGGCGCAGTCCTCCGTTTCGATCTCGTTGACGTGAGTCGTCGCCATCGCCCGGATCTCGGCGAGCGGTCCCCCGATCCACGTGAGGAGGTCGTGGACGTGGATCGAGTGCGTCAGAACCGCCCCGCCGCGCTCGCCCAGCCACGTCCCGCGCCACGGCGCCTCGGTGTAGTAGCCCCGGCCGCGACGCCACCACGTGGAGGCCGACGCGGTGTACAGGCGTCCGGTGAGGCCCGCATCGACGAGGGCTCGCGCCTGGTGCGCGCCGTCGCCGAACCGGTACTGGAAGATCGGCATCAGGCGCGCCCCCGAAGTCACGAGCGCGTGCTGCGACATCACGCGCAGACGCTCGCACGCTGCCACTGAGTCGACGAGCGGCTTCTCGCAGATCACGTGGACGCCGGTGGCGAGGCACCGCTCGATCTGGGCTTCGTGCATCGAAGGTGGCGTGCACAGGTCGACGACGTCGACCCCCGTCGCCAGCACTGCATCGAGCGAGTCGACGGCGGCCACGCCCCACTGCTCCTCGACATCTCGGCGGCGCTCCTCGTCGACGTCGGCGACCACCACGACCGACGCGCCCTCCACGTCCGACCAGCTGCGCACGTGCGCCCGACCGACGCCGAGGCCGACCACACCGACTCGCAGATCACCCATCATGTGCCCCATCGTGTCGCGCTCTGCTGGGCGCGGAGCACCAGATCGCACACCGCGAAGACGTGTGTCTGAGGCATCAGACGTTCGCCGCCGTCGGCGAGGTCGGCCAGGAGCAACTCCGCCCAGTCGACGTCGGCGCTGCGAGACGTCGACGCGCCGCGTTCCATCGGCGTCGACGACGAGCAGGTGCTCGGCGCCGGGTTGGCCGGCGACATCGACGTTCGCCCGTGCCTCGATGACGCCGTCGGTGCCGACGATCGTCAGCCGGACGTCACCCCAGGTTCCGAGCCCGTCGGCGGTGAGGTAGTCCAACCGATGATCGCCGACCACGCCGTTCGCGACGAGGGTCATCGAGCCGATGTCCTGCATCGCCGGGTGATCGGGGCAGGCGACGTTGCCGACCGAGGCGCGCCGCACCTCACCGGGCGTCCCGTCGGCGCCGGCGGCGACGGCGAGGAACTGGTCGGCCTGATGCGAACCGATGTCGACGAGGATGCCGCCCGTCGACGCGTCGTCCCAGAACCAGTCCGGTCGGCGCGCCGCGTCGAGCAGGTGCGGGCCTGCGCCGACGACGTGCACGATCGCGCCGATCGCACCGTCCCGGGCCATCTCGACCGCGGCCCCGATCGCCCGGTTGCCGAAACGCTCGGAGAACAGCACGGTCCAGGGGCGCCCGGTGCGCTCGGCGACCGCCGAACGGATCCGAGCGAGCTGGTCGGACGTCGTGACGCCGGGCTTGTCGCTGAGGACGTGCTTGCCGGCGCGCAGCGCGGCGATGGCCACGGCGGCGCGCTGCGACGGAACGCCGGCGAGCACGACGAGCGCGATCGAGTCGTCGGCAAGGATGTCGTCGACGTGACGCTCCTCCGACTCCGTCCGCCAGCCCGCGTACGCCTCGACGAGACCTCCGTCGGGAGCGTGGGCCGCGGCGATCGCGCCGGCCGTGACGAGGCCCTCCGACGAGCTCGAAGAGGTGGGGGTGATCAGCCCCGATCACCGCGAACCGGACGGGCGGAGCGGTCACGACACCGCGCCGCGTCGCGGCGTCGAAGTCGAGCGCCCAGACGTACTCGTCGTTGGTGAGTTCGTAGACGGGCGACTCGTGCTCGACGGTGCCCCACGGGCTCTCGTGGCGGGGATGACCGTCGAGGGGCTGCTCGTCACCGTCGACGACGAACGAGCCGGTGGACGAGAACTCGACCGCACCCGACGACGGCGACGTCCACGCGACGTCGAACCCCTCCGCCGTCCGCTCGACGATCGGCTCGTCGGCGGTGACCGCTGCCGACGAAGGACTCGAAATCGCCGCTCCGCCCATCGTCGTCGTTGCCGACCTCGACGATCCAGACGTTGTCGGGGCCGCCCTCGGCGACGAGGTCGTACGGCGCGGTGAAGGTGCCGGTCGAGACGCCCGGGTCGTTGGCGCCGGAAGGTCGGCGTGCGCCACGACCACAGCGCGATGTAGCCGCCGCCCTTCGCGGCGATCGTCCAGTTCCCCACCTGGCGGACCTCGTCGAAGCGATCCTGCGGCACGAAGGCGTGGGTGAACGGCTGATACGGGAACACCGACCACAGCGTCGCGTCGGTCTCCTCGTCCCACGCCGGCTGGTAGATGTGCACGGCGGTTCGCCGGTACTGCGCGCTGCGCGGCATCGACGCCTCGCCGGTCCAGTAGCCGGGGTCGGGGTCGTCGCTCCAGTCGTCGGTGACGGCCGGCGGGGTGAGCGGATGGTTCGTGAACACGATCGCGCCCTCGTCGATCGCCGCTTGCCACGCGTGGACCTGGTCACGCATCTCACCGAAACGGTGGTCGAGCACCGACGGCGAGGCTGACCTTCGGATGACGGTAGGCGTAGGTGTTGGCCTCGCCGAGGAACCCGAAGTTCACGATCGCATCGAACTGGTGCAGCCAGGCCCGGATCTTCTCCGGATCGTTGTCGTTGATCGCCGCCATCAGCTTCACCTGCTCGAACAGCTCGGTGTCCCAGAGCCGGTGTTCCGTCGCCTCCGCGACACCGGTACGCGCCATCTGCCACAGCCCGAGGCCGCCCAGGCTCCACCAGAACGGGAGGTTCGCCGGGTCGGCGAAGTCCTTGCCGTACGGCGCGACCGGTGCGTCCTCCAGTGGGGCGTCGGTGTCGAGGAACACGCCGTGACGTTCGCGCACGACGCTCTCGCGGTCGTCGCGCGCGATGTCGATCAGCAGCTGCGGCGGCCGGTAGCGCGTGCCGACCGCGAGGAAGGTGACGCCGCCGTCGGTGCGTGTCTGGTACTCGGCCGTGGTGTCGTCGAAGAGGAACTTGGCGGTGCCGAAGGTGTCTTCGTCGAGCGACGACATCTTGTCCTTCTTGTACGTGCGGCCGCGTGGTGCGGTGTAGCAGCCGGCCTGCGTGTGGGCGGCCAGGTCGAGCACGCACAGGTCGAGCGCCATCGCCGCCGCCTGGACCAGTTCGGGGTCGTCGGCCTGTTCGGCCAGCAGGTGCAGCGGCGTGATGTTCTTCAGCATGTAGACGTTGCTGTGCCACTCGAAGAACCCGAGTTCGCCGCGCTCGCGCACCCACTCGAGAATGCCGGGCTCGGGCGCGCGCCATGTGCTCGGCGCCGGTGAGCCCGGTGACGGTGAACACCTCGTCGGGGAATCGCTGCCCGGCCAGGTACTCGATGACGAGGTTGATCACGATGTGGTTCTCCGACCAGAACCACAGGTTGTCCAACCGTCCCTCGGGCAACGGATCGTCGTAGCGGTAGCGGTTGGCGACGAAGCGCTCACCGATCGCGTCGATCACGTCGGGCGACAGTCTGGGTGCTCGGGGTGTCGCCCTGTCCGAGTGCGAGCACCCAGTGCAGGTACATCAGATCGAAGTCGCGCGTGTCGTGCCACTCGTCGATCTTGGTCGAACACCGGGGCGAACGACTCGACCGTGACGTCGTCGATCGGCCACGAGTAGTCGGGTTCGCGGGTGGCTCGCGCGAGGTGCGCGGCGACTCCGACCGGGCTGCCGACGTGCGGCATCTCGGTGCTGAAGCGGAGATAGTCCGCAGCGCGCTGCTGGTAGATCCCTTCGTCGACGAGGCCGGGCGTTCCCGGCGCGGCCAGGACGTTGTCCGGCGTGATCGATCTCGGGCGCCGCAGTGGTCGTCGGTGCGGCGGTGGCGGGAGCCGTCGTCGGGGGAGCGGTGGTGGTCGGTGCAGCATCGGTGGGGCCGGGTGCCGACGACCCGGTGTCGCCGGGAGCGCTGTCGCCGTCGGAGCTGCAGGCGACCAGTCCCGCGGCGAGTGCCCCGGTGGACACCTTCAGGAACCGACGGCGATCGAACGGATGGTTCACGGACGAGTCTCCTTGGTGGTGGCGCTGGACGAGGGTGCCCGGCGCGTCGAGGCGCGCACGGTGAGCGAGACGGGAAGCGAGACCTCGGCACGCTCGGCGGAGCCCGCGAGGAGGCGGGAGGCGAGGTCGAACGCGGCCTCGCCGAGCTGTTCGACGGGCGCTGCGATCGTCGTGAGCGGCGGGTCGCTGATGGCTGCGGCCGCGATGTCGTCGGAACCGACGACCGACAGATCGTGTGGCACCGACAGGCCTGCCGCCTGGTAGCCGGCGACGATGCCGAGCGCCTGGACGTCGTTGAAGGCGAGCACACCGGTCACGTTGGACGCGATGAGGTCGGCGGCGAGCGCGTACCCGCCCTCGTGGTCGGGGGTCGCCGGGCCGAGACCGACGACGTCGGGCAGTCGGCGGACCGCCCGCTCGCGCACTCGGCTCGACCAGTACGAGTGCGGCCCGCGCACCACCCCGATCGATCGGTGCCCGGCGGCCCGGAGGTGGGTGACGCCGAGCTCGACGATCGCCTCCTGGTCGAGAGCCACCGATGCCACACCCCTCGCCCGACGGTTCACGAAGACCACCGGGGCTTCGTCGACGATCTGCAGCCACTGCTCGGTCGCGGCGACGGGGCTGCACACGACGAACGCATCGACGCTGTCGGCCAGAGCCCGAGCCTCCGACAGTTCGTCGGTCGCGCGTTGGTCGGTGTCGGCGAGCAGCATGGTCTGACCGTTGGCGCGACAGCCCCGCTGTACGGCGCGGACCACCTGGGCGAAGAAGGGGTTGGTGATGTCGGGGACGAGCACACCGATGGCGCCGATGCGGCCACCGGCGAGGTGTCGAGCGGCGCGGTTGGGGACGTAGCCGAGCTTGTCGATGGCAGCGTGGACCGCGGTGCGCGTCGGCTCACCGATCAGCTGCGGGCGGCTGAGGACCCGCGACACCGTGCTCGGGTGCACGCCAGCCTCGACGGCGACGTCGGCGAGGGTGATCGCGTCTCTCGTCATCGCGTGCTCCCCTCACCGCCTCGGGATCGACGTTGGACGAGGCGGCGTCCGCGAGCGTACGATCTGCCACGTCCGACGTGCAAGCGCTTGCACGAAGTTCGAGGAAGGAAGCACCGTGAGCCAGCAGGAAGTCGCCGAACTGCCACCCGTGCGGCCCGGCCGCGCCATCACCGGGATGTCGGCGATCCTGCTGCCGTTCCTCCCCGACGGAACGATCGACTGGGCGGCGTTCGAGGCGCACGTCGTCCGCACCGCCGACGCTGGTCTGGTGCCGGCGGTCAACATGGACACCGGCTACGTGCAGCTGCTCGACGACGCGGACGGTCATCGAGGTACTCGATCGCACCGCGGCGCTCACCGGCGGCCGGTTCGTCGCCGGCGCGTTCGTCGCCGATTCACCCGGTGACCTCCACGACGAGGCGGCGCTGCTGCGCGCCGCGCAGGCGATCAGCAGTCGCGGCGGCACGCCGGTGGTCTTCCCGTCGCACGGCCTCGGCGGGCTGAGCGAGCACGAGTGGGTCGACGCGCACGCGAGGGTCGGCGCCGAGGTCGGCCGCTTCATCGGCTTCGAGCTGGGGACGATGTTCGTGCCGTACGGGCGCATCGTCGGTCTCGACGCGTACCGGGCGCTGATGGAGATCCCCGAGTGCGCCGGGGCGAAGCACTCGTCGCTGTCGCGGCAGCTGGAGTGGGAGCGGCTGCGTTTGCGCGACGAGGTTCGCCCCGACTTCATGGTGCTGACCGGCAACGACCTGGCGATCGACATGGTGATGTGGGGCAGCGACTATCTCCTCGGCCTGTCCACGTTCGCGCCGGCCGAGTTCGCCCGGCGCGACCGACTCTGGCTGGCCGGCGACCCGGCATTCCACGAGTTGAACGATCTGCTCCAGTACCTCGGCCAGTTCACCTTCCGTCCTCCGGTGCCCGGCTACCGCCACGACGCGGCCATGTGCTTCGAGCTCCGAGGCTGGGCCTCCTGCGACGCAACGCCTCCGGAGGTGACCCGGCGTCCGGCGAGCGACCGCGACGTGCTCGCCGACATCGTCCGACGATTGGAGGCATGGACGTGATCCCCCAGGTCCGCAAGCTCGACACCCACGACGCCTTCGTCGCTCATCTCCGTGCCCTCGGACTCGATCTCGCCGTCGACGAGACACTCGTCCCTGACGGGCCACTCGCCCTGCCGCTGACGATCCGTGATGGATCGGCGGGAGCACTCGAGGTGCCGAACCGGTTCGCGATCCTGCCGATGGAGGGATGGGATGGCACGCTCGACGGCCGGCCGACCGATCTCGTGCGGCGCCGCTGGACGCGGTTCGCCGAGGGAGGTGCCGGTCTCGTCTGGGCAGAAGCGACGGCGGTGCGGCCCGACGGCCGGGCGAATCCGAACCAGCTCGTCATCGACGACACCACCGTCGGACAGCTGGCGGACCTGCGCCGGCTGTTCACCGACGGGCAGGTGGTCGGCCTGCAGCTCACCCACTCCGGCCGCTACTCACGCCCCGACGGACAGATCGCACCGCGTACCGCCTACCGTCATCCGCTCCTCGACGGACCGTCCGGCGCCGGGGAGGCCTCGGTGTTCAGCGACGACGAACTCGACGAACTCGTGGCGACGTTCGTCGACCGAGCGGTACTCGCGGGCGAAGCGGGTTTCGACTTCGTCGACGTCAAGGCGTGTCACGGCTACCTCGGGCACGAGCTGCTCAGTGCCATCGACCGTCCGGGTCGCTACGGCGGCGACCTCACGAACCGCACGCGGTTCATGCGCTCCATCATCGAGGGCATCCGGACCGCCGCGCCGACGCTCGCCATCGGGGTCCGGCTCTCGGTGTTCGACACCGTGCCGTACACGGCCGGCGACGACGGCCGTGGAGTCCCCGTGACCGACGAGCCGTACCGGTTCGCCTTCGGCGCCGACGCGGGCGGACGTGGGATCGATCTCACCGAACCGTTCGCGTTGATCGAGATGCTGCGCTCGCTCGGCGTCGGCCTGGTGTGTACGACCGCCGGCAGCCCCTACTACTGCCCCCACGTGCAACGGCCCGCGCTGTTCCCACCCTCCGACGGCTATCTGCCCCCCGAGGATCCGCTCGTCGGCGTCGCCCGTCAGGTGTCGGCCACGGCGGAGCTCGCCCGGAGCGCTCCCGGGATGGCCGTGATCGGCTCCGGGTACTCGTACCTGCAGGAGTGGTTGCCCCACGTCGGCCAGGCGGTGGTGCACGATGGCGGGGCGTCGATGATCGGCCTCGGGCGGATGGCGCTCTCGTATCCCGACCTGCCCCGCGACGTGCTCGCCGGGGCCGCCCTTCGCCGTCAACTGGTGTGCCGGACGTTCAGCGATTGCACCACGGCGCCACGGGCTGGCCTGATTTCTGGTTGCTTTCCGCTCGACCCGTTCTACAAGGACCGCCCCGAACGCGTGGAGTTGGCCGCCGCGAAGCGGCAGACACGTCGACCGGGCACGCGCCGACGGCCCGATCGGGAGTGACCGACCCTCGCCACCACTCGAACCCGTCGGAGGTCGATCGGCTTCTCGGGTCGCCTGCAGCGGCCTGGCCGCCACCTCGGCCGACAGCGACGGACTCGCCGGCCTCCGTGGCGGTTGCGGTGGCGATCGCGTCCAGATCCCCGGCGCTGGTCTCTGCAGTGCCTGGACCCGAGTAGACGGTGTCGGTCTCGGCGGGGACGATGCTCGATGCGTTCCCGGCATCCCCGTTGTGGTGCAGTCGTGATCTGCCCGCGGTGTGGCCTCTGACTCTGATCTGTGCGATTGGCGTGCAACAAGCCAAAGACAACAAGTGTTGTCGAACTGCAGGTCGGGGAGCGGCCGGTTTCGCTACCTGGGTTGATGCGATGCCCAGTCATCGAATGGGCTCGAACTTCGGCTTGTCGACGAGGAGAAAGCTGAGAACGACGGTTGCGTCAGCAGGCCATCTACCAGGGGAAATGGAGCGGATGACGGGAATCGAACCCGCGTTCTCAGCTTGGGAAGCTGATGTTCTACCATTGAACTACATCCGCGAAGGCCCCCGACCTTAGTCGAAGGAAACGCCGACAAGCCACGTGACCTGGTGTTTCGTGCCAGGGCCTGGG
>CAWKLM010000032.1:0-9554 GCA_963850475.1 Ilumatobacteraceae bacterium | reverse complement strand
CATCGGAGCGGCACCGACTCCTGCCAGATGCATACGTGCCGTTCCCGGACAGGTTTGGCTCGTCATTCGCACCGGGCGATACCGAGCGGCGTGTCCTGCTCTCGTCGGTTGCGGTTCGAGATCCGATACGGCAGTCTTCGTCGATGGATCACGGTTCGGAGATGTTCCGACATCTTCCCTTTCCGTTCGAGGGGGACGTATTCCCCTCGAATCTCGGCGCGGTGATTCAACGGACCGTGCTCCGCGGAGATGAACCCGCTCGCGAGGTGATCCACGCCGAGGACGGAAGCTGGCTCGTCGGTGACGGCATCAACGACGCGAACGAGCCAGGCGCCGCCGTGGCAAGCCACATGGCGCACGCTGTCGAGCGAAACTCGTCGATCGCTGAACTGGCGGTGATGCCAGCTGCCCACATCGCGACACGGACCGGTCCTGGCGCCCCGTGGGTTATCGAGCGACACGTCTGGTCCGAGGACTCATAGCCCGACGGATATTTCCGCGCAGGTGGACGAGCGCAACCGTGCCGATCACGAGTGGGTGGTCGATCCAAAGCGCTTGTTGATATGCGCTGAAGGTAGGCGTATGGTTAGGCGTATGCCTCGTGTTCAGGTCTACCTGCCCGATGATCTCCACGAACAACTGAAGCAACGCGACCTTCCGGCTTCCGAGCTCTTGCAGGTCGCACTTCGTGCCGAGCTGGAGCGCCAGGATGCACTTGCTGAAACAGACCGGTACCTCGAAGAACTCGCCGCTGAGGTCGGAGAGCCCAGCCAGCGTCAACAGGCCAGCGCAGATGCAATCGCGCGGCGCATCCGGGATCGTTCGCTCGACCGAGTCGGGTGACCCGTGCTGGTCCTCGACAGCGGCGGCGTGTCACGTCTGTCTGCACGCACCAAGACAGCGCTGTCGCTCATCGGGGCGCTCAAGGTTCAGGAGCTTTGGCCACCAGTGGTCCCGACGATGGTGCTTGTCGAATCCCTCCAAGGTGATTCAAGGCGCGACGCCAACACCCACCGATTCTTGAAGATGTGCATCATCGAACCGACGGTCAGCGAGTCGACCGCTCGGCGAGCAGCCGAGCTGCGACGGCGGGCCCGGGCCGGTTCAGCTGTCGACGCACTCGTTGTCGCGATCGCGGAGCCGGGCGGGACGGTCCTGACAGGTGACCGAGCCGACATCGAAGCGCTCGCCGCCCACGCCAATGCAGTTGCCGTCGAGGTCGTCTGACCGCTGGCAATCTGGAGCGGGTGGCCGATCGCATACGTGCCGCGATGGGCGGTCTGGTGTGGAGTTGGTGCTGAGCGATATGTGTGCGACGAAGCGGCACGTTCTGGTCGCCCTCGCCCAGTCTGGTGATCGCGGTCGAAGCGTCGTCGTGGGTTGGTGGAGCTCTTCGATCTACGGTGCGGCATCCGCGAGGCAGCGAAGCGCCCACTCGATTCCTTCGTGCGGGTTCATGGTGCGTCCGTAGTCGAGCTCGCGGTGCCAGATGTCTCGCATCGAGGGGTCGGCCAGGTCATTGCCGGCATCCTCGATCACCGCAAGGACTTCATCGGCTCGATCCTCGTATGGGGCGATCACCATTGCCATCGCCTGTCTCCTGTCCCCGACGTCGAGCTTCACCACGGGAGCCGTCTTGGACGTGACTGGCGGTCACCGTTCGCAATGAACCACCGGCTGCGACCGCAGTCCTTTCCACCCGAACGCCTGAGCATTCCCGCGCACATCGACGAGCACAAGCGTGCCGCACGGGGCGACCGCACGACTACGCCGGATGTCCGGCGGTGGGTCGGATGCGCGTTCAGGTGATGCTCTCCAGTGGGAACGAAGCCGGAGATCAGCGAGCCGTGGTGCACTGGTACGGTCGACTCGACGACGTGGCGATGCCAAGGGGGTGCGAGTCATGGATGTCGAAGCCTTTCGTGAGCGAAGTCGGCAGTCGTGGGATGCGGTTGCGGCGGGTTGGGAGACCCGCTGCGACTTCTTCGAGCGCAACATGGGAGTTCTTCACGACTGGTCATTGAGCGAATCGATGCCTCGGCGGGGCAGGTCAATGCGCTCTCAACAGCTCACGACGACATCCGACGCGCCGAGCGTTCAATCACGAACCTCCCCCTCCGACGCGCCTTCCTGCTCAGGAACGTCGACATCGACCAGCTCTGCGGACTCTCCGAAACGCTCGACGCCTGGCGCCGCTGGGCCGACGGCCTCCCGGTCAGTCTCGAAGCGAGCGCTGACGCGCTCGAGATCTTCGAAGGCACGGACCTTCTCGATCGCAGCGAGATCCAAGCGCTCGCCACGCCGCTCGCAGACTGGGCGTCCGACCACGGATTCGAACCCGAACTCCGTGTCCCGAAGGCCGGTCGTCCACCCAGTTCGAGCTCGAGCCTGTGAGCCTCGGGGCAGCCTCGGTAGACATCCAGCAAACGAGCGTCCCGGGAGGTCCTGAACGGCCGACGACGTCCGCACGTCGCTACGCCGAGCAGGCGGCCGCGCAGGAGCCGTCGTCACTCAGGCATCAGACGGCCCACGATCGATGGGTTCATCCCGGCGCGATCTCGCCGGAGCCGCGGACGATCATCTCGTCGTGGAGGATGTCAACCACTGGAGGCCCGGTGTCTCCGGCGAGTCGGGTGAAGAGAAGGTGCGCTGCGCGTTGGCCAAGTTCTCGAGGACTCTGAGGCATGACGGTGATCCCGGGTTCGACAACACTCGCCAGGTCGATGTCGTCGAACCCGACCAGGGCCACTTCGTCCTGCAGGTCGAGGTGGTGGAGGGCTTGTACGGCTCCGATGGTGATGAAGTTCTGCCCCGTGACGAGTGCCGTTGGTACAGATGCGCCGGAACGGTTCTCGACGAGTTCGGTGACGACCGCGACGCTCCGCTGAGTGTCACCGAGCCCCCAGCGAACCAGTTGTGGGTCGACCGCAAGTCCCGCCTCGGTCATCGCTTCGTCGAAACCCGCGAGGCGTTCCGTCGACGAGAAGAGCAACGGGTTGTCCCCGATGAACGCAATGTGTCGATGCCCGTGACTGATGAGGTGGCGGGTGATCGTGCGCGTGCCGCCGCGATGGTCGGAGCGGACGAGATCACCGACGATTCCATCCGGTGGTTGCAGGTCGAGGAACACGACCGGCGTGCCCCGTTCCATCTCGGCAACGAGGAGGTCGAGCTGTTCCCCTGACGGAACCATGACGAGGCCGTCCACGCGCCTGGTGATGAGTGCTCTGAGCACCGCGTCCTGTTTCTCGGGGTCGCCGTCGGAACTGCCGGCGATGACCTGGTAGCTGTGCTCGGTCGCGACGTCTTCGACTCCTCGGAAGATCGCTGAAAAGAATGGGTTGGCGACGTCGACCTGAATGAACCCGATCGTCTTCGACGCTCCACCGCCTGTGCGGAGTTGGCGTGCGCTGTCGTGGCGTTGGTAGCCGAGTCGGTCGATCGACTCATGCACCCTGGCCATGAGGTCCGGGCGCACCCCTGACTCCTGGTTGACCACCCGTGAGACGGTCTTCAAGCTGACGTCCGCCGCTCTCGCTACGTCGCGCATCGTCGGGCGGCGTCCGTCAACACGGCGCTGGTTCAACTCCCACCTCCTGGTCTCGACATAGACAACTCTCTCTCTGGTCTCGATATACACAACTCGCTATTGACAACGTTGTCAACTCTGTCTACTATGCCTGACAACGTTGTCACACTGTGCAGTCGGCACGGGACGTTCAATCCCAAGGGGGAAACTCATGAAGACACGAACTCGACTTGTGCGCTCGTGCGCCGCAGTCCTCGCGCTCGGGCTCGTTGCCGCGGCGTGTGGCGGCGACGACGACAGCGCTGATGAACCGGCAGATGAGCCTGCCGCCGAATCCACGGAGGAGCCTGCCGCCGAGCCAGCAGCCGAGTCCACGGAGGAGCCCGCAGCTGAGCCGGCGGTCGGCGACGACGTCGGCGTCTCGCTGATCCTGAAGAACACGTCCAACCCGTTCTTCGTGTCGATGGCCGACTCCGCGCAGGCGGAAGCCGATGCGATCGGTGTCAGCCTGACCGTTGCCGCCGGGCAAGAAGACGGAGACACGCAAAGCCAGATCGAAGCGATCGAGGCCGCCGTCGCCCGCGGAGACGCCGGCATCTTGATCACTCCGAGCGGCGATGCCGTCGTCCCGGCCCTCGACGCCGCGCGTGAAGCCGGTCTGTACACGATCGCGCTCGACACGCCGCCGAACCCGGCGACCGCGGTCGACATCACATTCGCAACCGACAACTACCTCGCAGGGCAGTTGATCGGGCAGTGGGCGGCCGGCACACTCGCCGGTGAGAAGGCGACGATCGCGATGCTCGACCTGTTCAACGATCAGGTCGTGTCGGTCGACTACTTCCGCGATCAGGGCTTCCTGAACGGCATGGGCATCATCGACGAGGTCGACACCTCCGGCAACGGCAACGAGCCGTCGACCGGCGACTACAGCGGCGGCGAGTACGAGGTCGTGTGCCACGAGCCGACGAACGGTGCCGTTGACGGCGGCCGCACCGCGATGGAGACCTGCCTGGCCGCGAACCCCGACATCAACGTCGTGTACACGATCAACGAACCTGCTGCTCAGGGCGCGTTCGACGCTCTCACTGCAGCGGGCAGCGCGGATGGTGTGATCATCGTGTCCGTCGACGGAGGCTGCGACCCCGGCCTGCGTCTGGTTTCGGAAGGCGTCATCGGCGCCACGTCCCAGCAGTACCCCGGTCGCATGGCGACCCTCGGCATGGAGGCCATCGCAGCGTTCGCCACCGGCGGCGAGGCGCCGTCGGTCACCGAGGGCCTCGACTTCTTCAACACGGGCGTCGCCCTCGTCACCGACGACCCGGTCGACGGCGTCGAGAGCATCTCCGTCGAAGAAGGCAACGCCATCTGCTGGGGCTGACCTAAGGTTTCGATCCGTCGCGCGGTACCCCCCACCCGCGATCACGATCGACACATCACAGACACCGAACTGATGTCAGGGAGCGGGCGGACGAACGACCGCTCCCTGACATCGCAACCCAAACATCCGTGACCGCTTCCTTTGGGGGAACCATGACGATGACTGAGAACGACATGTCGGCAGCGTCGCCCGACGATGCCGCAGCGCTCCTGCGGCAATCCAAGACGCCGCTGGATCACATCCAGCACGCACTCCACAAATACCCGGTCATCAGCCCTGCCATGGTGCTGCTGTTGTCGGGTCTGGTGTTCACCTACCTGGGGGACGGGCGCTTCCAGCAGCCGAGCACGATCGGCATCATGCTCCAGCAGACCGCCGTTCTCGCCACGCTGGCGATCGGCCAGACGCTCATCATCTTGACCGCCGGCATCGACCTGTCGGTCGGGACCGCGATGCTGCTCACCCATCTCGTCATGGCCAAGACCGCGGTCGACTGGGGGATACCCGGTTTCGCCGCCTTCATGCTCGGCGCCCTTCTCGGCATGGCACTGGGATTGTTCCATGGGGGGTTGATCACCAAGATCGGGCTACCACCGTTCATCGCGACACTGGGCACGTTCTACATCTTCAGCTCCCTCGGGCTCGTCTACAGCAACGCCCAGACCATCTCGAAAGAGGCCATCGGGGAGGACTCGTTCCTCTTGTGGACCGGCAAGGGCATCTCGATCGGCGACATGCGCATCACCACCGGCGTGCTCGTCGCGCTGGCGTTGTACGTCGTGTTCGCCTACATCCTGTCGAACACGTCGTGGGGTCTCCACGTCTATGCGACCGGCGACGACAAAGAGGCAGCACGCCTCGCCGGCATCAACACCACCCGCGTCCTGATCAGCGTGTATGTGGTCGCCGGCTTGCTGTACGCCGTAGGCGGTTGGGTACAACTCGGCCGTTCACTGTCGGCGAGCAGCAATGCGGCCGCCGACATCAACCTCGAGACGATCACCGCCGTCGTCATCGGCGGAACCAGCCTCTTCGGCGGGCGGGGAAGGCTCTGGGGCACCCTGGTCGGCGCCCTCATCGTGACCGTGTTCCGGGTCGGGCTCAGCCTCGCCGGCGTCAACGTCTTCTACCAGAACTTCGCGATCGGCGCACTGATTCTCGTCGCCGTCGCACTCGACACATGGATCCGAAAGGTCGGGAAATGAGCGATCAGACCGAAACCCAGGATCGCGAACCGGTCCTCCAGGCATCCGGACTCGTCAAGCAGTTCGGGCGGGTCACCGCGCTCAACGGCGCCGACCTCGAACTGTACGCCGGCGAGGTGCTCGCCGTCATCGGCGACAACGGAGCCGGGAAGTCGTCGCTGATCAAGTGCCTGTCCGGCGCGATGATTCCCGACGCCGGCGAGATGCGCCTGTACGGCGAGCAACTCCACTTCAAGGGGCCACAGGACGCACAGGTCGCCGGCATCGAAACCGTGTACCAGACGCTTGCGGTGGCTCCGGCTCTCGACATTGCAACGAACATGTACCTGGGTCGCGAACGCCGACGCGCCGGCGTGCTCGGATCCGTGCTCCGAATGGTCGACAAGCCGGGGATGCGACGCGAGGCGAAACAAGCGCTCGACGATCTCGGAATCGGCACCTTGCAGGACATCACCCAGGCCGTCGAGACGCTGTCAGGCGGCCAGCGCCAGGCGGTCGCGGTCGCACGAGCAGCCGCATTCGGGAGCAAGGTCGTGATCCTCGACGAGCCAACGGCAGCGCTCGGCGTCAAGGAATCCGGCCAAGTCCTCCAGCTGGTGCGCGACCTGCGCGACCGCGGGTTGCCGGTGATCCTCATCAGCCACAACATGCCCCACGTCTTCGAGGTCGCCGACCGGATCCACATCCAACGTCTCGGTCGCCGAGCGACCGTGGTCACGCCCGAGAGCCACACGATGGCCGAGGCGGTCGCCATCATGACCGGCGCCGCAGCAGCATGAGCCGACGGCGCGACCTCGATGACCCAGTCGCAGCACACCATCGTCCTCCTCGACCCGTCGTCGGAGGTCGGTGAGCGGAGTCTGGAGTACGCCCTCGAGCATCTGCATCCGGTTCCCACGGAGATCACCTTGTTCGTCGCGTTGACCGGAGTGACAGCACAATCCCTCCGGGACTACGCCGCCTCCGAGGACATCGACCTTCCGATCGCCGCGCAGAACTACCTCGACCAGCTCAGATCGCACGTCGAGTCGACCGAACTTCCCGTCGCGGTCGTGTCGTCGCTCGGGATCGACCTCGCAGCCGACATCGCCGACTACGGGGGTGAAGGGACGATCGGCGCCGTCGTCGTGCCGGCCCGGGTTGCCCGCCTGGACCCTGGCTTCGTGCCCCGCGTCGCGACGCTGATGGACATTCCCGTCATCGTCGTGCCGTCGGCGCGCTGAACGGACGACACGCGAACGTCAATCGTCGTCGAGCGCGTCGTCGAGCGCAGCGCGCATCACCGAAGTGTCGGGCCACGTGCCCGTCCACAAGAAGATGTTCTCTGCCGCTTGATTCACCAACATCCCGCGGCCATCGATCGTCGCGGTTCCTGCCGCGCGGGCGGCTCGGAGGAACTGGGTGTTCGCCGGCATCGGGACGACATCGGCGACAACCGCTCGCGACGAGACCGAGTCCCAATCCACCTCGATGAGTTCCTCGTGGTGCGGGCTCATTCCGACGGAGGTGGCGTTGACGACGAGTCTGCACCGTCGACGGGACCACCAGCGGCCGGGTCCATTCGACGACGTGCCCCTGCGAGCCGGTCTCGGTGTCGACGAGACGAGCGAGACTCGCCGCCGTCGAGCCGGTCCGACCGGCGATACGCACGACGTGCGCCCCCGCGCCCGCGACCTCGATCGCGATGGCGTGAGCGGCACCCCCGCTGCCGATGACGAGGCTGTCGACACCGTCGAGGTCGACCAGCTCCTGCGCCGACCGGACGAACCCGACGCCGTCGGTGTTGTGACCGACCCATCCGGCATCGGTCCGAACGACACAATTGACCGCCCGACCGATGCGTGCGGACGCTCCGAGATCGTCGATCAACTGAATCACCGTCTGCTTGTGCGGGGTCGAGCAGTTGAATCCCCTCCACCCCATCGCGTGCGCACCGGCGACGGCAGCGCCGAGTTGCTCTTCATCGACCTCACAGTTCACGTATCGCCAATCGAGACCCTCGTGGGCGAAGCATGCCTCCATCATCGAAACGGTCGGGTTGGCCGCAGCGCCCCGACTGAACGAACCCACCACGGAGGACAAGAACCTCACGGATCGTGCCTCGAAGTGTCCAACGATCGCATGCCCCGATCATCGCACGCGTTGGCGAAGCGCCGTGACCATCGCGCTGAACGATCGTGTGATCGCGCCGCCAGTCGCAAACCTGGTGGAAGTCTCGGTCGGCGTGGTCCCGCCGATCGCTGCCTACGGCGCTCCCTCGATGATGAGGTGGGCCCGGTGACTGACCGCTTCGACGCGCGCGGCGTTCGGCTCGTCGGACCGGTGGACGAACGCTGAGGCCTGGCCTGACGTCATGCCGAACCGGACGTGGCGGTTGACGAGTCGCTCGACGCGTAGCGCCGGGTCGACGTCGAGGTGGGCGACTGCATCGAAGAGCTCGCGCAGCTGGCCCCACGGCTCTGTGTCGAGCAGGAGATAGTTCCCCTCGACGATGACGACAAGGTCGGACACTCGCACACGAACTCGATCCGGCTGCGGTTCGTCCAAGACTCGATCGAAACCGGGCAGGTCGACGTCGGTGTCGTCCGCCGCCAACCTTCGTACTGCAGCGACGAACGCGTCGGCGGAGAAGGTCTCCGGCGCACCCTTCACACCCCTGAGCCCTCTCTCGTCGAGCGTCGCGTTGGGCAGGTGGAAACCATCCATCGGGACGACCACAGCACCCAGCTCGTCGGCGAGGGCTGCGGCGAGGGTCGACTTCCCGCTACCAGGTGCGCCCGCGACACCGAAGAGGTAGCGCTGCTCGGGGTCGGCGCGACCACGGATCCAGTGTGCGACGTCGGAGGCGGAAATGCGCTCGGCCGTCACGGAACAGCTCGACGACGCGTGACGCAGGGCGAGCCCGACGACGACTCCATGGGCGACGCGCGCCCGGACCTTCGAAGCTCACGTCGCATCGGTCTCCACGCCGAACCGGGATCATGTGACAACGGACCGAAGACCTCCCCCGCGGTTGTACCTCGAGCCTTTCGCCAGGTTCGCGGCAATGACTCGCGTCAGAGTATTACCCGATCGCGCCTGCACCATCGTCGGAGTCGGTCGTGCCTCACCCGATCCTCACGCAATGGTCACCAGGGGTCAACAACTCATCGACGACGGCTCCGACTGCGTCCGTGTCGCCACGACCAGTCCATTCGTCGGCGACGACGTCGTGACCGAGAACGCGCAGGCGCTTGTCGCTTCGTGGACCACGGAGTGAGGACGCCGACCTCATCGCTCGGGCTCGCAGTCGTTCCCGCGAAGCGGTGTTGGATTCTTGGGAGTGAACCGCCCCGACGACTCAGAGCTCTGATTCTTGGCGGGCGCCCACCCACAGAGCGACGCTCGACCCGCTCTGTATCGACGGCGCGAGAGCGGCCGACACTGCACACAGTTCCGG
>CAWKLM010000031.1:0-10278 GCA_963850475.1 Ilumatobacteraceae bacterium | reverse complement strand
GATCGACGCCCTCAGCTCCTGTAGCGCACATCAACCTAGGTGTATGTCGCCGCCACAATATGCGGCCTCGAACTGCCCTCTTTCTCTTGGGGCTAGGATCGGGCTAAGGGTGTCCTGAAAGCATTGTCGCCATTGCATTCACAGTGGACTTTTAATCCGGAGGTCCCGGGTTGCTCGCGCGCTGCGCGCGTGCTTGCGCCGTCGCCAGCGAGTGATTCAAGAACTCCTCCTTCGGATGAGCCAAAAACCACAGGTCGTTGCCACGGCGTGGCCGCAAGCCGAAGCCGGGCATCTCCCCGTGACCTCCAACACAAGTCTGCAAAGCGGTGCCTGGCACCTTTATAGTGCCGATTGATGGCCTGCGGCGGGCACGGGCAACGGGTCTTCGGAGTCCCGCATGATGTTGCAGGCGGCCTCGGTTGGAATGGTGCGTCTTCGTCGCCAGTTTGAGATACTGACTTCGGGGAGAAGACCGTGGCCCACAAGCAATCCAACAGTGACCTTGACGGCGGCGATTTGCTGCATCCTCGGCGGCTCGGACCAGCGTTTCGCGGGACCGCCACGGCAGCCGTAGCGGACTGAGAGATGGAACCCACACCAGCGCGACCGAGCGCAGCCGGCGTTTCAGGCGCGAGTCGGCGGACCTGGCGGCCCCGCCCTGTTCGATTCCTCGGGTCGGCGGCGGTCCTCGCGGTGATCTGGCTGGGACTCTGTGGCCCGTCTCTCGAGTCGTGGTATGTCGGCGCCCCGGCGGTCCTTGCCGCGGCGTGGACGGCGACTCGCTTCCCGGCCTCTTTGCCGCACGGCCTCCGGTGGTCGGGCCTGGTTCCCTTCGCCTTTCACTTTCTGCGCGAATCCGTTGTCGGCGGTTGGGACGTGGCTCGCCGCGTGCTGGCGCCCGAGATGCGAATCGCGCCGGGCCACGTGGCGTACCGAACCTCGCTGCCGCCGGGACCCGCACGTCACCTCTTGCTGAGCACGATCAGCCTGCTTCCGGGAACCCTGTCGGCCGGAATCGAGGGCGACTGATCGACGTTCACGCGATCGACATCAACGACCGATCCGCATGCCGGACCTGCGGCGCCTCGAACAGCGGATCGCCGGGCTCGTTCACCGTCTCGGAAAGGCTCCGTCATGATGCAACGGTCTGGTGGCTTGCGGCGTGCGGACTCCTGATCAATATCGGGGTCAGCCTCGGCGTCATGATGCGCCGCCGGGGCACCACCGATTCGCTGCTTGCGGTACTGCTCTTCGGCACCGCCGGTGTCGCTCTGATCCTGGTGCTGTCCCAGGCCCTGGCGTCGGGAGAGTGGCGTCGACGTCGCACTCGTGCTGGCTCTCCTCGCGGCGGTCTTCGGTGTCGCAGCGGTCCAACTCGGTTGGTTCGGCAGCGATGACCAAAAGGGGCCCGGCGAATGAGTTTGATCGAATTGGCCTCGACCGTTCTGCTGGCAGTCTCGCTGTTCTTCTTCACGGCGGGGACGATCGGCCTCGTGCGTCTGCCCGACCTCCACAGTCGGCTCCACGCCCTGACCAAGGCCGACAACGTCGGGCTCGGTTTCACGTCCTCGCCGTTCTTCTCCAGGCGTCGAGCTGGACGACGGGCTTCAAGCTCGTGCTGATCTGGCTTCTCGTGCTCGCCGCCGCGTCCAATGTCTGTTTCCTCATCGCCGGCGGGAACGGAAAGCGGGACCACGACGACGGCAGGAGGGCGGCGGCCGATGACCATCGTGCAGCTCTTCGATGCCCTGCTGGCGCTTCTTCTTCTCTGGTTGGCGTGGCGAGCGGTGACCGAGGCCGTACGCTCTTCCGCGCCGTGGTGAGCTTTGTCGCGCTCGGACTCGTCCTCGCCCTGACCTGGTTCCGGCTCGCAGCGCCCGACCTGGCGCTGGCCGAAGCCGCCGTCGGCAGCGGACTCACCGGTGCGCTGATGCTCGCGGCCCTCCGCCGTCGGTCCGACCGGTCACTCACCGCTCCGGAGGGCCCCGTGAAGGGGGCCGCGATGCGCCAGCTTCCCGGGTGGCGTCCTGGCGCTGCGTCATTTTCGGCGTGCTCGTCGTGGGCCGTGCTCGCGCCTGCCGATCCCTGCGCCCGGGACTCACCGAAGAGGCCCACGCCTCGCTCGAGCAAAAGCGGGGTGACCAACCCGGTGACCGCCGTGCTGCTCAACTACCGGAGTTACGACACGCTGCTCGAACTCGGCGTCTTGCTGCTCGCCGTGGTCGCGGTCTGGAGTCTGCGGTCGCCCCGAGATTGCGTCCCGGCTCTCCGAGCGGACCGCTCCTCGAAGGTCTGCTCCGGTTCCTCATTCCGCTGCTCATCATCACCGGCGGTTACCTCTTGTGGATCGGGGCCTTCGCCCCGGGCGGCGCCTTCCAGGGCGGCGCCCTGCTCGGCGGGGCCTGTGTCCTCGTTCTCCTCGGAGGTCTCACCGGTCGGCCCCATGACCGGCCGGATCGCCCTGCTTCGCACCGGGCTCTGGGTCAGG
This sequence comes from Ilumatobacteraceae bacterium, assembly GCA_963850475.1. Lineage (GTDB taxonomy): Bacteria > Actinomycetota > Acidimicrobiia > Acidimicrobiales > Ilumatobacteraceae > Ilumatobacter_A. The sequence continues at coordinate 7,790 of CAWKLM010000031.1, read as the reverse complement.
CCTCGCGGTCTTCATCGCTGTCGGGCTGGGTGTGATGATCGCCGGATCGTTGCGTTTCTGGAGTACCCGGTAGAACGGGCCAAGCTCCTGATTCTCCTCATCGAGACCGCCGCCCTGATCTCCATCGGTCTGACCCTCGGTTGCCTGTTCTACGGAGGTCGGCCCGAGTCGGGCTCCAGCGATCGGAGCAGTCCGTGACCGGCGCGCCCCTCGAGCTCTTTCTGCTGGTCGGCGCCGCGCTCTTCGCCATGCGGCGCCGCCGGCGTGTTCCGCGATGCCGAATCGCTCCGTCGGATCATCGCGGTCAACGTCATGGGAAGCGGGGTCTTTCTGGTCCTCGTCGCCATCGCCGCGCGGGGCGGCGGCGACCGGCCCGACCCCGTGCCCCACGCAATGGTGCTGACCGGGATCGTCGTCGCCGTCTGCGCCACCGGGGTGGCACTGATTCTCGCCGATCTCGAGCGGCGGCGAGGAGGGTGACGACGACGATGGGGAGCGACCGTGACGCGCCGATCACCTTTTGATTCTGATCCCGCTCGTGCCGCTGCTGGCGGCGGTGGCTGCCTTCGCGGTGCCTCGGGCAGCGCGCCGGATCGGGCTCGCCGCGTCACTGACTCATGGTGTCCTTGAGCCTCTGGCTCGGCCCTGAAGATCTCCGCGATCGGGCCGCTCGTCCACACCGTCGGCGGCTGGCCCGCGCCGCTCGGGATCGTGCTCCGTGCCGACGGGCTGTCCGCCCTCCTCCTGCTCGCGGTGTCGGTCGTCGGAGCTGCGATTTCGATCTACGCCTGCGCGTACTTCGGTGCCCCGGCCGGTACCGCGGCGAGCCGCCAGTCCCGGTACTTCTGGCCGCTCTGGCTCTTCGTGCTGGCGGCGCTGAATGCCATGTTCGTCTCCGGCGACGTCTTCAACCTCTACGTCACCCTCGAGATCCAGGGACTCGCCGCAGTCGCGCTCGTCGCGCTGGCCGGTGGGTCCGACGCCGTACACGCCGCGCTTCGCTACCTCTTCGTCAGCCTGACCGGATCGCTGTTCTACCTGATGGGCGTGGCGGTACTTGTACGGCGGCTACCGGCACCCTCGATCTGGCAATGCTCGGCGAAGTCGTGACCGCCGAGCCCGCCTCGATCGTCGCGCTCGTATTATGACCGGCGGTCTGATGATGAAGGCGGCGCTCTTTCCCATGCACTTCTGGCTTCCGCCGGCGCATTCGAGCGCCCCGGCGCCGGTCAGCGCCGCGCTCTCCGCGCTGGTGGTCAAGGGCGGTTTCTACATTCTCCTGCGGCTGTGGTTCGGGCCGTTCGACGACCTCGTCTCCGCCGCCGCCGCCCAGTTGATCGGCGGTCTCGGCGTCGCTGCCATCTTCTGGGGCTCATTGCAGGCGCTTGCGGCAGTCGCGGCTCAAGCTCCTCGTCGCCTACTCGACCGTGGCCCAGATCGGCTACCTCTTTCTGGTTTTCCCGTTGGCCCGGTCGGCGGACGCCCGGTCGACGGCAGTGGCCGGAGGGCTCGTCTTCCTGCTGTCCCACGCCGCTGCCAAGGCGTCGATGCTTCATGGCCGCCGGCAACGTCCTGCGAGCGGTCGGGAACGACCGCATCGAATCGCTCTGCTGGAATGACCCGTTGGATGCCGATGTCGGCGTTCGCCGTCGGCCTCGCCGGCGTCAGCCTGGTCGGACTGCCGCCGAGCGCGGGATTTGTCGGCAAGTGGTTGCTCATCGTCAGTGCTCTCGATCAGCGGCAGTGGTGGTGGGTCGCCGCGATCCTCGTCGGCAGCATGCTCGCGGCGGCGTACATCTTCCGTCTGCTCGCCCCCGCCTTCGTCATGACCGCCGACGATCTTCGAGCCGCGACCGGTTCCACGCATCATGGAGTGGTCAGCATTCGCTCTTGCCGCGTTGTCGGTGGTCCTCGGCCTCTTCGCCTGGTTGCCGGCCGGCCTGCTCGGAGACGCGTTGTCACGGGGTACGGGACCGTGAACCCTTCGAGCTTCCTCCTGCTGGGGATCCTGCTGAGCTCTTTTGCCACCGGCTGTGTGATCTTCTTTCTGCGCGAGGAGAGCCACCGGCTGCGGACCGGCCTCAACCTCGCCGGGGCCGTCCTCAAGATCGTCCTCGTCGCCATCCTGCTGCGGGGCGTTCTTGGCGGCGAGATCTTCGAAATGTCCTTCACCATGGCGCCGGGTGTGGTGCTTGGCGTCTGGGGGCCGACGCCAACTCGATGCTCTTCGTCACGCTGTCGAGCGTCCTCTGGTTCTGGACGACCCTCTACGCGGTCGGCTACCTGGAGGACTCGCCGCGGCGGAGCCGCTTCTTCGGGTTCTTCAGCCTCTGCGTCACCTCCACCGTCGGCATCGCCCTCGCTGCCAACCTCATCACCTTTCTCATCTTCTACGAGCTGCTGACGATCTCGACCTTCCCGCTCGTCGTCCACCGCGGCACCCGGAAGGCGCTGCACGCGGCGGGATCTACCTCGCCTACACCGTCGGCGGCGGGCACCGTGCTGTTGCTCGCCGTGGCGTGGCTGCAGAGCATCGCGGGCCCGGTGGCCTTCACCGAGCGCGGCGCACTGCACGCCGTGGTCGCCAGCCACCCGACACAGCTCACCGATCATCTTCTTTCTCTTCATCGCCGGGCTTCGGCGTCAAGGCGGCCCTCGTGCCGCTGCACGGCTGGCTCCCCCGGGCGATGGTGGCGCCGGCGCCGGTCAGCGCGCTGCTCCACGCCGTGGCGGTCGTCAAGGCGGGCGCCTTCGGCATCGTGCGCATGGTCTACGACGTCTACGGCATCGAGACAGCGCAGAACAACTCGGCCTGCTGCAACCGCTGGCCGTTGCTGGCGGGATTTCACCATCATCTACGGATCAGTCCGCGCCCTGGTCCAGGACGACCTCAAGAAGCGGCTCGCCTACTCGACCGTCAGCCAGGTCTCCTACATCACCCTCGGGACGGCGATCTTCGGGCCCCTCGCGACGATCGGCGGCATCGTCCACCTCGTCCACCAGGGCATCATGAAGATCACCCTCTTCTTCGCCGCCGGCAACTACGCCGAGACCCTCGGGATCCACCGGGTCAGCGAGATGAACGGTGTCGGCCGGCGGATGCCGTGGACCACCGCCGCGTTCACGGTGGCCGCCCTCGGCATGATCGGGGTGCCGCCGCTGGCCGGCTTCGTCAGCAAGTTCTACCTCAAGCAGGGCGCCATTGCCGCCGGGTCAGGAGTGGGTCACCCTGGTCCTCGCCGCCAGCAGCCTGCTCAACGCGGCCTACTTCCTGCCGATCCTCTACCGTGCCTGGTTTCTCTAGCCTCCGCCGGACGTGGCCCAACGAACGCGACTTCGGCCGCTTCGAAACGACACTGGATGCTGCTGGTGCCTCCGCTCTTCACTGCGGCCATGGTGGTTCTGGCAGGGGTTCTCGCCGATTCGAGCTTCAGCCCGCTGGCGTGGGCGCGGATCATCGCGCGGCGGGAGTACGGACCATGACCGTGAACCCGGCACGATCGACGCGTGCTGCTGATCGCCACCGTCGTTCTGCCGTGGATGATGGCCGCCGCATTCGCCGTTCCGCGGCTTCGCAGCCTGGGCGATCGCGGCTGCGCCGCTGGCCGCGGTCCCCGGCGCTGGCTCTCGCCCTCTTCGGTGAGCCGGGGACCGCGATCGAGATCCCCTGGTTGTTCAAGCACACCGTCCTGCTCCTCGACCAGACCGGCAAGGTCTTTCTCGGTTCACCGGTCGTTCTCTACATGGCCGCCGCTTGGTATGCGACGGAGCTACCTGAAGAACGATCCGGAAGATCTCACGGTTCTTCTTCCTGCTCCTGCTCGCCATGGGCGGCAACCTCGGTCTGATCATCGCCGATGACATCCCCACTTTCTTCGCCTCGTTCGCCCTGATGGGGCTTCGCGTCCGCTGGTCTGGTCTCCCATCGCACGACGACGCGGACGCCCGGCGAGCGGCTCGCGATCTATCTCTCGCTGACCATGATCGGAGAGGTGGTGATCCTCACCGGTCTGGTCTTCCTGATCGTGACCCGACTGGCACCATGGAGATCGCCGAGCTTCATCGCGGACGAACCGACGATCTCGCGATGTTGCTGGTTCTGGTCGGTTTCGGGATCAAGGCCGGGGCGTTGACCCTGCACTTCTGGCTTCCGCTGGCGCACCCGGCGGCGCCGATACCCGCCAGCGCGGTCCTCAGCGGCGCGATGATCAAGGCCGGTCTCCTCGGATGGATCCGCTTTCTTCCCCTCGGCGAAACGGCCGAGCCAGTCCTTGGTTCCGTGTTCATCACCGCCGGTCTCGCCGCCGCGCTCCTCGGTGCGCTGGCGGGTACCGGTGCCGCCATAGTCGCGGGTCGTGCTGTCATCGGCCTGGGAGAACTCCTCGAAGACGAGGCCGATCTTGTCCGGAGGGACGCCGATCCCCGAGTCCGCCACCGCCATCCGCACCCACGGCTCGTTCCGGGTGTCATCCGACCTTACCGCGAGACGGATCTCGCCATCGGTGGTGAACTTGGCTGCATTGCTGAGCAGGTTGAACAACGCCTGACGCACCTTGGTCAGGTCGGCGTGCATCTCTCCAAGCGACGGCTCGACCTCGACGTGGAGCCGGTTGCCGTTCTTCTTCACCAGGGCGTCGACGGTGGAAATGACCTCATCGATCAACCCCGACACGGGGAAGGTCTCGAGGAAGAGCTCCATCTTGCCGGCCTCGATCTTCGACAGATCGAGAACGTCGTTGATCAGCGACAGCAGGTGCGTGCCGGCGGAATGGATCTTCTTCAGGTCGTCCACCGCCGCTTCGTTCCCGTCGTCTTCGGCTTCCTCCATCAACATCTCGCTGTAACCGAGAATGGCGTTCATCGGCGTTCGCAGTTCGTGACTCATGTTGGCCAGAAAGGCGCTCTTGGCGCGGTTGGCCACCTCGGCCGCCTCCTTGCTTTGCGCCAACTCCCTGGTCGCCTCGCTGAACCGCAGCGAGATCACCAGGTTCCTGCGCAAGAGCATTCCGATGAAAAGCGCGATGATCGCGGAAACCGTGGTCCCGGCGACGAGGACGACACGCGAAAGACCGTAGGCGGGCCCGCCCTCGAATTCGGCGTTCGCCACCCAGGTGATGGAGAGATCGGCGCCCGCACTGATGGTTCGGGTTGTCACCGAGTAGAGGGGGTTCTCACTGCTGTCAGCGTAGACCGTGACTGGCTCACTGCCGAGGAATTTCCCGACGATCTGAAGGGAGCACCCGGCCGGCACGTGCATCTCGAAGAGTCCTTCGATGAGCGCGTCATAGTTGACCAGACCGGCCACCACCCCCGGCGTGCCGTTCTTCTCTACGATGCTCAGTGCAACGATGGAGACCGTCGGCCCGCGCTCCTGCTCGAGAGGAGGTCCCAATAGGATCCGGTCTGGCTCGGCAAAGGCCGCCTCCACCGTATTGGCGGGGGCGCCCGGGCTTGAAGCTTGGGTCCCGGAGGCCAATGGCCCGGTGGCGTCGGTGGAGAAGACGATTTCGAGCGTTCTGTCCTCGCCGCGGCGGAGATAGGCGGCCGAATCGAGAAAGAAAGCGGTCGCGCGCGCTTCCATGTCATCGATGCCGTTGAGGAACTCCCACTCCTCGAGGGTCTGTGAGTTCTCCGCCAGGACCGCGAGACCGGAAATTGGGGCGTAGCTCTCCTCCAACCAACCCAGGAGCGTCCCGGACAACCAGCGCGCGGCCTGCTCTGCCTGGCCTTGCCAGGCGCGCAGGGCGTCCCGCCGAAATGCTTGACTCAGACTCCAACTTCCCGCTGTTCCCAGAACGAGGATGAGCAGGGGAACGAGCCACAGTCCGGCAACCAATCGGCGCTCGTTCACGGGACGGTCTACCGGTTCTGATCTCATTGGTTGATGCTGAAAATCGGGCGAAACCCGCGAGGCGCCATGGTGGTCGACGAGTCCCAATCGAACTGGTTGTCGCCGTCGATGAGCACGACTCGCGGGGCGACGTGCTTGAGATAATCCTTCTCTTCGAGAATCCGCACCATGGTGTCGATGGCGATTCGCGCCTGCAATGCCTGCTGATCCGACGGGGCCGCGAGAACAGAGCCCCGCTTGATGCCGCGGTGCACCCCGGGACTGTAGTAGTAGGAGATCACTCTGATGCTGTCGCTGAGCCCGCGCCGGCGCAGCACATCCACCGCCGCCTCGGCGGTGACTGTCGTCCCGACGATGCAAAGCGGTGCCTGGCACGGTTTTCGGTTTTCGGTTTTCGGATGGGGTAGGCTGGCGGGGCGAAGGGGGGGAGCATGAAGACCCGTGTTCTGACCGCTGTCGTATTGGTAAGCGTGCTCTGGATTCCGAACGCGTTCGCCCGGAAAGTCGAGTTCTATCCCTTCGCCGGCCTCCGGTTCGGTGGCGCCGTGGCGGATGAAACCGGGATCGCCTATGATCTCGACGGCTCCGCGAGCTATGGGCTCGGGTTGGAATTCGCCCTGAGCGCGGAGGCACGCCTCCAGCTGCTGTGGAGCCACCAGTCGACCGGGGTCGACCGGTTCTCATTTGAGGACGATGGCCGGGTCGATCTAGACATCGACTACTTCCATGTCGGAACCGCCTATGTCTTCGAGCCGTGGAGTCGGACCCGGCCGTATCTCGGCATGACGATCGGCGCCACGCAAGTCGCCGCGGTGGACGAGGACTCCTCGGGCACCTACTTCTCGTTCGGAATCAACGGTGGCGTCAAGTATCTGTTCAATGACCACGTCGGGCTGCGGTTGGACGGTCGGTTGTTCGGGACCTACGGTGGCAGCGGCGCCTTTGCGGTGGGATGCTCCGGGGGCTGCTTCATAGCCTTCAGCGGCGACTTTTTCTGGCAGGCCGAGGGGACGGTCGGGCTGGTCATTGCGTTCTGATTCCGTCAGATCGCGCCCCGGTGATGGGCGTGTTGGTCGTTAAAACTCTGCTAAGGGAGAGTTCGAACCCATGGCTGACAACAACCGGCTCGACGATCATGCGATTGAGCATTGGTTTGTCTACATCGTCGAATGCGCCGACGGGACATTCTACACAGGGATCACCAACCATCTCGAGCGTCGTATTGACGAGCACAACGCCGGCAGAGGCGCACGTTACACCCGAGGGCGCCGGCCGGTCGCACTGCGCTACCACGAGAACCAGCGGGACAGGTCCAACGCCTCGACCCGCGAAAGGGAGATCAAGGCCCTGCCGCGGCGGGAAAAACAAAAGCTCAGGGATAGGAAATTCCTTTCGTTCAGCGCCAGCCTAGCGCGGGGTTGAGGCGCTTATTCGGAGCCCAGGATGGGCTCGCATGCCCCGAGCGGTCACCTATACGGCAGAATCCGGCGGTCGGGAGAGTCCGTCCCAGGGCAACACGCTCCGAACCCCGGCTCCGCGTCCGACCGCAGCCTCCATGAGCACACTCTGCACGGACGGCTGCGGCCGAGATGGAGTCAGGAGATGGCGGGGAAGGTCGCCGCGCCTGGCGGGCCGCGAGGAGATCGCGCTTCCGCTTTCGCGAGATGCCTCAGAATCGCGTCAACAACGTCGTGCTCGGTGATGAACGCGATCACCTTCATCTCTGAACCGCAGGACGGGCACATCAGCGGATCGACCTCGTAGATCCGGAGACCTGAGATGGTCGACTCTGGCGGATGAGATGTGCCAAAATCCTGAGGTTCTTGGCGCTTGCGAAAAGCGGAGTCGTACCCTTCGGTACATCGAGCATTTTCGCGAGCGCCAGAACCCAGGAGATTTGCGCAGGTCACCGGCGAGAGTCGCTCATTTCAGGTCCTCA
>CAWKLM010000030.1:0-32092 GCA_963850475.1 Ilumatobacteraceae bacterium | reverse complement strand
TGGCAGAATCTTCCTCTCGAGACGGGCCATCGTTTTGCTTGCGGCAGGTAGTTTGCGTACGCCCATCGCACCGAAAGACTCTTCGTAAAAGTGGAAGTTTTTTGGAAACTCTTTGCGATCGAGGTGTTTTCCTACGCCTGGGCCAAGCACGACATGATACTGATGATCCGCGAATGCGCGACACTCTCGAACCAGCGACAGAGCACCTTGCACGGCGCCGCCGAATCGCTGAAAAGCGGTGTTGATCATCAATCGCATATTCTTGGCTACGAAATTTCCAGTTTGCGCGAGAAAGCTATATCGCTTCCCACTCTATCGGTGCGCTATTGGAATTGCTGAAGCTAACTGTCTCAATCATTTATCAGGGCCCGGTAATGTAGGCGTGCGATTGTGGTCCCACGAGTCACCACGCACGATGCAACTTATCGCAGAGGTTTGTATCAGGCCAAAGGCTGAGACATTTACGGAGAATGCGATCTTAGAGGTTCCGAATCTGCATTGGAGTCGAAGGCTTTCGAGCTTGTATGAACCTCGCTTCCCTTCTGCGGCGTGTAACCTGTCACGACCTGCTCTAGCAAGCGTCGGAGGGCGTCGTTGTCATAGTTCCTACAGGCGACCTCTAGATCGTTCAAGATCTTCGTGAGTTGGCTCCATTCCAGATCTGCTTCTTGCGCACGGATAATTCGCGGATGTGGAGTACGTTCCGGGTTCTCGCCGATCAATAGTTCCTCGTAGAGCTTCTCTCCGGGGCGCAGGCCGGTAAGCAGGATCTCAATATCACCGCTTGGAGAGTCGGCATTTCGGACGCGCAGTCCGGCTAGCCGAATGAGCCGTTTAGCGATATCCAGTATCTTGATCGGTTGCCCCATGTCGAGTACGAAAACGTCGCCACCCTGACCCATTGAAGCGGCTTGAATGACCAGCGAGGCGGCTTCCGGAATCGTCATAAAGTACCGAGTCACCTCTGGATGCGTGACGGTGACTGGGCCGCCTTCTGCAATCTGCTCCTGAAAGAGGGGTACGACGGATCCCGAAGAACCGAGTACATTGCCGAAGCGAACAATTGTGAAGCGCGTGCCGGACGGGCGCGCAGCGAGGCCCTGAATGCAGAGTTCGGCCAAACGCTTGGATGCGCCCATGACGTTGGTTGGGCGTACGGCCTTGTCCGTTGACACCAGCACAAACGTTTCGACGCCTTCTGCCACTGCTGAATTGGCCATGTGCCATGTACCGAAGGCATTGTTTTCAACGCCAGCGACCGGGTTGTTCTCGACCATTGGGACATGTTTGTAAGCGGCGGCATGATAAATGGTTTGAACGGCGTGTTTTCGGATGATCGATCGGGTCTTCTCGCGGTCCGTTACCGTGCCCAGCACCGGGATGATTTCGGTTGCAGTTTCTCCCAAGGCATTGAGCTCCCTTTCGATCAAGTACAACGCAGCCTCTGAAACCTCGAAAAGGACCAGCCTCGATGGCTTTATGCCCAGTATCTGGCGGCTGAGTTCTGACCCGATCGAGCCACCGGCTCCAGTAACCATTACCGACTTGCCAAGAACGGTCGGCTGAAGCAGTTCTTCGTCAACCGGTACAGGGTCGCGTCCGATAATGTCTGAGACATCCTCGGCATCGAATTTGCGCGGATCCGAGATTCTTGTGATCAAGTCTGCTATTGCGGGGACTGTCCGAATATTGATCGGCAGATCCTCGAAACGGATCTGTACCTCCCTGATCCTGCTTTTCGATGCGGATGGAATAGCCAGGAAGAGGTCCTCAACACCACGCTGGGTAATCAGGTGACTGAGGCGATCAGACGCGTAGACGGGCAAGCCATGAATCTCCGTATGGTGCAGCGCCCGTTTGTCGTCGACGAATGCCACGGGGTTGTATTCCATGCTTTGCTGAAGCGCGTGCGCTAGCTCTGCCCCTCGCTGGCCAGCGCCGAAGATCACTGCTCGACGAGGTTCGCGCATGACCTTTATGTGGTAGCGCAAGTAGGCGCCTATAAACAGCCGGCTGCCAGCGACGAGCAGCAAACAGAGCGCCCAGTAGATAGCAAACACCGACCGCGGAAAGCCTTCACTGCCACCGATAATGAGCACGGCCGTGAGTAGGGCTATATGGATCGTGATGGCTTCGGCCATCGCGACGATGCTTTGTGGCCCGATGTACCGCACCGTCGCTCGATACATCCCCGCGCGGATGAATAAGGGAACCGCAAGGGCGATCGTAAAGGGGAACAGCCACGCAAACTCTGTCAGTGTAGCTGGCCACAACGCGTCCAATCGAAGGGCGAACGCTAACCAGAGGCAAAAAGGCAGCAGGACTATATCCAGACCGAGCTTTAAGGACTGCTTCCTCAATCGTGATAGCGAAAGGATACTGTCCACATTATGTTCGCTAGGTCCGGGCAACGAGAAACCGTGGTCTCGTACCCAAAGGTACGCAACCGCAAGGGCCAGAATTGTTACAGCTGCAAAAATTGAATTCCCGATCACGACTTTGGAGCTATTAGGCTCGACCTCTTTTATAATTCAGGCGGTTATAATTCAGTCGCTAAGAGATGACACGACCAGCTAATGTATGTCGCTGACAAACTTCTCTATATTGTTAATGTATGTCCCTGACAATCTTCTATATATTATAGGCTGCGTCATGATAATAATACTTCGAAATACGCCGCAAAACCGAATTCTCCGTAACTGACTCTTGTTCACGCGATTCGAAGCGGCTTAACTTCACGAGTGACGATATGGCAAATCATAAAAATAACAGTACGTGGGTGACCATGATCGCGCTTGTCGCCGGATGGCTGTCAGCCGCGTCAGCGCTGGCGCAGCAGAGCGACGACGAGGGTGGTCTTCAGGCAAACGTCGGTCTGCACTTCGACCTGAACGACAACATCTATGATAGCAGCACTCAGGAAATCGAGTCCTGGATTGCTCGGATTAGCCCCGATCTGTTGCTGAGTTCTACACCCGGCAAGCGACAGTTCTCAGCGCAGTACGTTGGGGATTATGGAAAATTCTTCGATAGTTCAGACGACGATTACGAAGACCACTCGTTGACCGGGCGTGGATTGTTTCAGAGCGGTTCACGAGGAGTGCTGGACGTCTCGGCGGTCTTCGCGCAGGGCCACGACGGTCGTGGTACGTGGCCTAACACGGGGACTGTCGCCGGATTCACCCGACTTTCCTGCCGAGCCCGACAAATTCGAGCGCATCGGCTGGACGGCACAATACACTCACGGTGCTGAAGGGGCGCGAGGGCGCCTCAATTTCGGCCTTGGCGAGAGTGCGCTGGAATACAGCACCAATCGCGACCGTACTCAGTTCTTCGATCGCAGTGAGAACTACGCTTTTGCCGGCCTCACGATCGGGGCTCGGGAGCGAACCGCCTTTGTGTTGCAAGCACGCTACACCGACGTTGTCTATGATGTCGATCGTCCCGGAGAGCCGAGTCGTGAAGGCGATGAACTGGCGTGCCTTAGTCGGCTTCACTTGGGAGGCCACGTCAAAAACAGAGGGCTCAATTCGCTTTGGTGCGCAGCGGCGGAGTTTCGACGACCCCGGTCGAGAAGCGGAAACTACCGCGAGTTGGGATGTCGCTGTCCGTTGGTCGCCGCGCGAATACTCGTACTTTGATTTCGTTACAACGCGCGAAAATCAGGAGACGATTGGCGGCGGCAATTTTATCGACCGCTCCAGCTACGGCGTCAGCTGGACCCACGAGTGGCCCATCGGTCTCGAGTCGGTACTGAGCTGGGACAGGCGAGAGGACGACTTCGTCGGCGCGAATCGCAAGGAGGACGAGTCTGAGACTTATTTCGGCTTACGCCTGCCACAGGGGGAGCGGGTGCTTTGGGAGGCGGGCGTCAGTCGTCGCAGCCGCACCAGCACGCTGGCAGACCTCGAGTTTGACGGCATGGTGTACACGATTGGAGTAAACTTTCAGCTAGCTCGTTAATCTAACGACTACGTCACATCTTAATCTGACGACTACATCCTATCCAGGAACATACCAGATATGTTCAAATTGCATGAAGCAGCTTGCGCGTTAAGCTGACGACTACGTGATACTCAGGAATATGCCTGTTATGCTCACATTACGTAAACTAGCGTTTGTCATTCTGCTACTCGCAGTTACGGCAGCTGCAGCGCAGCAGAATGAAGCCTATCGCCTTGCGCCCGGCGACAAGATCGCCATCTCAGTCTTTGGTGAAGATGATCTCAGCATGAACGTGACGCTGGCCAACGACGGTGTATTGAAGTACCCGTTTCTCGGTGACATTCGAGTGACCGGCCTTACAGTACCGGAATTGGAGCGTACCATCGCAGACGGTCTGCGCGGTGACTACTTGATTAACCCCGACGTGACGGTCGCAATTCAGCAATATCGCCCATTCTTTCTCAACGGGGAAGTCAACCGGCCCGGCAGCTACGAGTACCAGCCGGGGCTGACGCTGGAAAGGGCGTTGGCACTCGCAGGAGGCTTATCGCCGCGTGCGGCTCGTGGCAAAATCGAGGTGAAACGAGCCAACTCCGATTCGTTCGAAAGAGTCGACATGGAGGATTCCGGTGTATGCCGGTGATGTCATCAATGTGCCGCAGAGTTTCTTTTGATCACGTCGGCAAGCGAAGTCGGCCTCGGCAAACAATTTAGCAAAACAGAGCAATAAATGGACAAAGCAGCCAACAGCCGCGACGAGTGGGAGGATGACGAGGGGTTAGACCTGCAGCATCTTTGGGCGGTCATATACAGACGCAAGTGGTCCATCCTTGCGCTGGCTTTCGTGGTTTCGCTGTTAACGGGGCTGGTAGTTTCCGCAATGACGCCAGTATATCGGGCCTCGGCCATCGTGCACATCCAGTCTGAAAAGGCCAACGTCGTGTCAATCGAAGAGGTCTACGGTATCGATGCCCGGCGCGATGATTACTACAACACGCAAGCTGAGATCCTCAAGTCGCGGACGATTGCCGGGAAAGTGGTCGATACTCTTGGTGTGGTTCCGCCCGTGCCGTCACCGTCAGGCCTGCCCAGTTTCGATTGGCGGTCACTGCTGCCGTTCAAGCCGCCGGAACCGCCTGGCGGCCCGGTCAAGATTGATCCGCGCGAAAAGCAGATCACAGATTACCTTTCTGGGTTGAAGATCGCGCCGATCGAGGGCACGCAGCTGGTGCGAATCCATTACGACTCACCCGATCCACGGCGCGCGGCAAACTCCGCCAACGCCCATGCCGGCGCCTACATCGAGAACATTCTTGATGCGCGGCTTTCTGTCACCCGATCAGCCTCGAGTTGGATGGCCAAACGCGTCGAGGAATTGCGATCGAAGCTACAGGAGAGCGAGGCAGAATTGCAGGCGTACCGCGAGCAAGAGAAGCTCATTGATGCGGAGGGTGTGCAGGCCCTGCCGACTCTGCGAATCAACGACCTCAGTGCGCGATTAGTCGATGCGAGACGGCGCTTGTCCTCTGCAAAGATCGCCTATCTTCAAGTGTACGGTGAAGGCACAGGTTCAATCGAAAGTGTACCGGCGATACTCCAGAACTCGGCTGTGCAGCAGTTTCGTCAGGTGCAGGCCCAGTCCGAGCAAAAGGTGGCGGAGCTGGCCAAGCGGTACGGCCCGAAGCACCCGAAAATGATAGCCGCGCAATCGGAACTGGCGGAAGCAACGGACAATCTGGACGCGCAGCAGCGCGCCGTTTCCGGTGGAATTCGTGCCGAATACCTTGCAGGACAATCCGAGGTGCGTGCGCTGGAACGAGGAACTTGACGCAGCCAAACAAGAATATCAGCAAGTTAGCCGGAAAGGGGCGGGTCTGGACGAATTACAGCGCGAAGTCGAAACGAACCGTCAGCTGTACGAGCTGTTTTACAGCCGTATGCGTGAGACGGCGCAGACGGGCGACCTCGATTCGGTAAATGCTCGCATCGTGCAGGCCGCCGTGGTTCCGACGGCTGCCGATCAGACCGACACAAGAAAGCTGCGGTGATGATGGCGTTTGCATTTAGCCTGGCAGCTGGGATCGCCGCCGCCTTTCTGCTCGAGCAACTGTCCAACACGATACGCAGCTCGTCAGAGGTCGAAGAGAAAATTGGCCTGCCTATGCTTGGCTCCGTCCCAATACTCAGCAGCAGGGCAAGCAAGCAAGCGGCGACGGCGGTGTTGGCCGAACAGGAGAAAGGATTCGGTGAGGCGATCCGTACTATCCGCACCGGTCTATCGCTGTCAGGTCTCGACGATTCGGACAAAGTGATTCTGGTCACCTCGTCGATCGTCGGCGAAGGCAAATCGACGGTTGCAATGAATCTGGCGCTGGCCTTCGCGAAAGTTGAGCGTGTGCTGCTTATCGATGGCGACATGCGCCGGCCGAGTATCGCGCGCGAGTTAAATCTCGACCGTTCCACGCCGGGGTTGCCTGAACTCCTCGCAAGTAAGGCGAACCTGAACAAGTGTATTACGTTTCGCGACGACTACAACCTCGAGATACTGAAGACCGGAGCGATCCCTCTGGATCCCCTGGAGTTGCTGTCGCCCGGGCGGTTCTCCAAAATAATGAAAACGCTGCGCGCGACGTACGATCGTATCATCATCGATAGCCCGCCCCTGCTGCCCGTGTCAGATGCCGCTGTTTTGTCCACGCACGCCGATTCTATCGTGTATGTGGTCAAGTTCGATTCGACCGGCACCCAGCAAATCAAGGCCGGTCTGCAGAAGCTACCGCGGCACCATGCACCGCTTGCCGGCATCGTGCTGAACCAGGTCGATGTCGGGAAGGCAGAAAGTTACGGCGACTATAGCTACGATGGCTACTACGAGGACACCGAGGCGGATGCAAAGAAGGAGCGTCGTACTCGGCACGCGACGGCAGCGAGTTTATGATCGACATACATTGCCACATGCTTCCCGGTATCGACGACGGCGCAGGTGACATGCATGAGGCTCTGGCCATGGCGCGCGCCGCGTACGAAAACGGCATTCGCTTTTCCATTGTGACGCCGCACATTCATCCCGGTCGGTACGAAAACTCGGTACAGACGATTTCCAGCTCCCTGGCGCAGTTCAAGATCGCGCTCAGCAAAGCGGGGATTCCATTGAAACTCGGCATGGCAGCAGAAGTGCGTCTGTCGCCGGAGATCTTGCCGATGCTCGAGCGCGATCAGATCCCGTTCCTCGGGGTACTCGACGGTTACCGCATCATGCTGCTTGAGTTCCCTCATAGCCATATTCCTCCAGGCGCTGACCGACTGGTGGAAAAGCTTTCTCTCCGGTCTTGAAGCGAGCCACACGAGGCTCGCACCATCAACTCAGTGGGACGGGTTATTGCCTTTCTGTCCGGTCTTGCAGCGAGCCACACGAGGCTCGCACTACCAACTCAGTGGGAAGAATGATCCGCTGTGGCGGTGATGCAGGGTCGGCTATGAGACCCATCAGCAGGGTCAACGCCGTCTCGCCCATCTTCTGGGGCCGCTGACGAACCGTTGTCAGCGGGGGTTCCATATGCCCCGCTCGCTCGATGTCGTCGAAACCGACCACAGCGATGTCCTCGGGCACCCGCAGGCCGGCGGCGTTGATCTCGTTGAGTGCCCCGGCCGCCATGCGGTCGCTTGCAGCGAACACTGCATCCGGTCGATGCTCGAGCAGCACCCTCATGCCGAGTCGACCGCTCGCCTCCGAGAAATCTCCCTCGTAGATGAGACTCTCATCGACGCGCAACCCAAACGACTGAATCGCTGCCTTGAACCCTGTCAACCGATCGGCGGCGGCGGGGGCGAAGGAAGGGCCGGCGATGGTTGCCACTCGTTTATGCCCAAGCCGCAACAGGTGATTGGTCGCCTGCCGTGCACTGCCCCGGTTGTCGACGTCAACGTAACTGACCCGAGCGTCGTCCGACCGGCCGACGCTCACCATGGCTATCTTCGCAGCTGCAAGCGGTTCGAGAAGCGGGTCATCGATCTGACCCGCTGAGAAGATCACTCCGGCGACAACTCCTTGGCGCGCGATCTCAGCGATGTTGTGCCGGAAGCCAGTGTCGACAAGCGAGAGCATCACGAAGTAGTCGCGTGCATCCGCGGCCGTTGCCACTCCTTGAAGCAGGTTGGGGAAGAACGGATCGGAGAGCATGCTGTTGACGCCACCGGGGATGACGGCGGCAATCACGTTCGTCTTCCCGGAGGCGAGTCCCCGTGCGGAGAGGTTCGGTCGATAGCCCTCGATCGCGATCGTCTCCAGGACTCGTGCTCGTGTGTCGGCGCTGACCTGTGGGTCGTCATTGACGACCCGGGAAACGGTCGATCGCGAGACTCCGCTGAGTTCAGCAATGTGTTCGAGCGTGCTTGGCACTCGAGCCTTCCTCCTCGCCACCAGAGTGGGACCGTTCCCACCCTCATTTGGGAGCGCTCCCACTCTACGCGGGAAGATCCTGAGAAGTCAAACCGGTCCCAGAGTGCAAGATTCGGGAGCGCTCCCACCTTCGCTAAAGTGGGAGCCAAGAGCGGTTCACATTGGAGTTCCGACAATCGTATGCACGGAACGGGAGCACGAAGAACTCATGACACAGGACCAGGACCAAGCATCAGGCGCGGTCGTCGAGGAGAAGAGCAACGATCCGGTTGGCGGACAGTTTGTTCATCTCGACGACGTCGACATGTACCGGATCAACGGCTTCGACAGGATGCCCCCCTTTCTGATGAGCATCGTCAGCGACTCGGACCATTGGATGTACGTGTCCAGCAGAGGCGGTCTTGCCGCGGGGCGTGTAGAACCGGGACGATCGCTCTTCCCGTACGAAACGGACGACCGCCTCTACCGGGCTGGTGGCTCGACTGGACCGTTCACACTATTGCGCGTGACACACGACGGCAGCGATCTCGAGCTCTGGGAACCGTTCACCGACCGGACAAGCTTCACACCGGTCTCGCGCAACCTCTACAAGAGCCTCATCGGCGACACCGTCGTGTTCGAGGAAACTCGCGACGATCTCGGGCTCACTTTCCGCTACAAGTGGAGCACCTCAGCAACGTACGGCTTCGTTCGCACCTCGACGATTGATCCGAACACCACCCTTCAACCTCGGTGAGCATCGAAATCCTCGACGGCCTTCTCAACCTCATGCCGGCAAACGTACCTCTGGGCACTGCAGCAATCGAGCAGCACCCTGGCGGAGGCCTATCGCCGCAACGAGGTCGACGCAGCTACGGCAATGGCCATCTACTCCCTCGAGGCGCGGATAAGCGACCGAGCCGAGCCGGCAGAGTCACTGCACGCCAATATCGTCTGGTCGGTCGGCTTGCGCGGATGCCACGGTGGCGCTCTCAGCCACCCAGATCGCGAACTTCCGCAAAGGACACAGCCTGGAAGCGGAAACGCTCACCAAGGGCTCCCGCGGCGACTACCTCCTCAACACAACCATCGAACTCGACGGCGATAGCGCCAAGTCGTGGTTGATCGTGGCCGACGTGCACCAGACCCAGCTCGAGGTCCAGAACCGCCGCGCCCAGCTACTCAACAACCCCGACCTGGCCGCAGACGTCGTCGCCGACGTCGGCCTCGGTTCAGCACCGGCTGCGGTACCTGATCGCCACGGCAGACGGTGACCAGTGCACCAATGACCGCATGGCAACGGCTCATCACTTCGCCAATACCCTGTTCAACTGCATGCGCGGCGGGGTCTTCGTCGACAACGGCTCCGTGCGCGATTGACGACCTGGACCGTTTCCTCGAGCACCGCAACCACGCGGTCCACCGCACGCACGCCGCCTGGCTGTCGTCGCTCGGCGAGCACATCGATCGCCGCGAGCTGCTCAGCCAGGCCGCCGCTCAGAACGACCCAGACCTGGAGCGGCTCTGTCACGAGTATCTCCCACTGACGTTCAGCCGTCGTCACGGTGATCCCAGCCGACCGTGGAACATGTTTGCTATCAATGTGCAGGACACCGACGGCAACCAGATTCTCGACTACCAGGGAAACTGGCGAGACATCTTCCAGAACTGGGAAGCGCTGTGCTACAGCTTCCCCGTCTACTTGGAGAGCATCGTTGCCAAGTTTGTCAATGCCTCCACCGTCGACGGTTTCAACCCCTATCGGGTGACCCGGGACGGCATCGACTGGGAGGTTCCGGATCCCGAGAACTCATGGAGCAACATCGGGTACTGGGGCGATCACCAGATCATCTACCTGCTTCGGCTTCTCGAAGGACTCAATGCGCTTCGACCCAGAGGCCCTGCCGAGCATGCTGAACCGAGAGGTATTCAGCTACGCCGACGTCCCCTACCGGATCCGCCCCTACGACGCCATCTTGCGGAACAGCAAGAACACCATCGAGTTCGACCGCGACCACGCAGCGCGAGATCGAGGACCGCACCGCAATCGTCGGCTCCGACGGACGGCTCCTCATGGACCACGACGGAACCGTCTTGCACGTGACCCTCGCCGAGAAGCTGCTCGTTCCCGCGTCTGGCCAAGCTGGCAACCTCGTCGTCGACGGCGGCATCTGGATGAACACGCAGCGACCGGAGTGGAACGACGCCAACAATGCCCTGGTCGGCAACGGGTTGTCGATGGTGACCCTGGCCTACCTCCGACGCTACTTCGCCTTCTGCCACGAGCTTTTCGGCAGCGCGGAGGAAAGCGAGTTCGTCGTATCCACCGAGGTGGCGTCCTGGATGGAACAGACGCTGTCCGCTCTGACAACCTATCGAGATCGCCTCGATCAGCCCCTCGTCAGCGACCGACGCCGCAAGCGAATCCTCGATTGGCTTGGCTCTGCGTTCTCGGACTATCGAGCCGCCGTCTACGAGCACGGGTTCTCCGGCAAGGCAACCGTGAGCGCGGCAGCGGTGGCCGAGCTTTGCCGGGTGGCCCTCGACTACGCAGATCACAGCATCCGTGCCAATCGTCAGGAATCCGGGTTGTACCACTCCTACAACCTCGAGCACATCGAGGACGAAGGCCGCGAGATGTCAATCGATCATCTCCCCGTGATGCTCGAAGGGCAGGTTGCGGCTCTCAGCTCAGGAGTGTTGGCGTCAGAGGAAGTCTTGGCGATCATCGACGCCCTGTACGAGAGCCCGCTCTACCGCGCCGATCAGAACAGCTTCATCTTGTATCCGGCACGGGAGCTGCCCAGCTTCCTCGAGAAGAACACGATTCCCGCATCGGATGTCGACGCGAACCCGTTGCTGGTGGCCCTTCTCGAAGCAGGAGACACGACGGTGGTCGATAGGGACTCACTGGGAACTTGCCGATTCGCCCCGTCGGTGGCAAACAGCGCGAGCCTTGCCGGAGCACTCGATCATCTCAGCGCCCAGCCGCAGTGGACGGAACTCGTCGCCGCGCATCGCTCCGCAGTCGATGACCTGTTCGAGGAAGTCTTCCAGCACAGGAGGTTCACCGGGCGTTCCGGCTCGATGTACAAGTACGAGGGACTCGGTTCTATCTACTGGCACATGGTCGCCAAGCTGCTCCTGGCCGTGCAAGAGTCCTTCTGGCACGCAAGGATCTCGGGAGAGTCTGCGGCTACCCAGAGCGCTCTGGCCGAGGCCTACTACCGGATCCGTGCCGGGCTCAGTTCCGACAAGACACCAGCCGAGTACGGCGCCTTCCCCATCGACCCGTACTCCCACTCCCCCGCTCACATGGGGGCACAACAACCGGGGATGACCGGTCAGGTGAAAGAGGAGGTATTCACCCGGTGGGGGGAGCTTGGGGTTCGCGTCGACGATGGATCGATCGAGTTCGATCCGGTCCTGTTGCGGCGCAGAGAGTTCCTGACCGAGCAGACGAACTGGAGCTACTACGACGTCGCCGCACAGAAGAAGACGCTCACGGTGCCATCCGATGCGCTGGCTTTCACGTACTGCCAGGTCCCGATCACCTATCGCTTGGGAGACGGTGCCGGATCCGTAAACGTCAGACGTGCCGACGGGAGCGTCTCGACCTTCTCGACCATGCGACTCGACAAACAGACGAGTGCCGCGGTGTTCGAACGGGGGCATGAAGTCGAGGAGATCGAAGTCCTGCTCCCGGAGTCGGCGATCACCCGACCATGACTCCGCGCACGAACGTGTACAACCCGCCGAGTGCGAGCAGCCACAGGACCAGCGCTCCTGATCGCCAGCCGCGCCCCTTCTGCCATGCCTTCCACCCAACCCAGACAAAGACGAGGCTCAAGAGAAGATCAAAGATGAATGGCGGTGGCGGATATGGATCCTTCACCTGGGCCAGCACCGAGTGGATCATTCCCCTAACCACCGCCTCCGAGCGCTACAACCAGCAACGGCGCAACGGCAATGAGCGCGAAGATGGGAGCGATGACCAGCGCCGCCGCCAGACGCGTGGGAACACGTTGGGATTCCCTGACCGCCACCACGGCACATGCAGTCGACCATGCCCCGCCGACGACGAAGCCCGGGATGAAATCCGCAATCGGCACGAACCCGAGCGCTTGCGGAGCCATCGCGTAGCCGAGGGCGCGCAGCATCTGACCGTAATCCCCGCTACCCCCCAGGCGCCGACTGATCGAGACGAAGAACCAACTCCCGCCGAGAAGCAGTGCTGCAGCCCAACCGATGCCGCCCAGCAGCCACCAGATTGGGTCGACGATCCTCATCAGCATCAACCCGAGGCCCATGATGAGAGACGACAGGACGGCCACCGTCACAGCTTCCCTGGTTCGGGCTGGATTCTCCGCTACCGACGAATAGAGGAACGAGTCGAGCCGCACGGCTCTCATCACCCGTTCCGCGGCTGCGCTGCCACGTCGTTGTCTGTAGTCCGTTCGCGTCCTCCGCGTCGTGTCGGGCAATACTGGCACTCCCAGAGCGCAACTCGCAATTGGGCGATCCCCACGAACCTGATTGCCCCCATCTCCTTGTGGGCAACCAGAAAGTGCCGTGATGCAGATTGACAACATTCGCTGGATGAGGTGACGAAGGGTCAGCGCAACACTTCGGAGGTGGAAGTGACCGAATGGGTAGCAGAAACATTGGCGGAGATGACGCTCGACGAGAAGATCGAGCTACTCGCTGGGCGCAATCACTGGGAGACCGTACCAATAGAGCGGCTCGGCCTACCTTCGCTCAAAGTGACCGACGGCCCCAATGGTGCGCGCGGTGCGGATGCCAATCACGGGCCCACGTCGACGAGTTTCCCGGTCGGCGTCGCAATGGGTGCCACATTCGATCCGGAACTGATCGAAGAAGTCGGTCGAGCCCTCGCCCGCGAGACACGGGCCAAAGGCGCCGACGTGCTGCTCGGGCCGACGGTCAATATCCCGCGGGTTCCGAATGCGGGGCGCAACTTCGAGTGCTTCTCCGAAGATCCTCTTCTTTCCGGCTTGCTGGCCGCGGCCTACATACGCGGCCTTCAGTCCGAAGGTATCGGCGCCTGCATCAAGCACTTCGTCTGCAACGACCAGGAACACGAACGGCACTCGATCGACGCCATAGTCGACGAACGAGCACTGCGCGAGATCTATCTCGAGCCGTTCCGTATTGCGGTTGAAGGAGCGCACCCCTGGGCGGCAATGTCGGCCTACAACACGATCAACGGCGTAACCGCCTCGGAACATCCTCTCCTCGATGACGTGCTCAGGGACGAGTTCGGGTTCGACGGTGTCGTGATATCCGACTGGTACGGCACCTACGGGCCCGGCGTGGTTGGCTCAGGGCTCGACTTGGAGATGCCGGGTCCGGCGAGGTGGATGGACGGGAATCGGGTTCGGGGTGCACTCGCCGCCGGATCGGTCGACGAAGACGCCATCAACCGCAAGGTACATCGCCTTCTTACTCTCCTCGACAGAACCGGAGCTCGCCACCGGTCAGGACCGAAGCCGGAACATGCCAACGAACCTCGGACACACCGCGACCTGGCCCGCCGTGTCGCGGTCGATTCCATCGTCCTGCTGAAGAACGAGTCCATCCTGCCCATCGCCAAATCGACGCGCATCGCCGTGATCGGTGGGCACGCGGCCGCCACCCCGCACCAAGGGGGCGGCAGTTCCGCCGTCAATCCCCATCGTGTTGTCTCGATACTGGAAGGTATCGAGGCCGGCGCCCCCGAGGGATCTGAAGTGCAGTGGGCGCTGGGGGCCCATGCACACCGTCATCCAGCCGCCATCGATCCGCGACAGTTGGTTCACGGCAAAGCCAATCCCGGGTTTCTCGCCGAGTACTTCGCTGACGCCGAGTTCGGCGGGCAGCCGGTGAGGACCGTCTCCACGACGAGGCCCTTCCTCTTCTTCACCGGTCCGGGCGATGCGTGGGTCGACCATGAAGCATTCTCGTTGCGGCTTTCCGGGCGTTTCGTTGCGTCGGAAGGCGGGAAGCACACATTCGCCGTGTCCGCCGGTGGCCGAGCGCGGGTCTTGGCCGGAGGAGTTGTCGTTCTCGATGCCTGGGACGGCGATGCGTCGGATCCGCAGCGGTGGGTCGTTGACCTGGCTCACGGAGAACAGGTGGATCTCACCGTTGAGTACGGATCGAGGCCAGGTGAGCAGAGACGGTGGATCGCCCTCGGATGTGAACTGCCCGGACCTTCCGATCCGATCGGGGATGCCCGGGCTTTGGCCGCCGAAGCCGACGTCGCCGTTGTCGTCGTCGGGCTGACGCCCGAGTGGGAAAGCGAGGGTTTTGATCGTCCCGACCTCTCTCTGCCAGGCAATCAGGATCAACTCATCAGAGAAGTGGTGGCGGCCCAGCCAAACACGGTCGTTGTGACGGTGGCGGGCTCCGCCGTCGAGATGCCATGGCTCATTCATGCCGACGCTGTGCTTCAAGTCTGGTACGGAGGACAGGAAATCGGCTCTGCGGTGGCCGATGTCATATTCGGTCGGCAAGATCCCGGGGGCCGGTTGCCGGTTACGTTCCCTATCGACTCGAGGCAGCACCCGGGACTGCTCAACTACCCTGGAGAAGCAGGCAAGATTCGGTACGGCGAGGGCGTGTACGCGGGCTATCGAGGGTTCGATCGGCTTGGGCTCGTACCTAGGTTCTCTTTCGGCTACGGCCTGTCCTACACGACGTTCGAGTTGCAGGACCTCGCGGTCGAGGAGCGCGATACCGAGGTGGTCATCGGAGGTAGCCTTCACAACACGGGGACCAGACCAGGAGCGGAGGTCGTGCAGGTCTTTGCTCGGAACATCGGCGATGTGGACCGCCGGCTAGTGGGCTTCGCCAAGCTCAAGTTGAGAGCCAGCGAGTCTGCGCAGGTGGAGATTCCGATTCATCGCGATCGCCTCCGGTGGTGGAATCCTGCTTCAGCAGAGTGGACGCCAGCGACTGGCAATATCGAGTACGAGGTCCGCGGCACCTTTGGTGTCCAAGCCGCAGCGGCGACGTTGGGACGAACAGAGGACCGACCCCCAAACCAGGAGACCGCCGGCACGTCGCGTTGATGGACCGGACCCGCAAGGGTCTGTGTACAGGTGCCGTGCTGGTGCCTGGCCACGGGAGGCGAGAGCACTGACCTCACGGCGGAAGCAGACGAGCCCTTGCAGTCCCCGCTCGCGACCATCGCCGCCGGTCTTCTCGCCCTCGCAATCACCGCCGCGGTGCCGGTCTGGCTGAGCCGATTCGATCCGACGGATGCCGTCGTCACGTTCGGCAACTTCCGCTGGCTTCCCCTCGGTGCAGGCCTTGCTGCGGTTGGGGGTCTCCTCTTCCGCTATGCGCCGCCCAATCGGTCCGACGGCTGGCGGTCGGTCGTCCCGGGCGTCGTCGTCGCGACCGCCATCTGGACCGCAGCCTCGATCGGGTACTCGGCCTACGTCTCGTCGTTCAGCCGCTACGGCGAGATGTACGGGACGCTGGCGCGGCGCCGTCGTGCTGCTCCTCTGGTCCCGGTATACCTCGCTCGCCACCTTGCTTGGCGCCGAATTGGACGAGGTCCTCGTGATCCACGGGCGGGCCGGTTCGGACGGGTAGAAGCAGTGGGCGCCGGGAACCCCCCGGTCGGGTCCGCAGACACGGGCCGTGGCGCGTAGACCTTTGGAGAACCCGGGCTCGCCATGACTCGGGCGAGCGGCCGCAGCGCCATCCATCCTTGCTCGTGTGGACGATGAACGCCCGGTTCGATGAGCTCCGGGAACTCCGACAGTGGGGTAGACCGGATCTTGCCCTTCTGAAGTCCGATGAACGCGCTCGTGGGGGTCCCGGACTCGGCCTGCTCGATGAGATACTC
Source organism: Ilumatobacteraceae bacterium (assembly GCA_963850475.1). Taxonomy (GTDB): domain Bacteria; phylum Actinomycetota; class Acidimicrobiia; order Acidimicrobiales; family Ilumatobacteraceae; genus Ilumatobacter_A. Next base: position 15,911 of record CAWKLM010000030.1, on the reverse strand, counting down.
GACGGACTTGGATGCCAGGCGCGTGGCTTGGATCCGGTCAAAGGGGGAAGGATCGCCGCCCTCCTGGAGGTGACCCAGGATTGCCGCCCGCACATCCAACAGATCGCCGCCCTCCCGTTGGAACAGGGCCTTGATGAAGCCGGTCGTGTAGACCGGATCGACGTGTTCGCTGCGGATGACCAACCCGAGTCGCTTCCCCCGCGAGAAGCCCTCCCTCAGGCCATCCAGATCGATCACCAGATCGTTGAGCGAAACCCCCTCTTCGGGCAGGTAAACGCGCTCCGCACCGGTGGCGAGCCCGCTCATGAGTGCCAAGTAGCCGCAATCCCGACCCATGACCTCGACGACGAAGCAACGCCCAGAAGCCACCGCCGACTGCTTTATCTTGTCGACATTTCCGACGTTGTTATTGAGCGCCGTGTCGGCGCCGATGCTCAACTCGGATCCCGGCAGGTCGTTGTTGATCGAGGCGGGAAGACAGACCATGGGAATCGCAAACGCCGGATAGTCGTGTTGCCGCACGTGCACTGCGTTGGCGCGCTAGCCGCCGTTCCTCATCGGGTCTACCAGCCGGTGGGAGCTAGCTGCTGGCGCGATCCGCAGGCCGAAACTCGACTGCTGCGACAATGGTCTACGTGATGTCATGACCCGACGGCAGTCGGAGGCGGAGAGGAATCGCCGACCCAGCGTGATTGGTTTCGTTGGATGTCTTCGTCGAGAGGAGCGGGGGTTGTTGCGCCGCGATGGACACTTGACGGACACCCAACTACCTCGAAGAGCTAGAAGCCTTGCTGACAAAGAGCTTCTCGCTGCTTGGCGCCGTCCTTACAAGGCAGAGGTCGGCGGTTCGAGCCGTCAATGTCCACTCTTGAGAACCTTGCGGTGGGGGCTTGTCGCATGGATGGTCTCCGGAGTGGGGGTTTCTGCGTGTCTGGGTGGGGGCGCGTCGATCCTGGTTCCGGGGTTAGGTTGCTGCGAGTCGTTGCCGGTGGATCTTGAGCAGGTTGTGAACGGTGCAGACGAGTCGCCACTCACTTGACATGGCGTCGAGTCCTTGCCTTGAGAACCTTCGGAACCCGAGGTTGGCTTTGATGTTCCCGAAGACGAACGACGGCGTTCCCGGCGACGGCACTGATCGATCTGGTGCTCCGCGGCGAAATAATGCTCCGTGGGGTTCACTCGATGCAGCGTGCGGTCAAGGGCGCACTGCTAATGGACGAGTTGGAACCCGTTGGTATTGACGTCGTCGAACGCTCCGCCTGACCGGTTCTAGGCGTAGGGGCGGTAGCCGATCTTGTCTGACGTATCGAGGTCGAAGAAATGCAGCTTCGACGTGTCAATGACGAGATCGATCTCGGAGCCGTCCGGCACCGGGACATCAGGCGACACCCGGGCGGTAAACCGTGTCTCATGCCCCAGCGTCTCCGGATCGGTTCCGGTATCGGCCAACAGCTCTTCGATGTCGGGAGTGATCACCGGTGCCTCATCCAACCCGAAATGCACATACGACTCAGAACCCAACAGTTCGTTCACATCCGTCTTGACGTTGATCGTACGCTCACGCGCCTGCGTCTCGGCAGCACGGGCATCCTCAAACAACCCAGGACGAATACCGATGACGATCTTCTTGCCGTAGTAGTTCTCAATCCCGGGATGAGCATGCAACGCCGCAGTCTCGACATAGACCCGCTTGTCCGCGAACTTGAGATACACACGGCCCTCGGACTCCAACTCCAACTCGCCGTACACCATGTTCATCGCCGGGGACCCAATGAACCCCGCTACGAACAAGTTCGCCGGATTGTTGAACAACTCCGTCGGAGGAGCGACCTGCGCCAGGTTGTAAGGACGCTTCGCCGTCACCGCCTGCAACACAGCAACCCGGTGACCCAACGTCATAGCTTCGACCTGGTCATGGGTCACATACACCGTCGTCGTGCCCAGCCGCAGATGCAGACGACCGAGCTCGGTACGCATCGCAACACGCAGCTTCGCATCCAAGTTCGACAGCGGCTCATCCATCAAGAACGCCTTCGGCTCACGCACAATCGCGCGACCCATCGCCACCCGCTGACGCTGACCACCCGACAAGGCCTTCGGCTTCCGATCCAAGAACTCGGTGATCTCAAGCACCTCAGCAGCGTCATCAACGCGGCGCTTGATCTCATCCTTCGATGTCTTGCGCAGCTTCAACCCGAACGCCATATTGTCAAACACCGTCATATGCGGATACAACGCGTAGTTCTGGAACACCATCGCGATATCGCGGTCCTTCGGAGCGACGTCGTTCACCAGCTTGTCACCGATGTACATCTTGCCCTCGGAGATCTCCTCAAGACCAGCGATCATCCGCAACACCGTCGACTTGCCACACCCCGACGGACCCACAAGAACCAAGAACTCGCTGTCCCTGATGGTCAACGTGACCTCACCAACCGCACGTGTCCCGTCCGGATAGATCTTCCCAATATCCTCAAGCTTGATCTCTGACACTGCGATCCCCTCCAGTAGCTCCGTGTTGCAGTTGGGCGATCGTAGCAGCGTCCCTCGTCACGAGGCCAGACGGCACACTCGTATCCAGCCGTATGGCTAGGGCGAAACCATGACCGGATCGGATATTGCCATCATCACGAACCGGACGGACATCTCCTCAAGGCCTGCGGAACGGTCGATCCAATCTAGGAATCAGCCAACTCTTCGTAGCTGGGCAGCCGCAAGCTGGTTATGTCTGTGAAGCGCTTGTAGCTGCCAGCGGATTGTTGCAGCTCTTGTCTCATCTGTGTCTCCGCTCCCGCTCGCATCCCGAGTGCCTCCGGGCCCGCCGTTAGTGAAACGATCAGGCTGAACAGGCGCCGAAGTCGACTCGCGGCTTCGAAGAACTCCAGGTCCGGGATCGGCAGCTGCGAGGCATAGCGCTTCCGTTCTCGGTCACTCGCACCGGGCGCGCCATATGTCTCGCGCAGCAGCAGCGTCCAGGCGAGATCGAATCGAGGGTCAGTGACTGCAAGGCCGGTCCAGTCAATCACCGTCATCTGGCCGGTGTCGTCGCGCATGATGTTGCCGGGGTGGAAGTCGTTGTGCGTCACACAAGGTGACAACGGCTCGACTCGCGGGATCTCTTGCTCAAACCAGCTGAGAGCATGTTCGATGTCTGCCGGCCCGGCTGCCGCTGCGACTTCTCGCCATGTGTCGAGGGTGCGGCGAATGAAGTGGTGCGGATCGGCCGGCTGGTCTTCGGGATCGAATGGGGTTGAAGGCACTTGGTGCAGCTCGACCATGAGATCAATGAACTCGACCTCGAGCGTGCGGGCGGCTTGTCCCGTCGACAGGTCCAGATATTGCCAGAGCTCGGTGCCCGGGACTCGCTCCATGATAATGAAGGGCAGACCCAGCGGCTTGGGAGAGGTCTCGGCGTGGAACACCTGGGGCACCGGGTATCCGGCGGCGAAGAGCTTCGGTAGGCCGACGCCTTCAACGGCCGCCTTTTCGCTGCCACCGGATCCCGTGTACATGCGGAGCACAAGGTCGAGCGGCCCCGTTGGCAGCTCACACGCCAGGCTGAGGATTTCGCTTTCCCATCCCTGGCCGATCACGTCGACGGCGGTCACCGCGATGTCGGTCCAACCCGCGGTGTGAGTGGATAGGTAGTGCTGAATTGCTGACGGTTCGATAATGCTCTCCGGTCGGACGCAACCCAACGCCCAAACGTGAGTGTATCCAGCGACCGTTCGCCGCATGACAACCATCTCGATTTCGGATGACTGCACCAGCGTGGGCAGGTTGCTGGACACGTTTGAATCAGAGGGCCGACAAACGTGCAAATTCCGGACGAACGATGCTGACCCTCCAAGCCTGTAGCTCACCCGTCCACACCAGGCGCCCATAGCGCTCCACACCTCGTACCTTATCGAGCACCTACTAGCGAGAGATAACCGGCATATGGGCTATGTCGTTTAGTACAGTTCGCTACTCTCGGTGGTGACGCCGCCTCCGACGATGTCTTTGTAGGGAGCCGGGTCGGTGACGACGGCCTGTTCGAGCAGGCGGTAGAACAGCAAACCGCGTCGGCGCGATGAGCGTCGATTGAACCGGAAGGTGAATTCCTCGAGGTAGGCATCGAGATGCTCGGAGCGGATGGCACCTTGGTGGGTGCCCATCAACCATCGTTTCAAGAGTGAAGCGACCCGATGGACGCTGGGCAGCACGACGTGGGCGGGATCGTCGCCGGCGCGAATCGAGATCCTCTTGTGTGTGTAGCCGTGGCGGGAAAGGGGGCGGTAGCTGTTCCAGCCATCGGTGATGATGACCGAGCCGGGTTCGACGACGTCGGTGACGAAGCCCCCCAAGCTGACCGCTGAGAGGTCTGCAACTCTGCGCAGACGCACCCTTCCGAAGCCCTTCGGGGAGTGAACCTCAACCCCGATGACCACGATCTCTTTGGACGAATCACGCTGTCGGCCACCCCTGCGACCGGTCTCTACGCCACCGAGGTACGTCTCATCGACCTCGACATCGCCGGAGAGCAGGTCACGGTCGGGTCGGACCATGGCGGTGCGCAACTTGTGCACCATGGTCCATGCCGTCCGATAACTGCCCAAACCAAGAACGTGCTGCAACCCCAGGGCGCTCACCCCGTTCTTCTGGCTGGTCACGTACCAGACGGCCGCGAACCAACTGGTCAGCGGTGTCCTTGTCCCGTGAAAGATGGTCCCAGACGTGACCGACACCTTCCGGGCGCACCCGCCGCAAGAGAACCTGCCATCGGCAATCCGCCAGCCCTGCGACCAGCCGCACAGTGGACACACGAACCCGTTCGGCCACCGCAACCGCTCCAGGAACTCGACGCACGACGAGTCATCCGGAAACCACTCGAGGAACGCTGCCCACGTCCCCGGATAATCTACCCCGGCTTGAGGATGCCGACCCGATTCGCCACGCATAGTGACCAACTGTACTAAACGACATAGCCCATACCGGCATTATGCCGGTAATCCTGTCAAGTGGAGAGTGGCGGGTTGTCATGATTCGGGCTCCTTTGGGGTGTTGTTGAGGAGTTGTTGGTAGAGCCGTTGTCGGCCGGGTTGGTGGTGATCGCGGGCGTGGTCTCGTTGCCGGATCAGGGTGGGGACACATGCCGGGTCGGTGGCGAAATAGGTGCAGGTCTCGCAGATCGTTTCGTAGTGGCAGTCCATCTGGGCGGGTCGTTGGCACCAGCCGTTGCCGAGCATCCGTTGATGCTGTTGTCGGAGCCGTTTCATGTTCGGGCCTTCGGCGTCGGCGGGAAGGATGGTGCTGTATAGGTGGTCGACTTTGGTAGAGACATCGAGGTATTCGTCAGCGACGGTGCGGTCAGCGATCCGGGCATAGACCAGGGTCATTTCGAGGTTCTTGTGTCCGAGCAGGGCGGCGACGGCTTCGAGTCGCATCCCCCGGTTGATTGCTTGGGTGGCGAGGGTGTGACGCAGCTGGTGGGGATGGACGTGGCCGATCCCGGCAGCTTTGGCGATGCGGCGAACCATCCTGGTGAGCCGGTGCCGATCCACCGCCGAAACCTGGTCGGTGAGGAGCCGACCAGTGGAGGCAATGCGATCGGCGTTGCCGGTGCGCCACTCGGCGATGAGTTCAACTAGGAGGCTGCTGATTTATCGGGGCGTGGTTCTCGCGTTCGTTGGCGTGTCGTGTGAGACTGCGCGTTATGCAGGGCAGTAGTGATCAGAATCTCGAGTTGTTGGATGCTGGCGTCTTGGTTGGGCATCTCGTTGATGACGGGTCGGTGTATGGGTTCCTGGCTCAGCATCGGCGCCGCCTGTTCCCCGATGACATGTTCGCGGATCTGTTTCCGTCCCAGCGGGGCCGTCCGTCTGTGCCGGCTGACGTGGTCGCCACCGTCATGGTCCTTCAGTCTCTGGAGGGGTTATCGGATCGGGACGCTGTCGATGCGTTGGTGACGAATCTGAAATGGAAGGTCGCGTGTGGCGTCTCACTAACGGATGAGGGGTTCCATCCGACGGTGTTGACGTTGTGGCGGAACCGGCTGCGAGTGTCGGATTCTCCGGAGCGGATCTTCGACGCTGTGCGTCAGGTGGTGGCCGACACGGGCGTGTTGTCGAACCGGACGCGTCGGGCGTTGGACTCGACCTTGCTCGATGATGCGGTTGCGACCCAGGACACGGTGACCCAACTCGTGTCGGTGATTCGCCGGACCCGCAAAGCAATCCCTGCCGCTGCCGGAGTTGACGTGTCGGCGCATGACTACGAGGCCGGTGGGAAGCCGTCGTGTGCGTGGGACGATCCGGATGCTCGTGACGAACTCGTCACCGCGCTGGTCAACGACGCCTTGGCGATTCTCGAAGCGGTCGACGGCCTGGTTCTTGATGGCGACCAGGCCGCGCTGGTCGGACTGTTGGCTTTGGTGGCGGGTCAGGACGTCGAAGAGGGCGACGAAGAAGGGACGTGGCGGATCACCCGGCGTGTCGCCAAGGACCGGGTCATCTCAACAGTGGATCCCGAAGCTCGCCATATGCGCAAGTCCCGGGCCAGCTATCGGGACGGATACAAGGCCCACATAGCTATTGAACCCGCCACGGGGATCATCACCGACTGTGAGTTAACCCCGGCAAACGCCCCGGACGGGCCCGTCGGTGTCGATCTCCTCACCAACGAAGATGCGGGACTGACGGTGTTGGCGGATTCGGCGTATGGGTCCGGCCCTGTTCGTGCCGACCTCGCCGATGCTGAACACACGGCCCTGGTCAAGCCGATACCAGTGCGCCGTAACCCAAGGCTCGGAGACGATCAATACGCGAGAGACGACTTCACGATCAACTACGACGAACGAACCGTCACCTGCCCCAACCAGATCACGGTATCGATCAACGCCGCCGGGGAAGCCAAGTTCCGTAAACGATGCAACGACTGTCCCGTCCGCGATCGCTGCACCACCGCCGTCCAGGGCAGGGTCTTCACCGTCGGCAACCATGACCAGCTCCTCGCCCAAGCCCGGACCCAATGGAGAGACAGCGAAGACGACGTCGCCGAGTACCGACAGTATCGACCCATGGTCGAACGCTCCATCTCATGGATCGTCGCGAACGGGCACCGCAGAGTCCGCTACCGAGGCGTCGAACGCAACCACATCGCCCTCACAGTCCGCGGCAGCAGCCATCAACCTGCGCAGGCTCGTCAACCTCGGAGTCGCCTGGAACCCCGACGGATGGACCCTCCACCCCGGCTAAAACCCACAAACCACCACCAACCCCACAAGCCGAGACGAACCAAGCAACCACACCGGCGCCGAATCAACCGCCAGAACCGACGAACACCACCAACCGCCACCAACCCGATACCACCACACCCCCGAACACCACATTGCTCAGCAGGCTCCTAGCTCGGGATGCAGCGGGACATACCGGTCGTTGCGGAGTTTCCCGACCGGGACATGGAGCCAGTGATGCTCACCGATACGAACGACCGGATCGGCCGAGAGGTTGGTGAGTTCCCCGACCCGCATCCCGGTGCGGGCCAGCAACAACACACAGAGTTTCCGGAACGGGTCGGGTTCGATGTTGGCTTGGTGCATGAACTTGGCCATGTCGGCGTCATCGAGGAACTTGGGTAACGGCTCCGGTCTCGGGTGGGACGTCACCGTGGATGATCGGGTTGCGGCGGGGCGCGTCATCGAGGTCCCATTCGATGATCCGATCAAAGAACACCTTCAACAGTCGGAGCCGTTGCCGGATCGTGTTGGTCGCCAACGGCTGGCCGGTGTTGGCGGTCACGTCGGTGGCGAGCTTGAGTTTGAACGCTTCAATATGTGCCTCGGTTGATGTCGGCGACACCAACCACCGAAGGGTCGTGGTCACAGATCCAGAGCCCGAATATGCGCAGTGCCCGGTCGGCGGCAGTAATCGTGCCGGCGGACAATGTAACGGCCTGTTGGGCTAGATAGCGCCGCATAGTCGCTGTCAGCATCGGGCACCCGGGCCGCCAACAGCTCCCAATCGCTGATCGGCCTGCGACGCCTCGACGAGCGGTTGCGTTGGCGGTCATGACAACCCCTCCGCCGCCGCCACGACCTCGTCAGCGAACCGGGCCGCGTCGATCGCATCAGAAGCCCGCAGATATTCCTTAGCGAGCCAGTCGTTGGCCAGATGCAGATAGATGCGGGTCGACTCGATCGAGCGGTGCCCGGCCTGAGCCTGGATCGCTTCCAGCGACATGCCCGCCTCCCGGAGCCGGGTGAAACAGGTGTGACGCAGCTCATGACAAGTGCAATGAGTCAACCCGGCGCGTTCCCGAGCCGACACGATCAACTGATCCAGACCCTTCGGTGTCAACGGCCTGCCAGTGTTGGGTCCTTTCAACACCACAAACAACCGGTCCGTCGATGAATCCTCCGGGACGCTCGATGTTGAGATAGGTAGCGACCGAGTCGAAGAACCGGACCGAGATCGGGACGATCCGTTGATGACCGCCCTTGCCCTCGGCAACAAACACCCGCCGCTCGCCAAACTTGAGATCCTCGAGACGAAGACCCAAGGACCTCCATGCGACGTAACCCGCCCAGCACCATGGCTTCGACCATTGCCCGGTCCCGCCACCGGCGGCACGCCGCCACCAGCTCGTCGACCTCCGCTGGTTCCAGGATCTTCGGCAGGGTCCGTGGGGTGCGCACCAAAGGTGTGCCCCGCTCGATTCGGGATCGTTTCCGGTTCGACAAACCCCGCGGCACCGGATTCGCCTCGACCTCGCCACACGCCAACAAAAACCCGAACAGACCCGAGATCGACGACAACCGGCGCTGGATCGTCCGCGCCGACAACCCCGACTCGCCATCAGCCAACCGGACCACCTTGCGGTCACCCCGCTGAGACAGTGATGAACTCCAACACGTCTGCCGTGGTCACCTCGGCTGGCTCTTTCGGAACCAGCGTGAAGAACACCTTCAAGTCATAGCCCGTCGCCAACACCGTGTTCGGCCGAGCCCTCGCCGCCACGAACTCCAGATACCGATCCAGCTGTCGATGCCCCAGCCGCAACACCGGCCGGCCACCCCGATCAGCCTCCCGAACCAGCACCGGCAACCACGTCATCACCCGACCTCCCCAACCCTCGAAAACGCTCCTCCCGGATCATCGCGAAAGCCCAAGTGGATTACAGGCATATCTAGCAATCTCGCTCGCGGATCGCGTTCTCAAGCAACCGCACATATCGCCGCCACCAAGCTGCAGCCTCGCAGCGAAAGCCGTCACTTCAGATAGAGAATGGCTCCCGAGAATGGCTCCCAAGGCCTCGCTTCTGCCTGGCGCTGAGACCCCCGACGCGACGAAACCCCAGTTCTCACAGGGATTTCGTCAGCACGCCCGGAGGAACTCGAATCCCCAACCTCCTGATCCGCAGTCGGTGCGAGGTGTCCGTGCCAGCTCGGTGTTTGACCGGAATCTCCGTCTGAGCAGCGGCCTTGCCTCTGATTGGCTTGTGTCGTTTCGAGTCAGTTCTCATCGTCTCGCGGCCCGGACGCGGCCCAAGGTCGCCGGATCGCCGGCCCCCACCGAATCTCAGGCGGTTGCGCCGAAGGCGTTGCGGTAGCCGTAGCCCCGACGGCAACGGCAACAACCCACCGTTGGTCCTCGATCAGTTGCCGTGGCATCGCTTGTACTTGAACCCCGAGCCACAAGGGCAAGCATCATTCCGACCGACCCTCGACCGACTCGGTAGCTCAAGTGGCCTTGTTCTGGCACGTACGAGGCGCTCCGCTGCCCGCAGCGACCGCTCTCGTTCGTCCAGACGGCGTTCCCGAGCGTCAAGGGCTTCAGACCTGGCAACCAGCCGGCGTTCCAACTCCGCAGCGAACACCGCTCCCTCCCGCTCGCCGTCGCTCACCAACGCACCGAACTCGAAGTCAATCAGACCGGCGATCCCCTCCCCCATCGTCAACCCGATCGCCGTGCAATACCGGCGCCACGTGGACCACATCGCATCCGACGCCGGAACCTTCACCGTTTGGGTGGCCACGGTGTCTCCAAGCTCGGCGAAGATCCGGCGATCGATCCTCGCCAACATGCCACGATCCAGCGCCATCAGCATCACCTCACTTGGTTAACCAGTTGACCGGCCGCAACTTGTTGCACGTGCGTGAACCCGTCCGGGTTTATCGGAGACTGTTTTGCTTGAGTCCAGCCTGTGTCGGCTGGGCTGTTCTGACGGTAGTAGTTGGCTTCGTACTCGGCTGGTGGGATGTCTCCGATGGGTTCGAGGATGCGTCGGTGGTTGAACCAGTCGACCCATTCGAGGGTGGCGTACTCGACGTCGTCGAGGTCCGTCCACGGTCCTCGGCTGCGGATGACTTCGGTCTTGTAGAGGCCGATGATCGTCTCGGCCAGGGCATTGTCGTAGGAGTCGCCGACGGTGCCGACCGACGGTTCGATGCCGGCCTCGGCGAGCCGTTCGGTGTAGCGGATCGACAGATACTGCGACCCTCGGTCGGAGTGGTGGACCAGGCCGGTCGGGTCGCCGTCGAGGCGATCCCAGATCGCCTGCTCCAGGGCGTCGAGCGCGCAGATCGGTCCGCAGCGACCGCGAGGCTCGCCACCCGACGATCGCGCGGGAGAACACGTCGATGACGAACGCCACGTAGACGAACCCGACCCAGGTGGCCACGTACGTGATGTCCGACACCCACAGCTGGTTGGAGCCGTCAGCGGTGAAGTCCCGCTCAACCAGATCCGCAGGTCGAGCCAGCAGCTCGTCTGGGATCGTCGTGCCGCAAAGGCACTGCCCCGGGTGGCGCCTCGCAGGCCCATCTGCCGCATCAGACGCTCGCACGGTGCACCGAGCCACCGTGATGCCTTCACGGTTCAGCTGCTTCCAGACCTTCCGAACCCCATAGACGCCGTAGTTGTCGTCGAAGACCCGCTGGATCTCCCGACGCAGCGCCTCATCCCGTTTCGCCCGTGCCGACCGGCGGTCGGGATCCCGCTCCTGGCGCTTCTGGTCGTAGTAGGTGGATGGGGCGATCGGCAACTGACCTCGCAGATCGGCTCGACCCCAAAGGTCGCCTTGTGTTCGTCGATGAACGCAATCATCGTCTCGGTCGGCGGTCGAGCTCCGCCTGGGCGAAATACGCTGACGCCTTGCGAAGGATCTCGTTCGCACGCCGCAGCTCACGGTTCTCACGCTCCAGCTCCTTGAGCCGCTCCCGCTCATCGGTCGTCAGCCCGGGCCGGCATCCCCGCATCCGTCTCGGCCTGCCGGACCCACTTCCGCAGCGTCTCGGTCGAACACCCGATCTTCGTCCGCAATCGACCTGATCGCCGCCCACTGCGACTCGTACTCGCTCTCGTGCTCGAAGACCATCCGAACCGCCCGCTCCCGCACCTCCGGCGAATACCTGTTTGGTCTTGACATGACCCCATCCTCTCAAGAAATGGAGCCTCCGGCAAACCCGGCGGGTTCATGCGTGTGGTATTTGACGGGTGTCCGTGCGCGAACGCGGTGACAGCGTGGATGCGGCGTTCGCGAGGCCTGTCTCGGTAGCGGGGGCGGTTCGTCATCGCGTTCCTCCTCGGGATCTGGGCCATGTGACGGATTGTGTGGAAGCACCCTTGGCGCGGAGTTGGCCGAGCATCGATATCCGGACTCTCCACGGAGAAGTCGGGTTCTTCGTTGTCGGCGAGAACTCGGCCGTCACGGATGTCGGTCGCGTGGTTCATTCCTGTGGAATAGACACGACAACCCTCTCAGCAGAGTGTCAGCAACCCTGTCAACCGATCCGCCGCAGAGTCGCCGGAACCCCGGAATCCGTTGCGCCGCAACGCTTCTCGCAGCGTCGTCGAATATTCGGAAGAAACCCCGTCGACCCCGCCCTCCGGGACCGTCTCGGCTCGCCGCCAAGGACCCGCCAACCTGCGCCAACTCTGCGCCAAGGGTCCGATACGACGATCCCCCCAGCGAACTCGGCGACGCCGAGGTGAAAGGCCTCGCATCAACCCTCCCGCCGCCAACAGACCAACTGGGGCGAGATCGAACAACGTATCCCTGCCCGGTCGGCGGCGTCGAACCCTCTCACCAGAGTGTCAGCAACCCTCTCACCAGAGTGTCAAGAACCCTCCAACTGCCGGTCGGACAGGGCGGCAGCGATGTCTGGCCGGGTCGGACGGGTCGCTGGAAACCCAGTGAGAGAACGCTCTTCGGGTGTCCTGACACTCTGCTGACAGGGTCATCGGAGACGATTCCCATGCCGGCCGCGGAGCGATCCAATCGCAGCCGGCACGAGGACACATAGACGTGCAGCGAGGAAGGAACTGCGGATGGCGCACATTCGAAAGAAGGGCGTCGGACGATGGCAAGTCCGGTACCGCGACCCCTCCGGCGAGGAACGAGCCCGCACCTTCCGCCGAAGGGTCGACGCCGAGAGGTTCCTCGTCACCGTCGAGACAGACAAGCTGCGCGGAACGTGGACCGACCCGCGACTCGAAAAGACCACCGTCAGCGAATGGGTACCCACGTGGCAAGCGGGTCGCGTTCACCTCCGGCCGTCGACCCGGATCAGCGCCGAGTCGCTCCTGCGCAATCACGTGCTCCCCTACTTCGGATCAAGGCGACTCGGATCAGTCACACAAATCGACGTGCAGGCATTCGTCGTCCACCTCGAAGAGAAGGGCTTGTCCGCGTCGACGATCCGCCAGGCCTACCTGCTCATTGCAGGGGCATTCTCATCGGCGCTCGAATCCGGTCTCATTGCTCGCACGCCGTGCCGCAGCATCAAGCTGCCACCGAACGCTCGAAGAGAGATGCGTTTCCTGTCCACCGATGACGTCGCCGAAGTCGCCGACGCAATCGACAGCCCGTACCGGGTCCTCGTTCTCACCGCCGCGTACACCGGCTGCCGGTTCGGTGAGCTCGCCGGCCTTCGCACACATCGTCTGGATCTCGCAGGACGGAGCCTGACCGTCGCTGAATCGCTCTCGGACGTCAACGGGCATCTGGGCCTCACCCAGCCCAAGACGGCTGCAGCCCGCCGCCAGATAGCGCTCCCGAAGCTCTTGACCGACGAGCTGGCCCAACACCTGACGCAGTACCCGCCGGGCCCCGAAGGGTTCGTATTCTCAGCGCCCGAAGGAGGCCCGCTACGTCGCCGCAACTTCCGAAGGCGAGTCTGGCTCCCCGCAGTAGAGGCATCGGTCGGTCAGCCGCTCAGGTTTCACGACCTCCGGCACACCCATGCAGCCATACTCATCGCCCAAGGCGAGCACCCGAAGGTCATCCAACTCCGCCTGGGACACTCGTCCATCCAGGTCACCCTGGACACCTACGGACACCTCTTCGAGGGCCTCGACGAGGCCGCCGCAGAGCGCCTCGACGCCATATTCCTGCGGACTCTCGCGGACTCCTCGCGGACTCTCGACCGAAAGGACCCTCCAGGGCTCACCCTGTAGGCGAACCCCGAACGCGTTGAAACCCCTGCCGTAGCAAGGGTTTCAGCGGTTGTCTCTCGGGTGGAGCTGAGGGGATTCGAACCCCTGACCCCTTGACTGCCAGGCACCGCACGATCGCTGAGACCCCTTGTGGCGCAGGGACCCCAGACAACCCACATAGGAGATTCACTGTGTTCGGCGTCCGGCAAGGCCGTGGCAGTGTTTGTACTTGCGTCCTGATCCGCATGGGCAGCGCTCGTTGCGGCCCACCTTCGTCTTCGTCACGGCGCGATCTGGCGCTCCAGACATTCGCTGGGTACGGATCCGGTGCTCCCATGCGGCGAGGTGCACCTCCTTGTCCCGCAGTTGTTCAGCTCGGGTATCGAGTTCCCGCTCCCGGGCATCAAGCCGGGACGCCCGCTCCCCCACCTGGCGTGCGACCTGCTCAGCAAAGACGTCACGCACGTCGCCCTCGTCGCCAACAACGGTCTCGAGTTCGTGGGCAATGAGCCCCGCCACGCCCTCACCCATCGAAACGCCAATCGCCTCGCAATAGCGCCGCCACGCAGACCACACCGCATCAGAGACCGGGACCTTCACCGCCTGGACTCCAGCCGTATGCGCCAACTCAGCGAACACCCTCCGATCGACCCTCGACAGGGTCCCTCGGTCCAGTGCCATCAGCATCACCTCAATCGGTTAACCAGTTGACCAGCCGCAACTTGTTGCACGTGCGTGTGTGATTTGAGGGTCTCTGCGCGCGTTCGCGACGAGGCGGCCGGTGTCATGGCCGTTGTTCGGATCGTTGCTGTCGTGGATGCATTTCCCGGTGCTCCTGTTCTGTTCCGGGGTTCGATCGTGGGATTGCCGTGACATCTTGGTGTGAGTTGGATGCAGAGATTGGTCCTGGGCCTGCAACCTGGCCGATCCAGACAGGGCCTGAACGTTGTGCTCGGGCCACGAACGGCCAACAGGGTCACGTCGACGACTCCTGACGACGGAATCTCCACTGTGGCCAACGAGCGTTCCGTGCTCCATGACCGTGAAATAGACACGCCAACCCTCTCACCAGAGTGTCAGTAGCCCTTTCACCAGAGTGTCAAGAACCCTCCAATCCCTGTCGTGGACGACGTTTCCGGACCGTCGGATCACGAATCCGCCGACGTCGAGTTTCTGGTGGATGACCGTCGAGTTGGAGGGTTGCTGACACTTTCGCGACAGGGTCATCCGGCATCGTCATCAGCGAGACCGATCCCCGATCCGGCTCATGTGAGGTGCTCGTGGCGTCGATCCGCAGAGTCGTCCACCGGACCGGCCGCATGTCGTGGCAGGCCCGGTGGCGCGACCCGACCGGCAGCGCAACACTCGAAGAACTTCGGTCGCCGCATCGACGCCGAACGGTTCCTCATCACCATCGAGGCCCGCAAGCTCGCCGGCACCTACATCGACCCGAGAGCCGGACGGATCAGACTCGGTGAGTTCACCGAGCAGGCGACCGCGGGGTGGGTGAACCGCCGCGACTCGACCAAGGCCCGTGACGAGTCGTATCTGCGTAGCCTCGTCCTGCCCGTCTTCGCCGACATGCCGATCGGCGCCATCAGTGTCTTCGACGTCCAGGAATGGGTTTCGGACCTTGACGCCGACGGCTACGCCCCGGCCACCATCCGCAAGGCCTACCAGCTCCTCGGACGGATCCTCAACGACGCCGTCAACGGTGGACTCATCGCCCGCACTCCCTGCCGCGATGTCACGCTGCCCAAGATCGAGGACACCGAGAAGCGGTTCCTCTCCCCTGACGAGATCACCCACCTCGCCGACACCATCGATCCCCGATACCGGGCCCTCGTCGTCACCGCGGCGTACACGGGCTGTCGCATCGGGGAACTCATCGCCCTCGACACAGACCGCTACCAGCCCGACAAGCGGATCATCCGCATCGAACGGTCCCTCGCCGAAGTCCGCGGCCACCTCCGCTTCGGGCAACCAAAGACCGCCGCCGCCCGACGAGCCGTGTCGCTACCAGAATGGCTGCCCGAGACCATCGACCGGCACCTCGACCGACCACCCGCCCGGCCCCGGACGGCCTGATCTTCACCGCCCCCGAAGGCGGACCCATCCGCCGCAACACGTTCCGCAGCCGCTTCTGGCTCCCCGCCGTCGCAGACTCGGTCGGCCAACCCATGCGGTTCCACGACCTCCGCCACAGCCACGTCGCCCTCCTCATCGCCCAAGGTGCCCACCCCGCCGTCATCGCCTCCCGACTCGGACACACCAGCGTCAAGACCGTCCTCGACGTCTACGGCCACCTCTACGAAGGCCTCGACCGCAACGCCGCCGACACCCTCAACCCACCCTGGGACCGATCTGATGTGGACGCAATGTGGACGCGACGCAACCGACCCAAGGACCAAGGAAGGGGGCTGACCTAAGAAACCCAACAAACACAGGGGTTCCAGGAGTGGGCGCTACTGGGATCGAACCAGTGACCTCTGCCGT
>CAWKLM010000029.1:0-20315 GCA_963850475.1 Ilumatobacteraceae bacterium | reverse complement strand
ATCCCCGCCGCGGACGATCATCGTGTAGGTGTCGGCGATGGCGACCTCGCGATGGTCCTTCTGTGCTTCGAGGCGGGCCGGGTCGGTGACGACGGCCATGAACGCGGCCTTGCTCGGGAACTCGTTGAAGCGGACCTGATGCCAGGCGCGACCGTCGCCGATGATCGTGCCCTCGACCGCGAACCAGCCGTTGATGCGCACGCCGTGGGCGAGCGCCACCTTGGCCGCCTGCGGCTCTGGTACTGCTCCATGTGGGTCGGTGTGGCGTGCTGCGGCGTGCCTCGGCGTCGTGGAAGCGCAAGACGTGGACCACCACGACCGGGCCGTCGTCGTCGGTCGGCGGATGCGGCACGTCGGCCCAGTCGACCGGCGCGAAGCCCGTCGGGCGCGTCGGGCTGCGCCATCGGCTGGGTGCCCATCACGATCGTCGACTCCATGCCGGCGTCCTTGTGCTGGTGCGACTCCTGGAACGTCGGCAGCGACTGCATGTCGATGAACGACTTGCGGGTCGGATACTTCACGACGCCGATGCGATCCCACACCGTGTCGTCGCCGAGCAACTGCTGGTCGACGTCGCCGAAGAAGACCGGAGCTGGCGCCGACGGCGGCGAGCGAGTCGAGCGGCGAGTACAGATCGTCGGCCTCCTGGCCGCTGATCGTCGACTCGCGGCCGTCGGCGTAGTCGGCGACCTCGCGGTACTTCATCAGGTTGACCATCCACACCGGGCCGTCCTCGTCGGGCGGCGTCGTGGCCAGCTTCATGCCGTAGTCCTGGTCGATGGTGCCGTAGCGGGGTACGGCCTGGTCGCTCATGAGGTGCTCACGCTTCTCGTGCGTCGGCTGCCGACGAGGATCTGCATCATCTCCCGGGCCACCATCGGCCCGGCGTTCTGGTTCTGGCCCGGTGACGAGGTTTCCGTCGACCACCCAGTGGTTGGCCAGCGGGTCACGGAACTTCGTCTCGCTCTCGAAGAGTGCGCCCACGCCACGCAGCTCGCGTTCGGGGTGGTGCGGCGTGGCGTCGATGCCGAGTTCCTTCACCTGCTTGTCGGTGACCGCCGAGATCTTGCGACCGGCGACGAGCGGCGAGCCGTCGGCCGCCTTTGCGTTGAGCAGCCCGAGCGGGCCGTGGCACACACCGCCGATGACGAGACCTGCAGCGTTCGCTTCGGTCATCTTCTCGCCGAGCGCCTCGGAGAACCCGAAGTCGAATGCAGCGCCCCAACCACCGGCGAGGAAGACGACGTCGTAGTCGGCCATGTCGAGATCGCCGATCGCGAGCGAGTCGGCGACCTTCTCGCGGAACTCGTCGTCGGCCATGAACCGGTCGTCGTCCGGCGTGCGGATGACGGGCTTCAGCGACTTCGGGTCGACCGCGATCATGCCGCCGCTCGGGCTGGCGACGTCGACGTCCATCCCCGCATCGAGGAAGGCGTAGTACGGCACGGTCATCTCGCTGGCGAACACCCCGGTCGGCTTGGCGATGTCGAGCCAGGCGACGTTGGTGGCGACGACGAGGGCCCGCTTGCCCGCGAGGTCGAAGGTGGTCGCATCGGGATCGTCGGGGTGCATGCCGAGCTTCTGAACGAGCTTGCGGGCGGCGCGGGCGGGGGGTGGTGGGGTCTTGGTCATGGGTCCTGCAGTGGGTCGGCGTGACGCGTAGGGCCACGGGTGGTTGCGTTCCGGAACGGCACGAGCGCGTTCCGCTTTCAGGGCGTCGCGCATCCGGTCGAACACCTCGGCGACGGCCGAGTCGTTTGCGACGTCGTGCCAGCGGTTGTGGGCTTCGATCGGATCGGCGTCGAGGTCGTAGAGCTCCCACTGATCGGGCAGCGGCTCGGTGCGGTACGTGTCGGGGCCGGGGCCGCCGCTGGCCGCGAGGTGGCGTACGCCGGGCTCGGTCCACGTCGCGGGGTCGTCGAACACCCGCACCAGTTTCCAGAGCGTCCCGTCGATGCGATGCACGAGGCCTTCGAAGTTCGACGCGACGTGTGCGGGGGTGTTGATCCGCAGCGGCAGCGGCGGTTTCGCCGTCCGCCGCAGTCGACGGGCGACGCCCGACGCACCGGTGTCGCCTTCGAGCATGTTGTCGTTCGTCATCAGGTACACCGGCGCGATCGCGGTCGGCGTTCGACGGTTCGTCGACGACCGGCATCAGGTTGATTCCGGGCAACGGGTGCACCTCGGTGAAGTCGTCGCGAAGCTCGGCGGCCACCATCGACTCGTCGATCCCAGCGGCTGCGAGCAGCGTCGGAACGATGTCGACGTGCGAGGTCGGAGCGCCTTCAACGATCACCCCGTCCGTGGCCGACACGCCGACGCGGGCGATCGAGAACGGGACGCGGGTCGCCTCGTCGTAGAGATTGAACCATTTCTGGTGCAGGCCACCGTGCGCGCCCGAGCAGATCGCCGTGATCAGAGGTCCGCACGATGACGGCGTCGGTGCCCTCGTCGGTGACCGCCCGTCGCACCCGATCGAGTGGGGCGTCGACCTCGGCGTGCAGCCGGTGGTACAGGTCGCGGTACTCCTGCGCCTGCTTCGTGTACGTGCCGCGCCACCGCGCGGACCGGCCCGTATCCAGAGGGGTAGGTGTCGCGGTAGGCGATCTGCGCCGCCGGTTTGGTCGCGAGATCCTCGTGTTGCGTCGGCGCCTCGGGGATGTGTGGCGGGTCGAGCGGCGACGGTTCGAGCGGATTGCCGCGCGTGCCCACGCCGGGAAACAGCACGATGTCGTGCGGGTTGACGAAGCTCGCCACCAGCAGGAATGGGCGCATGGCGTCCGGGTCGCCGGCGGCCCGGCGGGCGTAGCGGTCCTCGAGCCAGGCGACCACTCGGTCGGCGATCAGCGGATCGCGACGAACACCGGCGTCGCGCAGTTGGCCGCCATGCGGCTCGGGCCCGATCCAGCCGGAGAAGCCGAACGGATCGAGCCGGTTGGCGCTGCGGTACTGCTCGACCCCGTCGGCGAGCACGTTGCCGTCGTCGTCGTTCGTGTCGACCCGGTCGCCCTCGGCATCGTGGAGATCGGCGTGGGTGATGTGCCACTTGCCGTCGTAGTGAGTGTCGTAGCCGGCGGCCCGGAACCAGTGGCCGAGCGTTGGCACCTCGCCCTCGCGCAACCAGCGCATGCGCGAGTCGTCGGCCATCTTGCCGAGGCCGTCGGTCTGGGTGACGCCGTGGACCTCCGGGTACTGGCCGGTGAAGATCGTCGGCCGGCTCGGCACGCACGCCAGCGAGCCGGTGTAGTGGCGGCGGAAGTTGACGGCGTTGTCCTCGAACCACGTCGCGCCGGTCAGCGCCGTACGCCGCCACTCGGCAACATCGTCGGACTCGTACGGCGGAGCGGCGCGCTCCTCGTCGGTCATGATCATGATCACGTCGGGCCGTGTTGCCTGTTCGCCGCTCATGGGTTGCCTCCTCGCTCGAGGTGTTCGGTGAGGCCGGCGAGCATCTGCTCCGACGCGGCGGCCAGCCGACGGCCGACCAATTTGGCGATGACCTGCTGGGGTGGTCTCGGCCCGGCGTCGATCTCGGTTGTCAGCACGACGAGTCGTGGAGTTGCCGAGGCGCCGATCCGCCAGGTGTTCGTGACGGACCTGATCGACCGGTGGCAGCCCGGAGATCGAGTATGCGAGCGTCGACGCCCGGCTCCCAGGTGGTCGACCGTCTCGACGAGCGTCGTGCGACCGGTCTGGATCCGACGGACCGTGCCGACGTCCTCGGTCTGCTCGCTCATCAGGCAGGAGTGGTCGACATTCGGCGCCCACGAACTGATCGCTGCGAAGTCGGCGAGCACCTCCCAGACCGCATCGAGTGGGGCGGCGATCAGTCCGGTGCGTTCGACGGTCGTCATGAGTTCAGCCGCGTGCGACTGCGTCGATGATGATCTGGGCGAGTTGCGGCGCGCCGTCTTCCTGGAAGAAGTGGTGCGCGTTCTCGACGGTGACGTGCGGTTGGCCCTGCGCTCCGGGGACCAGCTGGAGGAACGGCTTGTCGCCGCCGGCGGTGACCGGGTCGCTGTCGCTGAAGCAGCAGATGAACGGCTTGTCCCACTGCTTGAAGACCTCCCAGGCCGCCTGGTTGGCGGCCGCCGCCGGGTCGTCGGGCGACGTCGGAACCAGCGACGGGAAGATGCGCGCACCGGCCTTGTAGGTGTCGTCGGGGAACGGCGCGTCGTACGCGGCGACCTCGGCGTCGGACAGCTCGGTGATCGTCGCGCTGTTGAGCAGGAACCCGATGGCGAACACCTCGGTGGTCTGGCTGAACTTCTGCCACGCCATGAACGCGTCGCTCGGCGCGTGTTCGCCGGTCGGGCAGGCCCGTGTTGCCGATGACGACCCGGGCGAATCGATCGGGGTTCTCGGCGACGAGGCGCAGGCCGACGAGACCGCCCCAGTCCTGCCCGAAGAACGTCGCGTCGTGCAGGTCGAGGTGGTCGATGATCGCCGCCTGCATCCAGGCGACATGGCGGGCGTAGGTGTAGTCGCTCTTCTCGGTCGGCTTGTCGCTCTTGCCGAAGCCGACGAGGTCGGGGGCGATCACGCGCAGACCCGCCGCGGTCGAGCAGCGGGATCATCTTGCGGTACAGGTAGCTCCACGACGGCTCGCCGTGCATCGCGAGGACGACCGGTCCGTCGGCCGGGCCCTCGTCGAGGTAGTGGACGCGCAGGGTGCCGCCGTCCTGGTCGTCGATGTCGACGTAGTTCGGTGCGAACGGGTAGTCGGGAAGGTCGGCGAACCGGTCGTCGGGTGTGCGGAGTGACTTCATGGTCGTGCTCCTTGTCGTGTCGCATCCGGGGTCAGCGCACTGGTATTTGACGATGCGGTCAGCGGGGGTGGATCTCGACGGGTGGAGGTCGTCGCCGAGTTCGATCGTGCCGTCGAAGTGTTCGGCGGCGAGCGCGCGCCAGTCGTCCTCGGTGCCGCCCATCGGCATCGGCGGGACGTAGTGCGTGAGGATCAGTGTCGGCGAGGTCGGCCTTGGCCGCGGTCTGTGCGGCCTCTTCGGGCGACGAGTGGTAGTCGAGCGTGTCCTGCATCCGCTGCATCGGGACGTTGGCGATGATGTCCTTGCGGATCACGGTGTGCACGAGCGCGTCGGCTCCGGCACAGAGTGCGTCGAGCCCGTCGCACGGCACCGTGTCACCGGCCGCCACGACCGACGCGCCTTCGTAGTCGAACCTGAATCCGACGCTCGGTTCGACCGGCTTGTGATCGGTCTGGCCGCACGTGATCGTGACCTTGCCGCCCTGCCCGTCGGGCAACTCGACGGCACCCTCGGTCACCTCGATCACGGTCACCGGTGGACGGTGATCGAGATCCTCGTGGTGGGCGATGCGGTACTCGATGTCGGGGTCGAGCGACGCGAGGATGTGATCGACGACCTGCTGCGTACCGACCGGTCCGACGATCGTGAGCGGCGTCTCCGTCGAACGTCATCACCCAGCGTGTCGTGATCACGTCGTTGAGGTCGGTGATGTGGTCGCTGTGCAGGTGGGTGATCAGCACGGCGGTCAGATTCGGTGCGCCGAGCACCATCGCAGCGAGCCGCATCAGCACGCCGCGACCGGCGTCGACGAGATAGTGCTCGGCGTCGGGCCCCTCGCCCGCCGAGATCAGCGTGGCCGGGCCGGCCCGGTCCGGCGACGGCATCGGCGACCCGGTGCCCGAGCAACGTGACGGACAGACTCATCGCTCCCCGATCGTCTGCATCAGACATGGCTCGAAGTGTTCATTGGCGGCTCATCTCGCTGGCGGCTTCGGCATCGCGGGATTCGGCGTCTTGACGGCTGAGCAACTGGATCTCGACGTCGTGGAGCGTGCCCTCGAACGGGAACGGCGCGTCGTAGCGAGCGGACACGGCAGAGCCGTGGTCGTAGGCGACGCTCGGGCCGACCGATGACATCATCCGCATGAACAGATCGAGGTCTGCCGATCCGGCGGGCGTGCCGTCGACCATGACCGACATCTCGCCGGCCGTGCCGGCGCGACGCCGCAGCTTGACGACGAGTGTCGCGTCACCGGCGGGGATCTCGACGTCGGACTCGAGGATCGTGTGTTCGTCGAACGCGTTGTAGTCGACCACGAGCCTGTCGTTCTGCACGAAGATCGACACGCCCGAGTTCTCGGTACCCGTGGCGTAGATCACGCCCTCGTCGCCGGCCGCTCGGGTGACGCGGGCGGTGAGGTCGAACGACTTGCCACCGATCGCAGCCGACGCCTGGCCGGGCATCGGCGACATCGGCGGTCGGTACACGTACCGCATGTCGGCGGGGTGCGGCGAGTTCGTCGCGGAAGCGTGCACCGAACAGTTCGATCATGCGGTCGTCGAGCGGCAGCACGCC
Organism: Ilumatobacteraceae bacterium; assembly: GCA_963850475.1. GTDB lineage: Bacteria > Actinomycetota > Acidimicrobiia > Acidimicrobiales > Ilumatobacteraceae > Ilumatobacter_A. The sequence goes on along the minus strand of CAWKLM010000029.1, from coordinate 13,970 downwards.
GTGGCGTTCGGCCTCGCTCCACCACAGGTCGATCAGCTCGGCGAGCTTGTCGGGCTCGGCGGCGGCGAGGTCGTTGCACTCGGACCAGTCGTCGCACAAGCGGTAGAGCTCCCACGGCTCGGTGTCGTAGTCGGCGTCCTTGTTGTGCTTGCACACCGCCTTCCACGCCACACCGTCCTCTTCGTGGACGAGCGCACGGCTCCCGCCCATCTCGAAGTACTGCAGCGTGTTGGTGGCCGGCGCATCGGCGTCGTCGAACACGGACGCGAACGAGTGGCCGGTGACCGGCAGCTGCTCGAGACCGTTGTAGGTCTCGGGCGGCGTCACCCCGACCAGGTCGTAGATCGTCGGCACGATGTCGGACACGTTGACGAACTGATCGCGCAGCTCGCCGCTGTGCTCGCCGTGAGATCTGGCGCGGAGCGTGCACGATCATCGGCACGTGCACGCCGCCCTCGTGGGTGTTCTGCTTGTACCACTTGAACGGCGAGTTGCCGCACTGCGCCCAGCCCCACGGGTAGTTGGTGTGGCTGTGCGGGCCGCCGATGTCGTCGATCTGGTCGATCATCGCGTCGCCGTCTTCGAAGATGCCGTTGAAGAACTTCATCTCGTGCATCACACCGAACGGACCGCCCTCCTGCGACGCGCCGTTGTCGGCCAGCACGACGAAGATGGTGTTGTCGAGCTCGCCCATGCTGCGCAGCCCGTCGACCAGCCGGCCGATCTGGTCGTCGGTGTGATCGAGGAACGCGGCGAACGCCTCCTGGAGTCGGGCGGCGATCTTCTGCTGGTTCTCGGGCAGGTCGTCCCAGGCGTCGACGCCCGGGTTGCGGGGCGCGAGCTGGGTGCCCTCGGGGATCACGCCGAGTTCGAGCTGGCGCTCGTACCAACGCTCGCGGACGACGTCCCAGCCCTCGTCGTAGCGCCGCGGTACTTGTCGAGGTACGCCTGCGGTGCCTGGTGTGGGGCGTGGGTGGCGCCGAACGGGCACGTACGCGAAGAACGGGCGATCGGGCCGCACACCCTTGCTGTCGCTGATCATCTTCATCAGCTGGTCGATCATGTCCTCGCTGACGTGATACCCGTCTTCGGGACCGCCCGGCGGTTCGATCGGATGGTTGTCGCACACCAGCTCCGGGTGGAACTGGTCGGTCTCACCTTCGAGGAACCCGTAGAAGCGGTCGAAGCCGCGGGCGAGCGGCCACTGGTCGAACGGACCTGCCGCCGAGCACTGCTCCATCGGCGCGAGGTGCCACTTGCCGACGCAGAACGTGGCGTACCCCTCGCTCCGCAGCACCTCGGCGACGGTGGCCGCGTGGTTGCTGATGTGACCGAGCTGGTTCGGGAACCCGGTGCGGAAGTTCGACACCGCACGCATCCCGACCGCGTGCTGCGAGCGCCCGGTGAGCAGCGAGGCCCGAGTCGGCGAGCACAGCGGCGTCACGTGGAAGTTGGTGAACTGCAGCCCTCCGGCAGCGAGCGCGTCGACGTTCGGCGTGTCGATGTCGGAGCCGTAGCAACCGAACTGCGCGAAGCCGGTGTCGTCGAGCAGGACCATCACCACGTTGGGAGCGTCGCCGCCGGGATGCGGCGGGTCGTCGAACCACGCCTCCGAGTCGGCGATCGTGCGACCGATCGTGCCCTCGAATCGTGATGCTCTGGTCATGCGGTATGCTCCGTGCGTCGGGGACCCGGAACCCACGCGTCGAGGAGTGCATCGAGCGCGGTGATCCAGGTCTTGCTGATCTGTCGGGGTGTACGTGCGTGCGCGCCACTCATGACGTCGAACGCATCCGGTGATGTCGTCGCGTCGATCAAGGCACAGAGATTGGCGGCCTCGGCCGGTGACAGTTGTTCGATCTCGAGTGCGAACCGGAGGCGGGTCTGGTCAGCGAATCGACCGCGCAGCCGAGCCACGCCTTCCAGGATCGGCGTGTGGTCGAGGGTTCGGGCCCGGGCAATCCGCAGGAGCCCACCGGCAGCAGCGAGCAAATCGACTCGGGCGCGGACGTGCGACTGGATGCGGTCAGTGCGGGGTCGGCCGGCGTCGTCGACGACGAAGAGGTGCTCGAACCTCGGCTGGAAGTTCTCGAGTGCTTGGCGCTGGATGTCAGCCAACCCGTCGAAGTTCCGGAAGATCGACGACACGGAGACGCCTGCTCGCTCGGCGACGTCCTCGACGGTCGGGGGGATCTTGCCGTCCTGCACCAGCGAGAACACCGCGTCGATCACCGCAGTGCGGCTCCGTTGTCGCCGTGCGCGTCGACCATCGACGGGTTGATCCGGTGTCATATGCGACATCTTAGACCGCTGTGTCGACCTATTGCGAGTCGGACTCGCATTACATCTCGTCACCGCGTGGCTCCACGGAGCCTGCGATCACTTCGGCGGTGGTTCGCCATGGCGGTCCTGTGCGGTCCCGGCCTTGGCGCCACTCACGGCACGCGTCAGCCAGATCGAATGCCTCGTCGTCCATCCGAGAGGCGGCGATGCCCACGAGTGCCTCGCTCACGGCGCGCGCGGTCTCGTCGTCCAGGCCTGCGCCGAGCGCTCGCCCCCACGGGTCATCGACGGACTCACATTGCGCTGCGGCAGATGCTCCCGAGTCCGGGTCGGTGAGCAGTGTCCACACCGTCGCGATCGCTGCGGTACGTCCGGCCGCAGGGAGCGCGTCCAGCATCCGAAGCTCGATGAATCCTCGAGGGCGGAGCGGCGGGAAGAGCGTGGTGATGTGGCGCTCCAGATCGGCGATGGTCGGCGCGATCGGCTGGAGCGACGCAGTGCGGGTCATCATGTCGCGCCCTGCGGGCGAGCGGGCGGCGAAGAACCGCTCCATCTCCTCGTATCGCGCGACATCGAGCGACCGATGTGGCGGTCGAATCGGGTCGAGTCCGAGCGACACGAGATTCAGTCCATCGTCGGAGAATCGCTCGACGAGCGCGTCGATGTCGCGACTCATTGCAGCGACGAGTTGCTGCGGTCCGGCGAACGGTCGCGTCACCAACTCCAGCTGACTTCCAGGCTCGATCGTGATCGTCCCGCCGGCGGGCAGGACGACGTCGGCAACCTCAGCAACATGGTCGGCGCCGATCAACCGCTGCCGGCTCGGTCGGAACGAGGCGGCTGCCAGGCGTCGTGCATCGTCCGCGGTCGCTGGTGTTGCGTCGGCAGGTGTCGAGCTCACGGCCGGGTCAGGCCGTCATACGTTCGAGCCATGTGATGACCTCGACATCGGGACGACCGCCGGAGAGCTGAGCGAGCTGGCGGACCCCGGTGGGGCTTGTCACGTTGACCTCGGTGAGGTGACCGTCGATGACGTCGAGTCCGACGAAGACCAGGCCATCGGCGCGCAGCGCCGGTGCAATCCGGTCGATGATCCGCTGGTCGGCGGCGTCGATCTCGGCAGCGAACGCCTCGCCGCCGACACAGATGTTGGCGCGGAAGTCTGCATCGGTCGGGAGCCGCACGATCGCACCAAGCGGCTGGCCGTCGAGCAGCAGGATCCGTTTGTCACCGGCCGTCACGTTCTCGAGGAACCGTTGAGCGACCACGGGTGTTCGTCCCCGGTCGGTCAACGTGTCGATGATCGACGGCGCATTGTCGTCGGCGGGTCGCACGACCATCACCCCGCGTCCACCGTGCCCGTCGATCGGTTTGATCACCGCGGCGCCGTGCTGGCGGCTGAACGCGGTCAACCGCTCGGCGTCCGCGGTGACGATCGTGGGTGGCGTCAACTCCGGAAAGCGGCAGGCGTACAGCTTCTCGTTCGCGTTGCGCAGACCGCCCGGCGCATTGACGATCAGCGTGACCGGCACGACGAGGTCGAGCAGGAGCGTGAGATGGAGATACGCGGCGTTGAAGGGCGGGTCGGTCCTGATCAGAACGACGTCGACATCGGCGAGATCGATCCGTTCGGTTTCGCCGAGTTGCAGGATCGGGTCGGCGTTCTCGTCGGCGCGTGCAGGCCGAGCACGGGCGTGAACGCGATCGTCGAACAGCTCGACGTCGCCGGCGCCGCAGTGCCAGCACTGGTGCCCGCGTTCTCGCGCAGCGGAGATCAGCGCGAAGGACGTGTCGCTCGCGGGGTCGACCGTCTCCGGCCCGTCCATCACGACGACGATACGCATCATCGGACGATAGCGATCGGATGAATTGCCGGTCGAACTCGCACTAAACACCGCGACCGGATGGCAATGGCCGAGATGTCATCGCATCCCGATTTCGCAGCGGCCGAGGCGCACAAGGATGCGGGCATGGACGTCACGATCGTCATGGCGACGTTCCCGATCGCCGGCGAGCCGGAGCCACCACAGATGTCAGGCGCCGACTCCGACGCACTGCTGCTCTTGCAGGTCGTCGCCGACGCGTCGTCGCCCGATGTGGCCGAGGGCATCGAGTGACCCGGATCGGCCGCTTCGAGGTCGAAGACCGCTTCCTCGGCGATCAGCGCACGTTCGCCGAAGCGAACGGATGACGACGACCGAGCCGTACCTGCACGAGTAGTCCCGGCGCGCGCGACGGCGACCTGATCGATGACGCAGCCGTGCGAGGTCTGGGGCCCGATGGTCTGAGCCGGCGTGCGGGCGCCGTCGACACCGAAGATTGCTACCGTCGAGCCCGATGCCCGACGTCGATGACATCACGGCACCGGTCGACGGGCGAGTCGCACGGCGCGAACGCAACGTCAACGCCGTGCTCGACGTGGTGCTCGAGATGTTCGCCGAGGAGTCGCTGCTCCCCACGATCGAGGAAGCCTCGAAGCGGTCGGGGCTTTCGCTGCGGTCGCTCTACCGATACTTTGCCGACCCCGGTGAGTTGCTCGAGGCAGTGATCGTGCGCAACCGTGAGGCGGCCAGCGACGCTGGGCACCTGTCGGCCATCGGCGAGGGTTCTCTCGACTCGCGGATCGAGGACTTCGTCGCGATGCGCATCCGTCTCTACGACGCCATCGGACCGGTCTACCGAGCAACCATCGCGAACGCCGCGCGACACCCCCGGGTGCGCGAGGAGCTTGCCAGAACTCGCAACGACTTCCGCCGGCAGTTCGAGCTGCAGTTCGCACCGGAGCTGCGTCGGCGCAAGGGCCGAGAGCACACCGCCGTCTTGGCGGCCGGCGATGTACTCACGCAGATGGACTCGATCGATTACCTGCGACGACAGCTCCAGATGACCGTCGCCGAGACCGAGTACTCACTCGTGGCGGCGATCGGCGCCGTGCTCGGCCCCGACTCCGCTACTCGGTGATCCACACCGAGTCGAACCAGACCCGGCCGTTCTCGGTGCAGAGCAACTCGGCGCCCGTTGGGCTCGTTCGGTCACACATGCCTCGAACATCGCTGGACGGCGCGGTGTCCCAGATCGTGTGGCGCAAGAAGATGTACGTGTACGAATCGTTGATGTCTTGCGTGATCTGCTTCCAGAGCGGCACGCGGTCCTCGGGATCCGCGAGGGTCTGCGCCTCGAGAATCAGCGCGTCGCGGCTCTCGGAGCAATACTTCGGGAAGTTGAGCGAGATCGCCTCGGAGATCGTGCGACACAGCAGGTTCTGGCGGAAGGCAAGTGGTTCAACGCCGCCGAACTGGCGCCACATGGTCGCCTGGTAGCGGCCGAACGCAACGTTCTGCACGGCAGTGTCCTGGGCAGCTTCCGCGTACTCGACGTTGAAAGCGACGCTCCACCCCTCGTCCAAGATGTCAGCGCGGCGGCTCTCGACGACCGAACCACCCACGAACTGGAACAGCATGTCGATCTTGCCGTCCGTGCAGTTCTCCGGAACGTCGGCGCAGTACTCGGCCGCAAGCGCGATCGCACCGTCGGGATCGTCACCTTTCTGGACCACCGCGGGGTTGTAGTTCGGGCTCTCCGGGATGAATATCTGATCTGCCCCACGCGAAACACCGAGCCCGATCAAGTCACGCTCGTTGGTGAGCGGCGTGGCCAGCGCGAGGGCCTTGCGGGCGCGGATGTCGTCGAACGGGGGTGCAGACGAGTTGAGCATGACGAGGTTCTCTTCACCGGTCTCGTCGACGATGTTCTGAACATCACCGTCGTCGCGAAGGTCGGCGACCGACGACGGGTCGTTGGTGTGCAGCCCCTCGACGTCGCCGTTGAAGAACAGATCGTTGCGAGCAGACGGGTCCGGAATCGGTAGGAACTCGATCGCGTCGAGGTACACCTCGCCTCCCCACCAGGCGTCGTTACGCACCACGCGCGTGAGCGAGTCCGCCGAGCGAGAGTCGAACACGAACGGTCCCGTGCCCACCGGCTCCTGGCTCAGCGTCGGGTCGTCGGCCACCGCCGCGAGCCAGGTCGGTGACGCGACCATCCCGAGTTGCCCGACGAACGACGTAGCGAACACGGCGGTCGGATCGGAGAGGGAATATTCGATCGTCAGTTCGTCGACGATCGTGGCAGCGTTCTCAGCTGCGAAGAACGGGCGGACGGCCAGGCCGACGAGCGGATTCGAGAGCTGCGCGTCGAAGTTTGCCTTGACCGCAACGGCATCAAGCGGCGTTCCGTCGTGGAACTCGATGCCCTCGCGCAATTTGACGCGCCACTGGGTCAGGGTGCCATCGACCGGTTCGATCGACTCGGCGAGATACGGCACGGCATTGCCATCGGCATCGAGGGCGGCGAGCGTGTCGAACACGGCGTTGGCCATCGTGAGGCCGGAGGCCGTCAGCGCCGACGCGGTGGGGTTGATCCCGTCGACGTCGGCCTCCAACCCGTATCGGAGTGTGCCGCCGCTGACCGGATCGGTGTCGGGTTCTTCCTCGATGACCTCTTCGACCACTTGCGGCGTGGTCGTCTCCGTCGGAGTCTCCGGCTCTGGGTCGGTCGACAACGGCCCGTCGTCGGCCGTGGACTCGGATGCGACCGAATCCGGTGTCGTGTCCGACGACTCGTCGGAGTCGGTGTTGGAACACGATGCGACGATCAGTGCGAACGCCATCGTCGAAACGGCTCGTCGTGCCGCGGTGCGCGAGAGTGCCATGTGTATCCCCCAAGGATCGCTCAGCGATATAGTGCTACTTAAACTAGCAGAAAGTCATCGACGAATACCATGAGCAACACGTTGAACCTGATCCAGGACTCGCTGCTACGACGCCTGCGCACGATGCACTCCCTGTACGACCGCGCGGTCGATTCGATGGACATCGAGCACGTCAACCATTTCGAGCGAGATGGGGTCCTACCGATCGCGAACTCGCTGTTCCACTACACGAACATGCACGATGCGTCGTTCATGATGCTCTCCGGGCAGCTTCCGATCTGGAACGCCGACTGGCAGGCCCGGGTCAAGATGGCGATCGACGATCATGGCAAGGAGCGACCGGTGTCCGACATGATCCATCAACGCATCGGCGACTACGAGGCATTCAAGGAATACCAGCGCGCCGTGTTCGACCGAACCGAGGCGCACGTTGCCTCGATGGACCCCGCCGACCTCGAGCGGGTCGTGATTCCTCGTCCGTTCCCCGACCAGATCGCCAGCACATTCAGCGCGATCTGCGCCGGACCGGAAGGCATCACGGTGCTCGACGGGTTCGAGTGTTGGATCTACCAGCACGGCCTCCGACACCTGGGAGAGATCGAGCTCGCCAGAGGCCTGGTGGGCCTGGAAGGGATGACATCATGAAACCCAAGACGGTCATCGCGACGCTCGGCCAGCTGCTACTGGCTCCCTTCCGCCAGCGCCGGAAAGGACCGGACACACCACCGGCCGGGCGCGAGCACTACGAACCCACACCGCTGGCTGCCTCCCGCGACAAGGCCACTCAGCTCGCGGCCGACGTTGCCGTCGCCAAGACTCCGGACGGTGGCTGGAGCGACTTCCCACCACCCGTTCTCGCCGGGTGTGACGAGCCCCTCGCCGACGGTGTCGCCGACCTCCGTGGTGTATGGCAGGTCCACAAGGGTCCCCTGAAGGGTCACGTCGAACGCATCGAGCAATGCGGCGACCGCGTCGTGATCACCGCCGGTCACGTCATCCACGACATGTTCGCCGACGGGTCGCTCGAAGGGGGCGTCAACGACGTTGCCGCCGCCACCGGGGCCCCGATCTCGGTCGCCGCCCGCTTCGAGGACGGTCGGCTCAACCTCCGCCCCGGTGGCGGCAAGGTCGTCGCCGTCACCCGCTACCTCGACGGCGACGAGATGATCTGGCGCTACGGTCCGTGGAAGAACCGGCTCCGCCGGCTCGACCCGCCCGTCATTGCGTGAAGTCGGCGCCGGGCTGATGCAGCCGTCGATCAGGGGCACAGCCCGGTGTGGGCCCGCCGTTCAGACCGCTCGCCCGCGACGCATTGCGCGATACCGCTCGAAGCGACCGACGAACTCCTCGTTCTGCGACGCTTCCCATTCGACCGCCGACCAACCGGTGAGCCCACGGCAGCGCTCCAGGTGCTCAGCGATTGCGGGCGAAAGCGGTGCAGCGAAGCCGAGGCGACGCAGTCCGGCGAGGCGAACGTAGATCGGAATGGCAACCGCTTCAGCCAGCGACGGTGCATCTCCGGCCAGCCAGCCGCCCTCGAGCGTCCACAGCCCCATCTCATCGAGGGCCGCGCCGAGGGCAACGCTCGCACGATCGATCTCCACCGGGTCGACGCCGTAGTAGATGCCGATCATGGGCGCGAATGCGTGAGCATCGATCCAACGGATTCGATCTCGAACGAGCGAACGCTCGCGTTCGGTCGGCGGAAGCAATGGCGTCGCGATGACTCGGTTCTCGAGCCACTCGAGGATCGGGATCGAATCCGCGAGGTACTCGACGTCGTCGCCCGTGCGCACGGCGACCATCGGGATCTCCAGCTTGGGACTGTGCTCGACGAACTCGGACGGCAACTCGTAGTTCGGCCCGCGCACCGCCGACGGAGGCACATCGACCAGCTCGTACGCGACACTGCGTTGCGCGAGAGCAAATTGCACCCTCGTCGCGAACGGGCAGATCCAGTGGCCGTAGAGCGCTACGTCGTTCGTCACGACAGCAGTTGCTCGCAACCCGTGCCGTCGAGCAGTTCGTCGACCCGTGTGCGGTTCGTGTCGTCGAGCGCGGCGTACTCCTCGCGGAGCCATCGAAGACATTTGCCCTGATACTTGAACGGCGCCTGTCGGAACTCGCCACCGTCGATTTCGCAGACGACCTCGTCGGCGCCCGCGTCGAGTGCCACAGCGTTCGCCAGCATGAACGGTGCATAGGTCCGCCCCGCCTCGTCGAGCAGTGATCGCACCGCAGGAGCGAGTTCGTCTGCCCCATCCCATCCGTCGTCACCGTCGACGGGCCACCAGGACAGGTCATCGACGCGTTCGATCCAGTTGACGGCGCGCGGGCGCGTTCGACGCCGATCGCCGTCGGCGTCGGGTCCCACCACAACATCGGCTTGAGCTGACCGTAGAGCGCGACGTCGCTCCGGCCCGGACGGTCTCCGAGAAGGAACGGCTGCTCGCCGAGGTGAGCCTGCAAGATGTCGAGGAGACGCAAGAACGAACCCTCGATCGCCGGCTGGTTCATGTCGGTCGACCCCACCAGGGCGCGACGGCCGACCTGCCGCTCGATGATCATGTCGCGAGCTTGTTGGAGCAACGCGGCGCGCGCGTGCAGGTTCCTGTCGATGGGGAGCAGCTGCCCGGCCTTCTCGATGTCGGCGTCGTACGTCCACCGGTAGTGGTACATCATCTTGGTCACCCACTCGTCGGCGAAGTCTTCGAGGAGAAAGTCGACGAAAACGACCGCCGGGTCCTTCGGCACCAAGCTGCGCTCCGAGAAATCGGCTTCGAGCCGTGCGATCTGCGGCGACGAGTCGGTGAGCGTCTCGTTGTAGCCGCCGTCATCGCCGGGGAAGATCAACACCGGGATGACCGGCACCGACCCCTGCGGGTAGACGTCCCACTGCGAGTCCTTCAGCACCCAGCGGAACGGGATCCGGCGGTACCGCAGCACTGCACGCATCTTCAAGCTGTACGGCGACGAGAACGCACCACGGATGACGATCGGGTCGGTCTGCTGCGACATGCTCCACTTTGACATACTGCGAGTTGAACTAGCAATATCTTTCAGATGACCACTCTGACAGCGAACGAGGCCTCGTGATCTCCGGCGACGCGACGATGCGACAGTTCGGTGCGACGGCGCCGGTCCCCGAGTTCGATGACACGTCGTTCACGACGCTTCCCGTGCCCCTTTCGGAGGCGAAGGTCGCCATCGTGACCTCGGCAGCGCTGTACCGGGCGGACGACGAACAGTTCAGTGCCGCGGACGTCAGCTACCGAACGATCGATCGCGCCGACCGGAACCTGGTGCTCGGGCACTGGAGCCCGAACTTCGATCGCGCCGGCTTCCAGCTCGACCTGAACGTGGTGTATCCGATCGACCGGCTCGAAGAACTCGAATCCGACGGCACAATCGGTGCCGTCGCAGCGCACCACTACTCCTTCGCGGGGAACCAACCTGACACGGTCAGCGAGCTACGCCTCGACACCGGCCCGGCGTGCGCCGCCGCGATGAAGGCCGACGGCGTCCACGTCGTGCTCCTCACACCGGTTTGACCGCTGTGTACGCGTACCGTGAGTACGCTCGCCCACGTCTTCGAAGCCGCCGGTCTGTCGACGATCGTCCTCGCGTCGATGAAGGAGGTCGCCGAACGCATCGGCCCGCCGCGCACGCTCTACTGCGAGTTCCCGCTCGGTCGCCCACTCGGCAAGCCGGGAGACACCGAGTTCCAGACCGACGTGATCCGCCGCGGGCTCGCGCTGCTCGACGCGACCGAGCCGGTGTTCGAGACCCACCCGACGGTCATCGAGTCCGACGAGACGCCGATGTCGTGCGCAATCCCGCCGCGGTTCGATCCCGACCTCCCCGCGTCGGTCGACGAGGCCAACGGCCTCCGGGCGGCGTACGACCGCGCAATCGCAAAACGCGGGACGACCTCGGTCGGACGCACGATCAGCGCTGACGAGGTGCCCGCAGCGCTCGACGTATTGCACCAGTGGGCCGGCGGCGCGGACTGGAAAGAACTCCCGGTCCCGGGCGGTGATCTGATCGGTGTCTGCCACGACGTACGCACCTACTACGAAGAAGCAGGACTCGAACTGGTCGAAGGCCCGACTCCCGGCGGGCGAGCTGCGGAGGCCTGGTTCTACGAGGCGACCGAAGCCGGCAAAACCGTCATGGCTGCACGCGCCGCGCTGAAGGAGGCCGAAGCACCCTTTCCGCTCTGGTTCTACATGGCTCCCGCTCACCGCTGAACGGGCGGCTTCGGCCTCGACGACCTCTGACCGAATCGTGCCGCTCGGGGTTCCACTACCTTCGCCATCGCATGCAGAAGTGGCGCCCGCTCATCGTCCTCTCCCTCGCGCAGTTCCTGATGGTGCTCGACCAGGCGGTCATGAACGTCGCAATCAGCCAACTCGTGGAGGATTTCGACACCACGGTGACAACGATCCAGGGAGTCATCACGCTGTACGCGCTCGTCATGGCGACGCTGATGATCACCGGTGGCAAGATCGGCGACATCATCGGTCGACGACGCGCGTTCGTCATCGGGCTCGTCATCTACGGTGCCGGCTCCGCGTTGACCGCGGCGTCCTGGAGTGTCCCCTCGCTGATCTTCGGCTGGTCGATCCTCGAGGGCATCGGCGCCGCACTGGTCCTCCCCGCCCTCGTGGCCCTGTTGGCAGCGAACTACCAGGGCCGCGATCGGATCACCGCGTTCGGTGTGATCGGCGGTGTTGCCGGCGTCGGTATCGCTGCCGGTCCGATCATCGGCGGCTTCTTCACGACCAACCTGTCCTGGCGGTGGGTCTTCGTCGGCGAGGTGATCGTCGCGTGCATCATCGTGCTGACCGCCCGCTTCATCAGCGACGCCGAACTGACCGGACGCCGGCCGAGTCTCGACGGCATCGGCTCGGTGCTGTCGGCGATCGGACTCGGGCTCATCGTGTTCGGAATGCTCCAGGCCAGCTCGTGGGGCTGGCTGGCGCCCAAGAATTCACCGGTCGAGCCGTTCGGTTTCGCGCTCACCCCGTTCGTGGTCCTGGCGGGCTTCGTGGTGCTCTGGGCGTTCTTCCGGTGGCAGGATCACCGCACGCGCCAAGGGCTCGATCCGCTCGTTCGGACCGAACTGTTCTCCATCGCACCGCTGCGCTCCGGGCTCAGCTGCTTCTTCAGTCAGAACCTGATCCTGCTCGGCATCTTCTTCATCCTGCCGCTCTACCTGCAGATCGTGCTCGGCTTCGATGCGCTCGAAACCGGGATCAAGATGTTGCCGATCTCGATCGCGATGTTCGTCACGTCGTCGAGCGGACCCTGGCTCGCCGGCCGATTCGGTCAGAAGCAGGTCGTGCAGAGCGGCTTCATGATGCTGGTCGTGGCCTCGTTCTGGATGCTCCAGGCGATCGAGCCGGAACTCAATGGGCTCGCCTTCGCCATCACGCTCGCAGTTCTCGGGGTGGGGATGGGGTTGATCGCATCCCAGCTCGGCAGTGTGATCCAATCGTCGGTCGGCGCGAAGGATCGGGGAGAGGCCGGTGGTCTTCAGTACACCGCGCAGCAACTCGGCTCGGCGATGGGCACGGCCCTGATCGGCGCCATCGTGATCAGCGCGCTCGTCGCTGCCTTCATCGACAACATCTCGAACGAGTCGAGCATCCCGGCCGAACTCACCGATGCGATCGAGATCGAGGTCGCCGCCGGCGCCAGCTTCGTCGCGGCCGATGCCGTCGAAGCGGGGCTCCTCGAAGCGGGAGTTGCCGACGACGACACCGATGCGGTCGTCGCCCAATACCGCAACGCGCAGCTCAACGCACTGAAGACCGGGCTGCTGCTCGCCGCCGTGCTGTCGGTCATTTCGCTCGCCTTCACCCGCAACCTGCCGGGACGCGAAGAAAGCAAATCCGCCGCCGAACGCGACCCCGCCGCGACCTGATCGACGTGCCGCCGTTGCGACCTGAGTCGTGATCGCGGCCAAGATGGACCATCACGATCGACGTGTCGGCACGTCGGCCACCACAGAGGAACTCATGACGTGAAAGCCCCACCGTTCATCTACCACCGGCCCGACACCCTCGACGACGCACTTGCGTTGCTCGCCGAGCACGGCGACGACGCCAAGATTCTCGCCGGCGGGCAGAGCCTGATCCCGCTGATGGGGCTCCGGATGGGACGACCCGCACACGTGGTCGACATCGGCCGCATCCCAGGCCTCGCCGACATCACCGTCGGCGACGACGGCTCCGTGACGCTCGGTGCGCTGGTTCGCCACGAGCAGGCCAACACATCGTCGGTCGTCGCCGAGCATGCACCGTTGATCGCCGACACGATGCCATGGGTCGCACACCGGGCGATCCGCACGCGGGGCACCGTGCTCGGCAGCATCGCCCACGGCGACCCCGCGGCCGAGATGCCCGCCGTCGTCATCGCCACCGGTGCGACCCTCGTCGCCACGTCCTCGTCGGGCCAGCGGGAGATCGCCGCCGACGACTTCTTCGAGGGATACCTCGACACAGCGCTGCGCGCCGACGAGATCCTCACCGAGGTGACCTTCCCGGCGTGGCCGGCGAACGCCGCGGGATCGGTCGTCGAGGTCGCCCGTCGACACGGCGACTACGCGCTGGTCGGCCTCGTCACCCGCCTCGAGGTCGAGGGCGACAATGTCATCACCGACGCCGCACTGGCGTTCTTCGGAGCCGCCTCGACCGCCATCCGGGTTCCGGTCGCCGAGGAGGCGCTCGTCGGCGCTCCGGCCACTGCCGACACGTTCGCCGCCGCCGCGCAGGTCGTGTCGTCGGAGCTGAACCCACCCGCCGACATCCACGGCACCACCGCCTACCGCAAGCACCTCGCCGGAACCCTCACCCGCCGCGGCCTCGACGCCGCCGCCGCCACGATCGGAGCACCCGCATGAGCGAGTCCACCACCGGACCCTCACACACTGCAGCCCACAACCGACGCCTCGCGGCCGAGGATCGAGCCG
>CAWKLM010000028.1:0-8865 GCA_963850475.1 Ilumatobacteraceae bacterium | reverse complement strand
CAACAAATGTGAACGTGGCACCCATCGGCACCCATCCATCCATGTGGCACTGCTTTGCGGACCGATGAGAGCGGCCACAAGTCTGCACGTGCGTGCCGGGCACCTTTATGCACGCACGCTGCACAGGTGGCACCCATTCATTCTGATCCGGGAAATCAAGGGCGATGGGAAATATTCAGCTCGGTATTCGGCATATCAAAGGAGTAGGCACATTCGTTCCTGGAGATCGTGCTAATTTCCAGTGACGCAAAAAATGAAAATCCGATGGCTTCTCGAGCACCGTTGATGATGGTGCCGGGATGAAGGGCGAAAGGTTTGGGGAGGCTCGCGCCGATGATCGAACCCGGCCAGAATCTGCTGCACTACCGCATCGTCGAGAAGATCGGCGAGGGCGGGATGGGTGTGGTCTGGAAGGCCGAAGACACCACGCTCGGCCGCGAGGTGGCGATCAAGGTCCTGCCGCCGAGCCTGGGCCGGCGACGCCGAGCGGCTGCGCGCGGTTCGAGCGCGAGGCGAGGTTGCTGGCCTCGCTGAACCACCCCAACGTCGCCACGGTGCACGGGCTGCACGAAGCCGAGATCGGCCAGGGTCGGTGCGCTTCATCGCCATGGAGTTGGTGCCCGGCGAGGACCTGGCCGAGCGGCTGGCGCGCGGCCCGCTCGGCCTCGAGCAGGCGCTCGAGACGGCGCGCCGGATCGCCCGGGGCCTCGAGGCCGCCCACGAGGCCGGGCGTCGTCCACCGCGACCTCAAGCCGGCCAACATCCGAGCGACCCCCGACGGCAAGATCAAGGTGCTCGACTTCGGGCTGGCCAAGGCGCTGGTGTCCGAGATCGCGGGCGATCCGTCGAGCATCCTGTCGCCGACCATGACCTCCGCCGGAACCTCAGGCCGGCGTCGTGCTCGGGACGGCGGCCTACATGAGCCCCGAGCAGGCCAAGGGGCTACGCGGTCGACCGGCGGGCCGACATCTGGGCCTTCGGCGTCGTGCTGTACGAGATGCTGACCGGCGCCGGGGCCTTTCGAGGCGACAGCGTCGCCGACACGATGGCCTCGGTGCTCAAGCTCGAGCCCGACTTCGACAAGCTGCCCGCCGACACACCGCCGGCATCCGGCGGCGTGCTGCGGCGCTGTCTGCAGAAGGACCCGGACCGGCGCCTGCACGACATCGCCGACGCGAGGATCGAGATCGAGGAGGCGGATCTCGACGCTCCGCCGGACGGTACGGTGAGTCGACGCCCGAGATGGCGAGCCGTCCGCACCGCGCAGGCCCGTTCCTGCCGTTGCTGGCCGCCGCGGGCCTGGGACTGGTCGCCGGTGGCGCTGCTCTGGTCGGTTCGTCAATGATGCACCGTCAACCGGTGCCCCGGCCCGACGGCCGGGTCCACGTTCCGTCGATCCCGTTGCCCGAGGGCAAACCCCTCAACCGCGGCAACAGCATCGCCATCTCTCGCGACGGTTCGATGTTGGTCGTAGCTGCCGGGCTCGACGAGAAATCGCATCTGTATCTTCGTCGTCTCGACTCGTTCGAGATGGAGTTGATCCCCGGTACGGAAGGGGCCAGGTTTCCGTTCTTCTCGCCCGATGGTGAGACGTTGGGTTTTTTGCCGGGGGCGAGATGAAGATGGTCTCGCTGCGCGGTGGCGGATACGATGTCACGGTGCTGTGCGATGTGCCGGTCTCGAGGAACGGCACCTGGGACGCGAGCGGCTGGATCTACTTCACCTACGGCGAGAGTCGTCTGGCGCGCGTCCGCCAGGATGGCGGCGATCTGCAGGAACTCGGAGAAGTCGGCGACGTGTACCCGATGCAGGCCCTTCCCGATGGGCGTGGAATCCTGCTCGCGATTCAGGCCGGCGATTCCCCGACCATACGCAAGGACACCTCGACGATCGCCGTCCTCGGTCTTGACGGCATGACCGTCACGCCTGTTCTCGATGGTGGCTACAACGCTCGATATCTCGAGAGCGGACACCTGATCTTCATCCGCGGCGGCGGGTTGTTCGCCATTCCATTTGACCTGGATCGCCTCGAGGTCACGCCTCCCGCGGTCAGCGTGCAGCCCGATGTGTGGATCGATTCGATCTGGGGCCAGTCGCGGTATGACGTCTCTCCCTCCGGGACGCTGGTCTATGCAGCCGGCGGTGATTTCGCACGGACCGTCCCGACCTGGGTTGATCTGGAGACCGGAGCCGAAGAGCCGCTGCCCATTCCCCCCGGCGTCTACAACAACTTCAACCTTTCACCCGACGGCACGCATTTGGCGATCCAGAACGCCAGCGGTGCTCAGGATCAGGTCTACGTCTACGACTGCTGGCGAGGGACCTTCTCGCGGCTGACCCTGGACGGCGCCAACATCAACCCGGTCTGGTCGCACGACGGGCGCGAGGTGTTCTTCGCTTCGAGACGTGACGACAAGGGCGACCGCTTGTATCGCAAACCGGCTGATGGCAGCGGACCGGCAACGCGAATGCTGACCGATGAGCAGGAAGCGCTGATTGTGACCGGCGTTCGCCATCCCACCTCGGTCACTCCGGATGGAGAATCCCTGCTGATGTTCACCTGGGGGCATCCGATTCGGGGCGGGGATGTGTGGAAAGTGCCGCTTCGCGGTTCGGGCGATCCGGAAGCGTTGTTGGCTACCCAAGCAAACGAGATCATCCCGAAGGTCTCGCCCGGACGGGGAGTGGTTGGCCTACCTCACGGATCGAACCGGGCCGTATCGGATCATGGTGCGGCCGTTTCCAGATGTGGAGCGGCGTCAGTGGGTCATTTCTGCGGGCGGTGGCTTCGATCCCCAATGGTCGCCTCGCGGCGATTCGTTGTTATTCCGAAAGGGCTTCGGACGTTTGCTCGAGGTGCCGGTCAGCGGTGGAAATGAGTTCACGCCGGGAGTTTCCGAGGAGTTGATTGAGACCACTTTTCACGACCCGGCAGGATCATCCTTTGCCGTATCACCTGACGGGAGACGGGTGTTGGTGAACAAACCGTTGGATTTCTCGATCTTTGATGAAACACCTGTCTCGTTGGTCACCGGGTGGGCGGCGGAGGTGTCGCGCGCAGTGGGAGCGGGGGCCGGTTGATTCGCGCAGAAAGCTTCAACCGAAAGTGCCGATAGATTATTCAGAGGAGGGGTAGATGGTCGACATCGACAAAGAATCAGTGCCAGGTCCGCAGTTCCGTAGTTGTTTGCCGTAACTACGGAACTGCGGACCTGGCACCGATTCCGATTCTAATCAAAAAACAACAAGTGTGGAAGTGTGGGCGTTGCACCCGTTAATCCGTCAATCCTCGGCTTTGGTCTGGTAACCTGACGCCAGCATTTCGCATAGTCAAACACAACTGGGAGCGAACAATCAGCATGAACAGCGTTCCGAAGGGTGGTTGGAGGAGCCTCGTCGTCGTCGGGGCCGTTGTGGTCTGCGTGGCGTGGGTGGTGGCGGCAGACGACCAAGCCAGCACGTCGCGTACCTTTTATGAATCGCTCGACGTGCCGCTTGTCAGCCTCGAGGTGGTGGTCTCCGACCGAGCGGGCCAACCCATCCGCGACCTGGGGCCGGGAGATTTCGAGATCTTCGAGGACGGCCGCCCCGTCGAGCTGACCCATTTCTCGTTCCCTCCAGTCGTCCATGACGGCGGCGAGGAATTGCGGGAGGGCCCGCTCGGCATACCGGAGGCGCCCGGCCGCGATGTGTACATGGCGCTTTACTTCGACGACCTCAACATCAGCCGCAGGATCCGCGGCTCGGCCGTCAAACAGCTGCGGACCTTCCTGTCCGAACCGCTGCCGGCCGCCGTACGCACCACGGTCGTCCGCTTCAACGGCACGCTGCACGTCGAGTGCGAGCCGACCCGGGATCCCGCGCAGATCGTCGCGGCCCTCGATCGGGTCGCCAAGCATACGCCAACGGACATCACCCGCGACGGCGAGCTTCTGGTGCGGTCGATGGAGGTGGACGCCCGCGAGACCGAGCGGATAGGGCGGGCGGTCGTATTCTCCGAGCCTGACGCCCAACTCCGGTCCGACCTTCGACAGTTTATGCAATCGGACTATCTGCCGTTGATCCACCACTACGCGTCGCAGCGATTTCATCGCAACCGCGACAGCATCGAGGGCCTCGCCAGCTTCGTCGGCTATCTGCAAGGTCTCGAGGGACGCAAGGTGGTGCTTTGGGCGGGTTCGATGGAGACCCGTTCGGGCGAAAACCTCTTCCGGACGTTCCAGCAGCTCTTCCCGGGCCGGGCACGGGCTGTGGGTGTCAACCCGGTCATGGATTCCATGCCCTATGACGTGACCGGCGAGCTTCGCAATCTCGTACAGTATGCCAGCAGCCACCGAGTGAGCTTTTACCCAATCGGTGCGCTGGCGGGAATCACACCGGTGACCTTCGAATTCGACAACCGCATTCTCGAAGGTGGCGGACCTCCCGGCAGCACCGGCCCGGTGGACACCCGCGCCATCGCGAATGCCCTCGAGGTCATGGCGGTCAACACCGGCGGGCGCACGCTCAATGTCGGCGGGCTCGACGACGAGCTGATCCAGGTCGCCGGCGACCTCGGCTCGGCGTACTCGCTCGCCTACCGTCCCACCGATTTCGGCGACAGAAAGTACCACAAGATCGTGGTCAAGGTGAATCGGGAGGGCGCCGTCGTCCGCCATCGCCACGGCTATCGTTTCGACAGTGACGCCAACGATCTCGAGGCTCGTACAGTCTCGGCTGCCCTCCTCGGTATCACCGAGAACCCGCTCGGGATCAACGTCTCCGCACGTCGTCAGGAGACCCGCGACGACGGCCTGTACATGGTTCCGGTAGCGGTCGAGATCCCGATCGGCAATCTGGTGCTTTCGGCGGAGGCCGAGCGGCACGTCGCGAGGATCTCGGTCGTATCGGTGGTCAAGGACGACAAGGGTCGGCTGTCGGACGTACACGAGCGCGAGTACCCCGTGACGATCTCCAACGATCAGTTGATCGCCTCCGTCGACCAGCACGCCACCGTGGTTCTGGGCATGATCCTGCGCCGGGGACCGCACCGGATCTCTGTCAGCGTGCGCGACAACATCTCGTCGATCGTGGCGACCCGGTTTGTCGATGTCGTGGTGGGGACCGAAACCGGAGGCGCGGCCGGGTGAACCGCCGGCCGTTAGGTGCCACGTTCAGAATGCACCATGAGCAGGGGCGACAGGTCCGGAAGCCGAAGTCAGGAACTGGACACGCGCATTGCTCGTTGAAAACAGTGCATTCTGAACGTGGCACCCATGACGTTCACACTTACACATTTGTTCGCGTCTCCATTCTCGGTGCGACAAATCAACAAATGTGAACGTGGCACCCACGCCCATGATGAATGCGACGTGTGGCACCCTTCCCCCGAGGATCTCAGCACTTATTCATCAGTGATGAGATCTATTACTGTTAAAGAGTTTGAAATCAATGATTTCCTCATACATTTGCAGTATAAAAACCATTCATTCGGGCGATGGCATCCGGGCTCAACTGATCACATATTGATATCAGCTATCTCAATAAACGAGGGAAGTGTAAGCAGGAGCAGGATTCTGTGCGTGCTCTCTCCTCAACGCACCCGAACGAATTGAGTGGTGGGGGATGACCAGGTCGGCCGTCAGAGACCGTGCGTGTCCAGGCCACGAGCACCGTGACCTGAATGCCCCTCGTAGGTCTCCCTCGCGGCGTCTCCTGCGGCAGCGTCGCCCCCGACCCTTGTCGACCTCGATCACCGCAGTCCTCTTACTCCATCAGAAACGGCCAATCGATCTCGTTTTACCTGTCGGCAGGTGGCCTCGAGGGCTTGAACGGATATGACGGAAGGATCTGATTCATGAAGAGCAAGTTACTTGTGACGGCCGCGGTTCTTGTGTGTGCCCAGGCACTCATCGCTAACGCATCAGACGAGGTGACCTTTGAAATGGAGTGGGGGACACCGGGGATGGCACCGGGCCAGTTCACGGGACTTTGGGATCTCGGGGTTGATGCCGAAAACAACATCTATGCGGCGGATGAGGCGTTCCTATCGGACCCATACCGTCGAGGGCGTTTTCAGGTTTTC
The DNA here is from genome assembly GCA_963850475.1 of Ilumatobacteraceae bacterium. Taxonomy (GTDB): domain Bacteria; phylum Actinomycetota; class Acidimicrobiia; order Acidimicrobiales; family Ilumatobacteraceae; genus Ilumatobacter_A. The sequence goes on along the minus strand of CAWKLM010000028.1, from coordinate 2,801 downwards.
AGCAACACCGGGGTTCTCTACGCAGACGTTGGCTACGGCGTGTTCAGATACGCTAAAGGGATTTGCGTCGATTCATCGAACACGGTCTATGTGGGTGATGATCTTGGCCGGAGGATCGTCCGCTTCTCCCGAACCGGATCCGGCCCTTCGATGAGCTTCAGCGAAATCGGCTCCTTCAATATATCGACCTACCCATACAAATCGGCGATGGATGCCGACGACAGCATCTTCATCGGTGAATACTGGTCCTATAGGGTCCGAAAATACACTCCTGAAGGCGGATTCCTGATGGAGCTGCCAGGCCCGGATTACGTGCCGTACTCCACCAGAGGGCAGTCGTTCAACCTCCCGATCACCGTTGCTGTGGATGCCGCCGGGAACATCTATGTCGGAGAACACGACGCCCCGGGGTATGAAACGGGACGCTCCGTGGTGAAATTCGCACGCAGAAGGAAATTACCTCCAGAGTGGGGAGCTGGGTGGGCCGATCACGTATTTCCCTGTGAGCGGCTTGACCCATGGAATCAGCGACATCGCCATCGGTCCGAACGGCCTCGTTTACGTCAGTACCAACCACCAGCACCGGGTGGAGGCGTTGGCGTCCCTCTGGCGACTACCTCGGCTGGTTTGGCGGCGGGGATGTGACCACGGGCTGGCACGATGCGGCAAGCACCGAGATCAGCCTCCCCGGATCGGGGCCAGGTCAGTTCAATGCGCCGCTCTCGGTTCTGGTTGATCACGATGGTTTCGTGTATGTGGGTGACACGGGAAACAGTCGGATCCAGAAGTTATCGATTGACATCGATACCGATTTCGACGGGGACGGATATGACTTTGAGGACGACAACTGTCCCGCCATCTTCAACCCGGACCAGTCGGATCTTGACGGCGACAGTCTTGGCGACGTGTGTGACAACTGCCCGATGGCTGCCAACCCGGGCCAAGCGGATCTTGACCGCGACGGCGCCGGCGATGCGTGCGACGAGGATGACGACGGCGACGGCGTCGCGGACCTTGCAGACAACTGTCCGATAACGCCCAATCCCGACCAGGCGGATCTTGACGGCGATTCGATCGGCGATGCCTGTGACGCCGACAATGACAACGACGGAATTGACGATGAATTCGACAATTGTCCTTCAACCGCGAACCCGGACCAATCGGACCCCGACGGCGATGGTCTCGGCGACGCGTGTGACATCTGCCCAAACGCGGCCGACCCGCTACAGCAGGAGACCGACGGCGATGGTCTCGGCGATGCCTGCGACCCGTGTCCGGCGGATCCGCTCGACGATTGGGAAGGCGACGGCGTCTGTGGAAACCTGGAACATTGCCCGGACCTCGAGAACCCGGGTCAATTGGACAGTGATGGCTGGAATCGCGTTTTTGATTTCGATTATTCGCTGAATTCAAACGGCGACGAGGACGTGACGGCGGGGTACCTGAACGATGGCGCCTGGTTGGACCCAGACAAGGCGGTTCATTTCGAACGGCGTGGTGCCACTGGGGCAATCATCGACGGCGGCGGTTTTCTCAGGTTCAACAGATCGGGGTATGAACCGGCGGATGACCGCTACGGCATGTGCGTAGCTCGACTACCCCCTCCCGAGACCTACGTGTTCAGCATCGAGGATATTCATAGGACTACGCCCAGCGGGTTCTACCTGGCGATCAGCGTCAGCTACACGAACGACGACTCGCTGCCAATCCTCGATCGCGACCTGCTCCGGCGGTTCAACGACGGGCCTTCACAACGAGGATCGTGCCCAACGGCTATTACGCTCAAGGGGGACAGTTCCTGGTGTTGGTTGCCTATACAGACCGGTTCGGAGGTGTGTGGGGTTGGAATGGTGCCAATTGGGTTCGCGGTTGGTTCGGCTCTGGGCGCTACAATCGGGATTTGGAGCGGATACCCCGCTGCGGCACGAGATCATCAAGGGTGAAGACGGATACCGGGCCAGGATCACCCGGCTCGATACCGATACGGTGGTGGTCGAGACCACTCCGGTGCCCGAGGAAGACGTTGCCGGGTTGGGTCGCTCTGACTTTGCGTCCTTTGGTACACGCCCGTGGTGGTTGGGTCGCGACGACATGAACCTTCTCGATAACTGGAGCGTCGCCAACACCGACGGTTTTGGGGATGCCTGCGACAACCGCACCCTCGATTTCAACCCGGACCAGCTCGATATGGATGGTGACCAGATCGGTGATGTCTGCGACCCCTGTCCGGAAGACCCTGGAAACGATACCGATGAAGACGGCGTTTGTTTTGGATTGGACAATTGCCCGGAGGACGCCAACTCCGAACAGATCGATTCTGACGACGACGGGCTCGGTGATGTCTGCGATGGGTGTCCTGAAGATCCTGGAAACGATACGGATGAGGACGGTGTCTGTTACGGCGAAGACAATTGCCCGGACATACCAAATGCGGATCAAAAGGGTACCCTCGACGGCGACGAGCTTGGCGACGTCTGCGACGACGATGACGATGGCGACGGCGCCCTCGACGTGGACGACAACTGTCCGATGACGCCAAATACGGACCAGTTGGACAATGACGCCGATGGTATCGGTGATGCATGTGACCCAGATGATGACAACGACGGTGTGGCCGATTCGGAAGACAACTGTCCGATGACGCCAAACTCGGACCAGGCGGATCTCGATGGCGACGGTCTTGGTGACGCGTGCGACGAGGACGATGATGGCGATGGTGTGGCCGACGATGTCGACAACTGCCCGAGAACGCCAAATGCGGACCAGTCAGACTTTGATGGGGATGGCATCGGCGATGCCTG
>CAWKLM010000027.1:0-15497 GCA_963850475.1 Ilumatobacteraceae bacterium | reverse complement strand
GATAGGAATTTCCTTTCGTTCAACTCCAAGCTGAGACGACCCTGAGGGACAATCTTTGAGCCGTGGTGTGGGCCGAACGCCCTCTTGAATGAGTCGGCATCGCCGAATGGTGGGTTTCGTTCCAGCACAAGGCTCTCGAACTCCAATCCCCGACCGCGCTGCCGCCACCACGAGCACACTCCTCACAGGCGACGGATGCCGACATGAACATCAGGGAACGCCGGGGAGGGACGCCGCGCCCGGCGGGCCGCGAGGAGACCGCGCCTCCGTCTTCGCGAGATGCCTCAGAATCTGGTCCACAACCCCGTGGTCAACGATGAACGCGATGATCCGCATCTCGCCACCGCAGCTCGGGCACACCAGCGGGTCCACCTCGTAGCCCGCATATCTCACCGGGTTTCGTAGCGAGGGCGGCGAGGTGCAGTGCCCAGTGGGGTTTTCGACCCGAGGGGCGCGGAGCGCGTACTTGCGGTACGTCGAGCACCCCGAGGCGAGAAAACACCGCTGGGTGGGGCGCATCGGCGCCCGCAGCAGAAAGCTGGTGAGATATGCGGGGTAGACCCGCTTGATGAGCTGCGCCCAGCTCCGGCGGAGGGCCCGGGCGTCAGGGCTGCGGTCCCGGTTGGCCGAAGCAGGAGGGGCGTGCCGGCCATCCGCGGGCGCGGCGCCAATGTCGACCTCCGCCTGCCGCCGCTTGCCGCGCGACACGTTCGAGTACCCCCGTAGTACCGCACCAGGTGCCGCCGCGGCTCCGGGATGTGCATGATGACGCGGGCCACAAACTCGGCCGGATCGAAGGCCTCGGCAGCATCGCCGGCCGGCAGGGTGCGACCGTCGTGGCCTCCTTTCGCCCGATAGTGCACCACACCTTCTCCACCCCACTGCATCCGCTCGAGGCTGATCGGCGGCCGCATGATGTAGCGGGCGAGACGCTCCACCGCCGGCTGATCCTCGGGCTCCACCCGAACCCGGTTGTGCACCGAAAACCCGGTGTGCCGCCACGACAGCAAGAGCTCGGTCCGCTCGTCTGAGTGAGCAACCCCTCGTCCTGCAGCAGGCGCATCACCTTGTGGCGGTACAGCAGCTCCGCGGCATGCTCGTCGACGAACGCGACCGGCACCCACTCGCCAGTCCCGCGTCCAGCCGCCGCGCGACACGATCGCGTGCACATGCGGGTGCCAATTGGCCAGGTCGCCCGCGGTCTGGACCACGGCGACCATCCCCGGCCGCATCCCCTCGTCGCCGGCCGCCGCACACATCAGCTCCAGCACCGTCTCCCAGGCTGCGTGCGCGAGCCCGCCGAGCAGCTCCCGGTGATCAGTGCCACAATGCGCTTCTGGGATCGGGGTCTCGATTCGGCCACCAAGAGGACTCTTAGCGGGCCGTTCTCGAAGAGGATCTGGACCCTGAGGTGGGCGCCGCTTGACTCATTTTCAATGCCGGTCAGATGATAACCGATGCCTACTCGGCAATGCTCAACGTCAATCACTGAGAACTGCATCAAACTCAAGATATGATGACCTATGCACATTCTAGACGGCATCGACCGTAGGATCCGACCATTGCCTGTCTATCTCGGGACCTTCGTGCTGGCCTTGTCGATGCTGGCTCTGGAAATCACGCTGACGCGAATGCTGAGTGTGATGACCTGGTATCACCTAGCGTTCTTCGCCGTTTCCACGGCGATGCTTGGAATGACCTCGGGGGCCACTGTTGTGTATGTCAAACCCCGACCATTCGAGTCCGAGTCCCGACGACAACCCTGACAAAGACCTGTCTGGCATATGGCGTCTCGATACCCGTAAGCCTGGTGATGCTCTGTTTGGCGCCGTTGAGAATCCCCAACTCGCCGATGGGTTACTTCGCCCTGCTCCAAGCCACCATCGCCTGCTCGTTGCCATTCTTTTTTGCCGGTATCGTGATCACCGCCGTTCTAACCAAGATCGATCTTCCTATCGGGAAGCTCTACGCCAGCGATCTCATCGGTGCCTCTGCGGGCTGCATCTTGGTCCTCGGCGGTCTCGAGATCATGAGCGCACCCGACCTCATCCTGCTCTGTGCACCGCTTGGCGGACTCGCCGGGTTGTGCTTCGGCTGGCGGAGCCCCGCCGGTGGGCTTCGCAGAACGGCCTTTCTCTTGATCGGCGCGCTTTTTCTTCTTGCCATAAGCAACGTGTTCCTACCAAGCGGAATCCGGCCCGTGATGGTCAAGGGCGCCGTCGAAACGGCCGACATGTTTCTCATAGAGAGGTGGAACTCCTATTCCAGGGTCGTGGTGAGCTATGGCCGGACCGTGGCTCCCTTCTACTGGGGACCGAGCCCCATTGCGCCTCGGGATCCGATTCGTCAGCACTGGATGACCATCGATGGGGAGGCCGGTACGACTCTCACCGAGTTTACGTCGGATCATGATGCGGCATACCTCCAATACGACGTGACGAACCTTGTGTACTTCCTACGACCTTCGGGAGGTGCATGCATCATCGGCATTGGCGGTGGAAGAGATATTCAAAGCGCGCTTCTTTTCGGCCACAAGGAAGTTACCGGGATCGACATCAATCCGATCTTCGTTGATCTGCTGGAGGGCCAATTTCGGGACTTTTCGGGTATCGGAGGTCGCGACGGCGTCCGTCTGATTGTGGACGATGCTCGCGCGTTTCTCGCGAAGACGGACGGGTCATTTTCGGTTATTCAGATGTCGTTGATCGATACCTGGGCGGCGACCGGAGTTGGCGCATTTTCGCTGTCCGAGAATGCCCTGTATACCACCCAGGCGTGGTCGACGATGCTCGACGATCTTTCGGGCGACGGAATCTTCACCGTCTCGAGATGGTTTGATCCGGAGAACCTCGGAGAAACAGGGCGACTGCTGAGCCTTGCGGTGGCAACTCTCATTCACATGGGGGTTGAAAATCCCTCTGAGCACATCGTCCTGGCGACGAGCGGGTCGGTTTCCAGTCTCCTTCTAAGCAAGAGTCCATTGACTCCGGAAGATCTGATGAAGCTCCAGAGGGTGACGTCGAGATTGCAGTACCTGCTCCCGGTATCACCGGGTCACCCGCCCGACCACCGGGTCATGGCGTCGATCGTCAACGCCCGGTCGCTCGAAGAACTCAACAGGATCGCATCGATGGCGATTCTGAACACCTCGCCGCCGACCGATGACAACCCGTACTTTTTCAACATGCTCCGGTTGCGCCACATCAACCAGGGACTCCGGCCGAGCCAAGGCGTTCTCCGTGGAAACATGATCGCCAGTCTGACGCTCTTCGGCTTGATTCTCTGTCTTTTCGGTGTCGCGGTCATTACCATCATCGTTCCACTTGTCGTCAAGACTGGCTCGACCACGGGGTCGGTTCGACCGCCTCAACCGGAGCGCCGCATACTTTTCACTGATCGGTGCGGGATTCATGTTTGTCGAGATCGCCCTCATTCAGCGACTGTCGGTCTTTCTGGGTCATCCGGTCTATGCGCTTGGGATCCTGTTGCTCACGATCATCGCCAGCGCAGGTGTGGGGAGTCTTTTGAGCGAGAAGCTCCCTCGACAAGGGCCCCGTGGATGTTTGCCTATCCGGTGCTGATTGTTGTTCTGGTCCTTACGTTGCGGTATGCCCTACCCATTCTCAGCACCGAAATGGTTGCCTCTTCCGTGGTCGCCAAGATCCTGGCGTCGATCGTCGCGATCGCGCCGGTCGGCCTGGCCATGGGGGTTTGTTTCCCGACGGGGATGCGGTTCGTCAATCAAACCCGACGCGGCGAGACTCCATGGTACTGGGCGTTAAACGGAGTGTTCGGCGTGCTGTGTTCGGCTCTGGCGGTCTTTGTTTCGATCTACTTCGGCATCACAATGTCGTTGTACGTTGGAGCCGCCTGCTATGCCCTTCTCCTGGTGTGCCTTCCCCGAATGGCTGGAGTCGAGTCCGTCTGAGGCACAAAGACATTTCTTGCGCTTTTGCTCGCTTCACGAGGGACTTGCGCACGCGGCTCGTGTGATTACGCGGAAAATTTCGATCACCAAGGAACCTCACACCTTTCTCTGGATGGGATGATCATATTGGTCCCACGGATGGGTGCCGCGCATCGCCTCGTGACGTCAAGGAACCGACGGCAGCTTGAGTCAAAGAGTGAAGTCGGGTAGACCCGGGCGGTTGCCCGCCCGGGCCCCCCACAGATCCGGACGTGCGGGACTACCGCATCCGGCTCCTCGGGACCACGGATTCGCTGCGCACAACATGCGCCCTCGGTCTGCTATCTGAACGGGTTGCGTTGAGGTGCCGTAGAGGCTCAATGTCCCCGACATCTTTCCCCCACTCAGTTCCGCTTTCCCGGCAACCCCTTCCCTCCACCGGGTCCCTTCGAGCTCGGTTCCCCGGCTTCATCAGTACGATGGGTCGCTCCGACTCCCCACTGTCCATCCCGGTAGGCTCGTTTCCTCGCCCAGCGATACCATCCCGTGCTCCTTGTTTCGCTCCCGCCATCGGTGAAGCACTCCCCATGACGGACCTGGGTTTTGGTCTCCCGGCTCCCCTACCGGCTTTCTCAGGATGGAGACGATGGGGGTCTCCCAGGTTCCTGGCGGACCTTCGATGTCGGATGCCCTGCTTCTACGACTCCGGTGGACCCGCCGTGCCAGGCCATTCCAGCATCGGCGATGTTGCCTTCCCACTCCACGTACAGGGTCGGCGTAGTTGTGTGCGTCAAGTTCTGCAAAATGGCATAAGACCCCGTCGTCGTCGAGTCTGCGGAGGCTGTGGGAAGGTGCGAAGCAGCTTTCCACAAATCCGCAGACAGCATCACGCCGCTTCGTCGAGCTTCCTCATCGCCTCCTTTTTGTGTTCCTTGAGCAAGTCCATGTTGATGTAACGGGTCGCCTCGATCCAGTTTTCATGCATCTCCACGGTTAGCGCCCTCACAAGACGCAGACAGCTGGGCACATTGGGGAAGATCCGAATTACCCGGGTCCGGCGTCTGATCTCTTCGTTGATTCTCTCTAGCATGTTGGTCGACTTGAGATGCTTGTGATGCTGGATCGGTAGGCGGTAGTAGGTCAGGGTCTCCTCGATGTTTTCTTCGACCCAGTCACAGAGCTTCGGATACTTCTTCTGCCACTTTTCCAGCCACGCCGCCAGGTCGCGTCGAGCTTCCTCGATGCTGCGCCGGTCATACAGCCACCGCAGTTCCTGCCTGCAATCGTCGTCAGCCTTTCTCGGCAGGTAATCCAGGGCGTTCCTCAGAAAATGCACGTAACACCGTTGCCAGGCGGCCTCGGGCAGGATCTCTGCCACCCCTCGCCTCAGCCCGGCGTGGTCATCCGAAACCACAAACTCCACACCACTCAAACCTCGCGAGCGGAGACCCTCCAGGAATGTCTTCCAGCTCGAGGAAGACTCCCGGTTGGCAAGTTCGACGCCCAGCACACATCGCCGGCCTTCCCAATTGATCCCGATCCCTATCATTACCGCTCGGCTACGAATCACACCGTCTTCCCGGACTTTCTCGTATCGCGCGTCGAGAATCAGATACGGATAGGGCTCCTCGAGCTTTCTCCGAGCAAACTTCTCCAGCCCAGAGTCCAGTTTCTTGTTGATCCGGCTGATCGTCGAAGCTGAAAATTCATGCCCGCACAGCTGCTCGGTGATCGCTTTCACTTTCCTCGTCGACACGCCCTGTACGTACATCTCTGCAAGAGCTAGTACCAACGCTTTTTCACTTCGTTGATATCGTTCGAAGACTTCCGTCGAAAAACGACCGTGACGATCCTGCGGCACCCGAAGCTCCAGCTTGCCCACTCGCGTCACAAGGGTCCGCGGGTAGTACCCGGCCCGGTAGCCTATCCGGGCGTCGGTCCGCTCCCACTTGCCGGCACCAAGTGCCTCGTCCATTTCTGCCTCAAGCACTTCCTGGACGACTCCTTGAATCACTTCACGCAGTCCCTCGTCCTTCGCGATCAACTCTTTCCATTCCGCCGCCACACCAGTACGCTTCTCTAGGGCCATGACTCCGTCTCCTTTCAGGTGTCTTTTCCAACTCCCGAATTTAGCGGAGCCTCATGGCCCTCCTTCCTTTTTGCAGAACTATCGGCACATTACCTTCGTCGCTTCCGGCTGGCGGCCACCCTTGGCCGGACGGGACTCATACCCCAAGGTCCGTTCGAAAAATTTCCAAGACTCCGCTGTCATCAGACTCACGTCATCTCTTCCCCCTTCCTCAGACTTCGCCTGGTGCACATGTGGCACCCTTTTGGAGAAGTCACTGCTGTCCAAAACAACTCCCGAAGTGAGCCTCCCCCCGTGGAAACACTGGGGTTACAGGCTGGTTTTTGGCTTTTCTGGGTCGAGGTTCCTCTATAGCTGAAAATGGCTGTCCAAGAGACGAATCGAGCGAATCAGTCGTTCAATCGGTTGAAATGCCTTTGAACATTGAGAAATCCACGGACCACGGCCAAAATATGTCCATCCCTCCCCCCATATTCGGCTGTCCGAGACGCTGTCTTGGACAAGAGTGTGGAGAAATATGCAATAGCTACCGGTGGCAGACGAGTTACAGTACCTGGGGCCATGGTCCCGGACGGAGGCTCGAGATGACAACGCACCATCAGCTCACGCCGTTTGGCGCTGCGGGGACGGACGCCAAGCGGCTGCGATGCACGGCCGTTGCCGTTGCGGTGTTGCTGGGCCTCGTCGCCTGCAGCGGCGATCGGACCGATACCGCCAACGGCGCGGCGGCCACAGCGCCGGCCGTCGAGGCGCTTCCGGCCCGGTCGGGCAGCCTGCCCCTCGAGGAGGAGCTGAGCGGCGTGGTGCGCGCGCGCAACCAGGTGGCGATCCGGCCCGAGATCAGCGCCACCGTGGTCGAGGTGCTGGTGCGCAACGGCGATGCGGTGACCGTCGGCCAGCCGCTGGTGCGGCTCGACGACGAGGCGCTCGCCGAGCAGCTCCGGCAGGCCGAGGCCGAGCTGCGCGTGGCCGAGGCGACGGCCGTCGAAGCGCACGCCCGGGTCGACGAGGTCCGCGCACGGGTCGTGCGGACCCGCGCGCTGGCCGCCGAGGGGCTGATCAGCGAGCTCGAGCTGGAGACCCTCGAGGCGCAGCTCGACGCGGTCGCGGGCCGGCGCCGGCCAGGCCGAGGCGCGGGTCGAGCAGGCGCGGGCGACGGTCGAGGAGCGCCGGTCGGCGCTCGCCAAGGCGACGGTTCGAGCGCCGGTGGCGGGTGTCGTCGGCCGGCGCGACGTCGAGGTCGGCATGGTGGTCAACCCGGCGACGTCCTCTTTCTGCTCGGCGATCTCGACGACCTCATCGTCGAGGTGCCGCTGACCCAGGAGATGCTGCGCCACGTCGAGATCGGGCACGCCGGTGGAGATCGACGTCCGCGGTGGCGGCGAATCGGACCGCTCGCAGGCCGAGATCTCGCGCATCTCGCCGTTCCTCGAGGCCGAGAGCTTCAGCACCACCGCCGAGATCGACGTGCCCGGCGCCGGCCCGGCCTGCGGCCGGGCATGTTCGTCACGGTGCGGGTGCTCTACGGCGCGCAGCGAGCGCGCGACCCTGGTGCCGGCGAGCGCGCTCTGGGAGGACCCGCGGACCGGCGACTGGACCGTGTTCGTGGTCGAGGACGGCGACGGTCTGATCGAGCCGGACAGCCCCGGCGGCGAGATTCCCGACGACTCCGCTCGGCGGTATCCCGGCGGGCCGTCGAGCGTGCTCGCCGAGGGCCGCGGGCGGGTCGGCGGTCGCGGCGTCGACGAGGGCGAGTGGGTCGTGACCCTGGGCCAGCACCTGCTCCAGGAGAGTCTCGACGCGGCCGGCGGCCAGGCGCTGCGCCGGCCCGGGTCCGGCCGACCCGTGGGGCCACGTCCTGGAGCTCGAGAGCCTGCAGCGCGAGGACCTGCTCGAGCGCTTCCTCGCCAAGCAGCGGCGGGTGGCGCGAGCCCTCGGCGCCGAGCTCCCGGAGAGCCCGGCCGCGGTCGACGAGGCGCTTCGCGCGGTGCCGGCGAGCCGGCCGGGCCGACGGCCGGGACGGAGCGCTGAGATGGCCGATCTCTCCGACCTCTCGATCCGCCGGCCGGTGGCCACGACGATGGTCTACCTGATCCTCATCGTGGTCGGGGTGGTGGCGCTGCGGACCCTGCCGGTCGACCTGCTGCCCAAGGTCGAGTTCACCGAGCTCACCGTGCGGGTGCGCTACCCCAACGTCGGCCCCGAGGAGATCGAGCAGATCATCACCGACCCGATCGAGAACGCGGTCTCGGGCCTGCCCAACCTCGAGCGCATCACCTCGCAGTCGGAGGAGGGCTCGAGCCGGATCCGGCTGCGCTTCGCCCGCGGCACCAACATCGACGAGGCGGCCAACGACCTGCGCGCCGCCCTCGACCGGATGCGCGACGAGCTGCCGATCGAGGCCGAGACGCCGCAGATCTTCAAGCTCGACCTCGACATGATCGAGGTCGTCAGCCTCGCCGCCACCTCGACCCGCGACCTCGAGACGCTGACCCGCCTGCTCGAGCACGACCTGGCCCGGCGCTTCGAGCAGATCCCCGGCGTCGGCGCGATCAACATCCGCGGCGGCATCTATCGCGAGATCCGGGTCGATCTCCACCGCGACCGGCTGCGCGCCTCCGGTCTGACCGCCCTCGATGTGCAGCAGGCGCTGCTCGCGCGAGAACGTCACCCTGCCGGCCGGCAACGTCAAGAGCGGCACCAACGATCTCTACGTCCGCGCCCTGGGCGAGTACCAGTCGGTCGACGCAGGTCGCGCGCACCGTGATCGCCGAGCCCGCGCGGCAAGCCGATCCGCGTGCGCGACGTGGCCGAGGTGCGCGACAGCTACGAGGACGTCCGCTACCTGGTGGAGATGAACGGCGTGCCCGCGATCAGCGTCGGCATCCAGAAGCAGAGCGGCGCCAACACGGTGGCGGTGGCCGCGGCCGGTGCGGCGCGAGATGGAGCGGATCAACGCCGAGCGCGACGACGTCCACCTGACGCGTGGTCAGCGACCAGAGCGAGTTCATCCGCCAGTCCATCGACAGCGTGCGCAGCTCGGCGCTGTGGGGCTCGCTGCTGGCCGTCGCTCGTGCTCTACTTCTTCCTGCGCAACCGCTCGTCGACCGCCATCATCGCGCTGTCGATCCCGATCTCGGTGATCGCCACCTTCGGGCTGCTCTTCTTCGGCGGCATGACCCTCAACCAGATGACCTTCGGCGGTCTGGCCCTGGGCGTCGGCCTGATCGTCGACAACGCCATCGTCGTGCTCGAGAGCATCGTCCGCAAGCGCGAGGAGAGCAGGGCTGCCGCCGGAGGAGGCGGCGCGGGTGGGCGCCCGCGAGGTGGCCGGCGCCATCATCGCCTCGACGCTGACCACCTGCGTCATCTTCCTGCCGGTGGTCTTTGCCCGCACCACCAGCGGCGCGCTGTTCCAGGCCCTGGCCCTGGTGGTGGTCTTCGCCCTGGCCTGCTCGCTGCTGGTGGCGCTGACCCTGGTGCCGATGCTCGCCTCGCGTTTTCTCACGGTGCGCGACCGCCGCAGCAGCGCGAACGCTCGCGGTTCTTCGCCGGCTTCCGCCGGCTCGAGAGCCGCTACACCGCCGTGCTCGCCGGCCGCGATCCGCCACCGCGGACGGGTCTTCGCCGCCACCGGCGTGCTGCTCGGCGTGGCCCTGCTGTTGTGGCCGTTGATCCCGGTGGAGCTGGCGCCGCGGACCGAGGCCGACGAGATCGACATCGAGCTCGAGATGGCCCGCGGCACCAACATCGCGGTGGCCCGGATCTACCTCGACGAGCTCGAGCGCAAGGTGCGCGGGCATCCTGCCGGAGGGCGACGTCAAGATCGTCTCCACCGAGGTGCGCGGCGACAGCGCGGCGGTCGAGCTCAAGCTCGAAGCCGCGCGACCGGCGCTCGCATGGGCAGCACCGAGATGGCCGACCGGGTGCGCCGCGGCGGTCGACGGGCAGGTGCCCGGCGCCGAGATCGACGTCGAGGCGCAGCAGGGCCTGTGGATGCTCAACCGGGTCTTCAGCTCGGGCGGCGGCAGACGCGGTCGAGATCGAGCTGCGCGGCTGGGACCTCGACCGGGCCGACCGTGCTCGCCGCCGACATCCGCCGCCGGATGGAGCGGCTGCCGGGGATCACCGACGTCCGGGTCAGCCGGCGCGAGGGCCAGCCCGAGGAGCGGCTGATGCTCGACCGCGAGCGCATCGCCGAGCTCGGGCTGTCGGTGCGCGAGGTCGGCCGCACCCTGCTGGCCAACGTCGGCGGTCTCGAGGCCGGGCGCTTCCGCGAGGGCGGCGACGAGTTCCCGATCGTGGTGCGGCTCCGGCCGGAGGACCGGCTGCACGCCGAGGACCTCGACAACATCGTGCTGCGCACCCCGGCGGGCGAGATCATCCCCCTGTCGACCCTGGTCGAGCGGCAGCGCGGCCGCGGGCCGGTCGAGATCGAGCGGGTGGACGGCCAGCGGGTGACCTACGTGTCCGCCAACCTCGAGAGCGGGGTCGCGCTCGGCGACGCCGTCGAGCGGATCCGCGCCGCGCTCGACGATCTCGAGCTGCCCGAGGGCTTCGCCCTGCTCTTCGGCGGCCAGTACGAGGAGCAGCAGGCGGCCCGGCGCGACTTCACCATCGCCATCGTGATGGCGCTGGTGCTGGTCTACATGCTCATGGCGGCGCAGTTCGAGCGCTTCCTCGACCCGCTCATCGTCATGCTCTCGGTGCCGGTGGCGCTGGTCGGCGTCGTGCCGACGCTGCTGCTCACCGGGACGACGCTCAACATCCAGAGCCTGATGGGTCTGATGATGCTGATCGGCATCGTGGTCAACAACGCCATCGTGCTGGTCGACGCCATCAACCTGCTGCGCCGCGAGTACCGGATGGGCGCGGCGGAGGCGGTGATCGAGGCCGGACGGCTGCGCCTGCGGCCGATCCTGATGACCACCGGCACCACCGTGCTCGGTCTGCTTCCGCTGGCCCTCGGGCTCGGCGCCGGCGCCGAGATCCAGGCGCCCCTGGCGCGGGTGGTCATCGGCGGCCTGCTCGCCTCGACCCTGGTGACCCTGGTGCTGATCCCGGTCGCCTACACCGCGGCCACCGGGTTGGTCGCCCGCCTCCGCCAGAGTCGCTGGGGCGCCGGCACTGAACCGGACGAGGAGCACCCGGCGACGGCGTGAAGCCGGCTCTCGATGGGTGCCGCCCTTCCCAATCACCCATTCATCATGGGTGCCTGGAACCTTGAAGGGAACACCCGCCCGAGGAGCTGAGGTAGAGCGCCGGGGCGTGTTGTTGTGGTCGTGGCAATACTGCCGCGCCAACAATTGTTCTCAATGAAACTGTCGCGAGACGCGACAATCGTTGAACCGATTTGCGGCATTGGAGTCGCCCGTTCTACGAGCGCGCTCTGGGGCCTGTCAAAACACCGAGAGGAGAATTCTTATGAACTCGCCGATTCCTGGTCTCCACCATGTCACCGCGATCGCCGGTGACCCGCAGACGAACGTCGACTTCTACGTCGGCTTGCTCGGGCTCCGGCTGATCAAGAAGACTGTGAACTTCGACGATCCATCGACCTACCACCTTTACTACGGCGACGGCGTCGGAAGCCCCGGTACGGTCATGACCTTTTTCCCGTGGCCGGGCGTCCGTCGCGGATCCCTCGGCTCTGGCCAGACCTCCGCCACGGCCTTTGCCGTGCCCGAGCACTCCCTGGATTTTTGGCGCCAACGCCTCGAGGAGTCGCTCGTGCGTGCCGAGGAAATCGAGCGCTTCGGCGTGCCGGGGCTCGCCTTGGCCGATCCGGACGGGTTGCGGCTAGAGCTGCTGGCAAGCGCTCCGCCGGGCGACGGCCACGTGCCGTGGGAAGGGTCGTCAGTGCCTGCGGAACACGCAATTCGCGGTTTCGAGGGCGTCACGCTGCTCTATGCGGACACCGATACGACGGAGCAGCTGCTGGTCAACACAATGGGATTCCGCAAGGTGGCGGTCGACGGGCAGCGCGTCCGCTACGAGTCGGGCGACGGGGGCTCCGGCACCTTCGTGGATTTGCTCCACAACCCGAACGCGTCTCCGGGGCACGTGGCAGGTGGCTCGGTCCATCACATCGCGTTCCGCATGGCGGATGACGACGCCCAGGCCGAGTGGCAGCATCGCCTGTCCGAAGCGGGTCATCCAACCACCGAGGTGAAAGATCGTATGTATTTTCATGCGATCTACTTCAGGGAGCCCGGCGGCGTCCTCTTCGAGCTGGCCACTGACAACCCCGGCTTCGCAACCGATGAATCCGTGGACGAGCTGGGCACTGCACTGCGCCTCCCGCCAGAGTTCGAGAGCATGCGCGGCCGCATCGAAAAAGCGCTTCCTGCTCTCGAAAAACCTCGGGAAAGAAAGCCCGGGGAGGCGGCGTGACGAAATCGTCGCGCCCGTTCAGATCGATACACGCCGACGGACGAATCGTGGGCGCCTTCCACGGCACCCCGGTCTTTCTCGGCTGCTCCGATCGCGACCCCCACGTTCCCCTGTGGCGGGTCGACGAGACGGAGGAGGTCCTGCGTCGAATGGGAGCGCAGGTGGAGAAGCGGATCTACCCCGGATTGCCCCACACGGTCATCCGCGACGAGCTGGACTGGGTGGAGAGCACGATGCGTCAACTCGCGCGCCAACACCGCAGCGATTCGACTGCGGTAAGGGCCCACTCCGGCTGAGATCGCGCCGCTCCCCGGCAATGTCTCGGCGAGCAGCGAGTCGCCGATCCGTAGAGAAATCAGAGGGGATCTTCAGGCTCCCGGAGAAGCGTCAGCTCGGGCGCTCGAGGGGGAAGGTGTCGAGGGTGCGGCACCACAGCGAGCCACCCATGCGGCCGACGGCGCGCAGCCGTTCGGGGAGCACGCGGCCGTCGGAGGGGTCTCTCAACGCCGGGTCGATGTGCATCAGCACCACGCGGCCAACGACCAGTGAGCCGGCCCCGCCCGCTTCCCCGTAGGTACGAATCTCCTCGAGCGTACACTCCAGCCCCACCGGCGATTCTGCCACCAGCGGCGCCTTGACCCGCTCGGCCGCCACTGGCGTCAGCCGCGAATGCTCGAACTCGCTCTCACCGTACGGCAGCGGCGCTGCGCAGCTGTTGACCCGTTCGGCTATCTCTTCGGTCACCACCGACACGGTGAACTCCCCAACCTGTTCGACATTCCTCAGCGTGTCTTTCTTCGACCCGGTGCGCCCCACCCGATGGGGAGCGAAGGCGAGAAACGGCGGATTCGACGACACGATGGTGAAGAAGGAAAACGGCGCCAGGTTGGGGACACCCTTGGGGTCGACTGTCGCCACCAGCGCGATCGGCCGTGGGATCACGATCTCGGTCAGCCGCCGGTAACCGTCCACCCACGACGTCGTCGCGGTCTCGATGATGTCACGCTTGAAATCGCCCATGGTGCCCCGATTCTACATTGATCTTCGGCTCCGGTTTTCAAGGTGCCAGGTTCACGATTGCTGATGTGTCTCCAACTGTGGAGATATGAACACGTACGGAACGGCGAGCGCGGCAAGGGATAGGAACTTCCTTTCGTGCCACCAGAGGTGAGCACGGTTTCCAGATGATTGATTTCTCCCCGGGGCAGGTTTGCACAGTTCTCTGAGGGTTCCCGAGTCGCTGACGATCATCGACGGGCCCGGCTCGTGACAGCACAACGCCCCCGAACGTCGATTTCGGGCCCCGTTTTCGCCGCCACGAGCACACCCCACACAGGCGGCGGCTGCCGGCATGAGATTCAGGAAACGGCGGAGAGAGCTGCCGCGCTCGGTGGACCGCGAGGTGACTTCGCGTCGGCCGTCGCGAGATGCCTCAGAATCGCGTCGACCACATCGTGATCGATGATGAATGCGATGATCCGCATCTCCCCACCGCACGACGGGCGTTTGAGGCTTGACTTCTTATAGAGGCACCCGTGAAGAGCGATCGGTAGGCCCCATCACCCCAAAAACTGAGGTTACTCGAGGCTGAGCAGGTACTCCGCGATCGCGCGCAGATCGTCTTCGGGCAGCATGGCGAGGTTCATCTGGACATCGGCCATTCCGCCGCTCGAGAGCTTGTCGTAGCCAAGCGTCTCGCCGTACTGCAGCGCCAACGTCAGATCCGAGACATCGGAGTACCGCCCGCGGCCTTCGAGATCGAGCAGGCCGGGAACCTCTCCCTTGTCGCCTCGCGGATGCGGTCCGCCCGCGAACGCGCGGCTCTCGTCGGGGATCATCAGGGCGTTGCGCGGGGTGTGGCACTCGCCGCAGTGCCCGGGGCCGTTCACCAGGTAGGCGCCGCGGTTCCACGCCTCGGTCTGCTCCGGGATCCGGATGGAAACCCGCCTCGCCCAGGGCCAGCCGCTTCCAGAGCCCGACGGCGCGGCGGGCGAGGCCGAGCATCGGCACATCGGGAGCGCGCCCGGGCGAACGCACCGGTTCGAGCGTGCTCAGGTAGGCCCGGAGATCGAGCACGTCCTCGACCCGCATGTTGCGGTACGACGGGTAGGGGAAGGCGGGAAAGTAGTGACGGCGGTCGGGCGAGACCCCCCGCATCATGGCGTCGACGAACTCCTCCGCCGTCCAGCTCCCGATGCCGGTCTCGGGGTCGGGTGTGAGATTCCCGGGCCAGAACGTCCCCACCGGCGTCGGGAACGCGGCGCCCCCGGCGGGCGGTCCCGTGACGCCCGCGGTGGCCGACGTCTTGTGGCACGAGATGCACCCGCCGGCGTGATACAGCACCTCGCCGCGGGCCGGGTCGGGATCGTGCGCCGGCAGGCGCTCGTCCGCTCGGACGGGCCGCGGTGAGAACGAACAAGCACCGCGGCGGCCGTCACGGCGGCGACCGCCAGGACCGCTGCGATTCCCTTCGCGCGGGAGAACGGCCTCAATTCTTGGGCAGGCGGTACAGGTCGTGACAGCTCTTGCAGCCGTTTCCGAGCTTGCCGAGGGCGGGTGGGAACGCCTCGCCTCCGTCACGGACTGCAGGTCGACCGCCGCCTGACGCGTGCTCTCCAAGATCTCGTCGAAATGCGCGCGGTCGGTCCAGATCTCCGGCTTGGCCCAGGTCTGGACCTCGCCCTCGTCGCTGCCCTCCGGGAACAGCTCCGCGGCCTGCGCCAGGTGGTCGGCGATCTTCGCGGCGCTGGCCTTGACGACCTCGGCGTCGAACGGCTGTTCCTTCTTGGCGATGGCGCCGAGGGCCATCATCCCGTCGCGAACTCCTTCCATCTCCTTCTGCCGCTGCTTGATCGCTTCCGTGGCCGTCATGGCCGCCACCGAGATCGTGATCCGACGACCACCGCGACCGTGCTCCAGATGCGTAGCCTCGTTCCGCTCATCGTGATTTTCCTCCCCGGTTGCGTGGACTGGTCCAAAGTTCTGTTCGTCGCTTCGGACCATACGCGGCTCGCGCCGAGGAATCAACCGTTTTGGTGCGAGGGCCCATCGGCTTCGGTACCACGGATCACATTGTCACAGTGGCCAATCTAACGTCATAAAGTGATG
>CAWKLM010000026.1:0-26822 GCA_963850475.1 Ilumatobacteraceae bacterium | reverse complement strand
CATAGTTTAGCGCAATATTTCTCTACTACTACCGATATATTAGGCCTCGCCTATGGCGGTACTAACATAAATATGACTCCGGTAAACGGCGGAATCGTCTGGACAGATGCTGATTCCATGGAAATTACCCCGGCCGGTTCAATCGGTAATATTTTAATGTCCAACGGCGCGAATGCCCCTCTTTGGATGGGCACCTCCTCTTTCATCATGGACAGCGAGATCGGTGGTACCGGCCTTATGGTACGCACTGGCTCGAATACTTACGACGCTACTACTACCCTGGCCATCAATTACGGTGGAACCGGCACCAGCACATTAACCACAAACGGCATATTATACGGTAACGGCACAGGAGCTATTCAGGCAACCGCCGAGGGAACCCATAATTATATACTATATTCAAATAACGGTACCCCTGCCTGGATATCTACATCTACCTGGGACACTTACCTTTCTGACTCTGATATCGCCGGTATGGGGTATATTAAGGGTTTGACTTTGGGCGAGGTTTCTGATGTTTCCACAACTTCGATCAATCAATACGACATATTATACTGGGATGGTACTAACTGGAATACTACAGCAACTTCATCGTGGGGTGGTGGTTCCGGAACTGTCGGATTTGGACAAACCGGGTCACTTGCTTTTTATGATGCGGCCGGCACATCCGCAACCGGAACGGATATTAGTAAATTATTCTGGGATAATAGTAATTACCGCCTTGGTATCGGTACCTCTTCTCCGGCAACCGCGCTAACAGTCTTGTCCACTAATTCTCAATTACGCTTATCATATGACAGTGATACATATGTAGATTTTACGGTTGACTCAGCCGGTGAATTATCTTTTGATTCTTCCGGTTCTTCCGGATCTATCCTTGTGATCGGCGATTCTACAGCAGAAGATGTCGGTCTTATCCTAGACGGCGATGCCTATGATTTCTGGCTGGCTATTGATGATACTGATGATTCTTTTAATATCGGTACTTCCACCACCGAAAATACCAATAAAATATTAACAATTTTAAATAGCGGTAATTTCGGCATCGGCACTACAACGCCTAATTATGAACTAACCGTATCCGGCGACTTTATGCTCACCGGCGGGCTTTATGATAATAATTACGATAACGGCACCTGGGGCCAGATCCTCCGGTCCACCGGCTCCCGGCCTTGACTGGGTATCCACTACTTCCCTCGGCCTTGTGGACGGCTCCGGAGTAGCCGGCCAGATCGCGACCTGGGCCAATAATAATACCCTGACCTCTAGCTCTACCCTGTCGGTCGCTTACGGCGGTACCGGAAAAGGTCTTAGTTTAGTAGCCGGAGGTATAGTATATACCGATTCAGACTCTATGGAGATTACCGCAGCCGGCAACTCGGGTGAAATTCTAATGTCCAACGGCGCCGGCGCTCCTTCCTGGATATCTACATCTAGCTTTATTACTGATTCTAATTTCTCGGCTGACGGAATACTTACCCGCATCGGCGGAGCCGGTAATTACGTAGCTTCAACCACACTCTCCGTACCATACGGCGGAACCGGAGCAAGCACATTAACCACAAACGGCATACTATACGGTAACGGCACAGGAGCTATTCAGGCAACGGCCGAAGGAACCCATAATTATATACTATATTCAAATAACGGCACTCCCAGCTGGATGGCCACATCCTCTTTGGGTCTCTTAGACGGCTCCGGAGTAGCCGGCCAGATAGCGACCTGGGCCGATAATAATACCCTGACCTCAAGCTCTACCCTGTCGGTCGCTTACGGCGGAACCGGATTAAACTCGGTTACTGAAGGCTACGTTTTAACCGGCCTAAACGGCGGCGCGCTCCAGGCCACCTCAAGCCTATTTATAGCTTCGAACGGTTATATCGGTATTGGTACAACGGCTCCGTCTTATCTCGTAGATATAGTCGGCTCCACTACGGATGAATACCTGATGCGCATATTCAACGAAAGCACCTCCGCATCTTCCGCCGGCCTCTTTATCCGCTCCGACGGTGACGGTAATCTGCTGACCCTTAACGCCAGCGGAAATGATATATTTACGGTTTCTGAAGCAGCCTCAACCTTTAATAATCCGGTTATGTTCGGTTCGGCCGGTGACGTTTCTATAGCTCAGGACCTTGTCATGACAAACGGAGTAGCCGGTAACATCTTATTTAAAGGACCGGGATACCTTAAGACAGATTCTGCTTTTGAAAATCTTGACCTTACCTTATCGGCGGCGAATAACGGAATGGTGGTTGTAAGCGACGGCCTCTGGGTAACCGGTTCTACTTCTATCGACAATGCTTCCGATATTCGCTTCTACGAATCCGATACTTCCGGCGCTAATTACGTCGGTCTAAGAGCGAGCACAAGCCTTGCCGGCGATGTTATCTGGACCCTGCCTCTCGCGGAAGCCTCTGCCTCTGGTTACGCCCTAACGTCGGACGCTGCCGGCCAGCTATCATGGTCCGACCTCGGTTCCGGCGGAACAGTCGCTTCCGGCACAACCGGCTATATCCCATATTACGCCAGCTACGGAGATACTTTAACCGCCACCTCTGCTTTATATATAGCGGAAAGTGGGAACATCGGCATCGGCACAACCACCCCCAGCTACGCATTAACCGTAGCCGGCGACTTTATGCTCACCGGCGGGCTTTATGACAATAATTACGATAACGGCACCTGGGGAATGGTACTGCAATCAACCGGCTCTGGAGTTGACTGGGTAGCTACCTCATCGCTTGGATTAGGTGGCGGTGGCGGCATTGACGGTTCCGGAGTTGCCGGCCAGATCGCGACTTGGCTTGATTCCGATACTCTTACCACAAGCTCAACCCTATCAGTAGCCTATGGCGGTACCGGAAAAGGTCTTAGTTTAGTAGCTGGAGGTATAGTATATACCGATTCAGACTCTATGGAGATTACCGCAGCCGGTAACTCGGGTGAAATACTAATGTCCAACGGCGCCGGCGCTCCTTCCTGGATCTCGACTTCAACTTTCGTAACCGATTCCAATTTCACCTCAAACGGTATAATGGTTAGAACCAGTTCCGGCAATTATACCAGTCGTACTATTACCGGCACGGCTAATGAGATCACGGTAGACAACGGTGACGGTGTTTCCGCCAATCCGACCATTAGCTTGCCTGATATCGTATATCTTGGTACAAGCGGTAAGATAGGCCGCGACGCAGATAACCTTATCGACTTTTCTACTGATGATCTTATTACTTTCCGCACCGGAGGAACCGATAACGTTTATATCGATTCTAATGGTTTCCTCGGTATCGGAACAACTACTCCGTCTAGTGCTTTAACCGTAATGTCAAGCGCCGGTACCGCAGATGCGTCTGGCTTATGACGCCGATACTTATATTGATTTCAATGTTGATGCTACCGGACAGCTGTCTATGGGTGATGGGCAGGAGTATATGCGGCTGGACAACGGTAGTCTTCTAATAGGAACAACAACAAATCTCGGTACTTTAACTATACAGGGTACTGCCGGAGCCAACCTGTTGTCGATCGCTTCCTCAACCGGCGCAAACCTCTTAACCATGTTGCAGAACGGCAATTTTGGCATCGGCACAACCACCCCCAGCTACGAATCTAACCGTAGCCGGCGACTTTATGCTCACCGGCGGGCTTTATGATAATAATTACGATAACGGCACCTGGGGCCAGATCCTCCAGTCCACCGGTTCCGGCCTTGACTGGGTATCTACCTCTTCCCTCGGCCTTGTGGACGGCTCCGGAGTAGCCGGCCAGATAGCGACCTGGGCCGATAATAATACCCTGACCTCAAGCTCCACCCTCTCGGTCGCTTACGGCGGTACCGGATTAAACTCGGTTACCGAAGGCTACGTTCTAACCGGCCTAAACGGTGGAGCGCTCCAGGCCACCTCAAGCCTGTTTATAGCTTCTAACGGTTATATCGGTATCGGTACGACGGCTCCGTCTTATCTTGTAGATATAGTCGGCTCCACTACGGATGAATACCTGATGCGCATATTTAACGAAAGCACCTCCGCATCTTCCGCCGGCCTCTTTATCCGCTCCGACGGTGACGGTAATCTACTGACCCTTAACGCCAGCGGAAATGATATATTTACGGTTTCTGAAGCAGCTTCGACTTTCTATAATCCGGTTTCCTTCCAGTCTGAGGGCGATGTTTATATGGGTTATGACCTGTATTTCTCGAACGATACCGCCGGAGCTATTAATTTCCAGAGCCCCGGCTATGTCCGCACCGATTCCGGATGGGAAAATCTTGATTTAACTCTATCGGCGGCTAATCTGGGACAGGTTATAGTAGATGACCAGCTAGTAATAGCCAGCTCAACAACATTAAATAACCAGATGCCGCTGCGTTTCCGCGAACTTTCCTCGAACGGCATTAATTACTGTCGTTTTCCCGGGCCAGCACTTCGCTCTCAAGCGACGTAACCTGGATACTGCCGACCGCGGACGCATCCGCTTCCGGCCAGGCCTTAGTATCAGACGCCAGCGGTGAATTATCATGGGCTGATCTCGGTTCCGGCGGAACAGTCGCTTCCGGCACAACCGGCTATATACCTTATTACGCCAGCTACGGGGACGCGCTGGAGATCGTTCATCCAAACGACCGGAATGATGTGCTGGCGACAATTGCCGATGGGATGGAGAATCCGGGCGATCCCCGATCCATCGATACACGCGCCCTCCATGTCGACGGCAGATGGGTGCCGCTGGAGGCGAAGGGCATCTTCCACGTGAACGGCGCGACCACTCGCCTGCTGGTGACTCTCAGCGACATCAGCCGGCGCAAAGCCGCCGAACAGGCACTGGCCGCCAGCGAGGAGAGATTCCGCAACGCGTTCGAAAACACGGCCATCGGCAAGGTTCTGTGGACCCCCGACGGAGTGATCGTTCGCGCCAACCGGGCGTTCCGGAACATGCTGGCCTACGAGGAAGACGACCTCCTTGACATGTCCTGGCGGGATCAGTGCCACCCGGACGACGCCGCCGCCTTGACGCCCGACCTGCGATCGCTGCTTGCCGGGGAGTCCACCTCGGCCCAGGCCGTGGTTCGGGTCCGCCATCAACACGGTCCGTGGATCTGGGCCCGAGTGACCCTGTCCACGGCCCGCGACCCCTCGGGCGCGGCCCATCACGTCATCGGCGAATTCGAGGACATCACCGAGCGACGCCGCGCCGAGGAAGACAAGCAGGCGCGTCTCCAAAGGCTCTCCTGTCAGCAGCGCTCGATCGTGGAAATCGCGACCGACGGCGGTGTTGTGACCGGCAACCTCGAGACGGCATTCTCGGTCATCACCACCTCCGCCGCGCACGCCATGACCGTGCAGCGAGTCAGTATCTGGCTTTTTGACGCCGACAACGAGATCATTCGATGCGCCGATCTCTTTGACCTGGCCACGGACTCCCACGAAGCAGGTGAAACACTCGCCGCCGCGTCCTACCCGCTCTACTTCGAGGCGCTCGAAAACGACCGGGTCGTGGACGCGGACGACGCCCTTTCCGACCCCCGGACCTCTGATTTCGTCCAAGACTATCTGGTTCCATTGAACATCCGCTCCCTGCTCGACGCACCGATCCGGCTGCGAGGTCGTGTGGTGGGGGTGGTCCGCATGGAACACACGGGAGAGCCCAGAATCTGGCAGTCCGATGAAGTGACCTTCGCCGGCGAGGTGGCGGATCAGGTGGCTCAGACCCTGGCGAACGCTCACCGCAAGGTGGCCGAGTCCCGGCTGCAGATGTCCGAGGAGCGCTTCCGGAGCATCGTCAGCGCCATTCCAATGGGCGTGTTCATGTACCGCCTGACCAACGATGACCGGCTGGTTTTCGTCGGCGCCAATCCGGCGGCCGATACCCTGCTCGGGGTCGACTGCCAGAGCTACATCGGAAAGACGATCGAGGAGGCCTTTCCCCCCCTCGCTGAAACCGAAATCCCTGCTCACTACCGGCGAGCGGCCGCGGACGGAGTGCCGTGGCACAGCGACCAGATCCACTACGAGGACGAAGTCATCCGAGGAGCCTACGAGGTCCACGCCTTCCAGACCGCGCCTCGCATGGTGACGGTGGTATTCCTCGATATCACGGACCGGATGTGCGCGAGCGAGGCCCTTCGCCAGAGCGAGGAGCGTTATCGCAGTCTCTTCGAACGCAATCTCGCGGGGGTTTTCCGATCGGCGATCGATGGCAAGCTGTTGGAGTGCAACGAGTCCTTTGCGAGGATCCTCGGTCTGTCGGGTCCAGACGAGATCAAGTCGCACATGGCGACCGAGTTCTACCAGGAGAGCGGGGATCGAGATCGACTGATTGCAGCCATCGATCGGCACGGCGAACTCCGCAACCACGAACTGATCCTGCGGCGGGCGGACGGGACCGAGGTCTGCGTGCTCGCCAACATGAGCCTGACCCGCTCCGACAGCGGCGAGCCGGAGATTCTCGAAGGCACCATGATTGATATTTCGGACCGCAAACAAACCGAGGTACAGCTGCGCCAGGCCCAGAAGATGGAGGCGGTCGGACGGCTGGCCGGCGGAGTCGCCCACGACTTCAACAACCTTTTGCAGGCCATGCTCGGCGCCACCGAGCTGCTTCGCCAGCGGGCTGAGCAGGACGACGAGGACATGATCGCCAGGCTGTCGGAGCTCGGGGAGCACGTTCGCCGAGGATCACAGCTCACCCGTCAACTGCTGCTTTTCTCGCGCCGTGACACCGAACGGCAGGAACGCCTCGATCTCAACGATGTGGTTCACGGAACGGTCAAGCTCCTCCACCGGCTGTTGCGCGAGAATGTCGAGCTGGTCTATGTACCCATTGACCTGGACCTGCCCCTGATCGCGGACCGAGGCCAGATCGAACAGGTCGTGATGAACCTCGCAGTCAACGCCAGCGATGCGATGCCCAAGGGTGGACGCCTTTTCCTCCGGACCGGCAGAGAGGCCGACCAGTCGTGGCTCGAGGTGACCGACTCCGGCGAGGGCATTTCCGACGAGATTCGGGATCATCTCTTCGAGCCGTTTTTCACCACTAAAGACCCGGGAAAGGGAACCGGACTCGGGCTCTCAGTGGTCCACGGCATCGTGAGCCGCCTCGGTGGCCAGATCACGGTCGACAGCATGGTCGGGCAGGGCACCAGCATTCGGATTCAATTCCCGTCCACCGACGCCCCCCGCGAGGCCGCTCTCGATTTCGAGAATGGCGCGGTATCGTCGCGCGGCGACGGCCAACGCATCCTGGTGGTGGAAGACGATCCGGCGGTCCGATCGGGCCTGCGCGAAATCCTCGGAGTGCTCGGCTACAGCGTGACCACGGTGGGCAGCCGGGAGGAAACGGTCTTCCTACCGCCGGCCCCGGGATTCGACCTGCTGCTGACTGACTATGTCCTTCCCGACGGCTCCGGGACCGACATCGCCCGCGATCTCAGGTCACGCTGGCCCGCGCTGCGGGTTGTGGTCATGTCGGGCTACGCCCAGGACGTGCCGGTCGGCTCGGATTCGAAGCTCGACGGCATGGATTTCCTGCAGAAGCCCTTCGGCACCGACACTCTGGCCAGCACCGTTCGCGCAGCCCTCGCCGCTCCTCCGCCGCCTCCCTTTTCTTGATCTCGATGCTGGGTGCTGAATCGTCGAAGGGTCAATGGGGTCGGTGGGCGATCCGGCGTCCGACGCGCAGCGACCAACCAGACGAGAACTCCCCAAACTGAGCCTCCAACGGCCGAACCTTGACAAAAAAAGCCCGGCGTTTCCGCCGGGCCCTTGTTGACGTGCGTTGTAATTACTTCGTCCAGGGTCTGAAGTCCACCCTCCGGTTCTTGGCTCGATTCTCCGGGGTGTCGTTGGGTGCGACAGGCTCGTGGGGACCGTAACCCTTGGTCGTGAGACGCGCCCCCGCGATGCCCTGGCTCACCAGGAACTCCTTCACCGACTCGGCGCGTCGCTTCGACAACTCCATGTTCCAGGCCAACGGGCCGGTGCTGTCGGTGTGACCCTGGATCTCTACCTGGTACTGAGGGTTCTTCGCGAGGAAGGACACCGCGCGCCCAAGCAGCTCGCGAGCTTGAGGAGTCAACGTCGATTTGTTCAGAGCGAACAACACCTCGCCGCTGACCATCCACTCGTCGCCCATCACGGTGATCCCCTCAGGCGGGCAACCGGTCTCGTCGACGGGCACGCCTCGCGGGGTCCCCGGACACTTGTCCAGGTAGTCCGGAACGCCATCACCATCGCTGTCCAGCGGGCAACCCGATACGTCCACCTTGACGCCGTTCGGGGTCCCCGGACACTTGTCCAGGTAGTCTGGAACGCCGTCACCATCGCTGTCCAGCGGGCAACCCGATGCATCCACCTTGACGCCCTTCGGGGTCCCCGGACACTTGTCCAGGGAGTCCGGAACGCCGTCACCGTCGCTGTCCAGTGGGCAGCCAGACGCATCCACCTGCACCCCCCGCGGGGTCCCCGGGCACTTGTCGAGATGATCGGGCACTCCGTCGCCGTCGCTGTCCGGATAGAGCAGGACGTCCTGGACGAACTTCTCCATTTCGGCGGCGCCGGTCAGCTCAGTGGCATTCACCAGGTAGCCGCCGTTGCCCTTCGCAACTAGCTTTTCGAGGAGTTTCGAGCCCCTCTTATCGGTGCCGACCTGCACACCGTAGATGGCAAGCTTGTCGCCGAAGGAGGACGCGAGCCGGTCGGCGGCCGCCACTTCCTTTTTGCCCATGTGCCGTCCGTCGCTGACGATAACGAGCGACGACGGCACCTTGGTGTCGGCCACGTCCCGGGCGATCCCATCGATGGCCTTGTCAAGAGGGCTCATGCCGCCGGCGCAGTTGAAGTTGCCGATCGGACCGGCCATCTCGCTCGACGAGTACTTCTGGAGGTCAACGAGCAGCACGGAGGCGCCCTTGGTGCCGCACTCGCCCCGGCCAAAGGCCCTCAGCGCACCCCGGTAGTTGAGCTCGGGAATCGTTTCATTCATGCTCTCAAGGAACGCCTGTGCGATGTCTAGCTTGCGCATCTTGGCGTGTTTGTCACTCATCGACAGGGAACCGTCGCCGATCACGGCGAACTGGTCCACCTTGGGCACCCAGAATTCGGGATCGATCGACCCCGCCTCGTACGAGGGCTGGACTGACGAACAGGCCCCGGCCAAAGCCACCGCAGCCACTATCACCAACAGCCGTCCGATATTGCGTTTCACCTCGTCTCCTCCTTTTCCGTGTGACCAATGACGGCGGCACCGAACTGGCACGCTCGGGACTCGCCGTTATCGGTCATTTGATCCTGACAAACTCATTTGGCGAACGACCGGATGATACCACAGATCTATCCAAGAAACGTGGCGATCGAGGTTCTTCCTCGGTGCCTGAAACGAGCGCGTATGATGGCTGTTGTCGACCCGTCGACCGCGGTCCATATCAGAACATCTGCTCCACTCAATCGTACTACCAGGGAAGAAGAGATTGATGAAACCACCGGCATCGACCTGGCTCCTGATCGTGTCAGCGGTCGCCTCCACGGCCACTGCCGACAATCCCAGAGAGGTCCCTCTGGCGGCGGCTTTCGCCGACGTGGTGAGCGTCACGCGGCATCGACTCGGTCCGGCGCTGACCATCGGGCCCGGTCCCATTCCGGCTCGGGTCGACCGCGAGCGCATCGAGGCCCACGCGGGTGCCACCACCCTCGAGGAGGCGATCGACCTGTGCGTGCTCCAGGACATGGCCCAGGTGGGATCGGCCGGCGCCTCGGTGGCGGTGGCGGTGGACGGCCAACTCATGTACCAAAACGGTTACGGCGTCAAGCACCGAACCGGGGGCGGTGCGGTGGATGCAGACACCTACTTCCGCGTCGGATCAGTGACCAAAATGCTGACGGCGGCAGCGGTCATGCAGCAGGTTGAAGCCGGCAGCGTGGATCTCGACGATCCAGTCACCACGTACGTGCCCGAGTTCAATGTCGCCGGCATCATACCGTCCGACCGGATCACGGTCCGCCACCTGCTCACCCACTCCACCGGCTTCCCGGACCTCGCCTTCGCCCTGAATGGGCCCGAGGGTGAACAGGCGCTGTCGGACTGGGCTTCCGATCTGGACGACGTGCTGCTGCACGCCCCACCGGGGGTCTTTTGGAACTACTCGAACCCCAACTTCAACCTGGCCGGGCTGGTTGTCGAGCGGGCGAGCGGCACCCCCTATCGCACCTACGTGACCGCCAATCTCTTCGACGAGGCAGGGATGGCGCGAACTACCTTCGACCCCGCCGAGGTGATGGCAGACGGAAACTACAGCTTCGGGCACCTCACGTACCCGGGAGGGACCGAGCTGATTTACGCGCCGGACGACTACGATAACTGGGCCTACCAGCCCGCCGGATACGCGTTCTCCACAGCCGGTGATCTGGTGACCTGGGCGCTCACCCTGATCGATGGCGGCGGCCAGGTGCTGTCGCCGGGGTCCTGTGAGGCAATGCAGGGCTGGCAGGTAGACCTCGACCTCGTGCCAGGGTTCGGCTACGGCTACGGCATCTTCGTCGAGCCGTTCGGAAATCTGGAGATTCGCCAGCACGGCGGCAACATCCCAGGCTGGGGGACCTACCTGCTGTGGCAGGCCGACAGTCGGTTCGCCGTCGCCGTGCTCGCCAACAGCTTCGAGTCCCTGGCCGGTGCCGCCTACTGCATCGCCGACGCCGTGCTCGAGCCGGCGCCGGGACCGCCGATCCCGGACCCCACCGATCCGTCCACATTCGGCCGCTTCGAAGGGACGTGGGATTTCACCTACCAAGAGAACTACCTCTTGGTGGGCGAGGTTTTCGGCGCTACCGCCGACGGCGTCACCCTCTACCTCGACGACCCGACGGGCCCGTTTAACGGCTGGTATGAGTTGGTCCACGTGGGTTACGGCGTCTTCCTTGCCGATCTCGACGAGGACGGGTTCCCGGACTTCGATTTCACCTTCATCGGTCACGGCACCCCCGAGCGCAGCAATTGGTTGAGAAGTCGAATCGTCGTCGGCAGCAGGCGCCGAGGCCCGCGAGACGGGGGGTCGCTGCAACCCTGAGCAGCGCCATGAATTCGGGAGACCTCTCTCGATGGTCTTGCCTGCCTGAAGTCGCACTGCCAAAGACCAACCGGTCGAAGACATGTGATAAAACTCGGGCAGTGCCCACTCGAACTGCCGATGTCGTGATCTGTGGTGCCGGAATCGCCGGTGTCTCCGCCGCCTACCACCTTTCCGTCCGCCACCAGGTCCCCAGGGTTGTGGTGGTCGACGGGCGGCCGCCGCTCACCCTGACCAGCGATAAGTCAACCGAGGCCTACCGGAACTGGTGGCCGGGGCCGGACGATGCGATGGTCCGGCTGATGAACCGCTCCATCGATCTCATGGAGGAGCTCGCGGAGGCCTGCGACAACCGGTTCCTTCTCAACCGCCGGGGATACGCCTACGCGACCGCCGATCCCGATCGCGCCGACGCCTATCGCGTCTCCGGCGACCTGGCTTCATCGCAGGGGGCGGGTGAGCTCCGGGTTCACCAGGGTCACCCCGGGGATCCGGCTTACACGGCCGACCGGCCGGAGAGGTGGCGGGACGGTCCGTCGGGCGCCGATCTGATCCTCGACCACCGAATGATCCGCCGGTCGTTCCCGACCTGACAGAAGATGTCGTCGCGATCCTCCACACCCGGCGCTGCGGGGTGGTTTTCCGGTCAGCAGCTCGGCATGGAGCAGCTCGACCGCGCCCGCCAGGCGGGCGTCGAACTGGTTACCGGAACATCACCTCCGTGGAGGTCACCGCGGGACGGGTTACTGGGGTGAGTGTCCAAACCGCGGACGGCCCCACCAGGATCTCTACTCCCTGCTTCGTCAACGCAGCTGGCCCGATGCTGAAGGAGGTGGGTCGGATGGTCGGCGTGGAGCTGCCGGTTTTCTCCGAGCTCCACGTCAAGATGTCCTTCAAAGATCACCTCCAGGTCGTACCCCGGGACGCTCCATTGCTGATCTGGGAGGATCCCCAGCATCTGGCCTGGTCCGACGAGGAACGAGCGCAGCTCACCGAGCTGCGGAGACGCGGCCGCTGCTGGAGGAAATGCCCGCCGGGGTCCATCTGCGACCGGAGGGGCGGGACCACGCGATCATCCTCTGGCCCTATCACGTGGGCGCGGTTGCCGAGGTCTTCCCCATCGAAGCGCCCCCCAACTACGCCGAGATCTGCCTGCGCGGCATGATCCGTCTTCTGCCGTCCCTCGAGGCCTACCTGAGTCGCTTCCCGACACCGTTCGTCGATGGCGGTTATTACACAAAGACCCGGGAAAACCGCCCTCTCGCCTGCCCCCTGCCCGTCGACGGCGCCTTTGTTCACGGCGCCTTGTCGGGATTCGGCCTGATGGCGTCGTCCGGCACCGCAGATCTCCTCGCCAGCCACGTCACCCGCTCCACTCTCCCGCCCTACGCCGGCGGCTTCGACCTGCGGCGCTACGATGACCCCACCTATGGACGGATGATCGACGACTGGGGCGATCAGGGTCAGCTTTAATCACAACGAGGCAGCCAGCCAGAAATCGCAATTCGAAATTCGGAAAACCGTCATCGATCGGTTCTGCAACACTTCAATTCCAACGTTCTACAATGGTCTGATCGTGAGTATCGCAAGAGTCGTCCGCACTGCTTTCGCGTGGCTGGTTGGTGGACTGGCGACCATCATCTTGGCCCTGATGGCCGTGGCCTTCGCCGTAGTGCCCCGCACCCACATCCTCACCTTCCACGTGGCCCGGATCTGGGGCAAAATCTGCGTATGGGCGACCGGCTGCCCGACGAGTATCGAGGGGTTGGACCGGATCGACCTCAGCGCTCGCTACGTGATCATGTCCAACCACCAGTCGGCGCTCGATATCCCCGTCCTCATTGGGGCTCTTCCGGCCGAGTGGAGGACGGTGTTCTGGGCGAAGAAGAGCCTGTTCAAGACTCCATTCCTTGGCTGGGCCATGCGAGCCCTCGGCCACCTCCCGGTGGACCGGATCAACCGCGACACCGCCGCCAGCCCGGCGTCCGAGACTGCCGGGAGGGGGCGGCCGACGCCACGTCGGTGCTCGTTTTCCCCGAGGAGACCTACGGACCGGGCGACACCCTGCTGCCACTTCGGCGCGGTGGGTTCGTGCTTGCCCTCAAGACTGGCCTGCCGATCCTCCCGGTGGGAATTTCGGGCACCCGGGCATTGCTGCCGCCGGACGGCCGCCTGCTGTCTCCTGCCGACATCGTCGTCCGCTTCGGGGAGCCGATCGCGACCGCCCGGCTCGACGATCTCCTATCGCGAGGTCCTCACCGTGCGGACCCGTGAAGCGGTGGCGGAGCTCGCGAAACAGAAGCCTGCAGCCCATAACGAACATCGGCTATAGGGTATTTGGGAAAGCTCGACGTTCCGAGAGCGGTGGAATCGGGAGCGGCCTGGTTCGAGGGGACAAACACCGATCATTCTCCAGGCTTTGATGCGTCGAGAGCGTTCAGAAGGGCCGTCAACCCTTCAGTGCTTCGCAGGGCGTTCAAATCGGGGCCGCTGCGCATCAGATCGAGGTCATCGAAACCGAGCTCGACAGCCCGGGTCAGCGCCGCCAGCGCGTCCTTCCGGCGACCGGCCAACGACAGTACGCAGCTGCGGTTGTACCAGACCGACGGGGCGTCATCTCGAATCTCGCAGGCGACCCCCAAAACAGATGAGCATGGTCCGGCTGACCCTCCTGCCGGAGATCGCGCGTCATGTAGAAGGAGGTGGTGGTGAACACCGACGCGATCGACCTGTAGCGGCGTTCCGCGTCCAGCAGCCGCCCCTGAAAAACGAGTTCCGCGGCACGCTCGAGGTCAGCCTTGAGCGCGTTCTGAACGAAATCGTCATCGCGAGGCCTCGACTCACCGCGAATCGCCCGCACCTCGAGCCACTCAACCGCCCAACCAGCCATCTCCGGCGGTATCCACCCGTGACCGCCCTCGAAGACTCGAATCTGTTGGGGTTACCCCCCCAAGTCAGGCTGTCGCGGATCTGCCGCATCTCCCGGTTGTTGAAATCCGCGTTCCCCGCCGCTCCCACACCGCGTAATCCGTGTGTTCGTACGCGTTGGGAAAGTCTCGGCCGCCAACAGCCACGATACCGGCCAGGCCGCCGGTCTCCTTGCCCATCTGGAAGGCCAGGTAGACCGTGCCAGAGAATCCCGCGGCGTAGATTCGTTCCGTATCGATCGCGTATCGCTGGTGAATCTCCGGCGACGCCCCGGAAGCCAGCACGACAGCCGCCAGGCCGAACGCCCATCCCGCCACCGCGTTGTTCATATGAGCATCGTACGCGGTGCGCCTTTTTGGGTTCTGTTTACCCCCAAGTCGGGGGATTCCAGAATACCGGACGTGGCAGCGTAGACTGGAGGGGTGACGGATCAAACGCCTGGAACGCTGCCACGCGCCCTGTGGTGGGCTGCGCTCGCGGTGTCGCTGCTGCTGATCGGAGTCGGGCTCGACCGCCACTGGAACGTCGCCCTGCCGATTGCCGGGATCGGCCGCTTTCTCAGCTGGCTGGCGGCAGGAGTTTTCTCCGCTGTGCCGGTGTTCGTGATCGGAGCCGTCACGGTTCGGTCTCGCGGACGCCGGATCTTCGAACTGGACCGCATCATCGCCACCGCCGTGTGCTGGGCCGCTGGCTGGGTCGTCATCGTCGCCATCGGCCTTGCCACGCTGGCGGCCGGCTGTTACAGCCCGTTGTTCTGGCAGATCGCGGCACCCGCCGCCTGGCTGTTCTTGCTGGGTTGGATGGTGGCCACGCGGTGGGACACTCTCCGCTCGCTCGCCGAGAGCTTTCGCCGCGCACCGGGCGAGCCCATCCGGCTGGTGTCGTGGCGCGCACTCTTGATGGCGGTCGGTGCAGCTGCAGCCGTCGACGCCTCGCTGCCACCCGACACCCGCGACGAGCTTTCGTACCACCTCGTCATGCCCGAGTTGTGGGCCGGCCAGAGCAACTGGTGGCTCCCTCTCGACAACTTCCATCTGGCCTTCCCGGGAAACGGCGAGCTCATGTGGGGCTGGGCGAGTGCCGTTTCCGGGCCGCTCGCACCACGCTTCATCACGCTGGCGTTTGCACTGCTGACCATGGCCTTGCTCGACGGATGGATGGCTGGTCAGCAGACCCCCCGGTGGATCAGGGACCTGAGCCTGGCCTTCCTCGCGGTGACGCCGTTGGCGTTGACCGCCGCCTCGATCTGCTACGTCGAGTGGCCTTTGCTGTTCTTTCTTATCCTCGGCTGGCGGCTGTCCCGGCTGTCACTCACCGAGCAGCCGGCAGCCACGCTGGGTTGGGCGGTGGCGTGCTGGGGCGTTGCAGCCGGCATCAAGTACACGGCACCGCTGTTCATCGGGCTGCTGGCACTGCAGTGGTTCTCCGACCTGGCCCGCGGCCGAGCGACGAAAGCACTCGTCGCCGGTTGTGCCCTCGCCGCCTCGGTGACAGTGCTGGCAGGCCCATGGTATGTCCGCAACTGGATGGCGACGGGTGATCCCATCTTTCCGCTGGGCGGAGCGGTCGGCCTCGTGACCGACTCACCCCACGATTCGGCGGTGTTGTCTCAGTATGCCGATCTCCAGGGTGGATGGCGGTGGTTTCCGATGGCTCTACCACGCGACCGCCGACACCGTCGGCGACCACCGACTCCACCCGCTCTGGCCGATGCTTCATCTGGCGGTCCTGTTCATCGGTTGGCGGTGGCGACGCGACCTGCCGTGGTTTGCCGTGCTGGTCTCGACCGCCGCCCTCGCCTGGTTCAATCCGGCACCCCGATTTACCTGCCGCTGATGCTGTTAGCGTGGTTGTTCCTGCCCCGAATCCTCGAGGAGCTGCCCGGGACCGGTGCTGACCGCCGGCTTGTCTCCCTCTCGGTAGGCCTCATGGCCGCGGTGTCCCTGCCCATCGCTCTCCACTTCATGTTCGCTCCGGGCGGCCGCGCGGTGCCGGATTATCTGCTCGGGGCGACGCAGAAGGAGAGCTACCTCGTCGACCGTGGGCTGGTCGGCCCGACCACCGAATGGGTCGTTCGTCACACCTCTCCGGACGCTCGAATCTGGGCATGGTGCGAAGACCGCACCCTCTACCTGGAACGGTGGGCCCGGTCCGACTCGCCCTACGGACCGCCGACGTTCCTGGTCATCGTCGAGGACGGAGGCGCCGCATCGCTTGACGTCGAGCTGACGAGATCAGCCGTGGACTATGTCCTGCTCCGAAGGGATCGGTGCCCGGAGAGTTGGAAGACGGCGACCTTCGAAAAACGCAGCTGGGAGATCGACCCGGATGTCGGGAATGAGCTCACCACGTGGTCTCAGACCCGACTCGAGGAACTCATCCGAGACGACCGCCACATTCTCTACCGCGTCCGGCGTTGAACCTCAGCTCGAACTGTCGGCTGTCATGCTATCGGTCGTCATACGCAGCGACCACACGCCACCCAGAACAACGATGATCACTGCGCCAGCAAGCGCGCCGGCAAGCGCGCCGGGGTAGGCCCCGATAAGGCCTTCCCGGACCATGGTCGGGGCGGTCATGACCGCCGCCGCGACAGGTACCAAAGCCATGTGATGCCGGATCACCACCACGTAGATCGACAGCAGGGCAATCCCGGTCACCAGCCCCCCTACCAACCAGCGCGCCAAGGACGGCACCCCGTCGGCGCCCGCGATGGCGAACCCGGCGCCGACCAGCGCCACCGACAGCGGCAACCGGGCCCTGCTCCACTGCCGCGACAGCGCGTCGACGGCCGCGAACACGAACAGGAACACAGCCACGCCCGCAATCCAGCCGCCAACCGGGTCGACGATCGCCGCCAAGAGCGGCCACCGGGCGGCAGCCGGTTCGAAGGACGGCCAGGCGGCATCGAGCTGGGGGAACACCCGACTCGCCACCGAAGAGATGCCGGCCAGCACGACGCCGAGCGCGACTCCGGGAAGCAACCCGGCGATGTCCACCCCCCCCGGCTGCTCGGGCAGCCACCGGTGGACCATGCCAATCACCAGCGCGACCCCCACGGCGGAGGCAAGCAGCACCAGCAGACCTCCGGCCACGACCATTGCCGACTGGAGGGGGTAGGGTTGGGCCGTCGAGAACTGCGCGGTGATTGCCGGCCATCCGTTGTACAGGCCAAACCCACCGGTGCCGGCGAGGAGTCCCAACGCGACGACAAAGGTGCGCTGCGCGAAGCGGCCTTTGCTCCAGCGGACCACGGCGATCACCGCTCCCGCGACGAAGACCAGGATCAGCGCGACCACGCACACGATCTGGATGAGTTGCGCGGAGCTGCGCCGGTTGCGCTCGGCCCGCTCCCACTCCTCCGGAATGTGGACGAAGCGGTACGAGTCCACCACTTCGTCGCCGGCCAGGTGGACCGCAATCCGTGCCTCGCCTCGGTCCAGCGGGTACGACGCCTCGTCCTTGAAGACGAACTTCCAGTCGAGTCGTTCCGGCTGCTGTTCGGGCTCGGCGGAGACCTCGTTGAGGGCCTCGGGATCGATCCCGAACCTGTCTCGAAGCACACTTCGAGCGACGGCCCTGGCCGGTTCCTCATCGAGGGACGCGCCGGCACGGGACTCCGGGAGCCGATGGGACAGCCGGAGAACCTGCCCGTCGTTGCCGACCGACACAGCCACTTCCTCAGCACGGTCGACCACGTCTCCTTCAAAGGTGGCGAAACGGACCGCCCACCGGGGTGGTGCCAAGTAACTTTCGATCAGGGCGTCGTAGGCGTCGCCGCCGCCCTCCTGCCAGATGAAACGATCATCGAGACCTGGTTCTCCCCGCACCGCGGACAGTTCCCTCCAGTCGTCGGGTATGGAGATGCCCACGTCTCGAACCGCCCCGCGCGCAGCCGCGACGGCTTCGCCACGCGTCGTTTCGAGGGCCGGCACTTGACTGTCGACGCCACCGAGGAACAGCCGACGCACCAAGTCCCAGGACGCCGGCCGCGTACAGCCACAGTCGAGATCTGGCGCCGACACCGGCCGACAGACGCTGCGACTCGGACCGCGCAGACGTCTCGGGAATTGGCGGCGGACTCCAGGCACCATTGCGTGCTGATTCGGGCAGGTCCTCCCACCGACTGGCTCTGGCCCGTGCCCTCAACACGACCCACAGGGGAATCAGTGTCAGCATGATCACCATGGCGCGGTCGATCCAGATTCCCGGTGTCGACGCGGCGAACAGCGGCAGTGCAAACCACACCACGTCGAAGGCGAAGTGGAGCACGATCGCGGGCAACAGGCCGAACACCAGGTAGATCAGCCCGAATCCGATGGCGGGCACAATCAACTCCACCAGCCGGGCGTAGGCAGGTTGTGCCGGGTAATTGGCGTGACCCGCCCCGAAAATCACCGCCTGAAGGATCAGGGCGCCCAGGATCCACCAGCGGCGACCGCCGAAACGTCTCCCCAGCAGCGCCGCACTGGCGAGCGGAATCGCCCGGAACAGACACTCTTCCCAAAACCCCGCCTGGAGCGAGATGGCCACCGAGGACAACCACGGCAGGTAGGTCGCGATGACATTCGGGTCATAGAGCGCGAAGGACGGATTCCACCAGCCGAGGGTGGAGTTGGCAAAGAAGTAAAGGCCCACGTCGTAGGCGAAAAACACCGCCACCAGGAGATAACCCGCCACCGTCGCGCCCGCGATCGTGTTGCTTCCCGCAACCCCTCTGTCCCACGATTTCCAGAGCTGCACATGGCCGGGAAACGCCCTTCTGGTCAGGCTCTCGGCCGCCATGAACGACACCGTCAAGAGAATCCCCATGCCGACGAACTGGATCATGGCCATGACCAGCTGCTGGAGGGAGAAGTTGGCCGCCGAGACGGCGGTGTCGTAACCCATCCACGCGAGCGGCCACTGATTGAGCACCACTAGAGCCTGCAGCAGAGCGACAAAGGCTCCCCACTTCAGCGCTTGCTTCCACAGCACCCACCGGTTCCGAAGCAACATGAACAGACCGATCACGCAGCCGCCCACAACATAGAGGACGGCGGCCGCGACGGTGGCCCCGATCGCGATACCGTTATTTGCCGAGCGCATTTCCTCGTACCGTCGGGAGAAAGACTCGGGCACCTTGACAAAGTGGGTGAGCTCGGTGAAGCGGTCACCCGACACGGTGAGCCGGAGCCGGTGCCTCCCCTCCTCTCCGACGGTGGGTCGAGGCCTCTGATAGACAAAGCTATGATCCGCTCGACCCGAAGGTCGGAGTTCGACCGCCTCCTCCACCAGCTCGAACTCGGTGAGGTCCACGCCCCAGTTGCGAATCGCGTTCCGCTCGGCGATCTCGCGAGCCGCCGCCGCGTCGAGAGCCGGTCCGGGGTCATCCTCCGGGATGGTCTCCTCAAAACCGATCGGCAGTCCGGCCGGCGAAAATCGAATCTCGGTTTCGTTGGCATCGAACTCAGCAAACCGGCGCACCCGCCACGAGTACGGCCAACACAGCTCGTCGGCGAGCATTCGCGAAAACGCCGCGGTGCCCCCCGCCTCGAGCTCGACGAAGCTCTGGAGCTGCTGGTCGAGATCAAACGACGCGGCGTCACGCGCCACCTCCGGCCCCCAGCCGAATCTCGTGGCCAGCTCTTCGGCCGTCACCAGGGCAGTCCCCCGGTCCATCTCGATGTCGACGCTGACGATCGGGAACGCCCTTGGGAAGTACTCGAAAGCGAATAGCAGACAGGCGACCGCCACGATCGTGAAGGCGATCCAGAAAACCGGTTTTCGGAACATCATGCCTCCCCGGGCCGAGGGGTCACTGTCGAGGCGGCATCCGGCGCAACTGCCGTCAGCCCAGGCGGCGCACGATCACGATGGTCCGGTCGTCGGCAAAGGGCACCCCGTCGGCGAACATATTGAGCTCGGTCCACAATACCTCGGCGAGCTCCTCCAGGCCCAGCTTGTGATTGCCGGCGCAGACCGCTTCCAGCCGGCTCTCGCCGAATTCCTCTTCATCCGGGTTTTCCGCCTCGGTGAGGCCGTCAGTGTACAGCACCAGGGTGTCCCCATGCAGGAGCTCCACCTCGTCCGCGCTGAAGTCGCCCACAGGGAGGATGCCGAGCGGCATTCCGGTCGCCTCCAGCCACTGAGTCGACCCGTCGTTTCTGATCACCAGCCCGGGGTTGTGACCGGCGTTGGCGTACCGGATGACGCCCGACGACGGTTCGAGGACGCCCAGAAAACCGGTGGCGTACTTCTCCGGAGGCGTCCTCTCAACAGCAGCCGGGAAACGATGGCGCACGCGGCGTCCGGGGAGGCGCCCAGCTCGATTTGGGTGGCGACCATCGCTTCGAGGGACGCGGTCAGCAACGACGCGGCGATCCCCTTTCCGGACACGTCCGCGAGGAACAGGAAACATCCTCGCCCGGCACCCGCTCGACCACCTTGAACAGATCGCCGGACACCCCGCGAGAGGGCAAGTTGCCGCCGTGCAGGGCATATCCCTCGATGTCGGGCAGCTTCGCGGGCAGCAACGCCAGCTGGATATCCCTCGCCAGTTGAACCTCGCTCTCCAGTCGCTTTCGCTCGGCCGACTCGTCGGCCAGTCGCAGATTGCGGATCCGCATGGCAGCCACCGAAGCCAAGGAGACCAGCAGCTGCATGTCCTCCTCGCCGAAGCGGCGCACGTTGAGAGTCGAGCCGAGCACCATCATGCCCATCGGACCGTCCGGATCCAACAGCGGAGCTGCCACCAGACTACGCACTCCGGCGCCGAGAATGCTCTCCGCCTGATTGAATCGATCGTCCATCTCGGCGTCGAGCACAAGCGCCGCCAGTCCTTTTTCCGCCACTTCGCGGATCAGGTTCTTCGAGTACAAACAGCGGTGGCCCGAGCCCCGGTTAGATCGCGAGGCGGCGCACTCGTAGTCGCCGTCTCGGGACTTGAGGAAGACGGCTCCCTCCTCCGGCCGGAGGGCATCGAACGCGCGGTCGAGGATGAGATCCAGGAGGTCTCCGACGGCGACTGATTTGCCAAGAGCTTCATGCACCTCGTTGAGGGTGCGAAGGCGCTCGGCATAGCTTCGAATCCGCTCGTCAGCGACCCCGGTCACCGGCAACCCGCTGACGCTTGATTCCTCGAGCACCTCCGTGGCGGGCCTGAACATCGTCATGTCGCCGAAGGATCCCGCTGAAGGTGGAGGTGGCGGCGCCTCGTGCTCACCGATCTTTTGCACGGTGACTGTGCTTGCCCCCAGGCTCACCACGTCGCCGGGGCGGAGCGCGGTGGGTCGGTCGATCCTCAACCGGTTCACCAGGGTGCCGTTGCGCGATCCCAGATCCTCGATGACCCATCCCTCGCTCTCGAAATGGAGCCGGGCGTGCTGTCGCGACAGCGAGCGGTCTGGGATCACCACGTTGGCCCTCGACGAGCGGCCGATGACGTGGTCACCCTGATCCAGACTCTCGTCAAAGGGGTGGCCCTGAGGTGGTTCAACATGCAACGCGATCATTCATCCTCCAGCAGCGACACAATCTCAATGATACCATTGTGAACGCCCCGACTCTCCAGGAAATTGCCGGGATCTCAGCTTGATTCCGCGGACCTGAGGCGGACCGTAAACGTGGTTCCCGATCCGGGCTGACTGGAGACCTCGATCGTGCCGCCGGCCTCCTCGACGATCTTTTTCGAGATCGCGAGGCCGAGACCCGTTCCTCCCTGAGTCTTGGTGGTGAAGAATGGATCGAAAATCCGGTTCGCCACCTCGTCCGAGATGCCCTCACCGTTGTCGCCCACCGTCAGCCGAATCCATCCCGGAGTCGGGTCCTTGCTGAGGGTTACCGAGATCACGTTCTCGGTCCGCGAGCGGGCGGGCATGGCCTGCATCGCGTTGACCAACAGATTGGTCATCACCTGTCCGAGCTTGTTCGGAGAACCCACCACCCGCGTGCACCGGCTCCAGCTCGACGTCGAGCTGCGAGACCTTGAGGAGCGCCGCGCGGACGAAGGTCAGCGTCAAATTGACGATCTCTTTCAGATTCGCATAGGTCTCCTGGTCGCTGCGCCGGTGACCGAGCTCCATCCCCTTGGTGATTTCGGCGATCTGCTCGACGGCTGCCGCCACGTCATCGAGCTGACCCCGGACCCTCTTCAACGCGTCCACATGCGTCGGCTCGACACCGACTCCAGCGCGGAGGTCGCCTTTCAACGTGTCCAGCCGGAGCTGGGCCAAATCCAGGCCCATCACCATCGCGGCCAGAGGGTTCCGCAGCTCATGCGCGACTCCCGCAGCCACCACGCCGAGGGCGTAGGTCCGCTCGGTTTCGATCAGCCGGGTTTCGAGCTCCATGATCTTGCGACGAGTCTGGAAGCTTTCGATACCCTCGCGCAGCACTGCCTTGAGCTCGTCCGGTTCCCACGGTTTGCGAATGTAGCGGCGGATCTTCCCTCGGTTGATAGCATTGATGGCGTCGGACAAATCCGAGTACGCGGTGATCAGAATTCTCACCGTGTCCGGGTAGAGTTCCTGAGCAACCTCGAAGAGCTCGACCCCGGTCATGCCGGGCATTCTCTGATCGGCGAGCAGCACCGCGACCTCGCGCTCCTTGAGAATTTCGAGAGCCTCTTTCCCGCCCAGCGCCGTCACCACGTCGAAGTCATCGGCGCAGGTTGCCCGCAGCACCACCAGGTTTGCCTTGTCGTCGTCCACATAGAGGACGGTCTCGGTCATGATCCCGATCTTATCAGGACTTGCGCGAGTTGCGAGCAGCCTTCGTCGAGTTGGCATGCCCGGATCGACGACGAGGTGTCGCCGACCGTCGTCGCACCCGACCCCTTCAGCCCTGATGAATGATTCTCATTTGGCATACTTGACGGAACAGCCGTACGGCTTCGTCTCTGCTGTGGTCACGGACTGGCCGGCCAGAACCTCGTCGAGCGCCGCGGACACGTAGTTGGTGGCGTCTTCACCGCGCGATCCCCG
Source organism: Ilumatobacteraceae bacterium (assembly GCA_963850475.1). GTDB lineage: Bacteria > Actinomycetota > Acidimicrobiia > Acidimicrobiales > Ilumatobacteraceae > Ilumatobacter_A. The sequence goes on along the minus strand of CAWKLM010000026.1, from coordinate 3,869 downwards.
CGGGTCATCGTCGATGGCTCCCTCATAGACGTATCATCCCTCCGGCATCGATGACGAACATGTGGGGGGTGGTGGCCGCTCCGTAGAGGCGGCCGACCGTGCCGGCCGGGTCCACGAGTAGGTGCTGTTCCAAATTGTTGGCCTCAGCGAACTTCTGATTGGCCACCCGGTCCATGTAGTGGGTCGAGTTGATGGTCAGCCAGGTCACCCCTCGTTGACCGTAGGACGCGGCGAGCTTCTTCATGGTGCCGGCGCTGTAGTGGCGCTTGACGAAGGGGCAGTCGGGGTTCACCCACTCGAGTACGCGGACGCCCTCGATCCTGGACAGCGTCACCTGCTCACCATTGATGTCCGGCAGCGTGAAGTCGGGCGCCGCGTCACCCACTCCCGCGCCGCCGGCCTGAGCCATTGCGGTCATCAACACGCACAGTGCCATCGACACACCAAATATCTTCCTCATCATCATCTCCTTTCGGGTCACTCCAATGTCGCTTCGTGGTCAATTCGAACGGGCACATCGATCCACCATCCCCGCCGAGCCTGGGTGTCGCCAGTTGTGGTCACGACGGACCTCAGGGTGGCAACCTCCCCGCCCCGCGCTCCCATCATCGACAGGTCGAGGTCGATCCTCGTCAGCCTTCCTCGAGTCTGGATCTTTGCGTCGGTGACCTTCAACCGGTCTCCACCAACGGGAAAGAACTCGACCCGGCCAGCCTGTTCGCGCCACTGAATCCACAGCAAGAGGGTGCCGCGCCGGCTGCCGGCTTCAAGACCTCCGCTCGCGGTCACGGCGAACGGTGGGTTCGGCTGCGGCAGAGACTCGCTCCATCCCTCGAAAGAACCGTCGTCGGAATCCGCCGCAAGCAGCCCTTCCAGTTCCGCCGAGCCGAGCACGCAGACGTCTTTGCAGGCCAGCCAGGACGCGGACGCTCTGACTGGAACTCGGTCGACGGAGCCAGAGTCCCGGCAGTCGGATCTCTGCGGCGAGCACCACCGTCCCCTCGTACCCGAAGCCCGCGAGGTCGCCTGGCTGGGCGAACTCGACAGGCAGCGGCCACAGGACGTCGCCCACGGCAAATCCGTCGGGCAGATCGTGTATCACCTCGGTGGCCAGGCCGGAGTCCCCCGGGTTCGCCCAATAGATATGCCAACCGGGGTCGATGTCGAAGCGCACCCCGACCTTCGCCGTACCGCCAGGCTGAAGCTCCACAGCCGCGGTCACCAGGCGAGCACGAACGTGGTCTTCACCCGACGCATCACCGGCAGCAGCGACGCCCGCCAGCAGAATGACGACACTCCGGATGAGACCGCGGCTCCATACCATGTCCACGACTCGGTCAATCGAGACCAGGCGGTCTGTATTCCACTCAACCATCCGGTCCGTGGAGCACCGCAGTCAGTGATTGAACGTGGGAGGCTTCCCCGGTTCGTGGACCATCTCGATCTGGCCTCGACTCCAGGCCACCACCACCAGGCTGCCGGTGGCTACAAATCGGTCCAGGCCGAGGTCCTGGGTGAGCAGCCGAATCACCCCGCCGTGGACGAAGAGGAGGTAGCGGCCGCCGTCAAGATCCTCAACGAAGGAGTGCACGCGATCGTGGAACCTCGCATACGAGTCCCCTCCGGGAATGGAGAACTCGCGAAACTCGAGGAACACGGCGCGCACCACGGGGTCGACCTCGTCGTAGCTGCGACCCTCCCACTTCCCGAAATCCACCTCGCGCAGCCGGGGATCGGTCCGGGGCTCTCCCCACGCCAATCGGGCGGTGGTCACGGTGCGATCGAGGTCGGACGACCAGATTCCGACAAACTCGTGACCCTCCAGCCGGCTCCGCAGTGCCTTGGCTTCCACTCGGCCCTGCACTGACAGGGGGGGATTCGAGAGGCCCGCGATGCGGCGCTCAGCGCTCGCCGTCGTCTCCCCATGCCTCACCAGCCAGAGTTCGATGGACCCGTTCGTCACCGACCGAGTGTAGCTGGATCTGAATTTTCAATATGGAACGGCAACCACCGCCGTACAATCTGCTGTGGGAGGGAAGCCATGCACGTGATCGCCGACATCAGCGTCGTGCCGCTCGGAGTGGGATTGTCGCTCTCATCCTACGTGGCCGCATGCGAGCGGGTTCTGTCCGAGGCAGGGCTGGAGCCCAAGCTCCATGCCTACGGCACCAACGTGGAGGGGGATTGGGATGACGTCTTTGCCGCCCTCAAAACGTGCCACGAAGTGCTGCACGAAATGGGCGCGCCACGGGTTTCCACCAATCTCCGCTGCGGCACACGCACCGACAAGGCGCAGACGCGCGAGGACAAGGTTCAAAGCGTCCGAGGGAAGCTGAGAAACAAGGACAGTTCTTAGTCCTTAGTTTTTAGTTCTTAGTTCTTAGTTCTTAGTTTTTAGTTTTTAGTTCCACACGGGATCGAGTCATTCGAATCGTGGAGGGCCCTCCGGGAACGGGGACGGGCGGGAACTCAAAACTCAGAATTCAGAACTCGGAACTCTGCTGAAGGACCTGAACCACCGCGTCGATTCCAGCCTCGAATGCGCTTCGGACTCGCGAGTCTCTGAGGCCACCATACTGCTGGTCAGCGGGTCGCGGGAGGCTGACGTTGTCGGTACACAATAGGAGCGCACCCATATCCAGCCCGAGGCGGGCGCCGACAACGGCAGCCGAGGCGCACTCCGACTCGACCCCCATCACCAGCCCGGCACAGTCTTCGTAGATCTCCTGCCCCTGGCGGTAGCCGGCATCGGTGGTGTAGGTGATGCCAAGGTGACTCTCGGTATCGGGGACGCGGGATGCCTCCCACAGCCGCGAGGTCAGCACCGGATCGAATGCCGCGGGATACCCGGGCGGCGCGTAATAATCCGATGTCCCCTCGCCTCGCACGGCCGCGGAGACCACCAGCAAATGACCCACCTCCAACCTCTGATCGACGCCGCCGCAGGTGCCGAACACCACGACCCGGCGAGCGCCGTTGGCGGCGGCCATCTCGAGCGCGTTGGCAGCCGCCGGGCCACCCATGCCCGAGTACGTCAGCGTGATGCCCGGCGACGGCAGCTGAAACACGATGCGGTCGGTGGTTTCGTCGAGGGACTGCTCCACGGCTTCAAACCGGTCGACGATGGCCGGTAGGTAGGACCTTCGGCCGAAGGGCAGCAGAATGACCGATTCGGCACACGTAAAGGCCGGGTTGTTCGCGTGCTCGAATCGGCGCTGGTTCATGATGGGAACAGGGTACCAGGTGTCGCCGCTGACCTCAGGGATTCAAGATTGAAGATTGCAGCTTGAAGGTTCCGCCCTCCGACCCTGGGGGCCGGGCGCAGGGAGCCGGGGGCCGGGAGCAGGGAGGCCCGTCGCATCAGGATCTCCACCTTCCTCATTCGGAATCCCGAACTCGGGTTCACCCTGGGATTGCCGGGGTGGCGTCGAAGCCGCGGTCGGACGATGTGATCTGTCGCCACGAATGTCAATTCGGAGCGGCGGACACCGAGCCCGCGACCCCGGGGGCCCTCTGGTCGCAACCACCACATTTCACAACACCCCGCGCCTCTTGTGACCAAGCCTGGTGAATAATGCGGGCCATGCCTATCCCCACGAATCAGGTTGGACGCGGCAATGGGGAACAGGCCGCCAGGAGGATGCCAGGTAGCACACTTGGGAGCAGGTGGGTTTCCACGAGATTGACAAGCGATCATCGAGATTCTGCGCCCAAGTGTGTACCAGGCACGCTCCTGGCTCCGTCTCAGCTCCCGCCGTCGTCGGCGGTTCCCTGACTCAAGGGGATAGGCATGATCCGGGCTTGTTCCATGGTAGATTCAATCGCCGTTTTGAAGATCGCAGTTCTATCGCGGTTTTGCGAATCGTTTT
>CAWKLM010000025.1:0-27665 GCA_963850475.1 Ilumatobacteraceae bacterium | reverse complement strand
ATTGCCGGCTATGCGCTCCTCGGCCGCTGGTCGGCCCGCGCGTTCTGATCGGGGTCGGCGGCGGTGGCGAGGGTGATGGCGCAGCTGACGATGGGGGTCAATGGGGTAGCCGTCGTACCATCAAATGGGCGGCTGTCTGATACGGCTACCCCAGTCGGTCGTGACGGCGATGTTCACAAGCGAGACTGCGTCCATGACGCTGCATGACCGACCGGATGGTGCCCTCGTTTCGATCTGGCGGCCGGAGGACACGGCGCGCCGTGTGTCTGGTGTGCTCTGGCGATTACAACTAAACTAGATGTCGCGTTCGGCGAGGACGGTCCCGCTGGCGACGGCGTCGAGGTGGGCGGCGTGGTCGAGTTCGTTGAGGTCGGCGTACGCCCGTGAGAACTCGGCGATCGCGCGGTCGAAGGTGTCGTCGTCGCCGACGTAGCCGGCGATCATCGACGCGTCGCCGGCGCGGGCATGGGCGAGCGCGAGGACCCCACCACAGATCCTGGCGTACCGGCGCAGGCCCTTCCCGGTCGCCTGGTCGACGTCGAACGACCCCTTCCCGTCCCAGAGCTGACGGAAGTAGAAGTACGACGTGTCCTCCGAGTCCGGGTCATCGAAGTGCGACCAGCCGAGCAGGATGTCGCCCGCCGTCTGCATCAGCCGCTGCCCGAGGACGACACGTTGGCCCGGCTCGTACTCACTGGCGCCGAGATGGGCTTCGAGCACCGAGGGCGTCGCCTCCTTGAGCTGGAGGAACAGCGGCTCACCGTCCCCGCTCTCCATCAGCACGATCAGGCACCGCGTGCCGACGCTGCCGACGCCGACCACCTTTCGTGCGACGTCGACGACCACGTACCGTTCGAGCAGCCGCCGGCGATACGGAGCGATCGTGTCGAGGTACCGGTCGAAGAACTCGACGACGAGCGGGAGCTGCTGATCGGCGAACCGCTCGTCGACGCGGGTGATCAGCGGTGGATCGGCCACGATCACCCGGCGTCCGTCGACCACCGCGGTCAACTTGTCGAGGGCTCGCAGGGAGTTCTTGCCCGACGCCTTCTTCGAGGCCTTCTCGACGCGCCTCAACTGCTTCTGGTTGTCGAGCATCGGCTTGATGCTGGTCGAACTCGAGCCGACGGTAGTGCACGGCGAGCGGCCCACATGCGGGAGAGCTCCGCGATCGCCGTGCGGTACCCCTCGACCGAGGCACGGACGGCGCGATCGATCTTCTCTGTCGACAGCTCGTTGTTGCGGCCAGCGACGGCGACGCTCGCGGCGAGGCGTTTCAGGTCCCACTCGAACGGGCCCGGGTGCGTCTCGTCGAAGTCGTTCAGATCGAACACGAGGCGCCGGTCCGGGCCGCTGTAGAGCCCGAAGTTCGACAGGTGGGCGTCACCGCACAACTGGACATCGATCTCCGTCGACGGCGTCTTCGCCAAGATCGGCCGCCATGATCGCCGCTCCACCACGGTAGAAGGTGAACGGCGTCGCGCTCATCCGGCCGTGACGGATCGGGACGAGCTCGGCGAGCCGCTGCGCGTCCTGCGTCGTCAGGATCCCGATCGTGTCACCCCGATCGGCCGAGTCCGGCACCTCAGCGTGAGCAGCCAAAGGCACCTCCTCGCGCCGCTCCCGTCCAAGCTTGCGACGCTCCTTGCGCGTCAACCGGTGAGGTCGACCGAGAAGACCCGTTCGTTCGTTCACTCGATCATCATCCCACGGGTGCGTTTCGAAGTGATGGGACGAGCCGTTTGGAGTCCCGTTCGACCCGCAACAGCTCGCGCATGTCGGCGAGCGTGTCGCTGCGTTCGTCGGCGACGTTGCGGCGTTCCTCGGGGTCGGTCGTCAGATTGTGCAACTCCCAGAACGGGTCGGCGGCGGGCGTGGCCGCTGCCGGAACGCCGTGTGTGGATTCCCACTCGTCGAGGCGCTCGAAGTAGTGGTTGAGCTTCCAGAGCTCGGCGCTGCCGTCCGGGCCGGTCGGAAGGGCGGCGATCACCGACTCGACTCGTGACGGCATGCTGACCGCGTCGTACGGTTTGCCGGTGAAGAGGTTGGTCTGGGTCGAGCCGCGCGAGATGTCGTCGTCGGTCATGAAGTAGATCGGCGCCCGCAGCGATTCGGGATCGACCGCGCCGGTGAGTATCCCGCTCAGGTCGCGGCCGGGGAGCGGATGGGTCTCGACATGGTGCTCCGCCACATGTGATGCCGCCTGGTCCTCGTCGATTCCCGCGAGGCCCAGCAACGTCGGAAGCAGATCGACGTGACTCGTGGGAACATCGATGCCGTCGGCGATGCGGTTGATCCCGGGGCCGGTGACGACGAGCGGCACCCTGATCGACTCGTCGAACGCGTTGTACCACTTCTGCACCAGGCCGCCGTGGGCTCCGATGAGGTCGCCGTGATCGGATGTGAACACGACGATCGTGTCGTCGGCCATCCCCGAGTCGTGGAGGGCGTCGAGCACGCGCATGATCGCCGCGTCGACTCGCTTGTGGAGGTAGTAGTAGAGGCGACGGTGCGCCATGTCGGCGGTCATCTCGAAGGTCATCTTCGGCCACGTGTGCAAGAACTCCTCGTGGCACGCCGGTCGGTCGGTGAAGGAGTCTGCCGACGACGGGGCCGGGGCGATTTGGGGGACCGTGTCGTCCGGTGGCGCAAACCCGAGGATTTGCTGCCAGCCGTACGCGCCGAAGGAAATGTCGTGCGGGTTGACGAACGATGCCACGGTCAGCCACGGCCCGTCGGAGCGTGCGCCCGCGAGCTCACCGAACAGCTCGACGACCTGCTCGGAGAACACTCCGTCACGGACCATGCCGCAGTCGGCCTTGTCGGCACCGTGAGGCTCGCGACCGATCCACCCGGAGAACCCGAACGGGTCGAGCCGATCCGCTCGACGATACGCGTCCACGGCGCGTTGGTCGACGACACGATCGGCGTCGCTCGCCTTCAACCCCTCGTGGGTTCCCGGCGTCATCAGGTCGGCGTAGGAGATGTGCCACTTGCCCCGGTAGTGCGTACGGTAGCCGCCGGCTCTGAACCAGTCGCCGAGCGTCGGCACCGTGTCGGGATCGAGGAACCCCATCGCCGGATCGCTCGCCCGCTTGGCGAGACCGTCGGTGCTGGTGACACCGTGCAGCGACGGGTACTGCCCGGTGAACACGGTCGCCCGGCTCGGCAGACACGCCGCCGAGCCCGCGTAGTGCCGATGGAACTGCGTGCCGCCATCGATCAATTGCTGGCGCGCCGGGCAGCTGCTCCCGGCGGAACGCCGCCAACTCCGAGCCCTCGTAGGGCGGCGGATACCGCTCTTCGTCGGTCATGATGATCAGGATGTTCGGGGAACTCATCTTCGTTGTCCTCTCGGGGTGGGTGGTGAGGCGGGTGGTGCAGTTCTTGTCGACAACCGTCGCTCAGCCGATTGCTGTGGCCGGCTCGGTCGATGCGTCGGAGTCGGTGTCGGCGTCGTCGACCGGCGCGACGTAGATCCACGAGATCTCGTACGCGGCGAGCACGACGACGATCGTCAGGAACCACCAGAACGTGAGCCCCGGGACGCTGAACAACGCGATGATAGCGGCGCCCGCGCCGGCGATCCGGAAGGCGGTCGTGTGGCGACGCATGAACACGCTGGCGGTCGTCTGCGGGTGATGATCGCCGAAGAGGCCGACCGCGGTGCGACGGACGTGGACCGCGGTGCGGCTCGGCCCGACCAGCCAGGCGATCAACGTCGCGACCAACGAGACGATGACCAACGCCCAAATCAACGACCCGAGGTTCTGCCACAACGCGACGTCGATCACGATCTGGGTGGCCTGCTTGCCGGACGGGTTCTTGATCTCGCCGAGGATGTCGGTCTCCAGCGGCCGCCGCAGCAACCAGACAAGCACGGCGACGACGGCGGTCACAACGCCGACGAACGCGACGGTGCGCCGCCGATCGACGCTGGCGACGATCGAGCCGACGAGCGCCAGCCCGAACAGCACCCACAGAGCGACCATGCCGCGGTCGAGCCACTGCACCGCATCCTGGGCGGTGTTCAGCGCCTGAGTGTCGAACACCGGCACCTGCCCGAAGTCGGGTGGGAGCGTGACGCCGAGCGAGTCGGCGAGGTTGGTTGCTGCCTGATCGACCTGATCGGCGGTCACCGGGGGCACGGTGATGGCGCCGCCGAAGAGGTCGGGCACCTCGTTGCTGATCAGCGCGACCACGTTGTTGATCAGCGGGACGAGGTCGAGCGTGACCTGCCCGTCGACCACGTTGGCGGCCGCGACCTCGCCCCGCAGCACCTTGACCGCCGCGGAGTGGGCGACCCGGTTGGCCTCGATCCAGATCGTCTCGAACTCTGGTGAGGCGAGAACCCGAATGGTGGCATCCTCGATGAAGCCTTTGCTCGCCTCTGCGACCGGTGCGGCGAGGAACTTGCCGGCCGGCCCCAGCGCATCCTCCATCAGGGACGGCAGGTCGATGAGGAGGAGCACCTCGTCGGCAACGCGCTCGGCGACGATCACCTGGAGCTCGGCGTCGTCGGGGAGCGGAGCGACCGACTCCACCCATTTGTCGGTGTCGAGCAGCGTGTTGTTCATCCACGTTGCGGTCACCGCGAGCACGAGGCTCAACGCGGCGACCACCGCGAGGAACGCCGCGAGCGAGCGCCGCCAACGGTGCGATGGCGCAGATTCGGCGTCGGTGCTCTGCGCTGCGACGATGCTGGGCGTCGGTTGATCCGTCATCAGGTGCCGCTGAGGATCTGGTTCTTCATGAAATTCTCCACTCGTTGGATGGTTGGTTCTCCGGGGGTGTCGTTTCAGTGAAACCTGAACCGGCCTGGCGGGCATCGTCCAGATCGGGCGATCCTGTCTGCCTTGTCATGGCGACCCGGACCAACGTGCGGTGAATCGAAGCGGGTGGGTGACCCCCGGTGTCCCGTCGAACGTCTCGCTGTCGTCGAAGTAGCAGCGGAAGGCCGCGATCCGCTCACCGGCGAACTCGGCGAACGACGAGCCGCGCAGGTGGAGCCGGTCGTCGGTGGGTTCGATCAGCACGTTGTCGCCGAACAGCACCGGAGCGACGAGCGTCGCCTCGACCAGCCACTCCGCGGCGACGGTCGCGTGTTCGATCACGACGTTGGACAACGTGACCTCGATCTCGGCGAGCGCGGGGTCGGGCGAGCACACGAGGTGGAGGAGTTCGGTGAGGGAGCGCGCTGCGATGTGTGGGCCACGGAACGAGACATCGTCGGTGAAGATTTGCTCCACGCGGCTCCCGTCACCGAGCGTCAACACTTCGAGTGCGGCGCAGACGACCGACAGCGGATCATGGGGGACGACGCGGGGTAGGGCGTGGCTCGCTGCACCGTCACGACCGGGCGCCCTCGTCGAACCAGGCTGAAAGAGGAGGCTCACCTTGTCCTCGGCGTCGCGCCCGCCGAAGCTCGGCGGCTCAACGCGGCCCGCGGCCCGATCATCGCCGGCAACGCAAGCGGACCACCCACGACATCACCTCCTCGTCGACACGTCATGACAACCGTCTCGAACTCAACCACAAGGCCGGCATGCTCGGCATCGCCCACATCGGATGATCTGGCCCCGCACGGACCGTCTGGACCGAGCACTAGTGTCGCAACGTGACCGGGATTGCAGATCGCGTGGAGAATCCGATTCCACCTGGGCAGGTCACGCGGACCAGACCCATCGACATGCCCGCGATCGTTCGTGCAGTCGCACCAGCGCGCGCAAAGCTCTACCCGCCTCGACGCCGATTTCAGCACGTCGCACGTCGTGCGCTGATCGAGCGATTGCGGACAACCGAACCTGACGCAATTCTCGTCGTCGCGCCCGCCGGATACGGCAAGTCGACGATGCTCGCCGAGCTGGCCGGCCTGGACGAGCGCCCGACTGCCTGGCTGACGGTGGACGTCACCGACAACGACCCAACCCTCCTGCTGGCGGGAATCGCAACCGCCCTGGACGCCGTCGAGCCACTCGACTGGGATCTGTTCGCGGAGATCCTTCAGGGGCCGATCTCGATCGCATCGCCGGCGCTCCGGGGCTTCGGGTGGCTGCTCGCCGAGCGGGCCGTCCCGTTCATGTTGATCATCGACGATGTCCACGAGCTCACGTCGAAGAATGCGGTGGACGTGCTCGATGCCCTTGTGTCAGCTCTCCCGGAGGGTTCGTCGATCGTGCTCAGCGGCCGTGACCGCTCGCAGCTTCACGGTGGCTCTCTGCGCCGCCAGCGGAACGTCGCTGATGTCGGTCTCGACGACCTCGCGTTCGCCGCGGCGGAGATCGTCCGCGCTGTGCGCGGCGTTCGGCGCCGAGCTCGAGCAGGATGAGATCGAGGAGCTGGTCGCTCGGGACCGAAGGCTGGCCGCTGGCGGTCTATCTGTCGCTGGAGACACGGGCCGACCGGGTCGTGCGGGGTGGAGAGACGTCGATCGATGGCAACAGCCGCCTCATGGCCGAGTATCTTCTCCGATGTGCTCCTCGCGGGGCTCGACCGGGCGACGGCGGAGTTTCTGATGGCGGTGTCGACGTTCGAGCGGGTCTCCGGTGAGATGTGCGACGACATCCTCGACCGGACCGGATCCGCTGCCCTGCTCGAAGACCTCGAACGGCGAAACCTCCTGGTGATCTCGCTCGACGATCAGTCGCGAGTGGTATCGGCTACATCACCTGTGGGCGGAGTTCCTCTCGACGGAGTACGAGCGGCGTTCCCCGGGCGCGGGCACGCGACTCGCGAAACGGGCGAGCGCCTGGTACGAGGCGCACGGCGAAATCAACGCTGCAGTCATGAGTGCTGCGTCGGCAGGAGATCTCGACCGCGTCGAACGGCTCGCGCTCGCCAATTTTCCACCGTATTCGACCTCGGGACGCCTTGCCACCGTCGAACGGTGGCTGGCGTTGTTCGACCGCGACGAGATGATCGCTCGACCGATGCTCATGGTCGTCGCCGGCTACTCGAAGTGGATTGGTGGCGAGGGTGCGGCGGCTGCCGAGTGGTTGTCGCTCACCGACGTACGCGTTGCGGCGAGGCATCCCGAAGCCGAGCCCGGTTGGAGCCCCGTCGGTCGGGCTCGCCCTGCTCCGCGCGAACATCGGCTGGGTGTCGGCGTCGGAGATGACAGATGATGCACGGTATGCGTACGAGCACCTGGTACCCGGAGCGAACTGGCAGCCGGTCGCTGGCACGCTGTACGGAGCTGCGGCGTTCATGCTCGGCGACAGCGACACGGCGGAACGGTTGTTCCACGAGGCTGCGTTCGGCGCGGCGGAGCGCCCACTGGTCAGCGCGGTCGTTCTGGCGCTGCTCGCCCTCGTGCACGCAGAGCGCGGAGACTGGCAGACGGCCGAGACGGTTGCCGACGAAAGTCGCGCCGCGGGGCGAGAGCTGGATGCGGCTCCGTCGATGTGCCTCGTCCACGCAGTGAGCTCCCTGGTCGCGGCACGACGGGGGGACGTCGATGACGCTCTCGAGCGCCGGCGACGATCACGTGGTCAACTTGCAGGGTTCGAGGGCATCGCACCCTGGCTGAACTTCGAGGCCAGGATCGCTCTCGCCCACAGCTCGGTTTTGACCGGGCATCGAACCGAGGCGTCCACCCTGCTCGATGAGGTCGATGCACTCCTGGAGACAGTCCCCGACGCAGTCGCAGTGCACGCACAGGTTGCCTCGCTCAGGTCCAAGATCTCCACCCGAAAACATTCGGGGAGCCACGGTCCATCGTCGCTGACAACCGCTGAGCTCCGCGTCCTGCAGTACCTACCGACCCATCTCACGATCGCCGAGATCGCTGAGCGGCTGTTCGTCTCGCGCAACACGGTGAAGGCACAGTCGATCGCCATCTATCGCAAGTTGGGCACGTCGTCGCGCGGCGGCGCGGTCGACATCGCCCGCGACGCGCAGCTCATCGACTGAAAGCCGCTCCGCCGGCGAACGGAGCGGAGGTCGGCGGATTCGTCCGAAATGGATGATGCCGAACGAGCTGCATCTTCGCATGCTGGAACCCGACGACGAGCCCGCGAATCGCGTGGGGAATCACACACCGAAATCACACGACCAAGGAGCGTTTCAGCATGATGGCTGCAGAGTTCGGCACCGGCCAGGTGCTCTGGTCGATCTGCTGGTTCATCCGAGACGTCGTCAACAGCACACCCACGGCCGAGTGATACTCCGGCCAACGACCCAGGAGAACGAAAATGGTTCACAAGCACGTTTCCGATGACGATTACGTCGATCCGGCGTATGCGGGTCGTTTGAGTCATGTTCCGGTTCCGAAGAACCGGATGCCGGAGGGCGAGGCGCCGGCGGAGGCGGTGTATCGGATGATTCATGACGAGTTGTTGTTGGATGGCAGTTCGCGGTTGAACATGGCGACGTTCGTGACGACGTGGATGGAGCCTGAGGCCGAGAAGTTGATGGCCGAGACGTTCGACAAGAACATGATCGACAAGGACGAGTATCCCGCAGACCGCCGAGATCGAGCGGCGCTGTGTGAACATCGTCGCCGATCTGTTCCACGCGCCGACCGACGGCGACGCAATCGGGGTGTCGACGATCGGCTCGAGCGAGGCGGTCATGCTGGGTGGGCTGGCGATGAAGTGGAAGTGGCGCCAGCGTCGCGAGGCCGCCGGCCTGTCGACCGACAAGCCGAACATGGTGATGGGTTCGAACGTCCAGGTGGTGTGGGAGAAGTTCTGCAAGTACTGGGACGTCGAGGCCCGCTATGTGCCGGTCGCCGAGGACCGGTTCACCGTCGCTCCCGACGACGTGATGGCGCGCGTCGACGAGAACACGATCGGGGTGATCCCGATCCTCGGCACGACCTACACGGGCGAGTTCGAACCGATCAAGGAGATCCACGACCGCGTCGTGGCCTACAACGCCGAGCACGGCACCGACATCCCGATCCACGTCGACGCCGCGTCGCGGTGGGTTCGTGGCGCCGTTCCTGCACCCGGATCTGGAGTGGGACTTTCGGTTGCCGCAGGTGAAGTCGATCAACGTGTCGGGCCACAAGTACGGGCTGACGTATCCGGGGATCGGCTTCGTGGTGTGGCGATCCGCGGACGACCTGCCCGAGGATCTGATCTTCCACGTCAACTACCTCGGCGGCGACATGCCGACGTTCACGCTCAACTTCTCGCGGCCGGGCAACCAGATCGTCGGCCAGTACTACAACTTCGTGCGGCTCGGCTTCGACGGCTACCGCCGGATCATGGAGTATCTGCGCGACGTCGCGGTGCACATGTCGACCGAGATCGCCGCGATGGGTCCGTTCGAGGTCGTCTCGCGACGGCTCGGCGATCCCGGTGCTGGCGTTCAAGGTGAAGGACCCCTCCAAGTTCACCGTGTTCCACGTGTCGGATCAGTTGCGGATGGGTGGCTGGCAGGTGCCGGCGTACACGATGCCCGCCGACGCCACCGACGTCGCGGTGCTGCGGATCGTGGTGCGCGAGGGATTCGGCATGGATCTCGCCGACATGTTGCTCGAAGCGATCGGCAAGGCCGTCGACCACCTCGAGCAGTACCCGCCGCACCACCCGCCCGAAGAGCCGGTCTTTGCCCACACGTGACGACGCAGGACGGGCAGAACGATGACTGATGCCTGATGCAGTGGCGCCGTGAACTGACCTGGAACCCGAACGACCTCGGATGGCGGATCGCGACGCTGTTCATGGTCGGCTCGTTCCTGTTCGCGCTCGGCTCGTTCCCGCCCTATTCCCAGCTCATCGACGGTCGGGCGGTCGGCATCACCTTCGTCGTCGGATCGCTCTTCTTCACCGCGGGCGGGTACAGCGTCTTGTTCCAGGTGATCAACACCGACGACGACGGCGACCAAGCGGCAGGAACGCGCCGGTTCTGGGCCTGGCAGCCGCACAAGACGGAGTGGTGGGCCGCGTTCATCCAGTTCATCGGCACCCTGCTGTTCAACGCCAACACGATCGACGCGATGATCGAGACCTTCTCCATCGAGGAGACCAACCGGCTCGTCTGGGCCCCCGACTTCTTCGGATGCATCGCGTTCCTCGTCGCCAGCCATCTGTTCTGGCTCGGGGTGTGCCAGCGCTGGTGGTGTGCCCGCACCAACGATCCCGACTGGTGGGGAGCGATGTTCAACTACGTCGGCTCGATCTTCTTCATGGCTTCCGCCATCGCATCGTTCACGCTGAAGACGACGGGCGAGGCGATCAACATCACGATCGTCAACGTCGGCACACTCCTCGGCGCGATCTGCTTTCTGATCGGCAGCTACGTCTCGCTGCCACCCGCGAGTGCCGAGCCAGAGCCGGCGGCGGCCTGACGGTGTTCGGGCGGACGACGCGACATGAGTCCCTTCTACGCGCTGCAGGAGACCATCGACAACCGCCGACCCCGAGGAGGGCGACCCGTTCATGCTCATCGGAGCACGCGGTTTGACCGGCGACGCCGAGTACGTGGCCGAGGTCGTCCCTGAATTGAGTTTCGAACTCCGAGCAGTCGCGCAGCCGGACGGAACCTTCAGAATGCAGTCAGACGCGGACCCGGACGTCAGCTCGTACACGATCACGTTGGCGACGATCGGGAGCGGTGTCACGCTGGAGTTGCCCGGATGTACGAGCTGACAAGACTCAGCCTGCACCCCCACTGGCACGGACAACCCACGCATATCAACCACCGACTTCAACGGCAGAAGGAGCGCATAGCGGCACTTCCGATTGGTCAGGCCCGCTCGTAAACGCGTCGTTCCACCGTGTGTTTCAGCGGGCAAACGACGGGCGCTCTCCGTCGCCGATCCCGAGCGAGGTGAGTGAAGACCGACTGGCGTGTACTGATCGATTTCGTTCGCCAAGCCCAGCGATCGTCCAGCCGAAGTTGCAGCAGAACGCCAGCCGCTGGTCTGTCAGACTTCAGAGATGACCGACAAGGACATCATTGCTGTTGACGTCGGACAGTTCGACGACATTGATCGAAGCGAAGATGCTGGCGAATTCGTCAGGTGGATGGAGCAGCAGCGTCGCCACGGCCCGGACCTGCTTGTGGACCGACTCGACCTAAACGACGACTCCGTGGTGCTCGACATCGGATGCGGCCCCGGGATAGATCTGGCCGAGCTGGGCGTCCGATCAAGATTTGCTGCAGGCCTCGATCGGTCCAAGCCAATGGTGACAACGGCATCAGAGCGCGTCGCTGGCCTCCGGGCGTCCGCAATGATCGGCGACGGGCAGGCGCTCCCATTCAGGACAAGAACCTTCGACGCGTGCATGGCGCGGGCAGTACTCATTCATACGCCGGAACCAGAATCCGTCGTCGGTGAGATCGCCAGAGTTCTGAAGCCTGGCGGGACCGTTGTACTGGCTGAACCCGACCACGGATCTCACCTTGTCGCCACCCCTCACCAAGACGTGTTCGAACGAATCAAGGCGCACCGACGAACCCAGTTCCGCAACCCTCTCATCGGACGTCGACTCCCCGATCTCGTGACCGCAGCGGGCTTGCAGCTGAAGCGGAGCTGGGCGTTTCCGATCGTTCATCGCAAGCTCGACGATGCACGAGCCGCAGGAGGCCCCTTCGACCGCGCGGTACAAGCTGCCGTCGAGGCGGGCGCGATCACCGGGCACGAATCCGAGGACTACTTCAGCTCCCTCGAGCAACTCGATCACCGTGGAGCGTTCTTCTTCGTCGCGATGTCGATCGCTGTTGAAGCATCCGCGCCAAACAAATAGAACGACATCGCTACCGCAAAACTGCGACCGTCATCTACGACCAAGGCCGCTCATGTAATTGACACCGGCGTCGTGGATCCACCATGAGGTCGGGGTTTCAGGGAAGGCTTGTTCATCCCGGCTGGTCCGGTTGGTGGCGTTGAGATCCGCTCTGAGGGAGGTCGTTGGGCCTGGCCTCGTTGTTCTGATTGCCACTGCTGGCTCGGCCACGGATGCCCCGGATGAGGGAAGTGGTTCGGTCCATCAGAGGCTGGAACCGTTTGCAGCACATGAGTGGGAGCCGCGGTTGAGCGGTGTCTCCTTGGGACCGTGGCCGATGAGTTGTGCGTCGCCCGTTGGGCTCGCCGGTGTCAACACCAACAACTACTGAGGAGGAAACGAGATGGGTGATCGCCGGTTGGTCGGCGTCGATCTGGGGATCGCGTCGGCGCACACGGTTCGGGTTCTCGACGGGCAAGGCAACGTGGTCGCGAAGCGGCGGGCGTGGCCGACCGTGGAGAGCTTGTCCGATATCGAACGGGCAGCTCTGGTCGGGGCGGTGGAGGGGACCCGGTTGGAGGTGGTGATGGAACCGACCGGGCCGGCGTGGCTGCCGATCGCGGTGTTCTTCACCAGTCGTGGTCATGTCGTGCATCGGGTGAGTTCGGCCAAGTCCCATGATCTGCGCAAGTTCTTGTCGCGTCACACCAAGACCAACGGCATCGATGCCGACACGCTGGCGCGGATCCCGTTGTTCGATCCCGCCGGCGTGCAGCCGCTGGTGCTTGCAAGCGAGGACCGCGCCGGGTTGGATCGTCGGGTCCGAGCAACGGATCGCCTCACCCAGGCCGGTGCGGATCACAAACGCCGGATCAAGGACCTGACCCGACAAGTGATGCCGATGACACCGTTGGCCGGGGTGATCTCGCGGTCTGATCTTGCGGTGCTGCAGCGCTACGCGAACCCGAATTCCCTGGTCAAGCTGGGCGTGAAGCGGCTCACGAAGATCATTGCGAAAGCATCAGCGAACAAGCACGGCGAGGATCGCGCTGTCGAGTGGATCGCTGCGGCGACGTCAGCGCTCGAGTTGTATCGGGACCATCCAGCGGTCGCGTTCGACGCGATCGCCGAAGAGATCGCGACCGAGGTCCGCCTGCTGCGAGCAGTCGAGGCCGAACGGGCCCGACACGCCGCCGCCCGCGAAGACCGCTACATGGTCGTCGACCCCGAACAGCTCGCTCGGAGCATTCCAGGGTTCTCCACCATCGGCGGTCCCGCGCTCGTGGCGTGCATGGGCGACCCTGCCCGTTTCGCCAGAGGCAAACAGTTCCGATCCTTCACCGGCCTGACCCCCAAAGCGTCCGAGACCGGCAACACCGACCGCAAAGGACAAGCGATGTCCAAAGCCGGCTCCTCGCTGCTGCGCACCACATTGATCCGTGCTGCCGACCACGGCCGCAGACACGACCCCCAGCTCGCCCGGATCTACTACATCCAGATGGTCGAACGCGGCAAGAACCACCTCGGAGCGCTCTGCGTCGTCGCAGCCAACCTCGCGGAGCGCGCCTGGACCGTGATGACCCGGAACACTCCCTACATCGTCTGCGACATCGACGGCACACCGGTTACCAACGAGCAGGCCACAGCAATCATCGCCGACCACTGGACCGTTCCCGCCGAGGTCCGAGCCCGCCGACGCAGCACCAAAACTGCCCCGAAGGGGAAGGCCCCCCAGGCAGTCTCAGCGAGACAGCCGAAGCCACACGCCAACGGCGCGGAGACACGGGGCGACCTCCCCCGACCAACATCATCAACCCCGCACTTCCCTCGAATCAAGACCCTCGCCGAAAGTCCCGCTTGACACCGAGATCCGAATAGGGAATCAGAACAACATGCGACTGAAATCGAGTATCCCGCTCGCGATCGGTACCTCTGCGCTCGGTTCGGTGCTCGAGAATGTGCGAGTAGTTCCGGTCGTCGTCGCCGGACTCGCTGCCGCTCGTCGTGCCGGTACCAGGGCGGTTCGCAGCGCTGTTGGCCGGTGTCGCGATGGGCGCCCGGAGCCGGCGATCGGTGACACCGTGGCCAACCAGTTCGCCCAGCTCATCGCTGCCAGCGGGTAGGCATCTACCCACCAAGAATCGCCCAAACCATCATGGCGATCAGCCCGATCGGGACGATCGACACGAGCAGGGGCAGCACCAACGCCAGGCTCCGATCACCCTTGCGTACGGCGAGGAACAAGAAGATGGGGGCGCCGAACATCGTCCCGGTGGTGTACGGGACGAAGGTCAACACCGCGCACAGCACTGCGACGCGTCCTGCAACAGTGGTCGGCAGAACCGAGCGACCCCGCACCATCCAGCGGGGGGTCTCGTCCGGCCGAGATGGCAGGGACGTGACCAGCCGGCCGCCGCCCACCAGCGCCACGAGCCCACCGACCAACGACACCAAGCCGATCGGGAAGAGGACGGAGAGCGTCGCAACCCCGAACCGGACATCGGCCAAAACGCCGGGCGAGCCGTCGACGTTCATGATCACCAGAGCCCACTCCCCACTCTCGATCGTCCAGTCGAGGGCCTGTTCACCACTGCCACTCACCGACGCCACCCAGAACCCCGTGGTCTCCGGAGCGGCGGGATCGGTGGCGCCCTCGTTCCTGGTGTACACCACGTCGGTGATGTCGTCCGCCCTGGATTCCCAGGCGGTGATCTCATCGTGGGCGACGCCGTCGAGGTACCCGGCAACCGCATCGGCGGGAGCGATGCCCATGAAGAGCGTCTCGGACCCCGTCGCAACACCCTGCACCCGGATGTCATCGGGCGGCGAGACGAACTCGGGCATGGTGGTCCAGCGCAGCAGCTCGACGTCGTCGGTGACCACAGCGCGGGACGACACCTCGATCGTCAACGGATCGGTCAAGTTGTACTCGCGAAATTGGGGAGAGTGGAGCAACGATGCGAGACCGAAGTTGTAGATGAGGACCAGCCCGACCACCACCAGCCCGGTTCCGAACCCGATCACCTTGGTTCTTCGCGTCACCGGAACCACCTCGTTCGCTCGTCACCACCCGGGAAATCAAATGTCTCTACCTTCTTCATCCCATGTCCGCGTCGCCGCGACCAGGGCCGAACGATCAGATTCCTGTGGGGGGTCTGCCGTACGTCATCGCTCGACGAAGAGCCTCATCAAGGCGGTGGTTGGGTTCAGCGCACACGTTCCCCGCGGAGGAAGACGGCACGGATGGCGTGCAGCGCACTCGGTTCTGTCAGGGGGTCGCCGTCGATCGCGAGCACGTCGGCGTCGTACCCCTCGGCGATGCGGCCTTTGCGGTCGCCGAGCCCGCACACCACAGCGCCGGCCGAGGTCGCTCCGTGCAGCGCCTCGTCGGCGCTCATCCCGAGTAGCACCTCCTGCTCCACGGCGTAGCGCTCCACGTCGTGCGGCTTCGACGGGTGGATACCTGCGTCGGTTCCCGGAAGAATCGTGCCGCCCGCATCGCGGAGACGGAACACGTTCGCGATGACCGCCGGCATGCGGGCGGTTGTCGCCTCGTCGAGCGGCGCGTCGGGTGCGGGGGCGAAGCCTGCGTTCACGCCGATCGGGAGGTGTCGCGCCCCGATCTCGGCGATGACGTCGTCGGGGCTCTCGATGCCCGTGTCGGTCCAAAAACTCGCGTGCTCGAGTCCGTCGACGCCGGCGGCGAGCGCGTCGACGATGGCCGGCGTGCCGTGAGCATGGGCGGTGACGGGCAGGCCAAGATGATGGGCCTCGTCCACGATCGCCCGCAACTCGTCGGGCGTGAACTGGCTCTGCGTCTCCCGCGTGCCCGGGGTCAGCAGTCCACCGCTCGCCATCACCTTGATCACGTCGACGCCACGCTCGGCATGGGTCCGGACGGCGCGGCGCACGGCATCGGTGCCTCGTTCGGTCGCGCCGCCCAGGTAGTGGCAATGCCCGCCTGGCGTGGTGAGCGGGGGGCCCGCGCACACGATGGTCGGGAGCCCCGAAGCGCCGCGCATCGCGAGCGTCAGGAACCCCCGGTCACCGAGGTCGCGCACCGTCGTGACACCCCCCAGCGCAGCCGTACGTGCGGCCGACACGATGGCATCGCGGGCAGCATCGTCGTCCCTCGCATCGAGCGCGCCGACGGGATCGGCGGAGGCGTCGAAAACGAGGTGGACGTGGCTGTCAACGAGACCAGGCAGCAGCGTGGCGCCTTCCAGGTCAATGACCTCAACATCCTCCGGAGGAGCGACCCCCTCGGCCACGGCGACGATGCGCTCGCCTTCGAGCAACACCATCGGACGAGGTCGCAGCGCGGGTGTCGTGCCGTCGTACAGCCATGCCGCTCGAAGCCGCGACATGACGTCCCGGCGAGGAGGCGGAATTCACCATCACGGTAGTCACCACCCTTCGTGTCCGACCTTTACGCGTACCATCGTCGTTTCGTGCCTCGACCGCCAGAGGCGAACAGCACAACACGCCCGATCAGAACTCCCGTCCCGCAGATTGCGTGGCCGTCCATCATCAATCAGGCACGTATGCGCTCGGTCAGGTACTCATGAATGTGCGGGAGGTCCAGGTCGCTGCCTTCCTCGTCAGCGGCGCGAGCGGTTGATGTGTTCGTGCCCGGTCTGACGGAACTTATCGATGCCGGCGGCGATGCTGTACGTCTTCATCGATATTGCGTCGCTCGCAAGCAGCGTTGCACTCGCCGGCGGCGACAACAGCCAGGACACGACAATCTTGGCCTGCGCCAAGAACAACAACGGACAACTACGAATCGTCGACGACCTCGACGACTGCCAGAACAGCGAATACGCAATCTCCTGGAACTTGGAAGGGCCGCCAGGCCCACAGGGCGATCAGGGTGACCCTGGCGTTGCCGGCGAACCCGGCCCAGAGGGCGATCAGGGTGACCCTGGCGTTCCCGGTGCCGATGGCATGGATGCGCTGCCCTGCACGGTGACCGACAATCTCAACGGTACGTTGACCATGAGCTGCCCGGATGGGTCGTCCGTGACTTGGATCGGTGAGGCGACTCGAGCTGGCGTACGACTGTGACTCGATCCCATTCTCCGATGACGCCGATTCCGATTCGGACTCCGACATCACGCTCGTCGTCAAAACCGAGAAAGACTCCTGCGACTTTTTGGTCTGTCTTGAGGACAGAGTGGAACTTGGACCGGCGTCCATCAACCATCTGTAGACATCCATGTCGGTTCTCGTGATGACAACTGGTCGGTTGGATCGTCGTAGAAGGCGACGGCCGTGCGCCGTTGAATCGGTTTGTTCGCGGGCGACGGTTTGCCGCTTTCTTTGGTCGCGCGTCGCGGCGCGTCCCACTTTGCGTCGCCGACCCATTGGAGGACGCGAGCTTCCTTCTCGTGGAGGCTTTCGATGATGTGACAAGGAGTGCGGGCACTGCGTCGATGGTCCGGCGTTGCGAATCGAAGTCGTCGAGGAACCAGGTGAGGTAGCGGCGTACTCGTTCGGCGGGTGTCATGCCGTCGTTCAGAAGCCACGCCACTTGACCGGCCGCTTCGAGCGGAGAGCCGGACGTGTGAGCACGCCGTCTGGGAGAATGGCGCGATGGACGAGACGATCTTCTTCTTCACTGCCGACGATGGTGACGAGGTGGTCGCGTACCGCTGGGCGGGCGACGGTGAGCCACGTGGAATCGTGCAGATCGCCCACGGCATGGGCGAGCACGCCGGCCGCTACCGTCGGTTTGCCGACGCACTCACCGACGCGGGCTACGTCGTGTACGCCGGAGATCACCGCGGGCACGGTCGCACGGCAAGCTCTCTCGAGCGCCTCGGCGACTTCGGTCCCGGCGGCTGGCCCGGTCTGATGGCCGACATCGGACAGCTCGCCGACATTGCGCGGAGCGAGTTCCCCGGACTGCCGCTGGTGATGGTCGGTCACAGCATGGGATCGTTCGCGCTCCAGCAATATCTACTGGATCACAGTATCGAGTTGGCTGGCGCCGTGCTTTCGGGCACGTCCGCGATCGACGTGATCGCGGCCGGGATCGATCCGACGCAGGAGGTCGATCTCTCGGCCTTCAACGCCCCGTTCGAGCCGGCCCGCACCGAATCCGACTGGCTGAGCCGTGATCCCGACGAGGTCGATCTGTACATCGCCGACGACTACTGCGGTTTCGGCGTCGACGCTGCCGCCGCTGCGAGCATGTTGGACTCGCTGACGGTCTGTTCCGACGCGGATCGTCTGGCTGCCATCCGATCCGACCTCCCGATCTACCTCGTTTCGGGATCCGCCGATCCGCTGGCCGGCGGCGGTGAACTCATCGAGCTCGTCGCCGGCCGCTATCGGGACGCCGGCGTCGACGACGTGACGGTGGCCGTCTATCCCGACGCTCGCCACGAGGTGTTCAACGAGACCAATCGCGACGAGATCACCTCGGCCCTGATCGCCTGGGTCGATCGTGTGACCGAGGGCTCCTGACGAACGCTCGCCCGGCGCGGAAGGCGATCGCCTACTGCGACGATGAACGGTCGTGGACTGGCCGATCAGCGGTCAGGAGAACGCCGCATTTCGAGGCCCGTCCGCTGTACTTGAACCCACTCGGTATCGGCACGTACCCGAGCGATTACCTGCGCGAGATCACGCATGCTCTGGGGACGCAGAACATGCGTGATCCCGGGCCTCAGTCGGCTTCTTGCTGTCGTGGCGGGCCTCGGGGGCGCACTGCGGTTCTCTTGCGCCCGTTCGCGTCAGGCGCCGCCGAGCGCGAGATCAATGAGGCGGTTGGTGGTGGCTTTGGTGTTTGTGCTGGCGGCGGCGTCGAGGGCGTGGAAGAGGGACCGGGCGTATTCGACTGCCGGCGTCGTTGATCCAGGGTCCCCTCGCTTTGGTCGGCCCTGACGCTCATCCGGCGGTCACGAGAGGCCTGATGGGGACGGTCACGTCGAGGCCGGCAAGCCGGTCGCCGAGATCTCCGGTCAGCTCGGGATGACTGATCAGACTATTCGTTCGGGGCTTGCGGGCGCGCGACTCGAAACGTTCAGTGCTCCCCGCCCGTTCGCACCGCGGTCTCGACGCGAATGCGGTTCGTACTCGAACTCGCCGCCGTGCGTCACCTCGTCGATCAGTTGCTGACGCTCCTCGCCCTTGCGCGACGGCGTGATGATCATCAACAGGCTGGGCAGGACGAGCAATGACACCAGCAGCGAGAAGAAGATCATCACCGCTGTGAGCACGCCGAACGTCACGAACATCGGCATCGGGGCCAGGGCCATGATCAGGAAGCCACCGATCGACGTCATCGCCGAGATCGCCAGCGCCCCGCCGGTGCCCTCGCCGGTGCGCCGCAACGCCGGGAACCGGCTCGGCTCGTGCTCGAACTCCTCGATGAAGCGCATCGTGAAGTGGGTGGCGTAGTCGACGCCGACACCGACGGCGATCGCGGCGATCGTCGCGGTGATCACGTTGATCTTGTACCCGACCAGGTACATGAACCCGTAGAGCCAGGCCACGACGAGCAGGATCGGCACCATCGAGATCAAGGCGTACCTTGCCGAGCGCTTGAGGATCGAGGCCGTCCGTCGCCCGAAGTTGCGGAACACGAAGAACAGGGCGACGAAGACCAGCAGTGACGTCAACAGGATGGCGATCGGCAGCGACAGCAGCATCGCCTCGGTGAACGCGTCGAGCGTGTTCTGGGTGATGATCGCGCCGCCCGAGACGCGGACGAACGACGTCGTCCCCGGCCGCACTCGTCGAGCGTCCGACCGGCATCCTCGAGCACCTCACGGGCCGGGAGAATGATCGACTCGTCAGTGATCGTGGCGATGCTGACTCGGATCAGCGTCGCCTGCTCACCGTCGCCGACGGACAGGAACGACTCGGTCTGGTCGGGAGCAAAGATCTCGTTGCCGTCGTCGCCGACGATGCTGTTCGTGGCGACGTACTCGTAGATCGCCCCGATCTCTTCAGGGGTGTCGGCCAACCCGTCGCCGTCGGTGTCGGTGATCTCGACGCCCGTCGACGCCTCGATCGCCTCCCGCATCGGACCCGAAGCCGTGGCGACCTTGACGACGGTCACGGCGCTGGGCTGGAACTCCACCTCGCCGTTGAAGTCGCGGGCGAACTCGGCGTCGGATGCCTCGATCTGAGCCTGAGCAGCCTCGATCGCAGTGAGCGTGGCCGGCGAGGTCAGGTCACCCTCGACGTAAGAGGAAGTCGACGTTGCCCTGCGGGCCGTAGTACTCGATGGCCTTGTCGAATCCCTTGATGAGGTCGGTGTCCTCGGAGAAGAACTCGCGGACGTCGAACCCCTGCTCGACCCGGGACGCCCCGACGAGGCCGAGCAGCGCAAGGACCGCCACCGCCGGCAGGGTGAACACCCGCCAGCGGGCGAGGAAATGAACCAGGTCGCCGGCGGCCTTGAACCCGTGGCCGACGCCCCTGACCTCGTCGGTGAGGGGGCGCTCCGCCTCGGCGGCCCGACGGTTGCGGCGCCGGGTCAGGAAGAACGGGACGACCAGGAACAGCAGCAGGAAGAACAGGTACACCGCCCACCCGACGGCGGGGAAGACGATCGTCAGCGTGACGGCAATGCCGCCGATGAACGAGGCGATGACGAACCCGACCTTCTGCGACGCCGTCCGCAGATGGCTGAGGTCGGCCGGCCGCGGGCCGAGGTGGGTCTCGACCGACAGCAGCAGCTTGGGGACGAACCAGCCCAGGATCAGGTAACAGAGCACGAGCCCGCTGGCGGCGGCGACACCGAACTCGATGATCGCCTGGATACCCGACACCGTGTTGGACAAGAACGCGGCGGCCGACGAGGCGACGGCCAGCGTCAGCGCGGCGAACACGGCGGTCTCGCCGAGCGGGTAGGCGCGCTCGCGGCCGTGTCCGTCGACCTGCTCCTCGCGGCAACGGCCGCTGCCGTGGATGAAGAAGTCGACGCCGAAGCTGATCAGCGCGATCGGCACGATCATGATCAGCAGTGGCGATCCGGTCTTCAAGCCGATCAGGGCGTTGATGCCGTTGAACGCCATCATCACCACGCCGAGCCCGGCGGCGACGAGCATCGCCGCCCAGTACGAGCGCAGCAATGATCCGGCGATGATCAGGATGAACGCGACCGCGCCGAAGATGTAGGGGGCGGCGGCGGCACCCTGCTCCTGACTCACGAGACCGGAATCGATGAACAGCCCGATCGCGGTGACCGACGCCTCGTCTCCACGCAGGGTGCTCTGCACGTCGCGCAGCCACTGCTCGGCGTCGAGGTCGGACTCGCCGTCGAAGCCCTCGACCCGCTCGCCGTCGAAGGTGTCGATGTCGTAGACGACGAATGCCTGGAACGCGTCCGATTCCCAGCCGACCACGCTCGACGCCATCGATCGTCGTCGGGTTGCGAATGGTGGAGGTCGTCGAGAGGAGGAACCGCAGCGAATTGGTCGGGGCGCCGTCGGCGAGCAGATCGGAGAGGGCAAGCTTGACCTCGGCCTCCGATGCCCCCTCGAGCCCAGCCGGCAGCTTCTCGTCGACCGCGTTGGCGATCGAGTACACACCCTCCATCGTCACGCCGAGGTCGCTGTTGAACACGCTGGCGAGATGCTCCTGGCTCTCGGCGTCGGCGAGCACCGCGTCCTGGTTCTGCTTCAGCTCGAGCAGCGCTGCCGCGCGTCAGCACGTCACCACCGCTGGGCGCATCGACGATGAAGGTGGCGGTGCGGATCGGGGACGAAGACGAGAACACTTCGTCGACCCGGTCTGCGGTGTCGTAGATCTCCCCGCTCGGGTCGAACGACGGCTCGCTGTCGTCGGCGACGACCGGCGTCAGCAGTGCGAGCGCGATGGCAACGAGCAGCACGACAATCGCCGCCGTCCACGCGTGGCGACCGATCCACTCGAACACGCCGTAGCCCCGCCGTGCCGTTTCGTCCACGACGCCCTGCAGTGTCGTTTCGTGCTCGGCCCTGCCCTCGATGGCGTTGTCCTGATCGACGTTCTCCTTGCCAACGCCATCCTGCTCGGTGTCCTTCTCCGACACGCCAACCTCCGGTCGTGTTCCCGTGCCGCGCACGTCGCCCGTCCGCCGACCGTACCGCGTTCGGACCACCGCGTGCCGCAGGCGTCGTCGTTGCGAGGACTCGTCAGTCCAGGCCATCGTCCGTCGCAGCCACGCCAGCCCCGATACCCGGTCCGGACCCACTCGATTATCGCGAGCGCAGGCGTGGTCGCTCGCGCCGCGGATGCGGCGAAGTCGCACGCCTTCGGCACGACTGACCCCACCCGATATTCACAGCCAACGCACGTCCATCATCAATCAGGCACGTCCGCGCTCGGCCAGATGCTCCATATCCGCATCGTCGTGTTGTTCGAGGGAATGGATGGCGATGCGTGCAAGGTTCGCCAGGTCGAGGCTGCGCGGCGCCTGAGGTTGTGCGGCGGCGTGCTGTTCGAGTTCGGGATCGGTTGGAATGGGAGCTCAAGCTCCCGAATACGGCCCGGCACGGTAGGCGGCGAAGAGAATGCAGACGTTGTTCGCTCGCCGAGGTGCCGGAGGAGTCGGCTGGAGCCGCCGTGATGCGTGCGCCGACGAAGCTGCAGGTCCCTGACCGTCGCGGGTCGGAAAGCCGGCGACGGCATCAGCTGACCGGCAAGCCGCGGTCGCGGGCGCAGCGCAGCGCCTCGCCGGGACGGCTCGGTGCGATCAGGAACCCGGTCATGTGGATGGCCCGCCCGTTCGGCTCCTTGGGCGTGAATGCGAACACGGTCGACACCGTTTCAGACGTGTCGACCTGGACGGCGTAGCCGCTGGCCGGTCCGGTGAGGTCGGCAGCCTTGGTCTCGGCGCGGGCGAGCCCGAGACCGAGGATCTGATCGGTACGGACCATCAGGGTGTCGGCGAGCACCACGGGATCGTGCACGACGAGCCCGGCCGGCACGAGCACGAGCCAACGCCGTGACATCTTGTGCCACTGCGGGCCGACGAACGCCGTGGCCGCCACGGCGAGAGCGGTGAGCGGGATCCCCGCCAGCCAGTTGGCGGCGGCGAGTGCGAGGGGTCCGCCGATCAGCGCCGATGCCCACACGATCCAGGAAACGATCGCCGCCGCGCCGGCCGGCACCGGGCTGCGCAATGGGAGACGGTCCTCGTCGCCGTACGCCGATGCTTGAACCATCCAGCGACCGAGCTCGGGGCTGAAGATCGCAGCGACCGCGACGATCCCCGGCACCGCCAGCAGGGCCACCTCGACACCGGGACTTCCGGCGATGGCCGCAGCGGCTGCGCTGACCACGGCGAGCGGCGCTCCCACGCGGGTGATCGTGAGCGAGACGACGGCGGGGATCAGGAGCCCGACCGCGAACCGTCGCGAACAGCGTCCAACCGCCGACGGCCGTGGTCCACCGCAGCGCACCGCTACGACCGGAGACAGCGGAGTCCAGTGCACTGCCGCCGACCACCGCCACGAGCACCCATGCAACCCGTGCGACCCAAGGGATCGCGCGGGCCACGTTGGGGCGATCCGCCGCGGTGGGCGACGGAGAATCGGTAGCGGTCATCGGATCAGATTTGTCCATGGGGCTCCCGTGCGACCAACGTGAACGAATGGCGTCCGTCACACGGCTGAAGAATCCGGGAAGGACTCGACCTCGCGCGGTGCCGTTGACGAACTTATCGGTGATGCAATCCGGAGCGTTCCGATGAGCGTCCCCGTGCGACCAGCGGTCGAGCGGTTCGCCAATGGGCAATCCATCGGCATCGGCAGCCTGCCCCATCGCGACGCCGACGCTGCGGCTGCCTTCTCGATCAGCGAGTTCGAGATCGCGACGATCCCAGCGCTGCCGATGCGCTCGCCGGCGGAGGGGATGATCGCGCAGGCCATCGCCGGGCTGCCCGGCGTCTCGCTCGGTCAGTACGGAAGTTTCGCGATCGACCCCATCGGACTCACCGACTCGACGCCGATCGAAACCGACCTCACGACCGATGCGTTCGCCGGCCTTCGAGCGTTCCTCGACCTCGCACGCAAGGTCGGGGTCGATGGCTCACCGGTCAAGTGGCAGTTCGTCGGTCCGGTCACGCTCGGGGTGGCGCTGCAGCGTGCCGGGCTGCGCAACACCCAGGCCTTCACGATCGCTGCCGACGCCGTCCGTCATCACGTGGCCCAGATCAGCGTGGCGGTGTCGGAGGCGCTGCCGAACAGTCCGCAGCTGATGTTGCTCGACGAGCCGTGGCTGGTCGAGTTGATGGCACCCGACTTCCCGATTCCGCCCGATGTGGCCGTCGACCTGATCTCGACCGGCATGGCGGCGGTCCCCGCCGAGGTCGCGGTCGGACTTCACTGCTGCGGACCGTGCGATGTCGCGACGATGCTCGAAACGGGTCCGCAGATCATCTCGTTGCCGGTGTCCGCTGAGCTCGTCGACTACGCCGGTTACCTGGGCAAGTTCATCAAGGCGGGAGGGGTCATCGCCTGGGGTGTCCTGCCGACGATCGGCCCCCTCCCGGCACGACCCGACCGCTACTGGCGACAGTTGAGCGAGCTCTGGTGCGCGCTCGTCGAGCGCGGCGTCGACGCCAGCGAGCTTCGACGGCAATCGCTGGTGAGCCCGGAGTGTGGGCTCGCTCAGCACCAGGTGTCGACGGCGAGGCGGGTGTCGCGCCTCACCCGTGAAGTCGGACGCAAGGTGAGCGCTCAGGCGATCTCGACGAAGCTCGCGTTCGGGGCCTGAGGCCACTCGCACCCCGGGTACGGTGCGATCCGATGACCGCTGACCCCGCCGTCCGCATCGACGAACTCCGCGCCCAGATCGCCCACCACAACGAGCGGTACCACACGCTCGACGACCCCGAGATCAGCGACGCCGATTACGACGACCTGGTCCGCGAGCTGCGGACGATCGAAGCCGAGCACCCCGATCTCATCACGGCCGACTCGCCGACCCAGCAGGTCGGCGGCGCCGTCGTCACGACCTTCGATGCCGTCGAGCACGACGTTCCCATGATGAGCCTCGACAATGCGACGGACGCGAACGAACTCGGTTCGTGGGCCGATCGCGTCGTCAAGGGGCTCGACGGCGCCGTGCCGACGTTCGTCTGCGAGCTGAAGTTCGACGGGTTGGCGATGAGCCTGCGCTACGAGAACGGCGAGTACGTCCGCGCCGCGACGCGAGGCGACGGCACGACGGGCGAGAACGTCACGGCGAACGTCGCGACGATCGCCGACGTGCCCGCAACGATCGGTGATGCCGACCGGCCGGCCCCGGCGCTGCTCGAAGTCCGCGGTGAGGTCTACATGGCCTCGTCGGCCTTCGAGCGGCTCAACGCGCGAGCGCTCGCCGCCGGCGACAAGGCGTTCGTCAATCCGCGCAACTCGGCGGCCGGCAGCCTTCGGCAGAAGGATCCCGCCAAGACCGCCGACGCGCGAGCTGTCGTTCTTCACGTATCAGCTCGGCCAGATTGTTGGTGGTGCTCCCGATCTCCCGACGCACCAGGCCGAGCTGGCGTACCTCGGCGCGCTCGGCTTTCCGATCAACCAGCACGTGCGCGCCTTCGACACCATCGACGAGGTGGCGGCCCACTGCCTCGACTGGCAGGAACATCGGCACGATCTCGACTACGAGATCGACGGCGTGGTGATCAAGGTCGACGACCTCGGCCAGCCGCGACCTGCTCGGCGTGACGTCACGCGCACCGCGATGGGCGATTGCCTACAAATTTCCTCCCGAAGAACGTACGACCACACTGCTCGACATCCAGGTCTCGGTCGGGCGCACCGGCAGGGCGACGCCATTCGCGGTGCTCGATCCGGTGTTCGTCGGTGGCTCGACCGTGGGGATGGCGACGTTGCACAACCGTGAGCAGGTCCAGGTCAAAGACGTGCGGCCCGGCGACACCGTCGTCGTCCGCAAGGCCGGCGACGTGATCCCCGAGGTCGTCGGCCCGGTGCTCAGCGTGCGAGCGGCCGACACCGTGCCGTGGGTGTTCCCCGACGATTGCCCGGCGTGCGGCAACCCGCTCGTTCAGCCGGAAGGTGAGGCCGACACGCGGTGCGTCGCACCCGACTGCCCCGCACAGCGCGATCAGAAGCTGTCGTACTTCGCGTCGCGAGGGGCGATGGACATCGAGGGGCTCGGTGAACAGATGGTCGAGAAGCTGACGGCGGCCGGCCTCGTGAAGGACGCAGCGGACCTCTATTCCTTGACGGTCGAGCAGTTGGTCGAACTCGATCGCATCGGCGAGACGAGCGCGACCAACCTCGTCGATGAGATCCAGAAGTCGACGCAGCGGCCGTTGCCGAAGTTCTTGACGGCACTCGGCATTCGGCACCTCGGTCCGGCCGCGTCGGCCGCATTGACGCAGTCGTTCCACACCCTCGACGAGATCATGTCGAAGTCGGTCGACGAACTCGCCGCCGTCGACGGGGTCGGCGGGGTCATCGCCACGACCGTGCGCGGCTGGTTCGACCAGGAGGCCAACCAGACCTACATCGAGAAGTTCCGGGCCGCAGGCGTCGACTTCGGGGATCCCGAGGCCGCCGCCCGAGCGGCAGAGGAACGGGCATCGGTCCCGCAGACGCTCGACGGTCGCACGGTCGTGGTGACCGGCACGCTCTCCGGATTCAACCGCGAGGAGACCGCCGACGCGATCGTCTCGCGCGGCGGGAAGAGCCCGGGCAGCGTGAGCAAGAAGACGTTCGCACTGGTCGTCGGTGACTCGGCGGGTGCGAGCAAGCTGACGAAGGCGGACTCGTTGGGCGTCCCGATCATCGACGAAGCCGAGTTCGTCGCACTGCTCGACACCGGCGAGCTCCCCGAGCGGTACGCCGCCGAGGATTGAACGGCTCGGTCAGACGACCTCGAACGCCCAGCGGTAACTACGCGCGGAATCACGCCCCTCTGCGGTCTTCCAGAAGATGACCTGCGCCTGATGGCGTCCCTCGTCGAAGCTCTCGATGAGGGCGCTCGTCGGTCGGACGGAACGAGATCACCGAGTTGCCGGGGTCGAACACGGCAGTCGGGGGGGTCGACACCTGCTGGCCTGCCGTCTCGGGTGTGAGATCGCCGCTGAACTCGCCGATTCGCTCCGTTGGGAGCTCGATCCCGTCGATGACGAGAACCGCTTCGTAGCCGAACTGGAGGTCGACCACGACCTGCTCCTGTTGGAACACCTGCTGGGCGTTCTCGACCGGTGAGAGCTCTTCGATCGGATCGGGTCGATCGACGCCGTCGTTCCCGGTGATCGCCGAGGTCATGCCCCACGCGATGAGTGCGACGCCGCTGGCGATGACGAAGCATGCCACCAGCAGTCCGCGGTCGGGTCGACGGCGTTTGGCCCGTGCCGGGACGTCGCCGACCTCGCCCTCCGCGGCGCCGTCTGCGGGCTCGAGATCGCGCTCGGTGTCGCTCACCCGTTCAGTGTGCCTGGCGGTGTCCGAGATCGCGCAGGCGGTAGCGTTCGGAACGGTGGAAAACGTCGATGGACAACTCGGTGGATCGGGCGGTGGCGCGCTCGAGGGAACCGTTCTTGCAGGTCGCTACCGAGTCGCGCAGGTTGTTTCGACCGGGGCGAACACGGTCATCATGGACGCGATCGACCAGCAGAACGACGGCCAGGTCACGGTCAAGGTCGTTCGGCCGGAACACGCCCAGGACGCGGAGTTCCGGCGCAAGTTCCACCGCCTCGCCGAGATCTCGAACGCGTTGACGCATCCGAACATCGCCTCGGTGAGCGACTGGGGTGAGATCGAGCTCCGAGGTGAGTCGACGGTGTTCTGGGTCGTCGAGGCACTCGGCGGCGGAAGTCTTCGTGACCTGCTCGATCGGGGCCGCTTGCTCGAGCCGGGTCAGGCCTTGGTGGTTGGGCTCGAAGCGTGCCGCGCCCTCGACGCCGCTCACCAGAAGGGTCTGTTCCACACCGAGCTGACGCCATCGAAGATGGTGTTCGGGGCTGACCGCCGTGTCCGCGTGGTCGACTTCGGCATGGCCCGCCTGCTCGCCGAG
>CAWKLM010000024.1:0-8181 GCA_963850475.1 Ilumatobacteraceae bacterium | reverse complement strand
AATAGCGGTTCGGGTCGTCCCCGAACTCGCCGAGCGCCCGGGCTCCGAGAACGACACCGACACCTGGCAAGGAAAGGTAGAAGTCGGAGTCCGGGTGCTGCTCAAAATGGTCGGCCAACTCAGCGGCGAGGCGTCGATCTGAGTGTTCAGTTCGGCGAGGATCGCCACGCTGGAACGTGTGGTCGCGCCATGCGCGACCTCGACCACTGCCGGAGCGCGCAGAGCATCGCTGCGCAACCCAGCTGCAATGGCGTCGGCGCGAGTTTCGATGTTGCGTTGCCGACCGGCGCGGCGCAACACGGTGCGGATCTTGCCCGGCGTGAGCTTGGCGGCCTCGCTCGGCGTCGCCGCAGCCGCCAACACCGCAAGAGTGTCACGATCGGCCAGCTCAGAGAACGTGTCGAGCGCTGCAGGGAAGTACTCGCGTAGCGAGCAGCGCAGCCGGTTCGTTGCACGAGTTCGTTCCCAAATCAGCGTTTGATGGGCTCGAGCGATGACCTTGACGCCCTCGGAGAGCGCTGTGTCGCCAGCGACTTGGCGATGGTTGTGGCGATCGGTGCGCACCAGCTCGGCGAGCATCTTCGCGTCGCCCGGATCGGACTTCGCGCCCGACAGCGTGTGCCGATCCCGATATCGCGATGCTGCTTTCGGATTGATCGCGTACACGACATAGCCGGCCTCGATGAGGGCTTGCACCCACAGACCTCGATCGGTCTCGATCCCGACGATCACGAGCCGACATCGACGAGACTGCCGGCCGGTGGCGCGGTATCGCGGCGGTACTTGCCTGTCAGGACGCCTGACGCCAGGGCGGAATAGGCGGTGTACGCAATGCCGTGCTCAGCAGCAACCCGACGGACTCAAGAGACCGCACGAATCGGGCTTCAGGGAGGGAGAAGCCCGGCCGATGGGTGTACTACCCGGGCGCGCCCCGACCACCTCATGATGCCCGGCCAGCCGCTCGTGAGCGCGTCGCGGTGACCTTCTGCCCTACACCAGCTGACAACGGAGTGGTCGAGTGAGAAGTGGTGGTGTGCCATCGCCAGAGGTGGCGCGTCCACCGGTTCGGTCCAACCGCTGCAAGGAGACTCAAGATGAGCAAGAAAGTACTGATCGGTGCCGTCGCCGGCCTCGGTGCAGCGGCGTGCATCGCCGCGTGCGCCAAGTCAGGCAAGTGCCAAGGCGACAGCGCGAGCGAACCCAAGCCGACGGTCTGGGACAAGATGCGACAGGGCATGGAAGAGATGCCGGAAGACTTCCCGCCTCGAATCATGTTCGACAACGTCGAAGCGACAAAGGCCAACACCGACGAGATCCTGAGTCTGTTGAAAGAGGAATCGCTCGCCACGACCCCAGCACAGTGACGCCCGACGGGTCCATCTTGACCGGCCGCCATCGACACGACAGGGCAGTGATGCGTCAGACCAGAGTTACACCAGAGAGGTCCCAAACGTGACAACCATCAACCAAGCAGCCGCGGACTTCCTCGACAGCAAACGGATCGCGGTCACTGGCGTGTCGCGCAAATCGAAGGGACACGGCAGCAACACCGTGTACCAACGGCTGCGCTCACGCGGCTACGACGTGTTTGCCGTCAACCCGAATGCTGATGAAGTCGAGGGCGACACCTGCCACCACGATCTGAAGTCGATCCCGAACGGCGTCGATGCTGTCGTGATCGGCACGCGCCCAGAACACGCGGACGCCACCATGGTCGAATGTGCCGAACTCGGCATCAACCATGTGTGGATGCACCGTGGACCAGGCCCAGGCAGCGTCTCACCGAGCGCAGCCATCTACGGTCGAGAGCACGGTATCAACGTGATCGACGGCGGATGCCCGCTGATGTTCGATCCGACAGCGGACTTCGCCCACAAGTGTATGAAAGCCGTCTTCACACTGACGCGGAGAGTCCCCAGACAGGTCTAGCTTTCGCACTGCTCCGTCCGGAAGCAGACGCTGGTCAAGACGCGAGATCATCGCGGAAGAACGGCCCCGCATGATCTCGTACACGGGGCAACCGAGCGACCCGACGCCAAGACGACCGAAGGAATGGTCGCGAACGAGACCGAGTGGTCCAACACGATCCAGCACTCGGAAAACGCCCGCACGAAATCACACCCGACGGAAAGGGTGCCGCGCAGCATCGCGGCCCTCATGCCGTGCTCGATACTCACGACGCCGCAGCCCGTCACGCGTCCGCGATCGAAGGTCTTGTCCTCACCGCTTGCGGTGATCCGACGCAAGCGCAAGCCTCGCGTCTTCGATCCGTGTCGCCGTCCGCCCATTACCCGCCCTCACACCTCTGGGTCGGGCCGTCACCTTCGCTGAGCAGGAGCGATCTGGGTGCCGGCTCGATCCGCGTCTCGGAGACTGGTACGTGAACATGTCGTTCTGGAAGCCGCAGGTCGCCTTGTTCGTCAACGAGGCGACGCTGCTTCCGGTGGTGATGCCCTTCGCGCCAGCGAGCACACTCCTCGCTCGGTTCCCAGCGACCCTGCACACCCACTTCCAGGCGCACGGGGTGGGCCGCGACTTCGTCGAGGTGGAACTCGCCGAGATGAATGAGGTCCGCACGGCCAAGACCGCGAGTCGAAGCGTCCTCGGTGTGATGAACGAGTTCAAGTTCCTCGCCGAGGTCGAGACCAAGTTTGTCGACGAGCACGATCTGTTGTCGCTGTCGCTGCGATTGGCCGAGACGCCGTGTGGCCCGCTCGACAAACGCCACATCAGCCCCGACCGCGAGCCGGCTGCCATCGTCGGCTCTCACCAGCGAGATTGCCATCCTTATTCAGACTTTCCCCTAAACTCTGAATAAGAAATGGTAGTCTTCCGTCATGGAACAATCGCGTCGACCGGGCGACTCATGGGGCTCGGGAGATGATGATCCTGCCACGTCGACAGGCTGGCCGGCGGTCGAGTACGAGAAGCATGCGTGGGTCAGCTCCCTCGACATACCCCGCCGATGGCAGTCGACGTTCTCGGGTCCGTACCGGGCTGCGGTCGTCCCCAAGATCTGTCGGCTGGATCCCGTCCTGCCGGCAGCGACCGCGGCGCTTGCCGATGAGGCCACCGCCGAGCTCGCTCGCTTCGATGCCGAGATGGGGTCCGAGATCGCCCCGTTCGGGGCGATCCTGCTGCGTTCGGAAGCCGCGGCGTCGTCGCGCATCGAGAACCTGACAGCGTCCGCGAAGGCGGTCGCACTGGCAGAGCTGGGGGACACCTCGCGGCGCAACGCCACTGAGATCGTCGCCAACACGACAGCGATGACCGCTGCGATCGCGCTCGCCGATCGGCTTGACGCGCCAGCGATCCTCGCCATGCACGCCGCGCTGCCCGAACACCACGATCCGAAGATCGCCGGCACCTGGCGCAGCGCGCAGGTCTGGGTCGGCTCGAGCAGCTACGGGCCCCACACCGCAAGCTTCGTCCCGCCTCACCACACGCGGGTCGCGCCGGCGATCGACGACCTCGTCTGCTTCATGCACCGTGACGACCTGCCGGTGCTGTTACAGGCCGCGATCGCTCACGCCCAGTTCGAGACGATCCATCCGTTTCCCGATGGCAACGGTCGAACGGGGCGGGCGATCGTGCACTGCTTGCTCCGAGGAAAGCGACTCACCCGTCAGGTGACCGTGCCGGTCTCCGCCGGACTGCTCACCGACACCGACCGGTACTTCGACGCGCTCACGACGTACCGGGCAGGTGACGCTGAGCCGATCGTCGAACGTTTCGCAGAAGCAAGCTTCGACAGCGTCGTCAACGGGCGCCAGCTCGTCAGCGATCTTCGTGCGATCCGTGCTGCGTGGAGCGAGGCGATCACGAGTCGACGCCAGGCGACTGTCTGGCGAGCGCTCGACGTGGTATTCCAACACCCGGTGCTCGACAACGCGCTCGTCCAGGGCGAGCTCGACGTTTCGGCGATGGGAGCCGATGCTGCGATCACCGAGCTCGTCGAGATCGGCGCGTTGCAGGAGATCACCGGTGGTCGACGCAACCGAAGGTACGCAGCGACCCAAGTACTCGCCGCACTCGACGCCTTCGCGGAACGTGCCGGACGTTGGTCCCCCTGAGTCGCCACGACCGAGGTCCGGGTCAGAAGGCGGTGGCCCATCGGGAGGTCAGCTCGTCCAGTCGGGTAGTGCTCAGCTGACCGTTGTCGTGGAGTCGGCGCACGTGGTCGATACCCATGACGGTGGCTCGGTGAGCGCGTCGTGGGCGACCGTGAGCGCACGGCGCTCGCGGGCATCGGTGTGCGGGTCGGCGCTGGGACTTCAGACTGCTGGTCGGTCTTGGCCCAGTGGCCGAGTCATCGACTCAGCTGAACGCCAGCACGGCGGAATCGGGATCATCCGTGGCGATGGCTTCCGCCAAGGGGGCGAACCGGCCGTCGAACCTCTTGTCCTGCTCCGTGATGGCGTCATCGTCCCAGACAAGGAGGACGCCCCCGGCGGATGAGACGGCATCGCGGAGCCCAGGAGCCCAGCCGTGGGTCATGACATGGACACGATCCTCCCTCACCGAACCTGCAGTGATCGGCTCGAAACGGGTTCCGTTCCACCTGGCAAGACGCCGAAGCGGGGCGATGCGTGAAGCGGGTTCGAGCCAGGCCTGGTCACCCCCTGAGGCGACTTGGCGGAACCGGCCGGAGGCCGACCGTCCTCGGTCTTGGCGCCGGGATCCAGGGGAGGTTCGCCACTGTCATCCAGATGAGTCGCCAGTTACGGTGACGGAATGGCCGTCGAGATGATCGAGCTGCTCACCCGGGCTGCGCGCTCAGCTGAGGCGGTCCTCGCGCGACTCGAGCCGGCGGGTCACGACCGGCCGAGCCCGTGTCCCGAGATGACCGTCGCACAGGTTGCCGCGCATCTGATCGGTGGGATCCGAGGGTTCGCCGAAGTGGGCGAAGGTGGCGAACTCCGTTTCGACGCGAACCTCGATCCCGATCTCGGCGAAGAGGCGGTGGCCGCCGTCTACCGCTCCGCTGTCGAGCGGCTGCTCGCTGCGTTCACCGAGCCCGGCCGAATCGAATCGACCTACTCCATGCCGTGGGGACCGACAACCGGAGTCCAGCTCCTCGGATTCGAACTCATCGAGACGGTCGTTCACAGCTGGGACATCGCTCGTGGGCTCGGGATCGAGTTGGAGGTCGACGACGACGTGGTCCGTGCGACGTTGGCCGGCGCCCGACTATGGGTTGACGACTCGGTCCGCGTGCCTGGGATGTTCGGGCCCGAAGTCCCGGTCGGCAACGTTCCGCCGCTGGATGAGCTTGTTGCGTTTCTCGGTCGCGACCCGGGTTGGCCTGGATGAGTCGGAAGGCGACAGCCGCGGTCGTGATGCTCTGACGGAAATGGAGGCCGACGGGTAGCTCCGACGTGCCGGTCGAGGGCGCCCGGTATCACCACACGTAATCGCGTCTCGTCGCGCAGAGGCCGCGCCGCAGTGCGGCCTCGGTGCAGTGCTCGGTAATCACCGAGACATCGTTTTCGCCCTCCAGACCATGGACGACGAAGGCGCATATGCCCTGAGCAGGGTATATGCGCCTCGAAATGCGTGGAGCTGGGGGCATCGAAATTGTCTTGCGAACGGTGGAGAAAAGACCAGCTCAAAGCTGATTTGGGTACTGTTTGAAGAGGGTGGGGGAGTTACCGGGGGAGCAACCCGAGCGGTCTGAAATGACCGATTCGAGGATCGCTGCTTCGGCTGTGGAGACGTGTACGACCTTTCCGTGTTCGCGGCAGTCGGGGTCGATGGCTTCGCTGGGAATCATGTTTGTCGACCGCATCATGGTTGACCCTGGCGGGAGGATCGGACTGCCGTGTGTCCACGGGTTGCGTGTCACCGTTGCGTTCGTGCTCGGCCTACTCGCGGCGGGGCAGACCCACGAGGAGATCCTTGCCGATTACTCCTATGTCGACGCTGATGACTGCACCGGTGCGCTCGCGAATGGATCGACTCGCGTGAGCGAACGAGAGATCGAGGTTGGCTCGACCGGCGCGAAGCTCGTCCTCGATGCCAACCTGTCGCCGACCGTCGCCGAAGCCTCAACTTGGGCCAGCGTCGCACACCGTCGGACGGTGCGAGGCCGAGAATATCGTGCCGATATGTGCACTCCCGAGTATTGACTTGATGCGCGGAAATGCCGGAACTGGGCGGTGGCGGGAACCGATTGGCGTCAGCCGATATTGATCGCCAGGGACTGTCGAACCCACTGATCGCGCCCAGCGCTGAGGTCAACTCTCGACACGAACAGGCCGAGGCGCCGGTCGTCGGCCCACGACGCCGGCTGGTTGAGCACTCGACGCACCTCGCTTGCACTCAAGCCCGCTTGCCGGCCGCCACGAGCCAGACGACAAAGACCGATCAGTCCGTGGTCGAACCACATCGTCAGGAGGGCGGCACAGTCGTACGGCAACCAAGGGCCGTGCACGACTGGACCGCTCTGAACGAGGTCAGTCGAGCGCTGGGGAACCTTCCACAGTGGCGCTCCTTCGAGTGCGCAGAGGTGGAACTGATCAAGGAAGTCCGCCAGCTGCTCCCGTGTGCTCGGGTTGGAGGAAAGGGTAATGCTGTGTCAGGACCAGGTGGATCCGGACCAGGTGCTGCCGGACCAGGCCCGATGTGGGGAGCGCGCCGGGGTGGTCCTGGACGGGTGGCTTGAGCGCGTCCTTGACGCTCCGGATCGAGTCCTTCGGGTCGATCTTGCCCTCACCCTCGACGAAGTCCTCGACGTTCTTGAGCTCTTCTGCTCGGTTCTCGAAGAGGAACTTGACCTGATCGTTCGTCAGATCCGGATACCGGGACAGCATGGCGGCGACGAAGCCGCTCACGACCGCCGTCGACTGGGAGCTGCCCGAGGCGAGGAAGTACCTGCCGTCCACGACCGCGCAACTTCGAATGGGTCATCGTCGACGGTGAACCGGTGCCGTCAAGCCACCGCGCGCGCCCAAGCCGGTCGCCGAACTCTCGCACGATCGGTCTGCCACCGATGGACCACGATGCCCGGCGATACCCGCCGGGCATCGCGCAAGAACAGGTTACCTGAGCGCCGCAAGCTGCCCGCGTCGCTGCATCGATCCGGTCCGTCGACGGCCATGAGCAGCACGATCGACGGCAACCCATATCGCCCGAGTCCGATCGGACCACCGCTCCCGTTCGAATCAGGCACAACTGGTGGAGCGCGATCGGCGCCGTGCGCTCAGTATCGCAATGACCGATGGTGGCCGCTGCGGATCGCCGAAGTATCGCCCCAACTGCCGGTTCTCGCTCGGTCGATTGACCACGCGTCGAGACCGACGATCTGGAGGCCGCCTCGCCAGGTTCAGCTGTGCTTCTCGTCGAGCTCCTCGATGGAGTTGACCGGCCGTGGGTGCGGCGGCCTTCACTGCGGGTTTCTTGGCCGGTCGGACTGTGTCTTGGCGTCCCGAGTGTCGAGAGCGCTTCCGGCCGTAACTGTCGCGCTCGGACATGCGCGCGGATCATGGGTTGCGATGGTCTACCGCATGCACGCCTGGCAGCCCGTCGAAGGCGCGTCGGTCTGCGCTCACGACTGTGCGTCCGGCAGCGGCGGCGGTTGCGGCGATGATGAGGTCGTGAGCGCCGCGGGGTCGACCTGCTCGGCGCACGGCGACGAGCAGGGTCGCGTGGTGGTTGGCGACTGTTTCGTCGTACGCCAGGATCGGGATCGAGGCAGCGATCTCATCGACGTACGACTGGCGGCGTGGCCGCTGGCGCGTCGTTGCGAGCTGGACCCCAACAGTGAGTTCGGCGAGGGTGATCGCCGCGATCGCAACGTCGTCATCGTCACCGATGAGTTCGTCGAGGTCATCGGCACCTCGCTCGGCATCGATGAGGAACGTGGTGTCGAGAAGTAGGAGCGTCACGGTCGGGTCTCGACCTCGAGCAGGTCGCGGACCTTGTCGAGGTCGTGAGTCCACCCGGCATCGGGCCGGTGCCGACGAAGCAGCGCCTTGGCATCGTCCCCGCGGCCGCGAGTGACCGGTTCGATGTGGGCGACGACCTTGCCGCGGCGTGTGATGGTGTAGCGCTCGCCGTCGTGCTCGACAGCGTCGAGGAGGTCGGCGAACCTCCGAGCGGCTTCGGTCGCCGTCACTTCGGACATGAAATCAGATTATCAGATTATCATCCGGTCACGGCATGGCACCGCATCTAGTACCA
>CAWKLM010000023.1:0-26607 GCA_963850475.1 Ilumatobacteraceae bacterium | reverse complement strand
CGAGGTCGCCCCAGTCATCTTCGCGGTCGATGGGATGCGCTTCGTATGCAGCTGCATAGGCGGCATCGATTTCGGCAGATCGGTAGCGAACGAGGAGGGCTGTCAGTGCTTCATCGACGAGTTCGGCATCGGTGGTTCCAGCGTGGAGCCGGCGAGCGTCGTCGAGGAGGGTGCGGTCAACGGTCGTACTGATCCGGGCGCGAGTCATGCCACTATCATGCCACGGTTATGCTGCGAGAGAAAGCCGCTCAGAATGTTCGGCCGTCCCACCACCCCGGGGCGCTCGTGAACGGCACATGAGGGCGGGAGCGACCCGATCAGATCGCGCGCGGGCTCCAGAGCGAGCGGCGGATCAGGGTCGCTGAGGACAGCGCCTTGTCGATCTTGGCCATGATCGTTTCATCGAGCGCTTCGACGACCTCGAGCGCGGCCATGTTCTCGTGTACCTGGCCGACTCGACTTGCGCCGGTGATCACGGTCGAGACGTTGGCGTTCTTCAGGCACCACGCGATCGCCAGCTGCGACAACGGGCAGTCAACTTCGGCGGCGACATCGAGCAGCTTCGCCACTTTGGCGATGCTCTCGGGGTCGGTGAGTCGGTCGGTCAACCGCTCGTAGCCGGGCACCTCGCCTCGACTGTTCGCCGGAATGCCGTCTTGGAAAACTGCCGGTCAGCATGCCCGACCTGGAGCGGACCCCACGTCGTGGTGCCAAGACCAAACTCTTCGTAGAGCGACGCGGTAGTCGTCCTCCACCACGTCACGCTTGAGCAGGCTGTACTCCGGCTGCTCGGTGATCGGGGTGGCGTAGACCGAGGCGGTCGGCCACGGCGTAGACCTCGCGGAGTTCGGCTTCGCTCCACATCGAAGTACCCCAGTACGTGGCCTGGCCTCGGTCAACCATGTCGTGCATTGCCCAGACCACCTCTTCCATGGGTGTGTCGGGGTCGCTGCGATGGCAGAACGCAATATCGACGTAGTCCAGTTGTAGCCGCTCGAGGGAGCCTTCGATGGCGCTCAACAAGTACTTGCGATTGAGGGTGTTGCTGGTGTTCGGGCCGTCTTGAATCCCCATGTAGAACTTGGTCGAGACCACGTACTGCTCGCGGGCCCAGCCGCTCTCGGCGAACACCTGGCCCATGACCGTTTCGGACTTGCCGCCGCCGTAGGCCTCGGCGTTGTCGAAGAAGTTCACACCTGCGTCCCACGCAGCCCCCATGCAGTCGGCCGAAAGGTTGGTGTCGAGCTTGAGCATCGAAGGTCACGTACGACCCAAACGACAGCGCGTCGACCTTCAGACCGCTCGAACCAAGGCGTCGATATCGACCAGCGGCACCCTAGATTGCGTCACCCGGCAGCCGGCGCCGCTCGGCCAAGCACTCGGCTCGACGTTGACGTCGGCAATGATGTCGAAGATGAACGCTCCAAGAGAGACGGCCCTGTGTATTCGCCGTTCTCATTTCCGGCACACCCGGAGCCGGAAAGACGACACTCGGCTGGGAGCTCTCAAGACGGCTCCACGTGCCCTTCCTCAGTCGCGACGCCGTGAAGACCGGCCTCCACGTCACCCACCGAAGCACTGACCCAAGCGAGGTCTGGCGCTTCGCCGACGCTGCGTTCGACATCTTCTA
The DNA here is from genome assembly GCA_963850475.1 of Ilumatobacteraceae bacterium. Classification (GTDB taxonomy): domain Bacteria; phylum Actinomycetota; class Acidimicrobiia; order Acidimicrobiales; family Ilumatobacteraceae; genus Ilumatobacter_A. The sequence continues at coordinate 24,977 of CAWKLM010000023.1, read as the reverse complement.
CGACACCATCACCCGGCTCGTCCACAGCGGGGTGAGTGTCGTCGCCGAGGCCGCCTTTCACGCTGGCCGCGGAGAGGAACCGATTACCGAACTCGCTAAGTCGTGCGACGTCATTCATCTTGCCTTGACGACACCCAATCCGACTGCACTCGCCCGATACACCGAACGAGCCCAGGCGGGTCGTCGCCACCCGGCACACAACGACCTGGAGTTCGCAGCGCAGATGGCCGACGGAACGAAAGACGTCGAGACCTACCGGCTGAGATTGCCCTACCCAACTTTGGCCGTTGACGCATCCCAGGACTGGCACCCGGACGAACCTGAAATCACGACGTTCATCGAACGCTCTCATGGACAGCGCATAACAACACAGCGGTCGATGCTCGACGGGTGCGTGAGAACGGCACATACGATCGGTCCGGCCATCCCATAATGATCACCCGGTTGGGCGTCGAGGGGCATCACCTCACCTCACGCCGGATCAAGGGTGAACATCGTCGTCTGCCGACGAGTCCGGAACCCGAGCGAGTACCGGCACCGAGCGCTCAAAGTGCTCGGTGCGCGCATGCCGCTCAGGTGATGCCGAAGCCGAGCGCTGGACGGGAAGGACCTGTCTGGATCGCCAGCCCAAAATCGGCGCCCGTCTGGCGGGCGGGCGCGGTGACCCTGGCCTCGCTGAGTAGCCACTCGGTCGCGTCGAGCCCGTCGGGTGGAACGAGATTGCGCACGCGGCGGATGCCGCGATCACGCAGATCCTCGAGAAGATGGTGAGCACCGCGTTGGCCGGCCTCGTCGCCGTCGAAGCACACTACGAACCCATCTTGGGCTCCTTCAGCCAAGTCCGCCACAACCCGTCCGATGGACGAGTTCGGTTCCGAGCACTCCGACCGATATCGATCCACGTTCCGCCACGGCGAGTGCGTCGGCGATGCCTTCGCAGACGACGAGGGGACCACCGATCCCGCCACCGATCGGTCGCACCCATCCAAGGCGCGGGTTGGCTGCCCATCGTCGGCTGGGGTTGTCGTACTTGCCTCGGCCATCGGGCGGGTCGAGGTAGCGGGCCTGGAAGTAGGTGATCGCCCCGTTGCGGTCGAGGGCGGGATACACCGCGGCGGGCCAGCCACCGGGGAAGCCCTTCGGCCGGGGGAGGTAGCGGCGGCCGGGGTCGGCGCCGACCTTGTTGAGGGCGAGGATCTCGTCGCTGTACCCACGGGCGTTGAGCCACTCGCGGACCTGTCGACCTGAGCCGGTCCAGAGCAGCTTGGCGCACCGCTCGACGTACTCGATCACCTCGGGTGCCGGCTCGCCGATGGGTCGGCTGGGCGCAGGCGGATTGCGGTCGACGGGTTCGAGCCGTGCGTAGTTGTCGTTGAGCCAGCGGATGGCGTCGCCCACCGGGAGACGGCGGGCCGCGACGACGGCGTCGATCGCTGTGCCACCGTGACCGCCAGACCAACACTTCCAACGTTCGACTCCGCTAGCCGTCGTGTGAACGGTGACGGAGGGGTGAACGTCGGGATGGTCGGGGTCGGGGCAGTTCCAGGTTCGGCGGCGTCCGTGGCCATGACCTGTGGTGAGTGCGTCGAGGAGTTGAGCGAGGTCGACGCGGGCCAGGAGATCGTCCCGGTCGATGCGGTGGTCGCTCGTCGACATCACGTACCGCCTATGCAGCCATCGCTTCGTCGGTATCGCAGATCGCCCGCTCGGGTCCGTTGGCTGCGATGACGTGCTGAACGACTGCGGCTCGACCGGCGACCGTCCACACGGAGCGGCCACGGGTCAACCGAGGGAGGAGTTCGACGAGCCGGTCGTTCATCCTCAGCAACTCGCCGGTGGCTGCGAGTTGGTCGGTGGCTTGTCGGAAGACGACTCGGGTCTGGACGTCGGCGAGGAGTCCTTCGGCGACCTTCGATGCAGAGGTGCCGGAGTCGGCTTGGGCGTTGAGATCGGAGAGGCGGTGGGTGATGAGGATGTTCCAGATCCCCCAGAGCCGGCACAGCTTGAGCCTCGACTGCAGCGTCTTGGCGGCGCGCTCGGACGCCATCGTCGCCCAGACCTCGTCGTCGACGAGGATGCCCCGGCGGCCCTGCGCTGGGAGGTTCGCCATCTGACCGGCGAGCGTCGACGCCGCGGCCATCTGGACGAGCGGAAGCGCCTCAGGGTTCGAGAACACCGACGACAGATCGATGACGACGCCCTGGCCGGACATCGCCTCGACCGACACCGTCGACGCGCCGTCGAACATGCCGCGCAGCGTCGTGCGAAGCAGTTTCGAAAGAGCAAGGCGGACGTTGCGTGACCGCAGCAGCGATCTCCTTGTCGTCGAGGAGGGCAAGTTCCTCGATGCCTCGGACCGAGTCAGGAAGTTCGCCGAGCAGCGTGGCGAGGTCGACGAGCGTTGGATCGTCGAGTCGTTCCCGGTGGCTGGCGTCGAGCACTTCGATCGCCGTGTTGAGCAGTGACTCTTCGACCGGGTCGAGGTCGCGTCGCAAGACCGTGGCGAGCATCCCGGTCATCAGTTCTTGGCGGTTCTGGACGGAGCGGATGGGATCGCCGGGGCCGGCTTCGAGCAGGTTGAGTCGGTCGGTGCCGCCGGGGTGGAGCTTGATGACCGGCATGTCGAGCGCACGGGCGAGCGGGCCGTACTCGCCCTTCGGATCGGAGATCGAGATGAACCGCCGATGCCCGTAGAACGCCGCTTGGCGGTACAGCATCGTCTTGACCGCCGACGACTTGCCGTTGCCGGGTTCGCCGAGGACGAGCATGTTCGAGTTCGTGAGCACGGTCCCGCCGCCGAGGTCGCGCCCGTACAACTCGAAGGGGTCGTAGCACCAAGCCGACTGCCCGTCGGTGACGTTGACACCGACGAACGGTGCCGCCACGTCATGGAGCGCTCGTCCACCGTGGAACGGGTAGATCGACGCGACGTGCGCCGTCGTCCCACGATGTCGGGGAAGCCGAAGCCCACTCCCACATCCCGCGACGAGGTCAACGCCGGCAACCGCCGGAGTTGTGCTCGTCGACGCCGTCGCCGTCGGTGCGTGTTCGCCGGAATCGCATCAGCGGTCTCCGATTCGTCGAGCGAGTGTGCGGCCGAGGGGGAGCGACGCGACCCAGCCGTCGCCTTGGCGGCCCCACAACGGTTGGAGTTCGATGCCAGCGTTCGCTGCGACTTGTTCGAGGTCGGCGGCCTGCTGGTCGAGCCGGTCCGATGTCGACGCGGTGAGGGTGAGGAGTCCGGTGTAGAGGCACTCGACGTAGCCGGTGGCGAGTTCGACCTCACGGGACTCGACCTCGGCGACAGCCTTCTCGTCGGCCCGTCGCACGATGAACCCCTTCCGGCGGCGGGTCTCGATGTTGGCCTCACGCTGAGTCCGTTCCCGATCGACGTCGTTGTCGGAGCGTGACGGGGCGACCGGTTCGAACACGGTCGTGAAGGTGCGGGTGCAGTCCGAGTCGAACACGAGTGAGTCGAGCCACGATCCTGCGACCTCCCGGCGCGGCCAACGGGCGAACCACCAGGACCGATGCCACGCCCCGTCGACCACGACCGAGCCGAGGCGGTCGTCGACATACATCGGCCCGAAGGTCGGCGCGGCGGTGCCGGTTGCGGCAGCGAGTGAGTTGGCGAGCGTGGCGAGGTGCTCGACCGCCGACGGGTCCGACCGGACCCGCATTGCGGTCACGAGGTCAGATGCCGACAGCACCGACTCGACCCGCAGTCCGGACGTGTTCAGCCGGCCGGCGAACAGGCGCGCCTGTTCGGACACCGTACGCAGCCCGATCGACAACGATGTCTCACCGCGTGTCTTCGACACACGGTTGAGGTCGACCGTCACCTCGACGAGCACCTCGTGGTCGATGACCGTCGCCGACGTGTCCCGCAGAAGTTGGAGGTAGCTGTTGCGGGCCGGGTGCTCGGCCTCGTCGGCCCACTCCCCTTCGAGGCGGGCGACCGAGTCCCGGATCGGCATCGGCGACGTCCAATCGTGGAACGTGACCCGAGTGACTGGCGAGTGTTCGCGAGCGAACCCGGCGATGGCAGCGCCCCACTCGTCGATCCGCATGTCCTGCCCGGCTGGGTCGACCAGCCCGAACTGTCCGTCGCCGCACACCCGCACGACGGCGGTGACCGTTCCGGCTTGGCGGTCACGAACGATGCCGAGCGGGCCGGTGTGACCGATGGTCGGCCAGTCGACGTCGATCTCGTACAGGTCGAGCCCAGCCAAGCACCGGCGGGAGTGCCGCGGGTGCTTCCCCGTCGGCGACGAGCGCTACGGGTCGATACCAGCGATTGCGTGACCGCAGCCGGCGCCACCACCACATGGCGAGCGCAGGCAGGATCTCGTGAGCGGGCCGCTCGCGAATCTTGCCGAACCACAACCAGGCGCACCCGGCGACCACGGCGATGCAGATCGGGATCGGGACGTACCCGGCGATCGCCATCCACCCGGCGACCAGCGCCACCGCTCCCACGGCAGCGAGCGACGGCGGAACCGTCCCGAACATTCCCGACCGCCGCCGCTCACCGAACCGGTACGCCCTCAGACGAGTCGATTCACTCACGACCGATCACCTCCGAGCGAACGTCCCCCGGCCGAAGGCGGCGGCGAACTCGACGTTGCGGACTCTGCGGTCGAGGTCACCGCCGACTTCGTTGCCGACGTCGCAGCCTTGGCAGCACTTGCCGCGACAACGAGCGGCGCGGCCGGCCCCGCTGCCGCTCCTGCAGCCGCTGTCGACGCACCGCCGCCCGACGCTGCGACTCCCGACGTGAAGCCGGCGCCACCGGCCGACGCCGTCCCCGTCGATCCGCCCGCCATCCGCCCTGCCGATGCGCCACCACCTGCCGAGCCTCCGGCGAGTCGACGCATCGAGGTCTGGCCGTAGTACTGCAACTGCATCGCCTGCGTCCCGCCGCGCATCGGCGCCGATGCGATGCCCTGTGCCACGACTGCGGCAGCGACGATCGGCATCAGCTTCCACACCAGGAACGGCATGAACGCGGCCAGCCCGAACATGATCACTCCCGACACCAACGTGCCGAGTTCTCGGGCGAGGTTGTCGCCGACCGGTTCGCCGGGCTCGCCTGTCGCTCCGATTCCACCGAGCGCCGAGACGCCGACGGAGAGCGCCAGCACCATCACCGGCTTGGCGATGATCAACGCCACGAGCAGTTCGAGCACCTTCTTGGCGGTGTCGCGCAGCGGCGGGAAGATCATCGACGGCAGCCCGAACGACACGGCGTAGATCACCACGATGTAGATCAGCGCTTCACGCACGAACAGCGTGACCCACATGAACAGCATCGCCGCCAACAGGACCAGGGCGATCACGATCCCCATGAAGTGCATGTTCGGCAGCCCCGCCATCAAGGTGACGCCGAGGTTGTCGAACGCGTCGATTGCGTCGTCGCGAGTCTGCGACCAGATGAAGTCGGACAACCCGTCGGACAGGTCGACCGCAGCGGCCGCCACGACGACGAGCGACACCATCGCGAAGATCGCAACCGGCAGGTCGTGCCCGACGGTGCGAATCACTGCGCCCGGCGACCCGGCGGCGACGCCACGGATCAGCGCGAACAGGACGAGGAGGGCGACCATCGTGACGCCGATCCCGAACGCGATCCGGAACGGCGACGAGTCGGCCGTGTAGAACCACTCCGACGTGAGCCGGGGCGACGACGCCGTGTCCATGAAGTTCCACATCGACATGAGCAGCGCGAGAACGCCCTTGAGGATCCAGTCGGTGATGCCGCCGACGACCGTGTCCCACGCCCAGCCCGCGGCGGCCTGGAACGGAGTGGCAACGAACCCGATGATGTCGCCGATGATCGGGATGGCGAGCATCAGTCGTCGACCCGACTGGTCGTTCCGGCGAACACGGCAGGTTCCCACTCGTCGACCGCGACGAACTCGCTCGACGGTGACGGCAGCGAGACTGCGTTCGGGGCCGGCGTCGGTCCCTCGATGATCGTGACGTCGTCGATGCGCCAGTCGTCGCGCTCCCACACGAGCGAGATCCGATGCGTCCGCCAGATCGCCTCGACGTCGCCGTCCTCGGCGTCGCCGGTGACGAGCATCGACCACACCGCAACGCTCGCGGTCGTGTCGGTCGCGTCGGCCACGTCGAACTGGAGGGGCGACTCGATCCAGATGCGGGATGCGAAGTCGGGGCCGAGTTCGTCGATCAACGTGAAGTAGTCGGCGATCACCTCGTCCGACCCGCTCGCCGCTCGACTCTCGGAGAGCAGCGTGTTCGAGCGTGTCGTCGAGCCGGATCGGACCCATCCGCACGATCGTCGGGAACGACGCCACCCAGTTGACTGCCGCCGTCGCAGCACCTTCATCGGTTGACGGGTAGCCGACCGGGATGCCAGCGAGATCGCCCGCTGCGACGACCGGTTGCGGTGCGGGCGAGGTGGCGGCGGTCGATGCCTCGCCGCTCTGTTCCGAGATCGCGATCGCCGTCGTCACCGGCGCCTCGGTCGTCGCTGCCTCGCTGTCGATGACGAACGAACGGATCGCCCAGACGCCGAGCATCGCAATCACGAGAGCGATGCCGACGACCTTCGAGCCGGACACGTCAGCCCGCCTGCCCGGCATCGAACAGCACTCGGACGATGGTCGGTGCGAGGCCGATCACCATCGCGCCGATCGCACCGGCAGCGACGTACATCTTCCCCTCGACACCGCGGCCGGAGTTGCCGTTCATCCCACGCCAGGTCGCCGCTCCGTAGAGGATCGCCAGGCCGCAGACTCCGAGCGCCAACCAGAAGCCCCACGACAGGATCTGCGTGAAGAGGCCAGCACCCGGCAGTCCCTCCGACGACGGCGACACGTCGTCGAGCGGCGATGCCGCGACCGGGTCGCTGGATGCAAGCACCGTCGCAGCGATCAGCGGCGGAAGGACCGCTGCGACGACGCCGGCGCGGCGTCGTGCGGCTTGGTGGATCGAGGGGTCGGACATCGAGATCTCCTGCGGACCGTGACCCGCCCGATGCGGATCATCTACCCACCCGACCCACCGGCGAACTGCCCGACCGTTACATCGAGAAACGAATCGCTCCCTCGGCGGAGTGTCGGGAAGGCATGAAACTCATCGCCGCCTTCCTCGCCGCCTGCGTCATGTCAGTCCTGTCGATCCCGCTCGTGTTCGCCAACGGCGGACCCGCAACGTCGCCCTACGCGTGCGGCCGGCTCGGTGTCATCCTCGACACGATCCGCACCCTGGAGTCCGGCGGCGACTACACGATCCGGGCCCGAGGGGCGTCGGCCGCCGGGGCGTACCAGTACATCACCAGCACCTGGCGTCACTGGGCCGACGAAGCCGGCGTCTCGACCGAGTTGTACCCGACCGCCGACACCGCGCCGCCGCACATTCAAGACCGCGTCGCCGGCGTCAACGTCTCGGCGATCCTCGCCGACCACGACAACCTCATCGAGGTCGTCCCCGTCATCTGGTACTACCCCGCAGCGCTCGGCGACCCCGAGATCATGGACCAGGTTCCGATGCCGTCAGCGGGCAACGTCCTCACCGTTCGGGAGTACCAGACCCGCTGGCTCGACACCTACAACGAGAAGCTCGCCGCAATCGACGGCGAGACTGCCGACCTGCGCCTCCACCGACGTGACCGGCGAGTGGGCGCTGCCGCTGCCCCGCGAGATCCTCACCGTCGAGATGCTCAGCGCCCCGCACCACACGTACCCGGCGCTCGACCTCATGGTCCCGGTCGGCACGCCGGTGTACGCCATCACCGGCGGCCGAGTCGACCGCGTCACGACCTGGAACGCCAACTGGTGGGAAGTCGGCTGCGGCGGCTCACGACCGCCCGCCGACTGCACAGAGCTGCGGCATCGGCATCACCATCCAACACCCCGACGGCCTGCGCCACACGTACTGCCACAACGTCCGCAACCACGTCACCGTCGGCGACCAGATCGCCCCCGGCCAACACATCGCCGACTCCGGCAACACCGGCCGATCGGGTGCGCCTCACCTCCATCTCGAAATGCGAGTTGACGGTCAGCGGCTCTGTCCTCAACGGCTGATGTCTACGCTGCTTGGTGGTAATCAATTCGCCGGAGTCGCCAACCTGCCGACACGGGGATGCAGCTTCTGAACCAAGCTGATACGAGAACGCGGTGGGAAGAACGGCAGTTTCGATTGGCCGATCGGACCGCCAGGCCTACCCGATATTCAGGAGCCGAATCGCTCCGAGCCGCCCCGCAATGCCGGCGTCCGTCGCCTCGACCTTTGCGGCCCCTCAATCCCACTCACCCCTTGCCCGGCCGTCCGCAGGAACGAAACCTCCGCGGGCGCCAGCGTGCTCGAAGAAGATGAAGCGAACGTGACGCCCGCTGGTGGACCTTGACCGAAGCACGGCGCATCTACGCAGACTCTGCGAGCGGGTCGGCCCCGTCGAGGTACTCGTCTAGGCGAATGCGAGCCGCCTTGACGGATCGTTGAAGGCGGTCGTCCCCGAGGGCTTGCGCGATGGTCTGTTCGATCTGTCGGATTGGGAGTTCGGCGAGGGGGTCGTCGAGTACGCACGCAGCGCGGGCTGTGGAGGTGACGATGAGCGCGGCGTCTTTGGCCTCAGCGGCGAGTTCGATGAGCCGGGCGGTGTAGGTCTGGAGGATGGATGTCATCGCCGCTACAACTCCTTCGCTGTTCGGCCAGAACTCGTAGCCGCGACGGGATCTGAGCAGCGGGCCATTCATCAGGTCGAGGCCGCCAGTCAGCACAGCCAGCGCCTCGCCAGAGGTGAGCGCTTCCGACTCCTGGAGACGGTGTTCGAGGAGGTCGATGTCGGTCAGGATGAGTGGACTGACGAGGTACTGGCTTCGGCCGTGGTTCCCTGGGGCGGCCTCCGGCAGCAGGTCGAGGCCGTCGCTACCGGCGCCGAGCTTGCGGCGGAGGATCGACATGCGATTCTCGATGGTCTTTCGTGCGCGCTCCGGTCCGACTGACTCGTGAATGAGACCGATGTGGATCTCGGTGCGGTGCCGCAGACACACGAGGAGTGCAAGGAGCTCGGTCTCATCAGCGGTGAGGTCGACGCCTTCGGCCCGTGGTTCCCCCATCACTCGCAGCAGCACGTCGTACGGCGGCGGTTCGTAGGGCTCTACCGTGTAGGTCTCGTCGTCTTGGGTTGTCGCCTCATCTGGACCTTCGGCGGCCGCCAGGACGGAGGCGAACAGATCGTCAGGCTCGATGAGTTCGGTCTCGGCGGTGGCGAGATCCTCCACGAGTTCGGCGATCTCTTCGGCGGCTTCGTCGGTCACGTTCGGGAGAACGAGATCGACGCCGGACCACAGCGCGGTTCCGTCACCATTGACGATGATGCGTTCACCGACGTCCGATGGGTCGCCGAGCACGACCACGGCTGATCCGCTCGACTTCTCGCACAGACTGACGAGCTGATCGACGCCGGCACCGTCGTCGATCGATGCGGCGTCGACGACGAACACTTGGGGGTCGGTTGATCCGTCGTCTTCCTCGAGATCGGCTCGCTCTTCGATCGGCGTGGTGCCGTCGGAGAGTCGACGATCCGCACGCCGTTCGGCTACTCGGATCGCTCGTTCGATCGTCGTGTTGGTCCAGGTTCGATCACATTGCTCGACACCGGGCACATCGATTCCGATGAGGTTGACATCCATCGACACGCCGAGGGGATAGGTCGCGAGTTCGTAGACGATAGAGCGGGCGAGACCGAGAGAACAGCTGCGGTCTCCGGTGATCGCCACGCTGCCGGCGGTCTCGAGATCGAGGAGAACCTCGTCGGCAGCTTCATCGGTTCGGACGCCGATGGTGACCAGTGCAGGAGTGAGCAGTTGTCGGTGCTCTTCGACGGGATCATCGAAGCGATGCGTCCACGAGTGTCCGCCGTCGATGGTCGACCAACCCTTCGGTGGCAACGCTGCGGGCTTGGCGAACAGCACCTCGATCCGCTCGACGCCGAGTTGGACCGCCCGCACCGCCGGCGGTTCCCCCTGGGTTGATGCGTAGGGGGTGATCGAGCGGAGGAGTGCCGTGATGGTCGAGAGGTCGGTCGCCGCCGACCGGGTCAGAAGCGCGTGCTCCGCTCCCGCGGCCGTGTTCGACGGCGCGGGCAATCGACGGCCCGGCTGAAGCTGACTGAGCCGGCGACGTCGGAGTCTGGCGATGAGAGCTGCGAGGCCTGCGGTGAGGAGAGAGCCAGCGAGGACGGTCGGCCAAACCGACCGTTCGGCATCGGTGAAAACGCCGGCGACCAGTTTGGTCTCGCTTGGGACCGCGCTCGACGGTGCTGCCGGTGCGGTAGTCGCAGGAACAGAAGCCGGTGACGCCGACGGTGCCGGGAGACCGTTGATCTGTGGCGACGACACAGGTGTCGGGAGATCGACAACACCAGGTTCGGGAACCGATGGGACTGGCGGCTCGGTACTTTCGGCAGGTGGCGACGTCTCCTCATCGACGACGTCGGGCGGACCGACATCGTTCGGCGGTGGAGGTGTCTGTGCGGGGCCCGCTTCTGGAGCAGCGTCCATGTCGACCGCGAGGGCCGAGGGCAGTGCGAGGCGCCAGCCGGGGACGATGAGGTCGGGGTCGTCGAAGGTACGACCGTCAGGCATCACCGCGCCTTCGTTGAGATTCCACAGTTCAGTCCAGCGGTCCGCTGTGCCGAGGTGGCGCTCACTGATCTCGGAGAGCGTGTCGCCCGGTTGCACGACGTGGACGTCGGTCGCAGACTCCGCCGAGGCAGCGACGGCCGATGGGTTCTGGAAGGTCCAGCCTGGATGGATCACCTCGGTGCTTGCATCGAACACGACGCCTGGCGCGACCTCCTGGCCGTCGAGCAGCGAGCGGAGTTCGGCATGGCGCGAGCCGTCGCCGAGGAACACCTCGGCGACATTCCAGAGTCCATCGTTCGGTTGGACGACGTAGACGCCATCAGCGACAGTCGGCTGCGGTGCGGCGGGCGCTTCGATGACCGGAATGGCGATGACAGTTCCGGCGGGGAAGACTCCGCCGGTCCAGTTCGGTGTGCGGTTCATCGCGACGATGTCGTCGCGCAGGGTCTCGTCGCCGAGGTCGATGGCGATCGACAGCGGGGTGGCTCGACCGTCGGCGACAATCGTGGTCGTTTGCGCTGACGTCGGAGCCGTCTCGGTTGGGTCGGCGGGCGCGCTGATCGGTGGGCGTGGGTCGAGGCTCCCGGCGAGGGACGCTCCGGTCGAAGCGATCGCGGCGGTTGGCCACGTCGAGATGGTCGTTGCGGTGGTGACGGTGCCGAGCACTGCGATCCGCACGAGCCGGTGGACGAAGGTGGACCGTGATCGCACGATCGACGGCGCTGACATTCGCCCCGCCGCCGGTGTGTCGACTGCTCGCGCCCGCAGGAGTCGGAGTGTCTCGCTGGCGATCGTGATGGCGAGCCAGATCCAGATCACGACGAACAGCAGCGCGGCGATTCGCATGACGGTGTCTGCCGCTACCCGGCCTTGCTCGACCTCACTGGTCAGTGTCGACCATTCGGGATACGGCCGGCCGATCAGCAATGCGACAAGGACGGGCGGCACGACGACGAGGACGACGAGTGCAACGCTTGCACCGATACGGAGAAGCAGTCCTTGGATGCGGGTCACGAGAACTCCAATCTGGCTCGACCATCGGCTGAGGCGACGAGATCCGCCGAGCCGGTGAAGCGGACGAAGGTGGCGGGGCGACGTTCGGTGATCGGTCACGAGCACGACGTCGCGAGAAGGGAATGACACTTGGACGTCGGTGGCCGGGACGCCGAGGCGGCCAGCGTGGGCGATCGCGGCTTGGCGGGCGAGGTCGGCGTCGAGGCCGTCGGCGGGAGAGCCGGTTGCGATGGCCGCGCGTGCGGCTCCCTCCGCGGTGTTGCTGGCGTGACGCTCGGCGGCGAGGTAGCGGGCGCCGTCGAAGATGAGGGCAGCTCCGGCGACGGCGATCACGACCATCATGACGAGGGCGACCGACACCGACCCGCGGTCGCGGTCAACGTGAGCGGCGGTCATCGGCGGAACCTCTCGACGACCTGTTGGTCGGTGACGGTCACGGTGCGGTTGCCGGGTGTCCAGATGCCGGTGAGCGACTGGTTGGCGACGGTGCACGAAACGGTGACGGTGACGACGGCGCCCTGCCAGGTGCCGAGGTCGGAAGGCTCCCAGTCGAATGACACCGACGGCCCGCCTGTGCAGCGCTGCGGCAGACCGGAACGATTGACGGCGGCCGCGGCGGCGGCTGACGCTTCGTCGGGATCGCCGGCGATCGACGCGGCTCGGGCGCCGTCCTGTGCTGCGTTCGTGACCTGCACACCCGATGCGGCGAGGCGGCCGACGAAGCCGAGGAACACGACCATGACGAGCGCGGCGATGCCGAGGTAGACCACCTCGACAGCTCCCACGAACCCGGCGTCCCGATGAGTCGACGCAGCCATCAGCGTTCCTTCGGAGCGGACTCGGTGACCGACGCCGTGAAGCCTCCGGCATCGAACAGCACGCCCGGCGTGTTGCCGGACACCGTGACGGTCACGATTCCGTCGACCTCGCTGCACGACACCGACGACACCGGACGACCAACCACCGGCGCGCCGAGCGATGAGCGCCTCGGCCTTCGACGTACCCGCAGCGCACGTTCCGTCGAACGCTGCTGCGATGCGCGCACCCTCGGCCGCGGCCTCGTCGAAGACGTTGCGGGCGTGCCAGAAGCTGACCGTCTCCACGAGCAGGAGCACGATGGCGATCAGAGCCACGCCACCGAACAACGTCTCCATTCCTGCGTCGACCACCCCGGCGTCTCCTCGCAGCCGTCGCTGGGGCGCGCCTGCACGAGGGCTTCCGGGCACGGACGCGTCGAGGGCGGTGGAGGTCACGACAAGCGGGGTCAGGGGGACGGCGCGACGGGATCGGGGACGTTGCTCTGCGCGTCGTTGAAGACCCCGATGACGAACAGTCCTGCGGCGATGGCGATCGCTACGGCGACCGCGAGGAAGATGAGCTTCGAGGGTGAGTCCTCGACGCCGGCGTCGTCGGCGAGTCGTCGGCCGAACGCTCGGCCGCTGTCGGCGAGCCAGGTGTAGGCGATGGCGAGCCAGACCGCGACGGTCGCTGCGGGCCGGGTCGGTGGGGCGGGTTCGGTGTTCATGTCTGCTCCTTGCTGGGTTGGTGGTCAGGTCAGGTGAAGGCCTCGGAGATCTGCTGCATGACGGGGTAGGCGAGGAAGAGGACCATGCCGAACACCATCCCCATCGTCGGGAGGGAGAGGTTGGCGTTTGCCTTGTCGGCACGGTCGGTGATGTCGGCGAGTTGGCGGGCCCGCATCGCCTTCGCCTCGGTGCGGATCGTCGCTGCGACCGAGACACCGACGCCGGCTTGGCGTTGGAGCGAGGTCGCGAGGCCTCGGAGCTGATCGAGTTCGTAGGTGTCGGCCATCGCGGAGAGCGCGTCCCACACGGTGAGCCCCATCGGCTGCGCGGTGTCGATGGTCTGGCGGAGCAGGTCGAAACCGAACCCGTCGCCCGCGTCCGCGGCGAAGGTCAGCGCGTCCTCGACGGACCGGTTCGTCGTGAGGGCGACCGCGAGCAACTGGACGAAGTCGTTCACGACTCGGTGCAACTCGGCCCGCCGGCGCGCCGCTCGGGTTCGAACATCGGCGATCACTCGCCAGCCGAACAGGCCGGCGACGACCGGCACGAGCAACCAGACGATCGGCGACGACACCTGGCCGGACGCCACCAGTGCAGCAGCGGCGACCATCATTGCGAACGCCGTCGCCACGACCGTGATGATCACAGTGCCGATGACGGTCGGGACCGTGTAGCCGGTCAACGTGAGCGCCGACCCGAGCCTGGCCTCGACGGCTCTTCCGAGCGACCCAGCAGCGAGTGGACGACCCACCCGGATGGACAGGTTTCCGTCGGGGCCATTCGGAATGGCGTGTCGCGGCTCGACTCGAGCCCGAACGGCTCGGAGCGTGAGCGGCGCCGGCCTGAACGATCGGATGGTCGCTCCGACGGCGGCGATCGAGAGGACCGCCACGACGACGGCGGTGACAGTCGGACTCATGACGTCACCTCGTCCGGAAGCCGGAGCCGGTACCGGGTGCCGAGGTCGTAGCGGGTGAGTCGCCGCAGTGCAACGAGACACAGTGCCCACAACCCGCACGGCACCAGCAGCCAGATCTGCCCAGGCACGGACCGATACGGGTCGAGAAGGTCGGCGGCGAAGGCGACGAGCCCGGCGACGAACAGAGCCGTGAGGATGACGAGGCGACGCATCGCCCGCTGGAAGATGCGTCGGGTCCGGTCGATCTCGTCCCTCGCTCGCATCTCGTCGCGCGCCGCCATCGCCAGTTCGTCGAGCGTGTCGTGCATCCGGCCGCCGCCCGCTCCCCCGCCGACCACGAGGACGATCGCCGCTACGGCAGCGTCCGCTGTCGGGTGGCCGACGTCGTCCGCCAGTTCCCGCAGAGCGTCAGGCAGACGCCGACCTTGGCGGCGCCGGAGGAGGAAGTTCGCCATCGGTTCGGCGAGCACGCCGGAGGTGTCCTCGGCGACGAGTTCGACGGCGTTCTCGATGGCGACGCTCGACCGGCGCACCACGTCGCGCAGCTGTTCCAGCCACTGTGCGACCGCTTCGATGGTCGCCCGGTCTCGCTTCGTGTCCGACACTGAGAACAGCCACCGCCACGAGCCGACGAACACCCCGACGGCGACAGCGGCGACGGGCCAACGGGTGAGTGCGAGCACGACGAAGCCAGCGAGCACGGCGCCGAGCAGCAAGCGGGTCGAGCCGCTGTCGATGACGGCCGCTCGCTTCGTACGAACGGGTGCCGGGTGGAACGCCATCCAGAGCGAGGCGACGCCAGCGGCGCCGAGGAACCCAGCGACGAGTGCGATCGAGAGCGGCGAGTTCATCGTCCCATCCCGATGACCTGCAGCGGCTTGTAGGTGTCCTCGCCAGACGTCCACCAGCGAGCCGAGAACTCCGGGTCGTGGCGACGGAGTCGGCGCAGCATCGCGGCTTGAGGTTCGTTGATCGGGCGAGCCCGGTCATCGGGCGCACCGTCCACGCTGCCGTAGATGCGGTGCAGGACGAACCGCTCGCCGGCGTTCTCGACCGACGGAGCAGCGATCTCCGACACCCAGCGACCCTCGGCGTTCGTTCCCTCCAACGCGACGACGAGGTCGATCGCCCGGTACACCTGCGTCTTCACGTCGGGCGACCGCTGGCCGGTGTCGGACGCGATGAGGTTCACGAGATTGTCGAGCGCGTCCTCGGCGTCGCCACCGTGGACCGTGCCCATCGCGCCCTGGCCGGTCTGCATCGCCCGGACGAGCGGCGCACCCTCACCGCCACGGACCTCACCGACGACGATCCAGTCGGCCCGAGTACGCATCGCCGGTCGCATCGCCTCGGCCGGTGTGTAGCCCTTCGAGTCGATCGTGGTCGGCAACCGTTCCTGGTAGGCGATGACGTAGGGGTGCTTGCCCATCTGCAGCACGTTGAGTTCGAAGTCCGACTCGATCGTCGTGATCACCGCCGACGCATCGATCTCAGCGATCGTCGCCCGCAGCCACGTCGTCTTGCCCGAACCCATCGGCCCGACGAACAGCAACCCCAGTCCTGCTGCAACCGCGGCCCGGAGCAGTTCGACGATCCCTGCGTCGGCCGCGCCACGGTCGTACAACTCGTCGAGCGAAGCACCGAACAGCGCGGCCCGGCGAATCGCGATGTACGGACGCTGCACCGGGTCGAACCCACCGGCGTGGAAGCGGACGCCCGGCTCGAGTTCGAAGTCGACCTCGTGGTTCTCGATGTTGAACGGCCGACCGTGCGACACCGAGACGTCGTAGATGATCCGCTCCAAGTCCCGATCACGAGCGACCAGCGGCGGCCACTCCTCGACCGTGCCGTCGAGTTGCTCGACCCGAACCGGCGCCGACCCGAACACGAGGATGTCGGTCACGTTCGGGTTGCGCAGCGCACCCATCAACTTCGGGATCGTGAACAGCGCAGCAATGACGTGCTCGACGACGGCCCGCTCGTCGGCGTCGGAAAGGGCTGCCGACCGCGTATCCCGTCGACGTGCGGCAAGTTCGGGAAGCACCTCGCGTTCGACGACCAGGCGTGTGCGCTCCTCGCGCACCTGCGTCTCCTCGTTCGACTCGTCGCGGCCCTTCGGCGGAAACCGGTCACCGAAGTCGCGCCGGATCTCGCTCGCGAGGGCGTCGAGGTCTTCGGCGCTGAGCACGTCGGGAGTCATGCGACGGTCCCGTCGATCAGGTGGTCGAGCGTCGATGCGGCCGCACCGACAAGGTCGTGGCGACGTACCGCTCGGTGATCGAGCGACCCGCCGCGCAGGACGTGGTCGACCACTCTCGGCTCCCAGTCCCACCAGCCGGCCATCCGCCCATCGAGCTCGTCGGCGACGTTCGGGCCGAACCGTTCCGTCGAGCCGCCCGGGGTGTCGACAACGACGAGTCGGGCCGTGTCGAGCGACAGTCCGGCAACACCCGGCGCCGACTGGCCCTTCGCGTCCATCCACGCCACCGTCGACGTCAGCGCTGCCGCGTCGGGGTTGGTGACCATCACCAGTGCGTCGGACCGTTCGATGATCGGCCACGACGGGACGTCGCCGCCTCGAAGCGAACCGACGTCGACCACGACCACATCACCCAACCGCCTCAGCGCCTCGGCCCATGGGCGGCGAGGTGACGCGACGGCGGACCACGCCTGGAACGAATCCCACGGTGAGGTCGCGACGTTCACTGGGCCGAGCCGACGGGACGACGCCTGCAGCACCGTCTCGACGCGCTCGTCCGACCGCGTGAACGCGACCCGACCCAGCGAGTCGACGCCGGAGAGTGCCGGTGCCCGACTGGCGAGCACCCCACCCGCAGGGTCGGCCTCGACCAACCAAGCGTCGTGGCCCCGCATCGCCGCAGCGGACGCGAGCAACAGCGCAGTCGTCGACGCGCCGATGCCACGCCATGAGCCGACGGCGATCACGGTCACTCGTCCGCTCCGATCGGTCGAACGACGACGACCAACTCGTCGGTGCCCGCCCACGTGCCGACCAGTGCCGCAGCGTCCTCTGCGACGGCGAGCGTCACCGAGGCTTCGTCCGTCTCCGAGATCGAGACCGCCACGACGCGGACATCGACGACCGGCGGTTCGCCGGCAGCCCGGTCGACGATCGACACCGCCAGCGCCTCATCGCCACGCTGGATCTCCTCCGGGTAGCGACCCGCTCGCAGCACGGCACCGACGAGCCGCTCGCCGGTGAACGTGTCGGGCTCGTTCGTCACCATCGACGGGCCGAGCAGGTCGCCGGGTTCGAGGTCGACGACGGCGACCGCTCCGACGATCTCGGATCGCTGTGACTCGACGTAGATGCGTCCGAAGCCGGCGTCGTTCGAGATGCCCGTCGACCCGATCGCCGAGTCCGGGATCGGCTCACCCGCAGCCACCGGCTCGACGACCGTGAGCACCTGCGTCCGCTCGGACGCCGACGAGACCGCCCACAGCACCAGCATCACGATCAGCACGAACAACCCAGCCGCTGCGAGCAGCCACGGCAGGCGAACCTTCGGGCGCGGTGACGTCGGCTTCGACGGTGCGCGGGCAGCGGTCGACGGGCGGACCTGTTCGCTCAGGGACATGACGGCTCCTCACTCATTGACGTTCACCGCCGCCAGTTCGCCCACCCGGAACGTCGTCGGTTCCGACAACCACACGTAGTCCGGCTGCGCCTCGACGGCGCCCGACGCCCAGAACGTGACGGCGAAGATCTGCCGGGCCGTGATCGTCGCTTCGCCAGGACCCGGAGGCGTCCACTCGCACGCCCGGTTCGAGCCGGGCTCGGCGAAGTCGGCGAGATCCGACGGTCGCTGCGGGAACTCGACCACTTCGGAGACTGCGAACTCGTCGTTCGTCTCGACACACGGCACCACGCCGGAGAACGGCTCCGACGGCCGATCCGGGTCGGGCGTGAAGTCGACCAGGAACTCGAGACGAGTCGGCCGAGCGATCAGCGCCAACTCCCAGCCGCGCCAGTACTCGACGTTCGATCGCTGCGTCCGCCACGCCGCTCCGTTGATCGCCAACCAGGCCGGGTTCCGAACGACGAGGCCGCCCCACCGATCGACAACGGCGTTCTCGTAGACGGCAAGGTCCTCGAGTTGCAGCCCGTTGTAGAGGTTCGTGATCCGAGGGCGCGGATCGAGCATCGGATCGGTGGCACTGACGTCGACGAAGCCGAGGAAGTTGGCCGAGTAGTACGTGTCGACGCAGTAGACCGAGAACGTTCGGGTCCGTTCACTGAGGCGTCGCCGCCGAGTCAGGGTCGAACGCTGTGATATCGACAGGGAGCGGGATCTCGACGGCGATGCCCTCGATGAAGATCCACTTCGTCGACCGAACCGGTCGGGTCTCCTCGACCACGTCCAACGTGTCGGGGTCATCCCCTTCTGCGACACCGGAACACTCCGCCGCCGACGCCTCCGCCATGCGTTCGGAAGACCGATCCGCTCGGGATCGACGTGTACACGCCGATGCCGCCCGAACCGTTGCGGATGTGAACTTGCCGCGAGCCTGGGATCAACGGTGGGCCACCACCGTCGTCCGGGCCGGCAACGGCCGCAGGTGCATGCAGAACAAGGGCGGCGAAAGCGACGGCGAGGGCCGCTACTACGCGGCATGCCCGTTCGTCCCGGGTGAGGCGGTCGACGATCCACTCGCCGTCGACATTGACGAGCGATGCGATCTGCGGGAACTCCTTGACGCCAGGGGTCTGGCCCTCCGCGAGCGAACCGTCGGCGTTGACGAAGACGGTCCCGTCGAGTTGCGCAGTCGAAGATGAACGCCTCGGTCGTCCGACCGAGGATCGGCGATCACGACCGGGCGGAGCACGTCATGCCGCCCTGCGAGGTCGAGGTACTGGCCGCTCGCTGCCGCGGGCGAAGACGTTGTCGATGTATCGCAGCCCGCCGTCGGCGAACGTCGCTGCCAGCCGATCGGATGGCTCCGTCGGAATCGGATTCATCGACGCTGGCTCGTAGTAGGCAGCCTGCGTCGCTCGGCGTAGGCGATCGATGATCTCGACGTCCTCCGGCAAGCGGCGGAACGACGTTGGCGTCGCCGTCGACCGGCTCGGACGGAACGAAGAACGCAGACCTGTCGACCAACTCGATGACCTCGCCCGGCGACTCAACGCCCGGCGCCGAGTCGACGACGAGGCCGAGGTCATCGGGCGGTAACGATCGCTCGTCGTCGGCGGCCGTCGAAGGAGGTCGTCCCCGGCGTCGATGTGCTGGACTCGGCTGACGCTGGGCGGCGCATCGGTGATCGTCGGAGCTCGACTCGGTAGTCGCTCGGACGTCGTCGACGTCTCGACCGTTGATCGGAGACAGGCTGTCTGCGGTAGTCGGCAACGGCGCAGTGACCTCCGGTTCGGAGGACGACGAGCCGGTGCAGGCACCGACACGAGCAGACAACCACTGCCAAGAACGGCCGCGAGCTTCTTCTCATGCGTTCGCTCCAGTCGAGATGAGGGAGGCAGCGACGACCGCCACCGTGGTTGCGACCATGAGGTATGGCCCGAATGGTTGCGGTCGTCGAGGTGTAACGATCCTGACGATGGCCACGCCGACGAACCCGACGAGCGGGACCATGATCGCCACCGGCCAGGCGATCGCAGCGACCACGACACCGCTCGCTGCCGCGAACTTCACGTCACCGAAGCCGATCGCTCCGGGGTCGAGCAGGTGGATGAGCAGCAATGGAACTGCGGCGATGCCAGCGCCGGCCAACGGTCCGAGTCCAGCGTTCGTGACGTCAGCGGCCACCGCGCCGAACAGCGCCGCAACGACCAGCAGGGAGTTCGGGATTCGCATGGAGCGGAGGTCGACGCCTGCGGCGACACCGAGCGACGCCAGCGAGAGTGCGAGCGACACGACCATGAGCGGCGACGCCATTTCGGTGACGGCGATCGCCAGGACTGCGACGACTACAGCGGCTACGAGAAGCAAGCGATGCTCGTTCCGTGCGGTGGTTCCCACGTCTCGTGTCGTTCGTTCCATGCTCACCTGGCCGGTTGACGAAACGCCTTCAACTTCGACGAAGCCGTGGCGCCGGTAGAGCACGATGGCCCGCTCGTTCGAGTGGTCGACCCGCAGCACCAAGTGCCGGCGTTGTTCGTCGGCTTCCGCCACGACCTGCCCAAGGAGCGATGCAGCGTCGCCGTTCCCGGGACTTCCCGACGCGAAATTCGACAGCTCGAACACCGAGGCCGACCGTGCCCAACGACGTGCGAGAAGCAGGTGGCGCGTCACGACGACGATTCCCGCAATCGTCAGGACGAATGCTGATCCGAGCCAAAGCAGCCGTCCGGCCGCGCCCAGGTCAGGGTCTGCAGCGAGTCCGAGGGCGACGGCAGGCGTCGCCATCAACATCACCAGAGCGATGGCGAGCAACGGGACGAGTCGCCGATTCGCCACCCGGGTGAGCGAGCAGATCGCCGCACCGTGTCGGCGGAGCCGGCCGGAAGCAGCGAGAGCAAGCAGCGAACGAGAACGGCGAAGACCGAAGGCCGCTGAGTGGGTGGCAGACGACGCCCACAGGTCTCGAACGCTGGTCGCGCCGCCGACCGAAACCGGCTTCGGGCACAGGGCAGGCCAGACCATTCCGGCAGGGCGCCCGCTCGGTTCCGCCCCAACGTCCCCGAGCCCTGCGTGGGCCCTCGGCCACGCAGTCATGGCTGCACGGTAATTCCGCGCACGGGGCTGCGCAAGGCAGGCAGCGAAGTTCGACCGGTCGGACACCATCGCCCCTGACACGCCGCCGAGCGTCCCGAGCGTTACACGACTTTCTCGAAGAAGCGACCGAGAGACGGGTCCCATGATCCGATTCTGAACAGTTGGCTATCGAATGGCGAGGGGGACGAGTCCCCGATCAATCCCAACGGTCGGCGCAGCAGCGAACATCTCCGCAGCCCGACCGGGGACGACGTGCCCGGCGTCGAGGTCGGCCATGAACCGGTCGTGTGAGATGCGCCCCGCTTCGGACAATCGGAACAGCCGCTCGTCGCCGACCGGCGGCGCATAGCCCGAGACGCCGATGACACCACGGTCGAGATCGCTGTGTACGACCTCGAATCGGTTCAGCCTCGCCAGCGCCTTGACCGCCACGCCTGGGGCCACCCCGACCGATGCAGCGAGATCGCCGACCTCGACTTGCTGCCCGCCCGGCCGCACCTCGATCGATCGACCGAGCCGACGGGCGAGCAACGTTGCCGTCGGACCCAGGAACTCCGACCAGACCTCCTCGACGTACGGGTCGGTCAATCGAAAGCGATCCGTCGGGTCGGCGGAGATCGCAACGACTTGCAGGGACTGAGGCGAGGTCGAGTGCTCCATGCCTACCGACACGCCGCTGAACCGCGCTCCCGTTACGTGACTCATCTCTGGTCCCTGCAGGTTCCGAACGGGACCTGCAAGGTTGTATGCCCTCCCACCACCCGGACATGACGACCTGCCCGACCCGACCTCCGACGACACACGATCTGGCGAGGCGGACCGCCCCGAACGACCCCTGGACTTCACACGACCGCCCCCAAACAGCGCAAGACGCCCGGACCACGCGAACCCGGACTCAGCGACGAGGGGGTCTGCCACGCGAGCCGACCTCGCTCGCTGAGCGAGAAGACCCGAGCGCCCTGAATCGACAGGGCGAAGCCAGACACACCCACGAGCCACATATCCGCCGAAAGCTGCAGGACCTCGACCGACTCGGGCGATCGAGGGCGTGCCAGCGCCGCCTTGATGAACTCAAACCCGAGGGGATTCGGCGGTCTCTACGCCGTGATAGGCCACTCGCCGCCCGACTGGGGTCGTGCGTCCCAATCGGACCGAAGGGAGTCCCTGCTATCTTGCCAACTGCAACGAGGACGAGATGGAGCACAGTTTGGCAACCGATCTGAGCGACCGAGGGTCGGAGCCTGCAAGCAAGCATGTGGTCTGCGGACGGCGGAGGACCGTGCTCCGGTCAAGGAGCCGGGCGAACCGCACAGATGCTCTATGGATCCGCCTGCAACTGCGCAGACACCAGTGACAGCGACGCCAACGATCGTCGAGGATCAGCTCGTGAAGTCACGACACCGCGTCAAGGCCTACGGCGAGGTCCTCACTCCGCGTCACATGGTCGACCGGATGCTCGACCTGGTCCGTGACGGAGCTCGAGACCGGCGCCGACTTCGTCGACAAGACGTTCCTCGAGCCGGCAGCCGGGGACGGCAACTTCCTGGTCGCGATCCTGCATCGCAAGCTCCACGCCATCGAGAAGCGGTACCCGCGCGAGGAGTGGCCGCAGGAGTCCCTGCACGCACTGGCCTCGATCTACGGCATTGAGCTGCTGGAGGACAACCACCGGGAGGCGAGGGCAGCTCATGCTCGCGGAGTTCCTGGGCTTCCAGCAGGCCCACGACATCCCCTGCGGCCCCGACACCGACCTGCACCGCGCCGCAACCTTCCTGCTCGACACGAACATCGTCCGCGGCAACACCCTGACCGGTCAGACCTCCGAGGGCGAGGACATCCTGTTCTCCTGGTGGGATCGAATCGCTGGAGCTCCCGGCATGGTCCAGCGCGAGCCGTTCACGCTCGCCTCTCTGCGCGACGACGGTTTCGACTTCACCGTCTACGACAGCTACGAGCCGTGCATGATCGACCGGGTCCACGAGGAGGCGAGGGCCGATGCCTAGCCCGAAGATCAGCACGTTCCGTGAGATCACTCCGCTGATCTACTCGTGGACGACGCCGGACATCCCCAAGTATGACGGCTGGGAGAAGATCGGCTACACCGAGCAGGAGACCGCCGACGCCCGCATCGCGCAGCAGGCATCCCAGCTGTCCGTCGAGAAGAAGAAGCTGTGGGTCGCGGCGAGCCCTGTTCACGTCCGAGGCCGGCGGGCGCTTCACCGACACGGACTTCCACGCCTACCTCAAGCAGCAGGGCGTGGAGCGGGAGACCAAGCCCAAGCGCACCGAGTGGCACCACTTCGCGCTCGCGCCGAAGAAGTCGCTGGACTACTTCAACGACTTCGCCGGCCAGGACTTCCCTGATCTCGCCGGGCACCGGCGGGCGAGGAGGACTACGTCCTGCGCCCCGAGCAGCAGGCAGCCGTCGACCAGGCCGTGGCCGC
Source organism: Ilumatobacteraceae bacterium (assembly GCA_963850475.1). Lineage (GTDB taxonomy): Bacteria > Actinomycetota > Acidimicrobiia > Acidimicrobiales > Ilumatobacteraceae > Ilumatobacter_A. The sequence goes on along the minus strand of CAWKLM010000023.1, from coordinate 1,763 downwards.
CTTCGATGCGGTGAAGAGCGAGGTGCTCTGGAACGCCAAGCCGCGGTTCGGCAAGACGCTGACGGCGTACGACCTGATGCGGACGCTGGACGTCCGGCAGGTCCTGATCGTCACCAACCGGCCGGCGATCGCGAACTCGTGGTTCGACGACTTCACGCGCTTCATTGGCCACCAGACGACGTTCCGCTTCGTCTCGGAGTCGCCCTCACTGGACAGTCGCAACCCCATGACTCGCGAGCAGTGGCGGACCTACTCGCTCAACCACCAGGACGAGGACCCGCGCATCGTGGAGTTCCTCTCGCTGCAGGACCTCAAGGGTCGCGGTACTTCGGCGGCCACGTACGACAAGCTCAAGCACGTCGCCCAGCTCGAGTGGGATCTGCTGGTGATCGACGAGGCCCACGAGGGCATCGACACCACCAAGACCGACGTCGCGCTTCGACCAGATCAAGCGCAAATGGACGCTGCACCTGTCGGGCACGCCGTTCAAGGCGCTGGCGTCGGGCAAGTTCGACCAGGACCAGATCTTCAACTGGACCTACGAGGACGAGCAGACCGCCCGTCAGCAGCTGGGACGAGGACGGCCAGGAGAACCCGTACGCGGCGCTGCCGACGCTCAACCTGCTGACCTACCAGATCTCGCGGATGATCACCGACCGTCTGGCCGAGGGCGTCGCCATCGACGAGGACGAGGCGAACATCGACTACGCGTTCGACCTCAACGAGTTCTTCGCGACCAAGGACAACGGCTTCTTCGAGCACGAGGCCGAGGTCATCAAGTTCCTCGACTGCCTGGCGACCAACGAGAAGTACCCGTTCTCCACGCCCGAGCTGCGTGACGAGATCCGCCACTCCTTCTGGTTGCTCAACCGCGTCGCCTCCGCCAAGGCGCTGGAGAAGCTGCTCAAGAAGCACGACGTCTTCAAGGACTACACGGTCATCCTCGCCGCCGGCGACGGGAAGACCGACGACGACACCGACGCGGTGGCTGTCGGCAAGTCCCTCGACAAGGTGCGCGCCGCCATCGCGGAGGCCGAGGAGTCCGACGGCAAGACCATCACGCTGTCGGTCGGCCAGCTCACCACTGGGCGTCACGGTGCCCGAGTGGACCGCGGTCATCATGCTGTCGAACCTGTCCTCCCCGGCCCAGTACATGCAGGCGGCGTTCCGGGCGCAGAACCCCTGCACCTTCGAGCGCAGCGGGGCACGTCTTCCAGAAGCAGAACGCATACATCTTCGACTTCGCGCCCGAGCGCACGCTGACGATCTTCGACGCCTTCGCCAACAACCTGCACCCGAACCCCTCGGGCGACCAGGGGGTGCGGCAGGACAACATCCGCACGCTGCTGAACTTCTTCCCGGTCCTGGGTGAGGACGCCGAGGGCCGGATGATCGAGCTCGACGCTTCCCAGGTGCTGACGTTCCCGCAGGTGTTCAAGGCCCGCGAGGTCGTGCGCCGCGGATTCCTGTCGAACCTGTTGTTCGCGAACGTCGCCGGCATCTTCCGGTACTCCGAGCACGTCAAGGAGATCCTCGACAAGCTGCCCACCGCCAAGCAGGGCAAGGTCAAGACGGGCGAGCCGATCGAGATCCCGCAACCGCCGCCCGTCACCGATCCGGACGGCAACGTCCAGGTCGATGTGGAGACCGTCATCAACCCCAAGGTCGCCGAGCTCGGCAAGCCCGTCTGGAGCGTCGAGGACATTCCGACGCCCGAGCCCGATGCCCCCGCGCACACAGCGGCGAGGCAGATCGCAGACGCG
>CAWKLM010000022.1:0-7326 GCA_963850475.1 Ilumatobacteraceae bacterium | reverse complement strand
GCGGTGGTGACGATGCGCGCCGGCTCGAGGCAGCCGGCTACGACGCCGTGCTCGTCGGCGAGACACTCGTGACCGAGCGCGGACCCGGCCGCCGTGATCGCCGACTTGATCGGCTAACCCGCCGAACGCTTCGCCCGCTCCCGCTTGGTCATGGTCACGAGGAACCGTTGGTAGAGGCCTGCGGGGAGTCGCGACACGAGGTCGAACACGAAGGCGTCCGGACCGATCAACGCTCGGCGGCGGTTGCGTTCGACCGCCTTCAGGATCTGCTGCGCGGCCTTGTCAGGTGTGGTGCTCGCGAGACGATCGAAGTCGGCGGCGAGCTCGTCGGGGTCGGCCCCACCGACGAGCATCGACTCGTCGGTGCGTGCGTTGCGGGCGATGTTGGTCTTGATTCCACCGGGGTGGATGGTGGTCGACGAGACCCCGCACGGGTCGATCTCCAGCTCCATCCGGAGTGCATCGGTGAACCCCCGCACGCCGAACTTCGACGCGTTGTAGGCAGATTGCATCGGGATGCTGACCAACCCGAACACACTGGAGACGTTGACGATGTGTCCCTCGCCGCTCTCGCGCAGGTGCGGCAGGAAGGCCTGCGTTCCGTGCACGACACCCCAGAAGTTGATGTCCATCAGCCACGCAAAATCGTCGATCGACTGTGCCGCGGCGCTGGCTCCGAGCGCCACGCCGGCGTTGTTGATGATCAGGTTGACCTTCCCCTGGTCGGTGGCAACCGTGTCGGCCCAGGCGAAGACGGCGTCACGGTCCGCGACGTCGAGACGTGCCGGCCGCACGGTCACCCCAGCCCGCTCGCAGCGGAGCACCGTTTCGGCCAAGCCCTCCTCGTCGACGTCGCTCAATGAGAGATGACAACCACGGCGGGCGAGTTCCTCTGCGAGCGCCTGCCCGATGCCAGAGCCCGCTCCAGTGATTGCTGCGACCTTGCCCTCGAAATCCTTCACCCGCTCGACGGTAGTGGCGATCAAGCGGTCGCAGTCGGTGCGAGTTGATCAGTTCGCTGCCTCGAGCGACCCCCGAGCGCCGACCACCGAGCTGAAACCCGGAGAACGTCAGCAGGTCACGAGCACGCTCAACCGGTCGTCTCCGGTGAGCGATTTGGACGCGCCGGCGGAGCTCAACGAGCCGACCCGGACGACGTTCGGTGTCGCCGAGTCTCCGGCGGCCGCCTCGCCGCTGGGGTTGCGGCTGGCGTTCAACGCGCAGTCGTCGACCGACGTCGGAAAGGTGACATCGAAGACCGAGTTCGCGGTCGGGAAAAGTGGAGGAGTCACGTCGGTCACCGAGACGCCGCCAGAACTGTTGATCACCGTCCCGTCCGGGCCGAATAGCACGAACATCTGGCGGTTCGACTCCGGTCCGGCTGGCCCCTCCGGTCCGGCTGGCCCCTTCGGTCCGGCTGGCCCCTTCGGTCCGGCTGGGCCGACGCCGCCGCCCGACACCGCCTCGGTGTAGAAGCCGACGACATCGACGGCGACGTTCGTAGTCGCGGCCGAGGTCGAGCTGACGTACTGGATGTCGATCGTTCCCGCCGCCGGGCCGGACGATGGCAACTGCACCGTCACCGCGTTCGGGACGGCAACGCCGGCGGGGAAGTTGAGACTTGACGTCGTCGGTGTCCCGGTCGCGTCGCCGGGGCGGACCGAAATGAATCCGGCGCCGGTCGCACGGATCGCCGTCACGTTGAGGGACACACCAGTCGCGCCTGTCGGCACGACGAGCTGGTCGCCGGTCGTGGTCGGGACCGTCCCGGTGATGGTCAGCTTCTGGCTGACACCCGAGACGAATGGTCCTGCGAGACCGACATCAGTTCCGTCTCGCGTGTCGAGGACGCGAACAGGCGTGACCGCCGTGAAGTCGGACGCTGCACTGTTGGCGGCGCCGACGAACTGGAGCGCCCCACCCCCCAGGGTCACGGCTACGGCGGCGCCGACGGCGGCCCACCTCGTTCGAGTTCGGCTGCGAATTCCCATGGACCGTTCCCTGCATCGATGTGACGAATCGACGCGCAACGACGTCCGTGGTGCGCCCGCATCCGTTCCTTGCGTGGTGCCCATCCAAACAGATCGCACGGTTCATCACAAGGAGTTGGAGTCATGTCACGGGCACGTCATGCATGCCGAGCGGTGTGTACTGTTCGCGGATACGGACAAGAACGCGGAACGACGACTCAGTCCTTCCAGCGCTCCACGCCCTCGACGACGCGCTCGTTCAACGTCTCGAGGAAGTTCACCCGAGCCCACTTCTTCTGTTCCCCGGCGATCAGGTTCCACGGCGCAGTGTCGTGGTCCGTCATCGCGAACATGTCCTCGATCGCGTCGACGTATTGTGGCCACTTCTCACGGTTGCGCCAGTCCTCGTCGTTGAGCTTCCAGCTGCGCAACGGATCCTCGCGACGCGACTCGAAACGCTTGAGTTGTTCTTCCTGGCTGACCTGCATCCAGAACTTGACGACGATCACGCCCTCCATGACCAGGCCGCGCTCGAACTGGACGATCTCGTCGTAGGCGCGCATCCACTCTTCTCGGGTGGCGAATTCCTCCACGCGCTCGACCAGCACCCGGCCGTACCAGCTGCGGTCGAAGACGCACATGCCGCCCCGGCCCGGGACCTTCGTCCAGAATCGCCAGAGGAAGTGATGCCGCTTCGCCACGCGTGTCGGGCTTGCTGTAGGAGTACACGGAGAAGTGGCGTGGGTCGAGCCGCTCGACCGTCCGGCGGATGGCGCCGCCCTTCCCACCGGCGTCCACGCCTTCGACGACGATCAACAGCCCGGGGCCGATCTTGCCGCCAGTGGTCTCCCCGCCGAGCTCGAGACGGAGTGCGACGAACTGCTTCTGAGCGGCGAGCAGCCGTTCTTCGTATTCTTCCTGATCCAGTCGGAGTGTCAGATCTATTTCGTCGAGGCGTCCCATCGCCCCCGACCATAGACCGCACGCACCTCGGCGGCGAGATACGGTCGCGGCACCATGTTCGTGAAGATCTGCGGCATCACCAACGAAGACGACGCCTTGCTTGCCGTGGCGATGGGAGCCGACGCCGTCGGCTTCATCTTCGCGCCGTCGACGCGCCAGGTCGCGCCGCAGAGGGCGTTCGACATCACGCGTCGGCTTCCGCCCGAGATCCTCACCGTCGGGGTGTTCCGCGACGAGTTGCCCGAGCGCGTCGTCGAGATCGCGCACAAGGCGGGTGTCAAGGCGGTTCAGCTCCACGGCCGGGAGACCCCCGCTCAGTGCAAGGAGGTCGCCGGGCACTTCCGCTGGGTGATCAAGGCGTTTGCCGCCGGCGACGAGAACCTGCCCAAGGCCGATCAGTACGGCACCGAGATGATCCTCATGGACGCCCCTGAACCCGGCTCGGGCAAGGTCTTCGACTGGAACCTCGCTGGTGACGCGCCCTCGCAGCTCAAGCTGATCCTGGCCGGCGGGCTCAACCCCGGCAACGTCGCCGCAGCGATCACCGAGGTCGAACCATGGGGCGTCGACGTCGCGAGTGGCGTGGAGCGGGAGCCGGGCAAGAAGGATCCGATCGCCGTGATGCGCTTCATCGAGAACGCGAAAGCGGCGGCGCCAGAACAGTACCTGGGCGACGACGAAGGCCCCTACAACTGGGACTTCGAATAGCGGACGAGGTGGGTACCCTCGGGCGGTGATGACGGACACGCTGAGTGCACCTCCCGATCAGACCGGCCGCTTCGGCGAGTTCGGCGGCCGATTCGTTCCCGAAACCCTCGTCCCCGCCTGCCAAGAGCTCGAAGCCGCGTTCGCGGATGCCTGGGGGGATCCGGAGTTCCGTACGGAGCTGACCCGAGTCCACACGCAGTATTCGGGGCGGCCATCGATCATGACCGAGTGTCACAACCTCGGTGAGCGGCTCGGTATCCGGCTGATCCTCAAGCGCGAAGACCTCAACCACACCGGGTCGCACAAGATCAACAACGTCATCGGCCAGACGCTCCTTGCCAAACGCATGGGCAAGAAGCGGGTCGTCGCCGACACCGGCGCCGGTCAGCACGGTGTGGCGAGCGCCACCGCTGCGGCACTGATGGGCCTCGAGTGCAAGGTGTACATGGGAGCGGTCGACGTCGAACGCCAGGCCCTCAACGTCTTCCGGATGAAGCTGCTGGGGGCCGAGGTCGAAACGGTCCACTCCGGCAGCCGCACGCTCAAGGACGCTGTGAACGAGGCGATGCGGCACTGGGTCGCCAACGTCTCCGACACCCACTTCTGTCTCGGTTCGGTCGTCGGACCACATCCGTATCCGTTCATGGTCCGCCAGTTCCAGTCGATCATCGGCGACGAGGCCCACGACCAGATCACCACGATGATCGGCTCGATGCCCGACGTCGTCGTGGCGTGCGTGGGCGGCGGGTCGAATGCGATGGGCATCTTCTCCGGCTTCGTCGACGAGTCCGGCGTCCGCCTCGTCGGCGTCGAGCCGGCCGGGGGCGCGGCGGTCGGTCGCGGCACGCCCGGCGTGGTCCACGGTTCACGCAGCTATCTGATGCAGGACGAGGTCGGACAGGTCGAAGAGGCGCTGTCGATCTCCGCCGGCCTCGACTATCCGGGGGTCGGCCCCGAACACTCGCACCTGGCGGCCATCGGACGCGCCGAATATCCGAGCGTCACCGACGCCGAGGTGATCGAGGGGTTCCGGCTGCTGTCGGAAACCGAGGGGATCATCCCGGCTCTGGAGTGTGCCCACGCCGTCGCCTGGATCGGTCGGACCGCCCCGGAGATGCAGGGTCAGACGGTGTTGATGAACCTTTCCGGGCGCGGCGACAAGGACGTGGCGCAGATGATGGACATCCTGGAAGACCGGCTCTGATGGGGCGGATGGAGGTCGAGTTCCGGGCGAAGCGCGAGTCCGGCCGCAAGCTGCTCGTGCCGTACATCACCGGCGGCTATCCCGGTTGGCAGGACGCCATCCGAGCCTGCGCGGCGAACGGCGCCGACGCCGTCGAGATCGGCATCCCGTTCTCCGATCCCGTGATGGACGGGCCGGTCATCCAACAGGCGAGCCAGGCCGCGCTCGACGCCGGAATCACGCCGGCGGCGATTCTCGACGAAGTCCCCGACCTCGATGTCGACATCCCGCTTGCGGTGATGACCTACTACAACCTCGTCCATCACCCGGGGCCGGAGCGGTTCGCCGCAAACCTGGAGCGTGCGGGGATCTCAGCGGCGATCCTGCCGGATCTTCCGCTCGAGGAATCCGGGCCGTGGTGCGAAGCAGCCGACGCCCACGGCATCGAGACGATCATGCTGGCCGCGCCGACGGCGCCCGACGAGCGACTGCCCAGGGTCGCGGCGCGAGCCCGCGGCTTCCTGTATTCGGTGGGGTTGCTCGGCGTGACCGGCGAGCGAGCGTCGCTGGCCCAGACGGCAACCGATCTCGCCGGGCGGCTCAAAGCCATCACGGACGTGCCGGTACTCGTCGGCGTCGGCGTCTCGAACGCCGAGCAGGCCGCCGAGGCGACGCGGGTCGCCGACGGGGTCATCCAGGGAGCGAGCATGGTTCGGCGGCTCATAGAATCGGGCCCGGACGCCGTCGGCGACTACGTCGCCGAGGTTCGCGCCGCGATCGACGCCGAGTGAGCGAGACTGGTTGCATGCTCGACCACGTGTCCATCCAGTGTGCCGACATCGAGGCGAGCGCCGCCTTCTACGACAGTGTCCTCGCGACCGTCGGAGGGACCCGGATCATGGACTTCGGTGAGGTGATCGGCTACGGCGTCCCCCCGATGTCTGATTTCTGGATCGGGAAACAAACGACCGGGGACGGCTTCCGCGAGTCGCACATCGCATTCTCTGCCCCGGATCGGGCGACCGTGCGTGCGTTCGTCGAGGCAGCCGTTGCCGCGGGGGCTGAGGTGCTGCATGCGCCCAGAGCCTGGCCCGAGTACCACCCGCACTACTACGGCGGTTTCGTGCGAGACCCGGACGGCAACAATGTCGAAGCGGTCTGCCACACCCCCGAATAGCGGTCCGCGGATGCCACCGGCACGATGGAGTAGCCGCGCCTCGGCGGCGGACGAGCCGTCGTCTGGCAGACTGCCGCCGTGTACGACTACGTGATCGTCGGCGGCGGCTCTGCCGGGTGTGCCATCGCCAACCGGCTGAGCGCCGATGCGTCCAACCGGGTCCTGCTCATCGAGGCCGGGCGCCGCGACTGGAAATGGGACGTGTTCATCCACATGCCCGCTGCGCTGGCGTTTCCGATCGGGAGCCGCTTCTACGACTGGAAGTACGAGTCGGAACCCGAACCGTTCATGGGCGGACGACGCGTGTACCACGTGCGCGGCAAGGTGCTGGGCGGCTCGTCGAGCATCAACGGGATGATCTTCCAGCGCGGCAACCCGATGGACTACGACAAATGGGGTGCGTTGCCGGGCCTCGCGCACTGGGACTGGGCACACTGCCTTCCGTACTTCAAGCGGATGGAGACCTGCCTCGCCGGACCCGACGAGTGGCGCAACGACGACGGTCCGCTCAAGCTCGAACGCGGCCCAGCGGACTCGCCGCTGTTCGACGCGTGGCTGGAAGCGGGTGTGCAGGCCGGCTTCAACCGGACCGATGACGTCAACGGGTTCCGCCAGGAAGGTTTCGCCGCGTTCGACAAGAACGTGTATCGCGGTCGTCGGTTGAGCGCGGCGCGTGCGTATCTGCATCCGGTGCTCGATCGCCCGAACCTCGACCTCATGACCAACACGCACGTCAACCGCGTGATCTTCGAGGGCAACCGAGCCGTCGCCGTCGAGATCGCGAAGGGCCGCGGCGTCGAGACCATCTCCGCGGGCGAAGTCGTCCTCTGTGGCGGAGCGTTCAACAGCCCGCAGCTGCTGCAGCTCTCCGGTGTCGGCAACCCCGAACATCTCCGCCCGCTCGGAGTCGATGTGGTGGCCGAGCTGCCGGGGGTGGGGGAGAACCTACAGGACCACCTCGAGGTCTACATCCAGTACGAGTCCAAGCAGCCGGTGTCGATCCAGCCGCACCTGGCGCACTGGAAGAAGCCGTGGATCGGGCTGCAGTGGTTGTTCCGCAGGGGTCCGGGAACATCGAATCACTTCGAGGCCGGTGCGTTCGTCAAGAGCAACCAGAACGAGTCGTATCCGAATCTGATGTTCCACTTCCTCCCGATCGCGATCCGCTACGACGGTTCGTCGCCGCGTCGGCCCGACGGGAGCAACGCGAAGATCGAGCACGGCTACCAGGTGCACGTGGGGCCGATGTACTCCGATGCGCGCGCGGCTCGGTGAAGATCACGTCGACCGATCCGCGTCAGCATCCGGCCGTTCGGTTCAACTAT
>CAWKLM010000021.1:0-5283 GCA_963850475.1 Ilumatobacteraceae bacterium | reverse complement strand
CGGTGGTGCAGCGTAGGGAACACCGCGAAACGCATGCGAGCCGTTGTCGGTGATGCCGCGCAGTCGGCCGTCCTCGACGACCACTTCGACCCGGTCGCTTCCGCCGGTGGCGATGCCGGTGCGCGCCCGCCACGCTTCATACATCAGCCCGCCTCCCCCGGGGCCGCGATCGATGACGTTGTAGTACACGAAGACCTCGTCCGCGCCGACGAAGGTCTCGGGGTCGGATCGGAACACCTCGGCCGCACCGTCATCGCAGCGGCGCGCGAACAGCGGCGAGCCATCGGGGCCCGCCTCGATACCGATGATCCAGATCTCGGAGTCGATCGGGGTGGTGCCGCTGTGGTTCGGTTGGTTCTTGACCGCGACGCTGAGGTACGACCGGCCGTCGACCACGAGCGGCTCCGGAGATCCGAAGTAGCTCTGGTTCGACGCGGCCGGCACCTCCAGGGTCGCGATTCGGGTCCACGTCGGCGCGCCGAGGTCGCGAAGGATGGCGATCTGAGTGTCGTTGACCACGGTTGCCACGAGCATCTCGCCGCCGACCTCGGGGGCAGGCCAGCCATTGGGGTCGTCGTGCTGGTCGCCGTCGTCGGTGATCAGTCGCTGGGTTCCGAGGTCGGCGTCAAACAGATTGACCCTGGCCAGCTCATCCCGGTACAGCACATATCGGCCGTCCCGCGACCAGCGCGCGGGGTTCGGCCAAAGACGGAGTCGTCGATGTCGATGATCGGGCGCTCGTCGTCCGGATCGCTCTCGGAAAACCAGGTCATGGTGCCGTTCGACCACGTGCCGCGGATGTTGAGCACACGCGTGCCGGTTCTCGTCAGCGACGTCGTGGCGAGCTGGGTCTGGTGCTGGTCGCCGAGGTCAGCCGCTCGGTGATCCGGCCCTCGAACGGAGTGGCTCGCCAGATCTGCGGCGCCCCCCCGGGCTGGCCGGCCTTGGCGTAGAACACGCTCCACCCCGAGGCGTCGACGCCGAACTCCGGCCCGCTCCAGGTCACCGGCGATGGGTGCGGCCCCGGTGTCGACCAGCGAGTCCTTGCCGTCGGTCGAAAGGAAGAGACCGGTGGCCGGGTCGAGCTCGGCGATCCAGACATCGCCGCCACCGGTCTGGAAGACCATTCGGGCGTCGATCTGCAGAATCTCGGGATCGATATAGCCCTCACCCGAAGGACTCAACCTCACCGGTTCGGGATCGAAGGCGACCAGATCGCGTTCTACCGCTTCCAGCTGTGGAGCCCACATCATGAACAGGGCGAGGATGAAGATCGACTGAGCACCGACGACCGCACGCCAACGAGATCGAACCGATGGATTACACATACCACCCTTGGACGTCGCGTTGCGCAATTGGTTGACCACACATGCGTCCAGGGATCACCCAGGAACGGTGCCGAACGGTGCCAGGAGAAACTTTCTTATCTTTCTTCTTCTGAAGCACCGAGATCTTCAAGTAGTTCCCCATCAGTATCTTTAAAGAAGTCAGATGGGTGAGATGGGTGCCAATTGTGTCAATGAAAGCGTGGCTCCTTTTCGAGACCTATTCCTGAAGACTCGGTACACTGGTCCTATCCCGTCTCGGGGAGGAGGATCGTCATGAGAGCCACTCCGTTCGCCCTGATTCTCGCCACCTCCATGGTCGGCCTCCCCGGCCGCGGCCGAAGATTCACCGCCGGTGAGCGAGGCCACGGAGATGTGCCTGATGTGCACGAGACCCTGCACCCGGGGATCGTGAGCGGCTGGAGATCCAGCCGGCACGCGGCGTCACACCCGCTGCCGCGACGACGGTGGAGCCGCCGCCCGTACGCATGTCAGCGACGGACCTGCCGGACGAGCCTGGCCGGCGTCGTCGTGGGCTGCGCCGAGTGCCACACCCTGCACGCTGAAGCGCACGCGGGCAGCTTCGAACACAACGACTATCGGGTCCACGTCGCGGTCAGCCCCGGCCGACTGCGCGGTCTGCCACTCCGTCGAGGCGGCGCAGTACCGAAGAACATCATGTCGCACGCCCACGGCAACCTCGAGCGGCAACCCGGTCTATCAGGACCTCGAGCGGCACATCCTCAGGCGCCCGGTATCGACGACGGCGGCTACCGGCTTTCACCGCCCCGGACCCGGACGCGAAGGCCGCAGTGCCTGTACTGCCACGGAACCGAACCGGCGTCACCGGCACGGAGATCCGCGACACCGATCTCGGCGAGATGAACTTCCCCGTCATCGACGGCTGGCCCAACCAGGGTGTCGGCCGCGTCGACCTGGACGGCACCCGAGGCTCCTGCTCCGCATGCCACACCCGCCACACCTTCTCGATCGAGATCGCGAGAAAGCCCTACACATGCAAGGAGTGCCACGTCGGACCCGACGTGCCGGTCTACAAGGTTTACTCCGCCAGCAAACACGGCAACATCTACCACTCGAAGAAGCAGGACTGGGACTTCAGCGCCGTGCCCTGGACCGTAGGTCGGACTTCACCGCCCCGACCTGCGCCACCTGCCACGTCAGCCTCCTGGTCACCCCTGACGGCGAAACCGTCGCCGAGCGCACCCACGGGATGAAGGACCGGATCGCCTGGCGGATCTTCGGACTCGTGTACTCCCACGCTCACCCGAAGGACCCGGACACCACGAAGATCGTCAACAAGGACGGTATGCCGTTGCCGACAGCGCTGGACGGCACCCCGGCCTCCGACTTCCTGATCGACGCCGAGGAGCAGAAGAAACGGCGCGCGACGATGGAGGCGGTGTGCCTCTCCTGCCATGGCCGGTCGTGGGTCCGCGGCCACTTCGAGCGCTACGAGAAGAGCCACGAGACCACCAACGCCGCCACGCGCACCGCCACCGCCCTGCTCGAGGAGGCCTGGGCGCGCGGGTACGCCCAGGGTCCGGCGGACGGGGGCAGCCCGTTCGACGAGGCGATCGAGCCCGCTGGGCCGACATCTGGCTGTTCTACGCCAACTCCATCCGGTTCACTGCGGCGATGGCCGGCGGTGGCGACTACGCCGTCTTCGCTGACGGCCACTACACCCATGCGAAGCGGATCAAGGAGCTGCAGGAGTGGCTGGAGGAGCGCACGCCGCCGGATCCCGAATGATTGCAGCGTCTCTGGTAGAACCACATCAACGCATCGGCGCGATAGCTCAGGAGGCGAAGAATGGAGAACAAACAGGCAACGCTCGATCTCGACCGCAGACGGCTCATCGCGGGGTTGTGCGCCACGGGCGCGCTGACCTGCCTCCATAGGTGTCACCCTTAGCATTCATAGCATCCTTGGATTGTTGCGCACAGACCATGAGATTTGACGATCGATGTCGTCGATACGCTCGCGGAAGGATCGATCCTCGAGCTGCTTGCGGAGTCCGAGACTGGTCCAGCGTGCAACCGACGTCGGGTGGTTCTGAATGAACCGGGCGACTTCCGTGGAACGAATCCCATACCGGGAGGCGCCAAGCGTCGCAAACTCGATTCGTGCTTGAAGGTGCATCCGCCGGCGAAGCGAGGAGCGAATGTCTTCGATGGTGTACCCCGAGTGGTGCTCGAACAACCTGCTGAAGTCCTCAATCTCAATCCCGACCCGATGGTCTTCAAGTGGACAGTTGTCGAAGCTCCTCGACTCTGGGTGACGCTGTGGAGATACGACCTCGTCGAGATTGTCAGCGTCCCTTCCACCAAGGGAGATCGCGGAATTCCCTGGTCAATCCACCGGAGCTCGGCGACTTGCCTGATCAAGAAGGTCGCGTACTTCCCGGACGGCCGAAACGAACTCTGCCGCCTCGACCGGATCGTCGAAGACGAACTCTCCCCGTGTGACGCGGCAATAGACGTGGTAGGTGGCTTCTGGGATGAATAGGCGCGGGTGTCTTGGCATGAGATGGCTCCCATGCGCGGACGGGACAACCCAATACTACCGCCTCAAGCCCAGGATGCAACAATGCTATGAATGCTAAGGGTGGCAGCCATCCATCCCATCAGCCATCCTGGGTTGATACGTTGTCGGTGTGGGTTGGCGGAGTTGCGGTCGAAGCTTCGCAGACCAGGCTCGAGAGTGAACCGGGGATCTATGTCCAAAGTAGAAAACGGCACACAGAATCGGGTTGCCTTGGTGGTTGGCGCCACCGGCGTGGCCGGTACTGCCACTGTGAACCATCTGGCGGAGAGTGGATGGCGAGTGTATGCCATATCGCGCGGCATAACCCCGGGCAGTTTCCTGGCGAACGACGTCTCAGCTGTCCAGGTTGACTTGTTCGATGGTGACCGGCTGCGTTCTCAGCTTCGCGACAAACGGATCACTCACGTATTTTATACGGCGTTGTTTCGTACTGAAATCATGCGCGATATGGAGAAGAGGCCTCTCAACTCACGCCTCACCAAGATCCAGTTGCGATTGGCTCGCCCGTTTGTGCCGTTGCTCTACGGCTGTGGTGGCTGGGTTACCAACGTGTTTCAAACCAAACTCGCCAAGATGGCGGGGGCTTATGATGGTGAAAAGAAGAATCTCACCATGCTGCAGAATGTAGTTGCGGCCCTCGAGGGACATCCACTCGAGCACGTCGCGATAGTTACGGGCGGCAAGTTCTATGGTGTTCACCTTGGCCCCTACCTGTACCCCAACTGGAAGACTCCGTTCTGCGAGGATGACGCCCCCCACCCGGGGCCCAATTTCTATTTTGGCTTGGAGCAGTGGCTTCGCGAGAGAGCCGGGAACGAATGGACCTGGTCCGTGGTTCGTCCCCATTTTTTAATCGGATATGCCTCGGGTGCTCCCTTCAATTTGGGCACGGCCATCGCCGTATACGCCCATCTTTTGCGTGAGCTGGGATTGCCGCTCATTTTCCCCGGTGATGAGAGAACCTACGATGCACAGTGGGAGATGAGCTGCGCTCGTGGTTTGGCACGTTTGATGGAGTGGACGGCCACTCATCCCCGTGGCGTGAACCAAATCTTCAATGCCACGAACGATGACCCCTTTCGCTGGTGTGATCTCTGGCCAAGATTGGCCAGCTACTTCGACATGGAGCACGAGGTTCGGCCGCACGGTTTGCGGGTACAGAAGTTCTTGGCCGACAAGGGGCACATCTGGAAAGAGTTGGTTGAGGAACACGGGTTGATCGCGAATCCTCTCGAGGCGTTGCTGCCTCTGCAGTTTCTCGACAAGTCTATGGTCATGGATTGGCGGGTCCATTATTCGCAGGAAAAGGTAAAATCCCACGGATATTCGCCCTTCACGGATACCTGCGACATGTTTGTGCGGTTGTTTGATGAGCTGCGTGCCGGCCGCATCA
>CAWKLM010000020.1:0-24635 GCA_963850475.1 Ilumatobacteraceae bacterium | reverse complement strand
GACGGCCTCGTCGCTATTTTCGATATCGGGGATCGCTGACCATGCCGCCGTGCTCGGAGGGCGTGGAGTGGATCGTGATGGCCGAGAAACGCCAGACCTCGCCCGAGCAGATGGCCGCCATGGTCTCGCACCTCCACGACAACAACCGGCCGGTCCAGCCCCTCGGCGACCGGCAGATCGGGTTGGTCGCGAAATGACCGGTGGTTGGCGGTTTCCGGTCGGTGTTGCGATCTTCGTGCTCGGTTTTGCGGCGCCGCTGGCGATCCCGCTGGTGACGTCATCGGGGCTCTCGGCCGCTTGGAAGACCATGATCTCCGGCGCTCTCGCCGTGGGCGTGCCCGAGGTCATGATGGTGATCGCGACGGCGGTGATGGGCAAAGAGGGCTTTGCCGAGCTCAAGAGGCGCGTCGGTCGGTTTTTCAGGCGCTATGGGCCGCCGGACGACGTTGGAGCAATCCGATACAGGATTGGTCTGATCATGTTCTCGGCGCCTCTGCTTCTGGCCCTCCTCGGGCCCTATCTCCAGCATCACCTGCCGGGATACGAGACCCGGCCTTTGTGGTGGCACATCGGCGGTGATCTGGTGTTCTTTTCGAGCCTGTTCGTCCTCGGCGGCGAGTTCTGGGACAAGCTGCGGGCGCTCTTCGTGCATGGGGCGCGGGTGGTCTTCCCGAGTACGAGCGGTGGAAGGGGAGTAAGCATGAGTGATTCGAGTCACATGGAACCGCCAGGAGCCAGCTCGCGCGGCTGGCAACCCTCACCGATGTGGTCTACGCGGTGGCGCTGGTGTTGATCATCCAGTGGTTGCCGCTGCCCGAGGAGAGTCACTCGGGCGGTGCCGTGTGGCTGCTCGATCTATGGGCCGAGTACGCCGACAACATCATCGGCGTGATCATCGGTCTCGTCTTCACCATCATCTACTGGCTGCGCTCCAACACCCTCATGACCGCCCTCGACCGCACCGACGGGGTCCACACCGGGCTGTCCATCGCCTCGGTCTTCTTCCTGCTGCTGCTCCTGTACGTCGTGCGGGTGAGCGCGGAGGTGGCAGCGCCGAGCCGGCGGGCCGGCGAGAGCGTCGCGGTCGCCCTGATCGGCATCGCCGCCGGGGCGGCCTGGTGGTGGGCCCGAAGAAAGGGCCTGGTGCGCGAGGGCATCACGAAGGAGGAGATGCTCGGTGTCCAGATCGAGGCCTTTGCCGAACCCATGGCGGCACTGGTGACCCTGCCCGTTCGCTTACGTCGGCGAGCTGGCCTGGAATCTGGCGTGGCTGGCCTACCTGCCGATCGCTGCGGTTCTTCGAAAACGCGGCGTCAATAGACAAGACGCGTAATGATCACCACGCAACAATTAACTCAGGAGGATTCCATGTCTGATTTCGGCCGGCCGCGTTCCCTTTTACTCGCAATTGTGATCTGTGCCCTGGTCCTGGCAGTTTCCGCGCCGGCCGAGGCCCAGCGCAGCTACGAGCCGCTTTTTGACA
Organism: Ilumatobacteraceae bacterium; assembly: GCA_963850475.1. Taxonomy (GTDB): domain Bacteria; phylum Actinomycetota; class Acidimicrobiia; order Acidimicrobiales; family Ilumatobacteraceae; genus Ilumatobacter_A. The sequence goes on along the minus strand of CAWKLM010000020.1, from coordinate 23,152 downwards.
AGTTCAGCTTCAAGGCCGAGTTCAGTTGGGTCGGCAGGACGACCTCCATCGGGCTCTACGAAGACGAATTGGATCTCGGCGGTGTCCTCAACTTCGAGGACGACCTCAATCTCGGGAGCGGTCAGGCCATCCCGTCCCTCGACTTCGAGTGGCAGATCGGCAAACGACACAGGTTGGCCGGACGCTGGCAAGACATGAGTCGGGACTCGAGTGCTCAGGCCCTGACCGACATCGAGTGGGGCGATGAGACCATCCCCATTGATGCCGACATCAGCCTCGCCTTCGAAACCACTCAGTTCTTTATCGACTACACCTACTATCCGTGGGTCAAGGAGCGCTGGGCTCTCGGCTGTCGGGACTCGGGTTCCGGTGGCTCGATCTCTCGACCACGCTTGCCTGGCGGCTGGAGAGCGGAAACGTCGAGGAAGGTACTCAGGATCTCGGCGTAAGCGCACCATTGCCGTACATCTATTTCGAGTACCGCCGCCTGCTCACCGAGCACTGGCGGATGATCCTCGGGGCCGGTGTGCTCGATCTCACCATCGGCGATATCAGCGGCAGCCAGTATATCGGCCGCGCAGGGTTCGAGTACCTCATCGGGAAACGTTGGTCCGTCGGCGGTGCAGCCAACATCGCCACCATCGATGTCGAAGCGAAGAACATCAAGGACGACGATGATCTTGTGAATCTCAGAGCGACGATCGACATGGACATCTGGGATTTCAGCATCTTCGGGCGGGTCCGGTTCTAGCGAACCGGCACTCGAAAGTCGTGAGTCGTAAGTCGTAAGTCGTGAGTCGTTTGTCGACGATGATGAGTATCGTGCGACGAGAAACGAGCTTCCAGTGACCTGTGACACGAATCGAGCCGTCCGGACGGTTCGGGCCGCAGTGTCGGCGGCCTATCTTTGTGTGGCGTGGACTGCATCTGCCCGCGCTCAGGAATTCGAACCCCGAACCTACGCGGCGACGCCGCCGGGACCGACTTCGACACCGTGTCCGTGGGCTATCAATACTCGTGGGGAGATCCCACCAAACAGTAGTGCCCTATTTGAAGGAGGAATTGATGACAAGGCAGCTCTCAGTTTTGATCTTTGCGACCGCGATGGCGATGCTCGTCATGGCCTGTGCGCCGCAACCGGCGCCGTTGACCGACTCACCCGAAGCCAGGGCGGAGCAGGCGGGCGCGCTCGCAGATCTCGAGGCGGCGGCCGGCGGTTACGGTCTGATGCTCGATGAAGGTGCCGAACTCGCTGCTTCGGCCACCGCCCAGGCCATCGTGCTCGAGCTCGGCCGTGAACCCAACGATGAGGAAGTCGCGGCCGTCGAGGCCATCATGCGTTCGGCCCTCGCTGCGGCCTTGACCGAAGAGGAGTGGCGCCACGCGGTTTCCGGTGTCTACGCCGAACACCTCACCGCTGCGGAGCTCGCCGAAGCGCGGGCTTTCTACAGCTCGTCAACCGGCCAGAGGCTCCTCGGGCTCGGGAAAGTCATCGACGATGGCGTGGTCGAGGCCCTCGGTTCGGTGCTCGATGCGCACGAGCAGATGCTCGCCGAGACCATCGACGGCTCTCTCGCCGAACGGTTCCCCGAGCTTGCCGAGGAGGGGTCCGATGACTGAAAAGCACTCATTCGGTTTGACTGCCGTCATCGTTCTCTGGGCGCTTTCGACGGGACTGTGGCTGGTGGCGCCCGATGCCGCGGCGCAGTCCCGCACGATGCAGAACATCCGCTACGGCGAGGTGGTCAGCGCCGAGCAGGTCACCATTCAGGATCAACCGACCGGACGCGGGGCTCAGACCGGCGCCACCGTCGGCGCCATCGCCGGCTACGCGCTCTCTGACGGCAGGGATCGGTGGTTGGGGGCCGCGCTCGGCGGAATTCTCGGCAGCGCGGGTGGCAGGGCCGCCGAGCGCGCAAACAAGAAACGCCCAGGTTGGGAGCTGATCATCGCGCTCGACAATGGCGAGGAGATCGGTATCCAGATCCCCATCGCCAGAAAAAAGAAGGACCGAGAGTCGTTCCGTGCCGGAGACAAGGTGCGGATGATGACGGGGCCGGGCGGAGAGACCAAGGTCACCAAGAGGTGACAGCGGCCGTCTCCTGCGCGGCAACGTCGATCGTCGCCGGCGCGGTGCTCACCTGTCTCTGAGCTGATGCAGATTTCGAAAACGAATAGGGAGATCCTGATGTCGATGGCTTCCGCGAGAAGATTTATGGTGATCGCAGTGGTGTTCGCCGGCCTGCTGATGGCGTCGTCCGTGCCCGCCGAGGCGCAACGCAGCTTCGAGCCGCTCTTCGACAAATTCAACGTCTCGGCGCGGGCTGGCTCTCCCTCACGATCGATAATTTCAGCGGTGGCAACTATGTCGGCCGGGCGTCCATCGAGTACCTGGTGGGCAGGCGTTGGAGCTTTGGCGGCGCCATCAACCTCGCCAACGCCAACGTCGACATCAAAGACATCGAAGACGAAGAGGGCAATCCCGAGTTCACGGCCCGCGTCGACATGAGCGTCAACGACTTCAGCATTTTCGCGAGGGTGCGGTTCTAGCACCCCCGCACCGGATTCAGGATGCAGGATGCAGGATTCAGGATTCAAGGCGCGGGGTTGGTATGAGCAGTCTTGTGCCGGTTGCCCTGTCGGACGGATCCTGGAACCTGGATCCTGGATCTGCGCCGGCCGCCGGCACCGACTTTGACACGATCAGCGTCGGCTATCATTACGCGTGGGGTGGGCGGTGAGGGAGGAGTTCTTGTGAGAAGGCATCGGGGGTGTCCAGGTCGTGGGGTGATCTTCCTCGCGGGTCTGTTGGCCGTACTTGCGATTGTCTGCGACGTTTCCGCTGATGAGGAACCGGAAGAGTCGTCGGCGGAGCGCTCACCCAGGCATCGGATCGATTTCGGAGTCCAGTGGTTTGACGCCGCCGAAGGCGACATCGTAACCGGCTCCCTGAACTACAGCTGGGTCCCGCTCGATCACCACGCCTTTGCCGCCACGGTGGCGCTGGTGGGATCGGGTCTCAGCGAGTCCGAGGGAAGCGGGATTGGCGACACCCAGCTCCAGTACTCGTGGGTGCCGTCGGCCAGGATCACCGCCGCGGCCTGGGTCCCGAGCACGCTCGGGATGGGGTTCGGGCTGATCGTTCCGACGGGCGATCCCGCCAAGGGTACCGGCGCCGACCGGTGGGTTGCGATCCCGACCCTGGGTTGGGTCTTTTCCATCGGCGAAAGATTCGCGATCCAGCCCAGCTTGCAGTATCTGTACTCATTCAACGAGGGTTCAGCGGCCGACCGTTTCCGCTCGGCGAATCTCGAGCTGAAGTTCCTCTATGTGTCGAAATCCGGTTTCTGGATCGACTACACGCCTTCGATCTTTCGCGACTTCGAGCCTTTTCAAGACACCAACGTCGACCACTTTCTGACCTTCGGCAAACAGTTCACCAAGTTGTTCGGCGGCAGTTTCACTCTGGGGTCCATCGAGCGCCCCCCGATCCAGCAGGGCGGCTTCGTCAGGGACTCGGACCAGTTCGGCGAGATCACCCTGCATTTCGTGCTGCCGTGAGGATGACACCACCCTGAACTCCCTCGGGTCACTGCCACAGGAACGACAGCAAACCGACCAGAACCACCAGGATCGGGAAAATCCACCGCATCACCACGTCGATCCGCCGGCGGTCGCCGTCCGTCCCGTCTTGGCCAGGTGCGAGGTAATCACCACCTCCACCAGGCCGACCGCCACCATGACGGTGGAGACCAGGATGAAAATGTCCATCCGCGTGAGGTAGGGAATCTTCGGCAGATCGGTCCCGATCGCGAACCGGTAGGCGATCAGCGTGAGCATCGCGCTCGACGCCACGCCGATCTGGACGCCGCCCTCCTCTGGATCGATCCAGAACACCGACGTGGCCATGATCAGGATCATCAGCAGCGGGATGATCACCTTGCTGACGTAGTAGTTGGACTCCCGGCTCGCGATAAAGGAGAAGATCCGAGGTCGACGGCGTCCGGCGAGACACCGTCCAACGCAACTGGAGGTTGGCGTTCATGGTGGCTTATCCGATCCGCCCGAACCAGGGACTCTTCCTGTCGATCGGCAGCGGCGGCAACTTTGGCGCCGGGACCGACTTTGACACCATCAGTGTCGGCTATCAGTACGCGTGGGGTGGCCGCTGAGGGGCGCCGCCCGGAACCTCGCCTATGTCCCCATCGTTGCTCGATTGAGAAAACGGCGCACGAAAGGGCAAGAATCTGTATGATGACCACGCAACAATTGAATCAGGAGGATTCCATGTGCGATTTCAACAGGCCGCGTTTGTATATTCTCGGTCTCATCTTCGTCGGTCTGATGTTGACCATAACCGCTCCGGTCGAGGCGCAGCGCAGCTACGAGCCACTCTTTGACAAGTTCAGCTTCAAGGCGGAGCTCAGTTGGGTCGGGATGGGCACCTCCATCGGCCTCTACGACGATGAATTGGATCTGGGCGGAGTCCTCAATTTCGAGGATGACCTCGATCTGGGCAATCGAAAGACGACCCCTTCCCTCGATTTCGAGTGGCAGATCGGCAAACGCCACCGTCTGGCCGGGCGCTGGCAGGGTCTCGAACCGAGGCTCGAACGCCCAGGCCCTGACCGACATCGAGTGGGGCGATGAAATCATCCCCGTCGATGCCGATGTCTCGCTGACCTTCGATCTGACTCAGTTCTTCATCGACTACACCTTCTACCCGTGGGTGAAGGAACGCTGGGCGCTCGGTTTCGGCATCGGGCTGCGGTGGATGGACATCTCAACATCGCTGGCCTGGGACCTCCAAGGCGGGGAAGAAGTGGGTTCTCAGAACGCCGACGTCACCGCTCCGTTGCCATACCTCTACATCGAGTACCGGCGTTTGCTCACCGAGAAATGGCGGATGATTCTCGGCGCCGGCATCCTCGATCTCACCATCGGTGATATCAGCGGCAGCCAGTACATCGCGAGGGCGGGGTTCGAATACCTCATCGGCAAACGATGGTCCGTCGGTGGTGCGTTCAACCTCGCGGATGTTGACGCTGAGGCAAAAAACGTCACGGGCGATCTTGGACTTGCGAACTTCAGAATGACGATCGATATGGACATCTGGGATCTGAGCCTGTTCGGACGGGTTCGATTCTGAGGATTGTCCGCGAAGACTGAGCGATTCAATGTCTCCCCGGCGCCCGGCGCCGGGGAGTTTTCTATTCAACCTCCTGCAAAAATCAACACCGCTACAAGGGCGGGTATAAAACCCGTCCCTACGAACTCTGTGGAACGTACCGTAGGGGAGGGTTTTACACCCTCCCCACCAGATAGCTGAGGATTCAACCGACCAACCGGCACAGTGTTTTGCAAGAGGCTCCCTTCTCAGGGGCGTGTGATACACTATTCTAGCTAGACTGTCTAGCTATGGAGGTGTCTCATGGCAGGAACGTGGAAGCTCCAGGATGCCAAGAACAGATTCAGTGAGGTCGTTCAGCGGGCGCTGAAGACCGGGCCGCAGATTGTGACCCTTCGTGGAAGGGAGACAGCGGTGATCCTGTCGGTTGAGGAGTATCGCCGGTTGGCCCGACCCAAGACAGGGTTGGTCGAATTCCTTCGGTCGTCGCCTCTGGCCGACGTTGAGCTGGATCTGGAGCGAGATCGGAGCACTGGTCGTGAGATCGATCTGTGAACTATCTCCTCGATACTTGTGTGCTGTCGGAGCTCGTCAAACCGCAACCCGAGCCGAAGGTGGTGCAGTGGGTCGGCGACCGGGATGAGTATCGTCTTTTCCTCAGCGTGGTCACGATCGGCGAGCTTCACAAGGGTGTTGCCAAACTACCCCACGGACCGCGTCGCACCGGTTTGGAATCCTGGGTGGCGGGGGAGCTAACGGCCAGGTTCGACAAGCGGATCCTCTCGGTGGATACTCGCGTTGCTGCGACCTGGGGGGTCATGCTCGGAGAGGCGGAAGCGAAGGGAAGTCCGCTCCCGGTGGTTGACGCACTCATCAGCGCGACGGCGTCGGTTCACGGTTGTGTTGTGGTGACTCGGAATGTGGCGGACTTCGAGCGAACCGGAATTGAAGTTGAAAACCCCTGGTGATGTACAGCGGTTCTCAAATCCGGCACCGTTCGCTGTATGATGCATGCGGCACAAACGGAGAAGGAGATTCTGATGTCAAAAACCTCCGCGCGACGTCTTCCAGGTGATCGCGGTGATGCTCGGTGGCCTGGTTCTGGCGTCGTCTGCGCCGGCCGAGGCGCAACGTGCGTACGAGCCGCTCTTCGACAAGTTCAACTTCAAGGCCGAACTCAGCTGGGTCGGGTTGAACACCTCGGTCGGCCTCTTCAGCGAGGAGTTGGATCAGGGTGCCGTTCTCAAGTTCGAGGACGACCTCAACCTCGGCAACCGGCAGACCATCCCATCCCTAGACTTCGAATGGCAGATCGCCAAACGACACCGCCTGGCCGCCCGCTGGCAGAGTCATCAACCGAAATTCGAGCCTCCCAGAACCTGACCGAGATCGAATGGGGGGATGAGACCATCCCGATCGATTCCGAGATCGCCCTCCAGTTCGACATCACGCAGATCTTTGTCGACTACACCTTCTATCCCTGGGTCAAGGAGCGTTGGGCGTTGGGCTTCGGACTCGGTTTGAGGTGGCTCGATCTGACCTCCAATTTGAGCTGGACCTTCGAAGGCGGTCAGACCATTGAGGGAAGCCAGAGAGCCGACGTGGCCGCACCTTTGCCGTATCTCAACATTGAATATCGGCGATTGTTCGGCGAACACTGGCGAATGATCCTCACCGGTGGTTGGTTGGGGATCACCATCGATAACATCAGCGGCAGCCAGTGGGTCGCCCGAGCCGGGATCGAGTATCTCATCGGCAAACGCTGGTCCGTCGGCGGTTCGTTCAACCTTGCCACCATCGACATCGATGCGGACGACATCGGCGGCAACGATGACATTGGACAGCTCAACCTCTCGGTCGACATGGATATCTGGGATTTCAGCATGTTTGGACGAGTGCGGTTCTGAGCCTGCGCCTCGAGCACAGATTGCCGCATCGTCGGTCTGGCGATTTCGACAATCTCGTCGGGAGGGTATAAAACCCTCCCCTACAAAGATTTCAGAAACAATCGTAGGGGCGGGTTTTACACCCGCCCTTGCGCGTTCGATTCGACAACACGGGCGGGACATCCCGATGCGATTTCCTGACCCCTGTGATTCTGGCGGGCAAGCTGGAAGCTCGCCCCTACAACGGACCGAACGCCTTTGTAGCGGCAAGCTTCCAGCTTGCCATTCTCTCGTTCCGGATAGCTATGTCATTCAAGAGAACTGGAGAGGTGTGTTCGGGAGAATCAGCTGCCGGCCGCCGTCGGAAAGGATGCGGCGATCTGCCTTTTCCGCGTGGCGCAGGAGGCGTTGAATAACGTCACCCGGCACGCCGGTGCAAGCGCCGCGAGCGTCACCTTGCGGAAGATGGACGACGGGTTGCTCCTCGCCGTTCGGGACGACGGCGTCGGTTTCGATCCGCTGAATCCGAGACGGAGCCGGAGCCTGGGTCTGGCGAGCATGCGGGAACGCGTTGAGCTGGTGGACGGGTCGCTGGAAATTGAGAGTGCACCCGGACGGGGCACCGAGATCATAGCCTGGGTCCTCGCGGAAGGGGGGCCCGGAGCACGCCGGCGACCCCGTCAGGCCATTGACGCCGCGGCAGCGGGAGGTCCTCCAACTCCTGGCGGAGGGGCGTTCGGCGAAGGAGATCGCCTCGAATCTCGAGATCTCGACCCGGACGGTGGAGTTCCACAAGTACCAGATGATGGAGACGCTGGACATCCACACCAACGCCGAGCTGATCCACTTCGCCATCAAGCACGGCCTCGTCGAGCTGTAGCGCGCCTCGGGTCTCAAACGAAGGATCCGTTCGTCAAGTGCATGCGAACCACGGCCTGATCCAATGGCCGCGACGCTGGTAACTTTCGCTTCCGCCGTAGACGAGGGCGCCCCACGGATCCCCGGACAGCTCGAGGTAGGTGTCCAGGCCCTTCAAGAACGAACCGGAGACCGTCTCAGAGGACTTGATCTCGATGGGAATGCGCCGGTTCCCGGCATCGACCACGAGATCGACCTCTCGGCCGTTCGAGTCGCGCCAGAAGTAGAGCGGTGGGCGTTGACCGTGGTGCAGGTAGAGCTTGCGGAATTCTCCGACGACGAATGTCTCGAAGATCGGGCCCCGGAGAGGGTGGTTTCTGAGGTCGTCCGGACCACGGATGCCGAGGAGTCGGCACAAGAGCCCTGTGTCGGTGAAGTACATCTTGGGGCTTTTCACGAGACGGCGCGAGAAGTTCTCGAAGTGGGGTGTCAAGGTATCGACCACGTAGCTCGCCTGCAGGATGGAAATCCAGCGGCGCGCTGTGGTTTGGTCGATGCCTGCATCGGCCCCGAGGGATGACAGATTGACCAGCTGTCCTGATCGGCCGGCGCACAGCCCGAGAAAGCGGAGAAACGAATCGAGGTCGCCAATGTTCGAGATCGTCCTCACATCACGTTCGACATACGTTCTGACATAGCCGTCGAGCCAGGTCGATGGCTCGAGATTCCGGTCGTAGATGGCCGGAAACGTCCCCGTGAAGAGCAGATCGTCGAGCCTATGCGTGCTGTTCTCGAACTCGACGAATCGGCCGGCCTCGAAATCCGCCGGTGAGAGGGCGGTACGCCGGCAGAGTTCCGCCATGGAAAACGGGAGCAGCTCAAGAATGGCTGCTCGACCGGCGAGCGATTGACTGATTCTCTCCAGAAGCAGGAAGTGCTGGGAACCGGTGAGGATCAGCGGACCCCCGCGGCGATCGTCGACGAATCCCTGGATGGCGGAGAACAAATCTGGCGCGCGCTGCACCTCGTCGAGGATTGCGCCACGGGATCCTTCAAGGCGACGTAGGAAGCCCCGTGGGTCCTCCTGAGCCTCCTCTCGAGTCTGAAGGTCTTCGAGAGAGATGTATTTGAAGCTGTCAAAGGTGTCCCTGGCCAACGTTGTTTTCCCCGACTGACGGGGTCCGGTGAGATAGACCACCGAGTAGTCTTCGGCGAGCTGCCGCAACCGTGGCGCAAGGGTTCTGGGAATCATTGTTTGAGAGTAGGCGATGGGAAGTTTTATGTCAAATGAGGATCAAATCCTTGATATTCATAAATTGGGTCCGCCTAGAATGGTGCTCGACGCTCGTATTTTCACAGGAACAGACCCCGTAGTTTTCCGAGGTTACAGCTCTCTAAGTCCCGGCTAACCTCGATCCGATGCCGAGGGCAGACAGAGGTCGCGCAGGTTTCGAATGCGGAAAAGGAAGTGTCGCAATGCCCGACAAGCCGTTGAGTTGCGTCCTTCTGGCGGACCGCCACCACGGTCTCACCGAGGGTGTGCGCGGGCTGCTCGAGACGGTCTTCGGATCGGTGGTCATGGTTGCCGACGAGGCGTCGCTGCTCGAGGGCGCGGTTCGGCTCCGGCCCGAGGTGGCGATCGTGGACCTGTCGTTGGCCCGCGACGGCGGCCTGGACTGGCTGCGGACGCTCCGGCAACGCTGCCCCGATCTCAAGGTTGTCGTCCTCAGTGTCCACGACGAGCAGAGTGTTCGGCGGGCAGCGATGGAAGCCGGCGCCGACGCCTTTGTCCTCAAACGTGCCATCGCCACCGACCTCCTGGCAGCCGTGGATGGCCTCCGACCGGGCGGCGACGTGGGCGCTCTTCTCGACAACGAGGGCGCGACCGCGACGGCGGAAGGGTAGGTGGTGAGTTCGATACACGGAAGAAATCGGAACGAGAGGTGAAATCATGCGAAAACACGCGGTTATCGGGTTGTTGATGGTGATTGGTTCGTCCTAGGCGATGGCTGGTGAGGACCCGAGGGTTCAAACGAAACTCGGGCTCTACGTCACCGCGAAGGATGCCCACGACATGTGGCAGGCGGATCCTGAGGCGATCACGATCCTCGACATCCGTACCCTCGCCGAGTACGTCTTTGTCGGTCACCCGCCCATGGCCTTCAGCCTCCCGGCGTTTTTCCAGACCCACCGCTGGGATCCCGAACGAGAGATGTTCGCCATGGAGCCGAATCCCGAGTTTGTGACCCAGGTCGGCAAATGGGTGGAACCCGACGGCGTCATCCTCGTGACGTGCCGGTCGGGCGAGCGCGCCGCCACGGCCATCAACCTGCTTGCCGAGGCGGGATTCACCAATGTCTACAACATCGTCGACGGGATGGAAGGCGGCATCGTCAAAGATCCCGAGAGCGTGTTCAACGGTAGAAGGATGAAAAACGGTTGGCAGAATTCGAACCTGCCGTGGACCTACGAAATCAACCTGGATCAGATCTGGATCCCAAACGACCTATCAGCACAGGAGGAATCGAAATGAAAGATGACAAAATGACCAACTGTCACCCGACGGACCATGGTGGCCGGGGCGGGCCTCGCAGCCGCAGGAGCGGTCGTGGCCCACGCCGCGAATGCCGGAGCGGCGGAGTCGGCAACCGTCGGCGGGAAGACGTCAAAAGTCGTCGACCTGGACTGGAAAGAGGTGTACTACACCAACTGTCCGCTCATCTCCGCCAGCAACGTGGACCAGGAACTGGGCTGGACCGCGGAGGAGTTCGCGAAAATCGGTGTCGAGTTTGCCTATTTCCGTTCCCGCCGCGAGACCGACTGGTACCCGCACTACATTCACAACCAGGACAACCTGATCCGCTTCGGCGGCCTGTTCCCACCCATCGACGTTCATGCGGACATGCGCAGAACCCGGCTGCTGGGTCTGACACACGTACCCTATGAAGGCGGCTGCATGATGGTACGTGCCAGGGACAACATCTACCGGATGAGCGATCTGAAGGGCAAAAAAATCGGCATTACCAAGAGCCTGAACACCCTCAAGAACGACTGGTGGCGCATCCAGGAGCACCAGGGCATCCTGACTGATGCTCACGGATGAACGGCATGACCGTAAAGGATGTCCAGTTCGTCGATTTCCCTTACCCGGATGACTGGTACGACGATCCCGAGATGCTGACGCCCATGGTCAATCCGATCTGATGGCAGCTGAAACGTGACCACAAGCACGATCTGGCCTTCCGTCCGCTGGAAACTGCGCTGCTCGAGGGCAAGGTCGATGCGATCTACACCCAAAGCAAGGTCTTCCAGCATATACAGGAAGCGACGGGCGAAATGGCTGCGATCGAAGACCTGTCCCAGTACCCGGACTGGAGGCTGCAGGTGGCCAATATCCCCGCCATCATCACCTGTACCGATGTGATGGCCGAGGAGCACCCGGAACTTGTCGTCGCGTTCATGAAAGGCATGATCAGGGTCGGGCGCTGGTCCAACGAACACAAGCATGCTGCGGCGGCGATCCTCAACAAGCAGACCTACTACCTGGACGTCGAGGACACCTACCGGGGCATCAAGCACGTGGACATGGTGCCCAACCTGTCGCCGCAGAACCTGGCCATGGTCGAGATCGGCAAGGACTTCATGCTCAAGCACGGCTACATCAAGAACGACTTCGATGTGCAGAAGTGGGCCGCACCGGAGTTCTTCGAGCAGGCGGCGAGGGAGACTGCTCGAGGCGGGTTGGGAGAAGAAGACCCAGGAGAAACTCTCGATGCCGAGTTCGCGGCTCGGGTAGCCCCGGGAGATGGACTGAGGAATCCGAGTGGCGCGGCGATTGCTGAGAGGAGAGATGACGGTGGACACGATCATCGAAGCTGATGAGGTCTTGTGCATCACCTATACCGCCGCCAAGGCGCACCCGCCGCTCATCGAGCTGCTGGGTCTGCCCGAGGGATTCATCCCATACATGGCGAGCCTGGTGGGGTATCCGGCTGAGACCTTCAACCGGATCCCCAGCCCGAAAGCCGCTTGAAGTAACCTGGCACAAGAGAATTTCGCCATAAAAGGAGATTTCGAGATGAAGGATTGGGATCGTTCGGGGTTCTCGCGACGAAACATGCTCGCAGGCACCGCAATGTTCGCCCTCGGAGGGGTGGTGGGATGCTCGGCCGGCGAGCAGCCCGTGATCGCGGAAGCGCCGCCATTGCCGTGGGAGTGGTTCCCCCTCGACCCGCTCGAGGCCGGTCGCCGCGCCTACCGCCTGTACTTCGATCCCGTCCGCGGTGGATGCGGCTCCGGGTCCTACCTCTCGATCCTGAGCCTACTGAAGGAGAAGGTCGGCTACCCGTGGACGACGCTGCCCGACCTGATGATGTCCCATGCGGCGGCCGGATACGGCGGCCACGGAACCCTGTGCGGCTCGCTCGGCGGCGCGTCCTGCATCATCAACCTGGTGGCGTACGGCCACGGTGAAGAAGGGCAGATCTTCCGGCAGATGATCGATCGGCTCTTCTACTGGTACGCGAATCAGGAGTTCCCGACCGACCGCTTCGACGACATCTCCGAGATGCCCGGGCAGGTCCGGGTGAAGGCGATGTCGCCGCTGTGCCACACCTCGGTCTCGAAGTGGGCGCTGGCCGCCGGGCGAGAGATCTCCTCCAAGGCGAAGAAGGAGCGCTGCGCCAAGGTGTGCGGCGAGGTCGTCTACACCGTCGTGCTCGCCATGAACGAGTACTTCGCCGACCGCTGGACGCCTCCACACTGGGAGCCCTCCGAAGAGATCCGGCACTGCGTCGAGTGTCACGGTCCGGACGACATGTGGCACACCAAGCCGAGCCTGAACCACCAGCAGGGTCACATGGAGTGCATGATGTGCCACAACGATCACACGAAGAGGCCGAAGGCTGATCCGGCCATGCGACCCACCATCGCCGAGTCACATCGCTCCGTTCCTTCGTCGTCGCCTGGTGCCTCGCGGCGGGCCCGGCACGCGCCCAGGAATCGGCCAGGGCTCCAGGCGCTGCGTCAAGTGCCACGTGAAGCCGGCCGAGGCCGTCACCGACGCAGCGGATCTTCGTCTTCGACAGGAAGCGCTGGGAGGCCGGCGTCCACGCGGGCCTCGACTGCACGGACTGCCACGAGGGCGCGGATGCCGAGGGGTTCGACGAGATCCCGCACCGGCTGGCGATGCGCGATGGAGCGCGCGAGCTGCATCGATGCTCACGCACGACCGCTTCCGGGAGGCTGCGCCGACGAGTACGAACGGAGCGTCCACGCGACCGAGCTCGACAGCTTCTCCTGCGTCCGAGTGCCACGATCCGCACCTCATGAGCGGCGGATCTCGCAACGATGCCGCGCGAGGAGCGGGTGCGGGAGGCGAACCGGGCCTGCATCGAGTGCCACCGCGACGGCGTGATCCCCGCGCCGGGGGCGGAGGGGGCGAAGGGGCTCGGGAGGCGCACGCATGGATCCCGCCGGCGGAAGCTCACGCGAAGATGCGCTGCATCGTGTGTCACACGCCGATTGACCGATCACGATCACGAGGTGGTCGCGCGACCAGGCGATCCGGGCTGCGACGCCTGTCACGACGTGGACGCGCCGCTCATTGCCGAAGTACGTCGCGCACGGACGACCGCGCTTCCTGGGTCACGAACCCGCTCGTGTTCAAAGACGCCTACGTGACGGGGCGACGCGCAATCGCATCGTGGACGGCATGATCGTAGTGCTGCTCGGGGGCACCGTGATGCGGGGTCCTGAGCACACCCTCCTGCGCGCCTGACGCGGCGCAACCGACCGGGATGTCGGCGTCGGCCGAGAAGGTGAAGATGTATCCCGCCTGGCTGCGGGTCTGGCACTGGTCGAACGCGATCCTGCTCAATCGTGCTCGCCTACACGGGGCTCCGCCTGCACTTCGGACAGCGGCGCGGACCGATCCTGTCGTTCGAGACGGCGTTCAACGTCCACAATCTGGCGGGCGCCGCCTGCTGGTGATCGTCGGCGTGCTCTACTTCGTCGGCCAACGCTGCTCGGCGAACCAGAGGCAGTACCTGTCGAAGCCGAGGACGGACTGCGGGATCCTCCGGCAGGCGCGGTGGTACCTCATCGGCATCTTCAAGGGCGAGCCGCACCCGTACCACGTGACCCGGAGCACAAGTTCAACCCGCTCCAGCACCTCACGTACGTCGGGGTCATGTACGTGATGTACCCGCTGTTGCTGCTGTCGGGCGTGGCGCTCCTGTTCCCCGGTGTCCTGCCGCAGGACGTGCTCGGCCACCCCGGGGCCTTCTGGATGGCGGCGATCCACTGGCTCACGGCGGCGGCGGGCATCCTGTTCCTGGTGGGGCACCTCTACCTGGGTTCGATGGGCGACAAGGTGCGCGACCTCTACGCGGCGATGATCGACGGCTTCCATCGTCATCGGAAGCGAGAACCCTGATCATTGTGATAGACACGGTCTCGCGAAAGGATGGCCTTGAATTGATCATGTGGAGCAATCTCGCCATGGGTTTTCTGATGATGCTCGTCACCACTCTGATCCACGCCGGGTTCATGATGATCACCATGCACAGGTTGGCAGCCCACGAGCAAAACCCCCAGACGAGAACCCTGATAGCCTGCTCATGGTTGGATTCTCGGTTCTGGTGATGTTCGCGGCCGGCCTGGTCGAGGCGTCGATCTATGCTGTCGTCTTTGTCGCGCTGGGAGCGATCTCGGGGATGGAGTCGGCGCTCTACTTCTCGACGGTCACCTTCACGACCCTCGGATACGGCGACGTGGTCCTCGATCCGCAAGTGGCGAATCCTGGCCTCCTTCGAGGCGGCCACCGGCATCATCATGTTCGGCTGGACCACCGCGATCATCGTCTCCGCCGTTCAACGTGTGTATACGTCGGCCAAGAACTGAGGCATTTCCAATACCGGGGTGAAAACGAGACGGCTTGGAAACATTGGAGTCACCATGATGGTCGCGGCGACAGTTCTGTTCGCAGTGGATCGGCTTCCTCTGTTCACCGACACCTTGGTGGCCGTCAAGCGGACGATCATTGTCGCCTTCCCGGCAAGCTTCGCCGCCACCGTGGTCGACAGCTTCGGCGACTGATTGAATTCGGATCCTTCAGGCACCGTCGCAACTAGGAAGATCCGAAGGCGATCCGTGGTGCCGCCGATCCCGAGGTGCGTTGAAGCGTGAAACGGTGGTGGCTGGGATAATTAACGCACTAAATGCGGTGAATACTTGTCGGTGCGGTGATTAGAGAGTATAATCACCGCAGGAAATGCATTGAATATGACCTACATCCACGAACGGCCCGGATGGCCGGATTTCAAATGGGACAGTGAAGCCCTGGCGGGGGCGCTTGGCGGCGGTGCGCCACAAGCAGGGCAGGCACCTCGGGAAGATGGAGGCGCTCGGACTCGACTTTCGGACCGAAGCGAGTCTCATCGCGCTCACCGACGAGGTGGTGAAGACCTCTGCCATCGAGGGGCAGAACCTCAACCCCGACGAGGTCCGCTCGTCGATCGCTCGCAAGCTCGGGCTCGATGTCGCGGGCCTTCCCGAGCCGAGCCGGGAAGTCGACGGCATCGTCGAGATGATGCTCGATGCGACGAGGAACTACGACACGCCACTCACGGCGGAACGCCTCTTCGGCTGGCATGCCGCGCTCTTTCCAACCGGCCGCAGCGGGATGGGGCGAATCACGGTTGGCGCGTGGCGAACCGAAGAAGCGGGTCCGATGCGGGTCGTCTCGGGGCCCGTCGGCAAGGAGAGAGTTCATTTCGAGGCGCCTCCGGCAGAACGCCTCGACAGCGAAATGGAGTCCTTCCTGCAGTGGTTCAACATGCGGATGGCGCTCGATCCGGTGCTCAAGGCCGGTATCGCGCACTTCTGGTTTGTGACCATTCACCCGTTCGAAGACGGCAACGGGCGCATCGCTCGCGCCATCGCTGAAATGGCGCTCTCACAGGCAGACGGCTACGAAGGAACGCTTCTACAGCATGTCATCGGCGCATCGAAGCAGAGAGGAATGCCTACTATCTCCAGCTCGAATCCGCCCAGCGCGGATCTCTCGATATCACCGCATGGCTTGCGTGGTTCCTCGCCTGTCTCGATCGCACCATCGACGGCGCGGACACGGTGCTCTCGTCGGTGCTCTACAAGGCGAGGCTCTGGCAACGGATCAACCAGACTCCGGTCAACGAGCGCCAGCGAAAGGTCATCAACCGCATGCTCGACGACTTCAAGGGGCACCTGACGACTTCGAAGTACGCCAAGCTCGCGAAGTGCTCGAACGACACGGCGCTTCGAGATATTCACGCGCTGCTCGAACGAGGCATCATTGTGAAGAACCCGGGCGGGGGTCGAAGCACCAGCTATCGCCTTGTCGAGGCCGACCATGTGCCGGAGTGAGGTGTCATGGGATCCGGCGCAGGCCGGAAGGGATGAGACATGAGTCTGCTCGTTCTGTGGGTTGGTTCGGACCGCGCGGGCTCGCCTCGATCGTGCTCGGGCTGGTCTACTTCGAGAAGGCGCATGGTGCTGCGCACCTGACCGTCACGCTCGCGGTGATGGCGACGGTGCTGCTGAGCATTTTCGTCCACGGTTTGAGCGCCAAACCGGGCATCGAGCTATACGCCCGCTCCGTGGCTACGTTGGACGACGACGCACCTGAACGCGAAGTCTAGCTAAAACGCCAACTGGAGCCCTGCGGTCACGTCGATCTGGCCGAAACCACTGCCGCCGAAGGCGACTACACAACCGCCGGAGCAGAAGACCGCGGCGCCGCCCTCGGTGAAGGTGAACCACCCGCGGGCGTCGAGCCGGATGCCGACCCGGTCGGAGACGTGATAGATCAGGCCGCCCCCAAGACTGACCGAGAAGCCCAGTTCCGAGCCCGCGCCATCGATGCCGGGCTGCATGTAGGTGACGCCGGCCCCGGCCGTGAGCAGCGTGTCCAGCTTGGCGATGGATGTGTGGAACGGCACCATGCCGCTGAGATGGAGATAGTGCACGTCGAGGTCGAATGCGGGTTCCCCGTAAACGGGGGAGGCGAGGGTGGTGTTCTGGGCGCTCCAGACCACCTCGAGGCGGGACCGGTGTTCGGCCTTGCAGGGAATCGAGAAGATCAGACCGTAGCTGAATGTGCCCTCCAGATCGAGATTGGCGCCGGTGTCCAGGGATTCGAACCCACCACCGAACCGCCATCCGCCGAAACCAGTGAGTTCAAACTTCTGCGCATCGGCCGTCGACGTGAAACCGACCGCAAGTAGGCAGACGGCGACCGTCGTCGCGAGCTTTGTCTTCATGTTGACGCTCCCTCACTCATATGTTCTCCGAAACCCTCTTGGTTGACCCGAGCCTGCGGTCCCGACCTCAATCTCGCAATGTCTCACAAGTTCGCCATGCGAATCGGTGAGATCAATAGACTAGTCGGAAATCGCGGGACTGCAAACTCGGAAAACTACGAGGCCGGGTGCTGGGACGTGACGCGAGGAACCAGTGGCCTGCTGTTCAATTCCCGGAGCTGGTTCCATAACATCATCTCGTGCGGTCTCGTAGTGGAGGGTGTTGCACCCGCGCCTCGGTACTCTTGATGGCACGAGTGAACTGCTGATGCAATCCGAGCGAACACCACACCCTCTAGGATTCGCGGTTTCGACCACTCATCAGCGGTTCTGACTGGCGGGAATCAACCCCACCCCTACGTGTAACACCGCACGCGACAAGGATCACGTGACATCGCTGCCGTGAGCATCGATTCACGAGTGACAATATTCACCAGGACGTGGCCGGGGCAACCATCGATTGTGGCGATGCCCCGTAGTTTTCGGGTTCCCATGACGCCGTGGGCCGGGTACTGTATAACCGACAACTAACGAGCGGTACAGTTCATCCGCGGGAAGCCTCCCGGTGAGTGAGCGAAAGGGGTCTGCAGTGATGTCAGCAACAACCAACCGGTCCCGACCGGGAAGAGAGACGATCGCGGTGATCGCGATGGCAGCCGTGATCCTGCAACTGGGTGGCCCGGCTTCTGTGCGGGCGCAGGAGCCTCCAACGACGCCGGCAGCTGCGACCGAAGAGGCCCCGATCAGTATCCCGCCCGATGAGCTCGACTCGCTGGTCGCACCGGTCGCCCTCTACTCCGATCCGCTGCTGGCCCAGGTGCTCGTCGCCGCGACCTACCCGCTCGAGATCATCCAGCTCCAACAGTGGCTCGGCAAGAACCCCGGCCTCGAGGACGACGCGCTGGCCGATGCGGTGGCGGAGCAGCCCTGGGATCCGAGCATCCAGTCGATGGCGGCGCTGCCCGATCTGGTGAAGCGCCTCGCTGACGACATCCAGTGGGTCACCGAGTCTCGGCAACGCTTTTCTCACGAATCAGACCGACGTCATGGATGCCGTCCAGCGGATGCGGGCGAAGGCGAAGGACAACGGCGCGCTCGAGTCCAACGAGCAACAGGTCGTCACGACCGAGGTTGTGGAGACCAAGACGGTCATCGTCGTCGAACCCGCGGAACCCGAGATCATCTACGTCCCGAGCTACAGCCCGACCTATGTCTACGGCCCGCCCATCTACCCGTACCCGCCGATCTACTATCCCCCCGTACCGTGGTCGGCGGCGCATTCGTGGCCTTCAGCGTCGGGTTCATCTGGGGCGCCGCCAGGTGGGGCGGTTCGTGCTGCCGCTGCGGCTGGGGACGCGGCAACATCAACATCAACGTCAACAACAATTTCAATCGGAACGTCAACCGAGGCGGCGGCAACTGGCAGCACAATTCGAATCATCGCGGCGGGACGCCGTACTCGAACAAGGCGACGGCCAACAAGTACGGCGGATCGGCGCGCGGCGACTCGATGAGCAGCCGTCAGGCGACCGCACGTCAGCAGCAGGCCGGAGCCGGCAACCGATCGGGCGGCGCGAGCGCCGGTAACCGTGCCGCCGGAAGTGCAGGCAACCGGCCAGGGCCGGCGCCAGCCGCGGGCACCCGATCCAACCGTGCTGCCGGAAGCACCGGTAACCGATCGGGTGGCGCCAGTGCGACGACCGCCAACCGCTCGGGAAGCGCCACGAACCGCGCCGGCGGCGGGGCACCATCCGCGAGTACCAACAACATCGGCAGCCGCAACATCCCGTCGAGCAGCGGGTCGAGGGCCAGCGGTTTTGGTGGCAGTTCCGGCGGCTACAGCGGGTCGAACGCCCGGGCGGCGAGCTCGCGGGGCGCGTCCAGCATGGGGTCGCGAGGCGGCGGGTCCCGGGGCGGCGGGAGGCGGAGGTGAACGTGATGTACGTGATCAAACGTTGGTCAGAAATCTCATCCAAAATCGCGTCCGTATCGCGTATCTCGGACTCTGTTTCGGAGCCGTGGTCGCTTCCCTGCTGTTGACGATCGCCTGCGGGAACGGGACCGCGAGATCCGGGGGCACCGGGACGGCGTTCGCGACGCCCGAAGAGGCGGCCGAAGCGCTTGTCGTCGCCGCCGAGAACTTCGATGTTCAGGCTTTGACGCAAATCCTGGGACCGGAAGGGGTGGACCTTGTGGTCACCGGTGAACCGGTCTTCGACCAGAATCAGAGCGAGGCCTTTGCCGAACAGGCGCGGAACCAGATGCAGGTGACCATCGATCCCGAGGATGCCGAAGGTCGCCGTTCTTGTCTGTCGGGGCCGAAGACTGGCCGTTGCCCATGCCCATCGTCGAGAAGCGCGGCAAATGGCGGTTCGACACCGCAGCCGGTCGTGACGAGATACTCTATCGCCGCATCGGACGCAACGAGTTCGACGCCATCGAGATCTGTCTCGGCTATGTCGAGGCGCAGTACGACTACGCCTCGGAAAAACACGACGGCGCGATGGTCAACCAGTATGCGCGGCGCGTCATCAGCACCCCCGGCACCCAGGACGGTCTGGCGTGGCAGGCTGCGGACGGTTCCTGGCAGGGGCCGGTGGGTGAGGCGATCGCCCGGATCATTGCCGAGGGTTACACCGAGAGTACTTCACCGTTCCACGGTTACTACTTCAAGATCCTCGAGGGTCAGGGCCCGGACGCGCCGTTCGGGCGAGATGGACTTCGTCATCAATGGTGCGATGATCGGCGGTTTCGCTCTCGCCGCCGCTCCGGCGGAATACGGGATGACCGGGGTCAAGACCTTCATCGTCAGCCACAACGGCATCGTCTTCCAGCAGGATCTCGGGGAGGACACCCTCGATCAGTACCACGCCATGAAGCTCTACAACCCCGACCCGTCGTGGGAGCCGGTTGCGGCGGACTGATCGGTCGAAGTCGACCTCGTAAAACTACGGGTTCCCAAGGCGCCTCCCGCGGCTATGGTGCGCCGACGACCGCGAGTCGGTCGTACGTCGGGCGTGGTCGAGAATCATCGGAATTGAGTCGTTCGCCTGGTGTTTGACACTTCCAGATCGTAGTGACAGGCATCTCGCGTTCTGAGGCCATGAATACCTGGTCGAGTGAATATTCACATCAACCACACTCACATGATCAGCCCGGAAAGGGCATGGAAGTCAAAGGAGACAAGATGATGAACGAGCATCGAACGGGAACCGAGAATCAGCAAGATGATTTTTTCCGCCGCCCTGGCGTGGCACTGCTCGCGGCGGCACGACGGTGCAGGCCGAGGACCGCGACGATCGTTTTGAACTCGCCATCGGATTGCTGTACCAGCTCGGCTCAGATCTGGACTTCGAGGGGCGGGTCGACCGCCAACACGAATGATGACTGGGGTCTCTCGATACTCGGTGGCTACAACATCAACGAGCACCTCGCCACGACCTTCGGCATGCAGTGGACCGGAGTCGGCTACGACGCCACCCCGATCGACGAGGACGGACGCCCGATCGCCGCCAGGGGTAGCTACGACACGTGGGCCTTCACAGGCAATCTCGTCTACAACATCCTCGAAGGTCCGATCACTCCCGACGTCAGCGCCGGCATCGGCTGGATGTTCTGAGCTGATCGACTGCCGGACTTCAGAGCGAAATTTCGTGCGGCCCTTTTGGCCGCACTTTTTTGTGTCACGCCAATTCGAAAGAGTACCCTGTGCTGCCGAAGGACGGGATCCGCACGAGCCCGAAGGGGTGCATCGCCATGACAAAGCCGAAGAAGAGAAGGCTGCTCAGATTCCTCGGGATTGGTTGCGCCGTCGTGTTCTACTGGTGGTGCTCGGTCTCGCCGGGTGGATCGCGTCTTCAGGTGAGAGCCATGAACCGGCCGGTGGTCATCGATGGCGTCCACCCATTCAAATCCGCGGCGAAGAGGGATCGCTACCTCGCGAACTACGACGCCCGGGCCGCGCGCTGGCCGGTTCCTTCCAAAGAGGTCTTATGTGGACACCTCGTGGGGCGAGACCTTTGTCCGGATCAGCGGCCCCGAAGACGGACCGGCGCTGGTCCTCCTGCCGGGCGCCAACGGGACCTCGCTCATGTGGGAGCCCAACGTGGCGGCGTGGTCGGATAACTACCGCGTCTACGCGGTGGACAATGTCTTCGATTTCGGCCGCAGCGTCTATGTCCGCAACATGACGACGCCCGAGGATTTCGTCGAGTGGTTGGATGAACTCCTCGTCCGGATGGGTCTCGAGGACAACGTCAACCTCCTCGGGCTCTCGTACGGCGGCTGGATCGCGAGCCAGTATGGGCTGGCGCATCCCGAACGCCTCTCGAAAGTTGTTCTGGTCGCGCCGGCGGCAACGGTCGCCTGGTTCAGCGGCGATTTCATCAAGAAGGGGATCATGTGCCTGATTCCCCATCCGCACTTCACCAAGAGCATGGTCCGCTGGGCCCTCCACGATGCGGCCGACGGCACGCCTGAGGAGCGGACGAATCGTCGAGGAGGCCGAGGACAACGCGTGGCTCGGTCTGCGGAGCTTCAAGTTCAAGCAGATGGTCCATCCGACGGTCCTCACCGACGAGGAGTGGCGGAGCTTCCAGGTGCCGGTGCTCTTCCTCGTCGGCGAGAACGAGGTCATCTACTCGATCACCGGTGCCGAGGCGGTGGCGAAGCTCAACAGCGTCGCGCCCGAGATCGAGACCGAACTCTTCACCGACTGCGGCCACGACCTCTCCCTGGTTCAGGCCGATCGGTTCAACCGGAGGGTGTTGGAGTTTCTCGACGGAACGGCTTGCCGTTGTAGAAGCGCCGTCGTCGCTGACGCCTAAGCCCAAGTCAACTCATACTCAACAAGAAACTCACTGCTCCCTACCCCTCGGGCCGGGTGACATCCCACGAGGAGGTGTCGCCGTCCTCGAAGCCGTCGGCGAAAAGCAGGGCGGAGATCTCGAAGGGCGCCGACTCGAATATCGGGTGGTCGGGTGTCCACTCGAGGCGCAGGGTGTAGATCCCCGGTGGGACCTGGTCACCTTGTTGATGCGGAAAGTACAGTGGGTACCCGCCCTCGAGCTGCTGCCACGCCGAGTACACCTCCCTGCATTCGCCGGGCGCGAATACGTAGTCGATGTACACCGCCGGACACCCCATGGGAGGAACGTCCAGGAAGGCCACCTCGGCGCCGCTGGAGTCCACGATGTTGAGGTACGCGCAGCAGAAGCATCCGTGGTCGACACAGATCGAGCACCCCATGACCTCGGTGTGCCACACATCCAGCGGGTTGCAGGCGCGAACCGTGATCTGCACCGTCTCGCCGACGAGGTACGTCTCCCTGTCGGTGAGAGGAGTCACTTCGAGAATAGTGTCAGCAGCGGCGACCGCGGTGAAAAGCGTGGCCGCGAGGAAAGTCGTGATTTGCCTTCCCGTCATGGAGAGTGCTCCCCGTGTCTTCGGCCGCCGTGCGACACATCGCCCACCGCGGCGCAACTTCCTGCCATTGAGTATACGATCAACCTGAGCTCAAGAGCGACCGACCTGCGGCCGGAACTGGTCGAGCCCCGGGCAGAGCTCGGCGTTACCTACCTCTCCCCAAAGAACAAACTTCTCGTTTGCCCTTCAACCGGCTGGGCGGTTGTTGCTACGGCAACGAAGTGGTCGCAGGCCCTAAAGGACCTGCCTACAGAATCTTAGCCCCGCGAACTATAAGGCATTTCTGTAGGCGCATCCTTGAGGGTGCGCGACCAAACCGCTCATCAAGCCCTTTGCTGTCGGCCAGCACCACGTTCCAGGCTCCGAAAGCCGGGGCCTTGCCCTCATCGTTGTGGGCGTTCACCACGATGTGGCCGATGTAGTAGTGCTCCGTGGGGTGCGGCAGCTGGTCCGAATCGTAGAGCAGGAAGGCGCCGTCCCGGGAGAATCATCACGATCGCGACCTCAAGATCCTT
>CAWKLM010000019.1:0-34340 GCA_963850475.1 Ilumatobacteraceae bacterium | reverse complement strand
CTGTTAGGTCATGGTTCCTGATCATCGGTGGTTCCTTCTGGTTGCAGTAATGACCTGGGGACCGTCGGGCGAGGCCTCGACGCCTCTCCCAGATTCTCGACCAACATCCGGGGCGACTCAACAGCGTTGCTCGTTTCGCCGATCACCGAGGGGCACTCGCCTCCGGAGACGATTGCCTCCACTAGTTGCGAGTACCTGGGTTGGTTGGCGAGGTTGAGAACAACTCTTGCCATCATCTCAGGTTCGCTCGTTTCGCACCCGTTTGGACCACTGGTAGTGGCAAATCGAGCGATCTCATCCGGGGCTGAAGGTCCGAGTGACCCAGCTTCCCATGAGCACGAGCGACGCATCGACCAACGCTGCATCATCGACCACGGTTCCGCCAGGTTCCGGCATCCCGTAACGCATCGTCGCATCCTCGAAACTTCCCAGTGGCCAGTTGAGCTGGAAATGCTCGACATTCCCGGTGGCATCGGCCAGAGTAATGCTCGCACACGGGCAGAAAAAGTAACCGACATTTGAAACCACGACTGGGTACTCAAACCGAAGAGTATCGAGAGCGGCGGCCTCTAGGTATCGGAACTCATTGCAGACATCCAAGCGGTTGCCTGCGCCACCCGGGTTCTCGGTTGGCACACAGCCTACGGTGATCAGAATGAGCGCCGTCTGGAAGACCCAGAGGTTTCGCATTCCTGGACCTAACGATTGGAGTTCACGGGACACGAGCCGCGCAACGCGCGGATCGTGGTCCCGTGCAACGCAATGTTAGGGCTCGGTCGCGGCAAGCCGTTTCTCGATTGCATCCGCATACTCCATCCATTGTTCAGGGATCTCCCCGCCGTTCTTGACTACGACATCAGTGTAATGTCTGAAGCGCCAATAAAGGTTCTCAACCAATTCGTCCAGACTGCCCTCCAATTCCGAGTCATTGTGAGGCCTTGCCATTCTGGAGATCTCTTCAGCGCTGTGGAGCAGGATGAAGAGGCTGTCACCCTGAACGACAGAACCTGGAAACGCTCGCCTAGGGAGTTGGACGACTGCATTGTTCGTGGTCGAGTCTAGGATCGATGCGTTCATGTTGGGTTTATCCATTTTCCACCGGCTGGCCTAACGATTGGAAATAAGCGGACGGGAGCCGCGCAACGCGCGGATTCCGGTCCGCTTGATTGCTGGGTTAGGCAGAGCTTTCATGACACACGCATTCCTATGACGGAATGAACATGGAGATTACGAAATAGAGGGCACCCTCCAGTACTGCGCCAGCTGCACCTTCTGCTACAGCCTCTCCTGTGGATATTGGCCGGGGTCGCACGGGGGGTTCTTCCGATTCAAGCCATTTCGTGATGTCTCGAAGGTGTTGAGGTGAGAGAAAGAAACCAGAACACTCGTTACAACGCTCGAACGACAGGCCGTTGAAGAAACCTACGCGCAACGAGTCCTTGCGGCACCGAGGGCAATCTCCAGCCGGCACGTCGGTAAGTGACTCGAAATCGGCGTCGGAGACTACTTGATCTCGAAGCCAGGACTTGTTTCGACGAACGTACTCGGACACTTCGTCAGGGTCGAACCATACCCCTCCGCAAGAATCACAGAGGTCAATCGCTACCTCGCCGTGCTGTTGAACAACCAGGTGCCCGTTGCAGTTTGGACAGATCATCTTCGTCCCTGCCTAACGATTGGAGTTCAGCGGACGCGAGCCGCGCTCGCGCGGGTCGCGGTCCGCCTGAAACGCACATGTTAGGCAAATGCTTATAATTCATGTAATTAGCGATGCCCGATCAGCCAGTTCGCCGCTTCGGAGATGAAGTACGTCGGCCATCACCATCGACGACATGTAGTGCTCGAGAATCGGGTCAACCGCGGACCTTTGTAGCCACCGAGAGCGGAACTCGTCCGCGGTCATATCGCCGACGATGGTCACCGTCATATTCATCGTATTCACCGGGCTGCAGGTTCTCTGGACCTTGAACTTTTCGACGACGTGATCAATGAACTCTCCAGCGTTTTCGATATCGAGGATATTCAAGCCCATCACTATCGCCGGGAACCGACCGCTCTCGTTCTGAAACTCCTTTGTCTCAAGGTTGTGGATGCTGTTGGATCCGAACGACTCCATCCTAGGACCCATCCTTCCGTTCCTGAGCCTAACGATCGGTGTTCAGGGGACGCGAGCCGCGCTCGCGCGGGTCGCGGTCCCCTGGAACACTCGTGTTAGGCGCATGTCTAAGTATTTGCATTTAATACACCTAGCCTTGTTGCCCATTCAAGAGCGAAGTTTTCTGCGAATTCCTCCCGGACGCGTTGCTTGTTGGTGTCTGGCTGGTGAAAGTGGCCGACCTCGTGGAGGAACAGGTGATAGAGGTAGTACCTTCGCACCTCATCGATCGTCCATTTGAGCACCCAGGCGTTCCCTTTCTGACGCCATTCGCGACACCAGGGGTCGTAGTGCCTCTTCGTGCCAGCTGAAGGGGGGCTGCCCCACTTGAGTTCCAGCGATGCGGGAAACGAGTTCAGGATCACGCAGAGGTACCGTTTCCTGGCGTCTATGCCCAGTTTCACGTCGAGCTTTGGAGTTCGACGCAGGACGATTGCCTTGACTGGGCTGGAGATTGCTCTAGGAAGCCGATTCAGGACACCCAAGTACTCTTCCGAATCGCAGGGGTGGATGAAATCACGGGATGGGTTTTCAACTAGGACGCGACACTCGTCAGAGGACTCTGATAGCTCGTCCCAAACGGTGCGGGAAAATACGCGGCTCCATTTCTCCCACGCTTTGCCATCACTTACCCTGCCCCCCTGGGTTTTTCCGATCTTCCTGCTGCGTCGGACAGGGTTTCTCATGCTGCCGAGCCTAACGATTGCTGTTCAGCGGACGCGAGCCGCGCTCGCGCGGGTCGCGGTCCGCTGGAATAGCTAGGTTAGGTCGGATTTTCATCATCGGTGCGACTACCTCCAGAACTGCCACCAAGCACGAAAATACGTAAGCCTCATGACTCTCTCGGCCTGCTTCATAGCATCGCGGTCACCGGTCTTGAAACCAACATACACCGTGTTGAAGCTCACCGTTTCAGTGGGCAGGTGCTTCCCGATCCTTCGTTCCGATCGGACAAGGGCTCCCGGATCGGTAGTGGCGGTCTTGATGGACTCGATTCGTTGGATGCCGTGGTCCTCTAGGATTTCGCGAATCAGATCGTGCGCGGTGTCTTCGTTTGGTGCTCGGGTTCGACACCAAACCCAGTAAGTCACATTGTCGGGGGACAAGTCATCTTCCGTTTCGAACCCCTCAGAAAGCAGCGCGCCTTCCCGTCCCTCGAATTCGCTTCCGAGGTCTTTTGCTTGGGCGATGCACCAATACGGGGAGTCCATCGGGCTGAGCCTAACGACTGGAGTTCAGCGGACGCGAGCCGCGCTCGCGCGGGTCGCGGTCCGCCTGAAACGACCTTGTTAGGCGACGCGTTGATTCAATGTTGTTCTTCAAATGTCTGGTACCTCGTTGATTTCTTTGACGCGTTGAGTTGACTTACAAGCTCTGCGGCGTCTTCCGCTATCGAGGTGTGTGTGCAGATGTCGGTCCAAAAGGCATCCCGATTGGTATGAAGGGTTTTGCGATACTCTTTCGGCACACGCTTCGCAACAACTACGTATGTGTTTCCAAGCTCGAAGGGGAAACCGCAATCGCCGGCACCGATGCCGCTGAACACAACGGTGACGGGCGGAACTTGGCCCATCCAAAACTCCGACACTTCAATGGCCACCGCCTGAAGCAACCGGTTCGACCCGTCGTCATGCGGCAGACTGATCCATCGGACAGACACGACCTTGCCTTTGAAGGCTGCCTCGTAAGATCCGAGGTAGATTTCGCCGGACGAACCGATGGTGATGCATGAACAAGGTTCAGCGATCATCGGGATGATGGCGGTGAGAGCAGTAATCAGGCCGACCAGAACTCGAAACATCCTATGAAATCCCTCGTTCACTGATTGCCTAACGGGCAGGGAGTTAACCGGCCGAGCAGGATATCAGGCGGACGCTTGCGTCCGACTGTAGCCTGCGATGGTCCGCTTGAACGACCGGTTGGCCGGCGCCGCGCCGGACACCGGGCGTGCACTTAACTCCCTGCCCGTTGGGGCGGCGCGAAGCGCCGCGCCAACTCAAGTTAGCGATACTACAGAAATCGGATGGATACGACTCGATTCGGGTCGAATTTTCCTTCCAGCTCGCCAGGTTAATCCATACTCCAAGTCATACCTTGACTGGATGAAGATCGGAACGGTGATCCGCTGCGGGATGTTATCGATGCTGGGATCGGTCGATAACACGAAGGGTGTTAGCGATGCTCATGGCCGAGCTTCCCCCGGACCTGAAGCGTGTCTGCCGGGCTGACGATTCCTCTTCCGCCGCTCTTGTTGAGGACGTGGGTGTAGATCATCGTCGTCTTGACGTCCTTGTGGCCGAGGAGTTCCTGGATGGTGCGGATGTCGTAGCCGGCCATGAGCAGGTGGGTGGCGAAGGAGTGGCGGAAGGTGTGGCAGCTGACTCTCTTGGCGATGCCGCGCATCGCGGACGGCCTGTTTGATCGCCCTTGTGAACGACCGACTCGTGGAGGTGGTGGCGGCGGATTGTGTCCGGTTCGGGGGTCGGTGCCGCGGGAGCCGGCGGGGAAGACGTACTGCCAGCGCCAGTCGGCGGCGGCGTTGGGGTACTTTCGGGCGAGGGCGTCGGGGAGGTGGACGCGGCCGAAGCCGTCGGCGAGATCCTGCTCGTGGAGTTCGCGGACCTGGACGAGATGGTCTTGGAGGCGTTGGCGGCAGGCGTCGGGGAGGAGGGTCGGTGCGGTCTTTGTGGCCCTTGCCGTCGCGGATGGTGATGTGTGCCGAGGTCGAAGTCGACGTCCTGGACGCGGAGGCGGAGGCACTCGAGGATGCGCATCCCGGTGCCGTAGAGCAGCAGGACGATGAGCTGGACGGTGCCTTCGAGGCGGGCGAGGAGGGCGGCGACCTCTTCTTTGGCTGAGGACGGTGGGAAGTCGTTTGGGTTGGCGGGCGCGGACGATGTCGTCGATCCACGGGGGATCGATCTTGAGGACGTTGCGGTAGAGGAAGAGGATGGCGCTGAGTGCCTGGCGTTGGGTGGAGGCGGCGACGTGGTCGTGGACGGCGAGGTGGGTGAGGAAGCGGTTGATCTCGTCGGCGTCGAGTTCGCGCGGATGGCCGCCGGTGAAAGCGAAAGAACCGGTTCACCCAGCCGAGATAGGCCTCTTCGGTTCGGATGGAGTAGTGGCGGACCCGGATCGCGGATGCGCATTCGGTCGAGGAGGCGCGGGGCCTCCGATCGCGCAGCGGAGAGGGCCTGTGTGGGTCATGGTATAAATAGAACGTAAATCAGTGGCGCACCAATGTCAAGCCACCCATAACGGGGTGGCACCTGAGATATCTGACACGTGCATACCGCTCAACCGCTGAACCGACCGCTCAGCCGCCCAGGGTCCCGCTTGACCGCTGAATCGACCGGAGGTCGTAAACTTGATTCATGTTTGACCTTGACGACCGGATACTGCTGCACCTGCAAGATGGGAAACGCATCCCCGTTGACCCGCAGGAGATCTATCTCCTCGAGGCCGAAGGTGGCGAGACCCTGGTACGGACGCGGCATGCGCAGAGCCGGCGGCGATGGCAGCGGCAGGGCGGTATACCTGGTGGCGGAGCACTCTGGGTACAATGAGGGCGTGCGGATCATCATCCCCCTGTTTCTGATCGCGTCTCAGCGTGCAGTCCCCCACCGAGCGCCCCCGCTGAGCCGAAGAACCTGGTCATCCTGAGCATCGACACGCTTCGGCCGGACCACCTCGGTCTCCATGGTTACAGCCGGCCGACAAGTCCTCACCTCGACCGGTTTGCGCTTGACAGCGTCGTCTTCGATCAGGCGGTGACGGTTCACGTCGCCACCGCACCGGCGCACGGAACGATTCTCACCGGAGAGTATCCCGGAGGCCACGGCATTCAGCGCAACGGGATGGCCCTCAAACCGGGGATTCCAACCCTGGCGGGCATTCTCACCGAGAGGGGTTTCGCCACCGGTGCTTTCGTCAGTGGTTGGACGCTCCAACGTCACACCGATCTCGACCGCGGGTTCGAGATCTACGACGATGATCTCGGACCGCCCAGAAACGGCGCCCGGCGAGAAGGAGCCCAGACCACCGCCGCCGCCGTGAAATGGCTCCGGAAACAGGTCGCGGCGGAGAGGGATTTTTTTCTCTTTGTCCACCTTTTTGAACCTCACTGGCCATACGATCCACCCGCACGTGATGCCCTTCGTTTTCTGCCGGGAGTCTATGAGCTCACCACGGTTTCCAAACCGGTGCACCTGGACCGCCTGCTCTCGGTCAACCGCCTCACCCAGGCGGAACAGCAGGAGTACG
Organism: Ilumatobacteraceae bacterium; assembly: GCA_963850475.1. Taxonomy (GTDB): domain Bacteria; phylum Actinomycetota; class Acidimicrobiia; order Acidimicrobiales; family Ilumatobacteraceae; genus Ilumatobacter_A. The sequence continues at coordinate 27,922 of CAWKLM010000019.1, read as the reverse complement.
TCGCTCGGTACGACGGGGAGATCGTGGTGGCCGACCGTCTGGCCGACCGCCTCTTCGAGGAACTCGAGGACCTCGGCGTCGCTCACAACACGGTCGTGGTCGTGCTCTCCGATCACGGTGAGACCCTCTTCGAGCGCGAGTGGACCATGGATCACGGCACCCGGCCGTACGATGAGCAGGCAAGAGTCCCCCTGATTCTCCACGTCCCCGGCGACCCCGCCGCCGGAAAACACGTCCCCGACCAGGTGAGTCTCCTGGATGTCGTTCCGACCGTGTTCGACATCTTCGACTTCGAGTCACCCGAGGGCCTACCCGGTCGATCACTGCTGCCCCTGATTCGTGGGGAACGCACCGAAGCGAATCCTCGTCCGGTCTTCATCACCGCGCGCGCCGAGCCCCAGCGAGTGCCGCACATCAAAGCTCAACTGCTGAACCGCGGGTTGGTGCGAGCGATCCGCCTGCCGGAGATCAAGCTCATCGAGTACCCGGCCGCCGGTCGGCGCCAGCAGCCCGAGCTCTTCAACCTGATCGACGACCCGGGCGAACGCGACAACCGCGCAGGGGAGAACATCGACATCGTCGTCGGTCTCCACGGCGAACTCGCGGAATGGCAGAACGCGACCGGCAAAGCCTTCGACCCGGGCAGTCAGGAACTCGACCCTGAGGTTGAAGAGGCGCTCCGGGAGCTGGGGTACATCGACGACTGACGGCGGTTCTGAGTTCTCGGATTGGATGTCTTCAGGTTGTCGGCACCCGCGTCTTGAAACACAAAGGTCACCAAGAACCACAAAGAGACCACCAAGTCATTCCTGACTGACTCATCGCAGGGTTGCTCGATCCTTCAAGATCGGAGGGGGCCCGGGTCAATATTGCGATGCTTCGTGGAACCTTCGTGGCCCCTTGTGTCCTTTGTGTTTCAAATTCGCGCGCCACGGGTCTGAAAGAAATGGAATTCCTCCACTTTCGGTAGGTAGTGTTCCTTGGGGCAGCTCCGCACCCGAACATCGATATGCCTGCACAACCGTTCTTTGCGGGATCGATTCCCTGTTCTTTCCATGGGTAGGCGCCGCCTCGCGGCGTGGCGGTGCTTAGGCGACCTGTTTTGGAAATCTGCAAGAAGGTCGGTTTTGGGCTACTGGTCTTGATTCTCCGATAGAGCATCTTGGCGATCCGGGAAATCTGCGATCCGCGCCTCGATGGCCCTTCTCTCGCTCGCCACATAGTCCTGGAAAATCGTAAAGGAGTCGTTGGCCTCGAGTCGCTCGGCGACGAGTTCGGCGAAGGCTCTTCGTTGCAGATCGCGAAGCGCTTCACGATGCGCAACGAGTTCGTCGAGGGAGAGGTCCTGGAGCTGCGTCGTGAGTTCCTCGACCTCGACATAGAAAACGTCGATCCGATTCTTCATCTTCCGCCGCATCCACTCGCGAGCGGCGACGGCAATGGAGAACAGGCCCACCAGGACGGTGAGCCCGAAACTGAGGGTCTCCGCATACTCGACGATGAACGGCGGCTGCGACCGTTGGTAGTAGGTCACGGCGCCCTCGTGGTAGGGAATCAATGCGGCCTCGGGCTGGTACTTCTCGCGGATCCGGCGCGCAACGATCACCCGGTCTCCCTCGGTTTCGATGAGCCGCGACCGGTGAGCAAAGAGGGTCGTGGTGATGGTCTTCACCAGGCTGCTCTCGAGATCACTCGAGACCACGAACAACGCGGAGACCTCGACCGTGGCGACAGGCGAGCTCCGGCAGGCGCGACATAGGTCGAGCGCGGGATCACCCCGCTCGTCAGACTCGGGAAAACCAGCGCCAGGGCGTCGGCCTCGTTCCCTCGCTGCTGCGAGTCGCCAAGACTCAGAAATCGCACCGCGTCCCGTTCGCAGAGCTCCTCCACCAGTGCCGAGGGAATGGCGCTGAGCATGAACGCCGCATCGATGGACCCGTCAATCAGCCCCTGCGCGACTTCGTCGGGGGGGAGATCGATGTCCTCGCCCAGCAGACACATCGAAGTGCCCGATCACCCGTCCGGCGACAGAACGGGTGCCGCTGGCGGGGGTCCCGAGGGACACCCGCAACCCCTCGAGATCACCGATGCTCTCGACCTCGTCGACGACACGTTTCGAGACCAGGATGTGCAGAACCTCCTGATAGAGCGGGGCGATCATCCGGACTCCCGGGCCTTCGGACGGGTATCGCTCTGGACGAAGCCGAGATCGGCGAGTCGATCCGGAGCTTCGAGGAGTCCCATATTGGCGACGCTTCCCTCGGACGAGAGCACCTCCACCGAATCCGCGACTGCCCTCCGCTTCGAGGACTCTCGCCATGGCGGTACCGAGCTGATGGTAGGTGCCGCTCTCGACACCGGTGGCGATGACGAGCCTCTGCGGCTTCTCGTCAGTCGCCAGGGTCAGAAAGAGCCCCACGCGAGGAGCGACCATCACACCGCCACGATGATGGCGAGCACCGCCGGCAGCGGAAGCTTCGATGCGAGCTTTCCCCGCCGGTTTCGATTGGACTCTCCTCGCCGGTCATTTCGTTTGTTGGTAGGCCCGCAGCAGGAGCCCGAACGACGGCGCGTTCTGTCGTCTGAAGAGAAGTGCCTGGGCGTTCCTCGGATCGTGTCGTTTCTCGCCCCGGAGCGGCACATCGGCAAAATGTTCATAGGCAAAGAGAAACGCCCTCGCAGCCTGGTATTTGATCATAGCCGACAACAGCACCGGTTTCTCGTCTTCGAGCCGGTCGGGCATCCGATACATCAAGGTCCGGTGAACCGCGAGCAATGCAAAGACCTCACCGAGGTTGGCGGCGCGGAATTCATACGGTTGACTGCGGGCATAGAGGGCATCGACCTCTTCTTCTTCACCCTGGTCGTTCATGATGTCGAGGATCCGCTCGATGGTCTCGTCCTCGGTGTGCTGCTTTGCCGCCCGGGTCAGATCGGCAAAGGTCGGCACCCCGTGTCGGGCGGCATACAAGGCGAGTCCATCCGGGGTGACCCGGTACATCATTCGCACCGCGGGTCGAAGGACCCGGATGACGTCCAGCAGTCGCAGATAGGGCGCCGAGGCCTTCTCCTTCGACTTGGCGTCCACCGGTGTCGGGATGTCGAGATAGAGGCTCTCGGCCTCCTCCAGGATCGCCAGATATCGCTCGGTGACCTCGACGAAATAGCCGCAGAAATCGCCAAAGCTGGCCATGGGGAACTCGATCCCAAAGAGGTTGATCGTGGGAATCGCCAACGCCATCTCCCGGACGGTCTCGTCGAAACCGTCCGGGATCGGGGCGACCGAACGCGAACTCCTCGCCGGCGGCGAACTCGCAGATGGGGACGCCTTCCCGACCTCCATCTTGAGTTCGGCGAGCTCCCTCCTGCAGCGAGTAGAGGCGCTCCGCCGCCGTCAACCGGGTGTCGAGGTGCCGGAGAAACTCCCGCAGAAGCACCTCCTGCTCGCGGCTCAGGGGGCGCGATGTCGCGAGAAGGACCGCCCCAACAGGGACCGGACTGTCGAGCAGCAAGGGCAGACCGTAAATCAACGACCCTTCAAAGGTCACGGGTCCCAGAAGCTCGTCCGCGAAGGTGTTCAGCGCATCGTGGCACGCGTGTTTCGAGAACTTCGTCGAGGGCCGGGTCACCACTCGGGAGGAGCGACCCTCCGGCGGCGGAGGCGAGCGCCACATACTCGACATCGAGCAACCGGGCCATGATCGCCGCCGAGAGCGTCCGGGAGTCGCCGACCTCGGGTCCGCCGAAGGACGTCGCGTGGTTAAAGATGTTCCGATCCCAGACCGCGTCGGTCGCGGAGATCGCTGTGACCAACGGCTCTTGTCGTCACTGCTCAACTCGGACAACGCGGCGTCCGCACTCGTTCCACTCGCCGTCGATCAAGCCCATCTTCGGGTCGTCTTTCTCGTCAATTGTGGGGTCCTTTCGTACCGCCTCGAGAATAGCACGCAGTCGAGCGCGGCCAAGGCCGAGCGCAACTCTCAATTCTTAATTTTTAATTCTCAATATCTTAGTTACATCGCAAAGTTCCCAGCAATTCGTGCGATGTAATTAAGAATTGAGAATTAAGAACTAAGAATTTGCTGCCTGCTTCAGCGATACCGCTGAAGCAACCCCGTCCGTTCATTGAAGGCTGTAATGCGCTCATCCCACTCACGCCAGGCGCCGAAGCGGCTCGTCCAGTAGTCGCCTTCGATCCCACTGGGCGTTGAGCTCTTCGACGGTCTTGCCCTGCTGTTCGACCCAGGTGAAGTACTTGAGATTGTGGAGCCTCTTGCGATCCCAATAGGAGAGTTCGAGGACGTTGTCGATTCCCTCACCGAGGAGATAGCGCTCGTGCACGGCTTCGGCGCGGGCGGCGGTGAGGTCTCCGTGCTCGGCGTGCTCTTCTTCGAGGCGCGAGCCGTACATCTCCATGGAGTCGGTGGCGACCGTTAAAAGCACATCGTCGGCGCCGAGTTCGAAGTACTTGGCGGTCTTGACCGCGGTCAGCAGGTTTGCAATAGACGAGATCCCGAGGAGATCGAGTTGACCGATGAGATCCCAATCGACCCCGATGGCCTCGAGATAGGCGCGACCGGCGGTTTCGTTGAAGACCCGCAGCAGGCGCATGCAGGCCTCATCGTCGATCCCAACCGCCACATCGGTGTTCTTCATGTTGTGGATCCATGGGACGTGCTTGTCGCCGATGCCCTCGATCCGATGCGCGCCATAACCGTTGTAGAGCAGTGTCGGGCATTGGAGCGCCTCGGCCGCCACGACTTTGGCCCGCGGATAGACTTCTTTGAGGTAGTCGCCGGAGCCCAGGGTTCCGGCGGATCCCTGGGTCAGACAGACCCCGGCGAAACGCTGGCCGTCGGTCTTCACCTGGTTGAAGACCTCCTCCATGGCGGGACCGGTGCAGGCGTAGTGCCAAGCGCCGTTGCCGAAGTCCTCGAATTGGTTGAGCACCACGATCTCGTCGCCCCGCTCGGCCTTGAGCGCCTTGACCTTGTCGTAGATTTCCTTGACGTTGGACTCGGAGCCGGGGGTCGCGAAGATCTCCGAACCGACCCGCTCCAACCAGTCGAAACGTTCGCGCGACATCCCCTCGGGGAGCACGGCGATGGATGGACACGCCAACAGCGCCGCGTCATAGGCGCCGCCACGGCAATAGTTGCCCGTGGACGGCCACAACGCCTTCTGGGTCGTTGGATCGAAGGCGCCCCGGACGAGCTTCTCCACCAATGGACCGAAGGTGGCGCCGACCTTGTGTGCGCCGGTCGGGAAGTACTTGCCCACCAGCATGATGATCCTCGCGGAAACCCCGGTGAGTTCAGGCGGCAGATCGAGAAAGTTGACCCCGCCGAAGCCGCCGCCGGAAGCCACCGGCTCGTTCTTCCAGGTGATTCGGAAGAGGTTGCGCGGGTTGAGGTCCCACAACCCGATGGAGGCGAGTTCTTCACGGATTCCCTCGGGCATCAGCTCGGGATTCCGCATCTCCTTGAAGGTCGGGATGATGATGTCGCGTTCGCGGCAGCGCTGGATGGTGTTTTCGAGCACCTGGTCGGTGGTCGGCATGAGGGAGTTTCCTTTCGCCCGTCGTCACAACGGGGGAGGAGGATTATAGTACTCGTCGGCGTCGTTCGCGTCCAGAGGGCATCCATACCCGATTCAGCGCCACCCCACCTCGCCAGGATTGGGGATTCTCCAGTTCCCGCCAGTGGATCTCACGCACGCGATTGGTCAACACTGCCTCGATGACGAGGTGATCGGTCGGCGTCCCGTCGTCGTCTCGCACCCAATCGAGGACGATGAAGTGCTTCTCCCGATGAACCGGACGCACCGCCGTCCACTTCGAGTTTGGCAGTTTCTTGCGGTTGACCGGGTTGCCGGCCGAGGCGTTCACGAATCGACCGCGGATGGGATGGCCCGAATCGTCTCGATGTCGATCCTGAAGGGACCCTCCTGCCGGCTGATGAGCAGACCGAAAGTGGCGATCCGGCTCGGATCGAGCGGCGGGTGGTCCCGGACCACCCGCCCGCGGTATACGGGCACGAAATCGCCGAAGGGGAGCGTCGATCTCGACCCATTCTCCGGCCGGCGGTGTGATCTCGACCTGATAGCTCACACCGTCGAACGAAGCGTCGGTCTTGAGCCGGAAGCCGTAACGCTTGCCATCACCGCGGACCTTGAGGACGAGCCCCTCGAAGGCCGAGAGGTCGTGGACAACGGGGCGGGAGCGCACCGACGAGAACCCGCCGTTGTTGTCGAAAGACACGTTCCCTTGAAAGGTGGCGTAGCCGTCGGCGGCGATCATCTGACCCGACGAGAGTCCACCCATCACGCCGTCGTTGATCTGCGGCCAGATCGAGCCGCCCTGCGAAAAGTCGATGATCGTCATGGAGTCCCTCTCCCGGGTTCCCGCGACTGCCGCCGAGAACACCGCCGCCAGCACGAGCACCAGCACTCGCCGCCGCATCAGTCGCCCGCTCTGACCGGCCCGCGGCCGCATCAAGGTGTGGGCGACGAACCACTCGTTTCCGCCACGGTAGCGGAAGAGTTCGGAACAGGCCATGAAAAACATCCGCCAGCGGGCGAACCACCGCTCGGCATCGTCGCCGTAGGTCGCGGCGAAGACCGGCATCAGAACCGTCCGGTTGAGATCCATGGCATCGAGCCACGCCTCCAGCGTCTGACTGTAGTGGAGACCATTGACCCTCCACTGATCGACAACCTCGAGGTGGTCGTCGTAGCGCCGCGGCAGGTCTTCCGACGGCATGATCCCGCCGGTGAAGAAGTGGCGGGCCATCCAGTCGGAGGCGCCGTTGTCGCTGTAGAGGTAGGCATAGCGGGCGTGGCAGAAGACGTGCTGAAAGAACGCGCCGTTCGGCCGCAGCCACCCGGCCACCCGCTCGAAGAGACGGGCCCAGTTCCGCATGTGCTCGAACATCTCCACCGAGACCACCCGGTCGAACCGGCGGTCGGTCGAGAAGTCGTTCATGTCGGCGGTCACCACCTCGACCCCATCGAGGCCCTCGCGGGCGCACCGCTGACGGATGAACTCAGCCTGAGTCCGCGAGTTGGACACCGCGAGCACCCGGCATTCGGGGTAGTGTCGAGCGACCCACAGCGAGAACGAGCCCCAGCCGCAGCCGAGATCGAGAACGTCCATGCCGTCTTCGATTCCGGCGCGCTCGCAGGTCAGCTCGAGCATCCGCTCCTCGGCCTGCGCCAGATGGTGGACGCCATCGCGTCCAGAGGCAGCTCGAGTACTTGAGGTTCGGCCCGAGCACCGTGGCGAAGAACTCGGCCGGGAGTTCGTAGTGCTGTTCGTTGGCGTCCCGGGTGGCAACGGCCACGGGTTCGGTTTCCATCTCCTTGACGAACGCTTGAACGCTCCGTCCTTGCCGACGCGTGTCGTTCGCGCGCTCGTCCCGCAGACGCCGTGAAAGCAGCCGGCGCATCCCGACCCTGACCAGAGGATCCGGCACGAATTCGCCGCTCGGCGAGGTCGATCGCCCAGCGTCATCGATCGTCCCTCCCCATCTCCGCGCCCCGGCCGCTGCGGGACAACGCGAGCTGCAACACGCCGATCTGGCGATCCCGGAAGGCCGCCTCACAGGTTGCGAGGTAGAAGTCCCACATCCGGATGAACCGGTCGTCGAAGCCGAGCTCCCTGACCCGATTCTCTTCGATCCAGAAACCGTGATCGCCAACAGTGCAGCGTCGTCGCGTAGTCCCCGGCGATATCGTCGAGCCGGTCAATGACCAGACCCGTCCGTCTCGACCAGTGATCCCTGGATCGCCCCCAGCGACGGCAGGTGGCCTCCGGGAAAGATGTAGTCGCGGATCCAGTCGGTGCCCCGGCGGTAGCGGTCGTAGATCTGGTCGGGAATGGTGATGGTCTGCAGCGCCACCCTGCCGCCCGGGACGCAGGACGCGATCCACCGTCGCGAAGAAACCGTCGAGAAACCGGTGGCCGACCGCCTCGAGCATCTCGATGGAGACCACCGCGTCGAATCGTCGCCTCGACATCCCGGTAGTCCACGACTCTGATCTGGACCCGATCATCGAGTCCGGCCTTGAGCATCCGTTCACGGGCGAACGACAGCCTGCTCCTCTGAGAGCGTGATCCCGGTGACGCGGCAGCCGAGTTCACCGGCGGCGAACTCGGCAAAACCGCCCCAACCGCACCCGATCTCGAGGACGTGCTGGCCGGACCGAAGACCGGCCCACTCGGCGAGACGTTGGTACTTGCGTCGCTGCGCCGCCTCGAGATCGAGATCCGGACGATCGAAGAGCGCCGAGGAATAGGTCATCGAGGGATCGAGAAAGAGCGCGTAGAACTCGTTGGACAGATCGTAATGGGCGTGGATGTTGCGCCGCGCCTGGGTCGCGGGTGTTGCTCCGCAGAAGGTGGGCGATCCGATCACGAAAACGGCCGACCGCACCGAGAGCACTCGGCGGCGCGAGCTCGGTTTCGTTGGCCAGGAAGAGACGGGACAGACCGACGAGATCGGGGCTCGACCAGTCGCCGTCGACAAAGGACTCCCCGGCGCCGACATCGGCTCGGCGCAACAGGCGCGAGAAGAACCGCCATCGGTGGACGTGGAGCTCCATCACCGGGTTGGCGCCCGCGTGTCGGCCGGCGAAGGTCCGCGTCGAGCCGTCGGGAAGCCGCACCACCAGGTGGCCCTCGGCGGATTCGGGCCAGCCGATCCGAGAACGATCCGAGCCGCCAGCGGGGCCGGAGTAGCTCCGCCGGTAGCTGCGCGACGGCCTCGCGTTCGAAATCCGGTCCGATGTCGTGCCGGATGCGCATGATCTCCTGGGCGGATTGGCGTTCAAACTCGGCCATGGCGGGTCCTCCATGCCCCGGCGGGGGGCGCTGGTTTGGTAAAGAAGGGCGCTTTTCTGAGCCACAGACGCAGCGCTTGATAGTGGATGAGTCCGAGGGTCCAGAGACCGAGGTGCGGGTGTCGCGCAACGGTCTTCAGAAGGGCGCCCGAACTCAGCTCCCGGCGTTGTGCCGACAGCGTCGTGTCGAAGACCCGTCCGCCGTCGCGGAGGACGTCGATGTGCGCAGTCATGCGCTCTCCTGGATCAGTGATGCGGAATCGGTACCTTCCGTCGAGGGGCTGGAACGGCGACACGTGGAACCGCTTGTCTTCCTCGTGACGGATCGACGCACCCTCGACGCCGAGGAGATAGCAGTAGGTCTCGCCGAAGGTGTTGTTGACCTCGGCCACGGCGTGGCGCAGGCGATCCTCGCGGTCCCGGACGAAATAGAACGAGACCGGGTTGAAGACATGTCCGAGGATCCTGAGGTGGGTCAAGAGCTGGATGCGACCGAGCTCGGTCTCCACACCCCTCTGTCGCAGCCAGGTCTCGAGCTTGACCCGAACCGAAGCGCGCTCCGATCCCATGTGGTCGCGATCGTCGAACCCGGTGAGGTTGAATCGGTTGTGGGAGAAGAACCGCAGGTCACGATCCAGCGTCGGCAGCTCATCGAGATCGATGAGCGCATGCCAGATCGGGTAGGAGAACTCCCGCACCGGTTCGTCCATCCGGCGGTGCCGAATCCGGCCGACGTAGAGCGACGAGGCCGCCATCAGAAGGCCACGCCGAGGTCGTCGGCGACCGCAACCGCAGATGCGAAACCGTCTTCGTGGAAACCGTTCCCGAAGTACGCGCCGCAGAAGTGGGTGCGGTTGCGTCCGTTGATCCGCCCGAGTTCGCCCTGTGTCGCAACGCTCTCGCCGGTGAAGATCGGATGAGTATAGGACATCCGCCGGATCACCGTGTCCCGGGCCGGTTCGGTCTCAGGGTTGAGCGAGACCAGGTATTCACGATCCTCGTCGAGGCGCTGGAGCCGGTTGAGGTGGTATGTCAGGGACGCGCGCTCTCGACTCGCATCGGCCATGAGGTAGTTCCACGAAGCCCAGGCAGCCTGTCGGCGAGGCATCAACGCCGTGTCGGTGTGGAGCCAGGTGTCGTTGACCGAGTATTGCCAACTGCCGAGGAGTTCGGCCTCATCAGTCGTGGGCTCTGCAAGCATGGCCAGGGCCTGGTCGGCGTGGGCGGCGATGACCACGTGGTCGAAACGGTGCCGCGAACCGTCGTCGAGCGCGATTTCGATCTCGTCCGCGCCGCGGAAGACGTTCTCCACCCCGTGGCCGAGGTGGATGCGGCGACCGAGCCCCCTGGTGAGGGGTCCGATGTAGCTGTGGCTCCCGCCGGCCACCGTTCGCCACTCGGGCTGCCCGGTGACCTGGAGCAGACCGTGGTTGTCGAGGAACCGCAGCAGCGGGTCGCGCGGGTAATCGGCCGCGAGCCCGGTGCCCGAGGACCAGATCGCCGAAACCATGGGCATCAAGTAGTAGCGCGCAAAGGTTTCCGAAAACCGACCATCGGCCAGGAACTCGGAGATGGTGACCCGCGGATCGCCCGTTCCGGCGAGAACCCGCCGGCCCCGGCGCCCGAAGCGGACGACATCCACGAGCATTTTCAGGTAGGCCCCCGAAAACACCAGCGACGGATCGGCGAAGAGCCCACGCAAGCCGTGCGAGGCGTACTCCATGTCCGGATCGGCACAGCTGACGGAGAACGACATTTCGCTCGCCTGCGTCTCGACCGATAGCTCGGAAAAAAGCCTGGTCAAAAGCGGGTAGGTCTTCTCGTTGTAGACGATGAAACCGGTGTCGAGGGGGAGCGCCCGGCCCTCCGCATCGTGGACGATAGTGTGGGTGTGACCACCGAGACGGTCGCGCTTTTCAAAAATGTGGACCTCGTGCCGTCGACTCAGCAACCAGGCTGTTCCGAGACCCGATATACCACTGCCGATGACCGCGACCTTCATAGATCCCCCTGGGCAACGCCATCTTTCCGTCGGGCAGAAGGATGATGATCCTCGCGCTGGGAAACTCGATCATCAACCGTCAAAATTCCATAGGTCCTAGACAAAACATTGATATGATTGTGATGTTACCCCATATTTCGGGCCACTTCCTCGGCTCCAGCGACCCACCCGGAAATAGTCGGGCGCCGAGAACTCATTGACTTCGACAGAGCGCGGATCTCCACTCGTGATCGCTTGAAGGAAGCCCCATGACCACCCGAACGACCATCGTCTTTCTCGCCATGACCGCCGCCGGCGCAGCCCTTCTCCTGACGAGCGGCCTGCCTTTTCTCGGCGGACTCGGACTCATCACCGGATGCTTCGTGCTGCTGTGGTTGCTCAGTCTGGTGCTCGGCAACGCGGGGATCGTCGACATCTTCTGGGGTCCAGGCTTTGTCGTCGCCGGCGTCTACTACCTGATGAGCTCCCAAGGTCAACCGACCCCTCGAGGGCTCCTGGTGGCCGGACTCGCAACACTCTGGGCCGCGCGCCTGGCCCTCCACGTCGGCATCAGAAATCTCGGCGCTCCCGAGGATTTCCGCTACAGACAATGGCGTGAGGAGGCGGGTCCCGCCTTTTGGTGGATCTCGCTTCTCAAGGTCTTCCTGCTTCAGGCGGTGCTGCTCTGGATCGTCTCGTCGCCGCTGCTGCTTGCTCAACTCGAAGGCCCCGCTTCGGCGCTCGCGGCCAGGGATCTGGTCGGCGATCGCCTTGTTTGCGATGGGTTTCGCCTTCGAGGCAGTCGCCGATTGGCAGCTGGTTCGCTTCAAACGGGAACCATCGAACCGCGGCCGGATCCTCCGGACCGGGCTCTGGGCCCGCACCCGCCACCCGAACTACTTCGGCGAAGCCGTGCTCTGGTGGGGTCTCGGCCTGCTCGCCGCGCCCACCGGCGGCTGGCTGGCCTTCGTCGGCCCAGCGCTCATCACCTTCCTTCTCATGAAGGTCTCGGGCGTGGCGATGCTGGACGCGGCCCTCGTCGACCGGCGTCCCGGATACGCCGACTACATCCGGTCGACACCGGCCTTCTTCCCCCGCCTGCGACCAAAACCGGCCGACTCCCGAGCCAGCCCCTGATGCAAGCTATCCGGGCTGCGCCGGCACCCGCTTGTTGTGATGCCACGGCATCGCGGATATGATCTCATCGGAGTCAGAATGAACAACACGATCAAGCTCGTCATCTCGGTTGCATTGCCTCTGGCGGTGGGCGGTCTCTCGGGCTATGCCACGGCCCGCGGGGTGTCAACCTGGTACCCGACCCTGGATCAAACCGTCCTTCAACCCTCCGGCCTGGGTCTTCGGACCGGTCTGGACCCTGCTCTACATCATGATGGGAATCGCAGCATTCCTCGTCTGGCGAAGAGGTCTCGACGCCGATGGAGTGAGGATCGCGCTCACGGTCTTCGCGATTCAGCTCGCCCTCAACGGGCTCTGGTCCATTTTGTTCTTCGGACTTCAGGCACCCGGTTGGGCGCTGGCCGAGATCATCCTGCTCTGGATGGCCATCGGAACCACCACATTGCTCTTCTGGCGCGTGGTCCCGACGGCGGGAGTGCTGTTGCTGCCGTACTGGGCGTGGGTCAGCTTCGCCACCGTGCTCAACGCCTCCCTCTGGTGGCTCAACCGCTCGGCCCCGGGCTGAGCCATCATCCGCGGGAAGGACTGGAACCGTATCGGCGTTGCTCTCACCATGAATCTCAGCGATCTTCCTCAAGCTCTATGCCGTCGCCATCGTGGTCTTCTTCATCATCGATCTCACCTGGTTGGGTATCGTTGCCCGTTCGTTCTACCAGGAACAGATGGGCCATCTGATGCGCGCGAACGTCAACTGGTCGGCTGCCCTGGTCTTCTATGCGATCTTCGTCGTCGGCATCGTCCTCCTCGCCGTCTGGCCCGCGGTCGAACGGCAGAGCCTCGGCCACGCCATCGTCCTCGGCGCGCTGCTCGGGCTCGTCACCTACGCGGCCTACGATCTCACCAACCTCGCGACCCTCGACGGCTTCCCATTCAAGGTGGTCGTGGTCGACATGATCTGGGGGACCGCTCTTTGCGCAACGGTGAGCGGCATCACCTATCTGGCGTCCACTCGATGGCTCTAGCTGGAGAGAAAGGTCGACTCCACCGATGAAAGCTGACGAATCCGAGGCCACCATCCGGTCCCTTCTCGACAACCTCGCGGCGACCTTCAATCTTGATCGGTCGTTTGGTGACCGATCCCTCGGCGACCATCTCGAGGAGATCATCCGCGAGGCCGCGGCGACCGAGATCGTCGAGTTCGGTGCTCCCGGCAACGCGGCCGAACTCCGTCGGAGCTCGGAAGGCGCAATGAACTTCTTCTACCGCCCCCACCTCTTCCCGGGGATGGATCCCGCGCTCCACCTCGGCCACATCGTGCAGTACAACCTCCTCCCCCGTCAGATGCCTCCGGACTCGCCCGTCGAGGCGGTGGCGATGCTCGAGTCGTACTGCCATCTTTCGGGCGACCTGTTCGGATGGAGGTCCGACGAAGGTGTACTGACCGCATGGGTCCTCGACGTCTCGGGTCATGGCGTCCGCGCCGGCTTCGCAGCCGTCGTTTTTAAACTCATCCTGGCCGACACCGAACCGCACCTGCCGTTGACGGCCCTGGCGAAAGAGGTCGAATCGAGATTTATCGACACTCGAAACCCGGAGGATCCCGGCATCATCTATGCCACAGGCGTGCTTCTCAAGATCCATCGAAACGGAGTTGTGGACTACCTCTCGGCCGGCCACCCACCGGTGATGGTGAGACGGTCGTCGGGCGCCGTTGACAGCTTCCCGGCGACCGCGGTCCCCATCGCACTGCTTCCCGAGATGGAGACCGCCTCGGCATCGTTCCAGCTCGATCCGGGCGACGCCCTGGTGATCTGCACCGACGGACTCCTCGAGCTCCAGAACGACGAGGGCGAGGTCTTCGGGCTCGACTACACCATCGAGAGCATCGCGGCGTCGGACGGGAGCCCATGCGGGATCTACTCGACCCTGACGCGAGCCATCGCAGATTTCCACGACCTCGACCGGCTCGACGACGACCTGAGCTTTGTCGCCATGCGGCTGCGAGACTGATTCCGGGCAAAAAGATGGTGGGCAGATTATAGTACTCGATGGCCCGTCTGAACCACGGTTCAGCGCGGCTCTTGGAGGTCAACATGCCCACCGATCACGGCGCTGCCGCCCTTGCCTCGGCCCGAGGCTACGAAGACAAGATCGTCCGCTTTCTCCGCGACATGATCGCGATCCCCGCCGAGAGCGGCCAGGAGGAGGCGCGCTGCCGTCGCGTGCTCGCCGAGTACGAGTCTCTCGGCTTCGACGAGGCCTATTTCGACGGTCTCGGATCGGTTATCGCTCGGATCGGCAACGGACCGATCAAGATTCTCATGGACGGCCACATCGACTGCGTCGGAGTCGGCGACCGCGGCGCCTGGGACTTCGATCCCTTCGAGGGCAAGGACGAGGACGGCAAGATCTGGGGCCGTGGCGCGGTCGACGAGCTTCCGGCCATCGCCGCCATGGCCTACGGCGCGCGCATCCTCGCCGACCAGGGCTGGCCCGAGGCAGTCACCCTCTACCTTTCCGCATCGGTGATGGAGGAAGACTGCGACGGCTACTGCATGCTCCACCTCATCGAACGCGAAAACATAAGACCTGATTATGTTGTCCTCGGAGAGCCCACCGATCTCGATGTCTACCGAGGCCAGCGCGGCCGGCTCGAGGCGACCATCACGACCAAGGGCGTCTCGGCCCACGGCGCCCACGCCGCCCTCGGCGTCAACGCGCTCTACAAGATGGCGCCGATCATCTCGCGACGTCGAAGAGCTCAACACCCGCCTCGCCCACGATGAGTTCCTCGGCACCGGCTCGGTGATCGTCTCCTATATCGAGTGCACGACGCCGTCGCTCAACGCCGTGCCCGACTCGGCGCGAATCTACCATCGACCGCCGACTCACCGTCGGCGAGACCCAGGAGACCGCGCTGGCCGAGCTGCGGTCGCTCCCCCACCTCGGCGACGCCGAGGTCGAGCTTCTCGACTACGACGAGGTGAGCTGGCGAGGAACCCGGGCGCAGCAACCCAAGTACTACCCGACCTGGGTCCTCGAGGAAGAGCACCCGCTGGTGCAGGGTGTCGCCGACGCCGCCGCCGAGGTCCTCCCCGACCGGCCGAAGATCTCCCGCTGGCACTTCTCCACCAACGGAGTCGCCACCATGGGAACCCTCGGCATCCCCACCGTAGGCTTCGCCCCCGGCCTCGAAGAGCTCGCTCACACCACGCGAGAGAACGTCAAGATCGAAGACCTCGTCAAAGCCACCGCCGTGTACTCGCTTATTCCGGAAGCCTTGACCGTCGCAACCACCAAGACCCAAAGACACAAAGAAGGACACAAAGGATAGCGTCTTCGACATCGACCCAACTCAGTGTGAACTCTCCAAGACGAACCGAGGAATTGGCTACTGAGTTGGTCGATGCTGCGTACTCGGTTCATTCCGAGCTCGGGCCGGGTTTGCTGGAGTCCATCTACGAAAGGTGTCTCTGTCACGAACTCTCACTTCGAGGTATCGAGTTCGAACAACAGGTCGTCCTTCCGATCGCGTACAAGGACTTGATGATCGAAGGCGGGCTGCGGCTTGATCTCATCGTGGATCGACAGATCATCGTCGAACTCAAGGCCGTCGAGAAGATCATCACCGTTCATCGGGCTCAGATTCTGACGTACATGAAACTGGCGGGATTCCGCCTTGGTTTCTTGGTCAATTTCAATGTACCGAAAATCAAACAGGGAATCGAGCGCCTCATACTCTAAACTTCTTAGTGATTTCTTTGTGTCTTCGTGTCTTGGTGGTTGTGACGGACACGAACGCTGAATGGAAGGACCACGCAATATGACCTCGAATGTTAAGGGCAGAGATTTTATCTCGACGCAGGACTGGTCGGTTGAGGAGTTGGAGCAGATCTTCACCCTCGCGGCCGAACTGAAACAGGCGAAGAGAGAGGGCAAGCCGACGCCGCTGCTGGCGGCGAAGACCGCTCTACATGATCTTCTTCGACGCCTCGACCCGGACCCGGAACTCCTTCGAGACCGGGATGACCCAGCTCGGCGGCCACGGGATCTTCCTCTCGCCCGACAAGATGCAGATCTCCCACGGCGAGAACGCCCGCGACACTGCCAACGTGCTGTCGCGCTACGGCGAGGGCATCGCCATCCGCCACTGCGCCTTCCGCGAGGGCAACGACTATCTCAACGAGGTCGCCCGAGAGGCCTCGATCCCGGTGCTTTCCATGCAGGACGATATCTACCACCCGTGTCAGATCCTCGCCGACTACCTCACCATTCGCGAGAAATTCGGCGAGACCCGGGGCCTGAAGATCGGCGTCGCCTGGACCTCGGCGCCCAACTATGTCCGGCCGCTGTCGGTGCCCCAGAGCCTCATCCTCATGATGCCTCGTTTCGGAATGGATGTGACCCTCGCGGTGCCGCCCGAGTTCCGGCTCATGCCCGAAATCGAAGAGACCGCCGCGGCCAACGCCGCCGAGGCCGGCGTCAAATTCGAGATCACCAACAACTTCGAGGACGCCTTCACCGATGCCGATGTCGTGGTGCCCAAGTCGTGGGGCCCACTCATGCACACCACTGATCACGATGAGGGTCTCGCCCTCATCGAGAAGTACCCCTCTTGGCGATGCGGTCAAGAACACATGGATCTCGGCAAGGACCACCTCATCTACATGCACCCGCTGCCCGCCGACCGCGGCCGCGAGGTCACCAACGAGGTCATCGACGGGCCGCAGTCAGTCGTCTACGACGAGGCCGAGAACCGCCTCCATGTCCAGAAGGCGTTGATGGCTTTAACGATGGGGTGAGGATGTCAGGAGTCAGGGGTTAGAGTCAGACGTTCAGAGTTGAACGAATGACACGAGCGGACTCCTAACCCCTCACTTCTCTCTCCTGACCCGCGGCATTCTCGAGCACTGCTCTCGCGTCCCGACGCTCTCCGCCAAACGCGAGGACATTGCGGCGCCACCGGCAGATTGATAGAGTGGGCCGCGATCAGCGACCCATGAGATTGGTTCCAACCCTCGTTTTCAACCCGGTTCTCGGGTTTGACTTGCCCGCGATTGGCGTCACAAAACACCAAGGCGGGCAGGGATTTGCTGTGGCTGTCTTGGACGAGGTCACGCTGGTTGCGGGCAGCCTTTGAGGGCGGAGCTCGTCCTCGTCGGCGGCGGTCTCGCCAACGGGCTGATCGCCCACCGGATCCTCGCCGAGAACCCGGACTTCCCGCTGCTGATCATCGAGCGCGGGCGCGACCCTCGGCGGCAACCACACGTGGTCGTTTCACGATTCCGATCTCACACCGGATCAACGGGCGTGGCTGCAACCGTTGGTGGCCCAATCCGTGGCCTCGCCACGAGCTGCGATTCCCACGCCTGCGGCGGGTCATGGAAGGCGGCTACAACTCCATCACCTCCGACCGGCTCCACGAGGTGGTCGGAGGAGTCCTCGGTGATCGCGCACTGCTCGACGCCGAGGTGGACGAAGTGACACCGACGCGGGTCCGGCTCGTCGGCGGCGAGACCATCGAGGCGCGAGCGGTCATCGACGGCCGTGGTGATCCCGGCGGCAACCACCTCGAGATCGGCTACCAGAAGTTCGTCGGGCTCTTTGTCCGTCTCGCCGCTGATCATGGTCTCGACGACCCCATCCTCATGGACGCCACCGTCGAGCAACGCGACGGCTACCGATTCGTCTACACCCTGCCGTTCTCCGACCGCGACCTTCTGATCGAAGACACCTACTACAGCAACGGCCCCCGGATCGACCGGGAAGAGCTCCGCCGCGGGATTCGAGAGCTACGCGGCCACCCAAGGGTGGCCGATCGCCGAAGTCACGGGTGAGGAATCCGGGGTTCTGCCCATCGTCTACGGCGGCGACATCGATGCGTACTGGGAAGCCGGACCACCCGGTGTCGCCCGAAGCGGGATGCGGGGCGCCTTCTTCCAACCCACCACGGGCTACTCGCTGCCGGATGCGGTCGCGCTGGCGGATGTCGTCGCTGCGAACTGCGAACTCGACGGTGCGGCGCTGTTTCAACTGACCAGGGAGCGGTCGATGAATCACTGGCGGCGCACCGGCTACTACCGGCTGCTCAACCGGATGCTCTTCTGCGCCGCCGAGCCCGATCAGCGCTACCGGATCTTCGAGCGCTTCTACGGCCTGTCGGATCCGCTCATCCGGCGCTTCTACGCCGGCCGGCTGAAATGGACCGACAAGGTCAGAGTGTTGACCGGAAAGCCGCCGGTGCCCATTACTCGTGCAATGCGGTGCCTCGTCGGATCGGCGCAGCGCGGCGGGAAGGTCTACCATGGACCCGAGCGGGGGACAACGATGAAACAACCAACAGCGGCAGTGATCGGCAGCGGTTTCGGCGGGCTCACCCTGGCGGTGCGCCTCCAGGCGGCCGGGATCCAGACCACCGTCATCGAGAAACGCGACAAGCCGGGCGGGCGGGCCTATGTCACCGAGGACAAGGGCTACACCTTCGACGGCGGGCCGACCATCATCACCGCGCCGCCGAGCCTCGAAGAGGTCTTCGCCGCCGCCGGCCGCGACATGTCGGACTACATCACCCTGCTGCCGGTGATGCCCTTCTATCGCCTCTACTGGGAGGACGGCTACTCCTTCGACTACTCCAACGACCTCGAGGCGACCACGCAACAGATCGCCGACAAGAGCCCCGGCGACGTCGACGGCTACATGAAGTTCCTCGCCTACGCCGAGGAGGTCTTCCACGAGGGCTACACCAAGCTCGCGGCGACCCCGTTCCTCAACTTCTGGAGCATGATCGAGGTCTCGCCGCAGCTCGTCCGGCTCCAGAGCTACCGCAGCGTCTACTCCATCATCTCCAAGTTCATCAAGGACGATCAGCTGCGGCAGGTCTTCAGCTTCCACCCGCTGCTCGTCGGCGGCAACCCCTACACCTCGTCGTCGATCTACACCCTCATCCACTATCTCGAACGCAACTGGGGGGTCTTCTTCGTCAAGGGCGGCACCGGAGCGCTGGTCACGGCGCTGGTCAAGCTCTTCGACGAACTCGGCGGCGAGATCCGGCTCGACTCGCCGGTGGAGCGGATCCACACCTCGAACGGCCGGGTCACCGGGGTGACCACCGCCGACGGCTGGCACGGCGACTTCGACGCCGTCGCCTCCAACGCCGATGTGGTCCACACCTACGACGCGCTGCTCGAGCGACAACACCGACGCTCAGCGCGAGGCGGCGCGGCTCAAGCGCAAGCGCTTCAGCATGTCGCTCTTTGTCGCCTACTTCGGGGTCAAACGCCGCCACACCCAGATCGCCCACCACGACATCCTCTTCGGCCCGCGCTACAAGGCGCACCTCAACGAGATCTTCAACGGACCCGAGGTCTCCGACGACTTCTCGCTCTATCTCCACGCGCCGACCCTGACCGACCCGTCGGTGGCGCCGGAGGGCTGCGAGGCCTTCTACGTGCTGTCGCCGGTGCCCCACCTCGGCAACGCGCCGGTCGACTGGAGCGAGGAGGGCCCGCGCTACCGCGACAAGATCCTCGACTACCTCGAGAAGCGCTATCTGCCCAATCTCCAGGCCGATATCGAGACCGTCCACATCATCACTCCCGATCACTTCAGGGACACCCTCAACTCGCACCTCGGATCGGCGTTCTCGCTCGAACCGATCCTGACCCAGAGCGCCTGGTTCCGGGTCCACAACCGGGACAAGAAGATCGGCGGGCTCTACTTCGCCGGCGCCGGCACCCACCCGGGAGCCGGGGTTCCCGGCGTCGTCAACTCGGCCAAGGCGACCGCGGGTCTGATGATCGGCGATCTCCTCGGCGAGAACGGCTGAGGACCGGTCCATGGACCACGTCGTCGACCACGGCCAGGCCGTCATCCAAAAGGGCTCCAAGAGCTTTGCCGCCGCCGCCAAGCTCTTCGACCCCGACAACCCGCGGCCGGGCCTACATGCTCTACGCATGGTGCCGCCACTGCGACGACGAGACCGACGACCAGGAACTCGGGTTCGGCAGCTCCGAGCTGAGCCCGGAGGAGGGGCGCAAACGAGTCGGACGCCTCCGGGATCAGACGCTGCGCGCCCTCTCGGGCGAAGCCGACGGACGACCCGATCTTCGCCGGTCTCCAGCGGGTCGTCGCCGATTGCGACATCCCCCACCGCTATCCCATGGATCACCTCGACGGATTCGTCATGGATGTCGAGGGTCGCGAGTACCGGACCCTCGCCGACACCGTGGAGTACTGCTACCACGTCGCCGGGGTGGTCGGGGTGATGATGGCCTACATCATGGGTGTCCGCGACGAGCCGACCCTCGACCGCGCCACCGATCTCGGACTCGCCTTCCAGCTGACCAACATCTGCCGCGACGTGGTCGAGGACGCCGAGGTCGGGCGGGTCTATCTCCCCCTCGATTGGCTGACCGAAGCCGGTGTCCCGGCCGACGAATTGGCGGCGCCCGAGCACCGCGACGGTGTCTTCGAGGTGGTCCGGAGGATCCTCTTCGAGGCCGACCGCTACTACCAGTCGGCCTGGCTCGGGATCTCACAGCTGCCGCCCCGATCGGCGTGGGCGGTGGCGGCCGCCAACGCGGTCTACAGCGACATCGGCCGGCTGATCCTCGAGCGCGGCCCGCGGGCCTGGGACCGCCGGACATCGACGAGCAAGGCGCGCAAGATCTCCCTCGTTCTCGGCGCCGGACCCAAGTCCTGGACCGCGAGGATGTGGGGCAAGGGCCCCGGCGACGAGCCGCGAGACGGGTCTGTGGACGCGACCGAGGAAGCCCGCTGAATGATGATGGCTGACGGGACCACGACTCGAGACACCGCGGATTCCGAGTTCGCCCTTCGGATCCGCGACCTGGCCAAACGGTTCGGGAAGACGACCGCCCTGAACCACGCCGGTCTCGAGTTGCGGCGCGGCGAACGTCTCGCCCTGCTCGGTCCCAACGGCGCCGGCAAGACGACCCTCGTGCGGTGCATCTGCGGTCGTTCGGTCCCCGACTCGGGATCCATCGAGATGCTGGGCCGGCGTCTGCCCCCGAGCGGCGGACGGCAGCGAACTCGGCTTTGTCCCGCAGGAGATCGCCCTCTACCCCGACCTGACCGCCCGCGAGAACCTCGAGGCGTTCGGTCGATTCCACGGTCTCTGACAGGGCGGCGATCTCCGCGAGGCGGTCGACTGGGCGCTCGAGTGGACCGGTCTCGCCGACCGGGCCCGCGATCTGACCAAGACCTTTTCGAGCGGGATGAAACGGCGGGTCAACATCGCGTGCGGTGTCCTCCACCGGCCCCTCGTCCTGCTGCTCGACGAGCCGACGGTCGGGGTCGATCCGCAGAGCCGCGACCGCATCTTCGCGATGCTCGAGGAGCTGTGGCGTCAGGGCACCTCGATCCTCCTGACCACCCATCAACTCGAAGAGGCGGAGCAGCGGTGCGATCGGATCGTCATCATCGACCACGGCCACGCCATCGCCGAGGGGACGCTCGCGCGAACTCATCGCGAGCACGGTGGGCGCCAACCGCAGGGTGATCTTCACCCTCGCGGAGGCCTGTCCGGAGCTCGACGGTTTCACCATCAACGACGATGGACGGGAGCTCGTCGCCGAGGTCGAGGATGTCGCCCTCGAACTCCCCGGGCTGCTGACCCGGATCCGTGAGAGCGGCGGTCAGGTCTGCGATCTCGATGTCCACCCGCCATCGCTCCACTCGGTCTTCATCCACCTCACCGGACGGGAGCTGCGCGAATGATCGGCACGGTGGTTCGCGTCGGTCTGCTGCGGATGTGGCACGGTCGGACGGAGATCCTGCTGACCTTTGTCGTCCCCATCGCCTTCTTCACGATCTTCGCCTTCATCTTCGACGAACAGATCGGGTTGGGCAAGTCGCCGCGGGTCAACCTGGCGATCGTCGACGAGGACTCGACCGAGCTCAGCCGCGAGTTCGTCTCGGCCCTCGCCGAGTGGGAAACGCTGCACATCTACGCACCCGTCGACCACGAGGACGGGCTCTTCGTCTTCAGCTCGGCGGCCCCGGCCAGGGAGCTCGTGCTCGCGGGAACGCTTCCCGCTGGCGGTGGTCATCCCGGAGGGTTGGTCGGCATCGCTCACGGACCCCGACACCGAAGCGCGTGGATCTCCAACTGCTGGCCGACTCCTCGGACCCGGTGGCCACCCAGGTGGTCACCGCCCTGCTGCGGCAGACCTCGGGCCGGATCATCGCCGAACGGGCGCGGCAGCAGATCCAGGTCTTTCTTTCCCTGTCGCCGGATGAGTTCGCCGACTCTCCGATCTCGCGATTCGCGCGAACCCGGTGGCCATCGAGGTGGTCGATCTCTTCGCCGCCGACAAGGCCAACCCCGTGGTGTCCATGTACGCCGCCGGGATCGCGGTGATGTTCCTGCTCTTCGGTGCGGTGGGCAACTCCGGCACGCTGCTCGAAGAGGAGGAAAACCAGACCCTCGATCGACTCATGTGCTCCGAACTCAGCATGATCCAGCTTCTGGCGGGCAAGTGGCTGCTCATGACCCTTGTCGGGATCGTCCAGGTGACCATCATGTTCGCCTGGGCCCAGCTCGCCTTCGGCGTGGACCTCCTCGGCCACCTCCCCGGCTTCGCGGTGATGACCGTGGTCACCGCCGGGGCCGCGAGCAGTTTCGCCCTCACCCTGGCCGCCCTGTGCCGGAATCGCGCCCAGCTCAACGCCGTCGCCGTCATCCTGATCCTCTGCATGTCCGCCCTCGGGCGGCAGCATGGTCCCCCGCTATGTCATGAGCGAGACCATGCAGCAGGTCGGCAAGATCACCTTCAACGCATGGGCCCTCGACGGCTACATCAAGGTCTTCTGGCGCGATCTTCCGCTCGCCGAGCTCGCTCCGGAGCTCGCGGTGCTGACCGCCACCGCCATCGTCCTCTTCGGCATCGCCCGGCTGCTGGCCCGCCGGTGGGAGAGCTCGTGAACACCGGTGGCACCGCAGACGGCGGCCATCGCCGGGCTACAATGCCCCGATGACCAATCATCTCCAACGAATCGCGTTCGTTCTGCTCGCCGTGGCGCTTTCCGCCTGCGCCTCGGCGCCGCCGCAGGCTCCCGAGCCCCGACCCGAGGGTCAGGGCCGCGTCGAGATCACGATGACCGGGTTCGAAAGCGACGAGGGGCAGGCCCTGGTCGCGTTCTTCCTCGACGACAGCGGCTGGCCCGACCCCGACGAGTCCATCTTCGCGACGTCGACGGTGCCGATCAGCGACGGCCGGGCCGTTGCCGTCGTCGAGGACGTGCCCGCGGGCCCCTTCGCGGTCTCGGTCTTCCACGACGAGCGACGGCGACCGCGAGCTCGACACCGGGGTGTTCGGCATCCCATCGGAGGCCTACGGTTTCTCGGCCGACGCCCGCAGTACCTTCGGACCGCCGAAGTTCGAGGAAGCTCGTCTCGAGCTCGCCGCGGGCGAGACGAAACAGATCACCATCCGGGTCAAGTGACCCGGATGAGCTTGAGTCGTGATGGAACTCATCCTGCCACGAGACGGTACACACGAACGGGTCCAATCGCCGCAGACGGCGGTGATCGCCGGCGGCGGTCTCGCCGGCGTGGCGGCGGCGATGGTCCTCGCCGAGCGCGGCGTGTCGGTCGTCCTCGCCGAGCGCGAGTCCTTTCTCGGCGGCCGCGCCGGCGCCTGGACCGACCGGCTCGCCACCGGCGAGACCTTCGAGATGGAGCGCGGCTTCCACGCCTTCTTCCGCCAGTACTACAACCTCCAGGCGCTGCTCCGACGGATCGACGACGAGCTCGACTTCCTCGAGCCCCTCGAGGACTACCCGATCCTCGGCCCCGGCGGCCAGGTGGAGTCCTTCTCCGGGCTGCCCAACAAACCGCCCTGGAACGTCGTCGCCCTGACCAAGCGGACGCCGACCCTCGGTCTGCGGGACCTGATGGGGGTCAACGGGCTCGCCGCGCTGGCCATGCTCCGCTACGAACGCGGCTGGACCTACGGCCGCTACGACGAGCAGACCGCCGGCGAGTACCTCGACTCGCTGAGATTCCCGCCCGATGCGCGCCGCATGCTCTTCGACGTCTTCGCCCACTCCTTCTTCAACCCCGAAGAGGCGATGTCGGCGGGCGAACTGCTGATGATGTTCCACTTCTACTTCTCCGGCAACCCGGAGGGGCTCATCTTCGACGTCTCGAAGCAGCCCTTCTCGACATCCATCTGGGAGCCCCTCGGCGACTACCTGAGCTCGCTCGGTGTCGATGTGCGGACCGGGCTGCACCGTGTCGAGGGTCGCCAACGGGCGCCGAGCGAAAGTGGAGCGTCGATCTCAACGGCGAGAGGGTCGAGGCCGATCACGTGGTCCTCGCGCTGACCGTGCCCGGGCTCCAGGCCGTCGTCGCAGCATCGCCCGATCTCGACGACGCCGGCTTCCGGCGCTCGGTGGAGGGCCTCGCCCTGACCCATCCCTTCGTGGTCTGGCGGCTGTGGTTCGACCGGCCGACCGAACCCGGTCGACAGCCCTTCGTCGGGACCACCGGTGTCGGATGCCTCGACAACATCTCGCTCTACGACCTCTTCGAGGACGAGAGCCGCGACTGGGCCGAACGGACCGGCGGATCGGTGGTGGAACTCCACGCCTACGCGGTCGATCCCGGGCATGGACGAACCCGCGATCCGCGAGGACCTGCTCAGCGCGCTCCACACCTTCTACCCCGAGTACGTCGGCGCCGGGGTCATCGAAGAGCGCTTCCTGATCCGCCGCGACTGCCCGGCCTTCGCCCCGGGCTCCCACGCCGATCGCCCCGGGGTCACCACCCCGCACGAGGGCATCGCGCTGGCCGGCGACTTCGTCCGGCTGCCGATCCCGAGCGCCCTGATGGAGCGCGCCGTGGCGTCGGGCTTTCTCGCCGCCAACCACCTCCTCGCGCCCCTGGGCATCAAACCCGAACCCATCCGATCGATCCCGCGCCGCGGTCTCTTCGGCCGCCGCGTTCAAGAGACGGAAGCGAGTCGCATGCGATGAGCAAACTCTTGAAATTCGGCCCCGCGCTCCCAGCGGTGGAGATCCCCGAGTCCTCCCTCGCCCCCGACTGGCAACAGGCCCGACCGCGGGCCATCGCCCGCGCCCTCGAGCGAGCGCTCGACCGGCCGCACGGCAACTGGTATGTGGTCGGCGAGTCGCGGCTGCTGGGCGACGACCCACAGCGTCTTCGGATCGCCGGTGAGGACCTCGTCGCCTGGCGGCGTCGACGGCGAGCTGATCATCGCTCCGGACGCCTGTCCCCACATGGGCGCTTCGCTCGCGGACTCGTGCGTGTGCGAGGGCAAGCTGGTCTGCCCGTGGCACGGGCTGGCCCTGGGCAAGGAGGGTCACGGCAACTGGAAGCGGTACGCGGTCCATGAAGACGGCGTCCTGAGCTGGGTCCGGATCGGTCCCGAGGTTCCCGGAGACGCCGCTGCCGGTGATCGCCCCACGCCCCGAAGTCTACCTCGAGGGCGTCGTGCAGCTCGAGGTGCGCTGCGATCCCGAGGACATCATCGCCAACCGGCTCGACCCGTGGCACGGCGTCCACTTCCACCCCTATGCGTTCGCGACGCTCACGGTCCTCGATCTCGACGACGATGTGCTCAAGGTGCGGGTGGCCAAGAGGCTCGTCGGGCGAGTCGTCGCCGAAACCGATGCGACCTTCCACAGCCCGGAACCCCGCTCCATCGTCATGACCATTGTCGAGGGCGAGGGCGAGGGCTCGGTGGTGGAGACGCACGCGACACCCATCGAACCGGGACGCACCATGGTCGTCGAAGCGACGCTCGCGACGTCGGACCGTCCGGGTTTCCAACACGCCCGAAAGCTGCAGCGCTTCATCCGGCCCTTCATCGAACGTTCCGCCCGCCGACTCTGGGTCGACGACGCCGCCTATGCGGAACGTTTGTACGAGCTGCGCAACGGCTAGCCGTCAGACGACAACACGGTCCATGGTCGTCTGTGTGTAGGACCGGGCGAGGTTCGCCAGTTGGTGGCCCGAGCGACCCAGGGGTTCGAGGGCCGACGCCGCCGACTCGATATACCGATGAACCTCCTGCTGCGTGCCGTGGGCGCCCAAACGCGAGGCGAGGGTCGATTTCTCGTCGTCCTGGCCGGTGTCCTTGCCGATGTCATCGCGCGAACCGAAGGTGTCGAGGAGATCATCGAGCAACTGGAAGGCGAGACCGAGGTTGACGCCGTAGTCCCGCACCGCTTTGACCCAGGCATCGTCGACACCCGCAACGCGTGCCCCGGCTTCGAGGGCGGCGACGAAGAGCGCGCCGGTCTTCTGGCCGTACATTTCGGTCAGACCGGCGACGTCGTCGCCGTGGCCGTGGCGGATCTGCAGATCGCAGAACTGACCGGCGATGATCCCGTTGCTGCCGACCGACTCGGACAAGAGCCGGGTCAGGTCGAGTCGTGTCTGGGCCGGGAGACGATCGCACTCCGCGATCACACCGAAGGCCCGGTTGAGCAACGCGGTGGCGGCGAGGATCGCGGTGTCCTCACCGTAGACGAGGTGATTTGCGGGGTTGCCGCGTCTGAGGCTGGCGTCGTCCATACACGGCAGGTCGTCAAGGATCAGCGAGGCGGCGTGGACCATCTCCACGGCACAGGCGACATCGAGCGCCTCTTCCTCGGTCGCGCCGAGATCGGTGGCCACCTGGATGGTGAGGACGGGTCGGATTCGTTTCCCTCCGGCCAGCAGGCTGTAGCGCATGGACTCGTGGAGCGGACGCGGATCGACGTTTCCATCCGGAACGAGTTCGGCGAGACGCTCGTCGATCAACCGACGCCAACGTCGGGCAGCATCACGTTGATCTTCGTCCCGAGGGGCCAAACGAAGCCTGCCATCCGCACCCAAACCTTCGATACTCATACTCATTTTCAGAATGTCTCGACTTTCATCTGGATTTCGCCAGTCACGCTCACCTTCGATTTTGAGGTTGACTCTCTAACCGTTTGGAACACCGGGGTGCGGCGCCGTTATTCCGCGCCCGCCGTTCCGGGCGGATCCGCGCTTGTCCGAACAACGCGGACGTCGATCAGCTTTCGGCGGGAAGCAGCTCTTCGACCGCACTGACGATGGTCTCGTCCATGGGATCGACGCTCGATTCGAAGCGGGCGACCACCTCGCCATCGCCATTGACGAGGAACTTGGTGAAGTTCCATTTGATCTCACCACGCATGCCCTCGGGGGACTCGGCGGTCAGGGTGCGGTAGATGGGCGCCTGCTCGGGTCCCTTGGTGTGGACCTTCTCCATCATCGGGAATGTCACGCCGTAGTTGAGCCGGCAGAAGTTGGCGATCTCCTCGTGCGTTCCGGGCTCCTGGTTGCCGAAATCGTTGCTCGGGAAACCCGATGACGACAAAACCGCGATCACCGAACTTTTCGTAGAGCTGCTGCAGCGTGTCGTACTGCTTGGTGTAGCCGCACTTCGACGCGGTGTTGACGATCAACATCGGACGCCCGCGATAGCCGCGCAGATCGACCGTGTCGCCTTCGATGGTGGTGACGGTGTGGTCGATGGTACCGATGGCGTGGTCGCTCACTGCTTGTTGTGACGTCATCGTGACCTCCTTGGTCGCTGTCTCCGGTGCTTCGCCGGCGCCGCCGCAGCCGACACCCATGAGAGCGACGAAAATGGCGGATCCGATGTAAGCTGTCGGTGTCTGTTTCATGTTCTCTCCCTCGCGTGCTGCAACACCTTCGAAGAGGACATCCTTCCATCCGGGTCGGACGGGTATCCGGCTGCGAGGCCAACTGCAAACCTCCGTCTTTCCTGCGCACCGACGATCAATTCATGAGTCTCTTCCGACGCGGCCACATGGTGCCGGGAGTTGAGAGGGAATAGGTTGGTCGCCCGAGCCCTTGCACGGTTGAAGGAACCGGATCCATGATGACAAACAACGACGATTCAATACTCTCAAGAACCCCGATCGAGCCGACAATAAGGCCACGGT
>CAWKLM010000018.1:0-19661 GCA_963850475.1 Ilumatobacteraceae bacterium | reverse complement strand
GGCGCCGGGGTCCTCGGCGTGGAGACTCAGCTCCAGCGGACGCGGAAGTTGGCTCGCCAGACGTCCATGAGGTCGTTTTGTTGCCGCTCATGGCGACGTTCGTGTCCGGGGTTCGGTTCCAGAGCGTGACGTAGAGGTCGGCAGCTGTGCCCGCGAGTGTGAGGTTGGCGTTGTCGCCCTCGCGAGATGTCTGGGTGCACTCGGGGCCGAGGGCGACGTACCAGTGATCGTCGGTGTCGTCGGCGTGCACGTGGATCACCTCGGGCTGTTGCATGTCGATGGTGCCAAATAGTACGGCGAACCCGGACAGGAGCTCATCGAGCATGTCGGTCGCGAAGGGTGGGTCGAAGTGCGACGAGAGGCCCCCGCTGACTGCGCATCGAATCGGTGGATCGCAATCTCGCTTGCTTGTCGACGCGCCCACATCGTGAGCGGGGTGGGGGCAGGGAGGAACGAGAAGCATTCGAGGTCTGTGGGAGCGGATCGGAGCACCTCGATCAGGTTGGTGAGCGTGGCTCGATACCAGTCGACCGGGTCTGCGTCTTCTGGGTAGGCAGCGGCGAGCGTCGGCCAGTACCGGGCGAGGTCGGGCAGGTCCTTGACGTCGAGCCAGTCCGGCTCGGGGAACGCGACGTTTGCGGCTGCCCAGAGATGAATCATTCCGAGGTGGCGAACGAGCTCACGCATGTCCCAGCCAGGGCAGGCCACAATCGGCACGCCCAACTCTCCATGCTCAGCGGCGGACGCGAACATGTCGCCCTCCGAAGCCACGTAGTCGATGTACTTCGATATGTGCATGCAACGCTCCCCTCGTTCTTCAATTTGAAACTCACAGCCCATACTGCAGATTGCACTACCAATACTACTGCATTCTTCAGTAGAGTCAAGATGTGTACTCGCGTCTCACCACGTCATCGTTCGCTGTTCTCGGTCTGCTGGCAATCCGACCATGGGCCGGCTACGAACTCACGCAGCAGGCAACGCGGAGCCTGCGCTTCGCCTGGCCGAAGTCCGAGCGGCTGCTGTATGCCGAGCCGAAGAAGCTCGTCGAGCACCAGATGGCCACAGCGAACAACGAGTCGGTCGGTGGCCGAAGTCGGACCGTCTACACAATCACCGAGGAAGGTCGGGCCGCACTCACCGCATGGCTGGCAACCACCCCCCAACCGCCCGTGCTGGAAGCCGAGGCTCTCCTGCGGCTGTTGTTCGCCGAGAATGGCAGCATCGATGACCTCGTGGCGGCGCTCGAGGAAATGGCGAGCGATGCTGCCGATCTATATGAGCAGGTCGCCACGATCAACACGAGCTACCTCGAGGGCCATCACCCGTTCCCCGAGCGAATGCATCTCTCAGTGCTCTTTGCGACGTTCCAGCTCGAGCTGTTCGATCTGATCGTCAAGTGGGTCGAATTCGCC
Organism: Ilumatobacteraceae bacterium; assembly: GCA_963850475.1. Lineage (GTDB taxonomy): Bacteria > Actinomycetota > Acidimicrobiia > Acidimicrobiales > Ilumatobacteraceae > Ilumatobacter_A. The sequence goes on along the minus strand of CAWKLM010000018.1, from coordinate 18,246 downwards.
AAGGCCGAGATAGCAACATGGCCCACAACCGAGGGCCTCGGAATGACCGACGGCACCGAGACCATCCTCGAGAGCATCAAGCAGCGACGATCGATCCTCGAACCACCACCCCGAGATCAATGACGACCTCGCGTTGAGCAAGAGTTCGATTCGGCTGGCCCGCTGTACCCATATCGACTCTGGTGGCCCGAGCTGACGACCACATATCCTCACATTCCGGACACTCTCCCCGACGCTTCTATGTTTGTCAAGTGGCGAGTTCGCGGGGTGGGGCGTGTTCGAGGAGGCGCCAGACGCGGCGTGCGATGTAGCGCTTGAGGCAGCGGACGATTTCACGTTTGGTTTTGCCTTCGGCGAGCCGGCGCTCCATGTCGGCGCGGGTTGCTGGGTCCTGTCGTAGTCGTGTCACGGCGACCATGTAGAGCGCGCTGTTGATCCGGCGATCGCCTCCGTAGTTGAGCCGGTGACGGTCCTGATTCTGGCCCGAGGTGGCGGGTAGCGGGGCTGCGCCGGCGAGGCGCGCGAAGGCTGCCTCGTTGCGGCAACGGCCGTGATGAGACCATCCCAGCACGAACGTTGTCGCGCTCACTGGACCGATGCCGACTTCGTCGAGCAACTGGGGTGCGACCTCGTCGAGTAGCTCAACCAGGGCGTGGTCGTGTTCGGCGATCTCGTCGTTGAGATGCGTGATGCGTTGGGCGAGAGCGCGCATCGTGAGTTGGGTGCCTTGCCGGCTGACGGTCCGCGATCGAGAGCTGCGGAACCCGGCGCATGCGGCAACGAGTTGTCGGGTGGTCAGGCTGCGGAGATCGCAGCGGAGTTCGTCGGGGGCGGTGACCACGAGCGCTTTGAGTTCGTTGATCGCCGCGGTGCGGGCGCGGACCGCTCCTGCCCTTGCAACGTGGTGGACTCGCAGGGCTTCGCGGTGACCGTCGTGTGCTCGTGGCGCGTTCAGCTTGGCGCGGCCGAGGACTTCTCGGGCAGCTCGGATGGCGTCGAGTTCGTCGGACTTCGCTCCGTCCTTGGACGCCTTCTGGCGGGCCCAGTCGAACTCGACCACCCACTCATCTGCACGCGCCAGCGCAGCGGTGAGCCCGCGGCCGTAGCTCGCGGCGCCCTCGATGGCCCACATCCGCTCGCCCGCTGTGGTGTGTTGCTCGGCCCAGCTGACGGCTTGGGTGTAGCCGTTGCGGTCAGCGCTGAAGCGTGCGGTCTCGACCAGCCGGGTGGTGTTGGCTTCGACGATCCCGGCGGTGATCCAGTCTCGATCGGGGTCGATGCCGATGACGTGATCGACAAGTTCTGCAAGCATGATGTTTGTGCCTCCCATGGCGCTCGTGGTTGTTGGTGCCGGTCTGGGAAGGAACTGCGACGACAGAACTGTGATGGGCCACACCGCCACACGGTGGGCAAGCTTCTGATCAGGTCAGCGGCAGCAGGCCAGACCGGTATCGGCGACCCGACGGACAGGTCGGGTAGAAAGCACCATCTCGCGACGGGCTACTCAAGATCTGGGTCACGTCAGATCACCGATACCGATTCTGGACCAGAAGCCTTCAACCGGCCAGACCCAGACTCACAGCTCCAGATCGTGCGGAGTGTCGGGCGGATGAGCGAGATCGTCAAGGGGCGTGCTCCACTGCCGGCTCTGCGCTACTTGTCGCGGTGACGAGCGTTCCTCAGCTGAGCGGCTTCATGAACGACCAGAGGTGACCTTCGGGGTCGACGGCGCTGTACTCGCGATAGCCGTACGGCTGGTCGACCGGTTCGTAGCTGATGGTGCCGCCCTGCTCGACAGCGTGAGCATGGTGCGCATCGACGTCGTCGACCATCACAGCCATTGTGCTGCTCGACCCACCGAGATGCTTCGGCGACTTCAGGTCGAACTCGGCCGATTCTGCATGGAGCCAGAACTCGCCGTCGCCAGCTTGGATCTCGGCATGCACGACATTTCCATCCGGGTCTCGCGTCAGCTCACCCGGGCCGAACCCAAACACCCGGATCAGATAGTCGTGTGCCGCTTCGATGTCGTCATAGACGAGGATCGAGATTCTTCGGTTGATAGTGGTCTCCAGCATGGTCATGTCCTCCAGGACGTCGAGGAGGTCGCCGGTAGCGGCCTCGTGGATTGCGAGGTTCGAATCGAGTGCGTCGATCAGATGGACGAGCCGATGCCGTAGCCGGTTCTCCGTTGCGAGCCGCCCCTCGACGGACAACAAATGCGTCGCCATCGTTGCCCGCACGTCGCCGGGATCACTCGCCATCGTCGCCCGTACCCCGTCAAGCGGCAGTCCGAGTTGGCGGAGAAACGCAATGCGATAGAGCCTTTCGAGCGCATCGGGACCGTACAAACGGTGACCTGCACCGGTGCGAGCGGTCGGGGGAATGAGTCCGATCTCCTCGTAGTAGTGCAACGTACGAATCGTCATGCCAGTCGCCGCCGAGATCTCACCGATCCTGTGGACGTTGGGCTCGCTGTTGTTCATGTCATCGACCGTACGACCTCACGTCGCGTCAGTTGCAAGGAATGACTGGCGCTGGAAATGCCAGCCAATGGGCCGCACTCCTGGCCTTCCCGGCCCGCCAGGTCGAATCGCTGAATCGTCCCACGACGTTCACCCTGGTGACTCGGTCAGCTACCCCGGACCTACCGGACCACTCAGCCTCGATCCACCGATGGTGGTCGGGTGAGGTAGGCCGCGTATCCGCGTGAGAGGTCTCCTGGGCTGGGACGATGGTCGTCTTCTACCTCGCCCAGCGCCACAACCCGGGAGACACTTTCAGTGAGTCGAGTATCGCAGACCTTGGACCGTGTTCACGTCACCTTCGACGACGACGGTCTCGTTGCCAACGCTGGGTTGTTGCTCCCGGCGACGCTGGTCGAGCGGCTCGGTGTCGAGGTTTTGATCGACACGACGGTGAACCTGTTGGGTCGGGTTGGTGGAGCGTCACCGGGTCGCAAGGTGCTGACCGTGATGAACACGATGTTGGCCGGAGGATCGCACATTGATCATGCCGACATGTTGCGCGCTGGTGCGTCGGAGTCGGTGGTGTCGCATCGGGTGATGGCGCCGTCGACGTTGGGGACGTTCTTGCGGTCGTTCTCGTTCGGTCATGTCCGCCAGCTCGAAGCCGTCAATGACGTCGCCCGGCAACGAGCGTGGGCGGCTGGGACCGCGCCGGGCGCGCTGACAATCGATGTCGACTCCACGATCTGCGAGGTGGTCGGCAAGGCCAAACAAGGAGCCGGCTACGGCTACACGCGCTGTCTGGGCTATCACCCTCTCCTCGCGACGATCGCCGGGTCGGGCGAGATCTTGCACGGTCGGCTCCGGAAGGGATCGGCGAACACCCAGCGCGGCACGAGACGCTTCGTCAATGAACTCGTCGCCCGCGCACGACGCGATGACCCTGGTCGGGCGTTGACGGTCCGGTTCGATTCAGGCTTTTGGAACAACGACACGATCGTCAATCTCGATCGACTGAACGTGCGCTACACGATGGCGGTCCGGACCAATGTCACCAAGGTGCAAACCGCGATCGCGACGATCCCCGACGCCGCGTGGCAGAGCATCGACTACACCTGCGACGGCGAGGCCCAAGTCGCTGAATGCGCCTACACGTCCGGACAAGGAACCAAGCGGGCAACGCGACGACTGGTCGTTCGCCGAACCCGCCTCACCGACAAGGCGCAACAGAAACTGTGGCCCGACTGGCGGCACCACGCGTTCCTCACCGACCTTGACGGCGACGTCGTCGACGTCGACCGGTTCCATCGCGAACACGCAACCGTCGAACTCGCGATCAAGGACCTCAAAGCAGGCGCCGGTCTCGAACACCTCCCGTCGGGTGTGTTCTCGGCGAACTCGGCGTGGTTCCAGATCGCAATCCTCGCCCACAACATGTGTCGCTGGACCGCCCGCCTCGGCGGCCACGACACCGACCGACTGATCGTTGCCCGCACGATCCGCACCCGACTCCTCGCGTTGCCCGGCCGACTCGTCAACCGCGCCGGCCAACCCACGCTGCGCCTGCCGTCGCGCTGGCCATGGGCCACCACGTTCACCAGCATCCTCCACACGCTCCGAGCGCTACCGGCCGTCCCGATCTGAACCGGGACTCGCGGTCCGGCGCGCCGCAGAACCGACCCAGCGCCACCAACCCGATCCACCCGAAATCTGCTTCGTCACGCCTCGACAACAACAAGCCACGACTCAAGCACCCGCCGCTACCCAGCCCCCACACACCGCGCCATCACCAGACCCAGGTCGGTGGATCGAGGCTCAGACACCCCAGGGCCGTAAGTGTCAAGCGGCTTGCGCGATCTTCTTGAGGTCGATGTCGATTCGGTGCGCCCAAGCGGTGTTCTCGTCGTAGCAAGTGCGGTGGTCGAGGCAGCCGTGCAAGATGCCGACCCATCGGTTGGCGAGTGCTCGGAGGGCCTTGTGGTGCGAGTCTCCCGCGGCGCGGCGTCGGTTGTAGAACGCTCGGGCGCCGGGGCTCGCGGTGATCGAGGAGAACGCCCATTGGTCGAGGGCGTCAGCGAGGCGGTTGTTGCGAACGAATCTGGCGAGCGCGACCGATCTCGTGCCCGATGCTCGGGTGATGGGTGACGTTCCCGCATAGTTTTTGCGAGACTTGGCGTCGGTATAGCGGTTCGGGTCGTCCCCGAACTCGCCGAGCGCCCGGGCTCCGAGAACGACACCGACACCTGGCAAGGAAAGGTAGAAGTCGGAGTCCGGGTGCTGCTCAAAATGGTCGGCCAACTCAGCAGCGAGCGCGTCGATCTGAGTGTTCAGTTCGGCGAGGATCGCCACGCTGGAACGTGTGGTCGCGCCATGCGCGACCTCGACCACTGCCGGAGCGCGCAGAGCATCGCTGCGCAACCCAGCTGCAATGGCGTCGGCGCGAGTTTCGATGTTGCGTTGCCGACCGGCGCGGCGCAACACGGTGCGGATCTTGCCCGGCGTGAGCTTGGCGGCCTCGCTCGGCGTCGCCGCAGCCGCCAACACCGCAAGAGTGTCACGATCGGCCAGCTCAGAGAACGTGTCGAGCGCTGCAGGGAAGTACTCGCGTAGCGAGCAGCGCAGCCGGTTCGTTGCACGAGTTCGTTCCCAAATCAGCGTTTGATGGGCTCGAGCGATGACCTTGACGCCCTCGGAGAGCGCTGTGTCGCCAGCGACTTGGCGATGGTTGTGGCGATCGGTGCGCACCAGCTCGGCGAGCATCTTCGCGTCGCCCGGATCGGACTTCGCGCCCGACAGCGTGTGCCGGTCCCGATATCTCGATGCTGCTTTCGGATTGATCGCGTACACGACGTAGCCGGCCTCGATGAGGGCTTGCACCCACAGACCTCGATCGGTCTCGATCCCGACGATCACGTCGCCAGGACCGTCGGCATGAGTGGCAACGAGGTCATGGAACCTCGCCATTCCCTCGATGCCTTCCGGCAATCGTTTCGACGACAGCTTGGTGCCGGCTTCGTTGCACACGTAGACGTCGTGATGGGCTTCGGCCCAGTCATCGCCAACAGATATCACGCTGATCCTCCTCGCACTCGTGGTCTGGGTTTCGAACCGGAAGGTCACCCTGCGCGCTCTAATGGAGATCAGTGCTCGAGGCACGACACCCCATCGGTGCTATCGGCAACCCTCACCAACCAACCGGGGCACGGTCTGAGCGCAGAGATCGAGTCTCCGAACAACGAAGTGCTCACCGGAAGGCGGCTCGGTCACCACTCTCGCCGGAACGGAACCCCGACACTGGTGTTGGACCCCCATTAGAACATCGTTGCACCTGGAGACACCGGGTCAGCGACTGCCTTCGCCCGGGCCGCTGCTGACGTTCTCCCCTATCGTGAACGTGGGCATCGAAGCAGCATGTAGCTACGACCGCCGTGGAACGGTGGCGGTCTGTCCTTGGTCGCGCAGCTGGCGTGACCAACACGGTCACTGAAGGAGGTGGGCATGGCCAAGCAAGCCGGGCGGGCACTGAGGACGACGATCGGCGTCGGCCTGCTGATCGCCGCCGGGTGCACCTCCGACAATGACGCGCTTGACGAGCCGCCCCCTGAGGAGCCGGCTGCGGAATCGATCGACGAGATGACGACAGCACCTACGGCTGACGACGGAGTCACACCAACATCGGGGGATCGCCATCGCTTGCTTGATGCCGTCGAGTACTGGCTCTATCTGATCGACGTCAATCTCGACGCCGACACCGTCGACCGGATCGTCTCATCGGATCATGACATGGTCGTGCTGGACTTCATTCCGTCCGAACAGCAGAACGCCGACTATCCGATGGGCGCCGTCGTCGATCAGCTTCACGATGCCGATCACGAGAAGCTCGTGCTCGCGTACATCGACATCGGTCAAGCCGAGGATTACCGCACGTACTGGGAAGCGGACTGGCGAATCGGCAATCCCGAGTGGATCGTCGCGAACGACCCCGACGGATGGGAGGGCAACTACCCGGTCGCCTACTGGCGACCGGAATGGCACGACGTCTGGCTCGGCGACGATGGACTCATCAGCCAGATCGTCGACACCGGGTTCGATGGCGTGTACCTCGACTGGGTCGAGGCCTACAGCGACGTCAACGTGACGACGGCCGCCGCACTGGACGAGGTCGACCCGAGCAACGAGATGGTCGAGTGGGTCACGGCAATTGCCGAGACCGCACGGGACGGCAATCCGGACTTCTTGGTGATCGGCCAGAACGCCGCGGAACTGGCCGCCGACAGCGCAGAGTACCAAGCCGTGATCGACGCCGTCGCCCAGGAACAGGTCTGGTTCGACGGCGCAGCCGACAACGACCCTCCCGGTGACTGTCCGCTTCCACCCACCGACGATCTCGTTGACACTGAGACCTACGAGGCGACCCTCGACGGGGCGTGCCTGATGCAGTACCTGGAGTTCCCGGAGTCGACACTGCACGTCAGTAGCGAGGAGTACCTCGTCTCGCTCGATGCGATCCACGCCACAGGGCTGCCCGTGCTGACCGTCGACTACGCCAGCGATCCCGACAACGTCAAATTGGTGCTGGAGACGTCGAGAGAACACGGATTCGTGCCGTTCGTCGGCACCCGGCTGCTCGACGAGTACATACCACCGAGGTGAGTTCGGCGCGTACCTCGTCAAGTCGCCAGGCGACTTGCGGCTCTCACCCCTGACGACACGTTCTGCACGTGGACATGATCAACTAGCGGTCGAGAGCAGGCTCCACTACCTCGAAGTTGGAGATCGAGAAGGTGGCGGTGGCGGGGTCCCGTCTGCCAGGGCCGTACTCCTGCCACGGCCCGGCGGCGAGTGGGATGAGCCCGAGTTCCGCGGCCAGCGCCTGCATGGCGGTGTGCCATTTGGTCTGGTCCGTGGGAAGAGGAGTGCCGACCGGTGCACCGATCAGCTCGTTCAGCTTGTCCTCGGACATCGCCAGGTCACCACGGTCAGATGACCGACCGGCGGACAGTTCGTTAGAAAGCCAACCCGAACGGGCGGCAGGCACTTGAAGAGCCCACCAGCCGGATCACCAGAACGCTACGGAACCACCGCAACGCACCCGTCATTCTCAATCAGGCACATCCGCGCTCGGTCAAGTGCGCAAGAACGCTCGACGAGGCAGGGGTCTCGTAGAGGCGACTTCAACTGCCAGATCTGCTCGGCCAGGTGGTCGTTTTGAAGCGCCCCGGGATTCGTGGAGGCTCCGATCCTTGAGAGGATGGAGTGATGCCAAGCAAGTATCCCGACGAGCTGCGCGAGCGTGCGGTGAGGATGGTGCTCGATCACGAGCACGAGTACGGGTCCCGGTGGGAAGCGATCTGTTCGGTCGCCGACAAGCTGGGCCCGAAAGCGGAAACGGTTCGCCAGTGGATCATCCGCGCTGAGACCGATGTCGGTCGCCGGCCCGGACCAACGACCGATGATCTCGCCGAGCTGAAGCGGTTGAAGCGTGAGAACGCCGAGCTGAAACGCGCCAACGACATTTTGAAGGCGGCAGCGCATTTCTTCGGGGCGGAACTCGACCGCCGATCGACGAAGTGATCCGGTTCATCGACGAACACAAGGATCAGCGCAGTGGCTGTCTGCGGTGGGGAATCGAGTCGATCGCCAACCAGTTGGGGATCGCCCCGTCGACGTATCACGCCGCGAAGAAGCGCCCGCCGTCGGCACGGGCGTTGCGCGACGCTGAGTTGCGTCCGCAGATCCTGCGGGTGTGGGAAGAGAACCTGGCCGTGTACGGGGCGGACAAGATCTGGGACCAGTTGAACAAGGACGAGGTCCGAGTCGCTCGTTGCACCGTCGAACGGTTGATGCGCGACATGGGCCTGCAGGGCTGCCGGCGAGGCCGGGTCTGGATCCGAACGACCCAAGGCGACGACGCGCTCGATCGACCGGCGGATCTGGTGGATCGCAAGTTCACGGCGCCAGCACCGAACCGGCTCTGGGTGGCGGACTTGACCTACGTCAAGACGCACTCCGGATGGGTCTACGTCGCGTTCATCGTCGACGTGTTCTCCCGCATGGTCGTCGGGTGGCAAGCATCGAGATCGTTGCGTTCGGATCTGGCGATCGACGCACTCGAGATGGCCGTGTTCAACCGCAAACGGCAGGGCGCGGATCTGTCGGCACTGATCCATCACAGCGACCGCGGAGTCCAACCCGGACTCAACTGGTCGTTGCAACACCTCGATGATGGAGGTGTTCGCGATGGCAACGATGAAAGAGCGGCAGCGGGAGGTGCAGCTGTATCGAGGTCAGATCCCGTCGCCCGGGCGACCGACAATCGCGTGGCGCCAGGACCGGGTGGCGTTCTGGGCCGAGATCGCCAAGGGTGAGAAGACCGACGACGCAGCTAAGGCAGCAGGGGTGTCATCGCCGGTCGGGTATCGGTGGTTCCGCCACGCTGGTGGGGTGAACCCTTGCCTCTCTCCCACCGTGTCGGGCCGTTACCTGTCGTTCGCCGAACGCGAGGACATCGCGTTGTTCAAAGCCCAGGGTGCTGGTGTTCGCGAGATCGCGCGCCGGCTGAAGCGGTCGCCCTCGACGATCTCGAGGGAACTGCGCCGGAACGCGTCGACGCGCACGTTTCGGCTCGAGTACAGAGCTTCGCTCGCGCAGTGGCACGCCGAGCGTCGGGCGAAGCGACCGAAGGTCGCGAAGCTCGTCGAGAACAAGGCGTTGCACGATTACGTCCAGGACCGACTGTCGGGGCGTGTCCACGCGACTGATGGTCGGGTGCTGGGTCCGGAGGGCCCGAAGTGGCAGGGCAAGAACAAGCCGCATCGCGGTGACCGTCGATGGGTGCAAGGTTGGAGCCCCGAGCAGATCGCGCAGCGGTTGAAGATCGACTTCCCGCATGATGAGTCGATGCGGATCAGCCACGAGGCCATCTACCAGGCGCTCTACATCGAGAGCCGGGGCGCGATGAAGCGTGAGCTTGCTGCATGTCTACGGTCCGGGCGGGCGCTGCGGATCCCGCGCAAGCGTGTCGGTCGCCGGGCGTGGGACCACGTCACCAACGACGTGTTGATCAGCGAACGGCCCGCCGAGGTCGAGGATCGAGCCGTCCCGGGCCATTGGGAATCTCAATGATGTTGTCAAGCTGCCTGGGCGGCTGGTGGCGGGTCGGCGGTCCATGTCCGTTCGTCGCGGAGCAGGGCCCAGAGGACGTCGACGCGGCGTCGAGCGAGGGCGATCACGGCTTGGGTGTGGGTGCGGCCGTGCTCGCGTTTCTTGAGGTAGTAGTCGCGGTTCGGTCCCGGTCGCATCATGCTGGTTTGCGCGGATAGGTAGAAGACGTGTCGCAGTGGACGGCTGTAGCGGTTCGGGCGATGAAGGTTGCCGGTGCGGCGACCGGAGTCGTTCGGGACGGGCACCAGTCCGGCTGCTGCGGCGAGATGTCCAGCGGTTGGGAAGGCGCGTAGATCGCCGGCGCCGACGAGAAGTGACGCGCCAAGGAACGGGCCGAAGCCGGGCATCGACTCGATGATCTCGGCCTGCGGGTGCTGAGTAAACGTCTCTGTGATTTGCGCGTCGAGACGCTTCAACCGTGCGTCGAGGGCCAAGATGTTCGTGGCGAGCTCGGCGATGATCGTCGCCGACAGCTCTTGTCCAGGAAGCACGGTCGTTTGTGCCTTCGCTGCAGTGACTGCTCTGGCAGCGACGCTGGCCGCGTCGCGGACCTTGCGCTGGCGAAGCCATCCGGTGAGTCGGGTTTCGCCGAGGCGGCGGATCCGGTGTGGGGTGGCGTAGCCGGTCAGCAGCACCAGCGCGCCTTTGCACGATGCGTAGTCGAACTCTCGCTCCAAGCTCGGAAAGACGCTGGTCATCAGGTCGCGTAGCCGGTTGATCATCCGCACCCGGTCAGCGATCAGGTCGGCGCGATGCCCGGTGAGCACTGCCAGGTTGCGGACCAGGTCGGTGTCGTGGTCGATCACCGTCAGATCGCGGCGGATCCGCACGGTCTCGGCGATCACGTAGGCGTCCTTGGCGTCGGTCTTGCCCTCGCCGGTGTAGGCCTCGCTCATCGCGGCGACGACGCGTCCCGATGCGTATCGAACTGGCACGTCGGCCGCGCCGAGCAGAGCCAGCAACAATGCTGACGGAGCGCCGATGATGTCGACCGCCCACACCAGCTCGTCTGCGAGTGCGCCGACCGTCGCGATGAGTGCCAGCAGATCGGCTTCATCGTTGGCGACCTTCAGCGACAGCAACACCGTGCCGTTCGCGTCGAGCGCGCACGCCCAATGATGCGTCTTGCCGATATCGACTCCGACCCATGCTGTCTCGCGCGGTTCGGTCTGTTCCATGTGGTTCTCCTTGGTGTTTGATGGTTGACGTGGCGCGACCCGGCGGACACCCCGCTGACACATCCGTAACCAGCGACCAAGCGCACATCTCAATCAGCAGCCAGGGCACCCGGGAGGATCGGGCGGTCATTCCCAGTGAGCGACATGAACGCAAGGCGATCTAAGCCACACCCGACCCTCCCTGGGCCACCCACAAACTTACGGAGGGTGATCTCATCATCGGGCTGCAACGCTCCGCGATCGGCACCATCGTCGAGCGCACCACCCGCTTCACCATGCTCATCCACCTCCCGCGCGAGAAGGGCTACGGCGAACAGCCCGCCCGAAAGAACGGACCGGCACTCGCTGGCTACGGGGCGATCACGATGAAGAACCGTCTCGCTGCGTCGATGACCACGCTGCCTGACCAACTCGTCCGGTCGTTGACCTGGGACCGCGGCAAGGAGCTCTCTGCTCATGCCGACTTCACGGTTGAGACCAATATCCCTGTGTTCTTCGCCGACCCGAAGAGCCCATGGCAACGCGGCACGAACGAGAACACGAACGGTCTTCTGCGTCAGTACTTCCCGAAGGGCACCGACCTCACCCGCTGGTCAGCCAAAGAGATCGAAGCGGTCGCTGCGACCTTGAACTCCCGGCCCCGCAAGATCCTCGGATGGCGCACCCCAGCCGAAGCGTTCGACGAGCACCTACGCTCCCTCCAACAAGCCGGTGTTGCGACCACCGATTGAGTCCGGGCAATATTTGTCGGTGAGGTATTCCGATCGGCTGGCCGACAATTCGATCGTCGCGTCGGTCGGATCGAAGGGCGATTCGTATGACAATGCCCTCGTCGAGAGCTTCAACGGCCTCTACAAGTGGGAACTCATCTACAAACAAGGCCCATGGCGGGGACTCGACGACGTCGAGTTCGCGACCCTCACCTACGTCGACTGGTTCAACCACCGACGCCTCCACGGCGAGATCGAACCCGGCCCCGGCTTCACCACCCCCGCCGCGTTCGAAGCAGCCCACTACAGTCAAATCGTCCCTGCCAACCCGGCCGGGACTCAATAAACCGAGCCTCTACCAAACCCGGGGCGCTTCATTTCGGCGCCGTGATTCTCGAGCACTGCGCTGGGGCCGGAGTGCTGCGCGGGCTGCACGGTCGGCGCCAGGATTCTGTGCGGCAGAGTGTTGAGGGCCTGTCGTTCAACTGGAATCGAGGATGATGTCGTCGAGGTGTTGTGCGAGTTCGTCGGCGATCAGCCGTGTGGGTGATCTGTCGGGTTCGTTCGGTCGCAACAGTGCGTTCCACTCGAGAGGGAGGCCTGCTTCGCCACACCGAACTTCCACGATCCGCCCCGCATCGATCGCCGGCGCCAACGCCCACCGGCTCAAGATGCTGATTCCCGCATCAGCAGCGACGAGTTCAGCAATCGCATTGGTCTGTTCAACGATGGTGACGGTACGTGGATACCTCGGCGCAGGCCCGATGAACCGGTCGAACTCAAAGCCCGGAGCGGGGCGCGGGTTGTACGTCAAGTATGACTCGTCGGCCAAGTCCGCAGCCTCGACCCACTTACGATCGGCAAGACGGTGCCCAGGCGCGACGCACAGGACCAGTTCATCGTGGAAGAGCGGTCGCGTGTCGAAGATGCCCTCGGCGGTGCCCGGTGCGATGACGAGGTCGGCAGCACCGGAGGCGAGGTGTGCTGACGGTTGATCGTCGATGACGACGAGTTGCAGATCGATCGTCGGATGATTGGCGCGAACGTCGTGAAGAAATCCCGGATACCACTGGTAACAGTCGTACGAGCCGACGGCGATCCGGACCGTTGCGGTAATCGTGCGGTCCTTGCTGATGAGCAGGTGTTCGCTTCGTTCGAGGTCAGCGAGCGCCCGACTTGCCGTCTGATGCACCATGAGCCCTGCACGGGTGGGGAGCAGGCGGCGCCGTGGTCCGCGATCGAACAGTTTGGTCCCGAGCCGGCGTTCGGCCTCAGCGAGACGATGGCTGAGCGCTGACTGCGACGAGTGCAGACGCTCGGCTGCCGCGGTCATCGTGCCCAACTCCGTGATCGCGACGACGGTCTCATAGTGGCGGAGGTCGAGCTGCAGCGGCACCGCCCAATCGTACATGAACATGATTCATGGAAATATGGCTCATTGATTTGTTGGACTCATTGCACGTTCTCTGTCTGACTGGCCATGCGGGCCGGTGCACGAAGCGGACGACGCACCGGACGGAACCAGAACGGACACTGCATGACACTTCTCGAACAGCTCGCGAACCCCGAGGCGGGTGACCTCTCTGATGTCATCGACCTGAATCGTTATCCCATTCACGAGCCGGGCTCGCACGCCTCGCAGGCCATGATCGTCGAGGCGCGACAACACATCACAAGTGACGGATGCTTGGTGTTGCCGAACTTCTTGTTGCCAGCTGCGCTCGAGCTTGCCGCTGAGGAAATCGCAGCAATGGCGACGCACGTCCCGATCCGGGAGCACACGTCAACGGTGTACGCCCGTCAGGATCTCGAAGCATCGTTGCCCGGCGACGACCCACGCGTGCAGCGGTTGACGTGGCATGCGGGCCATGTCACCCGCGACATGATTCCGCCGTACTCCATTGCCCATCGGATCTACGCGTCGTCGTACTTCAAGGCGTTCATCGCTGCGTGCACCGATCGTGAGCGGGTGTTCGAGTACGCCGACCCATTGGCTGGGTTGGTTGCGACCGTGCTGCCGCCGGCCGGCGCGTATCCGTGGCACTACGACACCAACGAGTTCGTCATCACGATCATGACGCGTCAGCCCGATCACGGGGGCGAGTTCCAATACTGCAGCAACCTCCGTCGTCCAGGCGATGAGAACCTTGCCGGGCTCTCCGACGTGCTGTCGGGCGAGCATCCCGAGATGATTCGAACGGTCGATCTCCAACCTGGCGACCTGCAACTATTCCTCGGGCGATACTCGCTCCACCAGGTCACGCAGACAACTGGCGCGACGGATCGGCACGTGATGGTGTTCAGCTATACCGACCGGCCAGGTGTGATCGGGCCCGTCGATCGGACGCGAGCGGTGTACGGCCGGGTGACCGAAGCCCATCTCGTTGCTGAAGCGGCGCGGTCGACTGCGACCGATGGCTTGATCCTGTGAGCCAGGGGCTCGCGGCCGTCCCTTCAGTCGCTACAACGCTCGATCACCGTGATCTCGACAGCGGACGGCTGGCACGACTGCGCGCCTCGCTCGAAACTGCAGGCTGCGACGCCGGACTCTTCTACGACCCGATCAACATCCGCTACGCGACCGGCACATCGAACATGCAGGTCTATTCGCTGCACAACCCATGTCGGTACGTCTACGTTCCAGTCGCGGGTCCCGTGGTGCTGTTCGAGTTCAAGGGGTGCGAACATCTCTCGATCGGACACCCGATGGTCGACGAAGTACGCACCGCAGTCAGCTGGTACCACTTCATCGCCGGACCACGCGTCGACGAGTTCGCGGAGAAATGGGCAGAGGAGATCGCCGCACTTCTGGGTGCAGATGCCCGAGACCTCGCCATCGACCGATGCGATCCGGTCGGCGCCGCCGCGTTGGGTGAGCGCGGCATTCGGCTGCACGACGGACAGGAGGCAGCGAACCGAGCACGCATGATCAAGACCCCGGAGGAGTTGAGTCTCATCCGACAGGCCATCACTGGTTGCGAGACAGGCGTCGCCGAGATGCGAGCATCGATGCGGCCAGGACAGACCGAACAGCAACTGTGGGCGCACTTGCATGCCGCAAACATCGCAGCCGGTGGCGAGTGGCTCGAAACACGGCTGCTCACATCGGGACAGCGCACCAACCCCTGGTATCAGGAATGCTCGGACAAGATGATCGACGCAGGCGACCTCGTCGCGTTCGACACCGACTTGATCGGCATCGGTGGCTACTCGGTCGACATCTCGCGGACCTGGACCGCCGATGCTGCGGCCCCCACCCCGAACCAGCAACGACTGTTCGACGCCGCATACGAGCAACTCGAGCACAACATCGAGCTGTTCACCCCCGGAGCGTCATTTGCGGAAATCTCACAACAAGGCCACCTGCCGCCTCACGACATCCACTCGGTCACGAACGCAGCGATCGGTCACGGCATCGGATTGAGTAACGAATACCCGCTCATCTTGAACCGCGATCATTCCGACAGCGGCGGCTACGACGGAACGATAGAACCGGGCATGGTGATCTGCGTCGAAGCACTCGCGGCACCTCCAGGTGGCACCGAGTCAGTGAAGCTCGAAGAGCAGATCCTCATCACCGACTCCGGCATCAACCGGCTCTCAACCTTCCCCCTCGGGCTTGCCTAAGCCAGCACTCACGGTTCGCCGCTGAGAAACGCGCTCCATCGATCGTCAGGTCCAAGATTGTGGGCGTCTGCTGCCGCTCGCTGAAATTCCCCAGTTGTGCTCGGCGGGTTCCAGCAGTCGTCGCTCCGTCTGAGGTAAGGAGTAGCGATGAGAAATGGTTCCAGAGGACGAGCGGGGCGTCAGCCGATGACCGACAAGCGAGTGAAGTTCGCTCGGCTGATCCGCCAGGGCGTTTCGATCTCCGAGGCGTGCCGCCAGTTGGGCATCGATCGAAAGACCGGGCACTGGTGGAAGAACGGTGGGGTCGTCACGCGCAACGGAGTCTCCCGTGTGGTCGAACCGATCCTCAACCAGGTCCAGGAGCGACCCGAGTCCGGCCGGTACCTGAGCGAGGACGAACGGATCGCGATCGCTGACGGCGCCCACGCGGGCCGCTCGGCCACCTCGATCGCAGCCGAGCTGGGTCGTGCGGTATCAACGGTGGCCCGCGAGTTGCAACGCAACCAGGTGGACGGCGAGTACCGGCCACACGCCGCGCATCAGCTCATGCGTGCTCGCCGCCCCCGTCCGAAGTCTCGCCGCCTCGAGTCCGACCCCGAGTTGCGAGCGCTGGTGCAGCACTACCTCGATCAACTGTGGAGTCCGGAACAGATCGCTCACGAACTCGACGCCAAACACGGACGTTCGATCGCCGTCGAGACGATCTATCAGGCGCTGTACAGCCCGACACGCTGCGTCGAGCGTGATCCTCGCAACGTGCTGCGCACTGGGCGCCCGTATCGGCGTCCTCGTCGTCGCGGCGATCAGCGGCGCCCGCGGTTCACGGTGCCGATCAGATTGATCGAGGAACGACCGCAAGAGGCCGACGACCGCACCGTCGCGGGCCACTGGGAGGGAGATCTCATCGTTGGATCCTTCAACCGATCAGCGATCGGCACGCTGGTCGAACGAAGCAGCCGCTACACGATCCTCGTCCACCTCGACGGCGCGTCGCGTGCAAATTGCTTGCGCGATCAACTCATCGCGATCTTCACCGCGATGCCCGAATCGGTGCGGCAATCGCTGACGTGGGACCAGGGCAGCGAGATGTGCCACCACCACGTCGTGGCCGAAGCGACCCAGATGCCGGTGTTCTTCTGCCACGCCGGCATGCCCTGGCAACGACCGAGCAATGAGAACACCAACGGGCTGCTACGCGACTACTTCCCCAAAGGCACCAACCTCGACGCGCACAGCGCCGACGACCTCGCCAGAGTCAGCGACGAGCTCAACCGGCGACCCCGCAAGACCCTCGGCTGGCAGACCCCACACGACCTCTTCGCTACCCTCCAAGCCGGATCCACGTAGCGACGATCCCTGGAACCCGCCAAGCAACTCTGGGGAGCCTCACGTGAGCGTGGGCACGTCCAAGCCGCTCAGAAGGCCGGACATCAGACACGCTCGAAACCCACGCGAGATCGGCACATGGGGAGCGCTGCAGATCTTCTGGGACCGCCCGATATCTCCGGGCGAAACGGACCAGCAGTAGCGGTTTGTTGAGTCCTACGCTCTGGCGATGGACGAGTACCACCCACAGATGTCAGCGGAGCGAGTGCAACGCCTCCGACAGTGGCACGAGGAAGCGTCTGCGGAACTGCACCGACTGGGAGCACACGACGTCGAGTACCTCGGACTCGATCTTCACGTTCCCGAGCAGGTCTTCCCTCCAACACCGACATCGGACCTGCTCGGCAACGAGGTACGCCACCGAGTCAGGCCGGGCGATCGCATCCTGGACATGGGATGCGGGGCCGGAGCCAATGCGATCTTGGCCGCACAGATCACCGACCAGGTCGTCGCAGTCGACGTCAATCCACTCGCTGTCGAAGCCACCCGCGCTAACGCCAAACGCAACGACGTGCAGGACAACGTGAGCGCGTTCCAGAGCGACCTGTTCGAACAGGTCGAAGGCGACTTCGACATGATCGTGTTCGACCCGCCGTTCCGTTGGTTCCAGCCACGCGATCTCCTGGAGCGCGCCGTCACCGACGAGAACTACCGCTCCCTTGCCCGATTCATGGACGAAGCCGCCTCCCGATTTCGGCCCAGAGGGGAGGTGCTGGTCTTCTTCGGAACGAGCGGAGACGTCGCCCACCTCGATCGCCTCGTCGATCGTGCGGGGTTCGCGTCAGAGGTCATCGCTGAGCGGACCATCCACGTGCGGGGCGAAGACGCGACCTACTTCGTGCGGCGCCTCACGACTACAAACTCCTGATCCGGCCCGATCTGAACTGCGCTGCCTCCCTGGCCGAGTAACCGCACGGGATCGTCACGGATGCGCTCGCTCACCCGCTCGGGAACGCGCGACAGGATCTGGCCGCAACGATCACGGGGGACGGCGACATCGTCATCATCGGCAGCCAGGCGATCCTCGGTGCAGCAGACGTTGGCCACCTGCCGGAGGAAGCCACGATGTCCATGGAAGCTGACGTGGCGTTCCGCGACGACAGCGACGCCAGCAAGGCCGATGCCGTCGACGGAGCCATCGGCGAGCTCTCGCAGTTCCACGAAACGTAACGGCTACTACGCGCAAGGCGTCGAGATCAGCACGGCGGTGCTCCCGGCTGGCTGGGAGGACCGAGCGGAGATTCTCGACAGGCCTGATTCTCGACCGGGCTTCGCCCGCTGCCTGGAACCACACGACCTCGTCGTGTCGAAGCTCGTCGCCGGGCGCGAGAAGGACATCTCGTTCGCAACAGCCTTGATCGAGCACGGCTTCGTTGCTGTTGAGACCTTGCACGAACGAGCCGAGATGCTGGACCGACCGAACGCGGTGGTGCGACGGGTACGCGACCTCATCGCCCGCTGCACACCGCGTGAGTAACCCCAACGGTGCCGCCCCACCCTGAAGCCCCCACTCCCCTGCCGTGCCTACAGCGTGCCTAGAACGGCCGATACCAGCCGGACACAGCGGACAACATGGGTTGATCTGAACGGCGACACAACCGACAAGCCCCTGTTCACAGCACGTCTTCGCAGGTCATGACGCCACTGACGAAATCGGCTCGCCGCAACTTCCAAGCTGATGATGCGGGTTCGATTCCCGTCGTCCGCTCCATG
>CAWKLM010000017.1:0-4244 GCA_963850475.1 Ilumatobacteraceae bacterium | reverse complement strand
GTCTGCTGAGCAATCTGTCGAGGGTGCTCGCGATTTCGGGTGGGATCGAAAAGAATGGGGGGCGTGCAAGGGACGTCTGATCCGAACCCCGAGTTGTTGGACGCGATGGCGATGTGCGGTCATCTGGTGCCGCACGATTCGGTCCATTGGTTCCTGGCCGAGAACCGTCAGCGGCTGTTCCCCGACGACATGTTCTCGGACTTGTTCACCTCGGGGCGTGGCCGTCCGTCGGTGCCCGCCGATGTGATCGCGACGGTGATGGTGCTCCAAGCACTCGAAGGCCTGTCGGATCGTGACGCGATTGCCCAGCTGCGGATGAACATCGCCTGGAAGGTTGCCGCTGGTCGCTCGTTGCATGACGAGGGGTTCCATCCAACGGTGTTGACGTTGTGGCGCAACAAGCTGCGTGCGAGTGATCGACCCCAGCGGATCTTCGACGCCATTCGTGACGTCATCGACGCCACCAACGTGCTGGCCGGCAAGACCCGCCGAGCCCTCGACTCGACGGTCCTCGATGACGCCGTGACCCGTCAGGACGCGATCATGCAACTGGTCGCCCAGATCCGTCGGGTCCGCCGTCTGGTCCCCGCCGCGAAAGCACTCAAGCTGGTCGCGCATGACTATGACAACGATGCGGGCAAACCGGCGTGCGCGTGGAATGACCGCGATGACATCGACCGGGTCGTCACCGAGTTGGTGATCGACGCTCACACGATCCTGAGCCGCGCTCGACAGCGTCGAGTTGGACGACGCGCAGAGCGAAGCGGTCGGTTTGCTCGCCCTGGTGGCCGGTCAAGATGTCGAACCCGGAGACACCGACGGAACCTGGCGGATCGCGCAGGTGACCCGGCCAGGACGGATGGTGTCGGTCCATGACCCCGAGTCGCGTCATGTGCACAAGACGAACCACAACTATCGCGACGGGTTCAAGGCCCACATCGGCATCGAGCCCGACACCGGCCTGATCACCGCGTGTGATCTGACCGCCGGCAACATCGGTGACGCCCAAGCCGCACCAGGTCTACTCGCCAACGAAGAAGACCCCGTCGAGGTGCTCGCCGATTCTGGATATGGCGCTGGCGAGTTCCGCGCTCACCTCGCCGAACACGGCCACCGAGCGATCATCAAGCCCGGACCTCTCAACTCGGCGATCCCTGGCGGGTTCACGATCGACGACTTCATCATCGACCTCGACGCGATGACCGCGACGTGTCCGAATGAAATCATGCTCGCGATCAGCCCCCGCACCCGCCAAGCAAGGTTCCGGCGACGCTGCGAGGGATGCCCGATCCGGCAGCGCTGCCCCCGCGCCGCGGCCGGGCAGAGACCTTCGCGTCCACGTCCATCACGAACTACTCGCCGCGGCACACGTGCACGCCCGCACCGACGAGTTAATCCAGCCCTACCGCCAACACCGGCCAATGGTCGAACGATCCATTGCCTGGCTGATCCGACCGCGGCGGACGCAAAGTCCGCTACCACGGCATCGCCCGCAACCGCATCGGGTTCTCCCACCGATGTCGCCGCGATCAACCTGCGCCGGCTCATCACCCTCGGCTTGGACTGGGACAACGGCTGGCAACTCGCCACCTGAACCAGACGGGTTCCGGGCAGACAAGCAGGGAACGACACCTACGGGACAAGCCCATCCAACGCGGCCGACTCTCACCCTGAACATCGACGCTTCGGTCGGTCATGCCCGGAACCCAGCCACGAAACTCCGACCAATCCCCACGCTCGAAACGGCGACTTGCTCAGCAGACTCCTAGTGTCCTGTCCGGTTGATTCGCCGATTATTTGGTGAGTTCGGGAATTTTCGCTTCGGCGTCGCGTTCTTGTTGGTGTCACTGCCAGCATCGAAGGGAACGCCATGGCCAAGCGAGGACGACCAGCCGCTGAGATCACGCTCACCGGGAACGAACGCCGACAACTTGAGAGTTGGGCGCGCCGACACTCCACAGCACAGAACCTTGCGATGCGCTGCAAGATCGTGCTCGCCTGCGCCGACCCCGACGAACTGAACGGCAAGGAGATTGCGGCCAAGGTCGGGTGCAACCCGGCAACAGTGTCGAAGTGGCGTCAACGCTTCGCCGAGCATCGCCTCGATGGTCTGATCGACGAACCGCGCCCTGGTGCTGCTCGCACGATCGGCGATGACGTGGTCGAACAGATCGTGATCGACACCTTGGAGACCACCCCGAAAGATGCGACGCATTGGTCGACACGGTCGATGGCCGAACGTCACGGGATCAGCCGTCAGACGGTGTCGGAGATCTGGCGGGCGTTCGGGTTGAAGCCGTGGGAGGTCGACGAGTTCAAGATCTCCCCTGATCCGCAGCTGGTGGAGAAGATCCGTGACATCGTCGGGCTCTACATGAACCCGCCCGTCAACGCAGCAGTGTTCGCGGTCGATGAGAAACCGCAGATCCAAGCGTTGAACCGGACTGCACCGATGCTGCCGATGATGCCCACCAGCAACCAGCGGCGCTCACATGACTACCAACGCAACGGCACCATCGACCTGTTCGCCGCGCTCGACATCGCGTCGGGCAAGGTGATCCACGACCTGCGCCCGAGCCACACCTCCGCAGAGTTCATCAAGTTCTTGAACAAGATCAACCGCGAGGTGCCCGCCGAACTGGACGTGCATGTCGTGTTGGACAACTTGTCGACCCACAAGACCCCAGCAGTGCACAAGTGGTTGCTGCGCCACAAACGGTTCCACTTCCACTTCACCCCGACCTACGGGTCGTGGATGAACCTCGTGGAACGCTGGTTCTCAGCGTTGACGACCAAGAAGCTGCAGCGCTCCGCCCACGACTCGGTCAACGCCCTCGCCGCCGACATCGTCGACTGGGTCGAACACTGGAACGACGACCCCACCCCGTTCGTCTGGCACAAGACCGCCGACGAGATCCTCGAACGACTCGGCCGCTACTGCGCCGACCTCACCAACACCAAATTCATCGACGGATCACCCTGACAGGACACTAGGCCGACACTGTGTCGAAGAATCGTGCCTGGGTCATCGGGCGACATCGAACCCGACCCAGGCCTGATCAATCCGACCTCGACCTTCGATGGTGACACATGCACCTACATCGGCCCTGACCAATTCGACGTCGGCTCCGAGGTGACCTTCACCTTGGTCGACAACAGCGGCACCAGAAGCGTCGGCTACTCCGTCTGGTCCGTCGCCGAAGGAACGACCGCAGAGGAGATCCTCGACCGCGGGATCTTCGACAGGGGAACGCAGATCCCGGAATCGGCACCGGCCGAGGTGACTGACGCCGGTTTCGAGGTGACGTATGTGCTCGACCAACCCGGCCTGTATCGTCATCAACTGCGCTGATCGCCCGGCCAACGGCCCGTCGGCCGACTACGCGTCGCTCTTCACCGCCGTCGGCTAGGACAGGCGGCCGCGAGCCCGCCATCCGACGGTTGCCGAGGTCAATGCCTGATCGCCCAGCAACCGGCTGCTCACAGCAACGTGAGCCGATGCGAGCGATCTGGTGTACCGCGGGTCCGCTGCCGGACCGCCGGGAGCGATCAGAATGACGACGAGGGGCCCGGCTCAGGGCGCAGATAGCCGGCAGATAGATCGGTGCTGTCTCGGTGATTGCCGAGACGGGTCGCTTGGATCGGATGCGTCCGATATTCGCGGCGTCGGCGAGGACTCAGCTGATCTCGATAGTCGCGAGCGTGGCCGATTCAGCGACGAGCGTCTCGATCGGTGTGTCTGATCGTTCGGCGCAGTCTCGGACGATGGCGACCGCTGCGAAAAGCGCGTACTGCCAGTACTGCTCGATCCAGTAGGTCACCTCGTCGAGCAGGTCGGGTTCGAGGCCGCCCTGAACGGCGAACGGTGTGAGCAGGGCGTACTGGACTCGACGGTGCTCCTTGCCTCGGAACAGGACCTCAGGAAGATGCCTCGACAGCAAGTCGCGGTAGACGACAGCGTCGGCGCGTGTCGTACCCGCGAGGTCGAGGGCGTCGGCGGCGAGTTCCATGAAGACTTCGCCGGGAAACGTGTTGTGGCGCACGTGCAAATCGGCGATCACGGACGAGAGCTGGTTGGCATCATCACCTCGGGCAAGACCGACGAAGAACCGCTGTAACGCCTCGACGCGATCCTCGTCGGTGGGCCGTTTCATGCCGACAACACTAGGCATCTCTCGACCGTCCAATTCTCCATAGGCCGACACCGACGCGCATTCTCGAGCACTCCGCCGAGCGAATACGTG
>CAWKLM010000016.1:0-17826 GCA_963850475.1 Ilumatobacteraceae bacterium | reverse complement strand
CCCGGGTAAGCACTCACGTGTTGTTACCCGGTCCTCGTCACATAGTGCCGATGGCCTCTGCAGTTGTCCGGAGGTTGAGGGGTACATGGAAGATGTCGGGGTATCCGAAGTCGCTTCGGTCGTCCGTGAGCATTCCTTCGCAACTGTTCAACCCGATCACCGACCGGGCGATGGAGTCGCTCTTCAAGGACTTCGACGTCGGAACGGGCGCGTTCGCTGCTTCCGCCCATCGACGGTCTCTCCCGCGCCAACCGGGGTGAGCATCGACCCGGTCAACTCGCTCACTGCAGCGCTGAGTGGATCCGAACCGGCCGAGCACACCGACCGGGTGGTGCTCTATCTGCCCGGCGGTGGCTGGGCGTTGCGCCATCCACGCACGCACCGTCGCCTCGCCGGCCGCGGTGGCAGAGGCGGCCCAAGCCCGACGTCATGCTGGTGTTCTACCGCCTGGCGCCCGAGCATCCCTTCCCAGCGGCGCTGGAGGACTCGTCGGAGGCTACGAGCAGCTCCTGGATGACGGTGTTGCGCGAGCGGATGACGTGGCCCCGGCGGCGATTCGGCCGGCGGCGATTTGACCCTCGCGTGGCTAGCCGCTACACGATGACTAGGAAACCATCGCCCGCGGGGGCGTTTGCCGTGTCGCCCTGTACTAGGACATGAGTTCGGGGAGGGCGGTACGGCATGGATTCGGAGACCCGGACGCGTTGTTTTTCCGGAGTCGGCCGATGCCGCGAGAGCGATCCCGCATGCTGTTCGCCGCCGCAACCAAACCGTTCTGGATCATCCGTACGCATCCCTGCGCGGAGACCTGAGCGGGCTCTGCCCGGTTATCCTCCATGGAGGGGCACATCTGATCGGCTCCTGAATCGAGCTGGGCCTGTTCTTCGCTGGGCCGGGGCGTTGCGGCCAGCGCGGTGGATGCCGAAGAGGTGGAGATGGAAAGGACAACCCCACGTCTGGCACACCATGCGTTGGAAGCCCGCACATTGAACATGTCGGCGACTTCGTGCGCCGATGCTGCCCCTAGGGGACTGGCGGGATGGAAGAGTAGGAACGGAAAGGAGAGCAGGAGGACGAGATGGAACCGACCGGCGAACAGTATCTCCGAGGGCTCGCGGGGTTGAGCACCCGTCCAGGGTCTTGTCGATGATGGGCCGCGACGCGCAACGCCTCCTCGACGAACCCGAGGAGCTATTCCACTGTTCTTCGAGGCGGTGGACTATCTCGTGAACTATCAGCCGAACGTCGCCGTCCCGCGAAGAGGTCATGTTCGCGAAAGTCGCGAATGCGTCGGAAGCACTGGCTGACACGTCAGCCCGGCTGTCGCACGAACACGAAATCACGGATCGTGCAGGTGGAGTTGCTCGCAACACTGACCGGCGCTCTCGCTCATTCTCCGGCACTGAGGCACGCACCAACTCACGCCCAGCTGGAACGATTCCGCGGGCTCGATGCGAACCACGCATGCATCACAGGAAGAGGAGATCCTCTACTCCGAAGCCTGGACACGCTGTCGCCAACCAACTCGGACGATCTTCGCCGCCTCCGCACCCGATCCGCTCGACAATCAGGACGACCGCTATCCCTTGCTCGCCGACTACGTCAGCGAGGGGGGCGAACGCACAGCACCGTCCAGCTCGACAGCAGCCCGTTCGGCGAGGTGGTCGATCGGGGCTCGAACAGCTCTCCGCTGTCACCCGCCGGCTCGAGCGGTCACCCTCAACGGTCCGGCGGCAGCAACGAGAAGCCAAGCTGACACTCGAGTCGGTGAGAGACATCCCGAACGTACCGATGCTGCAGCCGAGCAACAGACACTCCGAGCGAGTGGGGAAACCGCACAAGCGATCATCGCCGCCGACGTTCGTTGGCTTCGAGAGTGGCACGACGTCCTCGACATCGGACTGAGCGCGGTACCGGGTGCGGCTTCGGCAGGGCCGGACGAACAGCAGCGACCGACACGCCGTCACGCCAACGTCGGCGACTCCCTGATCGAGCGGAGTTGCCCGAAGTGCAGCGTGGCGCCGCATTCTCGCGAAGCGACTCTCAGCACCAGTCCGCACGCAGCAAAACTCCGTGATTGACACCCCGGTCCTGATGGCCGGTGGCTCGGTACGGGCACGGAGCACGACGAGACTGGGACATCCGCTTCGTCGGTGCGTACGACATCAGCGGCGACGCCCCAACTCCGGTGCACTCGCTCGCCACCGGCGCGACCGACATGACCAGCGTGCGGATCGCGATCGCGAAGTACCTCGATACGGCTGCAACTGGCGGTCCTGATCGTCATCGAGGACGAGGTCGATCCAGTCGATCTAAGACGAAGGGACCATCGATCCGTCGCTGACGAGCAGACCCATGCGGGTGGCCAGGTGCTTCTGAAAGGGAAGGTCGTCGATCGGCCGACCGAAGATCGCCGGGGACAGTCTGTCGAACGAAACCGAGGTGGTCTGCCACTCTCCGGGAGCGGGGAACTCGATCGGAGCCCGGTGCGAAACTCGACGATTACCGGAGGCAAGGTCATCGTCGAAGGTCACCATGTAGGCACGGTCGTCGGGCCGCGCCCGCAGTTCGATGCGGTCGTAGGCGTGGAGCGCCTGCGGTTCGAGCGGCAAACGCAACGATGAGAAGCCGCCACCGTCGGTGTCGATCTCTCCTTCGAAGATCAGGATCCCGGCGTCGAACGACAGCTCACCGAGTGACCGGCCGCCCATCACGTCGTCGTTGACGACCGACCATCGTTGATTGGCCTCATCGCAGTCGAAGTCGGCCAGGCGGCGGGGGGCTTGATCGTCGCTGGGGCGCATTGGGGTCGTCTCCGTTGTCGGTGTCGTGGGATCTGCGCTGTCGCGGTCTGCATCGGACAGCATCCGCGCTCACCACCCAGACGTGCTGGGCTCACCCTTGAACGGGCCGACAACGTCGTTGGTGATCCATCCCCCGTAGAAACCACCGGCTTGGGATCGCACCACTTCCCCATCCACCGTGCAGCGGACTCGGTCCGCGTAGAACGAGATCCAACCGGCGTAGTCAACGAACTCCGGGTACGGATCGGGATAGCGCCAGCCCACGGGTTGGGTCGTCCCCGCAACGGCCACATACTCGGCCGCACCTTTCCACTCGCAATGCGATGAGCCCGGCACGCGCACCAATCGCCCCGGAATCACCGATTCCGGGGGCAAGTAGAACGCGGGCGGGTGCGACGTCTCGAGGACCCGCACGGACCGGTCAGTCGACGCCACGAGGCCTTGGGCCTCCGAAACTTCGACCGCGCGGCCGTCCGGTACAGCCACAGGGGGCCGTGGGTAGTCCCACACCGATTCCTGGCCGGGGCCGGGATCCTCGGCGAACGGCGGGCGTTGCTCGCCCCGATGCTGCCAGCCATCGCGCGCATGCTGAAGCCAAGCTGGAGTGTCGTTCCGCACGCTCGCCACGCTAGTCGTACTCGCCGTCTGCGACCCGGCCCTGCCGCCGAGCCTCTTCCGGCGTCCGTCCGGCTTGTCCCGCTCGCGACAACTGTCATGCTCGCCGGAATCCCAGCCCGGAGTCAGCCTCGACATGGCTGTGGATACCCTCACCTCGTGGCCACCGCGGAATCCCGGGACGTCGACGCCATCGGCGCAGCATTCACCCTGGGCGAGGACACCGCCCTGAAGGCCGCCTATGACGCTCACGGCTCGTTGGTTTACACGTTCTGTCTGCGGGCGGTCGGCAGCGAGCGAGCCAAGGACGTGACCCAGGAGGTGTTCGTCAGCGCCTGGCGGGCGCGCCGGCGATTCGACCCCGCCAAGGGCCCCCTGGTGGCCTGGTTGATGAGCATCGCCAAGGACCGCCTGATCGACAGCATCCCCGCCGACCAGAGCCCCGCCGACCGTCGAGTCCACACCGAACCTGGCGTCATCGCCACCGAGCCCGAGACCGACCGAGTAGGCGACCGGATGCTGGTGGCCCATGCCCTCGCAGCGCTGCCTGAACGCTCCCGGACGGTGATCGAGCTCGCCGTCTTCCAGGACCTCACCCACAAGCAGATCGCCGCTCAGACCTCTCTGCCGCTTGGCACGGTCAAGAGCGACATGCGTCGAGGCCTCGCCAAGATACGAACGTTCTTGGAGACGCCACACGATTGACCAGCAACACGATGCCGTCGACGAACGCATCGAGAGCGCGAGGAGTTCGCACGGTACGTGAGACCGGTTGCCCGGCCGTCTCGCTCAATCGGCAATACCCGCCGTTCGGAAGTGGCCGCTTGTGGGAGGTCGAGATCACCGGCGAGCACCAACCCGACCTCGCCCTGTTGCCGCACCCGACACGCGAGGAACCGCACGCGTTCGACCCGAGCCGGCAACACGACCCGGACTACATCGCGGAGTACGCCGCCGAAGCCACCCGGCGCATGTACGTTCGAGCCGACCCAGTTGCCCGCGTCACGTTCATCAGAACGATCCAGACCACGCCCTGATCGATCGATCGATCCAGCGTGGAGCGACCGGACCCGGTGGGGGCGCTGCGCACGGGGCACCCACGCCGTGGGATAGTCGCGCCTCCGGCGCCACGCATAACGCTCGTTCGTCGCCCGGCGCCGGACCGAGCAGTTCGGCACTTGAGGGCGGGACGTTCCGCTCCAGAACGTGCGCGAATCCTGGGGCGTCGGGATGCGCGAGTCGTTCTACGGTGGACCGTGTGGAAGTTCGTTGGATCACTGCGTTCGTCGATCGAGGAACGGATGGTTTCGAGGCAACAGTCGAGTTCTGGTCGGTGATCACCGGGTCGTCGTTGTCGGTGCGGCGTGGCGGTGACGACGAGTTCGCGACGTTGCTTCCGTCAGACGGGTCAGACGCCCACCTGCGCGTTCAGCGGACGGGGTCGGGTTTGTCGGGATCACATATCGACTTGCATGTCGCCGACGTCCGCTCTGCCGCGGCGGAGTGTGTCGGGTGCGGCGCAACAGTCGTGAAAGACAACGGCGGCTACACGGTGCTCGCGACTCCCGGGGGAATGCCGTTCTGCCTCGTTGCTCACCACGGCGAGCACAAGCGCCAACGACCGGTTGCGTCGGCATCGAACGGAGCGTCGACACTCGTCGACCAGGTCAGCATCGATTGCGACCCGGACCGGTTCGATGACGAGGTCCGATTCTGGTCGTCGATCACTGGTTGGGCGCCACTCGCAGCGCGAGCCCCGGAGTTCGTTCCACTCGATCGGCCAGCTGCAATGCCGCTTCGGATCATGCTGCAGCGGCGCTCGCAACCGGTCGGCTCCACGTCGTGCCACCTGGACCTGGCATGTGGCGACGTCGCTGGCGCAACCGACGAACATCGCGAGCGTGGCGCGTCCGTCATCGAGCACCACGAGAACTGGACGGTGATGGCCGACCCATCAGGCACCGCCTACTGCCTCACCGCACGCCGACCCAACACCGGACAACTCGCGGCCCAGTCAGACCTTGTCACTGTCGAGCAGCTCAAGGCCGCAAAGGCCGCACTGATCGAATCGATGCCCGGCTGGACACCACCCGCCGCCTACGCCGTCGGCGTCGCTACACAAGACGGTCCAGTGCAATGGACACACACAAACCACCGCGGAATCCACGGCTTCCCGGCCGTCGCGTTGTCCAAGGTGCTTGGTCACCGAACAGGTTCGGCCAGCTTCCCAATGGATCTGAGAACATTCGATGCCGCAATCGAGGTTCTGCGCCCAGCCGGAGCATGCGAACACTACGAACATCCCAACCTGCGGGCCTGGGCGCGGCTGCGATCCACGATCGAGACCGACGGCGGCTTACCCACAGGCAGCCAGATCGTTGCGGTGTTCATCGGAGACGAAGACGATCCGGTAGTCGACGACTTCGGCCGCCAACTTCGAGCAGAACTCGGCATCGACTGAGAGCAACTCCTCCTGATCGAAGGCGACTGGACACCACTCCGAACGTGCGGGCCACCGATCGCCAAGACCTCGGCGCTCAGACACCCCAGGGCCGTAAGTGTCAAGCGGCTTGCGCGATCTTCTTGAGGTCGATGTCGATTCGGTGCGCCCAAGCGGTGTTCTCGTCGTAGCAAGTGCGGTGGTCGAGGCAGCCGTGCAAGATGCCGACCCATCGGTTGGCGAGTGCTCGGAGGGCCTTGTGGTGCGAGTCTCCCGCGGCGCGGCGTCGGTTGTAGAACGCTCGAACGACTCGTCAGCGCTGGGGAGGTACCGCCCGCAGTGCTCGCTCCGATGCTGTCGAGTCGAGGGTTTCTCCTCATGCTCCAAGGCAACGACCTCGCCGCCACCGAGGTACTTGAACAGGGCATCGACCTCTTCGAGTTGTGCGGTGACGCCATCGGCCGGGCGCCTGCCGAGCTCTATCTGGCCACGGCCGTCTGGGAGGACCAACAGCGCACCCACGACCTCCTTCTCTCGGCGATCGCTGCGTTCGATCGCGGCGACGACTCACCCTGGCAGTTCTGGATGAGCCTCCTCTACTTCAACCTCTGGGGTCTGCAGCACGGCGACCATGACGAAGCCGAGCCGTTCGCCCAGCGCCTCGGCCTGCTCGGCGCGGAGTCCGGAGACGCGATCACCAAGGCACACGCATCCGAGGTCTTCGGCCTCCGGTCTCACTTCAGCGACGACGCAGACAAAGCGCGCCGACATCTGCTGGAGGCGGTACGGAACTACCGCCAGGCGAGTTTCACGGTGACCTGCTTCGGACACTGCCTCGATCATGTGTCGATGTGGACACTGCACCACGGCGACACGGAACAGGCGGTAATGCTGCTGGGCTCGGCTGAAGCACTTCGGCGAGATCACGTCGGTGCCCCCGCTCCAGCCGCTGATCGCGTCTGGCACGACAGCGCGAAGGACACGGCACGCGAGCGGCTGGCAGCGACGACCTTCGAGCGGCGATTGGACGAAGGTCGCAACCTCGAGCCCGACCACGCCGGAGACCTAGCAACGGCGGTACTGCTCGCCCCCGCGCTCGCCGTCGACGCCGAGGTGTGACTGCTCTCATCACCCGGCTCGCGATCTCTCGTGCCGGCAGGTCATCGGGGACGAGTGGCGCCTTGTATTCGTCAGCCGGCGACCCCGGCGCATCGCTGCCGCTTGCTCAGCGATCCACCGATCAGTCCCGTGAGCCGCCCCGCCCCGACGGGCGGCAGTCAGCTGTCGCTGATATTGAGGTAGAGCCCGCTGCGGACGAGGTCCGCCGACGGGTCGCCGGACGCACCGGTGCGCTCCCCGGATCCGATGCCCACGCTCACGTGAGGCTCCCCAGAGTTGCTTGGCGGGTTCCAGGGATCGTCGCTACGTGGATCCGGCTTGGAGGGTAGCGAAGAGGTCGTGTGGGGTCTGCCAGCCGAGGGTCTTGCGGGGTCGCCGGTTGAGCTCGTCGCTGACTCTGGCGAGGTCGTCGGCGCTGTGCGCGTCGAGGTTGGTGCCTTTGGGGAAGTAGTCGCGTAGCAGCCCGTTGGTGTTCTCATTGCTCGGTCGTTGCCAGGGCATGCCGGCGTGGCAGAAGAACACCGGCATCTGGGTCGCTTCGGCCACGAGATGGTGGTGGCACATCTCGCTGCCCTGGTCCCAGGTCAACGATTGCCGCACCGATTCGGGCATCGCGGTGAAGATCGTGACGAGCTGGTCGCGCAAGCTGTCCGCACGAGAGGCCCCGTCGAGGTGAACGAGGATCGTGTAGCGGCTGGTTCGTTCCACGAGCGTGCCGATCGCGGAACGGTTGAACGATCCAACGATGAGATCTCCTTCCGTAAGTTTGTGGGTGGCCCAGGGAGGGTCGGGTGTGGCTTAGCCCAGGCTGTTCGGTAGGTGGCTGGGCTCTGGCGCGGTGGCGGGCGTGTGCGGTGGCGGTGGTCGTGGCGGCGTTGGGGGCGTGCGAGGCCGATGCCTGTCGGTGTTTGGTTGGCCGGTTTCGGTCGGGCGTGGGGCGGTCACCGGTGAACCGCGCGGTGTCGTTCAGACCTGGAGACGGATGGTGTCGAGCCGCGTGAACGCGTCGACGAGTTCGCGGGTCCAGGGCCAGGTGCTGGAGAGCCGACAGAAGCGCCGTCGACCTGTCGTGACGATCTGGCCAGCGGTGTGGAACAAGCAGTAGCGCAACCGTTTCGGTTCGGCCGCGGCGAGGTCGCCGTCAAGCACGAGGAGCCGTGTCCAAGCGAGGAGGTCGTGGGCAACGAGGGTGAGTTGCAGCCAGGCGGTGTTGATCGCAAACGAGTGTGATGGCAAGTTCGTCAGCCCAGTGGCTTTGGTGTCGCAGATCTGTCGTTCGGCGCGGCCGCGTCCGCGGTAGAGCGCTTCGAGGTAGGCAATGTCGGGATCGGGCAGGTCGGTGACGAACACTTGGTAGCGGTGTCCGTCGACATCGGTGAAGGTGAGCTGGGCGCCGGGATGAGGGAGTTCGCGCCGCGCGATCATCCGCAAACCTGACGGCCAGCCCCTTGTGGTGTCGAAGACGTCGCTGACGAGGTGGGTGATCTCGACCACTTCGGCATGGTCACGCCACTCGCTGCCATCAGCGGTGATCGCCGGGGACCAGGCATGTTTGGGGATATCGATCAGGACTTTGGCGATGTCGACGGTGAGCCGGTGACCGATCACGAAGCTCACCTGGCGGGCCTGGCAGTGTTCCACGAAGCCGTGTGACCAACCCGCCGAGTCCGCTCGCACGATCCCCTCCGACGCTTCGATGGGGAGCTGCGCGAGCGCGTCATCGAGCACGGCGACATGATCAGCGGCGGTGCCCGATCCGGCGTTGCCTGGGCGCAGCATCCCGGCCAGCGCTTCGCCGGTCGCGTCGAGATACGCGAGCAGCGGGTGGAACCCGAACCCGCGTTTGTACGTCGGCGCGGCGTGTTCTTTCTCCGAATGCGAACCGACCAAGGTGGCGTCGATGTCGATCACGTAGAACCCCGGATCCGCACCCGCCGCCCACGCCTTCGCGCGTGCGCCAGCACGTGCGATCTTGATCCGTTCCAGCGCGGCCTCATCGACGGCTTCGAGGGTGCGCCACACCGTTGGATGCGATGCCACATCACCGAACAGGTCAGGCTGATCGCGGAGCACCGCGACATCAGAGATCGTGTCGCCACCACCGGCGAGCATCACCGCGACATCGACCAGCACCCCACCGCGATCGTGGCCACGACGACGCTGCTTCGTGGGTGCCATCGCGACGGAAAAGGCATCGGTGAGGCCGACCTGATCGGCGAGATCAGCGAGCAGACGGGCGCCGACATGATTCACCACCCCCGAACCGTCACCGGTGATCTTCAGACGCGGACGACGACGATTACGCTTCACCATGGAAGTGCCCTTCTGGTTGGGAACTTGTTGCCTTCGACAGCTCAAGTTTCCCGCACCAGAAGGGCGTTTTCGCGGACGCGCCCGCCTCGACCCCAACCCGCTACTGAACAGAGCGGGTTAGTCAGCCGCGACCTCACCGATCTCCTCCTCGAAGGCTTTCTGGACGTCTTCGTCCTCGGCGAGTTCCTCGGTCTTCACGAGTGTCTCGCCGCGCAATTCGGCAAACATCAGCTCGGCGCCGAAGGCGTTCCCGATGTCGCGGACCACATCCCAGTCGATCGGATCTTCGAGCATGAGCGCGATCGCAGACTGCTCGACGCCGAGCTTGGCCTTGACCTTGTCGCGGAGCTCACGCCGCTCCTTGCCGCGCAGGTAGCCGAGCAGCCCACCGGCAGCCGCAAAGCCGAGGGGTCCACCGAGGAGAATCCCGATCCCGAGGCCGATCCCTCCGCTTTTCCACCCCGCGACATAGCCCTTGTTGTTGAGCAGGATCTGGCCGCTCTCGCTGCGGTGGAACGTCGCCGCCTCCTTGACCTGGAAAGCCCCGTCGGCCTCTTTGGACTTCGCCACGGTGAAGAACTCCTCGGCCTTCTCCCGTCCATCCATCACCGCGATGATCAGGTCGTAGTCCTTGTCGTGCTCGTAGGTCTGCATCGATCTCTCACTCTCTGTTGTCCCCGCGAACTCGCCACTTGACAAACATAGAAGCGTCACCTGGCAGCTCACAGGCGTGCCGATCGTGAGCGGTTGCTGCCGGCCCGACTGCGTGGCGTGCGTGCGTTCCCGCGACCCGCTGATGGGTCATGATGGGGCCATGAAAGAGCTTGTGTACCACCGTCTCCTCATGCCGGCGATCGATCGTCACCAAGACAAGACGGCGGTGGTCGATGGCGGCTTTCGATCGACTTTCACCGAGCATGCCGAGCGCACTGCCCGTGCGGCGAACATGTTGGCCGAACTGGGCGTCGGTCGGACCGACCGGTTCGCCGTCATGGCGCTCAACAGCCACCGCTACCTCGAGCTGCAGCACGCAGCCTTTCTGGGGGCCGGTGTGATCAATCCGCTCAACTTGCGTCTTGCCGGCAAGGAGCTCGAGTACATCATCGAAGATTCCGGTACGGAAGTGCTCTTCGTCGACGGGTTCTTCGCCCAGATGGTCGCCGACGCGCTCGGCGACGACTCGCCGGTTCGCACCACCGTGTTGCTCGGTGATGGCGACGTCCCCCACGACCACCGCTACGAAGATCTGCTGGCTGCGGCCTCCCCGGCGATGCCCGAGGAGCCCGAGGAAGACGATCCGGTTGTGCTCATGTACACGGGTGGAACCACCGGCTTGCCCAAGGGTGTGCTGCACACCCAGCGGTCGCAGATGCTGAACTTGTACCACAACGCGATCCACCTCGATCTGCTCGACGACACCGTGTGGCTGACTCAGACGCCCATGTTCCACGGCGCCAGCACCGGCGGCATGATGGGCGTCATCCCGATCGGTGGGGTACACGTCTCGATCCCGGTGTTCGACCCCGGTGCCGTGCTCGACGTGATCGAGGCCGAGGGCGTGACGATGTCGATCATGGTGCCGACGATGATCGGCATGATGTTCGCTCACGAGTCCTATCGGCCTGAACGTCTCGCCACGATGCGTCAGCTCGCCTATGGCGCGTCGCCGATGCCCGACGCGATCCTGGACCGTCTGCTGTCTGAACTGCCCGATCTCGAACTGATCCAGGGCTACGGCATGACCGAGTGCTCGGCCACGCTCAGCTTCTTGTTGCCTGAGGACCATGTGCCCGGCAGCGCACGGTTGCGTTCGGTCGGCCGCCCGGTGATGGGTGTCACGATCTCGATTCGCGACGACGACGGCAACGAGGTCCCGACTGGCGAGGTGGGCGAGGTCTGGGCTCGCGGCGGCAACTGGATGCGGGAGTATTGGAACAAGCCCGAGGCGACCGAGGAAGTTTTCGTCGACGGCTGGTACCGCACCGGCGACGCCGGTCGTGTCGATGACGACGGCTACCTGTTCCTGGTCGACCGGGTCAAGGACATGATCGTCACCGGTGGTGAGAACGTCTACTCGGCCGAGGTCGAGAACGCGATCAGCACCCACCCCGGCGTGGCGCAGGTCGCCGTGATTGGGATTCCCGACGAGCGTTGGGGCGAGGCGGTACACGCCATCATCGTCCCGGTTCCGGGTCACGAGATCACTCTCGAAATCATCACCGCCCATGCCCGCGAGTCGATCGCCGGCTACAAGTTGCCCAAGAGTGTCGACTTCCGCAGCGAACCCTTGCCGCTGTCGGGCGCCATGAAGGTGCTCAAGCGCGAGCTCAGGGCACCGTATTGGGAAGGCCACGACCGCGGCGTCGGCTGAGAACGGCCGAGAACCCGAACAAGTGGCGAGGTCGGCTGCGATGTCGCGTGTGTTCGGCGATCGTCTCCGGTCAGGTGTCGACGCGACGCGGACGTCGCAAAGATATCGGTGAGGCTGAGTTGGCGTACCCGATCTGAACGTCCACGCCAGCTGCCTCGATGACCTCCGCTATCCGGCAGCGGAGAGCGGTCGCCAAGAACTCCACCATGCCGGCGCCGAGCCGCATGATCTGGAGCGGTGTTCACCGATCGAAGGTGGCGAACCTGAGCGGGTCACGAGGGCTTCGTCGACCGTCGATATGGGGCGTTCTCCGCACCTCCGATCGGCCAGTCCGCCTACCGTTCCGTCGTCTCAGTGGCGGATCCTGTTTCGAACAGTCCGGAAGCGCCGACTCGTTCAGCTCGGCATGCGAGGTGCGACGCTGATCGCGGCCAGGTTCCACGATCGCGCCGTGATGCGGTGAGGGACAGAGCCCCGCTCAGCAGAAACGGCGCACTGCTGACCCCGACCGCTCGCCACTCGTTCCGACCGGCTGCCGTTCCGACGACTGGCTCCCATTGTCACGACCATGATCTGCATCGTCCAGCAAAGAGTGGACGAGCGACTCAGTTGGACAGTCGGGATACTCGAGTTGTTCAGGAGCTGCCCAGTGCCATCCGGGGCCGGTGAAGGTGGGCAGGCTCGACACCGTGAGAACGAGTGGTTCGCCTCCGTCAACTTCGATCGGCATCTCGCATCCGTAGTGCATGGCGCCGTTCGGCACGAAGGCCTCGATGATGAAGCGGTACGTACCTGGTTCGACGATCGGCGATTCGCCCGTCGTGACATCGAAGAACCTGTCTTCGTCCAGCGGCTGGATCTTCTTCGAGGCTGAGAACGGGTCGTCGGTGATATTCCAGAATGAGGTTCCGCCGATCGCATCCTTGTCCTCGTTCAGTCCGACGGGGAGCCCCCACGCTGATACGGCGTGGCCGCTCAATCCCTCGATGGAATCGAGCGACACCGGGATGGTCGTGCCACCCGGTTGATTGACGTCGCCTGCCGCGAGCGTCGAAGTGTCTGTGGTATTCGAGTTGGTGGTTGCTGGCGCGGTCCCGCTCGTGGGAACCCACCCACGCACATGAGCAGCGATGGACTGGAGCCAGACATGTTGATGGCCGACGCGTGCGAGGTCAGGTGGGACGTGAGCCGTGTTGCCCACGTTCACGTGAAGCGAGGGCACCCTGGAGCTTCCCCGTTTCTATGGACGGCACGGGCTGCGAGGCGTTCCCGGACACACTGCGGGACCTACGACTCTGGCTCTTTCACCTCAGGATCACGCACGCTCGCACCATGACGAATCTGCCGAGACGGGCCCATCGACGGGCCGCGCGAAGGCTGACGGCACTCGTGGCGGCAACCGGTCTCCTCCTGGTCGCGTGCTCGAGCGACGGAGACTCGCCGCCGGAGACCGCGGGAACCGAGGCGGCCGAAGTGGAGACAACGGTGCCCGAGGTCGACGAGACCCTGGCCGACGATCCTGTTCCAACGGCGGCCGCGACTCAACCGGCTCCCGCGGCGACCCCCGATGACCCTCCGCCCCAATTCCGGATCGCCACGTTCAACGCAGGGCTCGCCGAAGGGTTCGTACCCCTCGCGGCCGAACGACTACCACTGGTCGCGGAGGCCGTCGCCGATCTCGACGCCGACCTCGTCTTCCTCCAGGAGGTCTGGACACCGGAGGCGGTGGCGGAGCTTCGCAATGCGTCGAGCACGACGTTCACCGAGTCGGTGTTCCCCGAACCGATCCCCGACAGCGAGCTGGGCGATCCGGCCTGCACGATCGACGAACTCGCCGACCTCGAAGAGTGCATTGCCCTGAACTGCGCCGACGCGTCACCCGACGATCTGGTCGGGTGTGTGCTCACCAACTGTGCCAGCCAGTACGGAGGCCTCTGCGAGGAGTGCCAGACCTGTATTGCGGCCAACGTCGGCAAGACGGTCGACGAAGCCATCGCCAACTGCACCACGTCAAGCTCCGTGTACGCCTACGACGGGTCGGTGGGCATCGGTCTCCTGAGCAAGTCGGTGATCCTCGACTCCGACGTGTTGGTGCTCGAGAGCAGCTTGAACCGCCGAGCCGTGCTCCATGCGCTGGTGGACACCGAAGCGCTTCGGGCCGGTGCATGTCTTCGGCACCCACCTGTCGGCGGTCTTCTCCGACATCCCGTACCCGGGCGACGGGACGTGGGAAGAAGAACAGGCTGACCAGATCGGAGACCTGCTGGCATACATCGACAGTCGCGCCGACGCAGGCGATCCGGTGGTGCTCCTCGGCGACTTCAACACCGGGCCCGGCGGTTGGGTGTACCAGGCCGAGGTCGCGGCCAACTACGAGCTGCTCACCGCAGCGATGTTCACCAATCCCTACATCGAGTCCGGGGCTCCCTGCACCTTCTGCGGCGACAATCCCCTCCAGGACGGCGACACTGACGTGGTAATCGACCACGTCCTCACCAGAGATCTCGACGCGAGTGCCGTGTCGCAGCGGATCCTGGATGAATCGCTGATGATCACTGTGGACGGCGACGACATCACGACGGCGTTGTCGGACCACTACGGGGTTCTCCTCGCACTGACCCGCGACCCGGCCGAGTGACTCAGCCTGCGTTCGAGAGCACCGACGTGACCAGGGTGCGAGCCTCGTCCCGCAGCTCGCGTCGTCTTGCCTACGTCGCCATGACCCGCCTAGACGTTGCGCATCGGTCTGCGCGGTTCGGATTGCTGAGACTGCCGAGAATCACCGCGCGTCTTCCATCGACAACCCGATCTGTGGCGTCGTGGGTGTGGCCAGCGAATACCAGATCGGCTCCGCAACCCTCCAAGAGATCGCTCACATCGCCGTCGCTGATGACCGTGTCGATGCCCTAGGCACAAGGGCCCCATAGGGCGCACGACCAGTTCGGACATCGAATGATGGCCGAGGCCGATCGTCTTGCCGGATGAAGGACGGGTTTCAGGCCAACCCAGCACCGACGTCGCGATTCCGCGTCACGCCGTCGTATCCGGGCGCGTCTTGTCGGCAGCCTCGACGAGTGCGGCGAAGCCGTCGAGCTCGGCAGCGGTCGGCGTGTGACTCCACACGTACAACCGATCGAGCAGCTCCGCGTAGGTCTGCTCCTGTTCCGGCCGAATCGCGGCCGCGATGGGCATGTCCGCGGGCAGTGTCTGCTTGTACGCCTGGAGGATCTGCCGGTGGTAGTCACGGTCGAGATCGAGCTTGAACACAACCCCGTGCGCCGCGTTGACGAGCTCACAAGTCCCCTCTTCGAGGAGCGGGCAATGCGTGTGGTCCCCGACCCCGGGTCCGTGGCACACCTCCACGCGGTGCCCCATGCCTTCGAGCATGTGCCGCTCGAACCCCTCGTGGTCACCGGGCGTGACGTCCAGAATCATTCCGATGTCGTTGTCAGCCATGACACCAGTCTTCGCCACAGCGTCCTGACCGTCAAGGGGACGAGGTCCCCACACCGTGCCCGGCCGCGACGTTCACGCCACCGACCTACACCGCAGCGTGAACCCTCGATTACTCGGATTCGTCCTCGTCGTCTGCGGCCGATGAATGAGTGTGAATGGTGCCGGTCAAGCGATCGGGCACCCCCGGCTCAGATCGCGCGACTAGCCCGACCGTCCAACGTCGAGTGGGCGGGGCGCTCTTCGCTGCCGGATCCCGGACGGGCTTCCCAGCTCGCTCAATGGACGTTCTGGGCGGCTTGCTTGGCTCTGATGATGGTTGTCCCGTACTGCGAGGCGCCGGGGTCCTCGGCGTGGAGACTCAGCTCCAGCGGACGCGGAAGTTGGCTCGCCAGACGTCCATGAGGTCGTTGTTGCCGCTCATGGCGACGTTCGTGTCCGGGGTTCGGTTCCAGAGCGTGACGTAGAGGTCGGCAGCTGTGCCCGCGAGTGTGAGGTTGGCGTTGTCGCCCTCGCGAGATGTCTGGGTGCACTCGGGGCCGAGGGCGACGTACCAGTGATCGTCGGTGTCGTCGGCGTGCACGTGGATCACCTCGGGCTGTTGCATGTCGATGGTGCCAAATAGTACGGCGAACCCGGACAGGAGCTCATCGAGCATGTCGGTCGCGAAGGGTGGGTCGAAGTGCGACGAGAGGCCCCGCGCTGACTGCGCATCGAATCGGTGGATCGCAATCTCGCTTGCTTGTCGACGCGCCCACATCGTGAGCGGGGTGGGGGCAGGGAGGAACGAGAAGCATTCGAGGTCTGTGGGAGCGGATCGGAGCACCTCGATCAGGTTGGTGAGCGTGGCTCGATACCAGTCGACCGGGTCTGCGTCTTCTGGGTAGGCAGCGGCGAGCGTCGGCCAGTACCGGGCGAGGTCGGGCAGGTCCTTGACGTCGAGCCAGTCCGGCTCGGGGAACGCGACGTCTGCGGCTGCCCAGAGATGAATCATTCCGAGGTGGCGAACGAGCTCACGCATGTCCCAGCCAGGGCAGGCCACAATCGGCACGCCCAACTCTCCATGCTCAGCGGCG
The DNA here is from genome assembly GCA_963850475.1 of Ilumatobacteraceae bacterium. GTDB lineage: Bacteria > Actinomycetota > Acidimicrobiia > Acidimicrobiales > Ilumatobacteraceae > Ilumatobacter_A. Next base: position 1,635 of record CAWKLM010000016.1, on the reverse strand, counting down.
GACGCGAACATGTCGCCCTCCGAAGCCACGTAGTCGATGTACTTCGATATGTGCATGCAACGCTCCCCTCGTTCTTCAATTTGAAACTCACAGCTCATACTCCAGATTGCACTACCAATACTACTGCATTCTTCAGTAGAGTCAAGATGTGTACTCGCGTCTCACCACGTCATCGTTCGCTGTTCTCGGTCTGCTGGCAATCCGACCATGGGCCGGCGACCAACTCACGCAGCAGGCAACGCGGAGCCTGCGCTTCGCCTGGCCGAAGTCCGAGCGGCTGCTGTATGCCGAGCCGAAGAAGCTCGTCGAGCACCAGATGGCCACAGCGAACAACGAGTCGGTCCGACTCGCCGAGTCGGTACCGTCTACACAATCACCGAGGAGGTCGGGCGCGCACTCACCGCATGGCTTGGCAACCACCCCCCAACCGCCCGTCCTGGCAGCCGAGGCTCTCCTGTGGCTGTCGTTCGCCGAGAATGGCAGCATCGATGACCTCGTGCGGCGCTCGAGGAAATGGCGAGCGATGCTGCCGATCTATATGAGCAGGTCGCGACGATCAACACGAGCTACCTCGAGGGCCATCACCCGTTCCCCGAGCGAATGCATCTCTCAGCGCTCTTTGCGACGTTCCAGCTCGAGCTGTTCGATCTGATCGTCGAGTGGGTCGAATTCGCCAAGGCCGAGATACGACATGGCCCACGACGAGAAAGAGGGCCTCCGATGACCGACGGCACCGAGACGATCCTCGAGAGCATCAAGCAGCGACGATCGATCCTCGAACGACGGCACCCCGAGATCGATGACGACCTCGCGTCGAGCAAGAGTTCGATTGGCTGGCCCGCTGCACCCATATCGACTCTGGTGGCCCGAGCTCACGACCACATCCCCTCACATTCCGGACACTCTCCCCGACGCTTCTATGTTGTCAAGTGGCGAGCTCGCGGGTGGGGCGTGTCGAGGAGGCGCCGGACCGCGGCGTGCGACGTAGGTGCTTGAGGCAGCGAACGATTTAACGTTTGGTTTTGCCTTCGGCGAGCGGGCGCTCGATGTCGGCGCGGGTTGCTGGGTCGTGTAGTGGCGCATCACGCGACCATGTCAGCCGCGCTGTTGACCGGCGATCGCCTCCGTAGTTGAGCCGTGACGGTCCTGATCCGGCCCGAGGTGGCGGTAGCGGGGCTGCGCCGGCGAGGCGGGCGAGCTGCCCTCGCCGCCGGCAACGGCCGTGTAGGCCATCCCACACGAACGTTGTCGCGGTCACTGGACCGATGCCGACTTCGTCGAGCAACTGGGGTGCGACCTCGTCGAGTACTCAACCAGGCGTGGTCGTGTTCGGCGATCTCGTCGTTGAGATGCGTGACGCGTTGGGCGAGAGCGCGCATCGTGATTGGTGCCTCCGGCTGACGGTCCGCGATCGAGAGCTGCGGAACCCGGCGCATGCGGCAACGGTTGTCGGGTGGTCAGGCTGCGGGATCCAGCGGAGTGTCGTCCGGGGCGGTGACCACGAGCGCTCTGAGTTCGTTGATCGCCGCGGTGCGGGCGCGGACCGCTCCTGCCCTTGCAACGTGGTGGACTCGCAGGGCTTCGCGGTGCCCACCGTCGTGTGCTCGTGGCCGCGTTCAGCTTGGCGCGGCCGAG
>CAWKLM010000015.1:0-156252 GCA_963850475.1 Ilumatobacteraceae bacterium | reverse complement strand
AGCCCACGCCGCCGTAGATCGATGTGGCGAATTTGCGCATCGCCTTCGTGAACGGGGTGAGCTCGGCCATGATCTGCTCGGCGAGCTCACGCGTCGGAGCGAGGACCAGGGCAACGGGGCGCTTCGGCTTGGCCTTGGTGAGCCCGGCGACGACCGGGAGCCCGAAGCCGAGGGTCTTGCCCGAACCGGTGGGGGCACGGCCGGCAACGTCACGACCGGCGAGTGTGTCGGGAATGACGGCCGCCTGGATGGGGAACGGGCTGGAAATGCCGGAGCGATCGAGTTGCTCGATCATCGCGGCGGGAAGGCCGAGATCGGCAAAGGTGACGTCATTGGAGACGTTGGACGCGGACGCTGTCCACGAGGGTGGTCATGGGGGGTGCTGCTTTCGATTCCTGCTTCACACAGCGCTACGGCCGGAGCAGAGATTCCGATCAGCGCCCACGGGTCGGATCGACCAGCGAACTACGGATGGTACCAAGCCACGCCCCCATCCGCGTGTCGCTTCCGTCACGCCTCCACCCGTGACATGGGCTCTGTCGACATGGGCTCTGTCCTAGGGGATGAGGCGGGTGAGGCGGGTGTCGTCACCGTGGAGCATCTCCATCACCGGGTGGAGGTCGGGTCCACGCCGCAGATGGTGGCCTCCGTCGACACTGATGCACGCGCCGGTGATCCACGCGCTCTCCGGACCGGCGAGAAACCGCACGAGACCGGCGATGTCGTCGGTCGTCCCGGCACGACCCAACGGCATCTGGGCGAGGTAGTCGTCGACGATCGCTGGGACCGTCATCATCGCCTCGGTCGCCTCCGTCGGGACCAGGCCGGGTCGCACGGCGTTCGCCCTGACCCCAACCGCGCCGAGTTCGTCGGCGACCTGCTTGACGAGCATCTCGAGGCCGGCTTTCGACACCGTGTACGGCGTCATGTAGCGGTGCGTGGCAATCCCGGCGATCGACGAAATCGCCACGATCGACCCCCCGCCGGCCTCGACGAGATATTGGGCGGATTCACGCATCGTCAGGAAGGCGCCGGTCAGGTTGGTGCCGATCACACCATTCCAGTCGTCGAGGGTGGTGCGATGGAACGGTGCCGCCGTTCCGTAGCCGGCATTGACAACCGCCATCGTGAACCGACCGGCGTCGGCCGCAGCGGCACACATCTGCGCGACCTCCGACTCGTTGGTCACATCGCAGCGTTCGGTCAGCACCTTGGCACCATCGGCGCGGAGCCCGGCAGCAGCCCGGTCGAGGCGTTCGACGTCTCGGCCGGCGATGACGACGGTGGCGCCGTCGGCGGCGAGGTGGCGGGCGCAGGCGAGTCCGATGCCGGAGCCACCGCCGGTGACGAGGGCAACCTGTCCGGAGAGCGAAGTATCCATCCTCCGAGTGTGGTGCGTTTCGTCGTCGTGCGGGGAGACGGGGCACCATGGAGCCGTGGCCATCTCTGCTCCGCTCGCCGGCGTCCGCGTTCTCGACTTCTCTCGGGTCCTGTCCGGCCCGCATGCGACGCGCATGCTCGCCGATCTCGGTGCCGAGGTGATCAAGGTCGAACCCCCTGCGGGCGACCTCACCCGATTCTCCGCGCCGCGCCGCAACGGGCTCGCCAGCTATTTCGTCCAGCAGAACGTCGGCAAGTCGAACCTCAGCGTCGATCTGGCGACCGAAGCGGGGGCGGGGATCATCCGCGAGCTGTGTGATCACGTCGACGTGATCGTCGAGAACTACCGTCCGGGCGTGCTCGACCGTCTCGGTCTCGGCCCGGCGGCACTCCTCGAGCGCAACCCGAGGCTGATCGTCGCATCGATCTCGGGATACGGCCAGACCGGGCCGTGGGTGAAGCGCCGGGCGTACGCGCCGGTCGTCGAGGCAGAGTCGGGGTTCATCGCCTCACAGGGTTCGGCGCGCAGTGGTGAACTCACCAAGGACCCGCACAGCCATGCCGACGTCTACACCGGCATGGAGGCGAGCGCAGCGGTCGTCGCCGCCTTGTTCCAACGCGAGCGGACCGGCCGCGGGCAGCTGATCGACGTGTCGATGGCCGAGACCATGCTCTACGTCAACGAGCATCTCCACGACGCACTGTGGGACGGCCACGACGACCCGCAATGGATCCGTTCGTTCCGGCCCGGCGACTACATCGTCATGCCGGTCGCCAACGGAGAGTCCTTGATCGTCAGCGGCCACCCCGCCGAGCGCGGCACCTTCGACTTCTTCATCGCCGCGATGGGTCGCACCGATCTGGCCGACGACCCGCGCTTCGCCGACGTCGCGTCGCGAATGTCGAACTACGAGGACCTCCGACGGATCATCGTCGACTTCGCTGCGACGATCCCCGACCCCGACGAGTTCGAGCGGGTCTTCGCGGCACACGGCCTCGCGGTCGGCCGCGTCCGCCAGCCGGGCGAGTTGGCCGACACTGCGTGGGCCGAGGCGCGACACGCCACCGTCGAGATCGACGACCGCGCAGACGGCACGATCACCGTGCCGAACTCGCCCTGGCACTTCTCCGATGCACCCGACGTCGGTGTCGGTGGGGTCGCCAAGTACCGCGGCGAGGACAATCGGCAACTGCTCACCGACCTGCTCGGCTACGACGACGACCGCATCGACGCGCTCGAAGCCGACGGCGTGCTCTCGAGCCGCGTGCCGTCATAGGGCGTCGTGTGGGCTTGTCGTATCCAGTTGCTCCGATGAAGGCGACACTCGGCTCGTTGCCAGAGCCGGACGATGGCTGGGCGTACGAGGTCAAATGGGACGGACACCGCACGATCGCGCACGTCTCCGCCGACGGCACCCGGCTCCAGACGACGTCGGGGCACGACAGCACGGACCGGTGGCCGGAGGTCGCGTCGATCGACAGCGCGGTCAACGCCGTGTCCGCGATCCTCGACGGTGAGATGCTCGTGATCGGTGAGGACGGACGGCCGAGCTTCGATCTCGTCCAGCAGCGAGACGTAGCTCGACACCCGGCGATGTTCCACGCGTTCGACGTGTTGTCGATCGACGGCACCGACACGATCGGGCTGCCGTACGTGGACCGACGGAGCCTGCTCACCCGGGTGCTCGATCCCGGCGACCACTGGGCGATCCCCCCTCATCACATCGGCGGCGGCGCCGAGCTGCTTGCTGCGACCGCCGAACAGCAGCTCGAAGGCCTGATCGCCAAACGCCTCGACTCGACCTACCGGCCGGGCAGACGGTCGAAGGACTGGCTCAAGATCAAGAACCGGATCCGCACGGAGGTGGTGATCGGTGGATTCACAGCGGGCACGGGTGCCCGTGCGGCCACGTTCGGCGCCTTGCTGGTCGGCGTGCCTGATGGTGATGAGCTGCGCTTTGCCGGTGGCGTCGGGACGGGGTTTACTCAGAGCCTGCTCGAAGCACTGGTTCGGCGCCTCCGTGCCCTCGCGACCGAGACGTGCCCGTTCGACCCCACTCCGCCGGCTGCCGTCCGCCGGCACGCCACCTGGGTCCGGCCCGAACTGACCGCCGTCGTCGAGATCGCCGAATTCACCAACGACGGCCACGTCCGCCACGCCAGTTTCGTCGAGCTCGCATCATGAGAGCGCGTGCCGAAGCCCTCGACCGCGACGATCCGTTGGCGAACTGGCGGGGCGAGTTCGTGCTGCCCGACCCCGAGCTGATCTATCTCGACGGGAATTCGCTCGGCCGCACCCCGAAAGCCACGGTCGAGGCACTCCGGAGGGTCGTCGATGAGCAGTGGGCCGGCGATTTGATCACGTCGTGGTGGGAGCACGGCTGGCTCGACCTACCGCTGACGGTCGGCGACGAGCTCGCTCCCCTCCTCGGCGCACAGCCCGGTGAGGTCGCCGTGCACGACTCGACGACCGTGTGTCTGTTCCAGCTGGTCAACGTCGCACTCGACCTGACCGGCGGATCGGTGGTCGCCGTCGCCGACACAGAGTTCCCGACCGACCGCTACGTCATCGAGGGCATCGCACGCCTGCGACCGGGCGTCACGGTCCGCCGTGGCCTGGACGATCTCGATGGCGTCGACGTGGTGGTTCGCTCACTGGTCGACTACCGGACGGCAGAGCTCCACGATCTCGACGCCGAGACCCAACGCGCACGGGCTGCGGGTGCCGTCACCGTGTGGGACCTGTCGCACGCAGCCGGCGTCGTCGATGTCGATCTGACCGGTGCCGGTGTCGAGCTGGCCGCCGGCTGCACGTACAAGTTCCTCAACGGTGGACCGGGCGCGCCTGCGTTCACGTACGTCCGCAGCGCGAGCCAGGACGTCGTCACCCAACCGATCTGGGGCTGGTTCGGCCAGCGCGACCAGTTTGCGATGGACAACCCGTTCGATGCCCGAGCAGGTGTCGGCCGGATGCTGAACGGCACGCCGGGGATCCTCGGCCTGGTGGCCGCCCGGTGCGGCATCGAGGTCAGCGCCCGGGCCGGCATCGCAAACATCGCCCTCAAGGCTCGCGAGCTCGGCAACTACGCCATCGATGTCGCCGCCGAGCTGGGACTCAACTGCACGACTTCGAGACCCCCCACCTCGAGCGGTGGCCACGTCTCGATCATCCATCTGGACGCCGCGACGTTGCAGGAACGGTTGGCAGCCCGCAAGGTGATCGTCGACAAACGCGACCCCGATGTGCTCCGGTTCGGGCTGTCGCCACTCACCACCCAATTCGTCGACGTGCACGACGGCTTGGCGGCGCTCGCTGGCATGCTGGACACATGAGTGTCGTCAAGATCAACGCCATCACCATCCCCGAGGGAATGGGCCCGCAGCTCGAAGGACGCTTCGCCGGCCGCGCGAAGATGGTCGAGGCCTTCGACGGGTTCGAGGACTTCCAGTTGCTGCGCCCGACCGAGGGTGAAGACCGCTACTTCGTCTACACCCGCTGGGCGAGCGAGGAGCACTTCCAGGCCTGGATGAACAGCCAGGACTTCGCCAAAGGTCACGGTACGGGTCAGGCCGACGGCAACACGAACGCCGACGGTGAGCAGGCTCGCAAGCCGGTCGCCCAGGGCGCCGATCTGATGTCATTCGACGTGGTCGAACACGTCGTCAAAGGCGCCTGACGCAACAGCGTCACGTGATGGGTCTGACCCGTCACGTAACGCTCCACGGCGACGATCGCACCGACCGCTAACCTGCGATTCCCGTGGCACTGATCGTTCAGAAGTACGGCGGCACGTCCGTCGCCGATCCCGACCGGATCAAGGCGGTCGCCGACAACGTCGCAATCACCCATCGCCGCGGAGACGACGTGATCGTCGTCGTGTCGGCGATGGGCAAGGCGACCGACAATCTGATCTCGCTCGCCGACTCGGTCTCGAAGAACCAGTCGGGCCGCGAGATGGACATGCTGCTCACCACCGGCGAGCGTCAGACCGCGGCACTGGTCACGATGGCACTCCACGAGCGCGGCATCGAGGCGATCAGCTTCACCGGCAGCCAGGTCGGGATCATCACCGACACCGCTCACCGCAAGGCCAAGATCGTCGAAGTCAAGGGCGACCGTGTGCGTGATGCACTGTCGTCGGGCCAGGTCGCCGTCATCGCCGGATTCCAGGGTGTGAGCACCGACAGGGAGATCACGACGATGGGTCGGGGTGCTTCCGACCTGACCGCGTCGGCGCTCGCGCAGGCGATGGGTGCCGACGCCTGCGAGATCTACACCGATGTGACCGGCGTGTTCACCGCCGACCCCCGGATCGTGCCGCAGGCACGCAAGCTGTCGAAGGTGCATTTCGACGAGATGCTCGAGATGGCCGGCGCCGGGTCGAAGGTCCTGGCGATGCGCTCGGTCGAGTTCGCCCGCAACCATGATGTCCCCCTCCACGTCCGCTCCGCTTTCACCTGGGAGCAAGGCACGTGGGTCAGCAACGAGGAGCCCTCCGTGGAAGATCCGATCATCTCCGGTGTCGTGACCGACATGACCGAAGCCAAGGTCACCGTGCTCGGCGTGCCCGACCGCCCCGGCATCTCCGCCGCGCTGTTCGAGCCGCTCGCCGAGGCGAACGTCAACGTCGACATGATCGTGCAGAACACGTCGACCGAAGGCACGACCGACATCAGCTTCACGATGCCGATGGCCGACCTGTCGCAGGCCGAGTCGATCGTGCAGCGCGTCGCCGCCGAGATCGGCGCGACCGAGGTGACCCACGACGACGACATCGCGAAGGTGTCGCTGGTCGGGGCGGGTATGAAGTCGTCGCCGGGCATCGCCGCGAAGATGTTCCGGGTGATCGCCGACGAAGGCGTCAACATCCAGATGATCTCGACCTCGACGATCCGGGTGTCGATCATCGTCCCGAGCAACGACATGGAGCGGGCGGCGCGGGCGCTGCACACCGCGTTCGGCCTCGACGCGGGCAGCGACTACAGCGCCCCGCTCCCCGAGCGAAAGTAATCGGAACGGCGTTCCAATCCGTCTCGCGGCGCGCCTACAGTTGGGCCATGACCGACGTTCAGCCGCTCTTCTTCAACCCGCTCGAGGAGGGCTACGTCGAGAGCCCGTGGGCGCACTTCGACGAGCTGCGCCGTCGTGAGCCGGTCCACCACTCGCCGATCGGACAGTGGTTCCTGTTCCGCTACGACGATGTGAGCGCTCTGCTGCGCGATCCGAACCAGAGCGTCGACGACGCGAACATCGCGCACCACAACCAGGATCGTCTGGCGCAGTTCGAGGCCGCGTTCGGTGAGGACGCCGAGCGGTCGACATCGATGCTCGGCCGGGATGCACCCGACCACACCCGCCTGCGTCGCCTGGTCAGTAAGGCGTTCACGCCCGCAGCCATCGCCGCGCTACGACCGGTGATCGAGGACCTCGTCGACACGGCGCTCGATCGGATGGACGAACGCGGCACGACCGAGATCGTGCACGACCTTGCGTTTCCGCTGCCGTTCGACGTGATCTCGGTGATGCTCGGGATGCCCGAGGCCGACAAGGACCAGATCGCGGAGTGGTCGTCGGCGCTCGTGAAGACGCTCGACCCGATCATCACCGAGGAGGAGATCTTCGCGGCCGCCGAAGCCGACAAGAACATGAACGCGCTGCTCGACGAGGTGATCGAGTGGAAGCGGGCACATCCGGCCGACGACCTGCTCACCGCCCTCATCCAGGCCGAAGAGGACGGGGACCGCCTCTCATCGAGGGAGCTGCGCGATCAGGTCAGCCTGCTGTTCGTCGCCGGTCACGAGACCACGGTCAACCTGATCGGGACCGGAATCTACGAGCTGCTCCGTGATCCGGAGCAGGCTGCGATCCTGCGCGGCGACCCGTCGCTCGACGTGAACGCGATCGACGAGTTGCTGCGGTTCGTGTCGCCGGTGCAGTTCTCGCGACGGATCACGATGGCCGACACCGAGATCGGTGGGCATCGGATCGAGCAGGGTTCGATCGTGATGACCGGGCTGGCCTCCGCGAACCACGACCCGGCCAAGTGGGGTGACGACGCGGAGCGGATCGACGTCCGACGTGCGGGAACTGCGCAGCACCTGGCGTTCGGATCGGGATCGCACTACTGCCTCGGCTCGTCGCTGGCGCGCCTCGAGGCCCAGGTGGCGATCGGTCGTTTCCTGCGCCGCTTCCCCGACGCAAGGATCGTCGGCGAGGCCGAGTGGAACGGCCGCATCAACCTCCGCGGCATCGAGAAGCTCGAGCTGTCCGTTCGCTGAGGCAGGCGCACCACGATCTCGGCGCCGTGCACCGGCACATCGCTCAACGATTGACGAGGTCCGAGACGACGCAGATCACAGCAGGGCGTCAGCCGCTGTGGGTGAAGAGCGGCTCGCCTCGCAGCAGCATTTCGAGCGGCGTCCTGGTGGTTGCGATGTCGGTCACGTTGGCGGTCACCACCACCAACCGATCGTCCTGCTCGACCGAGACGATGTCGAAGAAGTCTGCCGCGGTGCCATCGAGAGAGGCCAGGTCGCCTCGAGTCCATCCGGTCTCGATCGCCGGACGCGCCGCATCCGCGGCGGCTGCGTCGTCGAAGACGTACACGATCACGTTGCCAGCGGCGCCCTCGACCTCGGCCGTGCCCAGCCCGACGACGGAGAACGGGGACTCGATCGGGCTCGGCGATCCGTCGAAGCTCGCGAACTCGGACGCTAGAAGGGTGGCGGCGACCGAACCCCCGGCGTCGAGGGCGGTCGCAGCGGCGGCGAGGTCGCCATCGTCGGCGAGTGACTCGCCACCAGCGAGCCAGTCCTCGATCAGGGGCGTCGACAACGACACGGCGACCAGGCCGTCGGATGCTGCCACGCGGTGGGGGCGGCCGAGGCTGCGGAACGTGGTCCGGTTCTCGAGATCGGTCTGGAAGTCGTCGCCGTCACCGACGCTGACGATGCCGCCGCCGACCTCGATCAGGTTGTCGGAGAGCGTCAGGTCGCCCGCGAAGACAGCCATCTGTACGGACGCGGACGGCTCGACGATCGAAATGAAGGAGTCGATGGCGAACGGGGTGAAGCCGAACTCCTCCTCGAAATCCTCGATTTGGCCGATCGCTGCATCGAACCGGGGGAAATCGGTCCCGACGAAGGAGTAGCCGGTACCGCCCGCCTCGACCGGCCTGGCGATCGCGAGATCGAGATACCACTCCCTCGAGGCGTCGAGATCGTCGGTGTCGGGCCGCGGCAGCTCGGCGAGCTCGGCGGACTGCACCGTGTCGCCCATGCTGATCTGTGCCAACTCGATGCGTCCGCCGTCGGGGTCGTCGAGCGCTGTCAGCGGCACTCGTTCCAGCAGCGCCACCATCGATGTGGCGTTGCGGGTCCCCTCAGCATCGTCGACGTTCGTCGGCGGCACCTGTTCGGGCAGCTCGACCGTCGTTGGCGGCACCAGCTCGACCGTCGTCAGCGGCCCCTGTTCGGCCAGCTCGACCGTCGATGTCGACCCCGATGACGAGTCGTCCGACCCACCGCACCCGATGGCGGCGACAACGAGCGCAGAGGTGAGCAGAGGCGTGCGGCAGTTCATGGTGGGCACCGTACGTACGGGCCGCGAACCGGGCGTGCACCGGGAGCGACCCGGTCGCCCGACGCGTTCAGCGCAGGGCCGCGGTGGCCGCGCAGTCGTCTTCGTTGTAGGCGAGGATGCGCGAGATGTTGGCGTCACGGTCGATGCCCGCAAGAGCGTTGCGGTGCCACTGCATGCTGGCGAAGCCACCCGGATCGTCGTCACGCCATGCGAACCCGGAGGCGAGGGCCATCACCTTCAGGCCATGGCCCTCGTTGCTCCAGAACTTGCGCCGCATGTGGGGCAGCAAATCGACCCACTCGTCGGAGCCGAACAGCGCCTCGAGTTCGTCGGACGGCACCAGCCGGCGCAGCGCGGCACCCTCGACCGGTCCTGCGTTGTAGCCGTAGATCCGTACTGTGAGCCCTTCGGCATGGGCGCGCTCGCGGAGGCTGGTCAGCCAGTTCCACACGTCGGTCGCGAGCTGCACCTCACCGCGTGCATCGAGCGTTTCGAACGACGAGAAGTGGACGTAGCTCTCCCGCTCCTCCGGCCAGTGCGGAGGGACCTCAGTGAGTCGGGCGCCCCACAGGTAGACGTGCTCGTCGTTCTCGAGGTCGAGGTCGATTTCGAGGTCGCCATGCGGGATGGTGGTCTCGTCCCAGTCGGGCGCCACGATGGGCCGACCGGCAACCGCCGCCCGCGCGCAGCGGATCTGCGAGGTCAGTGCGGTCGCGGTGAGGGGCGTGTCGGCGTACATCTCGGCGGCCTCGGCAGGATCGAGTTCGGCGAGCTGGTGGACCGTCTCGACGCCCATGAAGCGGTGTACCCGCCACCCGCCGTATCCGACCGCGGAAACGAGGCTCACGTCGTCGATGGCCACGAGGTCGGCGTGGCACGGCGCGTTCCACGGGCAGCGAGCACACTCAGCAACCGACACCGGGAGCACGATCGGGTCCTCCTGTTGCGAGGTGCGTCGGACCGCGGTGTCGACGACGCGGAGGCGGAACCCGAACTCGAAGTCGTAGCGATCGAGCGCGGTGCGCTTGGTGCTCCGATGGCGCCGATGGAAGGTGATCGACGGGTCGCCATCGGCGTCGGCGCGTTCCTGCGGGGTGAGGGTGGCGAAGGCCGGATGCGTGAGGTCGTGCCAGGCGACGACACGTTCCAGCCCGATGATCGCGCCCCACACCGAAACACCGGGCTCGTCGGCGTCGGCGAGTCCGTGGGCCTGCAAGACCCGGTGATAATGGGCGAGCTGCAGGCAGTCGTCCTCCCGGTACTTGGGAGCAAACCCCCGAACGGCGACCCGCTCGCCGAGCAGCCGCAGATCGTGGACGTCGGTGGTCTGTTCATCCGGATCGTTGACCGTGCAGCGGTGCGACTTCACGTCGACCGCTCGGTACTCGGCCTTCCCGTGGGCGGTCGTGCGGCCGGTGCCGACGAGCAGGTCGATCTCGGCCATCCGGCGACCGGCGAGGTCGGGCTGCATGAGCGCACCCAGGATGATCGGGGTGCCCGCGGCCAGGGCCGCATCGGTCAACGCTCGGCGGCGGTCGTGGTCGGCCTCGTCACGACCGGGGATCGCAACGACATCACCCGGATGGAGGGCGCTGATCTCCCGGACGATCTCGGCCTCGAAGGCGATGCCGTCGTCGAAGAGCTGCTGCAGCGAGTCGTCCGGCGGAGCGGGCACGGCCGGCTCGGTCGGGTCGTACTCGCGGAACAGGCGATACGGGCACTGCTTCGCGGCGTACGCGCCGAGGAGACGTGTCGCCGGAGCGCCGGAGATCTCGTCGGTTTCGTACGGGTCGTCCATGCCACCCATCCTCGCGCGGGGGTGTGACACCCGATCCTCCTGCGCATGGCACCTCACGCCCGAGGCGACGAGCGTGTCGGATGGACCAGACTGCCGGGGTGGCAGATGTGCGACGGTTCGTGATCCAGCAGCACGATGCGACGCGATTGCACTGGGATCTGCGGCTCGAACACGAGGGCATGTTGCGGTCGTGGGCACTCCCGCGAGGTGTGCCGTGGAACCCGAAGGAGAATCGGCTGGCGGTGCGGACCGAGGACCACTCGCTCGACTTCCTCGATCACGAGGGCGACGACTTCGACGGGGAATTCGGGACCGGTCGCAGCACGCAATGGGACTCGGGCACGTTCGAGGCCCACAAGATGGAGGCCGAAAAGGTCGTCGTCACGCTGTCGGGCAAGCGAGTGACGGGCAAGTACTCCCTGTTCTCGATGCGCGGGAGCCGGGACTGGCTGATCCACCGCATGGATCCGCCGGCCGATCCCACCCGAGTCGCCGTGCCGATCGGGGTACTCCCGATGACGGCCACCGGAGGCGAGCTCCCCGACGAACCCGGCTGGGTGTACGAACGGCAGCTCCGGGGACTGCGCGCCGTCGTCACGGACGACACCGGGAGGGTCGTGATCACCGACGCGAGCGGAGATGACGTCTCGATGCGGTTCCCTGAGGTTCGCCGGATCGGCCGAGCGATCGGGCATCGGGAGGTGATCCTCGACGGCGTGATCGTGCCGATCGATCCCGCAGACGGTCACCTGCTCGAAGACAGCTCAGGTCTGGATCGGCGGCTGCGGATCGGCAGCGACAGCGGTGCACGCAACGCGTCGAGGACAGCGCCGGTCGTCTTCGTCGCGTTCGACATCTTGTGGGTGGAAGGACGGCCGATCACATCACTGCCCTGGGAGCTGCGAAGGCGCCAGCTCGACGACCTGCGCCTCGACGGACCCGGCTGGCGCACGAACGACGTGCTGTCACTCGACGCGGCGTTCGAAGCGCTCGACCACACGGTCTGCGGCATCGTGGCGAAGCGTGCGGCGGCGACCTACGCGATCAACACCACGTCGACCGACTGGATCCGCACCACCTGCGACGCCACCGTCCTGGCTTCCGGGTCGTGATTCGTTCGGAATCCGGGTCGGATCCGACCCGGAACGACTGGCCCGGGGCGCCGGGTCAGTACGGCTTGTCACCGACGATGGTCACGCGTTCGACGATGCGGGTCTCGGGCCAGAAGTCGTTGGTCGCACAGTGCTGGACCGCACGGTTGTCCCACATCGCGAAGGAGTCAACCTCCCACTTGAACCGACACTGCACCGACGGGTTCATCACGGCGCGTTCGAGATGGTCGATGATCGGCATCGACTCCTCGCGGCTCATCCCCTCGATGTGCGATACGAAACCGCGGTTGGTGTAGATGTTCTTCTCACCGGTTTCGGGATGGGTGCGCACGACGGGGTGATGGGCGGGCGGGTACTTGGCCTGCTGCTCCTTCAGTTTCTCCGGGGTGAGGCGGCCACCGAAGACATAGCTGAAGTCGTGCACGGCAACCATGTCGTCGATTCGTTCCTGCCACTCGCTGCTCAGGTTGTCGTACGCCAGGGCGGTGTTCGCGAAGCAGGTGTCGCCACCGGCGGGAGGGATCACGACGCCGCGCAGGACCGAACCGAGTGACGGCTCCTGTCGCCACGTCACATCGCTGTGCCAGTTGTCGGCCGCGTACTGGCGCTCGGCATTCGACTCGATGCGGACGATCTCCGGGTATCCCTCGCGACCGTTCGCGAACGGGTGGATCTCGAGCTCTCCGAACCGGGCCCCGAACGCGATGTGTTCCTCGACCGTGATGTTCTGGTCTCTGAAGAACAGGACCTTGTGGTCCATCCAGCCCTTGCGGATGTCGTCGATGTCGCTGCCGGACACGCTGGCCATGTCGACGCCGTGGACCGTTGCGCCGACGGCGGCGGTGAGTGGTTCGAATTCGATCCCCATGCCGCAACGGTAGTGCTCACAGACGCTCCACCTCGACGGGGACCCGAGCGTGCCGCTGTAGGTTGCGACGATGTCGGCGAACGAACCCGTGCTGCGCCACGTGGTGCTCTTCGGGTTCACGTCCGAGACGACCGGGACGGAGATCGACGAGATCGTCCGTCGCTTCGCCGCGCTGCGCGATCTGGTAGCGGGCGTCGAGGCCTTCGAGTGGGGCCTCAACACCAGCCCGGAGGACCTGAACCCCGAGCTGACCCACTGCTTCCAACTGACGTTCGATTCGGCGGCGGCGCGCGACGCCTACCTGATCGATCCGGCCCACGTCACCTTCGCCGAATGGGTCGGACCGTGGGTGGAGCACGTGACGGTCGTCGACTTCTGGACCCAGACCGGGCGCTGACCCCCAGCCTGTTGGCCGGTTGGTATCCATACGGATACCAACCGGATACACTGCCCACATGGATGCGGCACGGTTGATCGCCGACGCCCGTCGGATGGCGGGCTTGACACTGCGTGCGCTCGCGGAGCGAGCCGGGACGTCGCATCCGACGCTGGTCGCCTACGAACAGGGCCGGAAGGTGCCGAACGTCGCCACCCTCGATCGGATCCTCCGCGCGGCGGGCTACGCAGCCGACGTCACGTTGAGCCGCCGCGTCGACGACGGCGATCGGACGGCCCGCGGGCGCGAACTGATCGACGTCCTCGAACTTGCAGCGATGTTCCCGGCAACCCACGAACCGGCGATCACCTATCCGCGGTTCGGCGCGGCGACATGAGCACGGCGCTGCCCACCAAGATCGTGGCGGTGCACGAGGCGCTCGCCCAAGCCGAAGTGCCGCATGCGTTCGGTGGCGCCCTCGCCCTGGCGTGGTGCACCCAGCGGGCACGCGGCACGATCGACATCGACGTGAACATCTTCCTCCCCGCTGAGCAGGCCGACGACGTGCTGGCCGCGTTCCCCCCGTCGGTTGCCGCCACCGACGAGGATCGGACCGCACTTCTCGACGATGGCCAAGCCCGGCTGTGGTGGGACTCGACCCCGATCGACGTATTCCTCGACACAACCCCGTTCCATCACGACGTCGGGACCCGGGTGCGGCTCGAGCCGTTCGGCGACGTCGCGTCTGCCGTTCCTGGCGTGCCGCGACCTCGCAGTGTTCAAGGCGTTCTTCGACCGCACCAGGGATTGGGCCGATCTCGAGGAGATGCACGCGGCGGGGACCCTCGACATCGACGCCGTCGCCGGGGTGCTCGTGCGCTATCTCGGCGGGGACGACCATCGCATCGAGCGCCTCCGTACCCTCGGCTGAACGGTGCCGCCGACCCACGGAGGCGTCCGTCGGCGACGACCACGAGGTCGACGATCACGGTCGCTCCTGGGCCGAGACCTTCGACGACGACTCCCACACCTCGGCGGTGAACGAGTACGACACCGTCAGCCCACCACGTCAGGCCTCGCCGAGGACGTCGTCGATCGGTCTCGGAGCGTCGGCGGTCGCACTCACCGGCAGGCACCCAGTTCGGGATGGAGGCGGGCGGCGTGTTCGGCGCGTAGGTCGTCCGGGATCGACATCGCCCGCCGTCCGCCGATGTCGAACAGCACACTGACAACCTCGAACGACACGAGCAGGTCACCGGCGTCGAGGTCGTAGGCCCACATCGACATCTGGGTGGTCTTGTCCGCCATGGCGGTGGTCGCACCGAAGGACTGGATGCGGGTTCCGAGCTCGGGCAGGCGAACGATGCCGACGCGGGTCTCCATCGTCGCCCACCCGACGGTCTCGCCGTTCGGGCCCTCGTGGATGAGGGTGTGCTCGTCACCGTTGGATGGGGTTCCGCCCCAGATGAGCATCGGGACCATGTGCGATGCGACCGAGTCGGTCCCGCCGGTGTCGTCCCGCCCGAGGACGCGCGGGATCCGCACGGAGAGGTCGAGCGTTTGGACCGTCGCGAGCGGCGGTGCCGAGAGCGTCGCGTCGAGGTCGATGCTGCGCGGCGTGCCGTGCGCCGGCAGATTGACCGTGGCGAGATGGTCGAGCGGAGCACCAGCAGAGCTGCGAACCCCGTACACGAATGTGGCGGCGAGTTCTCCGGTCGATGCGTCCGCGAGCTCGTGATAGATCCGGATCGAGTGGGTGTCCGCGCCGAGCAGTCCACTGCTCACTTCGAGTTCGGTGCCGACGAGCTGCTCGCGGTGATGGCGCGTGTACATGTCGAACACATCGGCGTCGCGGGGGTCGTCCCAGCCCAGGTCGGCGAGCAGCGCGTCGGTACCGGCGCGGGCGTTGACGGCATAGAAGCGAACGTTCATGTGGCCGAGGTGGTCGATCTGGTCCTCGGTGACGGTGCTGGTGTGGGTGGTGGCGAGTCCGGTCATCTTGGGCCAATTCTGGGTCGGGTGCAGTGGTTTCTACGATTCGAGAAGGTGTCGGCAAGGCCACAGCACGCGCCGCGGGCACTACGTTCCAGTCGATGGGTGAACACGACGATCCGCATCTGGAGCCGTATCTGGACACGGTCGAGCGGGTGATCGGGCTTGCGCTCGACGCCGACGACCTCGACCGGACGGTGCCGACGTGTCCGGACTGGACAGTGCTCGATGTGCTCGCGCATCTCGCCGGACTGGCCGAGGACTGGGTCGAGGCTCGTCTCGAGCCGTACGGCAGCGACGAGTGGGCGGCTGCTCAGGTCGAGCGGTTGCGGGGATTCCCGGTCGACGAGATCGTCGAGCGGCTGCGAGCTGCGTCGAGCCGCTTCGGTGAACTCGAGTCGCCGCTGGGACTGACGCCGGGCCGATGGGGGTTCAGCGACGCCGTCACCCACGAGGCCGACCTGCGACCGCTGCTCGCACCCGGCACCCGGGTGCCCGACAACGCCGTCGCATTGGCGACCGCGGGCGCCGTGTCGCGCTGGCGACACCACGTGTCCACTGCCGGCCTCGGGCCGATGGTCGTCGAGGCGGTCGAACTCCGCAGTTGGAACGTCGGCGAACCCACCGACGACGACCTGCATGTCGCGGCCGAGCCGTACGAGTTGTTCCGCGGCCTGTTCGGCCGGCGAACTCGGCGACAGTTCGAAGCCTGGGACTGGTCGGGCGATCCGAGCGACATCCTCGATGTCGGCTTGCCGACCCCGTTCAGTTGGGCCGACCACGACATCGTCGATTGAAGGTGCCCCGGCGCTCGGGCGGTCTCGAGTTCGGGAGCGTCGACCTCGGCCGGTCGTGCGGTCCCGGTGTCTGAGGGGCGGCGAAGAACCCCCCCCCCCCCCCCCCCGCCAACCGACGTCGCGCTGGACCCTCTGCCAATGGCTAGCGTCGGCCACGACCTGCTCTTCCACGAAAGGCCGAACTCGATGAACGGGAAGCTCCATGATCGGGTGGCCGTCATCGTCGGTGCGGGACAGACGCCCGGCGCGAACATCGGCAACGGTCGAGCGACCGCGATCACCTTCGCTCGCGAGGGAGCCCGACTCGTGCTCGTCGACCGTGACCGGTCACGGGCGGAGGAGACCGCCGCCGACATCGACGGCGAGACCGTGGTGGTGGCGGCCGACATCTCCGCCGACGATGGGCCGGACAGCCGTCGTCGCGGCCGCACTCGAGGCGTTCGGTGGCATCGACATCCTCCACAACAACGTCGGCATCGGCATGGGCGACGGCCCGCCCCACCGCCTGACCGACGACGCCTACGACCGGATCATGGACGTCAACCTCCGCGCACTCTGGCGAATGTGCAGGGCGGCGATTCCATCGCTGCGCCAGTCCGACCACGGTGCGATCGTCAACGTGTCGTCGCTCGCCGCGATCGCCTCCGCGACCAACCTGACGGCCTACAAGATCTCGAAGGCCGGCGTGAACGCGCTCACCCAGAACCTCGCCCTCTCCAACGCGAAGTACGGCGTGCGGGCCAACGCGATCATGCCCGGCTTCGTCGACACACCGATGGGCGTCGACGCAGCCGCCGAGGCGATGGGGATCGATCGCGACGACTACGCAGCCGGACGAGCGTCGATGGTGCCGCTGGGCCGGCAGGGGTCGGCGTGGGACGTCGCCAACGTCGCGCTCTTCCTCGCGTCCGACGACAGCGGCTGGATCACCGGCGTCGTGCTCCCCGTCGACGGCGGCCAGTCGATCAAGATCGGCTAGGGGCAGGTCGCCGAGAACTGCGCGTTGCCAGCGGTGGGTTGATTGGTGGTGTCGTCCAGCATGGGCACGTCCGTGCTCACCTGTTTGCCGTCGAGGGTGAGGAACTCCGCAGGTGCGCCGACCGTACCCGCAACGAAGGAATCGACCGAGAGCGACACCGACGGATTTTCGAAGTCCTCGATGTCGTTCAGGCTGAGGCTGTGGCTCGCACCCGAGTCGTCGATCGACGCATACAACTGCAGGCCATCTGCGATCGCGGAGAGGTTGAAGACGGCGCCCGGCTGTCCGATCTGATCTTCGCCGAACGCGCAGAGCACACTCGAGAACTCCCAGGTCTGCCCGTTCGCCGTGAACGTCGCTCCTCCGCCGCCCTCCGACTCCTGAACCGCCTCGAGATCATCGGCGAGGTCGTCGGCCACGGCCTCGGCGTCCTGTGCCTCCGGAAGGTCCGACTCGGTCACGTCGGCATTGCCCGTGGACGTTTCTGCCGGTGCGCTCGAGTCGCCCCCGTCGCTGTCGCTCCCGCACGCGCCGATGATCAGAATACCCGTGACGAGTACGCAGAAGTGTCGTTTGAACATGGTGTCCCCCTGTGTTGGCCAGCGAGATCGACCGTACGCCCGTTGCGACTGCGGATGCGGCGAATATCCGAGCACGCGCGGTTGCCGTCAGCCGCGCGCGGCTTTCCACTCGTCGTAGCGGACGACGGGCAGACCGTCGGCCTCCCACCCCTTGAACCCGGACTCGATGTGCGACGCCTGCTCGAGGCCCATGTCGTTCAACGTCTGCACGGTCAAACTTGACCGTCCACCCGACGCTCAATAGAAGACGAACTCGCGGTCCTCAGCGAATACGGGCTTGTGATACGGCGACTGCGGGTCGACCCAGAACTCGAGCATGCCCCGCGGCGCGTGATGGGCGCCCGGGAGGACCCCGTCGCGTTCCAGCTCGCGCACGTCGCGGATGTCGACGAGCAGCGCACCCTCCTCTGCGACTCGGCGCTGCGCCTCGGCCGGCGTGAGCCCAACGATCGTCTTCCTCGCTTCGGCAATCATCTTCTCGACCGACTTCATCGCAGACCTTCCGTTGGCGGGCGGCCATCATCGCACCTCGGGCCGTTCGGGGCGAACGTCGGCGAGGTGGGAACGAAGCCCGACCGCCGTCACGGCAGCCCACCCGAGCGTGCAAGACTTGATGTTCCGATCCGTCGGGGGAACCGATGGTCACCAGAGAAGTCACGAGAGAAGAGGTGCATTCGCGATGAGCGCTGCGGAATTCGTCGACGCCGACACGTGGGCCTCCGCCCGCGCCGAACTCCTGGCAGAAGAGAAACGGTTGACCGCCCGGCGCGATGCACTCGCTGAGTTGCGTCGGTCGATGCCCTGGCGAGAGGTCACGGCCGACTACACGTTCGAAGGCCCCGCCGGGCCCGTCACACTCAGCGGCTTGTTCGGTAGCGCCGACCAGCTCGTCGTGATGCACTTCATGTACGGAGCGGACTGGGACGAAGGCTGCCCCAGCTGCTCCTTCTGGGCCGACACCTACGACGGCACGATGGAGCACCTGGCCGCTCGCAACACGGCCTACGTGTGCGTGTCCAATGCGCCCGTCGCCGAACTGGTCGCGTACCAGCAGCGGATGGGCTGGTCGTTCCCGTGGTACTCGTGCGGCAGCACCACGTTCGGCGGCGACTTCGGCGTCAACCCACCGGCCGGGTCGGCGCCAGGCGACGAATGGCTGTACAACGGTCAGCCGACGACCGCCGACGAGCTGCCCGGCATCAGCGTGTTCGGGATGGACGGGGACGGACGGATCGGCCTGACCTATCAGACCTTCGCCCGCGGGCTGGAGCCCCTCAACTCGACGTACGCGATCCTCGACCTGACGCCGAGGGGTCGCGACGAGGACGACCTGCCGTGGCCGATGGCCTGGCTCCGACGCCACGACCAGTACCAAGGCGATCGCTGAGCCGCCATCTCCCCGCCCGTGGCCTCCGACCACAAGGGGACGGCCGGCACCGCTACCGTCGTACTCGATGACCGACGGTCCCGACAGTTCGACCGCTGCCGGCGACACCATCGATCCATTCGCGTCGGCCTCCGCCACCGAGGTCCCACGCAACCCCTCGATCGACGTGCCCGCCACTCTCGAGGCCGAGCTCGCACGGCCCGCGCCAGATCTGTTGATGATCGCCACTCGGCCCGACGGGATCATCGCGCTCCAGGGACCGCCCGACGTCGTCGAGAAGTTCACCGAACAGATCGAACGCGTCCTCGGCTCCCCCAAGCTCGCCCAGGCGACCCAGTACGCGTCGATGCTCGGCTCGGGCATCGACGCGCTCCCCGGTGTCGGCGAGGACTCACCGCAGGTCTTCCAGTTCTCGCAGCGGGCCATGGACCTGCTCCGTCGAAACGGCCTGATCGGAACCGAAGACGGCGTGTTCAGCGCCGCGGCCAACGCCGTCACGAACACCGCCGACGGCATCCCCGATTGGCTGCCGCTTCCCACCGGGGCCGATCTCATCCAGCTCCAGACCGCCGCCGTCGGCCTCGCCCTGCACGCGTCGATCAAGAGCCTGACCGATGCCGTCGAACGAGTCGAGAACCGCGTCGACGAGCTCCGCGACCTCGTCCGCTCGGGTCAGGTCGGCGAGGTGCTCGGACACCACCGGGTGATCACCGAGCGACTGCGCATGATCGATACCCCCGACAGCAGGGGTCTCAGCGAGACCGACTGGGCTGCCGTGGCCCACCTCCATCCGCACATCGTCAGCGGTCTCGAACGCACCCGGTTCTTCATCCGTTCCCGAATGGGCATGATCGAGCGAGGTCGGTTGGTCCGCAGCCGCGTCGACGCCGCTGAGAAGTTGATCGACGCCAACCTCGCCGACGCACTCGGCCTGCTCGCCACCTGCGAACACAACCTCGCGGGGTGGCAGCGACTTCGACTCGATCGCGTCGTGCGCAACGAGCCGGGCCATCTCGAATCCGTGCTCGTCGACATGGAATCGAGCATCGCCCTCCACCGCTCCGAGGATCAGGCGCTGATCGACGATCTGATCGAGATGATCGACGCGCTGATGGAGCCAACCGGGCTCGAAGGGCTCGA
The DNA here is from genome assembly GCA_963850475.1 of Ilumatobacteraceae bacterium. Classification (GTDB taxonomy): domain Bacteria; phylum Actinomycetota; class Acidimicrobiia; order Acidimicrobiales; family Ilumatobacteraceae; genus Ilumatobacter_A. Next base: position 136,260 of record CAWKLM010000015.1, on the reverse strand, counting down.
ACTCATCAAGCGGCGCAAGCTGATCCGCCACGTCGAAGACATCCATTCGGCGACCGCCACGTTCGCCCGCCAGCGCGGCCTCGATCTGCCAGCAATGGCCAATGCGGCCCTCCCGGGCTTTCGCGCCAGCACGTCATACGTGGCGGGCAGAACACGCGACGGTGGCCGGTGGGCCTTCGACCGTGTCAAACGGAGTGGTGGAGCAGCCCGACGCGCACTCCCCGGCGGCAAACGGCGCCCAGCCGAGATCCCTCCGCCCGACCCGTCCCAGCGGTCACCGATCGACTGAACTCTGCCGGCCGGCAGATCAACCCATGTTGGTCGTGTGCGTGGGCATCACGACCATCACCACACGATGGTCACCGGGCTGGTGGAACGGGTACTCGTCGACACCCATGTACTTCTTCGCCATGGAATCGATGAACGCATTCGACGCATCGTCGTCGACGCGCACGACCGTGCCGCGGATCTCGAGGTAACGGTAGGGGTTGTCGGGGTCGATGCCCGACAGGGCGACGGTCGGATTGCGGACGAGGTTCTCGTACTTCTGCCGGGTGCGGGTCAACGAGAACACGAAGTGCTCGCCGTCCCAGCCTCCCCACACGGGGCTCGACTGGATCTCGTCGTCGGGACCCATCGTGGCGATGTGCCAGAAGGTCTGCTTGTCGAGGAGATCGGCGTGTGATTCGGGGATGACTGCCATGATGTCGCCAACCGTGCGAGCCCGGTCACTATTCCCGGCACGATCGGGCGGTTCTGCAGGCACTCGGGGACCGGCCCCGGACATGTGGCCGGGATCTCGACCATCGAATACGGTCCGGGGATGCTCGAAACCGACTATCTGGTCATCGGCGCCGGCGCGATGGGGATGGCCTTCACCGACGTGATCCTCGACGAAACCGACGCGACCGTCATGATCGTCGACCGCGCGAACCGGCCGGGCGGCCACTGGAACGACGCGTACCCGTTCGTTCGCCTCCATCAGCCGTCTGCCTTCTACGGGGTCAACTCCCGACCACTCGGCAGCGATCGGATCGACACCGACGGCTGGAACGCCGGCCTCTACGAACTCGCCTCCGGCGCCGAGGTCGTCGCCTACTACGACCAGGTGATGCACCAGCAGTTCATCCCAAGCGGGCGGGTGACCTATTTCCCGATGCACGAGTTCGACCGGAACGGGCTGGCCACCGAGCGGAGCGCCGGCGCCCGAGTGGCCGGCTTCACGTCGACGGTGAGCGGCGAGACGACCGACGTCCGCGTGCGCCGCGCGCTGGTCGACGCCACGTACATGAACGTGACCGTTCCTTCGCAGCGTCCACCGGGTTACGAACTTGCAGACGGGGTGCGGCATGGTCCGGTCAACGCGCTCGCATCGCTGACCGAACCCGCCGGGCACTACGCCATCGTCGGCGCCGGCAAGACCGGTGCCGACGCCTGCCTCTTTCTCCTGCGCAACGGGGTCGACCCCGACGACATCAGCTGGATCACCCCGCGGGACTCGTGGTTCCTCGATCGGGCGCTGACCCAACCCGGCCAGTTCTTCGAGACGACGGCGACCGCATTCATCGACCAGTTCCGATGTGTCGCCGAATCGACATCGATCCCCGACCTGTTCGACCGGCTCGAACGTGCCGGCCTGCTTCTCAGACTTCACGACGACGTCGAGCCGACCATGTACCGCTGCTCGACGATCACCACCGACGAGCGCGACCAACTCCGACGCATCGACGACATCGTCCGGCTCGGCCGCGTCCGGAGCATCGGCACGCACGAGATCCTCCTCGACGAGGGCACCATCCCCACCACGCCGAACACGTTCCATGTCGACTGCACCGCCGACGGGCTCGAGCGGCGACCGGCCGTCCCCGTCTTCGACGGCGACCGGATGACTCTGCAGACCGTCCGCCACTGTCAGCAGGTTTTCAGCGCCGCGTTCATCGCCCACGTCGAAGCCGCCTACGACGACGTCGACCAACAGAACCGACTGTGTGGGGTGGTCCCCCACCCCGATGCGGCGACCGATTGGATCCGCACGGCGTACGGCAATTCGCTCAACTCCGCTCAATGGAGTGCCGACCCCGATCTGACGGCCTGGCTCGCTGCGGCGCGCCTCGACGGCTTCAGCACGAGCGAACCTCCGAGTGACGAGTTGGTCGCCGTGATGTTGGGGGCCCTCGAACACGCGGAGCCGGCGCTCGCCAAACTCGAGCAGTACGTCGCCGAGCTCGACGCGTGACGTGACGGGTCTGACCCATCGCGTGACGCGTCACGTAACGGGTCAGACCCATCACGTGACGCGTCAGCGGGCGGTGGCGACGATCCAGTAGTGGTGCTTGTTGATCCCGTCGAATTCCTTGATCGTCGCCTTGTACCCGGACGTGCGACTCCTCGGATTGCGCCACACCTCGATGTCGCGCAGCAGCGGCGAAAGCGGACCGATGATCTCGTCGGGTTCGAGCCGGTTCGCCTGCCAGCCGAGGCGGGCGAACACGCGCTTGCCCGACAGCCAGCCGCCCAGCCCCGGCACGCGGAACAGCAGCCTGACCAACCCGCCGAGCGGCAGCAGCACGACGTCGTACGCACTCCGGCTCCGGTAGTTCAGTGCGACCTTGCCGCCGGGTTTCACGACCCGCACGGCCTCGGAGGTGAGGTCGAGGGCATCGTCGGCGTCGCAGTGCTGGAACGTGATGTAGCTGAACGCGACGTCGGCCGAGTCCGGTGGCAGGTCGAGCGACTTGCCATCGGCGACATGGATGGTCTTCAATCGGTCCGGCTTGCCGAATCGGCCGACGGTTTCGTGACAGCGCTCGAGGAACCCCGCGTCGAGGTCACAGGCGATGACCTTGCCGAACTCGCGCGTGAAGGCACACGTCATCCGGCCGATGCCGCAGCCGATCTCGACGAAGGTCTTCTCGTCGTTCGACGGCTCCCGCAACCCGAACACCGTGAGGTACGCAGGCACCTCCTGATCGCCGGAGAGCACGAACTGCTCGAGCGTGATGCCGGTGCCGGTTTCGTTGTTGAACACCCAGCCGGTCTCCTGCACCACCTCGTCGGCGGAGCTCTGCCGCTCGGTGACGCGGCCGGCAGTCCTCCAAGGAACGAACTGACCGCGACGGCTCACGTCATCGATTGTGCCAGCTCCGATCGCCATTGACCCAACAGCGCCGCTGTCTTTCCTGGCTGGGTACGAAACTGTCCGGGGCGCGACGGCTCGCGACGCCTAGGCTTTTCGCCATGTCGAACGCACACAGCTCATCTCCGAGCGGTCTCCGCGTCGGAGTCGTCGGCGCGACCGGGCAGGTCGGCGGCGTGATGCGCCAACTCCTCGCCGACCGCAACTTCCCGGTCGCAGAGATGCGCTACTTCGCCTCCGCCCGCTCGGCCGGCACGACGCTGCCGTGGGGTGCTGCTCAGATCACGGTCGAAGACGCCGAGACCGCCGATCCATCCGGCCTCGACATCGCGCTCTTCTCGGCCGGCGCGACGTCGTCGCGCGCCTACGCCGCGAAATTCGCCGACGCGGGAGCGGTCGTGATCGACAACTCCTCGGCGTATCGGATGGACCCGGACGTGCCGCTGATCGTGCCCGAGGTCAACGGGCACCTCGTCGCGAACCCACCGAAGGGCATCATCGCGAATCCGAACTGTACGACCATGGCCGCCATGCCCGTGCTGAAGCCGCTGCACGACGACGCCGGCCTCGTGCGGATGATCGCGTCGACCTATCAGGCCACGTCAGGCGCCGGACTCGCGGGCGTCGAGGAACTACACGAGCAGTCGCGCAAGGTGATCGACCAGGCCGACCAGCTCACGCACGACGGTTCGGCACTCGACTTCGGCGAACCGCACAAGTTCGCCCGTCCGATCGCCTTCAACGCAGTGCCGATATGTGGCGCGATCGTCGACGACGGCCGGTTCGAGACCGACGAGGAGCACAAGCTCCGCAACGAGAGCCGCAAGATCCTCGACATCCCCGGTCTGCTCGTGTCAGGACTCTGCGTGCGGGTGCCCGTGTTCACCGGTCACTCGCTGGCGATCAACGCCGAGTTCGCCGAACCGCTCTCGGTCGACCGGGCCACCGAGCTCCTCGCCGTTGCGCCGGGCGTGGAGCTGAGCGACATCCCGACACCGCTGCAGGCCGCTGGACAGGATCCGACCTACGTCGGACGGATCCGCGCCGACGAGGGAGCCCCGGAGGGGCGCGGCCTCGCCCTGTTCCTCAGCAACGACAACCTCCGCAAGGGCGCGGCCCTCAACGCCATCCAAATCGCTGAGTTGGTCCAGACGGCGCGATGACTGCGTTGCGCGAGGTCGTCGCTGCCCGGGGGCAGCTTCCTCGCCTCGCGTCCGTGTCCTCCCGCCGTCTGATCCCAACTCAGCACCTTCGATTTCGGCACCGGCTGGCGGGGGACTCGGACTGATCCGGTGAAATCCCTGCGCGTCCTCTACTGGGCGGGTTCGACGCAGCTGCACGGGAGAGCGTGGCATTTGGGGCAGCCGTCGCCGAAGCGTGCCGCAGCCTCGTCGAGGTCGATGCCGACCTGATTGGCGAGCGTCGCCACCCACGCGACCACATCACCGAACTCGTGGATCTGCTGCTCGCGCGTTCCCTTCCGAACTGCCTGCGCGAGTTCACCGACTTCTTCACACAACCAGGCCACGGTTGGGGCGGTGCCGCGTTCACGATCGCGGTCGCCGTACGTCCGGTTGATGACGTCCTGCAGCTCGGCAAAATCCATCAACGCAGCGTAGAGCCGACCGCCCGCAAGGACGTCGAGGACGTCGAGGACGTCGAGGACGGTTTGTCGTCCGCCCTTCCAGAACCGCGCGATGATGGATGTTCTCATATTCACAAGGGAGAACATCATGTTTCAATTCGCACGGTTACTGACGTTGCAAGGCGACACCCGAGAGACCATGCCTTGGGCGTCGGAGATCACCGCCTACGTCAACGCCAACACGGGCATGGACGTGTCGCTGTGGGGATCGGTCTTCGGCTATCCGACTGGCACCCTCGCGTGGAGCACGATGGTCGAGGGTCGCGCACAGCTCGGCGGGGAGATGGCGAAGCTCACCAGCGACAACGCGTACCTCGACCTCGCAGTGAAGGCGCAGGACTGGGTCACCGGACCGGCCGAGGACATCTTCCGGAGCGTGGTGCACGGAGGGCCGGGCGACGAGCCGCCGGCGGTCGGCGCCATCGCGTCCGTCACACAAGCTGTCGCGGCGACGGGCAAGATGCCCGAGGCCATGGCATGGGGCGTCGACATGGCGCAACACGCATCCAGCGTGACCGGCATCGCCGTTTCGCTGCTCGTCAACGCCTACGGCGACTTCGGCGGGATGGCCTTCATCTCGACCGCTGCCGACATGGCGGTCGCTGACGCGTCCGGCGAGGCATTGCAGGCCGATGGCGACTACATCGCGAAGATCGGCGCGTCCTCCGGCCTGTTCGTCGACGGCTCGGCGCACCAGAGCCTGTTGCAGCGACTCGCCTGACAACCCTTCACGTCAACTGCCGGTCGACGCCAGCCGACCCCGAACGCTCCGGCGATCTTGCCGGAGCGTTCAGCAGTGCGGCGTACGAACTCGTCGAACTCCACAGCAGGCCGTTCGACCAGGGATCTCGGGCTCGAGGGTCGCGATCCCGGCGTATCGGTCGGCCACAGATCGTCGACGCGTTTCGTTGTCGGTCATCACGCCAGCGGCTCGAGGGGGCGGCCGTCGACCCAGATGGTCCACCCATTGGAGCAGGTGATGTGCGCCCATCCCATCGTCTCTTCGGTGACTGCGACCGGCAGGCCCGGGTCGAGCTGAGCAGCGACCAGTGAGTCGGGGTCCGGACGCTCGTAGCAGCGTGCTCCCGAGGCCGGGACCCGGTGGGTCGGCACCCAACCCGGTGTGGCGGACACCGGCGTCGCGGCCGGGCTCGCCACGGGCGTCGCCGGCGCCTGCGCGGGCTGTGCTGCACTCGTGGTGGGAGCGATCGTCGCCACGGGCGAGATCGCCGACGCCGCCTTGCTGGTGCCGGTGTTGGAAGCTCGCTCGACGAACGGGATCACCAGGCACGCAATTCCGGCCACGCCGGTCAGCCATGCGCCGAAGCCGACGTCACCGAGTCCGAGGCCGGTCACCCGTGTCAGCTGCACGATGTAGAGCAGCGTGACCGCAAGGATCGGGCCTCCGGCCCACCAGGCGAATTTCGACGTCGGCGCGAAGAGCGCCAACCCCGCCGTGACGGCGCCGATGAGCAGCAGTAGCAGGGCCAGCTTGATGCCGTCGGGGTCGGCATCGCTGTCGACCAGGAACGCGGCAGGCACCTTCCACGCCGTACGGGAAAACGACGCACCGCCACCGGAAATCGAAAACCACGGCAGAAACGACAGGAGGACCACCGCAGCGCCAACTGCCAGAGCCGTCCACGCTGCGGTGGTCGTCGGCACGGTCAGCGTCGTCGGAGCGCCGGTGGTGCCGGCACCGGTGACGCCAGGACTCATGGCAGCACCGGCCGGCACGAGTCGGCTCCCATCGACCCAGGCTTCCCATGAGTTGCTGCACCGGACCAGGGTCCATCCTCCCTGGACCTGGACGACCTCGACGGGCAGCCCGGCCTCGAGGTGAGGACCGGGCGGTCGTGCAGGATCGGGCACGTCCCACGTCGGGAGCCCGCCCGGGGGTGCGCTGTGTGTGGGCTGGAACGTCACGGCTGTTGTCCTCCCGTCTCGGTGATGTGCACCGCGGTCATGGATGTTGCGTCACTGCGGTGCGATCTGTCAACCGAAGCACACGAAGGGTCGACGCTGACAGGCATCGTCACTCGTCCAGGTTGAGTCCGCACACGTCGCGGGCATAGGCCTCGATTCGTGCTTCCGCCGCCATCGCCTCTGGCGAAAGATCGTCGAGGTCCTGGGCCCAGGCGACCTCGAAGGCCGCGAGAATGGTCTGGAGGTCGGCGGCGATGTCGAGGGGAGCCAGGTCGGTCAGCTCGTTGATCGCTGAACGGATGTAGGCGAGGACCTGTTCGTCGGACTCGTAGTCGATACTGGCGTTCGAGTAGTAGTCCAACCGCTCACAGAACGTTGTACCGGGCAGCACCGTGTCGGGAGTCGGGCCCGGAGTCGTGGCGGGAGTGGTCGGGCTCGGGGCCACAGTGGTCGCGGGGGTCGTGACCGGTGGCGCCGTGGTCGTGGTGGTGGTGGTCGTGGTCGGCGGCAGCGTCGTCGCCGGTGCGGTGGTCGCGGGCGGCGGTGCGGTGGTCGTGGTCGCCTCCGGTGTCGTGTCGACCGAGCCGTCGGTGCCGACGGCGCGCACGATGATCGTGCCGGTCTGGACGTCGATGATGACCAGCGTGTCCATCGGCTGGCTCGCAGCAACGACCACCACGATCGTCGTCGGGTTGAAGGTCGGCCAGCGGGGACCGACGTAGGTCGTGCCGGTCGCCCCTTGCACCGGGATCGGCTTGGTCAGCGGGTTGCCGCACAGGCACCGCGCTCGCGGGACACCCCACCGGTCGACGAGGACGGCGGTGCCCGCCTGCAGCACGACCTGGCGTGACGTGAAGCTGCCATTGCCGAAGCCGTGATTCGTCACTCGCGTGTCGCCGGTGAGCAGAACGGGCGTGAGCTCGTCGATGTACGGTCCGATGTCGTTGGTGGTCAGCGGCGTCGGGCCACTCCACTGCACGGTCGGGTCGGTGTTGAGCGCGCTCACCCACGCCTGGGCCTTGGTCGGGTTGGTGGCGAGGAACGCCTTCATCTGCTCACGGTCACACGACTGGTTGTCACGGGTGCCGCCGTACAGGCCGGGATTCGAGCCGACCAGCGTCGCGATGCCCGGCTGGGCGGTGGTGGTGGCCGGCGCGCCAACCGTGGTCGTCGCCGGGACGGTGGTGGGCTCGACCGTCGTCGTTTCGAGGGCCGAGGTCGTCGGCATGAGCTCAGGGCCGACCCCGGTCACGGCGGTCGCATCGTCGAAGGGCTCGGGTCCGAGCACGTCGTTCGGCTCGAGCAGGACTTCACTCGGACCGACGACCGGCTCGTCCTGGGCGGTGTTGTCGTCGGAGCCGGTCGCCAGGACCAGTACGGCGACGATCGCGACGCCGACCGCTGCAGCCATTGCGAGCAACGCCGGCGTCGAAGGACGGCCGGTGCCCGCACCGCCGGTGGGTGGCGGACCACCAGTCGTCGGCGGGCCACCCCCGGACGCGGGCGGCCCGCCGGCGTGTGGAGGACCACCCGGCGCGGAGGGGACCCCTCCGGTGCTTACCCCCGGTCCGCTCGGCGGACCCGCTGGCTCGTTTGCGTCTGTCATCGTCACCCGCACCTCTCTCGAGCCTCACGGTACGCGCGGCTCGGGCGACAGGACTAGGGCAGGAGGTCCCGCAAACGCACGTGGCGGTCCCGACCGCCAGCGGTCGGGACCGGGTGGCACCCCGCTCCGGCCCGGACGCGACAACGCCCTGGCCAGATGCATCCTGACCAGGGCCGTTGGTCGGGGTGGGGAGATTTGAACTCCCGGCCTCCACGTCCCGAACGTGGCGCGCTACCAAGCTGCGCTACACCCCGTAGCGACCGACGATGCTATCCGGCCTCGGCGGGTTCTTCCTCGGACGATTCCGCATCCTGGTCGTCGCCGAGTTCGATCATCGGATCGACCGGCACGGCGTCGACGGGCACACCCTCGGTGTACGTGCCGCCGCCGAGGAGGGCCTTGGCCGCCCGCTTGAGCCGGAGCGAGTCGAGCGGCTTGACGAGCCAGCCCTCGGCACCGCAACGCCGGGCGAGGTGGACGTCGGCGACGCGGTCGACGAGCATCAGCACCGGGACGTGGGGGGCACGGCCCGCAGATTCGTCGAGCCGCAGCGACATCGTGACGGCCATGCCACCCATCGAGCCGATCTGCAGGTCGAAGATCGCGAGATCAGGTGTCTCCTCCGCGATCTGCTCGCTGACCACGCGGCCGTCTCGACACACCGTGAAGGTGTCGTCGGCGCCGCCCAGGGCATTGGTGACCTCGTCGACGATCCAGTCGGCATCGGTGGCAAGCAGAATGTGCACCCCGAAAACCTACCCGGCGCCCCCACCCGACGACGGTGCCGACCGCCGAGCTGGTGCCGGGATCTCCGAATCCACCGCCCGGCACGATCAGGGAAACACGATCAGGGAAAGAGGTGCTGAGCGATCTGATCGAGCGTGTCGAGGTCGTGGATGTCACCGTCGAGCAGCGGGAGGAGCACGACCGGAGCCGGCTCGGTGAGTTCGACGAGCGGTGCGAGTGCCGCCAACTCCGCGTTGCGGATCTGTTGAAGCTCACCCAAGTTCGTCCACAACGCCGCCAGGTCGTCATCCGCCTCCCGCTCGGCCGCACCGTTCCTCTCGATCCGGGCCGGCACCTCGATGTCGCCGAACGCCGGTTGCACACGGTTGACGATCGCGGCCGCAACGCCGACGCCCTGAGCGTCCAGCTGGCGAGCGAACCACAACGCCTCGGTGATCGTGTCGTGCCGCGGCGACGCCACGACGACGAACGACGTGCGCTCGGCACGCAGGAGCGCAACCACATCGTCGGCCCGCTCGCGGAAGCCGGTCTCCATGCCCGAGAACGCCTGGAAGAAGGCCAGCGAATCGGCGAGCACGTCCGAGCCGACCACCTTGCCGATCGCCCTGAAGATCGGCTGCGCCGCCGCGCCGAACACCTTGAGCCCGCTGCGCGTCGGCAACATCGCCAGCCTGAAGATCCGGTGATCGAGGAATCGCGACAGCACACCGGGGGCGTCGAGGAAGTCGAGCGCATTGCGGCTCGGCGGGGTGTCGACCACGACCAGGTCGAACCGATCGTCGTTGTGCAGGGCGTGGAGCGTCTCGGCCGCCATGTACTCCTGCGTGCCGCTCATCGCGCCCGCCATGTTGCGGTAGAACCGGTTCGACAGGATCCGATCGATCTGGTCGTCGTCGTCGGCGTACGTCCGCACCAGCCCATCGAACGTGACCGCCGTGTCGAGCATCATCGCCCACATCTCGCCCCGCCGGAAGCACCGGCGTCGCCGTCCAGGCCCTCGATGCGTTGCGGCGACGACGACAAGCCCGTCGTCAGGCCCAACGCATCGGCGAGACGCTTGGCGGGGTCGATCGTCACCACCACGACGCGGCGGCCCAATCGGGCAGCGTCCAACCCGATCACGGCAGCGGTCGTCGTCTTGCCGACGCCACCGGACCCGCAGCACACGATCACGTCGGAGCGCTCCACGACCTCGCGCATCGAGACCGCCGGAACACGGCCATCCACGGTCATGACCCCGACTCCGCGATCAGATCGTCGACCAACGCGTCGATGTCAGCGGCATCGAGACCGGCGACCGGCAGCGCCCGCAATTGGACCTGATCGAGCGGCAACCCGGACGCGAGCCGGTCGAGTGCCTCGCGTTCCATCGCCCGCCGTGACCGGCGGAACGTCGCAGCGTCACGCAGCACTTCGACGACCGCATCGTCGATGTCGGCAACCTGCAGCACCGCTTCGACCTCGCCTTGATCGGGAAGGTCGGTCCCCTGGTCGACGCCGTTGACGACGATCGGGCCGAGCCGGATCCCGACCCTCTCCTCGAGCGCGTACGCAGTCTCGATCGTCTCGTTCACCGGCGTCGTCTCCGGCAGCGTGACGAGCACCGCCATGCAACGTTCGGGGTCCCCGAGCAACTCCAGCACGTCGTCGGCCTGGGATCGGACCGGGCCGCCGCGCACCGCATCGGCCAGACCGGTCGCCGACATCAGAAATGTCACGGCATGCCCCGCCGCGGGGCCATCGACCACGACGAGGTCGTAATCGCCCGACCGCTCGTACTGCTTGACCTTGCCGAGCACGACGATGTCGTCGATGCCCGGTGCGGCCGTCCCGACCATGTCGATCACCCCGGTCCGGTTGAGACGTTTGGCGATCCGCCGGAATCCGTGGTCGTTCAGGTACTCCTCGAGCGCATCGGGCGCCGACAGATGGACGACGGTGAGCGCTTCGCCGTGACGATCGGGAAGCAACCCTTCGAGTATCGGCTTGCCGTCCAGTTCGATCACGAGAACACGTCGTCCGGATCGAGCTGCCGCACGGGCGATGACTGCCGTTACCGTTGTCTTCCCCACCCCACCCTTCCCGGCGACCACCACGACGTTCGCGGCGGTCAACGACCGCAAGGGGTTCTCGCTCACCGGAGGCACTCGTGCGCAGACTAGCGATCGGCCTGCTCGTCACCTTGGCCGGGCTCATGTTGCTCGGCAGCCCCTCATCCGCCCAGTCCGATCCTGACGGTACCGCGAACACCGACGAGACGACCGCCGAGATCGGACGCGTCGACGTGCTCCAGGTCAGCGGCCTGATCGATCCGATCCTCGTCGACTCGATCCGCGGTGCGATCGATCGCGCCGAAGCGCAGGACTCACAAGCGCTGATCCTGCAGGTGAACTCGCGCGGCACCGTGATCGACGACGACACCGTCGAGGACCTGCTCGACGACGTCCAGAACGCCGCCGTTCCCATTGCGATCTGGGTCGGCCCCAACGGCGCGCGCTTCTACGGACCGGCCGCGCAGATGCTCACGGTCGCCGACATCACCGGCATGGCTCCCGGCGCCCGGGTCGGCTACGTCGGCCCGCCGCTCTCGACGTCGTCCGGCCAGGTCGGCTTCGACGGTGCCGCACAAGATGCCCTGCGCAACGGTTCCCTCGGGTTGAGCGAGGCCCGGGCGCTCGCCGTGTTCACCGAGATCCAGGACGTCGGCGTCCCGACGATCACGAGCATGGTCGAGGTGCTCGACGGCCGCGAAGTCGACGGGCGAACGCTGGAGACGACCGAGGAGGCCGTCACCGACAGCGGACAGGTCCGTCGCGACACCACGTCGACGGTCCGCTTCGCCAAGCTCTCCCTCGTCGACCAGTTGTTCCACACGGTCGCCAGCCCACCGGTCGCATATCTGCTGCTGCTGACGGGTCTCGCACTGATCGTGTTCGAGTTCTTCACCGCCGGCGTCGGTGTGGCTGCGGTCGTCGGGGCCGTCTGCGTGATCCTCGCCTGCACCGGCCTGGCCGTCCTGCCCACACGCGGCGTGGGCGGTGGCGCTGATCCTGCTGTCGATGTTGGCATTCGCCGTCGACGTCCAGGTCGGGATCCCCAGATTCTGGACCGGCGTGGGCATCGCGGGCACGATCGTCGCCAGCCTGTTCCTGTTCGAAAGCCTGCCCGGCACGTCACTGCGGCCGTCCTGGATCGCGTTGCTCACCGGCATCGGAGGTATCACCCTGACGTTCATCGTCGGGATGCCGAACATGGTTCGAACCCGGTTCGCCACTCCGACGATCGGTCGCGAGTGGATGATCGGCGAAGAGGGTGTGGTCATCACCGACGTCGACCCCGAGGGCGTCGTCGAGGTCGGCAACGGTCGCTGGCGTGCGCTCACCAACCGGGCCACGCCCGTCATGGCGGGCGACCCGATCCGCGTCGCCGCGATCGACGGCGTCACGCTCGAGGTCGAACCACTCGAAGGTGCCGCTCGCGACTACCGGGAGCGGCGCGGCAGCACCACGACGCCTGTCGACGAGTCGACCGACGACGAGTCGTCCGACGACACGACGCCCTGACGGGACACGCGTCGGCGCTGGTCTCGTCAGCCATCTCCGTCAACCGACGGGAAGTCGCGGCCCGGCGATGCGCACGTCGTCGCGTCGGCGGGTGATCCCGCGGCTGTCGAGCTCGGACACGAGCGGGAGCACGAACTTGCGACTCGCGCCGGTTGCGTCCCGGAACGCGGCGACGGTGAACCCCTCGGGCGCTGAAGCAAGCAGCTCGGCGGCGATCCGTGCAGCTGCATCGATCGTCGCTGCGTGAAAGCTCACGCCGTCCCGTTGCACGATGTGCCCGCGGCGCGTCAGCTCGCGGATGTCGTTGCGATCGACGCCGTCGGGGGCCGGTGGGGTGAATCCGCCATCGAGGAGTTCGGCGAGGAACGGGTGGTCGACATAGGGGTCGACGGCATCCGCAGGGAGCACGAGGCCGGTCTCGACGACGACATCGTCGCTCGACTCGATCGCAGCCCGCTCGCGCTCGTCGAACGCGGCGAGGTCGACCCCGGTCGGACCCGACGTCGGTCGACGCGGGCGACGACGGCATCGACGGTTGCCGCGAGCGCCTCGGGGGTGGTCACCCAGTCGCCCAAGGTTGCCGTCGACCACCTCGCCGGTCAGCCGTTCGAGATCGTCGACGCGCACCCACCCGCGCTCGCGCACGACCCGATCGATCGACCGATCGGGCGCCGCACGCGAGGCGCGGAGCACCGGAGCGATGTCGAGGATCTCGCCGCCACCGACGGTCTCGTCGCGACCTGACTCGCGCAGGATGAACCGATCACCCGGCAACAGCGGGAGCGCAGCCGGAAGGAACAGTCGGATCGCGCCTGTCGTGCCGGGAGCCAGCGCCTCGGTCCCGAGCACCCGCATCTTGACCGGATGTTCGCCGGCGCCGATGTAGGCGACGTAGGCGCCCCGCCGCGACACGTCGTGATCGAGCGAAGCGAGCACGTCGAGCGAGGCGTCGATCCGGTCGGTGAGATGCCACCGGTCGGGTTCGACGACCGCGTCACCGCGAGACAGCTCGTGGTGGTCGACCCCGCTGAGGTTGAGCGCGACACGGTTGCCCGGCCCGATCTCGCTCGACCGCTCGCCCCCGCCGTTTGGATCGACCGGATGCGCGCCGCCTGATCGCTCGGTGCGACGTGGACGGTGTCGTCCGCCGCGAGCGCGCCGCCGACGAGCGTGCCGGTCACCACGGTGCCGCTGCCCTTCGCGGCGAAGACCCGGTCGATCCACAGGCGCGGTCGGGCACGATCCGCGGCCGCACCGCTGCGTTCGATCAACGCGTCGATCTCGGCACGCATCTCATCGATCCCGATGCCCTCCGTCGCCGCGACCGGCACGATCGGGGCACCCTCGAGGAACGTGCCCTCGACGTGATCGGCGATGTCCATCTTCGCCAGCTCGAGCAAGTCGTCGTCGACGAGGTCGACCTTCGTCAGCGCGACGAGTCCGAATCGGACGCCGAGCAACTCGAGGATCCGAAGGTGTTCCTCCGACTGCGGCTTCCAGCCCTCGGTCGCGGCGACGACGAAGACGCATGCGTTCACGCCGCCGACGCCGGCGAGCATGTTGCGCAGGAACTTCACGTGTCCCGGAACGTCGATGAAGCTCAGCTCCGCACCCGACGGGAGCACGGTGTGGGCGAACCCGAGATCGATCGTGAGGCCCCGCCGCTTCTCCTCCTCGAACCGGTCGGGGTCGGTGCCGGTGAGTGCGAGGACGAGCGACGACTTGCCGTGATCGACGTGGCCGGCGGTCGCGACGACCGTCATGGTGCGGACAGCGCCGAGCCGAGAGCCGCGGCGACCACGGCCTCGTGGTCGGGATCGATCGCACGGAGTCGAGCGCGGTGCGGCCGTCCCGGGTGCGAGCGATCACCGGTGTCGGTGCCGACCGCAACGCCGCGAGATGATCGCCGTCGACGACGAGGCCGCGGGACGGCATCGTGATCCCGGGTGCGGAACCAGCGCCGGGCAACGCTTCGGACGGCTCGATCGTCAGCGTTGCCGGGTCGATGCCGTAGTCGTCGACTACGGCGGAGCGAATCCGTTCGGCGGCCGGCATCGAGGTCCGCGAGCGACCGGTCGACCATCCGCCAGAACGCGATGTCGGTGGCCGCACGCTTGTCGAGATACACGAGCGCCGTGTCCTGCAGCGACCGCAGCACCAGCCCGCCCGGGCGCAGTGCCCGCGCGAGCGGGTGACGTTTGCACCGCTCGACGAGGTCGGCGCGCCCGGCGATGATCCCGGCCTGCGGACCGCCGAGCAGCTTGTCGCCGGAGAACGTGATGACGTCGGCCCCGTCGGCGATCGCCTGCACCGCAGCCGGCTCGCCAGCCAGCCAGGCGGGCGGCGCACCCTTCAGCCACGGGCACGTTGGCGTCGAGCAGGCCGCTTCCGATGTCGGCCATCACGGGCACGTCGAGGGTGGCGAGTTCGGCGATCGACGTCTCCTCGATGAAGCCTTCGACGCGGTAGTTGCTCGGATGGACCTTCATCACCATCGCGACGTCGGTGCCGGGTCGGGCGATCGCCCGCTCGTAGTCGGCGAGCGCGGGTGCGGTTGGTGGTGCCGACGTCGATCAGCCGGCAGCCCGACTGCTCCATCACCTCGGGCACCCGGAACGATCCGCCGATCTCGACGCTCTCGCCGCGACTCACCGGCACGTCGCGGCCTGTCGGCGAGCGCGGCGAGCGACCAGCAGCACCGCCGCTGCGTTGTTGTTGACGACCATCGCGTCCTCGGCGCCCGTGAGCCGGGCGAAGAGCTGGCCGACGGCGGTCTGGCGAGAGCCGCGCTCACCGGTCGACAGGTCGAACTCGACCGTCTGGGCCTGGGCGGGCTGGCGAATGCGCGAGCGGCGCCCGACCGAGGTTGGTGTGGAGCAGCACACCGGTGGCGTTGACCACGTCGGTCAGCAGCGTCCGACGGAACGCCTCGGCGCGCGCCGGTGCGCTCTCGACGTCATCGGCCTCGATCGCGCCGCGGGCGATGTCGACGCAGATCGGATGCGGCAGCCCGGACGGATCTCAGCGAGCGGGCGAGGGTGTCCACCGACGGCGGACGGTTCGGGGCAGTCATGGCTGCCCCCTGCAGATCAGTCGCCGTCGCTCGTGCACGGCGCACACTCTACGCCCGCCCCACCCCATCAAATTCCGGCGGATCGTGACGGTGAACGTCAGTATCTGCCGGAATTCCGCAACCGGCGGCGCCCACCCCCGTCAAATTCCGGCGGATCGTGACGGTGAGCGTCACGATCCGCCGGAATTTCGAGGGAGGGTCTGGCCGGGTATGGTCCTCGCCGTGAGCTGCAGATCCCGATCGTCCAACTCGATGCGGAGCTCCCGCTCCCCGCGTACGCCCACGAGGGCGACGCCGGCCTCGACCTGTACGCACGTGAGGGAATCGTCCTGCCGGCCGGTGGTGGACGAGGCCTCGTGCCGACCGGGATCTCGATCGCGATTCCGATGGGCTACGGCGGCTTCGTCCTTGCCCGCAGTGGCATGGCCCTCAAACACGGCATCAGCGTCGTCAACGGTCCCGGACTGATCGACTCGGCCTACCGCGGCGAGATCAAGGTCATCCTCGTCAACACCGACCCGACCACCGACTACGAGATCCATCGCGGCGACCGCGTCGCCCAGCTCGTGATCCAGGCCGTCGCAACCGTCGAATGGCACGTCACCGACGACCTCGACGGCGTCGACCGCGGCGGCGGTTTCGGTCACTCCGGCCGCTGACGGTCTCCGGCCCAGCCGCTTCAGCCCCAGGCGAAGACCGGCTGCTCGAAGTCGACGACGCGCGCCTCCGACGATGCACGGCCGTCGACACACACCCAGCGGAAGTTGACGATCACGGCACCTGTCGGTGCGTGGATCAGATCGCCGCCGAGTGGGCACCTGCACCACCGGCCGGTCGCTCTCGGGGATGTCGACGAACCGAGGCGAGTCGACCCGGGCCAGCTCGTGGAGCCCGATGCGGTATGTCGCCAACACCTCGTCCGGATTCGGTTCGAGCGCAATGTCGCCACCGCCCCACACCACGACCGGTGTCATCACGTAGCCCGAACGGGTCGGATAGTCGTCGAGCAACCCCAGCACCGCCGAGGGATCGAGCCGGACCCCGACTTCCTCCCACGTCTCACGCAACGCGGCATCGACCGCCGTCTCATCGGCGTCGAGCCGACCACCCGGCAACGCCCACTGCGAGGCATGTGTGTTGAGACCCGCACTCCGGCGGCACAGGACGAACGACGCCCCGCCGGCCACGCCTGCCATCCGGCCGTCGAGCCCGCCGGTGTATCCGGGGATGACCGCCATCTCCTCGTCGGAGAACTCGTACGGATCGTCGGCATCGGCACCGACCGTCGAGTCGACGACGATGATCGCGACCGCGGCGTGGCGCCGACCATCGAGGGGCAGCTCGAGACGGTCGTGTGCTGCGAGTCGCTCGGCCATCCGTTCGCGAAGGCGGTCGTCGAAGGCGATGGGCATCCCTGCAGTGTCGCTCACGACGCGGTCCCGCACCGAGCGGAACATCGCCCACCGTCGTGTCGCTTCCCGACGCCTCCAGCGGCGCGCCGACCCGGCTCCACGGTGCCGTGGCCCTGACCACCCTCGACGAAGCGATGGCGCTCAGCTCTGGCCGAACAGCGCCAGGAACTGGTCGGTGCCGTCGGGAAAGTCCCCGACGGGGACGACCACGTCGATCGTCGGATCGATCTCGTAGTCCATCAGCATCGTCACGACGAACGTACCCCCCGACACGTCGACCCCATCGGCCTGACCGGCGAGCGAACCGATCAGCGGTGCCATGTCCAGGTCGAACCGGAGCGTGTCGACGACGCCGTTGTCGAGCGTGACTTCCACATCGACGGTCACCTGGTCGAACAGTGACGTGAGCGTCGACATCTCGACCTCTGACACGTCGCTCGCAGCACCGACCCCTTCGAGCAGGTCCTCGATGTCCTGACCGAACGCCGCAGAGTACTCCGCGAGCGTCAGCGTGCCGGCGTACCGATCAGCATCGACTGCGTCGGCATCGGCGAGAGCATCGCGCAACACCACCGCCATCTCCGCCGGGTCCGGCGCAGCCTGACCGGTGATCGATGCGGCCACGTCGGGGGCACCGAGCCCGCCGGCGAGCCGATCGATGTCGACCGTGAAGACCTCGCCGGGGAAGCCGCCGGCCGAGCCGGTGGTCTGCTCGAGGATCGGTGCGAACCCTCCCACGTCGATCGTGATCGTCGAATCCGCCATCCAGGTCTCCATCGACAGGTCACCGCCGAAAAGGCCGCTTGCGTCGACTCCGTCGGCGAGGCCGGTGGAAGCGAGCATGGCATTCGTCATCGGGGCGAGATCGACGAGGGCGTACTGCTCGCCGTCCGCGTCCACCTCGACGAACGACATCGGAGTCGTGGGGTCGGCGGGAATGTCGATCGAGCCGACATCGCCGATCGTCATCGTCATCCCCATCGCGATCTCCGCCCGATAGCTCGATGCGTCCGCCGCCTGCTCGAACGCCAGCGCGAGCGGGGTGACCCCACGAGCCTCGGCGCCGTCGACCAGCTCCTCTGCGTCGGGCAAGGTGTCGTCGACGGTGTCCTCAGGGCTCGACGATCCGCATGCCGCGAGCAGCAGTACGGCTCCGGCGGCGACGGGAACGATGCGCTGTTTCATCCTGTCGATCGTACGACAGGCGTTGACCCTCACGCCGTCAAGATCGGTTCAATCCTCGACGCGACGGAGCCCGCCGGACGTGGGTCCGACGGGCTCCGAGCGCACTCGGGGTGAGCGGTGACCGCGTTGGGTCAGTTCGCCATGTTCGACGGTGGCGGGGCCGGGGCGGAGTAGCCCGTCACATCGATGATGACGTGCGCCGAACCGGTGTTGTCGCCTCCCCAGACCTTGATCGTCTGATCAGCCGCCACCGTGACGCTCGAAGCGTTGGCGAGGTTGCCGCCACCGGTGTAGTTGATCGCCGATGCCGTGAACGTCGCGGCGTCGCCCGCGGTGACGGCGACGAAGTTCGGCCCGGTCTGGCCGGCCACGGTGATGTTGTAGGTGATCGACGTTGCGTTTGCCGGAACCAGGTCGGCCTGGGCCGGGATGGCAACACCGTTGCTGTCGTAGCCGTCGGTGATGTCGATCACCTTCGTGTCGTTCGGGGCCAGGAGCCCACTCAACGCTCCGAACGACGCCAGACGGGAGTCGAACGCACGGAACGGCTCGACCGGGTGGTACACCGTTCCCGGATCAGCCGACGATTTGGCGACCTGATAGTCGACTCGAACGCCGCACAGGACGTGGTTCGACGATGCGCTCTTCTGCAGGACGACCTGGACCGTATGGAAGCGGCTTGGGTTGTTGAGGAAGATCACGCCACTCGATGGTGTTCCAGTCAACTCCGCAAGGTTGTCGGCACCACTGACAATGGTGTCACCAGGGGCGCCAGAGGTCGAGAAGGCGTCGACCGAGGTGTTGCTCCGATTGATCGTCGGCGGAATCGGGAAGAGGTTGAATGTGCTCGTGAACTCCTGTCGAAACAGGGTGATCGAGATGTCGCGAACCGGATCGTTGTCCACGCCGTAGAAGCTGACGCGCTTGATCCTCGCCCCGTCGGGCAACTCGACCGGAGCCTTGAGGAACGTGTTCTCTCCAGCCGCCGTCGTGTCGGGGCGCAGACAGCTGCCGGATTCCGACAGCACAAGGTCGTCGTTTTGTGTTCCCACTCCACCCTGCAACGGATCGAAGCCTGCCGCGGGGATCCATTTCGACAGGATTGTCTCATCGAATGTCGAGCCACCCGTCTGGATCAGAACGTCGCTTCCCGCGACCAGATCGCCCTCGCTGCCGGACGGCACTGCAGGGGGTTCAACGGGCTGCCCCGGTGGCGGAAGTGGCCCGGGATCCGCTTCGCCGTCCCCTGCAAAGGTCTGGGCGCCGATGGCGCCGCCCGCAACGAGTGCGAGGCCGGTTCCGACGGCGATCAATCGCCTGTGGTTGGTGCGTGCCTTCATAGTGTCCCTCCGGGTATGAAAAGGCGGCGGAGATCGTTCCCCACTGCGTCACCCCACACCGTAGACCCGAACGCGCGAACGTTCTCCAAATAACCCGCGGTACG
This sequence comes from Ilumatobacteraceae bacterium, assembly GCA_963850475.1. Taxonomy (GTDB): domain Bacteria; phylum Actinomycetota; class Acidimicrobiia; order Acidimicrobiales; family Ilumatobacteraceae; genus Ilumatobacter_A. The sequence continues at coordinate 116,523 of CAWKLM010000015.1, read as the reverse complement.
GCCGAACCCCCGGCGCCGACCGGAGATCAGCCGCGGTAGCGGCTGGTGATCGGCATCCGCCGGTCCTTGCCGAATGCTTTCCGCGTCACCCGCACACCGGGCGGACACTGCCGTCGCTTGTACTCGGCGAGGTCGACGAGGCGGGTCACGCGACGCACCATTTCCTCGTCGTGCCCGAGTTCGACGATCTCGCCCGCGGTCCGGTCGTCTTCGATGTACAGCTCGAGGATCGGGTCGAGCACCTCGTAGGGCGGGAGGCTGTCGTCGTCACGCTGGTCGGGCCGGAGCTCGGCCGACGGCGGCTTGGTGATCACGTTCTCGGGGATGATCTCGCGGCCCTCGCGCCGGTTCACGTAGCGACACAGGTCGTAGACCCGCGTCTTGAGGACGTCCTTGATCGCTGCGTACCCACCGACCGAGTCGCCGTAGATCGTGAAGTAGCCGACGGCAACTTCGCTCTTGTTGCCGGTCGTGAGGACCATCCAGCCGAACTCGTTCGACAGCGCCATCAGCAACTGACCGCGGCACCGAGACTGGATGTTCTCGTAGGTGAGCCCCGGCTCACGGCCGTCGAACGACGGCGCGAGCATGTCGATGTAGGCACTGAACGCGGGCTCGATCGAGATCGTCCGGAAGTCGATGTCGAGCGCCTCGGCCAACAACTGCGCGTCGGACTTCGAGTGGTCGGACGAGTACCGCGACGGCATCGACACGCCGTGGACGTGGTCGGCCCCGAGCGCATCGACCGCGATCGCCGCGATGATCGACGAGTCGATGCCTCCCGACAGCCCGATCACGACATCGGTGAAACCGTTCTTGAGGCAATAGTCACGCGTCCCCAGCACGAGCGCCTCGTACAGCTCGCGGTCCGGGTCGAACGGTTCGGTGATCGGAGGCACCAACCGCTCGTCGTGGGCGACCGGCGACTCCGACACCTCGACCACCGGCAGCATCGCCTGCGTCACCCTTCCCCGCGGGTCGAGCAGCCGCTTGCGGTACACGGGGGGCACCGGGACATCGACGATCGTCAGCGATTCAGCGAACTGCGGGGCGCGAGCGAGCAGCGTGCCTTCGTGGTCGAACGCCAGCGACCCACCGTCGAACACCAACTCATCCTGCCCGCCGACCTGGTTGACGTACACGATCGCGCAGTGCGCGTCGGCCGCACGGGTCGCCAACATCCGCTCGCGGCTCTCACCCTTGCCGGTCGCGAACGGCGAGCCGTTGATGTTGACATTCAGTTCGGCGCCGGCCGCGGCCTGCTCCGCCACCGGCCCCCACGGGCTCCAGATGTCTTCACAGATCGAGACACCGACCTTCACGCCACCGATCAGATACAGCTCGAGGGGATCGGAATCATGACCAGGAGTGAAGTACCGCTGCTCGTCGAACACGGTGGCGTTGGGCAGCAGGCGCTTGTGGTACTTGCCCACGACCTCCCCGCCGGCGCAGACCGCGGCCGCGTTGTAGAGATCGCGGTCCTGGTCGACGAAACCGACGATCGCGGCACAGCGGCGCGTGCGGGCGGCGAACTTGGCGAGCGCCTCGATGTTGTCCTCGACGAACCCTGGTTTGAGCACCAGGTCCTCGGGCGGATAGCCGACCGTCGAGAGCTCCGGAAACGCGATGATGTCGCATCCGGCGCTCTCCGCGGCATCGTAGGCGTCGCTCAGCTGCTGGAGGTTGCCGTCGAGCCCGCCCACGGTGGGGTTGAGCTGGGCGAGAGCGACTCGGAGCACCGTCACGGTGCCGACACTACCCGGCCAGCGCGCGCAGTGATCCGGCCGTTCGCGGCCCACACCGCACGAATTGGCGCAGATTCCGACGAAATCTGCCGGAACAGCCCATCTCGCCCACCTCGGGGTGCCCCGATCTGGCACGATGGGCCATCGTGTACAACAGGGTCCAGGCGACGACGAGACGGCTCGGTGCCGCCGTGGCGTTGTGCCTGGTGGCCGTTGCGTGCAGCCCGGGCGAGGGCCCCGAATCGATCCCGTCTGCCGACCTCGCCCGACACGACCACGACGACTACCACCACGCTTCCTCCGGCTACGACGACGACCACGACGAGCACCACGGTTCCACCCGACGTTCGAGGCGACGATCCGCCGAACGACCGACGGTGTACCGCACATCAGCGGACGCGACCGCGCCGACCTCGCCTACGGCCAGGGATACGTCAGTGGCCAGGACTACGGGTGCACACTGCTCGACCAGATCCTCAAAGTGCGCGGTGAACGGTCCCGGTACCTCGGGCCGGGCGGCAACGGCGAGAACATCGAGAGCGACTTCGCCTGGCGCGCCATCGACATGGCCGGAATCGCGGCAACCGACTTCGCCGACGCCTCGGCCGACGTCGTCGAACAGTTCGAGGCGTTCGCGGCGGGCTGGAATCAACACCTCAGCGACACCGGTGGCACCGGCCTGGCGGGATGGTGCTCCGACGCCGAGTGGATTCGTCCGATCGAGCCGGTCGAGGTCTATACCTATGCGCGGAGCCTCGCACTGCTCGCAAGCGGCGCCGAATTCACCGACCACATAGCAAGCGCGCAGCCACCGGCCCCAGCGGACGACGAGACCATCGCCACCCCCGACGCGCCCGCCGCTGCACCGGACTTCTCCACGCTCGCCTCCACGAACCTCGGCTCGAACGCATGGGCAATCGGCGCGGATCGGATCGAAGGCGGCACCGGGAGCGCGCTCGTCGCCAACCCCCACTTCCCGTGGGAGGGCGAGCTCCGCTTCACCGAGGTCCACCTGACCGTGCCGGACGAGATCGACATCTACGGTGCTCAGCTCGCGGGTCTCCCTGGCGTCGGGATCGGATTCACGGACGACGTCGCATGGTCCCATACCGTGTCGGCGGGCCACCGGTTCACGGCGTACACGCTCGATCTCGACCCCGCTTCACCGACCACCTACTTCGTCGACGGCGAGCCGCGGGACATGGACTCGACCGACTACAGGGTCGAGATCCTGCGGCCTGACGGCACCATCGACAGCGAGACCCGCACCCTGTATCGCAGCGAGTACGGGCCGATCATCGACTTCCCCGGTGTCGGCTGGTCGAACGAGACCGTGCTGACGTACCGCGACGCGAACATCGACAACGACGAGTTCATCGAGTTCTACGCCGACCTCATCGACGTCACGGGCCTCGGCGACCTGAAGGAGACGCACGCCCGCCACCAGGGCGTCCCACTCTTCAACACGATTGCCGTCGGAGCGGGCGGCAACACCTGGTATGCCGACACCTCGGCCACGCCGAACCTGTCGGACGAGGCCGAGCTCCTGTACCAGCAGCAACGATTCAGCGGAGAAGGCCTCGCGCAGGCTGCGTCCGAGCAGGGTGTGGTGCTGCTCAACGGTTCTGACAGTCGCTTCCGCTGGGAGGAAGTCGATGGCGCACGCGATCCCGGCCTCGTCCCGTTCAGCGAGCAGCCGCAGGTGCAGCGCCGCGACTATGTCTTCAACGCGAACGACAGCTTCTGGGTCCCGAGCGCCGAGTTCACCCTCGACGGCGACTACTCCGTCCTCCACGGCGCTCAGAACACCCCGCTGTCGATGCGCACACGGCAGAACGCGTTGGTGCTCTCTTCCGACGATCAGCTCGGGCTCGCCGGCGACGACGGCAACTTCTCCGCCGACGAACTCCGCGAACGCAACGTTCGACAACACCTCACAGACGGCGCTGTTGTTGCTCGACTCCGTCGTCGCGGATTGCCGCACCAATCCGCTCGTCAACGTCAGCGCGATCACGCTCGACGACGGAACGATCGCGCTGCCGGCGGAGACCGTCGACATCAGCGGCGCCTGTTCGGTGCTGGCCGGCTGGGACGGCCGATTCGACCTGGACAGTCCTGGAGCGGTGCTGTGGCGCGAGACGATGACCAGGTTCCCGGCCGGGGTCTTCGACGAGGCCGGGGCGCTGTTCTCCGAGCCGTTCGACCCGGCCCGCCCGACGGTGACGCCAGCCGGGTTCGCCGCCGACACGACACTGGTCAACCAGGCCCTCGGGCGCGCCGTCCAGACGATCACCAAGGCCGGGTTCGACATCGATGCGACCATGGGCGCCGCCCAGTTCACCGAGCGGTCGGGCGAGCGCATCCCGCTCCACGGCGGCACCAACGCCGACGGTGTCACGAACGTCGTGTCGTGGTCGGATCGGAGTTCGTCCAGCGAAGAGGAACCGACCCGCGGCGACCTGATCACACCGAACGGCGATCTTCGCGGCGACGGGTACCCGGTCAACTTCGGGACCAGCTTCGTGATGGTCGTCGACTACTCGTCGGGAGCACCCGAGGCCTCGGCGATCCTCACGTACGGGAACACCGGGTTGCGCGACACCGAGGTGTTCTCGTCGCAGACCACGCGGTTCAGCGAGAAGAACTGGCGCACCGTCGCGTTCACCGACGAGCAGATCGCGGCCGATCCCGCCCTCACCGAAATCACGATCCGCGAACCCTGACCCGCCCCACCGCTCGTTTGTGTTGCTTTTCTGGCTGTTCCGACAGCCAGAACAACAACGCAAACGATGATGGGATGGGGTGGGCTACTCGAAGTAGCCGAACGCGTCGACGACGAGGTCCTTTGCCGAGACACCGTTGAAGAACGTCTCGGAGCCGGATGCCGCCAGCCGGGTGAAGCCGAGTGCCGCACGAACCTGATTCGGGCCGCTGGCATTGATGTTCGACACCGTCGGGAGGATCGCCTCCGGGATAGGCGGTCACGAAGCCTCGCCCCGCCGTCCGGACGATCGTCAGGTTCTGCGCGATCCCCGATGCCGAGTCGGGCACGCTCGCCGGGTTGAACAGCTCGGTCCCGTCGACTGCGAGCCGACCGAACCCGAGGCCGATCCGGGTGTCGACCTCGCGCTGCGGAGCGAGCAAGTGGAACCGGCCCGCCGTCGCGGACGGCGATCCACTTCCCGTGAAGTAGCCGACGACGTCGACGGCGACGTGGTCGACGTCGTGGAGATAGATGTCGATCGTGCCGAACGCTCCCAGCGGCACGACGACGAGGTTCGCTCGTACGTCGGGTGACGGGTTCACGTTCACGTTCGAGGTCGACGGGCGCGTCGCGCCGCTGTACACCGTCACGAACCCCTTCGATGAGCCGACGTTGTTGATCCCGGTCACGACGACGGCGACCGCACTCAACTCGTCCGCGGCCGCGGGGATGTCGACACTTCCGGCGACGGTCACCGTGACACGTTCGCCGGCACCGTCGGCACTGCGCGCGTACTCGTTGCCGGCGTCGGCGGGTTCGCGCGTGTCGACGATGCGCTCGGGACCGGTCGGCACGAAACGGCCGGTCGATGTCGGACCCGATTGGTCGAGGTAGAAACCTGCGACGTCGATGAGGACGTGCGCGGTGGCCTGGGTGAAGAGCACCATGCGGCCCTGCCCATCGAGCGGGACGATCGACGAGTTCGCCACATTGGCGCCCGCCGGGGTGTTCACGTTCGACGTCGACGGACGCAATGTCCGCGGCTCCCATGCCGTTGCGTTGCCCCCGTTGGACAGCGGACGCACGAGTGCGAGGTTCACCAGCGCTGCCGTCGCACCGGCCGGAGCATCGAGATCGATCAATCGGGTCTGACCCGCCCGGAGCGGAGCCGGCGGCGACAACTCGCGCGAATCGAACCGACGGTCAGGTGTGCGCAACGGCTCGTATCGCTGAGGTCCGCTGTCGGCGGGGGCCGCGGGGGCCGCGTAGGTGACCTTGCGGACCTCCCCGTTCTGCTGCACGTACCAGAGCGCAGTCCCCGTCGGACCGTTCGCGAAGACCATGTCGGTCGGCCGGGAGGCGTCGAGGAACACGAACGACGAACCCAGGTCGGTCTCGCCGTCCCACGCCCAGGTCGTGCCGAATCCGCCGTCCGACACGAGGTAGGTGCCGTCGTAGGACTCGGGCCACACGCCGTTCGGGACGAACGCACCTCCCGTGACGAACAAGCCGTCGTCGTGGCCGTAGTCGGTGATCGGGTCGACGAGTCCGGACGTCGGCCCGGCACACGGCGGGTTCTCCCCTTGCGGGCACCGGCCCTCGCGCAACGGCCAGCCGTAGTTCGCCCCGGCCGCCCCCTCGTTCACCTCTTCGCGTGTGTTCTGGCCGACGTCGTTGATGAAGAAGCGGGTTGCGCTCGTGTTGGGGTCGAAGGCGAAGCGATACGGGTTGCGCAGCCCGTACGCGAAGATCTCGCGGCAGGTCGTCTGCGGCGTACTCGGTGTGTTGCCACGGATGCGGCAGTCGGCCGAACCGGGTCCGCTGAAGGGATTCCCGGGTGCTGCGCGTCCTGTCGACCGGTCGACGCGCAGGATCTTCCCGTTGAGCAGCGACCGGTCCTGGCCGGCGTCGTTCGATCCGGCGCCGCCGGAGTCGCCGCGGGGATCTCGGCCGGCGTCGCCGGTCGCGACGTAGAGGTACCCGTCGTTGCCGATCTCGATGTCACCGCCGTTGTGGTTGCCGTTCACCGACGAGATGCCGTCGATCAGGATCCGCTCCGAGCCGAGGTCGAGGCCGTTGCCCGTCATGAAGAACCGGCTGACCCGGTTCGAACAGCCGCCCGGTGCACCCGACGGAATCGTCCGGTACACGTAGACGAAGCCGCTGGTGACGTACGCCGGATCGATCGCGAAGCCCAGCAGACCCCGTTCGGAGTCGGAGCAGACGTCGAACCGGGCGAGGGTCCGCACGGCGGCCGAACCGGCACGGTCGTCGATGAGCACCAGCCGCCCGCTCTGCTCGAGGGCAACCACCGCCCCGTCGGGCAACGCCTCGACCCCGGTCAGGGGCCCGAGAGTCGTCACGACCTGCTCGCTGAACCCGGACGGAAGGGCGTTCGCCACCGGAACGGAACCAGCCGCTTGAGCGGCCACCAGCGCGGTCAACGCCATCGACAGGGCCAGCAACACTCGACGCATGAGCGAACGCTAGTCGGGGCGGCCACCACCGCCGAGGTCGTTCGGACCACTGACGGTGGCCGCGCCAATTCACACGCCGTTCACAATCGGGCAACAGGTCGGCAACTGCCCGGTGGCAGTGTGCGGCATCGAAAAATGCGGCCCCCGTTCGGGTCGGCCGCCTCGACACCCGAACAGCACCAACAGAGACTGAGGACAATCACGTGGCAATCAAGGCTGAATACATCTGGATCGACGGCACCGAGCCGACTCCCCAGCTCCGTTCGAAGACGAAGATCCTGGACGAGCCGACCGACGACTACCCGATCTGGGGCTTCGACGGATCGTCGACCAACCAGGCCACCGGCGACAAGAGCGACTGCGTGCTCAAGCCCGTCCGTGCGTTTCCGGATCCGATCCGCGGCGGCGACAACGTCCTCGTGATGTGCGAGGTGATGCTGGTCGACGGCAAGGCGCACCCGACCAACACCCGGGCTGCTGCAGCCCGCACTGCGAAGAAGTACAAGAAGCACGAGCCGCTTGTTCGGCATCGAGCAGGAGTACACGATGCTGCGCCCGAACGGCAACCCGCTCGGCTTCCCCGACGACGGCTTCCCCGCGCCCCAGGGTCCCTACTACTGCGGCGTCGGCGAGTACGCCATCACCGGCCGCCAGATCGTCGAGGACCACATGGACGCCTGCCTCGAAGCCGGCATCGGCATCTCCGGCATCAACGCCGAGGTCATGCCCGGCCAGTGGGAGTTCCAGGTCGGCCCGCGCGGCCTGCTCGAAGTCGCCGACGAACTGTGGGTGGCCCGCTGGTTGCTCCACCGCATCGCCGAGGACTACGACGTCTGGATCAGCATCGACCCCAAGCCGGTCAAGGGCGACTGGAACGGCGCCGGCGCCCACACCAACTTCTCGACCAAGGAGATGCGTGAGGACGGCGGCTACAAGTACATCGAAGCCGGCTGCAAGGCGATCGGCGCGAAGGCCGACCTGCACATCAAGAACTACGGCCACGGCGTCGAAGACCGCCTCACCGGCGCCCACGAGACGCAGCGTCACGACCAGTTCAGCTACGGCGTGTCCGACCGCGGCGCCTCGATCCGCATTCCGTGGCAGGTCTCCGTCGACAAGAAGGGCTACCTCGAGGACCGTCGCCCGAACGGCAACATGGACCCCTACGTCGTCGCTCGTCTCATGACTGACACCGTCTGCTCCGCCATGAAGTGATTGCGGAGACAGTCCGGAACGATCCTGTCTCTGCCGAGGATGAATTCTGAACGACTACGTGGCCGGCGGGGTGATGGGTGCAGCCCACTGCCCCGCCGGTGCGTTTTGTCGGTCGAATCTGGAAGACTTGTGAGGTGGACATGAACGAGCAGCAGCGGGCCTACGTCCTGCGGTCGGTGGAGGAACGCGGTGTCCGGTTGATCCGGCTGTGGTTCACCGACGTGCTGGGCAACCTCAAGAGCATGGCGATCTCGCCACCCGAGCTCGACAATGCGTTGAGCGACGGCTTGACCTTCGACGGGTCGTCGATCGATGGGTTCAGCCGCGTGCAGGAAGCCGACGTGCTCGCGATCCCCGACCCCGACACCTACGAACTGCTGCCCTGGGCCGATCCAACCGCTCCCGAAGCCCGCATCTTCTGCGACATCCACAACCTCGATGGTGAGCCGTTCGAAGGTGATCCGCGTCAGGTGCTCCGGCGCCACGTGCAGGCGGCGTACGAGGCCGGACTCACGTTCTACATGGCGCCCGACATCGAGTTCTTCTACTTCGAGCAGTTGACGCCGGGTGAGCAACCGGTTCCGTTCGACGAGGGCGGCTTCTTCGACCACACGATGAACGACGTGACGGGCGAGTTGCGCAAGAAGACCATCCGCACGCTCGAGACGATGGGCATCCCGGTCGAATACAGCTTCCACGAGGACGCACCCGGCCAGCAGGAGATCGACCTGCGCCACATCGACGCACTCACGATGGCCGACTCGGTGATGACGTTTCGCCTGGCGGTCCGCGAAATCGCCGCCCGCAACGGCGTCCATGCAACATTCATGCCCAAGCCGCTCGAGGGGCTCCAGGGCTCGGGCATGCATCTCCACATGTCGCTGTTCCGGGGGGACGAGAACGCGTTCTACGACGAGTCCGACAGCTACGACCTGAGCGACACCGCGAAGGCCTTCATGGCCGGCCTGTTGCGACACGCCGACGAGATCACCGCGGTCACCAACCAGACCGTCAACAGCTACAAGCGGTTGGTACCCAACTTCGAGGCGCCGGTCCACATCAGCTGGGCCCGCAACAATCGCAGCGGCCTGATCCGCGTCCCGATCGCCAAGAAGAGCAACCCGCTCGCGACGCGCATCGAATACCGCTCACCCGACCCGGCGTGCAATCCGTACCTGGCGTTCAGCCTGATCCTGGCGGCGGGCATGCGCGGCATCGAGCAGGGGTACGAGCTGCCCGACGAAGCCGCCGCGAACCTCTTCGAGATCGCCGACGACGTGTTCGACCGAACTCGGCATCAACCAACTGCCGCAGTCGCTCAACGACGCCCTCGTGATCATGGAGCGGTCCGAACTCGTCCACGAGGTGCTCGGTGAGCACATCTTCGAGTGGTTCGTGCGGAACAAGCGCCACGAGTGGCGGGCGTACAAGACCCAGGTCACGCCGTTCGAACGAGACCGCTACCTGAGGTCCCTGTAGGGGCGTTGTGGAGGATGTCATGAGCGACCCGTCCCGACTTCTCGCCGATCGTGCCCGATCCTGCCTCTCCCGAACTCGCGCGCACGCTCGATCTGGCCGGTTTCGCGTGGAAGGCCGTCGGCTCGACCGCGGCTGCCGGCGATGCCGAGCCTGACAGCGGTTGGGCCGGCATCATCGTCGACGCGACCGACGACCTCGACGGCGCATGGTCGTTCCTCCGTGCAGCCCGTAAGCAGCACTCCGTCCCGACCCCGGCACTGGTCCTCGTGGGGGGTGCCCAGCTCGCCGACCTCGAGCACCGCGACGATCTCTTCGACGACTTCTGTCTCGCGCCGTTCCACCCCTCCGAACTCGAGGCCCGCTTGCGGCATCTCCTGAGCGCCGACATCGAAGTCCAATCGGCCGATGTCGTCGAGTACGGCGACCTCGCGCTCAACCTGGAGACCTACCAGGCTTCGATCGGTGGCAGGCCGCTCGACATGACCTACATGGAGTACGAGCTGTTGAAGTTCCTCGCGCAGAACCCGGGCAAGGTGTTCACCCGCGAGATCCTGCTCAGCCGCGTCTGGGGCTACGAGTACTACGGCGGTGCCCGCACCGTCGACGTCCACGTCCGGCGGCTCCGCGCCAAGCTCGGCGAGGAGCACGCCAACCTGATCCAGACGGTGCGCTCCGTCGGCTACCGCTTCGGCCAGTCCCGCTGGGACTCCTGAAGCACCACCGTCACTACAGAGCCGCCTCCGTCTCGAGGGCCTCGTCGCCGGGGTCGTTCGGGAGCGAGCGCACGGCGAGGATCGAGGTTCGTCCGAATCCTCTGAGGTCGTACGATCTGCGGACCTTGCGAACGTCCAGGTCATCGCGTTCGAGGAGCTGCTCGCTGCCCTTCCGCGAGACCGCGATGCTCCCGGCACGTGCCACCTTCGTGAGTCGGCTGGCAAGATTGACAGTCGGACCGAACACATCGCCACCGACGGTGATCGTCGGCCCGTAGGCGATTCCGCAGTGGACCGGCGGAATGCCGTTGGCCTGTTCCAGCCGCTCGATGAGCTCGAGACCCGCTGCGACGGCCGCGTCGAGCGTGGCGAGCACGAACAGCACCTCGTCGCCGATCAGTTTGACGATGCGACCCTCGTGGCCCGAGACCACGTCGAACGCCACCGCCTCGAAGGTGTCGATCACGCGTGCGATCTCGTCAGCGGTTGCCCGTTTGGTGAAGCGGGCGAACCCGGACAGGTCGGCGAACGCCACGGCCTGCCCCTGCTCGGTGTCGTCAACAGAGAGTCGATGGCCGATGGCACCCAGCAGATGCCGACGCCAGACGTAGGCCATCGTCGTCTCCATGAACGCGAAGACGTCGCTGTCGGCTGCGGCCAACTCCCGCAGGCGCCCCTCGAGATCGGTGTTCGGCGCATCGTCGGCCCCCACCCCGAGTTCGAGCACGTCGAGTTGCGCGTCGACGAGGCGCGAGAACAGCGAACTCATCAGGCGCGCGAGGCGGAGCACGTCGGCCTCGTCGACGACGCCCGATTCGACGAGCAATCCCAGTTCGCGCACCACCTCGACGTCGGCGTCGCGGAACGCCAGATCGTCGTCGTCCACGGCGGCGAATCCGAGCGCACGCCACCAGCGCACCGACCGCTCGGGCTCGACGCCGGTCCGCTCCGCGACATCGCGTCGCCGCAGCGTCGGGGGCTCGAGTCCTGCGAGTCGATACGCGACAGCGGCCTTGTCCGAAAGTGCCGCCGATCCATCCACGCTCTCCACGCGACCATCATGGTCCAGGTGAGTCTCGGGCGACGATCGGGCCCCGGTCGCCTCAGCTCTCGAGGAAGTTGGCGACGGTCGAGGTGACCACACTGGCGAAGACGACGGCACCCTCGTTGTTCGGATGGACGCCGTCGCCGCGCAACAGCCCTTCGGTGGGGGCGTACGCGTTCCATTGACCGATCGTCGCGTTGCCGCGCCCGGCGATGACCCGCTCGATCGCATCATTCACCTCGGCGGTGTCGTCGGGCCGGTTCTCGAAGTACGTGTTCACCCAGATCACGGGTGCGTCGCCTGGTATGGGCGCAAGCACCGATTCGACCACCGGGACGACGTCCTCGACATCGTCGTACTGGCTGATGTCGTTCGTACCGAGCGCGACGACCCAGAGTTGCTCTTCGGGCTCGCTGTCCGACTCGTTCGCAAGGAACGTTGCGATGTCGGCGCCGCTGGCGTTGTTGCCGAAGCTCTGGCCGATCCGCTTGTCCTGCTGCGCGACGATCGTGACATCGTCGAAACCGAGCTGGCGGAACTGCTCTTCGAGCGCCGGCGTCGCCGCAACGGTGATCGAGTCGCCGATCATCACGATCGACTCGACCGCGCCCGCATCGATCGCGCGCACGTTCGCGCCGCCACTGAGCTGACCGATGTCGGAGCCGATGCCGATCGTGGGCAACGGTGCCTGCGCACCGCCGCCGGCAGCCTCCGACGATGTCGACGTGCAGGCGGCGAGCGCGAGCAGGCCGAGGCCGAGCAGCGCCGCCCGGCACCCGATCGTCGTGGTTGCAGATGTCACGCTGCACATTCTGGCGAATGCAACGGCGTTCATGGCGTCATGGTGGAGCGATCCGCGTCACACCGTTGCGGGGTGGGTCTGGCCCACATGGCTACGCGTGGAGGCGTTGGATGCGGCGCGCGAGGATGTCGTGCGCGCCGAGCATCTCCTCCAGGCGATCCGACACCAGCATCCCGTTCTGCACGACCGGGCGGCCGTGCACGATCGTGTCCCGCGCTCCGGTCGGGCCGCATCGCAACCACGCCTCGATCGGATCGGCAACCGCACCCGCAAACGACGGGCCGGTGAGCGACCAGATCGCGACGTCGGCGACGGCACCGACCGAGAGGGTGCCGAGTTCGCCCTCGCGGCCGAGGCAGCCGGCACCGCCGACGGTCGCGAGCTCCAGAGCCATCCGGGCGGTACTTGCGCCCGCACCGTTGCGGAGTTTGGCGAGCAGCATCGCCTCGCGGGCCTCGAGCCAGAGCGACGCACTGTCGGCCGACGACGAACCGTCGACGCCGAGGCCGACCTGCACCCCGGCGGCACGGAGATCGACGACCGGGGCGATCCCCGACGCCAGGATCAGATTGCTCGACGGGCAGTGCGCGGCGCGGACACCGGCGGCACCGAGACGGACGATCTCGTCGTCGTTCGGTGTCACGCAGTGGGCAACCCATGTGCGGTCGGTGCACCAGCCCGTTCGCTCGAGGTATTCCATGGGTCGGCAGCCGAACGTCGCGAGGCTGAACTCGTCGTCTTCGGCGTTCTCCGCGAAGTGCGTGTGCAGGCGGACATCGAGCCGCTCTGCGAGCTCGGCGGTGCGGACCATCAACTCCTCGGTGACCGAGAACGGTGAGCACGGTGCGAGCGCCACCTGGGTCATGGCGCCGAACCGTCGATCATGGTGCCGGCTGACGGCGTCCGCACATGCTGCGAGGATCTCGTCGTCATCAGCGACCACATCGTCGGGTGGAAGTCCTCCGTCCTTCTCCGACAACGACATCGAGCCGCGCGTGGGGTGGAACCGCAGGCCGAGATCGTGCGCCGCCTCGATTTCGGCCGTCAGCAGGTCGCCGGCACCGTGCGGATGCAGGTACAGATGATCGGAGGACGTCGTGCAGCCCGACAGGGCGAGCTCGGCCAGCCCGACCCATGCCGAGACGTACACCGACTCGGTGTCGATGCTGCGCCACAGGGGATACAGCGACTGCAACCAACCGAACAACGGCCGATCGGTCATCGGCGGGAATGCCCGCGTGAGATTCTGGTAGAGGTGGTGGTGGGCGTTGATGAGTCCCGGGGTCACAAGGCAGTCGACGGCGTCGATCGTGGCGACCGCGACGGGCGGGGTCCCGCTCCCGACGCCCGAGATCAGCCCGTCGGTGATCGCGACCCAGCCGTCGGAGAATTCACGGCGCTCGTCGTCGACCGTCGCAACGCAACGGGCGTGGACGATGGCGAGGTCGGCGGGCGCGGACTCGTCCGAGACCGACACGCGGTCAGTCTTCGAGCTCGAGCAGTTCGCTGCCCTCGTTGCGCGCGATACCGTCACGCCGCAGCGACTCACCGAGAATGGCCGATGCGACGGCACCACTCATGAGCACCGCAACGGGAATCGCGATCATGGCGAGGATGAGTGCGATTGCGCCGACCATCATCTCAGTGTATGCCGGTCGATTCGCCGGGCCAAGCGACGACGACCTCGCCTCAGTCGAGGGGCTTGTACGCGATGGCCTCGACCTCGACCAAGAATCCGGCGGGCAACGCCTGGACCGCAACACACGAGCGCGCCGGACGATGGTCCGCGAATGCGGCCGAGTATTCGGCGTTGAACTTGGCGTAGTCGTCCATGTCGGTGAGGAAGCAGGTCGTCTTGACGACGTCGTCCATCGAGGCGCCCTGCGACTCGAGTTGAGCGCGGACGTTCTGCATCGTCTGCACCGTCTCGGCAACGACACCACCGTCGACCTTGACGCCGTCATCGAGACCGCCCTGGCCCGAGACGAAGATGAAGTCGCCGGCACGGCGAACGGGAACATAGGGACCGAGGGGCTTGCTCATGATCCCGCAGGGTATTCGATCGCGGTACCCGCGGGCCTCAGCGACCGTCGGTGAGCCCGGACGTCAGATCCACGAAGTCGCTCCACCGACCGTCGGCCAGGCAGGCCGCCTGGTCGGGCCAGGTCGTCGGATCGTGCACCTGATAGCGGGACCCGGCGGCGGCGAGCATCGAACGCAGATCGGCCACATCCACATCCGCGAGCTTCCGCCAGGTCGTGATCCCGATCCCACTGCAGAGTTCGGCGATCTTCGGACCGATGCCGTCCACCACCGTGAGGTCGTCGAGACGGATCCGCTTGCCGATCGCAGACTTCGCCGCATCGAGGTCGAGGTCGCCCGACTCGACCACGGGCTCGCCCCCTTCCCCGCTTCGGGCGTCGGCTGCACGCTCGGTCCCGTCGACGTCGGGCGCCGGATCGTCTGCCGTCGACGCGTCGGTGACCCCCGCGGTGGCGGCACCGCCCACCACGCCCGGCGAGTCGGTGTGGCGCATGTCGGCGATCTGCATCCGCAGGCGATCCCGTTCCGCCACGACCTGTTCGAGTTCGGCCAGACGCTGCCGCATCTGCTCGACTTCGTCATCGTCGACGGTGGCTCGGCGTGCCTGTGCGAGCTCGCCGCGGCTCTTCAGGGCACGGAGGGCCCATCCGATGCATCCGCCGATCACGGCGAGCAGGAGACCCCATCCGAGGAACTTGAGCAATGTGTAGAGCACGTGTTGATCTTCTCTCGCGTCGGGCGGTCAGGTGTGGTCGCGTCGCATGGTCGGATACCTCATCGGGCCTCGACGACGAACTCGACCCGGCGACTCGCCGCCTTGTCCTCGCTGCCGTCGGCTCCCGAGATCGGTTCCGCTGCTCCCCGACCCTCCGAGGTCAGCGCCGCGTCGTCCAGGCCGAGCGCGACGAGCGCGTCACGAACGACTGCCGCCCGCCCCTCGCTCAACAGTTGGTTGGCGTCGGCGGAGCCGTCCGAGTCGGTATGACCGACAACCACGATGTCGATGCCGTCGAGGCCCGACGCTTGCGCGGCGATCTGCTCGAGCAGCGCGTTCGCGTCCACGGTCAGCTGGATCGAGCCGGGTTCGAACCGGATCGGGTTGATCGACACGAATTCGTTCAACTCGTCCTCCACAGCCTGCGCTGCGGCTTCGTCCGCAACCGGCCGATCGGACAGCTCGAGGACGACGCCGGAGCTCGTGGCGAGCTGTTCGAGGGCGGTTCGGGCGTCGGCCCCCTGCACCACTCCCTCCAGCCGGAGGTCTCCACCGCCAAGGCTTGCCGTGCCGGAGACGAGGTTCGTCGGCATGGCCTCGATGACGACGGCGAGCCGGTCGATGTCGACGGCTGACGGGGCCGAAGCGGCATCGACAGTGAGCTCGTCGACGACGTTCGCCGGGTCGATCGCTCCCGCGGCATCGCAGGAGCTGCACCCGTTGCTCCTCTGTGCCGACGGTACCCGACAGGACGAGGAGGCCGTCTGCGAACACCGCCGTCGACTCGGGTGCAGTCGACGGTGGGGAAAGCTCGATCCCGGGTGGGACCAGGATCCGGTCGATTGCATGAACGACACCGTTCGAGGCCTCGATGTCGAGTTGCGTCGCCGGGTCGGCCACGCTCGCGACCGAGTCCCCGCTCGTGAAGGTGAGCGCCTCCGCGTCGACGACGACGTCGGTTCCGTCGAGCATCGGGAGCGGCCCGGTCACCAGGTCGGCGGCGGTGATCCGCCCGTCGGTGACGTGGTGCAGCAGGAGGGTGCGGAGGACCGCCGGATCGGAGGTCAACGCCCCGAACGCATCCGCACCGAGCTCCTCGAATGCAGCATCGAACGCCGCGTCGGTCGGCGCGAGCACGGTGACCGGCCCATCGCCGCCGAGCCCGTCCGCTCCCGCGAGATCCGCCACCTCGATGAGCCCGGAGAGCTGGCTGAACAGCGGATCCCCAGCGACCAGTTCGGCCAGCGAGTCGAGCTCCGGCTCGGTGACGGGTGGTGCCTCGCTGGTGGTCGTGGTCACCTCCGTGGCAAGCGTGGAATCGGGGGCTGTCGCGGTCGTCGTCATCCGATCCGACCGCCGTCGTCGCGGCAGGTCCGATCGAGGGACACCGCTCGCACTCCCCACAGCCCGGAGGCCAACGCCAGGGCGCGATCGGGATCGTCGAGCGGTTCGGCGCAGACGAGGGTGCCGTCCTGACCCGAAAACGATGCGGTGACACCGACGATGTCGTTGTCGATCAACTCGGTCTCCACACGGTCCTCGAGATCGTTCTGCACGATCGGCATGAAGATCGCCGCGCCGACCGCGAAGGTGAAGACGAAGACGAGCCCACCGAGAGCCAGAATCCGGCGGCGGTATCGTCGAGGAGATATCGGTGAGACCGCGCTCATGCCTTCGTACGTTCGCACGTCGAGGCCCGGCGATTCAACGACGTCACCGAATTGTCGTCTTTCCTTTCGAAGCGAGCTCCATGACCTCCTCACCCCCTCCCCGTTTCGGCCTCGACCGACGCACTTTCCTGCTCGGTGCAGCCGCGGCGGGTGTCGCCGCCGCATGTGGCGGTGGAAGCGACAGACCCCGAGGTGACCTACTCGGTGGTCCAGCGGTACCCGGCGGATGTCTTCGTGCCGGGCGAGATCCGACTGCCGTTCAGCCTGGCGAATGCTGCGGAGTTCATCACCGACGGTCCCGACCAACTCGGCGCACAGATCGTCGACCTCGACGGCAACGCGATCGGCGACCGCATCACGGCGGTGCGTCGCGACATCACGCCGGCGCCGTACTACGCGTTCCGCACCATCGTCGACACCCCCGGCGTCTACGGGATCAAGATCGACGGTGGGCCCGAAGTCGGAGCGAACTTCCAGGTGATGGAAC
Source organism: Ilumatobacteraceae bacterium (assembly GCA_963850475.1). Lineage (GTDB taxonomy): Bacteria > Actinomycetota > Acidimicrobiia > Acidimicrobiales > Ilumatobacteraceae > Ilumatobacter_A. Next base: position 99,428 of record CAWKLM010000015.1, on the reverse strand, counting down.
GTGAGCAGGTCACGATCCCACGTCCCGGCGACACCCTGGACGGATTCGACACCCCGACCGTCGACGACCCGCGTGGCGTCGACCCGATCTGCACGCGTGAGCCGCCGTGTCCGTTCCACTCGATGACCCTCACCGAAGCCCTGTCGAGCGGCAAGGCCGTCGCCTACTTCGTCGGGACACCGGCCTTCTGTCAGACGGGATCGTGTACGCCGGCGCTCGAGACGATGGTCGGTGTCGAGTCCGAGTACGCCGACGACTACGTCTTCGTGCACGCGGAGGTCTGGAGTGACCGGACGGCGACCGAAGTTGCGCCGGCGATCGACGCGCTCGGCATCGCGTTCGAGCCTGCGCTGTTCATCACCGACGCGGACGGGGTCGTCGTCGAGCGACTCGACGGACTCTGGGACGCGACGGAGCTGCGCGAGCGACTCGACGCGGCGCTCGTCTGACACCGGCGCACGGTGTTCAGGAGACCGTGTTCAGGAGAAGCTCTGGCCGCAACCGCAGGTACGGCTCGCGTTCGGGTTCGTGATCGCGAAGCCCGACTCGTCGAGGCCGTCCTTGTAGTCGAGGGTCGCGCCCTCGAGCAGTTGCGCCGAAGCGGGGTCGACGACGACACGGACGTCGTCGTCGTACTCCGCCGTCGTGTCGTCGGTGGCGATGTCACCGTCGAAGAACATCTCGTACGAGAAGCCGGAGCAACCGCCGGGACGGACGGCGACGCGCAGCGCCAGATCCTCGGCGCCCTCGGCGTCGAGCAGTTGGCGGACCTTGACGGCAGCGGGGTCGGTGAGTGTGATCATGTCGGTTCCTCCTGAGATATCGGATCCTGTGGCCGAGGATTTTAGCGGGCTGCGACCGTGACCTGGCACGGAGTACGGCTCGTCAGGGTGCAGAAGTCGCGCGTTTCGGCATCGCCCATCTGCGCGACGAACCCTGCAACGAGGCCGCGATGGAGGCCGCAGACCAGTTCGGGGTGCTCCTGGGCGAGCTCGGCGAACGGGCAGTGGGCGAACGCCACGACGGCGTCCGCATCGTCGTCGAGCGACACGTCGGTCGGGTCGGACGGCCGAGTCGGGGCATCGGTGACGAACGGGTCGAAGCCCAAACGGTCCAGATCGGACACGAGCGCCTCGAGTGTCGACGGTGCATTGACATACGGACGAGCCCGTTCACGGCCTTCGTCGGCGCCCACCGCTTCGGCATCGGCGACGCTCGCCTGCAGGCGCTTCGCCATCGACAACACCATGCGGGCCAGCACCGGGATCGACGGCGGCTCGAGGCCGAGCGACGGTGCATCGGCAGCCACCGAGTACCGGTGTTGGGGCCGGCCGACGTCGCCGCGACCGCCGACTTCGACCGCCAGCAGCCCCGCATCACGCATCCGCTCCAGGTGCGGCCGAACCGTGTTGGCGTGCAGCTGGAGCGACTCGGCGATGTCAGCGGTGGCGAGCGGACGAGGTGAACGCGCCAGTTCGAGGTAGATCGCATACCGCGTGTTGTCGCCGAGCGCCTTGAGCACGTCGAGGTTCACGGGCGGTTCGGTCACGATCCGGAGATTACACGGGATTGCCCGGTGAAATCACCTGTGACGTTCAGAGTGCGTCGTAATCGGCGTCGTCGGGCATCGCCACGCCGACGATGTTCCCGTCGGCGTCGGTCCGTACCTTCGGCAACGTGGTCGGCGGGTCGGTGATGGCCCTGCCCGCGGCAACGACGTCATCGGCGGTTGCGAACAGATCGAGCCACCGGAGGTTCTTGACCGTCGGTGGCATCATCATCGACTCGCCGGCGTCGAACAGCTCGAGCGCCCGCTGTGGGCGCACCCAAATGCTCTCGACGGTCTCCTTGTCGTCGTGCAGCCCCTCCTGTCCGGCCGGCGCCTCGGTCACGAAGAAGCGGGTGTCGAAACGCCGCCGCTCCCCCACCGGTGTGATCCAGTGGTCGACGTACTGCGTCGTCGACAAGTCGAGGATCAGCTCGTCGCGTCGACACAGCTCGACCATCGAGAGCGATCCGTCGTGGACCGCATGGCGGTCGTCGTCGCCCACCTCGAGCGCCGATCGGTCGAGTCGCTCGGCGAGCAGGATGCCGGCCTCCTCGAAGCACTCCCTGATCGACGCCACCCAGTACGCGAGTCCGCCCGACTCGATCCCGAGCTGCTTCGACGCCGCGGCGTCATCGAGACCCCGACAGAACGGTTCCAGCTCGCGCGCATGGTCGGCGTCGTCGACCTTGCCACCCGGGAACACGTACATCCCGGCAGCGAAGCTGGCGTTCCCGGTTCGGCGCAGCATGAACACCTCGACACCCGGGTCACCATCGACCGCGTCTCGAACCAGCATCACGGTGGCGGCCGTGCGGATCGGAACGGTCGCGGGGTCGAAGCTGTCGGCCATGCCCGAACCGTAAACGAACCGCGTGCGTGACGAACAGCTCGCGCGAGGGAGTAGGTGACAGCGTGCAGACCGCATACCGTCGAGGGCATGATCGAACCACCGAACCAGGCCGCCGACATCGTCGACCTGCTCGAGTCCGACACCCGCATCATCGTTCCGCTCGCCAACGGCGAGCCGACCGCGGTGCTCGACGCGATCGAAGACGCCGTCGAGGCGGACATCGCATCCGGTTCGGAACGGTTCATGGCGCTGCGGGTCCACCAGATGCACGCGATCCACGACCGCCGGTACCTGCGCGGCGATTTCGGCCGGCGCCTGCACCACATCTCGTACTTCCTGAGCCACGTCACGCGGCCGTACTTCCGCAGCGGCACGATCGGCCTCGTGCCGGCACACTTCTCGGAGGTGTACGACATGATGCGACACCGAACCCACGATCCGATCGTGATCGCAGCGGCCTCGCTCCCCGATCGACATGGCTACTTCAGCCTCGGTGTGTCGGCCGACTACGTGTCGAGCTTCATCGGGCGCGCGCGGTTCTTCCTCGAGGTGACCGAGCACATGCCGCGCACGTTCGGCCGCAACCAGATCCACGTCTCGCAGCTGGCGGGCTGGTGCCGCACCGATCGACCACTCGTCGAGGTCGAACCGGTCGTGGCCGACGAGACCGACCATCAGATCGCCGCATTCGTCGCCGAACGGATCCCGAACGGGGCCACGATCCAGACCGGCATCGGAGCGATCCCGAACGCGATCATGGCGTCACTCAGCGACCACCGCGACCTCGGCGTCCACACCGAACTGCTTTCGGACGGCGTGGTCGACCTGATCGAGTCGGGCGTCGTCAACGGCGTCCGCAAGCGTCTCAACCGGACCAAGGCCGTCGGAACGTTCGCGCTCGGGACAGAACGGCTGAACGACTTCCTCCACGAGAACACCGCGGTCGAGCTGCACGCCGTGCGCTACGTCAACGATCCGCGGATCATCGCCCAGGAGTCCGACTTCGTCTCGATCAACGCCACGCTCTCCGTCGATTTCCTCGGCCAGTGTGCGTCCGAGACGATCGATGGTCAGTACTACTCCTCGTCGGGTGGCCAGAACGACTTCGCCCGCGGCGCGATGTACTCCAACGGTGGACAGGGATTCGTGGTGCTGCATTCGACCACCGGTTCGGGCGCATCGAAGATCGTCTCGCAACTCGCCGCCGGCGATGTCGTCACCACGCCGAAGAACACCGTCGACAAGGTGGTCACCGAGTACGGCGTGGCCGAACTCCGCCACGCCACGGTGCGGGAGCGGACCCGCCGCCTGATTGCGATTGCGCACCCCGATCATCGGGAGGAACTGACCGCTCAGGCCAAGGCGATGCACTTCCTCTGAACAGACGCGTCAGCCGGCGGAGACGGTCGACGGTGGTTCGTCGACCGAGACGTCGCCGTCATCGCCGAGTCGTGCCGCATCGCGCCGGTCCTGGAGAAGCCCGAGGGCACCCGCGACCGCAACGCAGCCGCCGATGATCCCGACCGCGAGCCAGTCGTTCGCCACCAGCGCACCCACGACGACACCGACCACGACGATTCCGGCGAGGACATCGGCTCGCTTGGCATACACGTACGAGATGGTCGCTCCGAGCAACGAGAACATGATCACGGCCACCCCCCACTGGTGGTCGTTCAGGAAGGCACTGATGTCGGCCTGCAACTGCGTGACCCAGTCGGTGATCGCGTCGCCCTCCTCCTTGAGGTCGACCCAGTAGAAGTACCACAGCAGGTAGAGGCCGGAGATCAGCACGAACGCTGCCGCGATGCGGTCCATGTACTTGAGACCGTGACGCAGCAGCTTGAGCAACCCGGTGTTCGCGAACGCGAGCGCGACGGTCAACCCACCGACCAGGACGGCCATACCGGCGCCGTAGGCGATGCCGTTGCGGAGCCCGGTGAGCGCTCCGCCGTTGCGGCTGGTGGCGAACACCGCGGAGATGAAGAACCCGATCGTGCAGCCGAGCGACGCGATCGCGTAGGCCACGCCGTAGACGAACATCGACTTGACCGTCTGGTCCTTCTGGCCCTGGAGGCCCTGCGGGTTCATGAACGGCAGCTTGAACCCGAACAGCATCGCAGCCCCGAGCACGAGGAGCGCGATGCCGAAGAAGCCGGTCGCATACTTCGCGTTCGCGGTGAGCCAGTTGGTGAAGTAGTTGGCCAACCCGGCTGCGACGATGAAGACGGCCATGAAGCCGAGGCTCAGCGAGGCCGACACCTTGAGCGCCTTGCGCAGCGTTTCGCGCTGGGTGAGCTGCCGGTCGGAACCCTGGATCCCCAGGAAGTACATGAGGTAGGTCGGGCAGCAGGACGAACCCGCACGGATTGACAGCGGCGAGCATGCCCGCGACGAACCAGAGACTCATGCTTCTCTCTCCAGGAGTGCGTCGACCCTCTCGCGAAGGCCGTCGGCGTCGAGGACACCGGTCTGATCCACGATCTCACCACTCGACGTGACGAACACCGTGTACGGGAAGAACGTGACGCCGATCGCCTGTTGGAGCTCGGCGGCCTCGTCGCGGAGGAGTTCGTACTCGACCCCGCGTTCGCCAGCGAAACGCTCCATCACCGCGACGGTGTCGAGCGGGTTGACCCCGATGAAGCGGACCTCATCGGACACTTCGGCGTCGACTTCGGCGAAGTCGGAGAGCTCTCGTTCGCACGGGATGCAAGTGCTGAACCAGAAGTTGATCACGAGCGGGCGATCACGGAGCAGCGACCGGCTCGACACCTCGTTGCCCGCACCGTCGACCAACGTCGCTTCGGGAAGCACATCGCCCTCCGGAATCGGCGTGATCTCGGCGGGGCCACCCTCGAGCGTCCGATCCTGGGGATCCTCGAGCACGACATCGATCCCGTCGTCGGAATCGGCGACCGTCCGACTCCACACGTACCCGCCCGCAACGCTCACGACCACGGCGATCACAAGCGATGCCGCAAACAGTCGAGGTCGGTTGACGTTCACCCTCCGCAGGGTAATGACGACATCGCCCACGATGGTCCGCATCCCACTGAACGTTCCGGGAACGCCGAGAAACGCCGGTTCACCTGTTCCTCGCCGCGACACCACGTTCCGCCGGCTCCGGTGAGATGTGAGACCGGGGGGTCGTCTCACATCTCACCGGGGGGCGACGGCGTCACCGACGCGTCAGGCGACGACGCCGACGGGGCCCATCTCGTCGTACACGACCTCGGGCCGGGGGTGCTTCGGCGGCCGGCCGCAGGGTCGCTTGTTGGCGACGATGCGACCGCCCGACAGCAGTTCACCGCCCCACACGCCCCACGGCTCCTCGCGCTCGAGCGCCCCCTGGAGGCACTCGAACCGGAGCGGGCACAGGGCACACATGGCCTTGGCCCGGGCGATGGCGACGACGTTGTCCGAGAAGAACAAGCCGGTCAACGTGCCGTTGCCGTCGGCGCATCGTGCCACCGGGGTCCGAGCCGCCCGCGACTCGGCAGCCGACTCGTCGCTCCCCGGCGGCCGGGGACTGTCCGGCGCGAGTGGTTCTCGTCCGATGATCTCGGCCTCGCGGGCGATCAAGTCGAGGGTGTTCACGCTGGTGTGCACGGGAGTGTCCTTGCAGGTGTCGAGGGAGGGGTCGGTCGGAGCATCAGCGGACTGACGAATCGCTGGGTTGGTGCTGTTGGACTCGGAGCGGGTGAGAGTGTGCATGATCTGGCTTTCTGGGCTGGTCGGGAGATCGATGAGCTGGACGGTCGGAGGCGGAACGAGGGCCGAAAACGACGAAACCGCCGGGTTCTGCTGAACCCGGCGGCCTCGGAGGAGGTGATGACGTCGGGCTTGCTACGTCATTCCTTCGAGGCGGCCGGGTGCGATTCGCTTGGTGGCGTACTTCGAGCCGAAGCCCGAACCCTGCACGTCGCCACCAAGCCACGGATTCGTCGCGGTGACGGCATCGGTGGTCGGGGTCGCAGCAGCCGGGGACATGGTCCGAACCGGGATGGCGGCGTGCGCGGATGCGCAGGCGTGTGCCCCGGCAGCGACGAGCGCGGTGCGGGCGCGACCGAACGTCGAGTGGGCGATCGGTGTCGTCGTCATCGTGCGGCCTCCTTCGGAGATGTTGGTCGTGCGTGCCGGAGCGCTGTGTTCGTGCAAGGCAAACACGTTCACACCTCCCCGGTCAAGGGAGTTTCGCTCGATCCGGCGATTTGTCGTCCGCCGAGCAGCGCGTTGGCGTCGAACATACCTGGTCAGGCGACCAGATGATCGGGAATCGGGACCTCGTCGACCACGAGCACGGGCTGCGGTTGCTTCGGCGGCCGGCCTCGCTTGCGCTTGACCTCCACTGCGACCCCGTCGAGCACCAGCAGGCCACCCCAGACGCCGTACGCCTCGTGGCGCTCGACCGCTCCTGCGAGACATGTCGCCTTGAGCCCACACGGACGGCAGATCGCCTTCGCTCGGGCCAGGTCGTGGTCGTCGTCGCTGAAGAACAGGTGTGACAACGTTCCGTTTCCATCCGCGCAGCGTGCGTAACTGGTGCCTGCGACGGTCTCGACGTCGATGTCGTCGGAGCGGGAGGGCAGCGGGGCGAGGCTCATGGCGAGATGTCCGTTTCTGTGCAGTCTTGGCGGGTCAGGCGCCGTGTGTGCGGGCCTCGGATCGGGAAGCAGGTCGATCCGAGGCCCGCACGGATCCGGTGAACACGGCAGCGAGGGTTCCAGCGATCACGCAGCCGAGTCCCGACCCGAGTGGTGCCGAAACGTCGGCTGCGCCGATCGAGTGCGCCACGGCGGCGATCAGGGTCGATGCACCGCTTGCTCCGAAGCCGGTTGCACCGAGCGCCACCGCGATGTTGCGGCTGGATGGGTGGGAGGTGCAGGTCGTTGCGGTCATCAGGTTCCTTCGAGTCGTCGCGTTCGAGGTGCAAGAGCGAGCAACACGGGCCCGCTTGCACTTTTCGCGAAAGAAATCTCCCGAACCGTGCGGCGTGCCAGAGTTGGGCCATGTCGATGCCGGCCGGACCCGCGCTGCTCGGCGTCACGCCATCGCTCGCCGAGATGGGCCGGTGACCCGTCCGTGGCGCTGACGTTCGAGGTGTTCGGCCTCGACCACAGCGCTGTGGATCTCGCCGTGTTCGCCGTGGGGTGGTCGCTCGGCTGGCTCCTGCTCTGGCGGCCGCGAATGCTCCCGTCTCCGCCGACGGGCGCCCGCACACCGGTTGCCGTGATCATCCCCGCGCGGGACGAGGCCCACGCGCTGCCGCATCTGCTCCGTCCACTCGTCGCGCAGCGCCGGGTCGGCGACCGAGTGGTGGTGGTCGATGATCACTCGACCGACGGCACCTCCCGCGTCGCCCGGGCGTTCGACGCCGAAGTGGTCACCCCGCCACCCCCGCCGGACGGGTGGCTCGGCAAGCCGAACGCCTGCTGGCACGGGGTACTCGCCACGAGCGAGGAGACCCTGGTCTTCCTGGATGCCGACGTTCGACCGGGCGCGACATTGCTCGACGACCTCGTCGCAGAGGTGGCCTCCGACCCGTCGGTGCTCGTCTCGATGCAGCCGTGGCACCGGATGTCGACCGTTGGCGAACAGCCGAGCATCCTGTGCAACGTGACGGCGCTGATGGGCTGTGGCGCGTTCACCGTGTTCGGCGACCGAGCGGCCGGCAACCTCGCCTTCGGTCCGGTGATCGCCGTCGACCGGGCGACCTACGATGCCGCTGGAGGACATGCTGCACCGAGCGTCCGGGCAATGCACACCGAGGACATCGGTCTCGCCCGCGCCGTCGGACGCTCCCGGCTGTTCGTCGGATCACCATCGACGACGACGTTTCGGATGTACCCCGGCGGGTTCGGCGAGTTGGTGCGGGGTTGGACGCGCAGCATCGCGACCGGGGCCCGCTTCACACGCTGGTGGGTCGCACTCGCGACCGTGGCATGGATCTGTTCGATCGCCGGCGGCTGGATCGCCGCGCCGCTCACCTACCCGCTCATCGCATTGCAGGTCTGGGTGCTCGGTCGCCGTGCCGGGACGACCGATCCACGGGCGGCGATCCTGTTCCCGCTGCTCCTGGTCGTGTTCGTGGTGATCTTCGTCCGCAGCATGATGGCGGTCGTGTTCCGTCGAGAAGTGAGCTGGAAGGGTCGCGATGTCGACGCCCGGGGCGGCTGATTGAATGGTCGGTATGGACGGGACCGTCATCAACGCCGGGCGGCTACGCAGGATCGCGATCGCCGGTGCACTGGCGGTCGCGGTCGGCATTCGGCGCCGACGCCACGCCGGTCGCTGCCCATGACGACATCAAGAGTTCGACACCGCCCTCACGCTCCACGTTGCAGGACCCGATCTCCTCGGTCGAGATCGACTTCGGGGAGGTCATCAGCGACGACGTCGCGATGTTCCTCGTGTACGACCTGGGCGACAACGAGTTCGAGGACCTCGGCGGCGAGACGGTGAAGACCGGCGAGACCACCGCCCGTCTCGATTTCGACGAGGTCGAACGGGAGGGCACCTACTTCGTGCAGTACCTCGCCCCCGTGCCACTCGACGGCCACGTCATCGCCGGGGCGATCTCGTTCACGTACGGCTCACCGAGCACGGGGAGTTCCGATGGCTTCCCCATCGTTCCGTTCGTCGTCGGAGCAACGATCGTGCTCGCGATCGGCGGCTGGTTCAGCTACCGCCGGATGCTGGTGCCGATCGACGACACGGTCGACGAGCCGGACGCCACTGCCACCCCCTGACACGCTCGACGGGGCAGCCATCGCTCACAGGTCGATCAGGATCTTGCCGACGTTGGCGTTGGACTCCATGTAGCGGTGGGCGTCGGCGATGTCGTCGATGGCGAATCGCGAGTCGATCACAGGGGTGAGCACACCCGCGTCGAACAGCGGCAGCATCTCCCGGCTGAATCGCTGGCAGAGCTCCAGCTTGCGTTCGAGCGGTCGGGACCGGAGCGTCGTGCCGATCCAGGTGATCCGCTTCATGAGCAACAGGCCCATGTTCACCGGCGCCTGACCTCCACCCATCAGACCGACCTGGACGATCGTCCCGTCCGCGGCGACCGCCTTGAAATTGCGGTCGGCCTCCTCCCCACCGACCACGTCGAGGATCGTGTCGACGCCGTCGGGCAGCTCGGAGCGGAGCCCGCCGAGCCAGTCGGCCGGACTGCGTTCGAGCACCAGGTCGGCACCCAGTTCCCGGCACGCATCGGACTTGCCGGCCGAACAGGTGACGGCGATACGCGCACCGATCGCTTTCGCGATCTGGATACCGGCGGTCCCGACGCCGGATGCCCCGGCGTGGACCAACGCCCACCGGCCACTCGTGAGACCACCCTGCACGACCAGCGCGTCCCACGCGGTGAGGAACACCTCGGCAATCGCCGCAGCATCGGCCAACTCGACGCGGCCCGGGACCGGGAGGGCCTGGCGGGCGTGCGTGACCACCTTCTCTGCGTAACACCCGCCGGCTTCGATCCCCATCACCTGGTCGCCGACCGACCACTCGACGACGTCGGCGCCGATCGCGGTGACCGTCCCGGCGTACTCGAGCCCCGGGATCTCGAGGTCCCGGTTGCGAGGGTCGGGATACCCGCCCTGCCGTTGCAGGGTGTCGGCGCGGTTCAACGCAGTGTGGGCGACATCGACCAGGATCTGATCGGGTCCGGGAACGGGGTCCTCGACCTCCTCGATCGTCAGGACCTCAGGCCCTCCGTGGTCTCGGAGCACGACTGCACGCATGTGCGCAAGGTACTCCGGACGGGCAGGCCGCGGCGGGGCCGAGGAGCGCAGAAGGTGCTGGCGTTCGGGTCCGGAACCTCAGACGTACCCGAACGCCAGCCATCGCGAACGTAGTGACGCGCTCGTTGACCATGCCGGGATTTACCCGCGCTCTTCGTACGTGCTCAGCCCGCGGTGCCGTCGGCCGGCACGTCGACGTCGACCGGTACGGCATTGACGGGCGGGATGAAGACGTGCTCGCGGTAGTACGCGAGTTCCTTCACCGACTCGCGGATGTCGTCGAGGGCGCGATGGCTCCCCTGCCCGCGGGGCCGGTTCGCGTCGAGGTCGGGATACCAGCGCTTGACGAGCTCCTTCACGCTCGACACGTCGATGGAGCGGTAGTGGAGGTACTCCTCGATGTCGGGCAGGGCCGCGGCGAGGAACCGGCGGTCGGTGCCGATGGAGTTGCCGCACAGGGGCACCGTGCGCGCCTCGGGCACGTGCTCCTGGATGAATGCGAGCGTCTGGTCGCCGGCCTCGGCGAGCGAGATCGTCGACGCCTTGATCTTTTCGAGGAGACCCGACTTCGTGTGCATGTTCACGACGAACGGGTCCATCGCGTCGAGCGCCGCGTCGTCGGTGTGGACCACCAGGTCAGGGCCTTCGGCGACGATGTTCAGCTCGTCATCGGTGATCAGCGTCGCGATCTCGACGATCACGTCCGACGTGTGATCGAGTCCGGTCATTTCGAGGTCCATCCACACGAGCATCGGAGGACATCGTACGGAACGGCGCCGGTGAACACCGGGACGGTTCCCGACCTCGAACCGACGGATCGCCTGCCGAGCGTGCATGATGGCGGTGATGAGCGACTTCGCGACGATTCTCGACACCTTCGGTGTCGAGGAGGTCTGCGAGCTACGCGGCCGGGTCGGATTCATGGCCTACCACGGGGGCCACCTCGAGTGGATGACCGACATCATCGCCCACGCCGCCGCCGCACGGTCCCATGCCTCTCTCTACGCCGTGATCCAGCCCGAGGGGATGAAGGAACACTTCCCGTCCACAACGGTCGACCGCGCCCACTCGACAGCGCTGGCCGGGTTCCTGGACCATGTCGACATCGTGATCACCGTGCACGGGTTCGGGCGGCGTGGCCTGTTCGGGTCGCTCCTCCTCGGTGGCCAGAACCGGGTCTTCGCGGAGCACGTCGGCGCGACGCTGCGCCGGCATCTTCCTGCCTACGACGTCATCACCGATGTCGAGGCGATCCCGAAGCAACTCCGCGGGATGCACGCGCGCAACCCGGTGAACGTCCCCCGCCAGCAGGGCGTCCAGATCGAGCTGCCACCTCGCGTGCGCGGTGCGAGCAGCCCGCTGTGGTGGGATTGGGAGGGCCCCGATCTCACGCCGCACACCCAACGCCTGATCGACGGCCTCGCCCAGGCCGCTACCACCTGGAAGTCTTGACCGCGCGAGCAAGCCGTCGCGCAGCTGCTGCCATTCTCGGTCTCCACCCGGGATCACGGTTCTCGTCTCGCAAAGCGCGAGGCGACGACGTTGACTTCGCGTCGAGGGAGCCCACGGAACGGAGCGAGACGAGAAGCTGGACCGGCTGGGGTCAGAGGGGGAGGCGGATTTCGACAATGCCGCCTGGCCCGTCGACCAAGCCGACCGTGCCGGCGTGGGCGGTGACGATGCCCTTCGCGATCGACAACCCGAGGCCGGCGGTGCCGGTACGGAGATCGCGGGCCTCGTCGGCGCGAGTGAACGGCTCGAACGCCCGGTCCCGGAACTCGGGCGGGAAGCCCGCGCCCTCGTCGATCACCCGCAGGGTCGCCGACCCGTCGGCCTGCGAGATCTGCACGAGCACGACCGAGTCGGTGGGCGCATGCCGGATCGCGTTGTCGAGCAGGTTGCGGACGACACGCGCGAGCTGCGAGCCGTCGGCATCGAGGATCACCCGGTGGTCGGCTTCGAGCAGCAGCTTCACCTGACGCTGCTCGGCGAGCGGCCGCAGGGTCTCCATCGCCTCGTCGGCGAGCTCGGTGAGGTCGAGGCGGGTCCGGTTCAGCTCGAACGTGCCACTCACGATCCGACTGTGGAGTTGGAGGTCGTCGACCAGCGACGAGAGCGCCCGGACCTGGCGCTCCATGCCGACGAGATACATGTCGGGGTCGGGCGCCACACCGTCGCGAATCGCCTCGACGGCAGCTCGCAGCGCTGCGAGTGGCGTACGCAGGTCGTGCGAAATCGACGACAGCATCAGTGAGCGCTCCTTCTCGACCATGTCGAGCCGGTCGACCATCACGTCGAACATCTCGGCGGCCTCGCCCAGCTCGTCGTTGCGCTGAACACCCGTCCGTGCGGTCAGGTCACCATCGGCGACCTTCATCGCCGCCGAGCAGATCCGCTTGGCGTCACGGGCGACCGGCCGAGCGAGCAGCATCGCGACCATCGCCGCGCCCAGCACCGCGGGAATCAACGCCCACATCAGGAACGTCTGGTCGTGAGCGCTGATGAACATCGTCTGCGCAGCGACCGCGATCATCAGGATCGCCACGCCGAGCACCGCGAGGTTCGCCCCGAGGAACCGGCGACCGAGCCGGTTCATCCCGTGGGCACGATGCTCGAGGTCAGCGGGATCGTGGGGGTCGTGGGCGTCGGAGGCCGCCATCAGCGTCTCATCCCTCGAACCGGTAGCCGACGCCCCAGACGGTGCTGATCCACCGCGGCGTTTCGGGGTCGGCTTCGATCTTGTTGCGGATCCGGCGGACGTGCACGGTCACGGTGGCGGGATCCTGCCAGTCGGGTGACGACTGCCAGACCTGTTCGAGCAGCTGCGCTCGGGAGAACACCTGGCGCGGCGAGTTCGCGAGGAACGCGAGGACGTCGAACTCCTTCGGCGTCATCTCGACGATCTCACCATCGAGGCGGACTTCGCGAGCGAGCCGGTCGATCGAGAGGCCGTCGAACTCGAGCGGCTGCGGTGACGTCGCCTCACGTTGCGCGGTGCGCCGGAGCACACCGTTCACACGTGCCGCGAGCTCCCGCGGGGAGAACGGTTTGACCACGTAGTCGTCGGCGCCGAGTTCGAGGCCGGCGACCCGGTCGGACTCCTCGGCGCGAGCGGTCAACATGATCACCGGGATGTTGCTGGTCGCACGGACCCGGCGGAGGATGTCGAGCCCGTTGACCCCCGGAAGCATCATGTCGAGGACCACGAGGTCGGGCGGTTCGGCTTCGAGGAGTTCGAGCGCACGGGAGCCGTCGGCCGCCTCGGCGACTTCGTGGCCGTCGCGTCGGAGATAGCCGACGACGACTTCACGAACGGTCGGCTCGTCGTCGACCACCAGGACTCGGGTTCCCGTCATGGGAGACAGCCTTGCCGGTGGAGGGGGTGAACTCAACCCGCGGTGTTTTCTGTTTCCGGTTTGGCTCGCACCCGAAATTCCGGCGGATCGTGACGACTTGCGTCACGATCCGCCGGAATTTGCCCGAGGAATGAGCCGGATGTCAGCGGCGCCGGACCACCAGCATCGAGCCACCGGCGATCAGGAAACCGATCGCCAACAACATGATCGAACCGGTCCGGCTCGAGTCCGATCCCGTTTCGGGAAGCAACGCAGCAAGCGTCGTCGTCGTGGTCGTCGCCGGCAACGTGGTGGTCGTCGTGGTCGTGGTTGTCGTCGTGGTCGTCGTGGTCGTCGGCGGCACGTCATCGTCGTTGGTGATCACGCACGTCACCTCGCCAAACGCCTCGACGACCGCCACCGCATCTGGCCCCGGCAACGCCTCGCGATCCACAAGGGTGCTCGGAGGATCCTCACCGATACCGGGCACGTCGGGCTCACCCGTGACCGTGCACGACACACTCGCGGTGTAACCGTCCGGCCCGGTCTCACCAATCCGGTACGACCCGACAGGCACCGCCGTGTCGATGCACGAACCGTCAGCGGCACACACCTCGCTGGCCACCGCACTCCCGCCCGGCTCGGTGAACACCTCAGCGGTGAAGTCGTCGGCGGTCGCAGTACCGCCGTTGTCGTTCACGACGACCTTCTCCACCACGAGGTCCCCCTCGTAGAACGTGTTCGTCACCCGGCAATAGGCGAACAGGAAGCCCTCCTCTTCCTCTCCCGGGTCGCCGAGGGTGAACGTCCCGATCCCCGTCGGGAACACCTCGAACGGCACCTGCGGTTTGAACGGACCGCAGAACACGTTCGTCGGCAGGTACCCCGGTGCTGGAGTCTCTCCGAGCTGGTAGTCGCCGAGCTCGAGCGGAACGATGGCACAACCGGACAGCGAGCCGAAGAGTTCACAGGTCTCGGTCGACGTGTCGGTCGCAGTCGCCACCTGCGCCCCACCGGAATACACCTCGAGCGTGAAATCGCCCGGCGTCGCCGACCCCCCGTTGCTGTCGTCGACCACCTTGTCGACGAAAAGCGTCGGAATGGTGATCTGGACTTGGCAGGTAACGGTGGATCCCGGGGCGAGTTGGAACGTGGCCGACGAATCGGGGAGTGCTTCGGTCGGAATCCAAGGCAGGGAGCAGAAGACGCTGGTGAGCGCCCCCGCCGGTATTCCCTGAAGGCCCAGGTTGTACGTGGTGGGACCCGCCGGCACGTCGGTACACAGGTCGACCCTGAATCCCTCGACCGGTGAGAAGTCACCCTCCGTGTCGGTCGCGCACAACGAGAGCTGATCGGCGAGGTCTGTCGGACCGTCGAAGAGCTCCACCACCAGCCCATCGCGGACGGCGAGCGCGTCGGCACCCACAACGTCCAATCTCACCTCGACCGTACCGACACCTTCGTCGACGCCGGCCTCCACGGGCGCCGATACGCCCATGCCGACCACCGCCGCGACACCGGCGATGACCGCAAACACCCGCCCGACCTTCGTTCGTGGCTTTCCCATGACAACCTCCCGTAGTGATCGTTCGGCACCCTGCGGGCACCGAGTCCTCCCGTCACGCACCCGTGCGACGAGATGATTCACATTAGCCATGGTCGGCGACCCTCATGACAATCGAACCGCCACCGGCCCAGCCACCCACTCACCCGAAATTCCGGCGGAGCGTGACGCCTCGCGTCACGATCCGCCGGAATTTGCCCAGAACGGAGCGACCCCGAGTCAGGGGGCGAGTCGTTCGATGACCCAGGCGCCGCCGTCGTCGCGGCGGTAGCGCAGCCGGTCGTGGAGGCGGCTCGGGCGGCCCTGCCAGAACTCCCACTCGGTCGGCATCAGCAGCCAGCCGCCCCAGAAGCCGGGGCGGTCGACGTCGCGGTCCGCGAACTCGGCCTCGACCGCGTCGACCCGGCGTTCGAGTTCGGCTCGGTCGGCGATGACCTCGCTCTGCGGTGACGCCCACGCGCCGATCTGGCTGCCGCGGGGACGGGACGCGAAATAGTCGTCGGATTCCTCCGCCGACACCCGCTCGACCGTTCCACGCACCCGAACCTGACGGTGCAGGTCGAGCCACGCGAACACGGCTGACGCATGCGGATGACGGTCGAGCTGCCGACTCTTCGCGCCGGAGTAGTTGGTGTAGAAGGAGAACCCGCGCTCGTCGGCGCCCCGGACCAGCAGGACGCGCCCCTCGGGCACGCCGTCGAGACCGACGGTTCCGAGGGTCATCGCATTCGGCTCGCTGACACCGGCGTCGAGCGCCTCGTCGTGCCACCGCTGCCACTGCATCATCGGATCGGAATACACGTCGTCGATCTCGAGCGGGCCCGTCTCGTACTGGACCCGGCGCTCGCGGATCCAGTCAGTCATGCAGCGCGCCGATCACTTCGATGCCACGCATATAGGGGTGGAGCACGTCGGGAACGGTGACGGAGCCGTCTTCGTTCCGGAAGTTCTCGATGATCGCCGCCCAGACGCGGGGGACGGCGAGCGCCGACCCGTTCAGGGTGTGCGCGAACTCGGTGCCCTTGAGGGGTTTGCCGTCCGCGTCGTGGCGACGGAAACGAATCCCGGCCCGACGCGCCTGGTAGTCGCCGAGCCAGCTGACGGACGACACCTCGAGCCAGGCGTCGGCGCCCGGCGCATACACCTCGACGTCGAGGCTGCGATGATGGCTCTGGCCCATGTCGCCCGTACAGATCTCGATCACCCGGTACGGCAGGCCGAGCCCGGCGATGGCCCGTTCGGCTCGTGCGACCATGTCATCCAACAGATCCGGTGCCTGCTCGGGCGTTGCGTAGGCCATCATCTCGACCTTGTCGAACTCGTGGGCCCGCAGCATCCCGCGCGTGTCCCGACCGGCCGAGCCCGCCTCACGGCGGTACGACGCGCTGTACGCCATCAGCCGGATCGGCAACTCGGTGTCGTCCAACGTCTCCTGTGCGTAGATCGACGTCAGCGGAGCTTCGGCGGTCGGGCTCGCCCACAGATCGTCACGTTCGATTGCGTACGCGTCGTCGGCGAATTTCGGCAACTGGCCCGTGGCCGTGAGCGTTGCGGTACTGACGAGCGATGGTGCGCGTACCTCCTCGTGCACGTCGGCGTTGAGGTCGAGTCCGTACTGGCACAGCGCCCGCGCGAGTGTCGCCCCCGCGCCACGCTGCATCGTGAACATCGCGCCGGCGATCTTGGCAGCCCGTTCGTTGTCGAGGATCCCGAGCTGCTCGGCCGACTCCCAATGCGGCACGCGCCGATGCTCCGGATACGCGTCGAGTAGCCCGATCGGTCCGATGACGACCGGGTTGTCGTCCTCGCTCGCGCCGACGGGCGCGGCGGGGTGCGGGAGGTTCGGGATGCCCAGCAGCAACTCCGTGAGTGCGGCGGCAACCTGGTCGTGTTCGACCGCCAGCGTCTTCTCCTGGGCGCCCAACTCGCGGCTCTCGGCCTGGAGGGCCTCGGCCTCGTCGACCCGGCCGTCGCGGCGTAACCCACCCACCTGCTTCGAGAGGTCGTTGACCTTCGCCCGGATCGAATCGCGCTCGCGCGCGATGTCGAGCAGGCGCGCATCGAGGCGTGCGGCGTCACCGACATCGTCGAGAATCGCCGGGCGAGCACGCTTCGACAACGCCTCCTTGACGCCGTCGAGGTCGTTGCGCAGCAGGCGTTGGTCGATCACGCGTCGCGAGGCTACTGCGCCGACCGGTCCGACGCTGCGCCGCTTTCGGGCGTCAGAACTCGTAGAGCGCGTCGAGTCGTGGGTGGCCGCGCGCTGGTTGCACCTCGTTGGGGTCGGGACACGGGGTCTCGAGCCCATACGCCGGGCCCCACGGCATCGGACACGGCAGTTGGGAGATGTGCGCCATCTTGCGCGAGATCCAGTCGACGATGCCCCACGAACCACGCGTCAGCTGGTGGATGCCGTCGGAGTAGAACCATGACTCCGAGACGGACTCCGTGTACTCGTTGAGATCCCACAGCTGCAGTTGCGCGTAGTCACCGGACGCGACGATCTCGCGCAGCTCAGCGTTCATCGAGCGGTAGTTGGAAGCCGCCTCGCCGGGTACGGCGGGGAGCAGGTAGGTCACGTTCTCGCGGTAGGTGATCCAGACGATCGTCTTGAACCCTTTCGCCACGGCGCCGCCGAGTACTTGGCGGGCATGAACTGCGAACTTGTGGTCGAAGTCGTTGTACCCGGTCGCGATGATCAAGACATCCGACGGGGTCGGCGTCGCCATCGACGAGATCTCGACCAACGCGGTCGGCGGGCGACGGCCCTCGCGGCCTCGACACGACGAGTCGACGAGGCGGCGACACGACTCGAGCCGATCGTCGGCGTAGAACCCGCGCAGCCCGCCCAGCGCTCCGTTCCAACGCACGCCGGCCATCGCCGAATCACTGATGATCGTCGCCCGCCGCGGTACGTACTCACGAACGGCACGCTCGGTCACGGTCAGCGCTGCGTCGAGGGGCACCGGTTCCTCCGGCGCGCCGCGGGCCTCGGATGCGCCGACTCCGACCGACATGATGACGGCAAGCATCATGAAAATGCGGCGCAGACTCACGGCGCCCGACTGTACCCAGCCGACGGGCCACACTCACAGGGCAGCGCCGGAAAGCTCAGTCTTCGACGGGCGGACGACTCCCGGCGAACGCCTTCTCGACGTCGGCGGTGGTCAGCGGCGCCTCGGTGGTCTCGGTGATCTCCGCATCCGGCATGACCGTGCCAGGTTTGCGGCGGTAATCGTGCTGGCCCTCGTACTCGACGGCGAAGCGCTTGAAGAAGATGTAGACCACGATCGTCCAGAGGAAGATGCCACCGGCCGTCTTCATGATCGCTCCGGC
Organism: Ilumatobacteraceae bacterium; assembly: GCA_963850475.1. Taxonomy (GTDB): domain Bacteria; phylum Actinomycetota; class Acidimicrobiia; order Acidimicrobiales; family Ilumatobacteraceae; genus Ilumatobacter_A. Next base: position 81,046 of record CAWKLM010000015.1, on the reverse strand, counting down.
GAGTTGTTGGTCGATCTCGACACTCCACCCGAACACCCGCACGGGGATGTCGTAGGTCTTGTACACGGTCCCCTCGGCGAACGTGAGCCACGCCGCAGGGACGGTGGGGACCACCGACATCAGGAACAGATAGATGCACTTCCCGAGCGGTCCGATCTGGAGTTCGGGCAGCGGTCCGACCACCGGCATCCACATCAGGAGCGACAGCATGACGACTGCGAAGTGCAGCGAATAGTGCAACGGCCCCGACTCGACCGAGGCGGTCACCATCTGGGGGATGTGGGTGACCATGACGATCAGGTTGAACAGCACGCCGGCGACCACCGGCTTCGCCATGAAGGCGACAACTCGATACATGCGTCCGTTGCCCACCAGGACCCGCATCAGCCACGTCGGCGTGGCCAGCAGTGCGAGCGGTGGGAGGAAGTAGCTCAGCATCATGTGCTGCAACATGTGTGCCGAATACAGGTACTCCTCGCCGATGTCGTGTACGGGCCAGTCGGACGCCACCCACAGCATGAGCATCGCCCCGCCGAACGCGAGCTTGTTCTTCCGGCTCACCGCGGGCACGCCGTCCGGCACCGCCTTGGGACCGATCACCCGGACCATGTAGACGTAGGCGCCGACGAGGAACGCCACGAGAACCCACACCTCGGGATGCCATTGGTAGGCCCACGGCTGCACGTCGGTGGTCAACTGGGCGAACACGTGCTCAGCCTACGAGTGCTCTCGGGCGCGGCCATCGTGGAGTGACGTGATGCGGGCCACGTCGGTCAGCCTCAGCCCTCGTAGAAGCGAAAGGTGGCGAGCGCCGCCAGGTACACGCCGAGCGCCAGAAACAAGCCGGTGTAGAAGAGCCAGGTGAAGATCCGGTTGTCGAACCGCAGGTGCATGAAGAAGCTGACCACGACGAAGAACTTGATCGCCATCAGGATCAGGAGCATGGGAATGAAGATCGGCCCCATGTCGAGGTAGCTGGCGGCCACTTCAGCCCCCGTGATCACGGCCAGGCTGAGCGCGATCACGATGTACTTGTTGTCGGTGACCTGATCGTGTTCGCCGTGCTCGCCATCGTGACCTGGCGCAGCGTGATGATCGTGGACGAGGTGATGCTCCTCGTGTTCGGAGGCGGACGGTGCGTCGACGTCGGTCATGGTGCTCCGATCAGGCCGGGATGAGGTAGACGAGGGTGAAGATGATGATCCAGACGACGTCGACGAAGTGCCAGTACAGGCCCGACCATCTCGACCGCCTCGGGCTTCTTGTGTTCGACGACCCGGTTCCGCAGGATCATCCCCATCAGGGACATCAACAAGATGATGCCGACCGCGACGTGGACACCGTGGAAGCCGGTCAAGGTGTAGAAGCTCGACGCGAACAGGCTCTCGGAGTACCCGAGACCCTCACGATAGAACGACGTGAACTCGTACACCTGTCCGGCGAGGAACAGACCGCCGAGCGTCGCGGTCACGATGAGCCACAGCTTGGTGTTCCGGTCGTCCTTCCGGTTTGCGGCAGACACGGCCAGGACCATCGTCAGCGAGGACATCAGGAGCACGAAGCTCGTGGCCGACGTGAACGGGATGTCCCACAGTTGGTCGGGCCCGACAGTCTTCGCTGTGCCGGTTGCGGTACAGCATGTACGTCGAGATCAGACCGCCGAACAGCAGGCACTCCGAACCGAGGAACAGCCACATCGCGAGCTTCGTGTTCGACAGCCCGAGCGACGTGGGATGTGCGCCACCGTGTCCGTCGCCGGCGTGATCGCCGGCGTGCACGTCGTGCTCGTGCACGTCGTCGGCGTGATCCTTGACGATCTCGACCGCGTCGGAGACCGTCTCCTTCACGACGTCAGACATTGGCCAGCTCCTTGCCGGTCTGCTCGCCGGAGGCCGGCGGATCGAAGTCGGAGTCATCGGCATCGGCGGGCTCGAGCGCCCAGCCGAACATCGCGGCAACCGCAATGGCAGCACCGATGACGATCAGCCACGTCGTGTAGATCACGCCGTAGGCCAGGATCGGAACCGCGAACGGCGAGCACGAGCGGCCAGTACGACGGCGCCGGCAGGTGGATGTGCGCGTCGGCGTTGCGCTCCTCTTCGACCATCAGCTCCTCGAGTGTCGCCCGCTTGACGTACTCGTGCTCGTCGCCTTCGCCGATGTCTTCGTACTTGCGGTGGAACACCTCGTCGAGTGCATGCACCGTGGGTGTGCGATCGAAGTTGTGCGGCTTCGGTGGGCTCGTCGTGAGCCATTCGAGCGAACGGGCGTCCCACGGGTCGAGCGGCGCCACCGGCTGACGGCGGTGGATCACGAGGGCGTTGATGAGGAAGAGGAGGACGCCGAACGCGAGGATGAAGGTGCCGATCGTCGAGACGAGGTTCCACATCCCGAGGTTGAAGAAGCCCTCACCGGCACGGTCCTCGGTCCAGACGTACATCCGGCGTGGCTGGCCCTGGAGACCGATGATGTGCTGCGGCCCGAAGGTGAGGTTCATGCCGATGATCATCAGCCAGAAGTTCCACTTGCCCCACGTCTCGTTGAGCTGCTTGCCGAACACCTTCGGCCACCAGTAGTAGACGCCGGCGAACAGACCGAGCACGGCGCCGCCGAACAGGACGTAGTGGAAGTGGGCGACGATGTAGTAGGTGTCGGTCTGCTGGGTGTCGGACGGGGCGACCGAGTGGGTCACGCCCGACAGCCCGCCGAGCGTGAACTGGACGATCAGGCCCACCGCGAAGAGCATCGCGGTCGTGAACCGCAACTTGCCGCCCCACATGGTGAGCGTCCAGTTGATGATCTTCACGCCGGTCGGCACGGCGATCGCCATCGTGGCGACCGAGAACACGGCAACCGACACGGGTCCGAGACCGGAGGCGAACATGTGGTGCGCCCACACGCCCCAGCCGACGAAGCCGATCGCGGCGCCCGAGAAGACGACGAACGGGTAGCCGAACAGCGGCTTCTTCGAGAACACCGGGAGCACCTCGGAGATGATGCCGAAGGCCGGCAGCACGATGATGTACACCTCGGGGTGACCGAAGATCCAGAACAGGTGCTGCCACAGCAGCGGGTCGGCGCCCTCCTCCACGGTGAAGAAGGTGGCGTCGTACTGTCGCTGGAACATCAGCAGGAACAGCGCCACGGTGATGACCGGCATGGCGAACAGCAGCAGGAACTGGGTGACCATCGCCATCCAGGTGAAGATCGGCATCTTCATCAGCGACATCCCCGGTGCCCGCATGTTCAGCACGGTGACGATCAAGTTGATCGCACCGACGAGCGATGCGATGCCGGTGATCTGGAGTCCGAGACCCCAGAAGTCGACGCCGTTGGTCGGCGAGAACGGCGTGTCGGAGTTCGGTGCGTACATGAACCACCCACCGTCGGCACCACCGCCGAGGAGCCACGAGCGTGTTCAAGAAGATGCCGCCGCCCACGAACAGCCAGAGGCTGAGCGCGTTGAGACGCGGGAACGCGACGTCGCGTGCACCGATCTGCAGCGGGATCATGTAGTTGGCGAACGCGGCCGCCATCGGCATCACGAACAAGAAGACCATCGTGGTCGCGTGCATCGTGAACATCTGGTTGTACTTGTCGGCCGACAGGACCGTTCCGTCAGGGCTGGCCAGTTGCAGGCGGATGAGGACGGCCTCGAGTCCGCCGACGACGAAGAAGAACATGGCGACCACGCCGTACATGATCCCGATCTTCTTGTGGTCGACCGTGAAGGCCCACGAGCGCCAACCCGTGGTCTCGACGGGGCGTCGGAGGTATCCGTACGACGACGTCGCGGTGACGGCGGTGTCGGTGTCGGCGTAGGCCAGCGAATCACTGGCCGGTCGTTCGATGATGGCCATGGCCTATCGATCTCCCATCACGTTCGGGTCGGTCATCACTTGAGCTCCAGCAGATACGTCAGGAGCTGATCGATCTGGTCTTCGCTGAGGGCGAGGTAGGGCATCCCGCGGTAGAGGCCGTCGGTCGGCTCGAGCTTCTCGGGATCCGCGTACATCGGCTTCTTGGCCGGTGCGTTGCGCAGCCACTCGCGCATGTCGACTTCGGCGAAACAGTCCTCGGTCACACCCTCGAGATAGCGATCCGTGAACTCGTCTGACGGGGCGTCCCACACGTTGTCGCGGCACTCGGGGCGCAGCATGCTCCACGTCGCCCCGGCAAAGGTGTTGCGCGTCATCAGATTGGTGAGGTTCGGTGCGGCCCCCGGATAGACCTGGAGGTCGGGCCGGGAGACGATCGGATTGCCGTCGGCGTCTTCGAGTCCGTCGACCTGGTGGCAGCGCGAACAGTTGGCGATGAAACTCGCCTCACCTTCGGCAGCGACCGTGTCCGCGGCGGGCGGGGTGTACTCCTCGAGCTGGTTGGCGACCCATTCCTCGAAACCGACGTCGGTGAGAGCGACCACTTCCATCCGCATGTTCGCGTGGCTCAGCCCGCAGAACTCGGCGCACTGCCCTGCGTAGATGCCGGGTTCGTATGCCTGCATCCGGAGCGTGTGGACGCGACCGGGAACCATGTCTCGCTTGCCGTTGAGGCGGGGAATCCAGAACGAGTGGATGACATCACGGCTGGTGCCACGGATCAACACGTCCGTGTCGGCGGGGATCACCATCTGACCGGACGTGACGATCGGCTCGGTGATGCCGCCAGGAAGACAACCGTCCTGCACCGGATAGTCGAACTCCCACCACCACTGCTGTCCGGTGACGTTGACGACGCACTCGGTGTCGTCGGTTTCGCTGAGCGCCATGATCGTGCCGACCGTCGGAATTGCGACGCCGATCAGGATCAGTGCGGGGAGGACCGTCAAGGCGATCTCGAGCGCCGGCTTGCCGTGGGTCTGCTCGGGAATCGCCTGACCACGGTCGCGGAAGCGCAACACCACATAGGCGACCACGCTCATCACGATCAACCCGACGATGCCGGCGATGTAGAACACGGGCCGCGCGAGATCGTCGATCTTCTGTGCGTTGGTACCGGCGGGCTGGAACGTGTCCTGGCGTGCGTTCTCCGCACAGCCGGCGATGATTGCGCCCAAACCGGCCACTGCGGCATATTTGGCGACGCGTACGCGAGACGACTTCGATGTCACCTCCGCCACGCTAGTTGTCGCCAACGCGTCGCGCCGCTTCGTTCGATCGTGATTTCGGTGGCTCATGGCACGACCAATTCGAGCTTGGCGGTGTCGACCCCGGGCACGAAGAACCAATATCCGTCGGCTCCGGGAGGACCGTTCGGGTTCTCCACACCGGCGGCGGCGAAGCTCGGCACACTGGCGACCACCGTGACCAACTGTGCGCCACCCGGCTCGATGAGCGTGGTGCAGAGCTGGTGCGGTGCCTCGACCTCGATGGTTTCGCCGCCCTCCTCGATCTCGACGGTCTGCACGCCGAGATCCAGTGAGAGGCGGCGATGCTCGTCGGATTCGTTGCGGAAGATCACATTGGTCGGGTTCGAGCGGGGGATCGACATGGCGGTCGCCCCGAACTCGATCGGTCCGGGGACGTCGAAGCTCAACTGACCCGACTCCGACAGAAACACCTGGTAGGCGCCGGACTTGTTGGCGACGGTCTGGCTGACGTCCTCGTCGGCCTCGGGGAACTCCTCCGGGCTCTCGCAGATCAACCCCGCAGGGTGTTTCCCCTCGGCTGCTCCCTCGGCGTACTCGACCGGATGCAGGATCGCTTCCTCCTGCCAGACGGTCGTGGTCTCGAAGACGGGAATGTCGCGCTCTCCGTCGAGGCCGGTGAACGCGCCGGCGGCGACGACAGCGATCGCACCGACCGCCATCACCCCGCCGATCGTTCCGACCTTGATGTTCGGGCGGTGGGCGATGGCGAACGCGGTGAGCAGGACGACCGCTGCGAGCACGCTGAATGCGATGACGGTGTTCGTCTTCGACAGCCACAGCATGACCCGGCTGAATGCGTACACGATGATGCCGATCGCGACCGCGCCACCGATCGGGTACTCGAGCGGGTTCGACAGTCGACTCCGCACTTCGGAGTTGTGCTCGACGTTGCCAGAGGCACGCTCGGCCCACGCCTGCACGGTCCACTCGGCGCCGGTCGCAGCGAGAGCCACGAGGCCGATCACGACGATCGGCTGGTAGCTGATCAGCCCGACGGCAACGACCACGCCGCCGAACGCGAAGCCGAGCGGCCAGATGCTCCCGGAGGGTGCGTACTGGGCTGCGGCGGTGCTTTCGACGGGCGCATCGTCGTCCGCGAACACGTTGGAATCGCGCAGGATCGCGTTGAGCACGGCCAGGCAGAACAGGCCGACCGTGGCCGAGGCGAGCCCGACCGTGCCGAGCACGCCGTCCTGGCCGACGCCGTAGACCACTGTGGCGACCAGGGCCACGACAGAGGCGCCGATGAGAAATTTCGTTCCGGTGGTGAACATCAGTCGATGAATCTCACTTGGTGACGTAGACGAGGTACCAGATGGCCGCGTACACGGCCGTCATGGCGTACCAGAAGATGGCATGGGCAACGAGGATCTCCCGTTCGCGGGTGCGACCGGCGAGGTAGCGGAACGTGGTGACGAGGCTGAACAGCAGGCCTGCCACCACCAGTGCGAAGAACATGCCGGTGATGGCGTAGAACATCGAGCCGTACTCGCCGTCGGCGACCGCAACGCCCATCTGGTTCCAGATGAAGGCCTGTGCGTTGAGGATCAGGAGCGCCACGAATGCCGACACACCGAGGGCGAAGACCGTGTTCGCCCGGTCGTCTCGCTTCGATGCCCAGACCGCCCACTGTGCGAACGAACAGAGCGCCGGGAACGCGATGAGCACGACGTTGCTGGGCACCTCGGGAACGACGATGCTGCTCGGCAGCCAACTCTCGCCGGCCTCGATCGCCGCGGAGCGCTTGACGGCCCAGATCGCCAGCATGCCGCCGGTGAGCATCGCCATCGCAACGGCTGCGAGGGTGGCCCCCATCACCAACTGGTTGCGCGGAGCCGGCGCGGGACCGGCGGTCAGAGCTTCCATCAGCTGGCACTCCCTGTCTTCGAGTCGTTCGCGGTCTTGAGGTCGAGCAACGGCTCGGCCGACGTGATCGTCGGAACGTCGACGAAGTTCGACGCCGGCGCGGGCGAGGTGGTCGCCCATTCGATCGTCTGGCCGTCGTACGGGTCGTCGGCGGCGTCGGGTTCGGAGCCCAACACAGTCGAGACGAGCAGGCCGACGAACGCGAGCATCGTCAGCGCCATCAGTCCATGACCGACGAGCACGAGGATGTTCCAGATCTGCAAATCGCCGTCGTCGTAGACGAGGCCGGCGGGCTGATCGAGGAAACCGGCGATGTACTGCGGGAAGCTCGCGAGGACGGTGCCGGTCACGCCGAGCAGCGCCAGCGGCGCGACCTTCTTCATCTCGAGGGTGTTACCCCACAGCTTCGGCGCCCAGTAGACGATGCCGCCCATCACGCCGAGTGCGATGCCGTAGGCGACATAGACGAGCGACGCTTCACCGAACACGGTGTCGATGAGATCGAGGTCGACGATCGGTTCGATCGCGGAGCCGACCATTCCGACGAACACCATCCCGAAGCCGAAGAACGCGAACAGGAATCCTGCGGTGATGTTGGGTCGGATCGTCTCACCGTCATCGTTCTTGCCGGGCTTCGCCAAGAACAGCATCATCAAGAAGAGGATCCCGGCCCCGAGCAGTGGCAGCAGATGGAACATCGCCCACGGTGCAACATCGCCGAGCTTGGTCGAGAAGTCGTCCCCGTCGGCGATCGACAGCTGGGATCCCTCCCACGGCACGTCGAAACGGAGCTGCTGGGTGACGGCGGCGAGGGCGGAGACACCGACGAGACCGAGACCGCCGAACACGAGGCCGCGCAGCTTCGCGCGCTTGCGGAACGTGACCGGGAGCAGCTCGGCGAACAAGCCGAGCACCGGGATCGCGAACAGGAAGGTGGTCGGCTGCGTGAAGATCCATCCCGCCCAGGTGACGATGCCACGATTGCCGCCGAATGCCTCACGGGCACCGCTGCGGTGATCGACGAAGAGGTAGATGATCGCACCGACCAGCACCGGCATCACCAGCACCAGCCCGATCCCGAACACCAGGGCCGAGAAGGCGAAGAACGGCACCCGGCGCATCGTCATGCCCGGCGCCCGGGTGGTGAGCACACTGGTGACCAGGCTGACACCGACGGCGGTGAACCCGAGCGCCATCAACCCGAGGGCTGCGAGGAACAGGTCGACCATGTCGCTGTCTCCGCCACCGAAACCGCCGTTGTTGATCAGCGAGATGATCGACAGGATGAACCCGCCGAACCACATGTACATGCCGGCCGCAACGAGGCGGGGAAAGGCGATCGCGCGGGCGCCCAGTTGCAGGGGGACGACCGCGATCGGCCAGGCCGGCTGCGAGTGGCAATGCCGTGCCGAACACCAGGCCGACCCGCTGACTCCCGAGCAACTGTGCCCAGGAATCGGTGTCGAAAGCGGCGGCGCCGCCGTCGACACGCTCGATGGCGATCAGCAGGTTGGTGACGATGGTCGCGAGGAACCCGAGGAGGCCGGCGCCGATGAACATCCGGCCGATCTTCTTGTGGTCGCTGGAGGTGAGCCAGTCGACGTCGGCAGCGAGCAGCCGGCCGATGGTCGAGTCACCCGCGGCGTCGGGGCTGGAATCGATGGTGGTCATGTGGTGTTGAGACTCACTTGGCTGGATCGTCCTGGGCCGGCGCGGTGGTGCCGACGTCTGTCGTCGTCATGCCGAGACGCATCTCGACACGACGGCCCGAGACTACTTGGAAGCGACTGTTTCGCCAGAATCCCCCCACGATTTCGCGATGGTCGCGTCACGCGCGACACAGCACGAACGCGCAAGGTGCGCAACGGTCGTGATCGTCGCCCGATCCGGCCCATCATTTGGGTGACCGAATTCGACGGTCGACGTCGACTTCGGTCACCCAAACCTGCTGGACAGACGGGTGGGACTCGCGTCAGGACACGCCGTGCTCGACGAAGACGTCGAGCATCATCGCGCCGAACAGCACCGTCACGTACGTGATGGAGTATCCGAACAGGCGCATCGACGCCGCAGGCGTCGGGTTCCTGCCGAGGGCGATCGTTCCCCAGATGAAGACCGCACCGAGCACGATCGCCGCGACGCCGTAGATCGGCCCGAGGCTCGCCACCGGCCAGAGCACGAGTGTGCCGATCACGAGCGCCACCGTGTACAGGACCATCTGCTTGACGACGTCGGCCATCGGCGCGACGGAGGGAAGCATCGGGACATCGGCGGCGCTGTAGTCGTCGGCGTACTTGACGGCGAGCGCCCAGAAGTGCGGCGGGGTCCACAGGAACATCACGACGAACAGGATGACGGGCTCCCAGCCCAACGAGTTCTGCACCGCGGACCAGCCGACGAGCACCGGAACGGCTCCGGCCGCGCCACCGATCACGATGTTCTGGCGGCTGGTCCGCTTCAGCCAGAGCGTGTAGACGCCGACGTAGAACGCGGCAGCGGAGAACGCGAGCACTGCCGACAGCAGGTTCGCTCCGGCCCACAGGACACCGAATGCGGCGATCTGGAGCACGATCGCGAAGATCAGCGCGTTGCGCGGCTCGATCGACCCGACCACCAGCGGACGGTTCTGGGTGCGCTCCATCAGCGCGTCGATGTCGCGATCGACATACATGTTGATCGCGTTCGCGCCGCCAGCGGCGAGCGTGCCACCGATGAGCGTCACGATGACGAGCCGGGCCGGTGGCCAACCCTGCTGTGCGAGCACCATGGTGGGGATCGTCGTGATCAGCAGCAGTTCGATGATCCGCGGCTTGGTCAGCGCGACGTACGCCCCGATCACGGTGGTCGGCTTGTGGCGCGGTGCGTGTGCTGCGACTCCGCCCGGTGTCAGCCGCGACGGAACGAGAGGACGGGAGCCGACAGCCATGACCTCGACATCGTACGACGCAACGGCGGTTCGCGCCCACCGAACGCCGGCGATCCGCTCGATTTCCGTCCCGCTCGGCGCCCGACGTGACCGCCGGCGACCGCAGAAGGAGGCCGACCGGTCGGTGTCGGTACGATCGAGCGTCGTGCCCACGACGCTCGAACCGGTACAGGTCGATGAGCCCGACCTGCGAGGACGCAACGGAATCCGACCGTCCGTGGATCGTGCTCGTCTGGAACGACCCGATCAACCTGATGAGCTACGTGACGCACGTGTTCCAGAAGCTGTTCGGGTACTCGCTCGAGAAGGCGACCGAGTTGATGCTCGACGTGCACGAGAAGGGGCGGGCCGTCGTCGCGTCGGGAACGCGCGAGGAAGCCGAGATGCACGTGTTCCGGCTCCACGAGCACAGCCTCTGGGCGACGATGGAACACGACAGGTGACGCGCCGGTTCAAGCCGCCCGTCTACGCGACGACGAAGCGCGGCGTCACCCACTGGGTGCTGAACATCGGCGCGGACGAACGGGCCGTCATCGGCCGGCTGCTGACCGAACTCGCGGACGCTGCTCACCGATGACCCCGACGAGGCGTCACCGCTGCTCCAGCGGCTGTTTCCGACCGCATACCCGGACGACGAGGAGAAAGAGGCCGAGTACCAGCGGCTGATGCGCGAGGAGCTCGTGACGAGCCGCGTCGTTCCAGATCGACGCGGTCGCCGGATACCTCGTCCGATGACGACGCGCACCTCGACGAGGGCCAGGTCGTCGCGCTGATGCAGTCGGTCAACGCGGTGCGCGTCGTGCTCGGCACGATGCTCGACGTCGGCGAGGACGACGAGATCGGCGCCGGTGAGATCGGCGACGAGTACGAAGCCGAGCGTCAGCTCTACGGCTTCCTCTCGTGGCTGCTCGACTGGATCGTGCGGTCCCTCCAGGACACCTGAAGCGTTTTCGATTCTGCGATCCGATTTCCCGTCCACGGCTCCGACGACCCACTGGATGGGCGTGACCGGACCCCCCATCATCTCGATCGATCGCCACTCGACCGCGCCCGCCTGCGGACCGGCTCCCCGATGCGACCGAGGTCACATCCGACTAACGTCTCGGGCAACTGGTCGGGGGTCCTGGCGGTCATGATGACAATGCACACGAGCAGTCGTTCGGCAGCGGCGGCGGCGGACGCGCGCTGGACGCTGCGGGCGGCGATCGGGCGCAGCGCACCCGTCTCGCTCGTCGCCGCGCTGGTCGCTGCAATCGTCGGCCTGGCATGCACGCTCGACGGGCAGGTCCCGCTCACGACCGGTGTCGTCCTGATTGCGTTGCTCCCGGCGACCCTGGTCGATCTGATCGACCGTCGGCTCCCGAACCGGCTCATCGGCGCTGCTGCGTTGGTGGGCGTCACCACGTTGGCCGCCGAAGTCCTCGTGACCGACCTCCAGGTCGCTCCCACCGACCTGTTGCTCGGAGCACTCGCGATGGCGGGTCCGGTGCTCGTGATCCACCTCGTCCGACCCGCAGCGATGGGCTTCGGTGACGTCAAGCTGGCGCTCGTCGCAGGTGCGGCGCTCGGCCTCGTCGATCCGATCCTCGGCCTCGCTGCGCTCGCGATCGGGTCCGCAGCCACCGCCGCCGTCGGGGTGACGCTGCGCCGACGGACCGTTGCGTTCGGTCCAGGGCTGCTCGGTGGCGCGATCCTCTCGGTCCTCCTCGTGGTGTCGCCGCTCGATCCACTCGGTCGTGACCATGATCAGGACCAGGCCGCATCGCCACCGCGGTACCGACCGTCGTGGGACCGCCGAACCACGATGTTCCACACTCCGAGGGAGATCAGCCATGAGTCGTCAACCAGATGCGGCGACGCGTGGCTTCCGGCCCAGCGCTCGACGTCGCAATCGCATCGCTGCGGGCATCGCGCTCGGCGCCGCTGCCATCGGCGGCAACGTGCTCGTGTACTCGTCGCTCGACGACACCACCACGGTGGTGCAGGCGGTCGACAACATCCCGGCCGGCACGCAGGTCACCACCGACATGTTCCGCACGGTGGACGTCGACGTCGACGCGAGCGTGCCGACGATCGGCGCGGACCAACTCCCTACGCTCATCGGCCAGTACGCCCGGGTGCGCATCGTCTCCGGCCAGCTCGTGGTCGGGCTCGCCTTCCAACCCGAGCCGCTGGTCGACGCCGGGCAAGGCCATCGTGGCGATCGAGGTCGACGCCGACCTCGTGCCCACCAACGTACGCGATCGATCGAACCTCCAGCTCGTGGTCCTCGATGCCGACGAGGTCCCCCGATCACGATCCCGGCACGCGCGATGGAAGTGCCGGTCGAGTCGATGTCGGGCAACGGCTCGGTCTCGCTGTCGGTCGAGGTCGACCTCGCACAGTCACCGGCCGTGGCGGCTGCCGCCATCGTCCGCGTGGTCCTGCTCCCTCCGACGGCCGACGTCGAAGCCGGCGACCCGCCGACCGCCGACCCGGCACCGGTCGACGGACCCGAGTCAGCCCCCGGAACGACCGCGGCGGACGGAGGGGGCTGACATGTCGATGATCGTGATCGGTGGAGACGGGGCGACCACCTCGGCGCTCGCGCTCGCGGCGGGCTGGCCCGACGCTGCGCCGGACGAGGTCGGGGCCGGGCGCGACGTGGTCGTCGTCGAAGCCGATCCGACGGGTGGCTCGCTCGCCGCGTGGCTCGACACCCCGCTCAGTCCATCGCTCTCGTCGGTGGTCACGGCGCTCCACCAAGGTGCCTCGACCGGGGCGACCCGCGCCACGCAGTGGTCGATGATCGACACCATGGCGCGGCGCTCCACGTCCGGGATCCGGTTCGTCCCTGCGCCGTTCCGAACCCGCGAGGCTCGGGGCGCCATCAGCGAGGCCGAGCTGTCGCTGCTCCCGCTGCTCGCCGACGTCGACCACATCGTTGCGCTCGTCGACGTCGGGCGGATCGATCCGCTGCGACTCCCGGCTGCGACCCGCCACGCCGATCTGATCGTGATCGTCCATCGCCAGGACGCGTCGTCGGCGCCGGCGGCAACGGTTCGCCTCGAACGGCTCGCCGAGACGATCGAGACCGTCCGCGACACCGGCGCCACGATCGGCCTCGCGCTCGTCGGTGAGGACCCGTTCTCACTGGGCGAGGTCGTCGACTTCGCGTCACCGAACGGGCCGGCGTTCGTGCTGGCCCCGGATCCACTCAGTGCCGCAGTGCTCGCCGGGCGGACGGGCGTGTCGACGCGCCGGCTCGCGCGGCTGCCGCTGATGCGTTCGGCCGCGCCGGTGGCGTCCGAACTCGACCGCCTCGTCGAACCCCGTCGCGAGCTCGCGAACGGGGGTGCAGCGTGACCCGTGCGACCGCCGTCCGGCGGCCGACCGACGAGCTCGACGAGCCGGTCCGCGAGGTCACGAGCCGCGTGGCCGATCGCCTGATCGACGCCGTCGAACGCGACGCCGGCGCCGAGCGTCCGGTCGGCGACACCCCACTCGCCGTCGACGAACGGCGCCAGCAGCTGCTGGTCGGCGCGTGGATCAACGACGAGATCACCGTGGTCAACGAAGACCGTCTCCGGACGGGGCGTCGACCGCTCGACCTCGACGCCGAGCAGGCGCTGCGCAGCCGAGTGGTCGCAGAGCTCACCGGCGCCGGCCCCCTCGAGCCCTACCTCAACGACACCGCCGGTCGAGGAGATCGACATCAACTCGGCGAGCTCCACGTGGGTCACCTACGCCGACGGACGCAAGGTCGACATCGGGGCACTCTGGAACTCGACCGCCGAACTCACGGCGTTCCAGAAGCGGCTCGCACTCCGGATGCGCGGCACCGGTGAGGGTCGCCTCGACACGTCGTCGCCGATGCTGACGATGCAATCGAACGACGGCTCACGCATCGTGATGGTGCTCGGCGGCGACACCGAACACGGCATCTCCACGCATCCACGGATCGCGATCCGCCGGTTCGTGGTCCGCCACGTCGGTCTCGACGGACTCGCCCAGCTCGGCCTGTTCCCGGTCGACCTCGTCGCCCAGCTCCGCGCGCTCGTCCGATGCGGGTTCACCATGTTGGTCTCGGGCCCGCCGGGTGCGGGCAAGACGACACTCCTCACCGAATTGCTCGGCGAGGTCTCGCCACTCGAACGGATCATCACCGTCGAGAAGAACCTGCTCGAATTGCGCCTCGAGGACGACCCCCGACACCCCGATGCTCCGGCACTGTTCACCCGCCATTCGAACGCCGAAGGCGAGGGCGAGATCACCACGCGCCAACTCGTCGAGTTGACCCGACGCCTCAACCCCGACCGCGTCGTGGTCGGTGAGCTGGTCGAGGACGAGGCACTCGACATGCTCGACGTGGCGTCGATGTGCAAACGCGGCTCGCTCGCCACGATTCACGCCCACACCGCCGACATCGTCCTGCAGCGTCTCGCGTACTACGTGTCGAAATCGAACACGAACCTGCCCGAATTCGCGGTGTGGAGCCTGATCGCCCAGACCGTCGACTTCGTGGTCCACATCGATCTCGTCCGCAATGCCGCCGCCGACGAGGCCACGACCCGTCGGGTCACGTCGATCGTCGAGGTCGGCGGCCTCGGTGAACGGGGCGGTATCGCCAGCACCGAAGTGTGGGGACTCGACGACACCGCAGAGCTGACGCAGCTCGCACCGCTGTCACCGCGACACCTCAACCGGCTCCGCCTCTCCGGATACTCCCCTGAGCAGTTCGCGATGCGAGGCGTCACGTGACCTCGACGACGATGCTGCTCATCCTGTCGACGGCGCTGCTGGTCCTGGCCGTCGTGATCGCTGATCGTCCCGGTCGACGATGCCAACACCGAGGCGGCGCCGCCCACGACCATTCGACTCGACGGCACCCTCACCGTTCGTGCGGCGTGGGCGGCCGGGTTCGGAATCGTCGTGCTCGCCGTGTCCGGTTGGGTGGTCCCCGCGATCGTGATCGCAGCGGCCACCTGGTACTGGGTCGCCGCATTCCAGCGACGCGACTCCGGACGCGCCAACGACGTCGAACGCACCGATGCCCTCGCCTCGTGGATCGAGAACCTCCGCGACGTTCTCCTCGCCGGCGACCAGCCGATCGGTGCGATCGCTTCGACCGTTCCCTCGGCCCCGCCGATCATCCGACCGGCGGTTCGCACGGTTGTCGGCGGCGCTCGGGCACCAGGATCCCGACACCGCGTTCCGGCGGTTCGCCGACGAACTCGACGATCCGCTGGGCGACCTCGTCTCGGCCGGGCTGCTGATCGCCGTGCAGCGCGGCGCCCGAACCGTCGCCGTGCTGACGTCGCTCGCCGAGCAGGCACGAACGGCTGCCGACCGGCGACGCATCGTCGACGCGGAGCGGGCGCCGATCCAGCGCGAGGTGCTGCTGCTCTCGCTGATCATGGGCTGCGCTCGTCATGGTGCTGCTCGTCTTCGGGCGTTCGTCCTACCTCGATGCGTACGACACGAACGAGGGTCAGCTGTTCCTCGGCACGGTGCTGGCGGTGTACGCCATCCTCCTGCTGCGCGTGCAGCGCCTGGCGAAGTTCCCGAAGCCGAGCCGGTTCCTGACCGCGGCCGGGAGCCGATCACCCGCTCGCAGCGGCGCGGGAGCGATCCGATGAGCGGCACGGGTGCGGTCGTCGTGATGAGCATCGCTGGTCACCGTCGCGGGATGGTTGGTCGTGACCGGTTGGCGTCAACCCCGCCCGCTGTTGAGCACCGCTGTGCAGCGCCTCCGACGTCCTCCGCTCGACCGATCGGACACGGGCCGCGACTCCGACCTGGTCGCCCGCATCGGCGAATACGGCATGCGTTCGGCCTTCGTCCGCCGACAGTTCGGGTCGACTGCCGCGCTGCGCATCATCGGCCGACCGGTCGCGACCCATGTCGGCTACCTGGTCGTCGCGGCGATCGCCGGCCTGATCGCTGCCGTCGCTCGTCCTCGGCAGTGCTCGACGCGATCGGGATCATCGGTCTCGGGATCTTCGTTCCGGTCGGCATCTCGATCGTCGCAGCCGTCGTGGCACCGCTGCTGATCCATTCGGCGGCCGTCGCCGAGGCCGACGAGCGACGAATCGATCTCCGCCACCAGTTGTCGGCCTACCTCGACATGATGACGATGTTGCTCGCCGGCAACGCAGGCCACGAGGGTGCGTTGCAGCAGGCAGCCGAGGCGGGTGACGGGCTGTTGTTCCGAGAGCTTCGGCGTCGGATGCGCGAAGTCGCGACCACCGGCCAGAGTCTCGTCGCCGCGCTGACGATCGTCGCCGACCGACTTCGAACTGCCGGAGTTGGACCAGGTCGCGTCCGCCGCCGCGCTGTCGGCCGCCGAAGGGTCACCGGTTGCCAAGACCCTCGCCGCGAAGTGTTCGACGCTGCGCTCGACGCTCGCCGCCGACGACGAAGCGCGGGCCCGCGTCCGCAACGACAAGGTCACCCCTCCACTCGTCGGGATGGCGGTGCTCTTCATGGCGCTCCTCATCTATCCCGCACTCAGCTTCTGATCTCCAGGTCTCGTCCCCACTCCCGCACCCACCAGCCCGACTCCACCAGCCAGCAAGACCCAGCCCACCCCAAGAAGGAACCACCGATGAACGACATCTCCTTGACCGTCACGGCGATCACCCACGTGATCTACGCCGGGCTCCGATCGATCACCCCCGATGCCCTCCTCGACACCGACCCCGAGACCCGAGACCGTGGCGCCGTGTCGCTCGAACAGGCACTCTGGTACGCAGCAGCAGCGACCGCGGTCGGCATCGTCGCCACCGTGATCTGGACGAAGATCAAGAGCGAAGCCGACAAGCCCGTCGTCCCCGGCGGACTCTGAACCCGGCGAGTCCGCGGACACGAGCAATGACGAATGCGCCCGAGGAGCCACCGCAATCGACGCCGGCGACGGGCTTCGGCGACGACCGCGGCGCGACCACGTCTGGCGGTCGCGCTCCTCACCCCGGTCTTCGTCGTGCTCCTCTTCGCTGCGGTGCAGGCCACCCTGTGGGGCCACGCCCGCACCGAGGCCCGCGTCGCGGCGCGCGACGCTGCCGCCCAGGTGGCGCGATTCGACGCGAGCCCCGGCGACGCCCAGTCGTCGGCGCAGGCCCGGCTGGCCGGATCCCCGATGACGGGGGTCGAGCGTGTCGATCTCGAGCGGAGCGGATCTGGTGGTCGTCACGATCACTGCGACGGCACCCGGGATCATCGTCGGGACCTCGCGTCCGATCAGCGTGACCGAAGCCGTCCCCGTCGAACGGATCATCCCGTGACGACCAGACGGCGCTGGATCGGCGACGACGGATCGTCGGATGCCCTCGGCATGGCGCTGATCGCCCCTGCCGCGCTCGCGCTGGCGATCGCAGTGCTCCTCATCAGCCGCGGCGTCGACAGTCGAGCCACCGCACAGAGCGCCGCCGAGGCGGCCGCACAGGCAGCCGCACAACAGCGCAACCGCGGCGACGCGGCAGGTCGCTGCCCAGCAGGTCGGCGCAGCGATGTTGACCGACCCGTCGACCTGTGCCTCACCCAGCGTTCGGCTCGATGGCGCCTTCGCCCCCGGCGAGACGATCTCGGTCACCGTCAGTTGCTCGACCTCGACCGCCGGTCTCGAACTCGTGCCGTCGACGCCGGCGGGTCCGCAGGAGTACACCGCGTTCGCCGTGATCGATCCGTTCCGCGGGGTCGACCCGTGACCGCCACCCCACCGACGCGCACCGGCGACGAGACCCGTCGTGCGACGTCGGCGACGACCGCGGGTCCGGTCTCGTCGCCGGCATCGCCTTCATGTTCGCCTTCACGTTCCTCGGGCTGGTGTGGGTGGCTCGCGACGTCGACCGCGGGATCTCGAACCAATCGGCCGCGACGTCGATCGCATTCCAGGCGGCTCGTTCAGGGGCCCAGGCGGCCCGGGTCGACGACGTCCGTGGCGGCGAGTTCGAAGGCCTCGACCCGGTGGCAGCACGCGCCGCCGCCGGGTTCGACCGCGACCCAGCTGTTCGCGAGCTACGACGTCGCGGGATCGGTCACCTCGATCGAGGTCGACCTGGCCGCGAGCAAGGTGATCGTCACCGTGACGATCACCGACGGCTCGAAGACGGTCATCGGCGTCGGCGCGGCTGAGGCGGTCGAGGTCGCATGACCTGCCCGCCACTCGCGATCGGGTTTCCCCTCTTGCGACCTGACGACCCCGTGGGAGGTCGGAGTCGACCGTCGATTCCCACTGTCACGAGACGCAGCGTCGAGAGGGAGGACGAGTCATGATCGGGCCGCCGCATCGCATCGGCCGCGGGCTCGCTTCGCTCGCTGCGATCATCGGCCTCTTCGTCGGCCGTCCCGATGGGCCTCGCCGCGGCCGCCCGTTCGAGGTTCGGCGCCGCGAATCCACTCACCGAGATCGACCTGCCGTGGCGGTGGGATCTCGATCGGCTGGGCGACGCCGTCTCCCAGCCGCTGCGTGACGACGCCGTCGTCAACCTGCTCATCCGATCGAGCCTCACCGTCATCTGGCTCGCGCTCGCGGTGATCGCGGTCACGATCGTCACCGAAGTGGTGCACATGATCCGTCACCACGGGCTCCCCGCACCGGACGTCCGCGGCGTCGGCTGGGCCCAGCGCATCGGTCGATGGGTGGCGGTCGGGCTCATCGCGCTCCTCCCGGTCAACTCGTTCACGTCGACCGCGAACGCGGTCGGCGACACCGGCCCCGCGGCCACCGCGCAACGGCTCGGGCTCGTCACCGGCGACGCCGTCGCCGCTGCCACTCGACGGCAGCCGGCCGACACCGGTCGGCACCAGCGACGTCGGCATTCCCGTCTCGACATCAGCCCTGGCACCCGCATCCAGCGAACGGTTCCCGAGCACCCGACGATTCGACGGACGCAGTCCACCCCGACGCCCGCATCGGCCGTCCACGTTGTCCAGCGCGGAGAGTCGATCTACGCGATCGCCGCCGGGTACGCCGGCGGTGACGAGATCACGCACGATCGAGATCGCCGACCAGATCCTCGACCTCAACCTCGACAACGTGATGGACGACGGGCAGACGATTCACCAACCCTGCGCTCATCCAACCCGGCTGGACGCTGACGCTGCCGAGCGGCGTCGGAACACCGCGGACACCGGGCGCCCTCATCGACGTGCCCGACGCACCCGGTCTCGACGTCACCGAAGACGATCCCACGCCCGTGCAGGGCATCCCGCGCGTCGAGGTCGACGAGGACGAACACACCGACGTACGTCGTCGTACGCGGCGACACCCTGTCCGACATCGCGGACGAACACCTCAGCGGTCAGCAGGACTGGTCGGAGATCTGGGAGGAGAACCGCGGCGACGACATGGGCGGCGGACGGACCTTCGACGACCCGAACCTGATCCTGCCGGGCTGGGAGCTCGACCTGCCGCCGACGGGTGGCGACGATGCCCCGACGAACGAGACGGTGGCCGAACCGACCGCGCAGGTCCCGCCACCAGATCCTGAGCCGGTCGACCGCACCGCGAGTGCACCCGGTGCCGACGACGTTCGGCGACGACGACCGACCGGAGGGTACAACCGACCCGGCACGGTCCGAATGGGCCGAGCCGGTCGACGCGCTCCCCACACCGCCATCGACCGTCCCGGGCGTTCCCGGCGACGCAGATGCCGGCGGAGACACCCAGGCGGGCGAACCAGCGCCGCGTGCGCCGTCGCCGATTCGCCTCGAGCACGCCGCGCTGCTCGCGGCCGGTGTCCTCACGCTCGTGGGCGTCCGCCGTCGGCGCGCCCTGCGTTCCGCACTCCCCCACGCCCGGGTTCCCACCCCACCGCCCGAGGTTGCGGCGATCGAACGTCGGATGCGCACCATCGACCCTGGCGAACGAAGTGCCCGGATCGATGTCGCCGTCCGCGCCGCCGCCCACCGTCTCGCCGGGAGCGGAGTCCAGGTCGGATCGGTGCGGATCGCGAAGGACGGCCGACTGACCCTCCGGCTCACCGCCGATGCGCCGCTCGATCCTCCATGGACCGGCGAGGGCGCGACCTGGACCCTGCCCGCGTCAGTACCGATCGAGCTCTTGAGCGATGACGCTCGCCGGGTCGGCCAGCCGTGCCTCGCGCTGGTGACGATGGGGATCGACACCGAGGATCGTGACGTGCTCGTCGACCTCGAGGCGGCCGGACTGACCACGGTGGTGGCCGAGGCCGACCAGGCGGATGACATCGTGCGGGCAATCGGATCCGGGCTGGCCACCTCACTCGTTTCCGAAGTGGTGCATCTGATGGTCGCCTCACTCGGCGCCGGCTGCCTCTTCGAGCATCCGAACGCTCGCCAGCTCGCGACGGTCCGCGATGTGATGCATGCGGCGACCTCGCTCGTCGGATCGACCGTCGGGCACGAACGCTCGTCGTTCGACCTTCGCGCCCGACGCACCGGTGGCGAGATGTGGGAGCCTGCCGTGGCGTTGTTCGGTAGCGCCGACCGGGCGATCCAGACCATCGATGCCCCGCCGCCGGGCCACGGTCTCGCGGTGGTGGCGGCATGTCCACCCGACGGCACCCCACCAGCACCCACGAACGGAGCGGCCCGACTGGTCGGTCACGCCGACCGGTGGGTGCTCGAGGCGTTCGGCGAGGAGATCGAGCTCGCGCCGATCGGCGTGACCGCTGCCGACGTCGCCGACATCGGCGAGATCCTCGCCGACGCCTCGCGGCCGATCGACGCCGAGCCCCCCGTAGCGCGCATCGACCTCGACGACATGGTGGCGGAACCGCTCCGACCACGTCCCCACGACATCGTCGTGGGCCTGATGGGGTCGGTGACCGTCCATTCGGCCGCCGGAGCGTCCGGTCGGTTCGAACGCTCCAAGACCGTCGAGCTGATCGCCTGGCTCGCCACCCATCGGGATCGCGCGACACGAGCGGCGGCGCGCACTGCGCTGTGGGAGATGGACGTTCGCGACGCGACCTTCGCGAACGTGGTGTCGGAGGCCCGGCGCGCCCTCGGCCGCTTGGTCGAGCCCCCTGCGGGCGAGGAGTGGCTCGCGCGAACGCTCACCGAGTCGCTGCCGCTCCACGACGCGCGTCGTCACCGATGCCGATCTGATCGAAGAGCGGGTCGAGCACGCCCGCCTCGCGCCACCGGCGCACGCGATCGACGTGCTGCGACCGGCAGTCGAGATGATCCGCGGCCTGCCGTTCGCAGGGACCAGCTACCTGTGGCCCGACGCCGACGGGATCACCTCGCGCCTCGTCCTGCTGGCCACGACCGCGGCCGGGGAACTCGCTGGTCATGCACTGTCGATCGGCGACACCGACCTCGTGTTCTGGTCGACGGGACAGGGGTTGAAGGTCCTCCCCGGCCACGAGGAACTGATCGGGCTCCGGATGCGTGCGCACGCACGCGCCGGTGACCTCGTCGGTGTCCGTCAGGAATGGGAGAGCTACGAGCGGGTGATCATGGCCGACTCATGGTCCGATGGTGAGCCTGCCCCCAAGCTTCTCGACCTGCGCCGCGAGCTGCTCACCTCCGGCTGATCACACGTGTGCCGCGTGGCTGACCCCGGGTGGTGAACGTTCGGGGAACACGCCGGCGGCGGATGCATCGGGACGTTGCCGGCGCAAGGATGTCCTGATGCGGTCGTCGCACGTCCTGTCCACCTCCGGTCGCGGTCGACGCTCCCGCGCTCGCCGCACTGCCGGCGTCGCGGCCATCACGTTGGCGATCGCTGCCTGCGGTGGTGGTTCCGACTCCTCCGGCAGTGGTGCCGAGTCAGGTGAACCGCTCCCCGCGGTCGATGCCGGCGAGGCCGGCGATGCTGGCGAGGAGTCCACTGCCGAGAACGGTGCAGCGTCGGCGACCGTGGGTGCCGGCTATGTCGACCTGGTCGGACCCGACGTGATTCCGGCAGCGGAGATCGACACGAACATCCTGCCGAACGTCGTCGTCGACGATCTCAACAACGATCGCAAGGTCAACTTCCGCAACCTCGTGCCGCAGGACAAGCCGGTGCTGCTGTGGATGTACGCACCGCATTGACCCACCTGCCGTCGGGAGGCTCCCGACGTCGAGCAGTTCGCTCGAGACAACGTCGATGATCTGATCGTGGTGGGCCTGGGAACGCAGGACAGCCTCGGCGATGCCAACGACTTCGTCGAGGAGTACGGCACGCAGTCGTTCACCATGCTCTGGGACGAGTCGTTCCAGACCTGGCAGGAGATCGGGATCACGTCGCAGCCCTCGGCCGTGCTGATCGCTGCCGACGGCACCCCGATCACCGGATGGGTGGGCCCGTTCCCGCCCGATGAAGTGCTCCGGCTCGCGGCCGAGTCGCAGGCCGCCTGATCACACGGGTCGCGGCAGCCTCAGCTGCAGACGCCGCCAGCTTGGGGTGTCAGGTTCCCCGCAGCGTCCATCTCCCAATTGGATGACACGTCGCGGAGGATGCCCACGTCGATCAACGACCGTTCGAAGCGATCGGCTCCGGTCCCGTTCGCCGGTACCGAGACGACCTCCTCTTTGACGAGATATGCCTCGTGAGCCGTTTGGAGCGACTTGCGTTCGTTCACGCAGGCGTTCTCGGAAGCGCGGTCGGTCGTCCCGCGGATCGCCATGACCGTCACGGTTGCGAGGATCCCGATGACGACGATGACGATCAAGACCTCCACGAGCGTGAACCCGCGATCGATCCCGGTGCGCGAGCAAACAGTCGAGCTCTCGCCCACCTTCGGATCGTGCTCTGTGGCGCACATCTCGTGCCGCTCTTTCATTTGGTCGATGTCGTCGGATGGTCGATGTCGTCGGACCGCAGATGGTGCTCGTGTCCGTGTCATCTCTTCGGACGCTGCGGCGACGACCTTGAACATTCGTCGGGCGACTGTCACAAGCTCAAGATCTCCACAAGATGAGCCGAAGAACCGAGAGAACAGTCGCGACGATGGCAATCGGCCGTCCCGCTCCCGTCCGTTCATGAGGAGTCTCGGTGCACGAATCGAAGAACGCAGGAGCACCCAAGCACTGGCGGACGCGACGACTCCCGCTCATCCACTACGTCGTTGACGTCGGCGTTTGGGCGGTCGCCCTCCCGCTCACCACGTTCAGTCGCTACGACTTCCAACTCGCGCCGCTCACCGCCGGCGCTCTCATCCGGGCCGTCGTCGTTGCAGCAGTTGCTCAGGCGGTCTTCGGCATCGCCTGCGGCCTCTACACCCGGCGCTGGCGATACGGAAGCTTCGACGAAGTTCGAGCACTTGCGGCCTCAGTGGCGCTGACGGGCCTCACGATGTCGATCGTCAACGTGACCTGGTTCATCGAAGGGGCACCCCGGTCGGTCCCGCTGCTCAGCGCTGCCGTGGCGATCGCCGGAACCGTCGCGGTCCGTTCGACATGGCGGCTCTACCGGCAGCAGCAGACTCGCCGCTCGCTCGATGAAGCTGCCCCGCTGATCGTGGTCGGTGCCGGCGACGGTGGTGAACAGATCGTGAAGGCGCTGCTGTCCGACCCCTCATCGGCCTACATCCCCGTCGCCTTCCTCGACGACGACGAGTCCCGTTCGAGGTTCTCGGTGTCAGGAGTGCGCGTGCGAGGAACGATCGCCGATCTCGCACAGGTCGCCGAGCGGTTCGGCGCACGCGACGTCCTGCTGGCCATCCCGAGTGCCGACCGCGAAGTCATCCGTTCGGTCGACGCCGTCACCAACGCAGCGGGACTCCGGTTGCTCGTGCTTCCGAGCGTGCACGCCATCATCGACGGGTTGCGGGTCGCCGACATCCGCCCCGTGAGCGAGGGAGACCTCCTCGGTCGTCAGCCGGCCGACATCGACAGCGAGGCCGTCGCGTCGTACGTCACCGGTCAACGCGTCCTCGTGACCGGCGCCGGCGGGTCGATCGGAAGCGAACTGTGCCGCCAACTGATGCGCTTCGAGCCCGAAGAACTGATCTTCCTCGAACGTGACGAGAGCGCCCTGCACTCCGTCATGCTCTCGATCCACGGTCGTGCACTGCTCGACAACCCCAACCTCGTGCTGGCCGACATCCGCGACCGTGACCGCGTCTTCCAGGTCTTCGAGAAGCACCGGCCACACGTCGTCTTCCACGCGGCCGCGCTGAAGCACCTCCCCCTCCTCGAAGCCGCTCCCGCCGAGGGATGGAAGACCAACGTGCGGGGCACCTGGAACCTGCTCGACGCCGCGGAAGCGGTCGGCGTGGAACGCTTCGTCAACGTCAGCACCGACAAGGCCGCCAACCCCACGAGCGTGCTCGGGTACACGAAGCGCCTCACCGAACGGCTCACCGCCGACACCGCGACGCGCACGTCGGGCACGTACGTGTCGGTGCGCTTCGGCAACGTGCTCGGCTCCCGCGGGTCGGTGCTGCCGGCGTTTCGGATGCAGGCCGAACGGGGTGGCCCGATCACGGTGACGCACCCGGACATCACCCGCTACTTCATGCTGGTCGAGGAAGCAGCACTGCTGACGATCAACGCCGGCGCGATCGGACGCGACGGCGAGATCCTCGTGCTCGACATGGGCGAGCCGGTCAAGATCGCCGACGTCGCCCAACGCTTCGCCGACACCCACAAGCCGCCCCTCGAGATCGTGTTCACCGGCTTGCGCCCCGGCGAGAAGCTGCATGAAGACCTGATCGCCGTGCACGAGACCGGCGGCCGCCCGTTCCACCCGCTCATCACCCACGTCACGGCCCCGCCGCTGGCGGCACACGAGATCGACGGGCTCGAAGGGCTCACCGGCGACCGCCTGCGCATCGCGCTCGCCGACGTCGCGCACATCGAGCCAACGCCCGCCGATGTTCCACACGAGACTCGGGTCTGAAGCACGAAGCGTCGTTGACAGGATCGCCAGGCACCGCCGCTCATGTCCACCTCCGCCGTCGCCCTCGTCACGCTGGTGCTGACCGTCATCGCTCTCCCGTTGGTTCGAGTCGCGATGAACAAGCTCGCGATCGTCGACACACCGGCTGCGCGCACATCCCATTCGGGTGTGATCCCGCGTGGCGGCGGCATCGCCTTGATGCTCGCGATGGTCGTGGGTCTGGTGTTGTCGGGCCCGACTCGGGCGCTCGGAATCGTCGCAGCCGGTGCCGTCGTGCTCGGCCTCGTCGGGCTGGTCGACGACCGTTTGGACCTGTCGGTGCGCACTCGCCTGGTCGGGCAGCTCGCGGTTGCCGGGGCCGTCTCCTCGTCGATCGTCGTCGGGGCCTCCATGAGTGTCGTCGCCGTCGTGTCGGCGATCGTCGCAACCGGATGCCTCGTCGGCTACGTCAACGCGTTCAACTTCATGGACGGGATCAACGGGATCTCGGCTGCACAGGCCATCGCCGCCGGCGGCGCGTTCATCGTGCTCGGCATGCTCCGCGAGTCCGACGAGCTGACCGTCGGCGGCGCGCTTCTGGTCGCAGGGTTCGTCGGGTTCCTGCCCTTCAACGCCCCCAAGGCAGTGATCTTCCTCGGCGACGTGGGGTCGTACTTCGCGGGCTTCTGGATCGGCGGACTCGTCCTACTCGCCATTCGGGGCGGCGCGCCGATCGAAACCGCACTCGTTCCCGTCGTGCTCTGGCTGACCGACACGAGCTTCACGTTGCTCGTCCGGCTGCGCAACGGCGAACGAATCGGCGAAGCCCACAGCGACCACGCGTACCAACGGCTCGCGCGGGCGTGGCATTCGCACGCCATGGTCTCCGCACTCGCCGCACTCACGATCGGCGCGACATCGGCCGTCGCCGTGCTTCTCCAGGATGCTGCAGCACCCGCTCGTGTCGCGGTCTTCGGGCTCGTCGTCGCCACGTCGATCGGGCTCGTCCTGCTCGCACGCCGCAGCGAACCGGCACATGTCGGGAGAGCAGCGTGAACGGCCGCCGCGTTCTCTACGTCGTCAGTGAGCCGTGGTACTTCGCGAACCACCGCCTCGACCACACGCGCGGACTCATCGCCGCCGGCTTCGACGTCCACGTCGCCACCCGGAGCGGGGACCGCTTCGACGAGATTGCCGACGCGGGTTGCTCGATGCACGAACTCGCCGTGGACCGCGGGTCCTCCGGCGTCCGGTCACTGCTCGCGGAGATCCGCGAGCTTCGCAAGATCGTTCGGGCGCAACGCCCACGCATCGTCCATGCCGTGGCCCTGAAGCCGGTCGCCCTGGCGATGACACTCGTCGCGATCTGGCGACACCCGGCACTGATTCTCAGCGTCAATGGCCTCGGCATCTCTGCCGCCGAGAGCTCGCGGGGCCTCACTGCGTTCCGCGTCGCGCTCGGCCTCGTGGGTCGCCTGCCACGCGTCGAACTGCTCTTCCAGACCATCAACGACCGTCGCGCCGTCGTTGCGGATCGAGCGACGGGGACACTGATCCCTGGCGTCGGTGTCGACCTCGACCGATTCGCCCCGTGCACCGAGCTCGACGGCCCTCCACTAAGAGTGGCCTACCTCGGGCGCGCGGTGCGTTCGAAGGGCCTCACCGACTTGGCCGAGGCGGCGCACGATCCGCGGCTCGCCGAACTCGGCATCGAAATCCACGCCTACTGCGCACACGACCAGAGCAGCCCCGGCTCGCTCACCGCTGCCGAACTCGATGAGGTCGCCGCCGCTCCGTCGCTCACCGTGCACGCGCCGACGCGTGATGCTGCGGGTTTGCTGGCCCGCTCGCACGCTGCGATCTTGCCGTCTCGGGCAGGCGAGGGTGTGTCCAAGTTCGTGCTCGAATCGTTCGCCAGCGCCACACCGATCCTGCTATCACGCGAATCGGGCAGCGCCGAGGTCGTGGAGTGCGGCGTGAACGGCATCACCTTCACCGCTGGGGATCCCACCGCCATCGCTGATGCCCTCGTCGAGTTTGCCGAATGGTCCCCCGCCAAACGCAGCGAGGTCGCAACGGCGTGTCGTCGCCTCGCCGAAGACCGCTACGGCCTCGACGTGATCGTGCCGGCCATCGTCGAACTACACGAACGGATGCTCGGATGACCACCCCGCAGTCCGATCCGCAAGCGATCGACGTGCTGGTGCTCGGGGGATCGGGCAGGGTCGGTCGTGCAGTCCTCGCACGACTCGGTGAACGCGACAACGCCGTCACCACACACACGATCAGCCGCTACACGAGCGACGACCACGACCGCTTCGAAGGTGAACTCGTCGCCACACTCGGCAACGTCGACGCCGTACTCAATCTGGCCGGCGTGGCACATGTCGACCGCACACCGAGCGCCGCGGACCTCGACCGCCTCACGGCGGCAAACGTGGCATTACCACTCCTCCTCGCGCGCCGGTGCCTCGATCGTCGGGTCCCGCTGGTCCACGTGTCGTCATCGAAAGCGGACGACCCGACAACCCCGTACGGCTGGTCGAAAGCATTGTGCGATGCCACCCTCGACACCGGTTTCGGCCCGTCGTTCGCATCAGCAGATCTGCCACTCGTCATTCTGAAACCTCCTGCGCTGCTGATCGGTCCCTTCGACGCCGGAAGGCTGCGAACCCTCCGCTGGATCGACCGTGTGCCGAAACGACTCCTTCCGCGACCGACGATGCCGGTACTGAGCTCCGAACGCTTCGTCGACGAGGTCGAACACTGGGTGCAACACTGCGCGCGGCCAGCCGACGAGCGCTCATCGACCGGCGGAATCCACACGGTCCGCTGGAATCGCGCCGACCTCGACGACCTCCATGCCATCCGTGACGCAATGCGCACCACGCGCAAGAATCGCCGACGATGAACGGTCGAGCACACTGGTCTGACGTGGCACACCTGCTCGTCGACCCGATCGACCACTCACCG
The DNA here is from genome assembly GCA_963850475.1 of Ilumatobacteraceae bacterium. Lineage (GTDB taxonomy): Bacteria > Actinomycetota > Acidimicrobiia > Acidimicrobiales > Ilumatobacteraceae > Ilumatobacter_A. Next base: position 53,359 of record CAWKLM010000015.1, on the reverse strand, counting down.
GTGACCCACGACACCGAGCGCGGCGTGCTCGTCGGTGGATCAGGTCGGGACTATGCCGTGGTGCAGGACCAGCCGGTTCTGCTCCCACCCGTCGGCCGCACATCGGCGGGTTGGACGTTCCCGACGGTCCACGCGGGCCAGCAGGCCGACATCCGTCCCCACGACCCGAGCCGGCGCGGCATCATCGACCGTCTCAAGCGCCGCGTCCGTGGAGATCGTGACAACTCGGCGGCCACGACGCACATCGCGTCGTTCATGGCCGAACGACCGGTCGATCGGCGCACGGTGCTGATCATCGGTGGCGGCACCATCGGCGCCGGCTCGGAGCCGCTGTTCGACATCCCCGGTGCGACGATCGTCTCGTTCGACGTGTATCCGTCGGCCAACACGACATTCGTCGCCGACGGTCACCAGCTTCCCATCGCCGCCGCGTCGGTGGACGTCGTCTGGGTGCAGGCTGTGCTCGAGCACGTCGCGCAACCGTCGGTGGTCGTCGACGAACTCACTCGCGTGCTGGTCCCCGGCGGCCTGGTCTACGCCGAGACCCCCTTTCTCCAGCCCGTGCACGAGGGCCCGTACGACTTCACACGCTTCACCCACTCGGGTCACCGCCTGTTGTTCGGACGCTTCGACCAGATCGACGCCGGCCCCATCGGCGGGCCCGGGGCCGTGCTGGCGCTCGCACTCCGCGGCCTCGTCGGTGGGCTGACCCGCAGCCGTCGCGCCGCAAGGCTCGCCTACGCATTCGCAGCCGGACTCGGCTCGCTCGACCGGGCGATCCCGCAGGACTGGCGCGTCGACTTCGCCACGGGAACCCACTTCCTCGGCGCGAAGCACGACGATCGAATCCGCGAGTTCCAGGCCCCGGACTACTACCAGGGAGCACAGCAATGACGTGCCGACGAACGCCACCACGACACCAGGCTGGGCGACGAGACGATCGCCCATGAAGGCGCTCGTTACCGGCGCCGCCGGATTCATCGGGAGCAACCTGAGCGAGCGTTGTCTCGAACTCGGCTGGGATGTCGTCGGGCTCGACTGCCTGACCGACTACTACCCGCGCCACGAGAAGCTCGCGAACATCGAGATCGCCCGAAGCGACGACCGCTACGAGTTCATCGAAGCCGATCTGCTCGAACACGACCTGGTCGCCCTCCTCGACGATGTCGATGTCGTTTTCCACCAGGCCGGCCAACCCGGCGTGCGAGCGTCATGGGCCGACGGCTTCACGGACTACGTCCGCTGGAACGTGGAAGCCACCCAGCGCCTGCTCGAAGCAGCCACGAGCGCGTCGCTCGCGCGCTTCGTGTACGCCTCGTCGTCGTCGATCTACGGCGCCACCACGACCTTCCCGACCACCGAGGAGACGCTGCCTGCACCGCGCAGTCCCTACGGGGTCACCAAGCTCGCCGGTGAACATCTCACCGGTCTCTATGCAGCGATCTTCGGCGTGCCGACGGCCGCGCTGCGCTACTTCACGGTGTACGGGCCGCGCCAACGTCCCGACATGGCGACGCATCGTCTCCTCGAGTGCGGCTTGACCGGTGGGACCTTCGAGTTGTACGGGAGCGGAGACGCCGTCCGCGACTTCACCTACGTCGGCGACGTGGTGGAAGCCAACGTGCTCGCAGCCACCAGCGACATCGAGCCCGGCACGATCGTGAACATCGCCGGCGGCTCGTCGGTGTCGATGAACGAACTGATCGAGGTGGCGGGCGAGGCCGTCGGACACCCGATCGACGTGCGGCGCACCGAGGTCGCCCGTGGCGATGTCCCGAAGACGCACGCGTCGACCGAAGCCGCCCGGAGCAAACTCGGTTGGGCGCCACAGGTGTCGATTCACGAAGGAGTGCGACATCAGGCGGAGACGGTTCGGGCACGCCTCCCGTGATCCACGCCACAAGATCATGAACACCTCGCTCGACCCGCCATCAGGGGACCGGCGAATCTCCGAACATCACCTCATCGGCCCGCCTGCCCGCTGGTTTGGCCGACCGACGCGGGGTGTGATCGGCCAGGGCACGGTAGAGACGCCTCCATCGGGCCGAGTACCGGTCAGCGCCGTAGTGCGCTCTGACGAAGTCGAGCCGCGGTCTGTCCACGATCGGAAAGCCTCGTCGGCTCGGCCTCGCACACTTCATTCAGTGCACGCTCGAGTTCATGGGCGTCACCAGGTGGTATGAGCCAGCCCGTCCGCTCTGAAACGAGTTGGGGGACGGAACCGACACTTGTCGCCAGAACGGGCAGACCCGCCGCAAAGGCTTCGAGGATGACGACTGGCATTCCCTCGAAGCGAGACGGGAGGACGAAGACGTCGGCTGCAGACATCAACGCCGGAATGTCGCGTCGCAGTCCCAACAATTCGACACGGTCGCCGAGACGCAGGCGCCTGCACTGTTCCGCGAGATCCGCTGAGAGCGGTCCATCTCCGACCACCAACAGTTTCAGACTCGTGTGCGTCGCCGCCACGCACGCAAACGCGTCGACCAGCGCCGCCTGATTCTTCTGCGCCGTGAGCGCACCGACGGTGATCAGCACTCGATCTCGAGGTTCGATTCCCAATTCCGCCCGCATGTCTCCCCGTGTGGATGGATCTCTTTCGAAACGCTCCATGTCGGTGCCGTTCGGCACGAACCTCATTCGATCGCGAGCGCACGTGCGCGCTCGCACATATCTCTGTGCTCCGCGCTCTGAGACATGACTCGTGAGCTCGCTCAATCGATCGGTCCAGCGATACGCAAGGAGTCGGAGCCGAAGCAACGCTGAGTGACGAGGGCGGTCCCCCCGCTCGTTCACATTGTGCACGCTTGACAACACGACGGGCACCGGTACGGCCAGACGCGCAAGCCACGCGAGCACGTTGGCATGAAACATCCACGCGTGCACGACGGCTGGTCGAGTCGAGCGAATGATCCTGAGATAGCGCACCGCGCCACGCAACGACGGGCGCCCACGACGGAACCCCAGCGACACGACCGTTGCTCCAGTCCGCCGTGCCTCGGCCACGAGCGCTCCGCCGGGCAACATCGTGACGATCGTGACGTCGTCGCCAGCGTCGACGAGACGCTTGGCGTGGTCGACAAGTAGTCGCTCGGCTCCACCCATGCTCAAGCCCACAATCACCAGCACGACTCGCACGCGGCCGACGTTACCGACTCACACGGTCGTCGTGATCGGTCATCGCGGAATGGAACCGGGGACACGAATAGCCTGGGAGCTTGCGAAGCAACCTGACATGCCGGTCAACCATTGATGTCTAGCCCCACTCTCAGCGCCATCGCCATCGCCGACACGTCGATCACCTCGGACAACCTCGGAGACCAGGTCATCATGGAAGCCCTCAGGAGAGAGCTTCACGCAGAGTTGGCCGGTCGGGCCCAGTTCGTACTTCCCACTCATTCCCCAATCGGATATCGCGGCAAGCGCATCATCGACGAGGTGAGTGCCGTCCTCGCTGGTGGGACGAACCTCCTTCCCGCCTCTCCTGGGCCTCGACAGCTTTGGCGGCTTCCGCCGCTGCCTCGTCGACAGCGCAAGTTCGTACTCGTCGCATGCGGCTTCGACCGCACCCCGACGCCGAACGCAGCTCGGTACCTCCGCTCGGTCCTTCATCCCGACGCCGTCCACAGTTGCCGCGACGAAATGACGACAGAGTTCCTCGAAAATGCAGGTCTGCACGCCTGCCTCACCGGGTGTGTCACGACATGGTCGATCTCCGACGCCGCGCACGCTTCCACCGAGGACGTCGTGCGGTCAACTGAAGGCGTTGTCATCATGAACGGTTCGCTCGGAGCACACCGCCCCGAGGAACTGATCGTGGAGGCGGCGGCCTCGGTGTACAACTCGCTGAGTGTCTGGCTGCAGGCCCCCGCGACGCAGCCATTCTCGACCATCCGCTGGGCCGAGCCCTCAACGTCGTCCACGGCGGTCCATCAGACCTCTCGCGTTACTTGGAGCGGACAGGAGCTGACGTCGTGACCACCCGGTTGCATGCTGCATTGCTTGCGCAGCGCATCGGGGCTCGGTGCACGCTCTTCGCGCTCGATGATCGCGTCGCGCGGACCTGTGACGCCGTTTCCGCGCACTACCACGCCGATCCACGTTCACGAGCAGACGCGGTCGAGGCTCTCACTCAGCCATCGAACGCTTTCCGTCCGCGGTCCAGCGACATCGCCTCGTGGCGGGCCGCACTTCAGGATCTGCTCGATCAGGGATGACTGCAACGGCCGACACAACTCGCCGCATCGCCGCTGCAGGCTTCTTGACCGTCGCCGTCGGAAGCGCGGCAAACATCACGTTCCTCCTCTGGTTGATCCGTTCACTCGGAGCTGCCGAAGCGGGTGTCGTCGTCGTTGCAATCGCGGTGCAAGTCGTCGTGTTGCGCGCAACAGACTTCGGCAGCATGGCGGCGATCGTCAGGTACCTGAGCAGCAACGTCAGCGGAGACCGGACGGCGACTCGGCGAGCTGCGTGGAGGGTCGTGGCAATCGGCGTGTCGGGGGCAGCCGGTCTCGCGGTCGTCGTCGGTGCGCTCCTCTGGGTTGTTGCGCCAGGTCTCGCATCGGTGATCAATGACCAATACGTTGTCGAGACCGAGAGAACGTTGCGGATCGTGGCTGTCGCGGCACCGCTCTTCGTTTTGTACATGAATTGCGTGCATGCGCTCAAGGGCGTCGAAGCGTTCGTCAAGTTCAGGCTGATCGAGCGGCTCGCACGGCCACTGCTCTATCTGGTCACCTGTGTGACGATCGGGGTCGGCTCGGCAACGGCCACCCTGGTCACGCTCCAACTCGTGAACCTCGTGCTGCTGGTTGTCGCAGCCTTGGCCCTTCGCTCGGCGTTCAGCGGCTTTGCGAGCGGCGGAGACTCGACCCTGGTCGGCATACGCGAGTTCTGGACATTTGCCGCACCGCAAGGCGTCAGCGGCCTCCTCGATGGCATCCTCGCGTGGTCCGACACGATCTTGATATCCGCAATACTGTCGAGTGCGGCGGCCGCTGGTTACACGGCTATCTCCCGAGTCGTCCTCGTCTACATGTTCTCGCTCGATGCAGCGATTGAAGTCGGCGCTCCTCGGTTCAGCGCCGCCGCCGGACGGGGCGACCGGTCGGCACTACGCCGTACCTATCACGATCTCGTCGGCTTCCAGAGTTCGATTGTCTGGCCGATGGCCGTGCCCCTGATCATCTTCATGGGCAACCTCGCGCCACTCGTCGACTCGTCGCTCGAAGCGGCAGTGCCCGCTGGGCGAATCATCCTGCTCGGCGCAATGATCGCCACGGTGTTCGGTCCGGCTGCAGTGCTCCTCTTGATGATGGGCAAGTCCAGGCTCGTCATGGTCGGTTCGGCGCTCGCGTTGGTCGTCAATCTGGTGATCAACATCTCCCTCATCCCCCGCTGGGGGATCACCGCGGCAGGTCTGGCATGGTCAGCGGCGCTCATCGTGAGTGCGGCAACCGCAGCGTGGTTCGCGCGAGACCTGGCAGCGCCCGGGTTACGGGCTACCGGCCGGCGGGCGCAACTGTCACTCCTCGCATCGTTGGCAATGTCCACCGTCTTGTACCTGCTCGGATACCTTGGGGGAAGAGCCGGACTCGGCATGGTTGCGGTCGGCGTGGCGGTACTGCTCACGCTCAACAACCTTCGGTCGTACCGGCGACCGGAGCAACGTGAACTCGCGGAGGTACACGCGTGACGGGCAGATCACCGAACGACGCTGCACATTGGTCCGACGAGTCGCTCAGCTACGACGTGCTCCACGAGCGAGCCGCAACAATCGCTCGGGTTGCAGCCAACCGACGCCCAGCCTCCGTACTCGAGTTGGGTTGCAGCACCGGCAAACTCCGCGCCGAGTTCGGACGTCTGTGTCCGGAGGCCGACTACTACGCCACCGACATCTCCGAAGTGGCACTTCGCGAGGTGGCTGACGCCACCACGGCCTGTACCGACCTCAACAACGATTCGATTCCGTTCGAGGGAACGAACTTCGACTGCATCGCGGGATCTGGAGTTCTCGAATACATCGACGACGTTTCATCGTTGCTCTCGTCCTGCCGCAATCGCCTTCGCCCTGACGGACGACTCGTGGTCTCCTACGTCAACCGACGGGCACTGCGACGACGAGCTCTTCGACTTGCCGGACGGGCCACGGGTGATCACACCTGGCGACCGCTGATCAGCCCTCACGAGCTTCTCGAGTCAGCGCGCCGTGCAAACCTCGAGCTCATCACCGTGCGGGGATTGCGCGGGCACATTCAACACGTGTCGGCCGATCAACCGATGTCGCCGAGTCATTCACGACTCGGGCGAGTACTGGCCTGGAGGTCCCCCCAACTGGTCTTCGAGTTTGCTGCCACATCGACTCCACCTGGATGATTCCGACAGCGTCACTTGGGGAAGACCCTCGCCACTTGGACACGTGCATCGCCATCATGAACGCTCCGCGTCGAGGTCGTCGCAAGCGGGTTCGAACTCGAAGCGACAGAAGATCTCCGCGGCTTCGAGTCGGCGTTCGTCGTCGTCGAGTTCGGTCGAGGCGACCCACACGATGGTCCATGCGCCGCACCGCCTGCATCCGCTTGCGATTCAGACTGCCCCACGTGCCGGCCAGGTCGCGTGCGGTGGACAGGGGCGGACGATCGTGTCGGTCGACGCTCATGCAGAGGTGGACTGTACGCGGCGGACTGGTTTCGGGGCCGTCCGTCGGATCGAGACGACCACGCTACGCGCAGACCAGATCGAACCCCAGGCGACACAACGCCGAGTCGGCCTCCTCGACGAGCGCCGGATCACCGGTGTCCAAACCGATCTGTCGGACCAGCTCCCACGCAGTCGCATCGGTCGGTTGGAGGTCGAGCGCGCGACGTGCGCTCACCAGCGCTGCGTCGAGGTCACCGAGGACGCCCTGGCGGTTTGCGAGTTCGGTCCACCAGAGGGGCCTGGTCGCTTCGTAATCGACCGAGCGCTCGAGCGCCTCCAGGGCCGGAACCCCGAGTTCGGGACGAAGCGGCTCCCGAGCAAGGAAGCTGGATGCGGCAACGTTGCTGACGATCGGATCACGCGGGTACATCGATGCCGCAGACCGAACGCTGTACGGATCCCCGTCGAGCACAGCCTCCGAGAGCCGGAACTCGGCGACGGCGAGCCAGCCACCGAGGATCAGGCCGAGCACGACCGCAACACCCCAGACCGAACCGGGGACTCCCGACGTCACGGACCTCGGCGAGGGCCCGGTGCCATCGTCCGGCAACGGATCAGGGTGCCTTCCCGCGGCGCCGAACAACAGCATCGCGAGCGGCAGCGTCATCAAGCCCGCTGGTTGGAGCAACCAGGTCAGCGACACGGCGAGCACGGCGTACGCACGCGCCCCGGTCGCTGAGCGCACGGCAAACCACACGAACGCGATGAGCAGAATCAAACCGGGTAGACCGACCGCAACGGTTGCGCCGACGATGAGATTGTGAGCATCCCACTGCGCCTGATCGTTCGCCGTCGACGCGACGAAGTCGAAGGAGAGATCGCCCTGGATCGCCGTGCGGAATCGGCCGAGCCCCCAACCGAACACGGGCCGTTCGAGGAACGCATCCCAGCCCCCGAGCCAATACGCGAATCTGCCACCGGAGCCGGTCTCCGAAAGACGCGATGCGGCGTCTCGTCCAGATCCGGCGATCCGGGCAATCAAGGACCCCAGGGTCACGCCGATGAGCACACCACCGGTCGCGAAGCCCAGGCGTCGGCTGGGAGCGCGCACCAGAAGCAGCCCTGCGACCAAGACGATCGAACCGAATGCGACCCTCGACCCCGAGAACGACAACGCCACGCCGAAGCACGCCGCACCGACGCTCCAGAGCGCGGGTCGAATGGTGCCCGTGGCAACCCGGTGCAGGCACAACGCCACGCCCATCGCCATGAAGCCACCGAAGTAGACGGCATTCGGTGTCAGCCCGATCGAGCGATCACCGTCGAGGGCAAGGTCGCCGCCCTCGATCTGAAAGACCATCTGCATTGCCCCGACGACCGCATGCAACCCGAGCACGACCAGGACCACTCGAGTCAGCAGGTCTCGACCCGGAGTCGACATCATCCGGCCGAGTGAGTACACACCGAGGGCGGCGGCCCAGAACAGCACCGTCGTGTCCTGACCAACAAAACCCTGGAACGCTGCGAAGAACCCTCCCGACACCGCCGCGGACAACGTGGCCCAGGCGATGAGCGCGAGACCCCAGCGAGCGGCGCGATCACGCTGCCGGGCGAGGTGCACCGTTGCGACGAGGCCTGCCGGAAGCGTGACGAACATCATGATCGCCCGTGGCGCCCAGAACCAAGTGAAGAAGAACGGCGTGTACGCACACGTGATCAGCACGACGACGGACATCACCAGGACGTCGAGGTTGGTCAGCCCGTACCGGGCGAAGAACGACGTCCGACCCGAACCCGTTCGGTCGTGCTCGGCGGGCGTGGCGAGCTGCGGGCGCTCGGCGCGGTCGGCGGGCGCGGGTTCGACCGTCGAGTGTCTGGTCATCGGGATCGTGGTCATCTTGGTCCTCTTGGCGGGTCGGCGAGCGGATGATCGAGGAGAAGGCGGGAACGACGAAGGGCGCCCCGCCGAAGCGGGACGCCCTTCATCAGGTGATCAGGCGATCAGATCAGACGCATTCGCCGCCAGGAGTGGCAACGATGTCGCCGGTGGCAGTGGGGGCGTTCCAGACCCCGGCCCGGACCGGATCCTTGATGAAGCCACCGGTCTCGAGCTGAGCGAGCGTGGTCGGGAACGTCTGGTTGTTCTCGACGAAGTACGCCTCGGTGGCGGTCTCGAGGGCACGCTTCTCGACGGCGCAGGCGTTCTGCTGGCCGCGATCGGTGATTCCGGACACCGCGAACACCGTGACGGTGGCGAGGATGCCGAGGATGACGATGACGATGAGGAGTTCGACGAGGGTGAAGCCCTTGTCCTGGTTCTTGTTCATGATTCTGCGTTTCCTTCCGCTAATGAATCGAGTTGGTTATTTCTCACGTTGATGCCCTCCGTGAGAAGATCTCCCGTAGCGCAGAAATGGTTTCGGCCGAGTCCGAGCGGAGCTTGAGAAGATTCTCGGAGAAATTCGCGGATCTCGCGAAGTACCTGCTCAGGTTGCTTGTTCGTTGGCGTCGATACTTGAGATCGGCTTGATGATTCCGTGATATTTGGGGAAATGGCAGGTCGCGCTCAAGGTCGTCTCAACACGAACCGATGCTCTTCACATGCATGCATGTGCGTGTGTGTAGGACTGATCGAATTCATCGAGAGCGGAACCAATGTTCGGCAAGACAAAAGACCCGATTGATCACGACGGAGCGACCGAAGGCGACCTCACGGTCGACGACTTCTTCGGCGACGAGGCGGCCGTTGCCGAGACGGTGCGCGTCGACGACCTCCACCAGCGCGTCACCCAGGTCGAGCACCAGATCAACAGCCAGTTCACCTCGCTGGCCGCATATGCCCAGATCGCCCAAGAGCAGGTCGAGATGGTTCGTTCGGAGGCACTGCATTCCAACGAGCGCAGCGAACAGAAGGTGATTGGGCTCGTCGAACGTGAACGTGCCGACCGGCTCGCCGGATCGACCGGAGTCGTCGACGTGACCGCCCGCCTCGACTCACTCGACGCCCAGATCGAAGAGATCCGTCAGGGTCTTCAGCTCTGCCTGTCGAACCAGAAGGCGCTGGCCGACGCAATCACCGATCTCTTCCAGCCGAGACAGGACGTCCCCGCACCGGCACCCGCTCCGGTTCCCGAACCGACTCCCATCGAGCCGATCGGCGACCACTCGGTCTTCGCGTTCGAAGACGCGCAACCGCTCGACATCCCCGAAGATGCGCCGACGCTCGGAGCCTTCCCGCCGCCATCCGGCACGTCGGACCCCGTCGAGTCAGCGCCGTTCGGCGACAGCGGTCCGCTCGACGGACCGATCCACGAGCTCGCGCTCGACTGAGCACACCACGTCGGTGCGCCGTGCGTCAGCGCGGCAGTTTGGTGAGCGCGAAGCGTCGAACCGCGCCGGGCAGGACATCGATGACGCCGGCGCCGATCTTGTTCTTCGCCCCGGGGACCACGACCGCACGATTGGCGGCGACGCCCCGCAACCCCGCCTGGGCGACCTGCTCGGCGCTCTGCCACAGGAACTCGGGCAGCTTCGACGTGTCGTAGTCCGCACGATCCTGGAACTCGGTCCGCGTGAAACCCGGGCACAGGGCCGTCACGTGCACCCCGCGCGGCTCGAGTTCGGCGTGGATCGCCTCGCTCAGCGACGTGACGAACGCCTTCGTGGCGGCGTACGTCGCAGTCCCGGGAGACGCCATGAAGCCCGCCATCGACGACACGTTCAAGATGCCACCACGGCCCGCTGCCACCATCTCGACCGCAGCGACATGGGCGAGGCGATGCACGGCGACGACGTTGACGTCGACGACGACCGCCTCGCGTTCGAGATCCAGCTCGTGGAACGATCCCTGGTGGCCGAACCCGGCATTGTTGACCAGGAGGTCGATCGGCGACGACACATCGCGCAGCCGATCTTCGACGCGCGAAAGCCCCCCGGGATCGGCGAGGTCGGCAACCATCACCTCGCACTCCACATCGAGCTCGGCGGCGAGCTCGTCGAGCCGCTGTTCGTCGCGTGCCACCACCACCAGGTCGGTGCCGTCAGCGGCGAGCTGCCGAGCGATCTCCCGCCCGATTCCCGAAGAAGCACCGGTCACCAACGCACGAGTCCAAGTAGCCATGGAGGCAGTGTCGCGCGGGATCGACCGAACGACAGGGCGACCCGTACAGAAGGTCAGGCAGCTGCTGCCGATTGGACCTCCGGTCAGGGGGCGTCAGGGGCGCTGGTCGCCAGGCGCGCAGCGACGACGTTGACGTCGGTCAATGCGGAGCCTGCGCAACGCCGCGAGCGGCGTTCCTGTCGCTACCTGACGAGTTCGGTGCGCATGCCTTCGGTATCCCAGGTGGGATCGAGCGGGAAGCGACTGATGGCCCGGCCGGACTGGCGGCGGGCGGTCCACAACATCGCCGCCGCGTCGAGCAACATCTTCGGATGGGCGCCCGCTGGTGGCGTGCGGGTCACGACGTCGTCGACACCCGGGAGCTGATCACGGATGAGTTCGATCCGTTCACGTCGACCGTCCTCGTGCCACGGCGACGTCTTCAGCTGCTCGTCGTTGTTCATCGCAGTGAAGGACACGTCCGGATGCGCCGGCACGAAGCGGCGCGCATGGTACGGCTGGATCTCGTGCGCTGCCTCGCGCATCCAACGAAACCGCCGCTTGTCGGCGCCGTTCATCCAGCTCTCGAGCCGCGCTGCGCCCATGCCCGTCCGCTCTTCGAACGCCTCCCGGCTCGGGACTCCGTAGATTGCGGCCGCTCGCGGCCAGCCCACGTACTGCCGGGCATCGACATCGCACGCCCGCCACGGACCATCGGGGAAGTCCTTCAGGCCCATCGGTGCGTTGATCGCGGCGGCATCGAACACCGGGCGGTAGTCGAGCACGTCGAAGAGCCGCTTCACGACGAACGCCTCTTCGGCGGCGACGGTCACGCCAGCCATTCGGGCCGGCAACACGAGCCACCCGCCGGGGCACGTGGTGACCCCGGCCAGATTCTTGTACGGCAACTTCCTGGCAGCCATATGACGTCTCCTTCGAACCGAGCCGTTCGACTCGGTCAGCTCTGGGCAGCGCCGGCGAGCGGATCGGCGTACTCGCCACTTCCGGACGATCCGGCCTGACCCCCGGCAAGCGTGGCCTGCGCCTGGAGCTGCGATCGGGCGGTGGCGAGCTGTGCCTGGATCTCCTTGGGATAGGCGCTGGACTCCATCGCCGTCTCGATCGAAATCAGGCCGGCGGCCACGAGACGGGAGAGGTCCATCTCGATGGTCTGCATGCCTTCGCCGCCACCGGTGGCGATCATGTTGCGCATCTGGCGCGACTTGCCTTCGCGCACCAGGTTGCGGATCGCCTCGTTGGCGATCATCACCTCGTAGCCCGCAACACGGCCGCCGCCGATCGCCGGGAGGAGGCGCTGGGAGATGACCCCCTGGAGCGCGCCGGCCAGCATGATCTGGATCTGGTCGCGGCGTTCGGCCGGGAACACGTCGATGATGCGGTCGAGGGCCTGGGCGGCGTCGTTCGTGTGCAGCGTGGCGAACACCAGGTGGCCGGTCTCGGCCAGGGAGAGGGAGATCTCCATCGACTCGAGGTCGCGCATCTCGCCGAGCAGCACCACGTCGGGGTCCTCACGAAGGGCGCTCTTCAGTCCGGTCTGGAACGACCGCACGTCGGTGCCGACCTCACGTTGGTTGACCATCGCGAGCTTGTGGTGGTGCAGATACTCGACCGGGTCCTCGATCGTGAGGATGTGGACCGGCTTGGTCTCGTTGATCCGGTCGATCATCGCGGCGAGCGTGGTCGACTTGCCCGAACCTGTCGGCCCCACGACGAGCACGATGCCGTACGGCCGGTTCAACAGCGTCGTACACGCTGAGGGGCAACCGAGTTCTTCGAGTGAGCGAACACGGAACGGCACGACGCGCAGAGCGAGCGCATAGGAGTTGCGCTGGCTGAAGGCGTTCGCACGAAATCGGCCGACTCCCGGAAGGCCGAACGAGAAGTCGACCTGACTGTTCTCCCCCAGCTCCAGGCGTTGCTGATCGTCGAGCAGCGAGTCGATGATGCGGTCGATCTCGACCGACGTGAGCACCGGCACGTTCTCGAATGCAACGAGGATGCCGTCACGTCGGACGGTGGCCGGCCGGCCCACCGTGAGGTGGAGGTCGGATGCCCCGGATTGAACGGTCGCTGTTGCCAGCGACACGAGCATGGGATCGGGTTCTTGAGTGGACATGGTGGTCTAACCTCCCGCACGGGCCGGAACGAGACCGGCGTACTGGTACTGATGAGTCTTTCGCTGTTGATTCCGTTGGTGGTCGTGTTCGGCCTGTTGATCGGCTCGTTCTTGACCGTGGTGGTGGATCGGGTACCTCGGGGCGGCAACATCAACCACCCGCCGAGCACATGCGGGAACTGCGGTCTGCGGTTGGGGCCGCTGGACCTCGTTCCGGTGGTGAGCTGGCTGGTGCTCCGAGGGAGGTGCCGCCGCTGCCGCAACCCGATCGGCATCGAGCCGATCGTGATCGAGCTCGCGAACGTCGCGATCTGGGTGCTGTTCGCGTTGCGTTTCCAGGACACGATCGCCGTGCTGCCGGCGTTCCTGATCTTCGGCTCGGTGCTCGTGGCGCAGAGCTGGATCGACATCCAGGAGCAACGGTTGCCCCGCGAGATCACGTTCACCGGCATCGTGCTGGGCGGCGTCGCACTGGCGATCGCGGCGATCGTGCTCGACGAGCCGCGAACGCATCTGGATGGCAGCACTCGGTGCCGCGATCGCGCTTGCGATCATCGGTGGCATCTACGTCGGCAGCAATGCCTACTACGGCAAAGACGTCGCGTTCGGTTTCGGCGACGTGATCCTCGCGCCGTTCCTGGGGATGTACCTGGGCTGGCTGAACCCGGGCATCGTGGCACCGGGCATCTTCTTCGGATTCGTCCTCGGCACGCTCGGGGCGATCCCGGCGATGATCGGCGGCAAGGCCGACGGGAAGACGATGATCCCGTTCGGACCGTTCCTCGCGATGGGCGCCGTCGTGGCGGTGTTCGTGGGACAACATTTCGTCGACCTCGTGCTCGGACGCTGACCGAGCGGTCAGACGAGCCCCGACCCTTCGACCTCGACGACCTGGACGACCGGCGCTGGAGCCTCGACGACGGCCGTCTTCTTTCACGCCGCCGAGCACGCCGTACATCGCCGAGACGAGGGCGATGGCGACGAAGCCGACGATCGACGCCGACGAACACGATCATGATCGGTTCGAAGAGCGTCGTGAACTTCTTGATCCGGCTCTCGAGTTCGCGGTCGAAGTAGATCGCGGCGATCTCGAGCTGAGCGTCCAACGTACCGGTCTCCTCACCGACCTTGAACATCTGCTTGGCGGCGCCGGGGAACAACTCGGTCTCGATCAGCGGACCCGAGAATCCGCGGCCTTCGAGGATCTGCTCCCGGGCGACTTCGAGGCGCTCGACGTAGACGACGTTCGACGTCGCGTCCGTCGTGGTCTTGAGCCCCTCGGGCAACGGCACACCGGCCTTGACCATGGCGCCGAGGATCCGGCAGAAGCGCTCGAGAATCGCATAGTCGACGATGCCGCCGACGATCGGCAGCTTCAGGACGAGGCGCTGTCGCCAGATCTGGCCAGTCGGGTGCTTCGCGAGGAACAGGAAGATCCCGATGAGGACGGCGAAGAAGCCGGCCGTGATGAACCACAGGTCGGTGAAGAACCGGGAGAAGAACAGCATCATCCGGGTCGGCAGCGGGAGCTCGGCACCGAGTTCTTCGAAGAGCGGCTTGAACTGCGGGCAGGACGTAGCCGGCGAGCATGAGCACGGTGCCGAATGCCATCACCATGACGACCATCGGGTACGACAGGGCGCCGACGACCTTCGATCGGGTGTCGAGCTCACGCTCGAGGTACTCCGCAAGGCTCTCGAGCGCTGTGTCGAGCTGACCGGTCAGTTCGGCGGACTGCAGGATGCCGATGTAGTAGTTGGGGAACACCTCGGGGTGACCGGCGGCAGCCACCGAGAGCAGGCCGCCGTTGCGGAGATCGTCGGTCAGGTTGCTGATCGCACGCCGCAGGGCGACGTCCTCGGTCTCGTCGCCGATCGTGACGAGCGCATCGGTCAACGGGATACCGGCCTTGACGAACACCGCGAGCTGACGCGTGAAGTGCATCAGCTCCTTCTTCTTCACCTTCTCCTTGGTGAGCTCGAAGTCGAGCATGCCGCGCGACTCTTCGATCTTCGTCGGGAACAGGTTCTGTTCGACCAGCAGCGCGCGAGCGGCGCCGATGGTCTCGGCCTTGGTGACCCCTTCGATCGGTGAGCCGGTCGGGTCGATTGCTGCGTATGCGAACTTGGGCATTTCAGTGGTTCCTGTACTCGTGGTGAAGAGCGGTGGCGTTCTGTGTGTTCATCGGCGGTTGCGTCGACGAACGTGAGGAATACTTGTCAGTGGGCGAAGAGCGTGCGGACGACTTCGGGAACGGTGGTCACGTCGTCTTCGACGAGTTGCATCGCCTCTCGAAGCATCGTGCGCATGCCCTGCGCAACGGCCAGGCGCCGGAGTTCCTCCGTCGTCGCCCAACCGACGATCAGGCGGCGGATCTCCGGCGTGATCTTCAGCAGCTCGTAGATACCGATGCGGTCGCGATAGCCGGTGCCGGAGCAGTAGGTGCACCCGGCGCCCTGCCAGAACTGGGTCTTCTCGCTGCCACCGGAGTGCTGGCGGAACACCGCGAGTTCCTCGGCGCCGAGCTCGTAGGGCTCCTTGCAGTTGTCGCACATCTTGCGGATGAGTCGCTGACTGACCACGCCGACGATGGCCGACGCGACGAGGAACGCCTCGATCCCCATGTCGAGCAGGCGGTGCAGCGCAGCCACAGCATCGGTGCCGTGGAGTGACGAGAGCACGAAGTGGCCGGTGAGTGCTGACTGGATCGCGATGCGGGCCGTGTCGGCGTCTCGAATCTCGCCCACGAGGATCACGTCGGGGTCCTGTCGGAGGAGGGCCTTGAGACCGGTGGCGAAGGTGAGGCCTGCCTTTTCGTTCGTCTGCACCTGGTTGATGCCGGGGAACACGTACTCGACCGGGTCTTCGACCGTGGTCACGTTCTTGCCGCCGGAGTTGATCTCGAGCAGCGTCGCGTAGAGCGTCGTGGTCTTGCCAGCGCCCGTCGGCCCGGCGCAGATGACCATCCCGAACGGTGCGTGGACGAGTTTCGCGTAGTTGCTGTACGTCTCCTTCGGCATACCGAGCTCGCCGAGGCCGACCATCGACTTCGACTTGTCCAGCAGACGCATCACGATCTTCTCGCCGAAGACGGTCGCCACGGAGGAAACGCGTACGTCGAGTTCCTTCCCGTCGACCTTCGTCGAGAACTGGCCGTCCTGCGGTGCCCGCTTCTCGACGATGTTCATCTCCGACATGATCTTGAGCCGGGAGGTCAGCGCGTTGTGGGCCGACAGGGGAAGCCTGAAGGCCTCGACCAGCTGACCGTCCACACGGAAGCGGACCCGGAGACGATCGTCGAGCGGTTCGATGTGGATGTCCGAGGCGCGGTCACGAAGCGCCTGGCCGACGATCTTCGCGACGAGTTGCACCACGGGCGCCTGGTCGTCGAGATTGACCTCGGCGACCGTCTTCTCAGCCTGCTGGCGCTGCTCGTCCTCACCGGCGAACGTGGCGACGATCTCGTCGAGGTTCGACGACGTCCGGAACATCTGCTCGATGAACGACGTGACCGAGTTGTGGTCGGCGGTCCGCCAGACAAGGGGCTGGCCGCCGGCACCGGCTTCGACGGCCTGACGGACGGCTGCAGTCGGAGCGACCGCATAGACGAGCAGTCCTTCCGGGCTGTCGGAGATCGCGATCACCTTGTGCTCGCGGCACAGTTGCTCCGGGAGCTTCTGGACGACCTCGGCGTCGAGCTGGCCGACGTTCGAGTCGGCGACCGGCACCTGGCAAGCCGCGCCGATCGCATTGGAGATCTCGTTGCGTCCGACACCGTTGCGGGTGATCGCGTACTCGCCGAACTTGAACAGGTCACCGTTTGCGTCCTGCAGCAACTGGGAGAGTTGTTCTGCGGTGAGGTAGCCGGCCTGCACGAGGGCTTGGCCCGCGGCCATGCACTCCTCGGGGTCTGGGCCGACGGTCGGCGCGTCCGCGACGGCAACGCCACCGCCGCCGTCTCTTCGAAACCGTCTTCGTTCTTCTTGCGTCCGAGTGCCATGTAATCGTTGTCCAGTCGTGTGATGCCGGTGATCGGTCAGTAGGCGACCGGTGGCTGAAGGGAGGATGTTTCCGGGTCGGTTCCGTTCACAGGGTTCGCGTTGACCGTCGGTTCGGCGGTCGGGGGAGCGAGCGGTGTGTTCGCAGAAGTCTCGAGGCGGTCGATCATCGGGACGATCGGCGTGGTCGCCGACGCGGCGGGCCGCGCCATCGCGACCGTCTCGTCCTCCGCTCCGTCCGTCGGCTGGCTGCTGTTGCGCTCGGCGATGATGTCAGGGTCGAGCATCAGCACGGCCCGTTCGACCTCCTCGAGTCGTTCGAGCTGCACGGCCGTCTCGACGTCCATGTGCTGGTCCTGCACCGTCGTCTCGATCTCGGTGAGTCGAACCGCGGTGTGATCGAGGTGTTCCTTGATGGTCTCCTGGAAGCGGTCCATCTCGATCCGGACCAGTTCGGCCTGCCCGAGGGCGGACGACACCTTCTCTTTGATCTCGTCGATCGCGTCGGCGTCGACCGTCGGCCAGGTCCTCGCGAATCGCCGCGAACTCGGCCTCGACATCGGCGAAGCGAGCGTCGGCTTTGGAGATTCGGTCGTTGAGTGTGACGACGGCGTCGTCGAGACCGGCGCCGATCCGACCGACGTGGGCGTCGATGTCGGCGACGCGCTGGCCGATCTCGTCGTTGAGCCGGGTCTCGAGCCCGTTCATCCGTTCCGTGATCCGTTCCTCACTCGCATCGACACGGGTGCCGACGATGTTGGACACCTCGGCCTGCTGGCGCGCGGCTGCCGCCGAGACTTCGTCGATCCGCATCACGACGTTCGCGAAGCGCTCGTCGAAGCTGCCCGTCACGTCCGCGGTGATCCGCTCGAGGCGGGCGTCGACGGCCGTCGTGACCGCATTGATGTGGTTGACCATCTTGCCGGCCTGCTCGTCGAACTTGCGGATGCTGCCATCGAGGGCGCGCACGTCGGTTTCGATCCTGTCCTGGCGGTGCTCGACTTCCTTGAGGACCGGTCGTGCGGCCGATTCGACCGCCGCAGTGATTCCGACGTTCGCTTCATCGACGACTCGTCCGAGTCGCAGGTTCATCTCGTCGTGGCGCTTCTTGGTCGCCGTACTGAACTCGTTCAGGCGTGTCTCGAGGAGTTGCTGGAGTTCGGTCTGATAGGTCCCGTTCGCCGACTGCGAACGCTCCAGGGCACCGGCGAGAGCCTGTACCTGTTGTTCGAGCTCGACACGAGCCGCAGCACCGGCGCTCATCTCGTCGCGGAGTTGGGCGAGATTCGTCGCGACATCGCCACTGAACCGGGTCAGCTCCTGCTGTACCGCGCTCACGATCTGGCGCTGCATCTCTTGAAGTTGTTCGCTCATCGCTCTCTCCTCGGGTGGAACCAGCGGAGCAGGGCGCACCTGCGGCTCCACACGACTGTGGTTCGGTCGTCACGGATGTATCGACCAGCCGTCGTCGGGTCTTGAGGAATTGCTGAGCCTCACGTGACATGCGCCGAACACGCTCGAAGGAACGCTGACTCAGCCCCCACAAGGCTCGGACGAGCTCGGACGGCATTCGAGTCATCCGCGGACGCTGGGGCGCAGCGCGGATCGGCACTACCGTGCCGAGCATGCGCGTTCACCTCGTCGATGGCACCTACGAGCTGTTCCGTCAGCACTTCGGACAGGTGTCGCGCCACTCCGACAGCCATGCGATGGCTGCGGCGGCGGGCGTGGTGGCGTCCACACTGGCGCTGATCGCCGACGGCGCCACCCACGTCGGGATTGCGTCCGATCACACGATCGAGAGCTTCCGCAACGACCTCTACGACGGGTACAAGGACGGTGCCGGGATGGACGAGGCGATCCTCGTCGCAGATCCCCGTGATGGAGGAAGCGCTCGCTGCGGCGGGATTCGTCGTCTGGCCGATGGTCGCCCACGAAGCCGACGATGCACTCGGCGCTGCGGCGGCGGTGGCCGACGACGACGAGCGGGTCGAACAGGTGCTGATCGTCACCCCGGACAAGGACCTCGGACAATGTGTCCGGGGCGAACGCGTCGTGCAATTCGACCGTCGGAAGCGGGAAGTCCTCGACGAGGCGGCGATCATCGCGAAGTTCGGGATCGGACCAGCCTCGATTCCGGACTACCTCGGTCTCGTCGGCGACTCGGCGGATGGGTTCCCCGGGCTCCCGGGATGGGGCGCCAAGAGCGCTTCGGCGGTCCTCGCCCGCTACGGCCACATCGAGGACATCCCCGCCGGCGGCGGGTCAGTGGGATGTCCCCGGTCTCCGCGGTGCCGCGAAGTTGTCGGCCACTCTCCAGGCGCAACTCTCCGACGCCTACCTGTTCCGCCGCATCGCCACGATCGACACCGAGGTCGACGGTCGGCGCAGTCGACGACTGGCGCTGGACCGGCCCGACCGATCGATTCGACGCGGTGGCCGACCGACTCGGCTCACCGGAGCTTGCCGATCAGGCCCGAAACCTGGCGACTGCGATATCATGACCGGCGGTGGTGACCGGGTCCTGTGCAACGGGCGCCCGTGAACCAGGTCAGGACCGGAAGGTAGCAGCCTTCATCGGCATCGCCTGTGTGCCGCAGATCGCCTGGTCACCACCACTTTCACACGCCGATAGCGTGTGCAAGGTGTGAGGGCAACACCTGGAGGGGTGCGAGAGCGGCCGAATCGGCACGCTTGGAAAGCGTGTGAATGGCAACATTCCGTGGGTTCGAATCCCACCCTCTCCGCCAGGCTCGCAAATTCCGGCGGATCGTGACGGTCAGCGTCACGATCCGCCGGAATTTCGGAGTCGGGGGCGAAATGCGAGACTCGGACGATGGCCGACGAGCACCAGCGTTGGATGAACCTGGCCCTCGCCGAAGCACGCGCCGCAGTCGACCACGGCGATGTTCCGGTCGGTGCGGTGGTCGTCCGTGACGATGAGATGATCGCCGCACGTCACAACGAACGCGAGCTGACCGGCGACCCGGTCGCCCACGCCGAGATGCTCGCACTCCGCGACGCCGCCGCCCGACTGGGGACGTGGCGCCTCGACGACTGCACGCTGTACGTCACGCTCGAGCCATGCGCGATGTGCGCCGGAGCGATGGTCAATGCGCGGCTGGGATCGGTGGTGTTCGGAGCGACCGACCCGAAAGCGGGAGCGGTCGTGAGCCACTTCGGGCTGCTGAACGGCGCACCGCTCAATCATGCGGTGGCGGTCACGGCCGACGTGTCCGCCGACGAGTGCGGTGACCTGCTGCGCAACTTCTTCCGCGCTCGTCGGTGACGGGTCAGTCGTCTCTGCGGCGCAAGCTGCCGATCAGGCGGCGCAGCGCACCACGGCGTTCGGCCGCCGGCTCGGGCTCGTCGTCGACGAACACCACCGATGCGCGGCCCGGGGCGGGAGGTGTCGGTTCCTCCGAGACCGGATCGGCGCGCCGCTGCGGGAATCACCTCGGCAGCCGCCGCAGCACGTTCGTAGACCGCCTCGGCCCGCATGTCCGGCGTCGGCGGGGCGAAGCCGAGCGGCGCGGGCGCTGGGGTCGGCGCCGCCACGTCAGCGGTGGGCGGCTTCGCAACCGGTGATGACACCACGACCGGTGAGGCACTCGTGTCTTCCGGCGCCGATGGTGCGGCGGGTGTCGGAGTGCCCGATGGAGCGCCGACGGTCGGGGCTTCCTCGTCCGCCGTCGGGAGACGAAGCTCCGGCACGCTGATCGATGTCGCCCCGAGCTCGGGCACCCGTACTCGACCTGTCGAGGCGTCTTCGATCGCCTGCGAGCGCTCGCTTCACGGCGGCGACGACGTCGTCGGGCACGGCGGCGTCGGGTTCGGGAAGCGACGCGACCTGCAGCGGAGCGATCGAGAACGATGGCATCCCGTCGGCCGCGGCATCGGACGAAGCAGGCACGACGGTCGGAACCGCGTCGGACGTCGCAGGGGACGCCGGCACCACGGTCGGAACGGACTCGGACGTCGCAGACACGACGGTCGGAACGGACTCGGACGTCGGGCACGACCACCGGAACGGTCTCGGCGACAGGTGTCGGAGGAGGGAGAGAGGCGGCCGGCTCGGTGATGGCCGGCTCCGAAGTGACCGGCTCCGACGATGAATCGCTTTGAAACGATCGCTGCGTCGGCGGTGCCGTCCGGCCACACGATGTGGAACTCGCCGAGTGGCACGATCGCGTCGCCGTCGCCGTCGGAGGACGACCAGTCCGCGTGGACGGTATCGATCGCACCAACATCCGTCACGACCTCGGCGGGTGTCGGAAGTGGCGCGGGCAGCGGCCCCGACGGGTCGGGTTCTGTCCACTCGATCTCGAGAGCGGGTGGCGTGGCCTCCAGTGCGGGGAGATCGTCGACGACCGAACGATCGACCTGGGCAACGACACTCACCGGCCGTTGACTCCCGGCCGAGTCGACCGAGCCGACGAACCAGCGATGGATGCCCGACGGGTGGTGTCGGTAGGCGCTGACGCTGACGCTCGCCGTGGAACGATTCGCGAGTTCGCGGACGATGGCCTCGCTCCGAGTTTCCATCACGACCATCACCGCATCGCGATCGATCGACGGTTCGCGATCGAAGAGCCGTCCGAGGTGCTCGACATCGCCGACGCGCACCATGCCGCGCTCGAGTTGGTCGGCCTCGACCACTCCGAGATCGCGCAGGACCTGGCTGATCTGCGGATCGCCCTCGCGCTCGGCGTGGTACACGGTCCCGCCGTCGAGGTAGAGCCGCACGAGCGGGTCGGTGGAGAACGAGATCTCGCCCGTGTATGCGTGGAAGCGCGCGACGTCGAGCGACGTCGACGCCGGTCGGGGGTGGTCTCGGTCGACAGTGCGTACGCCGCGAACGAACCGAACTGCTCGGCCAACGACAGGCTTCGTGAGCCTGCGGGGAGCCCCGTACTCATCGGTTCGCCCGACACGTCAGAACTCCTCCGCGGTCGTCGACGCCGACATGTCGACAGCTTCGAGGGCATCGAGCAGCGTGAGCAGGATCTCGACGACCACGTGACGCCCCGACGCCGGACTGATGAGTTGGCAGGGCACGACCGGCTCACCGGCCAACGCGCCGAGCGAGCGCGCGACGCGTTCGGCGACGTCCTGGTCGCTGCAGCGATTGACCGCGATCACCGCGGGCACCCGGAGGTCCGACAACATCGAGCGCAGCTCGACCCCGGCCGCGGCGTGGGTCTGGCGAGCCTCGGCATCGACCACGAAGGCGACGACATCGACGTCGCCTTTCAAGATGTTGGTCATGAACCGGAAGCGGGGCTGTCCCGGTGTACCGAACAGCAGCAGGCTGATCCCCTCGTCGGGGAGTTGGTAGGTGCCGAAGTCCATCGCCACGGTCGTGTGCAACTTGACGTCGGACTCGTCGCCGCTCGTCACGACATCGGTGGAGACGACAGCGGTCTGCGATACCGACTGGATGAGTGAGGTCTTGCCGGCGGCGAACGGCCCGGTGACGAGGATCTTGAACGTGTGGTGGATCGACGGCGCCACCACCTCAGCCTCGCGCGGGTCGCCATGACCCCGAGCTGCAGCGGAATCGGCATGCGGATCCGAGGGCTCGACGAGCGGGCGCATCGGCGAGGCCTCACCGACCTGCGCCGACTCGACGGAGGGGTCGGAGTCGTCAGTGGTCGTCGTCATCGACTGTCCGCCAGGAGCGATGCGCGAGCCCGGACGAACCGGCGCAATCGCGTCTGGTCGACGGTCGACTCGGTCAGCATTGCGAGGACTCGGGTGTCGCCGATCGGCCACAGCAGCAGGAGACCTCCGTCGTGATCGACGACCAGCTGCCGAAGCTGCTCGCCGCCGCCCATGCGGACGAGTGGATGGGCGAGGCCGATGGCAGCCGCCAGCATCGCCGCGTGTGCTGCCTCGTTGGGCATCGAGTCGCTCTGGGCGAGCGCGAATCCATCCACGGAGGCAAGGAGTGCCCCACGCGCACCGGCGATGACTTCGGTCATCTCGTCGAGGGCTTCGGCGGCACTGGCGGGGGCCGGCCGCTCGACGCCGATCGGAGGCGGCGGGGGCGGGGGTGCGAGTGGCCGCGTCACCGCCGGGGGCGGCGCGGTCCAGCTCGGCCCGACGCCAGCGGATGTGGAGGCGGGCGTGGAGGTCGGTGTGGAGGTGGGATCGGTGCTCATGGCGTGGCGGGAAGCGTGGTCCAGCCCTCGGCACGTTGCCGGCTGGGTCTTGACCAACTTCATACAACACTTCATCGGTCACGGACCGATCCGCCTTGAGCGATCGCCGGAGTCATGGCCAGGCGTGGGATCACCGATTTCTCGCTAGCCTCGACCGCGGAAGGCTGCCAGAGCGGACGAATGGGACGGCCTCGAAAGCCGTTGAAGTCTTCGGGCTTCCGTGGGTTCGAATCCCACGCCTTCCGCGTCGACGTCCACGGACGTCCACGGAGATTCGTGAAGTCCTGCTGAGCAGGGGTTCTGCAGAACCAAGTCCGTGGGCGTCCGCCGACGTTCGTGGAGCGTCACGCTCACGGTGACTCTCGAAGTGGCGTCGAGCGCGACGAAGGGTTCGGCGCCGAGACGACTGGCGGCGAACTCTCGACGTGGTCGCTCAGCCGTCGGGGGCGCGACACCTCGTGGCTGGGATCAGGTGGCGATGTAGCCGGTGAGGTCCGCGGCGAGGTTGGTCGGGGTGGAGCTGTAGAGACACACGGTGCCCGATGCGCTGAGTTTGGCGATCACTTCGTTGGCAACGACGCCACCTCCCGCCGGGGCGTTCATCGACGACGCCAGCGGCCGCAGGCCGCAGGGATGGACCGTCACGAACCCGTTGCCGTCGGGACGGATCATCGTGACGTTCAACACCACGGCGCCGACACCCGAGTCGGGAACACCACCACGACCCAAGATGTCGAGCTCGATCATCCCACCCGCAGCGACCTTGCCGACCTTCTCGAACCGGTCGTCGACAGTCTCACCCGTCAGGCGGGTGTCGAGCAGACGAGCAGGCTCCAGCGACACCACTCCCGATGTCGCAGGGATGTAGCCGGTGAGGTCCGCGGCGAGGTTGGTCGGGGTGGAGCTGTAGAGACACACGGTGCCCGATGCGCTGAGTTTGGCGATCACTTCGTTGGCAACGACGCCACCTCCGGCCGGGGCGTTCATCGACGACGCCAGCGGCCGCAGGCCGCAGGGATGGACCGTCACGAACCCGTTGCCGTCGGGACGGATCATCGTGACGTTCAACACCACGGCGCCGACACCCGAGTCGGGAACACCACCACGACCCAAGATGTCGAGCTCGATCATCCCACCCGCAGCGACCTTGCCGACCTTCTCGAACCGGTCGTCGACAGTCTCACCCGTCAGGCGGGTGTCGAGCAGACGAGCCGGCTCCAGCGACACCACTCCCGATGTCGCAGGGATGTAGCCGGTGAGGTCCGCGGCGAGGTTGGTCGGGGTGGAGCTGTAGAGACACACGGTGCCCGATGCGCTGAGTTTGGCGATCACTTCGTTGGCAACGACGCCACCTCCCGCCGGGGCGTTCATCGACGACGCCAGCGGCCGCAGGCCGCAGGGATGGACCGTCACGAACCCGTTGCCGTCGGGACGGATCATCGTGACGTTCAACACCACGGCGCCGACACCCGAGTCGGGAACACCACCACGACCCAAGATGTCGAGCTCGATCATCCCACCCGCAGCGACCTTGCCGACCTTCTCGAACCGGTCGTCGACAGTCTCGCCCGTCAGGCGGGTGTCGAGCAGACGAGCAGGCTCCACCGAGACAACGTCGGGCGATCCGACGGGAGCCTCATTGGCGATCGTTGTCGTCTCGGACGCCGCGTTGTTC
Organism: Ilumatobacteraceae bacterium; assembly: GCA_963850475.1. Taxonomy (GTDB): domain Bacteria; phylum Actinomycetota; class Acidimicrobiia; order Acidimicrobiales; family Ilumatobacteraceae; genus Ilumatobacter_A. The sequence goes on along the minus strand of CAWKLM010000015.1, from coordinate 28,647 downwards.
GCCGCGTTCGTGTCGGTCTCATTCGTCGACACCAGTGTCGCCGTGTTCGAGACGACCGCGCCGTCCTCGGCCGTGTCGGCGACGGTCAGGGTGACCGTCAACGTCGCAGACGCACCGGCGTCGAGCGCGAGGTTCCAGTTCGGGTCGGCGAACGTCCCACTGCTCGGCACGACAGAATCGACCGCGACGCCCGTCGGGGTGGTCAACACGTCGCCGATCTTCACACCCGTCGCGTTCGACGGCCCGTTGTTGGTGGCCGTGACCGTGTACACCAGGTTGCCCGCGCCGCTGCCGGCAGTCACCGGATCGGCCGAATCGGACTTCGACAGCCCGATGTCGATCTTCCGGTCGACGGTCGTTGTCTCCGTCGCCGAGTCGCTGCCCGGATCGGTGTCGGTCTCGAACATCGACACTGTCGCAGTGGTCTCGATCTCCGCACCGAGCGCTGCTGACGCATCGACGGTCAACACGACCTCGACCGTCTCGATCGCGCCGGGCGCCATGTCGCCGATCAGCCAGCCGGGATCGAACCACGTACCGGTACTCGGCGTCACCGACTACGACCGTGACGCCCGCCGGGAGATCGGAGGAGCCGTCGACGTGGACCGCAGATGCAGGTTCGGCGCTGACGTTCTCGACGGTCACCGTATGCGTGAGATTGCCGACACCAGTCCCGGCGATCGCCGGGTCGGGTGCATCCGTGATCGTCACGGCGAGGTCGGTGGTCGCGGCGGACGCGGCGGCGAGCGTCGCGTCGCCATCGGCCTCGTACACCGCAGCCTCACCCTCCATGTCGGGCGCGACCTCGAAGCCGTAGAGAGCGAGCCAGTCGACGAACCACATGCCTCCGGCGAGCGCGGTCACCGTGCCGGTGCCATCGAACATGCCGAACACACCGACCTGCACCTCGGTGCCATCCGGATCGACACCCGTGCCGCTCGACGTGCTGCCGGGCGTCGGCCCGGGCACGATGGAGTCGAACGTGAGCCCGGTGAGGGTGAGTTCGCGCTCGCGGGGCGGTCCGGAGTTGTCGCTGACCGTGATGAATGTTCCCGCTCGGAGATCGACGTCGGTCTGCACGTTGAAGTAGCCGCTCCCGTCGGTCGGCACCGCGGGATCGAGGAAGATCGACGTGCCACCGGGAGCGTCGAACACCTCGACGCGCACGTCGTCGTTCGGCACGAAGGCGAACCCGTCGATCCAGTCGAACGTCACCGAACCGCGGATCGTGCCGACGCTCGCCGCGGATCGACCTGGGTCATGTCGCCGTCCGCGTCGGCAACGCGGGCCTCCACACCCATCGCGGGTGTGACGTCGAACGGGTTGAAGTCCGCCGTCCAGTTACCGGCGACATTTGCGCCCACCGTCACGGAGTCGCCGTTGAGTTCGTTGCCGGCGTTGACGATCACGTCGCGGGACGGCAGCGTGCCACCCTCCACGGTGTTGTTGAGGAAGTCGACGGAGTCGATGATGAGCGGCACCAGCTCGACGTCCTTCATCACGCCGGCGACGTCGACCTCGATGAGGTCACCGCTTGACAGGTCGTGACCCGGCCGAAGAAGCCCTCGAGGAAGCCGGCGTCGGCGAAGAAGTTGCCGGCGTTGTCCGTCGAGAGACCGGTCCCGGTGCCCGGGTCGGCCCCGTTGATCTCGATGTCGACCGGCGCCATCGGAGGGAAGTTCCAACCCTCGATCCAGTCACCGGTGAGCGAGCCGGTGATCACCGATGGTTGGACGGGTTCGGCGATGGTGGCGTCGCCGTCGAGTTCGTAGATGCGAGCTTGGGCACCGGTGTTCTCGTCGATGTCGAACTCGCCGGTGAAGTCGGCGCTCCAGTTGCCGGCCGCGACGGTGGTGTCCTTGCCGAAGTCGCCCATGTCGTTGCCGACGTTGACGTTGACAACGGTGCCCTCTTCGCCCGAGGTCCCCGACACCGTGTCGTTGCCGATGTTGATGTCGTCCAGGCTGAGAGCGACCAACGTCAGCGAGCGATTGATGTCATCCGCGTCACCCGGGGTCCCGTTGGGATCCTGGAACGCCGACACCACCTCGCCGGCCGCCAGATCGCCGGCACCATCGAAGCGCCAGTTGCCATTCGGGTCAGGTGTGACCGATCTCGGTCACCGGACCCGGCAGGGTGAGCTTCGATGTCGCTGCCCCGGGTCCCAGTTGTTGCCCTGCACGAAATCATTCAGCAACGACGACGACGCCTCCAACCGCGGCGGCTGCGGCGAATCCGCGAACGTGTCGTCACCCTCGGCATCGGGAAACGACACCTGACCACCCATCGTCTCGGTCACATCGATCGAGAACGTCGCGGTCCACACCCCACCGCTCACCGACGCCATCACCTCTTCACCGTCGGACTCGTTGCCGATGTTGACGAACACCTCGGTCCCGTCGGCCAGACCCGGTGCCGTCCCCGTCGCCGTGTCCGCCGCATAATCGATCGAATCCCACGTCAGATCGATCACCGTCAACGACCTCGCCGGCGACACCCCGTCGTCCGCGGTGACCACATCACCAGCCGACAGATCCAACGACGGATCATCCTGATAGTTCCAGTTCCCGGCGCCATCGGCCACCGGCGCCGGCGTCAACACCACCGGACCAGCCCCGAAATCGACCGTCAACACGATCGACGCCGACGGCGCGAACCCAGACCCCTCGATCCGATCCCGATCCGACGACGACGACGGCGCATACGTCGACGCCCGCAACCGCGGCGGCTGCGGGTGAATCCGCGAACGTGGCGTCGCCCTCGGCATCGGGAAACGACACCTGACCACCCATCGTCTCGGTCACATCGATCGAGAACGTCGCGGTCCACACCCCACCGGCTCACCGACGCCATCACCTCCTCACCGTCGGACTCGTTGCCGATGTTGACGAACACCTGGGTCCCGTCGGCGACCCGGAGCCGTCCCCGTCGCCGTGTTCGCCGCCGGATCGATCGAATCCCACGTCAGAGTCGATCACCGTCAACGAGCTCGCCGGCGACACCCCGTCGTCCGCGGTGACCACATCACCAGCCGACAGATCCAACGACGGATCATCCTGATAGTTCCAGTTCCCGTCGCCCTCGCCACCGGCGCCGGCGTCAACATCACCGGACCAGCCCCGAAATCGACCGTCAACACGATCGACGCAGACGGCGCGAACCCAGTACCCCTCGATCCGATCCCGATCCGACGACGACGACGGCGCATACGTCGACGCCCGCAACCGCGGCGGCTGGCGGCGAATCCGCGAACGTGTCATCGCCCTCGGCATCGGGAGACGACACCTGACCACCCATCGTCTCGGTCACATCGATCGAGAACGTCGCGGTCCACACCCCACCGCTCACCGACGCCATCACCTCCTCACTGTCGGACTCGTTGCCGATGTTGACGAACACCTCGGTCCCGTCGGCCAGACCCGGCGCCGTCCCCGTCGCCGTGTTCGCCGCCGGAGTCGATCGAGTCCCACGTCAGCGTCGATCACCGTCAACTCCGCCGCCGGCGACACCCCGTCGTCCGCGGTGACCACATCACCAGCCGACAGATCCAACGACGGATCATCCTGATAGTTCCAGTTCCCGGCGCCATCGGCCACCGGCGCCGGCGTCAACACCACCGGACCAGACCCCGAAATCGACCGTCAACACGACCGTCGTCGACGGCGCGAACCCATACCCCTCGATCCGATCCCGATCCGACGACGACGACGGCGCATACGTCGACGCCCGCAACCGCGGCGGGTCGGCAACCAGCGCCTCGATCAATGTGGTGCCGGCCGGCGCCGCATCGGAGACCGGCCCGGCCGCCAGCACACTCGGCAGGAGTAATGCGATCAGGGCCAAGATCGCTGTCCACAACGTCCCCGGTCGAATCCAACGAAAGCCCCGCACGCCATCCATCACACGCTCCTTCTGCCCTACTCGTTGTCGTCCCCTCCAACCGAACACGGGCGTCAGGTATGACGAAGAGGACAAGGACTCTTTCGCGCTCACCGTCGTCGTGCTTCACCAACCGTGAAGATGGTGGCAACCGAAAGATGGTGGGGAGACGGGTCGATGCGCCGTCGGGGTTCGAGAATCGACGGCAAGCAGCTGCGCCGGCGCAGCTCGAAATGTCGAGCTCGACATCGCCGGACTCCGCGGCCAGCAGCCGAGGCCGGGCACCGTTGCGGTCCGTGATGCGCCTCCCGTCACGTGATGGTGCAAGGAATCCCGGACACCCGAACCCACCCCGGCTTCGGGTCCGTTCGTCTTCGAGCGAGTGCGTGGAGCGGGTGGGTCCGACCCGCTCCGCAAGGGGATCACGGGCAGCGAGCGTCGGGGGCGGGCGCTTCGAGCCAGATCAGGTACTGGTGCACGACGTCGTTGATGCAGTTGCCCGAACGGTAGGCGGTGTGTCGGTTGGCGTCGACGGTCACCAACACACCTTCCTCGAGCGCGTCGGCCATCGCCGCGCTGCTCCCGAGCGGCGTGCTCGGATCGCCCGTGGTGCCGATGACCACGATCGGACCGGCGCGTTGGCCGGTGATCTCGGCGCGCGGGTCGGCCGAGGGTGGGAAGAAGTCGCAGGTGTACGAGGCCGTGGTGTAGGGGAACAGCCGCGGCGCCACCCCGATCAACTCCTGGGCACGCTCGTCGGCTTCCTCGACCGTGAGCCGGTCGGGCTCGTCGGCGCAGGTGATCGCCTGAAACGACTCGAGCAGATTCGAATACGACCCGTCCTGCGGGTCGCGCTGGAAGTAGCTGTCGTACAGCGCCAACAGCCCCGAACCGTCGTTCGCACTCGCGTCGGCCAACGCACGCTCGAGTGCAGGCCAGCGTCGGTCGGTGTACATCGCCTGGATGACGGCTCCGACCACGACCTCCTGGTTGATCGCCGCTCGCCCCTCAGGTCCCGGGATCGGCGCTTCGTCGACCTGCGCGAGCAGGGCGTCGTAGGCCGATTCGGCGTCACCGTCGTTGTGGAAGACGCACGCCGGGTTGGCACTGCACTCGGCGAGGAACGAGTTGAACGCACTCTCGAATCCGAGCTGCTGCTGCTTCACCGGTTCGAGCCCCTCCGAGTCGGGGTGAGCCGCACCGTCGAGGACAGCGGCGCGAACCGTGTCGGGGAACAACGTCGCCCACACAGCACCGAGCTCGCTGCCGTAGCTGTATCCGAGATAGCTCGCCTGGTCCTCGCCGAGCGCCTGGCGGATCGCGTCCATGTCGCGCGCCGAGTTGTTCGTCCCGAGGTGCGGCAACACGTCGGCGCCCACAGCCTCGATGCAACTCTCGGCCAGATCCTCCGAGAGATCGACCAACGCCTGACGCTCCGCATCGTCCTCGGGCGTGATGTCACTCGACGCGAAGTACCGGTCGTACTCGCTGTCGGCGATGCAGTCGACCGAGCCACCGCTCTCACCGGTCCCGCGCGGATCCCACGAGACGACATCGAAGCGCTCGACGAGCGGGTCCTCGAGCCAACCGCGCACGCCGGCGGCAATCGAGCTCGCCGGGACGCCGGGACCACCGTTGTTCACGAAGAGCACCCCGACACGACCGTCCGAGGTCGTGCGATGACGGGCGACCCAGAGGTCGATCGTCTCCCCTTGCGGATCGTCGTAGTCGAGCGGAACCGTGACCCAGCCACCGTCGACCCCGGCTCCGAGATCCTCGAACTCGATGGAGTATTCCAGCGGTTCCGGCACTGCCGTGGTGGTGACCTCGGCCTCGGCGCCCGGGTTCGCGACAGGATCGGTCGTCGCCACCTCGGGCGAGGTGGTCGACGTGACCCGGGGTGCAATCGTCGCGCGGGTCGCCGGGGGCGGTTCGGCCTCGTCGCTCGACCCCGAACACGCGATCAAGGTCACGGTGAGGGCGGAGACTGCAAGCCGACGGACGCGCACCCGATCAGCGTACGAGCTGGCGATCCCACCACCCCGGCATCACCCGCCTTCGATCGCACCTGCGCCCGTCACATCGACGCACGTTCGAACGGCCGGGCCTAGCGTGGCCTCATGCGGATGTCTCCCCACCACATGATGCCCGGCGACTCCGATGCCATCAAGAACGTGCGCATCGCCGACGGGACCGCCAAGCGGGTGTGGGCGTTCGCCCGTCCGTACCGCAGCACGATCATCGTGTTCCTCGTTGCCATCCTCGCTTCGGCACTGCTCGCACTGGTTCCGCCCTTCGTGATCCGGGCGATCCTCGACGACGCGATTCCCGCGGGAGACCGGCAGCAGATCTACCTGTTGGCCGGTATCGCCGTCGCCGCCGCCCTCGGCGACGCTGGTCTGGCCATCCTGCAGCGGTGGTGTTCGGCGCAGGTCGGCGAGGGGTTGATCTACGACCTGCGCAGCGCGCTGTTCGCGAAGGTGCAGCGGCTGCCGATCGCGTTCTTCACCAGGACGCCCACCGGATCGATCACGTCGCGTCTCAACACCGATGTGATCGGTGCCCAGACCGCGGTCACCAGCACGCTCGGCAGCGTCGTCAGCAACATCATCGTGTTGGTCACGACACTCGCAGCGATGCTCGCGCTCGAATGGCGGCTGACCCTGCTGACGCTGGTCGTCCTCCCGCTCTTCATCATTCCGGCCCGTCGGGTCGGCAAACGATTGCAGTCCATCGCCCGCGAGCAGATGGGTCACAACGCGGCGATGAACACACAGATGACGGAGCGCTTCAACGTCTCGGGCGCGATGCTCGTCAAGCTGTTCGGATCGGGTGACCGGGAACGCACGTCGTTCGAACGTCGTGCGGGAGGGGTACGCGACACGGGCATCCAGGCGGCGATGTACGGGCGGGTGTTCTTCGTTGCCCTCGGGCTCGTGGCGGCGATCGGTACCGCTGTGATCTACGGAGTCGGCGCGATCATGGTCGTCAACGGGACGATCCAGCCGGGCACCCTCGTCGCCCTCGCGGCACTCGCCACGAGGGTCTACCAACCGTTGACCGGTCTGACGAACGCACGCGTCGACCTGATGACGTCGATGGTCAGCTTCGAGCGGGTGTTCGAGGTGCTCGACGCACCCGAGGCGATCCGGGAGCGGCCGGGCGCGATCGACCTCGTCGGTGCAATCGGAACGATCGACTTCGACGACGTCGTGTTCCGTTACCCACCGGCCTCGGCCACGGCGATTCCGACGATGGAGCAGAACGCCGGCCTCGGTGCCGACACCGACCCCGACGTCGACGTGTTGCACGGCCTGACGCTGTCCGTGGCATCCGGCGAGACCGTCGCGCTGGTCGGGGCGTCCGGCGCCGGCAAGTCGACGACGATCTCGCTCGTGCCCCGGCTGTACGACGTGACCGAGGGCGCCGTTCGGATCGACGGCATCGACGTCCGCGACCTGACCCTCGATTCGCTGCGCACGTCGATCGGTGTCGTCTCGCAGGACCCGCACCTGTTCCACGAGTCGATCGGCGACAACCTGCGGTACGCCGATCCCGACCGCCACGGACGACCAGCTGATCGAGGCGGCCCGGGCGGCGCGCATCCACGAGACGATCGCAGCGCTGCCGGACGGCTACGCAACGATCGTCGGCGAACGCGGCTATCGGCTGTCCGGTGGCGAGAAGCAGCGGCTCGCGATCGCTCGGCTGTTGTTGAAGAACCCTGCGATCATGATCCTCGACGAGGCGACGAGTCATCTCGACAACGACAACGAGGCCCAGATCCAAGAGGCGCTCGAACACGCCCTCGAAGGGCGCACCGCGCTCGTCATCGCGCACCGACTGTCGACGATTCGTTCCGCCGATCGGATCGCATTCCTCGAGGCCGGCCGGATCGTCGAAATCGGCACCCACGACGAGCTGCTCGCCGCGGGCGGCCGCTATGCGCAGCAGCTCGCGGCCGGTGAACTCGTCACACCGGGGTGAACCCCCGGTGTGACGAGGAGGTCAGCTGACCTGCTCCACCTCGTACGAGACCCGGGCCCGTCCGGAGTTCTCGTAGTAGCGCAGTTCCAGTTGGACCTGACAGTTGTCCTGGATGTCGACATCGACGGTGCGCACGCTCTGGTTGTACGACTGGTTGTTCCAGTTGTTGATCACCCGGGTGCCGTTGACGTAGAGGCGGGTGCCGTCGTCGCTGCCGACCGTGAACCGGTAGGTGCCGGGCACGGGGAAGTTCTGGGTCCGAATCCACTTGACGGAGTAGGTGTTGTTGCCTCCGACGCTCTGCCCACCCTCGCTCGGGCGTCCGTAGCCCCAGTCGAAGTTGGGGCTGTCGTCGTTCCGATCGAACCGGAAGTTCGACTCCGAGAGGCTCGTACCGTTGTAGTACCGGCCGTACCACTGGGCCTGGTCGGCGGCACAGACCGGGACTTCCGCCCACTGCATCAGCAGCCGGGCACCGCCGCCCCACTCGTAGTACTCGACTTCGATGTCGTGGTCACCGTTCAGCGGGACCACGATCGTCTCGGAGCTGAACGCCTTGTCGACCCAGCGGCTGTAGACGGGGTTGCCGTCGATGGTCATCCGGACACCGTCGTCGGCGCCGATGGTGAACGCATAGTTGCCGGGCGGGAAGTTGACCGTCTTGGTCCACCGTCCGGAGAAGAGGTCGGTGGCGGTGGCCGCCGGGCCGCCAGATCCCCAGTCGTGGTCGACGGCGTCTTCGCAGACTTCGTCGGCCGGAGGTCCTGTGAGCGTCGTGTTGTCCCAGTAGGTGACCGCCCACTTCGTGGGGTCGGCGCACGCCGTCGTGGTGGGGATCGTCGTGGTGGTGGTCGTCGTGGTTCCCGACGGCATCGTGGTGGTGGTCGTGGTTCCCGACGGGACCGTGGTGGTCGTCGTTCCCGACGGGACCGTGGTGGTCGTCGTAGTTCCCGACGGGGCCGTGGTCGCCACGCTCGAGTGGTCCGGATCGACGATCCAGGAGTTGATTGCGTAGTTGCCGACCGAGTTCAGCTGGAAGCTCGAGACGGAGCGAGCGGTCTTGCCGTTCACCGTTGCCGTGGCCACCAGTTCGACACGCCGCAGCAGCGGTGATGCATCGACGCCGAAGTACCAGTCACCGGGGTCGGCCGGCATCGCCTGGATGTCCAGTTCGGCCCGCGACGCCACGACACCACCGTCGAGCGACAGCTCGTAGTTCGGGTTGTCCGTGTGGACCTCGAACTTGCCCTGGGGAACGAAGATGTTCCCGTCGACGACGAAGGCGCTCCCGCTGTGTCCACGGAAGTCAGCGGTCACCAGGGGGACGTCGACATCGGGAGCCGTCAGCCCGGAGTACTGCAGCGAGCCACCGTCGATGGTGTACGAACTCGCCGGCTCGAGGATGCGGTTGCCGTCGCTGTCGAGGCCGGTGACGACCTGGTCCTCGGGCACGTAGAGGCTTGCGGTGTTGATCGTCGAGGTCTGCACCGAACGGATCGAGACGCCCTCGCTCCCGCGGGTCGACGGTGTCGAGATGCGACGGTTCATGAAGAGCTGGCCGTCGTCGATGTTGACCGAGGCGTCCTCGTCGAGCAGGAACGTCGCCCCACGACCCGTGATGCTCGTCGCTTCGAGGTCGATCGTGCGGGGATCGAGCAGCACGGTCGAGTCGACTTCGCAGCCGCCCTTGCGTCCCTGCCCGGCGACGACGGTCGACCCGTTCGAGATGGTGACCGGCTTCGTGAAGTAGTACAGCGCCCGACGGGAGGTAGTACTCGCCGCCCGAGTCGAGCGTGATGGGCATGTCGTAGCGCCCTGGGAAGATCACCTGGCACGCCGTCGAGCCGATGGGGAACTGGCGGGGGTTGAACACCGGCCGGTTGTTCGCCGGGATGCCGGGCAGTGTCGGGTACGACCACGTCGTCGCCGGGGCGACACGGGTGCCGACCCGTTCGGTCCACTCGAGATCGGTGCACTGGAACGAGTTCGCGTGGTCGACGCCGTAGACGTTGCCGCTCGTCGGGGAGATACGTCGGGACGAGCGGATCGTCACACGTCACGGGCAGGACACCGTTCTCGTATCGAGGACCGGTCAACCGTGTCCCGAGGATCACGCTCGGCGTGCCGCCGGTCTCGTTGCCGACGAGCACGTCGACACCTGTGGCCCGGGGCGGCACCGGCGCGGCGTTGAAGTCGCCGCCACCGACGAACGCGTTGCCCTCGATGACCTTCAGTGGCGCGCTGGCCGGGTTCTCCGAGCCGGAGACCGACGGGAACGAACCGTCGCGCATCGTGGTGACGAGCGCGAACGCGTCGCCACCCTCGCGGAAGTAGTTGTTGCTCAGTTCCTCGACCGGTCCGATCGAGCAGGTGACGGTGGCCGAGGCCTCCTCGGGCTTGCCGGCGTTGAACGTGAACGTCTGCGTGTCCTGGAAGCAGTCGGCGACGCCATGGTCACGCTGGAACTGAATGGCCATCCGCATGCCGGACCTGCACCGCTTCGACGCGGGCGTTGCGTTCGTTGATCGGCGGCCGATTGCGCATCAGCGTCGACGCGAACGACAGCGTCGCGACGACGGTGAGGCCGACGAACATGAAGAAGATGAGCACGAAGCCGAGCACGGTGCCGCTGTCCGGCCGACGCTCGTTCGACCGGTGCCGATTCGGTCCGGTTGCGGAGGTGAGATGTGTGTCCATGGTGATGTCCTGTCGCTGATTCATGGTCCGACTCATGCCTGGTCCGACCAGACGAAGCAGGAGAGTGCCTCGTCCGGTTCCAGGTCGATGGTGAAGCGAACGGGGTCACCCGGCGTGGCCGGGTCGGTCCGCTCGATGCGGTCGTTGTCGATGCCGACGCCGCGGCTCTTGCACGTGACCCGGTCGACGACCCAGCCGGCTCGCGGCTGCTCCTCGATCCAGAACTCCTTGACGTACTCGCCGACCTGGAATTCGTGCTGGAACGTGACCGAGGAGTTCGAGCCGTAGTCGAGCACCTTGCTGCCCTGCTCGCTCTGGTACTCCCAGACACCGGAGTCCGCCGGATCGATGCCGGAATCGTTGAACCGCTTCTGGAGGGTCAGTGCGCCACCGCACTCACGTGCCGTGAGCGACTGGACGATGCCACCGAGTTCGTCGAAGCTGCCGGCGAAGTAGTCGGCGACTTCGGCGTTGCCGGGGAATTCGCCGTCCCACTTCGTGCCGCCCACGACCGAGGCGAGGCGGTTGACCGATGCCGAGCTGGGATTGCCGACGAGGACACCGATCACGTCCTGGACGCCGAGTTCACGAGCCAGGTTCGCTGCGTTCGCTGCGTACGTGGCGTGGTTGTTCTCGTCGCCCGAGCTCGAGACCGTGCCGTCCGAGTTGAGGTGGCGGGTGGGATCACCGTCGGTGACGAACACCACCATGTCGGCCACGTAGTCGTGGTAGTCGAGGTCGCCGCTGGACGACGGGACGCCGTACGCCGACTGGATCGCGGCGTGCCAGTTCGTCCAGCCGCCGAAGTTGAGATCCGGAATCGTGTCGATCGACCGACGTTCCCGAGCTGCCGCATCGTCGTTGAGCGTGTCGTAGTACGTGCCGTACGGCCCGGAGATCTGCTTGATGTCGTCGCTGAAGCCGACGATGCTGATCTGCCCGGGCGTCCCCTGGAAGCCTTGGACGAAGCTCGTCACGGCGCCCTGCACGGTCGGATCGCTCCCGAGACGTGTTGATCGACCCCGACTGGTCGACGAGGATCAGGATGCGGCGGCCGCAGCGACTCGGAGGAGCGACGGGGTCGGGGATCTCCTGCGGGTTCGGGTCGATCGCTGGCCGGCCGACAGTCCGGAGCCACCAGCGATGTAGATCGTGCCGCTCTTGAAGTGCACCTTGACGTCCTCACCGACGGGCCGGCTGGCCGAGCCGGCCCCGTACGTGCTGCCGCTGTTGCGGCGCGTGACCTCGATGGCGTGGGTCGGTGCCTGGTCGGGAGTCCAATCGGCCGGCGGCGGACGAGTTCGTACGCCACGCCGATGCGCTTCACGGCCTCGGCACCGGCGTCGCAGTTGCCGACGACGGGGTAGGCGGTCGGGCACCCGGGATTGTCGACGCGATACCGCGCCATGATCCAGCCGCGGCCCTCGAGTTCCTCGTAGCGGTACATGATCAGGTACGCGCCGCCCGTCTCGAGGTCGGGTCGCGCCATGGTCAGCACGTTGGTGCCGGGCAGGTCGGCGTTGAACGGGAACGGCACCACCGGTTCGATCCACGTCTGCGTCGCCGAGCTCAGATCGGTCGGCAGCCAGGTCTGGACGAACGTGACGTCTTTCGATTCGGCGATCCGCTGCTGCGAACCGGCCTGGCTGCGCACGATCACGGAGAACGCCATGGCGAGCGCCGACACCAGGATGCCCGACACGGTCATCGCGATGAGCAACTCGGGCAGTGAGAAGCCGCGGTCGCGACGAGCGGTCGTGGAGCGGTGATGGAGCATCATCAGGTTTCTTCCTGTTCATCGAGGAATCGAATTTCGGCGACGACGACTTGCGAGTTCGCGTACCTGGGTGTCGCCGGGGGCGGCGGCCCGGATGGTGACGCGCTGCATGCGAGAGGCCGCAGCGGTGGTGGGCACCGGGCCGCATTCGCCGGTGCCAGAGTTGACGAATGGGTTGACGCCCGACCATGAGTCGGTGGTGATGTCCCAGTACTCGATCTCGTTGATGGAGACCGCCGAGGCGGGCCAATCGATGCGTGCGGCGGACTCACCGACACGCAGGTCGTAGTCGAGTGTGTCCTCGGGGCAGCTCTGCCAGCCGAACTGCGTCAGTTCGTCGGCGGCGGCTCCGAGCACGGCTTCGACCGCAGCCTGCTCGTCGGAGACGCGGGACACCCGGATCAGGGTCCAGCCGGCGGCGATGATCGTGAGGACCAACAGGCCCGTCAGAGCGATCGCGACGATCACCTCGGACAAGGTGAACCCGCGGTCTCGACTCCGGGTGATCGGTTGCTGCTCGTCGGCAGGTTGAAAGGTCATAGTGTCCATGCTGTTCTTTTCTCGGCAGCAAGGGTGGGTCCCTTGAACCAGCACCCAGCACGGTAGAGCCGACACTGTCAGCGGTCGTGCGAGCCCACGTCAGGTGAGTGCAAAGTCAAGAATTCTTGAGAGAAGAGCGCAGCTCGTGTCGTTCGTCGACCCCGCCCGGGATGACTCGTGTGGTCGGGGCGGCGTCTGCGATGATCGATCGGGTGAGCGACGAACCCGACCGTTCCGGCCCCTTGGAGGCCGTGCGGGTGCTCGACATGTCGACGGTCCTTGCCGGCCCCAACTGCGCCCGCTACCTCGCCGACTTCGGCGCCGACGTGATCAAGGTCGAACGACCGGGAGGCGACGGGCTGCGAAACATGGCCTGGAAGGACCCGCGCGACGGCGTCGGCCTGTGGTGGAAGCTGGTGAACCGGAACAAACGCACGATCGTGCTCGACGTGAAGGATCCGGCCGACCGGGCGGTGTTCCTCGGCCTCATCGACGACGCCGATGTCGTGGTCGAGAACTCCCGGCCAGGGGCCATGGAACGCCTCGGCCTGGGTCCCGACGTCCTCCTGGAACGTCGCCCGTCACTGGTGATGACACGGGTATCCGGTTTCGGCCAGACCGGCCCCTACGCCCAGCGGCCCGGCTTCGCGACGATCGCGGAGGCCATGTCGGGATTCGCCGCGCTCAACGGCGAACCGGACGGGGCTCCGCTCCTCCCCCCATCGCCCTCACCGACGAGGTGACCGGACTCGCGGCCGCATTCGCAACGATGGTCGCGCTCCACTCGGGCGTGGGCCAGGTCGTCGACGCCAACCTGCTCGAAACGATGTTCCATCTGATGGGCCCACTCGCGTCGCTGCAAGCGGTGACCGGCGAACAGCAGCCACGGCTCGGGGCCGGGTTGCCCTACACCGTGCCACGCGGGACCTATCGGTGCAGCGATGGTGGTTGGGTGGCCGTGTCGACGAGCAGCGATTCGGTCGCTGCGCGGGTGCTGGATCTCATCGGCCACGGCGACGACGTGCGCTTCACCACATTCGCGGGGCGCGCCGCGCATCGCGACGAGTTGGAGGCGTCGATGGCGGCCTGGTGCGCCGAGCGCACGCAGGCCGACGTGCTCGACCGATTCACGGCGGCCGAAGCGGCGATCGGCCCCGTGCTCGACATGGCCGACATCGCGACCGACCCCCACTATGCGCATCGGGGTGCCATCGAATCACTCGATGACACCCCGATGCAGAGTGTGATTGCTCGATTGTCGGCGACACCCGGGGCGCTGCGGTGGGCAGGCCGTGGTCTCGACGAAGACGGCGACGAGATCCGAGCGACCGGCTGGTGACTCAGCCGGTCAGCGGGTCATTCAGCAGTCGTGTCCTTGCCGGGGATGACCTTCTCGGCGGCGTCGCTGGCCTTGTCGTATGCCTTCCCGACGGAGTCGGGGATCTTGTCGCTGTGCTTTTCGACCTGGTCGTCGACCGTGTCCTTCGCCTTGCCGGCGGCATCCTTGGCCTTGTCGAAGATTCCCATGGCGGTTCTCACTTTCGTTGCGTCGCGATGACGCGAGGTTGCGTACCGACGGGCGTGTCGGCTGGATCTGACACTATCGCGCCGTCGCCCGCCTCACGATGAACCGATGCGACTCGATCGAGGTCGTCGCGTTCAGGCGCCGAGCCCGATCGGACAACTGACACCCGTCCCGGCGATTCCGCAGTAGCCATTGGGGTTCTTGGCCAAGTACTGCTGGTGATACGGCTCGGCGTAGTAGAAGTCCTGACCGACATCGATCTGCTTGACCTCGGTCGTGATCGTGCCGAACTTCTTCGCGTCGAGCTGCTCCTGGAACGTCGTCCGCGTCGACTCGATCACAGGAAGCTGATCTGCCTGCGTGGCGAAGACCGCGGTCCGATAGTGGCTGCCGATGTCGTTGCCCTGGCGCATGTCCTGAGTCGGGTCGTGGCTCTCCCAGAAGACCTGCATGATTCGCTCGAAGCCGATCACCTGCGGATCGAACACGATGCCGACGACTTCGGCATGACCGGTGAGGCCGGTGCAGTTCTCCTCGTAGGTGCAGTTCGGTGTGTAGCCCCCTGCGTACCCGACGAAGGTCGAGTAGACGCCTTCGAGCTGCCAGAAGATCCGTTCGGCACCCCAGAAGCATCCCATGCCCACCACCGCGATCTCCATCCCCTCGGGCCAGGGCCCGACGAGCGGATTGCCGTTGACGTAGTGCGCGTCGGGCACCGGCATCGTCTGGTCGGTCCGGCCGGGCAACGCGTCCTCGGGTGCGACCATCGTGACATTCTTGCGGAACAACATGCATCGAGGATACGACGCGCGCGACCGCCCGTGACCGACGGAGCCGAATGGTTCGTGGGCGTTTCGCTACGTTGCGAGCAATGCAGCCCGCTCCCCTGTTCCGCTCCATCGAGCCGCGTGACCTGGATCGCGTGCTGGAGATCAACGTCGCCAACGTGCCCGAGGTCGGTCCGCTCGACCAGCAGCGGCTGCGGTATCTGGTCGGTGAATCCGCATTGGCAATCGCCGTCCAACTCGCCGATCACCTCGTCGGGTTCTGTCTGGTGCTCGCGCCGGGCTCGGACTACGACTCGGTGAACTACCGCTGGTTCATGGAGCACTACCCGGACGCGATGTACCTGGATCGGGTCGCCATCGATGCAGCACACCGGGGTCGGGGCCTCGGCTCGCTCCTGTACGCCGAGGTCGACCGGCTGATGCGATCGAACGCTCTCGATGCGGCGTCGCTGACGCTGGAGGTCAATGTCGAACCACCGAACGAGCCGTCGCTCCGATTCCACGAACGACTCGGGTTCGGCGAGGTCGGCCGGCAGATGTCGCACGGAATCGAGGTGTCGCTGATGCGGCGGCCCGTGCCATCACCGCCTGCTCCGAGCTGAGGCGGCGCGACGGGACGTCGGCGTCGCGGTTCAGCGACGGTCCTGCAGGAATCGGAAGTGCTCCCGGGTGCCGGCAACGTGGTGGGGGTCGACGTCGGCGAACAGCACGGTCTCAGCACCGGCACCGGATGCGAGCACCTCACCGAGCGGATCGATGACTGCGCTGTCGCCGCTGTAGTCGAGCCCACCGCCGGAGCCGACCCGGTTCACTCCCACGACGTAGGCCTGGTTCTCGATCGCGCGGGCCCGCAGCAGCGTCGACCAGTGCAACCGCCGTTTGGCGGGCCAGTTCGCGACGACGAGGTACGCGTCGGTCCTGTCCGCGAGCGCCCAGAACTCGTCGGCGAAGCGGAGGTCGTAGCAGACGAACAAGCTGAGCCGGACCCCGTCGACCTCGACGGTCACGAAATCGGTCCCGGCCCGCACGTACCGCTCTTCATCGGCATGGGAGAACGGATGGATCTTGCGGTAGCGGTGCACCTCGCCGGCCGGGCCGGCGAGCACGAACGAGTTCGATGGCCGCTGATCGTCGGCGGGTGCATCCGGCGAGATCTCGGGGCACGAGCCGCCGACCCACACACCGTGCTCTCCGGCCTGCGCCGCGAGGAACCCCGCCGACGGTCCGCCCTCGGGTTCCCCGATACCAGGGGTGTCGAAGGAGAAGCCGGTGGAGAACGTCTCGGTGAGGAGGACCAGCCGCGCTCCTCCTGCGGCCGCACCCGCGATCATCGGAGCGAGCCGGGCGAAATTCGCTGCACGGTCGTGCCAGACGATCTCGTGCTGGATCGCGGCGACGCGCAGCGCGCTCATCCGAACGCCGCCACGAGGCGGTCGACCGCCGCGTCGATCACGTCGAGTTGTTTGCAGCACGCGAAGCGCACCAGGTGCGTACCGTGCTCGGGGTACATGTAGAACGCCGAGGCGGGAACCGCGACGACACCTGCGGTGTCGGGCAGCGATCGGCAGAATGTCATCCCGTCGCCGTCGGAGCGCGCCGAACGCACGTCGACCGTCACGAAGTAGCTGGCCTCGGGTCGGTACGTGAGGAACCCGGCTCGTTCGAGCCCGTCGGCGAGGCGGTCACGTGCGACCTGGAGATCGCTGCGCAACGTCGCGAAGTACTCGTCGGGCAGGCCGAGACCGACCGCCGTCGCCGGCTGGAACGGAGCACCGTTGGCATAGGTGAGGTACTGCTTGGCGAGCCGCGCAGCGGTGACCAACTCGGCCGGACCGGTCATCCAGCCGATCTTCCAACCGGTCGTGTGGAACGTCTTGCCACCCGACGAGATGGTCAGGGTTCGCTCGAACATGCCGGGCAGCGTTGCGAGCGGGACGTGCTCGGCGCCGTCGAAGACGAGGTGTTCGTACACCTCGTCGGTCACGACGATGAGATCGTGTTCGATCGCCACCTCGGCGATCAACTCCAGTTCGGCCCGACCGAACACCTTGCCCGTCGGATTGTGGGGCGTGTTGAGCAGGATGAACTTGGTCCGGTCGGTGATCGCAGCACGCAACGCATCGGGGTCGAACCGCCATTTGCCTTCGTTGTCGGGCTGGAGCAGGACCGGAACCGGCGTCGCCGCGGCGAGTGCGATTCCGGCCTGGTAGCTGTCGTACATCGGCTCGAACAACACGACCTCGTC
Organism: Ilumatobacteraceae bacterium; assembly: GCA_963850475.1. Classification (GTDB taxonomy): domain Bacteria; phylum Actinomycetota; class Acidimicrobiia; order Acidimicrobiales; family Ilumatobacteraceae; genus Ilumatobacter_A. The sequence continues at coordinate 11,209 of CAWKLM010000015.1, read as the reverse complement.
ACCGGCGTCGAGCATGCCGAGCATCGCGCCAGCCAACGCCTCGGTCGCTCCCGCCGTCACGACGACCTGAGTGTCGGGATCGACCGTCACGCCGTACCAACGCTGCTGGTGTTCGGCGATCGCCGCGCGCAACCCAGGGTCACCGAGCCCCGGTGGATACTGGTTCACCCCTGACCGAATCGCGTCGATCGCTGCCTCCAGGACTGCCGACGGACCGTCGGTGTCGGGAAACCCCTGCCCGAGGTTGATCGCACCCGTGGCGGTCGCCAACGCGGACATCTCCGCGAAGATCGTCGTCCCGAACCCCGCGAGCTTGGTGGTCAGGACGTCGTCACGCACCCGGCGAGTCTACGACCACGCGCCTCAGCGGACCGACGGCTCGTCGCGCCGGTTCTCGGATCCAGGGAGGGTGCTTTGCTCCCCGCCCGTTCGGCTCGACCCGGAGAGCGGTACCGGCGGAACCGGCGGAGGCGGAACCGGCGAACGACGGCGATCCGGACCGGCGTACCCGTCGGTGACGACGTCCGGTGCCTCGGGCTCGGCCGACGGCAACGGCTCTGCCCCACCGTCGGGTGTCAGCAGCGACTCGCCGACGGCGATCGTGTCGGCGATCCGGTGGCTGACACCCGTCGTCTTCGCTTCGTACATCGCAACGTCAGCGGCGCGCATCAGCGCGTCGAGTGTGGTGCCGTGGCGGGGGAAGATCGCTGCCCCGATACTGGCCGTGATCGTGGTGTCGCCGACGACCGGTGAACTCGTGAGGCTGTTCCAGATCCGCTCGGCGCTGGTGCGCACCGCCGTGCGCTCCGACAGCCCCGGCAGGAGGATGACGAACTCGTCACCGCCCCAGCGGCCGACCACGTCGGTGTCGCGGACCGCATCGACGAAGCGTTCCGATGCCGCGGTCAGCACGAGGTCGCCGAATTGGTGCCCGAGCCGGTCGTTGATCTGCTTGAAGTCGTTGAGGTCGACCACCATCACGCACAACCCGGTATTGAAACGGTCGGCCATGTCGAGTGCCTCGGCGCTCACCCGTTCGAACTCGCGGCGGTTGATCAGCGCGGTGAGTTCGTCGGTCGTGGCCCGTTTCTCGAGCTGGCGACGCTCGACGAGGAAGGTCCAGCCGGCGAGCGCAAGCAGCACCGTGCCGAGTGCGAACAGCGAGAGGTACGTCAGCGCACGGTCGGCGGCCAGCCCGACCTCGCCCTCGACGAAGGACGTCACCTCGATCGACCCGACGGCGAACGGGCTCCCGATCACGTCGACGATGGTCCGCTGGCCGTCGACCGTCTCCGCGAGACCGAATTCGTCGCTGCTCGGCCGAGCGTTGGCCGCGACCTCGACATCGACCTCGACCTCGTCGATCGCCGATCGGGCGTTGTCGGTGAGGAGCGTGTCGACCGGCATCTGCAGCGCAACGGTGATCACTCGCGTGCCGTCGGTGAGACGACTCACGACCGTCACCATCTTGGCGGCGGCATCGACGCCGAGCACCGAACCCGCCTCACCGTCCGCGTTGCTCCCGACCGGCCGCGCGGACTGTGCCGCGAGCTCGGAGACGGATTCGACAGCGAGGAGATCGGCGTCGGTGCAGACGAGCGGCGACGTGTTCACGCACACGTCGGATCCACGGACCGCTCGAGCCAGGGCGTCGGCGATGCGGCGCGCGGCGAGCACACCGTCGTCGGTGTCGGGGTCGATCTCGACCATGGCAAGTGCCGCGACATCCACGAGCTCGGCGACCCCCGTCAACGTCGCGCCAACCGATTGCTCGGTGATGGTCGACGCGACCTCGACGCGCACGACCTGCTCGTCTCGGACGTCGCCACGGCGGTTGATCAACGACACGGCCGTGGCCACCAGGAGAATCAGACTGCCGACGAGCGCGGCCAGTCGGACGATCCTCATGAGCGGCTATCGGCAATCTCGGGAGTGAACATGAGCGATTTCTCAGAAATCCTGCCGCCCGGCGTGTTCCAGCGTGCCAGATGGAGGCTGGAAACCAGACGATCCCCCGCGTGGCGGGGGATCGCTTGTGCGCGCTCGGAGAGAGTCGAACTCCCAACCGCTTGATCCGTAGTCAAGTGCTCTATCCATTGAGCTACGAGCGCCGGTGCCCGAAGGCGATCGACAGTCTAGACCGGTCGGCTCAGGATGCGAACGAGCGCCGTCGAAGATTCGGGCTCGCTCAGTATGCGGTTTGTGCCCACGGGCCCCAACCCCCGGACCGCTCGTACAGCGCGAGGGCCGCGCGAGCGTTGGTCGCGGGATCGTACAGTTGCTGGTCGTCGGTGATGCCGAGGTCGGCGAGCCAGCTCCGGTGCACCTTCCAGTAGATCTGGAAGATGCCGTAGCAGCAGGAGTTCTTGGCCGTCGGCACGTACCGGCTCTCGCGGAACGCGATCTCGAGGGCACGCTCTTCGAGCTCGTCGGGCCAGACGTCGCGGATGATCTGCTGCACGTCCTGCGGACCGGCCGGCGACGGAGCGACCGTCGTCGCGGTGGTCGTGGTCGTGGTCGTGGTGCTCGTCGTCGTCGGTGCGGCGGTCGTCGGGGGCGCAGCCGTGGTGGTCGGAGCGGAAGTCGACGTCGGTGCCGGGGGTGGCGGCGGGGTCGACGAGCCGGCTGGCAGGCAGATCGTCGTGCCCGGGTAGAGCGGGGTGCTGGTCGTCGCACCGTTCGCCTCCAGGATCTCCGCGAGCGGCGCGTCGGCACCATCGGCGAGACGGAGCCAGTAGTCCCCAGGCTGCACCTCGTAGTCAATGGCGCAGTTGCCGACTCGCTCGGCGTCGTCCGATGCGGGGGCTTCGACGGCACTCTCGGTCGCAGCGACCATCGAGTCGGCAGACTCCGCACCGGCGGGCCCAGTGGCCTCAGCAGCGGGCGCCGTGGCCTCGTTGGAGGCCTCCTCGACGACACCGTCGGCGTCCGCGGTCGCGGAGGTGCTGGACGCATCGATTGTAGAAGTCGCCGGCTCGGCGGCGTCGGCAGACGTCGGCGGATTCACCGGGACGGCAGGCGGCAGCAGGTCGGGATCGAGTAGCGCATCGTCACTCGGCGACGTTGGCGATTCTGCGGCCGCGCCGACAAGCGTCGGCGCCGGAATGGTCGAACCCGACGCGACGGTGTCGGCATCGTCGTCACCTGACGTGAGGCCGATCATCAAGGGGACCATCAGGGTGGTCACCACTGCGACGGCTCCGACTCGCACGAGGAGCGGATCGATGGCCCGGCCAGCGCCTTTGCGCGTGTCGTCACGTTCGAGCATCGAGACCGGCGTCATCGCCTCGAACCCGTCAGCGGGGTCGGACGCGTCGACGACCGGTACTTCGGTCGTCGGGTCGAGCGGCACGGGATCGAGCGTCGGCTCGTCAGCGTCGGCGTCGCGGGCCGCGTCGACGTCGAATACGTCGATACGTCCGCTGGCCGACACCGGGATCTCGCTATCGAGATCGTCGAACATCGTCGGATCGATCCCGGTCTCGATGTCGGTGGGCCGCGCGGCCGTCGCGTCGAACACCCGGTGCTCGCGGGTTCCCTCGACGCCGCTCGACATCGCCGAGTTCCACAACCCCTTGATCGCACCGGTCACGTCGACACGTGCTGCGGAACGCCCGCGGCGGGGACGGCGGGTGGAGTCGGTCCAGTCGGGGGTCGAGCCCCAGAAGTCGTCACCAGGGGTCGTGCCGTCCGGATTCATGTCGTCACCGTTCATCTCGTCACCTGCGCCTTGTCGTGCCCAACGTCGATCGTGTCGTCAGTTCTCGAGGAGGATCTCGAAGGTGGTGGAGCACCGGTCGACATCACTCAGATCCCGATGTCTACTCGGTTCGTCATCAAACCGCAACGTGGCTGTCATCCACACGACATGGTTGTCATTTGGTTGAGATGTTCGCGCGGACCGCACCCTCGCACAACCCCCTCACACCACCCCTCATACCACCCCTCACACCCCGCGGTCCCGCGCGTGACCGAATCTGACGCCGGGCGTTGCTTTCGCTCACACGAATCCCGGGGTTCCCGTGTGACCGAATCTGACGCCGGGCGTCGCATTCGCTCACACGAATCCCGGGGCGAACAAGCAAACGACCGGCACACGGAATCGCATGCCGGTCGCTCGACGAGCGGAGAGGGTGGGATTTGAACCCACGGATCCCGGAGGATCAATGCCTTAGCAGGGCATCCCATTCGGCCGCTCTGGCACCTCTCCATTCGGACCCGCAGGCCCGAACCGGCGAGCATAGCGGCGGGTCGGCCATCGCGAACCGGTCGGATCGCCGGGGGTACGTTCGTCGGCGATGACGCTTCTCGACGTTGCCCCACCCACCGGCGCGACGATGTCGTTCGCCGACATGCAGCGCACCCGCGCGCTGTGGCGCATGAAGCTGCTGGCCACGTCGCTGCTGGTGATCGCCGCGATCGTGTTCGTGGTCGCCAAGGTCAACGAGGACTCGGGCGCGTGGGTCGGGTACGTCCGCGCCGTTGCCGAAGCGGCCATGGTCGGAGCACTCGCCGACTGGTTCGCCGTGACCGCACTGTTCCGCCATCCGCTGCGCCTGAAGATCCCGCACACGGCGATCATTCCGAAACGCAAGGACCAGATCGGTCGCAGCCTCGGAGAATTCGTCGAGTCGAACTTCCTGACCGCCGAGGTGATCGACGAGCGACTGCACGGTGCCGAGATCGGCCGACGCGCCGGCGAGTGGTTGGCCGATCCCGCCCACGCCGAACGCGCCGGCGAGGCGCTCGCCGACATCGTGCGTGGCGGGCTCGAGGTACTCGACGACGACGAGATCCAGGCCGGGCTCGAGCACTTCGTCCGCGCCCGGGTCCAGGCGACGCAGGTGTCGCCGGCGGTCGGCCGCGTGCTCGACCTCACGATCGAGGGTGGTCATCACCAACGCCTGCTCGATGCAGTACTCGTCGGCGTCGGCGGATTCCTCGACGACAACCGCGCGACGTTTCGGCGGCGGATGGACGAGGAGTCTCCGTGGTGGGTCCCCGAAGGGATCGATGATCGGGTGTTCGCCAAGATCTACGACATCGTCGGTCGGTTCCTCGCCGACGTCCACGCGTCGCCCCATCACGAACTCCGCGCCAGCGTCGACGTGCGGGCGGCCGACTTCGCCCGCCGCCTCCGAGAAGACCCCGAACTCCACGCGAAGGGTGAAGCACTCAAGCAGGAACTGCTCGATCACCCCGAGATACGTCGCTGGATCGAGTCGCTGTGGGGCGAAACGAAGCGCGGGATGCTGCAGGCCGTCGACGATCCGGACAGCGAGCTGCGTCGTCGGATCGTGTCGAGCACCCAACGCCTGGGACAGCGTCTGGCGACCGAACCCGAGCTGCAGCACAAGATCGACGACTGGGTCGCCTCGGCACTCGCCCACCTGGTCGCCAACTACCGCGCCGAGGTCAGCGAGATCATTGCGTCGACGGTCGCCAAGTGGGACGCTGACGCGACTGCCACCAAGCTCGAGCTGCAGGTGGGACGCGACCTCCAGTTCATCCGGATCAACGGCACCGTCGTGGGCGGCCTGGCCGGATTCGTGATCCACGCCGTCGGGCAACTGCTCTGAGCGCTCGGCCGGACCGGTCGGTGGCGGCGAGCGTTAGCGTGGTCGTCGGAACGGTGGCAGAGCGGACGAATGCACCCGCCTTGAAAGCGGACGAGCGTCGCGGGCGCGAGCGTTAGCGTGGTCGTCGGAACGGTGGCAGAGCGGACGAATGCACCCGCCTTGAAAGCGGACGAACCGAGAGGTTCCGGGGGTTCGAATCCCCCCCGTTCCGCCAAGACATAGAGCATCTACCAGGTGTTATACGGGTACGTCGGATCTCACATCTGGCCTATCCTGGCCTATCATCTGCGAGCGACACGCGAGCAATGCGGCTTTCTTGCTTGCAGTCCGATGCAGTTTCGTCCGTGTGTTGGCGTCCTGCATGGCACCACCGTCCGACTAATCCGTCGAATCCAGTCGGTGTCGGCGAATCCTCCGGACATCGGGTGATCACGCGACCTGTGAGCGATCACGGAAGAATTCGCCTGGCTCTCGTGGCCTGTTCAACACCGCGCGTACGCACGGATATGGCCGCTCTTTCGGTGTCGACGGCCGAGGCCACATTGTTCTGGGCTCGGGGACGGGTCGTAGAGCGACGCCATCGTCGCCAGGGTGGGAAATCCGTCACCTCTCGTCGCCGACATGGACAAGACTTGGTTGAAACTCCAGCGAACCGGAAGAGGGCGTCATGCAGTTTTCGAAGTCGACAGCGACGATTGCGGCCTGGAACCTCGCCGGGTTCCACGGAATCCCCGATCAGCGGCTCATGACCCAGGCACGCGGCCTGAGCTTGATCGATGCTGAGTTCGTCACCCTGGTCGAGGTCCCATCAGAGCAGCACCTCATCAAGCTCCAGGGCGAACTGGAAACTAGATACGACCTCACGTACGACTACGCCTATCTCGACCAGAACGCAGCCACCAACCACCCCCTCAACATTGGCGTGCTCTACAAAGAGGGCATCACCCTGACGAACCCAAATCTGCTGGCCGGCTCCGACGGCGGCGACCCGTCCCGACGCAAAGCGTTCACCGCAGACGTCAAGATTGGGGCGTTCGACTTTCACCTCATCGCCGTACACCTCAAGTCCGGTCGTGAGTCCGCAAGTCAACGTCTCCGCGACGACCAGTGCAAGGCGATCGGTAACTACATCACCGAGCTGCGCGGCCCGACTGACCGCAACCCCGACATCTTGCTCATGGGCGACTTCAACATGATCCCAGGCCAAGACATCTCGAACTTCCACCACCTCGGCGGCGACGACATCATGGACTTCGTCTCTTCCTGGGATCTCCAAGACCGCTTCAGCCACATCCTCGAAGCCGGCCGAGCGAACCTGCTCGACGGCTTCGCTCTCAGCCGCAGATACTCCACCGAGTACATCCGCGGCAGCCTCCGCCTCTTTCCAATGCACTGGACTCTCGACATGGGCCGAGAACGATTCCGCAACGACGTATCAGACCATCTGCCCTTCGCTGCCGACTTCCGCATCACTTCAGACGCCGACTAGGTGTGGTGACAATCGGCCGAACCTCAGAGCTGTTATGTGCGCTGCGGGGTGCGGAAGATGTGCCGTACTTGCGTAGTTCCGCAGCGACTTGGTCGGCGACGTTACGAGCGGGGTCGGTCGGTGCGGCTTGACGGCGGTGAAGACCTGCGCTGCAGCACTGACGACCGGTCCTTGGCTCCTCAACGATCCGACCCGCCAATCCGCGGAGCTGCCGAAGGCTTGCTCCACGGACGCGTCGTGCCATGCGTCCTCTGCGCACTGAGGATGCTGACGAAGTCCCATCGTCCGACATCGGCGGCGCCGCACCGATCGCCAGAAGTCCCTTGCGGGCATCCGGCAGACAGCCTGGAAGTTGAATTGAGACCAGCCCTCATGCATTCGCCGATGGTGGCGGCGTCACGAGTAGAGGCACGGTGAATTCTTGGCGAGGCGGTCTTGTTCGCGGTCGTCAACAGTTCGCCGCTGCGTAAGTCTCGACTTGTTCGCCGGCCTGGTTGAGTTTCTCGGCCAATTCGGGATCGGGGTGAGGAATCGTCGGATCCCAATCGTTTTCTGCGAGGAAGTCATTGAGCGCTTGCTGCTTCTCGGCAAGGATCGCGGTTGCTTCGGCGATCTCTTGAGGCGCTACGGCCAGCATTGCTTCGGCGCGGACCACGATGCCTTCGAAGGTGGTCTGGAGGTCCCCAGCGGGGACGTCGCTGGCCCATTGGAGGCACCATGCCTCAAGGTCACCAGGGGAGTTCTGCACGGGCTCGTTGGCGGGTGGGTCTGTGGTGATCGGCTCCGTCGGTGGCGCTTCGGTGTTCACGGGTTCGAGGTCGACCGGTTCCGTGTCGGGTGGTTCAGTCTCGGGCGGATCTGTTCTTGGTGGTGCCGTGACCGGTGCCTCGGTTGGTGCAGGTTCGACGGCGGGGGTATCAGTCGCAACTGCTGCTTCGGTTGAGTCATCTGGCGTCTCGTCGCTCGCGCAAGCGGAAGCGATCCCCATGGCGGTGATGGCGACGAGAAGTCCTATTCGGCGTGCTCTCATGTTGTTTCCGGGGTTCCTTTCGTTTCCGGTCTTGAAGCTGATCCTGCGGCTGCGAAATAACGGCGCCGTAACGTGTCGTATCGTCCAACGCGATGCCGGAAACTTCTCATCGGTCGAACGAGGCGACCCGATCCGCAGTGCTGTGTGAGCTGGGCGTGCTTGGTGTCCATTGCGATGGTGAGTGGGCGGCAGTGCGTGGCTCGCGAGCATCGGCGCTGTTGGCTGCGCTCGGATTGGCTGGCGACCGAGGCGTCCGCGCCGAGGAGTTGGTGGAGGTGATCTATCCGTCTGATGGCCGACCGTCGACGGCTCGTCAGTCGCTCCGAAACATCGTGATGCGACTCCGGAAGGACTACGGCGAGTGGTTTATCGAGTCCACCCGGAACGGGTACCGCATCGGAGAAGAGGTCGGGTCCGACCGGCGGCGGTTTCTCGATGACGTCGAACAGGCCGAGGCCTTGGTCGACCGCACACCGGATCGTGCACTGGAGCTCGTTGACCGGGCCTCTGATGCGATGGCGCAGTGAACCCTGGGTCGGGATCGAGCGCCCCGCAGCTGTGGAGGCGGACCGAGCGCAGTTGCTGGACATGCACACCACAGCCCTTCGTTTGCGTGCTATCGCGCTGATCGCGCTCATCGCGAGGAGCAAGCGCTGTCGGTTCTGGGCGAGGTGCTCGACATCGACCCCTACGACGAGTCGTCGCGGATGCAGCCGGTGCGAGTCTCTCTCGCAAGGGCCGGCGAGCGGAGGCCGTGACAGTCATTCGGGAAGCGCACCGACTGTTCTCGACCGCGTGGTCTCGTGCTCGATGGAGGGCTCGTCGGACTTGAGCAAGAAGCTACCGCGGGACGTTCAACTCCGATGCCGAGATGGCGCCGCTTCCCAGCAGCCCACCGACTTCGTCGGACGACTGCGAGAACTCGAGGAGGTCGCCGGACTCTTGAGCGACCACCGTCTCGTGACGCTGTATGGCGCGGGAGGCTCGGGCAAGACTCGACTCGCAGTTCATGCCTGCGGCCGAATGGGTGGGTCGGATACTTGTGGGTTCGTCGATCTCACGGCGGCGGAGACATCGACGCAGGTCGAGCTGGCGTTCGCACTTGGCCTCGGCCTGCCGCTCGCGCTGGGACGGATCGGCTTCCCACGAGCGGGCGCGAGTCGTCGCCGATGAAGCGACGTGGATGTCGGGCATTTTGGTCATCGACAACTGTGAACACGTGGTCCACGAGGTTCGGATCGTCGTCCAGGAGATGCTCACACGCCCCGGTCGTCTCCGGATGCTGGCGACCTCACGGGTTCCCCTCGAGGTGTCAGCAGAGTGTGTCTATCCGCTGCCAGCATTCGAGGATGGGTCAGAACTCTTCGGCCGGCGCGCGGCGCAGCGTGGTGTGTCCATCGACGGGGATCGCTTGCGGACACCGTGGCGCGAAATCTGCGCGGCCGGTCGATGAGTTGCCACTAGCGATCGAGATCGCAGCAGCACAGACCCCGTACCGCACGGTGCACGAGATCGCCGACGAGCTCCAACTCGGCATCGAGCACCGCGTCGAACCCAACGGACCCGCGGCACCGAACCCATGGCAGCCGCCATCGTTTGGAGTCGCGACCTTCTCGACATCGATGCTGCCGATGCGTTCATCAGGCTCGGTGTCTTCGTCGACGTGTTCGAGGAGAACGATGCCGACGCGGTAGTGGACCATGGAAACAGCAGACGAATCCTTGACAGCCTTGTGAGGCATTCGCTTCTGGAACGAGCCGAGCGCGAGGGGTCGAAGCACGTACCGCCTGCCCGTTCCCGTCCAGCAATACTGCATCGCCGAGCTTCGCCGCATTGGCACCACGACCGAGGTGTCGATCGCGTCGCCGAGTGGCTCCTCGCGTTCACCGATCGGCCGTACGGCGATGTGTGGTGGCGCCTCTCGGTCATCGACGAAGTCACACCTCGGCTGCCTCATGCCCTTTCCCGCGATCGCTGCGCTCAGAACCGTCGGCCGGGTCGACGACGCCACCCGCCTCGCGAGCCGACTCGGCGGGCTGGCACCTCGTTCGGGTTCCGCCGGCGACCTCATCGAACTGCTCTCGGAACTCATACCCGGTTGCGACGACGCCGAGGTCACCGCAGACGCTCTCGTCGCGCTCGTGGAGTGCGCCGACGCATCGCGCCCAATGACATCATGGGCCCCGCATTGGGAATGCTCGACGCCCTCAAGGGGCCCATCGGTCGTCAGCACAAGGCCTATGTGCACTGCAGGAACTCGCTGTGGATCATGTGGGCCGCACGACTCACAGATGAGGACTACGGCGCAGCGAACGACCAACTACGTCAAGCCCGCGATCAACGAGATCCGTTCAACCGAGCCATCAACCGAGCCATGATCGAGATGTGGCAAAGCGGAGTCGACCTCCTCGCCGGCGACTGGGCAGGCGCCGAATCGGCCGCTCGTCGATCGCTCGAGTACGCCATCGATACTCACTACGAGTTCTTCGCGACATCGAGCCTCTGCCACGCCCTCCTCCAACGGGGTGACCCGAATGCTGCACTCGAGTTGGCGACGAGCAGTTCCCACTTCGACCGTTCCGGCGCGGACGGTGACCTCCTCGGAATCGTGGCTGCAATCGCACGGGTCCGCACTGGCGACACGGCGACCGGCCTGGCCGACATGACCAGGATCCAACACAGAGGCCGCCAGACCCACTTCCGGATTCAGCAGGACGACGCTGCGATCGTGATCGCATACATCGCTCATCTACTCCACCACGACGATCTGACAGTGCAGATCCTCGAAACCGGCACCATCGGCTACGGCCCCTGGATCGGGTACCTCGTCCCCAAGATCTGCCGCGACCTGCACATCCCCGCTCACAGGGCAGGGCAACTACCGCAAGTCGGTCGAGGAACGTCACGAACGAAGCGACCACTACGGAATCGTCGCTACCCGAGCGCTCAACCAACTCCATGAACGGCACGCTCAAGACAGTGCGCGCCCCAATGGGACGTGACATTTTCGCACAGGTCACCTGATTCAGGACACGGCCGACCGAAAGACCGCACATGACGACCGGCTGCGGGTGCGACGCGTGTTCTGGAGCACGTAGCCGAGCGCATCCG
>CAWKLM010000014.1:0-25816 GCA_963850475.1 Ilumatobacteraceae bacterium | reverse complement strand
CTTGCGGGCCGCACCCGCCGGACCGCCATGTGTGCCGGGACCGCAGTTCCGTAGCTATATGCCGTAGCTGCGGAACTGCGGACCGATGGAGGACGCGGACTTCGCCGCCGCTGCCGATGCCCTTGATCAAGCCGCCAGCGAGGAGCGCTGAGTGAGACAATTAGACAAAGCGGTGCCTGGCACGATTTTCTTGTGGTGCGGCTGTCGCCGGCGCCCGGGCCCTCCTCACCGTTCGGTGTGGGAAGACCCGAGTCTTGGCCGGCGCCAGACCTCACCTTCGGCAGATCGGGCGAAGACGCGGGTATCGCTGATCGAATAGTCCCAGATCATGGTGCCGTCTGGCGGGCCGGATCCGATACTTACCCAGCTCGTGCCGCCATCGGTGGAAACGAAGTGCTCATTGGCGGAGCGGGCGTGCAGGTCTCGCCAGTACATCGAAATCGAGGTCAGCTCGGTCGTCTCCGGAATTCCCGCATCGGCCCTCGACCAATGTGTCCCGCCATCCGATGAGACATACAGACCCGGACCTTCGTTCTTGCGCGCGAAGACTGTTTTCCCGAAAAATGCCAGAGCCGTCATGCCATCGAGTTCTGCTGGAACCTCGCTGCCGAACTCGTCGTCCATTCTCTCCCAATCCTCTCCATCTTGGGTCGAGAAGTAGATACCGTACTTGGGCGCGTCAGCCACCAACGTCGAACCCACAAACCCCAGATTCTCGACGCCCGACCAGGTTGCCAGCTGAGGGTGCATCGGCTCCCAGGTTTCACCGTCATCGGTCGATCTGAACACACCATTCAACGCGCTAATGAGGGCGTTCTCCCCCATCACCGCGAGGCTATTCACATGGGGGCCGTCCGTTTTCAACGAGTGATCTGGATTCCAACTCCTGCCTAAATCCGCCGATTTGTAGACGCCGTCACTAGTCCGGACGAACAGGTTTCCTCCAGCTGAGGCAAATCCGGACCCTAGCCAATTGGACTCCCTGGGAAGACCGCCGCTACCGGGCTCCCATCCTCCGCCGCCTCTCTCGTGCACGAAGATGCCAGCCTCCCTCGTTCCTGCAAAGAGATAAGTGCCGACCTTCGAAAACGCCAGAACCACCTGCCGGAGCGGATCCGAGTCCAGGGCGGTCCAACTCTCTCCGCTATCGGCGGAGAGTAGAATCCCCTTCGACGTGTCGGCTACCAGATCGTCGCCCACCGCCGCGAGCATCTCGACGAACGCGAAGGAAGGGAGTGTCGTGGTCGCGTGCCAGGTCGTCCCACGGTCGTCGGTCCGAAAAACCCTCCCATCTTCCGAGATCAGAAAGAGCTGATCCCCGATCACCGTGAGATCGCTGACCGATCCGTCCTCTGGCAATTCCGGACTCACACCCACCCAGGTAGACCCGATGTCAGATGACCGAAGAACTCCGTCGTACCCACCTAGAGAAGAGGTCTTCCCCCATCACCGCAATCTCGTCCCAATCGAAGTCGCCGATCTGATCCGAGTCGATCTCGAGCCACGTCTCGCCGCTATCGTGAGTGACGAAGGTGCCTTCATCCGTGTCGGCAACAAGGGCCGTCTCCAGCACAGCGAGAGACGACACGTCTGAAAATCTAGGAAGAACCAGATTCGTCTTGCTCCAGTTCTTTCCGTCATCCTGTGTCACGAAGACACCATCTTCGGTGCCGGCGAACAGGCTCGAAACCGTCGCTGCGAGATCGTAGACTTCAATCTCTCCGGGCGATGCCGATGCCCAGCTTCTTCCATTGTCTCTCGACAGAAACACACCGCGGCCGGTGCCGGCGAACAGTCCAGCCTCACCTCCGAAAAAGGCATGGACCGTGAGCGTCCTCGGAAGTTCAGCGTCGAGCGCTTCCCATGTGGCGCCGCTGTCGATCGACCGAAACAGGCCATCCCCGGTGTCGGCGTAGAGGTAGGGCCCTTCCGCCAGGAGGCCATTGATCCTCCACCCTCCGGACGGCCCAGTTCGACCCACTGTGCGTTCAACGATCCTGGGTTTGAAGATCCGATGATCGCTCCAACTAGTAGAATCCGCCAGATCTGCTTCATCTGAGATGTCCTCCCGCCGATGTCGGACTACGGCACCGTCAAGGATCGCTTGCGCGCGGTCGAGGCGATGATCCTGACGGCCCGCGAGGGTCTCCCGCTCCATCCTCAGCGAAGGCGTTCCCAGGACGGGCGACATCGCCCGCCGACTCGCCATGAGCGATCGGACGCTGCACCGGCGACTGGCCGAGATGAACCTTTTTTTCAAGACCCTCGTCCGACACCACCCGCCGCCACGTGGCCGAAAACCTCCTCCGCACCAGCCGCTACGCCCTGACCGAGGCGGCCTTTCTCACCGGCTTCTCCGAACAGAGTGCCTTCAACCGAGCGTTCAAACGCTGGACCGGCCACACGCCGACCGCCTTCCGCGAGGCGACCGGTTCGCAGGGCGACTGCCACTGATCAGTCATCACGGCGTGGTCGCCGACCACGCCGATGTCGTTCCCGACTCGAAGTCGCCGACAAAAAACGGCGGCTTGAATCGCACGCCGAAGAGGCCTTCCCCATACGTTCCGATGAGAATCAAACCGCTGGGAAGGTACGGGTACACGCCCCAGGCCGAGTTGATTCCAGTGTCGGACGACGGGTAGGTGTCGAAAAAGCCCCACTCGCGCGAGACCGGGCGAATACCGCCCGGCAACCACCCGGTCGACAGGATCCGCAGCCCGCCGCCGTACGCAGCGAGATAGACGATGTCGTCGTGTACGTGGAGTTCCGTGTCGATGGCTGCGGTCGGGCCGTAGAAGCTCTCCACGACCACCGGCGCGTCGAGGTCCCGGACATCCCACGATCGAGTCCGCGGGTGTTGTGTCCGAAGTTGTTCTCGTCGAGCTCGTCGGTCATGTACAGGGTGGTCTGATCACCGGACAACCAGACATTGTTGGTGTACCCGGAATCGGGATAACCCGTGCGCGAGATCTGGACCGGGTTGGACTTGTTGGTGACATCGACGACGGTGAGCGTGTCCTCGTTGCCGGCGAAACAGATCTCCGACCCTGAATAAGTCGGGATCCGGACCCGTGTAGACTGACGCACTGCGCATCCTGGGTGTAGCCGTCGGCCGAAAAACAACCGGCGAAGACCGGGACGGCGGGCGATGCGAGGTCGATCATGTGCAACCCGCCCGAGCAGGTGTTCGACCCGACGGCATACGCGTACCCGGTGCTCTCGTTCACGACGAGATGTTGGGCGGAGCCGAAGTCGTCATAGTGACCGGCCTCGCTGAACACGATGGGAGGGTTGGTGATCCCGGCGAGTTGGCCGAGATCGAGAATCTGCATGCCGTCGTCCGATGCCTCGGATACCACGTATGCATAACCGTTGTAGGTTTTCATGTCGCGCCACGTGCTCGAACTGGTGTGTGTCGGCAACGACCGAGAACGACCGGTGCCGATCGGTCGGTGACATCGACAACCGCCACCCCCGTGTCCAGGCCATAGATGGCGTACTCATTCATGGTGACGGGATCGACCCAGCCCCACACGTCGTTCCCGTGGCCCGCCCCGAACTCGCCGAGGGTGATCGGAATTCGAGATCGAGGCCGGCGCACGGAAACGGCCCGGCAAACCCACCTTCGCATGGGGCCGCCGGTGCCCCCTGGGCAGCGGCTCCCTGCACAGTCGAAAAAAGCGCCACCCACAGGGAAAAGATGATCAGACGCACGTTCGGCCCTCCTGAGATTCGTTATCAAAACAAAACCCCGGGCCTGTATGTGAAATTCCAGTCGTGCGGGACGCCGGCGTGCTCCCCGATGACCCGTTTCAGAAGTCTCGGGCACCACGGCACGACGTACTCATTCCATCTGGCACCCATCCCAATTGGGTTGTAGGTGCGCGACGTGAACGTTGCGTGCCGCCCGCCGCACCCATCGCACCGATCCGGCCGCGTATCATGTCATGCCGGAGGGACCATGCTGATCGTCAAGACCGGAACCGCGCGCACCGCGCTCGCCGACCCCGACGGCGACTTCGAAGACTGGATCGCCCGCGGTCTCGGCCGCCGAGTACAGGTGTGCAGCGTGTACGAGGGCGACGAGCCGCCGACCGCTCGCGCCACGGGCGGCGTCGTCGTGACCGGATCGGCCGCCATGGTGAGCGACCACGAAGCGTGGGCGGATCGGACGGCTGAGTGGCTGCGCACCGCGGTCGATGCCGGTGTGCCCGTCCTCGGCATCTGCTTCGGGCACCAGCTGCTGGCCCACGCCCTCGGCGGCAAGGTCGGGCCGAACCCGAGGGGACGCGAGATCGGCACCATCAAGTCGCCCTGGCCGATGGCGCCGCGGCCGACCCCCTTTTCGCCGGGCTGCCCGCCCGGATCGACGTCCACGCCACACATCTGGAGAGCGTCCTCGAGCTTTCCCCGGGCGCAGAGCTGCTCGCCTCGTCACCGCTGGATCCGCACCACGCCTTCCGGTGCCGGACCGCCCGGTCTGGGGCGTCCAGTTCCACCCCGAGTTCTCCGCCGCGATCACCCGAGGCTACATCGAGGCCAAGCGACAGGACATGCAGGCGGAAGGACTGACCCCGACCGCCTGCTCGCCGAGGTCCGCGAAACGCGCTGGGGAGGCGATATCCTCGCGCGCTTCGCGCAGCTGGCTGACGGGTAGGCGCTCCTTTCACGCTTCCGCAGTGTCACGAGATCGAGCGGCCACATTGCAGCAGTGCGGTGCGTGGCACCCATCCGCCGCCTACTCCCCCACCCCGCCCTTCGCCCGCCACTCTTGGCTCGCGGTGTCGTGACCCCGGCCGGGCTCGACCCGGTCCCACGCCGCGTAGAGATCGGCGAGGCCGCGGGCAGTCTCGCGGGCGGCCTTGTGGTCCTCGCTGCGGAGCTCGACGGCGACGGTCGTGGGCCTCGAGCAGCGTCGCCTCCGCTTCGACGAACTCCGCCGGGCTCTTCGCCAGCCTCGCCCGCGCGATCCCGAGGTTCCGCGCGATCAGCGCGAAGTGGCTTGCCCTGCTGCCGGTGAAGGTCTCCCGCGCGACGACCTCGAGCGGTGCGAGCAGCGCCACCGCCTCGGCGTTCTTGCCCCGCCCGACGTACACCGCGCCGACGTGACCGGCCGCGATCAGCGTCGTCGAGTGCTCGTCGCCCAGCACCCGCCGGGACGTCTCGTAGGCCTCGATGACGACCGGCTCGGCCGCTCGGAAGTCGTCCTGCCGTTGCAGTACGGTCCCGAGGTTGATGAGCGAACCGAGGGTGGTGGGGTGGTCCTCGCCGAGGACCCGCTGCCGCGCCTCGAGGGCTTCCCGCACGTAGCGCTCGGCCTCGTCGAGCTTGCCCGCGGCCAGCAGCACCATGCCGAAGTTGTTGATCGAGTTCAGCACCCCGGGATGGTCGTCGCCGAGCACCCGGCGGCGCCTCTCCATCGCCTCCCTGAAGTACGGCTCGGCCTGGTCCATCTCGCCCCGGGTGTAGAACAGGTAGCCGAGGTTGTTGATCGAGATCAGCGTTTCCGGGTGGTCCTCGCCGAGCACCCGCCGCGATCGCTCGAGGCACTCGCGGTAGTACGGCTCGGCCTCGTCGGCCCGGCCCAGCGCGAGCAGGATGTAGCCGACGTTGTTGATCGAGACCAGCGTGTCCGGGTGGTCCTCGCCGAGCACGCGCCGCCGCCCCTCGAGCGCCTCCTCGATCAGGGGGAGCGCCTCTTCGGCCCGGCCCATTTCGTCGAGCAGCATGCCCAGGTCGTTGAGCGAGTTCAGCGTGCCGGGGTCGTCGTCGCCGTAGACCCGCCGGTAGGTGGCGAGCGACTCGCGCTTGAGTGCCTCGGAATCGTCGAACCGGCCCAGGGCCTTGAGCACGATGCTCAGCTCCTCCTTGGAGTTGAGCGTCTCGGCGTGCTCGTCGCCGAGCACCCGCCGCCGCCCCTCGAGCGCCTCGGTGGCGGTACGCCTCGGCCTCGTCCAGCTTGCCCTGGGCGACCAGCAGCACCGTCATGTTGTGGACCGAGGTCAGCGTGTCCGGGTGCTCCGCGCCCAGCTCCCGCCGCCGGGTCTCGAGCGCGCTCTCCTGCAGCGGCTGCGCCTCGTCATACAGCCCGAGCTCCCGGTAGCGGTCGCCGAGCACCTGGCGCAGCTGGGCGGCCACCACCGGCTGGTCCTCGAAGCGCTCGTCGACGGCCGTCGACGGCCGGGGTGAGGATGGAGTGGACGATCAGATCGCGCGCCGTGTCGGTGGCGTTGACCCGGGCCCACTGGCCGCGGAACGCCTCCAGCTGCGCCGCGTGCTCGGCCGCCGACACGCCCGCTCCCTCGAGCGCCGTCTCGAGCTTCGCCGTCACGTCCTCGGTGAGAAAGATCCCCGACGCCGTCGCGTCGATCTGCTCGAGCATCCCGGCCTGGAAGTCCGCCACCAGGGCGAGCTCGTCGGCCCGTGCCCGGGCCTCGGCCTCGGCCCGCTGCGCCCGGTCGCGCTGGTCGCTCGCCACCTTCGCCTGCCACGCGAAGGCGACCAGGCCGATGAGCACCGCCGCCGCCACCGCGCCGGTCGCCGCCACCACGCCCCGGTGGCGGTTGAGCAGCTTCTTGAGCAGGTAGACCCGGCTCGGCGGCGCCGCCAGTACCGGCTCTCCCGTCAGGTGCCGCCGGAGGTCCATGGCGAGGCCGTTGGCGGTCTCGTAGCGCCGGGTGCGGTCCTTCTCGAGGGCCTTCATCACGACCCAGTCGAGATCGCCCTCGAGCACGCTCCTGAGCTTGGCGGGCTCGGTCCGGCGCCGCTCGGCCGAGGTCTTCGAGCCCTCGCCGAGCGAGCTGAACCGGGTGCTCGGCCGCGGCGGATCCGACCTCGCGGATGCACCTGCATCATCCTCGAGTAGCCGGCCTCGCGCAGCGTCTTGCGGGTCGAAGGGCAGCGCCCCGACCAGCAGCTCGTACAGCAGCACGCCCAGCGAGTAGACGTCGGTCCGCGTGTCGATGTCCAGCGCCGGTCATCTCGGCCTGCTCGGGGCTCATGTACGTCGGGCGTGCCGATCGAGCTGGCCGAGCTCGGTGAACATGGTCTTCTCGGTCAGCTGCTGGGCGATCGCCTTGGCGACGCCGAAGTCGATGATCTTGGGCACCGGCTTGCCGTCCTGGATCGTCACCAGCACGTTGGACGGCTTGAGGTCGCGGTGGATGATCGCCTTCTGGTGCGCGTGCTGGACGCCCGTCGCAGACCTGCGACGAAGAGCTCGAGCCGCTCGCGCGGTGGTCAGCCGGTTGCGTGTCGCAGTACTCGGTGATCGGCACGCCGTGGACGTACTCCATCACGAAGTACGGGCGGCCCGTCGGCGGTCGCGCCGGCGTCGAAGACCTTGGCGATGTTGGGGTGGTCCATCATCGCCAGCGCCTGGCGCTCGGCCTCGAAGCGGGCGATGACCTGCTTGGTGTCCATGCCCAGCTTGATGACCTTGAGCGCCACCTGGCGCCGGACGGGCTCGGTCTGCTCGGCCAGCCAGACCGCGCCCATGCCGCCCTCGCCGATCTGCTCGAGCAGCCGGTAGGGGCCGATCTGCCGCGTCGCCCGAATCGCCTCGTACCCCGACATCAACTCCGTCGGCGCCGCATCTGTGATCCCGTCCGCCAGCGAGCCGGTCAGCTCGTCGTCAAGATCGGTTTTCTTGGGTTCATCGACCATCGCTCACACCCCTCCGGGTCCCCGTCGTTCACTCAGTGTGCATTGTGTGAGAATCGCTCTCAACTGAGAAACTGACGGGGAGGAAGGCGCATTCCGCGGTGGGGCCTGTGGGGCGAGCTGATGGAGGATGCGCGAGGACCTCCCCGGGCCCCCTCCTCTGTGGACCCGCAACTGTGGAATTGTGAACGTGGCAGCGATCTGAGGTGGGAAAGAAAACCGCTGATGCGGCTTGTTTCGTCTCTTCCAGCCAGTCTGAATTCGCCGATTTCAAGCTTCACCCTTCACCCTTCAAACTTCTAGCTTCCCTGGGCTTAGCCTGGCGCACACGTGGCGCCCCTCCATATCGCATATCAGAAGTATGAGTTTTTGTATGATATATTCACAGACACGAGGTGAACCATGCCGAGAAAGCGAATCACCGTCACCGTCGACGAGCCCACCGCGGAGTACCTCGCCAACGCCGCCAACACGAGCGCGGTCGTGTGCGAGGCGATCCACGAGTACCGAGCCCGCGAACTCGAGAAAGAGCTCGAGGCAGCCTACCGTGAGGACGCCGAAGAGAGCGCCGGCCTCAACGCCGAGTGGGAATCGGCCGACGCCGAGGTCGAGGAATGAAGCGCGGCGACGTGACCCGGGTCCGCCTCGACCCCGGCGAAGGCCGCGAGATCCGCAAAACCCGCCCGGCGGTCGTTGTCTCCAACAACGCCGCCTGCCGATACGACTCGGTGGTCCAGGTTGTTCCCATCACTCGACTCCCGGATCGCGATCTCCGCCCGTACGAATGTCGCATCGACTCCCGAGCCAGCGGCCTTGCCAAACCCTCGCGAGCCGTGGCCAACCAGATCCGCACGGTCGCTCGGCACCGGATCAGCGAGACCATCGGCTCGCTCGACATCGACGAGCTCGCCGATCTCGACCGTGCGATCGCCATCCAACTCGGGCTGCCTTACGAGCGCTGACCCACCCTCAACCCGAACAGCAACTCTTGGTGCTTGAGGATGTTGGGAAGTGATCCGATTTTCTCCTGCCGCCAGCAGGCTCTTCAGTCTTTCTTCAAGCCGATCGCAACAGGTTGCCTAGCTTTCACGTTCCTATCGTCGGCGATCCACTACTCAACTTCCCAACTTCCTAAAGCCTGGCACCAGCCGGCACCGGTCATTCACTGTGATATCCTTACGCAAGGTAAGGAGCCATGTATGCCCAAAGCCACACTCACCAGCAAGGGCCAGCTCACGCTGCCGAAAGAGGTCCGGTCGAGACTTGGCGTTGCCGCCGGCGACCAGGTCGACTTCACCATTGAGAGCGACGGCTCGATCAAAGTTGCTGCAGCCAAACGGTCGGCCGCACCGCTGTTCGGAATGCTCCAACCAACATCGCCCGGTGGAATCTCCGTCGAGGACATGGACCGGGAGATCGCTGCACGAGCGGCGGCCGACGACCAGCGGATTCGGGACCAAAAGTCATGAGGGGCCTCGACACAAACATCCTGGTGCGGTTTCTCACCGCCGACGAGCCGACACAGAGCGAAATCTGCCGGCGACTCATCGAAACGACGGAGGCTGAAGGCGTGAACCTCCACATCTCGGTTCTGGTTCTCGCCGAGCTCGTCTGGGTGCTCCGGGGGCGGCGTTACACCTTCTCGCGAGCCGAAGTCGCAGACGTCCTCGACGCACTGCTGGACGCAAACGTGTTTGAAGTCCAGGACCGCGATCTCGTCCGAAGAGCCAATGCCGCCTTCCGGACGGGCCCCGCTGACTTCTCCGGCCATCTCATCGGCGAAATCGATCGCCGCGCCGGTTGCACCACGACCCTCACCTTCGATCGGCGGCTCTCCGCCACTGAGGGGTTTGAGGAACCCGGCATCGAGACCGGTTACCCAACCCGGGTCTCGGAGCCCTGAGGCGCCCCCGAACAGCCGATCCCAAGGGGTACCAGGTGAGCCTCATGCAGCATTCATGAGACTTGCGCAGGCGGGTCAGCCTCCTGCAAAATTCAAGAATCGGACACCAAGGTCTTCCGACCCCCCTCACCATCAGGCCGGCGAGACACCGGCCCTACAATGGACCTGAGCCCTTTGTAGTGCTGGCGTCTCGCCGGCACAAAGACCACGAACCATCGTAAGAGAGGGTTTTTGCAAGAGGCTCGGGTGTTAACCCCACCCCTGGGAGAGAATCAAACCGTTGTTGGGGAGGAATTCAAATGGGTGGCACCCATAAATGGCACTAGATTCTGCCGGATCATCCGGCGCCCACCATTGACAATGGTGCATTCTGAACGTGGCACTGATCAGCTGATGGAGGATGAACGGTTGCGAGGAACTCGCGTTTTCGACGCGGCTTCGAGGTCTCACGAGGACGGGTGCCGGACGGGTGCTACGGTCACGTCGTTGGATTGTGATCGACTCGTTCCAACACCAGTCTGCGCGAGGCCCTCCCCGGGCCCCCTCCTCTGTGGACCCGCAACTGTGTAATTGTGAACGTGGCACCGTTCCACCGTTCCCAAAGCACCGCGGAGAGTCTCCAATCGCCTCCTCAGTCATCACCGAGGAGAACCCACGGCTACCCGTGATTTCAACGGCCTCAACGCCCAATCGATCTGATGACGCAATGAAGATGGATGGGTGCCAATCTTCGCACAGCGCTCCAAACAAGATTTCAGTGGTACGTCACCCCGGCGAGGTCGCGGCGAATGCCCTGACGATACTTGTATTTCGGATAGCCCAGGATCAGTGAGGTCAGGACGCGGTGGTCCTTCGGAATCCCGTAGCGTGCGCGGAGTTCCTTCGAGCGATCAACCACCGGCGGGATCATGCCGATGATCGTGGTTCCGAGACCCAACGAGACCGCGGCCAGCATGGCGTGGTGGCAGACCAGGTGGGCGTTCTCCTCGTAGGAGATGCCCCATCGGTCGGCGTGGAACATCATCACCACCGGTGCGTGGTACGCGTACCTGTCCACCCCGCTGCGTCGATACAGCTCGTTGGCGAACTCCGCCGTACTTCGATGATGTGGTTTTTCAGCACACCGTAGTTCTCGGCTCCCGCGCTGAGGCGCACCATGGCTCGGCCGATGGGGTTGGAGAATGCCTTGATCATCGAGTCGTAGTGCTTCACGAGCTCTGCCACGAGGAAGTCCCGCTCGCCGGGAGTGTCGATCACCACCACCTCGGTGGTGTGGGGCGGGAACCCCATGGGCGCGGTGGACGCCGCTTGGAGGATCTTGTCGATGACCTCCCGTTCCACCGGGCGGTCCTTGAAGACACGCACGCTGCGCCGCAACCTCAGAAACTCGAAGAACTCGTCGTATCCGAAGGGCCGCTTCTCGAGCCTTCGAAAATCTTCCATCTCCAGCTTCGGCATCTGCAACGACTCGGTCGGGCACACCGCCACGCACTGGCCGCAGTAGATGCACGAGTGGGCGCGATCTTCGACGGTGGCCGCCTTTTCATTCACCATCTCGAGCGCGTTCTCCGGACAGACCTCGGCACAGATGCCGTCACCGATACACGTTTCGAGATCCACTGCGTGAAGTCGCTCACTCATCGTGCACCTCCCTCGGGATATTCAGGCGAACTTGTCGGCCGGAAAACTGTACCTTTCGACGATCTCCCGTTTCTCGTCGTCAGACAGCGACCTCATGTAGGCCTTCCATCCCGGACAGAAGTTGGCGTGCCAGCGCCACAGACGACCCAGAATGGACTGAGGTCTTGCTTCATACTTCGCTCTGAACGAGCAGTCGCGCATCCCGGTTCGCTCATGGTCTCCCTCCTTCAATTCCGATTCTCAGCACCATATACGTTTGGCGGTCCCAGGTGTTCCGGGAAACGCTCGCGGAGCCCACACCGCGCCTCGTAGCACAGGTGGCAGGCGTCAACGTACCCGTCCTCGTGCGGCAGATCGAAGTGCCGGACGAGCTCGGCCGGGCCGCCGGTCAGCAGCGGCCCGATGATCGGGTGATGCTGCGGATCGTAGGTTTCGAGCATCTCGCCGAGGGTGTTCTTCTCGCACGTTGCCCAGCAGCACCCCTGGCAGAGGTGGACGTTGCCGAACCGTCCACGTGCACCCGGCCGGGGTCGAGAAAGTCCTCGTCCGGGCACTCGGTGAACTCGGTCCACGGCTTGCGAGGCAGGTCTTCCGTGAGGTTTTCGGCCGCCCGTCCCCGAAAGCGGACCGAGCCGCCGACGATGGGCAGGCCCTTTTCGTCGGTGGTGGTGCACACCGTCGGAGGATCGATGGTGATCACAGCCTCGTCGAGCCCGAGCGACCGCGCCGCCTTGACCGCGAACCCGGGCTTGGGGTCCTCCTCCTCACCCGAGTGGAAAGCATCGCTGGACACACTCAGGTCGGCCACCCCGAGCTCTGCGAGCGGTCGAAGCCAGAGCTCGGCGTCGGCCTCGGCGGTGGCCCAGTAGCAGTTGGTGACCACGCCGGTCGAGAAGCCGCGATCTTTCGCCCGGCGGATGCCCTCCACCAGCAGCGGGTAGAAGAGAAAGGGCTCGCCGCCCTCGAAGTAGATGTCCGTCGACCGACCCGAGCTCGACGCGCCTGGTCGAGCACCGCCGTGAGCATCTCCAATGTGATCGTTCCGCCCGCGCCCGGGGCTCGCCCACACGAAGCAGTGGTCGCACTCGTAGGTGCACTGATAGCTGAGCAAGAAAGTGGACTCCGGTCAGAGCCATCTCGACCTCCCGGGATCACGCGGGTGCGACCCCTCGATTCGCCGCGTCTTCATTTGCAGACCGGCCGATGGTCAGAGCTTGACCATGCTACACCCTCGCCATCGACGACCCCGAGATTGCCGACCCATGGAATCGACGACCCCGAGATTGCCGACCCATGGACCGCCGATCTTGGAACCGCCGAACTCCAGCTCGGCATCCGATGGGTGTCACCCTTCGTATTGTCGCATCACGGGTATCCCCTTCACTCAGGTAGGCCGGCTGTGTGGTTCCCCGGGCGCCAGAACGGGCGGGGGTAAACCCCGCCCCTACGATGGTTTCGGCGACTCCCAAAGTGTTCACCAGTGTGGCTGGAACGCTGGTGAACGGGTGCGTCACGCGACGAGCGAAGTCCTATGTAGGGGAGGGGTTTACCCCCTCCCTCCTCGCTCCCCAGGGACTCACCACCTGAGCAAAGGAGATACCCGTGTTGTCGCATTGTGAAGCGTGCCATGAAGCGGAAGCGTGCCAGAAGGTTCGCACATTCACACATTCGGCGGGCGGGCCGATCGAGAATGTGTGAATGTATAAACCTGGCACCATTTTCACCTCCGACACCGGAGACTCGTATGAGATCGTGTCCCTCGGCAAGGACCGCCGCCCCGGAGAAAGAACAGGCGGCGACTCGGACGATTTCGCCCGCGACATCGTGAGCCGGACCGGGTGGCTCTACCAGTGGCCGCGGGATCCAACGGCTTGGCCCTGATCGAAACATGCCACCGTTCAACAAGCGTGGAAGCGCGCACGTCGCACGCTTCCTTTTTCAAGCCATTCATCAGCGATGGTCGGGGTCGATCGCTCGGTACTTCGTTCCACGCTTTTCCCCAATCCGCTCTATCTGCCCCACGTCCAACAGTGTGCGGATCACCCGGTTCCAGGTTGAACGGTCAAGCCGGAGCGAGTTCTTGATCGCGGCCGGAGTGTTCCACCCCGGGTGGCTCCGAAGCCACTCGAGTACGGCACCCTGGGGGTCGTACGGCGGCCCCTGATCTCTCACCGACGCCACGGCTGCATCAACCCGCACGTCCCAGATCGGCTCGGCCACGTCGATGAACGGCTCGAGCGTGTAACGCACTCTGGGGATCGACGATCGCAGATGGGCTTGGGGAACATGCCCGTCGTGTTGCAGCCGGCCGAGCACGACCGCCGGATGCCGCCCGACGCTGTGCGCAAAACTCCAGATTGCGTGGCGAGAAAAATACGGCCTGACCCGCTCCACGAAACCCGTGAGGGACTCACCGGGGACAAGCCACCCCGATGCGAGTTCGTCCGCCTCGATCTCTTCGGGATCAGATCCGGCCCCTCCATCGAGATCATCGAGCCGGCCGCCTTCATGACCGAGTACGAGGTGAGCCACTTCATGCATGAGGGTGAACCAGAAGCTGTCGAGCCGATCGTGTCGAAGAGTCAACGCCACCACAGGATTTCCACCCACCCAGATGACCGCCCCGTCAAAAAAGGTCCTTGGAAGGTGCTGTGACGAGGACGAACCCGATCCCGGCATCTCGAAGAACGCTGCCCACTTGGACCGGGCCATCATCCTGCCTTGACAGACCGACCAGTTGATCGACAACCTCTCCCAACCGCCGAGGTTCGAAGGTGCCGACCTCTTGGGACGCCGCAAGTGCTTCGACCCGTCGAATCCAGGCGAGCACCGCCCGTGGATCCGGATCCCTGGTCGCGGTTCTCCGAGCAGCGACTTTGAGAGGGGGGAGTTCGTCGAGCGAATCGAGCCCCAGAAACCGCTCGACCCGCTCTTCCAGCTCGTCAACCTCCCGGCATTCCTCGATCCAACCGCGCCGAACAAGCTCTTTGACCGGCAGAATCGAGTAGATCCGACTGCGCCGCCCCACGTCGGTGAGTTCAGTCTTCTCCTCGCGCGAGCCTCAACCTGTAGCTCGACTCAATCTGAAGCCACATTTCGGCCGAGGTGCCGAGCGCCGCCGCCAGACCCAAGGCAGTCTCCGGTGTGATCTGTTTCTTCGCCGAGACGATCTCCGAGATCACCTGAACCGGCCGATCCATGATTCGAGCCAGATCTTCCTGCGTCCAACCCCGCGCATCGAGCTCCCTGCGGACGACCATCCCCGGAGCAACAATTCGTGCCGGCGTCAGACGTTTGCCCGTGCGAGCCATGTTGCCTCCTCTCTCATCGCAATCCACCATCAGCCTTTGTGGTAGTCCACGATCTCGTCGATCGCCAGAACCTTCCCCTCGTCGTTCTCGAGCAACCGAACAATCAACCGAAATCCCCCGTGAAGAGCCAGCGATCGTTGGTGCTTGCGTTTGCCCTTGAGCTTCTCGAAGTGGAGGTGTTTCAGAGCCCGGAGATCCCTTTCGTCGCAGGCGGCCTCGACAGCCGCCATGACCTCGAAGAATGCGTCAACCACCTTTGGCGGGTACTTCGACGCTCCGAACTCCTCGGTGTACAGACGCTCCAATTTGCGGGTCGAGAACTCGAAGTCCAAACCTGCTCCAGTTCCTGCGTGGACAGCGGCAGATACAATATGATCCTGAAATGACAGTTTGTCAATATATTGAATCACCTAATATATGAATTACTATTTAACAACCATCATCGGCATAGTTTCAAGGGCATCAGACGCCGCAGCGGATCACCCGGGCATCGGCGCCACTGTCTCCCGGCGCCTGAATTTCCCTGTTGGGTAGTGGGTTTCCGCAGTTTCGGCCTGTGTTCGTCTGTCAGGTTGGCTCACGCGTCAACAATGCGTGAATGCGAAGGGAGGCACCTATCTTCCAGTAGAACACCGAGCGCCGTTGTAGGGCCGGCGCCCTCACCGGCCATCGCCCGTCGAAAGCAGTCAACACGTCGCCGGTCACCGGGAGATTGTTGGACGCTGACATCGCGCCCACCGCACCCATCGACACTCATCGAGGGTCTCGTTCCCCAGGTTCCCCCACGTACCGATCGAGCCACGCCAGCGTTTCCCGGGCCATCCCGGTGCGGTTGGACGTGATGTGCCCTCCCTCGAGAATGACGTGGCGCTTGTCCCCGGGCGGGGTCCCCAGCAGCTCGAACATCGGCTTCTGCGCCAGCTCGACCGGCAGGGTGAAATCGTGCTCGCCGTTGATCATGAGCACCGGCAGGGACACCCGCGGCGCGTAGTGCCACGGGTGGGCCTCCTCGGGCTCGTCGAGCATGTGCTCGTCGTGGAAGCCCCCGGCGACCAGCACCGCCGTCGCGAACCGCTTCTCGACCGCGAGGTAGATGGCGCCGTACTCCGAGCCCGCGCTGACGCCCAGATACGCGATCTTCGTGGGGTCGATATCCGGTCGGGTTTCCAGGTAATCGAGCGTTCGGGACACGTCCTTGACCTGCCGCTCGATGCGCTCGCGCATCGACATCCCCGTGATCTCCGAACCCGATCCGCGCTCCAGCGTCTGGTACAGCGCCGGCACCACCAGCGCCCTACCGCCGCGGGGAATGAACTCGGGCATCTGCGCGGTCCAGTCCTCGATCCGTTCGAGCCAGTTGACGGCGCCGCCCGGCCGCAGCACGACCGCCTGGTACGGCGGTGACACGTGCCTCGGCAGGAACAGATGCGCGATCATCCGCTCGCCGTCGTAGCCGGGGGTGAAGCTCACCGTCTCGCGCCGCCAGTGGGTCGCGGAGTCGTCGACCAGCTCGACCCTCGCATCCAGATCCCGGGTCATCGTAGGTGTACTGCCTGGCGAAGACCTCGTAGACCTCGTCGGACACCGGTTCGACCTGGGAGAAATCGAAGCGCGTCGCCGCGAGCGGTGCGGTGGTCTGCGCAGGCGGCGGCTCGGGGTACCGGGCGCAGCGGAAACCGAGGTTCGGGCTGCGATCGAACGGCGAGCGCGCATCGGCCTCGTCGTACAGGTACGGCGCCTCGTCCCAGGCGCCGCCCAGCGTGTACCTCAGGTCGCCCCTGCGGTTGTGGCACCACTCCTTGACGTTGCCGGCCATGTCGGTAGGTGCCGTAGGTCGACAACCCGGCGAAGCGGCCGGCGGGCGCCGGACCGTCGCCCCCGAAGTTGCTGAGGGTCAGGATCTCCGCGAAGACGCCGGGCCCGGTCGCGTGGCGCCAGTGGTAGACCGTGGGCAACGCCTTGTCCGCCCACGCTCGCGTAGGCCGCCGCCTCGTACCAGCTCACGCCGTGAACGGGAAGGTCGCCGTCGCCGTCCGGATAGCGGCCGACCTCCCAGGTCGCCGGTCCGGGGCGCCCGGTGCGGTCGACGAACCGGGCCATGGCCTCGTCCGCGCTCGAGCTCGCGCCCGGCGTCCTCGAACGGTCCGGGCCAGAGGGTCGGATCGTCGTAGCCGCCGGCATCGACGAACTCCTGGAACTCGCGATTGCTGACCTCGTATCGATCCATCCAGTAGCCGGGCAGGTCGATCGCCGGGGCCCCGCCGACGGTGTGCGGTCCCGCCCGGTATCCAGACCATCCCGGTCGGAACCCGCTCGTTTTCAACGAGCTCGAGCTCCAGGTCTTCCCCCAGAGCGACGGGTAGGCGAGCTCGACGGTCTGGTATCCCTCCTTGTCGACGCGGAAGCGCAGGTAGCTGTACGGTACGAGGCCGTCCTCGATCGGTGTCTCTCCGAGATCCAGCCACGGCGACTCGAGATTGCCGGTACGGCCGCAGCCGGACCCGAGCCCCGGGCGGATCGGTGACCACATCGAGCGGCGACGAAGCCCGCTCCACGACCCGCTCGCACCGTCAGCGAGTCGGGAAGCACACGGCGCGCCTCCATGGCCACCTGGAAGGCCTCGAGGTGCCGCTGCTCCTCGAGCAGGCGCTCGACCTCGGGCACCATCTCGTCGAGCACCCGGCGCTCCCGGGCCGTCCCCACGCCCCACCACGTCGCCACGGCCAGCGCGCCCGCAGCCGCGATGACGAACACTGCCACCGACGGCCGCCGCCACGCCGGTTTTCCTGCGCCCGCGCGGTCGCTGTGGCGTCGTCGACAGTCGTCGAGGGCCCGCTTGAGCTCGGCGCCGTCGGCGAAGCGTTCATCCGGCTCCTTGCGCAGGCAGCGCTCGACCACGCGGGCGACGTCGGCCGGCACGCCCCCGACACTCCCGATCGGCGGCTCCGCCTCCTCTCGAAGCACCGCGGCCAACGTGGCCGCCGCACTGTCGCGCCGAAAGGCCGGCTGTCCGGTCAGCATCTCGTGCAGCACGGCGCCGGCCGAGAACACGTCGGAGCGCGTGTCGGCCACGCCGCCCGCCGCCTGCTCCGGCGCCATGTAACCCGGCGTGCCGAGCACGACTCCCACGGCGGTCGCGGTCTGTGTGCGATCAAACTCGCTGACCGGGCCCTCGGGGACGAACCTGGCGAGGCCGAAATCGAGCACCTTGGTTCGGCCGTCCTTGCCGATCATCACGTTGGCCGGTTTGATGTCCCGGTGGACGATGCCCTTCTCGTGCGCCGCCCCCAGGGCGCCGGCCAGCGTCGTCGCGATGTCGAAGAACCGCTCGGTCGGCAGGCCGGCGTCCGCGATCACGAGATCGAGGGGCTCGCCCGCCACCAGCTCCATGGTCAGGAAGTGCACGTCGTCGCTCGCCTCGACCGAGTGGATCGTCACCACGCCCGGGTGGTCGAGCGCCGCCACGGCCCGCGCCTCGCGCCGGAAGCGCGCCAACCGCTCGGGGTCTCCCGCGACCTCGGCCGGCAGGACCTTGATCGCCACCTCGCGGCCGAGCTCGGGGTCCTCCGCACGATAGACCTTTCCCATCCCGCCCTCGCCGAGAAGGTCGACGATGCGGTACCGACCGAGCGTGCTGCCATTTTCGAGAATCACCTGCCGATTCTACAGGCGACCGGCGCAGGAATCAGCCGAAGACATCGGCAGGACGAATGGATGCCAGGGCCGACATTTTGGCATTTTTGTCAGACCAATCCCACTCACGACAAATCGTCCTCTGACCGGCACGCTAATCTCTCAGACGAAAAATGCCATTCTGTTGGACCTGGCGTGCGCCGAGCAAAGCTCGGGGAAAGGGGAAGGGATGACGTGAGATGAGTCACTCGGAAACTTTCCGAACAGATCCTGCGGGTCAAGTCCCGCCCGGGTAAGGCTGGCCCCCGCCCGGAAGCGAGTCTTGCGTGGTGCTTGGGTAACCATCACTGCGAAGCGTAGACAGCGAAGATGCAGGCCGTGTGATTGAGCCCCGAAATCAACTATTCGTGGGAGCCGACGCCGTGTCAGGGGCGGAAGGCAACATCGCGAGCGCCAAATGGCCTGGCGCTCCGGTCCCGCCGGGGTCTGATGGGAGCAGGGCATGCATCGAGAAGATCTGACGGGAACTCGGGAGATCCTGTTGTCTCCGTTCTGATAGAGCCGGTAGGGGAGCCGGGAGACCAAAACCCAGGTCCGTCGTGGGCAGTGCTGGCCGACGGCGGGAGCGAAACAAGCAGCGCGAGGACGGTACCGGCGGGCGAATCAACGAGCTCCCCGGGATGGATTGCAGGAAGTCGGAGCGCCTCATAGTACCGACGAGTCCGGGGAACCAAACTCTGAGGGACCCGGAGGAGGGAAGGGGGCGCCGGGGCATGGAACCGATGGAGGGAAAGATGGCGAGGACGTTGGACCTCGGGAGCGTCTCAACGAGACTGCATCGGATAGCTGAGCTGGCAAGGAAAGCGCCGGACATGGTGATCGTGACCCTTGCCCACTACATCGACTTGGCGTGGATGTATGAAGCGTACCGGCTTACGCGCAAGGACGGAGCGACAGGGACGGACGAGGTGACGGCGACTGAGTACGCCGAGGACCTCGATCAAAACCTGCGGTCCCTTCTGGAGCGTTTCAAGTCTGGGACATACTTTGCGCCGCCAGTGCGACGGGTGCAGATCCAGAAGGGGGATGGGAGCAAGACCCGCCCGATCGGGATACCGACCTTTGAGGACAAAGTCCTGCAAAGGGCGGTACTGATGGTGCTGGAAGCGGTGTACGAGCAGGACTTCTATGACTTCTCGTACGGCTTTCGGCCGAATCGGTCCGCACACCAAGCGCTGGACAGCCTGTGGAACAGGCTGATGGAGGTGCGAGGGGGATGGGTGCTGGAGGCTGACATCTCGAGCTTCTTCGACGCCCTGGATCACAAGACCCTACGGAGCTTTCTGGACCAACGGGTGCGCGATGGTGTGATTCGAAAGATGATCGACAAGTGGCTGAAAGCGGGAGTGCTGGAAAATGGGCAGCTCCGACGGACCGAAGACGGCACTCCGCAGGGAGGTGTGATTTCGCCTTTGCTGGCGAACATCTACCTGCACGAAGTGCTTGACCAATGGTTTGTCGAGCAGGTCCAGCCGCGGATGCGGAAGCCGACCCACCTCATCCGGTACGCAGATGATTTCGTCATCGTATTCGCTGACGAGTCCGATGCTCGCCGGGTGATGGAGGTGCTGCCGAAGCGATTCGGAAAATTCGGTCTCGCTTTGCACCCAGAGAAGACACGACTGATCGACTACCGGCGGCCTCACGGGTCGGGCAAGGGTGGAGGTGGCGGCAAGCCGCCGACCTTCGACTTCCTCGGATTCACCCACTATTGGGGTCGCTCACGGAAGGGAAACCCGATCGTCAAGCGCAAATCAGCGCAGGGTCGATTTGCCCGGTCGCTCAAGCGGGTCGCCCTCTGGTGCAAGCTCAACCGGCACAAGCCGATCGCCGACCAGCATCGGCACCTCTCTGCGGTGCTGTTGGGGTATTTCTCGTACTACGGTATTACCGGAAACGGGAAGGCCATCAATGTGTATCGAGAGAAGGTCCGGCGACTCTGGCACTACTGGCTGAGCCGCCGGTCGCAACGGTGCCTGACCTGGGCGCGTTTTGCCCATCTGCAAACGCGCTTTCCGCTTCCACCACCCAAGGTCGTCCACTCGATCTACCGTCACGCAGCGAATCCATGCGCCTGAGGAGCCGGATGCGGGAATTCTGCACGTCCGGATCTGTGGGGGGCCTGGGCGGGCAACCGCCCAGGTCTACCCGACACCGAGGTGGCACCGATGCAACAAGTGTGGAAGTGTGTACGTGGCACCCATCGGCACTCATCTGTTGGGATCGGCCCTTGGACGGATCCGCTCCTGGTTGCTGACAACGCCCTTTCATGATTGAATGGCCGTGTATGAGCGAACTCATCGACAAGATCGCGGTGCTCGGGCAGGAGTTCACCATCCAGACCGAGTACATCCCGGGGGACACCGCCAAGATCCGCACCCTGGTCTACGACGGCGGTCGTCTGGTCTCGAGCCGCGAGATCAGCTCGAGCCCGACGATCGACATCGGAGACGAGAACGATGCGGCGGTCAGCACTGCAGCACAACCGGATCACCGAGACTCTGATCGAGCGGGCGGCCGAGTTCCAGGCTGCCAAGACGACCCAGACCGCGCCGCCGCCGGCCCCGCCTCCGGGTGCCGGCACCCCGCCACCCTCGGTGATGAAGATAGCCCGGCCGCGGGTCGAGCCCAGGTCGTACCTCGGGACCGCCATCACGGTGAGGCGGATCATCGGGCCGTTCAGCCTTGCCTTCGCTCGCCCTGCGCCAACCACCGCCGAGGACTTCCGGCAATCTCTCGATGGCGTCGATGCGGCCATCGACGCCATCCGCGCCGCACCGTCGTACGACGCCATCCGGCTCGACGAGCAGCTCACCCTGATCGCGCTGAAGAGCCAGCTCGAGGCATGGCGGATGGCCGACTGCGATCTCGGCATGGCGACCCAGATCTGGCTCACGGTCGAGCGGTTCGCCCATCATCTGCAGAAGATCAACCATCGCCGCGATCTCGTTGCCTTCGATCACCAGCTTCTGACCTGGGCCATCGGCGAACTCGCAAGGAGCGATCACCGACGAGATGATCGGGAGCCTGACCGCCCTCGGCGGACGTGACGAGGAGCTCGATCGGTTTTTGTGGAACCCGGCGGGCACCGATCCGTTCGGTCTCCTCGAGATCCTGCTCCGACTGTTGGATCAGACGCTGGTCTGATCGCTGGGAGATCCTCGCCTGCCCGGCCTTTGATAGGTGCCTCCCTCGCATTCACGCATTGTCGGCAACTGCACAATGCACCAATGCGGTACGTGGCACCCTTCCGCATTTACACATTCGACGGGTGGGTCGATCGAGAATGTATAAATGTGTAAACCTGGCACCCTTTCTGACAATCCGGTGATCGGCGGACGAACGTTGCTCCGATCGCGCCCATTCTAGGTCCCCTCCCGAGCCACTGGGTTCGGTCTGAATCCCGTTTTCTTCGCAATATCGTTTGTACTAGCCAGAGGACGGGTTCGCGGTGAACACAGCGCGGCGCCCCGTCGAGAACTGACTGGACGGAGGAAAAGGATGCACCAGCGAAGCTCGTTTGCAGTGATCTGTTTGTCGTCGTTTCGGTTTTCGCTGCCACGGGTTGCGGCAATAGCGACAATGAGTTCCTCTGTTTCATCACGGGGGGATCGTGGTTTGACGACGTGTATCGTCGCTCTCGTGATTGTGATTACGACGGACGAGTCTGCGTCGTCGTCGGGCGACGCCATTGATCATCAGTGCCACCGCCCACGTCGCCGGCGCCCAGGGCACCAACTGGCGCTCCGATCTCGAGGTCCACAATCTGGGCGACGAGCTCGCGGTCTTTCGGGTTCTGCTGCTCGAGCACGGCGTCGACAACACCTCGCCGGATGAGGTCGAGCTGAGCCTCGCGCCGGTCGGAGCCTCCGCCTCGGCGACGTGCTCGTCGCCGAGTTCGGCGTCGATGGTTCGGCCGCCCTGGTTCTGGTTCCGAGCTCGGGCCGGATCATCGTCACCAGCCGTACATACAACCTGCTTGGTGAGGGCAACGAGCTCGGTCTGCCGGCCGGCTCCACCTTCGGTCAGTACATCCCGGCGCTGCCGAGCGAGGAAGCGATCCGCTTCGGCGAGCAGGGCCGGCTGATCCAGCTCTCCCACAGCACCGCCACCGACGGAGGTGCCCGTGCCAACCTCGGTCTGGTCAACGCCACCGGGGCCGAACTGCGGGTGAAGATCGAGCTCTTTACCGCCGACGGCGACGATCTTGGGGATCGTCAATCGCACCCTGGAGCCGTTCGAGTACGAGCAGCTCAACCGGGTCTTCGAGCGCGTCACCGACGACGATGTCGACGACGGCTACGCGGTGCTCACCACCTCCACTCCGGGAGGTGCGTTCTTCGCCTACGCCTCGGTGGTGGACAACCTCACCGGTGATCCGGTGGCCATCTCCGCGGCTCGGCTTCCCGAGGAGGCACCGGTGGGCGCCGGCGATCCGATCTACGTGGTGGCAAGCGCACACGTGGCCGGTGCTGCCGGCACCAACTGGCGCACCGATCTCGAGGTCCACTGCTGGGGCGACGAGGCGGCCGCCTACACCATCGAGCTGCTCGAGCACGGGACGAACAACAGCAACCCGAGGACCGAGAGCTTCACCCTCGACGCCGGCAAGAGCGCGCGCTTCGAAGACATCCTCGAAACCGTCTTTGGTTTCACCGGTGCGGCGGCGCTGCGGATCACGCCGACCACCGGACAGCTGCTGGTCACCAGCCGCACCTACAACCTGCTCGGTGAGGGCAACGAGCTCGGTCTGCCCGCGGGCGCGACCTTCGGCCAGTACATCCCGGGTGTGACCGCGGAGCAGGCGATCGCCAGGGGTGAGGAGGGCCGGCTCATTCAGCTGTCGCACTCCAGCCGATGACGCGGCCGGCTTCCGCACCAACCTCGTCCTGGTCAACGCCGCCGACCGGCGGATCGAGGTCAAGATCGGGCTCTTCTCCGCCGACGGAGTCTCACTGGGCACCATCGACCGCTCCTTGGCGCCGTACGAGTACCGCCAGCTCAACAAGGTCTTCGCTTCCGTGACCGGTGGCGACGTCGACGACGGCTATGCGGTGGTGAGCACCACCACCGAGGGTGGCCGATTCTTCGCCCTGGCGTCGGTGGTGGACAACTTCACCGGGGATCCGGTGGGGATGGGCGCACCGGTGATCCTGTCGGCAGGCAGCGAGGCGGTTCTCGACGATGTCGAGGGCGTGTTCGAGGTGCTCGGGCAGACCAGCCTCGAAGACCTCGTCGACCACGCTCAGGATCTCGGATGTCGACGGTCTGCTCGACGTGATGGTGATGGCCCAGAGTGACGTGGCATCGCTCACCGCGATGGGATGGTCATCGACTACGGCGACGGCTGGGTCGCGCCGGACGGCAGCGATCCACTCGGGGTCGATCAACGTCGACACATCGGGTCTGTCGGTGACCTCCGGCGGCATCAACGGCACCATGACCATCACCCACGACGACTACCTCATCGACGGAGAGCCTCCGGTCATCGGCTCGACCGAGTGGACCTTCTGGTCTGACCGAGCGCAGCAACGGATCGGTGGTCGGCGACATCACCGTCGGCCCGGTGGGCAACCTCAAGAGCGTCGGCTCGATGTCGGGCACCATCGGCATCGACACCGAGATCTGCCTCGAGCTATCCCGATCTCCGGCAGCCTGACCGCGGTGGTGAAGGACGAGGTCATCACCATCACCTTCGGTCCGGACTGCGATGGCGGCATCGACCACGGAATCGAGCCGTCCGCCTTCTTCAGCTACAGCTACGGCGATCCCGGCGGGTCCCAACGCCAGGGACTACGTCGTCTCCAGCAGCAACGCCGTCGTCGCCAGCGAAGGATCGGTCAACTATTGGCGGCCGATGGTGGGCGGCGAGGAGTTCGGCGAGACCACTCCCGGGGTGATCACCTTCCACTTCCCCTTCGACAGCCCGATCGTCAGTGGTCGACTGCTCATGTACCTGGCGACCTTCCACTTCTCACTACAGCCGGGGACACAACTTCATCTATGGATCACCGACGGGGTCGATTGGCAGCTTCTGGCCGAGCTCGAACCGCCCGACTTCGGTGCGGGCCAAGGTGGCGGCTGGAACGGCGACCTGCCGAGCATGTTCATCGGCGCGACCGACATCTGGCTCCAGGCCCGACTCTACTCCTACGGCCCCAGCGCCGCCGCCGGAGGCATCTACTGCAACACCGCCCAGATGTCGCGTTGGGACTCCAACGGCACCGGCAACACCTTCGAGCTCGAGGTCGAGCTGGAGTGATCTGAGCCGCACGCCCTCGGGGCGCGGACACACCATCGCGCCGATGTGGGAGTGGTCTGAGAACAGCGAGTCTCCTTTGAGACTCGGATAGGTGCCACCCATTAGCAGGCGCTTGTCAAGTAGGCAGAGCGATATTAGAAACGAGGAACGGGATCCTCGCGGTTGAGGGGCGATGGATTTTTCGTTCGCACTTCTTGTTCGTCGCTGTTCGGCCGGACTCTCAATTGAGTTGGTGTCAATCGACGACTGCACCAGCCACCCATCAGGATCAAGGCGAAGGAGATCTTCGGAAGCAGGTCTCCGGCCCCTGGCGCCGTCCGGCGCCCCAGAAAGTCCTCGAGCTCTGCCGACTGTGTCCACGCGGTTGAGGAATGACAGGCTACGGGCTACCCCGAAGGGCGCCAACACCTCTTGGCTCACAGCCGACGCGCAGGTCGAACAAAAAGTGCGGAAACCGGGACGGATCGACTCAGGCTTGGTGGTTTTTCCAGGCACCTATCCTCGCTTCCGCCCCGGTCCGCAACATCAACGGATCATCTTGTCCGGATCGAAGTCGACCTTGTCCTTCATGACGTAGTACGACGCTCTTGCCAGCTTGTGAGCCAGCGCTCTGATCGCCACGATTCCATTCGTTTTGACTCGTTTTCGTTGCACGAACTTCTTGGCTGGCTCGTGGTATCGCACGGCGAAATGGGCAGCTTCAGAAAACGCCCACGAGAGATATGGATTGCCGTTCTTGGAGTTGCCTGAGCCTTTTGGTTTTCCGTTGCTCAGCCGATTCGACTTCACCAAACGGCAGTACGACGCGAAGTTGCCCACCTTGGCGAATCGACCGATATCACCGACCTCATACGTGATGGTGAGCCCAAGGACCTTTCCGATTCCCCACACGGTCTTAAGACCACTGAACTCGGCGCGTAGATTGCCTTGTTTCAGTGCTTCCTTCTCGAGGATCTTGATCTGCTCGCTCAGCGTAGCCATCGGCTCGAGGAGACAGGTGACCCCCAGTGCTTCCAGCGGGTCGGCGATATGTTGTTCGACATCCGTCGGCGTCCATTTCTTGATGTCGTTCGAGGTGATTCGCATCCCGGTGCGGCAC
Organism: Ilumatobacteraceae bacterium; assembly: GCA_963850475.1. GTDB lineage: Bacteria > Actinomycetota > Acidimicrobiia > Acidimicrobiales > Ilumatobacteraceae > Ilumatobacter_A. The sequence continues at coordinate 245 of CAWKLM010000014.1, read as the reverse complement.
TCGAACGCCCCCCGCATCGACAGGAGGAACGACGTCCGCTTGTGGACCAGAAACGCCCGCCTTCTCAGAAGATCGCGCACCGCGCGCTCCTGCTTTGGGTAGATGTACCCCTCGGGGAGAATTCCCAATGAAAGCAGATGGGCGAGCCAACGTGCGTCGTGACGGTCGTCGGTGTACTTCAGCCCTTCGTACCGGCTTGATCGCACAGGTGTTCGTCAGGTGAAGCCGATAACCGGCATCCATCA
>CAWKLM010000013.1:0-47035 GCA_963850475.1 Ilumatobacteraceae bacterium | reverse complement strand
GAACCCGGTCATTGTGACCTCGACGCGACCATGGCCCGTGGGTCGCGGCTCGGGGGCTCCCGGTGGTGCCGAGGCGCACGCTGCGAGCGTCACGGCAAGGAGAAAGAACGTGATTCGTTGGCGGTGGCTGGTCATGGGGGCATTGTAGCCCGGCGACGGGCGCCGCCCCTCAGAGAGAAAAACACTGGAGCCACTCACGAGCTCTCCCACCGGCGGGCGAGCAGTCGGGCGGCACCGAAGAGGACGATGGCGGTGGCGGTCAGCACGGTGAGCTCCGGCGCGAGCTCGCCGAGCGGAAGATCGCGCCAGAAGACCTTGATGTAGCCGTCGAGGGCCCACGCGTTGAAGGTGATTCTGCCGATCTGCTGCATGGCCTCGCTCATGACATAGCGGGGGACCATGCTGCCGCCTAGCGCGGACATGCAGAGGATCAGAATGACCGCGACGGCGTTGAGCTGTGCACGGTTCCTGCACAGGGCGGCCAGGGTGAGCGCAAAGCTGCTGGCGGCCCCGGCGGTGACCACCGTCATCACCGCGAAGCCGGAGAGATGGCCGACGAGGTCCACGCCGAAGGCGAGCTGGGCCCAGGCGAACATGATGGTCACCTGGACGATGCCGACGATGGTCATGAGCAGCCACTTGCCCGCCAGGAGCTGGGTCATGCTGAGCTCGGAACACATGAGCCGCTCGAGGGTCTGGTTCTCTTCCTCCTCGAGCAGCGTTCCCGAGTTGCCCACCGCACCGAAGAGCAGGAACATCACCGCGATGCCGGCGGCGTACATGGACACGACGGGGTTGGCCTTGTCGGCGGCGAAGAGATCGACCACGTCGATAACGACCGGAGTCGCGAATCCGGAGACCGGAGACTCGGCGAACTGGTCCGGCGAGAGCGACAGGAAGGAGCGGATCTGCTGACGGGCGCGTTCGCCCATGAGTCTGACCCGAGGTCTGTCGAAGCAGCGCGGTGACGACCTGGGTGGCCACGGGGTCCGAGGAGTCTGCCAGCAGCCGGAGGTTCACGCCCTCCTTTCCGGGGTTCGTGAGTGAAGCCGTCCAACCCTCCGGGATGACCACCGCCAGTGGCAGCGTTCCCGCGAGCACGAGCTCTCTCACCGGCTCCGTCGAGGTGAAGACGAAGAGCCCGTCCGCGTGTTCCGCCGGGGCGCAGATGCGCAGCGTCTCCCACTCGGCGAGTGCGGAGACGAACTCACGGCTGAGCTCGGTGTCGTCCTCGTCGACGAGGGCCAGGTTGACCTTGCGGCGACTTTCCCAACCCGATCTGCTCGTCGAAGATAAAGGCGAAGATCGTGAAGAACGCGATCGGGACGACGAAGGTCAGCAGAATCTCCGTCCGACCGTGCCACATCCGCAGCAGACCGACGCGAACGACCGTCCAGATCATTCGCGCAGCTCCCGACCGGTGAGGTGGATGAAAACGGAGTGGAGCGAAGGCGGGTGGACCTCGAGGTCGCAGACCTTACCACCGCTCTCGCGGATCCGAATCAGCAAATCCGGGAGTTCGAGGGCGACATCCTCGACCTCGGCGACGAGCTCCCGCCGATCACCGTCGGTCGTCATGTCGTCGAGCTTTGGACACGCCTCGGCGAGCTTGAAGATCACCTTCCGGTTGGCGCCCACCGTGCTTGCGATGAGCTCGGTGAGCGTCCCCTCGGCGATGGCGTGGCCGTGATCGATGATGACGATCCGATCACACTGCTGCTCCGCCTCCTCGAGCTGGTGGGTGGTCAGCAGGATCGAGGTTCCCTGGCGCCACAGCTCGTCGAGCATGGCGAAGATCCGGTCGCGGCTTTGCGGATCCACTCCGACCGTCGGCTCGTCGAGCAGGAGGATGAGCGGCCGGTGGAGGACACCGCAGGCGATGTTGACCCGCCGTTTCATGCCGCTCGAGTAGGTCTTCGTCAGATCGCCGGCCCGGTCGGCGAGACCGGTCCACTCCAGCGCCCAGTCGACCGCCTGATGCAGCTCGCCGCCCTTGAGTCCGTTGAATCGGCCGAAGGCATCGAGGTTCTCGCGGGTCGTGAGATCGGGGTAGAGAGCGATTTCCTGCGGGACAAAACCGAGCTCGTGCCGTCCGCCGCTCGGGGGCAGCCGCCGGCCGAGCATCTCGATCTCCCCCGCATCGGGGACCGCACGGCCGCAGATGCACCGCACCAGGGTCGTCTTGCCGGCGCCGTTGGGCCCGAGGAGGGCCAGACGCTCGCCCCGTCGCAGCTCGAGACCGGCATGGTCGAGCGCCGTGGTGGGTCCGAAGCGCTTGACCACGTCACGGACCAGCAGGGCGCTTTCAGCTTTGACGCTGCCGTGAGTCTCGGCTCGATCACTCATGAGTGTCGGCCGGGGTTTCTCGGTCGCGTCCACAACCGGTCTCGCGGCTCGTCACCGGGCCCCTTGCCCCACATCCTCGCCGTCCAGGACTTGGGTCCGGCGCCGAGGACGAGCGAAATCTTGCGCGCCTTGCTCGTCGATGTCCGCGTGTCCCAGGCACGCGGGCCGCGCTCGAGAATCAGTCGGCCGATGTCGCTGTAGACCGCGTTGGCGGCCGCCACCGCCCACGCTGAACGAGGCGGCAGCTGTGAGATCCCGAGCCAGGCCGACTGGTAGTAACGGTCGGCCTCGAAGAGAATCCTCCGGACCACCTCGAAGACGCCGTCGCGGTGCTCGGGCGCCGCGACTTTGTCGGCCGGGACACCGGCCTCGGTCAGCCAGTCGAGGGGGAGGTACACCCGTCCGACCTCGGCGTCTTCCACCACGTCGCGGCAGATGTTGGTCAGCTGGAAGGCGAGCCCGAGATCGGTGGCGCGGTCGAGGGTCGGCTCGTCCCGGACGCCCATGACGTAGGCCATCATCACCCCGACCACCCCGGCGACGTGGTAGCAGTACTCCACCGTGTCATCGAGGGTCCGGTACTCGCGGCCCTCGACATCCATGACGAAGCCGTCGAGGTGCTCCATGGGATAGCGGTGGGGCATGTCGCAATCGGCGACCACCCGCTGGAGACCCGCGAAGATCGGATCGTCGATGGGTTCGCCCGAAAGGGCTCGCAGCGTCTCGGCCCGCAGCCGGTCGACCCGCGCCCGTCCCTCCTCCGGAGGAAGCTGCGAGCCGTCGAAACCGAGCTCCTGGTCGTCGGTCTGGTCATCGCAGTGGCGGCACCAGGCGTAGAGCATGTAGGCGCGGCCGCGGGTCGCGGGGTCGAAGAGTTTCGCAGCGGCGGCGAAGCTGCTGGAGCCCTTTTCGATGACGGCCTGACCGTGGTCGACGACGTGGTCCATGAGACTGCCCTCAGCCGCTCTCGCCGAGGAGATCGCCGATCATCAACCCCGCCGTCGCCTTGGCCGAGTTGACCACGCCGGGAACCCCGGCCCCCGGGTGGGTGCCGGCGCCGGCGAAGTAGAGACCGCCGATCTTCTTGTCCCGGTTGTGGACCCTGAACCACGCGCTCTGGGTCAGGATCGGTTCGAGCGAGAAGGCCGAGCCGAGGTGCGAGTTGAGGGTGTCCTTGAAGTGATCGGGGGTGATGATCCGCACGGTCTCGATGTCGGCCTGGAGATTGGGCAGATAGCGCTTCTCGAGATACGTCGAGGATCTTGTCCCGATAGCGCGGGCCCTCCTCGCTCCAGTCGACCGGCGCGTTGCCGAGGTGGGGGACCGGCGACAGGACGTAGAAGGCCTCGCAGCCCTCCGGCGCCACCGACGGATCGGTCAGGGTCGGGGCGTGGAGATAGAGCGAGAAGTCGTCGGAGACTTCGGGTCCGTTGAAGATCTCGTCGAGGTGCGGTTTGTAGCGCGGACCGAAGAGGATGTCGTGGTGGGCGATCTGGGTGTGGCGCCGCTTGACCCCGAAGTAGACGACAAAGAGCGACATGCTGAAGCGCTTGCTCTTGAGGCGCGCGGCTTCGCGCTGGGCGTCGGTGTTGTCGCCGAGCAGGGCGTCGTAGGTGTGGACCACATCGGCGTTGGAGGCGACGGCGTCGAAATCGCCGTGCCAGCCGTCGGCGGTGGTCACCCCGGTGACCCTGCCGTTGGAGGTGTGGATCCGTTCCACCGGCGAGTCGAGCCGGATCTCGCCGCCGAGCTCCTCGAAGAGCTTGACCAGCGCCGTGACCAGCGCGCCGGTGCCGCCCTTGACGAAGAAGACCCCCCAGTTGCGCTCGAGATAGTGGATCAGGGTGTAGATCGACGATGAGGTGAAGGGATTGCCGCCGACGAGCAGGGGGTGGAAGCTGAAGACCTGGCGCAGCTGGTCGTCCTTGATGAACTTGGAGATGATCGAGTAGACGCTGCGGTAGCTCTGCAGCCGGATGAGCTGGGGCGAGACCTGGATCATGCTCCAGAAGTTGAGAAACGGCGTCGCCGCGAGCTTGGTGTAGCCCTCGTGGAAGACCTCCTCGGCGTAGTCGAGGAATTTCATGTAGCCGTCGACGTCGCCGGGGCTCTTGTCGGCGATCTGTTGGGTCGTCGCTTCCAGGTCGTTGGAGTAGTCGAAGGTGTAGCCGTCCTCCCAGTAGAGCCGGTAGAAGGGCATCACCGGCAGCAGGGTGATGTAGTCCGACATGTCGCGACCGGCGGCGGCGAAGACCTCCTCGAGGCTGGGTGGGGCGGTGATGATGGTCGGTCCGCCGTCGAAGGTGTATCCCTTGTCCTCGTAGACGTAGGCGCGTCCGCCGGGCTTGTCGCGCTTCTCGATGACGGTGGTCGCGATCCCCGCCGCCTGCAGACGAACGGCCAGCGTCAGACCGCCGAACCCGCTGCCGATGACCGCTGCGCGTTGTCTGTTTCACTCGGTCCCCCCGCTCGATGATGAGAGTGTGCTCTTCGGTCCGCGGTTCTCGGCAAGGCATCGGAGTGCCCGATGAACCGGCACCGGCGGCTTTCCGATCAACACCCGGACCTTGTCGATCCATTTCAACCGGCCGGCGTAGAACCGCCGGATCAGGCCTCCGGACAGACCGTAGAAGCGCTCGAAGATCCGGTAGCGCAGCTCGGGCTCGGCGGCGCGGAAGAGCATCCGGTTGAGCAGGCGGTAGTAGCCGGTGCGGCGCCACAGCTCCTCGGAACGGCGCCGGGTCAGCTCGAAGAGCGATGCGCTCTCGAGGTCGGGGATCGCCGCGATCTCGTCCGCCAGCCGGACCGCCTCGGGGAGCGAGTAGCCGGTGGTGGGGTGGAAGAACGCCCCCCGCATCCCGCTGCGGGCCACGCCTTCGGGGCCGACGGCCCAGAAGGCGTCGATGTCGCCGCCGAGGACGATGGGCAGCACGCCCGCCTCCTCGCCGGTGATCGCGGCGATGGTCCAGCCCTGGTTCTCTGCGTAGTCCTCGATCCCGCTCCGGAGTCGGGTGACGATCGAGGGCCGGCTCATCGGCGTAGTAGGTGTCCTCGATGAGCACGTCGGTGTCCGAGAAGGGCAGGGTGTAGACGAAACGGTAGCCGTCGACCTGCTCCACCGTGGCATCCATCAGGATCGGCCCGCTCAGCCCGTGCGGCTCGGCGAGGCGGACAAAGAGACCGAGGAACTTCTGGTATCCGATGTCCAGGTGGTCGCCGCCCGGGTCGCCGCGACCGTCGATCACCGCCCGTGCCTCGATGCGCTCGCCGTTCGCCAGCACGATGCCGCCCGGGGTGACCTCCGCCACCTCGGTCTCGAGTCGCATCCGATTTCCCAGCGCCGGGGCGACGACCTCGTGCAGACGCTCCGAGGTCACCGAGTTGTAGCCGTCGTGCATGGTGCGATGCCGGTTTGGGAAGCGCAGCTCGTGGCTCGACCAACGGTGGGCGACGAGTGGTTCGATCCACCGCCGTTGGTTCGCGGTCAGATCCGAGTCGTGAAAGGACCACGTGTGGTCGGCGCCGAGGGAGGCCCCGCGCTCGACGACGAGCAGCGGGAAGTCCGGACGCTCCATGAGAATCCGGTGGGCGATCAGGCTGTTGGCGAGACCGCCGCCGACAAGAATCAGCTCCGTCTTCACGAACCGTCCGAGGCCGCTTCGGCGCCGGACGGGTCAACAGAGGAATCAGGCGACGCGATCCCGCGTATCGGCTTGCGCGGAAGAGCGGGTGCTTGGTTCACGATTTACAGCTCGCGGCCAACTGTAGCAATGCAGCGGTGACCTGGCAAAAATCCGAGGTTCGAAGCCCTGGAATCGAGCGCTGGCGAGCGTCCGGAGGTGCATGATAACGCGTGCACGGCACTCGGCGGGGTCGAAGGTCTCGAGTGGGTCTTGAAGGAAAAAGCGGGCAGGTAGTCGACGCGGAATTCATGGCACTGGATGCGGGCCAAGAGCCGGACACCAAAATACTGCAGCGTTTCCGAATCCGCGCCCACGCCAGGATCTTCCCGTGAGCCCCCGTACCACGTGATATACCATGAGCTTCAATGAAATGGCTCATCTGTCATCGCCCTCACACGGAACCTGATCATCGCGGCTGTCGCGCCAGGACCCGGTGAGACATGCGGCCCCATCTGATCCACTGTTCGTACCACAAGTGCCTGACGGTCTACTACGGACGGGTCATGGATGCGGTCTTCAACCGGTGTCAGCCGTGGGGCCGCGGCTTTCGCCACTTCAACAGTCATCTCGAGGATTTCTATGGCGGCTTTGCAGCGCACCGTGTCGCGTCGGTCAACAATCGGACCCTCGATCTCGACCGTCTCGGGCATTTCAGGATCTCGCGCTTCATTCGCGATCCGCGCGATCTGATCGTCTCCGGCTATTTCTACCACAAGCGTGGTGCCGAGGCATGGGTGCGGATCGAGTCCCCAACCGCCGCCGATTGGTACTTTGCCAATGGGCTCGTGCCCGAGGGCCTGCGAGATGCCGGGTCGTCGTTTGCCGAGTATCTGCAGGCGATACCGGAAGAGGAGGGCCTGCTGGCCGAACTGGAGTTCCGAAAAAACCACCTCGAGTCGATGGCGCAGTGGCCGATCGGGCACCCCGACATCGTCACGTTCCGCTACGAGGACATCATCGGTAACGAGGTGGCGGTGTTTCGAGAGCTCTTCGACTTCTACGGATTGTCGCCCCTCGAACGCGGTCTGGGCACGTGGTTCGCGAAGCGTTACTCGATTCGCAAACGGTCGGCGGATCCCCATATTCGAAACCCGGCTTCGGGTCAGTGGAGAAAGCACTTCACGCCTCGAGTGAAGCAGGCTTTTGACTCCGAGTACTCGGGCCTGATCCGGCAACTCGAGTACCCGGCCGACTGAGAGCGCCCGGAATGGCAGCCACGTCGGCACCTGCAGTTTCGGACGGGAAGAGCGTGCAGGCGCGAATTCTCTGCGTGACGTCCGGCTTGGCCGGGATGCTCTACTCGAGCGTGGAGCTCGCTCGACGGCTGGCGGCGGCGGGTCATCGTCTGACCTACGCCAGCTTTCCCGACGCGCGTCGGCTCGTCGAGCATCACGGGCTCGACTTTCTGCCGCTGGATCCGAGTCGGTACGAGGACTTCCTCGAGGCCGATGCCGGCACAAGCGCGCTCCATCAGCTGCTGAATCTCCGCGACCGCCGTCAGCGGGCCGTCGGACTCGATGGCGGTCGGAGGCTTTGCCCGACGCGGTCCGTGCAATCTCGATCCGGATCTGATCCTCATCGACGGAGAGATGCACGAGCACATCATCGTCGGCATCGCCAGACCGGAGTGCCGATGGCCCTCCTCAACACCTTCGCCTCGATCTGGAGGCGACCCGGGCTGCCACCTGCGCACTGTCCGGTGACGTCCCGGCGTCGGCTGGAAAGGCACGCGACCCGGCATCGCGATGCTGTGGCTTGCGCTGCGACTCAGGAAGTTGGCGTGTCGCATCGTCCCTCAAAGCTCCGCCGCTTCGGGTGCGATCGTCTTTCGCTCCTGCGACCACCTGGCCCGCACGGTCGGTTTTGACCTTCGCCGCGAAACCGACGCCAGCCAGTGGCTGATGCCCTTCACCTACCGCCGGCTCCCGGTGCTCAGCCTGCACGCGTTCGAGTTCGAGTTTCCGCACCGGCCCCCGGAAGGGTGCGGTATGTCGGTCCGATGGTGCTCGAGCGTCGCGACGACCGTCCGATGGCACCGGACGAACACGCGAAGCTCGAGGCGGTGTTCGAGCGGCGCCGCGAGGCGGGTGGAGAACGCAAGCTGATCTTTGCCGGGTTCGGGTCGGTCTTTTCCACCGATCGTGCTCTGCTCCAGCGCCTTGTGGGGATCGTTCGGGAGCGCCCGAACTGGGAACTCGTGATCAGTCTCAGCGGTCGCGTTCCGCCCGCCGATCTGGATCCGTTGCCCGAGAGGGTTCATGCGTTCTCCTGGGTCCCACAGATGGACGTCCTTCGGCACGCCGACGTGGTGGTGACGCACGGTGGCATCAACACGATCGACGAGTGCGTGATCAGCGGTGTGCCGATGCTCGTCTATTGCGGCGGTGAAACCGACATGGCGGGCAACACCGCACGTATCGAGTATCACGGCATCGGCATCGCCGGCGATCGTCGGCGGGACAGCACCGAGGACATCCGCCACCACGTTGATCGCCTTCTGAGCGAGCCGGGCTTTGCGACCAACCTCGGGCGTTTGCGCCAACACTATCTCGCGTACGCCGAAGACCGCGTGGCCGAGCGCGCCATCTGAGGAGCTGCTCGATCAACCGCGTGCGGATCGGTCCTCGCCGGCCGCCGGAGCGGTGTCGTGACCGACCTCGCGCGACGCGTCGCAACGGGAGCCGGCTGGCTCTACGGCTACCGGTGGCTCGACAGGCTGCTCGACTTCGTTGCGATCGTCGTGCTCGCGCGCATTCTGTCTCCCGATGATTTCGGTCTCGTCGCGATTGCCGCATCGTTCGTCACGATCGTCGAGGGATTGAGCGCCTTCGACGTCAACAAGGCCTTGATCCGAACCCGGGACGAGTCCCGTGAGCCTCTACGACACCGCGTGGACGCTGTCCGCGCTGCGCGGCATCGCGTCGGCCCTGATCATGATCGTGGTCGCTCAATTCGTGACCGACGCGCGGATGGCCGCCGTGCTGCAGGCGCTGGCACTCAGTCCGCTCATGAGCGGGCTCTCCAACCCGCGATTCGTCATGTTCGAGCGCGACCTGGTCTACTCGAGGGTGGCGTTTCTGACGCTTGGCGGCAAGCTTGTATCGGTCGCCGTCACACTGGTCATCGCCCTCGTGTATCGAAACTACTGGTCGCTCGTGATCGGCATGCTTGCCGGGACGCTGATCACGATGATCCTCAGCTATGCTCTGAGGCCGTACCGTCCGCGGCTTTCTCTGGCTCGTTTTTCCGACATCTTCGCCTTCAGCGGCTGGCTCACGCTGACCTCCGTGGTCACGACGTTGTCGATGGAGACCGACAAGATCATTGTCGGGCGCCTGCTCGGAGTTGCCGACGCGGGGCTCTACTTCATGACCCAGAGGGTGGGGGTGCTCCCGACCAGGGAGCTCATCAGCCCGTTGCAGCGGATTCTATTCCCTTCGTTCAGCGAATTGACCGGCGATCTGAACCGGCTTCGCCGAGGGGTCTGCGAATCGATCAATATTCTCGGCAGCCTCAGCCTCCCGGCGGGGTTCGGTTTTGCTCTTGTCGCGAATGACTTCGTCCCGCTGGCTCTTGGCGACCAGTGGATCGTGATCGTTCCGCTGCTCGTGATTCTGGTCCCATACCTCGGCCTCCGAGCAACACTGTCGATGACCCTGCCGTGCGTCATGGCCCTGGGCAGGACGCGGTTACTGTTCCGGGTCAGCCTGATGTACGCCCTGGTCCACGTCCCCGCCTTTATCGTCGGGACGGCCCTGTTCGGCCTCACCGGAGCGATCTGGAGCATCGTTCTGGCCGGCGTGTTCTACACGTACTTGAACGTCTGGTTGCTGCAGCACACGCTCGACATTTCCCTCGGTGAGATCACGTTCCAGCTCCGGCGGCCCTTCGGTGCCGCGGTGCTCATGGTCGGCGCGGTGGCGGCCCTCGGGGCCATCTCCCCACTCGACCTCTTCTCCGAGAACGGGTCGTGGTTCTCGCTGATCATCAAGAGCCTGGTCGGCGGCCTCGTGTTCTGCGTCGGGCAGTTCGTTTTCTGGCGCATGGAGGGTTGCCCCGAGGGCATCGAACGCCGCGTGCTTCAGGTGCTGTCTCGCGGGGGCGGCGGCTGAAGGGCTTCTGCGAAGGCGCACTCGGTGCGCTCCGCGATCGAAGGCCAGGAGTGATCGAGGGCGACTCTCCGGCCGCCCTGGGCCAGGCGTTCCCGAAGTCGAGCGTCGCCGAGCACCCGGATCAGGGCCTCAGCCAGTGCGGTAGATTCATCCGGAGGAACGAACAGGACGTTGTCGCCGTCGCGGAGGACCTCGGGCAGGCCCCCGACCCGCGAGGCGACCACCGGAACACCGAGCGACAGACCCAGAAAAAGGACTCCGGATTGACTGATGTGCCGGTACGGCATGACGAGCACGTCGGCCGCGCTGAAGTACCGAGCCACGTCGGAAAAAGGAATGTATTCGAATCGGTGCACGGCTCCCAGGCGCTCCGCCCTGTTTTCCAGCTCTTCGCGACGCTCCGGCTGGAGCTGGACCGGGTCCCCGGCCACAACCAGACGCGCCCCCGGACGTGCGGCCGCCACCGCGTTCCAGGCATCGAGCAGCACATCGAGTCCCTTGTACTCCCGGATGTAACCGAAGAAGAGCGCGACCTCGTCGTCCGGTCCGAGACCGAGGCTTGTTCGCGCCGAGTCGCGGTCGATGTCTTTTCCACCGCGCTCGAAAAAGCCGTACTCGCCGTGTGGAATGACGACCACTCGCTCCGGATCGACGGCAAACTCGTCGAGGAGGCGTTGTCGGTCGTGTTCGGAGTGGGCGACGATGAGATCGCTGAGGTGGTGGATCCGCCGGTAGACGGCGTCCTGAAATCCGATCCTCTCGTGCGGCGTCACCACATGGGCGGTGGCCGCGACGGGTTGTCTCACCAGCCGGAAGAGCGCGAGGTACACGAGAGAGATCGGGTTGGTGCAGTGGAGATGGATGATGTCGGGCCGAAGACGACGGGCGAGGAAGGCGACGGCGAACGCGTCGACGACGGCTTCGACCTTCAAGGCCAGGCTGAGAAGCGGCGCCGGGAGCGAGCCCCGTGTCCGGGTCGAGAAACGCGCGAGGGTGCGGACGAGGCGGACATTCTGCGGCAGCATCCGCTCTTCGAGCTCATAACCGACGGTCGTCACCAGGGTCACATCGTGGCCCCGTTCGGCCAATGCGCACGAGAGGTTGTAGGCGTAGTGGATCAGTCCTCCGCGGCCGAAGGTCTCGACTTCGAGAATACGCATGGGACGTCTCTCAGCGCCGCTCACTCTTCCTCCGAATCCGATGGAGCGGAAGCACTCGTCGTGCCGACTCCGGGTCAGTGTCAGGCTCGAAGGTCCGGCGCGGCTGGAATTCGAGCGGCTCGCGCCCTGGTTTCCGCTCCGTGCCCCGATCGGCAGATGGAACGCGACCTTCTGGGCGGATCGTATCACCGTCCGGCGGCGCGCCGTTCGCGGCGGACGGGATACACTGGCGGGGAATTTGAGATCGGGTAAAGATATTTCTGATGGCGAGTCATGACGACAACAACCGCGCGGCGCTGCTCGAACAGGCGATCCGTCTGAAAAAAGGCGGCTGCGCGTTCGCGCACGCCGGACATTCCGCCGCGCCCAGCGAACGAGCCGGTTCACCTGAGCGAGATGCAGCGCAGCCTGTGGCTGGCGCATCAGATCAACCGGCGTTCGCCGGCGTATAACCTCGCGAGCGCGTTCCGAGTTTCTGGTGCTGTGGACGTCTCCAGGCTCCAGCGCGCTCTCAACGAGGTCGTTTCGAGGCATCGCCTCCTCCATTCGACCTTCGCTGCCGATCGCGGCGCGGTCCTTCAGACCGTGCACCCTCACTCACCGCTGGTGGTCGATGTGCTCGAAGTGGGAGAGGGAGAGGCGTTGGCTGCGGCCGTCGATGAAGCCAGTCAACCATTCGATCTCGAGACCGGCCCCCTCATCCGCCTCCAGCTCATCGAGGATGTGGCAGGAGGCTGAACGGATCGTGCTGCTGGTGATCCACCACATTCTGGTTGATGAGAGGTCGCTTGGGAAGCTGTGGCAGGAGCTGGCCGACGCCTACGATGAGCGACTCACCGTGTCCGAAACGGCGGTGCAGTTTGACGACTACCTGCACTGGCTGCAGGAGCGGAATCCGAGCGAGCGGCTCGAGGAACTCGAGCATTGGCGGCGACAGCTGGATCCCCTTCCGGAAGAGCTGCTTTTGCCCTTCGAAAGACCCACAGCAGCAGCAGGCGAAGCGCCGGGACGTCTCTTGATCAGGGAGCTGGATCCGTCGCTTCAAAAAGCGCGTTCAGGACCTCGCCGCCGCCGTCGGCGCGACGCCTTTCATGGTGTTCGCGTTTGCGTTCCGGCTGCTGTTGCAGCGCTACACCGATGGTGCTCACGTCGCCTTCGCGACGCCCGTCTCGACGCGTTCACACCGCGACACCGCAGAAATGATCGGATACTTCACCAACCCGGTGGTGATTTCCACCGTCATCGACGAGGATCGGAACGTCGACGACGCCTGTCGTGACTTCAGTCGCGTGATGAGAGAAGCGCTCTCGCATGCTTCAATGCCGTTCCAGGTGTTGGCCGAAGAGCTGTCGCCGCCCCGCCGGCGCGACCGCCACCCGATCTTCCAGACGATGTTCGTTCATCAGGAAAAAGCCTCTCCGCCGGATCTGGGAGCCGCTCGCCTCGAACCGTTGGCGCTCGATCTGGGCGCGTCGAAGTTCGATCTGACGCTCTTCGTGACGGAGGGCGAGAGTTCCCTGGATCTGGCCGTCGAGTACCGGAGCGACCGCTTCGAAGACATCTGGATGGATCGCCTTTTGGGGCATTTCGAGAACCTCCTCGAACATCTGCCGGCAGATCTCGAGCGCTCCACCGCCGAGGTTCCGATGATCAGCACCGACGAACAGAGCATGCTTGTTGCCTCGGCCTCCGGCGCCACGCTCGACGTGTCGGAAAGGGCCCTGCTGCCGCAACAGATATTCGACCAGGCCCGCCGGTCCCCACAGTCGCCGGCGGTGACGTGTGGAGGAGTCTGCCTCACCTACGGTGAACTTGTGAGCGCGGCGCGCTCGATTTCCCATGAGCTTTCGAACCGAGGGCGTCACCGCGGGTGATCGCGTCGGCATTTTTCTCGGTCGCTCGTGGCCACTGGTGGCTGGAATTCTCGGCATCCACCGGGCCGGGGCCGCCTATGTTCCCCTGGATCCTGATTATCCCGAAGCCAGGAATCGCGGCGTGCTCGAGGATGCCGATGTCGCGGCGGTGCTGACGACCTCCGATCTGCGTGGGCGTTTGCCTGCCGGCCGGTGGGTGGCGATCGATGTTGAAAGCGTGGACGGGGTCGGGCCGGAACCCGGGACCGACCCTGATCTCGCGCCCGAGTCCCCCGCCTACATCCTCTATACCTCCGGTTCGACCGGTCGGCCGAAAGGCGTCGTCGTCAACCACGCCAATCTGAGAGCGTCGACCGAGGCCCGCCTCCTGGTCTACGAAACACCGCCGCGGCGATTTCTGCTGGTGCCGAGCGTTGCGTTCGACAGCTCGGTTGCGGGGATCTTCTGGACGCTTGCGGTCGGAGGAACTCTGGTGATTCCGACCGACGAGCAGGTGCGGGACCCGCGACGACTGGCCGATTTGGTAGCTCACGAGGGAGTGACCGGTCTGCTCTGCGTCCCTTCGCTATATGCCCAGATGATGGGCGTCGGCGCCAAAGACCTGCAGAGCCTCGAAACCGCGATCGTGGCCGGTGAGAGCTGTCCCTCCCGGCTGGTGGAAGAGCACTTTCGCGTGCTGCCGCACGTTCGCTTGTTCAACGAGTACGGACCCACCGAGGCAACCGTGTGGGCCACGGTGCACGAGGTGACGGCGGATGACGCGGCGCGTCCGGTGGCCATCGGGAGACCCATCCCCGGTGTCAGGGTCGACGTTGTCGATGCTCGCGGGCGCCCGGTCCCGGCAGGAATCCCCGGACACGCCTGGATCCAGGGACCGACGGTTGCGGAGGGCTACTGGCGGCGTGCCGATCTCACGGCAGATCGTTTTCAGGCGGGGGCCGGGACAGGGGAGCACCGCTATCGGACGGGGGACCGGATGGCCCGGGCGGCGGACGGACGGCTGATGTTTCTGGGCCGGGAGGACGAACAGATCAAGCTTCGGGGCTATCGAATCGAGCCCGGCGAAGTCGAGGCCTCGATCCTCGAGCTGCCGGGGGTCGAAGAGGCCGCGGTTGTTGCTCGCTCGCCGGGTACGGGCGCAGCGACGACGTCGGATCACGGGGCCCGACAACTGGTGGCCTTTCTCCGCACGTCGCACGCCGGGCATCCCGGCGGGCTGGCGGCACGATCTCGCCACGCGGCTGCCGGACCACATGATACCGAGCCGCCTGGTGGAGCTCTCCGAGCTGCCGCGTCTGCCGAACGGCAAGATCGATCGGCAGCGACTCCGGGACATGGCGCTCGATCCCGAGGACGTAGTCAGGCAGGACGGGCCGGTGCCGAGCCGCCCGGGAACAGGCGCTGATCTCGCTCTGGGAGGGCCTCCTCGGAAGATCGGGAATCGGAGTGACCGACAACTTTTTCGAGCTCGGCGGCCACTCGCTGTTGGTCGTCGAGATGACGGTGGCCATCGAACAGGACTTCGAGGTCGTGCTGTCGGCGGCCGATGTCTTCGAGAACCCGACGATCCGCGAGCTTGTCGAGAGGATCGAGCAGCACCGGAGGCCCGGAATCGACACCCTACGATCATCTCTTCCCGATCCAGCCTGCGGGCCGGGGCACGCCGTTGATTGTCGCGGTGCCTCACTTTTTCACCCAGATGTTTGCAGCGAGGTTCCGTGGCGAAAGACCGGTCTACGGGCTGCGTGGGGTCGGTCTCCGAGCAGAGGGCAACCTGGGTCGCTGGCGGACCATGAGAGACCTCGGCGAAGATCTGGTCGCTGAGATTCGACGGAGATTTCCTGACGAAGCCTATCTCATTGCAGGCTACTCCTTCGGAGCCTCGATGGCCGTCGAAACCGTGCGGTTGATGGAGGAGCGGGACATTCCGGTCCGTTGTCTCTACTTGATCGCGCCGATGCCGGTCGAATTCTATCCTTTCGGTCCTTTCCGGCTGCAGATCGACGGTCTTCGGCAGCCGCTCCGAGAACTCTCGGGTCGGGACGTCCTCGACCTCTACGCCCGCTCCAACAACCCGCTGACGCTGCGGCCCTACCGGAGGGCGTGGCGGTGGCTCGCCATTGAGCCGTGGCGCCGCATTCTGTGCGGCATCGGCAGGCTGAGGAGGCTGGCCGGGCTGCCGCTGACGGATCGTATCCTCTATGCCGATGTCCGGGTTGACCGATTCCGCCTCCATGCAACCTACCGGCCCGGGACGATTCACACGCCGACCGTCATTTTCAACGCCGCCGAGCCGGCGACCGATGCCGCCGCCACCTGGCGCCCCTTTTTCGAGGGTCCGTTCACGGTCCACGACATTCCCGACCCGCATCTCGGCGAGGATTCGGCGGAAGCAGCCCGCCGGGAGATCCTCCGCCATCTGAGTGACCTGGGGGATGCATGACAGGGGATCTCGAGCCATGTTGAGAGAAGCCGAGGCGTGGCGTCATCCGGAGCACCATCTGGCGCTCATCGACCGGGTCACTGAGCGGATCGAGCCCGACGATTCGTCTCTCGTGGAGTGGTTTTCGGAGTATTGCCGCCAGCACCGCACCCGCTTGGCGGCAGACCTTCATCTCATCGATCGACACGTCGAAAAGGGCGCCCGAGTTCTCGAGTATGGAGCGATTCCCCTGCTGATGACGGCCGCGCTCGCGGCTCTCGACTTCAAGGTGAGTGCCCTGGATCTTGGCCCGGAAAGATTCGCGAGGGCGATCGAGAGTCTGGGTCTTGACGTCACCCGGTGTGATGTCGAGACCGAGGCGGTCCCGTTTGCTGGAGGAACCTTCGACGTGGTGTTGTTCAACGAGCTGTTCGAGCACCTGCGGATCAACCCGATCTTCACCCTGAGAGAGGTGCATCGGGTGCTGAAACCCGGTGGATTGCTGCTGTTGTCGACACCCAACCTCCGGTCGTTCCGCGGGATCCGGAACCTGATCTTGCGTGACCAGGGCCATGCCGTCTCGGCCGGAGTCTACCGGCAGTACGAGAAGCTCGAGACGCTTGGACACATGGGGCACGTCAGGGAGTACACGACCCGCGAGGTTTCGGATTTCCTGACCCGTATCGGATTCCGAGTCGAGAAGATCATCTACCGGGGCGGACATGGGCGGGGCGTGGTCGGTTTGGCGGAGCGGCTGGCGCCCTCCATGCGCCCGTTTTTCACCCTCATCGCCGCCAGGGTCGACGCCCCATGACGCAGCCCGCAATCGAAAGGCGCATCTTCATCGTTGGCGTGCCGCGATCGGGCACCACCCTGGTGCAGAGTCTGCTCGCGGCGCACAGCGCGGTCACGTCCTTCACCGAGAGCCATCTTTTCCGCAAACACTTCTCGAGAGTTCCCCTGCTTTCGCTTCCAATCCTGACCAGAGATCCCCGTTCAAGACTGTCCGAGTTCCTGGCCGAGAACGGCGAAGGACCTCCTCCTGCGGCGGACTGGTTCTCGAAGAGGGAGCGATGGACCCTGCGGATTCGACCTCTCCTGCCGCTCCAGACCCTCCCGGTCGCCCGGCAGCTGGTGCGGGTTCTCGACGAACTCGCGCTGAGGAGGGGCGTCTACGAATTGGATCGAGAAGACGCCGTGGCATCTTCGCTCCATCCCGCTGCTCGAAAACGCGAGCCCCGGGGGGCGCCCGCATTTCATCCACGTCATCCGAAACGGGCTGGAGGTCGTAGCCTCTCTTCACAGGGCTTCCCAGAAGTGGGAGCGATC
Source organism: Ilumatobacteraceae bacterium (assembly GCA_963850475.1). GTDB lineage: Bacteria > Actinomycetota > Acidimicrobiia > Acidimicrobiales > Ilumatobacteraceae > Ilumatobacter_A. Next base: position 30,109 of record CAWKLM010000013.1, on the reverse strand, counting down.
GTACGGTCTCGAGGCGTGTGTCGCGCGGTGGAACGCAGATCTCGGCCATTCCCTGGATCGAATCAGTTCCCCGAATGACCAGTTCGTTGCGTATGAGCAGCTCACCTCGGACCCGGAGGCCACGGTCAAATTGTTGCTCGATGGGCTCGGACTCGCGTGGGAGCCTGCGATCCTCGAACACTACGGCAGCACGTCCGAGGGCATTATCACCGCCGGGGAGGATTGGAAGACCGGTGTCGGCCGCCGCATCCGGCGCTCCGCGACCTCGGCGGAGGTGTTGACTCCCGAGCAGAGGGAGTGGGTGAGCGGACGGCTGGACCACCATCTCTATGACCGGATCCTCGAACGCAGCGGGCGGCGGACGGGCGCCACCGCCGGTGCTGCTTGATATGGTCGGGCCTTTGATGAGCGATCAACCGCAGATCTCCGTTGTCGTGCCGTTTCACAACAGCGAACGCCATCTCGCCGCTTGTATCGAGTCTCTCCTCGGGCAACGCGACGTCGATGGCCCCTTCGAGGTCATTCTGGTTGACAACGGATCGACCGACGCGTCCGCGTCGGTTGCGGCGCGATTTGAGGGCGTCATCGTGCTCGAGGAAACGGTGCCCGGTGCGTACGCCGCGCGCAATACCGGTATTCGGAAGGCCCGGGCACCGCTGATCGCCTTTACGGACGCCGACTGTGTTGTCGCCCCAGACTGGCTGCGGTCGATCCGGCGTGGTATGCGGGACTCGGCGACCGCGATCCTGCTCGGGCGCTGTTCGTATCCCTCCAACGCCTCCTGGGCGCTGCGACTTCTCGGCGCCTATGAGAACGCGAAGACCGATTACGTCATCAATCGGTGTCCGGCGGCGTACCGCTTCGGCTACACCAACAACATGGCGGTCCGGGCATCCGTTTTCGAGGAGATCGGCCTTTTCCTGCAGTGGCGACGCGCGGCCGACAGCGAGTTGCTGCACCGGCTGGCGTCGAGGCGTCCCGACCTCCGTCCGGTTTATCGCCGCTCAATGAGGGTGACCCACATGGAGTTTCTTCGCGCCCGGGACCGCGCCCGGCGCCTGTCGTTGTACACGCGGACAAACTCGAATATCGAGACCTTTCGGGAGCTCGGCGTGGCGCAACGTGCCGGCCTGTTGATGCATTTATTTCGAGGTCGTCGAGCGAACGATTAGCGAGTGTCAGGTAGGCGGTTCGATCTCTCGCAAAATTCGCTGGCGGTCAGCGTCGGGAATCGCGGCGACGTCGGCCAGAATCTTGTCCTCGGCGACCTTCGCAAGCTCGCAAAGGGTTGGGTGCGAAAACAACGTCTCCAACGGCAAATCGATGTTGAACTCCTGGCAGAGTTGGAGCATGACCTGCATGGCTGTCAGGGAGGTGCCGCCGAGCTCGAAAAAGCTATCGTCGGCTCCAACTCGTTCGGCGCCCAGCTCCTCCTGCCAGACGCCGGCGAGGTACTCGCCGACCGGCCCCTGCGGAGCGCGATATGGCGTTTTCCTCACTTCGTCAATCGCCTCCGCGCGCAGCGCTTTCTCGTCGACCTTGCCGCTTGCGGTCAATGGGATCGATTGGACCCGCTGCAGGTGTACCGGAATCAGTTGTGCCGGGAGGCGTTCGCCGAGCAGGCGCCGGAGTTCCTGATCGGAAACCTCCTCCGAGGCGACAAAGAACGCCTCGAGGGCTGTGTGGCCGGCGCTTGCCGTGGTGCGTTCTTCGTCGTACCCGATCTCTGCCAACGTCTTCTGCACGTGGTCGAGATCGATCTCGTCGTCGAGTTCGTCCAGCGCGCCTTCGCGGGTCTTGTGGCCGAGGCGTACATCCCAACTGTAGGGCAGTGCGTAATTGTGATAGCCGCGTTCCTTCTTGTGAACATGGATGCCGATGTCGTTGATCAGACAGTTGGTCGAACGACCGGTGTCTTTGGGGCGCACCCAGGGCACCTTGTTCCGCAGATAGGCATACAGGTCGTCCAGACCGACATCGACGTAGCGATAGAAGTCGACAAACTGGATCTCCTCGAAGATCCGGTCGTCTTCGAAGATCGTGACATCCAAGGACCGCGTAGCTTCGTCGGCGACCCGGTGATAGACCTTGCGTGCCGCAAGCACCGCGGCATCGACCTCATCCGGACTGCACCGGCCGTCGCGAAACATCTCCTCGGTCAGGCGGGTTTCGAACATCTGCCCGCGTGAAAGGCCGGTGACGATGATTGGGATCCCGAGCTCTTTCGCGCGCCGCATGCTCAGGGTGTAGATCGTCTTGAAACAGCCGTTGCAGACGTTTGAAAAACGCATCAAACTGTCTCGGAAGATGTCGTTCATGGCCGGGGTCGTGCCGAACTCGACCGGCACGCCGAGCTGGCTCGTCACCTTCCGGATGTTCTCTTTGGCGCCCTCGGAGATGAAACCGTTGTCGAGCGTGAAGGCGTAGACCGACAGGCCCATTTCAACCAGCCGACACAGGGCGTAGGTGCTGTCCTTTCCTCCGCTGTAGAGCATCATGCAGTCGTACGTAGGCCGATGGCGGCGCGCGGAGTCCTCGAAGATCGCGCGCAGGTCGTCCTCGGTCTTGAAGTAGGCCTGCGCGTGGTCCTTGATCGACTCGTAGGAGCGGCACACGCTGCACACGCCCTCGGAATCAAAGACCGCACGCGGAAAATTCGAGGGCAGCCCGCACCGTACGCAGCGGTGAACCTCGTCGTGCACCGCCGGCGGCGTCGAATGGCTCCGGCGCGCGACCACGGCGCACTCCTCGATCATCGGCAGGGAGATCAGAGCCGTTTCGATTTCTCCGGGTTCGACGCGGTGGCCCGAGATCTTGAGCTGGCGGTCGAGGCGGCCGAGATACTCGAGGCTGGAGGGATCCACCATCCGAACCAGGTCGCCGGTACGGTATCGGCGTTCCCCCGGACGTTGGGGCTGCGGCTGGAAGCACTCTGCGGTCAGATCATCGATTCCGTGGTAGCCGCGAGCGAGACCGAATCGTGAGATCCACAGCTCGCCCGGTACACCCTCGGGCACCGCTACCTGGGCTGTGTTCAGCACCTCGACCGTGACGTGGTCCGCAGGGACGCCGATCGGGACGCTCGCATCGGTGTCGGTTTCGGGGTCGTAGCGGTGCACCACGCATCCCACCACCGCCTCCGTCGGTCCGTACTCGTTGTAGAGCTCGACCTGATCGTGGAGCTGGGTGCTGGCGGCGGCCGCCAGGGCCGTCCTGAGATTCTCGCCACCGACGACCATGCGGCGAATCCGCGATCCCTCGAGACCGATCCGGCAGAGCAGCGAGAGGTGGGAGGGCGTGAGCTTGATGAAATCGACGGCGTTGGCTCGGACGACGTCCATCAGCGCGGTGTCGACGGGACCGTCGGGTTCGGGGTAGATCTCCAGCGTCCCCCCCGAGATGAGAGGCAGGTACAGGCTGGTGACCGTGAGATCGAAAGCCAGCGACGTGAACAGGGGGAACGTCATCCGATCCCCTCGCACGTACTGCGCGGACGCCCACGAGAGATAGTCGGCGAGGCCCGCGTGATCGATGAGCACGCCCTTGGGCCGGCCGGTCGAACCCGACGTGTAGATCAGATACGCGAGATCGTCCAAAGCCGGTCCCGTTCGGTCCATCCCTTGAACCGCGACCGGCCTCGATTGCGTCCGCGATCTGAAGGACGGTAACGCCCGGTACGCTGGTGGCTGTTTGCAGTCCCTCTCCGACAAGCAGGAAACGGGCCCCGGAGTCCTCGAGGACCTCGTCCAGACGCGCCCTGGGAGACGAGGGATCGATCGGTACGTAGGCGGCCCGCGCTTTGAGGGCGCCAAGCATGGCGACGACGGCGAGCATTGAACGCCGGCCGAACACCGCAACTCGATCTCCCGGCTGAAGGCCCCGCTCCACGAGGGTCGCAGCCAGAGCCTCGGACTGCTCCTGCAGGTTGGCGAAGGACACTTCCAGTCAGACCCCTGGCGGAGTGCCACGCGGTCGGGATCGCGGATGGACCTGCTCGTCGAAAAGCGCGACCACCGATCGATCCGGGAGCGGCGACGAGTCCGTGGAGTTGAGCGAGGCCAGCGCCCGCCGTTCGTCTTCAACCAGCATATCGACCGAGGCAATCGGGCGGTCGGGATCTTCGAGGCACGCCTCGAGGAGTTTTTCAAAGTGCTCGAGGCTTCGATGGCGAAGCCGTTCCGGGAGCGACCGTTCGTTGAAGTCGAAATGCAGGACATAGCGCCCCGACCCCGAGAAATCGTGGACCTGGAGTCGCAGCGCGTGGACGCTGTCGCCGTGTCCCGGGTGAATCCACTCTGCCCGGACCGGGACCCCTGCGAATTGACCGAATGCGGCCGGAAAGAAGTTCAGCACGATATTGCTGGCCTCGACGCTCGAGGGGGTGCTCATGCCGGGCAGGGCGTGGCGCAGGAACAGCTTGGCTTCCTCCAGACACCGGGCCCCGAGCGATCGAAATGTGTCGTCCGGTTCGACAGACGCCGCAAATGGGAACATCTCGATGAAGAGACCGAGCGCTCGCTTGGCTTCTGCCGTCGGGCGTCCTGCGACCGGCGCGTCAAAACCGAGATCGCCGCTGCCGCTGACGCGGTGCAGCCAACTCATGAGCAGGGTGGCGAATACCGAGAATCGAGACAGTTCCGGTGAAAGACTCAAGAAACCGTCCTGCTTGCTGAGCTCATCGAGAGCCCGGGATCGTTCCCGGTCGAGCTCGAGCGTCACGCGGGTGCTGGCGGTGCCGGTCGGGTCGGGCTTGCGGCCGTAAAGAGGCACCGAACGCCCCGGTCGCTCCCGCCGGGCCGACCAGTGTTCGATCGCTGATGCCGGCGTCGCCGTCTTCGATTGCAGGGCTGAGGCGGTCGGGTAGTAGTCGGAGAAAGGCGGGCGCTCGTCGTCGTCGCCGCGAAGCAGCGCTTCGTACTCCGCCCCGACCTGGCGATACAGAAGCAGCGTCGACCAGGCATCGGCCACCAGGTGGTGCTGATTGAGATACCACCCGGTCCGACCGTCGACCGAGCGGGACCACGACGCTGTCGACGAGAGATCCCCCGAGGTCGAGTGGTCGAGCGCAGCGTTCCCGGCACCAGGCCAGAAACCCCTTCTCCGGATCCGCCGATTCCGGGAGCTCAACGACTTCCGTCAGACAGCTGCCTGCCTCGCTGATCGTGCGGAGGCCTGCGCCTTCGTGCTCCTGCAGCCGGGTCCTGAGGACGTCGCTGGCGTCAGCGACCCGGCGCCATGCCTCACAGAACAGATCGATTCGCAGCTCCGTCGGGAACACAAATGCGAAGGCCATGTTGTAGAGCGGGCTCTCTGGATGGAGCCGCTGTCCGATCCAGATCTGGGTCTGGCTGTGCGTCAGTATGGGGCCCTCAGAGCCGCGCTCGGCTCATCTCGATCTCCGATCCGAAACCTGGCCCTGAATAGTCGGTCACTGGCTGGAGCCCGCGCGGAGAACGTACTGGGCGAGCACCGCGACGGTTTGGAAGTTTTCGATAACGAAGTCCGACGGCTGCATCTCGAGCTTGAAGTCCTCTTCGACGAAACGCCGCCAGGCGCAGCACACCGATCGAGTCGAAAATCTCGCCCGACAGCAGGTCGTCATCTCGGTTGACCGTCTCGCCCGGACTCAGCAGCTCGCGCTCGAATAAATGTGATGATCCGGCTCTCGATCTCCTGGGCCTCCGAGCGCGGGTTCTCTGTCAGTCGTCATGTTCGTCATTCCGTTCCGTGAGCCTGGGCTCGAAGCGCGTTGCGATCGACCTTGCCGGTCGGTGTCCGCGGCAGTGAATCGAGGACGGTGATCTCGGACGGCAACGAGTGGAGAGGGAGAATCTTCCTCAATCCGGCCAGGATGTCCTGTTGGATCGACGTGCTCTCGGTGCCGACCACCACCGCCGCCCGGATGGCCGAGCTTCCTTCGCCGTCCGGCACCGCGAAGGCCGCGGCCTCGTCGACCGGATCGAGCGACAGGAGCGCGTTTTCGACCTCTTCGAGCTCGACGCGGTAGCCGCGGACCTTGACCTGGAGATCGGCGCGGGCGACGAAGGTCAGGTTGCCGTCGTCGAGGGTCCGGACCCGGTCCCCGGTTCGGAAGTAGATCTCCTCGAGATCTCCTGCCGAGGGTCGCCGGACGAGAACGCGGCGGTTTCGTTCGGGCTCGTCCCAGTAGCCCGACATCACGGTCGTCCCCCGGACCAGAAGTTCGCCGACCTCGCCGTCGGAGACCGGTTGCAGCGCGTCGTCGACGACCTGGATGCTCGAGTTGGAGCACGCCCTGCCGATCGGCAGCGGACCGGCAAGGTCGGTCGACTCGGGCAGGTGATAGTAGGCGCACACGTTGGTCTCGGTTGAACCGTAGACGTGGCTGAAACGAGCGTCCGGGAGCTGCTTCATGATGCGGAGCAGGTGCTTTTCAGGAAATGTCTCGCCGGCAAACAGCACCCAACGGATCGAGCTCAGATCTCGCGTCTCGAGATCGCCGCGAAGCGACAGCTGGACCAGGGCGGTCGGTACCGAGTACCACACCGAGACCCGCTCCTGCTCGAGCAGCGCCGAAAGGCTGCCGGGCATCATCAGCACCGCCGGCGTCAGGATGACCGTCGTCGCGCCGGCGCGAGCGGCGGCGTAGTAGTCGAAGGTGGCGAAGCAGGTGTGATGCGAGGAGTGGTTGCTGAGTCGGTCGTCGTGCGGTCAGCGAGTACTCTTCCACCGCCCAGTCGACGAAGCTCATTGCGCTGCGGTGGGTGTGGAGGATGAGTTTCGGGGTCCCGGTCGAGCCCGAGGTGTGGAGGATGTACGACGGATCGAGATCGACCATCGACACAGCCGGTGGCCGGTCGTTCGCTTCCTCGGAGACCGTTTGCCACGGGATGCATTGAAAGGATGTGTCGTCGGCGGCCTCGAGCCCGACCACGTGCGCCACCTCCGGACAGGCGGCGAGCGCATTGCGGACGACCTTGCGCTTTCCGGGCTCTGAAACCAGGTGGGTCGCTCCCGTGGCCCGCAAGATTCGAACCACCTGCTCGACCGGTGACTTCGGGTCGATCGGCACCAGGACCCCGCCTGACGCGAGCACCCCGTAGAAGGCCACCGGAACGTTGAGGCCCTTTGCCGAGCAGCACCGCAACCCGGTCCCCGCGCTGCAATCCCGTGCCGATCAACACCCGGGCCAGGCCGTTGGCCTGACGGGCCAACTCCTCGTAGCTCAGGGTCGCGCCGTCACAGCGAATTGCAGGCGCCTCAGGACGGCGGAGCGCCGCCTCGTCGATCATCTGGTGCAGCAGCATCGGCGGCGAGGTCGGCGATCTTCACGGAAGCACCTTCTGGACGGCTGGCCGGCAGCAGTTCCCGCATCGGGATGTCGACGCCAAAAGCCCGTTCGATCACCCACACGCCGGAGACGAGGATCAGCCCCACCGCTGCCACCTTCAGGAAGACGGTTCGGTACAGCTCGAGCCGGCGGACCGCAAACAACAGCGGGAACAGGACCGCCACGATCAGGATCTGTCCGACCTCGATTCCGAGATTGAACGCGACCACCGACAAGCCGAGATGTTCGTCGAGAACACCCAGGTCCATCAGGCCTCCCGCGAAACCCATGCCGTGAAACAGGCTGAGGCCGAAACACGATCCACCAGATCCGTCCGCGGAACAGCGGAAAGAGGATGTTGAGAGCCGCCAGCGTCGTCGAGGCGGCGATCATCGTCTCGACCAGCGCTTCCGGCAGGCGCAGCAGTCCCGAGCGCCGCCAGCGTGAGCGCCACCGCGTGGGCCGCCGCGAAAGCGGTCACGATCGTGAAGACATTCCACAGAGCCGGTTGCAGGCGTCTCGAGTGGCTGCCACACTCCGCCTTCTCGGCGCAGCGCCACCGTCAACAGCAGCGCCACCAGAAAGAAGACGTGATCGAGACCCAGCACCATGTGCTCGGCACCGAGGTGAACCAGGGCCAGGAAGCCGCGGAGGCGGCCGGACGAGGTCAGATCGAAGACCTGATGGCGTGAGCCGGGCCCGAACACCAGCGAGACCCGGTTCTCGTTGGCGAAGGTCCCGGTCGCCCAGTTGTGCTCGACGAGGAGGAAGCCGCGGTGGTCCGGGGTCCTCGTCGAACAGGACCGAGTAGTCGAAGGTCAAGGTCTCAGGTACTCGCTCGAGGCCACCGCAGATCGAACGGCATCAGCACATAGCCGCCTTCGGCGTTGAGCAGGTCGTGGGTCTTGAAGTCGATCGAAAGGGGGCCCCGGTCGTCGGAGATGGAGACGTGCTCGAGGTAGTAGTCCTGGAGGAAACCGATCCGCTGGTCGAGGTTGTCCGCGGTGATCTCGAGCTCGGTTCCGGAGAGACCCAGGGCCGGATTGAGGTCCGAGAGGGCGATCTCGAAACGGCCGCTGATGGTGTCAGGGTAGATCTGAAGGTAGAGGTAGCTGCTGCCCGCGTTGTGGGCGGCGCTCTCGACCGCGGCGCCCGCGGCGACCAGCACGACAGAGGCACCACCGCACGCAGTGTCGATCTGAGGAATCGACGCATGCGACGTCTGTCGTGGTCATCCGAGCCCCCTCAATCCGGCAATCAGGTTTCTCTGGATTTCCGACGTGCCGACGTACAGCGTCGTGGCGAGGGCGTCGCGCAGCTCCCGCTCGAGTTCGTATTCGACCATGTAGCCGTAGCCTCCAAAGATCTGCACGGCGCTCCGGCAGCACGCCACGTAGGCCTCGCTGACCGCGAGCTTGGCGAGCGCCGACTCCCGCGTCGCGGAGCCGTGGTGCATCCGGTGCCAGGCGGCCCGGTACAGCAGCAGCCGCGCCGCCTCGAGCTCGAGCTCCATGTCGGCGATGCGGTGCGCGATCGACTGGTGCTTGCCGATCGGGACCGATCCGGCGGTCCGCTGCCGCGCGTGGGCGACGCAGCGCTCGAGGAGCCGTTCCATGACGCCGATCGCCGGCGCCATCACCAGCAGCCGTTCGAGGTCCATCGTCTGGTTGAAGATCATTGCCCCGGAGCCGACACCGCCGATCACCGCGGATGCCGGGACTCGGCAGTTCTCCAGGAAGACCTGCGACATCGGGACTCGTGCGCAGGCCCATCTTCTCGATCGACGGTCCGACCGGTCAGCCCGTCGGAGTCCCGCGGAATCAGGAAGCACGTAATGCCCGCAAAACCCGAGCCGCCGGTTCGCGCATAGATGAGGAACAGGTCCGCCACCGGCGCGTTGGTCACGAAGGTCTTCGAGCCGTCGAGAACCCAATCGCCCCGGCTCTCGACGGCGCGTGGTTGCCAGCGCGAGCGCATTCGATCCCGAGTCGGGCTCCGTGATGCCGGTGGCGCCAATCGCAGAACCGTCGGCCAGCCTCGGCAGCCACTCGTGTTTCTGCTCGTCGCTGCCGAACTCGGACAGAGGGCCCTCGCACGATGCGGCGTGAGCGGCGACCGAAAAGACGAGTCCGTTGTCTCGCGCCCCATATCCGATCCCCTCCAGAATCGCGACCGCCGACAACAGGTCGTGTCCGGCACCGTTCCATTCGTCGGGAACCATGAGGCCCTGCAGACCGAACTCCGCGCACGCATCCCACAGCTCGCGCGAAAAAACGCCGTCGCGGTCGCGTTCGATGACCCCGTCGGCGAGTCGTCGGGTGGCGAATTCCACCGCGCCGCTGCGCAATGCAGCCTGCTCATCGGTCCAGCCGAAATCCACGTATCCTCCAGTTAGATTCGCGAAGCGCGAAACCACGTCCGGCGTCGCCCTTGGTGGTCTTTTCGCCGCCGCAGCATTTTCGCCCGGGATGACACCCCCCCAGGCTCGAGCAGCCTCGGTGCGGCTTCTGAAACGGCCCTCTTTTTGCCCACGCATACTACCTCATGGGCGGCCGCGAGCCTGCAGAGACCGACCGCAGCCGAACCCCCAACGACCTTCATCGCTTGCCGCCCAAACTGTGGCGGAGAAGGCCAAGCGTCAGGCCGAGCCCGCAGATCAACAGATATGCCCAGTACATCGGAATCGCGCCCAGCGCGAAGAGGACCCCGCGTTGGCGCAGGAAAAAGCGGAAGAGCTCGGCGTTGAGAGCTCCGAGGAGGAGCAACGCTGCGGCAGCGACACCGAGCAGAGGCGGCCAAAGCCAGGCGGCGGGAAGAACGACCAGCGGTATGAACGCCAGAATGACACTGATGCGGTCGCGGGTCTTGACGTTGAGGTCGTTGACCATCTGTCCTTCGCGCAGCATCAGCTCTGTCCACGGCGCAGCCCGGCGCACCAGATCGGTGGCCATCATGTCTGCCAACCGCCACGTTTTCAGGTGTTTGACCTGGAGGTCTTTGGCGAGACGGATCGTGTGTCCGGATCGAACGAGGCGCGACCCGAGCTCGATATCCTCGATGCTCGGAACAGGGTAGCTCTGGTCAAAGCCTCCGACCTCTTCAAAGGCTCGACGGCGGATCGCACCGCACCCCGCCCAAAAGGTGGAAGCCGTCTCGCGACCTTTCTGGTGGACAAAGTGGTGCAGCAGATTGCGGTATTGCGACAGGAACCCCGGGTCGCCCGGGGTGTCGTCGTAGGAACCGATGACGGCCGTCAGTTCGTGGTCCGACAGAGAAGACCTCGGCGACCCTGGCTACGAGGTCGGTGGGAACTTCGATATCGGAATCGATGAAGAGCAGGATCTCTCTCGCGGTTTCTCGCGCGCCGATATTGCGCGCCCTCGCCGGGCCGCCTCGTTGGTCAAGAACGAGCACGGTAGCGTCGACCTCGGCGGCTCGAGAGGCCAGATCGTCGCTCGGACCATCGATGACGATGATGATCTCACCGGGTGAGGGGTCGAGGCGGGCGAGACTCTGGGCGCATCGCTCCCATGCGGGCGCGGCCCCACCCACAGGAACGATGATCGCCACATCGGAGGAGGTCAGCTGTCCGGTTTCCGGCACCGAGATTCTCCTGATTCCACAATCGGCGTCGTCTCACCGAGCATCCGCTCGGTTCAACTTCCGTTGGCGCGCCGTTTTGAAAGCGCGTTGTAGAGCGAGGCCACGCACCAACCCAGCACGGCGCCGGTGAGAGCGCCGTAGAACAACCCGACGAGCGAGCCGGCCCATGTCACCGAGTATCCGGGATAGTAAGCCCGAAGGAGGCCGAGGTTCTGACCGACATTCGGGCCACCCTTGATCACGAGCCAGAGGGTTGCCGCAAAGAGACCAAAACCGGTGACCATCGCCGCGACCACGGCGACGATCCCCGCCCGAAGACGGGCGATCGTTCGGGTCACCAGAACCAGTTGCTGATCACGTTTCGCTCAATGTTTCCTCCGTCGAGAGCCTCGATCGTCGTCAGGATCGCGAGCCTTCGTTCAAGATCTCTCTCGAAACCCCGGATCAACAGGTTGACGAGTTTGCCCGTGACCCACCCCAGACCGAAGCCGAGGAGACCGGCTTCGACGATGCCGACCGCCAGACCGGGCCAGGATACCTCGAAACCAAATAGATAGTTGCCAAGGAGGGATAGCATCGGCACGAAGCTCTCACCCGAGCCCACCAGCGGGAGCGCTGTAGCCACAGCCAGACCAAGGCTTGCGGTGAGGCCCACGGCACCGCCCATCGCCACCTCGTCATAGCGTGCAAACGCGTCGCTCAAGAGCTTCTCGATGCTCTCGTCGACCCGCGTCGGCGTCAGGCGGTCGCGCACGCCACGCTCTTCCGCTTCGTCGGGGCGAACCTCTTCGTGGAAGATCAGGTCTTCGTTGATCGACCAGAGGTCGAGATCCGCGCCGGCGACGTTCCTTGCGGCAAATAAACCGGCGAGCATCGAGTGGTCCTGGTTGTTGTAACGGTGCTGACCGTTCCGACCGACAGTGAAGAGATTTTCGAAACCGCCCAGCCAGTCCCGCAGCACCTGCAGGTGACTCTCGTACTCACCGTCATATACAGGGTAGGCCTTGGGTTGGCGCACCACCGTGCCGGCCAAGACCTCGTCTGGTTCGAAGAGGCCGATTATCTTGGCCTCGGAGGCGCCGAGTTCAACGAGCTCGTCATCGGGCAGGTTCCACAGATCATCGTCCCGGTTGACAAAGTACTCGAGCCCGATGAAGGAAAGCTCGTGGTCGCTGACCATTTCGGGGCTCCAGTTCTTGAAGCTCTGAACGCGGCCGACACGCACCTCGGGGGTGTGAATGTAGATCCAGTTGTCGGGGAAGAGCTGATCACGCTTGACGATCAAGCCCACGATGAGAAAGTCACGAAATCGGAGGCTCTGTGCGGCGTTCCGGACCTCCTCAGGCGCGGCAGGGTCCATGGCGGATACCAGTGTACCGATCGGCATCGATGAGATCAGGGAGCCGCAGGCCTCGCGGTGCATTCCGCCGTCCGGTCCGACGACGTCGACAGCGCTCACCCGCTCGCCGTCGTGGTGGATCCGGACGACCTGCGATTGCAGGTGGGTGTCGATACCGTGTGACGCCGCGAGGTCGCTACAACGCTCCCACATCATGCCGGGGCCCAGACGGGGGTAGTAAAAGCGTTCGATGAGGCTCGTGACGACATCGCCGTCTCGGGTTCCGTTGCCAACGAAAGCATTCTTGACGGCGGTCACGAGGTTGAGGTTCTTGATGCGCTGCGCGGCCCACGTCGCACTGATCTCCGAGCACGGCATTCCCCAGACCTTCTCAGTGTAGGTCTTGAAGAAGATCTCGAAGAGACGGCGTCCAAAACGATTGCTGACCCATGCGTCAAAGGTGCTCTCGTCGGCGATCGGAAAGAGCTGCGTGTGGAGAAAGCTCGCCATGACACGTCCCGCCTCGATGATTCCGAGACCGCGCAAGGCGTTGGCGGGCTTCAGGGGATAGTCGAAAAAGCTGTCGCGATAAAAAATCCGCGACATCCTCTGCCGCACGAGGAGATCGCTTCCGAGTATTTCGTGCCACAGGGCCTCGACCTCCGGCACCTTGGTGAAGAAGCGGTGGCCGCCGATGTCCAGGCGGCAATCCCGAAAGACGACGGTGCGGGAGATGCCCCCGACCACATCGCCAGCTTCGAAGACCACACCTTCGAGCCCGAGCTTGCCGAGCTCGAGAGCGGCCGTCAGTCCGGCCGGGCCGGCCCCGACGATGACGGCGCGGTCAGAGCCCGATAGCGTATTCAACGGAGGCTCCATTCTTTGTTCCCTTGAAGCAACACACGTTAGCAGAACGCAACTGGGTGCGTGCAACTTCCAACGAATTCGAGACTGGATCGGCAGGGACTTCGGCGACCCTTACCTGCGGTGGTTTCCGGCCAGATATCGATTCTGGCAACCACCAACCGACCCTTCACCGCCACCCGACCCGCCATGATCGGGAATCCTCGAGCTCCCGCCAGTGGATCTCCCGCAACCGCTGGGTCAACACCGCCTCGATGACGAGCCGGTCCGTCGGCGCGCCGTCGTCATCACGGACCCAGTCGACGACGAGGAAGTGCTTTTCTCGATCGACCGGAGACACCGCCGTCCACTTGGAGTTTGGCAGTTTCTTTCGGTTGACCGGATTGCGGACTGGCTTTGTCACCGGCTGGTTTCCTGATCGTCGACCGCCGGATACGCCTCGATGAATTGGAGGTCCATGCGGAATGGCCCCTCCTGCCGACTGATGATCAGACCGAACGTCGCGATGCGGCTCGGATCCAACGGCGGGTGATTCCGGACCACCCGCCCGCGATAGACGGGGATGAAGTCAGTGAACGGCACGGAGATTTCGGTCCACTCTCCGGCCGGCGGTTCGATCTGGACCTGATAGCTCACGCCATCGAAGGAAGCGTCGGTCTTGAGCCGGAAACCGTAGCGCTTGCCGTCGCCGCGAACCCGGAGAACGAGACCGTCAAAGGCCGAGAGGTCGTAGACGATGGCCGGCGAGCGCACGGAGGAGAAGCCGCCGTTGTTGTCGAAGGAGACCGTACCCTGAAAAGTGGCGTAGCCGTCGCCGGCCACCATCTCCCCCGACGAGACCCCGCCCATCACTCCGTCGTTGATGTGCGGCCACGTCGCGTCGCCTCGAGAAAAATCAGTCACTCTCATGGAATCATTCTCCTGTGTGCCGACTACCGGCGCCACGAAAATCGCCAATAGCACGAGCGCCAGCGCTCGGCGTCGCATCAGTTTCCAGCCGCAGCATCACGTGGCCGCATCAGGGTGTGGGCGACGAACCACTCGTCGCCGCCACGGTACCGGAAGAGCTCGGAACAGGCCATGAAGAACATCCGCCAGCGGGCGAACCAGCGCTCGGAATCGTCGCCATAGGTTTGAGCGAAAACCGGCAGCAGACGTTCCCGATTGCGGTCCATCTCCGCCAACCACGCCTCCAGCGTCAGGCTGTAGTGGAGGCCGCCGACGCGCCACTGATCGACGACCTGGAGGTGATCGTCGTAGCGCAGCGGCAGGTCCTGTGACGGCATGATGCCGCCGGTGAAGAAATGGCGCGCCATCCAGTCGCCGGCGCCTTCGTCACTGTAGAGATAGGCATAGCGCTGGTGGCAGAAGACGTGTTGGAAAAAGGCGCCGTCGGGGCGCAGCCATCCGGCCACCCGCTCGAAGAGCCGCGCCCAGTTTCGCATGTGCTCGAACATCTCGACCGACACCACCCGGTCGAACTTCCGGTCGGTGCCGAAGTCGTTCATGTCGGCGGTGACGACCTCGAGACGGTCACGGGCCTCGGACGGGCACCGGGCGCGGATGAAATCCGCCTGGGTGCGCGAGTTGGACACCGCGAGTACCCGGCACCTCGGATATTGGCGGACAACCCACATCGAGAACGATCCCCAGCCGCAGCCCAGATCGAGCACGTCCATGCCATCGTCGACGCCTGCGCGCTCGCAGGTCAGCTCGAGCATTTGTTCCTCGGCATCGGCCAGATTGTGGGCATCGTCGCTCCAGAGACAGCTCGAGTACTTGAGGTACGGTCCGAGCACCGTGGCGAAGAACTCGGATGGCAACTCATAGTGCTGCGTGTTGGCGTCGGCGGTGGCGACGGCCACCGGCTCCGACCGCATCTCATCGACGAACGCCTGAGTGCCCGGACCATCACGACGGTTGTCCTTGCGCCGTTCCTGCCGCAGCCGCTGACTGAGCAGACGACGCATCCCTACCCGGACCACCGGATCCGGTAGGACCTGCCGTTCGGCGAGATCGATTGCCCAGCTCATCGTCCGCCCCGACCGCTGCGGGCCAGAGACAGCTGGAGCACGCCGATCTGTTGGTCGCGGAAGGCCGCTTCGCAGGTCGCCATGTAGAAATCCCACATCTGCAGGAACCGATCGTCGAATCCGAGGGCTCGCACCCGTGCCTCCTGTGACCAGAATCGCGCTCGCCATTGCTTCAAGGTGGTGGCGTAGTCGTCGGCCATATCGTCCAACCGGTCGATCACGAGCCCGGTTTGTCTGGCAAGCGAGCCCTGGATCGCCCCGAGCGATGGGAGGTGGCCACCGGGGAAAATATAGGCCCGGATCCAATCGGTGCCGCGCCGGTAACGGTCGTAGACCTGGTCGGGTATGGTGATGGTCTGCAACGCCATCCGCCCGCCGGGCCGCAGGACACGGTCGCAGGTCGCAAAAAAACCGTCGAGGAAACGGTGACCAACAGCCTCGAGCATCTCGATGGAGATCACCGCGTGGAACTCCCCATCGACATCTCGGTAGTCCACGACTCTGATTTGGACCCGGTCCTCGAGCCCCGCATCGATCATTCGGCGGCGAGCGAATGACGCCTGTTCTTCCGAAAGGGTGATGCCGGTGACACGACAACCGAGCTCACCGGCCGCGTACTCGGCAAAGCCACCCCAGCCGCAGCCGATCTCGAGCACGTCGTGTCCGGGCTGAAGACCGGCCCAGTCGGCGAGCCGCTGGTATTTCCGGCGCTGTGCCGCCTCCAGATCGAGACCCGGACTGTCGAAGAGCGCCGACGAATAAGTCATGGACGGGTCGAGGAAGAGCGCGTAGAGCTCGTTGGAAAGATCATAGTGTGCGTGGATGTTGCGACGGGCCTGAGCCCTCGTGTTGCTCCGCAGGAGGTGGGTCAGCCGATCACGGAAACGACCGATCGCACCGAGAACGCTCGGCGGTGCGAGCTCCAGTTCATTGTCCAGGAAAAAGCGAGTCAATCCCACCAGATTTGAGCTCGACCAATCACCGTCGACAAAGGCCTCTCCGGCGCCGACGTCCGCGCGGCGCAGCAGCCGCGAGAAGAACCGCCAGCGGTGAATCTCGAGCTCCACGACCTCTGCAGCCCCACCGTCGCTGCCGGCGAAGGTGTGGTGCGACCCGTCCGGCAGCCGAACGATCAGGTAGCCCCGCCGAATTCGTGCGAGGCGACCCAGCACAATCCGTGCTGCCAAGGGCAGCGAGCGCCGCTGCGTGCGGTCGACCTCCGCGGGAGTATCGGCGCCGACACCGAACGCTCTCAGGTCCATGGTTCTTGTCTGCTCACTCTGGTGTGTGATCTCAGTCATTACGGGTCCTCCATGCCCCCGCGGGGGCCTCCGGCTTCGAGAAGAACGGCGCCTTCTTGAGCCACAGGCGCGCCGCCTGGAAGTGGATCAGGGTCAGGGTCCACAGACCCAGATGGGGATGGCGCGCAACGGTCTTCAGCAGCGAGTTCGATTCCAGCTCGCGGCGTTGCACGGACAATGTCGTGTCGAAGACCAGGTCGCCGTCTCGCAGAACATCGATATGTGCGGTCATTCGCTTCCCCGGTTCGTTGATGCGAAATCGATAGCGGCCGTCGACGGGCTGGAACGGCGACACGTGGAAGAGCTTGTCTCCCTCGTGGCGGACATGCGAACCGTCAGCGTCGAGGAGATAGCAATAGGTCTCACCAAAGGTGTTGTTGACCTCGGCCACCGCGTGGCGCAGTCGCTCCTCGGCGTCGCGGATGAAGTAGAACGAGACCGGGTTGAAAACGTGACCCAGGATTCTCAGGTGGGTGAGCAGCTGGACGCGGCCGAGCTCGGTCTCGACGCCTCGGTTTCGGAGCCAGGTTTCAAGCTTTTCGCGGACCGGCTTCGGCTCTGGACCCATGTGGTCACGATCGTCAAACCCGGTCAGGTTGAATCCGTTGTGCGAAAAGAACCTCAGGTCGCGATCGAGCTCCTGAAGCTCGTTCAGATCGAGGAGGGCGTACCACACCGGGTAGTCGAACTCGTGCACAGGGTCCACCAAGGCGTCGGTGCCTGATCCGCCCGAGGAAGAGTGCCGAATCCGACATCAGAAGGCTACGCCGAGATCGTCGGCGACCACCGCGGCCGAAGCCAACCCGTCTTCGTGGAAGCCGTTACCGAAGTATGCGCCACAGAAGTGGGTCCTGTTTCGACCGTTGATCCGCGGCAGCTCGCTCTGGGTCTCCACGCTCTGACGAGTGAAGATCGGATGGCTATAGGACATGCGGCGAATCACCGACTCGGGGACCGGCTCGGTTTCGGGGTTGAGTGAGACCAGGTACTCGCGATCCTCATCGAGCCCCTGTAGCCGGTTGAGGTGGTAGGTCAGGGACGCGCTCTCTCGACTTGCATCGGTCATGAGGTAGTTCCAGGAAGCCCAGGCCGCCCGGCGACGGGGCATCAAAGCCGCATCGGTGTGGAGCCAGGTGTCGTTGACGGAGTACCGCCACCGGCCGAGGAGTTCAGTCTCCTCCGCCGACGGCTCGGCAAGCATTGCCAGCGCCTGATCGGCGTGAGCTGCGATCACCACGTGATCGCAGCTGTGCATCGAACCGTCATCGAGGACGATCTCAACATGGTCCGCACCGCGGATGACATTCTCCACGCCATGACCGAGGTGGATACGATCGCGAAACGGCCTGGTGAGCGGCCCAATATAACTGTGGCTGCCACCGACCACCGTCCGCCACTCGGGCTGGCCGGTCACCTGGAGAAGGCCATGATTGTCGAGGAAACGGAGCAGCGCATCTCTCGGGTAGTCGGCCGCGAGTTCGGTGCCCGAGGACCAGATCGCCGAGACCATGGGCATCAAGTAGTACCGGGCGAAGGTCTGAGAAAACCGCCCATCGGAGAGAAACTGGGCGATCGTGACCCCTGGGTCTCCGGCGCCGGCGAGAATCTGCCGACCCCGTCGCCCGAAGCGGACGACATCGACGAGCATTTTCAGGTAGGCGGCCGACAGCAACAGCGATCGGTTGGCAAAGAGCCCGCTCAGGCTGTGTGATGCGTATTCGATGTCCGGGTCGGCGCAGCTGACGGAGAAGGACATTTCGCTCCCCCACGTCTCCACCGAAAGCTCGTCAAAGAGCCTCGTCAAGAGCGGATAGGTCGCTTTGTTGTAGACGATGAAGCCGGTGTCGAGGGGCAACTCTCGACCATCCAAATCGTGGACGATGGTGTTGGTGTGGCCACCAAGGCGACCCCGTTTCTCGAATAGGCGGACCTCGTGCTTGCGGCTCAGCAGCCAGGCTGAAGCCAAACCGGAGATCCCACTACCGATGACGGCGATTCTCATATCTACCCCGTGTGGCCCACGGAAAGTTGACCAAGATGTCAGTCTGGAGCCGCACTTACCCGCACAACCCCGATCTTCTGCGTGATTATTTCAAAGGCAGCCAAAAGGGTGTCACGTTCAGAATGCACCATTGTCATCGCCGAGAGATCCCTGAATCGAGTAGGTCGAGCCGCGCATTGAATCCCGGGTCATCTTGATCTCGGCGGTGCCCTTGATTGAGCCATCGGGTGACGTCTGGGTACCACTGATCACAATCGAACACCAGCCATCATGACCAGCCCAACGTTGTGAGGTTGTGATCAGTTGCACCCTTAGGGAGCCTCAAGTCATAAAGTGATTCGTGGCACCCATGCTTGCACGTGGCGCCCAAAAAAGAAAAACGGCGGCGTCATGAACGCCGCCGCTCGTCTGTCCGCGTCACGAATCCTCTCCGTGACGCGGTGCTTGGTCAGCCAGGTTCTAACGAAGTGCAGCCATCTGCGCGCCCTTCGAGGCGGGCATGTCGAAGCGGTCGAGGGTCATCACCTTGGTCCACGCATCGACGAAGTCGTTCACGAACTTCTCTTCTCCGTCGTTGGCTGCGTAGACTTCGGCGACGGCACGAAGCTCGGCATGCGAACCGAACACCAGGTCGACGGGGGTGGCCGTCCACCGGAGCTCGCCGGTTGCGCGATCTCGACCCTCGTAGATGCCCTCATTTGTCGATGACTTCGACCATTTGGTCGACATACTGAGCAGATTCACGAAGAAATCGTTGCTCAGCGTGCCCGGCCGGTCGGTGAACACACCGTGTTCAGACCCTCCGGCGTTTGCATCGAGGGCCCGCATGCCGCCGATCAGGACGGTCATTTCAGGAACGGTCAGGGTCAGCAGGTTCGCCTTGTCGACCATCAATTCCGCAGGTGACAGACGAGCGCTCTCGCCGTAGTAGTTGCGGAACGCGTCCGCTTTCGGCTGGAGCACGTTGAAAGACTCGATATCGGTCTGATCCTGGGAAGCATCCGTGCGACCCGGCACGAAGGGTACCTGCACGTCGTGCCCGGCCGCCTCGGCGGCCTGTTCGATGGCTGCAGCGCCACCCAGCACGATCAGATCGGCGAGCGAGACCTGCTTCCCGCCTTGCTGTGCGCGGTTGAAGTCGTTCTGGATGCTGCTCGAGCTGTGTCAGCACCTTCTCGAGCTCATCCGGATCGTTGACGTCCCAGTCTGTTCTGCGGCGCGAGGCGAATGCGTGCGCCGTTCGCGCCACCGCGCATGTCGGTGCCGCGGAAGGTCGAGGCCGATGCCCACGCCGTCCTGACCAGCTCGGGAACGCTCAGGCCCGAGTCGAGGATCTCGGCCTTCAGCTCGGCGATGTCGTTCGCGTCGATGAGTTCATGATCAACTGCCGGGACCGGATCCTGCCAGAGCAGCTCTTCTTCAGGAATGTCGTTTCCGACGTAGCGCGCGCGCGGACCCATGTCGCGGTGGGTCAGCTTGAACCACGCCTTGGCGAAAGCGAGCTCGAATTCTTCCGGATTCTCCAGGAAGCGCTTCGAGATCTCCCGGTAGCTCGGATCGAACCTTCAGCGAGAGGTCCGTCGTCAGCATGACAGGCGCGCGCCGCTTCGCCGGATCGTGCGCATCGGGCACGATGTTCGCTGCGGCCGGGTCCTTGGGAATCCACTGGGTCGCACCGGCAGGGCTCTTCGTCTGACCCACTCGTAGGCGAACAGGTTCTCGAGGTAGTTCATGCTCCACTTGACCGGGGTCGTGGTCCATGCGCCTTCCAGTCCGCTGGTGACCGTGTCGCCGGCGTTGCCGCTGCCGCAATTGTTCATCCAGCCGAAGCCCTGCTCCTCGAGGCCTGCAGCAGCGGGCTCCGGCCCGACGCAATCGTCCGGCTTGTGCGCACCGTGGTTCTTGCCGAAGGTGTGTCCGCCGGCAATCAGCGCAACGGTCTCTTCATCATTCATCGCCATGCGACCGAACGTGTCGCGAATGTCCTTGGCGGCGAGGAGCGGATCCGGGTTGCCGTTCGGACCTTCCGGATTCACGTAGATCAGGCCCATCTGGACCGCAGCCAGCGGCTTTTCCAGCTCCCGGTCGCCTTTGTAGCGCTCATCGGCGAGCATTTCGGTCTCGGGTCCCCAGTAGACCAGGTCGGCCTCCCAGTCGTCTTCACGACCGCCGGCGAAACCGAAGGTCTTGAAGCCCATGGACTCCAGCGCGACGTTTCCCGTCAGCACCATCAGGTCCGCCCAGGAAAGCTTGCTGCCGTACTTCTGCTTGACCGGCCAGAGCAGGCGCCGTGCCTTGTCGAGGTTCGCATTGTCGGGCCAGCTGTTCAGGGGATCGAAACGCTGCTGACCGCCGCCGGCGCCGCCGCGGCCGTCGAGGGTGCGGTAGGTGCCCGCGCTGTGCCAGGCCATTCGAATGAAGAACGGCCCGTAGTGACCATAGTCCGCCGGCCACCAGTCCTGTGAATCCGTCATCAGCGCCTCGATGTCCTTCTTCACGGCGTCGAGGTCGAGCGTTGCAAACTCCGCGGCGTAGTTGAAGTCGTCGCCCATCGGGTTGGATTCGGCGCCGTGCGCGCGAAGCGGGCTGAGGTCCAGCTGGTCAGGCCACCAGAACTGGTTCGATTTCGCCATGCCCTGAGCAAACGCAGGGCTCGACGACAGCATCAGTGTCATCACCACCGCGGCAACGGCCAGCAAAGAGAGTTTTGTTTTACGCATTGAATTTATTCCTCCCATCAGATAAGCATTGTTCGCACCAAGAGTTGATTCGCCTACCGCCTGTGAATTCAACCGAAAGGCCCGATCGCGAATCGCCGGCAAAACCGCTGCGTGCCGGAATGTGTAACCGATTTGCGCCCCGATATTCTCGGTCAACAGATCGGCGTCCAGTACGGGCGCAATGGAGCGGGTTTTTCTCATTTGCGTGGTTCCCCCGGCGTGACATCGACGGGGATGCCGTCGACCTTTCTCGTCGGGGAACAATCGAGCACCCCTGGTTCTTCCCGGAAGCGGAGGGTTCCAAAGAAGGGTGCCATCCACCTGGCACCCATGGGCGCTCATCACAAGGCAACAATGGTGCATTCTGAACGTTGCACCCATCAGAACACTCCGACAAATCGAATACATGCGGAATCCTGTTCAACGAATCGCTCTCGCGTTTTTGCCGAGGAAACGGACACCACATTGTCGATCCCGAGAAACGGTGAGAGTCGCGGTGCTGCTGATCCCGTTCGAGTTGCTAGCCTTCACACCCTGCATCCGGCGAACCGGGTGGAAGGATGTCGTCAGGGGCCGCGTTGGAGTTTGGTGGGAGGAAAGAAATCAAACGTGGAATCTTAGTTTTCATCGCAGGGACCTTGACCTCCATTCTCGGCATCGTCGGCTGCAGCGACGCCGGAACCGCATCCGAGACGACGACCAAGGAGATCACGATGACGGCACCCGAAGCAATGATCGACCACACCGCCGGGATCGTCGATCACACGGTGAGATCCGTCGAAGGCGACACGGTCGATCTGCGAGGCTATCGCGGACGCCCCATGTTGATCGTTAATACAGCGTCCAAGTGCGGCTGCACCAGGCAGTACGACACGCTGCAAAAGCTCTATGAAGAATTCGGCGACCGTGGTTTTGTCATCGTCGGCTTTCCAAGTAACGATTTCGGCAACCAGGAACCGGGGACTCACGAAGAGATCGCCAACTTCTGCCGACTCAATTACGGGGTGACGTTTCCGATGATGGAGAAGGTCCACACCAAGGGCCCTGAACAGGCTCCCATCTACCGAACCCTGACGACCGAGTCTGGGCAAGGGATGCGCGGTGAAATCAAGTGGAATTTCACCAAGTTTCTCATCAACGGCGATGGCGAGGTCGTCGCCCGTTTCGAGCCGAACATCGATCCCATGGACGACGCCATCGTCGATGCGGTCGAGGCGCGCCTCCCGGCCGAGAGTTGACCGATGTCCGGGTGCCAGGCCCTCTTCAATTGAGCACGATCGCGACCTTGTGTCCTGGAATACCGGCGTTGCCCTTCGGTGTTGGGTTCTAGCAGAAAGCCAGACTCAAAATCAAAGCAAGAAGCGGCTGACGTGATCACGAAGAAGTGGAGATCTTCAGAAAATGAGTTTGACTATCGAAGGTCTGGATGCCAATGGCAGGCTGCTGTTGGCTCCCGCGGGACGACAGATCAACGGGATGCCAGCCGCCGGTGGCGTCGCAGGATCAACGAGCGCCTCGCCGAACTCATTCCCGATGAAACCACCGATCCGCGTCCGCTGCACGAATCCATGCGGTACAGCCTGCTCGCGGGTGGGAAACGGATCCGGCCGGTGCTCACCATCCAGGTGGCCACCGATCTCGGTGCGACCGAGGAGGCAGCACTCGACGCGGCGTGCGCGGTCGAAATGGTCCATGCCGCCTCGCTGATCCTCGACGATCTTCCGTGTATGGACGACGCCAGCTTGCGGCGCGGCCAACCGGCCAACCACCTGGTCTTCGGCGAGGACACCGCGATCCTCGCCGCCACCGCGCTGCTCAACCGTGCCTTCGGTGTGATCGCCGAGTGTGATCTGCTGTCGGCCCAGACACGTCTCGACCTGACTCGTCTCCTGTCGGACTCGGTGGGCAGCAACGGGATCATCGCCGGCCAGTTCTGCGACCTGCAGATCCGCCACGGCCACGGCGATGACGTGGCCGGTCTGACCGAGATGTACGGTCAGAAGACCGGTGCGCTCTTCGTGGCGGCGCTCGAGGCGGGCGCACGCGTCGCGGGTGTCGACGATGTTTGGGTCAAGGCGGTGCGGGAGTACGGCGTCAACCTCGGGCTCGCCTTTCAGCTGCTCGACGATCTCCTCGACACCTTCGGTTCGCGGGAGGACATCGGCAAGGACACCGGCCAGGACGACGGGAAGTCGACCCTCGCCTCGCGGTTGGGCGCCCACGGAACCCGGCAGGAGGTCGACCGGTATGTCGAGTCGGCCGCTTCGGCCCTCGAGCCGTTGGGTCGGTCGGGCCACCAGTTGGCGAACCTCGCCCGGTCCAACCCAGACGACCATGGATCGTGTCGTCGCGTTCTGAGCGCTCTCTCCGAAGGGCGGAATCGACAGATGATCCGCCACCCGCCCTCCAAGAACTTTGAACCACGAAGGCTTGAGGGACACGAAGACTTCGAGAGGTTCTCATGTTTTCCTGGCTCATCAGAAAGTCGGAACCTGAAAAGGTGGAGATTCCTGCCTCCATGGACTCCCATGAAGTGATGAGTCAAGAACTCCTTCGTGTTCCTTGGTGCCTTTGGATTCTCGCCAGGCGAATATCGGTTTCAGGACCGGTGCGGAGCTCGTAGAGGCGCTCCGCGTAGGCGGCGTCGTCGACCCAGAGGCGGCGGGCGGAGCGCTCGATAAAGGGCCGGATGAAGCGTTGCAGCTTCCTCGCGTGGCGAAAGCCCGCGCGGTCCGAGGTTGCGAGCGTCGCTTCGACGACCACAGTGCGCCCCGGTTCGATGGGGGTCGCGTGCGTCTCCACCACCGAGCCCTTCCCCTCGCCCTCGACGATGGTCATGACGATGGATGCGCGGCTCCGGGCTGTGGAAGGTCGCGTCGGTCTCCGCGACGACGCGCCCGATGAGCCTCTTGGCCACCCGCACCTTGACGACGTCGTCGTCGAGATCGAGGACGGTCAGCGAGGCGAAGGCGTAGGGGTGGAAGTGGACGCCGTGCCAGGGGTCGAGCCGGTTGGCGATGATGTCCTCGGGGTCGCAGCGCACCTCGAGCTGGACCACGCCCTCGAGATAGATGTCGGGGCGTGGTGAAAGCACGGGGAGCGGCGTTTCGGGAACCTCGGGACCGATTCGCACCCAGCTGAGAACGCCGTCTTCGTGGACCGCAAGCTTCTTCCATTTGCCGTGCCCCTCCTTGCCCAGGGCGAGCGCGTGCCATGGACAGATCAGCTTGCCCTCGCGAACGCAGGAATCCGCAAGCGACGCCCCCATGTGGGGACAGGCATCCGGGGCGATCAGCAGCTCGCCGTCGACCCGCCAGGCGACAAGGTCCTCTCCGGCGATCCGAAGACGCTGTGGTTTCTCGCCGAGACAGGCGCGATTCGCCGACGACATACCAATTGCCGTGCGGCCGGTCGAGCGCCCGCTCGAGGGCGCGGGCGATGGCGCGCGGTCTGGCCTGTTGCCAGTCGGGAGCGAGGGATGACTCGGGGACCTCCACGTCTGGAAGCGGGGGACCGAACTTTATGAATTTGCTCATCGCATGCGACTCGCTTCCGTCTCTTGGACGCGGCGGCCGAAGAGGCCGCGGCGCGGGATCGAGCGTATGGGCTCGGGTTTGACGTCCTGGGGCGCCAGAAGGTGGTTTGCGGCGAGAAAGCCCGACGCCACCGCGCGCTCCATCAACGCGCTGGGGATCGGCAGGCGGACGAAGTCGCCGGCCAGCGCGATCCCCTCGTGCGGGGTGGGAACGCCGGGCCGATCGGCGTAGGAACCCGGGGCGAAGGCCGGACAATCGCGCCGGACCAGGAAACGTTCCTCGACGACCCGGGCGCCGACGTACTCGGGGTAGAAGGTGTGGAGGCCGTTCATGAGATCCTCGCGGATCGCGGGCTCGTCCATTCCGGGATCGACCGCATAGGCGTGGAGCTCGACGACCGACCCTCCGGTCTGTTCGGCCCAGTCTCGGCTCTCGTCCTCGAAGAGGTTGTACAACGAGATGTTGTCGAGCGAACCGACGCCGGTGGTCCCGACGAAGGGCTGCCGATCGGGGTTGGCCGGCCGGTCGAACCACAGCCTCCAGACGGCGAAGGGATGGGTCAGGGCGAGGCCGTCGACCGAGCGCCGGAAATCGGCGTCGTCGAGATCGGGCGAGTCGGCCACGACGGCCTGGAGCCCGGGCACGGTCAGGGCGAGGACGACGAGATCGGCCTCCACCATCTCCCCGTTCAGATCGACGCTCCACTTCTTCTCGGCGCCCTTCGCAACCCGCGACACGGTGCAAGTCGGTTCGCACGTCGACTCCCAGCCCGGTCATGTAGTCACCGAGGGGGCCGAAGATGGACTTCGAAAAGGGCCGCTTCGAGACGTCGAAGATGAGCCCTTCCGGATTGCCCGAGAAGTAGAAGTGGAACATCATCAACAGCTCGCCCGCCGACATCTTCTCCTCGGGGTTGAAGAAGGAGTGGGCGAAGACGTCGAAGAGCATGCGCCGGGCGTCGGGGGGAAATTTGAGCGAATCGAGATACTCGCCGGCGGTCTGGTCGTCGTAGCGGCCGTAGGTCCACCCGCGTTCGTAGCGGAGCATCGACAGTGCGGCCGGTCCGTTGACTCCCATGAGATCGCGCAGACCGAGGGTCGGTGTTCGTCTGGTCAGGGCGACGACATTCCACGGGGGCTTGTTGGGGAGTCCGGAGAAGGACTCGACCTGCCCCCCGGGGCCGAGGATCGGATAGTCCTCGAGCGGCTCGAGGAAGGTGAGTTCGTCGTCGATCCGGCGGAGCAGGGCCTGGAGGTTGTAGTACTGGCGGAAGAAGGCGTGGAAGCCCCGCTCCATCTCGAAGGACTCGCCGGTCGCGAGCCGGTCGGTCCAAGCTCCGGCGCGGCCGCCGAGAAAGGACTCGCGTTCGGCGAGAACGACCGAAACGCCGCGCTCGGCGAGGACCACCGCCGCCGCGATCCCCGCGAGACCGCCGCCGGCGACCACCGCCGTCTGCGGCGTGGGGACTTTTTCGTGTGTGCCCTGTCGCGGCAGGATGAGCTCTTCCATCACAACACCTACTTCACCCGGATCGTGATCTGTTTCGTTTCGCCCGCCGCGACCTCGAGCTGCGCCTGCTCGAAGCTCGGCGGACCGAACATATTGCGGGCGTCGCCCGAGAAACCGTATGCTTCCGACGGGATACCGAGCGCCACGGAGTCGAGCTCACCGTCGTCGTCCTCGTCGTGGTAGACCGAGACCGCGAAGGGGCCGGCGGGCACGTCTTCGAAGACGGCAATGGCCCGGCCATCCTTGATCGGGACCACCGCGGTGCCGAAGATGGAGGCGTCTCCGTCGGGCCAGACCGTCGGCATCGAGGAACAGGGCCACGCGCGCCGTTCCTTCATCGTTTTTGAAACCGGTCATGGTGACCTCGACCCGTCCTTGACCCGAGGGTCGGGGCTCGGGGGCTCGGGTGGAGCCGAGGCGCAGGCTGAGAGCATCACGGCCAGGAGAACGAACGCGATGAATTGGCGGTGGCTGGTCATGGGGGCATTGTAGCCCGGCGATCGAGCGCCGCTCGTCAGAGAGAAAAGCCCCCGATCTGCTCACGAGCTCTCCCAACGGCGGGCCAGGACTCGCGCGGCTGCGAAGAGGACGATGGCGGTGGCGATCAGCACGGTGAGCTCCGGCGCGAGTTCGGCGAGCGGGAGGTCGCGCCAGAAGACCTTGATGTAGCCGTCGAGGGCCCACGCGTTGAAGGTGATCTTGCCGAACTGCTGCATCGTCTCGCTCATGACGTAGCGGGGGACCATGCTGCCGCCCAGCGCGGACATGCAGAGGATCAGAATGACCGCGACCGCGTTGAGCTGTGCGCGGTTCCTGCACAGGGCGGCCAGGGTCAGCGCGAAGCTGCTGGCGGCCGCCGGCGGTGACCACCGTCATCACCGCGAAGCCGGAGAGGTGGCCGAGGAGGTCCACGCCGAAGGCGAGCTGGGCCCAGGCGAACATGATCGTCACCTGGACGATACCGACGATGGTCATGAGCAGCCACTTGCCCGCCAGGAGCTGGCTCATGCTGAGCTCGGAACACATGAGCCGCTCGAGGGTCTGGTTTTCTTCCTCCTCGAGCAGCGTTCCCGAGTTGCCCACCGCGCCGAAGAGCAGGAACATCACCGCGATGCCGGCGGCGTACATGGACACCACGGGGTTGGCCTTGTCGGCGGCGAAGAGATCGACGACGTCGATGGCGACCGGAGTCGCGAAACGGGAGACCGGAGACTCGGCGAACTGGTCCGGCGAGAGCGACAGGAAGGAGCGGATCTGCTGCCGGGCGCGTTCGCCCATGATCTGACCCGAGGTCTGCCGAAGCAGCGCGGTGACGACCTGGGTGGCCACGGGGTCCGAGGAGTCCGCCAGCAGCCGGAGGTTCACGGCCTCCTCTCCGGGGTTCGTGAGTGAAGCCGTCCAGCCCTCCGGGACGACCACCGCCAGCGGGAGCGTTCCCGCGAGCACGAGCTCCTTCGCCGGCTCCGCCGAGGTGAAGACGAAGAGCCCGTCGTCGTGCTCCGCCGGGTGCGTAGATGCGCAGCGTCTCCCACTCGGCGAGTGCGGAGACGAACTCGCGGCTGAGCTCGGTGTCGTCCTCGTCGACGAGGGCCAGGTTGACCTTCGGCGACTTCCCCAACCCGATCTGCTCGTCGAAGATGAAGGCGAAGATCGTGAAGAAGGCGATCGGGACGACGAAGGTCAGCAGGATCTCCGTCCGACCGTGCCACATCCGCAGCAGACCGACGCGAACCACCGTCCAGATCATTCGCGCAGCTCCCGGCCGGTGAGGTGGATGAAAACCGAGTGGAGCGATGGCGGCTGGACCTCGAGGTCGCAGACCTGTACCGCCGCTCTCGCGGATCCGAATCAGCAGATCCGGGAGTTCGAGGGCGACATCCTCGACCTCGGCGACGAGCTCCCGCCGATCGCCGTCGGTCGTCATGCCGTCGAGATCCGGACACGCCTCGGCGAGCTTGAAGACCACCTTGCGGTTGGCGCCCACCGTGCTCTGCGATGAGCTCGGTGAGCGTCCCCTCGGCGATGGCGTGGCCGTGGTCGATGATGACGATCCGATCGCACTGCTGCTCCGCCTCCTCCAGCTGGTGGGTGGTCAGCAGAATCGAGGTTCCCTGGCGCCACAGCTCGTCGAGCATGGCGAAGATCCGGTCGCGGCTCTGCGGATCCACCCCGACCGTCGGCTCGTCGAGCAGCAGGACGAGCGGTCGGTGGAGCACGCCGCAGGCGATATTGACCCGCCGTTTCATTCCGCTCGAGAAGGTCTTCGTCAGATCGCCGGCCCGGTCGGCGAGACCGGTCCACTCCAGCGCCCAGTCGACCGCCTGACGCAGCTCGCCGCCCCTGAGCCCGTGGAATCGGCCGAAGGCCTCGAGGTTCTCGCGGGCCGTGAGATCGGGGTAGAGAGCGATCTCCTGCGGGACAAAGCCGAGCTCGTGCCGCCCGCCGCTCGGGGGCAGCCGCCGGCCGAGCATCTCGATCTCCCCCGAATCGGGGACCGCACGGCCGCAGATGCACCGCACCAGGGTCGTCTTGCCGGCGCCGTTGGGCCCGAGCAGGGCCAGACGCTCGCCCCGTCGCAGCTCGAGACCGGCATGGTCGAGCGCCGTGGTGGGTCCGAAGCGCTTGACCACGTCACGGACCACCAGGGCGCGTTCGGCATTGACGCCGCCGTGAGTCTCGGACTCGGTCACTCATGAGTGTCGGTCGTGGTTTCTCGGCCGCGTCCACAACCGGTCTCGCGGCTCGTCACCGGGGCCCTTGCCCCACATCCTCGCCGTCCAGGACTTGGGCCCGGCGCCGAGGACGAGCGAGATCTTGCGCGCCTTGCTCGTCGATGTCCGCGTGTCCCAGGCGCGCGGGCCGCGATCGAGGATCAGCCGGCCGATGTCGCTGTAGACCGCGTTGGCGGCCGCCACCGCCCACGCTGAACGAGGCGGCAGCTGCGAGATCCCGAGCCAGGCCGATTGGTAGTAACGGTCGGCCTCGAAGAGAATTCTCCGGACCACCTCGAAGACGCCGTCGCGGTGCTCGGGCGCCGCGACCCTGTCGGCCGGGACACCGGCCTCGGTCAGCCAGTCGAGGGGGAGGTACACCCGTCCGACCTCGGCGTCTTCCACCACATCGCGGCAGATGTTGGTCAGCTGGAAGGCGAGCCCGAGATCGGTGGCGCGGTCGAGGGTCGGCTCGTCCCGGACGCCCATGACGTAGGCCATCATCACCCCGACCACCCCGGCGACGTGGTAGCAGTACTCCACCGTGTCATCGAGGGTTCGGTACTCGCGGCCCTCGACATCCATGACAAAGCCGTCGAGGTGCTCCATGGGATAGCGGTGGGGCATGTCGCAATCGGCGACCACCCGCTGGAGACCCGCGTAGATCGGATCGTCCATGGGTTCGCCCGAAAGGGCGCGCAGCGTCTCGGCCCGCAGCCGGTCGACCCGTGCCCGTCCTTCCTCCGGAGGAAGCTGCGAGCCGTCGAAACCGAGCTCCTGGTCGTCGGTCTGATCATCGCAGTGGCGGCACCAGGCGTAGAGCATGTAGGCGCGGCCGCGGGTCGCGGGGTCGAAGAGTTTCGCAGCGGCGGCGAAGCTGCTGGAGCCCTTTTCGATGACGGCCTGACCGTGGTTGACGACGTGGTCCATGTGACTGTCCTCAGCCGCTCTCGCCGAGGAGATCGCCGATCATCAACCCCGCCGTCGCCTTGGCCGAGTTGACCACGCCGGGGACCCCGGCGCCCGGGTGGGTGCCGGCGCCGACGAAGTAGAGACCGCCGATCTTCCTGTCGCGGTTGTGGACCCGGAACCAGGCGCTCTGGGTCAGGATCGGCTCGAGCGAGAAGGCCGAGCCGAGGTGCGAGTTGAGGGTGTTCTGGAAGTGATCGGGGGTGATGATGT
>CAWKLM010000012.1:0-48654 GCA_963850475.1 Ilumatobacteraceae bacterium | reverse complement strand
ATGCCGTCTACAAAGTAGATGATTGATCCTGGTTTCCATTCGACTGAGAAGGTGTGAAAGTCGGCAGTGTAATCGATACCCGGCGTCGGCTCTGATTTGGTCGATCGCAATTTTCCGTTTTCATCGTGATAGTGAAAGGTGTGATATACCACGTCCTGGTTATCACCGACAAACTCCATGATATCGATTTCCGGGTCATCACCACCGTAGTAGGCATTGAGTAGCCCGAACGCAGGCCAGTAACCGCGGCCATGGGTCATCTTCGCGCGAACTTCTGCATAGCCGTAAGTGAATTTAAAAGCGTCATAACTGGTGATGATGCCAGAAAGATACGGCTGATCAAGACTTTTTTTGGCGAGTTCAGGCGGTGTTCTGACGGAGTTGATAGTCAGACTATCCATCGAATGT
The DNA here is from genome assembly GCA_963850475.1 of Ilumatobacteraceae bacterium. Taxonomy (GTDB): domain Bacteria; phylum Actinomycetota; class Acidimicrobiia; order Acidimicrobiales; family Ilumatobacteraceae; genus Ilumatobacter_A. Next base: position 48,246 of record CAWKLM010000012.1, on the reverse strand, counting down.
GAATGGATCAAAGCCGAATTCCGGATCCGTGAGTATGTCAACATAATACTGCTCTTCATTGTTGATGATCAGGTCGGTGCCCCAGAGAAGAGAGGTATTCCATTTACTGGCGTCCAGCCTGTCATCATTGAACTCGTCAGCAAATACAAGTTCGTAGTCTTTCAGAAGTTCGTCGTTTGTTTTTGGTCTGTTCGGATCCGTTTTTCCCAGAGTGCTGGCCGAAACCGTCAGGCCAGTAGCTATATAGTAGTAGCGAACTTCAGGTCCTGGTTGCCCGTGGTCGAAGGCTTGAATCTCGTAGTAGTAATCCTGATCATAAACATCAGTGTCTTGAAACTCATTCGTGAATACGGTGGTGTAGTACTCGGCTTGCCTGTATACATTGTAGCCTCTGGCTTCGGAATCCTTTTTCCAGCCAATGCGTATGCTGTCATCAAGCACTTCGCCAAAAAAACCTTCCGTGGTAACTGATTTGAAATATTTACTGTTGTCGGTTTCTGGTATTGCGTTGTCAGGTTGTTTAATGGGAGCGGTGTCAGTATTTGGTGTACTTTCCCCGTTTGAACTTGTGGAATCCGAACCTGTATCGTTTGCCGCCACGGGCTCTGAAACTGAAGGCTCTGCATCAGAGGCTGTTGCAGTGTCTCCCGAGGTTTTTATTGCGGGTTGATCAGTTTGGTTGGAGTCGGTATCGGGATCGCTGTTGTCAGTGCTCTCGTACGCACCACTGTCCACCGAAGCTGTGGAGGTGTCGAGATCAGTTTCTCCCAGTGCAAGAACAGAAACGGTCAGTCCTTTGGCGATTGTGTAGTACCGTGTGTCTTTGCCACTTTTCTCAAAGGCCGTGATTTCGTAAGCATAGTCCTGAACATCGATATCGGTGTCATGGAACTCGGTCTCGAACACCGTAGAGTAGTACTTGCCTTGCCGGTAGATGTTGTAACCCGTGGCGTCAGGGTCCTTTTTCCAGCTGATGCGAACACTCTCATCGAGCACTTCACCAACGAAGCCATCCGTAATGGGAGACTTGAAGTATGGTGTATTGACAAGTTCCTGTGTTGCTGCTGCCGGAACGATCAAGCCCCTGGCGATGGTGTAGTAGCGTGTGTTTTCGCCACTTTTCTCGAAAGCCGTGATTTCGTAAGCATAGTCCTGAACATCGATATCGGTGTCATGGAACTCGGTCTCGAACACCGTAGCGTAGTACTTGCCTTGCCGGTAGATGTTGTAACCCGTGGCGTCAGGGTCCTTTTTCCAGCTGATGCGAATACTCTCATCGAGCACTTCACCAACGAAGCCATCCGTAATGGGAGACTTGAAGTATCGTGTGTTGACAGATTCCTGTGCTACTGCTGACCGAAACGATCAAGCTCCTGGCGATGGTGTAGTAGCGTGTGTTTTCGCCACTTTTCTCGAAAGCCGTGATTTCGTAAGAATAATCCTGAACATCGATATCGGTGTCATGGAACTCGGTCTCGAACACCGTAGTGTAGTACTCACCTTGCCGGTAGATGTTGTAACCCGTGGCGTCAGGGTCCTTTTTCCAGCTGATTCGAATACTCTCATCGAGCACTTCACCAACAAAGCCATCCGTAATGGGAGACTTGAAGTATCGTGTGTTGACAGATTCCTGTGCTACTGCGACCGAAACGATCAAGTTCTCGGCAATGGTGTAGTAGCGTGTGTCGTCGCCACTTTTCTCAAAGGCCGTGATTTCATAGGAGTAGTCCCCGGCATGGATATCCGTGTCGAGAAATTCGGTTGCGAACACCGTGGAGTAGTACTCACCTTGCCGGTAGATGTTGTAACCCGTGGCGTCAGGGTCCTTCTTCCAGCTGATTCGAATGCTGTCATCTAGGACTTCGCCAACAAAACCATTGGTTGTAGCAGAATTGGGTTTTGATGCGTCCGAATACGGGTTGGTAGAATTACCACCGTTGATGGACGCCTCTATGGATACGGGCTTTGCTGCATCCAGCGAGGGGGCCGAATCAGCTGTTCCAGAATCCGTACATGCGGCCAGCGGGCAGAGTAGTGCGGTGTAAATCGAGAAGACTGTCGCTCTCTGTCTCACTTTGCTTCCAAACGTCTGTTGCCAAGTGTTCATCTTGTTTTTCTAGAGTGTCTTCGGATTCGCTGGATATGGGCATTCATCGGTCATTCATTTCCGACCACAGCGTGCACCAACGGTGATTGCCGCTTGTTCAGAGATAGCGGAAAGAGCAGCCTGCGCTTGATTTGGTAAACCTGCTTTTTGGGCGTGGTGCGCAGAATAATCAGCGACAATGAGATTTGCGCCAGAATTCGCTCCTCCACCAACCCGGATACGATACGCCACTATCTTCTGGACATGGTCGACCCAGGCCACTGTCGGAGTTTGGCGAAACCATAAATTACACAGTGGTGACTCCGATCAATTGAAGTTCAAATTGAGACATGGTTACAGTCTGGCGCCTCGACCATGAATTTCAGATGAAGGATGGGCAATGCCAATCAAGCCAGAAAAGCAGGGTGAGGCGTTTGGGTTGAAGAAACATCAGGATGGGGACGCCTTGCTCCAGAGCGGGGCTATTCTGGCTCAGAAGACGTGCAATCAATGCGTTCGCACCGTTTGACGGTAGGCTGCAGAATTAATGGTAATTGATAAAAATGGTTAATAATGGGATCTTGTGATTCAATAATCGCTCTTCAGTCGCCCCTGAATCCCGCCCTTCTGCGTGCTCGTCGTGAATAGCCGCTATCGCCATTCTCGGCCTTGCCGGCGGCGCAGAGCAATTGAAATAACGAAGTAAATAACATTACGAAATAATACAGCACAGACCCTTTTATCGGATTGTCCTTAAATATGAAATTGCCAATGTCATCCTCGTCCTGATCAGGGCAAACGGGCCCTGCTGTTCAGCGCATTGCCAACCAGACAGCACGCCAGTCGCATTTGACTTATACGAGAGTCTAGTGCGAGAAAAGTCAACTAGTCATAATGCGTGGTTATTGCGGTAAACACTGTCCTAAAGACCGTGAGTTACAGCACTAAAAGCACCGGGTATGTCGTTAGCATATGCGTACCGTTGACATTTTACGCAATACGCAAGGCTCTTGACCTTCCATGGCAAAACGCTACGAATCCAGTACACAACTGCAAGGCTGACTGTATTGTCGAGACCAACGGTGACATGGAACATTTTCACACTGATCAAAAGCAGACGATGTTCATTCATCTGAAAAAATTCAAGGAGATAACAGCGTGATGAAATTTCACACACACAACCCATCCGGAGATGCTCGCCTTGCATCATTAAGCAAGACATGCATTCTCGCACTTGCAGTGACTACAGGGCTGGGCTCAGCTCATGCGCAAGACAAAGTTCCAAGCTTTGGTTTACTCGATGAACCCACTCTACGCGAAGCACCTGACGATACCGGCCTGATCTTCATGGAGGCTTGGGAGAAGGGCAAACCTGTCGGGGTTGACATCGACAAGGTCTGGGACTCTTACACTTCCAGACCCGTACGCAAGCAGGTGGAGGAACCCAAACCCCGCACACCCTCTCGTCTGCATCCCGTCATTGAGGAATGGATGGTATCCATACCTGGTGATCAGTTCATCGACATCATCGTCACTGTCCCCGAAAGCCTGACGATTCCCCGTTTTCCGGAGCCGGACACGAATCAGGCGCGGGAATCGACGGTAAATCAGCAAGCTCTGAAACGGACGCAGGAGCTGATTAATGGACTGCAGGTGAAACGTAGTGAATCGAACGGCCGGCTCAATAGGCTGATCGAAGAACTTGGCGGGAAAATCATCAACGATTATTGGCTGGTACCGTCGGTTCGCGTGAAGATCCCTGTGGATAGCGTCAAACGACTGCTGGAATCACCACAGATACAGTACATAGAACCCGTTCAGTCCGATGAGTTGCCACCAGCCAACGGCAATCCCAATGATGACGTTAATGATGCGCGGGCGTTGATACAGTCGGACGCCTACTTCAACCAGGGCCTGACCAATGGTTGGATCGGATTGTTGGATACTGGGGTCAATCGTTCGCACACACTACTATCCAGCCCCAATAGAATCGCCTTCTGGCGCGACTGTACAGCCGGCGATCCCAACTGTTTTGGCGGCAACCCGAATGATAGTTGCTGGAACCACGGAACTTCCGCTGCCGGTATCATTTCGGGCAACAACAATCAGGGCAACGCCCAACGCGGCGTCACTGGCATCCAGATAGACTCATGGAAGATCTATCCTGACAATGGTGGCAACTGTGGTGGCCTGAACGCCAATGCAACGATTCTGGCCTTCCAGAAAGCAGTCAGTGTGCTGGATCGGATCATCGTCGCTGAAATGCAAGGTGGTGGCAGTGAGAACTCTTCAATCTCGCTGGCCGCTGATGCCGCATTTGATACTGGAGCTGCAGTAATCGCTGCCAATGGCAACAATGGATCAACTGCCGGTACCGTTAACAGTCCGGCCAATGCGCACAAAGTCATTGGCGTAGGTGCATTCGATACACAGAGTCAGAGCCAGTACGCAAACCAGAGTCGAGGCCCAACCTCGGATAGTCGCTTCAAGCCAGACATCCAGACGCCAAACAACTCAGAAACCGCATCAACTGGTTGTCTGTTTGGCGTGCCGTGTTCTCCGTTGTCCAACACAGCCAACCGTGTATTCGGCGGCACCTCCGGGGCAGTGCCCTATGGTGGTGCTGCAGCTGCCTTGGCCCGCAACTGGATGCGGCGTTTTAGCCAGGTGGACCCGGGTCATGTATACGCCCGTATGATCGTGGCTGGTCAGAATCCCTATCCGTTCGACAATACGCAAGGTGCGGGCCGCGTGAAACTACCGACCAATGGTTACTCCTGGTGGGGAAAGGTTAACGTCAGTAATCACGAAACCATCGACATTCCCATCAATGTCAGCCGCAGCACCGCCCACGATCTGGACGGCGCAATCTGGTGGCCGGAGAATACAACCAGTCATGATGATATCGACCTTCGTATCGTCTCGCCCGGCGGAACTGTCATGGATGCGTCTATCTCGATCAACAGTGTGTTCGAGCGGGTAAGGGCAGCTGGCGGCGTGACAACTGGAACCTGGAAATTGCGTGTCTATGGCTACAATGTCAGTGGCAACCAGGATGTGTATTTCAATGCAACTGTACGCAATTAGTTGACAGCTACACTGCGTAGCCTGCTGGCATGAAAGAGCACCCGCTTCAACGGTGAAGCGGGTGCTTTTCGCATATCGTGCTAGTGTCGCAACTTAGGGCTGGGGACAGAATAAAATCACATTTTTGTTCGTCCATGCATCTCACCCCGCTGCGTTGTTCGTCAGTTGAATAGCCGGCTATTCGCCCTCCTCTCGCCTTGCTGGGCGAGCGGACTGGGCGTCCCCCCTGAACAACCAAAAATGTGATTTGATTCTGTCCCCAGCCCTTAGTCCTTCAGAGTAGGCCGTTTCATCGGGAAGACCTCTTCGACGATCGCATAATCCATATATCCAAGCCTGGCCAGCGGGCGGATGAGTGAGATATCGAGCATACCGTCCACGATCACGTCATCCGAAGGCATAGAGCGGATACCAGTAGACCCTGCAGAGCTCCTCGAGTGCTTTTCGAGCGTGGTTCCGGCTGACGTCATCAGCTGTGGCCGCCAGCACCATACTCCAGTGGGTGGTATCAAAACCTCGCGGCCCGGACGGGATCTTCATGGATCAATCGTAACGCAATGTCAGCAGTTCCCGGCGCGGTTGGGGGATAGGAATTTGCTTTTACACACCATCGAGCGTACCACGCATGCCGAGTCCGAATCCCCTATGAGAACGGCCGTTTGAGACCTCGGCGTTCTCTTCAGCCCCCCATCCTCGACGACATCCGGCATCTCTCCGGGAAACCACCCCAGAAAACCCCTTCAACCCCGATTCCGGACACAACTCAACCAGGAACCCGACAAACTCATTCTTCGGGCGAGATCACGACACCGCTGCGAGCTCGGATCGTCTGGGCGGCCCCCGCGCCTCCTTCGCCTCCCCGCGCTCGAGATGCCTCAGAATCGCGTCGACCACGTCGTGCTCGGTGATGAACGCGATCACCTTCATCTCGCAGCCGCACGAAGGGCACACCAGCGGGTCGACCTCGTAGATCCGCTTGATCAGCTGCGCCCAGCTCCGCCGGAGGGCGCGGGCGTCGCGAGTCTCGTCGCGAGCCGCGCGGGAGGGCGCGCCGGTGTCCGCTGCCACAAGCACCCTCGTGCTCGGCGTCCGCCTTCCGCCGCTTGCCCCGCGACACGTTCGAGTACCACCCGTAGTACCGCACCAGGTGCCGCCGCGGCTCCGGGATGTGCATGATCACCCGCGCGAGGAACTCCGCCGGGTCGAACGCCTCAACCTCCCGCTCTCCCAACCCCGAGCTCTCGTGCCCCCGCTTGCGCCGGTAGCGCACCTCCCCCACCCCGTCCCATGCCATCCGCTCGAGGCTGATCGGCGGCCGCATGATGTAGCGGGCGAGCCGCTCGACCGCCGCGCCGTCCTCGGGCTCCACCCGGACTCTGTTGTCATCTGGTTCCCTCATCGCGATGGGAGGGGATGCCAGGCACGCAACTTTGTTCGCGGCGAACAAAGTTGGAGCCAGGCACCCGGTCCGCGAGACCTCGTGGTTCTGCCAACCGGGGAAGTCGATCCGCCTCCTCACATCCTGCGTCCATCCCCCGCGCGACACCATCGCGTGCACGTGCGGGTGCCAGTTGCCAGGTCGCCCGCGGTCTGGACGACTGCGACCATCCCCGGCCGCATCCCCTCGTCGCCGGCCGCCGCGCGCATCAGCTCCAGCACCGTCTCCCACGCCGCCAGCGCCAGCCCGCCGAGGAGCTCCCGGTGGTGCAGGAAGTACGGCCGCAGCATCTTCGGGATGACGAAGACCCACTGGGCGTGGCCGACCTCCTCGATCACCTCCTCGGCCAGCAGCGCCGCCGTCGCCGCCGATCGCTTCGCCGCGCACGACGGGCACAGCTCCCGCGTCTTGCACGAAAACGCGAGCAGATACTCCTCGGCGCACTCGGGACATCGGATCCGGGCGAAGCCGTTCTCGAAGAGGCCGCAGTCCAGGTACCGCAGCACCTGCTCGTCGACGAAGCTCCGCCAGAACCCGTACCTACGGCCCTGCCGGCGAGATTTTCGATTCTTATGTGCTCGTGGCCATAGGCAGGGGAGCCGTGATCGAGATTGATGCCACCGCAATTCGTGCACAACACGTTTGGGTCCGTCGGATCGGTGACGTCGATGATGACGAGGTCTTCAGCACCCGCTGCGATCCCCACGAACAATCCGTGGTCCACGAAGAAGTCGGTCCAACTTCCCGGCAGCACTGAAACCGGCCGGGGTTCCCGCCCCTCCCGGAGATCCCAGATTCGGACCGAAAACCAGGGAGGGTAGGTAGAACCTCTCTCGAAACCGACGTAGGCGAAGCCACGTTCGTCGACTTCCATTTGATGCACCGAGTAGTTCTTTTCATCCCACAGGGTCCAGCGCCCGAGGAACTCGGGCGCGCTTGGATCGCCGAGCCGCCAGTTGCTGACGGTCGGTCCGTCCGAGGTCACCATGCGGTGGTTGTCGATCGCGAGCACCCCAATCGACCCGACTCCCTCGATCCCGGTGTAGTCGACTTCTCCCGCGCACGGTCCAACCTGGGCATGGGCCGCGTTCCAGCAGCCGGCGAGAAGGAACAGAACGGCGAGACCACTGTTCAGCTTCCTGCCAGGTTGGATTCCCATCATCACCTCCGAGAAGCTGGTGAAGCCCATCTCACCAAACCCCACCGTCTCCCGCTCCTGAACTCCATCATAGCGTTGAAAGGTGCTCTTTTGCGGCTTCTGAAACAGGTGTCAACAGTTGCCATGTCGCGCAGATCTCAATTTGCAATTCAATGATGGGTGCCGATGGGTGGCACGCTTTCGCGACTCAAACCACCCGACCAGCTCCTGCGGGGATCTCCCGAAGGTCAGCGAACGATTGTGGTCGGTGTGACGAGTGGCGTCCTGCCTCTAGGGTGTCGAGGAACTCCAGGCTGACAGGTCCCCGGAGTCGAACCCGTCGGCAAAGAGCCAATTGACACGGAAAATGACGCTCTTGCCAGAGCCGCCGTCGGGAATGGAAGTCAGGTCGGAAGCGGAACTTTCGAAGATCAAGTACTTCCCATTACCGGAAAAGGCGACATCCTCCGAGTTCCCGTCCCCCGACGCAGTGCCGGTGGCGTTGACGCTCACCAACACAGTCCGGCCCGAACTCATGTTCCGAAGGTAGATGTTCTCGCGGCCGTCGGTGGCGGTGGCCACGAGGTCGGTCGCGTTGCTCTCGAAGGCGATCCAGTTGCCGAACGGGCTCATCACCGCCCCGTCCGACGTGTCGTTTCCGCCGTTGGTATCACCAGCGTTGACGCTCACCAAGTCGGTGGCGCCGGTCGCCGTATTGCGGCGATACACCTGGGTTTGGCCCTGAGCGTTCGCTCCGGTCAGATCGGTCGCCTGGCTCACGAATGTCACGAAGCGACAGTCCGCTCCGATCCGCGGCGCGTAGGACTGGCCGTCTCCGCTGGATGTGCCGCTTGCGGCAATCGAGACCACCTGGGTCGAACCGCTGATCCGATCGCGGAGATACACCTGTTGGTGTCCGTTGGTCGGCAGCGCCGTTAGATCGCTCGCTAGGCTCCGAAACGCGACACACTCACCGTCGGCGCTCAGGACGCCTCCGAACGACTGGCCGTTTGCAGTCGATGTGCCGGTCGGCTCGATGCTGATCGCTTCCACGAAACCGGTCGAGACATCGTAGAAGAAGATGTCGTAGAGCCCGTTTGAGTCAATGAGGCCAGGAACGAGATTGTCGGCCTCGCTCTGAAACAGCAGGTACGAGCCGTCACCGACCATGAAAAGCCCGTCCACTGTGGCATTGGCGCTATCGTCCCCGGCCGCGTTCTTCGAGACCAGGATCGTTGTGCCCAACGCGAGATCCCGGAGGTAGACGTCGGCGAGGGTGTCGCCGTCTGTGTCCGCCGAGAGATTGGTCGCTGCGCTTCTGAACGCAACCAGAGAGCAGGTGTGGTCGATCCACGCAGAGAACGACTCCCCGTTTCCGCTGCCGGTTCCCGCGAGATTGATGCTGACCAGCGTGGTGTTTCCGGTCACGAAATCGCGCACGAAGACGTCGCGATCGGTGTTGGTATCGAGCGGGTCGAGGTCGTCGGCGGTGCTGGCGAAGACCACGCACCGGCCGTTGCCGCTCATCATCGCGGGCTCGCCCGACTCTCCGTTTCCACTACCGTCCCCTGCTGCATTGACGCTGACGAGCAGATTCTCACCCGCAACGCGATCCCGGACGAAGATGTCGATCTCTGCGCCGTTGGTGTCGTTTGGGATCAGATCGGTGGAGGAACTCCAATACCCGACATACCTTCCGTCCGGGCTGATCGCGCCCGGAACCTCGTCTTCGTCGAGATTCCGGGCCTGTTGGTTGCCGGTGGCTGTGCCGGCCAGATTGATGTCCACGGGTTCGAGCTGCGCCAAACAATCTGACGGCGCGCCGGCGGTGATGGCGATGACGGCAACGAGCAAGGTGAGTTTGCGAATCATCTGTGGTCCTTTCGCAACAGCGCTGCTGGGGACGATCTCAACCGACGTCGATGGAGGCCGGCGCCGATCCCGATCGAAGCCGAAAGCTATGGCGAGGTCGCGGACCAGCGAGTCGTATCGCCGGTTTCGAACCCGTCGGAGTAGATGTAGGTCGGCTCGTCGACGACCAGTCGTGGTCTCCATTTCGGTGTTGTTGCCTGGGAACAGATCGCCGTCGGGTGACGTCACCGTTGCTGTGGCACTGATGGTTCCGGTGGTCCCGAAGTCGACGTCGACCTCGATCTCGAAATGGATCGCTGAGCCCGGTGTGACCGTTCCGAGATCACAGGTGACGATCCCGCCGGTCTCTGAACACCCGCCGTGGCTCGCAGTGACGAAGGTCGTTTCTGCCGGGAGGGTATACGTGAGCTCGACACTGCTGGAGTCGAGTTGGCCGTTGGTCCACACCGAGAGGTGGTAGACAAGCCGACCGCCCTCGGGCACGGGATCCGGTGTGTCGCCGATGGAGAGCTCGAGGTCGCGGGATGGCTCGATCTCGATCATGTGGTCCTCGATCTCACCGTCGGACGCGAGCCCCGTGAAGGAGAGCCCACCGAGGGTGTCGAATCGGAAACGGCTGAAGGTGTCACCGACGATCGCTCCAGCTGGAACCGAGATGCTCAGGGCATTGACCCCGGCAACCAGCGCCTGGTCGGTGAAGACCTGCTCGCCGGCGTCGGTCCAGTCGCCGTCGGCGTTGAAGTCGATCCAGGCGTTGAGCAGGCCGGCGCCGGACGCGACCACATCGAGCGATGCTTCGAAACCGCCCGCCGATCGGCGTGGTGAAGGTGACGCCGTCCTCGTCGTCGATGCCGCCGACATCGTCGCCGTCGGCATCTGGCCGTCGGCTGGCCGTCGGCCTCACCGTCGACCGAGGCGCCGAGGTAGAGCCCTGATCCGAGCAGGTGGCCCGCGCCGCCGGAAGCCAGCAGAGTCGGGTAGCTCGGGTCGGGAGCGTCGCCGAAGTCGATCTCCTGGATGGCGATCGGGTAGTCCTCGACCTCGCCGTCGAGCGCGTAGCCGTCGAACGACAGCCCACCCGACGAATCGAACCGGAAGCGCGCGAAGGTGCTCACCGAGGCACCGCGACCGCGGGACCGTCGAAGCTCAGCGGATTGACCCCCGCGACGAGGGCCTCGTCGGTGAAGATCTGCTCACCGGCGTCGGCCCAGTCGCCGTCGCCGTTGAAGTCGACCCAGGCGTTGAGCAGTCCGGGAGTCGGAGGCCGTGACGTCGAGGAACGCACCGAGACCGGCACCCGAGACCGGTGCGAGGTGAAGACCACGCCGTCCTCGTCATCGCTGCCGTCGAGATCGTCGCCGTCGGCGGCGGCCGTCGGTTGACCGTCGGTGTCGGCGTCCACGGCCGCGCCGAGGTAGGTCGTGCCGTCGATCACGTGCCGCGCTCCGTTGGAGGCCAGCAGGGTGGGGAAGGTGGGATCCGGCGCGTCACCGTAGTCGATCTCCTCGATGGTGTTCCAGGAGAAGACGAACCCGTCGCCCGCCCGTTGTGGCTCTCGTCATAGGCGCCGGTACTGGTCGGGAAGTCGACCGAGCCGGTTCCGCCGTGAGAGGTACAGCTGTCCGTCGACAAGGAAGACGCCGTAGGCCGGCCTCGGTATCGGAACCCCCGACGAACGTTCCGTACTCGAGGGTTTGCAGAGGCTCGCGTCGAACCGCACGTGGAAGCGCGTCCCTCGTCCCGTCGAGCGTGGTGTCGAATGCGTCCGGGGTGGTCGGGAAGTCGACGAATCGGTCATCCCCTGCCACGTGGATGCGGCCCATAGGATCGATCAAGCACTCCGTAGGCGCCATTCCCCAAGGTAGCCGCCGAGGTAGGTGCTCGCCTTGAGGCTGCTCAACCCATAGTCGAAGATGGCGACGAAGGCGTCTCCAGTTCCGTCGTAGGTCGTGTCGTACGCCCCGGGGGTGGTCGGGAAGGTTGTCGACTCGGTGCGCCCGATCACGACCACCGATCCGTCGGGCGTCGACGTGAATCCGAACGGGTTTTCATCTCCACTGAATCCCCCGATACAGGTCGACGCGACGAGGGTCGAGAAATCCGCGGACAATCGGCTGACAAAGGCGTCGCTTTTTGTGTGGTTGTTAGAGCAGGTCGAGTAGGCGCCGGCCGTCGTCGGGTAAAAGGCGCCGAAGCCCGTCGAGTTGTTGGTGTCACCGGCCACCAGGACGGTGCCGTCCGCTTGAACTTCGACGTGCCGCGGTTGGTCCCACAGGGCGCCGCCGATGAAGGTTGATGCAAGAAGGGTCGTGAGGGCGCCGTCGAGCCTCGCGACGACGGCATCTCCGTGCCCGGGCGAGTAGTCGTTGTAGGTCCTGTCGTACGCTCCTTCCGTGGTCGGAAAGTCCGACGAGGTCGAGCGGCAACCCAGGACCGCGTTGTCGGAGGAGTCAACGTCGACCGTCAGAGGACCCCAGGGCTCGGTGCCGGTGGCGCCGAGATAGGTCGCCGCGAGCACGGTGGTCAGATCGCTGCTGAGCTTGACCACGAAAATGTCCGCGTCGGAGTCCTTGACGGCCTGGTAGGCGCCCGGCGTGACGGGGATGTCGGTCGAAAGGGTGCCGCCTCCCACCAGGATGCTGCCGTCCGAGGTGATCGCGAGACCGGCGTAGCTCTCGGCATCCGAGCCGCCCACGTAGGTCGCGGCCAACAGGGTCGTCAGATCGGGAGTGAACTTCGCGACAAAGATATCGTAAGTACCGCCGAAGAACGTCGGTCCGTGGACACCGGCGTGGTTGGGAAATCCGTTGACGTGGTGGTGCTGGCGACGTAGATGTTGCCGTCAGCATCGCGGACGGACCGGTAGTTGCTCTCGCCGCCGCTGCCACCGAGGAACGTCGAAGCCAGCGGCGGGTCCGCGGAGGCGACGCCGGCTGACATCATCAGGGTCGCGACCAGACCGACCAGCCAGACGATGCCGAGAGGCAACGACTCGCGAGTGGTTGGATGTGGAGTTGGGTTCCTTCGGTTGAACACGGTGTCCGGGTTGATGGTCCTCATCTTGAGCTCTCCCTTCAGATGTCAATCCTCGTGTGAGTGTTGTTTCCTCATCTACTCAGACGACATCGGAGCCCGAACCGGATCACGAACGTCTCGGATGGGTGCCGGATGGGCGGCATCCACCCGCGCACCGTTCACATCACGGCGTGGGGGGGAGCAGTTCAGTTTTCAGGTGAGTCGGAGCAAGGCGCCACGATCGCGCGGCGGACTTCGAAGCTCGCGGGAATCACTCTCCCTATTCGGCCTCGATTTCGGCGTCGGCCGCGTCCTGGGTCTTGCCGGCGTTCGCAAGCATGTCTTTCACCTTGGCGGTGGTTGCCTCGGCCTTCTCGTTCAGCTCGGCCGCCTCGTCTTCGAGATCGGCGATGGCATCGGGCGACAGATCCCGGCCGAGATAGAGGATCTGGTCGTTGAGGTCCTGGATGATTGGTGCCAGATTGGTGCCACGTACCGCGTTGTTGCATTGTGAGCCACTGCCGCTGTGGCTCCAACGACACAAAATTGGAAAGTGTTACCGATCTCCTGAGGTTCTAAATAGAGGTTCTACATATAAAACCCGCCCCTACGCGTTTATCGAACCGCTTGTAGGGGAGGGTTTTACACCCGCCCTTGTGTGATCGTTGAATTCTGATGAGGCTGAACTTCTAGTGGGCGGGCGAAACACCTCGGTTCGATGCCAGGTGAGGTTGCTGAGCCCCGGCGCAGGTTCTCCCTGTTGAGGCTGTCGCACCGGCTGATCGGTGAAACGAGCCAGCCTTTCATCTACGCCGTGGCTGCCGCGTACGTGATGTGAGATGAGGATGCGGCGATTGTCGTCCGACTCGTGCAACGTTCGAGATGTGACCCGGATTTATGGCGTCACCGATGACCACAAATCGGTGGTCCCCGATTCAAAACCATCGGCAAAGAGCACTGCGGGCATGACCTCCGCGAAAGACAAACCAACGCGGAGGTTGTCGAAGAAGGCCGGTTGGCCGTCCATCTGATCACCTCGGATTGTGACGGTCGCGATTTTCCCGCCGCCGTTATTCAGCAATTCGGTCGAGACGCCGTTGATAACCGGCGGGCTTGACTCGTCGACGGGGTCGATCCAAAGCGTGACAACCTCGTCGTCGTCCAGGCCGCCGGTACTCGTGTCGCCGTACTCGATCCGGACGATGACGCTTTGCTCGTCGGCGGTCACCGTGCCACCGCTGGCGATGGCGCTGATGCCGCCGTTACCCACGATGTACGTCCCGCCGCTTATCCCGAACGAGAGGTCGACCGCGCCGCCGCCGTCGAGGCGAACGAGCTCAAGCTCAAACGTCATGTCCCCGTCAGCCTTAGCAGGGTCAATCAGAAAGATCGCGTAGAACAGATCGCCGTCACGGATAGGAATTTCCTTTCACCCACCTCGAAGGTACGACGCCCATTGTCCCTCGAACCTGCGCCGCACACTCCGGAGATTTGCTCGATTGGGGTGCTCTGACGGCCGATCTTGGCGGACATGGGGACATCGGCGTCCAGTCTCCGGCTGAACGGCCCATTGGACCTCCGATGTGCCACTTTCGCTCGTACCTCCTCCGATCGCGCGTCAGGCACCAGACCGACCCGCGCCAAGCTCCCCGGACCTCGGCTCAGCTCGGCGGCGCCCGCTCTCTCCGCTCCTCCTTGCGCTTCAGGCACCTCAGGATCGCATCGACCACGTCGTGCTCGATGATGAACGCGATCACCTTCATCTCGGAGCCGCACGAGGGACACACCAGCGGGTCGACCTCGTAGATCCGCTTGATCAGCTGCGCCCAGCTCCGCCGCAGGGCGCGGGCGTCTCGGGTCTCGGCGCGAGCCGCGCGGGAGGGCGCGCCGGTGTCCGCTGTCACAGCACCCTCGTGCTCGGCGTCAGCCTTCCGCCGCCTGCCCCGCGACACGTTCGGAGGGGATGCCAGGCACGCAACTTTGTTCGCGGCGAACAAAGTTGGAGCCAGGCACCCGGTCCGCGAGACCTCGTGGTTCTGCCAACCGGGGAAGTCGATCCGCCTCCTCACATCCTGCGTCCATCCGCCGCGCGACACCAGCGCGTGCACGTGCGGGTGCCAGTTCGCAAGATCGCCCGCGGTCTGGACGACTGCGACCATCCCCGGCCGCATCCCCTCGTCGCCGGCCGCCGCGCACATCAGCTCGAGCACCGTCTCCCACGCCGCCCGCGCGAGCCCGCCGAGCAGCTCCCGGTGGTGCAGAAAGTACGGCCGCAGCATCTTCGGGATGACGAAGACCCACTGCGCGTGGCCGACCTCCTCGAGCACCTCCTCGGCCAGCAGCGCCGCCGTCGCCGCCGATCGCTTCGCCGCGCACGACGGGCACAGCTCCCGGGTCTTGCACGAGAACGCGAGCAGGTACTCCTCGGCGCACTCGGGACACCGGATCCGGGCGAAGCCGTTCTCGAACAGGCCGCAGTCCAGGTAACGAAGAACCTGCTCGTCGACGAAGCTCCGCCAAAACCCGCACCGCCGCTCGAAGCGCTCCTCCCACTGCCCCTTGACCTCGTCGAAGTGCGTATCGAAAAGGCGGTAGAGGGGCGTGGTCCGGTTGTTCGTTGCTCACGCTGCCTCCCTTTTCGCTGGTATTGAAGACCGTTTGCTTTCTTCCGGTATTCCGAATCGAGGAGAAACCACCCGCCGCGGCAGCGGCCGGGACAGCAGTAGCGGCAGGGACCGCGGCAGAATTCAGCGGCAGCGGCAGCGGCAGCGGCAGCGTCCAACACCGACCAGAGCCCGCGGAAAACCCCGCCTCAACGGGGTGCCGGGTCCGCATTTGTGCCGGATCGACCTCCCGGCGGAGCATCCCTCTCAGCACAAATACGGACCGGGCTCCCACGGGGAGCGCGATCCGGTCTGTTCTCCCGGCTACGAGGGAGGCCGCCGGCGTACCATCGGCGTGGTCGCAGCCCATCCGATCAACCCACGCGCGACCACGCCGATGGTGCGACGCTGGGCCGCTGGGACGCCAATGCATCCCAGCGGCCCAGAAGGCCGGTGATGAGAGCAGCGGCAACGAGGCAGTGCGACGGCTCAAGCGTTCGGTCGCGACTACACCTATAATGCCCCTGTGAACCCGGTCGAAACCATACCACCTGACTCGGCCGCTGAGCAGGATCCCAACGGGATGACTCCCACACAGCGGATGGCGGCACTGTTCGCCGCGACTGTCGTTGGAGTGACCCTGGCCACGATCACGTTGGCGACGTTGGTGTTTGCCAATGGTGGGAGGCTGTGCGCGTGGACACTTCCGGTCGCGGTCGCAGCCACCACCGTTGCGGTTTTTTTCTGGAGCGCCCGCACAATGCCGAAACGCGCCGCGGTCGTCACCGCTGGAACCGTGACCGCCACCGCGCTCGTCGTCATCATTGGCACCACCATCGGCGATGCCATCTTCGACGGCACATTCGATGGACGCTGGTTCCACCGTGAGGCCATCATCCAACTGACCGAAGGTTGGAACCCACTCTACGACGTGCTGTCACTCGACGAGGTGCCCGACGACGCAGCTCGAGCGCGAATCGAAGGGTACCCGAAGGGACCGTGGCTCGTGGCCGCATCGCTGTTCGCGCTGACGGGCAGGATCGAGACCGCCACCGCCTTCTCCTTTGCCCTGCTGTTGGCCGCCGCGGCATCCGTGTATGCCGCCACATTAGGGATCGGCCACATCGGAAAGGGACGAGCCGCGGCGTTGGGCGCCGTCGCCGCGCTCAACCCCATCGCAGTCTGTCAGCTGGCCAACTCACAGGTCGACGGCCAGCTGGCGTCGATGCTGGTGGTAGTGGTGGCGGCCGGCGTCCTGCTGTATCGCACCGAGTCTGGGCTCGCACTCACGTTGCTCGTGATGGCGCTGGCGGTCGGCGTCAACACAAAGCAAAGCGCGGTCCCGTTTCTGGCGCTGATCGTCGGTGGACTTGTGGTCGCGGGCGTCGTGATCTCTCGTAGGATGCCCCAGCGGCGATCGCTCGCGGTGGTGGCGGCGGCCTTCGTGATCGGGGTGGCGGTGATCGGCATCCATTCCCATGTGACCAACCTGACACGCCACGGCAACTGGGCCTATCCTCACGGGACTCGCATCGCCACCGGCAAGGTGGCGCCGGTGCTGGAGGCGACCAGCATCGGACGCCTCCACAGTTTTCTGAAGTCGGCCTTTTCACGTTCACAGCATGCCGACAATCTGTGGTCGAGTCGAACGCTGCTGGCCACCGAGGCGGAGCTCAAGCTGCCGTTCACGGTCAGCTACGACGAGTTGATCGAGTTCCGGAGCCAAGGCGTACGCATTGGTGGCGGAGGGCCTCTGTACGGCGCCATGCTTTTAGCCGGGTTGGCGACCCTCGCGATGCTGCTGGCGGTCGATCGGGTTCGTGCCGGCCACGTCATGCTGGTCATGCTTCCTGTGGCCGTGTCGGTTCTCGCCTTTCCCTACCCGTGGGTCTTTCGCCTCGTGCCGCAGGCTTGGCTGCTCCCTTTGATACCGGCCGCCGCCGCCCTTTCTCTGCCGCGGAGATGGGCGGCGGCCTTCGGAGGTGCCGTGCTGGCCATCGGTGCGGTCAATGTCGCCGGGGTGGGGTGGGTCTGGACATCCGCCGCGATCCAACACACCGATTTCCTCGTCCGGCGAATGGAGTTGCTCCGCGCCACCGGTCCGCTGGGCGTCCATTTCGGGAGCTTTCGTGCGGAACGTGTCCGTCTCGCCGACCACGATGTGGAGTTCACCGAGGTCGAGGATACGGATCATTGGCTCGGCGTTTTTCTCGGATGGTCCAAGCCCGACATTGTGGAGACCGAGCCTCTCCCGGGCTCGGACAAGCACTCGCTGGCTGTCGAATGGAGTCCGGTCGCTGGCACGACCGAGTACGCCGTCTCGATCATCGAGGACGCACCGGCCGGGCCAGGAAGCGGTGCCCTCACCGTCTTGTCGAGACGGGTCAACGGCCGCAGCGCGTCGCTTCCGAGACCTCCGGGTCGATTTTCGGTGACCGTCGCGGCGTGCAACCTCCTTGGATGCGGGTTGCCGTCGGTGATGGGGCCGCTGGATGGCGGCAGCGACGGGCTTCCGTCGCCGCTCCTCGGTGTTCCCTTTGAGGGCGAGGCGGTCGAGACACCGATGCTCATCGCGTGGCTTCCGGCGACGGGGGCCGGGACCTACCGGGTCGTGGTCGAGGACACCGACAAAGGCGAGGTGGTGCTCGATGAGACGACCGTCCACAGGTACCTCAAGGCGTCGCTGGCCGCACATGGTCGCTGGCGCGTCCAGGTCACTGCCGACGGTGACAACGGCGTCACCGAAAGCCAACCGGTCGAGTTTCGCACCACCACCCCGCGCGGGCTGGCCCTGCTCCAGCCGGAGTTCGGCACGACGCTTCAGGAGGGGCCGGTGACACTGGCCTGGGAAGCCGTCGATGGCGCCAGTGCGTACGAATACCTGGTCATGGAACCCGGCGGCCAGACGCCCGCCGCACGCGGCGTCACCACCGCTCTCACCGCCGAGGTCGAACTCCCTGCGCGCGGAGAAGAGACCCAGTACAGCTTCATCGCCCGGGCCTGTCCCCGCGAAGCGGTGTGTCGAGGCGGCCGTGATCGGGGCTGGGGGCTGTGGACGACCGAGCTCGGCACCGGTGCGGTGAACTTCACGGTGGTGCCAACACGGGATGCCCCACCTGTCGATCAATGATGAGACGAATCTGGCGCACCATGATCCCGAGGGTTCGATGGTCCGTCGACCCGTCGGGGGTGTCCGCCGGACAAAAGGTGTCGCTGTCGAGCTCAACAACAAGTTCATTGCCGAGCGCCACCCCGGCCAGGTCCAATGATCTCGACCATGGATCGGGCGGGATCGGACGGTTCCAGAGCTGGATGCCGTTGGCGCGAACCGTCAGTCGGGCGCGGTCCCGCCCGGGCGCGGCCGTCGCCACGATTGGTGCCACCCTTCGCATTCACGCATTGTTGCGCGCGGATGACGTAAAGGTGCCAGGCACCGATCTGCTGATTTATGCCCTCAGGGCTCTTCGCTGGCGACGTACTCCAACCGTTTTGCAGCAGCGGCGAAACTCGAATCCGTCGCCCGGCGCTCCACGCCCCGTCGCATCCAGCAGCTCACTCCGTCGCGTGACTTCCCGAGAACGTCAGTCAGTTCGGTAACCTTCACACCAAATCGCTCAACGCCCACCATTCCAATGAACTCCCGCATCTTCACAATCTTGGGGGCGCGACTCTTCCCTGCCAAGACCTCGATGTCGACGTTTAGGTGCGCACAACAAATCGGCAGTTCGGTGCCTGGCACCATTACCATTACGGTCCGCGAGACCTCGTGGTTCTGCCAACCGGGGAAGTCGATCCGCCTCCTCACATCTTGCGCCCATCCCCCGCGCGACACCATCGCGTGCACGTGCGGGTGCCAGTTCGCAAGATCCCCTGCGGTCTGGACGACGGCGACCATCCCGGGCCGGAAGGTCTCCGTCGTCCACCGCCGCGCACATCAGCTCGAGCACCGTCTCCCATGCCGCGCGGGCAAGGCCGCCGAGGAGCTCCCGGTGGTGCAGGAAGTACGGCCGCAGCATCTTGGGGATCACGAAGACCCACTGCGCGTGGGCCACCTCCTCGAGCACGTCCTCCGCCAGCAGCGCCGCCGTCGCCGCCGACCGCTTCGCCGCGCACGACGGGCACAGCTCCCGCGTCTTGCACGAGAACGCGAGCAGGTACTCCTCAGCGCATTCGGGACACCGGATCCGGGCGAAGCCGTTCTCGAACAGACCGCAGTCGAGGTAGCGCAGAACCTGCTCGTCGACGAAGCCCCGCCAGAACCCGTACCGGCGCTCGAAGCGCTCCTCCCACTGCCCCCTGACCTCCTCGAAGTGCGCTTCGAAGAGGCGATACAGGGGTGTCGCGCGGGGATTCCGCGCGCGGTAGACGGCCGGACAGCTTGTTGCCACAGCGACTCTTGGGGTCTGCTGCAGCGTGGAGGGATCGTCTCATCGTGGCTGAAGTGACGGCGTCAGTCAAGGCGCTGATCAGTCGACCACATCGGTTTCGACCGCATTTTTTCGGGCATCGCCGCCCGCGGTCTCCACCACTGTTCGGGCGCCGCTTTGTTGACCGTGCCGAGAGTCGATCCGTCGGATCTGGTGATGGGCGGCCGCGCCCTCGAACGAGCATGGCTCACCCTGACGACGCTGGGTTTCGCGGTGCAGCCCATGACTTCGCTGACGATTTTCTGGCTGCGGCGCCACATCGAGGGTGATGTCAGCTACACGCCGCGTCAGCGTCGACTGCTCGATGGCCTCTGGGATGATTACTCAGAAGTCTTCCCCGAGGTGGACTTCGACAACGATGCCCAGGTCATGCTCTTTCGATTCGGTTTCGGAGGACCGGTTTCGATACGCACGTTTAGAAAACCGCTGGATGGTTTTCTGCGCGAAGCGAACTCTTCAAACGAGGAACCCGTCTGACCATGCTGATGGTCCCGTATCTTGGGCTGCGCCAGAAATTTGGCAAGCAGAAACTGGCGAGAGAGCCCGAACCGAGCGCGGTCATGTTCGACCACGAGGAAAACGAGATGTTCACCCGGGACGGGGAGGACGGGAGCCTGGCCGTCCTCTACCAGCTGATCGTCAACATGCTGCTCAAACGGGCGCCGGCCGCCGGGCGAGCGCTCGATCTGGGCTGCGGTTCCGGACAGCTGCTGTGCAAGATCGCGAGCGCCATGCCGCAGATGCAGTTCACCGGTGTCGAGCTCTCCTCCGACATGCTGTGCTTTGCCGAGCAGACCACCGCCCGGCAGGGTGTCGAGAATGTGAGCTTTGTGGAGGGGAGCTGGTTCGATCTGGATGGTCTCGAGCCGCAAACCTACGATCTGATCACCTGGCATCTCGCGTTGCATCACTGCGAGACCGGTGACGACGTCGTTCGAGTCCTCGACCAGGTGGCCTCGCTGGTCAAACCTGGTGGGACCGTGTTTCTGTTGGACATCATCCGACCGAAGACCGAGCGTCTGGCCGTGCAACTTGCGGATCTCTACAGTCTCAGGTGGGGCTCGTGGTTCCACCGGCGACGTTGGATCCTACCGGGCCGCATTCACCTTTGAGGAGTTCGGGGACATCCTCCAACGCTCCCGCCTCGACGGCTATGTCCACGTCGAGCCCGTTTTCTTCAACTTCTGGCAGATCGCGTGCATCTCGCGAACGGTCAACCCAAACC
Organism: Ilumatobacteraceae bacterium; assembly: GCA_963850475.1. Lineage (GTDB taxonomy): Bacteria > Actinomycetota > Acidimicrobiia > Acidimicrobiales > Ilumatobacteraceae > Ilumatobacter_A. The sequence goes on along the minus strand of CAWKLM010000012.1, from coordinate 27,355 downwards.
CCCCGACCGTGTCGACTCTCCAGAGGCTGTGGCAGAAACGCGACTACTTCATGCTCAAGACCTGTTTCGGCCCTCGGCTCTGAACAACCGTTTGAGGGAGCCACGCGCAGGTGTCGGTCGTGACGAGGTGAGTGCGAGTGCATTCTAAACGTAGCACCCATCTGGCACCGATCTGGCACCCATCTGAGCTCTCGGCCTGTTTGCGAAGCCCCAGGGGTGGCATCCATCGTGACCACCCGTTCATACGACGTGGTAGCTTGGAGGTGGTCACCATCCAGGAAACAGTGGTGTGAGATTTGCGGGCAGCACTCCACCCGCGTAACCAAGACGTGCCGCAGTTGGCGCGCATCGGGAGATCCATGCTGAAACTCGGGGTCATCGGAACATCGAAGAAGGAGAACGAGAGGCGTATTCCGATCCACCCGGATCATTTTCCGCGGCTTCCGGAGCAGATTCGCCGGCAACTGGTCTTCGAGCAGGGCTATGGGACGCTATTCGGGATGACGGACGCGGAGATCGCCTCGCAGACGGGCGGCACCGCGACACGTCACGAGCTCCTGGCCGACCTTGGAGCGGTCGTCCTGCCCAAGCCGGTGCTGGAGGACCTCGAAGCTCTCCGCGAAGGTGGCATCCTCTGGGGCTGGCCGCACTGTGTTCAGCAGCGGGCGCTGACCCAGGTGGCGATCGAGCGCAAGCAGACTCTCATCGCGTTCGAGGAGATGTTCGTCTGGGGGCCTGACGGACACGTCGGCCGGCACACCTTCTACAAGAACAACGAGTTGGCCGGCTACTGCGCGGTGCTGCATGCCCTGCAGTTGAAGGGCATCGACGGACACTACGGAAACCAACGCAAGACCGTCATCATCAGCTTCGGTGCGGTGAGCAGAGGAGCCATCTACGCACTCAAGGCGCGCGGTTTCAGAGACATCACCATCTGCATCCAGCGTCCCGACCACGAGGTGCGGGAGGAGGTGCTCGATTGTCACTATGTCCGTATTCGGAGAGGCGAGGAGGGTGAAGCACGCCTGCTGGTCGTGGAGCACGACGGCGCCGAGCGGCCGTTTCTCGACCTGCTCGGCGAAGCAGACATCATCGTCAACGGGATCTTTCAGGACCCGGATCACCCGCTGATGTTCGTCACCGAGGACGAAATCTCGAGCCTCAAGAGGGACTGCCTCATCGTCGACGTGAGCTGCGACGAGGGAATGGGATTCCCCTTTGCCAAACCGACCACGTTCGAAGAGCCGATGTTCAAGGTCGGAACGATCGACTACTACGCCGTAGATCACACACCCAGCTATCTGTGGGAGAGCGCGTCCCGGTCGATCTCAGCGGCCCTGATCGTCCATCTGCCGACCGTGTTGGCCGGCCGCGAGAGCTGGCACGAGAATGAGACGATTCGACGAGCCGTGGTGATCGACAAAGGCGTGATCCAGAAGCCAGAGATCCTCTCGTTCCAGGGTCGCCAAGCGCAATACCCACACGAGCCCCTCGTTTCCTCCGTGTGACCCGGAACGGCGCTTTCCACAAAGCAAGAATGCTGCAATCTGAGTCGGGTAGACCTGGGCGGTTGCCCGCCCAGGTCCCCCACAGATCCGGACATGCGGGACTACCGCATCCGGCTCCTCGAGATGAGGCTTCGCTACGCACGGCAGACCGAGTGGTAGGTAATGGCTGAAGGGAGTGGATAGCGTTTGGCAAGCTTGTGGAATCGCGCCCACGTCATCTTCGCCCGCTGGCTTCGCCGGTTCAGCCACACCCGCCAGGCCCGTTGGACCTCTTGCCGGAAGCGGCCGATGTGGATGCTGTTGCCCGTGATTCCGTAGTAGCGGCAGTGGCCGACGATTACCTTTGACAGGTATTTGTGTTGCACTTTCACTCGCCAGTGACGATGTGAAGCGCACCACCAGTTCACCGCGCGGATCGCGCGGCACATCCTGCCTCGGGCAGTCTTTCGGCGCACATGCCACTTCCCACGTCGGGACTTCGCCCAGAAGTGGGTGAAGCCGAGAAAGTCAAAGGTCCCGGAACGATTCCCCGAGCCCGGTCCCCCTCCCCCTGGAGGACGCGGCGGCCGTCGAAACGGCACCAGTCGCGTCTTCTCCGGGTGCAGGCGAAGCCCGTCGCTCAGGCATCGCTCCTCGAGTGCCTTCAGTACCCGCTCAGCTTCTTTTCGATCGGAAAACACCAGCACAGCATCGTCGGCGTATCTCACCATAAAGGCTCGACCACGCAGCCGTGGCTTCACTCGCTTTTCAAACCAGCTGTCCAAGACCTCATGCAGGTAAATGTTGGCCAGGATCGGAGAGATCACTCCGCCCTGCGGCGTACCGCTGGCCGGTCTCTCCAAAATCCCTTCCTTCATCACGCCTGCCTTTAGCCACTTGTCTATCGACTTCCTGATCACACCGTCGCGCACCCGTGTGTCGAGGGTCTCCCTCAGTTTCCGATGATCCAGGCTGTCAAAGAACTTCGAGATGTCCAGGTCGATGACCCAGCCACCTCGCATCTCCATCAGTCCCTGCCAAAGAGCCTCCAGCGCGTCGTGCGCCGATCGTCCGGGCCGAAACCCGTACGAGCAGTCCTCAAAGTCCTGTTCGTAAACCGCTTCGAGTGCCATAGCCACAGCTCGCTGCAGCACCTTGTCCTCGAAGGTTGGTACACCGATCGGACGCGTCTGCTTACCGTCACCCTTTGGGATCTCCACCCGCCGCACCGGCGGCGCAAAGTACGTCCCCGACTTGAATCGGTCGAGCAGCGACGACAGGTTTGTCTCGAGGTCGGCGGCATATTCCTCCGCCGTCACCTTGTCGACTCCCACCGCTCCGCTCTTCCGCGTTTGTCGGTACGCCTCGTACATCCACGCCAAATCAATGTGGTGGGCCAAGGTCGTGATCACCATCTCAGGCGTCTTCCTCGCCACTTCCGCTATCCGACACAGTCTCGTTGAGACGCTCCCTGAGCTGAATCTCTCAGGCATCTTTCCCCCTGTCGGCTCCTCATCCCGGCGACCCCTTCCCTCCACCGGGTCCCTTCAGGTTCGGTTCCCCGGCTTCCTCGGTACTATGAGTCGCTCCGACTCCCCACTGTCCGTCCCGGTAGGCTCGTTTCCTCGCCCAGCGGTACCATCCCGTGCTCCTTGCTTCGCTCCTGCCATCGGCGAACACTGCCCATGACTGGCCAGGGTTTTGGTCTCCCGGCTCCCCTACCGGCTATCTCAGGATGGAGACGATGGGGTCTCCCAGGTTCCTGGCGGACCTTCGATCGCATGCCCTGCTTCAACGACTCCGGTGGACCCACCGATGCCAGGCCGATTCAGCACCCGTGATGTTGCCTTCCCGCTCCACGTACAGAGTCGGCGTCCACAAAGAGTGATTTCGGAGCTCTTCACACAGCCTACGATCTCGCTGTCTACGCTTCACCTCTTCGGTTTCCCTCGAGGCGCAAGACTCGCTTCCGGTTGGCGGCCAACCTTCTCCGGACGGGACTCATACCCGCAAGGTCCGTTCGAAAGGTTTTCAAGACTCCGTTGTCATCTCTGACTCACGTCATCTCTTTCCCCCTTCCCCAGGCTTCGCCTGGCGCACACGTGGCACCCATCAGGCAGAGCCAGGGTACGAATCCTACCGCTTGATTGAGGGAGCCGGGAAGATCGGATCCTACCCTACCCAGCCACCCTCACAATGCATCAATGCGGTACGTGGCACCGATCATCCGGTACGTGGCACCGATCCACCGATCATCATCAATCCACCTCGATGTCACCGAGGTCCATGATTTCCTCGGCGTCATTCTTGGTCAGAGAGCCGGTGAGCTCCTCGAAGACCTTGCTCTTGGTGGTCTTGCCGGTGGCGGGGTTGGTGACCTTGACGAAGATGTCGGGCCGCGCTTCGAAGCCGGTGATTTGGCCCTGGAAGTCGTCCGAGCTGAAGGTGACGCTGAAGTGTCCATCCGCATCGGTGGTGGCCTCTCCGAGGAAGTCGTCCAAGACGAGGTCCTTGTCGTAGACCCGCACGTTTGCACCGGATACCGGCTGGTGGTTCTGCCTCGAAACGACTCGCGCGGTCACGATCTCCTTGTACGCCATGCCAATCCTCCACAGATGTGCTGAAAGGGGGAGCGAGGGTCGTCCTCGCCCGGGGCCGGATTGTAGCATCCTCGCCGGGCTCCCGATAGCACCGGAACGGTGCCAGAACGGCGCCACGTATCATATTGTGACGTTGTGCCCGACCGCGCGGGCCTAAAGTCACAAAGTGATACGTGGTACCCATGGTACCCATCGTGCTACCCATCCAAAACATCACAATGTGATACGTGAGCCTCTTGCAAAACCCCATAGCTTGTCATTCTGAGCGAGCGTAGCGAGTCGAAGAATCTCCTCCGGAAAACCAAGGCGAATCTCGAAAGGTCAGCTACTACCTGACTTGTGGAGACCCTTCGACTCGGTCGTCGGACTCCCTCGCTCAGGGTGACATGTTGAAGAAGGCGCCGTCGTGCTTCCAATCTCGAATTTTGCAAGAGGCTCACGTGGTACCCATCAGCGGAACGTCCGCCTCGGTTCCCATCGCGGTGCGCTAGACTCGACCAGCGAACCCAACCCGAAGGAGCATCGCCCTGGACTCCCTGACCCAACTGACCGTCGGTGCCGCCCTGGGCGAGGCGGTCCTCGGCCCCAAAGTCGGCCGGAAGGCGATGGTGTGGGGCGCGATCCTTGGAACGCTTCCCGACCTGGACGTTCTCATTGCCCTCGATGGCCCGGTGGAGGACTTCGTCTACCACCGAGGTTTCAGCCACTCGCTCTTCATGCTCGCCCTGATCGCCCCCTTCATCGCATGGTTGATCACCCGGATCCACCCGGATTCGCGAGACCGGTTCCGCGAATGGTGGCTGCTCGTCTTCCTTGTCCTGGAGGTTGGCGTGCTGCTGGATCTCCTGACCATCTACGGCACCCAGATTCTGTGGCCGTTCGACACCACCCCGCTGGCATGGCCGGTGCTGTTCATCATCGACCCACTGTTCACCCTGCCGATGGTCATCGGCGTTTCGGCGGCCTGGTTCATGAGCAAGAATCGCGCCCTTGGACATCGACTGAACGCAGCCGGCCTCATCATCGCAACGGTCTACCTCGGCTGGGCGTTCGGCGCCCGGGAGTTCGTCAACCACAACGTCCGGCAACGGCTCGAAGCGCAGGACGTACGCTACGAACAGCTGATCTCCAGCCCCACCCCGTTCAACACCCTTCTGTGGCGGTTCGTGGGGATCGACGGGGGCCGATACTTCGAGACCTACTACTCGTTCTTCGACGGCGACAACCCGCTCGTCGTCAACCACTATCCGCGGAATCTCGAACTGCTCGATGGTTTGCAGGAACATCCCCCCGTCGCCAAGCTCCGGTGGTTCACCCGCGGCTTCTACTGCCGCGAGCCGGGTCGGAGACGACATCGTGATGACCGACCTCCGCATGGGCTTCGAGCCGACTACGTCTTCAGCTTCACGGTCGCAAAGGCCACCGATTCAACTCCGATTCCTGTCCCCGACGTGCAGCGCGAGGTCGAATTCGACTGGCGCGACCTCCGGTGGGTCTGGCAGAGGATCTGGGAGCCCGTGCCACCGTGATGACGGGTGGGCGCCACCCATCCGAGATAGAATCGATCAACTCGATGACCAATGCTCCCACCCTCGTTGCCGGCATCGATGGCTGCCCAAAAGGCTGGGTCGCCGTCCTTCTCAGCGACTGCCGATTCGGACGCGCCGAGTTGGCAGCCGGCTTCACCTCCCTCCTCCCAATCCTCGCCGACGCGCGGGTTATTGCGATCGACATTCCCATCGGGTTGCCAACGGGCAAAAAGCGGCGGCTTGCCGACACCGAGGCAAGAAAGCTCCTCGGCGGGCGAGGCTCAAGCGTCTTCCCCACTCCGCCGCGCCTCGTCCTTGAAGCGCCAACCTACGCCGAAGCCAACCGGATTTCCAAGCAGAGCTTCGACCGCGGCGTTTCACAACAGTCCTATGCACTCCGAAAGAAGATCCTGGAAATCGACGCCCACGCCGCCGCCGCCGACCGAATCTATGAAGTCCATCCGGAGCTCAGCTTCACCGCGATGAATGGGAAACCCCTCACTCACTCCAAAAAAAGCTGGCACGGCCAGCAAGCCCGCCTCCTCCTGCTCGCCGAGGCCGGCATCACCATCCCCTCCGACCTCGGCCCCGTTAACGCGATTCCCCCTGACGACATCATCGACGCCGCAGCGGCCGCATGGTCCGCTCACCGCATAGCCACAAGCAAGGCAGAGAGGGTGGGGAAAGCGACCCACGATGCGCGACCGAACTGTCACGCAGGGTTCATCTGGTACTGACCATCCTGGAGAATCAGCTGACCGCCTTCGGCCGCACATCCATCAGCAACAACGGCCACAGTCCCGCGGATGACTGCCGAGAGATGCGAATCACTGCCTCGGTCATCACGTGAGGCACCCCCGAACATCCCCTGATCTGCGCGACTTCGACACCCGACCGTTTTGATGACGCAATGATCTCCTCTGTGCCCGGCGCAGCGACTTCCGGGCTTCGCAATGCGCCAATAGGAAGGGTGGCGCCCATGAAAACATCACAATGTGATACCTGAGCCTCTTGCAAAATTCGAGATTTGAAGAACGACGACGCCTTTTTCAACATGTCACCCTGAGCGAGGGAGTCCGACGACCGAGTCGAAGGGTCTCCACAAGTCAGGCAATAGCAGACCTTTCGAGGTTCGCTTTGGTTTTCCGGAGGAGATTCTTCGACTCGCTACGCTCGCTCAGAATGACAAGCTATGGGGTTTTGCAAGAGGCTCACGTGGTACCCATCATCATCGGCTGAGCGGGTTACGAAACCCACAATGTATCAAGACGGGTCCGTAGTTCCGTAGCCAGCAAAGGCCACCGCCCTCTACCAATCAGGAAAATGTGCATTCCATTGCGCCATTACTGAGGCTTGCTGTCCTTTTCAATGTGCCGGCGGGGAGGTCAACAAAGGCACAGAGGCGGGCCTGGCAACTTCTAATCCGGAACGCGACCATATCGGAACCGTGGCGGTTTCGGTTCAGGAAGGCGTCACACCCGACCAGGCATCCGTCGTTCCGTCTTCGAAGCCGTCGCCGAAGATCCCATCGACGCCCCATTCGTGGGCTCCCACATCCGGTGCCGCATCGCGTGAGAAGCCTCCGATCTCGATGGGGCTGCTGAGCGTGGGGTGTCCCTGATCGACCATCGAGGCATTGCCCGACGCTGCCGAGAGATCTCCAATTGCCGGGTCGGCGAATCCGGGGTCGCCGGTCGACGAGCTGCCGTCGAACCCGGAGGTGGCCACCCACGCGGCGAGGCCGCCGTATCCATCGACCCACTCCGCCCCCGTGGCCGAAGGCGCGTGGCAAATATTGTGATCGACGGTGTCGTAGCTGACCAACGGGAGGTCGAATCTGAAGCAGTTGAACGAACTGCCCGCGCTGGTGGTGTGGATGGCGTTGCTGAGGACGCTGTGCTGGTCGCCCTGACCGCCGAGCTTGATCCCGGTGCCGCCGGCGTCGCCGAGGTGGATCGAGTTGTTCCGGATCACCACGTTGTCCTGGTCGATGTCGCCGGTCCCGAGGCCGCGGTCCGGAGCGGCGATGGCGGTGGCGCCGTAGCTCTGCGCGTTGACGATGACGTTGTTTTCGATGACGCACTGCTGACAGGCGGCGATACCGATCAGGGTGTTCCCGGTGTTGCTGACGCGGTTGCCGCGGATGGTCACCCCGATGAACCCCTCGGCGGATCCGTAGCCGGGATCGACGGCGATGCCCCAGCAGCCCTGACCGGCCAGACCGACATCCTCCCAGACCTCGTTGCCCTCGATCAAGAGATCCCGATGCTCACCGTGGACGACCATCGAGACGCCCTGACAGACGCCGCCGCCGTCGAGGGCGGAGCGGTAGAGGCGGTTGCCCTGAACGACGATCCCCTGGGTCTCACCCCCCGACGATCCGCTGATGTAGATGTTGTGATCGTAGACGGCCGTCGTGCCGTTGCCTTCGAAAGTGCTGTTCAGGATCTGCGACCCGTTCGACGCACCGAGCCATCCCTGGGCGTGGTTGTTGATGACGGTCGAATCGCGCAGCACCAGCCGGTCGTTCCGCCCGTCGCATTCGGGATCCGATGAGCACGGGTTGGAGCCGGCGAGGTGGACGCCGATGCCGAATCCGTTGATGGCCACGTTGGAGATCTCGACGTCGTCGATGTCGTTGTAGAGGAAGAAACCGTTGCCGGTGCCCGCGTCCGAACGCAGATCGAGATTCTCGAAGCGATAGCCCTCCTCGTGCTCGGCGTCACCGCCGTCCTCGAGGGCGAATCCGTGCGACCCGTCGGTTCGGCGCAACAGGGGGCGCCCCTCGTTCCCGGAGCCCCAGCTCGCAGCGTAATCGCCCACGACGCATCTCGAGTCCGCCCGACAGGAGCCGTTGACCCAGCGGGTCCCGGCGCTGATCGCCCAGGCGCCGCCGCGGCAGAAGCGGATCCCGTCGCCCGCGGCGAGTGAGCCGAAGGTCGTGCGTGCCTGCTCGTAGCTCTGCCAGGGATCGCCCACGGTGCCGGCGCCGGCATCGCTGCCCGCGATGCAGTCGGGATCGGCCCCCGATCCGCAATCGCAGACGAACCAATCAGTCGCCTCGACGGGCATACACCACACCACCAACAGCAAACCCATGGCGCCGATCAACCGCATCACAGCAGACCCCCTTTAGAAACCGCGCACAGATCCATGCTGCCATCGAACCCGGAAAACGGCGGTGATTTCGATTACCGGACAACCGTGATGGGTGCCACTGATGACATCTCAACAATGCTGGTTGGGCCCGAGGAGGATGTCAGGTTGTGATCAGTGGTACCTCTCGGCCCCTGTCCAAGATCGTCTGGATCGTCTGACCTGGCACCGATTTTCATCTGGTGCCCATCTCAGGAGGATGACTCCGGCTCGTCGTCGGGCAGAAACCCGGGTGCGCACCGGCCGCAGACAAGACGGTGGCGTGGGACCGAGATCCCACAAGAGACACACAGAAATTCCAGCGAACCCGGTTTGTCGAGATCGGCCCGAAAGATCCTCATCACAATCTCGTCTGCCATTCGGAACACGATTTCAGGATCGGCCTCGATTGCCTTCGCCGCGGCGCTGCTGGTTCGCTCGAGCTCCTGGCGTGGATCCCGATCCTTCTGCTCCATTGCCGTCTCCGCCGCAACCATAGCGGCAATACGAGCACGAGTGGCTCGATCGGTGCCCAATTGACCCTCCATGCCGGTGCGGTTCGATCAACGGCACCGCACCGACCGTTCCCTGCGAGAAGGCTTCCCCGCACTTCAATGCTCTCAATTCCCGAGAGAGAAAGAAGTGACCGCGCCCACGCTCCGGCCGGTTGGGAGGGATGGGTGCCAGACCCAACAATTTTAACGTTTTTGGCATTTTGGCTTCCTGTTCTTCCTCGCCTTACGCCGTCTTGACTCCTGGCACGCATGATCTGGGGTCATTCCAAGAATCACGACGAGCCGCCGACAGCCTGGGACCAGGCGGTCGTGCTGCCGCTCTCGAATCCATCAGAGAAGAGTTCGCAGTTGGGTGCCACGTATCACCTTATGACTTTACGTCTCGGCGACGCCATCTAACGTCACAATGTGATACGGATTTCGGTGCCAGGCGTTAGGATGAAACTCTGATTGGCGAAAGCCGGGAAACCTCATAGCTACAGCTGCCGACCTCGATCCAATGGAAATGAGGCTTTCATGCAATATGGTTGCTAGTTCATGAAGATCGATGTACTTGATTGACACCGATATCCTGATCTACTCGCTCAAGGGTGACCCGGTAATCGTAAATCACCTCCGGGGAAGTTCTGCGAGTCCCAAAGCGATCTCGGTCATCAGTTTCGGCGAGCTGATCTATGGCGCCTTCAAGTCGGCCCGCCCCAACCAAAACCTGGCGCGAGTCCGTAGGCTCGGCGAGGTCCTGCCGGTCATCGATATCAGTCCCGCAATCATGGAGGCGTTCGGTTCGCTCAAGGCGTAGCTCGAACAAGGTGGCAACCGTCTTGACGACTTCGATTTGGTCATCGCCGCGACGGCCATCACCATCGGTTATCGGCTGGTGACCAACAACGAAAAACACTTCTCCAGAATCGAGGGCCTCGAGATCGAGAACTGGTCGAAGGGGTAACGGCTGGAGGGGCAACCGTCCCCTAGGAGCTTGCACCGAATAGACCCTCGATGAGAGCTATGGGTTTACGGGTGGGGCTTCTGCCGAGGGTCTCTTCGGCACAAGCTCCTACTGGGATTCGCTTTGCCCGCATCGTCGCCCGCGTCTCGCACTCGTCGCCCCCGGACCTCTCTTCCGCTCCCGGTTCCTGGCCGTGCTTGTCGCGGCCGAAATCTGTCGTGAGGAATCCCCGCATCCGGCTCCCCTACCGGCTTCTCTTGGACGGAGATAGCAGAATCTCCCGAGTTCCCGTCAGATCCTCTCGCTACATGCCCTGCTCCCATCAGACCCCGGCGGGACCGGAACGTCAGGCCATTCGACGTTCGCGATGTTGCCTTCCGCCCATGACACAACGTCGGCTCCCACGAATATGTGATTTCGGGGCTCAATGACACGGCCTGCATCTTGGTAGGTGCCACACTCAGCAAACACAGCATTGTCCGGCGACGGAACTCAACAATGCGAGGAATGCGAAGGGTCACAGCCATCAGCGAAGAGCCCTGAGTGCATCAATCAGCAGATCGGCGCCCGGCACTTTTACGAACGGCCTCGATCCCCGATGCCTACAGACCTTCCGACTCAGGCGCGGCGCACGGTGCTACGGCGCGACGCGCCGGGGCACCGCCCGCGGCGCCTGCGGCGCCCGCTCGGCGATGACGACGTGGATCGAGCCGGAGTTGATCGCCACGGCGTACAGCTCGCCCCGCGGGTCCTCGCCGAAGGCGACGATGCGGTCGGTCGTCGATCCGACCTGGGCGACCGCCCAGCCGGTCCGACCCCCGGGAACCAGGGCCCAGATCCGGCCCGAGCAGTAGTCCGCGAACAGGTACATCCCTTCGAGAATCGGGTTGTCGGCGCCCCGATAGACAAACCCTCCGGTCACCGAGCACCCTTCGGCATGGTTGTACTCGGCCACGGGCAGCACGAGCCCCGCGCGGTCGCACCCCGGCGCTCCGAAGCAGACGCTGCCCTCCATGACGTTCCAGCCGTAGTTCCGCCCACCCGGCGCGCGCCCCGGCTCGAAATCGATCTCCTCCCACGCGTTCTGACCGACATCGCCGATCCACAGGTCTCCGGTCGCCCGGTCGAAGCTGAATCGCCACGGGTTGCGCAGACCGAAGGCCCAGATCTCGGGCAACACCTCCGGCGTGCCGGCGAACGGATTGTCGGCGGGCACCGAGTAGCCGCCGGTCCCGTTGACGTCGATCCGAAGGAGCTTGCCGAGCAGGGTGCCGAGATCCTGCCCGTTGCCCTCGGGATCGCCGCCGGACCCGCCGTCGCCGGTGGCGGTCCAGAGCATCCCGTCCGGCCCGAAGGCCAGGTGGCCGCCGTTGTGGTTGCTGAACGGCTGGGCGGCGACAAGCAGGATCTCCTCGCTTGTCGGGTCCGCTCTCAAGGGGGCTGCTTCGACCGAAAAGCGCGCCACGACGGTGTCGCCCGCCAGGTTCGTGTAGTTGACGAGCAGCTCCGGCCGGTTCGGCCAGCCGGGATGGACCGCCAGACCGAGAAGCCCCTGCTCGCCCCCCGCGGAGCGCACCCGGGTGGAGATGTCGAGGACGGGTTCGCCACGAAGAGCCCCGTCTTCAACGGCGCGGATGATGCCCGCCTTCTCGATGACCAGGGCGCGCTGCGGATCGCCGGGCGGCCAAACCACACCCAGCGGCCGGTCAAGTCCGGTCACCCACGGTGTCAGGGAGACCCGCACCGCGGCCGGAGAGCGCGGCGGGTAGGGGACGCCCTCGGCGGCGATGTAGCTCGACCACGGGCAGAAGTTCCCCACCTCCTCGATCCAGTACTCGAGGTCGTCTGCGACATCGCTCGGAAGGCCGTCGCACAGCGCCACGGACGCCTCGGCCAGCTGCCATGAGCCGATTTCGTGGTGCCACTCCCGACCGAGATTGAAGCCGCCGTGACCGTGGTCGATCACGCCGTTGACGTGGAGATCACGTTCGTCGACCGGCAGGTCGAGCTGCTCCCGGCAAACCCGGATCAGCTCGGGGTCGTCCGTCCCGACGACGAACTCTTCGTCCTCGATCCCGTGCAACGCCACTGTGAACAGGGTCAGCCCGCGCGACTCGGCCGCGTCGGCAACCGTGCCCACGATCACGAATATCGTCAGCAGCAGAATCCGGATGAGCATGGGGCACCTCTCCATTAACAACCACGCCGCAGACATCGCCGATTCCCCGAAGGGTGCCACCCTTAGCAAACACAACATTGTTCGGCGACGGAAAGCAACAATGCGAGGAATGCGAAGGGTGGCAAGGGAGGCAGGCCGTCGAAACTGGCTCGCGGCGTCAACAAACATGCTTTGAGGACGAATTTTCTATCCGCTTTTGCAGCCGTGTCCGCGAGCGCCATTGATGCGGCCTATCACCAGAAGCAGAAGGACCGCCATCAGGGCCATCCAAAATCCCATGTGAAGGCGACCCTCGCTCTGGCACGGCAGCGATTCAAGATCAAGTACAAGCTGATGACCACCGAGGCCGTCTACGACAAGGAGATCCTGATCTCGAGCCATCTGGAAAGGCAACGCCGAGTGATCGGCGATCAGGGTCAGTTGCATGTTGGCTGACCATCAAGGGAGTGTTGACGCCAGACCAAGACCTCAGGCTGTGGATCTAACGCCCTATGGAAAGCCGGCCTTCGGCCGCCTTCCCACAGGGCTTGGAAAACCCGCGGCGGGTTTTCCACAGCTCCACAGCCTCGACGACGACGAGGGACATTTCCTCAGATTTGGACTTGACTCTCGATAGAGGCACCCATCCACCCATCCATCCGTGGCACCCATCGTACGAATATTTCTGTTGATCCTTGCACCGCTGAAGCATCTTCATCGGTGCCGAGGAGGGTGTGACGCAGTTGCATGAATCAATCCGGAGCGCCGAGCCCGGCACTCATGGACGCCAACGTTCTGGGGGTCTCCGGCTCAGCCGCCCTCCCGAGGCTCTGGAAAAACATTGAGGGTAGCCGCAGGTCTACAGCCGCGACAACGGGCTTTCTGGGCTTGGCTCCTTTGCGGTGCCATCGTCAGAGGTCGCGAGCCTCCATCCCTCAAGCTTCTCCATCAGCTCGGTGCGGCGCTCGTCATCCGCCCGAGTGTGGTCACCCAGATGCTCGGGCTGCAGCTCTCGATCGAGCCAGATGCCTTCCTCCGCCATCGGTGGGCGCTCGGCGGCGAGCCAGATCGCGGTATCCGCGCCCTGGCGGACGGTCCTCAGCACGGGTCCGAAAAGCAGGCGAAAACCAGGTAGCGAGGTCTTGACACCCTCGGTGTCGACCCAGCCAGGGTGCATCACGTGGAAGGTGACATCGGGGCCATGCCTGCGATTCCAGGCGTGCGTTAGCTCCACCTGGGCGCGCTTGTGGCGTGCGTAGGCCGCCACCCCATCGTATCGCTCGGGATCGGTCACATTGAGCTGCTCCGGGAGCAGCGGTGTCGTGTACATCCCTCCGGAGCTCATGCTGATCACGACACTGCCTCGAGCGAGGAGGTCGCGCGCGATCAATTCCTCGGTGAGAACAAAATGGTTGAGGAGGTTGGTGGCGAACGAGGCCTCGAGACCCTCGTCGGTGATCACGTGCTCGTTGAGCAGGACGCCGACGTTGTTGATCAGAGCCTCGAAACTTCCCCCTTCTTCCGCCAACGCCGCCGCGAGATCGACGACCTCGCGGCGCAGCGAGAGATCCGCAGCCCGGACCTCGATCTCGCCGGGCCCGTTGAGCTCCCGTTTGAGAGCCTGCAGCCTGGTCTCGCTCCGGGCGACCGCGGTGACACCGGCGCCGCGGCTGACCGCCTGTGCGACAATCTCACGTCCGATGCCGCCGCTGGCACCGGTCACCAGCCAGCGCTGATCCCGGAAATCGGCCTCCACCGGTTGTTCGCCGAGTCCCCGTCGCTCGAATCCCCTGCGGCTGAACTTCGGCGCGAAGCCGAGGTAGAACTTGATCCCGGTGAGGAGGCGATGGCTCATGTCGGAAATCTCGATGACGACAGTGTAGCCGAGCCTCGGCGCGAGCTCCCACGGAGTGGTTTCTCTTCCCGTTTGGCCAAACGATGGAGGTGGCACCCGGGCGGCGGGAAGAGTATCCTCACTGGCACGAGCGGGCGGCTGCAGCGTCGTCCGGAGGGAATGGCCATGGCCCTCATCTACATCTTCATCTTCGGCTCGGTCGTCGTCTTCGGCCTCACCGCAGTCGCCGGGCTGGTGTGGGCCGTCCGCACCGGACAGCTGCGCAATTTCAGCGCGGGCGCCACGAGCATCTTCGATGACGACGAGCCGGTCGGCGTCATGACCGATGCATTCCCTGATGTCGACGAGGCGGCGACCCCGACCCCGCCAGAGGAAGGACCCGACAGTGGATAAAGACACCGATACTCCTTACGGTATGCCGGAACCCTCGAACGTCACCTGGCGCGAGAGCGTCGATCGGTCCACCGCCGTGGTCGTGATGGCCTTCGTCGCCAGCTCGGTGGCCTGGCTGCTCGTCGGCTCGGGATTCGCGCTGGTGGCCTCGATCAAGCTGCACACCCCGGGATTCCTCGGCGATTGGGCGTGGTTGACCTTCGGCAGGATTCGCCCGGCCCACCTCAACACGGTGATCTACGGCTGGGGGTCCATGGCCGGGATCGGCGTGCTGCTGTGGCTCACGGCCCGGCTGTGCCGGGTCACGCTGCCGTTTCGACTCCCGTTGCTCGTCGCCTGCGTGCTGTGGAACGTCGCCGTCGCCGGCGGCACCTGGTCGATCCTCGCCGGCCACGGCACAAGCGTCGAGTGGCTCGAGTTCCCCTACCACTGGTCGTTCCTCTTCGCCGGGCTGTTCGCGATCCTCATGTTCTCGGCGCTCACCATGTTCACCCGCCGCAGGGTCAGCCACATCTACGTCTCCCAGTGGTACCTGCTCGGTTCCGTGCTCTGGTTCCCGTTCCTGTACGCTCAGGGCAATGCCCTGATTCACGGCAACCTGGCCACCGGCGTCGTCCAGGCGTCGGCCAACTGGTGGTTTGCCCACAACGTGCTCGGTCTCTGGTTCACCCCCATCGGGCTGGCGGCCGTCTACTACCTGCTGCCGAAGGTCCTCGGACGACCGATCCACAGCTACTACCTGTCGATCCTGGGGTTCTGGACCCTGGCCCTGTTCTACAACTGGGCCGGGACGCACCACCTCATCGGCGGCCCGATCCCGGCCTGGCTGGTGACCGTCGGCACGGTCGGCTCGGTGATGATGTTCATTCCGGTCACCACGGTCGCCATCAACCATCACATGACGACCAAGGGGCACTTCGAAAAGCTCAGGATCAGCCCGACGCTTCGCTTCATCGTCTTCGGCGCGATGAGCTACACCGTGGTCAGCTTCCAGGGCTCGCTGCAGGCGTTGCGCACGGTCAACGAGGTCAGCCACTTCACCCACTACACCGTGGCCCACGCCCATCTCGGGGTCTACTCCTTCTTCTCCATGGTCATGTTCGGGTCGATCTACTACATCGTGCCGCGGCTGACCGGCCGCGAGTGGCCGTCGGCGGCGCTGATCAAGGGCCACTTCTGGCTCACCGCCGTCGGTATGGCGATGTACTGGGTCGGTTTGACGTGGGGCGGTTGGTTCCAGGGCCTGGAGATGAACAACCCCGACATCCCCTTCATGGACACGGTCCTCATGATGATTCCGTACCTGTGGTCGCGAACCCTCGCCGGTGTGCTGATGACGATCGGTCACGTCGTCTTCGCCGTGTCGCTGTGGCGGATTTTCCGGCTGAGGGCGAGCGACGTCAAGGGGCCGACCCTCTTCGACCCGTCGGCGGCGGTGACGGGAGGTGAAGGATGAACCGCGTCACTCTGCTGTACGTCGGGATCCTGTTCACCGTGGTTCTGTCCTTTGCGGGTCTGACCATCGTTCCGCAACAGCAGCTCGGCTCGCTGGAACCCATCGTCAACGACGACGGCACCGAGTACCCGATCGAGCCCACGGGTCTGGTCGCCCACGGCCGCAGCGTCTACATCTCACTCGGCTGCATGTACTGCCACAGCCAGCAGGTCCGCCCGCCGGGATTCGGCGCCGACATCGAGCGCGGCTGGGGCAGCCGGCGCACCGTCGCCCGCGATCACATCTATGACCGACCGCCGCTGCTCGGCACCATGCGGACCGGCCCCGACCTGGCCAACATCGGACTCAGGCAGCCCAGCAGCGACTGGCACCTGCTCCACCTCTACAACCCCGAGATCACCTCACCGGGCTCGATCATGCCGCCGTTCTCCTTTCTCTTCGACGAGCTCACCCTCGAGATCGAACGGCCGTACGACGCGCTGAGCTTCCCACCCGCGTGGGACCCCGGCGAAGACGTGATCATCGTCCCGACCTTTGACGCCACGGCTCTGGTCGCCTACCTGAAGAGCCTCAACGCCAGCCATCCCGTCCCGGAGGTGCCCCAATGACCCCGGCTGACGACACCACCGACCGCCACGAACTGGAGCGTCACGAGGACGAGACCGGCGCCGTTGTCGACATCCACGAGCCGATCTACCGCGAGAAGGCCGAGCCCAAGGACGGCCACGAACCGGTGCCGCTGTGGCTGATGTTCGCGGCGCTGACGCTGATGGGCGTCATGGGGTGGTACCTCGGCATGTACTCGGGCGGATTCAGACCCGATGTCTACGACGAGCAGGCGCTGCTCAAGGGCGGCCTCGCGCCGACCGAGGACCGCGCTTTCGAGCCTGTCGACCCCATGGTGCTGGGCAAACGGGTCTACAACAACTGCCAGGCATGCCACCAGGCGGACGGCCGGGGCGTGGCGGGAAACTACCCGCCGCTGGACGGCTCGTCCTGGGTCACCGGTCGCCCGGATGTGCTGGCGGCGCTGCTGCTGCACGGTCTCGAGGGCGAGATCACCGTCGAGGGCGAGGTCTACAACGGCATCATGCCGCCCTGGTCGCACCTCAGGGACGATCAGATCGCCTCGGTCATGACGTACATCCGCAACTCGTGGTCGAATCAGGCCTCTTCGGTGGCGTCCGAGCTGGTCGCGGCGGTGCGCTCGCACACCGATGGACGGCGAAACGCATTCCAGGCCACCTCCCTCGACACTTTCGCCGCCGAGTTCACGCCGCCGGAGACCACCGTGACCGCCGAGGCCGACGTCGACCCCGCCGACGACGAAGAGGGTTGATGGCCGAGCCCATCGTCTGCGACTGCGGCCCGGCCGAGCCCTTCGATCTCGCCACCTGGTGGCGGGTCGGTGTCGGGATCCTCATCGCCGGCAACTCCATGACGGTCAGCCTCGCCGTCAACACCTCGGAAACCACACCACAAGAGGCCGCCGTCGTGCACGCCGTGCTCGGCGGGCTCGCGATGCTCAGCCTGGCGCTGCTCGGCCTGCCGCTGATCCGCAACACCTGGGCCGCGGTGCGCAGCCGGCGGATCACCCTCGAAGGGCTCTTCGTCTCCGGGGTCGTCGGCGCGTTCACGGCGTCGGCCGTAGCGGCGCTGACCGGCCGCGGCGACGTCTACTTCGAGATCGTCAGCATCCTCCTGGTGGTCTACGCCTTCGGCCAGCAGGTCACGACGGGCGCCCAGGAGCGCGCTCTGTCAGCAACCCGGGCCTGGGCCCCCGAGCACACCACATGCACCCGGCTCGACGAGGACGGCAACGAAGGCACGGTGAGCCTCAGCGAGATCCGGCCGGGCGATCGGGTCAGGGTCGATCCGGGCGAATCCATCCCGGTCGACGGGGTCATCGAGGACGGCATGGCCTGGATCCGCGAGGCCGAGATGACGGGAGAGGCCTTCGCGGTCGTTCGCCGTCCGGGCGACCCCGTCTGGGCCGGCACGCACAGCCTGGACGCCGGGATCGTCGTGCGCGCCGCCTCGGCGGCCGGGGAGCGGCGGATCGACACAATCGTCGACGCCGTCGAGCGGGCCCGTTCTCAACCGACGTCGTGGCAGCATCTCGCCGATCGCCTCGTGGCGCTGTTCCTCCCTCTCGTGCTCGTCATCTCCGCCGCCACGTTCGCCGTCTGGACGATGCTCGATCACTGGACCGTCGGGCTGTTCAACGCCATGACGGTGCTCCTCGTCGCGTGTCCCTGCGCTCTCGGGCTGGCGACCCCGCTCGCCGCCTGGGCCGCCCTCGGACGGCTCGCCGGGCGGGGGCTCATCGCGAAGTCCGGCGCGGTGATCGAGGCCCTGAACGAGATCGACATCGCGGTCTTCGACAAGACCGGCACCCTCACGGCGCCCACGTTGACGCTCCGCGACCTGGTCAGCCGAGGCGACGCCGCCGATCGGCACGAGGTTCGAAACGCCGTACAGATCCTCGAGCGGGCCAGCGGGCATCCCATCGCGACGGCCTTCCGCGACCTCGTGCACGCCCCGAGCGGCCGGGTCAGCGAGACCCGGGTGCTCCCCGGGGTCGGGTTCTCCGGCCGGATCGAGGTGGCGGACGGTGATCCGGAGACCTGGACCGTCGGAGATCCCGACGGGCTCGGCGTCGCCGATGACGCTGTCTGGAACGACCTCGTTCGCGACCTCGAGGCCCCCACCGGAGCCCGCATTCTGGCGGTGCTGCGGCGTGGACGACCGGTGGCGGCGGCGGCCATCGACGAGCACCGGCGGGTCGGTATGGCGGAAGCACTCATCGAGCTGAAAGAGCTCGGGATGATCAGCGAGGTCTTCACGGGGGACCGCGCCGAGCGCACCCGAGACATCGACGTCGACCGGATCCTCGCGAACCTCGACCCCGACGACAAGCTGCGCGAGGTCCGCGGCCGCAGACAGGCCGGCCACCGTCTCCTGTACGTCGGAGACGGCGTCAACGATGCGGCGGCCATGGCCGCCTCCGACGTCGGCATCGCCGTCGCCGAGGGCGCCGATCTGGCTCTCGAGGCGGCCGACATCAGCTGGCACGGCGGCGATCTGCGGACGATTCCCTGGGCCGTCTCGCTGGCGCGCCGCACCGTCAGCACCATCCGCAGCAACCTCGTCATCGCCCTCGCCTACAACGCCGTCGGCATCAGCCTCGCGGTCGCCGGAATCCTGCACCCGGTCGCCGCCACCATTCTCATGACCTGCTCGAGCCTGATCGTCACCTGGCGCGCCACCGGCGTGCTCGCCGACGACCAGCAGGAGGCCGAAGCGGCATTGGTCCGGCCCGTCGCCAACCGCCTCGTTCGCGAGACGAGATGACGAGCAGTCGATCCTCCACGCTGGCGGTGGTGCTCGCCGTGGCCACACTCGCTCAGGGAATCGGTCTGGTGCTCCTTGGGCGGCTGGAGTGGCGGCTCGCTCTCGAGGTCGTAGCCGTGACCGCGGCCATCGCGGGACTGGTCCACCAGGCGTGGGTCCACCGGCTGCGGCTCAATCACCGGATCGACATGTTCCTCGTCATGGGCGTCTTCGGCGGTCTCGGCATGCTCGCCGGGTGGTGGGTCGATCTCGGATTCTCGGCGCCTCCTCGCGGCGCTTCCTTTCACGCCGCCATGGGACACGGCTGCGGCAGCCACGGGGAGGCAGACACCGGCTCAACCGTGCGCGTCCACCGGGATCCACCGGGACCCATCCGAGACGGACCCCGCTCAACCTTCGTGTTGCGCCGGCGACGGTGCGGAGACCGCCGCTGCCGGCGGAGATCCCGCGGCGCCCGCCGAGGGCGCTCACGGCGACCACGGCGAAAGCGGCGGGACCTTCTGGCCCATGGTGTTCTCGTGGATGACCGGGCTGATGCTGCTCGGCGCGATCCCCACCGGGCTCGCCTTCACCCGCTGCGCCGAGCTCGCCCGAACCGGCCGCCGGCGGTGGATTTCCACCCATCTCGTCGGCAACGCCGTGATGATCGCCGGAATGGTCTGGCTCGGGCACTGGCTCGGCCCCATTCTCGCGGAGTGGACCGGTTCGGCCGTCATCGGCGGCCATGTCGGCATGCTCGCCGGCATGCTCATCGGTATGGAGGCCGGGATGTTCGGCGGCGAGGCGCTCCTCGGACTCGAACCGTGGCGCGAATGGACCTGGCGCGGAGAGGCTGACGCCAGGCGGCTGCGCGATCCCTGAGGCCCTCGCCCGGCTCCGCGCCCACCTGGCCGACTGGAACACCGTCGAGCCGGACCCCCCATCCCTGGCCGAGGACGGCTTTCGCGACCACGATCCGGATCGGCCGCTCGCTCGCGGGCATTCAGGGCAAGTTCGACTCCACCACCCGCGAACGGATCCTCCAATCCCTCATCGATGGATGGGGACCACGCTGAAGGACGCCGGCGACTGCGACCTCACAATCGATTTCGGGAGGAATCCCGTTCACTAACCACGATAGGTACCACGTACACATTTCCACAGTTGTTGGATTGTCAGCCTCGGCGTGAGATCGCAGCATCGAGCTGATTGAGTCGTTTCATAAAATCGGGATCGTCGCGTTCGAGTCGGAGCCCCCTGTTGAGCCAGTTTGTCACTGAGTTGGGGTGTTTACGAAGCAGAGCGGCGACATCACAAACACGAAGCCCGTAGCGCCCGACAGCGAGTGTGGTGAACTCGATCCGCCCGCGGGTCTGATCCGCGCTCCGAGTTCTTGACGACAACTCCGAGAAGGAACAACCGCTGACCGCCTCCATCTGAAGAGAGAACTCGCCGAGGTCGAGCTCGGCACGTTCCTCGGCCAATCTGCGACCGTCGTACATTGTCGCCGCAGGGTGACGGCCGGAATCCGCGATCTCGTCGTCGTTGTTCGCCTCGACCCACCACGGAAGCTCCGACACATTCCCGGCGGCCCACCGTGCTTCGGCCACCTCCCGTATCCAGCGCAGGTAGTCTTCAGCGGGAGCGATGTCGTGTGTCGTTCCGAAACCGCGAAGGGTTGCATGCCGATCGATGATGTTCGGCCGGCAGGCGCCGATGATTTCCCGATGCCCACTGAAGACGTACTCGGCGGGGTCGTTGACGATTCCTGCGGCAACGGGGTTCAGGTGCACATAGGCGATGACCTGCCGGAAGTACTCGTCTGAGTCGATCACCCGAGCGCGGTACCGGCTCTGCCAGAGGCGCCCGAGGAACCGGTGGCGCCGGTTGTAGCTCCGCGAGACCGAGCCCTGGAGGCGGGCCATGGACCGCCAGAGAACAATATCCTGGGTCTTCAGGACTAAGTGGTAGTGATTCCCCATTAGGCACCACGCGAATATCGTCCAGCCATCCAGATCCCGGACCTTGCGAAGCACCTCGATGAACTCGATGGCCTCGAATTCGTCGTCAAAGACAAACTCGCCGCGACCAACGCGGCAGTAGACGTGATAGATCGCGCCAGGAAGAAACAGGCGGGGGTGTCGTGGCATGAGACTTCTCCCATGCGCGAACGGGACATCCCGATTCTACTCAGCCACCCTCAAAAATCAACAAGTGTGGAAATGTGTACGTGGCACCCATCATCCATGCATATTTCGTGGGTCGCGCGTTGTAGCGCCGATCTCCAGATCGGCGTTGATCGCTCCAAGCGTCCCCGCCGGCGTCGTGCCATCCGACCTGAATCTGCATATGCAGCTCATTGCTGATCTCAGCTCCGTGCCCTATCCTGTGTTCAAGGTCCATGGATCGAGCTTGAAACGAGTTGAACCGCAGGGCGGTTCTGGAGAGGTGAACAGGCCACCCTCACTTGGCAACGGCATCAGGGTGTACGAGTACCCCGGGTTTGCGATCGTGGACTCGTTCGAGGCACACAAAGTGAGGCACATGCGGTTCCGGCGCCCGTAGGGGCACAGTGTTCCGCATGGCCTAGCTGCAGTCTCTGCCTGCAGTGGTTGCCGTCGCGACCAGATCGATGGGTGGCAATCGTCCGTGGCACTCATCTGGATTCTCAATCCCGGAAAGCGACCCCTCCTGAGGGGGCATCCTCGGCTTCAATCAACGGTGTGGAAATGTGTACGTGTCACCCTTCAATATCGTCCAGCCATCCAGATCCCGGACCTTGCGAAGCACCTCGATGAACTCGATGGCCTCGAATTCGTCGTCAAAGACAAACTCGCCGCGACCAACGCGGCAGTAGACGTGATAGATCGCGCCAGGAAGAAACAGGCGGGGGTGTCGTGGCACGACACTTTTCTCCCATGCGCGAACGGGACATCCCGATTCTACTCAGCCACCCTCAAAAATCGGGTTGGCGGTTACACTGTTGACGAAGATGAAAAACCGCCCCGTCGTCCTGTTCATCGCCGCAGCTCTGGTGATGATCGGTGTGGCTGCGAGCGTGCCGCCGACCGCGCCGTACTCCTCGGATTCCGGTCCGAAATACTGGCAGACGATGGCTTTCGCGGAGGGTGAGGGGTGGCCGAGAGGGTTCGAGTACCCGGCGGCTGACATCGATCCGCACTTCGAGTACATTCCACCGCAGCTCGCGCCGGTGGAAGGAAGATTGGTGTCGGTGTTCCCGGCGCTGTTCCCAATGCTCGCGTCGGGTCCGGTTGCCGCGGGAGGCGACGCCCTTCTGCGGACCTTCCCGCTCGTCGCAGCGTTGGCGGCGGCCTGGCTCACCGGTGTGCTCGCATCGGTTCTCGGTGGTGCCTATCCAAGGGGGCTTGTCGCCGCTCTCGCCCTCATGGCCACGCCGCTGAGCTTCTACGCAGTTACCTTTTGGGAGCACTCGCTCGCAGCACTGATCGTGTTGGCCGGGGTCTGCGTCGTCGTGACCGGGAGCGAGCACCGAGCTCGGCGAGACCTGGCGATGGGCTGTGTTCGGTGCGCTCATCGGTCTGGGTGGATGGGCCCGCACCGAGGTGTTCTTCATCGCGCCGGTGCTGGCGATTCCGATTCTGAATCCCGGAGGATTGAAGGGGTTCCGGAAATGCCTCGTGGGCGGGTGTTCGATGATGGCAGGAGCGTTTCTCGGGTCGTTGATTCAGGCTGCCCTGTTGGGTAGATGGCTGCCGCTACATGTGACTTTCCACATGCAGTCATCGGTAAAACAGGTGTGGTTCTTGGCTTCGAGACTGGAGGCGGTTCGAGCTTTCCTTGCACCGCACTGGACCTGCGGGCTGGCAGTCGCCATCTGGGCAGCAGCGCTGGTTCTGGTTCTGCTGCCGAGGACACGCCGCAGCGCGGTCGGGCTCTGGTTGGCGATTGCAGCGGTTGTCGCCGGTCTTGCCGGCGCATTCGTGGTTCCTGCGATCCTCTGGATCAGCGGGTCGAGGCCGACCGAGTCTTTCTTCGGGTCAGCCCCGAGTGTCGCCTGGATCCTCCTCAGCCCGTTGCCGTTGATCCTGTGGAGTGGATGGCCGAGCAGTCGATGGGACGGCCGCCGACTGTTGGTCGTCGCGACGGCGGTGTGGCTGATGATCGTCCTCTACCTCGCGAGGCCGGTGCTTGCCATCGGGTGGGGGAACCGATTCCTCCTTCCGTCGTTACTGCTGCTCACCGCGCTGATGTTTTCGTTTTCGCCGACCGAAGGACGTTGGCGGGCTGCCCGGCGGGCGGTGATGATCACGGTCGCGATCGCGGCGGTTACCGCCCAAGCCTTCGGCGTGGTCCTTTTTCGACCCAGCTGCCAGGTTCACCACCGGATCAGTGCCGAAGTGAGGGCATTCTCGGATCCGGGCGAACCGGTCATTTCGGATACCTACCTCCTGCCTCACATCGCCGGTCGAACCTGGTGGGAGCGACGATTCATGTTCTGTTACAAGGACCAGCGGTTGGCCCACCTGATGGACCTGCTCGACCGCAACGACGTGCGGCGATGGACGTACGCGACCGTGGAGCGGGTGAGGGGAAGGAAGCTGAACCTCGGTTCGCGAGTCGAGGGAGTTCGCGGCTCGCAATGGCAACGTACGCAGCAGGTTGTGAGAGATGTTGGAAGCCGCCGGCTGACCCTTTATCGTTATCAGAGGGCCGATTGATGGGCGTGCCCCTGGGCGCCCATTGAGTTCCGATGGGTGTCACCCATCGCATTGCGACGTTAGGGGGAATCGCCCGGAACCAAGGTCATGAAGTGAGACGTGGTACCCATCGGAACCCATCTCATCACGGTGTCGCCAGACTCCACCCGGAGGTGTCTCCGCTCTCGAATCCGTCGGCGAAAAGAGGTGGCTCCCATGGGACTGTCCCGGCATCGTCGCCGCCGAGGGCGGAGACGTTGTACGGAAGATCGATGGTCGACAGCAGGACGCCGGCGCGGTCGTGACGGTAGATGGCACCAGGACCGTCTCCGCTGCCGAGGTAGATCTCGCCGTTTGATGCCGCAGCGCCGAAGATGTAATCGCCAGTGGCGGCTGTCCACGTGTTCGTGACGAGGCCGGTTCCAGGGTCGATCTCATGAACCTCCGCCGGCACCATGACGGTGTTGGTGGCGATCAGGGCGTGGGGCCGGTGATGCCGCAGATTCCGCCGACGATCCCGATTCCGGGATTCAGGGCATCGATGTCCAGAGTGCCGACGACGGTGTCACTCACCGGGTCGAAATGATGGATATTCTCGATTCCCTGGTCCATGATCCATACTGAACCGGCGAACGCGGCGATTCCGCGGCCCGGTGATGCCGCAAATTCCGCCGACGATCTCGATTCCCGGGTTGAGACCATCGATGTCCAGAGTGCCGACGACGGTGTCGCTCACTGGGTCGAAATGGTGGATGTCATCGAGCCACTTCGTCCATGATCCATACTGAACCGGCGAAGCAGCGATTCCGTCATAGGCGCCCGACCCGGCGGTGACAGGGTCGGCGTCGCGCACGGCGCCGTTGTTCGGGTCGATCTCCCACAGTGTCCCAGACCCGTCGGCGGCAAAGAAGAACAGGCTGTTGCCGTCAAAAGCGAGCCCGTCCGGGCCGCCTGTGGGGGCCGAGGGTGCCAAGAAGCGGTTGAGCTCTGCGCCGGATCCCAGGTCGAGTTCAACGATTTCGCCCGAGGCGTCGTCCGGTATGGCGAACAAGCGGCGCGGTATGCTGCCTGAGTCGTCTCCTCCCAGTGCGGAAACGTTGTAGGGAAGGGGAGTGACTGACTGAAGTACGCCATTGCGGTCGTAGCGATGGAGGTTTCCGGCACCGCTGCCGGTGCCGATCCAGATTTCTCCGTTGATGGCCGCAACTCCCCAGATGAGGTCGGCGGTAGCTGTTTGCCAGGTATTTGAAACCAGACCGGTTGACGGGTCGATCTCGAACACCGCGCCCGGTGACTGAGTGGCGATCAGGGCGTCGGGGCCGGTGATCCCACAGATTCCGCCAACGATCGTAACCCCTGGATTGAGGACGTCGATGTCCAGGGTGAGGACGATGGTGTCGGTCACCGGGTCGAACTCGTGAATGTCGATGGCGGAGTAATCCAGGATCCAGAGCGCGCCGGCGACCGCTGCGATCCCGTCGAAGCCGCCGCTCCCGACTGTGACGACGTCGGCGTCGAGAACAGCACCCGTTTCAGGGTCGAGCTCCCACAGCGTCATCGAACCGGAGGACGTGAAGTAGAACAGGCTCCTGCCGTTGAACGCGAGGCCGTCCGGGCCCTGCAGCGGAGGCTCAGGCGCCGGAAAGCGGTTGATCTCGGCGCCGGTCCACGGGTCGAGCTCGACAATGTCACCCGTTGCGTCGGCCGGTAACGCGAACATCCGGTCGGAGCCCCTGACCGCGAGCTTGCTTCAAATCGACATCCGCAGCCGGCGTGACGGTATTCGAACTCTCGATGGAGGCAGAGTGGATGTTCATTGAGCCCCGGTTGTATTGAGTCGAATTCACGGGTTGGGCAGTCGTTCCAGTAGCTACCAATGAGACGAGAATTCCAATCAGCATCGCTGACCCCCTTTGGTTGTCTTGAGCCAATCCAGTGGTAAACACCCCGGCCGGCGTTCGGCCCGCTGGCGAAGACGCACGCCGTGTGCAACCGAGGGAGCTCAAGTGATCTTCATCGGCGTCTTCTCAAAACTGATCGTTCAACTGGCATCGATGAAGATACCACGAACCCGAAATCATACCGGTATCGGTGCCAAGTCAGACGATTCAGACGAGATGTTTGTACAATTGGGCATGACCGATGATAGTTATACCATCGAGAATTCCGAAGGGATGTCTTACCGTCAATTTGTCAACCTTTTTCTACCTTATCCGACCAACACGGTAGAACTAAAAATCGCGGCATTACCTAAAAATTGATCAGGATGATATAATGTGGGAAAAATTAATGGAACTCCACCTCTTTGATTCCAAAAGAAAAATTGAATTAAAAAATGCTACCCCTGCACAAATTTTGCAAAGAATCTTGGAAGATAGCTGGACCTTGGCCCAGACGGACAAGGATATGATCGTCATGTACCATAAATTTGGATACGAACTTAATGGCAAAAAAGAACAGATAGATTCCAACATGGTGGTCACTGGGGAAGACAGGACATACACTGCCATGGCCAAGACCGTTGGATTACCGGTGGCCATGGCCACCTTACTCATCCTAAACAAACAAATAACCAACCCTGGGGTACAACTACCTATTAGACGCGAGGTATATGAACCCATTTTAAAGGAATTGAAAAGCTTTGGTATACACTTTAAAGAATATAAAGTACCCTACTTAGGCTATAATCCGGATTCCGTTGCTAGTTAAGGTTTAAAACCATTTTGGTATCTTTATATTATAATTGAAGTATTAATCATGAAATCCAATAACGAAAAAATTAAAATTGACGGAATCGACAAAAAGATCCTAAGATTTTTTGATGGCACGATGCCAGAAAGCCTGTTCTCGAAATTGCCCGAAAAATTGGAATTTCGGGTGCTGCTATTCATCAGCGGTCTACGCAAATTGGAAGCTTCAGGATTAATTGCTGGGTCTAAATTTATTATCAATCCCAAAGTATTGGGATATACCACCATGGCCTACATTGGCATCTATTTGGATAAGGCCATGAGCAATCCTTTAGCCGTAAAGGAACTTGAAAAAATTCCAGAAGTATTGGAATGCCACTATACTACAGGAAACTGGTCCATTCTATAAAAGTACTTTGCCGGGACAACGAACATCTTATGCACGTACTTAATAGGGACATACAACAGATAGAAGGGGTATCCAGAACAGAGACCTTCATTTCCTTGAACCAACAGATAGACCGTCAAATAACAATATAAAAAACCCCAAAGGTTTTGAAAACCTTTGGGGCCTATATT
>CAWKLM010000011.1:0-20634 GCA_963850475.1 Ilumatobacteraceae bacterium | reverse complement strand
CCACCCATTAGCAGCTCCTTGTCAAGTGGGCAGAGCTTTCCCAGGACGGGATGCGATGGTCCGCCGAAACGAAGAAAACAACTTGTAGTCCCATCTCGTCGTCGCGGCTGTGGGATCTGCTGGAAGATGCGCTGCAGCTTTCCGCAGAGTCCACAGCCTGTTGCGATGTCGGCTCGATGGGAGTTCACCCTTTGATCTTTCCGCGAGGCCGGACTTTCAATTGATTTGGAGTCAGTCGTCGGCTGCCCCAGCCACCCATCAGGATCAAGGCGAAGGAGATCTTCCGGGGAAGTTCTCCGGCCCCTGGCGCCAGCTGGCGCCCCAGAAAGTCCTCGAGCTCTGCCGGCTGAGTCCAAGTGACCAGAGGTCTGCAGGTAACGGGCTCCTCCAAAGAGTGCCAACACCTCGTGGCTCACAGCCGACTCGCAGGCCGAGCAAAAGGTGAAAGGACCGGGGCGGGTCTACTCAGGCAGGTGGTTTTCCCAGGCACCGATTCTGGCTCCCTCCCCGGTCCGTAACATCATTTAAATAGTCGATCTGGATCGAAGTCGACCTGGTCCTTCATGACGTGGTACGACGCCCTCGCCAGCTTGTGAGCCAAAGCTCGAATCGCCACGATTCCGTTCGTCTTGCCCCTCTTCTTCTGGACGTACTTCTTCGCATCTTCGTAGTGGATCGTCGCGAAGTGTGCGGCCTCGGAGAATGCCCACGACAGGTACGGATTTCCGTTGCGTGCATTGCCTGAGCCTTTCCGCTTGCCGTTGGTCAGCCAATCCGACCTCACAAGACGACAGTACGAGGCGAAGTTGCCCACCTTGGCGAAGCGGTTGATGTCCCCGACCTCGTACATGATGGTCAGCCCAAGGATCTTGCCGATTCCCCACACTGACGTCAGGTGGTGGTACTCATCACGAAGCCTTCCCTGTTTGAGCACGATCTTTTCGATCAACTTGATCTGTTCATCCATGGTGCCGACCGGCTCAAGAAGACACGAAACCCCCAGCGAGGCATACGGGTCGTCGATATGAGGCGCGATGTCATCGACGGTCCACTTTTTGACGTCGTTCGTCCGAGTCCTGAGTCCGGTGCGACACTCGAAGGCCCCGCGCATCGCGAGAAGAAACGCCGTCTTCTTTTGGACGAGGAACATACGACGTCTCAAAAGGTCGCGGACCCCTCTTTCCTCTTTCGGGTAGATGTAGCCCTCTGGAAGGATCCCAAGCGACAGCAGGTGGGCGAGCCACCTGGCGTCATGACGATCGTCGGCGTACTTCAACCGGTCGTATTGCTTGATTGCCCATGTGTTCGTCAGATGCACCTGGTAGCCGGCATCCATCAGCCCGTCCACCAGCCAATACCAGTTGTATGTCGACTCCACCGCGATGCCCTCGAGCTCTTCCCGGAACGGTTCCAAGAACTCCAGGACCAAGTCGAGATCGTTGCCGATCCGCTTCTCCTTCACGACCTGTTGGCCCTCCACGAGAACAGAGACCCAGCAATTGTTTGAGTGAAGATCGATACCACAGTACAGTGCCATTGGCTCCTCCTTCTCCCACTGCTATCCACAGTGGGTACTGTTTTCCCAACGAAGAGCGTAATCGCTCTCCGAAGGGGGAGCCTTCTAGAGGATTCTCAGGAGAAGCTTTCTTGACTTTCTCATGATGGGGTGCTGGGCAGGGGAGGGGAGTCTTGCCCAGGCTTCGTCGCGAGATGATCGAAGGCGGTCTGTACCGTGTATACATCCATCTCAACCCGGTCCGGGCGGGACTGGCAGGTCAGCCCGCAGAGTACACGCTGTCTGGCCACCGCGAGTTGATGGGAAAGATCAGATCTCCAATGTGTGATGCCGATGAATCACTCCTGGCTTTCGGGCCCACAGTGAAGACGGCCCGGCGGGCCTACGTCGGTGTTCTGAAGCAGGCGATGATGGAGGACGGACTGGGCGATGAGGTGGATCGCCTTCCCACAGGGCTTGGAAAACCCGCGGCGGGTTTCCCACAGTTCCACACCCTCGACGACGGCGAGGTTCATTCTTCTCGAATTATCGCTTGACTCTCTATAGAGGCACCTTTGGGCACCCACCCGGCAGGAAGGAGGGTTTCAGTCCACCTCGATGTCACCGAGGTTCATGATTTCCTCGGCGTCATCCCTGGTCAGATTGCCGGTAAGCTCCTCGAAGACTTTGCTCTTTGTGGTCTTGCCGGTAGCGGGGTTGGTGACCTTGACGAAGATGTCGGGCCGCGCCTCGAAGCCGGTGACGTGGCCCTGGTAGTCGTCCGAGCTGAAGGTGATGCTGAAGTGTCCATCTGCATCGGTGGTGGCCTCTCCGAGGAAGTCGTCCAAGACGAGGTCCTTGTCGTAGACCCGTACGGTTGCACCGGAAACCGGCTGGTGGTTCTGTCTCGAAACGACTCGCGCGGTCACGATCTCCTTGTACGGCATGCCAATCCTCCACAGATGTGCTGAAAGGGGGAGCGAGGGTCGTCCTCGCTCGGAGCCGGATTGTAGCATCCTCGCCGGCCCTACAATGGACCTCGGCCTTTTGTAGCGCCGGCGGCCTCGCGGGCCCCACAATGAACCTCTGCCCTTTGTAGCGCCGGCGCCCCGCCGGCAGCAAGACCACGCACAATGATTTCCCGAACACTCCGGGATTTTGCAAGAGGCTCACGTGGAACCCATCCATCTGGGACCGGTTGTTTTCGTGACCCGTGTCAACCCCAGCGGGCTCCAGATCGTTTGATCATGGGAGATGGCTATGTCGATGATCGCATGCCTCATCGCGGGCGCTGCGGCAACAGCGTCTGCGGCCGAACCGTCGACGATGGCGCTGGATTACCAGGCGCGGTATGACTGCCAGTCCGGTGAGCCGGACCACCTCCTTGACGCCGTGGAAGTGGCGCCTGATCGGATCGTGGTCGCCGGCAACCGCGGTCTCGCGCTTCTCGATCGGACCGCGCTGCCGGCGGGGGGTACCACCGCGTATCTGGACCGGCTCACCGGCCTCAACGCCCGCAACGTCTACCCGGGACCGGATGGCAACCTCTATGTCAACCTCTCGCGGGTCGCGGGACAAACGAGCGCCGGGTTTGCCGTCGTGAGCTTCTCAGGCGACACCCTCTCTCTGTTGACCGCGCACGACGAGCCCGACACCCTCTACGAGAAGATGGCTGTGGCAGGGGCACACCTGTACGTTGCGGCCCACAGCAGAGGGATCCGGGTCATCGACATCACCGACCCCGAGAACCCGTTCCTCGTGGGACGGCTCGACGACGGCTTCACCGATGCCTGGGCGGTGGCACCCGACGGGAACGATCTCTGGGTCGCCGACGGCTTCGAGACCGGCGACACCACCGCCTGGAGCGCGATCGGTTTCTAGAGTTGCCGGATTCGGACGTGCGGAATTGCGAGCGAGTCTCCCCGCGGCTCCGTACCTGTGCCGATCAGCACTCCGAATCGGGCTTTGGCGACCGGAAGGTGGCATTGATCAGCATGTAGGATGCGAACCACAGTGGGACTATCACCAGCGTGAGTACGTTGTTCACGGGCTCGGTATCCCTGAGCAGGAACGCGATGGCCAGCATGGCCGCGGCCCACAGGATCGCGTGACCGATGATCAGACGGTTGGCTTTCTTGCGCAGCGAGGGGCTGCTGATCGTCCCGCTGCCGGACAGCCGACGGTCCAGCGCGCAGAGGCGCGATACGAAGGATCGGTTCTTGGAATACTCACTCATCAGCATCTTGGCTTCTCCCAGTTTTTCGGTTGCGGCGACGAAAGCCTGCCGCTGGCTTGCGCCCTCGGTCTCCAGCCTTTCGATCTCGCTGTACAGATGGTCCTCCAGCTCTTCCAGGCGTTCGTCCTGCGCGCAGTCATCCGGCAGGATGGATGAGCACCAGGCGCGCACCTCTTCGTCTAGCTGAAACATTAGCTTCCTCCATCGAGCTTTTCGAGCATGGTATGGATGTCCTTCCAGTGCTTGCGTTGTTCGGTGAGCAGGATCGATCCTGCCCTGCGGAGGCGGTAGTACTTGCGGCGGCGCCCGGTGTCCGCCTTCCCCCAGTAGGAAGCCACCAGGCCCTTCTTCTCAAGCCGGTGGAGGATCGGGTAGAGCATGCCCTCTGCCCAGTCCAACTCGCCACCGGAAAGCTCTCGGACCTGTTGGATGATGGCGTAGCCGTAGCTGTCGCCGTGATTGAGGATCGACAGCACGAGCGGCGTGGCCGAGGCCGCGACGAGGTCTTTGTTCAGCGCCATTTGGACGACTCGGGCATGTCGAAATCTCCAATACCTAATAGTTCTAGGGTAAGTATACCTAGAAAATCTAGGTATTGCAACAGGAATAGACGCGAGATGAGCGGTGGGGAAGGATTGACTCCGTTGGTTGCCTCGAGGCGGGCTGAGGCGGGCTGATGATGGGTGCCACCCTGATGACGGTTGGCACCTATTCATCAGCCGGGCACCCCCACATACAAGGGGTGGAGCGCCGTCAGGGCAAGACTGCCGACCAGCGGCTGGTGTTGCCCGTTTCGAAGCCGTCGGAAAAGACCAGGGAGCCGGAGTCTCGTCCAGCGAGGGTGAGGACGCCGGTGCCGCGCGGGTCGAGCCAATCGGAAAGCCGGCCCGTCGGGGTCCCGTCCCCGGTCCAGTGGGCGTCCATGCGGCCGTAGATGTCGTATCCGGAGGGGTTGGTGCAGGAGGCGGTCCCGGCAGTCAGCGTGCCGACGCAGAGCCGGCTGGCGGGGTCGTACATGCACGATCCTGAGGAACCGCCCTCGGTGGTGCCTTGCTCCCACTCCGATACCTCCCACTGGTGGCTGCCGTACCCGTAGTGGTTGGTCGCGAGGAGGGGATCGTCGTTGAATGCGATCGCCTTTTCGTCCCCCGATGGATGGTGGATGCCGACCGATCCCAGTGGGATATCCCCGGTGGCGTCCCAGCCCGAGTAGTAGACGTTGAAGGACGGATCGGGCATCTCGTCGAGGAGAATCAAGGAGAAGTCGGAACCCGTATGCCACTGCCAGCTCGAGACCAACGTTGCACCGATCTGATTGTCGGTCCGAGGCTTCCACCGCTCAACATGCCGCAGGTGGGCGATTCGTAGTTCCAGAATGCGACCACCGAGGTGGCCTGGGATGCGTTCTCGACGCAGTGCTGGGCGGTGAGCAGGTACGGGGTTTCGTCCTCGGCTGTCGTGTTGACGAGCTGGCCGGTACAGAGATAGGCACCCAGATGATGAGCCGCGCCACGGAACGGATCTGGTCGCGCCAGTCGTCGCCTTCGGGGCAGATGACATCGATGTTGCAGCTGCCCTGTTTGGTCCGGGTCGCGATGGGGTCGTCGCCGAACTTCGGTAGCCGTGGTTGACCGATGCGATCCGAAGATCGGTTCCGCGCGTGCGGTCCCAGGCGGCAGATCGAGCTCGACGACGAGCTCGTCGCCGAGGACGACCGGGGTCCACAGCCCACCATCCGCATTCCGGTCGCTGCTCGTGTACGGTCCCTGAACCATGGTCCCGGATCCGTCGTAGAGCCACAGGGTGGCCCCCGTCGGCAGATCTGAATCGGTCCAACCCGAGGTTGAGGCTGAGCGCGCCCGGCGAGACGATCCGGAGCCGCCAGAGCAGCCACCCGTTCGGCAGGGATCTCCCAGGAACCGATCACGAGCCGGGGTGATGGCAGGTCTCGATACCGGCAGCGAATCGGAAGGGGAACGGCTGGCCGGACTGCTCGAGTGCGGCATCCTCGGCGCGGTAGGCTGCGACATCGACGGCCGGCATCCGCATCATCGCAACCTCGCTCGATGGCCATGACCGGCTGGACGAGCCCGGGCGGACGACCGCGGGGCGAGGTGGCTTCGGCAGGGACGGCCGCAATCGTGAGTGTCGAAGCGATCACGATGATGGCGATTGTTGGAGGGCGGGATCGTTTCACGACTCGGACCTCTCTCTCTCTCTGGGCGGACGTGCCAGTTGTTTTCCCCTGGGCGCGGCCTACTCCGGCCGCACCGGGCTCGCGAGCCCACCGTCGAGCCGCGGCATCTGGGCGATCTGATTTCAATGCCGACGCGTTGGTTTCCAATATGGGTTTTCGAATCGTGGTTGTCACCGGTCTTTGCCGATCAGGATGGATGATGGGTGCCTTTAAAAAGAGTCAAATCCAGATGGGTGCCACGTGAGCCTCTTTCAAAATTCGGTCTTTGGGCAGTTGGGGTCGGGAGAAATTGTAGCGCCGATCTCCAGATCGGCGTCCTGACGGACATCGTCGCGATCGACGCCGATCTGGAGATCGGCGCTACAACGGGCGATTCCCGAATATTGAAAGAGGCTCACGTGTGCGCCAGGCAACGCCTGGGGACGGATACGCGGTACCCACTATGATCAGCGGATCAGCGGATCAGCGGATCAGCGGATCAGCGGTTCTGCGGCTCCGGCCCCGACCCCTTCCATCCGGACGAGAAGTGGGCGCCGTCACTTCTTTCTTTCTCCGAAACTGAGAGGATCGAAGTGCGAGGGAGCCATCTCGCAGCGAACGGTCGGTGCGGTGTCGTCGATCGAACCGCACCGGCATGGAGGGACAATTGGATACCGACCGGGCCACTCGTGCTCGTATTGCCGCTATGGTTGCGGCTGAGGCGGCGATGGAGCAGAAGGATCGAGATCCCCGCCAGGAACTCGAGCGAACCAGCGCCGCTGCGGCGAAAGCGGTCGAGGCCGATCCTGGGATCGTGTACCGAATGGCCGACCAGATTGTGGTGAGAACCTTTCGGGCCGATCTCGACAAACCGGGTTCGCTGGAGTTTCTGTGTGTCTCGTGTGGGGATTCGGTACCTCGCGACCGTCTTGTCTGCGGCCGGTGCGCGCCCGAGTTTCTGTCCGACGACGAGCCGTAGCCACCACCTGAGGCGCCACTCAAGACACAGTGGCAACCCCGTCCCAGAACAACGCGTGAATGGGAAAGGTAGCGCCTACCCGTTGGCCAGTTGTGCGAAGCGTGCCAGGATATCGCCTCCCCAGCGCGTCTCGCGGACCCCGGCGAGCAGGCGATCCGGCTCCAGGCCTTCAGCCTGCATGTCCTGTCGCTTGGCCTCGATGTAGCACCGAGTGATCGCGGCGGAGAATTCGGGGTGGAACTGAAGACCCCAGGCCGGGCGGCCCGGCATTCGAAAGGCGTGGTGGGGATCCAAGGTTGACGAGGCAAGCAGCTCCGCCCCCGGGGGAAGCTCGAGGACGCTCTCGAGGTGGGTGGCCTGGACCTCGATTCGAGCTGGGAACCCGCCGAGCAGAGGGTCGGCCGCCGCGACGCCGGCGATGGAGAGAGTGACGGTGCCGATCTCTCGGCCGCGGGGGTTCGGCCCGACCCGGCCGCCGAGGGCGTGGGCCAGGAGCTGGTGTCCGAAGCAGATGCCGAGGGTGGGCACGCCCGACTCGACGGCGTCGCGCAGCCACTCAGCCGTTCGTTCCGCCCACGCCTCGAGGTCGCTCACCATGGCGGCCGATCCGGTCACGACCACGCCGCCGGTGGCTTGGGGGGCCGGCAGCTCGTCGCCCTCGAACACGGTGCACACCTGGACCGGGCGCCCGAGGCCGCGGGCGATCCAGTCTTCGAAATCGTCATCGGTGTCGTCGAGCGCCGTTCGAGCGGTTCCGGTCTTCACGATCAGCATGATCCCTCCGGCACCACAGGATACGCGGTCTGGTCGGTGTGATGGGTACAGCGGTCGAGGGCGGTGGGGGAGCACCGACATGAGCAGGCAGGATGCCTGCTCCACAATGATGCGATGGTGGAGTGACGTGTGGCACCTATGGGCGCCCATGTGCAAACTTTTTCTCCGGGACGCCGTTCATCAGAGAGACCGAAATCAGTCCAGGGGGTGCCTGTGAGAAAGATCTTCAGCAAAAAGGGCTGCGCCGGCTGCCTCGTCATCATCGTGATTGCGGGCGGAATCGGCTGGCTCACCTTCTTTCGAGCCGAAGACCCCGACACCCGGTTCAACGGCGCCTACCGTCTTGATGACGGCCACCTGGTCTTCGTCGTCCCTCGCGAGGGCGAGGTCCTGCGATACCGCATGATGGACGGCCGAAGCAGCGCGCTTTGGCCGGTGTCCGATACAACCTATGAGTCCGGCCCCGGATGGGCCCAGCGGGAGCCCGTTGAGCTGACGGTTGAGTTTGACCAACCGTCCGACTCTCGGCAAACCGTCGAACTCGAGTGGCGACCAGTCGGCGGTCCGGCGCAGAAGGGCCGCAGAATCGACCTTCCTGAGATCAACGCCGCCATCCCCGCCGGAGAGCTCGAACTTCGCAGCAAGCTCGTGCTTCCCCTCGGTGAGCCCCCCTTTCCGGCCGTCGTACTCGTCCACGGATCGGGAGCGGAAAGTGCGGTGGACACCTACTTCATGCCATACCTCTTCGCAACCCACGGCATCGCCACCCTCGTTTACGACAAACGCGGCACCGGCGGCTCGACCGGAAAGTACAACCAGAACTTCTACCTGCTCTCCGATGACACAGTGGCAGTGGCCGAGTGGCTCCGCGAAAGGCCGGAGATCGACCCGGATCGCATCCACCTCGCAGGCTACAGCCAGGGCGGCTGGATCGCACCGCTCGCCGCCTCGAAGACCGACACCGTTCAGAGTCTGCTGATCAACTACGGCCCGATGGTTCCCATTACCGAGGAGGACCGTTGGGGATACCGCTATGTCCTGCGGGTAAAGGGCTTTGGCGACGATGCCCTCGCCAAGGCAGATCGGATCAACGCGGTTCTGAGCGCGATTGTAGATCACGGTGAGGACCGATGGGACGAACTCGAAGCCCTCCTCGACGAGGCTGAGGGCACCGACTGGTATGAAGCCATCACCGGAAGCGACTCCATGCTGGGATGGGTCGCCGAGAAAGACATGCCCATGTGGATGGCCCGGCTCTTTGCATGGTGGATGACCCGCGGCGACGAGGTCTTTGTCGATCGGCTCTACGATCCGTTTCCGGTGGTCGCGACGCTCGAGAGCCCGAGCTTGTGGATTTTCGGGGGCGAGGACTCCAGCATGCCGACCACCGACTCCATCGACAAGCTCGAGATCCTCCGCCAAGACGGCAGGCCACTCGAGGTCGAGGTCTTCCCGAATGCCGAGCACGGCATCCTGCTCTATGAAGGCGACGATCCGTTCGACCGCCGCTACCTCGGCTACGCTCCCGGCTACCTCGATCTCCAGGTCCATTGGCTCCGGCGACAGAGCGGACTCGAGCCGGAATAGGTGCCGATGCGACGATCCCGATTTCAAGAAGCGGCTCGATCAGCCCGACGCGGCGATCTCACGCCGAGACTGAATAGCCGACAAGTGTGGAAGTGTGTACGTGGCACCCTCGCGAACCCGACGCAATTCCCGTCGGTCGCCAACACCGGGGCCACCGTCTTTTACTCGGCGTCCACAAACTTCGTTGCGGGTGGTGACCTGAACGGTGCGTGGGATGTTTTCGCCGGCGGTTCTTCGATCTTCACGGACGGTTTCGAGAGTGGCGACGTTGGTTTGTGGAGCTCCAGCACGCCATAGCTACGCGGCTGTAGGGCTGAGCGAACCTGTCCCCGGTCTCAGTGGTTCAAGCCCGGGATCTCCGAGAGGTTGCTGTCGGCTCGGGCTCGGTCCGGATCGGGGATTGCACTGACGGCGGAGATGGCGGCGAGGTAGCTGTCGGGGAACGAGTGGTGCTCCGCGCCGGCGAGGACCAAAAGTCGGTACCAGCCGAAAGGCTTGAGTCCGGGATCGATCCACCCTTGTCGGGCGAGATAGGTGTTGGCCGTCAGCGGCCCGCTGTCGCCGTCGAGAGTGACGAGCGCCCGGTCGTAGCCCGTGCCGGCGCCTTCGATCCGGTCGAGACGTCCGAGATCTGCATCCGCGAGCTGGTAGATCGCGCCGTGGACCCGGTCGGTGGGCAGCGTCGCCACCGGAGCGTCGCATTTGGCCGACCCGTCCTGGCCGATCTTGTGGAAGGCGAGGCGGTGTCCGGACCAACAACCCGTGCCGATGAGGCGGGCAGACGGCGCGCGCGCAGCCAGTCGCGCCGGGTGGAGGTTGGATCCGTAGGCGAAGTAGAGGATGGGCGCCACCCCTGGATTGTCCCATGGACCTGCATCGGCGCCAGGTACGGAGTTCATTCTGAGCGGAAAAGGATGGTCGACACCGATCGATCAGATGGTTTCGATGACGATTTTGCCGTTGGCGCGATTCTCGTCCATCAAGGTGTGCGCCTCCTGCAGCCTTTCGAATGGGCGCCACGTTCACAATTGTTGAATTGTGTTCATTTCAACATTCCGCGATTCCCTGATCGACGCCGCCTTGATCCTTCCATCTGCTACAGGGAAATTGTGTAAACACGGGTATCCCCTTCGCTCAGGTGGTGAGTCCCTGATGGGCGAGGCGGGAGGGGATAAACCCCTCCCCTACGTAGGACTTCGCACGTCGCGCGACGCTCCCGCTCACTCGCGCTCCAACCACACTGGTGAACACTGTGGGAGTCGCCGTAACAACCGTAGGGGCGGGGTTTATCCCCGCCCGTTCCGGTGCCGGGGGATCCACACGGCCGGCCTACCTGAGCGAAGGGGATACCCGTGTTGTGTAAATGTGAACGTGGCACCCTTCTGGCACCCTTCAGGATGGGTGTCGCTACACCTTGCACCGGCTTGGTCTCTTGGGCGGATGACCTGCGGTCTGAGAGTACATCGCATCGGGGACGGGATCGTGATCGGGATCGATGGGGCCCAAGTTGGCTTGGAGGGCTGGGCGGGGCCGGCGGCCACAATGCAGCTATTGAGAACGTAGCACTTCAGGAAGGCCGCGATCTCGGTCGCCCTCCCGCGGATCGATCCAGATCGCGTGACGGAGCAGATTTTTGATCTCGGAGGTGCGAACCGAGACCGCCGCGGCCGGCGACTGGGCAGCCAGGGTGTGCACGTCGCGTCCCGTGCGATCGAGGACATGGAGCTCGAGCCTGGTCGTGCCTTCCGGGAGGCCCGAGGTGGGCGCCGGGTCGACCACCATGTAGGTCTCGAAGTCGCCGATCGGCGCCTGCTCGAAGCCGTCGCCAGGATCGCGCTCGATCCAGGTGTAGGTGTCCTCGAAGTCGGCGAACGGCTCGAGCGCTTCGGCGGTGACGGTCACCGTCCAACCGTCGCGGTGCGACCACGCCGATCGAATATCCGGATCGTTCTCCGCGGTTTTTCGTCCGGCGCCGGGCTCCACAGTTGATCGGATACGACGAAGTCGAGATCGGCGCTGATTCGTGTGTTCATGGAACCTGCGAAGAACAGAGGCGCCGCGAGGAGGACGGCGAACAGCACAACCGAGGGGGTGCGGAGCCGTTCCCACAGCTGTTTGCTCCACCTCAGACCGACGCCTGACCGGGCTGCGACGAGTCGCGCGATCCGAACGCTTTCAAGCTTGATCAGGGTCAGGAGGATCGCTGCGCCGAGCACTGCTGCGGCAAGCACCGGCGCGCTTCCCGATACCAGCACGACCATCCCGAAAACGATGGCCGCGGTGAGCTCGAGGACGAGCCTGCCCATGCCGAGGATCGGGTGGCGGGTCATCCACAGTCCAGCGCCGGGAGTCGTCCAGCCGTACGACGCCACCTCGCGCGGGTCGACCACCCAGGCGCCGCAACCCGAGCACACGCGCCCGCCGCTGAATGCGGCCGATCCGCAGCGATCGCACACCCGGCTCCCGAACGGCTCGCCGAGCCGGTGCGGCGCTGTTCCTGATCCGATCCAGAGCGGCTTGCGCCAGCGGCAGCCGGACCTCCCACTCGATCGTCTGGCCGTTCCGCGCGGTCAGTTGCAGACGGCGACGGCTGTACGAGATCGTCGTCACCGCCGACCATGGAAACGTCCTGACTCTTCCCTCGAGCCGGCGTCCCATGGGTCTCACACTGAGCTCGAGGAGTCGGCGATCGGTGATCAAAAGGACGACGCGGCTGAGCCAGGGCCAGCCGGAGCCGAGCGTGGCGCGCTGGTCCAACCCCACCGCTTCGACGCCCTCGACAGCACCCTTCAGGTTCTCTAACGGATACATGAGCTTGGGCACGATCTCCTCGACGGCCTGTCTGAGCTTGGGGTTGCGAACTCCTTGCGACACGGTTCGAGACTTGGCGTCCACAGGTGGTGACTTCCGGTCGGTGTTCACCGTCACCCCTCCTCGGTCGGTATCGCATCGGGAGCCGCGCCGACGGCATCGGTGGGTTCCGGTGGGAACAGGGTGGAATCGAAGATGTGCTCGAGCGGCGGATCCGAGAGCCGACGGCCTGCGGTGGACAGCTCGGCCTCGTGGTCCAATCGAACACGAAGCCCGTCGGGTTCGGCTGTCCATGCCCAGAACGCGTCAGCCGCACCGGAGGGTCTGCGCACCGGCAGCTGGGCGACCAGCTCATCGATCTCGCCGGTGGCGGACTCGAACCAAAGCACCTCTGCGGTCAGCTCGGCAGCCAGCCGGGCGCGCGCCGCGCTCGGCCACTCGCACCACGGGTTCGGCAGCGCGGCCCTGGCCACCCGATTCCATCGTGAGATCCGGTGGTGAGATTCGACGTATCGGAGATCCGGATCGACGGTGGTAAAGCCCGCCCCGGCCTGAGACTCGGTTCCGACACGCAGGCTTTCCGAGGCCGAGGTCAG
This sequence comes from Ilumatobacteraceae bacterium, assembly GCA_963850475.1. GTDB lineage: Bacteria > Actinomycetota > Acidimicrobiia > Acidimicrobiales > Ilumatobacteraceae > Ilumatobacter_A. The sequence continues at coordinate 7,980 of CAWKLM010000011.1, read as the reverse complement.
CAGCCAACGCCGTGCCGGATCGACGGTCAGCGACAGAACGAGCGGCCAGGGCCCGCCGCCATCCCGGAGGGTCCCTCGCGCCGTCGAGGCGGGCAACGAGTAGGCCTCGATGAGCACCCAACCTCCCAGCTTCCCGACGGGATCGAACTCGTCGAGCCGAGCCAGCCAGGTTTCGTTCGCCAACGAGGAGGGCGCGGCGCGCACCATCGCCAGTTCGAGCTCGAGAGCCGAGTACCCCGCCAAGCGCATGTCTCGTTCCGGCCGGCGGAGCGACTCCTGATTGAGCCACCAGGATGCCTCGAGGCAGGCCGAGGCCAGGTGATCGTCACCCTGATGCCGGCTGTGTGCCGCGGCAGCCGCGAGCCAACGGTGCAGCTTGAGGAGCTGACTCGGGGAAGGCACCCGCCCGCCGCCTCCCATTGCACTTTCCAGCTCCCAGACGATCGGTTCGTCGTCGGTCAGACAGGCGATGATCTCGGTCAGCGCGTCCTTCCGGTCTTCCAGGATCGCCCGCACCGACTCCGGGACAGGGATCTCCGCGTCCCCGGACCCGGCAGTCACCGCGTCGCACCACGAGCCGAGCTCGGGGTTTTTGGTGAGGGGAGGGGCCGTTCGGGACATCCGATCCGAATCGTCTCCCGGCGTGAGGTCGATGCCGAAAGCGGCGGCAGCGCGGTCGAGCCGCAGGGCGCTTGAGTTCGTGCCGTGCGGAATTACCCGCTCGAAAACCTCGGCCGGTGTGCCGACGGACGCTGCCCAGCGCTGGTCGAGGCCCTTCTTCTGAATCGCAAGAAGCACCGCCGGCACCACGGAAACGGCCACGACCAGGACGATGGCCACCGTCGCGGCGGCGACCGCGAGGCTCACCACTCTCAGGGTTGCCCGCTCGAACGAGCCCCTGATCGAACACGCAAGAAGGCGCCCCCACCACCGCACCGATCCATGGTATCAGCGGATCGCACGCTCAGACTGTGATGGTTGGCAACCTTCTGGTGGTCGAGAGATAGGCGAGGATCGGAGCCACGTTGGTTTGGTGCGAGGCGAGGGGTACCACCCATTAGCCCGACACCCGCGGATCCTCGGGAGACACCGAGAATCTTAGTAATGGTGACAGACACCGCTTTGCAGAAATAGTTCTGCGGGTGGGAGGCGACCAACTCCCAGTCGGCGGCGGTGAGACTCCGGTTGAAGTCCGCGTCCACGAACGCCCGCTCGCCGTTTGCCACCCGGTTGCGCGCTTCTGAGATTGATGCTCTCGTCGCGGGTGGCCGAGAGTGCTCGGTGATACCCTCGAACCATGATTTTCAGTAGCCGACTGCGTCTCGCCGCGGTTGTGGTGGCCTGCTTCGTCGCCACCCCTTCCGCTCACGGGGCCGATACGGATGCATTTATGGCCACGCCATTGTGTCCGAGAATCGAAAACCCTCGACTGGTGGTGACGATCGATGGCGTGGAGGTGCGGGCGCCGGCATCGGTTGGGGAGATCAACGAGCGGATCTCGATGCTGAGCGGGCTCGACCGCGACGAACGTCTGCGGTCGGCGATCTCTCTCGGTCTGGCCGGCAACATCGACGCGTTCCGCCGGATTCTCGAATCGCGTGACCTCGCGAATCTCTCGACCTACGGCAGGTTCTACCTGAACCCGACTCGTGATCAGTGCATCGATCAGAACATCGAGGATGCTGTGTTGGAGAACATGGGTGATCCGGAGCTGCGCTCGGCCCTGACGGGGTTCTTTGAGAACGGCCTCTATCAACGAAGAGAGCTTTTTGATCTGCTGATCGGAGTCGATTTCGATGATGGCAAACCAGACGACTTCAATCGAGTGGTCATGGCGCTGCTTGCCACCCGACTCGAGGGCATCGAGGACGACGTCCTGGCGCAGGCGAAAAGCTATCTGGACCACGACACCCCGGTCCGTAAACGGGTGCTGCCCGGTGTTCACCGCCGCTGGGTCGAGTTTTTCGGGAGGAGGGACTACATCGCGGCGATCGGCTACATGGAGAACCTGTTGCTCGCCGAAGGCTGGGATGAGACCATCGACAGCTTTATCTCCGAGTTCTCACAGACGCGATCGCGGGTCTACCTCACCCTGAATGGATTCGACTCGCCCGAGGTGGCCGAGGTCTTCATCCGACAGCTCGGGAGGGTGGTGGAGCGGTGTCCCTCGGAGCTCGTCCTCTACGAAATCTCCGCCTTTGGTCCGTTCACCGTCCAGCACGCGTCCACCGATGACCAGAAACGGCAGATCGCGAATCTGCTCGCAGAGCTGCTCGGAATCGGGCCGGCGGCGGAGCAGACTCGGGCAGCCAACGACTACCGGACCCACAAGGAGATCGTCGAGCTGCTGTCGGAACTCGGCACCGTTGATGCGGCGGCGGTCCTCGTCGCCGATCTCCAGCGTCTGACCGGGCTCGATGATCCAAAGCTCGCGGACCCCTTGATCGTCTCGACATTCGAAGCCCTCCGATATCTTCCCGAAATCGTCGACCTCGATGTGCCGGCCTTTCTTGAAGTCGCCGCCAGGCTTCCCGAAAGCTACCGGCTGCACAACGTGCCGACGATCCTCGATGCCCACCCCGATCCGGCCGCCCACGCTTTCTATCTCGATCAGCTGCGTTGGATCGTCGAAAACTGGGATGGATTCAAGACCCGCTACCACACCGAGCCTGAAAGAGCATTGGCGTTTGTCATCGACCGCCTCCTGGCGTTCGACGAGCCCGACCAGCTCCTCATGACCAGAAACGCGGTGGATGAGCTCTACCAAGAAGGCAAGCTCGACGAGGGGCGGTATCGTGCGACCTCCGTCCAGCTCAACGATCTGCTGGGCGATGAGTCGGCGGTCTACCGCGAGCTCCAGGAGCGACAGCGCATCGCTCGGGAGGACGAGGTCCGAGAGCAACACGAAGAAGAAACGGCCGAGTGGGACGTGGTTTTTGAAGAGAACACCTCACCCGATGGCATCCGCGCCAATGTGCAGGCGCTCGGGCAACGAGACGCCCGGTCCAAGTCGGCGGCCTCGTGGCTGGTGATCGCCGGCGCCGACGCCCTGGCTCCGGCTCACGAAGCGCTGGCTGATCCATCCGCGCCGGATGAAGCCAGGATCGCGCTGCTCCAGATCCTTGGCGAGATCGGCGATCCCCGATCGGTCCAACCGTTGATCCGATTCACCCGGTCCAACGCCGACAACCGGACCTACCTCGGCGGCGGACTGCGCACCCTCGCGCTGATGCCACCCTCCGCGGAGACCTTCGACTTCGCCCTCGAGTTGCTCGAAGCCGATCGTACGACACTGATGAAGCAGCAGGCGCTCGTATACCTGGCCTTGGTCCGCGAGCCGCGCGGTGCGAAGATCGCCCGCACGTTCTCCACCCCGACCACCGATCCCGATGTGCGGGTGGCCGCCCTTTTCCTCGCGTCGAGATTGGGCGATGCCGAAGCGCGACCGGCGATCGTTGAGATGCTTGAAACCACCGAGGATCGCTCGTATCGCGAGGTCCTTCTGCGCGCCCTGGCCGAGCTCTCGACTCCCGATGTGTTCGACGCGTTTGCAAGAGAAAATCCAAACCTCATCTCTCCGGCGACAATCCGTGAGCTGCAACCGCTGGCGGTTTTTCGCCACGCCGACGGCGACCGCAAGATCGAGGCCGCGCGACATCTGGTTGCGTCCGAATTCGACTGGGATCGCCGCGACGCGGTGCAGTTTCTGGTTGAAGAGGGCCACATCGAAGTGCTCTCGGGTTATCTGCAGCCCGGTCCGTTCACCGGGCAGCCCCTGATGAAGACGATCCTCTACTCGCCGCGCGGGGTGCAGATCTTTGCTCAGATTCGCCGGATGGGTTATCGGGTGGACGAGACTCCCGGTGGCCTCGCCATCGTTCGTCATGACTGATAGGTGATTGGGTTTTTCTCCAACACGGTTGATCTTCGGGCGTGAGGGGAAGTCGCGTGGGTTCACGATCCGCGGTGTCGCACTGTCAACCCACAGGATGGCGATCCGGGCTCACTGAGGAATTCACTGCGTCATCAAATCGGTTGGGTGTTGAGGTCGCTGAAATGACAGGTTGCCCTGGGTTCTCCTCGGTGATGATTGAGGATGTGAGATTGTGACCGTCGACACTTTGGCCCTTGGACAGGAATGACCTTTGGTCATTTTTACGTCACAACATATGAGCAGTTGTTGACATCTTCGTGTCGATTCGTTTCCAATCGTCCCCAACACCACTGTCGGCTTTGCAGCCACAGAAGATAAACAGAAGCGGGGCGCACCCGTCCCGCGCAAATGGAGGGGGTACTCGATGCAACGTGGATTGTTCGTGTTTCTGTTGGTCGTGTGTGCAACTGCAGCGCTGGCGGCAGGTCCCGGGGGACCGGTCCTGACCGAATCCCAGCGCGCGGCCGTCTCGGCGCTGCCGCGCGTCGACGTGATCCAGGTCGACGAACGGGGGGCGCCGACGTTTATCGCCGGCGACCTCGGTGCACTCAACGAAGCCGCATGGGGGGAGGCCGCTCAGGACTATCTGAAACGGTCATCGGCGGTCTACGGACTGGCCGGCCGCGAGACATTCGTCGTCGACCGGGTCATCGAAGACCAGCTCGGCCAGGTGCACGTGCGGATGCAGCAGAGTTATCGGGGCCTTCCGGTGGTCGGCGCCGACATCGTGGTTCACGCCGACCGCGCCTCGCGTGAGGTTGCGACCGTCAGCGGCAGGGCCGTTTCGATGATCAACGCCGCCACCACCCCGAAAATCAATGCGGACAAGGCGATCGGCCTTGCCATCGAGGAGGCGGGAATCCGGGGCACCGCGCTCGGCGTGCCCGAGCTCGTCTATGTCATCGGCGACGACGGCGAGGTTCACCTCGCATGGAGCATCGATGTCGCATGGGAGAGCCACGAAGGCCCCGAGCTCGACCGGCTCTTCGCCGATGCCGTCGACGGATCGCTTGCGGCCAAGCACCCGAAGTATCACCGCGCCAAGAACCGCAGGATCTACAGCGCCAACTACGGCACGTCGCTGCCGGGCTCGCTGCTCTTCACCGAGGGCGGCTCGTCATCCGATCAGGTGGCCATGGGCGCCTACAACAACTCGGGCATCACCTATGACTATTTTTGGCAGAAGTTCTCTCGCGACTCTTACAACGATGCGGGCGCGACGCTGACCTCGACGGTTCACTACCGGTCGAACTACAACAACGCATTCTGGAACGGCTCGCAGATGGTCTACGGCGACGGCGACGGTTCGACCTTCAGCCCGTTCGCCGAGTCGTTCGACGTTGTCGCTCACGAGCTGACCCACGCGGTCACCGACACCACCGCCGACCTGGTCTACCAGAAGGAGTCGGGCGCTCTCAACGAGGCCATGTCGGATGTCTTCGCCGCGGCCGCCGAGGCATATCGGGACGGCGGAATCACATCGACGACCTGGGACATCGGCGAGGACTGCTACACCCCGGGAACCGCCGGCGACGCGCTGCGGTACATGGACAACCCGACGGCTGACGGCTACAGCGCCGACTACTATCCCGAACGCCTCTATCCCGACCCGTGCACCCCGAATCAGAACACAAACGATCTGTGCGGCGTCCACGGCAACAGCGGCATCGCGAATCTGGCCTTCGTGCTGCTGTCTCAGGGCGGCACCCACCCACGCGGCAAGACCTCGGTATCGGTGCCGTCCATCGGGCTTTCCAAGGCCGAGCAGATCTTCTACCGCGCCCTGACGGTCTACATGACCTCGAGCTCGAATTTCGAAGGCGCCCGCAACGCCACCGCCCAGGCGGCCGACGACCTCTACGGCTCTTTGGAAGTCGATGCGATCCAGGCTGCGTGGGATGCAGTGGGTGTGCCGGGCGGGCCGGTCTCGATCACCCCGCTGTCCAACGGCGTTCCGGTTTCGAGCCTCGCAGGCGCCACCGGAAACGAGCAGAGCTTTGTTCTCACCGTCCCGTCCGGGGCGTCCGATCTCGTCTTCCAGCTCGCCGGCGGCTACGGGTGACGCCGATCTCTACGTTCGGTTCGGCAGCATGCCGACGACATCGACCTACGACTGCCGGCCCTACCTGAACGGCAACAACGAGAGCTGCAACTTCGCCAATCCGACGGCAGGCGACTGGTACGTCATGGTGCGCGCCTACTCGACATACTCGGGCGTCAGCCTGACGGGGAGCTTCTCGACATCGGTGCCCAACCAACCGCCGACCGCCAACTTCAGCTTCACGACCTCGGATCTCACCGCGAGTTTCACCGACACCTCGTCGGACTCCGACGGCACCATCGTTTCGAGGAGCTGGACCTTCGGCGACGGCGGCGGCTCGTCGGTCGCAAACCCGAGCCACACGTACGCTTCGGGCGCCACCTACACAGTGACGCTGACGGTGACCGACGACGACGGCGACTCCGACTCCGTCTCCAAATCGGTGACGGTGACCGACCCGCCGGGCGGCGGCGCCCCGTGCACGAACTGCACCGAGTACAACGGCAGCCTGACCGGGACCGGCGACTGGGACGCCCAACCAAACGGCACGTACTACTACGCCGGATCCGGCATCCACGAGGGTTGGCTCGAAGGCCCGTCGAGCGCCGACTTCGACTTCTATCTCTACCGTTGGAGCGGTTCCGAGGTGGTCGCGAGTCGCGAGTTCCACTTCGGCGTCGTCGTCCGAATACATCAGTTACTCGGGCAGTAGCGGATACTACTACTGGCGAGTCAGCTCCTACAGCGGCAGCGGCAGCTACCAGGTGTGGCTGGACACGCCCTGATAGAGGTAGGAAACTCTAAAACCACAGCGGCCCCGCCCACCGGCGGGGCCGCGTTCTTTTGACATCGTACCCATCTGGATGTCGGTGAAGGTCTCCGCGTCCTCAGGCCGATCGGCGTAGCGCCGGCTCATGGTTGCCGAGAGCAGGAAGTTGGAATCACCGACGGTGCGAACGCTGTTCTAAAGAATGGAGGAACTCATTATCATGCTGAAGACAACACGATTTATTCTGTCCGGGTTTGCGATTGCGATCACACTCGTTTTATCGTCGAACCCCGCTCTCGCTCAGGGCATGGCGAAATCCAACCAGTTCTGGTGGCCCGAGCAACTGGACCTCAGCCCGCTTCGCGCGCACGGCGCCGAGTCCAACCCCATGGGCGACGACTTCAACTACGCCGCGGAGTTTGCAACCCTCGATCTCGACGTCGTCAAAAAGGACATCGAGGCGCTGATGACGGAATCCCAGGACTGGTGGCCGGCGGATTACGGTCACTATGGCCCGCTTCTTCATTCGAATGGCGTGGCACAGCGCGGGCACCTACCGCACCCTCGACGGCCGCGGCGGCGCCGGCGGCGGTCAGCAGCGTTTCGATCCGCTGAACAGCTGGCCCGACAACGCGAACCTCGACAAGGCGCGACGCCTGCTCTGGCCGGTCAAGCAGAAGTACGGCAACAAGCTCTCCTGGGCGGACCTGATGGTGCTGACCGGCAACGTGGCGATGGAGTCCATGGGCTTTGAGACCTTCGGTTTCGCCGGCGGTCGTGAAGACGACTGGGAGGCCGACCTGGTCTACTGGGGACCCGAGACCACAATGCTCGCCGATGAGCGCTACAAGGGCGACCGGGAGCTTGGAGAGACCGCTGGCTGCAGTCCAAATGGGTCTCATCTACGTCAACCCGGAGGGCCCGAACGGCAACCCGGATCCGCTCGCTCGCCGCCACGGACATTCGTGAGACCTTTGGCCGTATGGCCATGAACGACGAAGAGACCGTCGCGCTGATTGCCGGCGGCCATACCTTCGGCAAGAACCATGGAGCGCACAAGGTCGAGGACTGCGTCGGACCGGAGCCCGCTGCTGCAGGTCTCGACGAGCAGGGTTTCGGCTGGATGAACGATTGCGGCAGAGGCAACGCAGGCGATACGATCACCAGCGGGCTGGAAGGCGCATGGACCACGACCCCGGTGAAGTGGAGCATGAACTACCTACAGAACCTCTTCGC
>CAWKLM010000010.1:0-160361 GCA_963850475.1 Ilumatobacteraceae bacterium | reverse complement strand
CTGAGGTTCGGCCAGTGTTGGTGGCGGTGATCCAGCGTGACCCAGATATGGGCTTGCCCGGTCGTTTCGATCGGTGCGTTCTAAGCGATTTGTCCGCTGGATTGCCGGTGCCGGCCTGGCCCGCTGTTGCTGTCCTGATCAGAAGCCTGTCCACCGTGTTCGGTGTGACTCATCACAGTCCTGTCGTAGCAGTTCTCTCCCAGGCCGGCACTGACCATTCAGTACCTACAAGGAGGCACCAACCCCATGCTTGCAGAACTTGTCGATCACGTCATCGGCGTCGACCCCGACCGCGATTGGATCACCGCCGCGGTCGTCGACGCCCACACCACCGGTGTCGTCGCGAAACAGAGATTCTCAGCGGACGCGGTCGGTTACGACGACGCCATCAGCTGGGCCGAGGAGTTCACCGTTGCGGGTGAGCGAGCGTGGGCTGTCGAGGGGACCGCGAGTTACGGCCGCGGTCTCACCGCTGCGCTGGCTCGTGTCGGCGAGTGGGTGATCGAGTTCGATCGGCCACGCGAGAAAGCGAGCAAGGACGGAGCGAAGTCCGACGAACTCGATGCCGTGCGCGCCGCCCGAGAAGCACTCGGCCGGAACCGGCTCCACACACCACGCGCCCACGACGGGCATCGAGAAGCCCTGCGTGTGCATACCGTGACACGCGCTGGCGTCGTCCGGGCCCGCACGGCTGCAATGAACGAACTCAAGGCCCTCGTGTTGACTGCACCCGACGATCTGCGACAAGAGCTGCGCCACCTCACCACCAGAGCGTTGGTGAAGCGTTGCGCGTCGTTTCGGGACACACCTCAGCGGCCGGTCGCTGAACGTTGCTCGCGGAACACGATGCGTTCGATCGCTCGAAGGATCGGCCACCTGACCGATGAGATCGCCGTCCATGACGCTGCGATGAAACAGCTCATTGATGAAGCAGCGCCGCAGCTCGTTGCCGAGCCCGGCGTCGGCCACGTCACCGCCGCGATGTTCTACATCGCCTGGTCCCACCCAGGACGCTGTCGCAACGAGGCCGCGTTCGCTCGCCTCGGCGGCGCAGCGCCGCTGCCCGCAACGTCGGGCCAGAGCCAAGACCGTCACCGCCTCAACCGCCGCGGCGATCGCCAACTCAACAACGCTCTCTTCGTCGTCGCACTCGCTCGCACCCGCAATCACCAACCCACCCGCGACTACCGCGATCGGCGGCACTCCGAAGGCAAGACCGACCGCGAGATCCGACGCTGCGTCAAGCGCTACATCGCACGCCGCGTCTGGCGCCTCCTCGAGCACCCACCAGGGCTCGAAATCACCGCTTGACAGACATAGAAGACTCGCGCCGGCGGCGGTAGCGAGCGGCTGTCGCTCTAGGAGATTGCTGAGCAATCGGCGTTTGTCGGGTGGGTGCACCCGGGCCGAGGGTTGTTGATGTTGGCCGTCGGCTGTCGGCGTGGGGGTTGGGTTGGACTGGTCAGCTCGAGGCGAGGGTCCAGGCGGTGCCGTTGTGTTCGAGGCCGAGGTTGATGAGTCGTTTGAGGTTGATGACGGCGGCTCGGGTGGAGAACGCCATGCGGTTGCGGGCGACGCCGCGGTGGCGGCAGCGTCGGTGGCCGTTGGTGACGAGCCATGCGATGGTTCGTTCGACCATTGGTCGGTGTTGTCGGTAGTCGGCGATCAGGTCGGTGTCGGTTCGCCAGCGGGCCCGGTTCGCTGCGAGGTGTTGGTCGTGTAGTGAGACGAGGAAGGTCTTGCCGGCTGCTGCTGAGGTGCAGCGCGACCGGACGGGACAGCTCCAACACTTCGCTTTGAACGTTGCTGTTCCGCTGTTGGTGATGTGAGTGGTCACGCCGTTGGGGCAGGTGACGGTGCGGGCGGTGTAGTCGATGGTGAAGTCGTCGCGGTTGAACTGGTCATCACCGAGGTTCGGGTTCCGGGCGAGCGGCCAGGGTTTGATCAGGATCCGATGTTCGGCGTCGGCGAGTTTGGCGAGGGAGTCGCCGGATCCGTAGGCGGAATCGGCGAGCACGTCCAGTCCGGCGGGTTCGTCGGCGAGGAGCTCGATGCCGGTGGGCGCGGTGATCAAGCCGGTCGACGGTTCGACTGCGACGTGAGCTTTGTAGCCGTCGCGATACGACGACCGGGACTTGTGCATGTGGCGTGTCTCGGGATCGACCGTCGAGATCGTCCGGTGCTTCGCGACCTTGCGTTCGATGCGCCAGGCGCCTTCTTCGTCGCCGGGTTCGACGTCTTGACCGGCAACCAACGCCAGCAGGCCGACCAGTTGCTGCTGGTTGTCGTCGAGGTCGACACCGTCGAGCGCAGCGATCACGCAGAGCGCGTCATTGACCAGTCGAGACACGAGTTCCTCGCGAGCGACCGGGTCGTTCCACGCACACGCTGGTTTGCCCGAGCCAGCCTGATAGTCCTCGCCGACCACATCAGCGGCGCCAGCTTCGGGGATTGCTGTGCGGACACGGCGGATCATCGACACCAACTGCGTCACGGTGTCCTGCGTTGCGACCGCATCGTCCAACAACGTCGAATCCAGAGCACGCCGGGTCTTGTTCGCCAGCACGTTCGTCGACGCGATCACGTCACGCACCGCGTCGAAGATCCGTTCCGGTCGATCCGACTGGCGCAGCTTGTTGCGCCACAGGGTCAACACTGTGGGATGGAAACCAGGGTCCGTGATCGCCAAACCGGCCGCGACTTTCCAACGCAGATCGGTCGCCAACGCCTGCAACGCGTCACGATCCGACAACCCCTCAAGCGACTGCAACACCAACACGGTCGCGACCAGATCAGCTGGCTGCGACGGACGGCCCCGACCCGACGGAAACAGATCAGCGAACATGTCGTCGGGAAACAGTCGGTGCCGATGCTCGGCCAAGAACGCGTACACCGAACCCTCCGGGACCAGATGCGACACGAACGCCGCCGCGTCGAGTAGCTCGCGGTCAGGACCAGACGTTCCCTGCATACCCCAATTTTCGTCGACCCCACCGACGAACGCGAGCCTTTCCAGGAGATTTGCTCAGCAATCTCCTAGTCCGAGGCCTCGAGCAGCTCGGCGTAGCGTCTGACATCTGGATCACCCGCGATCGGAGCGGCCGTGGCCTGCTGTTGTGTGCTGTCCGAGCAGTGGCCCGCACAGACGAAGGCTCTAGATGTCGAAGTTCGTGGGGAGGATGACCACGTCGCGAATGGTGACGTTCCTGGGCCTGGTCAACATGAACATGATCGCGTCCGCAACCTCGGACGGCTCGATCAACGAACCGCTCTCCTTGGCCTTGCGCAGGTTTTCCTCGGGCCAGTCGGCCAATAAGGCGGAGATGACCGGTCCCGGGTTCACCTGCCCGACCCGAATCCCGTGTTGGCACAGCTGACGGCGCATGGTCTGGACGAAGCAGTTGACCGCCCATTTCGATGCCGAATACACGGGTTCCCACGGGATTGCCGCGTTTCCCGCCACCGAGCAGGTGACAACGATGTCTCCGGTACCGCGCTCGGTCATGTGGGGAATCACAGCGTGAACGTTCTTCATCACGGCGTTGACGTTGAGATTGAGCATCCGATCGATCGTGGCTGGATCGGTCTCGACCAGATCACCCCCGATGTAGGTACCGGCGTTGCAGTGCAGGACGTCGATATGCCCGGCACGGTCGATGATGTCGGGCACCATGGCGTCACAGCTTGCGGTATCCAGCAAATCGGTGACCTGGGTGATCGCAGAGGGACCGAGTCGCTCGCCGAGTTCGGCGAGCGCCGCTTCATCGCGGTCCACCAGCACGACCGTCGCCCCCGCGCCGAGCAGGGCCTCGGCTGTCGCCAACCCGATTCCGGACGCCGCCCCGGTGACGGCAGCCACCATTCCGCTCAGTTCTTCAGCCATAGTTCTTCCCCTTAGGGGCCGCGCGGGTAGGTGGTGACCATCCACCGGTCGTTGGTGTGTCTCGCGTTTGATGGCGAGTGCACTCACATCACAACGACCAGTGGAAGGCACTCGTCATGGTACGCGCTCTGGACCCGGCGGTGGTCTCTGTTGTCTGGCAGGCCATCTACCATCGCCTCCCCGAACACGTCGACGATCACCCACTCGGCTGCCACCGACAACGGGTCCCGGACCTGTTGTGTTTCCGTGGGATCTCTGATCCGCCTGGTCGACGGGATCGTCGTGGGAAACCGTCGAAGCGTTGATGGACTACAAGGTGTCCGACACCACCCTGCGCGCGCGGCGCGACGAGTGGATCGCTGCCGGTGTGTTCGCCGAACTCGAAGCCGAAACACGCGCCGGCTACGACCGCATCATCGGCACTCGACCTGTCGCTTCGTCGCGATCGACGGATCGATCCACAAAGCACCCTGCGGCGGTGAAGGAACCGGCAAAAGCCCTGTTGACCGGGCCAAACTCGGTCACAAGTGGTCGGTCGCTGCTGACGCGAACGGGATCCCGATCGGTGTCGCGATCGACGGCGCGAACCGCAACGACCTCAAGCTGTTGGAACCCACCCTCGACTCGATCGTCGCCAACGGCCTGCTCGGCGACATCGAGTTGCTGGCACTCGATCGCGGCTACGACTACCCCGTGGTGCGCGAGCGTCTCGCCGGCTACGGCCTCGACGAACTCGAGATCCAGAAACGAGGCACGAAGCCACCGCCCGGGACACCACACCGCCTCACACTCGGGCTGCGGTGGATCGTCGAAGCACTCAACTCGTGGTGGTCGAACTACGGCCAACTCCGGCGATCAACCGACCGCAACATGGTCCACCGCTACGCCGCCATCAGCCTCGCCACCACCGTCCTCATGACCGCACGACTCATCGACTACCGCGACCGATGGAGCCCAACACCACACCTATCCGCTGAGCCCCCTTAGTCATGGATCAATCCCTTCCCGTCGATCGGGTCGACGATCCAGCCCACATGGTTGGTGCCGACCCCGTCGTCGTACTCCTCGCCGACGATCGCGGAACCCGGGCACCGAGCGAGCAGCTCGTGCCTGATGAACGCTTCCGACTCGAGGTCGGTGTGGGTCACGACGTCGGTGGGGGTGGTCTTGGTCCCAGCGGCAGTCGCCGTCCCGCTCGCTCCGGCGACGAGCCGCGCCGCAGCTGCGGCGAAGTCGACGGCGACGTACTCGAGGTGCCGGGCCGTCGCCTGCACGTCAGGCCAACAGCACGGTCGTGCCGGCGGCCTCGATCGTTCGAACGATCGCTGGGTCCGCTTCGCTGTTGGTGATCAGCACGTCGATGTCTGATCATCGCGCGAACCGGATGAAGATGTCGTCGTCCTCGATGTCGGCGTCGTCCCACAGATCACTCATGTCTCCAGTGTCGCCCATGATCAAGCCCATGGGGAGGGCCGCTCGTCAATTGTGAGCGTGATTCGTGACCAAGAGCTGAGCCCTTCGACCGGTGCGGCCGCATAGGGTTTGACCGTGCTCGGCCAGCTCATCGCGAACGGACGAACCTCGGACGTGTATCGGTTCGGAGCCGACAGCGCGGCCAAGGTCCTCAGCCCCGCGACACCTCAGCACTGGGCTGAAGTCGAAGCGGCGTTCACCACGGCGGTTCGCGGACTCGGGATCCCAGCCCCGGAGGTCAGGGACGTCACCGTCATCGATGGCCGAGCCGCGGTGATCTTCGAACGCGTCGACGGTCCGTCCATGTGGCAGAGGATGCTCGACCAACCGACCGACGTCTCGACCCTCGTTCGGCAGTTGGTGACGATCCAGCGCTCGATCCACGAGGCCGGAGTACCCGATGGTCTGCCGAGCCTGGTCGACCGACTTCGACTCAAGTTGTCGGCGTCGAACGAGCTCGATGCCGACGAACGTGCGAGCGCCGCTGAGCTGCTCGATCAGCAACCGGTCGGCGGAGCGCTGCTGCACGGCGATTTGCATCCAGGCAACGTCCTCCTCGGTCAGGACGGTCCGGTGGTGATCGACTGGTTCGACGCCACCGTCGGCCACCCGACCGCAGACATTGCTCGCACATTGCTGTTGCTGAGCGGTGGGGCGACCGACCTTCGCCACCTGCCCGGCGCGACCCCTGACCTGATCACGTCGATACAGACCGAGTTCGCAGCGTCGGTCAGGGGCTCGGTGTCTCCGACGTCGCTCCACACCTGGCGTCGGCTTCGCGCCGCGGGGCGCCTTGCCGAGCGGACCGACCTCGATGTCTCTGGTCTCCTGGCGATCTGGCGCGACACGACGCCGAGCTCAGTCGCGGGCGACGATTGACCGAAGCTGGTCGAAGACACCTGCGGCCGCTGCGACAGAGAGGCCGGCGCCGTTGTCGACCGGCAACTCGACACGAGCGCCCGACTCAGCGACGATGAGGGCGCCGGCGGCATAGTCGTACGGTTTCGTGTCGTGCTCGTAGTAGCCGTCGAGACGCCCGCAACCGATCCAGCACAGGTTCAAAGCAGCGGACCCCATGCAGCGGATGTCGCGCACAACGGGCAAGAGGCGGTTGAGGATCGAGGACTGCTCGGCGCGCCGTTCCGAGGAGTACGAGAACCCGGTCCCGATCAGTGACTGTCCGAGGTCCACCGTTTCCGTCGAGGTGATCGGTGCACCGTCGCGCCGAGCGCCGCCGCCGACCGACGCGGAGAAGGTCTCAGAGCGCAGCACGTCGACCACGGCGCCGGCGACCGTGTGCCCATCGATCGACGCTGCGATGCTCACCGACACGACGGGGAGGTCGTACAAGAAGTTCACGGTGCCGTCGATCGGGTCGACGGTCCAGGCAACGGCGTTCGTCCCGTAGTCGTCCTCCAACTCTTCGCCGGCGATGGACGAGCCGGGGCATCGTTCGAGGAGTTCGCGTCTCATCAACGCCTCGGACTCGAAGTCGGTGGCGGTCACGACGTCGGTCGGACTCGACTTCGTCCCTGCTGCTGCTGCCCGTCCAGTCGATGCCCGAACGAGTGCTGCGGCGAGTTGGGCGACCTCCACGGCGACGGCTTCGAGGTGGTGGCCACGCGATCGTCCTGGTGGGACGGGTCCGGTCGGCATGTCAGGCAGTGACGACGGTCGTGCCGCTGGCCTCGATCACGGCGAGCTGCTCGGGATCGGTCTCGGTGTTGGTGACCAAGACGTCGATGTCGGACCACTCGGCGAATCGGACGAACTGCTCCTGGTCGAACTTGGAGTGGTCGAGCAACATGACGACGCGACGCGCCGACCGGATGATCGCCCGCTTCCACGCAGCCTCTTCGCGATACGGCGTGGTCAACCCCGCCGTTGCCGACGCGGCGTCTGCGCTCATGAACACGGTGTCGACGTGAATCGGTTCGATCGATTCAACGGCCTGAGCGTCCACCATGGCCAGCGTGTTTTTGCGAACCTTGCCACCGATCACGATCACGTCCGCATCAGAGCGCTCGCTCAGCGCTTGCGAGATCAGCAGGGAGTTGGTGACGAACCGCAAACCCGTGTCGGCAGGAATCGCGTCGACGAATCGTCCGGCGGTGCTGCCCGAGTCGATGATCACCGAGCCGGAGTCGGGGAGTTCCTGAATGGCTGCGACCGCGATCCGCCGCTTCTCGCTCTCGTGCTGATCGTCGCGCTTCGACAGCAGCGGCTCGAAGCCACGCGTTTCCCACGGTGTTGCTCCGCCGTGGACGCGCCGCACGAGGCGGTGTGCTTGCAGCTCGGAGAGGTCCCGCCGGATCGTTTCGGTCGTGACATTGAAGCGGTGAGCGAGGTCCGAGACCTCCACTCGCCGGTTCTCGATCGCGAGGGTGACGATCTCCTGTTGGCGTTCCGACTGGAACAGTGCGGTGGTGGTGGCGGAAGTGTTCGTCACGAGGAGGTTCGCCGACGACTCAGCTCACTGCCAGCACGGCCGACTGTACCCCGTCACGCCGGATCGCTGTGAGCCCCGCTTCGAAGGCATTTGCGAAGTCCGGTGATGTCGCGAGGTCCGCTCCGAACACGTCGTCGAACGCGAGGAACGCCAACGGGTCGTCCTGGGACGCCTTCGCGAACTTGATCGCGAGGTCGAGCTGCGGATCGGGTGAGGGTGTTTCGGAGGTCGCAAGGTACTCGCACCAGCCGGCGAGTGCGAGGGCGGAGCGAGCGACGTTGACGCCCTGACTGTCATGGCCGGCGAGTTGCGCCCGGACCGTGGGCAGCAGGAACTTGGGGAACTTGGCGGTGCCATCGAGACACAGGCGTGAGATCTGGTCGCCGACGCCCGGGTTCGAGAACCGCTCGATGAGGGACGCGATGTACTCGTCGAGGTCGATACCCGCCGCTGCAGGAAGTGTCGGCTTGGCTTCGACGTGGAGCAGGCGCGTGACGAACTCGCGCAGCACCGGGTCGGCCATCGCTTCGTCGACACGGGCGAATCCGTCGAGCGCAGCAAGGTAGGCGAGGCACGAGTGGCCGGCGTTGAGGAGGCGGAGCTTGGTCAGTTCGTAGGGGTCGATGTCATCGGTGATGATGACATCGAGCGTCTCGAGCGGCAGGCGGTCGCCGCCGAAGTCGTCCTCGACGACCCACTGGCGAAACGGTTCCGCGACGACGGGCCAGGCGTCGGCGATGCCGTATGTCTGTTCCAGCCACTCGCCGTCGCCGGGTGTGGTCGCCGGAGTGATCCGGTCGACCATGCTGTTCGGGAAGCGGACGTTCGCCTCGATCCACTCGACGAGTTCGCGTGAATGACGTGCTGCCTCGCCGAGTATCGCTGTGCGGGCCACGTGGCCGTTGGTCATGATGTTGTCGCAGCTCATGACGGTCAGCGGGCCGCCACCGTTCGACCGCCGTTGCTCGAGGCCGAGGGCGATGATGGCGAAGGCGCCGTTCGGCAGCGACCGAGCCGGAACGAACTCACCGCTGTTGTCATCCACCGGGTAGCCGCCCTCGGTGATCGTCATCGAGACGATCTGCGTGTCAGGATTCGCGATCTGATCGATCAGCGGCGTCGCGTCGTCGACCGCTAAGACGAAGTCGACGATGCTGCCGATGATCGCGACCTCCGACTCCTCGGCGCCGCGCGACACGAGTGTGTAGAGATTATCTTGTGAGCTGAGCACGTCGGCCATGCGTGCGTCCGACGCCATGACGCCGGCACCGACGATCGACCAGTCGCGGTTGCCACCGTTCGCGAGCTCGTCGATGTAGGTGGCCAGGTGAGCGCGGTGAAACCCGCCGACACCGAAGTGCACGATGCTGCGTCGCAAGCTCGACCGGTCGTACGCCGGGGACGCGACCCGTTCCGAGAGTGCGGGCAGCGTGGCCGCAGAAACAGAGAGAGGGTCGACGTCACGGGGCACGGCGCCACCCTAAAGCAACACGAACAAAGATGTCCAGGCCGTCTTTGTGTGGCAAGTTTGGGATTCCTCTTGCAATCCAACATGAAACCAACTAGACCTTTGTTCGTCGAGACGGCACCGTGCCGCTCGTCACCACTTGAAGGGGGAGCTCATGGCTCGAACACGAAAGATTCAGGCGAGGACTGCCGTCCCGGCAGTTCTCACGACATTCGCTCTGCTGGCCGCAGCGTGCGGAAGCGACGACGATGGCGCCGACACCACCGCCGACACCACCGCCGACACCACCGCCGACGCTACCGACGACACCACCGCCGACGCTACCGACGACACCACCGCCGAGCCCGCCGTTGAAGGTGACGTGACACTGAACGTCGCGATCGTTCAGAATCCTCAGATGGAGGACATTATTGAGCTGACTCCTTCTCTCTACACCGACGAGACGGGCGTCACGATCAACTACACCGTCCTTCCGGAGAACGAGCTTCGCGAGGTCACCACCCGTGACGTTGCCACCGAGGGCGACCAGTTCGACGTGGTCATGATCGGTCTGTACGAGGCTCCTCAGTTCGGCGAGGCCGGCTGGCTTGCACCGATCACCGAGTATGCTGCGAATGACGCAGACTGGAATCAGGCTGACATCTTCCCGCCAATCCTGGAAGGCCTCACCTTCGATGGAGAGCTCTACGCCGCTCCGTTCTACGCAGAGTCGTCGTTCCTCAACTACCGCACGGACGTCTTCGAGGAGATGGGCCTGACCATGCCCGAGCGTCCGACCTGGGCCGAGGTCGACGGGTTTGCCCGTGAGATCGAAGCCGCTGGCGACATGAGCGGCATCTGCCTCCGTGGCGTGCCGGGCTGGGGTAACCAGGGCGCAGCGTTCACCACGGTGCTCAACACCTTCGGTGGAACCTGGTGGGCAGCGAATGACGATGGCTCGATCGGCGAGTCACAGGTTGATCAGCCCGAGTTCCGTGAGGCGCTCGAGTTCTACATCTCCCTGACCCAGGAAGCCGGTGTGCCGGATCCGTTGACCGTGAGCTTCCCCGAGTGTCAGACGCTCATGAAGGAAGGCCAGGTTGCCATGTGGTACGACGCCACGTCGGCGGCATCCGGCCTCGAAGCGACGGACAGCGATGTTGCTGGCCTGATCGGCTACGTGCCCGCTCCGGTGAAGGAGACCGAGAACTCCGGTTGGCTGTGGGCCTGGAGCCTCGCCATCGCGAGCACCAGCGACAAGCAGGACGCTGCATGGGACTACATCAGCTGGGCGACCAGCGCGGAGTACATCGCTGCAGCCGGCGAACTGATCGACGGTGGCTGGGCCAACATCCCGCCGGGCACCCGCGAGTCGACCTACGAAATCGAGGAGTACCGCGTGGTTGCACCGTTTGCTGACCCGACGCTGCAGGCAATGGCCGAGGCGCCAATCGACATGCCGGGCACCACGCCCCGGCCTGGCATCCCCGGCGTCCAGTTCGTCGGTGTTCCCGAGTTCCAAGAGGTCGGTAACTTCTGCACCGGTGAGTTCGGTGAGGTCATCGGTTCTGGAAACCTCGATGGACTCGACGCCGCAATCTCGGCCTGCCACGAGTTTGCATCACGCTTCAGCACCTGAGAGGCGAGCAGCTTGTAGCTGCAAGCTTGTCGTGAGCTAGGTCGTGCCGGTCGGCTGTACTTCGGTGCAGCCGACCGGCACGAAACCCGCTCCTCGTGACCCGAGTCTGTTGGGCGTTCTCGGAAGGAGAACTGATGCAAGTATCCGATCGAACCTCGGCCGAGGCTCCGTCGAATGTTCGGAGCGATGCGGCAAAGAAGCTTCAGAAACGCGAAGGGTGGAAACGCCGGATTCCTCTGCTCCCTGCACTCATCTTCGTCATCCTCGTCACGCAGGTTCCGTTCATACTCGGGATCTTCTACAGCCTGACCGATTGGACGGTGAACCCGCCCAGCCCTCGAACCTTCGTAGGTTTCGACAACTACTCGTTCGCTTTCGGCGATCGATTTTTCCGTGAGGCCGCGTGGGTGACCGCGAAGATGACGTTCTGGGCCGTGGTTCTCTCGGTGTTGTTCGGGCTGGGCATGGCGATGCTGCTCGATCGAAAGTTCCGAGGTGTCGGCTTCGTCCGCACGCTCGTGCTGACGCCGTTTCTCGTGATGCCGGTCGTGGCAGCTCTCGTGTGGAAGACGCAGATGTTCGACGCATCCTTCGGAATGATCAATTGGTTCACCGGCCTGTTGGGTCTCGAGCCGTACGAGTTCGTCTCGAAGCGGCCACTGTGGTCGGTCATAGCCGTGTTGGTTTGGCAGTGGACCCCGTTCATGATGCTCATCTTGCTGGCAGGCCTCCAAAGCCAGCCAACGTCTGTTCTCGAGGCCGCTCGAGTCGACGGTGCCAGTAAGTGGGGGATCTTCAGACAGATCACTCTTCCCCACCTTCGCCACTACATCGAACTCTGTGGTCTTCTCGGAGCGATCTACCTGATTCAGGTGTTCGACCACATCGTGGGTCTGACGGGTGGGGTGTCCTCGACGGTCAACCTTCCGTACTTTGTGTTCCGGACGTCGATCGGAGGTGGCTGGCGGTTCGGTGAAGCGTCGGCCTACAGCATCCTGGTGGTGATCGTGACCATCATCTTTGCCACGTTTGGACTTCGAGTTCTTTCTGGTCTCTTGGAAGGGGAAGACGCAGCATGAGCAAATCCACTGATGTCGCCGATTTCGGGTCGAACCGTCTTGCCGGGGCGCTTCTCACCGCCTTCACCTACTTGGTGGGGATCATCTTCTTCTTCCCCGTGCTCTGGATGGTGCTGAACAGCTTCAAGACCGAGGATGAAGCAAACGGTACGCCGGTCTTCTTCTTCAAGCCGACGTTGGACCAGTTCCGCGTTGTGACCGAGAACATTCCGGGCCGTGCGAGTTTCGGTGAGGTGTTCACCAACTCGTTCGTCATCGTTCTCGTGTCGACCCTGATCGTGATGATTCTTGCAGTGCCGACTGCATTCGCGTTGGCGATCCAACCGGTTGCCAAGTGGAGGGACATACTCTTCTTCTTCATCTCCACCAAGTTCTTGCCGGTGGTGGCCGGCATCTTGCCGGTGTACATCATTGCCAAAGAGTTCGACTTGTTGAACACCCGATGGTCACTGATCATCATGTACACGGCACTGAACCTTCCGCTCGCGGTCTGGATGTTGCGATCGTTCTTTCTCGAAGTACCAAGGGAGCTCATCGAAGCAGCACAGATTGACGGTGCGAGCCTACGTAGCCAGCTCATCTCGGTGGTGATGCCTATCGTCGCCCCAGGTTTGGCAGCGACCGGGCTGCTCTGTTTCATCTTTGCGTGGAACGAGTTCTTTCTCTCGCTCCAGCTCAATACCTCTGGTGCGCAAACGGCCTCAGTTTGGGTGACAGGATTCGAGTCGCAGAGGGAGGACTTCATCGCCAAACTCTCCGCAGCGTCAACGTTGGTCGTGCTCCCCGTGGTACTGGCTGGCTGGGTCGCCCAGAAGAGAATGATTCGTGGGCTGGCCATGGGAGCGATCAAGTGAGCGGTCGCCTTGCCGTAGGCGACCGCGGTCCCGCGCGAGCCAGTTGTGTGGATCAGCACAGAATCGGTTCCGGGTCCGCCGATGGGGACGACCGAACAACGCGAGAGATCGACCAGAAGGAGGCCGACCGTGGCTGAAGTGAAGTTCGACGAGGCATGCCGTATCTACCCGGGCACCGACGAGCCTGCGGTGGACAGGCTCAATCTCGACATCGGCGACGGTGAACTACTGGTCCTGGTGGGCCCGTCCGGTTCGGGGAAGTCGACAGCACTCCGGATGCTGGCCGGTCTTGAATGGATCGACCAGGGCAGTGTCTACATCAACGGCAAAGACGTGACGCTCAGTCCGCCCCAAGACCGTGACATCGCCATGGTTTTCCAGAACTACGCGCTCTACCCGAGCATGACCGTCGCGCAGAACATGGGCTTCGCTCTCAAGCAGCAGGGGATCCCGAAAGCCGAGCGCATCAAGCAAGTGCGCGAAGCGGCCAGGATTCTCGATCTCGAGCCCTACCTCGACCGCAAACCTAAGAGTCTCAGTGGCGGTCAGCGGCAGCGAGTTGCGATGGGTCGGGCCATCGTCCGGTCGCCACAGGTGTTCCTGATGGACGAGCCGCTGTCGAACCTCGATGCGAAGTTGCGGGTCCAGACTCGCACCGAGCTCGCCGACCTGCAGGCTCGCCTCGGGGTCACGACCGTTTATGTCACCCACGACCAAGTCGAGGCTCTGACCATGGGACATCGAGTCGCTGTTCTCAACTTCGGGGTGCTGCAACAGGTGGACACCCCTGCAGTCCTCTACAGCTGCCCGAAGAATCGGTTTGTCGCTGGCTTCATCGGGTCGCCGGCCATGAACCTGATCGACGTCGACGTCACCGGCGACAGCGGTCTCAAGATCGGCGACCTTGACGTTCCCCTCTCGCCCGAAGTCGCCGCCGCACTGGAGAAGTCAGGGCCCGGCACATATGGGGTCGGCGCGAGGCCCGAGCATCTCCAGATCGGCACCGAAGGCATCGCAGGGGAGGTGTCGGTCGTCGAGGAACTTGGCTCCGAGTCGTTCGTACACGTCACCATCATTCACCAGCGTGAGCCGATCGACATCGAGGTGCGCGCCGAGGGACAGACCACGATCCAGCGCGGCGACAAGGTCCACGTCGCCTTCTGCGGCCCAGCGCATCTCTTTGGGCCGGACGGAGAACGCGTCGGTGACTGACGCCGCGCTGTCAGGGCCTTCACCTCGCTCCGGCACTCCATGGACTTGTCGACATCCCCGCTCAAACGTCCCGAGATCGCGCGGCGTCTTCGAGCATGCAGTCTCGATGATCAGGACGTGTTCGTTCTGCTCGCTGCCGACCACCGCCAGAATGTGCTCAAGCAGTTCGACGCCAGCCTCGACACCGAGCAAGCCGCAGCGCTCCTCTCCTCCCTCAAGGTCGACTTCGCTCAGCACTTGGCCAGCTCGACGACCGGCTATCTGACGGATCCGATCTACGGGTTCGAACCGTGCATCGCCTCACCCGACGTGCCAGCCACACTCCCATTGATCGTTGCGTTGGAGAACACGGGGTACGTGGGCGAGGGCTGGGAACGAATGCCGTCGCTGGTCGAGGACTTCGACGCTTCTGAAGCCCTTCGCATGGGTGCCACGGCGACAAAGCTGCTCGTGTACTACCACCCAGACGCGGTGAACGCCGCCGACAAAGAGGAGTTCATCCGGACGGTGGCGGGCGAATGCCAGGCCGCCGGGTTGCCGCTGTTTCTGGAACCACTCGTGTACTCCCCAGACCCCGACACAACGCTCGAGCAGGGGACGATGGCCTACGAGGACGCCGTCGTGGGGACGGCGGAGCGACTGAGCCGCACCGGTCCGGCGATCATGAAAGTGGAGTTCCCCGGCGGTGACCTCGACAATCGGCAGCGCTGGCAAGCAGCGTGCGAACGGCTGGATGCTGCCTGCGCGACGCCGTGGGTCCTCCTCGGAGCCGGCGTGACCGCCGACGTCTTCCTCGAGCAGACCGCGGTCGCGTGCTCCGCCGGAGCATCGGGCGTGCTCGTCGGCCGAACAATCTGGGGCGAGACCATCCACCTCGATCCCGAGGAGCGTGCCCAGGTGCTCCGTTCCGTCGGCGTCGATCGCTTGAACCAACTCCGGCAGGTCATCGCCGAAAAAGGTCACGCGTGGAGTGAGCGCGATGTGTTGAGCCATGGCTGACATTCTGAGCATTGGAGAATTACTCGCTGAAATCATGGCCGAGCGAATCGGCCAGACCTTCACGGAGCCAGGCGTCTTCCTGGGACCATATCCCAGCGGCGCGCCCGCAATCTTTGCCGACCAGGCCGCAAAGACTGGCGCCTCGGTGGCCTTCATCGGCTGCACCGGTCAGGATGGCTTTGGTGACCTGATCGTCAACCGCCTGCGCGACGACGGGGTCGACGTGAGTGGCATCACGCGCACTGACGAGCTTCCCACGGGTACCGCATTTGTGACCTATCAGGGAGACGGTAGCCGTGAGTTCATCTTCAACATCGGCAACAGCGCCGCCGCGCTGATCGATGCCGACTCGGTCGATCCAGCCCTCGCTGGTGGCTGCCGCTACTTCCACGTCATGGGCTCGTCGCTCGGCAGCTCCGGCTCCATTGCCGCCGTGAAGCGAGCGCTCGAGCTGGTCGAGCAGGGCGACGGCAAGGTCTCCTTTGATCCGAATATCCGACCGGAGGTTCTGACTTCACCCGTGATCCGGGAGGCCATTCACCACGTCCTGGAGGAGTGCGATATTCTCCTGCCCAGTGAGGCAGATCTGCAGTACTTCTGCGGCGACGCACCTGAGCGTGAGGCCGTCGCGACGCTGTTCGACAGTCATCGACTGGAGATGATCGTCGTCAAGAATGCCGCCGAGGGCAGCGTCTACTACGACCGTACGCGGTCACTGCACGTGCCCTCGTTCAAGGTCACTGAGGTGGACCCGACCGGAGCCGGTGACTGCTTTGGCGGAACGCTGATCTCCTGCTTGGCCCAGGGCATCGAAATCGAGCGCGCGCTGACGCTGGCAAACGCTGCGGGTGCCATGGCCGTGACCAAACGCGGCCCGATGGAAGGCAACACCACCCTGCGCGAACTGGGCAGGTTCATCGACTCAGCGGAGCGACACGTATGAACGCCAGCATCCTGAAAGACATTGTTGAAGAGAACCGTGCCGACGCCAAGCGGGGCATCTACTCGGTCTGCTCGGCTCACCGCCTGGTACTCGAAGCCGCTCTGCACCAAGCCAAGTCTGATGGCTCGCCGCTGTTGATCGAGGCCACCTGCAACCAGGTCAACCAAGAGGGCGGCTACACCGGCATGACGCCGAGTGGCTTTCGCGACTACGTGCTGGACATCGCGGCGCAGGTGGACTTCCCCGAGCAACAGCTCGTTCTCGGAGGCGATCACCTGGGCCCGAACCCTTGGAGCTCGCAACCGGCGCCAGAGGCGATGGCGGCAGCAACAACCATGGTCGCGGACTATGTTCGTGCCGGCTTCTCCAAGATCCACTTGGACACGAGCATGGCGTGTGCTGATGATGTCGAACCGCTCCCGGACGAGACCATCGCCGAGCGTGCCACAGAGTTGTGCGCCGCAGCCGAAGCGGCAATTCCCGATCCGTCGGCGCCGCCGGTCTACGTCATTGGAACCGAAGTTCCGGTGCCCGGCGGGGCGCAGGAAGATCTTCACGAACTTGCCACCACGCGGATCGAGGATCTGAAGCAAACCATCGAGACCCACCGCAGCAAGTTCACCGAACGTGGTCTGGGCCAAGCCTGGGAACGGGTGATCGGAGTGGTGGTGCAGCCCGGTGTCGAGTTCGATCACGCCGCTGTGATCGGATACCAACCTGCCAAGGCACAGGAGCTGAGCAAGGCCATATTGGGCTTCGACAACATTGTCTATGAAGCCCACTCGACGGATTACCAGACCGAGACCGAGTTGCGGAATCTGGTCAATGACCATTTCGCCATCCTCAAAGTCGGACCCGGTTTGACCTATGCCGCCCGCGAGGCGCTCTTTGCGTTGAGCCATATCGAGCAGGAGTGGATCACTGACAGGCCCCTGTCCAATCTCCGCCAGGTGCTGGATGAGCGAATGCTCGAGCAGCCGCAGAACTGGGCCAAGTACTACGCCGGATCGGATGCGGAGCGGGCCTTCGCTCGCAAGTACAGCTTCAGCGACCGCTCGCGTTATTACTGGGCTGACCCCGAGGTCGAAGCCAGTGTGCAGGTGTTGCTGAAGAACCTCTCCGAGCGGCCGGCGCCGATGACACTCCTGAGCCAGTTCATGCCACTTCAATATGCGGCGTTTCGTGCCGGGACCTTGAACAACGATCCACTCTCTCTGATTCGACACTGGATCCAAGAGGTTGTCTCAACCTACGCCCGTGCAAGCGGGCTAGCACCCAATAGCGTCTCTCAGGCGCACTGAACAGGGAAATCGGTCATGGAATACTCATTCGACAAAGCATTCGATCTCAATGGTCAGGTGGCTCTCATCACCGGCGGAGCTGCCGGTATCGGCAAGTGCATGGCCGAGTTGTTCGCCGAGCGCGGCGCCACGCTGGTTTTGGTCGACCGTAACGAAGAGGTGCACGAAACAGCACGCTCGCTCGGATCGCAGCATCTCGCCTGGGTGGGTGACGTCGCCGATGAGGCCTCCGTACAGAGCATCGTCGCGGATTCGGTTGAAAGACTGGGGCGTATCGACATTCTTCTGAACAACGCGGGTGTCGGGCCGCTCGCCAAGGCTGAGGAAACCTCGGCTGAGCTGTGGGACATCACGATGGCGGTGAACCTGCGCGGTCCGTTTCTCTACGCCCGCGAAGTGGGCAAGCAGATGATCAAGCAGGGAGGCGGCCGCATCGTCAACATGGCCTCCCAGGCGGCACTGGTCGCACTCGACGGCCACCTCGCATACTGCGCCAGCAAAGCCGGCGTGCTTGGCATGACCCGCGTGCTGGCGATGGAGTGGGGTCCCCTCGGTATCGGCGTCAACGCCATCTCGCCAACGGTCGTCGAGACCAAGATGGGCGCCCAAGGGAGTTGGTCTGGCGAAGTCGGCGAGGCATTCAAGAAGAAGATTCCCACCGGCCGCTTCGCGCAGCCTGAAGAAATCGCGCTTGCCGCGCTCTATCTGACGAGTGGCGCTGCCGGCATGATCAATGGTGAAAACTTGGTCGTGGACGGTGGTTACACAGCAACGTGAGGAAGCGCTGACCACCGGCGCTGCCGGCGACACCGACTTCGGTCGTGGCGACCACGTGACCATCGCTGTCAACGGTCCGGTCCACATCTTCGCGCCCGACGGCGAAAGCGTCTGACCGCATCGCCTGGCTTCAGGCGGATCGAGAGAGTCGGATTGAGAGTTCGTCGATCACGTCGCGTGCCCTGCTCGACCGACTGATATCGGGCGAGACCTTGCGTTCGACCTCGGCTGGGGCGAGGTCCTCGCCGATCGACCGGGCGGCGATGATCGCTGCCCCACGTGCGGAAATATCAGGATCGGTGACGACCTCGACGTCGACACCGAGCAGATCGGCCAACACCTGCACCCAGCCGGCGTTGGCCACCGATCCGCCCGAGAGCACAACGTGGTCGGATCCTGTGGCGTTCATGAGCGATCGCGTTCGCTCGGCGATGTAGCTCGCCACTCCGAGCACTGCGCTGCGGCCGAGCGCCGCAACATCGTGTTGCGATGAGAGGTTTGACCAACCTGCTCGTGCGGCGAGCCCGACGCGGTGGGTCTCGTTCGCCGGCAAGGAATGGAGTGAAGACCGGGTCGTCGTCGGCAACGAGGGCGTCGGCGCCCAGCGCGTACAACGCACCCCAGTCGAGGCCCAGCACAGATCGCACCCAATCGAGGGCCAACCCGCCATTGACCACGGCAGCCATCGCGTACCAGTCGGCTGCGGCCCCGGCCGTTCGATACTGGTGGAACGCGCAATCTGCGTACGACGCGTCGGGCTGCTCGATGATCGTGAGCGCCTGCGCGCCGGTTCCGACGTTGAGGAGCACCGTGCCCGGACGTTCGATGCCGAGGCCGAGCAGCGCAGCAGCGGCATCACCTGCACCAATCGCCATCGGGGTCTTTGGCGGAATCCCCAGCTGCTCGGCTCGTGGGCCGGTCACACCAGCGCGCGCCGTCGACGGTTTCAGCTCGGCCAATGCGCCGGTCGGGATGCCAATTGCGTCCACCACGTGGTGTGACCAGGTCCGAGCGCCGACGTCGTACAACAGCGACGCCGATGCTTCGCTGTGGTCGGTCGACGCAGAGGGCGACTGTGCGGTCGAATCGGCGAGCTCACCGCGCAGCCAGTCCTTCGGGGTCGAGATCGATGAGAGGCGGCTCCACACCTGTGGTTCATTGCGGCGGATCCACGCGAGCACCGGACCTGGCATGCCCGGCACCAACGGATTGCCGAGTACCCCCGGATGGGCACGATCGATGGCTTCGAACTCACTCACTTCGGCGTGCGCACGGCGATCGTGCCACAGAATTGCGGGCCGCAGGAGGTCGCCTGCCGCGTCGAGCACAACGGTCCCGTGCATCTGTCCGCTGAAACCGATGGCGCGCACCTGTTTCACCAGCTCCCCGGGCGCTGCACTGATGAGCGCGAACGAGGGCCTCCCACCACAACGA
Source organism: Ilumatobacteraceae bacterium (assembly GCA_963850475.1). Classification (GTDB taxonomy): domain Bacteria; phylum Actinomycetota; class Acidimicrobiia; order Acidimicrobiales; family Ilumatobacteraceae; genus Ilumatobacter_A. The sequence continues at coordinate 140,871 of CAWKLM010000010.1, read as the reverse complement.
CGGATCGATCTCGGCTCGGTCGCCGATGAGGTCTGTGGCGTACGTCTCGCTGCCGACCCACAACATCGTGCCGCTCGGATCGATGAACACCGCCTTCATTGATCCTGTGCCGAGATCAAGTCCTAGGTACACGAATCGCTCCTCTGCGATGACGCTCGGTGGCATGCGAGTTCCACTCTGCGGACGCCACTATTGCATCAGTCGATATGGGATCGCGCGGACACCGACCAGCCCAGTCACGACTGAGTGCTCCCCGGCCCTTCCGCTGCGGATGCCTCACGCGTCGTAACATGGGGGTCATGGTGCTGCGGGTCGGCGAGGTCGAAAGAGTCCGACGATGATCATTCACGGGGAGACAAGTGCGAGTCCCGACTCGCTCGCGGGCGACCCCACGCCCCCGACGCAGCGTTTCGCTGGTCGCACCGCATTGATCACCGGCGCCGCAGGTGATATCGGCCGCGCCACCGCCGTACAGCTGGCAGGCCAGGGAGCGCGCATTGTGCTCGCCGATCTCGTCGACGCCACCGAGACGGCGTGGGCGTGTACTGGCGCCCAGCCGGACAGCGACCCGATCGTGGTTCGTTTCGACGTGACCGACCCGGCAGGTGTGGTGCAAGTCTTCGACGATTTGCTGGCACAAGGCGTCGTTCCCGACCTGCTGTTCAACAACGCCGGATATCAAGGCGGCTTCAGCAATATCGTCGATGTGGCCGCCGCTGACTTCCGTCGCGTTCTCGACATCAACGTCGCTGGCGTGTTCTTCGTCCTGCAATGTTTCGCGAGGGCCCGCATCGACGCCGGCGGTGGCGGTGCAATCGTCAACACGGCCTCGATGGCTCATGGCGGCGCGCCGAACATGGCGGCCTACAGCGCATCGAAGGCCGCCGTCATCGCACTCACCAAAACGGCCGCCAAAGATCTCGCGCATCACTCGATTCGGGTCAACTCGGTCAGTCCGGCGTTCATTGGTCCCGGTGTGATGTGGGACCGGCAGGTTGAACTCCAGGCAGCGACGCCGAGCCAGTACTTCTCCGATCAGCCCGATGAGGTCGCGGCTCAGATGATCAACTCAGTGCCGCTGCGCCGCTACGGGTCGCTCGACGAAGTGGCCGCTGTAGTGCTCTTTCTCTTGTCCGACGAGGCGTCGTACATCACCGCCTTCGACATCGAAGTGTCGGGCGGAGCGGTCTGAACACCGCCTGATCGATCGGCGAGCGGTCAGCCCCGCGAATGCTCGACGGTCTTCTTCACCGCAGCGATCACCTGCAACATGCTGAGGCGCTGCAACCGGACTCGCCGGTTGATGATCCGGTCTTCCTTGTCAGGCATCTGCTCGATCGCCATCGTCAACCCGGAAGGCCCCCCGTGACGGAAGCTGCTGCAGGGGGACATGTAGCGGTCGGGAGTGTCAGACGCTCCCTTGTCAAGCCGCGATGCTGATGGGGTGTTCTCGGCGGTGTTGTTCGTCTTTCCACATGCGTCGGATGACCCTGTTGGCGAGGTGTCGTTTGTGGGCTCGTCGTGCTTCGCGGCGGGTCTTGCCTTCGCCGAGTTTGCGGTCGATGTAGGTCGTCGCGTCGGGCAGGTCGTGGTGTTGGACGACGCTGGCGATGTAGAGCACGCTGTTGATGCGACGGTTGCCGCCGTAGTCGAGTCGATGCTTGCGCGGCCGGCCGTCGCCCTCGCCGGAGGACAGCGCGACCGCTCCGGTTCCGCACCACCGGGCGAACTTGGACTCGCGTGCGAAACGGAACGGGTCACCAACCTCAGCAATCAGCGTCGCCGCGGCGATCGGACCGACGCCGGACTCGTCGCGCAACGTGGTGCCGTGCTCATCGAGCAGGCGGTCGAGGTCGCGTTCAAGCTGACGCACCTGGCGTCGCGCAGCACGGTCCTGGTCGACGAGCGGGATCAGACCATGAGAGCCGATACTCACCCGACAATGTCGACACGACGGCGAGGTCGATCTGGGCGAGGCGACGGAGCCGGCCTTCGATCTTGCCGTTCGACGTGAGCTGGTCACGGATCTCGATCGGCAGCTTGTTGATCTGGTCCTGTGCATGGTGAAGGACCAGCGTGCGGACATCAACGAGCATCCGTCGGTGCTCCAAGACAGCTTCGATCTTGGCGACCAACGCGTCATAGACCTCGAGCGTTTGGACCGGTCCAAGAGTCGGCTCAGCGAGCAACGCCCGTGCTGCAGCGACCGCGTCGACAGCATCGGTCTTCTCAAGACGTCGACTGCGCCGCTGCGCAGCGGACCGTTGCGCGGGGACCGTGACGAAGCGGCTGCAGGGGGACATGTAGCGGTCGCGGAGTGTGATGAACGGTGGAACTGGTCTGGCCTGAAACGCTGAGCTGAACGCTCGGCCGGAAGGACAGACAATGACAGAAAATAGTGTGGCGGTGGCGACACCGTCCAACGACGACAGCGCGGAGCGACCGGACAGGTCGATTGCGGAGCAGCTCGTTGATCAAGCGCGAGCAGATGTGGTTGATCTCGGCGGGCCGGGTGGGTTGCTGAGCAACTTGACCAAGCAGGTCCTCGAGACCGGCCTCGAGGTCGAGATGGAAGAACATCTCGGCTATGAGAAGCACGCCGCCGAGGGCCGCAACGGCGAGAACCCCCGCAACGGATCACGAGCCAAGACGGTGGTCACCGGGGCCGGCCAAGTCGATCTCGACGTGCCGAGAGATCGCGACGGGACCTACAGACGAAGCCGAACCCGACGCGGGTGACACCTGCTCCACCAAATCTCCAACCACCGACGCAAGACCCTGACACCGCCCGATATCTACCCTTGTTTGGCGCGAGCTGCGGGGCGGAGCGCGTTGGCATCGAGGACGACGTTGTGTTCGACGAGATGGATTCGCACGGCGTGTTTCAGGGCGGCGCGCATGACGACGTGGACGTCGTAGACGGTCTTGGGTGCGAGGCCGGTGCCGTTCAGTTTTCCGGTCGCAAGTAGATCGGTGTACAGGCGGTTGAGGTGTTCGGCTCGCAGCGATCGGATCGGCAGGTCCCCGATGGCGGGGGAGAGGTAGTTGTCGATCATCCACCCGTACCGATGAGCCGTGGAGGGTCGGAGGTGATGCACGTCGGCGTCCGCGACAGCGGTTGACGACTTCGGGGCCAACCCGAAGATCTTCAGATCGTGGCGCCTCCGGGGGAGTCGTGTTGTCGGTGGGCTGCGAGGAATGCTTCGACCTCGTGGTGAGCGGCGCGTTTGATCTCGCGGTAGTCGTCGCCATCGACGTCGTCGCCAAGTCCGACGGTCGCGTCGTCGAGCCGATCGTGGTAGCCGGTGTGGTGGTGGCGGATGTAAGCCCGTGCTGCAAGCGCAGCGCGCTCGTCAACGCTGAGGGTCTTGGTGCGGCCAACGCTGTCCACTGCCAACAACTGTCGCTTGCGCGGCGGCGCCGTCAGCGATGTCGGACGCGAGATCGCTGTGTTCAGGGGCAAAGTCGAGCCACCGCAGCACCATGTCGCGTAGCTCGACCAGGTAGCCAGCCTCGACGCGCTCTCGATGACGGGTGCTGGCAACACGCGCTGTGGCGCGTTGCTCGGCCGTCAGGTGTGCATCCACGCGGGCTGCGTCGATAGCGGCTGCGGGTGCGAGCAGGCCGAGGCGTCTTCGATGACCACCTCGCCGGTTCTTCGGTTTCCATGCACTCCAGTAGACGCCACCGGCTTTCACCCGCCGGGCGACGAACGCATCACCGGACGCCAAGAACTCCCACCCGTCGGGCACAAGGAGATCACCGAACTCGGGATGCCACCATCCATTCCTCGTGTCGTAGACGTCGAGATTCTCCGACGCCGGATCGTCATCGGCAACCATCCACCTATAGTCGCGCGCGAGAACACTGGTTCGTCTCGACGCCCGGCGACCGCGGTGACGATGCGCTGCCGACGGACCCCTCGTTCCACGCTTCGCTGGATGTGCCGCGCACCGATGCGAGTCCGACACAACAGCGATCGTCGGGAGTGCAATCAGCAAGAAGTCGGTCGCGGACGGTTCGCCACTGGGACCGTGTGCCTCACCCAGTCGAGCGTCGAGTTCGGCGAAGAACTGCGGATCGACGCGAACCGTTCGCCTCGTCACTGCCGGGCTTGGCGACCCTCGGTGGCTGCGATTCGAGCGTCAGCACTGCGCCGAGCGCGGTCGATCAGATCGCGAGGAACGCCGGCGGGGTCGCTCACGAACCAGGCCTCGATCGTGGCCGCGCGCTCGTGATGGACGCGTGCGGTGTGCCGCCGTCCAGCATCTACCATCGGGTGTCGTTGAAGTGTCATACAAAGTGTACTACAATGTCGAGATGGCAGTTCGGAACTTTCGAACGGACGAACGCTCCGAGCGCGCGCTCGCAGAACTCATGGCCGACGGATCGACGACATCGGATGCCATCCGCCAAGCTCTCGTAGATGCTGTGCGCCTCCGACGGCGCGAGCAGATGCGGGCGGAGTCGCTCGAGGTGATGAACGACGAAGACGATCGCGCAGAGAGCCGTAGCGTTCTCGCCGAAATGGACACGCTTCGTGCGTGGTGACATCCACCGCCTCCGAGCCCCCAAGGCAACACGCGGCCACGAGCAACAGGGCGCTCGCTACGGCGTCCTTCTTCAATCCGATGATCTGATGCTGTCAACGGTGCTCGTAGCGCCCACCTCATGTTCGTCTTCGTCGCGAATCTTTCGCCCGACGATCACGATCGACGGTGACGACACGCAGGTCCTCATCGAGCAGACATCCGCAGTTGCTCATGAGCGTCTCGGCGAGTTCGTCGGGCGGCTCAAGCACGATGAAGTCGTGGCGATCGACGACGCCCTGCGCCTCGTACTCGAGCTTGATTGACGCGCCGCGAGGATGGTCTGGCACGACATGGCACAAGACAACGAGGGACGCAGATGACTCGGGAGCGATCGAAGAGCAACCCGCTGGGCGTACAGCTCGGATGGGGGGCCGGTACCGCCATCAACAGCATCGACGAATTGCGTGCGGAGGCTCGCTTCGCCGTCGATGCCGGATTCGATGCGCTTTGGGTGTCGCAGATCTTCGGGGTCGATCCCGTGGTTGCCCTGGCTGCGGTGGCAGCAGACGTCGAACCGCTCGCTGAGGTCGGTACATCCGTGGTGCCGATCTACGGCCGTCACCCTCTGGCGCTCGCAGCGATGGCACGTACAGCCCAGTCCGCCCTCGGGGGTCGGTTCACGTTGGGCATTGGCCCGTCGCACGCCATGGTCGTCGAGGGATTCTTCGGCGAGTCGTACGACCGTCCCTTCACCCACACCGCCGAATTCGTTGACGCACTCGACCCGTTGCTGCGCGGTGAACCGTGCGACGTGGAGGGTGACGAGGTCACCGCCAAGGGCTGGTTGACCGTTGACAGTGAACCGGTCCCGATCATGCTCGCCGCGCTCGGCCCCCGCATGCTTGACCTGGCTGGGCAACGGTGCGCTGGCACCTCGCTTGGCCCGGGGATGTCGCCGTCGGTGATTGCTGATCATGTCGCGCCGCGCATTCGTGCAGCCGCCGCCAATGCTGGCCGGCCCGAGCCGCGCATCACGGCCCTCGTCACCGTCGCGGTCACCGACGACCCCGAGACGCTTGTTGCTGAGCAGCGCGCATCGAGCGTGCTCTACGCGGGGTTGCCCGCCTATCGGCGAGTGCTCGACCTCGCAGGTTTGGAGTCGCCCGCTGATGTGCTGATCGCCGGGTCGATGGACGTCGTCGTGGCCGGGATGACCGAGTATGTCGACGCCGGGGCTACCGAGCTCCGCATCGGGGTCGTGCCGTCAGTGGCCGACCAGACCAGAGCGGCCCTCGCCAGCTGGCTCCGGTAGCGATCCATCTGGTTCCGCACCAACGCCAAGCCTCGGCCAACGATTCAAGAACGATGCGCGTCCCGCGCACCTGCCCGAGCGAACACGTGCCGAACACGAGTGGCGTGCGTGGGGTGTCGCTCTGCGCGTTTCCGAGCGGGTGTGGCCGGCGCCGCAGCACTTTCCGGGCCTTTGTCATGCTCCGGGGCGTGCGGGGTCGCCGGATTCTCGCTTCGACGAAGTCAAGCTCTTGATCAAGTCCAGAATGTCTGCTTGACTTGTCCATCGTGACCGACGCCCCGGAGCAAGAGCCCCTCGCTCGTGGCCCGATCGAGCAGCGGAGCTTCGAGCAGCAGCTGAGGAGTAGCGGGCTCCAGGTCACAGCACAGCGTCTGGCCATCATGCAGGCCGTCAGTGCTGGCCCGCATGCCACAGCCGAGGAGCTCACCGAGATCGTGCGGGACAAGATCGGCTCGGTCTCTCGTCAAGCGGTCTATGACACGCTCGGCGCCCTCGCTGACAAGCGTCTCATCCGTCGGATCCAACCCACCGGCTCCCCGACTCGTTACGAGGACCGTGTGGGCGACAACCACCATCACCTGGTCTGTCGGGGCTGTGCCCTGATCTTCGACATCGACTGTGCTGTCGGGTCGACGCCATGTCTCGAGGTCGAGCAGAACCACGGCTTCGAGATCGACGAGGCCGAGGTGGTCTACTGGGGCCGGTGCCCCGACTGTCTGGGCTGAACCAGCCCTCACCGCTATTCCATCCAATCCCAATGAAACCAACCCGCAGGAGCCAGAGAGCAACATGACCGACGAAGCAAAGTGCCCGGTACTGCAACACGACCATTCGGCTCGTGGCAGTCAGGCCAACCAACACTGGTGGCCAAACCAACTGAACTTGAACGTCCTCCACCAGGGCTCGGCCAAGTCCGATCCGATGGGTGATGACTTCGACTACGCCGCGGAGTTCGCCACGCTCGACCTTGCTGCGGTGAAGGCCGATCTCACCGCGCTCATGACCGATTCCAAGGACTGGTGGCCTGCGGACTATGGCCACTACGGCCCGTTCTTCATTCGTATGGCCTGGCACTCTGCCGGCACCTACCGCACCCACGACGGTCGCGGTGGCGGCGCTTCGGGCACCCAGCGGTTCGCCCCCTTGAACAGCTGGCCGGACAACGGCAACCTCGACAAGGCACGTGCACTCCTCGAGCCCATCAAGAAGAAGTATGGCCGCAAACTCTCATGGGCCGACCTCATGATCCTCACCGGCAATGTCGCCCTCGAGTCGATGGGCTTCGAGACGTTCGGCTTCGCCGGTGGTCGTGAAGACGTATGGGCACCCGAAGAGGACATCTACTGGGGTCCCGAGAATGTGTGGCTCGATGATCAACGCTACAGCGGCAACCGTCAGCTCCAGGAGCCACTCGGTGCCGTCCAGATGGGTCTCATCTATGTGAATCCCGAGGGCCCCAATGGCAACCCGGACCCGGTCGCCTCTGGCGCCGATATCCGCGAGACGTTCGGCCGCATGGCCATGAACGATGAAGAGACCGTGGCGCTCGTCGTCGGCGGCCACGCCTTCGGCAAGATGCACGGCGCGGGGCCTGAGTCCGAAATGGGCCCCGAGCCCGAAGGCGCCCCCATGGAGCAGCAACTCCTCGGCTGGAAGAACGCCTTCGGTTCCGGCGTGGGCGTGCACACCACGACCAGCGGATTCGAAGGTGCGTGGAACTCCACGCCGACCAAGTGGGACAACAACTACCTCGAGACGCTGATGGACAACGACTGGGAGCTCACGGAGAGCCCGGCCGGTCACAAGCAGTGGACCGCCCCGGCCCTCGCCGGAACCGTGCCCGACGCACACGACGCGAGCATCACGCACGCACCGATGATGAGCACCGCAGACATGGCCATGAAGATGGATCCGATCTACGGGCCGATCTCCCAGCGGTTCCGTGACAACCCGGAGCAGCTCGACGACGCGTTCGCCCGCGCTTGGTACAAGCTCACCCACCGCGACATGGGACCGAAGGTGCGTTTCCTCGGTCCGGAGGTTCCCGACGAAGAGCTTCTCTGGATGGATCCGGTCCCGGCGGGCACTGCGCTGAGTGATGCCGACGTCGCGACCGTGAAGGCCGCCATCATGGCGACCGGACTGACCATCACCGAGCTCGTCGAGACGGCGTGGGCCTCGGCCTCCACCTATCGGCAGAGCGACAAGCGCGGTGGCGCCAACGGTGGCCGTATCAGGCTCGCCCCCCAGAATGCGTGGGACGTCAACAAGCCCTCCCAGCTCCGTCGGGTGCTCAGCGCACTCGAGGGAGTCCAGTCGAGCGTTGGTGTCTCGGTCTCGATGGCAGACCTCATCGTTCTCGGTGGTGCCGCAGCGGTCGAAGCTGCCGCCAAGGCCGGCGGTCATGACGCGACCGTCTCGGTGAGCACCGGGCGTGGCGATGCCACCCAGGAGCAGACCGATGTCGAGTCCTTCGCATGGCTCGAGCCCCAGAACGACGGCTTCCGAAACTTCGTGGGCAAGGGCAGCAGCCACGTCGCCGAGCACGTACTCGTCGACCGAGCTCAGCTGCTCGATCTCGGTGCGCCGGAGATGACGGCACTGGTTGGTGGACTGCGAGTCCTCGGTGTCAGCAATGACGGCCACGGTGTCTTCACCGATCGGGTCGGCACGCTGAGCAACGACTTCTTCGTGAACCTGATGGATCAGGACACGGCATGGTCTGAGGCGTCCGGCGCCGAAGACGTCTTCGAAGGCAAGGATCGTGCCGGCGGCGACGTCAAGTGGACCGGCACTCGCAACGATCTCGTGTTCGGCTCGAACTCGATCCTGCGTGCGATCTCTGATGTCTACGCCGCCGACGACGCCGAGGCGCAGTTCGTCAGCGACTTCTGTGCGGCGTTCGCCAAGGTGATGGACAGCGATCGCTTCGATCTCGCCTGATCCTCCCGGTCACCGTCGATCGTGACGGCCAGACCTGACAGTCGCCCCGTCGGACTCGTTCCGGCGGGGCGCTGCGCGTCTCGAACCGCGATGCGACGCTCGGGCTTCGACCAGTCAGCAGCCGACGAGTACGGCCCTCGGATCGACGTGAGCACCGATCCTCTTGATGCCCGCCTCGCGCACGCTCTCAGCACTGCCGGGTCGACCGTGATGTTCGGTGTGCCGAGTCGGGGGCCCGCCGGGCAGAGAGTGCAGCCGTCAAGCGTGCTGCCAGGGCCGCATGGTCGCTTGCCATACTGAGCCAATGGCATCACTCTCAGATGACCGGGTTCGCGACTTTCTCTCCACCGGCACGCGAACCGGCAAGATTGCTTGGGTGGCTGCGAACGGTGCACCCCACGTTGCACCGATCTGGTTCGTACTCGACGGCGACGACGTGGTGTTCAACACCGGCTCGGGCACCGGGAAGGGCCGAGCACTTGCACGCGAGGGTCGCGCCTCGCTCGTGGTCGACGACCAGATGCCGCCGTATTCGTTCGTCAAGGTTGACGGAACGGTCTCCCTATCGGACGACGGCGACGAGGTGCGACGCTTCGCGGCGCTGATCGGCGGCCGCTACATGGGGGCCGACCGGGCCGAAGAGTACGGCGAGCGCAACGGCGTACCTGGCGAACTTCTCGTGCGACTCCACCCAACCAAGGTCATCGCCGGGTTTGACATCGCCGACTGATTCGCAATCGTCGCGGCCAGCCACCCGAGCATTGCCGGAAAGGCGGCAGGGCCGCGATTGTTGCTGGGCTGCAGAACGGATCGACCGATCGGAAGTGAGGACCAGGAGCGCATCGAGTCGGTTGGCGGTGTGTACGTTCCCGAGCGGTTCAAGCGCTCACCCGGTTTGAGTAGGTTGACGAACATGCAAGGTGACACAAGTGCTCGCACGCTCGAAGAGGCACTCGCGGAGCCGCGCCGACACCGCGACATGGATCTGGCCCTCGAGCCAATGGACAACTTCGCCAGCACGCCGGGTGGCCCGAACGGGCAGCCGCTCAGCTTCTGGGCCGCCTGGGATCTGGGCGACCGGCCCCGGAGGATCGCCTTGCTCCTCGACGACTGTCAGGAGGAATACCGACCCTATGCCGAAGACATCCTGTCGAAGCTGGTCGAGCTGGTCGATGCATTCCGGACGGCGCAATCAGGCAGCGACGGGGTCGAGATCGTGTGGAGTTCGTGGACCCGCACCTTCGACGACGGGATCAGCAATGCGATGGACCGGTGGTATGGCCCCAAGGGCCTCCGCCCCGAAGAGCCGGAGAACGCGGCGTACATGTTCACCGGGGCGCCGGGCATGGAAGTCCTTTCCGAGATCGCTCCGACGCACGACGAGGTGGCAGATGGTTGGTACTACCACGGCAAGCACCTCGACATGTTCTGGACCTTCGACGAGAACGGCGACTCATACCTCGACGAGAAGTTGAAGGCCGAGGGCATCGACACCATCGTGCTGGCGGGTCTCTGGACCGATGAGTGCATCCTCAGTACCGCCTACGCCGGCAGTTCGCGTGGATACGACGTGGTCGTGGTGGGTGACGCCGTCGCGACGGCGACAGCGAATCAGGAGATGGCGCTGACGGTCGCGAACGGCACCGTCGCCAACGTGGTGCCCACCGATGACCTGATCGCCTACATGGAGAACGACTTCGTCACCGGCGAGCCGGGAGCGGTCAAAGGTGTCCGGCACCCCGACGGACGAAAGGACGACTGACCGAGCACAGCCGGTCGTCGGGTGCCTTGGCGATCGTCGTCAGGCCTCCAACTCGGGAGCCTCAGGGACATCGCAACGCGTTGCGACGCTTCGCCCCCGTGACCTGACTGGCGAGAACCCACGAATATCAGCACCAGGCGACACCGGACAGACCCGCTCCTGATCCGGGAAGCGGAGAGCGCCCTTCAACGGGTCACAGGCCCGGACGGCTATCCGCATGATCTGGGGGAGCTCCACGAGCGCATCTTGTTCGGTCACGACGTAGCTGTCGTCGGGCGCATCATCGAACGCGTCAACGATCGCTCCAGCTTCGTCGTCTGCAGCGGACGGCCGAACGCTGCTCGACCTCGCGCTGCTGGAATGCGAGCTCGCAACCTGGGAGTCGCCCACCCCTCAGCTGATCGTGCAGTTGCTCGACGATGACGGGAGCACCCTGGCGGAAATGGCGCAGCTCGACGGATTCCTCATCAGCGAGGGATTCGGGAGCGCCTTGATCGCTCAGCTGGCGGATGTCCCGGAACGGCAGAACGTCTTGCAGCGACTGTACGACCCAGAGCGCGCATCGATCCACCTCGTGAATTGCGCACGACTGGGCATCGATGCCCCGGCCCCGTTCGGTGACGTCGTCGCGCGGTCTTGGGCGCCGGTGCGGCGTTCGTCGACCGGATCGACTCGCACGGCACGATCGAGGCAGTGGTCGAGTTGCTCGCAGGGGCCGTACTCGTAGCGGTCGGGGCGAAGGCTGCGCGCTCCGATCCGGCCACGAGAAGACCGGTCGCGGGACTGCGATCATGGCGGGTCTCCACGAGACGGGGCCCGCGGGCACGTTCTCGATGTCGGCGCCGTGCGGACGCGAGCGGCACCTGCGAGCTGTTCGGCGGGTCGTTGCGAGCGACATTCGCACAACGAGATGTTCCGTCGGGCCGATGGGCCCGAGCCGGTTCGAGCTTGGTGGACGGATCAGGCCGTGGTCTCGATGGGGAGTTCGTGAGTTCGCTTCACGATCTTCATCGCGAGCTGGGACGTGAGCTTCTGGACGTGTGGGAGCGCAGCGAGGACGTCCATGTACAGCTCTTCGAACGCGTGGGAGTCGCGAGCGACCACGCGCAGCAAGTAGTCCGGTTGGCCCATCATCCGGTTGGCCTCGGTGATGTTGGCGACATCTTGGATCGCCGCTTCGAACGCGAGCATCGTCGTCCGCGTGACTTCGGACAGGGTGACCCAGACGAGTGCTTCGTAGTCACAGCGGACTGCGGCATGGTCGAGGAGGGCTGCGTAGCCGGTGATGACCCCGGTCGACTCGAGGTTGCGGACTCGGCGCAGGCACGGCGAGGGGCTGAGCCCGACTCTGGCCGCGAGTTCGTTGTTGGCGAGTCGTCCATCGGCTTGGAGTTGGCACAGGATTGCGCGATCGAGCTCGTCCACGATCACTGATGCTACTCGCAACCGCTCGTCGGCTGATCTTCGCTAGCGAGTGCCCCGCGCTCGCAATGACAATGGGGACATGGAATCCACGTTCGATGTCGTCTGGCCGAAGTCACCGAGAGGAGTGCAGTCCCGACCGCTCGCGGACCGCCTCGACACGCTGAACGGGAAGCGAGTCGGCGTTCTTGTGGGATTACCTGTTCCGTGGGGACGAGATCTTCCCGGTGCTCGAGGCCGAGTTGGTCGAGCGGTTCCCCGATGTCGAGATCGTGGGCTACGACGTGTTCGGCAACACGCACGGTGGCGACGAGAAGGAGATGGTCGCGGGACTCGCGAACGGGCTGTCGTCGCGCCACATCGACGCAGTGGTGTCGGGGATGGGGTGTTGAGGCAGTTGTACGCCCGCCGTGATGCGGGCATCCATCGCAGCTGAATCCGCCGGCATCCCATCCGTCTCCCTGGTGTGCGAGGGCTTCGTCAAGCAGGCCGCGGCAACCGGCCGCGGTCACGGATGCGACGGGTTGCCGCTCGCCGTGATGCCGGGCCACGTCGACGCTCAATCCGCAGAGTCGGTGCTGTCCAACCTCCGCGAGGTCGCCGTCGACCAGGTGATTGCCGGGCTGACCGAAGCAGTCAGCCACGGTCAGGCCGAAACCGAGGAACCGACCGCGCTCGACGTGGCGGCGAGCGGAACGATCGACGAGATCAACCGATCGTTCATCGCCAGGGGCTGGTCCGACGGCTCGCCGATCATCCCCCCGACCCAGGACCGCGTCGAGCAGTTCATTGCGGTCACGGCGCACGATCCGTGGAGACGGATCGGGGTCACGCCGTCGTCGGGTCGCGACGTCACGATCTGGTCGATCGCCGTGAACGCCGTGATGGCGGGCTGCGAACCAGCGCACCTGCCCGTACTGATTGCAGTCGCCGAGATCCTCGTCGACCCGCACTACGGCGCCGAACACTCAGGGAACACGACCGGCGCCGACGCGTTGATGATCGTCGACGGCCCGTCCTCGGTCGACCTCGGCTTCAACCACGGCCAGGGCGCAATGCGCGACGGTCACCCGGCCAACACCACGATCGGGCGTTGGCTGCGGCTGTATCTGCGCAACGTGTTCGGGTTCACGCCCGACGAACACGACAAAGCCACGTTCGGCAACTCGGCGCGTGTCGTTCTCGCCGAAGACATGGCGACGCTCGCCGACATCGGATGGCAGCCGTTGAGCGCTGACTTCGGCTTCGACGAGACCGACGACGTCGTCACGATGGCCCGCATGAACAGCGGCGCGATGATCGGCAGCGTCTACGGATCGACGCCCGACGAGATCCTGCCCTACCTGGCCGACGGACTCGCCCGGATCAGCGGTTGGGATCTCACCCACGTCTACGGGCTCGGCAAGGCGCAGTACCGCCCGCTGCTCGTGCTCGCTCCGCTGTTGGCCCGCACGTTCACTGACGCCGGCTGGTCGAAAGACGACGTCCGTGACGCACTGTTCGAACACGCCCGCATTCCGGCGTGGCGGTTCGAGAAGTTGATCGGTGAGTGGAGCAACCTCACCGCCGGTCGACGCACGCTCATCGACCTCGCGGCTGCCGGTCATGTTCCCTCGGTGTTTGCCGAGTCCGACGATCCCGAGCGCATGGTCCCGATCGTCACCGACCCGTCCAAGTTCACCATCGCAGTTGCTGGTGACCCCACACGGACCAATGCCTATGTGTTCAGCAACGACGGCCCGCACGGCGACTGGACCGCCCGTTCGATCGACCGGTCTTCCTCGAAGGACCTCGTCTGCGGGATCTACTGAGATGGCAGCGACGACTGGACCGAACTCAGCGAGATTCCATGGCCGGAATCGGGAATGCTCGTCGCTCGCTCCTACGGCGGGGTTGGGTGGCGAATCCCCGACCGAGGGCCAGGGTGCTCTGACTGCACCGCCAGTCGCTTGATCTCGAGCATCATCTTGCGGCTCATCACGAAACTGATCGCTTCGAGAGGGAAGCGCCCGAACGTCAGACGGCTCCTCCGATCCGATGAGTGGTCATAGCGACCCCTGGTCAGGAACCGGCTGCCGCCATCGGGGCCAGGGTTGACGACGAACTGCCAGGTTGAGCTTCCCCAGCGCTCCTCGGAACCGACATCTGCGGGTGACCCAAACAGCACGAGCGCGTTCGGAGGCTCCACGATCTCGACTCGCAACGGCGGTGCGCTCGGATGCAGGTAGATGTCGTCGCCAACCGCGGGATGCTGGTGATCGGGGAGAATCTCAGTGGTGTTGGTGATCTTGCACCCGGTCATGTTCTCGAGCGTCTGATACGTGTAGAAGCCGCCGCGGCCCTGTCCGATCTGGGCGATCCACGGCCACACGGCCTCCGGCGCCGCATCGACGGCGATTCCCAGGGTGTAGGACCACTTCGGTTCGGGCACGAACTCATCTCCGGGGAGCGAATCGGTTGGCTCCGTTCCCACCGTGCCCCACCGCAGCCGCCTCCGCCCGATGAGCGGGGTGGCAACAAGATGCCACAGGATCAGCACCGCACCCTCGAGCGCAGCCAGGACGCCGACACCGGGAGAGCGACCCGTGCGATGTCCGAGCCGCCTGTTGTCCGTGGCCCGAGCGGCCATGTTGCCTTCCTCGATGTCTTCGAACATCGTGCCACGGCACGCGGATGTCTCCCAGGGCCGTTCGGCACCTCGACGCTCGGTCATCTGTTCTGAACGTGCGCGGTCTCACAGAGAATTCCGGGCGTCGATCGACTCTGGTTGTCGGGAACCTCACCAGTACGCCAACAGGGCGATTTCGATTGGGGCAGCAGACGGCGAAGACCTGCAGATCGGTGTCGGTTGCGGTTACCCCTCTGGGCCGACGTCGGTGGCCGACGACCGGTAGTCGATGATGTTCTGTTTGGATTGCAGTGCGGTTCGGCGCTGGCTCGAATGCAGGTATTTCGGCCAGTCCACCTCGGCGCGTTCCATCACGTTGTTGATCGTCTTGACGCGGGCGCCAACGGTTGCGGGTGCCAGACCGACTACTTCAGCGAAGGGCGACACCGACGTCGCGGTCCAACCCAGTGTTTCGCGTTCGGCGCGATCGAAGCGTTCGGTGAGTCGACGGATCTGGTAGCCGAGGATCGCAGCGGCGAGCACGTCGGTGCGCGCGGAGCGCTTGAACACGGATCGGTCACACGTCACGACGGCGGCGAGGGTGACCCGAGCGATCGAACGGACCTCGGTATCGAAGTGCTCGATCGACCACCGGTCGAGCAACGCCAGTGTGTCGGCGGTCAACTCGGCCATGTCGGCAGGCACGACCGACCAGTCGAACGCGACGTCACCGAGTGGTTCGTCGTCGAGGGTGTCGTACGCGTCGCGTCCACCAACGAGATCGATCACCCGCTGTTCGAGTTCGTCGGTGACACGATCCATGTAGTCGCCGCTGCCCTGATCGCCGAGAACCGCTCGCAACAGAGCATTGTCATCGTGGGCGTCGACCGCGGGCTCGTCGGGGTCGAGGCCGATGGCCCTGCGCGCCAGGGTCGTGGCGAACGATCCCCTGGGAGGCTGATCGGCCATCGCGTCGAAGAAGTCGTCCTCCCAGACCACGATTGCCGACAACGTCTCACCTGTCGCTCGAGTATCGATGCCTCGCCGGTGATGGGCGTAGGTCACGAACTGTTCGAGGATCGCCGGGACGGCATCGACCTCGTCCTGAGCGAGGCCGTAGATCTTGCGCGGGAACCAGTCGGCGAGAACGAGTTCGACCACGACCGGGCTCCAACGGAGTGGGTCGCCGGAGCCGAAGTCGCAGCCATGCCAGATGAAGTGGTCAACGATCGATGCGACCCGACCGGTGGGCAGCGGACACCGCCTTGCGAACGGCGACACCATGAAGTCATCGATGAGTTCCTCGCGCTCGGACTGCGTCCACTCCTCGAACTCCCAACCCCTGCCGCCGGCCGGCAGATGACCGACGATCCACTTCACGAGTGGGCGACACATCGGCCACGTCTCGGACTCGAGCACCGGGACCGTGAATTCGCCACGCTCGATCGACCACATCACGCGAGCCCGCAGCTCCGCTTCGTCGATCGGCGCCAAGTCGATCACGTCGTCGGACACGTCGCGCATCATTGCGATCACGTCATCTGCGCCCGCCGGGACCAGGAACGCGTCCTTCAGCAAGGTGCCCATGTTGTGGTCGACGAACATGATGGCCGTCGCCTCGGAGCCGTCCGGCCAGCGCACACTCACCCACATGTTCTCGCCGTCGCCGAGCGGCTCGGCCTGCACGAACGTGCCGGTGACCTCGATTGCGTCCATCGTGGACGCCCACGCCGGCGCACCCAACGGCAGAGCCGGGGCCCGGAGTCGACGCACCACCGCGCTGTCCGGCAGCAGTGTTGCCATTGCCTTGCCGAACACGGTCAACTCCGGCCAGCCAGAATCGATCAGCGACCCGAGGAACTCCGGGCCGTCGACCCGTTCCCCAAGCTCCGGGCCGAGCCGGTCCATCGGGCGTTCGGTCGCGATCTCGACGAAGCCCGAGGCATGCACCATCAGATCGAAGGGAGTTGGTGCGGTGAGCAATGGGCGGATCCCCGCGACGATTTCGGGGACCGGGTCCGCGTCGTCGAACGTCGGTCGCCGGTGCCGGGAGTCGACAGGACGTGTCCCTTTCGGTGTCGTGCGCCCACCGGTGCGTTTGCGGTGCCGTCGCTTCGCCACGAAATCGAAACTATCGAATCAGCCGAGAGGCCGCACCGACGACGTCCCGTCCTTCCGCGCACCAGCGAGTTCACCACCGCAGCAACACGCCCGTGGCAAGGCCAGCGAGCATTCGGGGCCCGACACCGAGAACACCGGCAATCCTTCAGCCGCCGGGCACTGATTCGCGTTCGGCGATCGCAGATGTCGGGCGGGTCGCCGAGTCCCTACTGAGTGCCGCTCCAGAGCGGGGTACTTGGGCTCGGACGACGAGCACTTCCGGTTGGTGCGCGAGCTCGATGGTCACACACGGATCGAAATCGGACCCGACGGCACAGCCCGGTCCGGGAGGGCGGGTCCCCCGTCTGCAACAATGTGGCGGCGGGCAGGATGAAGGAGTTGAGAAACGTGAGTGTCACCAAGATCATCGAAGTCGTCGGTCGGTCGTCGGAGAGTTCCGACGCTGCAGTGAAGAACGCGTTGGCCGAGGCAAGCAAGAACCTGCGGGACGTGAAGGCATGCGACGTCGTGTCGATCGGCCTGCGCGGGGACAATCTCGACGAGTGGGGAGCGCTGGTGCGGATCTCGTTCCTCGTCGACAACGTCTCCGAGTAGCAATTCACCGCGGAACAACGGCGACGAAGGTCGCCGACGAGTCTCGAATGGACGCGGTAGGCGGCTGTTCCGCCTCACCGGTCCTTGTTGCGCGCAGCTTGTTCTCGCGCAGGTGATCGCTCTCAGTCGTGCCGACCCCGAGCGGCCCTGCCTGCCGCGTGGCGGGCGCGATATGCATTCCTCGACCGGCGCACCTGCGGCCGCCGAGGCGCTCGACCGACCCGCGCGGCCCGAGAGCGGCTCGGCGGCGCCTCGGAAGCGGAGGTTGAGCTCCAACGTGGCGAGCATGATCCCGAGCTGGTGACACCAGTCGTCGCCGTCGCAGAGGGTCGAGCGGTGACGGAGCTGGTCGACTGTGTCACATGCATGGCGCCCCTGAGTGCGCTGTCCGGTCGATTCGAACCGACGTCGTCGGCTCTGACGACGACGTCGCAGACTTGCAGCGTCACGTCGCAGCCGACCAGTCTGTCGTGAGTGGACGGTCGCACGGCCGGTCGCATGGCATTGGTTTGGGGATCACGTTGGAGGATTCATGTTGTTGCAGTTGAGGTCTGATCGTCGGGCCGCTTGGTTTGGGTCGGTGTCGGCGTTGGCGATTGTGGTGTCGGGTCTCGTTGTGGCGGCGCAGTCGAACAGCATTTCGCAGGCTGATGACGGTGTTGGTGATGTGGGGACGGTGGTTCCGGCGCGTCTGTTGGACACCCGCTCGAACGGTGAGACCGATCGACGGCGAGTTCGAGGGCGCGGGCAAGGTGCAGGCGGGTTCGTTCACGAAGGTGAAGATCGCTGGGCGCGGGAATGTGCCTGCTGGTGCGGTGGGTGTCGAGTTGAACATCACCGCGATCCAGAACGAGGGTCGCGGGTTCGCGACTTTGTATCCGTGCACGCCCACGCGGCCGACGGCGTCGACGTTGAACTACACGCCTGGGGTGAACATCGCGAACGCGACCACCGTTGCACTCAACCCGGCCGGCGAGGTGTGCCTCTATACGTCCACCACATCGCACTACGCGTTGGATGTTGTGGCGTTTGTTCCGGCTGGTTCGGATGTGGGGACGGTGGTTCCGGCGCGTCTGTTGGACACCCGCTCGAACGGTGAGACGATCGACGGCGAGTTCGAGGGCGCGGGCAAGGTGCAGGCGGGTTCGTTCACGAAGGTGAAGATCGCTGGGCGCGGGAATGTGCCTGCTGGTGCGGTGGGTGTCGAGTTGAACATCACCGCGATCCAGAACGAGGGTCGCGGGTTCGCGACTTTGTATCCGTGCACGCCCACGCGGCCGACGGCGTCGACGTTGAACTACACGCCTGGGGTGAACATCGCGAACGCGACCACCGTTGCACTCAACCCGGCCGGCGAGGTGTGCCTCTATACGTCCACCACATCGCACTACGCGTTGGATGTTGTGGCGTTTGTTCCGGCTGGTTCGGATGTGGGGACGGTGGTTCCGGCGCGTCTGTTGGACACCCGCTCGAACGGTGAGACGATCGACGACGAGTTCGAGGGCGCGGGCAAGGTGCAGGCGGGTTCGTTCACGAAGGTGAAGATCGCTGGGCGCGGGAATGTGCCTGCTGGTGCGGTGGGTGTCGAGTTGAACATCACCGCGATCCAGAACGAGGGTCGCGGGTTCGCGACTTTGTATCCGTGCACGCCCACGCGGCCGACGGCGTCGACGTTGAACTACACGCCTGGGGTGAACATCGCGAACGCGACCACCGTTGCACTCAACCCGGCCGGCGAGGTGTGCCTCTATACGTCCACCACATCGCACTACGCCCTCGATGTCGTCGCCCACATCACGCCATCCTCGACGACCACGAACACCACGAACACCACGACGAGCACGACGAGCACGACGAGCACGACGACCACCACGACGACGCCCACGCCGCCACCGACCCCGAACCTGCCGGTCATCGACGCCCCGCCGAACCCCGCCACGGGTCAGACGATCTTCGCCGACTCCGTCGCCTTCCTGTACGAGGGCCCCGACCCGGTGCAGACGGGCCTGGACACCACCGCCTTCGACGACCAGCACGTTGCCGTCGTCGCCGGCCGACTCCTGGACCGCGACGGCGACCCCCTCCCCGGCGCAACCGTTGAAATCGCCGATCACCCCGAGTTCGGCCGGACCATCTCGCGCGCCGATGGCCAGTACGACCTGGTCGTCCTCGGCGGCCAGCCGCTCACCGTCACGTTCACCCTCGACGACCACATCCCCGTCGAGCGGACGGTCGATGTGCCGTGGGAGGACTGGGCCGTTGTGGGCGACGTCGTCCTGCTGCAGCGCGACACCGCCGCCACCGTCATCGACCCAGCGGGCGGCGGCACCCACTCCTCCTCCCTGGTGGTCGATGACGACGGCCAGCGCACTGCGCACCTGGTGTTCCCGCCGAACCTGTCCGCGACCGTCACCCTCACCGACGGGACCAGCCGGCCGCTGGACGGCAGCTTCACCGTCAGAGCGACCGAGTTCACCGTCGGCGAGAACGGCCCGTTGGCGATGCCGGCCGACCTGCCCGCCACGAGCCAGTACACCTACGCCGCCGAGTACTCCATCGACGAGGTCGAGGCCCTCGACGCACGTCGGGTCGACTTCGACCAGCCCGTCGCGGTCCACACCACCAACTTCCTCGGATTCGAGGTCGGGTTCCCCATGCCGGTCGGCTACTACGACACCCAACTGCACGCGTGGCTGAATGCCGGCGACGGGATCGTGGTCAAGGTGCTCACCACCGACGACGGCCCCGGCGGCGACGTGGCCACGATCGACCTCGACGGCGACGACCAGCCCGACGATGTGACCAATACTCCGGCGGGCGCCGGGTTCAGCGAGGTCGAGCTGCGCTCGCTGGCCGCCACGTTCGCCCCCGGCGACACCGTGGTCCGCAAGCTGGTCACCCACTTCTCCTCCTACGACGACAACGCCGCCAGCAAGAGCATCAAGGAACTGGCACCCGACCCGCCCGAGCAGCCCGACTCCAACGACCCGTGCGAGCGGAGCGGCAGCTCGACCATCCGCTGCGAATCCCAGAGTCTGGGTGAGACCGTCGACGTCGGCGCCGACACGGCCATCGCCTACGTCAGCGACCGTCAGGTCGGCTACATCGACGACCGCACGGTTCAGGTCGACCTGATCGCCTCCGACACCGTCAACGAGGCCATCCGCGAGGTGCAACTCGTCTGGCAGGTCGCCGGCCGCGAGATCATCCAGCAGTACCCCAACCCCCAACCCGACGACATCGGCGTGTTCACCTGGGACGGGCTGGACCGCTACGGCCGGCCGGTCGTCGGCGAGGTCCCGATCCGGTTGGATCCCAACTACATCATCGTGCCGACCTACCAGCCGTTCGAGTTCCCCCTCCCACCGCTCAGCCTGGACGACCTCGACCTGTTCTCCGCCGACCTGCCCGACGGGCGGACCATCTCGGTCAACAGCATGGGCTTCTGGGTCGGAACGGTGCGCAACGGCACACCGGACAGCCGCCAGCTCGGCGGCTGGTCGCTGACCGACCACCACTCCCTGTCCACCGACGGGACCACCGTCAGCAAGGGCGACGGGAGCGTCCGCGGGACCGCCGGCGACACGTACCCGACGGCTCGGATGATCACCGGAGGCAGCGACTCGACCAGCGAGGGAATCGCGGCCGCCGACGCCGAGGTCGAGGCCACCGGCGTGGTCGTGGCCCCCAACGGCGACATCGTCCTCACCGAGGGCACCCGAAACCGCGTCCGCCTGATCGACCGGGCGACCTCGTCGATCGTCACCGTCGCCGGGACGGGCGCACCCGGGTTCGGCGGCGACGGTGGCGCAGCGGTCACCGCCACCTTCGACAACCCCAACGGCATCGACCGTCATCCCGACGGGAGCCTGTGGATCGCCGACACCGGCAACCACGTGATCCGCCGGATCGCCCCCGACGGCACGATCACGACTGTTGCCGGGACGGGCAGCCCCGGCTACTCCGGCGACGGAGGTGCGGCGACCGCCGCCCAACTCGACGCCCCGATGGACGTGGCGATCACCAGCGACGGCGCGGTGTTCGTCGCGGACACCGGCAACGACGTGGTCCGCCGCATCGCCGCCGACGGGGAGATCGTCCACTACGCCGGTGGCGGCACCCTCGACGTGTACCCCGAGGTCGGGACGTTCGCCCAACCCAAGGCCCTGTGCGTGGGCGGCTTCGCCGACGCCGATCGCGACGACGAGCAGGACCCGGGTGAGCAGGAGTGCTTCCGCGGCGACATCCGGTTGGACGCACCGACCTCGGTCGACGTCAGCAGCGACGGGGACGTCGTCGGAATCGGGCTGCCCGAGCCCACCGTGCAGGGGTTCTTCGGCGGTTACGTCGAGATCGGCGTGGACGGAGTCGCGACGCAGTACCGCGACGACGAGTACTCCGACGTCGGCGCCGCAAACGGCGTGGCGTTCGGGACCGGCCAGACCCGGTTCGTGGGCAACCCCTTCTACCTTGCGGCCTTCGAGCCGGGCCTGCCGTCGGGCTATGTCGCCGGCCTGGATGCCGGCGTCGGGATCCCGGGCCGCAGCGGCCCTTCGAGCGAGATCCCGCCGCCGACGGGCCTGGACGTCAGCCCCGACGGCACCCCGGTCGTCATCGCAGGGCGGCCGCTGTTCGGCACGGCTCCGCTGGATCGGCACGGTGAGATCGTCGTCCTCGGCGGCGGCAGCCGAGACCTGACCGCCCTTCCGGGCGACGATCCGCTGCTCGGCAGCGCCATCGATGGTGAGCCGATCGTCTACGGCATCCCCGACGAGGCGGGCACCGAGATCTGGGCGTTCTCCGCCGACCGCCGCCACCTGGCCACACTGAGCGCTCGGACGGGCGCGATCCTGACCACCTTCGGCTACGACGACGAGGGCTGGCTGGTCACCCGGACCGATCGGTGGGGCAACGTCACCACCATCGAACGCACGCCCGACGGCACCCCCGCTGCCATCATCGACGCGTACGGCCGTCGAGCCGAACTGACCCTCAGCGACGGGATGATGACCAAGATCGTCGATCCTGCCGGACGTATGCGCAACCTGAGCTACGACGACGGGCTCCTGATCGGCCAGACCGACCCGGCCGGTGGCACGTCCAGCTACGCATACGACCAGTACGGCCGTCTGGTCCTGGCTGTCGCCGCCGACGGGCAGCGCACGGAGCTCGAGCGCACCGACATCCTCCCCGTCCGCTACGGCTTCGGGCCGCCCGGCTCGGACCGGTCGGGCCGCACCATCACCGTGCGCGTCGGCGACCCGTCCGGGCCACGTGACACCAGCGTGTACGAGATCGCGCAGGCGTTCGGACAGGTCAGTTCCTCCGTGACCAACCCCACCGGTGCGGTCTCGACGGTGGAGGCGTCCCCCGACGGGTCCACCGTCACGATCACCCTGCCCGACGGGTTCCAGCGGTACATCACCTACGGTCCGCACCCCCAGTTCGGCGACCTCGTGCGGGTCGAGGTCGAGCGGTCGGAAAGCCAGTTCGCCCCTGGGGGCGTGTTCGCCAGCCGCACGGTGTCAACCGACTGGTCGGCCACCTTCACCGATCCGCTGAACCCGCTCTCGCTGGAGCAGCTGACGACAACGGTCACCTACGACGACGGAAGCCAGGGCTCCCGGACCTACGACACAGGCACCCGGACCGAGACGATCACCCAGCTCGACGGTCGGGTGCTGACCACCACCTTCTCGCCGCAGGAGGCCGTGGCCAGCCACGTCGCCGGGCCGGGAGTGGAGCCCCGGACGACCACCCGCGACGCACGTGGCCGCGTCATCGAGACCAGGCAGGGTGACCACGTCGAGATCGTCACCTACGACAACCTCGGAAGGCCCAGCACGGTCACCAACGGCGAGGGTGAGACGTGGTCGCACGTGTACGACGCCGCTGACCGTCTGGTCTCGCTCACCTCCCCCGCCGGCCGGGTCACCACCAACACCTGGGATGCCCGTGACCACCGGACCGGCTTCGGCCAGGGCGCGGGGGCCGACCACACGATCGGTCACACCCCCAACGGCTTCCTCGCCTCCCACCAGTCGCCCGACGACGTGGTCCCGACGACCTGGACCTACGACGATGACCGTCGCGTCGAGTCGATCACGCGGCCCGACGGGTCGGTGGAGAATCAGACCGTCCTCGACGGCCAATTGACCGGTACCGACGTCCTCGGCGCCGAAACGGCCTTCACGTACCGCGACGGTCGGGACCCACGCACGTTCAGCGACGCCGGCTCGATCAACACCTGGTCGACAGCCACCTGGACCCCGGACACGGGGGTCGGCGCGGGCGAGGTGTCGTTGTCGAGGACCTACGGCGCGTCGGTCCCCGGCAGCCTCACCACCAACGCCGGCGGCCAGGCCCATACCTACGCCTACGACGGCAACAACGGCAGCGGGAGCTACTTCGGCAGCTATGCGATCGCGGCACGCCAACTGGACAGTGAGCTCCCGATCTCCTTCGACATCGACCAGCTCGGGCAGGTTGCGGCGACCGGGCCGTGGACGTGGGCCTTCGGCAACCCGGGGCAGATGGTCTCCGGTGCCGATGACGGCACTACGACGGTGCGCCACGATGCCGACACGCTGCAGCAACCGACCGGGACGACGATCACCGTCGACACCGGCGGTCCGTCGCCCGTCGATGTCGTCGACGTCGACGTGACACGCGACAACGCCGGCCGCGTCACCGAACGAACCGTGACCGTCAGCGGCGCGACCACCATCGAGCGCTACGAGTACGACACCGACGGGCAGTTGACGACCGTCCGCGACGGATCGGACACCGTGATCGCCAGCTACACGTACGACCAGCGAGGCAACCGCACCGCGGTGACCGAAGGCGGCGGAACGACCACCGCCACCTACGACACGTCGGACCGGCTGCAAACCCTCGACGGCGCCGCGGTGACCAGCAACGCCAACGGACAGGTCACCGGTATCCGCGGCCTGACGCTCGATCACCTGCCGACCGGTGAGCTGGTCGAGGTCAGCGACGGCGGCGGAACCATCGCCACCTACAGCTACGACGCGATCGGCCGCCGCACCGCTCGGGTGGACCCTGCGGGCAACACGACCGTGTACCTGTACGGCGACTTCGACGAGAGCACCCTCGTCACCGCCACCGTCGACACCCCGACCGGCGGTGGGACCCCCGTCGTGACCGAGTACGTCCACGAGCAGGGAACCCGCTTCCTCACGGCGCTGCGCCGTGACGGCGACTGGTTCAGCGTTGCGACCGACGTGGTCGGCACGCCGATCGTCGTGATCGACGACACCGGGACGGTCGTGCTGTCGCGTGACTACACCGCCTGGGGTGTGCTGCGGTCCTCCACCGGCACGTTCGACCTGCCGATCGGCTACGGCGGCGGCATCGACGACGCCGACACCGGCCTGGTGCGGATGGGTGTCCGCGACTACGACCCGGCAACCGGACGCTGGTTGCAGCCCGACCCGACCCTGATCGACTCCGGCGACGCCAACCTGTACCGCTACGTGCGGAACCAGCCCACGACCCTGCAGGACCTGACCGGAGCTGCGGCCGGGTCGATACAGGTGTGCGCCTACGGCGCCTGCATCGAGTTCGAGGTCGCCTGCGACGACAGCGGATGCTCGGTCTGCCTCGGCGGCGGTGGTGGCACCCCCGGTGGCGGGGTCGGCTTCAACCCCAACCAGGGTCGACGCGGTCAGGAGATCTACGCCCAGAACAGCTGCAGCGCCGGGCCGTTCGAGATCGGCTTCGAATGCCGCATCATCCTCTGCGCCAAGAGCAACCCCGACGTCGCCCAGGCGAAGTGCGAGATCAAGGGACCGGTCAAGACCCAGTTCGAGAACGGGATGACGGACCTGTCGCTCGGTTGCTCCTCGACACTGGGCGGATGCGCACCGATCTGACCATCTGCACCCAGCTGGAGAACGGGCACTCAGCCCCCGCCTACCTGCGGCGGAAGGGCCACACGACCAGAACCCCGAAGAAGCCGAGCACCGACATCACGCCTGCGAAGACGACTCCGCTCCAGGTCCAATGCTCGAGCACGGTTCGGGCGTCACCGGTGAGCAACGCGATCGTCCGGTAGAACAGGAAGCCGGCACCGCCGAGCAGCAGCGCGGGACCGACACCGCTCGAGCTGGCAGGTTCGACGGCACGACCGCTCGCCATGAGCCGAGTATCGCAGCTCGGTCGGTCCGATGAACACGGGCGTTCGCCACGGCTGCGCACAGAACCGATACCGAGCCCGCAACCCGGTCGCCGCCGTCTCTGCCGGGTGCGGCCGGTCCCGGCGAGCAGGGAACGAGTCTCGTGCGAGCGCATGGTCCGCCAGCCCGATCAGGACGTTGGCCCCTGCCGTTGGGCGATCCTCGATGCGAGTGTCGAAGCGTCGGGAGGAGCATCCCGTGCGCAACACAAACCTGGAACACCTTCAAGTCGCCCTCGGTGACAGACGCAGTCGGCGCGTCATCTTCGTGTCCCACTGCATCCTGAACGAGAACGTCCGCTATCTGGGTGGGGCGGGGCACCCCGGCAGCGTCGATGAACTGGTGGACCGGTTCCAGGACGAGGGAGTCGGCATCTACCAGATGCCTTGCCCCGAGCAGCGGGCGTGGGGAGGAGTGCTCAAACGGCATCTCGCGATCGTCCATGGCTCGAACGGAACGATGATCTACCGGTTGCGGCGCCCATTGACCCGGGTGTTCCTGTGGCACTCCCGCTTCGTGTACGCACGCCTGGCGCGGCAGGTCGTCCGCGACATCGCCGACTACGACCGGTCCGGCTTCGCGGTCGTCGGGATCATGGGGGTCGGATCGTCACCATCGTGTGGGGTGTTCCACACCCTCGATGTGTCGCAATCGTTGGAGGTCATCGCCCGTGTCGACGTGGCAACGGTGGACGCCCGCAGGTTCAACTCCGCCTTGATGGGCGCGGCCCGCAGAGAAGGCGAGGGCATGTTTGTCCGGGCGCTTCGCCGCGGGCTGCGCCGCCGACACCTCGATGTCCCCTTCGTCGAATACGACTTGGCAATCGAATTGCAGACCCACCAAGGGCTGTGTTCCGAGACAATCGGCGCCGAGGCGAGCCATCGTTGAGCGACGTTGCACGGTCTGGATGCCTCGGATCGTCGGTTGGTGCCCGCCACGAAGCATGTTTCGGTGGTTCGGTGAAACGGAGGCCCGAACCCGATCTGTGAACACCCGCCGTCAGCGCTGAAGCATGTGCTCAGAGGCGGGCGAGCCCCAACTCGGCCAACGCGATCACCTGGTCAAGAGGTTCTGCCAACTCGAGGTATTGGCCTCCGACGCCGATGAAGAAGTACCGACCGTCACCGGCATCAACCGAGAGCCCGCGCCCCGCGTAGAGCGCTCGTTCGCCCACGTTCTCGATCGGCTCGAAGGGGCTCTCGCTGCCCTCGTCCTGGTCTCGCAGGAAGACCGCCGCTGGGCCTCCGAGGCGGCCTTGACCGTCATCGACAGTGATCAGGATGTAGAGGTCGCTGTCGGCCACGAGATCGAAACGGCAACCCATGGGGGGCTCGTCGGTCACCACCTCGACGGCGAAACCGGTGATCGCTTCGACCTCGTCGGTCGTGACGAGATCACACGGTGAGACGTCGATGGCGACCGCAGCATCGGCAGCATCTCCCGACCGCTCGGCGGCCCGCTCGAGTCCCTCGTCCAAGGCCTCCTCGTCGTCGGTCGCCAATTCGCGGAGCTCCTCGACGAGGGCTTGATCCTCTTCGGTGAGCACGCTCGAGGTATCCGATTCGGAATCGGCGTCGCTCCCACACGACGTGAACAGCACGAGGCCCACCAGAATGCCCGCAACAATGCGCACGATCTCGTGACTCCTTCCCGGGGTGCTGCTGCTTGCACACTGCGATGCTCGCCGGACCGGCAACAGGGGAGAAGGTCCTCAACGAAGCCCCGGCAAGTTCTCGAAGAAGCAGGGGGATCCGCAGCGGGTGTGGCCCGGGACTGATCGCTCGCCGGGCCCGGATTTCAGATGGAGCGTCCGGAGACACCGCCGAACAGACGGGTGGCCTGCTCCGGACGCAACGCCAGGAACCGCCCCTCGGCCTCGACGAGCGCGTCGTCGGGGGCGGTTGCGAGGCTGATCGAGCCCCGGACCGCCGCCCGGATGCCGAGCACGTCGATGAGCCGGGCTTGCAGGTGCAGCGGCTGGCCGAGGGGAACCGTCGCCCGGTAGCGCACCTCCAACCTGCCGGTGACCCCCGGGTGGCCCGCCGCCGCAGCGGCGTAGCCCATGATCTGGTCCAGGAGCAACGCGCTGATCCCACCGTGGGCGTAGGTGAAGGGCCCCTCGTAGCGCCAATCGAGCGTGCACGAGCCGATCGCGGCGCCGTCCACGATCTCGACGCGCATCGGTGGAGCGACGGGGTTGCCCAGGCCGACGACCGGGTTGTACGGCCTTTGGCCGCGGCGCAGGTCGTCGACCGAGGACGGCTCGTCGGGACGACGTTGTCGCTCGGTCAGCGTCACAGCGAGCTCGCGTGCATGCTCAGCGACCCGGCGCAGCACGTCGACGGCGACCTCGGTGCCGATCGAGCGCGACGTCAGATCGCGCAGCGCGTCGCCCAGCTCCACCACCGCCTCGCGGCGCTCGGCGAGCTCCGTGGTCAGCTCCACCTCGGGGACGTCGGCGTGCCGAATACCGGCGAGCGGCCGGTCGGGCGCGTTGGCGGGGGCGGGTGGTGGTCCGTCCGGTGTGGGCATCGAACCATCCTGCCCCACGGCGACGGCCGGCCGCACCCGAGCCCGGCCAGCAGCGGCGATCGCACGTCCGGGAACCGCTGTTCGCGCGGGCTCCGGCACACCTGCACGCGTCTGAGCATCGCTCCGCTCTCGGCCTCTGCCGGTCGAGATCGTGTTGAGCAGGTGCGCTGGTGTGGACGGACACCGCAACCGATCGCGGGTCAGCCGTGACCCAACATGCCCAGGGCGGCGACTGCCGATCCGCGGGCGCCGGCCATGTCGAGATCGGTCACGAGTGCGAACGATGCGACGTCGCGCTGCTCGTCGCGCAACAACGTGTGCTCCTCGACCCGTTCGAGGAACCAATCGCGGAACGTCGGCTCGGCCTCGATCACGCCGCCGCCGAGGAGGTACACGGCGGGGTCGGTGAAGTTGGCGGCGATCGTGAACAAACGGCCCAACGCCATCGCCTGCTGCTCGAAGATGTGGCGGGCCATCTCGTCGCCTCGCTCGCCGTAGCCGCGAACCTGCTTGGCGGCATCGAGCGGGTCGGCGCCAGCGAGCTCGTGATCGGGGTAGCGCGTCAGCCAGTAGGGCAAGAGGTTGTTCCGGATACCGGTGAGCGACGCAACGCTCTCGGCATCGCCGACGAAACCGCAGTTGCACCTCGGTATCGGTTGCCCGTCGTCGAGCAGACCGGTCATCGGGATGTGGACGTGTCCGAGCTCGCCCGCCATCCCGGCCGCACCCTTCACGATCCGTCCGCTCTCGATGACGCCGCCGCCGAGGCCGGTCCCGACGATCGCCGAGATCGATGATCGTTCTGCGCCGATCGGGCCGAAGTGCTGGTGGTGGGCGTAGAGCGCGGCGGCGTTGCCGTCGTTGTTGTAGACGACCGGCAGTCCGAGTTCGTCCTCGAGTGCGGTGCGGAAGTCGTAGCCCTTCCAGTCGTCGTGCGCGAAGTTGGTGCCGCCGTGTGACGAGATCACACCCTGAGCCGTCGCGGGCCCAGGCGTGTCGAAGCCCACGCCGAGCACGTCCCCCCGATCGACGTCGGCCAACTCGATCGCCGCCTCGAAGGCCTCGCGGAGCGCGCCGATCGCGGCGGACGGTCCTTCGGTGACGCGACTCGGCAGCTCGACCAGACGCTCGATCAGGAAGTTTCCCTCGCGATCCATCACCGTGAACTTGTTCGCCGTGCCGCCGTTGTCGAGCCCGACCAGATATGAACCCGAGGCGCTCACGCGAACACCTCCGTGTGGGGCTGGCTCGGCAACGGCGTCGACGAATCAATCGAAACGATCATGAGGCGACGATCTTAGGGCCCGAGCCCGTGCTTGTCAGCGGGCGAACACCCGGCTCGGTCCGCGACGGCGGTTGACCCGGGCCCGCGGCGACGAGATCACCGACGAGTACGTCGACAACCGCTGCGTCGACCGGCCTGCCGGACACGGCGAGTACCGATCAGTTGATGATGATGCTCACCTCGACCGTGCCCGACCCCCCGATTGAACCGATGAGGAGTTCGTAGGTGCCCGTTGCCGAGACGGTCACGTCGAAACCGGCAGCGAGGTCGCCGGGGCTCACATCGTCGTTTTCGATGACGAAGTTCCCGAAGGGGTCCCACAACCCGGCATACGGATCGGTTCCGTCGCCGTCGTCCCACACATCGATTCGGATGTGGTCACCCGCCATGAGGTCGATCGGCTCGAACACCTCCTGGTTGCGGATCGTGGTGAAGTAGCCCCGCTCGCTGGGAGGCGAAAGCTGCCCGATCGGCGCAGCGTTCGGGTCAAGACCGGGATCTCCCTCGTCGAAGTACACCAACGCTTCGAGGTCGGCCGGCTCCAGCTCACCGACACCGTCACCGCGCCAGTCGCCAACGGCATCGGCCGTGCTCGGCCCGAAGAAGCCGTCGGCGACGATGTCGTAGCCCAGAGCGTTGAGCGCGAGCTGCACGTCCCGCACCGCGTTGCCCTGCTGACAGAGTCGCATCGGATAGTCAGTCGACGTCGCGGTTTCGAAATCGGTGTAGGTCGGGCACTCGGCAGGCGATGCCGAGCCACCTCCGGTACCCGTGATCTCGAGGACGAGGTCGTAATCGATCGACGCTCCAGACTCCGAGAACACGTCGATCGTGTATTCGCCGGTGACGGGCAGGCTGTCGATTCGGATGTCTGTGCCCTCGTCGATGAACTCGAAGTCCGGATCGTAGAGAGCCATCCAGCCGTCGCTCGACAGCAGAGCGGCCGACAACAGCTGTCCACCGCTTGCCCCGAAGTAGTACGAGTCCACGGACCCGGGCTGCAAGGCCCCGGAGATCGTCGTCCCGTTGGATCCGGGCGCGAACCGGATCTCCTCATAGACGCCTGCGACGTAGTCCTCCTCGAAGTCGCCCGCGCCCTCTTCGACGGGTTGCTCCGGGGCTTGCTCCGTGAGCCGATCGGTGGCTCGGTCCTTGATTCGATCGATCGCGGCGCTGTCGTTCCTCGGCGGCGGAGGGGCATCGGCAGGGGCATCCGTGGCCGGTGCCGATTGCTCGTCCGCGTCGCTGCCGCAGGCGGAAGCACCCACGAGCAATACGGCGGCGATCGCGACGAGAGATCGGCGACCCCGCTTGCGCGACTTGACGGGAGAGCGCTCGGCCCTGCTCATGGCATTCGGTGCTTGGAACATGGCGCTCCTGACTGTCGATCGGGAAGAGCCCATCGATGAGCCGCGCCGGCGCTCGCCTCATCGAAACCGTCCACCCGAGGTTGAGCACGATCGGGGACCGATCGAGCAACTCGAACGTAGCACCTTCGTACACGCGGCGGCCCTGGGGTCTGCGGCGGTCTCTGACGGGGCGGAGGTGAGGAAGTGCGCTCAGCCGCGCCGCCCAGCGGATGACCCGCAGTCCGCGGAGGGTGTTCCAGCGGCTGGATCCTCCCGACCGTTCCATGTCGAACCACACCTTGCCGGCGTGCTTGTTCTGCATCGGCCACGTGCCGTCGGGGCGTCGGCGTCCGGTGAGCGATTCGACGCGCGTCGCGAAAGCGGTCGTCCCAGGGTGCCCCGGTTGTGGCGAAGTGGTCGAGGCCTCTGAGGATGTCGTAGTGCCAGCGAGGAGGAAACGACAGGCGGGTGAAGGCAGGATTGACGACCTCCCCGGTGCGGTGTGATCTGTAGAGCCGGTGGACGAGGAAGAACTCGCGACCGCGGGCGAGCGCGGCGGCGATCTCGGGTCGGTGCGGTTCGTCGCGCTCGATTTCGGCGAGTGCTTCGAGCGCCAGGATCGAGGTGTGGAACGAACTGTGGCGATCTCCGAATCGGACGTTGCGGCAGTTCCATCCGCCGTCGTCGAGTTGGTTGGCCAACAACCACTGCTCGGCTTCGTCGGCGTGTGGATGCGGACAGCCGAAGTAGCGGGCGAGCGCGATGTACATCGAGGTGATGCACGCTTCGGGCGCATCGATCGAGACGGCTGCGGTGAGGCCGCCATCGAAGTAGCGGGCGCCCTCCCACAGCCGTTCGACCCCGCGGCGTGCGTTCGGGTTGTCCTGCGCGAGGCCGCAGTGTCGCAACAACAACAGCGTGTAGGTGGTCGAGGTCCACTTGGGACCGTAGAGGTCGCCGGCCCACGTCCCCGACGGGTCTTGGAGGGCGAGCAACCGCTCACCCCATCCGCTCGTGGCGACGAGCGCACGTTCGGCCTCCACCTCGTCGGTCGACGCGTCGAGGAGGTCGCGTTTGGTTTGCCACCGGATTGCCGGATCGCCACGAAGCAGCCAGTCGACGGGTTCGTCCACCATTCGACCATCATCTCGCCGGTGCGCCGCCGTCGCCAGAGCCTGAAGTCCTGGGGACGCGCCGGCCGCGGACCGGGTTGCGCGTCCCACCACCCCGGAGTGCGTGTCGTCTCGACCGTTCGGTCGGCGTCGAGAGTGAAGCCGATCGAGGTTGCCGTTGCCTCGATCATGGCGATCGGGTTCTCATCGAGCGCGGGGTTGTTCGCATCCTCGTAGCCGCCGACAGGATCGACGCCAGATGTCAACAGCAGGCACATCTCGCTCGCGTTGGCACGATATGGCGGGGCCTCGTTCTCGATCGTCGGATGACTTGATCGTGATCACCGGGCTGCCCTCGGAGCTTGCCGAAGCGGATCGTGATCGCGTCGCCATCGACGACGACCTCGATTCCGTCGATTCCGGAACGGCCGAGCACCTCGAACCCGCCCGGGATGTCGCGGGTCGAGTCCATTGCGAATTGCTCGGCGGTCGGAGTCATCGCCCGATGGGTGGAGTCGCGGTCTTCGCCGATCACCGGCCGTCCGCAAGGGCCGTGATGACAACGATCACGATCACTGAAACCGCGGTTTGGTGACGCACGACGACCTCCGATCGGAGATTCCATCGTCGACGCACGAGGGTGGGCGTTCAAGAGGATCTGGTCGTCGCCGGCTTGTGCCCGCGGACCTAGTCCTCTGACGAACGAGGTCGCGATCCGTCAGAGTTGACGTCATGACGGACTCATCGAGGGAAGAACGAACAGTGGTCGTCGGCGTCGACGGCTCCGTCGGCTCAGTCGCCGCGTTGCAGTGGGCAGTCGATCATGCGGGCCACCTCGGGAGGGTCAAGCCCGTGATGGCATTCTTGAGCGGCCCGCTGGAGCGCGGATTCGGAACGACAGGAGGGTCCGATGGCAGCGGGGAGCCCTATCGCAGTGGGGCGGCTCTGCGCCTCGAGGAGTTTCTGCAGGAGTATGCCCCGTCACTCGCGGACGACGGCGAGGTGATCGAGCACCGGGCCGGTCCATGTCTGGTCAAGGCGGCCGCGGGATCAGAACTGCTCGTCGTCGGGACACGGGGATGGAGCTCCCGACTCGACCTCTCGGTCGGATCGGTCGGTGCCTACTGCGCACGACACACGACTGTCCCCATCGCCCTGATCCCGCCAGAGCGGCGACCAGTCCGTGAGCAGCTCCGCGTCGCCGTCGGGTTCGACGGATCGCTCCGTGCGCAGGACGCGCTGCGATGGACGCTCACCCACCTTCGTCGCTCCGCCGAGGTGGTCGCGGTGCGGGCGTTCATCAGTGAAACGGTCGTGGGTGATCCACTGTCGCCGCCGCCCGCGGTTTCGGAATCCAGAGTTCGCCAGGAGCTCCAGGATGGTGTGGCGGCAGTACTGAGCGATCTCGACGTGCATCCTGCGGTGAAGTTGCGGGTCGTGCCCGGGGACCCGCGTGCTGCGCTCCGCACGGCGAGCGATGATGCCGACCTCCTCGTCGTCGGTTCCCGCGGCCACGGAGTGCTGGAGAACTTGTTGCTCGGGTCGGTGTCCACTGCGCTGGTCCATCATCCGACCGTTCCGACGATCGTCGTCCCGCATCGCGAGAAATCGGCCCGAGGGAGGCAGGGGCAATAGCAGGTTCGCTGGGGACCGTCAGGTGGGAAACGACGACAACGTCGAGTCCTGGGTGGCGCCCTCGTTCACCACGATCGAGTCCCTGCAGGTCGAGGGCGATGTCGGGGTCAGCCTCACCTCTCGACGTGCATGGCGTCGGTGAAGTCGTCCGACACCTGTTTGTCCGGCCAGAGGAACTGGAGCACACATCGTTCGATGAGCCAGCGGTCATCGACGTGGCGGTACGTCTCGTCGTAGGTTCCGAGTATCACGATGGGTTGGCCGTCGGTTGGCGTGGCCGTGACGAGGTCGATCAGGTACGAGCGACCGATGGCGGTGTCGGGCCCGGTGATCTCCACCCAGTGGTCGGTGGTCGCATGCATCGCGTGGAACGGAGTGTTGCCGTGATGCTCGCGGTCGACAGCGGCGAGATTCGCACGGATCTCCTCTCGGCCGTGCCACTCGCCGAAGCTCCCGAAGACGCAGATCGCGTTATGGGTGAACAAGTCGGCCAGCTCGTCGACGCGCCCGGCGTCCATCAGCTGGGAGTAGAGGACTTTGAGCTTGCGGAGGTCGTCCTCGGTCAGCAGGCGGCGAACGCGATGAACCTCTTCGGCGGTCAGTTCGAAGGTCATCCATTGACGTTAATCCGGGCGTCGCCGCTCACGAATCGCGTCGGGTCAACGTTGCAGTCTGGCGACAACTCCAGGAATCGGTGGGTTCGGCTCTCGGGTGTGGCACGGTCGGGGTGTGCCGCGTCCCGGTACATCCCAACATCAGAACGAGTGGTCGATGGCGAAGAAGCAACCGGTTTCGAAGTGGTCCGATGGAAGCACCCCGTTGGAGGAATTGCCCGAGGTGCAGCAACTGGCCCACCAGATCGTGACCGAGCGCCGCGACGTCATCTCCTCGGTGACCCGGATCATGGAGGCGGAGTTGAGCGACGATGGTCGCATGCAGGCGCTCAACGCCTTCCATGTCGCGCTGTCGGATCTCGATGATCCGAATCGCGACCCCCGTGTGAGCATCGCCGCCGCCGAAGGCGTCTGACTCCGACCGCGTCGTGCACCTCGCGCGGTCGCTTCAGCGCAACGCCGGTTGGGTGCCGGGAGTACTCTCGTCCACACATCGAGACGGGGGTTGGATGTGCACGAACGAGAACTGATGCCCGAGCGAGTGGCCGCGTTCCTGGGCCTCCACCGCGACGACATCGACGAGATCGAGGTCGTCGCGTACGAACCGATGGCCGGCGGGTACAGCCGCTCGATGGCGAGCGCACGGATCCGCTATCGAGCCGGTGAGGTGACACTCGAGGAGACGATCGTGTTGCGTGGCGACCCGCCTGCCGGGTCACGCGATGATCGAAACCGATCGCGATCACGAGTGGATGGTGCTCGAAGCGCTCACCGCGCTCGGTGCGATCCCGATCCCGCCCGCACGTCACTACGACTCGACCGGCGAGCATCTCGGCACCAAGGCGATCGTGATGGACCATGTCGCCGGCGGCTCGCTGCAGTCGCTGCTCGACGACATCGACGACTACGGCGATCACCCGACGCGGCTGGCCCGGCTGTGGGGCAGCGTCCACGCCATCACCCCCGATCAACTCCCCGCCGAGATGCCGCACCCGACGAGTTGGGACGAGCACATCGACGGGCTCATCGAGATGTGGCGGACCGTCGAGACCCGCAGCGTCAACAGCGATCCGGTCTCGCGCTACATCGCAGCCTGGCTCGCGGCGAACAAGCCGTCGCCGCTTCCGTTGCGCCTCACCCACGGCGACCCGCAGGCGCCGAACGTCATGATCGACCCAGATGACGAGTACCTGATCGTCGACTGGGAGTTCGCCTCGATCGGCGACCCGCGCGAGGACCTCGGCTGGTACAACATCTACTCGTCGGCGGCGGGACCGAACCTGTACACCCACGATCCCGAGCCGTTCCTTGCCGCCTACCGCGACGCCACCGGGTTCGGCGAGGCCGAGGTCAACCAGTGGACGGTCGGCTACTTCACGATCCTCGCCGGCATCAAGATCGGAGCGACGATCAACGAGCAGCTCGACCGGTTCGCGATGGGTGAGAACTCCGGGGTGATGACCGCCCTTCAGGTCGGATCGCTGTGTTACGGCCACGAACAGAACCTCGCGGCCATCGCCGGCCTGCAAGCCGTCCTCGATGCCCAGGGAGGCACGTCATGATCGTCCGTCCGACCACCAGCCAGCTTCTTCGCGACGTCCGGCACGAGCTGGTCGAGACGATCGTGCCGGAGGTGCACGAGCGCGACCGCGCAGGTCGCGCTCGAGCAGATCGACATCATCCTCGAACAGTGCGCAGTGCGCGCCGACAACGAGGTCGCGTGGATGGCCGAGGAGATCGCCGAGATCGACGACTTCGTCGGACGGGTCGTGGATGTCGTCCACGACGAACCGACCGCGGCGGCGTTGCAGGCGGCGCGCCACGAGGCTGGCGGATCGCTCGCGCTGCGAGTCGATGTGTGACGACTACAACCGGATGTCCGAGGCCCTGTCGTGCGCGATCGAGGCGTGTATGGGAGACCCCGAACGCTCCGCCCTGCTCGCCGAGGCAATCGGCATCCTGCAGGCCCGTCGATCCGATCGCGAGGTCGACGTCCGCGCGAACTGGCGCCTCGTCGGTCGGGGCTGACCGGCGAGGCGCCTCGCGCCCGTCATCGACCCGTCAGCAGCTGACGACCGTGTTGTTGCCGGAGCCGGCGCGGCACCGGTCGCGGTCGGGTCCGCCGTCGACGATGTCGTCGCCGCGCCCTGCCAGGAGGATGTCGTTGCCGAAGCCGCCGAACAGCGAGTTGTCGCCCCGGTGGTCGACGACCAGATCTCGTCCGTCTTCGCCGTGCAACTCGTCGTCGCCGCGACCACCGAGGATGACGTCGCGACCGTCGCCGCCCCGCACGATGTCGTCGCCTCGCCCGGCGATGATGAGGTCGTTCCCACCGTTGCCGCAGATCACGTCATCGCCCGAGGTGCCGACGAGGACGTTGCCTCGACCGTCGCCCTCGATGGTGCACGCCGGCTCACCGGGGTCGTCGAGGCTGACGGTGACATCGAACGAGGCCGTATCGACGAAGCCACCCGCGTCGGTGACCGTACACGTGATCGTCGTTCCCCCCACGGGGAACCGATCGCCCGAGGTGGCATCACACGAGGGTGTGAGCGGCCCGTCGGCGTCGTCGTTGGCGGTCACGCTGAACTCGACGGCGGCCCCGGAGGAGTCCGTGGTCGAGACGGCGAGGTCGGCGGGCACCGACAGAGTCGGCGCGCATCCCAGGAACAGTTCGAGGCCGAGCCACTCGGGCTCGACCGGGAGCACGTCGGTTTCGATGTACGCCTGTGACGGATTGCCCGGGGCCACGCAGCTCGGGGCCGCCGCACGCACGACGTAGAAGCCGGCGATCACGTCCCAGCCGAACAGACCATCCGCCGAGGTCAGGTCAGGGTTGGTCCGGTTGAACGGCGACATCACGGCGCTGCCGTCGGGGACCACCTCGAACGGACCTGTGGGGTCGTCGCTCCGGTACAGCGTCGTCGTGGCGCCGGCGACGGGAAGCCCCGTCACCTCGTCGATCACTGTCCCGCTCGGATCGATGTAGAGGTCGACCAGGACCTGCTCATCGGAGCCATCCGGGCATCCGATGAGGATCGAGATGACACCGTTGCCATGGTTCGGGAAGAGCGCCGGAATCGAGGCCACCATCGAGCCGCTCCCCACCGGGTCCTCGACCATGAACCCCTCGTCGATCACGTTCCCGTGCAGCTCGACGGTGTAGTAGGCCGCGGCGCCCGGGCAGGTCGGGACGCGGAGTTCGGTCTCGGTCCCCCAGAAGATCTGGCCGGGATTGATCGCTGGGCTGAGCGTCGCGCCGGTGCCGGTTCGTAGGGTGCCGAGCGCGAAGTCGACGGTTTCATTCGCTCCGGACACGGTCACCGGCTCGGTGGTCTCCGCGAGCAACTGGGTGTTCTCGGGGCCGAACGCCGTCACGGAGTAGTCGCCGTCGGCCACGTCGATCGCGTACTGCCCGGCGGGGTCGGTGTACTCGACCGTGCACGGTTGTCCCGCCGGCGTGCAGATCGTGACGGGACCACCCGGCACGGGCAATCCGTCGAACGCGGTCCGGACCGTGCCATTGATCGTCGTCTGCTGAGGAGGCTCGCCGAACGAGAAGACATGTCTGCCGGCAATCGGCGAGCCCGTGCTGGTGACGCCCGGCCCGTTCGAGAAGTCGGACAAACCTCCGGGTTCGCCGGACCCCGGGAGCTCGAAGCTGGTGTCGGGCGTCAACGGATTGCCGTTCGACCAACCGGCACGCGCCGGGATCGGATCGGACGCGTACTGGAGTTCTTCGGCCCAGTTGATGTACTCGTAGTTGAAGATCATGTCGATGTTCCCCGCCGCGACGTCCGAGCGGTCGACGATGAGCAGTTGGAGCAGGTTCGTCGGATCACCGGGGAACGGCCCGGGGCCCGGGACCCCGAACGCATCGGTCTCCGGAGGTTGGGTGAGGTCCGACCAGTTCACGCAGAACGCCGGCCGGCCGTCGAAACTGGTCTGGCCGAAGGTGACCTCGCTTTCCGGCAGGATCCGGTCGCCGTTGACACGCAGCGGAGCGATGACGGGCAGCCCGAGGTCGACGAGCGGCGCGTCGGGGAGTCCGAGCAGTGGACCGGCGGCTCCGAGCGTGACGAATCCGTCCTCGTGGACGAACACCGAATCGTAGGTGTCGCCGAGGAACGGCAACGGGAATCCCAGTGCGGCGTTCTGCGCGACGTCGGCCTCGGCCGCGAGTGACGTCGTTGCACAATTTGGATCCGGATCGACGGCACCGGGTGCGGCCACGGCGTCGGAGGTCGGCGCTACGAGGAGTGCAGCGCCGAGAGCGGTCGCCAAGGTCGCTCGCTTGAGAGAAGGTTGATGGTTCATGCTGATCACCTGTTCGTTCGATGGGCGTGATGCCCAGCGTGAAGGGGTGGGGTCAGCGAAACGTCAGCCGCCGCGAGCACCCTGGCCGTCCGGTGGTCGCTGCGCCCTTTGAAACCGGTAAGAATCGGGTGATGGAAACCGTTCAGGTCCGCACCCGCAACCCGCAGAGCTTCGAACACGTGGTCGGCGTCGAGCGCGCCGACGACTTGACGCTGGTCGTCGGTGCCGAGGCGCTCGAACGATTGCGCGGGCGTGCGGTGGTCAACATCAACTCGACCGCCGCAGGCGGTGGCGTCGCCGAGATGCTCCACGTCCTGCTCGGCTACGTACGCGGCGTCGGCATCGACACCTCCTGGCTCGTCATCGGAGGCGAGCCGGAGTTCTTCGACATCACGAAACGGATCCACAACCACCTGTACGGAACGGCCGGTGACGGAGGCCCGCTCGGGCCGCACGAGCACGAGGTGTACGAAGCCACGCTCGTCCCCGAACGCGATGCGCTGGCGTCGTATGTGCGCCCCGGCGACATCGTCATCATCCACGACCCTCAGCCCGCCGGGCTGGCGGAACATGCCAAGAGGCTCGGCTGTCACGTCGTGTGGCGGTGCCACGTCGGCATCGAGGAGCAGAACGACGCCAGCCGAGAGGGCTGGGAGTTCCTTCGCCCGTACCTCGAGCCGTTCGTCGACCACTACGTCTTCACCGACCGCCAATTCCTTCCCGACTGGGTGCCCGAGGATCGCTACACGACCATCTGGCCGTCGATCGACCCGTTCTCACCCAAGAACCAGGACATGTCGCCCGAGACCGTCGAGGCGATCCTCACCCGCGTCGGACTGATCGCCGGCCGGGAGGGCGACACGACCTTCCTCCACACCGACGGTTCGCCGGGCCGCGTCGAGCGGATGTGCGACATCGTGCGCACGGGGCCGCCAACCGCGCCGGACACGCCCATGGTCGTCCAGGTCTCGCGCTGGGACGTGATGAAGGACATGGTCGGCGTGATGGACGCGTTCGCGACCTACGTGGACTCAGGCCGAGACGCCGAGTTGGTGCTCGCCGGCCCGGTCGTGTCCGCCGTGGCCGACGACCCCGAGGGTGCACTCGTCCTCCAGGAGTGCTGGAATCATTGGCGTGGGCTCCCGCACGCAATCCGGCGGCGCGTCCAGCTGGTCTGCCTGCCGATGCACGACCTCGAGGAGAACGCCGCGATCGTCAACGCGTTGCAGCGTCACGCCACGATCGTCACCCAGAAGAGCATCGCCGAGGGGTTCGGTCTGACCGTCGCCGAGGCGATGCTGAAGGGGACCGCGGTCGTGGCGAGCGCGGTGGGCGGAATCGTCGACCAGGTCATCGATGGCGAGACGGGGCGGTTGATCGCGGATCCGACCGACCTCGAGGAGTTCGGTTCTGCCATCTGCGAGCTCCTCGACGATGACGATCTACGGCGGCACCTCGGTGCAGGAGGGCGCGCTCGAGCGCTGGAGACCCATCTCGGCGACACCCACCTCGAGCGGTGGCTTCAGGTCATCAACAGCGTGCTCGCCGACGAGTGACCGAACTCGTCGACGGGGCTGTTTCGGGCTCTCCCGCTGGTGCCGGCGACCAGCGGTGACTCTCAGCGGCCGAAGACGCGACCGAGTCGGCTCGGTTGGGGAGCGCATGCGCACCGGTCGTCGGCCGGAATGTCGCCCAGCACCTGCTCGACATGGGCTCCGCACCCACGCCACCCGGGCTTGTCACAGGTCTGACACGTCACTCGTTGACACATTGCTTGCTCCTTCCGAGCCTCTGCACTAATTGTACGTACAATACCACGCCGCTGGTCGTTCTGCTCCATCGCAAGCGCACGAGGTCGCGGCTACGCCGGCATCGTACGATCGCGATCATGACCGCTCGCCTGATCGAACCGTCCTTCTGGAAGCAGCCGCTCGACGAGCGGATGCGCGAAATGATCGACATCCGCGAGACCGGCCCGTTCATCGAGGTGCCGTTCCACAACGAACTCACCGGTGAGGACGAACGCTTCTTCGCCGTCACCCGCTTCGACGAGGTCGTCGCGATCAGCAAGGACGCCAAGAGCTTCAGCTCGGCCCAGGGTGCGATCTCGATCGTCGACCTGCCCGCCGAGGCGCTCGAGTTCTTCGGCTCGTTCATCAACATGGACAACCCGCGGCATCAGCGTCAGCGGGCGATCGTCGCCAAGACGTTCACCCCGACCGAACTCGCCCAGGTGCTCGACTCGGTCGAGACGATCTCGCGCGAGGTCATCGACGACTTCTGCGAGGCAGGGCGAGGTCGACCTCGTCGAGGCACTCGTCCAGCCGTTCCCGCTGCTCGTCATCTGCGACATGATGGGCATCCCGCGCAGCGAGTTCGACACCGTGCTGAACGCGACGAACATCATCCTCGGCGGCGGTGACCCCGAATTCGTCGGCGACGGCGACCCGATGACCGCGATCCTCGGTGCGGGTCTGCAGCTCACCGAGCTGATGAACGAGCTCTCCGACGACGCGCCGCAAGAACCCGACCGACGACCTCACCAGCAAGCTCGTGCACGCCGACGTCGACGGCGAGATGCTCGCGCCCGAGGAGGTCGCACCGTTCTTCATCCTCCTCGCCGTCGCCGGCAACGACACGACGCGCACGGCCATCAGCCACGGCATGAACCTGCTCGCGCAGCATCCGGACCAACGCGCGATCTGGCAGAACGACGTCGACGGAGTCACCGCGAGCGCCGTCGAGGAGATCGTCCGCTACGCGTCGCCCGGTCACCTTCATGCGGCGCACGCTCACCACCGACCTCACCATGTCGGGCCACGACTTCGTCGAAGGCGACAAGGTGGTCATGCTCTACGGCGCGGCCAACCGCGACCCGCGTGCGTTCGACGATCCCGAGGTCTTCGACGTGCGACGCAACCCGAACCCGCACCTCGGCTTCGGCGGCCCCGGCCCGCACTTCTGTCTCGGTGCGAACCTCGCCCGCCGAGAACTCGCCGTCGTGTTCCGCCACCTGTTCGAACGGCTTCCCGACATCGAAGTCGTCGGCGACGCGGTGCCGCTCGACGTCGCCGGGCTCCCGCTCGTCGGCGGGATCAAGCGGCTGCCGGTCCGCTTCACGCCGACGGCTCGCCCGAGCGCCTGATTGCGCGCCCTGTTGTCGTCCGGATTCTCGTCCGGATCGTCGAGAATCTGCTGACCTCAGTCGATCGCGCGTCCAGCGCCCCGGGCCGCCGCTTGGATGTCGGGATCCGCCAACGATGCGGTGTCGTAGTAGTCGGCGGCGTACACGATCTCGTTGCCGGCGCGGCGTCGTACACTCGTGCCACGCGTCATGAACACGCGACTGCCGTCGGGCTGAACGGCCATCTGCTGCCACTCCTGGACCGAGGTGGAGCCGTCGTCGAGTCGTGGGCCGAGCGGCTCGAACACGACGTTGCCGGCCTTGTCGCCCACCTCGGTCAGCCATGCGCCGATCGCCTGGCGTCCGCGGAGCTCGCCGACGGTCGGGTCGTGGTACACCGAGTCGGTCGGGTGGAACTCCGCCGCAAGCGCACCGAAATCAATCGACTCGGCGCTGATCTCGGAGGACGTCGGGTCGCGCTTCCACACCGTGCGTGGCCAATCGGGGATCGGTGCGGCCTCGGCCTCGGCCTCCGGCGGGGGTGGCACGCGGAACGGCCCGGTGTCGTACACATCGCACGCCCAGGTGATCCACCCGTCGCGGTAGCGCCGAACGCTGACGCCGCGCGACAGCGGCATGCGGTCGTCGCCGATGACCGCGAACATCTGCCACTCGTCGAGCGACGTGTTGCCCGCCTCTTCGTCGAACAGCGCCTGAGGTGCCGTCGGCACGAACTCGATGAAGTCGATCGTCGCCATCGTGGGGATGAGCCAGTTGCGGATCGCGGGCTGACCCTCGAACGCGCCGTAGATCGCGTCGTAGTAGATCGACCCTTCCGGTGCCATGAAGTCGCACATCATCTGCAGCGCGACCGGTTGGCGCCCGGGCTCGGTGAACCACGGGTTGGCGATCGCATCCAGCATCCCTGCCGCATCGAGACCCGACGGTTCGACCACCAGTCGCTCGAGATCCGGTTCGGTTCCCGCTGCATCGGCGACGTACGACTCGACGAATCCCTCTGCTGATCTCGTCATGACAGACACCCCCATGTCGGTACGGTGTGACCGTAACCCGTGGGTGGCCGTGATCTCGGCTCGTGGGGCTCCGTCGACCGGTGGTGATGTCACCCGTTCGAGGTCCGTCCACCGGTATCCAGCGCCGCCGCCCGGGCGGCGCGCCGGCGTCGGAGCTTCCACAGCCGGCGGCCGATTGCGACAGCGAACACCGCTGCGATCAGGATTCGTCGCGTCGAGGTGGGGAGATCGCCGAGGAACTCGATGAGCCCACCACCGGCCACGACGAAGAGTACGACGCCCGGGATGATCCCGATCCCCGTACCGATCAGGAAGTTGCGAGTGCTGACCTTGGTCACGCCGAGCAACCAGTCGGCCGGCGGGAGTTGTCCGAACACGAGTCGCAGCAGCACGACCGGCCAGACCCCACCCGATTCGAGGCGGTCGTCGTATCGATGCATTCGTGTGGGAATGCGAACCGTCACCCAATCCCGTGCGGACCAGCGGGCGAACGAGAAAGCGATGTAGCTCGCGCCCATGTTGCCGATCCACGCGAGCACGATCGCCAGTGGGTACGGCCACACGATGCCGGCCGGTGCCATGTAGACGAATCCCGGGATCCCGAGTGGTTGCGTGCACCACATGATCGCGACGAACACCAGTGGTCCGATCACTCCGGTCTCGGTGAGCAGCCGCTCGACGTTGCCGTCGCCGGTGACCCACTCGTCGCCACCGGCGGCGAAGAACACGACGACCAATGCCACCAGTGCGCCGAGGGCGACGAACCGCCGGTTCACCCTGACGC
This sequence comes from Ilumatobacteraceae bacterium, assembly GCA_963850475.1. Classification (GTDB taxonomy): domain Bacteria; phylum Actinomycetota; class Acidimicrobiia; order Acidimicrobiales; family Ilumatobacteraceae; genus Ilumatobacter_A. The sequence continues at coordinate 97,593 of CAWKLM010000010.1, read as the reverse complement.
CGCCTCGGTCACGTCCGTGAGGCAGCTCGAAGCAGTTCGAGGCGCTCGGCCACCCGCGGATCGGCGAGTCGTTCGCGGGCGGACGCGAGTGAAGCGGCCGTCGTCGCCGTGCGGCGGCCGGGATCCATCGAGTTGCGCCCCATCGTCGACACGACCTCGGGAGTCGGCTGGAACGTGAGCACGTGGGAGCCCTCCCGGCGGAGGTGGTCGACCTCGGTCGCGAGTCGGCGGGCGTGCATCGGCCGTGCGTTGGGCAGGAGCGCGCCGTGGGCGAGTCGTGTCGCCGACATCGGCGACACGATCACCACGACGTCGAACCGCTGCTCGGCGAGCAGATCGGCGTTGGTCGACGAATGGACACCGCCGTCGACGTAGCGTCGGCCGTCGTGCTCGACCGGGCGGAAGAATCCGGGGATCGACGACGACGCCTGGACGGCGACGCCGACCGCTGCGTCGGGAGCATCACGGCCGAACACCACCCGATCGCCGTGCTCGAGGTCGACCGCGCAGATCCAGAGCGGCTGCTCCGGCCACGATCGGTCGCCGTACAGCAGTGCGATCCGCTCGCCGATGACATCGGCGGCGATGGTGCCGGTCGGCAGCAGGCCGGCGAGCGCCTTGGTCGGATGGCGTGCCGACCTGAGGAGCAGCCTCGGCGAGGAGGGGAGCGGCGGCCGTGAGAACGGTCGGGGCCGCAGGTCGAGGGTGGGTGGGCCGCCCGTGAACCCAACGATCGACGCCGCCTCGTCCGAGACCGATTCGCCGAGATTGCGCGCCGCGAGGTCGAGCGGAGGGAACCCCGCCCGTAGTGTGGCTCCCACAGCGGAGCCGGCGGACGTTCCGACGATGAGCTCGGCGTCGCGGGCGTCGAAGCCCGCCTCCGCGAGCGCGGTGAGGACCCCGGCGTGATACGCCGCTCCCACGATGCCACCGGCACCGAGCACAACTCCCACCGACGGCATCGCACCATTCTTCCACGAGCCGGATCGAGACGTGGTCCCGCTGTGATCGCCTGGCCCTCGCACCGATTCGTCCCCGAACTGAACACTGTTCAGTGAATCGGCTAGGGTCGTGTATCTCGACACTCACAGGAGCAGCCTACATGACCACTCTCGACACGTCCGTCACCAGCGATTCGACCAGCGAGGAGCTTCCCTGGCACCTGCGCGAGAACCGAGCGCCCGTCACCGACGAGGTCACGCTGACCGAACTCGAAGTGCGCGGTTCCATCCCCGCCGAACTCAAGGGTCGCTACCTCCGCAACGGCGCCAACCCGCAGACCGGGCAGTCCGAGCACTGGTTCCTCGGCGACGGCATGATCCACGGCATCGAGCTCGCCGACGGCAAGGCGAACTGGTACCGCAACCGCTACGTGCGGACCCCGATGTTCGCCAACCCCGGCGTCGAGCGGATGGATCTGTACCTCGATCCCGAGACGTTCCAGTTCAACTTCGAGGTCGGTGTCGCCAACACCCACGTCATCGACCACGCGGGGCGGATCCTCGCGCTCGAAGAAGGCTCGTTCCCGTACGAGATCGACTGCAACCTCGACACGGTCGGGCTTGCACACCTTCGACGGCAAGCTCACCACCGCCATGACGGCGCACCCGAAGATCTGCCCCGAGACCGGCGAGCTGCTGTTCTTCGGGTACAGCTCGCTGCCGCCGTACCTCACATATCACCGCGCCAGCGCGACCGGCGAGCTGCTGCAGTCGACCGAGATCACGGTCGGCGGGCCGACGATGATGCACGACTTCACCGTTTCACGGGATCACTCGATCTTCTTCGACCTTCCGGCGATCTTCGACATGGAGCTCGCGATGTCGGGCGGCATGCCGATCCGCTGGAGCGACGACTATCCGGCACGGATGGGCGTGATGCCCCGCGAGGGCAGCGACGCCGACGTCCAGTGGTTCGACGTCGACCCGTGCTACATGTTCCACTCCCTCAACGCCCACGACGAGGGTGACGAGGTCGTGGTCCGCGGCTGTCGCATCAACGAGATCTGGCGCGACAGCGCCGACATCGGCGACCCCGACAGCGCCACCGCCGAGGACATGCCGAAGATGTGGGAATGGCGTCTGAACCGGACAACCGGCGGCGTGAGCGAGAGCCAGCTCGACGATCGACCGTCCGAGTTCCCGCAGGTCCCCGACGCCAACGTCGGTCTGGCGAGCCGGTACGGCTACTCGATGTCGACGACGCTCGACGGCGACGCCGGGGAGATCTTCAAGTACGACCTCGACAACGGCGCCGCGCGCACGTCGCACCGCTACCCGAAGGGACAGACGCCCGGGCGAAGCGCGGTTCGTGCCCGCAGAGAACGCAACGAGCGAGGACGACGGCTACCTGATGACGTTCGTCCACGACGAGACCACGAACACCTCGCACCTGAGCATCCTCGATGCCTCCGACATCGCAGCAGCGCCGCTGGCCGAAGTGCACCTCCCGCGTCGGGTTCCCGCAGGCTTCCACGGCAGCTGGATCGCCGACTGAGGACATGGCGCTCCTCTCCCCGGAGCGAATCGTCGACACCGCGAAGGAGATCGTTCGCACCGAGGGTCACGAGCGGCTCTCGGTGCGCGGCCTCGCACGTCGGCTCGACGTGACCGCTCCAGCGATCTACGACCACTGGAGTCGAAGGACGCCGTGCTGCGCGCCGTCGCGGCGTCCGGCTACGACGAACTCCGCGCGGCGTACTCGACCACGGCGGACACGGCGATCGAGCGGATGCGGGAGCGGGCACTCGCCTACGTGGAGTTCGCCCGCTCGAACCCAGAGCTGTTCCGACTGATGTTCATGTTCCGTCCGAACGCGATCGCCATCGAGGCCGACAACGAACTCGGTGCAGCGACCGACGTGTTCGAGTCCGGCGTCGACGACGTCCGTCAGGCCATCGCCGACGGTGCGCTGGTCGATCGCGATCCGGTCCAGATCAGCCTGACGCTCTGGGCGGCGATCCACGGCGTCGCGACCGTGTCGCTCGTGGCGCCGCCGGTTGCCGACGCCGTCGCGGCCGACGTGATCGACGCGATGCTCGCCGGCCTCCGCCCGGACTGACATTCGACGCGCTTCGGCGACGGCGGTCGGGACGACGCTCGATACGGTCGCCTCCGCATGGCCGACGTCACCACCGCTCGATCGTCTGCAGCGGCGGCACGTGCACATGGCCGACGCACGTGGCCGGTCGTCGCGCTCGGCACGATGTGCAGCGCCCTGCCGGTCTTCCTGACCGGCGCGCTGGGTGTGCAGCTCAGCGACGACGTCGGGCTGTCGGCCACTCAGATCGGCTTGGCGATGGGCGCTTCGTTCACGGTCGCTGCACTCCTGTCGGCGCCGATGGGACGCGTTGCCGAGCGACTCGGCCCGCGGCGGGGATTCCGCGTCGGGTTGACGACCTCGGCGTTGTCGATGCTCGCCATCGCTGCGTTCGCCCGCAACGTCTGGCAGTTCGCCGCGCTGCTGGGCGTTGCCGGTATGGCGAACGCGATCAACCAACCCTCGGCGAACCTGATGCTGGCCACTCACATCGACCCCGAGCGTCTGGGGTTCGCCCTTGCCACCAAGCAGTCGGGGATGCCCGCCGCGGCGTTGCTCGGCGGAGCGGCGGTTCCGGCGATCGCACTCACGGTCGGCTGGCAGTGGGCGTACGTGTCCGGTGCCGTCGTGGCGCTCGTCGCGATCGCGGGGTTCCCGGCCGACGTCGGGGGTCGATCGGTGCGCAACACGAGCACGACCGAGTCGGGGGCGCGACGATCGCCACGACCCGATCTCGGGGTCCCGCTCCTGGTGCTCTACGCGACCGTCGGCATGCTCGGCGCGACCAGCGCCGGCGCGATGGTCGGGTTCATCACGAGCGGTGCGGAGGCCTCAGGTCTCGATCCCGGCGTCGCCGGTCTGGTGTTGAGCCTCGGATCGCTCGTCGGGATCATCAGCCGGCTCGGGCAGGGGTGGCAGGTCGATCGGCTCGGCATCCTCCCGATCCAACGACTGGTCTGGTTGTACGGCCTCGGCGCGGTCGGCGTGCTCGTGCTGGCGGTCGACGTACCGCTCACCTACGTGCTCGCGCCGATTCCCGCGTTCGCGTTCGGATGGGCGTGGCCGGGCCTGTTCAACCTGTCGGTCGTCCGCAACAATCCGTCGGCGCCCGCGGCCGCAACGGGCATCAGCCAGATCGGCGTGTTCATCGGCGCCGCGCTCGGGCCAGCGCTCGGTGGCGTCATCATCGACAACGGGAGCTACCGACTCCTGTGGCTCTTCGGTGCGAGCACCTTGTTCCTCGGATCACTGCTCGCGGGGTACCTCCGGACGCGGATCATCGCAGCTCGTCGACCGGTCGAACAAGCCTCCGTCGCGCCCTGACCCCTACGCTCGGTCGCATGGGAGTGCGTTCCGGAGACCGCTACATCGTGACCGAGGACGAACGACGACGCTTCGCCGACGACGGGTACGTCCACCTCGCAGGTGTGCTGACCGAGGAGGAGGTCGCCGCACTCGATCCGGTCTACGACGCGTTCATGCGTGGCGAGATCGACGTCGTCGGGACGCGACCTGTACGACATGGTGACGGGCGAGTTCGGAACCGATCCGTCGCACTACGCGATCTTCAACGTGATGTTGCCGCGCAAGTACCACCCGCGAGTGGCAGGGCAACGTGTTCGAACGGGTCGGTCAGACGATTGCCGAGCAGCTCTGCGGTGAGGGAATGACGCTCGACTTCGACCAGTTGCTCGCGAAACAGCCCGGCCGTGAGGACGCCGTGTTCGCCTGGCACCAGGATCAGGCGTACTGGATCAACACCGACGACCGCCGGACCGCAACCTGTTGGTTGGCGCTCGATGACTCCACCGTCGACAACGGATGCATGCAGTTCCTCCCCGGCAGCCATCGTGAGCCGGTGCGCCCCCATCGACCGGCCGGGACGAGCCGGGAGGAACAGCACACGCTGGTGACCGACCTGCGCCCCGATGACGAGCTCCGGCCCGTCCCGATCCGGCGCGGTGACATCACCGTGCACAACGAGGGTGTGCTCCACGGCTCGGGTGGGAATCGCACGCCACGACTCTCGGCGTCGGGCGTACATCAACGCCTACCGGTCGATCGAAACGGTCCGCGAAGAACGGGCGCTCGGCTTCACGCACTCGCACAACGACGACCAAGCCGTGCTCAACCGGGTGGACGGGCTGCTCGCAGACTGACGGCCTGCTCCGCGGTTCGGGTTCCGGCCGGTCGGGCCTCGTCGGTCCGTGCTGGGTACGGTGGATCGGGACGAAGGGGAGCACGATGTCCGACCTGATCATTCGCAACGGCACGGTGGTCGACGGGACCGGAGCGCCACGCCGCACCGCCGACATCGCGATCGTCGGTGACCGGATCGTTGCAGTCGGTGACGTGTCCGCCCACGAGCCCGCAACCCGCGAGATCGACGCGTCCGGCCTGATCGTCACGCCGGGCTGGGTCGACATCCACACGCACTACGACGGTCAGGTCACGTGGGACCCTGACCTCGCGCCCTCGTCGATCAACGGCGTCACCTCGATCGTGATGGGCAACTGCGGCGTCGGGTTCGCACCCGCCCGTCCCGACCGGCACGACTGGCTGATCCGCCTGCTCGAAGGCGTCGAGGACATCCCCGGCACGGCGCTCGCCGAGGGCATGACCTGGGGGTGGGAGAGCTTCGACGAGTACCTCGACGTGCTCGACCGGCTGTCGTGGACGGTCGATGTCGGTGCCCAGGTGCCCCATGCCGCGCTTGCGCACCTACGTGATGGGTGAGCGCGGTGCCGACCATCGGTCCGAGGCGACCGCCGACGAGATCGAGACGATGTGTGCGCTGACCGAATCGGCCATCCGCAACGGCGCGCTCGGCTTCACCACCTCGCGCACCTGGGCGCACCGCACGTCGTCGGGCGAATCGATCGGCACCCTGCGCGCCACGGCCGACGAAGTCGTCGGTGTCGCGAAGGCGCTCGACCGGGCCGGCGCCGGCGTGATCCAGTTGATCTCCGACGTGTACCAGTCGGGCGACGACGAACTGGTCGAGCGCGAACTCGATCTGCTCGGCCGCATCGTCGACGAGGTCGATCGCCCGCTTGAGCTTCACCGTCCAGCAGAACGACGAGACCCCGAACCGGTGGCGCGAACTCGTCGAGCGGATCGAGCAGTGGTCGGCGGCGGGAGCCGACGTCCGCGCCCAGGTCGCCGTCCGGCCGATCGGCGTGCTGCTCGGGCTCGCCGCGACCGCCAACCCGCTGCGTCGGTGCCCGACGTACGCGCAACTCCACGACCTGCCGGTCGACGAACGCGTCGCCCACCTCGCCGACCCGGCGACTCGTGCTGCGATCATCGCCGAGCACGCCGAGGTCCGGGTGCGCGACTTCCCCGCGCTGATCCACGCCGGCTTCGACCGGATGTACCCGCTCACCGACCCGCCGAACTACGAGCCGACGCCGGAGGACAGCGTTGCCGGTTTGGCAGCGGCCGAGGGCGTCGACCCGGTCGAGAAGATGTACGACCTGATGCTCGCCGACGAGGGCCGCCAACTGCTGTACATGCCGTTGATGAACTATGCGCACGGCGACCTCGACGACGTCCGCGAGATGATCCTCTCCGAGCATTCGATGTTCGGGCTGTCCGATGCCGGCGCCCACTGCAACGTCATCTCCGACGGCACGTTCCCGACGACGGCGATCACCCACTGGACCCGCGATCGCACCCGGGGTGAACAGATCGACCTCGAGTTCGTGGTCCATCAGCAGACCCAACGCACGGCCGCACACGTCGGCTGGCACGACCGTGGCGTGATCGCTCCCGGGTATCTCGCCGATCTCAACGTGATCGACCACGAGCGCCTGGCGTTGAAACCGCCGCGCCTGGTCGACTGATCTCCCTGCCGGCGGCACGCGTCTGATGCAGCCCGCCGACGGCTACGTGGCGACGATCAAACGCGGGCGCGTCACCGTCGAGAACGGTGCGCTGACCGGTGACCGCCCGGGACGCCTGCAACGCGGCGCCCGTCCCGCTCCCGCCTGAGCCCAGCCCGCCCCGGCCGTCGCGTCACGTAACGGGTCAGACCCATCACGTGACGCCTTTGGTCCACGGCCTGCCGTCCGTAGCCTGCAGACGTGTCGAAATTTCGCGTGAGGCGAGCCCGAACCGTCCGGGAGGTGCTCGAGGCCGTGGGGTTGCCGGAAGAGACGATTGCCGAGGCAGAAGCCTCAGGCACCGCCGACCTGCTCGCGATCGATGCGGTTGTGCTCCCCGGAAAACCGAAGCTGAACATCGACGAGTTGGCTGCGAAGGTCGGTGTCGAGGTTGCGGTCGTCGAGGCCTTCTGGCGGGCTCTCGGGTTCGTCGACCCCATCGGTGACGAGCGTTCGTTCACCAAACACGACGTTGCGATCCTGAAATCGCTGGTTGCGCTCACCCGGGACGGTCTCATCGACCCCGAGATCGCGCTCCAGGTGGCTCGAGTGATCGGCGTGTCGCTGGCCGGGGTCGCCACGGCGGTCGTCGACGCCGGTGCGGCGCGAGCGGGGGAGCGGCGCGACGTCGCGGCAGCTGGCGGGGATGCGGAAGAAGATCATTCGAGCGCGCTCGCAGTGCGGGCGGGCGAGCTGCTGCCGTTCATCTCCGAGGTCATCGACTACTCCTTCCGGCGGCATCTCCGGGCAGCGACGCGTCGCCGTGTCGTGCTCGCCTCGTCGGCGGGGGGCGACATGCAGGTCATCGGTTTCGCCGACCTGGTCCGTTTCAGCGAGCAGAGTCTGCACCTCGACGATCGGGAACTGACCGAACTCGTCGGTCGGTTCGACCGGCTGGTCCACGACGTCGTCGTGCGCCACGAGGGCCGGGTCGTGAAGATGATCGGCGACGCGGCGATGTTCTCGGTCGTCGACCCCGTCCAGGCCGCGCTCGTCGCCCTCGAACTCTCCGACGTCGTCGCGCGCGACCCGTTGCTGGGCGGTCTGCGCATCGGGATGGCCAGCGGTCCGATTCTGGCTCGTGATGGTGATCTGTACGGTCCGGTCGTCAATGTGGCAAGCCGCCTCGCAGCTGTTGGTCGGGCTGGCGCGATCAACGTCAACCAGGCGCTGCGCGACAGCCTCGCCGGAGATCGCCGGTTTGCGTTGCGCAGCATCGGGCAGCGCAATCTGCGCCATATCGGCGAGGTGCGGGTGTACCGCCTTCGTGCCGGTGCTGCGGGGCGGCACCCGTCAGCATCCGTTCAGCCGAGCAACGGTGCACCAGCGGTCGCCGGTGACGCAGTTGCCGGGCCCGCCCCGCTCCGGTCCGATCCGCCCCGCGTCACGTGATGGGTCAGACCCGTTATGTGACGCGGCGGCGGGCGAGCTTGAGCGCTTGGCCGCCGAGGCGGACGAGCCGGATGTCGGCGAACGGGGTCGACGTCCGCGTGTTGTCGTTGGTGACGAAGGCGACGGCCAGGTCGGTCTCCGGGTCGGCCCAGGCACCGGATCCGCCGAATCCGAAGTGACCGAACGACCGTTTGGCGGGCCGTCCGGCGGTGAACGCACGGTGGTAGCCGAGGCGCCACTTCATGTTGATCTTGATGACGTAGTCACGCTGGTCGACCTGCAACTCACTCAACCGGGCAGCGTGCTCCTCCGACATGATCCGGACGCCGTCGAGCTGTCCGCCGCCGGCGAGTGCGGCGTACACGCGGGCGAGTGAGCGTGCCGTGAACGTGCCGTTGACGGCGGGGATCTCGGCGTCGTAGCCGCGGTCGTCACGAAGGATCTCCATCATCCCGTCGACGAGCAAGGCGTCCGCCATCGGCTCGAGCGACTTGATGCGGCCGAGCCGTTCGATCTGCGCCTGCGCCTTTGCTCCTCCCTCGCCGCCGGCGGCCGGCATCAGCGTCGCGATCCGTGGCCGTTCGCTCTCCGGCGTTCGGACGTAGAGGCCGTCCAAACCGAGCGGTTCGGTGAGTTCGGCATCGATGAACTCCGACAACGACATTCCCGACACGTTCCGGACGAGGTTGCCGACCAACCAGCCGTAGGTGACGCCGTGGTACCCGGGTCCGGTCCCCGGGTCCGGGTTCGGTGTCTGAGCTGCGAGCAACGACACCATGTGATCCCAATCGAGTAGCTCGGAAGCGTCGTCGACGACCCCGCGGAGTCTGTGCAGCCCCGCCGTATGGGTGAGCAGGTGACGTACGGTCACCGCTTCCTTGCCGGCGGCCGCGAACTCCGGCCAGTACGTGGCAACCGGTGCCTCGATGTCGACGAGCCCCCGGTCGGCCAGGAGGTGGAGTGCGGTCGCCGTGATGCCCTTCGTGGTGGAGAAGCTCACCGCCATCGTGTCCTGCGCCCAGCGGGCTCCCTGTTCGTCGCGGCGGCCACCCCACACGTCGACGACCTTCTCGCCGCGGTGGTAGACGCACAACGCCCCGCCGAATCGGCCGTCGGCGTTGAGGTACTTGGACAACAACGGCGTCACACCACCGAAGTCGGGATGGACCATTCCGTCGAGCAGCATCGGGGCACGATACCCAGGCTCGCCGTTGCCTGGCCGTCGAGCCGCGGCATCGACGAGGACTTGACGTTGGCCTCTGGTCGACCGCTCTCGTCGTGGTGATGATTCGGACATGGGCCTGGCCGGATTGCAGCGTGTCCCCGATGACCTGCCGGAGCTGCCGGTGACTTACGAGGCTGCAGAGCAGGTCAACGTGCAGGGACACGGGCTGGCATCGTGGCGGGAGGTCGAGTATCTGCACCGGCTTCGTAACCGCGGCGTCTCCGAGCTGACCCCGAAGATGCAGCGCGAGCTCGCCGACCTGGCGGTGTCGCCGGGGGTCGTGAACGAGCCGCCCTCCGTGCCGGCGCAGGATCGGCGGGCCGGACTCCGGGGTCGCGCCCGGATGGTGCTGGACCTCGCGCAGATGGTGGGCATGCGAGGGCTCGGATTCCTCATTCTCGGCGCTTTGCTCCTGCTCGTGATCGGGCGGGCACTCGGGAACGATCCCTCCGACGAGGACGTGACTCCGCCGCCCGCGTCGGTGGTCGTCGACGACGTCTCCCCCGCGGTGGCCGAGCAGATCGATGCTGTGGAGGACGAGGTCGCCCCAGGCACCGTTGGCGCGTCAACCGAGACGAGTGGGGCGGTCACGGTCGCTCCACCGGCAACCGGGGACGGTGGGGACGGCAACAGCATGGACCCCGTCGACTCAGGTGACGGGCTCGCGGTCAGCGGCAACCCACCGGGGCCGGGGGGTTACTCCGGGCCCTTCGACGGGACGACCGGCGTGGCGACCATTGTCGTCAACGGCGGAACGGTCGAGCTCGAGTTGGCCGGGGGCGGCACCCTGAGTGGCTCCGTCGAGGTCGGCCTCGTGTACCCGGATGCGTTCGAGTGCGCGACGGTCGACGAGTACTGGGGTGAGATCGAGCCGTTCGACTTCTCGTCGGGGGCCGGAGACGTCCCCGTGGTGCTCACCCGGTTCTTCCCTGCGTGCGCGGATCCATCACTGGCCGAAGAGCTGCCGCACGACGCCATGTTCACTGCGGTCGCCCGCGAGGGGAAGATCGTGGGGGGCCTCTCCATGGGTGGCGACCTCGTCCTCGGCTGGGAGGCCCTCCCCGACGGATGAGGTGCCGGAACGTGATCGGCCCGTTGTCGTCTGCTCGGCGGTGAGCCGCGGGCTAACTTGCTCACGGGGTCATGAGAACGCTGGGGAAGCCTGCCCGCCGCGAAAAGCAGGAGCGGCCGCACATCCCGCAGTCCGTCGCGGAGTTCACGCCGGAGTGGTTCAGCGTCGCACTCGGGATGGGCGCAAGTGTCGTCGAGGTCCGTACCGAGGACATCGGTTCCGACATCGGCTTCATGGGGGAGGTGCACCGCTGCCATCTCACGTGGGATGCGGGTGATGGCGACGTCGAACTCCCAGCGTCGGTCATCGTCAAGGTGCCGACCCAGAATGACGAGAACTTCGCAGTCGGCGATGCGATGCAGGCCTACGAGCGAGAGATCGTGGTGTACCAGACGTTGCGGCCCACGCTGGGTCTTCCGATGCCCGCCTACCTCTACGGCGCGATGGATCCCGATCCGGCGCCGTGGCTCGACCGGCCGCTGCTGTTCCTGTTCGAGCATCTCCCGATTCGCGGCGTCAACTGGGTGATCGTTCGCCTGATCAAGGTGGCCAGCAAGAGCAAGCGGCGCTACATCCTCGTGCTCGAAGACATCGCCGACGCCCGACCGCCGTCGCAGCTGGAGGGGGGCTCCCTGGACGATGCTCATCGTGCGCTCGAGCTGCTGGCCGGCTTCCACGCGCACAACTGGATGTCGGCCGACACGCGGGAGTCGTACAAGCGGATCTGGCCGTTGGATCGAGCGTCGCGGGTCTTCCAGGCCAGCTATCTCCGCAACCGTGACGGCTTCCTGAATCGATTCGGGGCCGCCGTCGATGCCGACACGATGGCGCGCCTCGACGAGATCCAAGAACGCGTCCCGGCCATCAGCTCCTCGCTCGCCGCTGAGCCGTGGACGATGCTGCACGGCGACTACCGGCTCGACAACATCTTGTTCCGACCGAACGACGAGATCGTGGTGCTCGACCTGCAAGGGCTGAGCGCCGGCCGACCCGCCGTTGACGTTGCGTACTTCATCACGACCGCGCTCACCGCCGAACACCGCGCCGAAGAAGAGCGACTGCTCGCGACCTATCACCAAGCGCTCGTCGCCGCGGGGGTGTCGACGTACTCGTGGGACGAGTTGGTGCGCGACTGCCACTCGACGAAGGAGATGTTGGCGCACCGCCTCGTCGGCACGGCCGACGTGTTGGACACCGCGATCAGCGGTGGTGACGATGTGTTCCTCGACGTCCTGCAGCTCCGAGTACTCGACTGGCTCGACTGACAACGTCCACCGGCGTCGCGCCGTGTCGCCGGTCGGCTCGGCGCGGAAGCCGAACTCCAGAAGCCCTCCGCAGCAATCGGCTCGACTGTGGCAGCCAGGCGCTCTCCTGTGCGATCACGTGCGCGGGTTCTGCCACCCGGCGAGCGCGCCCCGACCTGCGACGACCGGGAGGTCGAGGAACGTCACGACTCCCGGTTCGGAATCGAGCAGGTACGGCACTGCATTGATCGCGTGCGCGGCGGTCGAGGCGAGCACGTTGCGGTTCCAGCCGTGCTTCAGGTCGATGTACATCTCCGGTTCGCCGAGGATCCGCACGGACCAGTCGCCGACCGGCCACTCGGGCGCGGCGTGTTCGTGCATCCGCCACACCGTCTCCTGGCTGACGACCGGAATGTCGCCGACCATCGCCTCCCATCGGAAGCGCTGGCCGGCAACCGTCCCGGCGTTGACGCGGCCGGCAGCGGTGTCGAGAGCGACATCGGTGATCCAGGTCTCCATCTGCGAGTTCGTGGCGGTGGTGGTCAGTCCGAGCCCGGTTGCGACCATCTCGACCGCCTCGGTGAACAGCCCGTCGAGCCATCCTCGATGGCGGACCGCCGCCGCCTCGAACGCTTCCGGCGTGGATCCGAAGTTCATCATCTCGAACATGATCTCGGGGGAGGGATAGCGCTGGAAGTTGCTGATCTCCTGGACTTCGATGCGGTCGATCCGCAGCGACAGGCCCGACATCAGCAGTGGAAGCAGGTCACCGAACCATCCCGGGTTCGCCCCGGTGCCGTGAAAGGTGCTGCCGCCGGCCTCGCACGCCGCGGTCAGCCGGTCCATGACCGCGTCGCCGTACACCTGCGGGTACATGTAGCCGACCGTGGTGACGACGTGCTTGCCCGATGCGAGCAGTCGGCAGAAGTTGTCCATGTCGGCGCCGGGGTCGTCGCCGTACACCAATGACGGCAGTGGCATGTGGAGGACGACATCGGCCTCGAGCGACAGGATCTCGTCGAGGTCATCGGTCGCAACGACGTCGACGTCGGCGATGCCCGCGATGTCGCCGATGTCGCGGCCGACCTTGCCGGGATCGGTGACCATCATCCCCACCAGCTCCATGTCGGGGTTGGCGGCGACGGTGCGAATCGCGTGTTGTCCGACGTTGCCGCTGCCCCACTGGATCAACCGAATCGCCATGCCCGCAATGGTAGGCGGCGGCCGTCTATTGGGGTGGTTGCCCGTCGGCCTCGACCTTCCGCAACAGCGACAAGCGGGGCGGCGCCGACGGCGGCCACTGACCAGACGGGATCGCGCGCCGCATGACGTTCGGCCCTGGCACTGCACATCGCGATCGTGCCGACAATGACGGTATGGGACGGATGACTCTCACCGGGTTGCTCGCTGGCTGCGGGCTCGTATTGCTTGCCGCAGGGACCGCAGCAGCCGAAGCCACCGATCCGCCGAACGCCACAGGGGGGTGCTCGGCATTCGCGATCGTCGAAGGAGGCGAGCGGATCGACCCGTACGAATCGAGTGGTGTCTACGAGATCCCGCTGGCGGGCACGGCGGAGTATGAAGGTCAGGTCGGTGACGGTGAAGATCGTCCCGAACGCGCCTTCGACGGCGAGGTGGTCATCAAGACGCCGCCTCTGCTCCCCGACGTCGAATTGACCGACGAGTGGACGTGGGACGGCCCCGGCACCGGAGCCTTCGCCAAGGGTGACGTGACCTGGGATCTCCCCGCTGGGCTGCCACGGGGAGTGCCGTTCAAGGTGGAGGGGTATCACCAGGACGATCCCGAGCGATGTGAGGGGTATGTGAGGGTCACGATCGAAGGTGGGCTGTTCGATTCGCCGGTCGCTCCTGCCGCACTCGGCGGGACGGCGTTGTCGTTGCTCGGCATCGGGGTCGCCGGCATCAAGCGGGGAGTTGCGTGATGAGCCAGAACCAGTACACCACCACCAGCGCCGCCGGCGGGGAGCGGCGTCGGGGTCGGCCCGTTCTCGGCGGGATCGCCGGCTTCTTCCTGGGGGTCTTCGTCTGGATCGATCTGATCCTCTTCGGTGTCGTCGCACTCGACAGCGGCGTCGGCTACCTGTTCCCGATTCTCGGTGTCGCGGCCGGGATCGGGATGGCGATGTGGGCGCCGTTCGGAGGCGGCGCATCCACCGATCTGCCCCCGGCGACCGGTCTGCCCCCGGCGACCGATCTGCCCCCGGCGACCGGTCTGCCCCCGGCGACCGATCTGCCCCCCGCGACCGATCTGCCAGCGGCCGAGCCTCCGGGCGGTTCGCCCCCGGCGCCGTCGAGCTGGGACGGGTCCTGACGACACATCGCGATGGCGCACAACAAGACACAGGTGACCGAGGCCGACCCCGCAGCGTTCATCGCTGCGGTCGAGCACCCCACACGCCGGGCGGACGCCCAGACGCTGCTCGAGATGATGGGTCGCGTCACCGGCTGCGAACCGAAGATGTGGGGGCCGTCGATCATCGGATTCGGCCGGTACCACTATCGCTACGACTCGGGTCGGGAGGGCGACTTCTTGCTGACCGGCTTCTCGCCCCGCAAGGCGAACCTCGTCGTGTACGTGCTCCCCGGCTACGACGACATCGCCGACGACCTCGCTGAACTCGGCAAACACAAGCTCGGCAAGAGCTGTCTCTACATCAACAAGCTCGCCGACGTGGACGTCGCAGTGCTCGAACGGATCGTCGCCGACGGCGTCGCCAAGATGCACCGCGAGTACGCGACGTTCGACGAGTGACGCAACGGGATGCTCGAACGACCGGTCACCCGCACGTCGCCGGATCGACGGGTCCGAGGGCGAACAGCGTGCCCCCGGTGACCTCGTCGATCACGGTCAGGGAGACCCGCTGAGCCAGGTCGGGGCGGAGTTCGCCAGGTGAGGTTTCCCCGGCGTTCCTGAGCGTGGAGAACCAGGCCAGGTAGGCGTCGCCCGCGCACGCCGCATCGAGCGTTTCATTCGGTGAAATGGGGAAGTGGCTGTTGCCGGGCTTCGGTTCGGTGAATGCGAGCCGCACCGGAAAGTGGTGGGTGTGCCACCACACCCGTTGCGGGTTGTTCGTGAGAATGCCGACGCCGTCGGGGAGCGCGGCCACGAGGTCGTGCAGCTCGGGCGAGTGGAGTTCCGCATTGTCCGAGGAACCGGTGAGCCGGTCCGGTGTGTCGCCCGCAGCGTCGATACCCACGAACAGCATTGTGGTGGCCATGGCTCCGGCGACAGCGGTGAGGGCGCGATTGTGAACCCACCGGTCGACCGTCAAGCCCGCGAAATAGACGATGGCAACCAACGTCGGCGACACGAGACGGGCCGACAGGTCCGTTCCGGCGACGATGCTGGACACGACGGGCACGACGATGGACATCGCAGCAAGACCGGCAATACCGACGTCGACCGGATGACGAGGCGGTCGTGCCAGGAACAGCCAAGCGCACACGACGAGGCCGACCAGCGCGACGTACCCGAGTGCCCGCGTCACCGGGCTCGTCGCATCGATGTCCGACACGAGTTGCCCGAGTGCCAACGTCAATTGGCGCACCAGCGCGACGGCTGACGATCCCGATCCACCTTCGAAATGAGGTCCGAGCGGTTCGCCGGTGGCGATGAGGTTGCGGGCGACCCAACCGATGGCGAGAACCGTCGGCGTTGCCAGGTACGCGATCGAACAGCGCCGGGCGGAACGGAGACCGGTCGGCAGCGTCGACGCCAGGACCATGAGTAGGCCCGCCACGACGAGTCCCGCACCGACGTAGCGGGTGAGGAACCCCAGCCCGGCGAACGCACCGGCCAGCGCGCACCGACCGACCGTCAGTGGTTGTCGGGCGAGCACGCTGATCGTGGCGAGGGCCAGTGCGAGGTACGGCGTCTCACTCCACACGGTCGTTTCGTGGTACAGCGCTGCCTGGGACAAGGTGTAGACCAGCGCCGCGACGAACGCAATCGGCGTCCGAATCCGTCGGTTCAACAGGTCGAAGAGCAGCGTGGCCACCGCAGAAGCGGCCGCGACGCCGATGATCGACGCCCACACGAGGCTCGTGCCACCGGGTGCCAGCAGCAGTGGGAACACCGGGGGAAAGTGGGTCAGCGGCTCCCCGGTGAAATCGACGAGGCTGCCTCCCGAGCGGAGCCGCTCCGCAGCCGAGAGGTAGGTGATCGAATCGGGTGAGAGCAGCGGATTCTGCCGAGTTGCGAACGCGACCGTGGCGGCGGCCACGACCGCCACGACGACGTGCGCGGCCCCGACACGGTGTTCTGTCGTCTTGTCATCCAGAACAGCCACGACCCCTGTCAGCCAAATGCATCGAAGAGTTCGGTGAACGCCTTGACCTGACCGCCGGATGTGGACGACGGAACCAGGATCGGTGCGCTGACCCCGACGTCGAACCAGGCCTCGACGCGGTCCCTGACGCGACCGACCGGGCCCGAGAGCGTGCAGTCGTCGAGCCATCGATCGCTCATCGCGGCGAGCACCGCCTCGCCATCCTTCACCGCGAGCGCGTCGGCCACCGCCGACATCTCGGCGTCGTAGCCGGCCTCGCTCCAGTAGTTCCGGTAGTTCGGCAGGGCCACATACCCCTGCAGCGTCTTGCGGTTCCGGGCCCGAGCAGCCTCGAGGTCGTCGTCGATCACCGTCGGGATCATGTTGCCGATCCAGAAGCCATCGCTGAGCCGCTCGTGCGGGATCAGCGACAGCGAGTGGCTCATGCGGCTGCGCGACGCGTTCGCCCAGACGGCCCCGTCACCGATCTCGACCGACAGCCCGACCATCTTGTCGCGCAGCGTGGCGAGTACGACGGGAGGCAGCCCGCCCATCTGCTCCCCGGCGGCCCGCATCGTCGTGACGTACTCGCGCATGTCGCTGAGTGGCTTGCCGGTCTCGACACCGAGCCGCTTCACGACCGGACCGTGGGTCACTCCGACCCCCAGCCGAAACCGGCCTTCGGCGATCTCGTGCAGATAGCTCGCCGTTGTTGCGAGGGCCATCGGATGCTGGAGGTAGATGGGCTGGATCGACGTACCGAGCTCGATCGTGGACGTGGCATGCGCGATCGAAAGACACAGGCCGAGGGCGTCGCCGAAGCTCGGACAGTAGAGACCGGAGAAGCCGCGCCGTTCGATCTCGATGGCGAGTTCGACGGTGCCGGCCCGGCGTCCGGGGACGGCGGCGAGCGACAGGGCGGGCATGCGTTCGGTCATGAGCCGAACCTATGCGTTCGCGGCGGCGGCGTCAGCCTCGGTCGAGCTGGTTGCGCCGGAGCTTGCCCGTCGCAGTCCGCGGGAGCTCGTCGACGAAGTGCACGTCCCGAGGGGTCTTGTGGCGAGCGAGGCGGTCCGACACGAGCTGCCTCACCGCTTTCGCCGACAGACGTGCACCGTCGGCCTTCACGACATGTGCTGCGAGTCGCTGCCCGAACTCGGGATCATCGACACCGACGACCGCGACGTCAGCGATGTCGGGGTGCGCGAGCAGCAGGTCCTCCACCTCACGGGGGAAGACGTTCTCCCCACCGCTCACGATCATGTCATCAGCCCGTCCCGTCACGAACAGCAGCCCGTCATCGGTGACGTAGCCGACGTCGCCCGACGACATCAGCCCGCCGATGATCTCCTTGCCACCGCCGCCGGTGTACTGCTCGAACTGAGCACCGTTCCCCACGAAGATCCTGCCGATCGCTCCTGGCGCCACCTCGGTGCCGCGGTCGTCGAGGATGGCGACCACCGAGCCGGGCAGCACCCGCCCCGCCGTGGCGGGCTCGGCCGCCAGGTCGTCGGGAACCGCCAACGTCGCCTGTCCGACCTCGGTCGATCCGTAGAGGTTGTACAGGTTCGGACCCACGCGGTCGAGCCACTCCTGCACGACCGGAACCGGGAGCGCCGAGCCGCTCGACGCAACGATGCGAAGCGACGAGAGGTCGGTTGTGTCGAGCGCGGGCGAGGCGAGCAGCCGCTGGAGAATCGCGGGAACGACCGCCAGCACGGTCACGCGCTCGCGCTCGATCTGGGCGAGTGTGGTCGCCGCGTCGAACCGGGTCGTGAGCGTCGTCGTGGCGCCCAGCGCCGATGTGAGCAGCATTTGGGCGAAGCCCCACGCGTGGAACAGCGGCGAGGTGATTGCGATGACGTCGTCGTGGCGGTACGGGATCCGGTTGATGATCGCGGTTGCGGCCGACGGGTCGACCCGGTTGCTGCGCTGGGCGCCCCTGGGGGTGCCGGTCGTCCCAGATGTCAGCAGCACGGGCGGCACCGGAAGCGATGCGCGCAGCGGCCCACCGGGCTCGCCATCGCGTCGAATGTCCGACATCGTGTGGACCCCGCCGTCGATCATGGCTCGGTCGGGATCACCGTGGCCGGCGACGATCACCGGTGACCCGAACGCCGCACCGTCGATCAGGTGGAACAGGTCGGCGTCGATCGCGAGCACGGCGATCTGCTCGCGATCGATGACTTCACGCAGCTGTGGAGCGGCGAAGCTGGTGTTGAGGTAGACGACGCCGAGTCCGGCCTTGGCCGCCGCCACCGTCAGCTCGACGAAGTCGCGATGGTTGCGGCACGCAACTCCGAGCCGTTCGCCGCGTCGGGCGCCGAGGCGGTGCAGCCCCTTGGCGAGTTGGGTCGAGCGGCCATCCAGGTCGGCGTAGGAGAGCCCGCCCGTCTCGTCGACGACTGCCATGCGATTCGGCGAAGCGAAGGCGGCGGCGGCGTACGGCGCTGCCACGGTGGGTCCCCACCGGGCGGTTGCGGCCGTGAGTGAAGGAACGCGTCGCGGATCGAGCAGACCCGTCCGACTGACGATGTCGAAGAGCGACGTGAGTCGATCAGCCAACGTCGACACCGAGGCGGTCAGCGAGCGCTTCGCCGACGAACTGCTTCACCGTCGACTCGATCGGGAACGACAGATGGCTGCCCTCGTACCAGCAGATCTCCGGCTCGTCCCAGTGTTTCCACAGGGCCTGCACGTTGCCGGGGCGAACCCACCGATCGACGAGTCCACCGTAGATGTAGAGCGCCTCGCGGGGGATGAGCGGTTCCATCGCGAGGGGCGACACGGCGCGGTTGACGCGCTCGAGCGACCGCCAGCTGAGCCCCCACTGTTCGTAGAACGGTGGGAGCAGGGCCTCGACGTTGCGTCGCATGCCGCGGACGAGGTCGGCTTCGGGGACCCCCGCGATCGCGCACGGCGAGATCGTCCTCGAAGCACACGAGCAGCGACGTGAAGTAGCCGCCGAGCGAGATACCCGACGCACCGACGGCGGGCGCGCCCTGCGTGTCGGTGATCCACGACTTCAGGCGACGGATGTCCCAGATCGCCTGAGCGGCAGTGTGCACGGTGTTCATCGCGCCGCCGAACAGGACGCGGTCGCCCGATGACCCCTCGGAGCGTGGGCCGTGCAGCGGGGCCACCGGGAACGCAAGGTTCAGGCCATAGCGGTGGTGGAGGCGTCGCGCATCGAAAGCGTTGAAGTCGACGAACGGCGTCCCTGTGCGATAGCCGTTGATGCAGATCAGCCAGGGCCGCGGCTTGCCCGGATGACGCAGCACCCAGCGCGTGGGCATCCCGGTTCTGCACGTATCCGAGCCAACGGTCGCGGCCCGGCTCGTTGGCATGGGGCTCGTAGCCGCTGCGAACGACGAGGTGCTCGTAGTCGAGCCCGGCGGCCGACTTCTTCGTCAGCCGCGGGCGCTTCAGCGGCGGGGGATCGAGGTGATACGAGCGTGGGTCGTCGACCCAGCCCATCGAGTTGAACATCTCGACGCCGTCGCCGAGCTCGTCGCGGAGTCGGCGACGGAACGCGATCGACGGCGCCCGGACTCTGCTGTTCGCCGTCTCGAGCTGCAGGGCCCACTCGTCGACGAACCATTTGGCAGCCAGTACCGGGGTGAGGCGCGCACGTGGGAGCTCCGGTTCGCGGTGTCCCACGATCCAGTCGCGGGTTTGTCCGACGAATTCATCGACGACGGTCATCTCGGTGGTCTCCGGTCCCGCTGACCGAATGGCCGGCCTGGGTGCATGGTGGGGTGAAGCGAAGCGCCTCGGAGCGCTCCGATCGACGCTAGTTGTGGTCGTGGCGCGCGAGCGGACCGAGCCGTCACAGCTTCTCGACGACCTCGGCGAAGTGACCGAGAAACGCGTCGAACTGGCGCCGCTTGTCGAAGTTGTCCTGCATCAGCCGTTGCCCGGCCGCGCCCATCCGGGATCGGGCATCATCGTCGGCGGCGAGGGCGTGGAGAGCGTCGGCGAGACCGTCGACATCGCCCGGCTCCAACAACAACCCGGTCACGCCTTCGACCACGACTTCGGGCGTTCCTGCGAGCCGGCTCGACACGACCGGAACACCCATCGCCAGCGCTTCGAGCAGCACGTTGGGGAGACCTTCCTTGTGGGTGCTGGGGAGTGCGAGGACGTCGAGGATCTCGAACACGTACGCCGGTTCCGTCGTGAACGGGACGAAGGTGACGTGTTGCTCGAGTTGGCGCTCGCTGACACGTTCGCGGAGCATCGATTCGTCGGGTCCGTCGCCGACGAGCAACACGTGCACGTCCGGGACGGTCGACGTCACCCGCTCGATGGCGTCGAGCAGGACGAGTCTGGCCCTTGCGCGCTTCGAACGATCCGATGCACCCGACAACCGGGAAGGCGTCGTCGGCGAGTGGATATCGAGCGCGTGCTTCCAGGGCGCGGTCGGCGTCCGGCGTGAACGTCGCGATGTCGGTGCCCTGGTACACGAGGCTGACCCGATCCTCGGGGACGCCGTAGGTGTCGAGCATGTAGCGACGGGTGAAGTCGGTGATGCAGATGACGTGCGACCTGATGTCGTACGGCGGTGCGTAGAACTCGGCGAGGTAGTCGGGGACGATCGTGCCGGTCTTCGGTTCCAGCACGGTGTCGAGCCCGGCCTCCGCGATGCACTTGGCGGCGAACACGGAGCAGTGGAACCCCGCCCGAGGCGGGTGGACCGTGCAGACCGCCACATCGGTCGGTGCGAGCGCCTCGGTCCAGATCGATTGGTGGTGGCCGTCCTGGGCCGTGACGGCGTCGTAGTCGTAGGTCACCACCCGCGCGTCGGTGGCGGCCGCGTCGTGCGCGTTGAAACCATCCGCTGCGGTGAGCACGGTGACCTCGTGTCCGGCGGCGAGGAACGCGCGGACAGCCTCGGACACCCAGATCTGGGTGCCGCCGTGGAGTTGGGTGTCCTCGATGAAGCAGATGTGCATCAGGGTCCTTTCACAGTGGAATCGAGCCAAGTGAGTACATCGTCCAACGACTCCTGCAGCGCACCGAGCGAGTACCGGTGCTCGACGGCCGCGCGATTGTGCCTGATCCGCTCGGCTTGGGTGGCAGGGTCGAGGAGCAATCGGGTGAGACGGTCGAGGAGGTCGTCGCCGAACTCGCCGTCGGGAAACAACTCGTAGTCGACCCGCTCGTCGTACCCGAGGTGCTCGCCCACGACTTCGGCGAACACGGCGTGGGGTTCGTACCGGCTGCAGATGATCGGGACCCCGGCCGCTGATGCCTCGATGATCGGAAGGCCTCGTCCTTCGGTCTGGCTGGGGAACACCACCAGGTCGGCCAATTGGTAGATGTCGACGATGCCGATGTCTTCGGCGAGGGTCGGGTGGCTCTGCCAGCCGACCGACAGCGCGAGGAACAACCGGCTCCGGAGGTCGGTGGACAGACCGTGCGATCGTCTCCCGGTAGGCGGTGACGACTCGCTCGAGGCATTCCTGATGCTCGATCGGCACGGGACCGGTGATCTGCAATGTGAGGGTCAGCGCAGGACGCTGCTCGAACGCTGCGAGGAATGGCGGGTGTCGCAGCAGGGCGGCGATCAACTCCCAGTCCCTCCAGATGCGCTTGCGGGCGACGATCCGTGTCGGCTGGAGCAGCACCGAGCGCGTCGGGTGAGGTGAGGTCGAGTGTTTGCCCGGTGTCAGCACCGCACACGACCGGCCGCTGATCCTGCATCCAGGCGTTGATCTCGCCCGAGAACTGCCGCGATCGGCTTGGTCGTGATGACCGGATCGCCGCCGAGCACACGACTCATCGCGACCCTGCACCGGCGCTGGACCTCGGGTGAAGCGTTCCCGGAAGAACTCGGGATCGAGGCCGGTCCCGATCGTGGAGACACCTTCGGGATGGAAGTGGAACCGGTCGATCAAGCGGCGGTTCTGCAGTGTGTTGATGTTGACCTGCGCCCACCGACGTCCGTTCCACGGGTAGATCCGCTGGAAGAACGCGAAGAACTCCTCGTTGTCGTGATTGCGGAAGAAGTGGTCGCGCGGTCCGGGCTCCTCGCCGGGGTTGCGTTTGCACCCGGCCTTGCCGCCCTCCCAGTAGAAGTCGTGATTGTTGTTGATGACGACGACTCCGGTCGTCTCCGACGCCAAGACGAGCGCCAAGTCCGAACGCGACGTTGCCGGGGTTCGAGTTCGTGTTCACGTTGAACAGGAGCGCGATGTCGTTGTCGTCGATGTAGGCGACCAGCTGTCGCGCGAGTTCGAGTGCCTGGTTCCACATCTCGCACAGCCAACGCGCTCGAGTGTTCGCTGTCGGGCGGGAGGTCCTCGTAGAAGAGCTGATGAAACCACTTGCCGCCGTCCCACTTGTCCCAGCCGTCGGCACCATCGAGGACGAATCGATGCCAAGCGGGATCGAGCACCACACCGGCCTTGTCGCCGAAGTTCCCAGCGACGCAGTGGATCGGAACGCCGGGCAGGATGCGCTCGAAGCACTGCGCGTACTTGGCGATCTCCATCGACACACCATCGATGTCGTAGGCGAACGTGATGAATGCAACTCCCTTCGCCATGGTCTGTCGGGCGTCGTGCGCCCACGGTGCGGGGCGGTATCGCGCAAGCTGGTCGAGCACCTCGCTGATGTGCTCACCGTGTGCGACGTCGTAGTTGTTCAGCTCGTCGAATCGCATGAGGCACTCCTCCTCTTTCGGGTGGTGCGAACTCGTCAGCATTGGACGGGGTTGACCGACAAGGACTGCTGGACATTCGAATCACCGTAAATGCTCGCGACCCTCGTGCCAGGGCCGAAGGACACGGTGTCGGACGACTGGCCGTCGGAGCCTCGACCGTGTCGAGGCCACCAGCCACCTGTTCGCTTGGTGAAAGGGTCCGAACTCGCCTGAATCGAGGCTGATGATTGCGTGATTTTGTGCCGCACGATCGACCGCTTACGCTTGAGATTTCTCTAGCGTCGCCGATATCGAGCTATGCGAATCGAGATCATGTGAGAGTTGGGGTGGTGATCGGCCGGATCGGTGGCGTCGACGGCGTTGCGCTCGAGACCGAGAAGTGGGCGACCGTGCTGCGACGACTCGGGCACGAGGTCCACATCCTCACCGGTGAACTCGAAGCCGATGTGGCGGGATGCACCGTGCTGCCCGAGCTTGCGTTCTCACATCCGGCGACCCTGCAGGAACAGGACGACGCGTTCTTCGTCCAGGACGCCGACGAAGACGAGTTGATCGCGCGATTGGAGCGCGACGCGGCACGCATCGAACGCAGCGTGCTGCGTTGGCTCGCCGAAACGAAGATCGACGTGTTGATCACGCAGAACTCGACCACCTTGCCCTGCCACCTGACGATGGGCATGGCGTTGAAGCGGGTGATCGAACGCACCGGCATCCCGGCCATCGCACACGATCACGACTTCCACTGGGAGCGTGGGGACCGTTACGCGACGCGGTACGGCGGCGTGCGCGACATCATCGAGGAATGCTTTCCGCCCGACCTGCCGAACCTGACTCACGTCGTCATCAACTCGTACTGCCGTGACTCCCTCGCCGAACGTCACGGGATCGACGCACACGTCGTGCCCAACGTCATGGACTTCGATGCCGGCTTCGGACAACGCGACGATTTCAATCGTCGGCTCCCTCACGAGCTCGGATTCGGCGGCGACGACATCGTGATGTTCCAGATGACCCGTGTCGTGCGACGCAAAGGGATCGAGACGGCGATCGAACTCGTCGAGCGACTCGACGACCCGCGGATCAGGCTGATCGTCACGGGCCATGCCACCGACGACCGCAACGGCGAGTACCTGAACGAACTCGAGCAGCGCGCGGCACGACTTCAGCGGCCCGAGCAGGTCCAATTCGCGGCACATCGGTTCGGCAACGTGCGAGTCTCACCCAACGGAAAGCCCGGCAAGTTCTCCCTCTCCGACGGGTATGCGTCCGCCCACGCATGCACCTACTTCAGCCGGTACGAGGGATTCGGCAACGCCTTCGTCGAAGCGCTCGCCGCTCGCGTGCCGATCTTCGTCAACAACTACGAGCCGGTCTACTGGCCCGACATCGGTTCCAAGGGCTTCAAGACCGTCCAGATCGAGAACAACGAACTCACCGATCGAGCGGTCGAGGACATCCGTGCCGTGCTGACCGACGACGAGTACCGCGCCCACATCGCCGAGTTCAACCACGAAGTCGGTCGCCAACACTTCTCCTACGACGTGCTCGGCGAGCAGCTCAGCGCCCTGCTCGGTCGCCTGACGGTCCGGTCGGGCTGCCGCCGGGTACCCGTTCGGTGGCGGGACCTAAGCCCCTTGTGGGTCGAGGCGTTGATTTTCTAGGTTGGTTCGCTATGACTTGCGCCGTTCCCAACTTAGGCTCGACGCGATGACGATGACGACAGGCCACGTCGGCGGGGCGGGTCTCGACACCGACACGTTGCTGATGATGCTCGACGCGCTCGGCGAGTTCGTCGGTCACGAACTGACGCCGCAACGCCAACTCGACCTCGATCACGAGGACGTGTGCCCCGAAGACCTCGTGCGGGCGATGAGCGACCCGAACCAACTCGGCGTGCAGTTGGTGTTCATCCCCGAGGCCTACGGCGGGATGGACGGCGGCGCGTTCGACTCGTACCGGATCTGCGAGGTGATGGGCCGCCACGACATCGGTCTGGCCACCGCCGTCTTCGCGACGTTCCTGGGGAGTGATCCGATCCTCGTCGGTGCCACCGACGAACAGCGCCAGCTGTGGCTGCGGGCGATCGCCGAGGACGGCGTGGTCTTCGCGTACGGCGCGACCGAGCCGGATGCCGGCAGCGACCTCGGCGCGATGAAGACGACCGCGGCGCGGATCGAAGAGGACGGCGTCGTCACCGGATACCGCATCAACGGCCGCAAGCAATGGATCTCCAACGGCTCGATCGCCGACATGATCACGGTGCTCGCCATGGCGCCGGACGGTCCGTCGTGGTTCGTCGTCCCGAGCGACACCCCCGGGTTCGCCGCCGCGAAGCCCGAGGACAAGCACGGCATCCGGCTGTCGAACACGGCGGCGCTGTTCCTCGACGACGTCGAGGTTCCGGCCGATCACCTCATCGGCGGTGTCGAGGGCAAGGGGCTCGTGCAGGCCCAGCAGGTGTTCGGCTACACCCGGGTCATGGTCGCAGCCTTCGGGCTGGGTGGCGGCTGGGAGGCTCTCGACCGGGCGATCGAGTACTCACTCGAGCGACAGCAGGGCGGGGCACCGCTCGCCGAGAAGCAGGGGTTCACCCACAAGCTGATCGTGCCCCACGCCGTGCGACTCGAGGCGGCGCGGAGCTACATCGAGGAGTCCGCCGACAAGATCGACCGCGGCCTCGGCGAGAACGGCGCGATGAACACCGAGGGAGCGATCGCCAAGCTGATGGCCACCGAGGCCGGCAACGCGGCCGCCGACGCTGCCATCCAGGCGCATGGCGGCTACGGCTACACGCGCGAGTACGTCGTGGAGAAGATCAAACGCGACGTGCGCATCACCACCATCTACGAGGGCACCTCCGA
The DNA here is from genome assembly GCA_963850475.1 of Ilumatobacteraceae bacterium. GTDB lineage: Bacteria > Actinomycetota > Acidimicrobiia > Acidimicrobiales > Ilumatobacteraceae > Ilumatobacter_A. The sequence continues at coordinate 71,920 of CAWKLM010000010.1, read as the reverse complement.
GATCATGGAGATGACCATCGCCCGCGACCGTTGGCAGCATCATCTCAAGACGAGCGGTGCCTACTACCGAGACCGGGCGGCAGCGACTGACGTCGCTCCACGGCCGTCACCCCGACGTCGGCGCCGACAATGCCGCGCTCGCCGCCCAGGCCCTCGCCGCTGTCCTGGACGCCTGCCGGCTCGCCCGACTGACCCGAAACCAGCACGTGCTGTTCCGGCTCGGCGAGCTGATCAGCTTTGCCGAATGCGCCGAATCGTCTGCGCAGCGGGCTGCCGACACGCTGGACGGCAACCGCCACGAGAAGAGCCCCGACCGCTTCGACGGTCCGGCGCTGGCGGCGATGAGCCGCGTGTTCGCGCGCGAGGCAGCGCAGAAGGTCGGGCCAGGAAGGTGTGCGCTGGGTGGCGGGCTCGGTCGACGCCGATCGTGCCGACATCGCATCCCTGCTGGCGGCGATTCCGCACGACGCGATTCGCGCCGGGCAGGCCGGGCTGCTCGCCGACATGGACCGCGTCGCCGACGTGCTCTACGGCCGAGCCGGCTGATGCCCGACCCACGACCTTGCCAATTCACAGGAGCCGAGAACGATGTCTGAATCCTTCGCGGTCCCGAGTTCCCCCATCGCGGTGGTGGGCCTCGGGGCGATCATGCCCGATGCCGTCGACGCCGACGCGTTCTGGTCGAACATCACCGGCGGTCGCTACTCGATCAGCGAGGTGCCCACCGGAGCGATGGGATCCGGCGCTGTACTTCTCGCCCGATCACGCCGAACCCGACAAGACCTACTCGACCATCGGCGGCTGGGTGCGTGACTATCCCTGGGATCCGATCCGCTGGAAGCTCCCCATCCCACCGAAGGTCGCCGACCAGATGGACGACGGTCAGCGCTGGGCGATCAGTGCCGCACGGTCTGCACTCATCGATGCCGGGTGGCCGGACTGGACGGTCGACCCGGACAACGTGGCCGTGATCATCGGCAACGCGATCGGCGGTGAGAAGCACTACAAGACCAACCTGCGCATCGAGCTCCCCGAGGTGCTCCGCGACCTCGAGAGCTCCGAGTCGTTCGCGGCACTCAGCGGTGATCAGCGCCAGCACATCATCGACGAGACCCGAGCCCACTTCCTCGCGCACTTCGATGAAGTCAACGAAGACACCATGCCGGGTGAACTCGCCAACGTGATGGCCGGCCGCATCGCCAACCTGTTCAACTTCCGCGGGCCCAACTTCACGACCGACGCGGCGTGTGCGTCCGGTCTCGCCGCGATGAGCGTCGCTGTCGAGGGCCTCGTCGATCACCGCTTCGATGCTGCGATCACCGGTGGCATCGACCACAACATGGGCGTCTCAGCGTTCGTCAAGTTCTGCAAGATCGGCGCCCTGTCGGCGACCGGAACGCGACCCTTCGACGCGGGTGCCGACGGCTTCGTGATGGGCGAGGGCGCCGCGCTGTTCGTGCTCAAGCGTCTCGAAGACGCCGAACGCGACGGCGACAAGATCTACTCCGTCATCCTCGGGATCGGCGGCTCGAGCGACGGCAAGGGCAAGGGCATCACCGCGCCGAACCCGGTCGGCCAGCGGCTGGCGGTGCAGCGCGCGTGGGACGTCGCCGGCGAAGACCCGGCGACCGTCGCGGCGGTCGAGGCGCACGGGACCTCCACCCGCGTCGGCGATGCGACCGAACTGCAGAGTCTCACCGACGTCTTCGGTGCCGCAGGTGCGACCGCCCGGAGCATCGCCCTCGGCTCGGTCAAGTCGAACATCGGCCACCTGAAGGCAGCGGCCGGCGCGGCCGGCATGTTCAAGATGGTGCGCAGCCTGCACGACAAGGTGCTCCCACCGAGCCTGCAACTTCAACGATCCGAACCCCAACGTCGACTGGGACACGTCGCCGTTCGTCGTGAACAGCGAATTGCGGGACTGGCCGGCGCCGTCGTCGGGCGTGCGTCGGGCCGGCGTGAGCGCGTTCGGCTTCGGCGGCACGAACTTCCACGTCGTCCTCGAGGAACACGTGCCCGGACGCCACAAGCCGGCCCCGCGGGTGTTCGCCGGAGCGTCGGTCGACCAGCCTGCTGCGGCCGCGTCCGCCGGCGCTCCGTCCGTCCGGCCGACCCGACCAAGCCGCCGCCGCGTGGAGCGCTCGTGCTCGGTGGGCGCGACGACGCCGACCTGCTCGCACAGGTCGAGGCCGCGCTGGCCGACGCGCAGGCGGGACGCGCCCCTGCACCGGCTCGCCCCGACCCGGCCGTCGGTGCGGCCGCCGTGCGCCTCGCCGTCGACTTCGCCGACGCCGCCGACCTGGCGGCGAAGCTCGACGAAGGCCGTCAAGGCACTCACCGGCGACAATCCGGCGATCTACCGCATGCTGCGCCAGCAGGGCGTGTTCGTCGGCCGCGGCGCGGCGCCGAAGGTGGCGTTCCTCTACACCGGTCAGGGTTCGCAGTACGTCAACATGCTCGACCAGCTCCGCGCCACCGAACCGATCGTCGCCGAGACGTTCCGCGAGGCCGACGACGTGATGACGCCGCTGCTCGGGCGCCCGCTGTCGTCGTACATCTTCGTCGACGGTGACGATCCCGCCGCTGTCGCCCAGCTCGAGCAGGAGTTGCTCCAGACCGAGATCACCCAACCCGCGGTGCTGGCGACCGACTCCAGCATCAGCCGGCTGCTCGCGGCGTACGGCATGCATCCCGACATGGTGATGGGGCACAGCCTGGGGGAGTACGGCGCGCTCATCGCCGCCGGGTCGCTCACGTTCGAGGCCGCGCTCGAGGCGGTCAGCGCCCGCGGTCGGGAGATGGCCGCGCTGTCCGTCGAGGACAACGGTGCCATGGCCGCGGTGTTCGGTCCGCTGACCGAGATCGAACGGATCGTCGACGAGACCGCCGGGTACGTCGTCGTCGCCAACATCAACTCCAACAACCAGGCGGTGGTCGGCGGTGCCACCGACGCGGTGCTCGCGGCGATCGACGCGTTCACCGCTGCCGACATGCAGGCGATCCGGATTCCGGTGAGCCACGCGTTCCACACGTCGATCGTCGCTCCGGCGTCGGTGCCGCTCGTGGCGACGCTGAAGCGTCTCGACGTGCGGCCGCCGCGCATCCCGCTGGTCGCCAACGTCACCGGTGACTTCTACCCGGCCGACGCAACGAGCGAGACGATGCTCGATCAGCTCGGCAAGCAGGTGGCATCGCCGGTGCAGTTCGTGCGGGGCCTCCGCTCGCTGTACGAGGCCGGTGCCCGAGTGTTCGTCGAGGTCGGGCCGAAGCGTGCGCTGCACGGCTTCGTGGAAGACGTGCTCGGCGATCACGACGACGTGCTGGCGCTGTTCACCAATCATCCGAAGCTCGGCGACGCCGCATCGATCAACCAGGCCCTGTGCGGCCTGTGGGCGGCCGGCGTCGGCTTCGACGAGCCCGCTGCGGCGGAGGCACCGACACCACTCGGTCGCGGCTCCCGTGCCGGCAGCAGCGCCGCGGCAGCGCGTGCCGGCGTCGGCCTCGGCCGATCCCGACGATCGCATCATGCAGCTCGGACAGCTGTTCGCCGGCGTGATCGAAGAGGGGCTGCGGATCTACGGTGACGCCCCGACATCGGCCTCGGCTGCAGCGGTCGCCGGCCGCGACACCGGCATCCGACGGCGGCGGCCGCATCGATGGTGAGCCGGTGGTGATCACCGGCGCCGCCCTCGGCCTGCCGGGCGTCGACCAGGTCTTCGACGACGCCAACATCGGCCGCATCCTCGCCGGGCAGCAGTTCATCGACGCGCTTGCCCGAATCGCGCTCGCGCCCGGATGGCCGACATGCACATCACCCGCCTCGTCAAGAGCGAATCGGGTGGCGCGAGCTTCGAGACGATCGACGACCCGGCCGAAGTGATCAAGCTCGCGGGTCGCCGCGCGCCCCTCGACATCGTCGAGCAGTTCGCCGTCGAATCCGCCCGAGACGAGGCCTTCGACAACACGACCCGGCTCGCTGTCGGCGCGGGCTTCGACGCGCTTCGAGACGCCGGCATCCCGCTGGTGATGCGCTACAAGACGACCACGCTCGACACCCAGCTGCCCGACCGGTGGGGGCTCCCCGACGCGCTTCGCGACGACACGGGCGTGATCTTCGCCAGCGCGTTCCCGGGCTACGACCGCTTCGCCGAGGACATCGAGGCGTACGTCGCCGACCGGTCGCGTCGCGAGCACCTGCTCGCGCTCGAAGGGCGTGCGGACCGGCTCGACGAGAGCGAGTCGGCCGTCGGCGAGGTCGACCGCCTGATCGGCGATCTCCGTGCGGAGATCGAGGCCAATCCGTACAACTTCGATCGCCGGTTCCTGTTCCGCGTGCTGTCGATGGGGCATTCGCAGTTCGCCGAGATCATCGGGGCGCGGGGTCCGAACACCCAGGTCAACGCGGCATGCGCATCGACCACCCAGGCCCTGTCGCTCGCCGAAGACTGGATCCGCGCCGGGCGCTGCCGGCGGGTGATCGTCGTGTCGGCCGACGACGCCACCGGCGACTCGCTGCAACCGTGGATCACGAGCGGCTTCCTCGCGAGCGGTGCCGCCGCGACCGATGAGCACGTCGAGGACGCGGCGACGCCGTTCGACCGACGGCGCCACGGCATGATCGTCGGCATGGGCGCCGCCGCGTTCGTGGTCGAGTCGGCCGAGGCAGCTCGCGAACGCGGTCTCCAGCCGATCTGTGAGGTGCTCGGCGCGGTCACCGCCAACTCCGCGTTCCACGGCACCCGTCTCGACGTCGAACACATCGGCGCGGTGATGGATGCGGTCGTCACGCAGGCCGAATCGCGTGGCGTCACCCGCACCGAGATCGCCGACGAGGCGATGTTCGTCTCCCACGAGACCTATACGCCGGCTCGCGGTGGCTCGGCAGCGGCCGAGATCAATGCGCTGCGCCGCGTCTTCGGGGCCGCGGCCGACCGTGTCGTCATCACGAACACGAAGGGCTTCACCGGGCACGCCATGGGTGCCGGCATCGAGGACGTCGTCGCCGTGAAGGCGCTCGAGACCGGGCATCGTGCCGCCAGTTCCCAACTACCGCGAACCCGATCCCGACCTCGGCGACCTCAACCTGTCGCACGGCGGTTCCCATCCGGTGCGCTACGCGCTGCGCCTCGCAGCGGGCTTCGGATCACAGGTCGCGATGGCGCTGCTGCGGTGGACGCCGGTGGCGGACGGGCAGCGACGGGCTCCCGATGCGCTCGGGTACGACTACCGGATCGCCGACTGCGGCGGCCTGGCAGCGTTGGCTGGACGCGCTCGCGGGTCACGACGGTGCGCGGCTCGAGGTCGATCATCGTCGCCTTCGTGTCGTCGACATCGGAGCCCCGACCGCCTCCGTCCCACGAGTCGTCGATCCCCGTGCCGTACGAGGGGCAATTTGCACCGACGACCGCGACCCCGGCCACCGCGCCTGTGCCCCCCGTGTCGACTCCCGCGGTTGTCAACGAGCGCACCTACGACTCCCGCTCCAGCGATGCCTGAACCGATCCCGGCGCCGGTCGTTGCGCCGGTCGCGGTCGATGAGGTGTTGGCGGCGGTCACTGCGGTGGTGGCGGAGATGACGGGGTATCCGGCGGATTTGTTGGAGCCGGATCTCGACTTGGAAGCCGATCTGGGTGTGGACACGGTCAAGCAGGCGGAGGTGTTCGCGGCGGTGCGTGAGAAGTACGGGGTGGAGCGTGACGACAATCTGCAGTTGCGTGACTTCCCGACGTTGAATCATGTGGCGGCGTGGGTGCGTGACCGGGCTGGGCTCGGTGCGGCTCCTGCGGCTGCGGCGCCGGTCGCTGCTGGGCGCCGGTCGCGCCGGTTGCTGCGCCGGTCGCGGTCGATGATGTGTTGGCGGCGGTCACTGCGGTGGTGGCGGAGATGACGGGGTATCCGGCGGATTTGTTGGAGCCGGATCTCGACTTGGAAGCCGATCTGGGTGTGGACACGGTCAAGCAGGCGGAGGTGTTCGCGGCGGTGCGTGAGAAGTACGGGGTGGAGCGTGACGACAATCTGCAGTTGCGTGACTTCCCGACGTTGAATCATGTGGCGGCGTGGGTGCGTGACCGGGCTGGGCTCGGTGCGGCTCCTGCGGCTGCGGCGCCGGTCGCTGGGGCGCCGGTCGCGCCGGTTGCTGCTGCCGGTCGCGGTCGATGATGTGTTGGCGGCGGTCACTGCGGTGGTGGCGGAGATGACGGGGTATCCGGCGGATTTGTTGGAGCCGGATCTCGACTCTGGAAGCCGATCTGGGTGTGGACACGGTCAAGCAGGCGGAGGTGTTCGCGGCGGTGCGTGAGAAGTACGGGGTGGAGCGTGACGACAATCTGCAGTTGCGTGACTTCCCGACGTTGAATCATGTGGCGGCGTGGGTGCGTGACCGGGCTGGGCTCGGTGCGGCTCCGGCGGCTGCGGCGCCGGTCGCTGCGGCGCCGGCTGCGCGCCGGTTGCTGTGCCGGTCGCGGTCGATGATGTGTTGGCGGCGGTCACCGCGGTGGTGGCGGAGATGACGGGGTATCCGGCGGATTTGTTGGAGCCGGATCTCGACTCTGGAAGCCGATCTGGGTGTGGACACGGTCAAGCAGGCGGAGGTGTTCGCGGCGGTGCGTGAGAAGTACGGGGTGGAGCGTGACGACAATCTGCAGTTGCGTGACTTCCCGACGCTCAACCACGTCGCCGCGTGGGTGCGCGACCGTGCCGGTTTGGGCGCCGCCCCGAGTGCCGCGGTCGCGACCGCGGCAGCGGTGGGGGTAACGCCCTCCGGCGCTGATGCTGACGAGGTGTTGGCGGCGGTGACCGACGTGGTGGCGGAGATGACGGGGTATCCGGCGGATTTGTTGGAGCCGGATCTCGACTTGGAAGCCGATCTGGGTGTGGACACGGTCAAGCAGGCGGAGGTGTTCGCGGCGGTGCGTGAGAGGTACGGGGTGGAGCGTGACGACAATCTGCAGTTGCGTGACTTCCCGACGCTCAACCACGTCGCCGCGTGGGTGCGCGACCGTGCCGGGCTGAGCGATGGCTCCGGCGTCGGCCCATCGCCCGACACCGCACCGGTCCCCGCTGTCGAAGCTCCGGTGGTCGTGCACGGTGACTTCGATGCCGTCGATGCACTCCCGCGTCGGGTGCCGGTTCCGTCGCTGAGGCCGGGTGCTGATCGGTGCCTCCCCACCGGTATCGAACTCGACGGCGCTCGTGTCGTCGTGATGCTCGACGAAGGCGGGCGTCGGCGACGCGCTCGTCAAGCAACTCGCACAGGTCGGAGCGACGGTGCTCACCCTGTCGGCGGGCGTGGGCACGGACGACCTCGTCGCCGAGCTGACCGCCTGGCACCAGGAGGCACCGATCACGGGCGTCTACTGGCTGCCCGGTCTCGATGCGGACGGTGACGTCGCCGGCTACGACCTCGATCGCTGGCGCGAGGCGCTACGTCGACGGGTGAAGGCGCTCTACGCCACCATGCGGACGCTCTACGACGCCAGCCCGTTCCTCGTGTCGGCGACCCGGCTCGGCGGGTACCACGGCTACGACGAGGCCGGCGCCACGAACCCGCTCGGCGGGGCGGTCGTCGGATTCACGAAGTCATACAAGAAGGAGCAGCCAGACGCCCTCGTCAAGGCGGTCGATGTCGCAGCGAGCCGCAAGACGAAGGCCATCGCCACCCAACTGATCGAGGAGACCCTGTTCGATCCCGGATGCGTCGAGATCGGGCGCGTCGGGCGATCAGCGCTACGGAGTTGCGTTCGTCGAGTCGGCCTTCCCGGCACGCGGTGACGACGCCGAGCCCGGTACCGGTGATTCGATCGAGCTCGGTCCGGACTCGGTCGTCGTGGTCACCGGTGCTGCCGGCAGCATCGTGTCAGCGATCACGGCCGACCTGGCGGTCGCCTCCGCCGGCACGTTCCACCTGCTCGACCTGACGCCGACGCCGGATCCGCAAGATCCCGATCTCGACGCCTTCCGCAACGATCGGAACGGTCTCAAGGTGACCGTCGCCGAACGGATGAAGGCGGCGGGGGAGCACCCCACGCCGGTCGCGATCGAACGTGAACTCAGTCGTTTCGAACGTCTCGATGCTGCGCTGACCGCCGTCCAGGCGGTCGAGGCGGCGGGCGGCACGGTGCACTACCACTCGGTCGACCTCACCGATGCCGAGGCCGTGACCGCGGTGATGTCCGACGTTCGCGAACGAAGTGGCCGGATCGACGTGCTGCTCCACGCTGCCGGGTTGGAGATCAGCCGCAACCTTCCGGACAAGGAGCCCCGAGAATACGACCTCGTCTTCGACGTGAAGAGTGACGGTTGGTTCAACCTCTTCCACGCCGCGCGCGACATGCCCATCGGCGCCGCGGTGGTGTTCTCCTCGGTGGCCGGCCGATTCGGCAACCAGGGGCAGACCGACTACTCCGCGGCCAACGATCTGCTCTGCAAGACCATGAGCAGTTTCCGACGCACCCGGCCAGAGACGCGGGGGCTCGCGCTCGACTGGACGGCCTGGGGTGGCATCGGGATGGCGACCCGCGGTTCGATCCCGAGGATCATGGAGATGGCCGGCGTGCAGATGCTGCCGCCCGAAGCCGGCGTAGCGTGGATCCGACGCGAGCTGACGTCCGGCACCACCGACGGCGAGGTGATCGTCGCCGGCGTGCTCGGGATGATGGCCGGGGAGCACGACGATCAGGGCGGAGTCGACCCCACGAGGCTCGTCGGGGACGACACGGCCACCGGGCCGATGATCGGCTCCGCCCGGATGAGCGTGCACAACGGCGTGGTGGTGCAGACGACACTCGATCCGACCGAGCAGCCGTTCCTGAACGACCATCGCATCGACGGCATTCCGGTCCTCCCGGGTGTGATGGGCATGGAGGCGTTCGCCGAGACCGCACGCCTGCTCGCTCCCGATCATCACGTCACCGCGGTCGAAGACGTGGCCTTCGCTGCGCCGCTGAAGTTCTACCGGGACGAACCGCGAACGCTGACCGTCCAGGCGGTCGTCGGTCCCGACGGTGACGATCTCGTCGCGCACTGTCAGCTCATCGCCGAACGTGTCCTGCCCGGCAGCGAGACACCGCAGCGAACCGTGCACTTCACGGGCCGAGTGCGGCTGTCGACCGACGTCGCCCCCGCGGTGACCTCGGAGCCCGTGGCCGATCCGAGTGGCCCGACCCTTGATTCCCGTCGGGTCTACTCCTTCTACTTCCACGGCCCGGCGTATCAAGTCGTCGAATCTGCTTGGCGTGACGGGGACGTCCTCGGTCGCGGTCCTCGCCGATCCGCTCCCCGACAACCATGTTCCCGATCACCTCCCGCTCAGCACCGCGCCGCGTCTGGTGGAGTTGTGTTTCCAGACCGCCGGACTGTGGCAGGCGGGTCGCGAAGACCGGCTGGCGCTCCCGATGCGCGTGGGAAGTGCGCGGGTCGTCGGTGATCCGGCGACCGCCAAGGGGAAGCTGCGTGCTCGTGCCAACGAGACCTCGCCGGGCGTGTTCGACTGCGTCGTGGTCGATGCCGAGGGCACGGTGATCGTGCGACTCGACGGCTACCGCACGGTTCCGCTCCCCGCCCCGATCCCCGACGACGTCGCGGCCGACCTCCACGCCGACCTACCGGTTGTGACCGGAACGATGAGTCACGGGGACGGCACATCTGCGATCTATCGCCTCGGCATCCTCGATCGCGGTGAGTCGGCCGTGCGGGTGCTCCACGCCGTCGGTGGGTTGAACGGTGCCGGTGACGCGCCACTGATCACGACCGTGCTGTTCCACAGCGATTCGGGCGAAGCGACGCCGTGGGACGGCCGAGAAGCCGACGAGGTGCGCAGCGTCGCGGGCGAGGTCTCCGACGAGGCCATCGTCGCCGACCTCCAGCAGGCCCACATCGACACGCTGTGGCTCGGGTGCCTGGTCGCCCACCAGTCGCGCCGATCTGATCGAAGCCTGCGAAACGGCTGGGATCGCCGTCGTCGGACCCGACTCGTCGACGACCCGCCGCCTCGCCGACCCCGACGTGCTGCGCGAGCTGCCCGGGCGGCGACGGCACGCTCGCGTCCGGCCTGCCCGACCCGCCGGATCGAAGTCGATGTGCTCGCGGACGCACACGGCGGCGTCTGGACGCTCGACTCGCGCGATGTGAGCGTCCGCCGCGATGGCGCATCGCTGATCGCCGAAGCACCATGCACGACGGTCGGCGTCGACGTGTGCCAACGGGTGCGGGTCGCCGCTGTCGAACTGGCGGCAGCATCGACTACACGGGTCTGGTCACCGCCGTGTACCTCTCCGACGGCATCGATTTCGTGCTGGTCGACGTCGACTGCGTCGCGGCGCCCGGAGCACGCAACCACGGAGGAACGCACGGGTGCCAGCATCATCGGGTTGCGCCTCCGTCTCCAGCGGGGTGAGGCGCTCCCGTCCGACACACTTCCCGACGACGGCGTCACCGTCGAGGCCCGTCTGCTCGCCGAGGACTCCGACGACGGGGTTCGCAGTCACGCCGGGACGCTCTGATGTTGCTGTCGTTTCCCGTCGGGACCGGCGTGCGCGTCGACGCCAACCGTCGTGCCGGCGACACCGTCGACATCGACGACCCGCTGATTGCCGTGTTCACCGCGTGGGGACCCGATCGGACGGTGGCGCTCGAACGTGTCCGTCGTGCGCTCGAACGCAGTGCCGTCGTGATCGACGGAGGAGTCACGAACCGCACGTTGCTGCTCAGCGTGCTCGGCCATGGCGACTTCGCCGCTGGTGCACGTCGACGACGCCTGGCTCGAGCGGCTGGTCGCCGATCGACCTCGACCCGTCCCGAATCCGATTGCGCTTGCTCGCAGCTGCGGCGGCGGCCTACGAAGAGGACCGGAGTCACGCTCAGGAGGCGTTCTACGGCTCGGCCGAACGAGGCCGCCCACAGCAGCCGGTCGAGGTCGGTCAGGGCATCGAGCTCCGCTACGCGGGGACGACCTACCGGCTCGACGTCGACCGGGTCGGCCCGCGCCGCTACTCCATTCGCAGCGGTGCGGACGTTGCGGACATCACCGTCGACGAACTCGACGCCTTCGAACGACGAATCACACTGCGGCGGTCGACGCCATCGGCTCGTGATCATTCCGACCGGAGACCGGGTTTCCGAGTCGAGCTGGATGCTGACGACGCACAGGGTCGAGCGGGAGGACGGGGTGGCCCTCCGCGCCGGTTGGCCGGCGCTCGTGGTCAGCCGCGCTCGTCCAGGCCGGGTGACACGGTCGCCGCCGGTGACCCGGTGGCCGTCTTGGAATCGATGAAGATGGAAACCACCGTGACCGCACCGATGGCCGGTGACGTGGTTGCGGTCTCGATCATGCCCAACGCGCAGGTCGAGCGAGGCGCACCGCTCGTCCGTCTGCGTGCGCACGGTACGGACGTCGCCGCCGACGGACAACGAGTCGCGTCGCGTCGACCTCTCCGGCCTGAAGGCCGGCGTCGACCCCACCCGCAAACCGTGCGACCGTGTCTACGTACCGCTGGGCGACTACCTCCTCGGCTACGACATGTCCCCGTCGGCATTGCGCAAGCTGCTCACCAAACAACGTCGGCTCGCCGAGATCGCGGACCCGGACGATCCTGCGCTCCTTGCGTGTGAGGACGGTCTGCTCGACATCTACGCCGAACTCGGCGGCGCTGTATCGCCCGCAGACGGCGGCCGAACTCGACGAGTCGGCGCCGACAGAGCACACCCAGGAGTTCCTGCTCTCGTTCCTGCAGTGGCTCGATCCCGACCTCGCAGGCCTGTCGGAGGGGTATCGCGAGCGGCTCGAACGTGCGCTCGGGCGCTACGGCATCGACAGCCTGGAGCGAACCCCGGCGCTGGAGTCGGCGCTGATGTGGTTGTTCCGCTCCTTCGCTCGGCTCAGCGAACTCAGTTCCGTCGTGATCGCCGTGCTCGAGCGACGGCTCACCTATCGCCATGCACTCGCCGAACGCGCCGACGTCGAGATGCGTGCCCGCCTCGATCGACTCGCAGCTGCGACTCAGGGCCGTCAGCAGGCCATCGCCGACCTGGCCCGAGACCTCCGGTTCCATTCCTTCGACGAGCCACCGATGGAAGCCGCCGCAGCGGAACTCATCGAGGAGATGGCGGGCCACATCGCCCATCTCGTCGGCGGACCCGGCCGCCGACGATCGAGCCGAGCGAATCGACCGTCTCGTGTGGTGTCCCGTTCCGATGCGAGCGCTCGTGCTCGACTCGTGGGGCCCGAACGACCCGACGGCCTCGACCGCAACGCGGCGCGTTGTCCTCGAGGTCCACATCCGGCGCTTCTACCGCATCAGTGACTTCGGTGAGATCTCCTTTCACGAGACGAACGGGTTCCTGTTTGCCACGACGAGCTACGACTCCGACGACGGCGAGGTTCAGCTCGTCGTCGGCTACCTCCCGCTCGACGAGTTGCCCACCTGGTCCGAGGCGGTCGAGCCGCACCTCGCCGGGCTCGCCGCCGAGCGGGACGTGATCGTCGACGTCGTCGTCGTGGCGTGATGCGCCGGACGTCGACATCGCGGAGACTGCGGCGCGAGGTGATGGAACTCGCAGAGCGATGCCGGTTCGGCCGCTCGCTCACGCGGCTCGATGTGACGGTGAGTAGCTCGACCGGTTCGGCCGAAGCGCGGTCCCGATCACAGCACGTCACGCTCGACGGGAACGCCGACGGTTCGTTCGTGGAGAACCCGCTCTTCCGGAACCTGCACCCGATGCTCGCCGAGCGGCTCGAGTTGTGGCGGCTCTCGAACTTCGAACTCGAACGGCGGCCGTCGCCCGAAGACGTCTACGTGTTCGACGGGGTCGCCCGCACGAACCCCAAGGACCACCGGCTCTTCGCGGTCGGCGAGGTCCGCGAGCTGATGCCCGTCGAGGACCCGGTGACCGGTGAGCGCACATACCCTCGCCTCGAACGGATCGCACTGCTGGCGTTCGCAGCGATGCGTTCCGAACTCGCTCGATACGCGCCGCGTGACCGCCCGCTGGCGAACCGGCTGGTCCTCGACGTCCGCGCGCCCTGGACGCTGACGCCGCGACGAGACGCTTCACCTCGCCCACCGGTTCGCACCGATGGCGGGCCGAGTCGGTCTGGAGAAGGTCGTGCTCAAGGTCCGAATCCCCGACGGCGATGCCGACCGTCATCGCGACGCCGTTCTCCACATCGAACAGCCCGGTCATCAGCTGCTCGTGCGCGAGGACCGTGCCGGTGATCAACCCGTTCGTCCGCTGAGCGCCTACCAGCAGAAGATCCTCACCGCCGCCAGGTTCGGCTCGCCCTATCCGCACGAGATCGTCCGGCTCTTCACCGAACGAAGCCCAGCAGAACGGTCTGCCGGCTGACTCGTTCGAGGAACTCGACCTCGACGCCAACGATCGTCTGGTCCCCGTTCGCCGAGAGCCGGGTACGAACAGCGCGCACCTCGTGGTCGGGCTCCTCACCAACCACACGACGGTGATCCCGGAGGGCATGCGGCGCATCGCCGATCCTCTCCGACCCGACGCAGGGTCTCGGCAACCTGGCCGAGCCGGAGTGCCGACGTGTGAACGCCGCGCTCGCCTATGCGCTCGAGCACCGGCTTCCCGTCGAGTGGTTCGCAGTGTCGAGCGGTGCGCTCATCGCCATGGACTCGGGCACGGAGAACATGGACTGGATTGCGCTGACGCTGCGGCGGTTGATCGAGTTCACGCAGGCCGGCGGTGAGGTCAACATCGTCGTCACCGGCATCAACGTCGGTGGCCAGCCCTACTGGAACGCCGAAGCGACGATGCTCACCCACACCAAGGGCATCCTGGTCATGACGCCATCGTCCGCGATGGTGCTCACGGGTAAGCAGGCGCTCGACTTCTCGGGTGCGGTCAGTGCGCGACGACAACTTCGGCATCGGCGGGTACCACCGCGTGATGGGTCCGAACGGGCAGGCGCAGTACTGGGCGCCGTCGTTCCCCGAGGCGTGCGCGCTGCTGTTGAGGCACTACGAACTGACCTATGTCGTTCCCGGCGAGCGGTTCCCGCGTCGGCGTTCGACCGTCGACCCGTACGACCGAGACGTTCGCACGAGTCCGCACGCCGAGCTCGCCCAATCACCGTTCACGACCGTCGGTGACGTGTTCTCGGCCGAGCTCAACCCCGAACGCAAGCAGCCGTTCGACATGCGCTCGGTGATGCGTGCGGTCGCTGACGGCGACATCGAGCCGCTTGGAACGGTGGAAGGACCTCCGCGACGGTGACACGTCGATCGTCTGGGACGCCACGGTCGGTGGGATCCCGGTCTGTCTTCTCGGGTTGGAGTCGCACACCGTCGGGCGCAAGGGGTTCGTCCCCGCCGACGGTCCACCCGCATGGACCTCGGGCACGTTGTTCCCCCATTCGTCGCGCAAGACCACCCGCGCGATCAATGCCGCGAGCGGGAACCGACCGCTCGTCGTGCTCGCGAACCTGTCGGGCTTCGACGGATCGCCCGAGTCGATGCGGCGCCGACAGCTCGAGTACGGCGCGGAGATCGGGCGTGCGGTGACCAACTTCGACGGACCCATCGTGTTCGTCGTCGTGTCGCGCTACCACGGTGGCGCCTTCGTGGTGTTCTCCAAGGCGCTCAACGAGTCGATGGAGATCGCCGCCGTCGAAGGCTCCTACGCTTCGGTGATCGGCGGCGCACCGGCGGCGGCCACCGTGTTCGCCCGGGACGTCAAGAAACGAACGGAGGGCGACCACCGTGTCCGGGAAGCACGCGAGTCGCTGGCAGCTGCTGACGGCGCGGAAGCGACGCGCTTGCGTGCGTTGTTGGCGACGGTGACGGAGCTCGTGCGATCGGAGAAGCTGGGCGAGGTGGCCGACGAGTTCGATGCCATCCACACGATCGAGCGTGCGCTGCGGGTCGGCTCGGTCGATCGGATCATCGCAGCCGCCGACTTGCGGCCGTATGTGGTCGATGCGCTCGAACGGGGCATGGCCCGCCAGCGTTGAGCCGTCAACAGGTCGGCGAGTCCACCCACGAGTGCCGGGGAGTCGCCGTGTCCAGATCGCTGCTGGTCGACAGGAGTTGTGGCGGCTCGGCGTGCTCGGCGAATGCAATCGTGAGCAGGAACGACCCGGCGCGACGCCACCACCCGGGCATCGGTCCGTCGTGTCCTGTCACGGTCATCGCCGACCATCCGCCCACGGGGGGCTCGTCGTGCAGGTCGACCTCGACCGTCCTGGTGTCGACGCGGAGCCCCACCTGCTGGACCTTCAACGCCGCCTCCTTGGCGGACCAGATCAGGTTCGCGGCCTCATCGTGTCGCTCGGGGGGGAGGGTGCCGACGAATGCCCGCTCGTCGGGGGTGAAGAAGTCGGCGACGAATCTCGCTGTCCGCGGTTCGACCACCTCGAGATCGACGCCGACGGTTCCCGATGCCGTTGTTCCCGGCGGTCCGACCAGGCAGACCGCCCAGCCCGAACGGTCGCTCATCGAGACGTCCACGTCGGCCTTGGCGCCGTCGAGTTGGACGTACGGCGCGCCGCTCTTGCGATGGCGGATCTCGATCCGTGACAGTGCCCGCGGCGATCGCTCGATGTCGAGCACGGCGGCGATCGCCTGCTTCGTGGTCCACCGCCTTGTCACGTATTCGTCGCGGCGCTTGGTGAAGCGAATGGAGTCGAGGTGCTTCCGCTCGTGGGGTGACAACCACTCGTTCGATGACGGCGTGTCGTGTTCGCCATGGGCCAACCACCACATGTTCCCAGTGTGCCAGCAAACCGTTCGCTCTCGAAGGTGTCCTCCGCGTCGGCGTCGCCGACGGGCCCGGTCTTCGCGGTCGTGGTCGCCGAGGATGTGGTTGTCAGGGTCGAACGGGAGTCCGGTCCACTACTCGGAGGCACCAGCGGCCAGGGCGATGAACTCTGTCTCGATTCCCTCGGCGATCGTGCGCAGGTCTTCGACGACATCTCGGTCGCTCGTGATGCCGAAGAACAGCCGGTTCTCGTAGGACACGACGGCGATCGTGAGCCCTTGATTGTCGATCACCTCGACGTAGGGGTACGTCCGACGCACCTGGGCTCCGAGCAGGTACACCGGAACCGGTGGACCCGGGATGTTGGTGATGACCAGGTTCATCGGAATCTGCCGGGTGACCCACTGTGTCAGCGGCACCGCGAACGGAGTGATGGCGTCGGCGAGCTTGATGATCGCTTCCGCACCGTCGATGTCGCCCGATCCTTTCAACTGACTCGTCGTGGCGTGGATGCGATCGAGTCGGATGAGCGGGTCGGCCTCGTCGACGGGAAGGTCGACGATGATCAGCGAGATTCGGTTACCCAGCGTGTCGCCGTGCTCGTCGTCGGTGCGCAGCGACACCGGCACCATGGCCTGCAGGACCCGACCCTCGGGATCGGCGTCGTGGTCGACCAGGAAATCGCGGAGCGCACCGCTGCACGCAGCGAGCACGACGTCGTTGATGCTGACCGACCGCGCCGCTTTCAAGTCGCGGGTGACATCCATCGACACCTCCGCGTGTACCCACCGCTTGTGCGGTGACACCGGCCGGTTCCACGGCGCGGGCTCGGGCTTCGACTGGAAGTTCGTCGCAGCCCGCACGACGTTGGTGACCGAGTCGATCGTCGGCTTCGGATTCAGTGCCGCGCGGAGCATCGACTTCGACATCGCCAACGGGCGAGCCATCTGGTCCCCGACGGAGTCTGCGAGCAAACGCCGGTCGGATGGCGCGGGGCGCGGATCCCATGTGGACGGTTCGTCTTCGGGTGGGTCCGGGGACACGTCGACGATCGCCAGTGCGAGGTCGACGTTGGCGATGCCGTCACCGAGCGCGTGATGGGTCTTGATGATCAGCCCGACCTCGTCGTCGTCGAGTCCATCGATGACCCACATCTCCCAGAGTGGTCGGGTTCGGTCGAGAGCGATCGATTGCACGCGGCTCACGAGTTCGTTGAGCTGATCGCCGTCGCCGGGTCGGGGGAGCGACGTGAGTCGGAGGTGGTAGTCGAGATCGAAGTCCGCGTCGTCGACCCAGACCGGCCGGCCCTGGCCGTACGGCACCTCCATGATGCGTTGGCGCATGCGTGCGACGCGATGGAGTCGCCGTCCGACGTGTGCCCGAATGTCCCCGAATCGGACGCGGCCGGTGTCGTCCCGAAGCGGGCCCCCGTCGATGATCGAAACCGAACCGACGTGTTGGGGTTCGTGGAGCGTCTCGATCCGCAAGAACGTCGCGTCGGCGGCGGTCAGCCGTTCGTAGTACATCGTTGCGTCCCCTGGCCCCTCGAGTGATTCCAGTGTAGGACCCGTCGTGGACTCGTCCGAATGCGTCGAGTCCGGCGCGTCGGACGCGGGATGCGACGCGTGCCCCGGCGTCGCGCGGCGGCCGTTCGGGTCAGACCGCCGGCGACGACGGAGGCGGCGGCACGTTGCTCGGGGCGCTCGGCGGCGGCGCCGGCACTGCGGTTGCCGTGGTCGAGGTCGTCATCCCGGGCGCGGTGCTCGTGACGGTGGTCGTCGCAGCCATGCCCGACCGCAGCATCTCCTGGCGGATGCGCTCGGCCTCGGCCGCGGCCTCCTCGTTGTGCTCCTCGCGCTCGATCATCCGAACCTTGTAGGTGAGCCACTGGATCAGCGAGTGGACGAGCAGGCCGATGATGCCGTAGATGATCATCGCGAAGAGCACGGACGTGTCGAACACCGACTCGACCTGGTTGCCGCTCGTCGTGCCGAGCTCGATCGGCGTGAAGATGCCGCGGAACGGGTTCATCGCCCGATCGAGGTTGCGGTAGGCCCACTGGACGAAACCGGACGAGGAGTTCGCCCCGAACAGCAGCAGGAAGAAGCCGAGGAACAGGATGACCTCGACGAAGAGGATGTAGGCGTAGACGAGGTAGCCGATGAAACGAGCCACGAGGGCTGCCACCCGGCCCGTCGATCGCATGTAGTGCGGCTCGGGTTCGGTCGACTGGGTTCCGTATTGGTTGGCCGCTGTCGTGTCGCTCATCTGGTGGCTCCTTATTCGTGATTCGAATGTGTCGCCCGGTGCCCGAGCGGTCCGGCAGAGACCGCATCGCGGTCGACGCGAATGTATCCCGGGCCGCAGGCGCGGATCGCGGATGTCCGGGGAGTCATCGGCACGAGCACTCCGCGACTTGAGGACAAACCAGCCATGATTGTGGACCGTGTCGGGAGAACGTGCTTGATGGAGGGGTCGTCGGGAGGCCGAGGTGCACCGGGGTTTCCATGGCGGGACCGGTTCGGACGAGATGTTGTCGGCACTGCACGTCGTCACGTGGAACATCCAGTTCGGTCGCGAGGTCGCCGCGGCGGCCGAGGCGCTGCTGCGGGCGGACGAGTTGCACTCGGCCGACATCGTGCTGCTCCAGGAGATGGACGAGGTCGGCACCGAGACCATCGCACGGTCGGTCGGGCTGAACCACGTGTTCGCATCATCGGGGGTACATCCCCGAACCGGACGCCATTTCGGCAATGCCGTGTTGTCGAAGTGGCCGCTTCGCGACCCCGAGGTCGTGATGCTGTCGCACCGGTCGGCGGTCCAGGGTCAGCATCGAATCGCAGTGCGTGCGACGGTGTCGCTCGGCGCGACCGACGTCGACGCCTGCAGCGTGCACACCGAGGTCCCGTCGCTCAGCCCGCCCAAGCGACGCCGCCAGTTCGAGGAGATCGTCGAGGCGACCGAACGCTGGAGGCCGGATCATCTGATCGTCGGCGGTGACTTCAACACCCTGACCCGGCGCGGCGTCACGTTGGTGAGCGATCGGATGCAGCGGATCGGGGCCGATCACGTCTCGGCGGGCGCCGGCGCCACATTGCGGCGCGGTGGCAAGGAGTTCATGCTCGACCACATCTTCGCCCGCGGCATGGCGTCGCTCGAGTCCGGTGTCGTGCGCGGCCTGAGCGCCAGCGACCATCGACCGCTGTGGGTGCGGCTCCGGATGTGACGTCCGGGGAACCGACTGTTCACCATCGATCAGGTTCTCGGCAACGCGTTCGGCGTCGCGATCAGGCCGGTGCCGATCATCGCCGTGATCCTGATGCTCTTCGCGATCGGCGCGGACTCGTACGCAGTTCCTGTGGCTGCTACGTTCGCAACGCGTCGTGCCAACACATCGTCACGTCTCCTGAAGGAGTGCCTCCATGCCAAGCCGTCAGCCCTACCTCGCGGTCCCGTGAACTCATGATCGAGCGGGCTCGCAACAGCGCGGTCGACCGTTTTCGTGAGGGTCCCGGAGGGGACCTTCCGAATGGGATCCGACCGAGCACTACCCCGAGGAGGCACCGGTCCACCGCGTGTCGGTCGGAGGGTTCTCGATGCGTGCGACCACCGTGACGAACGGCCAGTACGCAGAGTTCGTCGAGGCGACCGGCTACCAGACGGTCGCCGAACGCCCGCTCGACCCGGCCGACTTCCCGGGTGCACCCGCCGAGAATCTGGTGGCGGGCTCGCTCGTGTTCACGATGACGCCCGGTCCCGTCGACCTGCGCCACATGAGCCAGTGGTGGACATGGACGCCCGGTGCGTGCTGGCATCGGCCCGAGGGGCCCGGCACGACGATCGAGCACCGGCTCGACCACCCGGTCGTCCACGTCGCGTTCGAGGACGCGGAGGCGTACGCCGATGTGGGCCGGCGAGGGTCTGCCCACCGAGGCCGAGTGGGAGTACGCCGCGCGTGGCGGACTCGACGGCACCGCGTTTGCCTGGGGCGACGACGCCGTCCCGGACGGTGAGTACCTCGCCAACTTCTGGCAGGGCGACTTCCCGTGGCGCAACTCCGAAGCCGACGGCTTCGCCGGAACCGCTCCCGTCGGCTCGTTTCCGGCCAATGGATTCGGGCTGTACGACATGGCGGGCAACGTCTGGGAGTGGACGACCGACTGGTACGCCGACAGCCACCCGGCCGACGCCGACAAGCCGTGCTGCGTGCCCACCGACCCGCGTGGGCCCGACGTCGAGTCCAGCTACGACCCGGCGCAACCCCAGTTCTCGATTCCTCGACGAGTGATCAAGGGAGGGTCGTTTCTCTGCGCCGACAACTACTGTCAGCGCTACCGGCCTGCGGCCCGTCGACCACAGATGGTCGATACCGGGATGAGTCACATCGGATTCCGCACCGTCCTCCGCGAGAAAGACACCAGTTGATGACCGACCGACTTCTGCCGTCATGGCGCGATGGCGCGACCCGCGACGCCGTGACCGATTTCCTCGCACGCCACCGACGAGATCGCACCCGAGGATCGCCTTGCGGTGTTCGACAACGACGGCACGCTGTGGTGCGAGAAGCCGCGGTACACGCAACTCGACTTCTTCGTGTGGCAGCTCGCTCACTCGGTCGGCGAACGACCCGAATTGCGCGACGTTCCCGAGTTCGCCGCGGTGCTCAGCGGCGACATGGCGACCATTGCCGAGTTCGGCCTGGAGCGTGTCGCGGTCGCCCTGCTCAGCTTGTTCGACGGGATCGAACCCGAGGTGTTCGAGGCCCGGGTGCGCGCGTTCTTCGACGAGACGCGGCATCCCGAGCACGACGTGCGCTACGACCAGATGCTGTACCAGCCGATGTTGGAGCTGATGGACGAGCTCGACCGTCGCGGATTCACGAACTGCATCGTCACCGGTGGGGGGACGGAGTTCCTGCGGGCGATCAGCCAGCGGGTGTACGGAGTCGCCCAGGAGCGCGTCGTCGGCACGCTCGTCACCTACGAGTTCCAGCGTCGCAACGGTCGAGCCGTGCTCCTGCGGACCACCGGAGTGCGCGGCGAGGCGAACGAAGGGGCCGCCAAGGTCGACAACATCCAGGTCGCGCTCGGTCGTCGGCCATCGGTGGCCGGAGGCAACTCACCCGGCGACGCCGAGATGCTCGAGTACACGAGTACCGGCGACGGCCCGCGCCTCGCGCTCCTCGTCAACCATGACGATGCCGACCGCGAGTACGCCTACGAGAGCGAAGCCGGCACGTTCACCGCCGACGAATCGGTCACCGAAACCGCGACTCGACTCGGCTGGACCCAGATCAGCATGCGTGACGACTGGTCGACGATCTTTCCATGATCTCTCCATGATCTCTTCACGCGGGTGAGTGCGAGCAACGCAGCTGGCATGCAGAGCGGCGGTCGCGACGAGATCGCCGACTTCTACAGTCGGCACCCGTATCCACCGCCCGTCGGCGACCTCGACGATACCGGCGGTCATGGACCGCCGAGCGGCGACGGGTCGAGAATCTCCGGTTGTGGCCGGATCGTGCCCGCGCGCGAGGACCGCACGATCCTGATCGCCGGGTGCGGTACGTCGCAGGCTGCGAAGTATGCGGTTCGATATCCCGAGGCCCGAGTCGTCGGGATCGACGTCAGCTCCACCAGCATCGACGAGACGCGACGGCTCGCCGTGCAGCATGGTCTCGACCACCTCGAGCTGCACCGACTCCCGATCGAACAGGTCGGCGAACTCGGCGAGACGTTCGACCAGATCGTCAGCACCGGCGTGCTCCACCACCTCGCCGATCCCGTCGTCGGTCTGACGGCACTCACCGCGGTGCTTGGCCGATGGCGGAGTGCTCGATGCGATGCTCTACGCGCCGTTCGGAAGAACGGGCGTCTACATGATCCAGGAGTACTGCCGACTGCTCGGGGTGCGGCCCGAACCGAGCGGAGATCGAGGAACTGATCGCCACGCTGCGCGAGCTGCCGATCGGGCACCCGCTCGGGCACCTCCTGCGCAACACGCCCGACTTCGCCGACGACGATGCGCTGGCCGATGCCCTGCTGAATCCGCGTGATCAGGCGTATTCGGTTCCGGAGATGTTCGCGCTCCTCGATGCGGCCGGTCTGCGCTTCGGCCGGTGGACGCGTCAGGCGCCGTACCTCCCGCAGTGCGGGTCGATGCGTGAGCTCCCGCACGGACGACGGATCGCCGCGCTCCCGGTCGCCGACCAGTACGCGGCGATGGAGCTGTACCGCGGGACCATGGTCCGCCACAGCTTCACCGCACAGCGCGCGGACGAGCCGCCGGTCGAGATCCGGTTCGACGACGATGCATGGCAGCGGCTGGTTCCGGTTCGTACGACGACGTCGATCGCGGTCACCGAGCGGGTGCCCCAGGGAGTCGCAGCCGCGCTGCTGAACCAGGCCCACACGGACCCCGACCTGGTCCTGTTCGCAACCGACGAACAGCATCGCGCGTTCGATCTGATCGACGGCCGACGCAGCTTCGGTGACATCGGCGACGACGTGGAGTTCTTCGAGCGCCTCTGGCAACACGATCTGATCGTCGTCGACGCGTCGAACGCGTGAGGTCAGTGGCCGGCGCGGGCGTGGCTCTCCACCAGCATGGTGATGCTCACGACGGCGACCCAGGCGGGGAAGAGGTACGGGATCGGCGCAGCGAGCGTGACGTTGACGATCATCGTGATCCCGGTGACGAGGCCGACGATCGTCAGCCAAGGTGGGAGCGTTCCGGTCCGACGACCGAGGGTCGAGGTCGCGATGACGAACACCGCGCCGAGTCGCGGAGCCTGAACCCGGAGGAACCCTGAACCGGTGGATCGGAGGAGGCGATAGGTGTCGGGATCGACGGTGCGACCGGTGGTGTCGTACATCAGTGCGACCGCCGTCGAAGCCGCGAACCCCGCCATCACCAACGCGGCGAGCAGGATCCCGCTCCCGAGAAACACCGAGGCGAACAACTTGTCTTCGCGTTCGCCGATCCGGTGGCGGATGACGGCGATGAACCACAAGAACGCGATCATGCTCAGCGGCACGAGGTTCAGCGCGATCATCAGCTGACGATGAGACCCACGGTCCGAGAGGAACTCGATGATCTCGGCATCACCCGCGTCCAGCGACGGTTGCGATGCGCGGAGCAACAGAAGCGCTGCGGTCAGCAGTGCCGCGTGAATGAGACCGGCGCCGGCCGCGGCTTCCGGCGACCGGAACGTCCGGCGGAACCTCGCTCCGCGGGTGAGGGTCGCTGCCGCGTCTGCATCCTCCTCCATCGGACGATGATGTCAGACCACGGGTGGTGGGGATCAGCTCGCGGGTGCGAACTCGATCACCTGCTGGAACGTGGGTCGGTTCGTGGCGCGGAAGTCGTCGTCGATCAACCCCGGCGTGAACGTCAGACGGCGCCCCTCGCTCAGCCACGTGGTCGGATCGTCGCCGAGTTCGGCGGCGATCCCGGCGACGGTCGCGTCGATTGCCTCCCAGAGCGCATCACGGCAGGCGTCGATGTCGCCCGCCCCGCAGTAGGCCACACCGAACGGTCCGTCGACCGGCTGGCCGAGCAGGGCGCGGAGGTCCTTGTCGACGAGGCTCTCGTCGTTGATCCCTTCGCGGTCGAACGTCGAGCTCGTCGCCGAGCACCGGCTCGCCCACGGCGCCGACGATCGGGTCGAACACCGCATCGAAGATCAGCGGACCGGCGCTGTCGTGGTCGCCGTCGTCGTCGGCGTCGAGCCGGGGGGCGTCGTCGGCGACCCACTCGTCGAGGATGGCCACGACCTCGGCGGCCAACGCCGATGGTGCGTTCGCCACCGGCGAGCACCTCGCTGATCACCGGCCACACCGTCGATCGGACGTCCTCGGTGGCCGACCGGTTCATCACACCGACGACGTCGGTCAACTCGGCCTGGTCCGGCCACTGGTCGAACCCCTCGACGCGGTGAACCGAGCCGTACTGGTTGCCGTCGCCGTGCATGAAGCCCGGTGCCGACTGGTTGTTCCAGTTGAGCAGTCGGCCGCTCGGGTGGCCGTCGGCGTGCGGGTGCTCGTCCTGCTCGAGGAATCCCTGCCACTCGTACTCGCCGGTGCCCGAGTGTCGGCAGGCGCCGGTCGAGCCCCTCGGCGCGCACCGGGAGCAGGCCGGAGGCGAAGTAGCCGATGCCGTCACGGTTCGCGTAGCCCCAGTTGAACGTGAAGCCGAACTGGTTGGCCGTCTCGAAGAACGCCTCCTGCGTCGTCGGCGTCGCCCTCGGTCATGTCCTTGAGCGCGCCGAGGTTGAGGCCGTCGCGGCCGAACGTGGAGCGCTGGCTGGTCGAGTGCGACCGGCATCGCCCTCCGACGTGGCGGTGCCGATCACCGGGCCGTGCACCGAGACCGGGTAGCGGATCGGGACGTCGCCGAGCGTGCCGGCGTCGAACTCCTCGAACGGGATGCACTCGCCGTCGAACTCGTAGTGCGTCGACTCGCGGGTCGGTGCCGATCCGTCGGGCTCGCAGAGGATCTCGGCGAACACGTCGCGCACGTCCTGGTTGGCCGAGGTCAGGCTCCACGCGTAGTCCTCGGTGCGCCCGAGCAGCAGGTACATCGACAGGCCCGGGACGGCGGCGCCCTGTGCCTCGATGCCGGGGCCGGTCAGGTGGATCTGCTGCACGATCTCGGGGTAGTAGTAGCCGAGCTGCGGGCCCATCACGGCCAGCGTCGTGCCGTTGACCGACGCCTCCGGGTCGACGTCAGCCAGTTCGATGCCGTCCGCGTCGGCGGACCGTCGACGCGGCCGGGTAGACGCACACCGTGCTTCGGCGTCGGGTGCCGGAGCCCCTTCCGGCTCACGGTCGGGTCGAGCGAGATGACCGAACCCTCGTCGATGACGACCGATCCGGTCACCTCGCCGCCGGTCAGTGCGGGGTACTCGAAGCGCTCCTCGAGGGTGGTCGGTGCCTCGGGGTCGCTGTCGGGCATCAGGTCCTCCCAGACCTGGCGGCCCTGCTCCGCGACCGAGCCGGTTCTGGAGGGCGGAGAGGAACTCGGCGTTGCGGGCTTCGCTGCCGCCACCGGCGCCGAAGATCGACCCGATGAACGCGGTGGTGGCGATCACGTCGTTGACGGTCGCCGGCGCCTGGTCGATGTCGTTGGCCTCCCAGTAGGCGGTCAGGCCGTCGGCATAGGCCTGGGCGTCGGAGATGATCTCCTCACCCTCGTCGCCGTATTCGTCGAGGATCACCTGGATCTGATCGGTGACCAGCTGCTCGGTCGCTGCGCTCGGGGTGAACGTCTGGCCGCTCGTGACGAGCGAGAACGCGTCGATTCCGGGCATGTCGGCCACCGCGGCGCGGGCCGGGCCGCGGCCGAGTTCGAGCAGCAGGCCGCGGTCGCGGGCGGTGACCCAGCCGGCGCCGAACGCCATGTCCTCGCGGGTCTCGCCCGTGATGTGCGGCGACGCCGAACTCGTCGTAGAGGATCGTCGTCCCGGGTCGCCCGGTCGGCTCCTCGGTCGTCTCGCCGATCGGCGCGAAGTCCTGCGGGAGGTAGAGGTTCTCGAGGTCCTCGTCGGTCACGTCGTCGCGCAGCGGGGTGAGCCCGTCGTAGAGCGCGAGCTGGTCGGTCGACTCGTCGGTCTTCGGGAGGCCGCCGTAGTTGCCCGGCGGGAGGATGTAGTACGAGCGGTCCTCGGTGATCGCCGGTGGTGTCGTCCACTGGTGACTCGGTGGCGGGCGGAGCTGTCTCGTCGGGCGCGATCGGATGCGACTGGCTCGTCCTCGATCGGCTCGGTCGCTGCGGGTTCGCTCGCCTCGGTTGTCGGCGTGGTGTCGGTCGATTCGTTGTCGTCCGATGAGCAGGCCGCGACGACCAGTGCGACGGCGGTTGCGATGCCCAGCGCTCGCGTGCCGGCCCGGCGGTTGGTTCGTGATGTCATGTGTCCTCCTCGTGGCGGTGCCGCTGACGAATGTAGAAGCAACGGGGTGTCATTCTGTAGTCCGGGAGCGCCCGCGGCTGAGTCGCTGCCGACGTGTTGTCGTCGGCCAGACTCGACGTATGCCCGCAGGTCCCGAGCAACCCGGTCCGAAGAACGTCGTCGTCGTGCTGCTCGACTCGCTCAACCGGCACATGCTCGGCGCGTACGGCGGCGACGAGTTCGACACCCCGAACCTCGATCGATTCGCTGCGCGATCCACGCGGTTCGATCGCCACGTGACCGGCTCGTTGCCGTGCATGCCGGCGCGGCACGACATCCTGTGCGGCGCGCTCGACTTCCTGTGGAAGCCGTGGGGGTCGATCGAACTGTGGGAGGAGTCGATCACCGCCGCGCTGCGACGCTCGGGTGTGCACACGATGCTCGCCACCGATCACCCGCACCTCTTCGAAACGGGCGGAGAGAACTTCCACACCGACTTCGGCGCGTGGGACTTCGTGCGCGGCCACGAGGGCGATCCGTGGCGCTCGTTTCCCGACCGCTCGGCGGTCGGTGCACCCGAGACGGGGCTGCGCGTCATCCCATCCGCCGCCGACGGCGGGTGGTTCCTGCGCGACCGGTTCGGCATCGAGAACGACCGGTTCGGTCGCCGCCACTACGACGACGCACGCACGTGGTTTCGCGAGGAGGACGACTTCCCCGGCCCGCGCACGATGCAGCGCCGCCGCCGACTGGATCGACCAGGCGGCGCAGCAGGACGATCCGTGGTTCCTGTTCGTCGACGAGTTCGACCCACACGAACCGTTCGACACGCCCGAACCCTGGGCGTCGATGTACGACGAGACCGAATGGCTCGACGAGCGGCTCGTCTGGCCGCCGTATGCCGTCGGCGGCGTCAGCACGGGAGCGTTGACCGCGGCCCAGGGCCGCCACATCCGGGCGAACTACGGCGCCAAGCTCTCGATGATCGACCACCACCTCGGCACGCTGCTCGACCGGCTCGACGCGCACGATCTCTGGGACTCGACCGCCGTCATCGTGTGCACCGACCACGGCCACTATCTGGGTGAGGAACGATCGATCGCTGCGCCGGGCGAATCCGGCCGCAACGACGTGTGGGGCAAGCCGATGGTCCCGCAGTTCGAGCCGCTCGGACACACGCCGCTGATGATCCATTGGCCTGGTGTCGACAGCCCGGCGACGGTCGATGCGCTGACCACCAACGTCGACATCAACGCCACGATCGCCGATGCGTTCGGCGTCGAGATGGAGCATCGGACCCACGGTCGCTCGATCGTGCCGCTGTTGACCGGCGACGCCGACTCGATCCGCGACTGGGCGATCGGCGGTGTCTTCGGCAACTGGGTGCAGGTGACCGACGGCACGCACAAGTACGCCCGGGCCGCCGTCGACAGCAACTTCCCGCTGTCGATGTGGTCGAACCGCTGGTCGACGATGCCGGGCAGCCAGGATCTCGCCGACTTCATGAAGTTCCCGAAGCCCGACCGGCGGGCGACGCTCGACACGATGCCGGGATCGGACATCCCGGTCATCCGGCAGCCGTTCGCGGACGGCGACACCCTGCCCTACTGGGCCGGCGGTGGACGATCGGTCGGGCAGCACCACCTGTACGACCTCGACGTCGATCCCGACGAGCACGAGAACCGGGTCGGCGATGCCGACGAGGCGGACATGATCGAGCTGCTGCGAACGGCGCTCGTCTCCGTCGAGGCGCCGGCCGAACAACTCGAACGCCTCGGGATCGCCTGACGCTCATCGTCCCGACGGTCTCAGTCGTCGGGCAGCATCACGCCGGGGTTGAGGATGCCGTCGGGGTCGAAGGCGGCCTTGATCCGCCGCATCAGCTCGAGCTCGACCGCCGGCTTCTGGCCGACGATGCGGTCGCGGAGTTCGCGGCCGAGGCCGTGCTCGGCGCTGATCGTGCCGCCGAAGTCCCACACGATCCGATCGATCGTCGCCCGGAGTTCGTCGGCAGCGGTCTCCGAGCGTGGCGTCGTCACCCGGGCGGAGCACGGTGAAGTGGAGGTTGCCGTCGCCGACGTGGCCGAACGCATAGGGGAGCGATCCGGGGAGGATCTCCGCTCCACCGCGTCCGACGCAGTCCGCAGGAACGCCTCGATGCGATCGGGCGGCACGGCGAGGTCGTACTTCACGCCGAAGCCGCCGAACGATCGGGTGGCGGTCAACTCGTCGCGCAGCAACCAGAGGTTGTCCTCCTGGGCGGTCGTCTCGGCGACGACGGCGTCGAGCACGAGGCCCGCGTCGGTCGCCTGCGACAGCACGGCGAGCACTTCGTCGCCGACCTCGTCGGCCCCGCTGAAGCGCAGGAGCACGTACCAGTCGGACATGGCCGCGACCGGCCGGGCGACGCCGAAGCGCTCCACCACCTGCGGCGACGCCGATCTCGGGAATCAGCTCGAACGCACTGAGCGCCCCGGGCGAGTGCGAGCGAGCGAGTGCGAAGAGATCGTCGAGATCGGCGAGCGACCGCAGCGCGGCGAACGCGGTGCGGTGGGCGGCGGGGAGCGGGTGCATCCGGACCACGGCGCGCGTCACGATGCCGATCGTTCCTTCGCTCGAGATGAACAGCTGCTTGAGGTCGAAACCCGAGTTGTCCTTCGGCAGTGCCCGCAGTCCGTCCCAGACCCGGCCGTCGGCCAGGACGACCTCGAGGCCGAGGACCTGCTCGCGCATGTTGCCGTAGCGCAGCACGTTGATGCCGCCGGCATTCGTCGCGATCGCTCCGCCGAGCGTCGCGCTGCCCGCGCGCTCCCCAGTCGGGGGCGAAGAACCGGTCGGCCGCCACCGCCGCTTCCTGCAGCGCCTCGATGGTCACGCCGGCCTGCGCGGTGATCGTCGACCGGGCGACGTTCACCTCCTCGATCATGTGCATCCGGGAGAGCGAGAGGAGCACGGTCGGCCGGTCGCCGGTGGGGATCGCGCCGCCACTCAAGCCGGTGTTGCCGCCCTGGGTGGTGACGGCGACGCCGTGTTCGGCGCAGATGACCAGCGTGGCGGCCACCTCGTCGGTCGACGCCGGTCGGGCCATGCCGAGCGCCGATCCGGTGAACACCTTGCGGAAGTCGACGAGGTGCGCATTCGATCTCGTCGGCAGGCAGCCAGCCGGTCGGGCCCGAGCCGATCGACCAACGCGGCGGCGACGCTCGTGCTCACGTGCGACCTGTGGCGTCGGTTGTCGTGGCGCCGTCGGTGGCGTGTTGCACGGCCCAGGCGTACATCGCGATCCCCGAGGCGACGCCGGCGTTCAGCGACCGGGTCGAGCCGTACTGGGAGATGGCGCACACGACGTCGGCGGCGTCGAGGGCCGCGGCGGAGAGTCCGGGACCCTCCTGGCCGAACACGAGGACGCATCGTTCGGGAAGTGCGGTCGTCTCGATCGGTACGGCGCCCTCGACGTTGTCGATCGCGACGATCGGCACGTCCCGCGTCGCGGGCCCAGGCGGAGAACGCAGCGACGTCCGGGTGGTGTTGGATGTGGAGATAGCGGTGGGTCGACATCGCGCCGCGTCGGTCCCAGCGGTGGGGTCCGATGATGTGGACCGCGCCGGCGAGGAACGCGTTCGCGTTGCGCACGACGGTGCCGATGTTGAAGTCGTGCTCCCAGTTCTCGATGGCGACGTGGAAGCCGTGGCGACGGGTGTCGAGGTCGTCGACGATCGCCTCGACGGTCCAGTAGCGGTAGCGGTCGACGACGTTGCGACGGTCGCCGTCGGCGAGCAGCTCGGGATCGAGTCGTGGGTCGTCGGGCCACGGCTGCGGGTGCGGTCCGACGCCGACCGATGCGGTGGGCTCACCGGTCATCGTGGCGTCAGCGTGGCGCGCATCTCGGTGCCGACACCAGCGGTGATGAACACCACGGTCGGGTCGGGCTCGCCGTCGACGAGATCGGCGGTGTGCCACACGCCGGGGTCGTTGACGACCGCCTGGCCAGCGGAGATCGTCACCGTCGCCGTCGTGCCGTCGGTGGCCTCCTGGGTGAGTGCCACGGACCCGGCGACACACAACACGAGCTCGCTGCCGTTGGGGTGCATCTCCCACGTGTCCCACGACTCGCTGAACGTGTGCATCGACACGAGCCGTCCCTCGGTCCCGTCGGATACGTGCTGCTGGCCGTAGCTCGACGTACCACGCGACGTCGCCCGTGTGTCGGGGGAGCGGAATCGTCGTCGCCCCCAACCCGAGATGCACGAAATCGCCCGACGAGAACTCGATCACCTCACTCATCACCCCATCCTCCCACACCCAACCAGTCATCGATCCCGGATCGATGACTTGTTTCCGTCCACCCAGGAGTAGTCATCGATCCGGGATCGATGACTACCCCGATGACTGCCCCTCGACTCGGCCGGAACACGAAGTGGCCGCTGAGCTGGAGTGGGATCAGTCGGCCAGGGAAGTCGTGCCCGAAGGGGTAGTCATCGATCCGGGATCGATGACTACAGCGACCGGGGGGAGACGGAGGGTGAGCAGCCAGGTGATCCCGACGAACACGGCGGTGCCCCAGAGCGCCAGCGCGAGCCCGCCCCACAGGTACAGCACGCCGGACAGCAGCGTTCCGACGAGGCGGCCGGCTGCATTCGCGGAGTAGTAGAAGCCGACGTCGGTCGACACCTGGTCGTCGTCGCTGTAGGCGAGGATCAGGTACGAGTGCAGCGACGAGTTCAGCGCGAACACGACACCGAACACGACCAGTCCACCGACGATCGCCACCGTCGTCGCGGTCTCGCTCAGGTCGGCCGAGACCGCGATCGCGATCAGCGACGCAACGACCGCCAGCGAGAACGCCCAACGCCGCGCCGCCGCGATGTCATCGTGTTTGCCGAGGAACCGTGGTGCCACCGACTGGACCATGCCGTACCCGATCACCCAGGCGGCGAGGAAGCCGCCGACGCCGTAGAACGACCAGTCGAGGACGTCGTGGAGGTAGATCGGCAGCGCGACGACGAACCAGATGTCTCGCGAGGCGAACAGGAAGAACCGAGCGAGCGACAACCGGTTGATCGCGTCGGACTTCGACAGGATCGACCTCAGTGGGGTCTTGACCTTCGACTTGCCGATGTCGCCGGTGAGCAGCGTCGCCACGACGACCAGCGTCACCGCGAGGACGACCGCCATGAACCACAGCGCGGTGTCGTAGCCGAATGCCGAAAGCAGCGCAGCCCCGAGGAAGAACCCGACGCCCTTGAGCGCGTTCTTCGATCCGGTGAGGATCGCCACCATCCGGAAGAGCGCCCCGTCACCGTCACCGGCGACGAACTTCACCGCGCTCTTCGCACTCATCTTGGTGAGATCCTTCGCGATTCCCGAGAGCGCCTGCGCGCCCATCACGAACACGACCGAGCCGAGCTCGGCCCAACTCTCCTGCTGGAACGTGAGCGCAACGAGCGCCACGACCTGGAGCGCGAGGCCGACGATCAGCGTGCGGTTCAACCCGGTCCGCGACCCGACCCACCCGCCGATCAGGTTCGTGATGATCCCCATGAACTCGTAGAGCAGGAACAGGAACGCGATCGCGACCGGCGAGTAGCCGAGCTCGTTGAAGTGCAGCAGGACGAGCATCCGCAGTGCCCCGTCGGTGAGCGTGAACGCCCAGTACCCGGCCGTGACCAGGGCGTAGTTGCGCAGGTTCACAGACTCGCCGCCACCTTGGCTGCCAGGTCGGCCATCCGGAACGCGTAGCCGTACTCGTTGTCGTACCAGACCAGCACCTTGACCATCCGCCCGTCGATCACCATCGTCGACGGCCCGTCGACGATCCCCGACCTGGTGTCGTTCGTGTAGTCGGCCGAGACCAGTGGCCGGTCCTCGAAGCCGAGGATTCCAGCGAGGTCGCCGTCTGCGGCCTCGCGGAGATGGTCGTTGACCTCCTCGACGGTGACGTCGCGCTGCATCGTGAACACGGCGTCGGTCAGCGAGGCGTTGAGCAACGGGACGCGCACGGCGGTGCCGTTGAGCTTGCCGGTCAGCTCGGGGTAGATCATCGTGATCGCCGTTGCAGACCCGGTTGTGGTCGGGATCAACGAGTTGAGCGCCGACCGTGGCACGACGCAGGTCCTTGTGGGGGGCGTCGACGATCACCTGGGTGTTGGTGACGTCGTGGATCGTCGTGATCGCACCGCGCTCGATACCGATCTGTTCGTGGAGCACCTTCACGACCGGCGCGAGGCAGTTGGTCGTGCACGACGCAGCCGTGATGATGTGATTCGTGGCCGGGTCGTAGAGGTCGTCGTTGCAGCCCATCACGATGTTCAACACGCCCGCGGACTTGACCGGGGCGGCGACGATCACCTTTCGGACGCCACGGTCGAAGTACGGCTCGAGCGTTTCGGTGCTCTTGAAGACCCCGCTGCACTCGAGGACCACGTCGACGCCGCTGGCCTGCCACGGAACGGCCCCGGGTGCGTCGTGCTGCGACACGGTGACTCGCTGGCCGTCGACGGTGAGCGAGTCGTCATCGACGCCGACCTCACCGGGGTACCGGCCGTGCACCGTGTCGAATTCGACGAGATGCGCGGCGGTGCGTACGTCGGCGTGTGGATCGTTCACGTGGACGAGCTCGAGATCGTCGCCGAGCGCCCGCCGGTGGGCCAGACCGCGGGTGACGAGTCGACCGATCCGCCCGAACCCGTTGATGCCCACACGAATGGTCATGGCATCGACGCTAGGCAATCAGTCCCTCGCCGAGGTGAATCCGAAGTGAACTGCTGGGGGTGGCGGCGTTGAGTCCTGATGGGTGCGCGAGCGCCACATGCGCGCTCAGTTCAGTTCCCTGCGGGTGGCGGGGATGACCACTTCGAGGTACGCGTCGAGTGCGTCGGCGTCTACCGGGAGCCGCAGTGCCACGTTCACCATGTCGGCCCCGGCGGCTCGGAACGCAGTGATCTGTTCGACGGCGTCGTCGGGCGTGCCGGTGAGCGCTCCGGAGGTCACCCGCTCGGCCATCTCGGGACCCCATTGGTCCTGGATGCGTCGCAGTTCGGCGTCGGCGCTCGACCGGTCCGCACCGAGATGGAATGCGAGGTTGACAGACCGTTCGAGCGTCGAAGGGTCGCGATCGATCGACTCGCATGCTGCGTCGAGTCGATCGTTCAACGCACGATAATCCTCGGGTTCGACGTAAGGAACATTCCACCCCGAGCAGAACCGAGCGGCGGTGGCGGGTGTGCGCCGAGGACCGCGACCACCGGTCCAGAGCGGGATCGCCTGGTCGTATGGACCCGGCACGCAGGTGACGTCGTCGACCGAGAAGTGCTCACCGGTGAACGTCGTCGGCGTCGTGTGGCCGAGCATCGCGGAGATGATCTCCAATCCCTCGGTGAGCTGGTCGAACCGCGCGCCGACCTCGTGGAACGTGTACCCGTGCGCACGGAATTCCGGCTCGTGCCACCCGGCGCCGAAGCCCGGCTCGAACCTGCCGCCCGAGAGGTGATCGATCGCGACGATCGATTTCGCCAGTAGCGCCGGATTCCGGAACGGCACGCAGAACATGAGGCAGCCGAGACGAGCGTTCGAGGTGGTCGCCGCGAGCGCGCCGAGCGTCGCCACCGCTTCGAAGTGCGGCGTGGTTCCACCGGCGGGTGGGGCTTCGTAGAGGTGATCCCAGACCGAGATCCAGTCGACGCGCTCGTCGAGGCGTTGCCACAGGGCGACGAGCTCACCCATCTCCACGTTCTGCTGGCCGACGTGGACCCCCAGTGCGAGCGGGCGGGGTGGTGACGTCATCAGTGTTCCCTCGTTCGCGATCAGGCGAGCGAGATGATCGCCTCGTGCTCGATGGCCGCGACGTCGCGTCCATCGGCGGCGATGCGCACGTCGAGCACCGCTCGCTCACCGGCTCGGCTGTCGATGCGCTCGACGACGTCCGCGACGGCGCGGACCTCGGCGCCGACGGGTGCGACGCCGAGATGGGCGATCCGACTACGAACGTGGATCCACGAGCCGGTCACAAGTTGCTCGTGGCAGAACTGGTTGGCGATGCGCGGCCAGCTCGACGGGTGTGCAATGCCGTCGTCGGCGTAGACCGGGCAGTCGTCGCCGGACCGCATGCCGTAGTCGGACCACGACGCGTCGAGGAGGAACTCGATCGGCTCCAGCGCTTCGCCGTGGCGGTGCACGATCGGATCGTGCACGACGGCGACGAAGTCGGCTTCGACGCGGACGCTTCCCTCCACTTCGGCTGTCACGCGGCGGTCGCCCTCGACGATGCAGTCGATGGTGTCGCCGTCGAGGATCGGATGACGGAAGCGCACAGCCGCACCGCCGCGGGTGATCCAGCCGCGACCCCAAGCTGTGACGGGGACATGGGTCATGGCGGCGTAGGTCGTGACACCGGCGACGAGCGCGCCGCTGAAGCCTGCCGCACGAGCTCCGGCATCGGTGTGGATCGGGTTGTCGGCGTGCTCGGGGAGGTTGACCGCCGTGACCGACCAGTTCTTCATGCTCATCGATCAGGCGGTCACCGGGTCGATCGGCATCAGCGGGTCGGCAGCGGCCTCGATCTGCGCGGCCACGTCGAGGCAGCGGAGGTCGGTGAAGCGGTCTCCGACCAATTGGACGCCGACCGGGAGCCCGTCGGCGGTTCCGTGCGGGACGACCACCGCCGGCAGCCCCAGGAAGTTGACGGGCGTGACCGGGCGGAGCGTGTCGGCGATCAGCGTGTTCGCATCGACCAGATCGGCGCCGTGCTCGAAGGCGGGCATCGCCCAGGTGGGGGAGACGAGGATCGGATGCTCGGCGAAGAACTCCGTCCACAGCCGCATCGCCAGGGATCGCCCGACCTGCAGCATCGCGACACTCTCGACCGTCGGCTCGGGTGCGCCATCGAGGAGGCTGGCGATGATCGCTCGGGCGTCGTCTCCCATCACCAGGTCGAGCATCGGCTTCGTCACGACGATGTCCTGGATCAGCAGGCCGGCCCACATCTGGACGGTCTCCTCGTACATCGGTGGTGTGGCCTCGACGACATCGTGGCCGGCGTCGGCCAACGCGTCGGCCGCTGATCGAACGGCCGCCGCGATCTCCGGATGCGTGGCGCCGCCCGGCGGGTCGGCGAGGACGGCGACGCGCAGGCGTTCACCGTCACCAAGATCTGTCAGCGTGACGGGGAGGCTGTGTGGATCGCGAGGGTGGGGTCCAGCGACCACTTCGAACGACGCGCGCACGTCAGCGATCCGCCGCGCCATCGTGCCCTGCACCGCCATCTGTTGGAACGACAGCGGCGGATCCTCCGGCGGGAGCGACGAGGTCGAAGGGACCACCCCGACTGACGGCTTGATCGATGCGATGCCGCAACAGTGCGCCGGGTTGCGGAGCGAGCCGCCGATGTCGTTGCCGAGCCCGAGCGGGCTCATCCCCGAGGCGATCGCCGCCGCCTCACCACCGCTCGAGCCGCCGGCGGTCCGGTCGGGGTGGTGCGGGTTGCGGGTCAGCCCGTGCAACGACGAGTCGGTGTGGACGCGGAGTCCGAAGTCGGGAAGGTTGGTCCGCCCGATGGGGATCGCCCCTGCTGCTTTCATTCGTTCCGTCACCGGCGCGTCGAGTGGTGGGAGCGCGTCCGCCATTGCGACGACACCCTGGGTCGTCGGGCTCCCGACCAGGTCGATGTTCTCTTTCACGGTGATCGGGACACCGTGGAACCGACCGAGCGTTCCGCCGTCGGCCACCGCGCGATCCGCCGCGTCGGCTCCCTCGAGCGCGGATTCGTCGAGTCGCCGCACGACCGCGTTGAGATCGGCGTTGACCGCGTCGATGCGGTCGAGGTGGGCCTCGACCACGGCTCGGCTCGAGGTCTCTCCACCGCGGATCATCGCTGCCAGGTCGAGTGCGGAGCGTTGCCAGAGAGCGGTCATCGCCTGATCTTTGCGGGTCGTGGCGAGTTCCGCCGACCCGGGATGCGACGTCAGTTGCGTGGGACCTCGTTCCAGGGAACCGACTTGTCGACCCGCGGTTCGCCGGGCAGGCCGAGCACCTGCTCGCCGAGGATGTTGCGCATGATCTCCGACGTGCCGCCCTCGATCGAGTTGGCCCGGACGCGCAGGAACGCGTAGCGCAGGCCGTGCGCCGTGCCGGACACGTCGAGGTCCTCGGGGCGTCGGAACGTGTAGTCGTAGTCGACAGCGCGTCGGCACCGAGCAGGTTCATGCAGAACTCGTAGAGCCCCTTGTTCAGTTCGGAGTAGGCGAGCTTGGCGATCGACATCTCGGGCCGGGGTTGCCCGCCTTCGCGTTCTGGCCGGCGCGCATGTTCGTGAGACGACCCACCTCGGCCGCGACCCACCACTGCATCAGCGTGTCCTTGTCGGCGGCGGTCCGCTTCGACGGGTCCATCGCCTCCCAGACCTCGACGGCATCGTTCGCCGCTGCGCCACGCTTCGGCGCGCCACCGCCACCGCCGCCGATCGCGCTGCGCTCGTTCATCAGCGTCGTGAGGCTGGCTCGCCAGCCCTCGCCGACGTCGCCGACGCGGTAGGCGTCGGGGACCCGCACGTCGGTCATGTACACCTCGTTGAACTCCGCCTCGCCGGTGATCTGGCGCAGCGGCCGGACCTCGACTCCGTCGGCGCGCATGTCGAGCGCGAAGTACGTCATCCCCTTGTGCTTCGGGGCATCGGGATCGGTGCGGGTGACGAGCATGCCGAAGTCGGCGAGGTGGGCGAGCGTGTTCCACACCTTCTGGCCGTTGACGATCCACTCGTCGCCGTCGCGCTCCGCACGCGTGCCGAGGCCGGCGAAGTCCGACCCGGCGCCGGGTTCGGAGAACAGCTGGCACCACTTCTCCTCGCCGGTGAACATCGGCCGCAGGAACCGCTGCTTTGACCTCCGGCGCTGCCGTGCGTGGCGATCGTCGGGCCGGCGAGCGCCATGAAGAAGGTGCTCGGATCGGTCGGCTTCGCGCCCGCCTCGCGCAGCCGGCGGTCGACGATGCGGTTGAGTTCGGGTCGCACGCCGAGCCCGCCGTCACCCTCGGCGAAGTGCACCCAGGCCAGGCCGGCGTCGAAGCGTGCCCCACGGAACTCATGGTCGTCCAGCTCACTCGGGTCGTGGGCGGCGAGCAGCGCATCGATGGCTTCGTTCACGCGTTGGATTTCGGAGTCGCTGGTGACGTCGGTGTCTTCGAGAACGGTCATCGTGGAAGTGTCGCGCACCCGACCGGCGCGGTTTCAGTCCGTCTGCGAATCCCGATCGGCTCGAGACGTGCGGACGCCGTCGTGTGCAGGAGATCGATCACACTGAACAGCCGTGGCGACGCCCGCTGAGATGATCGTGGTGGGACGCGGCAAGACTCGCTCCATGTCCAAACTCACCGACGACCCTCGTATCGATCCCCGGATCAAAGCCGTGATGGGGATGCTGCCACCACCGGTTCCGCAATCCGATGTCGCCGACCGTGCGGAGGCACTGGCGGAGGCGTCGACGCCCGAGGCCGTGGCCATGTTGGCTGCGATGGAGGCCGGCTT
The DNA here is from genome assembly GCA_963850475.1 of Ilumatobacteraceae bacterium. Lineage (GTDB taxonomy): Bacteria > Actinomycetota > Acidimicrobiia > Acidimicrobiales > Ilumatobacteraceae > Ilumatobacter_A. Next base: position 34,805 of record CAWKLM010000010.1, on the reverse strand, counting down.
CGAGCTGCTCGACAACGAAGACGTCGCCCCCTCGGACGGGCTCGAGATCAGCACGCTCCAATTCACCTCCGACCCCGACGGCAACTCGGTGAAGATCCTCTTCATCCGACCGGAGTCCACCGAACCATTGCCGCTCGTGTACTACATCCATGGTGGTGGCATGCAGACGATGTCGGCGTTCAACGGCCTGTACCGATCGTGGGGGCGGATCATCGCCCAGCAGGGCGTTGCGGTGGCGATGGTCGACTTCCGCAACTGTCTGACACCGTCGTCGGCCCCCGAGGTCGAGCCGTTTCCCGCTGGTCTGAACGACTGCGTGACAGGTCTCAAGTACATGATCGGGTCGGCCGCAGAGCACGGTGTCGACCCGGCGCACGTGATCGTCGCCGGCGAGAGCGGCGGTGGGAACCTCACGCTGGCGACGGGTCTCAAGCTGTTGCAGGACGGCGACATCGGGCTGATCCGCGGGCTCTATGCGCTCTGCCCGTACATCGCCGGATCGTGGCCGCAGGAGCGGTTCCCGTCGACGATCGAGAACAACGGTTTGCTGCTCGACCTCCACAACAACCGGGGCGAGATGGCCTACGGCATCGAGGCGTTCGAGGCGGGCAACCCGCTGGCGTGGCCGTCGTTCGCCACCGAAGACGACGTCCGCGGTCTACCGCCGACAGTGATCAGCGTCAACGAATGCGACCCGCTGCGAGACGAGGGCATCGACTTCTACCGGGTCCTCCTGCGCGCCGGCGTCGAGGGCGCTCGCTGCCGACAGGTGATGGGAACGATCCACGGCACCGAGATCTTCGCGATGGCCTGCCCCGACATCAGCTGGAACACCGCGGCCGACATCGCGGCGTTCTGTCGCGACATCTGAACTACCGGCCGAGCGACACCTCACTCCGTTGCACGAGTAGATGACGAGCGGCGCGAAGGCCGGGGCTCACCAGCCGGGGAAGAACCGACCGGTCCGCGCGGCATAGTCCGCGTAGCCGGGGAACCGCTCGGTGAGTCGGCGCTCCTCCCACGACGATTTCACGACGAAGAACGCGAGCGTCGCCGCGCCGATCCCCACCGTGATCGCGCTGCCCGATCGCACCGAGATGGCGATCACCACGAGGATCACGCCGCTGTAGATCGGATGACGGGCCCAACGGTACGGACCATTCGTGCGCAGCTCGGCGCGGTCCAGGGGCATCGGTGTCGCGGTGAGCGACCGTCCGAGCACGATGGCTGCGACGACGATGAATGCGATGCCGATCCAGAACACGACATCGGCTGCGACGCGGGCCCAACCGGGCACGGCGAAGTCGTCCCCGCGCGGGAGCAGGATCAACGCGGCGAGCAGCACGGCCTGCACGGCGACGAAGACCCACCCGATGGTGCGTTCGGACATCGATCGTCGTCAGTCGGGGAGGGCGTCGACGAACTCGGCGATGAGGGCTGCCACATCGGCGGCGTGCGTGTCCTCGTGCATCGAGTGGCCGCCGCCGTCGAGCACGACGAGGCGGGCGTCGGGCATCTTGCGTTGGAGATATTGACCGGCCCCGGCGTACTCGGGTCGATCGTCGCCACCCGCCAACACGAGGGTCGGGGTGGTCATCTCGACGACGCGGTCCATCACGACCGAGTCCTCCTGCAGGTTCAGGGCGGCCACGCGCTCGGGGACGCCGAAGCGATGCGCGTTTCGACGGGAGCGCTCGTTCCAGCCCTCGCGCTTCTCCGGGTCGCGGAATCCCGGGCCGGTGTTGAGCACCACGATGCCCCGAGCGACGCCGGGCCGGGTCGCCGCGTGCGCCAGCGCGAGGTAGCCACCGAGTGAATGGCCGACGAGAACGGCGCGGCCCTCGAGCGTGGCCAGCACCTCGTCGAGGTCGGCGAGCGCTGCGTCCCGCGTGAAGGCATCGGGGTCGTCAGGGCAGGGCGAGTCGCCGTGACCCGGGAGATCGACGGTGACGACGGTGAACCGGTCGGACAGCGCAGCGGACACGGCATGCCATGTCCGCGCCGACATGCCCATTCCGTGGAGGAACACGACGGCCGGACCGGCTCCGCTGCGGAGTGTGTTGAGCTGCACCCGGGCGACCGTACCGAAAGGCCACCGGTGAACGGGAAATGAACCTTTCGCCGGGGTGTCGCATGACACCGCCACCTGCCCTCACGTGGACGGTGGTTGCACCGATACTTCGCGGATGAATTTCGACCAGCGCGACGCAAGTGACCACCCGACGATTGCTGATCGTCTGCGCCGACGCGCCTGGTCGCGCGCCGGTGCCGTCGCTGCCGTGGTGGCGTCTGCGCCGACGCGTCGCGCCCTCGGGTTGTCGACCCGACTCGTGATGCTGTTTGCCGGTTCGCTGCTGATCTCGGCCTCGGTGGCGGTCACGCTGTGGACCGGCCTCGGCCCGGGACCGCTCGACGTGTTCATCGGAGCGATCAGCAACATCACCGGACTGCCGATGTCGATCGCCGTCTGGGTGACCGTGGGGTCGCTGATCGCGGTCTCGTGGATGCTCGGTCGCCGGCCCGGGTTCGGCACGATCCTGTCCCCGTTTCTGATCGGTCCGATGCTCCAGGCCGTGTTCGTCGCGCTCGATGCATTCGACGCGCCTGCTTCGATCCTGGTGCGGATCGCGTTGCAGGCGATTGCGATCTTCGGGATCGGCCTCGGCTCCGGCGCCCTGATCGTCTCGGGCCTGGGAGCCGGTTCCGGTGAGTTGTTCGCCGGCGCGGCGTCGGACCGCGTCGGCCACCCCGAGTCGCGCGTCCGCCCGGTGATCGAACTGTCGTGGATCGTGTTCGGCGTCGTGCTCGGCGGTCCGGCCGGGCTCGGCACCGTGATGGTGGCGGCGTTCATTGCGCCCGCCGTCGAAAGCGGCTACCGCAGCGTCGATGCGCTGGCGGCCCGATCGCGCCGAACGATGGCCACCACCCACGAGGCCATCATCTCCCGCGAGCTCGCACACTCGTCACGCTGATGTCCGTTGGTGCCCAGGCACCAACGAACGTTTTCAGTCGGCCCAGGTGGGCGGGAGCTCGGTGTGGTCGGTGACGGCGCAGTCGTCGCCGAAGACCACGTATCGATCGAAACCGCGGAGGAACCAGCGGTCGTGCGTGACCGTGACCACCGTGCCGTTGAATTGGACCAGACCGTGTTCGAGTGCCTCCGCCGACACGAGGTCGAGGTTGTCGGTCGGTTCGTCGAGGAGGAGCAGGGTCGCCCCCGACAGCTCCAGGAGGAGGATCTGGAACCGGGCCTGCTGACCGCCCGACAGTGTCTCGAAGGTCTGGCGCGCGCACGGCTGGAGTTCGTAGCGGCGCAGCATCCCCATCGCCGGCCCGAGCATCACGTCGAGATCGTGGAGAAGGTCGACGAGTTCGCGCCCTGACCACTCGGGATGCTCGTGGGTCTGGTGGAACAGGCCCGGTCGGACCCCTGAGCCGAGGCGGGCCACGCCATCGTGCTCGACGCTGCCGTCTCCCTCATGGGGTGCGCCCTCCATGCCGGCCGATGCGAGCAGCCGCAGGAAGTGGCTCTTGCCGACTCCGTTGCCGCCGAGCACCGCGACGCGCTCGCCGTACCAGAGTTCGAGATCGAACGGATCGGTGAGACCGGCGATCTCGAGCTGCTCGCAGATGACCGCCCGCTTGCCGGTGCGCGCACCGCGGAGCTGGACGTCGATCTTCTGCGTCGCGACGTCGGGCGGTCGCTCGTTCTTCTCGATGAAGTGCCGGAGTTTCGTCTCGGCCGCCTTCAGTTTGGGTGCGAACGCCTCGCTGATCGACGCCCGTTGCCGCATCAGCTTGACGTAGTCCTCGAGCCGCTGCTTCTCACCGTCGTACAGCGACTGGTTGTGCTCGCGGAGCGCATCGTGGTGCTCCTTTGCTTCGGTGTATGTGCCGAACGACCCACCATGGGTCCAGGCCCCGGCAGCGTCGAGTGTGACGATCTTGGTCGCGGTCGCTGCAAGCAGTTCACGGTCGTGGCTGATGAACACGACGGTCTTGCGCGTCTCGTTGAGCTGCTGTTCGAGCCAGCGCTTGGCCGGCACGTCGAGGAAGTTGTCGGGCTCGTCGAGCACGAGGACTTCGAACTCACTGCGCAGCAAGGTCTCCAATGCGAGGCGCTTCTGCTCGCCACCGCTCAACGTGCGCAGTGGCCGGTCGGCGACCTCGTTGAACGGTTCGCCGAACGCCCGCGTCGTGCATTCGTCCCACAGCACTTCGGCGTCGTATCCGCCGACGTCGCTCCAGGCAGCGATGGCATCGGCATAGGCCATCGGGTCGTCGTCGAGCAACGCGGCCGCGCTGTCGAGCCGTGCTGCGGCGTCGCGGACCCGAGCTGGTGAGACCGCGAGCAGCAACTCGCGCACCGTCGTCGCAGGGTGGTCGGCCGTTCCCACCAGTTGGTGCATCACGCCGAGACCGCCGTCGACGCTGATCGTGCCTCCGGTGGGGGAGTCCTCACCGATGATCAGCCGGAACAGTGTGGTCTTGCCGGCACCGTTCGCTCCGACGAGCGCAACGCGGTCACCGTTGCCGACATTGAACGACACGTCACGAAAGAGCTCGGTGCCACCCGGCAGGTTCCACGCGACGTGACTGACCGCGATCGAACCCATCCGAGAAGACTACGAATCGAAGGCGGTCACGGCGCGATGGGTTGTGCGGGCGGAGGACCTGATGGGCGCGGTGAGTGGCGCTCGCCCGCTCCAGCCAACGCCGAATGACGGCTCGCGGAGCCGCTGCTCAGGGTTCGACGAGGTTGGGGCTGATGAAGGTGTCGAGGGCGCCGAGCAACGCTTCGAGCACGGACTTGTCGCCCGCGTCGATGGTCACCGTGCCTCGCTCGATGTTGTCGTCGAGGCGTTCCGGGTACGTGATCACGTCGACCATCGCAGCCCGATCCAAGGTGACCGCGACATCGGCATCAGTCGTGTCGGTGTCGTGATGGATCGTCGCGTTCTCGACGGTCAACCGGTGCGTGAGCGATTCCTCTTCGGCATTCAGATCCGTGATCGTGAACGCGACCGACAGCGTGTCGACGGAGCACTTCGCCGGATCGAACCGCGAGCCCGTCATGTCGATGATCTGCTCGCCGGTCATTCCACCCAACAACCCGGGAGGCCCGCCGCGCCCGAGCTGGATCGTGCCGTTGCGCAGCTCGAACGCGCCCATCAGGTACGCGTTGCGCCACGTGCTCGACTCGGCCTGGTAGCCGAGTTGCTCCATCGCATCGGCCGACAGCGAACGCGCCTCGCGGTGCTCCGGGTCGGCGAAGATCAGGTGCTTCACCACCTCGACGATCCAGCGATAGTCGCCCTCGTCGAACGCAGCCTGCGCGCCGCGCATCACGCCGTCGGGTCCACCCATCATCTCGACGTATCGCTTCCCGGCGTCGACCGGCGGATGCGGGTGCAGGTTGGCCGGGTTGCCGTCGTACCAGCCGAGGTAGCGGTTGTAGACCGAGCGGACGTTGTGCGACACCGTGCCGTAGTAGCCCTGGACGTGCGACTGCTTGGAGAAGCACTCCGGCAACTGGGTCAGCTCGTCGGCGATCTCGTCGGGGGTGTGGCCGTGGTTCGCCAGCCGCAACGTCTGGTCGTGCATCCAGCGGTACACATCGCGCTGCAGCTTCAAGAAGCCCTCGACGTCGTCGGCGCCGAAGCGCGGCCAGTGGTGGCTGGCGAACATCGTGTCGGTGTGCGGCCCCCACATCCGCATCGCCTCGTGGATGTACTTGCTCCACGCGAGCGAGTCGCGCAGCTGCGCCCCACGGATGGGATACAGGTTGTGCAGCGTGTGCGTGCAGTTCTCCGCCATGCACAGCAGCCGTTTGTCGGGGAAGAAGAAGTTCATCTCCGACGGTGCCTCGGCGTCTGGCGTGTTCTGGAACACGATCCGCACCCCGTCGACGTCGAGTTCGGTCCCGGTCTCGGTGATCGACTCGGTCGGGGCCACGAGCCCCGACGTGCCGAGCGGAACGGTCTTTCCGAGCCCGGCGTCGACCTGGCCCATGGGACCGAAGGGAAGGAGCGGCCCGAACTGGTACATCGACCGCCGACCCATGATCGGGCCGGCCAACACGTTCTCCGCGACCGCCTCGTGCATGAAACCCTCAGGGGCGATGACCCGCACGTCGCCACGCGCGACGGCCTCTCGGGATGTCACGCCGAGCATCCCGCCGAAGTGGTCGAGGTGGCTGTGGGTGTAGATCACTGCGCTCACGGGGCGTTCGCCGAGGTGCTCGTTGGCGAGTGCGAGGCAGGCCGCCGCGCACTCCTCGGCGGTCAACGGGTCGATGATCAGCCACCCGCTGTCGGCTTCGATGAACGTGATGTTGCTGATGTCGTAACCGCGTGCCTGCCAGACGCCGTCGGCAACCTGGAACAGACCGTGGATCGCGTTGAGCTTGCCCTGCCGCCACAGGCCGGGGTGGACGGTGTTCGGCGCCGCATCGTCGGTGCGCAGGAAGTCGTGGTTGGCCGTGTCCCACACCGGCCGGCCGTTCTTCTCGATGCGGCCGGTCGGGTGTTGGGCCACGAGTCCGTGGGCGGCGGCGGAGAAGTCGATCCCGTCGTCGAAATCGACGACGGCTGCGGAGTTGCGTTCGCGGGTGAAAGGCGAAGCGGGTTTCGGTGCGTTGCGATCGGTGTCGGCCATCCTGCCAGTTGAGCAGACAGGGCGGCCACGCCACGACAGCGGGCGGTACGGTCGTTTCGGTGCGGGCGATGTACTACGAACGATTCGGCGCTCGACCGACGATCGAGACATTGCCCGATCCGATTCCCAACCCGTCCGGTGTCGTCGTGGCCGTCGAGGCATCCGGCGTGTGCCGCAGCGACTGGCACGGCTGGCAGGGGCACGACGCGGACATCGTGCTGCCACATGTCCCCGGCCACGAACTCGCCGGACGGATCGTCGCACTCGGCGACGACATCCGACGCTGGCGCACGGGAGCCCGGGTCACCGTTCCGTTCGTCGGTGGCTGTGGGAGCTGCGCCGTCTGCCGCGACGGCGACCCGCAAGTGTGCCCCGAACAGTTCCAGCCCGGATTCACCCATTGGGGGTCGTTCGCCGAGTACGTCGCGATCGACTACGCCGACGCCAACCTCGTTGCGCTTCCCGCCGAACTCGACTCGGTGCACGCGGCCGCCCTCGGCTGTCGTGTCGCAACAGCATTCAGGGCGGTCACCCAGCGCGGCGCGCTCGGCCGGGGCCAATGGCTCGCTGTCCACGGGTGCGGGGGAGTCGGCCTCTCGGCGATCATGATCGGCGCCGCGCTCGGTGCCAGCGTCGTGGCCGTCGACATCGCCCCATCCGCTCGTGCAGCTGCGCTCCGAGCCGGAGCGGTCGCGAGTCTCGATGCGACCGGCCGGACACCTCGGCAGCTCGGCGCAGCGGTCGCGGAGATCACGCACGGCGGTGCCGCTGTCTCGATCGATGCGATCGGTGGCGCTTCGTCGTCGCTCGCATCGCTGCTGAGTCTGCGTCGACGAGGACGTCACGTACAGGTGGGTCTGATGACCGGCGACGCTGCCCACGCCGAGGTCGCCTATGACCGGATCGTTGCGTGGGAACTCGACGTGTTGGGGTCGCACGGCATGGCCCCGGCCGACTACCCGTCGATGCTCGCGATGGTCGGGAGCGGGCAGCTCGACCTCCGAGGACTCGTCACGCGGACGGTCTCACTCGACGAAGCAATCGACGCGCTGGTCGACCCCGGTGAGGGCGGCCCCGGGATCACGGTGATCGACCGGTTCGGCGGGTGAGGAGGCCCGGTCCGGTCCGGGGCGCGGCTCGTGTGTCTAGTATGCGACCGCGATGGCCATGCCACCGCAATCTTGCACGACCGCACCTGACGACTTCTCGGAGGAATAGCTCATGAACCGCACAGCCACGAAAACCCATCCCAGAGCCTGGCGTTCTCGCTGGGCCGCAATCGGGGCGGCCGTTGCCGTCACGCTCGGTGCGGGAGGCTTGATGATTGCCGACGCGGCTCCGAGCGAGGAGTCGTCGTTCGTGTCGATCGACCCGACCCGGGTGCTCGACACCCGCACCGACGTCGGCCTGTCCGGTCCGTTCGTCTCCGGCGTCGCCCAGAAGCTGAAGGTGACCGGAACGGTTCCGACGCAGCCGCCGAACAACCTCCCTCCGGTCAGCAAGCAGGTGATTCCTGCCGGCGCGACCGCGGTCACCTTGAACGTGACGGTCGTGAAGCCTGGATCGCAGGGATTCCTGTCGATCCGACCCGGCGACGCGTCCGGCGTCCCGGCCACATCCAACATCAACTTCGGTGCCGGCGGCCCGAACATCGCGAACGGCGTGACGGTCGCGCTGCCGACGACGGGAGACGCAGCAGGCGTGCTCGACATCTACGTCAACGGCACGGCCGGTGATGTGCTGGTCGACGTCGCCGGCTACTACCAGCCTGCCGGCGGTAGCGGAATCGATGCCGCCAGCAACAAGAAGGACGACATCGAAGATCCGCCGGCGAATCAGTTCGGAACCGCCATGTCGGTCACCGTCGTCGCAGACTCGGTCGGCATCATTCAGATCGTCGGGTCGGCTCTCGTCTTGACCGTTGGCGCCCCCGACGTGTTCGACTGCGAGCTCAAGCGGACCACGGGATCGAACGACGACCTCGAGGACACCGACCGCCGCGTCCATGTCGGGAGCAGTCAAGAAGGGTTCTGCAGCACGAACGGAACCCTCGCCGTTGGCGCCGGAACCCACGAAATCGAGCTCGTGGTCCGAAAGGGCCAATCGTCGAGCCTGATCGACGACGGCACGCTCCAGGCGATCTTCATCCCGGGCGGCATGCTGGACAACAGCGACGGCTGACGCCGTTCGAATGCTGTCAGCAGCCCGAACCCATCCTGGGTTCGGGCTGCAGCGGCAGGTCAGGATGACTCGGTCGGCTCCGACCACGGTGAACTCGGCCTCCTGGCCGAGCGAGCGGTGATCGTCGATGTCGCAGATCACGGTGTAGACGCCCGCCTCTTCGAACGTCACGACGAGGGTGTCGCTGTCCCCGGGAGCGATCCGTTCGGTCTTACCGAGGCGCCGACTCGCGTCGGTGAGCACCTCCAGCTCGTGGTCGATCTCGCCCTCGTTGGTCACGATGAACTCGATCGTCTCGCCCGCCGAGATCGTGATGCTCTCCTTCGCCACGAACGCGTACTCGACCGTGGCGATCTCGACCGATCGTGCGTCGCCCCCCGGCGCGCCCGCGTCGTCGGAGCCGCATCCGCCCATCAGGACCGTCGCAGCGGTCAGCGTTCCCACGAGGATTCGTCCGTTCACCGAACAGAGGGTAGACCGAACAGAGGGTGGATGGTGGGCGACAGACAGCAGCGCACCGACGCCACGCCACTAGGTTGACTCCGTGTCCGAAACCGAATCGTCGCCCGACTCTGCTCGTGGGGCCGACGTCACCATGATCGGCCTCACCACCATCGGATGGCGGGAGTGGGTTGCGTTCCCGGAATGGGGAGTACCCGCGGTCAAGGTGAAGATCGATACCGGGGCGCGCACGTCGGCGCTCCATGCGACCGACATCGATGTCCACGATCGCGAAGCGCAACGATTCGTCTCCTTCACGCTGCACCCACTGCAGAAGTCGGACGCGGACGCGATCACCGTCGCGGTGCCGCTCGTCGACGAGCGTGAGGTGACCAGTTCGTCGGGCGACACCAGCGTTCGCCCCGTCGTACTGGCATCGATAGAAATCGACGGATCGCCGCATGAGATCGAGCTCACCTTGACGCGTCGCGACGACATGGGGTTCCGCATGCTGCTGGGCCGCGAGGCGATGGCGGGCCGCTACCTCATCGATCCGTCTGCCTCGTATCTCTGCGGCCGACCGGACCTGGCGACGCGGCGCCGCAACAGGAGGCGAGCGTGAGCGACGACGAAGCGTCTGGACCCGGCCCGGCGAACGATCTCGACGCGACGCTCACCGCACCGGCGCCGAGCGAACGTCGGCGCCGTCTGATCCGCCGGCCGTCGTTTGCGATCGGCGACGTCGACGTCGCCGCCGGCCGAAAGGCGATCGGCGAGATCCCGATCTCCCGGCTGGTCACCGGAACGCAGATCTCGATTCCGGTCACGGTCGCTCCACGGTCGCCACGACGGCCCGGTGGTCTGGCTCAGCGCGGCGGTCCACGGTGACGAGATCGGTGGCGTGGAGATCATCCGTCGGGCTCTGGCCGGAGTCGATCCCAAGACGCTCGCCGGCACCATCGTCGCCGTACCGATCGTCAACGTGCACGGCTTCCTGAACGGCGATCGGTACCTGCCGGACCGCCGCGACCTCAACCGGTCGTTTCCGGGATCGCCGAACGGGTCGCTCGCAGCCCGCATCGCCAACATCTTCCTCACCCAGATCGTCGCGCGCTGCGATGTCGGTATCGACCTCCACACCGGCTCGGATCACCGCACCAACCTGCCGCAGATCAGAGCCGACCTCGACGACGCGCGGACCCGCGATCTGGCGATTGCATTCGGTGCCCCGTTCATGATGCACGCCAAGCTCCGCGATGGCTCGATGCGTGCCGCGGCGACGTCGAGGGGCGCAACCGTTCTGCTGTTCGAAGGTGGCGAGGCCTGGCGGTTCGACCGTGCCGCAATCGACGCCGGGGTCACGGGAATCGGCCGTGTGCTCGCCCGTCTCGGCATGGTGGAGTCCGGAGACGACTCGACGGCCCTCGACGGGTCGGAGGCGGCGACCCTTCCGGCCGAGAGCCGATCGAGCTCGTGGGTCCGCGTCCGCCGGAGTGGGATCGCGCTGATCCACGTCGAACTCGGCCAGATCGTCGAACGCGGTGACGTGATCGCCACCGTCCGCGATTCGGTCGGACGTCTCCTCAGCCGAGCCCGGGCCCCGCGATCCGGCATGGTGATCGGCCACACCCAGCATCCGCTCGTCAACCAGGGCGACGCGATCATCCACATCGCCGAACTCCTCGACGACGTCGAACCGCCGTCGTCTCTTCCATCTGAAAGCGAGTCTGCGTGAAACTCGCGATCCTGTCCCGCTCGCCCGGCGCCTACAGCACCCATCGCCTCAAGACAGCGGCGCTCGAGCGTGGGCACGACGTGCAAGGTCCTGAACACTCTGCGCTTCGCGATCGATCTGTCGAGCGGCGAGCCCGACCTCCAGTTCCGCGGCAAACACATCTCCGACTACGACGCGATCCTCCCGCGCATCGGTGCGTCGATCACCTACTTCGGTACCGCCGTGGTGCGGCAGTTCGAGCAGATGGACGTCTACACCCCGAACACCGCCAACGGCATCGCGAACTCGCGCGACAAGCTCCGCGCCACACAGATCCTCAGCCGCCACGACATCGGGATGCCGGCCACCTCGTTCGTCCGTGACAAGGCAGACGTCCTCCCGGCGATCGACCTGGTCGGTGGCGCGCCGGTCGTCATCAAGCTGCTCGAGGGCACGCAGGGAATCGGCGTGATCCTCGCACCCGACAAGAGAGTCGCCGAGGCGATCATCGAGACCCTGCAGTCCACCAAGCAGAACGTGCTGATCCAGCAGTTCGTCGCGGAGAGCCGTGGCCGGGACATCCGGGCGCTCGTCGTCGGGGATCGTGTGGTCGGCGCGATGCGTCGGAGCGCACAGGGTGACGAGTTCCGCTCGAACGTGCACCGCGGTGGGTCGGTCGAGCCGGTCGAGCTGTCGCCGGAGTACGAACAGACGGCGGTGCGTGCCGCGCAGATCATGGGGTTGCGGGTGGCCGGCGTCGACATGCTCGAAGGCAACGACGGACCGCTGGTCATGGAGGTCAACTCGTCGCCGGGTCTCGAGGGGATCGAGCGGGCGACCGAGCTCGACATCGCCGGCGCCATCGTCGACCACATCGCCAATCAGGTCGCGTTCCCCGAACTCGACGTTCGCCAGCGTCTCACGGTGAGTACCGGTTACGGCGTGGCCGAGATCCACGTGCCGGAGGGCTCGGAGTTCATCGGCCAGACGATCGGGGGATCGGGCCTGCGCGATCGGGACATCACGGTGCTCACGCTGCACCGCGACAACATCGTGATCCCGAATCCGCGTCTGAGTCGTGAACTCGAGGCCCACGACCGCCTGCTCTGCTTCGGCAAGCTGGAGGAGATGCGCGACATGATCCCGGCCCGTCGCAAGCGTCGGGCGAAGGTGCGCAAGCTCTCCGACGAGGCGCTCCACGAACTCCACGACTGACGGGCGTACTCAGGGCGCCAAGACGCAGTAGCCGTCGATCTCGGTCAGCAGCGGCGAGCGGGGGTGCACCGGCCGGTCACGGCCGAGATCGCGTTCGCGCACCTCGCCGATCCACTGCGCGTGCTGGTACTCGTGGTTCACCACTGCGACGAGCAACGTGCGTGCGATGACGTCGAGCTGTGCCGGTGCGCCGACATCACCGCGGGCGATGTTCCCGATTCGCACACGGAGTCGCTCGGCGACGGCCTCGCGATACGCGGCGAGTCGATCCATGCCGGGGAGGTCGCCTCGATCGGCTTCAGCCGTCGCTCCGTCCATGAGCGTGTCGAGGCCGGGATCGGGGCTCGGTTCAGCGGCCGTCAGGTTGCGGACCAGGAAATGGGCCACCGCCGCCTGGTGCCCGAGATGCCAGCCGATCGCACTCGATCGCTCGTGGGGCCGCCAGCGCACCTCGTCCTCGGTGAGGTCGTGCCACAACGATGCGGTGTAACCGAGCGCCCGTTCGTACTCGGCCAAGAGCAGGTCGATCGTGGCGCCCGGCGTGTTGGCGGTCGAAGACCCAGTGGTCCGTGGCGTTGTCGTCATGGTGTCTCCTGATGCGGTGGGGCGGACGCTGTCCGGATCGCCTCGACGGTGCGTTCGGCAGCGGCGAGTGCGCCCTCGATGTGGCCCGGGGCGACTGCGGAGGTCTCGGTCGAACTCCAGTGGAGGCGACCGCCGAACGCCGGGCGGTGATAACGGGGATCCCCATAGGTCGAGTAGTCGGTCGAGTCGGCGGTTCCAACGGGTGAGGTGAGCGGCGCCCGGCGCCAGTCGGCGAGGTGGAGCTCGAGCGGGTCGGCGGCGGATGGTCCGAAGAGTCGAACCAGTTGGGCCAGGACCGCCGCCCCGTCGTTGCTGCTGCGAGCGGTCGTCGGAGCGAAACCGAACAGAGCGGCGGGTCGCCCTCCGGGACCGCTCAGGTCGTGGATCTCACCCAACGGCCCCAGGTGGCTGATCGCCGACCCCGAGAGGCCGGCGTCGCGCCAGAACGTGGTCGCATAGCGGGCGACCGCTTTCGTGGTCGTACCCATCCATACCGGGGTGCCCATCGCCAGTTCGTGGAGCTCGCCGAGTGATGGGCGGAATTCGATCGTCGCTGCGGCCAGTGCTGGTGGCACGGCGAGCACGACGTGGCTGGCGCGGATCGTGCGGGCGTGGTCACCGGTCGCCGGCGTCACGGTCACCGTCAGGGGGCGATCGCCGGCACCGTCCCACTCGATCGCCTGAACGTGACTGTCGAGCCACAGATCGCTGCCGCATCGCCCGCCCAGCCGCCGACGGAGGGCCGCGGTCAGGTCGTCGGCACCTCTGCTGAATCGGGCCGATGGAACATCGATCGGGTTGCCGTCGAGTCGAACCACGCCGTCCGGCGCTTCGTGGAGCGCGTCTCTGTCGAGGTACTGCGGATGCGTCGGGATGTTCAATTCGTCGACGAGCGTGGCCACGCGGTGCTCTCCCGGCCAGAACCAGGAGGCCCCGAGGTCGAGACCGTCCACCGAGCGGAGCCGGCCCCCCACGCGGCTGTCGGCCTCGAGGACGATCACCGGCCGCTCCGGAGCCAGCTGGTCGGCGGTTGCCAGGCCGGAGACACTGGCACCGACGACGATGACGTCGCACTCCATCCGCGGGAGCCTACGGGCGCGTTCAGAGCTGCGTGGCGACGTGGCGCGATGTGGTCGGCACCTGCATCCACCACTGCGCGTGGTCGGCATGTGAAACTTGCTGTCAATATGAACGCCTACCCGCGCACGCTGCCCCTCCCCGTGGGGACCAGGGTCGGTGGAGAGCTGCGCGAGACCGGATCGTCCGCACTCGATCGGCGAACCACGTGGGCCGCGCCCGATCCGTCGACGATGGTGTTCGACCCGTGGGGCGCCCCGTCGGCACGCGCCGTCATCCGTGCCGTGCTTGCTCCCTGGCCGGCTCCCGACGCGTCGATGCGCGTGGACATGGCTCCGCCCGTCACGCGCGTCACTGGTGTGGTGACCAACCTCGTCGAGCCGTTCCACCCGATCGAGATCCCCGACCTGGGCGCCGCGCATCAGGTGGCATTGTCCGATCCTCCGGTCTTCGGTCAGCCGCTGCCACCACCGACGCTCGCCGACGCTGCCGGGTCGCTCTCCGCTGCCCCCGCTCCGACGGACCGCAGTGGTGTCAGCCACCGACTCGCGTTCGGTCTGGCCGCTGCCGCCAGCGCGGTGTGCGCAGCGATCGCTGCCGCCATCGCCCTACTCTGATCCGTCTCTGATCCGTCTCTGATCCGTTCGTCGAGCGGCCGGAGATCGCCCACGAGTGCGACTCACGACGATCACGATCTGCGATGATGCGCACATGAAGCTCCGCTCTCTCCTGATTCCCGCTGCGCTCGTGGTCGTCGGCTGCTCCGGGAGTGACGCTTCGTCGGACACGACGGCCGCCGGGTCGACCGACGCCGCGGAGGTCACCGCTCCGGCATCGCAGGCGACCGAGCCCGTGTCGACCGAGACCCCAGCCGACACGGCGTCTGCGACCGAGCCGGCATCGACCGAACCGGCCGCGACGACTCCTCCCGCCACCGACGAACCCCCGGCCACCGACGCTTTTGTGATCGACGGGCCGGCCCGGGTCCGTCCCTCGTGCGATTCGCTCACCCGCGGCGTCTCGGAGTTCACCCTCGATGCCGGGGGAGCGGTGCACGACGTCAGGATCTTCGTCCCGACCGACGTGGTGTCGGATCCGGCACCAATCGTGTTGAACTGGCACGGCCTCGGTTCGACCGGCCCCGAGCAGGCGGCCTTCAGCGGTTACGAGACGTTGGCCGAGCAGGAGGGGT
The DNA here is from genome assembly GCA_963850475.1 of Ilumatobacteraceae bacterium. Lineage (GTDB taxonomy): Bacteria > Actinomycetota > Acidimicrobiia > Acidimicrobiales > Ilumatobacteraceae > Ilumatobacter_A. The sequence continues at coordinate 19,743 of CAWKLM010000010.1, read as the reverse complement.
TCATCGTCGCTCATGCGACGGGGATCGCCGGAGGAGTTGGTCGCAACTCCTGGGAGCTGACCGAATTCGACACGCCCGAACGTGACGACCTTGCGTTTGCCGACGCGCTGATCGACACGGTCGTCGCCGACTGGTGCGCCGATCCCGGTCGGGTGTACTCGACCGGGATGTCGAACGGTGGGTTCTTCACATCGGAGCTGGTGTGTGCCCGAGCCGACCGCGTCGCCGCGGCCGTCTCGGTGGCGGGCACGACCCACCCGGCGAGCTGCGAGCCGGCCCGCGCGGTGCCATACCTCGCCTTCCACGGGACCGACGACAACGTGGTGCCCTACGCGGGTGCCGGCGAGTCCGTGCTCGTCGACGAGGTCGAAGCCGACGGGTTCTTCGGACAGGTGATGCCCGACGAGTTCGCCGAGTTCGCCGCCGACGCCGGCTGTGACCCCGACCCGGGCCGGACCGAGGAGACACCCGAGGTCATCAGCTACACGTACAGCGGCTGTGACGACGATGTACCGATGACGTTCTACGAGATCGTCGGGGGTGGCCACACCTGGCCCGACTCACCGCTCGCCGACCAGCTCGGCGACTTGGGGTTCTTCACCGACGACATCAGTGCAACTGCTGACGGGTGGGCGTTCATGTCGCAGTACTCGCTCTGATCGCAACGCTCCCGCTCGGCGGTGGGCGGCGGGGCCTACGCTCGGGCCCATGCCGACGATCCTCATCCTGAACGGGCCGAACCTGAATCTGCTCGGCACCCGTGAGCCCGAGGTGTACGGCGCCGACACACTCGACGACATCGTTGCGGAGTTGCGGTCACTCGCAGCCGCGCGTGGCTACGACGTCGACGCGGTGCAGTCGAACGTCGAGGGGGAGCTGGTCGATGCGCTGCACACCGCACGCACGACTGCGGCCGGTGTCGTCTTCAACCCCGGCGCTTACACCCACACGTCGATCGCGCTCCGCGATGCGATTTCGGCTGTCGAGTTGCCGGTCGTGGAGACCCACCTCTCGAACGTGCACGCTCGAGAGGAGTTCCGCCACACGTCGATGTTGACCGCCGTGTGTCTCGGTGTGGTCGGCGGATTCGGACGAAACAGCTATCGCCTGGCACTCGATGCCTTGATCAGCCACCTCGACGGGTGACCCGGCGGTGTCAGGGAGCGACCACGTCGATGGGCGCATGCCACGGGTGACGTCCTGCGTCCTCGACCTGGTCGGCGACCACCTGGAACTCGTCGAGCCGACGGGATCGGTACCCGCTGATGTGCAGTCGAGCCGCGGCCGGTGTCCCGACGAAGCGTGACATGGCGTCGTGCAGCGCCCGATCGAGGTCGGCTCGGTGGTCCTTCAGTTCCCACGACACGACGCACACGACCCCCGGTGTCGGGTCGGTGGTGCCGATCACCGCCAGGCGTCCGGCCGCCTCCGGCTCGTACTCGCAGGCCAGCAGCCAAGAATGGACATCGATCGCGGCCAGATCGACCGTGCCGTCGGCCACGGCACGCACCGAGTCGCGATGGACGCCGGTGAACACCACGTCGCCGAAGATCGGACCGTCGTCGAGTAGGTGGCGCACGAAGTGCCCGAGGCTCCAGTAGCCCGATTGTGAGTCGGTGCCGTTGGCGGCCACGCGGGCGCCGGCGAAACGCAGGATGTTGCGCCGGGCCGTGCCCGTCCCGACACTGCCGCCACTCCCGCCACTCCCGCCACTCGCGCGGCCCACCGGCCGTCGAGGGTCGTCGTTGCGGCACACGATGACCGAGTAGTAACTCCCCGGGTCCGGCTGGGGCAGGTCCGGTGGTGGGTCGTACTCGATGGTGCCGATCACTTCGGTTTCGCCGAGCCCGTCGCGGACAGGATTGAGCGAACAGACCTGGCCGAGCAGCATCGAGGGGTCGGTCCAGATCGACACGAGATCGTCTCGTCGTGCCAGTGACGCCGGCGCGTCGAGTCCGAGTCGATGACTCGCCTCGACGATGGGCTTCCACAGGTCGTCGAGCGCGTCGGCGACCTCCGGCCAGTCGTACATCGGCAAGTCGGCGAGGAACGGGGAACTCAACGTCACCGTCGCCAGTCGATGCCGCGGCGGTCCATCTCGATCTGCCCCTTGAAGGGGCGCGGCGGGAGTCCGGCCGGCTCCAGATCCGGGTCGTGGAACGGGGTGTCGCCCATGATGGTGACGGGCAGGCCGGGTGCGCCCTCCCCGTGGGTGATCCGCAGGACCTCGGGATGTTCGGGATGCGGGGGAGCGAACGGATGGACTTCGAGCTCGCCGAAATCCGCGCCGAGGTCGACGGCCCCGATCTCGGCCCCGATCGTCGGCGATTGCGGTGTGATCGTGATCGCGGTCGTTCGGGATCCCGGGCGTGGTTCGGTCATGGTCGTGTCGATGCCCCCAGAGCGATTCGGCACGGTCGTGCCCCCTCGCGACAGTCTGGCTCGCGAGCGTTCGACGCGGCAAACACTGTGGAAGACTGTTGCGATGGCAACGGATTCTGCACAGCCGCCGACGTTCGGCACCGACCACGACGGCGACCATCCCGATCGAGAAGACGAGTGGGAGGTGTTGCGCCAGCGTTACATGACCCCGCACGAGTCGCGGCCTGCCTCATCGGCGCGTGGGCAGCACCATCAGGCGTTGATCTCGTCCGACGTCGTCCGAACGATCGAGTTCTACCAAGGATTGCTGGAGTTCCCGTTGACCGAGCTCTTCCAGAACCGGGACTACGTGGGGTCGACGCACTTCTTCTTCGACATCGGCAACGGCAATGCGCTCGCCTTCTTCGATTTTCCCGGCCTCGGGCTGGACGAGTACGCCGAGGTCCTCGGTGGACACCACCATCTCGCGATCTCGGTCTCCCGCGAGAACTGGGATCGGCTCAGCGGCAAGCTCGCCGACGCCGGTGTCGACGTGTTCGAGCTCGACAACACGTCGCTCTACTTCGCAGGTCCCGACGGCGAACGCATCGAACTCATCGCCGATCCACTCGGCGAGATGTACGGGATGAAAGTCCTCTGATCCACTCCGCTACGGGCGGCCGGCATGGGCGACCTCGACGCGGGTCGAGTAGATCGCTCCGGTGCCTGCGCCCGCCACGACGTCAGGGCTCGCATCGTCGGCGGTGAGGGCGAACAGGGTGTGGCCGTCGTCGCCGCCGAGCATGCAGGCGTAGGTGTTGTTCGGCGTGCCGATGTGAATCGTCGAGAAGTCCTCGATGTCGCCCGACCCGATCACCCGCACGATCTGCTGGCCCACGGCATCGGAGAACCAGATGCCCTCCTCTTCGTCGAGCGTGCAACCATCGGGTGCGGTGCCGTCGACGCTCGCCCACACCCGCGGCTCGGTCAACGATCCGTCGTGGTCGATGGTGAACGCGGTGTATTGGGCACCGAACGTCTCGCCGACCATCAGCGTGCGGGTGCTGGGCGTGATGACGGCGCCATTGGGGAAAAGCAGCGGGTGGCTGTCGGCGGTGACGCTTCCGTCAGGCCGCACGATCGCGATCGTGGTGGTCTCGACACCCTCACCGCCCTCCAAGTCGAACCCGAAGTTGCCCACGTAGGCCGTGCCGTCTTCGGCGACGACCATGTCGTTGCAGTGGCCGCCGCTGACCGCCGAGAGGTCGGCGTGCTCGACGACGGTCCCATCGACCTCCTGGCGCATCACCTTGCGATCGAGCATCGAGACGAACAGCAAGCGACCATCCGGCAGCCATCCGAGGCCCGACGGCCGGCCATCGTGTTCGACCTCGACATGACGGGTTCCGGAGCCGTCCGGGTGGATCTCGACCGACGAGATGGTCTGTTGATAGAAGTCGCTGAACCACAGCCGGCCCTCATGCCAGCGCGGCCCCTCGCCGAAGTCGATCCCGTCGATGACGAGCGTCCACTCGACGTGTAGTTGCCGTGCGTTGTCCATCCCGTCGAACCTACTGCGGATCGGGGTTGGTCGAGGAAGGTGGGAAGGTCACGGCTCTGGAACCGTTCACGCAGTGAGCCATGCGGCGATCGCCGCGCCGATGTCGTCGGGGCTGTCCTCTTGAACGAAGTGCAGCCCGACAACGCGCCGTTCGACCTGGTTGGGCCAACCACGGCAGAACTCGCGCTGCTTCCCGACGAGGATCGAGCCCGGATCGGCGTCGATGAACAGCTTCGGGATCTCGTTGGTGTTCATCCAGTCGGCGTACGCCCGCACGATCTCGACCGTCTCTGCGGGGCTGCCGTCGATCGGGATCTGGCGCGGCCACGTCAACGTCGGGCGGCGCCCCTCGCCCGCGTCGGCGAACGGGGCGCGGTAGACCGCCATCTCCTCGGCGGTGAGACCGCTGATGATCGCGTTCGGCAGGATGGCCTCGACGAACAGGTTCTTCTCCAGGCACAGCTCCTCGCCGGCCTCGGAACGCATGCCCTGGAAGATGCCGCGGGCATTCGGCGGCCAGTCGTCCCACGAGGGGATCGGTTGGACGATGGCTTCCATGTAGGCGATCCCGGCCACCCGCGGCTCGTGGCGGCGGGCCCAGTCGAACCCGAGCGCGGAGCCCCAATCGTGGATCACCAACACGACCTCGTCACCGAGGTCGAGATGGTCGAGCAGAGCATCGAGCCACGCACGGTGCTCGACGAAGGTGTAGCTCTCGGCGCCGGAGTCGTCGAGTTTGTCGGAGTCGCCCTGGCCGATCAGGTCGGGTGCGACAACGCGTCCGAGGTTCCACACGTGCGGGATGATGTTGCGCCACAGGTATGACGATGTCGGGTTGCCGTGGAGGAACAGGAGCGTCCTGCGCTGTCCGTCGACCGGGCCGGAGTCGAAGTAGGCCATCGACTTCGTGGCCCCGTCGACGGTGAGTGCGGCAGCCTTCTTCGGCAGTGGTGCGGTGGTCCCCATCCGTTCAGCCTGCCAGATCACCGCACCGTCGCATCCCATCAACGTTCTCGTGATCTCTTCTGGCGCTCCGTGCGTGAAGAGTTCACGAGAACCCCGGGTGGGTGCGGGGGGTCAGGCGTTGTTGGCGCGACGGACCCGGACCGACTTGTTGCGGATCTTCGCGCCGTCCATGCTGCGCAACACCTTGCCGGCGTGCTTCTCGGGGACCTGCACGAATGCCGACTTGTCGTTGATCTTGATCGCGCCGATCTCGCTCCCGCGCATGTTCGCCTCGTTCGCGATCGCACCGACGAGATCGCCGGGACGCAACCCGGCCGACCGGCCGAGGTTGAACTGCAGACTCACGAACCCGGCCTCGACATGGTGGGTGCCGTCGGGCCGGCGAATGGCGCGATTCTCCTGACCGTCGCGATCACCGCGCGGGCCCCGGTCGTCACGCTGACCGCGATGCGCTTTGCGATCGTCGCGCTCGTACCGGTCGCGCCCTTTCTCCGATCGGGCCTGGACGTCGGGGATCTCTTCCTCGGTGGTGGTGCGCCCTGCGGCCTCGTGTGCGAGACGGACCGCGGCGATGGCGACTTCGATCGGATCGTGCTCGGCCGTGAGCTGTTCGACGATCGTGCGATAGAGGTCGGCGGATTCGGCGTCGCCGATCTTCGCGGCGACTTCCGAGCCGGTCATTTCCATCCGCCGCACGGTCAGGTCGTTGACCGTCGGCACCTTCTCGATCGAGATGTTCTGCTTGGTGGCGCGGGCGATGTTGTTGATCTTGCGGTGGTCCTTCGGGCCCCCGAGTGCGATCGCGATGCCTTCCCGCCCAGCGCGCCCGACACGGCCGATGCGGTGCGTGTAGGCCTCGCTCGTCTGCGGGATGTCGTAGTTGACGACGTGGCTGAGGTGATCGACGTCGATGCCGCGTGCGGCGACGTCGGTCGCGATGAGGAGGGTCGCGACGCCGCTCTTCAGGCGGCCCATCGCGCGGTCGCGTTGGTCCTGGCTCATGCCGCCGTGCAACGCCTCCGCGCGATAGCCGCGACCGTTCATCACGTCGGTGAGTTCGTCGACGTCGCCACGGGTCCGGCAGAACACGATCGCCGCCTCGGGGCTCTCCATGTCGAGGATCCGGCCGAGTGCCGATGCCCGGTGCGTGCGGTGCGTGAGGTAGGCGCGTTGGGTGACCTTCGGGATGGTGCCGGCGGTCTCGGTCGCCCGCTCGATGCTGATTCGCACCGGGTCGCTCAACTGGCGGTTGGCGATCGAGTCGATCCGGTTGGGCATCGTCGCCGAGAACAGCACGGTCTGGCGCTCCGGGGGAGCGGCATCCAGGATCGCCTCGAGGTCTTCGGCGAAGCCCATGTCGAGCATCTCGTCGGCTTCGTCGAGCACGACCATGCCGCAGTTGGAGAGGTCGAGCGATCCGCGCTTGAGGTGGTCGAGCACTCGACCGGGTGTCCCGATCACGATGTCGACACCGGCGTTGAGCAGGCTGAACTGCGGTCCGATGTTGGTGCCACCGAAGAGGGCGGCCATCCGAACTCGGCCCTGGGCGCCGTATTCCTTCATCGCCATGGCGACTTGGTTGGCGAGCTCGCGGGTCGGAACGAGCACGAGACCGAACGGCAGCTTCGAGCGTTTCGCGCCGGCCACCCGGTCGAGCATCGGCAACGCGAACGCGGCGGTCTTGCCCGTGCCGGTCGCAGCTTGGCCGAGCAGGTCGAACCCGTCGAGCAGCGGTGGGATCGACTCGGCCTGGATCGGTGTCGGGATGACGTAGCCCTTCTCGGTGAGCGATGCGAGCAGGTCGTCGGACAGCCCGAGATCGGCGAACGTCACCGGCCCGTCGTCACCATCGCCATCGCCATCGCAATCATCATCATCATCACCATCACCATCACCGTCGTCGAGCGTCCCCGCATCGATCGTGATCGGCTCGGGGTCGCCGTTCGAGGACGCGGGCGTGACGGCTTCTTCGGACAGGGTGTTCTCTGACATGGCTTCGATCCCTTTGGAGCACTCTCGCTCCGTTTTTCGCCCCGTGGTTTCGAAGCCCTTCCAGGCTAGGTCGCGAACGGTCCCAGCGTCGCGGCGCGATGCGTGCGTCGCGTCACTCATGCGGTGGCCGGACGGCGGACCGGATCTCAGGCCTCAGCGAGTGCAGCCACCAGCGGGGTCACCTCGTCAAGGGTGGCCATCACCTCGTCACGCGGGCCCTGCGGGAGCCCGAGTACCGCCCTCCCGAAACCGGCCTCGGCCAGTCCGATGAGCTTCGCCTCGTCCGGCGGCGCACCGAAGAGGCCGCGTTCGATCGTCTCCGGGTCGCGTCCGACGGCATGGCACGCGTCTTCGATCAGGCCCCACTTCTCGAGGGGATGGCGGCCGCCGATCGGCATCCAGCCATCGCAGAACTCGGCGATGTGCGCAGCGGTCTTCGGGCCGGCGTTGCCGCCGAGGATCACCGGCGGGCCGCCGTCCTGTGTCGGCTTGGGCCACGCCCAGCTCGAGGAGAACCGGACGTACTCGCCGTCGAACGACGCCTCGTCGTGCGTCCACAACTCCTTCATTGCGAGCACGTTCTCGCGCAACATTTCGCGTCGCTCCGTGTAGCGCGTCCCATGGTGCGCCATCTCCTCCTTGTTCCATCCGTACCCGATTCCGAACAGGACGCGACCGCCCGAGATGCGATCGAGGCTGGCCACCTCCTTGGCCGTGTGGATCGGGTCCCGTTGCGCCACGAGGCAGATGCCGGTCGCGAGTCTGATGTCACTGGTGACGGCCGCGCAGGCGGCGAGCGACACGAACGGATCGTGCGTGCGCCAGTAGAACTCAGGCAGCGGTGGCGCCGAGGGGTTGCCACCCCACGGCGTCTCCCGGCTGGTCGGGATGTGCGAGTGTTCCGGAAACCACAACGATTCGAAACCTCTGGCCTCCGCTTCCATGGCGAGTTCGACGGGATCGATCGTCTGATCGGTGGGGAAGATGACGAGACCGAGGCGCATGGGTCGAACCGTAACCGGGTGATTTCATTCGACGTTCACCCGTGGGCGCGGAACACCTGCCCGCCACGGCCAGTGGCACGGTGCACACGAGTTCCGCCCCGACGACTGCAGGAGTGAACTGTTCTCACAGATCACGTTCGTCCTCGCGTGTCGCAGCTGATGCCGCCACCCCGGCCCCACTCGCACATTCCGGCGGATCCTGACGCTCATCGTCGAGATCCCCCGGAACTTGGGTGTCTGGGTTGCGGGTTGCGGGTTGCGGGGTTGGGTGTCTGGGTTGCGGGTTGGGTTCAGGGGGTCTGGCCGGCGCGAGCCGCAGTCACTCGTCCCCGGTGGCGCCGTCGTGGACGAAGTCGCCGACGAACTCGCCGACCATGTCGAAGATGCCATCTGCAGGGAGCAATGAGGCGCAGCTCTCGAAGGCGGCGTCGACGTCGGGGTCCGGTTCGAACCCGATGTCCGGAAGATCGAAATCCGGCATGGCGGGCAGTTTGGCATCGACGCTCTGGACGTCGCCCTCGGTGACGACCGTGATCTCGCCGCCGGTTTGTGTGATCGTGACCGTGCCGTCTCCCTCGCCGAGGTCGAGCAGCGTGAGATCGCCTCCATCTGCGCCCGGCGAGAAGACCGTCACGGAGCCGCCGAGCAGGTCGTCGAAGGCGTCGTCCCAGTTGCCGTCCTCGGGCAACTCGCCACCGTCGAAGTCGAGCCAGCCCCCGTCCTCCAGGTCGGGCAGCTGTTCGGAGAGGCAGTTCTCGAACTCCTCGAATGCGGACTTGAGGTCGTCGAGCTCCGGCATGTCCCACACGCCCTCGTCCTCATCGCTGACGCCGTCGTGTTCGTCGTCTTCCGCCTCGTCGACTCCCGCGTCGTCGGCCTGGTCGTCGTCATCCGGCTCGTCTGCGGTGTCGTCGTCGACCGGCTGACCGTCGACGGTGTCGTCGGCGGGAGCCGGATCGCGCTCGTCGTCGGCGCCTGCCAGCTGTGATCCGGCAGCAACCCCACCGAGGCCGAGTGCCGTTGCAGCGACCGCAGCGATGGCGAGGCGACGGCGGGAGCGGGTCGGTGGTGTGGTGACGGGTTCGTCGGTGGGGGCGGGGGGAGGAAGCGGAGTCATGGTCGTGCCTTTCGGATCGGGTGCTGCACCCCACTCTGTCGAACCCACCTGAGATCACGCTGAGAACGCCCCGCAGGGGTTGCGGCCGATTCAGGTGCGGAACGACACCGTGAAGCGCGCACCCCCTGCGGACGAACGATCGACGGTCACGCTGCCGCCCGAGCGCTCTGCGATGCTGTGCACGACCGCCAGGCCCAGCCCGGCGCCGCCCTCGTCACGTGTGCGGGCGTCGTCGAGGCGTGCGAACCGCTCGAAGATCCGGTCACGGTCTGCTGGATCCACGCCTGGTCCATCGTCCTCGACCGTCAACTCGACGACTCGTGGCGAGGAGCGGAGCGACACCTTCACCGAGGTGGTCGCATGCCGGGCTGCATTGTCGATGAGATGGCCGACCATTCGCGTGAGCTCGTCGTGGCGGCCTGGCACCCGTCCCGCCGACACGTTGGAGGAGTCCACCGGAACACGACGCGCCCGGGCTGCTTCGGCCAGCACGATGTCGTCCAGGTCGATCTCGGTCGGCGGGCGGTGCAACCCCTTCGTCGTGGCGCGCCAGCGCAAGCAGGTCGTCGATGATCGTCGACAGCCGCGACGATTCGTCGGCCACCACCGAGGCCAGCCGTCGGACGTCGGTCGTCTCCGGATGTTCGAGTGCGACTTCGGCGTCGTTGCGCATGACCGCGACGGGCGATCGCAGCTCATGGGACGCGTCGGAGATGAAGCGGCGCCGGGCCCGGTCGTCGTCCTCGAGCCGATCGAGCATCTCGTTGACGGTGATCGCAAGCGTCGAGATCTCGTCGCGGGAGTCGGGGACCGGAACGCGCGCATCGAGTGACCCGCCGCTGATCGTCGCCGCGCGACCGGTGATCGCTGCTACCGGGCGGAGCGCTCGACTGGTCAGCAACCAGGCGAGTCCCGCCACCAGCGCGGTGAGGATCGGCAGGCCGAGCCACAGCCCGAGCTGCACCCGTTCGGCGCTGCGATCGACGGCGGCTGCGTCGGCCGCCACGAGGACCTCGACACCGTCGACGTCCACCACGCCAGCGATCGTCCGGCCGTCGGCGTCCGTCTCGACGAGTGAATCGGATCCGACCGGACGGAGACCGAGGTCATCGAAGAACAACTCGTCGAGTTCTGCTGCCGACATGACCGGGACTCCGTCGTCGATCTCTCGGCGCAGATCGACGAGCAGCGAACGACCCATCGGGTTCGACGCGCGCTCCTTCCGACGGACTCAGCTCGATCGCGAACGCGCCGCCGGCTGCATCGGTCAGGAGTTCGAGGCGGTCGATGCTGCGGAGCAACGCGATCTGTTCGGACGCCACCCGTTCCGCATCCTCGCCGGCATTGTCGAACGGTTTGAAGTCGCCGAAGATGTCGCTCAGCACGTCACCGACCTCGAACAGCACCTCGGAGTCGATCGGGAAGAAGTCCTCGTCGGTGAGATCGATCAGCTTGTCCGGGTCGAACGTCGCCGGGTCGCCGAATTCCACGAACTGCGCTGCGGTCTCGGCCTCGGCGACGAGCAGATCGTCCTCGAGCACACTTCGGACCACACCCGGTGCGACGAGCGCAACGAGTGCGAAGGCGATCGCCGCAACCGCGGCCATCGCGATCGTCAGCCGAGCGCGTACCGACAGCCCGCGCCCCTTGGTGCTCACGACGAAACCGACAGCTGGTAGCCGACGCCCCGCACCGTACGGATCGCGTCCTTGCCGAGCTTCTTGCGGAGATACCCGACGTACACCTCGACGATGTTCGGATCACCGTCGAAATCGAGTCCCCAGACGGAGTCGAGCAGTGCGGACTTCGACACGACGTCCGGGCTCCGTCGCGCGAGGAACTCAGCGACAGCGAACTCTCGCGGTGTGAGCTCGGTCGACCCGGTCGGTGACCTGACGTGCAGTTGGCCCGGATCGAATGTGAAGTCACCGACCGTGATGGAGTTGTCGGTCGTTCCCGGACCGCGTCGCAGCAACGCCCGCAGGCGCGCGATCAACACGACGAACGAGAATGGCTTACGGAGGTAGTCGTCGGCGCCGGTGTCGAGCCCCTCGGCCTCGTCGAACTCTCCGTCTTTTGCGGTGAGCATCAGAATCGGCGTCGTCACGCCGTCGGCGCGGAGCTCCCGGCAGACCTCGTAGCCGTTCTTTCCCGGCAGCATGATGTCGAGCACGATCGCCGCGTAGTCGGCTTCGCGTGCCCGCCAGAGCGCGTCCAAGCCGTCGTGCACGACGTCGGTGTCGAATCCCTCGGCAGCCAGCCCGCGTGCGATCGACGCCGCCAACCGGACTTCGTCGTCCACGACCAACACGCGCATCACCCCAGTCTGGCCGCTTCGACTGAGACGATCCTGAGAATGCCTGCCCGGCGCCCCGACGGAATCGGCCGAATTCCGGCGGAACGCGACGGTGAGCGTCACGATCCGCCGGAATTTGGATTGGTGGGTGCGTGGGGTGGGTGCCGGTGGTGTGTCGGGGCGTCAGTCCCGGAAGTTCTGGAACTGGAGCGGGATGCCGATGTCTTCGGCCTTGAGGAGCGCGATGACGTCCTGGAGCGCATCGCGCTTCTTTGCCTGAACCCGGATCGAGTCGCCCTGGACCTGGCTGCTCACGCCCTTCGGCCCCTTCTCCTTGATCGTACGATTGATCAGCTTCGACTTCTCCTGGGAGATGCCGACCGCGATCGTCATCACCTGACGCACCGTGTTCTGGCTCGCCTCCTGCACGTCGCCGTACTCGACCCCGCGGAGCGAAACCCCTCGCTTCACGAGCTTCTCCTCGACCACGATGCGCAGCGCGTTGAGGCGGTCTTCACTCGCGGTGTGCATCGTGATCGTCAGCTCGGTGAGCTCGATCGAGGAGTTGGTGTTCTTGAAGTCGTAGCGGTTGGCGATCTCGCGTTGCGCCTGATCGACCGCGTTCTTGACTTCCTGCTCATCCACTTCGGAGACGACGTCGAAACTTGGCATGGCCCGAACGGTAGCGGAGGTGACGGCACGGGTTGTGTGCCGGATCGCGGGCGGTACGCTTTCGGCGCCTCGTTCGACAGACCAACGTGAGTCTCGAGTCGCATGTCAGTGGAGCGGGGACCAGAGGGTCGGTGTCCGAGTGGCCAAAGGAAGCAGATTGTAACTCTGCCGGCGTATGCCTTCGTAGGTTCAAATCCTACCCGGCCCACACAACGAGGAGCCCGTCAGTGAGAGCTGGCGGGCTCCTCGTCGTTTTCCGGTCGGCACCGCCTCGACCCCGGACACGGCCGTTCTCCGCTGTGTCACGAGATGCGTCGTCGGGTCGTCGCGTTTGAGACAGACTGGGGCGTGCACAACCCACCCCGAAAGGAGACACCGATGACCGACGAAGCACGTTCGATCGTCGCCGACATCGAAGTGGTCGGAACACCGGAGGAGGTGTGGGCGGCGATCGCAACGGGGCCCGGCATCTCCGCGTGGTACGTGCCGCACGAGATCGAGGAGTGCACCGGCGGCACGATGTTCGCCTCCTTCGGGCCGGGGATGGATGTCGTTGGACGGGTTGCAGCATGGGAGCCGCCGAATCGGGTCGTCTTCGACGCCGGTGAGGGTGCAGACGGCCTCGCCTTCGAGTGGATGGTGGAGGCCCACGCTGGTGGCACCTGTGTCGTGCGACTCGTCAACAGCGGTTTCGGGTCGGGCCAGGAGTGGGACGATCAGTACGACGCGATGGCCGAGGGGTGGAGGCTCTTCATGTTCAACCTGCAGCTGCACCTCGAACACTTCTGCGGCCGAGCCGCAACCGCAGCGCTCCCGATGGCGACCTGGGACGTTCCGCGAACAGCGGCATGGGACGTGCTCACGCAGCGCCTCGGGATCGATGCCCGCCCGAGCGTGGGTGACACGGTCGACATCCGACTGCCCGATGGACTCGGCCTCACCGGCACCGTCGCCGACGCCGGCGAGCACAGCATCTCTCTGGTGCTCGCCGAGCCGGACGGCGGCACGGCGTTCATCGCGGCCGACGGAGCCGGCGACAAGACGTCGGTGTCGATCTGGTCGTATTTCTACGGCCCCGATCAGGTGGCGCTCGCGGAGCGGGAGGCGCCGCGTTGGGCCGCATGGCTCGATGCGAACTCGCCGTCGCCGACCTGACATGTCGCCGCCGCACGGCGTCCGGCGAGACCGTCAACGCGGGGTGCGCGTGTCGGCGTGGAGCGCCGCGACCAACACATCGGTGGCCAGCCGCGAGAACAGCGGTGCGCGCATGTCGGCGGTCGTGGCGAGCGCGTCCGTGGCGATCGACTCCGCGCGCTCTCGGTCGCCGGCAGCGAGCGCCAATCGAGCCCGCGTCAGATCGATCGGCCCGAACGTGCAGGAGCCGGACCACGACCAGCGGCCTGCAAGCGGATCGAGGAGGGATTCGACCTCCCGGATCGGCGCAACGGCGCCGACCGACGCAGCCGCTTCTCCGAGCGCGATCAGACCTGCTGTGTAGGTCGGGTCGAGCCGGAGGTTGGTCGATCCGTCGCCGACCACGTGATGGAGCGCGTCGAGTGCCTCGTCCGCGAAGCCGGCAGCTGCCGCTGCCGCTGCCAGTGCCGCCCGCCATGCGCCGATCCCCGGTTGCTCGTTCGCCAGCTGGCGTACCGTGTCGACGAAGGTATCGACGGTGCCATCGACGAGTGCGGCAACGAGGTGGTGGGCGCCGAAGACGGCCGCGACCCGCTCCTCGTTCACCATGTCGACGAACGCCAACGACTCGTCGACGAGTCGGCGCGCGGCTGCGAGGTCGCCGTCGATGATCGCCACGTTGGATCGGATGAAGTGCATCTCCCACATCCGTGCCTGCTCATGGAGGTTGCCGGCCACGTGCTCCAATTCGGCGAGCGTCGAGCGGAACGCCGGATCGCCCAGCATGATCTGCGTCGAATACCGGAGCTGGAGCGCCTCCCAGTGGGCATCGGCCCGCCCCGTCGTGGCCGCCAGTTCGACCAGGCGATCCGCGTGGGACAGGCGGACCGCACTGTCCGAATGCGCGGGCAGCGACATGTAGGTCAGCGGCAAGACATCAGCCAGCACGTCGGGGTCCCCTGACTCCTCAGCAGCGTCGGCAGCGGCATCGAACCGGTGCCGCAGCTCGTCGGGCTGATCCGCGAGACTGAGCACCATCGCCGCTGCGGCACCGAGTTGGGCGCGCTGCGCCGGTTCGGTGGTGATCGCGGACAGCGCATCCAGCACGCCGAGCCGGTGCGCGTCAAAACTCCCCGCTCCGGCGGCGACGCCGAGCCGACACCATTCCAGACCGGCGAGCGCGGCCTGATCGAGATCACCGTTCGCCTTCGCGGCGTCGACCACGGTGGCGAGCAGGTCATCGCCGCGCGGGTCGCCGCCCGCGAGCAGTCGCTTTCCGGCATCGATGGCGAGGGTGCACCATGCACGCGACCGCCCGTGTGCCAACTCGAGCGGGGCCATCGTGCGCAGGAGCACCCTGGCTCCGTTGAGGTGGTCGCCCCGCTCGGCGTGGCGCGCTGCGAGCGCGCAGTGTGGTGTCGATCGTCATGGCGGCATCAGCCCCCGCCGCGACGAGCGCGAAGGCTGCTCGACGCGTCTCGCGGCGTGCGTTGTCGGCCGCGGGGAAGTCGACCTCCAACAGTTGCGCCGTGAGCGCCCGACGGGCGTCGTCGCCGAGACCATCGAGTTCGGCGGCGCCCACGTCCGGCCCGGTGAGGTCGATCAGTCGGTTGGCCGGATCGACGCGCACCAGTCCGGCGCGCGCTGCGTCCAGCGCAGCGGCTGCAGCACCGGGCACGATCTCGTCGAGCACGTCGATCAGGGTCGGCTCACCGAGGAGCCGCAGCGCAGCGAGCATCATCGACAGGTGGTCGGCATGGTGGGCGGTGATCGCACCGACGTCGACGGCGAGCTCGGAGACGTTGATCGACATCGTCGCATCGACATGCTCGAGGGTCGCCGGGAGGTGCGAGTGCGCCCCGGTCAGGATCCAGCCGACGGGTGAGGAGCCGACTGCATCGGCACGATGCACTGCGGCGACCACGGCCGCGAGGGCGTCGGAGGAGGCTTGGCAGTGTTCGGTTCCGTCGAGCACTGCGATCAGAGGCCGCCGACCTGCATGGGCGAGGCGGATGGTCGGTGGACCGATGTCGTCGGGCATGCAGCGCGCGGTCGCCGTCGCGAAGCCGCTCGCGCGTGCGTCGTCGATCAGGCGAGCCAGGAACGCTCGACGGGCCACACTGTCGATACCCACGACGTCGACTCTGAACGTGCCCTGCTGCGACCAGATCGATCGGATCCTCCGGAGAGCGTCGCGCATTTCATCACTGCCACTGGCAGCTTTGGTCGGCGACCCGTTGGCGTGCGTGAGCAGCACGTCGATCGATTCGACACCATCGCTGATCAGCCGGTGGAGATCGAGGAGACGCCGGCCGGGTTCGAGCCCCACGTCGATCAGGGCGGCGCGCGCTCGGTCGATCGCACCGACCGCCTCGGCGCGGCCGTCGGTCGCCACGGTGGCGACGGTGAGGAGAGACCAGGCGCGTTCGTCGAGCGGCTCAAGGCTGACCGCTCGCTCCATCGCGTCGCGGACATCGCCGTAACGCTGCCGCGCGCAATGCCTCGATGGGGTCGAAGCCGGCGGTTCGGTCGTGACGTGCGGCGAACGCCGAACGCGCATCCGCGAGGTGCGGGGCAGCACCGAGCTCGACGAGGTACCCGTCGGTGCCCGATGCCTCGGTTCGGGGTCCCGCCTCAGGCTCGGACGGTGGTTCGTCGGACGCGACGTCGATGGAGACACCCCCGCCGAATCGGTATCCGGTTCGCTCCGTGGCGACCAGTCCGTCGGCCACTCGGCGCAATCGTGCGAGATGGTTGTGAATCGACTGTTGCGCACTTGCGGGCGGCCCGTCGACCCAGACCAGTCCGATCAGCTGATCCACCGTCACGACATCGGGGTGGCGCAACGCGAGTGCCGCGACGACGGCACGCTCCTTCGGACGGAGTTGCACGACTGTTCCGTCGCACAGCACCTCGAGCGGTCGCCCGACTCGAGCGGTCACGGTGATCTCCGAACCACTCATTGAAATCCCGACAGCACCTGTGCGAGTTGGCGGGCATAGAGCGGAGCTCCGACGCGCGCAGTCGACTCCAGGCCACGACGAACGCTTGCCCGGAGCGCGACCGTGTCGCCGAGTGCCGAATGCAGCCGCGCCAGGGTGAGATCGACCGGACCGACGGTCCCGACGTTGAACCAACCCCAGCGATCTTCGAACGGTCGGAGATGCTCGACCATCATCCGCATTCGTTCCTCGTCGCCGAGGCGGACCGCTCCCTCGCCGCCCATCACCAGGCCACCCACCATCGTGAAGTTCGCAGGGATCCGATGACCGTCGGTGGAGAAGATCCGGTCGAATGCCGCGACCGCTGCGTCGGGATCGGAACGGGCAGCCGTGACCGACCGGACCGCCTGCCAGATCGCGAGTTGGGGTTGATCGTTCTGCAGGCCGACGACGATCGGGTCGAGCTCTTCGAGTCGATCATCGATCAACCGAATTCCCATCAGGAGCGCCCCGTACGTGGTCGTGGCGAGCTGCCGGCTGGTGGTCACCTCATCGGAGAGGAGCATGGTCGCGTGGCGTTCGGCCTCGGCGATGTCACCGTCGAGCAGGGCGATCGTGGACCGGAACGCGAACAGACTCCAGTTGCGGCTGCGCTGGCGGAGGCGTGCGGCGATGTCCTCGACGTGGCGCATTGGCACCCGAGGGTCGCTGAGACCCCAGTGAATCGCGTCGGCGAAGTCGAGCCGGTGGGCCGAATACTCCAGATCGATGCGATCGATGATCCGCGCGAGCCGATGCAGCTCTTGCGAGATCTCGCGTCGTAGCGGAACGTCGTCGCACTGGCTGAGTGGTGTGTACGCCGACGACAGCACTTCGGCTCGGATCGTGACGTCGTCGAGTTCCGCGCTCAGGAGTTCGGCCTCGCGGTAGAGGCGGCGCGCGGTGTCCGGGTCGTCGGCCAAGGCCGACGAGAAAGCTCCGCCACGGCACACGAGTGCCTTCAGGCCCGGATCCTCGACGTGGCGGTATGCGTGCTCGAAGATGACTGCGGTGGCGTCGTCGATCGCTCCGACGCGTGTGGTCGGGCTCTGCGACGAGAGCCGTGCCGCAGCCTCGGCCACGATGTCGTGCTCGTCCAGCTCGATGGCGCGCATGCCGCCTGCAACCAGCAGTTCGGATGCGTCCGGGTCGCCGGTTTCGACGGCGGCCATGCCGGCCAACGTGGTGATCAGCGCCCACCGTGCCGTGTGGCCCTCCACGTCTTCGACCAACTGCATGCCGAGTCGTGAGATGTTGACCGCTTCCTCCATGCGGAGCGCATCGAAGGCGGCGCGGGCCTCGGCGATCGTGGTGTCGATCGCAGCGTCCGGGTCCCTGCTCGACGCCGTCCGTGCGAAGCGCGCGACATCGGCCAGTCGTGTCTGTGAATCTGCCCCCTGACCGATCAGATGGGCAACGCGATGGGCCAGCGTGACCTGCTCGTCGGCGTCGACGAGGTCGAGGAACGACTGACGGAAGCGTTGGTGGACGAACCGAAAGCGGTCCGCACCGACGCGCTCGATCAAACCGTGGGCCTGCCCGAGGGCGAGCATCGGCGAGGCCCGAGTGACGAGACCGGCCAGGTCGGCCGTTCGGAATTCGTCACCCAGGACGGCCGCAGCGGTCAGCGTGGTGCGCAGATTGGGGGGCAGTGAATCGAGGGCGAGTTCCGATGTGTCGGTCACGAGCGAGGCGACCTCCGGGGGGACGAACGGCTGGGTTGCCGGATCTTCGGGAAGCCGGCGCAGCGCGTCGATCGACAGCTCACGGACGAACAGTGCGTTCCCGTTGGCACGTTCGGCAATCCAACGGCTCGCGCCCGTCGCCCAGGCGCCGGGGGCGACGAACGAGTGGAGGTATGTCTCGACAGCTGCGTCGCCCCAGGCAGGAAGGTCGAAGGTCGTGACCGCCGGCGGGGTCGGCGCGGCGCCCGGTCGCGACGCGGTGAGTAACGCCACCTGGCCGTCGCCAGCGACGATGCGTTCCGCCAGGCGGTCCAGGTACTCGCGCATCGCAAGGCTGGCACGGTGGAGATCGTCGACGATCAGCAGCACCCGGCGATTGCTGGGTTCGGTGAGCGCATCGAGCAGCGTGCGAGCCCAGTCTCCCCCGACCTCGCCGGTGTGGCGACGCTCCGGCCGCGAGGTGTCGCCCCGACGCTCCCGTCGTTGGGCGTCGAGGTCGACGAGGGGAGTGAGCGGATCGCTCTCGATCGGCGAGCAACTCGTCGTGAAGCAGTGCCAACCACGCGGGGGAAGCTGCGCAGCCAACGATCGCAGGACGCTCGACTTCCCGCCGCCTGCCGGAGCGACGAGCCCGACGGCTCGTTCGCCGTCATCGAGACTCCCAGCGAGGTCGGCGATGGCGCCCGTCGCGTCGATGATTCCGACCGGAGCAACCGTCGACGACGGGTCGGGTCGTTGTGACCGGTCAGCGCCGAGCGATCGGGGTTCGGCGGCGGCAGGGCTGTCGAGGAAGACGTCGTCTTCGACGATCGCCTGCTCGAATCGGTCGAGCGCCGACGTCGTGTTCGGCTCGAGGTGGGCCGGGCTTCCGTCGGCACTCGCGGATGACGTCGAGTGCGGCTTGGCGTCGTCCGCGGCGAGCGAGCGTCAGCGCGAGCCACCACCAGCGGATCAGGCGCTGCGGCGCGAGGTCGACGAGCTCTTCGATTTCCTCGACGAGTTCCTGGTCGGCTGACATCCGGACCCGGGGACGGAGTGCCGCCTCGGCCCGGTCGGCGGCGGCGACTCGGTCGCGGGCGCGTGCCACTGCGACCTGGGGCTGGTCGGCGAGGTCGCGGTAGCTGAGTGTGCTCCCGCTCGACGTCACGTCGGTGCCGTCGACGAACCGGTACCCGTCGCCCGCAGTGTCGATCAGCGTGGGTGCACGCGCGCGGATCCGAGAGACGTGATTGTGGATCGACTTGACGGCCGTGGCGGGGAGTTCGTCGCCCCAGATCAGGGGTGCCAGCGATGCTGCCGTCGCCGGCGTCGGATGGTGCAGGGCGAGTGCGGCGACGATCGCACGTTCCTTGGCCCGCAGGTCGACCGGTCCCTCGGGGCCCTCGACCATTGCCGCACCCGACACTTCGACCCTCCACCGCCCCATCGTGCGCCATCATCGCAGACGGACCGTCGGGACGTGGCGGTGGATCGCCCGGGTTAGTCTCATTCGAGATGTCGGCCCGCCTCGATGCGCTCATTCTCTGTGATTTCGCCCAGATTCGGGAGGGCTTGCTGTTCGTGCAGTCGGGCGGGCTCACCCGGCTCGCCGCGCCGTCGTTCCCAGCGGTATTCGGGTGTCATGTCGCGGCGATGGTCTACATGCCCCCGCACGAGGTGGTCGAGGCGCACCACATGGTGATGAAGGTCAAGTCGGCCGACAACGCGACCCTGGTCGCGACGATCGATGTCGCCCTCCACGAAGTGCCGCGTCCGTCCGAGCTGCTCCCGGGTGAGGGCCGCCAGGTGCCGGTCGTGATCCCGATGCAGAAGGTCGTGTTCCCGACTCCTGGCCGCTACGACCTGCAGGCCGACCTGGACGACGAGTTGGCCGGGGATCTGTCGTTCACCCTCGTCGAGCGCTGACCGGCACGCTCGACGTTCACACTTCCGGGGGAAGGGGCTGGTTGCGTGTCGGACGCGTGTTACTCGGTG
>CAWKLM010000009.1:0-17913 GCA_963850475.1 Ilumatobacteraceae bacterium | reverse complement strand
GCCTTCGAATGACGGTGATATGCGTGGATGAGAAGACGATCTCGCTGTCGAATGCCGGCGAGGTGCGGTCTATGCGGAAGTTTCGGTCGAATCGCCAACACCGGGCAGGGGGCACACGACGGACGAAACCTGATGCCGTACTCCCCAGAACCAATCGCGAGGTGCCCGACCGCCCGTGGGTGCTCGTCACGATGAGTGAAGCCCCGATCGATCCCGCATACTCGGCGATCGCTGCTTCGACATCGCGGCCAAACAGTACCTCGGCCTCGGCAACCCGGCCTGACAGGATTTGCAGGCGTCCGGCAAGTGCAGACGAGTACTCCAGGTCACCACTATCGATCCTCGGTTTCTCGCCGGCTGCAACAACCTGCACCACGTGGGCTGTCACACCGAGTTCGAGACTCCAGGCTGCCGCAATCGGAATCGCCGCTTCGGAGGTGTCGGAACCGTCGACCGTCACGATGATCGGACCGGAAAAGTCGGGGACCCCGGCCTGTGGGCCCACGATCACGATCGGCCCATCGCCGCATCGCAGGACTTCCTCGGAGACGCTGCCGAGCAACGCTGCTGACCGGCCTTGCCCGCGTGACGCGATGACCACGGTTGCGAGCGGCCGACTTGCGACCATTGTGCAGATGGTTGCGGCGACACCACCGGCGGAGAGTTCGACCGTGGTGCGGATGTCGATGTCGACGGTCGCCCGTTCGTGAAGGCCAGCAGCAAGCCGGCGTTCCGCTCCCGGCGTTTCGTCCCAATCGAACACGACCTCGACGATCTCAATTCGCCCGTTGCACCGTTGCGCCAGGTCGAGCGCAACGTCAACGACGCGCCACGATTCCGCTGATCCGTCCACCGGGACGATGCCATAGTGCTGCATTGATGCCATCTCCTTCCGACCGCCCGCTGGTTTGACCTGGACGCTCCGCCATTCTATGAGATGCCCCACTGCGCCGAGCGGGTCTGAAGACTCTTGCTGCCCCGCACCGAGACGTCGCAACAGCTCTGTCGAATGCAACACATCTGGATCGTCGACCTCGACGCGTCAGACGCCGCCACGGCGAACCTCGCCTCGACGTGGACACTCGCCCGGACGCCACCCCGCATGACACCGCTGCGTCGCCGTACCCGGCTTCTCCGACACCAGCGTCGAGATCGTGCGCCTCAGGTCCCTTCTCCCCAAGGCAACAGCCGAGGTCCTCAGTCTTGAGGCGACGTTGGACGACCGGCTCACTGAGGCATGACGATCTTGCGGGCCGCTGGCGTTGAACCGGTTCCCCACCAGGTGACCAGCGACCTCACAACCGCCATTCTGCGTGTCGCGGAAGAGGTGCGCGTTGACCTCACCGGTGCTCGGCGCTCGCGGACTCGGGCCCGTCGGCCGTTTCCTTCGCGGCAGCGTGTCGACACGAGTTGCGCATCCGGCGTGGCGGCAGTTGGACGCACGGCACCATCTTCGCGTGTTCCAGGGAGCCGGCGTTTGATGGCATCCTTCGACGCTCAGCCAGTCGAGCAATATGGGGTGGTCAGCCGAGCGGTACGTGCCGATCTGGGCGGGCGTCGGGCGGGACGTCGCGGCAGTGGCTGTGGAGGCGGTCGGCGTTGAACCAGTGCACCCAGCTGAGGGTGGCGAGTTCGAGTTCGTCGACGTCGTCCCAGCGTGTCGGGGCGTCGGGCCCGTAGACGCACTCGGCCTTGTAGAGCCCGTTCGTTGTCTCGGCGAGGGCGTTGTCGAACGAGTCGGCGATCGTGCCGATCGATGGTCGCGCGCCGATCTCGTCGAGGCGCTCGGTGAATCTCACGGACGTGAATTGCGACCCGGCATCCGAATGTGTCACGAGACCGATCAGTCGCTGGTCGCCGCGTGAGCGTCGTGCCATCTCGAGCGCGTCGAGGACCATGTCGGTCTTCATGTTCGACGCGACCCGCCAGCCGACGATGCGCCGGGAGAACGCGTCGACGATGAAACACACGTAGGCCATCCCCGATCGGGTCGGCACGTAGGTCAGGTCGGTGACCCACAACGCGTCGGGCCGATCGGCGGTGAAGTTCCGGTCGACCAGATCCGGTGCCCGCACGGCGTCGGGGTCCTGGCGGGTGGTGAACACCTTGCGTCGCTGGCGGCTCACGCCTTGGATCTCCATGCTCGCGCATGAGTCGGGCGACCTGGTCGCGGCCGATGTCGTGACCGGCACGGCGGGCGGCCTTCCAGAGCTTGTGGGCGCCGTAGACCTTGCGGTTCGCGACCCACAACACCATCAGCACCTGCATCATCGCCGCGTCGCGCACCGCCCGTGCCGACGGCTCGAGCTGCGGCGTTTGGCCGCGTAGTAGGTGCTCGGAGCCATCTGCAACGCCGTGCAGATGGACTCGACTCCGAACTCGTCACGGTGCTCGTCGATGAACGCGACGATCACTTCGATGGGCGGTCGAGCTCCGCCTGGGCGAAATACGCCGACGCCTTCCGCAGGATCTCGTTCGGTCCGCTTCAGCTCACGGTTCTCCTGCTCGAGCTCGCTTGATCTTCTCGGCGTCCTCACCGCTCAACCCCGGCTTCGCGCCGTCGTCGATGTCGGCCTGGCGGACCCAGGTGCGCAGCGACTCGATCCCGAAGCCGAGCTGCTCGGCGACCCGCTGCACGGTCCCGTGCTCGGTGCCCAACTCCTTGCGGAGCTGACGCACCGCCGCACCGCTCGGTCCTTCTCCGCTTCGTGATACCGACGCGTCGTCGGCTTCCCAGGTGACATTTCGTGTGGCATGACTCCATCCTCGTTTCCAAGGTCAGGAGCCTCCAACCATCCCAGGGTGACTCAGTCCACTTGCCTCGTGCGCATCTGTGGGGGAGGCCCTCGGATCTCGCAAGCGAGACTTGCGAAATGGGCGATCATCTGAGGAACAGATTGGTTGGATCGATCTGGTCGTCGGCGGGATGCGTGCGGACGTGGTCGATGAGGTCGCTCAGGTTTGCGGTTGCGAGACAGATGCTGGAGTCTGCGGCGCCGTAGTAGAGATCGATCGTGTCGTCGTCGCGCCGGATCCACCCACACGGGAACACCACGTCGGGGACATCGCCGAGGCGTTCGTAGCCGGCCTGCGGACTGAAGATCCATTCGTTGCCGCGTGCGAGTATGCGGTCAGGGTGTTCGGAATCGAGCAATGCCAGGCCGAGTCGGTAGATCGATCCGGAGGCGGTGACCTTGACACCGTGGTAGCAGATGAGCCAGCCGTGGTCGATGAGCATGGGTGGTGGTCCGAGGCCGATCTTGTTGGCGTCCCACCAGCCCCCGCCTCGGGCGGCGAGGAGCACCTTCGAATCGCCCCAGTGACGCAGGTCGGGACTCCATGAGAGCCAGGCGTGACTTCCGAGGCTGCTCATTGCGGGTGCCGGTCGGTGAATGAGTGCGAAGCGGCCGTCGAAGGTGGTCGGGAAGAGTGCGGCGTCCTTGTCGTCTGGCGACATGAGCACACCGCGACGTTCGAAGGAGCAGAAGTCGAGGGTGGTGGCAAGGCACACGAGGGGCCCGCCCGCGGAGTAGCCGGTGTAGACGATCATGTACTCGTCACCGATGCGCGTGATTCGGGGGTCTTCGATGCCCCACTGTTCCTCGTAGCTGTCGAGTTGGGGCAGCATGGTTCGGTTGGGATCGATGGTCCAGTCGGTGCGCCCGTCCGCCGATGTGGCGACGGCGAGGTGTGACAATCCGGTGCGCATCTCGACGCGTACGAGCAGGAGGGTCTCACCGTCGAACGTGGTCGCGGCAGGGTTGAAGACGGCGTTGACCATCTTGGGAAAGTCCGATGCCTTGAGGATGGGGTTGTGGTCACAGCGTCGAAACAGTTCGCGGGGGTGGATGTCGTTGCCCATCGTCACAAGTTCCTTTCAGTTGGGATCTGACGTGCCGATGAATGACTCATGAGACGGGTGAAGGCGTACGCGTCATGAACGAGCCGGGCACGCATACTTCGCAGATGAGCCCTGCTGCGACGCTCCTGGACACTGGCCCAGCGCCGGTTCTTCGCGTCGCCGCCGATCCGGTCGTGCCAGCAGGTTCGATCCCTGGTTACGGGCCGATATTCAACGCCGGTCTGCTGCATCACGATGGGCAGTTCCATCTCTTCGCCCGCGCCGTTCGTGACACGTATCGGACCAACACCGGTCCTGGGCCGCGCTTCATCAACTACGTGTCTGACATCGCTGTGTTTGCGTCGGCCGACGGCCTGGAGTACGAGTTTGCGTATCTGCTCGCTCGTGCGGGCGACTTCGGTGTTGATTGCTTCGAGGACCCACGTGTCCAGGTGATCAACAGTCGTGGTCGCGATCATCACGTGATGACGTACACGAACTTGCCGACTGATGATCGCGAGCCGTGGCGGGTTGGTGCACATCGGTTGGTCCATGACGGTGAGCGCTTCCATCTCGACGCCGACACCGGAACCTTGCTTGGACCCGATGGAACTCAGGACAAAGACGCCGTCCTGTGGAACCTCGACGACGGGCGCGTTGCGTTCTTGCACCGGATTCACCCAGACATGCAGGTGGCCATCTTCGATGACCTCGAACATCTCTGGGATGCGGGTCCCGACTACTGGGACCGCCACCTCGCGGACCTCGAACAGCACACGATCATCCGGCCCTCCGCCGGTGCCCTCGGCATCGGTGCGGGCGCCCCACCGATCAGAACTGCAGAGGGGTTGTTGTTGTTCTTTCACGAGCGGCGTGCCGATGGTGTGTACACGATGAACCTGGCCCTGCTCGACGAGCGCACGGGTCGTCCCATCAGTGTCCTTCCCGAAGCTCTGTTGGTACCGGAGTTGAGCTGGGAGATCCAAGGCGACGTCGACAACGTCGTCTTCGTCCAGGGTGCCCATCTCCAATCCGACGGCGACACCATCTACCTCGTCTATGGCGCGGCGGACCGTCACGTCGGTGCTGCGACGGCATCGGCTCGTCATCTGCTTGCGCTTCTCGGCCGCTGACCGACCGAGGCCAATTCGAGCGCCGTTCGGTCGGCGTGCATCGCGTCGATGAACGCGAGCGTCGACGCCGTTCCTTGATGGTCTCACCCTCTCAACCTCCGTCGCTACGTTGCCTGGGTGACAGAGTCGAACGACCAGTCGTGGTCGGCCGATTCCGCCATTGCCTGATCGCCCGGGAGATCTGCGACTCCGGCGTCCGGTGGCACCACGGGACGATCGCCCGCACAGCTTCCTCGGACCGGTACGGTTGAAATCACTGTCGTCGTTCCGACGGCCGGAACGACCAGATCGAGCGGGGATTTCCATGGGTGTGATCCCGGTGCAACGTCACGATGACCTGCGATTGCTCCCGGACCCGCGCCGCGTCATCACCAAGCCGTTCCTGCCGGGTGAGGAGAGCTTTCCCGACGGGTCATCGCGCATCGATATCGTTCTCCACCGCATCTTGGCGATGCCCGAGACCGATGTCGTCGCGACACTTCGGTCGGCGGCCGCGGAGTTCGTCGACCGGCACCACGACCTCGATGCAGCGCTCGACCGCAACTTCGACATGGTGGCCGGGGGGTTGGATGACCCAGCGGCACTCTCCGTTGACCGTCGGCGATTGATCGGAGCCTATTTCACGCACGAGTACTCCATCGAGGGCGCTGCGCTCGGCAACCCCTCGATCGTCGCGGCGCCAGATCAAACTGGCCTCAGTGACGGCTCGGTTCGGTTCATCATGAGCCTGCGCGCGGTGGGCGAAGGCCACATCTCCTCGATCGAGTTCCGGTCCGGCGTCATCGGCGACGACATGAAGATCGTGATCGAAGAACCGAGTCGTCACGCTCAGACCGGTGACCGGACGACCGCGATCTATGACAAGAATTTCTTCGCGACCAAGCTGGGCGACCTCGGGGCCATGAACGACGTGGCGAGCACCGTGCTGAATGATCTCGACTCCGCCTTCACGATGGCAGCACTGGAGGCTGCCATCCTGGCCCTCGACGAGCAGGGTGTCGATCGCGCAATCTCGTTCGAGACGACTCGATTGCTGCACTGGCTGGCGTCGTCGAACTACAGGGTCTCGTTTCCCGAGTCGACCGACATCTCCGAGCGGGTGATCTTCCCGAGCGGACCCACCGAAAGCCACGGCATGGAAGATGCCCGCATGGTGCGTTTCGTCCACGACGATGGCCGCGTCGTGTACTACGCGACGTACACAGCGTTCAATGGCTTCCAAATCCTGCCGCAGCTGATCGAGACCTCCGACTTCCTGTCGTTTCGGATCGCCACACTGAGCGGGGAATGCGCGCAGAACAAGGGCATCGCCCTCTTCCCGAGACAGTTCGGCGGCGAGTTCATCGCCCTCGGGCGACACGACAACGTCAACAACTTCTTGATGACATCGACCGACGTCCGCATCTGGCGCGAGACCGAGCTGATCCAGGAGCCGAACCGTCCGTGGGAGCTCATGCAGCTGGGAAACTGCGGGTCACCGTTGGAGACCGAGGCCGGGTGGCTCGTCATCACGCACGGGGTCGGTGCATTCAGACGTTACGCACTCGGCGCCGTGCTGCTCGACCTCCACGATCCATCTCGCGTCATTGGCCACCTGAAAGAGCCACTCCTCGTTCCCCTGGCCGGGGAGCGTGAAGGGTACGTCCCCAATGTCGTGTACTCCTGCGGCAGCATGATCCATGCCGGCCACGTCGTCCTGCCCTACGGATTTGCCGACGTCGGGGCAAGCGTTGCCACGATTGCACTCGAGGAACTGCTCACTCGATTGACGCAGTAGGGCGGTGGCCGACCTTGACAGCAGCGGGGAACAAGCGAGCATGCTGGAAGGTCGAGATCAGCGCCAGCGTCGACTCGGCTCCTTGGTTGAGGTTGGGGCTTGCGGGTTGCAGGCCATCGAAGCCCCCGCCCGTCTCGGGATCCCACATCAACGCGTCGGCGTCGTTGTCACCGTCGAACCACCGAATCGCCAGCTCGATCCCACGTCGCCACGTGTCGTCACCCGTCACCGCCGCAGCACGCACGCACGCATCGGCCATCGCAGCCACCT
Source organism: Ilumatobacteraceae bacterium (assembly GCA_963850475.1). GTDB lineage: Bacteria > Actinomycetota > Acidimicrobiia > Acidimicrobiales > Ilumatobacteraceae > Ilumatobacter_A. The sequence continues at coordinate 10,892 of CAWKLM010000009.1, read as the reverse complement.
CGATGGGCTGCTGGTCAAACGACGGGGCCCGGTCTGCTGGACCTGCACCACCGACCGGTGTCGGTGATAGATGGCCGTCGACGGTTTCGCGATCGAGCAGCCAGCGCAGGAGCGTCGTGCCGTCGTTGGTGATGTCCGGCCGTTCGAGGAAGTGGCCGGCGGCGATGAGCACTTCGGGTAGAGCGGCGTTGGCGTAGGCCAGGCGCGGTTCGGGCCACGGCCAGCCGAGGGTCGTCGCCACTGGGCCGATCCTGGTGACTGCGTCGCGGAGCAGGTCGCGGGAGCGTTGGTGTCGACCGTCGACGGTGAGTACCTCGGCTGCGCCCAGGGCGGCGAACGCCATCGATCGGCGCGAGATCGAACGTTGCTCCGCGCTCCTGTCGAAGTGGGCGATCGCGCGCTGCGCGTTGCCTCGTCCGGCGCGTGTCGAACAGCAGTCCCGAACGCCCAGACGCTGCGACCCCAGCAATCGTCGACCCCTCGTTCGCCCCGCCATCGGCCACGCGCCGTTCGCCGATTCCGCACCCGACCGTCGGCGCCTTGTGCATCGGCCAGGAACCGAAACGAGGTCCGGCCGAGCTCGCGTACCGCATCGTCGGGGTCGGGCTCACGGCTGACGACGATCAAGACCCGCGCCACGTCGTCGGTGCAATAGCCATGACTGCGCCGGGCCGTTGTGTGGTCGGCGTGTTCGAACGTGCCGATGGTGTTGCTGATCGACAAGAGGTGGTCGAAGCGAGGGCAGCGTCATGACGTGACCGTGCTGCGTGCGGCGAGCAACCGACCAGCGAGCTCGTTGTACCGGCCGGCGACCGCCGTCCACGACAGCTCGGGTGCCAAGCGGCGCGCTTCGGCAGCCATCGATCGGGCGAGGTCGGCGTTGGTCAGCACTGAGCGGATGGCCGCTGCCAGCGCAGCGGGATCCCGCTGCGGCACGACGATGCCGGCACCGCTCGCCAGCAATTCGACGGCGTGGGGGAAGGCCGTCGACACCACCGGGCGCCCGGCGGCCACGGCGTCGACGAGGACTCCTGACGTGACCTGGTCCTTGGAGTCGTAGGGCAGGACAACAAGGTCTGCGGAGCGAATGAGTTCGGTGAGCGAAGCAAGATCGCGATAGGTGTCGTCGAACGACACACATGATGACGCGGCGGAATTCGACGCCCGATCCGACAACATCTGGCGGTACGACTCCCCGGAGTGTTCGCGAACCTTCGGATGGGTCGCGCCGGCGATGATGTAGTGAGGGCGAGGACGCAGGTCGGCGAGATCGGCGACCGCGTCGATGGCCCACTCGATCCCCTTGCCGGGGCCGAGCAGACCCCACGTCAGCAGGCGTGACCCCTGCGCCGTACCCTCACGGACTTCGATTGACGGATCCGGGACCGGTGTCGCTGCACCGTGCGGGATCACGACAGCCTTCGAAGGATCCACATCGAATCCGTCCAGCAGCCTCCTGTGGGCGGTCTCCGTCATCAGCACGATGACATCGGCCGCATCGCAGACCCCTTCGAGGACCCGCCGTTGATTCGCAGTGGGTTGACTGACCACGGTGTGGGCGACGACCATCGTCGGGACGACGATGCCGGCCATCACGTCGAGGACGGCCGCACCGTCGTCACCGCTGTAGATGCCGTACTCATGTTGCACGATGGCGATATCGGTCGAGTTGAGGGCGTCGATTGCTCCGGCCACACGACTCGGCGAGCCATCTTCGAGGGAGGCGACCACCGATGGATCTTCCATGACGGGCGCGGAACCCGTCCGCACGACGTCGACGTTGCCGCCGTTGGCGATCAGACCGGTTGCCAGTGCCGCGGAGAACGTTGCGATGCCACACGACGTCGGCGGAAACGTGGAAAGGATGCCGAACGAACGAACGGCACTCCCGGCAGGCGCCGGAGGGGAAATGGGGGTTGAACTGCGCACGACGGAACTCCTAGGTTGAGCTCAGACGAGGCGTCGGGCCTGCGGAGGGCGACGGAGCCCAAACGGCCGTCCAGCCCAAGCGAGTCGCACTCTTCGGAGGAATTTGGCAAATTCTACCTCGGGCAGTTCACATCGAGACGTCGGTACCTTGGTGGGTATTCCTCTTTCAGAGCCACAGAACATGACGCACCCGCCGCTACGGATCGCGGTGCTGGCGCCGATCGCCTGGCGAACGCCACCGCGTCACTACGGCCCATGGGAACTGTTCGCCTCGCTGCTCGCCGACGGACTCGTGTCGCTCGGCCACGACGTGACGCTGTTCGCCACGGCGGACTCGCTGACGACGGCGACGCTCCGCGGCGCAGCACCCTGGGGCTGGTCAGAGGACCCAGACATCGATCCCAAAGTCGCCGAGTGCATGCACATCGCCGACGTGTTCGAACACGCCGGCGAATTTGACATCATCCACAACGGTTTCGACTTCCTTCCCCTCACCTACAGCGGCCTCGTTGACACACCGATCGTGACGACGATCCACGGCTTCTCCTCGAGCCGAATCATTCCCGTCTACGAGCGCTACGACCCGACAACCGCCTACGTTGCGATCAGCGACGCCGATCGCCACCCGACACTTCACTACTCCGCAACGATCCACCACGGCATCGATGTCGACTCCTTCGCGCTGCATCGTCAACCTGGGGACCATCTGCTCTTCTTCGGCCGGATCCACCCGGACAAAGGCACCGCCCACGCCATCGAGGTCGCCCGAAGAGCTGGTCGGCGGCTCGACATCGCCGGCATCATCCAGGACGAGGCCTACTTCCGAGACGAAGTCGAACCCCACTTGGACGACGCCTCGGTCCGCTACCTCGGAACGATTGATGCGGCCGATCGATCCGAAGTCCTCGGCGGCGCACACGCGCTGCTGCATCTCATCGACTTCGACGAGCCCTTCGGCTACAGCGTCGTCGAGGCCATGGCCTGCGGCACGCCGGTGATCGCCTACGACCGAGGGTCGATGAGAGAGCTGATCGACCACGCGGCAACCGGATTCCTCGTCGGCGGTCTCGATGAGGCGACGCACGCTATCGACCTCGCCGGCCTTCTCGACCGCGGCGCGATCCGTGCCGCCACGGTGAACCAGTTCAACCTGTCGACGATGGTCGACCAGTACGTCTCGGTGTATCGAGCGGTCCTGGCAACACGCGCACAAGAAGCGGTCGGTGGGATCGACGCGCACTCATCAGTGTTCACGACACCAGCCAGCCCCGATCGATAATCGCCTTACTGCCGACGCCGCGACCTACGCGTGATCCGGCAGGGACGAGCGCTTGGGAACACGTCGTCGGTGTTCGGGCCATCCGCACATTCTCGAGCACTTTGCCGATCCGGGACGTGCCGCTACGAGCGGTCTCGACCGCCCTCGGGCGGCGTGATTATCGAGCGGCCTCCGTCGGCTCGGACGCGTGCGACTTCGCCGGGAGTCCAGCGCTGGCCCGAGCGTTCCGGGCTGCGATTGTCGCTCGGGCGCGATACGGGGATCAGGCGAGCCATCAAAGTCGGGGAGAAGCCGATCTGAGCGATAGCGGACGCAATCAGCACGTTCGGGAAGACAAGATCGCCGGTAGCCGAAGGCCGTGTCAGGACGGCTGCGAAGCGATCGCTTCGAGGATGATCTGCACGGCTTGTTCGCCTTCGGGCGCATCGGGGACGGTGACGTATTCACCGTCCACGATGTCGTGGAAGATGATCTCGAAGTGGTTCGAGCCCTCGATCTCCTGATAGGTCGTGTCGAACCCGACGTCGGCGAGTAGTCCGGCGGCGTCCGAAGATTGCCACGCTTCGCATTCGTCGTCTTCTGATCCCCCGACGAGAACGACCTTCACATCTTCGGACGAGGCCTGGTAGCGGTTCGTGTCAAAGCCTGTGTCGAAGCCCTCCGGTGTCTCGATGTAGCACCCGGCCAGCCCGACGACCAGGTCGGCGTGAGGAACTCCTGAGAAACAGGCATCGTAGGTTCCGTCGGGCCCGTAGTCGGCCGTCAAGGATTCCATGGCGACAGTTGCCCCGAAGGAGAATCCGACGGCGGTGATCGGCTGCGTCGGATCACCGCCGTATTCTTCGGCGACGCTCAAGCTATATCGCCACCCGCATTCGACGTCCTTCTCGACCTGGGCTGGATCGGGCGGTGCTCCAAGGGTGGAGGTGTAGTCTGCCGCGAACACCACGAAGCCTTCTTCAGCGAGGCGGGAAGCGGTCACAGCCATGTTCTCGTGGCTACCCCCCATTCCGTGGGAAATCGTGATGATCGGCCAGGCCCCATCGGCGGTCGGGGCCCACACTCCGATCTCTTGAGTGGTCTCGTGGGAGATCGTTGACTCGGACACCTCATAGGGGGGACCGGTCGCCAACTGGTCGTCAGCGTCGTCTCCAGTGGCATCTGCCTCAGCGGGAAGCTCGGCGGTCGTCGCGTCCGGGTCGTCGTTCGAGCATGCTGCCATCGAGAGTGCGAGCATGGTCACGATGAGGATCCTGTGCTTACCGACCATCACAAACATCCCTTCTTCTAGAACACAAACCATTCTGGTCTACACGGGCCCAGGGTGATCAGAGGCAGAAGTCCCTCCTCGAACGACATCGAGCCCCGCCGGCCCGTTGACGATGGAGGCGAACTCAAGGAGTCCGAGCACATCTGGATGGACTGACCAGCGAGCCAGTGCGGCCGCCCGGAAACCGGCCACCGCTCCGTGTCGATGACCGGTGTTCTTGGCCCCGGCGAACGGTGGCACCGAACGACGCAGTGCAGCGCGCGATCCGGCAAGACGATCGGTCGTTTGCTGCTCTTGCCGCATGCCTGAGGCGACGCACGTATGGATCGAGCGATACCTCCCCAAGTACCAGCCGATGTCGGCCGAACTTAATTCCGCGTTCCTTCGCGCCAACCTGTTCTGGGAGTTCGTGCCCGAACGCGGATTCGGGATCATCAAGCGCGCCGAAGAATTCGCTCAGCGCGCCACGCGCTGGACGTTCGACGGTTGACCATTCCATCGAACTGGCCGCAGCAGCTGACACCATTTGGGGCGACGCACATTCTCGCGTGGGCGGCCGAGCGAGTACGTGCCGATAGCGGGCAGTGTCGAGATTGCCCGGGCTGCGGGATTATGGAGCGGGGTCCGGACCTTTGGGAGCGCGACTCATCAGGCGGCGTCGCTCGCGTTCGTCGCGTCGTCCTGACTGTCAGTTGGGTGCGGTGATGCCGAGTCGTTGGGCGGTGCGTTGGGCTGCGGCCGGGCCCGCGAGTTGGCGGAACAGGAGCAGTCCGTCGATCAGTGCGATGGCGGTCTCGGCCTCGACTTGTCGGTGATCGTCGTTGCCGTCGATGAACTCCTTCGCCCAGGCAATCCATGCGGCGACAAGGTCGTGGAGCAGCGTCGCATACGGTTCGAGGCCGGTCACGGCGAGTCCGTTTGCCTCGAAGAACAGTGCGAAGACCGGATCGGCTTCGGCGGTGGCCAGGATTGGCCACGCCACTTGGAGGAGTTCCAGGTGGTCGGCAACGCGGGTGCTGAAGGCAGGGGCGAGTGTTGCCTGTAGCTGCATGCCCATGGCGACAAGCACTTCGGTGATCAGGTCGGTCTTGGTCGGGAAGTAGTAGACGACGGTTCGGTCGTTGATGCCGAGGTGTTTGGCGACGCGGCCGAACGACAACTGGCTCAGACCATCACGAAAGGCGGTGTCGAGCGCACCGAGGAGGATCTCGTCTTTCGTGTGCTTGTGGCCCATTCGAGGTTGATTGTAGCGATAACTACGAATATGGTGTGTAGTAGCCACTACAGACCCGCCCGTCAATGACACACGGAGACCACGATGACGACACTCACCGCCGAAGCCGCCAGCGATCTGTTCCGAAACGATCCGGATCAATACCTCGGCATGGGCGCGGGCAAGGGTGAGGTCGCCGTCCGCACGGTGGGTTCGGGCCCCGATGTGCTGTTCGTCCACGGCTGGCCCGTCCACGGCGCCACGTTCCGGCTGCTGTTACCGCACCTCGTCGAGCACGTCACGTGCCATGTCGTCGATCTTCCCGGCGCCGGATCGAGCCGCTACGACACCAACACCGACCTGTCGATCGCCAACCACGTCACCAGCGTTCGGCGCAGCGTCGAACTCCTCGAACTCGACAGTGTCGCCGTTGTTGGACACGACAGCGGCGGCATGATCGCTCGACACGCGATGACAGGCAACGACCGTCTGCGAGCGATGGGGCTGATCAACACGGAGCCATCGGGTGGTGTCGGGTGGCGCTTCCGATCGTTCATCGCGGGACGCAACCTCCCCGGATTCGGCGGTGGTCTCGGGTGGCTCGCTGGCAAGCCGAAGCTGCGACGCAACAAGTTCGTGTTGGGCGATGCGTTCGCGGACCGCACGCAGCTCGACGGCGAATTCGACGAGTTCTTCCTGCGTCGGCTGCACACCGATGTGGCGTACCGCACGGCGATGATCCGTCTGCTGAGGAGCTTCAAGATGGATGATGTGGACCGGCTCGCCGAGATCCAGAAGGGCATCACGTGTCCCGTGCGGCTCGTGTGGGGCGACCAGGATCGCTTCTTCCCGATAGCTGCGGCACGCAAGATGGTGAACGACTTCGCGAACGCCGACCTCGTCGAGATTCCTGGTGCGGGCCTGTTCAGTCACGAAGAGGCCCCAGCCGAGGTTGCCGCAGCACTGCTCCCCGTACTCACCGCATGAGCTGACGTCAGTAACGGTCGGAGGAGGATCAACGACCCGCACAAGCGGCCCGAGCCAACCGTTCAACGAAACTCGGGCCGGGCGGCAGCCAACAATGACCGCGAGCCGACCGATCAGACACGTTCAAGCCGCCCGTCACCGAGGCCGCACCTAGCCGGCAGGAAGCGCGTCGAACCACTCGAGATCACGCTTCGGGCGTCGACTGTCGGTCGACCGCGTGCGTTATCGCGGCAGATAGCCGAGCGCCGACGTGCCGTTCGCGAGCGGTCTGCGTGGCGTGGGTGCGGTGATGTTCTGATTCTGATCGGTTGCGGACGAGATCAGGGCATGTAGTCCTCGAACTCGCAGGCAAGGTAGCGGCTCAGCTTGTTCGCGATCTCAGACCGCTCCGAGCCTGATGTTCGGGAGCACAGGTCAACAACGGCTCGCCGCACCACACCGCGTCCAGGCGCCGCGCTCGACCGGCTCGTTCTCATCCGGCGCGACGTCGCTGTTCCGTTCTCGACTGCTCCGAGATCGCGGTTGCCGGCGTCAGCCGGTGTCCGGTGACGTCACCGGGTTGGTGACTGCGATCGGGGCGTGTCCCGGTTCCCACTGGACCCCGTCCAGCGTTGCCCCGGTCACGTCGCAATGGGTGGCCTCGGTTCCGCTGAAATCGGCGCCTGTCAGGTCGGCACGGACGAACTGGGTACCCCATCGGTCCACGAGTCGGTGTGCGAGTCCCCGCGCCGAACGGTCCCGAGGGTCCCCGCGGAGCGCCCGTTTCGAGATCAGCACCATCGACACACTGATGACCAGCGTGGCAAGGCCCCCATTGGCTTGCCCCGCGGCGAGCCCGCCGATGATCGCGACGAGCCCGATGCCCCACGCTCCGAGCGCACCACCGACGACCCGAGCGACGATCCCCGACAAGACCGCGAGCGCCAGCACGAATGCGAGACCCACACCGCGCGCTGCGACGGCGATGTCGACGGAGCCCCAGATCAGCCGGACGACGAGGCTCGCCGCGAACACGACAGCGAACGGCCACAGATAGGTCCTGATCGCGACGTCGATGCCCTTCCAGTAGAGCACGACGACGAACACGACGAGCACGATCAGGGTGCCTGCTGCGCCCGACGTTCGTTCCCAGCCCTCGCCGTAGAGCCGGTTGCGGACTGCGTCGATCGCGAGTCCGGCGACGACTCCGGATGCCAGGGAGAGCGCGATCGAACCCGCCAGGATGGCGGCGCCGATCGAGGGTGGGACTCCGAATCGAGCATTGCGAAAGCTTGCGTTGGACAGGTCGGCCATCGTGAAGTCGGCTCCACGCAGATCAGCTCCCTCGAAGCTCGCAGCCTGCAGCGATTGTGTCGCGAACGACTTCCGGCGGAGATTCTCGTTGCGGTGGTCGAGGTTCATCGTGTGGCTCCTCGTGGGGTCGTCCAGGTGGCGACCCGGTGTCCTGACTCCATTGTCGGGCCGCTGGGCCCGGCGAGGTAGACCCAGAAGGATGCAACCGAGGAGCACTGAATAGCGACCAATACCTGAACCGGCGCCAGTCACAACTGCAGTTTTGCCTTCAAATCTCGTGCTCATCGGGCACCATATCGGGGGTGTGCGGCGCTATCGGAGCCGGTGGATGCCGGGATCTCGTAGGTTCCGTTGAGGACCTCCATGGATGCACAGAACCGGGGGACGTCCGTTGCTCCGTCAGGCGATGCCGCGCTGGGCCTGCTCGGCCTCCCACTCCTTGCGATACCTGTGAGCACTCGGGCCCCTGTAGGGGCCTGCCGTTTCCGTGGACGTCGCAGCGCGCTAGCTAGTCGGCGGCGACCTCTCCGATCTCTTCCTCGAAGGCCTTCTGGACGTCTTCGTCCTCGGCGAGTTCCTCGGTCTTCATGAGCGTCTCGCCGCGCAATTCGGCGAACATCAGCTCGGCGCCGAAGGCGTTGCCGATGTCGCGGACCACGTCCCAGTCGATCGGACCGTCGAGCATGAGCGCGATTGCGGACTGCTCGGCGCCGAGCTTCGCATTGACCTTGTCGCGGAGCTCACGCCGTTCTTTGCCGCGCGTGTAGCCGAGCAGCCCACCGACGGCCGCGAAGCCGAGGGGTCCACCGAGGAGAATCCCGATCCCGAGGCCGATCCCTCCGCCCTTCCAGCCGGCGACATAGCCCTTGTTGTTGAGCAGGATCTGGCCGCTCTCGCTGCGGTGGAACGTCGCTGCTTCCTTGATGTGGAAGGCACCGTCGGCCTCTTTGGACTTCGCCACGGTGAAGAACTCCTCGGCCTTGTCCCGTCCATCCATCACCGCGATGATCAGGTCGTAGTCCTTGTCGTGCTCGTAGGTCTTCATCAATCTCTCACTCTCTGTTGTACGGACGGTTCCGGCGACGGTCGCCACCCTGTTCATCTCAGTCGGCGCCGGACTCGGCGGACACGGTGGCGACTTCGAGGCCGAGCATTGCGCCGAGGGCGACGAGGCCTTCGGGCGACACGTAGTCATGGGTGGCCGAGACCACACCTGCTCCGCGGACGGCGTGTGCGAGCCCGGTCGCCCAGACGTTCTCGATCACGAGCATCAGGAGTGCGTCGCCGACCTCAAGGTTGTCGGCGAGTGCGCCGATCTCGGCCTCGCTCAACCCGAGTCCGCCGCCACCGAACGCGGCATCGGCGCCCAGTACCAGCCCGGCAGCGGCGCCGGCCTCACCGCCGAGCACGGAGCCGGCGCCCAACCCGATGAGTGCGCCGGCGGCCGCTCGCAGGTCGTCGCGTTCGCTGTCGTCGAGGTCACTCATCCGTACTGCCAGGACCTCGTCGTTGCTCTCCTTGAGCAAGAAGCGGGCGTCGACGACGCGGATCGTGCCGGCATCGCTCAAGGCAATGAGCTCGTCGGCGATCCGGCCAGTGTCGTCGTGGAAGTCCTCGAAGCCGAGGAGGAAGATTTCGATCGGTCCCATGCTGTTGCTCCTTTGGTCGAGTTGTTTCAGTGTTGTTCGCCGGCGGCGACCAGGTCGCTGTCCGCCTGTCGAGCGTTCGCCTCGTCTTCGATGCGTGTTGCTTCTTCGGCGAGCGAGGTTCGGCGGATCGCTTCGATCCCGACCACGATGAGGATCAGGAGGATCACGACGGTGAGCCAGTTGCCGCCCGCGGAGAACGGTGACCAGGTGAGCACGACCAGGACCAACACCGCGAAGCCGATCCATGTCGCCACCGCGGAGCGTCGGAAACCCTGTGCGGTGTAGTGCCGTGCCCGCTTGGCGTAGCGGGCCGGCCCGATCAGCGACGCGCCGAGCACGATCAGCAAACCGATCAAGATCTCGGACCATGCGCTCCGTCGCAGCAGCTCGGTGCCGATCGCAAGGATCGACGTCGCTGCCGCGCGACTCCCTTCGGTGTCGGGTTGCCCGGCGATGAAGCCGGTCCCCAAACGGAGTACGACCAACACGATGAAGCCGCCCAACGCGGTCGCGGCACCGACGTTGCGGACGGCGGCTCGCCGCCAGTTGTGGGCGAGGAAGATCGCACCGCAGTACAGGACGATGACCAGCAAGAAGAACACGATGCTCAAGATCTTGATGATCTTCACCGACGTCTGAGCGGACTCCAATTGGTCCGAGTCGATCACCTCGAACAGGCCGGCGTCGTCGGGGATCGCGTCGAGCACACCCTCGGGCAAACCGATCTGCTCGCCCACCTGCACCAGCAAACCGCCGAGATCAATGACCACCACGCCCCCCGACGTCGAGGCGTTGTCGCCGACATCGTCTTCGAGGATCGCCACGACCGCCTCGTGGGCTTCGCGATTGGCTTGCTCCCACACCACCTTCACGGGCTCGATCTGGAGCAATCGGTCCGCGGTATCGGTCAGCGGATCACGCAACACCCCCGCCAGCGGGCCACCCAAACCCTCGAGTTCTTCGGGCAGCTGATCGTCGATCGCCTCGCCGACATCAACATTCTCATACAGCGCCGTCACCAACCGGAGCGACAACTCCTCACGCACCGCGTCATCCTCGAGCAACGCCGTGCTGGCATCCACCCACGAATCGGTATCGAGCAACTGACGCTCCACCCACGTGTTGAGCGTGCTCAACACCATCACGACCGTCCCCAACACGATCAACAACCACACCACCGGCCGGTTCGTACGCTGCTCCTCGATCTCAGCAACCGCTGCGGCCACATCAGTTTGGCTCTCGTCGCTCATCGCTGGCTCCCCATCGTGTTGT
>CAWKLM010000008.1:0-5033 GCA_963850475.1 Ilumatobacteraceae bacterium | reverse complement strand
TCTCAGAAGCGAAAGAGAATCGGGGGCGGGCCGGTAGGTGGGACGCGGAACGGGCGACTTCAGCCGCAGGAGCGCCGGTCATCGGCTGACGGGGTCGACGCGGCCGGATTCGATGAACGCTTCGACCTCGGAGGGCTCGAAACGGACATAGCGGCCGATCTTGCAGAAAGCGATCCGACGCTCCGCGACAAGACGACGAACGAATCGAGGCGGAACACCAAGCCGTTCGGCTGCCTCATCGACATCAAGAAGTGAAGACTCCATGTCCCACCCAGGGACACGAAGTAGCCGCGAACGCGACCACAAGCATCATGGGCCCCTCTGCAACCAAGGGACATCGAGTTCAGCGTGACGCGACCTATCGTCCGCGGCTAGCGCCAACACAACGAGTGCGACGCTCCCAACGCTTGTCCGGTCGGCGTCTATGCGCTGCCCTGTCACCCTGGCCCTCTAGCGCCGAAGTGAGGATCTCGAACGGGTTGCGCCCTTCGGCGAGGTGGGATTATGCGCTGCCCATTTGGCAGTCGAAGCTCCCACACTTCGCATGATATGTGGGTGATCCTGTGGGCTTCTAGCGTTCTGTCTGTTGGCCTTTTGTTGGGGGTGTTGTGATGCGTTGGAAACCAGTGGTTGTGCAGTCCGAGGATGCTGGCGGTGGACTGGTGGTGACGGTCGGGCATCCGTTGGTAGACGACTATCTCGAGTTCCTCCGGGCGAGAGCGAGACCGAACACAATCCGGGCGGTGGCGTTCGATCTGAAGGTGTTCTTCACCGTCGTCGACAAGACCCCAGCCCGGGTGACGAGCGGCGATGTGATGCTGTTCATCACTCGGCAACGCAACGGTTCCGGCGACTCGAACGTGGTGCCGATCGACCGGTCTGATGGTTTGTCGTCGCGAACGATCCGCCGTCGGTTGTCATCGGTGTCAGGGTTCTACGCGTATTTGATGGTCCGCGATGACACCTCGGTGAACCGCAACCCGGTGCCTCGCGGCTTGGTGACGCGTCGAGAGCGTTCCGGACCGAAACGGCGTGCGCCGTTGATCCGCACGCCGGTCACGCTGCCCAAGATTTTGGCGCCGGTCGAGGTCGACGCGCTTGTTGCGGTGCTGCGAACGGATCGCGATCGAGCGATGATCGACGCGATGCTGCTGGGCGGGCTGCGCCGCTGCGAAGTACTCGGTCTCCGCCTCGAAGACATTCGGGTCGGTGAGCGTCGCCTGTTCGTCGCTGATGGCAAAGGCGGACGCCAACGGCTGATCCCGATCTCGAACCGGTTCCTTGATTCTGTTGGCCGCTATCTCGACAACGAACGACCAGACGACGCTGCGACCGATGCGGTGTTCGTAGTGTTGAAAGGACCCCGACGAGGGTCGCCGTTGTCGGCCGCGGGGTTGGATGAGATCATGCGCGGCGCCCGCCGCCGGGCCGGTTTGGCGCATGCGTCGTGTCATGAGCTGCGACATACGTGCCTGACTCGGTTGCGTGAAGCGGGCATGTCAATCGAAGCGCTCCAAGCCCAAGCCGGTCACGCCTCGATCGAAACCACCAGGGTCTATCTGCATCTCACCAACGACTGGCTCGCTGGTGAATACCGCAAAGCATCCGAAGTGATCGACGCCCAGGACATCGAGGCGATCCGATGACGGTGCTCGCTGCTGAGGCAGGGTTCGGGTCGTCGAACGTGCCAGACAAGTGGGTTGGCCTGAGGGCACCGCGTACCGACGGTGAACGGTGACCAGACGAGCACCGCGAGCACCAACACGACGAGACCGATCCAGGTCGCCACGGGCGCTCGCCCGAAGGCCTGGGCGGCGTACTGACGCACCCATCGGGCGTAACGGGCCGGGCCGATCAGCGACGCGCCCAGCGCGACCAGCATGACCACTGCGGGGACGACGATCCATCTCTTCTTCTTTTCTAGTCGGCGGCGACCTCTCCGATCTCTTCCTCGAAGGCTTTCTGGACGTCTTCGTCCTCGGCGAGTTCCTCGGTCTTCACGAGCGTCTCGCCGCGCAATCCGGCGAACATCAGTTCGGCGCCGAAGGCGTTCCCGATGTCGCGGACCACGTCCCAGTCGATCGGACCGTCGAGCATGAGCGCGATCGCGGACTGCTCGGCGCCGAGCTTGGCATTGACCTTGTCGCGGAGCTCACGCCGTTCCTTGCCGCGCATGTAGCCGAGCAGCCCACCGACCGCCGCGAAGCCGAGGGGTCCACCGAGGAGAATCCCGATCCCGAGGCCGATCCCTCCGCCCTTCCAGCCCGCGACGTAGCCCTTGTTGTTGAGCCGGATCTGGCCGCTCTCGCTGCGGTGGAACGTCGCTGCTTCCTTGATGTGGAAGGCACCGTCGGCCTCTTTGGACTTCGCCACGGTGAAGAACTCCTCGGCCTTCTCCGGTCCATCCATCACCGCGATGATCAGGTCGTAGTCCTTGTCGTGCTCGTAGGTCTTCATCAATCTCTCACTCTCTGTTGTACGGACGGTTTCCGGCGTGGGTCGCCACCCTGCTCGTCTCAGTCGGCGCCGGACTCGGCGGACACGGTGGCGACTTCGAGGCCGAGCATTGCGCCGAGGGCGACGAGGCCTTCGGGCGACACGTAGTCATGGGTGGCCGAGACCACACCTGCTCCGCGGACGGCTTGTGCGAGACCGGTCGCCCAGACGTTCTCGATCACGAGCATCAGGAGTGCGTCGCCGACCTCGAGGTTGTCGGCGAGTGCGCCGATCTCGGCCTCGCTCAACCCGAGTCCGCCGCCACCGAACGCGGCGTCGGCGCCCAGTACCAGCCCGGCAGCGGCGCCGGCCTCACCGCCGAGCACGGCGCCGGCGCCCAACCCGATGAGTGCGCCGGCGGCCGCTCGCAGGTCGTCGCGTTCGCTGTCGTCGAGGTCACTCATTCGTACTGCGAGGACCTCGTCGTTGCTCTCCTTGAGCAAGAAGCGGGCGTCGACGACGCGGATCGTGCCGGCATCGCTCAAGGCAACGAGTTCGTCGGCGATCCGGCCAGTGTCGTCGTGGAAGTCCTCGAAGCCGAGGAGGAAGATTTCGATCGGTCCCATGCTGTTGCTCCTTTGCTCCTTTGGTTGAGTTGTTTCAGTGTTGTTCGCCGGCGGCGACCAGGTCGCTGTCCGCCTGTCGAGCGGTCGCCTCGTTTTCGATGCGTGTTGCTTCTTCGGCGAGCGATGTTCGGCGGATCGCTTCGATGCCGACCACGATGAGGATCAGGACGATCACGACGGTGAGCCAGGCACCGCCTGCGGAGAATGGTGACCAGGCGAGCACGACCAGGACCAACACTGCGAAGCCGATCCATGTCGCCACCGCGGAGCGTCGGAAGCCCTGTGCGGTGTAGTGCCGTGCCCGCTTGGCGTAGCGGGCCGGCCCGATCAGCGTCGCCCCGAGCACGATCAGCAGCCCGATCACGATCTCTGACCACGCGCTGCGTCGCAGCAGTTCGGTGCCGATCGCAAGGATCGACGTCGCTGCCGCGCGACTCCCTTCGGTGTCGGGTTGCCCGGCGATGAAGCCGGTCCCCAAACGGAGTACGACCAACACGATGAAGCCGCCCAACGCGGTCGCGGCACCGACGTTGCGGACAGCTGCTCGCCGCCAGTTGTGGGCCAGGTAGATCGCACCGCAGTACAGGACGATGACCAGCAAGAAGAACACGATGCTCAAGATCTTGATGATCTTCACCGACGTCTGGGCGGACTCCAACTCGTCGGAGTCGACGACCTCGAACATTCCGGCATCGTCGGGGATCGCGTCGAGCACCTCCTCCGGGAGCCCGATCTGCTCGCCCACCTGCACCAGCACACCGCCGAGATCAATGACCACCACGCCCCCCGACGTCGAGGCGTTGTCGCCGACATCGTCTTCGAGGATCGCCACGACCGCCTCGTGGGCTTCGCGATTAGCTTGCTCCCAGACCACCCGCACCGGCTCGATCTGGAGCAACCGGTCCGCGGTATCGGTCAGCGGATCACGCAACACCCCCGCCAGCGGGCCACCAAGACCCTCGAGTTCTTCGGGCAGCTGATCATCGATCGCCTCGCCGACATCAACATTCTCATACAGCGCCGTCACCAACCGAAGCGACAACTCCTCACGCACCGCGTCGTCGTCGAGCAACGCCGTGCTGGCATCCACCCACGAATCGGTATCGAGCAACTGACGCTCCACCCACGTGTTGAGCGTGCTCAACACCATCACGACCGTCCCCAACACGATCAACAACCACACCACCGGCCGGTTCGTACGCTGCTCCTCGATCTCAGCAACCGCTGCGGCCACATCAGTTTGGCTCTCGTCGCTCATCGCTGGCTCCTCATCGTGTTGTTGGTCGTGTTGTTGCGGTTCATCGATCGACTCCGTCTTCGTTCACCACGTTCACCGGCGTTTGCCGGTGCACCAGCAGCGCCGAACGTAAGACCCGCGCCCAGGACCGGTCCTCACCCGAGACGGGTGAGGACTGATGCTGCACCGCTCGGTCACGCTTCGATCTCCGCAGAGAGCGGTCGAACCACAAATGGAGTTGACATATCGTCTGAATCAACCACAGTGACCGAGAGTTTCAAGGTCAAAGGCGATCAAGCCGTGTCGAAGATCAAGGAGCTGGTGCACGAGGGCAACGTTCGCCGCATCTCCATCTCCAACTCCGACGACGTGACACTGCTCGAGATCCCGCTGTCCATCAGTTTCGTCGGGGCGGCGCTGCTTCCCGTTGTTGCAGCGGTCGGCGCAGTCACTGCGGTACTGACCGAATGCACGATCACCGTCACACGACAAGAACCCGACGCCGACGCCGGATAACCCGACCAAGGCTCCCTGCGTTGGTGCCCTCATCGCGGAGGGCACCAACGAGTCGGGGCCAAGTCGGTGAGCCGAGGGTGAGCGCCGAGTCCGCCAGCATCGCAGCGGCGGCCACCGGCACCCGAACCGACCCCCGACCGACTCGGAACCAAGTACGTGGACAGGCCGGTGCCCGATAATCGCGTCGACGCAACGATTCCGACCCGCCCGGAAACCGG
>CAWKLM010000007.1:0-7529 GCA_963850475.1 Ilumatobacteraceae bacterium | reverse complement strand
GAGGTCGGGCGCATCGACGTGGTTCCCGACGTGCCGGGGCTGATCATTGCGGTCACGCCGCTCGCCGAGACGTCGTGGGGCAAACTGGCCAAGCAGTGTGCTCACGCCGGGCAGCGGGCCTGGATGCGTTCAGATCCCGACGGACGGGTACACCGAGATTCCCGCTCGGACGGCCGTGGCATGGTGGTCGGAGCCGTTCTGACCGGACTCGACCGGACGGGCCCCGGTGGTCAGGAGCTGGTGATGCCGGCCTGCAGCTTTTCGAGGACCTTGTCGATGCTGAAGCTCGCCGGCTCCTGGCGGGGTGGGAACTCGACGAGTGTCTGGAGGTGTTCGGCGACGAACGCCTGGGCCGGAACGAAGAGGAATGCGTGGTCGAGGATCCAGTCGAAGTACGTGTTCGAGGTGATGTCGGCTCGTTCGAACGGGTCGGTGCGCAGGTTGAACAGCTTCGGCATACGGAGCTCGACCATCGGCTCCATCCAGATCTGCATGGTGCCGCGGGCGCGCTGCTCGAGGAACACGAACTTGAAGTTCTGATAGCGCAATGCGGCGAGGTCGCCGTCGTCGGTCACGTAGAAGAAGTAGAACCGTGGACTCTCCTCGACGCCGCCGGTCAGGTAGTCCAACTGGTTGAAGCCGTCGAGGTGCACCTTGTAGGAGTGTCCGTCGAGCTCGGCACCGGCCCGCAGCTTGTCGGCGATGTCGGGGTCCCCTGCGGCGGCGAGGAACGTCGTGAACCAGTCGGCGTGGGAGATCATGCCGTTGAGGACCTGACCGGCTTCGATGTGGCCGGGCCAGCGAACCATTGCGGGCACGCGGTAGGCGCCTTCCCACATCGAGTTCTTCTCGCTGCGGAACGGGGTCATGCCACCGTCGGGCCAGCTGTTCATGTGCACACCGTTGTCGGTGCTGTACACGACGATCGTGTCCTCGGCGATGCCGAGTTCGTCGAGCTGATCGAGCATCTCGCCGATGCGTCGGTCGTGCTCGATCATCCCGTCGTGGTACTCGGACTGCCAGACGCCGGCCTGGCCCAACTTGTCGGGTGCGACGTGGGTGCGGAAGTGCATGCCGGTCGTGTTGAACCACACGAAGAAGGGGGTGTCGTCGTCGACGGCGTCTTTGATGAAACGCTGCGCTTCGGGGAGGATCTCGTCGTCGATCGTCTCCATCCGCTTCTTCGTGAGCGGACCGGTGTCCTCGATCCGACCGTCGGCCCAGCTGTGGATGACACCGCGGGGTCCGAAGTTCTCGCGGAAGTGCGGGAAGTCCTCTTCGTTGGGGTAGTCCCGCAGCTCGGGCTCTTCTTCGGCGTTGAGGTGGTACAGGTTGCCGAAGAACTCGTCGAAGCCGTGGTTCGTGGGCAAGAACTCGTCGCGGTCACCGAGATGGTTCTTGCCGAACTGCCCGGTCGCGTATCCCTGCTCCTTGAGCGCGCGAGCGATCGTCGGGTCCTCGGCCTGCGCATCCCGATGTCGGCGCCCGGCATCCCGACCTTGGTCAGGCCCGTTCGGGTCGGGTTCTGTCCGCAGACGAACGCCGCCCGCCCTGCGGTGCATGATTGCTCGCCGTAGTAGTCGGTGAACCGCGCGCCCTCGTCCGCGATGCGATCGATGTTCGGGGTGCGGTAGCCCATCAGCCCGTCGGAATAGGCGCTGACGTTGGTGATTCCGATGTCGTCTCCCCACAGGACGAGAATGTTCGGCTTCTTGTTCGCCATGGACAGGCTCCTTGAGAGTCGGAAGGTTTCGAAGAGAGTACGACAAGGTGGGCGGTCGAGCCTCACCCGCGTGAGGGGAGATCGGTGTCTCGGCGACGTTGTCCCGGATCAGCCTCCGCCGACCGGCTCGGTCGACGGTCGAGCGGTCGCGGGGAGGGTCGCTGATGGGAACGGTTCGCTCGGGCTGGCCGCTCGTCAGCCGACAACTGGTTTCGAGATCTCGCCTCGGCGAACAAGAAGGACCATGCTCACGATCGCGACCCAGATCGGGAAGGCCCAGGTGAGCAGAACGCTGGCCGCCGGCATGAGCAGCAAGGTCAACCCGACCGCACATCCGGCCAGGACCAGCCAGCGCGGGAGCACCTCCGACAGGCGCCCAATCGTCGTGGTCGAGATGATGAACACGGCTTCACGACGGGTCTCCACGATCGAGGCCATCGTGAGCGCGCCGGCCTGCATCATCGCGACGGTGCCGGCATCGGGCACCGTGCCGAACGCCTGCCCGCGACCGCAGGCGCCGCCCAAAACGAACCTGATCGACGAAACGGTCAGCAGGTTCACGGCGAGATTCATCTTGCGTTGGTTGGCGTCATCGCGGTACCAGTCGGCGATCGCCTGATCGCCGACTCCCGGATCAGGGGACGACAGGAGGAGGCCGGTTCCACCAGCGACAGCGCACTGTGCAGGAGGCCGGCAACGCCAGCCGCTTCGATCGACCGCAGCGCCCGCGGGATGCGTGTCCGTTGCGATGGCTCGGTGTCGTCTTCTTCGCCCACGGTGCCAGGGTCCCGCTGATCGACGCGACTTCCGTCGCCCAAGTTGGGTGAGGGTCATCACCATCCTCACCAGGAACGTCGTGAGGTGCGATCATCACTGCAGGTGATCGCGCGCGCGATCGCCGAAGCCCTGAGAGCGGTCGTCAACGTGTCGAGTCCTACAGCATCCGAATTGCCGCAGACCGAGCGCGACGACCCGCGATCCCGTGTCGGTGGACCGCTCGCGCTCACGGCTGTGGGCCGCGCTCATCGCACCGATGCTGTGGCTCGTGGCCGCCGCATGGGTCGATGGGTCGACGTCGGCAGCGTTGGATCGTCCGCTGTTCGTGGTCTGGATCGTGTTGATCCTGCTCGTGTCGGTGCCGATATCGCTCCGGCTTCTCGTCGACATGTTCAAGCCGGAGCTGACCGGGGCTCCAGTCGGAGGGTGCTGTGGTCGATCGTCGCACTGGCCGTTGTCGTGAGCGCCATCGGCTTCGTCGTGGGCGAGAGAACCACCGGTTCCTCACCTGCGGCGACTTTGCGGTCGCTGGCTCGGCCGAACCCGAAACCTGTGTGCAGCCAGACTCGTGACAACCCGAGCGGCGCCGCCCCCGCGCTTCACCCGGACTCGGGGATGCCCCGAAGCCACAAGATGCGATGTCATTCGCGGTGATGAGGGCGTACGCCACCGAGCTGTCCCTTGCGGTGCTCCCCGCGGTCGGTCGACAGCCGTCCGACGACACGAGCGACGGATCGGGGTCGAGCGGAACCGACTCCGGTGGGGATCTGGTCTCCGATGTCGGCAACGAGATCCGGGTGACACTCGACCGGTGGTCGGTCGGTCAACTCGGGGTGAGTGACCTGCTCGCCGCCGCCGCGGTCGTCGGGGTCGGCTTCGTCTTGGCATGGGTGGCGAGACGTCTGGTCCGTCGGGCCGCGCGCAATCTCACCGGCCCAGCGCTGACCGCGATGGGAACCCTCGGCCAACTAGCCGGTGGGTCGATCGTTCTGCTCGCCACGGCGCTTGCACTCGAGATGTTGGGCTTCAGCCTGAGCCCGATCCTGATTCTCATCCTGATCGTGGTCGTGGCGCTGTTGCTGCTCCGGCCGATGATCACGAATCTCACCAGTGGGTTGTTGCTGCAGGTGCGCGGTGCGCTCGATGTCGGTGATTTGGTGATGACGACCGGTGGCGTCTTTGGTGTCGTGAACGAGATCACGACGCGGACCGTGAGCATCGACACCTCCGACGGTCGGCGGGTCCATGTCCCGAACTCCGATGTGCTGAACGATGCGATCGTGAACTACTCGACGCGCGGATGCTGGCGGTCGTCGTTCGAGCTCATGGTGAGCTGCGATACCGATATCGACCTGGTGGTGTCGACGATCAAGCTCGCCCTGTCGCACGTCGCCGAGATTCACGATGATCCACCGTCCGAGGTGGAGATCGCTCGGGTCGCTGGCCGACTGGTGATCGTCCGTGCGCTGATTTGGCATGCACCGGAGCCACGTGCCCGTCGCGTGGCCATCGACGTGGGCCTCCGGATGACCTTGGCCGATCTTCGAGTGGCCGGTATCGAGCTCGATGGACCGACGCTGCTCGACCTCGAGTCAATGCGGCTGAACGGCGACTCGTCCGAGACGATGTGAGCGGCCGGGGATGAAGGTCGTCGTGGTCGCCCTTGCCGGGTTTCTGATCGGTGGCTGGGCGGTTCCGCTCGGGTTCGTGCTGGGGATCTCGCCGTTGGTCACGTTTGTGGTGGCGGCGGGCGGCGGGCTGGTCGGATGCTGGGCGTTCATTCTCGCCGGCGATCGTGTCGCCGGGTGGTGGCGGCGTCGGCGGACCGGAGATGGCGCTTTGGCGTCGCCGGCTGAGAGCGACAAGTCTGCGCCGGGCGATGATCACGCCGGCCGAGTGCGGCGGTTCGTCGACCGCTTCGGAGTGCGCGGCCTCGGCATCGTCGGACCGATCTTTCCCGGCGTCACGGCTTCGGTCGCGGGCGGTCTTGCACTCGGCCTCGATGGGCGTGAGCTGGGCAAATGGATGAGCATCGGCATCATCGTGATGTACGGCCTGTACACGCTCGGCGCCCTGCTGCTCGTCGATCTGTTCTGAGTCCCACCCATTGGGCTGTGAACCCGTCGAGGATCGTCACTCTCCCAGATCGGTTGCGACCCTGACGTCTTTCAGTGGTTGATCCCGGCGCGGTGATCTCGCCCATACGAGGGCCCGTGGGCCATGATGGCAGGATGGGGAAACGAGGGTTTCACAGTGGTGAGGTCGGAGATTCGGAGTGGTCGATCGTCAGCTCGACGCCATCGAGTCTGCGTTGGAAGCGGGAGACGTCGGAGTGGCGCGTGACCACCTCCGGGCCTTCCGGCGGACGATCCGTGGCGCGCAGCACTGCGATGAGCACTTACCGGTGACCCTGCTGGGCGGCGCCATGCTCACCGGTCAGGAGGCCGCGACCCTGAGGTTGCTCCCTGACGACTCGATGAGCCAGAACGACATTGCACGCACGATGGGGGTCACCCGCAACACGTTGAAGACCCACCTCAAGTCGCTCAACCTGAAGCTCGGCGTGCACTGCCGATCCGAGGCGATTCATCGAGCGCGCGAGGTCGGCTCGCTCCCGCGGCCGCTCTCCTTCGGCACGCTGTCGATGGGCGATCTCGTTGACGTCGCGTGATGGAGCGGTCATGAGCGAAGCCGAGTCGGCGAGTGCCGAAGGCCGTCCATTCGAGTGGTGGATGACCGCCAACTTCGCCATGGGGGCGGGGTTCTCCGCGTTCATGGCGCTGTTGATCCCGCCCTACGTCACCGAGGTGACGAGTGACGCCGCCGCGGCCGGCTCCGTAATGGCGGTCATCAGCTTGGCCGCCGTGCTCGGCCCGGTGCTCGGAACGTTCGCCGACCGCCACGGCGCCCACCGGATCGTGATGAGTCTCGGCGTGCTCGGGATGGCGGTGGGATTCGCCGCGTTTGCGTTTGCCTCGGATTCGTCCAAGTTCTACGCGATCGATTCGATCATTCTCGGCGTGTCGACAGCGGCCGTCGCGGCTGTCGGACCCGTGTTCATCGTCGGCGCCGAGCTGCCGCACGCACTCGAGGCGAAACGGATGACGTGGTACTCGCTCTCGATGCCGGCCGGCCAGGTGGTCGGCGGGTTGTTGATCGGTGCGGCTGCAGCGGCCGGGTGGTCGTACTCCAACCGCTTCTGGATCGCGTCGGTGTTCTGTCTCGTGATGGCGGCGGTCACCTGGCTGACCAGCAAGGGAGCCGAAGAGCGACTGCACGCGGTGATGTATCGAGACAACGACGACACCGAGGCCGAGTCGGACGCCACCAACGAGAAGGTGAAGGCGCCGCTCAAAGCCGTGCTGTGGTCGTCGTTTGGACTGTTCTTGTTGGTGACGATGTTGACGTCGGTCGCGAACAACGGCATCAACAGCCAGATCTCGAACATCATGCCGAACGTCTACGGCATCAGCGAGGCCGAGACGTCCACGCTGATCTCGCTCGCCGGCCTGCTGAACATCGCGCTGTTCATCGTCGCCGGCAAGATGATGGCCACGCGCGGAAACATCCCGACGTACTCACTCGGGGTGCTGATGCGTTTCGTCGGTGCGCTCGGGATGGCGGTCGTCGGGCTGATCGCCGGGAGCCCTGCGTTGCTCGGGATCGCCTTCATGCAGATCCTCTACCAGGGAAGCCCCTTTGCCCGACTCGCCCAACCGAGCACAGCGGTTGGGTTCGCCACCTTCCCGGCGGGCATCGCCAACGGCTGGCTGATCGCAGGATCGGCCTTCGGCGGATTCATCGGCTCGCTGCTCGGCGGACTTCTCGCCGACCGATACGGCTTCAACGCCGTCAACTGGATGGGTGCAGCAGGCGCGGCACTGTCGGTGCTGGTGCTGGTGCTCGGCATCTGGCCGAAGCGCTCCGCTCACCCTGACGACGAAGCCTCCCCGCTGGCCGCTCCCACGGCCCAAGTCAACTGAACACACCCACACGAACAAAAGGAGGACCCGCATCTACGTCGAACGGCGCACCGCTGAAGGCAAGAGCAAACGAGAAATCATGCGCTGCTTGAAGCGCTACGTCGCACACGCGTCTACCGCGACCTCAACCCCCTCGTCGAAGCCCTTGACCAAGAAATCGGAGCTTCATATCGCCGGTTATCGCTCAGTCCACGGATGATCCGGCAGGGTTTGAAGTGATGCACCCGGAACCGGCGATCGGTGTTGAGCAGGCATGTGGCGGTGTCCGTGCACTCAGTTCGGAGGTGCCAATGCGGCCTTGATGTCGTCGCGCCGGATGAGCAGGATCGCGCTGGTCGTGGCCACCCAGATCGGGAACACCCAGGTGAGGAGGACGTTCGGCACCGGCACCAGGAGCAGGGTCAGGCCGATGACGTAGCCGGCGAGAACGTGCCATCGCGGGAACGCCTCCGAGAGGCGCCCGACGGTGGTCGTCGAGATGATGAACACCGCCTCGAGCCGCGTCGTGACCAGTGACGCCATCGTCAGCCCGCCCGCCTGGCTCATGGCGACGGTTCCGGCGTCGGGCACCACGTCGAACGTCCGCGCCGCGATCGCCGGCGCGGCGTACAGCACACCGACCACGAGCCACGAACCGGTGACCAGCAACCCTGACCCGAAGAACACGGTCCCGAAGAACCGGTTCTCGCGGCTTCCGACCCGGCGCCGGATCACCGCGACGAACCAGACGAACATGATCGCCGACACCGTGAGCAGGTTCACGGCGAGGAGCATCAGGCGCTGGTTGGCGTCGTCCATGTACCACTCGGCGACTGCGGCGTCGCCGTCGCCCGGGTCGGGAGCGCTCAACAGCAATCCGGTCGCGACGAGCGACAACAGGCTGTGCAACAGCCCAGCGATCGCGGCCGCCTCGATCGACCGAATCGCCCGACGCGTTCGGTGCGCTCGGTGCGGTTCGGCTACCGGTTCGTCGTCGTCGGCGGTCATCCCCATTTGCCCGCACGAGACGGCGCGCTGCCCACGGCATTGGTCACGCTTCCAGTTTT
>CAWKLM010000006.1:0-16531 GCA_963850475.1 Ilumatobacteraceae bacterium | reverse complement strand
CGCTGACCGTCGAGCAGACCCTCGGCGACTTCGGGAACACGCTCGGGCACGATCAGGCCGACACGGTGCGCCGTCTCTGCACCCAGGGCCTCGCCGTCGAGGTCGTCATCGGGCGAGCCGGGACCGGCAAGACTTACACCATGAATGCCGTCCGGCATGTCTTCTCTGTTCACGGCCACCGTCTCGTCGGCGTCTGTCCCACTGGTCGTGCAGCACCGCGAACTCGCCGACGGCGCGGGCATCGACGCCTTCACGGTTCCCCGGCTCCTCAACCACGCCGAACTGCGTCCGGGCGACGTCCTCGTTGTCGACGAGGCCGGAATGTGCGGGACCATCGACCTCCATCGCATCCTCACTCACACCCGGGTGCTGGGTGTGAAGACGATCCTGGTCGGTGACCACCTCCAACTTCCCGAGATCACCGCAGGCGGCGGATTCCGCGCCGCCCTCGCCCACGTCGGCGGACGGCGCTGTGAACTCACCATCAACCGGCGCCAGCGCAACGACTGGGAACACGCGGCGCTCGACCATCTGCGCCACGGCGGCCTGAGCACCTTCTGGAACACCTATCGAGATCACGACCGCATCCATCTCTTCGACACCGTTGAGCACCTCCACGCGGAAGCGGTCGAGGCCTGGTGGAACCACCACGCCTCCGGAGCGAACGCCCACCTGATCGCCGGCACCCGAGCAGAAGCGCGTCTCCTCAATCGACTCGCACGACACCGAGCTGACACCGCCGGATTCCTCACCGGAGAGGCACTCGAGATTCACGACCGTTCATTCCAGGTCGGCGACCGCATCGTTCTGCTCGCCAACGCAGGCGGCCAGATCGACCTCGACACCCAACATCGATGCCGCGTCGACAACGGGATGATCGCCACGATTACTCGCATCGACCACCGCACCGGCTCCATCGACATCACCGGCACGGGAAGCCATCGCCAGATCAGACTCGACGCCGAATACACCCTTTCTGGCGCCGTCGATCACGGCTACGCCACCACCATCCACAAGGCTCAAGGCGTCACCTGCGACCACATCCACGTGGTCGGTCCTGCCGGTCTCTACCGAGAAGCCGCCTACGTCTCGCTCTCTCGCGCTCGCCACTCCGCCCACCTCTACGCCACCACCCGCCAAGCCGCCACCGTCGCCGAGCCCACGCATACCACCGGTATACCGCTCGCCACCGAGAACA
This sequence comes from Ilumatobacteraceae bacterium, assembly GCA_963850475.1. Taxonomy (GTDB): domain Bacteria; phylum Actinomycetota; class Acidimicrobiia; order Acidimicrobiales; family Ilumatobacteraceae; genus Ilumatobacter_A. Next base: position 15,333 of record CAWKLM010000006.1, on the reverse strand, counting down.
TCGACGACCCCGAATCCGACCTGACCGCGACCCTCGCCGCAACACGAGCCAAGCACTTCATCACCATGGAGCAGCCCGACATCGACCGCATCGCACAACTGGCCAACGCCTGCGACCTCGGAGAACTGATCGGCCGACTCCGACGCGTGCGGACAGTCACCGCGGAGCTGATCGATGCCGGATTCATCGACCCTTCGGTAGCCGCCGAGCGACTCGAACTGGCCGAACGACATCGGCGTCGGATGGTGGTTGGTGGCCGCGTGAATGCTCGCGATTGGGACAATGTCGGCATCGTCACCCGACTCCACGACACCATCGGCCACGCAACCGTCCGCTTCACCAGCGACACCGGAGTCGTCACCCATCGACAACTCCCATGGCACCTTCTCGCGCCCATCGACCACCCCGACGAGATCGAACTCACCGAACTCGCCGCCGAGTATCTCGAGAACGAGGCGGCCCGCATCAGCGGCCTGATGTCGAGGTGGGAGACAGCCCTCGTCGAGCACGACTCGTCCCTCGGTGACGCATCGGTTCTGCAGGCAGCGATCGCACAGCGGCGAGAACAGCTCGCACACCGCGCTCCGTTCGACACCGCCCGACTGGCTGAGATGGTGGGCAGGCGACCGGCCAACCGACCCAACGAAGGCGATCGTGTACGACGACCTCGTCGCCGACATCGCCCACTGGCGCGACTCACACCGCATCCCCGGCCATGCTGCCGGCTACGGACCGCGGCCGACTGCCCCGGACGACATCGAGGCGTGGACGAAGCGCAACGAACTCGCGCTCGCCTCCCGACAGATGCTGCGCGTCGAACGATCCGAGCCGCCGCGTGCCACGAGCCTCGATCCGGTAGCGATCAGGGAACGAATCGACGAACTCGATGCGCTCATCGACACCGCCCCCGCAGACCAACGACACATCGTCGGCGGCCTGCTCAACCGAACCCGCGAACCGCTCACCGACATCGCCGAGTTGCTCCGAATCGCCGAGCACGGTCAGCAAGCCCGGCGGGACTGGATACTCGAACACTGGCCCCACATCGTCGAACACCACGAACTCACCAAGCTCGAGTCGCAGTTGCCTCCGCTCGCTCATTGGCCGACCATCGACTCGCCGCCCACCACTCCGTGTGACCCCGCCACGCCGAGTTTGACCCCCGGTGACTCCGAAGGTGAGGGCCGCGACATCGTCGATTCCTGGCTGGGACGCGGCACGACGAGGCGTCGCTCGCAGGGGATTGAGTCGCCCGGGCTCGGCCTACCGTCATGACAAGACTGCGTGCTCCACAGCCGCCCCGGACGCGCGCGCTTCAGGTGGCGGCGAAGCTCGACGTCGAACGTGCTCGTACGACTTTTTGATTCACGACGTCGGCGAGTTCGCAGCGGGAGTCTCGGCTGCCGCTGCGATTCTTCTGGCGATTGCGTCGCCGATCTCCGTCTCGCGTTGCTCCGATGCCTTCAGGTACCGCAGCGACGCGAGACTCGATGAGTGGCCCATGCCGCGCCATCACCTCACGGAGTGAAGCGCCCGCGGACGCTGCCTCCGTCCCGGCGAGATGACGGAGGTCGTGGAAACGCACGTCGGGAAGTCCCACACGCTCAGCGAGCGCGTCGCCAGAATGGAGCGAAGTAGCCGTTCACCAGTGGTGTACCTCTGGTCGAGGTGAACACGAGACCGACGTCGTGCTCGCTCGGGAAGCTCCTCATGTGGTCGACGACCCTGTGCACGACCGGCGCAGGGATCGACACGGTCCGATACGCGCTCTCCGTCTTCGGTGCGCCGAGAACCGTTCCGGTCCCACTCTCGTAGGAGAGGGCTCGCTGGACCCGCACAGTTGCTGCCGCAGGATCGCTGAGGTCGAGATCGGACGGCTGCAACCCCGTGAGTTCGCCGAAGCGAAGGCCCGTCGATGCGGCCAGCCACACCAGGGCGGAAAATGGCGGCTCGATGGCGTCTGCGAGCTCCGCCACTTGCTCCCAGGTCAGTAGAGGCCGCTCGGGGATGGACTCGTGCGCGGCACCGCGGATGTGAGCCGGGTTCTCGGCGAGCAACCCGTCGTCGACCGCAGTGGTCAGGATCGACCGAAGCATCCGGTACACCTTCGACACAGAGTTCGGATGCAGCGCCGACCTCACGAGATCGCCGTGCCATGCCGCGCACGTCGCCGGGCGTGATCTCGTTGAGGGCGGCCAACTCGAATCGATTCAAGATCCACTTGAGCTGCGACTCGTACGTCTCTCGAGTCCGCGGGCGGAGATCTCGTTGCTCGAGCCACGTCCGGGCGTAGTCGCCGAGCCGAATCCGCCCGGCCGTCGACTCGACGGTTCGGCCCCGAAGGATGTCCGTCTCGAGCGTGGAGAGATGGGCACTTGCGTCGGCCTTCGTGGCGAACGTCTTGCCGCTCGAGAGTTGCTTGCCGTGGCGTCGGTACCGAACTTGGTACTTGCCGCTCTTCAGCTTGCGGATGGTTCCGAATGACCTCTTGCCGGCCATGGCTGCCTCCTGTTGTCCTTTGCGTAAGGCACGTTTGAGGCACAGCACAATCGCCGGCGAGAGCTTCGCACGGTACCGAATTGCTTCGGCACCGTCAATGCGCTGGTGTTATCCAGCACTTTCGATTGGAGCGGACGACGGGAATCGAACCCGCATCATCAGCTTGGAAGGCTGAGGTTCTAGCCGTTGAACTACGTCCGCTAGACGTCGGGAGGATATCGGCCCGGCGCGCAGACCGGTACAGATCGGTTCAGCCCAAGAGTGCGTGGATGGTGGTCTGCCAGATGGTGGCCACCTCCTCGACCGACCGACCGACCATCCGATGCTGGACGTCGAAGCTGTCCAGCCCGGTTGTTGCCGTAATCGCCACCGCGATGGCCTCGGCGCGCGCCGGCTCCATCGTGTCGAGCTCCGGCGCGAAGTGTCGGCGGACCTGGTCGAGTCGCAGCTCGTAGATGGTGGTCAGGCCGCGATCGACCTCGTCCAGATCGATTGCCCGCGATCGGGCGACGATCCCCAGCAGGTGGGTCCGCTGGAACGTGCGGATCGCTGAGTTGACCATCGCATCAATGCGCCCATCGAGTGGCCCCTCTCCGACGTGTGGGATCACGGAAAGTGGCCATGCATTGCGGAACTCGACTTCGATCGCCGTGCGGGCGAGGTCGTTGAGATCTTCGAAGTAGCGGAAGACCGAGCGGTGTGACACCGCAGCGCGATCGGCGATCTTGGAGACAGTGGGGGTCAGGTCGCCTTCCCTGATCAGGTCGATCAGTGCGGTGATGACCGCGTCGCGGTTGCGCTTGCGGCGCAGGCTGCGGCCGTCTCCTCCGTCGATCGGCGTGGTTGCTACAGATTCGTCGTCAGCCCCCAGCGCCGATGACCCGTTGGTTGCAGCGTTCGGTTGGGGCACGTTCGTCATACTGTTTCTTCCCTTCTGCTCCGTAACCTAACCACGCTGCGTGTGCGGCGAGAAGGCAACCTCTCCAATGGCGTCATCACTGTCAGAAGCTGATCCGTCGCTCGTCGAACGGGTTCGGAAACTGCTCGACAAGGCGGCGCGCACCGACAACCAGCATGAGTCCGACACGTTCGCGCGAAAGGCAGCCGAGCTCGTCGCTCGGCACCGGATCGACCCGGAGCGCCTTGCTGCTCGGCCGGTCTCCGACGACTTGGCCCTCCTGGAGATCGTCGTCGGCCGCGGGGCGTATGTTCGGGGCCGGATCAGTCTCCTGAACAGCATCGCCGACAGCCACGACGTTCGGATGGTCTTCCAGGCCATCGCCACCGGCACAGTGGCCACCCTCGCAGGCCGGCGTGACGACCTCTCGATCGTCCAGGTGATGTACGCGTCGCTGCACCAGCAAGTTGCCCAGCAGATGTCGGAGGTCCGCGGCTCGACCGGCGCCGCGACGCAGCGTCAGCGTCGGGCGTTTCTGTTCGGCTTTGCAGACCGCATCGGGGAGTTACTCGCCGAGACGAGGGCGACGGTCGAGCAGGCCGCGTCCGATTCGGGCTCGAACACCACCGAGCTCGTTCTGCGCCAACGGCGAGAACGAGTCGACCGTTTTGCGGCTGAATCGTGGGGTCGGGTGCGTTCGGCATCGCGCCCGTCGGCCGTTGCACCCGACGGCTTTGCGCGGGGCGTCGCCGCTGCGGACCGCGCCGACGTGGGTCGTACCCGGCTCGCTGGTCGCAAGCCCCTCGACTCGGGTCGACGATGACCGCTGCCGACCGGGAGCGCGCCCAGGTGTACGCAGCGGAAGTCACGGCGTTCGATGGCACCGACCTCGAGATCGTCGTCGGCGTCGGGGCGGTCGCTGATGCGGTGCGGTCGGTCGTGCGGTCCGGATGGTGGCCGAACGGCGATGTCCCGGTTCGCGAGATGCGCGCATCCGCGCGCTCGTCGGTCACCCGATGTTCGACGTGGGACGGAGCGGTGGTCGACATCGGGATCGCCACGTCGCAGGCGACGATCGCCACGGGTGCGCACGAACTCGCTCATGCGCTTGCCGGAGTGGCTCACGGCCACGACGCCCTCTTCCGACGTGCCCATGTCGATGTCGTCCAAGCGATCACCAACCTCGACCGACTCCGCGGGCGGGGAACCGTCCACGTCGAGCAGCTCGAGAGTGCGTACGCCGCCGCCGGGTTGGTCATCGGGGAACGAACCTGGCCCGCGCCCCCGAGGTCGGGCGGAGCGATCGCTTTGTGATCGCTGGATACCTCGCAACGAGCCGCTGGCGCGGCCCGATAGGTTGGCCGCCCACACACGGGGTGTAGCGCAGCTTGGTTAGCGCGCCTGCTTTGGGAGCAGGAGGCCGGGAGTTCGAATCTCCCCACCCCGACCACATCTACCAGGAGTGATACACTTTGCCTCGACCGGTCGAAGTGCCCATGTATCAGCGATGTATCAGACTTCGGATCGGTTTTCACCGAGGGAGTAGGTCATGGCCTGGAAGCCAACGGGTTCTCCGATAGTCCGCAAGCAGCGCGACAAGTGGGTCGTTCGTGTCGATGGAGTCGACACCGGCACGGGCAAGCACAAACCGAAACAGCTCGGCACGTACAAGTCCCAGCGCTCAGCGTTGAAGGCAGCTCGCGAGATGAAGGTCGAGGGCGTCGTTGCCGACAAGGGAACGGTGAGCTGGCTCGTGCGCCGCTACGTCGCCGGCCGCACCGACATCACACCGAAGGCTCAGGAGCAGTACGCCTGGGCGATCCCACACATCGAAGCCGGGCTCGGTGCGATCCAATTGTCGATGCTCGACCGCGACGATGTCGCCGGATGGATCGAGGCACTTGCCGCTGGCGGCAAGTTGTCGAAGCGCTCCGTGCAGATCTGTCGGACCGTGTTGCGAGCGGCGTTGACCGAAGCAGTCGACGAAGGATTGATCGCGCGCAGCCCGGCGGCTCGTGTCGGTTTGCCTCGAACGGTTGCGAAGCCGGTGCGTGAGAAGGAGACCGAGACGTGGACGGCCGACGAGGTCGATCGGTTCTTGGAGGCGACGGCGGGCCATCGGTGGGCGGTGGCATTCCGGGTGTCGGTGCTCTATGGGTTGCGGCGGAGCGAGATGCTTGCGTTGAAGTGGAAGAACCTCGACGTCGAAGCGGGGACGTTGAAGATCGACGAGAGCATCGTGGCGACTCGGAACGGTGCCGAGTGGAGCAACGCCAAGAACGAACGGTCACGTCGCACGATCCCGATCGACGAAGACACGATGCGGGCCTTCGCTCGACGTCGAGCCGAGCAGGCGGCCGAACGGTTGGTGGCCGGCGAGAAATGGGAGGACAACGACCTGATCGTCGCGACACGGGTGGGCCGGCTGGTGCTGCCGCGGTCGTACGACCGGGCGCTCGAACGCTTCGTCGAGAGCGCCGAGCTGCCGCGACTGACCTCACACGGTCTGCGTCACACGGCGGCGACGCACATGGTTCAGCAGGCGAGCGACCTCGGCGAGCTGCGAGCCATTGCCGACATCCTCGGCCACAGCCCGGAGATGCTCATGAACACGTATGCGCATGCGCTCCCGAACAGTCAGCTGGCTGTAGTGGATCGGATCGGACGGCGGTCGTAGTGGGCTCCTCTGCGCAAGGGGTCTATTCGTCCGGGTCGTCGGCGTTCGATGCAGCGACACTCAGCTCTCGAAGAATCGGCTCACCCTCAAGTTGCTGAGAATCGGCCCTGCGCTGGTTGTTCACGATCTCGTCTCGTAGGCGCTGAAGCTCCAACTCGGCCGGGGTAGGAGTGCGCTCTTCGTCGTCGTCGCCGGCTTCTTCGACTTCGAGGGGTGGTCCGGCTCGGACGGTCATGCGAAATCCATGGTCGACACGACGAGCGATTCCGGCGACTGACTTTGTGAGCGCTATCTCGATCTCATTCTGTCGGCCGCCGTCCCCCGTCAAGTTGTTTGCACCGTTCAGGATTTTGCGATTGACTACGTGGCGGTTTGACCGGCCACTCAGAACTCGATCTGGAGTGACTGCGCTGGCTGGAGACTTGGTGCTGGCGGCGCAACGTTCAGCGCCATGGCAAGTCGACGCTCATTCGGCGAACTATCGAGCAGTGCGGCGAGGACTTCGGCGAGTCGGACGTCGGCCACGTGTTCGCCCTGTGCCCAGGAACGCCAGGTATCGAGCGTGGCAAGATCCGCTTCCGCAGCCGCTGTTTGGCCGTCCAGGTTGTACCACTCGTCGAGGATTTGGCGCGTGGACTCCTTGTCCTCCCAGGAGTAGACGGTCTTTTCGATGCGGTCCAGCTGGTCGTTGGTCGGCTTCGCCTGTGCATTCATCCTGTTGAGGTGGCTGTCTGCCGACAGGAGTCCAGCGCTGGCTTCATCAAGCCGCTGACGAGCCGCTCGCCTGCCGAGCCGGCCGGCGCTGCGAAGGTCGCTCTCGGCTGACCACACGCTCTGCTGGGCTTCGTGCCTGTCGGTGCTTGCGTCGTGGACGCCGTTCGCGAACGGCGTGTGCGCGGCGGTCGCCTCGGGCAGCAATCTCCGCGCTTCCACGACCCGCTGTGACTGCATCGCTCGTTGAGCGTCGCGGTCGTCGACCGCTCGTCTGAGCCGAAGAGCGTTGGCGCGCGTCTCCTCGTAGAGACCGTTGAACCAATCGGGGATCGTGCATCGAGGTTCTCGTGTCGGTCGTGGCTGCTTCTGGTCTTGCAGTAGGTGGCGGCGTTGGACGGTGGCGGGGAGGTCGGTGCGGTCGTTGGTGATGATGTGGGTGAGTCGTTGGAGTGCGTGGTCGCGGTCGTCGGCGACGGTGAGGATGAGGTTGGTGTTTCGGCCTCGTGTGGCTCCGACGTAGAGGCCTCGGTTGGTGGTGGCGTCGGTGACGATGGTGAGGCTGGCGTGGGCGGTTTCGCCTTGGGCTCCGTGTTCGGTGGCGGCGTAGCCGAGGTGGACGTGTTCGGTGACGTAGTCGGCGGGGAGGGTGACGATGTGGTCGCTGTCGAGGCTGGTGACGACGAGTGCTCCGTCGGGGTGGATGGTGTTGATGGTCCAGCGGTCGCGGTTGCGGACGGTGTCGCCGGTTGAGGTGATGAGCCGGCGGTCGTTGCGTCGGGTGGTGATGACGTCACCGGGGTAGCCGACGCCGATCGACAGCGGCGCCGTGGTTGTCGTGTCGAGGTCGTTTCGTTGGAGGCGGTCGGCTTGGATGGCGTTGTTGATGGTGTGGACGTCGTCGTTGCGGGTGGTGGTGATGGCGAGGGTGGTGTTCATGGTTTGGTGCCATCGCCATTCGTTGACGACGCCGGCGAGGTGTTCGTCGAAGGTGCCGGCGATGATCGCTTTGTGCTCGGCGTAGGTGTTGAGGACTTCCGGGTCGCCTCGTCGGAGTTGGAGGGTGGCGGTGGCTTCCCAGTCGTGGGTGAAGCGGTGGAGTTGGTCGAGTTCGATGGTGAGGCCGGTGGCGCAGAGTTCGTCGAACATGCCGCCGCGGCCGACGGCGTGGAGTTGGTGTGGGTCGCCGACGAGTGCGAGTCGCCATCCGTGGGTGTCGGTGTGGTTGATGAGTTGGTGGAGGTCGGCGGTGTTGAGCATTCCGGCTTCGTCGATCACGATCGTGGTCCCCGCTATGGGTGGTTCGAATCCGGCGGGTCGGTGGCGGAGGTCGTAGAGGAGTTTGGCGACGGTGTCGGACCGCATGCAGGTCTCTGTTTCGAGGACCCGGGCTGCTTTGGCTGTTGGTGCGAACCCGAGGACCGGGCGTTGCTGTTGGTCGAGGTCGATGGTGGCGGCGTGGAGCATGGTGGTTTTGCCGGCTCCGGCGGGTCCGACGACGAGGACGAGGCGGTCGTGTCCGGCGATGGTTGCTGCTGCTTCGTGTTGTCCGGTGTCGAGTGATCCGGCCTCGATCGTGGCCGATGGTCGTGAGGGTGTGGATTGGGCGTCGATGGCCCAGGTGGCGATGTGTTCTTCTTGGATGAGGACGTGTTCGCTGGTGGCGTGAGTTGTGGTCGGGTCGGCCCACACCGAACGTCGATCGCTCGCTCGGCGGAGCGGGGAGTCGGTGGGTGCGTCGATGTTGATGCTTGCTTCGATGGCTTGATCGGCGAGCCGGCTGATCGCGTCGGCCCATTGGTGGCCGCTGATGCGGCGGGGTGCGGTGGTGTTGTCGGTGAGATGGCGGATGACGTCGAGGTGTTGCCACGTCGAGCGGTGCTCGGCGATCGCTGCGACGAGATCCTCGGCGTTCGGAAGGCCGGGTGTCGCGGCGATGCGAGCGGACGGCGTTCGAGACGAGCGCGACGAGGCGCTGGTCGTCGATGCCGAGAGATGCGGCTTCGTTGGCCCATTGGGTGCGGAGGTCGTCGGGGCCGATGCCGCTCTTGGCGTCTCGGGTGTCGGCTGCGACTTCGCGCTCGATGGCCGAACGTATGTCGAGCGGGGCGTCGTGGCCGTGCTTGTGGCGGTACTCGTCGAGACGTCTGGCGAGTTCGGCGTCGATTTCTTCGGCTCGTTTGGAGAACAGCTCGATCAGCTCGGTCGGCACGCCGGCGATCTCGGCCTGCCCCTGCTCGACGGTGGTCCATGCGAGGCCGTAGCGGTTGGTGACCTCGGCTCGGAGGGTCGATTGGTACACGCGACCGAAGGTGGATTGGTGCGCCATCAACTGACGAGCGTCCAGGGCGCGCCATCGCCCGTCTGAGGTTTGGACTTTGGAGGAGATGACGACGTGGGAGTGGAGTTGTGGGTCGTCGGCTCGGCTGGTCGATTGTCGGAACACCGCAGCGGTGATGCCTTCGCTGTCGAGGAACATCCGTGACCCGTTCGAGCGGACACGGGTCGTCGCTGCCCGAGACTCGATCGCGTCGACGGCTGCTTGGACGGCGATGTCGTGGCATTCGGCGAACCCGTCGTCGCCGGACAGCGCCCACATGATCGACAACGTCTTGGGTGCGGAGAAGGTGGCGTCGAATCCGATCACCGACGAGATCTTCTTGCTGCTCGCACGTTCGCGGGTCGTGAATGGTGAACCGAGCGTGACGGTGGTGAGCGGGTGGATGCCGTCGAGGATCGCTTGGAGGTGTTCAGCGTCGACCTCGGCGGCAAGACCGAGTGCGGCTGCTTGGCGTCCAGCCCAGCGGCCGGTGGGTTCGCCGATGGCTTTGGTCAGGTACTCGGTGAGGTACTTGACGACCGCGCCCGAGGCGCCGTGATGGATCGGTCTGACGCGCAGCATTTCAATACGCACTCCTGGCCGCGGGCAACTGTCTGATTTGGATTTCAGGTGTTGGTTCGGGAGTGGTCATGGCGAGGGAGGGGTGGGGTCGGCTGGCGGGTGGTCAGGCGGAGAAGAGTCGGGGAGGGGTGGAGTTGGTGGAGCGTGTGGTCGTGGGGGAGGTGGTGCGTGCGCGAGAGGTAGGAGCAGTCGTTGGTGGGTCGATGTCGGTGGGGTCGTCGGCGCCGTTGAGTTGGTCGGCGGTGATGGGTTGCTTCAGGTACTGCTCGAGAAGCAGGCGCGGGAAGCGGATTGATCGGCCAACTCGGACGCAGGGGATGCCATCGGCGCCGTCGGTGTCGAGGAAGTTGCGCGCTCCCTCGTACGCAGCGGTGCGGCTGATCCGCATCACGATGATGACCTCGCTGATCTTCAGAACAGCGGGTGCGTTGGAGGTGTTCGGCTGGTGATGCATTGCTCGGTCCTCTCATCGGCCCGGCGGCTCCGGTGTGGAGGACTCCGAACGCTCTTGATCGACAACAGGCCCCAATCGGCCCGAACCGTTACAAGAAATCTCGGTCGCGACTGAGGGACGTAGTGGGAGCCTGTGATCGAACGAAGGACCCCCGAGCGCACCCGTCGTTACATGCGGATCCGTACGGGCGTCTGACGAGATCGTCGAACGAGTACCGAGACGTCGGCGAGAGCGCTACGACGCTCTTTACTGTTGGCAGCTGAGCCGTACAATGGCGTCATGGCGATCAGTGCTGACGAACTTGCCGCGAAGCTCGATGCAGCGGCACAGCGGCGCGGAGTCGACCCGCAGGTTCTCGTTGACCGATTCATCGCCGAACTCGACGACGATCCACTCGAAGCCTTCATCGGCGTCGGTGCGTCCGGTGAGTCAGAACCCTTCGATGTTCGCAGCGCTCGGAGCGCGGCAGCCGACAAGAAGTTCGCACGCGGCGTCTGACCTACCGTGCTGCTCGTCGACACCGGCATCTTTATCGCTGCTGGTGATCGCAACGAACCGAATCATCAGTCGTGCGGAGACCTTCTCCGGAAACGAACCGATCTCGCCATCGCAGCTCCTGTCGTTGCCGAGACGGCATGGCTCATCGAGGATCGCCTCGGCCCTCACGCAGAAGCGAGCTTTCTCCGCCTCGTCACGAGCGACCGTTTCGATATCATCGATCTCGTCGCGGACGACTACGAACGATGCCTTGAACTGATCGAGACCTATGACGACCTCGGCCTCGGATTCGTTGACGCCTCGATCATCGCCGTCGCCGAAAGGTTGGGCCAGTCGACGTTGGCGACCCTGAACCATCGAGACTTCGCCGTCGTCCGACCAGCGCACCGAGACGCATTCGAACTCGTCCCCTGACAGCTACTCGATGGCTCTCGATGAGGCCAGCGCCGCTGCGATGCTGTGCTCTCACCGAGCCAGTTGCGGACGAGATGCGACGCCACCGGGTGTCGCACACCGTGGGACCGCTCGCTGAGTCCATGAACGTTGAACCTCGGGTTACGGCGCTCGCGTTATGTGCGCTCCTGCCCGGACCTTCGGTGCGCGCGTATGCCGGGTATGGGCGGCCAGATGGCCGGCGCGGAGTTGTGATTATCGGGCGCTGCATCCGGGCCGACGTAGCGCAGCTCTGTGAGTTGACGAGTTGTGATTACGCGTGCCGAAGTATGCGTGCTCGTATGGGTTCGGTGGGAGGTGAGATCGGGTCGGGGTGTCAATCGCGGTGGGTCGACTCGGGTCGGCTATTGGTTGTGTTGGCGGGACCTGGGCTTGTTTGTGGGTTGGAGATGGGCGAGGAACATCAGCCACCCTTGTTGGTGCGACTCGACGTGTTCGTCGGGGAGGAGGCGGTGGTTGACCGTGACGAAGGTTCCGCTGTCGGTTGGGGTGAGGGTGAACTCGGGTCCGAGTACGAAATCGCGATCGAGCGCGCGGACAATCCCGTACCAGTACCGGCCGATTCCGGAACGCATCGTCGCTGATCACTCGCAGCCACGACCCCAGCCATGGCCCCAACCGTGGTTGTCCCCCTCAACCAGTTGACTGAGGAGACAATTCGCTTGAACCGGTTGCCGACGAACTCGAGGAGTCTCTCGTCGCTCGGTTCCCGTCCGACCGCACAGAACGGTCGTTCACTGTGATGCTCATCGTGCTGACCTGGCGGGCGTCGTTCACGTTGGTCGGGGAAGATCGAAGTATCGGGCGAACGCCGCGGAGTGGCGGGGGATGATGCGGAGTACCGGAAGCCCGAACACGAAACGGGAGATACTGCCAAGCTCCTCGAACATCACAGCGTTCAACGCGAATGTGAACGCGAGCACACGCCCGATGATGAAGAACCAGCCGAGAATGGCGACAACGGCGCCAAAGGTGCCGTACATCGACGACGCGCCACTGATCTTCTGGGGCAGGTAGAGCTGGCTGACGACGTGGAGCAAGGTCAGCACCGCCGAGATCACCGCCGCGCCCGGAAGCGCCGCGCCAGGATCGTTGGTCGCGCGGGGCAGGGCGATGTACAGCACCGACCACAGCACCAAGTAGATGCCGGCAACGCCGACGAAGGAGACCGACGCGACGGCGATCCCGGCCGCCTGTCGGATCTCGTTGATCAGCACCCAGGTGAGCGACAGCCCGACGAGGATTCCGACGACGACGCCGATGACGCGCATCCGCAGCGGCTGATTGCCGCCCATCTGCCATGACAGTGCGCTGGAGACGACGAGGGCCCGGCTCAGCGACCGGCCCGCCCATGCCATGCTGACGATACCGGCGACGACAGCGATCCACGGCGCCAGCCCGTCTTGGCGAAACGCGGTGTCGAGCTCATCACCGAGCGCACCGCCAATCCCGACATCCGACGAGGAGTTCACGTTCGAGTACCGACCGAGGATCCCCGCCACGCCGAACAGAAAGAGCGCCATCGGAACGAAGAACAGGAACAGGCGGAGGGCGAGAGCGCTCCCGAGCACGGTTCCGGCGGCGTGCTTGTCACGTGCGAAGACCCGCACGGCAACGCCGGAGAACGGAAGCCGCGCGCCGACCTCGAGAGCGCTCGAGCGGCTGCGCTTCCACCAGCGTCCAACCCGCGCCCACGCTCCGATTCCATGGTCCTCATCGCCTGGCGGCGCCAGCTCCGTCTCCTCCGCCATCTCATGCATCATGGGCGCCTACAGGTACCGGTTGTTGCGCAGCCATCGCATGGCGAAGTAGCCCCAGATGGGCGGGAGGTAGAAGGTGCACAGTCGCGTGGTGATCGCGGCGGCGAACGGGCTCGACTCCGGGGAGCCCGATCGCGATGAGCCCGGCGGTGAGAGCCGCTTCGGACACGCCGATTCCTATTGAGGGGAGCGGTTGGTCGGAAAGCGCCCAACCTTCGATGACCCGCGCGCCGATCGGCTCCGGATTGTCTTTGAAATGGACGAACTTGAAGGTGGGCGGTGAGGGGCAGACCAAAGCGGCAGATCCAATCGACGCCGCTCGAGGATATCGAAACGGCCGACACGTTGTCGGACGTCGCCGGACTGATGATCGCCGTCACGCCGCTCGTCGAGATGTCGTGGGGCAAGCAGGTCGCGCGGTGCGTGCACGCGGGACAGTGGGGTTGGATGCTCGCTCTGACCCGATGTCGTCGCCCGTTGGAGCGCCGTCTGCCGCCCGATCACGATCGTCCGGCTGACCTCGGTGCCCTGGTCCGAGGTCGCTGACGCTGACTCGGTCCAGATCCACGGCGGCAGGCCAAGATCATCGGCTGAAGAGCGATAGCGGCGGCGGGTGGTGGATCCCATCCCCTCGGATCGGGGGAGCGGAGATCGCCCGTCGAGCCGACAGGTTCATGTTGCCGTCGTTCTGATGAGCGCGCCTCACCAACCGGTTGACCATCCGGTCGGCGCAGTACCGATCCATCCGGCCGCCCTCAACCCCGAGGAATTCCGACAATCGTCGCCAAGATCCGCCGGCTCCCGGCCTGCGATTGTTCGGGCAGCAAGAGATCGATGAGCAGCCGCAAGGTGACTGGGACCGAGACGACGAGGATCAGCACAATCCCGACGACCAACACCCGGCGGTCGAGCGCTGCCAAGGTCGACCCCTCGACCCACGCCGCCGTCAGGAACCAGAGCAGTGGGGCGGCGAGTGTGATCGGAACGAACCCGTACCACGGTGACGGGTAGCCGGAGTTGGCGATGGTGATCAAGAACAGGATCGACGATGCAACGACGACCCGGAAGATGTCGTCGTAGAAGATGTCACCGTACGCGCCGAGGTTGAACGCCATCGGCCACGTCAGCAGTCCGAGGGTCACGGCCGTCAGCGCCAGGGGACCTCCGACGCGACGTTCGGGTGAAGCCACTGCCGTCGCGGTGGAAATCGGGCGGGCCGTCATCTGACACCCTCGTGACCTCCTCGCCGCGGACGTGTTGGTTGTGTGGGCAGGCTGGCGCTCGTTCTCGCCGCGGCCAAGCCATCGCACCACGTTCCGACGACCGAAACCTCCTTGGGATCAGCCCTACTCTCACAAACCGAGGCCACTACCAGGGGGACGTATCAACTGGACCACTACTAAACGGGTCCCCCTCAAGACGTCGGTGGGCATGCAAAACTGGAAGCGTGACCAATGCCGTGGGCAGCGCGCCGTCTCGTGCGGGCAAATGGGGATGACCGCCGACGACGACGAACCGGTAGCCGAACCGCACCGAGCGCACCGAACGCGTCGGGCGATTCGGTCGATCGAGGCGGCCGCGATCGCTGGGCTGTTGCACAGCCTGTTGTCGCTCGTCGCGACCGGATTGCTGTTGAGCGCTCCCGACCCGGGCGACGGCGACGCCGCAGTCGCCGAGTGGTACATGGACGACGCCAACCAGCGCCTGATGCTCCTCGCCGTGAACCTGCTCACGGTGTCGGCGATCATGTTCGTCTGGTTCGTCGCGGTGATCCGGCGCCGGGTCGGAAGCCGCGAGAACCGGTTCTTCGGGACCGTGTTCTTCGGGTCAGGGTTGCTGGTCACCGGTTCGTGGCTCGTGGTCGGTGTGCTGTACGCCGCGCCGGCGATCGCGGCGCGGACGTTCGACGTGGTGCCCGACGCCGGAACCGTCGCCATGAGCCAGGCGGGCGGGCTGACGATGGCGTCACTGGTCACGACGCGGCTCGAGGCGGTGTTCATCATCTCGACGACCACCGTCGGGCGCCTCTCGGAGGCGTTCCCACGATGGCACGTTCTCGCCGGCTACGTCATCGGCCTGACCCTGCTCCTGGTGCCGGTGCCGAACGTCCTCCTCACCTGGGTGTTCCCGATCTGGGTGGCCACGACCAGCGCGATCCTGCTCATCCGGCGCGACGACATCAAGGCCGCATTGGCACCTCCGAACTGAGTGCACGGACACCGCCACATGCCTGCTCAACACCGATCGCCGGTTCCGGGTGCATCACTTCAAACCCTGCCGGATCATCCGTGGACTGAGCGATAACCGGCGATATGAAGCTCCGATTTCTTGGTCAAGGGCTTCGACGAGGGGGTTGAGGTCGCGGTAGACGCGTGTGCGACGTAGCGCTTCAAGCAGCGCATGATTTCTCGTTTGCTCTTGCCTTCAGCGGTGCGCCGTTCGACGTAGATGCGGGTCCTCCTTTTGTTCGTGTGGGTGTGT
>CAWKLM010000005.1:0-85136 GCA_963850475.1 Ilumatobacteraceae bacterium | reverse complement strand
GCGTCGACCGTTCGGCCTTGTGCGCCGGCTCCGGTTCGGGCGTAGGCGAGGTCGACGTGTTCGGCGACGTACTCCCTCGGCAGTCGGACCGTGCCGCTCGCTCCCTCGACCGTGACCGACAGATCTCGGTGGATCGCGCGCACGGTCCACTCGGCTCGGTTGCGGACCATCTGGCCTCGATCGGTGAGCAGTTGCCGATCGTTCTTCCGGGTCGCGATCTCTTCACCGACGAAGAGGACGTACCGCCCGGCGAGTGCTGCGGCGCCGTCGGGGTCGAGTTCGCGTGCACGGAGCCGTTGGAGCTGGCACTGCAGGTTGAGGTCGACGACGGTCTCGTTGGTCGGCGACATGAGTAGCGCAGTTCGGCCGGCCTGACGTTCGGTCCACCAGCGAGCGATTGCCTGCTGTCGCATCCGTTGGAGCGAGCCGCCGTGGAGCCGACCGTGGTGGTCGTACACCTCGGCGACCTCGACCTCGCCACGACGGAGTCGGAGGCTGGCGTCGCGTTCCCAGTCGTTGTCGAAGCGGTGGACTCGGTCGAGTTCGACGGCGTCGTTCGTGTCGACGAACAGCTCGAACATGCCGCCTCGGCCGACGGCGGAGAACTGCAGCGGGTCGCCGACGAGGACGACGCGCCATTGCTTCTGGTCGGCGAGCGCTGCGAGTTCGGCGAGCTTCGGTGTCGACATCATCCCGGCCTCGTCGACGATGACGGTCGACCCGGCGGGCAGGTCGTACTGGTGATCCGGTGGCCGGTCGAGGCGATGCTCGATGAGCAGCTTGTCGAGCGTGTCGGCGGCGACGCCGGTCTCGTGTTGCAGCACCTCGGCTGCTGCGGCCGACGGTGCGACGCCGAAGACGGGTCGGCCTTGCGATCGCAGTTGGGCGACGGCTGGCCGAAGTGCGGTGGTCTTGCCGGTGCCGGCTGGTCCGACGATCAACACGAGTTGCGCGTCGCCAGCGACTCGGGCGGCGGCTTCGGCTTGGGCGATGTTCAGGTCGACGTCGCTGCGGTCGATCGCTGCGGGATCGATCAGGTCGTCGGCCGAGATCCGGCGTGCTGCCCATTCGAGGAGTGCCATGCTCTTGGTCGAGGATCGCCTGGGTGGTGAGGGCTCGATCGGTGGCGGCCTCGGTGACGGGTCGGCCGTCTCGGCGGAGGAGCGAGTCGGGTGGGATCGGCTGCGGAGATGTCGACGCACTGCTGCTGTCGCGATCGCATCCACGACCTGGTCGAGTGCGCTGATCACGGCGGCGGCGTCACCTCCGACGTCGGTCGGGAACAGACCGCCAAGCTCGCGGTGCAGCTCGGTCGGCCGCCAGGTCGATTGCTTCTCGCTGATCGCCTCGATCGCTCGGGCCATCAACACAGAGGTCTCGTCGGCGGGCACCGACAGGCGGGGACGCTGTTGCTTGACGGCTTCGGCGACGATCTCCTCCGGGGCAACGTCGAGCTGCCACGCTCGCTCCCGCCATTCGGCGTGGAGGGTCGCCGCGTCGACGTGCTTCTCCTTCGACGGTCGGGTGTCGAGGACGGCTTCGCGTTCGAGCTTCCATCGTTCCCTCGGTGTCGGGTCGCGGTCCATGTTGGCGACGAAGCGGTCGAGCTTGACGTCGATGCGGCGGCGGATGTCGTCGGTGCGGTACGAGTACTCGGTGAGGACGACGTCGGGGATGTCGGCCATCTCGGCGATGCCGTTCTCGGGTGTGCGCCAGCGGACGCCGAGCGCCTGGTTCAGTTCGGCTCGGAGCGCTGCGTGGTAGAGCGCCGAGAGCGTGCGCTGGTCGCGTTTGATGAGTCGGGCGTCGAGGGCGAGCCAGCGACCGTCGGGCGACATCACCCGGTTCGGGATGACGAGGTGGGTGTGGATCTGCGGGTCGAGTGCTCGGCTCGTGTGCTGTCGGAACATCGCGGCGACGATTCCCTTGGCGTCGACGACGGCGACCTCTCCCCCGATTCGGTATCGGGTGTGTGCGTGATCCTCGATCCACGACGCGAGCGCTCGGACCGCCCGGTCGTGGGATTGCAGGACACGGTTGCGGACGAACTCGTCGCCGAGTGCGAACAATACGGACACGGACTTCGGTGCCGAGCAGGTGACGTCGTAGCCGCGCACCGACGTCTCGCCGTACTGGCGACCGAGGTGTCGATCGGGTCGGGCCGGGTCCATGCCGGCCATCAGCGAGAGGAACGCGTCGTCGCCGACGGAGCCCGACAGGTCGAGCGCTTCGGCGCCGCGGCCGAGCCATCGGCCTCGTGGCTCGTTGGCGTCGAGGTAGTAGTTCGGGAGTCGCTCGACGTAGTACAGCCCGGCGCCGAGACCCTTGAGCGTGGTGACCCGGACCGTCATCGGACGCTCCCGAATCGGTTCCCGGATTCAACTGTGCACCCGTCTGTTTTGGTTGTGTGGTTTGGTTCGGTGGTCGTGTTGGTTGGCATGGGGGGTGGACCTATTCGGTGAAGGGCAGTGGTGGTTGCGGTAGGTCGGTGGGGGTGGTGACGGTGGTGGTCGTCGGTTGGTGATCGGTGTTGGTGGTGGCGTCGGGTTGGTCGTGTGACGTGGTGGAGGCAGGGGTGGTGTCGTCGGTGAGGGTGGGGATGGTGATGGGTCCGCCGGTGAGGTCTTCGAGCTTTCGGCGCGGGACGCGGAGTTGCTTGCCGAAGCGGATGGCGGGGAAGGTGCCCTCGCCGAGGTCGGCGGCTCGCCGGGCGAGTTGGTACGCGCACGTGCGGCCGATGCCGATGACGGCGGCGGCCTGCTCGACCGTGAGGAAGTCGGGCTGCGTGAGATCGACGGTTGTTGCCATGTCCCCGACTCGCCGACGAACCTCGGTGTCGTTACAAAGAATCTCGGCTGCTGACATCTGGTGCTCCTTCCTGATACCTCTCGAAGGCCCGCTGAAGGTCGATGTCGTTACGAAGAATCTCGGCTGGTGACATCGGTGCTCCTTCTTGCCCATCACCTCCCCAAGGCCCACAAAGTCGCCAACCGTTACAGAGACATGTGTCCTCTTCCCCCGCCTTGACGGCACCGGTACGTTGAGACGTGGGGGCGTGCTCGATCCGATTCAGGAGGCAGGTCGACAGATGGCTCACATCGCCAAGAAGGGGAACCGCTACTACGTCGTCGTGTACGGCGGCATCAACCGGTCGACCGGCCGGGACATGCGCGACTGGTCCGACGGCTTCGCCACGCGCAAGGAGGCCGAGCGAGCGGCGGCCGAGATCGTCGAAGCGCAAGCAGGACGGCGACTACCGGTCACCGGATCGCATCACGCTCGCCGACTACCTCAACGATCGGTGGCTGCCGCTCAAGAAGTCGCAGCTGAGTCGGTCGACGTACGAGTCGTACCGGAACAACGTCCGGCTGCACGTCGCACCGAGGATCGGATCGATCCAGCTCCGACAGCTCCAGCCCGAGGACCTCGACACGTTGTACGCCGAGCTGCTCGTCGACGGGAAGCGCAACGGTGCCGGCGGCGGGCTCGCACCGAAGTCGGTTCGGAACATCCACGGGATGCTCCGCAAGGCGCTCGCCGACGCCCATCGCAAGGGCACCGTGCTCCGCAACGTCGCCGACCTCGCCGACCCGCCGAAGGTGCGCACCGGAGCGAAGGACCATCAGGTGTGGTCGGCCGACGAGCTTCGAGGCTTCCTCGCGAACATCGAGGACTCCGTGTGGTTCGCTCCGATCTACCTGACGGCGAACACCGGCATGCGACGCGGCGAGCTACTCGGACTGACCTGGCGCAACGTCGACCTCGACGCAGGCCCGCCTCGTCGTCGACCAGCAACTGCTCTCCGTCGGGTACGAAGCCGAGGTCGGTGCGCCGAAGACATCGACGAGCCGGCGAACGATCGACCTCGACCCGCGGACCGTCGCCGTGCTGCGGACGTGGCGACGGGTGCAGCTCGAACAGCAGATGAGCAACGGCACGCGGAACGACGACGACTTCGTGTTCACCCATCCCGACGGCGGACCGGTCCATCCCGACCGGTTCTCGAAGGTGTGGGACCAACTCGTCGCCGAGCACGGCATGCGCCGCATCCGCCTCCACGACCTCCGCCACACCCACGCCACGATCCTGCTGAAGGCGAACGTGCCCCGCGAAGGTCGTCAGCGAACGCCTCGGCCACAGCAGCCCAGCGTTCACGATGACCGTCTACCAACACGTCCTCCCCGGCATGCAAGCCGACGCCGCAGCCGCGTTCGGCGACGCCGTGATCGGAGAAGGTTAGCCGCCAGTAGCCGACTTGATTGATCGGCGTTGCTACGCTGAGCGAGGCAGGACAGTCGTCCCCCGCAGGTACTCGACGGATGTCAACAAGTCCTGGATGTCGCCGGGACGCTCCCGCAACATCTTTGGATAGCCGATTGACTCAACGAGGCTGCGAGCGCTGCCCGCACGATCTCGGGGTCGCTGCTCATGCCTCACGAGATCACGGATTGCGTCGAGGTCACGGCTCTGACGCCCCAACGCAAGACAGTTGATGGCTATCGAGCGGTGGAAGGATGGTTTCGCTCGGTCGAGTGCAGATCGAATCGTCGTAGTCCACCCACTACGACGGGCACGCGTCGGGCACATCAGCATGGCTGCGAGCAACCACGTGCTGAGGTAGTCGGATGTGTTCCGTTCCTTGTCCAACAGGAACGCCGTAATCCGCGCCTCACTTCGGTCTTGTCGCATCCACGGAGTACAGATAGCGAGGAACCAGGTCCACCGGCGGAGCAAGATACTCCAGCGAGTCGAGCTCGCGATCCACGCCCGAGCTCCACCCTGAACAGTCTGACGGCTGAATCGTGCCCACCTCGTCCTGACGGTGCCGTCGTCGTTCAGCGCCCTTCTGAAGAGTGAGGCAAGCTCGTTGCGAAGGTCTTCGTCGTCATCGTCGCGAGCGTCGAAGGCGTACTGCACAGCATCGGGTCGGATCGAACATCGACTCGAGGCTTGGGACCCATGTCAAGTTCCGTCTTTGCCGGCAACGCTCGACCGCGACCCAGCGCTCCTGATCAGCGTCTGCAAGCGGCGATGAGCTGTGCACGCGAGGAATCCCACGATCCGAACATCGTCCATGAACCGGAAGTAGCGGATGCCTTGGATTCCGTCCATCACGTGTCCACGGTGTCCATGTAGAAGTTTCCGAGTACGCGAGACACGTCGGGCCCCTGCGGAATTCCGTGTTGGGAGCGGACGCCCACTCGCGCAACATTCGCCGAAGACTGTCGATGACACGTTGGTCGACGCCCTAGTTCGCGCAGCTCCGGTAGGAGCAGCTCATGTTTGACGAAATCGAAGAACGCTGTGATGTCGGTCGCGACCATGTACGGCGAATCCACGCCGAGTTCAGCAATTACGGCCCTGCGCCAGGCAAGCCAACAATCCCGGCCGTTCTTCAGAAGCTTCTTGCCATCGTCGGCGGCCGTGCAGAGAACCGCGAGCTCGCTCAACTGCGCGGCCCAGATCGCGCGGGCGTACCAGCACGACTGCGCGGTAAGCGAGTCGATCGGTGAGGGACAAGTTCGCTGCGTTGCGCGGGAAGAACGGGGACTTCGGCACTGGAACCACTGTCGCCGGCTCGGAAGCGCCGCTCCGTCGACCGATCGGCCCGAGCCGATATCAGCGATTCCGGATGCGCCAAATCATCCTCGTACGTCAGCACGTCGGGAACCCACACGAATCGTTTCTTAGGTCTTGAGCTTTCAGGTGCCGATTTGACGTCTCGAAGTCCGAGCTGGAGGCGGAGCCGTGAGTCCGCTGCGTAGATCTGCGAACAGGCTTCGGAGCTCGGAGGACTGACCTCGCGCCTCAGGACGCGCAACGTTCGCTGTTGCGACGGAATAATTGCGTCGCCTGCATGAAGATTCATCCGATCGAATTCAGCGCATTCAAACGAGCGGTGGCGTGATCCTACGGCCCAAGCGGAGGGACCCAGTTGCGCCGAGCAACGTCGGAGAACTCGACCACATCGTCGGCCAGTTCGTCAGCCCGTGCCACGAGCGGTCGGCGATCGAGGTCGACCGCTAGGCCTGTGCAGCGACAAGCGTGCCTCTGACGAGCTCGCCGCGCAAGAGGCGCCGAGCACGTCTCGGTGCCGTAGGCGCAATGCCCAGCAGGCGAGGCGCAGATCCTAACCTATTCCCTGCCGCCGTACGGCTGTGGATCGCCCGAGTCTGGCGAAGCGCGCAGCCAGCACTCGCCGCCGACCGGAGACGCACAGCTCGCTGAACGAAGCCGGTGATCCAGCCCGATGTGACGTCCAAGGTGAGGACATCCATCGCGACGAGTGCGTGGGAGTCCGAGGATCGCATCGTTAGGTCACGAGGCCAGGAGCCAAACGACGACGAGACGGTGACTTCTACCGCGGTCAGTCGACGATTCCAGTCTAGTGGCCGATCGCTCCATCGGAGGCGAACCGACGGCGGCTCGAGATGCCGTGACTTCGACGGGCGCGCGACCGATCACTGCGAATCTCACAGCCAGGTAGTCGGTGCTGTCCTCGAGCTGCCGTCGAGACGACGAGCTGGCACCTCGGCTCGAATCTGAGGCGTTGGGGAACTTCTGCTCCGTCGATCGTCGTAGCCGTCTGACACTGGGCCAACTGGGTCTGGTAGCCATCGAAGAATCTTCAACGACCGGACGATGACCGACTTGATTCATCCCAGGTCGCAGCAATCCCTCAACGACGATTTCCAGGGCCCGCGCGCGACGACCCGTCGTAGCTGGGGACACGTACGGGCGAAGGTCGTCGAGCCGGCTGAGTACCGCCGTCGAGTTCGCGTGATGCGCTTGGATGGACAGCCCATGCGCCTTCTCAGACGCGTGGCGCTCGAGATACGCGACCGCGCCGCCGTCCGTGGAGGAGGGCCTACAGTCGAAGGAGTGGAGATCACCGCGTTGTCGTCGGGAGCCCGTGTCGCCCCTGGCGAGTCGATAAGTTCTCCGAGTGTCCCGCCGGCCTCGCGCCGATCGGCGGCCTCGCAGTTGCTCCGAGGAGCGGTCGGTTGCTCAGTCGATACCGGCTCAGAGTCCGCGCCGATGCGTACGGTCCTGATGCCTTGCCGCAGCGGAGTCGGGAGCCTCGAGCGTCTTCGCTTCGAACACGGCCGCGCTCACGCAGAACGCGCATCACGGTCTCGGAGCCGATTCGCGTCCGCACTCCGTCCAGGGCTCGGAACGACGGCCGCCTTGGCGATCGCGTCGACAGGTGTGGTCGCGACATGGAGAGGAGGTCAGTGGTCTCGATGGGCGAGCGGTATTCGCCGAAGCCACTGAAGATCACTGCGACCGGCGAACGTGTGGCGATCAGCGCGAATCTGCTGCCGGTCGGAACATCGTCGGGAAGTGATCCGCTACAATTGTCAGGCAACATCGCGCGCAGTGCGAGCGTGGCAGCCTCGATCTGTGCCAGCCGAAACTTCGTCATGGACCACAGTGATGACGTGTGAGATACCACGGCAGTCTCCTTCTCTCACGTCAGTATCGGAGCATAGTCCCGCGAACATAAGTGCTTCGCGACCATATTTCACACTTCGACTGGACGAAGGCAAAACCATCCTTCGGAGCTGCTCGCGGAAACTCCTCGCGAATCGCCATTTCGCGCGACTCCGGCTTCTAACGACTCGTTAGAAGAATCGTTAGAAGGTGCCTGTGGATAACGAAAGAAGCCCTGGCAGATCTTGCGATCTACCAGGGCTTTCGTTGGTGGCGGGGGCAGGATTTGAACCTGCGACCTTCGGGTTATGAGCCCGACGAGCTACCGAACTGCTCCACCCCGCGGCGAACAGTGAGATCAACATACGCCTCTGCGAACGCGATGACAACCAGCGGGTCGGATGCGAACAGAGCGTCAGCCGGCGGAGGCGACGCCGACGGCGACTGCCTCGACCAGATCGACCACTCGCGGGCCCCAGCGCATGACCATGTAGTCCTGCAGTTCGACGACGGCGCCGTTCGACACGGCGGTCAGGCCCGACCATCCAGGTCGGCTTGCGAGCACGTCAGCGCTCACCGCACAACACTCGACATCGGCGAGCAAGATGACGTCGGGGTCGGCCGACAACACCTGGTCCGGCGTCACTGCGGTGAAGCCCGACGGGTCCGGAGCGACGATCGACTCGAGACCGAGCTCGCCGTACACCGAGTCGAGGAAGTTGCCGGGCGTGATCGTCACGAGCGACGGATCGATCTCGTGGAAGTAGGTACCACCTGAGTCGGCGGGAAGCGACGCCACGGCGACGGCGATCGACGTCCGCATCGAGGCGACGAGGTCCTCACCGAGATCGGGACGGCCGACGACACCGGCGATGCCGAGAATCTGGTCGTACACGTCGTCCAGCGTCTCCGGCTACCGGGCCGCTGAAGGACGCGATTCCCTCGGCGTCCAGACCGCTGCGCGAGCCCGGTCGGATCGTCGCCGATGATGACCACGTCGGGGTCCAGCGACGAGAAGCGGCCCGAGGTCGACCGAGTCAGGCTGCAGGTCCTCGCGCCGCACATCGAGCGCCGCATCGGGATAGTCGGACTCCGAGTCGACGCCGACCACGAACTCGCCGAGCCCGAGGGCGAACAGCGTCTCGGTGTGCGTCGGCGACATCGAGACGATCCGGCCGATGTCGGTCGGCTCGGGGAGCGGGACGGGCGCCGCGGTCGTCGCTGTCGCATCGGCCACCGGCGGAGCGTCGGGACCGTCCGGATCGATCGGCGGCTCGGTCGTCGTGGTCGGGATCTCGCCGTCCTCGGTGGCGATGATCACGTCGTCATCGAGCACGACCGCTGTACCCGGAACGGGCGGCGCAGTGCCTTCGGGGTTCGCCGGATCGAACAGCGAATCGGGGTCGGCCACGGTCGTCGCCGCCGCGGTGCCGTCGCCGGAACCGGTGCCTGCGTCATCGCCCCCCGAGCACGCCGCGACGACCACGAACGCCGCCACACCGAGCCCGCGTGCAAGCTGAGTGAGCCGACGTGGTCGACGGCGCACGGCAGTCGTCGACCGTCCCTGCTGTGCCGCCATGTGCATCACGGTATCGATATCGGCGCGACGGCGTGGCTACACGAGCACAAGCTCTGCGACCGGACCTTGACGCAACGTGGTCAAGGTTGGACGCTGCGCGCGCAACCTCACACAAACCTGTACAAGTCTTGTCAACGTCTCCTCAAGGGTTTCCGTACCATGGCGAGCAACACCTTGTCGGCGGACCATAAGTGTTGAATCGAGGAACAGTGCGGCGGACGAAACAGCAATCTCTCGGACTCTGGCGTGGCGCGCTCGCGGCGACGGTGGCGATCACCGGCTTCGCCGTGACCGGCCCTGCCGCGTCCTCCGTCGAGGCCCAGGCGGACCAGATCCCCGACGACGGCCTCCCCGCCGCACCGATCGCAGCATCGCCACTCGTCTCGCGCCGCACCGAGGTCCTCCAGGCCGGTGTGGTCGGCATCAACAAGGCGAACGACACCTTCGCCGTGACCGACATCAGCGTCGCGGCGATCGCCGAGATCGGCGACACGATCTACATCGGCGGCAAGTTCACCCAGGTGGAGACCGCCGCCGACCTGCAGCGCTACGACCAGCGGTTCCTCGCCGCATTCGATCGCACCACCGGCGCGTGGATCGACACGTTCCGCCCGACCATCGACGGCAACGTCTGGGACCTGAAGGCCACCGACGACGGCCGCCTGATCGTCGCCGGCCAGTTCACCAACGTCAACGGCGAACCGAACACCTCGGCCGTCGCGATGCTCGACCCCGCCACGGGCGCGGTCGACCCGAACTGGCGCGTCGACCTCCAGCTCACCGGCAGCAGCAACTGGCCGCTCGCCCGCGCTCTCGACATCCAGGGTGGGCTCGTCTACATCGGCGGCAACTTCACCCGCATCACCGGATCCAACGGCGTCGACACCAAGCGCCGGCCAGATCGCCCGCGTCGATCTCGCCACCGGCAACGTCGACCGCTCGTTCCTCCCCAACTTCGACGGCATCGTCTTCGACGTCGACGCCACGGCCGACCGCGTCTACGTCGCCGGCGACTTCAAGTACGTCAACGACGTCTGGTCGATCGGCATCGGCGTGCTCCAACCGGACGGTCAGCTCGTCACCGGGCTCGAGCCGTGGGTCCGCACGAGCATCAGCAACACCAACCGCAGCTACCAGCAGGCGATCCTCGCGCTACCAGGACCAGGTGTGGCAGGTCGGCTCTGAGCACAACCGCCAGGCGTACCGCGCCAGCGACTACGGCCTGATCCGCTCGTGGGTGAGTCACCCGTACGGCGACGGCCAGGCCCTCGCCGAGCTGAACGGCATCGTCTACACGGGCAGCCACGCCAACGGCAGCACCTACCTCTATCAGGACGCCTACCGGTGGCCGAGCCTCGAAGGCGCCACGAGCAACAAGCCGATCCGTTGGATGGCCGCCTTCGACACCGCCACCGCCGAGCACCTCACCTGGTACCCGGCGATCGGCTCGCAGAACGGCGAGGGCAGCTGGGAATTGTTCGCCGACTCGACCGGTTGTCTCTGGACCGGCGGCGACTTCTACCGCGGCAGCTACGACGGCGACACGCCGCGCTACGTCGCAGGGCTTCGCGAAGTTCTGCGCCGCCGACTCCACCCCGCCCGCGCCACCGACGAGTCCGACCGCCGTCGCCGCGCAACACGGGGATCGACCTGTCCTGGACCGCGTCGACCGGCGACGACCGCGGTGGGCAGGTCCGCTACGAGCTCCTCAAGAACGACTCGGTGTTCGCCTCCTACATCAGCATCACCACCTTCCGCGACCCCGACGGCACCGCCGACCGACCGCTACTTCGTCCGCGCGATGGACGTGACCGGCAACCGCTCGGCGACCACCGCGGGTGTTCACCGCGACCGACAACGACACGACCCGGCCGACAACCCCGCAGGATCTCGACGGCGTCATCGAGGCCAACGGCGACGTCACCCTCACCTGGACCCCCTCGACCGACAACGTCGGCGTCACCGAGTACATCGTCTACCGCAACGGCGTCGAGATCGCTCGGGTGACCGACCCCACCCACGTCGTCCCGGCCCCCGCCGAGGGCGACCACTGGTACCAGGTCCGCGCCGTCGACGCCGCCGGCAACGAGAGCTTCAAGACCCCCTCGACGAAGGTCACGATCATCGGCGACGACACGACGCCGCCGCGGACGCCCACGCGACCTCGCGGGTGTGGTCGAAGACAACGGCGACGTCACCCTCACCTGGACCGCCGTCGACCGACAACGTCGGCGTCGTCGACTACATCGTGTACCGCAACGGCGGTCGAGATCGCCACCGTCACCGACCCGACCCACGTCGTCCCCGCACCCGCACCCGGCGACCACTGGTACCAGGTCCGTGCCCGCGACGCCGCCGGCAACGAGAGCTTCAAGACACCGTCCACCAAGATCACCATCGCCCCCGACCCCGCCAACGACACCAGCCCACCACGCACACCACGCGACCTCGCCGGCGTCATCGAAGCAAACGGCGACGTCACCCTCACCTGGACCCCATCCACCGACAACATCGGCGTCACCGGCTACATCGTCTACCGCAACAGCGTCGAAATCGCCACCACCACCGACCCCACCCACGTCGTCCCCGCACCCGCACCCGGCGACCACTGGTACCAGGTCCGCGCCTTCGACGCCGCCGGCAACGAAAGCTTCAAGACACCGTCCACCAAGATCACCATCGCCCCCGACCCCGCCAACGACACCAGCCCACCACGCACACCACGAGACCTCGCCGGCGTCATCGAAGCCAACGGCGACGTCACCCTCACCTGGACCCCATCCACCGACAACATCGGCGTCACCGGCTACATCGTCTACCGCAACAGCGTCGAGATCGCCACCATCACCGACCCCACCCACGTCGTCCCCGCACCCGCACCCGGCGACCACTGGTACCAGGTCCGCGCCTTCGACGCCGCCGGCAACGAAAGCTTCAAGACACCGTCCACCAAGATCACCATCGCCCCCGACCCCGCCAACGACACCAGCCCACCACGCACGCCACGAGACCTCGCCGGCGTCATCGAAGCGAACGGCGACGTCACCCTCACCTGGACCCCGTCCACCGACAACATCGGCGTCACCGGCTACATCGTCTACCGCAACAGCGTCGAAATCGCCACCGCCACCGACCCCACCTACGTCGTCCCCGCACCCGCACCCGGCGACCACTGGTACCAGGTCCGCGCCCGCGACGCCGCCGGCAACGAAAGCTTCAAGACACCGTCCACCAAGATCACCATCGCCCCCGACCCCGCCAACGACACCAGCCCACCACGCACACCGCAGAACCTCGACGGCGGTGGTCGAGGCCAACGGCGACGTGACCCTCACCTGGACCGCGTCCACCGACAACATCGGCGTCACCGGCTACATCGTCTACCGCAACAGCGTCGAGATCGCCACCGTCACCGACACCACCGCACGTCGTCCCCGCGCCCGCACCCGGCGAGCCACTGGTACCAGGTCCGCGCCTTCGACGCCGCCGGCAACCAGAGCTACAAGACGCCGTCGACCCGCGTCGACATCTGACGCTCACACGATCCGCAGCGACTGCACCGACACCGGCTCGTCGAATCCCTTGACCATCCGTCGCCCTGCCGGATCGAACTCGACAGCTCGACGCCGCCTCGGCGAGCGCCTCGGTCACCAACAATTCCTGCGGGACCGCCTCGTCGGCGAGGCGCGACGCCAGATTCACCACCGAGCCGTAGTAGTCGCCGCCGCGGACCAGCACGTCGCCGTAGGCGAGCCCGCCGCGCGGCAAGACCCGTTCGCTGTTCGGACTGGAACCCGACCATCAATTCGTTTGCAGCCCCACATGCGGACGCCGGATCGGCGGCGACGAACATCACCTCGTCGCCGATCAGCTTCACCACACGGGCGCCTGCCGACGTCACCACGTCGAGCGCCCGCCCCTCGAAGTCGCGCAGGAACGCCGACAACTCGCGGGTCTCCATCCCGCCCGAGATCTCGGTGAACCCGACGAGGTCGACGAAGCCGACCGCATAGCGATAGCGGAACCGCTCGTTGTACTCGATCATCGTACGCCGCGATCGCTCGATCGACTGCAGCACCTGGCGGCGCAAGATCGGATCGAGCCGCTCCGAGCCAACCCGTCGACCAACCCGATCGCCTCCTCGACGGTCTGCGCCAGGTCGAGTTCGCTCGACCCGTCGACGAGCAGCCGCGACTCGACATCAGCGAGGAACAACGAGACGGCGGCATCGGCGATACGCCCGAGCGACGAGCCGACGACCCGGAGGAAGCCGGTCGCCTCGTCCTTCGGAGAACATCTCGCCGAGCGCTTCGAAGATGCCCAACGCCTCGGCCTCGTCTGTGCGTGATGCCGATTTCGTCCGGCGGCGCTCCACCGATCGGGATCAATCCGAACGCAGTGACGTTCTCATCGAACGAGGCCGCATCGATCCCCGCGACTGCAATCGCTTCATCGCGGGTCAGCCGTCGCGCCGGGAACGAGGCGTCGGTCGCCGGCCATCGCTCCGAGGCTGTCGTTGGCGAGCGCCTCCGACCATCTCGTCGACGGAGAAGCCGCGCGCCTCGAGCCAGCGCAACAGATCGAGTCGACCGTTCGTCGCGTGCTCCACCGGGTCGTACAGACCAGCGGCGATGAACTCCTCGGTCGACGTCACGGCTTCGAGAGTAGGTGAGCGCACGGACCGCCGGGTTAACGTGCCGCGCGATGACCACGACCGGCACGCAACCCACGGTGGGCGGGACCGAGGGACGCGAGCTCTCCGCGGGTCTCGTCGGCGCGGCGATCGCCGTGTGCGCATGGTCGACCGGCACCGTGCTGGCCAAGGGCATCGAGATGGGCGGCCTCGCGATCGGGACCTACCGGTTCTGGATGTTCAGCCTCGCGCTGATCGTCTGGATGCGGTTCCGCGGGACGCCGTTCACGCTGCACAGCATGAAGGCGACGGCGTTCGGCGGGATCGCACTCGGCGCCGACATCGCACTGTTCTTCTCGGCGGTCAAGAACACGAGCATCGTCAACGCGACGATCATCGGCTCGCTGCAGCCGATCCTCGTCGGGGTGGTCGCAGCCCGGTTCTTCGGCGAGAAGATCCGGGGACGCGACGCGATCTGGTCGCTCGTGGCGCTCGCCGGCGTCGTCGTCATCGTCACCACCTCGACGTCCGACGACGTGAGCAACATCAAGGGCGACCTGCTCGCGGCTGGCGCGATGTTCTCGTGGAGCGCCTACTTCATCGCGTCGAAGCAGTCGAAGGGCAAGGTCACCCCGACCGAGTTCACGGCCGGCACCGCGCTGTGGACCGCCATCATCGTGCACCCCGCTCGGCTTCGCGTTCGGTCAGGACATGTCGTGGCCGTCGTGGAAGAACTGGGCGCTGCTCGCGGCGATGGCGATCGGGTCGGGAATCATCGGCCACGTCGCTGATGAACTGGTCGCTCGTGCGGATCCCCCTGTGGGTCGGCTCGACGTTCACACTGCTGATCCCGGTGTTCTCCGCGATCATCGCCTGGATCTTCCTCGACGAGGCGATCGCTCTCCGCCAGGCGCTGGCGATGGGTGTCGTGATCGGTTCGCTCGCCGTGATCGTCCGTGGGCAGTCGACCGCCGCCAAGTCGGCTGCGGCCCACCGCGAAGTCCTCGATCCCGCCGATCCGCCGACGCGCCACTGATGCTCGCCGATCTCGGGCGTCGAAGCCCTCGGCTACCTCGCCTCGGCGCTCGTGATCCTCAGCCTGACGATGCGGTCGGTGCGTGCGGCTGCGGATCATCTCGCTGTGCGGGTCGGTGACGTTCTTCGTCTACGGGCTGCTGATCGACTCGCCACCGGTCATGGTCACGAACGGCTGCATCGCCGTGATCAACGTCTGGTTCCTCGCGCCAGGAGTTCGTTCGTGACGCCCGGCGAAGCGGCACGACCTCGGCGTCTCGCGGATCCGACCCGACTCGCCGTTCCTCACCGACTTCATCGAGTACCACCTCGGCGACATCGGCCGCTTCCAGCCGGACTTCCACATGCCGACCGGCGACGACGTGATGTGCCTGCTGCTCACCCGCGACG
Organism: Ilumatobacteraceae bacterium; assembly: GCA_963850475.1. GTDB lineage: Bacteria > Actinomycetota > Acidimicrobiia > Acidimicrobiales > Ilumatobacteraceae > Ilumatobacter_A. The sequence continues at coordinate 70,065 of CAWKLM010000005.1, read as the reverse complement.
GACTCCCGGCCGGGCTGATCGTCGGCGGACGTGACGTGACGACACGCTGACGATCGACCTCGACTACGTGCTGCGTGAACACCGCGACTCCCGGATCGGGCAGTTGGCTGTTCGGCCCCGGTGCTCGACGTCGTTCCGGGCGAGCTCGGGCTGCGCCGCCTCCGCAGCGACCGCACGCACCGATGCCCACGACCGGTACCTGCGGCGGATCGGCTTCGGGCCGTGTGCGGCGGACGACGCCGACGCCTACGAGCTGCGTCCTCGACCTCTGACACCGGCGTCCCCGCCCATCTCCCACCGTTTGTGTTGCCTTTCTGGCTGTTCGGGCAACCAGAAATGCAACACAAACGGCGAGGAACGGAGGCGGGAGCGGGAACGGCGGCGAGGGGCGGGAGTCGGAGCGCTCAGGCGAGGACGGGGACCGTCTTCATCGCTTCGGCGATGTCCTCGTCGGGCAGGTCGTAGTCGACCATCTCGCCCGACAGGTACTTCTCGTAGCTCGTGAGGTCGAGGTGACCGTGGCCGCACAGCGCGGTGAGGATCACCTTCTCCTCGCCCGACTCCTTGCAGGCAAGTGCCTCACGAATCGCGGCGGCGATCGCGTGCGTCGGCTCGGGCGCGGGCACGATGCCCTCGGTCTTCGCGAACGTGATCGCACCCTCGAAGCACTCGCGCTGCGGGATCGCGATCGCCTCGACGAGGCCCTCGTCGTAGATGTGCGACACGAGCGGCGCCATGCCGTGGTAGCGCAGGCCACCGGCGTGGATCGGCTCGGGAACGAAGTCGTGGCCGAGCGTGTGCATCTTCATCAGCGGGGTCATGCCGGCGGTGTCGCCGAAGTCGTACCGGTACTCGCCCTTCGTCAGCGACGGGCACGCCGCCGGCTCGACGCAGCGGATCGTCGGGTTCATCTTGCCGGCGAGCTTCTCGCGCAGGAACGGGAACGCGAGGCCACCGAAGTTCGAGCCGCCGCCGGTGCAGCCGACGAGCAGATCGGGCGTTTCGTCGACCTTCGCCAGCTGCAGCAGCGCCTCTTCGCCGATGATCGTCTGGTGCATCAGCACGTGGTTGAGCACCGAGCCGAGTGCGTAGCGGGCGTTCGGGATCCTCGACGCACATCGCCACCGCCTCGGAGATCGCGATGCCGAGCGAGCCGTTGTGATCGGGATTCTCGGCCAGCAGCTGCGCGACCGAACTCGGTCAGCTCCGACGGGCTCGAGTGCAGCGTCGCACCCCAGATCTCCATCATCGTCTTGCGACCCGGCTTCGGCCTTGTACGACGCGGCGACCTGCCAGACCTCGCACTCCATCCCGTACTGCGCGGTGGCGAACGCGAGCGCACTCCCCCACTGGCCGGCACCGGTCTCGGTGGTCAGCTTCGTGATGCCCTCTTGGTGGTTGTAGTACGCCTGCGGCACCGACGTGTTCGGCTTGTGCGAGCCGGCCGGGCTGACGCCTTCGTACTTGTAGTAGATGCGCGCCGGGGTGTCGAGCAGCTCCTCGAGCCGCTTCGCGCGGAACAGCGGGCTCGGCCGCCAGATCTTGTAGACGTCGAGCACCTCACCGGGGATGTCGATGTAGCGCTCGGTCGTGACCTCCTGCTCGATCAGCGCCATCGGGAACAGCGGCGCGAAGTCCTCCGGGCCGGCCGGCTCGTGGGTGCCGGGGTGCAGCGCCGGCGGCGGCGGTGTCGGGAGATCGGCGACGATGTTGTACCACTGCGTGGGCATCTCCGATTCGTCGAGGAGGATCTTCTTCGGTGTGTCGTGACCAGCCATGCGGCGAAGCTAGTGGAGTAGGTTTGGGTGCGCATCATGGGACTGTTCAACCGAAATGCAGAGACGAAACAGACAGCTCGACGCGCTTCGCTCCGAGCTCTTTCACGTACGACAACGACTCGAACGAGACCGAGATCGCGAAGCAGCGGCTCACCGAACACCTCGGGCGCCTCGGCGCCGAGCACGAACTGCTGACCTCCCAGGTCGGCGACGTGGAGACCAAGGTTGCGACCGTCGAACACCATGTGGTCACCGTCGCCGGGTCGATCGGACCGGCAATCGAGGGCGCCGTCGAGGGAGCTGCGTCGACAGCCGACGTCGAGCAGATCCGGATCGAGTTGACGCGAGCTCGGCGGCCTCGCCGCACACGTCGACCAGCTCCGTGCAACCGTCGCCGCTCAACAGTTGGCGGTTGTCAGCAACGGCGAGGCGGCCACCGCAGGAGCAGACTGCCCTGCAGGCCCGGCTCGACGAGCTCGCTGCGGCACTCGCACGGCAGCAGGAGCAGATCGCGGACGTCGCGCTCGTCGCCACCGACGCCGCCGAACGCACCGACACCGCGCTCGACGAAATGCGCGCCGCTGCCGAATCGGCCGATGCCACGCCCGGAACGCGACCTCGATGCCGAGATGCGTGCCAACCTCGGCCAGCTCGCCGAGAAGGTCGAGCGCGATCGACTCCCGGGTCAACCAGGTCAGCCTCGAGCTGACCAACCAGCTCACCGAGCTGAGCGGCGACATCGATCGAGCGAGCGCACAGGCTGACGCAGCTGAACTGATCGAGCAGCTGACCTCACAACTCGACGACGTGACCGGCGGACAGCAGCGTCTCGCCAACGAACAGGCGCGCTACGCGATTCAGTTCCGCGAGGACCTCGCCGAACTGGCCGATCGACTCCGGCGACCCGGCAGCGCCTGATCAGCCCTCGTCGTTGTCGTGGGTGACGTCGACCGTTTCGTCGGTCGCCTCGCTCTCGGAGTCCGCCACTGGCTCGTCGCTCGCAACGGTGACGTCGAGACCGAGGCGTTCGACCGCCTCGGCGATGAGGCCCTCGGCCTCCTCGACCTTCTCCTGGTACAGACCGAGGTCACCGTCGGTCAACGCCTCGTCGGCGTCGGCGAGCACCGCGTCGAGACGCACCAGCACCTCTTCTGCGTTCTCGTCGAGCACGACGACTTCGTCGTCGACCGGTTCGGAGTCGTCACCGCCCGTCGATGCCGAACCGGTGCGGTCCCCCACGTCGGCGTCGAACCCTCGGAACAGTTCGCTGAGCGCCTGGCCGATCGTCGGAGCGAGCACCGACTGCCGGTTGTAGGTGACGATGACCTCGCGGAACTCGGTCGCCTCGGGGACCTGCGGGCTGTCGGTCTGCTGGGTGACGTAGTACGGGCCGGATGTAGATCAGCCCGTCGGCGACCGGGATCGCCTGCAGGTCACCGAAGCGGACGCGGGTACCACCGTCGCCCTGGTTGTCGCGCGAGATCCGCAGTGAGATCTCTTCGGTCGACTCCGAGCTCGACGCCACCCGCAGCGGACCGTCGGGTAGCGACTCGCCCTCCAGCGGAATGACGACGTAGGTCGTCAGCTCGCCGTAGGTGTCGGGATCGGACGACGCGGTCATGTACGCCTGCAACTGGGTCCGCTGGTCGGCGGTGGAGAATTCGACGAAGGGCCGGAAGATCACGAACTCCTCGTCCTTGGGCTCACCCACCTCGCTCGTGTCGAAGTACGTGTAGTAGGGCGTGAACCGGCGGACGTTCGACTCGCTCGCGAACGTCGTCGACGCAGCCGTCTCCGGGGCGACACCGGTACCGGTTGCGGTCCGCTCGCCCGGGAACTGTCCGGGGGCCTGGGCAACCGACCACGCACCTTCACGGCGGAAGAAGTCCGCGGCCGAGATGCGGTACTTCGAGTAGCGATCCGTCTGGACCCGGAAGAGGTCCTCCGGGTAGCGGAGGTGCTCGCGCAGCTCGTCGGGCATCTCGTCGAACGAGGTGAACAGGTTGGGGAACGCCGACTGCCAGGCCTGGATGATCGGGTCCTCGGCGTCGACCACGTACAGCGTCACGTCGCCGGTGTACGCGTCGACCACGGCCTTCACGCTGTTGCGCACGTAGTTGTCGTTCGGCGACAGACCCGACTGGTCCGACAGCTGGACGTTGCCGACGCTCTCGGCGTACGGGTACCTGCTGGTCGTGGTGTAGGCGTCGACGACCCACTGGACACCGCCGTCGATTTCGACCGGATAGGGGTCGGCGTCGTACGACAGGAACGGGGCGAGCTTGTCCAGCCGGTCGTTGACATTGCGCACCCAGAGCATCTGCGAGTCGTTCTGGATCGCACCCGAAGCGAGGATGTTGTACTCGAGGAAGGCGAGTGCGAACGACGCCCGGCGGGCGAAGGAGTTCATCCGCACCCCGAGCTCGCCCTCGTACTCGCGGGGTTCGTCCTCGTCGCAAGCACTCTCGACCGATTCGGTGTTGCTGATCGCGTACCCGCCGATGCTCGGACTGAAGTACAGCTCCGGGCGATCCAGGTCAGGAACGGAGTAGGCCGGGCGCCGGTTGCCCTGGACCGAGCTCGCCGGCGCGACCACCAGCCCGCAACCGTGGGTGTTGATCAACCGCAGACCCTGCCAGGTCGTGTTGGCCAGACCGTCCTGATCGAGCTCGAGGGCTGCGACCAGCACCTGCTCGCTGTCGGGGTTCTCGGTCGACGCCAGCGCGTAGCGGTCGACGTCGAGGTCGTCGATCGTGAGCCCCGCTTCGCGGCCTTCGTCGAAGATGAAGCGGCTGAGCATCGCGCCCGGGTTGAGCAGACGGGTGTTGCTCAGCGCATCGAGGTCGCTCTCGACATCGGAGGCCGTCAGCGGCCCGAACGTGACGTCGCGGACCTCGACCTCCGCCAGCCCGTAGGCGAGCCGCGTCGCATTGACGTTGCGCTCGATGTACTCGGCCTCCTTGGCCTCCTGGTCGGGGTTCACGACGAGACCCTGCACGATCGCCGGGTAGATGACGCCGCCCACGATCGACACGATCAGCCACAGCGCCGACGCGATGATCGGCGCCCGGAACGATCCGGTCCGAGCCACCGAGAGGTAGAGGATCGAGGTGAAGATCGCGATGAGGATCAGCAACATCAGCGCGGGCAACCGTGCCTGCACCACCGAGTAGGTCGCTCCCTGCACGATCCCGGTCTGGGAGTTGGTCAGTTCGAACCGGTCGAGCCAGTAGTCGCCGGCCTTGAGCAGCGCGAGCAACGCCAACAGCACGGCCACATGGGTCTTGGTCGCCGAGCTCACGGTCGGGACGGGCGAAACGAGCACGACGCCACCGTTGAGGATGTGCGCGGCAATCGTCAGCAGCAACACGATGATGACGGCGGCGAACATCCAGTCGAGCAGGAACGTGAGGAACGGCAGCTCGAACACGTAGAAACCGACGTCTCGGCCGAACTGCGCGTCGGATGTGCCGAAGCTCTGCGAGTTCCGGAACAGCAGCCACTCCTGCCACCGGGCGATGGCCGGCGTTGCGAGCAGCAGGGCGAACATCACGGCCACGCCGTACCGGAGCAGCGCGCAGGCGCCGGCCGAAGATCTCGTGGAATCGCTCGACGTACGGGTGCACGTTCGCCGGGAACGATTCGGGCGCGGTGCGGTCGGCGACGAACAGGTTGACGGCGGCGATGATCGCGAAGATCAGGAAGAATCCCGCGAACAGCGTGACCTTCGCGCCGATCGCACCCCAGAACACGTCGTTGCGTCCGAGCGAGTCGTGCCACAGGTAATCGACGTAGAAGCGCGCGATCGCGCGCCCGAAGATCAGGACGAACAAGAACAGCCCGCCCAAAGCGATCAGGATGCCACGGCCGCTGACGCGACGACGTGGACGGTCGACCGGGAGGTCTTGAGAGCGCCGCATTGGCGCTGAGATTACCGCCCCTCGCGGACCAAGAGGCAGCGGCACCCGGGATGTGCCGGGGTGCACACCTGGCCCGTGGGATACGCCTGACCGGCCGGGACCGACCCGGCGAGCCGGTTGTCGTCGCAGTCGGGGCACACATCGTGGCCGGGATCGGGTGTCCAGTCCAGCGGCGTTCCGAGCTCGACAGATGCCAGGACGCCACGACCGTGCGCCGTGCGGAACACATCGTCGAGTTGCTCGTCGATGTGCTGTGTCTTCCATTCGCGGTACACCGCACGGACCTTCTTGGTGATCGCTGGGTTGTCGCCGTCGCCCTCGGCGATGCAGCGCTCGAGACGGTCGCGCAGCGGCGCGACCAGCGAGCGGGTCAGGGTTTCGGAGGCCTGCTGCACGGCTTGGCGAGCGGCAGCCTTGCGCAGCTTGGGAGTCCGTCCGTTCGACCGCCGTGAGCGCAGCACCGGCATTGGCCGCGGCGTGGAGTTCGTCGCCGAGCACGACCGAGTAGCGCTCGGCGTGGTGCGTGGTCCACGGAAGCAGCGCGTCGAGATCGCGAACCGGGTCGTTACGCCGCAACGCATCGAGGACCTCGTTCTGTTCGTCGGCCAGCACCCGCTTGAGCTTGCGGGCACTCGCCACGATCAGCGGCGTCAGATCGGCGTCACGCTGGTCGAACGGCGTGGCCTCGATCGCGTCCTCGGACGCGTCCGATTCGGCACCGACCACAACATCGTCGGCTGCGGCTTCGTCGGCTCGCGGCTGCGGCTTCGTCGGCTGCGGCTTCGTCGGCTGCGGCTTCGTCGGCTGCGGCGTCGTCGGCTGCGGCTTCGTCGACGAGGACCGGCTCCTCGGTGACCGGCGTGTCCTCCGCCGCCGTGTCGTCGGCGGCCTCGCCATCGTCCGGGTTGTCCTGGTTCGTGGCCCGCAGACGGGCGAAGAGGTCGACCACGACATCGTCGACCGATCCGGCGTCGGGATCCGAACCGCCGGCATCCCCATCGGGTCCCGCAACCACATCGTCGGACACGCCCGCTTCGGTGTCACTCGCCACATCGGCATCTCTCGTCATCGCGGTGTCGGCATCGGTGCCGGTCGTCATCGCGGCGTCGGCTTCGGCTTCGGTATCGGTCGCCGCATCGGTGTCGGTCGTCATCGCGGTGTCGGCGTCACCGTCGAAGACCCGCAAGCTCGTGTCGACAGCGGCGGCGTCAACCGACTCAGCGGCCACGTCGTCGGTGGCTCCGCTCGTCCCGATACTCTCGCGTGCGACCATCACCGGCACGGGACCCGTCGACGGTTGCAGGTTCACGTACTCGTCGGGCTCGCCGAGTGGCTGCATCTCCGCAACCACGTCGACCGCGACCAAGCGCGCCCGCTCGAAGGCCTGCATCAGCCGGTCGCGCCCGTGCACCAGCTGTTCGATCTGCTCTCGGGCCAGTTCGCGACGACGCGCCAGCTCGCTCAACACGCGTTCGCGGTAGGCCCGGGCTTCGTTGACCATCTCGCGGCCCTGCTGCTTGGCCATCGACAGCTCGGCCTCGGCGTCGTTCGCAGCATCGGCACGGCGACGCGATGCCTCGATCTCGGCCTCCTCGCGCAAGCGGGTCGCCTCGTCGCTGGCCTCCATCAGCATCTGTGCCGCAGCCTGTTCGGCCTTCTCCCGGATCTCGTGCGAGCTCTCGCGTGCGGCGTTCAGCACGCGCGCGGTCTCCTCACCCAGCAGCCGGGTCAAGGTTTCGTCGTCCATGCGCGCCGACGAGAGGTCGGTGTTGGCCTGCGCATCCTCCAGCTCGCGTTCGAGAAAACGAGTGCGCTCCTGCAGCTGCGAGAGTTCAGCAGACACCATTCGAAGGAAGTCGCGGACTTCGTGCTGATCGAAACCACGACGGCCCGTTGAGAAGGTGGCATCTGCGATCTGCGCCGGCGACGACGGATCAGGTCGGGAAAACGACATGGCCATCCACGTCAACGCTACGCGTCTCAACCTCTGAGATGGTGGAGGGTCAACGGAGCGGTCGATCCCGATCCCGCGTGGCTGCGACCTCACAGCGTGATCGGATCACCGCCGAGTGTCTCCAACACCGCCAGTGCCTCGTCGAGCGTGGCCACGGGAATCAGCACCACCTCACCGTTGCCGGCTGCGTTCAGACACTCCCAGCGGCACACGCCGTCGTCGGGGTTGTCCGGATCGGGCTCGGTGAGTTCGAACTGCTCCGCCGGGATCAGGAACACCTGAACCCCGTGTTGGTGAACGGCGCTCACCTTCTGCTCGAGACCACCGATCGGGCCGATCGACCCGTCGAGCCGGATCGTGCCCGGTCACCGCGATGTCACGCCCGCCGGTCAGGTCGCCCTCGGTCAACTCGTCGATCAACGCGAGCGTGAACGCCGCGCCGGCCGACGGCCCCCCGACCGCGGCGGTGTCGATCGAGACGTCGAAGGGCAGGTCGACGGTCCGGGTGTCGAACGGGACGAAGCCGACGATGGTCCGGTCGGGATCGGTCGGGTCGCTCGACAGCTCGACGTCGACGGTCATGCGTCCCCTCCCGCGCACGATCGATCGTCATCTCGACGACGTCGCCGGGTTCGGCTCCGTCGAGCGCTGCGGTGAGATCCTCGATGGTCGTGATCGGCATGCCGTCGACCTCGAGGATCGTGTCGGCCGGCTGCAACACCTCAGCGGACGGGAACTCCTCGTCACAGGTGAACCCGTCGTCGGCGGTCTCACGGCACAGGATGTCCTGCACCACGACCGAACCGAACTCGATCGTCGGTTCGTAGCCCGCGGCGGTCAGCGCCACGAACTGCGCCTCCTGGGTGGCGGTGCGCATCTGCTGGAGTGCGATCTCTCGGTTCTGGACCGGCGTACGTCGGCCGTTCTTGCCTTCCTCGGTGAGGAGATCGACCACCGGATCCGCCGAGCCGATCAACCACGACAGCACCGACTGGTCGGGTGCCGAGACCGTCACGAAGAAGAAGTCGCCGTCGGTGTCGTAGATCTCCACCTCGTCGGGCAGGTCGCCGTACACGACGCGGTCGTTGACCGACTCGGCCGATGCCGGGACGCGGGCGTACGGCGCCGGCTCCTGCTCTTCGGTGCGCGGGTTCTCGGTCCGGGCGATCACCTCGGACGGGATCAACACGCTGAGCGACAGCGCTGCCGAGCCCGAGCAGCGCGATGATGGCGAGCGTCCAGGCCCACCACCTCTCACGAGGTGCGACGAGTACCATGGGAGTTGTCGTGTCGGTCACTGATCTCACTACTGCTGCCGGATGGATGGCCGGGCTGGCGATTCTCGCCCTCGTGTTCGCCGGCTGGCGCAAGACTGCCAGAGCCGTCCCCCGAACACCACGCGCCGAGCCGAAAGTTCGTCGACCTCGCGTCCCGATCGGCATCGCCGAGGCGACCGTCCCGCTGTACAAGCCACCGAACCCGATCCGCCGGGTGTTGGCCGCCGTGGCGAGCGCGGGGCTCGGTGTGGTCATCGGCATCGTCAGCGCGATCGTGATCGCGTTCGGCACCGCGTACGTCGTCATCACGCTCACCGACCTGCTGAAGTCCTGACCCACGGTGGAGGCCTCCGCAGCCGCCCGCCGTCGCGCCGTCGCGATCGCCGGACACACCGGCGACGTCGAGCAGGCGCAACGTGCGGTGTCCGACGTCGATCACGACCGTTCGCGGGGCCGCCCTCGGAGCACTGGAGCGGCTCGGCGCGCTCGACGATGAAATCCTCACGGTCGCGCTCGCCGACAGCCACGTCGCGGTTCGACGCCGGGCGGCCGAGATCGCGGCCACGCACCCCGCCATCGACCTCGTCGGGAGTACTGTCCGACGACGATCCCCGAGTCGTCGAGGTCGCAGCTTGGGCATGTGGAGAACACGAATCCAACAGGGACGACATCGTCGACCGGCTGATCGACCTCGCGGCCACGGCCGACGAGCCACTCGTGCGCGAGTCGGCGGTTGCCGCCCTCGGTGCGATCGGCGACGGGCGCGCAGTCGACGCGATCATCGCCGGGACGTCCGACAAACCCGCCGTACGTCGACGCGCCGTCCTCGCACTCGCCCCGTTCCTCGGCGACGACGACACCGGCCACCGTGTCGATGCTGCGATCGACCGAGCGCTGGAAGATCGCGACTGGCAGGTTCGCCAAGCCGCCGAAGACCTCCGCCGCATCACCGGCTCCTGACCCTCGTCCGCCGGCCCGGTCATCAACCACACCAACCACACACCCGCCATCCCTCCACGCGCACATCCCGCATATTCCGGCGGATCGTGACGGTCAGCGTCACGATCCGCCACAATTTCGGCCGTCACGATGCTGCAAGGTGGATGCTGCGCTGCTCAGAGCGTGTAGCGGTAGACGTTCGTCTCGTAGAGGCTGAACCCGATGCGCTGGTAGAGCCGGTTCGCCGCCTCGCGGGACGGACGGCTCGTGAGGCTCACGTTCTTCGCGCCACGACGGCGGGCCTCGTCGAGCGCAGCGTCGTTGAGCAGCCGTCCCACCCCGTGTCCGCGTACGGCGTCATCGACCACCACGTCCTCGATCCACGCCTTCATGCCGGTCGGGATGCGGTAGAACGCCAGCGTCAGGCTGCCCACGATCGCTCCGTCGACCCGCGCGAGGAACAGCACCGTGTCGGCACCATCGACGAGGTCGGCCAGCAACTCCCTGCTCGGCGGTGGCGATGACGAGGACAGCTGCGGAATCAGGTCGTCGAAGGCTGCCATGAGTTCGTCGTCGACGGCTGCGGCGATCTCGATGGTGACAGATTCGGCGGGTCGTTCGTCGACGGAGGACTCATCCTGCTGCATCGGCCCCACGATACGCACCGATAGCGTGGCGCCCGTGGGAACCGAGCATGTTCGATGGCTGGCAGAGCCGACCCTCGATCGGCCCGTCCTGATCGCGGGGTTCACCGGATGGAACGACGCCGGCGACGCAGCGTCGACGGCGTTGACCACGATGATCGAATCATGGGACGCCGACGGCCTCGCCGAGATCGATCCCGAAGGCTTCACCGACTTCGCCACGGTGCGCCCGCAGGTCCGCCTCGATGAGGATCGCAACCGCTCGATCGTGTGGCCCACGGTCGGCGTCTGGTCGGCCTCCCTCCCCGGGACCGACGTGATCCTGGTCCTCGGCCCCGAGCCCGCACTCCGGTGGCGGCTCTTCTCCGAGCAGGTCACCGGTATCGCCGATCGTTTCGGCGTCACGATGGCGATCTCCCTCGGCGCCCTGCTCGCCGACGTTCCGCACTCACGAGCCGTCCCGCTGATCGGAACCGCCTCGGACGATTCGCTCATCGAGCGATTCGAACTCCAACGCTCGCAGTACGAAGGCCCGACCGGGATCGTCGGTGTGCTGCACGACGCACTCCACCGTGCAGGGCTGCCGACCGCGTCGCTGTGGGCCGCCGTGCCCGGCTACGCGTCGCAGGTCTCCTCACCGAAGGCGGCGATGGCGCTCGTCGACCGGGCGTGCTCGATGATCGGCACCCCTCCCCCGCTGTCCCGCCTGGCTTCGGGCGCAGCCGAGTACGACGCCCGCGTCGCCGCGCTCATCGGCGACGACGACGACATGGTCGAATACCTGTCACGGCTCGAGCAGTTGGCCGACGAGAACGACGCCACCGACGAGGACGACCTGAGCTCGGCACCACCGATCGACCCCGACGAACTCATGAACGAGGTCGAGCAATTCCTCCGCGACCAGGACTGAGTCCCTCGGTCCTTCGGAGGATTGGCTCTCCTGCCGGAGTGTCGTTCGGGGTTCCCGACTGAGGTGGGGAATCTCGAGCAGCCGGGGAACCTCGGTTGACGGCTCAGTGGCGCCAGATGTCGGGGCGGACGGGATCGAAGGTGGCGTCGGTGGTGTCGCCGTCGATCGCGGCGAACGCCATCGGACCCCACCACTGGGCCCCGGCCGTCGCCTCGGGGAGCGCGTTGCGGCCGAACCAGCCGACGTCGCCGGTCTCCAACGGGTGGGGGGTCAGTTCACCGCCGGTTGCCGTGCAGTGGAACAGCAACATGTACATGCCGAAACGGCTGAAGCCCATCCGTTGACCGTCGACCACGCCGAGGAGGCGCTGGGCATCGCACTCGATCCCCGTCTCCTCACTGACCTCCTTCACAGCAACTTCGGCCGGGGAGTACCCGACGTCGGCCCACCCGGTCGGATAGAGCCAGATGCCGGAGTCCTTGCGTTGCACGAGCAGGATCTCGCCAGCGTCATTGCCGACGATCGCACCGACGGCGGTCTTCGGGGTGACGTATCCGGGCACCCCCTCGCCGATGGAGTCCATCCACTCGCCGACGAAGTGATCGATCTCGCGTTGCACTGCTGCGGTGTCGGCATCGGCATCGGACTCGGCATCGGCCTCGTCCTCGGCCTCGAGCTCGCGGGCGGCTGCTTTGATGTCGCCCGCCACGTGGAGCACCTCCTCGTAGCGCTCGCGCTCGTAGAGGTTCTCGGTGAAGGCCATGCCGGTCCGGGCGATCGCCGCAAGCGTCTCACTCCATCGCGCCAGGTCTCGAGCAGTCGCGGTCACGGGAGACAACCTACGACAGCACGACACACCATGACCGGTCGGCGCACGGATCGCAACCGTCGATCAGGACCGCCGGATGGTCAGGCGACAGCGTGCAGGAGCGCCTTCTGGATCTCCTTGCGGTGCGACGAACTGGTCACGAGGTCGCCCGCGCGCGTCCGGACGTAGAACGTGTCGACCACCTCCATTCCGATCGTCTGCACGGTCGCATGACGGATGTCGAGCCCGAGTTCGCTCAACGCCTTCGCGATCCGATGCAGGATGCCGATCTTGCTCACGGCCCGAACCTCGATCACCGTGGCGTTACCGGAGCCGCCCTCGATGAACTTCACCCTGGGCGGCCCCGGTGGATCGGCTTGCAGCCGCCGGCGTCGGCGATAGGTCTTGGCCCGCTCGACGAGACGGGCTTCGATCGCAAGTTCGTGCGCCAGGCCCTTCCGCAGGTCGCTCTTCAACGACCGCCAGTTGATCTCGCCGCTGGAAGCACCGATGCGGAACTGCGACGCAGCCATTCCTCCCTCGTCGGAGTGAGCGCGAGCGCTCAACACGTCGAGCCCGTGCAGTGAGAGCACGCCGGCGATCTGGCCGAACGTACCGGGCTGGTCGGGGTAGACAACAGTGATCCGGTCGTCGTCGCGGGAGATGTCGAGGCCTCCGGCCGCCATGAGCGTGAGGGTCTGGGCATCGGGGAACAAGTGCCAGTTGACCTCCGAGACGTCACCGCCGCCGAGCACCAGCCGCGACCGCGCAGCCAGTTCATCGACGAGTTCCTTCTTCCAATTGCCCCACGCCGACGGTCCGGTCGCCTTCGAGTCGGCCTCGGTGAGCGCATGCAGGAGTTCGAGCAGTTCGACCGAGTTCAACAACCCGGCGACGAGGTCGATCGTGGCCGGGTCGGACAGGTCACGCCGCATCGCCACATCGGGCAGGAGCAGGTGCCATTCGACCATCGCCACGAGCGTCTCGACGTCACCGCGGTCGTACCCGAGCCGTGGCGCGATTCCCCGGACGAGGTCCATACCGACCTCGGTGTGATCACCCGGATACCCCTTGCCGAGATCGTGGAACAGAGCGCCGATGACGAGCAGGTCGGGTCGCGCCACCTGCCCAGCGAGTTCGGCGGCGTTCGCTGCCGCCTCCCAGAGGTGACGATCGACCGTGAACCGGTGGTACGCGTTGCGCTGTGGCTTGGAACGCACCGGCTCCCACTCGGGCAGGAAGCGTGCGATCAGGTCGTGCTGGTCGAGCGCCTCGAGCACACGGATCGCACGGTGACCTTCGAGCAGCAGCGCCACGAGTTCGGTGAGGGCCCCGACCGGCCAGTCGCCCGGCCACGGCTCGACCTCGTCGCGGAGGCGGCTCAGCGTGGCACGGCCGATCCGGCAGTCGGATCGCGCGGCGGCCACCGCGGTCTGGAGCGCGAGTGTCGGATCACGGCGGGGGTCGGCGCCCTCGGTCAGTTCGATCTCACCGTTCCGCAACACCACGCCGGGAGCGATGGCCCGATCGACCTCCGGATCGCGTTCGATCGCGCGGTTCCAGTTCTCGTCGCACAGCCAGGCGGTGGTCCTGCCTGCTGCCGCGACATCAGCCATCATCGCGTCGGCGTCACCCCAGCCGCCGTTCGCCGCGATCGCGTCCTGATCCTCGAGTCGCATCACTTCGCCGGCGCGGTCGGTCGCGAGGTGGAGCGCCACCCGCACGCGGAGCAGCATGTCGTAGCACCTGTCGAGATCGTCCAGGTCCTGTTCGATCACCTCGAGCCCACTCGCCATCGCCCACCAGACCGTCTGGACGTCACGCAGCCCGCCGTGCCCGTTCTTGAGATCGGGCTCGAGGCGGTACGCGACGTCGGCGGACTCGGCCTGACGCGCCATCATCCTGGCGCGCAGCGCTGTCAGATAGCTCGTACGCTGCGACTCCCACGACCGGCGGCCACGCTCGATGACCTCGGCGGCGATCTCCTCGTCGCCGGCGAGCAAGCGCGCCGACAGCAACGCGGTCGCCGAGTCGAGATCACCGTCGACGAGATCGAGTTGTTCGTCGACGCGACGAACTGCGTGACCGAGCTTCACGCCCGCATCCCACAGCGGGTACCAGAGGGCACTCGCGATCGGTTCGATCTCGGCCGGGACCTTGCGCGGCTTGCAGTTGTGCACCAACAGGAGGTCGAGATCGCTGTAGGGGGCGAGTTCGCCCCGGCCGTACCCGCCGACCGCGAGGAGTGCCACGCGGTGTTTCGTGGGGTGCTCGGCGAGGGCTGCCTCGAACAACTCGACCACCCAGGCATCGGTGATCCGCGCGAGTGCAACGCAGTACTCGCGTCCTCGTCGCGCCCCGTCGGGGACCAGATCGGCAGCGCTGGCGAGGTGCGCCCGACGATCGTCGGGGGTCACTCGGCAAGATCGACGGAAAGCCCGAGCACGGCGAGACGGATGCCATCGTCGGCCGAGGTGGCGTCGATGCGGAGAGTGCCGGTCGGGGTGTCGATCGTCAGATCATACGCCTCGATGTCGACGCCCAGGTTGTTCACGAACGCCGGATCACGGGTTCCTTCGATCGAACTGTCGAACGGGTTCGTCCCTCCGAGTTCGGTTGCACCGACGAGCAACGTCTCGGGCCGGAATCCGAGTTCGCCTTCGTAGGCCACCACGCCCAGTCGGGCCGCGCCGTCCGTCACGACCGGAACCGGCAAGTCGACGGCGTACGTGAACGACTCCTCGGGGGCGACCCATTGGAACGGGTCGGTCACGACGTGGTAACGCCGTGGCGACGTGTCGTCGTCGGTGACCACGGCCAGCGCCCACGCACCATACGAACCCTGGACCTCGACCGAAGCGATGTCGCCGACCAGATACTCACCGGCCCCGCCGGCTGCGACGAGATCGGTGACGTCTGCACGCCCAACGTATTGCGACGCATCCTCCTCGCCGAACACGACGTCCTCGGCCTCGACGGAGACGACCTCGCCGGTGGGCGAGACAAACGACGCAACATCCTGATCGGTCGCTGGCACCGAGCGACCGGCCTCCTCCACGTCGCCGGACCAGAACAGCTCGGCGTGAACGATCCGGGCATCGTCGGCGATGTCGAGCACGGCGCTCGAGCCGTTGGAGAACCCGACATGCCGGGCATCACCGGTGAACTCCATCGGGACTTCCCACCGGTTGACCGTCGGCCCGACGCCGTCCAGCACGTCTGAACAGGAGATCTCGAGTTCGGCGGCTGCCGATTCGTTGCACGTCATCACCGTGTTGCCGATGATGTCGATCTCGCCTCGTCCGACAGAGTTGTGGACGACATCGCCAGTTGCGTCGATCTGCGCCTCGAACGGCTCCGACAGCGATTCACCCACAACGGTCAGCCGCCCGACGACCGAACTCTCGAGCCCCAACCGAAGAGAGAACGTCGTCGAGGCGTCGGGGGCAACGGCGACGGCACACTTCAGCGGATCACCCTCTGCGGCGACGCAGGTTGCGGGACCTCCGGCGACGGCGTCGAATTCCATGCCCCGGGGAAGCACCATTTCGATGCCGCCGTCGAACGGCGTGGACCCGGCGTTGGTGAGGGTGATGTCGAGGGTACCGGTGCCGCTGGCGAGGATCGGAGCCGGGCTCGAGATGGCGGCGGTGACCGTCGTGGGGGTCGGAGCGAACCCGACGACCAGCGTGTCGTCGACGACCAGCACGATCTCGTTGTTCGGACCCGAGGGTGGCGGGCGCAGATCGAGAACGGTGGTCGACGGAACCGTGGGGTCGACACCGCGGTCGGTGGGGGGAACAGCGGTCCCGGTCGTGGTCGCGGTGTCCGGCGCCGTGGTCGCAGCGACCGAGGTCGAGGTGGAGTCGTCGTCGTCGAAGGGCTGGCGGACGAGGTAGGCAACGCCGACGAGGACGAGCACGACCGCGATCGCCGAGCCCACGACGACGGCCCGCCGCACCCGATCGGATCGCTCGGCGCTCATCGCCGCGCTCCCGAACGTGCGGGTGGCGGTTCCCAGTGCGGCCCGTTGCGCCTCGACGCTCGTCCCTGTGATTCCCGGCGCGATCGCTGGTGCGAGCACGTCAGACAACGAGGAGGCGACGGCGATCAGGCGACGGCTGTCGTCGGCACCGTGATGGCGGGCACCCGTGGCAGGATCGACATGGCCGACCGCATCATCGGCGAGGTGCGCCTCGATGAGGCGCTGTTCGTGTGCCGGGAGCGACGATCGGACAGAGCCGCTGAGCAACGGGATCAACGCAGCGGACTGCTCGTCGAAGTCGCCCGCTTCGCGGTACTCGAGGAGATACGCATCGATCAGGCCGCGTTCGGCGGTGGACAGCAACTCGGTGACCTCGTTGACGGTGCGGCCCACGAGGGGCGACACCTCGGCAGCGGTGAGCTGCTCGACATGGGTGTGCCAGAGCACGGTTTGCCACGGTTCCGGAAGGCGACCGAACGCCGTCGCGAGCAACTGCCGATCGTCGGCGATGCGCTCGACCGTCGGGTCCACGGAGGCGGGTCCGTACGAGCCGTCGGTGACCGCCGCGATCGCCCGCGGCCGGAACGCCCGGATCGCCACCTGCCCCTCGGCAGGCGCCTGCTCGATGAGGGTCGCGCGGAAGTCGTCGAGGGCCTGGGTGACGAACCGCCGCCCGCTGCGTCCCCGTTGGGGCAAGACGCTGCGGATCGCCAACTCGTGGCGTCCCATGAGCTCGTGCCAGGCCGCGTCGTGGCCGGATCGTGCTGCGTCGACCAGTTGGCGATCGCTGGGGAGAGTGGGGGTGCCGTTCATGATGCCGCTACGTCGATCCTCACCGCTGCGCACGACGCGAACGAAGTCGATGCAGCTGTTATCGGGAACATTTGACGCTTTCTTGAGAGAATTGCGTCGGAACGCCCGGCACAGGATGGACCCGTCACCACGAGCACCCATGCTGCACCCACCCCACGCGACCGCAGACGGTACTGTTCAGCACATGCGGCGACGAGGCGACCAGCTCCGCCTCCGTCGACCGCTCATCACGATCGTTGCGGCCGCAGCGGTCGTCACCGCGTGTACGGGCGGTGGCGGGGCCGAGCCGGCCACGACCGTCGCGACGACCACCACCGAGTTGACCCCGGTCCGTGTCGACGACGGCGTGTTGACCATCGGAGCGCTCATCCCCACCGCCGACACCGGGATCGACGCCGCGCTCCGCGCCTCGTTCGAGAACGCCATCGACGCCGTCAACGAGATGGGGGGCGTGCTCGGCAACGACGTCGAGTTCCTGATCGTCGACGAAGGGCAGAACGCGGCGAGTGCCTCGCAAGCGATCGAGGACCTGGTCGAGGCCGGCGTCGACGCGATCATGGGTCCCACCTCGTCGAACACCGCACTCGGCGCGCTCGACGTGGCCGTTTCGAACGGCATCGTCACCTGCTCGCCGACCGCGACGGCGATCGCGCTCGACGGCTTTCCGGATGACGGACTGTTCTTTCGCAGCATCCCGTCCGATTCACTCCAGGCGATCGCGATCGCGCGGGAAGCCCAGGCCATCGGCGCCGGAAGCGTGGTGATCATCCACCTCGACGATGCGTACGGCCGTCCATACGCCGAAGCAGTCGAAAATGCGCTCGGCGACGACATCGCCGTCGAGACCATCCCCATCCCCGTCGACGACGACGACCCCACCGACGAACTCGACCTTCTGATCGAAGTCGATCCGCAAGTGGTCATCACGCTTGGCGGCGGCGAGGACACGGCGGGATTCCTGCAGGCAATGGGGCAACGTGATGATCTCGGCGGCCCGCTCATCTTCGTCAACGACGCGGCGCGGAGCGCAGCGAGTCGGCCGGTGATTGCGGGCCTGCCGTCCACGATCCGCAACCGGGTCGTCGTGATCGCCCCGCAGATCGTGCTCCGCGACAGCGCCGTGAGGGAGGACGACCCTCCCTTCGGCCCGCAGGTCACCGACTGCGTGAACCTGATCGCGCTCTCGGCGATTCAAGGCAACTCCGACTCCCCACAGGTGATCGCCGGACAGATGTCGTCGGTGTCAGACGGAGGTCCCGTGTGCCGCGACTTCGCGTCGTGCGCGCTGCGGCTCGCCGACGACCAGGAGATCGACTACGACGGTCCGACCGCGATCACCGACCTCGGACGCAACGGCGACCCGTCACGCGCGTTCTTCGACCTGTTCCGGTTCGCGACCGATGGCTCCGACATCTTCGAACGTCGGATCGCTGTCCAGACCTGACCGGGTCGTTCGTCTCAGATGATGTTCTCGATGAAGTCGAGGTAACCGACGTAGAACGTACCGAAGTCGCCGTACAGGGCCGATCCCTCGTCGAAGCGCATCGTGTAGACGACGTTCTTGATCACCTCGGGGTTCTTCGCGAAGAGCGTGACGCCCCACTCGTAGTCGTCGAGCCCAGTGGAGGCGGCGACGAGTTGTACCACCTGGCCGGCGAACGTACGTCCACTCTTGCCGTGCTCCATCATCATCGATTCGCGCCGCTCGTAAGGCGTCGCGAACCAGTTGGCGTGGCCCTCCCGTTTCTTGCTCATCGGGTAGAAGCAGAACGTGTTGAGGTCGTTGGGCGGAAGGTCCGGGTACAGCCGGGCCTGCAACATGTGCTCCGGCATACCCTGCGCGTACTCGCTGACCTCGGTGATGGACACGTAGCTGTCGACGATCTCGAGCCCGGAGCGCTGCAGTGCGGTCTGCAACGAGCGCAGGACCACCCAGTCGTCGGAAAGCGCCATCACGCACATGTCGGCTTTGTGGCCGAGCATCGCTGCGGTGACCACCTGACAGTCGTCGGCCTCGGCCGCCTTGACCGCAGCGATCACCGCTTCGCGATCTGTCCCCGGCGTCGGCTTGGCGAACAGGTGGACAACGCTGAGACCGTCTTCCATCAACATGCGGCCACACTAGCGACGCCTGTTCCGACCCGGTCAGGGGAGGCGTTCGGGCGCGTACACGTTGAAGGCGTCGCCGCGCACGAATCCGGCGAGCACGAGGTTGGCCCGGCGCGCTGCGTCGACCGCCAGCGCAGTCGGCGCACTCACCGCCACCAAGGTCGAGAAGCCGGCCGCCCATGCCTTCTGCACCATCTCGATGCTGGCCCGGCCGCTCACGAACAACCCGTGTCCGGTCGCCGGAAGGGTGGGGAGGCCCTGCCCACCGAGCACCAAGGCGCCGACCACCTTGTCGACCGCGTTGTGGCGACCCACGTCCTCGCGCGTGAGCAGCACTGCGCCGGATGCGTCGAAGACCGCAGCGGCGTGGACCGATCCGGTCGAAGCGAACAAGCCCTGTCCGTCGAGCACCACGTCGACGATCGTGCCGATCACGTCGAGATCGATCGGGCCACCATCGGGGAGCGGATCGAGCCGCGCACCCAACTCGTCGAGGTGCACGCTTCCGCACCAGCCACAGCTCGACGACACGTTTCCGAGGCGTGGTGTCGGAGCTGGAGCGAGTGCGCCCGTGTCGATCGTGACGACGTTGGACTCCGATGCGGGGGTTCTCTCGTCCGAGCAATGCCGCACGCCGAGTACCGGGGCGTCGGCGAGCAGCCCCTCGGTGAAACAGAAGCCGATTGCCAGCTCGTGGTCGTGACCCGGGGTGCGCATCGTCGTCGAGACGAGTGTCCCGTCGAGCTGGATCGACAGTGGCTCCTCCACGATCAGGTCGTCGGGGCGGCGGCGAGCCTCACGAACACCGCCGCGGCCGGTGACCCGTGTGATGTCCATCCGCGCGCTGGGCGGGCGGGCCACGTCAGCGCTCACCGCCCGGGTCGGCGACGAGGTTTCGATGTCGGAGCCAGGCGAGGAAGCGGTCGGCGAACAGATCGACCTTCGCCGGAGCGGTCGTGAAATAGAAGGACGGCTCGATCAGTTCGAGCTCCATCACGACATGCGACTCGCCACCGTCGGGATCGCGAATCGGCGCGACGTCGACGCGAGCGAACACGATGTCGCCGCGCGAGCGCACGACGTCGGTCGACAACGTCCGTGCGGCGAGGGCGAGTTCCGCATGTGACGGGACCCGCGCCGAGATCTCCTCCTTGGCGAAGAGCTCACCCTCCTGTTCGACCTGGGTGGACGTGAGGATCGCTCCCTTGCGGAAGGCATGGCTGAACTCGAGACCACCAGCACCGTCGGCGACGAAACAGTGCGCCGTTTCTCCCTGTTCGTCGAGCAGGTCGAGGTACGGCTGCAGCATCGCCGTTCGTCGTTCGCTGTGGAGCAGCGCGACGTGGTCGGCCACCTCGTGCGGCGCGCAGCGCCGAGCACCGCTCGAGCCGGCGCCCACGGTCGGCTTGACGACGTGCAGTCCGTCGACTGCCGGCGCCGCGTCGTCCGGTGCGACGAAGATCGTCGGGGTGATCGGAATGCCTTCAGCTGCGAGATCGGCGAGGTATCGCTTGTCGGTACTCCACCGCACAACGTCGGGCGCGTTCACCAGGGTGGTCGCCGCTTCGACGTGGTCGACCCATCCGACGAACTCGTCGAGTCGGTCGGCGTAGTCCCACGGCGACCGGATGATGACGGCGGAGAAGGCGCCCCAGTCGATCGACGCGTCGTCCCACGAGACGATCGACACCGCATCGCCGCCGAGCCGAACCCGCATCGCCTCGTCGAGTGGAAGCAGATCGGGATCGAGCGGTGCGGCGACGTCGGCGGTGACGAGTCCGATCATCGGCTCAGCCTACGACGGGTCATCGAGCGCGTCCCCGAAATCGTTCCGCGTGGCGCTGTACGGTTGCGGCCATGACCGACCGTGCGCCACCGCCCGCGATCGGGGGATCGGCTCCCGACACAGCCCCCGGCGCACCCCGTTCGGCAACCGGTCGCCCGCAACGTCATGAACGAGCTGATCGCGACCACGCTGGTCATGCTGGCCGGGCCGGGAGCAATCGTCCTGAGCAGCGGGGCCATCAGCGACCTGGCCGTGGCCGTGTCGTTCGGCATCGCCATGGCGATCGCGATCGGCGTGATCGGCGGCCTGGCAAACCCGATGTTCACGCTCGCCCTCCTGCTGATCCGCGAGATCTCGCCGCGGGAGGCTCTCGGCGATTGGACGGGCCAGGTGCTCGGTGGCGTCATCGGGGGAGCACTGATCTTCGGGATCAACGACCTCACGCGAGCGGGCGTCGGGGCGAACGGCTGGGATCGCGACGGGTTCGGTGAACTCGGCTCGGTCATCGCCGCTGAGCTCGTGTTCGGGATCCTCCTCGTCGTGGTGCTGCTCGCATCGATCAGCCAGCGCTTCTCGATGGCGGCGATCGCCTCGTTCACGGGCGGGATGTACGGCATCGGCATGCTCGTGCTCCGCAGCATCGACGGTGGCGGCCTCAATCCGGCCCGCTCGGTCGGGTCCGCGATCTTCTCCGACACCGACCCGAACGCGCTCGGCCAACTGTGGGTGTTCGTTCTCGTCCCGCTCGTCGCTTCGTTCACCGCCGTGTTCGTCTGGCTCGCGATCGACGACGCCGACATCGACGACACCGTGTTCGACGAAACGATCCTCGACGACGCCCAGAACCTGATCACCGGCGACACCACCGACTGAACGCCGACACCGAGTTCGGTGAGTCTCCGTCGGAGTGATACCGACCGAGACTCACCGTTGGTGGTGATGACCGGTGACGATCAGCCGCCGGCGACGGCGGGGATGATGGAGACCGTGATGTTGTCGCCGACGGGCGTCTCGAGACCGTCGAGGTAGCGCACGTCGTCGTCGTCGACGAACACGTTGACGAACTTGCGCAGCGAACCGTCCTCGTCGAGCAGCGCTCCCCCATTCCGGGGTGTGCGGCCTCGAGCGCCGAGATCACGTCACCGAGCGAACCGGGCTCGACGGCGATCTGCTTCTCGCCGCCCGTGAGTGGGCGCATCGTGGTCGGGATTCGTACGGTCGCAGCCATGCCGCAATGATACCGGCAATCCTTACCTGATCGGTCGGGATTGACCGGAGCGCGGTCGGCCGGGTACGACGGCCGTTTCCGTGCGTCGGACGGCAGTAGGTTGGCCTCGATGCGAGTCCTCGCGGCGCCCGACAAGTTCAAGGGTTCGGCAACGGCCCGGGAGGTCGCCGCAGCGATCGGGCACGCGTGCTGGGAACTGGGGGTCGACTGCGTCGAGATCCCGATGGCCGACGGCGGCGACGGCCTGCTCGATGTGCTGGGCGGCGCCAACCGCGAGTCCACCGTCACCGGCCCGTTGCGGCGACCCGGTGACGCGCCGGCTGGCGCTTCTCCGGTGACACGGCAGTGATCGAGATGGCCCGCGCGAGCGGCCTCGTCCTCGCAGGTGGCGCCGATGGCAACGAAGCCCTGGATGCGACGACGACCGGAACGGGCGAGCTGATCGATCACGCACTCGACGCCGGCGCGAAACGAATCATCGTCGGGCTCGGCGGGTCGGCCACCACCGACGGCGGGTTCGGCGCGATCCGCGCGATCACGGCGATCGCTCGGCTGAAGCAGGTCGAGCTGCTCGTCGCCTGCGACGTGTCGACACGTTTCACCGACGCTGCCGCCGTCTTCGGTCCCCAGAAGGGGGCGTCGACCGCGCAGATCAAGCTGCTCGAACGACGCCTCGACCGCTTGGTTCAGATGTTCGACGAGGACTTCGACTTCGACGTCACCGCACTCGAAGGCGGCGGGGCGGCCGGCGGGCTCGGCGGAGCACTCGCCGCGCTCGGCGGCCGATTGGTTCCCGGTTTCGAACTCGTCGCCGACGAACTCGACCTCTTCGATCATCTCGACGCCGACAACCCCGACCGGGTCGACGTGATCATCACGGGCGAAGGGCGCCTCGACGACGACGAGCTTCGACGGCAAGGTGGTCGGTGGCATCGTCGGGTTGGGCCGTGACGCCGGCATCCCGGTGATGGCCGTCGTCGGTGACGCGGATCCCGAGGTCCTCGGGCCGTCGACCGGACTCTGCGACACAGCGGTGCTGGCCGATCTGTTCGGACTGGAGTCGGCACTCGCGGAGCCGAAGCAGTTCATCGAGCGTGCGGCGCGCACCCTCGTGCAGACGTGCCTCGATTGAGCGGACACGGACGCGTCGGTTCGCGGCGTTCAGCCGTCGGTGGTGTCGGTGGTGTCGGTGGTCGCGGTCGGTGTCGGTGGTCGCGGTGGTGTCGGTGGTCGTCGGTCGGTCGTCGGTGCCGAGGTCGGCGTCGGCCGGGGCCGTTGCGGGGACGTCTCCGTCCGACGGATCCGGAGCGGCAGCCACGTCCTCGTCACCGTCGGCGGAAGTGCCGGACAGTTCCTCCAGGGTCTTGCCGGCCTGGTCGTCGCCGAGGAGGACGAGCACCCCGGCGTCGCCGATGTCGCCGCTCTCGGTTGGTGCGGGCGTCGGGAGGACCAGGACATCGACCCCACCGAGATCGAAGGCCACCGAGTCCGCGACCGCCTGGGCGGCCGCCTGTGACTCGTCGTAGTAGACGATCGACTCGGTGATGTTCGGTCCGCTGGCGTTGACCGGGTCGACCATGGTGTACCCGGCGAGTTCGAGCGTCTTGGTCATGTTGCCGGCCGAGCCACCCACGGTGTTCGCATTGGCGACCATCACCGATGCACCCGTGGTGACTCGCGGCGATCGTGGTGGTGGTCGTGGTCGCCTCGGTCACCGGGACATCCACCGAGACGGCCGGACCCGTCCCGTCTCCCGGAGTGCTCGACTCGGCGCCACCGCCGGTGACCGTGCTCGTGTTGCCCGTTGACCCGCCGTCGCTCGTGATGTTGTTCAGGATGAGGAACCCGATGACGACGGCGATCACCGCAAGGGCGATGGTGAGCCAGGAGCCCACCGGCGATCCGCCGACTCCCTGGCGTGGTGTGCGGCGGCTGGCGCCGAGTCCTGACTCTTCGTTCGTCATGCGTGATGTCCTTCTCCGCCGCCTGACGATGCCAGGTCGGCACCATCATGACGCAGCTTGCGAGCTCGCAGACGCAGCCGCTTGAGTCGACGCACCACGAGCGGGTCGTGGTCCATCGCTGCCGGGTCGTCGAGCACCATGGTCAATTCCGCATGATATTCGTCCGGCGAGCACTGGAAGCGCGCGCGGATCACTTGGTCACGAGGTTCGTCGTTGTTCCACCACGAACGTTCGAAGTCGAGCATGGCGGCGTGGCGTTCGGACAGCATCACCCGACAGGTTGGCTGGTCGCGGGCGCAAATTACAAGCATCGAAGCAAATTGGTCGCGAATTCCGGACCGGTACGTCATCCTCCAGCGCCGCACCACGGGCCGACAATCCTCGCGAATTCGGAGGCCGTCTAGGCTGCGGGACGTGTCACGACCCTTCATGATCGGCGTCGCCGGAGGCAGTAGCTCGGGGAAGACGACGATCTCGGAGCGGCTCGTCGACCTGACCGGCGCGCACCACCTGTCACGGATCGAACTCGATTCCTACTACCTCGACCGCGGCGACCAGACCCTCGAACAACGCAGCCAGGCAAATTACGACCATCCCGACGCATTCGACTGGCCACTGCTCAACGACCACTTGGCCGCTCTGGCCAACGGCGCGACCGTCTCGGTCCCGATCTACGACTACGCGCAACACAACCGCTCGGGCAACACCCGCGAGGTCACCCCGAACCGGATCGTCGTGGTCGACGGAATCCTCGTGCTGTACGACCGCACGCTACGCGACCGGTTCGATCTGAAGATCTTCGTCGACACCGCCGCCGACGTCAGATTGATTCGCCGCCTGCAACGCGACGTGGCCGAACGAGGCCGCACGCCCGACTCGGTGATCGAGCAGTACCTGTCCACGGTGAAGCCCGCTCACGAGCGGTTCATCGAGCCGAGCAAGCGACACGCTGACGTGATCATCCCCGACGGCGGGCTCAATCGACCGGCGCTCGACGTCCTCCTCGCGCGCGTCCGAGAACTCGTCACCGACTGAACAGCACAGGTCCGGCGAGAACGGCACCCGAAGTGTGAGCGCTCGACCGCCGAGACCCCCGCGCTGCGCACTCACACCTCGAGGCGCGGGCGGCGATCAGGACAGGCGTTGAATGATGACACGACCGAACCGGTTCTCGGCAGCGGCCTGGGCGAACGCCGGATCCCGGGGCCCGCTGACCACCTGCGCCGGATTCGTGTCGGCGTTGGGTGAACGGAAGTCCGTGCCACTGTCGGTTCCGGCGTCGTAGTTGCCGAGGTCGAGTTCGAGGCGGTCGACCCAGCCATCGGCGCGCAGCAGGTCGACATCGCGCACGCCGACGAACCAGTCCGGACTCGGGGCGAGCATCGTCACCAGGGAGATCAGCTCGTCGCCCCGAGCAGCCGTCACCTCGAACGTGTTCTGACCGATGCCGAAGATGCTGCTCCCGGTGCTGATGTCGGAGACCGAGCCGTCGCCGGCGAGTTCGGCCTGCAGGGTGCCGGTCGCCCCGGTTTCGGCCATCTGCTCGATACCCGACGACGAACGGGTGCCGACGACGAACAAATCGCCGGGCGATCCGTGGTTGATCAGGACGGTCGGCGAGAAGTGCGAGTTCGACGGTCGGGTGGTCGGGTGACTCGAGGATGTCCACTCCGACACGATCGTGATCCGGAAGCGCGCCGTCGACGACGGGGGCAACGGTTTCGTCGACTCCTGGTTACCGAGCCGCGTGGCCCGGACATTCGCCGAGCCCGGCGAGTCGATCGGCGCTGCGGAGGCGATGCCCGGACCGGGTGGGGTGAGCAGGAAGGTGAGGGCCAAGGCACACGCGAGGGCCGCTGATCGAAACATGCTGTGAGCGTACGGCACCGACACAAGCGGGCGCCTGCGAACCCGGTGAACGAAGCAGGAACTCCGGCTCGCCTCGGAAGGCCGCCGCTCCAGGCCGCTCACATGTACTTCTCGACCGGGACGAGCGAGCTGTAGATCATCTTGACCTGCGTGTAGTGCTCGATCGCATTCGCACCGTTCTCCCGGCCGATCCCCGACTGCTTGTACCCGCCGAACGGCACCGAGGCGGGAAGCGTGCCGTAGTCGTTGATCCACACCGAACCGGCCTCGAGCGCGTTGGCGACCCGGTTGGCGCGGGCGAAGTCCGACGAGAACACGGCCGCCGAGAGCCCATAGGGGGTGGCGTTGGCGCGCTCCACGACCTCGTCTTCGGTGTCGAACGGGAGCACCGACATCAGCGGCCCGAAGACCTCGTCGGTGACGAACTCCATGTCGTCGGTGCAATCGGCATACACCGCCGGGAGCACATAGTTGCCACCGGCAAGGGCGGGATCCTCGACGTCGCCGCCGACGATGCACCGCGCCCCGGAGTCCTCCGCGAGCTTCATGTAACGCATCACCTTGTCGTGGTGCTCGGCGCTCACGAGCGGGCCGATCATCGTGTCGGTATCGAACGGGTCGCCGATCTTCAGCGTGCGGACCCGCTCGGCGATCGGCTCGAGAAACCGCTCGTAGACGCCGCGCTGGACGAACACCCTGGTGCCGTTCGAGCACACCTGCCCCGTCGAGTAGAAGTTGTTGGTGAGGGCCGCGTTGACCGCGCTGTCGATATCGGCATCGTCGAACACCACGATGGGTGATTTGCCGCCGAGTTCGAGCGTGACCGCCTTGAGCGTCCCTGCGGCGTCGGCCATGACGGCCTTGCCCGTCGAGACCTCGCCGGTCAACGACACCTTCGCCACACCCGGATGACAAACGAGGGCTTGGCCGACACGTGCGTCGCCCTGGACCACGTTGAAGACACCGTCGGGCACGCCGGCCTCGGTGTAGATCTCGGCCAGTACGCCGGCCGACAGCGGGGTCATCTCGGCCGGCTTGAAGATCATCGCATTGCCACACGCCAGCGCCAGCCCCGACTTCCACATCGCGATCTGGATCGGATAGTTCCAGGCACCGATACCGACGCACACACCGAGCGGTTCGCGCTTCATCCGCGCGAATCCATGACCGGGGAAGTCGATCGTCTCCCCGTGCAGGGTCTGCGCCACGCCGGCGTAGAACTCGATCACGTCGGCACCGGTCACCACGTCCTCGGTGGTCGTCTCACCGATCGGTTTGCCGGTGTCGAGCGTGTCGAGGGCGGCGAGCTCGTCGTTGCGTTCACGAACGATCGCAACGGCTCGCAACAGGATGCGGCTGCGCTCGAGCGCAGGCATCGCCGACCAGACCTCGAAGCCGCGTTGCGCGGACTCGACGGCTGCTTCGATCTCGGCGTCGCCAGCCTGCTCGACGTCACAGATCGTGCGGTTCGTCGCCGGGTACACCGCCGCAAACGTCTCGTCGGAGGTCGATGGGACGTAGCGGCCGTCGATGTAGGACCGAACCGTCGGAAGGGTGCTGTCGGCAGTCACGGTGGCCATCCGGTCACGCTACTTGTACGCCCTACGATCGACGTCGCCGCAACCCCTGCGGGTCAGGTGCGAGTGGGTGCCGGGAGCGCCGAGCGCAAGACGAGCAGGTGCTCGACCAGCGTGATCAGGGCGTGCTTGACCGAGTTCCGCTCACGCGCGTCGAGGTCGACCACCGGCGCGCCGTCCGGCAGGGTCAGGGCAGCTCGAATCTGGCCGGGCGTGGCGGCCGGCGAGTGGGCAAACCGGTTGGCGGCGATGACGAACGGGATCCGCCGAGCCTCGAAGTAGTCGATGGCTGCGTGGCTGTCCGCGAGACGGGCGGTGTCGAGGAGCACGATCGCCCCGAGCGCACCGAGCGAGACCTGGTCCCACATGAACGCGAATCGCTGCTGACCGGGTGTGCCGAAGAGATAGATGATGATGTCGTCGCAGACACCGATGCGACCGAAATCCATGGCGACGGTCGTGGACGTCTTCGTGTCGACCGCTCCGGCATCGTCGCGAACGGCAGCAGCGGTCATCGCCGCCTCGGTCGACAGGGGGTTGATCTCGGAGACGGCGCCGACGAACGTGGTCTTGCCGACACCGAAGCCACCTGCGATGACGATCTTGGCGGACTGGGTGGCGCTGCGGTCGATGACGTCGTTCATGGCGTTCGTTTCGTGCGTCGGGGCCTGCGGTTCGGCCGGGGAGGTGGACTGTTGTCGTCGGGTCACGAGGTCACCGTCACAGCAGTTGAAGCGCTGAACGGATCTTCAGCAGCATCTTCGTGTCGGATGCGTCGACCGTCTCGCCGGCACTGAGGCTTCCGGCAGCGACCATCTCGCTGATGAGGACGACGGCGGCGCGCAGCGGAATCGCGAGGTGGGCCGAGACCTCGGCGATCGACATCGGCACTGCGAGCAGAATCCGGATCTTGCGCTGCTCGCGGTCGAGCGGCACGTTGCTGGGCGCGAGTGCGGTGGGCGCCGACACGATGGTCTCGATCGCGAGCTCGGGGCTCGACGCCCGCGTGCGGCCGCGGGTGAGCATGAACGCGCGCACCACCTGGCGGTCGGCAGGGTCGCTCCCCGCGTCCGCCTTTGCGGCTGTCGAACCTCCGGAACCGACGGTCACAACTGGAGTGCGCCCTTCAGACGATCGACCACAGCCGGCGACAGGGCGTCACCGAGTTGCTTCGCGAGACGGGTCATCTCATAGCCGATCAGGCCGAGATCAGCGTGCCGACCGGCGACCACACCGAGCGAAGCGGTCTGCGACACCCTGCTCAGCAGCACCCACCCGTTGCTCGCTTCGATGACCTGGCGGTGCATCACACCGAGGCCGAAGAGCTCGACCGAGCTGTCGGTCAGGCTGGCCAGCCCCGAGGCGATCGCAGCGAAGGTGTCGTGACAGGCCGAGTCCGCCCCCGCCGACGCGGCGAGGTGCATCCCGTCGGCCGAGACCGTCTGGGCGAAGGCGACACCATCGACGTCTTCGACGAAGCGGTTGAGCACGAAGTCGAGATCGAGGTTGGGGGCGTGGATGTCGGTCATGTCAGTCCTCTTGATCGGCGCGGCGAGTGCCGCTCTGGAATCCGGCGAGTTGGAAGCGGATTTCGTCCGGGTCGCCGGTCTGCGACGCGGGCGATGTCGTCGTCGCCGGAGTCGCCGGTGCAGCCGACGACTCGTCGAGCGACATCACACCTGACAGCGAGCTGACGAGTGAGGTGTCGGGGAGATTCGCCCCCGGCGTTCGGCGTTCGGCCCCGAACACCGACAACGCAGCGCCGACCGCTTCGTTGGCCGACGTCTGTGCCGAGGCGAGGTCTTCGTTCGGCGCGACGGCGGGTTGCTGGGGTGCGGTCGGCGCGGCGAGACCGACGGGAACCGACGCGGACATCGGGGCGGCGATGATCGGCGCGACGGCGAGATCGGCCAACAACTGTTCGCGCTGAGCGGGCTGCTTCGCAGTGCTCGGGCGCGGATCGGGTTGCGGATCGGGTTGCGGAGCCGGGTCCGACGCCGCAGCGAGGTCGTCGAACGACGGCTCCGGCTCGACGGGTCGGGCCGGCGAAGAGACCTGCTGCGACGCGGGCGTCGACGCCGGGGCCGAGGCAGCCACGACCGGAGCGGTGTGGGGCGGGGCAATCCCCGGCGGCGTCGGAGCTGCCGCCACGGGGGCAGGGCCAACCGACCGCGGTATGGCGTCCAGCCCGTGGGGCACCGGTTCGGTAGCGGGTGGGTCGACGAGCGACGGCAGAGCCACTGGGATCGGTGCCGCGTTGGTGATTCCCGTCGCCGGGATGCGCGTCGGTTGCTCGGCGATCGTCTCAGCCGACGGCAGCTCCTCGATCGTTGGCGCGTCGATCAGCGGGTCGCCCAGCGGCGGGTTCGATGCGGCCATCGCGCTCGCGAACTCCTCGACGAGTTCGTCGGCGCCGGGGACGACGGCGCCCGTCGGGAGGCGCACAGTCGCAATGGTGCCACTCGATTCGCCGTGGGCCAGCTCGACGACGACGCCGTGCTGCGCAGCCAGTCGACCGACCACGTAGTGCCCGAGGAACTCCGAGGGCGTCTCGGTGTCGAACGCTGCGCTCCGGATCCGCTCGTTCGCTGCAGCCAACTGTGCGTCGGTCATGCCGACACCACGGTCGGCGACGATGATCTTGCTGCCGCCTCGGTCCTTGCGGGCGATGACCTCGACAGCTGTCTCCGGCGGCGAGAACGCCAACGCGTTCTCGACGAGCTCGGCCAGCAGATGGGTCAGGTCGGCGACGACGTCGCCATGGACCTCGAGGCCTTCGTCGGTGTCGACGAGCACCCGCTCGTAGCCCTCGACCTCGGACAGCGCACCGCGGGCGATGTCGTACACGTCGACCGGGTGGTCCCAGCGTCGGGACTGGGCGGCACCGGCCAGCACGAGAAGCGACTCGGCGTTGCGACGAATACGGGTTGCGACATGGTCGATCTCGTACAGGCCTGCCAGCTTGTCGGCATCGCGTTCGTCCTGTTCGAGCACGGTCAGCCGTTTGAGGAGGCGGTTGATGAGGCGCTGATTGCGACGGCCGAGGTTGACGAACATGTCGGCGACGATGCGTCGTGAACCGGCCTGCTCGGCGGCGAGGTCGATGGCGGTGCGGTGCATCTCGTTGAACGCGTGGACCAACTCGCCGAGTTCGTCGTCCGACTCGGCGACGAGCTGTTCGATCTCGGGCACGGCATCGGGGTCGCCTCGGCGCATCGCCGCGACGACCTCGGGAAGCTCGACCGATGCGATCCGTCGGGACTGCTCCGTGAGACGTTCGATCGGCGACTTGATCGCCCGGTAGAGGAAGCGGAGCAGGAGGGCGGTGAGCACGATCACCCACAGGCCGACGAGCACGGAGAAGATGAGGCTGCGGGTCGCGTTGTACACCACGCTGTCGGCTTCGCTGCGCAGCTCGCCGAGGACGTCGTCGGTGAGGGCGGCGTACTGCTGCGTCACCACCGCACCGACATCGTTGACGGCAATCGAATCGGGAAGTGGCTGCTCGCCCGGCACGGCCGCCATCGCGTCGGTGCGCAACGACCGATAGTCGCTCGACGGCACCGATTCCTGCAGCGCTTCGACACGCGAGGCGAGTTCGGGTGTTCCGAACTCCTCGATCAGCCGGAGGCTTTCGTCGCTGCGCTGGATGCTCGCACGAACCTGCTCGATGAGATCGGTGTGGATCACGATCGCCGGGGTCGAACTGAGGCGGAGCATCACCGAGAGTTCACGGCTGTGGTCGGCGCGGAAGCGTTGGACGAGTCCGTAGTCGGAGAGCAGCCGCGTGGTCTGCACGTCGACCAGCGCGCCGTCATCGAACTCGAATTCCTCGATGACGTCACCGGGCAGTTGGTTGACGTCGACCAGCGCCCGCGAGACGGTGCCGGGCGTCTCGGCCGGGTCGGCCCCGTCGAACTGCGGCGAATCCGCCCGCCAGATCTCCTGCTGATACAGCACGTTCGTCTCGGCGGGATCGTCGCCGAGGGTGGCCCTCAAGGTGGTCAGTTCTGCATATCGCGTCTGCATTGACTGGACGACTCCGGTGTCGAGGCCGAACGCCGGTGAACGCATCGAGTCCATCGCCTCGTCGGTGGCAGCCCGGTGAGCGGCCAGATCCTCCTGCGTGGTCGTGATGTCGTTGATCGCGACGGCTTCGGCCGCGATCGCATCGGCGAACTGCGCGACGGCCGCGAGCTTGGCCGTCTCGGCTTCCTGCGCGGCGGCGACCCGTCGGTCGTTCGTGGCGGTCGCGACCTGCTCGCCGACGAGCACGGCGACGATCATCATCGGCAGCACGAGGGCGACCACCAGTTTCAAACGAAGCGGGATCGATCTCATGTATGCACGGCTCCTCGACGGCTCGGCGAGGTGTCCGCCCGGACATGGCCTCGCAGTCCTGGCTTCGGAGCCGCAGAGTTCTGGCTTGAGTCAAGAAACCGTCAAGCACATGCATCGCGAGAGCGCCCGTCTCGAGCTGAGATGCTCGCCGGGAGATTCCTGGAGCGACCGCCGGCTGCGCAACAAGGCTGGTCTGGACAGGATTCCCACCTCGGCAGTGATCGGTTCGCCTGCGGTGACCGAATCGGTCGGGGGTCCACAATGCGTGGGATGACCCTCTCCGAATCTGTTGGCAACGGTGACGAGCCGACGTGGTCTGCAGACTCAGGTGCCGACGCCCAATCGTGTTGATCATCGTCCGTTCGAGGCAACAGCGATCTCCAAGAGCGCGGGGCCCAGGAACTCGTGAACGACCCGAGTCGCAGCTGCGGGTGCGAGATGGACCCCGTCAGGTCGCACCGTACGGTCGCCATCGAGCCCGGCATCGGTCAACCAACGGTCGAGCCCGATCACCTCGACCTGCTCGCGCCCCGCCACTTCCCGGCGAACCCCGGCCAGAACGGCATGCCGCTCGATGTCTTCTTGTGGACCAGTGGCCGGCTTCCAGAAGAGGTCGGGCACCGGATGATCGACCAGTACGACGCTCGAAGCCCCCGCGGCGAAGATCTGCTCGACGGCCATCGAGTAGTCGGCCACGAGTCGTGCCCGATACCGAGCGTCGATTGGGTCGAGCAGACCATCATCGTCCCACCGCCGATCGAGCAGATCCCAAGTCGTCACCATCAGCACGACCACGTCGGGCGCGGTTCGCTCCACGGCCGGGACCAGGAGGTCGCTCACCCAGTCCGCACACTCACCGACGGGTTCCATGACGGCACCCACGAGACGCTCGCCGCCCCGAAGCAGCCCGCATCCGGGCACGGCATCGATCTCGACCTGTGCGAGGTCGGGGCGCTCGCCGGCCCAGAGAACGACTCCGGCTCCGAGCGCCCCAGCCGTGGAGTCGCCGGCAACGAGGATTCGGGCAGGCCGGCTCAAGCTCCGCGTTCCTGGATCTCCGCGCTCCTCTGTCCCGATGATCCAGGTGAGTGGTTCGAGCGACTGCTCGTCGAGTCGAATCTCGGCCGCCGCAATCTCATCGCGGTCGAGGTTCCAGTACCCCGGCGAAGGCGAGGGGAGCGCCCCGAGCGCGATCAACGCGATCGAGAGGGTCCCCGCCGCGGCGTAGCCGATCGTGGGGAGCGGATCGGTGCTCATTCGGCGGATCGGGAGCTCGAGCAGGTGGTACGACAGCACCGCAACAACGCCGGTGATGGCAAGGCGACACACGGTCAGCAGTGCGCCGTCGACTCCAAGTCGGTCGGCGTCGAACACGACGTAGATCGGTAAGTGGTACACGTAGAGCCCGTACGACACGCGTCCGATCGCGGGGAGCGGCGCGGCACCGACTGCGCGTCGTGCACGACTCTCGACCTGCAACCCCGCGAGCAGCACCGCAGACACGATCCCGACGAGCGGGAGCGCACCGGCATAGGGCGGGCCACCGCCGGACGGGAAGGTGACGATGGCGATGCCCAACAGAGCCAACGTGGGCACCACAGCGTGACGCCAGCGGGGGTCGACTGGACCCTTGATGATGACGGCAAGGCCTGCACCCGCCAGGATCTCACCGAGTCGCGCCGGCGTCGCCCAATAGGCAGCGTCGGGACCCCAGACGATTGCGATGACAGGCGCCATGATCATCGAGACCACTGCGATCGTGAGCACACTCGCCACCATCGACCGATTCGACCGGCAGCGAGTCAAGATCAGCGCGAGGATCGGGGGCCAGATCCAGTAGAACTGCTCCTCGATTGCCAGGGACCAGAAGTGTTCGAGCGGTGACGACGCCCCGGCAGCACGTGCGAACAGATCCCGGTAGCTGTCGTCACCGGCGAGAAGCACCCAGTTGGTGACCTGGAACAGCGATCCGATCACCTGTGAGCGGAGTTGCTCCACCGCGTCGAACTCGTCGGTCAGGCTGCCGAGTGCGACGACGGCAACGATGACGATGAGGCTCGCCGGCAGAAGTCGTCGTATTCGGCGGCCGTAGAACCGTCCGAAGTCGACGCGACCTGAACCGGAATGCTCTTCGACGAGCAGACTCGTGATGAGGTACCCCGACAGGGTGAAGAAGACCGACACCCCGACGTAGCCGCCGCCGAATCCGGCCGTTCCGGCATGAAACAGCAACACTGCGATGACTGCGAGTGCGCGTACTCCGTCAAGCGCCGGCTGGTAGGCGAAGCCGGGGCGGGGCATGGTCAGGTGCCTGGCGCGTGCCCGTCCGGCGTGAAGACGAAGTTGTTCACGTAGTCAACACTCTTCGGGTGTTGCGCGGTGCGCAGCTGGTCGCGCTCGATGTCGAACTCAGCGAGCGGGCGCCACCTCTCCTGCGACCGGAACCAGCCTGCATATCCAAACGCTTCGAATCGATCGAAGATCGTCGAGATCGACGTCTCGTGGAACTGCTGCTCGATCTCGATGAGCACCACCGGCCGGCATCGCTCCAGGGTCTTCGACGCCCCGTCGAGCATCTCTGCCTCATGAGCCTCGACATCGACCTTGAGGAAGCCGACGTCGGTCAGGTGGTAATCATCGAGCGGTCGCAGCGCAACCCGCACCTCCTCGGAGTCCTCGAGACGGTGCGCCGCATCGAGCGTCGATTGCGCGTCAGGGCCGAGTGCGCGGGGAACGAACAGCGACATCTCTCCAGATCGATCCGAGAGGGCCACCTCCTCGACCTGCACGTTGTCTCCGACGACCGACCGAAGGACTGCGGCCAGTCCAGGGTTTGGCTCGAACGCCCAGACCTGGGGGCAGCGGCGCGACAACCAGTACGTCCATGGACCCCACCAGGCGCCTACGTCGACAGCAGGGCGATGCGCATCGACCAACTCGTCGAGAAACAGCATCCTCTGTTCGCGATGAAGTCGGAAGGTCCAGGCTGTCGTCCGGTGAACGACCGAATCTGGCAGCAGTCGGGCGACCCCGGACGCCGCTCCTGCGAGGCGGCGTCGAGTACCGGTCACCGAAGCACCTCCTGTTCGGTCCCGATCATTTTCGGGCGGAGCCTGGGCGCCGGATCAACGATGACTGACGAGCGGTAGCCGTAACGATGGGCAAGCGGAGCGTTGAGCACGCGAAGGACTTCCGACCGCCACCGCGGTTGCTTGACTCGCCACTGCTCGTCGGACTCGATCGTGGTCGCTTCATCGACGAACCGGTTTGGGTTCCCCCAGGTCGTATGACGCGCGGCGGGTCGGAAGGTGCGCCCGTCGAGGACACCGGAGAGGTCAACGTCTTCGCCAACGAACTCCGCGATCCGTGCACAGGTTTCGCGGGGCTGTTCGACGAGGTCTTCGTACCTGAGCAATCGGTAATGGGTTGGTGACCCGCTCCACAGCAGCTCGGCGGCCGAGTTCGAGACGTTGAAATACACCGACGCCCTCGAAACGTTGCGGCGTGCCATGTGCTCCGTGCCGTCGAATCCGAGCTCGAGGCGTCGTTTCGTCCAGCTGTGGCCGATCGCTCGCGGGTCACGAACCAGGTGGAGGAAGTAGACGTCCAGATCGGTCCGCTCGCGCAGGATCCAGCTGTAGTGCACGTCCTTGGACGAATCGATCAGCACCTTGTCGCCGGTGACATCCAGAACCGACCGATACACACGCTCGACGACAGAGGGGAACTCTTCGAGTCGATCGAGGCGACGCTGAGCCACGCGTGATGACACCAGCAGCGGCAGGTGCAATGACCAGAACCGCCGTCGAAGCTCGATCATCCGCTCAGCGTCGAGCTCTTGGCCCTGACCGGCCGTTTCGAGCACGATCGACCAGACCGGACACTCGACGAGCGGCGCGCCGCACGAGCACAATCCACCGCGGGCGAGCCCGTAGCGCCACAAGAACGCGAGTTCGCCGCCCGAGAACCAGCCCGGCGCAGATCCGAGGAGACGGTCGACCAGCGTGCTTCCGGTGCGACCCGTCCCACCGACGAAAAGGACCTTCATCGTGTCGCCCCTCGCTGGATCTTGGGTCGGTGCGGAGCTCTCGGTCGGTATCTTCTCGCGAAGTGGTTCACGAAGTCCGCCTCGAGCAGAACGTGCCGAAGGATACGGTTCGATCCGCGCGTCTCGCACGGATGTTCCTGCAGTCGAGAGGGAGCAGCGACGAATTTGCCGCCGCGCTTGCGGATCGTGCGATCGCACAACTCCCCGGCCCGGTCGACGGCAAGCTCGTCCTCGACCTCGGTTGCGGACCCGGTCTGTACTCGGCTGCGCTCGAGGCAGCAGGGGCCACGGTCGTATCGGCCGACATCGACTTCGCCGACGTTCGAGCCGCCGGCGAACGCGTCGACCGGGCGATGGTCGCCGACGCGCGGAGGCTTCCGATCGCCAACGGGTGCTTCGACGCAGTTGTGTGCTCGAACGTTCTCGAACACACGCCCGACCCGTTCGAGGTCGTCGCCGAGATCGAGCGGGTTCTTCGACCGGGCGGTTGGACATACCTCAGCTGGACGAACTGGCTGTCGCCGTGGGGCGGCCACGCCGTCGCCCCCCTCCACTATCTCGGTCCCGAACGGAGCGTGCGGGTCTGGCGGAAGCTCTTCGGCCAGCCGAGTGGAAAGAACCTCCCGTATGACGGTGTGTGGCCGACCTACATCGGCGAGACGATTCGATGGGTGCACGATCGAGAGGGGCTCGAACTCGATGCCGTCTACCCGCGCTATTGGCCCCGACTGTCGGCGATCATGCGTGTACCGGGCGTTCGCGAAGTCGCCGCGTGGAACTGTGTGCTTCATCTCACGCGCACCGATGCGGTCGACTCGGATTCGATCGATGCCGTCGACCTGAGCTGACGGAGCTCCCACGCTGCGAACGGCGCCGACAGGAACGCGCCGACTGCCCAACCGCGGGCGGCTCCGTCGACGCCGTCCAGGCCAGCACCGATACCCACCCCCGCCAGCGTGAACAGCGCGTACGGAATGCTCGCCATGAACGTCGCCCTGATCGAATGTACGAGGCGAGCCTCGGTGACTGCCATCACGGCTGCGACCGCAGGCGCACAGCCAACGAGGAGCGGCGTCAGGAGCCGCCCGACCGATCGAAACTCGGAGCCGAAGAGCGCGGCCGAAATGCCCCCACCGGCGACGAACGACAGGAGCGCTGCGACGATGACGATGCCGAGGCCGATCGACAACGCCGTGATCGTCTTCTGCGGCGCGATCCCACGGCTGCTCGACTCCGCAAGGAGCGCCTGCCCGATGACCTGGACGAAAACGAGCACCACGCTCGTGATGCCCCAGGCGAGGTAGTAGATCCCGAAGCCCTCGCTGTCGACCATCAGCGCCACGATGAACGGCGTTGCGAAGAGCGGTGCCTGCACGGCAAGTTGGCTCGCGTAGCTGGTCGATCCGAACACCACCAGGCGGCGCAGCGTCTCAGGCGTTGGCCGCTGCGGTCGGGCATCGCCGCCGGTCACCAGCGGAAGGAAGACCAAACTCGAAAGCCCGAAGGCCCAGACCGCCGCGACGAACAAGCCGCCGCCGGCACCCGATGCAGTCACGAATACGAGGGACCCGAGTCGGAGCACGGTGACAGCCGCCAGCCGCCAGAAATAGGTTCGCCACATCAGCCACACGGTGAGGCGGGCATCGACGATGGTCGAGAACGAGACGGAAGCGACAACACCCGCCATCAAGGCGGCACTCGCGATCGAGCGGCCGCCAATTGGCTCGACGATCGCAATCGGGGCGACCAACACGAACAAGAAGGCGCTCAGCACGGACGAAGCCACGGTGAGCGAAAGCGCCGCGCGCGTGACCCAAGCCGACTCGGCCGAACGATCTGGCGCCATCCGTGTGACCACGATCGGTAGGCCGAGACTCGTGATGTACGCGAGGAAGAACGAACTCGAGAACAGCGACGCAGCAGCACCCAACGAATCCGGCTCGACCAGCCGAGCTGCGATGGCCCAGAAGATGAAACTCCCGCCCGCGAGAACAGCTGCTCCGGCGAGCATCCAGACCGATCCAAGCCTCACGCCATGAGACGTCGAGGTGATTTCGGTGTCGACTTGGGGACGATCGGCTGACGGAGCTGCACCGTGCACGCTCCGTGCCATCTCCGCGACGACGGCGACGCCAAGCGAGAGCGCGAGCAGTAGTCCGAGCTGGTGCGCGAGTCTTCGCTCGTCGACGAACAGGCTGCTCTGCACGAAACGGCCCTCAGCGAGTACCACGACGACCATTGCGACGAGCAGACTCAACGGGATCACCCGCAGCACCTGCGGAGCGCGGATCGCCACGAATGCGAGCACCGCGCCGGCGACGAGGCCGACGGGTCCGAGCAGGGCATACCCGGCGACGACCGCCGCCGCTGCACCAAGTCGACCCGTCACGATGCCCGCCTTCGGACGACGAGCACCACGCACCCGAGCAGCGAACACGCCGTGATCACGATCGACGCGAGATAGATCGACTGCGGTCCAAACCACATCCTGATCGCCCGCGGCTCGGCAGCATCGACTTCCCACAGCATGCCGCCGTCCGCTGTCATCTTGTCGAGTGCGTTGGCGTCGGCGTCGAGCGCCCAGGCGCGATGTGATGGCGTCTGCGCGACCAGGTAGCCGGCACGTCCCGGAAGCGAGACTTCGTACTCGGAAGACGACTGACGCTCCCAATCGAGAGCGGTCGTGGGCCCCCAGGCAGGGCGGCCATCGGCGAGTTCGAGGTCGGCGAGTGACCAACCCTCCGGACCCGACTCCACGAACTCATGAGGGCCAGCAGTCAAGCTGTGCGGGTCACACCCAACGACGTCGACGTCTCGAGCGGCGCGATCGGACACGGCCCGCACCTCGATCGGGGAACCGTCGAGGCGGACCAACTCGAAGCACCCGATCGGTACGACGCGCGCATCGTCGCGGGACATCGCGAGTCGCCCACTCACGGTCAGGATCTGGTCGTGGACGGACACGAACCGACGACGCATGACGGGCTCCTCGGACGGGTCGACCGGACGCCCGAACACATAGGAGACGCTGACGCCGGTCTCCTCGGACAGACGGTCGATCTCTGTCGGGACTCGAATGAACTCGCGCGTCTCGAGCGACCGATCGCCGGATTCCAGTCGGACCTCGGTGACACCGACCGGTCCCGAACCCATGACCGCATCGATCGAAATGGTGATCTCGGACACGGTCACGCCGAGATCGACCAGGAGCGGCTCGTCGGCGTCGACTGCGGCAGCCACGACCATCGATTCGCCGTCCGGACCGGTTGCCTCGACGGAGAGCGCGGCGACGCGTCCTCCCGGGTTCACGAAGGGCTCGATCACGATGCGATCGAGATGAATCGGTTCCCTGAGCCGGGCGGTGAGCGACTCTCCCGATGCCGACTGGAGCAGCTGACGGACCGTCCATGCCGTGTCGGAGTTGCCGTCGAACGCCATCGACGGCTTGCTGTCTGGCGTCCACATCGCCCCGGCCGCGCCGGTCCGCGTTGCGGTCACCGAAACGAGATCCTCGAACACCGCCACGGACTGCGTGTCGACGTCGGGTGACATCGTGAGCACCGGTCGTTCCGGTTCCGGCTCCGCGCCGAGCGTGTGCGATTTCACGAGCCGCGAACTCGAAGCTTGCACGGCGCGGCGGCGAGAACCGTCGGTGACGACCACGCTCGCCCCCTGCTCGACGAGGCGGCGCAACTCCGCGTCGTCGAGTTCGGCGAGATTCACCGCGGGATGGTCGAGCCATCCGAACCGACCCAGCGTGGCCATGGCGTCGGGTCCGCCGCTGACGATGGTCGGCGGGTCGTCGTAGAAGCCGAATGGCGGACGGGTCTCATCGACGCGGTAGAGCTCGATCGCTGCTCGGCCATCGGGGGCACGCCCGAACGTGCCGACCAAGCTCAAGCCCTCGCCGTCCGCGAGTTCGCTGTAGTCGACGTCGGTGAGCTCCGTGTCGCGGTTCTCCAGCTCGTTCTGAACGAGCACCCAGTCGGCGCCGATGGCACCGAGCATCGGACCCACCACGTCGGGCGCCACATCGTCGGTCGCAAGCCGCTGATCGACGTCCTCGATGGCGCGAGCGAGGTCGGGTGTTGCCTGCGGCAGCGTTTGCGACATCATCGCCTCAGGAACGAGGTGGGCATCGAACAGGTTGTCGTTCACGTAGCCCCATGGGTATTCAGCGCGTGAGACACCGGGCAGGATGAGCACACGGTCGGTTGGCGCGACGTTGTCGAGCGCGGCGAATACCTCGGTCCAATGCTCAGGGAGAGCCTCGAGCGAGTCGCGTTCGTTGAGAAAGGTACCCGTGATGAACGGCAGAGAGCTCGCCGCGATCGCAAGTGCGATCGCCCCCGTCACCGTGAACGTTGCGGCACGGTCGAGAAGCTGTCGGCGCGGACCAACCATCGACCGAGCGAAGTCGACGATCCTCGGAACAGCCGATGCGGCGAGCAATGCCATGCAGAGGTGCGCGCCTGCCCCGGCCTTGTAGGTGCTCCGAAACGCGCGCAACGAAGGGATGCGGTCGAGGGACGTCTCGATCAAGCCGGCGAGCGGGGAGATATCAGGACGGTGCATGCCGACCATGGCCACTACCGACACCACCAAGACCGCCGCGAGCGTCAGCCGATACTTCACACTTCGGATCGACGCGCCGACCAAGGCGAGCATCGGCGTGACGTAGGTGGCGACGATCACGAGCGGATTCGTGAGAAAGGCTCTGGAACTCTCCCGTCCTTCGTCGGCGCCTCCGAAATACGTCAGCCAGCCGCCGAGTCCGCGCCAACTCTCGGACGCGGACGCGTTGCGTGCGACGGTCTCGGGGAGCTCGGTCGTTGTGAGATTGCGTCCAACGGTCGGGAGCGAGAACCACGTGACGGTCACCATCGTGGTGCTCACCAGCGCCGTGGACAGCGCGCAGAAAAGGGCGAGTCGTCGCAGATCAGCCCATCGCGCCTCGCGTTCGATCCCCACCATCAGCACGGCGAACAGCACAACCGGGGCAAGCGCGTACAGCAGTGCCGCAGTGTTGAGCATCCCGACCCCGAAGATCGCCAGAGCGAAGATGGCCCCCGTCCGCACCGGATCGCGTCCGCGCAAACCGTCGACCACCAGCACAAAGAGCCACGGCATCAACGCGGCCGGAAGAAAGAGACCCGACGGAATCAGGAGTTGGGAAGCAAACGGCCCGAACGCGTACAGGAATCCGGTGAGGATCGCGACCGACGGTCGGCGCTCGAGTCGGGAAGCGAGCACCATCGCACCGCACCCTGCCAACGACAGATACAAGGCGAGGGTCAGCCGGCCGATCATCCACGGCGCGAATCCGATCTGTTGCACGATGCTCTGCAGCAGGGAGATCGTCGGCGAAAAGAAGATCGTCGGGTTGCCGGGGCCGCGCTGGTCGTCCCACAGCTCCGCATGGCGAGCCAGGAACTGGGTGGGGTCGGCGACGTGCTCGTAGCGAGCATCAGCCACGACGAGCCCGCGTGCGTGCAAGGTCGTGACCGCAAGTGCGAAGAGGATGAGGCCGAACGCACCGAAGGCCAAGGGACGGCGGCGAAGTGGTGGGAGAAGGTTGGCTCCGGGGTCGCTCATGTCACCGTGACGGTGACCGCTCGATGCGCCACCTGAACGAACAGCGTTTCGTACTCGTCAACCGTCCGCTCCCACGTGTACGCACCAGCTACCACCGCTGCCTGTCGGGATCGATCCCGCACCTCACCTGGTTCGGCGGCGAGTTCGAGCAACGTCTCACGCAGCGACTCTGGGCAGCCGGGTGTTGCGGTCAGCCCGACCGTTCCCACCACGTCGCGGACACCGGGCAGATCGGATGCGACCGGCACGCATCCGCTTGCCATGCCTTCAAGGAGAACGATTCCGAACGCCTCGAGTTGCGTGCGCGACGGCAGCAACACGACATCGTGGGCGCGGTAGACATCTGGCAGTTCGTCGTCGGGGATGAAACCGACATAGTCGACGTTGGTCGCCTCGACCGGAACGTTTGCCATCACGCTGTCAACGAGCGGCCCCGTCCCACCCAAGGTGAGATGCAGGCCATCATGTCCGCCGACCGCCCGCACAGCGACCGCCATCCCCTTGTACCTACGGAACTGCCCGATCGCGAGCACGCGCAACGGACGCGACCCGTCGTACGAACTGGTGGCCGCTTCGAACCTCGACTGCTCGACACCCCACGGGATCGACCGCACATCTGAATGCTGTGGCCTGAACAGTCGCGCATAGGAGTCGGTCGTCGTGACGACCGCCGCACATCGCCCGGCCAGCTTGCGAACCATCCATTCATAGGCTCCAGCGACTCGGTCGACCACCGGGAGGTCGAAGTGGATCGAGAAGTGATGGGTATAGACCACCGGTGCTTCGGTCTTCGCGAGCGCGAGTCGGAGCAGGGCAAGATCGCTGATGGTTGGGGCAGGCCCATGGATGTTGATCACGTCGAACGGGCCCGAGTTGGCGAACGATCGGAGCCGCAACCCGGTGCCCGAGAGCCGGAGCCGATCCCAACGCAGACCAGCCGAGTCCGCAGCGCTGATCGTCACGACCTCGTGGCCTCGTTCGCGCAGACCCGCGACAATTTCGCCGACGGATCGAGCTACTCCAGACGTCACCGGGGGCACCTCGGACGCGATGACGAGGATGCGTAGACGACGTTGTTCTCCCTGGATTCTCACGTTCGACGCCCCAGAATTTCGGAACCAGAGCCTGGGCCCGACTGCGTTTGCTTAGCACAGGGCATCGGGCCCCCTTACAATCCGACGGTGTCACCAGCCCTCCGAAGCTCGAGTCTCGCCGCGATCGGAGCAACTCTTGGGGTCATCGTCGTGGGCTGGCCCTTCGCGACCGGGGCAATGCTGAACTTGGACCTGATCGTCTTCGACGACATTCCGAATCGGGCGACCGTCGTGTCATCAGCCGCTGACTTCCCCCGACGCGGACCGGTGTACCTCCTGCTCGATGCCCTCACCCCCGCCATCTCCGGAGTCACCCTCGTCAGGCTCTGGATGGCCGCGATCGTCGCCGTTGCCTTCATGGGCATGGTGCACCGGCTCCGCGAGCTCGCCACACCGATCGCACTCGGTGCGGGAGCGTTGTACGCGATGAGCCCGTTCCTGCTGACGCGGCTCGGTGTCGGCCACATCGGGCTCGCGGCAGGGGCGGCAATGCTCCCACTCTCGATCGACTCGCTGCTGCACCCCTCGGATCGTCCGCGGCGGACCTTTCTCTGGATGGCGGCCTACGCGGCATTCGGCTACGCGGCGAGCGCGCTCACGTTGCCACTCATCGTCACGGGTCTGGTGGTGGATCGAGGCCGCAGGGTCCTGCCCATCCTTGGCATGGCCATCGTCGCCTGGGTTCCTTGGCTGGTTCCGGCCGTACTGTCGCTCCCCCGTGGGGGAGGTCTTCCGGGCTCTGAGTCGTTCGCGATTCCCGTCGCGGGCGTGGCGGACGGTCTGCGGCTGGCACTGGGATACGGATTCTGGCAGCCGGGCGGGGAAGTCGGATCGCGCAACGCGTTCGTAGCCGCGCTGGCATGTGCCGTCGTCGCCCTGGCCTACGTCGGGGAGATGCTTCGACGAGATGCGACTCAACGACGGCTGCTCGCAGCCGGTCTCATCGGGCTCGTCCTCGCAGTTGCACCGACCATTCCGCTGCTCGAGACGGTGTTGGATTGGTTGACCGGCCTGGTCGCCTTCGGCTGGCTTCGCGAGCCGCACCGGTTCTTGGTGCTTTTCTTGCTGTGGGCGGTCACGAGCGCCGCGTATGGGCTCGATACGGTCGCTTCGTCGGCCCGCTCGGCCGCCGCTGTCGCACGGTTCCGACTGCTTGGAGGAATCGGCTTGGCAACGGTGGTGATCGTGGCGACCGGCACCGCATGGTGGGGGCTCGATGGTCGGCTGGCCGTCCGGAAGGTGCCGGAGAGCTGGGGGTTCGTGAGCAGCCTCGACACCGACGACGGAGCCGTGGTCGTGCTGCCCTGGTCGCAGTACTACGACGTGGCACTGGCTGACGGCCGGCGGAGCCACCACCCGTTGCCGTACGTCGGGCCGGGGGACATCATCTTCTCCCACGATCTCGAATTGGGTGAGGGCGAGGCAGAACAACGCGATACACGCGAGCTCGCCGTCGAGGAGACGATTCGGCCCGAGTCGCCCGACTCGA
Organism: Ilumatobacteraceae bacterium; assembly: GCA_963850475.1. Taxonomy (GTDB): domain Bacteria; phylum Actinomycetota; class Acidimicrobiia; order Acidimicrobiales; family Ilumatobacteraceae; genus Ilumatobacter_A. The sequence goes on along the minus strand of CAWKLM010000005.1, from coordinate 25,937 downwards.
GCCGCGAATACGGCAACGAGCTGAGCGCGCTCGGTGTTCGATGGGTGGTGGCCGATGTCGCCAGCATCGATGACTTCGATGAGGTGTACGGACATCTCCTTACAGACGACGGGCTCGACGTGACACGCGAAGAAGGGCTGGTCGTCCTCGCGGCCAATGGTTGGAAAGGGACTGCTCTGGCCGAGTCCGGCAACCCGGTCCGGGTCACCGAGTCCACCCCGTGGTGGACTCGGGTCGGCACCAGCGAGGCATTCACCTGGTATCGAGCCCCGCTCGGGGGCTGGACCCGCGGTACCGAAACCACAGATGCTGGCATCGCATCAATCGACGTGCCCGCTGGTGCTCGGCACCTCATCTATTGGCCTGCGTTGATCTCGCTGCTGGCCATCGGCGGGTGGTCGATCGTCGTCGGCGTCGTCGGATGGCGCGAGCGGGCTTGCTCTCGCTCGAGCATTCCGGTAGAACTCTTACCGGAGGTGGAGCGATGACTTCAAGGATTCGAAAGATCACAACCGGTGCCGTGGTGACCACGGGTGCCATCATGGCGACGGCTGGCACCGCTGCGGCGGGCACCGGGTACAACCCGAGTGGTGACCTTCCTGCGACGGGCTCTTCCTCGACCAACGGCATCTTGTTGGCCGCGGGCGCCGCGGTCGCCGCAGGCACGGTGTTGCTCGGCGCAGTGCGCCGCAGCCAATCACGCGCCTGACCTTCTCTGACTGGTCTCGCAATCGGCTGGGAGCTCACGCTCTCGGCTTTTTGCGTTGGCCGGATCTCTCGCACCGCTACCCCGGCGGACCCTCCAGGAGATAGATGAAGTAGCCAGAGCTCTTTGTTCTGAGCTCGCGCAGCTCGTCGATTTCGGCCACATCAGCACCGGCCGCCACCAGCTGACGTCGCTCGCTCGGGTTGTCGACCGTCTTGGGGCCCGTGCCGGCAGGTACCCCCGAATCGGTCGCGATACCAATCCAGAGTTCGTCGTGGCACGCTCGCGCAGCCGCGGTCAACGGGTCGTACGCCGCAAGCTCAATCGCGGTCGACGGAATCGAGATTCCGGTCAGTACGTCGTCACTCCCGACGACCCACAACGTCGGTTCGACCTCCTCGCGTGGGCGGATGTGCCACGAGTCGAATGCCAACTCGTGCTTTGGCGCAACGAAGACGTCGAAGCCGTTTTGGTCCAGGTACAGGAACATGCCGATTCCCAGCGCACCGAGGTTGCGTTGATCGGCCCAGCGCACCACGACCTGGGCGTCATCGGGCAGCGCCGCAGCCAGCTCATCGCGTGCGGTCGGCGCCAGGACCTCGAGTGCGTCCGACGTCGCACGAAAGGGAACGTCAACACCGATCGCGCCGACCGTCAGCACCGCAGTCAGAACGGCGACGACGCCAGCGTCAGCGAGGGCGAGAGCTCTCGTATACAGCGCGAGTCGACCTTGCACGAGGCGCCACGTCGACCAGAGAATCGACAGCCACGCGAAGGCCCCGACACTCCACCACGTTCGGAGCAGGTACGCGAACGGTTCACCCGAAGTACGTGAGACTCCGAGGATGCCGGCCACGATCATCACGACTGCGAGCACGGCCAGTCGTAGCGCATCACGGGCGCCGCGCCGGGCCGCCAACCAACCCAAGACCGCGAGCGAAGCGAACACGATCAGCGCAGAGAGCCACGACCAGACACTGGGGTCGAGCGCTGAAGCACGCTCGTCGAGCCCCGTCACCCATCCCGGGGGCACACGGAAGTGGGCGGCGGCGACCTGCAGGCCGGTCCCGAAACCGGACGGCGGCTCAGCGGGATCGCGTGCGAACCGCACGAGCTGAGTGAGATTCCCGGGATTGTTGCGGACCTGCTCCACGAACGGCGGAAGCCAAACGAGGAGTGCGACCCCGCCCGAAACGAATCCCGGCTTCAGCCAGCCTTCCCCGAGCAGTCGAGGGGCCCCATCGGCGCGAGCTGCGCGGGTGCGCCAGGAGAGCGCTACGCCCGAAATGCCGAGCGCGGCCACCACCGATGCGGTCCCCACATGGGCCTGCACCGCAAAGGATCCGAGGGCCACAGCGACGGGGAGGAACCACACATCGCGCTCGGCGACCGACCAACAGACCAGTGCGAGCGCGAACAGAGCGACCAGCACGGAGTGGGGGTTCCACGGATCGACGAGACGGCTCATACCAACGGTCCGCAACAACAGAAGGAGCACGGTACAGACGATGCCCAGCAGTACCGAGCCGCCACGGCGCCAGGCCACGACGCAGGCGACGATGCTGCCGGCGGCGTTGATCGCGCCGACCGCGACGAGGACACCCACGTTGCCGGCCACGAGCGCCAGCGGTGCCGCGAGGTAGTACAGCATCGGCCCCGGGTGATTGAAACCCCAGCGCGAATACGCCCCCACCTGGGGCGAGTGTTCAGTGCCGACCTCGCCGATCTGCAACACCTGAATCGCTTGGTCGCTCGACGGGTACCACTCGCGCGTCGCAACGGTCACGAGCAGAGCCACGAACGGGAAGGCGATCGCAGCGACGACCAGCCGACGTGGCGAGACACGCCACTTCAATGCCGTGAGTGACCCCATCCGGACGCGCAGGGTCGGTCGGCGACTGGCCACCGTCGACACCGTAGGCGATGGTCTGCCGGCAGGCGCGAGCACGGACGAGCCGCCCTCACCCTGACGGCGGCGTGGCGCGACCGATTCGATCCGTCCGTATCTCCTCGGACCGATTCCTTGTCAACTCTGATCGTCGCCTGATGATTCGAGGAGTCGACGCAAGGATCGCTGTCTTGTGCACGTGCGCCACAACGACGTCGCTCGGGATCAGCTCACCCACGTGCTCAACCAACGCTGCAGGTTCTCTCTCGGCCTCGACATCATTGGCCACGGCCTCATGGGCGGCCGGCGATGTCGCCTCCCTCACCCAGCGGCTGGACTCAATGCACGATGGCCTTGTCGCCGATCTCTTTCCGAGCCACCAACAGATCCTTGCGGGCGTCGAGTTCTGCGATGCGCCGCTGCTCGTACTCCGTCGAGGCCGAGGTCGCAGCGGCGATCTCCGCCTGCAGGAGCTTCTTCTCGTTCTCGAGTCGAGCCATCTCACGATTGATCGAATGGTCCTCGATCTTCGCTGCCGCTTCGAGGATCCCACTGGCCGCCGTCAACGCGGACTTCACGGTCTCGGGCAGCTCTCCGAACGCCGTTGCGGCCACGCCTGCGCCCGACGTGCCCTCTGACGTCAAGGTCGACAGCCCGCCGAGCGCATTGAAGTTCGCCTCTGCGCTCGAATTGCCCCACACCCGCTCGTCGAACGGGATGAATTCGTGCCGGCATGCGTCGTCAACGACCTGGATGACCCTCCGGTCGGCCTCGTTCAGGATCTTTCTCGGAACCCCGGCCTCTCCTTTCGGTCCCACGCGGTAGATGATCAACTCGACCCGCCGCGGATGCCGGAACCAGACACCGTTCTCCGATGTGCCGTCCCAGTCGGGGGTCTCGCTGTCACGCCCATGCACCCTCTCGTCCCGCCGCGTGACGAGGACGTCCAAGTCGCGAACCATCCCCATGTCGACGATCTCGTCCGGGAGCACGCCGTCCGGCCAATCCTCGGTCGCTTCGTCGGCCACGAGGTCGTGCACGTGCAGACGATGCACGTAACTCTCCACCTCACGTCTCCGCACGGCCTCGGTCCACGCACGCTTGCGCGCGAGAACCAGCGCCAACTCGCCGCGCAGATCCTCGACCGCGCGCGCGATGAGCCGAGCGGCGCTGGACAGCGGAGTACCGCGATTGGGCGTCGTCTGCCTCAGCGAGCTCGTCGTAGAGCTCCAGTTGCCTGTTCTGCAACGCAGTCAGGCGCCGTTCGATCGCGGCGATGCACTCAGCCTGCGGGTACACGTGGCTGGGCTGGCCGGGGTCCACCTCGCGATCCTGGGTCTTGACGTCTGCGGACACGTCACGCTTTGGCCGAACAGACACGCCGGACACCGCGCCCACCGCAGTTGTGACGAGAGAGATGATTCCCTTCACCGCCTGGCTCGCCTGACCCGTCGACGACGACCCGACCGAGACGAGACGACCGTCATCGGAGAGCTCGATCGTCAGCTTGCTGTCCGACAGCCAGTTCTCCGGCGGCTCGACGCGGAGCCAGTCGTGCGGGTCGGCGTGGGTCTCGGTCGAGATCTCCGTCGTCACGTCGCCGACGGTCTCGCGTTCTCCGGTCTCCAGCGAGACCTGCGTCGTTCTGGTTCCCGATACCTCCAGCACGGTCTCCGCCAGGTGATACGCAATCCGCAGCGCTCTGTCCGTCATGTCCGACCTCCGCGTCCGAGTGGCTCAACCATGCCGGGATCTCCGGCTGGTCAACCCACCGTACGCGCCAGGCGCTCAGCCCGGTCCAGAGGCATTCGACCGCGATCCGATGGGCTGCGGCGTGGTCGTCGAGTGACGGTCGCGCCGGTGAGCGAACCAAATTCATCGGCGTGGACTGACACTGTTTCACCTGGTCAACGAGCGCCAGGTGCCCACAGGGGCCCGTACCCAGCGACCGGAGCGGTTGATGTGCGCATCCGACGAGCGCGTGGTCGTCTGGGCGGGAAGAACGGTGGGTCGTCAGTCGGCTCGGCGATCCAGAACGACGACCGCGGTCTCGGTCGGGCGGCGAGCAGCGAAGCCATCGAGCCCTTTGTCCAGTTGTCGCCAGCGTTCCCACAACCGGTCACGTTCCTCGCCAACTGCGCGGCGACCAACAACGGAGATGCTCGTTCCTCCGGACAGGGCGAGTCGTGCCTCGGGTTGTGCCTGAAGGTTGAGCCACCAGGCAGGTTCCGGTGCGCCCCACCCGTTCATCGCCATCGTGACGATGCCATTTCCGTCCTCGTAGTAGCCGATCATCACGCCGCGTTCGACGCCGCTGCGGCGTCCGGTCGTGGTGAGGTAGGCAAGCCCGTAGCGATCGGATCGCGGCGCACGAAGCCCGAACCGGCCGCCGCTCCACCGGTAGAGCGCCTTGTGGATCTTCCATGCAGCCCGAATGAACCAGCGGGGCGGTAGGAACCCGCTGACCGGCGTGTCCGTATTGCTGGTCATGAGTTCACGTTACGGAACGGCGCCACGACATCCACCGACCATCCGTTCGTTTCTCGTCCAGCGAACGGACTACCCACGTCGAGCCCGACACGATCATCGAGATCCGACACCGATCATCTCGCCGGCGGCCACGTCCGGCCGCACGATCTCGAGCACGTCGCCACTCACTTCGGTGTCGAACCAGCGTGGTCTCGGGAGCGACATCCTGAGGGATCGTGGTGCAGCCAGCGGGTGGTGATCGAGGGTCGTTCCTGCGTGTGACCGCTCTCGGTGGTCGTTGTTCATGTTTGGTGAAGGTGCGACCGATGAAGGGTCATGCCGAACCACACCACCCGAACGGCCACGGCTGTCCCGATAGTCGCTTGCGTCGGCCGACAGCTCGGACTTCCACGAGCTCCTGCCTCGGCTGACGAAGAAGGTCTTCACAGACCTCGCCATTTGGATGACCGGCCTCGGTCTCCTCATGGGCATCGTGTTCCCGTTCTTCGTGATGGCGTTCGGCGTTCCGTCCGACTACGTGCTGTCTGCGAAGTTCTTCTCCGCCACGATCGGTGCAGGTCTCGTCGTCGGGGCGACCAACCAGTTCCTGTCGCGAGCCGTGGTCGGCTCCCGTCTGCGGTTCATGCGCTCGAAGATGTCCGAGGTCGAAGCCACACTGCGCAACGCACCGACGGACGACGACGAAGCGGCCTGCACGCCGGAGAAGTGCATGATCATCGTTGACTCGGACGACGAACTCGGTGATGCGGCGGCGTCGTTCAACCGACTCGTGGAGGCCCTCGCCGAATCACAGCGGGCCTCTCGCCTCGCCGGCAACTTCGCCACCACGCTGGCGTCGCACATCGAGTTGACAACGCTCGTCGACGCAGCGCTCAATGTGCTGCACGGTGCCGGCGACTACTCCGCATCCGCACTCTGCATCTTGCGCGACGGCGAGCTGGTCACCCTTGCGTCCTCCGGTATCGCCGAGCCAGACGCGCTCGCGGACAGCGAGCTGGTGCAGCGTTCGTATCGAACACTCGACACGGTGAAGGTGGACTTGCCGAGCGACATCCAACTCGATGGTGGGATCGTCGAGTTCCGTCCCCGCACGGTCGTGGCCTTTCCTCTGCACATTCGCCTCGTGCCGATCGGTGTTGTCGTGCTCGCCTCGACGGCGCCGATCGGCGATCGCCAGGATCTGATGATCCAGCAGCTGCTGCCGAACTTCGCCGTTGCCTTGAACAACGCGCTCAGCCACGAACGACTGCAACGGGTCGCCGCGATCGACCCGCTCACCGGGTTGTACAACCGGCGGTTCGGGCTGGAGCGGCTGAGCCAGGAGTTCAGCCGATCGGTTCGCTCCAACGAGCCGCTCGGCGTCGCGCTGTTCGACATCGACCACTTCAAGTCCGTCAACGACACCTACGGCCACCAGGTCGGGGACAACGTGCTGAAGTCGATCGCCGAGAACGTGAAGGGCGTACTCCGCGAAGGCGACACGCTGATGCGGTACGGCGGCGAGGAGTTCCTCGCCGTGCTGCCGGGTGCGGGTGAAGCCGATCTGCGAACCGTCGGCGAACGGATGCGGCGAATCGTCGAATCGAGCGTGATCTTCGAGTCGAGTTCAGAGGTGCGGGTCACGATCAGCCTCGGTGGTGTGTCATTTCCCAGCGCCGACGTTGCCGACCTCGACGACCTGATCCGCAAGGCCGACGCGGCGATGTACAACGCGAAGAAGACCGGCCGTAACCGGCTGGTGCTCGTCGACGTCTGACGCTCCCGGCCCGGGGGTGGGGTGAAGTGGGGTGGGTTGCCCACCCAGCTGCGGCCGACAGGGGATGCCGCAGCACGGACCGGGCGAAGATTCCGCCACGGATCTGGAGCTGGCCGACCGATGCTTCGTGGCGGCCGAGATCGATCGTGGATCGATCACGTGACGTGGTTCGGCGGTGGCGTTGTTCAGCCGGTGATGTTGTCGAAGTCGGCGAGGCCGTCGTGCCATGGCGTGGCAGCTGGGCGCGACATAAGTTGACCGCATGTCACGGACCGTTTCAAGTCTCGCAGGCTCTGCACGGCGACTCACGCCGGTGCTGATGTCCCTGGCGCTCGTGAATCTCGCGTGTGGCGACGAAACGGCTACCGAGACAACCGCGGCGGCCGAGGTCGGCGAGACCACTACGACCACCGACGCGCCGAAGGTTGTCGAGACCCCCACGACCACCGACGCGCCGGAGGTTGTCGAGACCACCACGACCACCATCGGCGGGTTGGCCGCCGTCGCACCGGAGGGTTTCCCCCTCCTGGAGCTGCCGACCGATGCGTTGCTGATCGCGAGCGATCCGCCCGCCGGGCAGGTAGGCACCGCAGCCACGGCGTTCTACGACCACGAGGCGGACGTGATGGAGGAATTCCCGATCTGGAGGCAGCGGCTGAAGGATGCCGGCTTCGAGTTCGACCGCAACCAGGCCTGGACCAGCGGCGCCGCTGCGGGATACATACTGATCGGGACCACGGCCGACACCGCCTTCGACATCGTCATCCTGGGCGGTGACGCACGGTCCATCGGAAACAATCCCTTCTACGACTTGCCGCCCGACAGCATCCCTGAGGAGTTCGAAATGGGTTTCGTTCTGGTGCTCACCGCGAACGAAGCCGAGTAGCCGGGAGACGAAGAGGCACAGTTCCTGAAACGACGGGTTCGACGCGAAGTCCAGGACTGGCTGTTCAGCGTCGCGGGAGTACGTCGAGTCAATCCGGGTCGTCGACGGTCGGACGCGCCTCTGGTGCGGGATCCGGTCGGGCGAAGGGCTCGGTGCGAGTCTCGTCAGTCGATGAACTCCACGTCGGCGAAGTCCACGTCGGCGTGCGTAGCGCGCTGGCGCTCCTCGCTGAGAGTGATGATCACCCGGTCCAGTTCGCCGGTGAACGGGAACGTGCCGCCCTCATACTCCGGACCGACCCGGATCAGCTGTCGGTTGCCGCGCGGATTCAGCTGGTGAATGTCTCAAACGGGTTGACAGGTTCCGCCGCGGGTGAGCAGAAAGGGGCGTGGAATGGCTCGGGACCATCAAGCAAGCCAACTGAAGCGTAGAAGAACCACGTGGCGCGGCCCGGGTGACACTGCGCGGCGCGCGGCGCTCGCAGTCTCGCCGTCTTGGCGCGGTCGGCGTCAGCCGCTGGGGTCTGCCCGATACCCCCAGGCGGGTGGGATGCGTCGGTCCCCGACCTCGCCGCTGACAAGTGCTTCGAGGATCTCCTCGAGGCTGCGGGCCGGCGAGTAGTACAAGCCCTGGATGGTGTCGAATCCGACCGATCGGGCCCAATCCAGGTGCCCGATGGTCTCGACACCCTCGGCGATGACGTCGATGCCGAGGCCATGGCCGAGTTTGACGACTGCTTCCGCAATTGCTCGTTCCGGTGGGTGGGTCTCCGCTTGGGCGACAAAGCTCCTGTCGACCTTGACCGCGGACAGCGGCAGGTCGCGAAGATGCGAGAGCGACGAGTAGCCGGTGCCGAAGTCGTCGAGGGCCAGACCGACGCCCAGTTGATGTATACCGCGCAGTGCGTCGAGTGCGATGGAACCGCCGGCGAACGCCGCGCTTTCGGTGATCTCGATGCAGACCATCGAGGGCTCGATCTGCCGGTGCTGCATCGTTCGGCTGACGTGCTCGACGAATTCGGGTTGAACGATGCTCAACGGTGAGAAGTTGCATGCGATGGTGAGGTCGCCGCACCATTGGGCGAGGCTCGCGGCTGCGTCACACGTGAGCTCGAAGGCGCGGCGGTCGAGCTCCCACACCAGTCCGGTCCCCGAGGCGGCATCGAGGAGCTCGCCGGGACTCACCACATCGCCCGACCTCGTCTGGAAGCGAGCCAGCGATTCGAATCCGATGATTTCGTCGCTGGCGCCGTCGACGAATGGCTGGTAGTGCATGACGAGGCGGTCGTCGTCGAGGGCGTCGCGAAGGAAGTCGCGGTGACTGCTCGCCGTGTGGGCCGCTTCGGCGAGCTCGTGGTCGAACACGACCACCTGGTTGCGGCCGCGCGCCTTGGCCTCGTGCAGCGCAAGGTCGGCGAAACGCAGGAGTGAATCCTCGTGCAGGTTGTCGACTTCGAGGTGGGCGACTCCGATCGAGCAGGTCAGGTTGAACGCGTGACCTTCGATGTCGAACGGCTCTGCGAGCTGGCGACGCAATCCGTTCGCAGACGCCACGGCCTCCTCGACCGACTGACCACGAGACAGGACGACGAACTCGTCGCCACCCAGCCGGACGAGGAGATCGTCGGGACTGCAACATGCCGACAGTCGGTGCGCCGCGATCCGAATGAGCTGGTCACCGACGCGATGGCCGTGGGTGTCATTGATCACCTTGAAGTTGTCGAGGTCGATGAGGGTCTCCGCCACGGGTCGGGCATCACCTGCGGCCGCGGTCGACGGAAGCTCAGCCACCAGGTTCTTGAGCTGGCGTCGGTTGGGCAACCCGGTCAGGTGATCGTGGAGTGCGATGTGCTGCAGCTCGTGCTCGTGACGACGGGCCTCGGTGACGTCGTGGAAGCCGATGGCCGCACCGATGCGTTGACCACCGTGGTTCTCGACGGGCCGACCTGACACGACGATGTTGCGGACCACGTCGTCGACCACGACGGTCATGTTCTCGCTCACGATGTGCTCACCGCTCAGCGCACGCCGGATCGGGTGTCGACCGCGCTCGACTGGCAGCACGTCGGTGTCGAAGAACTCCAGCGAGTCAACCGCCATCGCGGCCGCGTAGCTCCCGCTTGGGAGGCCGAGGATCTCACGGGCCGACTCGTTGACCACGAGCAGTGACCCGACGGCGTCGGTCGCGACGATCCCGTCGTGGAGCTGTTCGACGAGGGCGTTCGAGACGCGGCGGGTGCGCTCGAGGCTCGACTCCAACTCCAGGTCATGGTCGCCGTTGCGAAGCGAGAGCAAGATGCCCACGACGTTCGGGTTGGTGGTCAGGTCGCGGCCGGTCGCCTCCAATCGGATGTACTCGCCGGTTCCGTGCAGGACCCGCACGGTCAATCGGTAGACCTCGGCACCATTTCCGAGGCGGAGGAGCGAGTCGAGGGCGTTGGCGACGTCGTCGGGGTGGAGGAGGTCGATGACGCTGGCGCCAACGATCTCGACCGGGCTCCGGCCGATCTGGATTCCGACGGACCGGTTCGCGTACGAGATCATCATGTCGGCGTCGACCACGACCACAGCGTCGCGAAGGTTCTCGAGGAGCGTCTCGTGGAGATCTTCGATCTCGGATTCCACGTCGACCAAGGACGCGACGATTCTGCTCAGACCGCGGAGGGCCTCGCTCACGTCCGGAAGCGTGGGGCCGTGGTGGACGGTCAGCGCCCCGATCGCCAGTCCCTGGCCATCGACGATCGCCGTGCTCGTTTCCTCGTTGGTGCGGACTGCCCGCTGGTCGCCGTCCGCGAGAATCGACTCGGCTGGCGTCAGGGGGCGAGGTTGGAGCAGCCCGTCGTTCAGCGAGCCAACGACCATGGCGCGGTCCTCGTCGAATACGACGACCTCAACGAAGCAACCGGTCAGTGTGGAGGCGACACGGACGACGTCGATCACCGTCGGGTGCCCCGAAAGCCCGCAGACGGTGCGCGACCGACGATGTGTGCCTATTGCCATCAGCGAGTCATCGGCACACCTTGGTCGGAACTTGACGACTTCTTTACCCTCGAGCGGAAGTGGTCAGCGCACGGTGTGATGGCGCATCGCGAGATACGCGGAACGGTGCCAGGAGTCGCGCGCAGAGGTCGCTCGCCGCATTGCCGGCGAACAGCTCGGCCCTGGTCACAACCGAGTAGTGCACTCGATGTGGCTTCGCCGGAACTCATTCGCTCCGCGCAGGGGATCGATGAAGATGTCGGTGTCGATGAGCAAATCAGCCACGAGACCACCCGTCACGAGAGGGCGCTACCGCGTCAGGCAAAGCTCCGAACGTGGCTGCCAGAGCAGCGTTGCTTGTCGGTGAGATACACCGCGCCAGCCGCTCGTGATCGGACGTATACGAGCGGGGAAGTGCGCGAGATCGCGGCGGGCGCCGGCAACGTCGTCGAAACGATCGCGTGTGCCGGGTCCCGAATGGGTTGACCTCCTTGTGGTCAGGCGATCCGCGTGAACAAGTAGGCGAATGGCGACTTGGTGTACCCGATTCCTCTGCCGGTTTCGTGGAGGAGGCCGATGGCGATGGGCTGTGGCTTCTTGGGGATCAGGTAGGTGTCGAGGTCCTTGGTGTCGACCTTGTAGTTGCCGTCTCGGGACGTGATGATGCCGGCGAGTTCGTAGCGGGGGTCGATGGACGTCATCGCGGTATCGCCGTGACTGGGATTGACCAACAGCGTGCCGCCGATGCGGAGGTGGTAGGTGCAGTGCTCGGAGATGAAGCCTGCGTAGAGCGACACGAGGAGGTCGAAGTGTTCCCCTGGGAGGTCGAGTTCGGTGGTGTAGTCAGCGTGGATGAAGGTGATGTCGGGATTGGCCGCGCCGTTGTGGGCGGCCACGATCTCGCGAATGCCACCGGTGTCGGCGAAGAACGTCGGTGCTCGTTCGTCGATGTCGACATAGGTCACTGCGTCGAAGACGAACGAGGGGGCGATGTCGACGTAGCTGCCTGGGTAGAGCACGGTGCTTGCGTCGACGGCTTCACCGACGGCCGTGAAGAGGCGCCAGCGATCGCCTTCGTGCTGGTTCTGCTTGGCCCAGAGTTCAGCGGTCTTCGGGTTCATACGGTCGATCCAGTCGCTCGGTGGAACAGGCGGCCTCTCCAGATACCCGCCCTGCCACGCTGCGGTCGGTCCTCCCATCGAATGATGGCGTCTGCAACCGTACCCAGCCGGCACGAGTTGGCCGCTCAAACTGAGACCGACCTCATTCGACACACTCATATCGACAGTCCCGCTTCGCAAGGTCCAGCAGCGCAGAACGGCACCTACGCGATCGGTCAGGTGCGCGATACCAGCCGATCTCTCTGCACCAGCTGTGGTGGCAACGCGAAACAAGCGCCTGATTCGGCCGGCACCTGTGCGAATCTGCTCTCATGGGCCAGGAGTGCAGGACGATCGCGATCCGGCCGGAGTCAGCCGAGGACCACGATGAAATACGCCACCTGGTCGCCGCGGCGTTCGGGTCGGAAGTAGAAGCGGAGCTCGTGGATCGGATCCGAACCTCACCCGAGTACGTCGCTGAAATGGCGCTCGTCGCCGAGGTCGACGGCGAAGTTGTCGGGCACGTGATGGTGAGCAACGCCGTGCTCCGCAGCAACCACGGCGACCGGCAGATCTGCATGCTGTCACCGCTGGCGGTTCGTCCTGACCGCCAGAAGGCGGGCATCGGCCATGCTCTCGTGAGTGCCGTGCTTGTGGTCGCCGACGAGCGAGGCGAGCCTCTCGTCGTTCTCGAAGGGAGCCCCACCTACTACAGACGGTTCGGGTTCGAGCATTCCATCGGATGCGGCATCGAGATCGATCTTCCCGAATGGGCCCCGCCCGAAGCCGCACAGGTCAGGCGGCTGCGCTCGTTTGATCCCAACGACGCGACACTCCGCGGCAAGGTGATCTATCCGAAGTCCTTCGATGGTCTGGCATAGGCAGCGGGGCGGACTGCCGATCGGATGGCGCGGGCTCGGCGCTCCCTTCCTTCTGCGCCATCGAAGCGCACGCATATCGCGAATGGCCCCGCACCACCGGAGCCGAGAAGTACGGCACGTCCGCGAGCGATCAGGTGCGCGATGTCAGCCGGCGTTGATGACGTTGCCGTAGCGCTGCTGGGCGGCCTGGGCGGAGGCTCCGAGGAGTTCGCCGATCCGCTGCCAGGACACGTTCTTCGCTCGGGTCGTGGTGATGGCGTCGACGATCTCGCGCTCGCTGCGCGCCCGTGCGAGTGCTGCACGTTCGAGGAGGTACTCCTCGACGGGACGCTCGTCGCACGCTTCGGGTTCGTAGTCCTCGAAGCGTTCGGCGAGTTCGTCGGCGTAGTCGAGGATGTCTTGGATCGAGCTGGGCATCTCGACGGGGTGTGCGGCGACGTAGCAGATGCGTTGGGCCGGAATACCGAGAACGCGGATGGCTTCGGCGTAGCTGGCCAGGTTGCTCTTGGTCACACCGAGTGAGTCGCATGAGATGATGGCGTCCAGCTGACGCCGTTCACTCGTGTCACGTTGCTGCATCTCGTGCTGGTCACATTCGGTAGGAGGGGTCGGTGTCGTCGAGCTTTCGCACGAGTGCAGGCCACTCGTAGTGGCCGGGAGCGAACTGGGTACTCGGATCCGACGTGTCGGTCAGCTGTTCGGTGAACTTCTGCTGCACGTCGCGAGGCACCTCGCTGCAGCACTCGTTGCTGGCGAGGATCTGCATCTGGATTCGACACGCCTTGGTGAGCCAGAACGTCAGAGTGAACGCATCGTCGATCGTTGTCCCCATCTGCGCCACTGCCTTCCACCAGCACCGCTCTAGAACGGCACGGATACGCTCGGGTACCTGCGCGAGAACGCGCGTCGACTCGGCCTGTTGCAGGATTCGGGCTCGCTATCATCAACCTCCTCGCGAATCGTGCGAGCGAAGATCCCCGGGTTGGCGTGAACACGACTGAAAGGATCAAGAATTCCTCATGATTCAGCGACGTCAGGCCGATACGTCTCCGTGCCGAATGTGTTGACCGATGCCGAGATGCTGCGGCACGTGCGCCCGATGGTGATGGTTCTCGATGAGGTGGGGACGATTCTGCAGGTCGCAGGCTCGTCGCTCGCCACGCTCGGCTACGACCCCGATGCCTTGGTCGGCGACAACGCCCTCAGCTACGTCTCGCCCCGCCATGTCGAGACAATCACGTTCGTGTTCAACGGTCCCGGCGACCACGTCGTGCGCAACGTCCACGAACCGTTTCCGCTGGAACTCATCGGGACCGACGGCGAGCCGACGTTGGTCGATTGCGCTGCGGAGCGCGTCCACCGTGACGGGGAGGTGCTGTGGGTCGTCACGATGATGCCGCACTCGTTGCAGTCGGCTGCGTTCCACGCGTTGACCGCATTCGGCCGTGGCGCATCGGCGCATGAAGTTGGAACCACCATCGCCGAACGCCTGTCATGGAGCTGGGAGGCCCGCTCCGAGATCCGGTCGTTCTTCCTCGCCGACACGGTGGGCGGCGCGTTCACGACCGCCACCGAGCCAGGTGCCACGCACCAGTCCGGCAGCCTCCTCCACGAGCTCGCGGGCCACGTTGCCAATCACGACGCTCCATGGAATCGCGACCTCACCGCTCCGCACGTCACGGTTCCCGTGGAGGCCCTCCCGGCAGCAATCGCAAGCGCCGCGAGCGCCGCCGGGTTCGTCGTCGCGTGCATCGCTGTCGGGCGCCTCGACGGCGAACCGCAACTCGGCATCGTGTCGTTCGGCGTCCACGAGCACGTGTTTCAGGGCAACTTCGAGATGATCATGACCGAGTCGGTCGCCACCCTCGAGATGGCCCTCCAACGAGAGGGTGCCGACGACAAACTGCGGCGTGCCGCCGAGGAAGACCCGCTGACCGGGCTCGCCAATCGCATGACGTTCAGCAAAGCGTTGATCGACCGCGGCGACACGACATCGGCGGTGCTCTACATCGACGTCGATCACTTCAAAGAGATCAACGACTCGTTCGGACACGCAGCAGGTGACGCAATCCTCATCGAGATCGGCCGCCGACTCAGGTTGATGTGTCGACCCGACGATCTGATCGCCCGCATCGGAAGCGACGAGTTCGCCGTGCTGCTCACCGGCGTCGACCCGACCAAAGCCGAACGAATGGCTCACCGAATCCTGGCACGCATCTGCGAACCACTTCCCGAGGGCCTCGGGCCAGAATGCATCGAGGCCAGCGGCGGCCTCGCCATGGCGGCATGCGATGACGACGCCGTCGAACGGGCCGACCTGGCGATGCTCGCCAGCAAGCGGGCCGGCCGGGCGCAACTCATCATCGCCTGATCCGACCAGTGACGCGGTCAGCTCCCATGGTTGGTCGGTCATGACCACCCGTGATTCGGGAGCCCGGCATCGACCTCGCGACCGATTGCCCCACCGGTTCCGCAACTCGCACAATCTCGAGCACCTACCCGAGCGCCGCGGCGCCGTTCGCGAGCGGTTTCGGTCGTTGAGCGTCGGTGTCGGTATGAGTGGGTTTGGTCAGCCCCGGTGGAGCCACTCGCCGAGGTCGGGTCGGCTGGTATACGAGCGAGGGGGCACTGCCCGCAGGTCAAGTTGAAGGAGTGAAGATGTGACCGAAGGGCTCCGAGATGCGTATGTTGACGATGTCTTGCTCCCACTGAGGGGGCGACCCGCAGGGAGGTTGTCATGGTCGATGGTTCGGGTTCTCGAAGTGAGGTCGTGGGTCTGGCGCGTGACGCTTACGTTTGCTTCTTCCCGATGCTGATGGGGTACCGGTATCTGTTCGGCAGCTTCCTGGTGCCGGACCTGCCGTCGCACATGGTGCCGCTCAACACGCTGGGCGGGCAGCCGCAGACGCTCGATCACACGTTCAAGGACGTGATCACTCCGAATGCCGACACGCCGTACTCGATGGCGGGGCTGGATCTGCGGGCCGAGCCGATGGTGCTGTCGGTGCCGGCGATCGACGATCGCTTCTATCACTTCCAGTTCGAGGATCTGTGGGGCCACAACGTGCACTACGTGGGCACGAAGGCCACCGGCACCGGGCCGGGCACCTATCTGCTTGCCGGTCCGGGCTGGGACGGCGACGCGCCAGCCGACGTGGACGACGTCCTGCGGTTCGAGACCGATGGGGTGTTCGTGATCGGCCGCACGCAGTTGCTCGGCCCCGATGACGTCGACGATCTGGGCCGGATCATGGCGGCCTACGACCTGCGACTCCTGTCGACTCACACCGGCGATCCGACGCCGGAGACCGCGTCGTACGACTGGCCGGTGTGGAACGACGACGCGTCCGTGACGAGCGGTTCATCGGCTTCGTCAATGCGCTGCTGCCGTTGTGTCGGCCGTTCCACGAGGACGATGCTGCCGATCTGGAGCGGTTCGCGCGGATCGGTGTCGACCCGGGCGAGCCCTTCGACGCGGATGCCCTCGACGACGCCACGCGGGAGGCGATCCGGGCCGGTGTTGCCGAAGCTCGCGGCGCGATCGAGGCCAAGGTCGGCGATCTCGGCCGCAAGGTGAACGGGTGGGCCATGGTGGAGGTGTTCGGCGACCGCGCCTGGTATGGCGGGGACCACCTGCTCCGTGCGGCCGGTGCGATGGCGGGTTGGGGTGGCAACGACCTGAGCGAGGCCGCCTACCCGATTGCACGGGAGGATTCCGACGGCGAGCCGCTGCACGGTGACGACCGGTACCGGCTCGAGCTGACGAGCCAGCCCCCTGCGGACGCCTTCTGGTCGTTCACGATGTACGACACGTCCTATGACGGGACCGCCGGGTATCTGGTCGAGAACCCGATCGGTCGATACCTCATCAACTCGACGACCGAGGGACTCGTCCGAGGCGACGACGGATCACTGACCTTGTACATCCAACACGACGAGCCCGATACACCCGAGGGGCGAGCGAACTGGTTGCCGGCGCCCGCCGGACCGTTCTACATCACCCTTCGGGTGTATCTCCCGCAGCCGTCGGTGCTCGACGGATCATGGAACCCGCCACCAGTCGAACGAGTGAATCCCTAGCCGAGCCGTACCGAGTCCCGGCATGAGGTGACGAAAGCGCGCCCGAGCGGACGCGCCGCGGGATGAGGGTGCCGAGCGTTTCCGAGCGGCTGGGCGAGCGCCGAGGTGTCGATAGAGGGCGCGTCGAGTCGTTTGTCGGTGTGTACATTCTCGGGCGGTTTACCAGGGCAATCCGAATCCGGTTGCGGGGTCGAGTTCGAGCAGGCCGAGGCCGGCGACGAGCTGAACCACTCTGCCTTGGGCGGCCAGGCCCGACCAGGTTCGACAGAGCTGGTGCTGAGGCCCGACGGGGAACATCGCGATGCCTCCGTCTGCCGGCGTGGAGGCGACTTCCAGATCGGTGGACTATCGATCATGTCGTCGCCGACAAGGTCAGACACGTTGCCACTGTCGTAGAACTCGAGTTCAGAGATCGCCGTCACGAAGGCAAACACCCTGCTCAACAGCGTCGCCGTTGACGATCAAGTGACCCGACATCGGGTGATGATCGTGAACGAACTCGTTGATGACATCGCCCGACTCGACACATTGTTGAAAGCATCGACGAAGCGAGTGGCGGTTGCTGTTGCAGCGTCGGGCACGACGCTCACCGAGATCGTGGGGATCGGCCCGATCTGTGCTGCGATCATCATCGGGTTCACCGGCGACGTCACCAGATTCCCCACGAAAGGTCACTTCGCGACCTACAACGCGACCGCCCCGGTCGAGGCGTCGTCAGGGCCGCGCCCGAAGCACCGGCTGAACCAGCGCGGCAGCCGCAAGATCAACCATCCGATCCACATCGCCGCGATCTGCCAACTGCGCTACGACGGCGAGGGCCGCGCCTACTACGAACGCAAACTCGCCGAGGGTAAGTCATCCAAGGATGCGGTCCGGTCCCTGAAACGGCGAATCTCGGACCGGGTCCACCGGCACCTCAACGTCGACGTCCAACGCGCCGCGACCAGCTGAGACAAGTGGGCCCGGGAGGACACCCAGGAACGACTCTGACTCCAGCGTGACCGGCTTCGCATCCTGAACAGCCGGCTCTTCGGACAAGTCACTCCCGAACCCGAGAACCAACGCTACGACCCTCGACCCCGCCAGGCAAGCGGGTCGACCTCGACGCGCCCGAACCAGCCCAGCAATAGCCTCTTGACACAAAGAGGCTTCGTTCACGAGCGGTCGTTCCGGCTTCGAACCAGTGTTGTACTGGGCGGCTCGTCAAGGTCGGCGGCGATGAGCGGTGATCGCCCTGCACCGTGGCGCGAGGCCCTCACGCGAGGATGCTGTGTCGGTGACACGCACAGCCGGCCCGTGAGTCGCATCGCCCCGTAGGTAGTACTGTCCGCCGATGCCGAGGTTTGAACGTGACGGAGTCTCGATCGTCTACGACGAGTACGGATCGGGGTTTCCGATTCTGATGATCGCCGGCGGTGGGATGCACTCCTCCGCGGCGTTCTGGCCGCTCTGCCCCTGGGATTTGATCGCCCAGCTCGAGGACCACTACCGGCTGATCGTCATGGACCAGCGGAATGCGGGGCGTTCTCGGGGTCCGGTCAGCGCCGACGACGGGTGGCACCGAACGCAGGCTGGCGGTCGGTCGTGGTGGCCAGCTGACCGTGCTCGCCTACTGAGCGCGCCGGCGATCCGTCGCGGCAACTCGGCCCTCATGACTTGGCGTGCTTCCGGTCGTGCTCTGGGATCTTCCAGGAGTCGATCTTGACTCGAACAGGATCTCCCTGGTCATCCTTGCCGCCCTCTTCGACGAACGGCTCCTCTTCCTCGGGGACCTCTGGCTTGCGCTCGGGGCCGACGATGAAGGTGACCGAGACGTGGCGTCGCACCCTGGGGTTGCCGAGTCGAAGTGGCCCGAGCGACTCGTCCTTTTCGAGGTGGAGGATTCCGTGCTGCAGTCCACCTCGGTCGGTGTTGGGCGGTACGACGATGTCGATGATTCCCTCATACGGCCCGTTCGGCAGCGTCAATCGAGCTTCGTAGCTGCCGTCACCGTTGTCGTCCAGGTCGATCGAGTGTTGAGCGCCGCCGTGATCGCGGACGAGCGCCCGCACTCGAGCGCCGGTCGCCTCGGCCCCGTAGTACGCGGTCGCCGCAAACGCCACCTCACCACCACTGCCCGACGGCCGGGCAGAGCCAGTGACACACACGAGAGGGTTTTGAATCCCCGTCACGGCCGTGACCTTCGCTGGACCCGATGGCCGGTTTCGGTAGCCGATGATCGTCCACAGCCCACCCTGGGGTCGACTCACCTTGCCCAGCCGGAATCCGCCGCGGTTCGTGACCCACGTGGTGCCGGGCGAGCCCGGTTCGTAACGCGTGCCGTCAGGGCCGATCAGATAGAGGGCCACGCCGGTCTTCGTCGGGAAGCTGAGGTTGAACGTCGCAGACGCCGCTCCCTTCTCGACCTCGTGGACGGCCACGTACATCCGATCGCGGTATCGCTTGACGGCACGCCAGACGTCCTGGGCATCGCGCAACTCGAGCTCCTTCATGAGCTCGTCCAGTCCCGGCGGCTTCTCGAAATGATCGTCGGGGACGTCCGCCTCCGACCGATCCGGCATGATCTCGGCCACCGAGGTGATGACTCCTCCTCGGATGAGTTGATTCGTCTCGACCATCCGGTTCGTGATCGCCACCTCGTCTGAGCCGTCGTCGACGGTGAATGCAGCGCCGTTGGTGGCGTCGGTCAGCTCCTGGAGGCCGGTCCGATCGACCTCAGATCCGCTTCCGACGCCGAGGGTGTAGATGTTGGTGTTGGCCTCCTGGAACTCGCCGACAGCTTGCTGCATGGTCGAGAAGATCGGTGTGTTGTGTGCCCCATCGGTCATCAGCAGGGTCGCCTGAACGGCGGCGGCCGTCCCGGGGCTGAGGAGCTCGGTCAACCCTGCCCGCAGCGCATCGCGGACGTCGGTCGCGCCATCTGCGGTCTGGGCCTCGATGTCATCGACGATGTTCTGAGTTTGGACGTCGGACAGCGCGCTGACAGCGGTCAGTGGGAGCGCGACGTCGTGGTCGTGGTTGTACCAGATGAGGGTCAAGAGATCGCTCTCGACGGCTGCGTTCTCGATCCAATAGGTCGCGCCGGTCTGCACGCCGAGCAGTCGACTTCCGCCGTCTCGGTCCATCGATTTCGAGCGGTCGAGGACCAGAGCGACGCGCACGTTTGGTTCGAGCACGATCCACTCCGGTGGAACGAATCCGGCAGGTTCCGTCTTGTCGGCGGCCAACCCCGCCGCGGGCTCGGTGAGCGTGGGGAATCGGTCGACGATCGACTTCCAGCACGCCTCACCCGATCGCGCGTGTTGGCCCGTGTTCTGGTCGGGATCGTGGTTGAACGTGGTGCAGAACTCGGTGACCGGATTGGTGGTCGGCGCCCAGTTGCACCCGGCGTCCATCTCGCCGGCGTTGCTCCGGGAGAACTCCATGATGCAGGCGCCGGTGGTCCTGTCGTCGGTGCACTCCGCGTCCCACTGGAAAGTTGCCCACACGGCGTCCCGCGGGTCCTCGGTGAACGCGGCGTCGACCGTCACTCGGCCGCCCACCTTCGAGACGACATCTCGCGTTTCCAAGACGTCGCCGAAGCGGATGAAGACGGTTGCATCGTCGAAGTCGGCGTCGGGCCGCTCCGAGGCTGCGTTCTGGAGCGGGATGATCAGGTTCCCGTGACCCGCCGGCAGCGTGGCGCCGTCGTCCACCCGCTCGCTGAGCGCGAACGAATACTCCTCGCCGAGCGCGAACACGTGGTGTCCGGTCTCATGAACGATGCTCAGCACCTGCGTCTGGGCGTAGGGAGGAAAAGTGACCGACATGCCGTCGTCACCGAAGCCACCGAAGGTAGCGAAGGCGCGATCGCCGACGTCGGTGAGCTTGTAGTCGGCGTCGGCGACCGCCAGCCCGTCCGTGGTGACGAAGATCCTGCCGAAGCGCAGTTGTCCTTCGGTCGCGTTGTAGAGCAACTCCGAGCCCTTGGTGAACGCACATCGCCAGCGGAATGCATCCGTCGGCGTCATCGCGAACGTCGCCGTCGCCTGGAAGTTGAGCCGATCGTCGTAGACCCTGCCGTTTCCCATGTCGAACACCTCCATGAAGTAAGGCCCACTACGTCGCAGTATGCGGGAACGGTGGCGTGGTGACAAGGCTCCCGGCACGTGTGTGGACGGATCGAGCTCATTGCCCGGTGGAGGTGTGCATCGCGCCCTCGCGGCAGTCGGGATCTTTCACGTCAGTATTCGTGTCCGTGCCAGTTTCGGTTCCGCCACCGAGGATCGGGTGCACGAACCGGAACGTCGTCCCGTCGTTGGTGCCTCCGTCGTCGTTGACGACCATGACGTCGACGATGATGATGGCCTCGTCAGTCTGGAGGGCCAGCGTCGGAGAGCTGACCGCTATTGCGGCGAAACCGAGAATTGAGAGGGTGCCGAGGACTGAAGTGGAGAGCCGCATGCGAGCAGCATGAACGAAGCCACTCAACGATCACTCAAGGCTTGATCAATCCTCGCACCATCCGTCGTCCTCACCGCCGGGCAAATCGGATGGTCCCGGCACCGAGCGCAACACATGCCAGGCCAGCGAGGGTGATCCATCCGGTGTTGCTCGGGCCGGTTTCGGGCAGAGCGGCTACTGGTGTGGGCTCCGGAACCGTCGTGACGGGGACTTCCGGCGCCGGAACCGTTGGTGCGACCGTCGTCGGTGCGACGGTCGTCGGTGCGACGGTCGTCGGTGCAGGGTCCGGAATCGTCGTCGCCGGGGGGTCCGTCGCCGGAGGCTCTGTCGTGGTTGTGTCGTCGGCTATGTCGTCCGCTGTGATGAGGCAGAAGATCGCGGCAAAGGGATCTGCATCCCACGATGCCCCTGTGGCCGTGGATGCTGCAGACGCTGCGACGAGGGCGGACTCGTCGACCTCGGTCGGCTGGGTGTCGGCAGTCGCCTGGACCGGTTGGTCCTCGACACGACACTCGATCGTGATCGTGTATTCGCTGCGTGCGACGCTGATGGAGAGCTCACCCGGCCCGACGGGGATCTCTCTGCTGTAACACTCGTCGCCGCCCACCGTGTCGCAGATGAGCGGATCGAAGTCGCTCCCAGCGGTGAGGTCCCCTGACGCAGTGGGGTGCTGAAACCGGAACGCGTCGATCGCCAGTTGGCCGCCGTCGTCGTTGACGACGATGACGTCAACCATGAGGTCGGCCATCGGGGCCGGCGCAGCTCCTGCCGAAGTCGCGTATGCGCCGCCGAAGGTTGCGGCGGCGAGCAGTCCGAAGATGACGCGTGATGATCTCATGCACACATGGTGAGACCGCCCACCAAAGGATCACCAAAGCGCGCGCCGAAGGCCGGGTCCCGCTCTTGGAGCGACCGTTTTGCGGTTGGCAACGTCGACGTAGTTGCGCTCGCCGGCGCCGATGTACCACTGGCGGGGGCGGCTGATCCTCTGGCCCTCGACGAGGAGCTCGTCCCAGTGCGCCAGCCAGCCCGACATACGTGGGATGGCGAACAGCACGATGAACATCGAGGTCGGGAACTTCAGCGCCTGGTAGATCAGCCCCGAGTAGAAATCGACATTCGGGTACAGCGAGCAATCGATGAAGTACGGGTCTTGAAGGGCAACCTCTTCGAGCTTCAGCGCGATATCGAGGAGGCGGCTCTTGCCGGTGACCTCGAAGACGTCGTAGGCGGCCTTCTTGATGATCGTGGCCCGCGGGTCGAAGTTCTTGTACACACGGTGGCCGAAGCCCATGAGGCGCCCTTCGCCCTGCTTCACCGACTCGACGAACCCTGGCACATTGTCGATCGAGCCGATCTCGGTGAGCATTCGAATGACAGCCTCGTTGGCGCCGCCATGACGGGGGCCGTAGAGGGCAGAAGCGGCGCCGGCTGCCGAGGAATACGGATCGGCGTGGCTGGAGCCGATGACGCGCATTGCCGTGGTGCCGCAGTTCTGCTCGTGGTCGGCGTGGAGGATGAACAAGATGTCCATCGCTCGTTCGAGCCTTGGATCGACCTCGTAGTCGTCGCCGATCTTCCACATCATGTTCAGGAAGTTCGCCGAGTAGGGCGTGCCCGTAGCAAATGGACGGCGGTCTCAAGGGATCAACGCAACACCTGGGACCGTAGCCCGTCCTGCTGACATCGAGGTGCCCGTCAATATCTAGCGGCTCGAGACCCGGCTCGCTGATCTGGCCACCGGTCGCGGGTGCTCCTGTGTGCCGGTTTCCGGACGAGCTGGAATCGTTGCGGCGACGCGATTATCGAGCTGTGAGTAGGGCTTGACCTGGTGGCTGGCTTGGCTTGGTCGGCGCGATTTCGTGCGTGGTTTTCGGGCGGGCGGGCGCTTGATAGAAGGTTGGAGATGGTCGTTGGCCCCTGGCGCTCGCGCTGCGGGTGATCGAAGGTAGGGAGATGACGTATCGCCACGCTCGAGCTGGCTCACGAGTGAGCGCTGTGCTAGCGCCGTTGTCCACCGTGATCCACTTCGCTGATATGTGTTCCAGGCGGAGCGTTGCGTCGTGGCGCTGACGCAGGGGGTCGCGATCGTGGGGTTGGGGGCGGTGTCGGGGTACGGCTGGGGTGTTGAATCCCTGTGGAGCGGACTGCTGTCGGGCAAGTCAGCAGCACGTCCTCTCGTGTTCGAGGAGTTCAATGGGCTTGCCGCGATGGTGCCGGAGGGTGGCAACGAGGAGGACTCGGTCACGCTGTTCGGTCGGGCGTTGTACGGGTCGGGACGTGAGGCGCTGAGCGACGCCGAGGGTCGGGGTTGGCGCCCCGGGGCCCGGGTCGGGTTGATTCTGTGTTCGTCGCTCGGAGAGGTCCAGGGGTGGCGCGAGCTGTACCTCGAGCACGGTGGTCGCTGCCGACGCCGTCACTACCTGCAGTTGTTGCCGTCGACGGCGCCGTCGATGCTGATGGCCGAGTACGGGTTCACGGGTCCGTCGATGAACGTCGGTGCGGCGTGCGCGTCGGGGGTGCTGGGCCTGATCCTGGCGCGGCAGTGGGTGGCGAGCGGGTTCGCCACCGATGTGGTGGTGAGCGGTACCGATCTGTCGGTCACCGCCGAGAACGCATGGGGCATGCACGCCCTCAACGTCCTGGCGACCGAAGGCGAGCCCGAACAGGCCTGTCGCCCGTTCCAGGAGGGCAGCCAGGGCTTTCTGGCCGGCGAGGCATCTGCGGCGCTGGTCGTCACCGGCCAACGCGACGTCGACGGGTACGCCGACGTGTGCGGTGGCGGGTTCACCCACGACGCCTTTCATCCGATCGCCATCAAACCCGACGGGTTGCAGGTGGCGGCAGCATGGTCGCAGGCGATGGACGATGCCGAGGTCGAGCCGGACGACATCGCCTATGTCAACGCCCACGGCAGCGGCACGCTCCTCAACGACACCGTGGAGGCAGGAGTGGCCGATGCGCTGTTCCCCGCAACCACGAAGCTGTACTCGACCAAGATGCTCACCGGCCACGGACTCGGCGCCGGTGGAGCGCTGGAGGCAGCGATCGCGGCGCTGACCTACGAACGCGGCGAGATCCCCGCCCCGGCACTGGTCGCAACCGCCCATCCGCGTGTGCTCGACGGGATCACGCCCCGAGCACCTGGTCCGACATTGAAGTCGTCGATCGGCATGGGCGGCTACAACGCCGCCGTCGTGATCGACCAACACAACCGTTGAGTGACCGGCGCTGCGGCACCGCGAACTCGAACAGACTGCCGCTTCTTCGGATGCGGCCGAAAGGAGCACCGATGCTCGACTGGACCGACGAACAGAAGATGTTGCGCGAGGCCATCCGCTCCTACGTCGACAACGAGATCGTCCCGCTGCGCGACGAGCTGGAGCACGGTGACCTCCCTCCCTACGACGTCCTCCGCAAGATGTTCACCACGTTCGGTATCGACGAGATGGCACGCGACGGCTTCAACCGACGACTCGAACGGGACGTCTCGCCAGCGCAGACATCGTCCGAACCTCGGTCGGCATCGCAGGCATCCGGCTTCGATCCGGCGTTGATGCTGATCCTGCTGATCGAGCTCTCCCGACACTGTCCGGGGATGGTGACCGCGCTCGGCGTCTCGGTCGGCCTCACGGCGTCGGCGATCGACAACCGCGGAACACCGAAACAACGTGAGCGGTGGGTTCCCGACCTGCTCACCCTCGATCGCGTCGGGGCCTGGGCGCTGACCGAACCCGGCTCGGGCTCGGATGCGTTCGGCGCGATGCGGGCGAGCGCACGCCGAGATGGCGACGACTACATCCTGAACGGATCGAAGACGTTCATCACCAACGGCCCGTACGCCGACACGATCGTGTTCATCTGCAAGCTCGACGAGGGCAACCCGATCGACGAACGCAAGATCGTCTCGTTCGTCCTCGACCGCGGCATGCCCGGCCTCGAGCAGTCCCGCCCGCTGCGCAAGATGGGGATGCACTCGTCGCCGACCGGGGAGATCTTCGTCTCCGATCTCCGAGCGGGACCCGACCGATTGATCGGCGAGACCGAGGACTCACCGACCGACGCCCGGGAAGGCGCCAAGGGCACCTTCGCCACCGAACGAGCCGGCGTGGCGGCGATGGCGCTGGGCATCATCGACCGGTGCCTGTCGCTGTGCGTCGAGTACGCCAACGACCGGGTCCAGTTCGGGCAGCCGATCGGCCAGTTCCAACTCATCCAGGACAAGCTCGCCCGGATGGAGATCGCCCGCCTGAACGTGTCGAACCTGGTGTTCCGCTACATCGAGGCGATCAACGAGAACCAGCCGCTCAGCCTCGCCGAAGCCTCGGCCATGAAGCTCTACTCGGCCCGCGCCGCCACCGAGGTGGCCCTCGAGGCCGTGCAGCTGTTCGGCGGCAACGGCTACATGGCCGAGTACGGACTGGAGCAGCTCGCCCGCGACGCCAAGGCGCTCCAGATCTACGGCGGCACCGACGAGCTGCAGATCACCCACATCGCCAAGGACCTGCTCAGCCCGAAAACACCGAACCGCTGAACCCAGCCGCGCACCAGACCCCGAGGACCGCGATGGAGATTGTTGGTCGTCGGCGACCATCTCCGAACGTCCGACGCCGGCCGAGGGCACTCGATATCGGCGGCCTCCAAGGCCAGACCGATCGCACGCTGCCGGCGCACTGTGGTAGGTCAGGCTGCCTATCGAGTAGCGCATAATCACCGCCCCACGACGGGC
>CAWKLM010000004.1:0-18489 GCA_963850475.1 Ilumatobacteraceae bacterium | reverse complement strand
CCTGACCATGACTCCGTCGGCTCTGTCCAGCTCCAGAGTGGTAGCTTTCTTGGTGCGGGGAGAACAAGCGGGGGGCGCTGGAAGCCACGCTGGCAGCTTCTGGAGATCCCGACAGCTACCCGGGCCCGGAGCATCGGAGCCAAGGAGCGCCTGCTATGGATCACCGACCTGAGCGATCTCAGGCTGCCGTCGGCATGGTGATCCGGTGGCCGCTCAGGCCCACCGGATCGTGTTGGCGTCGAACGGCGAAGCGAGCAGCGGATTGAGGGGGTACACCCGGACACCGTAGACGAGGCGACCGCTGATGGCGGGCGTGAAGACGGCCCGGTAGCGGCAACGACCATCCTCCAGGGTTTCAATCGGTTCCAGCGGCACGGTATGGAGATGGTGATCGAGACCATCACGCTCGCGGCTGTAGACCACCTCCACCACCAGGTCCCGCTCGACCCCTCCGGGATCGAGCAGGGCCGCGACCACGACCTCGTCTCCGATCTGGCGGGCCACATCCTCGATGATGTCGGCCTGGAGGTGTAGCTTGGGCCAGGTAGCATCGACCTGATTTCGCCACGCCGTCAACTCGATGGCCTTGCGCGCCCCGTCCGCCCTCGAGGTTCGCGCCGCGCTCCGAGGCAGGTGCGTAGTACCTCTATACGTAATCCCTGACCATGCGCTGGGCGTTGAAATGTGGGGTGACCGTGGCGATCGCTTCCTTGGCCCGCTGGAGCCACGCCTGGGGGACCCCGGCGGCGTCCCGTTGATAGTAGAGCGGCACGACCTCGCGTCGAGCAGGGTGTAGAGGGCGTCGGCATCGGCCGCATCGGCCCGATCGTCGTCGTCGAAGGCCCGGTCGGCCCCGATGGCCCAGCCGTTGAGTCCGTTGGAACCCTTCAGGCCACCAGCCGTCGAGAATGCTGAGGTTCAGGATGCCGTTCATGGCCGCTTTCTGACCGCTCGTGCCGGAGGCTTCGAGCGGTCGGCGGGGGTTGTCGAGCCATACGTCGACCCCCCTGGTCAGTGCCCTGCCGACAGCCATGTTGTAATCCTCTAGGAACAGGATCCGGCCAAGTGGAAACGGGGCTCCTGCGACAGGGTCTGGATCTGGGTAATGAGCGCCTGACCAGGGCGGTCGGCCGGATGGGCTTGCCGGCGAACACCAACTGCACAGGCCTGCCGGGGTCGTTGAGCAGCGCGGCAAGGCGATCGAGATCACGAAAGATGAGGGTGGCCCGTTTGTAGGTGGCGAAGCGACGGGCAAAGCCGATCGTCAACACCTTTTCGTCGAACAGCTCGCCAATGCCCTGCATGGCGCTAGCGCTTGCTTCTTGGCGATCATATTGCTGTCTGACCCGTCTTCGCAGAAAACGGATGCTCCGACTCTCGAGGTCCTGGCGGACCTGCCACAAGCCCTTGTTGTCGACATCCTGCATGGCTTCGCGCAGCTCGCTGCTTCCGAGCGTCGAGCGCCACTCGGCCGGTAGCACCGGGTCCAACAGCGCATCGATTTCGGGGGCGACCCAGGTGGTGGCATGCACTCCATTGGTAACGTGACCGATCGGGATCTCATCGGTTGGCACTTCCAGCCACAGGTCGGACCGAATCCGTCTCGAGGTAGCACCATGAAGCTCCGCGACCCCATTGCGGCCGCTGGTGAAACGGAGGGCCAGGGCCGGCATGTAAAACATCCGGACCCCAGCCATGGTCGGCCCTGCCGAGGTCGTGAAACTCGTATTGCCGCAACCCCAGGCTGCCCCAGAAGCCGCCGAAACTCTGGTTGATCAGCTCGAACGAAAAGGCGTCGTTGCCGGCAGCGACCGGCGTGTGCACGGTAAACAGCGTCGACGACGACACCAGTTCCTTGGCCTGAGCAAAGGTGAGGCCTTGTGCGACGTACTCACGGACAAGCACTAGAGGGCCATGAAGGCGCTATGCCCTTCGTTCATATGCCAGCTGGTCGGAGTAATTGCCAACACCCGTAGCATCCGCGCCCCACCGATGCCCAGAATCAGTTCCTGGGATATCCGGGTCTGCTGCTCGCCACCGTAGAGCCGACTCAGGATGCCTCGGTCCTCGGGACGGTTCGATGGCAGATCGACATCGAGAAGGTACACGCTGACCCTCCCGACCTTCACCAACCAGGCGCCCACCCAAGCTCGCTTCCCAAACCGTGACCGACACTTCGATCGGCGTGTCGAGGACCCCCACCACCTTGGTGAAGGGCAGGTCCTGGGGGCTGGTACGTTCATACACGGCCTCCTGGTGACCGTCCGCATCGACCCGCTGGTGGAAATAGCCGTCCGGATACCACAGGCCGACCGCCACCGGGGAACGCCGAGGTCCGAGGCGGCCTTGGTGTGGTCGCCGGCGAGCACACCAAGGCCGCCGAAGTCCAGGGCGACCGCTTCGTGCCAACCGTACTCGGCACAGAAGTAGGCGTAGCGGTGCTCCCGACCGACATCCCGCTCGAACCAGGTGGGTGCCGCCAGGTAGGCGTCGAAGTCGGCCAGCACGGCGGCAAGGTCGGCGACGTCGTTGCTGTCGGCGGCGGCCGCATCGAGCCGAGTCTGGTCGATCTCGCGCAGCAGTTTCACGGGACTGTAGCCCGCACGCTGCCACAGGTCGGGGTCGAGGTCGCGAGGAACAGCTTTCTGGCAGCCGGAGACCGATCTCCAGAACAAGTTGAAGGCGAGGTCGTGAAGACGCTGGATCATCCGGCAGTCTCGGTAAGACGGTGAGGTCTCCGAGGATGTTCATGAAGGGCTTCAAATCGAACGCGCCGAACAGTGTATCACCCGCTGGACGGGTCGGGGTATCGCAGCGGCCAGCGGTTATCGGCGAAGGCCCACTCCCGGCTGCTAGGCCTGACCCTGGCGGCGCTCCTGTGGTGGCTACCGCTCGCCAGCGGCCAGACACTGTCGTTTTCGGTCGCGGCCGGCTCGACCGGCAACCAGCTAGCGGTAACCCTTGGAGGCCTGAGGCCGAAGGAGCCTCGGTTACCGTGGCGCTGCGCCACGACGAAGCTGGGGTCTCGGTTTCGGACTGCGCCGCACCCAAGGCGCCGGTCCCCTGGGGAACGCGATCGTCGAAATCCGTGCCGACGCGGATTCTGCTAGCAGGGCGCAAGGGTTTGTTGGCGTGCGCGGGGTCCTCGGTCCCGTGGCCGCCGGCGCCAGGGTCGTTGCCTTCAACCACAGCCCGGCCGCCTTCACGGCAAGAGGCGTAGCGACCGAAGGCCGGCCATTCACGGAAGCCGGGCGCTTTGGCGTCAGCCTCGAGGTGGCGGCCGTTCCGCGAACCAGGATCTGCTGCTTAGGCTCGCTCCCGACATCTATCTCGTCGACGGGCTGGTCGGCGCCAGGCTGGGTGCAGACCTTCATGTGCTCCGAAGTCTGGGGCAGACCGACCTGGTGGTCTTTTTAGGGGGCATCGCCAAGACCAGATTTGCTGCCGGACACCTGGCGCTGGGGGCTGGGCTGCGAGTGGCGCCGGCGGCGGCTCCACCCTGGTCTGCCTCGCTGTGGCTCGGCTACAACGACCAGTTACTACCTGGATTTCAGGTGAAGCCGGTGGCCGAGCGGCTGGAAGGCGGTGGCCAAGTGCCGTCGAAGTGGCGGCAGAGCCGTATCGGCTCGACACGTATCCCTACCGGCTGGAGAAGATACGTTTGAACCGGCCTATGGGCACCGGGAGAGCTCGTGATCGAGCTGGTGGCCGTCTCGTCGGGCGAGGTGGAGGCGGTGGCTGTGATCGGCTACCGCATTCCCATCGATCAGCAGTGAGGCTATTCCCTGATCCGGATCAGGTCTCCCGTGCTCGAAATTCAGTTCGAACACCCCGGTCTCCGGCAGCGCCCGTAGGTAACTTCGATGATCACCGGCCCGGCGGATGTCGATCTCGATCAGTCCCGGCTGGACGTCGGGGGCGAACCCCGCCGGGTTGCCAGAACATCGTTCACGAACACCAGATAGGTACTATCTTCGGACCAGAACAGGAGCGGGTCGGTCTTTGGTTGCAGCGCCTCGCGGACGCGCGTGACCCGAAAGAAATCGCGAACCCTAACGGTCAGGAAGGTCAGTTAGAAACCGTCCCGCTCGAAGCCGAACGGCATGCTCCCCAAGGTCGCTTCTATACAGCCAGGTACCGTCAAACGCCAATCCGACGCTGCAATGGTTGGCTCCAGTGAGCACCGGGACCACGAACTGGTGAACCTGGTCTCCCACAGTGGCCGAGCTGGTGCCTGCCAGAAACAAAACACAAGACAGTGTCACTACGGTTCCGCCGCGTCGGCTTGCTTCCCTTCTGAATCTCATCGGTGCCTCCTTGATGACGCTTTATGGATGAATCCGATTTTTTTGGGAGAATTGTGCCAAAAAAAGAACCGACCGGCGCCTGACACGGCTTCCTCGAGTGAGCACGGCAAATCCACCGTTATTGTGTTCTTTTGTCTTGGCCAGTGACGTATCAACAGATGTATGTCGCGGGTATAAGAAAGTCAAAAAGGATGAAGCCCAAGAAAAACGGATGCCACGGTCGATGACCTGGCGTTCCAGCGCACAGGTCGGTGGTTTCGCGCACGGGATGGCGTTTGAGCGAATGACCTGGCGTCGGAGCCTCCTGCAAAATTCGGGATTGCAGCAGGAATCGACGCGCGTGGGACCATCGCCCGCGGGGACGCGGGCGCTACAAAACCGCGAACCACCTTGTAGCGCAGGCGTCCCCGCCTGCGATGGACCGCTGCGGTGAGGCTCGTACCTCGTCGTCATGCAGAATTTGGCAAGAGGCTCATCTCAGTTGCTCCACCATCGGATGACGCGTGGCCGGCCGGCTTCTCCGCCCGCCCACGTACAGTCCCGATACCGGCGCGTGTACGATCACAGTCGGATGCTGGAGTACGTACTCATCGGTGGTGGATTCGCCTTCGCGGCCGCGGCTCAACCCGGCCCCTTGCAGGCATTCCTGCTCGCGCGCGTGGCCGCCGACGGCTGGAAGCGCACCCTCCCGGCGGCGCTGGCTCCGTTGATCAGCGACGGCCCCATCGCGCTGCTCATCCTCGTTTTTCTCCACAATGTCGCGCGGGGTTTCGAGAGCGTTTTGAAAGCCGTCGGCGGGTGTGTGTTCCTCTATTTCGCCGCGAGGGCCTTCCTCGAATGGCTGACCGCACGGGAGGGACGGAACCAGGAGCCGCAGTCGGCGCCCCGCACGCTGCTGCAGGCGGTTGCGGTCAACATCGTCAATCCGGGCCCCTATCTCGGGTGGAGCCTCATCCTCGGCCCTCTGGCACTCGAGGCATGGGCCCGATCACCCGCCCACGCCATCGCGCTCATCACTTCGTTCTACGTCGTCCTCGTGGCAAGCCTGGGGCTGTTCATCCTGCTCCTCGGCACGACCACGTTTCTCGGTCCGCGGGGTCGGCAGAGTCTGCTGCTGGTCTCGTCGTTCGCGCTCGCAGGAATCGCCGTTTACTCGCTCTGGTCGGCCCTCGGCTGAGGGCCCGCGACTCGGCAGCACTGATCCACCGCGATCTCGTCGGCGACTCGTCCTGATGGCCGCCGGCGCCGGTACGTCGGAGAAGACCCACTTGGAGGTCTCGGGTGATGGCTCCACAGCGGTTATCTACGACATGGTCAGCAATTGGTGGACCGCGCTCGATGTTGCCACGGGTAGTGCGACCCTGTTGTATCCCAGGGACTTCAACGTTGCCGGCGCTGTCATGCCCTATGACGGCAGCCGGGTTTTCTTCAGCGATGACGGAAGCCACCGCGGCCATCTGATTCGGTCCAACGGCACCGATGGCATCGATCTCTTTCCTTCGGCGCCAATCTATATCGGCGCCACCTACTCGCCGCAGATCAGCGCAAACGGAAGCCGTGTGTCATTTGTTCACAGCACCCGATTGCTCTACACCGGAGAGCTGTGGCCTGCCTCTGCCCTGCACCCTGGCCCGACGGTGCATTCGGTCAACTTCGATCCTCCGTTTTTGCCGGACAACGACCCGTCTGCAACCGTGGTTCTGACGTCCGCAATCAGTGATCCCGACGGACTTGTGAATGTGGCGCGCACATCAGTGGACCACCTTCTCGACGGGATCCGCGAACCCGCCTACGAGGATCTACCGGTCTTTTTCACCTGGAATCCCCACGACGATGGTTCGACGCCGGATGCAATTCCGGGCGACGGCATCTACAGCACCCTGGGTGAGACTGCCCCCGCCTATCCCGATACCTCCGAGCTCACCATCAGAGTCAGCGCTCAGGACGACGAAGGGCACGTGTATGTTCGGGACGTCAATCTCTTCGTCTGTCCTTCGGAAGGCTGTGCTGCCATCTTTGCCGACGGATTCGAGGGGGGCAATACCTCTGCGTGGAGCTCCGTGGCGCCGTAACGCAGCTGAGCAGCAGCCCGAGTCAATCGTAGAAAAGCGGTGCGCATCCGGCCCGGGGGCATTCGACTCACTCGTCGGACTCGTTCGCTCCCAATGACACACACCCTGTCACCCTGAGCGGAGCAGCCTCCGAGGCTGCGGAGTCGAGCTGTTCCTACTAGCTCGGAGAGCGACGTAGGCAGCGTCCCCCGAAGCAAGGAATGGCGATGCGGGCTGCAGAGCAATACCAACCCTCGGGGGATTCTTCGACTCGCTCGCGGACTCGCTCGCTCAGAATGACAGGTATATGTTGCCTCCGTCATTCCTCGAGTAGGCGCCGCCTTGCGGCGAGGCGGTGCTCAGGGTGACAGTGTGTGCTTCACTGGGAGGAGAGCCCGGCGATCACTGGTGAGGAGGACGACCGTATGAACGACCAAATGAGAAGACCCACCGCCCTCGATGGAAAGAAGATTCTGATCACCGGAGCGAGCGGGCTGCTCGGGCGAAGTCTGACAGCTCGGCTGGAAGAGACGGGAGCCGTCACGGGGGTTGGATTCTCCAGTTCCGCAGGCCGGCTCCTTCAGGTGGACCTTCGCGACTCGGCGGCTCTGAAGGATCTGCTGGAGGAAGTGCGACCGGATGCGGTGATCCACCCAGCGGCGTACCGGGATCCTGACTTCTGCGAGGAACACCCCGAGGAAGCGGCCCGCCTGAATGTGGGTCCGGTCAGAGATTTCTGTGTGCTATTGCCCGAATCGGTTCCATTCTTCTTCGTCAGTTCGGACTACGTCTTCGACGGGGGTGCGGCGCCCTACCGCGAGGAAGATGCGCGAGATCCCGTCAACGAGTACGGTCGGCTGAAGGTGGAGGCCGAGGATCTCGTCCTCGAGCGCAGCACTGGAGTGGTGCTTCGGATCCCGCTATTGATAGGGGCCGGCCCAACCTGGGAGAGCTCCGGATTTGTCTCGAAAACCCTGGCTCAGATTCAGGATCCGACACCCTCAAGGCTGGATCATGTCGGGATCCGTTTTCCCACCTGGATCGACGACGTCGCCGAGGCCGTCGCCCACCTGCTGAGCATCGAGGCAACAGGGATCTACCACTACTCTTCGCTGGCGGGGGGCACCAAGTACGATTGGGCGCAGGAACTCGCCGATCTCGCAGGCCTGCCCATGGAACACATCACTCCGGTTCGAGACGGTTCAACCACCCGTGCAGTAAGACCAGGAGACACGCAACTGGCGGTGGACAAAATAAAGCTGTCAGGCTTGACCCGGTTCACCCCGTTTCGGAGGGTTGCAGAGTCGATTCTCAGTCAGTTTTCCGTCCCAGAATCACCGAAACGTTTCTGAAACCGGAAAGGCACCCAGGTTGATGCCTGACATCGTTGTCGAGGATTACCGCAAGCCCGTACTTCTCACCAGGTTTCGCCGCGAGGGCAACGAGGCGCTGTGGCCAGGCGGGTTTTCTCAGTTCGGGGCGCGGAGGCGTACTTTGCGGTACGTTGAGCACCCCGAGCTGAGAAAACACGTCTGGGTGCAGTGCATCGTTGGCCGCAGCCGAACAGCTGGTGAGAAGAACGGGCTAGATCCGATGACGCGAGCACCCGGCCTCGCTGATCAGCGCCTTGGTCTCGAGGCGGTGGAGACAGGTTGTGACCCGGCACGAGTTTGTCGAGATCTCGTGCAGGAGGTGGTCGAGAATCCGGTCGCGGTCACCGACTTGGAGGGCTCGGAAAATCTCACCGCAAAGCTCGTGCATGGCGCGGTGCGGCGCTTCGAGGGCGTCGAAATCGGGGTCGCCGGCAAGGTGCTTCCGATAGCCGAAATACCACTTCCCGAGTTCGCACTCGGTCTCGGCGAGATGGAAGTCGAGGGGGATATCGCCCGCCGGGTCATCGCTTCTGAGAGCGGCGAAAACGAGATCGATGAGCAACCTCTCCTGCCAGTGGTGGGCGAGCTGGGCCATCCTAAAGAGCCCGATGGGTGACGATGGCAAAGCGGGAGGGTCGGCGAGGAAGTCGAGATACCGGTCGAGCGGCAGCGGCGGAGAGATCCAGAAGCCCTGGGCGGCCGAGCAGCCGGAGTGCAGGAGCGAGTCGTAGATGGCTTTGGACTCCACGCCCTCGACCACCGTTCTGATGCCGAGCATCTGCGCCATGGCGATGCTGAGCTTGACCAAGACCGCGCTCTTGGGCGAGCGGAGCACCCGCAGGACAAAACTCTGATCGAGCTTGATGGATGAGAACGGCAGCCGGTGGAGGGTGTCGAGCGACGAGAAACCCATACCGTAGTCATCCATGGCGAGTTCGACGCCTTCGGTCACGAGGCGTTGCAGACTGCCGAGTACCGAAGCCTTACTCGATACCACCGTCCCCTCGGTCACCTCGAGTTCGAGGTGTTCGACCGCGATCTCACCCCCGTCGATGGCGTCGCGCAGCATGGCGATGAAGCGGGGGGCATCGAGGTCATAGGCCGAGACGTTGAAAGCGATTCGCTGGTCCGGGTGGCGCTCGCTGACGATTGATACATCGGCGAGAAAGCGCGGGAACATGGCCTCGGTGAGATCGCTGACAACTCCCCAGGCCTCGGCGAGTGGGACAAAACTTTCGGGTGAGACTCTCCGAGCCGTCTTCGCGCCGCCACCTCAGGAGAGCCTCGGCGCCGCAGATCTCTCCCGTCAGGAACGACACCTTCGGCTGGTAGTCGAACCGCATCTCGCCGCGCTGGGCTGCCTGCACGATGACACGTGGGGTGATCTCCATACCGAGCGCCTCCAACAACTCCGCCCGGCTCTCGGGAGTCCAGGTTCAAGGTGATCCTCTCCTGAAGAGTATAGGGTCCACGTCCTCGATTGCCCACGTTTCCAGGGCAGCTCCGGGCTACGCGACTCAGCCCGCCGGCTCGGCCATCGGATCACCTGTTCACTCATTCTGATTCTCCCTGCACCGCGGTGAGTTTCGGGGAAGAACAGGAATGGGATGGCATAATGGGGTACTGCCATGAGCGACGACAAAAAGAACAGCGGAGATCACGACGACCCCGGGCCGGCTGACTCGTTCGGCAGCGGAGAGACACTTTCGATGGCGTCGCTCACCCAGGGGATGGAGTTCGGCCGGTACCGGATCGTTCGCCGAATCGGCAGCGGCGGCATGGGCACCGTGTACGCCGCCTTCGACCCCACCTTGGACCGAACGGTTGCGCTCAAGGTGATTCACGACAAGGTGGAGAGCGCCGACGCTGAGCAGAGGCTCCTGCGAGAGGCCCAGGCCATGGCGCGCCTCAACCACCCAAACGTCGTTACCGTCCACGATGCAGGGACGAAGGACGGCCGCCCATATGTCGCCATGGAATTCGTCGAGGGCTGCGATCTCCAGGATTGGCTGCGGCGGGAGAAACGCGGATGGCGCGAGATCGTCAAGCTCTTCGTGGCGGCCGGCCAAGGGCTCGCTGCCGCGCACGCCGCAGGCCTGATCCACCGCGATTTCAAACCGGGAAACGTCATGGTCGGCGACGACGATCGGGTCCGGGTCACCGACTTCGGCCTCGCCCGCGCCGCCGAGGCGGGCGACTGGGACGTCGCCGGAAAACCGCCCGGATCCAAAGCCCGATCAGCGGATCGGGCCCCCACCACCTCGGCGCTGAACACTCCCCTGACCCAAGCCGGCACGGTGCTCGGCACCCCGGCGTTCATGGCTCCGGAACAGGTTCTCGACGGTCGCGCCGATCATCGCTCCGACCAGTACGCCTTCTGCGTATCGCTGTACGTGGCGCTTTTTGGGAAGCATCCGTTGGGCGAGTTCTCGGACTTTCCGGGATTCGTGGCCCGGCTCGAGGCGGACGATGTCAGTCTGCCGGCGGTGGGTCACCAGGTTCCTGCCCGCATCGTGGCCGCGATCATGCGAGGCCTGAACCGTTCCCCGGAGAAGCGCTTCCCGGACATGGGCGCACTCCTTCACAGCCTTCGGCGCGATCCGGCGCAGCAACGAAAACGGTGGCTCGTGGCGGGCGTCGGCGTTGCGGCAGCGGCGGTCGTCATCGGCATCGTCGGCTATACGGCCTATCGAAGACAGCTGTGCGGTGGCGGCAAATCACAAGCTGCGGCGGTCTGGAACGCTGATCGCCTGGCGCTGCTCGAGGATCACTTCGACGACGTCGCCGAGGGGCTGGGGCGCGAGGCGGTTGCGGCCGTGGCATCACGACTCGACGACTACACCGGCCGCTGGGCGACGGTCCACCGCGAGGCGTGCGTGGCGACCCGAATCCGGGGGGAGCACTCCGAAGCCCTCCTCGACCGGCAGATGGCATGTCTCCGCCACCGGCTCCGCGAGACCGACCACCTGCTGGCCCTGCTCGCGGCCGGAGGCCGCGACATCGCGGCCTCCGCCCTCGACGCCGTCGTCGGTCTCGATGTGCCCGAGGTGTGCGCCGAATCGACGGCCCTGGTGGAACGCCTGCCCCTGCCGAAAGACGAGACGACCCGCGCCGCCCTCGCCGAGCTCGACGACTCGCTGGCGGCGGCCAATGCCGAGCAACTTGTCGGCGACTACGAAACCGCCCTGGAAAGGGTCACCGAACTCGCCCCACAGGCGCGCGAACTGGGCTATCCGCCGACGCTCGCCGCAGGTCATGATTCTCAAGGGGTTTCTCGAGGCCGATCTCGGGCGGGCGGAAGACGCCGAGCGCTCGCTGCGCGAAGCCTTCGGGGCTGCCGAGCAGGGTCGCGACGACCGCGCGGGCGCGGTTGCCGCGAGCAATCTGATGTGGGTCACGGGGTACCTCCAGGGCCGATTCGAGGAAGCCGACCGTTGGAGCGATCTCGCGTCGGCCAAGATCGAGCGCCTCGGCGGTGACGAGACGTAGCGGCAGACTATCGCCGACACCCGGGCGAGCGTACTGATCCAGGCCGGCAGGCACCGCGAGGCCATCGAACTCCAGAAACACGCCCTTGAACTCCACTCGAAAATCAGCGGTCCGGAGAGCCTGGACGCGGCCATGGCGATGACGACCATGGGGAACGCCCTCTCATCGATCGGTGACTACGAAGCGGCGGTTGACTACTACGAGAAATCACTGGCCCTCAAGGAAGTCGCTCGTGGGCCCGGAACACCCGACGGTCGGTTTCACTGCAACCAATCTCGCGCAGGCGTACGCCGGCCTCGGCGAGTACGAAAAGGCGGCCGATCTGTCTTGGCGCGCACTCGCGATCCTCGAGAAGGTCTTCGGCGCCGACGACCCGCAACTCGCGATCTCGCTCAACAACCTCGCCTACAGCCTCGAGGGACTCGAGCAATTCGATGATGCACGGGAGATCCACGAACGATCGATGGAAATCGTCTCTCGATCCTGGGGAGCTGATCACCACCAGATTGCGATCAGCCTGATCAACCTCTCGAGCCTCGAGAAGCAGGCCGGGGATTTTCAGGCCGCGCTCGACGCCTCACGAAAGGCGGGCGAGATTCTCACCGCGAGTTACGGCACGGAGCACCCTCTGTATGCCTATGCCGCCAACAACACAGGCGTTTTCCTGATCGAAACGGGGCAGGCTGCGGAAGGGGTGATCCACCTCGAGAAGGCCCTGGCGATCCGCGTCGCCTCCGAAACGGATCCGGTGTTGATCGCCGTGACCCGGTTCAACCTCGGCCGCGCATTGTGGGACGCCGGCAGGCGCGAGCAGGGTCGCCGCTCCGCCTCAGAGGCGGAGCGGGAACTCTTGGCCATCGGAGAACCGGGAGAGGAGGACCTGACCGCGGTGCGCGAGTGGCTTGCGGCCCACTGAGGACCGAATGGACACCACAATCCGCCCACGTTCTTTCTTCATCCTGTGCTTGCCATTGTGGTGCGGGCGTCCCGCCCGCAAGAAGCCAATGAGGATCTGTCATCGGGAGGAGCGGGGCCGGGGACCGCGCAAATACGGGTTCCGGGCGAACTAGAAACCGAGGGGTCTCTGGTAGCGCCGCTGTTCGCGGAAGGTTGGGATCGCGAGGTTCGGAATGACAAAATCCATCTTTTCGTGCGACTGCCGGAGCTCGTCGAGCACCGCAATCAGCGCTCCGTAGG
Organism: Ilumatobacteraceae bacterium; assembly: GCA_963850475.1. Taxonomy (GTDB): domain Bacteria; phylum Actinomycetota; class Acidimicrobiia; order Acidimicrobiales; family Ilumatobacteraceae; genus Ilumatobacter_A. The sequence continues at coordinate 6,072 of CAWKLM010000004.1, read as the reverse complement.
ACGTCGTCGGCTCGCACCGCAGAATCACCGGTTTCGCCGGGTTCTTCTCGAGCTTGGTCCAGACGTACGGCAGGAGGCCTTCGATGGCCATGGTTTCTCCATCGACCTGGAGTGAACCGCTCGGCTGGACGTGAACATCGACGGCCTCCCACGGCTCGATCTCGTCTTCGACCGCCGGTGGATCGTCGAAGACGAGGTCGATCCCGCGGGAAACCGTAAACGCCGCCGTCACAATAAAGAAGATCACCAGAAGAAAGGAAACATCGGCCAGGGTTCCGGTGAAGACCTCGGCATCGGTTTTTCTCTTGCGTGCCAGTTTCATTGTTCACCTCGTCGGATGGCGTTACGAGGTGAGAGACCTCACGCACGCTGGAGTTCCATTCACGGAACAGATTCGAGCGACTCCCCTTTCACACAAAAGTGACAATCAGAACATTGCTACTCATCAATCCTCAAAATAGAATATTGCTTGAAATGCGCTTCCTCAACACCGATCGAGTTTCCGAATCACGAGGAGCGCGTCCAGCGTGGGGAGTGCTCATGTCGGGACCGCACCGTAGAACCGTCCGAGGTACGGCGGATCGCCTTCGACCGGCCACGCTGTGGTCACACTCTCCCACCACCCTGGGCTCTGAGAACCCGCACATCCGGCATCGCAGATTGCAGCGGTGGCTCTGATCCATGAAAACTTTCAAAAACCGCATCGGTGCTTCCTTTGGTCTGAAACGATTTCAGGTGAGTCTCTCGCACAAACCTTGATCCTTGGAAAATCGCGGCCTGTTGTTCTTGACCTCGGAAGTTCGCGAAGCTAGGCTGTTCGGAGACTATTGAGATTGAATCTTAAAATGCTCGCACGAGCAGAAAACTCAGACCGGTTGGAGGTCAGGATGCGCCAGACGAGTTTCGACCGTTTCTTTGCCGGGGCGATGATCGTGATCGCATGCTGTGTGTTGGTTTCGCGGCCCGATCACGTCTCAGCGCAGGAGACCGCGGAGGTGAGCCTGAAAGTCGAGGTCATGGGACCAGATAAGTGCAAGATCACCGTCCACCCCGAAACCGCCCACATCTCACGCGGCAGCGGAGCCGGGGTCAAATGGGAGGCCGAAACCAACTCGAACCTCGGCGAGTTGTACTGGGAGATCCGGTATGAAAAAGACAGCGAGGGCGCCAGTGGGAACTACTTCGGTGACGTCAACCTCACGTGCGAATGCGTCCTCGCTCAGGAAGCAACCGGTCTCCGAGCCCCCCACCGAGAAGCGCAACGCCGAGTGGCCGTACATGGTGACGGTCTACCACTGCAAAGAAGACGGCAGCAAGGGCAAATATCTGTGTGACGTGGACCCCCGGATCAAGTGGAACGATTGGTCACTCCTGAATACCGACCAGCGATGAACTCGGGGCGGGAATGCAACGCCCGGAACTCGTCCTCCTGGCGGATCAGTTCGGCCGACTCGCCCAGTTCGATGGCTCGGCGGATGGCATCCATGCGCCGTCGTCATCGTCGCCGCACATGGCAAAGATATAGGCCAACTGATGGGCGTTCGGGCCGGTATCGGGCAACGTCGCTTCGAAGCTCGTCGGTGAGCGAGAGCGCCGTCTCGCAGTCGCCGCCCTTCGCCGAATAGACGGCAAGCTCGGTGAGCAGGGTCGGGTTGCCCGGATCGTCCTTGACCCGTTCCTCGATCAGCGACTGGGCCCGAAGATATCGGTCCTGCGCTTCGTCGCGACGATCGATCCGGCGTAGAGGTCACCGAGATTGGCCTGATACATGGCGTCCCTGGGACTCAGCCGAACCGCCAGTCAGATAGTTCTTCTCGGCTTGTTCCCACTTGTCCGGGCGATCGGAAAAGAAGTAGGCGGTGCCGAGATTGGACGCCACATCCGGTCCCCGATTCGCCTTCGGGATGCGCTCGTAGGCATCGATGGCCTCGTCGAAGCGTCCCATGTGGAGATGGTAGGTCGCGAGTTGTTGTTTGGGTCGGGTGATCTCCGGTGGCGCGAGTTCCGCCGCCCGCTCGAAGGACGAGAGGGCATCCTCGTACCGACCCTGAATCATGAGGAAGGTGCCGAGGGAGTTCCAGGTGGACCAGTCGTCCGCGTGCAGGGCGGTGGCCGCTCGGTAGGCGCTCTCGGCTTCGTCGAGATCCCCGACCCGTTCATAGCTTCGCGCCAGCTCCCGGTAGGCCTCGTCGGGTCGCGGGTGACGAGCCAGAACATCCTCGAGTTCTTCGATGGCGGAGTCCTGCCGGCCGGTGGTTCGGTGGATGCGCGCCAGCGCCACCTGGGCGGTGGGCACTTCCGGATCGATCCGGCAGGCGGTCTCGGCTTCGCGCTCCGCCTCGGCCAGCGTTTCCCGATCGCCGTCTCGATAGTAGATCTGCCACAGCGCTTCGCTGAGACCGACGTGGGCGAGGACGAAATCCGGCGTGATCCGGAGGGCCTGGCGGAAATTCTCGGCGGCGGAATCCGGGCCGCGGGCGTCGTCCGCGGCGTCGAGAAAGCGCTGGCCGGTGACGTAGTAGTCGTAGGCGGCGTGCGACCCATCGGGATCCTTGCGCCATGCGGCGTCGATCGCTCAAGCGTGAGCGGAATCGACAGATAGGTCGCAAGATCCCGGGCGATGGACCGTTGTGTTCGGTACGCCTGGTCGGCGGCGGTGTGTGTAGGTGTGCGACCACAGAACGAACCCCGTGGCGGTGTCGGTCAGGCTGACCGTGATTTCGAAGACCGACCCGTCCTGTTGGATCTCGCCGTTCGACCACCGAACCGACGCCCAGACTCGCGAAGCAGGCCGGCCGGGGCTCGTGTCGCGCTGGTTCCAGGACTCCGATCGGCCGACGATCTGCAGACCCTCGATACTCGCGAAGGGTCGTGATGAGCCCGGAGCTGATGGCCTCGGCTCAACTGGTCGAGTCTCGGGGTCGCCGCTCAGGTTGGCGAACGGAAGCACCGCGAGCGATCGGAGCGAGGGAACCGGCGCGCTGCGAGCCTTCCAGACCACAGAGGCGCCTGCCGCCACGCAGGACGCCGCGGCCGTGCGCCGCCCACCGGCCGAATCGAGACCGGTCGAACGGGCAACCGGCGGCTGGCCGGAGACGGATCGTCTCGTCGACGACGGGCGCCGGTTGGTCGACGGCGACCCTCGGCGCCGGGTCCGAGAGTTCTGGCCAGCGCCGTGTCGGAGATCGACGCGCCGTCTGGTAACGGAGCGCGGGGTCCTTCTCGAGACAACGGTTGATGATCTTCCCCGAGCTCGGGCGGGCAGCTCGGACTTGAGCGTTCGCACCCGGGGTGGTGCGTGGCTCAGGATCGAAGAGATGGTCTCCGCCGAGCTGTCGGCGTTGAACGGGTGTTTCCCGGTCGCCATGACGTAGAGAACCGTCCCCAGCGCGAAGATGTCCGACCGGCTGATCCGCCGGCTGGCCCTTGAGTTGTTCCGGCGACATGTAGGGGGTGGTTCCCAGGATCTGGCCGTGACCGGTCAGAAATCCGTCTCCATCAGCGAGTCGCTCGTCGGTTTCTGAGGTGTTTCGGCGATTCTGACCTTGGCGAGCCCGAAGTCGAGCACCTTGAGGTGGCCGTCGCGGTTGACCATGATGTTGCCGGGTTTGAGGTCGCGGTGGGTCACGCCCCGAGCGTGGGCCGCGTTCAGGGCGTCGACGAGAGGGATCGCGAGGGCTCTGAAAGTCGGCCATGGGAAGCCCGTCGTCCGGGCACGAGATCGGAGAGCACCTGGCCGTCGACGTGCTCCATGGTGAAGAAGTTGAGACCGTCGGCCTCCTCGACCGAATAGATGGTCACGATGTTGGGGTGATTGAGGTCGGCGACGATCGAGGCTTCCCTCCGGAAGCGTTCGAGCCGATCGGGATCGGAGCTCAGCTGCGGGGGCAGGATCTTGATCGGCGACGTCTCGCCCGAGCTTGGTGTCGTGCGCGAGGTAGACCTCACCCATGCCGCCGGCGCCGAGCTCGGAGGATTCGGTAGTGGAGGAGGGTCTCACCGAGCAAGCAATTCGCTTTCAATCACCTTGTGAAAACGAGTCCCCTGCCGGCCTATTCCCGCGACGCCTGCCCAAAGGGGCCGCACCTCGAGTTTCCGCACCGGAAAACCGTCAAAGACGAATCACGACAGATCATTGACGATACGCGCGGCCACGCCGTCGACAGGGATCACGACCGATAAAACCCGGCGAATCTCCCGGCGGCGGCCGACGTCAGAGCTGCGATTTGAAGTAATTCACCGACTGCTTGAAGGTCTTCCAAACATGCTCGACGTCGTCCTTCGATGACTCCCAGGTGGTTTCGCTCGCATTCTTGAGCTCGTTGAGCTTGGACACGAGCGCCTCGCGAGCTTCCTTCGCCTTGGTCATGTAGGGCTGAAGGTCCTTTCGCGTCTCGTCTCCCGCCTTTGCCAGTTTTTCCTCGAGCTTGCCGATCTCAGTGTTCCATTCGTCAAGCTGTCCCTTGATCTTCGCGACGTATTCATCCCTGCTCGCCAAATTCCACCTCCGTTGTATTCACATCAGTTTGTTGTATTCACAGCAGTTTGTCGAGCCATTCGCACCGCGCGACACGATCCTGAATCCTCTCCACCGCAGCCGAGTAGCCTCGGCTGGAGACACCCGGGTGCCAGCTTGACGGCCGAGAAAGACCGGCCGCGAGTTCGGCGGCCTGTTCGCCGCTCAGTTGACCGGCCGATCCGCCGAAGTAACGCACCGCGGCCGCTCCGACACCGTAGGTTTCGGGTCCGAATTGGGCCACGTTGAGGTAGAGCTCGAGAATCCGCTGTTTGGAGAGGTTTTGTTCCAGCTGCCAGGTCAGGATCGTTTCCCGCACCTTGCGCAGCGGCGAGCGAGAGGGGGACAGCCAGAGGTTCTTTGCCAGCTGCTGGCTGATTGTCGAGGCGCCGCGCACCCGCTTGCCTCTGACCGCGTCCCGCGCCACGATCTTGAGTTCGTGGGTGTCGAAACCGTTGTGCGAGAAGAAGCTCATGTCCTCCGCTGCCACGACCGCCTTCTTGACTTCGATGGAGATCCGATCGTACGGCACCCAACTCCACTCCACACGATCACCGTTCGCCTTCGCCGCTTCAATGAACGCCGTGGTCTGCGGGTTCTCGGTGGCGAGGGTTGACACATCGGGCCAGGTCAAGAAAACCCAGGCCGCGATGCACGCAACCGGCGTCAACACCGACGACCGCGATGCACCCGATCCTCCGCAAACAGCCTTTCTTCTTCTTGCCCACCGCGTCAGTGTAGCCGGGGAGGCGATGGGAGGCAGGACACAGGTCACAGGTCACAGGATTCCATCGCACCGACACCCATCCCATTTTGCCCGCAGATAACGCAGATAGACGCAGATACATCGCACGTCGGGCACGAAAGGGGACTCGGATTCGGACTCGGGCACGGACGATGATCGCAGGCACATTCATTTCGGCTAAGGCGTGCCATCTTCGATGGCGATTCGCGATTTGTAGCGCCCGCGTCCCCGCGGGCGATGGAACCAACCCGCGTCTGCTCACCACCATCGCAGGCGGCGCCACCCGCGTCTCGAGCCCGTGGCAAGCTCAGATTTGGTCGACGGACTCCCACACTCCCAACGAAAAACGAGTCCTGGGGCCGCTGCGGTCAATTGGACCGCCAAGGCCGCCAAGCTCGCCAAGGCCATCGCAAAGTCCGTTTTTGCCCATCCCACTCGGACACCTGGCATCACTTCTTCTGCTTTCGGTTTTAGGACAAGGCCCTTTGGGGCGAACTTGGCGCTCTTGGCGGCCTTGGCGGTGGGAATCCGCTGGAGTCACTTGGGCAACCTGTTGAGACCTGGAAAGCAGAAAATCGTGGATGCCCGCGGTGAAGAGATGCACGGAGAGACTTGGAACGGATTACCGCACCCGGCCCTCTCGCCAAGCTTTGAGGAGTTGGTCGTACGGCACGGTCTCGCCCTTTGGTTTCTCGTTGGCCAGCTTGGGTTTTGGTGAACCGGGCCGTTTGAGCCAGTCGGCCGCGCTGGTCGCCGGGTTGAGCTTGGGGCCGCAGGTCTTCTGGACCTTCGCGCGTTCGAGCCGCTGGAG
>CAWKLM010000003.1:0-177172 GCA_963850475.1 Ilumatobacteraceae bacterium | reverse complement strand
CAGCCAACCCCACCCCCTCCCGTTCCAATGACAAGTCCCGAACCAACACCCGACAACAAAATCAGACAGTTGCCCACGGCCGCGAGTGCGTATTGAAATGCTGCGTGTCCGACCGATCCATCACGGCGCCTACTGGCGCGGTCGTCAAGTACCTCACCGAGTACCTGACCGAAGCCATCGGCGAACCCGCCGGCCACTGGGCCGGCCGCCAAGCACCCGCACTCGGACTGCCCGCCGAGGTCGACGCGGCACACCTCCAAGCCGTCCTCGACGGCATCCACCCGCTCACCGGCGTCACGCTCGGCTCACCGTTCACGACACAGAACACGGACAACGGCAAGAAGGTCTCGTCGGTGATCGGATTCGATGCCACGTTCTCTGCACCCAAGACGCTGTCGATCATGTGGGCCCTGTCCGGCGATGACGGGTTCGCCCAATGCCACGACACCGCCGTCCAAACCGCCGTCGACACGATCGAGCAACGGGCGGCAACGACCCGTGTCCGCTCGAACGGGTCACGGATGTTCCTCGACACCGAAGGCATCACCGCTGCGGTGTTCCGCCAATCGACCAGCCGCGCAGACGATCCACAGCTCCACTCCCACGTCGTCATCTCCTCCAAAGTCCAAACTCCGGACGGACGATGGCGCGCCCTGGACGCCCGCCAACTCATGGACAACAGTCGACGTTCAGTTGCACGTCTACCAAGCCGCTCTCCGAGCCGAGGTCACCAACCGCTACGGCCTCGCATGGACCACCGTCGAGAAGGGACAGGCCGAAATCGCAGAAGTGCCGATCGAGTTCATCGAGTTGTTCTCGAAGCGAGCTGAAGAGATCGACGCGAACTCGCCCGACGTCTCGACGCGTACGAGAGGCATGGCAACGACGCCCCGCTTGACATACGTTCGGCCATCGAGCGCGAAGTCGCCGCCGACACCCGCGCCGCCAAGTCCGGTATCGGCCCCGACGACCTCCGCGCCAGTCGGCCGCCGAAGCAGCGTCCATCGGCATCGACTACCGCCACCTCGTCGCGCTCGTCTCGAACGCCGTCCGCTCGCACGACGCGACACCCGGCCTTCCGAACGTCGAGCATCTCGTCGCTGCAATCGCCGAGCACCGCTCGACGTGGCAACACCTCGACGTCATCCGCCACCTCACCGACAACACCACCGCACCCCGCCGCGTCGGCGGCCGACCAATCGGCCGCCCGATCAGCCGGCTCGCCGATCAAGCCATCGAAGCAAGCATCAACATCGACGCACCCACCGACTCCCCGCTCCGCCGAGCGAGCGATCGACGTTCGGTGTCGGCAAACCCGACCAGCACACACGCCACCAGCGAACACGTCCTCATCCAAGAAGAACACATCGCCACCTGGGCCATCGACGCCCAAGCCACACCCTCCCAACCATCCGCCACCGTCGAGACCGGATCACTCGACACCGGACAACACGAAGCAGCAGCAACCATCGCCGGACACGACCGCCTCGTCCTCGTCGTCGGACCCGCCGGAGCCGGCAAAACCACCATGCTCCACGCCGCCGCCGTCGACCTCGACCAACAACACCGCCCCGTGCTCGGGTTCGCACCAACAGCCAAAGCAGCCCGTGTCCTCGAATCCAGAGACCTGCATGCGGTCCGACACCGTCGCCAAACTTCTCTACGACCTCCGCCACCGGCCCGCCGGATTCGAACCGCCCGCAGCCGGGACCACGATCGTGATCGACGAAGCCGGAATGCTCAACACTGCCGACCTCCATCAACTCATCAACCACACCGACACCCACGGATGGCGGCCGCGCTCGTCGGCGACCCACACCAACTCCACGCCGTCGGCCAGAGGCGGCATGTTCGACGAACTCTGCGCCACCGGCCTCACCATCGAACTCGACCAACTCCACCGCTTCACACACGACTGGGAAGCCGCCGCCACCCTCCAACTCCGACGAGGCGACGCCTCGGTGCTCAACGACTACGCCGACCACCGAGCGATCATCGCGGGCAGCTTCGACGAACACCTCGCTGGCGTCGTCAACGAATGGCGCTGGCACCAAACCATGAACACCACACTCGCCGTCACCACCACCCGCAACGACGACGTCAACGCACTCAACGACGCAATCCAAGCCGACCGGCTCGAACGAGGCGACCTCGACGCGGCGACAGCGACTCCGCTGTCGATCGGCGTCGGACATCCCGGCGATGTCATCACCACCCGACGCAACGACCGCCGGCTCATCACCTCAACCGGCGACATCGTCCGCAACCGCGACCGCTGGACAATCAATAGCATCACTGCCGACAGCGGGCTCGTCGTCACCAGCCTCGACGGTGACCGCACCGGCACCCTGCCCGCCGACTACGTCACCGAACACGTCCACCTCGGCTACGCCGCCACCGAACACGGCGCCCAAGGCGAAACCGCCCACGCCAGCCTCACCATCGTCACCGACGCCACCACCAACCGAGGCCTCTACGTCGGAGCCACACGAGGCCGAAACACCAACCTCATCCTCACCGTCGCCGACGACCGCGACCACGCACTCCAACGACTCACCCACATCATCACCAACGACCGCACCGACCTCCCCGCCACCGTCCAACGCCGCCACCTCCTCCAAGATCAGACGCAGCCACGACCGACACGAAAGCCACGATGCGACATCCCGGACTGGTTCAACGGCGTGTACGCAGACGCACGCACCGAAGCACTCCAGCTCAGGAGCCGAGCCGACAAGAAGGAGGATGCGCAGGTCCAGCGTCAACGAGCAGCTACCGAAGCCGAGTCGGAACTCCCCACAGCCGAAACTGCCCACGCTCCGTTCGCCCAGAGTGTCGCCGCAAGCAGACAGCGTGTGACGGCGGCGGCGAACGCCAAGAGGTCCGCATGGTGGCGCCCTAAACGTTCGGTCGGCTCGGTCGCCGACCCGCTGCGAAGCGATTGGAGGAGACGGCTGCCGCTCTCGTGGCGGCAAACGATCAACTCGACGAGACCGTTGAGCAGGCCAGACCAACGCAGGAGCGAATCGATCACCTCAACCGGACCATCGATGGCTACCGCGACAGTGAGTCCACCCATCAGACGCTCAACGGTTGGTACAACCATGACGGCCAGGCCGCGCGAGCCGAAAGACGACTCGCTGCAATCAAGGCGTGGCTGCGATGGGCCGACGGGCACGACATCCGAGGGAACGACCTCGACCATCTATCGCAGGCCATTCCCTTCGCCGAGCCCAAGCTCGCCGACCTTTTTCGTACGAGCCTCGCGACCTACAACTCCGGCCGACCAACACAGATGGCAGAACATCGCTCCGCGCCGGAACTACCGACAGGGGTCTAACGGCAGACTCAGCGTCCCACCGTCTCGGTTCGAGCTTCAGCGGAGAGCGTCCCGGTTGCCAATGCGGTCGACAACCGCCAGTTGGCTGTTCGGCAGGGCGTGGGCGTAGGTGTTCATCAGCATCTCGGGGCTGTGGCCGAGGAGGTCAGCGATAGCTCGCAGTTCGCCGAGGTCGGTGGCCTGCTGGACCATGTGGGTTCGCGGCCGTGTGCCGCAGGCCGTGCGAGGTCAGCCGCGGCAGCTCGATCTTGTCGACGATGCCGGCGAGCGCTCGGTCGTACGAGCGAGGCAGAACGAGCTTGCCGGTGCGAGTCGTGATGATGAGATCTTCGTCGTGCCACTCAGCACCGGCGGCCAGTCGTTCGGCCGCTTGCTCAGCACGACGGCGGGTAAAGAAGCGCATCGTTTCGCCGTCGATCGGGATCGTCCGTCGCGAGCGTTCGTTCTTCGCGTTGCTCCACGACGCACCGCCTCTCGTGTCGACAACGCTCTCATCGATCCGCAGCGAGCCAGCTTCGGTGTCGAGGTCGTCCCATCGGAGCGCGAGCACTTCGCTGCGCCGCAGCCCGTAGAGCACACCGACGCGGAACGCGACGGCCCACCGGTGATCGGAGGTCGCAGCAAGAAACCGGTCGACGTCCTCGGCGTCCCAGGCAACAGCCTCCTTCGGTTTCGTCTGCTTGGCGAACGTGCGAGGCATCCCGACGCGAGCGGCCGGGCTCCGTGGAATCAAGCCCTCGTCGACGGCCTCCGACAGAGCGGCGCGAAGGACGGTGCGGCAGATCTGGATACTCCGTCGACCGATCTTGCCACCGGCCGCGAGCGCCTCGATCCAGCGGGCGATGTCTTCGCGGTCAAGCATCGAGAGTTGGATGGCGCCGAGCCCGTTCTCGATGTGCGGGATCGCCCACTCGTATTGCTGCTGCGCCTTGACTGTGATGTCGGTCCGGCTCGCCACGTAGCGACGCACCAGCCAGCTCACCGTTCCACGTTCGGTCGAGCGATCGTCGGCCCTCACCTCACGGGCTGCAGCGTTCGCGGAGCGCTGAGAAAGATACGTACCGAGCTGTTTCGGTTTGTGCTTTCCCGTGGTCGTATCGATGCCATCGACACGCACGACCCATTTGTCGCGCTGTTTGCGGACTGTCGGTTGGCCGGTGGCCTTCCATGCCATCACGCACCCCCAGAGGCTGATTGGCGTCCGGCGGCTGATACATCGCTGATACTTCGATGTTCCGCCGGACTGCCATCCAAGCTATCACACCTGCTCAGACTGGGTGGAGACGATGGGAATCGAACCCACGACCCCCTGCTTGCAAAGCAGGTGCTCTAGCCAACTGAGCTACGTCCCCGTGAAACGGTGTCCCGGCAGCAGGACCCGGCCACGATATCGGCGCTGTCCCCGTGCAGCACCTCCTCCTTCGGCCAGCCAGCGGTCAGGGGCACGGCGCCGGATCCGAACCTTCGTTCCCGCGTCCCCGCAGACGTGTGGCGGAACGTCGCGCGGTAGGCGCTCGGCCATGAACTCACGACCTTCGTTGCGTGCTGTCACGATTTCGTGCCCGGCGTGCGGTGGGATGCCGTCCGGGCGCTGTCACACTTGTCCGATGTCAGCCACGACCCTGCGGGTCAACCGATGAGTGCGATGAAGCGGATCGGCGGCTACGCCCGCACCGCGGTCATCCTCGCCGTCGGCATGACGGTGCTCCTCGCCGGAATCGCCATGCTCGCGTTACCGGGCCCGGGCATGGTCGTGATCATCGTCGGCCTCGTGATTCTCGCGACCGAGTTCGAGTGGGCCCAGCGTCTGCTCGACATCGCAGTCGAGAAGGTGGCTGCCGCCAACAGTCGGGCCCAGGAGTCCCGCCACGGCAAGCGGATGCTCGCTGCCTCCGGCATCGGTCTGATGGTGGCCGGCGTGGTCGTGATCGTCGTCTGGTCACAGTTCGTCGTCGTCGGAATCTCGCTGATCATCGCCGGCATCATCGGACTGTGCACCCTGGTCCCGCGGGTCCACCAGTGGGTGGAGGAGCGCGCAGCGACCGGCATCGACGCGACCGACGACGTGCCGGCGCGCTGAACCTCGTCAGTCGTCGTCTCGTCAGTCGTCCTTGAGCGCAACGGCGTTCGGCGTGACGTTCATCTTCGGCTCGTACTCAGCCACGTCGACGGTGCGTCCGAGACCCGCGAACTTCGCAGCCAGGTCGCCCCGACAGTTCGAGCACGGCCCGTAGTACTCGTCGACGACGGGGGACTGACAACGCGGGCACGAGAACTCCACGCAGCCGACGTTACAGCGCGTACGATCGCAAGCGATGTCCGCTCGCCGCCCGCAACCGCCCCGAACCGGCGACGACGATCCCACACCACCACGCGGCACGTCGGTGACCGGTGCTGGCCCAAGCCGCCGTGGAGGCGACGCTGACGGACGGGACGAGTTGGACGACGAGTGGGACGAACCCAACTATTTCGTGCGACGTTCATTGGTCGTCGCCCTCGTCGTCGCTGCGATCGCCGGGTCCGCGATCCTCGTCGGTCGATTCGTCGGGGGTGACGATTCGTCGTCGCCCTCGACGTCGGCCGCCGCACAGTGGAACACGATCGTGGTACTCAGTGTCGACGAGGTCCGGCTCCTCGACCGCAACTCCGTCGAGGAAGTCGACGCTTACAACGCCTCCGATGACCTCCTCGACGCACAGTCACTGGTGGCTGGCGACGTTCTCGTCACCATGACCGACGAAGGCCGGATCACCCAGACTGATCTCAGCGACGGCTCCGAACGACAAAGCCGCTCCGGGCTCGACGAAACCCTGCGAATCACGCCGGACCACCCAGCCATCGCAGTGTCGGGGGCCGAGACCGGTGGCGACGTGACGATCATCGACACACGCGACCGCTCCACACTGAGTGTCGCCGCCACCGCAGATCTCGACGGCCCACTGATCTTCGCGACCGACGTCCTTGTCAACGCCGGCGGAACTCACGTCGCAGTCCCCGTTCCCACCGCATTCCAGTCGGTGATCATCGACCTCGAAACCGAGACATCCCAGGCACTCGCCGGTCGCGTGATCGCGCTCGACGACGAGCGGGTCGTCACCGAACAGCCGGCCGGCGGCGAATCGGAGCTCGAGTTCTACGACGTCGCTGGGCAACGCCTCGGATCGGTCGACGTCCCGAGTCCCAAGGCAACACTTGTTGCGTGCCGACGGCACGATGCTGGTCGTCTCCGCCGACGGGACGGTCATCACGGCCGACGCCGACGGATCCGTCGACGACGTGGGGACCCTCATCGACCCCGCCGGCGTCCCGATCGAAATCACCGCCGGCGTCCGCATGGCAGACGGCGACCGACTGATCGCCGTCGGAGGACGACGCGTCTTCGTCCTCGATGCCGACGGCCGCCAGCTCGGCGTGGCGGAAGGGACGCCGTCGGCTGTCGTGCGGAGTGGCGCCGACTGCGTGATCGTCGGTGGGACCGGCACCAACGCCGGAGCGGTCGTGCTCGACGTCGAGACCGGCGCGGTCGTCGCCGAGATCGAGCGCGGGCTCGTGAGTACCACCTCCTACGACGGATGTACTGCTGCATTCATCGGCGACGGGCCCTCACTGGTCAGCGACGGCGAGATCATCGATGTCGACGCCGACGCGATCGCCGCGGTCACACCGGATGGTCGGGCGTACGTCGCCCTCGACGGACGCGACGCCGAATACGTCGAGATCGGCGACGGCGACCCCGTCGAGATCGGCGAACGACTCGCCGTGATCCACTTCGGTCAGCGCTGATGGCCGACGGACCCAGCGACACCGGGTTCGTCGAGATCGGCGACGGCGACACGACCTGGCGCTTCGAACGCGACTTCATGACCTCCGACTGGACGTGTCTGTTCGGCAACGGGTGCAAGGGGATCCTGGCGGAGGAGGCGGAGGAGTTGAACCAGGGGTGCTGCTCGCTCGGCGCACACTTCGGCGACGGTGAACCCGGCCAGGCCGAGGCCCGCCGGCTGTCGGCGTACGTCGCCCTGCTCACCCCCGAACAGTGGCAGTACCACGGGATCGACACGGTCTACGGCGACGACGAACGGAGTCACACCCGCGTCGTCGACGGTGCCTGTGTATTCCTCAATCGACCCGGATTCGCAGGCGGCGAGGGCTGTGCCTTGCACATCGCCGCTGCCGAGGATGGCGAGTCGCCGACCGAGTGGAAACCGTCGGTGTGCTGGCAGCTGCCGCTGCGTGTCGACTGGGCCCTGGCCGACGAGTCGGATCCCGAGGGGCCCGAGACCGCCACGGTCCGCCGTTGGTCGCGCGCCGACTGGGGAGACCAGGGCACCCGGATGGCTTGGTGCTGCACCGAGCGGGCCGACGGTGGTGAGGCATTCTCGGGTGACACAACGGTCGTCGACAGCCTCGCTGACGAACTGTCGGTGCTCGTCGGGGACGCGGTCTACGTCGAGCTCCGTCGACGACTCGCTTGACGACCCGGTCGGACTTCGATGCTGCGGCGAAGCAGGGTCAGATCACATTGATCGCGTCGAGGACCCCGGCGACGGCGGGATTCGAGACATCACCGGTGCTCGCGCTGCGCCAGTCGGACCGCTTGGTTCCCCACGACACGAAGTCGTGCGCGGTCGTGCGAACGACGGGTGCATCATCGTCGGCGCCGTGGGCCACGACCCACCGGGGCCCGGCTGCAGGGTCACCCGGCGTCAGACACCAACTGTTCGCGGCAGGCCCGTCGAACACCAGGTTGACGGGCTGGGCCGGCGCCTCGAGCGAGCTCGTCGGCACACATCTGAGGGAGGCCAGCCAGCATCCACTCGACCGTCGGGGCCAACACCTCAGGATCGTGGGGGAGGGCTGCCGCCCGCTCCACCGCGGCGCCGATGTCGTGGCGGAGATGACAGTAGTGGTCGAATGCGATGGCGTTGCCGAGCAGGTGCAACGGATGTTCCCCGAGGTCGGACAGCGGCACGACCGTGTCGGCCATCGGCGGATCCTGCAGCGCACTCAACGCGGCAAGACCCTTCGCCGACCACTCGTCGTACGCCTCCATCACCTGTTGGGGCGTCCAGTCCTTGCGGTCCTGGACAGGGATCTCGGCCGCGACCTCGGCCTTGCCACTGTCGCCGGCATCGATCGTTTCGGGCGCCGCGATCTGTTGATAGACCGCGGCCATGTGCTGGGCCACGTCCTGAACTCGCCAGCCATCACAACCCGACTGCGCCTGCCACTCGTCGTCGGTCAACGACGCGAAGAGCTCCTGCGCCCGTACGATCTCGGCTGCGAGGCCTGTGATGGCTTGCTTCGACATGGACGCGACCGTACCGAACCACAAGGGGTGGGGCCGACGCGGACGATCCGAGCGCCGGCAAGACCGGTGCTCGGCTCCGACGGGCGGTAGCAAGGTCGAATTCGTCGACGGGTACGGTCGCAAACATGCGCGTCGACGTGATGACCTTTCCGAAACCGCTCATCGAGATGGGCCAGGCGGCGGCGACGGCGAAGCGATCGGGCTTCGACGGGATGCTGTTGACCGAGGGCGGCCGCACCGCCTACACCGCGGCCGCCGCGGCGGCGCTCGGCGCACCCGGGCTCGAACTGTCGACCGGAGTCGCCGTCGCGTTTCCGCGCAGCCCGATGATCACCGCGCAGAACGCATGGGAACTCCAGGAGCTGACCGGTGGTGGCTTCCGCCTCGGTCTGGGCACCCAGGTGCGCACTCACATCGTGCGGCGCTACGGCGTCGAGTTCGAGCATCCGGGGCCACGACTGCGCGACTACGTGCGCGCCGTGAAGGCGTGCTTCGCCGGCTTCCGCGGCGAACCGCTCGACCACCAGGGGGACTTCTACGAGTTGACCTTCCTCAATCGCCAGTGGAGCCCCGGTCCACTCGACGTCGCCGATCCGCAGCGTCGACATCGCTGCCGTCAACCCCTGGATGCTCACGATGGCCGGCGAAGTGGCCGATGGTGTCCATGTGCATCCGATCGGCGAACCCGGCTACCTCGAACGTCACGTGTTGCCGTGTCTGTCGGAGGGAGCGATCCGCGCCGGGCGCCCCGCGGGCGAGATCGACGTGATCGTGCCGGTCACGACCATCGTCGGCGACACCGATGAGCAGCGCGCTGCATCACGCGAGTTCGCCCGAGCATCACTCTCCTTCTACGGGTCGACACCGAACTACGGGTTCATCTGGGACGAGGCCGGCTTCGAGGGGACGACCACCCGGATCCGAGCGAAGCAGAAGTCGGGCGACTTCGCCGGCATGGCCGCCGAGATCAGCGACGATCACCTCGCTGCGTTCTGTACCGAGGCGGACTGGGGCGACCTCGCCGACCGTCTGATCGAGACCTACGGCGGGACCGCGAACCGCCTGGTGCTCTACAGCGCAGGGACCGCTGACCCCGAAACGCTCGAACGGTACGGCGCCGTCGCCCGCACGATCTCGGAGCGGACCTCCGCGGGATGAGCATCGCCCGACTTGCCGCGCTGTTGGCAGGAGGCATCACGGCAGTCGCCGCTTGTCAGGCGTCTCCCGCACAGCCCGACACGGACCTCCTCGATGACGCGCTTCCCGCGGCGATCGGCGTGCGCGCCGACGGGTGCAACCCGAACGACGAGAGCGGGAGCGGATCGATGATCGACATGGATCTCGCGGTCACCGCTGCCCACGTGGTGGCCGGTGCGACCGCCGTGCGGGTCGTCGACGCAGACGGCGCGCTCCACGCCGCCGATGTCGTGATGTTCGACCCCGAGCTGGACCTCGCCCTGCTCCGCACAGCGCGCACGATCGGTACGCCGCTCAGCGTCGACGCACCCGCCGAGACCGACGACCGGGGCGTGATCGTGACATTTCGCGGGACCCACGAGCAACGCGAGTTGGTCATCTCCCACGTGCGCGTGATGCGCACCGTCAACATCGACACGACCGACATCTACCTCGACGGGGACATCACGCGTGCCGGGTTCGAAGTCGTCGCCGACATCGAACCCGGCGACTCCGGTGCCGTCGTCGTGCTCCCCGGCGGTGTCGCCGGCGGGATGATCTGGGCGAAGAGCACGGAGCGCGACGATCGCGCCTGGGCCATCGACCTGCCCCCCGAACTCCGCGACGCTGGATTCCGCACCTCGTTGAGCGACCCGGTCGACACCGGCACCTGTACGCGCTGACCCAACCTCCCGCCGATGTTCGTCGGTGCCAGGCACCGACGAACCCTTTCAGGTGGTGACGCGAACCGGACCGAGCACCCGATCGGTGTACGCGTTGGCGAACGTGCCCTGCGGATCGAGTCGGGCGCGTGTGCCCAGAAAGTGATCCCACTCCGGATAGCGGCTCGACAGCGTTGCGGCCGACTGGAAGTGGAGCTTCCCCCAATGCGGCCGGCCGGCGTAGTCGTTCATGATGTTCTCGACGCCCTGGAAGTACGGCTCGTACGGCGCACCGATGTACTGGTGGACGGCGATCCAGCCCGAGGCCCGCCCGTTGGCGGTCGAGAGTGGGATGTCGTCGCCGGCCGAGGCCCGCACCTCGATCGGGAACAGCGGCGGGAACGGAAGCGACCTCACGAGCGCGCCGATGCGGGTGATCGCCTCAGGCACTGCGTCGAACGGCACGCCGTATTCCATCTCGACGAACCGCACGCGCCGCGGGCTGCTGAAGATGTGATCACTCCGGTCGATCAATTCACGTTCGGACGCAGCGGAGGTGATCAGCTTGGCGATCCGCGGCGCCGCCTTCGGAAAGCGCCGCCCGACCCGGCACACGGTGCCGAACGCCAGGTTCTCGGCGATCCATTTGTCACGGATGTAGGCGGGCTTCGACTGGGGTGCTGCCAGCATCTCGGTGCGCGTGTTGCGCTTCACCTGACAGCGACGTGCGCCCGGCATCCAGTAGAACTCGACGTGGTCGGTGCCGTGCATGACCCGGCCGAAGTCGGCGAGCAGATCGGTGAGCGGCTCGATGGTTTCGACGGCGTGCAGGTTGAACGTCGGGACGCACCGCAGCGTCACCTCGGTGACGACTCCGAGCGCTCCGAGGCCGACGCGCGCCACCCGCAACAGCTCGGGATCGTTGTCCTCGTCGGTCCGGCAGACGCTGCCGTCGCCTGTGACGATCTCCATGCCGACGATCGTCGTGGCGATGTTCCCGTGACCCGCACCCGTTCCGTGCGTCGCAGTGCCGATCGCACCGGCGATCGACTGCGTGTTGATGTCACCGAGATTGGGCATGGCGAGCCCCCGTGCCGCCAACTCGTCGTTCAGGTCGTAGAGGCGGATTCCCGCCTGGACCGTCACGTCGAGCCCCTCGGGTCCACCCACGGCGAGCACCTCGTTCATCGCGTCGAGCGACAGCAGATGTCCGTCGGTCATCGCGATGTCGGTGAAGGAGTGCGCTCCGCCAACCACTTTCACCCGCTCGCCCGCCTCGGCGGCCGTCCGCACGATCGTGGCCACCTCGGTCGTGGAGGTCGGCACGTGCACCCCGGCAGGGACACAGCGTTGGTTGCCTGCCCAGTTCTTCGTCGGAACACCCATGGCCGCGACACTACGCCCGCCCACGAACCGCACCCGACCCAAGCGGGTGACGTCTCCTGACCGGAGACGAGGTCAACTCATTGCGACATCATGTCGAGCAACCGGTTGATCGTGTTGAGGTTGCGTGCCGTGGCGCGCACGCCGAAACCTCGCTCGATGCGGTCGGTCGTCAGCTTCGAGCTCCCGGCTCCTCCGGCGTAGGCCACGTGAAGTTCGGCCGATCCCCCGTGGATGTCGAGCGTGAACCGATCGGGCGTGAACTCGTCGGGATGCAGCGACGCTCGCCGTGTCGGTGCCGGCGGCTCCGCCAAGAACACGACGTGGACACGCCGCGCGTGATCGTCCGCATCGTCGCAGCCAACCGGGAACACCTGAACCGAGAACGCCCGTGCCCGCTCGAGACGCTCTGGAGAGAGCACGATCACCCCGACGTCGACGACACCGAAGTGATCACCGATCACCCGCTGAACGAGCGCTGCGGTGGCCGAGTCGTCGGCCGGCCCGCCCTCGACGAGCACGTTCCCGCTCTGGATGTAGGTCCGGACCGAATCGAACCCCGCGTCGACCAGTGCGTGGCGCAGCAGGGCCATCGGGACCTTGCGGTGACCGCCCACGTTGATCCCTCTGAGCAGAACGATGCGCTCCATCACGCCATCCTGGCCGACCTGCACCATCAGAGCGTACGCAGGACGCCGATCGTGCGTTCGATCTCCGCACTCGTGGTCGTGCAGTGCACCGACATCCGCACCATCGACGGCAACCCGCGGCCCTCCATGTCGGCCCGCGCCGAGCTGATGTGCGTGGTCGACACGTTGATCTTCGCCGAGGAGAGCGCTGCAGCGACATCGGCCGCCGACGCCGTCGGATGCGTCGCAGTCACGATCCCGCAACGGGCGGTCCCCTGGTCGTGCACCGTCATCCCCGCCTCGAGCAACGCCGCACGGAGCTCGTCGGCGCGTCGCGCCACGGTGACCTCGATCCGGTCGAAGCCGAGTGCAGCGGCATGATCGACGGCAGCACCGAGGCCGAGCCATGCCGCGTGATCGAACTCCCAGTACTCGAATCGACGGGCCCCTTCCGCGAATTCGTAGCGATCGAGAGCGACCCAGTCCGCGCCGTGATGGTCGGGCTGAGCAGGCGTGACCCGATCGAGGATTCCATCGCGTGCGTAGAGGAACCCGGTCCCCCGCGGGCCACGCAGGAACTTGCGGCCGGTTGCAGTGAGGAAGTCGCAGCCGATGGTCTCCACGTCGACGGCGAGCTGACCGACCGCCTGGCAGGCGTCGAGCAGGAACGGGACCCCAGCCTGTCCGGTCAGTGCGCCGACCGCTCCCGCCGGATTGACGAGACCGCCGCTCGTCGGGATCCAGCACAACGACACGAGGGCGACCTCTTCGGGGCGCTCGAGCGCCACCGCCAACTGCTCGAGGTCGATCTGGCCGTTGGCGTCGCTCGAGATCCGGTCGATCTCGACATCGTGCACCTCGACCGCGCGGAGAAAGCCGATCCAGTTCGCGCCGTAGTCGTGATCATGCGTGATGATCCGCTGCCCGGCAAGCATCGGGATCGACCAGAACGCGGCATTCCACGCCGCCGTGGCGTGTTCGGCGCGAGCGATCTCGCGCGCCTGCGCTCCGAGCATCACTGCGATCGAGTCGTAGACGGCGGATTCACGTTCCGCCGCCTCGCGGGCGGCCTCGTACCCACCGATCATCGACTCCCGGCGGAGATGCTCGACCTGGGTGTCGACGACGACCTGTGGAGGGAGGGACGACCCGCAGTGGTTGAGGTGCACCAGGTCGTCCGTACAACCGGGTGTGGCGGTCCGGATCCGTGCGGTCTCGTCGTCGGTGAACGGCGTCGCCATGGCGCCAGTGTGCCCGGTCGTGGTCAGCGCAGCCAGTTGTTCAGGATGGCCTGCTCGGCGTGTACACGTCGTGAACGAAGCCCGGCGGAGGCGACGCGGGGGCGGGGGCGACGCTCAGGATCTCACCCGATCGGCGGGTGGGTGTGCCCACGTCGGTCGTCGGGTCGGTCGTGGACGGGTCGGTCATGGCATCGTTGTTCCGGAGTCGTCCGTGATCGTCACGTCAGGCGCCGGGCCGCCTGTCGGCGCCGGCCGGAGCCGGGGCGACGTCGCCTGCCGAGACCGGCGCCACCGCCCGCTCGGGCTCCGGCTCGGCGAGGGCATCGAGAATCGCGTTCTCGATGACCTCCGTCAGGGCCGGGTGAATGTAGAAGACCGAACGAGCCACGGCTTCGGCGGGCGTGTCGAGTTCCATCGCCTGGATGATCGGCTGGATCAGCGTCGCGGAGTGCGGGCCGATGATGTGTGCGCCCACGAAGAGGCCGGTCCGGGTGTTCACGATGACCTTGGCGAACGACGTCTCGTCGACGAGCGCCCACCCGTACGCAGTCTCGGCGTAGTCACGGCGGCCCACCTTGATCGGGAGTCCGGCGTCGACCGCCTGGTGTTCGGTCAGGCCGACCGAGGCGACCTGCGGATTCGAGAACACGGCGCCAGGCACGGCCTTGTAGCTCTGGCGGCGGATGCCGTCGGGGTGGGCGATGTTCCAGAACGCCACTCCCGCCTCGGCGTTCGCAAGGTGTTTCAGTTGATAGCTGTTCGCAACGTCGCCGATGGCCCAGATGCCCGCGACGTTGGTGGCCATCGTCTCATCGACTCTGACGGTTCCGTGGTGGTGGCACTCGATCCCGGCAGTGTCGACATCGAGCAGATCGCTGTTCGGCTCGCGACCCGTCGCGACCAGCAGTTCGTCCACGACCAGTTCCTCGCCGGCGCAGATGATCTCGATCCGGCCGTCATCACGCCGGCTCACCTTCGTCGGGACATGACCGAGGTGCAGGTCGACCCGGTCGGCGAAGATCTCGGTGAACCTTGCGGCGATCTCGTGATCGAATCCGCGCAACAACCCGTTCGACCGGTTCATCAGCGTGACCTTCGAGCCGAGACTCGAGAACACGTGGCCCATCTCCACCGAGATGAATCCCCCGCCGATGATCCCGAGGTGGTCCGGCAACTCGTCGAGGCGCATGATCGTGTCGGACGTGTGGAAGCCGGTCTCGACCAGGCCGGGAATGGGCGGGACCACCGGGCGAGCACCAGCTGCGAGCAGGATGTTCGGCGCGGTGATCCGGCGCCCCTCGACGTCGAGAACCTTCTCGGCCACGAATCGGGCGGTGCCCTCGATCAGGGTCACGTTCGCCGTACCGGTCGCCCGATAGTCACGCCCACCCGCGGAGATGTCGTCGATCAGGCCGAACACGCGGTCACGGATCGCGTTCCAATCGGCGCCGTTGAACTGGATGTCGATCCCGAGCTTCGCCGACTGCTGCGCTTCGAGCGCCTTGTCGGCCGGCACGACGAACATCTTCGACGGGATGCACCCGACGTTGAGACACGTGCCACCGAACGTCCCGCGCTCGACGATCGCGATCCTCCAGTCGGCGAGGTAGTCGGGGATCGAGTTCCCGGAGCCCGATCCGATGATGATCAGGTCGTAGCGCTCGATGTCGTTCGCGTTCTCGGTCACGCAGCCTTGCAACACGATCACCAGCCGATTCCTTCCCGATGGCTCGATCGGGGCTGCTCGGTTGCGGGTGACGCGGCCGATCGGCCACAGTGGTGCGGTGTTCGATCGGCGCACCGGCGACGGGTTCATCCGATGTGGCGACGGCCATGTCCGCTGGGGCATCTTCGGCGCGGCCGGGGTCGTCTTCGTCGTCCGCGAGCCCGACGGGCCGCGGGTGCTGCTCCAGAAACGTTCGGCGATGTCGCACGAGGGTGGCACGTGGTCGTGTGCGGGTGGTGCGCTCGACCAGGGCGAGTCGCCTTACGACGGCGCGCTGCGTGAAGCCGTCGAAGAAGTCGGTGACATCCCGGGTGATCCCCTTGTGCTCGGCGAGTACGTGTTCAACCCGTCACACGACTGGGCGTACACCACCGTCGTCGTCCAGGTCGAGCGTCGTTTCGGCAGTTCGTTGAACTTCGAAACCGACGCCGTCGGTTGGTTCACGGTCGACGAGGTCGATGCCTTGGCCATCCACGCTGGCTTTGCGGCGGCCTGGCCGCACCTCAAACCACTCGTCCTCGCCGACTGATCGGTCAGCCGCCAGCGGGTGCAGATCCTCAGATCGGGGCGGGGGCGTCGGCGATGCTCACACCGACAAGGTGGGTGTGATCGTTGAACCGCACCATTCGCCAGCCGCTGCTCGACTCGACAGTCCATTCGTTGATCGACGAGTTCATCGGACTGGCGAGAGGAATCGTCGAGAGATCGGACGGGCCATCGGTGGCGGAGCCCGGCCAGCGGCCGATCGCGGTGGCCATGATGACGCCACCATGGCACACCACCCAGGTCGTTCGACCGCGACCCTCCTCGGCCACTCGGTCGATGGCCGACGACACGCGCATGAAGAACTCGGTGCCCGACTCGCCTCCCGGCGACAACGGATTCGCCCAGTCGGTCCACGGCGCCTTGCCGTACTTCTCGGTGTATTCGGCGATGGTGAGCCCTTCCGCCTCGCCCGAGGTGCGCTCTATCAGGTCGGCGAACTGCTCCACCTCGAGTCCGGTCGGTGCGGCGGCGATCTCCGCGGTGTGCACAGCCCGGCGCATCGTCGACACCACGACCCGGTCGGGCTGCATCGCTTGGTCGACCGCGAGACGATCGCGCAGCGCCTCTGCCTGTGCGACGCCGAGATCGGTCAATCCTCCACAGGTGTCCTGGCCCGACAACCATCCACCGGCGTTCGACGCCGATTCACCGTGCCGAATCAACACGATCCGCGTCGGTCCCATCTCTGTATCCGTCATCCACCGAGCATGACAGACCTCACCCCATGACACTCATCCCCCCATGACACTCATCCTGACACTCATCCCGGATCGATGTCTTGGGTGGCGCCGAAACCCGAAGACAATTGCCCCGGATGAGAACAGAACGAGAACACCGTGACCTGGTACAACACCCTCTGACGCAATCATTGATCCCGGATCGATGACTACATGTTCCGCAGCGGAGCGAAGTCATCGATCCGGGATCGATGACTTCGATGGGGACGGTGGCATGGCGTGTGCTCGTAGTCTCGGGCGGATGACGACGCGGACGGTGCACGGTGCCTGCCATCACGACTGTCCCGACTCGTGCGGATGGACGGTCACCGTCGACCACTCGGGCCCGGCGCCGATCGCAGTCAAGCTACGCGGTAACCCCAACCATCCGTTTTCGCAGGGCGAGCTGTGCCCGAAGGTCAACCGCTTCCTCGATCGCGTCCACAGCCCCGACCGGATCCTCCATCCGCTCCGGCGGATCGGGCCGAAGGGATCCGGTGAATTCGAGCAGATCTCGTGGGCGGATGCACTTGCCGAAATCGCGACTCGACTCACCGACGTGATCGACACCCACGGTGGCGAGGCGCTGCTCCCCTATTCCGACGCCGGCAACCAGAGCCTGCTGTCGATGTTCGGTGCCGGCAACCGGTTCTTCAACCACCTCGGCGCCACCCGACTCGAACGGGCGATCTGCGGGGTCACGGTCGGTGCGGGCACCGCGATGACCAACGGATCGGGGGCCAGCCTCGAAGCGACCGAGATGGTCCACTCCCGCCTCATCGTCCTGTGGGGAACGAACACCCGACTGACCAATCGCCATCTCTGGCCGACCATCGAAGCGGCCCGCACCGACGGCGCCCGCATCGTGGTGATCGACCCGATCCGCACGCTCACGGCCGACGCGGTCGACCCGAGCACGCGGCGACCGCTTCATGCAGCCATTCCCCGGCACCGACACCGCGATGCTGTTGGCGATGATGCACGTGATCATCCGCGACGGTCTGACGGATGACGAATGGATCACGACGCACACCAGCGGGTTCGCCGAACTACGGGAGGCCGTCGAGGAGTGGACCCCAGCTCGCGCCGCGACGGTGTGCGGGATCGAGGCCGAGCAGATCGAGTCGCTGGCCATCGACATCGCCACAACCCGCCCGACAGCGCTGCGGACATTGATCGGCCCGGAGCACCACGAGAACGGGGCGATGTTCTTCCGGACGCTCGCCTGCCTGCCGGCGCTGACCGGCGCATGGCGCGATCGCGGCGGCGGCTACTCGCGCAGCGTCGGCTTCTGGACCGAAAGCCAGATCGACCACGGTGCACTCTCGCGACCCGACCTGATCCCCACGCATGCGTCCGGAAACGGTCCCCGCACGGTCAACATGAGTCGGCTCGGAGCCGTGCTCACCGACCTCGAACCACCGATCCACGCGATGATCGTCTGGAACTGCAATCCACTGGTCACCGTCCCCAATGCCGAACTGATCCGCCGCGGTCTCGCCCGCGACGACCTGTTCACCATCGTCCACGAGCAGTTCGTCACCGACACAGCCCGCTATGCGGACATCGTGTTGCCCGCCACGACGCAGATCGAAGCCGACGACGTCGTGTTCCCCTGGGGCCACCTGTGGGTCACCTACAACCACGCGGCGGTCGAGCCGCTGGGTGAGGCGTGCAACAACACCGAGCTGTTCCGCAGAGTCGCCACTGCGATGCAGCTCGATGAACCGTCGCTGTACGACGATGACGACACGCTCATGCGGGACGCGCTCCCCACGATCGATCTCGACGAGTTGCGTTGCGAGCAGTGGCTGCGGGCGCCCTACCCCTCCGACGGGAGACCGTTCGGAGATCCCGGCGGGGCGACGCCGTTCCCGACCGCCTCGGGCACCGTCGAGTTCGCATCCGACCGGCTCGAGGCAATCGGCCAGCCGCGGGTGCCGACCTTCGTCGCCCCGCGGGAGAGCCTCGGTGGCGACAGCGACCTCACGGCCCGCTTCCCGATCCAACTACTGACCCCGAAGCACCACTCCCGCTTCTTGAACTCCGGCTATGCCCACTTGCCGAAGCACGGGCCCGCCGAAGGCGCCCCGTTCGTCGAACTGTGCCCGACCGATGCCCATGCGTTCGGACTCATGGATGGCGCAGTCGCTCGTGTCGAGAACGATCGTGCAGCGATCGAGGTGGTCGTGCGGATCTCCGAGCGGATGCGACCCGGTGTCGCCGCCATCCCATTCGGCTGGTGGGGCGACCACCACCGCGACGGACGTGTTGCGAACGCATTGACCAGCGACACCCTCACCGACTGGGGTGGCGGAGTGGCGTTCAGCGACACGCTGGTCGCGATCACCCCGGCCGACGCGCGATCGTGAGATCGACCGGGTGGTACAACCGGCACCCCTCACACGCCGGAGCGAGGCCGACCCGCACATCGACCATCGCTACCGTCACCTCATGACCTCGACGTCGAACCGCGCGACGGCACACGGCATCGTCGACCGCCAAGCGTTCGCCGACATCGTCCCGCTCGCCATCCCGGCGATCCCGTTCGGGTTCGTCGTCGGCCTCGCCGTCACCGAATCGGCCATGCCGCAATGGGTGGGATGGCTGACCGCACCACTCATCTTCGCCGGCGCCGCCCAACTCGCGATGATCACACTCGCCGGTTCGGCTTCGTTGTGGGCGGTGATCACCGCGGTGCTGGTCATCAACACCCGCCACGTGATGTACAGCGCAGCCCTCGCCCCCACGTTCCGTGCACAGCCGCGCTGGATGCGATGGATCGGTCCGTTCTTCATGGTCGACCAGACGTTCGCGCTCGCAGCGGTCCAGACCCAACGCTCCCCCGCCGAGTTCCGCCGCTACTACCTGACGGTCGCGCTCACCCTCTACGCGATCTGGAACGTCGTCGTCCCGCTCGGGATGTTCGTCGGACCCGTCGTTCCCGACTCCTGGCGCCTCGACTTCGCCCCACCGGTGATGTTCGCCGGCCTCACCCTGGTCGCGATCAATCGAATCCCCGCAGCAACGGCGGCGTTCGTCGGCGGATTCGTCTCGCTCGCCACGGTCGACCTCCGCGACCGGCTCGGCATCGTCATCGGCGCGGTCGCCGGCGTCGCGGCGGGAGCGATCGCTGAACAGATCGTCGAGCGACGCGCTGCCAACTCGACGCGAGCAACGAGCGGGGCTACGCACCGGTGAGCACCACGGCCGCGCTCGTTGCCCTCGCCTGCGGCGCGATCGGAACCTATTTCGCCAGGAGCGGTCTGATCCTCCTGCTCGCCGATCGGGCGTTGCCCGCATCGTTCGAGCGCGCGCTGCAGAACGTCGGCCCCGCTGTCCTCGCTGCGCTCACGGTCAACCTGGCCGTCGGGAGGGCCGGCCTCGGCGGCGTCGAGTTCGCCGAGGTGGCGGCACTCGTCGTTGCGGGGGCTGTCGCCGTCTGGCGGAAGAACCTGCTGTGGACGTTCGCAGCGGGCATGGCAACGCTCTGGCTCGTTGGTGCGCTCACCTGACATCGCTCCCCGAGCCCGTGGGGCGGCACGGGTAGCCTCGGCGAGATGGCCGGCGAATTGATCTATGCGTTTCGCGTCATGCGCCTGCCTCTCCTCGACGCAGGCGGCTCACCCATCGGCCGCATCGAGGACCTCGTCGCCGTCCCTGGACGGCCCGCACGGCACGGCAAGCCGGCGAGCGCGCCGCGCCTGGTCGGATTCGTCGCCAACAGTCAACGCCGCCGCATCTTCGTCAACGCCAACCGCGTCGGCGACCTCAACGGGGACGGAGTCCGGCTCAAGAGTTGGGACGTCGACCTCAACCCGTTCAAGCCTCGGCCCGGTGAGGTGCTCATCGGCAAGGAATTGATCGACCGCCGGATCGGCGACGAAATCGTCAGCGACATCGGACTGGAGTCGGTCGGCGACGGCCGCTCGTCGTGGTGGGAGATCCACAAGGTCCGACTCGCCCGCAAGGGCAGTCTCGGCCGACGATCGATCTACAGGCTGGCCGACGCCGAAGAGGTCCCCGGCCTGTTCGACGACCCCACCGCGATGGAAGCCGAGGCCGCCCGCCTCCGCGACTTCCACCCCACCGAAGTCGCTGCCGTGATCCGTGCTCTTCCCGATCAGCAGCGTCGCCAGCTCGCCGAAGCCCTCGACGACCAGCGCCTGGCCGACGTCCTCGAGGAGCTCACCGAAGAAGAACAGGTCCGCATCGTCGAAGGTCTCGACGTCGAACGTCTCGAGGGCGTGTTCGACGAGATGGAGTACGACGACCTCGCCGACCTCCTCGGGCAGATGACCTCCGCCCAGCAGGAGCGGATGCTCGACGCGATGGACGACGAGGACGAGGCCGTGGTACGGCGCCTGCTGTCGTACGAAGCGGGCACCGCTGGCGGTCTGATGACCCCGGAGGTGATCATCCTCGGCCCGACGTCCACCGTCGCCGAGGCGCTCGCCCAGGTCCGCGACCCCGACTGGGTCGTCAGCATTGCGACGCAGGTCTTCGTTTGCCAAGCCCCGTTCAAGACGCCGACCGGCAAGTTCCTCGGGGTGGTGCACATGCAGCGGCTGCTTCGGGAGCCCCCCTCGATGGAACTTCGACAGCTGCTCGACGACGTCCCGGTTGTCGCACCGGAGCTGAGCGATCGTGGTGTCGCCGTCGAACTCGCAAGCTATGACCTGCTCGCGATCCCCGTCTGTGACGATGCCGGACGGCTACTCGGGGCAGTCACCGTCGACGACGTGATCGACCGCATGCTGGGCACCGACTGGCGCAAGCGGCAGCGCCAGGCCCCGGGTTCGGAGCCGAAGGTCCGTGGTACGGCGTCATGAAACGCCAGCAAGACCTCACCTCGCCGCGTTCCGCGCGCCGTATCGGCGTCGCGGTCGACAGCGATGCATTCGGCTCGTTCGCCGAATCGATCGCCAGCTTCATCGGCACCGCCCGTTTCCTCGTCTACCAGACGGTGTTCATCTCCGTCTGGATCATCCACAACACCCTCGCCCCCGACCGCTTCGTCTTCGACCCCTGGTCGCGCGGGTTCACCCTGCTCACCCTGGTGCTCTCCATCCAGGCCGCGTACGCGGCACCGCTGATCCTGCTCGCCCAGGCCCGTCAGGAACGGCGCGACCGCGTGGTTTCCGAGATCGACCGGGAAGTGGCGGAACGCACCCAATCCGACACCCAGTTCCTCGCCCGTGAGATCGCGAGCGTGCGTGTGTCGCTGTCCGACATGGTCACCGGTGAGAGTTTCGACGAGCGCATCGAACGGCTCACCGACATGGTGGAACAGCTCGGGCGTCAGATGGAATCGCTCGCCGTCACCACCGACGACACGAGTTCGACGGTCGTCGACGCGAATTGATCAGGCATCTCGATCGCGCCGAGCTGATCCATCGGTATCTCGACCACCCGTGCTCGTAGTGCGGGCGCGTTCGGGTCGGGGTGGACGTGATGACGGACGAAGAACTCGCCCCGACCCGGTACGGACACGATCTCACCACGAGGCAACCATGGCGGCGGCGCGACCACCCGCCGGCCGACCGCCCGTCACGTCGGGTCAGGTACTCGGCACTCCCGTGAATTCCTGGAGGCGGACACCACGACGCTCGATTGCACGAAGCACTGCGGTCGTGTCGACACGCTGTTCGCCGGGCAGGACCAGACCCACGGGGAGGTCACCGGCGATGATCGCATCGAGGTACCCGCATGCGGTCGCGGCGGTCGCAGTACCGACCATTTCAGCGACCCCGGCAATGAGGCTCACCCGCGCTCCCGTCGCGTCCGCTCCTCGGACCTCGATCCGCAGCGCACCGACACCGCCTTCGCGGTGGGGTGGCGTGAGCATCGGGAGCCGGGTCGTCAGACGGTCACGCCGATTGGCCGACATCCGGGAGGAGATTCGCACCGCATCCGGGAACGCCCGGTGCAGCACGACCGGACCCGGCACTTGGGCGTGATAGCAGTCGTATGCGCCGACCGGTTCGGGGAACCACGCGAGTTCACGGCCGGTTCCGGCCCGTAAGGTCACGAACGCACCGTCGTCGAATGCCACCGCGTCTCCGGCAAGCGCACGATGGTGCTGCCGCGCACAAGCGGGGCCGGCCGTTCCGTGGATCGCAACGTGGATCTCGTCGGCTGTGGCGAGCTGCGTCGTGAGGTGGCGGGCGATCAGGCCGACCAGGCCGGGCGACATGCCCGCGCCGACGACCAGCGAGGCGCCGGACCGCGTCGCGCGTTCCGACTCCCACATCATCGCCTCGACATCTGCCATCTGGTCACCGACCGAGATCACGCTGATGCCGCGGTCCAGGAGCGTGATGCTGTCGGGATGGTGCGGGCTCGGATGCGCCAGCACTGCGACGACCACGTCGTCGAGAAACGGGCTCGAGGCCAGATCGACCCGGCGGGTGTCGAGCTCGACCAGCGGACGATTCGACACGCTCACCACCTGATGAGCAACCCGACGGCCGACGACACCGTTGCCGATGACCGCGACCCGTCCCTTACCCGTGCTCACTGTTCGGGCAGCTCGAGCGGTTGCCATCCACCGTGCTGGGGTGGTGTGCCCCCCGAGCCGCGCAGGCGGATCGCAGCGGCGGCGAGTACCGTGGCGATCAGTGCGGCGATGACTCGACGGATGAACTTCATCAGATGAACGTCACAGTGGTCTCTCGACGGCGTCGGGTGGTGGGGCTACCTGGAATCGAACCAGGGACCTCATCGTTATCAGCGATGCGCTCTAACCGACTGAGCTATAGCCCCGACAGGTCGGAGACACTATCGGGTCGGTCGTGCGTTCGCACCGGTGTCGTCGACCACCGCTTCTCGATACATCGCCCCGGACGAATCGCGGATGACCGCCGGAACTTCGGGCTCCGCGCGGCGCACGACGAAGCGTCGCATCGGTGAGGTTCGCGTCTCGACGACTTCTTCTTCGAGCACGGTGAAGCGCACACCGCCGACGAGGTCGGTGATCAGATTGAACAGGGTGGCAGTGAGCACCGCGAGGCCGGTCAGGCCGATCACGCCGAAGAGTCCGGCAATCCAACCAGCGTGATACAGCTCGCCGCCGTTGAACTCGAACGTGTTCCAGCCGAACGACTCGAAGAAGCGCTCGACGTTGTCGACAGTGCCGGTGGCGTTCGCGACGTTCCAGAGCAGCACCGACGCCGTCAGAACGATGATGTACAGGACCAGGAACGCGATGATCGAGATCTTGAACACGCTCCACGGATCGACGTGGCGCACCACGCGGGTGACCTTGCGGACACGCGCCTTGCGGCCGAGCACACGCGGCACCTTCGCCGGGATCGGGACGGGGGCCGGGTCGTAATCGGAAGCCTGCTTCGGACGCCGTCGCGCCGCGGTGGTTTCGTCTTGCGGAGCGAAGGCCACGACCGGGCCGTCGATGTCGGCGCGACGCAGCTCCTCGAGAATCTCATCCGAGACGTCCTCCTCGTCCTCGTCGATGCCGTCCTCGTCCTCGTCGAGCTCCGGATCACCAACCGGGGTGGTCCGGGCGGCGAGATCATCGTCGTCGGGAATCGCCTGAACAATGGTGGGCAACGCGTCGTCGTCCTCGTCATCGAACTCGGCGTCGGGCCGGACCATTGGTGCCGGGAGTTCGGAGGTGGGCGGATCGTCGACCACGACCTCATCGTCGACCACGACCTCATCGTCGACCACGACCTCATCGTCGACCACGACCTCATCGTCGACCACGACCTCATCGTCGACCACGACCTCATCGTCGACCACGACCTCATCGTCGACCACGACCTCATCGTCGACCACGACCTCATCGTCGACCACGACCTCATCGTCGACCACGACCTCATCGTCGACCACGACCTCATCGTCGACCACGACCTCATCGTCGACCACGACCTCATCGTCGACCACGACCTCATCGTCGACCACGACCTCATCGTCGACCGGGTCTTCTGCGGGGTCGGAACCGTTGCCTCGAGCATCGATCGCAAGCTCTCGGTCGGCTTCCTCGAGCGCTTCGTCGAAGGCGGTGTCGAACGCGTCGTCCTCGAACAGATCGTCGAGCGCGTCACCGGTCTCGGACGAGGTGAGGGCACGCTCGGTCTTGCTCACCTGACGGAGTGTAGGCGCAACAGCCCGCGGCGCGGGGTCACAAGCTCGCCAACCCCACCGATGAGCAATGAGCCCGAGAAACACGCTCATCGCTCATCGCACGATCGTGCGACACAGCACTGATCAGGGCGCATCGGTGGCTCGGGCGGTTGCGCTCACGGCCCCGAAACGCACCGTCACCGTGACCTCGTCGCCGCTCGCCGACACGGCAGTGACCACGGCTCCGTGACGTTCGGCGAGCGCTGCTGCGGCTGCCGGACCGCCATCCAGTGCCGCGAGTGCCGCGGCGTCGGCGGCGGTCTGCGCCCGCGTTCGATCGATTGTGGTGCGACCCATCGCCGCAACGGCGACCGACATCGCGACGAGCAGGACGGCTACGACCACCAACAGCACGATCGCGGCCTGCCCGCGATCACCACGGCAACGGAACAAGGTTCGTGACATCATCCACCTCACATCGATGTGCCCGAGCAGGCACGTTGCATCCGGAGACGCAGGTGCGCCGAACGGACCGAGTCGGTCGATGCGGACGGTGGTCGCCCGAGTGATGTGGGCCGGCGACGTGCCGGCGAGCGGTCAGTCCTCGTCGTCGGTCGCGAGGATCGGTGCAACGGAACCGACGCGGTCGCCGTCGTCCATGTTCATGATCCGCACGCCGGTTGCGTCACGACCTTGGGACGAGATGTCTCGAACCCCCATGCGGATCGTGATGCCGTTGTTCGACACCGCGACGATCTCGTCGTCGAGCCCGACCATGAACGCGGCGACGACCTCACCCTTCTTGCCGGTGAGCTTCATGCCCTTCACGCCTTGGCCGCCACGCCCCTGAACGTTGAACCGGTCGAGTTGCGTTCGCTTGCCGTACCCCGCCTCGGTCATGATCAGAATCGCAGTGTCATCGCGGGCCACGTCGACCGACACGACGGCGTCATCGGCGTTCTTCAGCTTCATGCCGCGGACACCACCGGCGGTGCGTCCCATCGAACGAACGTCGTTCTCGTTGAACCGAATCGTCATGCCGCCCTTGCTGACCATGAAGATGTCGTCGTCGCCACCAGTCTCGATCACCTCGACCAGTTCATCGCCGTCCTTCAAGTTGATTGCGATCAGGCCGTCACGCCGGCTCTTGTCGTATTCGGTGAACGTCGTCTTCTTGACCGTGCCCTTCCTCGTGGCGAAGAACAGGTACCGGTCGCCCGCGAACTCGCGGGTGTCGATGATCGCCTGGATCGTCTCGTCCGGTTGCAGCGGGAGCAGGTTGACCATGGGCATGCCCTTCGCGGTGCGCTCGCGCTCGGGGATGTCGAGCGCGCGCAGGCGATACACCTTGCCCCGGTTGGAGAAGAACAGCAGGTGCGCGTGAGCGGTGGTGAACAGTACGTGACGCACGATGTCGTCGACCTTCAGTTTGCCGCCGGACACACCGCGCCCACCGCGACCCTGGGTCTTGAACGAACCTGCAGGGACCGCCTTCACGTACTGGGCCTGCGTCATCACGATGACGAGTTCCTTGTCGTCGACGAGATCCTCGATCGACATCTCGCCATCGTCGTACGTGATCTCGCACAGGCGCGGTGTGGCGAATTCTTCCTTGATCGCCGTGAGCTCGTCCTTGATGACGCTGTTGAGGCGTTCGGGGCGGGCGAGGATGTCCTGGAGATCTTCGATACTCGCCCGGATGTCGTCGAGTTCGGTCTCGAGGTCGATGCGCGACAGGCGGGTCAGCTGACGCAGCTGCATGTCGAGGATGTCGTTGGCCTGGACCTCGGAGAACTCGAACGGTTCGACCATCAGCCCCTCACGGGCAGTCGCGACGTCGTCGCTGGCCCGGATGAGGGCGATGATCTCGTCGATGACGTTGAGGGCCTTGATCCGGCCTTCGAGGATGTGCTCGCGACGTTCGGCCTTGGCGAGGCGGAACTCGGTCCGGCGGGTGATGACCTCGACCTGGTGCCGGACGTAGGCGACGAGAGCGTCGCGGAGGTTGATCTGACGTGGCACCCCGTCGACCAACGCAACCATGTTGATCGAGAACGTCGACTGCAGTTGCGTCATCTTGAAGAGCTTGTTCATGATGACGTTCGGGTTGCCGTCCCGCTTGAGCGAGATGATCAGGCTCGTCTTGCCACCCGACGAGTCGTCGTTGACGTCGGAGATGCCCTCGAGCTCACCGGCGGTGACCAGCTCGTCGATGCGCGCAGCGATCGCGGAGCAGCTCGTCTGATACGGCAGCTCGGAAACGATGATCTCGAAGCGGCCGTTCTTGGCCTCCTCGATGCTCGCCTTCGCGCGCATCTTCACCGAGCCGCGTCCGGTCCGGTAGGCGTCGATGATCCCGGCCCGACCGAGGATGTATGCACCGGTCGGGAAGTCCGGACCCCGCACATGTTCCATCAATGCGTCGGCGTCGGCGTCGGGATGTTCGATGAGGTGGACGACGGCGTCGATGACCTCGCCGAGGTTGTGCGGCGGAATGTTCGTCGCCATGCCCACGGCGATGCCCTGGCTACCGTTGACGAGCAGGTTCGGGAACCGCGCCGGCAGGACGAGCGGCTCTTCGGTGGTCCCGTCGTAGTTCGGGATCATGTCGACGGTGTCTTCGTCGATGTCGGCCAGCAGCTGCATCGCCAACGGATCGAGACGACATTCGGTGTAGCGCGACGCGGCCGGACCGAAGTCAGGCGAACCGTAGTTGCCGTGGAAGTCGATCAACGGGTGGCGCAACGAGAACGGCTGCGCCATCCGGACGAGTGCGGCATAGATCGCCGAGTCGCCGTGCGGGTGGAACCGGGCCATCGTGTCGCCCGACACACGGGCGCACTTGACGTGAGCGCGATCGGGACGAAAACCCTGCTCCTCCATGTCCCAGATGATTCGGCGGTGAACCGGCTTCAGGCCGTCACGTACGTCGGGCAGCGCCCGTGACATGATCACCGACATCGCATATTCGAGGAAGCTGTTCTCCATCTCGTCGGAGAGCGGGATCGGTTGAATCGGATCGGATGGGGTGCCGTCGTCGCCGGTGTCAGTCGTGTCGGTCATGCGTTCGTTCTTTCGCGATCAGATGGCAGCGGGTCAGAAGTCGAGGTTCTGGACGTCGCGAGCGTTGGTGGTGATGAACTCCCGACGCGTCGCCACGTCATCGCCCATCAGCGTCGACATGATCTCGTCGGCCCGCGCGGCCTCGTCGACGTTGACCTGGAGGAGGGTGCGCGTCGCCGGGTCCATCGTGGTGGCGCGCAACTCTTCCCAGTCCATCTCGCCGAGGCCCTTCAAGCGGGCGAAGTTCTTCTTGTGGTTCGGACGCTCCTCGAGGAACTTCGCCTTCGCGACGTCGTCTTTGAGGTAGATCTTCTCCTTGCCGATCTCGGTGGAGTACAGCGGAGGCTGGGCGATGTAGCAGTACCCCGCCTCGACCATCTCGCGCATCTGACGGAAGAAGAACGTGAGCAGCAGCGTGCGGATGTGACTGCCATCGACGTCGGCGTCGGCCAGGCAGATCACCTTGTGGTAGCGGGCCTTCTCGACCTCGAACTCGTCGCCGACGCCCGCGCCGATCGCGGTGATCAGCGCCTGGATCTCGTTGTTCTTCAGCATCTTGTCGACGCGGGCGCGTTCGACGTTGAGGATCTTGCCGCGGATCGGCAGGATCGCCTGGCTGTACGGCCGGCGGGCATCGACCGCCGTACCGCCGGCCGAGTCGCCCTCGACGATGAACAGCTCCGACTCGTCGGCGTTCTTCGACTGGCAGTCCTTCAACTTGTCAGGCATTCCGGCGCCCGACAGTGCGGTCTTACGGCGGATCGCGTTGCGCGCGTTCTTTGCTGCGGCACGGGCCTGCGCCGCTGCGACACCCTTCTTGACCAGCTTGTTCGCCTCGGTGGGGTTCTCCTGGAGCCACTCGGCGAGGCACTCGTTGGTCGCCTTCTGCACGAACGAACGCATCGGCACGTTCCCGAGCTTCGCTTTGGTCTGACCTTCGAATTGCGGCTCGCGCAGCTTGACCGAGACGATGGCGGTGAGGCCTTCGCGCACGTCGTCGCCGGTGAGGTTCGGCTCCTTCTCCTTGAGCAGATTCTTCTCCCGGGCGTATTTGTTGATCGTGTTGGTCAGCGCGGAACGGAACCCCTCGATGTGCATGCCCCCCTCGATGGTGGAAATGCCGTTCGCATAGCCGTGGATGCCCTCGTGGTAGCCGGTGTTCCACTGCATTGCGACGTCGAGCATCTGGCCGTCGTCGTCTTCGTCCTCGAACTGACAGACCTTGCTGAACAGCGGGTCCTTCGTGGCGTTGAGGTGCTTGACGAAGTCGACCAGGCCGCCCTTGTACTGGTAGGTGACCTGCTGCTCGCGTTCGGGACGCTCGTCCTTGAACTCGATGATCAGACCCTTGTTGAGGAAGGCCATCGTCTGGAGCCGCTCCAGCACGGTGCGGGCGACGAATTCGACGCCTTCGGCCTGGAAGATCGCAGGGTCTGGCCAGAAGGTGATCGTGGTCCCGGCCGTACGGCCGCGCTTCGGGGTCTCGCCGACGACCTTCATCTTGTTCTGTGGCGCACCGCCGTCGCCGTAGGTCTGCTCGTAGCGTTTGCCGCCGCGGTCGACCTGGATGAGCAGCTTGCTCGACAACGCGTTGACCACCGAGACGCCCACGCCGTGCAGACCACCCGACACCTTGTAGCCGTCGCCACCGAACTTGCCGCCGGCGTGCAGCACGGTGAGCACGACTTCGGCGGCTGACTTGCCCTTGTGCTCGCCGGACTTGAACGGGTCGATCGGGATACCGCGACCATTGTCGGCCACGCTGCAGCCACCGTCGGCGGCCAGCGTGATGGTGATCCGATCACAGTGTCCTGCCATCGCCTCGTCGACGGAGTTGTCGACGACCTCCCAGATCAGGTGGTGCAGGCCGGCGAGACCGGTCGAGCCGATGTACATACCCGGACGCTTGCGTACGGGATCGAGGCCTTCGAGCACGGTGATCGCCGCGGCGTCGTAGTTCGCAGTGGTTTTGGCCGCGTCACCCTGGGCACTGCGTCGCGGTGTCGGCTGATCGACGGACGCGGACGTGCTGGCAGCAGCAACGGCGTCGTCACTCGGACGGGAGATCGGCTTGGTGACGTCGTCGTCGCCCACCGTTGCCGCTGTGGTGTCTGTGGACACTCGTACCTTCTTGCGTCAGCGCCTCCGCAGAGGCGACAGGGATGGTTCGAAGAGGTGCCGTAGGGGCACGATCGACGATGTCGGGAGCTGCGGCCGGAAGTGGTCAAACCGGCGCGAAAACCCGGGTCGTCATTGGCTTCAAGCCTACCAGCGGGGTACTCCAGTCACGGGGACCCCGATGCCGGGAACGGCTACCCACCAAGGGTTGCGGATGAATCGCTCGAACGCGAAAAGCCCCGAATCGATCGGAACGATTCGGGGCCCTCGACGCGCTCGTCAGACGACCATCAGGCCTGGACGACACTCATCTTCAGAATCTGGTCCGAGTAGGTCTTCTTGTCGGTGTTCCACAACGGCGCGAGCAGGTTGACGACCCAACCGACACAGCACAGCAGGATGAACGCACCCACCAGGAGGTACCGGACGAATGCCATCAACGCGCCGACCGGTTGACCGCTCTCGTCCATCACGAGCTTGATGCCCTGCTGTTCCTTGCCGATGGTCTGACCGGTCGAACCCTGCTTGATGTAGAAGTTCCAGATCGAGTAGCCGAACACCGCGAGATACCCGACGAGGCTGACGAGCAATCCCAGCGTGTCGGCGATCAGGCCCGCAATCGCAATGATCACGTACACGACGAAGATCGGAGCGACATCGATCAGATAGGCGATCGCACGAGTGCCCCACTCGGCGGGAGTGCCCGGGCTGCCGCCCGCGGCGGCGAAGCTCTGATAGCCCTGAGCTGGTGCACCGTACGCGGGTGCACCCTGCTGAAAACCGGGCTGTGCGCCCGGACCCACGCCGGGCGAGCCGTAGTTCGGCGGAGGCGCACTCCCACCGGGGTCACCGGAGCCGCCCTGCGGAGGCTGACCACCGGACGCCTGGTAGCTCCCTGGAGGTGGACCCGCCTGCTGCGGCGGGGGCTGGTACTGACCGGGATCAGGGGCCGGCGCGGCGGCGGGGGGCTGCGGCTGAACTGGCTGCGGCTCACCGATCCATTGAGCACCGTCCCAGTAGCGCTGCGTGCCCTCGGGGTCGCCGGGGGCCTGGTACCAGCCGGCAGGCGTGCCACCTGTGTTCGTCATGTCGTCTCCTGATTCGAGGTCCGAACCCGGGCGTTCCGGGTCACTCTGGACAACGTAGTGAATCGAGCCGGGGTCCCACGACGATTTCGTGCGCAGTGGCCGCTCGAACCCCGGATCAGCGCCGTCGCTTCGAGGCCACGCGCACCTCGACCCGCTCGATCTCGACCCGCGCTTCATCTCGCAATCGGTTGATGATCGTGTCGGCGAGGAACTTGACCTGGGTCGCCCAGGTCGAGGTGTCGGCCTCGACGAGCAGCGTGCCCTGATCGAGCTTGATCGGACGGACGTGGGCAGCAATCTGCGCGCCCACTGCGTCGTCCCACTTGCCGAACACGCCACCGACCTGGATCCGATCGGTCCCCCGCAGCGACTTCATCATCGAGTCGAGCGATCGGGTGATCGGGATGGGATCGGACACGACCTCACCGTACCCAATGCACCGCGCCCTCGGTCGGCGGCGACCCCGATCACTGCCCGCTCAGCAATCCGCGACAACGGCGCCGTGGTCGATCCGCAGGATGCGATCGGCGTTCGCGGCCGGCGGCAGCTGACTCGCAGTCGTGATCACGACCTGACCCTCCGGCAGATGCGCGAGCAGCGCACGCGCGCGACCGTCGTCGAGCTCGGACAAGACGTCATCGAGGACGAGGACCGGTGCGCTCTCGGTTCGTTCGGTGACGAGACGATGCCCAGCGAGACGCAGCGCCAGGGCCAGTGTTCGCTGTTCCCCTTGGGAGGCGTGGGTGCGGCTCGCGAAACCATTGATCGACAACTCGAGTTCATCGCGGTGCGGCCCGACGGTGGACACGCCACGACGCACGTCATCGGGTCGCGCCAACCGCAGTGCGGCCATCAACCCGACTCGCCGCCACTCCGGCTCGTATCGCAACTCGATGGGCGTCACGATGCCGGCCAGCTGCTCGTACGCCTCTTGGACCAACGGGGTGATGCGCGCCACGAGCGTCGCACGGGCATACCCGAACTGGTCGGCGATCTCGCTGAACTTGGCGTCCCACACGTCGAGGGTCACCTCGATCTCGGTGGGCAGTTGCCCGCCGGCATCGAGTCGTGCCGCCTTCTGCGCCTGCTTGAGCAGGGTGTTGCGCTGCTTGACGATCCTGTCGATCTCCAAGCGGATCGCGTCATACTTCGTGGCAAGCGCGACCAACGTGTCGTCCATGAACCGGCGCCGATCGCCGGGGCCACCCTTGACGATGATCAGATCGTCCGGTGAGAACACCGTCACCCGAACCGTCCCCAACAGGTCGCGAACCCGCTGCAGCTTCTGCTTGTTCACCTGGACACGATTGCGCCCAACCGCGTGCAACTCCGCTTCGATCAGGGAGTCACGTCCGTCGTCGTGGTGCACCGTGGCCCGGATGATCGCCTGGTCGGCGCCGACTCGAATGAGCGCGTCACCCGGCGCGCCCCGAAAGCTGGTCAAGGTCGCCAGATACGCAAGTGCCTCGGCGAGGTTCGTCTTCCCCTGCCCGTTGTCCCCGATGACAGCCGTCGTCCCCGCCGTCAGATCGAACTGCGCGGACACGTAGTTCCGAAAATCCACGAGCTCGAGATGCGAAACGATCAAGACCAGGAGACTACGGATGCCGCGAGACGCCGCGGTGGAACCAGAGCGATGTCAGAAGGGGTCGAGCAGACAACGCCAGCCGCGCCACAGGCCGGCCAGCCCGCCGAGCGCAGCGAGATCGCAGGCGTCGCGAGGATCAGGGCACCCGGACGGGCATGAGCAGGTACAGATAATCGTCCTGACCGGCGCCACGGAGGACTGCGGGTTTCATGGGATCCATCGTGGCGAGGGTGATATCGTCGGCGTCGATCGCATCGATGCCCGCGGCCAGGTAGTCGGGGTTGAATGCGACCGTCATCTCGGCGCCGTCGTAATTCGCATCGATCTCTTCAGCTGCGTTTCCGACGTCCTGGGTGATCGCCGTCAGCTGCACGGTGTCGCCACCGAGGGTCAGTCGGACCGGTGTCGAGTCCTGCGCAAGGATCTTCACCCGTCGGATCGCCTCGACCATCGACGCTTTCGACACGGTCAGCAGGTTCGGGTAGCTCGACGGAAGCAGGTTGCGGTAGTTCGGGAACTCGCCCTCGATCAGCCGGGTGCTGAGACGCGTCGAACCCGCTTCGAACGTGGCCTCGCGATCGCCGAAACGTACCGTCAGTTCCTCGACGTCCCCCATCAACCGCTGCAGTTCACTGAGTGCACGACCGGGGATGAGCACTTTCT
Source organism: Ilumatobacteraceae bacterium (assembly GCA_963850475.1). GTDB lineage: Bacteria > Actinomycetota > Acidimicrobiia > Acidimicrobiales > Ilumatobacteraceae > Ilumatobacter_A. The sequence continues at coordinate 143,837 of CAWKLM010000003.1, read as the reverse complement.
GGCCCGAGCCGAGGACCGAAGAATCCGGCAGGTCGCGTACTGCCAGTCGATACGAGTCGGTTGCGACCATCCGCACGCCGTCGTCCTCGGACGCGAGGAGCACCCCGGTCAACACCGCACGCGCATCGTCGGTCGACGCCGCGCGCACCACCTGCCGCAACGCATCGGACATGATCTCGGCCGACAACGTCACGGCTTCGCCGGTCGGTGCGCTCTGCGCCGGGTAGTCGTCGAGCGCCAACGGACGCACCGAGAACTGCGACCGACCTGCACTGATCGACATCTCACTGCCGTCACCACCATCGAAGTCGATCTCGACCGCACCCGCCGGCAGCGCTTTGACGATGTCGCCGATGAGCCGTGCTGGAACGACAGCAGCACCGTCGCGTTCGCCACCGACGTCGACGGTGAGCTTGATCGTCAACTCCAGATCGGTCCCGGTCACCGTCAGCGTGTCGCCGGCGATGTCGAGGCGGACACCAGCAAGCACCGGCAGCGTGCCCGTTCGATTGGTTGCCGCACGGCCCGCAGAATTCAGGGCATCGGCGAGGACGTCACGTTCGCAACGAAACTTCACAGTCGGGACTTCTCCTCATGAGGGGATGTTTCAAAGTTAATACGAGTAGTAGGTGCTGTGGATTGGGGACAAGCCACGTCCGGGCAGCGTACGAGGGCTGACGGCGTCCACATGGGATGGCCGCTCATCCACACCTCGCGAGTCGCACCGTTGTGATTCGGTGGACGACCGCCTCGGTGTCCCCAGGGTGCACGACGAAGCGCCTGCACGCGTCCACCGTGCTGTCCCCCGCGCGGGTGTTCGATCAGGGTGCACGCGGTCGCGTGGGTGCGCGGCCGGCGTTGACTCGAGACTGCGCAGCGGGGCATTTCGCTCACGACTTCAGCTGCTGGAGGAGGTCGGTCACCTCGTCGTACACCTGCTTGCGCTCTTTCATCAACCGTTGGATCTTCTCGTTGGCATGGATCACGGTCGTGTGGTCGCGTCCACCGAAGAGCCGAGCGATCGCCGGGTAGCTCAGGTCGGTCAGCTCGCGGAACACGTACATCGCCTCTTGGCGCGCGGTGACGAGTGGGCGTTGACGGCTCTTGCCCTTGAGCGCGTCGACGTCGAATCTGAGGATGCCGGCGATCTCCTCGAGGAGTTCCTCGGGTGTGCGGATCTTCGGACGGGACACCGTGAGGAGATCCGCGAGTTGTTGTTGGACGAGGTCGGTCGTGATCGGTTTGCGGCTGAGGCTGGCGAAGGCCATCACGCGAACGAGGGCACCTTCGAGTTCGCGGATGTTCGTCGAGATGTTCTCCGCGATGAACTCGAGGGCGTCGCCCGGGACCTCGACGTCTTCACGTTCGGCCTTGTTCCGGAGAATGGCCAGTCGGGTCTCGACGTCCGGTGGTTGGATGTCGGTGATCAGCCCCCACTTGAAGCGGCTCCGAAGGCGTTCTTCGAGGGTGGGAATGGCGTCGGGCATCCGGTCCGAGCTGATGACGATCTGCTTGTTCGCCCCGTGCAGCGCATTGAACGTGTGGAAGAACTCCTCCTGGAGCCCCTCTTTGTTGGCGATGAACTGGATGTCGTCGATCAAGAGCACGTCGATTTCGCGATAACGCTGACGGAGGAAGTTCGTCGTGTTCTGGCGGATCGACTCGACGTATTCGTTCATGAACGTCTCGGTCGAGACGTAGCGGATCTTGTGATGCTGGTAGTTCGAGTGGACGTAGTGACCGATCGCGTACAGCAGGTGAGTCTTGCCCAGTCCCGCTGACCCGTAGATGAACAGCGGGTTGTAACTGCGTGCCGGAGTCTCTGCGACCCGGAGTGCGGCGGCGAGCGCGAACTGGTTCGACGCACCCTTGACGAAGGTGTCGAAGGTGTAGTCGGTGCTCAACCCGGCGGCTTCCAGCAGGTGGTCGCGTTCGCTCGAGCCGTCGGCGTGCGGCTGGACCGGGAGTTCCTCGGAGACGATCGGTTCGACTTCGACCGGCGCTGTCTCGCTCGACTCCTCCGACTCGCGTTCCGCGCTGGGATCGATGTCGATGGTGATCGTTCGCCCGCTCATGCCCGATTCGTCGAGCGCGTCGACGATCATCGGCATGTAGCGGGTGGTGATCCGGTCCCGAACGTATGCGCTCGGTGCGAGCAATCGGAACGTCGCATCGTCGACGCTGACGGGTGTGATCTCCTGGAATGTCGAGAACCAGACGCTCTCGGCGAGTTGTGAACGAAGTGACAGTGTCACCTGGGTCCACATGTCGTCGGCGTCGGTCAGAGGCATCGGGAATTCACAGGAGGATCAGTCGTGATCCACACACTTGTCCACAGAGTGTGGACAGAAGATGCGTGTGGACGGAAAGCGAACGCTAGCACGTTGAAGTCTGGAGGGAAACATCTACGAAAACAGCCTCTACGCTGGGGTGATGTCGGTTCTCGCAAGCTGTGGACAAACTACATCGATGTCGTTCGACCGGTCTGTGGGCACCTTCCGGAGCTGAGTTGGCCTCGTGTCGATCACCTGGTGCGGCTGCAGGTTGGGAGCGCGTGTCGCGCGACCGTATCCTGGTCCGATCACATCGGGAGTGGGCTGTCGGCCCGGTCGGTGACTGCTGCACCACGATCTCGAGCAGCGTCCGATTCATTCCCGTGTCATGAGGATCACGGAGTACCACGTGAAGCGTACCTATCAGCCCAACGCCCGCCGCCGAGCCAAGAAGCACGGCTTCCGCGCTCGCATGAGCACCCGCGCCGGCCGTGCCGTGTTGAAGTCACGCCGCGCCAAGGGCCGGGCCCATCTGTCGGCTTGATCGGTCGGATTCATACCAGGTCCGACTTCCAGCGGCTACGCCGCGACGGTCGGCGGGTGCGAATCGAACCCTTCTGGTGCTCTCATCTCCCGGATCCCGCGTCGAACACCGCCCAGGTGGCGTTCGCGATCAATCGAGCCGTCGGCAACGCGGTCACCCGCAATCGCCTACGGCGGCGATTCGCGCGCCCTGCTGGCGGAGATGGACCTCGCGAGCGGACTGTATCTGATCGGCTGCACACCGAACGCGAGCGAACTGACGTTCGAGGAGATGCGTGCTGTGCTGGGGAAACTGCCTGCGAAGCTCACCAGATCGTGACATCGACATCGTCGTTCAGTCGTCCCCAGCGGTGGGCCATCCGATCGATCACGTGGTACCAGCGCTCCACCGAAGGCCGACCCTCACCGTGCCGCTTCTTTCCGTCGTGCTCGTCGTATGCGGCCGAAGCCTTCCAGGTCCACGGCACTCGGCGCGGGATGCTGCTGACCGTGCGGCGCCTGCTGCGATGCCGACCGTTCGGACCCTCCGGCTTCGATCCCGTCCCGGAGGCTCTGGGCGACCGGCAAGCGGTCGAAGGACCACATCCCTCCTGCGCACACGCCATGTGCGTCGACCCCACTTGCTCTCCAACGACTTGCGAGGACTGCTGACATGTTCGAGATACCCGCCGCGATCCTGTCGTGGTTCTACGACCTGACGAACAGCTACATCATCGCCATCGCACTCATGTCGGTCGTGATCATGGCGATCACGACACCGCTGACGTTGAAGAGCACCAAGGGGATGCTCGAGATGCAGAAGATCTCACCGGAGATGCGGCGGCTGCAGAACGAGCATCGCAACGACAAGCAGAAGCTCAACGAAGAGATGATGAAGCTCTACCAGGAGCACAAGGTGAACCCGATGTCATCGTGTTTGCCGATCGTCGCCCAGATGCCGGTGTTCATCGTGATGTTCCGCGTGCTCCGGGGTTTGACCTATGCGCCGCGTGGCAGCGCGGAGCCGATCGCCGACACGGTGTTCGAGGTCGTCGGAACCAGCGGAAACATCGACGGCTTCATTCCCCGCTATCTCTCGGTCGGTTCGGGGCTTTTCCAGTCGCTGTACGGCAAGCTCGAGATGGTCGAACTCGGTCTCGACCTCAGCCTGTCACCGTTCGAGGCGATCCAGGAGAACCCGGTGACGGGCATCGTCTACGCCTTGTTGGTGGTCGCGCTCGGTGGGCTCTACTTCGGCCAGCAGCGCATGGTCGCCGCCCGTGCCTCGATCAGCCCGACGATGTCGCCGACGCAGCAGAAGCTGATGCAGTACCTGCCGGTCGTGTTCGCCGTCTTCCAGGTCTTCTTCCTGACGGCGCTGGTCGTCTACTACATCTTTCAGACCCTGCTCCGGATCCTGCAGCAGTACTACATCACCAAGAAGTTCTACGGCCACGATGAGTCGTTGGGCCGCCAGGCGCAGCGGGCGGGCGAGAAGGCGCGCGAGCAGTCGAAGGACGCCGGTGAGCCGCAGGGATTGTTCGGCCAGGCCAAGCGTGATCTGATGGCGGGCAAGCCGGATCCGAAGTCGTCGAAGCAGAGCGGCGACGGAGCGGCGACGAACAAGACAGTCGAAGGCCCGTCCGACCGGCGAGAGCAAGCGGGTCACGCCACCCAAGTCACGACCGAACGCGAAATCGAAGCATGTCAACGGCGACGTGCCGAGCGGCAAGGGTCGACCGACACCGAGCCGCAAGCAAGCCCAAGCGGCCAAAGGCCGCCCACCCAAATCCAGCAAGTCGTCGGGTCGACCGTCGTCGGGCAAGGGCCAGGGTGGGAAGTCGGGGAAGAAGAAGCGCTGACACCACGTCGGCGCGGACACGAACGAGACACGATCTCGAGAGAAAGAGGAAGACACGATATGGAGTGGGTGGAAACCACGGCGAAAACGGTCGAGGCGGCGAAAGACGCAGCCCTCGATCGACTCGGTGTCGCCGCCGACGAAGCGGAATTCGAAGTAGTCGAAGAACCACGGCCCGGCTTGTTCGGCCGGACACGTGGCGAGGCGCGGGTGCGCGCCCGGGTGCTGCCCACGCAGTTGCGTCCCAAGCAGGAACGTCGCCGACGTGGATCCAAGGACAAGGATCGGGCCAAGCCGAAGGACCGGAACAGTTCGGCGGCGGGCACGGCAGCCGACTCGGCAGCCGACCCGGGTGCGGGCGATGCTGCGGAGGCGGTGTCGACGACCGACGCTGCGCCGGCGGCGAAGGGGAATGGACGACGCTCGTCGACGACGCAGCGCCAGGATCGATCAAGCAACAAGAGCCAGGAGAAGACCATGAGCAACGACGAGCGAGAGCCCTCCCCCGTCTCACCCCAAGAGGTCGGTGACGCCGCAGTCGCGTTCATGGACGGTCTGGCCGATGCGTTCGGCGCGACGGCGAGCAGCGAGCTGCACGTCGACGGGACCGAACTCGAAGTCCACATGAGCGGCGAGGGCTTGGGCCTGCTCGTCGGTCCGGGTGGCCGGACGCTGAACGCGATCCAAGACCTCGTCCGCGTGTCGTCACAGCGTCGTCTCGGTGATCACGACACTCGGCTGCGGATCGACGTGGCCGGCTACCGAGCTCGTCGCAACGAGGCGCTCGCTCGTTTCGCGGCCGATGTTGCGCTATCCGTGCGCGAGTCCGGATCAGCCCGTGCGCTCGAGCCGATGACTTCGGCGGACCGCAAGGTGATCCATGACGCCCTCAACGAGGAAGACGGCGTATCGAGTCGGTCGGAAGGCGACGATCCGAATCGTCGGATCGTGGTCGTTCCCGACTGATCGAACCCGATGGTCTGAGTGCCGGATCCGTCCGGCAGATCAACGAAGCCCGGCCGTCGCGACGGCCGGGCTTCGTCGTGTCCCGGGTCGAGTCGCCGGACCTTGCGACGTGGCACACTTCCGAGGTGACGCAACGACCGATGTCCGAGGCCGTGATCGAGGTCCTCACCGACAGCCGACACCTCGGCTTCCTGGGTGAGCGCCCGATCGACGAGGTCGTCGACCACGCGCGCGGCTTCGTCGACGCACTCGAGGGCATCACCGGCAACGTGGTCGATCTGGGTGCAGGTGGCGGTGTACCAGGCTTCGTGATCGCACATGACCGTCCCGATCTCCATCTCACGATGATCGATCGTCGGGCGAAACGCACGGACTTCCTGCACCGGATGGTCCTGCGGCTTCGCTGGTCCGAGCGCGTCGAGGTGGTCACCGATGACGTCGACGAGATCATCGTGAGATCCCCTGGTGGCTTCGACGCCGCAGTCGCACGCGGGTTCGGTCCCCCGGATGTGACGCTGTCCGCGGCGTCAAGGCTGGTGCGTCCAGGCGGCCGGATCGTGATCAGTGAGCCGCCGGCGGGCGATCGCTGGCCACCCGAAGTGCTCGCTGACCTGGGTGTTCGTCGTTTCGATGGTGTTGGAACCCACGTGGTGGTGTTCCATCGACATGGTTTCACGTGAAACACCGAGGTCGGCTCCGAAGCCGTCCGACGAGCGGCATCAGACATGGTTCCACGTGAAACATGGCAGGGGTCCTTGTAACGCGGGTTCGGATCAGGCACAGTACGGGTCGCTGATCCCAGCGTCTGTGAATGGAGCCGCCGTGTCCCCTGACGACACTGCACCACTTGGTGCTACCCCGGGTCCCGAGACCGAGTCACCACCCGACTCGGTGCCCGGTCACCCACTGCCACGAGTCATTGCCATCGCCAACCAGAAGGGCGGTGTCGGCAAGACCACGACCACGGTGAACATGGGTGCCGCGCTTGCTGATATGGGGTTGCGCACGCTGTTGATCGATCTGGATCCGCAGGGCAACGCGTCCACCGGACTCGGCATCGAGAATCGGGGACTCGAACGTTCGATGTATCACGTCATGTTGCACGACGAGCCACTCGAGAACGTCGTCGAGCCAACCGACGTCAAGAACCTCTTCGTGGCGCCGGCCTCACTGGATCTCGCAGGTGCCGAGATCGAACTCGTTCCGGCGTTCAGTCGCGAACAGCGGCTGAAACGGGCGATCGAAGCCGTGCTCGATGATTACGACTACGTGCTGATCGACTGTCCCCCGTCGCTCGGCCTCCTGACCGTCAATGGCTTGTCGGCGGCGCGCGAAGTCCTCGTGCCGATTCAGTGCGAGTACTACGCGCTGGAGGGTCTCGGTCAACTGTTGCGCAACGTCGATCTCGTGAAGACGCAACCTCAATCCGGGGCTCGACCTCAGCACCATCCTCTGTGTGATGTACGACGCGCGTACGAAGTTGTCCGACCAAGTGGTCACCGAAGTCCGCGAACACTTCGGTGACAAGGTCCTCCGATCGGTGATCCCTCGTACCGTTCGCCTGTCGGAGGCTCCGTCGTTCGGACAGCCGATCACGACATTCGATCCGACGTCGCGAGGTGCACTGGCATACCGCGACGCAGCCAAGGAGGTACATGATGGCGCGACGTAGTGGACTCGGCAAGGGATTGAGTTCGCTCATCCCGATGGACGGCGGACCTGGGGGCGAGACCGGCGCGCTCGTCGAGATTCCGACGGCCTCGGTGTCTGCGAATCCGAACCAGCCACGCCAGCACTTCGACGAGGAGACCTTGGTCGAGTTGGCTGCATCGATTGCCGAGATGGGGGTGCTGCAACCGATTCTGGTCCGGCCGCTCGACGACGAGCAGTACGAGTTGATCGCTGGCGAACGCCGGTGGCGCGCCACGCAGCGTGCTGGTTTGGCCACGATCCCGGCGATCGTTCGCACGACGAGTGATCTGAACTCGGTCGAGCAAGCCCTCGTCGAGAACATTCACCGGCAGGATCTCACGGCCCTCGAGGAGGCCGCGGCGTTTCAACAGCTCCTCGAGGATTTCGGTCTCACCCACGACGAATTGGCGGGTCGCGTCGGCAAGAGTCGTTCGGCGATCACGAACTCGATCCGGCTGCTCGGTTTGCCGCCCGCGGTGCAGGCGCTGCTGGCCGACGGCCAACTGAGTGCTGGTCACGCGCGGGCGCTGCTCGGGACACCGGACCGGACGCGTCAGGAGACGCTTGCGGCGGCGGCGGTTGCGGAGGGCTGGTCGGTGCGGATGGTCGAACAGGCCGTTCGGGGTGAGGATGATCCCGACGAGGCAGCGCCGGACCTGCCGGTCGAAGATGGGCGGTCGGGTGCAACGATCGACGGTGCCGGGTTGACACCGGCGACGAAGCTGCGGCCGCCCGGTCTCCTGGAACTCGAGGAGTTGCTCGCCGAGCACCTCGACACGCGCGTGAACGTCCAGCTCGGGGCCAAGCGCGGCAAGGTGACGATCGATTTCGCCGATCTCGAGGATCTCGAGCGCATCTATCGGCAGATGACGTCCTGACGCGACCCTCGACTCGCGCGTGAGCCTGCGACGTCTCACGTCGCGCGTGAGCTTGAGGTGAACAGTTGTTCACTCCAGGTTTCACGCGCGGTTCGTGTGTAAGAGTCACCCCGAATGTCACGTGCCGTGAACATGTCTTCAAGATGTCGTTGAAGGAAACACACAGACTGGGGACAGAGCTGTGGATAAACCGTCATCGGTCCGCTGAGCAGGGGAAATCGTTCAGTGATCTGAGGATTCGGGGTCCTGCAGCGGAGCTTCGCTCCATGCTGCCACCGCGCGTGTGACGGCATCGGTCAGCAGGTTGGTCCGATCGACGACGGTGCGGACCGGACCGACCGAGCACAACACCGCCGGCATCCGCGTCTCGCGCAGCACCGGGAGTCGCATGCCGTTGAGGACCGGTCGGGCGTCGAGCACCCCATCGAGTTCGTCGACGATGCGGATCGCCAATGAGCGACCTCCGATCGACTCGAATGACGGAACCGCGAAGTACGACACCATGGAACATTGGTCAGTGCGGGCGTCAAAACCGATGTATGCGTCGGCGCCGAACCGGTTCGCTGCCGCGGCCTGGGCCGGGGCCTCGTATTCGTCGGTCGACATGACGGTGGCTCCGTGCTCGCGGAGCGAGCGCGACAGCGAGCGTGCGATGGAGCTGAGGCCGCCGAACTGACCGACGACGATGCGCAGTCCACCGACGGTCGCCGGGGTGCGCACGGTCTCGGCCTCCCGAATCGACGCAACGCCGGGCCCAGAACCGCTCTGGCGGCCGACGAGGCGGAGCGTGCGTACCGTCTGGGTACCGCACACGCCGTCGGCGGTCAGCCCGGAGTTGCGTTGGAAGTCGAGCAGTGCCCGCCCAGCAGCGGGACCGAAGATCCCGTCGGGTCGACCGCAGTCGAAACCAAGATGATTGAGGCTCCGCTGGAGTTCGGCGACGTCGTCTCCACGCAACATCGGGGCGTTGAGCATCAACAGCCGATCTCCGAGTTCCCAGCCGGCCTCGATCAAGGCAAGCCACGTCGGTTCGTCGCAGCTCCCGCTGCTGTGGAGACCGCGTTGCGCTTGGAACGCCGAGATGGCCGCCTCCGTGGCGACACAGAACATGCCCGCCTCGGCACCGTCCGGCTCGAAGCCGGCGGCACCGAGGCGGCGCTGGAGATCTCGGATTGCTTCGCCGCGTTGGCCGCGGGTCAGTGGGAAGTGGCCAGGAATCCGTCGATCTCCTCGAGCAGGGCACCCTTGCTCTTGGCGCCGGTGATGCGCCCCACGACCTCACCCTTGTCGAAGACGAGGAGTGTCGGGATCGACATGACGCTGAACTTCATCGCGATGTCGGGGTTGTCGTCGACATTGAGCTTGGTGACGGACAACTCGTCGCGCTCGCTTGCGATTTCGCCGAGAATCGGGGCGATCTTCTTGCACGGACCACACCACTCGGCCCAGAAATCCACGAGGACGGGCTGCTCGGCGCCGTTGACGGTCTCGTCGAAGGTCGCGGTGGAGAGGTCGGTGATTCCGGTTGTCATGTGTCTGGTCCTTTCGAGGGATACGAATCCGTACAACCAACGGTCGCCGGTCGCCATTCCTCGAGCGCGAGCGTAACGCGTCTGCCGCAGGCCAGGCCGCCACCGAGCGCTGCGCCCCTCGGACCGTTCCGGGTCGGGGCGGGTCAGTGGGAGTCTTCGAGCCAGCGTTCGGCGTCGATCGCCGCCATGCAGCCACTTCCGGCAGCGGTGATCGCCTGTCGATACACCGAATCCTTCACGTCGCCACAGGCGAACACGCCGGGGATGTTGGTGGAGGTCGCATCCGGGCGCGTGATGAGGTAGCCCGTGTCGTCGTCCATGTCGAGCACACCGCGGAACAGGTCGGTGTTCGGCTTGTGACCGATCGCGATGAACAGGCCGGTCACGTCGAGCACGCCGGTCTCGCCGGTGACGTTGTTGACGATGTCGACGCTGTCGACCTTGTCGGCGCCGTTGATGTCGGTCACCGATGTGTTCCAGAGGAACTCGATCTTCGGGTTGGCCTTGGCGCGATCCTGCATGATCGCCGAGGCGCGCAGCTCGTCGCGGCGCACGATCAGTGTGACCTTGTCGGCGAACTTGGTGAGGAAGTTGGCCTCCTCGATGGCTGAGTCGCCACCCCCGACCACTGCGATCTCGTGGCCGCGGAAGAAGAACCCGTCGCATGTCGCGCAGGTCGACAGCCCATGTCCGATCAGGCGCTGCTCGGCCTCGAGGCCGAGCATCAACGACTGCGCGCCGGTCGACACGATCACCGACTCGGCCCGGTAGGTGGCCTCCCGAGTCGAGATCGTGAACGGACGCTCGCTGAAATCGATGGCCGTGGCCTTCTCGGTCACGATCGCTGCGCCGAAGCGTTCTGCCTGCGCACGCATGTTGCCCATCAACTCGGGACCCATGATGCCCTCGGGGAAGCCAGGGAAGTTCTCGACGTCGGTCGTCAGCATCAACTGCCCGCCCGGCTGGTCGGAGGTCGACGACGGTTCACCCTCGATCATCAGTGGCGCGAGGTTGGCACGAGCGGCGTAGATCGCCGCCGTCAGCCCGGCGGGGCCCGACCCGATGATCACGACATCGTGCACGGTGTCCGCGGTATCGGTATCGGCGGTGGCTGTGTCGGTCATGTCGGGCTCCCGGGGGGTCGGAGGTCGGTCGAGATCGCGAATCGCGCCGACGGCAGGTTGTGGCGCGGTCGCTACATCGGATGAAACGTCGGCAGGAGGCCGGGCATTCCCGGCTGATCGGTACGTCGGATCAGGCGGCGTCGGCGCCGTCGTTGCGCTTCTTGAACAGCACCGCGCCGACGATGCAGAGGATGCCGCCGATCACGAAGTAGCTGATGTAGACGGCGCGGCCCTGGGTCGTGAGGGGCTCGATCGCAACCTGCAGGCCCCGCGTGAGGCCGATCAGCAGGAGTACGAGGGCGAACAACCCGAGGAACGCGGCGAGCAGCCCGAACACGAGCCCTCGGGCGGCCATCACGGCCGGCTTGGTCGTCTTGGACTTGACGTTGTCGACGAGGCGCACGACCTGGTCGGTCGTGTTCACGGCCCAGTCGGGATCGGTCAGCGGGTTTCCGGCCATGGCGCGTGAGGTTAGCCGCGGACCAGGGAGCGGCCACCATGTGCATCAGCGACGCCCCGTTGAGGAGCCGCCGTGGTCAGGGTTGGGTCTCCGGAGTGACGTCGTCGAACTCGCGCGTGTCGGTCGGCAACGCGACACTCTCGACCACCGAGCAGTCCTCACGGTTGTAGGCGTAGACCACCGAGTTCTGCAGGTCGACGCCGACGCCGACCTCGACGCCTCGGTAGAACACGGGTTCGAGTCGTTCCTGCAGGCCGAGTGCGGCGTCGCACGTACCGGGGGCCTGTTCGAAGTCGACGTCGCGCTGCTCGCCGGGGACGGCGTCGAGCGCCGGAACGGCGAGGCTGCCGTAGACCGCGAGATCTTCCGGGCTCTTGATCTCGATCTCCGGGATCTCCGGCGCCGGTGCCGGTTGCTCCGAGCCGGGCGCATCTGCGGCGGCCTCGTCGCTGCTCACCGTCGCGGCGTCCGCTCCGGCGTCCGCCCCGCCTTCTTGCTCGAAGAGACCGCCAGGCTCCGCAGCAACACCGCTGAGATCCGTTTCGACAGGAATCGCATCGGCGCCCACGTTCCCACCCCGGACTTCGGTGGCCTCGTCGGCCTCGAGTGAGTCGATCTCGGTGGCGGGATCTTCGGTCACCTGCTCGGTCGCGAGTTGCGACGTGTCGGCGCCGTCCTCGCGCAGCACGCCGAGGACCACGGCCCCGACGCCGGCGATCATCACGAGCGCGGCGGCCGCGCCGAGTGCCCACTGCGGCATCGTCATCGCTCCGGGTCGCTTCCGTCGTACGGTCCGGTTGCCACGTCCGTCGGACCGCGGTGTCGTGACGGCCGCGGCGGCCGCGGCGTCGACGCCGTCGCTCGGCGTGGCTTCGCCGGCGCGTTCCGGGTCGGAGATCCGCTCCCACACATCGAGCGCGGTGGCGAGGTGGCTCTCCCGTTCGGACAACGACGCTGATGGGGCGGAGGCACCGAGCACCGTCCGAACGTTCTCGAACCCGGCGACGACATCGAGTGTCTCCGGGCTGGTCTCGACAAGTGCGCGCTCGTCCGGCGTCGCCTCGTCATCGAGATACGCGCTCGCCAGCAACGCGGTGTCGTCCGGATCGCTGCCGTTGTGCTCGGAATCACTCATTGATGTACCAACTCATGTCAGATCCGTTGGACGTTCGAAGTCACCCGTACGGTTCCCGATGCGGCGTGAAGTTTCCGACGTGACCTCGGCCACGAGTTCGGGTTGTTCGTCGAGTCGCAACTCGTCGGCAAGCAGCCGACGGCCACGGGCAATCCGCGACTTCACCGTGCCCACGGGGACTTCGAGCACTTCCGCGATTTCGGCATAGTCCAGGTCGCCGACATCGCGCAGCACCACCGCGCTGCGATAGTCCTCTGGCAATGCGGCGAGGGCGTCGTCGAGTGCGAGTCGATCGGCGACCGAGCCGATGCGGCGTTCGGACATCTCGTCGACCGGCTCGAAACCTGCGTCGCCGGTGTCGTCGTCACGGACCGCGTGGAGAGTGGGGCGGCGCTTGCGTTTGCGGAGTTCGTCGAGCGCCGCGTTCGTGGCGATGCGATATGCCCACGTCCCGAACGAGGATCGACCATCGAACTTGGGGAGGTTGCGGACGATCTTGATCAGGGCTTCCTGGGTTGCGTCATCAGCGTCGCGCGTCGGTCCGGCGATCCGGCGGGTCACCGCGTGGATCCGGTCGTAGTGGCGGCGCAACAGTTGGTCGAGCGCGAACCGGTCACCGGCTCGCGCAGCTGCGATCAGCTCGTTGTCGTCGGTTTGGACTGCGATCCGGCGAGCGTAACGAACCGGGATCGTCCGGCGCGGCCATCCCCGGGGTTCCTCGACGACGCGCGATCCATCACGGACCGGGACGTGTCGGTGGTCGGGGTTTGGTGTCCCGCCGTGCGGATTCAGTCGATCAGGGTGAGTTCGTCGATCGTCCCGCGATACGGATTGTCGACGCTGCAGCCATCGCTGGCGCCGATCTCGTTCAAGAGGATGAGGACGTGACGCGTCGCGAACCCGCTGGGGTCGGTGGTGACGGTCGCAGCTTCGGGTCCGAACGATCGGTCGAACGGTTCGCCCCAGTCGTCGACGGTGGAAGGGGCGGTGTCGCCGTCCCACTCGAAGAACTGGACCTGATACGGACCGGTGCCGACGTCGAAAGTCAGACGCCTGTCGAGCGGACGATCGAAGCTGACGACCAGCCCGACACCGCGCTTCGCGCCCATGAACTGGTTGGAGTAGCAGGAGGTACGCCACGTGGTCGACGAGTCGCCGTCGGCCAGTGCGGCCGACGTGAGGTCGTCGTTCTCTTCGAGGTCGCCCTCGGGATCGAAGGCGGCCACCGACACGATCCGGGCCGTGTCGCCGTCGAGCGCGGGTTCGGTCGTGTCGATCTCTGCAGCGGGCGGTGTCTCGTCCGCGGATGTCTGGTCGATCGCGCGCTCCTCGGGTTCGACGGGTGACGCGACGGCGTCGTCGTCGGGCAGCACCGTGGTGGACGGAGTCGTCGCATCGTCACCCGTCGCCAGGGTCCACCAGAGGATGAGTCCGATCACGGTCGCCACGGCGATCAGTGCACCGACCGCCGTCGCCGACGGGCCCCACCCCTGCGTCATGCCGCGTGCGGGTGCACCGCGCTGGTCGCCGGCGGACGGCGTCGGGTCGCGGTGAATCGGCGGGGGTGCATCGGCACGGGTGGTCGCCACGCGTGTCGACGGTGTGTCCGAAGCGGTCACCGGCACCCGGCCGGTGACGTGCGGTGGCTCACCCGGGATGCCGACGGGGCCGCTCGGCAGCGTCGCTGGATCGACGCGGCTCCGGGATGTGTCGGGCGTCGACGGGCGGCGCTTCTTGTCGGGAGCAGCCCGGCGGTCACCGCCCCGCGACTCCTTGCCACGTGGTGGCGTTGGCTGCCGGATCCCCCGACTCCGGTCCTGGGACCGTCCCCGCACGTCCGACGGGGCGCGAACGCAGCCGACCGGCCGCGAACGGGGAAACAGGGGATCGCTCCTCGTTGGTCTCGTCGAACTGCGGTGGCCCGTCCTCCTGGGCGGCCTTCAGTTCGGCGATCAGCGCCGCGCCGTTGGCTGGGCGATCCTCCGGGCGACGGGCGAGGAGTGCGTGGACCACCGTGACCAGCCGCGTCGGCAACGTGGCACGCAGGCGGGCGAGGTCGGTCGGATCGCGTTGGAGACGGGCCAGTGCCGTGTCGGCATCGGTCTCGCCGAGGAACGGGACGCGACCCGGCGAGGCACTCGTACAGCACGAGACCGAGCGAGTAGAGGTCGGCGCGACCGTCGAGCTTCTTGCCGCGCACCTGCTCGGGCGACAGGTACTTCGCCGTCCCCATCATGATGTTGTCGCTGGTGAGGTCGTCGCTGTCGTCGCCGTGGAGGCCCTTGGCGATCCCGAAGTCGGTGAGCAGCACCCGGCCGTCCGGGGTGATCATGATGTTGCCCGGCTTCACGTCGCGGTGGACGAAGCCGGCCTCGTGGGCGTTGTCGAGCGCCATCGCGACCGCAGGTGCCGATGTGGCAGGTCAGCTCGGGGCTCAGCCGCTTCTGGGTGTCGAGCAGCTGGCGCAGGCTCTTGCCGTCGACCAACTGCATCACGACGGCTTGACGACCGTCCTGTTCGAACACGTCGTGGACCGCGACGATGTTCGGATGGTTGAGGCTCGCTGCGGCGATCGCCTCGCGCCGGAATCGCTCCGCGACGATCGGGTCGGTCGCGAGCGTCGGCTTGAGCCACTTGACGGCGACCTTGCGATCGAGGGTGAGGTCGACCGCCAGCCAGACCTCGGCCATGCCGCCTTGGGCGAGGCGTCGCTGCAGCTCGTACCGGCCGGCGATGATCGTGGGGG
This sequence comes from Ilumatobacteraceae bacterium, assembly GCA_963850475.1. GTDB lineage: Bacteria > Actinomycetota > Acidimicrobiia > Acidimicrobiales > Ilumatobacteraceae > Ilumatobacter_A. The sequence continues at coordinate 128,648 of CAWKLM010000003.1, read as the reverse complement.
TCGCGGATGACATGGACGTCACGGAACGCTAGTGGATCCGAGCGCTCGAGCCGGGGCAATGCGGCTCTCCGACGCCGTCAATTCCGTACGTCGGTGGGTGCCGCGGCGGCTCGTGACGTCAGCGTTCAGGCGTCGGTGACTCGTGGAAGGCGACGCCGATGGTGCCGCGGCCGCCGTGGGTGCCGATGACCGGGCCGATCTCGCCGACGACGATGTCGCCGTCGTAGTACGGCGCGAGCATCTCGACGAACACGTCGACGTCGCTGCAGTCGGCGTGCAGCACGGCGAGGTTCTCGATCCGGCCGTCGTAGCTCTTGAACCTTGTCGACGAGATGCGCCAGCGCCTTCGAGCGGGTGCGCTGCTTGCCGGCCTGCTCGACGACGCCGCCGGTGACCTCGATGATCGGCTTGATCGACAGCGCCGTGGCGAGCAACGCCTTGGCGTTGCCGATCCGGCCGCCCTTCTTCAGGTTGTCGAGCGTGTCGAGGGCGCCGAAGACCCGGGTCCGATCGGACGAGGTCGGTGGCGAGCGCTTCGACCGTCGTCGATCGTCGCGCCGTCGGCGGCGGCGCGGGCGCACGCGAGCGCGATCGTGCCGAGACCCATCGTGACCGTGCGGCGGTCGACGACGCGGACGTCGAGGTCGATCGCGTCGTCGTCGGCGATCGATGCGGGCGGCGAGTTCGGCGCTCTGCATCGTGGCGGACAACGCAGCCGGACAGCGAGACCACGACGATGCCGGTGGCGCCGTCGCCGGCGAGGCGGCGGTACACCGTCTCGAACTGGCCGGGAGCGGGCGCTGCGGTCTCCGGCAGGGTCGACATGTTGACGCAACGGGTCCAGAACTCGGCGACGCTCAGCTCCTCGCGGTCGATGAACTCGTCGTCGCCGAAACGGATGCTGAGCGGGACGATCTCGATGCCCACTCGTCGGCGACCTCGGCGGGGAGGTCGCAGGAGCTGTCGGTGACGATGCGTACGTTGCTCACGGGTCGGACAGGTTACTCAGCCTCGACCGACTCCGGTTCGCTCGGGGAGTTCTCGCGGCGCCGGGCACGCCAGTGCGAGAACCACCAAGTGAGCAGAATCAGGAACAGCGTGGCGGTGAGCACCTGGCCGAGGCCGGTGAGGGCGTTGACTCGCGAGGTGAGGGTGACCGGCTCGATGAGGGGGTCCTCCGACGGCGTGAGCACGTCCACCGTGACCGGTGACGTGCCGTTCGACCGTGCGACGACGGTCACGTTCACGACGGTCACGTCGTTCGGGCGCAGGGTGACGGGAACATCGCCGTCGGGGAACTCGAGGCGGGGTGAGCTGAGGCGGAGCACCACGTTCAGTGGCTCGTCGAGTTCGTTCCCGATCCGGATGTCGATGGCGCCTTCCCGGCCGGTGAGGGTGAACGTGAACGGTTCGGGCGCAACGATGCCGTCGCGCAGTGTCTGCGCCTCGACCAACAACTCGTCGAGCTCGGCGTTCGACCATTTCCTCGTCGAACGCCGTCGACACGAAGCTGTCGAGCTGCCGAATCCATGCCGCGGGCCGCGGGTCGTCGGCCGGGAGCATCGACGCGACGGTCTGCAGGGAGAGCGTGACCTCGCCGATCCGTTCGAGACGCGCCTCGAGTGAGGGACCGGCGACCTCGAGCAGCTCAGGGTCGGGCTCGACGTCGAGCGTGGCCGTCGCCGAGCTCAGATCATTCGCGGCGCGGAAACGGATTGCTTCGGTGGTTTCGGCCATCCGTTCGAGTTCGGCGGCGAGTCGAGGGTCGAAAGCTCCGAGTCCCGGAGCCGCGATCAGGTGACTGCGCTGGTCGCGACGTTCCGAGCGGGTTGCGCCGAATTGTTCCAGGCGCAGCTCGGCGATGGTCTCGATCGCCCATTCTGCAGGGGTCGATTCCGCGAGGATCTCGTCGGTTGCCTCGGTCGTGAAGGCGGCACCGAACTCCTCGTCGATGATGAGCGCGGGCATCTGCCCGCCGTCGGGGAGCGGGAACTCGACGAAGCGGTCGGCGGGGGGTGCCTCGATGTCGTCCTCGGCGGTGATCGTGGTGCGATACACGTCGGCGGGTATCGCGAGGTAGCGAACCCCGAGGTCGCGCAGGACCTGCGCAGCAGGTCCGCTCAACTCCGATGTGGTCGGCCAGACGTCGCGCACGGGGATCTTGCCGATCGCGTCGGCGACGTCGTCTTCGCCGGCTCGGAGCTGGCGGACGAACGCGTCGACACGGTCGACTGCGACAGCCGTCGAGATGTCGAATGGCGTCGCGGGCGCAGCGAGCAGGATGTCGTCGTCCAGGAGCTCGGGGTCCTCGGTGTCGATGAACCCGGTCGACACGGCGGAGGTGACGACCGACGGCGGAACGGCCATCGTGATGGCTGCGTCGAGCGCTTCGGCGTCGGCGATGAGGCCTGCGAACTCGCCGACCGCGGTGGCGTACTCCTCCTCGGTCCCGCTCGGCCCGGGGTCGTCGATCGCGGCGAACAGGGACAGGTCGATGGTGGGCGGCGCGGTGCGGGTTCCGCTGCGTCGCTCCACCACGGTGCCGTGGCGTGCGACCACTCGATCGTCGGCGCGCAGCTGGACGACGATCGGGTGGACGCCGTCGGTGTTGAACTCGAGGTTCTCCGAGATGCTCGGCGCCATGTCGGTGGGCACCGACACCTCGAGAATCGCCTCGGTGGGCGATTCGACGGTGATCATCGAGCGGAGGTCGGGAAGGTCGATCCCGTCGATCACCGGCGGGAGCCGACTGGATCTCGGGTCGGCGCCCAGGAGCCCCGTCAGCTCGGTCGGATCATCGAGCGGGCGGTAGTTGAGTACCCGCAGCGTGAGCGCGACCGGTGGGGTCGGGGGGACGGTCGTGGGTGGAGCCGTCGTCGGCGGCGCCGTCGCCGGCGGGGGCGGTGGGGTGGGCTCGGCGGCGGTCGTTCCGGGCTCGACGGGAGCCGGTGCACCCTCGGGCGCAAGGATGGTCGTGGTCGTGGTCGTGGTCGTGGTGGTGGTGGTGGTCGTGGTCGTGGTGGTGGTCGGTGGCGCGAGATCGGCGACGGCCTGGAGGTCGCCGATGAGGCGGTACGTCAGCCTGATGAAGCCGCCGGGCGCGAGGTCGAAGGACTGGTCGACGAGTTCCATCCGGATCGACCCGTCTCGGCGCGGCCGGTTCCGTCGGCCCCGGATCGTCCTGTGCGATCGCGGTCGTGGCGATGCCGAGCAGCGCGAACGTGACGGCCGTGGCCGTGAGCGCACGCTTCATGATGTCCGGCGGTGTTCCAGGACGACGAGCTCGTCGTCGAGCCGCTCGAACGATGCCTGCTCGTACATCCGCAGTGCCGAGCGGTTGTCGATCTCCGGTGTTGACGAGCACGCGGCTCGCTCCTCGACGCATCAGCCAGTCGACCGCATCGTCGACGAGTTGTCGTCCGATTCCGAGCCGCCGAGCATCCGGACGGACCGCGATTCGCTGGAGGTATCCGGTGGTCCCCGCCTTGCCGGTGATGGCGAAGCCGACGGTGCCCGTGGCGGACCGGTCGAGACGGGCCAGGCGACTCCGAGCCGACGGTGTCGCATCGGCGATCGCATCCAGCGAAGTGACGTCGTTGCGCCATCCCGCCGGAAACGCCGACTGGTCGATCGCCGCCATCGTCCGGAGGTCGCGACGTCGGGCGCGTCGGAGACCAGCCGTCCGGGCCCGCCGATCGCGACGGGTCGGTTGTTGGTGGAGCAGCGCGCGTTCGAGCAGCACGAGCCGGTCGATGACGTCGAACCCGCGCTCGGCGAACACGGCGGCGGCTGCCGGGATAGAGCGCTCCGGTGCGCACCGCCAGCACCGGGTGCCGGTGCGGTGTAGGCGGCGGCCAGCCACCCGTCCACCTGCTCCGGGGTGGGGACCATCGACACGTCGACCATCACGAGATGGCCGATCGACTCGTCGAGCGGCCATGCCCGCAGTTCGGCGCGAGCCGACGGAGTCGCGATGGCCTGACGCACCCGACCGACGCTAATCGTTGGACCTGTGCGCCGACGGTGCGCTCGACCGATGTCGCATCCGATCCGATCGAACGCAGCGGGGCTCGCGGCGACGGGACCCAATACGCTGGCGGTGTGATCCCCGAGCGATTCGCCCCCGTCCTGCGCGAGCTGGATCCGCTCGCCGAGCGGTTCCGCACGGCCGGTCACCGGCTGTACCTGGTCGGCGGCACGGTCCGCGACCTCCTCGTCGACAGCGGACGGTCCGACTTCGACCTCGATCTGACCACCGATGCTCGTCCGCCGGAGATCAAGGCGTGTCTCGAGGGATGGGCCGACGCGATCTGGACCCAGGGCGAGAAGTTCGGCACGATCGGGGCCCACAAGGTCGACGCCGCGACCGGCGAGACGCGGGTCTACGAGATCACCACGTTCCGCGCCGAGGCCTACACCGACGACTCGCGCAAGCCGCACGTCGTGTTCGCCGACGAGATCGAGGCCGACCTCTCGCGTCGCGACTTCACGGTCAACGCCATGGCGCTCGAGCTGACCGGCGACGGCGACACGCCCGAGCTGGTCGACCCGTTCGACGGAGCGGTCGACCTGGTCGCAGCGCGTCCTGCGCACGCCGATCGGCCCGGAGATCAGCTTCAGCGACGATCCGCTGCGCATGTTGCGTGCGGCACGCTTCATCGCGCGGCTACCAGTTGCAGCCCACCGAGGAACTGGTCGCCGCGGTGCGCGAGATGGCGCCGCGCCTCGAGATCGTGTCGGCCGAGCGGATCCGTGACGAACTCGACAAGCTGATCGTGGTCGATCATCCCGCCGACGGTCTGTGGTTCCTCGTCGACACCGGGCTGGCCGATCAGTTCCTTCCCGAGCTGCCGACCATGCGGCTCGAACACGATCCGATCCATCGTCACAAGGACGTGCTGACCCACTCGATCGCGGTCGTCGAGAACGTGCGCCCGCCGCACGAGCATCCGGCGATCGTCGCCGGCGAGCGGCCGAGCTTCGACTTCCGCCTCACCCGGCTCGCGGCACTGTTCCACGACGTCGGCAAGCCGAAGACGCGCGGCTACCTGCAGGGCAAGGGCACCACGTTCCACCACCACGACGCGGTCGGTGCCCGGATGACCAAGAAGCGGATGGCTGCGCTGCGGTACTCCAACGACGACATCAAGGCGGTCACCGAACTCGTGGCGTTGCACCTGCGGTTCCACACCTACTCGATGGGGTGGTCCGACTCGGCGGTGCGACGATACGTGCGCGACGCGGGACCCCTCCTCCAGGAACTGAACGTGCTCACCCGGTGCGACTGCACGACCCGCAACGCGAAGAAGGCCGCGCGACTGTCACGCCGGATGGACGACCTCGAGGTGCGGATCGACGAGCTCGCCGCGGCCGAGGAACTGGCGGCGCTCCGGCCCGAGTTGGACGGCAACGACGTGATCGAGCAGCTCGGTGTCGAGCCGGGTCGTGTGGTCGGCGAGGCGATGAAGTTCTTGATGGAGATCCGTCTCGAAGAGGGCCTCGTCGGCGACGCCGAGATCCGTCAGCGCCTCGACGCCTGGTACGCCGCCCGCTGACGGGTGGGGGCGGCATCCGCGGGCGGGGGAGACCGGGCTCGTAACGTCGGGTCGTGAGTTCAGGCGGGATCATCATGGTCGTCGCGGCCGGTGTGGTCGCGGTGCTGGCGATCGGCATCGTCGCGATCGACGCCCGTCGTGTGCGCCGGCGACTGCATGCGTCGGTCGACGAGGTCGAAGCGAACGGAGACCGGATTCGCCAGTTGCTCGACGGCCTGCCCGATGCCGTGCTCAGTCTCGATGCCGACGGGGCGATCGCGTCCGCCAATCGGCGCGCGGCCGAGTTGACGGGCCGACCGATCGACGCGTTGCTCGGTCGTTCGTTCATCGGATTCGTGTCCGACGACGACCGTGACGACATCACCGATCGCTGGCGTCGCTTGCGACTCGATGCCGATGCCGGGGGACCGTCTGCGTTCGAGCTCGTCGGTAGGGACGGCGTGACCCGGCTGGTCGAGGCCACATTGCACCCGGTCACCGACGAACACGGTGGCACCGTCGTCGTCCTCCGCGACGTCGGCGACCGTGAGCGGACGTCGGAAGCGCTGGAGCAGGCTCGGCGACGGTTCCAGCAGGCGTTTCATTCGGCGCCGACCGGCATGGCCCTGGTCCGGTTGTCCGACCACCGCATCGTCGACGCGAACCAGTCGCTCGCCGACCTGCTCGACCACTCGCGTCGCTACCTGTTGGGTCGGTCGATCCGCGAGATCACACATCCCGACGATCTGCGCGCAGCGGCCGCCGAGCGGGCGAGGATCGAGCTCGGCATCGACGACAGCTACCGGATCGAACAGCGGTACCTTCGCCGCGACGGCGACTTCGTCTGGACCAAGACGCAGGTGTCGGTGATCGAGGAGCACGGCGTCTCCCTCGCCATCACGCACATCGAGGACATCACCGAACAGCGGATCGCAGCGGAGCGCCTCTCGCACGCTGCCACCCACGACGCGCTCACCGAGCTGCCGAATCGGGCGTCGATCGTGGCCCGTCTCGACGAACTGCTCCGGACCGCAGGGCGCGATGAGGTCGCCGTGCTGTTCCTCGACCTCGACAACTTCAAGATCGTCAACGACAGCCTCGGTCACAGCGTCGGTGACGAACTCCTCCGCCACGTCGCCCGGAGGTTCCGTTCAGTGATGCGGGTCGGCGATCAGCTGGCGCGATTCGGCGGCGACGAGTTCGTCGTGTTCGTCGATGGCACCACCAAGCAGTCCGACGACACCGGCGAGATCCGACTCGGTCCGCTGAACCCCGCACGCGTCGCCGAGCGGTTGCGACACTCGGTCCAGGACCCGGTGATGATCGATGGGCACGAGATCGTCGTGACCGCGTCGATCGGATTCGCCACCAACACCACACCGGGGATCACCGCCGACGACATGTTGCGTGCGGCCGACACGGCGATGTACCAAGCGAAGGCGGGCGGACGTGACCGGGTCGCACGCTTCACCGAGGACGTCCGCAACGAGTCGCGTGGCCGCCTGAAGACAACGAACGAACTCCGTCGAGCGCTCGGCGGTGCCGAGCTCGTGCCGTACTACCAACCGATCGTCGACCTCGCGAGCGGTGAGTTCGTCAAGTTCGAGGTACTCGTGCGGTGGCTGCACCCCGAGCGAGGACTCCTCGCCCCCGGCGAGTTCCTGCCCAACGCCGAGGCATCGGGCCTGATGGGCGAGATCGGTGAGCAGATGCTGCGCGACGCCCTCGCACAGCTGGCCACGTGGCGTGCACACGGGCACCCCTGGGGCCGCTGTGCGCTTTCGGTCAACGTCGACGCACAGCAGTTGGGCGACCCGAGCTTCCGGCTGGTGGTCGAGGACGCTCTGGGCACGAACGGCATCGAGGCCGATGCGCTGTGGTTCGAGATCACCGAGACGGCGCTCCTCACCGACGTGGGGGCTGCCACGGTGGCGCTCCGCGAGTTGCGCAGTCTCGGTGTCCACCTGTCGGTCGACGACTTCGGCACGGGTTACTCGTCGCTCACCTATCTGAAGCGGTTTCCGGTCGAAGCGATCAAGATCGACCGGTCGTTCGTCAACGGGCTCGGCATCGAGGTGGACGACTCATCGATCGTCGACGCGGTCGCCCACCTCGGTCATTCGCTCGGCCTGCACGTGATCGCCGAAGGTGTGGAGACGCCGTTGCAGCTGAGCCAGCTGCGCGAGCTCGGCGCCGACCAGGGACAGGGCTACCTCTTCGCGCGGCCGTTTGCCGCGGATGCCGCCGGCTTGCTGGTCGGCCGTTGACGCTCGGGCCGGTCAGGAGCCTTCTTTGCGGGATCGCAGGACGAGCGTGGTCGGAATCGGATGCGTCGGCGACACGCCGAGTTCCTTGACCTGGTCGACGCGGAAGTTGGAGCGGCCGAGGGCGGTGAACCAGTCACCCACGGTCCGGGCGTCGGTTCCGTAGGGCCGAGTATCGGTGACGGCAGCGAAGGGGTGGGGCATCGAGATCACGAACGGCATCGACGGCTTGAGGATGCGATGGACCTGGCGCAGCAGTCGGCCGAGGTCGTCGACGTCGAGAATCGACTCCACGGCCACGACGACCTCGCAGCTGGCGGACGAGATGTCACCGAGGTCGGCGAGGTCGGCGGTGAGACACTGCACGGTCACCTCGGCCGCGTCGGCGCGCCGTCCGCATTTCGGCGATGCGGTCGGGATCCGGATCGACGGCGATCGCCTTGGCGCCCGCTTCGGCGAACTCGATCGAGTTGAACCATTCCGACACGCCGAGTTCGACGGCGCGCCTGGCTCCGCTGACGTCGCCGCAGAGGCGGAGTTCGGTGTCGCCGGGGATGCCCGATCCGAAGATGATGTTGGCTGCCACGACGCCCATTCTGTCTGGTACGGGTGTCCGATACGGGGACACGCACACGGGTTCCGGCGCCATGACCTCGGCAGCCGGTCCACGACGGTCGCCCGCCGGGCGTTCGCGGTCGGTGCTCGTCGCGCCTCCGCTGCGGCCCGAGCGCACAGAGCCACACTCGATCCGAGGTGCCACTACGCTCGCCGACCATGGCCTTCACCGTCGGCGCACTCCGAGGGGTCGACGGCGCGCGCGGCATCGTCGACCATCGCCTCGCCCGGCGCATGTTGATCAACGAGGTGCGGCGCGGACGGGTCCCGATGGACACCGTGTGTGACGCTCACCCCGAGCTGATCCGGGCCGCCGGCAACGTCGGAACCGAGACCTCGACGCCGTGCCCGATCTGTGATGAGGTGAACCTCCGGCTGGTGACCTACGTGTTCGGCCACGGGATCGGGCCGCAGGGTCGTTGCGTGTCGACCGCGAAGGAGATGCGCACCCTCAACGCCCGCCCCGAGGATCTCAACGCGTACGTGGTCGAGGCGTGTGTCGCGTGTCGATGGCACCACCTGTTGCGGGTGCTGCCCGTCGGCGGCCGGCGCGCCTCGCGCGCCTGACATGATCCGGTTCGCCCGTCCCCGGATCGTCCCGCACCCCGGAATCCCCGTGGCGGTGATGGTTGTGGCGGTGATGGTCGTGGCGGTGGTGAGCGGGGGGTGCACATCGGCCGACGACGCGGTGACGAGTGCGACCGATCCCGTAGCGAGCGTCCCCGTCGTCGCGGCACCCTCCCCGTCGCCCGCCGATGCTCAGACGCCGATCGAGACATCCGGGGCGGCGACGACATCGTCGGCCGCCACCACGTCGTCGACGGGCATCACCGTCGAGACCAAGGACGTGCGGACCCGCGCTGACGATGCCGTTGGCGACGGCGTGCGGCCCGAGGGGTTCACCACGGTTGGTGCCGAGATCACCTCGGCCGACGGTGCGGTGTGCACCGTCTGCCTCTGGTTGGCCGATGTCGCCGACGAGCGTGCTCGCGGACTGATGGATGTCACCGACCTCGGCGATGCCGTCGGGATGGCGTTCGTGTTCGACGACCCCGGCGAGGGCGCGTTCGTCATGATCGGAACGCCCACGCCGCTGTCGATCGCGTGGTTCGGCGCCGACGGGGGCTATGTCAGCGCCGTCGACATGGAGCCGTGCTCGGAGAGCGACTCCTCCCGGTGCGAGCGGTATCGGGCCGAGGCTCCGTACACCGTGGCGATCGAGATGTTCCAGGGTGAGCTCGACGCGATCGGGATCGGCCCCGGCTCCACCGTCGAGCTCCTCGCCGGGACCGAGTCGGCCGAGTGTGTCGCGATCGGCTGACCGCCGCGCCCCGGGCGCAGGGGCGACGCGGACTCTGAAGTACCCCCGCGCGCATGATGTGGGCATGTCGTCGTGTCTCGTCAGTGCCTCCACCCCGGTCCGAGCACGCGATCGACGCGCGTCCGATAGCGTGGCGCAGTCCATATTGGCCCTGCCCCACACGGGGCTACTGCCTGTCGAGGTCGCTCGACCGGTCGGTATCCGAAGGGAGAACACACACGTATGACACGTGGATACGAATTGATGGTCATCATCGACGGCGACGTCGACGACCCCGACGCGCAGGCTTGGATGAAGGCGGTCACCGATGGTGTCTCGTCCGCCGGCGGCGAGCTGCACGGCAAGATCGATTGGTGGGGCAAGCGCCAGTTCGCGTACCCGATCAACAAGAAGCCTGCCGGCTACTACCTCGTTGCGGAGATCGTGACGGCACCGGGCTCGCTCGACGAACTCGAGCGGGCGCTCCGACTCGCGGACGATGTGGTCCGTCACAAGCTCATCCGTCTACCGGAGGCCGAGGCCGAGCGCCGCGGCATGGCGGTCACCGCAGCCTGATCGGTCGGCGGCGACAGCACCAAGCACAAGGGGAAATCACATGGCTTCAGAGAACAGCGTCACGCTCGTCGGAAACGCAACTCGCGATCCCGAGCTTCGCTACACCACCGGCGGTCGTGGTGTCGCCAGCTTCGGGCTGGCCGTCAACCGTCGGTACCAGCAGAACGGCGAGTGGCAGGAACAGACGTCATTCTTCAACGTCACGGCGTGGGGTGAACTCGGTGAGAACGCCGCAGCGAGCCTCAGCAAGGGTTCGCGCATCATCGTCACCGGACGATTGCAGCAGCGCGACTACGAGACCCGTGAGGGCGAGAAGCGCACCATCGTCGAAGTGATCGCCGATGAGCTCGGACCGAGCCTGCGCTGGGCGCAGGCACAGGTCGAACGCATCAGCCGTGACTCCGCCCCCTCGGGTGGCGGTGGTGGTGGCGGCGGCGGCGCAGCGGCGGCACCGGATCCGGTGTACGGCGACGAAGAACCGTTCTGAGCCCACGCACTCACACCATCTCGAGCGCCCGCGACACCAGCGTCCGTTTGGACGGTGCTGCCGGCCTCCCCTCGAAATGACCAGAACTTTCCAGTAAGGAACTCAGCCCCATGGCAAGCAAGAAGAACAAGGCCCGGTCCGCCCGGGATGCGAATCCTCGCAAATTCAAGAAGAAGACCAGCGTCCTCGTCATCGAGAAGGTGGAGTACGTCGACTACAAGGACGTCGATCTGCTCAGCCGTTTCATGAGCGACCGGGCGAAGATCAAGAACCGGCGTGTCGCCGGCAACGATCTGCAGCAGCAGCGCGAAGTCGCCAACGCGATCAAGGTGGCGCGCGAGATGGCGTTGCTGCCGTACGCCACCCGGGTCGCCTCGACGCGTACCGGCGGCCGCCGCGGCGAGCGGGGCGATGATCGTCGCTCCGATCGTGACTCGTCGAGCAACGAGAACGCCGAGGCCACCGAGTCCGACGAGCTCGACACGTCCGTCGAGGGTGCCGATGAGGCGCCCAGCGACGCGGTCGACGAGGTCGTCAGCGACCAGGGCGGGGAGGACTGATCATGCAGATCATTCTCCGTTCCGACGTGGCCGGTCTCGGCCTGCGCGGCGACATCGTCGACGTCGCCGACGGCCATGCTCGCAACTTCTTGTTCCCGAAGGGTCACGCCATCAAGGCGTCGGCCGGTGCGATCGAACAGGCCAAGAAGATGCGGGCCTCGCGCGATGCGAAGGACCACGAGTCCCGCGAAGCTGCCACCGCCGTGGCGAGCACGCTTGTTCCCAAGACGATCACGATCGCCGCCAAGGCGAGCCCCGAGGGGAAACTCTTCGGCTCGATCCATGCGGCCGAGGTCGCGGAGGCCGTGCTCGAGCAGACCGGGATCGAGATCAACCGCAAGGAGATCGAGATCGATCACGTGAAGACGGTGGGGTCGCACACGGCGACCGCGTCGTTGCATCGTGACGTGTCGTTCCCGATCACCCTCGAGGTCGTCGCCGCCGAGTGATGAACGAAGTGACCGTCGAACTGCCGATGGTCACGAACTCGACAAACACGAGGCGTGTCCGGTCTGACGACCGGCCACGCCTCGTTTGTTTTTCACACCTTGTCCACAACAAGCCTCGTCCACAGGAGCCTGACGTTGTCCACAGGTGATCAACAGCCGGTTCCCACCCTGTCGGGACTGGTTGTCCACAGGCGACAGGGCACAGAATGGGGCACTCATGGCTGGTGACGAGAACTTTCCGATCGACAACGGTGGCGCTCGGGTCACACCCATCCGACGGCCGTCCGGTGGAGCCGGGCGGGTCCCTCCTCACAACCTGCAGGCCGAGGAGTCGGTGCTCGGTGCATTGTTGCTGTCGCGTGACGCGATCGGTGCGGTGGGCGAGGCGGGGCTCAAACCACGCGACTTCTACAACCCCGCCAACCAGCACGTGTTCGACGCGATTCGGGCGCTCTATTCCACGTCCGGTCCGGTCGACGTGGTCACCGTGGCCGACGAGTTGCGCAAGAACTCGCTGCTCGACGAGATCGGCGGGATCGAACACCTGAGCGAACTCCAGAACGCGACGCCGTCGGTGTCGGGTGCCGAGCACTACGCCAAGATCGTGATGGACACCGCGCTGCTGCGCCGCTTGATCCATACGGCGGGTGAGATCACCGACATCGCGTTCAGCGAGCCCGACGACGTGACGAAGGCCGTCGACATGGCCGAGTCGAAGATGTTCGAGGTCGCCGAAGACCGCGTGGTCGACTCGACACGGCCGATCCAGGAACTGCTCAACCTGGCGATGGACCAACTCGAGGAGAACTTCGAGCGCGGCGACACGATCACCGGTGCCGCGACCGGCTACGACGACCTCGACGACCTGCTCTCGGGCTTGCAGCCGAGCACCCTCAACATCGTCGGTGCCCGTCCGGCGATGGGCAAGACGGCGTTCGGCCTGGGCTTGGCGGCCCACATCGCCAAGCACGAGGAGAAGCCGGTGCTCGTGTTCTCGCTCGAGATGGGACACTCCGAGCTCACCCAGCGCATCTTGTCGAGTGAGGCGAAGGTCGACTCGACCAAGCTGCGGACCGGCAAGCTCACCGAGTCGGACTGGTCGAAGATCGGCCTTGCCGTCGGACGCCTCGAGGTGCCGCTGTACCTCGACGACAACCCGCAGGTGACCGTGATGGAGATTCGGGCGAAAGCTCGTCGCATCAAGGCGCACCACGGCGGGATCTCGTTGATCATGATCGACTACCTGCAGCTGATGTCGGGTTCGGGCAACTCCGAGAACCGCCAGCTCGAGGTGTCGGAGATCAGCCGCAACCTCAAGGTGCTGGCCCGTGAACTCGAGGTACCGATCGTCGCGCTCAGCCAGTTGAGCCGAAACCTCGAGTCGCGGTCCGACAAACGGCCGATGCTCGCCGACCTGCGTGAGTCGGGGTCGCTGGAGCAGGACGCCGACGTCGTGATGTTCCTCTATCGCGACGAGGTGTACAACCCGGAGTCACCCGACAAGGGATCAGCCGAGGTGATCATCGCCAAGCACCGTGCCGGCCCGATCGGCACCAAGCGACTCGTCTTCCTCGGCCAGTACACGCGCTTCGACAACGCGGCCCGCACGATGTGATGCGGTGCGGGGGACCACGACGGATGTCGACCGTGGTGCTCGTAGCACTGGCCGTTCTCCCCGCCGTCGTGCTCGTCCAGGTCGACCCGGTGGTCGCCATCGAGGCCGATTCTTCACGCTGCGTGACGGTGCCGGGCGGACGTCCCGACGATCTCGTCGTCGTCAACGTCACGAACACGACCGCTGCCGGTCGCGGCCACGGTGTCGTACGCGCGTCAGACGCGATCCCGCTTCACGATCGGCGACCGGAGGACCGGTTCTCGTCGGTGAACTTCGCTCGCGGTGTCCCGGTCAACCCGAATCTGTCGGTGTCGCGGATCGGATCCGATGGCCGTATCTGCTACGACGGGGTGCTGTCGTCACACGACGTCGTGGTGGATCTGATGGGGGTCGTCCCGCCGTCGAGCGTGACCGTGAGCGACCCCGTGCGCCTGGTCGATACCCGCATCGCCAGCCGGGTTGCCGCGAACTCGTCGGTCTGCACCGCCACGGTCCCGGAGGTGACCGCCGGCGATCTCGCCGTCGTGAACATCACCCCGGTTCGGGCAGCGGGTCGCGGTTTCGGTGCACTGCGGGCCGACGACGGCAGTACGCCGGTCTTCGAGCGCGGCCGCGCCGGATCAGTTCTCGTCGGTCAACTTCGCCGCAGCGACTCCACCCGACCCGAATCTGGCCGTCGTCGAGCTCGGTCCGGACGGACGCTTCTGCTACGACGGCGCGGTCGCCGACCACGACGTCATCCTCGATCTCACCGCAGTGCTGCGCGCCGAGGCGCTCGTTCCGACGGCGCCACGTCGACTGCTCGACACGCGACGGGGCTCGCCGCTCGCGCCGTTGGCGGCCCGCTGTGTCGATGTCGAAGCGGGGTCTCCTGGTGATGCGGTGTTCGTCAACATCACCAACACCGGCGCAACGGGGCGGGGATACGGTCTGCTGCGCAGCTCCGCCGCTCCACCGGTCGGGACGCGCTCGGCCGATGAGCGACTCTCGTCCGTCAACTTCGCCGCGGGGACGCCACCGAATCCGAACCTCGCACTGGTGACGATCGGTCCCGACGGCCGCGTCTGCTACGACGCCGCCGGGGCAGCGCACCATACGATTCTCGACCTGTTCGCAGTCGTCGACGGACGCAACACGGTCGCGTCCACGCCGGCCCGACTGCTCGATACCAGGGTGTTCAGTTCGACCTGCACACCGTTCGCGCGCTCGACGGTGTCGTCCGACGAGGTGACCGGGCCGTGGAGGCGTCTGTCCGACGACGAGTTCCAGCGGATCGTCGACCTCACGAGCGACGCCGGGATCATCTCGACGCCTCCGCCGGCGATCCTCGGCGACCCGATCGCCGATGCGCGGATCCGGGCGATCGCCGAGCGGCGCGGCTACCGGCAGCGCAACGACGCCGGACTTGCCGGCATGGTCGGAGTGTCCGGGGGCCTGCTGAACCCGGCGACGGCGGCAGCTTGGAACAGCCTCGTCGCCGACGCGCAACGAGCCGGCATCGGGTTGTACCTGGCCTCCGGGTACCGCACGGTCGCTCGACAGCGTGCCATCTTCGTCAGCAAGCTCGGTTCCCGAGGCCACGGCGCGAGCAGTGTGCGCGCCGGTCGGGCCGATGCGGCGATCGACGAGATCCTCCGCTTCTCCTCGATCCCCGGCTACTCGCGCCACCACACCGGCGCAATCGTCGACATCCTCTCACCGGGTTTCACCCTCGGCAGCTTCCATCGGTCCGCGGCCTATCGATGGCTCACCGCCGACAACTACCTCGAAGCCAAACGGCACGGCTTCGTGCCGAGTTATCCACCCCACGCTGGAGATCAGGGCCCAGAACCCGAGCCCTGGGAGTTCGTCCACGTCGGCACCGACGCGTTGCGGGCGACCGACGCTTTCGGCCGTGTCGACTCGATGTCGATCGAACAGGGACCACGCCTCGACGCGATCACGGTGACCGGGAAGTACAGCGACCCGGACCAGTTCGTCGAGTTGTACAACGACGAGACCATGGTCGTGCGGGCCTTGGCCCGGTGTCTGCGGGTGGAGGAGGACCTCGAACGTGGCGCCGGGTTCCGTCTGACGGCCGAGGTCGCCGAGTCGCGTGACGTGTGTGTGGTGGCACGTGGTGTGGACGGTCGGCGTCGATTGCTCGGCTGTGTACGGTCGTCGGCCTGAACGGTGCTCGTTCGAGGGTCCGGGTGGCGATCCACGGCGCCGGCAGACCTTCAGGCGCGGAGGGCGACGAGGTACTGGCCGCCGCCTTCGTCGATGTCGACGCTGACGTCGAGGCCCGGTTCGAGGCGTGAGATCCGGTCGACGAGCCATGCTGCGGCGTCGTCGGCGTCGGCGCGGGTCGGGCAGCGCGCCATCACCTCGCGACCGCCCTTGTTCGCGAGTCGTTCCACGCTCGGGATGATCGGCGACGGGTCGACGACGAAGAGGTGGTCGCCCCACGTGACGACGGCCTCGACGTTGCCCTTCCCGGTGTTGCAGGCGCGGTGCGCGAGACGTTCCGGCCGGCCGACCGAGCCCTGCTTCCTGCCCTTCCCCTTGGACTTCGCCTTGCGATCGGTCATCCGGGCGTCGACACTCGGGCCGCGATCGTCATTGACGGACCGGTCGGCGTCGACCGGCTCGTCACAGAGCCAGCAGCGCCAGCCGTCGCGTTCGCCGACTTCGTCGAGACGTGTCATTCCGGCACCGTAGCGCCCGCCGGTCGAGGCGGTTCAGGACCAGAATCTCTCGGCACGCTTCAGGAACCGCTCCGGTTCGACGAGGTGTGGGTAGTGGCCGTGGTCGGGCCACACCTCGGTGATCGCGCCGCGGATGTACGACGCGATCCAGTCGGCGTAGCCCTCACCGGGGTCGATTCCGAACAGCGACAGGTAGTCCACGTGCTTGCCGCGGTAGCCGGCCAATGCGGTGGCGACGACTGCGGCGATCTCTTCGACACTCGAACTGAGGATGAGGTCCCACACGCCCAGCACGACGTTCTGATCGGGGCGGCGCTGGGCGTTGATCCGTGCCATCTCGTCGGGGTCGATCTTCTCGCCGGCCATCATCTCGAACAGGCCCTGGATCGCGAGTGGGAACGCCGCGGGATCGCGGAGCTGCTCCTCGAACTCGTGGAGCTGGGCTTTGAAACCGTCGAGCTGCAGCGACTGGTCGATGTTGATGATCGACGACACCGGGAGCGCTGCGCCGACCGCCGACACGACGGCGCCGCCGAGCGAGTGGCCGACGAGGTGGGGCCGGATGATGTTCAGGTTCGACGCGAGGCCGACCACGTCGCCGGCCATCTCACCGAGGTCGTAGTTCGCTGCGGTGCCGGAACGGCCGTGTCCGCGGAGATCCATCACGATCACCCGACGTCGTGCGGTGAGGGGTTCGATCAGCGGTTCCCACGTCGCCGCGGTCTCGGTGATCCCGTGGACGAGGATCACCGGCGTCTGGTCGCCACCGGGATGGTCGTCGTACGCGATGGAGGTGCCGTCTGCCGCAGTGATGGTCGCCATGTATGAAGTGTCGCGCGTCGCGGCATGATGGAGCGATGTCGGTCGGCCCGATCACGCTGCTCGGGTTGCCGGTCGACGCGAATTCGTCGTTCATGTTCGGGTGTGCGCAGGGCCCGGCGGCAATCCGTGAGGCGCTGAACTCGACTTCGGGCAACGATGCGAACGAAGCGTCGGTCAGCGTGATGCCGGCCCTCGACGACATCGGCGACGTGGTGCTCACCAACGAACGCGGATCGCATGCCGATGCGCAGGCGATCACCGACGCCGTGCGTGAACAGCTCGTCGGCGGTCGCCAGATCATCTCGATCGGCGGCGACCACTCGGTCACGTACCCGATCCTGCGGGCACTGCGCGAGTTCCACGACGACCTCACGGTCGTGCACATCGATGCCCACCCCGACATGTACGACGATCTCGACGGCAACCCGCTCAGTCACGCCTCACCGTTCGCGAGAGCTCTCGAGGGCGGCTGCATGGCAAGGCTCGTCCAGCTCGGGATTCGCACGGCGACGCAACACCAGGTCGATCAGGCAGCGCGATGGAACGTCACGATGCTGACGCCCCGCCAACTCCACCATTTCGATCCAGGGGCGCTGCAGGGGCCGGTCTACCTCAGCGTCGATCTCGACGGCCTCGACCCGTCGTGCGCTCCGGGTGTCAGCCACCACGAGCCGGGCGGGCTGACGGTGCGCGAGGTACTCGACGTGATCGACGCGCTACCCGGACCGCTCGTCGGTGCCGACGTGGTCGAACTCAACCCGACGCGCGATCTCGTCGACATGACGGCCATGGTCGGCGCGAAGCTCGTGAAGGAAATCGCCGGCGCGATGTTGGCGCGGCGCACGGGTCGATGATCGAGCCGATCACCGACCCGGCTGGGAACTCTTCGTGTCGCGCTCGACGCGTCGAACGGCCGACCACGATGGGGAAGCGGTGTTCGGACGAGCACCTGCGCTCGCCTCGGATTCAGAGCTGCGCGCGCAGCTTCCGCGCTCGCGCCTCTGCGGCGTCGGGCGTAGCTGCAGTCACGGTGAGGTGTCCCATCTTGCGGCCCCGGCGTGGTTCGGTCTTGCCGTACAGGTGCAGCGTGGCCGCCGGGTCGGCCAGCGCCGCAGCCCAGTCGGGCTCGACCGGCTGGGTGGCGTCCTCGGTGAACCACAGATCCCCGAGCAGATTGACCATTGCGACAGCAGGAGCGGTCATCGCGGTCGCGCCGAGCCCGACGCCGCACACCGCCCGGATCTGCTGTTCGAACTGACTGGTCACACTGGCGTCGAGGGTCCAGTGCCCGCTGTTGTGCGGGCGGGGCGCGAGTTCGTTGACCAGCAGTTCATCATCTCCGACGATGAACATCTCGACCGCGAGCACCCCGACGTAGTCGAGTTCGTTCGCCACTCTGGTCCCGAGGTCGGTGGCCCTTGCGGCGAACTCACGGCTGATTCGGGCAGGAGCGACGGACACGTCGAGGATGCCGTCGACGTGCGTGTTCTCGGTCACCGGCCAGGTCTGGATCGTTCCGTTCGTCGTACGCGCGACCACGACGCTGACTTCGGCCCGGAGGTCGAGCAGCGCTTCGACGATGCAGTCGTTGCCGGCGAACTCAGCGAGTGCTGCGTCGAGTTCCTCCCGGCCGGTGACGCGACGTTGACCCTTGCCGTCGTAGCCGAACTGGGCGGTCTTGACGATGGCGCCCCGGTCGGCGAGTTCCCGCGCGGCCGCGAGCGCCTTCGCATCGATGCTCGTCGGAGCCGCAACGTGCGGTCCGACTGCGATGCCGTGGTCGGTGAGGAATGACTTCTCCACGATCCGGTTCTGGGCGACGGCCACCGCATCGGCTGATGGGGCAACCCGAACCGAGGTGGCCAGCCGACCGAGCGCGTCGGCCGGCGCGTTCTCGAATTCGGTGGTCACCACCGAGCAGTCGCCGACGAGGCGCTCGAGTGTCGGTGCATCGTCGTACGCGGCGATCACGTGCTCGTCCGCCACGATCCGTGCCGGTGCGTTCGTGTCGGGGTCGACGACGATGGTCCGATAGCCCATCGCATTGGCCGCCATCAGCGCGTACTTGCCGAGCTGGCCGCCGCCGAGCATTCCGATCATCGATGGGGGCACGATCGGGACCGATGACGGCTTCATGCGGGTGGGGGCAGTACCGACGAGGCTGCGGCGTCACGACGCTCGGCACGGTACCGTTCGAGCTGCTGACGCAGCTCCTCGTCGTCGAGCGCAAGCATCGCGACGGCGAAGAGGGCTGCGTTCGTCGCGCCGGCGTCGCCGATCGCGAAGGTTGCCGTCGGGATCCCCGCGGGCATCTGCACGATCGACAGCAGCGAGTCCTGGCCGGACAGGTGGCGGCTCGGGGCGGGGACGCCGAGCACCGGGACGGTCGTCTTCGCGGCGAGCATGCCCGGCAGATGGGCGGCGCCGCCTGCGCCTGCGATGATCGCCCGCAGGCCCCGGGCGTGTGCCGACTCGGCGTACGCGAACATCTCGTCGGGCATGCGGTGGGCGCTGATGACCCGCGCCTCGTAGGCGACGCCGAATCCGGTGAGCACGTCGGCGGCATGCTGCATCGTGGGCCAATCGCTGGACGACCCCATGACGACCCCGATGGTCGGCTTCGGCGTCACGGCGTCACGGTCCGGTCGTCATGTCGTTGCGGCACCCGATCGAGCATAGATGGCCCGGCCGCTGGACGATCAGGCTGCCGATTCTGACTCGGTCAGAACGGCAACCGGTGCGAGCCCGCTGTCGTCGACGCCTCCACCACCGTCGCCGATGTCGCTGGCGAAGTAGATGACCGCTGCGAGGACCACGAGTCCGGCGAGCGCAACCAGGATCCACTGGATCGTGGGTGTGAGGAAGGTGCTGCCGCCACCGCCGGAGTTGCGGGTCGGAGTCGCCCGCCCTTTCGGTGCCGTACGTGCCGAACCGTTCGATGTCGCCATGGCCACATTCAAGACCAGAGCAGTTCGGCTGTCACGCGGTTTTGTGAACGGTGCGGATTCGATCACTCGTCGTCGTCGAAGCATGCGGTGCTCGAGCTCGCAGTCCATTGGCGAGACAGCAGGGCCATCTCGATCGCCGCGATCGCCGCATCTCGGCCGACGTTGTGCCGGCGGCTGCTGCGTTCCACCGCTTGCTCGTGGTTCTCGACCGTCGCCACCCCCAGTCCGATCGGAATTCCGGTCGAGAGCTGCACCGACATCACGCCGCTCGCGCACCCCTCCGAGACGAGTTCGTAGTGCGTCGTCTCGCCACGGATCACCGCTCCGACGACGACGATCGCGTCGACCTTCCCGGACAACGCGAGAACGCGCGCGGCGTACGGGAGTTCGAATGCGCCCGGCGCCGACGCGGTCACCACGGTGGCGCCGCACTCGGCGACGGCGTCGATCGCGCCACGCTGGAGCCGTTCGACGACATCGTGGTTCCACCGCGCGCTGACGACGCCCACGACCAGTCCGCAGCCGTCGCGCGTCGCAGCGTCGCGCGGCTTCGAGCCCGGAGCGGTCATCGCCCGGCCTCCTCGGCACTACCGACGGCCAGATCGCCGAGTTCGTGGCCCAACCGCTGCTGCTTGGTTTGCAGGTAGCGCAGGTTCTCCGGAGTCGGTGTCGTCTCGAGCCCCACCCGCTCGGCGATCTCGAGTCCGAATCCCTGGAGTCCCCCGTACTTGGCCGGATTGTTCGTCAGCAGTCGGAGTCGGGAGACCCCGAGGTCGACGAGGATCTGGGCCCCGATGCCGTACTCGCGGCTGTCGACCGGCAGACCGAGTTCGGTGTTCGCATCAACGGTGTCACGCCCCTGCTCCTGCAGTTCGTACGCACGGATCTTGTGCCCGAGCCCGATGCCGCGACCCTCGTGACCGCGGAGATACACCACGACGCCCGCCCCCTCGTCGGCGATCTGTTGCATCGCGGCCGCGAGTTGCGGGCCGCAGTCGCAACGGCGGGAGCCGAACACGTCGCCGGTCAGGCACTCGCTGTGCACGCGGACGAGCACGCCCGGTCCGTCGGTTTCCCTGCTGACGTCGCCGAACACGAACGCGAGATGCTCGATGCCGTCCAACGTCGACTCGAACGCATGGCACCGGAACACACCCCAGTCCGTCGGCATCTCCACCTCCGCGACCCGGCGGACGAGCTGTTCGGTCTGCCGCCGGAACCGGACCAGGTCGGCGATGGTGATCATCAACAGGTGGTGCTCGGCGGCGAATGCAGCGAGCTCGGGGACCCGTGCCATGCCGGTCTTGTCGACGTCGACGATCTCACACAGCACACCGGCTGGTTGCAGTCCGGCCAGACGCGAGAGGTCGACCGCCGCCTCCGTGTGCCCCGCCCGCTTGAGGACCCCGCCCGCTCGCGCTTCGAGCGGCATGACATGACCCGGCCGCGCCAGGTCGTTCGGCGCGGTCGTCGGGTCGACCAGGGCACGGATCGTCGCAGCCCGATCGGCGGCCGAGATGCCGGTCGTCGTTCCCGCCTTCGCGTCGACGCTCACGAGGAACGCCGTCTTGAGGATCTCGGTGTTGTTCGCCACCATCGGGTCGAGTTCGAGGTGTCTGGCTCGTTCTGCGGTGATCGCCGTGCAGATGAAGCCCGACGTGTGGCGGACGAAGAACGCGATCGACTCGGGAGTGGCGCACTCGGCGGCCATGATCAGGTCGCCTTCGTTCTCCCGGTCCTCGTCGTCGACGACGATGACGATCTCGCCACGACCGATCGCGGCGATCGCGTCCTCCACCGACGCGAACGTCGAGGTGCTGTTCGTTGACCTCATGTTGCTGTCTCCCAGTTCGAGGGCGACACCCGAACGTGCGAGCACGTTCGGGTCGGCGACGCCCGGCTGACAGAGGATCCGGGGCGTGCGCGCACAGGCGACCGCACCCAGTGCCCTCGCTACCATCCGGACTCTGACCGTCGGCTCCTGGATTCCACAGGATCAGTCCCTCGGCGCTCCGGCTTTTCGTGTGCCGGGTGCCGGGGGAGTCGCGGGCTCTCACCGCCGGTCGGGATTTTCACCACACCCCGCGAGGGTTCGCGGATGGTCGCGACGTTACCCGGCGATCCGAACCGGCGCCCACCCCGGCTCGCGTCGCTGGTACGTTCGCTCGATGGCCGCCGGCAGGAATGAGCTCATCGGCCGAGTCGCCCTGGTGACCGGCGTGTCGCGCCCCGGGCAGATCGCGCCGGCGGTCGTTCGTCGACTGCTCGATGCCGGGGCCAGGGTGGTCGCGACCGGATGGCCGCCCCACGACGTCGAGATGCCATGGGGGGCCGGCGAGATCGAACTTCCGATCGAGGTGCGTCGCGACGATTTCGACGATCCGAACACACCGACGACCGTGGTCGATGCGGTCATCGCCGAGCACGAAAGGCTCGACATCGTGGTGGCTGCGCACGCACGCAGTTCGCACGCGTCGCTGGCCTCGGTCGACGCAGCCGAATTGGACCGCTGCTGGCGCGTGAACGTGCGGAGCACGGTGCTCTTGGCGCAACGCTTCGCACAGGTTCACGAGCCGGCGCCGAGCGACTCGGCACCGACCGGCCGAATGCTCTGGTTCACGAGCGGGCAACACATCGGGCCCATGGACCGCGAGATCGCCTACGCGGTGTCGAAGGGTGCGTTGCACCAGATGACGGCATCGATCGACCACGCACTCTCGGTCTCGCGAATCGTCGCCAACTGCATCAATCCCGGCCCGGTCGACACCGGTTGGGCCGACGAGGCGACCCGCGACGCGATCAGCGCGATGTTTCCCGATCGGCGCTGGGGGACCCCCGACGACGTTGCACACCTCGTCGGGTTCCTCGTGTCCGACGCAGGCGCCTGGATCCGTGGTCAAGTGCTGAACGCCGAAGGCGGCTTCGATCGCTTCTCCCACCACGACCCGATCACCCCCGACTGATCACCGCGGCAGCCTCGGCAGGCTGCCGCCGGGAGATCAGGCTCCACTTCGTCCGGCGACCTTCTTGCGGAGCGCGGCCACGGCGATGCGTTCGTCGGGCAGGGTGCGGGCGTCAGCCAGCCGATGGTCGCACGCGGCACCGATGTACGCATCGACGGCCTGACGTCCTCGAAAGCGGCGAAACGCTCGGGCGAACACGCGCTGCCCGACGCGTTCGACCGTCGTCTCGGTCCCGAACGTGGTGACCTCGACGTAGGTGAGGGCGCCGTCGAAGCCGGCCGGTCCGCCCGCCGCGTTGGTCCAGTCGATGACGACCGGCCCGTCCGGCGACATGATCACGTTCATCGGGTGCATGTCGAGATGGAGCACGCTCTGCGGTCGCGATGCGTCCGCCGTGTCGGCGAGCATCCATGGCGGGGCCTCGATCCGGGCCAGGCGTCGCTGGAGACGCGCCAGCGCACGGGCGTACCACACCACCTTCCACGGCGCTGCGGAGAGTCGTTCGAGCATGGTGTCACCGTCGATTCGATCCATGATCAGATCGGCGCCGTCCACCGAGTGGACCGCCGGGACCGGGAAGCCGCGCTCGGCGACGTAGCGCATGATCCGCGCCTCGAGTTCGAGGTCGGGATGTACCGTCCGATATCGCCGGAGGACGGTGCCGTCGCCCAGGTCGTAGACGTCAGCAGCCCGGCCGGAGGCGATCAATGGCCCCGGGTCGTCGGTCATCTCACGAACGTACCGCGCGTGACGACGACCCCGTGCCAGCCAGATGTCCGGCGCGGTGCCGGTGATTGGCAGGCCGATACGGGGAGGTGTGAGTGCTGACCGACTTGGATTCCGGTGCTCAGGGACTCACACCTCGGCTGGTGTCAGGCTCGAGCGGCCTCGGCGTCCTGGATCTCGTGCGCGTCACCCTCGACGTTCAGGTTCGGGAGGATGCGATCGAGCCACTTGGGCAGCCACCAGTTCTTCTCACCGAGGAGCTCCATCGTTGCGGGGACGAGCAGCATGCGGACGAGCGTTGCGTCGAGGAACACCGCGCTGGCGAGCCCGAGGCCGAACATCTTGATCACTCGGGCGTCCTCCAGCACGAACGAGCCGAACACGACGATCATGATCGCGGCGGCCGCGGTGATCACGCGCGCCGTCGCGGCAAGCCCATCGGCGACCGACCCGACCGGATCGCCCGAGCGGTCGTACTCCTCCTTCACGCGTGACAGCAGGAAGACCTCGTAGTCCATCGACAGTCCGAACACGATCGCGAACAGCATCATCGGGAGGAACGGTTCGATCGGGCCGCTGCCGGTGCCGAGCAGGCTGACCCCCCAGCCCCACTGGAACACGGCGACGACGAGTCCGTAGGCGCCACCGATCGACAGCAGGTTCATGATGACGGCCTTGAGGGGCACGAGCAGGGAACGGAACACCATCATGAGCAACAGGAACGACAGCGACAGCACCGCGGCGAAGAAGATCGGGAGTCGCGTCCCGAGGTAGTCGCTGAAGTCGATGCTTGCCGCCACCGACCCCGTGACGCGGACCTCGAGTGCGGCGTCGCCGACTGCGGCCGGGATCACATCGGAGCGCAGTGTCCGAACGAGTTCGGCGGTCTCGGCCTCTTGCGGGCCGGTCGTCGGGATGACGATCATCTGCACGGCCGCACCGTTGGCGGATGGGATCGGTCCGAGCGCCTGTGCCACACCCTCGGTCTGTGCGAGTGCCGCGACCACGGCCGACGCCGACTGCAGATCGTCCGGTCCGTCGATCTCGGCGACCAGCAGCAGGGGGCCGTTGGTGCCGGGGCCGAAACCTTCGGCGACGAGCTCGTATGCCTCGCGCGTCGTCGTCCCTTCGGCAAACGTGCTCTCGTCACCGAAGCCGAGGCGGAGATCCAGGACGGGCAGGCTGATCACGATCAGGAAGATGCTGACGCCGATGGCCATCGGCCATGGATGCTTCTGGACGAAGCGGCTCCAGCGATACGACCACGTGTCGCGTAGCGGCTTCTCACGGCGTGCGGGCGTTGCCTCGCGGAGCCCCGGGATGAAGAACGACAGGATGAGCGTTCCCAGGAGCAGGACGAGTCCGACCGCGCCGACCACGGGGAAGCCGATACCGACTCCGAGGAATGCGAAGGCGGCGCCGCCCGCCATGATCAGACCGCGCCAGCGGGTGGTTTCGATGCGGCCCTGAGCGAACCCGAGGAGTGCGGGGAGCAGCGTGACCGAGGCCACCATCGTGACCGCGACGGTCAGGGCAGCTCCGGTGGCAAGACCGTTGATGAACGACAGGTTCATGACGAACATGCCCAGGAGGGAGATCACCACGGTGAATCCGGCGAACACGACGGCCCGACCAGCGGTGTCGATGGCAACCTCGGTTGCGTGTTCTGGTTCGAGTCCGGCGCGTGTGCCTTCTCGGTATCGCGTGACGATGAAGAGCGCGTAGTCGATGCCGACGCCGAGGCCGATCATCGCTCCGAGCTGCGTCGCGAACGATGGGATGGTGATCACGTTGGAGAGCAACTGAATGCTGCCCACGCCGATCCCCACGCCGAACAACGCGACGCCGATCGGTAGACCCATCGCCAGCACCGACCCGAAGGCGAGGATGAGGATGACGATGGCGAAGGCGACCCCGATCAACTCGGACTCGGGAGGCTCGAACTCGGCGAGCGCGCTCCCGCCGACCTCGACGTTCAGCCCGGCGGCCTCGAGGTCCGCGTTGTCGACGCCGTCGACCAGCTGGGCGGGGTTCTCGGCGAGCTCGAGGATCTCGGCGCCGATCTCGCTCGCCCGGAGTTCGTCGGTGTCGTCGGAGAAGGACAGACGAGCAAAGGCGATCGTCGACGGACCGCCGTCGGTTGAGACGGCGACCTGGCCGCGTTGCACAGCGTCTGGCGCGTACGGGCTCTCGAGGGTCACTTCGGGGAACTCCGCGACCTCGTCGAAGAAGGCGGTCATGACCCGGGCGACCGCGGGGTCGTCGATTCCGGCCTCGGCCTCGAACACGATCGAGCCGGAGATGAAGCTGCCGGCGGCCCCGAAGTTGTCGGCGAGGATCTCGAATCCCTGAGCGGACTCGGAGTCGGGGCTCTCGAACGAGCTGTCCGATGACGAGCCGATGGCACCCACGGCCATGAACGTCGCGACGAACACCGCGATCCAGGCGGCGAGTACCGGTCGGCGGTGCCGGAAGGAGAAGCCGCCGAGGCGGGCCCAGACCGACGGGCCTGTGGGACCACCGGTGTCGTCGGGAGTCGGGGGCGCCGACGACGCAGGGCGATCCAAGGTGGACATGCTGTTCATGAATGAACATCATGTCCAGTTGTCGGATAGAATGCAACGATTCGAGGGCGTGTTCGCGGACACACGTCTCGCGCAACGTACATGACGAGCACCACCAACACCGCCAACACCACCGGACCCTGCGATAGCGATCCGCGTATCCAGCGGACCCGCGCTGCGGTGCTCGAGGCCGGGGTGGCGATCCTGTTCGAGAAGGGTCCTGAGGCCGTCACCCACGCAGCCGTCGCGGGCGATGCCCGGGTGAGTCGGACCACTGTCTACAAGCACTGGCCCAAGCGCGGCGATCTGCTCGTCGATGTGCTCGAACAGGTCGAGCGGCGCACACGGGTCGAACCGTCGGGCGACATCCGCGCCGACATGCAGCAGATGGGTCGGCAGATGGCAGCGACCTTCGAGGACCAGCGACTCAACAAGGTCTTCAGCTCACTCATGGCACAGGCGCAGTGGGACGACGAGACCAGCCAGGCGCAGCAGGCGTTGATCAACGCAGGGATGGCCGACATGGCAGTGGTGCTCGACGCTGCGGTCGAGGCGGGGCAGCTTCCCGCCGGCATCGACCCGCTCCGTGCGGCGGGCCGACTGGTGGGCCCCATCTTCTTCGCGGCGTTGATCGCGCGCCAGCCGCTGTCGATCGACGAGGTCGAGGAGCTGGTCGACGACTGGCTCGTCTCATGGGCTCGCTGAGCGGGCGCGAGAGCGACGGCCTCAGCGCGCTGGCGTGGATGGCTGCGATCGCCCGGTCGATGTCGGTCTCGGTGCTCGAGGTGTCGGACACGCTGATTCGCATCGCCCGTCGGCCCTTCCAGCTCGTCCCGCCCATCCACGCCTCACCGCCACGTTGCAGCCTGGCGATGACCGCGTCGGTCTCGTCATCGTTCCCGAACGCGACGAGGACCTGATTGAGCGCCGGCGGACACAGGACCTCCACACCGGCCGCGTCGAGCTCGACCGCGAGGCGTTCGGCGTGGCGGCAGCAGCGCTCGATGGCGTCGCCGACACCCGCTCTGCCGAGGCTTGCGAGGATCGCCCACACCGGGATCGCCCGGGCTCCCTGCGACATCTGGAGGCCGAGGTTCATCGGGCTCCGCCCGCCGTCGCCTCTTGCGTACGCGGCGTTCGTCCCCATCGACGTTGCGAGCGCCGTCGGGTCGGCGACCGCCACGACGCCGCAGTCGTACGGTGTGTTGAGCCACTTGTGGCCGTCGGTCGCCCACGAGTCGGCCCGTTCGACGCCGTCGAGCAGGTGCCGGCGGTTCGGGGCGGCGTTGGCCCACAGGCCGAAGGCGCCGTCGACGTGGACCCACGTGGACGCCGGATCGAATCGGTCGATGATGGTCGCGAAGGGGTCGCTGTGGCCCGTGTTGACGTTGCCGGCTTGGAGCAGAACGAGCGTCGGCCGGTCCGACTCCAGCACGGCGGACGGGATGGCGTCGGGCCGCGCCCGCCCGAAGTCGTCGGTCGCGATCGCGTGCACCGATCCCACACCGAGGCCCGCGAGCCGGAGTGCCTTGAGTGCGGACGAGTGGATCTCGGCCGACGCCACGATCTCCATCGGTGGAGCCCCGATGAGCCCGTCTGTCGCCGTGTCCCAACCGACTCGGCGAAGCAGGGCGTCGCGAGCGGTGATGATCGCGGTGAGATTCGCGATCGAGGCACCCGGGCAGAAGGCCGCCACCGTGTCGGTGGGCAGCCCGAGCAGGTCGACGATCCACTCGGCTGCCCGTGTATCGAGGTGCGCAGCGACCGGTGACATCACCGGCAGCGCCGCGTTCTGATCCCATGCGCCGGCGAGCACCGCCGCAGCAAGCCCGACTGATTCGACGCCGCCGGTGACGAAACCGAAGTAGCGCCCGCCGGTGTTCGCCACGGTGGCCGCGCCGCCGATCTCGTCGAGCATCGCGATCACCTTCGCCGCGTCGAGCGGCCGATCGAGTGTCGCATTGAAGTCGACCGATCCCAGCCGATCGATCGCTTCGACGGACGGGAAGACCGGGCGTGCCCGCTCGTCCGCGACGTAGCGCGCAGCGTGCGCGGCGGCGTCGAGCAGCAGGTCGGACTTCGACGGCGTTCCCGAGGGCATCTGCGCAGTCTCGACCAGCTCCCGCCCGCTCGCCAAGCGGTTTGTGTGACCGAATCCGACGCTCGGTGGCGCATTCGGTCACACAGATCGCCAGCACCACCGATCTGGGAGTCGGAGGCCGCGATCCTGGCGTGGAAGCATACGGTCGTGCGCGACACCGGTCGCGCCCGCTGGTGCGACGCGTACGAACTCCGCGTCGCCCGTGTCGAACGGGCCGACAGCTGGCGACGACGACCATACGATTGACGCCATGAGCGACGGCGCGATCGACCAGCACGACCGGACGGCCCAGCGGGCATGGTTCGAGCAGGCGATCGGTGAACTCCACCGACGGTTCGCCGACCTCCACGACGGCGAACCCGCTTCGTACATCCCCGAACTCGCGCAGGTCGATCCCGACATGTTCGCGATCGCCGCGATGACGGTCGATGGTGTCGAGCTGTCCGTCGGCGACGCCGACCACGAATTCACCATTCAGTCGATCTCCAAGCTGCTGCTGTACGGCCTCGTACTGGAGACCCGCGGGCGGGACGCGGTGCTCGAGCGGGTTGGCGTCGCTCCGACGGGCGACCCGTTCAACTCGATCGCGCTCGACGAGGAGTCGAGCCGGGCGCCCAATCCGATGGTGAACGCAGGTGCGATCGCGATCACCGACCTCGTCACGGGCGATGATCTCGATGCACGGATCGAGAACGTACGGGCGATGTACGAGCGCTATCTGGGTCGGCTTCCCGATGTGGACGGGGCGGTCTGGGCGAGCGAGCGAGCGACCGGGAACCACAATCGGGCGATTGCCTACCTGATGCTCAGTCAGGGAATCATCACCGACCGCGTGGAAGAGACACTCGACCTGTACTTCGCGCAGTGTTCCGTCCGGATCACGACCGTCGATCTCGCGACCATCGCGGCGACCATCGCCAACCACGGTGTGCACCCCCTCACGGGCGAACAGGTGGTCCCGCGCGATGCCACGCGCGACCAGCTGACGGTGGCGCTCACCTGCGGGATGTACGACTACGCGGGCGAGTGGGCGTATTCGGTGGGCATCCCGGCGAAGAGCGGCGTGGGAGGTGGCATCCTCGGCATCCTTCCGGGGGTCGGCGGGATCGCCGTTTTCTCGCCGCGTTTGGACTCGCACGGCAACAGCGTCCGCGGGTTGCGCGTGTTCGAGGAGCTTTCCCGGGAGTTCGAACTGCACCTGTTCGACCCCGACAGGCCGTGGCAGCGGGCGGCACCGAGCCGCCCTTGAACGCGTCGAGTTCAGACTGGGCTGACGGTGACGGCGTGGCCGGCCGTGACCGATCCGGGCCGGAGCACCGATGCGTACCACCGGCTGGAGCCGGGGTGCAGATCGTGATCCATCAGCGAGATGTCGCCGTCGATGAACCACTGGGCGTTCTTCTGGCAGGGGACTGCCGGTGCGCTCAGCTGGCAGCGGACCGCACCGAGATCGATGATCGTCCCCCCATGGAGCGTCGACCAATCGATGCCCGAGATGGTGATGTTCTCGCCGGCGTTTCCAGGGGCGATCGGGTGACCGGCCGCCGCGAAATCGTCGATCACCTCCTGACTCCAGAGGCACAACGCCTGCCACGGCCGACCGTGGTGAGCCCGGGTCGCTTGGACGTCGCCGTCGACGCCACGCACGCCGACGGTCGCTGAACCGACCGCGGATTTCGGGACACCACCATCCGATGTGCTGATCTGCGTGATCACGCCGCGCTGGCGATGGACGACATCGCCCGCAGCCCGCCGCACATCGGCGATCGACACGAGCCCGTGCCAGAGGTGGTGGACCTCGTCGAAGAGATCGGGCGATGTCGAAATCGCCTTGAGGTCGTCGATGCGACGAGCGTCGAGCTGCGCCATCAGGTTTGGAGGCGCGTCCGCACTCCACTCCACCAGGAAGGCGCCGGCATGGGCGATGGTGCGTGCCGCGTCCTGCTCGTTCCATTGGCTGCGGTCGAAGCCGCACCGGTCACAGTGTTCGACGCCGATCATGTTGCGAATCTAGTTCGCCCCACCATCCCCTCCCGCCCCGGGGTTCGTGTGACCGAATCTGACGTCGAGCGTCGATTTCGGTCACACAAACCGGTTGGCGAGCGGGTGGGAGTTGGTCGAGACTGCTCCGATGAAGCCGCTGGTGCCGTTTGTTCGCCGAATCGATCAGGGCCCACATCCGGAACTGTTGGCGGCGCTCCGCTCCCACCTCCACGACGTCGAGCTGATCGTGCATGAGGAAATCGCGGAGAGCCGGCTCGACGAGGCGACCGTGGCGATCGTGGACGGGCCGAGCGTGGACCAGCTCGCGACCCTCCCGAACCTGGCCCTCGTGCAGAGCACCTGGGCCGGCGTCGAGGAGATCATCCCGGCGGTGCCCGAGGGTGTCGCGATTGCCAGGATGCTCGACCCGCAGCTCGCCGCCACGATGTCGGAGGCGGTGCTCGCCTGGACGTTGTACCTGCACCGGGACATGCACCGCTACGCGCGCCAGGAGCGGCTCGTCCAGTGGAAGGAGCACCCACCGGTGAACGCGGTGGACCGTCGCGTCGGCGTCGTGGGCCTGGGAGCGCTCGGCGCCGACGCGGCCCGGACCCTCGCCGTTCAGGGGTTCACGGTT
Source organism: Ilumatobacteraceae bacterium (assembly GCA_963850475.1). Classification (GTDB taxonomy): domain Bacteria; phylum Actinomycetota; class Acidimicrobiia; order Acidimicrobiales; family Ilumatobacteraceae; genus Ilumatobacter_A. The sequence continues at coordinate 97,817 of CAWKLM010000003.1, read as the reverse complement.
GCCGGATGGTCCCGGTCGCCGAAGGTCATCGATGGAGTTGAGTGCTTTGACGGCGCGGCCGGTCTCCGCACCCTGCTCGAGCGGTCCCAGATCGTCGTCAACCTGCTCCCGCACACCACGGCGACGGCCGGTCTCCTCGGCGTCGAGGCGTTTGCGGCGATGCCGCCCGGCGCATCGCTGGTCAACTTCGGACGAGGGCAGACGGTCGACGACCGCGCCCTCCTCGACGCGCTGGATCGTGGCCACTTGGACCATGCGGTGCTCGACGTGTTCGAGGTCGAGCCGCTGCCGGAGGATCATCCGTACTGGCGTCACGAGTCGGTCACGGTGCTCCCGCACATCTCGGGGCCCACCAACGTCGACACCGCCGCTGAGATCGCCGCCGCGAACGTCCGGCGATTCCTGGCGACCGGTGAACTTCCGAACGGTGCGCTCGTCGACCGGGCGCGCGGGTACTGACGATCCGCTACCGCGCGCCAGCGGTTTCACGCACCGGCGACGAGAACTCGATGACGCCGTCGTCGACGTCGACGTCGGGGCCGAGCAGATGCTTCCTGTCGTAGGAGTAACTCTGTGAGGCGGTCCACGGATCGTGGTCCGACTGCTTGGGAAAGAGGTGGATCTTGCGTTCCATGTAGCCGGCGGGGAAGTCGTCGATGTACGGCCGCTGCGCCATGTCCGGGTCGCTGACGACGGGCATCGCGCGCGATGCGCCGTTTTTGTCCAGCCGGGTCAGCAGCCGACAGATGTAGCGCGCGACGAGGTCGGCGCGCAGTGTCCACGACGCGTTGATGTACCCGAACGTCGTGCCCAGGTTCGGGATCCCGGAGTACATGAAGCTCTTGTACGTGAACGTGTCGGCCAGGTTGATCTCCTCGCCGTCGACGACGGGTGTGACCCCACCGAGTGACAGCAGTTCGAGGCCGGTTGCCGTGACGATGATGTCGGCGTCGAGCCGCTCACCGCTCTGCAGGACGATGCCGTCGGCGTCGAAGGTCTCGATGTGATCGGTCACGACCGAGGCGCGGCCTTCGCGGATCGCCACGAAGATGTCGGCGTCGGGCGACAGGCAGAGTCGCTGATCCCACGGGTCGTAGCTGGGTGTGAAGTGCGGGTCGATCAACGAGGCGTCGTCGCCGAGCGCCTTGGTGACCTGTTTGTTGATCATCTTGCGGAGCTTGGCCGGGTTCTTCCGCGACGTCGTGTACGCGAACTCGGTCCGCCACGAGTTCAGCTTGCGGATCGCCTTGTAGGCCACCTTCTCGGGCAGCACCTTGCGCATGCCGATCGTGATCGGGTTGCGGTTCGGCGCCGGGAAGATCCAGGTGGGGGAGCGTTGCAGCATCGTGACGTGTGCTCCTTGGTCGGCGAGCGCCGGGATCAGGGTGACGGCGGTCGCGCCCGAACCGATGACGACGATCTTCTTGCCCTCGAGGTGCTCACGCGTCTGGAGGTCGTCGGGCCACTCCTGCGGATGCACGATCTTCCCGTTGAAGTCGGCCTCACCCGGGAACTCGGGACGGTGCGGGTTCGAGTAGGAGTAGTAGCCGCTGCACATCTGGAGCCAGTTGCACGACATCGTCTCGGTCACGCCGGTCGGGTTGCCGGCCTCGTCGGCATGGTCGAGCGTGACCGTCCACTGCGAGGTCTCGGAGTTCCACGACGCTTCGACGACGCGGCGACCGAACGTGATGTGGCGCAGCACGTCGTACTCCTCGGCGGTCTCACGGATGTAGTCCTTGATCATCGGCCCGGGAGCGATCGCGATGTCGCTCGCCCACGGCTTGAAGTCGTAGCCGAGGGTGTACATGTCGCTGTCCGAGCGGATGCCGGGGTAACGGAAGAGGTCCCATGTTCCACCGAGGTCCTGTCGAGCCTCGACGATGGCGAACGTCTTCGTCGGACACTCGCGAGTCAGGTGACATGCCATCCCGATGCCGGACAGTCCCGCACCCGCGATCAGGACATCGACGTGTTGCAACGCTGTTCCATTCGTCATCTCCCGACCGTACCGCGTCGCCGTTCTCGTGAACTCTTCGTGCGCACCGGGCTGGAACTGTTCACGAGAACGACCGACGGTGCGGTGGGCGGAGGGTGCGGTCGGCGAGGAACGCCCGCCGCTCGGATTCGCAGTCGGTGTGGACGAAGCATGTGTCGTCGTGGTCGTTCGTCAGCCCCTCCGACTGCATGAACGCATAGGCGGTCGTCGGTCCGACGAACTTCCAGCCGCGACGTTTGAGTTCCTTCGACAGTCCCGCGGACCGCGCGGTGGCCGCGGGGATGCCGCCGTTGTCGGTGCGGTCCGGCGCGTCGACCGCCCAGCTCCAGATCCAGTCGACCAACGACCCCTCGGCCTCGACCAGCTCGATCGCGCGCTGGGCGTTGTTGATCGTCGCCTCGATCTTGCCGCGGTGGCGAATGATCCCAGCATCGCCGAGCAGGCGTTCGATGTCGCGTTCGCCGAAGGCCGCCACTCGTTCCAGGTCGAATCCTGCGAACGCGACGCGGAAGTTCTCCCGCTTGCGCAGGATCGTGATCCAGTTCAACCCCGACTGGAAACCCTCCAGGCAGAGCTTCTCGAACAGCCGCACCGGGTCGGTCGTCGGCCGGCCCCACTCATGGTCGTGATAGTCGAGGTAGAGCTGGTCGTCGGTCGGCCAGTCGCACCGGACGGGGTCGGACGAGCCGGCCATCTGGTCAGCTGTTGCGGTTCCGGCGCAGCAGGATCTGCTGGGCGATCGTTGCCACGTGGGTGCCGTCACTACGCAGCACGTCGCCGGTCGCCAGTCCGCGCCCGCCGGCGAGCCCATGGGAGCGGGTGTCGAACCAGTGCCAATCGTCGGCACGCGACGGCCGGTGGAACCAGACGGAGTGGTCCAGGCTGGCCCCGACGAATCGGGTCCGGTCGGATTCGTCGTTCGCGAAATCCGGGTGTGCGGACCGTCCGGCACGGAAAGGTGCCGCATCCGACATGAACGTCAACCCGCAGATGTGATTGATCGGGTCGTCGCCGAGGTCGGCCGTCAGGCGGATCCAGTAGCCGACTCGACCGTCGGGGAGATCGACCGCGCGGCGGTCGAGGAGTGCACCCCACGAGTCGTTGCGCAGAGCGGGGTCCTCCGGAGAGGGGAGTGCCGGATCGAGGGCCGCGATCTGGGTGTCGGCTTCGTCTTCCGCGATCTGGAACGACACCGATGCGTTGAGGATCGCGCCAGCCGACTGGCGGGCGACGACCTGGCGGGTCGTGAACGAGCGACCGTCACGAAGCCGTTCGACCTCGAAGCGGATCGGCTCGTCCGGTGAGCCCGGCCTGATGAAGTACGAGTGGAAGGAGTGTGCGGCACGTGCCGGGTCAACCGTGTGGATGGTCGCCCGCAGCGCCTGCGCCACGACCTGGCCGCCGAACAGCCGCCCTCCCCACGGATAGCGGGCCACGATGCCGACATAGGTGTCCGGACCGTGGGGTTCGAGCTCGAACAGATCGGTGAAGTTGATCTTGTGGATCCTCGGAGCCCGCATGTCGTGATCCATGTGTGCAGGTCTAGCGGATCGACGGGTGGGCCCGTCCACTCCCGACGAGGCCTGACGGGTGGCGTAGCGTTCGAGGGATGGACGACCTCCTCGAACTGTCGGCGTCGATCATCGAGAGCGGTGACCTCGACAAGCCGTTCAACCGGATCACGAACGAACTCACGGAAGTGGCCGACGGGCTGGCGGTGGTCGAGTCGTTCAGTCACAGCGTCGTCGTCGACGCGGGTGACGGCCTGGTTGCGTTCGACGCGTCGCACGCGAACACCGGTGGCGCGGTGGTCGACGCGATCAAGGGCTGGACCCCGACGCCGGTGTCGCACATCGTCTACACCCACGGCCACTCCGATCACGTCGGCGGCTCGGTCGCGTTCGACGCGGCCTACGACGACATCGAGGTGTTCGGCCACGAGAACGTGCAGCGCCGCTTCGACCGCTACCGCTACACGAACGACTGGAACGTCCTGATCAACGCCCGCCAGTTCGGTGGCGTGCGCGGCGACTTCCAGATGGGCGACGGTGCACCGGAGTTCATCCCGTCCGCGACGTTGGAGCCCACCCACGTCGTCGGTGACCAAGAGACGGTGACGGTGGGGTCGCGGACCATCGAGCTGCATCACGCACGCGGCGAGACCGACGACCACCTCTGGGGGTGGATGCCGGAGGAGAAGTGGCTCTTCGCCGGCGACTTCGTGATCTGGAACTTCCCCAATGCCGGCAATCCGCAGAAGGTGCAGCGCTACCCGTCGGAGTGGGCCGCCGCGCTGCGGGACATGGCGTCACGCCGACCCGAGATCCTGCTGCCGGCGCACGGGCTCCCGGTCGGCGGAGCTGATCGGATCGAGGAGATGTTGACCGACATCGCCGGCGCCCTCGAAGGGCTGGTGGCCGACGTCGTCGACATGATGAACGGCGGCGAGGTGCTCGACTCGATCATCCACTCGGTGCGTGTCGACCCCGACCTGCTCGCGAAGCCCTACCTCCGTCCACTGTACGACGAGCCGGAGTTCGTCGTCCGTGGCATCTGGCGCCAATTCGGCGGCTGGTGGGACGGTGCGCCAAGCCGCCTGAAGCCAGCGCCTGATGCGCAGCTCGCCGCCGAGTTGGCGACACTCGCGGGTGGCGCCGACAAGCTGGCCGCGCGTGCCGTCGAAGCGACCGAGTCGGGCGAGTTCCGGATCGCATCGCACCTTGCAGACCTCGCCGCGTGGGCCGCGCCCGACGACCGGGCGATCCACGGTGTTCGTGCCGAGGTCTACCGGGCGCGTCGTGCGAGCGAGACCTCACTGATGGCCAAGGGCATCTTCGCGGGTGCCCTGCGCGAATCGAAAGCTGTCGCCGACCCGCAGAGCTGACGCTGCTGCTGGCTCAGCGTGTGACGGAGCGCCAGAAGGCCCGATAGTTCGGGTACGTGATCTCTGGCGTGATCCAACCGGCGTCGACGAGGCCGTCGTGCAGCCGCGGCAGATTGCGCCACGGCACCCCCATGTCGACGTGGTGGGCGAGGTGCCAACCCGTGTGATACGGCACCATCAGATAGCGGGCGATGAGGGTCTGGGAAATCACGTGGGTGGTCTCACGGCGGTCGTGTGACCGGATCATCCCACCGTGTTCGGCGATCGCCCGCAGCCGGTTCGAGAACTGCCAGAGCGTCATCCACGACGCGAGCCACACGACGTACATCAGCGGCCGACCGACGGCGATCGATGCGCCGAGCATCACGACGTGCATACCGAGGATCTCCCACGCTTCGACACCACGACGTGAGAGTGCCCGCGCCAACTGTTTCATCCGCTTGTAGCCGGTGACCCCGATCAGGTCACGCCGGAGCTTGCGATGCCACGAGTCGGCTGGGATCGGGTAGCCCGAGTACAACGCGAGGTCGGGCTCGTCAGGGCCCATCTCGTCGCGGTGGTGGGCGAAGTGCGCGCGGCGGTACGCCAAAGTCGGTTGGAACGACGGGTATCCCAGAATCCACCGACCGGCGAAGTCGTTGGCCCAGCGCCGGGAGAAGAGCAGCCGGTGCGCTGCCTCGTGGGCGAGGATGTTGAGACACACGTGGCCGCGGGTCATCAGGAGGAATGCGAGCAGGTACGCCCACCACGTGTTGACGATTCCGGCGACGATGACGACGCCGAACGATTGTGCCAGGGTGCTGACGACGGCGACCGCGTTGCGGGCGTTCGGGATCCGGCGCAGTTCGTCACGCCATGGCCGCAGCGGGACGCCGCGCGCGTTGAACCGATCGTCGGGCAACACGTCGGGAAGCGCCGAGGCAGGAGGAACGAGCGTTGCCACTGCGGGAACGGCTCGCTCGGTGTCTGCCACGCTCACCACGCTAGCGGTCGGTGTCATCGCGGGCTCTCGCCCTCGGAAGTGTCAGAACGAGGCGCCGGCGGGACCACCGCGCCGGCGCGCCCCGCGCCGCTCCCGTGGCTTGGCCACCGCACGCTTGACGGCGACTTCGAACTCGACCTCCGGAGTCTCGATGTCGCCGTCGAGTACCTGGCGCATCATCCTCAGGTGAGCGGGAGAACTACCACAGCACGCGCCGATGACCTGGATTCCCGCAGCCCGTTGGCGATCGGCGTGCGCCGCCATGACCTCGGGTGATCCGCTGTAGTGCAGGTCGGCGCCGTGCCACTCGGGCATACCGGCGTTCGCCTTGCTGATGAGCAGGATGTCCGGATTCGTCGCCCGCATCTCCTTCAGGGCGGCTTCGGTGTCGGCGAGGTTGTTCCCGCAGTTCGCGCCCACCGCATCGACGCCGAGTTCGGCGAGTCGGGTGACGGCCTCGGCTCCGGTGACGCCCATCATCGTGCGGCCCGCCGTGTCGTAGCTCAGCGTCGCGCAGATCGGCAGGTTGCTGACCGAGCGGGCACCCTCGATCGCACCCGCGATCTCATCGAGGTGGCTCATCGTCTCGATCCACAGCACGTCGGCACCGCCGGCATCGAGCCCCTTCGCCTGTTCGGCGAACGCTGCGGCACACGTGTCCATCGTCATCGCACCCATCGGCTCGAGCAGCTCGCCCGTCGGACCCATCGACCCGGCCACGATCACCCGACGATCGGCTCCATCGGCCGCCGCGCGCGCCACCCGCGCTGCAGCTTCGTTGAGTTCGACGACTCGATCGTCGAGCTGGTGCAGTTTGAGGCGGAACCCGGTGCCGCCGAACGAGTTCGTGAGGATGATGTCGGAACCCGCAGCGACGTAGTCCGTGTGGACGGCGGTGACCCGATCGGGATGCTCGACGTTCCACAGCTCCGGGGCGCCACCCGATTCGAGCCCGCGTGCGAACAGCTCGGTGCCCATCGCACCGTCGATGAGGAGGACGCCGCGTTGTTCGAGCAGTTCGTGCAGGATCGTCATGTCCACAGTGTGCCTGCTCATGCCCCGCGCGACGTTCGCGACGAACCGATTCGCCCTAGGTTGCGCCCTGTGAGACGACGAATCGGGTGGGCATTCGTGGTGATGTCGCTCACGACGGCGTGCTCCGGCTCCCCGGGGGTCGACGTTGAGGACTCGACGCGCCCTCGAACCGGCCACCCCGTCGTCCGACGGGTCCGCCACCACGACGCCGTCGCCCACGCCGACCACCGTTCCGACCTCCACGCCGACCTCCGTTCCGGCGACGCTCCCACCGGTTGCCGAATCGTCGAATCCGCCGAACCGTCCGATCCGCCCGTGTCGGCGCCGACCGGGCTCGATGGAGTCGGAGATTCCTTCTATCCGGCACTGGGAAACAGCGGATACGACGTCGAGCACTACTCGCTCGCGATCGAGGTGGACGTCGAGGAGAACGTGATCGACGCGGTCGCCACGATCGACGCGGTCGCCGTCGACGATCTCGACGCCTTCCATCTCGATCTGCGGGGCCTGGAGGTTCTGGAGGTGACGGTCGACGGTTCGGCGGCGACGGTCGATCGATCCGGCCACGAGGTGGTGATCACCCCCGAAACCCCGATCTCCGATGCAGCACCGTTCACGGTCGTGATGCGCTATCTCGGGACACCGGAACCGATCGACGATCCCGCGATCCCTTTCGACACGATCGGCTGGCATCAGCGCGAGGACACGATCTACGTCGTGTCGGAGCCGTCCGGCGCGATGTCGTGGTTCCCGAGCAACAACCACCCGACCGACAAGGCGACGTTCGACTTCGCCATCACGACCGACAGCGACCTCGCGGCCGTGGCCAACGGGGTGCTCGAGGGGATCGAGGAGGTGGGTGGAGGCCAGTCGACCAGCACCTGGCGGATGGACGACCCGATGACGACGTATCTGGCGGCGGTGTACATCGGCGACTTCGAGTTGCGCGAATCGGTCACCGACGACGGCCTCCGTCTTCGCAACTACTTTCCACCGGCGTTCGCCGACGATCTCGAGGCGGACTTCGAGCTGACGGCCGACGTCATCACCTTCTTCGAGTCGCTGTTCGGCGCGGAGTACCCGTTCGACGAGTACGGCTCGATCGTCCTGCCGTTCGGCCTGGGATTCGCACTCGAGAACCAGACGATCTCGGTGCACGGACTCGATGCGACCGACCCGTACACGATCGCCCATGAGATCTTGCACCAGTGGGCCGGGAACTCGATCACGCTGGGCGATTGGCAGGACATCTGGATGAACGAGGGCTTCGCGACGTACCTCGCCTACCTCTACTTCGAGGACCGGGGCCTGTCGAGCGACATCGAGCCCGTCGGCATGTACGCCGCGCTGCGCAGCGGCTCGATCGGCCCCGCCGAGGTGCCGATCGACGAGCTCTTCGGTCTCTCGGTGTACTTCCGCGGTGCCATGGCACTGCACGCCCTGCGGGTCGAGGTCGGCGACGACGTCTTCGGCGAGATCCTCGCGGTGTACTACGGCCGTTTCGCCGGTGGCGACATCACGACCGTCGAGTTCCTGGATGTCGTCGACGAGGTCGCCGGACCGGCTGCGGTTGCGGTGCTCGACGACTGGCTCTACGGCGACGAACTCCCGGACTTCCCCGAGTAGAACCAATGTTCAGGTGGTGCGGCGGTAGCGGAGGTCGGTGGGAGGCCGCCCTTCGTCGAGGCCGCGTCGTTCGAACCGGGTGAGTGGCCGTTCGACGGGCCGCGCAATGACGCCGCCGTCGAGTCGCGGTTCGGCGTCGCACACGGCCTGCATCGATGCTGAGTAATCGGCGATGTCGGTGGCGAGGTGGAGCTCGCCACCGATCTCGAGGCGATCGACGAGCGCGGCGACCACGTCCTCCCGAACGAGTCGCCGGTGGTGCTGGCGGGTCTTCTTCCAGGGATCGGGGAAGAAGATCCGCACCACGGCGAGCGTGTTCGGTCCGATCCGTCGCAAGAAACGAATCAGGTCACCGTGGACGACGCGGACATGGGGGAGCGGGTCGTTCTCGATGGCGTCGAGCACGGTGACCACGCCCGGATCGTGTACTTCGACGCCGATGACATCGAGATGCGGCTGCGACCGCGCCATCTGAATGGTCGACTCGCCGTGGCCGAACCCGATGTCGAGGACGACGCCTCGATCCGGGTCACGATCGGGCCCGAAGACAGCGTTCCAGTCGAGTACCGGCCCGTCGAGGTCGATGCTCCACCTTGCGATCCACTCGTCGAACTCGCGTTGTCGCTTCGGCGACAGACCCCGTCGCCGAACCTTGAACGTCAATGCGGGTCGTGAGACCTCGCGTGCGATCGGGCGACCCGTGTGCATCGAGTCGTCGGTCGGGTTGTCCACGGCTCCCGAACCTAGTGCCGGTCGCTCCGGTTCGACCGCCGGCGATCGGTGGTCAGGTGCCCGTGAGTCCGTCGAGGCCCGCCTGGAAGGCCCGCAGACCCTCCACCAGTGAGGTCGTGAGCGCCTCCAGTTCGGTGCCCTCGACGTCGATCGAGATCGGCACGTCGAGTTGGATGGGCACGTCGACATCGATCGGGACCGACTCGTCGATCGGCACGTCGACGGTCAGGTCGATCGGCACGTCGATGTTCACCGGCACCGTGATGTCGATCGGGATGTCGACGCCGAAGGGCCCGTTGACGGTGACGGTCGTCTCGACCTCCTCGTCGATGGGGATCGACGTGTTGATCGGGACTTCGACGGTCCGTTTCAGGTCGAAGGTCTCGGAGATCGAGATGGTCTCGTCGATCGCGACGTCGAACTCGATCTTCGACGCTCCGAACTCCTCGAGGCCGGTGACCGCCTGGTCCAGACCGTCGTCGATCGAGGGTCCGATTCCGTTGACGGTCTCGACGAAACCGTTCACCTGCGATGCGTAGAGCGCCGCACCCGACTCGACCCGGGCGAGGTCGGCCTGGGTCGTCGCCAGCTCGTCCTCGGCGGCCCGGACTCGAGTGAACATCCACATCGACAGCACCAACGAGCCGAGTATCAGCACCGCCAAACCCGCCAGGACAGGGGTCAGGTTGCGGTGCACCCAACGCTCGCTCGGGACGACCGGCGGTGGGAGCAGATCGTCCTCGACGGTGATTCCTTCGCCGACCACCGGTATCTCGTCGGTGTCGACCGACGCCCGCGTCACGACGAACGTGTCGTGTTCACTGGTCTCGGCGTCGGTCGGCTCGTCCCCGCCGGTGCCGGGATCGGGTCCTGCCGCGTCGTCGGGACCGGTGGCGCGGTCGGTCTCGGGGATCGGGGTGTCGGTGGTCATGAGGGCCTCCAGTGGTACGAGGGGTTCGAGTGCGTCGGGCGGAGAACGGCGAAGCATCGCCAGGCACAACGCCAGGCCGATACCGAGCGCCAGGGCGCTCGCCAAGAAGGTGTCGGCGATCGACTGTGCGGTCAGCCGCTGGGTGGCCGCGTTGAGCGCCGACTGGAATTCGGGGTCGGTGATCGGTGGGAGGTCGATCTCGGAACGCAGTGCGTTGAATCGTGCAAGCCCCCAGGCGGTCAGTGCGGACAGTCCGACGCTGAGGCCGACCATCCGCACGACCATCACGATCGCGGCCGCGGCGCCGCGGGAGTCGGGTTCGGCGTGGTCGACCACCGCCGACGTGGTCGGGGCGACGGTGAGCCCGATCCCGCCGCCGAGCAGCGCGAGCTGCAGGGCGAGCACCGGGTACGGCGTGTCGCCGCTCCACGTGAGCCCCATCAGCGTGTAGGCCAGCGTGGCGGCGACGAGACCCAGCAGGATCGGCGGTCCGTACCAGGTTCGTTCGGTGACGCGGCCACCGACGTACGACAGGAACGCCATGGCGGCGGTCAGTGCCGAGAGGACCCAGCCGGCGATGACGGCGGACCGCTCGAGGTCGATCTCGACGGCGTTCACGAACAGCGGCACGTCGACCATCGCGATCACCAGCGCCGCACCGACGACGAAGTTGACGATCAGTGCGACACGCACGTTGCGACCTCGGAACAGCGCCGTGTCGATCAGCGTGAAGTGTCCGGCACGGCGTCGGCGTCGTTGGTGCCACACGAACCCGGCTCCGGCGACGGCGGCGAGTGGATACAACCACCGGAGGTCGGTCCCGCCGTTCCCGGTGAGTTCGTCGAGACCCTGCACACTCTGGACCTCGGCCGATCCGAGGAGGGCGAGGTTGAGCGACACGAGCGCAGTGGTCAGGAGTCCTGCGCCGAGCCAGTCGACGCGCGCCGTGCGGTCGGATCGGTCGTGGTCGGCGAGCGCCCACCACACGGCGGCTGCGCCGACCAGTGCCAGCGGCACGTTCAGCCAGAACTGCCATCTCCAATCGAGGAACCGGACCAGCATCGCCCCGTAGAGCGGTCCCCAGACCCAGCCGAGGGTCTCGATCGCGCCGAGCGTTCCGAGGGCTCGTGCTCGCCGGGCAACGGGATACACATCGCCCACGACCGCCAGCGCGACCGGCACCATCGCACCGCCGCCGATCGCGGTGAGGACGCGGCCGACCAGCAGCGTGCCCAGCGAGTCCGACAGGGGGATCCAGATCGTCCCGACCATGAAGACGGCGTAGGCGAGGAGAAACGTGCGGCGGCGGCCGATGACATCGCTCACGCGACCGGCAAGGGGCATCACCGCGATGAATGCGATCAGGTATGCGTTCACGATCCAGGCGGCGTCGTCCAGCCCGTCGGGAAGCACGAGCCCGAGGTCGCCGATGATCGGACGGAGCATCGTGGAGACGACGGTGAGGTCGTCCGCAGCGACGAACACGCTGAAGCCGACCGCCCAGAGGATCGCCCGCGGCGACGCAACGCGATCGTCGGCGGTACTTCGGGCGTCGCTCACGACGCTATGCCCTCGGGCGGTTGGATGTCGAAGTCGTTGCCGTACTCGCTGAGGTCGAGCTTCCAATCGATCTCCTCGCCGTCGACAAACGTCGTGAATTCGACCGAGCGGACCTGTCCGGTCACCGGCTGGATCCAGAAGTCGATGTCGACGTCCTGGTCCTTGACGAGCCCTGCGGTGATCGTCTCGACCCGGTCGGCCGGTGCGGTGGCGGCGATGTGGTACCGATCGGCACCGTCGCGTTCCTCCGTGCCGACGAGCTCGACGTCGGTGAGTTCCTCCATGAGCGGTTGCCAGCCGCCCTGCGGATCGAAGAACAACGACGGATCGAGGTCGATACCTGCCGGGAGCGGTTCGAACTCGCCCGTGATCGGGTTCGACAGCCAGATCTCGTCGTCGAGTGCCACGGCGCCGAGTTCACTGACGAGCCCACCGTCGACCTCGACCTCGAGCACGGCCTGCGCCGATCCGGGCACGGTGAACTGACCGATGACGCTGTTCAGCGCCAACTGTTCGACCTGGTCGATGTACACGGGTGCGCCGTTTCGCTCGAGCTCGAACCGCACGCTCTCGGTCGTGCCCATTGCGGTCCCGGATGCGGCGACGATCGATGCGGCATCGGCGGGGATCGTCGGCTCCGTCGGTTCTCCGTTCCCGCCACCACCACAGGCTGCGATGACCAGCGATGCGGTGATCGCCAGCCCAGCGAACGCCGCGCGGTGGGGTCGGCCGGTCGAAGTCGGCTGGGTGCCGGGCTGGTGGGTGGGGTGGATCATGGGCTGGTGGGTGGGGTGGGTGCCGGGCTGGTGGGTGGGATGGATCATGGAATCGCCCTTGTCGGTTGGTCGACACGCGAGGCGTCGGGCTCGGACCGATTCGTGGGCCGAACAACTACACAACCATGCCCGGTGTGGACCTATTCCGACCGTCGCGACGCCCGTGCGCTCCAAGACGACACCGATCCCCACAACGAATCAACCGAGGAGAAACAGATGACCACCCAGCCCACCATCAGCCAGCCCACGACCGGCCTCCCCTCGACCTCGGCGCCGTACGTGCTGGCGACCGACGAAGGCGACCACCGCCACCTCTTGAATCACCTGGCGACCACGAAGGTCGACGCCGGCGAGTCCGGCTCGATGGCAGCTGTCGAGTTCTCGGCGCCGAGAGGGTTCGGTCCGCCGCTGCACGTTCACCATGGCGAGGACGAGGTGATGATCGTGCTCGACGGCGAGGTCGCATTCCGTTCGGGTGACGACGAACAGGTCGCGACCGCCGGGGCCACGGTGTACCTGCCACACGGCGTGCCGCACACGTTTCAAGTGCTGTCCGAGTCGGCCCGTTTCACCACGGTCGCCGCTCGCCTGAACGGTGCGCCGCTGTTCGGTCAATTCGTCGCCGAGTTGGGCGATGACCTCGATCAGCCGGTCACTCCGGCGCCGGTCGACATCGATCCTGCCGCTGTCGCTGAAGCGGGTGCCCGCCACGGCCTCACGATTCTCGGCCCGCCACCGGCGCCCCTCGATTGAGGCGTCCGCGGTGACCGCCGGGCGGAGCGCTCCCCGTCTACTCGGTCAGTCGTCCGCGAACCAGCGCCGTTCAACATCTGCCGCTGCAGCGTCATCGCCGAGTTGCTTGTGAAGCGCTCCCAGGCCGTCGTAGTGCGAACGCTGCCACGGCTCGACCCTGATGAGGAACTCGAACGCCTGCTCTCGCAGTGATCCATCGGCAGTGGCGTCGGTGACGCAGCGAGCCGCCGATGTAATGCTCGATCGTTCCACGACGGGGACCCACGGCGCGGCCCACTCCGTCTCGACGACCTCGGGTGCAATCCCTTTCGACAGCGCGTCGAACCCGGTGGTGGTATCGATGTCGAGCGAGCCGAGTAGGGCAATCGTGTCCTCGGTGGTGGCGAGGTACCTCGACGGTTCCCCGGGTGGACGACCGGGCTCGAGCACTCGGCGAACCTCGCTGAGCGCCGTACGCAAGAGGGTTCTCCCTTTGTCGGGGTCGCGGCCGGGCCACACGGCTTCGATGACCTGTTCTCGGCGACCGCCACTCGGCCCGAACGATGCAAGCACCGTCAGCACTTCGAACGCCTTCTTCGACTTCCAATCGGAGCGTCGGATGGTGCGTCCATCAACGATTGCGGTGTGCGTGCCGAGTACCCGGACTTCGACGCCGATCAGGGCGTCGTCGGGTGCGTTCACCTCGCGATCCAGAACTCGGGTGGCGAGGTCGTCGATCGTGGCGTAGCCGACTGCCCGAAGGTCGCGAAGCCGTCGTTGATCACGTTCGTGTTCTCCACGATCGCTGCCCTGTCGGCTGCATCGCTCTCGGATCAGTGCGCCGTGGACACGTGCCAGCTGGTGTCGCGGTCCCAAACGCCGTTCGAGTTCGTTCCCGACGAGGGCAGCGTCGTCAGCTTGGCCCGCTCTGAGGAGTGCCCAGGCGTGTACGGCTGCGGCGGCGACGAGCGGCTCACCGCCCGTTTCGACCGCTGCGCTGTATGCAGATGTCGACGAGACGAGTGCATCGTCGGTCGTTCCCGTCACAAGGTGCGTGAGTGCGACGGCTGCGAGGTCGAACGGATCGTCGGAAGTGCTGGGCGTCCAGTCGCTCAGCGCGTCGACCGCGTTCAGCTGCGCGCTCAGCCAGTTCATCGCTGGGCTGTCGTCAGCATCGTCGCGGGCAGCGCCGGCTCCGAGTGTGTCGCCGAGCAGCCATCGAGTGTTCGCCAGCTCACCGGCGATGCGTGCGCGGACGTCAGGTTCGTCACGGGCAGCTCTGATGGCGGCTTCGAAGGCCCCGGCTGCTGCTGCGAGTTCTCCCCGGTGCGCCTCGATCGACCCCAGTGCAAACAACGCCTCGCGGCGTGAACGCTCATTGTCTGCGGTGTCGACCCGATCACGCGCCAGTGCCAGTGCCGAGTCGACTTCGACGGTGGCTTGCCCGGCTGCGAGAACGGGCGGGAAGCGGCGCCGGAGCTCAGCCGGGAGTCGATAGAGCCACGTCAGCGCCCGTTCGACGCCGATTGACGAGAGGTGGTCCGCCAAGACGTCGGCAGCTGCTTCTGGCTCTCCAGCGTCGATCAGTGCATCGATCGCTGTCGTCGGATCGTCGTCGGCAAGGAAGCGACCGCCTGACGTTCGAATCCAACTGCGTTGCTCCGGCGAGAGTGACTGGAGGGCCACCGCGCGAGCCGTGTCCGTCAGCCGGTACATGTTGTCGTATTCGGAGATGAGCGGCGACGCCTGAACGATCGCGCTCAGTCGAGCGGCGTCGATATCGATGCCCAGGTTCTGGAGCAGCGGCAGCAAGACGTATGGCAAGGCCGACACCGCGTCGATTACGTTCGGCGCAACGGGGTCGGAGAGGCGGCAACGATCGAGCAGCGTGGTGAGATGGTCGGTCGGTGCTGAGTCGGGTTGGTAGGCGCCAGCGGCGACGGCGTGCGCCCAGCCGGCCAGGTCGAGGTTCCACGAGCGCGCCGTCTCGGCGTCGCCACCTTGCTCAGCAAAGAGAGCGATTGCCTCGTCCTCCGTGAAAGCCAGCTCATGTCCGTCGATCACTGTCACCTCAGAGGCGCGGACCAGACCGATCAGCCCGGCGGGGCGCGCGTGGGTCGTGATGATGACTCGGCATTCGGGCGGAAGCAGCTCGAGTGACTCGGCGATGACTCGGTCGATGGATGCATCCACGGCGAGGTGGTGGTCGTCGATCACGATGGCCAGCGGGGCATCGTCGGTGAGGCTGAGCAATTGCTCGGCCAGGTCGAGCAGGCGTGCAGCCGGTTCGATGTCTGTTCCGGAGGCGGAACCAACCATCGACACGACGTCGGCAGCGGCCGCGTAGCCGGTGGCAAGGCGGCACCATGCGACCTGCAGACCTGTGCTGTTGGCCGCTTGGGCTGCGGCCGTCGTGGCGCCGGACCCTTCAGGGGCCACGAGGATGGTGAGTGGCGTCGAGAGCACTCGATCGACGAGTCGCTGGCGGTGCAGCGTCCGTTCGACCGACGGGGCCCGCGTCAACAGTCTCGGGTGTCCTCCCATCCCGAGAACCTAATGGGCGAGCGCTGTACCGCTCCTCGCATACGATCGGGCGCGATGGCGGGCGACGATCTGGGAGGACGCCGCCTCGGAGGTTTCGAGCTGATCGAACCGCTGGGGGAGGGCTCGTACGGAACGGTCTGGCGCGCCCGTCAGACCCGACTCGATCGTGATGTCGCCGTGAAAGTGCTCGACCCGCTGGTTGCCCGCGACCCGAACGCTGCTCGTCGCTTCGAGCGCGAAGGCCGCGCCGCGGCATCGCTCGAGCATCCGGCGATCGTCCCGGTGTACGAAGCCGGTGACGAGGACGGCCTGTACTTCATGGCGATGCGGCTCATCGACGGGGAGACTCTCGCTGATGTGATCGACCGGGACGCGCCGCTCGCATTCGACACGGTGGTCGACCTCCTCGGCCCGATCGGCGCGGCGCTCGACACGGCGCACGCGGCCGGACTGATTCACCGTGACGTGAAGCCCGCGAACATCTTCATCGAGGACGGTCGTCCGTATCTGGGTGACTTCGGAATCGCGGCGTCGGCACGCGAGCTCGGTCGGTACACAACGGGCAGCATTGGCACGGCTGAGTACATGGCGCCCGAACAGGCACGTGGCGAAGAGGTCGACCATCGGTCCGACCTGTACGCGCTGGGGTGTGTGGCGTACCACGCGCTCGCTGGGCAGTCGCCGTTCCGTCGCGATGACATGGTCGCGACGTTGATGGCCCATACGAGCGACGAGTTCGTGCCGATTGGTGATGAGCGCCTGGATGCGTTCTTTGCTCGGGCGCTGGCGAAGCAGCCCGACGACCGTTTCGGGTCAGGAGCGGCGTTCGTCGCGGCGCTGTCCGGAAACGCAGCTCCGGAGAACGTTGTTGTTCCCAATGTCGCCCGATCCAGTCGGCGCGGACTGTTCGTGGTTGCAGCTGCACTCGGCGTCCTTGCGCTTGGAGCCGCTGCGTTCGCGGTGTTGGGGGGACGTGACGATGACGGGGGCGCGGAACCCGTCTCATCGGTGGTCGCGCCTGACCCGACAGCTCCAAGTGATTCCGACGACCCAGTCGTGGCCACGCCCGACCCGATGCCGCCGACAACTGCTGCCGAAGTGCTTGCGCCCGACCTCGAACTCGACGTGCGAGATGGAGGGATCGTTCAGGTCGGCACAACGCTCGACCTCACCGACCCCAACCCGCACTCGAGCCTCGATACGGCGAGGGTGGTCGCCGAGTGGGTGCTGCCGGTCATGTACCGGATCGACGAAGACCTCAATCCGATTCCGAGCCTGGCAACCGGACCCCCCATTGCCGATGCTGACGATCCGCTCGCACTCACCTGGACGATCAACGCCGACCGGGTCTGGCACGACGGCACAGCCGTGACCGCTGCGGACGTCGTCGCCACGTTCAGCTATCTCGCCGCCGAAGGGACCAACGCGGAAAGCACCTTGCTCTACGCCTCGGTCGACACGGTGGAAGCCGTCGACGCAACCACGTTGAGGTTGCAACTGAATGAGCCCAACGGCGCCGCGTACTTGTTGTTCTCGACCATCCATCCGGTCATCCAGGCATCGGCTTGGGAAGGACATCTTGCTGCTGCGGGCACAGCTGCCGACTTCCTCGACGACGGCTGGGACTTCGCTGCTGGTCCCTACCAACTGGCGACTCGCCAGAATCCAGGAGAGATCAGCCTGGTTCCGAACCCTGCGTGGATGGGCGAACAACGCCCGACGCTCGATCGGGTCCAGATCGCGACGTACGAGGACTCCGCAGCACTGGTCGTTGCTCGAAGTCGTCAAGAGCTCGATGTGATCTGGGTGAAGGAGGTTGCCGAGAACGATTTCGCTGACGCTGCTGCCATCGAGAACACCGAGGTGCAAGTCGGAAGCTCGAACATCGCGGTCCAGTTGTCGTTCAATCATCAGTCGCCTGCGCTGGCTGACATCAACGTCCGCGGCGCGATCGCCCTCGCCGTCGATCGGGTGTCGCTGGCAGATCAAGCGGTCGGGCGACGGACTGGCGAGGCGGCCCAAACTTGGAACAGCCTCGTCTTCGCGACGGAGCAGGAGGGCAACACACGACCCTTCGACGATCCCGTCGACATCGACCTCGGCAATGAGCTGCTTGACGGAACAGTGTGGGAACGGCCGGACAATCTCGTCTACCGCAGAGACTTCTCCACCAACAGCGATCTGGAACTCGAGCTGTTGTACGTCGACAGCACGGAGTCGGCCAACGCTGCGTTCAACATCACCCAGGATCTCCAAGAGATCGGGATCAACGTCCTCCAGACCAAGGGGACGGCTGAGCAGGTGGTCGAGCAGTTCGAAGCCGGAGACTTCGACCTGCTGTTGCAGTTCCGGGTGTTCAACAACGATCCGATTGCCACCGACCTCGTCTTCGGAACCGACGGATGTCCTGCGGGTGTGCCCGGGTGTTCGGGTGTTGGTGTCAACTACGGAGCTTTCAGCAACGCTGCGATTGATCAACTGCTGACCGCTGCCGACGCAACGACCGACCTCGATGCTCGCCTCGACGTCTACGCCGACATCGATCGGGCACTGGCCAGCGAGTTTGCAGCAATTCCGCTCTACGTCCGCCCGGCGTTCACTGCCTACGACACCAGCATCGTCGGCATCGAGATGGCACCGAACATCGGCCCGCTCACCAGTTTGGCCGATTGGGGAATCCTCGACAGCTGATCAGTTTTACGCTGTTCTCACGCATCGATCAGACGCTGTTCTCATCGCTTCGGCACTTCCGCCGAACATGAACCAAGGAGCAGCCAGATGTCTGATGAATTCACCACCTATGTGGACGCGACCGACGCCGACCGTGAGGCAGCCGCCGAACGGAGGCAAACGATCCGCCGCAATGCCCTCGTTGGCGGCGGAGTCGCCGCAGGCGTGTTCATCGCCGCACTCGTCTTCGCCATCCAGCAAGACTCCGACACGAACGACACGGCCCAGCTCGCCGAGGTGTCAGCTCCGATCGTTTCCGAAGCCGCACCAGCTCCCGAGCCTGCGGCTGCTGACCCCGTTGTTGCCGAGCCGGTGGTCGTCGAACCCGAGTCGGGCTCCGGTGGCGTCATTCCCGATGCATCTCCCGCACCGTCGAACGACGGCGTCGACATCGATGAGTTGATCGAGGACACGTTCGACGAACGAATTGAGGAAGTCGAGGTCGCCGACCTATTCGCACCCGGCCTTCGTCAGGCATGCTTCAACACCATCCACGGCGACGGTGAGTCGGGGATCTGGGTCAGCGGGGGCACATACGGCCTTGACGATGGATTCATCTTCATCGAAGGGCCGACGCTCAATGGCGGTCTCCCCGTGGAGATCCCGGTGTCGGCCGGCCTGTTCAACGGTCCGTTGCCGATCACGCAGTTCGATGACCACACGCTGGAGACGTTCGATCTGGGTGCCAATCCCGACGGCAGCGATGCCGTCAGCGTGCTCCCTACCCTCGCCACCGGGCCGGGCAACGTGATCACGGTGGACGCCAGCGAGGGTCCGAACTTCGACACCGAGTGTTTCGACTTCGATCCGGTCGAGCCGGCACCTGACGCAGCGCCGGTTGAGAGTGAGACCGAGGTTGCGGCAGGGACACCGGGCGATGGCGCAACGACGCCTGATCAGATCGTGCAGGAGTTCATGGACAGCTTCGCCGAGCAGCATCGCTCGGGTGACTCAGCGGCACTCATCGACTCGCTTCACCCGTCGGTTCGCATCGCCTTCGGTGAGCAGGTGTGCAGTGACTACGTGATCAACACGACCGGATCGATCGCGGCAGCGACTGTCTCTCGGGCCGATGCTCCACAGGAACTCACGCTGAACACCCCTGACGGGCCCATCATCTTCCCCGAGGCGATTCCCTTCACGGTCGAGTTCACGCTCACCGACGGCTCGACGGTGGTCAACGACGGTCATCTTCCGATCAATGGCGATGACACCTACTGGCTCACCATGTGTGGTGTCGATACGCCATGACCTGACCGGACCACGCCCGACGGGCCCGCTTGCTTCGGCAAGCGGGCCGTTCCACGTTTTCACGGCACTTTCACGCGGTCATCAGACGATGGCTTCATCAACCGCAGCCCGTATCAGCGAGGCCAACCAAGGAGTCATCATGAGCAAGTTCAACACCACGGTCACCGCAGCCAGCAGCCTTTCGGTCGCAGCGCTGATCACATTCGGTGGCATCTTCTTTGCCCCGAAGCCCCTCACGCCCGTCTCGGCCGGGCCAACCACGCCGGTGCCAGTCGCACTGCTCCAGTCGGAGAAGGGCAAGGTCCTGGATGGTGAGGTCAACACGACCATCTTTGTGGTCGATGCCACGTCGTCGAAGGTCGGCAAGCAGATCATCGAGACGGACGATCCGTCGTTCACTGCCAACCTGGCAAACGGTCAGTACCTCATCAAGAGCGTGCCGACCGCAGCGAGCAGGCTCACCAACTTCAACGACATCGATGCCACTGCGGCTGTACCGCCGGCGTCGGGGTGCGGAGACCGGCTCGGATGCACCTGGATCTGGGTCAACAATGCCGTGGAGAACAACACCTGGGGGATCATGTCAGCCCCGTCTGCGACGCACGATGTTGCCGAGTTCACCTTCAGCCGGCAGTCGCTGAGCACGGACGGCACGCAGCTTCCTCCCAAGTCGGCGCCGACGGCTCCCACGACGACCCCCGTCGTTCGTACGGGTTCGGCGACGCCTCGCTCGAGCACACCGACCCCTCGTGCGACGCCAGCGACGCCGACGCAGGACATCGAGGTGCTCGTGACCGAGGAGATCGACGGCACCGACACTGCGGTCCAGAACGTTCAGACGGTCGTCACGTACTTCGAACCGCCGTCGCAGATCCCGGCGACCTTGGCGACCGCCACTGTTTCCGCCGGTTACGCAAACTTCACGACCCCTGTTGCCTCGTTCGTCGTCAACGTGATCCCGCCGGCGGGGTACACACTGGCCTTTCACACCCACCCCGGTCTGAACCCGTCCACCGGCCCAGACGGCTTCTTCGCTGTCTCCATCGGACTCAAGCGGCTTCCTGCTCCGACGCCGACCGCACAGCCGCCAGTTGCGGAGCCGACCCCACCAACTCCGCAGGTGGCGACACCAGCGACGCCGTCCACTCCGGTGACCAGCGTGTCAGACGACGACGGCTCGACGCCGACCACCACACCAACTCCGGCACCGACGTCCACGGCCCCGGCCCCGGCGCCCGCTCCTGAACCGACACCGACCACGGTCCCAGCACCGACGACCACCGTTCCCGATGAGCCGGTGCCGTCGACTCCTCCGCCGACCACGATCGACGAAGGTCAGATCGGCTGCGACCAAAGCAACGATCCCGAGCTGATTGCCCTCCTCGACGTCGATGACGGTGTGATGCGCTGGCTCGTGAACGGCGAACTCCGTACCGCTGTCCCCCAGGACGGAGTTGTTGCGGTGATCGGCTGCGAACTCGCTTACGAGCGCCTCCTGGCAATGGGCTTCGACTCGACGTACATCTCGCTCGGCTGAGCTGTCGCTGCGACGGGTGGCGATCTGGGAAACCGGGTCGCCGCTTCGTCGCGCTCGGAGGCGGGTTTCCGAACGCGCCGCGTCAGCTGGCTGTGATGGGAGCGATGACCTGTTCGGCGAAGCGGAGTGCGGCCTTCACGTTGAGCGGGTGGCCGAATTCCATGATGAAGTAGTTGGCGCCGAGGCTGCGGAGGTGTTGGAGTCGTTCGACCCAGGCTTCGGAGTCGGAGTCGGCGTCGGTTTCGGGGAGGTCGCCGCCGACGGTGATGCTGCAGGCGATGTCGTCGGGGTGACGGCCGGCGTCGCTGGCCGAAGTGCGGACGATGTCACGCATGCGGAGCCATGCTTCGTCGCCGCCTCGGTGTGATCCGTTCCAGATGTCGGCGTGGCGGCCAACGATCGGCAGTCCGATCTGCTCACCGGAGCTGCCGATGCAGATCGGTGGGACGACGTCGGGCCGTGGTGTGGCCGCGGCATCGTCGATGCTGAAGTGTTTGCCGGTGAAGGTGGGGTGCTCCTCGGTCCACATCAGCTTGCAGATCTGGAGGACCTCTTCGAGCTGGCGAAGGCGAGTGGCGTTCGAGGGGAAGTCGTAGCCGTAGGAGTCGTATTGGTTTTCTCGCCAGCCACCGCCGATGCCGAGGATGAACCGGTTGCCGGAGAGCACCTGGAGGGTGGATGCCATCTTCGCGGTGAGGGCCGGGTTGCGGTAGCCGTGGCCGAGGACGTGGTGGCAGAGCTTCTGGCAGCGCGCGTTGATGTCGCAACTGATGATCGACGAGGCCACCGCAGTCGGTGTCGCTGCCACTGAACGACGGCACCGTCGATACGGCTACCTCGTGGGCGGCCTCGGCGTGTTCGTCGTCTGGAACCTGACCACCGTGCTCGGTTTCGTCGTGTTCAGCAACGCGGGCGATCTGATCACCGACCTCGGCCTCGACGTCGCCGGCCCGGCTGCGTTTCTGGCGCTGTTGTGGCCGCGGCTCGCCGATCGACGTCAACTCGTCACCGCTGCGGCGGGTGCAACGATCGCGGTGGCGGTGGTCCCCGTGGTTCCGGCCGGGGTCCCGATCCTCATGTCGATGCTCGGCGAGGCGGCGGGCCCACTCGTGCTCGGTGCCCGGCGGCTCCCGCTGCGAGTCCAGTCGCTCGTCGACCTGCTTCCGTCAGCGCTGCTCGCGTCGCTGGCGATCGTGTCGACGGTCGGGGACGGCAATGCCGTCGTGCTCGACGCTCGGCTCGTCGGGCTGATCGTCGCGGGAGTCGCACTCTGGCGGCGAGCGCCGTTCGTGGTCGTCATCGTCGTCGCGTCCGCGGCGACGGCGATCGTACGTGCGCTCGGCTGAGCGGCTCACACCGTTCGCGCGCTCCCGGTCTAGATCTCATCAAGGTTGTTCGCCGGCGATCAAGGCGGCCGCCGATCGCTCCGATGCAGGGACATGAGATTGTTTCCGACGCTGATCGCGGGACTGGCAATCTTGGTTCCTGCCGGGGCCGTCACGGCCGACGTCGAGGTGCTCGACAGTACTGCGAGCCCTCTGCAGTTGGCCGAACGGATGCGGAACGCAGAGCCGGTCGCGGAACCCCCACCGCCCTCGGTTGCACCCGAGGCGCTCCAGATGCTGGCGACTCGTCAACGACGTGCGTACGTCGCGGGGACTCGTTCCGATGCGGCTGAACGTGTCGTTGAATACCGCTGCCGAGGGCCACAGCGAGGGTCAGGCCTTTGCCGGGAGCATCTTCCACATCGCCCCTGACGGCACGAACCCGGGCGATCGCATCGCCAGCACCGGCTACCAGTTCAGCACGTGGGGTGAGAACGTCGCAGCGGGGTTCCGCACGCCGGAAACCGTGATGGGCGCGTGGATGAGTAGTCCCGGTCACTGCCGCAACATCCTGAACCCCGGTTTCACCGAACTCGGCGTCGGCTACGAGGAGCGGGAGAACGATCCGTCGCGGTACTTCGACTACTGGACGCAGGTGTTCGCCCGACCGAAGGGTGAGCCGCTTCCTCCCGGGACGTACAACCCGGCGTGGTGCTGAGCGCGATCACGCTCCTGGCGTGAACGCCTCGACCACCTCGACGAAAGCGTCGATGTCGGTATCGGTGATCTCGATGCTCAACGCGATGAACCCGCGTCGCGCAAGGTAGTACCCGGCGTCGAGGCAGTGGAAGAACAGCAACTCCCCGAGGCGATCGTCCGCGTCCGCCAGGTCCGCTGCGGAGCGAACCGGCCCGGAGGTGCCGTGAACGTTCATCAGTGACCCGGTTCCCGTTGCGCACATCGGCAGACCGTTGCGGGTGAACGCCGCGTTCAGTGATGCACGCAGCCGCTCGCCGCGTCGG
The DNA here is from genome assembly GCA_963850475.1 of Ilumatobacteraceae bacterium. Lineage (GTDB taxonomy): Bacteria > Actinomycetota > Acidimicrobiia > Acidimicrobiales > Ilumatobacteraceae > Ilumatobacter_A. Next base: position 74,151 of record CAWKLM010000003.1, on the reverse strand, counting down.
TGCGTCGCCTCGAGAACCTCGTCGGTCAGCACCTCGGTGAGCGTCGCCACGCCGGCGGCCATCGACAGAACGTTGTTGTTGAAGGTGCCCGCGTGACCGAGCACTCCGCCGGCGGCGGGGTCGAAGTGGGCCATCACGTCGGCGCGTCCGCCGAAGGCCCCGAACGTGAACCCGCCCGCGAGGTACTTGCCGAGCGTGGTCAGGTCGGGCCGGATCCCGAGCAGTCGCTGAGCACCACCTCGGGAGAAGCGCGACGTCATGACCTCGTCGAAGACGAGCAGCGACCCGTGATCGTCGCAGAGGGAACGCAACGACATGAGGAATGCCGGTTCACCTGCGATGCAGCCGCCTGAGCCCTGCATCGGTTCGACGAGGACGGCGGCGATTTCGGCTCCGTGCGCGTCGAACGCCGCGGCCACGTCGTCGACGTCGTTGTAGCGGCACACGTGCCAGTCGTGGGGGACGTTGACCGGGTTCGGTGCCGCGCCGAACGTGAGCACCCCGCCGTGGTACCCGTTGGCGAACACGACGATCGTGCGGCGGCCGGTGTGGTGGGTGGCGGCGGCGAGCGCCATGAGGTTCGCCTCGGTGCCGGAGTTGGTGAATCGGACCTGTTCGATCGAGTCGAAACGTCCGACCAGCAGCTCGGCCAGGCGGACTTCGTTGGCGTGGACCGAGCCGAGCGCCCAGCCGGTTTCGAGCGCGCCCCGGGCGGCGTCGAGCACGGGTCCGGGGTCGTGGCCGAGGAATCCGGCCGTGTAGTTCCCCAGCAGATCGACGTAGCGGTGTCCGTCGACGTCATGGAGGATTCGCCCGGCCGCGGTTGCGACGCGGAACGGAAACGGGGCGAAATCGAGAACGGACCGGGTGTTGCCTCCTGGTTGGACCGCGCGTGCCCGGTCGGACCAGTCACGGCTCGTCGGCCGTACCTCGGCGTACCGGTGGCGGGCGTCGGCAACGGCACGGTCGAGGTCGAGGTCGAGGTCGAGATCCATTCCGCCCAGCCTGCCACCCGGTTCGGTCGGGGGGAAGGCCGAACCGGGTGGCAGTGGTTGTCGGTGGGGGCCGGCGGTTGTCGGTGGCGAGGGGGTTCAGGCGGCTGCGGGCACGCGGAAGTCGACCGAGTCGACGAGCTCGCGTGCCGCGCGGAGCGCACGGTCGGGGTCGACGTTGAGCTGACCGGCGGCGATCACTTCGACGTTGGTGAGGCCGAGGAAACCGAGGAACGTGGTGAGCCAGGTTGACGACAGGTCCATCGGGGAACCGACGGGGACACCGCCGGATGCGACGATCACGTAGACGGGCTTGTCGGCGATCAGGCCTTCGGGGCCGGTCTCGGTGTAGCGGAACGTCGTGCCGGCGCGTGCGACGAGATCGGCCCAGGCCTTCAGGGCGGCCGGCGGGCCGAAGTTGTAGATCGGCAGGCCGATCACGACGGCGTCGGCGTCGACGAGCTCCGCGATGAATTCGTCGGCGACCGCGAGCAGTGCGTTCTGGTCGGGCGTGCGCTGGTCGGCGGGGGTCCACATCGCGACCAACGTCTCCTCGCTGAGGAGTGGCACCCCGTCGGAGAGGTCGCGGGTGCGGATGGTGGTCTCACCGGGGAACCGATCGAGCAGACGGGTCGCCAGGTCACGACTCACCGAATCGGCGGTACGGGCGGAGGAATCGATACGGAGGATGTTGGTCATGTTTTCACCCTATCGACAATATTTGCGAGCGCAACTAAAATCCGATCGTGGCCGTGGCCGTGGGCGATGGGTCCAGGAATGCAGGGCCGTACGCTGACGGTCGTGTTCCTCGGTGACGACCTGCTGCCGTTCCTCGTCCTCGCCTTCGGCGGGGCGTTGTTCGTCGGGAACCTGCTCGCGGTGGTGCGACCGCCCCGGGAGCAGCTCGACGACCAGCTGCTCGAGCGAGCACCGGTCGCCCGGTCGCTGACTTTCGCGCTGGTCGGACTGGTGGCAGCGATCTGGGCGATCGCGTCGCTCGTGTCCGGCTGAGCCGGACTCAGTTCACGCCGATGACGACGTCGGTCGAGCCGCCGAACCCCTGTGTCGTCACGTTCACCGTCGTGTCGCCCCTCGAGAACGTCGCGCTGAAGAACTCGTCGCCCTGGTTGAGATTGGTGTCCTCGACGAAACCGGCGTCGATGAGGCGGTCGACGTAATCGTCGAACGCGTCCTCGGCGCTGGCCCCGGTCGTGCCGGTGACGACGAGGTTCTCGTCGCCCGCATCCGAGATGTAGGTCCCGAAGATCTCGTCGAGCCCCTCCGGTTCGGGAACGTCGCTCGGCCACTGGTCGGGAATGCCCTCGCCGGAGGTGAAGACCGCATCGCCGTCCTCGCCCTCGACGGCGATGTCGATGCTGTCGCCGTCGCTCGAGACCTCACCAGTGGTGACATCCCCGTCGGCGTCGGTCGCCGTGAAGGTGCCGTCGGAGTCGACATCGAACGTGCCGTCCTCGCTCTCGGCGTTGATGCCGTCCTCGTCGGCATCGAGCGAGAAGTCGTTGCCGTCGGCGTCGGTGCCGTCCATCTCGACCCCGTTCTCGTCGACGTTCAGGGTGAAGTCACCCTCGTCGGATTCGACCGAGATGCCGTCTTCGTTGAACTCGACGTCGACGTCGCCGCCCGTATCGGCTTCGACGGCCTCTTCGACGGCACGCTCGACGGCTTCCTCGGTGGCCCGCTCGGCGAGGTTGCCGCAGCCGGTGGCGAGAACGGCGAGCGAGACGGTGGCGAGTGCGGTGCGGGTGCCGGTTCGGATGGTGATGTGCTTCATGGTGATCGTCCTGTTCGTTGGGGATTCGTGTGGAACGTCTCCGACGCCGACCACAGTAGGTCGGCGCCGGGTCCTGGTGCTCGCGGTTGTTCGTTTGGTCAGCCGGTGACGACCGTGACCTGGAGAATGCTGTCACCGATGTAGCCGGCGGCAGCGTCGGCGACGACCGTGATCGAGTACGTGCCGTTCGTGAGCACCGAAGCATTCTCGCCGGCGTCGATGTCGGCTTCGACGAAGCCGCCGAGCTGGGCGACGTACTCCGCGATGGCGGCGGCCGGTTCGCCGTCGGCGATTCCCGTTGCGGTCAGCCAGACACCGGCATCGTCGAACTGGCTGCCGGAAACCGTTCCCTCGGCGATGTAGTGGGGACGGCTGACCTCGCCGGGCCACAGCTCCCAGGCTTCCGCGTCGCTGCCCGAGATGATCGATCCGTCCTCGGTCTCGAGCGTGAACGAACCGTCGTCCTCGTTGAAGTCGGCCTCGACGACGACACCGTCGTCGCCGTTGATGACGTAGCCATTGTCGTCGGCCTCCCCGGCGTAGGTGCCGTCCGCGGTGTCGAGTTCGAACGAGCCGTCCTCATCGAACGAGAAGCTTCCGTCCCCGGTTTCGATGCTGAAGTTCCCGTCGGAGTCGAAGTCGATCTCGACGTCCTCGCCGGTGTCGGCCTCGACCGCACGTTCGACACCCTCCTCCACGGCCTTCTCGGTTGCTTTCTCGACCAGTGACGAGCAGCCGGTGAAGGCGAAGAGGCTGAGACCGGCCGCGACGATTGTGACCGTGCTTCGGGTGATCGTGCTTCGGGTGCTGGTGCTTCGGGTGCTGGCGGCGGTCGTGTTCATCATGTGATCTGCTTCCTCGTGTGTGACGCCCGGTTGGCGTCGTCACGGTGCAAGAGCGCGTTCTCGGGCGGGTCTTGCACTTTTCGCACGAGAAAACCGGAAGATGTGAAGATGAGCAGCCCGCTGCAGCTGACCTTCGTCGAATCGGCCGCCCGCGCGCACACCCTCCCGGAGTCGCCGGTCGAGGTGGCATTCGTCGGCCGGTCGAACGTCGGCAAGTCGTCGCTGATCAACGCGCTCGCCAATCGCAAGCAGCTTGCGCGGGTCTCGAACACGCCGGGGCGGACCCAGCTGATCAACCTGTTCCGACTCGACGAGGGCCAGCGCGACAACCGCGGCCCGCGTCTTGGCGAGGAGCCGGTCGGCACGGTCGTCGACCTGCCGGGCTATGGCTTCGCGAAGGCGGCCAAATCGGTGCAAGGGCGACTGGCCGGCGATGATCGAGGGCTACCTGCTCGAACGCGAACGAGTTGGTGATGGTGTTCGTACTCGTCGACGGAGCCATCGGCCCGACGAAGCTCGACGTCCAGATGCTCGACTGGCTGCGGTTCAACGGCGTGCCCCACACGGTCGTGGCCACCAAGCTCGACAAGGTGAAGTCGTCGAAGCGGGCGACGCGGAAGAAGGAACTCGCAGCGGGGTGCATGCTCGACCCGGGCGACGTCGTCTGGGTCGAGCGCGACGAAGGGCGACGGCATCGATCGTCTTCGGTCACTCGTCCGCATGCATCTCTCCGACTGACCTGGCGTAGCGTCTGCGCATGCCCCCAGCGTCGTCCGTCAGCGTCTCGATCACCGGGACCGGGTTGTTCACCCCGGCCGAATCGATCAGCAATGCCGAGCTCGCCGCATCGCTCACGGCGTCGGTCGAGAAGTGGAACGCCGACCGCGCCGACGAGATCGCTGCCGGGACCGTCGCGGCTCGCGACCTGCCCGATCGAGGTGTTCATCGAGAAGGCGTCGGGGATCGCTTCCCGATACGTCATGGAGAAGTCGGGCGTGCTCGACCCGGACCGCATGCGACCGATTCTGCCGTTGCGGAACGAGGACGAACTGGGGGTGCAGGCCGAGATGTCGATGCCGGCGATCCACGAGGCACTCGCCCAGGCCGGTCGCCAACCAGCCGACGTCGACGCCGTGATCGTCGGCTGCTCGAACCTGCAGCGCGCCTATCCCGCGGTCGCGATCGAGATTCAGAATGCCCTCGGTGCGGGTGGGTGGGCGTTCGACATGAACGTCGCCTGTTCGTCGGCCACGTTCTCCATCCAGAGTGCGGTCGACGCACTGCGGAACGACACGGCGAACTGCGTCGTCGTGGTCAACCCCGAGATCACGTCGGGCCACAACAACTTCGAGGTGCGCGATCACCACTTCATCTTCGGCGACGCCTGCACGGCGCTGGTCCTCGAACGAACCGACGATGCGGTGTCGGACGGGAGCGGCGACCACGGCCGGTGGGACGTGCTCGGTACGAAACTCGCGACCCAGTTCTCGAACAACATCCGCAATGACTTCGGATTCCTGAACGAGTCGGAGGACGGTCGAGCGCGATCCGCACGAGGTCGTCTTCCGCCAGAACGGCCAGTCGGTGTTCAAGGAGGTGTGTCCGCTCGTGGTGCAGCACATCACCGCGCACCTCGGCGAGGTGGCGGTCGATGCCACCGCCGTTCGCCGATTCTGGTTGCATCAGGCGAACCTCAAGATGAACCAGTTGATCGCCAAGGGGGTGCTCGGCCGAATCCCCGACGAGGACGAGGCCCCGGTCATCCTCGACGAATACGCGAACACGTCGTCGGCCGGTTCGGTGATCGCGTTCCACAAGCATCGCGCCGACCTGCAGGGCGGCGACCTCGGGGTGATCTGCTCGTTCGGAGCCGGCTACTCCGTCGGCAGCATCATCGTGCAGCGCGCCGCGGCATAGACGGCGCGAGTCGGGTGCTGTTCGACATCGTGCTCTTCGTCGTCGGTCTCGTCATCGTCGTGTCCACGTCGTCGTCGGCCGTGCGGACCGTCGTCATCTCGCACGGCGGGTCGGTCCGGCTCGCCCAGGAGATCTTCAGCGCAGCTTGCCGAGTCGGGGCAGCTCGCGAAATCGTCAACGCGCACGACCCAAGTATCCGACGAGAATGGTGCGGATGAGTGCGCTCGCCGACGCTGCCACGGATCTCGCCGTCGAGGCCGACGGCTTGGTCAAGACGTTCAAGTCGACGCGCGCGGTCGACGGTGTCTCGTTCACGGTTCCACGCGGTGCGGTCTACGGGTTGCTCGGTCCGAACGGGGCGGGCAAGACCACCACCGTTCGACTGCTCACGACCTTGTTGCGGCCCGATCGTCGGGAGCGCGCGGATCGACGGCATCGACGTCGTGTCCGATCCCGGCCTCGTTCGAGCGCGGATCGGCTTGACCGGCCAGTACGCGGCCGTCGAGGAGCGCCTGACGCCGAAGGAGAATCTGAACCTGATCGGCCGGCTCTACCACCTCCCGCGCAGAACGATCGGACCGCGTGCTGACGAACTGCTCGCACGCTTCGATCTCACGTATGCGGCCAACAAGGTGGTCAAGGAGTTCTCCGGCGGCATGCGGCGCCGACTCGACATCGCAATGAGTCTGATCGCTCGTCCGTCCGTGTTGTTCCTCGACGAACCGACGACCGGCCTCGACCCGCGAGGTCGTCTGGAGATGTGGGAGCTGATCGAAGAGCTGAGTGAGGACGGCACGACGGTGTTGCTGACGACGCAGTACCTCGATGAGGCGGACCGCCTGGCGGAGCGGATCGTCGTCATCGACGCGGGCGGTGTCATCGCGAACGGGACGGCCGCCGAGCTGAAGGACCAGATCGGTGGCGACCGACTGAGCGTCGTCATCGCAAACGCCGACAACGCTTCACGGGCGGTGGGGGCACTGCGATTGTTGTGCACGAGCGACGTGGTCATCGACGACACGGGCCGAGGGTTGTCGGCCTCGATCATGTCGGGAGACCGGATGGTGCCGTCGGCGATCCGTGCGCTCGACGACGCTGGTGTCGACGTGCTCGATGTCGAGGTACGACGGCCGACGCTCGACGACGTGTTCCTCGAGCTCACCGGCCACGGGACGCAGGAGGTACGGGCCGATGCAGCCGACGTCGGGGATGGTGGGGCGCGATGAAACGTCTCGATGACACCGGGGAGGTCCTGCGGGACGAGCCGACCGATACAGCCCACCTCTCGGCCGACACGGTGCGCGCTGCAGCGGCGTCGATCGGTCGACCCGACCCGACCTCCGGGCTCGTGAGCGCCGCACGTGATGCGTGGGTGGAGGCGACCCGTCACCTGCGGGTGATGCCCCGGAACCCCGAGGTGCTGATCTTCGCGACATTGCAGCCGGTGATGTTCGTGCTGCTGTTCGCCTACGTGTTCGGCGGCGCGATCGACGTGCCCGGGTTCGAAGACGACTACATCCAGTTCCTGATCCCCGGCATCTTCGCCCAGACCGTCGTGTTCAACTCGGCGTTCACCTCGGTCGGGATCGCCGAGGACATGCAGAAGGGCTACATCGATCGGCTGCTGTCGCTACCGATGTCGCGCTCTGCCGTGCTCGTCGGCCGTACGATCTCCGATTTCGTCCGCAACGTGGTCACGTTCGGGGTGATGCTGCTGGTCGCGTTCGGCATCGGGTTCCGCTTCGAGGGGTCGCTGCTCGGCGCGGTCGCCGGCACCGGGTTGCTGTTCGCGTTCAGCTATGCCCTCTCGTGGATCCAAGCGCTCATCGGGCAGAACGTGTCGTCGGTCGAGGCAGCGAACTCAGCCGGGTTCATCTGGATGTTCCCGCTGACGTTCGTGTCGTCCGCCTTCGTCGATCCCAGTCAGATGCCGGGGTGGCTGCAGCCGTTCGCGATCAACAACCCGTTCACCATCGTCACGAACGCCTGCCGTGCGCTCTACAACGGGCTCCCGGTCGGGAGCGACTTGTGGGTGTCGCTCGCGCTGGTCCGCCGGGATCACCGCCGTCTTCGCCGGGCTCTCGATCCGCCAGTTCTCCCGCTCGACCGTTGCGTAGTCGCTCGAACGACTTCATGGAGGCCGAGGACACGGCACTTCGATACGTTGGGCGATACTCACCGACACATGCGAGGCAGCGTGCCGTTCGTCCTGGATCCAAACCGACCCGTCGACGTCGGGATCCGCCGCGTCACGAGGGAGCGGTTGGGCGAGGCGGTGCAACTCCTCGACGGCCTGCACGACGCCGATGTACCCGAGATCGAGCGGGCGGTTCACGACGTCCGCAAGCGCTGCAAGGAGGTGCGCGCCGACGGCGCGTCTCGTCCGCTCGGCGCTGGGTGACGACTTCGATCGCTTCAACGCGACGGTTCGGTCGGCTGCCGCCGAGCTCGCACCGATCCGCGATGCGCACGCCGTGCTCGGTACGTTCGACGACCTGCGGGCCACGACTGGTCGGTCCGACGACCGCTCGTTGGACGCCGTCCATGATGGGCAGCGAGCTGCGGCGGAGCAGGCAACGGGGAGCGTTCGTGCCATCGACCCCCGTATCGAGCGTGCTCGAGAGTTGCTTGTCGCCAGCCGGAAGCAGGTGAAGCGCTGGGACGTCCCCGGCGGATACCTGACGCTCGTCGACGGACTCGAGACGCACCTATCGACGGGGTCAGCGGGCCCTGCGACGGGTTTCCACCGAGCCGACCGACCGCGGCGTCCACGAGTGGCGGAAGGCCGTCAAACAGTTGTGGTATCAGATTCGACTCGTCGACGCGTACAGCGCCGAGCGTCCTCGTCCCCCTCGAGCACGCCCTCGACAGCCTGGCTGAAGCGCTCGGCGACGACCACGACCTCGCTGTGCTGGTCGAGCGGCTGCAGCGGGACCCTGACCGATACGGCGGCAAGAAGACGGTCAAGCAAGCGCGGCGCATGGCTCGCGCGAACAGCAAGATCTCCGGCGACGCGCGTTCCGCCTCGCGGCCACGGTGTACGCCGAACGGCCCCGTGCGTTCGCACGCCGAGTGCAGACCTACTGGGAACTCACCGGGACCGAAGGTCCGGAACTGGCGACCGGTGGCATCGCCCAACTCGCGAGCGAGGAGCACCACACGTCGAGCGCCGGATTCTCCTCCGAACATGGTCGAGCGCGAACGCAAGTACCTGCTCACGGAGGCACCGTCGTTCTCCGACCCCGGTGTTTCACTGCGTCAGGGCTACCTCGCCATCGACGGATCCGTGTCCGTCCGCGTCCGCGAGGCCGGGGAGCAAGGGTGCACGTTGACGATCAAGGCCGGCCGGGGCGCCGTCCGAACCGAGTTCGAGTCGTCGCTGACCACCGCGCAGTTCGATGCCGCCTGGGATCAGACCCGCGGTCGACGGATCCACAAGACGCGGCATCGTCTGCTGCTCGATCAGCACACGGTCGACGTCGACGTCTTCCACGACGAACTCGACGGGTTGTTGGTCGCCGAAGTCGAGTTCGAGTCCGACGACGCGCTGGCCACGTTCGAGCCGCCCGCCTGGTTCGGCCCCGAGGTCACCGATGACGACGAGTACACCAATGCCGCACTCGCTGTGAACGCCGCACACGGACGCCCGAATCGGCCGAGTCGGCCGCAGAAGGCTCGCAGATCGGGCGTCACCTGACGACGATGGAACCAGTCGGCGAGGGGGGTTCTGCATCTCCACGTTGCCGGCCACCGGTCAGCCGGTGGGGATGTTCGGTTCGACGCCGAAGCCCATCGCGCCGGTGGCACCGCGCAGCGCGTCGAGCGGGTCGCGCACGTCGTCGACGTAGCCGAGCGCGTAGGCGCCGATCTGGTAGCCCATCAGCTTCAGCAGATCGTCGTCGAGGGTCCGGGTGACCTCGGGCGGGCACGACAGGTACTGGTTCTCCTCCTGACGCAGCCACGCGACGCAGTACGTGAGGTTCAGCCGGTGCGGATCGCATCCGACCGGTTCGCGCCGCCGCCGTGGTACACCTTGCCCGTGTAGAGCAGGCACGAGCCCTTCGCCATCTCGGCCGGGACGGTCTCGCTCGACGTCGTGATCGAGCTGCACCGGCCAGTCCTGGCTGCCTGGGATCACGCGTGTCGCGCCGTTCTCCTCGGTGAAGTCGGTCATCGCCCAGATCGTGTTGCACTGCGGATGCACGTCGGACGGGAAGGGGAAGAAGTCGAACGCCCACTCGTCACGATGGATCGACTGGCCCGGCGAGTCGGGGCCGATCGAGATGATCTGGGTGAGATGCACCTGGAACTTCGACGCCTGGTGCAACAGGCGCCCGGCGACGTCGAGCACGAGCGGATGCTGCACCAGCTCGCGGGCCGCCTCCGATCGCGCGATCAGGCCGCCGGTGCGTTTCGTGCTGCGCCCGGAGAAGTCGTCGGAGCCGAACGGCGTCGCCTCGACGTGATCGGCCATCTCGGCGGTGATCCGGTCGATCAACTCGACCGAGGCGAGCTCGTCGATCACCAGAGCGCCCTTCGGCGGTGAGAACCGCGTGGATCTCCTCGGCGGTGGCGGTGGCGGGTAGATGCGTGACTCCCATGGCGACGACCGTAGTGCGACGCACGATCCACCCCGAGGTGGAGGAGAATGAGCCGGATGGTCGATCCGCCCGAGCGAGGTTCCGTGGGACGCTGTCGACATGTCAGCGATCATCGAGACGAACGGACTGGTCATGGAGTTCCCGTCGACCCGGGCGCTCGACGGTCTCGACCTGCGCGTCCCGTCCGGCGTCACCGGTCTCGTCGGCGCCAACGGTGCCGGCAAGACGACGCTGATCTCGCTCGTGCTCGGCCTGCTCAAGCCCGACGTCGGGCACGATCAGCGTGCTCGGCCTCGACCCGACGGTCGACGGGCCCGCGCCTGCGGGCGATGATCGGCTACGGGCCCGAACGCAACGTGCTGCCCGACGACATGCAGGCCTACGACTTCGTCCGCCACTTCGCCGAGATCCGTGGCCTCCCGCACGACGAGGCCCGCTCCCGCGCCAGCGACTCGCTGTATCTCGTCGGTCTCGGCGAAGAACGCTTCCGGGCACTCGGCACGATGTCGACCGGACAGCGCCAGCGGGTCAAGCTCGCCCAGGCGATCGCCGCCGACCCGAGCCTGATCGTGCTCGACGAACCGACCGACGGACTCGACCCGGTCCAGCGCGACGAGATGCTGAGCATCATCGTCGACGTCAACCGCAAGTTCGGGATCGACGTGATGCTGTCGTCGCACGTGCTCGAAGAGGTCGAACGGATCTGCGACCACGTCGTGGCGCTCGACGCCGGCCGACTCGTCGCGCAGGGCTCGATGACCGAACTCGCCGGTGCGCTCGGCGGCGTCGAGGTCGAGCTGATCGACCTGGCCGACCATCCGGGCTCGATCGAGGCGGTCGAACGGCAACTCGTCGAGCGCGGCCTGACCGTCCGACGGCTCGACTTCGCGTTCTCGGTGTCGGGTGCCACCGACGACGAGCTGTTCGACGCTGTGGTCGCGGCTGTCGCCTCCGCGCGAGGCACGGGTGAAGACGCTCGGCCGACGGCGCCGGACGCTCGACGACGTGTTCACGAGCGACATCGTCGCCGCCGGCGAGGTCGGAGCCGGATCATGAACCATCCGCCGCCGTCGTCGCCACCCGCCCCACCACCGGCCGCTGCGCCGGGTCCTCCCGGGGCCCAGATCGTCGACCGCGGCTTCCAGCGCTACGACGGGCCGCGCGCCGGTGTGCGGCCAGGCCATCCGCAGCGTCGCGTGGCAGAGCATCCGCTCGACGCTCGGCCTCGGTCGGCCGGCCCGGCACAAGATCTTCCCGGTCCTCGCGGTCGCGATCGCCTACATCCCGGCGATCGTGTTCGTCGGGATCTGTCGGTCATCGTCGGCGACATCCTCGACCCGAACGAGATCGCCGACTACGCGAGCTACTACGGCTTCATCACCGCCGCGATCCTGCTGTTCGCCGCGCTCGTCGCCCCCGAGGTCCTCGTCGGCGACCGCCGCAACGGGATGCTCGCGATGTACCTCTCGACGCCGCTGCACCGAGGCACCTACCTCGTCGCGAAGGCGCTGGCCGTCGCTGCTCACGCTCGGGCTCGTCACCCTCGGGCCACCGCTGCTCCTGCTGCTCGGCTACACCTTCGAGAACGCGGGCCCCGACGGCCTCGGCGACTGGCTCACGGTGCTGCTCCGGATCGTCGTGTCGGCGTTCGCGATCTCGGGGGCGCTCAGCGCCGTGTCGATGGCGGCGGCCAGCCTCACCGACCGACGCGCCTTCGCATCGATCGGCGTGGTGCTGCTCGTGCTCGCGTCGCCGATCGTCGCCTCCGCGCTCGTCGAGGGTGCCGAACTCTCGCCGAACTGGCGCCTGATCGACGTGTTCTCGATGCCGTTCGAACTCGTCTTCCGGATCTTCGGCGAGCCGGGCAACTTCCCCGAGCTGTCGACGTTCGACGTCGTCGCCGTCAACCTCGCCTGGACGATCGGCGGGCTCGCCGTCGTCGCCTGGCGCTACTCGCGACTGGTGATCGCCCGATGAGCGACGACACCCCCGTCCGTGATCTGCGACCGCGCCGCACCTCACCGCCGACCACCGCCGCCCACCGTCGGCCGCCCACGCTCCCGCTGCTCAGCCGCCGCCGCCTCCGCGGCTCGATGCCGCATCGGCGCCGGCCGCCCGCGGTGGCCCGTTCGTGCCGCCGCCACCGCTGACCGGGATGATCGCGGTGAACGACGTGTCGAAGTTCTTCGGATCGGTCGTTGCCGTCAGCGACGTCAGCTTCGCCATCGACCACGGCGTCACCGCCCTGCTCGGTCCGAACGGTGCCGGCAAGTCGACGCTGTTCCGGATGATGTGCGGGCTCACGCCGCCATCGCGCGGCACCGTGCGGGTGCTCGGTGACGATCCGCGCCGCGACCGTGACGTCCGCGGCCGATCGGGCTCGTCCCGCAGCAGGACGCACTGTTCGACCACCTCGACCGCCGGCCGAGTTCGTGTCGGTCGCCGCCCGTACCCAGGGCATCGACGTCGCCGACCTCGACGGCGCGCCCGCTGGGCACTCGAGCAGGTCGAACTGCACGACGTCGGCACGAAGCCGGTCGGCCAGTTCTCGAAGGGCATGCGCCAACGGGTCAAGGTGGCGCGCCGCACTCGTCAACGATCCGCGAGGTGCTGATCCTCGACGAGCCGCTCACCGGGCTCGACCCGGTGCAGCGGCGCCGGATGATCGCGCTGTTCCACCGGCTCGGCGACGAGGGACGCTGCGTGCTCGTGTCGAGCCACGTGCTCGACGAGGTCGCTCGGCTCGGGTCGCACGTGCTCGTGATCGCGCAGGGTCGCCTGATCGCCAGCGGCGACTACCGCGACCTGCGCGGCGCTGATGGACGACCGCCCGCTGCGCATCCGGCTCGGAGTCCTCCGACCCGCGACGGCTGGCCACCGCGCTGGTCGATCGCGGGCTGGTGAGCGCACTCACGCTGCACGACGGCGATGTCGTCGTCGACACGCTCGATGTCGACGCGATCGGCCGTCAACTCGCACCGCTCGCGGTCGAGCTCGGCGTGCGACTCAACGAGGTCAGCACCGCTCGACGACGATCTCGAATCCGTGTTCCGCTACCTCGTGGAGGGACGATGAGCCGATCGCACGACCACCGCGTCGCTCGTCCGCCTACCCGGCCGGAGTCGGCCGGTCGTCGGTCGGTGCGCTCGACTGCGCTCGCGCGTGTCGTACCGACTCGTCCTCCGTCAGATGCGCAGCACCGGTCGGATCATCGCGCTGCTGCTGCTGGCGCTGATCGTCGACCGTCGCCGGGTTCGCGGTCGGACGTCCGACTGACGCCGACCGTCGACCGGGCGGCGCAGTGATCGCCGACCTCGGCTTCGCCGTGGTCGCTCCCGGTCGTGTGCGCTCGTGTTCGGCGGCGCGGCGATCGGCGATCTGCGCGACGACAAGACGCTCGTCTACCTCTGGCTGCGACCGATGAACCGATGGCCGATCGTCGTCGGGGCCGTCCTCGCCGCGCTCACGCTGGCGACGCCGATCATCCTGCTCACCGGTCGTCGCGGCAGCGGTGCTGACCGGCGCCGGCAACGGGCTCGTCGGCCGCGACGCTGATCGCCGGCGATCGTCGGCCTGGTCGCCTACACGCGATGTTCACGCTGCTCGGCGTCTGGCTCAAGCGGTTCATCGTGTGGGGGTTGGCCTACATCCTGATCTGGGAGGGCTTCATCGCGCTCGGCGGCCGCGGTGTGGCCCGGTTCGCGATCCGCAAGTACACCCGCTCGATCCTCGTCGACCGCACCGGCGTCGATCTCGACCTCGCCGACTTCTCGACGCTCACCGCGATCATCGTGCCGCTGGTGGTCAGCGTGCTGGCGCTCGCGCTCGCGAGCTGGCGGCTCGGCCACCAAGACGTCGACTGACCGACCGCAGCCGCACCACCCCCACGACCCGCACACCCCCATGACGCACGCTGCGCTGAGAGATGAGAGTGAGGGTCACGCTCATCTCTCATCGCAGCGGGAGGGTGGTTCAGGCGGCGGCGCGGGTCTTGCGCAGGACGGGGTCTGCGATGCCGAGGCCTTTGTCGGCGAGCCACATCACCTTGCCGGCGGCGCCGGGGGTCTCGTTGTCGACGAGGTTGCCCATCACGGCGAGTGTGATGTTGGCGATCGACTCGGTGCTGACCGAGAACCGCAGGCCCGTCTTGAGGATCCACGGATGTCCGATCAGGAACGAGAACCGTCGGCCGGTCCGCAGGAACGCATCGAAGCGCTCGCCGACCTCGACGTCATATCGCTCGGACACGGTGGCCGGATCGTCGACGAAGAGCTCGGCGGCGAGCATGCCCGACTCCAAGCCGTAGTCGATGCCCTCGCCGTTCATCGGGTTGACGAGACCGGCAGCATCACCGATCGCCACCCATCCCGGTCCGACTGCGCTTCTGCGTGGACATCGGGAGCCGCCAGGCTCGCGGGCGCTCCAGGTTCGGGCCCAGTTCCCAGTCGGGTTCGACCACTCGGCGATACGACTCGATCATCGTGTTGAGATTCAGCTGCTTGAATCCCTTCATCGTCGACAGCGCGCCGACGCCGATGTTGACGGTGCCGTCGCCAGCGGGGAACATCCAGCCGTAGCCGGGGACGGCGGTGCCGGTCTCATCCTTCAGCGACAGCATCGCTTCGAGGTGTTCGTCACCGTGGCGCGGGGTCTCGGCGTAGGTGCGGATGGCGAGACCGAACGTCTCTCCCTCGACCCGGGTGGCGCCGAGCATGCGGGCGACCTGGCCGGGAGGGCCGGCGGCCACGATCGTCAGGTCGGCGGCGATCTTCTCACTCGTTCCCGTGTTCACCCGGTCGTCGCTCGTGGGACGGGCCTCGACCCCGACGACTCGGTCGCCCTCCAGGATCGGCAGCGCCTCGGTCTCGAAGCGGACATCGGCACCGGCGGCTGCGGCGGCATCGATCAGTGCAGCGTCGAGTCGGCGGCGGGGCCAGACCGCGCCGTGGTTCGGGAACCGTCCTGTCGTCGGCCAGTCGAGCTCGCGGGTCGTGCTTCCGGCGATCATCCGCAAGCCGCGGATCCGATGGGCGTCGGCCATGTCGATGTCGAGTTCGCGCAGCGCCCCGACAGCCCGGGGTGTCAGCCCGTCGCCGCAGACCTTGTCGCGACCGTGCGGGCCCTTCTCGAACACGACGACCTTCGCCCCGAGGCGGGCGGCTCGGATCGCCGCGGCCGCACCCGCCGGTCCGCCTCCGATGATTGCGATGTCGACCTGGTCCACACCTCCACGGTGCCCCGAAAGGCGCCGAATTGCACGGTCGTGCGGGCGAAAGAGCGAGCGGCACCCGTCACGCGGATCCTTACCGAACCTTTCGATTTCCCATCCCGACCGCTGACCATCGAGGCGTTTCATGGAATCCATCACCCTCCCGATCTGGACCAACAAGGAGCAATCACCATGAAGAACGCAATCATCGAACAAGCCGATCCGGACCGGCCTGCTGACCGCAGCGCTCGCCGGCGGCACCATCCTCGGTGCGACCCAGGTCGGCGGCATCGTCAACGCGCAGACCGACGACACGACCATCGAGGACTCCGAACGACGATGACCCGACTCGCCAGGATCGGCGCGAGGCCCGTCGTGAAGCACGGCAGGAATCGATGCAGGAGATCGCCGATCTCATCGGCGTCGAGGTCGACGTTCTCGGAGACTGGCTCCGAGAGCGGTGGCACGCTGGCCGCAGGTCGCCACCGAGAACGGTGTCGAGCCCGGTGCGGTCATCGACCTGATGGTGGCGAACGCGAACGAGCGGATCGATGCAGCGGTCGGAGAACGGCGGGATCGAGGCCGACGAGGCGGCAGAGAAGCGGGCCGAGGCCCAAGAGCGGATCACCACCCTCGTGAACGAAGGTCGGCCCGAGCGGCCAGGTCGCGAAGGCCGCCAGGAGCGACGGCAGGAGTCGGCCCAGGAGATGGCCGATCTCATCGGCGTCGAGGTCGAGGCCCTGACCGACTGGCTCCGCAACGGCGGCACACTCGCCGAGATCGCCGAGCAGAACGATGTCGACCCCGAAGCCGTCGTCGAACTGATCGTCGAGAACATGACCGAGCGGATCGACCAGGCCGTCGAGAACGGCCGCATCGACGCCGAGGAAGTCGACGAAGCGCTGGCCGAGATCGAAGAGCGGGCCACCACCCGGGTCAACGAGGGCCGTCCCGAGCGTGGCGAAGGCGAGGCTTCGGTGAGCGTGGCGACCGTGGGCCCCGCGGGGCGGCGGTGCCCCCGCCGACGTACCGGCGGCCGACGACGCCGAGGGCTGAACCGGCCCGTTCCACCTGCGTCTCCACAGCGCCGCAGGGCCCGGCCGGGCATCCCTCCGCCCCGGCCGGGCCCTCGTCGGCGCGCCACGACCCCTGACCTAGATTGATGCCTCACATGTCGACCATCCTGATCGCCGAAGACGACAAGCAGATCCGCGAGGCGCTCGATCGCATCCTGCGCTTCGAGGGATACCTCACGGTGCCGGTGAACGACGGTGCAGCCGCGCTCGAGGCGTTCGTCGAGCACGAGCCCGACGCTGCGATCCTCGACGTCAACATGCCGTTCGTCGATGGGCTCAGCGTGACCCGCAAGCTGCGCGATCGCGGTGATCGCACCCCGATCCTCATCCTCACGGCTCGCCAGGCCACCGCCGACCGAGTCGAGGGGCTCGATGCCGGTGCCGACGACTACCTGCCGAAGCCCTTCGAGCTCGACGAACTCCTCGCTCGGATTCGGGCGCTCCTGCGCCGCAGCGGAAACGGCACCGTCACGCCGGCCCTGACCGTCGCTGACCTCACCGTCGACACGTCGAAGCGGCTCGTCGACCCGCGGTGATCGCACGATCGACCTGACCAAGACCGAGTTCGACATCCTCGAGCTGCTCGTCCGCAACGCCGACATCGTCCTGTCGCGGAGCCAGATCTACGAAGAGATCTGGGGGTACGACTTCGAGTCGTCGTCGAAGTCGCTCGACGTCCATGTCGGCTATCTCCGCCGCAAGCTCGAAGACGGCGGCGAACCGCGAGTGCTGCACACGGTGCGCGGCATCGGGTACGTCGTGCGGCCGCCGGTCGACGAATGAGTCTGCGGTCGCGACTCGCCCTCCTGTTCGGACTCGTCGCGCTCGTCGCGAGCGTGCTGGTCGGCGTGTTCTCCTTCCGGAGCACCACCCGAGAGCTGAGCGAGTCGACCGATCGCTTTCTCGAGGCAGCGTGCCGTCGGAGACCGCTCAGGCGGTGCGCGACGCTCTTCGTCGATGGGCGGCCGGGTCGGCCGATCGAGCGGCCGACTCGGAGCCTGGTCAGAACGTGCGCATCGACGACGGTCTCCCAGTCGCCGACGACGACGCGATCATCCAGATCACCGGCCCGAACGGTGTCGCAGCTCACCAGCAGCATCGAGTTGCCGCGACAGCGGCGTCCGAGGAGTTGCGCGACCTGCGGCCCGGCCGGAGTGCCGATGCTGTGATCCGCTTCGACGACATCACGCATCGACGGCGAGCCGTACCGGATGGTGTCACGCGCGACTTCCGCAGGGCGGGGTCATCCAGGTCGCTCGATCGACCGAGGAGGCTCGAGAACCCTACGGTCGGTGCTGCTCGGCCGGTTCGTCGGTCATCGCCGCTGCCGTGGCGCTCGCCGCGGCCGGGCTGGGTTGGCTCATCGCCGCCCGGGCGACCGCTCCGCTGCGCCGCCTCTCGACGGTGGCAGTCGGAGGTCGCCGAAACGCGTGACTTCACGACCGACGTCGGCGAGGACGGCCGGAAAGACGAGATCGGTCGACTCGCGAGCAGCTTCGCGGCGATGCTCGATGCGTTGGAGGCGAGCCGCGTGCAGCAGCACCGGTTGATCCACGACGCCGGGCACGAAATGCGCACGCCGTTGACGAGTCTTCGCGCCAACGTCGCGATGCTCGAGCGAGCGGGTGATCTCCCGGCTGAGGATCGGGAGGAGATCCTCGGTGCGATCCGCTCCGAGCTGATCGAACTCAGCGACCTGTTCGACGAGATGATCGATCTCGCGACCGACCAGCGCGACGCCGAGATCGTGCTCGAACCGGTCGACCTCGCATGGCTCGTCGGTGACGTCGCGGCCCGTTGGGAGCGGCGCAGCGGACGGTCGATCGACATCGAGGTGTCACCGAGTGTGGTGATGGGCGATCCGACGGCGCTCGAGCGCGCGGTCAGCAACCTCGTGAGCAACGCAGACAAGTTCAGCCCGCCGGGTGCGCCGATCACGATCGTGTCGGCAGATGGAATGGTCAGCGTCCGCGATGCCGGACCGGGTATCCCTGGGGCGGACCGGGACCGGGTCTTCGACCGCTTCTACCGGAGCGACCTGACCCGCTCGATGCCGGGCTCCGGTCTCGGATTGTCGATCGTCGCGCAGATCGTCGAGCGCCACGGCGGTCGGGTGTGGGCCCGCGACGCCGAGGGCGGTGGTGCCGACGTCGGGTTCCGGCTTCAGCCGGTCGCGACCGCTGATTCGGGCTCGGGCTCGGGCTCGACGTCGGACTGCGACTCGGCCGACACGTCGGCCAACTGACGTCGCCGACGCGTCCGCATCGACTGCTCGATTTCGTCGGCGTCGAGGAAGGTCATCAGCCCGGCGATCATCGCAAGGCCGAAGAACCCGACGAGTACGAGCCCGTCGATACTGAGATGGAGCAGCACGCCGATCCCGATCAGCAACGGCCGCAGCGGCTTGTACCAGAGCAGGGTCCCGAGCATCAGTTCAACGAGCAGGGTGCCCCACGTGAGGGCCGCCACGATCCAGATGTTCTCGACCAGCACGTCGAGCTGTCCGAAGCGCTGGAGGTCCTGGAGTCGCAGCGCCGTCGACACCGCGATTCCCTCGCGCCACTCGTCACCACCCTTCGACCAGAACGCGAAGAGATACACGACCATCACCTGCAGCTGCACCAGGCGCATTCCCCACGGAGCAACCATGCCGGCGGAGTACATCCCGTCGCGGCCGAGGCGCCGATAGCGGTCGAGCGAGAGCGCGGCGCCGGTTGGCGTGAGGGCGAGTAGCAGCGTCAGGTCGCGCAGGATGATGTCGCCGGAGTTGAGGATCAGGTGGTTGCGGCGCTGGACCGCCACCAGCAGGACGAAGGCGAGCAACAGCCAGATCGTCGGCTTCCACCCGGCGACGATCGCGAGCGACGCCACGATCAGCGCCGCCAGGGCGAGGCGGATCTCGGTCGACGTGTCGAGGGTGATCCACCGGAACCGGTCGCTTGCCAGCTCAGGGGGGAAGAGTGCGTGCTCACCGAGCAACGCTGAGACGTCGAGCAGCATCGTGACGCTCCAGACGAAGATCGTCAGGCCGATGAGGATGCGGGCGATCGCAAGTGGCCACGCGGGTCGGCGCTCCGTGAACAGGCGGCGGGCGGCGGCGGCGATCCTGTCGCGTGCCGTCACGGGGCGTCTTCCCACGTGTAGAACTCGAACTCGTTCCAGCCGCTGTCGCTGGTGCGCCCGTCGGTGGTGAGCGGATCGTGCTCGATCCACCGCCGGATCAGCGTCACGGTCGCGGGCGGCGCTCCGTCGCGGACGTGCTCAGCGGCGATCCAACCGGCAAACGACGGCCAGTAGACCTCGCGGTTGTCGAGGCGTATCCGCTCCTGGAACTTGTGCCACCGATATTGGCGGTACGCGCCGAACCCTGGGCCGAATTCGGGGATGTCCCACATCTCGGCCGTGCCGTCGGCGTATTCGATTCGGGCGCGCACATCGATCGACTCGCTGCGCGGATCGGGGCTGAAAACGGCCCAGTCCTGGACGAGGCCGATGTCCTCGACAGGTCCCCACCAGCCGGACATCTCGTCGCGCACGGCGGAGGCGGGCAGGTTCGGGGCGAGGATCCAGAACGATCCGATGCCGAGGATCACCGCAACGATGCCCCGCCCGACGCGGGTCTGCAGTAGCCGGGTGTGGACGTCGATGTCGTCGTTCGGGTCGGCCGCGTCCACGCCGTCATCGTGTCAGACGACGCGCGGGCACCAGCGCCACGGTGTCACGTCTGGAGCTGGGCGGAGAGCGACTCGACGGCGTCGATGAACTCCTCGATCATCTCCATCACGACGGTCGCCGCGCTCTTCGGCTGGTTCATCGTGCCGACGATCTGCCCGACGAAGTAGTTCGCCAACTTGCTCGGCACCCGAACCCGGTGTGTTGGCGGCTCGGTTGATCCGCTGTTGGGCTTCGTTGGTGAGGATCGGCTGCAACGGCATGCCGAGTGGATCGGGGGTGTCGTCACGTTCCCACTCCTCGGTCCAGGCGGATTTCAGCATGCGTGCGTGTTTGCCGGTGAGCGAACGCGATCGGATCGTGTCGGCGCTGGTCGCGGCGAGGAACTTCTGCTTCACGGCCGGGTGGGTCTCGGCTTCGTCGGTCGTCAACCACACCGAACCGCACCACACACCTTGTGCGCCGAGGGCCATCGCCGCCGCCATCTGCCGTCCACGACCGATGCCACCGGCGCCGAGGACGGGGATGTCGACGGCGTCGACGATCTCCGGGATCAACACCATCGAGCCGATCTCACCGGTGTGCCCACCGGCCTCGGATCCCTGGGCGATGATGATGTCGACGCCGGCGGCCTGATGCCGTTCGGCGTGCTGCGGGCGGCCCGCGAGGGCACCGATCAGCTTGCCCTCCTCCTTGCAGCGGTCGATGAGGAACTGCGGAGGCGGACCGAGGGCATTCGCGACGAATGCCGTGTCGTGCGCGAGCGCGATGTCGAGCTGGGGCATCGCATTCTTGGCGCTGAACGGGGCGTCGCCGTTGCGGCCGTAGGTGCCGCGGTTCGCATCGTCCGGATCGGTGAGCGCCGGTACGTCGTAGCGGGCGAGGATGTCGTCGACGAACTCGCGGTGTGTGTCGGGGATGAGGTTGCGGATGTCGTCCATCGTGTAGCCGCCGTCGCTGTCGCCGGCGTACTTGGCGGGCACGATGAGGTCGACGCCGTAGGGTCGGTCGCCGACCTCGTTCTCGATCCAGTCGAGGTCGATCTCGAGCTGCTTCGGTGAGTGCGCGACGGCGCCGAGCACGCCCAGCCCGCCGGCCTTGGAGACCGCGGCGACGACGTCGCGACAGTGGCTGAAGGCGAAGATCGGGAATTCGATGTCGAGCATCTCGGTGGCAGCAGTCTTCATCCCGCCATCCTCGCCGCGCCACCCCCGCAACGACGAACCGCGTCACGTGACGGGTCTGACCCATCACGTCACGCGTCACGTGATGGGTCAGACCCGTCACGTGACGGTCTGGCACACTCCGTCACATGGTTGACGTGCTGTTCTGTACCGACGACTTCGCGGCCCGACACGGAAGTCGGCTGGAGGCGATCGCGCCGGACCTCGAACTTGTCACGCTCGACGGCGACGAGGAGGTGACCGATGCCGACCTCGCTCGGATCACGCTGGCGTTCTTCTCGCACGATGCCTGGCCCGAGCGGGCGGTGCACTTCTTCGGGGTGGCCCTTCGCGCCGAGCGTCTCCGCTGGCTGCACACCATGTCGGCTGGTGTCGACAGCCCGATCTTCACGACGTTCACGGACCGGGGGGTCCACTTGACGACGTCATCGGGCAGCAGTGCTGCGCCCATCGCACGGACGGTCCTGATGTACCTGCTCGCACTCAGCCGGGACCTCCCGGCGATGATCCGTGCGCAGGATCGGGCCGAATGGAACTGGCATCGGTGGAACGAGCTCGGTGGCCGCTCGGTGGCGGTCGTCGGGTGGGGTCCGATCGGGCAGGAGGTGGCGCGCCTCGCGGAGGCGTTCACGATGGTGCCCACGATCGTCCGTCGCAGCGCCCGGGGCGACGAGCCCCATCCGGTCCGGCCGTTGTCCGAGCTCGCCGACGTGGCGCGCACGCACGACGTCGTGGTCGTGGCGTTGCCGTTGACGCCCGACACGGAAGGGATCATCACCGCCGAGGTGCTCGATGCGATCGGACCGAACGGCTACTTCGTCAACGTCGGCCGGGGCGAACTCGTGGATCAACCGGCGCTCACGGCCGCGCTGGTGGAGGGTCGCCTCGGTGGTGCGGGCCTCGACGTCACCACGCCGGAGCCGTTGCCGGCCGACGACCCGCTGTGGGCGGCGCCCAATCTGATCATCACACCGCACAACTCGGGCTCCACCGATGGCACCGGGCGCCGGGCGGACGAGGCGTTCCTGGCCAATCTCGAACGGTGGGTCGCCGGGACCGACCTGGTCAACGAGGTCCTCCCGTGAGCTGGCCGAGTGGTCGTCAACTCGACGGCGGCATCGACCGGATCAGGCTCCCCGCCGACGTCGACGGTGCGCTCTTCCTGTGCGGCAAGCACGTCGTCGGGCCCGACCCCGAGGCCGTCCGTGGGCAACTCGGAGCCGGGGCCGTGGTCGTCAGCTTCAACCAACCGCGCGACATCGCACGTTACGACGGCTACGCCGCGTGGCTCGCCAGCTCACCCGACGCCCGCTGGTTGCCGGTCCCCGACTTCCACGCACCACCGCTCGACGAAGCGCTTCCGCTGCTCGATGAGGTGGCCGCTCTCTTGAGGGCCGGCCGTCCGGTGATCATGCATTGTTCGGCCGGCATCGGGCGTGCGGGGACGATGGCGGCCGGCGTGCTGATGGTGCTCGGCGTGCCGTGGTCTGATGCGCTCGCCCAGGTCGCCAGGGATCGTCGCGGTGCGGGACCCCAGGTCGGTTCGCAGAGTGAGTTGATCAAGGCGCTCGCGGTGCACCTGGCAACCGGCAGCTGAGGCGGCCGGTCGTCAGCCGGCGTCGTACTGCACCGCGGCGCGAGCGCTGACCCGGTCCTTGATGTAGTCGGCGATCACCTGCTGGTGGTCGGGATGATCGCGGTAGGTGACATAGTCATCGACCGAGGCGTACTCGCCGACGATCACGTAGTCGTAGTTGCCGTCGGTGAGGCCCAGATCCGGACCGTGGCGGTAGTCGCCGACTTCGGGGATGGTCGCGACGAGCGCGTCGAGCGCGGCAGCGGTCGCCTCGACGTGTGCGGCGTCGACATCGTCGTTCCACTCGAGCATCACCACGTGTCTGAACATGGGCGCCAGTATGACCGTCGGTCGTGCCGATGCGGCCGTCGGATGCCGTCAGGCCTGTGCGGCGAGTGCGAGGACTTCGTCTTCGGGGATGGCACCGAACCATCGGCCGAGTTCCTGGCCGTCGGTGCCGAGCAGGATGACGGTGGGTTGTCCTGTGATCTCGAATGCGCTCCACGACTCGAACGACGAGTCCCACAGCATCGTGAACGACTCGGTCCCACGTTCGTCGACGAACTCGAACGCCTCGTCGAGACTGTCTTGTGTTCCGTAGCCGATGACTTCGACGTCTTGGAGGTGATCTCGAGCGAACTGCTCGACGTCGGGAGCTTCCCGACGGCAGGTGGGTCAATGCGGTGCCCAGGTCCACAGCAGCACAGGGCGGTCGGACGGGAGGATGTTCGCGATGTTCGCCTCGCCGCCGCGACCGACGTCGTCGACGACGAGGTCCGGGAACGGGTTGCCGTCGAACTGAGCGTCGGGCCCGACTTCGGTGGCGAGGGCTCGTCCTCCGAGCGGCGCCGGTTCGGGAGCAGCGGGTGGCGGATCGGTGGCCGGGGCCTCCGTCGCTGGCGCCGCGGTGTCCGGCGAGGGCGTGTCGGTCTCCGCCGGCTGCTCGGTTGCGGCCGGCTGCTCGGTTGCCGCTGGTGCCTCGGTGTCGGGTGCCTCGGTGTCGACGCTCGCGGTCGTCGCGGCGTCGGTGACGGCCGGTTCGGGATCGGTCGTCGCCGTTGTCGATTCCGACCCTCCGCATGCCGCGAGCGTGAGACCGACGGCGATGACGATGTGCGGGATCCGGCGGCGGGACATCGGTTCATCGTGCCATCACGCTCCCACTCGACGCGGCCATGGATCGATGAAATCCTGCGAAACGCCGCCCACCAACGACCCGGGTGTTTGCGTCCATTCGGGTGTTTCCCTCGACGAACCCAGGCGGAAACACCCGAACACCCGCAAACACCCGAAACGGGGGTGGTCAGCCGAAGCGGTGGGCGAGGGCAGCGATGTGCTCGGGATACATGTCGCAGCAGCCGCCGACGAGGGTGGCGCCCATGGTGACCCACTCACCGACGAAGTCGGCGTACCGGTCGGCGGTGAGCTCGCTTCGACGCTCGAAGACGACCTCGTTCGCCTCGTAGTCGCTCTCACGAGCGGTGGGGAAGGCGTTCGCGTATGCACCGAGCTCGAAATCGAGGCTCGCGTCGTCGCGGGCGTGTCGCAGCGACTCGATGGCAGGACCGGTCTGTTCCGGAAGCGAGCAGTTGATCATGATCGCCGCGATCGGGAGCGCGTCGCGCACCACCGCATCGACGATCGCGCCCATCGACTCACCCGACCGCAGCGTGGGTCGCGTCGCCCGACCAGGAATCGGGGACGGCGAACGACATCCAGATCGGTCGCTCGCGGCGTACGTCGGCGATGGCTGCGACGATCGACCGCATCTCGTCGATCGTGCTGAGGGTCTCGCCGAGCCAGATGTCGACGAACGGGTCGAGCGCTCGGGCGATCTCCGCGTAGATGGGAGCCGCGCGTGCCGCGTCGAAGCGCGCGGGCTCGTACGACCCGAACAGCGGTGGCATCGACCCCGCGACGCGAACATCGTGGCCGGGTTCGTCGGCCGCCCGCCGCGCGAGCTCACCTGCCAGGGCCGTCAACTGAGCGCCGCGGGTGTCGAAGAACTCGTGCGAGTGGTGGTAGGGCACGACCGCATAGTTGTTGGTCGTCACCACGCGGGCGCCGGCTGCGATGAAGTTGCGGTGCGCCTGAACGACCATGTCAGGCGCCTCGATCAAGGCGAGCGATGACCACTCGGGCTGCCGAAACGGTGCGCCGATCCGCCGCAGCTCCTTGCCCATGCCGCCATCGAGGATCGTCGCATCCATCACGTCGAAACCTAGCTCAGGCGACAGTGACTGTCAGCAAGAGGCGCTCTGTTGGGCGTCGATTTTGTTGCGAGAGCAACATCCCCACAGTCGTGAGCGAGAGCGGGTACCATCACGGACCGAAGCCGCGACGTCACGGAGCGGGGCGATGCAGGTTTCTTGCAACTTCCTCTTCCGTGTCGGCGTCCCTCTGCCGATCGTGCTTTCGACAGCGACTCACACACACCAGGTGGTACCCGATGAATCGACGAATCTCGCTCTCCAAGGCGGCCCGCGTGGTTGCCACGATGGCGATCGCGGCGACCGTGCTCGCGGTCCCGACCGGGATCGCGTCGGCGGGTCTTCCGAACCTCACCAAGGCCCTTGCGGCGACGCAGCCCGACCAGAACGCGGACGACACGTTCCCGAGCGGCACGATCGTCACCTACGAGGTGCGATCGGGTGCGCATCGCCGGGCAACTGTGACGGCTACGAGCTCCACGACCTGACGCCCAGCTTCACCGATGTCGACGGTGGCACGTCGTACTACGAGTTCGACTCGGCATCACAGAGTGGCGTCGGGCCGGCGTTCATCGACGACTCGACCGATCCGACCGAGACCGTGCTGACCTTCGCAACGTTCCCCGCGGGGGCTTCGATCAACATCCAACTGTCGTACCGCATCCCGCCGGGCATCACCCCTGACAACACCACCACCACGAACACCGCGACGTGGGGCGAGTACAACGCGGGTGTCCCGACCGCGAACGTCGTCACCGACACTCAAGATGTCACCTCCCGCGCGAAGACGTCGTTCGCCGTCGGCAAGATCGGCCCGTCGATCGTCAACCCGAACGAGGACGTCACCTTCACCGTGTCGCTCTGTGGCGACTCGCCCGACGACCCGTACTTCGGCCCGCTGAAGGGCACGATCGTCGATGCGACGCTCACCGATGTCATCCCGCCCGGATTCGACCTGGTCGACGCCGACGGTGGGGTCGAGGGCCCCACGGGGACGATCACGTGGACGCTCGGCGACCAGTCGAACTGGGCCCCGGCGACTGCGTCGAGCGCAACCTCACCCTCAACTACCCGTCCGTCGGCCCGATCCTGTCGCCCATCTCGTCATCGAACACGGTGACCGCTGGTGGCGTCTACCCGCCCGGTGACGGGAATCCCGGTTCGGCGACGCACCCGTTCACGATCGACAATCCGTCGCCGGGCGAGCCGGGCATCGACAAGGGCGCCGGCCGCCCGTACGTCGACCTCGACCAGACCGACGGCCCGGGCGGCATCGACGACGGCGACAGCTTCTCGTCGTATTTCCTCCGTCCGCAGAACACCGGTCAGGGCGACATCCTCGACGCCGTGCTCACCGATCCGATCCCCGACCGGTTCGTCGTCGAGCGCGTCGACACCGGCACCTGGCCGACCGGTGTGGTCGGGCCGACCGGGCCGAACGACGACGGCCTCGTCGAGTTCGTCCTGACCTTCGCGGACACGACCACCGCCACTTTCGACGCCGACGGCACGACCGACGCCTCGATCCCGATCCCCGCCCCAACCACCAATCCGTTGGTGTTGCTCACGGTCAACTACGGCGACATCCCGGCCGGGTGGCAGCAGAACGGCGGCGGCGGCCGGACCGAGCTCTACGGCTCGTTCATCGATCCGGGCCGCAGCGGCGACCCGGCACACGACTTCGCGCCGATCCCGGTGCTGCCTGTCGTCAACACGGCCACGTTCGCAGGCAGAGTCCTCGACCCGGTGACCGGCGGCGAGGTGGCGGCTTCGGACAGTGACTCGGCCACGATCAACATCGAGAGCCCGCAGCCGCACGTCGCCATCGACAAGTCGGTCGTCGGCGTCCGGCAACGTCGTCGGCAACGGCGTGTACCCGTCCAACGCCACCACCGACACGACGCTGACGTGGACCGTGCGGGTCCGCAACGACGCGACCGGCACCGACGTCTACCCCGATCCCGATCATCGTCGACGTGCTGCCGACCCTGACGCAGAACGCCTCGGTCAGGGGGGCTCACCGCGCCGACGGACTTCACCGTGACCGCGCCGCAGGTGTCACCTGCCCGACCACCCCCGTGATCAGCACGGTGGGCGGCGTGGTGGGCGGCGATCCGCAGCTCAACTGGTCCTGCACCGGCGACCTCGCGCCGGGTGAGGAGATCGTGATCACCTTCACGACCGACGTCGAGGAGGGGACCCCACCGCAGACGATCGTCAACAGTGACTACACCACGACCAACGCGATGAGCGACACCGGTCTCGACGCGGTTCTCCTTCTGGGACGGGTGTGCGTCGAACGGCACCTGGGAGACCGACACCGACGACCTCGACGGCGACAGCGACACGACCGATCGGATCCGTACCGACAGTGCGCAGATCGACGTGCTCGACTACGTCTTCCTCACCTCGGTCAAGGAAGTGCGCGGCGGCGCCGACGCGGAGTGCACCAGCGGTGCACTGAACTTCCCGCCAACGGGCGAGGACAACACGGTCTACGGCACCGAACGGTGCACCCGGCCCGGTGACATCGTCGACTACCGGATGACGGTCACCAACGACGGCAACACCGACATCACGGACATCATGGTGATGGACATCTTCCCGACGATCGGCGACTCCTTCGTCGTGCCGAACCAGAACAACGGGGCCGTCTCCGCGCGCAACAGTGCGTTCAACACATACCTCACCGGACCCGTGACGAGCGTCGACCCGAGCGTCGTGATCGAGTACTCGACGGCACTCGAGCCGTGCCGCTACGAGGACTTCTTCGGCAACACGTCGCAAGAGGTGCCCGGCTGCACGGCCCCGGCATGGTCGACGACTCCTCCGGTGCCGATCTCGAGCGCCCGTTCGATCCGCATCAGCTACATCGATCCGGTCGGCGGACCCGGACGTGCTCGGGATCGGACGACGCGTTCCAGCTCGAATGGCCGATGCGTGCCGCTGTCGCGGCGCAGACCGACGAGATCGCCACCAACGCGTTCGGTTGGGCGGCGAAGTCGACGACCTCGGCCACACGGAACGTCGCCGGCCCGCCGCCGGTCGACATCACGGTGGGTGACCTCACCGACTACGTCATCGGCGACCTTGTCTGGTACGACGAGAACTACGACGGCATCCAGAACGACACGCCCCTCGACGGTGTGCCGCTCGTGCCGATCGGGCTGTTCCTCGACAACAAGCGTCCAGACAACGGCGTCCTCGACGTGAACGACCTGTTCGTGCAGGAGACGGTCACCGACGCGACGCCGGGCTCCGAGGGCCTGTACCTGTTCTCCGGGCTCCCGGCCGGGGACTACTTCGTCGCCTTCGCCCCGCCGAGCACGTGGGTCGTGAGCCCCGACTTCGAGGGCGCCGACACCGCGATCGACTCCAACGGCGTCGAGGACACGAGCGTTCCCGACCACGCTGTGGGATCCGGCGTCGGCCAACGGACCGCTGTACGACGACGTCTTCGTCTCCGACATGGTCACGCTCGGCGCGGCGAACCCGGTCGATCGGACGATCGACCTCGGGCTCTGGCGGCCCGATCCGTCGATCGACATCGAGAAGGCGACCAACGCCGCGGACGCCGACAACCCGACCAGCGCCGAGGATGCCGACTCGCCCACCGGGCGGTACATCCCCGCAGGTCAGGACGTCACCTGGAGCTACGTCGTCACCAACACCGGCAACACCGTGCTCGAGAACGTCGTGGTCACCGACGACCTCGGCACGGCCGCTGCCCGGAGACGACCTCTCGACCACTGGCGGCACGATCACATGCCCGCAGACGACGCTTGCGCTCGGCGAGTCGATGACCTGTTCGTCGACCACGCCCGTTGCGGCGCTCGCCGGTCAGTACGCCAACGTCGCCGATGTCATCGGCGATCCGGTGCTGCCACCGATCGAGTGGACCGATCGCCTCGTACGCCGATCTCGTCCGCCTCGACGGCAGCCCGTTCTACGACGTCGACGGCGACCATCATTCCCGTCACCGACGACGATCCGTCGCACTACTTCGGTGCGATCGCCACGGTCGACATCGAGAAGTCGACCAACTGATCCCCGCCGACGCTGTCGGCACCTTGCCGGCCGGGCCGACCGTGCCGACGCTGGACCCGGTCACCTGGACCTATGTGGTGACCATTCCGTCGCCGGGCAACGTGGCGCTCGCCGACGTGGTGATCGTCGACGACAACGGCACCCCTGCTCGACACGAGCGACGACCTGTCGACGGCGAACCGCCGAGCGACTTCACCTTCGTCAGCGGCGACACCGACAACGACGATCGCCTCGACGTGACCGAGACGTGGATGTACACCGCCGCCGCGCCGAACGGCGCGATCCTCGGGGTGTACGAGAACGGAGCCGACGTGATCGGAACGCCGGTCACGCCGAACGGCACGCCGATCACCAATGTCGACGGCAGCCTGATGACGAAGCCGGTCGACGACGACCCGTCGCACTACTACGGCATCGCCGTTCCGGCGATCGACATCGAGAAGGCCACCAACGGCCAGGACGCAGACACCCCCACGGGGCCGACGCATCCTCGCCGGCGACGACGTCACGTGGACCTACGTGATCACCAACACCGGAAACGTCGACCTGCGTGTGACGCAGTTCGTCGACGACCAGTTGGGCACGATCACGGCGTGTGCCGAGGACGTCCCGGGGACGCCCGTGTTCCCGGTGGTGCTCGATCCGACCGATTCGGTGACCTGCACGGTGACCGGGGTCGATGCCGCCGACTTCGGCCAGTACGCGAACCTCGCCGACGTGACCGGTACGCCGCTCGACGAGAACGGTGACGTGATCACCGAGAACCAGACGCCGGCCGGGCCCGTGCCCGTCGTCGCCGCCGACCGACGACGATCCGTCGCACTACATCGGCGGCGGTGCGCCGGCGATCGACATCGTGAAGGTGACCGAGGGGTTCGTGTGGAACCCGGTGACCGAGGTGTTCGATCCGGTTGCTGCTGGTGACGGGATCGCGGTGACGGCTGGTGAGGCGGTGACGTGGACGTACACGGTGACCAACACCGGTGACTTCGCGTTGGCTGATGTCGTGGTGAACGACGACAACGGGACACCGGCTGATCCGACGGATGATTTCGTGCCGACGTTCGTCTGGTGGTGACACCGACAACGACAGCTCTGCTCGATGTGACCGAGACGTGGATCTACACGGCGTCGGCGACGGGGAACTTCGGGACGTACATCAATGTGGCGGACACGATTGGTGTCGCGACGGATCCTGCTGGGGTGCCGATCGTCGATCAGAACGGTGATGACCCGTTCGTCGACGGCAACGGTGACTCGACGATCGTCGCCGACGACCCGTCTGGCTACATACGCTGGTGGCGTGCCGGGGATCGACATCGTGAAGGTGACGGAGGGGTTCGTGTGGAATCCGCACGATCAGGTGTTCGATCCGGTTGCTGCTGGTGATGGGATCGCGGTGACGGCTGGTGAGGCGGTGACGTGGACGTACACGGTGACGAACACGGGTGACGTTCGCGCTGGCTGATGTCGTGGTGAATCGACGACAACGGGCACGCCGGCTGATCCGGCGGATGATTTCGTGGCGACGTATGTGTCGGGTGATACCGATACCGATGATCTGCTCGATGTCGACGAGACGTGGGTGTTCACGGCGTCGGCGACCGGGAACTTCGGGAGTTACCTGAACCTGGCGGACATGATCGGTGTGGCGACGGATCCTGCTGGGGTACCGATTGTCGATCAGAACGGTGATGACCCGTTCGTCGACGCGCGGCGGTGGCCTCGACGATCGTCGCCGACGACCCGTCGGTTACATCGCTGGTGGCGCTGCCGGGGATCGACATCGTGAAGGTGACGGAGGGGTTCGTGTGGAACCCGGTGACTCAGGTGTTCGATCCGGTTGCTGCTGGTGACGGGATCACGGTGACGGCTGGTGAGGCGGTGACGTGGACGTACACGGTGACGAACACGGGTGACTTCGCGTTGGCTGATGTCGTGGTGAACGACGACAACGGGACACCGGCTGATCCGTCGGATGATTTCGTGGCGACGTATGTGTCGGGTGATACCGACACCGATGATCTGCTCGATGTCGACGAGACGTGGGTGTTCACGGCCTCCGGAATCGCCAACCGCGGAACTACGACAACATCGGCGACACGATTGGTGTGGCGACGGATCCTGCTGGGGTACCGATCGTCGATCAGAACGGTGATGACCCGTTCGTCGATGGCAGCGGTGACTCGACGATCGTCGCCGACGACCCGTCCGGCTACATCGCCGACGGTGGGCCGGCGATCGACATCGAGAAGACGACCAACGGTTTCCAGGCCGACGATCCCGGCCGGTGACCAGACCGATGTGAACAACACCGTGCCGTACGTCTCGTTGGGGAGCCCGGTCACGTGGCAGTACGTGATCACCAACATCGGTGACGTCGATCTGCTGGTCGACGGGTTCACCGACGACCGCATCGCCGACGTCTCCACGCTCTGCGCCGAAGGCACCCTCTTCCCGGTGACCCTCGCGCCGACCGACGCGATCACCTGCACCGTCGCAGGTACGGCCGTCATGCAGCCCGGCGATCTGTACGTCAACGTGTCCGACGTCGTCGGCAACCCCGTCGACGAGAACGGTGATCCGATCGTCGACCAGACCGGTGCACCCGGTCTTCGTCGACGGTAACGGCGACTCCACCATCGTCGACAACGACCCGAGTGCCTACTTCGGCGCCAGCTCGGCGATCGACCTCGAGAAGGCGACCAACGGGTTCGACGCCGACACCGGCACCGGCCCTTCGTGGCGGTCGGTGGTCAGGTGACGTGGACCTACGTCGTCACCAACACCGGCAACACCGACCTCGCCGATCTCGTCGTCACCGACTCGCTGGAGGGCGAGATCTGCCAGATCGACGCGCTCGCCGTTGGCGCCAGCGAGACCTGCGAGAAGGTCCTGCCCGCTTCGACGCTGGTCGGCCAGTACGCCAACGACTCCAACGTCGTCGGTCAGCCGGTCGATCAGCTCGGCGATCCGATCCTCGACCCGACGACTCTGCTGCCGGTCCCGCCGATCGGTGACTCCGACCCCTCGCACTACTTCGGAGCGTCGCCGGACATCGACATCGAGAAGTCGACCAACGGCGCCGACGCCGACACCGGTACGGGACCGTTCGTCGTGTTCGGCGACGACGTGGTGTGGTCGTACGTCGTCGAGAACACGGGCAACGTTCGTGCTGACCAACGTCGTCGTCACCGACGACGTGCGTCGGCGAGGTCTGCGTCATTCCGGTCCTCGGAGTCGGCGACGACCGAGACATGCACTGTCGACCGCGATCGCCGATGTCGTCGGGCAGTACGAGAACCTGGGCGACGTGGTCGGAACGCCATCGTTCCCCGTCGATCCCGACGGCGATCTCGACGACCCCGACAACTACGACCCGATCGCCGATCCCGGACACAGGTGATCCGATCCCCGATGTCGACGACGACGACCCGAGTCACTACTACGGGGTGGATGTCGACGTCGACATCGAGAAGTCGACCAACGGCGAGGACGCCGACACGTTCCCCGGCCCGAGCATCACCTTCGGCGGCGCCGTCACGTGGACCTTCGTGGTGACCAACACCGGAAACGTCGACCTGGAGGTCACCGGCTTCGGCGACAACCAGTCGCGCTCGCCTCGACGCTGTGCACCGAGGTGCGTCTTTCCCAGTCGTGCTGTCGCCGACCGATTCGGTGACCTGCACGGTGACCGTGACCAACGGAGCCGACTTCGGCCAGTACGCGAACCTGGCCGATGGTGACCGACCGCTCGACGAGAACGGTGAAGTGATCACCGAGTAGCCGACGCCAGACGGCCCGTGCCGGTCGACCCGCCGACCGACGACGACCCGTCGGGCTACCTCGCGTCGGCACCGCGGGGATCGCGATCGACAAGGTGACCGAGGGGTTCGTGTGGAACCCGGCGACGCTGGTCGTTCGATCCGGTCGCGGCCGGTGATGACATCGCGGTGACCGCTGGTGAAGCGGTGACGTGGACGTACACGGTGACCAACACCGGTGACTTCGCGCTCGCTGATGTCGTGGTGAACGACGACAACGGCACGCCTGCCGATGCGTCGGATGATTTCGTGCCGACCTTCGTGTGGTGGTGACACCGACACCGACAATTTGCTCGATGTCGACGAGACGTGGCTGTACACGGCGTCGGCCATCGCCAACGCGGAACGTACGTGAACATCGGCGGACACGATTGGTGTGGCGACGGATCCTGCTGGGGTGCCGATCGTCGATCAGAACGGTGATGACCCGTTCGTCGACGGCAACGGTGACTCGACGATCGTCGACGACGACCCGTCCGGCTACATCGCCGACAGTGGGCCGGCGATCGACATCGAGAAGACCACCAACGGGTTCCAGGCCGACGACCCAGCCGGAGATCAAACCGACCTCAACAACACGGTGCCGTACATTCCGGTCGACAGCCCGATCATCTGGCAGTACGTGATCACCAACAGCGGTGACATCGATCTGGTCGTCGATGGTTTCACCGACGACATCATCGTCGACGTCGCGACCCTGTGTACCGAGGGCAACCTCTTCCCGGTGACGCTTGCACCGACCGACACGGTCACCTGCTCCGTCGACGGGGTTGCATCGATGCAACCGGGCGACCTGTACGTCAACATCTCCGACGTGGTCGGCACCCCGGTCGACGAGAACGGCGACCCCATCGTCGACCAGGACGGAAGCCCGGTCTACGTGGATGGTGACGGCAACTCGACGATCGTCGACAACGACCCGAGCGCCTACTACGGCGCCAGCCCGGCCATCGATCTCGAGAAGGCGACCAACGGCTTCGACGCAGACACGGGAACCGGGCCCTTCGTGGCGGTCGGTGGCCAGGTGACCTGGACCTACGTCGTGACCAACACCGGCAACACCGACCTCGCCGACCTGGTGGTCACCGACTCCTTGGAGGGCGAAGTCTGTCAGATCGCCGCACTCGCCGTCGGCGACTCCGAGACCTGCCAGATCGTGCTCCCCTCGTCCACCCTCGTCGGCCAGTACGCCAACGATTCCAACGTGGTCGGCCAACCGGTCGATCAACTCGGCAACCCCATCATCGACCCGACGACCGAGGAGCCGGTGCCCCCGATCGGTGACGCCGACCCCTCCCACTACTTCGGTGCTTCGCCGGGCATCGACATCGAGAAGTCGACCAACGGTGTCGATGCCGATACCGGTACGGGACCGTTCATCCCCGTCGGTGACCAGGTCGAGTGGCGATACGTGGTGCAGAACACCGGCAACGTCGTGTTGACCGATGTCGTGGTCACCGATGACGTGCTCGGCGAGATCTGTGTCATCCCCGTCCTCGAGGTCGACGCGACCGAAACCTGCTCCACTACCGCCGATGCGGATGTCGTGGGCCAGTACGAGAACCTCGGCGACGTGGTCGGAACACCGTCGTTCCCCCTCGACCCCGACGGTGACCTGACGGATCCTGACAACTACGGCCCGATCGTCGTCCCGGGCACCGACGACCCGATCCCCGATGTCGACGACGACGATCCCAGTCACTACTACGGCGTCGATACCGACGTCGACATCGAGAAGGCCACCAACGGTCGGGATGCCGACGTGGCCCCCGGTCCGAGCCTCCGGCGAGGCGACGTCGTCACGTGGACGCTACGTGGTCACCAACACGGGTGGTACGCCGCTCATCGATCTCGTCGTCGACGATGACGAGATCGGGCAGATCTGCGTGATTCCGCTGCTCGTTCCCGGCCAGCGGAGACCTGCACGGCGACGGGCATCGTCGGCACGACGCCGTACGTCAACGTGGGTTCGGTCACCGGCACCCCGGCGATCCCGAGTCGATCCTGACGGTGACCTCGGTGACCCCGACAACTACGAGCCGATCGACGTCGACGACGTCGACGACACCGACCCGAGCAACCACACGCCGGCACCACCGGAGTTGTTGCCGGAGACCGGCTCGGATTCATCGTCGCCGCTCCCGTTGGCGATGATGCTGATCGTCGCCGGTGTCGGCCTGCTCATCATCACCCGGATTCGTCGAGGCCGTCGACAGAGCACCCAGCTGGCCTGAGTACGTGCGGCGGCGGGGCCGCTGTGATGCTGGCATGGCCATCGGGGAAGCAGTCGCATTCCCGATGGCTGCCGCCATCGAGGATCGCCGAACGCTCGGCGCAGGTCACCGCGATGGCGTCGTCGGCGCAGCGTCGGCTGTCACGCCCGACATCAGCAGGCCGATCGCGTGGACGTCGAATTCGTCGCGGGTCAGTTCGCCCATCACCTCGCCCTCGAGGAGCACGATGATCCGGTCGGAGAGTTGCATCACTTCGTCGAGATCCTCCGAGATCAACAAGATCGCAGCGCCGCGCGCCCGCTGGTCGAGCAGTCGTTCGTGGATGTACTCAGCTGCGCCGATGTCGACGCCTCGCGTCGGTTGCGCCACCACGAACGCCGTGGCATCGGAACTGAACTCGCGTGCGATGACGACCTTCTGGATGTTGCCGCCCGAAAGCGACCTGGTCGGTGTGTCGATGTCGGGCGTCTTCACCCGATAGCGCTTCACGAGGTCGAGACAGCGTTCGGTGATGCGCCGCCGGTTGAGCAGCCCCGCTGTTGCGTACGGTGCGCAGTCGTAGTCGACGAGCATGAGGTTCTCGGCGACGGTGAAGTCGCCGACGGCGCCATCGCGCATGCGCTCTTCGGGCACGTATGCCAATCCCATCGCCCGCACCGCTTTGGGGGTGGGTGCGGTCGTCCACGCTTCGCCGATCCGCACACCGCCGCGAGCGATCGGGCGCAGCCCGAAGATCGACTCGGCCAGCTCGCGCTGCCCGTTCCCCGAGACTCCTGCGACGCCCACGATCTCGCCGCTGCACACGGAGAGGTTGAGGTTCTTCACCGCCAGGTTGCCACGATCGCCCACGACGTCGAAGTCGCTCACCGTGAGCTGGGGAGCGCCGACCGGTTGCGGTTCGACGGTGCGGGTGAGTTCGACGGGCCGGCCGACCATCATCTCGGCGAGCGACTCGCGGGTCGCCTCGCTCGGACGGGTGTCGCCCGTGACCTTGCCGTTGCGCAGGACGGTGATCTCGTCGGACAACTCCATCACCTCGTGCAGCTTGTGTGAGATGAAGACCAGCCCGCGCCCGTCATCGGTGAGCTGGCGCAGCGTCGCGAACAGATCGTCCACCTCGGATGGGGTGAGCACCGCCGTGGGCTCGTCGAGGACCAGTACCTGGGCGTCGCGGTACAACGCCTTGAGGATCTCGGCGCGCTGGCGCTCGCCGACGGCGAGCTGCCAGATGTAGGCATCCGGATCGACCTGCAAGCCGTATCGCTCGGACACCTCGTCGAGGTGCGCCTTCACCGGCTGCATGTCGGCGAGGCCCATGCGGCCACCCAAACCGAGTGCCACGTTCTCGGCGACGGTCAGTGTGGGCACCAGCATGAAGTGCTGGTGGATCATGCCGATGCCCTGGCGGATCGCATCGGTCGGCGAGGTGATCGTCACCTCCTGACCGTTGAGCAGGATGGTCCCCTCGTCGGGCTGGTAGAGCCCGTAGAGGATCTTCATGAGGGTGCTCTTGCCGGCACCGTTCTCGCCCAGGAGGGTGTGCACCTGACCCGGCAGCACCGTCAGGTCGACGCCATCGTTGGCGACGACGCCGGGGAACCGCTTGGTGATGCCGTGCATCTCCAACATCGGTGTCACCGTCGGTCCACCCGCAGTGGGTGCTGCCGGGTCGGGTTGCATCACGTCCTCCTGTTCACGATCGAGTGAGAGCTCAGCTCACTCGACTCCGGTGGTGATCGAACCATCGGTCAGACCGGCGATCGCTTCGTCGGCCGACGCGCTGGACCTCGGCGGGGAGCTCGAATCCGTCGTTGAAGACCATCTCGAGTCCACCGTTCTCGAACGTCAGCGTGAAGGTTTCGCCGCCGGCGGCGCCGCCGACCATTGCGTCGAGGATGTCGTTGAGCACGATCTCCCAGTGGTACTCCTGCGATGCGACGACGATGCTCTGCGCCGAGCGCGGTCTGATCGGACTGTGTTCCGAACCAGGGGATGCCCGCATCGTTCGCCACACCGGTTGCGCCGACGACCATCTGGGCCGTCCCGGTGAGCACGTCGGCACCGTTCTCGACGAATGCGTTCGCCGCCTCGGAGGCGAGCGCCACGTCGCTGAACGACTCGATGTAGTTGACGTCGACCGAGGCGTCGGGGTTGGTGGCCGCGACACCGGCGGAGAACCCGTCGACGTAGAGCTTGGCGTCACCGACCTCGACCGGGCCGACGACTCCGATCGTGTTCGACTCGGTGAGCTGCCCGGCCATGACGCCGTTCACGTAGCCGCCTTCATCGGCGCGGACGGTGTAGGCGAAGACGTTGTCGAGCCCGAAGGTGTCGACGGCCGTGCCCCACGCGAATGTCGTGTCGGGGAAGTCGGGTGCGATCTCCTCGAGCGGGCCGCCGAACTGTGAACCGTGAGCGATCACCAGGTCGACACCGTCGTCGGCGTAGCCGCGGATGGCCGCCGCGGCGTCCTCGACGACGAACGTGCCGTCCGTGATCTGGATCTCGATGTCGCGTTCCTCGCCGACACGGTTCACCGAATCGACGATCGACTGGGTGAACGCGAGGTCGTTGCTCGCGCTCGGGGCGACGATTCCGATCCGCAGGGCACCGTCGCCCGTGGTCGCTGCGTCAGTCGCCTCTTCAGTCGCCTCGGCGACCGAGTCGTCGGCTGCCTCTGCGCTTGTTTCCGCAGTGGTGTCGTCGGTGGCTGCATCGTCGTCGCTCCCGCACGCACTGGCGACGAGCGCCAATGCAGCGAGGCCGGCGAAGACGGTTCTGGTGGTGATGGTTCTCATGGTCGGGTCCTCCCCCGGTTGTGAGTGTTCATGGGTGGACGATCCGATGATTTCGGATCGCCGTTGTCGACGGCGTCGTTGGCGTCGAGAGCAGGTGTGATCGAGTGGTCATGCCGATCTGTCGAATGGTTTGGTGAGTGCCGCAGGCGCAGCGAAGCGCCCGCTCACGATGACGAGCACCACGATGGTCAGGATCGCCGGCGCCATCGCGAGCAGGCTCGACGCGGCGCCCTCGACGATGCCGAGCGTTCCGAGGCGCAGCACCGTCGCAGAGACGATGCCGAACAGCAGGGAGCCGGCCATCACGCCGACCGGTCGCCATGCACCGAAATACACGAGTGCGATGGCGATGAACCCCTGACCGGCCGTCAGATTCTGCTGGAAGATGCCGACCTCCAACGCCAGCGCACCTCCGGCGAGGCCGGCCATCATGTTGCCGATCAGGATCGTCTGCGTCCGCGTCTTGTTGACGCTCACCCCCAGCGTGTCGGCGGCCTCGGGGGTCTCGCCGACGGCTCGGATGTTCAGCCCGAACGTCGTCTTGTTGATCATGAACCACGCCGCCGGGACCAGGAGGAACGCGAGGTACACGAGGATGTTGTGTTGGAAGAAGATCTCGCCGATCCACGGGATGTCGGAGAGCAAAGGGATGTCCACCTTGCTGAGCTTCGGGATCGGCTGCGGAGTGCCGACCTGCTTCTGGAACAACAGGTCGGTGAATCCGAGGCCGAACAGATAGACACCGATGCCGCTGATGCCTTGCTCGGCTTGCATCACGACGGTGACGAACGCGTAGACGAGGCCCATCGCGGCGCCGGCGCCGAGCGCCAGGACCACGGCAAGCAGCGTGTTGTCGGTCTTCAACTTGGTGAAGTACGCCGCGAAGGCGCCGATCAGCATCACGCCCTCGACGCCGAGGTTGAGCACACCACTGCGCTGCCCGACCGCCTCACCGAGTGCCGCGAACAGGAATGGTGTCGCGAGACGGATGCCGGACGCGAGCGTCGCCACCAGCACCGACGTCGTGAAGAACTCACTCCACATCGGACGCCACTTCCTGGTCGGCCCGTGCGGCCCCCGGTTTCGAGCGGGCTTCTTCGTTGCGTTCGACCCATCGGTTGACGCGGGTCCGGAGCTTGAGGCTGCCGACGACGAAGATGACCACCACGCCGTTGAGCGCCGTGATCAGCGCGGCCGGGACCTGGAGTTCCTGCTGGAGTTGGATACCTCCGGTCAGCATGCCGCCGAAGAAGAACGACGCCGGAATCGTCCACAGCGGATGGAGCGCGCCGAACAGGGCGGCCACGATCCCGTTGAAGCCGGCACTCTGGGTGAAGGCGGACGCGCCACCCTCGCCGATCAGTCGGTGCGATTCGCTCCCGAACACGAGGATCGCGCCGGCGACACCGGCGCAAGCGCCGCTGAAGGCCATCGCCTGCACGATGCTGCGTTTGACGGCCATGCCGGCGTACTTGGAGGCGTTCGGATTGTGTCCCACCGAACGCAGCCGCATTCCCAGCGCGCTCCGGAACAGGAGGACGTAGCCGAGGATCGCAACCAGAATCGCGATCACCACGCCGAGGTGCAGACGTGTACCCCCCGGCAGCAGCGGGAGGTGCGAGTTCGGGTCGACCCGCTCCGTCTGCTGGATCTTGATCGCGCCCTCCTCGATGAGCAGGTCCTGGAGCAGGAAGCTGAGGAACTGCGCCGCGATGATGTTCATCATGATCGTGGCGAGAATCTCGCTGACACCCGCATACGCCTTGAGCACTCCTGGGATCGCGCCCCAGATGCCGCCTCCGATCGCTCCGGCGACGAGCACCAACGGGACGAGCACGATACGTGGCGTATCGGGGATCAACAGCGCCACGGTGGTCGAGAGGATCGCGCCGAGGATGATCTGCCCCTCGCCACCGATGTTGATCACACCGGCGCGGAATGCGATGCAGATGCCGACGCCCACGAGGAGGAGCGGCATCGACTTGATCGCCGTATCGGCCAAGGCGTCCCAACTCCCGAACGCCCCGTCGAACAGGGCCGCGTAGCCCTTCAGCGGGTTGGCGCCGAGCGCCAGCAGCATGACGGCACCGACCGCGAGGGCGGCGGCCACCGCGGTCAGCGGCATCACCAATCCGACGAGCGGCTTGACGGCGGCGAACGTGAACGTGTCGGCGATGCGGTTGCCGGGCAACTCCCCGGAATCCTCGGTGTCGCTCGGCGCGACCTCGCTCGTGGTCATGTGCTCTCCGCTGTGCACGGGATGTCCGATCCCGATCCGGACGACCATTGAAGGGGGTCGGCGTTTCCTTGATGTTAACGAC
This sequence comes from Ilumatobacteraceae bacterium, assembly GCA_963850475.1. Classification (GTDB taxonomy): domain Bacteria; phylum Actinomycetota; class Acidimicrobiia; order Acidimicrobiales; family Ilumatobacteraceae; genus Ilumatobacter_A. The sequence goes on along the minus strand of CAWKLM010000003.1, from coordinate 33,853 downwards.
TAGTCAAGTGTCGGATAGCGGTCGGCGTCGGTGGAAGGTGCCGGAGGTGGTCACTCGGACGGGAGCGGGAGTCCCTCGGCGGCGGTGAGCACCGACAACAGTCGCGGGATGTCGGTGTCGGCGCCGTCTGCTGCGGTCGCCGTGATCGAGCCCTCGGTCCCGATGAGGAACCGCGGTCCCTCGGCGGCGTCGAAGCGTGATTCGTCGAGATAGAGCCGCGGCTTGATCACCGCCGGGTCGCCGTTCTCCGGGCAGAAGGTGAGGCAGTTCCCGCATTCGTTGCACAACTCGCTGAACACCAGGTACTGCTGGCGGCCGGCGTCGTCGACCTCGGAGGCGAGCGCCTCGGGCGTCGGGACCTTGAAGAACGCGTCGTTCGGGCACACCGTCACACAGAAGTTGCAGGCGACGCAGCCCCACATCTGCAGATCGTGGTCGACGCTGCGGGGGAGCTTCTCGTGGCCGTCGAGGTGGTAGCTCGCCAGGTCGTCGCCGGTCACGTGGGCGAGATGTGCTGCAGCGGTGTCGTGGTGGCCGGCGTCGCGAGCCGCATGCCAGGCGGGCGGCGCGGAAGCCGTCGAGGTCGGTCGTGCGCTCGTCGCGGACGGCCTTGGTCAGTGCCTTGAGCATCGGGGCGAGGCGGCCGTAGCCACCCGGCTTGAGGAGGTCGGAACACACGCTTGCCGGACGGACGCCCATCGCGATCGTGTCGGCGAGGTTCTCCTTGGTGACCCCCGCCGAGAAGCTGACCATGATGTCCCCGCCGCCGTTCGGGGCGTCGGGGTCGGCGTCGGGGCCGTCGTGGCCGGGGATCATCAACCGCCCGGGCAGCGCGGTCGCGAGCTGGTCGAGCACCGCCGTCGCGAGCACGTGCAGTGGTGCGCCGGACAGATACATCGTCTCGTCGGGCATCCAGCCCTTGTGGTTGTGGACCACCAGCGTGTTGGTGAGCTTGATGCCGAACCGGTGGCCGTGGTCGAGCGCGAACCGGTGCAGTTCGTCGATCAGTGTGATCGCTCGATCGAACGGCAGGTCGTCGTCGAACGCCGTCGGCACCAGTTGGACGTCGTCGTAGCCGAGCGTGTCGTGGACGATCGAGCTGACGCCGTCCGGGCCCGAGCAGGGTCGGGTTGAGCTTGACGATCACGTCGATGTCGTGGCGGGCGATCAGGTGTTTGGTGATCGCCTCGATCTCGTCGGGCGGGCAGCCGTGGAACGTCGACAGCGTGATCGTGTCCGAGATGTGCGACGGGAATTCGATGTCGCGGAACTGGGCGAACGCGGAGTCGTCGGGAATCTGCGCGCGGAGCCGTTCGATCTCGTCGGTCGCATCGTGCATCGCATCGATGAACCCGGCGACCTTGTCGGACTGGATGCCGGCGAGGTCGTAGCCGACCGACATGTCGAACACGTGCGGGCCGGGCCACCGTCTTCAGGGCGACCGACGAACTCGCGCAGCGGCTCCCATCGCTTCAGCATCTCGATGATCATCCACGCCTTGACGTACTCCTCGAGGCTCTCGTGGACGAGCAGCTCCTGGCTCCACTCGATGTTGTAGCCGATGGTCTGCATGTCGATGCACGGGCGGGCGATCTCGAGCTCGTCGAGGATCTGGACCGTCTTCAGCTCGAACAGCCGAGCGCCGCCGAGCCACGACAGCACGATGTTCTGCGCCATCTGGCTGTGCGGGCCGGCGGCCGGTCCGACCGGGGCTGGCCGCTGGTCGACCGAGGAACTCGAACGAGAGATCGACGTCGCGGATCCGGCTTCCAGAACCGCGCGGTGGGGAGATCGAAGATCCGCTTGCGCGTCGTCCACTCGTGCTCGATACGGGCGAGCAGCATCGGCAGCGACATCGGCGTGAGCGGCGGTGTCGGTGCAGCGTCGACGGTCGGTGATCGGTCATGGCATCTCCTCGAGGAGCGGCGTGGAGGCGGGTCGGCCTGTTCGGCAGCCTTGGCCCGGATCTCGTCGGCGTCGACGCGGGTCGCGACCCGTCGCGCGAGTGCGGGCTCACCGTCGATGTCGACATCGATTGCGTTGATCGTCGGCGTGAACGCCACGTGCCACGGTTCGATCGTGTCGTACGACCAGGTGACACGGTCGTCGCGCGACCTCGGGAACAGAGCTCCGGTTGGTCTCGAGCCACGACCACGCCGTGTCGGGCGACGCGCCGAGGTCGGCGGCGCGATGGGCGACGTAGGCGAGCTGGAACTCGGCGAGCATGTCGGCGCCGATGCCGTCGGTGCCGAGCCCGATCGGATTGGTGAAACGGGCCGGGTTGGCGTACCCGACCGAGTTGTTCATGTTCGAGCGCGGGTTGTGGACGATCGTGCCGCGCAGACCGTGGTCGTCGGGGAGGTGCACGCCGTGGATGAGCAGCCAGTCGTCGCGGGTCAGATCGCGGAGCCGATCGGCGGCGCCGACGTCGTCGGGGCCCTCGGCCACGTGGATGTGCACGCCGACGCCGTGTGCCGCGGCGAGCTCGGCGGCGTCGACGAGGTGGGCGTCGGTGCACGTGAAGGCGGCGTGGACACCGACCATCCCGCGGCGCATTCCGTCGTCGTCACGCTCGGACAGCTCGCGGAGATAGCGGTCGTTCTCGGCGAGGCCGCGCAGCGCACCGCCGGAGCCGTGGCGGTCGGTGATGCCGTAGCAGGTGTTGATCCGCACGCCGACCTCGGTGCAGGCGTCGGCGATGACCGACAGCGAGCCGTCGATCGCGTTGCGGCGACTCGTGGTGATCGATGATCGCCGTGCAACCCGCTTCCAGTGCTTCGAGGGCACCGAGCTTGGCCGACCACTCGATCATCTCGAGGTCGAGCGCCTGGTCGAGTCGCCACCACACGTTCTCGAGGATGCCGAGGAAGCTGACGTCGGCTCGCGCGGGTGGCGGCGGCATCCCGCGCGCGAGCGTCGAGTACAGGTGATGGTGCGCACACACCAGTCCCGGCGTCGTCGCCGCTCACGATCGCACCCGACCATTCGTCGACGCCGAGCCCAGCGAAATTCCGGCGGATCGTGACGGTGAGCGTCCGGATCCGCCGGAATTCGGAGGTGCGGCAGGAGCGGTCAGGTCCAGGCACTGGTCCGCTCCCGGTTCGCCTCGTTGCGGAGCGGCAGTTCGTTGTGCCACTCACCGGTCTGCTTGCGCATCGCCGCCGGCGACGGCGCCGGCGGTCGGGACGAGGCCGATCTCGCCGACGCCCTTGATGCCGTACGGCGAGTCGGGCTGGGCCGCCTCGACGAGGATGACCTCGACCGGCGGCATGTCCTTCGGTCGGATGATGTCGAGGCTGCGCAGATGTCGTGTTGGTCGGGAAGCCGGTCTCGTCGCACGGGAACCCCTCGCTCAGCGCGTAGCCGAGTCCCATGTGCACGGCCCCCTCGATCTGGCCCTCGCACAGCGTCGGGTTCACGGCCCTACCGACGTCGTGGGCGGCGACCACCTGCTCGATGTCGCCGGTCTCGGGGTCCATGATCACGACCTGCGCGGCATAACCGAACGTCGAGTGGATGATCGGATTCGTCGATCGGCGTGCCCGCCTCCTTGGCCGCTTCGATCTCCCCGAGCGAGTTGGTCCAGTCGACCCGGTACTCGCCTTCGTAGTCGACACCGACCTTGCACCCGTCGGCACGGGCCGCCTCACACGCCGCCTTGACCGAACCGGCACCCATCAGCGTGCCGCGGCTGCCCGTGGTCTGGCCGGCGCCGAGCTCGCGCGTCGAGTCGACGATCACCTCGATCCGTTCGGCGGGAATGCCGAGTTCCTCGACCGCCACCTGCTGGCAGACGGTGTGCACGCCCTGGCCCATCTCGGTCCAGCAGTGGCGGACCTCGACCTGGCCCGGCTCGCCATCAACAGGGGGCCGGAAGTGGACGACCGCCTTGGCGATCTCCTTGAAACCGTTGCCGAGCCCGGAGTTCTTGAGCCCGAGTCCCATGCCGACCGCCTTGCCGGCGGCGACGGCTTCGTCGTACGCGGGCTTGCACGGCGTCGAGGCACATCCGGGCTCCCTTGCAGCCGTCGTCCATCGTCTGGCCGGGGCCCCACACCTCGCCGGGCATCACGACGTTGCGGCTGCGCATCTCCCACCCGCTGATTCCGACCTGCTCGGCCAGCCGGTCGAGCACGCCCTCCATCGCGAACTGCGCCTGGTTGGCACCGAACCCGCGGAACGCACCGCACACCGAGTTGTTGGTGCGCACGGCAACCGCCTCGACATCGACGTTGTCGACGAGGTACGGCCCGGTGGCGTGGCCCGGCGGCGCGTTCGAGCACCTTCATGCCGACCGATGCGTACGGACCCGAGTCGCCGATCATGCGGACCTTGACGGCGGTGAGCTTGCCGTCGGCGTCGCAGCCGGCGTCGTAGTGCATCCGGATCGGGTGGCGCTTCGGGTGCATCAGCAGCGACTCTTCGCGCGACAGCGTGATCTTGACCGGTCGCCCGAGCTTCCACGCCGCCAACGCGGTGTGCGCCTGGTTCGACATGTCTTCCTTGCCGCCGAACGCGCCACCGTTCGAGACCAGTTCGGTGGTGACGCGGCCGGTGTCGATGCCGAGCATCGCGGCGATGTCGTTGCGATCGTCCCAGATGCCCTGACCGCCGGAGTACACGTACAGGGTGCGGTCGTCGAGCTCGCCGAGAGCCGCCCGAGGGCACGGCGAGCGTCGATTCGGGTTCGAGGAAGGCGTGTTCGATGCGCTGGGTCTGGAAGGTCTCGCGACACGGTGTGGGCCGACCGATGCGAGTGCCGCATCGACGTCGCCACGCGAGTAGGTCGAGGTCGACAGCGTGTTGCCGTCGAGTTCCCACACAGCGGGTTCGTCGCTGTTGACCACGCGGACGGGATCGACCATCGGTTCGAGCACGTCGTAGTCGACGGTGACGAGTTCGACGGCGGCGCGGGCGATCTGCCGGGTGTCGGCGACCACGATCGCGAGCACGTCGCCGAGGTACGAGGTGCGACCGCCTTCGGGGATCATCACCGGCCAGTCCTTGTGGATGATGCCGACGCGTCGAGCCGCCGGGATGTCGGCCGCGGTGAACACCGCATGGACACCCGTCGATCTGCTCGCGCGGCCGACGCGTCGATCCGCTTGATGTCGGCGCGGGCGTGGTCGGTGAGGCGCAGCGCACCGTGCAGCATGCCGTCGGGCCGCATGTCGTCGATGAAGTCCCGGACGCCGACCGAGAGTTCGCGGCCTTCGTACTTGACACCGCGGGAGCCGACACCGCCGGGTTGCACGACGACGGGCACGTCGTCCTGCGCGAGCGCCTCGACGGCGTCGAGCACCTTGATGTAGCCGGTGCACCGACACAGGTGTGCGCCGAGGTGGCGCGACGCCTGCTCGCGGGTGAGCGCCGCGCCGTGCTTGTCGATGAGCGCCTTGGTGCGCACGACGATGCCCGGCGTGCAGAACCCGCACTGCAATGCGCCGCACGCCGCGAATGCGTCGGCCATCCGGTGCGACCTCGTCGGCGGGCATGCCTTCGAGCGTGACGACGTCGGAACCGGCGATCTTCTCCATCGAGGTCTGGCACGACACCCGCGCCTTGCCGTCGATCAGCACGGTGCAGCAGCCGCACTGGCCCGTCGGCGAGCAGCCGTCCTTCGGTGACGTGACGTCGAGCTCTTCGCGCAGCGCAGCGAGCAGGTGCGGGTGGTCGGCGCGCGCCGTGACCACCGCTCCGTTGAGGGTGAACTCGACAGCGGTGGCGCCGGCATCGTCGCCGGCGGCGATCGGGGGTGTGGTCGTGTCGGTCATGGCGCGCTGCCTCCGGGGTGTGTCGGTGCCGTTGGATCGATCGGGTTCGCGTGCTCGTCGGCCGTCGGGGCGTACATCGGAACCGAGGTCGGTGACGAGGACGGCGTCTGCTCGCTCGCGCCTTCGAGCGACAGCGCGGTGGTCGAGGTGATCAGCTGATACATCTCGGGTCGCCGATAGCGGTCGAAGTCGAACAGCGTCTTCTTGTAGCGGTCGCACATGTCGAGGTCGCAGCGGGCGCGTGATCAGCTCGTCGCCGATGCTGGTCGGCCTGCGCCACGATCTGGCCGGACGGGGCGATGATCACCGACTGGGCGAGCGACTCGACGCCCTCCTCGATGCCGCCCTTGGCGACGCCGACGACCCACGTGCCGTTCTGGTAGGCGCCGGCCTGCATCACGAGTTGGTTGTGGAACGACTGGAGCGGATTCTGCGACGGGTCGGGCGCGTAGTCGAGCGGCGTGTTGTAGCCGATCAGGATCAGCTCGGCGCCCTGCAGGCCCATCACCCGGTAGGTCTCCGGCCAGCGCCGGTCGTTGCAGATCGCCATGCCGATCGTTCCGCCGAAGGCCTCGTGGACGCCGAACCCCTCGTGTGACTCCTCGAAGTAGCGGCGTTCGAGGTGCTGGAACTGGCGCCACGGCTCGTGGTTCTCGTGGCCGGGGATGTGCACCTTGCGGTACTTGCCGACGATCTCGCCGGCGCGGTCGACGAGGACGTAGGTGTTGTAGCGGTGACCGTCTGGTGTCAGCTCGGCGTATCCGAGGCAGAACCCGACGCCGAGTCGCTTGGCCTCGTCGAACAGCGGCTGCGTCGCCGGGCTCGGCATCGCGGTTTCGTAGTAGCTGTCGAGTTCGGTCGTGTCACCGGCGATCCCGGTGTCGTCGCCCTCGTCGAGGAACCAGCGGGGGAAGAACGTGGTCAGCGCCAGCTCGGGGAACACGACGAGCTCGCAGCCGTGCTCGGCGCCGCGCCGCAGCAGTGTCGAGCAGTCGCTCGACGACCGCGTCGCGGCCTTCGTCGCGGGCGATCGGCCCGAGCTGGGCGGCGCCGACGTGCACGAGCGGGTCATGCGAACTCCTCCTCGGTGAGTCGCAGCATGACGTCGAGCAGCACGTTGGCACCCGCCTCGAGATCGTCGGGCTCGGTGTACTCGGTGACGTTGTGGCTGATGCCGTTGACGCTCTTGGTGAAGATCATCGCGGTCGGGCAGATCCGGGCGAACATCTGGGCGTCGTGGCCGGCCCCGGATGGCATCCGCTGCGAGGACAGGCCGTGGCCGGTCGCGCACCGTTCGACGATGTCGATGACGCGGGAGTCGAAGTCGACCGGTTCGAACCGGGCGAGCGTGCGGGTCTCGACGCCGACGCCTTCGACGTCGGCGACCTGCGCGACGATGGCCCCGGAACGCGGGTCTCGGCCTGCTGCAGGATCGTCGTCGTCGGTGTTGCGCAGGTCGACGGTCATCACGGCGCTCGGACGGCACGACGTTGACCAGGTTCGGCGTCAAGGTGACCGAGCCGACGGTCGCCGACCTGCGCGCCCCCGAACTCGCGCGGTGAGCTGCGCGGACGAACGTCGTCGATGTCGGCGGCGACGTAGCCGGGGTCGTGACGCAGCCGCATCGGCGTCGTGCCGGCGTGGCACGACTGCCCGGTGAGCGTCAGCTCGGTCCACGAGATGCCCTGCACGCCCTCGACCACACCGATCGTGACGTCCTCGTCCTCGAGGACCGGACCCTGCTCGATGTGCAGTTCGACGAACGCGTGCGGAACACGACCGGGGATCGGTGCCGATCCGCGGTAGCCGATGCGGTCGAGTTCGTCGCCGACGCTGAGGCCGTCGCGATCGGTGATCTCGAGCGCCTCCTCCAGTGGCATGCCGCCGACGTAGACCAGGCTGCCGAGCATGTCGGGCGGGAAGCGGGCACCCTCCTCGTCGGTGAACCAGCCGACGGCGAGCGGGCGGTGCAGGGTTCGCCCGGCGGTGAGGACGGTCTCGATCACCTCGAGGCCGGCGAGCACGCCGAGGTTGCCGTCGTAGCGACCGCCGGTGCCGACGGTGTCGATGTGTGACCCGGTCATCACCGGAGCGAGCGCCGGGGTCGAATCCCGGCATCGTGGCCACGACGTTGCCGATGCCGTCGATGGTGATGTCGAGGCCGAGTTCGTCCATCCAGCGTCCGCACCAGGTCGCGGCCGGCCCTGTCCTCGTCGGTCAGCGCCAGCCGGGCGCACCCGGTGGTGCCCTCGATCGCCCCGATCTCGCCCAGTTCCATCAGGCGACGCAGTAGCCGGTCGCCGTCGATGCGCAGGGCGGTCACGGTCACGTGCGCGACAGTACCAGTGGGTCTTTACAAAGTGTCAAGCACCAGTTTCGTGCTCGTGAAGGCCCCATGACATCGATCCCGGATGGGTGTCATGAGGGTGGGTAGGGTCGCGACAGTGGGGTCGACGCCTGGATTCGAGCCGGAGGACGTCGATTTCCTGCGCGCCGTCCAGCCGATCGTCGAGTTCCTCGGCGGGCACCGTGTCGATCGAAGCCGGTGTCGGCGACCTTCCGATCGAACGCAATGGTCGCACGATCGGCGTACGTGCGCGGCAGCGAACTGCACGGCGCCCTCGATCGGACGATCGAGGCGGTCGAACGAGACGTCGGCGCCGAACTCTCGCGAGATGAACCGCGAACAGAAGCAAACGGCGGTGCGCACGCTCGACGAGCAGGGCGTGTTTCTCCTGCGTGGCGCCGTGGACCAGGTCGCCAGATCGATGGGCGTGAGCCGCGTCACCCTGTACAGCTACCTCAACGCACTTGGAGCGTCGCGCATGACCGCCCCCGACCGGCCCGCCGGTGCCCGCATCGAAGTCCTCGTCGAGCCGTTCCGCGAGAACGATCCCGGGCCCCACGTGAACGCCGCGATCGACGGCGATCGGGGCAACCGGCATGGAGCCCGACATGGGCCCCTTTGCGACGACTGCCGAGGGCGATCTCGATCAGGCGATCGCCGCGATCACGGCGCTCGTCGCGCGCGGGCTTCGACCATGGTGCGGACGCGATCCAGGTCCGGATCGAACGCACCGACTGACGCCCGCGGAACACGGGACGCGGGACGTCGGGACCGCACCGCGGTCGGGCTCAGGCGAAGGCGGCGGCGAACATCGTCGTGGTGGCGTCCCACGCTCCGCTCGCCGCGACCTCGTGGTAGTTCGGGAAGCCGGGCCACGTGAAGCCGTGGTCGGCGCCCTCGAAGAAGTCGACCCGGACGTGATCGAGTGGGTCGACGGCGTCGAGGAAGCGCTGGTGCATCGCGATCGACTGCACCTGGTCGGCATCACCGATGGCCAGGTACAGCGGCGAGGCGAGTTGCGCGGCGCTGAGGTGCGGTGAGTCGGGAGCATCGTCCGCGAGGAACGACGGGTGCCACCCCGCGCCGGCCCGGACCGCGCGTGCCGTCGCGCATCATGCGTCGGAACACGGCACGCGCGCCGAGACAGAACCCGATCGTGACGATCGGGTGTCGTCGGCGAGACCCCCGCCGCGGCGAGCGCCACGATCGCCGTCGTGTTGGATCCCGTCGTCGGTCATCGCAGCGATCCAGCCCCACACCATCTCCTGCGTGGTCGTTCCGTCGGGCGGAGCGGTGTCGAGCGCATTGAGCAGTCGACCCTGGCGATGGTGGAGGTCGGGGGTGACGACGATGTAGCCCTCGGCCGCGAGCTTCGCGGCGAACTCGTGCGTCGCCGACCGGATGCCGGGCGCATCGATGAACAGCAGCACCGCCGGCCAGTCGGCGCCGTCGTCCCGGTCGCGCAGACGGGTCGTGTGACGAGCACGGCCATCTCTCCGTCGTCGGTGGTGGTGTCGATGATCTCCTCGCGGGTTTCCATCTCCTGACCGTACGCGCGGTCGGTCCGGCGGGACCCGATCGGCGTGAGCGTGGAAGACTTGCGACCATGCATGATCTGGTCATTCGCAACGGACTGGTCGTCGACGGCACCGGCAGCGCCCCCCGTCCGAACTGCAGCATCGCGATCGACGGTGAGATCGTCACCGCGATCGGCTCGGACGGCGAGATCGGGCCGGGGCGTCGCGAGATCGACGCGACCGGTCTGCTCGTGACCCCCGGCTTCGTCGACATCCACACCCACTACGACGGTCAGGCGACATGGGACGGCGACCTCGAACCGTCGACGCCGCATGGCGTCACGACCGTCGTGATGGGTAACTGCGGCGTCGGTTTCGCGCCGGTCAAACCCGACGAGCACGAGTTCCTGATCGAGCTGATGGAAGGCGTCGAGGACATCCCCGGTGCAGCGTTGAGCGAAGGCATCTCGTGGAACTGGGAGTCGTTCCCCGAGTACCTGGACGAGCTCGACCGCGGCGAGTACGCCGCCGATGTCGCGGCGATGATCGCCCACGGCCCGCTGCGCACCTACGTGATGGGCGAGCGCGGGGCCGACAACGAACCCGCCACGTCCGACGACATCGCCGAGATGGCACAGCTCGTGCAGGAGGCGGTCGAGGCCGGTGCGATGGGGTTCTCGACCAGCCGGACGATCGGGCACCGGGCGATGAACGGTGAACCGGTACCGGGAACGTTTGCCGCGGAGGACGAACTGTTCACCATCGGCCGTGCGTTGGCCCGGGCCGAGCGCGGCGTTTTCGAGGTGGCGCCCGCCGGGCTCGCCGGGGAGGATCTCGTCGCGCCGAAGCAGGAGGTCGACTGGATCTGCCGCCTCGCCGACGAGATCGGTCGCCCGGTCACGTGGCTGATGCTGCAGAACATGGTCGAACCCGATGATTGGCGCGAGCTGATGGAGCTTTCACAGCAGGCGCAGGATGCGGGGCACCGCGTCGTTCCGCAGGTCGCCGGCCGACCGTTCGGCATCCTGATCGGATTGTCGACCCGCCACCGGTTCAAGGACATGCCGAGCTTCGCACCGTTGCGCGGTCGCTCGTTCTCCGAGCAGGCCGAGGCGATGGGTGACCCGGAGCTGAAGGCGCAACTGATCGCGGAGTCGACCGACGTGATGGAGTCGATCCGAGAGATCGAGCCGATGGCGTATCAGGTGGTCAACTCCTACGAGCGGCAGTACCTGCTCGGAGATCCGGTCGACTACGAGCCCACATCCGATCGCAGCATCGCGGCCCGCGCCGAGGAGAACGGGGTCGAGCCGATCGAGGAGCTCTACGAGCGGCTCCGTGATCGCAACGGTGAAGCGTTGATGATGATGCCGTTCCTCGGCTACGCCCACGGCAACGGCGATGCGCTGCACGACATGCTCACCCATCCGGCGGCCGTGCTCGGGCTCGCAGACGGCGGAGCGCACGCGAACTTCATCTGCGATGCGTCGACGCCGACCTGGATGCTGACCCACTGGGTACGCGACCGCACCCGTGGGCCGAAGCTGCCGCTCGTCGACGTCATCAAGAAGATGACCGCCGACACCGCGGCGCTGTTCGATCTCACCGATCGGGGCGTCCTCGCCGTCGGTAAACGCGCCGACGTGAACGTGATCGACCACGCGAACCTGCAGCTGCGTGAACCGCGTCTCGTCGCCGACCTGCCAGCCGGCGGAACCCGGCTGCTGCAGGCCGCCGAGGGCTACGTCGCGACGATCCTCCGCGGCGTCGTGACCCGTGAACACGACGAGTTCACCGGGGAGCGCCCCGGTCGGCTCGTGCGCAGTTGAGTTCACGCCCGGTTCGCGGTCGACGGCGATCATGACCGCATGAACCACGATGAGGCCACTTGCCCGACGGAACCCGATCGACGCCATCGTTGGATGCTGTTCGGCGTGGCTCTGGCCCTCGCGGGCTGCGGGTCGAGCGGCACGTCGTCAGGTGAAAGCGACGAACCGGCGACGTCACCAGCAGCAATCGACGCGGTCTGCAGCGGAGCGGCGGCCCAGCTCCGCGATCTCCCGGTGGCGCTCACGATCGACGACCTCCTGGACCAGACCGTGCCGGACTGGACGCGCCCGCTCAACGACGATGGGTTCAGCGCAATCGCAGCGCTCGACGCGACGGATGATGCCGATTTCGAGGCGGCGCGGACCGAACTCGTCGACGCGATCCAGGCGAACGTGGTCCACATGGGCGACGTTCGCGATGCCGTGCGGGACGACTCCGACGCCAGCGCGCTGCTCGAAGAAGTGCCCGGCGTGCTGGAGCGGATCGATGCCGCAGCAACGTCGCTGGGCGCGGGCGGGTGCACTGGCGACGCACTCGGTGCGGCGTGGTACGAACAGGTTGATGGCTTCATCGGGGCGATCTCGGAGGTGAGCGACAAGACGGGTGATTTCGTGGCCGACGCGAGCGCGTTCTGTGCGACCCTGCGGACCGAATTCGACCGGGCCCCCGCTGTCGACGGGAGGGTCCTCGACGATCTCGTCACGCAGTTCGAGATTCGCCGACCGGCGGTCGATCGACTCGTGCGAGACCTCCGGGTGTATGTGGGTGATCCAGCGGTCGACGGGGTCCTGCTCGATGGCGTCATCGCCGACCTCGAGTCGGCTTCGCGACTCATGATCGAATCGATTGCCGACATGCAGCAGGCGCTCCTGGACGAGTTGCCGTTCACCGTTGATGAACGCCTCGCGAGCGCCGAGTCAGAGCTCGCCGACCTCGGGGTCCAGTGCGACCTCGGTCGGTGACCGTCCGCGTCGAGCCCCCCGGATGAACGCCCGGAGGGCCCGCATCCGGCCGCAAGTGTGGGTGGGCCATGATGGTCGAGATGGCAGAACGTGACGATGACGACCTGCCGCTGAGGTTTCATCCACTGTCGAACGGCGAGTACGCGCCGCTCCCCCGCTCGTCACTCGTCCGCGAAGCGATCCGCCGCACCCTCGATCTGGCGAACGGAAACGCACGACGGCGAGGCGTGAGTCGGCGGCAATTCCTCGCGTCGGCCTCGGGCATGGCAGCGACACTCACTGCGCTGAGTGCGTGCAACAACGAACAGGGCAGCTCGTCGTCGACGTCGTCGGTGGGCAGCACCTCGTCGCCTTCGACATCGCGTGCGCCGGTGGGAACGGGTGGAACCTTCGAGTTCCCGCCCGAGTCGACGATCGACGAGGAGGCCGCAACGTCGGTGCTCGAGGGCCTCGACCACCAGCTCGTCGTCGACGTTCAAACCCACCTGCTCGACCTCCCGCCCGGAACGACCACCGGATTCGGGTCCGGGTTCCCGCAGGCGGCGTGCGGTTCGACGCTGGACGAGTGCTTCGGCACCGATGCCTGGCTCGATCTCGTGCTCGGCGGATCCGACACGACCGTCGCGGTCTTGTCGGCGATCCCGGTCGTTGCGGACCCGGACCCCCTCAGCGCCGCCGTGATGGATCGCGCCAGGCGCGATGCGGAGGCGCTCGGGTGCTTGGATCGCGTCCTGATCCAAGGACACGCGACGCCGACGATCGGGACCCTTCCCGAGGCGCTGGACGCGATGTCAACGACGGCCGCCCAGTACGACATCGCAGCGTGGAAGGCCTACACCCACGAAGGTCCGACCTGGCGTCTCGACGACGAGGTCGGCGACGCCTTCATCGGGCGCGTACGCGACCTCGGGCAGTCGATCATCTGCGTCCACAAGGGCTTCGGCCCGGCAGCAGCATCGCCGGTCGACGTCGGGCCCGCGGCGGTGATGAACCCCGACATCGCACTCTGCATCTACCACTCCGGGTATGAAGCGCGCGTCGCCGAGGGTCCCTACCCGGGCGCCGAGGCCGGGCGCGACGCACTCGGCGTCGACCGTTTGATCGCCTCGCTCGACGACGCAGGCGTTGCGCCCGGCGCCAACGTGTACGCCGAGCTCGGGTCGACGTGGTGGAACCTCATCCAGCGGCCTGACGACGCGGCACACGTGTTGGGCAAGCTGCTCCTCGCGGTCGGGGAGGACAACGTACTGTGGGGGACCGACTCGATCTGGTACGGCTCACCGCAGGGCCAGATCCAGGCGTTTCGCTCCTTCCAGATCACACCCGAGTTCCAGGATCGATTCGGCTACCCGCCGCTGACCGACGAGGTCAAGGCGAAGATCCTCGGCCACAACGCAGCCCGCCTCTACGGCATCGATCCGTTGATCACCGCCTGTCAGCCGAGCTCGGACGAAAGGGCGGCCATGCGGGAACACCTCGGGGTGATCGGTGTCGATCGTCTCCACGGACCGACCACCGCCGCCGGTGTGGTCGACACGTTTCGTGCAGATCATCCGTGGTTCGTGCGCTGACCGAATGAGGACTGCGAGCATGACGACGATCGAGATCAACGGCATCGAGGTCTACTACGAGATCCACGGCATCGAGGGCGCGCCGTGGGTCCTCTCCATCGGGGGGACCGGCGGCGACCTGCGACGCACCTTCCCCGACCGGTCCCCGCTCAACGCCCACTTCCGGGTGGTGCACTACGACCAGCGCGGGCTCGGGCGCACCGACAAGCCGGAGGTCGACTACTCGATGGCGGACTACGCCGATGACGCCGCAGCCCTGATCGAGCAGGTTGCCGGCGGTCCCTGCCATGTGGTGGGGACGAGTTTCGGGGGGATGGTCGCGCTCAACCTCGCGGTGCATCGGCCCGACCTGATCGATCGCCTGGTGCTGCTCGTGACCTCGCCGGGCGGCGACCATGCGTCGTACGCACTGCCCGAGCTCGCTGCGCTCGATCCCGAAGACGCCTTCCCGATCCGGATGCGGCTGCTCGACGACCGGTGGGATCCCGATGTCGCGGAGCCGATCCCCGGTCTCGGAGCGATCTACCCGTTCATCGTCGATCAGCAACGCGCGGTGCCTCCCCCCGGCGTCCAGGACGGCCTCACGCGGCAACTCGCTGCACGCGACGGGCACGACGTGGTCGAGGCGCTCCCGTCGATCACCCAGCACACCCTCGTCGTCGCCGGCCGGTACGACGGGCTCGCGCCCGTGGCCAACTCGGAGGTGCTCTGCGACCGGATGCCCGATGCGCGGCTCGAGGTGTTCGACGGCGGTCATCTCGTCCCGTTCCAGGATCGCCGGGTGTGGCCGACGATCATCGACTTTCTCCGCAAATCGTGACCCGCACGCCTCCGAGGCGAAATCAGAGGCTGCCATGAACGGAGCCTGCGGATCCGCGACGATGCGGGTGGACACGAAGCTCACGTCGGTGCCGACCCGTGCCGAATCATCCATGTCATGAACCTTTCCGACCACGTTCGACATCGCCCGATTCATCGGCTCGCGGTTGCCGCGACCCTGGTGCTCCTGATCACCGCGTGCGGTGCGGGCGAGCCGGTGGCGGTCCCGGGGGTCGATGCGGGGTCGGAGGTCGACCCGGCGACCGATGCCACGGAGATGTTCACGCGGGTCGCCAGGGTCGACGTGCCAACACCCGTCGAACCTCCTGCAACAACGGTCGCTGACCTGGTACCGGCCGTTTCGGCAACGACCACGACCACGTCGGCGCCCACCACCACGCTGGCGCCGGTCTCGACGATCGCGCCGACCGATCCTGTCCCCGTCCCGGTCGTGGCCGCGGTGCGCGGCTGGCCCGCGTTCGACCTCCACCTCCAAACGGTTCTCACCGCAGGCTCTGATGCGGTGTCGGCTGCGGTGATGTACGACGGCGAGCTCGTCCACGAAGTCGCGCTCGGGGCACCGCACGCCGGCCGGCGATCCGGCTGCGATCGGCGACCGGTTCCGGGTGGCGAGCATCAGCAAGGTGATCACGTCGATCACCGTGTTGCGGCTCGTGCAGTCGGGACAGCTCGACATCGACGACCCGGTGGGCGAACGGCTGGCTCAGCGGGTCGGCGCAGCGCCGAGCAGCGGCGTTGCCGAGATCACCCCGCGTCACCTGCTGACGCACCGTTCTGGGATCGCGCAATACGAGAACCTGATGTTCGCCCGTCAGGTGGAGTCGTGTGACCAGGCGGCGATTACCGGACTCAGCCGATCATTGGAGCGCGCCCCCGGAACGACGCTGCGGTACAGCAATCTCAACTTCTGCCTGCTCGGGCTGCTGATCGAGGAGATCACCGGTCGCCCCTACGCCGACGTCGTGAGCGACGAACTCCTCGTTCCGCTCGGCATCGACGGCATGCGGCTCGCCGGAACCTTCGACGTGCGCGACGGCGACGTCGAGCACCGCTCCGACGATGGCCGGAACTACATGGAGGTCCTCGAGGCGGCCGGCTCGTGGATCGCGTCGCCGACCGACGTGGCAACGATCCTCGATGCGCTCGACCTCACCACCGCCGGTTGGAAGCCGCTCGGGCCCGATCTACTTGCGCTGATGACGGCGATCACTGCCGACCCGCCCGACCCGAACGCGGCGCCCGAGGTCACGACCATCGCGCCACCACCACCCACTCGGGGCTACGGCATGGGCCTGATGATCTTCGGACCGGACACGTTCGGCCACACCGGCACACTCGAGAGCACCCATGCGATGACCGCGCGGCGAGCCGACGGCTACACGTGGGCGATCACGGTGAGCGGCGACCACCCGTCATCGAGCCGCGACCTCGCCGGGATCATCGACGAAGCTTTCCGCTACGCCGGCGTGCTCGACTCCTGAACCCCGTGCGTCGGCGCTCCGAGCGCTCCGCTGGGCGATTGTCGCCGTCGGTCTGATCCAATCGAGCGATGCGTCGACTTCTCGTCATCCTGATCGCGACGGGTCTCGCCGCGGCATCGTGTTCGTCGGAGGGCGACGACACCGCCTCGACCAAGTCGACGGTTGCTGCTGCACCGGCCACCGACCCGCCCGCGGAGACCGATCCGCCCGAACCCGAGCCGGCCACGTCGAGCGAGCCGCCCGTCGAAACCTCGCCGCCGGTCAGCGAAGCGCCTCCGGCCACCGAGCCGCCCGCCGGTGAGCCTGTCGCGGTGCCGGGATTGCCCGCTGCCTACGTCGACTACACGAGTGAGATCTACGCGGACGACGCCGTCTGGTTGTGCCGTGGTGGGACCATCGTGGACGACATCTGCGAACGCGATCTCGACGCGACCGCCGTGTTCGCCGACGGCACCACCGAGCCCCGACCACACGAGCGAGCGAGCAACCCGGTCGCGGACTGCTTCTACGTGTACCCGACGGTCTCACAGGACGAGGCGGCGAGCAGCGACCTGGTGCCATCCGAGAGCGACGAGATCAACACCACCCTCGCTCAGGCGGCTCGGCTCACCGGGGCGTGTCGGGTCTTCGCCCCGGTGTACCGGCAGGTGACCATCGGGGCGCTGTTCGACACCTACGAGTCCGATGAGTCGAACCGCACGCTCGCCTACGACGACGTCGTCGACGCGTTCCGTCACTTCGTCGCGAACGACAGCGACGGCCGACCGTTCGTCCTGATCGGCCACTCACAAGGCGCCGGCATCCTCCGGCGGATGATCGCCGACGAGATCGATGGCGAACCCGCGCTCCGCGATCGACTGGTGTCGGCGATTCTGCTCGGCACGAGTGTGGCCGTGGACGAGTACGACACGATCCCGACATGCGCGACGTCGACCGACGTCCACTGTGTCGTCAGCTACTCCTCGTACCGTGACACCGCACCACCTCCGCCCGGTGCGTTCTTCGGGTCGGTCGACGGCACGCCCGCCGTGTGCGTCAACCCGGTCGACCCGGCGGGCGCCGCCGCGCCGTCGTCGCCGTACTTCTCGCTGCTGCTCGGTGACGGCACCCTGTCGTCGGCGGTCGCGTACGACCCTGACGCCACCCCCGCCGAGATCGCCACGGCCTACGTCACGTATCCCGACATGGTGACCATCGACTGCGTGGACGACGGCACGTTCGGCTACCTCGAACTCTCGATCACGACCGAGCCCGGGCCGCGACGCGACGACATCGGCGGCGACCTCACCCCCGAGTGGGGCATGCACCTCGTCGACGCCAACGTGGCGATGGGCGACCTCGTCACGCTCGTCGAGCAGCAGTCGGCCGCGCTCGGCGGTTGACCATCGTGCGGGCGGTTGCATCCGCTTCGGAGAACTCGCCGTCCGAGTCGTACGGTTCGGATCATGTCTGACGCTCTGATCATCGACGCCTGTCGCACACCCCGAGGGATCGGCAAGCCCGGCAAGGGCGCCCTCTCCCACCTGCACCCACAACACGTTGCATCCACCGTGCTCGCAGCGCTCGTCGAGCGCAACGGGTTCGACACCGCCGACGTCGACGATGTCGTGTGGGGAACGAGCTCGCAGGTCATGGAGCAGGGAGGCGACCTCGGACGGATGGCCGCGCTCGACGCCGGCTACGACGTCACCGCGAGCGGTGCCACACTCGACCGGTTCTGCGGCTCGGGGATCACCAGCGCGAACTACGCCGCGCATGCGGTGATGGCCGGCATGGAGGACCTGGTCGTGTCGGGCGGCACCGAGATGATGTCGCTGCCCAAGAAGGGCATCTTGCCGATGGGAGCCAACAACGAACATCTGCAGGAGCTCCACCCGCAGTCGCACCAGGGTGTGTGCGCCGACGCGATCGCGACGCTCGAGGGCATCCCACGCGAGGACCTCGACGCGCTGGCAGCCGAGTCGCAGGCCCGAGCCGACCAGGCCATCCGGGAGGGCCGATTCGACAAGAGTCTGATCCCGGTGATGAACCTCGACGGGTCGGTCGCCCTCGACCGCGAGGAGTTCCCGCGGCCGGGCACCACCGCCGAGTCGCTCGCGGCGCTTCCCCCGAGCTTCCCGAAGATCGCCGACTACCGGCACACGCCGGAGTCGAAGACCTTCCGCGAGTTGATCAACCAGCGGTACCCCGACCTCGACATCCAGCACGTCCACCATGCGGGCAACTCGTCGGGCGTGGTCGATGGCGCAGCGGCCATCCTCTTCGCAAGTGAGGAATACGCACACGCCCACGGGATGAAGGCCCGGGCCCGGGTCGTGGCGACCGCCAACATGGGCGACGATCCGACGCTGATGCTGAATGCGCCGGTGCCGGCGGCGCGGAAGGTGCTCGCGAAGGCCGGGATGACACTCGACGACATCGACATCTTCGAGATCAACGAAGCATTCGCCGTCGTGTCGGAGAAGTTCCAGCGCGACCTCGATCTCGACCGCAGCAAGGTCAACGTCAACGGCGGGGCCATGGCACTCGGCCATCCCATCGGCGCCACCGGCGCGATCCTCATCGGGACGGTGCTCGACGAACTCGAACGTCAGGACAAGCAGGTCGGCCTGATCACGATGTGTGCCGGCGGCGGCATGGCGCCGGCGATCATCATCGAACGGGTCTGATCGGGCGTCGGGCAGCGGTGCGCAGCCGCACCGAGAGACACGTCACACAACCCTCGAGCTGCTCGAACTCGCTGATGTCACAGACGACCGATTCGAACCCCCGCCCTCGGATCATCGCCGCGCTGCGTTCGGTCCGTGCCGCGATGAGTACGTGCCCGTCGCCGAGGTCGACGACGTGGGCACCCGGCTCCTCGGGCACGGCGAGGAACGAGTCGAAGGCCGCCGGGTCGTCGACGAGCGGTTCGTAGCCGATGACGGTGCCGTCGGGAAGCGCAGTCACGGCAGACTTGAGATGCAGGACCCGCGTGGTGGGGACGCCGATCACCTCGGCACCGAGCGGAGCGAGCAGGCTCCGCAGCTGGTCGATCCCCGACCGGTTCGTTCGGCCACCGAGGCCCACGTAGATGGTGGAGCCGATCTTCATCACATCGCCCCCATCCAGCGTGCCGGGGGAGTGGATCCACGCGACGTGATAGCCGAGTTCGTGGAGACGGTCATCGAGCCCCACGATCTCACCGCGACGCGACATGGCCCCCGGCCGGGTGATGACCGCCTGGCGGCCGTACATCACGACGACGTCCTCGACGAACACGGCGTCCGGGTGCTCGTCGAGTGGATCGAGTTCGACGACCGACCATCCGTGGTTGCGGAAGACGTCGACGTAGGCGTTCCACTGTGCGAACGCCTTCTCGACGTCGACCGGTCGGCGTACGATGTGGGTCAGTTCGCCGTCGGCCAGGCGCCGGCTGGGCCGACGCACGAGGATCATGCGCTGATCGTGTTCCGGGCCCCCCACGGCCGACAGTGTCGCACGTCCGGGGCCGCGCGCTCCCCGGTCCGAATCACCGGACCTCGTCCCACCACGGTCCGATGTAGTCGACGAGGTCGAGGTCGTGGTTGATCAGGCAGACGTGGCCGTACCCCTCGAGGACGTGCATCCGCGAGGACTCGACGCGCTGCTGCATGTACCGGGCCCATCGCACCGACGGCAGCAGCCGATCGAGGTCGCCGGCGAGGAACATCGTCGGGGCGGTGATCGCGTGCAGTTCGTCGCGGATGTCGAAGTCCTGGAGGATCTCGAGTCGGCGGATGTAGGCCTTGCGATCGATCTGCTTCGCGCGTTCGAGGAACTCGTGCAGGTCTTCCGGGAGCGCGTGGGGACTGTGCAGGTGGGCCGACGTGTAGCGGCGGACCAACGGCATCGCGCCCCACGGCATCATCTTCAGCAGGGTCGGTGCGACGCGGAGCTTGAAGCGCTCGTCGATTCTGGGAAACGAGTTGAGGATGACCAGGCCGCGCACGACATCCGGATGGCGAAGGGCCGTCGTCATCGCGAGCGCGCCACCGAAGGACTCGCCACACAGAATCGCTCCGTGATCCGAGATCTCGGTGACGAGCAGCGCGAGGTCGTCGGCCAACGATGACATCGTCATCACGTGCGGATCGACCGCCGGCAGGGGAAACGCAATGACGTCGAATCGAGTCGCCAGTGTCGGGAGCTGTCGGTAGAACAGCAGGGCCGTTCCGTCGATGCCCGGCACGAGGACGACCGGTGGGTCGTCGTGATCGGCGGTTGGCAGATCGCGGAGGTGGTCCGGGTGGCGGTCAGTCATCGATCGACGATCTCCCTTTCGACTCCAGACGGCGGACCGGCACCCCGACGTATGTGCCGGGTTCTGAGAGCACCGAATGCTTCGGCACCATCGAGAGCGACCCGATCTGGCAGTGGGCTCCGATGTCAGCGCCGATCTCGACGTGGGCGTTGACGCCGATCGTCGAGCCCGCCCCGATGCGCACCGGCGCGAGCGAGACGACGCCGTGCTCGACGGTGTGGCCGGAGAGATGGACACCCGAGCCGATCACGACGTCGTCGCCGAACTCGAGCAGGCAGTGATCGGTCACCCCGAGGCTGTTCACCCAGACACGTCGACCGAGTCGGGCCCCGTTCAATCGCATGTAGAACGACCACACGGGGGTCGCCCGGAGCATGCCGCCCGCGAGGAACCCGACGACGTGTGCGGACATCTGGTACCGCGCCCAGTCGCACAGCTCCCACGGAAGCGATGCGATCGGCAACTCGGCCGGGGCGACGGGCCGCCACCCGAGGAGCCGCATCGCTCCGGCCGACAGCACCATCAGCAGCAGTGCGAAGATCACGTAGGCCGGCGCGAGGGCCATCACCAACACGACGGTACGTACCGCCGACGGTTCGATGTTCCAGCTCGCGTGCCACTGGAAGAACGTCACCGCCGGCAAGGCGGCGAGACCGAGGATCAGGCTCTCGACCATGAATGTCGAGACGAGCGTCCACACGAACCGGAACACGGCTCCGCCGTCCCAGGCGCGTCGCCCGGCAGCAGTGTCAGTCGCGCCCCGTTCGTTGTGATCCCCGGTCACCCGATCAGCTTCGATGATCGGTCCCGCCGGCACGAGGGTCGGAAGTCCCGGCGAATCGGTTTGCATCTCGGGTGTCGAGCGTCGAGATCTCGACGACCTCGCGGTCGGGGTCGATCGTGGTCGTGGTCAGGTGCGGTGTCTTCCCCTGGCGGTGCCGTGCAGCCCTCCCGCTCGGTGGGGCGGTCGGTGCGGTCGTGCATCGAGGTGGACGCCACCGAGCATGCAGCGCACTGATCCACCGGCGAGTTCGATCGTCGGGATCTCGACCGAGACGATCGTCGCCGAGCGCTCGATGACGTCGATCTGTTCGGAGCGGAGTGCGCGATGGGCGCGACCCGACATCGCAAGGAGTTGTCCGTTGGTCCCCGTCAGTTCGAATGCGTTCCCTGCGAAGTCGAGCAACTGCTGTTGGGTGAGGTCGATCATCGAGCGACCTGCCGCGGTGAGTCGGTCGGTCACCTCGGCGCGTCGGCGGGGGTCGGTGATGGCATCGAGACACACGAGTGCGAAGTCGGTGCCCACGCACATCAGCACGTTCGTGTGGTAGATCGCGGTCCCGTGGGCGTCGGCTGCGTCGAACACCATCGGTTCGAAACCGGTGTGGGTACAGAACCGCTCGAGGATCACCGGGTCGGCGCGGCGGGAGCGTGCGACGTAGGCGACCCGACCGGCGTGGTCGAGCACCATCGCGCCCGTTCCCTCCAGGAACAATCCGTCGTGCTCGAGGCCCGAGTAGTCGATCACGTCCTGGACGCGGTACTGCTCCTTCAACAGTTCGATCACGTCGGCGCGGCGTTCGCGTCGACGATTCACCGTGTACATCGGGTACGTCACGATGCGCCCTCCGCGGTGCGTCGAGAACCAGTTGTTCGGGAACACGCCGTCCGGTCGATCGGTCGCGTCGTCGTCGAAGAGATGGACCGTGACCCCGTGCGCCGACAACGCGTCGGCCAGGGCGGTCGACTCGGCGTACGCCGCCGCGGCGACCTCCTCGGCCACCCGTCCGGCGGTGTCGGACTGGAACACGTTGTCGGCCGCCGTCTGCGCGTTGACAGCGAAGTGGTGCGGGCGGATCATCACGACCGCCGACGGCGTCTGGAGCGATCGGACCGTCCTGCGGCTGGGGTCGGTCGTCGGGGCGGGGATCGCCGTCGCGGTCATCAGGCCACCGCGGTCGGGCGACGGGCGTCGATCAGCCCGAACAGGTTCTTGGGGTCGCTCGGCTCGGCGATCAGATCCAACTCCTCGTAGTAGTCGGTGCCGTCGAGACGTGCGTTCAGGAACGTGAGTGCGGTGAAGTCCTCGATCGCGAATCCGACGGAGTCGAAGATCGTCAACTCGTCGTCGGCCGTGCGTCCGGGCACGTCGCCGGTCAGGACCTGCCACAGTTCTGTGACCGGCCAGTCGCGGGGCAGGAACTGGATCTCGCCTTCGATGAACGATTGCTCCGGGAACTCGACGAAGACCGTGCCGCGTTTGACGAGTTCGATGTCGAGTTCGGTCTTGCCCGGGCAGTCGCCGCCGATTGCGTTGATGTGGACGCCGGTGACGCCGGCCGATGCCCGGGCGCGGGCCACCATCTCGTCGGTGAGGATCGTCGCGTTGCGCTTGTCGGCCGTACAGGTGGTGATGATCGCGGCACCGGTGATCGCGTGTTCGGCGTCGTCGCACAGGGTGACGTCGAAGCCGAGACCGACCGCGTTGCGCTCGAACTTCGCCATCGCCACAGGGTCGATGTCGAACACGCGGAGGGTGTTGATCCCCAGGTTGGCGCGGAACGCGAGGGCCTGGAACTCGGCCTGCGCTCCTGACCCGATCATGGCCATGGTGGTCGCACCGGAGGGTGCGAGGGCCTGGGCGGCCATGGCCGAGGTGGCGGCCGTTCGAAGTGCGGTCAGCAGCGTCATCTCGGAGAGCATGAGCGGGTAGCCGGTGTCGACGTCCGCAAGCGCACCGAACGCCGTGACCGTCTGCAGGCCGCGGGTCGAGTTGATCGGGTGTCCGTTGACGAACTTGAAGCCGTAGGTCGTCCCGTCGCTCGTCGGCATGAGTTCGATCACGCCGTGGACCGAGTGGCTCGCGACCCGCGGCGTCTTGTCGAAGAGTGGCCACCTGCGGAACTGGGCTGCCATCTCGGTGGTCAAGTCGCGCAGCAGCGGCTCGAGGCCGGTGTCGGTGGCCCATCGACCGAGGTGGTGGACGTTGACGAATCGAACCATGGCGGCGCTCCTGTGGCTGTTGGTGGTGGCTCCGACGGTATGACTGAGCGATGTGGAGCAGCAATCCTCAGATAGCGGAAGTTCTGCCCAGTCGATGACCACTCTGTACATACTGTCGTATACGTTGTGTACATGGCTGATCTCGACGAGCTCGATCGCCGCTTGATTGCGTTGCTGCGCACCGACGGCCGTGCGCCGGTCACGACGCTGGCGCGTCAGCTCGGGGTCACCCGAGCCACGGTCAACAGCCGGCTCGATCGGCTGCTCGAGTCGGGCCGGGTGCTCGGGTTCACGATCCGGACGAAGGACGGCCACGGTGACGACGACGTCCGGGCGATCACCCTGGTCGAAGTCGAGGGCCGCACGACGAACGAGGTGATCCGAGCCCTCCGTGGGCTCCCCGAGATCCAGTCGCTGCACACCACGAACGGCGGTTGGGACCTCGTCGCCGAGATCCGCTGTGATTCGTTGATTGCGTTCGACCGGATTCTCGGTCAGATCCGATCCGTCGAGGGCGTGATCAACAGCGAGTCCAGCCTGCTGCTCAACTCGGTCCTCCGCACCTGACCCGGTCGTTCGGTGAGCGAACGTCCGCCGGGACGGTGGTTCGCTCACCGCCTCCGGCGCGCGACGCGGGCCGGTGAGCGAACGTTCGCCCGGACGGTGGTTCGCTCACCGCCGGCGTGCTCGGGTCAGTGGACGAGGCGGCCGTGGCGGTGGAGCGTGCGGCTGATCGCCTGTTCGCGCACCCACCGTTGCAGCTCGATCATCGGCTCGGCGACCGGCTCGGCCACGTCGATTGCGACGTTCGCACCATGCAGGATCCGACGGGCGTCGTGTTCGAGATCGGTGAGCAGCCGGACACGGTCGGGTCGCACCGAGCTCGTCGTAAGTCGCTGCGCGAACTCGTGGTCGGTCTCGCTCGAGGTCGACGAGACCCCGAGCTCCACGCCCGTCACCGCCGCAACCACCCGGAGGACGGCGAGCTGAGCGTCGGCGTCGCCGGCGTGGCGCACCTCGACCCGGTCGAGCGGTAGGTAGCGCAGGATGTTCGCCTCGGCGACGAGGCCGGACTCGTCGTGTTCCGTGCAGTAGTACCGCTGCCAGCTCGATCGCATCGTCGTTCGCAGTGAGCTCGCGTCGATCGGTTCGGACGATGGGTCGGTGATCCGGGCGAACTGGGCCACGTAGCCGGGTCCGCCGGCCTTGGCGCCGCCGCCGACCGACGAGCGCTTCCAGCCGCCGAACGGCTGGCGCTGGACGATCGCGCCCGTGATGTGGCGGTTGACGTAGGCATTGCCGATCTCGACGTTCGCCAACCAGTGCTCGACCTCGGCGTCGTCGAGGGAATGGATGCCACCCGTCAGCGCGTAGTCGCCCGCATTCTGCAGCTCGATCGCGTGGTCGAGGTCGTCGGCACGCATGAGTCCGAGCACGGGGCCGAAGCACTCGGTGCGATGGAACCACGAGCCGGAGCGGACGCCGAGACGGACCCCGGGGGACCAACTCGTCCCGGCGGGGGCTCCCGGGGTGTCGAACGGGCGGGGTTCGACCAGCCAGCTCTCGCCGTCGTCGAGCGTCGTGAGACCGCGTTCGAGCTTGCCGGTCGGCGGAGCGATCAACGGGCCGACCATCGTGCCCGGGTCGGTGGCGGCACCGACCCGGAGGCTCGTGACGGCGTCACGCAGCCGTCGCCGGAACGTCGGGTCGTCGTACACCTCCGCCACGAGGATTCCGAGACTCGCAGCGGAGCACTTCTGGCCCGCGTGACCGAACGCAGACCGCACGAGGTCGGCGATCGCCTGGTCGATGTCGGCGGACGGGGTGATGACGAGGGCGTCCTTGCCGCTCGTTTCGGCGAGCACGCGCAGGTCGGGCCGCCACTCGAGGAACATCGACGCCGTGTCGTACGCGCCGGTCAGCACGACGGTGTCGACGGCGGGATGGGTCACGAGGTGGCGGCCCACAGGCCCGTCCTCGCACACGACGAGCTGCAGAACGTCACGGGGCACACCGGCGCGCCAGAACTGATCCGCGATCCACGCGCCGACGGCGACCGCCTCGGGTGCGGGCTTGAGGATCACGCTGTTGCCGGCTGCGATGGCGGCCGCGACACCGCCGGTCGGGATGGCGTAGGGGAAGTTCCAGGGGCCGACGACGACGATCGACACCGCGACCGGCGACGTCGAAACCGGCGGCGACCGGCACCGTCGAGGCGTGTACTGCCCGCGGTGGCGTAGTAGCGGCAGAAGTCGATCGCCTCGCTCACCTCCGGGTCGCCCTCGTGCATCGTCTTTGCCACGTGGTGGGCCATCAGGCCGATCGTCGCGAGCGCGCTCGGCGCTCATCAGATCGGCGGCGGCCAGCAACCAGCCACGGCGCTCGTCGAGGCGGTGGGAGGCCGACCGATGTGCCGTCAGGGCGGTTTCGATCACGTCGTCGATCTGCACGTTGGCGTCGATGCGCTCGACCGACGGCTCGGGTGGCGCGGCGACCGCGCTTGACGAACGCGTGCGCGCAGCTCGGGCATCGTCATGTCGCTGTCGGGCTCGTTGTCGAATCGGTCGTCCGCGGTCGGGTCGAGCAGCGCGCCGGCGCCGACCGCGGAACACGTCGTGGCGGGCGTCGACCGAGGCGCGGAAGCGGTCGGCCTCCGCGTCGAACTCCGGCGAGTCGGGGGTGAGCGTGAACAGCGAGCGCAGGAAGTTGTCCGGTTGGGTGTTCTCGTCGAGGCGACGCGACAGGTAGGCGATGCTCGCGTCGAAGTCGTCGTCGGCGACGACGGGTGCGTACATCAGCAGTTGGCCCGCTGCGGCGTGGACGGCGCGCGCCTGGGCGGGCGCCATTCCCTCGAGCATCTCGAAATCGATGCGATCGAGCACGTTGCGATCGGCGCCGAACGTGAGCGTCCAGGCGACGTCGAACAGGTTGTGGCTCGCCAGCCCGAGCCGCAGCGCCGCCGCCCATTCGGGCCGCACAGCGGACTCCAGCATCGCCTTGTAGCTCGCGTCGACGTCGGCTTTCGACCCGTAGGGAGCCGGCACCCAGCGGTGAAGGTCGGCTTCGACGGCCTCCATCGCGAGGTTGGCGCCCTTGACCAGGCGGACCTTGACGGTCCCACGGTGTTCGCCGTGACGACGCGTGGCCCAGGAGCCCAAGCGCTCGAGCGCGTCGTGCGAATCGGGGAGGTACGCCTGCAGAACGACGCCCGCATCGATGCCGGCGAACTCGGGCTCGTCGAGCACCCGCATGAACGACTGGAGCGTCAACTCGAGATCGCGGTACTCCTCCATGTCGAGGTTCACGAACGTTCGCGGCGACGCCGCCTCCGCGCGGCGGTACAGCTCGCGGAGCCGCTCGCAGATCCGGTCCAGCGAGAGTTCGAACGCGAGTGCGTCGAGGTTCGCGACGATGGCCGACACCTTGACCGACACGTAGTCGACGTCGGCCCGCTCGACGCGGTCGAGCACTGCACGCATCCGCTCGTCGGCCTCGGCGTCCGACAGGATCGCCTCACCCAGTGGGTTGACGTTCATCCGCACCCCGTCCTCGCGCCGCCGCCCGAGGTGGCGGGCGAAGTCGGGGTCGTCGGCGGGGATCACGATGCCGTGGGTCTCGGCCTTGATCTTGCGGAGCACGAGCGGCATCACGATGCGAGGAAGGCGTGGTGCGACGAGGGCTCCGGCGCGCAGCAGCAGCGCGTCGAAGCGCCCGACTGCGACGGTGTGGTGGGCGGCGACCACATCAGCGAACCGCTCGGCGGCGAGCCGGGGTTCGTTGATCCGGAGCACCTCGTCGGTCATCGCGAAGATCAACTGACGACCCTGCTCGTCGGCGAGCAGCGCGCCGAGTCGCTCCCGCCGACGCATTTCGGCACGCGACTCGTCGCCCAGACTCTCCACGAGCAGTCGACGTGCGAGGTCGACCGCCTCGTCCGCGAGGTCCGCATCGGTGCGCTGGGCAGGACGGGGCATGGTCGATGCGCTCATCTGACCATGGAACACGTAGTGACGGGTCCGGGTCTTGCACGAATCCACCCGTTCGCGATGGCGAAATCAACCAACCCTCGGGCAACTGCACGTCGTGTCGATCCCGACGGTGAATACTGGGGCATGCTCGATCGGTCGCTCGAAGCGGTCACCGACGTCTTGGCCACGATCCCGCACGTGATGTTCTGCGTGAAGTCCGCCACCGGCGAGTACCTGGCGGTCAATCAGGCGTTCGCCGACCGTGCCGGTGTCGCCGGCGCGGGCGACGTGGTCGGGCGGACCGCCGGCGACCTCTTTCCCACCGAGCTCGCGGTTCGCTACGAGCAACAGGATCGCGACGTCCTCGAAACCGGCCACATGTTGACCAACGAGCTCGAACTGATCACTCGACCGAATCGCTCGGTCGGCTGGTTTCTCACATCGAAGTCACGGTGGGTCGACGACGCGGGAGACCCGATGGGGGTGGTGAGCGTCTCGGTCGATCTCCGGACGCCGGTCGACGCCGCCGCGCCGCACGCCAGGCTTGCCGCCGCCGTCGACCTCGCTCGACGCCGGTTCGCCGAGCCGATCGAAGTCGCGGATCTCGCCGCAGCGGCAGAGATGACGGTCGCCCAACTCGAGCGCACCGCACGGCGCGTGCTCGGGCTCAGCCCGAAGCAACTCGTGATGCGATTTCGACTCGAGGAGGGGTTGCGCCTGCTCACCACCACCGAAGTTCCGATGGCCGAGGTCGCGAACCGCTGCGGCTACTACGACCAGAGTGCGTTCAGTCGACACTTCCGGAAGGTGGTCGGCTCGCCGCCTGCGGCCTATCGCGCTGCCCATCGTCCATGACGACGCTCGGAGCGATCAGCGGTCACGCTGCCGTCGACCAGACCGAGACGTGGGCCGTGCTGTCGCTGGTGAACGGTGAGCGAGACCAGTCGGCCCACCGATGCGTGAGGGTCATGCCCGCGAGCTGCGCCATCAGGTCGTACTCGGCGGGCCAGGCGTAGCGGTGGTGCGAGTCGAACGTGGCTCTGTCGCCGTCGGCGATCCAGTAGTGGTGTGAGACGAGGCGCTGCTCGGCGAGGTCGTACTCGTCGATTCCGAGGTGGTGGTCGGTGACCTCGAACGGGAGGAACCGTTCGCCGGGGACGAGTCGCTGGATTCGCGGGACACCGGTCTCGACCACGAAGTGGCCACCCGGCGCGAGGTGGACGGCGGCGTTGCGGAAACACTCGACCTGCTCGGCCTGCGTCAACAGGTTGGTGATCGTGCTGAACACCAGGAACACGAGGCCGAACGAGCCCGCTGCGGCGAGGCGGGTCGTCGCCATGTCGCCGATGGTGACGGGGATCCGGTCGGCGCCCGGCTTCTTCGTCAACTCGGCGACCATCGCCGACGACAACTCGATGCCGTGAACCTCGACGCTACGTTCCGCCAGCGGAAGCGCGACGCGTCCCGTACCGATCGCGAACTCCAGTACGGGTCGATCGTCGGTCAGTTCGGTGAGCACGTCGACGACCTCGCGGAGGTGCTCCGGATCGGAATGCGCCTGGACGTCGCGGTCGTACCGGGCCGCCACCGCGGCGTCGAAGGCCCCATCGTTCATCGCGTCAGCTTGACATGCGCACACTCAAACACGGAGGTGGGTTCCCTCGCGCGGCGCCGGGCACCATATGGTTGATCGGAAGGTTGTCGACGACGAACATCGAGGGGATCGCCATGGCGATGACGGAAGACGCGCCGACCACGGTGCTGGTCAACGAGACACCGGTCGACCCGGTCGCCGCGGTTCGCACATGGCTGGAGGACAACTGGGACCCGGAGCTCACCGTTGCCGAGTGGTGGCAACGTCTCGGCCTCGCCGGCTGGGCGTCACCGATGCTGCCGAACGACGCGTTCGGTCGAGGCCTGTCGCGCTCCGACTCGGTTGCCGTGATGCGCGAGATCGGCCGGTTCGGGGCGCTCGGACCGCCGTCCGGGCTCGGCCTGCTGCTCGCCGCGCCGACCATCGCCACCCACGGCACGCCCGAGCAGATCGCCGCGCACGTACGCGACATCGTCACCGGCCAGCAGGCGTGGTGCCAGCTGTTCAGCGAACCCGGCGCCGGCTCCGACCTCGCCGGGCTCACCACCCGCGCCGAGCAGGA
The DNA here is from genome assembly GCA_963850475.1 of Ilumatobacteraceae bacterium. Taxonomy (GTDB): domain Bacteria; phylum Actinomycetota; class Acidimicrobiia; order Acidimicrobiales; family Ilumatobacteraceae; genus Ilumatobacter_A. The sequence continues at coordinate 4,122 of CAWKLM010000003.1, read as the reverse complement.
CGGCGAGGAGTACGTCGTCAACGGCCAGAAGGTGTGGACCTCGCTCGGCCAGACCGCGGACATGGGCATGCTGATCGCCCGCACCAACGTCGACGTCCCCAAGCACCAGGGCATCTCGTGGATGGCGATCGACATGCACCAGCCCGGTGTCGAGATCCGCCCGCTGCACGAGATGACCGGCCACGCGATGTTCAACGAAGTCTTCCTCACCGACGCCCGGGTCCGCGCCGCCGACGTGATCGGTGGGGTCAACAACGGCTGGGCCGTCACGAACACGACCCTGCAGGCCGAACGAGCCGGCCTCGGTGCCGGCGGGTCCGGTGGCGCGGCCGGTGCCCAACCGGGCACGATCGCCAAGCAGCTCGAGCGCCGCGCCGGCGACCTCGTCGCGCCCGTCGACCAGAAGCAGGCGGCCAAGCGGCCCGCCGCAGCGAACCGGCCGAACAACCAGATGCTCGTCGAGTTCGCCCGCTCGGAGGGCAAGCTCGACGACCCGACGATCCGTCAGGACCTGATGCGGCTCCACACGCTCAACCAGATCGGCAGCTTCAACGGCCAACGCCTCAAGGCGATGCGCAAGGCGGGCCTCGACATCCCCGGCATGGCGAACATCTCGAAGCTCCTGATGAGCGACACCGTGCGACTCACCCGCGACCTCGGGCTCCGCATCCTCGGCGCGTCGGGCACGCTGCACGCGTACACCGACGCACAACGCGAGTCGCTCAACGCGGCGACGGGCAATCCGTTGCTCATGATGGTCACCGGAACCGCGCTGTACGCGCAGGCGCCGCCGATCTACGGCGGCACCGACCAGATCCAGCGCAACATCATCGGCGAACGTGCGCTCGGGTTGCCGAAGGAACCCAACGACGACAAGGTCCGTCCCTTCTCCGAACTCCCGAAGAACGTGTGACCTGACCTCGACGATCGATCAGCCCCGCCTCACCTACTCACGTGACGAGCTGCTCAGCTCGCACGAATACGCCGCGCCGCACGTCGTTGCGGGGCGCACCCTCCACGGCGGCTTCCTCGACGACGGGACCTACATGCCGCCGCGTGCGCTGTGCCGCGTTCCGGCGCTCGATGCGTGGGAGCGGGCACTGCGCGAGCGTGGCGGGCAGCCGTTTCCGGCATCGTCCGACCTGCTCGGCGGTGTGCGGCTGCCGAACACCGCGCAACGCCTCGTCCTGCATCGCAACGGCATCACCGACGAGTTCTGGAACATGCTCACCGTCGTCGGCAAGATCGAGGCGAAGGGCGCCTTCATCGGGTTGTTCCCCATCCCCGACCTGGCCGAGTACATCGTCGAGGACACGACGACGATGGCGATCGGCCATCTCGCCGGTGGGTTGTTCGAGGCGCACGGAATCGACGAGGGTGGCATCCCGGCCGAAGGGATCGGGGGCCACGACGAGATGTGGTTCGCCGCTCGTGACCTCGCGTTCGGTCCGGACGCGCATCCCGACGTCGAGCCGCAGCCGGGTCTCGCCCGCGAGGACGGCGGTCGCTACCTTCCCGAGGTCGCCCAGGAGGTCGAGGATCTCTTCTCGTTCATCGCGAACGTGCTGATCATCGAGTTCCGTGCCGAGATCGGTTTCGCCGAGACGCAGGAGATCCTTCGCACGCCCGGCCTCTTCGGGGAGCGTTCGGACGACGCTGTGGTCGCAGCGGAGATCGTCGGCCGCATCCGCACCGACGAGGAGATCCACGTCCGCTCCCTGAACCTCTATCTCGGTGAACTCCAGAGTGTGACCGTGCGAACCCTTGACGGTGGGACGATCCCCGGCGCCGCACTCGTCGACCGGTTCTGGGATGGAATGGTTCGCTGGGCGACCGTCGACAAGCCGCGTCTCGACGCCGAGCGAACCCGCGAGCGTCTGGTCGAGCGGATCCTGCGGGAACCCGATGGCGAACGGATCCTCGCCGAGTTCGACGCCGCGGCCGATTGATTCCCGACCCCAGGGTGTCGTCGCACTGATACCGGGTATACCGGGGGCCATGAAGTTCATTCTCGGAGTCATCATCGGAATCGCTCTCGGCGGCTATCTCGCGTCGAACATGACCGAGGAGCAGCGCACCAAGGTCGGCGGCGCGGCAGGTAAGGCGGTCGGCACCGTCAAGCAATCGAAGGTGGTCACCGCGGTGACCGACAACGCATCGAAGGTCACGGACGAGGTGACCGACCGCGTCACCGACGCCGTCGACTCCGCCGGCGACCAGGTGGCCGACGCCGTCGGTGCCGACGACTCGGCCACCGTCAATTGAGGTCGCCGGCGGTCTCGAACGGGTAGCGCTTGCGCGCCGGGTGGAGGATCAGCGCCCGGTCGATCCGCGCCGGGTCGACCGTCCCTCGCTCGGTGAGCTGCTGGCAGTTCGGACACCAGGTCGTCACGCGCTGCCACGGGCTGTCGCGATCGCTCATCCCGTCGAGTCGCGTCGAACACCACGGGCATGGTTGACGTCGCCGCCCGTAGACCCAGTGATGGGCTTCGTGCAGGCGTCGGCCTGTTGTGTTCTGGGGTCCGCGTTCGGCGTTGGTCCTGATCAGCGCACTTCCGGCGCGCACGAGCAGGTCGAGCCCATCGATCGATCCGACCGGCTGGAACGGTGACACGCCGGCGATGAACGGCGTCTCGACCGCGTAGATGTTGCCGAAGCCGGCGACGTTGCGTTGATCGAGCAGCGCGCCCGCGAGTGGCCGGTCACCGTCCCGGGTGAGTCGAGCGACGATCGCCTCGATGTCCGGAATCCCATGGCCGCACAGGTCGGGTCCGAGGTGACCGACCACCGACTCCTCGTCGGTCGTCGCCACCACCCCGATCACCGGCATGTCGACCGCAGTCATCCACCCCGATTCGAATTCGACCTCGAGCCGGCGTTGCCACTCCGGTGCCGACGATCGACGACCGAGATCCCAGCGCCCGTCCATCCGGAGGTGGCCGTACACGGTCCGACCGTCGTCGAAGCGCAGCAGCAGCCACTTGCCGACGGCGTCGGCCTCGACCAGGCGCGAGCCGGCGAGATCGAGATGCACGATCCGCGGATCGCGGGCGATCGATCGGTTGCAGTGTTCGCCGACGAAACGCGCGCCGATCCGGTCGGCGAGTCGTCGAACGGTGTCACCTTCGGGCATCGACCGCCATCATGCGTCGAACAGCGTCGCGATCACACGGAGAACCTCGCCGAGCGCGCGAGCGACGAGTCCGGGGCCGGACAGCCGGATCGGGAACCCTGGGTCGTACAGTCGTCGATCGGATGCTCCTGGTGCTGCTCGCCATCGTTTCGGCACTGGCCTTCTGCTACTACGGATTCGAGACGCTGTTCGCGCAGCGAACTCGCCGTGAGTTCGAGCGTTACGGGATGCCCAGGATGCGCGTCTTCGTCGGTTCGATGCAACTGCTCGGCGCCGCCGGCGTCATGGTCGGTCTCGTCGTGGCTCCGGTTGGTGCCGCTGCGGCCGCCGGACTCACCGTGATGATGTTGCTCGGCCTCGCAGCACGGATGGCGCGTGCACGATGTCCCGCGCCTGATGGTTCCCGCAGGCACGCTCGCCGTGCTCAATGGGGTGCTCGTGGCGCTGTTCGTCGCGCGAGTGAGTCGACTGGTGCTCAGTCGCGCGCTGACCCGCAAGCGCGGCTGACAGCGCCGACAGCGTGAACACGCTGATCGCCGGCATCGATCGCTTGATCGGATCGCCGACCTTGGCGTGCATGCCGATCGCACCGAGCATGAACATTGCGAGGCCGATCGAGGCGGGTCGAACGAGCTTGGGAACGGCGTGACCGACGAGCATCAGGATCGCGAGGCTCACCTTGGTGGCACCGACCGCGTACATCTGGTTCTCCGAGAAGCCGTACTCCTCGAACTCCTCGCGCATGTTGGTTGCGCCGCCGCCCCGATAGCCGGTGTCCTTGTTGAATCTGTTGAACCAGACGTTGAGGATCCAGAGTGCTGCGGCGGTTTGGGCGATTCGACCGATGATGTTCATGAGGGACTCCTCTGTGATAGTGGATTGCTGGAATGACGGTGGCGACTGCAGGGGCGCAACCCTCGCGCCACCCCCATTCGCAACGACTTTCTCGGTTGTTCGACGTACCGTCGATTGGCGGAACGGGGGGGATT
>CAWKLM010000002.1:0-15982 GCA_963850475.1 Ilumatobacteraceae bacterium | reverse complement strand
GCGACATATCGGCACCTATGCGCTCCCTGCGAGCCGTACCCAATGCCGGTTATGGGCGGGCAACTTCGGCAGTTCTTACGTCTATTCACATGTGGTGTTTGGGAGTACGGTGATATGGGAAGCACCGTGCGTCTCGGTGGGTTGGGGCGCGGGAACGGAGAAGTGTTCTGATGCGGCGACTCTGCCTCACATTCGCTTTCCTCGCACTCGTCGCCTCAGCATGCAGCGGCACCGACACGGCGATCACGTCATCTCCGGTGACGGGTTCGACAGACGCTTCCGTCAGAGGTTCGGTAGCTGCGTCAACAACGTCGACGACGCTCGTCGCGACCACCGATGGAGTGCCATCGTCGACCGTTGGCGAGGCTTCCCCGGCGGTCGATGGGTCCTTGCCCTTGCATTGGGGGCAGTGCGGTCCGGACAATCCGCATATACACGACGGTGATGCCGAGTGTGCGTCGCTTACGGTTCCTCTTGATCACGACGACCCAGACGCAGGAACGATTGATCTGGCACTCGCCCGTCGAAGGGCGAAAGTATCTGATGAACGGATCGGTGTGCTTCTGTACAACCCGGGTGGACCAGCCGCATCAGGTACCAACGTTGTGCTCGACACCTGGTGGAGCGATGTCTTCAGCAGTGAGCTGGCTCGACGATTCGACATCGTTTCGTGGGACCCGCGGGGGGTCAGCGAAGGGACGGAAGTGTTCTGCGGAGATGAGATCCTCCCCATCGTTGATCCAACCCCGGAAACACCCGAAGAGGTAGAGCACAACGAGGGCCTGTACCGCGATTTCATCGCCGCATGCGTAGAACAATCACGGCATCTCCTTCCGCACATGTCAACGGTTTCCACAGCCCGCGACATGGACTTGATTCGCGAAGCGCTCGGCGAGGAACAGATCAGCTACCTCGGTCAGTCATACGGAGCCGGGCTGGGAGCCGTGTACGCAACGCTATTCCCGGACCGAGTGCGGGCAGCGGTGTTGGATGGAGCGTTCACGTTCACTGAAACCGACTCATCGCCAGAGGTGTCCGCCGCCGACAAGGCACTGCAAGAAGCCCTTGAACAATGTGCCGCCGATATCGAGTGTCCCTTCCATAGCAGCGGCGATCCGTTCACAGCATTCGATGACCTTATGGAAAGCCTCGATACCGACCCACTCACCGTGGACGACTTCGAAGTGGGATTGGCGGACGCCCTCTTCGCCGTACGCTTGGACCTCTACTACGAAGAGAGATGGCCTGACGTGATGCAAACGTTGGCTGATGCACGGGACGGAGACGGCTCCGGAATGACGCTTCTCCGATGGGGGCGCACCAACTCGTCGTACACCTACTTAGCAATGGACTGCCTCGACCGGTCCCGGCGACGACCAGAGCAAGCCGACACACCTGCCGAACAGCCACCCGCCGGCGCCACGGGACTGGCCCGGTTCAGAGGGCAGGAAGTCGATTTCTGCAGTATGTGGCCTGTAGAACCCGATCCGCCTCCATCTCTCACAGCAGCTGGAGCCGGACCAATCCTTGCGATCGGAACCACGGGGGACATCGCAACAACACTCGCCAAGGCGCGAGAGCTTGTCGATGAACTCGAAGACGGCGTGCTCCTGGTAGTCGAGCGAAACGCACACACCGCCTACCAGCCAAGACACCTCGGAAGCGCCGTCAAGGACACCCAGTGCGTCACCTCAACAGTCGACAACTACCTCATCAACCTCATAACACCTGCCAACGGATCAATTTGCACACACGGCGACCCCGAACTCAAACCAGCCGAGTGACATCCCGCTCATATGTCGCTCTTCTGACATATCTGTGGGTCAGGTTCGGCCTGGCAGTCGGGGTGGGTGGGCTCCTAGGGCGAGGAGTGCGAGGGCGATGAGGGGTTGGGGTCCGTGGAATCCGTAGGCGATGCGGGTGAGCAATCGGATCTTGGTGTTGGTGGATTCGATGAGTCCCTGGTTGAGATCATGTTCGAGGTTGGCGTCGATGGCGTCGCGGTGTTTGGTGATCTTCTTGGCGAGATGGGTGAAGGCGGGGAGTTGTGACCGGCGTGCCCATGACAACCATTGGTCGAGCGCTTCTTGGCCTTCTTCTCCTTTCACAGAGAATACGTAGCGGAGTCCTTCTTTGAGGAGGTAGGCACGCCACAGTCTGGGATCTGTTTTGGCGATCCACTCGAGTTGCTGGTGCTGCAGCTCGTTGAGGTCTTCGGGGTTCTTCCAGAGGGCGTAGCGGGAGCGGGCAATCTGACGGGAATCGCCGACGGTGCGTCCTCTACGGCCTGGTGATTCTTTGACCCTGCGGCCTTTGGCCTGGTTCCAAGCTCGACGCCGTTCCACATCGAGAGCTTCAATGGCCCAAGCAACGACATGGAAGGGGTCGGCGCAGCGGATCGCATTGGGAGCACGACGAGCCACGACCCGGGCGATCCACTCGGCCATGTCAGCCGAAACATGAGTAATCGCCTGGGCCCGGTCGTCACCGAGCTCGTCGAAGAAGACATCCAACGCTGCTTCGCTGCGACCTGGCCCGGCCCAGACCAGCCGGCCGGTGTCATGGTCGACAACCACGATCAGATACCGGTGTCCCCGCTTGTAGGAGATCTCATCGATTCCGATCCGTCGTAGCCCCTCGAGACGATCCACCCTCGCTTCGACATCATCATTGACTCGGGTGACGATCGCTCCGATAGTCCGCCACGCCACCCGCAGCAGGTGACAGGTCGCACTCTTGGAAGTCCGCACCGTGAGCCAGGCTGCCATCGCGTCGAAATCACGGGTGTGGCCGGTGTCGTGTCGCGCCCAGGGGACCTGGCTCACGGTTGGGCCATGAGTTCGACAGGCGACTCGTGGAGCGTCAGCTTCGACAAACACACGAGTCGTGCCCGCATCCAACGCTCGCCAGCGTCGTCGTCCTGGCCCCGGGTCATAACCAGGCGACCGCCGGCCACACCTTCCACACCGGTTCCTTGCCCTCGAATCCGGACGGGCTGACACGATGATCGCCCCCGCTGATTCGTCGTAGCGGACCCCCTCAACCACAGTGCGCTTCAACCCACACGCACGTTCCCATACCCTGTTGTTGCGCATCCCGTTCTGCTCCTCTGATTCTCGGACCGTTGAACAGCCCGAAAACCTAGGAACAGGCGGGATGCGTCCACGTCAATCCCCTCCAAACCACCCACAGGTACAGCAGAAGAGCGACATATCAGCGATTTCAGGGGGTCATTGCAACGCTTCGGCGAGTTCTTCCGACGGTGTCATCCATTCGAGGGTTTGTCGAGGCATGGGCGCGAGGAGCTTTTGAACGGACGCTTCGGGACAGAAGCGTCGCGAATGACGGTGGCATGGGCGTAGGGACTACTCCTCAACGGATGCTTCCGCGGAGATGTGTCGGTGCGTGGGGCAAGGCTGAACATTGGTCGACAGAGGGGGCAGTCCCGGTAGCGATCACGACATCGTGTGTGCGCGAGATTCCATGCGGGCACGAAACCGATGGTGTGGATGACACCGCGCAATCCTATCCCGACGCTGGAGGAGAAGGAGCGGGCTTGACCGCCCGTCGTGTCACCCTCTCCTACTCATCGAGCGGGCATCGGCTCTGGCTCTCCAGTTGAAGCCAGGGATGCCGGCTCTTGAGCCTGCGGCCCTCCGTTTCCGGGCACTCGGCTCCGCCACGTCACTGCGACGGACTCGAGTTGGGCATCGTCGCGTTCTAGGTACAGCGTTCCGGCCACGACGATCGAGTCACCGACCACCGCCATAGCGTTCGCTGACGAGTCGGCGAAGAGCTTGGGAGTGGCGACGGACCGCCAGGTGACAGCGTCGAGCGACTCCCACACGGCGACGATCTTCCGGCTGCCGCTGCGAACCCCTCCCACCACCAGTAGCCGATCGCCCGCCACAACCAGGTCCACGACATGCGCGCTCCCAGCCGATGGGAGCGCGGTTCGATGCCATCGTTGTCCATCTTCGGTTGTCCATATGGCGGCAGCATCTTGCATGATGTCCGTTCCCGCGGCGACGAACCGCCCAGCGAAGGGCACCGCTGCGACTATTCGTGCTCCTTCGAACACACCGGGGTTGTCCATCTTCGACTCGTTCCACGAGATGCCATCCGTCGAGTAGGCCACCGACAGGAGCGAGCTCCCCCGGCGCGCGAACGCCACGAAGTTGCCGCCCGAATTGGTGATGAGGTCCACGGCATCCCGATGATCCGACTCCTGCCACGTCGCCCCGTCTCGGGCGACCCAGATGCGCGGCCCTTTGCTGCCCCTACCCCATATGACCGCCATGTCGTCGGTGGCGGTTCCGCCTTCGACGACGCCTGGGACGGGTTCCTCACCGCCGGCTCGCTCGCTCGCTGTGCCGTCGCTGTCCACCCACCAGCAGGTCGTGGCGATACCCTTGTCGAGCCCGTGCACTGACCCAACAAGCAAGCCGTCCCGCCACGGTACCGCAAGCCGGGCCATGCCGGGGCCGAGCATCGCTGTGCTCCGCCAGCTGATCCCGTCACTGCTTTCCCAGACGGCAGCTTGAGCAGCGTCGCCGTTTGAGGCAGCCGCTTGCCCGAACCCGACCAAACGGTCCCAATGAGCGACGATTCCGTCGATCGCACCAGGTGGATCCAGCGTCAGCATGTCACGCGTCCAATCTCCGTCTCCGGCCCGAGTGGCGGCGGCGATGAGCGGAGTGGCCACCGCCGTGTCCTCGACCGTGGGAGGGGGTGCCGGTGGTTCCGGATCCCGCTCCCGCCTGGAGCGGCGCCGGACGGCGATCAGGAGGAGAGCACCGAGAGCCAGAGCGGCAAGGGCAATGGGGGCCCAGGGCAGGCCGGGTGCTTCGACGGAGCCGTCCGATCCCGTCCCCGGCCCGACGAGTACACCGGAGTCCTCCTGCATTGGGGAAAGGCTCGACGCATCGATGGAGTCACCGCGGGGTCCGGGCGCCGCTGGGAGGCTCTCAGTCGTCGCTGGTTCCGCGATGGCACTCCCAGTGCCGATCGGTGCTTCCGTGGACACGGTGCTCGGGGATTCCTGTTGCGGGACCGCCGGAACGTCGGTGGAAGCGCCTCCTGCAGCCGTTGTTGTGGCGGTGGTCGCGGCGGCCGTGGTGGTCGTAGCTGCCGTGGTGGTCGTAGCTGCCGTGGTGGTCGTAGCTGCCGTGGTGGTCGTAGCTGCCGTGGTGGTCGTGGCTGCCGTGGTGGTCGTAGCCGTCCCGACGACGGTGAAGGTCGCGGATGCGGTGTCGCTCGCCCCTCCGATGCTCTGGGCTGTCACTGAATGCGACCCGATCGCGGCATCGGCGGGCACGTTCCCCGAGTACCTGAAGGTTCCGTCCTCGCCGACTCTGAGCGTGCCGCCGAGATTCGCGCCGTCCCAGAGGATCTTGACGCGCGCTCCGGCCGTGAATGCGCTCCCGTTGACCACGAGAGGTGCATCGGGTTGGGCTGAATCCGGGCTCACCATGACGGTGGGCGAAGCCTGGAAGAAGAACAGGCTCAGCGCGAGCAAGAACCACTGCATACTGTTCCATCGGCGTCACGACGGCGCGACTGGAATCTTCTCTCCGACCCTCCGTACCGTGCGATAGCGAATCTACCGACTGATGCTGCCAGCGACGCTTCCGAAGACAAATGTCACAGCGCCATTCGCCCCTGCGACGATGGGCGATAGGGCGAGTCATCTTCGAAGCAAGTACCCCGCTGCCCGAATCGACACATGTGGGCTAGTCGTCTAGCTGCGTGGCGTTGTTCTGAGGGCGGGTCGTAGTTGTGCTGGATCGGGTGTGGGCTGTCGGAGAACTGGTTCCTGGGCGAACCAACGTTCGGATCTGCTCGAGACGAATCTCGTCGATGAGGGCGTGGAGAGCCTCGATCGAACGGCTGAGGTCGGCAATACGCCGACCGTGGGATTCAACCTGCTGTTCGAGTTGCTCTATTCGTTGGAGTTCGGTGATTGGCGCTCCCGGTTGCTCGCCACCGTTCAGGCATCGGCACACACTGGGGGTTCCTGAACCTCGCCGACCGATCAGACCTTGCCGGCCTCTACCGGCAACCGACAACACGTGGCTCCACGTCCGATCCTGTGCATCATCCCGCCCGGTGCGCCGCTTCGAGCAAGAAGCGTCGCTGTTGACACTCGGCGGAAGGCGAGAACGGATTCGAGCGCTCTCGGGTCAAATCGTCGCGCTACCCGATGCCCGGCGGCAGGGACTTCCGAGGGTACGTTGTCAGACGAAGGCGGTGAAGAGTGTCGCGACGCGCCCTTGTCGGCGTCAATGCCCACGATTCTGCCAAAAAGCGTCGCTCTAGATGGGCCTATGCGGCACAAGATGAGGGCTCAGAGCACCCCATGCGCCGAGCATATGCCGGACATGGGCAGGTGGTTGGCTTGGGTGGTCGTGCCTGATCCGATCGATCCTCCCGGTTCTGAGCCTGTATCGAGAGGTCAAGGTTCGGGGCCGCCCGTCGGAGGGTCGAACCCCAACAATTCACCGTAGCTCTGTCGCTGTCAATCTCCGGGCACCACCAGTCTCAGTCACCGTGATGAACCCGTCGAACGCCGCCTTCTCGCCCGACGGATTGTGGATCACTACAGGGGAATTCACGATCGATAGGCCAGCGGTCCAGATCGATTCGACCGCGGCTCACGCCGTGCCTTCCAGCTCCTCGAAGAGCGTGATCTGCATGCCGGCCGGAGCTTCCAGTCTCGAGTTGAGAGAGCGCCACGGTGTTTCGGTTGGAGGTGCGACGAGCTCTGCTCCGGCATTCACCAACTCGTCGGTTGTTGAGGACGCATCGGTGACCTCAAAAGCTATGCGGATGCTCCGGCTCACTTCATGGCCGACCTCGAGTTGGTCGATGAGCCTCCGCTGCTCTGGATTGACGATTTCGAGCGTCGCCCGGCCGGCCTGGAGGGCCATAACCCGGGCTCCACCTTCGCTCTCGACGAAGAACTCCTCGTCCAGGCCCAGGGCATCTCGATAGAACGCCACGGCCGCGTCGAAATCATCGGCTTCCACTACGAGACGTAGCTGCCTGACCGTCGGTGGTGGGGCACCATCGCCCATTTGAACTCCCCTCTTCAGCCTCAACCTACGTGCTTAGCCCCGTTTCCTGGCGACCCACTTGAGGAACCTGGTGGTCGGCCAGGTGTTGGCCACCATCGCCTTCTCCACCCAGCCGCGCTGGGCATTGAGCACCCCGTACTCCATGCGGCCGAGCTCGCTGGTGTGGTGCGAGTCGGTATCGATCACGAAGGTGACGCCGTGGTTGATGCCGATGCGGATGGCTTCGGGCGTGGCGTCGAGGCGCTGCAGGGCACCGTTGATCTCGATCGCGGTTCCGGTGGCGGCCGCCGCCTCCATGACGGCCTCCAGGTCCAGCTCGATCCCGGGGCGGCGGCCGATGTACCGGCCCGGACAGGTGGCCGATAGCGCTGACGGCCGGGTTGGCCATTGCCTGGATCACCCGCTCGGTTTGCTGGTTGCGGTCGAGATCGAAGAACGAGTGGACGCTGGCCACCGTCCAGTCGAACCCGAGCTGGAAGTCGAGGTCGTAGTCGACCGAACCGTCTTTCCCGATGTTCAGCTCACAGCCGTGCAGCAGCCGCATGTCGGGATAGTCGCTCCTGGAGCCTTGGCGATCTTCTTGCGCTGGGCCAGCATCTGCCGCGGTGACGCACCGTTGATGGTCAGGTCTTCACCGTGGTCGGTGATGGCGAGGTAGCTGTAGCCCCGGGCGGCAGCGGCCTCCACCATGGCCTCGAGCGGTGCCCGGCCATCGCCGGACAGGTCGGTGTGATAGTGCAGGTCACCCTTGATGTCCTTGAGCTGCACGAGCTTGGGCAATCCGTCTTCGGCGGCTCGCTCCACCTCCCCGGTGTCCTCCCGCAATGGCGGCGGAATGAGCGGCAGCTCGAGGGCTGCGTAGATGGCCTTCTCGGTCTTGGAAGCGACGACCTCGCCGGTCTCGACATCGGACAGGCCGTACTCGTTGAGCAGCCAGCCCCGGTTGATGGCGAGCTGACGAAGGTGGATGTTGTGGGTCTTGGAACCGGTGAAGTAGAGAAGAGCGGCTCCGTACTCGGCGGGCTTGACCACCCGCAGGTCAACCTGGATCCCCCGATGGGTGACCACCGAGCTCTTCGTGTCTCCCCGGCCGATGACCTCGGCCACCATCGGCATCGTCGTGAAGTACTCCATGACCGGGTCGGCGTTGGTGGACGACACCAGGATGTCGATGTCGCCGATGTCCTGGCGGAAACGGCGCAGGCTCCCGCAGTAGTCGGCCGCCTTGACCGCCGGCATCTCCAGCAGCTCGGCCACGATCGACCGGGCCAGCGGGAGGGCATCGACGATCGGGGTCCGGGTGTCCTTGCCGTGCAAGCCGAGCCGTTCGATGGCGTGGGCGATCTTCTCCTCGCTCTTCTGCCCCAGCCCCGGCAGCTCCCGCAGCTGCTCGCGCCGCCAGCGCCGCCTGAAGGTCGTCGAGATTGTTGATGTCGAGCTGATCGCGCAACATGATCAGCGTCTTGGGACCGAGACCGGGGATGCGGGTGAGGTTGACGAACTCGGCCGGGTACTTCTCCCGCAGACCATCGAGCTTCTTGATCGTGCCGGTATCGATGAACTCGCGGATCTTGGCAGCCGTGCTCTTGCCGACGCCCTTCATGGCTACCAGCTCGGTCTCGCTGAGGCTGGCGACGTCGGCCGTAGCGGTCTCGAGACCCTCGATGGCGTTGTCGTAGGCCCGCACCCGGAACGCTTGCGGGCTCCCCTCCTCCAGCGTCATGAGGGTCCGCAACTCTTTGAGGGCGTCGAGTATCTGAGCCTTGGTGGTCACAACTGGATTATGGCCGGACGCGCGTCGGATTCAGCCGAGCAGGGACCCCGCTTCCGTCGCAAAGCGTCGTTTCGGAATGCTCCGACGGGCTCTGGCGCGTCGCACGGAAAGCGTCGTTCTAGGTGAGCCCATACGGCAGGAGACGAGGGCTCAGAGCACCTCCACCCTGATCATCCCAAACCAACACGCCCAGCCGGATGTGGGCGGCGTGAGACGCTATGTCGGGTGGGGGCTAGGGGGTGCCGGTGTTTCCTGAGACGGGTAGCCATTGTTGTTGGCCGGTCGTGTACTGGTGGTCTGCGTTGCCTTGGGTGTTGGCGTACCGGAAATAGGTCGTGGTGTTCGATGGACGGAAGAGGGCTGGGGAGAAGACGCCGTCTCCGGTCCAGTCCCCGGCCACGAGGCGGTCCCCCGGATCGCCGAAGATGAACTGGCTATCGGCGTTCCCCTGCGTGTGAGAGTTCCGGAAGTACACGAGTCCGGTGGACTCACGATGCAATCCAACCGTCTCGGTACTGTCACCATCAAAGTCGCCGACGAATGGCTTGTCGCCCGGATTCCCGAACACATAGGAGAAGTCCGCCGCACCCAGCCCGCCGTCGTTGGCTCCGAGTTTGTTGATGATGTAGAACGTCTGGTTTGATGGCCGGTAGATCGACACGGTGTCGAATCCGTCGCTGTTGAAATCACCCGCAATGGGTACGTCGCCGGGGTTCCCGAAGTAGAACTTGATATCGGCGATGCCGACGGTGTTCGTGTTACGCAGGTAGACGTATCCGTCGGTTTGGCGATACAGGCCCGGCGTTTCGATCCCATCACCGTCCCAGTCGCCCATGAACGGATAGTCGCCCGGGTTCCCGTAGAAGAACGAGGCCGTTTCGTTCCCGGTGCTGTCGTAGAGATGCCACATGCCCTGTGTCGGGTCTACCAGACCGACGGTATGGGCATTTCCAACGACCGTCACATCGAACACTGCGTTCGTCTGGTTCCCAGCAGCGTCCTCGGTGATACACGACACCGGTGTAGCCCCGATCGGGAAGACGGAACCGGACGCGGGTCCACATGTCGTCGTCGGTGCGGGATCGACGATGTCAGTCGCCGAAACCGTGAACTCCGCAACACCACCGAACTTGCTGGCGGCCTTCACCACCGGCCCGACCGGTGCCACCACGGCGGGCGGCACAGTATCGGTGACCGTCACCGTCTGAGTAGCCACGTCGAACAGTCCACCCGGATCGGTTGCCTTCCACACCACTGTGGTATCGCCCACCGGGATCGTCGCGGGGCCGTTGTTGACCAACGTCACGTCTTCACCGTCGGGATCTGCCGCCGATACGCCGGACAACGCGCCGACATAGCCGCCCGTGGCGTTCCCTTCGAACACCAACGGATCCTCCACCACCGTGACGACCGGGCGTTTCTCGATCGTTGACGCAACGTCGGCCCGGATCGACCCCAACAACGCATACAACGATGCACCGGGACACACGGTCACACGCCAGTCCCGGTGACCAGAAATCGTGTTCACCGTCTTGGTCGTGTCCTGTGTTGCACACCACGACGGCTGTTCACCGTCAGGGAGTAGACATACCGGGTTGACGTAATCGACCATGCCAACCGGATCCAGGCGATGTCGCATCACCAACTCCGAGAGCACTTCCGTCACGGCGGCGACAGCAGCCGGTTTCGGATCAACCTGAACCCAACCCGGGTCCTCGGGATACTCCGCAGGGCTCGCGAAGTTGCCCAACACGGCGACACCGACGTTGCCCTGATTGTGATACGCCGTATGTCCGCCCGTGACGACTTCGTTCGCAGCGTTGTGGGCGAAATCGAAGCCGTCGCCACCGGTGCCGCACGGCATACTCTCCGTCCCCGACCAACGCCCCTCGTACACCACACCAGACTCGTCAACCAGATAGTGATACGCGATATCGCCCCAATCGTTTCCGACCGCGTGCTGCTCATAGATCGCACGTACCCGCTCAGCCCCCGTAAACGTGTCATCGTTGGGTGTCACCGTGTGATGCACCACAAGACTCTGGACACCGAAGAACGTCGTCGGCCACGACTCCACCCCTTCAACGAACCGCTTCGACTCGTCAGCACCCCACTCGGCCCGCGACATACAGTTCGCCAACGCGTCGGCAGAGCCACGACGACGCTCAGCCACCGTCACCAGCGGACCGTCCGTCACGTTGATCGCGATCACCCTCGGAGTTTCAGCCCAACCAGGGATCCCACGAATCTGATACGCCTCAGCGTCACCAGCGGCAACAAGACTGCTCGACCACTGCCCGCGGAGCCTGAGCACCTTCCTCACCAAGCGGTCCCCAACTCCCCCACTCACCGTCAACACGGAACCGCACCGCACCATGCGACTCCCTACCAAGCGCCAAACCGTGATGTCTCTCAACGTCCGTATCGGATGCGCCCCACGAAACCGCAACAAATCGACCGGGAAATCCACCTCAACCACACCAACACCCACCGGACGCCGATCAGACAGGGTCTTAGGAACCTTCACAGCATCAGCAACCCCAACATCCAACACCACAAAGACCGGAACCAAAGCAGCGACCACGACAAGCCTCAGAACCGAAACCCACCAACCACCGACAACCCCACAGAGACGAAGACCACATCACAATGCCGACACTCCCCACTCCAATTCCCGACCGAGAGTATCACCCACACCCGATACCCCACCCCACCCGACGCCGTCTGTCGATCTCCACCCGCCCATGTCGGCTGCGATTTCAGGTGGTCGTTGCATCACCTTCGACGAGAGTTGTCGTCTCGTATGGAGGTGAGCGGTGAGAAGACTGTCGGACCAGTTGGTCGACCTCCGCATGCGAGTCGACCGAATCGTCAACGACTTCTCCTCGCGAAACCTAGAAGCAGGCAGGGTGCAACCGCGTCAACACCCCTCCAAACCACCCGCAGATACAGCAGAAGAGCGCCATATGTGCGGGCGATCGTTTGGCTGGCCGCGAGAGCTGTCGCGTCGCTGGTGAGTATCGTGTTGTTCGTACGGTGAGTGATTGGAGGATCGGTGCAGTACGAAGACGTGGCAGATGTGGCTCGGAGGCGCATGGCCAAGGTGCTCGTTGATTCGGGAGCCATCACGAGGGGTGCTGCCGCGGCCGTTCGGACTGCGATCGCGGGGGCCACCTCATCCGTAGCCGCCGTCACCGCGGCGGCAATCCGTGGGACGATCGACGCTGCACGCGAGGAGGGATCCGGTCTTGGCCCGGCCACGACCGGAGCGATCGAAGGCGCTATGGAGTCCGCTGCCGAGCACGGAACCCTTTCGAAGGAGGGCGCCGCGTCAGCGGCTGCGGCAGCGCGATTGTCTGCCTTCAAGGCCGGGTTGGGTGTTGCTCATACTTCGCGGGCAGTGGCGCGTGGCGTCATCGAGGGCGCGAAGACCGCTGGCATGCGATCCGTTGATGCTGCTGCTGTCGCGGGTTCCAGTGCTATGGACGCCGCAGCGGAGGCACCCGATCGTTCGCGCGAGATCGCCGCTGCCACGATCGAGGGTGTTGTCGAAGGGGCGGGTGATCTCACGTCGGATGTCGAGATCGCCATACGCATGACAGCCTCATCGATTGTCGAGAACGCGAGCAGGCTCGGGATCGGTGTTGGCGACGCAGCGAGCGGGGCGATCGATGGTGCGCGCAGCGCTGCCCTCACCGCTGGCATATCCACTGAATTGGCGGCGACCGCTGCGTACGAGGGGGCCCAGGCGGCAGCGGACAAGCTCGGCCGATCTGTCCAGCAAGCCGTTCGCAACGCAAGGTCACGGGGCGCGGACTCCTAGCTCGGGGGTCGCAGGAGCGGTCTCGCTCACCCGACGCGATGGTGCCGTCATGGGTGGGTGCGATCTGTTTCTCAGAGTCGATGACGGATGCGAGTCGGTGTCGGCACAGAACGTCGCAACGCGCGAGGACCCCGGATCCGGGTCCTCGCGTCGAGACAGCTACGGGAAGACCCCGGGCCAAATCCTTCAGATGTCGACTTCCTTGTCGGCCGCGTCGCTATCGATCGGCTCGACATCGGCGCTCGCCTCATCCGTGTCGCGAAGAACTTTGCTCTTGGCGGCACCGATCATCTCGGAGGCCTTGTCGGGGCTTGCCTTCACCTTCTTCGCTGCAACAACGACGCCAGCAGTGATTGCTGCCCCGACGGCCGCGAGGCCGAACCATTTCTTCTTCCCCATATCAGTCCTTCCACGGAGGTTGGGATAGTACCTTGCTCAAAAGTTACTTTTGAAAAAGGCATGTGTCAAGATACTTCTGTGTGAGCTAATATGGTGCCATGGCTGACTACGTGAGTGGACTCATCACCGACTGGAACAGAGAACGCCCAGAGCTGGACACGTCGGCGATGGAAGTGATCAACCGTATCTTGCGCGCGAGCCAGATTCTCCAGGACCGACTCGACGCTGTGGCAGCGCTTCACGGATTGAGCCACAAGGGCGACCTTGACGTCCTCACAGCCCTTCGTCGGAGCGGTCCGTCGTACGAGCTGAGCCCCACCAGCCTCGCTCGGGGTGCACAGCTGACATCAGGAGGCATGACCAGCCGTCTCGATCGGCTTGAAGCGCAAGAACTGGTTGCTCGCCACCCCGACCCGACGGATCGGCGCGGCGTCCTCGTCGGCCTCACCAAAGAAGGACGACGGATCGCCGACTCAGCAGTCGAGGACGTGCTGGCCGAAGAAGACGGCATGCTCCTGTCCCTCTCCGCCCACCAGCGTCAGACCCTCGCCACCGAACTCGAACACCTCCTGCACAACCTCGGCGATCGCAGCGAGCGGTCCCTCAACACCACCCCGTAGGCACCGCGAGTTACAGCCTCACGACCCCGCCCATGTCCGGCAGTATGCTCGGCTGCAATGGGCGTGCTCTGAGCTCGTCTTTTGTCGCATGGGCCCATCTAGAACGACGCTCTGCGGGGGAAGCGCAGGCCGCCCACATCCTGACACTGAGCCGATATGGGCGGTCATTCGCGGAGACCCGTTGTCTCTCTGGCGTTGGGTAGCTTCAGGTCACAGAGGGGTTGCCTTGGCTGCATCGAGCCATTCTTCTGCGGCTTGGATGCGGTCCTCGGTCGAGTTCCTCCAGTGTGCCTCCTGTACGCGGAATGGTCCGCCCGTGTATCCGAGAAGGGCTGCAGAGACGCGGAATCTCAACTGGCGGGGATCTGCAACGGAATCGAACGTGCTGGTCAGATCGATGCCGTAGCTCTTGACATTGGCAGCGATGTCGGGGCGTGCCGACGCGACCGCTGCGAGGTGTGCCAGGAGGTTCGCTAGATCGTCGGTTCTTTCGCCCGCACTGACGGTGTCGATGTCGACCAGTCCGACGATTGAGCCATCGTTGACCATGATCTGAGACGAGTGGAAGTCGCCGTGGATGGTCCGCGGCTGTTCTGTGTCTGCCATCTCCGCGATGGATCGTGCGACGGTCTGCACGCGCTGCTGGGTATCGGGAAAGATGGTGCTGAGAAACGCGGCGTGGGTCGCTGCACGTTCTACGAGGCTCGGCCTCATAGCGCGGACTGGTGGAGTTTCCAAGGTGGCAAGGAGATCGAGAAGCGATCGGGGCGATGGAAGCGGGTTCGCGCCATTTTCGATTGCGCTGCGCAGGGGGTAGCCGTCAAGGGCTTGGAGCATCGCAACGCCAGATGTCTCAGACCAGCCCAGACTGATGGGGATCGGTGCCTGCCCGGCAAGTGAGGTGTGGAGACGTTGGAGTTCGGCGACCCTTGCAGGTGCGCACCACTTTGGCGAAGACACGATCCCGAGGCGTTTGAAGCTCGATAACCGCGCGGCGTCCCGGTCGATAGGAGCGCATTCTCAGAGTGATACCAGACGGGTCGATTCCAAGTGTTCGAGTAGACGACTGGCTAGGTCTGGATCGGTGACCGATTGCAGACCCGGGAGGAATGGATCGGCCGGGAGCCGCCAGACAGCGATGTCTGTGCCTCCTGTGGTGACGATCGCTGTTGTTGGTGGAACTCTGAGTCCGATCGACGCGACAAACGTCTCCGTTCTGATCTCGTCGCTGCCTGTCTTGACGGTCGCGGACAGTTGGGCCGTCACACTCCGCCCGGGGACGAATCGCACCTGAACAGGTTTCGCCTCCGACGCAAGGGTCAGTGATGGTTCAAGAGCAGCCTGAATGAGCGCTGTACCGCTCCCCAGAACGAGTCCGAGTTCAGGATGCGACTTGTAGAGAGCACGATCTTGTTCCAACACCGTTGCATCATGACAGCAATCGCTGCCGTACCGGACCGAGTTATCCCACGTTTAGTGTTCGCTTAACCACCAAAAGTGGAGCAGTTGATACAGTCACCTCCAACACGCCGAGCGAGACCACGCGAGCCGCGGCCACCAAGAAGGAGCAATCGCATGGCACCACCGAACACACGCAGAGTCATTGCCGGCACCGTCGCTGCTGCAATCACCCTCACGGCAGGAGCAGCTATTGCATCTGACGCCGGCACGTCGGAAGAGCCGAAACTCGACGACATCGTCCTAATGCGCGACATATCCCCGCCAGAATGGTCAGCATCTCAGATCGTCGTCCCTGCCAACGATGCGGTCGCGTCGCCATTCGAGTCGGTCGAGTCGGTCGAGTCGGTCGATTCGGTTCAGTCGGTCGATTCGGTCGAGTCGGTCGAGTCGGTCGAGTCGGTCGAGTCGGTCGAGTCGGTCGAGTCGGTCGAGTCGGTCAGTCGGTCGATTCGGTCGATTCAGCGGATTCAGTTGACAGCCCAGACTCCGTCGACTCACCCTGACCTCGACCGGACAGGTCAACCGACCTAGCCAGGCACGAGGGGCGGTCCCTCGACCCACTCACATCTGGCTGGGTGAGTCAAACCGGGCGGCTCCCGATGCCCCGATTTCGGCAGACTTGACGGAATGGATACGCTCAAACAAACGCACCCTGGGGTTGGCGACCGGTTGGGGGACTGTCCCAACCCCGGGGGGTGTTCACCCCGGAACAACCGCTAGTCCGTCTGCAGAGTCGAGGTTGTGTACCCGACAGGGATGATTCGTCTTCCGAGTGCAGGTGTCAGTCGCTGTCCGCTCTTGTGGCATCCTGCCCCTGCCCATATGTGTG
>CAWKLM010000001.1:0-4078 GCA_963850475.1 Ilumatobacteraceae bacterium | reverse complement strand
CGCAATCCGGGTGGGACGTCAACGTGACGTCCGGCGTATCGCCCGTGCTGGCGACCCTCGAGGGGATCCAGCAAGCGTTCAACCGCTCGCAGACGGGCGGAAAGGTGGTCTCACTCGCCGACCTGATCGTGCTGGGCGGGTGCGCAGCCGTCGAATCGGCTGCGAAGGGGGCCGGGCGCGGTTGCAGGTACCGTTCACGCCCGGCCGCACCGATGCCACCCCAGGAGCAGACCGACATCGAGTCGTTTGCCGTGCTCGAGCCAATTGCGGATGGGTTCCGCAATTACCTCCAGGCGGGCTACAGACTTCCTTCGGAGGACTCGCTGGTGGACAAGGCGTTCATGCTGACGCTGTCCGCGCCCGAGATGACGGCGCTGCTCGGCGGTCTCCGCGTACTGAACGCCAACGCCGGGCAGTCCCGAGCGCGGAGTCTTCACCGACCGACCCGAGACGTTGACCAACGAATTCTTCGTCAACCTGCTCGACGACGCAACAGAGTGGAAGGCGATCCCGGACTCCGAAGACGTCTTTGAGGGCCGCAACCGCGAGACCGGCGAACTCAGGTGGACCGGTACCCGTGTCGATCTCGTCTTCGGCTCGAACGCCGAGCTTCGAGCCATTGCTGAGGTCTACGGGTCTGATGACGCTGAGGAGAAGCTCGTGGGTGACTTCGTGGCTGCGTGGGACAAGGTCATGAACCTCGATCGCTTCGACCTTGCATAGTCCAAGCGGCTCGTCGCAATAACTGGAGACGCGGAAAGGCGGCGGCGAGCCACTCCGTTTGCTGTAGAGCTCGATCAGGTCCTTGGTCGCATCGACCCAGGTGACCGCGTCGACGTGTATTCCACCGACGTGATCTAGTGCTCGACGGCGCGGAGGAACCGGCGGGTCCGCTCGTTCTTGGGGTTCTCGAGGACTTCGCGGGGCGGACCCTGCTCTTGGATGACCCCTTCATCGATGAAGAGAACCCGGTCGGCAACCTGTTTGGCAAACCCCATCTCGTGGGTGACAACCAGCATCGTCATGCCCTCGTCGGCAAGAGCCCGCATCACGTCGAGCACCTCGCCGATCAATTCCGGGTCGAGGG
The DNA here is from genome assembly GCA_963850475.1 of Ilumatobacteraceae bacterium. GTDB lineage: Bacteria > Actinomycetota > Acidimicrobiia > Acidimicrobiales > Ilumatobacteraceae > Ilumatobacter_A. The sequence goes on along the minus strand of CAWKLM010000001.1, from coordinate 2,991 downwards.
CACTGGTCGGCTCGTCGAACAGCATCATGTCGGGGTTCATACACAACGAGCGAGCAATTGCCACTCGCTGTTGCTGGCCGCCCGACAGTCGGATCGGGTACTCGTCTCGCTTGTCGGCAAGACCCACTCGCGACAGCATTGCCTCGGCGACCGATACTGCCTCATCGCTCGAGCGACCGAGCACTTTGCGCTGCGCGATGGTGAGGTTCTTCAACACGGTGAGATGGGGGAACAGATTGAACTGCTGGAACACCATGCCGATCTTGGCGCGAACCTCATCGACGTCGGTTTCCGGGTCGGTGATGTCATAGCCCTCGATCAGAACCCGGCCCGCCGTTGGAACCTCGAGAAGGTTGACGCAACGCAGCAGCGTCGACTTGCCGGAACCCGATGGCCCGATGATGCAGATCACCTCGCCCGTCGTGACGGAGAGATCGATGCCGCGGAGCACTTCGAGCTCCCCGAACGACTTGTGGAGGTCCTCGATCTCGATCGGCGGCGCTGCAGCGGTCATCGCCCCTGACCCGCCTTGCGCTCCAGCCGCTGGACCAAGAAGGTCAGCGGGAGCGTGATGAGCAGGTACACGAAGGCGACCACGGTGAGCGGCGTCGCATTCTGTGTGCTGGTCATGAAGTCGCGAGCGAACTTGGTGAGCTCTTTCGAGAGCGGTGTGGTACCGATCACGAAGAGCAGCGAGGTGTCCTTGATCAGCAAGACCAACTCGTTGGTCAGGGGCGGGATGATGATGCGGAAGGCCTGCGGGCAGGATGATGTACGTCATCGCGGTGCCCTTCGGCATCCCGAGCGATCGAGCCGCTTCCATTTGCCCGCGCGGTACCGCTTCGATGCCGGCCCGAATGGTCTCTGCCATGTAGGCGCCGGCAACGAGCCCAAGCCCGAGGGTGCCCTTTCCGAGGGTGCCGCCCGGGATGCGGATGCCGAAGCGCCAACGGCAGACCGAAGGCAACCAAGATGATGGTGATCAGCGCCGGTAGGCCCCGAAAGAGTTCAATGTACCCCGTGGCAAACCAGCGGTAGGGACGTATGGTGGATCGCTTCATCAACGCCAGGATCAGCGCCAGCACGAGACCGAAGCTGAATGCCAAGGTCGTGTAGATGATCGTGTTCTTGGCCCCGATGAGGACAACATCGGGGAACATCGCCCTGATGATGTCGGGTTGGAAGAAGCTCTGCTGCAGCTGCTGCCAATCGATGGTGAAGGCAAGAACCACAAGCAGGATGGCGGTGGCAACGTAGATGACACGCCGTCTGATCTCGGCGCGACGCATTCGGCTCGACTTGGTAGCTACCGCCATTCGCCATGTACGTTACCGCGTTGGGGCCTTCCCCTGCAGAGACACCTCCGGACGGCAATGCGGGGCGGCCCCATCGGACCGCCCCGCCATTGCGTAGTGGGTAGTGACAATCAGCCGGTCGGGAAGAACTCCTCGTAGATGTCGTCATACGTGCCGTCGTCGCGAACCTTGGCCAGTGATGCGTTGACCGCAGCCATCAAGTTCTCGGCTCCCTCTTCCTTGACGGCAAAGCCGTAGAACTCGTCCGTGGTGTAGATCTCAACGAGCATCAGGTTGGAGTTGTTGAGGGCAGCGTCACCGTTGGTCACGATGTCCTGAAGTACTGCGTCAAGCTCTCCGGCATTGAGTGCCGTGATGAGGTCGCCGGGGTTCTCGAACGAGATGGGGGTGGCACCGGTCGCATTCTCGGCTGCATACTGTTCTCCGGTTGTGCCCGTCTGGACGCCCAGGTTCTTGCCGCTCAGATCGGCAATCGAGGCGATTCCGCTGCCTTCGGTGGTCAGCAAGGATTGGTCGCCGGAGAAGTACCCGTCGCTGAAATCGATGTTGGCTTCACGCTCCTCGGTGATCGTGATCGACGCTGCCGCGATGTCACACTCGCCGGAGTCCATGGCGAGGCCCGACGTGATCGGATCAAAACCAATGTTCACTACGGAGGTTTCGAGTCCCAGATCGTCGGCGATCGCACGCATCAGTTCGATGTCGAATCCGGTGAACTCACCGTCCTCTTCGTACTCCATCGGTGGGTAGGGCGAATCGGTGCAGACCGTGAGCGTCCCATCGTTGATGAGGCCTAGGGATCCTGTGTCAACGGAATCGTCATCGCTACACGCAGCAGCCAGCAGCGCAAGCGCGAGCACCGCTACAACAAGCGTTCGTGCACGTGTCATAAGTCGTCTTTCCTCCTCTTTGGCGTGCGGGTCCGCCGCCGTACCGCAAGCCTAGGCGAATCCGGAGGAGGTCTTCAGCTCGGCGACGGGATCACCGATGAAATCGCGGGCCGAGACATCGTCTTCTGCAGACCAGCAGGGCTCTCCTGTGAACGCGGCAGAGACCCCCGCTGAGCGGGGGTTTCTGCAAACGGACTCGCCGGAGGCGAGTACGCGTAGCCCCGACCGGATTTGAACCGGCGCTACCGCCTTGAGAGGAAGGTTCACGGATTTTCGCCCTTGCCCGAAACTGTGGCGTTCCCGGCCGCAAGCCCTCCAGACACCGGGTTCCCGGCGATCCGTCACTCATCGCATCTCGCACCAATCCCTGTCGATTCGCATTGCTTCTCGGCCTGATGTGGCCCAAGCGTGGCCCAAGACCGGGCACGAAGCCCAGCAAGCGGTCAGCTTCAGCCCCGAATCCGTCATCGGTAGGAACGAGCGCCCAGACACGACACGATGCGAACGCGGCGCCCCGGCCCTGTGACCAGGTCACATATGGTTTGACCGTGTGAACGGTGGTCAACACCTCTCACTGTCTCGCACGGGCTCCCAGCGATTCGCTCACGGTGACCGTTTCCGCTTCAGCGTCGACGCCGATCCGTCCGCTGCCCTGTGAAGGCCCTGGGCCATCCTTGCTCGATCCGGCGACGCCGCCATCACCACCAGGAGGCTGGCCCTCGGAAGGCCAGAACCAATACCGAACCCCGGAACCGATGCCACCAGTTGCCGAACATATTGCAGCA